>JAGYIQ010000099.1 GCA_018402565.1 Pirellulaceae bacterium | reverse complement strand
GATGTTGAAGTTGGGTGGCTGGCCGACGATCGACGCCGTGGCCGCGATCGCGAGGGTGCCGTTGTTGACAAACACCGGACCACCGCTGATCGCTCCGCCCAAGACAAGCGTGCCAGTGCCCGACTTCGATGCTCCATTTGCGGCCGACAGGGGACCGTTGATCGTGGCTGTCAGGCCAGTGTCGACGAAGACGTTGTTGGTCGGGGCAGTGGCTCCGGTGAGCGTGATCATGTCGCCATCGAGCACGTAGCTGTCAGTGACGAACGACATCCCCCTGCCGACGCTCACGCCGCCAGTGGCGACGGTGACCGTGCCGCTGGTCTCGCCGCCGAAGTAGGCATTGGCCTGCGACTGCCAGGCCGAAGCCCCGTAATCGCCAAGCCAGGTCAGGCCGAACTCGTCCCAAATTCCACTTCCACCGAGCGTGGCGCTGTCGGCCGCCCAACGGAGTTGGGTGTCGGGAGCGGGTGTGCCGAAGCGGAAGATCGAAGCCCGGCTGTTGGCAGCATCGACGACGGCAAGGGTCTGGGTTGCGGTGTCGAAAGCGTAGTCGTAGATGCCGCTATTCGATGTTGGCACAGAGCCTCCCAGGAAGTTCCACGTCGACGACTGAGGGTTGCCTGCGGTGTCGTTCAGGAGAACATAATCCGTGAACGGCAGTCCCACAACGCCATCCCGCTGATTCCAGATGATCAGATCCCCGGCCGCACTCGTGTCGTTCATAAAGGCGAGTGTTTGGTAACTGACAATCGCGTTGTCGCCAGGATCAGCGATCACACTCTGGGAAGTCGCGGCGTTTGGTCCGGTTCGCACGGCCTTCGACACAACATCCAAATAGCGACCGTATATGTCTCCGGTGTCCGGATCGAAGGCGATGTCCCGACCGTTGACGGCACTGGTTGTCGCTGTCCACTGAAAGCCTGGCGGCACCGAACCGGGACTGGCGAAGCCGTAGATTGCATCGCCGTTGGCCGGATCGTTGAGGCCGCGGCGATTGGCGGAGCCAACCTGTCCGTCTCCCCAAGTGGCCCAGCCGACACCCGCTCCTCCCTGGCCGACACCTCCGACCACATGCCCCGGATCAATCGCCACACCGCCGTTGCCACGGCCGCTTACCTCCCACGCCAAGCCAGGTGCCGAAGGTGTGGTCACGTCGTAGGCGGTCAACGCATTGCTGATCACCAAATTCTGGGCATCGAGCGCTGCAAAGAGTTGGTTTCCCTGGAGTGCGAGTCCTGAATAGCCGCGGCCATTGATCGTTGGAGAGAACCCCATTCGAGGGCCGTACTCCACGTTCGTGGAGATCACGATCCCGGTCTCGTCCGTATTGAGAAGTTCGATGATTCCGGTGTTCGGAGTCTGGGGACCGCTGGCACCGTTGTTGAATCCCGCCAGGAACATCCGCGACCCGTCCCAGGCGATTGTGGCGACGTTGTTGCCGATGTAATTGGGGTTGTCAGCCCCCGTCGAAAGGGTGCCGCCCGTGATTGCGTTGAGGTTGAACCTTGTCACCTCAGTCAGCTCGATTGTCTGGCCGCTCGCGGATGATTGAATTGCCGCAACAGCGAGGATCAACGCTGCCGGAATCAGTGGGCCGAAATTCGATGTTCCAAGAACCGTTCCAAGAACCGGCAACACACCCGAGAGACGTTGAATCGACATGGTTCAAACTCCTTGAGATTGAGGATTCCGGGTTGCTCCACCCGCCCTCCCCAGAGGTCGTTGGACCGAACGCCGCGGCCACGTCCAACATCCCTCTTGGTCGTAGCCGACTTCCCGACAAAACACAAACTACCGGCGAACCATGGAGTGAAGAAAGTCCCGGGCCGGGGTGCCCTATTCAGGGTAGGTTGCCTGGTCGCTGAGGAACCGTGTCCGCCGCAGGGCGAAGGCCCGGAGATCGGCAGCCGCGATCTCGAGCACGGCATCCGCGTCGCGGCCGGCGAGAATCGCCGCGAGCGTGGCCTGATTGAGCAGGAGGGTGTTGAGTTTCCCGGGCTCCCAGTCGTCGGGATGAAGCCGACGGAGGGCCACCGCGAGTTCCAGGCCAACCCGCACCGGATCGAAATGTTTGCGGTCGGTGATCTCGATCGTCAGGCCACCGCAGTCTTGATCGGCGTATTTGCTCGCCGTGGGCCTGAACCGGATCGGCACGAACACCACGCCCGGAATCCGCCGGGCGGTGAGGGCCGCCGCCAGGCCGCGGCCGTCGAGCCAGGGCGCTCCCACGACCTCGAAGGGCGTATCGGTGCCGCGGCCGACCGAGATGTTCGTGAACTCGAGCAGGCCGAGCCGGCAAATCGGATGCGTCCCGACCCGCTCGCCACCGGAGACACCGCGAATGAAGTCATTGACCGAACATCTCACCTTCAACCTGCCGGCCCGAATGGCGTTTCGGAACATC
>JAGYIQ010000098.1 GCA_018402565.1 Pirellulaceae bacterium | reverse complement strand
AAGTTCGACGAGGGTGAAGCCATTCCTTTGTTTCGCAGATGCCAAACAGCATGTTTTCATGGTTTATGGTCTCCTATATCTCGTCTTGCGTAGAAAACATCCAGCATCGGTCTAGTAACGTCGGAGGATGATGCCTATGAAAAGTATGATTAAACCGATTCCAATGAGTACAAAAAAATAGAACCAAGTTCCGTCAGAGGATATCAAGTTTGGATCTTGAATGCCATAGTACGAAAGATCAAATCTCCCGGGGTCAACATCTCTGCTGATCACGATATTATCGTACTCAACTACCGATCCCGACAGATCGGTAACACGTCGCTTCGTCAACATTGGAACGCCATCGAATAGGGTATATTCATTCTCCTCAACCATCTTCTGATCCCAAACACCTTGCCAGTTCTTCGGACGAGCCCAGTGGAGAGTCGCGTGAACAATTGCCAGACCATAGTCTTTTGACAGTGTGACCTCAATTCGATCTGCTCCATCGATGTCCGTTGGGTTAGAAAAAGTCATGAGTAGGTGATTATCCGGCAGTTGCATGCTGCTATCGTAAACCCACGAATTACGACCTATCAACAATTCTCGCAATTCAAATCCACCGGCAAATCTTGCTGCATCCAGCAATGAATCCACGTGTTCATGGCGTCGAGCCTCGATATGCGGAACTTCGTCGTACTGAACGAGAGCATCGAGCAGATAGGGCTCTTCATTGTTCCTCCCAATTTCGAAATACCACGGTTGATTGTAGACCCTGACTTTAGTTCGGTTTACTTGTTGAACGGTCTGCTGAGCGTGCTCCAACGCCTTGGTTGGGCTTCGCACGATTTGAAGCTTTCGATGGGACTTCCTACCGTTCTGGCGAACCTCTTCGACGTCGGCGTTGAGGCTTAGCGATCGATCTGCCGTTGACAAGCGAGAAGCGGCCTTTAAATACTCACTTTTTGCTTGCTCCTTATTTGACCAGTCAACCTCCTGAGAAGCCATTCGTCTATTTATTTTGGGTTGAATGGATGTATCGAGTGAGGTTAAACAAAAAGCGAAAAGGGTTATGGTTACCATTTGCAAGCTCCTAAGTGGCGGAAACAGTAGTGAATGCGTATTTGCACCGAAGTTGGGTGCAAATACGCAAAATCGACTGGCTAAATTCCACCACCGCCAGGTCCGCCTCCGGGTCCGTCAGCAAGTGTCGAGCCAGCCATGGCGGCGAAGCCACAAAGGATTAGCGTCGCGCCAAATCCGCGTAGGAAGTTTCCAAAATGATTAACCATGATTATTCCTCTCTGTTTGCAAGCGATCCCCAACAACCGACTCACCATGAGCCAGATAGTTTGCCGCGAATCGTACCCCTTACCTGAAACTGCTGGCATCCCTCGAGGTAGTAGACCAGCGAGTTTCTGAATTCCTTCTGCCCACGGAGATGCTCGCCCACTTTGAAGCGAACGGCCAATTCGCGTCGACCATGGGCGGGGATCTCCAACGGAATGCTCTCTAAGGTCACGCAAGTACAGGTCGTCCCGCCCCCGACCACGCGGACTGTTTGGGCAGAACGATTGCGCAAGCTGACGACTGTTTCGTAATTCTGGCCCGGCACGAGTTCCGGAATTTCAGCCACTTGCAACACGAATTCCGTGGCCGACGCTCCCGAACGCCAGACTTGTTGGCCTTGAGCTGTCGACAATAAAAACAACACGAATAGCAAACCCAGGGCGACACCGATCTGGGTGCCAAACTCCGGCAAGCGACTCGTAGCTCCAACCTTGTTCAGGACGCGAGTCTTCACAATGATCGAGGCAAAGAAGGCAACCGCAACCAGATTGTAGATCGGTAAAACCCAAGCTGGGATTTCCGCTCCCGCCAGTTTCCAATCGCCAAAACATTGGCAATTCTGCCCGGAAATCCATATTCCCATGCCGGCGATCAACAAAACGCAATGCATCCCCAGCCCCACCCAGGCCGCGTTGATCCGCGGTGCGAGCAATAACGCGGACGCCGCCCAGAACTCCAAGACGATCCCCACCAAGGTCAACCAAACTCCGCCAACGGCCACGTCTTCCCACAACGGGTTACTGAAGATCCACTGCAACTTGGCAACCACCGCCAGTAGCAACACGCCAGCAGCCAAAACAAACCAAATCCGAATCAGCCGAGCCCAAGATGGGTATAAAGAAAACAGATCCGCAGAAGAGCGGGATTGAAGAAAAGACCCACCCGCACCGTCAAACGTCGGTCGGCTCGCATTTACCAACACGCTTTCACCCGTGCGGGAGTCCCCGTGCGGGAGTTTCTGCTGACTGTTTGCCGAAGTCATCCCGTTTCCCTCCACTGCCCTGACCGCGAAATTGCTCTGACGCGACCGCCCGTACCAGATTGTACCGATCGGAAGCTCGCAGACAATAGGGAAAATTCTTAAATTCTATCGGTTGTCACAATCGACCTCCCCAGAGCGACAACCGCTTGCC
>JAGYIQ010000097.1 GCA_018402565.1 Pirellulaceae bacterium | reverse complement strand
CAGACCTATAGGCTGATTCACGGCAACACATCGCTTTTAAAGATTAGGCCATGAGCACAACGACCTTTTCGCAGCTGCCAGGCACGTTGAACGTGGACATTGTCCAGGGCGACGACGTTGCGTTCACGATAGATTTCGACGTGAACATGACAGGATATTTAGTAGCGTCTGAAATCCGGTCAACCATTTCTCATGCGGTCGTTGCAACGCCGACCACGACACTGTCTGCACCCGCTACGGGCATTGTGGTTGTGACGATGACTGACACGCAAACCTCATCGCTGCCAGTTGGCACGTACAGGTGGGCTCTGTCGTGGGAAACTCCTGCTGGCGATAACCGGATGGTGCTCAGTGGCATCTGGGAGGTTCGCAAATGAGCATTTCTGTTTCCGTCACAGGGGGAGGCCAAGTTTCGGCGTCGCTTTCACCTGGAGCACTAAATGAAGCTCCTTCTGGCGGCATTATCTACGGACGCAAGGACGGCGAGTGGGTAGACATCACCGCACCCGCGAACCTTCAGGTGCGTCGCGGAACTGACGCCGAGGTCGGCGAAATCACGCCCTTAGAGGGAGAGCCGGTCTGGGTGACAGACGAGAAGCATCTTGTTGTCGGTGACGGCGACACTGAGGGGGGCATCATTATTCCCTCATCGGTTGGCATTCGCCGGATGTTGGCCCTGTCTGCGTCGGCCTACTCGGCAATCGAAACCAAAGACCCTGACACGCTTTATGTGGTGACGGAGTGATCGCGGCACGCAACCATCCGATTAACTGCGGTCTCGCCACTAGCGAGTTCTCTCGCGCGTTTGCAAAACAGCGGGTGGCGGATCGGGCATTTGACATTGAAGCAGTTGAAATTAAGCGGGTTACATCACTTGGAACAGTTTCGCAGGCGACCGTTAAGGACCGCGTCTTTACGCGGCAGTCTTCTGCCGGATATGTCACCGACTTCCGAGTAAACCGGGTGATTCGGGTGCCGGAATACTACCAGCCGATTGAATTCACTTCCTCAAATGCCGGCGTATTGGCCGATCCGCCTCTGTCTGGGCCGCAGGCTGGGATCGCTCAATACCAAGGCGATGGCTCATGTAGATTGTTCGCAATCGCCAGAAACGGCGAGGTGGCTTCCGTCGCTGCTACAGCACGCAGCGAAAATCCATCGGACGTTGACACGCCATCTGGCTGGTCAACGGACTCTCTTGCCAAGCATCTCATTGACCAAATAGACAGCCGCCTGACAGGCCAAAGAACCGTTTTTTCGCGGCAGGATGGCACTACGTTTACGAGAAATCCTCAGTGCTGGGCGGCAGGAATCGACCTTACGTGCGCTTCGCCATGGAACTCTACGGGCGGGCTCCAGAGAGGCGGGACGCTTATCAGTCCGCGTCACGTTCTGTTTGTGAAGCATTCCAACTTTCACCCCGCCGTGAACGCGACCATTAAGTTTGTGACGCAAGGCAACGAAGTCGTCAGCAGAACTCTCGCGGCGATAGCGACGCACCCCGAGTATGTTCCGCACTACCCAGACATTGTGGTTGGGGTTTTGGATTCGGATGTACCCGAGAGCATTACTTTTGCAGAGGTTTTGCCTGCGGACTGGGCTGACTACTTGCCAAGCGTCTCTGCATTAAATCCGATTCCTGTGCTTCGGCTGAATCAGACGGAGCGGGCCAGCGTGGCCGAATTCCGAGGGGCGACAGGCACTTTTAGCTTGCAGTTTCCACAGACAAATCAGGCATTCTACGAAACGATTGTGACGGGCGATTCCGGTAACCCCGTGTTTCTAGTGCTGAACGGCAAGCCCGTACTGCTAGGGCTGTTCACGTTCGGCGGTCCAGGGGGCGGCACATTCTTGGCGGCTCACGTTAGCGCGGTAAATGCCATGATGTCCAGCCTTGGAGGCGGATATTCGATCACCGTTGCCGACCTCTCGACATTTCCCAACTACGGAGACTGACGTGGTTGCAAAACTTGGCAATAGTGACGCTTCGTTTAGGCTTGGCAATGTCACGCCGACTGCCGTGTATCTCGGCGGGCAGGAAGTGTGGACTGATGCGCCGGTTGCCCTCACTTTGTACTACAGTCCTACCGTAAACAACGACTGGGCCGAATTAGGCAACTGGTGGCTGGACAACGGCTACACGGTTGCGGCGACCGCACTGCCCACGGCGGCGGATAGCGTGATTGCGGCTGGTATCATCAGCAGCAACAGTGGTAGTGCGCCGACGGTGTTGAACTTTACAATAGGCGGCAGTGCTAATCTTGCCATTGCCATCACCGTCACCGGCAGCGCGACCTTTAACACCTTTGCGAGCAACTCCGGCAACCTCACTGGCAACGCGACGTTCAACAACTTTTCGCAAAACTTTGGCACCGTCACTGGCAACGCGACGTTTAACGCCAGTTCGCAAAACTTTGGCACCGTCACTGGCGCAATAACCGACAACCGATAACCCGCGACCTTACATCACCCCTCTAGAGCCACGCCATGCCGATGAACG
>JAGYIQ010000096.1 GCA_018402565.1 Pirellulaceae bacterium | reverse complement strand
GACCGCCGGCTGTCGCTTTATCGAGCTGGCCGAGCTGTTCGACCAGGTGATCGTGGCCGCCGGCATAAACGCTGCCGCCATAGGCCCTGCGCAAGATCGACACGCATCACGATAAAGCGTAATGCAGCGCAAAAAAAGCCCGCCGCGAGGAACCAACTCGCGACGGGCAACCGACGACCGATCGCCAGTGTAGCCGCTGCCGGCTCATCGGTCACTGGGCAGAAGGGATGGATTCCATGACGACCGACCGATGGCCAGTTGACGCCCTGCCATCCGCAAACGACGCCGCCGAGCGAGCCTTTGTCACCGGTTTGTTCGAGCTGCTCGCCGACGGCCACCTGAAAGAAAACCACGTCAGCCGCGTTCGGCGTGAAATGCTGTCAGATGCCGACTGCCTGCGGCTTTACGACGCATTCGCCGTGCTCGCCGAAGGCGATCGCGCGCAACTGCTCGACCTGCCGATTGTGCTCCGACGCCAGGCCGACGGTGGCCCTGAGGATGCGGCAAGGCTGATCGCGGACTTCCAAGCGGGAATCCGAACCAGTGGCTACCACCTGCGGCTAGACGTCTACGCAAACGAAATCACCGAGGCCCACCAGCGAAAATCAGCCGCCGCTGCCATGGCTGAACACCTTGACCAGATCGCCAAAGGCGACCCGGTGGCGGCGGTGTCAGCAAGGCTGTCAACTCGGCTCGACGAAATCCAGCAGACGACGCCCGAGTGTCGATCCCGCGACCTGCTGTCGATGCTCGACCACTGGTCAAAGTCCGATGCGGAACCTGTCGTGCTGACCGGATTCTCGCCGATCGACCAAAGGCTCGGCGGACTGCCCATCGGGCTGACCGCCATCGGGGCCAAGCCGAGCTGCGGAAAATCTGCCCTGGCGACCCAACTGTTTCTCGGAGCGCTACTGAAAAACCCAGATGCTACCGGTGTGTGGTTTCGCGGTGAGATGACAGACGATCTGCTGTCGTCGCGAATGCTTGCAGCATGGTCAGGCCTGCGGGGCCATGAAGTGCCGTTCGTCACTGCCAAGGACGCGCTGCGGCGGTCTGGAACCGCCCGAAAGGTGGCGGTCGACCTGGGAAATGTCATCGGTCCGCGACTGCGGGTTGTAGACCCGCCGCTAGACGAAGCCACGCTACAGACGTCTCTACAAAAACGACCCACGATCGCTGTTGTCGACCACCTGCATCTTTTGCACGTGCCAGACGTGCCAGACCAGCGAACGAGGATTGAGCGTGCGTCTCAGCTACTTGCCGACCTGGCCACGAAATACGAGCTGCCCATCGTCGTGGTATCGACTATGGCCCAGCATACGACCAAGGCTTCGGGTATCGGATCGCTAACGAAAGACGCTGGCCAGTTCGACTACGACGCCCATAACTACCTGACGCTGTGGCGTGACGACGACGACGACGACGCCACCAGGCCAACGCTACTGTCGATTAAAAAGGCCAGGACCGGCGGCGAGGGGGACGTGCCGCTGTGGTTTTCAACGACCAACCTGCTGTTCAGGCCAGCCGCCCTCGACCATGAGCAGAGCCAGCCCTCCGACGACTTCGCCGGGTTTGCGGGGGACTACCTGGCATGATCGCTAACCGGATCGCCTTGGCGAGCGGAAAATACGTCACCGAGGAGCGGGCCGGCTGCTACGTGCTCCAGCCCGACGGCTGGGCGGTGCGAATGTCGACGGTCGGCCAGCGGGTGACGCTGACCGACCCCGAGACGGAAAAGGTGGTGCACGAGTCCGAGATCGCCGACGGTGCCCAGCGAAAAAAGCCCACGAACCGGGCGCAGAAGACCACGCCGCCGATAGCTGGCCGGTGGTCGACGTTAAACGAGTTCGTGGATGTGATCTCACCCGTGATCACGAAAACCGAGTCGCTTGTGTGGGTGTTGCTGTTTCGGCACGCCAGAGGAGCCGTTGTCGAAACGTCGGAGCGGCAAATAGCGACCGCGCTTCAACTGAAGAAGTTTTCAGCGGGACGAGCTCTCCGCGGACTCGTGAGCGCGGGACTGATCTGGCCAATCCACAAATCAAACACCAAGGCCGCTTCCAGCAAGTACGGAATTCACCCCAAACCTTCGGAATGTCTCGCGCGGATCATGGACGGAGCCAAGAAAACAAACCGGTCGGAGCAAGCACCCGCATAGACCAGCGGACCGGGCACACCATGTGCCCGGTTGGCAAAACGAACCGGGCACAATTCGGTATCAGAACCGGGCACACCAAGTGCCCAATTGAACAGAAAGCAGAAGGTACCGGCGGCCGCCTGACGGCTGCCGCGGTACCAGGCGAGAACGTTTTACAACCACCACGGTGAGAGATTTACCAAGACGAGCGGAATAGCACCCATGCCAAACGTAACACGCCACCAGAGCCCCCCACGTGCCCTATACGGGCCGTTTGGCCCTGCGGCCCTGTCACCAGACCCCCGCCACCCTACGGGCCTTCACGGGTCCTTCCTGGGCTTCCTGACGCTTGAGACCGTCCCGATCGCTCGATTCTGTGCAGTTTGTGGCGAACCGTCGCATCCGTTGCAAAGGACGCACGCATGACCGACCCGCTAG
>JAGYIQ010000095.1 GCA_018402565.1 Pirellulaceae bacterium | reverse complement strand
GGCGTTGCCTTCGTTTTGGTGGGGGTCTGTAGTATTCACGAGCGATGCTCCTTTGGCGGTGGAACGACTATACACCTGTATAGCCAGGGGTCAACCAACTTCTTTTTTTGCTTCCCGTATCGGAACTAATTTTGCGGCAGTGTACCGATATCGGAACCATTGTCAACCAGCAATTCCTGCAGACACAATCCGCAGGGCGAGAATCAGAAGCTCGAGCCAGAACTGGGTGTTCATCGTGTGGCCCTCCTTGGCCAAAAAATCCTGTGCCCGGCGGCCCTGTTGCCGCCGGCCGTAATAAGCTCAGCCCTGCATGGCCTCGGCGATGGCCGAACGCCAGAACTTGATGCCGCCAATGGCCCGCATGTGGCGGGCGGCCCACTTGGCAGCCTTCTCCACGTCGTGCCCGCTTGTCGCAACCCAGCCCCGCAGCATTTCCTTTGTCTTGGCGTCCATCGTTCGTCTCCGGTTGGTGTCTCGCGGCTCACTCGTCCGCGTCATGCCCCAATGATACCGATATCGGAACCATTTGCAAGGGGGCTTGAAAAGATTTTCCAAAACCGTGGTTTTTCCGGGGAAAACTGGGCCTAGCCGGCCTTGAAGCCCTCGGCCCGCTTCTTTTCGCGGCCGGTCGCCTTGCGTTTGGCCAGCTTGCTGACCTCGTCGGCCGCCACCATATAGGAGCCGCCCACCACCTCGCTCGAGATCCGGCCGTCCTTTGCCAGCTTGCGGATGTACCGCATGGTGCAGCCGTACTCCTTGGCCGCCTCTTTGCAGGACAGCATCTTCCGCCCGGACTCGTTCCGCATTGCCATGATCATGCGTCCAATCGTACCGATACGGGAACGAAGGTCAAACGGCACCCACAATCCCGACACTTCTAGTCCTAACCCACAGTCCCGCCTTCGTTGCCAACCGGCCCCGGCGGCCCGTACGATGGACCACCGGGGCACCCATAGCGGAGAGGGCGGGATTCTGTATACAGATGTACAACTACCCTCTAAACTAGCGAGTCCCCGCAACCCGAAGGGACTTTGCCATGACGATGCGACAGGTGCTCGAGCGATACGCGGTTTTGCAAAATCTGAGCGACCGAACGGTTGTTCTCTACGGACACACGCTCGACCGGTTCCGGGATCACCTCGGCCATGAGCCGACTCTGGATGACCTAGACGATATGGTCGTTGCCGGATTTCTGCGGTGGCGTGCCGTCACGCCCCACAAATACCGCAAGGTGTCGGCGGCCAGCGTCGCCAAGGACAAGTCGCAGTTGACCGCCTTGGCCAACTGGGCGGCTAAAAAGCGGCTGAAACGCTCAAGCGGGGAGCCTGTAGAGTTCCTGAGCCTGCCCCGAAGCCGAAAGATACGGCACGCTCCGCAGGCGTACACGGCAGACGAGGTGGGCAAGCTCATTCGCATGGCCAGGCAGCGGCAAGGCACGATTACTGGTCAGCCAGCGGGCTGGTGGTGGTCAACCCTGCTCTACACCGCCTGGCAGACAGCGGAGCGGATCGGGGCCCTGCTGGCTCTTAAGTGGGCCGACGTGGACACGGAGGGCAGGACAGTCCTGTTTCGCGCAGAAACCCGTAAGGGACGCTGTGAGGATCTTCAGCGGGCCATTACGGACGACTTGGCCCAGCTGCTGGCCGAGCGACGCCTTGCCGATCGGGAACTTGTGTGGGCCTGGGATCGCCAGTACACGTCCCTATGGCCGTCGCTCAAGCTGATGTGCGAGCGGGCCGGCGTTCGTGGCACCGGGTTTCATCGTCTGCGGAAGGCGTCGGCCTCATACGTCGCCTTGGGCGGTGGCGACGCCACCCAGCACTTAGGCCATTCGAGCTCCGAAATGACTCGGCAGCACTACCTAGACCCAAGAATCACGGCATCAAAGCACGCCGTGGACTTCTTGCCGCCGCTCGACCTTAAGTGACGGCAAAACGTTTGTTCAGTTTTGCAACGCAATTCCGCTTTGTAACGTCTATTTACCCACGAAGGAGGGTCTAGTGGCTACCCAGAAACCCAGCCGATTCTGCAAGAGATGCAACGACCACAGGTTGCACATCAGGCACACCTTCAGCTCTGGCTGGGGATGTCTTTTGACGATCCTGACAGGCGGGCTGTTTCTCTTAATCTGGGTTCCAATGATGCTCTTGGACTCGACCAAGCCCTGGAGGTGCCAAGCCTGCGGCAAAGGGAAAATGTTGTGAGGCAAGCGGGGAGGCGGGGTGGAAAGGACGAAACACCCCGCCTCAACCCGCCGCCTAGGTCTAGGCTTGCCGCTCCGACTCCTCGAGCTTGATCAGGCAGATCAGAGCCCAGTTGGCCGCGTCCAGCAGCGCGTTCTTGTAGTCCACCGGCTGGCCCTGCGCGTACCGCTGCATCCTGACGACGCAGTCCGACAGGTCGCACAGGGCTCGCCGCCAGGGCTCGACTCCGCACTTCGCCGAAGCCGTCACGTTCTCAAAAGGATCTTGCGTGCTGCCGTATTGGCCGGTCTTCTCGCGGTGCAGCTGGCCCAAACGGTTGTGCGCGTCCATCCACGTGATGCTTTGGCGTGGCGGATTAAACCGCTCAACCACCTGGGCCGCCGTCGGGATCCGGCCGCCTTCGCAGCACGACGACGTGATCGTA
>JAGYIQ010000094.1 GCA_018402565.1 Pirellulaceae bacterium | reverse complement strand
CTCAGAATCCCTGACGGCCGTCGATCTCTCAGAATTCCCCACATACTAAGTCCACACATCACCCCTCTAGCGTCGTCCAAATGAGCATGAATCCGCGTTTGCTAAGGCCGACTGCCTCAATCTTTAACCCGAAGAGCATAGCCGGGCTGAAAGTCTGGTACGACGTTGGCTACACGCCGTCTTTAACTTTTAACGGCTCAACCGTCTCTGAAATAGCCGACTTGAGCGGCAACGGATTTAACGCAACTCAAGACATTGCTAACAATCAGCCCACCTACAGCGCGACGGCAGCAAACGGGCGACCGCGACTGGCTTTTGACAGCACTGACTTGCTACTGTCAACAGCGACGGTCGCAGATTACTTTCTCAACCCAACGACTGCGCCAGAGTTTACTTTCATCGCAGCCTGTTACGCCCCGCCCTACCCCGCTGGCTCACTAAATTGGGGGTCTAACGCACAAGCAAACGGGCGAGTACTCATTGTTTCAAACTTTGGCTCGGGCGGCAATGTAATCATCGACATTGCCAATGCGAGTGGCGGACGATTAAGCGGCGCAATTGCCGAGCCTACTTCGGACCCGCACATCATGACTTTTTACCGGCACACAGCCAACATGGCTTTTCGCGTCGATGGCGTGACACTATTAAGCAAAAGCAACGCCAGCGGAAACTTTACGACAACAACAGCACAGCTACAGATTGGAAAAACAGGAGACGGCGGAACAGGTAGCAACTTCTTCTCAGAGGTTCTTGTCTACGCCGGAGCGTTGTCGCCTTCACAGTTGGCGGCTGCGGAGCGAGGGCTGGGACGCAAATGGGGGATTTCCGTTGCATGAGATACTTTCGCACAGCTAGCGACGAGGTCTACGAACAGGCTAGGGCTACCCTGGACGCCGCGTGGGGTCACCCAAACGAAGCGACCAAGACCGTGACCTGTATCGACCCGGCTGCCGTCGCACCGCGTGACTCAGAGGGGCGAATCGTTTTGGCTGTGTCGGAGTCTTTCACGCAGTACAGCGTGGCGGTTGACCTGCTGCCACAACTGTTGGCCGCTGGCGCGGTGGAGGAGATCGACGAAGCGACATACCGCGCGGCGTTTCCGGCCCCTGAGTGACTCTAGACCCACTAATCTGGTGCCGCACATCTCCCGGCGAAATCGCGCTTGCCTGGGTTGACCAATTCGGTAGGTTGACGGCATGAGCGATCAACAAAAAGTGCCTGTTGTCGGCGGCCCGTTGGACGGCAAGACCTGGCCGTATTCCTCGTCACAGTTCTTGTTAGTGCCAGACGGCATCGACACAGTAACGGTGGTGCGGGACGGCGAGGCGGTGACGCTGTTTGGCGAACACACCTACGAGATGAAGTGCTACGCCACCAGCGAAAACGAACGCAAGCATCAGTGGGAATACGTCGGCTACAAACCGCCGAAGCCATGACGCTAGCGACGGTACTGTGATGCAGCGAAAGCGGCCGTAAATTAGGCAGTGTCGGCCTAAATTAGGTAGCAAACTAGGTAAGACCTTCGAAATATAAACACACCAGCATTTCTTACAAAACACTCTGCCCGCTCGCTCTCGCCCCGCGCCCTACGGTGGTTGTAAAAGGCGAGCAGGCTTGCCCCCAGGCGTACCGCAGCCCGACAACGGCCTGTTGAACGATGGGACGGGGGCAGTGGCACAACTATTCGGAACCGCCTACGAGTTCGCCATGCCTACCGTGACCGTCACCTACAAGCTGCCCGACGAACAGCATGAGTACGACGCGGCCAGGCTCGGGTCAGAGGCACTCGCTACGTTGTGGGAGATCGACCAGCGGTGCAGGTCGCTCATCAAGCACGGCGAGCCGTCAGAGGAGACAGAGAGGCTGGCAGAGGAGATCAGAGAGATGATTCCTGGGGAGTGCCTTGAGTTATGAGCGACGACCTGACGGCCGCGTATATGTACGGAGTGGAGGCTGGCAAGAAGCAGTTCACTCTCACCGACGAGGAGCGGGAGGCGATTGCCTCGGCTATCCGCTGGTGCGAGATCGATAGCGAGGCTGACGGCGATATCGTCTCCAGATACTGCGCAGCGAGGGCGGCTACGCTGCGGGGGCTACTGGAGCGAACTGTCGAAACGTGACAGTTTGTGGTGAGTGCGCTAGACGACCGCAGCTAACGCACTGAATTCTCATAAGCGTCAACGGGACAGTAGTCCTGTATGTGGCCCTTCTCAGGTGTAGAGCGAGCAATTGACCGTCTTCGCCTGCGCCTGGTGAGGCCCTGTGGTTTCATCGTACGCCCAACAGCCCAGAGGTTTGACATGCTGTTTTATGCCGTTTCTGCTGCTCCGCCCACCGACAAGGATGTCGTTGCTCGCACCCTGACTGTCACCGTCAACGGGGAGGCCCGGGAGCCGGTTTCCTTCGCTGCCGATACCACCGATCTTGGTGAGTTTGGCGTGATCGAAGGTGATGTGGTGGTGGTGGTCCTGGTCGATACTGACGACGCGGGCAACACTTCTGCCCCGGCCGAGGTGACTTTCACCGCTGCCGATACCATCCCGCCCGTTGCTCCTGAGCTGGGGGTCACCCTGGTCCGGGAAGAGTGAGACTTTTCATGCTGGCCATGGCCGCCGCTGGGTTCGTCCTGGCGGCGGTCT
>JAGYIQ010000093.1 GCA_018402565.1 Pirellulaceae bacterium | reverse complement strand
CAACCCCGCAGTATCGTCCGTCTCCACCGCATTCAAGTCGCAAAGCGACGGCAGGATCTCCGCAGTTGGGACCAGATCGTTGTATGGCGACAAAACCTAACCGCGCCTACCATCCCTTGTGATGGCGTCATCGCGCCAACCATCCGCGATCACCGCGTCTGCCGCCCCATTCGGGGCTAAACTCAGTCGGGCCAGCAACCAATCCGACGGTTGTCACCGTCGGCTACATGCTGCCACGGCTCCGCCGTTCAAATCCCGTCGGTCAAACAAATCCACCAAGCACTAAGAACCTTCGGGCACCGCGACGCGGATCTCGCGTTTTTCCACATCGGTCGCTTGAACTTTACCAAAATCAATCGCGTCGATCACCACCTGCAAGTCGCCGCCATAACCCAAGGTCAATGTGGCCTCGCCGCCGCTGTGCGAACTCTGATAGTTGCCCGTTTTCAGCGCCGCTTTCAGCTTGTCGAGAAAACCGTTCACGTTCATATTCACTGGACCACTGATGCGAATGGTCACCGACGGCCCCATCGCTGGCGGGCCACTGGGAAATTGGCCCGGCTGGCCCGGTCGACCACCCCCCATGCCCGCTCCGCCGCGAGGCTGGCCAAAGCCCGCCGGCGGGCCCGGCGCTGCCGGTGGCTCGAACCCCGACGGTGGTCCGGTCGGTCCGATTGGCCCAACCCCCCGCAGCGGTCTCCCTCCGACTGGTCCCGCCAGCCGCCCGCCCGTGCGCTCTCCGCCATCCGCCGACTGGGGGCTCCCGCCGGCCAACTCGGTTGGTCCCGCTTCCGCTTGTTCTCGCGCCCGCTCGGCATCCGCCAGCCGTCGTTGCTCGGCTTCTTTCGCCGCCGCCTCAGCCGCTGCCACCCGAGCCTCCTCCTTCTGCTTTCGCTCGCGAGCCGCCTGTTCCTGCCGAGCCAACTCTTGCCGTTCACGCTCGGCCGCCGCCAACCGCTCCTGTTCTCGAGCCGCCATCGTATCCACATACTCTTGGTAATGCTCCCGCATCGTCGATCCCGTCACCAGCGACACGATGGCTCCACGGCCAAACTGCAGATCCTCGATCCCGTCCGAAAAGCGTTTTGTAATACTGAGGATCCACACGATCGTCTCTTCCTCCGCCAACCGCTCGCGGAGCGTTTCCAGGGCTCGACGAGCCGAGCGAGCCTGTCGAGCATAGGGCGTACCCTTCGGCTCCTTGATCATCATACTGCCTTGCGCCGAGGGCACCGCGGCCAACTCCCGCGCGGGCTCGTAATGCCGCTCCAGCACCGCCAGGCAACGCTCGGTCAAGCGACCGATGTTCTCGCCCTCCCGCAGACAGGCCGTCAACTCGGTGACCACGTCTCGCTCCAAGTTCCCCTGCAACCAATACGCCGACAACACCCGCCGATCCTCGGCCGACCAGTCATACGCGTCGCTGGTCTCTTTCAGCGGATCTGGAAACCGTCCCCGCGCGTTTAACGCCGCCTCCACCTCCAACTTGACCTGCGAGATCTCGTAGCACGCGCGGCCCCAATGGTCAGCCGGGTCGTTGGTCCCTTGCAACCGCCAGATGTAGTTCTTGGGCGGTTCGGCCGGCAAATTGCGGCGCAAATTCTCGATCTGGGCCGCTTGCTGGCGTTGATTTTCAGCCGTCTGGGCCATCGTCAAGTCCAGCGGCGCCGCTTGCCATGCTCGATAAAGCAGATCTTCAAACTTCGTCTTAGCCGCCGCCAACCGCTCGGCTCCGACCGTGTGCAGTTCGGACTCCGACAACGCACCTGCGATCTGGTCGGCTTGTTTGACCAACGTCACCAATTCGTTGCCCAAGGCCTCGGCGCTTTCCGGCCGCCCCAACTTTGGCCATGTCACTTGCTCCTGCAGCTCCTCCGCGGCTGGCCCCCCCGCCTCGGCCGTCCAGCCACTGGCTTCCCCACCGCCCGCCCCACCGTCCTGCCCACTCAGCCACCACAGGCCCGCGCCGACCATCGCCAGGACCACCACGGCGACACCGCCCAACAACATCCAGACGTGGCCGCCAGCCGATTTTGTCTGCGGTCGCATGCCGTAGCCACCAGGGTAAGCGTTGGGCAAACCCTTCCCCGAGTACCCCGGCAGACGACGCCCCGAACCACTGGGCGGACTCGACGGGGGCGGCGACGAAGAAGGCAAATTGAGAAAATCGAGCGGGTCTTCGGCTGGTGTTGTCACCTGACTCCGAGGAACTCGGACCTTGAGCACCTTGCCACAATTGCGGCAGGTCAACTGGGCCACCTCCAGTTGATCGCTGACCGCCGCCCGCACGCCCTGGGCACACTGCGGACATCGCACTTGAATCTCTGGCATGCTCTCACTCTCCCACGCTGTCAATCACGCTGTGCCTAAACACTTTGCCACGAGAAGAATAGATCCTCGCCCGGTGACAAGGCCCTACCGCCTCCCCGTAGCATAAATCCCCGCCATGGCTCTCACAAGAGCCGAAATCCACTGCCCCAGCATCACGCCTCAAGGTCCAAGTGATCGCTGCGAGCATCGGACAACCGAGTCATCCGTTGGTGGACGTGGGCATTCCTAGGGGATAAAATCGTGATGGGTCTCGGCCGCGAGGTAAAACTCGGGGCGGGTGCCCGAACGCAAGTCGGCTGATTCAGAATCGTCGGTTGGTAGTCC
>JAGYIQ010000092.1 GCA_018402565.1 Pirellulaceae bacterium | reverse complement strand
GATTGCGTTACTGGCGCTGGCGCTGGCGGCGGTGACTCCCATCCAACCCTCGGATCCGATGTGGCGATTTTATTTGGGCGAACTGATCGGATTGCTGTGCCTGAGCGGCTTGCTGGTTTACTCGGTCAGCCAATGGGTGAGCCAACAGTTGCGCAGCCCGATTGTCGCCGCGGTGATGGCCCCTCCCTTGGCCTGCGGGAGTCTCATGCTGCTGCTTAGCTGGCTGCAGTGGCTGGATTTGCCCAACTCAGGGCTGTGGCTGGGCATCGCTTTACCACTGGTCGCCACCGCCTGGACCACCCGTCGCTGGTTGGAGCAGAACATGCGACCCTGGCAAGCGATCGCGCAGGTCAGTCTGCTGGCGATCGGTCTAGCGTTCTGCATCTTGTTGGGCATCAGCGGCTCATTCAATATGCCACGCCTGGCGGAATCCATCGAGATCGAAATGCGGGCGTTCCCTGACCAAAGCCTCGTTCGTGCGCAAACGCAGTCTTGGTACAACACCGAGCGTTACCGCAACTCAAACAATCGCCGCGCCCAGGAACTGAGTGTGGACTTCCTGCATTTCCGCCAACGCCTGGAAAGTGATCTGCGGCAAATCGAGCAAGACTTGGCCAGCAGCACGCATCCGCTGTTCGGCGACTGGCTCTGGTCCGATGGCCAGAAACTGCAACTGCTGACAGAACTGGCACCCGCTTGGGATGCTGAAGATGGCACCCAATCCGATGTCTTCCCACGCGCCGTCAATGCTTACTTCCACTTGGTACGGCGCATCCGAGACAGCAATCGTTTGGTGGATCAAATGTCAGCCGACACCGGTGAAATCTGGCTACTGCGTTTGCTGCTGCAACCGTCTCAAGCCGAGTTGCTGGACGATGACTCTTACAATCATCTGGTCGGTTACCTGGGCGACGTGGACCAGCGAAAACGGGCCCGCCGTCGAGCCTTGGTGGTGGCTTGGTCTGATTTTCAGCAGCAAGCCAGTCGCCCTTGGTGGGTTCAGCGATCGAGCGATGTAGGTGGAGTCTTTCTTTCCCAACTGCCCTCCGGTTCCCCGCTGTCAGTCAACCGACAAGAGCATGTACTTGCCGTCGGGCTCATTGAACATCTGTGGGCCTTGTCCGCGGGTCCGGACATCGAGCACCAAGCGACCCTCCAGTCGCTGGCAGATCTCTGGCAAGAGCCACAATCCGCCTATGGAATCGGCCCGCTCGGTCGCTACTTTCGCATCGACGACGCTCGTGAAGCCATTCTGCCCGACTGGCTCAATCGTCGATCCTGGACTGTGCCCGGCCACCAGTGGTCAGCGGGTTGGGAGCGACAAGCCCAACAACTGCAACCACGTCCCGCGGGTGCCAATCCTCCTGCCGCCGTCTCCGATCCCGCGTCTCTTGATGAAGGAGTTCGACCATGACCCCATCCCCAATTGCTGCCAAGACGCCTGCTCGCCGAGCCTGGAGTTGGTCGCTGTTGTGGCTCCTGCCTCCACTGTGCTGGCTGATTGCCGGAGCGGTCTGGAGCCTGGTGGAGTACCGCCAGGGCCGTTGGGTCGACGCGCGGTTGGCCGAATTGCGAGCCGTCGGCGAATTGCCGACAGCCGCGCAACGGACCGAGCAATTGTGGGCGGAATCGCAGACCGAGGGCCTGGTCGAATGGAATCGTGTGACGCAGGCCCTGTCGGCGGCCTTTTCACAAAGTTCCGTCACGGACTGGCTCACTCGCTGGCAGGTCACAAGGAACGGCGATCCGCTACCTCGGGAATTGGACCCCGAACCATTAGAGCAATTGATCAGCGAATTGCGTCCTTTGATCGATCGGGCGATCCCGCTCCTGGAACAACCTCGCCCGATCTGGACTCCCATGGCGTTGCACCGGAAGCAGCTGACCTATGTTTACAACTCGGACCTCTACGGCTTGCCGTATTTTGTTGTTTTAGACGTTTTGCTGGGTATTCGAAAAAATGACCGCTCCCGAATTCTCGAAGGACTCGTGCGACTTGAGCAGGTTTGGCGGCAAGAAACGGACCGACGAATCGGCTATAGCTTCAACACCTTGATCGAACAAGAAAATGTGCGACTCAATCTGTTGACGCAATGCCTGGACGTGCCCGGCTGGACCAGCGAGGAGTTGGAGCAACTCCGCTTGTTCGCTCGCCAACCGGCCGACATCGCCTCCGTCTGGAGACAACAGGAGCAATTCCAGAGACTTCGTTTGCTAGAAGGAGATGCCCGCTTTCTACCCATGCCGGATATTTCTCTGCTAAGCTCGCGACTGGAGATGCCCACATCCATTCGAGCTTTGGCGATCCAAACTCACAAACACAACAACCAAGAGCCCGCTTGGGACAACCCTGAACAGACCGCCAGCGAATTAATGCGACGCTCGGCCGTTGACTACTGGACCAGTGGCCTCACCATGCAATACGGAAACGAACGCTGGCTGCAATCCGTCGCCCTCCGGCGGAAGATCCAAACCGGCCTGGCGCTACGAAAATTCAAGTTGACGTTTGGTCGTTGGCCCGCTGCCTTGCGCGAGTTGACCGAAGTGGGAGCCAAGCCCAGCGATTGGCGCAGTCCCACCGGGGTCGAGTTGGGCTATCGCAGGACGCCCGGAGACGAAGTTGTTGTATTGTATTGGCGTGAGTACCCGGTTGCCCTTCCGTCCCTACCGAAAGCCTCACCGCAAGCATCACCAACCAGTCAAAATTCAGAAATTGGCCATGTTCTGATCACTGATTATCGCCCCTATTGAGATCATGAACGGTTACATCAAGCGAGATGGACCACTT
>JAGYIQ010000091.1 GCA_018402565.1 Pirellulaceae bacterium | reverse complement strand
CTGTGAACGGATATTCGCCCGCCGCAAGATTTCCGACCGGCCTCCCCGGATCCAGATCACCGATATCAAAGTCACCGCGTATCCCACCAGCCGGGAGGTCGATTCGCAGGAAGTCGCGATTCGCACCAACGAGAGGGTTCACTATTTGTGTGATCACCGGAATCCCACTCTTCGCGCTGCTCGCATAGCCCTGAATATAAATGAATGCGGCAGGAACGGGACCGGGAACTGCAGACAGGTACTCTTCAAAGCTCTGATTACTATTTCCATCCACCACGACATTAGAAGGATCTTGCGGCTCATAATTATAGCCCGGTTCATCGATAGAAAGCCGGGTGATAAGACCACCATATGTGAAGGAAACAGTCGCCTGCACATTGGTCGGGTCAGGCTGAAATGTGGGTGGATTAGAACCAGGAACCGGGCTCGTCTTCGTCGGCGCTGGCAATGCGACAGATGGTGGCTTGGAGTAGCCGAATCCAAAGCTCGTCATCGTGATTGATTCGACTTTTCCACCAACGAAGGTTGCAAAACCTGCGGCCTGCTTGGCCGGGATTTCGTACGTCGCCAAATCGCCGTCCGTATCGAGCCCGGGCGTGTCCGGAGCGGAAATGATGAGGTCTACCGTTCCGTCTAATGTGTTTTTTTCAACTTGCGACTGGTACCCGTTACCTGCGTTTGTGAGCGTGACGCCCGTCAAGCCTCCGACAAATCCCGACACCGACACAGCGGCCGTTGACGCGGTCGGATTCGCCACGACGACCTTCGGCGGGTTGACGTACCCGCTACCCCGATTGCCCACAACAGGCGAAACATTGGCGATTTTTTGGTCATTGATTTCGGGAATCGCCAACGCCGGCCGGAGATTGCCGAGGGCCGCACTCGTTTGCCGGTTGTCGATCGCCGACGCCCCCGCGGCCCGTTCGGTGGTGTAGCCAATATCCACCCGCGACTCAACGTCGACGTCGGCATTGAGCGTTATCGAGCTAGCTCGTAATGCAAGCGTGCCGGGCTCGACCACGGCGTACTGCGACGGTGTTGTGTAGGGGACAAGTCTCTGTTCATTGTTTGGTAGCACAAGAGTTTCGCCGGGTATGCCCTTCGTGCTAATCGGTGAGTTAAGCGAGACTGCCGCACCGGGGGTGAGCATGTCGACCGTGAGGCCTTGAGACACTGTCAAGCCCGCTGTGAGTTCCACAACCGACTTTGTCGCCGCTCCAAGGTTTTGATCGTATACGGCATAGCGGACGTTCCGCAGTTGGACTTCACCGACTGCCGTTCTTCCGGCGACGTCGCGCCCCTCACCTTGAGGGCCAACGTCATCGTCGTAGCCGCCTGAGGCAAACGCAAATCCGATAGTCCCCGTCCGGTCATCATACGAACCCGTTACCTGAATGTATCCAATCCTTACAACCCTACTCAGCACTTGTGCTTCCGGATGGCCAATTTGCCGGAGGTCGGTCGTTCCGCTAAAGGCGAGGGTTGCAGGGCCGCCTACCAAATTGAGATCATTTTGAGGCTGATTCACAAAATGAATTTCATAATCGCCTTGCCCACCCACCGACGTTGCAAAGAATTCGGCGCTGACGTTCCTCGCCGGAATAAAAAGTTCCCCACGGATGGCCCCCGGAACCACTCCTCGCCCGGCCGCCTCACGCAGGGTGAATGAGAGTTCGTTATTCCCATTATCCGCATTACTGGACGCGGCAATGGTTTCATTGGTGCTCTCCACCGATCGGTCTTGACGAAGATAATTCTCCAGCACCAACCGCGGCTCCGCTTTGAAAGGAAGCGGGCGATTCCACGTGACTTCGAAGCCGACTGCGCTGTTTTGAAAGCGGATGGCCGTGATTGCGGTGGGGTAGTAATAATTCCCCGGCAGTGGAGAGAAGACCGGCGCGGCCTTGCCGTACTGCCTTGCGTCTCCACCATAGCCAGGTCCGCCAATGATCTTGATGTCTTGGTTATTGAATCTGCTATCCTGCCCTCCGGTAAACTGGTTCCAATTTGTGAACGCCCAAGACGACTCTGTATTGTCCGGCTGGATCACACGAATCTGGCCGCGGGTCTCGACCGCCTCACCTCCCCCTGGCAGCGTGGTATCGCGGATAATATTTACTGGTCCACCAGCGATATTAACTGGTTGAAGATTATTGGGGCCACCCGCCCAACGAAAATCATAGTTTGGAGCCGACCGCGGCATGAAAACCGTGCTCGTCGTGAGGCCGGCCTCGCCCCACCCAGGCGTGGCGTCGGAGACGACCAAGGATTCGTCGTTGGTGGCCGCTTCCGTAATTAGGATGCCGGTAAATCGATCGACGTTGGGAACCACCCCGACTTGATCCGCAGTGCCGACAAAAGAGCTGTTGGTGCCGTAGAGCAACGAACTTGGCGATGTCCCTGTTTCGGAGACGTAGAGCGGATCACCGTCAGAAACAACAAGCACGAGGTCAGACCCCGCCTCGAATGCAAAGGCAGCAAGCGCGATTTTTTGCTCCAGTTGCTCGAAGTGAAACGGCTGCTTCCTGCGGCGAGAGCGTCGCTTGCGGGCCACCAGACCGGGCGCCTGCTTTCGCGACCGTGACGAGCGAGTGAGCCGAGGCTGGAGCCTGCGGCAGAAAGCGTGGGCGTGGCATGAACGCGAAGAACGTGGCTTCTGCATAGAAAAGTTGCTCACCATTGAGACCTGTTTCTCACCACAATGTGCGAGACCGATTCGAAAACCTGGCGGACTCGTCGACCGCTCCCAATCACATCGAGGAGACAACCCTCCTCGCCCCTGACAAATCCTTCATCCGAGGTACTCCGCAGGGTAAGTGGCACCCCCCTATTGTGCAAGGAATCGGTCGGC
>JAGYIQ010000090.1 GCA_018402565.1 Pirellulaceae bacterium | reverse complement strand
ATCAGCTGGAGTGCGTTAGCACCCGGTTTTTGCGGGAACTGGACGATGGCCCGCTCCGGCCAATTCTGTACCTTATTGGCGGACGAGTCCTCAGGAATCACCCTACCCCCTACTATAGTTCCCGTAAGCGGGAAGTGGAAATGGAGAGGCAGAACTCCACCCAAAGCGCAGTGCAGGGGCAAGAACGTCTGTTGGCGGAACTACAAGCAGCGATGACTCGTCACCCGATTCAAAGTTGGCGTAGGTTGGGCCGCTCGTCCGTCGCATCCGAAAATTTTGGCACCAATCGCCTGAAAAATTTGGCGGAGCCTGGTAGTCTCGGTCATTAGCTCCTCACCGAGCTTCACGTTCGCCTCCTCGGGTAGGTCCAAACAACGCCCCCAGGAGAACAACGGCTGTTGTAGGCGACTTTTAACCGTGCCACGGTCGACCATCGTGGGTCGCTTTAGCACTTGGGATCAATTGGAATCCTTCCTGCTGTCGTGTAAGATACGACCGAGAAGTTATGGGCCGTGTCCGAACCGTACACTATTTGGAGTACTCGGCTGATTATGGATACCAAAAAGTACCAATTAATCTGCGATTGGTTCGCTCGACTAAATTTACTTGAAGCCGACGAACAAATTCAACAACTGGCTCGCTTACGAATTCATGATAGTTCCTTGGCTGAATCGGTGTCAGCGATGTTACTTGCCAATAGAGCCGCGGGAGAAGATAACTTCCTGGAACATTGGAGCAATGGATTATGCACCAATACGTATCACTCGGCCAAAAACCGATCCGCCAGTGGCAATCTGCCCGAGCGTATTGGTACGTATCAGATCCTTGAAGAACTGGGTCGAGGTGGGATGGGGATTGTCTACCGCGCGCATCACGCCCACAGTGACCGGACGGTAGCGATCAAGGTTATTCAAAGCGGAGGATTGTCAACCGCTGAAAATATTGCCCGATTTCGCCGTGAAGCCAGATCCGCAGCCCGATTACGCCATCCGAACATCGTACCAGTCTTCGACGTCTCCAATGACGGCGACATTGACTTTTTTACCATGGCATTGATTGAAGGTGAGAGTCTGCATGCGAAAATCAAGCAAGGACCACTCTCGTCGCAAACGGCAGCACAGTTAATTCTTAAAGTTGCCAGTGCAGTGGACTATGCCCATTCGAAGGGTGTTATCCATCGTGACATCAAACCAGGCAATTTGATGGTTGATTTGAATGGTGAGCCAATGTTGACGGATTTTGGCTTGGCGAAAATCACCGATATAGATGATGGACAAACCAGGACAACACAACTCCTGGGAACGGCCAACTACATGGCCCCAGAGCAGATAAACGACGCGAGGAATGTTGGACCCGGGACGGATGTCTATGGCTTGGGTGCAACGCTATACTATTGCCTTACCGCACGACCTCCGATTCTTGGCCGCGATGTGGTGGATACATTACATCGCGTGCGAGAAAAGCTACCTGATCCTCCACGGAGTATCGAAGCGAATATCGATCCTGACTTGGAACTGATCTGCTTGCGATGTCTTCAAAAAGACCCTCGCGATCGGTACCAATCAGCCCAAAAGCTCGCAGATGATTTGAGTCACTACCTGCATGGAGAACCTTTGGAAAAATCGTCAATATCGTGGTGGACTTCATTATCTCGAACCTTACGGCGCAATGATTTACCCAACGAGTTACCAAGCGCAACGGCAGCGTCTTGGGTCGCCGCACTGACGTTGATATTCCACCTATTTGTCTACTTGATCATCTTAACTGGCCAAGCCAGTTGGGTCCTATGGGTAGTCATGGGACTCTGGTTCTTTGGTATCAATGCAATCAACTACATCTATCATTGGTCTCAATATTGGCAACTCGCGATCATTGAGCGGCAGAGTGGCATTGTCCAACTAGCAGTTAATTTCTCGCTTGTGACTCTATTCTTGATTCATGGGCCTTTGACGCTCTCACAATCCTGCGATCAGTTTCTAGGAATCTACCCTCCCTTAACATTAATCGTCGCTGTCGCCTGCATGGCTCATGGAATTGCAGTTGGACGACTTATTCTTCCAGCGACCTTATTCTTTCCACTCGCGGTTCTGATTGCCTATGTACCGCCCATCTGGGGACCGCTGTTACTTGGCTGTACTGGAGCCATTATCGTCAGCTGGATTGGATATCAACTTCGATTCGCAGCTGGCTAGCAACTCCCAGCATTCCCAAGAACTTCGACTTCGATGGCCATTCATGAAAGCTGCCACTTCAGGAAAGCGCGAGCCGCACGCCATTCGTGTTCTACAGTAGATATGGAGACATCTAGAAGTTCCGATACTTCCGCAACCGTCATCTCGGCAAACCACCGCAGTTGGACAATCTTTGCTTGCCGCGGGCTCAGTTTCTCCAGTTGGACCAGTGCTTCATCCAAGCCAATCAGATCGATATTTTGCTCTTCGTAAACGTCCAGGATCTGATCCAAAGGTTGACGTTTGAATTCACCACCACGTTTGAGCGACTTTCGTTGTCTTGCATAATCAACCAAAATTCTCCGCATAGCCGTAGTCGCGGCGGCAAAAAAATAAGAGCGATTGGGAGCATTCGCCAAACTAGCATCACAAAAGACCTTTAGATAGGCCTCATTCACCAGCGCGGTCGGTTGCAATGTACCGTTTGGTTCCCTGCGCATCAATTGCTGTGCCATACGGCGCAAATCTTCATAAACAAGATCTGCGAAATGTTGTTGTGCAACGACATCACCCCGGCCTGCGGCGTGGAGAATTGTGGTCAGTTCCGTCGAATTCAATTCACTTTTCATGATGACTCACCGGTTTGTCTCAATTCCCACGAACTATATCGAACAAAACTGGCAAAAAACTAAGGCTTTCACGGCTACTTTACGCATTCAT
>JAGYIQ010000009.1 GCA_018402565.1 Pirellulaceae bacterium | reverse complement strand
GAACAAAAGTATTTATGACTCAGGCTGCTGCGACTGAAACTAGCGCAGCAAATTCGCCACTTCCACTCACCGAAATCCCCCCGCGGCAGTCGGAGCATGTTGGCATCATGTCATCCTTAATCTGTTGCATTGCGGCAAACGCCTCTAAGCGTAGCTCTGTTGAAAGGGATTGATCAAGCCAAATGATTTCTAAGTCGTCCAAGTATATCACGGCTCGTCCCTTCAGTCTCCCGAGCACTCGTACAGCGTGTACCATGTTATTGACGAGACCTTCGTGCACCGCTTCAAGGGAATCAAAGTCAAGCCGGTTCTTCTCACTCAGGTAGTCCATCGCGATCATTCGAATTCCCACATCAGAGCTGAAACTAAGCCTCTTCGCAATTTCAATTAGCCGCGTGGAATCGATTTGCACCAACAACTCGAAGGCTTGAAATCGCAGACTGCGGAGCTCATCGGTAAATAATGCTTTTACTAATAATGGCTCGCAGTTGCGAACAAGGTCTATCCGAGTTTCTCGCAAGTGTGTGAATATCCAGGAACCCACTTGGAAATCTAACGGGCTCACTGTTTCCGCATCGATAATGCGACGCAATTCTGAACACAACGTTTCAATCCCGATAGTCGCGGTTTCGGGGACTCCAACAAGGGCATACGAGCAAGACGCTCGCCACATTGGCGATGGACTTTCATTCACTTCATTCAGCAAAAACGACTCGATCTGGCCATCCCTTAACCCGACCTGACCATACGAAGTAATTATCGCAGGAAGATAATAGTTGTCAGTGTCCTTAGTTTTGGAAAACCGTTCACTCAAGATCGCAAGTGCTTTGGGCGAGCGAACACCCAATCTCCCGATAGCTCCTATAAGTTGGTATTGAAGCCAGTAATGTTCCTCAGGCTCCTCTGCCATGATGGAGAATATAAAATCTAAGGAATTGCTATTTGGTTCGGCCAGTTCTGCAAAAGCCGAGACGGCCATTGTTAAATGGTGCTCTCGATCTTCCGTGCTATCCCCAAGTTCCCGTACTAATCGCTCAATTTGGAGAGCAGTTTGTGGGAAACGACGGTCCGACTCTTCTGCGATTCGGCTAGCGGTTGCAAGTAGGTATCCCGTCAGGTTGTCAGTTAGCGAAGATTCCTCCAGTAGAGACGTTATTGTGTCCATACTTTCGGGACCTATGGCTTCCAACACTTCGAGCGCATTTCCGTGTATGCTCAACGGGGGAAGGAACCATCGCTTGGCACTGTGGCGAGGCTCACGCAAAATACTAACGATTTCAGGTATCGCTTCTTTAGCACCCCTGCCGTGCAACTTTAAGGTGCTCAGAAATTTGTAAATGGCGTCAGGATGATCGGTCTTTTGAAGGTTGGCGATCAACGCCTCAACTTCCTGTTTCAACACATCCTCCGGCTGCTGTCCCACCAATGTGTGTACGCCGACTGAGTTGGCTAACAAAAGTAATGAAAGTACAGCAAAGTTTGAACAGAATTTACTCATCGCTCGCAATCAGTCCAGCGGAAAGGGAAATCTTTCGTCAATAGTTGGAACAGGGAAATCTACCCCCGGTTTTGGGCCAGCGGGACACGGCATTCTACACTTTGGATTTGGATCCCGAACTCCTTCGTGCTTGCAACTATGGCAGACTCCAGCTTCACCAAATCTATCATACATTGGCGTGCCTTTGACGAGTCCGTAACAAACTGCTTGTTCGGAATACGCCGCAGTCTCCCGCTCAATGCCTAGGTCAAAACTACCCCAACCGACACCACCCGGTACTTCTGGATTCCGACGATTGTGTGAATGAAAATCCTCCGCACATGGGCACCCATGATGATCAATCAAGTCCACGATATGAACGAGTTCATGAAGAATCAATCCAGAGATCACCGCATGAGGTAAACTGTCAAGATTCGACTTGTTCAAACACACGAATGCTCGTGATTTGTCAAAAAGGCTAGTATATGAAAATCCCCAAAAAGCATTCTTCTTTCCTGTGCAAGTTTTATCGCAGAAAATATGGGCATTGCATTCCCTCGCTCTTTGAGAAATGGGATTGTCCAACATTAACCTTCGAAATTCAACTAATGCTTCCTCGCACGTATCCCCTGGTTTTTTATACGGAACAAGCAACTCAGGATATAGGAAAACGGAAAGAGGCTGCGTTTCATACGGTAGACATGGCAATAATGGTGGTATCCCCTCGTCACTGTAGGCCGGGAGGGGAGGCAGGACCAAAAAGGTAATCGGGGGTGGGACGGCTTCCCAGTCCAAGTCCAGCCGTTTTCGAATTAACATGCGGCCGGATGGATCAACACCTCGTACCCCAAAATACCCCCGATACAAACTCATTCCATCCACATACCCCAGCGGATCTCTGGGCACAAACCCACCCGTTGCCGGATCGTACCAGCGGGCTCGGAAGTGGTAGAGCTTCAGGTCACCATCCCACTCACGCCCAGTGTAGGTGTAACGGTTGGTGTAGGTGCTGCTCGTACGAACCGTGCCGTTGGCGGCATAGATGCCTAGCGTGCCATAAGCGGTGTAGCAGTAACGCTCGGCCAACGTCCCAGCCGCGTTGGTCAATCCCACGATGGAATACTGTTGGTTGCGATGATAACAAGTTTGAGAGGTTTTGACTCGCACGCGTGTAGGGACAGAACCCCTACCTGCTGTGGCAGAAGCCACCGCGGAAGGACTGCGACGCGAAATAAGGTTGCTAATCACTCGAACGCCCTCGGATAAGTCACGGCGAGTTACCAATCGCCCCCCCTAGTTTACCCGGCCGGCTGGGGAAGAAGCAAGCGAAATAGGCTTAAGCGGGGACAAAACCCTACATTCCGACAACCAAGGCAGTATGCACCTATGATCTGTCGCAACCGAGGGCGAGCTTGATCGTTTTTGCTTTTGCACCCCAAAACCGAATGTCACAGCAGTGGTTCGCTGCATTTCGGTCGGCAAATTAGGAGTGCTCACGCTTCCGGCGCCCTTGAGGACGACACCGACAAGCTGGTCTCAAGGACCCTCAAGGCTGTCAAGCTACACCGTCTTGCCGCCTTGAACAGCAGGTGACGAACCAAGTCATTTCCTTCCTCATCATCAGGCACTCGTGGAGCGTCGCCATTCAAACTTTTGGATCGTTGCCCCTTGGTCACATCGGCCCCCGCGGGTTCACCCGTGGGACCGAAAGTTTGACAGCGAGAACGCCCGCCCCCCAATCATCAAAAAGAAGGATCGTTGCCCCTTGGTCACACCGCCATTGACGCGTGTGGCAAACAAAACCCAACATTAACAGTGCAAGAACGGCTCGGGCCCGAGCCAACCTTATCGCTACTGGATTCCTCGGAAAATTTTCAGTGCTGATTAACTCGGAAGGCGGGTGGAACACTATTCGACGCTAATCGTCACTAATCCAGAAAACAGGGGTCCCACAAGCCGGTAATGGTCGAAGAACAGCAGCCAACACTGCCAGTTCACTCAGCTACCGGGGCTGTTGGATTTCTCTGCGTCCTTCCCCCCTCTCGCGGTTCACCTACCGGCTGGGCCCGATAGCAAACGACGACCCGCTGGTCTGCACCACTGCCAAGGTGCGGGGCACTATAGTAGCAGGCACTCTCCGAGTGCCGTCCGCCAGAACGCCGCCCCATAACACACCCTAGCTAACGAATTTGACTGCCGCAGATCTGGACGCGGATGACTAGCGTTTCCGTGCTTCCAAGATTTGGCGGACGGCACTCGGAGAGTGCCTGCTACCTTGGGCCCACCTCGCTTCGTTGCGGGAACAAGAGACACGACGTTTCCACGCCTCAAACCAGCAGAGGGCTGCTGGTCTACAGAGGGCTGCTGGTCTACAGAGGGCTGCTGGTCTACAGAGGGCTGCTGGTCTACCGGGGGCTGCTGGTCTACAGAGGGCTGCTGGTCTAGAGGCCCGGAGGGCCGAAACAACCGCTGCCGGTTGCCTGTGCCACCGGTCTGCGAGCCCACTCGGAAATTATGTCGCAGTTACTGCTCAGGCGGTGAAGTCGGGTACCCATTTGGGGATCCGATAGGCACCTTTCGAAAACCGTCAGGCAAGAACAATGACCTACGCTCGCGCGCGATTGTGGTTGGGGATCACGGCCGTCGGGTCGCTGGTCGTCTTGTCGTCCCTCGCTTTGGGACTCGGACTGCCCGGCCGCTGGCTGTCGGCCGAAACGAGTCATTCTGTCTCGGATGGCTGGCAATTGGCCGCGGTCTTGTTGGTGGGACTGTTGTGGCTGCTGCCGTTCGATTACCTAGGTGGGCAGTGGGCTCCGCGGAGATTCGGTCGATTGGCTGGAGAAGATCACTCGTGGTGGGCCCGGTACTTAACGGTCGCCGCCGCGCAGGTCCTGGTGTTCTTGTTCGTGGCTATGGGGTTATTGACCAGTGGACGCTGGGGCGGCTGGCTGGCGGCCGTGTTGTTTGCTGCGGGTGCCATGTGGCTGATCGATCAAGTTCGGACGTGGTACGTGCTGAGATCGGCGTTGCCACGAGAGCAATTCCTACCGACCGTTTCCCGAGCCATCGATCGGGCGGTGGTATGGGGCACACGACCGAAGGCGGACGTGGTTGTGGTGGAACATGCCGACGAGGGATTCACTGGCGGGATCGTCTGGCGGTTGGGACGACCGGTGATTGTGCTGCCGCGGCTGTGGACCGAGCAACTGTCGGCCGAGAGTCTCGCCTGTGTGTTGGCGCGGCGGGCATCGGCCATTGAGTCGGGAGCCTTCCGACGCGGAACCTTCGTGGCCTACTTCTGGAATCTCGGTGGCTTGGCGATCTGCGGGCTTTTGCCCCTAGCAGGATTCACCTCCGTTGCCACATTGGTGACGACTGGCTTGTATTTTACGATTTGGAGTTTTGTCGGACTGCTGTGGCTCCCCAGCCTCAGTCGCCAAGCGGCTCGGGCATTGGACCAACAGTTGAGCGAGACAGCGGCTAGCCGCCAAGTTGACGGTGTGGCGATCGACGAGATCGTGCGGCAGACGGCTCTGCAGTTGGATCGCTGGCAGGATCACGAACCCCGTCGAGCCGTGTGGATCGAGCGAATCTTTCATCCCATCCCGAGTGCCGAAACGCGAGGGAGTGCCACACCCAAGAGCGACTGGGCGGCGTGGAACAGTGCCCGACTGACCTTGGCCTACTCGTGGGGTTGTGCCGGGCTGCTGTCACGAGCGGTCCACTGCAATCTGGGACGACCGGAACTTTGGCTCATCTTGCCGATCGACTGACGGCGTCTTGTACCAGCATGACCGAGGCAGCGGCCAATTTTTTGTACAGTTGGCGACTGCGGGCGATGGGCCACCAATCGTAGAGGAAGATCTCCAGCGGTCGCCATAAAGCCACCCAGCCGACGATGATCAGGCTTTCGCGAAACAGCCGCAACATGGCGTGGGGTTGGGCGTCGTCGTTTCCCAACAGGTTCGCGACGGTGAAACACACCGCCAAAAACAGCAATCCCACCACCAGGCTGAAGCGACCGATCCGCCACAATTCGCTCAATCGTCGCTGCTCCTGTTGCTGGCGGTAGGCGAAGTACCGCCGCACGGATTGATCGACTCGGTCGGATGTCTCGGCCAACGTGCCTTGGTCGTCAGGCAACGCAGTGATATGAATCACAATCTCGAGGGGTGCGTCGCGGGGGAGTTCTCGGGCCCAGCCGACGATGAATTCCTCGGCGTTGTCGTCCAGGTCCTGTTCATAGAACGGGGATGGATCCAACGAGTTGAATAACTGGTTCAGCGAACGCAATCGCAGTTCAATTCGGCCCTGGGGGGAGTTCATAACGTACCAAGGTTTGAGGGTGGGCCGTCCCAGGGAACGACGTGGTCCTGTTCGGCGGGGTGATTGCGAGCGACCACGGCTCGAGCCGGTTGCGTGTCGCTGAGGTTGACCGCTTGGTGCGGCACGTCGGGTGGGACGAACAAAAAGTCGCCCGCTCGGCTGATGGTCTCGTGTTCCAGATTCGGTCCCCAACGGGTCAGGACCTCGCCTTCAAGGACATAGATGCCGGTCTCGTAGCCGACATGCAAGTGGGGTGCTGAGCGTCCTCCCGGTGGCACGACCACCAAATGCATGGCCAGACCGCGCGCGGCCACGGTCTCGCCGGAGAGTCCCACAAAGTAGGGCAAGCCCTGTTGGGTCGTGACTTCGACCATCGGTCGTACCAACCGTACGCTCGGTAGGTCGTTCGCTGAGGCCGCTGGGTGCTCCGCGTCTGAGGTCATAACATCCTCCTGCTCATCTATTTGACCTGCCAATCGAAGCTGTAAAACTCCGGTCGGTGATCGGGACGCCGCGTGTAGATGGCTTGGGTGCCACGCGGTTGGATGCTGGGGGGCGTACCCAGTAGATCGTGGTAGAGGGCGGTGATGACGTAGGTCGAGTCCCGCGGATCGGTGGCGGGGAAGGCTTCTTCCAGGAAGATTTCGCGGTCGGTTAGCCAGACCAGTCGCGTGGGACTATCGAGGAATCCGACGTGGGGCTTCTCGCCCTGGATTGTGACGAAGTCTGGAGGGTGGAAGTAATAGACCATCCCCAGGATCACGGCGCCGGGTGGCGAGGCCACCTCGAGGGCTTGCGCTCCGCGATCAACGGTTTGATCGACCGGGAGTTTGACCAGGTAATTCCAGCCGAAGCCGTTGCTGATCCAGGCGTATTGCAGCCCCAACAGAGGTGTGGGCACGTCGGGGTACTGCCGCGGCGGCGCGAAGGACTGGGTGGGCCGCCAGTCATGATTCACCTCGGAGTCGCCCCAGCGTCCAAACCAGCGTCCGTCGAAAGCTTGGAACGCCGAGGCATCAAGTTTGTCTTGGCCACGGAGTTGTTGCTCCAATCGCTCGGGGGTCATGGCAAAGGCGGTAATCGGTACGCGAGACTCCAACGCCTTTTGACTGGAGGCTTGGAACTCTGCCAAGGCCTGGCAATAGCGTTTGGCGACCGAATCGCCTGCGTCTGACGTCGCCAGCAAGCGTTGACGCAATTTTTCACTTTCAAGCAAACCTCGTACCAGCGGCTCCTCTTCCGTGGACCAACGCGACATCTCTGCTGGAAACAGGGCGTCATGCTCCGCTGGAAACAGCCGTGGGTCCAGTTCCTGGGCCGCTAGGGTCGTTGTGCTGGAGAGGAGGAGGGCCGCCAGTCCGCAGCAGAGCGAGACCAGGTGCGCCGATATCGGCAGCATCAAGTTGAGCGTTGTGTCGCGACCCAGTGTCGTGTGTGCCAGTTTACTCATATTGGGTTCCTTTGCGGTCCAGGCACGATGATTGGGAGTTCGGTTGGCGTGCCTCGGTGCGGTCTCACCATTGTCTCGAGTTTTAGGCACCCGTCAAAGGCCCCACTTAAACGACCCGTCTGGCGTGGTCGTTCACGCTCCGTAGAAAATTTGAACCGCGAGTAATGGGAAGGTCGCAGAGCAACATGGCGGTTGCTCGGTATTCTCGAACTAATTCCCCCCCTCTGCGGTTCTTCTCCTTCGGGCTTGTTGGGCCCTGCTGCTTGCTCGATACTGAGCGTCGGCGAGGTGCTGGGTCTGCTCGTCATGGATGTCGGGAAGCGGGGACGTGAGTGGTTACCTTTTTGTAACCGTTCACGGGTGGGAGGTCATCCTTGGGGATGGTGCATTCCGCAAGTCGGATGGTTCTCGGGGCAAACCGGTCGCGTTCTCCAGCTGCTTTGACTCGCAAACGATCGTACGGTTAGCCCGACTTGCTGCATGACACCCTACGAGGCGTGAACGGTTACACCTTTTTTACTTGTTCTTTGATTAGGCGTACGATGCAATACGATCAAATCCTACAGCCGTTGGATCGCTACAACCAGCAGCTGCAGCAACATGTTCATCCGCCGGATTGGCAGAATCCGCGGCCACAGGGACGTTACCACTTGGTGGTGATCGGAGCTGGGACCGCTGGTTTGGTCACCGCGGCGGGAGCGGCGGGGTTGGGTGCCAAAGTGGCCCTGATCGAGCGTGGGTTGATGGGTGGGGATTGCTTGAACGCCGGTTGCGTGCCCTCCAAGGCACTGTTGGCGGCTGCGCGGCAGGTGGCCAACGTGCGTCGCGCTTCCGAATACGGCATTCAGGCGGATGTGCAATCGGTCGACTTTGCGGCGGTCATGGAAAGAATGCGGCGCCTGCGAGCGGGGATCAGCCCACACGATTCGGCCGCTCGGTTTCGAGACTTGGGGGTTGATGTGTACTTTGGACAAGGGACGTTCCGTAGTCCGCACGAAATCGAGGTCGGCGGTCAGGCGTTGTCGTTCAAGCGAGCGGTCATCGCCACGGGGGCTCGGGCTGCCCAACTGCCGATCCCCGGATTGGCTGAAAGTGGTTATTTTACCAATGAAAGTTTATTTTCATTGACCGAATTGCCGGTTCGGATGATCGTCATCGGTGGGGGCCCGATCGGTTGTGAGATGGCCCAGTGTTTCGCGCGGTTGGGTTCGCGGGTTACACTGATCGAACAAGCCGAGCACGTGTTGAGTCGCGAGGACAGCGACGCAGCGCGGTTGGTGCAGCAGTCACTGGTACGCGACGGCGTCCAAGTGGTCACCCAGGCCCGAGTGACTCGAGTGGAAATTCGGTCGCACGAGAAGATCGTCGTGTGGCAACGCTTGGGGACCGAGCAAAGCGTGGCAGTAGACGAGATCTTGGTGGCGGTTGGTCGCACGCCGAATCTGGACGGCTTGGGATTGGCGGCGGCCGGCGTCCAGTCGGACCCGCGCCAGGGTGTGGTGGTGAACGACCGCTTGCAAACCTCGCAACGCCACATCTACGCCGCCGGCGACGTCTGTTCGGCGGTGAAGTTGACTCACGCGGCCGACTTTCAAGCTCGGATTGTAATTCAAAATGCTCTGTTTTTGGGTCGTGCGAAAGTCAGCTCGTTGATCGTGCCCCACTGTACCTACACCTCTCCGGAGCTGGCTCACGTGGGAATCGATCCCGCCGAGGTCGCGGGTAACCCGGGAGGAGTGGTGACTTATACGCAGGAGATGGCCCAGGTCGATCGCGCGATTTTGGATGGCGAGACCGAGGGATTTGTCCGCATCCACTGTCGCCGCGGTTCCGATCGGATCCTGGGTGCCACGATTGTCGCGCCGCAGGCTGGAGATCTGATCGCCCCGATCGTGATGGCGATGAAGCAGCGAATTGGCTTGGGGCAGATCGCTTCGGTGATTCACTCCTACCCGACCCAGGCCGACGCGATCCGGAAATTGGGCGATCGGTACAATAAGACTCGTTTGACGCCACGAGTCCAATGGCTGCTGGGGACTTGGTTGCGCTGGACACGTTGAACGAGGATTGACGAACGAGGTGAACGGTTACTCTTTTTTTCGGAGCTGCGAAGATGAACTTCCGAGTATCAATGGATCAAATGCGACGGCGCGGAAAGTGGGAGCGTTTGGCGACGGTGTTGTGGTGGCGGCAGCGCAGTTGGCAAACACTGGTGTGGATCGGCTGCTTGGTGGGCAGCGCTGTGACACTGGGGGTGGTCGATCTGTCGCTGGTCCAGGCCCAGCAGCACTCGCCGGTGTGGGACAGTTATTTATCGCAGGTCTCGCTGGCCAAGCTGACGCGGAGCGACTTGCAAATCGACATCCGCTACATCAAAAATGGGGGACCCGGAAAACAAACCCATGCGCAGATGGATCTGTATTTGTATCGAGCAGCCGACGAGGCGAAGATCTTGGAAATCGCTGCTCGAGTGGAAGGTTTGGACAAGACGCAAACCGAGCGACCGATGTTCTTAGACGTTTTACTGGAGGAAGGGTTGGTGGTCCGCGTGGGCCGCGGGGTGGCGGAGCGGCAGCCAAGCAAGCCGGATTCGGTCGCGGGGGCCGAAGACGCGACCGGCGGTACGACGACATCAGGGCCCATTGTCACGCCAACAGCGGCGATCGAGGATCGGTCGTTTGCCTACCAGTTCGACTTGGGGGCGGCCCGCCTGATCCAGCAGGCCACGCAGCTCCGCCAGTTTGTGGTGCCCAAGCCAAGTGACCTGTTGTGGCGGCGGCACTATGACGATCGGCTGAAGTTGTTGGCGTTTGTCCCCGTCAACGACTGCAAATACGCGACGGACGTCCCAGTGGCCTGTCGTGAGTACGAGGACTTTCCATGGGACCCCAAGTTCCCCTACGGTGGCAACCCCAGTCCGATTCAGTTGCTCAAGCCATTGCCATACGAGTTCGAGTTGGTCGAGCTGCGGGACGGTGGGTTCCGGGTCTTGGTCCACTAGATTTCGACGTAACCGTTCACGCCTCATAGAAGGAATGTGTCGCTGGCAGATCAGCGGAGATTAGCGCCGATTAGTGTTCCAATGCTCGAATCCAAGTGGAACTGAACGCTAAGCTGCACCAATCGTCACTGATAGATCAATCAGCGCATCCGATGTTTGTCCGTAACCGGTCACGGTTGGTCGTCTGATCTTGATGCGGATGTGTCAGCCGCTGTCTTCCTCCGCGTCCTTCCCATCTCTTGCGGTTCAAATTTCCTGCCGACCCGACGGAGGAGAACCGCAGAGGAAGGAAGTACGCAGAGAATACCCGGCAGCCGCTGTCTTCCTCTGCGCCCTTCCCATCTCTCGCGGTTCAAATTTCCTGCCGACCCGAAGGAGGAGAACCGCAGAGGAAGGAAGTACGCAGAGAATACCCGGCCACCGCTGTCTTCCTCTGCGTCCTTCCCATCTCTTGCGGTTCAAATTTCCTGCCGACCCGAAGGAGGAGAACCGCAGAGGAAGGAAGTACGCAGAGAATACCCGGCAGCCGCTGTCTTCCTCTGCGTCCTTCCCATCTCTCGCGGTTCAAATTTCCTGCCGACCCGACGGAGGAGAACCGCAGAGGAAGGAAGCACGCAGAGAATACCCGGCAGCCGCTGTCTTCCTCTGCGTCCTTCCCATCTCTTGCGGTTCAAATTTCCTGCCGACCCGACGGAGGAGAACCGCAGAGGAAGGAAGTACGCAGAGAATACCCGTCAGCCGCTGTTTTCCTCTGCGTCCTTCCCATCTCTCGCGGATCAAGTTTCCCGTGGGGTGTGAACGGTGACCCAATCAGCCGGAACGCGTTCGCGTCCGGTTCCTGCAATAACCGGGTGCTAATGCACGCCGGCTGATTGCCAAGTCGGTCATTGCCTTTCAGTAATGTTGAACTTTACGCTTCAGGCAATCTGTGCCGATTGCAGGTGTTGGGATGACGGGCGTGAGATGAGGCGGCCGATGTTGGATCCAGGCGAGTGTTGCGCGCGGGCGTTGGGTCCGGCCAGAGGGCTCGTCAGGGCCCGTTCGGCGGGTCTGCTGCCATCCCTTGCGAGCCACCGATGATGCTTCCCAACTTAACGCTGGACGCGGTCGCCGCCGATCCGAACTTGCTGCGTGAAGCCTATCGTGAGGCGGGCGGATTTATCATTCCCCAGCTCCTGCCGTCGGAGGAAGTCCAGCGGGTGCTGGAGACGATTGTGATGACCGCCCAGTTGTTGTCGGACGTTGCCATGCCGAGTGCGGGGACATGGGCAGAGCGAGCCAGTCGGGCGGTGCAAGCAATTCAAGCTCAACGCACCGACGGCCAGGGGCTGATCTACGAGGCGATCGCGCAAACGCCGTTGTTGCATCAGATCGCCAGCCACGCGTCGATCATGAGCGTGATTCAGACGATTTTGTCTCCGCATGTGTTGCTGCACCAACGGCTGTTGGTCTTGATGAGCTTGCCAGAAGATGGTTGGCATTTGGGGCGGTGGCATCAAGATTATTATTACAATGCGGGCCCAGAAACTACGTGCACCTTGTACTTGCCATTGCAGCCGGTGCACCAGCAGAATGGGGGATTGTTGCTGGCGCCGGGCCGCCATCGCGAGGGGTTGTTCGATCACCAATCGCACCAGTACGATGTGCCGACGAAGTGGAATACAATCGATCCAGACATCGTGGCGACCTTCGATCCGCTGCAGCAAATCGAATTGGCCGCGGGTGATGCCCTGTTCTTTCACAGTTTGTTGCCGCATGCCGCCCAGTTGAACCGGACGTCGGACGTGCGGTTTGTGATCAATCTGCGGTACCGCGATATGTTGGATAGTACCTACCGGGAGACCGGTTGGAAGATCCCCGAACTCACCGCTGCCCGACAGGCTCTGGCGCGGAAACCCATTGCTGTTGCCTGATTCCTAGATTTTACTGGCGAAAGAAGCATGATGAAATTGGTTCGAGAATCGGCGCATCAATCCCAGAACGACCAAGATTATGTGGCTCGTTTGGGTGCCTATTGGGAGCAAAGCCCCGGTACGCCCGTCGAGAAACTGGAGGCGTTCACCAAGTACGTCTCGCGACAATCGTTGACCAAGTTCTTGGCTCGCAATGAAGTGTTTCTCAAACAATTGTCGATTCATGGCTCAATTGTGGAGGTGGGCGTGCATCGCGGCGCCAGTCTGCTGACGTGGGCTCATCTGTCCAGTATCTACGAGCCGGTGAACTACCTGCGGAAGATCATTGGTTTTGACACGTTTGAAGGTTTTCCCTCGATTAGCGAAAAAGACCAAGCGGGGGTCAGCGAGCACTTGGTCAAAGGTGGTTTCTCGGCGGGTGAACGTCCCGAGGACGACGTGGCCGAGGCCCTGGCGTTGTACGACGTCAATCGGTTGATGCACCACATCCCCAAATGCGAGTTGGTGAAGGGGGATGTCACGGTCACGCTGCCGAAGTACCTGGAGGAGAATCCGCATCTGCTGGTATCGCTGCTGCACTTGGACGCTGATCTCTACGCTCCCACGAAGGTCACCTTGGAGCTGTTATTGCCGCGGATGCCGCGTGGCAGCATCATTCTGTTCGACGAGTTGAATATGAAGTTGTTCCCGGGCGAGACGCTCGCGTTGTTAGAACAGGTCAACTTGAACCATTGTTCCTTGCAACGCTTTCCCTACGCCACCTCGATGTCTTATTTGACGGTCGCCTAACCGAGCGAGGGTCAGCCGATGGATAAAGCGGCCAGGCAGTTGCTCGGGGTGTTCGCCATCTTGATGAGCCTGTTGATGCTGGGGTTGGGCATTGCGGTCAACACGGGCAATTACGCCTGGCAAATTCGTCTGATGTTCAGCTTGATCGGCTTGAACAGCTGGGTGATAGCCGCCCAGGGTTGGGCGTGGTTGCGTCTGTATTACGACTTGGATCTGATTGCCCTAACGCCGAGCAACCCGAATCTGTGGCGAGCCCGGACGCTGGCGCAGCAACACTTGTCGGAGTTGACCGAGGCCGTGGCGCGCGGGCAACGCGATTGTATGGTCTTGTGGGAGCCACGCGACCGGGTCAGCGAGATGCCGCTGGGTTGGTTGTTTGTCTACGGTATCGAGGGCGATCGGCTCCTGGCCTGGCATCCCGCATTTCTGGTGGATGAGTTGGACACCGGCGCCAGACCGCTGAGTCTGGATTCTGGACCTTATGCAGTCCCCGTCACAGGACCGACGGCGGCACCAGGTCCTCCATCGCTTATGGGCCCTGGATCGGTGTCGGGTCAGAAGTCGGCGTTTGTACCACCGGCACCCACACGAGGGGGGCGAGCCGAGTCGCGTCCAGGCCACGCGGCGGCAAGCTTGCCAACACTGCCCAATGGCCAACAGACATCCGGAGGAACGAATTCCACGGTCAGCGGTGAGCCACCACCGACGGCCAAGCGTTTTCTGATCCCGACTGAGCAAGTTTGGGACTACTGCGTGCCGTTGGTGCCGCCGCAGAACGGGTGCCATCAGCGTGGAAACTTCAGCCGCTTGGCCCAGTTGCAGACGCTGCTGGATCGCGGTTACCGAGCCCAACCGGCCCAACGACGTGCTTTGCAGCAGAATTCGTCCTACGAGCATTGGGGTTTCCCTTCGACCTAGCGGCCTCGCCCCATGAAACTGTTTTACTCGGATACCTTCGAACTGCCGCTGCCAGCGAGCCACCGTTTTCCGATGGCCAAGTACGGGCGACTGCGCCAGCGGGTCCTCGGTGCGGCGTGGGCCTCGGACTGCCAATTGGAACTTCCGCCGGCTGCCACCTGGGACGAGTTGTTGCGGGTGCATGAAGAGACGTACCTGCAGCGCGTCTTTTCGGGCGAGTTGTCCGACCTGGAGCAGCGTCGGATCGGGTTTCCCTGGTCGGAGAAAATGGTCGAACGCTGCCGTCGTAGCACGGGCGCCAGTATCGCGGCGGCTCGGGCGGCCAAGCGGGACGGGGTGGCAGTCAACATGGCGGGTGGCACCCATCATGCCATGCCGGATGCGGGCAGCGGTTACTGTGTGTTTAATGATGTAGCGGTGGCTGCTCGAGCCTTGCAGCACGAGGGGCAAGCCCGAACAGTCCTGTTTGTGGATTTGGATGTGCACCAAGGGAATGGTACCGCCGCCGTGACGACGGATGATTCCACCTTATTTTCATTTTCGATGCACGGGGATAATAATTTTCCATTTCGCAAGACTGCCAGCGACCTGGATGTAGCCTTGCCAGACGGGACGGGGGATGATGACTACTTGGCGGCCTTGGATGGGGCGTTGACCCAGATCGCAGGAAAGTTTCCAGCCGATTTTGTGTTTTACTTGGCGGGGGCCGACACTTGGGCCGGCGATCGATTGGGCAAGTTGGCAGTCAGCAAAGTCGGCCTGCTGGCTCGCGACGAAATGGTCCTCGAATGGTGCCGAAAGCGGCAAGTGCCAATCGCCATTTGTATGGCGGGCGGATACGCGCCCGACATCGATGACATCGTCGATATCCACTTTCAGACGATCGAAGCCGCCTATCGGCACTCGCGGACAGTAAGCTTGGCTTCGGCGGATGCGGAATAGACGGGGCGTACTCGTACTCAATCCCGATGAATCGGGATGGTACTCGTACTCGACTTGTTTAATTCGAGTACAAGTACCGCCAAAGGCTGAGAACGATTACGGTAGCCATTATCATAAACCGTTCGTGGCGAAACACCGTGAACGGTTATGTTTGATTACTCAGCGTTCGCTGATCGCGTCAAACTTCGGCCAATCGTTTCCCTGGTAAGCGCTGTCCCAGAACTGGTATTCGTACAAGGTCGACAGTTCGAAGACCTCGGCCATGTGTTGTCGTTCCTCGTCTCCCGCGGAGGCTGCGGCGGCGTCCAAGAATCCGATCGCTTGGCGAACGGCGGCCGCAAAACCTTCGTCGCTGTAGGTGTCGATCCAAGCTTGGTACGGGTTGGGTGCGATGACGACCCGAGCGATTTCGCGACCCACGTGTTCATAGACCCAAAAACAAGGCAAAATCGCCGCGACTGCCACGGCGTAAGAACGTTCGTAGCAGGCGGCGACCAGGAAGTCGGTGTAGGCCTGGCAGACCGGTGACATTTTCGCTGAATCCAATATCTTTTCGCTCAGGCCAAACTGGTGGAGAAATCCGGCATGCATGGACTTCTCCACCGCGATGGCCACTCGAGCCGAGTTGGCAAAAAAATCTGCCGCTTCATCGTCGGTGGCTTTGGCTGCACAGACCGCCAAGGCTCGGCTGTAGCGCCGCAAGTACAGACTGTCCTGCACGATGTAATGCTGGAATGCCGAGGAAGGGAGAGTTCCCGCCGCCAGTTCTCGGTTGTACGGCATGTCACGAATCGCTGTGATCAACGCTTGATTCTGTTGCCAAACCTGTTGGGAGAACAAACCGCCGGTAGAGGCCGAGCCGTTGGACATGGAGCAGGAATCTCTCGTGGGTGATGGGTGTTTGTGGGGTGTTAGCTTTGGCTTTGGAACAGCGGCAGCGGTGCGAAGGACTCGCCCAGAATCTCGCTGGGGTCGACCGCTAACCAATCGCGCAGAAGGCTGGCGTAAACACTGCGGTAGTCGATCGAATGCTTGAGGTCGCCTTCATCCAGGTCGCTCAGCGATGGGTACTGGCCCAGCAACGGGTTAAGGAACTTGGGACCAGCGACTTGGACCACACCGGCTGCTCCGTGGTCCGTGCCGCGGCTGGCGTTTTCACGCAGGCGTCGGCCGAACTCGGAGAACGTGAACACCAAAACCCGGTCGGCCTGGCCCTGCTCCTCCAAGTCCGCCAAAAAGGCGGCCACGGCTCCCGACCACTCGGCCAGCAGGGTTCCGTGGGCGGGTTCTTGATTGGAGTGGGTGTCAAACCCATGCAAGGTCACGTGGTAAATTCGCGTGGGCAGATCGGCCGCGATCAAGTCGGCCACTTGCTTGAACTTCTGCGCCAAGCCCGTGGTCGGCCAGGCGGTAGAGCGGGGAGCCGCCAATGACGCGGCGCGTAGTCGCTCGGATAACTGATCCGCGGTATCGTTGGTCTGTTGCAAGCGCGATAACAATGGGTTGCTACGCGGTTCGCCCTTATCCAGCCCACGCAGCTGGGAGACGGCCGAAAACTGGTCGATCGTCCGCCGAAAATTTTGCGTATCCACCAACGTTGCCGGCAAGACTTTCTGTCCCAGCAATGAGTCGGGAATCGGATCGTTGCCAATCTGCAACATCGGTGCAAAGGTATTGTCCGGCAGACGATCCGCGGCGGCGCCCAGCCAACCGCGCAATGATTTGTAATGGAGCTGGTGAGCGGTGTGCCACAGATCCATCGATTCGAAGTGCGATCGGTTGGGTTGGGGATAGCCCACGCCCTGGATGAACGCCGCCCTGCCCTCCTCCAGACTGGGGAGCAGCGGCCGCAGTTGCGGGTGCAGTCCGCAATAATCCCCCAAGGGCACAACTTGATCGCGACCGATCGCCAAGGCAAAGCGATTCTGGTAATAGCCATCGTCGCCGTAGGGGATCAATGTGTTCAGCGAGTCGTTGCCGCCACTGAGTTGAAGGACAACCAGGATCCTGTCGGGCCGTTGAGCGGCTTGAGTGTCGGCGATCGAAGCGGCGGTCCGAGCGAAAACTTGCGGCAGCGGGCCCGACAGACTAAGCGCCGTGGCGGCCCCTGTCGCGGCGATAAACTGGCGGCGTGAAAACGAATTCATCGTGTTTCTCCGGTTCTTTGGCGTTGTGGGTATCAAGCGACCAAAAATTCAGGTAACGTGGCCAAACTGCCCATGACAACGGCCAAGCGTTGTTGGTCGTTGCCGTCCGTGTCCCGTGCGATCTGGACCAAGCCCTGGTGTAGCTGTTCCGAGATCGGTTGCGGACAGGTCAATTGCACCAATTCTTTGACAATGGCCGGCCAGTCCTTCCGCGACCAGCTGGGCAAGTGTGGCTCGCCCGCGAAACGCCCATCCTGGATCATACGGTGAACCAGATTCGAGCGCAAGATGGCGGTGCGGACGTCGATCCATTGGTTGCCGCCGTCCCAGCCCTTGACCGAGGGCGGAAACAGGGGCAGTTGCCCCAACTCCCGCAGCGCATCGGCCAGGACCTCCATCGGGAAGCTCAGTCCCAGTGATCGCAGCAGGCCCACGCCCATCTCGACCGGGCTCTCGATCCGTGCCCCGCGACAATCGCGATCAAAAAACAGGCGACTGGACCAAATCTGCCGCAGCAGGTCGGCGGTCCGGAGGTCGTCTTGTCGGTACCGAGTGGCCAGGTGTTCAATCAACGGGTGGTCGCGGGGGATGTCGTCCGCGACATAGTTTCGCACCAATTTCCAGACCAAAAACTTGGCACAGGCGTCATGCCGCACGATCGCGTCGATGGCTTCCGCCCGATTGGCTGGCCCGCGGTACTCCAGGAAGACTTTTTCCCCGTCGTCGAATTGGTAGCGGTTGTCGTGGAATCGGCCGTTGCGAATGCCGCCACCCGTAAAGGCGCGAGCCAATTCGCGAATGTCTTGTTCCGTATAGTTTCCGGTTCCCAGGCAGAATAACTCCAGGACTTCCCGGGCGAAGTTCTCATTCGGCTTGGCCTTGCGGCTGTCGCGGGCATCCAGATAGATCAGCATGGCGGGGTCCCGCGCGATCTCTTGGACCAAGTCTCGAAAGGGCCCCCACGCCAGTCGTCGCAGGCTCAGGTACTGCCGCCACATCAGATTGGCTTCGGGGACCTTGTCGGCGCTGGTGGCAAAGTGCCCATGCCAGAACAGTGTCAGACGCTCCGTTGCCGCGTGCGGCGAGTGGACCATCTGCAGCAGCCACCAGGCGGACAAGCGCCGGGCCTCTCCGGCCACGGCCAGGATTTGGCCGGTGCTTTGCTCGGCTTGCAGGTTCTGCTGCTCGTCGCCCGTCAGTTCTCGTGGCAGGAAATCTGCGATCACCGACTCTGGCGAACGCGCGACGTCACGCTCGAGCGACTCCCAATTGGCCGCAAAGCCCGCTCGTCGGTGCAAGTGGGCGGCCTGGGCAAAATCCCAAGGATCTGTGGCCGTGGGGCGCCAAGCGGCCCAGGCCTCGGCAGGCTGCCAGCGGTCAAACCAAGCGGGTTCGGTAGCAGGTCTCATGGCTGGTCCTCCCCTGTGATGACCGTCGGAGCGGTTGTCGCCCAATCGATCCGACCGACCATTCGCATGTGATTATCGGTGGTCTCCAGTCGGAAGTCGAAGCGGGAGGCCAGCTCCAGGGCCTGGAGCAGGTTGTCGATGTCTCGGCCGGCATCCAGGCGACTGTTGCCGTTTTCGATCATATTTTGCGCGACCAGCGTCTCCCGATTCATTTTCAGTAATTGGACGACAATCTGCCAATCCAAATCCAGATGCGTGTTCAATATCGTCGCTGGTGCGGCCCCACCACCCGCCACTGCCGGCAAGGTGGTATTGTCAGCGGTGGCGGCGTTCAAGTCGCCAGCGGCAGCCGCGGGCAGCGGTGTGTCGGCCAAGGCTTGGACCCAGGCCGCGTCGCTGCCCAAGACCAAGCGGCCGTTGTTGATCAGGAGCGAGGGCGAGAAACTGTAGACGGGCGACTGCACATCCGCTTCTTCCTCGACCCAAATCCGCGACACACACTCGCAGCCCTGTTCGGTGGTTCGGGTGTCCACATCGTATTGCGGCAGACCCGCTTGAGCCAAACCCAAGTTGACGAAACCCATCACACTTTGAAATGCGACCTTAAATCGCCGAGTCGTCTGCCGCGGTTCACGCAACTGGCCGATGATGGCGAATCCAGGGATCTGCAGGCTGCCGGCCGTCGGTTCCGCCGCGGGGTCCAAATTGCTCCCGGGGCGGCCGCTGACCAGGATCTGCACGCCGGGTTCAAAGGCCCCCAAGACCTCGCCGCCAAAATCCAAGCCCCCAAAGACGGTGGATAGCTGCGAGTCGGCTTGGACCAGATCCGCGATCACCGAATCGATAAACAACGACTCTTTGTTCAGCCACCACTGGCCCAGATCGCGGTAGGCTGAAAGCTGCATGACCGTCGTCCCGTCAATCGAGTCGGGCGCGATCCATCGCGGGGCTTGGCCGGAACCTGCGGCACCGAACCAGTAGTCCCGCGGTCCCGCGGCCATTTCCGGTCGGTAGTCCGTTATGGCCTCGATCCGTAGGTGCGCGTCGTCCAGGTGCAACGCCAGGCTGGCGGAGGGGTTGGAACCGAGGGCCACCAGCCACCCGCCGAACAGCAACTCGGCGAACGGATTGTCAGACACCGCTTGGTTGAGGGCCGGCGCCAGTCCCGCGGCGCGGATCTGTTCCAAGTTCACCCAGAGGAACGCTTCGGCATCGGCCTGGTCGCTGTGGATGTTTGGGCCCGCAACTTGGAAGGTCGGGTTGGTCGCCAGGCTGGCGGCCGCTTCCGGTCGCTCCAATCGCTGGACGACCGCTTCGGCGTCCTCGATGCGAGTCGCCAAAATCAAGCGGACGCCGCTGCGAACCATGGCAAAACCGTCGAAGATGGCGATTTTGGCCGCGCCACGCGACTCGATCCGCCAGGGTTGATCGCGACCCTCGTTCCGAGCCTGCAGGGCAGTGAGATTGAGCAATGATTCGGCCGCTTTCTTCAGCCGAGCCTCATCGCGTGCTTGGAGAATGACAACAAAGCGATTTTCGCCGGGCAATGCCGCCGCCGCGATTCCGCCCCCACCCAGATCAGCGATCAACTCTGGCCAGGTCCCGCCGAGACTGGCTTCGACCAAGGTTACGCCGGTTTTAAACGCCAGGAACTCCGGGCTGCGGAGGTTGGGTTTGACGGCGTCCAATTCCAAAGCGTGGGCCACGGTCGGGTGCTGCAACCATTTCTGCACCAACCGCTCGGGGGCTGGCAGTTCGGCATACAACAGCGTATCGCCAGGAAAAAACGCGGCCAACCGGCCGGGAGTCGAGGCACCCTCCGCAGCTTGGGACCCGGTATCTGAACGGAGGGCATTCGACGGATACAGCGCCGCGTTGGCCGCGGCAAGCATGCCGCCAAACAGCGGCAAGACCATTAGAAATACGGGGCAAAATTGCCACCGACCGGTCCACCGCCAAAGCGCTCGCAGACTCATTATCCATTCTCCCATTATTTCCGGCTGGCCAACTTAGTAACCGGCCTGAATTAACCGGCCTGCATTAACCGGCCTGCATTAACCGGCCTGCGTCAGCCGCACGGCCCCTGATTCAACCTGGCCCGAGGAGCGTACCCGCCGGCAACCGCTCTGGTTTCAGCAAACCATTCTCGCAGCCCGGCGTTGCATTGATAGCATACCAAGCAACTTGTCTTGCTGCGCCGCCGCGATTCGCCTAAAGCTTCAAATCGAGTTCACCGGTTATTCGGAGTTACAGAAAGTTCCGTGATGGTACCTGCCGCTTGGGCCAAGATTCTGGCGACGGTTGTTTGTCTCTGGTTGCCAACGCTCACATTCGCACAGACTGCCCCGTTGGAAGTCAATCCACGGGAAGTCAATCCACTGGGGATCAATCTGCCGACCAGAACCCTGGGCGGCCAGCAGTATTGGACGGATGCGCGTGTTGAGGGTGGATGGCGGATTCAACACAATCAGGTGACGGGACACTTTCGTCTACTCGATGCTACTGATACTCGTCGAGCTTGGGGCACGCGTTTACAGTGCGACGCGGTGTGGCAGTCGCTGGTGGAATCTGGGCATATCCAGCCATACCGAGGCCGGGTGGCTATTCTCCTGCACGGCTTGAATCGCTCGCACCATTCGATGCAGCCCTTGGCGGAAAAACTGAGACGAGAAACCGATTTTCAGGTCATCAACTTTCAATATGCCAGTAGTCTCGGGAGGGTTCAGGACCACGCGACGGCATTGGCGGGCGTGATCGATTCGCTCGGGCCCGAGGTGACCGAGATCCACTTTGTCGCCCATAGCTTGGGCAATATCGTGGTGCGCAACTACTTGCATCAGCAGCAGGACTTGAAGTCGAATCAGCCGGTTGATCCGCGATTGGCTCGGATGGTCATGTTTGGCCCTCCCAATCAAGGTTCGCGTTTGGCTCGGCTTTTGGCCAATGACCTGGCTTTTAATGCGGTGGCCGGGGTCAGCGGTCGCCAGTTGTCTCAGTCGTGGGCCGAGTTAGAAGCGGAGTTGGCGGTTCCAAGTTTCCCATTTGCCATCATTGCCGGTGGGGGCGAAGAGGCGGATTGGATCGAGACCGCGTTGTTCGCGGGACCCAGCGATCGAATTGTGTCGGTGGCGGAAACACGGCTACCGGGCGCGGCATTGGAAGTCCAATTGCCGATCGCTCATACGTTCATGATGCGGGACGCCCGAGCCATGCAGATCGCGGTCGACTTTTTGACGGGTGATCACGACTCAACCAATAATCGATGACAATTATAACGGCCGGAAACGGCACCGAGTCATTTCAGGATAAAATCCGTTTTGATATGACTTGCTCCACGACAATGTACGGAGCGTGAACGGTTCAAATAGAAGGCTGTTTGCCTCTTGGCCACATCGCCCCCCGCGGGATCACCCGTGGGACCGAAAGTTTGGCAGCGAGAAAGCCCCCACAATAATCAAAAAGAAGGATTGTTGCCCCTTGGTCACATCGGCCCCCGCGGGACCGAAAGTTTGGCAGCGAGTCCGCCCCCCAAGAATCAAAAAGAAGGATTGTGGTCGCTTGGTCACAGCGGCCCTGAGTACTTACTTCCAGCCAGTTTCACTGACGCAAGTCTATTCCCACTTCCACCAGCAGAGGGCTGCTGGTCTACATTGCGGTCTCGGTGGAGTTTGAGCAGCTAAACCCACGTGGCACTCGACCGCCCAAACCGCACGCCTTCGCCCTCTAGCCTGTCAAACTTTCGGTCCAACGACACAAGGTCATTGGGGCCGTTGGCATCGCTCGTCATCTCGCTCTCAGGCAGAGGGCGAATAGGGTACGGAGGGCGACCGCCTGAAGGCGGAACTACGAGCGGCGGGACCTCGCTTCGATGAGCCTTCTATAGGCAGGCTCTGAGCGTTTCCATTGGTCAGGTCTCGCGGCGAGTTGGCCCCGCTTTTCGTCCCGTTCTCAGGCAGAGGGCGAATAGGGTATCGGGGGCGGCCGCCTGAAGGCGGAACTACAAGCGGCGGGACCTCGCTTCGGTAAGGCTTCTTTAGGCCGGCCCTGAGCGTCTCCATTGGTCAGGTCTCGCGGCGAACTGCGTCTGTTCGTCATCTCGCTTTTAGGCAGAGGGCGAATAGGGTATAGAGGGCGACCGCCTGAAGGCGGAACTACAAGCGGCGGGACCTCGCTGCAGTGTGCCTTCGTTAGTCCGGCACTGAGTGTTTCCATTGGTCAGGTCTCGCGGCGAGTTGGCCCCGCTTTTCGTCCCGTTCTCAGGCAGAGGGCGAATAGGGTACGGAGTCCCGCTTTTAGGCGGAACGCGCCATAGAAAAACTCGCCAAGAAATAGGGCGGATGAACCAAAAAAAAGCCCCGAGAACGCTCAGGCGGCGTACTCGGGGCGATCCATTCGTTCCACGAGGTTTGCGGGGACTATTCCGCCAGCAACGTTTCGATCATCTGATGCAGGGCGTCGGCGTTGGCTTGACCCGAACCGACCTTGATCATGCGAACGCGGCCTTGTTTGTCGATCAATACCGCATGCGGGATTCCGGTCACGCCGTAATCGGCCTGCATGGTACTGCCAGCGGGCGTGACCAAGGTCGGGTGACGCAGTTCGTGATGGGCAATGAACTTCTCCAACATTTTAAGCTCATCGTCCAACGTCACTTCACCATCCGCCTTGCTGGCGCGTTGCGTCTCGTCGTCCCAACCATAGTTGTATTGCCGCGTGACACCGACGATCACCAGCCCTTGGCTGCCGTACTGTTCGTGCCACTCGCGGAGGTGCGGGAACGTGGCGATGCAGGGACCGCACCACACTGCCCAGAAATCCAAGAGCACGACTTTGCCTTGCAGGTCGCCCAACGAGCCCGCTTGGCCGTTGGCCCAAGCCATGGCATCCAAAGCCGGAGCGGGAGTGCCGATCATGGCCAATTGCTTCATCGATGCGGCGATCCGCGACTCCAAGCTGACCAAGCTCTGCAGGGCACGTTCCGCCACCGTGGGGTTGGGCTGCTTCTCTTTGGCCTGCTCCAACAATGCCTTGGTTTGCTGCAGCACGGTATCGGCCTGGGTCGGGTTGTCACGCATCAAGCTGCTGATCGTGCGATTCATCGCGACCTGGTAGGCCGCCAGGATTTGCGGTGAATCCAAGTTGTCGGTCATGGCAGAGGGCGCGATTTCAAGCAACTTTTGCAAAACTTCTTCGTTGGCTTGGCCACCGTCAAACGGTGGGAAAGCGGCCGAGCCCAAGGCATTCAAATAGGCGGAAATCGCCAACGGATCGGTGGGGGCTTGTGTGTAGAGGCCCTCGACCCGTTGCAGTTCCTCGCGGAACCACTGGGCCGCTGTCTCGGCGCTGACGCTCCGCGCAGCAAACGAGTAGACCGACATCAACAGGTTGGAGTTGGCTGTGGCCTTGCCTGCCGCCGTCTGCTCGGCTCGGAGTGCATCAATTACCTGTTGCAAGTTCTGATCGGCCGTGGCAGCATCGCCGCTCTGCCGCAACAGCATGTCCAGCGACATCATGCTGCTGTACAGCTGAGTCAAAGAGTTGGAGGTACCAGCCGCGGCGAGTGCTTCGTCATAAGAGGCCTGCAGCAAGGCCATGGCCTCGGGGCGTCGATCTTGACGTTGCAACATCGAGGCGGCCAGCGACCGAGCGGCTGGCAACCAGGCAGGTTTGGGGTCGCTGGCGGCCACTTTCGCGAGCTCCGCCAAGGCTTGGTCCATTTGATTCGTCTGGATCAGCTCGCGAATCGAGGCCAGCGTGGGGCCATCGTCGGCGGCTGTGGAACCGCCGCTCTGTTGGGTCGCGGCGTCTTGCCATACCGCGGCTGCGGTCGCGGCCGGCGTCAAGGCCACACCACCAACCACCCCCAGTGACAGACTGCCCGCCATCAGGCCAGTTCGCACGAGACGAGTGCCGATTAGGCCAAGGGATCGTGTTCGGATCGAATTGAACATGGATAATTTCCTTTGTGAAAAAATGTCGGGACGCGGCCGTGACATTCCAATGGGAGGCACAGTACCTCCCCGACGGGCGGTTGCACCGGGGTCGTTCGACACCCGGTCTCGATTGTAGCAAAAGCCCACCCCTGCCGGGAGCGTCTAACGCCGCAAGGCCTGGAAAATCGCTTCGCTCTGTCGTTGGCACAGCTCGATGGCGTCCCGCGCCAATTCGCAGCCGAGGATTTTTGAGGGTTGACCCGATTCGATCGATTTCTGCACTTCTCGCAGTTCGGCTTCGAAGCCCGCGATGTCATCGCCCACGGGCATCTCCGGCCGAATCACGCCCTGGTGGGCCGTGATGATCTTCAGCGGCATGGCTTCGACTTTGCCGTCGATCACCGCCAACTCGAAGTGCAAGGTCGCTCGCTCCAAGTGGATCTCAAAGCCATGCGTGAAACTGCGGCCCTGTTGGTCGATCACGCCGGACGTCACACAGACCGTCTGGTCGGGATCGTCAAAGGTCAAAAACGAGTTCCAGTACTTGGCGACCTCTCCTTGGACGCGACCGCGGCTGATCACCTCACGCGGGCGACCGAACAGCAGGCAGATCAGGTGCGCGTCGTGCACGTGCAGGTCCAACATCGGGCCGCCGATCTTGTTCGGGTCGTAGAAGCCCGTGAGCCATTGCGGATCCGAGATAACTCGTAGGAAACGACCGCCCAAGAGCTTGCCATAGGTGCCGTCGGCGATCACTTTCCTCGCCATGGCGAATTCTGGAAAAAATGGCAGGACATGCGCCACGAGCAATTGGCGTTGGTTGGCGGCCGCCGCCGCGACCATCGCGTCGCATTGCTCGGTCCACAAGCTCATCGGCTTTTCCGTCACGACATGCTTGCCAGCATTCAAGCACTGGATCGCGACCTCGTGATGCAAGGCGGGTGGCAAGCAGATGTCCACCACATCGACGTTCTTATCTGCCAACAGGTCCGGCAGCGATTCGTAAGTGGCCACTCCCGTCAAATCGACCTGCTCGCCCGCGGGGCCGAAGTTGCCTTGAATGCTGCGCCAATCGCCCGACCGCTTGACGGGATCCAGTTCCCAAATGGCGACGACCTCCATCCCGGGCACTCGTTTGTAGGCCAGCCAATGAATCCAGCCCATGAAGCCCATGCCCGCAATTGCTACCCGAATCATCTATTCTCTCTCCGAAAATTACTGGCCGTTTGGATTGACTTTTGCTGACCGTCGAGACGCGGCAGTTGCCTTGGCCACTGGCCGCCTCAGTCTAACGAGCGATTGGCGGGCCGTCGAGCTTGGGGGACCTCCGCTGGGGGCCCCACGCCGGTTCCTGACGTAGACCAAGCACAACCACTAGTGCTTTGTCACAATTTAATTTTGGGATCGGTGTGGCAAAGGGCCCTGCGGGTGCTGCGCACAATTGACGCCTGACCCCTTTGCCACACCCCACGTTCTGGCTGTGACAAAGCACTAGGCGCTGTTCTTAAACGGGGCTGACCCTCGCCGGTCATGCTTTTTTGTTCGAAATGATCGCAGGCCCACCAATGGGTCAGCCCCCTTGGGGTACAGAGCCTAGCCGGGGGGCGTCGCGTGTCGCAGGTCTTGGAACCGCCGCCCCTTCATTTCGTACCGAGGCAAGCTGCCCAGCGGCACGGCGGTGACCTCGACCTTGAGGTTCAAGCGAATCTGCAGCTCATCCGCGATGCGTTGCGGGTTGTTCCAGCGATCTTCGACTTCGATCCGCAAGGAGTCCAGGTGTCCCGACTTGAAGGCCGTCAAGCGATACTCGGCCACCTCCGGAAAGCTCCGCACGATCTGCTCGATGGAGCTGGGGAAGATGTTCACTCCGCGGATGATCAGCATGTCGTCGACGCGGCCCAGGACTCCGCCGGCGAGAAACACCCAGGTGTTGTCGTAGTCGTGGCGGAAGAAGGGGCGGACCAAGTCGCCGGTGCGGTAGCGAATGACCGGAGCCCCTGCCCGACCCAAGGTGGTCAGGACCAACTCACTGAGTTCGCCCTCTTGGGCCGGCGCGTTGGTCTGCAAGCTGCGGAACTCGGCAATAAAATGCTGTTCATTTACGAACAGTCCGCGGCCGTCGGGCGAGTTGAATCCCCAGGGCCCCACTTCACTGGCGCCGCAATGGTCGATCAGCCGCGCTTGCCAGGCGTCTTCAATCGACTGCCGTACCGCGGGGATGCTGCCGCCCGGTTCACCGGCTACGACAATCTTTTTCACGGGCAGATCCCCGACCACGACTTGATGGTCGCGACCCACTTCGGCCAAATGCAACGCGTAACTGGGGGTGCAGAACAGCGTGTCGGCTTGAGTGGTGCGGAGCAGTTGCAGCCGCGCCAGGCTACTGAGGCCACCCGCGGGGATCGCCATAACGCCGCGCTGCACCAAGGCATCGAAGGCACTCCAGAAGCCAATGAAAGGGCCGAAGGAGAACGCCAGCAAGGCGCGGTCGCCCGTGTCAATCCCGGCGGCATCCAGGACAAACTGCCAGGCCGACATCCACCAGTGCCAATCCGCGGCGGTGTCGAGAATCACTAGCGGCCGGCCGCTGGTGCCCGACGTCTGGTGATGTCTTACGTATCGCGACAACTCGTAGGTGAGATTCGCCGGTAAGGTCGCGCCGGTTCCCAACCCGGGGGGAGACGCCTCAACGATGGCGGGGGCTTGTTGCAGTTCGCTCTTGAGGGTGTAGGGCAGCGCGGCCAGATCCTCCCAGCATTGGAGCGGGAACTCGTCGCGCCAATTGGCGTTGGATTCCGTCGCCACCGCGAGTGACTCGGGAGTGGCCTGACCGCCTGAAGATGCCCGATGGGTGGCTAACTTCGTGCGGTAGAAGCGATTGGCCGGCAGGATCTCGTCCAACAACACACCTAGCGCCGCGAGTTGCCGTGCGCGGCGCTCGGTACGTGGAAGTTGGGACAACGCCAGTCGCTCGGTTCGGTCGTTCATACCTCCCAGTCTACCTGCCGCTGGGTGTGCGACAAGACGCCGGGAGGCCGGTCACGCGAGTGCGATAACCCTGCGGGCAAACGCTCCTGCACAAGTCAGACCGCGCCTGGAGCCAAAGAGTGTCACCATTGGCTTTACTAGCTGAACAGTTCCTTGATCACCTTGCCGCCGTTGGCGATCTTCATCGGCCGGCCACTGGTGCTTTGGAACGTGGTGCTGAGGGAGATGCCCATGGCTTGGCAGATGGTGGCCATCAGGTCCTCCGACGAGTAGCTCGGGCCATCGACCTGGGTGCCATCGTCGTTGGTTTGTCCGACGGCGATGCCGCCCTTCATACCGCCACCGCCGGTGACGACGCTCCAGCATCGGGCCCAGTGATCTCGGCCGGCACCGCCATTGATCCGCGGCGTGCGACCGAACTCGCCCATCCACAGGACAATCGTGTCTTCCCACAAACCACGTTGGGTCAGATCCTCGACCAAGGAGCTGAGGCCTTGATCCAATTGCGGCAGACGTTCGTTTTGCAAAGTCGGGAAAATGTTATCGTGGTTGTCCCAACCGCCGAGGTTTACTTCCACAAATGGCACGTTGGCTTCGACCAATCGCCGCGCCAACAAGCAGCTGCGGCCGAAGTTGTGGTTGCCGTAACGCTCGACCATGTCCGTCGGTTCTTCCGAAACGTTGAAGGCTTTCAACTGTTGGCTGGTCATCATCTGCAGGGTCTTGTCCAAGACCTTGGCATGTTCCGTGGCAGCGATCCCACGGTTCTCGCTGATGAAGTTCGACTCGATCATCTGCAGCGATGCCAGGCGTCGCTGCATCCGCGCCGCGTCCACATTCGACGTCAGGTTCTGGATCCGACCGTTGGAATCGACGTTGAACGGGGCCCAGGACAAGCCCAAAAAGCCTGGCCCTTCGTTGGCACCACCGATGGAGACAAACGGCGGAATCTCCAGCCCCTGGCGGTACTCGGCCAATTCATGGGCGATCACCGAGCCATACGACGGGTGTTGGATGCTGGGGTTGGGCACATAGCCGGTCTGCATGTAGTAGCGACCGCGATCGTGGTCCGCCTCGCGAGTGCTCATGTTGCGGACGATGGACAGGCGATCCATGACCCGCGCTGTCAGCGGCAAGTGCTCGCAGATCTCGATATCGCCCGACGTGCGAATGGGGCGGAAGGGACCACCCGTGGCGGCACCTGGCTTCATGTCCCACAGGTCGATGGTGGACGGTCCGCCGCCCATCCACATCAGCACGCAGCGTTTGTTGTTGGCCCGCAGCGTGGCGGCCGCGGAAGCCAAGGAATGGTTCAGCGCCAGCGAAGCGCCGGCCAGGGCCGAAGCCCCCAACAGGTGGCTGACAAAATGACGGCGCGACATGCCGGAGGGGGTAGAAAAGAACATGGCTGCGACTCCTAGTGGTTTAAGATGAACTCGTTGCTGTTTAACAATGCCCACCACAAATCTTCCAAGCCTTCAACCGGGTTGTTGGACGCCTGCATCAACTGGAAAAAGGCCGTGGCCTCTTTCTTGCTGGGCTTGCGCGCGAGTGCGGCTTCAAACAATCGCTCGATCTTCTGACGAGCGTCCAACTTCTGATCGTTAATGACTTGCCCCAAGACCCCGCCGCCGTCGGTTCGCGTCGCTGCTCGAGCGATCTCACCGTTGAACATCATCAACACCTGTGGGATCGTGCCACTGAAGTCAATCGACTCGTCGCCTTCGTCCGTGCCAAATTCACGAGCGAACTGGCCCAGCCAGCGACTCTTTTCGTCTTCGGTCGATTGGTAGTTCGAGTCATCGCCGCGACCACGGGTCACCAACAACATCGATTCGTACAGTTCTTCGGCCGACATGCTGCGGATATAATACCGAGTGAACTGGGGGCGCACGCCGAGGAGCGGGTCGTCTTTTTCATTCGCCGGTGTCGGCTTGCTCGTCAATTGGTACGCCTCGCTCAGCACCAACCACTCGATCAACTGCTTCTGGTCGTACTTCGCCTGGCGGAATTCCTGGGCTAAGTACGTCAACAGTTCCGGGTGAGAAGCTTGATTGTGCGATCCGAAGTCGTCGATCGGCTTGGTAAAGCCATAGCCGAAAAAGTGGCTCCACATGCGATTGACGATCGCTTGGTCCAAGTACGGCGAGTCCACAACCAATCGCGCCAGCTCTCGGCGGCGATTCACATCCGACACGTAGCCGCTGGGGTTGATCGCCGTCCCATCGATGAAGACTGGATACGCCACTTTGACCAAGCCATTTCGCAGTTCGTAGAACAAATCCGCCTTTTCTGGATTATTGCTCTCACCGGCGTAGTCCTGGTCGATCAACTCGACGTGCGTCACATCATCGGTCCCCGACATAAACCGTCTCAACGCTCGGGTTTGCCGGAAGAAGGCATTGAACTCCCAATACTTGTCCTGTTTCCAATCGTTGAACGGGTGCGTGTGGCACTGCGTGCACTGAATCTGCAATCCCAAGAACAACTTGCTGACGGAAGAAGTGGCCAGCGTCGCGTTTTCTTCGTTGACCTTATCGACCAAATAATTCACCGCCCCATTAAAACCCTCGACCCCAGGGCGACTGGTCCCAGTCGCCGTCAATAGCTCGTGAACCATCGTGTCGTAGGGCTTGTTCCGAGCGAAACTGTCGCGGAGGTATTTCTGCATGCCCTCGCGATTGATCAGCGAGTTATTGCCGGTGCCGCCTGTGCGACCGATCAATAAGTTCGTCCAGATCGTCGTCCAATTGCGGGCGTAGTCCAGCGTGTACTCATCGTCGTGCAGCAATTGCCTCACCAGGGCCGCGCGCTTGTCGGCGTCCTTGCTGCTCTCAAAGGCCTGCAGTTCCGCGAGACTGGGGATGCGTCCCAACAGGTCCAAGTACAGCCTCCGAGCCCACTTGCCGTCCGCTTCCGGCGCCGAGGGACTCAGGTTGTAGTCTGCCCAGGAGCGGCGGATGTATTCATTGATTTTCTCGACCTGGGCGGGTGCCGATGCAACCCCAGCCGTTCGGTGATCCCGGCGCGAGCTGCCGGTCCGTACCGCGCCCGCGTTGCGGCCGTCGGCGATCGAGACCACCTGGTCGGAGTCACGCGTTGCTGCGACCAAGGCCTGCGTTTGAGCGGCCTGGACCTGGGTCGAGCCAGTGTGGAATCCGCCAGAAGTTAATAGGGCGGACAAGCAGAACCAACCCAGCGAGTAGGAGGCGTGGGCGGCACGAGACCAGGGCCGCTGGGCTCGTGGCCCAGTGGCGATGTTGCGGCGTTTGAGAAGTGAAAACGACCAACGCTGTACCACGATCGATCTCCATCAGTGACAGCCAAGCCCCCATTCGACCCCGCCTCCCTCCAGTATACCCTTTATCCCCCAAAATTTCCACAAGAACTGGGAATCGCCCGCAGGTTCTCGGGGTGTTCTGTTTTTGAACACTGAGCAATTATGGGACAGTCCATTTTGCTCGGTGTTCACTCGAGTGCCGGGCCAGGACGGTGATGAGGGGATGAGTGTGAGGGATACTGTGTCGAGAAAGGAGGAACGGGTAAAGCGTGGTTAGCCCAGCGATTTACCCGTCCCTGCCTCGCCTCGTCTCGTTTCTACCGGCATTTCGGGTGGTCTGCCCCAATCTTGTTGCGATATCAAGTTGCCCACCCGAGGAGGCCGTTTGAAACTGACGGTGTTATCTAGGAGCAATTTTAATGCCAATCAGCGGAGATACTTGCCGTGCCGACCGAGGCCTGGCGTTTGTGGCAAGAAATCTTTGCGAGAGCCGTTTGTAAAATCGGCGAAACTTTGTAGAATACCGCCCCTGGCCAGATGGCGGGAGCGCGGGCATGGTTGGCGAGACTCGGGATTCTTTGGTGTAGGCTGTGGCCAGGGACCAAGAATTACGTGTTGGTTGCCGGCACTGGACGGCGGCTGGCCGTGGCAGGTAAGTAGAGAACACATCACTATTGAGGAGGTTTGGTACCTGTGGGAACCAAGAAATCGGGTAAAGGGCGGCGGAAATTGGGACAGAAGAAGCGAAAGATGCGATCGAAGATCCGCCATCGCAAGAAATAAGCGATCGCGGTCCCTCGCCGTTTAGTTCGGTGTGGACCTGTTATTAGGTCGCTGATGGGAACCGTGGTTCCTGGCTCCGCCCACAGGTTTTTGAAACCCGCAAGTTTTGAACATAGGCAAGGCAAGTCCGGTCGTCTGGGCTTGCGTTGCGTTCGTCGTTATCGGCTGTGTATCGCGTGAATCGCTGGGACTCGTCGCTTGGTTGATCGTCTGCTGGTGTTATTGGCGGCGTTTCTCTGGAGTTCCAGTGGCTTTTTCGCCAAGAGCCCGGTGTTGATGGCGATCCCGGTCGAGGATCGGTCGATTTGTTTGACGTTTTGGCGGGCGGTGTTCGCCAGTCTGATGGTGTTGTTTTTCATTCGTCGCTGGCAGTGGTCGTGGCAGATGTTGCCGATGGCGGCCTGTTTTGCCGCCATGACCTGGACGTTTATCAGTGCGTTGGTCTACACGGAAGCGGCACTGGCCATTTGGCTGCAGTATCTCGCGCCAGCCTGGGTGGTCATATTCTGCTGGTTGGCGTTTCGCGAAGCGCCGGATCGCTCCAGTCGCCCGCTGTTGATTTTGGCCGCGTTGGGTGTCAGCGTGATTCTGGCGACTCAGTTTCGCTCGTTGGAGCGTTTTTCTGCTTGGGGGATTGCTGCCGGGGTGCTCTCGGGGGTGACATTTGCCTGGGTGGTGATCTTTTTGCGGCGGTTGCGCGGTTTCGATCCCTTGTTGCTGGTGTTCGTCAATCAGAGTATCACGGCGTTGGTCCTGGCCCCGGTCGCCGTCGGTGGGTACTGGCCGCAGGGTTGGCAATGGCTGTACCTGGCTGGATTTGGCGTGTTCCAGATGGGGCTGCCGTATTTGCTGTTCGCTTTGGCGCTGCGTCGCATCAGTAGTCACGAAGCCAGCGGGCTGGGGATCTTGGAGCCATTGTTGGTCCCGGTCTGGGTCTACTTGGCCTGGAGTGACCAACCGGACTACGAGCCGCCGTCGGGTGGAACGATCGTTGGTGGATTGCTGATTTTGTTTGGTTTGGTGATTCAGCTGTCGGTTCAGGCGCGGGCCCACTGGTCCCAGCCCCAAGTGGCCAAATAGACCAGGGTCGCCGTCACCAGGGCCAGAGCGGTGGCCAGGCCCATGAGGGTCAACAGGACGGACCAGAGCGGCTGCAGGAGTGGGAACCACGCGGAGAGGGACAGGCCGAACAGGGCATGTGCCAGGGATAGAGCCAGCCACGCGGCCAGCAGCAGTAGTCCGCCTTTGACCCCGCCGCGGTAGTCGCTGGCACTGGGGGCCATGTGCAGGGTGACGCACAGGACCAGGTACAGGTACAACCAGAATCGCAGGCTGAGCAGGTCGACGGAATCGGTGGCGGTGCTCCACAATCGTTGAGCGAACGCCAGTGCTTGATCGGCCCAGGTCGTTTCGGGTGGCGGCGTCGTAAAGATCGGCGCGTCGCTCAGGGCCGACAGCCATTGGGGGTACAGGCCCCAAGTCACCAGCAGCAGGACCAGGGAGCCGCCTAGGAGCGGGGCGATCCCGATAAACCAATTGCCAGTCTCCTGCCACCAACTGTGACGGTGATACGAGTGACGGACGTAGCCCAAGCGGCCCTCTTTTTCATCCGGCTCAAACAGTGCCACCGCCTCGATCTCGTGTCCGAAGACCCAGCACATGACCACATGGCTGGCCTCGTGAATGGGCGTGCCGATCCAGCCGGTCCAGAGGGCGGCTCGCCAGCCGAAGCGTTGCACCAAACGCCGCTGGACAACGACTTCGATCCAGTGGAACACCAGTGCGAAGGCGATCAGCGGCAGCAGGATCCAGACGATTTGCTGCCATAGGCCAAGCCCGAAGGCCTCGAGACGCGTGACCCAGGCGTCAGCCAGCAAAGCGGTAGGATCGGTGTCGTGAGCCAGGTTCTCGAAGTGCATCAAAATAGATCCGCCGGCTGAACTTGCCAGAGCTTCTTCAACGCCAGGACCCCGGACAGGCCGCCGATGGCCACCGTCAGCACCAGCACCCAGAGTACTCGTTCGCCGGTCATCACCAAGTCGACGCCAGCCAGAAGGCCAGTAATTTGATAGAGCAGCCAGGCGATTGCCAGGGCCGGTCCGAAGGCGAACAACGCCAGATACGCGGCCTGGCGGATGACGATCCCCGCCAAGTAACTGGGGCCGTACCCCATCGCTCGGAGGGTCGCGTACTCGGGCAGTCGAGCGGCGACGTCGTTGGCCAGAATCATGTAGACGATGGTGGCGCCCACCAGGGCAGCGATCACGACGCCGAGGAAAAAGATAAAGCCAACAGGGGTCTCGCTCACCCAGCGCTGCGTTTCGCGGCGGTTGACCTCCGGTCGTGTCAGTACCTCGATCAGGGCCGATCCATCGGGGTTGCGAAAGCGATCGACGAGGGTTCGAGCCACGCGGGCGGCGTCGTGCTCCTCCGCGAGTCGAATCAAGCCAAAGGTTGTTTCATGGCGGTCGAAGTAGGGCAACAACCGCAGGAAAGTCGACTGGGAGACCATCGCAGCCCCTTTGCTGGCCAGGCCTGCGCCCAGGGTAAACAGGCCGACGACGCGTAAGCTCCGATCGGAGACCCACAGGGTCCTGCCCACATCCTGCGGCCCGAACCGCTGGCCGTCACTCGGGCTAAAATCTTTATGGCTCTTGCGATCCATCAGCAGGGTGTCGGCGGCGGCCAGTTTTGGGATGTCGCCCGTCACCGGCCCAGGGCGAAAAGGGGGTGATTCACACGCGACACCGAACAACAGCAGTCCCTGCGGGTAGCCCGCCGCGTTCCGCAGGCTGGCGCGACCGACTTGCACGTGGTTCACCGCTTGGATTTCTGGCAGGCCAGCGATTTCATCGAGGATCCGTCGGTCGAATTTGTCGGCATCTGCCAAATGCAAATAATTGGGCGATCGCACCAAGAGTTCAAATTCCAGTTGGTCGAAGATGTCCGTGGCCGTGTTCTGGACGGCTCCCAAAAAGCCCAATTGCAGAAAAATCAAAATGATCGCAACACCGATGCCGGCCAATGCCAAGGCCGTTTTCCGTGGTTGGCTGACAAGGTTCTGCAGGGCCAGATCGGTCCGCATCGGCGTGCGACTCCTAGAATTCGATACTGACTTGCAGGTGAATCAAGTCAGCGGCGATAGCGACGTCGGCTGGAGATAGCTCCAAGCGGACTTCCACCGTCCGTCGATCGACGATGGCCAGCGGGTTGGGGTCTGGCAAGCTGCTGTTGCCGACGACGCGACTGATTTCCACGACCTCGGCCGACAGGTCGCGGGTCAGCGAGGGGCTGCGGACGATGGCGGTTTGTCCGATGCGGATTTGACGGATCATGCGATCGGGGACTTCGGCGACGCAGTCCATCAGGCGGAGGTCCGCCACCTGCATCAACGGCATGGTCAAAGCCACGTCCCCGGGCCGGGCCAGGATGCGGACCACGACGCCGTCCAAGGGGGCGAGTAACCGAGCTTCCTGGACTGCCGCCTGGGCCACTGCCACCGACAGGTCGATCGCCCGCGGATTGTCTTGGACTTTTTGCAGGGCGGCGAGGGCCTCGCGGGCTTGCTCGACCGCCCGTTGGGCCGACTCCAATTCCAGTCGTGCGGCTTGGACGGTTGCCGCTTGTTTCTTTTGGGCATGCCGCAATTGGATCTCGGCTTCGGTGATCGCCAATCGTTGCTGTTCCAGGGCGTTGGCTGCGATGTAGGGTTCGGTGGCCGGATCTCGAGCCAAGGCTTCCAATCGCGTCAATTTGGTTTGGGCCGCCGCCAACTGCTCGACGGGAATCTGGAGCAGCTCAGACGATTCGGTTTGCTCGACTTGCAGTTCCGCTAGGGATCGAGCGGCTTCCGCGGCGGCGACTTGGGAGGCCGCCAAGGCAAGTTTTTGCTCGAGTTCTCGTCGAGCCTCGTCGGCCTGGGCCACCGCCAGTTCCGCTTGAATTGCCAGGCGTCGCTGGAGCTGAAAGGTGGCGAGCTCCGTCTGCCCACGGACGATCGCCTGCCCAGCAATCACTGGGATCGATTCGACGATCTGGTTGGGCGGGCCGTAGATATTGATCAGCCCCGAGCGGGGTACCAAGCGACCTTGGGCCAGGACGCGGGCGAAGGCGTCGGCCGGAGTCGCCGCCGCTTCGGAGGAGGCTGGACGGGAGGTGTCGGGTCGGCCGGACGAGGAGTGCGTGCCAGCCGTTTGCGACGTCGGATCGAACACAGCGGCGAGATAGAACCACGCGGCCACCGAGCCGATGGCGACCAGCCCGAGCGCCAGTAAGGAGTAGTGGTGTGACTTCATGCCGGAGGTGCGGGGAATCTCGGGAGGACGGACGGCGACGCTCTGCTCTATGTTAGTCGACTGGCAGACCGCCCGAAACAATCTGGCACCGCAATATGCCGATCTTGCTGGCTGTAGGGAGAAAATCGCTCGGAGCGGCAGATGGGATTTTCATCAAACCTTTACCGAACATCCATCAAAACTTCTCTTGGCAACGCTACATTCTGAGCCGACTGGAAGCCCCTAACTCAGGAACCCCAACCATGTTCAAAAAGTCCGATCTGCGCGCCGCCATCCGTCATGAAGGGCACCTCAGCCGCCGCTTGTTCCTGGGCTGCCTCTCCAGTGTCGCCGCCGTCCCCTGGCTGCCGCACCAAGGTTGGGTCAACGCTCGGCCCGTCTTCCAGCAAAACCCGTTCGCCTTGGGAGTCGCCTCGGGAGACCCGGACAGCCGCAGCGTCGTGCTGTGGACGCGACTGGCTCCCGATCCCGTGGGCGTGGATGGCGGCATGCCGCCGGAAGCAGTCGAAGTTCGCTGGGAAGTGGCCAACGATGAGAACTTCACGGATATCGTGGCCGCCGGCACCCGCGTCGCTCGCCCGCAGTTGGGCCATGCCGTCCACATCGAAGTCGAGAACCTGGAGGCGGACCGCTGGTATTGGTACCGGTTCCATGCGGGTGATGCCACCAGTCCCATCGGGCGAACCAGGACTCTGCCCGCGGGCGATGTGTTGCCCGCACAAATGACCTTTGCGTTTGCCTCTTGCCAGAACTACGAACAGGGTCTGTTCACGGCCTACGAGCAGATGGCGACCGAAGAGCTGGACTTGGTTTTTCACTTGGGGGATTACATCTACGAGGGGAGCGGCCGCGAGGGCAAGACACGTCAGCATTTCGGACCCGAGATCGAGTCGTTGGCGGATTACCGCACCCGCCATGCTCAGTACCGCTCCGATCCGTTGCTGCACGCCATGCACGCTCGTTGCCCCTGGTTTGTCACTTGGGACGATCATGAGTTTGACAATAATTACGCCAACGAGGTATCGGAGAAGGAGGGGGTGGACCCCGCCGAGTTCCTCTATCGACGGATGAACGCTTACCAAGCCTACTACGAAGCGATGCCGCTGCGGCGTCGTTCCATGCCACGGGGCGCGGACATGCAGTTGTACCGCCGAGCGGATTTCGGACGATTGGCGAACTTTTTGGTCATGGATACGCGGCAGTATCGAACCGACCAGCCGAACGACGACTCGCAAGTCCCGCTGAACGAAGCGGCCTTGGATCCGCAGAATACGATCATGGGCCGCGAGCAAAAACAATGGCTGTATCAAAATCTGATCGCCTCCCCCGCCACTTGGAACGTGCTGGCTCAACAAGTCATGATGGGCATGGTGACCATGTCCCAAAAAGGGGATCCTGATAAGTATGTCATGGACCAATGGCCCGGCTACGCTCACGAGCGGATGGAGCTGATGCGGTTCTTGCAAGATCGCAAGATCTCCAACCCAGTCGTGTTGACTGGCGATATCCATTCGAATTGGGTCAATGATCTGAGGGTCGATGATCGGCAAGTCGAACAACCGGTGGTGGCCACGGAGTTTGTGGGAACGTCGATTACAAGCGGCGGCAATGGTGAGGCCAAGCCATACTTCCACGACTTGCTGATGGCCAACAATCCGCTGCTGAAGTTTTGTAATTTTGAACGCGGCTACGTCAAGTGTACCGTGACTCCGACGCAATGGCGAAGCGACTACATGGTGGTCAGCGACGTGTTACAGCCGGGCGGCGAGGTCGCCTGTCGCGCCAGTTTTGTGGTGGAGAACGGCCAGGCGGGCGCGCAGCCGACGGCCTGATCCGGTCGTCGCAGTCATCGCTGTTATCGCGGGCAGCTTGGTCGTCGTGGTCATCGTGGCCATCGTGGGGCGGGCGACCACTGCCGTGGCCCGCGGTCGTTATTCGATCGCAGCGGTCTGCTGGGGTGGCGGAGTCGTCCGTGGACGGGGATCGATCCGCCACGCAACGCTCCTCGCCCTCCGTCCCGATGACTCGCAACGCTCCTCGCCATCGGTCCCGATGAATCGCAACGCTCCTCGTCCTCGTCCCCGTCCTCATCGCAGCAGTCCTCGTAATCTCGGCCTTTTTTCGTTTACGAGCACGAGCATCTCCTTCACCCTTCACCCTACACCCTTCCCTTTTCCCCCATTCCCTCCTGCGGCATGCTCATCTTCTTATTCATTCGTTCATTTAATCATCATAAAATCTAATTCATATCAAAATATTATGTTAATACGTCGCTGCTAGGATTTGGGCTAGGACGGGCCGGCGGATGGGGGCGTGGCTGCAGCGGAAGCGCCAACCGGATACCGTGATGAGTGTTCTGCGGAGAGGAAGTCGAGATGGCACGCATCGTGATCAGCTTTTCGGGAGAAGGACGCGGGCACGCCGCTCGGATTCTGTGTTTGATACAAGCCCTTCGCGGGGACTCTTTGTTGGTTCTGTGCCCGTCCAACATGTGGCAATGGTTGCATGAGGCGACGATTCATGAGCCGCACGTGCAATTGCGAGTCATCCCGAGTCTAAATTTTGCGTATTATCAAAGTGGGAAGTTGAGCTACTTGAAGTCCTGTTGCTCGGCGGTCCCGTTCCTCTATCACTTGCGAAAGTACCTGCGAGACCTGACCGCGATTGTGGATCACTTCAACCCGCACTTGGCGATCGTCGATTTCGAGCCCCTCCTGCCCCGGGTGACTCGGCCGTTGGGCATTCGGACCCTGAGTTTGGACCACCAGCATTTTCTTTCGGCGATCGAGGTGGATTCGCTGCCGAAAGCCTTGCGGTTGCGGACTCGATTCCTGCAACCCAGTGTCAAATTGTTCTGCCCGTGGGCGGATGCCCATTTGATCAGTTCGTTCTATCAATTCCCCCAACGGTCCGGTACCGAGTATTATCGGCAAGTGGGCGTCTTGATTCGAGAAGAGTTGGGGCAATCAGCCAGCCAAGTCGGCGAGCATGTGCTGGTGTACCTCCGGCGACATCAGGCTGGCCCCTGGCTCAAGGAACTGGCGCAATTGCCTTACCCCTGTACGGTTTATGGATTGGACCGGGACGAGCAAGTGGGGAACCTCCAATTCAAGCGGATCGGATCGCGACAGTTCATTCGCGACTTGGTCACCTGCCGCTGTTTGATTTCGACGGCCGGCAATCAACTGATCGGCGAGGCTTTGGCGGTCGGCAAGCCGGTGCTGGCGATTCCCGAGCACGGTAACTTTGAGCAACAGATCAACGGGCACTTTCTGCAGGCCAGTGGGTTGGGACGCTGTGTTTTGCCGACCGCGGTGACGCGACGAGAGTTCCAGCAGTTTGTCGATGAATTGCCGATGTACCGCCAGCGGATGGGCAAGCGTCAGCCCGCTGGTAACGACGAGGTGCTGCAACAAATTCGACAGATGATCCCAGTCACACCCGTCCATTCCACGATCCCGGTTTCCACCGATTTGGTGGCGGTAGGAGCCGACCTATGACCCACGAAAACACAACCAGAACCATCGATGCTCCACCGTCTTCGTCCGATTCCTGGCCGACCTTGCCGATCATTCACGGGACCAGCGACACGTCGGTCGACGCTCCCGAAGCGATCGAGGTCGTCGGGAATCAAGCCGAGAATCTTGATCTGGTTGATTTAACGACAGCGGAACCGTCGGAATCGCAAGTCAGTCGGACGGTCCAGCGTCCAGCGACGCGGGGGTGGGGCCGATTGCACTATGGCTGGACCGCTCTCCAACGAGCGGCTCGGTTTCCGTGGACACTCTACCGGGCTCGGCAGGGCGCGGTGATGCCGCCACGATTGTTGACGCATACGGTGACCTTTGGCTGCAACGCCCGCTGTGTTATGTGCGACTCCTGGCAACTGTCGACCACCGGTGATTTATCGCTGGAGGAAATCGAGCACATCTATCGTCAGTTGCCGCCACTGGATGCCGTGCGGTTGACGGGTGGCGAGCCCTTCGTGCGGACGGATCTGTTGGAGATCTATCATGCCGCGATCCGACACTTAAAGCCACTGTTCGTCCACATCAGCAGCAATGGTTTTCTGAGCCAGCGCATCGTCAATTTCTGCCAGGAACGCGATCGCACCGTGCCGCTGGAGTTGGCCATCTCGATCGATGGTGTCGACGACTACCACAACGAAATCCGCGGCAGCCGCTCCGCGTTCCGCTCTGCTTGGAAGACACTCGAGGCGCTAGCGCCTCGCCGCAAGGAGCTGAACCTGCATTTGACCGTCAATCAAACGGTGGTCAACGATCAAGGGCTGCAACAATACAAACTCCTGCAAGAGCGTTTAAAGTCGCTGAACATCGAGCATCACTTGATTGTGGCCTATGCCGAGAGCGCGACGTACAGCTTGGATCGCGATCGCCGCATCGATCAAACCGAGTTTGCAACCTTTTCGGAATTGACGCCAGCCAAAGTGGCCGAGGTCTTGGCAGACGCGGAGCAGAGTGCCAGTCATTTGCCGTGGTTCCGTCGCCGGCTACGGTTGAACTACCTGCGAGGTGTGGCCGATCGAATCTTGCACAATCGATCCTCGCGTCCAAAGGCCTGCCAAGCCTTGCATGCTCATTTGCGATTGTTTCCCAACGGGGACGTGCCCGTCTGTCAGTTCAACAGCCAAGCGGTGGGAAACCTGCGACACCAGTCGTTTGCGGAAGTCTGGGCGTCTGCCACCGCCGCGGACCAACGTCGGTGGGTACGAGCCTGTGCGGGCTGTTGGGCCGAATGCGAGGTCGCTCCCAACACGATCTATACGCTGGATTTTCATCGGTCAGCAAACGCTTGAGCGGGTGTAGGACGTCGCAACGACATTCACCCGCACCGCCGCCGGCGTGCGCGGTCCCCTTCAGATAGGACGTGGCGGCGGTGTTTAACCGCAACGCCAGAGGCGTGCGCGGCACCATGCTCGACGTGACCGACAAACACGACGTCGCAGCGACATTCACCCGCACCGCCGCCGGCGTGCGCGGTCCCCTTCAGATAGGACGTGGCGGCGGTGTTTAACCGCAACGCCAGAGGCGTGCGCGGCACCATGCTCGACGCGACCGACAAACACGACGTCGCAGCGACATTCACCCGCACCGCCGCCGGCGTGCGCGGTCCCCTGAGAACCGTTCCGCGGCATGCAGATTTTCAATCCCTTTCGAGCCCAACTGTTGCTGAGATGCCTCAACCGACGAAAGACCGATAACCTACCACTCGACTCACACAGTCTCCGAGCCAACACTAACTAATGTCGGCTCTCAATCACGATCCAGCAGACTGCCGCTGGTCTACAACTGCGCCTATTCCTCTGTTCCTATTCCTCTGTCCTCATTCCTCTGTCCTCATTCCACTTCAAACCAGCAGAGGACTGCTGGTCTACATTCCGCCCACTCACTTGGGCTTTTCCCGGTGGGGGCGATGACTGACCAGCTATCAGCCCTGCCCGCAATAATCAAAAAGAAGGCACTCTGCCCCTTGGTCACACGGCCCCCACGGGTTCACCCGTGGGACCGAAAGTTTGACAGCGAGAAAGCTCCCCCGATAATCAAGTAGAAGGCACTCCGCCCCTTGGTCACAGAGCGTCGGAGTTTGACATACGCGACACAAACAGCCCAGTCGTTCCAAACGCATGCACATGCTCTCGCCGATTCCCGCTGTACACCAGCAGCCCTCTGCTCGTTTTACAGTCCCTAATTGGGCGGCGTGGTACTGGTGAGGAACGCCAGCAGATCGCGGATCTCGGTGTCACTCAGATTGTCCAATAGGCCCCGCGGCATCAGAGAGTTCGGGCTGGGCGTACGCTCGTCGATTTGATCGAGTGGGATGGTTGTGGTTTGGCCATCGGCTGAACGCAGCACCAGGCGTTGCGGATCTTCGTCAACTTTCAGTCCGCTGAGGACTTGCCCGTCTTGAGTCAACACGGTCCAGGTTTCGAACCCTTCGCGGATCTCGGCGTCGGGATGGACCACGGCCAACAGCAGCGATCGCAGTTGGGTGCGTTGGTAAGACGTCAGGTCGGGGCCGATGTCGCCGCCGCGACCGAACATGACGTGACACTTGCCGCAGTTGGCGACGCCATGGTAAAGCTTCTGCCCTTCGAGTGGATTGCCGTTGCCGGCCAGCATGACCTGTCCGATGCGTTCGATCTGCTCTTCTAGTGCGCTTAGGCTGGATTCGCGCGCAGGAAACAGTCGCTGTCGTTCGGCCTGCAAGATAGGATCCCGATGCCAGCTCATTCGCGCGATCGTCTCCGGCGCAATGGCTTGTCGCGCGATCTGCTCCGTGGCGACGGCCTCTAAGAGCACTCGAGCCCACCCCGGGCGACTGGCTAGAACACTTTGAGCAGATTCCCATACCGCTGGGCTCATGCTTCCAGCCCTGGCGACCAACCAAGGGGCCAATTCCGGTTGGTCGAAGTTTTGGAGGGCCGAGAGGCTGGCCAGGGCCAAACGATCGGCAGGGCGTGATTCCAGCAATTCCTGTAGGCGAGGGACGGCAGCTGCGGTGCGTACTTCCCCCAGAGCCAGGATGACGGATTCTCGCTGCTCCATCGGTTGATCGTTATCCAACAGCAACCGCAGCCCCTCTGCCTGCGCTTCCACATTGCCCTGGCGAATCCCCAGGACCACGGCATAATGGCCTTCGACACGAGACAACGCGGCGACCAGTTCCGTGGGCAGTGGCGGCAAGGGGCGGCCTGCGAAGGCCTCGGCCAGACCCGTGACCCAGGCCTGCGTCTGTGTGGCGGTGGTGGCCAGGCTCAACAGGGCTGCGCAATGTCTTAGCTCGTCTTGCGTTCCCAACATGGCACTGCGCTTGATCAATCTCGGCACGATTTGACTGGTTTGGGTCAGGGGTAGGTCGCAGACTTGAAAGTCCGTCAACCAAGTCAACACCGCAGCGTGGTTGTCGGCGTGGGCTTCGATCCCCCACCAGATGGCCAGTGGGATCAATGGATCGCTGGCGTCAGACGAATGGCGGAGCAGCTGTCCGAGGAGCGGAAGGCCCAGGTTGGCGGGGAAACGTCGAGCGGAGCAGGCCAATTGCAAACGGACCTCGATATCGGGTTCGCGGGCGGCCAATTCTAGCAGGGCGGCTGTTAGGTCGGCCGCGATCGCTGGGGTATGCTCAGCGATTGGGGGCGTTGTCGTTGGTTGGTCGGGCGTGAGGAAACGATCGCCCAGCAGTTGCACGGTCCAGCGACGCACCGGCGCCTGTGGGTGGGCGAGGAGTTGGAGTGCGACGGCATCATCGATGCCGGCAGTTTGGTGCAGCGCCCACACGGCCTCCAACGCATGCGGGTTCTGTTGGCTGGTGGCGCGGCTGATGAGGAGCGGCACGACATGCGGATCGCGACGATCGCCCAACAGGCGGAGGGCGGTTTCGCGGTACCAGCGATTCGGGTGCGTGAGGCCGCGTTCCACCAAGTCGTGGCTGGCAGAGGTGCGTAGGTCGAACACCGGGTAGGACGCGTCACTGGCGTCCCGCAGCCGGTAGACTCGACCCAGCTCCGGATTCGTCTGGCCTTCGTGATTGCGATAGTGATTCGATTGACTGGAGTACCAATCCGCAATGTACAACGCCCCATCGGGTCCGGTTTGAATATCGACGGGTGTAAACCAATCGGCCTGGGGTTGCGAACTGGCGGTGACGACGGGTCCTCGGTCGGTGGTTTGCCGAGTGCTGCCGTCTGGTGACAGTTCGCTGAGCATGACTTCGTGCAGGATGGGCGATACGGCGAAGAGTTGGCCGTGGTACTTTGCCGGCAGGCCATCGGCTTCATAAATTTCGAAGGTGTGCGAAAATCGCGGGGCGGCATGATGCCGCATGGCGGGATAAAAACCAAAGACAAAAGGATTGGAGTGCGAACCGTGCTTGCCGAAGTTCTTCAGGTAGTAGCCGCCCTGGACATAATGGAAGCCACGCGTGTCTCCCCCGTTGTGTCCGGAATAAACGCGACCTTGGGCGTCAAACTCCACACCAAAGGCATTGCCTCCCCCTTCGGCGAAAATCTCGTAGCGGTGTTGTTCCGGATGATACCGCCACAGGTGCTGGCCCATCGAGTGGATCGGAGGTCGTTCGAGCAACGGTTGATTGTCGGGGCCGTGATGGACAATCGCTGCGCTGACGGTGCTGCCCTGGGTGCCATAGATCCAGCCGTCGGGCCCCCAGCGGAGCGAGTTGGCGATCGAATGCGTGTCCTCGATGCCGAACCCCGAGAGCAGGATCTGCGGCGTGAGTGAATCGGGGACATCGTCTTCATTCGAGTCGGCGTAAAAAAGTAAATAAGGTGGATTCATGACGTAAACACCGCCTCGGCCAGGCAAGGCGGCCGTGGCTAGGTTCAAGCCATCCAAGAACACGTGGTGTTGATCGAAGACGCCATCGCCGTCGGTATCTTGGTGGATCGTAATGCGATCTTGACCCCGAAAGGGTGAATCGAGCGCGTGGGGTGGAGGCGGGGGAAAGGCGGGTTGGTAGACGTTCCGCCACACGTTATCACGACTGATCAGTTGCAGGCCGGCCGGCCAGGGATATTGGCGGAATTGGACGACCCACAATCGACCGCGGGCGTCGAAGTTCAAGTACAAGGGATTGGCCACTACCGGATCGCACAGGACTTGGTCCAAGGCCAAGTCGGGGGGGACCTGCAACCCGACGTCCTGGTGTGTTGCTTGGTCGCCTGCTTGGTGCGCTAGCGGGTGCGTATCCCGACAAGCTACGGGGTAGTCAGCGAGTCCTCGCGCGTCCACCGACTGGCCACTGGCAATGGCAGTCAGGGCACAAGCACACACAACGACGGCGAACCTGAGTCCGTTCAACAGCGGCATGTCGGTGACCTTCGGGGTTGGTCGCGAGTGAATTAGGGCGACGCGGGTGTGTCTTGCTCCTCCGAGTTGTCGTCGGAGGATTCGTAACCGTTCACGGTAAGGAGGTGATTCTAGGGGCTGGTGCGTTCCGCAAGTCGGATCTTGCATGGGGCAAACCTGCGGAATTAACCAGTCGTTCCTGTACACAAACGATCATCTAGTTAGCCCGACTTGCTCCACGACACCCTACGGGGCGTGAACGGTTACAAGGATTCCTCGCCGGTAGTGGGATACTCGCCAGGAGTGGTGGGGAATGTCACGTTGGCATAAGCATCTGCCAAATGCAACTGGCAACCGATCTCCGGCAAGTCAATCGTTGCTTCCGGACCCGCGTAGTCTTCGCGGACGAAGCCGTCTGGGCCGCGGCGATAGAGTACCGCTGCAGGGCGGTCCTGCTCCAGCAGCAGGTAGCCCTGCAATGAGGGCATGCCCAGATAGGCGGCGTGTTTCTCCAGTTCATCGAATCGTCGGGTCGACTCGGAGAGGACTTCGACCACCAGCACTGGGTGATCTTGGAACAAGTCCGCGTCGGGGTTGGGGCGACCGACTACCGACGCATCGGGATAGTAGAACCGCAGCGGTTGATTGGGCCGGATGCGGATTTTCATATCCGAATTAAAAACTTGGCAGGGCTGGCCGGGAAGCTGCGCGTGCAGGGTACCGGTCACATTGGTGGCAATGCGATTGTGGCGTACGGAGGCCCCGGACATGGCGTAAGCTGTGCCATCCACGTATTCGTGTTTTTGCTGGGCGACCAGTTCCCCCGCCAGGTACTCGGCGGCGGTTAGTGGCAGCTTTTGAGGTGCGGTGCTCATGGGTCTCAGTGTACCAGACGACGACCGAAAATCCAAGCGAAAGCGGCCACTAGTGCTTTGTCACAATTTAATTTTGGGATCGGTGTGGCAAAGGGGTCAGGCGTCAATTGCCGGAACGGCCCTGCGGGTGCTGCGCACAATTGACGCCTGACCCCTTTGCCACACCCTAAGTTCTGGCTGTAACAAAGCACTAGCAACCGGACCCGTCAGCCGTTGGCATAAATCGTCGATCGCTCAACAGGTGTTGCTCGAGTTGTGGCAGCATTTCCGGATCGATCAGATTGAGGGCTGGCACGCCAGACAAGCGTTCGATCAGGGCACGTCCGGCGGAGGTGGACGTGGCAACGCCTGCGACATAATCGGGTTGAAAACCGAAGCCTTGGGTGACTCCCACAACCGCGTAGGGATCGGAAGCGCACAGAAATGTCAGGGCGACACGTGGCCAAATGGCAGCGATGGCGACTTGGCCGTTGTAGGGTTCCAACGGCGACGCCCCGGCTTCGACCACGATCACGTCGGGACGAGTCGCCGCGATCTTCTGTTCCAACAGGCCCAGCGCGCAGCGATACTCGTCTGCGGGACAGACAGTCGAGGGCAGTCCCGCGTCGACGAAGTCGAAGACTGCTGCGGCGCCAGCGTCTTGCAATGCCAGGATATCGCGGTAGCGACCCGCCCCGGTCAATTTTGTGGCCACCACACGGCGGCCCTGGTTGGCTAATGTCCTAACAATCGCTTGCGCTGAAACAGTCTTGCCGGCTGACATCGACGTGCCCAAAATCAAAATGATCGGCGCTGTGGAGGGCCTGGGCTCCAGCGGCCGCGGCACGTGGTCCGCCATGGTTTGTTTCTGGCCAGACACCAGCACGTGTCCTTGGTATTGCAGTTCGATCAAGCGACCCACCAGGGTTGATTGACTGGTGACATGCCCCAGCAAACCGGCGCCCGTCAAGGCTGTCATCCGCCCGTCGGGCGGGATGGCCTGCCAATTGCCAACCGCTTCCAATGTAGCGGCGCGGACACCGAACGCCCCGACGACTCGGTCGCCCACGGCTGGCTTGATTTCGCGACCCGACGCTAACTCCAGACGGGCTACGCCACCGCCGGCATGGGCGACTTCTCCCATGACATAGTCGCCCGTCGCCCAGGCTTCACGCGGTAACGGGACGATCTGGACGTCTGCCGTCATCAGATCCGGGGCGATCCGCGTGAGCGAAGTCCAGTGGGGAGGGCGATGGGTGGGCATGGGGGTAACTCACCAGCGTTGGGTTGCTTGGCGGCGAAATCCTTGCAGCGATAACGTTGGGTCTGGGGTGACCTCCACCACCGCGTAGCCACTTTGTTCTGGGCCGGAGCCCTCGACCATGGCCACTAGCGTGCAATAGGGAATTCCGCCGATCTGATTCAAGGCATTTTCATGACTGTGGCCCTGAAATACGGCGACGACCTGCTGGCTCTCCTCCAACACCTGTCTGACCGCGGCGTTGTTCTTGACCCCGTGGTTGGTGTCGACATCCAACCGTTGGTGGGCGAAGACAACGACGGGATGCGACGTCGCTTGCAGATCAGATCGCAACCATTCCAATTGTGCGGGTGGAATATTGGCGTCCGTCCAATGCGCGTTCTTGCGACCATAGTCTTGGTGGTCTGCCCGAAAACAGGCGTCCAGCAGGATAAAGTGAATACCAGAGTGATCAAAAGAATAATACGACTTCTCTTGCTCCACCTCTCCTAAGAACTCCGGCTTCGTCAACAGGTCCACGCAGTGATTGCCCAAAACATAATGACGTTGAGGGGCGATCTGCGAAAAGACTCGATTGATGGTACGTAGGTAGCCCAGTTCCACGTCCACTTCGTCGGCCGCGTCGATCAGGTCGCCCAATTCCACGACAAAGGCGACTTGGGCTTGTTCGAAGGCGGCAGCGGCCTCTTCCAACTTGGCGATTGATTCGCGGTAGTGACGAGTCCCCGCGGGAGCCTTGTCCGCATAATGCACGTCCGTGATCAAGCCAAACCGCAGCGCATTGGAGGCGGAGGTCGGAGCACCGAGCGTCGATCCCATGGACAAACTCCAACTGGCCAAGGCACTGCTCTGCAGCAATTGGCGCCGGGAAACAGGACTCGTGAGGATGTGGTGGAAATTCATGAAATTTCGATTTCGTAGCCCGCGCGGTACGGCCGAGCCAGTTGGGCTTGGAGTTGGGGATCGTCCTGAACCTGCTCGGTCGTGGCATCCCAGCGAATCGGGCGATTGAACCGAGCGGCCAAGGCAGCCAAGTGGCAGGTCGTCAGCGCCCGGTGGTGGCTGAACACATCCGAGACGGGTTCCAGGCGATCGCGAGCCGATTCAAAGAAATTGCGAAAGTGATCGACCGGTGGCCGCTGTTTGTAGACTTCCTGCAATGCGTCTGCCGGCAAGGGGTTGGTGGCCAGATCATCGACGGGGCGTCCAGTCAGTTTGCCGCGATTGACAAAGATCCGTCCCTCGGTGCCCTCGAACAGGATGCCGTTGTCGCCGTCGTGGCGGATCAGCAACTGCACGCCATCGGCGTAGGTGGCGCGGATGCGAAAGGCCGTGGCGGTGTTGTACTGCGAGCGATCGACTGGCATGCCGTCGCGGAACTCGACGGGGTGCTGGACCATTTCCGGCACGATCGACTGCAGTCCATCGGCGCTTGCCCCCAGCCCCCAGGTGGCGATGTCCACGTGGTGGGCGCCCCAGTCGGTCAGCTTGCCGCCCGAGTATTCGTACCACCAGCGGAACTCGTAGTGGCCGCGCGACCAGCTCTTGGTTTCGCCGTAGTCACCGGCCAGGGAGCGAAAGTCGGTCGCTTCGACGGGGCCTTGCCACAGGTCCCAATCCAAGCCGGCGGGCGGGGCGACGACCGGCAACGCGGGACTGGTCGGGGCCCCACCGATCGAGCAAGTCACGTTGCGGAGCTTGCCGAGTCGCCCGGCGCGGATCAGGGCAATCGCGGTCAGGAACTGCTGCTCGCTCCGCTGTTGGGTGCCGACCTGCACGATGCGACCGGTCTCGCGACAGACTTCACAGACGAGGCGGCCTTCGTCGATCGTCAGGGTGAGCGGCTTTTCGCAGTACACATCTTTGCCGGCTCGCATGGCTTCGATCAACTGCTTGGCGTGCCAGTGGTCCGGGGTACTGATATGGACCAAGTCGATGTTAGGATCATCCAGGATCGCGCGGTAGTCGGCGTGGATCGACGGGGACTTGCCACTCCAGTCCTTGACCAGCTCTGCGGCTCTTTCGCGTCTGGATCGATCGGCATCGCAGAGGGCCACGTAGTCGCCGTACTTGAGAAAATCGGGTGCCGAGCCCCACGGGCCGTCGATGCCGGTGGCTTTAACGGACCAGCGACTGCCGGTGCCGATGGCCCCGACCCGGGGCCGCTCGTTGCGAGCCGCAAAGCCGGGCGCCATGGCCAAGGGTGAACAGAAAACGGCGGCCGAGGCAATGGCGGATTGTTGCAGAAAACTCCGCCGATGCGGCGTCGAGTTTGACATGGTGTGGCCCTTTCAAGTACCGGATAAAAGCAACAGGGTCACTCACAAGTATAATGGACTGTCGCAGCCGATGCGACGCGGGGCGGCGGTTCCAGCCCCGCGGTGCTCTCCGTTCTTCTCCTGAGTGGTACCGGCGACTATCTTAGGGGGACGGCCGAGCCGTCGCTCGACAATCTCTGATTCAACTTTGGAAAGAAGCCCTGATGCTGTTCGCCGATTCTGTCTCCCACACTCAAAATGCCGGCGACCATTGGCGCCGCATGCTGGTCAAGTGCTTGTCGGTCGGGATGGGTGTGATCGCCTGGGGATTATTGACCACAGACAAACCATCGTCGGCTACGGTGCAGTCCGCAGGGGCCGGGGGGGTGTCGGAAACACGGAGTGACGGTCGTCTCCGTGGATTGATCGAGCAGTTTGTGGCGGATCGCGACAGCTTGGAGAAAAAATACGAGTTCCAGCTGGCTCCAAATTATGGGACGCGGATGGGGCAGTTCTACCGAGCTTGGTTGGCGGACTTGGCGCGGATCGACTTCGATTCACTGGCGTTGGACGATCGCATCGATTGGTTGCTGTTGCGCGATCGCGTGCAGTACTTGGCCGAGACCTTGGAGTTGCAGCTCCAGCAGGACGCGGCGGTGGGGCCGGCCTTGGTGGGTTTGCCCATCGTGGTTGAGTTGTGGGAAGCGCGGTTGTTGGGGCAGCGGCCCGAGGGACGCTCGATGGCCGGGAAATACGAGCGCGTGCGGCTCGAATTGGCACAACAACTGGGAGCCCTGCGGGAGCCGTCGGCCGAGTTGCAAGCGATGTTCGGCGACCCCACGCTGGCACTGTGGGTCACGAAGCGGTTCCAGCACCTGCAGCAAACCATGGAGGGGTTGCACCGGTATTACGATGGCTACGATCCGGATTACTCGTGGTGGGCGCGGAAACCGTGGGAGGCATTGCAGAAGGAATTGCGCGCCTACGGTCAAGCCTTGCGGCAGGCCGCGTTGGGGCGAGCGGGCGAGGATCCGGACGCGATTGTCGGTTTGCCGATCGGTGAAGCGGCTTTGCAGGCGGAACTGCGGAACGCGATGATCGCGTACTCGCCGGCCGAATTGGTGGAAATCGCCGAGCGGGAAATGGCCTGGTGCGATGTGGAGATGGACAAGGCGGCGGCCGAGTTGGGATTCGCGGATTGGCGCGCGGCTCAGGAGATGGTCAAGGAACGCTTTGTTCCGCCCGGCGAGCAGCCCAAGCTGATTATCGACATGGCGGAGGAGGCCATTGAGTTCATCACCGAGCGGGACTTGGTGACGGTGCCCGAGTTGGCCAAAGAGGTCTGGCGAACGCAGATGATGAGCCCCGAGCGGCAACGGGTCAGTCCATTCTTCTTGGGAGGTGACACGATCATTATTTCGTATCCCACCGATGCCATGACCCATGAAGAGAAGTTAATGAGTCTCCGCGGGAACAACCCGCACTTTTCGCGGGCGGTCGTGCATCACGAGTTGATCCCGGGGCATCATTTGCAACAATTTATGCTAAAGCGACACAAACCCTACCGACGCGAGTTTGCCACACCGTTCTGGATGGAGGGCTGGGCGCTGTATTGGGAAATGTTGCTGTGGGATCTGGGGTTTGCCCAGACGCCCGAGGATCGGATTGGCATGTTGTTTTGGCGGAAGCACCGCTGCGCCCGGATTATCTTCTCGCTCAATTATCACCTGAAACGCATGACGCCCGAGGAATGTATCGATTATTTGGTGGAGCGAGTGGGGCATGAGCGGAACAACGCCACAGCGGAAGTGCGGCGCAGCTTCGCCGGCAGCTACGGACCGTTGTATCAGGCGGCCTACATGTTGGGGGGATTGCAGATTCGAGCCCTGCAGCAGGAGTTGGTCGAGGAGGGCGAGTGGAGCTACCGCGAGTTTCACGACGCCATTTTGCAAGAGCACTCGATGCCAATTGAGATGCTGAGAGCCAAGCTCCTGCAACTCCCGTTGGAGTCGGATTGGCAACCGGACTGGCGGTTCTATCCATCCTTGCAAAATGAGTAGCCAAGGTTCACTCGGCGGCGAAGTGCCAAACGACTTCGCTGCCGTAGTCGAAACGTCGCAGCCAGCACCGGGTTTTGTCGGCCCTGGCCATGCGCCGGTGGTCTGCTTGACGATCTGGGCCGTCTGAACCAAGTTCCGCGATGGGGGCGGTGCCGTCGCAAAGTGGCGAGGTCACGCTCGCAATTTTCTGGCCAGCGGTGGGCAGATAACGGTCGCAGGGGATATACCGGGCGGCGAGTCAATTTTCTGCTTAAAACAGGCGTTCGTGGGGCCAGGGTGAACGGTTTGATGCCTCCATTGGGGCTGTGATTTGGCCCCTGGGAGCTGGATTTTGAGCAACTTTCAGGAAATCTAGCTGGTCAGGGCTACTGGCAGCAACTATCTTTAAGTGGAGGGACTCGGTGGTTTTTTCTCCCGGAACGCGGTTTTTGTGGCGGAGTTGGACCTGTCACATGCTACAGTTCTGGGGTCGCGTCAGGCACGGATGCGGCTGGAGAGGGCTATGCCGAGTTATCTACAGGTGGCATTGAAGGAAACTTGTCGACTTGTACCAGGGAGCAAGGGCTGAGGTTTTTAAGCTTCGGTTTAGACGAAAAAACCGGCATTCGGCCGGGTACACAAGGAAAACTGCGAATGAAAATTAGATTCAGTTTTGCGTTTCTGGCGGTCGCTCTGTGCGGGCTGACTGCGGCTAACCACTTGCATGGTTTCCAAGGCAGTGCCGTCACGGCTCGCCCTGTGTCCGCTTTGGACAGCGCCGACAGTGACTCGGTGGACACCAAGAACGTGGATCCCAAGGACAACGTCAAGTCGGCAACCGAGAAGGCTGGCAAGAAGCTGCGACCTTCGCGTAGTTTGACGACTCCAGAAGGTTTCCAGCCGGTCGAGATGTTTGCTGCCGCGGAAGCGGGCTCGATCGAGATCACCTACATCCCCAAGGATGCGACCCAAGCTTCGGTTTGGTTCGAAAACAAGACCGACCAACCGTTGAGCATCGAGTTGCCCGAAGTGTTCGCCTTTGTGCCAGTGCACGCCCAAATGGGTGGCATGGGTTTAGGCGGCGGTATGGGTGGCATGGGCGGCGGCATGGGTGGCATGGGCGGTGGCATGGGCGGCATGGGTGGTATGGGCGGCGGTGGCATGGGCAATCAAGGCGGTATGGGCGGCTTTGGTGGTGGCGGTGGCATGGGTGGCGGGATGGGCGGCGGCATGGGCGGTGGAATGTTCAATGTTCCGCCGGGCATGAAAATCCGCACCAAAGTGACCACCGTGTGTCTGGAGCATGGTAAGAAAGACCCGAAGCCCAGCGTGAAGTACACGATGGTCCCGATCCAACAGTTTGTCGCCCAGTTCCCTCAGAGTGAGGAGATTGTCGAGACCGGCCGGTTGTTGACCGCGGGCCGAATTACGCAACCGGTTGCTCAGGCGGCCGTGTGGCATTACACCGACAACATGTCGTGGGCCGAGTTGATGGACAAGAACCGCTTGGTGCTGCGAAACGGTTATGTCGAGAAGTTCTTCTCGCGAGACCAGGTTGTGGCTGCTCAGCAGGTCGCCGTGCACGTGGCCCAAGTCGCTGCGGCACGGGAGTCGGCCAGTCAGAGTCAATCGCAGGTTTCTGGCGATTACAACCGCGACTAGGACCCATTGGGCATCGTACGGGTGGTGGCCTCGTCGGTCGGAACTCGAAGTTGCCTGGGTTGATTGGACAAATAGAAGGCTTGGCCGAATGCATTCGGCCAGGCCTTTTTTTATGGTCACTAAGACGTTACACATGCTGGCTATCGTCCGCGAACTTAGGTTTTACTAGACTGGGACTCAGCGTTGCTGGTGTTTACGGGGTGCGGTCTGATAGCGATTTAGTGGTTCCATGGACGAAACGGTTGCCGACGCAACTCAGGTGAAGTACCGCTGCCCGTGTGGGGTGGAGTTCCAGGTCTCCGCCAATCGCGGGGGGAACTGCCCGGTATGCGAGCGGCGGGTGAGTCCATCGGCATTGGAAGAGTTGGTGGCGTCGACGGTGTCATTTGTCGAATTCGCCAATTTGGGGCGGGCCGTCGCCAACGAGGATCCTCAAGTCGATCCTTGGGTGGGCAAACAGTTGGGGCATTTTGAGATTATCGAACGCTTGGGCGGCGGGGGGATGGGGGCCGTCTACCGGGCCTTGGATCGGTCCTTGCAGCGGTACGTGGCGGTAAAGTTGATTCGCACGTCCACGGATCAGGCTCCGGAGGACAAGAAGGTCAAGGCCTTGTTGCAGGAAGCCGTCGCGCAGGCGCGGGTTCATCACCCGAACGTGGTGACGATCTACTATGTGAGCCACGATCAACAGACACCGTTCCTGGCGATGGAGCTGATGAGTTCGTCGTTGGGTGCTTCGTCGCGTCGGGGTCCGCTGCCGTTTGCCACCGTGATGGATATCGCCATTCAGGTAACGGAGGCGTTGCGGGCCAGTTATCAGTTGGACGTGGTGCACGGGGACATCAAGCCGAGCAACTTGTTGGTCGATCGCTTGGGGACCGTCAAACTGTCCGATTTCGGTTTGGCTCGGCGGATCGATTTGGCGGATGAGGAGCAAGCCACGCTGCGTGGTACCCCGAACTACCTGTCTCCGGCCATTTTGCGGGGCGAACCCCCCAGTTTTCGTTCGGACCTGTACGCCCTGGGCATTACGCTGTACGAGCTGACGTTTGGAACTCCACCGCAGCAGTTGAGTGGTCAAAGTGTGGCGGTGTGGTTGCAGCAGCGGAGCCAATTGTCGTTAGCGGCCTCCGCCGAGAAACTGGATCATGTCCCGCGGCATTGGTTGCCGATCTTGGAGCGATTGCTCGAGTTGAACTTGGCAGAGCCGTTCCGAGACTACGACGAGCTGTTGCAGTGTTTGGTCAATGCCAGGCCAGCGCCTGAATTTGCGGCGGGGCGACTGCCGCGTTTGGTGGCGTGGTCGGTGGATCAGGTGGTGATCGCCAGTGCGGTGGTTAGTTTAACGACGTTTGCTCTATCCCGGCAAACGTCGCTGTGGGGGCTCTGGGGGCTGATCTTTATGTTGCCCGCCCTGCTCTACGGGCTGTTGTCCAGTCGCTTGGGTATGGGGTTGGGCTACTTCGCCATGCAGCTGAGTTTGTTGGATCGGGTCGGTCAGTTGCCGGACGGCAAGACGCGGGTGCTGCGTGAAGGGCTGCGTACCGTTGTTTTTTGGCTATTTTTGGGGTGTGTGGTGGCTTTGGACACGCGGCGTGAACCCGTGTTTTACGCCATGGCCGGTACTTTCTGGACGCTGTTTTTTGTCGACGCGATCGCCATTCTGTTGCCGGGCTCCAGTTGCCTGCATGATCGCTTGTTCAAGACTCGAGTGGTCTTGCGTCGAGCTGGAAGGTAGCGGCGGTTCGTGATTTGGCTGTAAAAACATGGGGCGCGGAGGAAACCGCCGGCGGCTGGTTGTTGAGGCTGTCGTTTGGGGGTGCCGAGGCGAGTGAGGCGGCCAGGGCGGCGACGTGTTGATTCAGGGCGGGGAGCGGCTGCGGATCGCGAGTCGGTTTGGCGGGGATCCAGCGTCCCCAGAGGCTCAAGCGATGCAGTGAGGGAAACTCGTATTCGGCAGCGGCCCAGTCTTCGGCGACATCGTTCAGGTGGTTCAGGTCTTGGCCGATGGCCTGCGAATAGGCCTCCAGGGTGTCTCGTTCACAGCGTCGCGGCAGTTCGATCGGGGCTCCAAAAATGATGCGGGCGCGGTGCCCGAGTTTCGGGACGGCGAAGCGGTCCCAGGTGTTGAGTCGCCAGGGGTTGCGGAGACCTACTCCGATGGGGATCAGCGGCATTTGCAGCAATGACGCCAGGTACAACGCACCCATGTTCATGCTGCGACGTGGCCCGGTGGGACCATCGGGAGTGATGACCATGGAGTGGGTCCGCGACAGTTCTTTGAGTTTACGCAGCGCCGCGCCACCGCCCCGTGTCGTGCTACCGCGGACCACGTCGAAGCCCATGCCGGCAGCGGCCATCGTCAGCCAATTGGCATCGCGGTGTTGGCTAACCAGGAGAGCGACGGGGGATTGGAATCCCAAGCCGATCGGCAGAAAAATCGACTCGTGCCACATGATCAGGATGGCCGGGCGGGCGAGCGGCTGCAGGGGCGGGCAATGTCCGTCGGACAGGTCCAATATCCGCAGGTTTTGCGAGCGAGGCCCGGCTTGTAGCACTTGGCGGAAAGCTTGACCAGCCAACCATAAGGCGGTCCGCTTCAGCCAAGGTTCAGTTGGAGGGGCGTCATCGTTCAAGGCTGGATTTCCACGGGAGGCCGCCGAACACGGCGGTGGCGAGTGATCACACGAACTGGGCCTGAAAACCACCGAGGCCAGCGTCCGCAGGCTCAAACGGGCGTGATCGGCGGTCTATCTTTTTAGTCCGAACCGCCCTGGCCGACCAGACCAATTTTGCCGCGAGGGACCACCGTACGCTCGACGGGTCCGCTGCGTCTGGTCTGCTGACCTGGCCCCCACGCCTGGTCGGCACGTCTATCCGTCTCGTACTGTAGCTGGGCTGATCTTGTGGGCCAAGGTCCTGCTGACCTTGTTGCTCCGCGGGGGGTGGGGAATAATGCGACCGGGCAGGTGGGGTGAGTCAGCGTCGGTCGAGTCCAAAGATAGGAATGCGGAATGATTACGGAGATTCGTGGGCTGTTGGTCAGTTTGGGCGAGGAGTCGGCGATTTTTGAGATCGATGCTTGGCGTTACGAGATCCTGATTCCAGACTTTTCACGCCGGGTAATCCAGCTTAAGTTGGGGCAGACCGTGTCGTTGTTCACGATTCACTATATCGATGGCAATCCGACCAAGGGGGGGCGGATGACCCCGAAGTTGTTGGGCTTTGTGACCGAAATCGAACGAGACTTCTTCAACTTGTTTTGCTCGGTGGACGGTGTGGGCGTCAAGAAGGCGTTGCGAGCCATGGTCCGACCGGTGCAGGACATTGCGGTGGCGATCGAAGAGCAGGACGTGAAGACGATCTCCAGTCTGCCGGGGATCGGGGCGGCCATGGCAGAACGGATCATCGCCAAACTGCGGCGGAAGATGGCCAAGTTCGCACTGTTGGTCACGCAGCAAACGGCGGCGCAGGACGAGTCGTCGACGGCTGCGGATGTGGTCGCCGAAACGTATCAAATCCTCCTGACCTTGGGGCACACCGAAGCGGATGCTCGGCGATTGATCGACCAAGCCTTGGTCGGTCGTTCGAACTTCAAGGATGTGGAGGCGATGCTCCAGGCCGTGTACGACAAGAATCGCAGTTGAAGTTGAGCGATAAGGCGTAGAGCGTAGAGCGTAGGGCGTAGGGCGTAGGGGCACAACGATGGAGCTATTTTTTCGTGCTCGTGCTCGTGCTCGTGCTCGTAATCGTAATCGTAATCGACTACCGCACCGATGACTCGCGGACGGGTTCTGTGCCATTTGTAATGTGTAATTTCAAATTTCAGATTTGAAAGCAGAAATTTCACAGATGTGATTGTTTGCCAACAGCGAGCCACGGAGGGATGCGAATGAAGATGGAAGGGAGAGAAGAGGCAGAAAAATTTCGGGCAGAAAAATGGCAGCGACCCTGGGGTGAGGTTTCCTTGGCAGGCAACGGTCATGAAGGCAGGAGACGCGGAGAGGCTTGAGTTTCCACGGATAGCTGGGAGGCGACGGATCAAGGATTTGAAATCAAGCTGCACACCGCTGCTGCTCCGAGGCGCGAATGCGTTCACTCGGTAAGTTTGATAGAACACTCCAACGGTCCTCGTGATTTTGCTCGCATCCGCCGTCTCCTGACGTTCGCAGATCAGGAGGATCAGTGAAGATTAGCGCAGATTAGTGTTCCCCAATCCGACCTGACCACAAAGTCCCGAGAGATACGGAGGTTCGCAGAAGAATCTCTCCGGTCGCGTTTCTCTGCGTACTTCCTCCCTCTGCCCACTCTTTCCTCCGCGCTCTGCCCACTCCGCCCTCCGCCCTCCGCCCTACGCCCTACGCCCTCCGCCCTACGCCCTCCGCCCTACGCCCTCCGCAGCTTCGCGCAAACTCCTGCCCGTGTGCGTTCCTGTGCAGCAATCAGTCGAAAAATCGTTGCCTGCTGTTCTTGCTCGACGCCTTGCAGCACGATTCTGCGGATCTCGCTTTCTTCATCTCCAACGCAGGAGCTGTTTTCGCAGCTACCACAGTCGCAAGCCGATTCACCGCAGGTTTGCCGACCGCAGCCGTGCTTGGACTTCAGGCGTCCGAGGCAACCGCGACGGTGTCCTTGGCCGAACCCAGCGGACCAGGCGGCATCGGCGCAGAGGCTGCAGCCGCAAGCGTCCATGCCCATACCCATGCCCATGCCGTAGCCCATGCCGGCTCCGTAGGGGTAGCCGGAGCCCCAACCGTAGTCGCCGTAGTCGGAGAACGGATTGAACGGGACATCTTCCACCGGCGGAATGCGTGGCGGTGGCACGTGGTCGCGGAAGTAGGCGTTGATCCAGCCGATATCGCGTCGCGGGGACAGGGTGACATCCAGGTAGTTGCTGACGTTGGAGCGACGGAAGCTCACGCTCTGCACGTCGGTGGCCGGAGCCGGTACACCTTGGGTCAACTCGAAGCTGGTTACGGCGATGCCGTCTTTGCCGGCAGCCAGCAACGTGTAAGTTCCTGCGGCGACATTGTCGAAGCTGAAGATACCGTAACGATTGGTTTGGGTCGTGGCGACCGTCTCGTCGTTGGCCAACAGCATGACCTCGGTGACCAACAGATCGACTGGGCGACCCGTCAGGTGATCGACGGCTCGCAATCGTCCGATCAACTGGCCTTCCGGCGTCAGAGCCACTCGGTGGTTGCCCAACGTGGTGGCGTCGACGGCTTCGGGTCGGTGTTCAGCGATGCCTTGCAGGCCGTACAAACGAGCCGGATCTTCTTTGGTCTGCTCGAAGGCGAACTCACCGTAGTTGCGGAACATGACTTTGGTGGCGCGGCTGACGACTTGCTCAAACACGCTGCGTGGGCTGTTCTCGCTCATCGGGATATCGAACGAGCTGGGCGGGCCACCCATTTGGTTGTTGTCCAACACCAGCAGGCAGTTGACGGCGTAGCGGCCATCGTTGGCCACCAGCAGCGTGTAGACGCCATCTTCCAAGCCGTAAACGATGAACTCGCCACGCGAATTCGCCGACAGCTTTTCGATCATGCGACCTTCGCGGAGGAAGTAGACTTCGGTCAGAGCGTGATCGAAGTCACCACCGAGGATTTGGCCGCGGAGTTTGCCTTCCGAGTCCAGCATGACCCAGGTGCGGCGGATGGTTTCACCGAGGTGAAAGGCGCGGCCGGCTTCGGCCGAGTTCCAACCGGCGACGGCATCGTTGACCTTCTTGACCGGCAGGGTTTGCTCGAAGCCCGGCAAGGCGGGCTGTTGTGGGCCCAAGCCCAGAACGCCGCCCAGGTCGGGATTGATTGGGCCCAGCGGTGGGGTCAGGCCCGGGATGGTGGGGCCATCGAGGCCTGGGAGTTGCGTGCTTGGGTCTTGAGCCTGGATCGAAGCGACCGAGAGGAACGCCACCAAGAGCGTGCCCGCGAGCAGCCGGCCGGCTCGGGACAGGCTCGCACCGGCAACCTCATTCTGTTGTATTAGTTTCATGATTTCCTCTGAGGAAACGGGGACACACCACATCGGGAACGCGGACCGGGATGGGTCTGCACGCCAGGGGTTGAGGACGGGTCTACAAATGGAACCTTTCCATCTCCACTGTTTAGCTCATCCCATCCAACACTGGCCGAATATGTGGCACCGGGCCAAGAATTGCGCGTCGCGACCCTTGAGTTTAGCGATTTTACCGATCGTGACGGCCGTGGGGCCGCGAGATAGGTCGGACGGTTGCTCCGGGCGCGGTGAATCGAGTAACATGGAGGGGTGATGTGTGGGCGGTGGTTGGCTTCAAGGCGCCCGCGGGTGCTGGTATCCCTCACGCGAGGACGACTGTGCGACTAGAATCCTCCGCGGACGACGACGGAATGCTGGATCCCGCCTTTCTGCGGGCGCGGCGCGAGATGTTGGTGGTCCTTGCCCTGTTTGGCTTGGCTTTGGGTTGGACCATCGGCTTCTGCTATTGGCTGGGGTACGACGCAACCGAGGGCGAGCCGACCGAGGCCTTGTCGTTGGTGCTGGGCTTGCCGACCTGGGTGTTTGTCGGCATTGTGCTCCCGTGGTTGATCATTGATTTGGTGGCAATTTGGTTTTGCTTTTATTTTCTGGCGGACGATGTTGCGGACGACGAGCAAGTCGGTCGGCGTGATGAGCGGGACGGTCCGGGTCGAGTCGCTGGGGCGCCCCGAGAAGCGGGGGGGCCGGCCAACGGTCGTGCGTTATGAGTGCTGCCGTCTTCGCGGACGCCGCGGTCCCTGGTCTGGTTCCCGCAGGTGGGGGATGGGCGATTTGGTTTTTTGCGATTTACATCGCCGCCGTGCTGTTGGTAGCTTGGCTGTCGAATCGACTCTATCGTTCAAGCGAGTTCCTCAGTGAGTATTTTCTCGGTAGTCGCTCGCTGGGGTTGTGGGCGTTTGCGTTGACGTTTGCCGCCACCAGTTCCTCGGGGGGGAGTTTTATCGGATTCCCGGCGCTGGTCTATACGCACGGTTGGGCCGTGGGACTGTGGATCGGCGGCTACATGATCGTGCCAATCGTCGCCATGGGGCTGCTGGGCAATCGGTTGAACCAAGTGGCTCGGAGAACCCAGGCCATCACCTTGCCGGATGTCTTGCGCGATCGTTTTCATAGCCCCGTTTTGGGCACCACGGCCACGGGTCTGATCGCTTTCTTCATGGTGTTCAACCTGGTGGCGCAATTCAAGAGCGGCAGCGTGATCCTCCAATCGCTGTTGCAAGATGAACCGTTGTTTCAGCACGCCAGTCGAGCGGCGGAGGGGCTGTTGCGTTCGTTGCCCCTGACCGCCGGTGTGGATCCTGGCTACCTGTTGTGCCTGGTGGTGTTTGCCGCCGTGGTGATCCTGTATACCGCCTACGGCGGCTTCCGTGCGGTCGTCTGGACGGATGTCATGCAGGGTTTTGTGATGCTAGGCGGTGTGCTGTTGCTGTTGCCCTTGACCTTGTGGGCCGTGGGCGGTTTGGGGGCTGCTACTCGAGAAATGGCTGCCATGACTCCGCCGGACGTGGTGCAGTTGCGTTTGAGTCGCGTGGACGACCCGGCCGATGAACGCCTGCTGATCCCCAAGAATACTTGGTTGCAAGTGACGGAGGCCGAGCGCGTGCGAGTGGTGCGGACCGAGGAGGCCTGTGAAGTTCCTGCGGGACAACGTGTCGCTTGGGTGGGTTTGGGGGGGGACACCCCCAGCGAGCGAGTGACTGGGTTTGAGTTGACGTTCGCCCCGCATATCGAGCGGCAATTGCCCCAGTGTCACCCCTGGCCATTGCGGGTGGAGGTGGTATCGGTGCGCCCGTACGCCTATGGCGCGGGTCGAGCGGGGGTTTATCTGACAGCCCCCGGTCCGGACGAGAACAAATGGAATGGCTTTCTGCCGATCAGTTTGGCGATTTCATTTTATTTTATGTGGACGTTTTCTACCGCTGGTCAGCCCAGTAACATGGTGCGTTTGATGGCGTTCGATCGACCGCGGACCTTGAGCCGAGCGATTTTTACGGTCTCCGTTTATTATACGTTGATCTACGTGCCGCTGTTGATCATCTTCTGTTGTGCTCGGGTCTTGTTGCCGGGTTGGGAGACCGAGCCGGATCGGATCATGCCCGAGATGGCTCGGCTGACGTCGGCATTGGCCAATGCTCCCTGGTTGGCGGGCTTGCTGTTGGCAGCTCCGTTTGCCGCGGTCATGTCGACGATGGATAGTTTTTTGTTGATGATCTCCTCAGCGGTGGTCCGCGATATCTACCAAAGGAACTTCAATCCGGAGGCCTCGGAAAAAGTAATCAAACGCCTGACTTACGCCACCACACTGTTGGTGGGCGGCGTGGCCATGTTGGCGGCAGTCAATCCACCCAAGTTTTTGCAAAACATCATTGTGTTCACCGGCACCGGGTTGTCGACGACTTTCCTGGTCCCAGTCTTTCTTTTACTCTATTGGCCGCGGTTCAACTTGGCTGGGGCGCTGGCGGGGATCTGGACGGGGGTTACTTCCCATGCCGTGCTCTACGCGATCGGGACATGGCAGCACCCGCAGCGGCAGATAACGGCTTATGAACCCGGCGGCTTTCATCCTTTCATCTGCGGCACGGTCCTGTCGCTGTTGGCAGCCGTGGCCGTCACTTGGGCGACTCGGCCGCCGACGCGGTCTTTGGTGCAGGCCTATTTTGGACCACCTTCGTTGACCTCAGGTAACTCGCGCGATGCTGATCTTTGATTCTCATCTGGATTTGGCTCTCAACGGAGTCGATTGGAACCGTGACTTGAGTTTGCCGGTGGAAGAGATTCGTCGGCAAGAGTGCGAATTGCAGATGAACGCGCCGGGCCGTTGCCACAACACGCTCAGCTTCCCGGAACTGCGGGAGTCGGAGGTGGCCATTTGCCTGACGACCCTTTTGGCTCGACAGGAGCCGCGGATCGATGACTCGTTTGGCTGGACGTCGCCCGAGACATGTTATGCGATGGCCCACGCACAGTTGGCGTATTACCGCGCCTGCCAGCAGCGCGGGTGGTTGCGCTCGTTGCGAACGGCCGCCGAGTTGCAGCAGCATTGGGCAAGTTATCGCCAGTCGCCCGAAACGACGCCCTTGGGCTACCTCCTGACGATGGAAGGGGCGGACCCGTTGCTGGAGCCCGAAACGATTTTTGAGTTCCATGAATTGGGGCTGCGGGCTTTGGGACTGACGCACTACGGTTCCAACCGCTACGGAGGTGGAACGCAGACGGACTTGCCGCTGCGGCCAGCCGCCTTTCCGTTGTTGCGATACTGTGAACAATTGGGGATCACTATCGACGTGACCCACTTGTCGGACACCGCGTTCTGGCAGGTGGTGGAGGCGTTCGGGGGTCGGTTGCACGCCAGTCACCAAAACGCGCGCGGGATCTGTCCGGGGCAACGACAGTTTAGCGACGATCAAATTCGAGTCGTGATCGAACGCGATGGCGTCTTGGGTGTCGCCTTTGATGTGATCATGCTGCAGCCAGGGTTTGTCCGTGGGAAATCCGTTCCGGAAGTGACTTTGGAGCGAGCGGTGGATCAATTGGATTATGTCCGCGCGTTGTCCGGTGGCTCCATCCGCCATTTGGGGCTGGGGACGGACTTGGACGGTGCCTATGGCTACGAACAGACGCCGGCCGACTTGAATCGTTACCGTGATTTGCAGCGCTTGGTCGATTGTATGGGGCGACGTGGGTATTCAACCGAGGAAATCGAAGCGATTTTCTGGGGCAACTGGTTGCGATTTTTCAGCGAGGTTTTACCCTGATCCCAGTCGGGCGGTCATGATCGTCCGGCTCCCCGAATGCGTTTCGATGGTTGCTCGTGTTTGCCCTAGAAAGTTCAGCCCATGCCCACACCCGTCACCGCCGTGCTGTTGGATGTTGAAGGAACGACCTCCAGTATCTCGTTTGTGCACGATCAGATGTTCCCCTACGCGCGACGCCATCTAGGCGACTACCTCATGGAGCACTGGGGGCAGACCGAGTTGCTCGAGACGCTGGAGCTTTTGGCCGTGGACGCGGGGCAGCCCAGTGCAGAGGTCTGGTTGGGAGACCTACCGGTGGCCGACCAGCCGCATCGCGTGATTGAAGTGGTTGAGCAGTGGATGGCCCAAGATCGCAAGGCCACTGGGCTTAAACAATTGCAGGGCCAGATCTGGCAGGCTGGGTTCGAGTCCCAGCAGTTGGTGGCGCATGTGTGGCCAGATGTGTCGCCCGCGCTGCGGCAATGGCAACAGGCCGGTATCGACATTCGCATTTATTCGTCTGGTAGTATCGCCGCGCAGAAACTGTTCTTTGGCCATACGGAGGTCGGCAATTTGCTGGATTGTTTTAGTGGGCATTACGATACGACCAGTGGCGGAAAGAAAGAGTCGCAAAGTTATCGCAACATCGCGGACGATTGGCGGATCGACCCGCAACAGGTCTTGTTTGTCAGTGACGTAGTCGAGGAACTGGAGGCGGCCGCGGAGGCGGGGCTACGCGTTCTGTTGAGTTGTCGGCCCGGGAATCCGCCCCAAGATCCTCGTTTCCCCTGCCTCCGCGTCGAGAATTTTCATGCCATTACGCCATGGTTGGGGTGAGGGGCGCGGTTCTTGGTTCTTCGTTCTTGGTTGTCACGCTCCTGCTCGTGCTCGTGCTCGTGCTCGTAATCCTAATCGAAACCCGCATGAGTGAAGTGAGAGAGATGATTGGTTCTTGGTGAATTCATTCTGCATTCTCCATTTTCCATTACTCACTTTTTATTTCTTCAAATCTCAACTCTCAGTGTCCTGCTCACGCTCCTGCTCACGCTCACGCTCCTGCTCACGCTCCTGCTCGTAATCCTAATCGAAACTCGCCTGGGTGAAGCGAGAGAGCTGCTTGGTTCTTGGTGAATTCATTCTGCATTCTCCATTTTCCATTACTCATTTTCCATTTCTTCAGATCTCAAATCTCAGTTCTCAGTGTCGTACTCCTGCTCCTGCTCCTGCTCGTAATCCTAATCGAAACCAGCCTGGGTGAACTGAGAGAGATGCTTGGTTCTTGGTGAATTCATTCTGCATTCTCCATTTTCAATTACTCATTTTCCATTTCTTCAGATCTCAAATCTCAAATCTCAGTGTCATACTCCTACTCACGCTCCTACTCTCGCTCGTACTCACGCTCGTACTCCTACTCGTACCCCTGCTCGTAATCCTAATCGAAAGCCGCCTGGGTGAAGCGAGAGAGATGATTGGTTCTTGGTGAATTCATTCTGCATTCTCCATTTTCCATTACTCATTTTCCATTTCTTCAGATCTCAAATCTCAGTTCTCAGTGTCGTACTCGTGTTCCTGCTCCTGCTCGTAATCCTAATCGAAAGCCGCCTGGGTGAAGCGAGAGAGATGCTTGGTTCTTGGTGGATTCATTCTGCATTCTCCATTTTCCATTAATCATTTTCCATTTCTTCAGATTTCAGATCGCTGTGTCATGCTCGTTGCCAAGCCGACTTCCAGCCTACAAAAGCACCTCGCCTCAGCCCGCCGGCCGAACTCATCCGCCCGCTCTTAGGCTCGGAGGGTCGGTGCAACCTCTGCCGGTGGTGTAAGCCACCGGTCGGTTGGATCATTTTCTAGTGGACCGTGAGGCCCGAAGGGCCGGCACATGGCGTGGCCTGACTGGAAAGGCAGGAAGATTGAAACCGTTCACGGGTGGGAGGGAATCCTTGGGGCTGGTGCATTCCGCAAGTCGGATGGTTCTCGGGGCAAGCCGATAGCGTTCTCCAGTTGCTTTTACTCGCAAACGATCGGACGGTTGGCCCGACTTGCTGCACGGCACCCTGCGAGGCGTGAACGGTGACAAGAGATTTTGGGCTGGAAGATTGGCGCTTGGTTCTCGGTTGTCCTGCTTCTGCTCGAACCAATTCGGTCATCAACCTCTAGACGCGAGTTCCAGTGGTATTTGCCTCAAGGCTGAAGTCAGTCCTAGTGCTTTGTCACCGTTCCATTTTGGGATCGGAGTGGTAAAGGGGTCAGGAATCGATTGCCGGAACGGCCCTGCGGGTACTTCGCACAATTGACTCCTGACCCCTGTACCACACGCCAAGTTTTGGCTGTGACAAAGCACTAACTGCTCACAGACGGTGCTGGCAGCGATTGCAAGCAGGGGCATGCTTGTCGGCGCGACTGTCAGCGCGATCTTTTGCGGGCGGTTCCGCCCGGTTTTTGCCAGTGTGTTCTGTGTCAAGAGACGTCGAATTAGCGATCGGTGGATTCTTGAGCGGATTGTTTGAACCGGTGGGTAGCGACGAGCGTATTAGCTAGAGCCCGGCGTGCTTGTGTTTCGGCAGCGCGGCCGTGGTGTGGGTTCCACGACGGGATCGAAAGCGTGTTTGACCAGGGAGGGGGATTGCCCGACATCAACCGTTTCGCCACCCCGGGGGGGATCTGATGAAAACGCGTACCAGTACCATTCGCTCAGGCGTTCGCAAGCCCAAGCCACGTCGCCAGTCCTCCGCTACCCTGGGGCTGCCAACCGTCGACCCACAGCCGTTGGCGCCCCAAGGTGGTTGGAGCTTGGGTCTCGTCGTGGTCGCTTGGGCCACTTTGTCGATATTGTCTGCCGATCGCGTCGTCGCCGCTCAACAGTCGGCGACCTTTGATGTGCCGGCGACTGTGTTGGCGGTGGATGTCACCGCCGAGGTGCTCGGGGGGGCACCGCAGTCAAGCTCGGGATCGGGATCTGGGCCAGTGGCGGCCGCGTCGTCGGTTGGATCCACTCGAGTGCTGACGGTGGCTGGAACGTCGGGCGTGTTGGCTCGGCCGGTCGGGCATCGTACTCCGACGTCGCGGTTTTATCTGTTATCGTTGGAGGTCAATGCGGTGTTCCAACAGCCGCAGCAATTTGAAGCGGTGACATACGAGATCATGCCGCTGAGTCGTCGGGGGCAGATCGTGGACTATTCGCCGCGGACGCAGACGACGACCGATTGGTCGGGCGAGATTGTGGAGGAGTCGACCCAGCAGCAGAATTACTCGATGGGGGCCAACTTGCAGGCGGGGCATCCGGTCTATGGCACCGCGGCCTTGCAGGCCTCGGCAAACGGCAACCACAATCGCATCAGTCGCCAAGCCTGGAAGGCCCCGCTGACGACGTCGGTCACCAGTGGTTTGTCGCAGCGAGGCCGCGGGGTGTTCTTCCGCCTGACGCCCAATCGCGATGCCTTGATCGAAGGCGGGCAAGTCTTGCAGATGGTGCTGGAAGTGCCGGCAACTTGGCGTGGTGATTTGTTGCAGGTCCACTGTGCGGCTCGCGGGCCGGAGGGGCTGGTACAGCGTAGCTTCTTGACCGCGGTGGCGGTGTCGGGCGACGATGAGGCTCAGGCGGTCGCCGAGCGATTTGCGGCGGCCGACTACGCCACCGATCAGTTATTGCGTCGCTTGCAGGTCCAGCGCCGTCCGACCCATCTGTTGGCGGAGATTGAAGCCAGTCTTTCTCGGCGCGGACCCACTCCCGCTGGGTTGGATCCGCAGCGCGTCCGGCAATCGCTAATGGCGGCCATGGCTCCAGAACAAGTTGCCCATTTTGAGCAGTTGCCGCGATCCGTACAAACGGCAGTGGAAGGCTTGCTGTCGCGGAAACGGGAGCAAGTGGCGCTGGCTTATCCGCCGCTGAATCCTTAAGCTCGTCTCGATCGTCGCTGGTAAAGTTTCTCTAATCGCTACATAGAACGCCCGAGCGACTGGATCCTTTCGGTAGCCGGCAAAATCGCCTTAGTCGGGATGACCGCAACGACCGATGCCATAGTAGCAATCGGTAGCTTGGTCCGAGTGTTCCCACCCCGACAGGGCTTTGAAGTTTGATGTTGCCGCGACGAACCGCTACCGGACTGGGCCGCCTGGGCTTGATCGCCTTGACGGTGGTCTGCGTCGGTTGCACCAGTCGCGGGTCGCTGGGGTGGCACGAGGGGCATCCGTGGTTGAATCTTGGTCCGTGGCGTTCGAATTGTAGCTTTGAGCAACCATGCGTTGATAACTGCTCGCCCGAAGCCGCACCGGCGCTGCGGCAATCTTGGCCGTCCACACCCTATGCCATGCGGTCCGCCTCGCAGTTGGACGGGATGTCGGAGCCGATCTTGGGCCGAGTGGTGGCGGACGAGCTGCCCACGCATGTTCGCACGCTGACGCGGCAGGAGGTCCGAACCTTGGCGGCAGCGGCCGCCCCGGTCGCCGCCCAGCTCCGTCAGCATAGTCAGTGGCTAACCGCTCAAGGTCAGGAGACACTGGGGTACGTGGTCCTGGCCCAAGCCCAGTACGAAGAGATGCAGCATCAGCGGATGGCTGAGGAGGCTTGGTTGAATCTGGGGCGGGTCCATTGCCAGACGACCGTGGTGGATCAAGGCTTGGATTACCTGCGCGACTTGGAATCGGCGGTGCAGCGATTTCGTTTAGCGGGCATCGATACCCCCGTGCGTCCAGACGAATTACCCCGGCAACAATGGGTGGTGCAGGAGTCGGTCGTGGAGCTGGCGTACAACCAAGCTCGTCTCCACGATGCCCTCGAGTCGCTCTTGCAGTTGGCCCCGACGGGGGAGCCTCTGTGGGCCGTTGTCACGGCGACCCGCACGGTGGTCCCCGCAGATCCAGAGGAAGCGGTGACCTGGGCCTTGGGGCAAAGAGCGGACTTGCGAGCCTGGCGGCAGTTGGCCGCCCAACCAGAAGCGGTACCGAACGAGGCCTGGAGCGCGCTCCATCCCTGGCTGGCGACCGGCTTGCCGACCGTCCCGGTCCAATGGTGGATGTGCCATTTGAAACGCGAGGTCGAGGAGCGCGCGGAGTGCGAGCGACGACATCGACGCGATTTGCTGCGGGAGTCCATTGCGACTCAGGAAGAGAAATTGGCGGTCGAGGTCCGCGGTCACTACCAGGTCTTGCGGCGGATTGGCGATCAGTTGGAGTTGAAGGTCCGTCAACGCGATCTGTTGCGTCAGGCTCGTGAAAAGGTCGAAGCGGTGGAAATGGAACAAGTCGATGTGCGGCGGAACTTGGAGGACGCTCAGGCCGAATTGCGTTTGACCGCCCAGATCATCGATCTGCTGTTCGATCAAGAGATCGAGCTCATGCGGCTGAGTTACACGCTCGGCGGCTTGTCGTCCAGTTTTTAGTCACTGGATTGATTTGTTAAAACGGTTTAATTAAGCAATTTCTTGCCTTTTATTGCCGAGAGAAGATGGCTTTGCGTAGCTCTTCTTCGAACGAGGTAGACTGTTGCAGGATGGTTTGGAAGTCGGCCTTGTGCAAGACGAAGCAGCGGGCGTCCTCCACGGCTCGTACGGTGGCGTTGCGAGGTTGATCGCGAATCAGAGCGACTTCTCCAAAGAACGCGCCCGGCCCCAGTCGATTCACCTGTTGGCCGTCCATTTCAATCGCCACTTGTCCGGAGCCGATGACATAGAACAGGTCGCCCACGTCTCCCTGGCGGATAATCTCACTTCCTGCGGGGAATGACTGCAGGTCGAACTTGTCAGCGACTTTGGTCAAGGCACTGGTGCTCAAGACGCGGAACAGTTCGATTTGGACCAGGAACTGCGACAGCAGTTGGTTGCGTTTGACCAGGACGTTGGAGACGATTCGGCCATCGACCATGCTGACGATGCGATCGGCGACATCCAGAATGCGATTGTCGTGAGTGACGATGACGATGGTGCATTGGTGCTGCCGCGCCAATTCTTGAAAGATGGTGACGACTTCACGACCGGATTCTGCATCCAGGGCGGCGGTGGGCTCGTCGGCCAGGATCAAGCCGGGACGATGGATGATGCCACGAGCCACTGCGACCCGTTGTTTCTGGCCGCCGGACAAGGCTTTCGGGCGGTAGTGCAAGCGTTGGCCCAAGCCCAAGCGATGCAGCGTTTGTTCGATCTGCGGCTTGGCCTCAGACGTGGGGATCCCCAACAGTTCGGTCGCCATGCCCACGTTTTGAAAGGCGGTCAATGATTCGAACAGGTTGTGGGCTTGGAAGATAAAGCCGATCCGTTTCCGCAGTTCTGTCGTGGCAGCCGTTCCCAGGCCGAACAGCTCGGTGCCCAAAACCTTGAGGCTGCCCTCTTGCACGCTCCTGAGGGTGCCCATCAAGGTCAGTAAGGTGGTTTTGCCGGAACCGGACGGCCCCGTCATAATGACAATCTCGCCGGCGCGGACTTGCAGGTGGTTGTCGAAAAGGACCTGCTTGCGCATTTCTCCGCTGCCGTAGTGGTGATTGACTTGCTGCACGTCGATACTCAGGACCGTATCGGCGGTCGGCCAAGTCGCCAACAGCGCGTCCAGTGATTCGTGGGGGGATTCGGTGCTCATGATCAACCCTTAGAAGAGGCTGGCAGGATCGGCGGAGAAGAGTTTCCGCAGAGCCAATAGGCCCGACAAAATGCACATGGCCAAGGTCGCCACCAGTACAAAGGCGATGCGACCGACGGTCAAGATCATCGGCAACGCCGTGTAACTGGCGTTGAATTGGAACAGGCCCCAGGAGAGGACCAGTCCTGGTCCGAATCCCAACAGCGCCAGGTAAACGCTTTGGAGGATTGTCAGCCGCACGAAGTACGGGTTGTCGTAGCCCATCGCCTTGAGGGTCGCGAACTCGCTCAAGTGATCGGTGATTGACGTGGCCAGTACCTGATAACAAATGATCACGCCGACCACAAAGCCCATCAGTGTGCCCACGGTGAAGATCACGCCGATGGGGGTGTTGCGGTCCCACATCGCCATCTCCCGTTCAATCAAGGCTTGCCGCGTCAGCACATCGACCTCGGCTCCGAAGCTGGCTTGCAACCGCTCACGCAGCTGTTCGTGGGAATGGCCAGCAGCGACCTTCACCAACCCCAGGTCGACCTGCCCCAGCGGGTCGGGGCCACGATGGCGAAAGTACGTGGCAAAGTTCTCGGCCGACATCAATAGATTGCCGTTGTGCGCGAAATCGCGACCGCTGCGGAACGTGCCCTCCACCGCCAATTGGCGACCGTTGAGTTCACCCGTTTGCGGCCACTGGGCACTGGAGCTGAAGTCGAACCCATATTCCGCTCGACTCAGTCGATCCATCAACGCTGTCGCCGGGGCCGTCAAGGCAGCGAGTTGCGGCGCGAGGTCTCCGTCGCGATCCAAAAAGATCGGGTCGCCCAAGTGGAACCCGAGCACGCGAATGGGCTGCGCTCGCTGTTGATCGCGGCGCAAGCGAGCGGCCAGGCTCTCGATGTACAGCGGCCGAGCGGCGGCCACGCCCTCGTGGGAAGCCGCCACATCCAGCAGGTGCCGATCGAAGCGAGTCTCCACCGAGAGAGCGAATCGGTTGGGACGCAGTAACACCAAATCGCAGTCCAACTCGCGAACGATCTCGACCGTGCTGTCGAACAGGGCGTGTTGGAAGCCGCGTTGTTGGAACATCAACACCACAGCGAAAGCAATGCCGCAGCCGGCAACGAACAATCGCCACTTGTCGTAGGTCAGGTTTTTCCAAGCTAACGGGGTGCGGTTCATGAACGACTATTCTAGAGACGTCGAGGATTCGCTGCAGGGGGCGCCAGCATCCTCAGGTGGAATCGTGACAAGAATCCCGATTAGACCCAGTCCTACCGCTCGAACGCACTTGTAACGGTTTCGCCCATTGCACCCGCGGTAGCAGCCAACACAAAATCCCTGACGACGACCGCTCGCCGGTTCCGATCCCTAATCTGCCCGACCACCCGCCGCCAACATCGACGCTTGGCTTTGCGACTGACGTCACCCGGCGCAGGGCACCCGTTTATTGCTCGAATTTGGGAATACCACTGATGACCTCCAAGAAAATCCGAGTTGTAACTCGCGAGACGGACGGCGAACTCCGGACACGCGATTATGACGATTTTGCCGATATTTTGAAAGTTCATGCCCAATTGGGGATCGAGGATTCCAGCACCGACTTGACCCTCCGCGGGTTGCCCGTCTTTCGCGGTTTGATCGGTCCCATGCCCGAGGGGCGCTCGATCGCTCGCTACGAATCGCCGGAAGTCTTTGAGGTGCTGACGAAGGAGTGGGCCAGTCAGAAGTTGCCGCGTCGTCGTCGCCGCCGCAATTTGGGCAGCGAGGAGCAGACGACCGCCACCTTGTCGCTCGTGATGGACTCGCAGTACGACGACATCACCAGCGAATTCGGGGACGACCAAGGGGACTGAGCCAACTGGCTCTCGAGCGTCACGGCCCTGCCACCCGAGCGGGCGTGAACGGTTACCAAAAAAACTTCGTTGACTTATCGCAGGCAACGAATTCCTACGGCGGCGGCCCGTGTTCCTACTGGGGGAGTGCGGGCCGCACGTCGTTGGTGACCAACACACAGGCCAAGCCTCGGTAGCCGACCCACAACAACAGCAAGCTGTGCAAGAAGACGACGTTGCCCTGCAACATCCAACGCAAGAATGGCAACGCGTTGAGGTAGGCCTGGGAAAGTCCTGCCAGGTCCTGGCTGTACCACGGGGTGGATGTCCACACGACCGCGCTGGTCACGACAAAGAAAACCACCGCACTGGTGACTGCGCCCGCATTCAAACGGATTAACTCCAACAGCGGCCGAGTCAACGCGGAGTGAGGCCGACCGCAACGGTGGCTGATCCAGCGAGTCGCGGACTCAGTGGCACGCGTCCAGAACACGGGCAGCGTCAGGCAGGCGTAGACCGCGACCATCAGCGGCCACTCGTACACGCCCAAGAATCCATCGGTCAGCGCCAGTGAAGCGAAGGGCACAACCATCGCCAACCGCCAATCGCGGAGGATCGCGCCCGCCAAGATTGCCGCCGCTAGACTGGGTTTGAAGTTCGGTTGCTCCAGCCACAATCGCCCCAAGACGCTGGCGCCGATCAGCAGGGCCATCGCCAGCACCGTCTCGGCCGAAGTCTGGGCTTGCCACCAAGCAGGCGTCGCGTGGGCATCGGTTTGATTTGGCGTTGGCATAACGACTGGCTCTTGTTCTGCTACTTGGAGTTCGCTTCAGGAGGGGCTGGGATCATTCGTACTTGCCAAAGGACCAGACGACCTCGTCCCCCGCAGCGACTGGGTACACGCCGCAGCTGCGGTCGCCCAATTGGCCGTTGACCCGGTAAATCCAGTTGTCTCCGGCACTCCCCAGATTCTTCTGCCCAGCTATAGACTTTACAAACAGGGCCTCGCCTTGACCAGTGCTCTCGACGTCCAACGAGGGTGAAAAGCGGCTGATCACGTCAAAAACCGTCATTTCCGCCTGCCAGACCACGGTGCCCTCAATGATTTCGGCCGTCGGCCCACGCAGCACTCGGACGCGAATCGCGGCTGCCTGCGCATCCGCTGCCCTCGTATCCGAGGCCTGAGAATTTGTGGAGTCCCCAGTCGACGGGGCATTGTCGAGTTGTTGGGAACCACCGGCTGCCGTCGGCTGGCCGCTCTCAGCAGGTGCGGGCCCGCGTTGGCAACCACCGCAGACGGCCAACGCAACCAGCAGCAACCAGATACCGTATCGCCAGCCTCCCGTCGCCCAGCCTCCCGTCGCCCAGCCTCCAGTCGCCCAGCCTCCCCGACGGCTAGCTTTGACCGATACTCTCTCAGACAGTCGGCGTGTTCGATGACTCATGATACGCTCGCAGTTTCTCGGCGTTCCAGCATTGCCCTCGCTGGAAAGTTCTAGCGGATTGGCCGCGAACGGCCAAGCGGACGGCTGGACCGGACGGTGGGACACGAGCCGCCCATTTGGAACGGCGTTCCCCTCGCTTCCATCTCGGCTCTATCCATCGCTGCCAAGTCGCGAGTCTTGCGTTAAAATCATGGGACACGGCCGACGCCGAGCCCCTTGCAGCTAGCATTGCCCCACGAGTCCCATGATGCAACCGATTCTGCCTCCTGCGAATGGCTTCGAATTCCGTTTGACTCGGCTGCAGTGGTGCCGACCGGAGGTACTGGAGTTGGTGCTCGACGACCCAAGCTCTAGTGCCAACGTGATGACGGCCGAGCTGCAGACGGAGTTGGAGCAGCGGCTGGATCAGATGCTTGGCCTATCGGTACCCATTCGCGGCCTGTTGGTGTCGACCGCCAAGCCCCGGATCTTTATCGCGGGAGCTGATATCAAATACATCGCCCAGACAGGCGATTTCTCGCGTCAACAAGTGATTGAGTTTTGCGAACGTGGGCTGCGTCTGTATCAACGATTTGCGGAACTGCCGTTTCCGACGGTGGCCCTGATCCAGGGAGCCTGTTTAGGAGGTGGTTTGGAGTTTGCCTTGGCGTTGGATTGGCGGATCGCTGCTGCCGAGAGCACGACGTTGATTGGTCTGCCTGAAGTGCATTTGGGCTTGATTCCCGGTTGGGCGGCGACGGTTCGCGTGCCCCGGATCAGTTGCGTTGAGACCGCGATGCGGCGGATTGCGTTGGGAACCAATTTTTCTGCCGAGGAGGCTCTGCGGATCCGCTTGGTCGATCGCTTGGTGCCGGTCGCCGAGCTGCACGCCGCTGGGTTGGAGCAGTTGGCCGACCCGACGCCGTGGGTGGCCACGCGTCGCCAACAGATGTTGGGCCCGGCCATACGATTACGAGAAAGCGAGCTGGAGTTGGGGTTGGACGCGGTACTTCAGGGGTTGGACGGGGGGGCCAACGGGTTGGAAGGTTTGCCCCAGGCCTTGGAAGAGGCTGAGGGAGCGGACCGGTTGCAGGCGGGATGGCGCGAATCCGACCTGCGCGAATCCGACCTGTGCGAATCCGACCTGCGCGACATGGCCGCCTCGATCGAAGCCGAGATTCGTCGAGACCACCCTGCCCTGCACCCGACCGCCCCGCGTTTGGTCTTGGACGTGATCACTCGATCGGCAAATCTGGACTTTTTTGCGGCGTGTGCGGTCGAATCGCAAGCCATGGCGGAAGTCTACACCTCCGCGACGGGCCAAGCCTTGGTGCAGGCGTTCTTGCTCAACGATCGAGCCAAGAAGTCGCCGGGATTAGGGGTGGCGCCGGAGCCCCGGCCCGAGATGCAGCGCGTCGGCATCGTCGGCTTGGGGCTGATGGGCCAGAGCGTGGCCGAGCTGTTGGCACGCGGTCCCTGGGAGTTGGTACTGTACGATCGCGATCCGTCGCTGGGGCCCGCCTTGCAGCAGCGTTTGCCGACGGACCGCTGCCAGGTGGCGAGCTCCTGGTCCGATCTCCGGCAGTGCGACGTGGTGTTGGAGAACGTCTTCGAACAGCGGCAAGTCAAACGCGAGGTCCTCGGCCAGTTGGAGCAGGTGGTTTCACCCCAAGCTCACCTGTTGACCAACACCAGTGTGATTCCAATCGCCGAGTTGACGCAGGGCTTGCGATCGCAAGAGCGGTTTTGTGGATTGCATTTCTTTAATCCGATTAAAGAAACGAGATTGGCTGAGGTTGCGGTGCATCCAGCGACCGCCCCAGCGACCTCCTGGGTGGCAGCCACCTTGGCCAAACAAGCCAAGAAGATGGTCATCGTGGTGGGGGACGGTCCAGGGTTGGTTGTGAATCGCTTGCTCATGGCTTTGCTGAATGAAGCCCAGCGGTTGTTGGCCGAGGGGTGCGGGATCGAGGAGATCGATCGCGCGGCGACGGATTTCGGGTGGCGGTTGGGCCCCTTTCAAATCATGGATGTGATCGGACTGCGGACCGTTTTGGATGCTGGAACGCAGATTGCTCTGTATTTGCCCGACGTGCTGGATGCTCCCCCGTTTGTGGTGCCACTGATCAAAGCCGGTCGGTTGGGCCGGCAGACTGCGGCGGGATTCTATCGCTACACGGAGGCTGGGCAGGCGGAGAGTGATGCAGCGGTCGAGGCATTGTTGCAGGCGTATGTCCGCCCGAAAGCGACTCGTTCGTCGATTGATCCGACGCGGGCAGCGGGTGAGGCGAACGATTTGCAGCAACAAGAAGGCTCGTCATCCGAGACAATGGCGCTGCGTTTGGTGGCCGCGATGGTCGTACAGGCAGTCCAGATACTCGAACGCGGCCAAGTACGGGATGCCGCCGATGTGGATCTCTGTTGTCTTCTGGCGTTGGGGTTCCCGCCGCACCGCGGCGGCCTGTTGTACTGGGCCGATCACTACCCGCTGGGCCGATTGCTGGAGGCCGTCGAGGACGAAAAACTACGGCAACAATTGGTCGAGGTTTGCCCCATCGGGGCGCGATTTTATCCGATCGAACGGCGATAACAAAAAAAGGCCGGTGAGCCTTGGACTCACCGGCCGCTGATCGCAACATGACAATGGAAGTTGCTGGACTATCGACCCAAGCTGGGCGGATTATCCATGAAGAAGTCACGAGGACCGCGAGTGGTGTAGTAGGGGTAGCCGTAAGCCGGGGACATCCCGCCGAACGGACCAGCCATCGGTGGGGTGTGAGGGGAGACGCCACCGTACGGATGTTGGTTGCCGGCACCGCAGCGACCACAGAGTCGCCCCATCAGGCCGCAGCCCGGGATGCCACATCCGCCCTGGCCCATGCCGCCGTGACCCATGCCACCGTGACCCATGCCACCGGCCCCGTATCCCATGCCACCTTGGCCCATGCCGGCTCCACCGAAGCCGGGGCGACGCAAGATGCCGCCGAACAAGCTGCCATTGCCGCTCCACTGGCCGCCGCTGCCGTTGCCGAATCCGCTTCCGCACGATCCGTCGGCACAGCCGCTGTCGCAGGAGCCGTCGGCACAGCCGGTGCCACAATTGCCGTCGCCGCAGGTGGTGGTCTCGGCGTTGGCACGCAACCGGGCGGCCAAATTGCGGACCGGAGTGATCACAGGGACAGCGATCCGTCCGCTGGCTTGGCCCGTTTGGCAAGTGCCATCCGAGCAGGAGCCATCCGAGCAGGCCGGGCTATCGCAACCCGCCGTGCTGCTGGTTCCGCTGCTGGCCGGGGCACTGTCACAATCGGCGGCCGAATCACAACCGGCGGCCGAATCGCAGCTGGTTGGGGTTGCGACGACTTGGGGGGCAACCGCCGTGGTGCAGCTCGTGCAGATGTGGGCTTGGCAGCCGATGGTCCCGGCGCCCGCCATTAGGGCAGTTGCCAACGTAAAAAACAGTCGCATGGCTCCGTCATCCTTTGTATTTGCTGGGTCGATTGGACCAACACCCTGAAGGCTCGGGGTTCCCGAGTCGGCGAGAGCGGGAATCTGGGGAAGATTCAATCGCCTCTGGTCCTGTAGTCACGTTAGGGCTCGATTGGGCAGACGCCCAGACAATTCCGGTCGCGCCAAGATCGGACACAGAATTCGTATCGTCTGCAATACTGGGAAAATTGAACAATTCAGCACGATCGCCCCAGGTGGAGTGACTGATGCCACCGGCGTTTGGTAAGCTGTAACGGTGCCGCAAACTTTGCGGTGCATATGGGTTGGTTCGCGCCGTTTTCGACCCTGCCGATGCGGGGCTGAGCTCGGTCCAGTGGGCCTCGGATTGACTCGGCAAAAACGGGGGTTAGCTACCGTCGGCAAGGCGGTTCCACCCCAAGTGGTGCCGCCGACCAATCACTAGGTCCTACATTTCAGCAGTTTTTTGCAGCGGATGCTCGGATGAAACTCGGATTACAAGGCATGCTCATTTCCATGACGCTGGTTGGGGTCAGCGCTTTGATCGCTGGGCTACTATTTACGGGTATCCTTGTTGGAGCGCCCGCGACCGCCAACCATCGGCTCAATCTGTTGCCCTTTATCTTGGCCACCGCCATGGCCCCTTTGGGCGTCCCCGCCCTCATCTACTGGGGGCTCCGAATCGCTCGCAGCAGCCGCTGGTTTCGCGGTGAAAACTAGCTGCGGCTCCCGCGTCGCACTTCCGTCGCCACTGGTCCATCCGCCAGCGACTCGGCGCATGGGCATAAAAAAAACGTCTGACTCCGCTTGGAGCCAGACGTCGATGCTAAACAGTCAGTGTTAAACAGTTGATACGCCAGCCGCTACTTCCATCTCCTGCCGCCGATCGTGGTTTCCCGACGAACGGCTCGGAGGCCCGACGAACACGTCTCACTGGCAACGTGACTAGCCTTTGCTGGCGGTGGCCGCAGGCAGGAGCTTCTCTAGCAACTCGACCATCTCTTTGCCGGTGGGGCTGACGGCCGACTTGTAGCGTCCGATGACTTTGCCTTCGCCGTCGATCAAGAACTTCTCGAAGTTCCATGAAATGTCACCGGCCCCCTTGGGTTCGGTCTCCAATGCCGAGAGGTACTTGAACAGTGGATCGGCACCGGCACCCTTGACATCGAGCTTGGAGAACATGGGGAACTGCACGCCATAGTTGGCCTGGCAGAACTCCATGATTTCTTGCTCGGTGCCCGGTTCTTGGCCGCCAAACTGGTTGCAAGGGAAGCCCAAGATCACAAAGCCGCGGTCCTTGTACTTCTCATAGGCGGCTTGCATCTCGGTGTACTGACGCGTGTACCCGCACTTGCTGGCCACGTTGACGATCAACACCGTCTTGCCCTTATAGTCGGCCAAAGAAACCTCTTCGCCCTTGATCGTCTTGACCTTGAAGTCGTAGATCGACTTTTCGTCCCGAGTCTCTTCTGCCATTGCTGATCCCGTGTTCATTGCTGATCCCATGCTCATTGCCAATCCGATCAAACCGACACACAGCCCAGTCACTCCAAACCCAGCCAAAATCCGTGCTCGCATGCTCTACTTTCCTTTTTTCTAGACGATGCCCAACGAACTCGGTGTTGGACCATCCCACACCGTATCAAACCTATGAATCAGACCTGTGTACCGCTCCGGTAGCGACACGGGCCGCCGAGCTAGTTTCCGCGGACCGATACCAACCGCAGGAAATCTACGTATTTCACGCAGCTTTTTCCGGTTTTGCTGGTGGTGCGGGTGGTTCTGGGCCGAAGAATCCGGAAGCAGCCCCAGTCGCATGGTGCGGGCGTTGGCCGAACCGTTGTGCTGGAATACCTCAGGCTCGCGGGGCCCCCGTTAGCCTCAGGCGGACATCAGACTCAGGAACCTGGCCATCAATCCCACCCACCTCGCAGCTCTCGGTTTGGCCCCAGCAATCATGGGCCAAGTCAGCCAAACGCTGGCGAAAACCGCCCAAGTCATGGGCCAGGTGGTGGCGTCCCCGTTTCAAAAACTGGTCGAAGCGACTCAGGGTCCTCAGGCAATCGCCGCACAGGGCAACGCCGAAGTTGAGGGCAACGCCGAAGTTGAGGGCAACGCCGCGTCGGACCCGTCGTCATTTGCCACCCATTACGCGGCGTTCCAAGATGCACTCGAACAGTTCCTGTCGCAGTTTCCCGGTCTGCCATCCCTCCGAGTCCAAGTCGACTCGGCCGACGGCATTCGCCTGCAACCGGTCGACGCAGAGGATCTGGAACCCGAGGCCTTGGAACAACTGCAAGCGATTCAAGACGCGTTGAACTCCGACCATCGGCTGAGTCACCTCGCCGCCAAATTGGCGGAAAGCAAAGCGGAGCAGGCTTGGCGGTCCGGGGCGGGATTCGAACCCGCCGCCGTTGAATTGTTGGTATCCGCCAGCCAGGCTACTTCGTGATCGTCACCGTATCAAACAGGCGATCGTCCAGGGTGAACGACCGCAGTTCCAAGGTTTTCCCGTGGATGTGTACCATCACATAGTGGTGGGAGCGACGAACATGATTTTGGAAGAAGGGGCGATAAGGTCCCGGCGTCTCCAATCCACCGCCGCCACCGCCGGTGATCATGTAGATCGTGCCGCCCGCTTGGACGGCCTCGTTCTCTTTGATCGGCCAGGTTCGTTCGTACGAGTGAATGTGCCCGGTCCAGACCATGTCGACACCGTACTTCTCGTACAGCGGCACCAGTTGGCGGACGCGTAGGTCCCCGCGGGTACTTTTGTTGGATTTCCACAGGTCGCCGTAATCATTTTCGTCTGACGAGTAGGGCGGGTGGTGATGGCAGACAAACTTCCAGGTGGCTGTCGAGGCGGCCAGTTGTTTCTCTAACCATTGGTACTGCTCGCTTTCGGGCTCGACTTTCCGATTGGAGTCGATCATGAAAAAGTCGGCATCTCCGTATGAAAACGAGTAGTAGTACTCGGGGTCGGGCAAGGCCATGTAGTCAAAGTAGTTCTTGGCGTTTTGCTCGTGATTGCCCAAGACTGGGAATAGCGGTACACGCGAAATCAGCGGATGCATCGAGGGGAAGAACTCTTCGCGCCAATCCGAATCTTTTTTGCCCTTGTCGACCAAGTCGCCGGGGTGCAGCAGGAAGTGCGGTCGTTGTGCCCAGGCCAGTTCGGCGATGGCACCCGCGACTTTCAGGTTCTTTTGCGTGTCGCTAATAACGGCGAAGGCGATCGGGGTGCCGCGTCCACACGCAGTCTGAAAGGTCGAAACCTCCGACTCGATTTCTTGGCCATTGGCGGCCTTCGAGACAACTCGGTAGAAATACTGAGTGTCCGCTGCTAACCCGTCGATTTTGGCAGTGTAAATGGTGCCATTGGCTGTGGCGGGCACTTTGTTTTCGCAGTTGATGTCCTCGCCCCAGTGGACTTCGCTGGTGGCCTCGGCCGTGGTCTGCCAGACGACCGACATCGACGACATCGTGCCATACTGCAAAAATGGCTTGACGATAAAATCCAGGTCATCGGCTGCCTTTGTGGCTTCGTAGGCCGTCAATTCTTGCTGGTGTTCGAACTCGTGCGTGACCCATTTGGCTTTCGCGGCCAGGTCGTAGATCGCTACGTCTCGCAGTCGACCGCGCAGCGAGTTGAATTCGTCGTTGTCTCGGTAGGCTCCTAGAACGAAGGGCGCGGCAGTCGGGTAGAGAATCGCGCCGGATTGCGCGCTGCTCTCGGCGTCCAATTGGCCGTTGACGTACAATTGCATGGTTTGGCCATCGTAAACGGCCACCACATGATAGAACTTGCCCAATTCGTACGTGGTCTTGCCGGGCAGGTAGGTCATGTTCCCATCGCCGTCGTTCGCTCCTTCGCTGGACAATCCAAAGGTGAAATGGTCTTGGTTGTAGCCCAATACCCAACCGGTCTCCGCATTGCCATTGTCTTGGAACATGCCGACGATGCCGCCCCATTCTTCGCGTTGCTCTACCGCCACCCAGGCCGAAATGGTCATGTTGGTCTTGGGGAGCCATTGAGGTAAAGTCGTTCCGTCCTCTGCCAGCACGCATTGACTCTGGCGACCTGAAAAGTGGACCGATTGCCCCCAGGGATCCGGCACAATTTTTGGTTCTTGCGAGAAAGTGCCGTCCGGGCCCAATCGGGCCTTCAATTGATTGCCCGAAACGTGCCGCTCGTTGAAGGTCCAATGACACAACGGATCCGGTCCGTCATGCCAGGGACTGGCAACGGTGATTGACGGAACCAGCAGTAGGGTGCAAATCACGACGCGGCACAGCCAAGGCAGGCAGGATTGGATGACTTGCAGCCGGGCCGTCGTGTTGAAACCGGATTTGCGTCCGAAGGGGAAGGTTGTCATGGCTGACCGTTCTCGTTCCTAGAGGGCAGGTAAGGCACACGGATGGGGCACCGCTGGGGGTGACTCAAACGCTACGCGGCATCAGCACCGGAGGTGGCGAGCACCGCGTTCTGAGTTTACCAACGGAGCACTTCGATCGCATGAAATACTGATGAAGAAATCGAGATGATTGAGCGAACGCATCGCCGCCCCCTCGCTCGACTCTGTCCCCCAGTTCCCTTCCAGCAGTGCGGCGGGTCGTTTAACCGCAATGCCGTAGGCATGCGCTGCCGCTCGCTCGACTCTGTCCCCCAGGTCCCCTGCAGCAGTGCGGCGGGCCGTTTAACCGCAATGCCGTAGGCATGCGCTGCCGCCTCGCTCGACTCTGCCCCCAGGTCCCCTGCAGCAGTGCGGCGGGCCGTTTAACCGCAATGCCGGCATGCGCCGCCCGCTCGACTCGCCCCCAGGTCCCCTGCAGCAGTACGGCGGGCCGTTTAACCGCAATGCCGTAGGCATGCGCTGCCCCTCGCTCGACTTGTCCCCAGGTCCCCTGCAGCAGTGCGGCGGGCCGTTTAACCGCAATGCCGTAGGCATGCGCCGCCCCTCGCTCGACTCTGTCCCCCAGGTCCCCTGCAGCAGTGCGGCGGGCCGTTTAACCGCAATGCCGTAGGCATGCGCTGCCCCTCGCTCGACTCTGTCCCCCATGGTCCCCTCCAGCAGTGCGGCGGGCTGTTTAACCGCAATGCCGTAGGCATGCGCTGCCCCTGCGCTCGACTCTGTCCCCCAAGTCCCCTGCAGCAGTGCGGCGGGCCGTTTAACCTGCAATGCCGTAGGCATGCGCCGCCCCTCGCTCGACTCTGTCCCCCAGGTCCCCTGCAGCAGTGCGGCGGGCCGTTTAACCGCAATGCCGTAGGCATGCGCTGCCCCTGCGCTCGACTCTGCCCCCAAGTCCCCTGCAGCAGTGCGGCGGGCCGTTTAACCGCAATGCCGTAGGCATGCGCCGCCCCTCGCTCGACGCTGCCCCCAGGTCCCGTGCAGCAGTGCGACGGTCGTTTAACCGCAATGCCGTAGGCATGCGCAGCGCCCCTCGCTCGACTCTACCCCCAGGTCCCGCGCGGCAATGCCGGCGGGCCGTTTAACCGCAATGCCGTAGGCATGCGCCCGCCCTACACTCGCTCTGTCCCCCGGGTCTCCTGCAGCAGTGCGGCGGGTCGTTTAACCGCAATGCCGTAGGCATGCGCTTGCCCCTCGCTCGACTCTGTCCCCCAGGTCCCCCTGCAGCAGTGCGGCGGGCTGTTTAACCGCAATGCCGTAGGCATGCCGTTTGCCCCTCGCTCGACGCTGCCCCCAGAGATCCCGCGCAGCATTACGGCGGGTCGTTTAACCGCAATGCCGTAGGCATGCGCGCCCCTGTCGCTCGACGCTGCCCCCAGGTCCCGTGCAGCAGCATGACGGATCGTTAACCACAATGCCGTAGGCATGCGCGCCCTTCGCTCGACTCTGCCCCTGGTTCCCCTGCAGCAGTGCGGCCCGGGTCGTTCAATAACAATGCCGTAGGCATGCGCGCCGCTTCGCTCGACTCTGTCTCCCAGTTCCCCTGCGGCAGTGCGGCGGGCTGTTCTTCACAATGCCGTAGGCATGCGCCCGCCCTACGGCTCGACGCTGCCCCGAGGTCCCATGCAGCAGTGCGGCGGCGGGCCGTTTAACCGCAATGCCGTAGGCATGCGCGCCGCTCGCTCGACTCTGTCCCCCAGTTCCCATGCAGCAGTGCGGCGGGCCGTTTAACCGCAATGCCATCAGCCGTACGTGCCCTCATCGCGTTACACTGGATCCTTCCAGCAGTGCGGCGGGCCGTTTAACCCCACCACCAATGCCGTAGCCTCGCGCCCCTCGCTCGGCTCAAAGCTTGATCCCGCCGCCGCCGAGCACCATTGCATTCAGGCCAGAGTCGGTCTAGGTGCACGGCCACGCCTACGGCGTTGCGGTTAAACACCGCCGCGGCACCGTCATGAGGCTGCGTCGGTCTAGGTGCGGCGCACGCCTGCTGCGCGCCCGCCTCGACTCTGCCCCCAAGTCCCCTGCAGCAGTGCGGCGGGCCGTTTAACCGCAATGCCGCAGGCATGCGTTGCCGCTTGCTCGACTCTGTCCCCCAGGTCCCCTCCAGCAGTGCGGCGGGCCGTTTAACCGCAATGCCGTCGGCATGCGCTGCCCCTCGCTCGACTCTGCCCCCAGGTCCCCTGCAGCAGTGCGGCGGGCCGTTTAACCGCAATGCCGTAGGCATCCGCCGCCCCTCGCTCGACTCTGTCCCCCAGGTCCCACGCTGCAGTGCGGCGGGCCGTTTAACCGCAATGCCGTAGGCATGCGCTGCCCCTCGCTCGACTCTGTCCCCATGGTCCCCTGCAGCAGTGCGGCGGGTCGTTTAACCGCAATGCCGTAGGCATGCGCTGCCCTCGCTCGACTCCGTCCCCCGGGTCCCCTGCAGCAGTGCGGCGGGTCGTTTAACCGCAATGCCGTAGGCATGCGCGCCGCTGCTCGACTCTGTCCCCCAGGTCCCTTGCAGCAGTGCGGCGGGCCGTTTAACCGCAATGCCGTAGGCATGCGCTGCCCTCGCTCGACTCTGCCCCCAGGTCCCGTGCAGCAGTGCGGCGGGCCGTTTAACCGCAATGCCGTAGGCATGCCGCCCCTCGCTCGACTCTGCCCCCAGGTCCCCTGCAGCAGTGCGGCGGGCCGTTTAACCACAATGCCGTAGGCATGCGTTGCCCCTCGCTCGACTCTGCCCCCCAGGTCCCGCGCAGCAGTGCGGCGGGTCGTTTAACCGCAATGCCGTAGGCATGCGCTGCCCCTCGCTCGACTCTGTCCCCCAGGTCCCCTGCAGCAGTGCGGCGGGCCGTTTAACCGCAATGCCATCGGCATGCGCTGCCCCTCGCTCGACTCTGCCCCCCAAGTCCCGTGCAGCATTGCGGCGGGCCGTTTAACCGCAATGCCGTAGGCATGCGCTGCCCCTCGCTCGACTTTGTCCTCCAAGTCCCCTGCAGCAGTGCGGCGGGTCGTTTAACCGCAATGCCATCGGCATGCGCTGCCCCTCGCTCGACTCTGCCCCCCAAGTCCCGTGCAGCATTGCGGCGGGCCGTTTAACCGCAATGCCGTAGGCATGCGCTGCCCCTCGCTCGACTTTGTCCCCATGGTCCCCTCCAGCAGTGCGGCGGGTCGTTTAACCGCAATGCCGTAGGCATGCGCCGCCGCTTGCTCGACTCTGTCCCCCAGGTCCCCTTCAGCAGTACGGCGGGTCGTTTAACCGCAATGCCATCGGCATGCGCCGCCCCTCGCTCGACACCGTCCCCCAGGTCCCCTGCAGTAGTGCGGCGGGCTGTTTAACCGCAATGCCATCGGCATGCGCTGCCCCTCGCTCGACTCTGCCCCCCAAGTCCCGTGCAGCATTGCGGCGGGCCGTTTAACCGCAATGCCGTAGGCATGCGCCGCCCCTCGCTCGACTCTGTCCCCCAGTTCCCTTCCAGCAGTGCGGCGGGCCGTTTAACCGCAATGCCGTAGGCATGCGTTGCCCCTCGCTCGACTTTGTCCCCGAGGTCCCCTCCAGCAGTGCGGCGGGCCGTTTAACCGCAATGCCGTAGGCATGCGCCGCCCTTCGCTCGACTCTGCCCCCCAAGTCCCGTGCAGCATTGCGGCGGGCCGTTTAACCGCAATGCCGTAGGCATGCGCCGCCCCTCGCTCGACTCTACCCCCCAGGTCCCGCGCAGCAGTACGGCGGGTCGTTTAACCGCAATGCCGTAGGCATGCGCCGCCCCTCGCTCGACTCCAAGCAGATTCCGCCGCCGCGGCACCGTGCATTTGGCCGAGTCGGTCCTAGGTGCGGCGCACGCCTACGGCGTTGCGGTTAAACACCGCCACGGCACCGTGCATTTGGCCGAGTCGGTCCTGGTGCAGCGCACGCCTGTGGCGTTGCGGTTAAACACCGCCGCGGCACCGTGCATGAGGCCGAGTCGGTCCTGGTGCAGCGCACGCCTGTGGCGTTGCGGTTAAACACCGCCTCGATACCGTGCATTTGCCCGAGTCGCGGCATCATGCATTTGTTGTCGTTGCCCGGCGCGCGATTTTAGGAAGATACCTTCCGCAGCAAGTAGGCAAGTGGCGATATTTTTTTCATTTGTCCCCACATCGTCTACCGAGTGTGGGATACAATTGTTCAGTATCTGGTCAAGCGTCTTTTGATCCAACGAGGGTTTAGTGACTTTTTCCGAAGGAGCGATTGATGATTCACGGGTATCATGTGATTATTCCCCATTGCAGTTTTGGCTACCGAACGATCCTCGCGGATCGTGGTCTAATATGGTAGGTAGCTGGGAGCTGACATTATTTGGAAAAACCACCCGAGACTTGCAGCGGCCGGACTCTTGCGCGGATTGACCGAGAGGAGAAGTATCAGCGAGATTTAGCCGGGAAATCGCTTCTTTATCCCCAGTCACGTTGACGGGTGGTCAGGCTTTTTTCGTTGTTGTTGGGGATGGGATTCCAGTAAGCTAACCGAAGTCTCGGTGCGTCGTTTTGGGCTTGTTCGATAATGCCCGAGCACACACATTTGGTTGTTACTTGCGTCATCGGTACAAAGGTCGGACAAATCATTGAGATTTGTTGAAGGGGTCGGCGACTGGCGAGCTGATTAAGGATGGTCTACACCCGATGTTGAATTTTGTCGATCCCGAAGAGTCGCTCCCAAAGATGTGGGGGCGTGGCCAATGGGTCTCGTTTTTGGAAGATCACGAGGAATATGCAACGCCATTGGTTACGTGAAAGAGAATCCCTTAAAGGAGGGTAAGCCACTCCAAGACTGGAAGTGGATTACACCTTACCGGGGGCTTGGCTCCGGTTGGACGACCTATCGTTGAACTTGCGCGCCGCCCCTCGCTCGACTCTGCCCCCCAAGTCCCGTGCAGCAGCGCGGCGGGTCGTTTAACCGCAATGCCATCGGCATGCGTTGCCCCTCGCTCGACTCTGCCCCCAGGTCCCGTGCAGCATGTGCGGCGGGTCGTTTAACCGCAATGCCGTAGGCATGCAGCCGCCCCTCGCTCGACTCTGCCCCCAAGTCCCGTGCAGCATTGCGGCGGGCCGTTTAACCGCAATGCCGTAGGCATGCGCTGCCCCTCGCTCGACTCTACCCCCCAGGTCCCGCGCAGCAGTACGGCGGGTCGTTTAACCGCAATGCCGTAGGCATGCGCTGCCCCTCGCTCGACGCTGCCCCCAGGTCCCGTGCAGCAGTGCGGCGGGCCGTTTAACCGCAATGCCGTAGGCATGCGCTGCCCCTCGCTCGACTCTACCCCCCAGGTCCCGCGCAGCAGTACGGCGGGTCGTTTAACCGCAATGCCGTAGGCATGCGCTGCCCCTCGCTCGACGCTGCCCCCAGGTCCCGTGCAGCAGCGCGACGGGTCGTTCTAACCACAATGCCGTAGGCATGCGCCGCCCTTACGCTCGACTCTGCGCCCCAGGTCCGTGCAGCAGTGCGGCGGGTCGTTTAACCGCAATGCCGTCGGCATGCGCTGCCCCTCGCTCGACTTTGTCCTCCAAGTCCCCTGCAGCATTGCGACGGGCCGTTTAACCGCAATGCCGTAGGCATGCAGCCGCCGCTCGCTCGACTCTACCCCCAGGTCCCATGCAGCAGTGCGGCGGGTCGTTTAACCGCAATGCCGTAGGCATGCGTCGCCCCTCGCTCGACTCTATCCCCCAGGTCCCGTGCAGCAGTGCGGCGGGCCGTTTAACGCCGCAATGCCGTAGGCATGCGCCGCCCCTCGCTCGACTCTACCCCCAGGTCCCGCGCAGCAGCTACGGCGGGTCGGTTAACCACAACGCCGTAGGCATGCGCTGCCCCTGGCCTGACGCCGCGCCCAGGTGCCCGGTGCAGCATCGCGGCGGGGTCGTCTTAGCCGCAGTGCCGTCAGTTGCGCGCGCGCCGCGTCGCTCGACTCCAAGCAGATCCCGCCGCCTCGGCACCGTGCAGTTGGCCGAGTCGGTCCTGGGTGCAGCGCACGCCTACGGCGTTGCGGTTAAACACCGCCTCGGCACCGTGCATTAGGCCGAGTCGGTCCTGGTGCAGCGCACGCCTGCGGCGTTGCGGTTGGATTTCGCTGCAGGACCGTGCGGGTGGCCGAGTCGGTTATGGGTGCAGCGCACGCCTACGGCGTTGCGGTTAAACACCGCCTCGGCACCGTGCATTAGGCTGCGTCGGTCCTGGGTGCAGCGCACGCCTACGGCGTTGCGGTTGGATCTCGCTGCAGGACCGTGCATTAGGCCGAGTCGGTCCTGGTGCAGCGCACGCCTGCGGCGTTGCGGTTAAACACCGCCGCGATACCGTGCAGTTGTCCAAATCGGTCCTGGGTGCAGCGCACGCCTACGGCGTTGCGGTTAAACACCGCCTCGGCACCGTGCAGGTGGCTGCGTCGGTCCTCGGTGCAGCGCACGCCTACGGCGTTGCGGTTAAACACCGTCGCGGCACCGTGCATTAGGCCGAGTCGGTCCTGGGTGCCGCGCACGCCTACGGCGTTGCGGTTGGATCTCGCTGCAGGACCGTGCATTAGGCCGAGTCGGTCCTGGTGCAGCGCACGCCTGCGGCGTTGCGGTTAAACACCGCCGCGGTACCGTGCATTTGGCCGAGTCGGTCCTGGTGCAGCGCACGCCTACGGCGTTGCGGTTAAACACCGCCTCGGCACCGTGCATTAGGCTGCGTCGGTCCTGGGTGCCGCGCACGCCTACGGCGTTGCGGTTGGATCTCGCTGCAGGACCGTGCATTTGGCCGAGTCGGTCCTGGGTGCAGCGCACGCCTGCGGCGTTGCGGTTAAACACCGCCGCGATACCGTGCAGTTGGCCGAGTCGGTCCTGGGTGCAGCGCATGCCTACGGCGTTGCGGTTAAACACCGCCGCGGCATCGTGCATTTGGCCGAGTCGGTCCTGGTGCAGCGCACGCCTACGGCATTGCGGTTAAACACCGCCTCGGCACCGTGCAGTTGTCCAAGTCGGTCCTGGGTCCAGCGCACGCCTGCGGCGTTGCGGTTAAACACCGCCGCGATACCGTGCATATGGCCGCGTCGGTCCTGGGTGCAGCGCACGCCTGCGGCGTTGCGGTTAAACACCGCCCCGTTACCGCTTTGGATGGTTTGCGGTACATGGTTATGTCCAACACTTAACCCGGGAAATTCTATGTCTACTACATCTTCGCTCGATTCGCATGCGTCCGTCTCCTCCGGTACTGCCAGCGAGGCTGGCGGTATCGACCGCCTGCAAGCGGCAATTGCACCGCTGCGGCAGGCGTTGCTCGGGCACCGGGTCTACGAGCGACTCGGCTCGCTCCCGGCACTCCGCTGCTTTATGCAGCACCACGTCTTTGCGGTGTACGACTTCATGTCGCTGCTGAAGGCCCTGCAACAGAAGCTGACCAGCGTCTCGGTGCCGTGGGTGCCCTCGTCGCAGCCCAATGGGGCACGGTTGATCAACGAGATCGTCTTGGGCGAGGAGACTGACGAGGACGGTCGAGGCGGCTTCACCAGCCACTACCACCTGTACTTGAACGCCATGCGTGAGGTCGGTGCCGATACTCGAGTGATCGAAGGGATCATCCAACGCCTGGCTGCAGGCGATCCGATCCGAGATGCCCTGGTCGCTGGCCAAGCCCCAGACGCGGCTCGGGCCTTTGTGGGGGACAGCTTCCAGGTGATCGAGGCCGGCGATGTGGTCGCCCTGACCGCCAATTTTACGTTCGGCCGCGAGGATCTGCTGCCAGAGGTCTTCCACCAAGTTGTGCAGGAATTGGATCGCGAGAGCGGTTGTCTGAGCCAATTTCAATATTATCTGCAGCGGCACATTGAACTGGATGGCGACCACCACGGGCCGTTGGCCCATCGCTTGCTCGACTCCCTGTGCGGCGACTCGCCGGAGCACTGGGCCCGAGCGACCGCGGCCGCCATCAATGCCCTGCAATCGCGGCAACGCCTCTGGGACGGCATCGCAGAAGCGATCGACCGTTTGGCCTAAGCGACTTTGGATCGGCCACACGCCAAGTTTTGGCTGTGACAAAGCACTAGCCCATGGGATTGACGGTCGCTTTACCCGATTCAACCACAAACGAGGCCCGGACCGCGGTCTTGCCGCCCGGTTGCAGGACATCATCGACGACCATGAAGTCCGCTGTCCAGGTTTCCGGCGTCACGCTGCAGCGGATGTAGCCGCGCTCGGCGTTGTGGAATTTGACACACGGGTTGTTCCGCTTCAGCTTGGCCAAACCCCGCGGTTCGGCGAGACCGTTCCCGCCGCTGGAGAGAGAAGTTGCGACAAATTCCGTGGCCACGACTGGTTGCTCCTCGCGGCGATCGTCGACCCGTAGTTCATTGACCCAGTTCGAATGGATATCGCCCGTGAGTACGACCGGATTACTGATGCGACGCTCTTGTAAGAACCTGGCCAGCTCCATGCGCTCGGCCGCGTAACCAGGCCATTGGTCCATCGAGTAAAGTGGCTCGGCGGGCTCCCCCGCTCGGTCGACCATGCCCATCATGACCTGTTGGGCCAAGACATTCCATGTGGCATCGGAAGTCAAAAGCTGGCGATAAAGCCAATTTTTTTGCTCGCGACCTAGAAGTGTTTGCTTCGAGTCCAAGGCCGCTTCGTTCAGCGGGGATCGCTTGTCATTGTTCGGTTGGTCACTGCGGTACTGCCGAGTATCCAGGACTTGGAACTGAGCCAGCCGACCATAGCTGGCCGAACGATACAGTTGTAGGCTGCTTCCCGCGGGTAGCGACGTCGGCCGCAGCGGCATCGCTTCGTAGTAGGCTTGGTAGGCGTTGGCACGTCGGTACAGAAATTCAACCGGATCAATGCCCTCTTGCTCAGACACGTCATCGGCATGATTGTTGTCGAACTCGTGATCGTCCCAGGTCACGAGCCAGGGGCACGCATGATGCATGGCCTGGAGCAGGGAGTCCGAGCGATACTGAGCATGGCGGACGCGGTAGTCCGCCAATGATTCGATTTCTGGGCCATGGTGCGTCCGGACTTTGCCGTTGCGACCCGCTTCGTACTCGTAGATGTAGTCCCCGAGGTGGAAAACGATGTCGAGCTCGTCTTGGGCCATTTGCTCGTAGGCCGTGAACAAGCCCTGCTCGTAGTTTTGGCAGGAAGTCACCGCGAATCGCACATGAGAAGGCAGGCTGTCGGCAGCCGGAAACGTCCGCGTCCGACCGGTGGGGCTGGTGGCGTCCCCACTGTGAAAGCGATACCAGTACCAGCGGTCCGGGTGCAAGCCCGGCACTTCAACGTGAACAGAATGTCCAAGTTGCGGAGTCGCTGTCGTGGTACCCGAGTTGACGATGTTCCGGAATCCCTCGTCGTCAGCCACTTCCCACCGAACGGCCACCGCTTCATTGGGCATGCCACCGAACGGCTCGAGCGGTTCCGGCGCCAATCTTGTCCACAACACCACGCTGGTGTCGTCCGGATCTCCCGAGGCCACACCCAAGGCAAACGGGTCGTTTGAAAAGACTGGCGCGGCATTGACCCACGTCGCACGACCCAGCAGCGGAATGGAACTGAGAGCGCCGGCATAGGCCATGAACCAGCGACGCGAAATACCGCCCTCGTGCCGGAGGGCGGCTTGAATCTGTTGACGATTGAACATCCAGTCGGCTCCTGTGCGGTCAAGTGTTTGCGGGTTCCGTGCCTGTGCGGTCCCAAGCCCCGTGGTTCCCCAAAACGGTCCAGTGGTACCCCAGTTCTGCCCAGTGCACTGCGGTAATATCCAGTGTACCCCGGTAATATCCAGTGTACCCCGGTAATATCAGGCGGCTTGAGCATCGATCAACGGCAGCAGTTCCTGCATCGTCGGCAGTACTTCGTGCGGGTTTTTGCCTTGATCATCCCAACGTCGGACACGGACCGCCGCCGCGAAATTCGGGTGCGCTTCGAACTCGCGTCGCTCCTCTTCGGACATTGGACCGCCCTGGTCCAAGAAACTCTTGTAGGAGGTGGGCGACAGCCGTTCGGCGTAGGTGGTATCGGTTGTGCACAACCAGCGTTTGGCGGCGACATGCAGCCGAACCGGATCGGCGATCACTGCGGGAAAGTACTGAGAGAGAAACGCGTAGCCGGTCTCCTCGTGGTGATCGTGCAAGTCCTCGTTCACCCCGCCGGGCAACGCTTCGTGGCCCAAAATGTGGCCAATGTCGTGCAGAAAAGCCGCCACGACCATCTCGCTCGGCGCCTGTTCGTTCATGGCCAACTTGGCGCAGTGCAAGGCGTGCTGCAACTGCGTCACCTCTTCGTCGGCGTACTTTTCATTGCCGCGACGTTCGTAAATCGCGACAATCTTCTCTACAATCGATTTCATTCGTTCCGTCCAGTCCATCTTGAGGGCACGATTCGATCCCGTCGGCCAAATGTAGCGCAACGGTCCGCGATCCGCACCGCCCGAACACGTGCCACAGTCGTGTTGACCATCGTGGCCACCGAGTGCGGTCGAATATAACAGGTCATCCACCCTGCGAATTCTGGGATCGATAAAGAATCGGTAAAGTTTCGATGAATCTTCCCCTCGCGAGTTTGGTTCTACTCGGTCATCGTTCCTTGAAGTATCAACGATTCGAGGGAATGCAACCCTGAGTTGTGCAAAAAATAAAGTAATGCTCGGCTCGGCTGATCTGTCGCCCCGATGCTGAGTGACGACGTTTGGAACAATTCTCCACGATCCACGATCCACGATCCACGATCCAAGGGCCAAGGGCCACGGGTCACGGGCCGCGAGAGGTTGTCCTGCTGTTGTCCTTGGGCGGCGGGTCACCCGCCCTCAACGCCCGATTAGTTGTTAAACTGATTGAGTTATCGCGAAAGTGTGTCGGGGCTGAGCAGAGGAACGATCAGATGAAGTCACGCAGCGTTCGGGTCAGAACCGTGCTATTGGGGGCAGTACTGGGAATCTTGGTGCTATGCGATCCGGTGATCGCCGGGACGAGCAGCGACAGTCCGGTGTCTGCCCACTCGCTGTCGCACGCTCAGGCAAGGCAACCGTCGAGACGGTCGGCCGACGTCATTATTTACGGCGGGACCTCGGGCGGCATTGCGGCGGCCATCCAGACGCGGCGGATGGGCAAGTCGGTGATCCTGATCGAGCCTTCCGGGCATCTGGGTGGTTTGACAACCGGCGGTCTCGGCCAAACGGACATTGGGAACAAGGCCGCGATTGGCGGGATCTCACGCGAATTCTATCGCCGCGTTCGCCAATTCTATCAGCAAGCCGACGCGTGGCGCTGGCAGGCTCGCGAGGATTATCGCAGCATTGGGCAATCCGCCAGTAGCCCCGACGAGGAGACGCTGTGGACCTTCGAACCCCACGTGGCGGCCAAGATCTACGAACAATGGCTGCGGGAACTAGAGATCCCCGTCGTGATGAATCAACGACTGGACCGCCAAACCGGTGTCGCCCTGACTCGCTCGATCCCTTGGCGAATTGTGGCCATCACCATGGAATCGGGCGAGACTTATCAAGGCCAGATGTTTATCGATGCCACCTACGAAGGCGATTTGCTGGCGGCCGCCGGCGTCCATTACACGGTGGGCCGCGAAGCCAACGACGTGTACGGCGAGACCCTAAACGGGGTACAGACCCAGCGGGCGATTCACCATCAATTTGTGCCCGGGGTCGATCCGTTTGTGGTCCCGGGGGATCGCTCCAGCGGGCTGCTGCCGTTTATCGAGGCGGCAGCCCCCGAAGCGGACGGGACCGGCGACCACCGCGTACAAGCCTACTGCTTCCGCATGTGCATGACCGACCACCCTGAAAATCGAATACCGTGGATCAAGCCGGAGGGCTACCAGGAACAATGGTACGAACTGCTGCTGCGGAACTTTGAAGCGGGCGAACGACGCGTGCCGTTGAGCATTGGTCTGATGCCCAATCGCAAGACCGATACGAACAATAACTTTGGCTTCTCCACCGACTTCATCGGCCAAAACTACGACTACCCCGAGGCCAGTTACGAACGCCGGGAGGAGATCGTGCGCCAGCATCGGTTGTACCAACAAGGATTGATGTGGACCTTGGCCAATCATCCCCGGGTACCCGAGGAGATCCGGACCGAAGTCGCGCGGTGGGGGATGTGCCGCGACGAGTTCCTCGAGGGGCAAGGTTGGCAGGATCAACTCTACATCCGCGAGGCTCGGCGGATGGTCGGCGATCTGGTGATGACGCAACACCATTGTCAAGGCCGCGAACAGGTGGAGGACCCGGTCGGCTTGGCTGCCTACACGATGGATTCGCACCATGTCCGCCGTCACGTGGACGTGGATGGCTTTGTGCGGAACGAAGGCGACGTGCAAGTGGGTGGGTTCTCGCCGTATCCGATCGGCTATCGAGCGATCGTGCCACGGGCGGACCAGTGCAGTAATCTGGTGGTACCGGTCTGCCTGTCCGCCTCGCACATGGCGTTCGGGTCGATTCGCATGGAGCCGGTATTCATGGTCTTGGGCCAATCGGGGGCCACGGCGGCGGTGTTGGCAATCGAACAAGCGGTGGCGGTGCAGGACGTCGACCGGGATAAACTACGCGAGCGTCTGGTGGCCGATGGCACCGTGTTGGAGTGGACCAAACCCGCCGCCGCGCCGGCAAGCGACAGCGCCGGCATCGATCCCGCGACTTTGGCTGGGACGGTGATCGACGACCCCCGAGCGGAGTGTGTGGGGTTTGAGACGCACAGCACCAGTACCCCGCGGTTTGTCGGCCCCAGTTACCGGCACGATGGGAACGCGGGCAAAGGCCAGCAGTCGGCGACTTTTCGTTGGCAGCCCGATGTGACGGGCCGCTACGAACTGCGTTTGAGCTACAGTTCGCATCCCAATCGTGCCACCAACGTGCCGGTCAGCATTCGGCATGCCAAAGGAGGAACGGCGGTCACGGTCAATCAGCAGCGTCGGCCGCCCATCGATGGGCTGGCGGTCTCGTTGGGTAAATTCCACCTGGATGCGAAACAGCCGGCCGAGGTCCAGATCACCAACCGTGGCACCGACGGTTATGTGATTGTCGACGCCGTGCAATGGATCTTGGTCGATGAGTAATCTGCAGTCCAAGTCATTGATACTGCTCAAAGGGTGGTTGTTCTTTGGTCTGGGCACGATCGCTGCCGGTAGTTTGGTTTGGCGGTATGCTGACTTCACCAGCGTGGCGTTATTGGCGATCGCGATTTGGTCATTCTGCCGATTTTATTATTTTGCGTTTTATGTCATTCAGCATTATGTTGATGCCGATTACCGCTTCTCCGGTTTATGGGACTTCCTCCGCTACAGCTGGACGGGTTGGTGTGTGGATCGCGATGAACAAGGTCCAAAGTCGAGCTGACCACTTGATGGTTTCCGTTAAAAAATGGGTAACCGTTCACGCCCTTGTCAGTAATTGATGTATCGAATCGGAAATCAGCCGGAGTGCGTTGGCACCCGGTTTTCGCGGGAATGGGACACGGACCGGTTCCAGCTAATTCGGTAACTTATTGGCGGACAAGTCCTTGCCTCTCAGTCGTGAACGGTTAGCTCAGCAGATCCTCGTCAGGGAATAACAGCTTGTTGTGCTGGTTCTACGATCAGACGCACGGGTTGGCTGCGATACAGGGTTTCGGGTTGGTAATACTCATAGACTGCTCCGCCTTCGACCGCGACGTCTACCGGTTGGAGGGCACGTAGTTGATAATCCAGTGTCACGGTGTCTTGCGGACCAATTTCTCTTAGATAGACCAACACTCGCGTGCCAACCACTTCGTACTTGGCAATGGTGCGAACAGACAAGTAGTCGTCCCAAGCCTGTCGGTCGACGGTAAAGCCAGTTGGGATCGGCAATTCGACCATTACCATGGGGATGGCCTGTGTCAGGTGGTTGGTCACCTGGGTTTGGACCTGAACAGTCGCGTTGACGGGTAGCGACTGACGATCGTAATGAACGTTCAGGGAGAGTGGTTTGGCGTCGGCGTCGTGGTCGTTGGGCCGCGTCGCTGGCATGGCCGAATGTCGCAACAACAGTTGATACTGCAGCGGACGCTCGCCGCGGTAGATCAATTTCAGACGATGCGCACTGCCAGGTTCCAGGCCTTGTCCGAGCGGCAGAAGTTGGACGACGTCCGCCTGATCGCCTGGGATGGTCCAATCTCGCACCAATTGATCGTTCCAATACACTTGTAGCGGCAGGTCGAAAGGTTGGCCGTTGCCTCTGGGCTTCAGGTCCGCGGTGGCCAACAGGGCTTGCAATGCCAAGACGGTGGCCTGCGTGGAACCCCATGTCCCATGCCCGTCGCGGCGATTGACCAACCACTTCAGGGCGCGTGATACTGCCTGTTGTTGGCTCGGGTCATCGTGCAACGCCAGGACAGCCAGGGCCGTTGTCTCGACGACTGCCACCGGGCCATGTCCCAGAAACAAGGTTCTCCCTGCCGAGGAGCGATTCCACCAACCGGCGGCGCCGTCGTTGGCCTGTTGTTGTAGGGACACCAGTCGCGCGCGCAAAGCGGATAACTGCACATGTTGCGGGTCCAGAGAACGCAAGGCTTGGAGGACCAAGGCAAGGGTGTAGGGCGAGTCGATTTGGTACGGCGATTGGTTTGTCAGGAAGGCGATCAGCCGCTGACGAGCGTTAGGATCCAAGGCGGGTGAGTTTGCCACGGCCCAACCTATGTAAGCGGTGGTCTCGAGAACGACGGCCTGCGAAGCCTGCCCACCGTGATTGGTTGGATGCCAACTGCCGTCGCTGTTCTGGCGGGCGAGTAACCAGCGAGTCGTGCGTTCGAGTAACTTTGGATCCACGTCGTGGACACGGGCCATGTCCTTGAACTGCAACAGGCCATAGGCGGTCAGGCACAGATCGCCTTGACCTCGGCCGAACCACTCGAATCCTCCATTCGGCGTCTCAAAACCGAGCAATCGTTGATAGCCGAGGTGGATGTAATGCCGGGCTCGAAGTTCCACGGCCGGTTCGATTTTGCCGACACGCCGTAGGAACTGCAGGGCCAGCACGTTGGGATAGGTGGTGGACGATGTTTGTTCGAAACAACCTGACGGTAGCCGGAAGATCCCCTCCAGACCCTCGAGACATTGACTGAAGCTGGAGGGGTACAACTTCAACACCACCGAACCACTGGCGGCGGTCGCCGTCGTCGGCACCTGCCAAGTGCGTTCGACGGGTTCGCTACCCAGGGGGCCGTTGATCACTTCCTCTTGCAGTTCTCCCTCGGGTAGGACTGTAATCGTGCGACGAATGGCGTCTGATTCTGCTTCGCCTTGAGCGAGTATCTCCCAGGTATGCGTCCCAGCTTGAAGCATCTGCAGGGGAATGCTCCAGGAGCGGACTTCGCCCGGCTGTAATTCCAGTTCCCACTCCCAGCCCTGGTTGTCGGGCAGGTCGCGGCGGTGACTGTCGGGTGGTGAATCCGGCCAGTTGTCGAGGACCTGGTACCAATTGGCCGCCCGGAGCTGTAGTTTGATTGTTTGTTCTTTATTTTGATAATTGTACAAAACCACAGGCAAGGAAAACTTGTCCCCACGTGTCACAGCCACGGGCAGGTTCAAGTCAATAAAGAAGGGTTGAAATACGGTGAGCGGAAACTCCGCGCCGCCCATGCGACCAGTACTGTTGATCGCGGCAGCATTGACCCTCCAAGTGGTGATCGAATCGGCCAAGTCGATTTCCAGGGTGGCGACGCCTTGATCATCGGTAATCAATTCGGGACGCCACAGCAAGGTTTCCGGGAACCACTCTCGGGTGCGGACGGGCGGCCGCGTGTTGGTTGCGGCCGGCTGCGGCCCTGGTGTTGGGGCCTGAGCCGGGGCGATTTCGGGTCGATTGTACATGTAGTCTCGCGACGGCGGCGGTACGGGCTCGTTCGGTGCGCCGCAGCCGGCTGCCAAGAGCACCAGCAACATGAGGATTGCCATGGTTATTAGCGTCAAGAGCGTCAAGGCAGCGCTGTAGAGGACCATCGACAGGAGTCTCGGCCACAGCAACAACGCGGTCAACGCCAAGAGACCGCACCAAGCGATGAACAACCGCGCGAGCATCTGGTGGCGGACTTCCCCGACCGGGTGAGCTTTGTCGCTGTACGATTCGCCGGACAGACTGTACGACAGGCTGTCCTGGCTGCCGCGGGTCGCCTGCGGTACCGGCGGTGCAGTGCGATCGGAAGCGAATGCCGCTGGTTGGTCCGTGGGCTGTTGCCAAAAATCGGGTGGCAAAGCGTTGACATCGGACGCAAAGGTGGCGGTCAAAGAGAACAATGCCAGGTGCCATGACGCCTGCGCATCGTCGCTCAGATGAGGCAAAGCGCGCGGCGACCATTGGGGTTGGAACTGGTAGAGCGGTTGCAGGGCTTCATGTTCCAGCAAGTAGAAGGCCTGCTCCAGACTGGAACCTTGAGTCAGGACCGAATACACGGCTTCATCGACCGCATGCAAACTCAGCGCCCCCGGGCTGGGGTGTCCCTGCTCGTCGCGCAATTGAAACTTGAGTCGCGCTCGTTGGCCGGGGCGGTACTCTGCTTGATCCCAAGTGGCCTGGATTTGCAGTTGCCGCGCGGGTTGGACCACAATGGCTCGCGATCGCCGGACGGGTGACGTGGACTTGCCGGCACGGAAGGCAACGATTTGAATAACCCCCGCGACTTCGGGTGGCAAGTCGATCGTCTGTTGGCCAAAGCCGTTGATGATCTCGATTGTTTGTGAACTGACCATCTGCCCGTCTTTGATCAAGTCGACGAACACCGGTTCTGGTCCCTGAGCCAGGACCTCGAGTTCGAGGGACTGCCCACCGGTGTACACAGCTTGGTCCGTGCGGAGCACAAAGTCTGTCGCTTGATCGACCGCCTGCAACGTGGTCACTCGCCTCCCGCTGCGGCCCTCTGTGTCTTGGGCTCGAATGCGGAATTCTTTGGCGGCAGCCGAGTTCTCGACTTCGATGACTGCGATTCCCGCGTCGTTGGTCGAGACCTCGCGGTCCAAACCGCTGATCGCCAAGCGACAAATCGCGGGCTGACCATCGGCGTACTGGGTCACCACAAACACGCGATTGGTGAGCCCTTTGGTCAATTGGCCACCCTCGGGAATGATCGTCACTTGGATCGGTTCGGTTGCCACCGTCCGACTGAGGGCCCGCGACTGCGTTTGCCCAGCGGAATCTTTAACGGTCGCCGCCACGTGGAATCTCGCATTACCGCCCTCGGTCTCGATCCCGACCAGACGTTCCGGCAAGCGAAAGGAAAAAGTCGTTCGACCTGCGGTATCGGTCTTTAACTGCAACGAAGCGAATGGTTTCTGGTTAAAACCAGTGTCTTTTGCTACGATTTCGACCTGGGCTTGACCCACTGGTTTACCAAAAAAGTATTCCGCTTGGATCTGGCCAGTCACCGTATCGCCAGGCGCGTAAAACGACTTGTCGACTTGGATGTCGATGCGGAACTTCGGCAACACATACTGTTGGACACTGACCGTGGTCTCGGAGGTCGTGTCGGCCACTCGGCAGACAACCCGATAGTTGCCCTCGATGACTTCCTCTGCCAAAGGGCAATCGGCGGCGGCAATACCGTACCGACTGGTTACATCCTGTCGCCGAAATATCAGATTGCCTTTAGGATCATAAATTTCGAATTCCGTATTTTGACCGGCGACCGGTAGGCCCTGCGGGCGTTGCAAACCCAAGCAGCGCAAGCGAATGGTCTGCCCAGGTTGGTAGACCGGCTTGTCAGTCGTCAGCATGACTCGCCAGTTCCGGCGCAGCTGGATCGCTCGGGCCATCACTTCGCGTTGGCCTCGATAGTCCGCGGCGATTTCCAGTTCATACTCACCGTCCGGCCAATCCGGTACTTGCAACGCAGGAGCCACATTGCCGTACTTGTCAGTAACGGCATCCGCCAACGCCACCCGCTGATTCTTGCGTCGATCCAGCAGATTAAAACTGACCTGCAAGCCCGTCTGTGGAGTCCCATGTTGCATGTCCCAAGCGGCCACGCGGACCGTGACTTGAGTGTCGGGCATCCATTGGTTCTGGCCCAGCAACCGCAAGCCCAGTGGACTAGGTTGCAAATTCAAGTAGTACAGACTCATACAGCTCAACACCAACGCGGCTGCGGCTGCTAGGGTATAGACGCCCCGCGCGTAACGTCGCCAACGTCCGTCGGCATGCCGCTCGACGTGCTCCACCTGCTCCATTACTCGGTCGATCAGGTCGCTTGTCGCGATGCTAGGTGGGAGCGAGTTTAGCACGGCCAAGCGTTGGTTCGCCTCCACTAAGGCAGCGCGACCCACGGCCGAGGTTTCGCAGTACCGCGCTATCAGAGCCGCGTCTTGAGCGTCCAAAAGCCCGTGAACGTAGTCGTCGACATAGTCGACCAAGTTGGCATCGGGGTCGATCATGAGCAGGACTCCATGGAACGGCGTAGTCGCTTCAGAGCATGATGCAAGTGCGAGCGAACGGTGGCTTCTGAACAATCGATCACGCGAGCGATCTCAGCGAATGGCAGTCGATTCCAATGCCGCAGCACCAAGACCATACGCTGTTGTTCTGGCAGCCGAGAAATGGCCGTTTCCAGTTGCTGTTGTTGCTCCGTGGCCACCGCCAGCCAACTGGGGTCAGGCCCCGGACATTTCACACCATCGATTTGGGCCCCTGTGTCGTGTCGCGACAAGTGTCTGAGATGGCTCCGACGAGATTGACGAAAGCAGTTGGTGGCGATTTGAAAGACCCAACTGCCGAAGAGACCGCGTCCGGCAAAGGTCTGACGCTTGGTCCAGACCAACAGAAAGGTCTCCTGCAGCAGATCTTCCGCCGCGTGATGGGTCCCCGAAACTCGATGTAAGTACGTCAGCAGCGGCGTGGCATAGCGGCGCAGGAGCACTTCCAGGCAGTCGCGTCGACCCGCCTGGACTTGCTGCATCAACCACTCGTCCGTTTCTGCTTTGTAGTCCATCGTGCTCTCCCAGTCGCCCGCCAACGCTTACGATGCACCCTGGTCCTAATTTGTGGAATGGAATTTCCAAAAAAAATCCCCGCTCTACCTGCCTCTTGCCAAATGCCATCCCGGCGGTTGGCCCGAACCCGGTTCAAGGGCTGTTTTGGGCATGGATTAACCCAAAACGAGGCTGTTTGTTATGGCCAATCAGCCGACTGCCGCTTCAACGCGGGCGCTGGCATTGGATATGGAGCAGTCCGGCGGAGCGTTTGACATGGATGGGGCCAGGCAGATGCAGTTGGCTGGGCCAGGCCGCTCCGGGGGCCAGGTCCGCGGGGCGGCAGGCGATGTCGGTCAGACGCAGCCAATGCCCGCGATTCATTTCCTGTTGCGGCAAGCCAGCCTCCGTCCACCAATGCACCAGCAAGAATCGCACCACCGTGGCAGGCAGGTCCCCCAACCGCTTGACGTCGATCAGCAACTCGGTGCCGCTCGCCTCCAATACCGCCGACTGGTGGGTCCGCGCCAGATGCTGCACCAACCCTTGGTGCTCGGCCGCGGCCGTCGCCAGCCGCTCCAAGGACTGGTCGATGTCCGGTGACAGGTGGGCTCGCAAAAACGGCAGAACGGTCCCACGCACCCGATTTCGCGTCCAGCTGGCGTCGGCGTTCGTCGGATCTTCTAGAAAAGACTGCCCCAACCGAGACAGGTATTGGCGGAGCGACTGGCGGTCCTGCCCCAACAGCGGGCGGAGCAGCTGGCAGCCCGGCCGCAAGAATCGAGTCGTGGGAATGCCGACCAAGCCCGCCAATCCAGTCCCGCGGGCGAGTCGCATCAGCACGGTTTCGATTTGGTCGTCCCGCGTGTGCCCCGTCAAGACGTAGGCCGCCTCGGCGGCTGCGGCAACCTCCTGCAGGGCCGCGTACCGATCGGCTCGGGCCTCCCCCTCCGATTGCCAGCCCTGGTCGGAGCCCTCGGCGAGTACCCGCGTCCGCACTTGGGTCTCCAGGCCCCATCGCTGCACTTGGGAGACGACCCAAGCCGCGGTTTCCCCCGAACGCTCGCTCCACCGATGGTCAAAATGAAAGACCAGCAGACGGGGTAGCTTCGGCTGCTCCGACTGGCCGTCTCGCGGGAACAATGCCGCGCGCTGCGCCAGGAGCGCGTGGAGCAGGGCCAAAGAATCGCTGCCGCCGGAGACCGCCACAACCCGGCAAGTCGCCTGCCAAAAATCCTCGGGCAATGACAACGGTGGTGGCTCTGTCTCGGAAACGCCAGCACCGGCACCCGCGGCGATTTCCGACCGCTCGAGTGGGAACAAAGTCGACTCCGGTGGGTCCTGACTGCTCATGCTCGCTCCGAAGTCCTCGCCTAACACACGCACACACGGGCGGCAAACCGCTACAGGGGGAGCCACCCTACCCAGCGAAAATCACGGCATGGGTACTGCTTCGACCGCTGCCGTTGGGTTGTGCGATGGGCGATCGATGTGATATCATCTTAACACGCTGCGGGGCGGCGGCGGAGGTGACGACGGCAACACCAACAATCGTATTGCCGTGTTAAGAAATCATTCGGATGGCCAAATATTCGCAGCCAGCGACGGCGATCCTATTTGACTGACTCATGAACACGTTGACTTGGAATTTTGTCTGTTGTCTGCTCTGCCTGTGCCGCCTGATTCGGTGGCCGCTGGCGCTCGCATGCAGCGTCCGGGTATTCAATGCTCGAGAGCACCATCCCCTGAGCAACCTCGTGCGGAGCGAAGGCCGGCAAAGCAGCCGCCCGAACCGTAGCGATCGGCGATGCTGGGGGGCTGCTTCTGGCTCGTCCGTCCCGCCAATCGGTTGGGACAAGTTCGAGGCCAAGTGGTGGCCAGTTCCCGTGGCGCCCATCCGTTCATAATCGGTCCAGTAGTATTGTTGACGCTTCGTCGAAGGACGCACCACTTGAATCGGGTGTGGCTCTTGCGGGCTGTTTTGGCTTGCCGTTGAACATAACCATGACAGACAGGCGGAGCGGACGATGGGTATCGAGGGTTTGATCGGTTTGGTGGTCGGAGTCGTATTGGGAGCCGGAGGATTTGCTGGGTTTCTCTTCGTTACACGCATGAACGCCAAGCAGCAGGCGGCTGAATTGGTCGAAACCGGCCGGAAGAAGGCCGAAGAAATTCAACGCGAGGCAGAACTGCAGGCCAAAGAGAATTTGCTGGCGAAGAAAACGGAACTGGAGGACATGCGGTCCAAGACGTTGGCCGAAGTCCGCCGCGAACGCGAACAAGTGGAACAACGTGAACAGCAAATCAAGGCCCAAAGCGAGGGCCTCCGCAAGCAGGAGAAAATGGTTGAAGCCTCGCAGCGGCGACTGACCGAGAAGTTGGAACGTAACACCAAACGCGAGAAAGATTTGGAAGAGTTGCTGAATCAACAACAGCAACAGTTGCACCAGATCACCGGCCTGAGTCGCGAGGAGGCCACGCAACGACTGTTGTCACTGTTGGAGTCGGAGCTCTCCAGTGAAATCGGTACGCGGTTGCTGCGACACGAACGGGCGGTCAGCGAGCAGTTGGAGCAAAAGTCGCGGGACATGCTGTTGGTCGCCTTGCAACGGTACGCCGCCAGCCAGACGTCCGAGGCCACGACCGCTTCGGTGGACATTCCCAGCGATGAGATGAAGGGCCGGATCATCGGTCGCGAAGGCCGCAATATTCGCTCCTTCGAAAAAGAGACCGGCGTGGACCTGATCATCGATGATACCCCCGGCGTCGTCATCGTATCGGGTTTCGATCCCATCCGGCGCGAAGTCGCGCGCTTGGCCCTCGGCAAGTTGATCACTGATGGTCGCATCCATCCCACACGGATTGAAGAAATTGTCCGCGAAACGGAAAAGGAAATCCGCAAGGTGATCCGGCGGAAGGGCTTGGAAGCGGCCGATGAGGTCGGCGTCGCAGGATTGCATGAAAAGGTCATCGATTATCTGGGCAGGTTGCACTTCCGCACCAGTTACAGTCAGAACGTGTTGCGACACAGTATCGAGGTGGCCTTTATCTCTGGCCTGTTGGCCGAAATGGTGGGCTTGGACGAACAAGTCGCCCGACGGGCGGGACTGTTGCACGATATCGGCAAAGCCGCCGACCATGAACTGGAGGGTGGACACCCCAAAATCGGTGCCGAGATCCTCAAGCGACATGGCGAGGGACCAGATGTCGTCCATGCCGCGTTTGGCCACCACGACGAAATCATCACCGAGTACCCCTATACCGTGTTGGTGGCAACCGCGGACGCCTGCAGCGCGTCGCGACCAGGGGCTCGTCGCGAGTCGCTGGAACGCTACATCCGCCGGATGGAAGAGTTGGAGGCAATTGCCCGCGAGTTCAAAGGCGTGCAACAGGCCTTCGCCATTCAAGCGGGACGCGAAATGCGAGTCATCGTCAGCGCCGAAGAAGCGGACGACAAAATCGCCGCCAAGATCTGTCGCGATATTGCCAACAGCTTCGAGCAACGTTTGACCTACCCCGGCGAAATCAAAGTCACGGTGATCCGTGAGGCTCGCTTTTCTGAATTTGCGAGATAACACATGAGATTTGCGCTGATTGGTGACATCGTGGGCAAGTCCGGCATTGGCTTGGTCACCAGCCAACTGCCGGCCTTGCGTCAGCGACTGGCTCTGGATGTGGTCGTTGCCAACGCGGAAAATGCGTACAACGGCTCGGGGTTATCCCCCGGCCAGTACCACAGCCTGTGCGAGGCCGGGGTCGATGTGATCACGTTGGGCGATCATGCCTACAAGAAACGCGAGATCTACTCGATCTTCCAGAATCATAACAACCTGATCCGCCCAGCGAATTTTCCGGATACTGCCCCCGGTCGTGGCTGGACGACTCATGCCCTGGGCAATGGACTGTCGTTGACCGTGATTTCGCTGCTGGGCCGCGTGTTCATGCGACCCGTCGATTGCCCTTTTCAAAAGGTCGATGAGATTCTGAGTCGGGAGGATCTGCCGCCCGGACCGGTGCTGGTGGAGTTTCATGCCGAGGCGACCAGCGACAAACAGTTGCTGGGATATTACCTGGACGGCCGGGTCTCGGCGGTTCTGGGAACACATACGCACGTGACGACCGCCGATCAGCGGATCTTGCCCAAAGGTACCGCTTTTCAATGCGACGTCGGCATGTCTGGTCCCCACAACGGAATCATCGGCCGCGAGGCCAAACGCGTGCTGCAGACAACGCTGACGTTCGAGCCGATTACCTTCTTGGTGGCCGATGGCGATCTGCAGATTCATGCCACGGTGGTGGAAGTGGAGGACCAAGCCCCCTTCCGAGCCCTGCTGGTGGATCGCTTGGTATGGACGGCAAACGGACCGGTCGTGGAGCCACGCAGCGACGTTTGAAGGCGAAAAGTTGAGGAAAGGTAGGCAGAGCGGTTCTTAGTTCTTGGTTCTTAGTTCTCGTGCTCGTGCTCGTGCTCGTAATCGTAATCGAATACGGCCTGGTTGAAGCGAGAACAGTTCTAGGTTCTAGGTTCTAGGTTATCGTGCGCGCAATCGAATAACGCCCGGTTGAAGCAAGGACGATTCTTGGTTCTTTGGTATTTTAAAATTAAGAGTTCAAATCGAAAATATAAACATCCTCCTCAATCACCGACGGCAAAATGACGATCGAATCTGCCTGATGCTGTCCCGCCTGAACCCCATCGCCCGCTCTTAGGCCCGGAGGGCCGGCACAGCACTTTCCGTTGGCGTAAGACAACGGGGGAAAGTGCGCAGAGAATACCAAGAAACCGCTGTCTTTCTCTGCGGCTTTCCCAACTCTTGCGATTCAAGTTTTCTGCCGACGCGAAGGAGGAAAACCGCAGAGGGGGGAAGTACGCAGAGAATACCAAGCGACCGCTGCCTTCCTCTGCGGCCTTTCCCAACTCTGGCGATTCAAGTTTTCTGCCAGCCCAAAGGAGGAAAACCGCAGAGGGGGGAAGTACGCAGAGAAAACCGAGCGACCTCTGTCTTTCTCTGCGCTCTTCCCATCTCTCTCGGTTCCAATTTTCTGCGTGGCGTGAATGGTTATCATTGTTCTTGGCATTTTTTGGAAGTATATATTTAATATGTCATATTTCAGAGTTGTCCATGCCTGTAACCTCTGGTCTGAGAATGGACGACAACCTCGCCAGATGCTGGCGGAGCAAAACCAACCGCTCGCTCTTAGGCCCGGAGGGCCGGCACAACCCCTGCCGGTGGCGTAAGTCACCGGTGGGATGCGCCGAGGGGTGGAGCGGCTTTTTTAACGCCAAGATGTAAGCAGACGGGAGCCACGCTTGATGCCGCGGTCCTCCGAGTCGCTGGTCAGGGTGACGCCTGTAACGATTGGTCCGATTATCAGGGCCCACATGCGCCGGATCTGCGGGTTGAATTTGTCATGGCGATCCTGCCATAAACGCGTCTTGCACCGCTGATACGCAATGTGCCTGGCACTCGTGTTCTGCTGGACTTGCCCAGGATGGCGATTCGATATGTTGTCACAGCGAAAAGGGTGGTAACGTCCGCAACGGTGCCACCTGTTCTGCAGGTTCTCAAAGAGTGAGGAACGGACCATGTTGCAAGTTATGACCACCGTAATCAAGAGCGGCGTGTTCGCCGGACTGTGTTGGGCGGCGACCGCCACGGCCGTCGGCCAGAATCTCTACCAAGACTACCATGTCAATCGCACTGGCTTTTACAGCCCGTCCGACCCGTGGATCAAAGGGCACGTCTTCCGCACGCACACCGGGCACGATGGCCTGTTTTACAACTGCGATGGCGAAGAGGACAAACGCTGTTCACCCTATATTCGCTGGCCACAACGTCCCTGCGATGACCTGCTGTCGTTCAAACGCGTGCATCAAGAACGCGTGCAAACGATCCACAACGCCATCAATCGCGTGCAGATGGGATCGTGCCGCGAGGGCTGCAACACTTGGGGGAACCAATACCCACCGGGCGCCGGCTACGGTACCGAGCCTGCCCCGCGGAAAGCTGCTGATCCGGCTTTCAACGGCCTGGAACCGGCCCCCGATCAACTCATGCCGCAACCCGAGAGCCTGTTGGAACCGGCCGGCCCACCTCCAGAGCCACAGCCGAGCTTGGAATTGGGCCGCAGTCGAGCCAGCATCGGTGCCAAGATCGTCGATCTGCCCGGTATCAATCACCTCCGCCGCGTCCCTCGGTAACGTTCGACGCCACAATCGAACCAGAGCGGCGAGTTGAGGGATCCTCCGCGATTGAGTTGACGAATTAGCCGGACTGGGTTAGCGTCCCATGCCCGCAAAAACGGGGTGCTAACGCACTCCGGCTGATTCCCAATACGGTCGGTTAACCACGGCCCAGTCCTGACCTCGCCCCGGTTCCGCTCAGGACTCATCGTTCTCGTGCAGCTTGGCCAACACGGCCATGTCTTCCAACGTGGACGTGTCTTGCTTGACTTCCTTTTTCCCCTCGGCGATATCTCGCAAGAGACGCCGCATGATTTTGCCGCTCCGAGTCTTGGGCAGCGACGGCGTGAACCGAATATCATCGGGCACGGCCAAGGCGCCAATCTCTTTCCGCACATGCAACTTGAGGGCTTGCCGCAATTCCTCGTCGGGCTCGCCGCCCTTGACGGAGACAAAAACGCAAATCGCCTGACCCTTCAAGGCATCGGGGCGCCCCACCGCAGCGGCTTCGGCGACGCGTGGATGCGACACCAAAGCGCTTTCCACTTCAATGGTACTCAGCCGATGTCCCGACACGTTGATGACGTCGTCGATGCGGCCCATGATCCAGTAGTACCCGTCCTCGTCGCGGCGGGCATTGTCACCAGTGAGGTACATGCCAGGGACGGCCTCCCAGTACTGCGTGAAGTGGCGTTGCGGGTCGCCCCAAATACCACGCAACATCCCAGGCCACGGCTTGGCGATGCACAAGCGTCCCCCCTGATTCGCCTCGGTCACCTCTTCACCCGCTTCGTCGATAATCGCTGGCACCACGCCTGGGAGTGGCATCGTGCAACTGCCCGGCTTGGTGGCGATCGCGCCCGGCAGCGGACTCAGCATGATGCCACCTGTCTCCGTCTGCCACCACGTGTCGACAATCGGACAGCGTTCGCCGCCCACCTTGGTGTGGTACCACATCCACGCTTCTGGGTTGATGCCTTCTCCGACCGTGCCCAACAGCCGCAGACTGCTCAAATCGTGTTTCTCCACATGCTGATCGCCCCAACTGATCATGGCGCGAATCGCGGTCGGAGCCGTGTACAAGATCGTCACCCGATGTCGTTCGACAATGTCCCAGATGCGATCTTCAGCCGGATGATTCGGCGCGCCTTCGTACATCAGGATCGTCGCCCCGTTGCTCAGCGGACCGTAGACAATGTAACTGTGACCAGTCACCCAACCGCAGTCGGCAGTGCACCAGTAGATGTCGTCGGGACGCCAATCAAACACCCAACGAAACGTGAGTTTGGCCCACAGGTTGTAGCCGGCGGTCGTGTGCAAAATGCCTTTTGGTTTCCCCGTCGATCCGCTCGTGTAGAGAATGAACAGCGGGTGCTCGCTGGGCAAGGCCGGGGCCGGGCAGTGATCGTCGGCTTGGGACATCAGATCGTGCCACCACAGGTCGCGACCGGCTGTCATCGGCACCTCTTGGCCCGTTCGTCGCAGCACCACGCAGTGCTGGACCGTCGAGCTCTTGGCCAAGGCCTGGTCGACGGTTTGTTTGAGCGGCAGTAGTTTGCCGCGCCGCCAGGCCCCATCGGCCGTCAGTTGGACCTTGGCCGAGGCATCGTTGTTGCGGTCCGCGACGGCCTCCGCCGAAAATCCAGCAAAAATCACCGAGTGAACCGCGCCAATCCGAGCACAGGCCAACATGGCGATTGCCAACTCGGGCGTCATCGGCATATAGATCGAGACCACGTCTCCCGGCTGAACACCCAAGCCTCGCAGCACGTTGGCAAACTTGCACACCTGCTGCAACAGTTCGTTGTACGTTAGACGCACGATTTCACCCGGTTCGCCCTCCCAGATAATCGCGGTTCGCTGTCCCTGCCCAGCGGCAATGATGGCATCCAGGCAATTGTAGGAGACATTGGTCGTACCACCGTCAAACCAACGCACGCCGTGGTCGTCTCGCTCGAACACCGACGTGAACGGTTGCATCCAAGCCAGTTCCGTTTCAGCTTGTTTTCTCCAAAATCCTTCCCAGTCCTCGGTCGCTTGTCGGTACACCGATTGGTATGCCTCCAGCGACGGAATGTGGGCCCGTTGGCGAAAGCCCTCGGTCGGCTCAAACCGGCGATGCTCGTGCATCACGTTGTCGATATTGTGTTGTTCACTCATGATTTCCACTCCAAGCACTTGCCAACACCACCCCAAATTGCTCGGCTATCCTAACAAAACTCTCGCCCAATCACAATCAAGGCACCACCGGCAGAGACGCGGATCATGGGGTGATTGAGGCGTGCTGAATACGGCATGTCAGCAGCGCCGCACGGTCAGCGGCCAAGCCGCCTCGCGATCTTCAGCAAGGCGGTGCAAGTGGGTGCGTGCGTGATTTGTCCCGTCATCACCATGTCGATGGCCGCCTCGAACGGCAGGGGATAGGCTTCGATCAACTCCGTGCCTTCCAACTGCCGTTCCACCTGAGTCAGCTCCATGGCCAAATACAACTGCGTCGGAGAATACACGTTGGCGGTGAACGGATCGACACGCCCCAAGTCCTCCCAACGTGCTGCGACCAAGCCCAACTCTTCCCGCAACTCACGCTGGGCAGCCAGCAGCGGCGGCTCCTCGCCGTCCCGACCGCCGCTCACTGCTTCGATGGTCTCCGCACCCACCGCATAATGAAACTCACGAGTCAAATGCACGTGGTCTTCCGCATCCAGCGCCACGACACAGACGCCCGGCTTGAGTGTCACCACACAGTAGCTCCCCGGCAAGCCATCCGGACGGATCACCTCATCACGCACCACCTGCACCCACGGGTCCCGGTACCGTTCGCTCGATGCCACAATCTGCCACGGCCCATGTCGCCTCGGTGCCACAGACTCGTCTGGAGGAATGTCTGCTAATTTGCTCGGATCGCAACCTACAGGATCGGTCATGCGTTGGACAATATGGTGAGTGGTGAGTGGTGAGTGGTGAGTGGTGAGTGGTGAGTGTTATTCTTGCGAGCCGTCGATACTCGGCACGCGGTCCGCGTTGGTGGGGACTTCCTCGCTCACGATCTCGACCCAGATGGGCAGTGTGGTCACGCCACCATCAACTTCGGCCTTGAGAAAGAACGGGCGTTTCCCAATTGGTGTCTTGGGTTCAGCCGTCAGGAAAAATTCGCGTTCGTCCATGCCAGTCAACAACAACAGACCGTTTAGCCCGATGTTGTCCACGTACACGCCGTGGGCGGGGTTCCTGGCCGCCAAAGCGTTGCCAAAACTGATTTCACCGGTCATGCCCTCGGGCCGCTGGACATTGACGCGTGCTGCCACGGTCTCCCCAGGGCGTAGGCGAATGACGGCGGTCAACGCGCTCGTCGACGACGGGTTGTCCGCGGAGCTCACGAGGATCGCAGGAATCAGTCCTGACTTCTCCGCTTTTTTCAGTACACCCAAACTTCCCGTGGGGCGCGTCACGGTCTTCCCCAGAACCTGCGCCGAGGCGATCAGTTGAGGTTCGACCTGTTCGGGCCACTCCAGATCCTCGTTCATCCAAATCGTGCCCTGAGCGGCGCGTTGTCCGGCCTCGATGGTCAAGGGCAAACTGACTTGCACGCCCGGCGGCAAACCCGTCACCGAAAACTCTACCGGCCCGTCGAATTCGTCGAATCGCTCCACCGCTACGGTGAACTCGCGTCCTGCGCCCACCCACAAGCCCTGACTGACGGCAGTCACCGAAGCTTGGAAGTCTGGCTCCGCCGGGCGGAGCCGCAACTGGTAGTGGTAGTCCGACCCACCCTGCAAGCGAGCGTCCTGGACCGCGATCGAATAACGGCCAGTGGCTGGAGTCTGGAACACCAAGCGACTCCCCTGCCCCGCCCGCCGACTGGGGTCATCGTCATTGCGATACACGACCTCAAACACGGGCAAGCCGTTGTCCAGTCGCGGTTGTCCCGCCGCCAATGGCTGGACAATATAGGCCGGTTCGCCCAAGGCATGCGTCACATGCGAAGTGCCAAAGTAAGTCCACCGCTTGCTCTGACCAGGATAGACGTCGAAGCCTGAATCGGGCCCACGCGGGTGCATCCACAAGCGAGTGACCTCGCCCGAGGCATACAAGTACTGGTCCAGTCGCATGTCCTGTTGCCCAAATAGACGAAAATCGTCGGATTGCTGGCTATCTTTCCCTCGGAATGTAAAATACGACTCCCGGATGGCCTGCAACCGAGTCCGCAGGACGGGTTGTCCGGTTTCATCCATGATCGTGATCAACGGGTCCAGCGGGGATGTCGCACCGGTGGCCGTCAGACTTGGGTGGGTCGACGATACCTCGCCAGTCAACTCCACCGGGTCCACGTCGATGGCCCAGACTTCGCCGGCTTGAGCCACCCAATGGTAGAGGTCCACCTGGCGTGCCTGCCCCAAAGTCCCCCGCACCAGACTCGGGCCGGCCAATCTGCGTCCCTGGTCGTCCTCCGCCACGGGCAGCTGCTCCCCGGTGAACGCCGGCAGTGCCCCGGACGCTCGATAGATCGGTTGAACTTCGGGCGCTACAGCAGCCGCGACAACGGCCGATTCATCGTTAAAGCGACGTTGGTTTAGATGCCCCTCCAGGTCGGCGACCCACAGGCTGCCATCCGCGGCAAACTGCACCGCGGACGGAGTCCCCCGCAGCGGCTCGGCAGCCCCCAGCACATCCCAGGTGCCCTCGGCCAGCCATTTGATGCCACCCGATTGCGTTGCCACCGCCACACGAGCCCGCTCCGCATCGACGGCCATTGCCAACAGCGGCGTCTCATCGACAAACCGCGTCTCCTGCAGCGAATGATTCCGCTCGCTGTCTGTCAACTGCGACTTCCACACCCGCAGGCGATTGTCAGCACCAATCGCCAAGACTTGGAGCGGCTGGGACCCATTGGCCGATTCCCGCAAGCACAGCGCGAAGACCTCGCCTTCGGGTTGCCCCAGCGTATCCAGTCGGGTGGCAGAGGCCACATCCCAAACCTTGACCGTCTGATCCGCCGACGCGCTCCAGAGGGTTGAACTGTCGCGAGAGAACACCAAGTCATACACCGCGCCGTTGTGCCCGCTGAGGGTCGCACGCAGTTCCCCCGAGTCGATCTGCCAGAGACGAATCTGGCGGTCGTAGCCGGCCGTCGCCAACCACTGTCCGTCGGGCGAAGGCACCGCCGCGTACAGGGCATCGCGATGACCCGAGATGGTCTGGGCGGGAAGATCGGCCAGTGGCACGGGAGTTAGCGCACCGAGGGACGCGATCTGCTCGCGCAGCGGCCCCAACGCCACACGGTAGGCAGTGCCCTGCCAACCAGCGACTCCGCCGGCGATCCACAGGGTTTGACCATCCGCACTGAATCGCAGCGAATTGATTTTGCCCGGAAAGCCCGTGAGCACCAGCCCGCCGACGGATGCGTGGGTGGCCAACAGCGGACCGGGCTGCAACTTGTCCACCGGCAGCAGCACCACCTGGCCGGCCATCCCGCAGGCTGCCAGCGTGCTCTTCGGATCAAAAGCCATGGCACTAATCGGCCCCGGCCGATCGTGCTGGACCGCGACTTGAGGCACTCGCAAGGTGGGGGCCGAGGCCAAGCCTGGTGGGCCCACGGCTCCGGCTTGAATCCAATCGGCCAAGGCTTCCAGTTGCGATTCCGACAATCGCTCGGAGGGATCGGGTGGCATGGCCGGCTCCAGCGTACCGCTGGCCATCAAATGCATCCGACTGCTGGCCACGGCCCCAGGCGTTAACGCTGGACCGGTCTGACCGCCACGCAACAATCCCTCGTAGGTGGACAGATCCAGTCCCCCTTCGCTCTCGTCCGGATTGTGGCAGGCGACACAATGTTGACGCAACAGCGGTTCGATGGTCTGGGTGTAGGTGTCATCGCCTCGCACCATTGTGACGGAAAAAAAACAGAAAAGGGGCACTAAGACGGCCGAGCTGAGCCACGATCGGCAAACCGGTAGAACGCGCGCCCCACCCGTCGCACCGACCAACGTCTGGGATAGACGCTGCAACCACGTGTGTGTTAACGCCTGAACCGTTTGTTGCCGGCAATCCAGGCCGATCCGAGAACGCGATGGCAAGAGAGCGACTCGGATGTTCTGCCAATTTTGTTTTTTAGTCATGACTAATCGTTCGTCTCAGTGATTGAAGGTGAACTCGGCGCTGGTCAAGACACTCCACACCAAATCTTCGACCGCTTGGCGTCGCTGGTCGCTTGGGTATTCCTGCACCACCCTCCGCAAGCGGTCGCGTTCCGCATCCGAGGGACGACGCACCAGAGCAGCGGAGAACAGTTCGTCAATCAAACGATCGTCATCCCAGCCCGCAGAGAGTGCTTGGCCGATCCAATTGTCCGCGGCGGCCAATTTGGGGTTGAGCGTCTCGCCGTTGGATAAGTGCAGCACCTGCACCATGCTGGGCTGATCGCTCCTTTCGCAGTCGCAGGTGATCTCGCGATTGTGCCGTCCGAAGGTCTTCAAGAAGGTCGAAGCGATTGCCGAATCGTACAACTGGATGGCTTTAGTGCCCGCCGGATAAAAGTCAATGGCTTGCCGATCCGCACCCGGGAAAGCAATCTCGGTGAAGGCCGTCGACGTTCCCAAGACTTGGTCGATCGAGTCCAACAGGACTTCGGCCATCAGTCGCCGCGGGTAATAGCGACTCAGGTACTTCGGTTCGTCCCGGTTCTCGTCCGACGGCTCGCTGCTCCGTTGGTAGGTCTCGCTTTGCAGAATCACTCGCATCAAAGACTTCAAGTCAAATCCCTGTGCAACCAAGTACTCGGCGCTGGCCGCCAAGAGTTGTTCGTTGGAAGCCGGATTGCTCAGCCGCAGATCGTCCACGGATTCGACCAAGCCGCGACCGAAGAAGTTGGCCCAGACTCGGTTCGTGATGGCTCGCGCGAAGTAGGGGTTGTTGGGGTCGGTCAGCCAATCGGCCAAGGCCTCGCGGCGATCCGCAGGAGCTTCAAATGCCAAGGGCGTCCCATCCAAAGGAGCGGGGGGTTGAGGGCGACCGCGATTGGGCTGAACCAGCTCTCCCTCGGTGGCCACGTACAGCGTCCTCAAGCCATCGCCGCCTCGTGGTTCACCACCCCAGCCCTTGGTACGCACACGCGAGAACAGATTCGCCATCCCGTAGTACTGGTCGTTCGTCCACTTCTCCAGCGGGTGGTTGTGACAGCGAGCACAGCCGATGGACAGACCCAAAAACGCTTGGCTGACATTCTCTGTCATGTCCTCGGGTGTTTGATGCAGGGCATAAAAATTGGTCGCCCCGTTTTCGAAGCTGGTGCCCGTGGCAGTCACCACTTGTCGCACCAATGCGTCCCAGGGCACGTTGTCTGCCACCTGTTTCCGCAGCCATTGGTAGTAGGCCTTGACCGCTGCCGGGCGAAGTCGCGTGCCGTTGATCAGAAACAGGTCGCTCCAGCGATACGTCCAATAATCGATAAACGAATCGTCGGCCAACAGGGTTTCAATCCAGCGATCACGCCGCTCCTCGGGCGACCACGCGAAGAATTGGTCTCGCTCCGCTGTCGTTGGCAGTCGTCCCACAGCATCCAAACTGGCCCGACGCAAGAATGTCTCGTCGTCACAACGCTCCGCCGGCGGCAGTTGCAGCGACTCCAACTGCTGCAAGTTCAGTTCATCGATGAAGTTCCGTCGCGGGGCTTGGCGGTACACCTCTTCGGCGATCGTCTGAGGATAGGGGACGGAAAGCCGAGCCAGTTGCACTTGGCTGTCGAACCACACCAGGACGGCTCCCTCGCCGCTGCCACGGATCGTTACAGCTCCCTGGCCGTCCACACCCGCGATCGCCTCGTCGGTCGACGAATAGATCGCCCACTGGGTGACGTCGGCCTGCGTTCCATCGGTGTATTGGGCCGTCACTCGCAAGGCGACTTGCTCGCCGGGTTGCTGCCGCGTTTGGGTCGGCGTGACTTCCAAGGACTGGATCGTGGCGTCCGCGGTCGTCGGACCGGGCGCACCCGCCGCGATCCATCGCGCCAAGATCTGGTAATCACGCGAGTCGACCGCCAATTTTAATCCACCTTGGTGCGGCACGGCTCCGGTGGGCTTGACCAACAGCAGGCTCTGGGCCGGGTCCGACAGTTCCACTCGCCGTCCACGCAACTCGCGAGTGATACTGAAATGATCGGCCCAGGCGTCGTAGCCACGCAGAGACAAGCGAAAGCCACCTTTACCGGCCAACGCACCATGGCAAGCGCCGGAGTTGCACCCCAACTTCGCCAAAATCGGCTGCACTTGTCGCTGGAAAGACACCTCCGCCGGCAAGTCCGTCGCGGCCAAGTCAGATGTGGCCAAGTCCGGTTTGGCTATCTCCGGTGTGGCTATCTCCGGTTTGGCTATCTCCGTCTCGCCAGCCACGGGTTCCTGGCCCATCCCCACGGCCGGAGCGACGGCCAACCAAACGACGGCCAACCAAACGATCGTCAATGAGGCCGGTACGATCGACACGGTCGCCATCCCAGTGGTTGTCCAGCATCGAATTGGGCTGTAAGTCATGGCGAGATTCGTCCTTATGTTTAATTCGCAGCGGAAGGTGCGTCAATGATGCGACATTGCGACGGCCGGATTGCAGACGCATCGGCTCAGACAAACAGTTCTTTGATTTCGCGAACGCCGAAGTCCACCAGTGGGAAGGGGCGACCGCCGGGACCGGGCAGCTCGTGGTGCAGGTCCAACCCCAGGCTCTTGAAGATCGTCGCGATGACCTCGCCAGGAGCCGTCGGTCGCTCGGCCGGAACCGCCCCAATCGAGTCGCTGGCCCCCACCGCTCGGCCGCCTTGCACGCCCCCCCCAGCAAAGGTGCAGGTGAAGCATTGTGGCCAGTGATCGCGTCCGCCGGCGGGATTGACCTTGGGTGTGCGACCGAATTCGGCTAGGCCGCAGACCAAGGTGTCGTCCAATAATCCCCGCTGATGCAGGTCCTCAATCAAGGCCGCATAACCCTGATCGTACATGGGCGCCACAATGTTCTTCATGCCATCGATAGTGGTAAACGGCTTGCTGCCGTGGATATCCCAGGTGATCTCATCGAAGACCGTGAGGAAAGTATTGATGGTGACAAAGCGGACACCGGCTTCGATCAGTCGCCGCGCCAGCAAACAGCATTGTCCAAAGCGATTCATCCCGTAGCGTTGGCGAACATCGTCGGACTCTTTCGACAGATCAAAGGCCTCGCGAGCTTGCGGACTACTCATCAGCCGGTAGGCCGCTTGAAAGTTCTGGTCCATCATCCGCGCCGATTCACTGGCTTCCAAATGCGCTAGTTTATCCTCCACGGCCGCTCGCATCCGCCGGCGTCGATCGATCCGCACGTCGCCCAGATCTGTCGGGGGGAGCAGGTCCGGCACTTGGAAGTTCGGTTGACTGGGGTCTGCCATCAAGGCAAATGGATCGAAGGCTTTCCCCAGAAACCCACCCGCTTGGCCATTGGGCAAGTTGCCACCGCCACGTCCCATGGTTTCCGGCAGGACCACATGCGCGGGCAAATCGGAACGCCGCCCGCGGAGGTACTCAACCACCGCCCCCGCGTGGGGATAGTTGACCCCCCCAGTAAACTGGCGGCCGGTTTGCAGCATCTGCCAGCCCGCGTCGTGCACGGCCGCGGCGGTGTGATAACACGAGCGAACGACCGAAAACTTGTCGGCGATCTCGGCATGCCGCGGCAGAATCTCGCAAACTTGAAAATCACCCCGCGTCGAAATCGGCTGGAACGGTCCGCGAATCTCCGCCGGAGCGTTCGGCTTCATGTCGAACGTGTCCAACTGGCTGGGGGCACCCAAGTTAAAAATCATGATGCACGAACGGCGATCGCCGTCGGCCGAGAGGTGTCCGGCTTGCTGGGCCGCTAGAAACTCGGGCAGCCCCAGACCGATGGCACCGAGCGCGCCGACCTGGAGGAAATCGCGTCGCGTGACCCCGTTGCAGGTGTGGGCTTGTCCTCGTGAAGTCAGATTCAACATCGGCTGCGTTCCTGTAGCAAGGTCGTCTCCCAGCCCATTGCTGGTGCTACAAGTGTAAACCAAACGCCCTTGCCACGCAAATCCAGCCCTGCGGCTGCCGGCTGGGAAATCAGCCGGCGTGCGTTAACACCCGGTTTTTGCTGCCGCAATTCCGATTGATTGGGGTATTACTCGTGTACCTACGATACCGTCTGCCGTTTGCGAGAGCTAGAAAATCTGTATAGAACAGCGAATACTTGGATTTCGCTGCAAAATGCCTGCTCGGTGCAGATCCAGTTCCGCAACGGTGGTAGCTACAAAATGAGGAACACTAATCTCCACTAATCTTCGCTGATCTTCGATCGTTGGCAGGCTGCGGAAACGCCGAATTTAAAAAGCGTCGGTAAAGGGTGTTGAAACTGACGGTTCCAAACATGGAACAAATGAGGTAACCGTTCACGTTTGGGAGCTTATCCAAGGGGCCTGGTGCGTCAGCGCCAGTCGGATCGTTTTTACGGCAAACTCTTGGCATTCACCATTTTTTGTCCAGTCAAACGATCGCACTATTCGCTCGACTTGCTCCAAGACACCCTACGAGGCGTGAACGGTTACCAAATGAGATACGCGGGGTCATGAGTCCAGCTGAGTGGATGTACCGCGAGAGAGAGGAAGGTCGCAGAAAAAAACGCGCGGCGGGACTTCTCTGCGAACTTCCCCTCGCTGAGATACGTGTCGCTGGGATCGTGGCTGGGATCGTGGCTGGGATCGAGGGCGTCAATGACGGTTTTGGACCTGTCGCCGCAATGCCTCCACTAACACGTTTAGCTCCTCAAGTGACTTGCCAACGAGCTCCTCGTCTATGGGGCTCTGCAGGTCCAGGATCTCTCGCAGAATCTTGATCTTGCCCAAGAGTTCCCCACGCAGTTTCCCACGCAGTTCCCCACGTTGCTCCCCACGTTGCTCCGCTTCTTGAATGGCGATATTCTGCAGCCACAGCAGGTCTCTCCGCTGTTTTTCCTGGGCGTCGTACATAAATTTGTCTCTCGTTTGCCGACTGATCTCCGACAGAAGCGAGTTCACGACCGTAAAATCGTCTGTCGGAAATAGCTGATCCAACTGCTGAACGCTAAATTCTTGAGCATGTCGCAGCCAAAACACCCACCGCTCCAGCGGACTGGCGGTCGGCAGCGCATCCTCAGTCAAAGTATACTTCTCCAACTCCACCGTGTGAATAGAAAGCGTGTCCGCAAGGACTCGACCGGAGCAGCGATCCGACAGTTCGAACCGGTGATGCCCCTGCGACGATTCCGACCACACCGTGTCCTCGATCAACGCAATGATCACGACTGGCTTCAGGCCTTGGTAGTCGTCCCCGGCTCGCAGCTGATCGGCGTACAGTTCCGCACCATAAAACACCAGCCGCCGTGGTTCACGACCGGCGCAAGCGGCGTCCGATCTCGGCCACGATGTCGTCCATCGGCACCCGAACCTGCTCCAGCGAGTCGCGGTCCCGCAGCGTCACGGTCCGATCCTGCAGGGTCTGGCCGTCGACCGTAATGCAATACGGCGTACCGGCCTCGTCCTGCCTTCGATAACGGCGTCCAACCGCGCCCTTTTCGTCGTAGAACACCACCCAGTGCTGCTTGAGCGCCAGGTAAATCTCTTTGGCCAATTCTGGCATTCCATCCTTTTTCACCAAAGGAAAAATGGCAGCCTTGACCGGAGCCAAGCGCGGATGAAACTTCATCACCACCCGCGTTTGCATCTTCCCGTTTTCGTCGGGCGCCTGATCCTCGTAGTACGCCTCACACAAAAACGCCAAGGTGCCACGGTCTGCTCCCGCCGAGGGTTCGATCACATGCGGGATGTACTTCTCGTTTGTGATCGGATCACGATACGACAGGTCCTTGCCGCTGCCGCGGTACTTGGGCTGCCCCTGCTCGTTGAGCTGCACCTTGAGCGGCCGCTGCTTCTCGTCCAGCTTGCCTTCCATGTGACTCCTCAGATCGAAGTCGCCGCGGTGCGCAATCCCTTCCAGTTCCCCGAACTCGCCCGGCGGCAAAAACGGAAACGCGTACTCGATGTCGGCCGTGCCCACCGAGTAATGCGCCAACTCCGACGACTCATGCTCGCGCAGAATCAATCGCTCGCTGCTGATCCCCAAGTCCTGGTACCACTGCATCCGCCGATCGCGCCAATACCGGTACCATTGGCTCGATTGCTCGGGATGGCAGAAGAATTCGATCTCCATCTGCTCAAACTCACGCGAACGAAACGTAAAGTTCCGCGGCGTGATCTCGTTGCGGAAGCTCTTGCCAATCTGGGCAATTCCCAGCGGCAAACTGTAACGCGACGAATCCAGAACATTTTTGAAATTGACAAAAATGCCCTGGGCCGTTTCCGGGCGGAGGAACGCCATGTTCTCTTCGCTCTGCAACGCCCCCGTGTAAGTCTGGAACATCAAGTTAAATTCGCGGGGAGCGTTGAACAGTCCCCCGCACGCCGGACACGGCAACGCCAGAGCCGCTGGATCGGGCGACCCCAGCAGTTGCAACAGATGGCTGGCTGTCAATTCACCGCCCGCCGCTGCCTGTCTGACTCGGTCCACAAATCCCGGCACGTCTTGCAGTGCCGCCAAGCCCGGCGCCACATTCTTGGCCTTCTTCTCCAACCACCGCTGCAGGGCTGCGATCTCGATCGTCACGACCTGGCGCAGTTCCGCAAACTCCACCACGTGCTTCTTCAACGACGCCACCCACTCGCACTCCAAGAGCAAGCCGGCGACATGGTCCGCCCGGAACAATTTCTTGCACTGCTGGCAGGATTGCATCATGTCGTGAAACAGGTCGTAATGCCCAGAACACTTCCATACCTGCGGGTGCATGATGATCGTGCTGTCGATCCCTGTCATGCTGTACGCCTCGGGAGCCCCCGGCAGAACATCCAGGTCGTTGTGGCTCTGGATCATGTCCTCCCACCACGCCTGCTTCAGGTTCCGCTTGAGCTCCACGCCCAACGGCCCGTAGTCCCAAAAGCCATTGATGCCGCCGTAGATTTCACTGGACTGAAACAAAAAGCCGCGTCGCTTGCACAGCGACACGATCTTGTCCATCAAATTACCAGCAGGGGTCGACGACGATTGTCCAGTAGGTTGGTTCATGGTTTGCGGTTGCTTCTGCAGGAAAAAGGGCCAGAACCGTCCTACCCAGCGGCAAGGCGGTACGTCAGGCTGCTCGCATTATTAAGCATCTGCCCCGGCTTGATAAGAGCCTGTCCCCAGCAGCCACTCCTCCCCAGCAGCCACTCCGTCCCACGCAGCCACTCGGCCCCCACGCAGCCACTCGGCCCCCTTCGCAGCCATGCGGCCCCGACCCAGCCATTCTGGCCCGCCCCCGCCCCTCCTCAGCCCAATCCGCCACGGGGCCGCGACCGATTACGCGAAAACTTCGCCCGATCGGTAAAGTTCGCCAAGGCCCCAGAGGCGACCTGACGAGCGAAACCCGATTCAGGTGCGGGCCAGGCAAGTCGACTCGCCCCGCTGGTCGATACCCCTCTAGGGGACTTCGCCGCCCACACCGCCGGATTCGCTCTGCACGAGTACCACGGTTGGAAGAGTCCTGGGTTCCGGTTCTTGGGTCGTTCCATGGGAGTTGCGAAATGTCCGCTATCGTTCGAGCCTTCGGCTTGCTGGTTTCAATCATCTTTCTCAGTAGCTTGGTGGCCAATTCCGCCCAGGCCCAAATCGTCCGCGGCACGGTCCGCACGATCGGGATCCTGCCTGGCAGCGGTTACCACGTCAAGGAATCGCTGACCGATTCCAGCTACTACCAACCGTATTCCGAGGTCAACAGCCAACTGTTGACGTCCCCCTCGGTTTCCCGCATCCACGGCGTGGCCAATCCAGGCAGCTGGAACGCGTACAATCAGGAAGTCGGCACCTACCCCGGCAACCTGCACGCGGTCAATCGCGCCAGCACCCCTCGCTGGTTTCGCTGGAATTCGCCCACTCGCGGTTGGTAGTCTCCGACCGATACCACCAAGCGTTACATACGGGGCCTCTGGGGGCGTCAAGAAACATAAAAAAATCCCACGCGGATCACTTCCGCGCGGGGTTTTTTTGTGTTTTCGGGGTGCGCGGCAGTACTACGTGTTCACGGTGTTTCGCTACGAACGTTTCCTAATGGCCTCGTACTCGTACTCAGCCTTTAGCGGTACGCGTACTCGAACTCGCAAGAATGAATCCGAGTACCACTAACATCACAATCCATGGGGATGGAGTACGGATACCGTGCGTCTACTTCAGATCATCCACAGGCCGCAAATGTACCCGTCACGACCATTTAACGCCCAACCGCGAAGGATTGCGATTCGCCCGACACTTCTGCCGACGACGACCCAAGCCAGTGATTGGCGATTTTTTGAGAACGCCTAAGCCACCAAATCGACCAAGCCGTACTTGAGCAAGGTCATTTGCAGCCGGCTCGTCTGGGCCTCGGTCAGCGGCGTCATCGGCAAACGCAGATGCCCGTTATCGCGGCCCAAGATCTTCATCGCGGTCTTGATCGGGATCGGGTTGGTCGCCAGAGACAGCAGGTCCCGACAGAGCATGAACAGCTTGCGATGCATCTGCTGGGCCGTGGCCCAATCGTCGCGGTTGACCGCGTTGACCAACTTCAGCAAATCGCCAGGCACGATGTTGGCCACCACGCTGATCACGCCTTCACCGCCCACACTCATCAGCGGCAAGGTCATGCTGTCGTCGCCACTGAGGACCGTCAGGTCGGTCTCCAACAGAATTTGGCTGGCTTGGTCCATCTGCCCCGTGGCTTCCTTGACCATCACGATGTTGTCCAGCTCCGCCATTCGAGCGATCGTTTCCGGCTCGATGTTCTTGGCCGTGCGTCCCGGAATATTGTAGACGCACAACGGCAGGTCGCACTGTTCGGCAATCGCCTTGTAGTGCTGGTAAAAACCCTCTTGCGTGGGCTTGTTGTAATACGGTGCTACCAACAACCCAGCGTCGGCGCCCTCTTTGGCCGCCCAAGACGTCAAGCGAATCGCTTCGGCGGTGCTGTTCGAACCCGTCCCGGCCATCACCAGACATCGGCCCGCCACGTGCTGGACCGTCTCGCTGATCACCTGCTCGTGTTCAACGTGACTCAGCGTCGGGCTCTCGCCCGTGGTCCCCACCGGCACGATGCACTGCACACCGGCATCGATTTGGAAGTCGATTTGCTGACGCAGGGTCTCCACGTCCACTTGGCCGTCCCGAAACGGGGTGGTGATCGCCACGCTGACCCCGGCAAACTTCGATCCCTTGCGACTCATGATTTTCTCGACCTGATTCCTGGTAACCACCTTACCCCGCCTGCTGCATTTTTACTCGAATTCCAGGTCAAAGGCAATCACCCGCGCCCGCCCATCGGTCGTGGGTGAGGGCCAAGTCCCGAGCGGTGCTGATGCTCACCGGTCGGAGCACTTCTTGCTGGTAGCTTTAGCCTTTCTCACCCGAGTCGATCGCAGCGGCGTCTTGCCCGCGTGCCCCCTTCGCTGGAGCTGGCTTCTCCTTGGCTCGCTCCCGGTTGGATTTCCTGGCGGGCGCGGACTCCAGGGCCGGACCCAACAGACGCTCGGCCGCCGCTTGCTGGGCACGGCTCAATTGGCCCAGGATCCTCCGCCGAGCCGCGATCCGCAACCGAGTCACCTCGGCGTCGATCTCTTCTTCCAACTTTGCCTCCAGTTCCAACATCGCCGCGGCCTGGTCATCGGACACCTCGAGTGTCTCTTTTAACGGGGCTTCACTGAGTAGCGTGGCCAAACTGCGTCGACGCAACTGCTGCTCCCACAGGGCCTGCTGCATCCGTCGCTGTTGGTGGGGCAAGAGGATCGACTCCAATGAAACCTGGGCCGCTTGTTGTCGCTGCTGCATGTCGCGTAGCCAAGCCCCGAGGTCCGAGCGATCGGCGGCTGACAGGTCCCGCCGCAGTTCCTCCATCCATTCGGTTTGCCGTTTCTGCAACTCTGCGTACTGAGTGGCAGAGATATCCAATTCCGAACGAAAGTCCTCATTGGCCAACAGTCCCATCTCGGACGACATCACGCCGAATCGCTGGCTGGTCGCCCCGAGCGGCTGCTCGGTGATCAAGTCGTGGATCAGCATCACACTGCCATGCATCTCGGGATTGCCCGCCGCCGACTGTTTCAAGGCCCCCATAAAGGCGTCCTGCTCCGCTCGGTCGACAAACCACTCGCGGTTGAAGTCCTGCTGCACCGGTTTGCTCGCGACTTCCTGAGCCAGAGCCGCGGCTGGTAGCAAGGTGGCGGCGGCCAAGCCAAGCGCACTGGCCGTCATTACAACCCACCGCACCGTAACGAGGGTGGAGGCATTCCCATGGTGTGATGACATTTCGTGATTCCTGTTTAGCCGTGATGTGAGCGCCCCAAGTCAAATTGTATCCCGTCAGCCCGCTGGTGTCTCGGCGGACTCGGAGAGCTTCCACTCCCAGTCTTAGTCTTGCTTGGGGGGCGACTCCGGCACCAAACGTTGCAACAGGGCCTCGATCCGCTCCAATCGCCCTTCGACCTGCTCCAAGCGTTTGTCGATAGCCGAGGGAGTGGTGTTGGATTGCGCTTGCAGCTGTTGTTTTGCAAGCTGCTCCGCTGACCCCTGCCCAAGTGGGCGCATATCGCCTCTCGGGGCCGGTTTTTGTTGCATCCGCATTATGAGCTCTTTCATCTGCTCCATCTGCTCCGGGGAAAGGGCTTGGGGGCCTGGTCGGTACAGGGGACGCACCATTGCCGGTGGGGCCTGGTTTTGCATCAAACCGAGCGGATCGGTCGGATTGCTGGGGCCGCGTCGCGGTCCGGGGGCCGACTCCGGTTTGTCCTGAGATGTCTCAGGCGGGCCAGTGGGCGACTCGCCGCCTGGCTGGACTTGGGAGTTGGCGTCCTGCTTCTGAGCGAGTTCCTCGAGTGCGCTCAGGACCTGGGCTGCCCGTTTCATTTCGGCTTGCTGTCGGGCCTTTTCCACGGCAGCAAAGTTTGTCTTTAGCAAGTATTCCTCCATTTTGCGCATGCGTTCCTCCATCACCTCGGCCTGCGTTTGGGCTTGGGCTTGTCGCTGCAACGCCTCCATTTCGACTTCATTGCCAAATGCGGACTGCTGTAGCAACGCTTGGTAGGCTTGTTTCGCCAGCTCAATACGCTTTTGTGCGTCCTGCGGTGGGACCGATTCTCCACCAAACACGGCTAGCTGAAGTTGCGCGGCGTTCATTTTCTCCACCAATTCTTGCAGCGTCAAAATCGCACGCTCGGACTTCTCTTGGGCCTGTTGCAGACGCAACATCCGCGGATGAGTGGGAGCCAAGGTCGCTCCCAGTTGCTGACGCTCCAGTTCTTGCACGCGACGGATTTCCTTCACCAGAGACTGGATCTTCACGGCGGTCTGCTGGAATTGTTGTTCCAATCGCAGCCGCTCCAAGGTCAACGTCTCGACCAACTTGTCATTTACCCCTGACGAAGATTTTGCGGTCGGCGCAGGCGTTTGCTCCTGTCCCCACGCCGCAGCACTCGCTCCAATCATCCACAAACCCAACACCCCGATACAAGTCCAACACCGACGAGCCATTACAGATCTCCTGGAAAATACTGAGTCGAATCCTTGGCAACTTCGATCGCCACAACCGGCCGAACCAGCGAACGCCACAGCGAGGTCTCCACCACCGGACGATACGGTCGCACCTCCACGTGCCCCAACGACAACAATCCCCGCACCAAGTCCTCCGAGACTTGACCGTCGGTCAAATACACCACCCGATCCGCCGTGCTCTCGATTTCAATCAAACAAGGCTGATCCGGAAACACGCCTCGCAGGGACCGGAACACCGTTCGCTCAGCGCTCAACTCCTCCTGCAACTCCTGGACGTGGGCTTGGGTAAGAGCCAATCGCTCCGTCAACGCCATCCGCGCTGCCTGGGACTCGCTCAAAGCCCCCCAACCGCTAGCCCCCACCGCCAAGAGGGCACCCAGTGTCACGAGGGCCACGGTCACAAGGGCCAGGCCCGCGGTGCCGGCCCAGCTCATCGCCGAGCCCCAACCGACGCGAGTCCGCGCCTTGCGGAGCTGCTTTGGCCGCTGCTCCCGATCGCCCGCCGTTGTCCCTGAACCCGTCGCGCCGGAACGCTCCGCCGCAACACTGGCCAACGCAACGGCCAAATCCCCAGCAGAGCTTTCTGCCAAATCCGTGGCCAAATCCTGGCCTAAGTTTCCAACCGAGCCATGCGAGAAGTCCGCTCGCCAGTCACGCTCTGGGTTCCTGGCCGGCTCAGCACCCAACGCTCTCTCCAGGCATTGGCGATCCCAGAAGGCCAAGGCGCAGGCCCGCCAGTTCTCTGAATGATGCTCCAAATAGCATAACAACTCATTGCGCTTAGCGGAGTCCAGTTCATTGTCCGCCAGAAGCTCCAACCAGAGCTCGCAGGACGTCGCGTCCAAGGCGGGTACGGCGGGCAAGGTCTCCCAAGCTGCTGCAAAATGGTCGGCGTGCGGCGCTGGGCTGCTCGGTCCAGCGGTCTCCCGATCGAAGGGGTCGGCTTGCGGTTCTGGTTCGTGACTCATGGTTCGTGTCCTTTGGCTTCCCATTGGAAGGTGGTCGCATAGTCGTCGGCCAAGGGCGAGCGGAGCAAGGCCAGTTTCAAGCGTCCTCGCGCCAGCCGCAGTCGATGGGTCACTTGGCTGAGCGACACCCCGAGGTACTCGGCGATGCGTCGATAATCCCAATGGTGCTGGTACTTGAGGTACAACACCTCTTGGTCCTCGGCCGGTAACTGCCCGATGATTTGCTGCATGTCGGCCTGTCGCTCGCCCGCCAACAAGGCCTCAAGCGGTGGCAGCTCCCGCGTCGTCGGCGGCTCCGCGAACTCATCCACGAGCGACTCGAGGGCTTGACCGCCGGCACTGCGACGCTGTTGGCGATGCCAGTCGGCAGCGCGACGACAACCCAATCGATAGAGCCAAGGCCCAAGTTGTTCGACCTGACCCAATGAATCCGGCCGCTCGATCAGGTCCGCCACCAACATCGACCAGAGGTCCTCGGCCACGTCCCAACATCCGCCCGTCCGAGTCCTGAGCACGGTCAACATCCACGGCCGCTGTTGCAGCACGTGCTCCAAGCTCCAAGCGGAACCGTTGGTCGGCTGTCTCGGTGACCGTTCGTTGTTCGGGGACTCGCCGTCGCCCATCGCTGACTTTCGCTGCTGGAGTCCACTACCCGATACAATGAGAAGTCGTAGAAGCGACGCAAGTTTGCGCGAAAAAATCGTTAGATTTTTTTGCTCGGCCGCCGCCATCGCCGCACCCGCCGTGTGGCGGCTGGGATTGCCGCCCCGCGACTCCCATCTTACCCTACACCCCGTGGCGAATGGCGCGGGAAGCTAGGACCGCTGGACTGGGCGCACAAGACTGGGCAATTGGTGACTGGGCAATTGGTGACTGGGTGGACGGGGCTGGGTGGGCAGCGAGCGATCGAAGGGAACGATAGACGGTGAAGTACGAAGATCTGGTACCGTGGACGGCCAAAGTGGCGGCTTGGGCCCACAATTATTACGCCACGCTGCGGGGCCGCCCGGTTCGGCCGACGGTCCAGCCGGGTTCGGTCGCGGCCCAGCTGCCCGTGGCTCCACCGGAGCAACCCGAGTCGATGGAGACGATCTTTGCGGACTTCGAGCGTCTGATCCCGGACGCCATGACCCATTGGCAGCACCCGCGGTTCTTTGCCTACTTTCCCTCCAACGCGGCTCCGGCCTCGATTCTGGCCGAACAAGTGGCCAATGTGCTCTCCGCCCAGTGCATGTTGTGGCAGACCTCGCCGGCCGCCACCGAGCTGGAGACGGTCATGATCGATTGGCTCCGCCAGGCCCTGGACCTGCCCGCGGGTTGGCGCGGCGTCCTGCAAGACACGGCCACCTCCGCCACCTTGTCGGCGGTACTGACCATGCGGGAGCGAGCCCTCGAGTGGCGCGGATTGACCGAGGGCCTCTCGGGCGCCCCGATCTTGCGGATCTACGCCTCCGATCAAACCCACTCGTCGATCGACAAGGCCATTCGCCTGGCGGGCATCGGCCAGAATAACCTGGTCAAGGTCCCCACCGACGGGGATTGGGCCATGCGAGCCGATCGGTTGGAGGAGGCGATCGAACAAGACCGAGCGGCCGGGTACCTGCCGGCTGGCGTGATCGGTTGCATCGGCGGAACCTCGATCGGAGCCTCCGATCGATTGCACGAGATCTTGGCGGTCGCTCGCCGTCATTCGCTCTATTCCCACGTCGACGCGGCCTGGGCGGGATCGGCCATGGTCTGCCCGGAATTCCGCGAGATCTGGCGCGGCATTGAACTGGCGGATAGCGTGGTGTTCAATCCCCACAAATGGCTGGGTGCGAATTTCGACTGCTCGGTGCAGTTCCTCCGCCAACCGGCCGATCAAGTCCGCACGTTGGCCATTCGCCCGCATTACTTGCAAACGCTGGATGCGGAAGAAATCACGAATTACTCCGAATGGACCATCCCTCTGGGACGCCGCTTCCGGGCCCTCAAGTTATGGTTCCTGCTCCGAGCCTACGGTCTCGAGGGCCTGCGGGCGCGGATTCGCAATCATGTTCACTGGGCGGAGCAAGCCGCCGAACAACTCCAGGCGTTCCCGCATTTCCAGGTCGTCACGGCCCCGCGACTCTCCTTGTTCACGTTCCGCTACGTCCCGCCCGCGAGCGATCCGGACGTCGCCACCCGCGAATTGCTGGAGCGGATCAACCGTGACGGCCGGACGTATTTGACACAGACCACCCACGCTGGCCAATTTGTGATTCGCTTTTCGATTGGTCACTTCGAGACGACTTGGGACGATGTGGCCACCGCCCTACAAGCGATCCAAGAATCAGCTGTCACAATGCAATAGTTCTCCCTTCGTCACTAGGCGGCGTCGCTTGTAGTCCCGCCTCCAGGCGGAATGCAGCAAGCATAGGTGTAACTATTCACGGCGTTTCGCAACGACCGGCTCATGACCGTAGCCGTCGTACTCGTACTCGTACTCGTCCTCGTCCTCGTACTCAGCTTCAGCGGTACTCGTACTCGTACTCGCGCTCGAAAGCGAAAGCGAAATCGTAATCGAAATGCACTCGCTTTATTGTTTGGCAGAAACACCGCAGAGGAGGGAAGTACGCAGAGAATACCGGGCAGCCGCTGTCTTCCTCTGCGTCCTTCCCATCTCTCGCGGTTCAAACTTTCTGCCGGCCCGAAGGAGGAACACCGCAGAGGAGGGAAGTACGCAGAGAATACCGAGCAACCGCTATCTTCCTCTGCGTCCTTCCCATCTCTCGCGGTTCAAACTTTCTGCCGGCCCGAAGGAGGAACACCGCAGAGGGGGGAAGTACGCAGAGAATACCGGGCAGCCGCTGTCTTCCTCTGCGTCCTTCCCATCTCTCGCGGTTCAAACTTTCTGCCGGCCCGAAGGAGAAACACCGCAGAGGAGGGAAGTACGCAGAGAATACCGGGCAACCGCTGTCTTCCTCTGCGTCCTTCCCATCTCTCGCGGTTCAAATCTTTCTGCTGGCCCGAAGAAAAGGAACCGCAGAGGAGGAAAGTACGCAGAGAATACCCGGCAACCGCTGTCTTCCTCTGCGTCCTTCCCATCTCTCGCGGTTCAAACTTTCTGCCGGCCCGAAGGAGGAACACCGCAGAGGAAGGAAGTACGCAGAGAATACCAAGTAACCGCTGTCTTCCTCTGCGTCCGTCCCATCGATTGCGGTTAAAATTCTTCGCCGGACGCGAGAGGAACACCGCAGAGGGGGGAGTACAAGAAGACGTAAGCCTCGGGGATGGTGCACCCTCGCAAGTCGATCGTTTGTGGGTTAAGCTTGGGTTATTTACCAGCCGCTCCGATACACAAGTAATCATCTAGTTAGCCCGACTTACTGCATGACACCCTATGCGGCGTGAACGGATACAGAACTAATTCGTCTACGAGCACACCTGCCGGGCCTGTGCAAAGGTCTCCCGATCGCAGATCAGCGGAGATCAGCGAAGATTAGTGTTCCCCTCCCCCAATCTCCGACGATTGATTGATCGTTAGCCATTGATTGCGGTAAAAAGGAACACTAATCTACACTAATCGACGCTAATCCAAAACGCAAAGCACATGCTTGACAAGCAATCCCACCTGCCGGGCCTGTGCAAAGGTCTCCCGATCGCAGATCAGCGGAGATCAGCGAAGATTAGTGTTCCCCTTTTTCCCGACCTCCAGAGATCGATCGATCGTTAGGCATTAATGTTCGTGAGCGGAACACTAATCGACACTAATCGACGCTAATACAAAACGCAAAACACATGCTTGACAAGCAATCCCACCTGCCTTGCCTGTGCAAAGGTCTCCCGATCGCAGATCAGCGGAGATCAGCGGAGATTAGTGTTCTTCATCCCCCCGAGCTCCAAAAATCGATCGTTGGTCATTTATGTTCGTGGGCGGAACACTAATCGACACTAATCCACGCTAATCCAAAACGCAAAACACATGCTTGACAAGCATTCCCACCTGCCTTGCCTGTGCAAAGGTCTCCCGATCGCAGATCAGCGGAGATCAGCGAAGATTAGTGTTCTTCATCCCCCAATCTCCGACGATTGATTGATCGTTAGCCATTGATATGCGGTAAAAAGGAACACTAATCGACACTAATCGACGCTAATCCAAAACGCAAAACACATGCTTGACAAGCAATCCCACCTGCCGGGCCTGTGCAAAGGTCTCCCGATCGCAGATCAGCGGAGATCAGCGAAGATTAGTGTTCTTCATCCCCCCCAATCTCCGACGATTGATTGATCGTTAGCCATTGATGTTCGGTAGGCAGGAACACTAATCGACACTAATCGACGCTAATCCAAAACGCAAAACACATGCTTGACAAGCATTCCCACCTGCCTTGCCTGTGCAAAGGTCTCCCGATCGCAGATCAGCGGAGATCAGCGAAGATTAGTGTTCCCCTTCCCCCCCCAATCTCCGACGATTGATTGATCGTTAGCCATTGATTGCGGTAAAAAGGAACACTAATCGACACTAATCGACGCTAACGCAAAATCCTCAACGCAAAATTGAAAAGCGTTCCCACCTGCCTTGCCTGTGCAAAGGTCTCCCGATCGCAGATCAGCGGAGATCAGCGAAGATTAGTGTTCCCCTTCCCCCTTCCTCCGACGATTGATCGATCGTTAGTCATTTATGTTCGTAGGCGGAACACTAATCGACACTAATCCACGCTAATCCAAAACGCAAAGCACATGCTTGACAAGCAATCCCACCTGCCGGGCCTGTGCAAAGGTCTCCCGATCGCAGATCAGCGGAGATCAGCGAAGATTAGTGTTCCCCCTCCCCCAATCTCCGACGATTGATCGATCGTTAGTCATTTATGTTCGTGGGCGGAACACTAATCGACACTAATCGACGCTAATCCAAAACGCGAAACACATGCTTGACAAGCGTTCCCACCTGCCTTGCCTGTGCAAAGGTCTCCCGATCGCAGATCAGCGCAGATCAGCGAAGATTAGTGTTCCCCTTCCCCCTTCCTCCGACGATTGATCGATCGTTAGCCATAAATAGTAGTGGACAAAACACTAATCGACACTACACACCAGCAATCATCTAGTTAGCCCGACTTGCTGCACGACATCCTACGGGGCGTGAAGGATTACGGAAAATCTAGTTCGTCGAGAGCGTCACGACCAAGCTCCCGTCGTCGCGTGAGTCGCTGGTACAGGTCACCCCGAGGAACTGCTCAATGATCCGCAAATGGGTCGTCGAGTGGCTCGATAAGGGCACACAGCTAAACGAGTGGGCTTGGCCCGTTTGCCACACAGCCAAGGCCAGTAGCAAGAGCCACTGGTCGGTCAGGTACTCGCCCAACACCGCGTCGGTCCGCAGATAATTTCTCGCGTCCCGCACGGCGTTCGCTGCCACCCGTTCGGCACTCACCCCGCGTTGGCCGAAACCGGTAAACACCTCACTCACGTGCTGGAAGTCGTAGCGGATCATCACCGCATTGCCAGGACCCGGGCCAGGCACTTGACGCGGGTGTAGGGTCGCGGTCCCATCCCAGTCCAATCGGCGGCGGACCGTGTCCAACTCGCGCTGAGCAATCTCCAAGGGCAGGTTCGCCACGACCGCCTCGGCGCTCCGCCCCAGCAACGTACCACGCTCCAATAGGTCGTAGCCGCGCAGAGGGCTCGGATGGACGGTCAGTGTCAATTGGCCACCGCCTGCCGGATAAAATCCGTACTGCTGCAGGTTGGCTTCCACACGCGGACCCAAACGCCCCAGCAGTGGTAAATAGGCGGCGTGCAAAAAGTCGAACGGTGGCGCCATGGAGTTATGGGTACCGCCGACGATCGTCAACTGGGACACGCGGTCGGCGAACAGCAGGGCGGGCAGAACCGTTTGCGCAACCAACGTGGTACTTCCAGCGCTGCCAATGTCCCAACGATAATGGCCGGCGACGATTTCGGACGGAGCAAAACGTAGGTCACCACTGCCCAACGCATCGCCGTCGAGGGCGGCGCGTCCGACTTCCGCCGCGGCACGCACACCGGTCAAGTGCTGCCGCAGCAAGCCCGGCTTCTGGCGGCCCGCGCGGATCCGAGTCATCCGCAGCGGCCGCCCCGTGACCAAAGACAACGCCAAAGCCGAACGGATGATCTGGCCACCCCCCTCGCCCCACGATCCGTCAATCACAACCTCATCGTCGTGCGGTTGAGCACTCGGTCGTTCCGGGTTCGTGTCCATGTTTTGCGTCTCGTCAGTGGCCTAAGCTTCCTCGTACGGGTAAGTACCCGGTTGGGGTGGCTGGGGGATTTGTTTCAGACCGTGGTCCAAGTCCCGCCAGGACTCCTCGCTAATACTATCCAGCGTCCGTTGGATCGTCTGAGCGTTGCGAGTCATACCACGGACCGGGGCGGCAATACCACAGACCATAAAACTTGCCCTCGATCGGCTCGTAATTGTCCCTGAATTCGCCCATGATCATAGGACGACACCATAGCCAGACGTTCGCCCAAGCGGACAGGTTCACCAGCGAACAAGCGAAAGCTGGCCAACTCCAAGTGAATCACCGGGAAATTCTTGTCGGCCACGTAGGACAAGTTCGTCGACATGGCCACCAAATCAGGATTGATGGACACGACTTTTGCTGGACAAACGTTTCCTTCGCGGGCATGTCGATTGTTCACCGCGTGGCCACGCCAAAGCAGCCAAAGTGGCAGCAGCATCAAGACCCAAGCACAAACCAGGTAGTACCCCAACACCGCGATCACCAACGCGGGCAGCAGTACGATGTACAGATAAAACTGCCAGCCCTTGTCGCTAAGCATGTCGTACTTGTAGTAATGCAGAGCATCCAAACGAAAGTTGGCAGGGTTGGAGGCATGGAAGTCACGCTCGTTCGCAGACATCGTACAGTCTCTTTCGTCAAAGCTAAAAGGATGAAAAAAAACTCGGAAACGAAACACAACGAGTTCTTATGCGACACGATGGCAAGTGATGAGCAATCGGTTGGTTTCACGGATGAGTTGGGGGGGGAACCACCCCCGGGAAGCCGAGTCCCCATAGCGTCAAACTGCCGCACTTCGGGAGGATAATGGCGGGTCGCGCTAGCAACCGGGTGGGGTACGGCCCAGTTCGCCGCCGCTACGGCCAACTTAGGGGCCTGGGGGCGACCACCGCGGGCGATAAGTCTTCCCCGGAGAGCAGCGGCCAGCTATAATACCGATACAAGTCGCGACGACCGAGTCGTTGTCGGCTCCCGCCCCGAGTTAATGCCCCGAGTTAAGGCCCCTGGTTTACGCCCCGGTAAGCCCCTGGTTCCCGCACGGGTTCCCGCCCCGGGTTCCCACCCCATGGACAGGACTGCGGCCACGTCGCCGTGCTGCCTAGCCTGCCTGATTCATAGATAAGAATTGCGAACGATGATGCGACCAAGTTATGGTGTCTGGTGGTTGGCTTCCTCTTTCCTAATCGCGTGTTGGGGGACCGTTTCGGTCTTTGCTCAAGAGCCCGAATCCGAGGCTACGATCCGCTACGCGCGGGATATCCAGCCGATCTTGGCCGACAAGTGTTTTGCTTGTCACGGTGCCGACGCCAACACGCGAGCGGCCGACCTGCGGTTGGATCAATTTGAGGCAGCCGTGGCCGGTGGCGCGATCGTGCCACGTGATCCGGCCGCCAGCGAGATGATCGTGCGGATCAATCTGGCTGCCGACGATTCCGCCCTGATGCCGCCGGTTTCCTCGCACAAGTCGCTGACCGACCGAGAGCGAGAAATCCTGCGGGCGTGGATCCAAGAGGGCGCGGTCTACGAAGCTCATTGGGCCTTTGCCGCACCCGTCAAGCCACCGGTCCCGCAGACTCAGAACCAGGAGTGGCCCACCAACGACTTGGATCGGTTTGTGTTGGCTCGCTTGGAGCAACGGAGCCTGCAACCCAACCCGCCGGCTGATCCCGCCACGCTAATCCGTCGCCTGTCCCTGGACATCACGGGTCTGCCGCCCTCCCCCGAGGACGTCCAGTCGTTCCTCCGCGACCCATCGCCCGCGGCCTACGAGGCCTTGATCGATAAGTGGATGGCCACACCCGCCTGGGGTGAACACCGCGGCCGCTATTGGTTGGACCTGGCTCGCTACGCCGACACGCACGGCATTCACTTCGATAACTACCGCGAGATCTGGGCGTATCGCGACTGGGTGATCGATGCCTTCAACCAGAACATGCCGTTCGACCAATTCACGATCGAACAGTTGGCCGGCGACTTGCTGCCCAACCCAACCTTGGATCAGCAGATCGCCTCCGGGTTCAATCGCTGCAACATCACGACCAACGAGGGCGGCGTGATCGAGGAAGAGTACCGCGTCCTATACGCGATCGATCGCACCGAGACGACCGCGCAAACCTGGATGGGTCTGACCGTGGGCTGCGCGGCCTGTCACGATCATAAGTTCGATCCCGTCAGTCAGGCCGAGTTTTATCAATTGTCTGCTTTTTTCAATAATACGACCCAGTCCGTGATGGACGGGAATATTCCGGAAACGCCACCCACCGTGTTTGTCCCCCGCAAGCCCGAACGGCAACGCTGGGAGGACGTCAATCGGGAGCTGAACGAGGCGAAGCAAGCTCGCGATCAACGGCGCCAAACCGTATCAACCGGCTTGGATGCCTGGTTGCGCCAACCGGAAGCCACTCAACAGTTATTGGGTGATCCTGATGCTGGCTTGAACGACGGGCTGCAGTGGCACGTGCCCACCGGTCCCATCGAGTCTCAGCTGCCATGGACCGGTCCCCAACCGCAACAGCTGTCCGTGCAAAGCGTGGCCGATGTCGATGGCCAGCACCCCTGGGCGTTGCGAGCCGATCGGTTCACGACACCACCGCAGTTCGCGGGCGTTGGCGATCTCGAAGGCGACCAACCGTTTACCCTGGCCGCCTGGATTCGCTTCAGCGGCAACCAGAACAGCGGAGCATTGTTGTCCAAGATGTTCGATGGCGATGGCTATCGCGGCTGGGACTTGTGGGGCGAAGGCGGCCGCGTCGGTATGCACTTGATTCACTCGTGGCCTGACAATGCCCTGAAGGTCGTGACACGAGATCCCGTCCCTTCTGATCAGTGGCAACACGTCACCGTGACCTACGATGGCTCGCGGAAGGCGGCTGGGGTGCGGATCTACGTGAACGGCGCCGCCGTGCCGACGGTGACGAGCAACGATCGGCTGACCGAGACAATGCGCAACGACTTGGATGTTGTTCTGTTCAAGCGGCATGGGACCGGGACGATGAGCCAATTGGCGCTGGATGACGTGCGACTCTACACTCGCGGGCTGGAGGCTCCCTCGGTCATGGCCCTGGCTCAACGCAATCGGCTGGAGCAGTTGCGGACGGCCCTGGCCAATCCCCCAGCGGGCGATGTGCCGCCACTGTCCGACGAGCTGCGCGAGTTGGCGTTGAATCGCTATTTGACCCAGTTGGATGCAGAATATCCCGCCATGGCTGCGAAGGTGGCGGCGTTGGAGAAAGAACAGGCTGAAATCCGTGGCCGCGGTACATTGGCTCATGTGATGAACGAACGTCTGGATCAGACCCCAACGGCTTACGTGCTGTTCCGCGGCGAGTACGACCAGCGGCGGGAACAGGTTACGGCCAACACCCCCGCGATGCTGCCGGCGCTACCCGAGGATGGGCCTCAGAATCGCTTGGGATTGGCTCGATGGTTGGTGTCGGATGAACACCCGTTGACCACGCGAGTGACCGTCAATCAATTCTGGCAAAGTGTGTTCGGGCAAGGTTTGGTCGCCACCAGCGGCGACTTTGGGCTGACGGGAACGCTGCCCACCCACCCCGAGTTGCTGGACTATTTGGCCGTCGAGTTCCGCGAAGATGACTGGGATGTGCAACGCTTCTTCAAGCGACTGTTCTTGAGTTCTACGTACCGCCAGAGTGCTCAGGTGAGTGCCGAGAAGTTGGAGATCGACGTCGACAACGCCTGGCTGTCACGCGGTCCGCGCTTCCGGATGGACGCCGAGATGATCCGCGATTACGCGTTGGCCGCCAGTGGGATCTTGGTACCGGAAGTGGGCGGCCCCAGCGTCCGGCCTTACCAACCGCCCGGCGTGTGGGAGGCGGTGGCCATGATCGGTTCGAATACTCGCGATTACCGGCAAGACCAAGGGGCTGGTTTGTATCGCCGCAGCATGTACACCCTGTGGAAACGCTCCGCGCCGCCGGCCTCGATGGATATCTTTAACGCCCCGAGTCGCGAGGGCTGTACGGTCCGTCGGGAACGCACCAACACTCCCCTACAGGCACTGGCGACTTTGAATGATCCGCAAATGATCGAGGCCGCTCGGTACTTGGCGACCCAGATCCTGCAACGCGATGGCGCGGTCGGTTGGCGCGAACCCACGGCAGACGCTGGCTCGGCCGCGGCCGCCGTGTCGCCGGACCAAGCAGCCCTGGACGCCGCCGCTTGGCGGGTCCTGTGCCGACCGCTGGTCGCTGCCGAATCGGAAGTCTTGCTGCGTTCGTTGCAACACTTGCAGGACTACTACCAAGCCCACCCCGAGGACGCGAAGGCCTTGATCGCCGTGGGTGAGACGCCCGTGCCGACGGACATCGATCCCGACCGCTTGGCCGCCTGGACCTTGTTGATCAACCAACTGTTGAACTTGGATGAAGTGGTCAATAAGTAGTCGGTCCGTCAGCAACACGCAATACAGCAACACTTAATACAGCAACACGCAATACAAACAAATTGTATAAATGGAAAATGAGATGAATCATTCAGCAAATGATCGGCAGTCGCAGTACATTCAACAGGAGACGCGGCGTTACTTTTTGGGCCGTGGCGGCAATGCGCTGGGCTGGGCGGCGCTGCAGAGCCTGCTGGGCACTGCCGCGGTGGGCGGCACCGCGGCTCTGGCGCAGGCAGCACAGGCAAGTTCGGCCGCTGCTGGGTCGTTGGATGGCACGGGTGCGATCGGCCCGCATTTTGCCCCACGAGCGAAACAGGTTATCTACCTGCATATGGTGGGCGGACCGCCGCAAATGGATCTGTACGATTACAAACCGGCGATGAACGAATGGTACGACAAGGACCTGCCCGAGTCGATCCGCGACGGTCAACGTTTGACGACCATGACCAGCGGCCAGGCTCGGTTTCCCATCGCTCCCTCGATGTTCAAATTCCAACAGCACGGCCAATGTGGCATGTGGGTCAGCGAACTGCTGCCCTACATGTCGAAGATGGTCGACGACGTCTGCTTTATGCGGAGTGTCCACACCGATGCGATCAACCATGAACCGGCGATCACCTTCATGCAGACCGGTAACCAAGTCACGGGTCGGCCGTGTTTGGGGGCCTGGGCCAGTTACGGGTTGGGGTCTTTGAACCAAGATCTGCCGTCATTTGTCGTGATGGTGGCCAATCCGACCAACACCGAACAAGTCCAAGCCATCTCCGCACGGTTGTGGTCCTCTGGCTTCCTGCCCGGCGAACACGCTGGGGTCAGCTTCCGCTCGCAGGGCGACCCGATCCTGTACATCAACAACCCGCCCGGTGTGCCGCCCGAGATCCGGCGTCACACCTTGGATGGCATCAAGCAGCTGAACGAGCTGCAGTACGAACACTTGCTGGATCCGGAGATCCGCACCCGCATCCAGCAATACGAGTTGGCGTATCGCATGCAGTCCAGTGTGCCGGAGCTAACGGACTTGGCGTCGGAACCGGATCACGTGTTCGAAATGTACGGCGAGGCAGCGCGGCGGCCAGGCACGTTTGCCAACACCGCTTTGATGGCTCGCAGGTTGGTCGAACGGGGTGTCCGCTTCGTGCAGATTTATCACAACAATTGGGACACCCACGGCAACGTGGCGGGGCGGTTGCCCGACCAATGTCGCGACGTGGACCAAGCTTGCTGGGGTTTGATCCAGGATCTCAAGGCCCGAGGAATGCTGGACGAGACCCTCGTGATTTGGGGCGGGGAATTCGGCCGTACGATCTACTCGCAGGGCGGCCTCTCCAAATCCAACTACGGTCGCGATCACCATCCGCGTTGTACGACGATGTGGATGGCCGGCGGCGGCGCCAAAGGCGGGACGATCTACGGCGAGACCGACGACTTTTCGTATAACGTGGTCAAGGACCCGCTGTCCGTGCACGACTTCCACGCCACCATCCTGAATCTGCTGGGGTTTGAACACGAGCGGTTCACGATCAAACACCAAGGCTTGGACCAACGATTGACGGGCGTCGAACCCGCGAAGGTCGTGCGCGAACTGCTGCAGTGAGGACAGCGTAGGGCGTAGGGCGTAGAGCGTAGAGCGTAGAGCGTAGAACGTAGAACGTAGAACGTAGGCACCCGACCGGTCGCCGACGCCACCGGCTCAGGCCGTGTCGGGCCTGGGAGCGTTTGGGTTCCGACGGGCAATGTTTGGGGAAGGCCTCGCCCAGCCGAGGATCCGTGCTGGCAAACAATCACAAATCTCAAATCTCAAATCACAAATCACAAATCACAAATCACAAATCACAAATCACAAACCTCAAACCTCAAACCTCAAACCTCAAACCTCCAGCCTCCAGCCTCCAACCTCCAACCACAAACCACAACAATTTTCCCCCACCCCAATTTTTCTGCCCAAAATTTTTCTGCCGTCCCGTCTTCTTCTCCCCTGCCTTTGTGCCCTCAGCCTTCATCCCGCCCCGTTGCCCCTCAACGCCCCAACCCTACGCCCTACGCCCTACGCCCCAACCCTACGCCCCAACCCTACGCCCCAACCCTACGCCCCAACCCTACGCCCTACGCCTGCACTAGATTTTTGTCCCCGAGCCTTTGGTCAAGGCCATGAACGCCGACTCGAGGTTGGTTTCCTCCTCAGCGAATTGGGTCAGCTCCAAGCCGGCGGCGATCAAGCGATTGGCCAAGGAGCTGTAGTCGGTCTCATGCTCCTTGAGCGTCACGACCAAACGTCCGTCACCCAAGCTCACTGACTCGACAAAATCCGCCTCCTCCACCAATTGTTTGGCGGTGGGTAGCTGATCCTTGACGGCAATTCGCACGACCACGCGATCTCGCACCTGACGCATCACTTCCGCGACACTGGCGTTCACCTCCAGTACCCCGCGATTGATGATCCCGACTTTGTTACAGATGTCGGCCAACTCCGGCAAAATGTGACTGGAGACGATCACCGTTTTGCCCATCTGCCCCAGACGCCGCAGCAGGTTCCGCATCTCGATCCGAGCTCGAGGGTCCAGGCCGCTGAGTGGTTCGTCCAACAACAGGACCTGGGGGTCGTGCAGCAGGGTTCTGGCTAAACCGAGTCGTTGGGTCTGGCCGCGGGAGAGTGTGTTGGCATACGCGTCGCGTTTGAACACCAGGTCGACGACCTCCAGCATCTCTTCGCAGCGAGCCCTGCGCGCCGCTCCGTGGAGTCGATAGGCGGCGGCGAAAAACTCCAGGTACTCGATGACCTTCATGTCGTCGTAGACGCCGAAAAAGTCGGGCATGTAGCCCACCAAGCGACGAATCTCTTTGGGGCTGTTGTAGACGGAGTGGCCACACACATAAGCTTCACCCGACGTGGGTTCGGATAGCGTCGCGATGATCCGCATCGTGGTGGTCTTGCCCGCCCCGTTGGGACCGATGAAGCCAAATAGGTCCCCTTTGTCCAACTCCAGGCAGACGTTTTGGATCGCGTAGAAGTCGCCGAACTTCTTGGTTAACTTGTCGACACGAATCATCTAGGTTTCCTTGGACACACTCTAACGGTTGGATGGTTTATGGGCACACGAACCAAACCGACTTGGGCTCGCGATCCCACTTCGGCCGCTCCGCGGCGTCACTCGCTGCAGCACTAGTCGTTGGGGGCCCCGTCTTCCGCCTGCACGGGGAACACGATGCGGAATAGTGTCGCCTGGCGATCTTGTTCAACGTTCCGCGGCATCGCAGCGTCGGGATTCGAATCGTTCGATCCTTGAACTTTCAGGCGCGTAAAGGAACCCTCGTGGCGACCGATCAGTACCGCGCGGTCCAACCGGCTGAGGTGACTCAGGTCGATCCGCCCTTGGTAGCCCGGTAACAAACGTGTTTGCGACGCCCCGCCCGATTGCTCGTGATAGGTCAGCATCTCCAAAATGCGAAATAGATCGTCGACATTCGCATTCGGCCGACGCAGCCAGTCTTCAAACGACTCGGGCTTGGCCTGGTTCTTGCCAATGTCCAAATCAATCGTGTCGCCTGGGCCCAACGGCCGACTGAGTCGATAACCCCAGTTGGCGTAAACGACAAAGCAGTCCGTGAGTTCCACTGGCAAGGGGTTCGTCAACGTGCCCGTCAGGCGATCCCGACCCGCCTGACGTCGCAGGGTCGAACGCAGCGGAGGCAGGGTCGCGGACCAACCGCCCGTCAACACGCGACTGGAGGCAAAGAAAAACGGCATGCCCGCCACCTGCGTCTGCAACAGCGATCGCCCCGCGGCCGGGTTCCTTTCCCACTGACCAGCCACCTCGTAGGTACCCGCGGAACCGATCAACTTATTTTCCGACTGCATGCCACCCAGGCCCGCGCCGGGCAAGCCCAGCCAGCCGAGCGAACGTTCGTCCAACGACAGCGGGAGTTGGTCGACGCGATCGATCCCCAAACTCAAGTTTTCCGCCGCCGGGCTGTACAGGGAAGCCCACAAACGTCCCGTGACCAAGACGGGTGGTCCCCCACTGGTGTCCCCCGCCGTTGTTCCGGGCACCGCATCCGTCGCATCGACGCCGCCCTGCCCCGCTGGCTGAGCGTTTGACAGCAACCCCGCGTAGCCGCCAGTCGCATCGATATCGATCAACTCCGCTTGGTTCAATTGGAATTCCGTGGGCTTCGCCGAGCGGAACAAGCTCCAGGTCGCCAGACACGCCAACAAGCAATAGATGGGCAGCGTCAGCCACGCCCATTGCATGTTGCCGATGACCCGTTTCAAAATGAAGTAGTCGCCGATCAGTAGGGCGATAAACCCCAGAATGATCAGGGCCACGGCCGTGAAGCTGATCACATGCACCCGCGAAAATTGTTCCAGCGCCGACCGCATCCGACCGGTCACATCGCTATAGCCATAGGCCGTCGAAAGTCGTGGCGCTTCGGGCCGTCTGTAATCCAACCACTTGGTCAAGAGTGCTCCCCGCGAGGGCCAAGCCGCCATCAGTGGATGCGTGGGGTCAAAGCCCAAAAGGTCGATCTGGCCTAACCCACAGCTACGCCGCTCCAAGACCGGCTTGCTCTCGACCATCAATACCGCTCGCTCGCGGTTCGTGTCAAACCACAGGAACGGCAGGCTCTGGGTCTTCGGATCGGAGATCAATTGACTCCGCGACGTCACCAATAGCTCGATCTGTGAACTGTCCGTCGTCGAGCCGCTGTTGGCCACCAAGTCCGGCAGGAGCCGACTCAGCGGGCCACCCGAACCGAACAGCGACGACCAGGAATCTCGCAGAGCCAACGACAAGCGACCACCCCCGACCAACCATTGCTGACAGGCCGCCAGTTGCTCCTCCGACAAGGTCTGTGGCCATGTTTGGCCGTCCGTACAACCCACCATCCGCTCGATGCTGTCCCAACCCCAAACCGTCAGTGGCAGCGGCTCGGTGGAGCTCAACGAGATCAATCGGTGAGCCCCCGCTTGTTTGTCCGACACCGACCACCCCAGGGCTCGGCCCAGTTCCAATTCTGGGCCCAAGTACAGCCACAGCCGATCATTGGCAGCATGGATCGTCAACTCGGGGTTCGTCTCGCCCGACAGTCGCACTTCCGCCCAAGTCTCCCCGGCAGACGTCTCGATCGCAATCTCAATCGTGCCGTTCTGGCGCCCCAACCGAAACAGACCCAAGTAAGTTGACGCCGAGCCCGCCGAGCCCGCGGGACCCACCGAGCCCGCGGGACCCACCGAGCCCTCAGGGACCAGCGAGGCCTGGGGCAATCCCCAGCGATACTCGACGGTGTTCCCGTCCGAATCGGGGGCGCGAATCACCAGTTTCGCGTCGGGGGGTGGGGCCTGGCAGCGGACCCGGACTTCCGTCCAGCACCCCAGTCGCACATGGCCAGCAATTCCGACCTGCGGCTCCAACGATCGAGCCTCCGCGGGCGACTCGCTTTGGGCCGCTACGGAAGTTTTTGCTGCCGCGGAAGTTTGTGCTGCCGCGGGAGTTTGTGCTGCCGCGGAAGGTGGAGTTGTCAGAACCCGCGGTGCGGCGTGCGCGATCGAGACCGACTGCCCGCCACCCGAGGAGGTCCACGCCAAAACACCGAGGCAGCAGGCGAGCCAACCGACGTTGCGCCGCCGCAGCCGCTCCGGCGCCAGACCCTGCAGTTGATTGAATGAGTTGACCGCCACGCCGACATCTTGCCTTTGGAAGGGACTATGACCCGGCCGCGGAAACGGTTGGCGGCCGGTCTTCTGCCACTTCGCCAGGATATCTTAAACCACGGCCAAGGGCTACGGTCGACCGGGCCCCGTTGCACTCCTGAAACATAACTCGCGTCGCCGCCCCGGATCCTACCCGCCCATGCCGCCGACCGGCTCAGTCCATCGCCTGCAATGCCGCCTGGATCTCCGTCACCCAGGTCTGCGGTTCGGCCAGTGGCAAGCAAAGATACGGCCCCCGCACCTGTCCTACCGGGGGGTGCAGGCCGGTCGTCACCAACAACGTCAGACGCGGCAACTCACTCGTTGGACACTCCGGTGGAGAATCCTGGCAGGTTAGCTCCCAGCCGGTCTGGTGGAGACAATCCGTAACGGCCAATAGGGCTGACGCCTGATCCGCTCCCCACGAGCCACTCGGTTGGGAAACCCCACCGTCGGCTGCACGCTCCGTTACCTCATGGGAGAGCAGAACGCACCGCGTCGCTCGGTGCAGTTGCACTTGCAATTCGCGCAGCGAGCAGTCCGTCAGCGGATGCCGCCACTCGGCCGCCACCTCGCAGGCCGGATCCAGCATGAAGCGGCGAAAAGTCATCCGGGGATGTGGCACGACGCAATTGGGGGCAACGCTGACCAAGTCGTCGTAGAGGAGCAGATCCAAATCGATCAGACGCGGGCCCCACCGAGTCTGACGCACGCGGCCGACTTCCCGTTCGACCGCCAATAACTGCTCCACGAGGGCCTCAGCGGAAAGTGAGGTCGCGACGGTCATGGCCGCATTGAGAAACGTGGCTTGGCCCGCGGGCCCGCCCACCGGAGCCGTCTCACGCAGGCCACTGGTGGCTGTTATCCTAACACCACGCTGCGCTAATCGCTCCAGAGCCTCGGTCCAAGCCTGTGTGGGATCCCCCAGATTCGCGCCAAAGGCCAATAACGCGGCGTGTTCGCCTATCTTGTCTCCGCCTATCTTATCTCCGCCTATCTTATCTCCGACTGTCTTATCGCTCGGGGAGCACACAGGGTTTGGGCGTCTCTTAAAGTCTTCAATGGTCAAGTTGCACGAGTTTCAAAATGAAAGAGCGGGAGCCTCTTGCTCCTCGTTGCCGAAAGACTCACTCCTACGTCAACACTCTCCATACCAACGTTCCAAAAACTACGAGAATCGAGTCCAATCAACCCACGTACAGCCACTCATTGGCATCACAGGAACCTCGGTCAAGCAACCTCCTGTCACCTGGCGATGTCGTGAATGGCTTCACAGCATCGCGAGTCATTCTGACCTTTCCCAATCGATTGTCAACCTAGGGTAACAAGCCGGTCTGACGAAAAAAAAAACGCCCCCGATTTGCTGGATTTTGGGGTCTTGACAACCCGTTTATACCCCCTCACGTAACCGCTGTTTCGGGGCTCTTGTTCGCCGCTCGATCGGTGTTCTCGGCACTCGCGTGGGAGTGGTCTTCACTACAGTCGTTGGTCTTCCCAACGCAGCAACGCAACGCGGCAAATCGCAGTCGTCAGGGAAAAGAAAAGAAATCCAATAATGGTCAAAACAAGTAGTGTGGCAAACATCAAGCCTGCATCGCGGTCCTTGGCTTGGAACACTAAGAACCCCAGTCCTTCCTGCTGGCCTGAGCCGACAAAATAGTCTCCCACGCAAGCGCCCAATACCGAAGCGGCGGCCGCGATCCTGGCCCCGGCCGCGAACAGCGGCAGGGACGTTGGAACTTGTAAGTACCAATAGATCTGCCACCGTGTCGCGCGGTTGAGCCGAAACAGATCCAAATGCGCAGCGTCGACAGAGATCAAGCCTGTGGTCGTGTTGCTGATGACCGGGAAAATGCTGATAAACGACGAAATCAAAACGACGGTACTGAAGGTATTGCCAAACCAGGTGATCAGCAGCGGCGCGACGCCAATGATCGGCACGGTTTGAAAGATCAAAACGTAGGGCATGAAGCTGGCCCGGATCCATTTCGCCTGACTGAGGAGACTGGCCAGTAGGAAGCCCACCAGTAGGCTGACACCCAAGCCGCTGCCGGCTTCCGCCACCGTCCGCCACGTGGCCGCCTGCAACCGAGCGCCATCGGCTTGCACCGATCGAAGGATTTCCAAGGGGCCCGGCAAAATAAATTTTGGAATGTCACGCAACCACACCAGGGCCTGCCATCCGACCAGCACGGCGCACAGGACCAGGATCGGACCCAATACCGCCAGGATTCGCGAAGCGGGCGCCGGTACGCGTCCTCGCGTTGTCGAGCGAGCTGTTTGTGTCACGCTTGCACCTCTCGCAGTCGTTTGGTCACCTGGATCACGGTCTCCACATATTCGCGACTCTCACGCAGTTCCGCTTGCCGTGGTTGATTGAATTGGATCGGCAAATCCGCCACCAACGATTCGGCCTCGGGTGCTTGAGCCAGGCTGCGGAACAGCAGAATCCGATCGGCCAAAAACACCGCCTCGGAGACATGATGGGTCACAAAGACGGTGGTCCAACCGAGTTGTTGGTGCCACTGGCGCAGCTCTTCACCCAGACGCTGGCGGAGCACTTCGTCCAACGCCGAGAACGGCTCGTCCAGCAACATGATCTGGGGGGCCGTCACCAAGGCCCGCGCCAGACTGGCGCGCATCTGCATCCCCCCCGACAGCATTCGCGGCCACTTCTCGCCGTCCCGCTCGTTGAGTCCCACCTGGGCCAAGGCCCGCGTTACCGCCGCCCGCCGCTGGGCCGCCGTCACACCCTGCAAACGCAAAGGCAATTCAATGTTTCGATAGACCGTCCGCCACGGCAGCAGATTCGCTTGTTGGAAGACAAAGCCCAACCGCGGCCCGCCGACCTCGGTTCCGGGCGACTCCAGTCGCAAGTCGGAGGGTTCATCCGCCCCAAGTGACCCCACCCCACCAGACCCCATCGCAGCTGGCCTCACCCCGTTAGGAGCGGCACCGTCGTCGGGCGTTTCCAGCCCCGCCAACAATCTCAAGAGCGTGGACTTGCCGCAACCGCTGGCTCCCAAAAAACACACGAACTGGCCCTGAGGGATCTCCAGACCAATGCGTCGCAGTACGGTCTGGTCGCCGTAGCTCTTGTGCAGGTTCCGCGCCACAATTGCCGCTGGGTTGGCATGAGCACCGTCCGCGGGCACGGAGGCAGGGGAATCAATCGGCCGAGGGCTCTGCATTAGCGATACTTCTCCAACCATTGCTCGACAGCCACGCAGACCTCGCGGGACCATCCCGTGAAGAAGTGATCTGCCTCCGGGATCGTCACCAATTGCTGACTCGCAGGTAGGGACCGCTCCAGGCCCTCGATGCCTCGCGCCAACGCTTCGTGCGAGGCCAACTCACCACCGCCATAGACCCACAGAACGGGAGGCGACAGCCTCTCATGCCAGTGCGTGAAGTTGAAGCGTTCACCCGAAGCGTACTTGTTCAGATAACAGCCCGCCGAGATCAACATCGGGAATGGGTACTGGGCAGCGAATACCTCCTGGCCCCGCCCGGCCGCCTCCCATTCCTGGCACTGAGCCACCGTGCGGCGAAACAATTCGCCCTGGGCCGCGGCCGAAAACAGGGATTGAGACAGGCACGGCGGACTGATCGCCACCGCCGCCAACACCCCCGAACAGGCGTCGGGGGCCTGAGCCAGGGCATGCACCAACTTGAAGGCCCCGAGGCTATGTCCGGCCAGGATCACGCGGGAGTAGCCGTTGCGTTGCAGCCACCCCAGCCAGGCCTGCACGTCCCAGACGGACTCCTCCATCCGCTCAAATGCCGCCCCCATCTGCGTCATCTTGCCGCCCCGAAAGGCCACATGCCAGCCGTCGTGGCCGCGGTTGTTGACACGCAGAACTGGCCAACCGGCTCGAAACAGATGCGTCCCCACGCGGTTGATCAACGAGGGACCATAAAAATTCGCCCCAGCCCCATGGAACAATAACACCACGGTCCGCTCCCGCCGCGTGACTTTTTCTCCCGCGTCCCAAGTCTCGTCATGCAACAACCCGTCCAAACGCAGGCCGTCGCAGGTGGCTACCTGCACCCAATGACAATCGTGATAATTTCGGTGCGACGACCCCGCTTGGCTCACGCTTCCCTCCCACTCGACAGTTTCCCCCCACCGCCCCCCCTACTCCAGCCACAATCCTAGCGAATGCCCCGCGCCGCCGCGAGGGTGAAGAGCGTAGAGCGTAGAGCGTAGAGCGTAGGGCGTAGAGCGTAGGGCGTAGGGCGTAGGGCGTAGGGCGTAGAGCGTAGGGCGTGGGGCGTGGGGCGTAGTGGGTGCCTTGTACTCAGCGCAGCGGTACTCGTACTCGTACTCGAATTGCATTTGTGGTGGGTTCCCATACGAGGGTCAGTTGGCGCTCCCCATTTTTTTGCCCAAAATTTTTCTGCCTTGCCTTCCAGCCGCGTTTTTGTGTCGGCCCTCCGGGCCTGGGGGCGATTGGGTTCGAGCGGGCAGCTTGGGGCGAGGTGTTCTGTATGCTAGAAGTTTGGCTTGGAAACTAGTTTGGCTCTGAGAATTGCGAGTTAAAGAATGAGTAATGAAAAATGAGTAATAAAAATTGCAAAGTGAAGGCACCAAGAGTCAAGAACCGCACTCGCTTCACTCGGGCTGTGTTCGATTAGGATTACGAGCACGATCACGATCACGACCAAAAAAAGCACGAGCAGGACCAAAAAAAGCACCAAGAACCAAGCACCTTTCCCCAATTTTTCTGCCCAAAATTTTTCTGCCTTTTCTTCCCGCCACGTTCTTGTGTCGGCCGTCCGGGCCTGGGGCGATTCGGTTCGAGCGGGGCAGATGGGGGCCACGTTGGTGATCGTCTGTGGCTCTCGGCGTTTCCAACGATAGGGCGTAGGGCGTAGAGCGTAGTGGGTGCTTTGTACTCAGCGCAGCGGTATTCGTACTCGTACTCGTACTCGTACTCGTACTCGAATTGCATTTGTGGTGGGTTCCCATACGATCGCCAGTTGGCGCTCCCCCATTTTTCTGCCCAAAATTTTTCTGCCCTTTCTTCCCGCCATGCCTTGTGTCGGCCCTCCGGGCCTGGGGGCGATTGGGTTCGAGCGGGGCAGATGGGGCGAGGTGTTCTTTATGCTAGAAGTTTGGCTTGGAAACTAGTTTGGCTCTGAGAATTGAGAGTTAAAGAATGAGTAATGAAAAATGAGTAATAAAAAATAAAAAATGAAGGCGCCGAGAGTCAAGAACCGCACTCGCTTCAGCCGTGCTGTATTCGATTACGATTACGATCACGAGCACGAGCAGGACCAAAAAAAGCACGAGCAGGACCAAAAAATGCACCCAGAACCAAGCACCTTTCCCCCATTTTTCTGCCCAAAAATTTTCTGCCTTGCCTTCCCGCCACGTCCTTGTGTCGGCCCTCCGGGCCTGGGGGCAAGTGGGTTCGAGCGGGGCAGATGGGGGCCACATTGGTTATCGTCTGTGGCTCTCGGTGTTTCCAACGATAGGGCGTAGGGCGTAGGGCGTAGAGCGTGGGGCGTAGTGGGTGCCTTGTACTCAGCGCAGCGGTACTCGTACTCGTACTCGAATCGCATTTGTGGTGGGTTCCCATACGAGCGTCAGTTGACGCTCCCCCATTTTTCTGCCCAGAATCTTTCTGCCTTTTCTTCCCGCCACGTCCTTGTGCACGCCCTCAGGGCCTGGGAGCAACTGGGTTCGAGCGGGGCAATTTTTGGCTACGTTGGTGAATCTCGACGGCTCCGATTCTTTCCCAACCTTGGCGTCGCAAAAGCCCCATCGCCTCTCAACGCCCCAACCCTACGCCCTCCGCCCTTCGCCCTACGCCCTTCGCCCTTCGCCCCAACCCTACGCCCTTCGCCCTTCGCCCTACGCCCTACGCCCTACGCCCTTCGCCCTTCGCCCTTCGCCCTTCGCCCTCCGCCCTTCGCCCTCCGCCCTTCGCCCTTCGCCCTACGCCCTTCGCCCTACGCCCTACGCCCTTCGCCCTTCGCCCTACGCCCGCAAGCCTTCTTCCGCCCCCAGGACTGTATTTCAACTACGAGTGCGAGCAGGACGAATGCTGCAGCGTTCTGTTAAGCTGGCGGACGGCTAGTTCCCTGGCTGAATGACCGGAGTAAAATGGCCCCCGAGCGGCTGGCAGAGCGTCGGCTGCTGGATGGCTCCTTTCCCTCACCTTTTCACCCTGTCTGCCTTACCTTGATCATGGAACGCCGTTCGCTGAAATTGCCGATCACCCTGGGGGTCGTGCTGATCGTCTTGGTCTTGCTCTTGACCACGGGCTGGGTCTTGCTCAATGTCTTTTGGGCGATCCAGGATCCCTCGCCGCACTTGTATTGGATCCTGTTGACGGTCGGCGCCATCTGCTTCCTCCTGGTTTTGATCGGCATCATCACCTATTTGGTCTTGTCCATCAAAGTCATCAACTCCACAGCCCGACAAGCCAACTTTATCGATGCGGTCACGCACGAGCTAAAAACGCCGATCGCCTCCTTGAAACTGGCGTTGCAGACGCTCCATGCCCAAGATCTATCCGAGGAGGAACGCGGCACGTTTTATCGCCTGATGTTGTCCGATGCAAACCGTTTGGACACGATGATCAACCAGGTCCTGTCGGCCGCTCGCCTGGACCAACCGATCAATCAAGAACAGGTGACTGAAATTCGAGTGGACGCGTTGTTGGAGTCGTTGGTCGAGGACTTTCGCGAACGCGAGCCGAGCGCCACGTTTGAAGTGCTGTGCGACCATTCGGTGGTCCGAGCCCCCGAGAGCGAGTTGCGGTTGATGCTGGGCAACCTCTTGAGCAACGCGGTCAAGTACGGCGGTAACCCACCGGTGGTGCAAATCACCGCCAAGTATGTCGCGCCCCGCCAGCAACTGCAGTTGTTGATCCAAGACAATGGGGCCGGCATCGCACTCCGCGATCGAGCCCGCATTTTCAATCGGTTCGTGCGGTTGGAAAGCGAGTTGGAACGGCGAAAGAAGGGCACGGGCCTGGGCTTGTACCTGGTCCGCACCATCGCGCACCGACTGCGTGGTCAAGTGCGTGTACTCAAGAGTGACGCGAAACATGGCACCACCTTCGAGGTCCGCCTACCAGCTACTTTAGATGCATCATTAGAACCGCAATATCCGCCGGCGTGATCCCACTGATGCGACTGGCTTGATCCAAGTTGGCCGGTCGAATCCGCGTCAGCTTTTCTTTGGCCTCGGCGCGGAGGTGCCCCAGTTGGGTGAAGTCCAGATCGGTGGGGATCCGCTTGTCGCTCAAACGACGCTGCCTTTCGATGGCCACCGCCTGTCGAACCACGTAGCCCGCGTATTTGATGTCGAACGTGACCGACTGAGCGACCTCGGGCGAGAACGCTCGCAAGTCCGGTAGCACCTCGCAGAGGAACTCCCACGTGGTCTCCGGACGCCGCATGAGTTTCTCCAGCGACTGGTCCTGATGCCGATTCTCTCGCAGCAGTTTTACGGCGGACGCGATGGCTTGTTCTTTGGCCACCAAGCGATCGTAGCGCGTCTGATCGACCAAGCCAGCCTCGTATCCCAATTGCGTCAAGCGTCGGTCCGCATTGTCTTGCCGCAACAACAGGCGATACTCCGCGCGGCTGGTGAACATCCGGTAGGGCTCGTCCACACTCCGGGTGACCAAGTCGTCAATCAAGACGCCCATGTAGGCGGCATCGCGATCCAAGACCAAGCCGGGTTTGCTGGCCAGTTGCAAGGCGGCGTTGGCACCCGCCAACAGGCCTTGGGCCGCGGCCTCTTCGTAGCCGGTCGTGCCGTTGATCTGCCCAGCGAAATACAGCCCGGCGACCCGCTTGCTCTCCAGGGTCGGCCAGAGTTGATCGGGCGGGCAATAATCGTATTCAACCGCGTAGCCGTAACGCATGATCTGTGCGTGTTGCAGCCCCGGAATCAAACGGATCATCGCATCTTGCACATCCCTCGGGAGACTGGTCGAAATCCCGTTGACGTAGATTTCCGTCGTCTCGAATCCCTCTGGTTCCAAGTACAGTTGATGCGAGGTCTTGTCAGCGAAACGGACCACTTTGTCCTCGATCGAGGGGCAGTAACGCGGGCCGCTCGACGAGATCTGGCCGCTGAACATGGGCGATCGATGCAAGTTGCGGCGAATCAGGTCGTGGACGGCATCGTTGGTATGAGTGATCCAACAGGGCAACTGTTGCACGTCGATGCGATCATGCAGGAACGAGAACGGTTGCGGCTGCTCGTCTCCCGGTTGGCGATCGGTTTGCGAATAATCGATCGTGCGACCATTGAGTCGCGCGGGGGTGCCGGTCTTGAAGCGTTGGACGGCGAACCCCAGTCGATGCAGCGCACCGCTGATCCCCGCCGTGGTCCCCTCGCCCGCTCGACCGCCTGCCGTCTTGGCTTCCCCCGTGTGCATGACGGCCTGCAGGAAAGTGCCCGTCGTCAATACGATCGCCGGGGCGCGGTACAACGCCCCGCCCTGCACTTCCACCCCAACCACTCGAGTCCGCTGGTCGACCTCTTCGGTGATCAGATCCAGTACCATTTCTTGCCGAGGATCGACGTTCGGGCACGATTCGACCAATCGCTTGATTTCCCGCTGGTAGAGCTTTTTGTCGGCTTGGGCCCGAGGCGAGTGCATCGCAGGACCTTTGCTGCTGTTGAGCATGCGGAACTGCAGTCCGGTGCGATCGATGGCCAAGCCCATGATGCCACCCAGGGCATCGATTTCGCGCACCATATGGCCCTTGGCCACGCCCCCGATGGCCGGGTTGCAGCTCATCTGGCCCACCGTGTCCAAGTTGGCCGTCAACAGAACGCACCGAGCCCCGACCCGAGCGGCCGCCATGGCCGCTTCCGTGCCAGCATGCCCCGCCCCGACGACGATGACGTCGTAGTCGTAGATGCAATCGTATTGTTTGCCGTTCGCCATGGTCGCTGGTGGAAAATGGGTGTGAAATCTGAGCCGGATCCCTACAATCGCTAGGATTCTAGCACAGCCCCGCCGCAATTGAAGTGCTGGCTTGTCGCCCGCCTCGCGATGGAAGGGGCGCGAGAGACGCTGCGCTGAGTCCGAGTCCAACGGCGGGCTCCCCATCTTTCTGCCCAAAACTTTTCTGCCTATTCACCCTGCCATGTCTTGTGCCGGCCCTCCGGGCCTGGGGGCGATTGCTCATGGGGCGGGGGCAGATGGCGACAAAGTTCTTGTTGGATCAACGATCGTGTCTTGCCAACCAAGCACCAAGCACCAGGCGCCAAGCACCAAGCACGCAAGCACCAAGCACCAAGCACCAAGCACGCAAGCACCGAAGCACCGTCCCCATCTTCTGCACCAAGCATCCTTCTCCGCCATCTTTCTGCCCGCCATGTTCTGTGCCTTGGCTTCCTGCCGGGCCTGGGCGCGGTCCTCCGTGGGCCTGGGGGCTGTTTCTCGGCTTGGTAGGCAACGTTGGTGAGCCTCACCCGGCTCCGGGTCTTTCCCAGTCCCTTGGCATCGGCAAAAAAGCCCCATCACCCCTCCCTCAACGCCCCACGGCCAAACCCTACGCCCTGCCGCTACCCTACGCCTCCTCCCCTCCCGGGGGCCGCCCAAGCGACAATGAATTGCATTTGCTGCGGGTTCGAGTTATAGTAAATCCAGCGATTTGTGCCCGGGACGGACCCTTTCGGGCATGCTGGGTCGCTGGCGGCTGCCCCGCCAAGCCAACAGAATCGATGACCTGTTTCCTGAGCGAAGATCACTACCGATGAACCAGCCGCAGACCTTGACGACCGACGAAGCTCGCGAATTGATTCGGGGCGTCGGGCTGCGGGCTACCCCGGGCCGCATCGCTGTGCTGCAGTCGGTCTGCGGTGAGGCTCGGCCGCGGACCCACGCCGAATTGGTCGAACAATTGACCTCGCAGGGCTCGGATGCTTCCACCATTTTCCGAGCCTTGAATGATATGACCGAGGCTGGGTTGCTGCGGCGCATGGAGCTGGGCGACCACGTCTGGCGGTACGAACGTGTGTCGAGCACTCATCTGGGGGCGGACGCGCACCCGCATTTTCTCTGCCTGGACTGCGGTGAAATCACCTGCCTGGAGCCGCTCGATATGCGGCCGATCACCAAGGAAAACCGCGAGCTGAAAAAAGTGGGCAAGGTCACCGAGGTGCTGCTCAAAGGCAGCTGCTCGGCCTGCCAAGAGTCAGAATGATCTCAAACGCCGCCCGCTGCGGTGGCCAGGAGTGATGGGATGAGCCACTCGGATCCAGCGACCCAATCGCCAGTTCTCGCAACGAACCACGCAGGTCTAATTGCTCCGGCGGTTTTTATTGCTCCGGCGGTTTCAATTGCCCCGGCGGTTTTGTCTGCCCCGGCGGTTTTAACTACTCCGGCTGGATGGGCCGATTTGGCCCGATGCGGGGCAGCGGGCCCAACGAATGCAGCTCGTCGGCCAGGTGCTGGGGCGTTTTTCTGCTGCCTGGCGGCCATCGGGCTGCTGATCGTGTGTCGCCCCGCGTGGCTAGGCGCTCAAGATGCGACCGCGCCGCCGACCGCGGCCACGCCCCGCTTGGGAGCGGGAGCGGACGTGGACGGCCAGCGGAACGTGGCGGCCGAGGCACGCTTGCCTTCCGGGTTGGGCCTGGCCGCTAAGTATCCTGGCGATCGAGGCCTGGCGGAGGACTCGGCCGTGATCTTGTTCGAGGACTTCTCGGCCGAGGACTACCAGTCCCGTTGGGGGGAGGTTCGCGATCCGGAAGGGGCCGTCCTGCGGCGCGTCGACCTGCCCCTCGAGGGGCTCGGGGGGGACAACGCTGCTCTGCAAGTCACCGCGACGCTGAGTCAGAACACGGGCGGCGGCTTGACCCAATGGTTCCAGCCCACCGATGCCGTGTATATTCGCTTTTATGTGCGTTTTGACAAAAACTGCGATTATGTGCACCACTTCTGTACCCTGCGAGCCAACAAAGCGTTGCGGGGCCGCGACGCTTGGAGTGGCTTCGGTGGAGCGGGCATCCGACCGCAAGGCGACGAGCGGTTCTCGACGGCCATCGAACCCTTTGGGGATTGGGGGCGTTTGCGCCCGCCGGGCAAGTGGAATTTCTACAGCTATTGGTACCAGATGGAACCCAGTCCCGATGGGAAGTTTTGGGGCAACGCGTTTCGCCCAGCCGACCAACCGCTGATCGAAACGGACCGCTGGATCTGTGTGGAAATGATGCTCAAGCACAACACGCCCGGCCAAGCCGATGGCGAACAGGCCTTCTGGATCGACGGCCAATTGGTCGGGCACTGGATCGAGATCCCCTGGCGGACTTCCGGCGACCTGTGGGCCAACGCCTTCACGCTGGAGAGTTACGTCACCGACCGCTGGACCCAGCACGAACAGAACATCGTCTGGTTCGACCAGGTCGTGATCGCCAAACAGTACATCGGTCCCATCGGACAGTGAATGACCGCTGAAACGACCAATGTTACTCGGGGTTTTCCGTGGTTCGATTAGCTTTGACGCTGTGCTTGGCCATCCAGCCATTGATCGATGTTGTCGCGCACGGCACTGGCATCGGCGGGCAAATACACCGGTGGATTGGCGTGGCGACAAGCGATCTGCTGCAAGGTCTTTTGGTGGTAACCGACCTTAAAATCTGTAAACTTTAATCCGTGCGCGGTGCTGATGACCACGGTCCGATGATGCCGTTGGATCTCGCCGCGTTGGATCAGCTTTTGCAGCACGGCTAGGGCCACGCCGGTGTGTGGGCAGCACATCATGCCCGTCAGATCGGCTCGTGCTGCGGCTTCGGTCAGTTCCTCTTCCGACGCCTGTTCCACGATCCCATCGCTCTCTTGGATCGCCAGGACGGCTTTTTGGTACGACACGGGATCGCCGATGCGAATGGCATTGGCCAACGTGTCTTGCGCAGTCACGGACACCTTGTTGCTAAAGCCGGCTTGAAAGGCGCGATAGAACGGGTTGGCCGACTGGGCTTGAGCGGCCACCAGTCGCGGCATACGTGTGATCAGTCCCAGGTCCATCATCAGGCGGAAGCCCTTGTGCAAGGCGCTGATGTTGCCCAAGTTACCCACCGGGATCACGATCCAATCCGGCACTTCCCAATCGAATTGGCGAATGATCTCGATACCCACGGTCTTCTGGCCCTCGATCCGCAGGCTATTCATGGAATTGGCCAGGTAAATCGATTGGTCGGCGGTCACTTCTTGCACGATCTTCATGCAGCCATCGAAGTCCGTGTCCAACGCCAAGACACGCGCGCCGTTGGCCACCGGTTGAATCAATTGGGCGGTGCTGACTTTGCCAGCCGGCAGAAAGATAATGGCCGGGATGCCCGCGTAGGCGGCGTAAGCAGCCAAGGCCGCACTCGTGTCCCCCGTGCTGGCACAGGCCACCGCTCGCACTGAGCTGCCTCGGGCCATCATTTGTTTGACCACGCTGACCAGAACGGTCATGCCCAGATCTTTAAAGCTGCCGGTGTGGCTGTTGCCGCACAGCTTGATCCACAGGTCGGGTACCCCCAATTGTTGCCCCAGTCGATCGGCCCAGAACAAGTTCGTGTTCCCCTCGCACATGCTGACGATGTTCTCGTCACGCAGTTCCGGGATGACCCATTCCCGCAGCCCCCACACGCCGCTGCCATACGGCCAAGTCGTGGTGCTGGAGCGCGAGTCGAACAACGATTGCCATTTGTAGGGGTTGCGTTGCCGCAGGGGCTCGAGCGGGTGTTCCACCTCCAGCAGACCGCCGCAGGTGGGACACGTGTAGAGGACTTCGAACACCGAGTGCCGCCCGGGGCAGCCGCCAAAACAACGAAACTGGGTGCCCGATTGTTCCTTGGATTGGGCCGGTTCAGCGGTGGTGGGGGCCGACATGCGTTCAACTCCTAGACGGTGCAGCGCGGTGCGGTAAAGGGGTCAGGCGTCAATTGCCGGAACGGCCCTGCGGGTGCTTCGCACAATTGACGGTGTGGTAAAGGGGTCAGGCGTCAATTGCCGGAACGGTGCCTGCGGGTGCTTCGCACAATTGACGCCTGACCCCTTTACCACACGCCTGACCCCTTTACCACACGCAGTTAGACGGTGCAGATGGTGACCCCCTGCTTGAGCGACTCCAGTTTATCGGCCCGTTTGGGGATGAACTCTTGACCGACAAACCCGGTGTAACCCGTGGCGACAATCGCTCGCATGATGGCAGGGTAGAATAGTTCCTGAGTTTCGTCAATTTCGTTCCGGCCCGGCACACCGCCCGTGTGAAAGTGACTGATCCACTGGTGGTACTGGCGAATCGTAGCGATCACATCCCCCTCCATGATTTGCATGTGGTAGATGTCGTACAGCAATTTGAAGTTGTCCGCGTCTAGGCGCTCGCAGAGGGCAGCGCCCCAGGGCGTGCGATCGCACATGTAGTCGCCGTGGTCGACTTTGCTGTTGAGCAGTTCCATGGTCAGGGTCACGCCCATCTGGGCCGCGTACGGCAGGATCTGCTTCAAACCGGCGGCGCAGTTCTCCAGGCCTTCCTGGTCGTCCATGCCGTCGCGATTGCCGGAGAAGCAGATCAAGTTGGTCATGCCCACATCGGCGCACTTCTTGATCTGGGCCTTGTAGGCCTCGACCAACACGCCGTGGTACTGCGGGCGGTTCCACGCCAAGGTGATGCCGCCCACGGTCTTGCCATCGTCCGCCTTGGCAGTGGGGTTGGAGATCATGGCGCACGTCAGATCGAACTGACGCAGGGTGGCGATTTCCTCCGGCTGCAACAACTCGACCGATTGCAGGCCGAACTCTTTGCCCGCGCGGCACAGCTCCTCCAGCGACACGCCTGAGTAGCACCACTTGCAGACGGAGTGGTTGATCTGGGCAGCCACTTCGCCCGTCGCCTGGTCGGCGGCCTGCAACCGAGCTCCCAAAGAACCCGCCAAAGTGGCCGCCACCGCGGCACCCTGAGCAGAACGAGAAATAAAGCGACGGCGATTCAAGGGTTCGGTCATGGCGAGCTTCCTCACGAGCGAGCGAGCGTTGCGGGGGGCGCGGGACGGTACTGATAGGGCTCAGGTCACAGCCCGCTCAGGTCACAGCCCGCTCAGGCGACTGACTTCCGCTCCAAGGCGGAATGGTTCGGGCGGACCAAGTCTTTGACCAGGCCGACTTTCTCCAAGGCCAGCAAGGAGAGGTAGGTCAAGTCGATCTCCCACCAGCGGTGACCGTGCTGGGCGGACCGCGGATCGGCGTGGTGATTGTTGTGCCAGCCCTCGCCGTTGGTCAAGAGCGCGAACAGCCAATTGTTCCGCGAGTCCTCGCGGGTCTGGTAGTTGCGGTAGCCCCACATGTGTGAAAACGAGTTGATCCCCCAGGTCACATGCCAAGTGAATACGGTTCGCATGACCACGCCCCACATGGCAAATTGCCCGGCCGTCTGCAGGGTGCCGGCCGTCGTGCCCGTCCACAACCAGCCCACGGCGGCACCCACCGCAACGATGGCGATGGCATGGTAGACGTAGACTAAAACCCAATTGATGCCGCGCTGCAACCAGCGATAGTAGCCGTCCCGCATCAAGTCGCGGACGTACTTGTCATAAGCCGCCGCGGTACTCAGTTCGCGATTGTCGATAAACAACCAACCCATGTGCGCCCAAAAGCAACTGACTCGCGGTGTATGCGGGTCCGGTTGGTGGTCGCTGTGTTGGTGATGCACGCGATGCACCAACACCCAGCGAGCCGGCGAGTCCTGCAAGCTGCAGACGCCCAAGGTGCTCAGTGTGTACTCCAACCAGCGCGGGCATGTGAAGCCGCGGTGGGTCAACAGGCGATGGTACCCAGCCCCGATGCCCAGCGAGGTGAAGATGTAATTGCCGATCGGCATGAACAAGACGCCCCACCAGGAGAAAAAGTAGGGCAGAAATGCCAGCGGGATCAACAGGTGCATCACCACGACCGGAATCACGTACTCCCACAAGATGCGACTGTCCTTATCCACCTTCTCTGGCTTGGGCAGACGACCTCGCTGGGTGACCACCGAGTCCTTTTCGATCAACTCGTCCAATGAAGCGTCGTAGGCCTGCGAGGAAGTTTTCGACGATTTCTTCGTGACAGTACTCATGAGCGCCTGTGCATTCGTTTATAATCAAGCCGCGGTCTGGATCCACGTGATCACGCCGACCACCCGCCCAGAATAACCGGTTTGCCGATCGCTTACCAGAGACATCGCCTGGGGCGGGTTGACGCGGGGGCGGGATGTAGACCAGCAGCCCTCTGCTGGTTTGACCCTAGATGGCGGTCGGGGTGTACACCAGCAGCCCTCTGCTGGTTTGACGCTAGATGGCGGTCGATGCCGAGTTTGGGAAGGACCGGAGTCGTTGAGGTTCACCAACGTTGCCACCAGCAGCTCGGCCCGAACCCAATTGCTCCGCCGGCCCGTTGGGCCGACAGGACCCTTGCCGTAGCCGTCCACCACCGGTAGACACGGTTGGAGCCGCGGTTCTTGGGGTCCGTGGGGATAGTGAACTGAGATCTTGGGGCGTTTTTATTCGGACAAAGAAGGATTCGGCAATGGAGTCGGAACGACTGGGAGAAGAATTGGCGGCACTGCATCAGGAGCTCAGCCAAGTGGTCGCCACGCATCAGAAGTTGGATCCGCGTTTGATCCAATCCCTCGAGCAGGTGGTGGTGGACGTGCAGCGGGTGCTGCAGGACCAACGACGTGGCGACGGGGACTTGGTGGCGCCGGTCGCAACGGCCGCGGCAACCACTGGGGCGGTTGGGGGGACGGCCTCAGACGGCAGCACCGCCCATTCGCCCGAAGAGGTCGCAAGCGTTGACGACTCGCCGCACACGTTGCAGGAACTGGCCGAGCAGTTCAGCGTGGACTACCCCGAGACCGCCGCACTGTTGAATCGGCTGGGCATGTTGCTGGGCAACATGGGTCTCTGAAACGCGGCGGACCCCCCTGCCCCGGTGGTCTTGCACCGGCCTGGGCGGTCAATGATACTTTAACTCCCGGAAACTCGTTAGGGCTTGTTGGTTGTTCCGTAGCGGAATGCGCCAAGGGCTTGTTGATTTTTCCGGAGCGGAATGCGTCAAGCATTTCGATTGAGGCGAAAACCTCGAGTTTTCGCCCGAATTTCTTGAATTGGGCAGCGAATTCGCGAGCAATTCTGGAAAAATCAACAAGCCCTTAGGTGTTTCGATTCAGACGGAAACGTCGTGTGTCGGCATGACTCCCTTGATTCGGGCGGCAGTTTTGCATGCTTGGCTGGGAAAAATCAACAAGCCCGTTTTCCGCCCCGCCGTTTTCCCTCTCCCTCCCGACTCACCCTTCCTCGATAGGTGCCAACGAACATGAGCCAAAAATCTTCACGCAATGCCACAGGCCAACCGAATTCCGTTGACTCGCAGGTCTCCGGCGCTGACCGTCGTCAATTCTTAGGCCAGTCCCTCGTGGCGGGCTCGGCCACTTTGGGTGCGGGCTTGTGGCTAGGCGGCGGAGCCCAAGCCGCCATGCCTGGTGTGCATCGCTCCGGCAACGACATTCTCAAGGTCGGTTTGATCGGTTGCGGCGGTCGTGGCACCGGCGCCGCTCATGATGCCTTGAATGCCGATCCCTACACGCAGATCACCGTGTTGGCCGATTTGTTCCCGGACCGTTTGCCCAGCTGCTTGGAGTCGCTGGAGAAGGCCTTCCCCGACCGGGTCAAGGTACCGGCCGAGAACCAGTTCCACGGATTTGATGCCTACAAGCAGGTCATGGCCTCGGATGTCGATGTGGTGTTGCTCTGCACGACCCCGCACTTCCGCCCCCAGCACATGGAGGCCGCGATTGCGGCGGGCAAGCACGTGTTCTGCGAGAAGCCCGTGGCTGTCGACGTGCCCGGTTGCCAACGCGTTTTGGCCGCCTGTCGCGAAGCCAAGGAAAAGTCGCTGGCGGTCGTCTCGGGTCTGTGTTGGCGTTATGACCTGAAGGTCCGCGAGGTAATCCAGCGGATCCAAGATGGTGCTATTGGTGATATTGTTGCGATTCAGGAAAACTACTTGACCGGCACGCTGTGGCACCGCGGGCGTCAACCTGAGTGGTCCGAGATGGAGTACCAGATGCAGAACTGGTTGTACTTCACTTGGTTGAGTGGCGACCATATCGCCGAACAACACATTCACAGCTTGGACAAGGCCTTGTGGCTGAACAATGATGAAGTCCCGCTGAAGTGCGTGGGCATGGGCGGACGGCAAGTCCGGACCGAGGAGAAATGGGGCAACGTCTACGATCACTTCGCCTGCACCTTCGAGTGGGAGAATGGGGTTAAGGCCTTTACTTTCACACGGCAGATGGCGGGCTGTGCCAACGATGTTGACGATTACATCTTGGGCAGCAAGGGCAATGCCAAGATCCTCCGTGGCACGATCGATTCGGAGGGTGAGACCTGGCGGTATCGTGGTCGTACCCCCAGCATGTACGTGTTGGAGCACGAAGCGCTGTACAAGAGTATCCGTGAAGGCAATCCGATCAACGATGGCGTCTACATGACCAACTCGACGTTGATGGCCATCATGGGTCGTGAAGCCTGCTACACGGGTCAAGAGATCACACGCGAGCAGTTGTTGGCGGACACCACGGTCCTCGGGCCGCAAACCTACGAGTTTGGTGACGTGGACCCCGGCCTGATCGCCATGCCCGGCGCTCCTGGCAAGAAGATTGGCACCTAGGATTCCCGATGGATCTCGACATACCCTGGCAGTTGACTGGTTCGCAGTTCGAAAGTTTTGTGCAGCAGCACAGCCAACGGCTGGCCTTGGTCCATTTTTGGGCCGAGTGGAACCCGTTGGATCCGGGGATGTTCGAGGTCTTTGATGAAGTCCATCAGGCGGTCGGCGAGGGCGTGGCATTGGGCCGCGTCCAAGTCGGCCCGATTGAGAACGCGGAACTCTGCCAATGGCTCGGGATCGTCCAGGTCCCGACCGTCATCTTTGTGTTTCGCAATCAAGTTATCGATGTCAAAGTCGGCTACTCCAAGAACCGGCTGGTAGGACATGTGCAGCGACTGTTGCAAGCCTGCCAGGTGGCCAACGACGAGTCCTTCGCGCAGGGCGGTGCCATGCTGCGGCCACACGATGCGGCTGGAGCTGGCTATTACGGTCCCGCGGGGATGTCCGGAAGCGGTGGCGGGCTGCCCAGTGGTGAGACTGGCCAGGCGTGGTTGCCCTCCGCCGGATTCGGTGCGCCTGTCGGCGGACCCACTGGTTTTGGTGGACTCGGTGGTATTGGTGGGTCCGCTGGTTTTGGCGGGCCCAGTAGCGGGTCCGGTGGCTGGGGGGTGGGCGTCGACCCGAACGGGTACCCGCAGGTCCCCATGTCTCGGTTTGGCTTGGTCGTCGGGCAACCCATCGCACCGCTGGCGACCGAGGGCCAGAAGAAGTCCTGGTTGTCTCGTTGGTTGGGAATGGAGTAAGAACAACACCGATGTACCGTCGACCCGAATTTCTCTACTTTGATCTGGGTAAAGTCATCCTGCACTTCAGTCACGCGCGGATGTGCCAGCAGGTGGCCGATGCTTTGGCGGCACCCGTGGACGAAGTCCAGGCGTTTCTGTTCTCGCCCGAGGTGCACCTGCCGTATGAACGTGGCCAGTTGAGCACGGACGATTTGTTGACGCAGCTCAATCGGCGGTTTGGAGGTGCGCTCCAGCGGTCGGCGGCCGTGGCGGCCCTCGGCAATATCTTCTGGCTCAATGCTCCCATCGTCCCTCTGCTAGTCGGATTGAAGTCGGCCGGCTACCGAATCGGGTTATTGTCCAATACCTGCGACGCCCATTGGCAGGTCGCCACGCAGCAGTTTTCGTTGTTGAATTGGCTGTTCGAAGTCCAGGTGCTCAGTTTCTGCGAGAACGCGACCAAGCCGGACGAGGCGATCTACCAGCGGGCGGCCGAGAAAGCCGACAGCGACACGAAAGAACTGTTTTTTGTGGACGATTTGTTAGAGAACGTTGAAGGGGCGCGAGCGGCGGGAGTCGATGCTGTCCTGTTCACCTCGGTCCCCGCCTTGGCCGCTGATTTGCGTCGTCGCGAGATCCACTTCCGCTATTAACGGCCCACAAAATCGCATCCCAGCGTCGTTCCGTGTTCGGCTGTCGTTGGCATCGGTCTGGACGGGGTGGGATCAGGACGCAGCGGGCGGCGGGGCTGACGAGGGCCATTGGCCCGGTTACCAGGAGTGGCGAATTGGAAGAATCACAGCCGACCGATGCGGTCGATCTCACGTCGACGGACACCCGTGTCGCCTGGCCGTTGCGGTGTTTGGTCTACACCTTATTGTTGGTTTCGGCGTTTGCCTCGATGACCGTGCGACTGGGTTGGACCGAGCGAAAAGTTGGGAACGAAACCAGCCCGATGCTGAGTGCCAACGACCGGAGTCGCTGGGTGACCGTACGAGCTTTGGTCGAGACGGGCGGATACGAGATCGACCGCTACACGCATGACCCCATCGAGTCGCGTCATTGGAACACGATCGACAAGGTCGTACACGAGGGGGCCGATGGTCGCCTGCGAGAGTACTCCAGTAAACCGCCGTTGTTGGCCACGGCGGTGGCGGGTGTGTATGCCGCCGGCCAGCGGCTCGGGTGGCTGGACTTCAACACCAACCTCTTCCCCTCGATCCGCGGCCTGCTCCTCGTGTGCCAGATCCTGCCGTTGACGATCACTTTGGGCGTGTTCGCCTGGTTTCTGGACCGTTGGCCAGGGGTGTCAGAAGTGAGTCGCTTCTTCACGTTTGCGGCGGCCTGTTGGGGGACGCACGTCACGACCTTTGCCGTGACGCTCAACAATCATCACTTCGCGGTCATGGCGGTCTATTGGAGTCTATTCGCCCTGGTGGCCCTGTGGCGTCACCCCCAACGCAGCGGGTGGTGGATCGTCCTGGGCGCGAGCGGCGGATTGGCAGCGGCCAACGAGTTGCCCGCCCTGGCCTGGACCCTGATGGTCGTGATAGCGGGTTTTGGACTCAGCCGCGAACGGGCCTGGCGGTGGATGTTGCCGGCTCTGTTGGTCGTCGCCTTGGCCTACTTCGGCACGAACATTATCGCCCACCGGACGCTGAGAATGCCGTACAGTTTTCGCAGCGATGGGCCTGTTTTGTTGATGGTCGACGAAGCCTTTGCGGAGGACTTGCAACCAGGGCAGATGCCGATCGAGATGCGGCGGCAGTTGAATCGGCAGTCCAGTCGCCTGGGCCTGCAGTTGGGACCGTTTACTTTGATCGAGGACAATCAGTACCCGTTGCCCGGTTGGGTCGCCCAGCGTTGGGTGATTCGCGATTACGTCATGGGGCCAGCCCGGAGCGACCAATGGCGAGCGTTGGCGGTCGTGAAGCCGCATGGCAGCGAGCAAATCGAGATCCGCGCGTGGGCGAATTGGTACGATTACCCCGGGAGTTATTGGCACGACCATCGACGCGGCGGGATCGACGCCGGCGAGTCCTCGCTCGTTTGGTACGCGTTCCATTGCTTGATCGGTCATCACGGTTATTTTAGCTTGACGCCCCTGTGGCTCTTGAGCGTCTGGGGGGCCTGGCTCGCTTGGCGGTCTCCCTCGGCGTCCGGCCCGAATCGTCACGTCGTGCGCGGGGCGGTGCTTGCCGTGGTGGCGTTATCGTTGGTCGTGATCGGGTTCTACCTGTCGCGGCCGCTGTTGGATCGGAACTACGGCGGCCAAGCCAGTGCCCTGCGTTGGTTGTTCTGGTTGTCGCCTCTGTGGTTGGTGGCTCTGGTACCTGCGATCGATTCAATTCGCCGTCGCCCCTGGGCGTTGGGCCTGGCGTGGTTATTGCTCCTCTTGAGTGCCGCTTCGGCCCTGGTGGCGGGCACCAACCCATGGGTCCATCCGTGGTTGTACGCGCTCTGGCCGTGGCTGTACCAGGTCTGGCCGTGGCTGTAAGTGGTCTGGCCGTGGCGTCCTTGACACGCGGGGCGATAATCGTCAAGAATTCGGAGCGGGTGTGTCGACTTTTGCGCCGCGGAATGCTTCAAGCGATAGGCTGGAGGCGGAGGAGCAACTTCGAGCACCCGTGAACGGTCACTTGTTTTGAAAGATCCCGCCATGACCAATGCCGCCCCCATCGATTTTTCTGCACCGCCGATCGCTCAACAAACCGTAGGCGGTCCGGTTCGAATCCCGTACGAGATCTACGCGGAATCGCGGCAGACCAGTTACCGAGTCGCGCGGACGATTGCGGACTTGATACGCCAACGAGCGGTGGAGGGGCGCAGCTGCGTGTTGGGACTGGCGACCGGCTCCACGCCGGTGGACGTCTACGCGCAATTGGTCCGCATGCATCGGGAGGAGGGCCTGTCGTTTGCCAACGTGATCACGTTCAATTTGGACGAGTACTTTCCCATGCAAGCGGATTGCCTGCAGAGTTACCACCGCTTCATGCACGAGCATTTGTTTTCGCACATCGATATCCCGCGGGAGCAGATCCACATCCCGGACGGCACGATTGCTCCGGAACAGGTGGCGGACTACTGCCAGCAATACGAGCAGCGGATCGCGCAAGCGGGCGGGATTGACTTGCAGTTGTTGGGCATCGGTCGCACGGGTCACATCGGCTTCAATGAGCCGGGATCGGGCACCGAGTCCAAGACGCGTTTGATTACCTTGGATGGCATGACACGAATCGACGCCGCCAGCGATTTCTTTGGGGTGGAGAACGTGCCGCGACGAGCCATCACGATGGGGGTGGGCACGATCTTGCAAGCTCGGCGGATCATTATTCTGGCGTTTGGCGAGGGCAAGGCCAAGATTGTCGCTCGCACGATCGAGGGCGAGATGTCGCCGCAAGTGCCGGCGACCTTCTTGCAGAACCACCCGCAGACGACCTTTCTGTTGGATCAAGCGGCCGCGGCGGCTTTGACCGAAGTGCAGACGCCGTGGGTCTTGGGCGAAGTTCGCTGGGACAAGACCATGGTCCGCCGCGCGGTCATTTGGCTGTCGCAGCTGGTCGGCCGCCCGGTACTGATGCTCAAGGATGCCGATTACAACGAGCATCACTTGCAAGACTTGTTGGCTGAATACGGTTCGGCCTACGAGATCAACTTGCAGGTCTTCCGCCAATTGCAGAATACGATCACCGGTTGGCCGGCCGGCAAGCCCAACACGCCCGGCGTGACCTTCCCCAAACGCGTGGTGGTCTTCTCACCGCACCCGGACGATGACGTCATTTCGATGGGTGGCACGTTGACTCGGTTGGCCGACCAGGGCCACGAGGTACACATTGCCTACCAGACGTCGGGCAACATTGCGGTATTCGACGACGATGCTTGGCGGTTTGCCAAATTTGCCGCCGACTTCTGCGATATTTTTGGGGTCCCCAGCGACGCGGTGCACCAAGTCACGCAGCGGATCTCCGAGTTCCTCAAGCAGAAAGGGGCGGGTCAGACGGACATTCCCGAGTTGCAACAATTGAAGGGCCTGATCCGCCGCGGCGAGGCGGCGTTTGGTGCCAAGGTCTGCGGCGTGCCGGATGAGCGGTTGCACTTCCAGGACCTGCCGTTTTACGAGACGGGAGTGGTCCGCAAGAAGCCGATCAGCGACGAGGACGTGAATCTGACAGTTAACTTGCTCCGCGAGGTCAAGCCGCACCAGATCTATGCCGCGGGCGACTTGAGTGATCCTCACGGCACGCATCGCACCTGTCTGGAGATCCTGTTCCGCGCGTGTCGCGTGTGCCAATCGGACGATTGGTGGAGCCAATGCGAAGTATGGCTGTACCGCGGGGCCTGGCAGGAATGGCCAGCCCACGAAATCGAGATGGCCGTGCCGCTGAGTCCGCAGGAAGTGGATCGCAAACGCGAGGCCATCTTCAAGCACGAATCGCAGAAAGACCGTGCCCTGTTCCCGGGCTCGGATGCCCGCGAGTTCTGGCAGCGAGCCGAGGCCCGCAACGCCGCCACCGCCAGCATGTACGATCGTTTGGGTTTGGCCCAGTACCAAGCCATTGAAGGCTTTGTTAAGTGGAAAGGCGAGTAAGGACGAGACCGGGCCAAGTGCTCCCGTAAACGTGCGATTGGATCCCGTGTTCTCGCGAGTTGGCCCCGCTTGTAGTCCCGCCTTCAGGCGGAATGCGCCATGGAAAAACGCCGCCTGACGATAAAACTCCCCGCAGCGCCAACTCACCAGATGCTCTCGTTCAGCGCCGAGTTGGCCCCGCTTGTAGTCCCGCCTTCAGGCGGAATGCGCCATGGCAAAACCCCGCCTGAAGATAAAACGCCCCGCAGCGTCAACTCGCCAGATGCTCTCGTTCCGCGCCGAGGTGGCCCCGCTTGTAGTCCCGCCTTCAGGCGGAATGCCCCATGGCAAAACCTCGCCTGACGATAAAACTCCCCGCAGCGCCTACTCACCAGATGCTCTCGTTCCGCGCCGAGTTGGCCCCGCTTGTAGTCCCGCCTTCAGGCGGAATGCGCCATGGCAAAACCCCGCCTAACGATAAAACTCCCCGCAGCGCCAACTCGCCAGATGCTCTCGTTCCGCGCCGAGTTGGCCCCGCTTGTAGTCCCGCCTTCAGGCGGAATGCCTTTGGAAAAACCCCGCCTAAAGATAAAACGCTCCGCAGCGCCAACTCACCAGATGCTCTCGTTCAGCGCCGAGTTGGTCCCGCTTGTAGTCCCGCCTTCAGGCGGAATGCCCCATGGCAAAACGCCGCCTAAAGATAAAACGCCCCGCAGCGCCAACTCGCCAGATGCTCTCGTTCCGCGCCGAGTTGGCCCGCTTGTAGTCCCGCCTTCGGGCGGAAGTGCATATGGCAAAAGCCCCGCCTAACGATAAAACTCCCCGCAGCGCCAACTCACCAGATGCTCTCGTTCCGCGCCGAGTTGGCCCCGCTTGTAGTCCCGCCTTCAGGCGGAATGCGCCATGGCAAAACCCCGCCTAACGATAAAACTCCCCGCAGCGCCAACTCACCAGATGCTCTCGTTCAGCGCCGAGTTGGCCCCGCTTGTAGTCCCGCCTTCAGGCGGAATGCCCCATGGCAAAACCCCGCCTGACGATAAAACTCCCCGCAGCGCCAACTCACCAGATGCTCTCGCTGCGTCGCGCGAGGTATTTTCTGCGGAATTCCCCTCGGCGGTGCAATCTGTTTTTCAATAATAAAACAAACGTAATTTCACTACCAAAAAGACATTTCTATTGTTGTTGCGATACCATCTGTGAATTCCGGTCTTAAATCTTTCTGCCCCAAATTTTTCTGCCTTCGAATCAGGTCGCGCATTGTGCCGGCCCTCCGCGCCCGATCAGTAGCCCAGCAGCCCTCTGCGGGTGGGGAGCTAGATTGGGGCGGAGGAAGAGTGAAGTTAGAAGAGTGAACATTGAAATGGGGGCAATGGAGGCAAAAAGATTTTGGGCAGAAAGAGAAGAAACGGTTCTTGGTTCCTGGTTCTTGGTTCTTTGTTTTGGCAAGGGGAAGGATGTGATCAACGGGGCTGGGTTTGTTCTTGGTTCTTGGCAGATAATCTCTGCCAAAAGAGGCCCTTTTGGAGCGGGGTGCCCCCAGGCCCGGAGGGCCGGCACAACCCTTGCCGGTGGCGTGAGCCACCGGTGGGTGGGCCCGATGTTCTAGAAGCTCATGAGGCCCGAAGGGCCGACACAAGTACCGAGCGTTATGTAGAGCCAGAAAGATTGGGAGGCGTTGCGGTGAGGGATAGCGTGGCGTTTGAAGGACAAGGCTTGGAAGACAGAAGCCACGGATGGACACGAATTTACACGGATGGATTAGGGGCGGAGGTGATTGGATTTGAAGACAAGATGAACACGGATGCGGCTGCGCCGCGGGCATGCTACCGGCCGTTTGCTTGATAGTACGTTCCCGCAATCGTCTGGCTCGTGGTCGTAATCGTAATCGAATCCAGCACGGCAGGCGGCAGAAACGAAGGGCGTAGGGCGCTGGGTTGGGGCGGTGAACTGAGCACCCAAGAACTAAGACATAGAACCAAGAACTAAGAACTAAGAACTGAGAACTGAGAACTAAGAACCTTTCTCGCTGCACTCGTGCTGTGTTCGATTACGATTACGAGCACGAGCACGAGCACGATTGCAAGGCTTGCTATCCTACGCCCTACGCCCTACGCCCTCAGCGGACGTAGATATCATCCGCTGCCCGGTCGTTACGCTGGGCGACACGGAGGCGGCTGCTGCGAGCGCGGAAGTTCTCGTCGATTTCATCGTCCAACGGCCGCAGGGGCTTGCGCGTGACGACGTCCAGGCGAGGATCGTCGCGGAAGGCGTTCTTGACCAAGCGATCCTCCAGCGAGTGGAAACTGATGATGACCAACTTGCCGCCTGGCTTCAAACACGCGGGCAGGCGGCGCAGTGCGACCTCCAACCACTTCAGCTCCTCGTTCACAGCGATTCGCAGGGCTTGGAACGTTCGAGTGGCGGGGTCAATCGAGTGGTTCTTGGACCGCGGCACGCATTGGCGGACCAAGGTCGCCAATTGCAAAGCCGAGCGAATGGGGACGCGTTGCCGCTCGGCCACAATTCGCCGCGCAATGCGGCGGCTGAGGCGTTCCTCGCCGTATTGATAGATCAGATCCGCCAGATGCACTTCACTGAGTTTCTGCACCAACAACCACGCCGGTTGCCCGGTACTGGTGTCGAACCGCAAGTCCAACTCGCCGTCACTTTGGTAACTGAAGCCACGCTCGCGATCGGCCAATTGGTCGCTACTCAGTCCCAAGTCCAACAGGATGCCGTCAACCAACGGGATCCCGCAATGCTCGAGGACTTCCGGGATATCGGCATAGTTCGCCGCGAAGGCCTGCACCGGCAGATCACGGACCGTTTCCAAAGTCCGCGCGACAGCCGATGCATCGCGATCGACGGCGATGACCTGTCCGCCCGGCAAGACCAAAGGTGCCAACATTCGCGTATGGCCACCACCGCCCAGAGTGCCATCGACCAAGACCGCGCCCGGCCGCGCGTCCATGGCGGCGACCACTTCTCGTTGCATGACCGGAATATGGATGGTGGCGGGCGAGCCAGCAGCCGGCGGCTCACCGGCAGCGCGGTCAGTCGTGTCGTCGTCATTGCCCTCGGCAGCGGCCACGGTGGAACCCGACGCAGCGGTGTCGGAAGATCGTTCGTCGCGGGGCGACTCGGGGTCGAAATCAACTTGAGAGGTCATGGGGATTTGGGCCGAGCCTTCTGGTTCTGCGGACCACCGGGGCCCTGCGAGCGACTCGTTGGTTTGCCACCTGTGCCTGGACCGTGACTCGGGTTCCCTCCCGGCGGTCGCGGACCACCCGATCTCGCACCACCCGATCTCTGCCCACCCGATCTCTGCCCACCAGGTCGAGGACCACTGGATCTTTGGTCACTGGGTCGTGGACCGGCCGGTCGTTGACGATTCGGCGTCGCCCCCTCGGCGACTGGTCCCGCGGGTTTGTCGTTGGGCCCAGTTGTTTTGGTCGACTTGCGTTCGGGGCGGTAGCCCGTGCCGGGCTGGAACCGCGAGTTCCGTTTGCCGGTGCTCTGCTGGCCCGCGGGCGACTTCCCAGCGGGCTGTTTGGCATCGATTTGGTGGACAAAATCGCCGAACTGTTTGCCAGCCGATTTGCGTCGTTTGATAATCGCTTCGCGCGGCGGAGTGGCGGGGATCAAACAATCGCAGCCGTTGCCGATCAGGTCCTTGCGTCCGACCGACAGTAGGGCCTCGCGGACGTCGAAGTAATTTTCTGGTTTAAAGAATTGCATCAAGGCCCGCTGCATCTTGCGTTCGCGGATGCGTTTGGCCACGTAGACGGGCTTCATCGTAAACGGATCCATGCCGGTGTAGTACATGGCGGTGGCCACGTCCAACGGTGCGGGGATAAAGTCTTGCACCTGATCGGGTCGATAGCCGGTCCGCTTGAGGAACAGGGCCAATTCGATCATCGCGTTGATGTCCGATCCCGGATGACTGGCGATGTAGTAGGGGATGATGCGTTGTTTCTTGCCGACCTTGCGGCTCTCTTCTTTGAACTTGTTGGTAAAGTCCTCGAAATCGATATTGTCGGGCTTCCGCATCAGGTTCAGCACCGTGTCGCTGGTGTGTTCCGGTGCGACCTTCAACTGCCCGCCGACGTGATGAGCGGCCAATTCGTGCAGGTACTCCGGGCTGAGTCGCGCCAAGTCCATGCGGATGCCACTGGCGACATTCACTTTCTTGATGCCATCGATTTCGCGGCTTTTTTTCATCAATTGAATAATTGGGCCGTGGTCGGTGCCCAATAACTTGCAAATCGAAGGATGCACGCAGGATTGCCGCCGGCACTTGGCCTCGACCTCGGGACGCGTGCAACGCATCTGGTACATGTTGGCGGTGGGGCCACCGATGTCCGAAATGGTGCCTTTGAACTTGGGCGACTCGGCGATCTGCTTGACTTCGCTCAAGATCGACTCCTCGCTGCGCGACTGGATGATGCGACCTTGATGGGCGGTGATCGAACAGAACGTGCATCCACCGAAACAGCCACGCATGATCGTGACCGAGTCCTTGATCATGTCGAAGGCGGGGACGGGTTCTTTGTAGATCGGGTGCTGTTGTCGCGTGTAGGGCAGATCGTAGATCCGATCCATGGCGATTTGCGGGATGGGAAACTGCGGTGGGTTGACGACCACTGCCTGGCGATCGTGGTACTGGACCAAGGTCCGGGCGTTGAACGGATTGGTCTCGTTGTGCAGCAGCTTGGTCGCCAGGGCGAACTTTTCCTTGCTCTCGCAGATCTCCTCGTAGCTGGGCAGGACCAACGCGTCGGCTGGCGGCGTCTCGCTGGCTCCCAAACAGTAGGCCACACCCCGCATGTCGCGAAGTTCTTTGGCGGTTTGGCCTTGAGCCAAGCGGTGGGTGATCTCCAGAATGGAGTTTTCGCCCATGCCGTAAGCGACCAGATCGGCTTTGCTGTCCAGCAAGATCGAGCGGCGGACCTTGTCGCTCCAATAATCGTAGTGGGCCACGCGGCGGAGACTGGCTTCCACCCCGCCGGCGATCACCGGGACGTCCTTGTAAGCTTCGCGGGCGCGTTGGCAGTATGGCAGGGTGGCTCGGTCGGGTCGGAGTCCGATGCGGCCGCCGGGCGAGTAGGCATCGCTGTTGCGGACCTTCCGGCTGGCGGTGTAATGGTTGATCATCGAGTCCATGTTGCCGGCGCTGATGGCGAAGTACAGTCGCGGCCGGCCGAAGGTCTTCCAGGGCTCGCAGGAGTGCCAATCGGGCTGGCTGAGGATCGCGACGCGGTAGCCAGCGGCTTGCAGGACGCGGCCCAGGATCGCCATGGCGAAGCTGGCGTGATCGATGTACGCGTCGCCGGTCACGATCACCACGTCGACCTCGGTCCAACCGTGTTCCTTGACCTCCTTCCAGCTCATCGGCAAGGGGCGTCGCGCGGCGATGGGCGGCAGCGGGCCGATCGGGGGCAGTTGGCTGACGTAGTCCACCCAATTCGGGTCGTTGGGCGTCGAGTACGGTGCTCGTGCGGCGGTAGGGGCCGAGTTACCAGCCGACATCGCTCCCCCGCCCAGGCTCGCGGGCGAGCTGCCTCCAGCAGGGGTGCTGGGTCCAGGGTTGCCGATCAGAGGAAGCGTGGGCAGTGGTTTGATCATGGTTTTATCGTGGGAACGAGTGCCGAGGGACCGCGGGCGCTCCATTGTGTCCGCAATTCCCCAGATACTCAACGGGAATTCGCCCCATTTTGTCCGAGGTGGTCACGCCAAAGGGACGAAGTCGTTAAAATACGCCAGTCGGGGCCTCACGACGGATTCTCGCCTGGAGTCAGCATTGTGCAACGTTGGACTCCAGCGGTTGGTTGGTGGATGCGCGGAACCGGTTTAACGTACAGCCAGGGCAGCGGAGCCCCGAGCGTGACAGCAGTCGAATTGAGAGGGCAGGACGGATAACCGTGATAGATTCTCGCCGATCGGGCTGGCTCTCTTGGTTGGCGTTTTTGACGCTCGCTTTCTCCTTGGGCTATGGCCTGTTCGCCTGGACTCAAGGGCCCGCTTTATTGGCTCGGCACGGGACTTACATTACCAACCCAACCGCGACGAACTCGATCGTTCAACGGGCGCAGGCCCAACGATTGGGCGAACGCGCCGCCATGGGCCTCGACAAGAACGATCCCTTGAGGGCGGAACTTCGGCGGCTGCTGCTGGCCGATACAGACGAAGCAACACGGGAAGCGACACTGGTCCAACCGTCGGCCAAATTGTTTGTGGACGCGGACGCCCAGACACTCCAGGCCGACTTGGCTTGGTACGCCGCGTATGGCTTGGCGAGGGGCGAGGGGCGGGCGAGCGAGGAGTTGGCGTTGGCGGCCGTGATGGGATTCGCGCCGGCCTCGCAGCGGTTCCAACAATTCTCCGCCGCGGAACAAGTTCAAGCCTTGCAGCGTCTCCTGCAGCAGCAGGACCTGGACCAGGACGCGGATGCCTGGCGAGCGAGTCGGGTGGTCGGCTGGTTGGGCGGCTATGGGGCCTGGGCCGATCGACCCTACCCGAGCCTCGCGGGGGAGACCAACCCACCGCCGTTGCTGCTCGCCGCCGAGCGACTGGATGAGGCGTCGTCGCGGGAAGTGGCAGTGGCCTGTTTACTCAAGTACCGCCGCCGCGAGTTCCCCGGGACTTTGGAGCGAGCCCTCTATCAATGGGGCCCCGCCGCCGTCGAGCCGCTGGGCGAGGAACTGGCCGAGGCCCTGGCCGCCGACTCGCATTTCTCGCAGCGCGTGGCACTCTTTCGAGCCATCCGTCGCTTGGGCCCGGCGGCATCCGACTTGGCGCCGTGGTTGCTGCGGGCCATCGCCCAGGAGCGCGTCAACTTGGCTTTGCACGAGGCGTTGCAGGCGATCGTGGCCATCGAGCCCCTCGATCGGGTCGCCGCGGCAGATGCCATTCGAGCGGCCAATGATCCGGACCGCTGGCGCGAGACCTCCTACAACTTCGACACGATCAACCGCTGGTGTGTGGAGGCCTTGGAGGCGATCGGCGACCCCTTGGTGGTCGACCTGCTGGTCGAAGAACTCGGTGGCAAGCGACCGAATCGAGTCGGAATCTTGGTGCCAGCCATCGACTTGCCGGACTCGTGGCGTTTGGTGCGGAAACTGGGCAACCTCCGCGCCGCGGGTCAACCGGCGGCAGCGATCTTGGAGCGTGGACTGCAAAGTGTCGCGACGGAGGTCCGCATCGAGTCGGCTTTGGCGTTGCATCGCGTGGGTGTGGATAGCCCAGCGTCCGTTCCCATATTGTTGGCGAGCTTGGATCGGCGGCAGAACACGCCGGACGACATCGGCCTGGCATTGCTGGCTTTGACGGAAATCGGTTGGCCAGCGGACCAGCCTCCCGAAGTACTGTTGGAGCTGCTGCGGCGGGGGCCAAGTGTGGAGATCCGCCAATTGGCCGCCGAGCTGCTGCAGCGAGGCTTCCCCGAGACGCTCGCGGTGACGGAAGCCCTCTTGGCGGCGGCCTTGGCCGAACCCGATGTGAGAACGCGGCAGGTGATCCTGGAACGATTGGAGCAACGGCTTGCCACGCAATATGCGGAGAACTTGCAGCAGACGACGCTGGGCGACGCCATCGAATGGCTCAGGCAACACGGCGGTCGACCCCCTGCGGCCTGGACGGGCCCCCAATCGCTCCAAGTGGTCCTGGCGCGGCGGGCGATCTCGGAGGTACCCGATGCGGGAGCGGTGGCGGTGGCCAAGTGGTTGGCTGCGGACCCCGAGTTTCCGGCGTTGGCGGGCGAATTGTTCGATGGTTTGGGCGACGGGCGACGGGCAGCGTTACCGGTCCTGCAGCAGGCGTTGGAATCCACGGACCCGCAAATCGTTTCAGGTGCGCTGGCCAGATTGCGAGCGATGGGGCCACTGGCGGCAGCGGCGTTTCCCGCGGTCGTGCGACTGGAACATCCAGAACGAGCGGCCACGCTGAGAGTTCTGGATCCGGTGGCCTATGTCGCCAGTAGTCGGCGGGACGCCGAGTGGGTCCTGTTGTGGAGTCTGCCGCTGGTGGGAATCGTCTTGGTGGGACTGACCCTCCGAGCCACTCGTCGGGGGACCGAGTTTATTTCGACTTGACGATTGGCTGTGTAATGTGTTGCCGCTCGACTCAAGGAAGTCCCGCAAAACCACGACGTTCCTGCGTCAATCGAAACGCTTGAGGGCGGGTTGATTTTTCGTAACCGTTCACGGGTGGGAGGTCATCCGCGGGGCTGGTGCATTCCGCAAGTCGGCTGGTTCTCGGGGCAAACTAGTGCTTTGTCAACATTTTATTTTGGGATCGGTGTGGTTCAGGCGAAGACGATCAATTCGTCGCGATGCACGACGACTCCACCGACGCTGTAGCCCAGCAGTTGGGGGATGTCGTCGCTGTGGCGGCCGCTGATTTGCTGCAATTCGTCGGATGCGTAGCGGACCAGTCCCACGCCGATCGGGTGGCCTTGGGGGTTGACCAAGCGGACGGCGTCACCTCGTTGAAAATCACCGCTGAGTGCGGTGATGCCGGCGGCCAGGAGACTCTTTTTCTGATCGTGCAGGGCGTGGCAAGCGCCTTCGTCGAGTTCCAAGCGACCTTGGGGCGGTGGACCGGACAGCAGCCAGCGTTTGCGGCTCTCCAAGCGGCTGCCGACCGCGCGGATCCGCGTCCCCAATCCTCGTTGGGCGACCAGAGCCGGCAGGACATCGGCTTGTCTGATGCCGGCAATAATCACATCGACCGCACTCTGCCGAGCGATTTGGGCCGCTTGCAATTTGGTGGCCATGCCACCGGTGCCCAATCCGCTGACGCTGCCGCCGGCGATGGCCTGCAAACGTTGGTCGATCGTGTCGATCTCGGTCAGCAGTGTGGCCGTGGGGTCGCGCGTCGGATCGGCGGTCATCAGGCCCGGTTGATCGGTCAGCATGATCAGCAGGTCGGCGCTGGCCAACAGCGCCACGCGAGCGGAGAGGTTGTCATTGTCACCCACTTTGATTTCCGCCGTCGCCACGGCGTCGTTTTCGTTGATAATCGGCACAATATCGGCCGCCAACAGTCCTAACAAAGCATCGCGCGCATTGAGAAACCGTTCACGATGCTCCAGGTCCGCTCGTGTCAGCAGCAGCTGAGCCACCAAAATACCATGAATTTCGAACAAAGACTGCCAGACCGACATCAGGTGCACTTGGCCGACAGCGGCCAACACCTGCTTGTCGATCAGGCTCTCCAGCGATTTACTCGACGCGTGCGCGGGGCTGGCCGCTGAATGGCTGGGGGGGTTGGCCTGGGCGGAGCCCGTTTCGCGGCGGCTGAATTGTTCGCGTCCAGCGGCGATCGCGCCCGAGGAGACCAAGATCACTTGATGACCGTCGGCACGGAGCTGTTGGACCTGCCGAGCCAATTCGACCATGACGGCTCGTTGGAGTCGCCGGGTGCCACCGGTCAGGACGCTGGTCCCCAACTTGACGACAATCCGCATGGGTCGCTTTACCACAAGACGCGGCAGCGAATCGTGCCGGGGATTTCGCGAATTTTCATCAGTGCCCGCTCGGAGTACTGGGCATCGATATCGACCACGACGTAACCCAGTTCACCGAAGGTTTGCAGGTATTGGCCGCTGATGTTGATCTTGAGTTCGGACAGCGTTTGGTTGATGGCGGAGAGGATGCCCGGTCGATTTTCATGCAAATGCAACAAGCGATGCTTGCTGGGGTACGCCGGCAGGGAGACTTCGGGAAAGTTGACACTGGAGACGGTCGTGCCATTGTCGCAGTAGCGGATCAGCTTTTCTGCCACTTCCACGCCGATGTTGGCTTGGGCCTCGACGGTGCTGCCGCCGATGTGTGGGGTGAGGATGACGTTGTGGAAGCGGCGGAGGGGCGAGACAAATTCTTCTCGACCGGACTTGGGCTCCAGCGGAAACACATCGATGGCGGCACCCAACAGCGAGCCGCTGTCCAGCACGGCGACCAGGGCGTCGATATCGACCACCTGGCCGCGGGAGGCGTTGATCAGCACCGCATCGTTTTTCATCATCTGCAATTCGCGTTGGCCGATCATATCGATGGTCTCTGCGGTCTCCGGCACATGCAAACTGACCACGTCGGCTTGAGAGAGGACTTGGTCCATGTCCACTTGCTGGGCATTGCCCAACGGCAACTTGGTGACGACGTCGCAGAACAGGACGCGCATGCCCATGGCCTCGGCCATGACACTCAGTTGGGTGCCGATGTTGCCGTAGCCGACGATGCCCAAGGTCTTGCCGCGGAGTTCGTAGGAGCGTTCGGCGGTCTTGTCCCACTGCCCCAAGTGACAGAGCGCGTTGCGTTCGGGCACGCGACGGAGCAGCAAGATCGACTGGGCGATGACCAATTCGGCCACGCTGCGGGTGTTGGAGTAGGGCGCGTTGAAGACCGGCACGCCACGCCACTTGGCGGCATCCAGATCGACTTGGTTGGTGCCGATGCAGAAACAACCCACGGCCAACAAGCGATCCGCGGCGGCCAAGACATCGGCGGTCAGTTGGGTTCGCGAGCGAATGCCGACAAACGAGGCGTCCTGGATGGCCTCCAGCAGCGGTTGGCCCTCGAGGGCAGTGGCGTGCAGTTGCAAGTTCTGGTACCCGGCCGCTCGCAAGGTCTTGACGGCCGATTCGTGGATCCCCTCCAGCAACAAAAACTTGATCTTGCTGCGGTCGACGGAGGTGGGTTTTTCGGCGGCGCTGGGGGCAAGGGTCGATGACATGGGCGTCTGCGGTTGGGAACGGCGTGAGAGCGGCGGAGGACAGGGCTAGTCAGCCAGTCCCCTGATCGGGAAAATCGGCAGGAAACGCGCCCCACATGCGAATTCTTGCCTGGTTCGGCGGGCATTGGACCACGTTTTGTCGATTTTGCCAATCACAATAGCTGTTCGCGGGCCCGCGACGGGGCCGTGTCCCCGGCGTTGCAGGCGGCCCGATCCGCGGCAGGTTACTGGCCGCTTTGGGCTCAATTTGCCGAAGGGATGAGCAGGGGTCCCTGGCGAGTGCACAAGGGCGGCTGCGTCGCCATAGATCACCGAATTGGCTGGGTTGTTCGCCGCGGGCAGCTCGCCGCGGGTCAAGTTTTCATAGGGAACGTCTCATGGATTGGATCGGACTTTTGATTCTGGCGGTTGTCCAAGGCATCGCCGAGTTCCTGCCGATCAGTTCGTCGGGGCATTTGGCATTGGGGGCGTATTTCCTGGGCCTGTCGGAGGGCCAGGACGAATTGAGCATTGTGTTGCACGGCGGCACACTGCTGTCGATTCTCTGTTTCTATCACCGGCGGATCTGGGCCTTGCTACAGGAGGATCGCCGCGTGATCCCACTGTTGATCGTGGGCACGATCCCGGCGGGTGTCCTGGGCATCTTCCTGAAGAAGATCGCCCCGGAGTGGCTGGGCTTCAACTTGATGGACGGCTTCCCGGCGGCGCTGACGGCGGGCTTGATGCTGCCGATCACGGGGCTGTTGATGCTGAGTATTCCCATGCTGCGACAGCGGCAGGGCGACGAAGAATCCCTGCGTGACTATCAAACGTTGAGCTATGGGCAAGCCTTCCTCATCGGCTGCTTCCAGTCCTTCGCGCTGTTGCCGGGGATTTCTCGCAGCGGATCGACGATCTTCGCGGGCATCCTGTTGGGTCTCCGCAGCCAAGCAGCTGCCACCTTCAGTTTCTTGTTGGCCATCCCAGCGATTGGCGGGGCCATGACGCTGGAGCTGAAGGACGTGATCGAGCGCGGCTCCACCACGCCGCCGGCGATGTTGGCGGTCGGGGCCGCGGTGGCCTTCGTCGTGGGCTGGATCGCGTTGAGTCTGTTGTCGCGGTTTATCAACCAAGGCCGCCTGCATTGGTTTGCGTACTGGACGATCCCCGTGGGCATGATTGCCACGATTTTGTTGCTGCGGGACTTTATGTTGGCGGAACTCGTGGAATAGGCGAATGGCTCCGCCAAGCGGGCGCACCGCCCCTGCCAGGAATGGCGGGTGACCCGGTTACGCTGGAATATTTCGTGAATCGCCGCGGCTAAATCCCGTCGCGCGCTTACTTCGGTAGCCCGCGGCCGCTGGTCCAGGGTGCGCCGGCTTCATCGAATTGCCGCAGCAGTTTGGGCACCTGACGCTCCAACAGTGGTCGCAGCTGGCTCTCCAGTTCGGCGAATTGCCCGGCGGCGATGTCGTACTGTTGGCGATGCGTGGTGGTCGGTCCAGTCGTGCTGTTGAGAGCGCCACCCAAGGCCGTTTGCAGGCGGCCTTGCAGACCGGGCAGGGCGTCTTCGTTTCGCCGCGGCCGCGTCGGGTCACCGGTCAGTTTTTCCTCCAGGTCCAGCAAGCGAAGCTGCAAGTTGCGGACTTCATTCCACAGGGCCGGATCGACTTGCGGAGCGGTGGCGGTCAGACCCTCGAGCTCCGTCAATTGACCGCGGGCTGTGGCGATGAGTTGGCTGGCCGCTTGCACGGTGTTGGCCAACTGCCCCGCCTGACGACAGAAGTCGATCACTTCCTGACGCTGCTGGGCCGTCAGATCGGCGAAGTTGATCGGTTCGATATCAAACGAAGTGGGCGGAATCACGGCGATGATCTCGTCGCCCACGCGTTGCTCCACTTCCACAGTGTACTGACCGGGCGCGGCCAATGGACCATTACCACCGCGACGTCCGCTTCCCAGACCCGCGTAGCGGTAATCCCAAGTGGTCCGCACCAGACCTTGGCCGGTGCTGACGGGCTGCCGACGCACGACTTGGCCGGCCGTATCGCGAATGGTCAACCAGCGTTGCGGCGGGCTCTCGCGATCTTCGGCCTTGAGCGCCTCCCAAGTGGGGTAGGGCACGTCTTGTCCCGCGGCGTGGCGTTTGGCATCGGCCTGTTGACGCTTCTGCTTTTCAGTCTGCAGGGCAGACTGAAAATGGAAGGTGAACGTCACACCGTAAGCGGGATTGGGTGCCGTGAAGAAGTTGGCTCCTTGAAAGGCCTTGCCGCTAAGGGCCAAGGGCGAAACCTCGCGGTACATTTGCCCAGTCTTGATGGGGAACACGTGGTCCGTCTTCAGCAGGTCGACCGATAATTCGCGTAGCGGAGAATAGTCATCCAGGATCAAGATTCCGCGACCGAACGAACCCAAGACCAAGTCGTTCTGCTGACGCTGGATCTTGATGTCGCGAATGGCGATCGTGGGCAACCCGCTCTTGAGCTGGATCCACTTGCGACCGCCGTCAACGGTAAAGAAGCAACCGAATTCCGTGCCGCAGAACAGCAACTCCGGCTTCACGTGGTCCTGGCGGATGCTGTAGACGCTGCCACGAGCGGGCAGGTTGCCCGTGATGTCCGTCCAGGTCTCACCCAGATCGGTCGACTTGACCAAATAAGGTCGAAAGTCGCCGCGCTTGTGATTGTTGATGGCGACATAGAGTGTGTTGGCGTCAAAGTGGTCGGCCTCGATGTCGTTGATGTAGCCGTACTCGGGCACGTCCAAGTTGCCGAACCGATCGATGGACTTCCAAGTTTGTCCGCCATCGGAAGTGATTTGCACCAGCCCATCGTCGCTACCGGTGATCAATCGATCGGCGACCAACGGCGACTCGGCCAGGGCGACCAGATTGCCGTACAAGGATGTCGAGCTATTTTTGGCCACTGCGTCCACGCCCCAGACCTTGCCCATGACCTTGAGTTGGTTGCGATCGAGGCCGCGGCTCAGATCGCCACTGATCGGCGTCCAAGAATCCCCGCGATCGTCGCTGCGAAACAGGATTTGCGAGCCGTAGTAGATCCGCTGCGGCTGGTGCGGCGAGATCAACAGCGGGGAGTCCCAATTCCAGCGGAGCGGTGGCCCATCGGCCGCCTCTTGCGGCTTGATGTCGACGGTTTCACCCGAGCGACGATCGAAGCGGACCAAGCCACCGTACTGCCACTGCGAATAGATCGTGTCGGGGTCGGTGGGGTCCACTGCAGGTCCGAAGCCATCGCCAAAAACGGTGATAAACCAGTCGCTGTTGCGAATGCCATGTGAATTGGTGGTCCGCGAGGGTCCGCCTTGCGTCGCGTTATCCTGAGTACCGCCGTAGACGTAGTAGAACGGCCGCTCGTTGGACACAGCGACCTTGTAAAACTGCGTGATGGGCAAGTTGGCTTTGAAGTCGTAGGTCGCACCGCGGTCCCACGTTTCATAGACTCCGCCGTCACAACCGATCAACAGGTGGTTGGGGTCCTGTGGATCGATCACCATGGCGTGGTTGTCGACATGTTTATCGGCTTCCCCCAGACGTTGAAAATTGCGGCCACCGTCTTCGCTGACCATCATGTACGTATCGAGTGAGTAAATGCGATCCAGTTGGTGCGGGCAGGCGACGATTTCTTGGTAATACTGCGGGCTGCCGGAGACGTAATTGCTCATCCGCTGCCACGATTCGCCGCGATCGGCACTGCGATAGAAGCCGCTGCTGTCACCCGTCGCCTCGACCACCGCGTAGACGACTTCGGGATTGATCGGCGAGACGGCCAGACCGATGCGTCCCAAATCGCCGCCAGGTAGGCCGCGATTGATCTTCCGCCATGTGTCCCCACCATCCGTGGACTTGTAGATCGTCGACTCGGGACCCCCATTGATCAGCACCCACGTGTGGCGGCGGCGTTGATAGGACGAGGCATAGAGGATCTCGGGATTTTGGGGGTCGAAGTGAACTTCATTGATGCCGGTCTGCGGACTGATGTCCAAGATCTTGTCCCAGGTTTGGCCCCCGTCGCTGGTGCGATACAAGCCGCGATCGCCGCCATCGCTCCAGAGTGGACCTTGCGCAGCGACGTACACAACCTGTGAATTGGTGGGATGTACGATTATTTTTCCAATGTGCTGGCTATCACCCAGGCCCATCTTGGTGAACGATCGACCGCCGTCGATCGACTTGTAGAGGCCGTCGCCGTAACCCACACTTCGCTGCGAGTTGTTCTCGCCGGTGCCAACCCAGAGCGTGAAGCGATCCTGCGGGTCCAGGGCCAAGCAGCCAATCGAATAAGAACCGTATTGATCAAAAATGGGTTGCCACGTCACGCCGCGGTTCTCGGTCTTCCACACACCACCCGACGAAGCGGCCACGTACCAAGTGGAGGGTTGCTGCGGATCGACCACGATGTCGCCGATGCGACCCGACATCAGTGCCGGGCCGATGTTGCGAAACGCCAACGGCGAGACCAAACCCGAGTTCAACCCGGGCGCCTCGTCCGCCGGTTGATCCGAGTCTTGAGCCCACCCGGTCGCAGGACTGGAAAGCAGCCACGCCAGGCTGCTCAGCGCCAAGCTGACAAGGCCGCGTTTGACCCAGGCCGGTCGGTAACCGCCACGGCTCGGCCGGCCACTTCCCAGGTCGCCAGCATCCACCCGCGGGTCTGGGTGCCGTCGCTCGGTGCGGGCAGCGCCCCAAGCGGCGATCGGGACAGTCACTTGATCCAGGTTATTTGTGGGCATCGTGAAGATTCTCGTGGGTCCAGGGCGGGTCTCGGGGAGGTTCAAGCTCCCAGAAAATCGGGGCCAGTAATCGGGGCCAGTGATCGGGGCCAGTGATCGTGTAGCGACCGGTCTGCGTCCCAGCTCGGGTGACCGCAGGGCTGGCCAGTCGTCCCACCCTAATTGCTCCCCGGGCGGTTGGCTAGACTTTTCCGCTGGCTGAATTTTAGCAGCCGTCCTCGGTGGGTGGTCCTCGATCGGTGCCGGTTCTTTGCGGCAGGTCGTGAGCATTCGCGAAATTTGATTGTGACGCCGCTCGCCCCGTGTTACATTGAGGTGTGGTGATGGGGTCAGAAGTCAACTGCGCACAGTACCCGCAGGGCCGTTCCGGCAATTGACTCCTGCCCCCTCTACCACACCCTAGGAACACCGAACCAACAGGGACTAGCCAATGAGTGGCCCGAAACCAAGTGAGAGTGAAACAGTGACCGCCAGCCGCGAGCAGCGCCTGCAAGCGTTGCAGAAACAACTCCAATCGGCTGGTGTTGCGGGCTTGGCATCCATCACCTCCGGCAGCGCGATCGAGGGTCTGTCGACGGGCTGCCCCGCCTTTGACGACTGGTTCCCGCAAGGTGGGCTGGTCCGCGGCCAAACCGTGGAGCTGATCGCCTCAGGTCGCGGCTCCGGTGCGACGGCTCTGGCGATGATCTTGGCGCGAGCCGTCTGCGGCGACGATGGCCTGTTGGTGATTATCGATCGCCAGCAGACCTTTTACCCGGCCCTACTTTTATCACTGGGCGTGGACCTGGAGAATGTCCTGTTTGTCCACCCCCAATCGGAAGAGGACCACCTGTGGGCCTTGGAGCAAGCGTTGGCCGATCGCGCCGTGGCGGCTGTCTGGACCGCCATCGATAAGCTGGATAAACGCTACCAGCGACGCTGGCAATTGGCAGCCGAGCGTGGCCAGACGGTGGGACTGCTGCAGCGACCGGCCAAGGTCCTGGGGCATCCGACTTGGGCGACGCTGCAATTGGAAGTCCGCCCCAACCCCCATTCTCACTGGTTGGTCAGCCATCCTCGAGTCGCCGACGCGGTACCAAACAGTGCCGAAAACTGGCCCAGCAGTGCTGAAAACTGGCCCGGCAGTGCCGAAAACTGGATCGTGCAAGTCGTGGCCCAGCGTGGTGTGGGGCGGTTCGAACGCCCCCCGCTGCAACTGGAAATCCACAACCACCACGACCCTTTGGAGCCCGGCGTCCCCTCGGTGTTCCTGCAACAACGCCTGCCGCGCCCCAGCGACCCGTGGTTCACCAAGCCCGGCGCCAGCGACTCGGCTGCTGCGGGCACGCCCACAGCCGCCCTGCCAACGAATGCTCCGACCGGGCAGCGATCGACGGCTCCGCACGAACAACGTTCCGCAGCGAGACGCGGCTCATGAACCGGAACTCGCCCCACCCGCTCGTCGAACGTATCCTCTGCCTGCACCTGCCCCAGTGGCCCATGCAGCGGCTCTGTCATGAACAGCCGGAACTGCGGCAGCAGCCCATCGTGCTCTACGGCAAGTCCGGTCGCCAAGCCCGCTGCGTGTGGGCCTGCAATGAGCTGGCGCGAGAGCAAGGCATCCAGCTAGGGATGCCCTTGATGGAGGCCAAACGCCAATTTTCCGGGTACGTGCAGGCGATCGACCCGGAGGGCGACGTGGCGGCACTCGAGCAGTTGGCGGTCCAGTGCCAGCGGTTCACGCCGTACTGCGGCCTCCGCCCCGCCAATCCCCATCGCCCGTTTCTTGACACGCTGTTGTTGGACATCGGCAAGACCCACAAATTCTTCGGCGGCGAGGCCGGCTTGCTGGAACAGGTCGCCGACTACTGCCAGTCCCTCGGTTATGAGGTCCGCGGCGTGATTGCGGATCACTGGGCTGCCGCCTGGGCTTTGGCCGTCTACGGCGACCTGACGGCCCTGCCCGATTCGCTGGTGCGTGGCGGCCCTGGTCCCTCCGCTCAGGCCGCTTTGGCCGCGATCACGGGCGCGGCCCAACAGGCGGCGATCGGCCAATTGCCAATCGCCGCGCTGCGAGTGGACGCGGACACCTGCCAAAAATTTGCGGATTTGGGCATCGAGCGGATCGAGCAGGTGTGGCAATTGCCGGCCGACAGCCTGCCCGCCCGCTTCGGCTCGGAATTGAACTGGCGGTTGGCAGAAATGGCCGGGGAGAGCAAAGAGAAAATCCAAGTCTGCGCGGCAGAGACCACCTTTCATAGCTGGCGGAATCTGGAGTACCCGACGACCGACGTCGAAGTCCTGCAGCATCACGTTCGCGACTTGTTGGCCGAGTTGCTCCCGCGAATCTCCGCACTGCAGAGTGGCGTGATGTCGCTGGAGTGCCAATGGTTCGTCGCCGATCGACCGCCGCTGCACTTTTCACTGCGATTGGTCCAACCGATTCAGGACAGCGACTACCTGCAGTCCCTCTTGCAGTTGCAGTGGGAACGAGTGCAACTGCCCGCCGAGGTCAAAGCCGTGCACGTCCTGATCCCATTGATCGCCACCGACAAACCGCAGCAACAGTGGCTGTTTGCCGACAGTGCGGACACCCGCTTGCGTCACCGCGCCACGCTCCTCGATCGACTCGCCGCGCGGTTGGGGGCCGACCACGTCCTGCAAAAGCGTTGGGTGCCGCAGGCGTTGCCCGAACGAGGTTTTGTCCCGCGAGTCCAAGTCCGGCGACAAACATCCGCCAAGCCGCGCGGGCGACAAACCACGACCCAACCCCACGGCCTGCTCGAGCGACCCACGCGGTTGTACCACCCCCCTCGGCCGCTGGCCAACCCCGCCGCCCAAAAGTTTCAGTTGCCAGGGACGACGGCTTGGGTGCCCGCCGTTTTGTCACTGCCCGGTAACAGCCAACGAGTCCAACAGGCGGTCGGACCGGAGCGGATCGAGTCCCAATGGTGGGAGGGACGCTGGGAACGACGCGACTATTTTCGTGTGCAAACCGAGACCGGCGAACGATTTTGGATTTTCCAAGAAATTGGTACGGGACGTTGGTGGCTGCAAGGCGATTTCGCCTGAGACCGTCACCTTGTCAGTGGCTACAATCCCTCGAGAATATCCGAATAGCGGTGATTTTTCTGAAACCGCTCGTGACCAGGCTGGGTCCGCTTGCCAGGTTCATGGCTTCGGCCTGAACTGCTTGCAGTCCATCGCCCCCTCACAGAGACCCACGCGAGATGAAACTACCCATTTTCTTGACGAGCTTACTCATGTTGATAGTATCGGCGACCACCACACGCGGGCAAGACACGCCTTTGTTGGATCGCGAGTTATTTTTCGGTAATCCGCAAATCTCGGGTGGGCAACTCAGTCCCGACGGCAAGTGGATCTCGTTCATGAAGCCTTACAATGGCATCATGAACCTGTGGGTCAAGGCCTTCGATCAGCCCTTCGAGGAAGCGCGGCCACTGACCGACTCGGCGCGACCGCTCTACGGGTACGCCTGGACGGAAGACGGCCGCTACTTGCTGTACGTCAAGGATAAAGACGGCGACGAGAACATCAACGTGTTTGCGGTGGATCCGAACGCCAGTCCGCTGCCGGCCAGCCAAGTGCCCGCCTCGCGGAACCTGACCCCACGCGAGGACGTGACGGCCCAAATCATGCATGTCAGTCAGCGAGACCCCAATCGCATGTGGGTCGCCCTGAACGATCGCGACAAGGCCTGGCACGATCTCTACCAATTGGACATCGCCTCGGGCCAGTTGACCTTGCTGTATGAGAACAACGACCGCATCACCGGTTATGAATTTGATTGGGACGACAACCTGCGACTACTCAGCCGGACGGACGAGCAGGGGAACACGGTCCTGCTGCGAAAAGACGGCGAGACGCTGACTCCGATTTACGAGACGTCTGTCACCGAGAGTGCCACCGTCGTGGGCTGGGACGCCACCAACGAGGCGTTCTATTTGGATACGAACAAAGGCGACCTGAACCTCTCCACACTGTTCAAGATGAACCCCAGCACCTTGGTCCTGGAGTTGGTGGAAAGTGATCCGGACGGTCGCGTCGATTTCGGCGGCCTGCAATTGGATCGCAATACACGACAGATTATCTCCACGTCCTACACCGACGATCGCACGCGGTACTATTGGCGGAATCCCGATTGGGCTGCCAACTACCAGTTCTTGCAAGAGCAGTTCCCCGGCCGCGAAATCGCCTTCCAGAGCTCGACATTGGATTATCAAAAGTTCTTGGTGGCAGTGTCCGGCGATCGCTACGCGGCCGAGGCTTGGTACTTCGATGCGAAGACAAAAGAATTGATTCATCAATACACGCCTCGGCCCGAATTGAAGGCCGTCGAGGAGCACTTGGCGCCCATGGTACCGGTGCGGTACCCCAGCAGCGATGGGCTGGAGATTCCCGGCTATCTGACCGTGCCCGCTGGACGGGAACCGCGGAACTTGCCCATCGTTGTCTTGGTCCACGGCGGCCCCAAAGGCCCCCGCGACAATTGGGGTTACAACCCCGAGGTCCAGTTCCTGGCGAATCGTGGTTACGCGGTCCTGCAACCGAACTTTCGCGCCAGTGGTGGCTACGGCAAAGCGTTCCTAAACGCCGGCGACCTGCAGTGGGGCAAGTTGATGCAGGACGATATCACTTGGGGCGTCAAGCACCTAATCGAGCAAGGGATCGCCGATCCGCAGCGCGTCGCGATCATGGGCGGCAGCTACGGTGGCTATGCGACCTTGGCCGGTTTGGCCTTCACTCCCGAACTGTACGCCTGCGGGGTCGACATCGTCGGCCCCAGCAACTTGTTCACCTTGCTGGACTCCGTGCCGCCGTATTGGGAGGCCGCTCGCGCGTTCCTTTACGGCATGGTCGGTGATCCGCGGACACCGGAAGGCGAGGCCCTGATTCGTCAAGCCAGCCCACTGTTTCAGGCCGAACGCATCCAGCGACCGTTGCTAATCATCCAGGGCGCCAACGACCCCCGCGTGAAACAAGCGGAAGCCGATCAGATCGTTATCGCGCTCCGCGATCGCGGCCATGATGTCAGCTACATCTTGGCGGATGATGAAGGTCACGGCTTCGCCAAACCGGTCAATCGCATGGCCATGTACGCTGAAGTCGAACGCTTCTTGGCCGAGAAACTGGCTGGGCGCTTCCAAGCCGAGATGCCCGAAGAAGTCGCCAATCGCTTGGAGGAACTGCGTGTCGACATCCAAGATGTCACCTACACGCCGGCCGCCGCCGTGCCCGTGGACCCCGCCCTTCCCCCGCTCGACCTGCAGATCCAGGCCGGTGTCGAGACGTGGCAAATCACGCTTGAGCTGCCCGATGGCAACCGCATCAAGATGGACTCCGAGATCCGCGTCTCGCGCCAGGACGACGGCTGGAGTATCGCCAATCGCATCCGCTCCCCCTTTGGCGAAATCATGGACGAAGCGGTGTACTCCGACGCCCTGCAACCGCGGTCTCGTCGCACCGCCCAAAGCCCGCGCGTCCTGACCGCCGAGTTCGCCGACGGAAACATCCAGTGCACGATTGACATGGATGGCCAGATCGAATCCTCCGAAATGACCTACCAAGGCGCACTGCTTTGTGCTGGACCGGCAGTCACCTTCCTGGTCAGCAGCCTGCCACGCGAACCGGGCAGCCAATGGGTGGTCAATGTGGCCAATCTGGATGAGGGCAAAGTGCATCCCTGCCGCTTGAGCGTGGTCGGGTTGGAGGATACCGAAGCGGGGCAACGCCTCCGCATCGACTTGGTCAACCTCGAAAGCCCAGCCGACATCACCCAGTTTTGGCTGGACACGGCCACCAACCGAGTCGTCCGCTGGCAGAGAACATTGCCGCAGATGGGCAATAGTCAGATGATTATGACGCGGGAGTAACGACTCGCCAGCGGACCGGGGTGAGACGCCCGTCTCACCCCGCTGGTTCCACTTTAGTGTTTGTCTGGCGTGGTTGTCTGGCGTGACCACACGGCGCAGGGAACCACGAAACTCATGGATCACCACTCACCACTCACCACTCACAGCTAACAGCTAACCACTCACAGCTAACCACTCACAGCTAACAGCTAACAGCTAACAGCTAACCACTAACCACTA
>JAGYIQ010000089.1 GCA_018402565.1 Pirellulaceae bacterium | reverse complement strand
CCTACGGCACCGCCACCAACGCCACCTGGAGCGAGGGCGACTTCACGTACGACGGCCAGGTGAACTTCGATGACATCCTGGCCCTGTTTCCCCACTACGGCGCGGTCACGCGGGCCTGGACTATCACCAGCCAGCTGCCCCCGCCAGCTGCCCCGGTGGCGGGCCAGCAGTTTCTCCTCGTCGATGCTCCACGAACGGTCAGCAACGTCGATGAGGCGACGGGCGAAGTCACCTTCCGAGTCACCTCCGTCACAGCCACCGACACGGCACTGCTTGAGTATGAGCTCTATCGCAGCGTCGATGCCGAGCCCGAGCTGGGGCTCACCGTCGTTGACCTGGCGGAGATGACCACGCTGCCGCTGAGCGTGGCCCTCGATGCCGAGCTTGCAGCGGCAGGGGGGGTGCTCACGATCGAAGGCAGCCGCCACGTGCAAACGATTGCGATTGCCGCCGGCTCAGCCCAGCGGCAGACCTTCACGCTCTCCGTGCCCGCCGGCGACTACCTGGCAACCTTTGAATCGGAGGCGACGCATGTGTCGCCGTCGGTGGCATTTACCGCGGCTCCCACTGGCGGCTTTTCGGCCAGCGGCAGCAGCACCGCAGACGATCCGGCCGTTGACTTCGCGTCAGTGCCCGACAGCGGCTATCCCTTCCATTACATCTGGGAAGGGAGCTTTGAGTCGCCGACAGGCTACGAGTATTCCCAGAACGTCCTCTCGCCCCGCGACATCACGTTTCTCGACAACGCCGTCGAGCAGCCAGACGCCTACGCCGTCGCCACCCTGATCGAGCGATATGGCATCTATCTCTCCACCACCGGCTCGCCGTGGAACTCGATCCTCGCCACGCGGCTGCTGCAGACCCTCGACCAAGTGCCCATGCTGAGCGGCTTTGGCGGGGAAGGCTCCCTGTGGACGCTTGTCGACACGTTCATCGACAACGACATCCTCATCGACGACGTCAACGGGGTGTCGCATGTGACGATCAGTAGCGTGGCCTTCGTCAACGCCTCAGATCGACTGGCCAGCGTCGACGGCGACGTGGGCCTCTGGCGGTCAAACCGGCTCTTCAATGCCCTGGTTCGCTGGGCCACCGACAACGGCAACGACGACGCGGCCGTCGCCCACATCCTCGCGGACCGCTTTGGCGTGCAGGTGCTGGGCATCGACTATCCGGCCCTCACCGGCGAACCCGCCGCCAACTTCCAGGCCTTCAACCCCAATGAATACCTGATCCTGATCAAGGCCTTTGAGGACATGCCCGAAGGCATGCACAGGCTCGACTCCCTGCGGCAGCTCGTGCGAAGGCGAGCGGGCCACATCAACCTCGCGTATCCCGAAGCCCCGGCGATCGCCTGGGTGGGCAGCGGGTATATCGAGTTTATGGACTCGGCGTTTACCTGCGTGCCACACCATATGCATCGGCTGATGATCCATGAGAAAGCCCATTTTCTCTATGGGGCTGTGCTCACCGATGCCATGCGAACCGCTTGGCAGGACGTGGGAGGCTGGCAGCAGCGGACTGACGGCAGCTGGTTCACTGAGCAGACCACGCAGTTTGCCAGCGCCTACGCGCACCTGAAAAACCCGGACGAAGACTTCGCCGAGAGTGTCTCCTACTACATCGTCAATCCAGACAAACTGCGGTCGCACGCCCCGCTGAAGTACGACTTCCTGCGGACGCACGTGATGCACGGCTCGCAGTATCTGTCGCTGATCCGCGAAGACCTGACGTTTGAGGTGCTGAATCTCTTCCCCGACTATGTGTATCCCGGCAAGATTCAGCGGGTCGAGGTGATCGTCGAAGGGCAGCCCGAGGAGGACAAGTCGGTCGAGATCCTGATCGACCTGGATGATCGGGATGGCGACGTGGCCTCGGCCACCCACCTCTTCATGCGGCTCGTGAGCCCAGCCGACACCTTCGTCGATCTCTACCTCGGCCGCCGCGACGACACGGGCTTTCGCTTTCGCGGCACACTCACCCTCAGCAAATACGCCGCCGCGGGCCGCTGGGCCCCGCCCCAGATCCAGATCGCCGACTCCGTGGGCAACTACCGGTTCCAGCATGTGGGAACCTTCGGCTGGCTGATGGAGATCAACAATCCGCTCGAGGATCTGGAACCGCCCGTGCTCGATGTTGATTCCGTTGCCATGCGGGAGCTGCCGGCAGCTGAAACAGCCGACGGGCAGAGGAAGATCGAGGTCTCGTTTGAGTTCACGGAGAACATCGACACCTGGTATGTGTTCACGCGAATCGTCGCGCCAACCGGCACGCTTTGGGATGCGTATGGGTCGGCCGAGGTGATTGGCGAGGTTGCCGGCGGCGATCTCCGCTACAAGGGCACCGTCACCTGGAACGTCAAGGAATTCCACCAGACGGGCGACTACACCGTCGGCCACATCATGCTGGCCGACCTGGCCAGGAACCAGTCGAGCTGGAACATCAGCGACGTCTTCACGACGATCGTGACCAGCAATCCCGACACGCTCCCGCCGGAGCTCGACCTGATCAACATCAGCATCACGGGCGTTCCGACCAATCCGCAGCAGCCCAATGGCGAGACGTATGTGACGCTGAACTACCGCGTGCGGGATGACAACTCCGGCCTTGGATGGGTGAGCCTGCGGCTGCGGGATCCGCAGGGCAACACGCATCACTACTGGCACAACCACCCGGAGTTTTACCGCGAAGAGTTTGATGGCGATCCGACCGTCTGGGCGGACTACACCTTCACCACGATCCTGCCCGAAGGCTCCGCCCCCGGCCTCTGGGGCCTCGCCGACATCACGCTCCAGGACAAGGCCCTCAACCGCAAGGACTACGTCTTCACCGAGATCGTTGAGTTCACAATCTGACGGGGGCGGGCGAGTCTGTTGCGTCGCAGTTTCGTTGACAGGCAGCGAGAAAGCTCCACTCTGGAGCTTGGTTTCGATCTCCTGCAGCTGCTAAGCGGCCCCGCCTCTGCTCCTCCCT
>JAGYIQ010000088.1 GCA_018402565.1 Pirellulaceae bacterium | reverse complement strand
CCGGATACGCGTCCGGTTTTTATCATATATCCTAGGCGGTTGAGGCAAAAACCGGGTACTAACGCAAGTCGGCTGATTGGCAATTTGGTAGCGACGCGCGAATCAGCCGAAAATCGTTAGCGTCCGGTTCCTCACTGGGCTTGCCGCACGAGGTGAATGGCGCGGAAGTCTCCAACGGCTGCTCGCGCGATTCGCCGGGCGGATAACTTCAGTTGGTACGGCCCGGGTTCCTCGATTTGCACCAGCCCCAGGCTCCGCCACGCGAAGTTCTGGAAATGGCCGGTCTCCTCGACCTTGAAGTCCTCCGTAGCCACAACGGTCGCCCCCCGCAGGAGTTCGATCCGCGCGTCGCTGCCGCCCTGCCCTGCCCCGCAACCTTGCAGCACGGCGATGCGGTATTGTCCGGGTTGGTCCACCGTCAATGACCAAACGGCGTGGTCTTCAGCCAAGGTCCAGTAGCCGATTGTGTTCTTATAAGGTTGCGGTTCGAACCGTAGATTTCGCCCATGGGTGGCTGCCAAATGGGCGGCCAGCCACACGGAACCGTCGGCGGTGGGCTGGATCGGCGGAACTTGGGGCAAGCTCAGTGGCTCGGATTCGAGCACCATGTCGATGGCGGCGTTCGCCGGTGCCGGACCTGTCCACCGCAAGAGCCACTCGGTCGGCTCGGGCACCACCCCAATCTCTGGACCCTCCTCACCGCTCCACTGGCAGCTGCGGACCGTGGCCGCCAACCGAGGCAAGCGGAGCTCCTGCCGCTGGTCCGCGGACGCTGGCCAGGTCAACCGCAGTCGCTGCCCAAATTGGGTCACCGTCACATCGCCGATCGCCAAGTCCGGTCGTGGTTGTCCCGCTTCGTCCTGGACGCCGCTGCCGCCGGCCGTTGCCTGGCTGGTCTGCTCCCGACCGCTGGGTGTGGTCAACGGGTCAGGCGTCGATTGCCGGACCGGCCCTGCGGGTGCTTCGCACCATTGACGCCTGCCCCCATTATCACACGCCAAGTTTTGACTGTGACTAAGCACCAGCCACAGCAGGGCCGCTGCGATGGGCCAGCGATATTGGGTCGGGATGGGCCAGTGGGCTGCGGGTTGATGACGGTGGCCGCTGTCGATGACGAGTGATTCCGGGTGGCGAAAGAGATGGTTCATCGGAGCCTACTTTTGATGGGTGAGCGGTTAGCCGAACTCCCAGCGGCCGCGGCCTTGGAAGGTCTGCCCCAGACTATACACCAAGAGCAGGGCATGGACCAGAATCGCGGCCTGTACCCAGCGGACTCGGGTCTGTTCGCCCACTCCCAGCCACCGCAATGCAATCGCGATCGCCGGTAGGGCCTGCAATGCATGAATGGCCACGCCGTGGGGAAACTTCAACACGCCCGCTCGGCCGTAGATCTCCGGGTTGCCCCCCACCGCCATTTGGTGCTGGCCAATGGCCGCAATCCCGTAGCCGATCGCGCACGAGACCAACAGAAACCACAGACCACCGCGGATCGCCCAGGCCACATCCGACGATGCTTGGAGGAACCATTGGGCTCGCCAGGTCAGCCACAGCAGACCAAGCGTGGCGACCGTAACCAGCGCGGTCATGGTGGATTCGATCGAACCATTGACCCAGCCATCGTGGTTGAAATGCGACGGTTGACCACGCCAATACTGCAGCGCGATCAAGCCGACCTCGGCAGCGACGCAGGTCACGATCAACCCTTCGGCGGGCGAATCCCAGGCGGAAGACGAGAGCTTGGGCCAGAACCAACCGAGCGAACAGAGGGTGAGGCCAAACGAGAGCCCGAACAGGGCTGGCTTGCGATAAGACAACGGGCCCTCCCAGTCTGACGCTTGAACCAGGCCCCACGCCAGATGCATCAAGCCGAAGGCGAGTAACCCGAGGCCCACTCGCCAGGCGATCGTACCGCGGCGGTCGTTGGCTATTTCAATGGCAGCATCCAATTTGTCAGCCCTCTGGCCAGTGCCTTCCCCCAACGACTCACAACCGGCATCGCTGCCGCAAGTTCACTGGCGGACGTGGCGGAGCAACTTGCATTGAGGCAACTGCCCACTGGCTGAACCCACTAATTGCTGTCGGAGTATGGTGATTGATCGGATTGTGCTTGCTGGAGGCGTTCGGTGACTCCCAGCTGAGCGGCCCAGTGGTCCAGGTACGATTGGTCGAGTTGACCTTGGATGAATAAAATGTCAGCCACATCGAGCAGGTCACGGGGGCGATTGGCGATCAATTTGAGTAGCAGTAGATCCTCGGGAGAGACGATGTCAATGCTCCGATCATCCAATACGACAGGCTGCCGCCGCGCGATCAGGCTGCGCTGAAATTCACTCTCTGCTAAAAACACGTCCAAGTCGATACCATGTGACGGTTCGAGGTAGATCTTGAGTTTGATTAGCGGCATTTCGGCGATTTGATCAATCCAGCCGCTCCGATACTGTTCGGGGATGGTGATCCCGACTTGCTCTAGCTGCTGGTACCAGTCAGGCAGGGCGGCGCGAGCCAAGGCGATGGTCAAATCGACGTCTTGGGTGGGGCGCGGCAATGCATGGACTCGTACTGCCAAGCCGCCCATGACGGCGTATGGAGTTTGCCGCTGCGTGAGCGTGTCGACGATGGTTAGCAGGGCGGCGATGACAGGGTTCATTTGTTTTTCGCTGCGGCTGGCCGAGTTCTGGCGATGGCTTGGAGCATTGTGTGGTTGCGCTGGTCGTTTTGCAGTCGGAGCAATTCGAATTTTCTGGCGACCTGTTCTGGGGACCCCGCCAAGATCGCTCGCTCAATGCCGTCCATCATCTGGACAGTGAGTTGCAAGCGTTGGCTGGGGGACATTCTGCGGTAGTATTCGTAGGTTTCGTGGCTCAGCATCGCGACGGTGACTTTCGAGGCGTTCGAACGGCGGAATCGGGAGGCATTGACACAAGCTGGCCTCCGAACACTACCCACTACCCACTACCCACTACCCACTACCCAGGATAACGTAGGAAGAGTGAAGAGTGAAGAGTGAAATGAGCATTGGGAAGTCGGGAAGC
>JAGYIQ010000087.1 GCA_018402565.1 Pirellulaceae bacterium | reverse complement strand
AACGAGCGATTTCGACAAGGCCGTGGAGCAAATCAAGCGGGTGGAGCAGCAGCCCACGGCCAAGCCACGTCCTGCCAAGCGGGCGAAGAAAGCAGCACGAAAGCGGCCCGGTCGCCGCAAACGAGCTGATGAATCCTAATGCCACGACTGAGATGCACCGTTCGTGATTCGCGGGCAGGGGCCATGGACGGCTTTGTCCTCGGACACCTAGCCGCCCCCCCTTACCTGTAGGCTATCGCACGCCAGGAGGAGCGAGCCCAACGTTAGCCAAACGCCGCCAACCAACCTGCCACCGCTGTCGCATGCCGATGGCCGAACGGCCAGTTCGGCTGCTCGGCGGCTTCACTGGCAGCGTCCCGACTTTCAACCGCAACGCATGAACATCGCCCAAGTCACCGACGCCCTCACCAAAATCTTCGCATCCGAGCGGATCGTGTTCTGGAACGACCCGGCCAAGGATTTTCTCTCGCTCTTCGACGACGAATTGGCCGCTCCCGTGGAAGGCGTGAGCGTGATCCGGCTCGATCAGATCCCTGCCCTGCAGGTGAAACTGCAGGTGGAGCGGGATGAGCCGACAACCAAGTTTCTGCTCTATTCGCCAACGCCCGAGCCCGAAGATCCCCTGTCCGACTGGCTTTTCGACATCCGCCTTTACGCCCGCAGCTTTCATGCCGACCGCGGGGCGCTCGACGTCGATGCCCTTGGCCTGACCACAGCCTCCCTGCGGGAACACCTCAATCTTCGCCGGAAGTTCCTCGACAGCAAGGACCGGTTTGGGCGGCTGAAAAACCTCGTGCAGCCAGACGACACCTCGGACGATCTCGATCGCAAGATGGTGTCCGTGGTCACCAAGAGCGATCAGGCCGAAGACGACACCATCCTGCGAACGCTCCTGCACGCATTCGCCAAGACTGAAGAAGCGATCGACCTCAGCGAATCGCCTGCCATCTGGGACCAGGTGGAAAAATACGACCTCGACGCCTGGTTCTGGAAAACCATCAAGAAGCGATTTGGCTACAGCGAAGAATCGCCGCGGCTGGGCAATCTGGTGATGCGGCTGTTTGTGACCGACTTTGCCCAAAGCCTGGCCGGGCCCGTGCCACAGCGCTTGGAAAACCTGCTGCTCCCAGCGGCGGGCCGCAACAACGCGGTGGTTTTCATGGGCCGCTGGCGGGATAGTGCCAGCCGCGGCTCCAGCTTTGATGCACTCTCCGAGCACGTCGCCGAAAAGCTGAACATCGGGGAGTGCGTGGGGAGCCTCGACCTCGATGCCCTGCTTGCCGTGCAGACGTTTCTGGCGGTTGAGAAAACGATCGCGCGGCTGCTTCGCGACCGGGTGCTGGAGACCCGGGACCAGATCGATGCAGAAGCCATCGTCGACGTCTCCCGAAAACGGCAGGCCGGCCACTGGGCCAACGCCTCAATTCCTGGCACCGCCCCCAGAAAACCGCTCGCCAGCGTGTACGAGGCTCTGGGCTATGCCGCCGACTTCTTTGAACTCGTTAATCGCCATCGCCTCGGCTTTGAGGGGGGCGACGCCCGCCAGCTCTACGGCAGCTACACCAAGACCCTCTTCCGCTTTGACCAGCTCTACCGGCTCTTCAACGAAGAGGCCGACCAGACCCTGTCATGGGACGTGCTCAAGGAACTGCGGGACGAGGTGGAACGGGCCTACGCCAACTGGTTTGTGCCAACGCTCGCACTCGCCTGGGACCAGCACCTGCCGGCACTCCTCGAGAAGTGGCACCTGGAGGAGGTTCCCAATGAGTACAGCTTCTTTGCCAAACACGTGCAGCCGCGGCTGGCCGAAGGAGACAACCGCAAGGTGTTTGTGGTGATCAGTGACGCCTTCCGCTACGAGGCAGCTGAAGAGCTCACCAGCGAACTCAATGGAAAATACCGCTTCACAGCGAGACTTTCCTCCCAGCTCGCTGTCCTGCCGTCCTACACGGCCTTGGGGATGGCCAGCCTGCTGCCCCACCAGCGGCTCTCCTACAACGAGGCCGGTAAGGTGCTCGCCGACGGCCAGTCGACAGCCGGCACGGCGGCCCGCAACGACATTCTTGCTCAGGTGGGCGGGATGGCCGTCACGCCCGATGAACTGCTCGGCATGAGGAAGGAAGAGGCCCGCGAGCTCACCAGCGGCAAGCGGGTGGTCTACGTCTACCACAACGTCGTCGACAGCGTGGGCGACAGTGCCAGCACCGAAGGCGAAACCCTTGCCGCGGTGCGGCGGGCGATCAATGAACTGAGCGAGCTGGTCAGCTACATCGTCAACACCCTCAATGGCGGCTATGTGGTGGTCACCGCCGATCATGGCTTTCTCTTCACGAATACGTCGCCGTCGGAGACCGACCGCAGCGTCGTTGACGAGAAGCCAACGGGAACTGTGGTCGCGAAAAAAAGGTATCTGCTGGGACGCAACCTGCCTGACCCTCGCGAGGCCTTTCACGGCCGCACCGAGGCAACCGCCAAGGCCGACGGCGGGATGGAGTTTTACGTACCGAAAGGGGCCAACCGGTTTCACTTCACGGGCGGGGCGCGGTTTATCCACGGCGGGGCCAGCCTGCAAGAAATCGCCGTGCCCGTGATCACCGTGAAGCATGTGAAGACCAAGGCAAAAGCCGAGACCTCCACCAAGACCGTCGGCATTCAGGTGTTGGGCACCAACCACAAAATCACCACGCCCCGGTATCGCTTCCGGCTGCTGCAAACCGAGGCGGTTACCGACCGCGTGAAGCCCGTGACCGTGAAACTTGCGGTCTACGACGGCCAGACGGTCGTGACCAACATCGCCAGCCTTACGTTTGACAGCAGCTCTTCCAGCATCGACGAACGCACCCAGGAAGTGACGCTCACCCTGGCGAATGCGACGTTTGACCGGAAGACCGACTATCGGCTGATCCTCCGAGACAGCGACACCGATATCGAACTGACCAGTACCCCCGTGACCATCGACAGGGCCTTTACCGATGACTTCTGACACCACGCTTTCCAGCGGGCTCGACGAGCTCCTGATCCGCACCTTCGCCGGCAAGGTGGTCCGCAAGGA
>JAGYIQ010000086.1 GCA_018402565.1 Pirellulaceae bacterium | reverse complement strand
CACGAGTCGGAATGGTCTTGGTTTGATCGTCGATGCCCAAGCCATCGAACCGGTCCAACACGCCCTGCCACTCCAATTGCTCCGCGCCTCGATCGTGCAGCACTCGTACCGGCAAACGCGGCAAACGATACGCATCGGCCGGACCGATCTGCTCCGCGGGTTTCGCCTCCGCTTGCGGGGCGTGCCGCCACAACCATTCCAGTTGGTCCGGTCGCAAGTTGCACCGCACCTCCGCCCGCGACGTATCCTCAAAGGTCATGATCGGCGCGTTCGGCTGGACAAACCCGTTCAACGCCACACTCTCACTCACAATCACACCATCCGCTGGGGCGGTGATCACGCAGCGATTGCGACGAATCCTCGCCAGCTCCAAATCGGTGCGGCGAATCGTCTGCGAACTGTCCAGTCGATTCCGACTCTGACGGAGCAAGTTCAGCCGATTATTCTGCGTCGACAAAGCCGTCTTGGCAGCCAACACCGCCCGTTCCGCTTGGTCCAATTCGGCTTGGGAAAACCCCGCGTTGGAACTGCTCCTCCGAGCAAAATCCGATTCCTGCAGGGCTAGGTCGTTGGTCGCGATGCGGACCAGTTCCTCGGCGCCGGAGATCTCGACCTCCAATTCGCTGATGGCCGATGCCGATTGAGCCAGATCCGCCTCCAGCCTTGTGATCTCCAGGTCGTAGTCGGTCGGATCGACTCGCATCAGAATCGTGCCCTCCGCGACGTAATTGCCCGGCCGAAACAACTCCGACTTCTCGATCACTCGCCCCGTGACTTCCGAAACCACATTGATCTCGCGGAACGGCACCACCAAACCGGTCAACTCCAAGGCGATCGGACCCGCGTACGACTGGATGTCCTCGACGCCCACCAGCAAAGCCGCGACCGCGTTTTCCTTCTTCTCCGGTTGCCGCTGGAGAAAGTACAGAACGGAGGCCACCGCTGCGGACACCAGGAGGCAGCTGGCCGAAATAATAATACGAGTCTTGTGGGTCATGTCAGTCGTCTCTGGCCTTGGGCTACCTTAACAAATCCGAGGCACGGATCCGTTCGTTGTTCGCTGGGCAACCACCGCCATCAAACCGCAAGGATCCGCTGCGACTCAACGCCGCATCACGAAAAGTTCATTTTTGCAGGCATCTGCCGTACGCTAAGCGCGGCTACGATCCTGTAGGCCGACTTCGGCCGAATCTAGAAACCGACTCTCGAGTAGGCGACATCCCGGATTGTATCCAGCACGCCGCAACACCAGGAGACATCCTCGCGGATGTTGCAATCGGGTACAAAATCGCGGCGTTCACGCTCCGCCCCGCGCCGCTGCATTCCGTACCCGGTGAGAGCGTTCAGGGTAACCGGAATCGAGAAAATTGCCCAGATGATCCACAGTGCAAACAACTAATTCGACGAATATTGCAAAGACTTAACGGTACCGTTGGCGTTTTTTTCCGACTTCGGCGTCTCGCCGGGTTGGCGTCCGCCGCAGATCGCCGCCAGGGAAAAGTCGACAATTTGTCGAGCCAAGCGGTCGACGTCGATGTGCTCCCCATCGCCCAATGCCGCGGGAGCAATCTGCTGCAAGGTCTGGAAGCCATAGCGATAGATCAGGCACTGACTCAAGACGCTGATGCCGTAACCCGCCAAACGATCGTAACTCAGCTCCACCGGGCTCAAGCCCTCGATGATCTCCAGCAAGGTCTTAAAAAACGGCGAAAAGTACTCGTCTGCGACCTGAGCGCCGCCGTTGCTCGGGTACAACACCTCCCGCATCAACAACTGCACCTCCCACGACGCCGTCTCCGCGACGCTCAATTGCAGCAAAAATGTGCGGATCAGCTCATACAGCCGCTGATCGTGGGGCGTTTCTGCCTCCCAGCTCGGCAGTGGGTGCTGGGCTTCACAACGCTGCTGAGCATGACGCACCAGCTCAGAGTAAAGGTTTTTCTTGTCGCCAAAGTAATAATTGATAGACGCGACATTGACCGTGGCCTTGACGCAAAGTTCCCGCACGGTCGTGGCTTGGAAGCCTTTTTCAGCAAATACTGGCCCGGCGACTTCAAAAATACGCTCTTTCGTCGATGCACTCATTTACGCTCTCGTCAATAACACCGCCGCGCCACACCCAAAAACGCTGGCTAAGTTCCCGTCCAAAACCAGCACGCAGGACTGGCCGTCCACCCCAGTCTGATTCAAGGTGTTAAGATAGGCAAATCTAAAAACCTCCTAAATTTGCCAGCTCCCGAGATTCTGCCTGTCGGTCCACGGCAGGACCGGCCATGCCTGGTCCCAAGATGGCGTTCCCTCCGCCGCGCCCCAAGTGGCCCGGGCGGGCATGGCGGAACCCTTGCTGGAGTCGCGATTAGAAATCGTCCACAAATAAGGCACAAACCGGGTGCGAAGGCACTCCGGCTGATTGCCGATTCGGCGGTTTGACTGCGGACGGGCCGTTAGCGATCGGCCGTTGGCTGCAGCGGAGCTGGGCTAGATCGGCGGTCGGGGACACCCCCCAACAGTCGAGCGTACAAGTCCAAGTACCCGCGGCTCTGGCGCTCGGGCGAGTACTCTTGGCGGACCATTTGCCGCCCCGCCGCCGACAGTCGCTGCCGCAAGCGGCGGTCCTGGAGCAAATCCCACGTGGCCCGAGCCAGGCCAGCGGAATCGCGCGGCGGCACGATCAGGCCGGTCTGCTGGTGACGCACAATTTCCGGGACCCCGCCCACGTCAAATCCAACCACCGGCGTGCCGCAGCCCATCGCCTCCAATGCCGTCTGCGGCTGGTTGTCCTCCAAGGACGGCAACCAAAACACGTCCGCCGCTCGGTACAACTGGCCCTGCAACCGTCGGTCCGACACAAAGCCCCACTGTTTCACCTCGATGGCCGGATCCAATCGCTGCAACAAGTCGTCGGGCAAGGCCTTGCCGAACGTCCACAGTCGCAGACGCTTTCTGGCTGGCCCACGACCCAGTACGCCGCTGGCACTGCGGCCTGGCCCCGAAACGCCTGGGTTCGAACTGTCGCCGCTGGATAACTCGTGGCCTGGTCCCACTTCGCCCGCAGGTGTT
>JAGYIQ010000085.1 GCA_018402565.1 Pirellulaceae bacterium | reverse complement strand
AAAAGCTGTCGGGATGACGTGGGCAATGCTGACAACCCGGCGAAAGCGTCAGCTAGTCCACGACTTTCTGCACACGACCCCTCCCTGTCGAGCCTACCGCACCGAGGACGCCGCGGCCCAGCGAAGCTCCAGGCCACGAATGTCATCGTGATCGCTGACAAACTGCGACCCAGATCCCAAACGCAAGCGAATCCTTTTGCTGGCCCGAGCACATCGCCGCTCCGCGCCAAACAACAAAAACTTCGAAGCACCGACCCAAGGCCTCCGTCGTCATCCACGACGCGAAGGCGACCTTGCCTCGCCGCAGAAACAGGCTGACCGCTTCGAGCAAGCAAGCGGCGTCGACGAAAATGATGGAAGCACCACCTCCGAGGCTCCTGCGCTGCGATCGCGGCGCTACATGGCTGGGAGCGCTGCCGGCTGCTACGGGTGGCAACTCCACTCAGCGAGCCAACTACCACGGCTGCGGCACCCTGAGCCTGCCGAACCACAACTGCCGCCAGAAGTCTGTTGGCCTGAACCTCGGCAAATGCTAGGACCAAGGCCTGCACAGCTCATGCCGTCACGGCTGGACCGCGGCTGTGCCAAAAAGTTACTGGCCCCGATTCTGTGCCCGAAATCCGGGCGCAATTCGAGGTCCAAACCTGTGAAACCCAACTGTTGGGTTTCACGCCTGTGGGCCTCAAAGCTCGCCCGGATTCCGGGCGCAGAACTGGGGCCAAAAAACACACCCAGAATCCCAAAAGGACGCTCCTCCGCGGTGTGCAAGAACGAGATCGCAGCGCCCTGCCCCTCCTCCGACCTGCGCCGCTCACCCACCTCACGATGGCGTCGCGGCCATCAAAGCGAGCCCGACCTCAGCCAACGAGCGAACCGTCGTCGAAAAAGAGCCATGCACCGGGTGCCGACTTGAACAACGCGCCCCGCCCAAGTCGACCTGCAACGAGCGTCGCAAAGCGTGAAATTGGCTTCTGGAAGCACCAAATGAAGGCCCGCCCGGGCACCCGCCAATGCCGAGCACCTTCCAATGCGAAAAATGTGCTCCCAGCAACGATTTTGGAGCGAGTGGCGGCCGAGTGGCGGCCTCAAGTGCCTTTTCGTTGCGCCTGCCACCGGCTGGTGGTGGGGTTGTTTTATCAGTGGACCACCACCGAGTGTGGCCTTCATTTTGCGGCACAACGAGGCACTTGTCGCCACTGCCGCCAATTTCGGCTCAAACTAAACAGTCGTCAAATTTGGACAAAGTGTTTCGGGGCCACGATGCTGCAAACGTTGCCCGCACCAAATGCAACGCAAGGCTGGATCGTCGTGGGTCGTCTTTCCTGCCGAACGCCAGTCCGCAGAGCACGTGGTCGCCAAAACCTGACCAATATGGTCCTCAACCGGCCTGAAATCTCCACACTTGTGTAATTTTGTCTTGATCCATACTGGACCGGAACTGGGCCAGAAAACCGAACAAGGACGTAGCTTGGAACGCGGTTTCCATTTGGCTCGGTCGCCGCCAAATGCTGCGAATCGCCAAACACGGAAAGTTGGGATGACAGGCAATGCTGACAACCCGGCGAAAGCGCTAGCTAGTCCACGACTCGCACTCCCTGTCGAGCTCGGCCGGAGGATGCCGCGGCCCAGCGGAAGCTCCAGGCCAGAAGCCATCGTGATCGCTGACACGTGATCCAGATCCCAAACGCAAGGGAATCCTTTTGCTGGCCTGAGCAACCGTGCTCCGCAAACAACAAAACTGAAGCACCGACCAGGCCTCCTGGTCCACGACGCGCCGACCTTGCTCGCCGCAAGAAACACGGCTGACTGCTTGAGCAAAGCAAGCGCTGACGAAAATGATGGAAGCACCACCGAGGCTCCTGCGCTGGTGATCGCATACACTGGGAGCGCTTGCCGGCTGCTGGCAACACCACCAGCGAGCCAACCGTTACGGCTGGTGGCACCTGAGCCTGCCAATCATTACCGTTGCCAGAAGTTCGTTGGCCTGAACCTCGGCAGTCGCAGGACCAAGGCCTGCACAGCTCATGCGCCGCGCTGGATCGTGGCCAGCTAAGTTGAATACCTGATCTCTGTGCCACCTCTGAAAATGGCAATTTGAGGTTTGAACTGGTGGTGGGGTCGTTCTGTTAAACCCAACTGTTGGGTTTCACGCTCAGGGCTTCCGCGCCCGTCGATTCCGGGCGAGAAACTGGGCCAAAAACACACCCAGAACCCCAAAGGACGCCCTGCGCGGTGTGTGCGAACGAGATTCCAGCGCCCTGCTCCCTCCTCCGACCAGGCTGCTCACCCACCTCACGATGGCGTTGCGGCCAACAAAGAAGAGCTCGTCTCATCCAACGAGCGGACCTGTCGTCGGTGGCAAGAGTTTACCACCGCACGCTGACTGAATAACGCGTCGCCCTGTTGGCCTGCCACAAAGCGCTGCACAGCGTGAAATGGTGAAGCAAAGCACCAAATGAAGGTCTCGCCCGGATCCGCCAATGCCGAGCACCTTCCAATGCGGAAAACGATCCCAGCAACGATTTGAGGCAGGTTGAGTGAGGGTTTTCATGGCGCCGCACAGCTTGCCATGGGAATGAGGGCGGCCTCCCGCCACCAGGCGGGTCGTTTGTTTTCGCCTGACCACCACCGGTGGCGGCTCATTTTGTGGCAGGCGCAACGAATTGGCACTTTTGGCCGCCACTCGGCCGCCACTCGGCTCAAAACTGTGGAACTGTCGTCAAATTTGGACAAGTAAGCTTCGGTGGGCCACGATGCTGCAAAACGTAATGCCCCGCACCAACAAAAGCAACGCAAGGCTGATCGTCGTGGGTCGTCTTTCCTGCCGAACGCCAGTCCGCAGAGCACCGTGGTCGCCAAAACCTGACCAAAATATGGTCCTCAAACTGTGCCCGGAATTTGGGCGCGCTTTCTGTGCAATCTTTGTCTCTGGTCCTCATTCTGCGCCCGGAATCTGGGCGCAGAATCGGGGCCACAAACCGGAAGAAGGAGTCGCAGTTTTGGAACGCGGCCTCCGCAATTGTTGGCTCGGTCGCCGCCAAATTGCTGCGAATCGCCAACCACGG
>JAGYIQ010000084.1 GCA_018402565.1 Pirellulaceae bacterium | reverse complement strand
AATTCAGCAGCCTGAACACAACTCTTGACAATAGCTCTTCGTCCTTTTTTGGAAACCTGTTTTCGGGCAAAGGACAGGGACCCCATCAAGGTGATCAAGCGGGTGCGTTGCACCAAGAATAATCTGCGGACGCAGATGGGGCGGATTCTGAAGCGGGCCAGCATCGAGCGATGGCCGAAATTATTTCAGAATCTGCGATCAACCCGTGAGACCGAGTTGGTTCAACAGGGCCATCCAGTCCATGTGGTGTGTGCTTGGCTGGGGAATACGCTGAAAGTGGCGAATAAGCACTACTTCCAGATCACTGACGAGGACTTTCAGAGGGCGTTGCTGAGATGCGTTCCTGACCAGCGTGTTGGATAGAGCCGACTCGTCTCCTTTCCAAGAACAACCCGACCGAGTTCCGAGAAGGACGGTCGGGTTTTTTTGTTTTCGTTAGGCTACCCGAGAGCCTTCTTGAGCATCTCGTCGTCCAGGCCGGCGATGGCGATCATCTTGGACGGGGAAGATTGCCCACTCACCACGCTGAGGGCATCGGCAGGTAAACCGAGTCGGTCGGCAAGCAACTCCACCAACACCTCGTTGGCTTTGCCCTTCTCGGGCGGGGCCGTCACCTTGATCTTCAGGGCATTGCCCAGCCAGCCGACGATCTCGTTCCGTGACGACCCAGGCACCACCTTCACCTTGAGTCGGGCGGATGGCGTCGAGGCATTCATTGCGGTGTCCGACGATCCCAGGGAGTTCGCTTTTGAAGGCGTCTCAAAAAGCGTCTTACAATCCGTCTCACTCTTCGCCCGCAGGACCCCGCAGAGCGTCGCACCGTCAAAACGGCATCGCCATCAAAAAGACCAAGCCGTAGAAGGACTTGCGACCTCCCACGGCTTCGTGCGGGCTCTTGCGAAAAGAGCCAAAGCTCCCCGAGTAGGACTCGAACCTACAACCTGCCGGTTAACAGCCGGACGCTCTACCATTGAGCTATCGGGGAATGTCGTCTGGACAGCCGTCAACAATACCGCAAAACCGATCGCAAGGGGAGATGCCAGCCGAATTCCACGGGGCCGGGGCCAAACCGCCAACGGTGCGTTTCCGCCGGGTGCCGGCAGGCGTTGCGACTGCCGCGTGTGGTCAGCCGCCGCGGGTCTTCTCCATCAACACCCGGTTGCCCTTGGCGTTGTATTCCACGCGGGTCATGAAGTTGTGAATCAACATCACGCCGCGGCCGCTGGGGACATCGAGGCGGTCCTCTTGGGTGCAGTCGGGAACCTGGGCAGGATCAAACCCCTCCCCTTCGTCGGTGATCTCGATGCGGGCAATCGTCGGCGAGACGTAGCACTCGACACGCACCTTTTTGGCGGCGGCGAGCTTGTTGCCGTGAACGATCGCATTGACGATCGCCTCCTCCACCGCCAGATGGATCGAAAAGATGTCTGACGTGGGCCAGCCGTGCTCACCGAGCCGGTCGAGCAGTTCGTCCATGATCAGCCGGCTTGCGCCCCGCTCGCTCGGAAGGTCGAGCTGCTTCTTCCAGCTCCCGCTGCCAGACTCGACAGGCCGATCAGAGGACGAGTGTGTCATCGTGGCGAATCAGATCGAGGAGGGAAGCAGCCGCAGCCTGATGGCAGCCTATCCAACAATTATGAGAAAGCCTTGATCGCCTCGGCCTCATCCTTCCGGATGTCGAAGACCTTGTTGAGTTTCGTGATCTGGAAGACCTCGAAAATCTCGGGGCGAATGTTGCACATCTTCAGCCGTCCCTGGCTGGCCTTCACCTTGCGGTCGAGGGTGATCAGTTTGCCGAGCGCAGCACTGGAGAGAAACTCGACATTGGCGAAATTCAGCAGGACACTCTTGGACTGCTGCTGCTCGACAATTCCGAACAACTCCGCCCCGAGTTCCTGGATGCTCGCCTCATCGAGAATCTTCTTGTCGTTGAACGACACGACGGAAACGTCGCCGTTGGTCGAGACTGCAATGCGTCGATACTGTGGCATATGTGTCCTCTCTCTGGGCCCGACGGGCCGTCCTCCATTCTGTGCATGCGGAAGTGCCAGACGCCCTCGCCTCACACCCCAGCGGCATCGCTTCGGCCGCGTCCCCTACAGCAGCGACGATTCGGCAGCGGGCAGCCGTTATCAGCGAAACCTGAAACTTTCGCCGGTTGCTCGCGATGCTGTCCAAGGACTACACCCTATTCGTCGCAAAGGCTACCGTTTCCGGCATCCAATTGCCATGACCGGAATCGACCGGGAACCAGCCCGGCCCCCGCTGGAGCGAGAGACCGCCATTGTGGCAGACGGCGGGGCCATTCTGAGCCGCCCGGAATGACGGTGCCTTCCCGGGGTACCGGAACGCGGGGCCTGAGCCAATCTGGCGATCGAATGCAGCAGGAATGACGAAATTGCCCGGCTTAAAACTGGGCTTGACGAATTTTCGCAAAGAACATTTTCGTCTGGCGCGCCGATTGCTGCACGGTGTTTTGACCGGCGTTGTCGGATGCCGCCACGGCAGGCAGCGGCTCGTCAGCGGATCTCCGCCGACCTGTCGTGCAACGACTCGCCTCCGAATTTCGTTCCCCCAGTTCCCTTCGAAGACAGAGGATCCAGTATGGCAGCCGCTGCGAGCAAGGCCGGGAAGGCCAAATCGACCCTGATTCCCCTTGGTGACCGCGTGGTGGTTGAGCGTGAGGAGAGTGAGCAGAAGACGTCGGGAGGCATCCTGCTGCCCGATTCGGCCAAGGACAAGCCGGCCCGCGGCGTCGTGGTCAGCGTCGGCGAGGGCAAACTCGACGACAAGGGCAACCGCCACCCGCTGCAGGTAAAGCCGGGCGACCGGGTGGTGTTCACCAGCTATGCCGGTGAGGCCTTCCAGGTGGGCGATCAAGAGCTGTTGCTGATGCGTGAGGATGACATCCTCGCTGTGCTCGGTTGAGGCGAGGGGGCGTCGGCTGACTGCCCTGAAGCCAATCGGATTCAAACCAAACGAACCCCAGAACTTTCCCAAACAGGAGAACGACTCGATGGCCAAGATGATGGCGTTTGATCAGGAAGCCCGCGAAGCGATGCGGCGGGGTGTTGCCAAGCTTGCCCGT
>JAGYIQ010000083.1 GCA_018402565.1 Pirellulaceae bacterium | reverse complement strand
CGACCTCTCCTCGCAGTCCTTTTATCCGCCGCACCATCTTACCATGGGGGAGGGCGGTGCCGTCAATGTGGTGCGCGAGATGCTCCTCAAGACCCTGGTCGAAAGCTTCCGCGACTGGGGCCGCGACTGCTGGTGCCCTAGCGGCAAAGACAACACATGCAACAAGCGATTCGGGTGGCAGTTGGGCACCCTGCCTGAGGGCTACGACCATAAATACATCTACAGTCACCTCGGCTACAACGTGAAACCGCTCGATATTCAGGCGGCCATCGGCCGGGAGCAACTCAAGAAACTGCCCGCGTTCGTCGAGGCCAGAAAACAAAATTGGCAGACTCTGCGGACCAGTCTCGTAGCGCTTGAGGACGTGTTTGACTTCTCGCTGCCGACCCATGCAACAGGATGGAATGCCGATGGTTTCTCGTGGGATGGTTCCGGGTGTCAAACAGCACCGTCCTGGTTCGGTTTTATGCTGCTCGTGAGGCCGGGGGCGTCGTTCACGCGCACCGATCTGGCGCGACACCTTGACTCCAAGGGAATCGGCAACCGGATGCTGTTCGGCGGCAATATGGTCAGGCAGCCGGCTTTCCACGAGCTCAACCAGCGTCGGCCCGGCAGTTTCCGTTGCGTCGGCGACCTACGGGGAGCAGACGAAATCCTGAATCGGGCGATATTCGTGGGGGTATATCCGGGGCTCGACACCGAGCAGCTCGACTATATCGCGCGGTCCATCTCCGAACTCGTCCGCGCCTGAAGCCCCTCTGGAAATCTATCGCCTTTGCCTGCCATCATGCCCCGCCAGCCCCTTCTCTCCATCGCCCTTCCCACGTGCAATCGGCTGCATTCCCTGCGGGAAACGTTGGGGCCGCTCCTTGAGAGCGATCTACTGGATGACGAGTTTGAGCTGCGCATCTTTAATAATGCCAGCACAGACGGCACAACGGAATGGCTCGCCGGCCTGAGGCACCAAGCCGGGCTTGCGATCTGCAATCAACCGTTCAACGTCGGGATCGAGGGCAACATTATTGCGGCCCTGCTCGGCAGCCCCGGCCGATATGTCTGGCTCATGGCCGATCACATGGTGCTGGATTCGGACTCGATCCGCGAGTTCAAGGCCAGATTGCCCGCTCTGGCGGCCCAGCAGGTGGCCTTTGTGTACGCGGTGATTCGGTCGTATGGCCCCGTCCTCTCCGAGAAGTTTGCTCCCAAGCCGTGGCGGGATCTCAGTCGCGGGCAGCAATCACGTTTCATTTTTTATACGTCGAATTTGACCAGTGTGGTCGTTAAAAAAACGCTTGCTGTTTCCGCCGCACGATCCATCTACCGGTTCGCGGGCTTTTCCTATCCGCATCTGGGGCTTTACGCAGCCGTTAAGCCCGACACACTCGTCGCGGAGTCGCTGCCGCTGACGGATTTCGCAAGATCCACGGCTGCCCACAGTCGCGTACCCTCTTATCACCGGTTCCGAAGTCGATTCATCGGGTACCCGCAGGCTGTGATAAAACTCCGAGTGCTGAACGACTGCATTCGACCTAATCGGCTCGGGTTGCGATATGCAACGGGTGCCCTTCGCAATGATTGCAAGCAAATGCTGACGGGATCTTCGGCTGTGCAACCGCTTGATTTCCTGCAGGCCCTGCGATACTTCCCCTGGCGGTCAAAAGGATTTCTGGCGTTTTGCACCCTATTGGCAACGTTGCCCAGAAGTGTTCGTATCCCTTTGGCGGGCCTTGTCTTTAGAGTTCGGCCGAATAAGGAAAGTTCAGTGTCCGGTACTGGGGCTTTTCAGGTCGCTGAGTAACGCCGGTTCAGCATTTAACAAACATGAGCCTGACGTCTACCATCGTCCGCAACACTGCTTGGAGTGCCCTCGCGGTTGTTGCTACTCCAGTGCTCGCGTTTCTATTCGGCGGGTTGACGCTCCGATACCTTGGGCTGGAAATCGCGGGATACGGGCTCGCCGTAAGTGCCATTTATAGCATCGCCGCCCGCTTTGGCACCCTCGGGCTAGGTCAAGCGGTCCTGCCAAGACTTGCAGCCGCTCTCACAGCCCGAGATGAACACCAAGCTCGGGGTCTAATCGGGATTCTACTGCTGGTGTTCACAGCCTCTGGCATCGCGGCAGCGACCGGATTCTTTCTGCTCACGCCAGTATTCAATAGTCGGACTGACGCGCCTGTTGCCACAAGCACGGCGGCCATTTACATCGGCCTCTGCGGCTTTGCCCATACCTTGGGCCAGGTTAATCTTGCCCTGGCCACGGTTTTGCGGGCCGCCAATCGATATGACCTCGTCACCGCAGCCACCACGCCGCTGGCTTTCGCCACCGGCCTCACCGCCTGCACGATTCTGCCGTTCTATCCGTCTCTGCTAACCATGGCGACTATCTCCGCGTCGGCGGCCTTGCTCGGCGTGTTGATCGTCGGTCGGCTTGCCATACGAACCGTTCCACTGGTCTTGCGACCGCTACCCGGCATCGGTGAGATCCCGGGCCTCATCGGCTATGCCAAGTGGCTATTGGGAGGAAACTTACTCGCCGTGCTGACGAATGGGGCCGATGAGCTGCTCATCGTAGGCTCGGGTGGCTTTGCCGCCGTGCCCGTGTGGGCGATCGGAAAACGGCTCTGGATCACGGTTCATACGTTCTTGGCCCAACATGTCGAGCATTTGGTGCCGCTTCTCGGCGGACTGGGCCTCGACGAGAGCGCTCGCATCGGACGCATTGCTCACCTTATGCACTGGTACGTCATGATGGCTGCAGCCGGAGCGTTCACATTCATGGCCTGGAGTGGCCCTGCGATCGTTGGCCTCATTGCAGGCAACGAGATTGGCCAGGCCAGCCAGCAGGCAATCCGTTCATTCGCCGTTTTTGGGCTCTGCTTCGCGATCGTTATCGTCCCAGTGACGGTTGGGCTCGCACGCGGAAGACCGCGACTATCGTTACACGTAATAGGATTACAGCAATTAACCTTGTTTCTTCCACTCTGGCTGTTTTCACGATCTATTGCGGGCCCATCAATCTACTTGGCCCCGCTTTACGGTGCAGCTTGTCTGCTTCCTCTGCTGCCATTCGTTATTAGCGGATCCTACGGCTCACAAGACCGGGTGGCCTGGCTCAAACCCGTTG
>JAGYIQ010000082.1 GCA_018402565.1 Pirellulaceae bacterium | reverse complement strand
CCCAGCAGCGCCCGGCGCAAATGCGCGGCCACCTGCTCGCTGGCACTCAATACCCGTAGCGGTTCCATGGGGCAAAACTATCTGGATTCAGTGGTGGATGACGAGGCAAAAAAGCCGAAAAAAAACTCGACGCTACCACCACTCAATCCTATTTCTTTTCCCCACCCACAAACCCAACTATTCATGAAATCCACCGCACATCTCCGCCAATTCCTCGCCCTCGCCGGTAGCGGCCTCCTCGCCGTCTCCTCCGCACAAGCCCAACTCACCTGGGACGCCAATGCCGCAGGCGCAGGCCAGACCAACGGAGCCGGCGCATGGCTCGGCAGCGACCAATGGTGGGACGGTGCGGCAAACCTCGATTGGGTCTCCGGCTCCGATGCCATCTTCGGCGTCGCGAATACTGCTGGCGGCGCCGTCACCCTCGCCAGCCCGACCACCGTCGGCTCGCTCACTTTCAACCAATTCACCGGGACCTACAAACTGGGCAGCGCCGGGCAGGCGCTCACCATCAACGACGGCATCACCAAAAACGCCAGCTCAGGCGCGGTTACTTTCCTTGGCCCGATCACACTCGGCGGAGCACAAACGTGGACGAACAATTCAAGTAGCGTTCTTTCCACAGGCAGAAATACCAATCTCATCAACAACGACGGCTTCCAACTCACAGTGGACGGTACCGGATCATACAATTTAGGTACTATCAACAATGCCGAGGCCGCACTCACCGGCTCGGGCGCCTTGGTCAAGAACGGCACTGGCAGGCTGAATATCGGCGGCGTCAACTCCGGCTTCACCGGCACCGTCACCATCAACGGCGGTGTGCTACAGGTAACTAACAACGCCGGCGCCCTAGGCAACGGCAACCTAACCGTCAACGGGGGAGTCCTATCCTTTTATTGGGGCACAAACTACAACCGTACTTTGGGCACTGGCAACAACCAGGTCCAGATTCTCGGTGGCGAAAGCGGCTTTGCTGGCTCTGGAACGAGCGGTCCTAACATCAATTTAGGCACCAGTGTCATGTGGGGCGCGCTTGGCGAAGGTTCCGGTGCCACCGGTTTCTTTAATCCCGGCAAATTCATCCTGGGCGATGAAGGTACAGGCAACGCTGCATCCACGACTTTTTCCAGTGGTATCAATCTGAACGGGACCACGCGGACCATCCTGGTGCCTGCGGGAAACAACTCAGGACTCAATCGTACCACCATCTCCGCAGCCATCAGCAACAGCACTGGCACGGCGGGTCTCATCAAAGAAGGGGGAGGTGTCCTCTTCCTCACGGCAGCTCCAACGTATAACGGCACGACGACTGTCAGCGGTGGCAGACTTGATCTCGCGGGTCTCAACTTGAACTCCATGGGCGGTGGAGTGGGGGTTCGTGATATTACGATCGCGGCCGGTGCGGTCGTAAGGCGTAACACCCTCGATAATGCCTTCCTGCAACGCTTGGTTGAAACCACCGCCGAGATCGGCGTGATGACTGGTGCCACCAGCAACAATCTCGATTTCAGTGGCAGCACCGGGGCCAACCTGCCCAACGCCTTCCTCGGCAACTGGGCAGGCAATGGCGCGAAGGCGGAATACAACGGCACACTTACAGCGGGCAGTGACGGTTACAAACTGGGTGCGCTTGGCAGCAGCGGTTTGCTGGGTATCCGCACCGCTCTCACTGGTAATAACATTCTCACCATTGGACAAACAGGCTCCAGTGGCATCCGGGTGAATATCGTCGCCGCCAACACCCACACCGGAGAAACAGTGATCAATACGGGAAGCAAGCTCACTCTCGGAAACAACCTCGCCCTGCAAAACAGCGCCCTCAACGTTGGATCCGCTGGTGGTACTTTTGCCCTCGCCGCAGGAACCAATGGCGGTCGGATCACAGGTGAAACAGCCGCAGCCAGCCCGACCTTCGGCGGCTTGATCGGCAGTCGCAATCTTCGATCCGTCTTCACGAATGCAGGTGGTAACAACGAGTCTAACCTCGCGAATAATGCCATCACGGGTTTCACCCTTAACGTTGGCACCGGCAACACCCACACCTACTCCGGCTCGATCGGCGGCTTCGGCACGGATCTCACTACTTCCGCTACAACAGGCGGTAACTCCACCCTCACCAAAACCGGCCTCGGCACCCAGATACTGAGCGGGGCGCACACCTACACCGGACCGACCAATGTGGACGGCGGCACCCTCCTGATCAACGGCAGCACCTCCTCCACCAGCCTCGTGACCGTCAACAGCGGCGGCACCCTCGGCGGAACGGGAACCATCAGCGGATCGGTGACACTTAACAATGGCGCTTTCCTTTCACCGGGAGCCAGCATCGAAAGCCTCGCAACCGGCTCCAATACATGGAATGGCGGCTCGACCTTCGTGTTCGAGTTCAGCACCGACGGCAGCACCGGCGCGGCTGGAACCGAATGGGACTTGCTTGCCATTACCGGGTCTCTCGACCTCAGCGGAGCGTCCGTCGGCAATCCCATCAGCTTCGACCTGATCACCATGGCGAATGCCATAAACTCCGGACTGCTCGCAGCCTGGGATCCGGATACAAGTGCCACCTGGTCTGGTTTCGTCACCACCACCGGAGGCATCACCAGCTACGCCGCCAACCTGTTCGACATCGACACCACCGGCTTCCAGAACCCCCTGAACGGCAGCTTCTCGGTCGCCCGGAACGGCAACAACCTCGATCTCGTTTACACCGCCATCCCCGAGCCCACTGCAGCACTCCTCGGAGGACTTGGAGTGCTCCTGCTCCTGCGCCGCCGCCGCTGAGGGCAAGCCCCAAACCTTAAGCTTTAGGCCTCAGTCAGAGGAAAAGGCTACCAAAACGCCCGCTTCCCATGGAGGCGGGCGTTTTGCATGCCGCCCGGCAAGTGTTTCATCGCCCCACATGAATGACATTCCAGGCAAGCCGCCGGATCCATCCACCCCTCGCGATTTGCCCGAAAAATTGCGTTCATTAATGTTGTGGATTGGATCACACTCCCATCCGCCATGACACAACTCGACCAACTCAAGAAGCTCACCACCGTCGTCGCCGATACCGGCGATTTCGAGGCCATGAAGCAATTCATGCCCCAGGACGCCACCACCAACCCCTCGCTCATCCTCCAGGCCGCGGGCAAACCGGAATAC
>JAGYIQ010000081.1 GCA_018402565.1 Pirellulaceae bacterium | reverse complement strand
CGTGACAAAGCACTACAACAGATCGCCCGCGAACATCTGGCAGTAACTGTCGTACCGCCGCAAACTGATTCTTCCGTCCGCCACCGCGGACTTGACCGCGCAGTCCTGTTCATGCGTATGACTGCAGTTGGGAAAACGGCAGCGATCTGCCCATGGTCGCAGCTCGCGAAACCACAATCCTGCCTCGGCCGGCACCAAGTCCCACATCTGCAATTGCCGGATACCAGGCGTATCCAAGACGTACCCGCCCTGCCGCAGCGGAATCAAGTTAGCGGCCGTCGTCGTGTGGCGTCCCTTCTGATTGTCGCGACTGACCTCGCGGACCCGCAACCCCAACCCGGGCTCGATGGCGTTCAGCAACGAGGACTTGCCGACCCCGCTCTGGCCCACCACCACCGTCCGACGATCGTGCAGGCAGGCCTGCAGTGCCGCAATCCCCCAATTTTTAGTGGCGGAAGCAAAAAACACCGGATATCCCAACTGGGCAAAATCACCCGCCGTCGTCTGGACTTCGGCGGCATCGATCAGATCGATCTTATTGAACACGATCAGCGGCTGCACCCCGGATTTTTCGGCCGTCACCAAAAAGCGGTCGATCAAGTTGGGCTTGAGGCCCGGTTCCGCACACGACGTTACGATCAGGCATTGCTGGATATTGGCAGCGATCAAATGCCGCCGGTTACGACTGCTGCGACTCAGACACCCCCGCCGGGGCTCCACTCGTTGGATCACCCCCTCGGTTGGCCCCGTCTGCTTGACCATCACCAAGTCGCCCGCCACCACCACATGCCGCAGTTCCGTCCCCAAGGTCTTGAGCAAACCGCGGGTCGCACAGGTCCAGTCACGTCCGTCGCCCATCCGCACCACGCTGTGCAGCCCATGGACCCGCAGGACCTGGCCTGGCAGACAGTCGCCGTCGGTCACGTCCAGCACCAAGGATTGGCCCGACTCGTCCGCGTCGGCCGACACCCCGCGGACCATCCGCGACTTGACCAAGTCGCCCCGCCCCGAGACCCGCTCCCGCGCCTGCGTCTCGCCCGACTCCTGATCGGCTTGAAACTGACGAGTCATATCGCCGGGGCGCGTACGAGCCCCATACCGCTTGCGAAACTCCGTCCGAACTTTTTTCTTTCCCTTCGCCATACCCCCCAGTATACTCGGCACCGCCCCCCCACACCAATCGGGCAACGACCGCACTGTCAAGCAGCGGAGGACGGTTGGTCGACAGACGAATGCTGGTCTACCCAGAACATCCACCTTGAACGATACAGTCACGGCGAGAAACACACCGTCACCCCCAGTTTACCCGGCCGGCTGGTTCAGAAGCAAGCGAAATCGGATTACCCCGGTACAAAATATCGCATTCCGCCAACAAAGGCACCATGCACTTATGATCTCGCGTGGCCCAACGCCAGCTTGATCGCTTTTGCTCTTGCTCCCCAAACCAGAAGTCTCAGCGGTGGCCGAGTATCACTTGAACCCGCAAACTACGAGGTCTCACGCTTCCGGCGCCCTTGAGAACAACACCGACAAGCTGGTCTCAAGGTACGCTCAAGGTCCCTCAAGGTTGTCAAGCTGCAACTTCTAGGCAGCTCGAGCAGTTCGCGACGGGCGAAGTCAGTTTCTCTAAATCACCGAGCCCCCCCTCGGAGACTCGCCATTTGATCTTTGGCCCGTTCCTACTTGGTCACATCGCCCCTGGGCGGGCTTGCCAGTCGGACCGAAAGCTCGGGAGCTAACGGGCACCTCCGCGGCGTGTACCATTTAAGTGTCGAACAATCTGCTGGCCTCCCTGAATCTGCTGGAAATCCCACTCTCCGATTCCACACCGAGCCGCGTTTCATTCTGACCGCTAGAGCTAAAATTAGCCAAACTTTCGGTTCGCGAACCCCGTGCCAATCCGCTGTCCCCTAGCGGCAGCTCCCGACCTAATTCGCAGAATCTGGGTTATTCACTGGACTTTCTTGAAGGTATTATTAATCCGTCAAATCGGCTAACACTAGTCTTCGGATATTGCGGAGTAAGTAACCGTTCGAATACCGTTCTCAGCTTCTCGTCGCCACTAATTTTCTTTGACAGAACATCCTCTGATTCGCGTACTACAAGTTGCGACTGCTTGCCAGAATCGTAAAATACGTCTAAAGATAGAAAAATGCTCTTTGTGATGTCGATGTCAGTCAACTCGCTAGGCAATTGCCTGCCCTTTGCAATCCCAGTCAGACCTTCAAGTAGGTCTTGAATCGCATTCTCTTCCAAGTCAAACCAAATCTGCCTGTTTGCGATTGATCCTTCGTCGAACAACAGCCGAAAACGAAACTGATTTACTGTGGTCCCATCCTCCGAGCACCTGAATGAGAATAACTCGACAACTCCATTCCTCATCAAAGTAAGTTCGATACGCTTTACTTCGGGATTATTGGAATGAAGTGCTATTTGTCCGCTACTCATGGCCGATGCGAAAAGTACGGCAAAGCCAATCAACGTTGATACGTACTTAAACATTGCTACTTCCTTGGGATTGTCGGGGGTATAATTCCATCGTCATCGAGTGGGTGATTTTCGGGAGTCCAACCATCTTGGTCTTCATAGTCGTTGCGTGTTGGCCAACGTCCAGGGTGGACAAATCCGTCTTCAAAAAAGCCATCGTCGTACGTTACCAAACAATCTGTTTCGCGCTGTGTACTACACGCAGAAACCCGAACATAAGCATGGTAACCCCATAAGCCATCAGCATTCGGAACGTGCGCCTTTGCCCAATCCAATTCGATATTGAAACATCTTGGATTCTGCCTTTTCATACTTGCATAAAAGAACCACGCCCAATCCCAACAATACCATCCTGCAACTGGATCTGTATGGCCCACATGCGGCCCAGTACCATAATTTGAATTCCATGCGAGATAGATTGCGAGTGTCAGATACGCTGCCTCTGCTTTACATTCCTCAATGGAGCATTGTTTGCAAATTCCATCGCAGCAATCACATGCTTTTTGTAAATCTTTCAACCCATCAAGAATCGCTTGAGCTCCCGTTGCGATCTTCGGATCATTCTGGTCCGTCCACCCACCGACGCCAGGACATCGCACCTCTGTTAATTGCCCGCCTCGAACTACATAGCAATAGCCAAGTCTAGACTGAAAAATTCCTTCACCAGTTTTTGTGAAGCCTACTAAAGTACCACCGGCTTTTTCATCTGGTTTTGGCCAGTCGTCCCGTACCATTTCCCCACTTGGATCCACCCCCCGCACCCCAAAA
>JAGYIQ010000080.1 GCA_018402565.1 Pirellulaceae bacterium | reverse complement strand
AACTAATTTCACATGCGATGCCTATCCCATACAATCTGCCGCCCTCATCTCACCGCAAGTGCTCGCCGCGCCTTCACGCTCGTAGAACTCCTCGTGGTGATCATGATTATTGGCACGCTGTCGTCACTAATGCTTGCAGGCCTCGGCGTCGCTCGCCAGAAGACGCGGATCGCACGAACGGAAGTCACCATCCGCAAAATCCATGAGATCATCCTCCCCTATTACGAACGGATGTTGACACGGACATCGATCGGCAACTTCGCTGCAATCAACACAAGTCCAAATACACAGCAAGCGAAAGCGTCGTACACTCTCGCAGCCCAGAGGGCGCTTCAGGCTGTTGAACTTCCAGATGGATGGAGCGATGTCATCTATGCAGGGGCAAACAACAACGGCGGAAGGCCCCTCCTTGAGATGGTCAACTGGACGCCCTTCGCTGTAAACTCGCCGAGTTGCGACCGCTCCGCCGTTGCGAGAAGGCTCTACGACGTCTCAGTCCGCCCGTTTTCGGGCGTGCCCCCCGCGTCTGCACACGCCCAACTCGCGGCAGCCCCGTTTGGAAGCGGCGAGTGCCTCTGGGCCATCGTCATGAGGGCGGGATTTGCAGACCCTGGCATCGTGGGCAGCTTCCGTGACGACGAGTTTGCCGATCCCGACGGCAACGGCCATCCTCATTTCGTCGATGGCTGGGGGAACCCTATCCTTTTTCTTCGCTGGGCTCCCGCCTTTGTTTCCCGCTATCAGCCATCTCCCTCAAACACCGCAGCGGAAAGCCACGACGCCTTTGATCTCCAAGGTGTTGACCGCATGGCCCGCACCACCCTGTTCCCGCTGATTTTCTCTGCTGGGCCAGACGAGGATTTTGGCATCAGCCACCGCAGCAACGACGGCACGCGAGACAGCAACGGAAACCTTGTTTGGCCTCCGAGTTTCGCCTACCGCCTCGTGGGCTACGACCCCTACTTCTCACCAAACATCGCCGGCACCGAACGCTCCTCGTTTGGGCAGTTCGCTTTTAAGCAAAACGTGACGGACCCTCTAAGCATCATAGGTGAATACAACGCACCTGCACGGCAGTACTACCAAGCCCCGTTCGGCACAACATCTCCAGCAGCCATAGACAACGTGCACAATCACAGCATGAGCCGCTAGCATGACCTCCTCCCGCGCCCACCGCCGACTAGCCGCAAGCCGACGAGCCATGACGCTCGTCGAGTTGCTGGTTGTTGTTGTCATTCTGCTGCTGCTCTTGGTTTCCGTCGGGCCCATTCTCTCCCCTTCTGACGGCCTCCGAGGGCGAGAAGCCGCTGCAACCCTCGGCGCCATGCTCGACCGGGCGCAGCGGCGGGCGGCGACCAATGGAGACCGAGGAGCAGGCATTTGGCTTGAGCCGGTCTCGCAAGATGGCTTCCGTCAAATGAACAACGGAGTGGTCACCACCCTGCCGTCAGCCGGGGCGCTGGATCTTTTTGCGTGCGAGCCCCAAAACGCGTACATCGGCGATGATCCAGAATCGGCAAGGGTGTTTATCCACCCCGTCAACGCAGCAGTCACCAACCCCAACAATGGCGTCCGAACATGGCTAGAAAAGGTAAATGATCGGTTCATAAAAGAACCCTACACATACCCCCCGATTCCAAACCCAACCGACGCGATTGCTGTATTCTGGCGGGAGCATTGTCCTTCCATGCAGGTAATCTGCGGCAAGTCATCCAAAATAGAAATTGACGGCATAGAGTATTATTTCAGACTCTACACTGAGGCAGAGCAGCTGACGCTCAACAAAAACTATCTTCCGGAGCCCTTCAGAGACTACGACGACCTTGACTACACAAACAATGGCCTAACAGGGATTAACTACGGAAGTGCTTACAACAATATCGTGCTTTCTGTAGCTCGCCTTCGCCAGGTTCCGGGAGGTCCCTCCCCACATGCGGCCCCGAGCGGCAGCTTCCTGGGTTTTGATTCGGGTGGCGGAAGCCTTCCCGCTCGCGACGAGGGAGAAGATTTCAAGATCGCCCGACCGCTTACACGCTCCGCCACCCCCCCGCTCACGCTTCCGGATGGCTACTGCGTCGATCTCGCCTGGTCCTGTGTCGGCGTGACGTTTTTTCAAAACGAGGCCACGGCACCGACCGCGGGCTCCGGCACAATTCAGCGGCTGGAAAACTTTCTTTCTGACCGCCCAGTCCAAGTACTGTTTGACAGAGAAGGTGCTGTGACGGCAGTCACCTATAAGCGAGGCGAGACAGGAATGGGGGGCGGGATAGCAGAGATCGAGAAAACCGTTCCGTCTACCGGCGACATCTATTTCCTGATTGGCCGCGTCGACCGCGCAGCGAATGGATTTGTCGTCAACCCAACAGAAGAAAACCCCGGAGCCAACTGGCAATATCCAGACAGCCGTTGGGTGAAGATTTCGAAATCCACCGGCGTGGTGCTGATTGCCGACCCCTACTACGGGGCCACTGACGTTATCGCCTCCCAGCAATACGCCCGCAACGATATCCCCGCGACGAGGAACTGATCATGGCACGTCTCGTCTCAACACGATCCTCTCAGCCCGCCGGCATCACGCTGCTGGAGGTGATGATCTCGATCTTCGTCATCTCGGTGGGCCTTTTGAGCGTTTTTGGCCTCTTTATTGCCGGCCGCGAACTTGAGGCAGAGCGAAACATCCAGTCTCGGGCGATTACCTACGCCAACGGCACCGCGAGCGCCGTCGCGATATCGTGGATGGACCTCCGCCAGTGGGTCCACCATGGCGACTACAAGCATTCCGACGCGCCAGATCCCCCCAATAGCGAGCGCGACTGGCTCTGGGCGCAGTACGAAGAGCCCAACAACACCAATCTTCCCATCGCCGCAGCCAGCATGAAGCTTCGGCTGCCAGTGCTGATCGATCCCTGGGGCCTCAATGACGACACGTTTCTCGACGTGCCCGCCAACCTTCGCTGGCGTTGGAATCAGTTTGTGCCCGCCAGCCCCAACGTCGCAGGGGTGGGCCCGCAACAAGTTTTTGCTCGCGTCTCGTTGGCCGCGCTGGAACAAGCGTCGCTCCCACCAACGGAAAAGTTCCAACCACCCGGCGGCCTGCCGCCGTACGAGCCCTACAAGCCCTACAAAAAAGAACCTATCCTCGCGCTGCTGGCCGACGAGGATGCGGTTGAATACGGCCTTGATCCTAACAACCCTGACAACCCACCCATCAACCTTTTTGAACTGGGCCGACGCAAAAGAGGGACCGACCTCGTGCCGGC
>JAGYIQ010000008.1:40000-249430 GCA_018402565.1 Pirellulaceae bacterium | reverse complement strand
AGTATGATCGAAACCCAACAAATGCAGCAAAGTGGCGTTCAGGTCGTGCACGTGTACCGGATCCTGGACGACGTTGAACCCCAGTTCGTCGGTCTGGCCGTGCACGTGCCCGGCCTTCACGCCACCGCCGGCCATCCACATCGAGAAACAGCGGTTGTGATGGTCGCGTCCGTCCGTGCCCCCTTGGGCCATCGGCGTGCGGCCAAACTCCCCAGCCCAGATCACCAAGGTATCTTCCAGCAGCCCGCGGCGTTGCAGGTCCATGACCAACGCGGCACTGGCTTGATCCGTATCACGAGCATTGTTCCGCACGCCGTTGGTCAGATCACCGTGCTGATCCCAGGCCTCATGGAACAGTTGCACAAATCGCACCCCACGTTCCACCAAGCGTCGTGCCAGGAGGCAGTTCCTGGCAAAGGTCGCCTCTTTGGCGTCCTTGACCCCGTACAGTGACAGTGTCTCAGCCGTCTCTTCGCTCAGGTCCATCAACTCCGGGGCACTCACCTGCAAGCGATACGCCAGTTCGTAGCTTTGGATCCGAGCGGCGATCTGCGGGTCGCCGTAAACATCCGCCGCCAATCGATTCAGGCGATTGAGCGAATCGATCGAATCGCGTTGGGCCTGATCATCGACCCCCGGCGGATTCGACAGGTACAGGATCGGATCACCCGCACTGCGAAACGGCACACCGCCATAGGTCGTGGGCAAGAAGCCCGAACCATAGTTGCTGGCCCCACCACTGGTGCCCTTGGCACTGGTCAGCACCACAAAGCCGGGGAAGTCCGCCGACTCGCTGCCCAGGCCATACACGGTCCAGGCCCCGAAGCTGGGTCGGCCGAACTGCTCGGACCCGGTATTCATCAAAATTTGCCCGGGGGCGTGATTGACCGCATCGGTCTGCAGCGAGCGGACCAAACAAATTTGATCGGCGATCTTAGCCGTGTAAGGCAGCACCTCGCTCAGTTCCATGCCGCATTGGCCGTGGCGTTGGAAGGTAAACTTGCCACCCAGAAGCGCCGAGTTCGGCTTGATAAAGGCGGCTCGATAGCCCTCTAACAAGTCGGCTGGCGGTAGGCTGCCATTGAGACGCTGCAGCTCCGGTTTGGGATCAAACAGCTCCAAGTGGCTGGGGGCGCCCGCTTGAAACAAATAGATGACCCGCTTGGCCTTGCCAGGAAAATGCGAGGGGCGAGGGGTCAAGGGACCATCGGCTGTCGGCGAGTCGTCCGTGGGTAGGCTGGAAACTTGGTCTTCCGCTCGGCCAGTCGCTTGCAGCAAGGTCGTGGCGGCCAGCGGCGCCAGCCCCACGCCACATTGAGAGAAAAACCACCGTCGCGCCAGGTCCACACCCGTGGACGTACCCGCAACAAAATCATTGACACCAACCGATACCGGAGGGCGTTCCGTAGAGCGACGCTTGGACATCAGGTGCATCCCAACCGCAGAGAAACCGACACAACCCCTCGGTCTTTATGATACTCAAAAATTGCCGGCGGTGGTCAGATGACGGTAACGAGTCAGGCTGACCGCAGGAAAATCATTCAACTGCTTTTGCACGCTTTCGATCCGCTGCCGATCGTTGGCCGACAACTGCAACAGCGTATGGTGCTTGGCTGTCGCTTGGAGCCGCTGGTCGGTCAAAATTGTCAGATCCAAGTGCACTTGGGTGGGCAACCAACCGCGTCGCTTCATCGCTTGATTCAGCTGCAAACGGGCGAACGGGGGCAGCTTGCGGCTGTCGGTGGCGTTCAAGCGAGCGGCCCAGTCCGCGAACAAGTAGTACTGGGCGACCACCTGCGGATCCGTGGCCACTTGCCCCAGAGCTCGGTAGCCCAGGCGGGGGCTGGCCAACTCCAGCTCGCCAGTCGGCGGATCAAAACTCTCGGTCAGTTTTGGCTCGAGCAGAAAGGTATCGCGAGCCCGCAGCGTTTCACTGGCCTGCATGCTGGCCACCATCGACAACAGTTCGGCATGTCCAATCTCGAATTTGTGCCGTTGCTGTTGGTCCAAGAGCGTGATCCGCTGCCGCGCATGGTCCATGACCACGACCTCTTCCACGCGAAATCGCACCGCCGCAGCACTGGACTGGCCCGAGCCGGACTGGCCCGAGCCGGACTGACCCGAGCCGGACTGACCCGCGGTAGACTGGCCGACTGTGATGCCATCCACCGTCGGACCGCCGGGCGTCTCACTGGCGGTCGTAGTCATCAAGAAGTCGTAAACGGTCGACCCATCAAACAGGGTCAAACTGCGAGCCATCACTTGCTGGCTATCGTCAAAGACTTCGGTTTCGATCCGAAATTGTTGGGCTGACACTTCGGGGGCCGTGCCCACCAGGAGAGTCGCCATTGCAATCGCCGCCCATCCGAGGAAGAAACCGGGGAATGGGCTGCCGACGTAGGTACACTCAGCGTTGCAAACGAATGGGCCAGTGGCCCCGAACCGACGCTCGACAGACTTCATGGGGCAACTCACTATGATCCATCATGTGATTGGCCGAGCAACGACGGCGGCCATCGCCAGTCACGATGACCGCCACACGCCGATTCTATCTCGCAACCGCCCGAGGGATACCACCCGGGCAGAGAGGATGTCAAGAGCAGTTACTCCAACAGGCTCTTGTGATTCCGCATCAGTAGGTAGCTGTCGATCTTACTGATCAGGTCGTAGGACACACTGACCGCAATCAGCAACCCGGTACCGCCGTAGAAACTGGCGATCATGTAGTTCACATTAGGGAACAGGTAGGTGAGGATCGTCGGCACCACCGCGATGACACTGAGGAACGCGGCACCCACAAACGTCACCCGATGCATCACGCGGTCCAGATACTCTTCGGTCCGCTTGCCAGGTCGATGTCCGGGGATAAAGGCACCGCTCTCCTTCAAGTTGTCGGCGATCTCCTTCGGGTTGAACATGATGGCAGTCCAGAAGAAGCAGAAGAAGAAAATCAGTCCCACGTTGGCCAGGTTATAAAGCAAGTGGCCGGGTTGGAAAGCATTGGCCGCCGACTCGAACAACGAAGCGACCGTCCCCGGTGCCACTTGGCCGAAGAACTGGAAAATCAAGTAAGGGAAAATCAGCAGTGTTGTGGAGAAAATGATCGGCATGACGCCGGCTTGCAGCATCCGCAGCGGCATGTACTGCTTGGTGCCACCGAAGACTCGGCGGCCCCGCACGTGCTTCGCGCTCTGGGTTGGAATCCGACGCTGCGACTGCATGACATACACTGTCGACGAGACGACTGCAATGAACAGGAAGGCCAAAACCAGCAGCAACTCGATGCCGACCTTCGAGGGATCAAAACCGTTGAGCCGCAGTTCGGCGTCGCCGATCAGGCTGCCCAAAGCGCCCGGCATGGAGGCCAAAATGCCACCCATGATGAGCAAGCTGATACCATTGCCGATGCCATATTCGTCGATTTGTTCACCGAGCCACATCAGGAAGACGCTGCCGGAGGTCATAATTAAGACGGAGACGATCTGCCAGCCGAAGGTGAGCTGCCCGTCGACCTCGAACTCGGAGGCGGTCAAGTTCGCACCTCCTCCCTGATCTGCCATCAAGTACATCCGCACGTAGAGAAAACTCTGGATGAAGCAGAGTATCACGGTCACGTAGCGGGTGTAGTCGTTGATCTTCTTGCGACCGGACTCCCCCTCTTTTCGCAATTCGACCAACGGCGGATAAACGTTACTGAGCAATTGGAACATGATCGATGCCGAGATATACGGCATGATGCCCAAGCCAAAGATGGTGGCTTGACTGAGTTGGCTGGCGCTGAGCACCTGGACGGTCTCGAGCAGCGCGCCCAATCCACCGGCCGAGTTCCGCGACCCTTCCATGGCCTCGATATCAACTACCGGCAGATAGATGGTCCAGCCGATGCGAAAAATCGCCAAGAGAAACAGCGTCAAAAAAATCTTTTGACGCAATTCCGGGATCGAGAAAACGGTCCGCAGTTTTTCAAACATGGCTCTCTATCTCTCCCACCTCGACTCGAGGACTTCCTGTCAACTCAACTTCGCTGGCGGTCCATCCATCCAGTTACCCGGCCCAGGTTGTCATCGTTCCGCAAGGCCGAGTACCTCTGGGGCTGGTTCGGTGGACCCGCCGGAGTTTCACCTCGGCCGCCCGATGGTCCACCCGACAGACGGACTGCGACTAGCGCTTGGCAGTTGCCGGCTTCGCACTGCGTTGCTTGTTCTTGACCACGGGAGCCGGACCAGGCAGGATTGTGATCGACCCACCGGCCTGCTCGATTTTGACCTTGGCGCTCTCGCTGAACTGATGGGCCGTGACTTGCAGAGCCTTGGTCAGCTCGCCCGTCCCCAAAATCTTCAGTTGATCGTAGGTGCGCTTGGCCAAGTTGCGAGCCCGCATGGTCTCGGCATTGACCACGTCACCGGCCGAGAACTCGCGCTCCAGGTCCCGTACATTCACGGAAACGACCACGGGAGCGAAGGAGTTGGTGAACCCACGCTTGGGTTGGCGTCGGAACAGCGGCATGGTACCGCCCTGGAAGACGACCGATTGGCCACGGCCTGGACGCGAACGTTGGCCCTTGTGACCACGACCGCCGGTCTTTCCCTGTCCGGAACCTGGTCCGCGTCCCAGCCGCTTGCGGGGACGAAACTTGGTGATTCCTTCGTTGACTTCGTTCAAATTCATGACAAGGACACTCCACGCAATTGTTCAATCGTTTCCCGGGTTCGCAGCTGGCTCAGAGCTACCAAAGTGGCCTTGACAACCGTAACCGGGTTGGTGCTACCGAGATTTTTCGTCAGCACGTTATGCAGACCAGCCGCCTCACACACCGCTCGAACGGCGGCACCGGCAATGATACCCGTACCTGGCCCGGCCGGGATCAAGAGTACGGTTGAGGCGCCGTAGCTGCCTTGAACCGCATGCGGGATCGTGCCGTCGGTGATGGGGAAGGACTGCATCCGCCGAGCGGCTTGCTTGTTGCCCTTTTCGACGCTGGGCGGCACCTCGTTGGCTTTGCCGTAGCCGACGCCCACACGGCCTTTGCCATCGCCCACGACCACACAGGCGGCGAAACTGAAGCGGCGACCACCTTTGACCACGGTGGCACAACGCTTGATTTTCACTACGTTTTCGACCAATTGATCGCTGTTCCGACTCTCCGCCACTATGCTGGCTCCCTCAACAAACGTCCCGTACCCACTCGTAATCTGACCCTAATCTTAATCTGTGTTGGCCCGCTGCCCAACCCCATCCCACCGATAACCTGATCCAACGAGCCTACGTCTCGTGATTGGCTGTCGAGGAGAGGGTCTTCCTGCTCTTTCCCAAGCCCACCGCTGAGGGTGGCTGCTGGTATCCGACTAGAACTGCAAGCCGCCCTCGCGAGCCGCATTAGCGATCTCAGCGACCCGACCGTGGAAGCGGTACGGGCCACGATCGAAGCGGCAGTTCTGGATCCCGGCCGCCAAAGCCCGCTGGGCCAGGACCGTTCCAATCTTCTTGGCCGCATCGACGTTTCCGCCGTACCCGATCTCGCTTTGCAGCGACTTCTCACGGGTACTGGCCGAGGCCAAAGTGCGTCCACTTTCGTCGTCGATCAGTTGGCACATCAGGTGCTTGTTACTGCGGAACACCGACAGACGCGGAACCGCCTGGCAGCCACGCAATTTCTTACGAACCCGATTTGTTCGGCGCCAACGCCGCAGGTTTTTAATCTTGACCGCTTTCACAGTACATCACCTTGCTGAATCAACCACCCGCGATCCCGACCCGCACGGCCAGAACCACTTGACACCCCTGTAAACCCTAATACCCAACACCACCAAATTGCCCACACCCCCCAGCCCAGGGATTCCGCACCGTACCGCGGACGGCTTACTTGGCGGACTTGCCCGCCTTGAGCTTGATCACTTCACCCTGATACCGAATGCCCTTGCCCTTGTATGGCTCTGGCTTTCGCAGGGAGCGGACAGCCGCTGCGAACTCGCCGACCGCTTGCTTGTCGCAACCGCGGACTACGATATGAGTTTGATCCGGGCAGGTCACGCTGAGGTTGCTAGGAACCTTCTTCTTCAGTTCATTGGCGAAGCCAACCCGCAGGTTGAGTTCATCGCCCTTGAGCGAGCAGACGTAACCGACGCCCTGCAGTTCCAACTTCTTCTCGTAGCCGTTCTTGACTCCGAAAATCATGTTGTGGACCAAGGCCCGAGTCAGTCCGTGGAAGGCCCGCGCCTCACGACCGTCTTCGGCCGTAATTACCAGGGTCTTTCCATCGTCGCTCAACTGGGCTTGCACCTCTGGTCGCAGCGTGTAGCTGAGTTGCCCTTGCGGACCTTCGACACTCAGTTCACGACCTTGCAACGTCAGCTTGACGCCGTCGAGGACTTCGATCGGTTTTTTTCCAATACGTGACATCTTCGCACTCTTTTCAATCTTGCGACCACTCGCCGAACGCAGGTCTCAGCGGCAACCCGTGAGACCGACCGCCGCGATGGCAACCGTCTGGCCTACCAAACTTCACACAGGACTTCGCCACCGACCTTTTGCTGGCGAGCCTCACGATCGCTGATCACGCCCTGGCTGGTGCTAAGGACACGGATGCCCAAGCCACCCAACACGGGTCGCAGGTCCTTGGCGTGGGAATAAATCCGCCGCCCTGGGCAGCTGACCCGCTTGATCTTTTGGATCACCTTTTCGCCACTAGGGCCGTACTTCAGCTCAATCCGCAGGATCGCAGCCGGTTTTTCCTCTAGGACCGCGAAGTCCCAGATGTAGCCTTCACGCTTCAGCACTTCCGCCACGCCACGTTTAACCTTCGAGGCCGGCATGTCCACAAACGCCTTCTCGACGCTAATGGCATTGCGGATCCGTGTCAGCATGTCAGCAATTGGATCAGTCATCATGGTTGCTAAATCCTCAGTCCTACCAGCTTGCCTTGCGAACGCCAGGAATCAGGCCGTTATCCGCCAGTTTCCGAAAACAAATTCGACAGATGCCGAACTTGCGGTAAACGGAGCGGGGACGACCACACAACTTGCACCGGTTTTCGCTGCGAGCAGAAAACTTCGGCGTACGCATTGCCTTGGCTATTTTCGCTTTACTTGCCACGGATACTCATCACCTAAAAAAACGACCTGTCGAACCCACCACTACCCCAACTCAACACCGCCCCAACAATCCTACTCCGCTCCCGCTCCGACGGGCTGCCCGGTCTCGCTTTTGCGCTTCCGGAACGGCACCCCAAACATATCCAGCAGAACCCGCCCTTCGGCATCGCTTTGAGCAGTGGTCACAAAGCAGATGTTCATGCCTTGCTTGCGGGTAAACTTGTCTGGGTTGAGTTCTGGAAACACCAAGTACTCGGTCAAGCTGAGGCTGTAATTTCCTCGGCCGTCAAAAGCCTTGTCGCTGACACCGCGAAAGTCGCGAACTCGCGGCAGTACAAACGTGATCAAGCGATCCAAGAACTCGTACATGCGGTTGCCACGGAGGGTCACCTTCACCCCGATCGGCATGCCTTCCCGCAAGCGGAAATTGGCGATGCTCTTGCGAGCGTTGGTGATCATGGCCTTTTGACCGGCAATCAGCGTCATCGCGGCCTGGGCGTCCTCGATGTGTTTCTTGTCCGTCACGGCGCTGCCCACACCCATGTTGATAACGATCTTCTCCAGCTTCGGCAGGGACATGATGTTCTGCCGACCGGTCTTCTCCCGCAATACGGGAACGATCTTTTCGCGGTACAAGGTCCGCAAGCGAGCTTCGTAGTTTTCCGGTAGTTCCGCCATCTCAAATCACCTCGTTCGCCAAGCTGACGATCTTCATAAACTTGCGGGCTCGCAGTTCACGCGCCACCGCACCGAAAATACGAGTTCCACGCGGATTGCCGTCTTTGTCGACGATCACAGCCGCATTGGTGTCGAAGCGGATGTAGCTGCCGTCCTCCCGCCGAGTGGGCTGCTTGGTCCGCACCACAACGGCCCGCACCACTTGCTTTTTCTTGACGTCACTTCCGGCAATCACACCCTTGACGCTGCAGATGATGATGTCGCCCAACCCAGCATAACGCCGTCGCGAGCCGCCCAACACCTTGATGCACATCAGTTCTTTGGCGCCGGTGTTGTCAGCCACCGCCAATCGAGTTTCCTGCATGATCATACTTGGGCCTCAGTTTCCTTCTGTTCTTCCTTCTGATGCCGGCGAACCTCTTTCAGGGCCGCCATATCGACCGCCGTGCTCTTCTCGACGATGCGCACCAACGACCAGCGTTTCAGACGCGACAGGGGGCGAGACTCAATGATCTCGACCTTATCGCCGACACCGGCTTCATTGTTTTCATCGTGGACGTAGCACTTGCTGCGCGACCGCACGTATTTCTTGTATTTCTTGTCCATCACCATACGACGGATTTCGACGACGAGCGTCTTGTCCATCTTGTTGCTGGTGACCACACCGGTCGATACTCGCTTTGGCATCGTCAGCCTTTACCCTATGTTTGTAAACCCACGTCCAATCGCCCCACCTCACCGCTCCGTCACACGTCTCTGCGAATCGCTGGCCCCTGAACTCCGTTCGGTCCGCAGTCCGGAGCTTAGCCGGCCTTGGCCAAACGTCGCTGGCTCTGAATCGTTTTGATCTGGGCAATCAGCTTGCGATTCCGATTCAGCTCGCTGGGGACGTCCAACCGGTCCGTTTGGGCTTTCACCCGCAACCAGAACAACGCCTTGGTGGTGTCGTTCAGGGTTTCCGCCAGTTGTTCGTCATTCATCTCCCGCAGTTGGGAAACTGTGATCTTTTCCATTGCTTAAGTCGCCTCGCCTGAACCGATTTCCACCCGACGCGAGATCATGCGAACTCGGATCGGCATCTTGTGAGCCAGACGCGCGAAGCAAATCTTGGCCTGTTGTTCGGTCACGTTACCCAGTTCGTACAAGACGGTACCGGGTTTGATCGTGGCCACCCAAAACTCGGGCTCGCCCTTGCCCTTACCCATACGTGTTTCCAACGGACGGGATGTCACCGAACGATGGGGGAACACGCGGATATACAAGCGACCACCCGCTCCACGGACGTACTGTTGAGCCGCAATACGACCCGCTTCAATCGTCTGTGCTTTTAACCATGCAGGCTCTAATGCCTGCAGCCCGAAATCACCAAAGATCACGCGGTTGCCTCGAGAGGCATTACCTTTTATACGACCTCTTTGGACCTTTCGATGCTTTATTCGTCGAGGCATCAGCGCCATCTTCGTTTTCTCCGTACATGCCTTGGTTGACCCACACCTGAACTCCAATATTGCCTTGCGGCGTCGTCGCTTCAGCGAAACCGTAATCGATCTTCGCTCGCAGCGTGCTCAAGGGCACGGAGCCCAAGTTTGCTTTCTCACGGCGAGCCATCTCAGCACCGCCCAGTCTGCCCGCCAACTGAATCTTGATGCCCCTGGCCCCAGACTTCATCGTCTCTTCCATCGCTTGCTTCATCGTGCGGCGGAAACTCGATCGCCGTGACAACTGCTCGCAAATCTTTTCCGCCACCAACTGAGCCTGGAAGTCGGCTCGCTTGATCTCTTCGATCCGCAAGTTCACACGCCGACCGATCAAGTTCTGGATCTCGGTCTGCAGGATCTCGACCTCTTGACCCTTCTTGCCGATGATCAGACCAGGTCGAGCGACAAACAGCGTGACCCGGACCTCGTCTCGCGTCCGATCGATCTCGATGTGATCGATGCCAGCGGCCGAGTAGTTCTTGGTCGGATGCTTCTTGACAAACTTCCGGATCTTGACATCTTCCAACAACAAGGTCGCAAACTCGGCCTTGGGGGCGTACCAACGGCTCTTCCAGCCCACGGTAACACCGGTCCGATACGCAATGGGATTGACTTTTTGACCCATGTGATAACCTCTTCCTTACGAACGGCTCGGGGACTAAATCTCTTCCAACGTCACGGAAATATGGCTGGATCGCTTCTTGATCAAGAAGGACATGCCCCGGCCACCCGGTCGCATCCGCTTGAACATCGGCCCACCATCCACCCGAGCATCCGCGATGATCAAGTCACCGACCGAAACCCGTCGTCCCTTGTTCTGGTCCAAATCGGTGGCGTTACCCAAAGCCGATTTAATCACCTCTTCCAACATCCGCGCACCGCGGTGCGGTTGGTACTTCAAGATCGCCAACGCTTCGTCAACGAACTTGCCCCGAATCAAGTCGGCTACCGGTCGCACCTTGCGAGCACTGATCCGGGCACCTCTGTAAACCGCTTTGTACATGCCGATTCCCTTTACTTGCCCTTCTTGCCACCACCGTGGCCACGGAAGGTTCGCGTCAAGACGAATTCACCCAGCTTGTGTCCGACCATGTCTTCGGTCACGTAGACTTTGACATGCTGCTTGCCGTTGTGCACCATAAACGTGTGACCGACAAATTCAGGGACAATCGTGCAGGATCGCGCCCACGTCTTGATCGGTTCGTGCCGACCGGCCGCTTCCAGCTTCATGACCTTTTGGAACAGGCTGTCGACAACGTACGGCCCTTTTTTGCTCGATCTACTCATTGCTTGGTCCCATCACCACTGCATCCACCGATCACACCGCCCCAGACTCACCAAACCTTTTCACGCCAGCCCGCCCGACACCAGGCTGGGCCACCCCCAAAACCTTACCGCAACTTCAACACGCCGTAGCGACGGCTGCGGCGACGTCGAATGATCGACGCGTTGCTGGACTTCTTCGACTTCCGGGTCGATCCACCCTTGGCCGACTTGCCCTGCGGACTGACCGGATGGCGACCACCCTTGGTCCGACCTTCACCACCACCGTGCGGATGGTCGATCGGGTTCATCGCCGTACCGCGAACGTGAGGACGTCGTCCCAACCAACGTGTTCTACCGGCTTTGCCCAACACAACCTTCGAGTGATCCGGATTACTGGCCTGTCCCATGGTCGCTCGGCAATTGCCAGGCAAACGGCGAATTTCACCGCTAGGCAGCTGCAACTGAGCCCAACCCTCTTCCCGAGCCATCAACACGGCACTGGAACCGGCACCTCGGCACAACACCGCACCTTGACCTGGTCGCAGCTCAATCGAATGCACCGTGGCACCCGCTGGGATCCGACTCATCGGCAAGCAATTACCGACCTTCGGAACCGCATCTGGCCCGTTCATCAGCACATCGCCCGCCTTCAGCCCATCCGAGGCAATCACATACGACTTGGTGCCGTCCGCGTAGTGCAACAGCGCCAAGCGAGCGCCGCGGTTGGGATCGTACTGGATCGAATCGATCCGAGCTTCCATTCCGTCTTTGTTGCGACGGAAATCCACAATCCGGTATTTCTGCTTGTGACCACCCCCACGATGCCGAGCTGTAATCTTGCCCTGATTGTTTCGCCCACCCTTTTTGGGCTTCGGCAGCAACAGGCTCTTCTCGGGCTTGGCACCGGGCGTCAGTTCAGCAAAGTCGCTCACGCTGGCGTTGCGGCGGCCCGGCGACGTCGGCTTGTAAATTCGAATTCCCATAACTCTCGACTTCCTCAACTACCCCAGCTTGTGGATTCAATCTCTCGCAGACCCAACACCCCGGCACCGGCACTAGGAGAACAGATCAATCCGATCGTCCTTCACCAACGTGACAATGGCCCGCTTCCAGTTCTTCGTTCTGCCACCGAACTGACGGTACCGCTTCGGCTTGCCTTTGCGATTCTGCACGGCCACCTTGGCGACCTTGACACTGAACAGCTTCTCGATCGCTCGGCGAACATCGAGCTTAGTTGCTACTGAACTGACCGCGAAGGAGTACTTGTTCAGCTCGTCGCTCAACTCAACACTCTTCTCCGTGACCAACGGCTTCAGGATCACCTGGTACGGTTCCAGTGTGATACTGGACTTGTTCTTGTCGATCTGTCGCTGCACTGCTGGTTTGGCCATGCCTTCACCTATCTCTTAATCGATGTCACCGAACAACTGCCCGCCTGCCCGCCCGAACCGAAACCCCTTCGCCAACCGCTAGACGGCCGACAACGCCCGCGTCTTTTCCTGGATCTCCGCCACTGCCTTGGCCTTAAAATCCTCCAGGGCGGCCTTGTCGAACACCACATTTTTGACTCGCAACACCGCGTAGGCATTCAAGTCTGCAGCCGACATCACAGTCACCCCGGCAATGTTGCGACCACTCTTGTAAACCACGGGGCTGTGGCCATTGGTCGCCATCAAGGCAGTCTGCCCCAGAATCCCCATCCCTGACAACAGGCCAACAACCACTTTGGTCTTGGGCTCGGCACAGGCCAAACCGTCAACCACGAACACCTTATTGGCTTCGATCTTACTCGCAACAGCCATCTTGCACGCCAAGCGAACCGCCTTCTTCGGCAATCGGTAGCTAAAATCACGAGGCGACAAAGCCTTCATGTGTCCGCCACCTCGCCGAATACCGCTGCGACGCGAACCAGCCCGAGCATTACCGGTGCCCTTCTGCTTGTACATCTTCTTGGTCGTGCCGGCCACCATCGTCCGAGTCTTGGTTTGCTTGGTGCCTTGCCGCAAGCAAGCTTGGTACATGACAACGACATCATGCAACAACTGCTTGTTGATCGCATTGACCAAATCCGTGCTCTCGATCGCGTACTGACCGACCTGCTTGCCCGACATGTCGTATACTGGCAACGATGACATAATTCGTCTCGCTAAATCCTACAAACCAAACCCCAAAACCAACCCAAAACACAACCGCCCCGAACCCCACCCAGCCACCTGCCTACAGGTGACCCACCTAACAGCGACCTACATAATGTTCGTCGCCTTGACGATCACGTAGCCACCCGACGGACCTGGAATCGCACCACGAATCAGCAGCAAATTGTTATCCGCATCGATCCGCACCAGCTTGAGATTACGAGCCGTCACCTGCTTGCCGCCATAACGACCCGCCATCCGGCGACCCTTGACCACGCGAGCCGGAAACGTATTCTGACCGGTCGAACCAGGATAGCGGTGACACTTCTTGACACCGTGCGTGGCTCGCTGACCACTGAAATTATGCCGCTTCATAACACCGGCGTAACCACGACCCTTATTTGTCCCGACCACATCGACGGCCGTGACCCCCTCAAACACCGTGGCCTTGACTTCCTGCCCAACTTGCAGATCACCCACGACGCCGCGGATCTCGCGAACAAACTTCTTGGGCTCACAACCCGCCTTGGCGGGCAATTCAGCGCCACCGGCCTTGCGGGCCACACTTCGCTTACTCTTGATATCTGCCACATGCCCACGCTCGGCCCGAGTCGCTTGACTAGCGCGACTGCGAGGACGACCCTCTTCCGGTCGCTTCTTGTCATCAAAACCTAACTGAACCGCCTCGTAACCATCTCGCTCCAGCGAACGCAATTGCAACACATGGCACGGACCTGCCTCCACGACAGTGACCGGAACCACTTCGCCGCCTTCCAAGTAAATTTGCGTCATCCCGACCTTCCGGCCGAGTATTCCCTTGCTCATCGTCGTTCGCTTTCTTGCAAAATGGCCTCGCCCTGCAGAATACAGAGCGACGGCTTGCAACAGCCAACGCTCAGATTATCTCCAAGACTTCCATCCCATAAGCAGTTTTCCAGTGACCTGCCAACCCACCGCTGACCGAACCCCTTAGGCCCGAACGCGGTCGCTGGCGAAACCAACCACAACACAACTGCCGCCCACTTCTGTAACCAACACACCTGCCCGAACCAAACACCTGCCCGAACCAAACACCCGCCCGAACCAACCTGCCTGCAGACCGACAACCGAAGGAACTACTTCGAGGTTGCCTTGATCTTGATTTCAACACCTGCCGGCAAACTCAACTTATTCAAGGCCTCGATCGTCTTGGCCGACGCCTGCACGATATCAATCAAACGCTTGTGCGTCCGAACCTCAAACTGCTGGCGAGACTTCTTATCAATAAACGGACCACTAATGACCGTGTATCGCTCAATCCGCGTCGGCAAGGGAATGGGCCCATGGACCTCGGAGTGCGTGCGCTTGGCGGTGTCCACAATCTCTTGTGCACTTTGGTCCAAAACCGAATGGTCGAAGGCCTCCATGCGGATTCGAATTACTTCGTGTACAGCAGCCACTACGCCATCTCCCAGTTACCAAGCCCACACAAGTCCAACTTGCCAAACAACCCACTCGGGCCGAAACTGGTAGTGAGGGGATTCTGACAGCCGACAGACCTGCCCATCGCTTGGATGTTTCGGTCGGTCAGCAGCGCACCGAACGAGTCGGGGGGCAGACAAAATCGCCAGACGCCTAGAAGTGTTCGGCAGTGTGGAGGGAGAAGTTTACACGCTTGGCTCTCGACCTGTCAACGGGCAAAATGGGAATTTGGGTTTCGGCCTGAAAATTTGGGGTTTTCGCATGCGTGGACCTTTAGAATAGCCGACCGCGTTTGCTAGACTAGACCGGGCAGTTGCCGACCCGCTGGGCCTGGTGCTGCCACTTCCCCTTGAGCCCCACCGAACCATGCGCTACGCGATCTGTAACGAGACCTTCCAGGATTGGCCGTTTGAGGACCAATGCCGCCGGGCCGCCGAATTGGGCTACCAGGCCCTCGAAATCGCCCCATTTACCCTGGCTACCACCGCGGATCTGGTTTCCGCAGAACAACGAGCCCGGCTTCGCGAAACCGCCCAGCGTCACGGCCTGGAGCTCCTCGGTCTGCACTGGCTGTTGGCCGGGACCAGCGGTCTCTACTTGACCGATCCCGATGCCGCTGTGGCCGCTCGGACCGAGGCCTATTTTCACGTACTGATCGATCTTTGTCGCGATCTGGGCGGAAGCCTGATGGTGCTGGGATCGCCGAAACAACGCAATTTACTGCCTGGTATGACCCACGCGGAGGCGACGGCCATCGCAGCGGAGCGCCTGCGAGCCCTGGTGCCGCACTTGGAGACCGCTGGCGTGACGCTGGCCGTCGAGCCGCTCGGGCCGGAGGAGGGCGACTTCCTCAACACGGCGCAATCCGCGGTGGAACTGATCCAGGCAGTGGACTCGGCCCAGGTCCGCTTGCACCTGGATGTCAAAGCCATGTCGACCGAGACGGTGCCCTACGCCCAGTTGATCCGCCGATTTCACCCCTGGCTGCACCACTTTCACGCCAACGACCCCAATCGCCAGGGCCCGGGCATGGGGGAGGTCGATTTCCTGCCGATCTTGGGCGCTTTAAAGCAGGTCGGCTACGCCGGTTGGGTCAGCGTCGAGGTCTTTGACTACTCGCCGGGGCCGGACGTCTTGGCCAGCCGCAGCATCGAGTACCTCCGCCAAACTTGGTCGCGTCTGTGAGAACCCAGCCATGAACGAACCAGCGTCCGACCCCGCCGCCGCACAAACTCGGGAGGCGACCGTGGTGGCCCCCGAGCTCCTGGCTCCGGCCGGCAATTTACTCTGCGCGCGAGCCGCTGTGGAGAACGGGGCTGACGCCGTGTACTTCGGACTGGAGGCCGGCTTCAATGCCCGAGCTCGAGCCGAAAACATCACGCTGGAGCAACTTCCCACGCTGCTCTCACTCCTGCATCAACGCGGGGTCAAAGGCTACGTGACCCTCAACACGCTGGCGTTTACCGACGAATTGCCGCGACTGGAACAGTACGTGCGGCACCTGGCAGCCGAAGGCGTCGATGCGGTCCTGGTGCAAGACCTGGGCGTGGCGCGGCTGATTCGCCAGGTCTGCCCCGAGCTGGAGCTGCACGCCAGCACCCAGATGACGATGACACAACCCGACGCGATCCAGATGGTAGCCGATGAGCTCGGGATCGCTCGCGTGGTCTTGGCCCGCGAATTATCAATTTCGGAAATTGCCAAGATTCGCCAAAAGACCGCCGTGCCGCTGGAGGCCTTCGTCCACGGAGCCCTGTGCGTGGCCTACAGCGGCCAGTGCCTAACCAGCGAATCGTTGGGGGGGCGCAGCGCCAACCGAGGTCAGTGCGCCCAGGCCTGCCGGCTGCCCTACGATCTGATCTGCGATGGAACGCCGCGAGATCTCGGCGACGTGAAGTACCTGCTCAGCCCGCAGGACTTGGCCGCCTACCCATTGGTGCCGCAACTGATCGAAGTCGGCTTGGCGTCGCTCAAGATCGAGGGGCGTCTGAAAACGCCCGAATACGTGGCCAACGTCGTGCAAGCCTACCGCACCGCCATCGATCACGCCGTCCGCGGCCAGACCAAGACCTGGACGCCGGAGGAGCAGCGCCAACTGGAGCTATCCTTTTCGCGTGGCTTCTCGCCCGGTTGGCTGGAGGGCAATAACCACAAGCGACTGACTCCCGGTCTGTCCAGTTCCAAGCGAGGCGTGCGAGTGGGCCAAGTCCTCCGCAAGCAAAACGGACGCCTGTTGGCCGACCTGCAATTGCCGCTGGCCAAGGGCGACGGCATCGTCCTGCAAGGCGATCGGCTGGCGGGCAAAGAGGTCGGCGGTCGCATCTACGAGATTTGGCAGAACGGACGGGAGTGTAGCCAGCCCACCGCTGGTCGGGTGGAGTTGGGGATGGAACGCGGCTTGTTGCAACAGGCCGAGCTGTTCGCGGGCCAGGAGATCTGGCAGACGGACGATCCGCAGCTCACTCGGCGGCTCCGCAAGACCTTCGACTCGGCCCAGCCCGTCCGCCGCGTGCCGGTTGACCTGCGGGTGGCGGTGACGGTTGGGCAGCCGATAGAACTGGTGGCCACCTGCGAGGGTCGCGAGTGGACGATTCCGTGCGAGCACGAACCGGCGGCGGCCACGCAACATGTGCTGGAGGAGGCACAACTCCGCGAACAGTTGGGACGCTTCGGAAAGACCGTCTACGAGCTACGTGGGCTGACGGCCGAGATCAGTGGCTCGCCGATGGTGCCGCTCAGCGTCCTGGGCAGCCTGCGACGAGAGCTGGTGCGGACGCTCGACGCTCGCCACGACCAACGGCGACGAGATCTGGTACCGGAGCTGGCCCTGCCGTCCCTGCTGCAGGCCGTCGCCCAGGCCGGAGGACACTTGCCAGCGGAGATGACCGACGGGGCTGGAGATCTACCCAGTGACTCGCAGTCCCTGCCAACGCTGCGAGTGCTGTGCCGTTCGTTGCATCAGCTGCAGGCGGCGATCAACGCGGGTGCGAGGTGCTTGATCGCGGACTTTCACGATGTCCGCCAGTACCGCGAGGCAGTGGAAGTGGCTCGGAGCAACGATTGCCGGATCGAATTGGCCACGCTGCGGATCTGCAAGCCCGGCGAGGAGGGGCTGCTGAAGGCCTTAGCTCGACAGGCGGCCGACGGCTGGCTGGTCCGCAACCTGACGGCACTGCGGTTTGCCCGCGATCAGGGGGTGTCGTTTGCTGCCGACTTCTCGCTGAATGTGACCAACCCACTTTCAGCCCACTGGCTGCAGGAGCTAGGAGCCACACGCATCACCGCCTCTTACGACTTGAATCGCGAGCAACTGCTGGAGTTGGTCCAGGCGACTCCCGCCCGCTGGCTGGAGGTGGTGATTCACCAACATATGCCGATGTTCCACATGGAGCACTGTGTCTTCTGCAGCGTGTTGTCGCCGGGGACCAACAAGACCAACTGCGGCCGACCCTGCGATCGGCATCAGGTGCAACTGCGGGATCGGGTCGGCGCCCTGCACTCGCTGCATGCCGACATCGGTTGCCGCAACACGCTCTACAACGGCCAGGCCCAGAGCGGCGCGGAAGCCGTCGCGGATCTGTTGACCGCCGGTGTCAGGCAATTCCGGATCGAGCTGCTCAACGATGTGCCAGCAGCTGAAGTCCAGCGGCTGGTGCAACTGTACCAACAGCTATTGGCCGGCCAGCTTCCGGCGGCGGCGGTCTGGAAGCAGCTCAAGGCCGACAATCGCGTCGGCGTCACCCGCGGCACCCTGGAGCAACCGCGCAACCCATTGGCAATCTTGTAAGGAACCGGATGAGCAACCGGTCACGGTAGTGAGTTAAGCCTCGGGGCAGGTGCGCTGGCACAAGTCCGATCGCTCTTCGAGCAAACTCGTGGCAATCAGCTCTCCAGAGGTAGCTGATTTTTCCGTAGCGGAACGCGGGGCCATTAAGAAACCGCCGACCAGACTTCGCCGCGCCAGCCGTGCCAGGGCCCAGCGTGGTCGCGCTGAAATTGACCGCCACGTGGATCGTCCAGCTCAATGCCTTGGTCGGACAAGTGCCGCTGGAGCAGGTGCCAAACCAAGGGCCGGTCGATGATGCCGGCCGCCAACCCACGCCGCTGGGCGGCCGTCAAAGCTCGTAAACAGATCAAAGTACCGCGTTTCATCAAGGCCCCGACCGGGCCAATCATAGAGCCACCGACGACGATCGTCCCAGCCAACATTTCGACACCGGGCTGGACCGCGTCGCCATGCACGACCACGATCCCACGACGCATCCGCCGCCCCAACCCCGAGGCCACCGACCCGCCGACCACAACTGTACCGCCGGTCATGCCGCGTCTCTGGCCCGGTAGCGATGCCGCGACGTTGTGCCCGGCAGCGCCCGTTACCTGGACCATGCCACCGTGCAGGTGGGCCGCCAGCCAATCGCCTGCACCGCCGCGGATCTCCAAGCGACCCGACCGCATGCCGTGGCCGGCATGATCGCCCACATCGCCCTCGACCAGGACTCGTCCACCGGCCCAACCGCGAGCCAGGGCATGGAGCCGACCGGTATCCCCTCGCCAGATCAACTCGTGCGACTCGCTCGGGTGCCAACGACAGTCGAACAGCTCGGCGAACTCGTACTCCTGCCCGCGAGCCCAGACCTTTGTCCGCTCCAATCTCTGCCGATTTTCCTGCGAGTCCGTCCACAGAGTAGCGTCGTCCCACTGCGGCAACTCCAGGCTGCCGGGCAAAGGTCCACGCGTCGTTATCTCGATCCGCATCCAGCCACTCTCAGAATCCAATCAAGGACAAAATCTCGTCACAGACAACCCATGCTGGACTTGCCGCGGCTACTTGCTGGAGACCGGCTGGGTCGCCGCTCGCAGCTCTTGCACCAAGGCGTTCAGGTTGTACTCGACGTACGGTTGGTCGGCCGCCGGTCCCGAGTGGCTGGCGTTGGCCACTTGGAACAGCCCGTCCTCGGGCACAAACAACACGTTATGCAAATTGGACTGCATCGCCACCGGGCGGCTCATCAACCACTGAGCGCGGGCTTTGTCGATCCGTCCATAGAACTGTTGCACTCGGCCACGCAAGGTCACCAAGCGATCGCCCGCGGAGAGCAGGACGGTGTCCTTGATGCCCTCGCCCAACAGCGGATGGCCTTCACCGGGGTAGACAAACTCCACTTTCTCGGGAGTCGCCGCCACACCCACGGCCGATCGATCCTTGCCGTCAGCGAACACGTAGTAATATTCACAGGTTCGAGGATTGTCACGCCAGAGGGCGACGACCTCGGCCAACGTATGGCACTCCTCCAAGGCTCGTCGCATCAGTGTGGCCATCGGCACGCCGTCCCATTGCCCCTCACCCCGCCCGCCCATCTCGCCCAGCGAAACGCGCTGCAGGTTCATGCCGCTGACACTGCCGGTAAAGCCAGCGTACCCGACCGTGGCGAACGGGATCTTGCCATCGATGGCGATGACAAACGTGGTCGCCGCGTCCTGCAGCCCAATCATGGTCATGTAATCCAGCACCCGACCGTGGTACAGCTTGCCGTCCACCGTGGCGTCCCCGAACACGGCAAAGCCCGAGCAATGGAACAGCTCGGGGAATACGTTGAGGACTTCCATCGTGTCTTGCGGCAGACCCAAGCTGTCGGCCAAGGCCCGGGTCTCGGTCAAGTGATCGACCGGAATATGGGGCCGCAACCGCTCGTAGGCGGCCTCCAAGTCGCTGCGAAACCAGCGACCGTTGATGACCGTTTGAACGGTGCCGAAGGCGTGCAGCACCGAATCGATACACGCGTGCGACTGGGTCTGCAGCAGTTGCCCATGGGCGCGGCCCACCTGCTCAGGCGTGCCTTGGAGCAAGACCAAGCGTTGACCGTCGACCCACCGCAATTCGCCATGTTCCGTCTTGGCCGCGGTTTGCCGGGGGTTCTTCAGGGCCGAGGATGGCAGCAGCACCTCCAAGGCCCGACGCACGCCGCGGCTCAAGGTCCGCTCCAATTCGTCCCGGTCCAGGGACTCGTGTTGCCAGTCGGCCCACGCCGCCTCCGCCAGTTGGTCACCCGTTTGCGGCCCCGCCCAGGACGAAGGATCGGCCGAGTTCGGCGTGGCCACGCGGATGGTCGCCGACCAATCCCCGTGTTGAATGCTGTACGCTGGCGTTCCCCCCTCCGCGGCGGACTGGAGTCGCAGTTCGGTGCCCGATGCCCCGATCCAGCTACCGGGCTGCTCGCCCGTCGTCAGTTCCAACAACGTCCGCACGGCGGCACTCAGGCCGTTCGCGTCCGCCCCCGAGATCATGGCGGAGTAAGTCGACACGACCGAGCCACGACTGATCAAGCGATCGGTCAGCCCAACCAGTTCCAAATGATCGACGCCCTGCAATTCGCCACGACCCGCATACACGACTCGATGTTTCGGCAGGGCCATGAAGATGGCTTCCGGGCGGCGATGGATCGCAACCGCGTAGTCGGCGTGGGTCAATTCCAGATCAAAGGCCGAGTCGTCCCACTTGGCCAACCGCACCGACAACGCTTGGACGCTGCCCTCGATCGGCCCCTGGACCGTCGCCTGCAACTCAAAGGTGGCCAACTGCCCGGAGAGCATTTCCAGTACAGGTCGAAAGGCCTGAGCGAACTCGGATTCGTCGGCCCGCGTCGCCGAACTCGCCCCAGCCGAACTCGCCCCAGCTGCCGGGGTCTCGGCTGCCGGGGTCTCGGCTGCCGGGGTCTCGGCCGCCGGGGTCTCAGCCACCGCTGAACTGCCCAGGCCAATGCCGGGAATGCCCGCCAATCCGACCACCCAAGAACAGATTACCGCAGCCATGACCGCTCGCCGCCGGCCCGCTCCAGGCTGGCGTTGGTCGCGCCCACGAATCGTTTGATCTACCAGACAAATTGCCAAGATCGGCCAGTGCAACCAAGTCATGTGCGTGTCTCCGAAAATGATAAAACAGGTGAAATCTAATGCGAGTTCGAGCCAGCTGTCCGCGTGGTGGGTTCGGCCGTCTGGATCCCCTGCAGTCGCTCCTGCAACCGGTGCAGGGAGGCGTCGCAAGTCATGTTGATCTCCAGCGGCGTGACCGTGATGTGTCCCTGTCGCAGGGCGAACACGTCGGTCGGCGGATCGGGTTGCTCCGGCAACAGGTCGTGCGTCGCCCAGTAATACCGACGATTCTTGGGGCAATGCCCAGCGTTGAACTCGATACCGTTGCGACGACTCTCCATCGGCACAACACTGACCGGGCAGGTCTGCCGCAAAGCCACCGTCGGCAGATTGATATTGTAAATCAAATGCGAACGGGATGGGGCGGCCACTGGACCCGGCGGAGTCTCGCCGGTTGCCCCCTCGGCCGGCCGCTCAAAATGGTGGTCGAGAATCGGTTGCATGACCGACCAGAGCACCGCTATCGCGTCTTCGTAAGGGGCTTCGTCCTGGTACTCCAGCGACAGGGCAAAGCTGAGGATACCGGAAACCGCCGCCTCGAAGGCCCCGCCCACCGTGCCGGAATAATGAATATTGATCCCTGCGTTCAGGCCGCCGTTGATCCCACTAATGACAACATCGGGCCGCCAGGGACAAAGCTCGTACAGAGCCAACTTGACGCAGTCGACGGGGGTGCCGTCCACCGCGTAGCCCCGCCACCGCAGGCCATCGTAGGCTTTGGTGGCAAACAAGGGCGTCAGGAAGGTGATCGAGCGACTCACGCCGCTTTGCTCGCCGGAGGGCGCAGACACAAACACCTCGTGGCCCTGGTCCAACAAGAAATACTCAACGGCTCGCAGGCCAGCGGCGTTCACGCCGTCATCGTTCGTCAACAAAAACTTCATCTCGGTTCCCAACTCTATCTGTCGCCATGGATCGCAGCCCGCATTCTAGCCGAGGCCCCCGGCGATGGTTAGAAGGGCTGACCGGCGACAATACGCTCCAGCCGCGTCAGGATCCTCGCCTCCACCGCAAACCGCTGGTCGACAAACAACCACCGCACCCAGTGCAGCGGCCCCAAGACCTGCGACGAGCGATCATAGGCCCAGACGGCCAAACGCTCCGCCGCAGTCAACCCGCGCTGCTGGTCGTACTGCTGCAAGGCCCAATCCCGCACTTGCGGATCTTGGCCGCAGAGGCTGCTGAGGCAACGCGACAGATCCGCCGCCACTGAATCGACCCGCAGGCCACCGTAATCGATGATAGCCGTCAGTCGTTGATCGTCGAAGAACAGATGATCGCTCCAGACATCGGACAGCACCGGCCCCAGAGGCAGCAGCTGGTTGGCGACCGCGGCCAATTCCGCCTGGCCCGGGCGATCTTGCTGCCGCCAGACTTGCTCGATCCGCTGCAACAATTGCCGCCACGACTCGATTTCCTCAGGTGGCTGTCCAGCGAGTTGGGACAGGCGTTGGCGCGCGGTGGCCAACCATTGGGCTGCGTGCCGCCGCACCTCTTCCCATTGCTCCAAACGGCGATTCAAACCGGGTGACACACCCAATCGCACGTCATCGGAACCACCGTCGGGGCTATGGCGTAGACTGCCGCTGAGACTAACGGCGGGGCTGCCGCTGAGACTGCCACTGAGACCACCGTCGGGGCTACGGCTGGGGCTGCCCAGCCAGCAGTTATGCAACGCGGCGAGCGCCTGCATGACGGCCGCCAGTCGCGTGGGGCTAGGGTGACTCAGGTAGTCGTTTTGCCCGGTCGCCCAGGGCTCCACTTGCCAGAGCCGGCCGTGCCAAGCCGTCCAGGTGGCGGCCCCGTCGATCTCGGGCAAAGGCGTGAGCAGAAACGGGCAGACCGCGGCGGCCCTCCGGATTTGTCGGTGAATCCAAGCCAATCGCTGTGTGTCCGAGAATGCCTGCGGCCAGGCTCGCAAGCACCACGTGGCGGGAACAACCTCCGCTGTGAGGGGAGTCGCGGGCGGCTCTCCAGCCGGCGTTTGGACCCGCCAAATGTCGGCCGAACTGAAGCCCTGCTCCGTACCCCACGGCTGCAGCCGCCAAAGGTCCGGGGACTGACCAGTGGACTGGACAGGGGACTGACCAGGGAACTGGCCCGCGGGTGCCGACGGCCAAGCGAAGCGCCGCAGCAGTGCTTGCAAATCGGTCGCGTTCCACGCCGTGCTCGGGCCGGTCGTCATGCCAGCCCCTTAGGTGTGAATCGCCTCGCCATGGACGGCCAACGCCGCTTCCTTCACGATCTCCGACAGGGTGGGGTGTGCATGAATGCAGCGTCCCAAGTCCTCGGCACTGGCCGAGAAGCTCATGGCGACCGCCACTTCCGCGATCAGGTCCCCGGCATGGCTGCCAATCGCGTGCACCCCCAAGATCCGATCGGTCTTGGCATCGGCTAAGATCTTGATGCGACCGTCGGTATCACCCAAGGCTCGGGCTCGACCGTTGGCCCCGTAGGGACAGACACCGCGTTTGTATTCGATGCCCTCGGCCTGCAGCTGCTCTTCGGTCTTGCCCACACTGCCGATCTCGGGATGCGTGTAGACCACGGCCGGAATCGCGTGGTAGTCGACCTTGCCGAAGCCGTTAACGATCTTCTCGATGCAGGCCACCCCTTCCTCGGAAGCCTTGTGAGCCAGCATAGCGCCACCGATGCAATCGCCGACCGCATAGACGCCCGGAACCGAGGTGCGGAAGTCCGCATCGACCTCGATCGCCCCACGGCGATCCGTCTTGATGCCCAGGGCCTCGAGGCCCAAGTCTTGGGTATTCGGCACCCGGCCGGCACAGGCCAACACGCGGTCGGCGTGCAGGGTGGTGCCGTCCTTCAAACGCACCACACAGCGACCGTCCACAACCTTGGCCTCTTCGACAAAGGCCTGCGTGCGGAACTCGATACCCTGCTTCTCAAACGTCCGCACCGCCAACTTGGCGATCTCGCCATCCAGTCCGCCCAAGACCCGGTCCATGGCCTCCAGGACCACGACCTTCGAGCCCAAACGACGCCAGACCGAACCCAACTCCAGACCGATGTAACCGCCGCCGATGACGATCAAACTCTGTGGCACTTCGGTGTAAGAGAGGGCCGTGGTCGAATCGCCAATCCGATCGTGGTCCAAGGCGATGCCCGGCAAGTTCATTGGCAGGGAACCAGTCGCGATCAGCACGTGTTTGCCCCGCAGCACGGTCCGGTCCGCATCGTTGAGCTGGACTTGATCCGCGGCGATCAAGCGACCACGGGTATTGAACCCAGCCACCTTGTTCCGCTTGAGCAGCATCTTGATGCCACCGCACAATGCGTCTACCACCGAGGCTTTCCGCTGCATCATCTTCTGCAAGTCGACCGTCACACCGGATACCTTCACGCCGTGATCAGCCAGGTGCTGCTGGCTCTCCTCCAACAGGTGGGTCGACTCCAACAACGCCTTGCTGGGGATGCAACCGACCCGCAAGCAGGTCCCGCCCCACATGTCGTTTTCGTCCACGCAAGCCACGCTGAGCCCCAACTGGGCAGCGCGAATTGCCGCCACATAACCACCGGGGCCACCACCGAGAACAATCAAATCGAACTGAGTTTCCGCCATCGTTTGTTGCCGCGCCAAAGGGTCTGATTGGGAGAGGATCGCCCGCCACCCCCACGCGGGGGACAAAGGCAGTCCGAAGTCCCCCAAAATACCACCTTTGCGGCGGGAGAACGAGAGCCCCCGAGCCGGGTGCCCACCCCGATCTGAGGCACATTCCACCCAGCCCCAAAATGCTGCGCTGGTTGATTTATCCGACGCGGAATGCGTCTAGTGCCGGTTGATTTTTCCGACGCGGAACGCGTCAAACGCTGGTCGATTTTTCAGTAGCGGAACGCGTCACGGGCTGGTTGATTTTTCCGTAGCGGAACGCGTCACAGGCTGGTTGATTTTTCCGTAGCGGAACGCGTCACGGGCTGGTTGATTTTTCCGTAGCGGAACGCGTCACGGGCTGGTTGATTTTTCCGTAGCGGAATGCGTCAAGCATTTCGATTGACGAGAAAATGCCGTGTTTTTGCACGATCACCTGGCGGTGGACCGCCATTTCGCGCGCAAGTCTGGAAAAATCAACAAGCCCTCAAGCGTTTCGATTGACGGAAAAACGCCGTGTTTTTGTTCGATTTCATTGAATCGGGCGGCAATTTCGAGTGTAAGTCTGGAAAAACCAACCAGCCCTCAAGCGTTTTGATTGACGGAAAAACGCCGTGTTTTCGCCCGATTTCCTTGAAGCGGGCAGCAAATTCGCGAGCAAGTCTGGAAAAATCAACAAGCCCTCAGGTTAGCCATCAATCTTGAATGTCGTACTTTTCCAACAGACGATAGAGCGAGCGGCGGTTGATGCCGAGTGCCTTGGCCGTGCGGCTCTTGTTGCGGCCATGCTGTTGGTAGATCTGCTCCACGTGCAGTTTGTTGAGTGTCTCCAGATCGACCTGAGCGGCGCCCACCAAGGCGGCCGGCTTGACCTGGCCGCAGACCTCGCTGGGCAGGTTCTCCACCAGGATCGCGTCGTCGTCGGCCAAGATCTTGGCCCGCTCGATGGCGTTGAGCAACTGTCGCACGTTGCCTGGCCAACTGTACTGCTGCAACTGCTGGACCACGGCCGGACTGATGTTCCAGTCGCGGCCGACAAAATGATGGATCAAGAGGGCCACGTCCCCGGCGCGCTCACGGAGGGGCGGCAGCGGAATGGTCAACACATTGATGCGATAAAACAGGTCCTCACGGAACCGACCGGCTCGGACTTCCTCGGCCAAATCCCGGTTGGTCGCCGCGATCAAACGCACCTTGACGTGTCGCTCCTTGACCGACCCGATCCGCCGCATGGAGCCATCTTCCAAAACTCGCAGCAGCTTGGCCTGCAGCGGTCCAGCCAACTCACCGAACTCGTCGATAAACAACGTGCCCCCATCGGCCAATTCGAACAGGCCCGGTTTGGAGGCCACCGCCCCGGTGAACGCCCCCTTCTCATGCCCGAACAACTCGCTCTCGAGCAACGTCTCCGGCAGCGCCGCGCAGTTGATCACCACCAACGGCTGATTGGCCAAAGCACTACGACGGTGAATCGCCCGCGCGACCAACTCCTTGCCCGTCCCCGACTCACCCTGAATCAGTACCGGCTTGTCCGTGACCGCGGTCTTCTCGATCAGGCGATACACGTCGTGCATGGCCTTGGACTCGCCGATGATCTCCGCCGGCTGCGAGATCTGCTGCAAGACCTGACGCAGATTGCGATTTTCTTTTTGCAGCCGACCGGATTGGTAGGCCTTCTGGATGACAATGTCCAGCTCGTTGAGCTTGGCCGGCTTGGTCAGGAAGTCCCGCGCCCCTCGCTTCATCGATTCGACCGCGTTCTCGATCGTGCCCCCACCCGTCAACATGATGGCCTGCAGATCGTGGTCCTCCTCCAACAAGCGAGCCAGCAGGTCGATGCCCGACATGCCAGGCATGTGGATGTCGATCACCGCCACATCCAACTGCTGGTTCTTGGCCAACTCCAACGCCTCGTGGCCATCCCGAGCCGCCACGACCTGATAGCCCAAACGACGGAAGTACAACTCCGCCGCCTCACGAAAATCCTCCTCGTCGTCCACAACAAGCAACTTGACGAGCGTTCGATCGATCAGGGACATGGGCGGGTTTCGTGCGGCTGGGATACTGGTCTCCCGCGAGGGATGGTTGATCGTCGCCATGCTGTTACCATCCCTTTCGGTTGACTTCTTGGACCATTCGCTAATTGCGGAGAGGCCCCTAGTAGCAAACGCTATGCCGACCGCGACGAAATGGCGCGGTTTGCTGCGAGCCAGGCACATGCTCGGCTCCCAATACCCGCCAGAACTCCACTTCCAATACGGCGAGCGGCCGAGAATTACGGGCAGCAGCGACCGCTCTAGTGCCGCACGAACACGGCCCGCCCCACAGGCGGGGTCTCCGAAACGCCTCTAAAAATGTGCGTTAACGCACGCCCTGCAACGAGCGAATACGCACACAGCGGCATTCACCAGGCGTGGGACATTCACCAGGCGTGGGACAGGCGGTCAAGTCACCAGCGGTAAAACGATGCGAAAGGTGGCCTTGGAGCCCGGGACCACGTCGATCTCGCCGCCGTGGGCTTGCACGGCCCGCCGAGAAATGGCCAAACCCAATCCCGTGCCTTTGGTCTTGGTTGTAAAAAATGGTTCAAAGATCTTGCTCGGTGGGTGGATCGAAATCCCCGGGCCGCTGTCGGAGATCTCGATCATGATCCGTGGCGGCCGGTCAGCCGGCAGGCCATCGGCAGGCGGCAGTTCAGCGATGTCAGGGGCCGGCAGTACCACGCAGTTTACTTCCCCTTGATCACCACTGGCGTCAATCGCGTTCTGGAATAGGTTGGTCAGCACTTGCTCCATCCGCAGCGAATCCCACTGGCCATCACAGGGCAAGCCATCCGCCATTTCGAAGCGGAGCTTGCTGTTGACGGGCTTCCACTTGTGCTCCAGTTGATGCCAGCACCGCATGATCAGCTTGGGGATGGAGACCGCTTGCCGATCCAACTTGATGGGGGCTGCATAGTTCCGCACCTCCTCGTACAGCGTATGCAGGTGATCCAAGGCATTCTGGACTCGCTGCACCAAACGGACCGCGTCCGGTCGGTCTTCGATCTCCATCGCCAGGGTCTCGAGACAGGCGTGACTGCGTTGCAGCGCGTTGCGGCTCTCGTGGGCCAAACCGGTGACCATCTGGCCAATCGCTGCCAATCGCTCGGACTGCTGCATCTGCTGCTTGGCCGATAACTCGATCAGACGGGCAAAGCTCAATTGATAGGCCGAGTTGATGATGGCCGACTCCAGATCCATCAGCTTGTTGATGCTGCGGAGTGCCTGCGACAAATGGCCCGGCGCGGTCTCAAACGCGACACTGGCTGCGGCATTGATTCGAATTCGCAAACGGCCCAACGCGGCCGTCGCGTAGGTTTGATCCAGGCCAATCAGCACGTGTCGCCGGCCCACCTGCCACCGAGCCTTCACGTACTTCAGGTCGTAAACCCCACCAAACAACTGAGCCAACCACAACTGCAGCGTCTGCTTCAACCGCACCACCTGCTGCTCGTCCTTCAAGACCTGTCGCGTCGCGGCATGCCGCAGAATCTCGGAGTAAAAGTCGTCGACCATCGCCGGAAACTGGTGGGCAACCAATGCCCCCAACGCCACCACCTGCTCGGCGTCCTCCTCGCTCCACTCCAAATAGTCGCGCAGCTGCCCGAAAAACTCTTGCAATTCCTGGTCGGACTTGTCCACGACCAAGTCCTGTGGATTGATTTCAAGCGACGGAAACATGACCACCTAGTCTGTGCAAAGGAGCCTCTGCCCGGGTAACGCCAATCCGTCCCCGCGGAACGTCCCCGGACATTGATCTTAGCGACTGCCGCCCCGCTCGGTCAAACCGCGGAGCACTTGTGACAATGCCGACACCAAAAAAACCCTACCAATAGGGGGTGCGTTAATTGCTAAGTTTTGGAGAAGCAACTACCATTGACCGGGTGTTTAAGCAGGTTAACGCCACCTACTCGGCCACGAACCCCTTCGTAGCTGACGCAAAACGGCACTTTCGGAGAGAAGCCTTGATTACCAAAGAGAAACTGCAAGCCGAAACTGCTAAGACTCTCGCTCAGATGGCCGCCAAACAGGGCGTGCCAGGGGCTCGTGGCATGCGGAAAGACGACTTGATCAAGAAGCTACTTCAAGCGGCCAAAAAGCAAGCCGCAGCCAAAACAGCGGGCCAGAGCCAGGCAAAGAAGCCCTCAAAAAGCGTGGATAAAATCAGTGGGGCCACCGCCAACACCAAAACTCGCGCGGCCGATCGCGGTGTCGCGGTGAAGAAAACTCGCGGATCCTCCCCCGCCGCTGCATCCACCGTGTCGTCAACCGCCAAACCGCAGCCCACTGCGGCCGGCAAGTCCAAGTCGGTGGCAAGCAAACCCGCGGCTGCTGCGAAGTCAGCCCCGGCCAAATCGACCACAAAACGGATCAGCCAGACCAAACCGGTCGCCGCGGTCGCTAAAACAACCGGCCGCGTTTCTCAGGTGTCCGCCGCCAAAGGGGCCGCCGCCAAGGTATCCGCCGCCAAGGTATCCGCCGATACATCGGCGGCCGAAAAGGTCAAATCGCTGCACAACCAACGGACAGCGGCGAAAGACTTGGCCTTTTTCCGGCAACAACTCTCCACCAGCGAGGAGCCGAAAAAGGATCGACTGGTCCTATTCGTCCGCGATCCCTATTGGGTGCAGGCCTATTGGGAGATCACGACGGGCGGTGTCGAGCGGGCTAAAGCGGCCTTGGCAGAGCATTGGCATACGGCGGTCCCGGTGCTGAGACTGTTGGTCAATCAGGAGGACAGCATCGCGGGCGCCAGCGAGCAGATGGTGCAGGAAATCAAGATCCACGGCGGCGTGAACAACTGGTACATTCCGGTGCAGAACCCGCCGCAAGCCTTCCGCGCGGTGATTGGCTATTTGGCTCCGACCGGCCGATTCCATGCCCTGGCGCAGAGCAACTTGGTCCGCACGCCGGTACCGGGTTCCAGCGACCATGTCGACTACAACTGGACAGACTTGGCCGACATTGGCGATCGCGTCTTTTCGCTCAGTGGCGGCTTTTCCGAAGGCGCATCGGCGGCTTTACGGGAAGTGTTCGAAGAGAAACTCAGTCGACCGATGAATCGCTCGGCGCTGTCCCGTTACGGCACAGCGGACGTGCCAGGGAAGATGACCAGCGAAGACTTCTTCGTGGATGCGGAGTTGCTGATCTTCGGCAAGACCCATCGCAGCGCCGAAGTCAGCATCTCGGGTGAACCGGTCAAGGTACGCGAGGATGGTTCCTTTACCGTCCGAGTTGGCCTGCCCGACAAACGACAGGTCTTCCCGGTTTCCTCGACCAGCTTCGATGGCTCGTACACCTTCACCACGGTATTGGCGATCGAACGCAACACCAAGGTCATGGAGCCGATGTCCATGGAGCCGGGCGAAGACTTTTGATCGCCGCGTTGGGTACCGACAAGTCGCTCGGCGGAGTCCAGCTGGGCTGACCGGACCAAAAACCGATTCTCCGACGCACCGACCGGGAGGTCCCGCATGCTGACTCATCGCCGCACCACACGCTGCTGGATTGCTTCCCGGTCCGGCTTTAGTTTGGTCGAGCTGTTGGTGGTCATTGCCATCATCGGCATGCTGATGGGACTGTTACTCCCAGCGATCCATGCCTCACGGGAGGCCAGCCGGTCGCTGCAGTGCCGCAATCATCTCCGGCAGATCGCCATGGCCGTCCTCAACGCCGAGTCGGCCCGCGGTCACTTGCCGCCCACCTTCCGCGTGGGCGACGGTGTGGACGAGCGGGGAAACTGGAGCTTGCACGGCTTTCTCCTGCCGTACATCGAGGGCGGAAATGCGTTCGCCAAAATCGACCCCTACAGCAGTTGGCACGGGCAATTGTCGTCGGGCGTCCCGCAACTGATGATCCCCTTCTACCAGTGTCCGTCGGAGGTCAACTCGCGCCCGCGTTTGCTGGACGGTCAGCCCTACGTCGCGCCTACGAACTACGGTTTCAATATGGGGCGATGGTTTATCTTCGACCCCCTCACCGGCCAAACGGGGGATGGCCCGTTCCGCGTCAACAAGACCACCCGATTGGCCGAAGTCACCGACGGCACCTCCAACACCTTGGCCTTGGCGGAAGTCAAGGCTTACACCAGCTACATCCGCAACACCACGACCATCCCCCCCCAGATGCCCACCGCCCCCGCCGATCTGGCGGGACTGACCGGCATTTATCACCTGGGGCCGGCCATCGAACAGAACACGGGTCACACCGTCTGGCCGGACGGTCGCGTGCACCACACTGGGTTTACCACCACCTTTGCCCCCAATCAAAATGTCGCCTATCAACACGACGGCCGTGGGTACGACATCGATCTGAGCACGCAGCAAGAAGGTCGTGGCACACAACGCCCCACCAAAGCCGCCGTCACCAGCCGCAGTTACCACCCCAGCAGCGTGAACGTCGCCCGCTTGGACGGCAGCGTTGCCACCACTAGCGACGAGATCGACGTTCAGGCGTGGCAAGGCATGAGTACCATCGCTGGGCAAGAAATCTTCGAGACCGAGCCGTAACCGCCAGCAAACGCAAGACGCGACGCCCTATTGCCACTCGGCCAACACGTTCGCCGCCGGCGTTGGCACAGGGACTGCAAACAACATCATCAGCCCCACCCCCACCAGCATGCCACAGAAAGTTGACCCGGCCACGATCAAGCTGCGACTGCTGCCCATGTTGCGGGTACCGGCTTGCGGTTCATCCAAAGGCGTCAATAGGTCGGTCTCGGCCGCAGCCAACTTGGTGGCGCGGGCCTGAGCCAACTCGTCTTGTGCCTGCTTGAGACGGTTGGTGGCCACCAACTGCGATGCCACCAAGTTTTGATAAGGGGCACGCAATTCAGCCAACCGTGTCAGTTGATCCAGTTTATTCTGGCGCTGGGCCGTCAACGAGGCAATTTGGCTTTCGGTGAACAGCAGTCGAGCGCGAGCGATTTCAATTGAAACGCCCAACTCGCGACGAATTTGATTCTCCAACGTCTGCACGCGCGTCTCCGCCTCGGTCAACCGTTTATGGGGAGCCTTGTAGCGTGCGGTGATGTCGGCCATTTGAATTTCCGCGGTCACCAAGCTGGTCTTGAGTTCCTTCAACGATTGGTATTGCTCCAAGAGCGAATTGGGCAAGCCCAACAAGCTGCTCACATCGTCCAGAGCGTCCTGAAAAAACTTCACGTCCTGTTGGATCTGCGAACGCAGACTGGTCTCTTTCAACAGCTCGGAATCCAACGTCAGCAACAGCGGCTTGAGCAGTGCACTTTCAGAGGAAACCTTTTCGTCCAACATCGCGCGCAGCTCGATCAAGTCCTCGCCCAACCCCCGCTCCATTTCGATCAGCTCAATGGTAATCTGCTGCAGCCGCTCTTTGGCGCTTTCCACTGCTGTCCGCTTGCCGACTTCATGGGTCGTCGCCTTGTCTTGACGAATCAGACGCAACTGTTGCGTCATGCCCTCACTGATCTGCTGCACCAACTGCAGGGCTCGTTGACGCGTCCGAGCCTTGACATTCAAACGGATTACTTCCGTCTTGCCCACCTCGTTGCCACCCGGTGCCGAGACCCAGACCGACTCACGAAAATCTTCTAGGGCAGCGTCCGAGGGATAGCCGGCTGGAACACCGAACAGTCCGACCGATTCAGGCCCCACCTGCTCCAAGGCGGCTCGCAAGACGTCGGGATGTTTGGCTACTTCCTGAATGGTCTCCTGCGCCGACTTCAACCACTCGAACGACTGGAGTTTGTCGCCCGACAAATCGTCTCGCAACAAGAACAACTGATGGGCATGATAGACTTTGGGCGTCATCAGAGCCAGGAACAAGCCCCCCAGACCGAAGACTGACAGACAAGCCAACAAGAGCCAACGGAATCTTAGCAAGACACCCAGCCAGGCTTGGAACTGCTCGCGAATTTCCGAAATAACCATGATGTCACGACTTGAGAGAATACAGCAACCCCGGCACTTCGGACGCAAACTGACGACGGTTGGTGTGGAAGCGGCCTGGCCTCCGCCAGTCATCGCCGGGAGATGGGACGCATCGTCGCGAGACTGTAGGTTTTTATTCGTGGCAGATCCCAACCAGCCGACCTCGGGCCGAGAAAAAACACCGACCCACTTCAATCGACTCGGCAAATTCCAATGATTCGATAAATCCAGTCTAATCGATACAATCGCTGTCCATCTGCCCGCCATGTCGGAACAACTAGTGCTTTGCCACCGTTTGATTTTGGGATCGGTGTGGTAAAGGGGTCAGAAGTGAATTGCCGGAACGGCCCTGCGGGTGCTTCGCACAATTGACGCCTGCCCCCTTTGCCACACGCCAAGTCTTGGCTGTGACAAAGCACTAGCGCGGTGGATCTGTCTCCCTCTCGCTGGCCTCGGGCGGGATCGCGGAACCGTGGGGATCCAATTTCGAGTCCGAGGTGGCCTGATCCAAGCGAGCGCGGAGGGTCTGGTCGGTGACGTGTTCCCAAGCTTCCGCCTTGTCGTGAATACGACTCGGCGCGATCTGAGCTTGCTCCACCAAGTACAACTCCCACAAGCGATGCGATCGCACCAGATCCTGAGCCCGTCTCCGACCGGCGGCGGACAGACGATACCCGGACTCGTCACCGTCCAACTCACCGGTACGGCACAAGCGTTTGACGGCGCGATGCAGGGAGCGCGACGACAACGGCAAGGCGTGCCCGATCTGGGCCAGCGTCGCGGGATCCCGCGGGGACTGTTCGCCCAAGCGAAACAAATAGGCCAGCACATCGTCGGCCGCGACTTGAGCCGCAAACAATCGCTGTTGCCACCAACGCACCAACAACCCGCGTCGCGGCCCGAACAACCCACACAGCAACAAGAGTCCGCCCGCTGCTACGGCCATCATGCCGGACGTCAGCGTACTGCCGTACCCCCACCAAGTCGGCACGACCACCGCACTCACGTGTCCCAAACCAGCGGCCAACGCCGCCAATCCAGCACTCCAGCCAATCACCGCCCCCAAGCGGTCCGTGATCAACAAGGCGGCCGAGGTCGGGACGACCAACATCGCAATCACCAACACGCTACCGACACTCTCGAAACTGGCCACCGCCGTGAAAGCGACCAAAATCATCAACAAATAATGCACCAAACGGGATGAAAATCCAACCGAGTCCGCAAAGGCCGAGTCAAACGTTGTCAACAGCAGCTCTTTGTAAAACAACCCGACGAACAGGCCATTGAGAAGCAGAGTCACTCCCAAAGTCACCGCTGCTTTAGGTATCAACCATCCTCCGATGTCCCACCGATCCAACGGCGTCAACTCCAAGGAACCGTACAGCACACAGTTTGGGTCCAAATCGACATGATCGGCGACTTGCACAATCAAGACGATACCCAAGGCGAACAAAGCAGTAAAAACTACCCCCATCGCTGCCCCCTGATCCATCCGCGTGGCGTTCCGCAACCCCTCGATCAAGAACACCGTCACGACGGCCGCCGCCAACGCCGCCAGAAACATTTCGGGTCCACTGCGACTACCGGTAAACCAAAACGCGAGTGCCAACCCCGGCAGGATCGAATGCGAGATTGCATCCCCCAATAAACTGGTACCACGCAACACCAAGAAATTACCCACCAACGAGCAGGACAATGCACACAAGATGGCGTGGACAATCATCCAGCCGTCGAAGCTCCAGTTCCAGACAATCGTGGCCATCAGACAGACTCCGGCGACCGATGGGGACACTCGGCAATCAACGCCCCGCGTTGCTGCAGGATTTCCTCCAGCTCTTCGATCACGGCTGGCTCCAACACATGCTCGATGTCATCTGCCAATCGATCGACTTGCTGCAACGCCACATCCGCATGGGTGATCAGGTACAGTTCCCACAAGCGATGCTGGTGCACCAGGCGCCGCGCCGCCAACCAACCCGTCTTGCTCAACCAAACACGGCCGTCGATACGCGTCACCAAACCCGCTCGTTGGCTGCGTTCAATGACCCGCTCGACCGTACGACGATTCCAGGAACGCAATGACAGCAACTCCTCGACCGTGACACTGGCCTCGGCTCCCGCCCGCGCGATCTCACCCGGCGTACGCACCTCCAGACGCTCGTAGATACCACGGAGCAAATGCTGCCGCGCTAAGGCCTGCTGCCAATCCTGCCGTCGCCACAGACGCCACAACACCCCCTGTCGATAGCCAAACGTCGCGCTGAGCAGAAACAGACCGGTGCAGACCAGAATGATCACGGCGCCCGCCGGCAGGTCTGGGACCAAGGCACTGATAACACTGCCACCAAAACATCCGGCAGCCCCCAATCCGGCAGCGATGATAACCTGACGTTGGATCTGTTGGGTCCAAAAACGAGCGGCCGCCGCCGGGACTATCAACAGGGCAATCACCAAGATCAAGCCCACCGCCTGCATCCCCGTAATCGCAATCATCACGACCAGGGCCATCAATATTCCATCCAACCCACTGAGCGAATAACCCTGGGTCGACAAGTACTGCTGATCGAAACACAGCAAGGTCAGCTCTTTGAACAACAACAGACTGACAACCAATGCCGCCGCGGCCGCGCCCGCGATCAACCCCATGTCGCTCCAAGTCAGCGAAGCCGCTTGACCGTAGAGCAAGCCTTCTAACCCCGCGGCATGCCCCGAGGGAAGACTCTGGATGACACCCAACAACGCGACGCCCGCCCCAAAAAAAGTGCTCAAGACAATCCCAAACGCCGCGTCCTCGCTGATGCGCAGCCAGCGTCGCATCCCCAAGATGGCCGCCGTACCCACCAGACTACTGGCGGTGGCTCCTAACAACAGCCAACTCCAAGAGCGTTCTTCAATCCCCATGGCGAGGGCCAGGAGATACGCCAAACCCAGCCCCGGCAGCATGGCGTGACTGATCGCGTCTCCCACCAAAGCCCGCTTCCGCAGCAAAGTGAAGCTACCGACAACTCCCGCCGCACAACCCAACAAGGCCGTACCCAAAATCACAACTCGCGTGTTGTAATCCGCCAGGGTCAACAGACGCCACAACGCACCAGAGATCTCGGCCACTGGCCCCAGTTCCGCCAAACCCTGAATCGCCCACCCACAATCAAGACTCACAGCGTCTTCTCCCGCCGCCGCAGGGCCGTGGTCACCTCTTCCAACAAGGTCAACCGACCCCCGTACGTCTTTTGCAAGTTCTCCGAGGTGAAGACCTGCGCCACCGGGCCGCTGGCCACGACACGCATGTTCAACAACAACACGTGATCGAAGTACTCAGGAACCGTCTGCAGGTCATGGTGAATCACCACACACGTCTTGCCCGCCTGCTTCATTTGACCCAACTGCTGGACGATCGCCGACTCGGTCGCGGCATCCACCGCCGCAAACGGCTCATCCATCAAGTACAGGTCGGCTTGCTGGACCAACGCCCGAGCCAAAAACGTCCGTTGCTGCTGGCCACCCGACAAATGACTGATCTGACGATGCGCCAAATCGGCGATCCCGACCTGATTCAATGCCTCCAAAGCCCGAGCCTGATGGTGTTTGCGTATCGGCCAACACCAGCCAATCTCGCGGTACAGTCCCATCAAGACCACATCCAACACACTGACCGGAAAGTCCCAATCGACACTTTCTCGCTGCGGCACGTACCCCACCCGCCGCCGCTGACGAGAAAACGGTTGGCCAAACACCTGAATCTCGCCGCTCGTGCGTGGGGTCAGATCCATGATGGCCTTGAGCAAGGTGCTCTTGCCCGCTCCATTGGGGCCCACAACCGCCACCAACGACGCCGGCGGAACGTCAAACGCCACATCCCACAACACGGGCGTCTGTTGATAAGCGACCGTCAGATCCCACACCCGCAACGGCCAATGAGGCAGCGGCGGACTCGGATTGGCATCGGGCTCCGTCTTCGGACTGTCACTCACCATCCCATCAACTCCTCCGACCGGCGACAGACCCCATCAAACCAACGGCTTGAGCGTCGCTTGTCCCGGTTGGTAAATTTCATCCAGCGGCGTTTGATCGAGGGACCGGCGCATGAGCAAATAAATCGCCACCGCCAAGCCCCAGAACACCAACTGCTGTGCTGCCAAATTCAGCAATCCAAAGCCGACAAACAAGGCCCGCAGCCACGGGCCGGTCCAGACATGCAGGATCGGAGCGTCAGACTCTTGCGGTTGCACAACGGTCGTCAGCCGCTCCGAATTCAGTGCATTGGCCCCCCAAGCCAACCCCCACTCGTAGCTGGCAGCCGATAAATAAAAAAACCATTCAATCAAATAATTGACCATACCACCCAAGATCAATCCAGCCAACGCCAAGCCCAATAATGTGACCGGTCGCTGCAACAAGTAGGCATAAGCCCGACTGATGGACTCGAACGAATCGCGTCCCTCCACCGCCAAGGCCGAAAACATCAGCGGCCACGACAGACTCAAACCCAAGAGCAACAACCCCGTGAGTAAACCCACCCAACTCAAGCTCACTGCGACTAAACTACCCAAGACCGACAACACGTCCCCTGCCAACAACCACCCAACAAACACCAACGGTAGCGACAAAACCACCACCGCCACCAGCGGAATCAAAATGCTAAACAAAGCGTCCCAAAAATGGCGATTGGTAAAATGGAACACATCCGACCAATGAAAATCAACCCCCAGCATCCGCAGCGCTGTGCTACGGCAGATGGCCGTCGCCGCCCAACTCCAGACCACCAGGCCCCAGCCACAAACCAGCAACTGCAACCAAAAGTCGCCACCTCTAGCGGCCGATAAACGCCACCAAGGCTGCATGTGCCAGCGCGCGGCCGCGTATGGAGTCTGCTCCCAAAAGTCCCCACCACCGGCCCAAAACATCCGAGGAGCACCGATCGCCTCACCTGCGACGATCAGAAACGGCCCATCGGCACCCGCCGTCTCATCCATCAAGACCCAGGCCGCACCGCCGACCAACGACAAGGCGAGCATCGCCACCACGAGGTTCAGCGGATGGAGACTGGCACAAATTCCCGCCAATAGCCGGCTACCCACCAAGTGCAGCTCGTAGGATACGTCCCACGGAGCGGCAAACGCCGTACCCGACGGATTTGCGTCGCCCACACTGTTCGGCTCCATCAATCCTCGTCCTCCGTCGATTCCTGCTCACGCCGCGGATCCGACTCGTCGCCCTCGTAAGGCAAGCCATACGACTCGGTCAACCAATTCGACAAATCCAACTCCTGGCAGCGACGTGAACAGAACGGCAGCCATTGAGGCTCCACCATCCAAAACGCCTCACCACAGTAAGAACACTTGTGCGGGGGTCGGCTCCCCGGATTCAGTTCGTTCACCGTCACTGCGACTCGCCTACGCTTGCGTCGACCCAGAACTCAAAAAACACAGCCACCCCGTCGCCCACCAGCGTAATCGATCCGTTGCCGGACGTCGCGGGGCAGTCCCCCAACGAAATGATCCTACGGTTTGTCGGACTTGCCCGACGACTTCCCAGCGGACTTTCCCCCCCCCGACGCCGGTGTCGCGGTGGACGACGCTGCCGAACCCGTACCCTGGCCCGACCCGGCTGACTTGCCAGCGGATTTTTCACTGCCCGAACCGCTCGCCCCCCCCGCGGACTTATTGCTCTCTCCACCACCGCCCGTCCCATCCGCCGCCTGGGCCTTCTTGTAGCCCTCGCTGCGATAGTCGGTCTGGTAGAACCCGCTGCCCTTGAACACGATCGCCGCCCCTGTGCCAAACAACCGCCTCAGCTTCTTCTTTTTGCAAGCCGGACACTTCGTCAACACCGGGGCCGTAATGTTTTGAAATTCCTCAAACCGATGGTCACACGCATCGCAGACGTAATCATAAGTCGGCATCGTTTGTCCTCTTTCTCCCTACACTCAGTGTCACTCGTGTTTACCCACCCGCGGCCACGACCACCTGGGCCGGCCGGATCAGCCGATCGTGCAAGCGATAGCCGCTGCGAACCTCCTGCACAATCGAACCCGCCGGAGATTCACAAGCCACCATCTGAATCGCCTCATGCACGTTCGGGTCAAATGTCTGCCCGACCGTCGGGACCCGCTCACAGCCATGGCGTTTCAACACGTCCTCAAACTGGACAGCCACCATTTGCACACCCGCCACCAAGGAGCCCTCGGCCGTTTGATTCGCCGCGCCCAAAGCCCGTTGCAAATTATCCACCACTTCCATCAGATCCACCAACAGCCGCTGATTGGCGAATTTAGCATTTTCTTCCAATTCTCGCCGAGTCCTACGACGGAGATTGTCCATCTCCGCCTCGCTCCGCAGCCAGCGATCATTCAATTGGCGAATCTCGTTTCGCAGTTGCTCCTCCAATGAAACGGCGTCGGCCCCACCACCAGTGGCTCCGCCGTTGGCACTGTGCCCCGTGGCATCCGCCGCGGGCCCCGCACCCTCCGGTACGGACGATTCGCCCCATTGCGGGGCCCACTGATTCTCATCGTTTGTCTCTGACATCGCTATCAACTTTCCTTGACCCCAATGATCGATCGGCAAGCCCCAATCATCGGGATTTAAAAACTAGGGAAAATAGGACTTAATCTTGTCCAAGAACGACTTGCGTTGGGGCGACACGTCCGTCTGTTCCAACTCGGCCAACGTTCGCAGCACCTCCTCCTGCTTGGCACTGACCTCGCGCGGCGTCTCGATGTAGACCTGGACCAACAAATCCCCACGTGGTCCCCCTTGCGGATCCGTCACTCCCTTGCCCCGCAACGTAAAGACCTCTCCCGACTGCGTCCCCCGCTTGATCGTTAGCACCTCTTGCCCACCGAGTGTCGGCACTTTGAGATCGGCCCCCAGTACCGCTTGGGTGTAAGCGATCGGCAGCTGGACAATCAAATTGCTGCCGTCACGGTGAAACAGATCGTGCTTCTTGACCTTGATGAAACAGTAACAATCCCCATTCGGACCACCGTCGGGACTGGCCTCCCCCTCCCCACCCAGACGTACGCGCATGCCGTCGTCCACACCCGCTGGAATGGACACTTCCAACTCCACGGATTTCACATTGACGCCGCGGCCGCGACAATCCCCGCAAGGTTCCGTAATGATCGTTCCCGTGCCGCGACATTGCGGACACGTGGTTTGCATCCGCAGGATCCCCGCCGATTGCAAGACTTGCCCACGCCCGCCGCAATACTGGCAACTGGCAGGTTTTGTACCCGCCTTGGCACCACTGCCACTACAGGTCTGGCACCGCTCGTTGCGGTTGAACCGCAACGTCTTCACCACCCCCATGGCAGCCTCCTCCAACGTCAACGATACGTCCGCCCGCACGTCGTTGCCACGCCGCTGCCGTCGACCACCACGCCGCCCCCCGAACAGATCCCCAAACATGCCATTGCCGAATATTTCGCCAAAGGCCTCAAAGATGTCCTCCGTCGACTGGAACTCACTCCCACCGCCCCGCACCCCCGCATGGCCGTACCGATCGTATCGCTGACGCTTCTCCGCATCACTCAACACCTCGTACGCCTCGGCCGCCTCCCGAAATCGTTCGGTGGCCGCCGGATCGTCCGGATTGGAGTCGGGATGATACTTGATGGCCAATTTTCGATACGCCCGCGAAATCTCCTTGTCAGTGGCCGTTCTCTCCACGGACAGGACTTCATAGTAGCAACGCTGGGTGACCATCTGCCGGCTTTCCATAAACTGAAAAAAAGGGCCAAGTGCTAAACGCAATTGGCCCTTTATTCATGAAACTATCTACTACCAGGGGCCGATCGCAGGGGGCGACACGCGGCCAACCACACGGGCCAACCACAAGGGGCCAACCACACGGGGCCAACCACACGGGGCTGACGACACGGGGCTGGCCATGCGGACATCCCCCCCAGTCACAACCACTAAGAGATCGCGCCCTCAACCTTGCGGCGAGCCTTGTCCTCGTCATCAAAGTTGGAGACCAAGGCGTCGGTCGTCAGCAACAGTCCGGCAATGCTGGAAGCATTGATCAAAGCTGTCTTCACGACCTTCTTCGGATCGATCACGCCGGCCTTGAACATATCCACATAGCGACCGGCATACGCGTCGTAACCGATGTTGACCTCTTTGTCCATCAACTCATCCGCCACGACCGAACCATCGATACCGGCGTTGGCAGCGATCTGGCGGATCGGCGCATCCAAGACACCCAAGATGATGTCGACGCCAATCTTCTCATCGCCACGCACCTGCGAGCGGACCTTCTCCACAGCGGCCTTGCAACGCAACAGCGCTACGCCACCACCGGGCAGAATACCTTCTTCGACCGCCGCGCGAGTTGCATGCAAGGCGTCTTCCACACGCGCCTTCTTCTGCTTCATCTCGACTTCGGTCTCGGCACCCACCGACACAATCGCAACGCCACCTGCCAACTTGGCCAAACGCTCTTGCAGCTTTTCCCGATCGTACTCGCTGTCGCTCTGATCGATCTGCGCGCGAATCTGGCTGATGCGGTGATCCACGTCTTTCCGCTCACCGCCACCTTCCACGATCGTCGTCCCGTTCTTGTCCACCACGATCTTCTTGGCCGTACCCAAGTGGCTCAGTTCCAAACTTTCCAATTGGATACCCAAGTCTTCACTGATGAACTCGCCACCGGTCAAAACGGCAATGTCGCCCATCATGGCCTTACGACGATCGCCGAAGCCCGGTGCCTTGACGGCACAGACGTTCAACACGCCGCGGAGCTTGTTGACGACCAACAACGTCAACGCCTCGGCATCAACGTCCTCGGCGATGATCAATAGCGGACGGCCCGTCTGGCTGGACTTCTCCAACAGCGGCACCAGGTCGCGCACGTTGCTGATCTTCTTCTCGAACAGCAGAATCAGTGCGTTCTCGAACACACACTCCATTGTGCCCGGATCCGTGATGAAGTAAGGGGAGATGTAGCCCTTGTCAAACTGCATCCCGTCCACATACTCGACCTTGGTCTCGGTGGATTTGCCTTCTTCGACCGTGATCACGCCGTCCTGACCCACGCGATGCAGGGCCTCGGCCAACAACTCACCAATCGCCATGTCGTTGTTGGCGCTGATCGCACCGACGTTGGCAACTTCCGACTTCTCGCTGACCGGACGAGCCATCGATTCCAAGTGATCGACTGCCGCCTTGACCGCTCGCTCCAACCCACGACGGATCGCGGTCGGATTGCTGCCCGCCACAACCGACTTCAAGCCCTCCTTGAAAATCGCCCGTGCCAACACCGTCGCCGTGGTGGTGCCGTCTCCAGCCAAGTCCGAAGTCTTCTGCGCAACCTCGACCACCAACTTCGCGCCCATGTTCTCAAAGCGATCTTCCAATTCGATCTCTTTGGCTACCGTCACGCCGTCCTTCGTCACCGTCGGACCACCGTACGACTTCTGCACGATCACGTTGCGACCGGTAGGACCCATCGTGACGGCCACCGCATCAGCCAACTTATCAATGCCCCGCAACATACGTTGCCGAGCCTTGTCATCGAACAACAATTGTTTTGCCATTGCCAATATCCTCTACTGGGTTCTCTCAACTGAGGTGATAAATCGCGATCTGCCGACCCAACGCCTAGCAAACCTTGGCCAAGATGTCGCTCTCACGCAAAATCTTGACCTCTTCCCCATCGACTTCGATCTCGGTCCCGCCGTACTTGCCGAAGATCACCTCGTCGCCAACCGCCACACTCAATGGACCACGCTCACCGGAATCCAACAACTTGCCGGGACCCACCGCAATCACGCGACCACGCTGCGGCTTCTCCTTGGCATTGTCGGGCAACACGATCCCGCCAGCCGTCATCTCCTCTGCTGCCGAAACTTCGACAACCACTCGGTCATCCAACGGACGAATGCTCACACTTGTCTTGGCCATGTCTTATTTCCTTTTCTGCAATTATGGGTTTGAATCGCACTTGGCGAAAAATCAGTTCAATCAACTGCCCCGACCGCAAAAACTCGCTTACATCATCCCTGGCATGCCACCCATGCCGCCCATGCCGCCCATGCCACCCATGCCACCCATGCCACCCATGCCACCCATGCCGCCCATGCCGTGGTCGTGATGATCATGACCGGCCGGCTCTTCCTTCGACGGAATCTCGGTGATCAGGCTCTCAGTGGTCAACAACAAACAGGCGACGCTGGCGGCGTTTTGCAATGCCGTGGTTACAACCAGAGCCGGATCGATCACACCATCCGCCACCAGATCCACGTACTCGCCGGAATCCGCGTTGTAGCCTTCCGAGTCCTTCTTCATGCGGCGAACCCGATTAACCACCACGGCGCCGTCCGTGCCCGCATTCTCAGCGATCGCCCGCAGCGGGTACTCCAACACTCGCCGAATGATCGTGACACCCGAGTTCTCGTCACCGGTCAAACCCAACTTCTCCAGGGCCTTTTCGGCTCGCAGCAACGCCACGCCGCCACCCGGCACAATGCCGCCCTTCAAAGCGGCGGCCGTCGCACTCTTGGCGTCGTCCAACAGATCCTTCCGCTCTTTCATCTCGGTCTCGGTCACTGCACCGACCTTGATCTGAGCCACACCACCCGCCAACTTCGCCAACCGCTCCTGCAGCTTCTCGCGATCGTAGTCGCTGTCGGTGAGTTCCAACTCGCGGCGAATCTGCGCCACGCGGGCCTCGATGTCGGCCTTCTTGCCGGCACCTTCCACAATGACCGTCTCGTCGGAAGTGATGCGGACCGACTTGATGCGACCCAAGTCCTTCAATTGCACACTCTCCAACTCGATGCCGCGATCCTTGAAGATCGGCTCCGCACCAGTCAAGGCCGCCAAGTCGCCCAAGATCGCCTTGCGACGATCGCCATAACCCGGTGCCTTAACAGCACAGATCTGCAAAATGCCACGCATCTTGTTGACCACCAACGTCGCCAACGCCTCGCCATCGACGTCCTCGGCAATGATCAACAGCGGCTTCTTGGCCTGACTAACCGCCTCCAACAACGGGATCAGCGGCTTGATCGCCGAAATCTTCTCCTCGAAAATCAACACATAACAGTTGTCGAATTCGACCGTCACCTTATCTTGATTGGTGACAAAATGGGGCGACAAGAAGCCGCGATCGAACTGCATGCCCTCGACTACCTCGACGGTCGTCTCGCTGCCACGACCCTCTTCGATCGTGATAACGCCATCCTTGCCCACCTGCAAAAACGCCTCGGCCAACACACTACCGACCGAAGGATCGTTATTACCAGCAATCGTCGCGACCTGCTGGATCTCCTTCTTGCTCTTCACATCAATCGGCTTGGCCATCTTCTCGATCTTGGCCACCACCTCGGCAACCGCTCGATTGATCCCACGCGTCAGGGCCATCGGGTCACAACCCGAGGCAATCATCTTGAGGCCCTCACGGAAAATAGCCTCCGTCAACACCGTGGCCGTGGTGGTCCCGTCACCCGCCACATCATTCGTCTTGCTGGCAGCCTCTTTCACCAACTGGACGGCCAAGTTCTCGTACGGATCATCCAACTCGATGTCCTCGGCGACCGTGACGCCGTCCTTCGTGATCTTGGGCGACCCCCAACCCTTGTCCAACACCGCATTGCGACCACGGGGCCCCAAAGTGCTACGCACGGCCCTGGCCAACTTGCTCACACCCGCCAACAACGGGGCCCGCGCCTCGTCGTCAAATACCATCTGTTTCGCCACGTTCGAATTCCTCCTCAAAAACACCTTGAGTGGTCAAAATTATCGCCAGCCCCCAACAGCTGCCCCGGACCGGACCTGACAGATTGCCAGCCGCCCCGCCCGACACGTTGGGCGCGGCGGACACGCCGGACACTTCGGACACGGCGGACGGCAAAATGTCAGCTGCCTGCCCGCAACCTGCCGAGAGCAAATCCTGTACCAAACACGAAAAAAGCCGTGAGCCCGCGCCCGATCGGGCACTTGCTCACGGCTCAAAACCACTTTTTGGATCAGTAGTCGTCAGTTCGCCTGTCGCGCTGGCAGGGCGGTCGGCTGGTACAGGATCGGCGCATCCTTGCCGTCGCCGTTGAAGTCACCTGCCACCGGGTAGCCGTCGCCGGCCATCTCAAAGACCCGATCGGTCGCTTCCAATTGGCGGTTCCCGTTGGAGTCGATGAACCACTTGCCCTGACGGAACACCGCCACTTCATCGATCCCGTCGCCGTTGAAGTCGCCCACGACCGGGATGTCGCCGGCTTGACCAAATGTGAAGGCCTCGTCTCGATAGTCCAGCCGACCGTCGCCGTTGGAGTCGATCGTCCACCGCCCGTTGCTGAAGACGCCGATCTGGGTGATCCCATCGCCATTGAAGTCGCCGGACACCGCCACGTCACCCTGCTGCCCGAAGGCAAACACGTGGTCGATCACGTCCGCTCGGCTCCGGCCGGTCACGCCGTGCTTCAATACCCGCGTGCCCTCCACGGCCTCTTCCACCATCGGGGGAATGTTCTTTGGCCGAGTGAATCGTTGGTTGTCGCGGTCGGGCAAACCGGGTTCCCGAGAGATTGCGGCTTCGTCACCGACCCATTGCGGTCCAAAAATCGCAATGTCGGCCTTGCCGTCCCCGTCCCAGTCACCCACGACCGGCTGATCATCGGCGTTGCCCAAGCGGATCATCAAGTCGCTGTTATCCCAGACGCCATTGCCATTGGCGTCGATAAACCAATAGCCATCCTTGAAGATTGCGATCTGGTCCACACCATCGCCATTGAAGTCGCCGACCAACGGCCGCCCACCCAAGGTACCAAATTGCGATGTGATTTCAGCAATCTGGTAGCCACCCCGTTCGTTCTCCGTGGTGAAGACCCAACTGCCCTGTGCCAAATCAAATCGACTCCAGTCCAGTTCGGACAAGTAGCCTACCTCGTGCCAAGGCCCGTTGCCGCCATCCTGGGCCTCGCGCGGCGTGCCGTCGTTGATCAAACTCAAGTGCCACGAATAGCCGGCGGGTAGATTATTGGGCAAAGCCGCATTAAATCCGATACCCACGAACGTATTGGTGTTGACACCTTGGTGCCCCAACAGCCCACCATGCCCGGTCAACGGCACACCTGGCGGCAGCGGATTGGGGTTGGGGGTGGGGTGTGGCGGAATGTTTGGCTGTTCCGGCGGCGTGTCTGGCGGTGGCGGCGTCATGGCCACCACGACTTCGGTGAAGTTATTCATCACCGAGACCTGCCCGCTATTGACGCGGATGTTGGCCATCGCGTCCATCAATTGATCCAAGCTAAACATGCTCAGCATTGATTGCGGAGCCGCAGCAGCCGCATCCGTACTGTTGAACGCCATGCCCGTGGTGCTACCCACGTAGTTATTCGCGTCCAAGAAACCCTGCGGCTGCTCTTGCAGCACAATGTAGTTACCCGCCTGCAAGCCAGCGAAGGTGTAATTGCCCTGCGCATCGGTCATCACATACACGGGTGAATCCGGACCGCCTTGGATGTGTCCGTAATGCTGCCCCAGCACCTCGCTCAGCATCACCGGACGCGGCGCGATCGCTTGTGCCTGCGGGTCGATGTACCAGTACAACAGCATGCGGACATTGCCGATCGGCGTGTCATCCGGCGTGAACTGGCCATCGCGCTGCGATCGATAGTTGGCCGGAGCCAATCCATCGGGTGTCTGGAAGGCTGGACCATCCTGGAACACCTTGCCAGAAATCGCCGCCCCCGCCTTCTCGCAGAAGTTGTACTGCACCACATTGAAGTTGGACTTCAAGACAATGTTCGAAATCTGATTGGTGCTGGCCGCGCCCGGTTGCACGTCGGGATGGCCCATCAAGTGGCCCACCTTTTCGCCGCCAGTGAAGTACCCCTCCGGCTGAATTTGTCGCACCGTGTAAGTACCAGGCAGCAAGGCTTGGAACTGATAAAAGCCGTCCTGGTTCGTTTTCGCGGTCTGGATCACGTTGCCATTGTGATCGACCAACTCCATCGTGACGCCCGCGATCGGCAGATCACCAGCGGAATCGGGGGTGCAATTGCCATCCGAATCCACATGCACGTAACCTGAGATGGAGCTCAACTTGAATTCACCGAAATCGTAGTTCACACCCGTGTCGCCCGCTCGCACGATGATCTTGGTGAACAAATCGTTTTGCACCTGCCCACCCAACGATCCAAGCGACTCCTGACCATCCACCCAACCGTTCGGCTGGATCTGCTGGATCTGATACTCCCCGCCCTGCAGATTGGTGAACACGTAGCGGCCCTCAGCGTCAGTGATCGCCGTCAACACGGTCTGCGTTCCACCCGCCTCGATCATCACCGGACTGCCGTCGGCATGCAACAGCCGAATCGTGACACCCGCAATCCCTTCCTCACCGGAATCGATTGCGCCATTGTTGTTGCGATCATGAAACACACGACCCGCCACACTGGCGGGTAGATGCTCGCAGAACCCGTACTGCATGCCCGCTTGGCCCGACATCAGGTTGATCTGCGAGATGACGTCGTTGGACGATGCGACACCTTGCATCACACCATCAACCATGCCCACACGCTCCGCTCCATCCAAGAACCCTGCCGGCTGGATTTGCCGAATCGAGTACATCCCTGGATGCAAGCCCGTAAACTCGAAGGTGCCGTCGGACTTGGTCTGGGTCGTCGCCACCAACACGCCCAACGAATTACTCAGCTCAATCGTCACGCCTGGAATGCCCACGTAGTTTGCATCGCCCGGCTTGGTGCAGTTCCCGTCCCGATCCGCCTGCGACACATAACCCTGGATCGACACCGGTCGCAATTCACCAAAGTTGTTATTGATGCTGCTCTGACCCGCATGCAACAGCACCTGAGTCAAATGATCGTTCCCAGCCACACCTTGCGGCAATCCGCCCACGGTCCCGATCGTGTCTTTACCGTCCAAGAAGTCAGCCAGCGGATTGTTCATGCCCGGGTACTGATTGACCTCGATGATCTCATAAACCCCCGGTGGCAAGCCACTTACCGAATAGAACCCGTTCTGGTCCGTCGTGACCACCATGTCTTTCCACTGCGCGAAGGCGTCGTTGACCTGCAGGCCTCCCGTCCGACGAACCAAAATCTGAACGTCGACGATCCCCTCCTCGCCCGTCTCGCGCAAACCATTGTCATTGCGATCGTGGTACACATAACCAGACAACTGGACCGGCAAAACTTCACAGAAGTCGTAGTTGACCGCATGCATGTCCCCCTTGGGGATGACAATGTTGGCCAGCACGTTCGGATGACTGTCGGGCAGCATCTCAGCCTGTCCGCTGACTGCCCCGCCGACCGTTCCAGGCTTCGCACTCACGCTCAGAAAGCCATCCGGTTGGGTTTGCACCACTCGGAAAGTGCCCGGCTTGAGATTCAAGTTCACCCCGAACTCGTAGTCACCGCTGGCGTCAGTCTTTGTCGTCGCCACGTGCTCGTAAGCGCCGGTCTGCGTGTTCAGTCGCTCCAACGTCAACGTCACGCCGGCAATGCCCATCTCCGTACCATCTTGTTCACAATTGATGTTTTCATCGTGAAACACTCGGCCTGAAATCGAAACGGGCTTCTCGACCAAATGGTAGCCGTCCCATGCCCCAGCGGTACGATTGGCATGCCCGGTGGAACCATCCGCAGGTAAGTCCAAGGCCGTCCCTGCCAATTCCCCCGCAAAGACAAACATCGGATCATAGTCGTCCCAGAACATTCCCGAGGTCTTGCCGTCCGGACTGATCCCAGTCATCCGCTCGAAGGTGTAATGCGCATCAACGAAGTTAGCAGTGAACAAAGACGTCTCCATCTCTGTTCCGGAGACAATCATGTCCGGCCGCAAGCGTTCCATCTCGTCGGTATCGATGGTGAACGCCAAGCGATCACCCGCTTGAAAGTTGTTGATGACAACATCCAACTGCAGGCCGTCGTTCGACACTCGCCAGCTGACGATGTCCTCCGCCGCGATCCCCCGACTGTTGGTCACGTCGAACTGAAAGGCGTGGTAGTCACCCGCGCCGGCAATCGTGGGAGCCGAATGGAAGATGATATCCCCTAAACTACGGCCGCCGCTGCCGTCTTGGTCCCCATTGATCGTGAAACTCGTCAAACGAGTCGTCTCGGATCCACCTTGAAAGGTGACTTCAAAATAGTCCGGCTGCGTATCCACACCGCCGTCCGTCTCGAAGAATGTCACGCCCGCGATCACCGGATTGGCAGACAAGACGCGCCGATCCTCCAATCGCTCCACCCGACACTGACGGTAGGACGATGCCCGTGCGGCCGTTTCTGTCGCCGGCGTCGAGCGATCCCCAGAACCAAGCACCAATTTCGAAAAGCGACGAAGCATTGACATTCCCAAGTTCCTTCGGCGAAGCATGAACCGCCAGCAAGACGGGCGGAAGCGGACAATGTTAGGGTCAGGCAGTTGGCTCGGGCACACGCCAGCCAATCGGGCGGGGGACCCATCCCCCAAAAACTTAACTCGCTCCAGAGACGAGTCAGCGGAGCGTGCGGATGGGCAACAACGGGGGATTGGAGGACGCTTCCTGTGCCACTCGCTCAATCACCCGCATCTCGCTCGTCGCATCTCGCTGCAGCGCCGGCAAATCAAAGGAGGCCCCGACCGAGGCAGCACCTCGGCCCGACACGCCCCCCATGGCCACCGTCAAAGCGGCGTCGGCCTGCCAGACTCGCGCCTCTCCGTCGTAACTGCCCGATATCAGCCGCCCATCCCTGAAGGCCAAGCCGCTGATCGTGCCTCGGTGCCCCTCTAAGTAGCCGATTTTCGCTTTCCGCTCGATGTCAATTACGGTGATTCGATTGTGACTGCCACCAACCGCAATCACCGTTGGCGATAGCACCGCTAGCGAATACAACTTGCCCGGCAGGGTGGCAATCACCGCGGAACGTGTCGCTTGCCCAATCTCGGTCACACAAACCTGCCGGTCCTCGCCCACGCTGATCAATTGCCCCCCAGGCAAAAATTCCAACGCTTGAATCCGCTGCTGATGAGTCATGCCGACAGCAATCGAACGCCACTCGTCCGCTCGCCGTTCCCACAACAACAACTGGCCAGAACGGCCACCGGCCGCCAGGTATCGACCATCGCCAGAAAATGCGACCGCTCGCAAATCCGCGCAAGCACAGGGCAGCTCGACTCGCGTTTGACCGGTCCGAGCATCGTACAAACGCAACGACGACTCAAAACCCACCGCAGCCACCAAACTTCCGTCCGGAGCAAACGCGATCCCCTCAATCGAAGCCTCCTCAGAGGCAAATAAACTCCAACGCTGCGCCGCTAAATCCCACCGCAAGATGCGACGATCCGAACCCGCCGTCAGCAAGGTCAAGCCGTCCGGCGCGAAGGCCATCGTGCGGATCCAGTCTTGATGTCCCGGCAACGTCCGCAGCAAACGCCCGTCAGTAGAATCGACCATCCGGACAATGTGATCGTCACCCACAACAGCGACTTCAGTCGACCCAGGACGAATCGCCACGCCCGTCGCAATCGGCGACACTTCGCCCACTCGACTCGTGTCCATGACTCGGCTGGGCCAATTCAAGCGCTCCGAATCCTGCGCCCACAGCCCCTCGCCGGAAAACCCGACACCGCCCACCACAGCCCAGCCCACCACCAGGCCAGATAAACTCATCTTAAGTACGCGTCGAAGCATGGATTCTCTGCCGTATGGATCTTGAAGTGAAGGAGCCCCCCACCGAGCTGCCTGCCAGTCGGCGCAGCCCCCCTCCTCAGATATCGGCAAATCGCTACAAAAGAAAAATCTAATTCATGCTAGCACGGGCTATTTTGAGCATTTGAGACATCTTACCCAACTTGCCGGACTGCAACTTATCGGACTGCAACTTGCTTGACTGCAATCTGTCGGACTGCAACCTGCTTGACCAAACATCCGCACAATAGGCCGACCGCCGCGCCGGCCAGCACATCGCTGGGCCAATGCGAATTGCTGACCAACCGCTGGATCCCCGCCAACGTGGCCAGCGTGTAGAACAGGAAGCGACCACGGGGAAAGACCCAACTCAACCCGACGGCGAAGGCAAACGCGGTCGCGGTGTGCCCGGACGGAAATGACTGCCGCCAACTCTCACGGAGGTAATTGCTCTCCAAGACGGGTAACCAGCCTACAAAACTGGACAACGCCGAGTCCGCGGTCGCCTGCAACTCCCAATAGCGGTAGGGGCGGATACGCGACACGAGCAATTTGCCCAGGTTGGCCCCCAAGCCTCCAGCCAAGGGACAGGCCACCAACCACCAAAACTGGGGACGGACGGCGAGAGCCACACGATGAATCAGCAGCAGGATCACGGCCACCGCCAGACCATGTGCCATGACCTCACTCAGGTCGATCAGTCGTTTCAAGTCCGAAGGCCACCGCCGTTGGCCAAAAAACGCCGAAACTTCTTGGTCGTAGGGGGCGACCCCGACAGCCGCTATCCCGAGCCCCGCTAGCACAAAGGCGACGTCCCACCAAGGCACTTCCGCCGCTCGATTATCGTTCAACTTACGTCCCCTCTCCAGGACCAGGACCATTGAGGCTGACGCCCGACAAAATCAACCGACCACCCCAACCCCTACATATTAACATGCCCCGGCAGGGTCGCCTATCGCGCTACAATCGCTTCCGTAAGACAGACCGTTTCTACCGGCTACGACCTTTTAAAGGACTGAGAAAACTGCAGGGGCTAGCTAATCTTTAATCGTTAAAGTGCTGAACAATAATGCCAAGCAACCACACACCGTGATTTGACAGCCGGACATATTTTTTTTGGGTGGACACATGCACTGGCCGACTTGGCTCCGACGGTTCGCGGGAAAATCCCAGCGCGAGCCGGTGAGTCAAAAACCTCGTACAAACGTTTTCCGGCTCCACGCCGAGGAGCTGGAGCGACGCATCTTTATGAGTGCCTCGCCCTTCGGCCTATTTGTGCCCGACGTCGAACTGCCCGCGACTTACGATGGCTCCGAAGCCAGTAGCGACTTATTCTCATACGATTCTCAGTATGGATCGGCTGCATCAGACGCAACAGACGCATCAGTCGGATCGATCGCAACCTATGAAACGCCCGCACCTGAGCCTGCGGGTGATACGCTGGCCATCCGTCGCGAGGTGGTGTTGGTGGATAAAGGCCTCGCCAACTACCAACAACTTCTGGACGATATTTTGTCTCAGTCCGATCCCTGGCGGCAAATCGATGTGGCGTATATCGACGAGCACCTGGACGGCTTGATCCAAGTCACGGCCCAATTGGCGGACTACGAATTGGGCACGATCGATGCGTTGCATATTCTGTCGCATGGCACCTCGCAAGCCTGGAAACTGGGCTCAACATGGCTGGACAGCAGCAACTTGGCCACGCGAGAGCTGGACTTTTTGCTCTGGGGCTCGGTCCTGCATGCGGACGCGGATCTCTTGCTCTACGGCAGCGAGCTGGCGTCCGATCAGGCCGGTCGCGATCTATTGAGTCAGATCGCGGATTGGACGGGAGCCGATGTCGCGGCTGACTCCGGGCCCGTCGGTCCTGTCTCGCTAGGTGGCAACCAGAACTTGGACCACCTGAATGATCCGATCGAAACTCAGGTCGAAACTCTGATCGCTTCGAAGACCCGAGAGGTCGTCTTTGTTCAAGGAGACATTCTGGATCTCGACCTATTAGTCATCGACGTGCAGCAGCAAGCAGACATCGACGGTCGTGCGATCGCAGTGTATATCCTCAGCGGATCGGACAGTGGCTTTGATCAGGTCAGCGAAGTTTTGGCAGATTACGCGGGGCTCGATGCGATTCACTTCGTGTCGCACGGTGCCGACGGCATGATCCAGCTCGGCGGTTCGTGGCTGACGGCGGACAACGTCGACCAGCACGCCGACGTGCTGGCGAACTGGGGGATGGCACTGTCCGAGAACGGCGACATCTTGATTTATGGCTGCGATGTGGCCGAGACGAGCAACGGCCAGCAGCTCTTGCATGTGCTTAGCACCCACACCGGTGCAGATATCGCGGCGAGCACGGACCTAACGGGCTCTGCGATACTCGGCGGTAATTGGGAACTGGAATACGCAGTCGGTGCAATCGAGGCTCCGATTGCCTTTACAGTCGACATGCAGGCGGGCTATACCAGCATCCTGGCCACCATCAATGGAACCGCGGGTAACGACCTGCTGGCGGGTACCGCGAGTGACGACACCATCACGGGGCTGGCTGGAGATGACGTACTGCTCGGGGGAGTTAACGCCGTCGCCGATGGCCAGTTCCTTAACGCACCACACCCAGGCCACTTTGTCACTTACTCCAGCGGCCAGACCATGGGCGGCTGGTCGGTAACCCAAGGCAGTGTCGACCTGCTTGGTACGTTTGGCTATACCACGCCGACCGGCGGGCGTGGCGTCGACATGGATGGGAGTTCGCCGGGCACCATCTCTCAAAACCTCAGTACCACGGTAGGCAACACTTACATCGTCCGGTTCATCACGTCAGTAAATGCGGGCTCGACAAGGTCCGTGGAGGTTAGTGCAGCGGGCGCGTCATCCAATCACTCCCACAGCAATAGCAGCACCTGGGGAGAGCATTTCTTCACGTTTACTGCCAACTCAACCACAACCACACTGCAATTTCGCAGCCTGTCACCATCTGGCAGTTTAGGCATCGTTCTCGGTGATGTGTCAGTTCATGATACAACTACCTTTAACGGTGACGATGTGCTGATCGGCGGTGGTGGGAACGATATCATCGACGGTGGCGCGGGGAATGATACCGTCGTCTTCACTGGCAATTTGAACGACTACACCATTACTTCGGGTTCTGACACGGGCGGTGATTTTTTCACGATCCAGGACAACACTCCTGACCGCGACGGCACGGATAGGGTCTATCGTGTCGAAAACTTTCAGTTCGCGGATGGGACGCGAACCGCAGCGAATCTTATGAACCTGGCACCCGCATTTGGCGTGCCCGGTTCGACAGGCTTCAGTGGCGATGGGATCGCGACGAACGACATTGCCAGCGATAACGATGTCGGCAATAGCGTCGTCGTCTTGCCCGATGGCAAAGTGCTGGTTGCGGGCTCGGCAATGGTGGCCGGCAACAGCGATTTCTTGCTCATGCGTTACAACGCTGACGGATCGCTCGATACGACTTTCGGCGGCGGTGACGGCATTGTCACTACGAATATCGCCGGGGGCAATGACTACGCCAACAGCATCAAGGTGCTCGCATCAGGCAAGATACTGGTCGCGGGCTATGGCATGGTCGCTGGCAGCAACGACTTTGTACTTGTGCGTTACAACGCCGACGGGTCACTCGACACAACCTTTGGCGGCGGCGATGGCATTGTGACAGTCGCCGTCGGATCAGGAACTTCAGACATCATCAACGAAATTGCTGTACAGTCCGACGGAAAAATTGTCGTCGTAGGTACGGCAGTTGCTCGATTCAATGCCGACGGCACGCTGGACACCAGCTTTGGAGGAGGCGATGGATTTGCCGACTCGATGCCAATGAATGGTGCGAACAGTGTTGCGATTCAATCGGATGGAAAGATTGTCGTTGGTGGTCACTCCATTAGCGGTTGGCCTGACAGTACGATATTGCGTTATAACACCGACGGCACGCTTGACACGACGTTTAGCGGTGATGGCATTGCGACCAACTCATTTGCGGCTCACGAAGATTGGATCGAAAGTCTAGTCATTCAACCCGACGGCAAGATTGTGGCCGTCGGTACTGGCTGGTTTGGTCAATGGGGAACGATTGTCAGTCGTTGGAATACCGACGGATCATTAGACACTACATTCGGGAGTAATGGCGTCGCAACATTCAGCCCCACCGTGTGGCACGATCCAGCACACAGTGTAGCGCTGCAAGCGGACGGAAAAGTCGTCATTGCAGGCTATGGACAACCCGGCGGACCATCTGACTTCTTGGTGCTTCGTCTCAACGTCAATGGCACGCTGGACAATTCCTTTGGCGGCGGAAGCGGCTTTGTCCTTCGGTCCACCAGTGCCGGGGACGACATTGCAACCGACGTCGTGATCCAAGCCGACGGCAAGATTGTCGTAACCGGCTACGGCACCAACGGAAGCAACAATGATATTACAGTTGTCCGCTTCAACGCCGACGGATCGCTCGATGCCGACGTTGCCCCCTCCGGTCTGCTCGGCGGCACCGTCAACTTTACCGAAGGTAGCGCTGCCGTGGTGTTGGACGGTGACGTGACCATCGCCGATCCCGAACTATCGGCAGCCGACAACTTTGCCGGTGCCACGCTCACGTTATCGCGACAAGGTTCCGCTAGCGCCGAAGACGTCTTCAGTGGCGGCGGCACGCTCAGCTTCTCCGGCAGCGACGTCATCGTCAGCGGCACGACGATCGGCACGCTGACCAACACCGGCGGCACGCTGGCGATTACTTTCAACGCAAACGCCACGAATGCACTCGTCAACTCGGCGATGCAGCAGATTCGCTACAGCAACTCCAGCGACAATCCGCCAGCGAGCGCCGTCATCAACTGGACCTTCAGTGACGGCAACACCGGTGCCCAAGGAGGCGGCGGAGCGTTATCGACCACAGGCAGCGTCACCGTAGACATCACCGCCATCAATGACCCTCCGGTCGCTGTCGCTGATACGTTTACCACAGCGAACAACACGCCAGTAACCTTCGATGTGCGTGTCAACGATCTTGACCCAGACTCCGATCCGCTGACGGTGACGCATATCAATGGCAACGCAATCTCGCTGGGCAATCCCGTCGCGATTGTCGGTGGTTCGGTGGCGTTGGGTGCCGACGGAACATTGACGTTAACGCCTAATGCCGGCTTTGGTGGACGGACGCAGTTTACCTACACGATTAGTGATGGCGTCGCGTCGAGCTCCGCTGAAGTCTCCGGCTTTGTCGGCTTGGGAATTGACGCGGCTAGAAGCACTGATGGCGGGCTAGCGCTGAACATGGGCACGCTGTTGGGCGACAGTTACCTGCAAGCGGACAATGGCGGTGCGATCTTTGGTGGACGAACGGCGTTAACCGTTGAGTTGCAAGCAGTGTTTGAACCACTGTCCAATGGCTCGGATACCTTGATCGAGTACCAGTTGGCTGGCGGAACCGATGAATTTCGTTTGACACGAGTCGATCTCAATAACGCGTTGCGACTGATGATCAATGGAACGGAAGTCACCACCACCGACTTCGATTTCAGCACACTCGAAGATGGTCAACCGCACTCGCTAGCTGTTTCCTGGAACAGTTCCGGCGGCGATTGGAGCGTTTACGTCGACGGCATACTTGTCGCATCTGGAACCGGGTTGCAGTCAGGGCACACATTGCAGTCCGGCGGCGCGCTCATCATCGGTCAACAGCAGAACAGCAGCGGCGGGTTTGACACGCATCGTGGTTGGCAGGCGACACTGCAAGACGTGCGAATTTTCAGCGATGTTCGTACCGCCAGCGAGATCGCCGCCAGCTACCGCAGCGATTTGCCATTCAACGAACCGGGCATGATCGCCAACTGGCGTTTTAATGATTTGTCATCCGCCGGCGTGACCACCGATTCAGTCGCAGGCAATAATCTCACGCTGGCCAATACGGGTGAAGCCAGTCATGTAGCAGGAACCGCCAGCCTGGTTTTTGCGGTCAACGAAAACGCACTCAACGGCACCGTCGTCGGCCAAGTTTACGGTGTCGACGCCGAACGCGAAGCCAGAATTGCAGCCCTGCTGGCTGCGGATGCAAACTTACTTCACAGCGCAGAAACGGGCAAGTTTTACAAACTGGTACAAACCGACGTCACTTGGAGTTCAGCCAACACAGCGGCATTGGCTACCAACTTGGCAGGCGTTTCCGGACAGTTGGGGACCATCCGTTCTGCGGCAGAACAATCGCTGTTTACCAGTTTCTACGCGACGATAAACGATCAGATTTGGCTCGGCGGTCGTGACTCGACAGTGGAAGGCGTGTGGCGCTGGCAGGCCGGTGGGGTGGATGGTGACCTTTTCTGGACCGGGAACGGATCCGGGACGACAGGATTCGGGCTGAACGATGCTTACACAAATTGGACTCATTCCGGTGAACCCAACAACGCGGGCAATGAAGATAATCTCATCGTTTGGGATGCAAACGGACGCTGGAATGACTGGACAGACGCGGGAACCGCCAGCTACGTGGTCGAATGGAACGCCGACGATGTACTCGACGCGACCAACGCACTGACCTATTCGATCCAATCCCAAACCGTCGCCGGTGCCTTTGCGATCGACGCCAGCACAGGGTGGATCATTGTTGCCGACGGTTCGCTGCTCGATTACGAAACGGGCGCGACTCACACACTGACCATTCGCGTCAACGATGGCACAAACACCTACGATAAAGCGTTCAGCGTTTCGCTGAATGACCTGGCCGAAGGTAACGACAATGCCCCGACAAATCTTTCCAGCGGCATCGAACTGAACACCGACGGCGGGAACGATGCGTATTTGATCGCCCAGGACGGCGGAGCGATTTTGGGAGGGCTGACTAGTTTCACCTTCGAGACGCAGTTCGCCACGACTTCCGGTGCAAACAATACACCACTGTTGTCCTACGAGATTGGAACCTATAATTCAAACATTGTCGTTGTTGATGTTTCCACTTCCGGAAATCTCCGCTTGACCATTGGGGGAACGACTGTTGAAACTGATTACGCGTACGCCAACTTGGCCGACGGCCAAATACACTCCGTTGCCGCAACCTGGGATAACTCCAGCGGCGCTTGGGCGATCTATGTCGACGGTGAGACAGTTGGCTCAGGAACGGGACTGCGGGTCGGTTATACCATCGCCTCAGGCGGCAGTCTGGTCTTTGGCCAGGAGCAAGATGGCGCCAACATGGGCTATAGCAGCAATCAAGTCTTCTCAGGCACCTTGTATGACCTTCGCCTCTGGAACGAAGTCCGCAGCGAACCTGAAATTGCACTGAACTATCAAAACAAGTTCGATGCCGGCAACCTGCCTAGCGGCTTGGTCGCGAATTGGCAGATGGATGGGTTTAACGGCAGCAACCAAGTCGTCGATCTGGTCAGCGGTAACAACCTCAGCATCGGTCACGCGACCAACCTCACGACGGAGCTAACGACTTGGACCAATCAAGTTGGCGGAGTTACGGCCAATGGAAACACGTTGACGTATGTAGATGAAGGGGTCGCCAATGGCTGGGGACCGTCCGGAATCACGTCGACAACTTTCAGTTCGCTGGGCTACACCGACAACTACACCTTTTCGTTCACGCTGGATAACACTACCAACTTCGCCAGTATGATCGGACTAGGGTTGAATGAAACTAATGCGAACTGGGATGATGTCGACCACGCCTTTTATTTTTACGCTCCTAGCGGATCAAGCATTCAGATCTATGAGAGCGGCGCATCCATCGGCACGTTCGCAGTTAATTATACCGCGGGGAGTGAATTTTCGATCTACGTCAACGGCACGACGCTTCAGTACCAACACAATGGCACAACCTTCCTCACTCGGACGATCACTGCAGGCCAGAACTTCTATGTTGATACTTCGTTCTACCGAGATACTGGAACATTCGGCAATCAGGATGATTACTCATTCAGCAATCTTCGCGTCTTCTCGGGCAATACAGAAGGCACCGGTTTCATCGCCAGCACGTCGCGCGAAGACTTACACATCAGCGAAAACAGTCCCGGTGGAACGAGCGTTGGTTTTGTCGTGCCGAGCGATCCGGATATCAGTAATGACGTTGTCAAGGACGGGCTGTTCTTGGAAGCCGCAAATCCGGGCAGCCACACGACCTATTCGGCTGGGCAAACAATTGGTGACTGGACCGTACGATTTGGAAGCGTTGACTTGATCGGAACGCTCTGGCCAGCGTCTCCGCTGGGCGGTCGTTCGATCGATCTGAACGGGAGCTCGGCAGGCGGGATTTATCAGACACTCGACACCGTGGCCGGTCGGCAGTATCAAGTTGTCTTCGCGATGTCAGGGCACTGGGGCGGTGGTGATGCGGTCAAGGATGTGCGTGTCAGTGCCGACGGTGTCAGCCAGGATTTCTCAATCGCCCAACCGGTAGGCTGGTCGACCAGCAACATGCTGTTCATCAATCGGTCGTTTACCTTTACAGCAACCGACGGTTCGACCGAACTCGACTTTGCCTCGCTTGATACGACAGGCAGTTTCTGGGGCCCTGCCATCGCCGACGTTCGCGTGATCGAAATCCCGGCTGCCGTCACCACGATCCTGAACAACGATCCGACGTTGTCTTATGACGCGGCCACGGGCAAGTTCTACCGCGTCGTGAACTCAGCGACCACGTGGACTGCGGCACAAACTGCCGCCAACTCGGCAACGCTCAACGGCCAATCCGGGCAACTGGCGACGGTTCGTTCAAGCTACGAGAACGACATTCTCTGGGACATCGCTCGTTCGATCAATGCCGATGTCTGGATCGGCGCCAGCGACCAAACGGTCGAGGGAACTTGGCGCTGGCAAGATGGAACCGCCGACGGCGAAACGTTCTGGCTTGGAAATTCCGCTGGAACCCAACAACAAGGTTTTTACCAAAATTGGAAACCGGGTGAACCGAGCGCAACGGTCGCCAGCGAAGACTATGCTCGAATACAAGTTACCAACGGACAATGGCTGGACAGTTCTGCCTCCAACACATTCGCATACATCATCGAGTGGGACGCCAGCGAAGTTCTTTCCAGCTTCACGTTCACTTTGACCGACGACGCGAACGGACGCTTCACCATCAACGCCAACACGGGTGAGATCACCGTGGCGGGTGGCGCATCGATTGATTACGAAACCGCAACGTCCCACAACGTCACGGTACAAGTTACCGACGCGGCGGGAAATTCGTATAACGAAGTGATGTCGATCGCGGTAGATAACCTTGGCGGCGAACCTACGCAAACGATTCCGATCGCCACGCAAACGATCAATGAAGATACGACATTGGTGTTCAACACCGCTGGCGGAAACGCGATCACGGTCAGCGATACCAACGCGGGCAGTAACACGCCGTTGCAGGTTCTGTTAACGGTCAACAATGGGACGCTGACACTGGCACAAGCGACGGGACTTTCGATTCCTGGCGGAGCCAACGGCAGCGGCTTCATGGTGCTGCAAGGAACCGAGTCGGACATCAACGCGGCGCTCGAAGGACTGACCTACACGCCGACCGCCAACTACAATGGCAGCGATTCGCTGACCGTGACGACATCGCTCGGTGCGGATCTCCAAGGTTTGTATACCTTCGAGGACGGCAACGTAGCGGACCAATCGATAGGAACAGCCAACAACGGTACGTTCCAAGGAGGCGCAACTACGGTTGTCGATCCGCAGCGGGGCGAAGTACTCAGCCTAGATGGCGTTGATAGTTTCGTTGCAATCGATCCCAAGCTCGGATTCCTGGATCAGGTAACGGTCGCGGCTTGGGTAAAAGTCGATAGTGGAAGTGGACATGTCGTCTCGCTCGGCAACGATATCATCTTGGAAGTCCGAGCTGACGGGACCCTTCAAGGCCGTTTTCGTTATGACAACGCGAGCGTTTGGCGAGCGACCGACTCTTCGGCCACAATTGTAGGCGAAGGCTGGAAATTTGTTAGCTATGTCTTTGATCAAAATTCGCAATCGCAGCGATTGTACGTTGATGGTGTCTTAGTAGGCGAGACTGCTCATGTTGAGAGTATCGTTCAATCCTCTAGTTCTTTGCTCCAACATGTCATTGGAGCCAATGGCAATCCGACTAGTGGTTTTTTGGCCGGTTTGGTGGATGATGCTCGCATCTACACCCGAGCCCTCTCAGCCGACGAAATCGCGGCACTCGCGACCGATCAAACGTCGACAACTGGAACCGTGGCGATTCAAGTCGATGCGGTCAACGATGGGCCAGCATTCGGCGTGCCCGGTTCGGTCGGATTCGGCGGTGATGGGATCGTGTCGACCGACATTGCCGCTGGTGACGATGTCGGCAACAGCGTCGCCGTCTTGCCCGATGGCAGGGTGCTGGTTGCGGGCTCAGCAGTGGTGGCTGGCAACAGCGATTTCTTGCTCATGCGTTACAATGTCGACGGGTCGCTCGACACGACCTTCGGCGGCGGAGACGGCATTGTCACCACCGACATCGCCGGCGGCAACGACTCCGCCAACAGCATTCAAGTGCTTGCTTCTGGCAAAGTGCTGGTCGCAGGTCACGCGATGGTTGCGGGGAACAACGACTTCACGCTCGTGCAATACAACGCCGACGGGTCACTCGACACAACCTTTGGCGGCGGCGATGGCATTGTCACTGTCGATATCGGATCTGGAACGTCGGATTCCATCTCGGAGATCGCTATCCAGTCCGACGGAAAAATCGTCGTCGTCGGGTCGACGGTCGCGCGATTCAATGCCGACGGTTCGCTGGACACCAGCTTTGGCGGCGGCGATGGCATCGTCGACTCAATGCCGATTGATAATGGAGCGCGCAGCGTTGCGATCCAATCGGATGGCAAAATTCTCGTTGGCGGGTTCACTTTCAGTCATTTTTGGACCGACAGTACGATATTGCGATACAACATCGACGGAACGCTTGACACGACATTCAGCGGTGATGGCATTGCGACACACTCATTTTCTGCTGATGAAGACTGGATCAACGATATCGTCGTTCAATCCGATGGCAAGATTGTGGCCGTCGGTGCGGGCTGGGGAGGCACGATCGTCAGTCGCTTGAATACCGATGGCTCTTTAGACACGGGATTCGGCACTGGCGGTTCTGCTACTTTCAATTCCACAGTCGGGTACGAAGAGGCATTCAGTGTAGCGCTGCAAGCGGACGGAAGAATCGTCGTCGCAGGCTTAGGCCAACCAAGCGGTTCTGGCGGTCCATTGGATGTTATAGTGCTTAGAGTCAATGTCGATGGCACGCTGGACAATTCGTTTGGCGGCGGAGACGGCTTTGTCGTCCAGTCCACTAGTGCCGGGGATGACTGGGCAATCGACGTCGTCATTCAAGCCGATGGCAAGATCGTCGCAGCCGGCTACGGCACCAACGGAAGCAACGATGATATCATCGTCGTACGTTTCAACGCCGACGGAACGCTCGATGCCGACGTTGCCCCCTCCGGTCTGCTCGGCGGCACCGTCAACTTTACCGAAGGTAGCGCTGCCGTGGTGTTGGACGGTGACGTGACCATCGCCGATCCCGAACTATCGGCAGCCGACAACTTTGCCGGTGCCACGCTCACGTTATCGCGACAAGGTTCCGCTAGCGCCGAAGACGTCTTCAGTGGCGGCGGCACGCTCAGCTTCTCCGGCAGCGACGTCATCATCAGCGGCACAACAATCGGTACGCTGACCAACACCGGCGGCACGCTGACGATTGCTTTCAATGCCAATGCGACCAATGCACTCGTCAACTCGGCGATGCAGCAGATTCGCTACAGCAACTCCAGCGACAACCCGCCAGCCAGCGTACAACTCGACTGGACATTCAACGACGGCAATACGGGCGACCAAGGCTCCGGCGGAGCACTGACGGCCATCGGCAGCACGACAGTGAACATCACAGCGATCAATGATCCACTCATTGCCAACCCAAACAGCTACACAGCTCTCGAAGGCAATACGATTACAGGCAATTTAATCACGGATGACACTGGCTCGGGTGTTGATTCAGACCCTGATGGCAATCCGCTCAGTATCGCCAGCTTCTCAATCGCTGGTGTACCCGGGACGCAAAGTGTCGGAACACCGGTGTTGATCGCGGGCGTAGGTACAATCACCATTCAAGCGAACGGAAATTTTACGTTTGTTCCGGAAACCGACTACAACGGTTCAGTCCCGACGATTACTTACACGCTTACCGACACGCTCAATAGCCGCGTCCCAAGCTTGTACGTTACCTCGGACTTAAGCGGCACTGGCCCGCTTGGCACGCTCTGGTCGTCTTCAACGATGAGCATTTCTAATGGTACTGTTTTCAACTTTGAGTTCTTTGCGAGCGCAAGCGCCCACCACGCTGGGATCGCGAACGCCCGATGGGTCCTCTACGATCCATCGAACACATCGAACTTCCAATACATAGGACCTCAAGTCCGAACAGGCGGTTGGGCCGGTACAGCAGAAGGCATTGAGCTATCCGAGACAAGCACGCTGTTTACAAGTACATTCGCGTTTACCGGGCCCTCCGGAGACTATGCACTAGGTTTGGTTTGGACGGCGGACAGTGGAGGTGCGGGTCGCGACATCACGTTCGCGCCGCTCCTGTCCACGGCCCAGTCGCAATTAGACCTGACAGTACAGCCCGTCAACGACGCACCCGTGATCGTGAACAACACCGGCATGACGGTCGGCGAAGGGACGACCACGACGATCACGACAGCGATGCTTTCGGCCACCGACATCGACGACACCGACGCGACACTCGAATTCCACCTGACATCGGCGCTATCAGGCGGACAACTGGAACTGACCACCAATGCGGGTGTCGCCATCACCAGCTTCACCAACCAGCAAGTGACCGACGGCCAAGTGGTCTACGTCAACTTCAGTAACTCCGACGCCGACGACAGCTTCGATTTCGAAGTTCGCGATGGCGGCGAAGATGGCGTGACTTTCCCGAGCGGCACGTTCAATATTGTCGTCGATCCGGACAGCATCACAACCGCGCCCGATACGTTCACGATGATCAGTGGTGCTCCGATTGCGATTGATGTGGTCAGCAACGATGTGGACGCGCAAGGTGATCTGCTTTCGGTTGTCGAAATTATCGATACGGCGGGCGGCGGCACCGTGACTGTGTTAACGAACGCGGGTGACACGGCAACGCTGGCATCAGGCACGACGGTTGAATTGCGAAGCGATGGGCGTCTGAACGTGATCGCTGCGTCGGATGGAACCGAGACGTTTCAGTATCGCGTCAGCGATGGTGGCGAGTCGGATACCGAAACGGTGACGCTGAATGTGACGACGGACGAAACGACCGCCCAGGCAATCGGCTTTGTAACCACTTGGGATACGACGCTAGGCGATGGCGAGAATACGATCGAGCTGCTGGTCAACAGCGGCAGCGACAACTACACGATCTTCTGGGGCGACGGAACCAGCACGACGGGAGCCAGCGGAAACACCAGCCACACGTACGCGACTGCGGGGCAGTACACGATCAGCATCGTCGGTGACCTGGCTGGATTTGCTTTCGACAACACGGGCGACATCGACAAACTGACGAGCATCGAGCAATGGGGCAACGTGGCCTTTGAGAATTTTTCAAACGCTTTTGATGGTGCCGATAACCTGGTCTACAACGCAACCGACAATCCGGACTTGACCGGCGTCACCAGCTTGGCCGAGATGTTTCGCAATTCGAGTTTCAACGGAGACATCTCGAATTGGGACGTCTCCTCCGTGACGAACATGAGTGCCATGTTCCTGGGTGCCACGTCGTTCAATTCAGACATTTCCGGGTGGGATGTCTCGTCGGTCACAAACATGAACTCCATGTTCCGATCTGCGAGCAATTTCAGTGCGGATCTATCGGGTTGGGACGTTTCCTCCGTCGAGACGATGCGAGAAATGTTCCGCGACGCGGTTGCATTCAATTCCGACCTGTCGGGCTGGGACGTCTCCTCCGTCAACAACATGTTCCGTCTATTCCGCAATGCCGGGTCCTTCAACTCCGACCTTTCGGGCTGGAACGTCGGTTCCGTCACGAATATGTCGGAAATGTTTAGTAACGCCAGCTCGTTCGACTCGGATCTTTCGGGCTGGAACATCTCGTTGGTGACCAACATGAGCGTCATGCTCAACGGTAGCGGCATGTCGGCCACCAACTACGACAACACACTGATTGGTTGGGCCGGGCAGAGCGTGCAATCCAATGTGACCTTGGGAGCTGCGGGACGAGTCTACACCGAGGTCGCCTTCGCCGCTCGCGACACGCTGGTCAACACCTACGGCTGGACGATTACGGGCGATTTGACCGTCAACGATGCACCGAGCTTCTCCGGCACGTTGGACGGCAACCCAACCTATGTTGAAAACGGACCAGCGATGTTGCTGGATATCGATGTCGCCGTCAGTGATTTGGAGTTGGATGTTATCAACGGCGGCAACGGCAACTATTCTGGAGCAAGCTTGACGATTGTCCGCGACGGCGGAGCGAACTCGGTTGACACCTTCAGCTTTGTCGACGGTAACGGCATCACGCTCTCCGCTGGCAATCTGTTCAAGAACGGTCAAGCGATCGCGAGCTTCGATACGACGTCGGTCAGCGGTGAGCTTACCATCACCTGGACCGACGCTGGTGGCGAGGTTCCGACGAAGGCCGACGTCGACGTGATCATGCGTCAGGTGGCGTATGCAAACGCGTCGGAAAATCCAGCCGCCAGTGTGCAACTGAACTGGACCTTCCGCGATGGTAACACCGGCGTCCAGGGCACCGGTGGTGAGCTATCGGCGACGGGCAGCACGACGGTCGACATCACCGCGGTCAACGATGCACCGGTACAGGCTGCGATCGAAGTCACACCGCTGGCCTACACCGAAAACGATGGCCCGGTGGCGATCACTTCGGCAATGACGATCACCGACGTTGACGATACGCACATCGAATCAGCGATCGTGGCGATCACCGGCAACTACCACAGTAGTGAAGACCTTTTGTCGTTCACCAACCAGAACGGTATCACGGGCAGCTACAACAGCTCCACTGGAACATGGACCCTGACCGGTTCCGCGACGCTTGCCCAATACGAAGCCGCCATCCGCAGCATCACCTACACCAACAACAGCGAGCATCCCGACACAACCACGCGAACGATCAGCTTCACTGTCAACGATGGCGACGCCAACAGCAATACCGTCACCCGCGATATTACGATCACACGAGTCAACGACGCTCCGATAGCAAACGCAGACTCGGCCACCGCCGTCGAAGCAGGCGGCACTGCCAACGGCACCGCAGGCACCAACCCAACGGGCAACGTCCTGACCAACGACACCGACGTCGACTCTGGCGACACCAAGACCGTCATCGGTGTCAGCGCTGGTGTTCCGGCTTTAGCCGGCGGCCCCGTATCCTCCCCCATCGCCGGCACCTACGGCAGCATCACCATCGCCGCCGACGGCAGTTACACCTACACCATCGACAACGACAACCCGACCGTCCAAGCCCTCAACGTCGACCAGTCACTGCAAGACGTCTTCACCTACACAATGCAAGACAGCGGCGGCCTAACCAGCACCGCGCAAATCACCATCACCATCGAAGGTGCTAACGACGAACAGAGTAATCGCCACCAACACCGGCACCACCGTACTCGAAGGTTCGACCACCAACGTCATCACCAGCGCGATGTTGCAAACAACCGACGTTGACAACAGCATCAGCCAACTCGTATACACCGTCACCACGCTGCCCGCCAACGGAGCGATCCGAGTGAGCGGCACGGCGCTAGCCGCCGGCAACACCTTCACCCAGGCCGACATCGACGCGGGCCTGGTCACCTACGACCACGACGATTCGCAAACCTCCAGCGACTCGTTCGCCTTCACCGTTGACGACGGCACCGGCACGACATCTTCGGGCACCTTCAACTTCACCATCACCAACGTTAACGACGCACCGGTGATCTCGATCGAAGTCGGTGACAGTACGACTGCCTCGCTCACCGAAACCAACGGTACGCTGACCGGTTCAGGAACGCTGTCGGTCACCGACGTCGACCCTGGGGATACGGTCACCGCCTCGGTGATCTCGGTCACAACCAGCGGAGCGACCACCGGCCTGGCATCCGACAACTCGGTGCTGCTGGCGATGTTGGCCGTCAACAACTCGGTCCTCGACGGCACTTCGACCACAGGTGACATCAACTGGACATTCAACTCGGCCAGCGAAGCGTTCAACTACTTGGCCGTCGGCCAGCAATTGACACTCGTCTACACGATCGAAGTCGAAGACTTGGCTGGCGCCACCGACACGCAAGCGATCATCATCACGATCACCGGTACCAACGACACGCCGACGATCGCGATTGAGGCGGGTGATAGGGCAGTCGAGTCGCTGAGCGAGACCAATACAACGCTGACGACCAGCGGCACGCTGACAGTGATCGATCTAGATCTGACTGATACGGTGACGTCCGCGGTAACCAGTGTCGTGGCCTCGGGGACAATCAACGGCCTGCCGTCCAACAACGCGGCGCTGTTGGCGATGCTGACCTCGACACCGAGCGTCTTGGACAATACAGAACTAACGGATCAGTTATCATGGGCATTCAACTCCGGCAGTGAGCACTTCAATTACTTGGCCGCTGGACAGTCCCTGGTGCTGACTTACACGATCACTGTGACCGATAGCCAAGCCGCCACCGATACACAGACCGTCGTCATCACGATCAATGGCACCAACGATGCGCCGGTGATCTCGTTGGAGAGCAGTGACAGTGCTGCGGCGAGTCTGACCGAGACTAACGCGACACTGACCACCAGCGGCACATTGACCGTCATGGATTTGGATCTGTCCGATACAGTAACTTCAGCGGTTTCGAGTGTGGTAGCTACGGGTACGACCAACGGCCTGCAGTCGAATAACGCTGCCTTGCTGGCCATGTTGACTTCGACACCGAACGTCTTGGACAACACGGAACTGACGGATCAGTTAACCTGGGCGTTCAACTCCGGAGTGGAACACTTCAACTACTTGGCCACTGGCCAGTCCTTGGTCCTGACCTACACGATCACGGTCACAGACAGCCAAGCTGCGACCGATACCCAAACGGTGGTCATCACCATCAATGGCACGAACGATGTTCCGGTGATCTCGGTCGAGAGCGGCGATAGTGCAGCAGAGGGTCTCACCGAAACTAACGCAACGCTGACCACTAGTGGCACGCTGACGGTCATGGATATGGATCTTACGGATACTGTGACCTCTGCTGTGACCAGTGTCGTGGCCTCGGGTACGACCGACGGCTTGGGATCGAACAACGCTGCCTTGTTCGCCATGTTGACCTCGACGCCGAATGTCCTGGACAACACGGAACTGACGGATCAATTGACTTGGGCGTTTAATTCCGGCATCGAACACTTCAACTACCTCGCCGCTGGTCAGTCATTGGTCCTGACCTACACGATCACGGTGACCGATAGCCAAGCGGCGACGGACACACAGACTGTGGTCATCACGATCAACGGTACGAACGATGCACGGTGATCTCCGGTGGAGAGCGGCGATAGCTGCAGCAGATAGCCTGACGGAGACCAATGCGACACTGTCTACCAGCGGCACGCTGACTGTGACCGATCTGGATCTGACGGATACGGTGACTTCAGCGGTGACGAGTGTCGTAGCCTCGGGGACGACCAACGGCCTAGCAATCGAACAACGCTGCCTTGTTGGCCATGTTGACGTCCACGCCGAATGTCTTGGACAATACCGGAACTGACGGATCAATTGACTTGGACGTTTACTTCGGGCGGCGAGCACTTCAACTACTTGGCCGCTGGCCAGTCGCTTGGTGCTGACCTACACGATCACGGTCACCGACAGCCAAGTCGGCGACGGATACCCAAACGGTGGTCATCACGATCAATGGCACGAACGATGCTCCGGTGATCTCGGTCGAGAGCGGCGATAGTGCAGCAGAGGGTCTCACCGAAACTAACGCAACGCTGTCCACCAGTGGCACGCTGACGGTCATGGATATGGATCTGACCGATACGGTGACTTCGGCTGTGACCAGTGTCGTGGCCTCGGGGACGACCAACGGCTTGGGATCGAACAACGCTGCCTTGTTGGCCATGTTGACCTCGACGCCGAATGTCCTGGACAACACAGAACTGACGGACCAATTGACTTGGGCGTTTAATTCCGGATCGGAACACTTCAACTACTTGGCAGCCGGCCAGTCCTTGGTCCTGACCTACACGATCACGGTGACCGATAGCCAAGCGGCGACAGACACACAGACCGTGGTCATTACGATCAACGGGACCAACGATGCGCCGGTGATTTCCGTAGAGAGCGGTGATAGTGCAGCCGAGAGCCTAACGGAGACCAATGCGACGCTGGCTACGAGTGGCACGCTGACCGTGACCGATCTGGATCTGACGGATACGGTGACTTCAGCCGTGACGAGCGTCGTCGCATCGGGAACGACCAATGGCCTGCAATCAAACAACGCTGCCTTATTGGCGATGTTGACGTCCACACCGAACGTCTTGGACAATACCGAGCTGACCGATCAATTGACTTGGACGTTTAACTCGGGCAGTGAGCACTTCAACTACTTGGCAGCGGGACAGTCTTTGGTCCTAACTTATACGATCACGGCCACTGATAGCCAGTCAGCAACCGATACCCAAACGGTGGTCATTACGATCAATGGCACGAACGATGCACCGGTGATCTCGGTGGAGAGTGGTGATAGTGCTGCGGCGAGCCTGACGGAGACCAATGCGACACTATCTACCAACGGCACGTTGACGGTCACGGACTTGGATCTGACCGATTCGGTGACTTCAGCCGTGACGAGCGTCGTCGCGTCGGGGACGACCAACGGCTTAGGTTCGAACAACGCGGCGTTGTTGGCGATGTTGACGTCCACGCCGAATGTCCTGGACAACACCGAACTGACGGACCAGTTGACTTGGGCGTTTAACTCCGGCAGTGAGCACTTTAATTACCTTGCGGCTGGTCAGTCCTTGGTGCTGACTTACACGATCACGGTGACCGACAGCCAGGCTGCCACGGACACCCAAACGGTGTTGATCACGATCAATGGCACCAACGTTGCACCGGTGATTTCGGTGGAGAGCGGCGATAGTGCAGCAGCGAGTCTGACGGAGACCAATGCGACGCTGTCCACCAGCGGCACGTTGACTGTGACGGATCTGGATCTGACGGACACGGTGACGTCCGCGGTAACGAGTGTCGTGGCATCGGGGACGACCAATGGCCTGCAGTTCGAACAACGCCGCGTTGCTGGCGATGTTGACTTCGACGCCGAACGTCCTGGACAAGCACCGAGACTGACGGACCAATTGACCTGGGCGTTCAATTCGACGGTCGGAGCACTTCAACTACCTCGCAGCCGGTCAGTCGTTGGTGCTGACTTACACGATCACAGTGACCGACAGCCAAGCCGCGACCGACACCCAAACGGTCGTGATTACGATCAATGGCACCAACGATGCGCCGGTGATCTCAGTTGAAAGCGGTGACAGTGCAGCCGAGAGCCTGATGGAGACCAATGCCACGCTGTCCACCGAGCGGCACTCTGACGGTGACCGACCTGGATCTGACCGATTCGGTGACTTCAGCCGTGACGAGCGTCGTCGCCTCGGGCACCACCACAGGCTTAGGCTCGAACAACGCCGCGCTTTTCGCGATGTTGACGTCAACACCGAATGTGCTCGACAACACCGAGCTGACGGATCAGTTGACCTGGGCGTTTAATTCGGGCAGCGAGCACTTCAATTACCTGGCTGCTGGACAGTCCCTGGTGCTAACCTACACGATCACAGTCACCGATAGCCAGTCGGCAACGGATACGCAGACTGTCGTGATCACGATCAACGGCACGAACGATGCTCCGGTGATCTCGGTGGAGAGTGGTGACGTTGCCGCCGAGAGCCTGATGGAGACCAATTCGACGCTGTCCACGAGTGGTACTCTGACGGTGACCGACCTGGATCTGACCGATACTGTAACATCCTCCGTCACCAGCGTCGTGGCCTCGGGGACCACCAATGGTCTGCAGTCCAATAACGCTGCGTTGCTGGCTATGTTGACTTCGACACCGAATGTCTTGGACAACACGGAACTGACGAATCAGTTGACCTGGGCGTTCAACTCGGGCAGTGAGCACTTTGACTACCTTGCCGTCGGCCAGTCCTTGGTGCTGACTTACACGATCACTGTGACCGATAGTCAAGCCGCCACAGGTACGCAGACCGTGGTAATTACGATCAACGGGACCAACGATGCACCGGTGATCTCGGTCGAAGTGGTGACGGTGCCGCCGAGAGCCTGATGGAGACCAATTCGACGCTGTCCACGAGTGGTACTCTGACGGTGACCGACCTGGATCTGACCGATACTGTAACATCCTCCGTCACCAGCGTCGTGGCCTCGGGGACCACCAATGGTCTGCAGTCCAATAACGCTGCGTTGCTGGCTATGTTGACTTCGACACCGAATGTCTTGGACAACACGGAACTGACGAATCAGTTGACCTGGGCGTTCAACTCGGGAAGTGAACATTTCAATTACTTGGCCGCTGGTCAGTCGTTGGTACTGACCTACACGATCACAGTCACCGACAGCCAAGCCGCCACTGACACGCAGAGCGTGGTGATTACGATCAACGGTACGAACGATGCGCCGGTGATCTCGGTGGAGAGCGGCGACAGTGCAGCAGAAAGCCTGACGGAGACCAATGCGACGCTGGCTACGAGTGGTACTCTGACAGTGACCGATCTGGATCTGACTGATACGGTAGCTTCGGCGGTAACCTCGGTCGTAGCCTCGGGCACCACCAACGGCTTGGGTTCTAACAACGCGACCCTCTTAGGGATGTTAACTTCGACGCCGAATGTCTTGGACAACACGGAACTGACGGATCAGTTGAATTGGGCCTTTAACTCCGGTAGCGAGCACTTCAACTACTTGGCAGCCGGTCAATCGCTGGTGCTGACCTACACGATCACGGTCACCGACAGCCAGTCGGCGACGGATACACAAAACTTGGTCATCACGATAAACGGCACCAACGATGCCCCTGTGATCTCGGTCGAGAGCGGTGACAGTGCGGCCGAGAGCTTGACCGAAACCAATGCCACACTGTCCACCGGCGGCACGTTGACGGTCACGGACTTGGATCTGATCGATACGGTGACATCAGCGGTAACGTCGGTCGTAGCCTCGGGCACCACCACAGGCTTGGGTTCCAATAACGCCGCACTGTTGGCGATGCTGACGTCCACACCGAACGTCTTGGATAACACGGAACTGACGGATCAATTGACTTGGGCATTCAATTCCGGATCGGAGCACTTCAACTACTTGGCAATCGGTCAGTCGTTGGTGCTGACCTACACGATCACAGTCACCGATAGCCAGTCGGCAACGGACACACAGACGATCGTGATCACGATCAATGGTACCAACGATGCGCCGGTGATCTCGGTGCAAAGTGGTGACAGTGCAGCAGCGAGCCTAGCCGAAACCAATGCCACATTGTCCACCAGTGGTACGTTGACCGTGATGGATCTGGATCTGACTGATACGGTGACTTCTACCGTGACCAGTGTTGTGGCCTCGGGAACGACCAACGGCTTAGGTTCGAGCAACGCTGCCTTGTTGGCGATGTTGACCTCGACGCCGAATGTCCTGGACAACACAGAACTGACGGAGCAATTGACTTGGGCTTTTAACTCCGGTAGCGAGCACTTCAATTACCTGGCTGCTGGACAGTCCCTGGTGCTAACTTACACCATCACAGTGACCGATAGCCAAGCGGCAACAGACACACAGACGATCGTGATCACTATCAATGGCACGAACGATGCACCGGTGATCTCGGTGGAGAGCGGCGACAGTGCAGCCGAGAGCCTGACAGAGACTAATGCGACGCTGTCTACCAGTGGTACGCTGACGGTAACGGATCTGGACTTAACCGACACCGTGACTTCGACTGTAACCAGCGTCGTGGCGTCGGGGATGACAAACGGTCTGCAGTCAAACAACGCCGCGATGTTGGCGATGTTTACCTCGACACCGAGCGTCCTGGACAACACCGAACTAACCGATCAATTGACATGGGCGTTTAATTCCGGATCGGAACACTTCAACTACTTGGCAGCCGGTCAATCACTGGTGCTGACTTACACGACCACAGTGACCGATAGCCAAGCGGCGACGGACACGCAGACCGTGGTGATCACGATCAACGGCACCAACGATGCGCCGGTGATATCGGTCGAGAGTGGTGACAGTGCAGCCGAGAGCCTAACCGAAACCAATGCCACACTGTCCACCAGCGGCACATTGACCGTGACGGACTTGGATCTGACGGACACGGTAGCTTCTACCGTGACCAGCGTCGTCGCATCGGGGACGACCAACGGCTTAGGTTCGAATAACGCCGCGTTGCTGGCGATGTTGACCTCGACGCCGAATGTCTTGGACAACACCGAGCTGACGGGTCAATTAACCTGGGCGTTTAACTCCGGAGCGGAACACTTCAACTACTTGGCCGCCGGTCAGTCGTTGGTGCTGACCTACACCATCACGGTTACCGATAGCCAAGCGGCCACGGACACACAGACGATCGTGATCACCATCAACGGCACGAACGATGCGCCAGTGATCTCGATCGAGAGTGGTGACAGTGCGGCAGAAAGCCTGACCGAAACCAATGCCACACTGTCCAGCAGTGGCACGTTGACCGTGACGGATCTGGATCTGACCGATTCGGTGACTTCAGCCGTGACGAGCGTCGTCGCATCGGGGACGACCAATGGCTTGGGTTCGAATAACGCGGCGTTGCTGGCGATGTTGACCTCGACACCGAACGTCTTGGACAACACGGAACTGACGGATCAATTGAATTGGGCCTTTAACTCCGGTAGCGAGCACTTCAACTACTTGGCCGTCGGCCAGTCCCTGGTCCTGACCTACACGATCACAGTCACCGATAGCCAGTCGGCAACGGATACGCAGACTGTCGTGATCACGATCAATGGCACGAACGATGCACCGGTGATCTCGATTGAGAGTGGTGATAGTGCAGTCGAGAGCCTGACGGAGACCAATGCGACGCTGTCCACGAGTGGTACTCTGACGGTTACGGATCTGGACTTAACCGACACCGTGACTTCGACTGTAACCAGCGTCGTCGCATCGGGGACGACCAATGGCCTGCAATCGAACAACGCTGCCTTATTGGCGATGTTGACGTCCACGCCGAACGTCTTGGACAACACCGAATTGACCGACCAATTAACCTGGGCGTTCAATTCCGGGTCGGAGCACTTCAATTACCTGGCTGCTGGACAGTCCCTGGTGCTAACCTACACGATCACAGTCACCGATAGCCAGTCGGCAACGGATACGCAGACTGTCGTGATCACGATCAACGGCACGAACGATGCTCCGGTGATCTCGGTCGAGAGCGGTGACAGTGCAGTCGAGAGCCTGACGGAGACCAATGCGACGCTGTCCACGAGTGGTACTCTGACGGTTACGGATCTGGACTTAACCGACACCGTGACTTCGACTGTAACCAGCGTCGTCGCATCGGGGACGACCAATGGCCTGCAATCGAACAACGCTGCCTTATTGGCGATGTTGACGTCCACGCCGAACGTCTTGGACAACACCGAATTGACCGACCAATTAACCTGGGCGTTCAATTCCGGGTCGGAGCACTTCAACTACCTCGCAGCCGATCAGTCGTTGGTGCTGACTTACACGATCACGGTGACCGATAGCCAAGCGGCGACCGACACCCAAACGGTGTTGATCACGATCAATGGCACGAACGATGCGCCGGTGATCTCGGTGGAGAGTGGTGACAGTGCAGCCGACAGCCTAACCGAAACCAATGCCACATTGTCCACCAGCGGCACGTTGACCGTGACCGACTTGGATCTGACCGATTCGGTGACTTCAGCCGTGACCAGTGTTGTGGCCTCGGGGACGATCACAGGCTTAGGTTCCAATAACGCCGCGTTGCTGGCGATGTTAACTTCGACGCCGAATGTCCTGGACAGCACAGAACTGACGGACCAATTGACTTGGGCTTTTAACTCCGGTAGCGAGCACTTCAATTACCTGGCTGCTGGACAGTCCCTGGTGCTAACCTACACGATCACAGTCACCGATAGCCATTCGGCAACGGACACACAGACGATCGTGATCACGATCAATGGTACCAACGATGCGCCGGTGATCTCGGTGGAGAGCGGCGACAGTGCAGCCGAGAGTCTAACCGAAACCAATGCCACATTGTCCACCAGCGGCACGTTGACCGTGACCGACTTGGATCTGACCGATTCGGTGACTTCAGCCGTGACGAGCGTCGTCGCATCGGGGACGACCAATGGCTTAGGTTCGAATAACGCGGCGTTGTTAGCGATGTTGACCTCGACACCGAACGTCTTGGACAATACGGAACTGACGGACCAATTGACTTGGGCATTCAATTCCGGATCGGAGCACTTCAACTACTTGGCAGTCGGTCAGTCGTTGGTGCTGACCTCCACGATCACAGTCACCGACAGCCAAGCCGCCACGGACACACAGACGATCGTGATCACCATCAACGGCACGAACGATGCGCCAGTGATCTCGATCGAGAGTGGTGACAGTGCGGCAGAAAGCCTGACCGAAACCAATGCGACGCTGTCCACCAGCGGCACATTGACCGTGACGGATTTGGATCTGACCGATTCGGTGACTTCAGCCGTAACCAGCGTCGTCGCATCGGGGACGACCAATGGCCTGCAATCGAACAACGCTGCCTTATTGGTGATGTTGACGTCCACGCCGAACGTCTTGGACAACACCGAATTGACCGACCAATTAACCTGGGCGTTCAATTCCGGAGCGGAACACTTCAACTACCTCGGCCGCCGGTCAGTCCCTGGTGCTGACCTACACGATCACAGTGACCGATAGCCAAGCGGCGACGGACACCCAGACGGTGGTGATCACGATCAACGGCACGAACGATGCGCCGGTGATCTCGATCGAGAGCGGTGACAGTGCGGCAGAAAGCCTGACCGAAACCAATGCCACGCTGTCCAGCAGTGGCACGTTGACGGTGACGGACCTGGATCTGACTGATACGGTGACTTCGGCTGTGACGAGCGTCGTCGCATCGGGGACGACCAATGGCTTGGGTTCGAATAACGCCGCGTTGCTGGCGATGTTGACCTCGACGCCGAATGTCTTGGACAACACGGAACTGACGGACCAATTGACTTGGGCGTTTAACTCCGGTAGCGAGCACTTCAATTACCTGGCAGCCGGTCAGTCGTTGGTGCTGACTTACACGATCACGGTGACCGATAGCCAAGCGGCGACCGACACCCAAACGGTGGTGATCACGATCAATGGCACGAACGATGCGCCGGTGATCTCGGTGGAGAGTGGTGACAGTGCAGCCGAGAGCCTAACCGAAACCAATGCCACATTGTCCACCAGCGGCACGTTGACCGTGACGGACTTGGATCTGACCGATTCGGTGACTTCAGCCGTGACGAGCGTCGTCGCATCGGGAACGACCAACGGCTTAGGTTCGAATAACGCCGCGTTGCTGGCGATGTTGACCTCGACACCGAATGTCTTGGACAACACGGAACTGACGGATCAATTGACCTGGGCGTTTAATTCCGGATCGGAGCACTTCAACTACTTGGCAGTCGGTCAGTCGTTGGTGCTGACCTACACCATCACAGTCACCGATAGCCAGTCGGCAACGGACACACAGACGATCGTGATCACGATCAATGGTACCAACGATGCGCCGGTGATCTCGGTCGAGAGTGGTGACAGTGCGGCAGAAAGCCTGACCGAAACCAATGCCACACTGTCCAGCAGTGGCACGTTGACCGTGACGGATCTGGATCTGACCGATTCGGTGACTTCAGCCGTGACGAGCGTCGTCGCATCGGGGACGACCAACGGCCTGCAATCGAACAACGCGGCCTTGTTGGCGATGTTGACCTCGACACCGAACGTCTTGGACAACACGGAACTGACGGATCAATTGACTTGGGCATTCAATTCCGGATCGGAGCACTTCAACTACTTGGCAGTCGGTCAGTCGTTGGTGCTGACCTACACCATCACGGTTACCGATAGCCAAGCGGCGACGGACACACAGACCGATCGTGATCACGATCAACGGCACGAACGATGCGCCGGTGATCTCGATCGAGAGTGGTGACAGTGCGGCAGAAAGCCTGACCGAAACCAATGCCACACTGTCCATCGGCGGCACGTTGACCGTGACGGATCTGGATCTGACGGACACGGTAGCTTCGGCGGTAACCTCGGTCGTAGCCTCGGGGACGACCAATGGCTTGGGTTCGAATAACGCGGCGTTGCTGGCGATGTTGACTTCGACGCCGAATGTCTTGGACAATACGGAACTGACCGACCAATTAACCTGGGCGTTTAATTCCGGATCGGAACACTTCAACTACTTGGCCGTCGGCCAGTCCTTGGTGCTGACCTACACGATTACAGTGACCGATAGCCAAGCCGCCACGGACACCCAAACGGTCGTGCTCACGATCAATGGTACGAATGACACGCCGGTGATCTCGATCGAGAGCGGGGATAGTGCGAACCAGTCATTGGCGATCAACGGCCTGGCCCTGCAGACTAGCGGCACACTGAGCGTGACGGATCTGGATCGAACGGACATCGTCACAGCGGCTGTCACCGGCTTTACCAAACTGGGCGACACCCTCGGTTTGACTCGGGATGACGCACAGTTGCAGGCCATGTTGTCTGTTGTGGGACTGGTGCTGGACGACACCCAGCAGCAGGGTCCGCTGCACTGGGCGTTTGACTCGGTGGACTATGCCTTTGATTATCTGGGACAAGACGAGTCGTTAACGCTGATTTATTCCCTGACGGTGACTGACTCGCAGGGGACGATCGCCGAGCACGATGTGACGCTTGTCATTGAAGGTCGGAATTGGCTCCCGAGATTTCGCTGGGGCATGCCGACTCGGCCAGTAGCGAAATTTGGGAAACCGACTCGACCTTGCAGACGCAAGGCACGCTGTCGGTGGTTGACTTGAATACCACGGATGTGGTTGTGGCAGCCGTGACCGGACTTGGAGTTGCGGGGACCACAACCGGCCTGCAGTCGACACACGGCGATCTGCTGAACATGCTCACGGTCAATTCTCCCGTGATTGATGCGACGCGTGAGACGGGGACGTTGGCCTGGGGGTTTAACTCCGGGGTTGAAGCCTTGATTATTTGGCGGTGGGTGAGTCGTTGACTCTGACATATACGCTGACGGTGACCGACAGTCGGGGTGCGACCGATCAACAGGATGTAACCATCACGATCTGGGGTACCAACGACGTGCCGCAACTGGCGGTGGGCCCGTTGCAGATCGAGGAGAACTCGGCCGATGGGACCTCTGTCGGCTCGGTCGTCGGTTCTGATCTCGATCGGAGCGATGTCTTGACTTACAGCCTGCTGGATACGGCCGGTGGCCGGTTCGGGATCCAGTCCGCCACGGGTGAGATCTTTGTCGCCGATGGAGGTGGGCTGGATTACGAGACAGCTACCAGTCACTCGATCTTGGTTCGTGTGTCCGATACGCCGGGAGCCTTCGCCGACCTGTGGGTGACCATTGAAGTGATCAACGTCAACGAGGCACCGCAGTTTTTGGCCAGACGGACTATCAAACGGATTACTTGACCACGCTCCGTTTACCGACTCCCGGGTTGTTGTTAGGCCTGGGACCCGGAGGGCGACGTGATGACGGCGCGAGTGATTCAAGCTCCGCATTCGGGGCGCGATCTGGGTGGCGGCAGATGGCGAGTTGATCTACTGGCCGGAGGTGCACTTCGAGGGCCGGGTGGAGTTTGTGGTGGAGATCTCCGATGGGCTGTTGGTGACGCCGGTCGTTTATCGAGTGGATGTGGCTCAGCCGATCCTGTTGCCGCCGAACTTTAGTTTGCCGCTGCCGAACGGTCCGCCGCGAGCGGAGGTCCTGGTCGGCGAATTGGTGGATCGTGTGGTCGAGCGATCTGCGGTCGGTGTGGCAGAGAGCGTTGCGGGGCTTGTGCCATCTTCGGTTGACGAGTTGGTGGCGAGTGTTGGTCAGCCGGGGGCGGGAACCGCCAGTGTCCCGTCGGAAGCGGTACCAGCCGAAGTCGAGGGTGGTGAGGCCGCTGCGAGTGGCACGGGTGTGGCGACAATCCGTTCGGCAGTGAAGGACGGGACGAGAGTCGAGTCCGAACGATCGCCAGTGGGATCCACCTATCGTTGGCAGCAGCGCGAACTGGGATCGACCGACGCGTGGCCGATGGCTGCGGGTGGAGCGTGGGAGACCGAATTGGGGGCCAGCGACGGTTATGAGATCGACTTCCGTCGCTTGGCCGATTGGTCCGAGCGGGAGGTCGATCGGTACTTCGCCGCACAGGTCGGTGGCGAAGCGGTTGCTTGGACGTCGCCGCTGACAGCCCATGCGGAGTTGATGGTGGGTGTGGGGGCGACCACGGCCTGGCTGTTGTTCCACGGCCGGATGCTGGCGGTGGCGGCCGCCAGTACAGCGCTTCGTGAGGCGGTCGACCCCACGCGGGTGTTGGAGGCGATTGCCGAGCTGCGAAAGTAACGCGCGTTTACAATTGTGAATTCACATTTGTGTGTTTACATTCGCGAGTTTGGCTAGTGCTTTGTCACAATTTAACTTTGGGATCGGTGTGGCAAAGGGGTCAGGCGTGAATTGTGCGAAGCACCCGCAGGGCCGTTCCGGCAATTGACGCCTGACCCTTTGCCACACGCCAAGTTTTGGGTGTGACAAAGCACTAGCTCGGACTCGGTAATCACCACGCGGCCCTGATTTATGCATCAATACGTTGGCGGCTATTGAAATTAATTAAACGCTCCCGCAGCGCGTGTCGGTTTCCCTCGGTGTGAAAAAATTTCTCCAAGTCCCACAAGTCAAGCAAGACTCGCTGACGCTGCTGCCGCGGCAGTTGCAAGGCCAGCTCAAATGTTTGGATGATGAGCGAGCCCTCGGCCGAGGTCACGCTGCCATCGAGGATTAATTGATCCAAAATTCCATTGCCCGCTCGCAAGGGGATCAGGCTGGTGACTTCACTGCCCATGGCCAGGGCATGTCGCACGGAAGCCAAGGTGTGGCTGACCATCTCAGCTGACGGAACGCCGGGTGCTGGCAGGAGCAAAAACGTGCGAATCGACACGCCCCAATCCAACAACGTGCGACACGCGAGATCGTAGTCGGCGACGGTCATCTGCTTGTTCAACCAACTGAGCCGCTCGGGGTCAGAGGTCTCCAGTCCCATCGCAACTTGCAGTTGGCCATTGATCTGATCCGCGAATGCTTGGACAGCCGGCCCGATCAGCTTGGGATGGTTCTCGACGACCACGCACTTGAAGTCCCGGACCAAGGCGGCCAGCTCTGCTAGATCCGACGTGGGTACGGCTTGAGGATCGAAGAAGTTACTGGCATTGTAGAGTTTGATCGTGTCCCGATGGGTGATACTCGGCAGAACAGCGGCAAGCTGTCGCACCAGCGAACCCGGTTCCGTCCGTTGATCGGTCGTGTTGCGCCACAGGTCGCACATGAGACAGCGGAAGGGGCATTCCTTGCCCAGGAGAAAGACCGTGGTTGCGGAACGCAGTTGCAATTCGGCATCGGGCTCGGACTCGGTGACCACCAGCGGTGCGGCATGAGGCACAACAGGGTTCTTGGGCCCGCGTGCCGCCAGTACCCTCTGAGAGTGGATGGTTGGAAACATAATCATCCGCGTCGATTCAGTCTGGAATTCGAAAACGGCCAGCCGGTTTACCGCGTGGCAAAATCCCCGCCCAGGAGTATAATGGGGGCCAAGACGCCGGCAAGGTCGGCGTTTCCCCACCACCTGCCCGAGGCCGCTCATGAACCTGCATCGCTCCCGCCCCAGCGTGCCGTCCCGCCCCAACGTCGCTCGGCTCCGGCGATCCTGGCTGACCAGGCTGACCCTGGTTTCGTTGATTCCATTTGGCTGCTGCGCCGCTGAGGCACTTTCTGCCGAAGTGCCTATTTCTCGGCCATCGGTCGTGCTCCGGCAAGACCCGGTGAGTCCCTCGGCAGAAGCGACGGGCAACTACCGCTTGCAGTCGAACGATCGGCTGACCCTGGTCGGCGGCACACTGATCGAGCGACTGCAGTTCGACGGTCAGTTGGAGGCGGCCTTGTATCAGGCGGTGGGCGAAAGTGGACTGCAGATCCGCAACTTGGGCTGGAGTGGCGACGACGTGTGGGGAACCTCGCGGGCCGTGTTTGGCCAGCCCAGTGACGGCTTCGAGCGGCTCAAGTCGGATCTCAAACTGACGCAGCCCAGTGTCGTCGTGTTGGCCTATGGAGCCAATGAGTCGTTCGCGGGGGCCGCCGGATTGGAAAAATTCCAAGCCGGATTGGCGCGTATGGTTGACATGACTGAGGCGTTAGGCGCGAAGCCTCTATTGCTCACACCGCCGCCGTTTGAGAATTTGGGGGCACCGCTACCGGACATGGCGCAGGCGAACCAAGATTTGGTCTCCTATTGTGACGCGATTCGAGGTTTGGCAGCCGAGCGCGGCCTGCCGCTGATCGACTTGCACTCCATGATGCTGCAACAGCCACCGGCCGTCTCACCTCGAACCGAAAACGGGATTCACCTGTCCGCGACCGGGACTACAGAGGTCAGTCGACTGCTGGCTGGGGCTCTGTTGGGGAAAGAATTGACGGATACTCAATGGGATCGAGTCGCCTCGGCCACGGAATTGCGTTCGATGATTTTACAAAAAAACGAGTGGTTCTTTCACCGCTATCGACCACAAAACGAGACCTACTTGTTTCTGTTTCGCAAACATGAGCAGGGGAATAACGCAACGGAGATACCGCAGTTCGATCCGTTGATCGCGGAAGTTGAGCAACAGATCCGTCGCCAAGCGACAAGTTCACAACGTTAAGCGATCCTGTCCAGAAAGACAGGGCAAGCCGGCCGCCCATCGCCGCTGGCCCCGACTGCAGAACTCCACCTGCCCGCCCCATTTTCCCGCCGCCTGAGGATAAATAAAAATGAATCAAAATCACACCCAAAACGCTTCGCTGCCGCTTCAAAGTCCCACCTGGTCCCGCGTCTGGCAGCGACTGCGTCGTCGCAGTTGCCTGGCTGCCCTGACCGCGGCTTCCGGACTGCTGGGGATTGCGACCAACGGCCTGGCCCAGCGAGACCTACAGCAGATTCCGGATCCTGATCCGAGTGTCTCGTTGGCATCTTTCACGCTACCGGACGGTCTGCAAGCGAATCTGTTTGGCGGGGATGGCCAGATCAGCAAGCCGATCCACATGAACTTCGATGCCCGCGGCCGCCTGTGGGTGGCCGGCAGTGAGGTCTATCCGCAGATCGAACCAGGCCAGCCGGCAACCGACAAGATCTTTATCCTGGAGGACACCACCGGCGATGGCGTGGCGGATCAAGCGACGGTCTTTGCTGACAACTTATTGATTCCGACCGGAATTTTGCCGGACGAACGGGGAGGCTGCTACGTGGCCAACAGCACCGAGCTGATCTATCTGTCGGATACCGACGGCGACGGTCGTGCGGACCAGCGACGCGTGGTGCTGAGCGGCTTCGGCACCGAGGACACGCATCACCTGTTGCACACGTTGACCTGGGGTCCTGATGGCTCGCTGTTCATGAACCAATCGATCTACATTCACAGTCACGTGGAGACTCCCTGGGGGGTGAAGCGGATGAATGGTGGTGGGATCTGGCGTTTTCGACCCGACACCATGGAGTTGGAGATTCACTGCTTGGGCTTCGTCAACCCTTGGGGCAAAATCTTTGACGACTGGGGACAGAGCTTTGCTACCGATGGAGCCTACGGTGAGGGCATCAACTACGTATTCCCCAACTCGGTCTTCGTGACCTCGCCGGGCGCCACCCGGATTGTCGGGGGCATGAACCCGGGCAGTCCCAAGCACTGCGGTCTGGAGATTGTCAGCGGTCGACACTTTCCGGAATCATGGCAGGGCAACATGATCACCAACGATTTTCGCGCGAATCGCGTCTGTCGATTCGAGGTAGAACCTCAGGGCTCCAATTATCGTTCGCGGCAATTGGAGGAAGTGATTCGCAGTACGCATCAAGCGTTTCGGCCAATCGATGCCAAGATGGGAGCGGACGGGGCGTTGTACATCGCCGATTGGTACAACCCGATCATCCAACACGGTGAAGTCGACTTTCGCGATCCGCGGCGGGATCGCCAGCGTGGTCGAATTTGGCGCATGACGTTTCCTGATCGCGAATTGGTTCAGCGCGAGAAATTGGAGGACCTGAATCCGGCTGCCTTGTTGGAACAATTGCGGCTACCGGAACAAAGCACGCGAACGTGGGCCAAGCGCCTGTTGCGGCGATTCCCCTTGACCGAGGTGCAAGCCGCATTGCAAGCCAAGACTGAAGCGGTACGAAAATCCATGCCAGCCGCCACTGAAGAAGCTCGCTACGCGAGCGAGCAGCAGTACTTGGTGGAACTGCTGTGGGCCGGCCTGCACCTGGACTACTTGGATCGCGACTTGCTCGGTGATCTCCTGCAGTCGGACGTGCCGGCCGCGCGGGCCGCGGCGGTGCGTGTGGCCAGTGACTTCTGGCATCGCGGCGAGCCGGCAGCGCTGCGAACCGTCTTGGAAAAAGCGATCCAAGACGAGCATCCGCAGGTACGCTTGGAGGCCATCACGGCTTTGCGACGCCTGCCGGAGCCGAGCTCAGCGACCATCGCCTTGCGGGCCTGGCAGCGGCCGATCGACGGCAGCATGGACTTTGCCCTGTGGAAGACGTTGCGCGATTTAGCACCGCATTGGGTGCCCTTGGTCGAAAGCGGTCGATTTGATTTCGGCAACGATGCCACCGCGCTGACTTTTGCCTTAAAAGCCGTCGAATCCACCAATGTCGTCAATCCATTGCTGCAAGTCTTGCGTGAGGGGCAACTGGCGAACGGTGCCGCGACGACAGTCGTCAAGCAGATTGCCAACTTGGCCGACGCCGCGCAATTGGATGCGTTATTGGCCTGGGTGCAACAAACAGACGAGACAGAGCGACTGGAGTGGATCCTGTTGATTGGCGGAGAAGCCAAGGCTCGGCCCAGCGAGATTCCTGGCGAGATCCGCCAGGGGCTCGAGCAATGGCTGCGGGACGGGTTGGCTGATCGTCTGACGGCACTACAAGTTCAAAAACTTATCCAGGTCGCCGCCAAATGGTCGGAACCGGCGACTTTGGCGCTGCTGTGGCAAGCGACTTCTGCCAATCAGGAGCTATCGTCTGATTTGCTGGATGCAGCGACCAAGGCGATTGTCGATGTGTTGCTGACGACCCCGGCCGAGCAACGCAGTGAATTGGTCCAGCAGATCGTCAACTCGATCGAACAGAGCGGCGCGGGCTCGCCGACGAGAGCTCGCTGGATTGGGCAGGTCGCGCGCTGGGATTTGGAGCGAGCCGTACCCTGGATCGTCGCCGAACTGAGCGTGGAGCAGCCGCTGGAACACGTCGGTCGGTTGCTGGGTCCGCTGCTGGAGCAGCGCGGTGGGCAGGCGATGTTAGCGGGCAAGATGAAGGAGGTAAGCAGTGTGCTACCACCGGAGATGGCCCGTGAGGCACTGCGGTTGTTGCGAGCGTCTCCGGAGCCGGAGTCCGCGTTGGCCGCAGCGCTGCGGACCAGCGGACAATTATCCGAAGTCGGTTGGAAGCTGTCGACCAGCGAATTTGCCGAAATGGTGCAACAGATCACTCGTATCGGCGATCCTGTGGCAGGGGAACAGGTCTATCGGCGCGGTGACCTGCAATGTATGAATTGTCACGCGATCGGCGGTGTCGGTTCGATCGTGGGTCCCGACATGATTTCGATTGGGGCCAGTGCACCGGTCGACTATCTGCTGGAGTCGCTACTGGACCCGGCGGCCAAAGTCAAAGAAGGCTATCACACCAAAAAGATTCTCACCCAAGAAGGTACGATTCTCACGGGCATGGTCCAGAGCTTTTCGGGTGGCGTGTATCGCTTGCGGTTGGCCGATGGCAGCCTGAAGGACGTAGCCGAAGACGAGATCGATGAAATCGCCGACGGCAGCAGCCTGATGCCGGCCGGATTGGTCGATACGCTCACCTCCTCCGAGCTGATCAATTTGGTTAGCTTCTTGTCGAACTTGGGACGGACCGAGGCGTTTTCGATTCGCACGGACGATACGGCGCGGGCTTGGCAAGTGTTGCAATGGCAACAGGAGGTCCATCGCCTGATGAACCGCACGAGTTTCGACAGCGTGACGGACGGTCGGGGTGGTTTGCCGTGGACCAACCTCTTGCCGCGGGTATCCGGCTTGGTGCCGGCGGAAGAGCTGCCGACCTACAAGATTCACGCCAACGTGCCACCGACTTCCTTCCTGCGGACCAAAGTCCAAGTGGTGGAGGCTGGGCAAGTGGAAATCAGCTTGTCGGAGGAAGCCGGAGTGCAATTGTGGGTGCAGGGAAAACCCACCCCGATCGCTGGCGGACGAGTCGCGTTGGACTTGCCCCCAGGCGACTGCGAGATCGTGGTTGCCTTGGATCGCGAGATCCGCACAGACGGCATCCGCTTGCAAGTGCGGGGTGGTGCCACGGGTCCGGCCGCCTTCAAACTGCCTTTGGCGCTAGACTAAGCGTCCAACGGTAGCGTTCATCTAACTTGTACCGTCGGCGGGCAGGCCCGAGTGGTTCTGCCGCCGACGCAACTTGAGGGTCAGTTGGTCCGTTGATCGCGAATTCGATCACGAAGCAATGCCGCCAATTCGAAGTTTTCATTGGCCACGGCTTCCGCCAACTGTTCGTCTAGGGTTTGTCCGATTTCAAATTTCTCTCGCAGACTTTCTCGAACTTGGAGCAGGCGCTGAACCAATTCGTCGTCTTCGTATTCCTGCTCCAATTCGTAGGTATCATAAAAATCGCGAATTAGTTTCAATCCCTCATTCAGCTCTTCCAAGGCAGCCGACGGATCCCCGCCCTGTTGCACGCGCTGGAGCGCCAGCGACTGCGCCCGCTGAAAAATCACGAACGGCCGATGCTGCTCATGCAGCATCGCCCAGCCTGGATCCGGGGCGTGACGGAGGCAAGCATCCATCAGAGACAAGGTGTGAGTCGCATCAGCGGCCGCACGTCCAAATTCTTTCAGCTCAATCCAGCAGATCCGTCGGTGGTAGTACTGCGAAAACTCGCGATCAACCTCCAGACATTCATCGACGGAAAGTTTGAACTCGGCATCAACTTGCTGCTCACGCCGGAGCATCCAATCCAAAATCGTGGGACAATCGTATGGACGATTTCCATCGGGGCGTCCGATGATTTCCATCTGCAAAACCCCCAGATCGACGCGCAACTGTAGCACTTCGCGGCCGTCGGGGTGCTTGACCAAACGGGCGGATGGCTGATTGGGATCGAAATCCCAACCTGCGAGAATACGATCGAGGGTAAGGTTTTTTCGTGGCATACCAACTTAACTTTTCGAGCAGCGGAGCGGGCCCTGGGTAGGCACCACGCTCAAGACAATCCTGCGACGCCATGCTTAGGTGGGCTTGGCGGCCTTGACCAAGGCAATCCGCAATTCCTGCAGTTGCTGATCGTCGACCGTGCCCGGAGCTCCCGTCATCAGATCGGTCGCTTTTTGAGTTTTTGGGAAAGCGATCACGTCGCGGATGTTGTCCAAGCCAGCGAACAGCATGACCAGCCGATCCAAGCCGAGAGCAATACCGCCGTGTGGCGGAGCGCCGCACTGCAAGGCATCCAGCAAAAAGCCGAACCGATCTTTTGCCATTTCCGGCGTCATGCCCAACAGCTTGAAGATCAGTGCCTGGACGTCCGAACGATGGATTCGGATCGTGCCACCACCGGCTTCGAAACCGTTGATGACCAAATCGTAGGCCTTAGCTCGCGCACGACTGGGCTCCGTCTCCAAATAATGAACATGGTCATCCTTGGCCGCCGTGAATGGGTGATGCATCGCGATCCAGCGGTCGGATTCGGCATCGTGTTCAAACATGGGAAACTCGACGACCCAGGAAAAATGCATGGCTTGAGGATCATAGAGTTTGAGTTCGGCTCCCAAGGTCTTACGCAGGCCGTGCAGCGCCTTGCAGGTAACCGTCCAGTCGTCGGCGATCCACAGCAACAGGTCACCCGGCTTAGCCTGCATGGTGGACGTCCACAGAGCCTGCTCTTCCGCAGGCAGGTTTTTAGAGACCGGCCCAGACCATTGGCCGTCTTCCTCCAACTTGGCCCACGCCAACCCCTTGGCGTTGTAAGAATCTTTGACGAAGGCGGTCAGTTGATCGATGCGTCTCCGCGCCAGTGCGGTTCCGCCTTGTGGCACACAGAGCCCACGGACGAAGTGACCGGCTTCGGCAACGCTGCGAAAGACCTGAAACGATGATTCTCGGGCCAACGGTGTGCAGTCAACGATCTCCATACCAAATCGCAAATCGGGCGCGTCGTGCCCAAATCGCCGCATGGCTTCGTCGTAAGTCAGGCGAGGCAAGGGCGTGGTCAACTCCAAACCCAAAATTTCCTTCGCCAAGCGAACCATCAAACCGTCGATCAGATTGATAATGTCGTTGTGGTCCACAAACGACATCTCGATGTCCAACTGCGTGAACTCCGGTTGGCGGTCCGCCCGCAGATCCTCGTCGCGGAAACAACGAGCAATTTGGTAATACCGATCGTAGCCAGCGATCATCATGATCTGCTTGTACAACTGCGGTGACTGGGGCAGGGCGTAAAAGCAATTCTCCTGCACTCGACTGGGCACCAGATAGTCGCGGGCCCCTTCCGGAGTGCTGCGTCCCAGGATCGGCGTCTCGACATCCACAAACTGTCGTTCGTCCATGTAGTCGCGGATCAACTTGGTCAAACGATTCCGCAACAATAAAGTCTGCTGCATCAGCGGACGACGGAGGTCAATGTAGCGATGCTCCAAACGCACCTCTTCGCCCACTGGATCCGTGCCACCAGGCAAGAACGGCAAGGTGCGGCACGGGTTGAGAATCTCAAGACCAGTCACTTGCAGCTCGATCGCACCGGTCTCGAGTTTGGCGTTGGCCTGCCCCTCTCCACGTGCAACCACTTGGCCAGTGACACAAACCACATATTCGGAACCCAATTCCCGCGTCGTGGCTCGGATCGTTTCGTCGGCCGCTTGATCCACCACAACCTGTGTGACTCCGTAGCGATCTCTCAGCACGATAAAGGTCGCGTTTTTGTGGTCGCGGATACGATCCACCCAACCACAAAGCGTCACGGTTTGCCCAACGTGCTGGGCGCGTAATTCACCACAAGTGTGCGTGCGATACAAGCGTTTACATCCTTCTCGAAAAAATGGGGGGCTGCCCGGGCGTCGCTATGTCCCCGCCGAAATCGAACGGACTCGCCCGGAACAAGCTCGCCAACGAACCTCTGCTCCGGAGCAAGACACCGGGAGCCAGGCATCCGTTCCGATGACCTGGCGCTACCCGCCACCCGCGATTTTACGGGAGCGGCTCGATTTTTCGTAGGGCACTTGCCGCAACCGACTAAACGCGACCCCTTGAACATAAAGCGGCGTTTAAAGACGCATCCCTCGCCCTAACAGCCTGCTACAATGAACTCCCTCGGCGATCGACCAGCCACCGACCGACTGGACCTGGCCGCTGGACGTGGCCGCTGGGCCTGGTCGCTGGACGTGGCCGCTGGGCCCGGCCGCTGGGCCTGGCCGCTGGGCCTGGGCAATCGGCTCGCGTCCGAGCCACCCGCCCTCGCTGCGTGTCCCGCCTGGACTCCGAGGCGGGCCGCGACAGCCGTCCGCTTCCCGCCGTTCCCGCAACGCCCCCCCGACCGCCGGAAACCGCCCTCATGACCCGTCGCATGCCCCGCCGTATGGCCCCGTTCATGGCCCAGTGTATGGCCTGCCTGATGGCGCCCCTGATTCTCTCCCGCCTGGTGTCCCTGCTTGTTCCCGCTGTGTGTCGCCGGGAAACATGCGTCCGGCCGCCTCGGTTCATGGCCCTTGCACTGGCTGGCCTGGGGCTGTGGACGAATTCGGATCAATCCGTGTTGGGTTGCAGCCACCAGGACCAACCCACGGCAGCTGCCGCTCGTGGGGTAACCGCAGGCGCGGGCCGCGTGGCAGAGGTTGCACCACGTGACGAAGAGCCGCTGCTGTACCCGTTGGAATACAACAACCCAGAGCTAGTGGTGGATCTGGGCGTTGGCCTGTGGGCTTGGCCGATCCCCTGGGATGTCGATGGCGACGGAGATTATGACCTGTTGGTGGCTTGCCCCGACCAACCCTCCAACGGCGTCTGGTTTTTCGAGAACATCAGCGGCGACACGCGCGAGCAGCCACTGCCGGTGTTTCGTCCCGGCGTGAAGCTGAGTTCCGCTGTGCATTATTTGCTGCCAAGTTACGTTGAGGGCCGACTGCGAGTCCTCTCACCCGGGTACGAGTACCCGGACTTCGCGCGTTCGGGAACCCAGCAGCGGCAACCGCTGAACGTAGACGGCAACTTTCATCAACTGGTGGGACAGCAAACCAAGGGGCCCAAAATTCGGCATCGCCAATGGAGCTATGTGGACTACGATGGCGATGGCTGCTTGGACCTGATCATTGGCATTGAAGACTGGAGCGATTACGGTTGGGACGATGCCTATGATGCAAGCGGAAATTGGACCGCCGGCCCCCTACATGGTTTTGTTTACTGGCTACGAAACATCGGCAGCACGGAGCAACCGCAGTACGCCGAGCCCCAGTTGATCCGCTCGGAGTCGGGTCCCATCGATGTCTACGGCTGTCCAACTCCCCAGTTCGTGGACCTGGACGGCGACGGGGACCTGGACTTGGTTTGTGGCGAGTTCTTGGATGGCTTGACCTACTTTCAGAACATCGGCACGCGACAACAACCCGTTTATGCGGATGGTGTGCGTCTGCGGGCTCCGGATGGTCGCCCCTTGGCGATGGACTTGCAGATGATCGTCCCCATCGCTTTCGACTGGAATCGCGATGGCCATGTCGACCTGATTGTCGGAGACGAGGATGGTCGAGTGGCCTGGCTAGAGAACACCGGCAAACTGACGGAGGGCCAGCTGCCGCAATTCCTGCCTCCGGTCTATTTTCAACAGCAAGCCCACCACCTCAAGTCCGGTGCGCTGTCGACGCCGGTCGGTGTCGACTGGGACGGCGACGGGGACTGGGATTTACTGGTAGGCAACACCGCCGGCTACATCGACTTCTTCGAGAACCTGAGTGGACCGGGAGTCGCGAAGCCTCGTTGGAACGCGCCGCGCCGCTTGCAAGTCGACGGCCGAGATTTCCGGATCCAAGCCGGGCAGAATGGCAGCATCCAAGGGCCGGCCGAGGCGAAATGGGGCTACACCACCCTATCGACCGGCGACTGGGACAACGATGGCCACGTCGATCTGATGGTCAACTCCATCTGGGGGCAAGTCGTCTGGCTCCGCAATCTGGGCCCCGACCCCAACTGCCCAAGGAAGCTCCCGCTGCTCGCTTCTCCTCAACCGGTGTTGGTCGACTGGCCCGCCGGCCCAAGCCCCAAGCCCGATTGGGTGTGGTGGTTACCACCGGCACAGACGCTCGTGACGCAGTGGCGGACCACGCCGATTATGGTCGATTGGGACGGCGATGGCTGGCAGGATCTGGTGGTGCTGGACCCCGCCGGCTACCTGGCCCTGTACCCGCGGCATCTTACCCCGCAGGGCCCCCTGTTGGGGCCGCCGCAACGCATTTTCCACGGCCTGGATTACAGCGAGACGGATGCCAGGCATCGCGTCCAAGACCCCAACCCGGGGCCGTTGCGATTGAACCAAGGCAGAGCCGGGGCCAGCGGCCGGCGGAAGATTGCGATCGTCGACTGGGACGGGGATGGCCAGCGGGACGTGTTGGTGAATTCCACCAGCGCGCATTGGCTGCGGAACGAAAGTCAAGTTGGCCCTAACATCTACCTGCGCGATTTAGGACCCTTGTCGGACCGCAACGTGCAGGGACATTCCACCAGTCCCGCGACGGTGGACTTCAACGGAGACGGCCTCCCGGAACTGATCCTGGGGGCCGAAGATGGGCGAATCTATTACCAGCCACGACGTCCATCGCCATAAGCGGTTACTGATGAAAGTCACCGTACTCGCACTCAGCCTGCAGAGGTACGCGTACTCGTAAGGACTTGTCAGTAATTAACTTACCGAATTGGAAATCAGCCGGAGTGCGTTAGCACCCGGTTTTCGTGGGAATTCGACGCTGACCGGTCCCAACTACGTCGGTAACTAAATTGTGGACAAGTCCTAAGTCGTATGCCGGGTGCAGCCCGCCTCAGTTCGTACCCCCCAGAGCCGTGGCAAATCCGACCGCGTACTGGTGGCAGTGGGAGATGCTGATCTGGATCTCGACAATCCCCAGGTCGGCGGCCACCGCCGCCGCGGCATCGTGCAGAATGATCTCCGGCTTGCCACCGTAGCGATTGAGCATCTCGATATCAGTCCACTTGATACCGCGGGCCCAGCCGGTGCCAAGGGTTTTCAACACGGCCTCTTTGGCCGCCCACCGACCTGCATAGTGCTGCGCGAAGGCCTTGCGCGGCGAGCAATACTGGATCTCTTTCGCCGTGTATACGCGATTCAAGAACAGATCCCCATGCCGTTGGATCATGCGGTCGATGCGGTCAACCTCGATGATATCTGTGCCGATACCGATGATATTCATAAAATCCCGCATGATTCTTGGGCGCGTCGCAACGTCTGGGTCGCTTTGGCTCGCGCCCGCTGGGCGCCATCTCCCAGAATCTGTCGCAGTCGATCGGGCTGGGCGGACAGCTCCGCGCGACGTTGCCGCGGCACTTCAAAAAACACATCCGCGGCATCCGCCAAGGCCTTTTTGACCTCGCCGTAACCAAACTGACCACGACGATAGAGACTGGCCATCTCCTCGATCTGGGCCGGTGTCGCAAACAACTTGTAGAGATCAAATAAGTGATCGCCAGCGGGGTCTTTGGGCTCCTCCATCGGCCGCGAGTCGGTAGCGATCCGCATGATTTTTTTGCGCATCGCCTTGGCCTCGTCGAACAACTCGATCGTGTTGCCGTAACTCTTGGACATCTTTTCGCCGTCAGTGCCGGGGACCTTGCTGGTCTCCTGCAAGATCTTGGGCGAGGGCAGGGTGAAGACTTCGCCAAACTGGGCGTTCCAGCTGGCCGCAATGTCGCGACAGACCTCGATGTGCTGCACCTGATCTTCGCCGACGGGGACCGTATCCGAATCGAAGGCCAAGATGTCAGCGGCTTGCAACACCGGATACGTGAATAGCCCAGCCGTAGCGGTCAAGCCTTTGGACTTCTTGTCTTTATACGCCACGCAGCGTTCCAACAGTCCAAACGGCGTGCCGCTGAGCAACAACCAGCACAGCTGCGAAATCTCCGGCACATCCGACTGCACAAACAGCACCGCTTGATCGGGATCTAAGCCCAAGGCCAACAGATCCAAAGCGGCGTCACGAGTGTACTGTTCCAACAAACCCTTGTCGCGAACTGTGGTCAGGGCATGAAGATTGGCAATAAAATAAAAGGCTTGTTCGGACTGCTGCAGTTGAATGTACTGCTGGATGGCGCCGAAGTAGTTACCCCAATGTGGGCGGCCGGTCGGTTGGATGCCTGACAATACTCGCATAACAGTCAAATCCGCTTTCGCGCAAAAAACAAATCTCGTGCTGGGTAAACCGCGAGACTCTGGTTGGATAACTCTTTACCGTCCAGGGCCGGACGACGATTTGTCGCCACACGCACCCTCGACCGACGGACCGACGGACCGACGAACGAATGAACGGACGGACGTTGGCTAGAGGGCGAAGTCGGGCTGCCAGCGTTGGAACCAGAGTTCCAATACCAGCAATGCCCACAAGCGGTAGGCATGATCGAACTTGCCCGCCACGTGCTGCTCCACCAACCGCCGGACTTCGGCCTCGTCGTACAGCCCGCGTCGCTGGGCCGCAGCCCCCAGGAGCGTCTGCTCGGTCAGTGTCCGCATGGGTCCGCGAAACCAGTGGTCCAAAGGTACGCCAAACCCCTGCTTTTTTCTAGCCCATATCGTGGCCGGCAACAGGTGCCCAAACGTGTCGCGGAGGATGCGTTTGCCTCGATTTCCCCGCAGTTTCCAGGCCACCGGCAGGCCCGCCGCCAACTCCACGACATGATGATCCAAAAACGGTTGCCGCACCTCCAGACCGTGGGCCATCGAGGCGATGTCGACTTTGGTGTTCAGATCTCCCGGCAAATAGGTATGCAGGTCGGCCAAGGAAAACCGGGTAACCGGATCTCGACTGGCGAACTGCCGCTCGTACTGCCCGACAAACTCCAACGGATCCACGTTTGGCAACTGCTCGAGGAAAGTGTCGGAGTACAGCGCCGCGCGATGCTGGTCGTGAAAGATGCCAATCCACTGCATGTACCGCGCGACTGGCGGTAGCGTCATGGCTTGGGCGAACCGCTTGCCACGGCGGAGCAAGTTCCGCTGGCTCATGTTGCTGGGGATCCACTGCCACAGGGACGAGGCCAAACAGGCCTGCATGCCGGGGATGCGATCCAGTTGAGCGGCAAACCGGGCCGCCTGATAGCGATCGTATCCCGCAAACAACTCGTCACTGCCATCCCCCGACAGAGCCACCGTCACCTGCTGCCGGGTCATTTGCGACAGGTACCAAGTGGGAATGGCCGAGCTGTCCGCAAAGGGCTGATCGTAATGGTAGATCAAATCGGGCAGGACGGCGATCGCGGACGGCTCAACGACAAAGGCCTCGTGACGCGTACCCAAATGCTCAGCGACTTGCCGGGAATAACGCGACTCGTCGTACTCCGACTCTTGAAACCCAATGCTAAACGTCTCGATGGGCCGCGTGCTGTTGCGCTGCATCAGGGCGGCGATCAAGCTGGAATCGACTCCGCCGGAGAGAAACGCCCCCAGGGGTACTTCGCTCTGCATCCGCATGACAACGGCCTGCTCCAACGTGTCATGCAGTTGGCGGATGGCGGCAGACTTCTCCTGCGGGACTTCTCGCGTAGGACACGACCAATAGGCCCGCGTCGAGAATGTCACCTGGCCCAGGGGGTCGGCCCGCCAGACCGCCAGATGTGCCGGCGGGAGGGCCGTCACGCCGCGATAGATCGTCTGCGGGTGCGGCACGTACTGATACAACAAGTATTGATCGATCGCCGATAGATTGATCTGAGTATCGATGCCACCGGCTGGCAACAGCGACTTGAGCTCACTGCCGAATACCATCCGCTGAGACTGCTGACTGTAAAACAGTGGCTTTTGACCCAACCGATCGCGGGCCAGCAATAGTTTTTTGAGCCGAACGTCCCAAATTGCAATGGCAAACATGCCGCGGAGGTAGCGAAAGCAGTCCTCGCCCTCGTCTTCGTACAGATGCACGATCGTCTCCGCATCCCCTTGGGTGCGAAACGTGTGACCATTGCCCTGCAAGCGTTGCCGCAGATCGCGGTAGTTGTAGATCTCGCCGTTGAACACAACCCAGACCGTCTGGTCTTCATTGGCCATCGGCTGAGCGCCCGTCGCCAAGTCGATAATCGACAGGCGGCGGAACCCCAATCCCACCCCGACCTCGCCTGCCGCGGCCAGATCCGCCGCATCCACAGGTCCACCCGCAACCTCCGGGACCGGCGCGGCACTGCCCAGCGGTCGATAAAACAAGCCTCGATCGTCCGGGCCGCGGTGCGTCAAGCAGTCGGTCATCTCGGCCAGGGCCCGCTCCGACACCGAGTGCCGCTGCGTTGTCCAAACCGCGCCGGTGATTCCGCACATAAATACTTGCCTAACGGACGTTTCTCAGGGAGGGGACGCTGCGGGACAACGAACCCGCCGCCGACAGCTCTAGATCTCACTGTCGGTAAACGGAGGCGGTTCGTTCTGCAGCTCCGCCAAGGCGTTACTGGCCGCACGCTGTTGGGCCTGCTTTTTGTTCTTGCCGCCAGCCGGCGTAAACACCCGCTCCCCCAATTGGACCGCGATGCGGAAGGCCTTTTTGTGGTCCGGCCCGGCCTCCTCCAACAACACATACGTGGGCGAGGCCTTGAGGTACTTCTGCGCGTGGTGCTGCAATTGACTCTTGAAATTGCTCTCGTGGCTAGTTTCGACCGCCTGCTCCACCTCCCGCTTGATGTGCTTGAGCACAAAATCGCGAGCCGAACCCCAATCGCTGTCCAGAAAAATCGCCGCCACAATTGCCTCGAAGATGTCCCCCAGGATGCTGGAGGGCACCGCAGCATTGGCCATCCCCTTGCCGACCATCACACAGCTTTCCAACCCCAATTGGCGACTGATCTTGGCACACGTCTGCCCACTGACCACGACCGACTTGATCTTGGTCAATTCGCCCTCCATCACGCTGGGAAAACGATGGAACAAGAACTCACAGACCACCGCGCCCAACAGCGAGTCCCCCAGGAACTCCAAACGCTCGCTCGACTGCAGCTTATGATTGGCCGTGGAGGCGTGCGTCAGGGCCGACAACAAGTACTTCGGTTCGGTAAATCGGTAGCCGATCAACCGCTGGCACTTCTCCAGCACCTCGTCGTAGTCGTGCGACCACTCGCCATTTGCCAGTGGCTGGCCCGTCTCCTTGGACCGAGCCGAACGCGTTTTTTTTGACATACCGTACCATCTTGGAATAGTGGCCCCCCACGAAAAGCACTTGGTTGCTAGCAAAAAAACTCGCGGCAACCACCGCAATAGCGACCTGCGGAGTCGTCTGATAAAGATGGTAACCGGCCGCGCGAGCCTGAACGAGCCTACCAAGCCCGACGGCCAACGCGGCGGGTTGCCACTTTTAACATCCCGCTCCCTCCCCAACCGCCCTATTATGCCCCATCCGCAGGTAATCCTCAAGCGAAAGCGGTGGGAAAAAAATTCCCATTGCCGGAATCTCCGGTAATGTTTACAAACGCCACCGGCAAGGATTACTCGGTCGGGCCGGCCACCGAGCAGCAACCGTTTGCGGCGGGAACCCGGCCGCTGAAACGGCTGAAAATAGGCTGGATGCCGGCCGGTTGGCTGGGAGCCGACCGACGGACTCGGTCGAATGGCAGCTAAAAATTGGCAGTTGATGCGATCCTCACACCATTGGCACGGCAATTGCCGTAGGCTTGGGCGGGGAGGGCGATGGATGACCCACGAGCGGATTCGCGGCCGACGCGGCCCGCTTCCCACACGATTTTTTCGGACGTGATTGATCAAGGAGGATCAGAAGAATGGTACGAACAAGTCTGCTGACGCTGGCCATGTTTGTGGCCGCAGCAATTTCGACAACGGCGATTTCGCATCCACAAGCGTTGGCCCAGGGCCAAGGGCAGGGCGGGATTGTGGTTGTCCTGGACATGGTGCGGATCTTCAAGGCCCACCCTGGCCACCAGGCCGCCATGTCGCGGATCGAGGCTCGGGCCGAAGAAATGCGGAAGGAGTTCCAACAACAACAAATCGCCCTGCAGGAAAAGGCCAAACAAGCCTCCTCCCAATACCAAGGCAGCCAATTGGACCAAATCGAGATCCAACTGCGGCAAGAAGAGGTCGCCCTGCAGACCAAGGCGCGTCAGGCCCAGACCGAATTGATGAAAAGCGAAGCCGAAGCGTTCTACAAGACCCATTCCGAGGTCATGACGATCGTCCAGGAACTCTGTCAACAGTACAACATTGGCTTGGTACTGGGCTACGACAGCGAACCGATCGACCCGAATCGTCCTGAATCCGTGATCCGCGGCGTGCAACGCTCGGTCGTCTACCAAACCAACGACCTGACCGATCACGTGCTGCACAAGATCCCAGGCGCCGTGCAAGCCGCCAGCGCCGAAGCTCAGCCGACCACTCGCCGCTAGTCACGCTGACCACGGCGAGTTGCCAGATCGCTGACACGGTAGAGCACGGCTCGGTCGAACCGCACGGCTCGGTCGAACCACACGGATGGTCACCGCCTCCAGCCACAGCGATCGGCGATCAGCCACAGCGACCAGCGACGAGCCTCAGTACCCAACAACCGGCCACTGTCCAGCATGGACCGTGGCCGGTTTTGTATTTCACGCCCGGCTTACTCTTGCGGCTCGATGGTCTCCCGACTGACTCGCAGGGGTACCCCACAGAGCGGATGGTGCTGCTGCTGTGCATCGACGGCGATCTGTTGGGCCAAGGTCTGTTTGGTGGTCGGCGAGACTTGATCGGACCAAGCCAGCAAGAAGTCGCGATTGGGTACGCCGACCCAGACAAACCCATCCTGCGGCGCCAAGCTCTCGATCAAGAACTCGCGAAAGCTCGGCAAGAGCACTCGGGCAGCGGCGTAACCGTCCGACTCTTGCACGAACAGCAGGCCACCACCATCGGGGGCCGGGACTTGCATCAAGTTTGTGTCCTGGACCGCCTCACGCAGATTATTCTGAGCGATCTCCAACAGATCGACCGACGTCTGCCCCCACTCCGCCAAGTTGGCTTTGCTGACGTAGGCATAGCCTTGTGGCGAATCGATCACAATCGCGGAGCAGACTTGACGTGAGAACGGAAACGTGACCATAGCAGCGAATTGAGGGATTTGCAGATTGGCCAATTGCAGACGCAGCCGCGGCCGTACGGCCTCCCACTGCGGGTTCACCAAACTGGGGTCGCCCACCATAGCGAATGCCTGCTCGAAGTGGTTCAAAACACGCCGGTTAAACTCGGCCTCCGTCATCTCGGTAAACGCCATCCGCCACTCTGAGTGCAGATTTTGTAGACCGAGTTGCAAAGCAGGGGTCACAATCAAACCTTGATCGGGAAACACCTCAAACTTTTCTTCCGGAAAACGCTCGGCCAACACTGCCGAGACACGCTGCGTAAACTCCATAAGTTCCATTGGGCAAGCACTCCTGTCAACAAGGAAAAAACAAAGCAAACCAACCACACACCACAAAAAAAACGAAAACGGCAAACAGCGAGCGAGGCACGTCAATTAGACTTGCTCGCGAATCAGGTGACCGACTCGAGGAAACACGGCAAAACACTGGGTTTTCGCCTCAATCGACCTTGCCACGCAAAACGGTGAGCAATACCCAGACACCGCAACACCCACTGTCGCTGCCTTAAACTAGCCGATCGCCGAGCGTTTTTGAATCAGGGTTAATACCCCCGCGACGATCGCGGATCCCTTGTGAATCGGCCCTGGATCGGTTCAAGTGAAAGGCCACCTGAAGGCGGGACGCCAAACGGTCGGAACCGCCTGAAGGCGGGACTGCCAGCGGGAGCCCGGAACTAAGAGGAGTTGAGCCATGTTAGCGGAACCTTGTATCCTAATTTCTGGCGGGACCGGCCTGGTTGGACGGCGTTTGATCGGACAACTGACCGGCCCGATCTGCCTGCTCAGCCGCCGCGCCCCAGCCCAGGCCGCGGAGGCCGTGCCATCGTCCACCGCAGCGACCACGATCCGGACGCTGCAGTGGGATGCCGCCAGCCTGCTCAGTCCGCAGGCGTTAGGGCCAGTGCGGGCGGTGGTGCATTTGGCCGGCGATCCCGTGGCGGAAGGTCGCTGGACCACCGAGAAAAAACAACGAATTCGCGACTCGCGGGTCATCGGCACCCGCTCGCTGGTCAAGTCACTTTTGCAGCTGCCACAACCTCCCGAAGTGTTGGTCGCTGCCTCGGCGGTTGGATTCTACGGCCATCGCCCCGGCGAGGATCTAACCGAAGTCTCACCGGCCGGCAGCGGCTTCCTGCCGGAGGTCTGCCAGGAGTGGGAGGCGGAGGCCCTGGCAGCTGAAACCGGTGGCATCCGCGTGATTCGACTGCGGATTGGCATCGTGCTCGATCCCCACGGCGGTGCTTTGGGCAAAATGCTGCCGATCTTCCGCAGCGGACTCGGGGGACCGCTGGGCAGCGGTCGGCAGTACTTCCCTTGGGTTCATGCAGATGATCTGGTCGGCTTGATTCAACACGGCTTGCAATCACCATCGCTTTCAGGAGCGATCAACGCCGTCGCCCCAACCCCCACGACCAATTGGCAGTTCACCCAGGCCCTGGGCCGCGCCGTCCATCGGCCGGCGTTTTTCCCGGCCCCTAAGTTTGGACTGCGGCTGGTGTTCGGCGAGTTCGCCAACAGCCTGTTCGATGATCAAAAGGTGCTCCCCCGCGTGGCTCTAGAATCGGGCTACAACTTCCGCTTCAAGACCTGCGACGAGGCGCTGCGGGATTTGCTCTCGTGAACCGTTCTACTAATCAGACCGATTCTAACGCTCTGTTGCTTCAATGGGCCGCGTCTCATCCAGCCCAAACGGTTTGGGGCCTGGACATCGGCGGCGCCAACCTGAAGGCCGCCTGGCTGGATACCGCGACAGGCCAAATTTCCAGCCGTCAGTCGGCCTTTGCCCTGTGGCGTTCCCCCACACGACTGGCCGACCAACTAGAGCAACTGACCCAAGCCTGGCCGGAACCAGAAAAAATCAGCATCACAATGACCGGCGAAATCGCCGACTGTTTTCCGTCCAAGGCCAGCGGTGTGGCGACCATCGTAGAGCAGTGCGAGGCAGCCTTCGCCGCTCGGACGGCCCCCTGCCGCTATTACGCAATGGCGACGGACAAATCGAACCCCAGCTTTCTACTGGCCGACGACGCGCGTCGGGCTTGGCCGCGCGTCGCTGCCTCGAATTGGCATGCGGTCGCTCGAATGTGGGGGGAGTGGCTGACGGCCCACCGACAAACGCCTGGCTTGATCGTGGACCTGGGCTCGACGACCTTGGACCTGACACCCGTTCCCTGCGACCAACTGCCGACGCCGCGCTCGGACTTTGAACGCATTCGCCGTGGCGAGCTGCTCTACACCGGTTGTCGCCGCAGCCCGCTCGCCGCGGTCCTGCCCACAGTGAACATCGATGCGGACACCTTGTCGCTGGCCCAAGAACTGTTCGCCACCATCGGCGACGCCTACCTGGTCACTGGCGATCGTGCCGAGGCGCCTACTGATTGCGAAACGGCCGACGGTCGACCCGCGACGGTCGGCCACGCCAAACAACGCATCGCTCGGCTGTTTTGCAGCGATCTGGAAGAACTACCCAACGGATGGATCAATCGGGTGGCGGCAGCTGCCAAGAACGCCCACCTAAACGCGATCTCGCAAACCATCGAGCGGAACCTGCGACAAAATCCCGACACAAGCTGGTGCCTACTGCTGGGTGAAGGCGAGGCCCTCCTGCGTCAGGCCTGGCTGCGATCCGCAACGACCACAACCAGCAGCGCCGAAGAAGTCAGCAGGGAAAACATCACAATGATCGCCGCCGCAGACGTACTTGACCCAGTCATTTCGACGATCATGCCCGCCTACGCAGTCGCTCTACTATCGACTGCGACTCCAGTTCCCTGAGATACTGTTGCGATACGTCCAATCTCAAAATCAAGTGCTGACAAAGCACTAGCCTTGCTCGGACTTGCTGCTGGAGCTCCAACAGAGCACCAGTCCTACTAAGAAGATGACCCACTCGCCTACCGCCAACTGATAAGTCATGCGTTCTAGATCTTCAAAACGAAAAAACGAAATAGTCCGAAAAACAACCAAGCTGCCGTGAATCAGTGTACACGCAACGAGACCAAAATGGGTGTATTTGGCCTGCACCAACGGCCACAGCAACACCAACGCCAAACCAAACTCCAGCCCGCCATAGACCGTAAAGAACTCGCTTTGGCCTGAACCGCCCACTAACTGAAAGCCAACCGCTTTGCTGGTGGTCTCCATGTCAATCGCACACCAAATGGCTAACCCCAAGTAAAGAAGTCCAACCAGCATTAAGTACAAACGAGGAATCATAATTCACCATTAAAAAAACGGTGGTAGAGACCGCCTGTCTCCACCACCGATTCAATTTATGCTCTCAAGCAGCCCCAGTCCAGACTACTTGTCGGAAGGCAGGATGACGGAGTCGATCACGTGGATGATACCGTTGCTGCACTCGATGTCGGTGACAATGACTTGGGCACCGTCGATGAACACCTTGCCGTCCTCGACCTTGATCTTGACCGATTGGCCTTGAACGGTCTTGGCTTCTTTCAGCTTAACCACATCGGCGGCCTTGACGGAACCGGAGACGACATGGTAGGTCAGGATCGCACCCAACTGAGCCTTGCCGGCGTCGCTCAACAGAGCTGCAACGGTTTCCTTCGGCAGTTTCGCAAAGGCAGCGTTGGTAGGAGCGAAGACGGTGAACGGACCTTCTCCGGACAGCGTCTCGACCAAACCGGCGTGCTTGACGCAAGCGACCAAGGTGCTGAAATCTTCGTTGCCAATCGCGGCTTCGACGATGGTCGGCAGCGGGGCTGGGGGCAGCAGGACCGAGTCGATCAGGTGGACAACGCCATTGCTGCACACAATGTCAGTCTTCAAAACCTGGGAATCGTTGATGTAAACCTTGCCACCATCAACCTTGATCTTGACCGAAGCACCGTTGGCGGTCTTGGCTTCCTTCAGCTTCACCACGTCGGCAGCCATGACCTTGCCTGGCACCACGTGATAGGTCAAGATCGCTTGCAGATCGGCGCGGTTCTCGTCTTTCAGGAGTTCGGCAATGACTTCCTTCGGCAACTTGGCAAATGCCGAGTTCAGCGGGGCGAAGACGGTGAACGGGCCCTTGCCGCTCAAGGTCTCTACCAACTGGCCCTGCTTGACAGCAGCAACTAAGGTCGACAGGTCTTCGACGCCCACGGCGGTCTCAACGATGGTCTTGTCGGCATGAGCGACAGGACGGGCGGCCGAGACGCTGATCGGCTTGCCGCTCAACGGGCACACTTGCTGGGCGGAGGCAACACCACCGCAAGCCAAAGCTGCGGCCAAAGCAATGCTGAAAATTCGCATGGATGACAATCCTTTTCTGACAGAGTCAGATAATTTGGAGTAACATGAAGCACAGTTCACATGAAGCTGTGCAAGCAGAAGGTTTTGGCCAAAAACCTGACGAGAACGTCCTCGGGAGTTCAACCGAGAAGCCTGTGGGCACTTAACCGGCCTGCGACATAAAAACTAAAGTTGGGGGCTTCCGTCTCGCTTCGTATCCAACTGCCAACACGCCCTGACACTGGCCAACGAGTCGGCCGACGGATCGATTTTCGGCACTTGCGACCGCAAACGACAACTCGGGGAGAACGACAGAGCGTTCTCCCCGAGCAGTGCTTGGCCTTAGACCTCGCCGCAACTTACAACCCCGGCGGGCGAGGTGGCGGTGGCGGCGCGCGGTGGCCGCGGAGGTGCGGGCGGCCGTGGAGGTCGGGCGGCCTCGGGGGCGACGGCGGCCTCGGTGGCGACGGTGGCCGCGCCCACGGGCGGCCGCGGCGGAGACGGCGGCGGTTGTCCACCCTCGGCGGGGGCGACGGGGGCGGGGGGCGGTGACGGGGGCCCGCGGCGGTGCGGGTGGCCGCGGTGGGGGTGGTGGCGGTGGCGGCGGCGGGGGCGGGGGCGGCAAGTTGCGGGCCTGCACGATTGGGGCCCGTTCGGTCCGCAACGTGACTCGCTCGGTGATATTCGGCTGCTGGAAGAACAGGGGATCGACCAACAGATTGCCCGTCACGGGGATCGAAACCTCTACCGTAATGAACGGCGTGGACTCAAGGATAACCTGAGGCGTCAATCGTACGGTTGGGTTGCGGATCCCGATCGCTTGCAATAACTGGTTCGCACGGGCAATTCCCTCGGCACTATTGGCACCCGGTACCATGGCATCCCGCGCCGCCTCAAAAGCGGCGTTCTTGGCGGTATGTCGCAAGAAGTGAATGCGAGTGAACTCAATCGATGCAAAAAACACAGTAAATATCGGCAATGCCACCAACGCGAATTCGACCGCGCTGGCACCGGCCCGATTGGCGGTTCGCTGACCGCCCCTCAAACCCTGGAGCCGAAGGCTTCGATGGTTAAATGCGTCTTGTTTGTCCATAGTTGTCTTTTTCGTAAGCTGGCGACAAGTTAATTATCGAGTGACGAGTGTTGGCATTTTTCTGGCGATGTCGCGGAAGACTCGCGATAACGAAGCCGCGTCATTGGCGTGGTAGTGGTTCCCGCCCCCAGCACCAGCCACCTGTCTCATCCGAGTTTGGTTGGCCTCCCGGGCAAACGTCACGGTGAAGATCATGATTCCATCAGCGGCTAGCCGACGAGCCTCGTTGACCGAATTGGGGCCAGTATTCTCGATCCCGTCGGTCATCAGGACGATCACCTTGACTGCCCACGGTCGAGCGTTGGCATGCACCAGCGCACTTCCTGCCGCCCGCAACCCGCCGCCGATGTTGGTGTGACCACTCTGGAAGCTATTCGTGTAGACGTTGAGCGACGACATCACATCGGCATAGTTCGGAGTCGGCACACGATCGATGGTGGCCCCATTCGAGTAGGTCACCAACGTCACGTGCTCCAATTGGGCAGTCAAGTTGAGTTCGTTGAGAAACACCTGCACACCCGCGACCGTGTCGCGCCAGCGAGATGGGTTCGGTGCGGGGTGTCCGAACTGAAAGCCGTTGGGCAGCGGAGCACCACCCGTCCAGCCGCCGGGCAAAGAGGCCACCTGATCAGCTCGAAAAGCCATCGATCCCGACCGGTCGATCACCAGAGCGATGTCCAGCTCCACTTGAGTGGATCTCGCTACCATATTGGCGTTCGCAGTGTTCATTCCCAAGAAGCCGGGCAAAAACAAACGCACCGGCCCCGTCGGGGAGCCAGCCGACATCTCCGTACGCAATTGGATCGAGTTTGGGTGAGCGCCCCCTGGCGTATACTGGTAGCGTTGGTTGAGGTTATTGCGAGTCGAAGTGCCCAACTCGAAGTCGCTGGGCCGTAGCACCAAAGTCCGACCGTTGACCCTATTCTCATTGGCGACCGATTGAGCGCGCGTTTGTGCCTGAGCCAAATCTCGTGTGTTGGCGAACAGTCGATTGGCAGCACGAGCCGAGGCATCGGACGCAACCTGCAGCTCCGTCCGCACCAACTGCAATTGAGCCAAATTGACGGCGAAGGCTCCGAGCGACAGGATGACGATCGACAGAAACAGAATTAACGCCAAAGCACTCCCGCGTCGCTGCCTTCGCGATCGAGGCGAGAACAGCGGCTGGCGTAGCATCGTTTCACCGGGTTTGCCCGACGGGCCGGATTTCGTCTGCATGGCGACGTTGACTTTCTTGACAAGGCGTGGCAGGGAACGGGAGGGGAGGAGGGGACGTGATGGGAGAGCAACAGCGCAGAGGAGGTAGATGGGCGAGTCAACCCAGCTAATTGTGTTCCATCATCATCGTGCAGGATCCATTGACACGCCGCCCGGACAGCAGCCCCATGTAACTGATGCTGTTCTGCTCCACCCGGGCGACGACATTGACTGTGATCAGTGAACCGAAGGGCGCGTTGACGAAATTGCCGGGAGTGATCGTGATGCTCTCCTCACGCACGCCGCGAGCCTGCAAGATCAGCCGCACCTGTTGCCGGACGTTACCGTCGTTGGCACCCGGCACCACGGCGACGCGTGCCCCCTCTTGGGCAGCCAAAAGCAGGCTCTGTTTGAGAAAAATGGCGTCACAAGTCTCAATGATGCCGAAAGTCAGCAGCAAGAGCATCGGCAAGCAAAGAGCAAACTCCAGGGCTGCCGCACCGCGACGACGTGCGGCACCGGTCAGCTGACCGAGGGCGACACTCGTCAGCCGTCGCGTGCCGGGGCGTAAATATGGCCTGTGCTTCATCGGATCTATCTCTAAGCCAATTCATGTTGTGACGAGTTCGCGCTCCGCGAAGGAGCACGGGTTCCAGTGAAAACCTAGATCAAGACCGCTCGTGAAGGCCCCGAAAAAGCAGTGTTTCATTGGCTTTCCTCCCCCGATCGGGCCAAAATTATCGATTGTAACGCCGCCACACACGCATACCAATTGCAAATACTGGCAGTCTACCGTACACTGAGCGTCGCGGGGTTATCAAGTCGTCACTCGGAGCCAAGTCTCATGTCACGTTTGCCTGTCACGGTTTTGTCCGGCTTCTTGGGAGCAGGCAAGACGACTCTGCTGAATCGCGTGTTGAGCAATCGACAGGGGCTGCGCGTGGCCGTCATTGTCAACGACATGAGCGAGGTCAACATCGATGCTCGCCTGGTCCTGCAAGGACACGCGGATCTGAACCGCGTGGAGGAACAGTTGGTGGAAATGTCCAACGGCTGCATCTGCTGCACCCTCCGAGAGGACTTGCTCCGAGAAGTCGCCCGCCTCGCCAAATTGGGACGGTTTGACTACCTGCTGATTGAATCGACCGGCATCTCGGAACCCCTGCCGGTCGCGGAGACCTTCACTTTCATCGACGAAGCGGGCGAGAGCCTGTCGGAAGTCGCCAAATTAGACACGCTGGTCACAGTCGTCGATGCGGTCAACTTCCCTCGCGATTTCCGTACCCAGGACGAATTGAACCAACGTGGCCTGGGACTGGACGAACACGACGATCGCGACATCGGCAAGCTCCTGACAGACCAAATCGAGTTCGCCAACGTGATCCTGGTGTCGAAAGTGGACTTGGTCGAGCCCGCCGCCGCCGAGGAACTGATGGCCATGCTGCGACGACTGAACCCATCCGCCAAGATCATCACCGCAATCCGTGGAGAGGTGCCGCTGGAGGAAATCCTCAACACCAATCGATTCAGCGAGGAGTGGGCAGCCGAGAATCAAGAATGGCTCGCGGTTGCTCGCGGTGCCGAATCCTCGGAGTCCGACGAATACGGCTTCAGCAGCCGCGTGTATCGCCAGCGCCGTCCGTTCCATCCGCAGCGGTTACTGGATTGGGTGCAGAGCGGCGATTCGTTCGATCAGATCGTCCGCTCCAAGGGGCTGGTTTGGTTCGCAACACGCCATGACATCGCCGCCGATTGGTCGCATGCTGGCAGTGTCTTCGCCTTCGAACCCGCCGGCTATTGGGCGGCGGCATCGCCCGACGAAGAGTGGCAAGAAGACTCGGAACTGAAAGCCGAGATTGAAGCGCTGTGGCAAGAACCTTATGGCGATCGTCGGATTGAATTGGTATTGATCGGGCAGCATGTCGATTGGGCGAAAATCCTGACCGATTTGGATCGTTGCCTGTTGACCGACGAGGAGCTGCAAGCCGGCCCGAATGCCTGGCAAGCCTGGGACGACCCGCTCCCAGAATGGCAATTTAGCGATCCTGAGAGTGAAAGCGAGCCGGCGAACGATAATGAACCCGAAAACAGCACCACTCACTAGCCCATTCCGAGAATCAAGCCTGCTAGTTTCCGCGCACGGAGTCGGCAAGTCGTTCGGCGCCGTTAAAGCGGTTGATCAAATTTCGTTTGAGGTTAAACCACAGCAGATCTTCTCGTTGTTAGGTCCAAACGGGGCTGGCAAAACCACGCTGGTACGAATGCTCATCGGCATGTTGCCCCCAGACGAAGGCACCTTCCGCTGGAGTGGTAACAGCGGCCGTTGGAAAAGTAACGGCGGAGAAATCGCTTCAGTGGATCGAACTCAGATCGGCTACCTGCCGGAAGATCGTGGTCTGTACAAGGACCAACCCGTCACGGCCACCCTCCAGTATTTCGCGGCCCTCCGTGGCCTGAATCCAGCAGAGTCACGTCGTGTCGTCCAAATGTGGATCGAACGACTTGAACTGACTCGGTACGCCAAAAGCAAACTGGAAACACTTAGCAAAGGCAACCAACAGAAGGTTCAAATCGCTACCGCCCTACTCCATCGTCCCGCGCTCGTGGTCCTGGACGAACCCTTCTCCGGACTCGATCCAATCAATCAGGAACTCATGGTGAACTTGATTCGCGAGATCCGGTCCGAAGGCGCGACGATTCTACTAAGTGCTCACCAACTTCACTTAATTGAACGCCTGGCGGATCACGTTATGATTATAGCAAAAGGACGTGAGGTACTGAGTGGAACAGTGGCCGAAATCTGTCAAGGCTCGCTTGGCGGCAGAACGCTACGCATCGAATTCGAGCAACCGATTGATCAGGTCTTGCTGGGAAATCTGCAAGCCGACGAAAAAGTTCGCGAGGTGCGGTTGGAGCAGCCGAATCTCATCGCATTGCACTTTGCAAATAGCAACAATCAACTTGAATGTTTGAACAAGCTACATGAATGGGGTTCGATTCGTTCGTTCCAGAGTAGTGCCGCGTCACTGCACGAAATCTACTTACGAGTCGCTGCCGATCCGGACGCTTTACCGCAGAGAAAACTACAATGAATCACAGCGTTTGGATCGTGGCCAAATGGGAGTTCTTTCGCTTTTTCAAGTGGCGTGATCAATTGTTTGGCATTGTCGTCATGCTGGCCACCTCCGCCATAGCCTTCGGCGCCGTCAAGTTTGTCCGAAGTAGCAATGACATCGAGGTGGCACTCCTTGGCTTCAATCAACCCTTGGACCTACCGAATGACTCGTCCGTCAGAGTGAAGCCCTCCGAGGAAACCATTCAACAACTGCGGTTGCAACTCGACGATCGAAGCCTGGATGGCATCCTATTGATCACGGAGGACACCGACAACGTTCCCGAACTTGTCGTCGAGCTGTTGGTTCGGCAACCGCCCGGTTGGGTCAGTGAGATTCAGGAAGCGGTGAACAAGTTGAAGTTGAGCCGCGCCATGGCGCAGGCCTCGATTACTCCGGAACAGTTGCAGCTAATTTTTGCACCGCAGACCATCAAAGTAACTACAACGATGCCAAAATTGATCACTTTTGCCGATCGCGTTGTGGCTATCGGCATGGGCAGCTTCATGATGCTCGTCAGTTTTATGGGCTTATCGTTTTTTATGGTGGGGATTACAGGTGAGAAACAACAACGGATCACCGAACAGATTGTCAGTGTCATTTCGCCCCAAGCGTGGATCGATGGAAAACTGATTGGGCTGACGGGGGCCTCGTTTGCTTCCGTAGCAATGTTGTTGGTGGGGGGATTGGCGATCTACGCAATCGTTTGGCTAGCTGGCTACGCAATGACGATGCCAGATGCGTTGAGTCGTTGGGATCTACTTCCGCTTCTGGCGATCTTGTTCCTGGGCGGGGCAGTGTTTTGGAATTGTTTTTTTGCGGCAATTTCGTCGATTATTAACGACCCAAACACCTCGGCCAAAAGTGGCTTGCTGTTTGTGCCCATGTTGCCAATCGCCGCTGGGTTTTTGGCAATCCCCCAACCAGACGGCAACGCCATGCGAGTATTGAGTATTTTGCCGGGAACTTCATCGACCGCGATGCCCATTCGACTGTTACTGGGAGAAGTGGCATGGTGGGAAATCGCGATGTGTTTGCTGCTATTGGTGGGTGGAATATGGATCTTGCGAATCGCTGCCGGCCGGATCTTCGCCGCCGGGATCATGCTGTACGGAAAAGAGCCTTCTTGGATCGACGTGCTACGCTGGGCCCTGAGAGGTGACCAACTCCCCATTCGAGCCCCCTCCGACTCGCGTTCTTGACACGCCTAGTGCTTTGTCACAATTCAACTTTGGGATCGAAGTGGCAAAGGGGTCAGGCGTCAATTCCGGATAGTCGCCGTCATAAACCGTGGCAAGTCCGCACAATCTCGGCAATTCTCGGCAATTCCTGGGAATGCATTGACACCCGGAGTGAACAGAGGTGGTATGCTTACGGCTAGATCCTTTGGGCCGTAGCGATAATGACGGATGTTCCGGGTGCTGGCTGACCTGACAGGTCGAGCCAATCGGAGAGATCGAATCAACAGGACAGGTTGTCGTGCGAAGAAATAACAACGAAGATAATCCGATCCAAGAGTGGCTCGGCAACATTGATTGGCAGCAGTTCAATTGGCGCCATAGTTTCTACATCGTGGGCGGCATGGCGGTCGTCGTTCTGGTCGTTTGGGCCGGTGTTTCCTCTATCTATACCGTGCAACCCGAGGGACAATCCGTCGTCAAACGCTTCGGCAAGGTCATTGCGATAAAAGACCCCGGCTTGCATTTTAAGCTGCCCTTCGGCATCGACACCCAGACCTTCGTGCCCACTGCCCGAGTACTCAAGCAGGAGTTCGGCTTCAGCTCGAAGAACCTGCAGCAACCCAAGGGCTCCAAATATCGCAAGGATGCAGCAGATCAAGCGGAGTCGTTGATGTTGACAGGAGACCTCAAGGTCGTTGACGTCGAATGGGTGGTTCAATACCGGGTTAACGACCCGAATAAATATCTGCATCGCGTACGAGATGTGGACGCTACGATCCGAGATGTCTCGGAGGCGGTCAAGCGGCGAATTGTGGGCAACTCCTTGGGTTCCGACGTGCTAACCGTCAAGCGAGTCCAGATTGCGACGGCCGCGAAACAAGAACTGCAACAGATCCTCAACTCGTTTGATATGGGCATCACGATTGGAACGGTCGAACTGCAAGATGTGACACCACCTGATCCGGTCAAGCCTGCCTTTAATGAGGTGAATCAGGCCGAGCAGGAAAAGGAGCAAATGATCAACGAGGCCGAGAAACGCCGCAATCAGGTGGTACCACGCGCCCGCGGCGAAGCACGCCAGGTGCTCGAAGCTGCCGAGGGTTATCGTGCCGAACGAGTCAACCGCGCCACCGGGGAAGCCGCTCGCTTCCTCTCCATTGTCGAAGAGTACCGCAATGCACCCGAGGTGACTCGCCGCCGACTGTACCTGGAAATGCTCGACCGAGTCTTGCCTGAATTGGGCCGTGTGATCGTGGTCGATGAGGGACAGACAAGCCCGATACCGCTCTTGAATCTCGATGGCCAATCAAGCGGCTTACCCTCGGGATCAACACGGGCACCGGGTTCAACACGGGCACCGGCTTCAACGTCGGGCTCGGGATCGTCGCTGGGTTCGGGATCGTCGCTGGCACCTGCACGTCGTGGAGTAAATCAATGAACAACCGCAATGTCCAATTGAGATCTCGATCGGGTGGCATCTTCTGGCTGGCTGTCGCAGTGGCCGCGAGCCTCACGGCAGTCATCGGCTATGCCTCGATTTTTACGGTCGACGAGAGCGAGCAGGTGATTGTTGTGCAATTTGGAGCTCCCGTCGGTGAACCGATTGTCGAACCAGGCATGCACTTTCGCATCCCCTTCATTCAAGAGGTTCGACGCTTCGACAAACGATTATTGTCGTGGGACGGCGACCCCAATCAAATCCCCACTGTCGAGGAGCAGTTCATATCGATCGACACGACCGCCCGCTGGCGGATTGTTGATCCGTTGAAGTTTTTGCAGAGCGTGCAAAACGAAGCCGGCGCCCAGAGCCGATTGAACGACATCCTGGATTCAGTGGTCCGGGACAAGATTGCTTCTAGCCCGTTGGTTGACATTGTGCGCTCCAAAGACTGGAAGGTTTCAAAAGAAGACTTGAAACGCGCGATGGCCGGCGAAGGGGATGAGGAGATACTGCTACAAGAAGTCGAAGCCGGTCGGGAAGAACTGGTCAATTCCATTCTGGCCACCGCCCAATTACAAATGCCGCAATACGGAATCGAATTGGTCGACATTCGAATCAAACGGCTGAACTACGTCGAATCGGTCCAAATCCAAGTGTATCAACGCATGATCGCCGAACGACAACGGATCGCCGAACAATTCCGCAGTGAAGGCGAAGGGCGAGCGGCAGAGATCCTAGGTGAAACCGAACGCTTGCTGGCGGAGATAAAATCGGGAGCTGAACGTGATGCCGAGATTACTCGTGGCTTGGCAGATGCCGAAGCCAGCAAGATTTACAACAATGCGTTTGAAACCAACGCCGACTTTTATGCCTTTTATCGAACCCTTGACAGTTACTCAAAATCTCTGGGAAAAGAGGTGACTTTAGTCATTGGCGCCGATTCAGAATATTTCCAGTTCCTGCGTTCAGGCGGGGCCCAGGCCTCCGACGAGTGATCGAAACCGAAGCCCAGGCGTTCACTCTCGTTTTGCCGGAACCTCCAGCGGCGGTATCCTAATCCCGCCAGCGTTCGGACTGGCAACCGTCCTTGCTAAGAAAACAGAATTGCTGTGGCAAGAAATCGCAACTGAAACCAGCGGGACACGGGGAACGCCTGCGACCGAAATCGCAGGCGCTGCGTCCGTGCCGGCCAGACTGTGTCGAGCGGGACTGTGTCGGCTGGAGTTTGCCGGGTGGGCCTATTCGGGCAGGCGACGGACTTGGATCTCTTTGTAGCGAACGGCGGCGCCCGGGTCATGGCACTGCAAGCCGAAAGTACCTTCGGTCAGCACACGAGTAAATTGGCGACCGGGCTGCTTGCCATCGGGTTCGGTGTAGTTGACGGTTTCTTCCCCATTGATCTTGATGATGATGGTCTTGCCTTCAACTTTGATGTAATAGTCGAACCACTCGTTGTCTTTGGCGGGCGAGTTATCCAAAACGTCTTTGACATCGTACAAGCCGCCGGTCTTCTTGCGATCGCCGTGCGTGTTATTGACCTGGGCCTCGTAGCCATGTTTGGGCCAGCCGTCATCTTGGAACTGGGTGTGAAAGTAAATCCCGCCGTTGGCGTTGGGCTCGCACATCACCTTGGCTTTGAACTCGAAATTCTTGAACGGCTTGTCGTCACCCACGTAGAACAAGTGGCTGCGGTCCCCTTTGGCGACGAATACACCGTCCTCGAGTCGCCAGCTGTCCGAGTTTTCATTGATCTTCCAACCGTCGAATGACTTGCCGTCCGTCAACGCCACCCATTCGGAATTCTCCTGGGCAATGGATGAGGGCAAAGTCATCCCCATCGTCAAGCAGAGCAATCCTGCCCACCACAGACCGATCATGGCAATACGCATTGAAATCCAACCTTTCTGGAAGCTATTCTGGACCCCGTGACCCCGCCGCCTCATTGTAATTGTCGCCCGAGACTTGGGCCACGTGCCAACCCCCGATTCCCGCCTCGCTTGGGGCTTGTTGATTTTTCCGTAGCGGAACGCGTCAAGCGTTTCGATTGACGCGGAAACGACGTGTTTTTGACGGAGTTTCTTGATGCGGACGGCAATTTCGCATGCAAGTCTGGAAAAATCAACAAGCCCTCAAGCGTTTCGATTGACGGGAAAACGCCGTGTTTTTGTCAGATTTCCTTGAATCGGACGGCAGTTTCGCGTGCAAGTCTGGAAAAATCAACAAGCCCTCAAGCATTTCGATTGCCCAGGAAACGGCGTGTTTTTGACGGATTTTCTTGAGGTGGACCGCAATTTCGTGAGGAAGTCTGGAAAAATCAACAAGTCCCTTGGCTCGGGGGTCAGCGAGTCTTCTCCAGCGATCGGATCCGGCGGAGGGCCTCCCAAGTTTGCAGCAGATCCGCTGGCAATGGCGCCTCGATTTTCAGTGTCTGCCCGGTCAACGGGTGCTGGAAACTGATCGTGTGAGCATGCAGGGCCTGGCGATTCAAGAGTGCGGTGGCATCATCCCCAGCGGCTTGGTCGACGCCCCCGTGCAACATGGCCTCGGTCAGGCTGGCGCGGCCACTGTACAATCGGTCACACAACACCGGGCAACCGACATGTGCCAGATGAACGCGAATTTGGTGGGTCCGCCCGGTTTTGGGCGCCACCCGCAAGACCGCGAACCCCTGAAATCGCTCGGTCACCTGAAACACGGTTTCAGCCGGACGGCTGGTGGCGTGATTCTCGCGAATCGCCATGCGTTCTCGTTGATACGGGTGTTTGCCGATCGGCAAGTCGATGCAATCCTGGTCAAAATTGGGCGCCGGCGAGACAATCGCCCAGTACTCCTTGGCCACGGTCCGATTTTGGAATTGGTCCACCAAGCCCATGTGGGCCTGGTCGGTCTTTGCGACCAGGATCACGCCGCTGGTGTCGCGGTCCAAGCGATGCACGATGCCGGGACGCGTGGCGCCGCCCAACGAGCTCAATTGCTGGAAGCGGTGGATCAGGCCGCTGGTGAGGGTCCCACGCCAATGCCCTTTCGCCGGGTGTACGACGATACCGGCCGACTTGTTGATGGCGATCAAGTGCTCATCCTCCCACAGAATGTCCAATTCCATGGGCTCGCCTTTTTGGTCATCTTCGAACAGGTTCGGGGGGATGGCCAGCGTCAATCGTTGGCCCGGCTCCAAGCGGAAGGCCGGCTTGATGATTTCGCCGTCGATGGCGGCGTGCCCCGCACTGATGGTGCGTCGCAGTTTGACCCGACTCAGCTCGGGAAACTGCTCCGCCAGGAAGATGTCCAGCCGCTTGCCCTCTTCGGCTTGCGTGATCTCGAACTGAAACTGCTGCTGGCCGGCCGCGTCGCGGATCAGTTCCGGCCGATCGTGTCGCCGCGAAATGCCGGCGTTGGCAGCTCCGGACGAGGCTCCAGCGCCGGCCGAGCCGCTCGTCGATGCTGTGGGGCGGGGCGAATCGAGCGAGAGGGGGAGCGGCAGATCATCGTCCAGCTCCTCCTCGGCCAGGTCGGCCGCCGCGGACTCCTCGGCGGTCGGCTGGGACCAATGGTCGCGGGCCAAACGGCGGCTGACACTGCGGCGCTGGCTCGAGCCCGGATCCGAGTCCAAATCCGCGGCCTGCCCCGAGTCATCCTGGAATCCTGTTTTTTTCGAGCTTTTTTGCCGGCGACCCATTTCCATACCTTTGTAACGAACCGCTTGTCGAAAGTGGCCGAGTTGTCAAAATGTCGAGCGGCAGGCGAAGGGGCTCGGGATAAAGGAACATGATGCGGAAGAGTTACCGGGTGTCGTTTCCCAACCATGTCGGTCAGACGTTGGTTGGAGTTTTGGACACGTGCGACCAGCCACGATACTACGCCATTTTCTCCCACTGCTTCACCTGCAGCAAAGACCTCAAGGCGATTGTACGCATCAGCCGCGTGTTGGCCGAGGGCGGGATCGCGGTTCTACGTTACGATTATACCGGATTGGGCGAGAGCCAAGGCGAATTCCAGGCCACGAACTTCACAACGACTTGTCTGGATACGATTTGTGCCGCAGAATTCTTAGCGGAGCAGTTTGAAGCCCCTCGCTTGCTGATTGGACATTCGTTGGGTGGGACGGCTTCTTACGAGGTGGCCGAACGGATCCCATCGGCCTGCGGCTTGGTGACGATTGCATCCCCCAGTTGCACCACCCACCTGTCCGACTACTTGGCTGGCAGCAACCCCGACATCGACCAACAGGGCTTTGGGATGGTGACGATCGGCAACCGCCCGATCCCAATCACGGCCCAACTGATGCAAGACTTGCGGTCACAGGACATTCCGCGGCGAATTCAAAACTTGAGTTTACCCCTGCTGTTGGTCCACTCCCCGGAAGATGAAACTTTGAGTTACCGCCACAGCCTGGACGCTTTGCGTTGGAGCCCGCAGCCCAGCAGTCTGTTGACGCTGCCGGGGAGCGATCATTTGTTGACCAACCAAGCCGAGGACATCCCTTTGGTTGGCCGAACGATTTTGGCCTGGGGTGATCGCTTTTGTTCTGCCGCCTCGTCGCTGGCGGCTCCCCCGAGTGAACCGAATTCATGCCAGATGTAACGATCGACCACATTCAACCGAACTTGATCTTGCCATTATTTGGTGCTCGCGACCAACATTTGCGGCGATTGCGGGACTTTTTCCAAGTTGAAATTGTTCACCGCAATGGCAGCATCTTGATCAGTGGTACCGAGGAGAAAATCCAACAGGCGGCCGAGGTGTTGCAGCGTCTGAAGAAATTTGTGGAGAAGCACGGTGGGTTGACCCCCGAGGCCTTCGACCAAACGATGACCCAAGTGACCGGGGTTTGGCCGAAGGAGACCGCCAAGCCAGTCGAAACGTCGGTGGTCGGCGTTTCGGTCCGACCGCGAACGCCTGGGCAAGCCGACTACATCCGGCTAATCCGGCAGCACGACCTGACCTTTGCGGTGGGGCCGGCCGGTAGTGGCAAGACCTACTTGGCAGTGGCGTTGGCCATCGAGGCCCTGCGGGCGCGGGAGGTGCGGAAGATCGTGTTGGTTCGGCCGGCCGTCGAGGCTGGTGAGAGTTTAGGCTTTTTGCCGGGCGACTTGTTGCAGAAAATCCAGCCCTATCTACGACCGCTGATGGATGCGATCAACGAATTGATGGGATTTGAGACCGGGCAGCGGTTATTGCAGACGGAAGTCATTGAAGTCCTGCCGTTGGCCTACATGCGTGGCCGAACCCTCAACGAGTCGTTTATTATTCTGGATGAAGCTCAGAACACGACCGTGGCTCAGATGAAAATGTTCCTGACACGTATGGGGCACGGCTCGAAGATTGTCGTCGCGGGTGACACCACGCAAGTCGACTTGCCGCGGGGCACCAACAGCGGGCTGTTCGATGCCATGCATCGTTTGAAAAATGTGCCGGGCATCGCCTTTTCGCGGCTGTCCGAAAACGACATCGTCCGCCACCCCTTGGTTCAGAGAATCGTCAATGCCTACGAGACGATTGCGGAGCGGGATGGGACCAAGCCTCGCTCGCCTGGGGCGAAAGGTCCACACGAGGGAACTTGAGCATGGCCAATCAAAACAATCGTCGCTGGCGGTTTGTGCCGCTTCACGATCCGGACACGGTTTGGACACAAGCCAATCGCATCTGGCATTCTGCAGACTTCTGGGGCCGCATCGGCTTCGCTCTGGCCGCGGTGCTGATTCTCTGGCTGGGCACCGAAGGCTGGCGGCCGTCATTCCCGTTCCGCTGGAACTCGCTGCCACTCAACGCGCAGTTTGCTCGCGTGGAGTTTGAAGTGGTCGACCAGCAGCGGACGACCGATGCCCGAGCTCGCGCACGCCAGAACGTCTTGGCGTTATACGAGCTGGACAACAAGCCCGTGGAGGAACTACGCAATCGCCTGAGTGAGCACCTGTTTCGTATCCAGCAAGCCAAAGAGTACAGCGACCTGGATCTTGTCGTCTGGCGGGAGTTCCTCTCAGATGCCCAGCGTTCCAGTCAAGCGGAAGAGCAGCAAGCCTTGTTCCAACTGCTTCGGGCCAGCCTCCAGGCGGACCCCAGCCTGGAAATTCTGGGGCGGATTGTGCAAAACACCTTCTCGCCTTTCATCGAGCGAGGCCTGTTGGATCAGGTCCAACACGACCTGGAGCGATACAGCATCTCGCAGATTCGCGTGTTTTTAAAACAACCGACCGACTCCAAAGTAGTCAATGTCGATGACGTGCGCATCCCGCTGATCAAGGAACGCTTGAAGCAGCGTTTTCAGGTGGAGATCGCGCGGGAATCGGCCGTATTGGCTGAAACCGACACATTGGCCGCGCTGTTGTTTCAATGGGTAGAGCGTCAGGCGTTGCCCACGACCTTGCGGTTCGATCCGGAGGACACCAAGCAAGCCGCTGATCTGGCCGAGGCTCAAGTGCCGCAGCAGATGCGACGTTTTCGGGTCGGCGACCCTGTCTTTGCCTGGGGCACCACGGGACCGACTGAGGCGGGCGATGCCCCTTCCCTGTATCAATTGACGGAACCCCAGTTGGAGCTGTTGTGGGCCGAGCACCGAGCCTTTGTCGACAGCTGGACCTGGCCACGACGCCTGAATTACATGTTCGCGCGACTGGGTTTGTTTGTGGCAGTGTTCACGTTGTGCGGCATTTACCTGTGGTACGATCAGCCGAAGTGGTTGATCGAGTGGCGACATTTCTTGACTTTACTGCTACTGTTCTGCATCGCCACCATTTCGGCCTTTTGGTTGTGGCACGCTCCCATTCGCGCGGAGCTGGTCCCGATTTCCCTGTTGGCCATGGTGGTCACGATTCTGTACCGGTCGGAACTGTCACTGCTGTTGTCGGCGGCGCTCTGTTTGGTGACGGCCTTCAGTTTGGGGCAAGGCTTGGATGCCTTCGTCACGATGTCCTCCGTCGCTTGCATTTGCAGCTTCCTCTCGGGCAACGTGCGGAGTCGCACGCGCTTGATTTTTGTCGGTTTATGGGCGGCTCTGGTGGGAATCCCCACGGCGATCTATGTCAAGGTCGCCCTGGGTTGGACGCTCAGTTCTCCCTTGATCTGGGATAGCCTCTGGATTGGCTTGCAGGTCGTCTTTGCGGGCGTGGTGCTGACCGCGATGCTACCTTTCCTGGAAAAACTGTTCGACTTTCAAACCGACATCAGCCTACTCGAACTGGGGGTACCCACGCACCCGCTCTTGGCGGATCTGGTGCAACGGGCTCCGGGAACTTACAATCACAGCATCAGTTTGGCAGCGATTGCCGAGACGGCTGCCAATGCGATCGGGGCCAACGGAGTCTTGGTGCGCGTGGCGGCCTATTTTCACGATATTGGCAAGATCCGGAAACCCGAGTATTTCATCGAGAATCAGGCCAAGGGACAGAATCGCCATCAGATGTTGCTACCCAGCATGAGTACGTTGGTGATTGTGGCCCACGTCAAAGACGGGGCCGAAATGGCGCGGCAATACAAGTTACCTAAACCCATTATCGACATGATCGAACAGCATCACGGCACGACCCTGGTCGAGTACTTTTATCGTCAAGCCAAAAACGATGAACGACGCGAAACCGGGTTGGTGGAAGAGTCGGACTTCCGCTATCCTGGGCCGAAACCGCAAACGCGCGAAGCCGCGGTGATGATGCTGGCCGATGCCTGTGAAAGCGCCAGCCGGGCGATGAAGGAAGCCACCCCTTCACGTCTGGAGGGACTCGTGCAGGACATCCTGCAAAAACGTCTGCGAGATGGTCAATTCGATGAGTGCAGCATCACCTTGAAGGAATTGCATGTCGTGCAGGAAAGCCTGATCAAATCCCTCAACGCCATGCACCACAGTCGCATCAGTTACCCTGAAGCCAAAGCTGGACAAGCTTCCTAAAAAGGACTTTGACATGGAACCCGCGCCCGACTCTGCCACAGAGGAAGACAGTTGTTCCCCCGCGAATGACGGTTTTCACATCGAGTTCTTTTTTGACGACGTCGATTCGGCGGACGCGGCCTCGGAGCTCACCCCCGAGAACTTGCAGCAACTGCGGGAGGCCATTCAGGCGACTCTGCTCGCGGAGCAAGTTGCCCATGCCGAGATCTCAGTGGCCGTGGTTTCTGGTACTCGTATGCGGGAACTGAATCGCCAGTACCTGCAACACGACTACGACACGGACGTGCTGAGCTTTTGCTTGGAGCAAGCCGACGAATTCGGCTTCTTATTGGGGCAGCTGATCGTGAGCCTCGACTACGCTCGGCAGCAGCGCCAACAACTGACTCTCGCGGCAGGAAGAGAGGTCTCTCTCTTGCAAGAGTTGGCGTTGTACCTGGTCCATGGCACCTTGCACTTGGTCGGCTACGACGACCAGGAACCCGCCGATCAAGTCGTCATGCGTCAGCGTGAACTGGCTTGCCTGGAACCACTCGGGCTGACTCCGGTATGGTTGACCCACTCGGCTGATCTCGCCGCCGAGGGATCACCCACATCGATCGATGGACACGGCGACAGGCAGGGAACACAGACATGAGCGAAGCGACGCTGGCTGTTCTCGCCGTCGGCGGATTGATCGCTGCCACACTCTCGGCTACCGCAGCCAAGGTGCTCAACGATTATCCGCGACATGAGTTCGAAGATTACTGCCTAAAACGCAAACAATTGACATTGGCAAAAAAGATCGTCGAGGACTATCGACGGCTCTGCTTGGGCGCTGAAGTTATGGAGATGTTTGCCATCTCGGTCATGCTCTACGCGGGGGCCCTGTGGCTTTTTGCCCGACACGATGATCAGGTGTGGCTGATTTCGGATCGGACTTTTTTTACCGGAACCATGATCGCTACCGCGGTCCTGCTGCTGAGCAGCAGCTGGATTCCCTGGGCCGTCGTTCGCTATATCCCCTCCCCCTTTCTGTTCTACACCTGGCGACTGTGGTGGTCACTGGCCATCTTCTTCCAACCCCTGTTGATTGGTATGGAAGTGATTGGCGGCCTACTGAAACGCCTGTCCGGCCAAGGCCATGAACCGGATGACGAAGAAGAGGAGATCGAGGACGAAATCCTGTCGATGGTGACAGCCGGCCAGGCCGGTGGTTTCTTGCACAGTGAAGCCCGCGACATGATTGAAGGCGTAATCGAATTGGACGACCTGTTCGTCGAGACCATCATGACCCCGCGGAATCGCTTGGTCGCCATCGAGGTCGATGCGTCTTGGCCCCAGATTCTGGAGCTCTGCCGGACAGGCCAACACTCGCGCATCCCCGTCTACCAAGACTCCCTCGACAACATCGTGGGCGTCTTGCACACGCGCGACGCACTGCTCGAGGCATTGAAGTCAGAAACCGAACGCCGACCCATCCGACGCTGGATGCGGAAGGCTTTGCGCACCCCCGACACACGTTTCGTCAACGAAATGTTGAAAGTTTTCCTGCAGCCGGGCAACAATATGCATCTCGCGGTCGTCTTCAACGAACATCAAACGATGGTGGGCGTGATCACCATCGAAGATATTCTGGAGGAAATTGTCGGAGACATCACGGACGAGACCGACCGCGAAATTGAGCCCCGCATCCGTCACGTCAATGCCGAAACGATCGAACTACCGGCGCGCTACCGCATCGATGAACTGAACGACGAGACCGATTTTGACATCCCAGAAGATGACGAGTACGATACGGTGGCAGGATGGATCCTCTGTCGCTTGGGCGAAGTCCCTGCTGCCAAACAAGAACTGGTCGTGGACGGGATTCGCTGCGTGATCTTGCGTGCCACCCTCCGCAAGATCGAGTACGTTCGCCTCCAACGCGTGGGGATCGGCCATCCCAACTCCACCCCAATGGACTCGGCTTCCGCCCCCGCCCCCACTCCATGACTTAGCCTCGGCTTCCGGATCCACCATGCCGCGTTGTAATCTTCTGTTGACCTGCCTGACCGCACTGTTCCTGGCGACGCTGTGGCTTTCGCCGACCAAAGTGTCGCCTGCGTCTGGGCCCCCAACAGTAGCCGTCGTGCGGTCGCTCGCACTTCCTCACCCCATGCCCGATGGCCACATCGATCGCGATGTACAAATCTTGGTCTATGATCGCGTTGTAACGATCGATGTGCGGATGGCGGCCAGCGATGTTACTTGGATCGAGATCATTCGAATGGCCGAATCACGGACGGCCGCGGCACTGGCCCAACAGCCACCCCAACCGCCCGAGGAGGACGGGGGCAGCCAGGAGGCGGAGCCCTGCCAACCCCTGCCCACGACGGAGGAAGCCGTGGCCGCTTGGTTGGTTCATGCTCCCAATCGACAACTGCTGGAACAGTGGTTGGCCAGTACCTGCCGGCTGGAATGGTGCGCTGCCCAGGTGCCTTTGGCGACCGAAGTGACTTCTCGCCCCGACAGCCGCCATCATTGGTCGATTACCTTCCAACTGAAATATACCTTAAATAACGCCGCCGACGCCGGGGAACTGCGCTGGCTGCAAGTGGCCTATCAAGAATATCCCGGCAAAGTACGCCGCGCCTTAAAAACTCGCGGCGAATCACTGATCGATGCCACCGACGTCAGTCCATTGGTCGTCCGAGCCGAGTTCGAACTGCGGGATGAGGACTCGACACCCGAACAGCGGCAAGAGCGAATCACCGCCCAGTTGCGGCTGCCCCTGCCCTGAGCCAAGATCGCATGCGTCAACGGCCTCTGAACCCAAAATGCCCCAGCGTCAGACCGACTATCACCAAAATGACAACTGCCGCCAACAAGTTCCGCCACCAGCCATTCGCGTACTGGCCCAAACTCCGATCATTGCAGGCCATCCACAGCACCACCGCAATCACCGGCAAAACCAAAGCATTGGCCGCTTGAGCCGCAATGATGGTTTCCGTGGGACTGGAGCCAAACCACACGGCAAAAACCAGCCCCGTCATCAGGACCGACATCCAAATCGCTCGGAATGTTCCGCTGGTCTTGTCCGTCGACCAGCCCAGCAGGCCGCTGATCGCGTACGCTGCCGCCAGGGGCGCTGTGATGGCACTGCTCAACCCGGCCGCCGCCAAACCCAGCGAGAAGGTCACTCGAGCGCCCAGTGGGCCCAAGACCGATTCCAATCCCTGCACCGCGTCCGACGCTTGCGTGAGTGGATTCCCCGACATCGTCAAAGCGGTCGTCATCAAGATCGCCAACGTAACCACCCCGCCCAAGGCAATACCGACGCTCGAATCCAGTCGTGACAAGACCAAGCCTCGACTCCGCGGTCGTACCTTGCCCCATCGCTCCGACGCGGCACTGGCGTGCAGGAACAGGTTGTAGGGCACCATGGTTGTGCCGATCAAAGCCAACAGCGTGCGATAATCGGCACTGGGCCACACCGGCCGAAAGTCGGCCAAGGTCACGCCGCGTTGCAACAATGCCATGACAGCGGCCGCCACAAAACCCACGCCCATCACGGCGACAGCCCCCATCAATACGCGTTCCAATAACCAATAAGAACCACGCAACAGCAGCACAAATGCCGCCGTTCCGCACACCATCACCAACGCGGGAATGGGCACACCCAACAAAGGCGACAAACCAATCGCCGCTCCCATCAAATTCCCGGTCTGATAAGCGGCATTGCCAGCCCCGATCGCGATAACGACCAAGAGCGCCAGCACGGCAAACGCCCAGCGCGACCGGGATTGCCGCCGCAAGATCTCACCCAACCCGCGCCCCGTCAACGTACCCAAACGGCCGGCCATCTCTTGCAAGATGATCACACCAACCATGCTCAGCAATACGACCCACACCAGCCCAAAGCCATGGTCGGCTCCGGCCCTGGCCGCCGTGGTCACGGTACCAGGACCGACAAACGCAGCAGCCACAATCAGCCCCGGCCCCAGACCGAAGCCAACACCCGAAGATCGCGACGCGACCAGCGACTTCTCTTCGCGAACAGCCGTCGACTCCCCCGCCGATTCCACCGATGAGGACAGAGACAAATCACCGGACGCACCGTCACGCGGGGCATCAAGCGGGGCATCATGCGGGGCATCAGACATGGGTGTCGATCCAGAAGCCGAGACTCACGTCGCTGTCAGCTCGTGTGCCGCGGCAGGGAGTGGAACCAAAACAAAAAGTAACCGTTCACGCCTCGTAGGGTGTCATGCAGCAAGTCGGGCTGACCAGTCGATTGTTTGCGAGCAAAAGCAACTGGAGAACGCAATCGGTTTACCCCGAGAACCAACCGACTTGCGGAATGCACCAGCCCCAAGGATTACCTCCCACCCGTGAACGGTTACAACAAAAAAGTGCTGGCCATGGGCCAGCACTTGTGAGTTTTAAGCAATCGCTCCCGCCAAGGGAAGACTATCGCTCAATCAAAGTGATTTCACCGCCGCGACGGCTGCCAACCTGTTGCAGCACCACGTCATCGGCCTCGGTGCTGATGTTGGAAACCGAACCATCACCATAGACAAATTGGACCAACTGCGGATGACGACTGCGGAAAGACAATTCAAACAAGTCGTAGTCCGGGTGGTCGGGGCCAAAACCCGGAGCGCGCTCCAATCGTGTGGGCAACAGCAGCGAAATCGAAGCCGAACCCATAAACTCGGAGAAGTCCACACCGCGATCCGCGTCATCCGAGGCGAACAACCAATGGTCCTTTCGCCGTCCCGATCCAGCCGCCGTTTCAGCACCCTGAGCCAGGCCGTGCGGCAAGGACTCGCCCACCAACACTGTGTTGGACAGCCCGTCTAAGAACTCAGCGAAGCGGGCCCCTCGAGTGCCTTGAGCGTTGCGCGTCCAAGCGGCATCAAAATCCACCATCCCGGAATTGAACGCTTGCAGTTGCGGCGCCGGCAAAAGCGCGAAATTGTCCGACAACAACTGCCGCACAATCATGCCGGTGTTGTCACGAACCGTCGTGGCTCCAACCGCCAAATAATTGGTTGTCGCGCGGTTTTGGAACTGTTGGCCACTGTGACTGATTTCCAGATCCTGAAAGTTGGCGTCCGATGACGGGCACTGGAACGTGGGGTAGCGATTCTGAAAAATCTGAGTGGCCGGGCCGAATGTCGCCTCATTCCAAATAATTGAACCTGGCGTCCAAGGGGCATTGGGCAACGTCCCCGGATCTTGGATCGGCATGCGTTCGTAGACGTTGCCCAACTCCATGTTGGGCAGAATGAAAGCGTTCCAATGGACGCCCGCGTTGTTGACCAACGGCGGCAGCGATTGGCGAGCCGACTCGTAGTTGATGATCGCCAGCCCAATGTTCTTCAAATTGTTGCCGCACGACATCCGCCGAGCAGCCTCGCGAGCCATTTGCACGGCCGGCAACAGCAGGCCCATCAACACGCCAATGATGGCGATGACTACCAACAGTTCCACCAAAGTGAAACCCACGGGACGATTACGTTTCATGTTGGACTCCAATATCAAAAGAATCACGCGACAAGTTCGTGGGACTCGCAAAACCACAGGCTTGCCGATCCAGACGAGTTCGCCCGCCATGGACCATTATGCTTACCAAACCCCAGACAAACCAGCAAAAAGCACTGGTTTACGACCAAAAGCGCCCGCTGCCAAGCCACAAGTGCTACCCACAACCCATACAAACGGATGGCACTTCGGCCGCCGGCGAGCTTCACCACATCAGAAGAGCACACCCACTCCACGACTCCCGCTACGGCTAGTCTGCCCGACTCTCGCCCAAAAGTAAAGCCTGTTTTCCTAAAAAAACAGCCCGAATCTCCCCTGAATTGACGCCTGATACTTCCGAGGGGCCGGTTTCAAACCCTGCTCCACCTTTCGATCAAGGCAGACGACCATCACGGCTGCGGGACAGTCACCCGCTGAGTTGCCACGCGGGGTCGAGCCGCGTCTCCGGCCACACAGAAAACGGGCATAAAAACAGACGAGTTATGAGACACTTAGGTAGTTACTGCGGGAGAACCATGGCGGCGGAGCAGACGTCACAGCACGCGGCACAATACACATTTCAGGTACTGCGTCTCGGGGCAGGACAACAAGATCGGATGGTCAGGGCTGGCTCCGCTCTGAGCCAATACCTGCACCTCGCGTTGGGCCTTGCGCGCCGCCAACATCACGGCCTGCAGGAATTCATCCGGCAAGACACGGCCGGAGCAGCTGCAAGTCATCAATAGCCCGCCCGGCGCCAATACGTCCATGGCCAGCCGATTCAAACGCTGGTAGGCCTGCAGCGCCGGCGCAACCTCTTGTTGACGACCAGCAAATTTAGGTGGATCCAGCACGACCGTATCGAACGTCTGCCGTTCCTGCTTCAGGTGGGCCAGGAAGTCGAAACAATCCGCTTTCACAAAATCAATGCCAGCCAATTGATTCAGACCCGCGTGGACCTCCGCTTGCTGCAAAGCCGGCAGACTGGCGTCGACCGCCGTCACATGCGTGACCTGCGGATTCCTCGCGGCCGCCAGGGCAAAGCCACCCGTGTAACAGCAAACGTCCAAGACTCGACCACGAGCGACTTGGCCCAAGGTCGCCCGATTGACCCGCTGATCCAAGTAAAACCCCGTCTTCTGTCCACCAACCGGATCCACCTGGAACCGCAAGCCGTTCTCCAGCACCTCCACCACGGCCCCAGTGCTATCGCCCACGACGACCTGCTGGAACTCCGGCATGTTCTCCTGCCGCAGCATATTGGGATCCGTTCGCACCAGAATTCGACGGACCGGCACCTCGCGGAAATGATCGCGAAACCAATCGGCAATCAACGACCAGCGACGAAACATGGCCAAGGCCGTCAAGGAGATCATCAAGGTGTCGGCATATTGATCGACGATCAAACCGCTCAAACGGTCCGCTTCGCTGTACACCAGACGGCAGGCTCCGTCAGGTGTCAGCAAGCCCAAACGTTGTCGCAATTCGATCGCCGCGATCAACCTTTGCTGCCAAAACTCCGCGTCCAAACTCCGATCGGCATCCAAGCTATAGACACGGACAGCCAGTTGGCTATCGCCGTTGTAAATGCCGCGTCCGCAGCGATTCCCCTCCCGATCGACGATCACCACTTCATCGCCCGCTTCCGTCGCTGGGGCCACCGCCGCCAATGAATTCTTCCGCAACCAAGGGTGCCCCGCCAGAACGGCGTGTCGCCCGGGCGGACGCACAACCACCTGTTTTTCCGGTGCAACGGTACTCGAGGTTTGAGAGAGGTCAGCAGTGCTCATGAGGACAGGGCTTCATTGAAGGTTAAGTTGAACGACTCGGCAGGAACAACGACGGTCGGCTCCGAGCGGTACGGAACCCGCCGCACGAGGTCCGTTGATTTTTCCGTAGCGGAATGCGTCAAGGGCGAGTTGATTTTTCCGTAGCGGAATGCGTCAAGGGCGAGTTGATTTTTCCGTAGCGGAATGCGTCGAGGGCTTGTTGATTTTTCCGTAGCGGAACGCGTCAAGCGTTTCGATTGAGGCGAAAACGCATTGTTTTTGCCCGATTTTCTTGAATCGGGCAGCCCATTCGCGAGTAAGTCGGGAAAAATCAACAAGCCCTCAAGCATTTCGATTGACTCGGATACGCCGCACTTTAGCCCGATCTTCTTGCATCGGGCGACGAATTCGTGAGCAAGTCCGGGAAAAATCAGCCCGCCCCGGAGTTCGGTCTTTGCCAGCGACCCTGGCATTCGTCAGCCGGATACTTCAAGCGATTCTTGGCCATCTTCTGCTGCAAGGCAGTGGCCAAGTCCAAGTTCAAAACATTCGCCAACGCCAAGGTGTAACTCAACACATCGGCGATTTCCTCGGCCACCGCTTGCTGCCGGGCGGGATCGTCGGCCAAATGACGGCTCTCGGCCACGTCCAACCACTGAAAATGTTCCATCAGTTCAGCGGCTTCGATCGCGATCGACATGGCGAGATTCTTGGGCGAGTGGAACTGCCCCCAGTCCCGTTCCGCCACAAACTCGCCGACCACCTGCTTCAAGTCAGCGAGCGTGGTGTCCGAGTCGCTCATGACGGGTGAATCTCGAACACGGCCTCGATTTCCACCATCACTCCCACGGGCAGGGCAGCCACGCCGAAAGCGCTCCGCGTCCCCACGCCTGCGTCCTCACCGAAGACCTGGGCAAACAACTCGCTGCAGCCGTTGATGACCTTCGGGTGCCCGTAGAACTCCGGGCCCGAATTGACCAACCCCAACAACTTGATGACCCGAACGATCCGATCCAACGAGCCCAAATCGTGCCGCAAGGTGGTCAGCATCGTCAAACCGACCTGCCGCGCGGCCTGATAGCCGGCCTCCAAGTCGGCATCCGAATTGACGCGGCCTTTGACCAACGAGCCGTCGGGCAATACTGGCACATGCCCCGATACGTACAACAAATCGCCATGCTGCACCGTCGGCTTGTAAACACCGCCCGGCTTCGGCAGGGGAGGCAGGACCAAACCCAATTCCTTGACGCGTTGTTCAGCACTCATGAGTTTCGCTTTCGTTTTTTGAGACCAATACGGATCCTGACTGCCCGGCTGAGGCCCGTCATCTTAGTAGGTCCGAGCCCGATCGCCTAGGCTTTGCTCCTGCCACATTGGCCAAACGGACCGCCCCGCAACTCGAAAGCGTCCCGAGACTCACGCCCCCCGTCGCGTTTGTGCCGTCACATCGGGTCATGCCCAGCAATTCGACAATCGCCGCGGCACACACTATACTGGGGCGGCAAAGCGGGACAGCAGGGCAGAATGCCCCGCAAGCAGAATGCCCCACAAGCAGAACGCCCCACAAGCAGAATGCCCTAGAAAGGGGCACCCGCCCCGAACCGGCCGTGCTCGCTCGCCCTGGCATCGACCCTCGCCCTGGCATCGACCCTCGCCCCCCTACCGATCGACCTATCCCGTACTAACCCCGCGTCAACCAAGGATTGCTCATGACTTCTTCCGCCACCTGTACCGATCGTTCGTCCGCCAGTCACCTGCGGCAGATGTTGCTCGGCCTGGTCGCCTGCGGCTTCGTGCTGATTGTCGCGCCGCGAATCTGGGCGCATGACCCCGTGGTGGACATGACCGAAAACGCCCAACGCATTCTGGCGTTGCTGGACGACGCTCAACGGGCCCGCTGCGTGCAACCGATGGCAGGCGGGGGCCGCGAGCAGTTCAACTTTGTGCCGGATCGATTCATCGAGCCGGGTCAGAAACGGAACGGACTGCCGATTTCTGCCATGTCCTCGCAACAACGCCTGCTGACCCACGCGTTGCTGACCACGGCCCTTTCCGACCAAGGTTACCGCCGAGCCGTCTCGATCATGGCTTTGGAGCAAGTGCTACACGAATTAGAAAACAGCAACCCCATTCGCAATCCCGACCTGTACTACCTGAGCATCTATGGGCAGCCCGAGCCGGGCGGGACCTGGGGTTGGCGATTTGAAGGCCACCACCTGTCGCTCAATTTCTCCATTCACGATGGCAAGCGCGTTGCCTTGACGCCGGCCTTCTTCGGGACAAACCCCGCCCAAGTCCGCCAAGGACCACTGACGGGCCTGCGCGTCCTGAGCCAAGAAGAGGACCTGGCCCGCGAATTCGTCACCTCGTTGTCCGCTGCCCAGCAAGCAAAAGCCATCGTGGCAGCCGAGGTGCCTGCGGACATCTTGACCACCAATCAAACCGAAGTCGCCGCCAGCCTATTTGCCGCCGAGGCCGGCATCGCTTACGAAGAATTATTGCCAGAACAACAGCGCCGACTGCTGGGCATCATCCAACAGTACGCCTCCAGCTTCCAGACGCCGCTGATCGAGCAGGTCTCCGAGCGAAAGCCGCTGACCGACGGGGCAGGGCTGCGGTTCGTCTGGATCGGCTCCACCGAAGTCGGCGCCGCCCACTACTACCGCATCATCAGTCCTGCCTACGCCTTCGAATACGACAACACGCAGAACGACGCCAATCATATCCACGCGGTATGGCGAGATTTTGCCGGCGACTTTGGCCGCGACCTGCTTCGATCGCATTACCAGCAACAGCACGCACCGGTTCGACAACCGTGACACGGCAACTACAATAAGTAGGGAAGCATCATCGGAAGCGGACGTCGGCAATTGGCTCCGAGCGATGGCAGGAACCGTCGGCCCGCCAAAAACAACCTAGAAAGCAACTGCAGTGAGTGGATTTGGGAAGTTCTGCGACCGCCGCGAGCGGCCTCGCTTTGGATTGAGTGGCGTGTTCCCGAGCGGTCTTGTCGCGGGCTGCGTCGCCGGACTTTGTTTGACGGCCATCGCTCCCGGGTTTGATCCTGAGAGCGTTGCTAACGCCCAAGTTGTGGCCGAAGAACGACGAACCGCTGTGGAAGAACTCAGCGGTGCGCCCCATTTCTCGGCCGACTTCCCCGGCTTGGTCAAGGAGCAACCGGAGAGCGGCCCCTTTGTGCCGACGGCAGCTGGTTTTATGGTTCCGTTCACCCTCCAATTGCCGAACACCGACCTCAAATTCGAGATGCTGCCGATCCCGGGTGGCAAGGTGATGTTGGGCAGTCCAGCCGAGGAAGAGGGTCGACAGGAGAACGAAGGGCCGCAGGTCGAAATCGAAATCTCGCCGTTTTGGATGGCCAAACACGAGGTGACTTGGCAGCAGTACCAACACTTCATGAAGCTCCACGACGCCTTCAAACGGTTCAAAGATCAGGGCATTCGGCCGCTGACCGATGAGAATCGCTTGAACGCCATCGCGGCCCCCAGCAACCTGTACGACCCGGGCTTCACCTATGATGCCGGGGATGGGCCCAACGAACCGGCCGCCACGATGAGCCAATTCTCCGCCAAGCAATACACCAAGTGGCTGTCACTGACATCGGGCATGTTCATCCGCCTGCCCACGGAACCCGAGTGGGAGTACGCCTGCCGCGCCGGCAGCACCACCGCCTACAGTTTTGGCGATGATCCCGCGGAACTCGGCGAACACGCTTGGTTCGAGGACAACGCGGACTTCGCGCGACAGGAAGTGGGTCAAAAGCAGCCCAATGCTTTCGGGCTGTATGACATGCATGGCAACGTAGCCGAGTGGGTTTTGGACATGGCCTACGAAGATGGCTACGAACATTTGGCCGGCCAAGCAGGCTTGACGGTTGCCACCGCGTTTCGCTGGCCGCATCAATGGTTCGGCCGCGTGGCCAAGGGTGGCTCGTTTGAATTGCCGGCTGAAGAGTGCCGCGTCGCCTCGCGCTTGATCAGCGAAGATTTGTGGCGAGACAGCGACCCGAACCAACCTCGCAGCCCGTACTGGCACACCAGTTTTCCCGCCACGGGTGTCGGCATGCGGATCATGATCCCGCTCAACAGCCCCGCCGAGCGCGACTTACAAGAAAAATTCTGGCAAGCCGACATTCCGGAAATTGAGGAGATCGCCAAGCGTCGCGAGGATCGCGAAGGCCGCGGCGCCTACGGACTGATCGACGAGCAGCTGGAACAGGCTGTCAAAGACCGCTAGTGCTATGTGTGGTAAAGGGGTCATGTGTGGTAAAGGGGTCAGGAGTCAATTGTGCGAAGCACCCGCAGGGCCGTTCCGGCAATTGACGCCTGACCCCTTTACCACACCCAGGCGTCAATTAGCGCAGCACCCGCAGGGCCGTTCCGGCAATTGACGCCTGACCCCTTTACCACACCCAGGCGTCAATTGTGCGAAGCACCCGCAGGGCCGTTCCGGCAATTGACGCCTGCCCCCTTTACTACACCGATCCCAAACTCAAACGCTGACAAAGCACTAGTAAGTACCTTGCGGCCGCATCAATCGATACAGGCTCCGTTCGACTCGATTGCAAAAGTCGTTCGTCAACAGTGTATCTTGCGCCGCACGACATTGCTCGACGATTTCCACCGCCTGCTCGTGAATGTCCGACCAATCGGCCTGCTCGTCGGGCAGTCCGTGCTGCATGCGATCAAAATCCTGTGGGAGTTCGGCAAAGGCCGGCTGGGCTTTCCATTGTTGCGCCAGATCGGTGGACAGCCGGCGAATGGTGGCATAGTCGTTATCCGCCAAGGCCGAGTCCAAGGCCTGCATTTGACCGTTGAGTGACTCCAACCATTCGTCGGCGGTCGAGATGCCCGCGACCGACTCATTGGCCAGACACACGCCGGCGTGGCTCACGGACTCGATAGCTGCCGCAAAGACCTCGACAATGTCCGGATCAAACTGATCAGGAGCGCAGCGGCGGAGTTCCGCCAGGGCATCGGCGCTCGTACAGCCTTGGCGGTAGACCCGATCGCTGACCATCGAATCATAGGCGTCACAAATCGAGAGAATACGCGCGCCCAGCGGAATGGCTTGCCCCACGGGCAAACCCTTCCGCGACTCGCCGAAATACGCATGGTGATTCTCCACGATGCGAATCACATCGGCCGAACCGAGAGCCGCCTTGATAATCTCCCGACTGTAAACATCGTGCTCATCCATGATCGCCCATTCTTGCGGCGTCAACTTATCGGGCTTGAGCAGGATCGCGTCGGGGATGCCAATCTTGCCAATATCATGCAGCAGTGCCGCGGCCTCCAGCACATGCACTTCTGAAATTGGCATCAGTCGCTGAGCCACTTGGACGCACAGGTTGGCCACACGAACACTGTGGCTAGCCGTACTCGGCTCACGATACGCCAGCGTTTTCATCAAAGCCGACAAGGCCCCCAGCGGCATGATCTCATTCGCTGCGTTGGTCCCATTCACCAATGGACAACTTTGCGACTTGTGCTGCACATCGTGAATTTCATCATAATGCGTGACTCGGTTGCGTCCGTGGTTCTTGGATGCATACAGGGCGCGATCGGCATTCTCCAACAGCGAATCGGGACTCGTGTCGGAGCAATGCAATGTCATGACACCAAAACTGGCCGTAATTGTGAGCTCCTCACATCGATTCGCCGCGATGCCCAAACGCATGGATTCGGCGATCGCTTTGGCTGTCCTCGCATCGCAGCGAGGCAACAGAACGCAGAACTCTTCGCCGCCCATGCGAAAGACACTGTCAGTAGCGGGAGCCAGATCCCGCAAGATCGAACCCACATGCTGCAAGACCGAATCCCCGCAAGCATGACCGTGCTGATCGTTCACTCGTTTAAAATGATCAATATCACAAAGTATCAGCGAACAGGGCGAGAAATCGTCCGCGGTGACCCCACGGTGGTAGACCTGGTAAAAACTGCGGCGATTCCCACATTGGGTCAACGGATCGTTCGTGGCCAGAAACTCCAACTCCCGATTCTTGACTTTGATCTCAGCCTCGGTCTCTCGCAATTCCGCCAACACGCGGACCATCTCCGCTCGTTGCAACTCCGCAACGGTGATATCCTCCAGCGAGACCATTACGCCTTGCGCTTGGTTGCGCACCACTTGAACCGGTACGGCGTTCACTCGCAACAGTTTTGTGCTTCCCTCCGCCGTTTCAAATCCGATCACGACCCCGCGGCGCGATTGTCCGTCGACAATCGAGGCCTGCCAAGGTAACACATCCGACTTCAACCGACCGGCATCATCAATCCATTTCAACTGACTCGGATCTCGCAGCAGCCAGTCTTCTTGTCCCGTTAAGGCGGCAAAAGCACGGTTGTGGAGCGCGATCAAACCACGCCGATCGACCAAGAACACCGCCTCCGTCAAGGCATCAAAGGCCGAACTAACACACGTCAAATTGCCAGCCCGGCGACTGCGACGCGTCGCACTCCCCAAAATGAACCAACAGACCAAACCACTGCAGACGGCGGCCATGTATATCATTGGACCCGGGAATACCGTGTAGGCGTGCCAGGTCGATACCTGCGGCAGCGGCGTTAAATGCAACTCCAAACCGCCCAACCGCTGACTACCCAAGTGGACGTCGATGTTCACGTTTTCCCAGTCGGGCGCTGCCGTCGAACCCGGCGACCAACGCTGGGCATGCTGCCCCGTGTCCACCAGCAACCGCCCCGTCGGCGTCCGCCATCCAGCCGATTCAAATTCCGGATGCGCGGACAAGAAGGCTTTCAGCAACGCCTCCAATTCGGGAAAACGCTGCCGCTGAACGTGCTGACTGACCGGCAACGCCAAAGAATTGGCCACCGTCAAGCGACGTTTGAGTTCATCACGCTGAGCGTCTGGGAACCAACCCAATGCACTGCCGATCCACAGGGTCGTAGCGACCATGAGGCCCACAGAACAGGCGGTCCTAAAATTGCCAGTTTTCTTCAGCATCCGACGCACTCGTCAACAAACTACGAATCATCGCGGCGCCCCAGGCTGACGGGGCGACCGAACAATCGACCCACTATTCAACCGTCTGCCTATTTAGCACCTGGCGAACCCGCCGGAGAGACTTTCAGAAAAATCGCGTCTTTTTTCGCTTCAATGCGATCGTCGCCGACCAGATTCTGCCGCCCACAACAAGCTGGGGCGACTGCGTAAAGTTTGCAGATTAAGTAACAAGTGCCTAAGATTCTCGATGTACGCCCCTCGTACCATCGATTTAACATGCAGAGACATCACAACCGATCTGACCTGCTGACGATCACACTGTCGGTCTTACCCATACAAACCACATTTTCAAATTGGGTGATATGTTTCCCAACCGCCGCAGTCCTCAGGCGAAAACGCACGCAGCCCCGTGGTGGTTGACCCCACTCCTGGGTGGCGTTGCCGCCGTGACCGCCGGTTGCCACGCGATCGCCCTCAGTTCGCTCACCGACACGCTCTTGAGCGATTCGCCCGACTCGGGCCCCAAGCAACAACAACCGCTCGAGATCGCGAGCCCGCCCATGCCGACGGACTTGGCACAAAACCTCGACCCGGCAGACCAGACGACGAACGACCTTAGCTCGGATACACCGGTCCCCCACCCAGTGCGACGGAGCAACACCGACCCGGTTGCACCGCTGACTAACTCCCCACCCTCATTCTCACTCAGCTTGTTCACCGCCGGGGCGACCACTCCATCAGCCCCCCCTGGCACCGCACAGGACCAAACGGCTGGGCTGGTGATCGCCGGCGACCCCCGCGGCCAACAGCTACCCGACCGCGACCTGCTGGCACGTCGCATCGGCCGCGTGTTCAGTGCAACGCTCTTTCAGCCCACGTTGACCGATTACCGCGAACTCGTCCTGCATGCGTTGGCCCAAACGCCCCAAGCCCAGCTTCAAGTCCAGCCGCAAGCCCAGCCCCAACTGGCCTCCAGCCTACCGACCGCGCCCGGCTCGCCCGCCGACCGGGGGCCAAGTTCGCTCGACCGCAACAGAATTCCAGCCCAAACCGCCTCAACAACCACGATTGGCTCGATTGGCTCGCTTGGTTCGACGGCAGTAGGTCGACCGACGGCCCCACTCTCCGGCGCCGCTGTGAGCTATCTGACGAACGGGCCCCTGGCAGAGACCCAGCCGCGTCCAGCCGAGGTCACTCGGACCTTGCAATGGAGCACCGACGAGCTGCCCGAATGGTGGGCCGCCAAAGTCGCGGACCTGCAACGCGATCAAGCGACCATGCGGAGCGTCGGCCTGTCCGATCTGATCAACCAAGCGATTACCCAATCGCCCAAAATCCGCATGCTGCAACGCCTGCCGGCTTTGGCCGACACCCAGATCCAGCGGGAGCGGGGCGAGTTCGATCCCCGCCTCCGACTCGACACCCAGTACCGCAGTGATCGGGACCCGGTTGGCAATCAGCTGCAGACCGGCGGCCCGCCCGTCCTGCAAGACAATGCTTGGACCGCCAATGCGGGGGTCCAACGCCGCTTCACCAGCGGCACCACGGCCGACCTGTACCAACGGCTGGGCTTCAAAAACAGCAACTCGCTGTTCTTCAGCCCGCAAGACCAAGGCACCGCCACCGTGGGATTGGACGTCACTCATCCCCTGTGGCGCAACAGTGGTCGTGAGTTCAATCAATCGCTGATTGTAATTGCCGAATTGCAGGGCCAAGTTTCATTTTTCGAATATCAAGCCGAACTGCAAAAAGAGATGGTCGAGATCGGCAATCTGTACTGGCAATTGCTCAACGCCCGCAAGATCGCCCTGCAAGTAGTTCGCAGCCGCGACCGAGCACAAGAGATTCTACAGATCCTGACCGCACGGACCGACTACGACACCTCGGCCAACCAAGTCAGCTTGGCCAAGGCCGAAGTCAGCCAACGCCAAACCGAATGGCTCGACGCCCAACAAAGACTTCGCGATCTGGAAATTGCACTCCGGGACAAGATCAACGATCCCCAGTTCACTTCGGTGGAAGATATCGAGCTGGTCCCCGCCGAATTCTTCGCGGATGTGTTCGCTGAAGAGTCCATCACCCTGGGCGAGGCCCTGGAGCAGGCACTCAACACCCGTTGGGAACTCCAGCGAGAAGAGCGACTGACGCGAGTAGCCGATCGACAATTGTTCATCAGCCGCTGCGGCCTGGCCCCCAAGCTGGACCTGGTCCTGGGTGTCTACTCCAGCGGATTGGCGGGGGGCTCGGGCATCGAACAAGCCTGGAGCAACCAATTCGGCGCAGCCACGCCCGGCTTCTACGGCGGGTTCGACTACGAGCTGCCCTACGGACGCCGCCAAGCCAAGGCTGACGTGCAACGCGACCAACTGCAGAAACAACAGGCCCTAGACGCTTATCAAATCGTTCGCAACGAGGTCGTGGCCCAAGTTCGCACGGCCCACAGTCGCGTCGAGACCGCCGTGCAATCGCGGCAAGCGGCCTTCCAAACGGTCTTGGACATGCGTGACTCGCTGACCCATCTGCAACGCCGCTGGGAAGCCACCGCTTTGGTCGACGGCGGCGGTGTCAACGGCATGGCCCCGTCTATTGCCCTGGAACAACTCCTGGCCGCCCAACGTCGACTGCAAGACGCTGAACAACGCTTGGCCAATGCCGACTTGCAATGGGCCTTAGCTCGACAAGCCCTGATGCTGGCCATGGGCGAAGTGCTGCAATCGCAGTTGCCCGCCGATGTCAATTCGGACGGCGTTGCTCCCGCGGCCGTGCAATAGCTCAGCGAACTGGCGACGAACGATCCCCCGTCATGCGCCACATATTGCACGTCGCAGGCCCCCCGACACAAGACAGACGTCGCAAGAACGCAAGAACGCAAGAACGCAAGGCTTGGTCTACCGCCCATCCTCCAGTGGCGGCGGTGGGGGTGGAGCGGATCGCGAACGCTTGTGGTGGCCGTACTCCTCGGCCCGATTGAATACGCGGAGTTCCAAAAAGTCAAACAGCTGATCGGGAACCACTCGCGGATTCTGCAGCACCAAATCGACACCTCGATGGTCCGTCTCGGTCGTCAGCAAATAGACGTTGTGCTTGGACCAATCGTCGGCCTCGTCCCGCCGTCCACGTCGTACCGCCAATTGTTGGTACATCGATCGCACATCGCGGCTGATGTCCGATTTCTCGCCCACCACAAACATCAGCTCCAATGGCTGAGGATGCCCTAGCCCAGCGATCAGCGGCGCCCGCAACACCGGCGCCATCTGCCAGGCTTGATGCGTCCGCGGGGGGCTGAGCAAGACGACCGCTTTGACATCCTGCCCCTGTTTGACCTCGGCCGGCAGGTAGCTCCAGTCCACTACGCTCCACTGCAACGCCGGAATCCCTGCAGCGCCCGCCGCGACAATGGCCATCAGCTCGATGTTGCACACCTCAGCGTCGTTCTTCTGAATCAAGAACTTCTTGCAGGCTTCAATATCCGCCTGCACCATCAGGGCCTCGGCCGGGCCGTAGCGGCGCAGTTGATAGGGGCGCCCCGCTGCATCCAAGCGACTGTCGCCATGCCCCCGCCAATCCGGCACCAGGACGCAGTGACCATTGTCAGCGAAATAAGTAGCAATTCGCACAAAGTCTTGGCGACTGCCGCCCACGTCGTGCAGCATCAACAAGGGCGCCGCCGACTTGCCCAGATGTCCCTCGTACCATGTGGCCCGCAAGGAGAACCCGTCTTTGGTGGTCAACTCCACCGACTCGATCTTGACCTCGGGCTTGGCCGTTTTGGCCGTTTTGGCCGGATCTTGCTTCGGCTTGCCCGCTTCCTGAGCTGCCGTCGGCGGCCGAAGACCGCCTGCCTGACCGGCCAACACAACCGTCCCACACAGAGACCAGGCCAACCACGCCCCACTTAACATGGACCGACGGAACAGCGTGCCAGGGCCCGACACGCGTCCGAGATGGTTGCCGAATGACACAAGGCCGGATGGCTGCCAGAGGGTAGCAATCCAGCACCCCAACTGCCACACTCTGAGCCGCAACTGCGGCGTCCCACGCCCACTGGATTCCAACGGATCGGTTACGCCGGCAACGCCCATGGCTCAGTCCTCCATCACGTCTTTCTCTCGTTGCTTCGCCAAATCGGCCACCTGATTCTCGAACTGCTTCAAGAGTTCTTGAATCTCGTTCTTCAGGTCCTTGTTGATATCTTCGCTGACCAACTTATCTTTTTCCAGCTGATCCGCCACTTTGTTCCCGTCCCGGCGAACATTGCGGAGAGACACTTTGGCCTCCTCCGCCAATTCCTTGATGCGATTGACCATCTTCTTTCGCACATCCGTGGACAAAGCGGGGATGTTGATGCGAATCACCCGCCCGTCGCTCTGGGGGGCAAACCCCAAATCGCTCGAGACGATCGCCTTCTCGATGTCTTTGATCACGCTGGGGTCAAACGGTTTGATCAAAATCTGAGCCGGCTCGGGCACCCCGACCGTGGCAATCTGCTTGATCGGCGTCGGCGAACCGTACACGTCCACGCGAAGCGAATCCACCAAGCCCGGGTTGGCCCGACCGGTGCGAATGCCACCCAAATTTCGCTTCAGGACGTCCACCGCTTTTTCCATGCGGTCTTTCAAATCAGGTACCAATGTCTGTGCGTCCATTTTAGTCTCCTTTTCTCTCGCCCGTTTCGTTAATCAACGTTCCAATCGTCTCGCCCGCCGCCGCTCGACAAATGTTGCCGCTGGTCTTGTAATTGAAGACCAAAATCGGCATCCGCCGCTCGCGACAGTGGGCAATCGCCGTCGAGTCCATGACCCGCAGGTTCTTCTCCAACACCGTATTGTAGTTCAAACAACTGTAGAACACCGCGTGCGGGTTCTTTTCTGGGTCGTCACTGTACACGCCGTCCACCTTGGTCGCCTTGAGCAAGGCATCCGCGCCCAACTCCAAGCTGCGGATCGCCGCCGCCGTGTCGGTCGTGACAAACGGGCCACCCGTGCCAGCCGCAATGATCACAACTCGCTTCTTCTCCAAGTGCCGCTTGGCCCGCCGACCTATGTAGTTCTCCGCCACCCCGTCCATTTTGATCGCCGTCATCAACCGCGCCGGACAACCCGACGTCTCCAATGCGTCCTGCAACGCCAATCCGTTGATCACCGTCGCCAACATGCCCATGTAATGAGCCGTCGTCTCCTGAATCGACTTGTTCTTGTCAGAGAACTGCGCTCCCCGCAAAATGTTCCCACCGCCAATCACCACGGCAATCTCGCAGCCCAACTGCTGCAACTGCATGATCTCCTGAGCCGCCACAACAATCTCCGGCATGCTCAAGCCACGCTGGCCCGCCGGTGCAAAACACTCGCCCGATAGCTTCAACAACACTCTTTGATATTTGGGGGTCGCCACGAGGTACTGCACTCCAGGGAGGAAAAGGGACCGACAATCGTCCACCCTTCTGTTATAGGCGAAGACCCCGTTTTGCTCCAGGGCTCCCGCCCACGCGCAGACGGCAAAACACCGCCGCCAACCAACTCGAAACACGCCCCTGCCACCCCATCCGTACGATTCCTGAAAAAATCGCTCGCCAGGCCCTTGACTCGCCTGCACAACTTGTGTACTATCTACCTACGTCACTAGACACCCAGTCCCCTCACGACGCGGGAGACCCCGACCCATGTTTTTTGCGATCGATCCCCACAACGGGGTACCCATCTACGAACAGTTGGTGCGGCAAGTGAAATTTGCCGTCGCCGACGGCACACTCCGGCCCGGACAGCTCCTGCCCAGTGCCCGGATCCTCAGCCAACAGCTGACCATCAACCCCAACACGATCAACCGCGCGTTCCAGCAACTGCAGACCGACGGCGTGCTGGAGTCGCTTCGCGGCAAGGGCTTGGCTGTCGGCCCCCGAGCCCTGGCCGCCTGCCGCAAGTCCCGCCAGTCCCTGATCGAACAAAGAGTGCGGGACGTGCTCAGCGAAGCCCTGCACTCGGGCTTGGCCCACGACGAAGTCCAGCAACTGGTGCTGGAACAACTCAACGAACTCAAGGGCAAAGTCACCACCATCGCGGCCGCCCCACCCCCACCCGCGGCGGGGGCCTAAACGCCGCTGAGCACCGCCCTCGGTGGTTGCTCTTGCCGGTGAGTCACCCCGTTCGCCCGCTGCCGTCGCTCACTTCGGAGTTCCCGACCTGAGCTCACACACGAGTCTTCCCGACAGTCAATCCTCCTCAGGAACTTAACCATGACAGACTCCGCCACACCCAATACCGTTGCTGCCAACGCAAGTGCTGCCAACGCGATTGAGGCCACTCAGCTGCGCGTCCAGTTCCCCCGCTGCGTGGCCCTGGACGGGATCGATTTGACGGTCCCTACGGGCACGGTCTTTGCCCTGCTGGGTGAAAACGGCGCCGGCAAAACCACGTTGATTCGCGTGCTCACCGGCTTCCTGCAACCCAGCTCTGGCGGCTGCCAAGTCCTGGGACTGGACCCTCGGCACCAAGCGTTGGAGATCCGGCGCCGTATCGGCTACGTGTCCGACGCCCCAGCCCTCTACGATTGGATGCGGGTCGACGAAATCGGCTGGTTCGCGGCCTCGTTTTATCCCGACGGTTATCTCGAACGTTACCGCGAACTGATCGCCGGCTACGACCTGCCCAGCGACCGACACATCCGCCATCTGAGCAAGGGCCAGCGTGCCAAGGTCGCCCTGGCCTTGGCCTTGGCCCACGACCCGGAACTGCTGATCCTGGACGAACCCACCTCCGGACTCGATCCGTTGGTTCGCCGCGAGTTCCTCGAAAGCTTGCTGGACCGCGTCGCAGCAGGTCGCACGGTGTTCCTCTCCAGCCACCACATCGCCGAGGTCGAACGGGTCGCGGATCAGGTCGCCATCATGCATCAAGGTCGCTTCCGCTTGATCGATTCGCTGACCGGCCTCCGCGACTCGTTCACGGAACTGACGCTGGGCGTCAACGATCCCTTGCTGGCCTTGCCCGATTTTGAACCGCCCGCGGAAGTCTATCAGTCGCAGACCAACGGCCGACAACAGCGGTTCCTGGTGCGGCACTTATCCGCCGCACAATTGCAACAGGTCCAGTCTTGGCCGGGCGTCGACAACTGCCAAACGCATACCCCGTCACTGGACGATCTGTTTGCCGCCTGCCTGCGAGGCCAAACCTCCACAGCCGGCCACTCGATCAACGGCAGCCCGCGAAAGGAAGCTCCATGAACGCGACCTCTTCAACGATCTCGCTACAGCGCTGGCGTTTGTTAGGAAAAGAGCTGCGGCAGTTGCGACCGATGCTGGCCGTCGCTCCACTGGTTTTTCTGCTGGGAGCCATCACACTGACCGGGGCCGAGTCCTGGGGTTTCTTACCACGCACGTTTCCCCGCGAGTTTATCTATCAACTGCCCAGCCTGATCTTTGCCTTGGGCGCCGTCGGTCTGGCGGTCAGTCAAGAAAAAGAGCAACGCTCGGTGAATTGGTTGGCCAGCCTGCCGATAGCAACCCGCGAGATCCTGCAAATCAAATGGTTGGCCAGCGCAATCGGTCTACTGATCGTCTGGACTGGCTGCGTCGCCGCTGCAGCGTTACTGCAAGCCTGGTTCCCCAGCATTCGTGGGGTCGAGGCCTGGCTGCTGACGCTGCTCAGTCACATCTACATTCTCTCCATCGGGCTGGCCATTGCCTGGCGACTGAACGCCCCGATGGCGGTCTTGCTGAGCTTGTTGGCGGTGGCCTTTCTGCCCGCGCTCCTGGCCCAAATCCTCTACAGCGTCGTGATCGAGGGCGGGTGGAGAGAACTGGACAGACTCCGTTCCGAGCGTGTAACCTGGCTGTTGCACGTGGCCAGTTACATTGCCTCCACCCTTCTGGCACTGACGCTCATGTTCCGCTGGGGGGCCCAAGCCTTATCCGCCCAACCCACCGGGGCCGACAAGGCCTGGGACTGGGCGCCCTATCGCGTCAATCGGCTCCCCAGTCGACCGCGGCGGGCCATGACTGCGAGCAGTGGTTTGTTATGGCAGGCCACACGGCAACAGAGTGGCCTGCTCATGGGCATCGGCCTGTTGCTCACATTGGCCCTGATCTACTATTCGTTGGCGGGTAGTCCCATGTGGGCGGGTACGCTGGTAGCGCTGGCGGTCAGTTGGTTGGGCGCCGGTGTGTTTGTGGGTGAGAATTCACGGCGACAGGCGCGATTCTTCGCCGACCGTGGGGTCGCGCCGTTCCAGGTCTGGTGGACGCGTCAGGCCGCGCCCGTGGGCTTACTGGCAGCATTTTGGTTATTAGCGCTGCTCGGGAACTACAACACCAACGCACGAGATCAGATCTTATCACTGTTCTTAGCGGACACTTTATGGATGTATTTATCCTATATTTTTGTTTTGTACAGCGTGAGCCAATGGATCAGCCAACAGCTTCACAGCCCGGTATTAGCTGCGAGCTTGGCCCCGATCGTCAGTACTTCATGCCTCTTTGGCCTTGTTGCTACGCTCGTTTGGCTACAGATCTCTTCGTTTTGGCTGAGCACGGTGATTGCCGGGTGCTTTTTGATGACCATCTGGTCAACTCGGCACTGGATGGAGCAGCGTTTGAGCCGATGGTCATCGCTAGCCCAAGTCGGAATTCTAGGCGGGTGTGTTTCGTTGGTGATTGCAGGCAATTTCGACATCCTACGGTCGACGCCACGTTTGCCAATTAGTCTGGAACAGGAGTTTAGTCGACTGCCAATCAGTGAATTGCCTGCGGCTCAGCAATGGTATTCCGAGCACTCGAATCGACGCGAGACCAGTGTGTTACCACCCAGCCAAACTTCGAGTGCTTTCAGCCTGCGTGGCGAACTACTGAATTCATTGGATCGCATCGAGCAAGATCTGGCCGCCGGTAGCCACCCATTGCGTAGCGACCCATATTGGCTGGACGGTGGGACTTTGGAGCTTTTGGCGGAAATGACTCAGCAGTGGCAAGATCATGATGGAACACTAGCAACTATCTATCAACGATCAATGCAGGCTTATTTCGACCTCGTTCGACGGGTCCGGCAAAGCGAGTGGCTGGTTGATCAAACTGCCGCCGATGTGGGTGAGATATGGTTGCTGCGTCAGTTGTTGCAACCCGAGCGAGCGGCGGTACTCGATACAGAACTCTACAATCAACTGGTGGCCTACCTAGGGAACGTGGAAGCTCGACGCATGGCTCGACGACGAGCGATTGTTACGGCTTGGCAGACCTTTCTTCCACGCAGCAACAATAGTTGGTGGTATGAGCCGCAACACGATTTTGGCGGGATATGGCTTCCGACTCAATTTCAACTTCCTCAGTGGGAATGGGCCCAGCAGCAAGAATCCGTAGCCCAATTGGTTGAAAATTTGTGGTCATTGTCCGCCGGGCCGGATATCGAACATCAGGCTACCTTGGTCGCCTTGGCCCATCTGTTGGGTCAGCCCATCGAGTGTTACGGGCAGGGGCCCCTGGGGCAATACTTCCGCATCGATGATGTGCTGCGGGCAACCCCGTCCCAGGCCAAACGTTTCCGAGACCAATCCAATCCGGGACAACAGTGGTCTGCCGGTTGGGAGCGGCAAGCCCAACAACTGGTGCCGCGACCACTCAACACCACGATCGATCAACATCAACTGCAACCCAACACCGAATTGGGAGACCAACCATGACTTCCTCCCGTGAGACGGCATCAAACCCTAATCACCGTGCCTTCACTTGGGCTTGGCTGTGGCTATTGCCTCCGCTGCTGGTATTGCTGTCTAGCAGCATTCAAGCAGTGAATCAATACTTCGATCAACAGTGGCTCACAACCTATCGGCAAAAACTGACAGCAATCGACCAGGAGTTAACCCCACAGCGACAAACACAGCTGTTTTACGAGAATTCGACAACCTCGGGAATCCTCGAATGGCTCGAACTGAACCGGATCCTATCGGCCGCGTTCAGTTTACCGACGCTGAGCTTGTGGTCTTCAGCGCAATGGAGTGATTCAACTCTTGCTCCATCGGCTTTGGATCTCGAAGAAGCCGACGCCGAACGCTTGCTGGCCGACCTGCGCCCGCTCGACGAGCGATTGGACGTCCTGCTTCGATCGCCAAGTCCAATTTGGGTGCCTCGAGCTTTTTCTGACGCCTCCACCGGTTACATGTCCGAGATTGACCTGTCCGGCATTCGTCGGTACATCGAGCTGGAACTGCTGCTGCACGTAAAGCAGGCCGATCGACCGGGCACTTTACGATCCTTCGAAAAACTGGACCGTCTGGAGGTCGTCGAGATGCATTATAGCTTTACATCCCGCGTCTACTCGTTCATGTATCTGCACGCAACACGATTGCGGCTGTTGGCTGCCTGCTTGACCGTACCCGGTTGGAACGACGAGGAACTGCGACGATTGCGAGAATTAACCCGCCCATCGGCCGAAATTTCGGACCTGTGGCGTAAGGACGAATGGCAAATGCGAAACCAAATTGCAGAACAAACCTGGTACTTCCTCTCCCAAGAGGTGGATCTGCCCTTGGTTGGACCCTACATGAATCTTACATTCGTTCGAGCCAGCTTGCTCCGTCGGCAATCACTGGTCAACGTAGAGCCGTCATGGAAAGATCCTGAGAAACTTGCTCGTGCACTGGCTGAAATCGATGCCAACGGCCAATCCACTGCCTTGGAATACGAGTTTCGCTGGCAAAGGAAATGGTTAGAGGTGGTATCGCATGAGCGTTTTGTAAATACCGGCCTGGCCATTCGACAATTCAAGCTCCGATTTGGCGTGTGGCCAAACCAATTGTCAGAGCTGACAAAAATCGGCCTTCGACCTGCGGATTGGCGGGCCCCGAATGGTTTTGATTTTGGCTATCGCGCACCGACCTCCACTGATAACTCCGTCGTGATTTGGTTCAGCAGATCACCAGCGCTGCAGACCGACAAAACCGCACGATTCAACCCAAAAATCGAACCTGCCGAATCGTACGACTATGGACACTTATTGATTAGCGACGAAATCAAAGACTCAGTGCAATAACTAACGACCTAGCCCGAAGGGAAACCAATGGAGGCAGCCCAAGCTGGTAAGGACTTGTCAGTCATTAACTTACCGAATTGGAAATCAGCCGGAGTACGTTAGCACCCGGTTTTTGTGGGCATTCGACGCTGACCGGTCCCGACTATTTCAGTAACGAAGTTGTGGACAAGTGCTAACCGCTCACGCGACGTCGGGTATCGTGGAGCAAGTCAGACCAACCGTGCGATCGTTTGCGAGCAAAAACAACTGGAGAATGCCAAAAGCAGACCCCTCGAACCATCCGACTTGCGGAACGCACCAACCCAAAAAACGGACCATCAACCGTGAACGGTTACCCCAGCCCAATCGCTTTCACGGTGCCAACCGTTGGCGACTCCAGCGGCCGTCGGCTTGGCGCTGGTACAGAAACCGATCGTGCAGGCGACTGGTCTGCCCTTGCCAAAACTCAAACCGATCGGGCTTCACGCGGTAGCCGCCCCAAAACGACGGCAGCGGCACCTCGCGGTTGGCAAACTTTTGCTTCAGCTCATTGAACTTGGCTTCCAACAAGCTCCGCGACGAGATCACGGAACTCTGCTCGGAGACCCAGGCCCCCAATTGGCTGCCCCGCGGCCGCAACGCAAAATACTTCAAGGACTCGGCCGTCGATACCTGCTCCACCGTTCCGCTGATTTCCACCTGCCGCTGCAACGGCAACCACAAAAAGTGCAGCGAAACGTGCGGGTGCCGCGCGATGTGCTGGGCCTTGCGACTGTTGTAGTTGGTGAAGAACACCAGGCCCGATGTGTCGTAATACTTTAGCAACACCGTCCGCTGCGCCGGGCGGTGGGACTCGTCCACCGTACTCAACACCATGGCGTTGGGCTCCAACAACTTCTCGCCCACCGCCTGGCCATACCAGGCCTCGAACTGGACAAACGGACAATCATCCATCTCGTTATCTTGCAACGGCGTCGCCTGATAGTCGCGCCGCATGGCACTCAGGTCACCCGCGACTTGGGCGGGGGTTCGTTCAGCGTCTGTCATCGGTGGTTCGGTTTCCCGCAAAAACCGGGTGCTAACGCACGCCGGCTGATTTTTAGTTCGGACAGTTGATTGCCAACAAGTCCTTAGGTCGGCGGGGCGTACTGATAACCGCCACCGATCCCCAGCGGCAGACCCAATTGCCAGTACAACAGCAAGTAGATCGTCCACAGGAACAGGAAACTGATCGAGTACGGCAACATCAGCGAAGTGATGGTGCCAATCCCCGCCTCTTTGTAATACCGCTGCGCGAACACCACGACTAACGGGAAATACGGCAGCAACGGCGTGACAATATTGGTGGCCGAATCCCCCACGCGGTAAGCGGCCTGAGCCAACTCCGGTGAGATACCCAAGCTCATCAGCATCGGCACAAAGATCGGTGCCAACATCGCCCATTTGGCACTGGCCGAACCGATCAACAGGTTGACAAAGGCCGACAACACCACGATGCCGCAAACCACCAAAACTGCAGGTTGACCCTCCAAAGCATTCGCACCTTTGACCGCCAACAGCAACCCGATGTTGGTGCGGATGAACACGTAGATAAACAGTGCGACAAAAAACACCAACACCATGTAATAGGCCATCGACCCCATCGCCGTCGACATGCCCGCGACCACATCACGGTGGTTCTTGAAGTTGCCCGACAAGTAACCATACACAATGCCCGGGATAAAAAACAGCAAAAAGATCAGCGGAACAATCGACCCGATCAGCGGCGCGCCCGGAATGGCCTTGGGCGTCAGAATACTGCGACTCACCACACCCGCCCGTTGGCTCTCGACGATCACTGGCCTGTCCGCCTTGAATAGCATCTCCAACTCAGCATCTTCGTCCTCCAAGAGCTTCTCGATCGGGGTCCCACCCACCGAGACCACGACATCCCCCGCCTGCAGCCCCGCCGCCGCGGCCGCGCTCTTCTCTTTCACGCTCGACACCACGAAGCCATCAGCCCCTGGCTCCAACTCCAGGCCAATCGCCGACCGAGCGTTTTTCACCGACACCAATGACCCCAGCGGATCGCGCAGGGAGGAATCCGGCGGCATGGCCCACAACACCAACAGCGCCACACCCGCGGCCATGCTGCCCAGGCCCCCGACCAACGCGAAATAGTCTCGCCCAGTCAACTCTTCAATTTGTGGGATCGCCGCCGGATCACCGTTGACCGGCGTTCCCTGCAACTTGGGCTCAATCAACCAATCCGTGATCGCCCAACCCACCAACACGATCAAGAACGAGGAACTGGCGGTGAAGTACCAATTGCAGAGCGGGTTGACCACATAATCGGGGTTCAAAACCTTGGCCCCTTCCTGAGTCAAGCCAGCCAACAGCGGATCGATCCCCGACGGCACAAAATTGGCACTGAAGCCGCCGGACACCCCAGCAAACGCCGCTGCGATCCCCGCCAAGGGATGCCGACCGGCCGCATAGAACATCACTCCCGCCAAGGGGATCACCAACACATAACCCGCGTCGGCCGCCGTGTGACTGACGATCGCCACCAGGATCACCATCGGCGTCAACAAAAACCGCGGCGTGAAACTGAGCATCGCCTTCAGCAAGGCGTTGATGAAACCCGCTCGCTCGGCCACCCCCACCCCCAACAGAGCCACCAACACCACACCCAAGGGCGCGAAGTTCACGTACTCCTTGACCATGTTCGTCAGCAGCGACGCCAACTCGCTCAGGCTGACCAGATTCACGATCCGGATCGGCTGCTTGGAACTCGGGTCCAGTTCCGCGAACTCAACAGGGGCCAACTGGTACGACAGGGCCGCCACCAAGGCGATACCGAGCAAAAACAAGACCACCGGGTCCGGCAACTTGTTCCCCACCCACTCCACCACGTTCAACAAACGGATAATCAGATTGGTGGGGGCGTCCGCTTTAGGTTCAGCCATCCGCGCTACCTACTCACTTTATTAACGGCAATTGGGCACGGCGTCCGCCAGCCCGGGAATGCGTCCATTCTCGGATCGGCCGGCACGCCAACAGGTGTCGCCTCGATTGTAGTCGACATCGGCCCCGTTGTGGGCACCGCACCCACCGGACTCGACAAAACCCCTCGGCCGATTAAATTGACCCAGCCGCACTCCAAGCCAACCCGTGCTTTGCCACCACCCCGCCTCGAGCTGAGAGCCAGCCGCTGCCGACAAAGCACTCGCACCCGTTTTCAGGACCTCCGCCGATGAGCAGTGACACGCCGACCTCGCCCGCCGAATTTCTGGTCATCTCCAGCAGCCTGCACCCGACCAGCCGCTCGCGGATGCTGGCCCAGGCCGCCTTCGAACGCTTACAGGAGTACAGCCAGGCTCAAGCGGCCCGCGTGGCCTGGGTCGACTTGGCCCAGCTCCCCCTGCCGCTGTGCGACGGGCAAACGGCCTACAGCGACCCCAACGTCGGGCCCTTGGCCGCCCAGATCCGCGGGGCTCGAGGTATCCTGATCGCCTCGCCGATCTACAACTTTGACGTCAACGCCGCCCTGAAAAATGTGGTGGAGCTGACCAGCCGAGCCTGGCAGGACAAGGTCGTCGGACTGCTCTGTGCCGCCGGTGGGGGTGGCTCCTACATGAGCCTGATGCCCTTCGCCAACAGCCTGATGCTGGACTTTCGCTGCCTGATCCTGCCCCGCTTCGTCTACGCCCTTGGCAACGCCTTCACCGCCGACGCCGTCCAGGACCCGGAAGTCCTCTGTCGGATCGACCAATTGGCCCAGCGATTGGTAGAAGTCTCGCTGGCCGTCCCCCCTCCGGCCAACCCCTAGTTCCCGCGGCCCGAAATTGAGTAAAATCAGCGGTTCCGTGGGGCAGCCTCGCCGCCGCTGCAAACACGCCAAAACGGGCGTTGGAGCAGGATTCTGGCAGGGGCGGACGCAAGATTCACAGCCCTGGGGGTAACCCTGTGTGGCATCGAGTCCAATCGACATCACAACGTAACATCAGACCAACCAAGACCGGCGGAACGCCCGCGTCGATCGGTAAAGAGCCGTCGTGCTGGGGTCAGGTCCACGCCACTTTACCCGAGGTATATTCCATGAATCGCTGCTCCCTACTGGGTCGGATCGTTCCCGCGACGCAAAATTGGCTGGCTTGCGGAGCCTTGGCTCTCTCCAGTGTCTCGGTCACGCTGACTGCCGCAGCCGATGATTGGGCCCAATGGCGTGGCCCCAACCGCGAAGGTCGCTCCACGGAAAGCGGCCTGATGCAGGCTTGGCCCGAAGGTGGCCCGGCTCAGCTCTGGACCAACACCGCCACCGGCTTGGGCTACGGCGGGATCGCCGTTGTGCAGGGCCAGTTGTTCACAGTCGGCGCCTTTGAGGATCAGGAATTTCTCTTGGCCTTGGATGCCAACTCCGGAAAAGAACAATGGCGAGCCGAACTGGGAACGTTGTTCGTCAATAACTGGGGCGATGGTCCGCGGAGCACACCCACCGTGGTTGATGGTCGTGTATTCGCCTTGGGTGCGCAGGGCAACTTGGTCTGCGTCGACCAAAATAGCGGGAGTGAAATCTGGCGAGCCAACCTGACGGACTTCGGCGGCAGCGTGCCGACCTGGGGTTACTCGGAGAGTCCGCTGGTCGACGAGAATTACGTGGTCGTGACCCCCGGCGGCCCCAATGGGGGCGCGATCGTGGCCCTGGACAAGAGCACCGGCAAGCTCGCTTGGCAGTCCGACAGCTGCCAGGGCACTGCCCATTACTCTTCCGTCATCGTGGCTCACCCACATGGCAAGAAGCAGTATGTGCAGCTATTGATGGAGCGGCTGGTTGGCCTGGATCCCTCCACCGGCCAACAGCTTTGGTCGGTCGACTGGCCCGGTCGTGTGGCCGTGATCCCGACGCCAATCGCCGATGGCAACCGCGTCTATATCTCCAGCGGCTACGGCGTGGGCTGCATGATGGTGGAGATCGCAGCCGACAACAGCGTGACCGAGGTTTACCGCAACAAAGTCATGAAGAACCATCACGGCGGCGTGATCAAGGTCGGCGATCACCTTTATGGTTACTCGGATGGACCGGGTTGGACCTGCCAGGACTTCGCCAGTGGCGAGTCCTTGTGGGAAGAGGGCGCGTTGGGCAAGGGCTGCCTGACCTTTGCCGGCGGTCGACTGATCATGCAATCGGAGGACCGCGGCGAAATCGTCCTGGTCGAGCCCTCGGACGCTGGCTGGCGCGAGCGTGGTCGCTTTGTGCTGTCACCGCAGTCGGAGCAGCGCAAGCGAGACGGCCGGATCTGGACCCATCCCGTGGTCTCGGGCGGCAAGCTGTACCTCAAGGACCAAGAGATCCTCTACTGCTACGACGTCGCCGAGTAACTCTCGCTGGTTCGTGGCGTTCCACCTAAGATCGTTTGCCGACTTATCGCAAGATCGTCAGCTGATTCGTTTTCGTACGAGGGTACTCCCTCCCGATGAATCGGGAGGGTACTCGCGTTCGAAGCCGCCGCTTGTTTGTTGAGCATGCCCCGGGCAAAACGTGCCAATCGGTCTCAATCAGCAGCGTAGCTGGAACCTTTTGTAGTCCCGCCTTCAGGCGGACAATCTCATCAATTCACTCAAACTTGCCACGCTTCGGAACTGCCGTCGCCCACTGATCTCGATCATTATCATTGATGCTCATTGTTTAGATTGCGACACATTCATCCCGACACGTAAAGCCCCGGGGTTGCAGCGATGTATCAGCCTGATTTAGAATATGTCAGGACTTAACAACATCTCCCGACATAGTCAAAAAATGACTGCTACAAAAAAAGAACAGGTACTAGGGCTTTTCAAACGTATGGAAGTCGTTCGGCCACGCGACGCCGAGGCGATCGGGATCGCCGGCTCCTACCTCAACTGGCTCTACCAACAAGGGACTCTCGAGCGTCCTGGGCGTGGGCTGTACACGCTTCCGGGATCGGAGCCAAGCGAGTTTCGATCGATTGTAGAAGCTTGCAAGCTTTCACCGAATGCCACCGTCTGCCTGCTTAGCGCCCTGCGAATTCATGACCTCACCACACAGTCGCCCTTTGAAGTGTGGCTAGCGATCGGCGAAAGAGATCGAAAACCACAGATCAGCTATCCCCCCCTTCGGATTGTACGATTCTCTGGCGAGGCAAGATCGTTCGGCATCGAACAGCGAAAAATCGAAGGCGTCACAATTTCGGTATACTCGGCTGCCAAGACAGTTGCCGACTGCTTTAAGTATCGCAACAAGCTTGGCCTCGATGTAGCCATCGAGGCACTCAAGGATTGCCGTCGTTCGCGCAAGGCGACCGTCGACCAGCTTTGGGAAGCGGCCAAGGCATGTCGCATGGCCAATGTGATACGACCCTATCTAGAGGCTACAGCATGAGGAAAAAGCAACCGCGAGACATGGCCGTATCGATCAAGGCAAGGTTGCTGAATTATGCGAAAAGGAACAGCGAAGCCTTCGACCTGGTATTAGTCCGATTTGCACTTGAGAGGCTGAAGTCAATACAATGGAATGCGTTTTTGAAAAAGAGCGGCCTCAGCGGAGAAGATATGAGCTTAAGTGAGCTTGCAGGTCACCTTGCCGATTTCCTGATGCCACCCGCACTGGCAGCAGGTTCGGGAGATGCCTTCGACATGCTCTGGAAGCCTGCCGAGGGCTGGATAGGGCGAACACGAGAAATAGCTTCAACGCCCTGAGCGATTGGCGTGGTCCAAACCACGACGTTCGCTCTTTGGACAGCCGAAACTCTAATTTTCAGTCAATCGCAGCAACTTGTGAACGCTAAAATCGCGGCTGGAACATCGCGCGTCAGCCGTAGCTGAACCATCACAGATCAGCGTAGATCAGCGAAGATTAGTGTTCCCTCCCAACGACTTGCCATCATGTAACGCCTCCTTCATGGACCTCAATCACTTGTTCCTAAGACAAGCCGCGTCCCGATTCATCGGGATTGGCGTACCACACCCGTTGATTCAAGCGACCCATACCGGATTTGAACCGGTGATCTCCGCCGTGACAGGGCGGCGTCCACTCCAGGCTGGACCAATGGGCCGAAACAAAAGAGACGCTATTGAGAGTCGAACTCAATCAAACACAGCCTGATAACGGAAGAGCGTCCAGCGAGAATCGAACTCGCAATTCCTCCTTGGCAAGGAGATGGGTTACCACTACACCATGGACGCCTTTTGCTGGCTCAACCAAATGGTCAAAGATCGGAGAAGTGCAAAGTTTGAAGCCTGAGGTGTGAAATTTTCACACTTCTCACTTCTCAATTCTCACTTCAAAAGTGGGATCGGTGGGCATCGAACCCACATCGACCGGATTAAGAGTCCGGCGCATTACCCTGTCTGCCACAATCCCATTTGTGTTTTGTCGTCCCAGTTGGCGTGGAAGGAATCGAACCTGCGGCAGTGGTAGACCTGAGAATCGAACTCAGCGCGACTCGGTTATCAGCCGGGTATGGGCCACCAGCCCTCGACTACCATCTCCTTAAGTCGGGTGTGTCGGAATCGAACCGCTCTCGATCGCCCCTGACGATCTGTGCCAGCCATTACACTTCACGCCCGCTCGTTGTTCTGTCAGTGGACCAGCAGGGAGTTGAACCCTGAAGCCTTGAGTGCAAGTCAAAGCGCCGACCCGTCGGCAAGCCCATTTGTTCCTATCAGTGACTCGTGTGGGATTTGAACCCGACCTAGCCGGCTTGAAAGACCAGCGACCTCACCAGAAGTCAAACGAGCCGTGATTGTTTGCGTTGTTCTATTGCTCCGCTGCTCAGTGGACTGGGAGGTGCTCGAACCCTCGTCCGCGGTTCTTCAAACCGCTGCTAGACCGTCTCAGCTACCAGTCCTTCTGTCTGTCAGTCAGACGTAGGAAATAGGCACGAAAAAACCCGGTGTCACTTGGAGTCACACCGGGCTGGCCAACGTCGCTGCGTTAGTACCGCCGAGTGTCACCTCCGCTGTGGACAAAAGGATCGCCGATTCGCGTTTGGCGACGCGATCCTACTCGCCTGTTCCTTCATTCGTTCGGTCAATGTTGACCTGAGGTCATTCGGCCGTATTGAGGACATGGTTCCGTTTCCGGTGTTTGATGGCTTGCCAGGTTCTATCGTCCGCACCCGAATGGGCTACGGCCTGTAGGGTTAGACGCTTGGAGATTGAATCGGTTCGCGCGAATCATCAAATTTCGAACCAAACACGGAGATTCGTAAAGTAGATCGGGCTCAACTTAGATTCGCCCCCGTGGTTTTGCTAAGCGTCCCCCTGCAATGTGGCGAAATAGTGTTATTGGGAATCGATCTGGCCGCGGTACTTTAACAACCGTGCATCACTCTGAGCAAGTTTCGCCGGTAAGCTCAAGGACAACGGACGGGAAATTGCTCGGATTTTCCCCAATTTGGCCGCATGTAGCGACTGCCGCTCCCGGATCCGCAGAATTCCCGCTACCAGGACCGATGCGACGTCGAAACGTCACTGCTCGTCGGACGTGCGCGATGTTTCAGCGCAGTTGGTTGTCGTAAAAATCTCCGCAAGAGAACAGCCACTAATCGCGGCGATGTCTGGGGGCAGGTTCGTGGCCGACGCGGCCTCTATTGTTTACCCACCGGGCGGACGAGCGAGTTGGCGGAGAATGTTGAATCGATGCGATTTACTGAGTGATCGGTGTACGTCCTGAGCTTAGGAAGAGCGACTAAAGGTAGCAGGCGCTACCAAATGTTTGAATTTTCGGACTTTCGATCGTCTGTGTGGACAAGTCAATCCGAATCCGTACAAACCCCGGCTTGCGATTCATCGCCCATCGTGTTTTCGTGGCAGTTTCCACGAGTTTATCAACGCCACGGCGTTTAGGCGGTTTGACCGAAGGTGGCCAAGTCGTGCAAAGCAGATTGCGAGTGCATCGCTTGATTCTTTCAATATCTGACTCGCTTGGGAGCGGCTGAGCCAGCCGAGAAAACGGGGTTACAACTGAAACTGGATCAGCACCAAGCAAGGTCGCCCAGACATCATTGTGGTCGGCATTCGACGAACCATGATGAGCAACTTTAAAAACCTGGCTCTTTCCGAATGGTAAAGATGGCGAAACGAGCACTGCCTTCCAGCCAAAGGCAGCGTCATCGGTGTTTTCGAGATCACTTCCCAGCAGGAGACTTAATCCACCGACTCGTACGTGCACTGCAACTGACAAGTCGTTTGGCGCAGGGTGCCGAAATCTTCGTACCCCGCCAGTCGTCATAATTTTTGACGCAACGTCCGCCATCGCATGGGTAACCGTCGCAGATGAAGGACTCACGGCCTGGACAAACGCTGTCTTTCCATATCCACCGTCCTTGAACAGAACCATTGCGTCCTGTGCGTAGAAATCCGGGTATGCGATACGCTGTCCGCGACGGCGTAGCTCTTCGAGGATGTCCGCAAATTCAGTTGCGGACGAAGAGCCGCTCACGAGCCTATTGCTTGCCTCCACCTCAAGCACCAATTGGAAGAACTGTTCGCCTGCTAAGGCTCCCGACATCGCGAACCTAGCATTGGGACATTCCCGGACGATGTCCCCTAAACCCTTTATGTGGTCATCATGCCAATGGGTAGCCAGAATGCGTTTGACGGAAACGGACGGATCAACGCCAATCGAAGAGAGATATTTTAGCGCGGCCGGAGTTTTTTCTCCGGGAAACTTACAGGAGTCTATCACGAACCAATCGTTTTCTCCGAGGTGCAGAAGTATGCTCTCTCCCACACCTGGCCCAAAAACAACGACGTCTAATTCGTGAGGTTGCGGCGCGACCAACGCCGTGTCACTCATTGCTGATGAGATCACGAAGTTGGCCAACCTTTCTTGCAATTTCAACTTTCTGCGAGGACGTAAGGGATGGCATCCTTCGGACTCGCAATTCAGAGCTCTTTCTAATCTGTCCGTTCGCTTTTTGAATGTAGCCTACACTCCAATAGAAAACCGATCCTTCAGTCAGTATTGGTCGGTCGTATTCACTGAACTCCTCAACGAGAACCTCAGCGTACTCAATTGGGTTGGACTCAACACTGAGATCATGCATTTCGCAGCAGACGCAGTCGTCCTGAACTGCGGTTACAATGCATTCCCACTGCTGAAGCACTTTAAAGCGGTGGCCAGAAAGTTTTACGCCGAGGGATGACTTCCGAATCGGTGTCCCAAAGGCGGATGGCAATATACGAGTAGTTCCAATCTGTAGTTTCGCACTGTCTAGCTCCAATGCGGTTGAATGCGTCGCATCGTCTTTGCGGTCCGGAGGAAACCACTCGTTGGGATGTAGCGAAAGCGTCCGAACATCCAGTTCGCGATCGTGAATGCCGGTGTCCGTTTGATTTAGCGTTAGGCTCATGATGAAGTACTCTCTAAGCGATTGGCCCGGCAATAATTGACGACGCTGCTTCTGAGGCGTAATGCCTAAATGAGTTCCAGTCTTCCTTTAGAATCCGCAGCGCTTCGACATTTCGTTGACGAACCGTTTTACGGTTCGTCGCGTGTAGAATGTAGTGTTGATTGACCGCAACATAAATGCCTTGCCCAGCTCGGTTAGATGGTTGAACTCGAATGTGGATCTGGTCAGCCGAGCAGCCAGTTCGCTTGCCTTCCATTACAATCGCCCGCATCCCAGGGTTTTCAAGAATGTTTGACCACGCACTTTTTGGGGCAAGGCGATTCCCAACCGCATGCCACTCATCTATTGTTCGCATCTCAAAATCGTAATCTAGATTGAGCCCCATTGCATTCAGCGGCGTGTGTTCCAGCAGTGTGAAACAGCCAATGGCAAGGTCCCTTAACAACGGTGTTTTTGCAGAGTTCTTGGTTGTCAAGCCGAACCTTCCTTGCTCAACTTGAACATGAATATCGCTGACAGTGAATGTCGAAATCTCTCTGGTCACGATAGGTGATTCAGCTTCGTCGGTTTCCTCGGGTGGCAGCAGTTCATTTTGCGAAAACCACGAAGGATGAAATATCATCGGATTGAATTCGCCCAACGCGACAACTGAATGCACTTCAAGCTCAGGTTGTCGTGTTAGCTGCATTGCTGGCGATTCCTCAGTAAACCTAAATTCTCGTGGGCTTCGGACTTAAATCAATCCTTGCGACCGTTGGCTTCGCCACTCACTCCCCCCTAAAATCATAGTTGCTCCCGGGGTGCGAGAGCAACCGGGTTGTTAAGTAACAACGCTTGTTAACCAGAGAGTCAGAGAGTTCGAAAGGGTTGCTCCCGGGGTCCGAGCCCCAGGTCCATGGTTGCTCGCGGAAGATCGAGAGCAACCGGTTCGGAACTAAAACTGACACCGCTCGACCCGAATCGTCGTAAACCCCTGAAAAGCCGGCACTTAACGCAAAAAGCCGAGAGCATTGGCTCTCGACTTTCTGTGTTAACTGGTTAACAGGCTCTTTCCGAGCCAAAAATCTTAGCTCCCCCGCCAGGGCTCGAACCTGGGACACGCGGATTAATCCCGACACGTCGGGACTGCTCTACCGACTGAGCCACCACGCAAGTGGATTCATATCCGGTCTGTCGGCGGGGTCTCAGATCGTTAAGATTGCCCTTTGAGGCCGCGCGGGGGCCAAAGCGGGGGCAGCCGTGTACGGGCCAAAGGGCTCGCGACTGGAGGACGGGATTTGCCAGTATAGTCGTTCGATATCCCCATTTAGCTCGGTCGGTAGACTGCCGACCTGTCGGGATTAATCCACGCGGGTCCCTCCGAGATGAACCTTTTGCCGGCTCAGGTGCTCTTGACCAAGGGGCCAACAATCGGTATCCTGTCCGGACAATCTATTCCCCTGTAGCTCAGTCGGTAGAGCAGCGGACTGTTAATCCGCGTGTCCCAGGTTCGAGCCCTGGCGGGGGAGCTTTCAGAATTGGTTCAAAACTGAGCCAAATTGGTAGGATGCAAAAGCCAAGGTGAGAAAACCGGCTTTCTCCCGCGAAAACACCCGTTTTTCGCGATTTCTTATTGACCGCCACCCAGATCCGTGTGTTTTTTCCTGCCAGACCAGCGGCAAGGATCGCTCGCTTCCGAGTCCCAACCCCGGCCAGGATAGCCGAATGTCTTCGGTAACGGTCGCAAGGCTGGAGCTAAGTCGCAACCAAATCTTAGGATGCTGCACAGGCCTCAGGAGCCAATTGTCCGCAGCACCCACAGGGCCGTTCCGGCAATTGACGCCTGCCGCATTTACCAGCCGAGCCTAACGCTTGCCTGCGACAGAGCATTACGGGCTGACTGCAATAAAGCGATTTCGGACCGACTCAGCGATCTTTCGCCAGGCCTCCCGCTGTTTCGGATCAAGGAACTCAGCCACTTCATCCTCCATTGCCTGGAACTCGGCCAGCATCTCATTTGCGCCCTTCCGTCGGACATCTAGCATACGCGGATGCCGCCGTTCGATAATCTCTTTAAATTGGGATGACTGTTCCTCCTTCAGTGTCAGACGGCTTCGAATTCGTGGAATAGCCCGTCAATCCGATCAAGGGACACTCGCACTGACTCCTGCCACCATTGGACTTCGCACTTCCCATTCTGTACAAACGCAAATTATCCGAGTCGATCAGCGGTTCGCTCCCTCAAGTAGCGGCGGAACTTGGTTTTCTCTGCCGGCTGATTCTGGTTTGAAGTCGGGCTTCAGCTGCCCAATCGCTACATAATCGCCGTCAAAATTTTGCATCAATACGATCCCCCAACGATAGCCACGTCCTCCGATAACCGTGAATCCAGGCCGCACCACGTGCTGCGGCTGTGGATCGACAAAGGGCAATTCGTGCGCCCACAGGGACGGCTCCGGCCGTTTGGCATGCCACGGATCGTAGAACTTGCGATACCAGGCTTCGATCTCCTCCGGAGTACAATCGTCCGGTTCCGGATCAGACAACGCGGGAACTTCCGAATTCCATCCCTGCAGGTACATGTTTTGGCCGACTTCGCGGGTCCCGGGTAATGTGAACCCGCGACTGCGATGAAACAAATCCGCAAACTGGACTGTCGTCATGTCCTTGAAGGGGCTGCCCAATCGCGCATAGTTCGCGTGCAGTTGCTGCATCGATTCCGTCGCTGCGACTTGCTCCAGACCTCGCTCATAGGCTTCCAGGCGATCTTGCTCCGCTTTCACCGCCACGTCACTCAAAGCCAGATCTTGGTTCATGGGTTGAACGACCGCGCACTTCGAAATTGTACCGTAATGGTCACCGTTGAACGGTTGATTTGGAGTCGACACGCTGCCGCCGCAAATCAACGCTTGAATCAAGCTGAGCTTCTTCATCTTCCATTCCTCAAAAAATCGGGTAACTTGATGCGGTCCGAATCCCACTACCGGCAAGTGTTTGACTTGTGACAGAGTGGCTTACAAATTTTGGCCGCCGGCTGACGGTCCCCGGCACGCCTCTAGTCGGACCAAGCCGCCGAATGGATCAGCGGGGAGTACCAAGGCCGCAAGTTCATCGCGGGAGCCAAGGCAATCACCAACTACTGGGCTGTCGTACATCAAGTTTCGCGACCCCATTGATCAAGTTTCGCCGCCACCCTCCCGCTGGCCCCCATTCCTCTGGCAGCAGAAAAGCGGACGGAGGAATCACAAATCGATCCCCGGCTCGCGATCCTCTCCTGGGGTATCGAATACAATCAGGGGCGGATTCTTGGTTTATTTTGATACGCCAACAGCCGCAGGGCATTGAGTACGACCAACAGCGTCGAGCCCTCATGCAACACCACCGCCACTCCCAAGCGGAGTCCAAGTATCGTTGCGGGAACCAAGAAGGCGACCATGCCGAGACTGATCCAAAGATTCTGCAGAATGATACGGCTCGTTTGGCGGCTCAAACCTACAATGAATGGCAGATGATTCAAATCGTCCGCCATCAGAGCGACGTCAGCGGTTTCAAGTGCCACATCCGAACCCGCTGCTCCCATCGCGATGCCCACGGTAGCCCGGGCCATCGCAGGAGCGTCATTCACTCCATCACCAACCATCGCTACGCCCACCGACTCGCTCAGCTGCTTAATGGCTGCCACTTTCTGTTCGGGCATCAAGTCTCCGCGAGCTTCATCAAGACCCACTTCTCGCGCCACGGCATCAGCGACCTCCTGGTTGTCGCCGGATAGCATGATCATGCGGCGGATGCCCAACTCACGCAGTCTGACAATCACTTCCCTGGCCGCCGCCCGCGGTGTGTCCATCAAGCCCAAAACGCCGAGGTAGGTGTCGCGACGGCGTACAACCATCGTCGTCCGTCCCTGCGACTTAAGCTGCTCGACTGACACTCGCAATGCCTCCGGCAGCGGCGAGCCGTCGACTTCGGCAAATAGCGTTGCCTTGCCAATGTAAACCAGTTGACCATCCACCGTCGCTTTAACTCCCCGCCCAGTGATGCTTTGCACGTCGTGAGCCTGCAAGACCCTATCACTCGTTAGTCGCTTTTGGCCATCACGCACGACCGCCGCCGCCAGCGGATGGTCACTCAGTCGCTCGACAGCAATCGCCACGTTCAATAACTCGTCTGCGGAGACGCCTGCAAATGTGACCACATCGGTCAAACGCGGCTTGCCCTCGGTCAAGGTACCTGTTTTATCGAAAGCGATTGCACCGAGGGTGCCCAAATTCTCCAAAGGTCCACCTCCTTTGATCAGCACTCCACCACGAGCTGCCCGAGCCACCCCACTCAACACGGCGCTCGGGGTCGAGATCGCCAACGCGCAAGGGCTAGCCGCCACGAGTACCGCCATCGCGCGATAAAACGACGCACCGAACGACTCGTCGATGATCGTCCAAGCAAAAACCAACGCCAGGACAAGTGTCAGAACGGCCGGTACAAAGTAACGTTCGAACCGATCTGCGAAGCGTTGCGTGGGTGACTTTTGAGTCTCGGCTTCATTCACCATTTGAATGACACGTGCAAGCGTCGATTCGTTGGCCAGTTTGGTGACCTGAATTTCCAAAGCGTTGTTGCCATTGATGGTTCCCGCAAAAGCGCGAAACGGTGCTTCGAGTCGCTCGGGATTCGCGGCCGCTTGCAGTGGATCAGCGACTGCTCGCTTGTCCACAGGCACGCTCTCGCCCGTGATCGGAGCTTGATTGACGCTCCCCTCGCCCTTGATCACGAACCCGTCTGCTGGGAGTCGCTCATTTGGCTTGACGATCACCACGTCCCCGACCAGGAGCTGCTCCACCGGCACCTCCTCCGTGGTGCCATCACGATAGACCAACGCAGTGAGTGGCGTTAGCTCCGCCAGCGCCTCGATGGCGCGTTTGGCCCGGCCCATGGCGTAATGTTCGAGTCCGTTTCCCAGACTGAACAAAAACAGCAGTAGGCCACCTTCGGCCCATTCCCCGAGTGCTGCAGCGCCGACCGCTGCCAGCAACATCAAGATGTCAATGTCAAAGCGGAAGGCCAAAACGTCTCTAATCGCCTCCCGCAACATGAAGATGCCCCCGAAGCCATAAGCGCCGAGATACAGACTCCAAGATAGCCACGGCGTGACGTCCGTCAAAACCGACAGCAACCAGCCCGTCAGCAGCAACACGCCACAGATCGCCGAAAAAGCCAAATCGACCTGCTCGCCAAACACACCACCAAACGCATTTTTGTACCCCCCAGCAGCTGATCGGCTTTCGACTTGTCCCATTTTTTTCGGTTTCGGCTCACGCGACGCTTCGAGGATTCGAGCACCCATCTTTTGTATCCCAGTTCGGATGGTGGCATCGTCCGTTAACTGCCGATCGAACTCGATGGACAAGACACCCGTGGGAGATGTTCCGACCTGCAACACCCCGGCAATTTTTTCCACCCGCGACTGGACCGCCCGAGATTGTCGAGCGTGCATCGGCTCGATCGGCAGCATCAAGTGCCCGAACCGATGTTCCAATTCAGCGCCCGCTCCGCGAGCAAGCTTTCGCACGCGACCAATCGATATCTTTTGAGGATCGTAATGGATGCAGAGCTGCCCAGGTGTGTCGCCGTCCGAATCCAACTGATAGACATCCTCAATTCCAGCTTCTTCACTCACCCTATCCACGAGTCGCCGTACACACGCATCACGCGCATTTGGAACCGTAGGTAAACATCGGGCTATCTCGATTCGACTGGTTTTTGTCATCGGCCTTTTTCAGTTAATGTGCGATATCAGACTTAAAAAAGGTACTATCGCTTGTCAGATAAATCCGAATAGCAATGACCTACCGCTACTCAAGGTAGGAACAACACAGCAAAGATAGCCAACAACTTGCTTACTTTGTCGACGCTGCTCCTGCGACGTCCCGACGGATTTGCTTAAGCGGTCTCGCCGAACTTTCTGCCCAGGCTCATTCGTGGTCATCTTTCAACGCTTCAAAGCCAGAGACGACGTCGAACAACTCCTCATCGATACTCGTTTGACGCAGCCGATGATAGCTCGCGTTAAGTTCGTCCAGCATTTCTCCGATGTTCTTGTCCGCCCGTTGCATCGCGGCCAACCGACTGGCGTTCTCGCTGGCCAACGATTCAGCGCAAGCCCTAAACAACGAGACAAATAAGTATTCGCGGATCGCCGCCCGCAACGTCGCCGTCCCACCGCCGACCACCTCCGGCAGTTGATTGGTTGGCCACGGTCGCTCCGCCAGTTTTTTTACCCAGACCGCATCCAAGGGAAGCAGACGCTCACTGACCGGCGCATACACACCGCCTGCTGTCGGCCGGTTGTAAAAAAGATGGAGTTCGCCGCCCTGGCTTTGGCCAAAAAGTGCTTCACTCTCCAGCAGTATACGACCAATGAGTGGCGTGATGGCCGAAACGGAGGTAGGCACTTGAAAACAATCCAGCAATGAAAAACCAGCGTCCTGCAGAGGGTGTTGGACGCGCTCCCCCACCACCCAGACATGCGGCTCACCAGTCAACTGCTTGAGCGTCTCAATCGCATGTTCGGCCACCACGTCGTTGAATCGACCGACCAACCCGAGATCCGTGCCGATGACAACCGCTCCAATCAATCGCGACTCCGGCGACTGTGGCGATCGAGACAACAAACCCGCATTGTCCAACTGCCTAAAGCAAACACCCAATCCCAACTCAACCCCGCGATTGTAGTCCACCACCGAACGTACCGAGTTCTCGTATTGCGCGATGCTGGATGCCGCCACCGCCTTCATTGTCCGGACAACCGACTGCAGATCGCCCGCACCCTCGATTTTACGACGTAGACTGGCAACGGTGTCTGTCATGCTTCCCTCTCTTCTGCAACCGGCCCGATCTCCTGGCCTGGGTTCGCCTCAGAGCCAAAACGAGCCACGGCATGACGAGCGATTGCCAAGATCGCATCTCGGTCCGGATCGCTCAGCTTCTCGCCACGCTCCAGGCGATCAAGAATGTCCTGGGGTATCTCCGCGACTGCCTCGCGCACGGCTTGTTCCGCTGCAACCATCTCGCTCAACGGGACAGAATCAAACACCCGAGACGTTAGCGCCAGTAGCACGGCCACTTGCGCTGGTACAGAAACCGGGGCAAATTCCGGTTGCTTAAGGCAAGCCCGAATCCGCCTTCCATGATCGATGATGCGACGAGCATCGTCATCCATACGAGCTCCAAATCGAGCAAAACTCTCCAGTTCCTCGAACTGGGCATACGCCAACTTGAGATCACCCGCGACAGCACGATAAGCCGCCAACTGCGCCTTGCCTCCCACGCGTGAAACTGATTTTGTGACGTCGATGGCGGGGAGGACGCCCAAGTCAAACAGGTCGGGTGAAAGGTAGATCTGCCCATCTGTGATCGAGATCAGATTGGTGGGAATGTAGGCAGAAATGTGTTGTGCTTCGGTTTCAATAATCGGCAGAGCCGTCAGCGAGCCACCGCCTAATTCGTCCCTCAGGTGTGTAGACCGCTCCAACAGCCGGGAATGAATGTAAAAGATGTCCCCGGGAAAGGCTTCACGACCCGGCGGGCGGCGCAGCAACAGCGATAGTTCACGGTAAGCGCGAGCATGGTGCGTCAGATCGTCGTAAACGATCAAAACATCTCGCCCCGCTTGGATGAAGTACTCGGCGATACTGGTCGCAGCATAAGGAGCAATATAAGCTAAACCGGGCGGATCGTTGCCTTCAGTCACGACAACCACCGTGTAGTCCAGAGCTCCCTTTTCGCGAATTGTCGCCACCGCATTGGCAACCGCCGCAGCGCGCTGGCCGATCGCACAATAGACACAGATGACGTCTTTTCCACGCTGATTGAGGATCGTGCCGATGGCCAGCGCTGTCTTCCCAGTCTGGCGATCTCCCAGGATCAGTTCCCGCTGCCCACGTCCTACGGGGATCAGCGCGTCAATCACCTTGATCCCCGTCTGCAGCGGCGAGGTTACCGGTAAACGGTCCATGATGGCAGCGGCCGGTCGCTCAATCGGTAGGCGTTGACGGAATTCCACCGGTCCACGCTCGTCAAGCGGCCGACCAAGGGGATCGATGACTCGGCCTAAGAGCCCTTCGCCGACAGCCACATCCATCACTCGCCCTGTGCGCTGCACTTGATCGCCTGCATGGAGGTGCCAGTAGTCACCAAGCAGCACAACACCAACCTCGTCAGCATCGACGTTGAACGCGATGCCGAACACCCCGCCGGGAAACTCCAACAGCTCTTCATATCCCACGCCCGGAAGTCCCGATACCTTGGCGATACCGGCCGAAACCGTGGTGACGGTGCCCACGTCCTGTAAAGTCAACGCCGGCCTGAACGACTCGCTGCCCTGGCGAATCCGTTGAAAGGTTGATGCGAGGACCGTGTTCAGATCATCGTCAGAATCGCTGGCCGAGTTGCCTGCTGGATCGTTCATGCAAGCGACTCACTTTCGGCTGTCGGTGTCCCCTGCGATGAATCCTGCTCCCGTACCAAGTCACCGAGACTGTCTTTCAGCGTTTTGAGGTAGTCCTCAATACTCCAGGCGACCCTCCGCCCACCGGCCGTCAGTTCGATGCCCGCAATCAACTCCGGCTCGCAATCAAAACGCACCGCTGCGTCGGCTGGGAATATTTCCCTCAATACCTGTCGGATGGCCGTTTGTTGCTCGTCGGTTAGCTCAAAGGCACTGCGTATGCGAACCGCCGCCTCAGCCGCAGTCAAAGCCTGAACAAAGTTTGCCAGCGCCTCGCCGTCAAGTTGACGCAATCGGCCGATGAAAACGTTGATGATGCTCGCTTCCAGATCATCATCAGCCAGATCTAATATTGTCTTGCGTGTGATGGAGAACACTTCATCCTGAACGCGGCGACTAATCCCTTCACCCAGACGTTGCTGTTGCCGCTGAAGATTGACATGCCACTTCGTCTGCAAGCGTTCCGCCGCCGACTGGGCATCGTCCAGCAGTTTTTGCCGCAGGCCACTGACCTCGTCTTGCATCCGACTGACCATGGATTGGCGCTGTTCGTCCAGTTCTCGATTCTTCCGCTCAAATTCGTCTCGCTCCAGGCGGGCTGCCGCCTTCTTCGCATCCGCCTCAGCCAACGTCTGTGCGATTCGCTGCTCACGTGCATCGATGGCGTCCAGGATCGGTTGGTAGAGAAATCGCTTTAACAACCAAACCAAAATCAGAAAGTTGATGGCCTGAGCGACCACGGTGAACCAATCGATCAGCATGGCTTATTGTCCTGCCGTCTGAGCAAGGAAGTGATTCCAGAACGGGTTGGCGAAGAGGAGTATCATCGAAATCACAAAACAGTAGATCGCTGTCGATTCGATCATCGCCAAACCGACGAACAGCGTACGAGTGATCGTCGGCGACGCATCAGGTTGCTGCGCCAGTGCTGTCAGTGCCGTCGCGACCGCTTTTCCCTCACCCAATGCCGGTGCCATCGTGCCAAAAGCCGTGGTCACGCCAGCCGTAATGATAGAGGTCAACGCGATAATGGTCATGCTATCCATGGGAAATTCCGTTCGTCTGGGAGTGTGCCTTGGGGGCGTTTGTTGCCAAGTCCGGATTGGCTTGATGTCCTTGGGTGGCCGCTGCGATGTAGACCGCCGCTAAAATACTGAAGATGTAAGCCTGCACCATGCCGGTCAACAAACCAAGCAGTGTCATCACGACGGGGAATACAAATGGAGTAATTGCCAGCAAAATGCCGACGATCATTGCCCCACTCATCATGTTGCCAAACAGCCGAATCGCCAGTGCCAGTGTCCGCGAAACCTCGCTCATCAGATTGAACGGCAACATAAGAATCGTCGGTTTGATGTAAGAACCAAGGTAGCCCGCGACGCCTTGCTCTTGAATCCCGAACAAGGGTACGGCCACCAGGACACAGAGCGCTAGCGCCGCTGTCGTCGAGAGGGAGCCTGTGGGCGGCTGATAACCAGGGAAAATGGTAAAGAGACTGGCGACCGCAATGAACAAAAAAAGCGTTCCGAGAAAGCCCAGATACCTTTGTGGCTCACTCAGACCCACTTCTTTCATCTGCTTGACAATTCCAGTGACAATGATCTCCAACAGATTTTGCCACCGCGAACGTGTGTGCTCGGTCGATAGTTGCCGCGTGATGAACCGGGATCCCAGCGCCATCACCAACATCAATCCCCATGTGTAGACGATGGTAGCATTGAGCTTGATGAAACCATATTGCCAGAAGACCTGTTCGTCGGGACTAAGTTGCACGATTGGCCTCCGTGGGAATGGCTGCGACAGTTGGCATCGCGAGCGGTGGTACCGTCAGTCGTGTCACGATCACTCGCGCCAGCATGAATCCCACCAGGCAACCCAACAGCCTGTGCCACTGGCCGCCGCCCACGACATAAAACCCGATCAATACGATACTCGTCCGTAGGATCAAGCTTCCCAGGAACCACAGCGCGGGCTGTCTCGCGGTTAGCCCCTTTTGAACGGTCCACCAGAGTCCGCCAAAGAAACCTACCCCGAGCAGCAATCCGGCAAACCCCGACAGCAGCCAACTCACCGTTTCACTCATTGTCACTCTCCTCCTCATCGTTTAAGGCCTTGGCCTCTTTGGCGACCCAGAGCCAGGCATTCAAACAGCCGATCGTCAGCCCAGCGACCAACAACGCCAGTGTCCACGATCGCTCTCCCAACTTCTGACTATCCAGCCAGGCACCGAGCGCCACGCCCAATAGTGTGGGGAGAGCGATTGACCATCCGATCAGCCCCATCATACCCAAGCCATACCAAACCCCCGGCGAGGGATTGCGTCGCGCCTTCAACTTGCGTGCGACCGTGGCCCCGACCTTGCGACTGAACGTCGATGGCTTGCTATCACTCGAAGTCTTGGCCGGATCACTCATGTTGGAGCCTCGCGAAGCGTCGAATGAAGTCACCTTCCATTCTCGCCAAAACAGAACGAACACCCTGTTCATGTTCGTTCAGCGCCAGGAATTCCTGTTCGACCGCTTCACGCAAACGCTCAGGTTCAGTACCACCGATCGCATTGCGGACCGACACCAGCACCTCTGGTCCAGTCTTGACGAGCAATCCCTCGTCAACCGCCAAAAAAACTTCGCCTTCCGCTTCCGTTTCGTACACCAGCACCCCCGGCACCAAAGCCGCTACGCAATCGAGCCGATTGGGCAAGAGTCCAAATGAACCTTCCTGCGTCTCCGCGACGATACGCAACACGCCGGTCTTCTCCGCAAAGACCTGGAACGGCAACAGCACTTTAAGCCGCATAAACGACGATGTCATATCTGGCCTTCCGTAACCGTTTGCTGTGACGGCTGTTTCTGACGCACGGCTTCGTCAATTTTACCGATCATGTAGAGGGCACTCTCGGGATAGTCTTTGAACTCATCGCGCAGAATTCGCTCACAGCCGTCGAGAGAGTCTGCCAGACTGACGGTCTTGCCTTTGATGCCGCTGAACTGCTCGGTTGCGAAAAAGGGCTGGGTCAAAAATCGCTCCAACCGTCGCGCTCGGGCCACCACGTTGCGGTCCTCCGGCGATAACTGCTCCAACCCGAGCATCGCAATGATGTCCTTGAGATCCTCGTATTGGGCCAGCGTCTGGCGAATTTCCTGTGCGAGCTCGTAGTGCCGTTGGCCAACAATACTCGGCGTCGTCATCTTGGACCCGGATTGAAGCAGGTCAACGGCCGGATAAAGCCCTTCGCTAGCCCTCTTTCGCGACAACACAAGCGAAGCAGAGAGGTGGGAAAACGTGTGCACTGCTGCGGGGTCCGTCAAGTCATCGGCCGGTACGTAAACCGCCTGAATCGACGTAATCGCTCCCGTATCGGTGTTGGCAATTCGTTCTTCCAGCGCCGACAGCTCCGTGCCCATCGTTGGCTGATACCCCAGTCGTGAAGGCATCTGACCCATCAGGCCAGAAACCTCCATGCCCGCCTGGATAAAGCGAAAGATGTTGTCGATCAGCAACAGCACGTCCCGTTGTTCGTCGTCACGAAAGTACTCCGCCATCGTCAGCGCGGCGTGACCGGTTCGAAATCGGCTTCCTGGCGGCTCGTTCATCTGACCAAACACCATCACCATGTTCGGCAGCACACCAGCCTCTTTCATCTCGCGGTAGAGCTCCTCACCCTCGCGGCAACGTTCGCCGATGCCACAGAAAATACTCACACCCTCATGATGTCCAACCATGTTTTGGATCATTTCCGTCAACAGGACGGTTTTGCCAACACCTGCCCCGCCGAACAGACCAGCCTTGCCGCCCCTCTCCAATGGCAAGAGCACATCAATGACCTTGATTCCTGTTTCGAAGACTTGGGATTTGGTGGAACGTCGAGCGAGCGGCGGTGGAGCACGGTGGACACTCCGCCACTGCACATCTTCGGGAGGTGGCTGCCTGTCGATCGCTTGGCCGAACACATTGAACATTCGCGCCAGCACACCTCGGCCGACGGGTGCTTGCAAAGGTCCTCCGGTATCTGTCACCGGCATCCCGCGAGCCAATCCCTGCGTGGGCGTCAGTGAAATCGCTCGAACATGTCGCTCGTCCAACTGAGCAAAGACTTCCATGACCATGACACCACCATCACCGGCACGCAACAGCGTGTGGATCGATGGCAACTGGGTCGCAAAATGAACATCCACCACACTACCGCGGACGGAAGCCACCACACCGATATTCATCGGCGTCTTACCGCTGATCATAAAGCCTCCCTCGCCTGTGCTGCGACATCCTGTCCGTTGAGATGGGCCCAGAGCCACGTCGAGACCATAACACTGTTTCCGTCCCCTTGCCGATTCTTTTCGCACGCCCTCTTCATTATACCAAAACAATACTGAGTCGTGGGCAACGCCCAGTGAATTGTCCGTATTCTTTTGATTTAGTGACTCGAATCGATGCTGCCATTATTTTGCCTCGACCTCTATTAGAACGCTTCGGCCACCTTTATCCAATATAGACACCCCATGGCATTATCCACCATGAGCAAATCATGATTCCTGGGATACTGTGCACTGCTCTCTCTATCCTAAAAACGGCCTGTTGCTGAAAATCAGTCTTGAAGACCAACATTTTGCGCGAGAAATGGATGTCGCACTGCATTACAAAATCGCTGCGAAACGGACTGCTCCTGTGCGTTGCGATTCTATGCTAGATTGCAACGGTTGCTGAAACGCGCGCCAATCGCCTGCAAGTAGGTAACGCAACCCTTTAGCAGGAACAGTGCGTCAGACGAACTCCTTTTTTTTCGACAGTTGGGCTTGGCTGACAGATTCCCGTTGATCGATCAATTGCCTCTGCGTTCGGAGAATGGTTGGAAATGAAAGAGAGATTCAGTGTTCTTCTCGCTCGAGTGCGCCAGCGGCTGTGGTTCAAACCACTCAGTTTCTGTATCTTATCCATCGCGGGTGTTTTTCTAGCTAGCCTGCTGGACATGACCTATCTCGAGTGGTTTCTACCAGATTTTTCGACAGAATCGACTGAAGACTTGCTGAAACTGATGGCATCCAGCATGCTGGTGATGGCCACGTTTTCGGTCGGTGCCATGGTCTCCGCTTATGCTTCAGCCAGTAACTCCGCCACCCCGCGATCGTTTCCACTGATCATCGCTGATGACGTATCGCAAAATGCGCTCTCGGCATTCATTGGAGCATTCATTTATAGCGTTGTTTCACTCGTCGCCCTGACAAACGGGCATTTCGCCGGCAAGGCGAGTCAAATCGTTTTATTTTTGATGACGATAGTCGTATTTGCTGTTGTCATTTTATCGTTTATTTGGTGGGTGGATAAGATCGCTCGCCTCGGACGCCTGGAATACACGATCCAAAAAGTTGAATCTGCCGTCAACGCAGCGATTCGCAAGCGACAGCGATCGCCTCGACTCGGAGGCATTCCAACTTTCGAGCCACCCAACCATGCCCAAGCCATTTTCGCCACTTCGGTCGGCTATGTGCAACAGATTCATGTCGATACGATCCAAGAAAGAGCAAGTGAGTCTCAACTGAAGGTCTTGGTCGCCGCGCTACCAGGGACTTTCGGTACGCCCTCGCGCCCCATCGCCTGGGTGATTGCGGAAGCACCCCAAGGGGCTTCGGACGAAGATCTTAAGGCGATTGCCGACGCCTTTGTCATCGGCGACTCGCGAGTCTTCGACCAAGATCCTCGCTTTGGACTTATCGTTCTGTCAGAAATCGCTAGTCACGCGCTTTCATCAGCAGTCAATGACCCAGGTACCGCGATCGCAGTCGTGCACACTTCATTGCGTCTATTAATTAATTGGCATCAATACGCGGAAGGTGCAGGCCCACAAGAAATCACACATGATCGGGTCGCAGTTCCCGAACTGGCATTAACAGACGTGTTTGAAGATGCCTTTGCGGCCATTGCCCGCGATGGGGCAAGCACGATTGAAGTGGTAGTACGATTGCTGAAAGCACTGGAAGCCTTGGCGATGATGAACGACCCCTCGTTCAAACAGGCTGCCATTGCACAAGCGAAGGTCACACTCGCTCGCGCAAAACAGGCTCTGACACTGCCAGCCGATCTTGAAACCGTGAGAGAATTGGCGAGTTTCACGCGATTGGACGACCGGTAATCGCCCCGCAGCATTGGCGCTGCCGAAGGGGGAAATCATCGCCAGCGGGGCTCCGGACAAGTGTTTAGAGACGAACAACCCGAACATCAAGTTGATCGACCTGACAGGGATGTGTCTACAGCCGCGATTTTCCGCCCCACATTCCTCATTCCGCCATCACACATACCGCCATCACACATACCGCCATCACGATTCAAACCAGCAGAGGCTGCTGGTCTACAGAGGGCTGCTGGTCTACCGCATCTCACAGACCCGGGATCGGGGCTCCGCGTCCGACCACATTCAGCAAATTCCGAGGCAGACCGTCGGTCACGCGGACCTGGTCCACGTCAAACAGCGTATGCATCACCGTCGCCAACAGATCGTGAATCGTCACGGGGTTGGACGCGGGTTGTCCACCATCGCGCGACGACTGGCCAATGACCTGCCCGGATTTCCAACCGCCCCCGTAGAGCAGCAACGGCGCCAAATTCCCCCAATGATCCCGCCCCCCTTCATTGTTGATCACCGGCGTACGTCCCATCTCTCCGCAACAGACCAACAGGATCTTATCCCGTAGTCCGCGCGCCTCGACGTCGTCAATAAACGCCGCCACCGCATGATCAAACGGCGCGCCAACATAGCTCATGCCTTCAGTCATCGGGGCGTTGTTAACGTCAGCATGCATGTCCCACACAAAACTGGTCGTGATCGTCACAAACCCACAACCTCGCTCGCACAGCCGCCGCGCCAACAACAGCTGCTTGCCGATCGACGTGCCGTGATCTGCATAATGCTGGCGATTGTTCCACTTTTTGTCGATTCGATCCGGACGGAAATGCGGACGCGTGTCGTAACTGCTCAAGATACTGGCCGGTTCTTGCCGCAGATCAAACGCATCCGAGATGCCATTGACCAAGGCATCAAAGCCCAACTGCTGCAGGGCGTCCGCATTGCGAACTGCCGGATCTGTCTCCGCCCAACGCTTCCAGACATCAAGCTCCTGCAACAACTTCCGCCGATCCGCCAAGCGAGCATGCGGCACGTTCAGTTGCATGTCCTGCTGCAAGCCCGCACCAGCGCCCGGTACAAACGGAGCAAAGGCACTGCCAAACTCCCCGGCCGACTCGAAGTTGCCAAAGTCGGTAATCGGTGGCCCCGCCTCCGCCTCGACCGCCCGCGGGAACAAGGTCACGTTCGTCGGCATGGCCGAATCCACACGCAGGGGCCCCGCCACCCGAGAATAAATCGAGCCCAAGTTGGCCTGCAAAGTGTCGTTGCTCATCACCGGCTTGATGTCGTGATTGCCATCACCCGTCACAAACGAACGCACGATATTGAACTTGTCGGCTCGCTGCGCCAACTTTTCGAACGTGCTGCCAAAAGTCACTCCCGGTATCGCGGTCGGGATCTCGCCCGTGGCACTGCGAACGCCGGACGGCGCGTCCATCTTGGGATCGAAGGTTTCAAACTGCGACGGCCCCCCATGCATAAACAGAAAAATAACCGATTTGTCACGCAACGGTGACTTCAGCGAAGCCCCACGCGCGCTGACGGTGGACCCCAGCAAGCTACCTGCGGCCAGGCTACCCAAGCCGTAGCCGCCCACGCGCAAGAAGTCTCGTCGCGGCAACCCGGGCGTTTGTCGATGTGGATTGATAAAGCGAAACATCGTCGGCTCCTAAAATTTGCAAAACCCGTTGCCCACTCGCTCGACAAAACGACATCCGTCCCCCGTTTACAACCCGACTAGCCGTTCATCGGAATCCCCAAAACGATCCAACTCCAAGCCTCCCCAATCCATCAGACTGAGGAACAGGCTGCACATGCGGCGGTTCGAGGCATTCAGATAATCCAAGATCCGGCCGCCACGCAGCCGACCACCCGCACCACCCAACAGCACGATCGGCAACTGCCGCGCATCATGGTTGCCATGCAACATGCTGGAACAATGCATGATCGCCGTATTGTCCAACAGCGTGCGTTCCCCCTCCTGGACCTCCGACATCCGCTGGCACAGATACGCCAACTGCGAGGTGAAGAACTGATTGAGTGGGATAAGTTCCGGCGGCTGGGTATGGGCCATCTGGTGATGCTGGTCTTTCGCACCACAATGCGTATGGGTCTCCGCCGACCCGTCATTGCAGTACTTCAACGTCGCGATTCGAGTGGTATCGGTGCGAAACGCCAACAACACGATGTCGTTCATCAGTTGCCAATACGCGGGAATGTCCGCTGGAATCCCGTCAGCCGGCCGCGGACGATCGGGTGCTGTCAAGGTCGGTTGCCACCCGTCCTGATCCCGCTGCTTGCCCGCGCGTTGGATCCGGCTTTCGATTTCCTGCACGCTGCCCAGATACTCCTCGAAGCGTTGGCGATCGGACAGGGACAGTCGACGACGCAAGGACCGTGCATCCTCGAGCACCGCATCCACGACCCTACGATCGCCCCGGTTGCGATCCGTCCGGAACAATTGGTCAAAGGCCAACGCCGGCCGGGTTTCGGTCCACGTCGGCGAGACCGCGGTGCTCCAGGAAATGTGCGAGCTGTAGAGCAACGGATGCCCATCTTGCAGACCCGGAATCGGTCCTTCGCAGCCCAACACCAACGAAGGAATCCGCGTGCGATCGCCCAGCTTCTGGGCCAGCAATTGATCGAAACTGACCCCGGTGCGGACCTCGGTCTTCGACATCGCCGCCCCGCTCAGCATGTTCCCCGTTTGCATGCAATGAATGACGCCATTGTTGGCCTGCTCATTCCACAGGCCACGCAAGAAGACGAGCCGTTCTTTCCATGGCTCCAGGGGCTGGAGGCAGGGCCCCAGCTGCATGGCGGCCCCATCACCCTGCGCCCACCAATGCTCCGAGTGGAATCCCATGCCGGTGAACGTCACCAGCGTGCGTGTGGGGGGAGCCGCGTCTCCTCTCGACCGACGCTGCGTGGCGAACGCCAATGACTCGAGCCACGGCAACGCCATCGAGACCCCCAACCCTCGCAGGAGCGTACGACGCGAGACAGAACCGGTTTGCGTGGCCATTAGCGATTTCCTGCGTAATGAAAGGGTGTCTCGATCAAGTCGTGGTGAGGCATCGTCCGTCAACCCGTTACCGAAATCGCCGGAACGAGGCAGCGTCCAGTTCCGGCGAAAACCGCGAGCTAACCCGTGCCGGCTGATTGCCTATTCGACAATCGAGCGTATACAGCGAAACTGTTCGCTGCGAACGATCAACAGCAACGCATCGGACCAGCGACCACCCGCGGCCATGGACTGGGTGACTTCCTCCACCAACGCGCGATCCGAGGTTATGACGGCCCGGCCCAACGCATAGCCTACCAGTTTTTGGGCCATGTTGCGCAAAAAATCTGCCTTTCTCGGCCCCGTAAAGTAGGCACGCAGCCCAGCGATCCCCTCGATCTGGGTGCCATCCACCAGCATGCCCACGGTATCGCCGGCCTGGAGTTCGCTGGTCGGCCTTAGGCGGCCGACCGCGTCAAAGCCCTCCAACGCCATGCCAAACGGGTCGATCCGCTGATGGCAGCCGGCACATTGCGGGTCGGCGCGGTGCCGTTCCGTGATCTGGCGGACGCTCAGCCCAGCGGGTGGCGTTTCGGGCAACGGCGGAACATCAGGCGGGACCGGCGGCAAACGCTCGCCCAGCATCTGAACCAACCACGCCCCACGTTTGATCGGACTGGTCCGTGAGGCCGCCGAGTGTTTCGCGATCACCGCGCCAAATCCCAACAACCCGCCGCGCCCAAAATCGCCGACCTGTTCGACCCGTCGCCACTGGGCCCCGGTCACGCCGGGAATGCCGTAGTGCTGTGCCAGCACGTCGTTAATCACGACGGCATCGGAGGCGATCACCTCCATCACGGGGCGATCGTGCCGGAACTGATCCGCGAAAAACCACATCGGCTCGTCCGCCAAGGCCTCGCGCAGACTGGGTGTAAATTCCGGAAACGTTTGCAGATTTCGACCATGATTCTCGACGAAGTCGCGCGTTCCCAACCATCTCGCTCCAAATTCAGCCGCCATGCCCACTGCCCGTTCATCTTGCAGCAGACGGCGGAGCTGCGCCTCCATAACCGCAGGGTCGTGTAGCTCCGCGGCCGCCGCATGGAGCTCGGCATCCGGCAATGAGTCCCAGACCAAGAAGCTGAGACGTGTCGCCAGTTCCTCGCCTGAAACCGGCTGCCAACGCGAACCCACTGCCGGTTGCTCCACACGATACAAAAACCAGGGCGATGCCAGGACGCGGGCCAGCGTAGAGCGGAAGGCCGATTCGTGTTCGGCACCGGCGTCACGGTCGGCTCGGTAAGCGGCCAGTATCACCGCATGTTCGTCAGCCGTGAGCGGACGACGCCACGCGCGAGCGGCAAAGTCAAACAATGCTTCCAGCTGTCGGGGCTCGGCCGCGACCTGCGCCGCCCGGAAGTCTCGCTCTTCTTGGCGTATTTGCTGCTCAAATTCTTGGATATAAAAAAACATAATTCGCGCCCCGTCGTTGGGCTTGCGGTAGTACTGCACCAACGACTCGTAGGCGATCGGCGTGGCTAGGGGTTGTTGGCTAACGAACTCCAATTCGCTCCACAAACGATCGAGCTCGGTCCGACCGGCATCGTCCAGCAGCAATCGTCGGAGCGGCTCGTCTTCGCGACGGTAAAGGAACACGCTACCTTGGGCATCGCGGGGGATGATCGGCTGGAACAACACCGCGGGGGGGAAGAGCCCGCGAAACCGAGCGGCCGGTGCCTCGCGCTCTGCCGCCACGCGCGGATGCACAATCAGCGGGGCGCGTGGGTCGCCGACCGCGGCAGTCGCCACCGGCTCCGCCAAGTTGCCGCCGCCACCCGTCGCTGCGATCAAAAAGGCCTGCACCGCCGCGGACTCGGGACTGGCGTCGTCCAGCCGCACGTCCGCGCGGAGGAAACGCGGCAAAGTGAGCTCGGCCAGTTGTTCCGCCGGCAGTTGCGTCAAATCCAGCTGAATGTCCGCTCCCGCCTCCGTCACCAAAGCCGATGGTGGCACCGGGTGACCTTGAGGATGGGAGCCAAATTTCAGTCCCGACGCCTGCTCGATAATCGACGCCCAATGGGGGTGTTCAGCAAACACCAGCGGCGGTCCATCACCACCCTCCAAACGCAAGCGGTCCCAGATCACATAGGTCTGCGGCTGAGCCGGCAAGGCGACCATTCGGAAGCGCGGCTCACGAGCGGCCCCCTGGACGCGTTCCGCTGCCACAATCCGCCGCCGTTCTTCCCAGGCCGGATAGCCATTGCCGACTGCCAAGGCCGCATTCTTGCCATAGCGGCCCTCGAATAGCTGCTCCTGCATGGCCTGAATCGCCGCCAACACTGGTGCGGGGTCGGTGGTAGCCTCCCGCCAGCGATCGCGGATGTGGGCCAGCGGATCCGGTGGCGGTCCGGCCTCGGGTAGTGGCACGGACGTCTCGCCAAGTTCGGCCAACGCCGGTCCCAGATGGGGAGCGGCGACATGGGCCAATTCAAAAGAGACGCCATCCAATCCCGCGGGATGGGCATCGGTGATCCGCCCCGATACCAGCAACTGGCCCGCGAGGGGACTGGTCCAAGCGACCGCCACCGGCCGTTGATGGCCGGGGTGCAGAAAAAGCGACCGCGCAGGCAGACGCGTCCAAACTTGCAGCGGCTCGTCGGCCGAATTCACAAAGACAGAGGGTTCCGGCCCCAGACTCCAGGCCTGCAGCGCCGGCTGCCCATCGATGCTGGTGCGCTGCTCTGTTAGGAATTCCGGCGCGGCTGTCGTTTCCAGGAAGCTCCAGACCGCATCATGCTCGGCCGATTGTGGATTGCCACGCAGGAGTTGGGGCACAACGTCGACAACGTTCCAGCTCCGCTCAGCACCTCCGACCTCGCGGATGGACCATTCGACCTGGGTACTGTCGGCCCCGTGGTTCTCGTTGGGCAGCACCGTCAGCAGCAGGAGTTCGCCCGGCTGAACGGTCACTTGCTGCTCGAAGGACACCGCTTGTCCCTCCGCCACGTTGGCCGTCGCCAAGACACGTTTCGCTTGGAGCCAAGCGGCATCGACGGTCTGACGAGCAGTCTGGCGGATGGCTTGTCGCCGTTGCTGCTCACTCTCAAGCTGAGCCTTTTCTTCGCGCCAATACTGCATTTTTTCTTGCATGTCCGGCGAGGTCAACACAGGCCCCTGCAATCCGTCCCACAAAGCCGCCAGATAGTTGGCATTGAGTTGTTCCGTGGCGGCGACGGCGGCGATCGCGGTCGTGCCTTCTCGTATCAAGCGGTCGCGATAGCGGAGGAGAGCGGCCAAGTGCTCGGCCAACGCTGGCTCTCCTTGGGGGCCCGCATAACGGGCATGGAATTCGCGGAGCGGTCGCAACGTCTCTTCGGTCCAATCCGGCCGCTCGGTGGAGGCCGAGAAACGAAAGCCGTTCGGCAGCAGCACGGCCCGCGCGGCGACATCACGAGCCGTTTGGTGATAACGCTCGATCAGTTCCGGCGTGACCGGCATGGCATCACCGACGTTAGCAAACCCCTCGCCGCCGACACTGTCGAGTGGAAACTCCCGGGCTCGTGTCAGTTGCATATCGATCCCAGTCAGGTCTCGGATCGCATTGTCGTAGGCGGAATTGCTCAAACGCCGCAGTGACACCGGCCCGGGATCGCCCGCGCGGGCGGCGGCCTCGGCATCCAAGGCCGCGGTGGACCAGGCCAACAAGCGGTCGCGTTCCGCGTCGCTGGGCTGCGGCGCATCCCTGGGTGGCATGTCCGCCAAACGCAAGCGATCGGCCACCTGCTCCAGCACGCGGGGCTCCGCGACAAACGCCTCCGTCGAGGCAAATCGCGACAGATCCAACTCGTTATTCGTCGGCTCGGCACCGTGACACTCGCCGCACCATTTGCTGAGCAGCGGTTGGATGTCGCGAGAAAACAGATCAGGACTCGTCGGGGTTGCCACCTCCGGCGATGGTGGCTGCAAATCCTGAGCGTCGCTATCGAAACCCGAAAGCAGCACACTCAGGACCAACACAAATCCAAAATACCAATTGATCATAAAAAACATCCAAATGGGCCGTCAAGTTCCCCCAAATCTATCACTCTAACTGCTTCAGGGCGCGGGCGAACGCTTTACCAAGCTGCAACTGCCCATCGGTATCGTAGTGTACCGTATCGGCCAGCAGGCTAAACGATTCCGTGGAAATCATGATCGCTTTCAACATAGCTTCCGGACGGCCAGAATCTTGATCACATGCAGCCATTTGCTCACGGATCTCGTGGCGATACTTGAAGCGAGGTCGCGCAGGCGTATGTGGTAGAACTTGGCCAAAAGCGAACGGCAACGGCTCGACTATTCCTAAATCTTCAGCTAACCTCCGACGGAGCCGTTGTAAACTGGCAGCATAATTGGTCGCAGCAATCGCTTCTTTGGCATCTTGCTCCCCTTGCATCCATAGAAATCCTCGGACGATGGGACGCTGCCCGTTATCCTGTAAATGCGCAACACCGGCCAGATACGTGGCTCGCATCGCAACGTACAATGTGCCACATGTCGGGTCGTTTGCACCTTCGCCCGGATAAAAATTCTTTCGGTCTGAAGTTGGTTCACCGCCGATCCAGTTTGCTCCATCAAAACCGTGATGCAGCGGCATGCCGCTGGCGTGATATTTGATGATGTAGATAGGACAATCTTCGGTGGCCATCTCCAGGGCAAAGCCCAACTCCGGCCCGAACTCCGTGAGCCGTGCGGATGTTTTGGATTTGCCGACAACGAGGGGCTCAAAAGTCTCGCCATTCCAAAACAGAGCGTGCGGAATCACACAGGGGACTTCCGCCCCCAGTTCCGCGATCTGGCCCAGGCCCTGCATGTTGGACTGCCCACCTAACAAGTAAACAGCACACTCCCGCATTTCTTTTGGATGGGGATCCCGCTCGAAACGCCACCCGCCGGCAAATTCACCGATTGTTTGTTGACTTGTTAGTTGGCTGAATTCGACGGTCTCGGTCTCAATGGTTAGTTCCGCCGTCGACGAACCTCCCTGCCATAGACCAATCGATGACAAAATGATCACTAGAATCCACATGTGCTTCACATCCGAAATATGGGGCGATTGGCTGTACGCAGGTCAGTTATATCGGATCGCACTTGAAAATCTAGCTAGCCTTCGAGGGGTTGAAGAGCGAATCGCTCGTCGAAATCGAGTGACTGTTATTGCCTCATATGACCAAAGCGACCCCAACGCCTCGCTCGATAACTCAGGATAGCGGTTCGTGTCACCTTGCACCAACCGCGAACTTACGGAAAATGGTGGAAAGGCAAGTGATAACACAGTATTGACTCCCGACCTTCTGGCATATAGTCCGCAGGAGAGATTAAATTATCGGCCTTGATTTTATCCAGGAGGATTGACACATACTGACTTGACCATGACCATGTAATTGGCCAGCGACTGGGATTTGCGTGGGCATATCGTGGAGCGAATTGCTCGATCGTGACCATCTTCCAGATTTTCGTTGTGCCCGGAGGCACCAATAATGCATATACGAAGTTACTTCGATCAGCGATAAAACGGAGCCATACTGTGAAGCACGGCCTTGCCTATCATCCAAGTCTGAGATGCGTCATCCTTTGTTGCTCACTGCTTCTTTTCGGCGCGATGTCAAATGCCTCACTTGCTTCCGCTAGCGTTTCAACCGCACGAAACAGTCTGACGTCCCGTTTGAGAAGTCCTGCAAAAACGCCACGAGAGAAGCTACCTGCCGCTACATTTTTTTCCTCAGAATGTCACTGGACGTATGTCGAGTGCAGCCAAGACGAACGTCCCATCGCGAAAGAGGCAGATACGACACTGGCCGACCTTTTGGTTGAAAAGGCAAATCAGCTCGGCTCCGCAGGAGCGATTGACGAGTGCTTGCTCTGGTTGGTTCGAGCACTGGAACATGCGCCCAGTAACGGGGAGACAGAGGCCGCGATTCGCCGAGGTATCTCCCTGTGGAATCGCCAGTTATTGGTCTTCGAAGGCGGGATCGCCGGAGAACTTGCACCACCCCTCGTGATCAGTCCGGACGGAAAACGAATGGCTGCCGTCTGTGGAAACTCGGTGCATGTCTACTCGACGGCGACCGGTGAACTCCTCCAACCGGTTTGCTTGATCGCTGGGAACTGCGAGTGGCTCGGTTTCGCGACGTCGGAGGTCTTGCTCGTTGGTTATCGTTCCGAAAGCTCATGGAACCCCACGACCCCGGCGACGATCTTGGCGTGGAATTGCCAATCGGGAGCCCTAATCAGCGAGCGGTCGTCGATCCTTCCCTTGATGTTCGCCGACTCGGGAAAACTTGTCCTACTGTACACGCAGCAGACTGCTCGACTCCACCGGGCCGACTCCCTCGAGGCGGTCGGGTCCGAACTGACGCTCCCCAGCTCTCAGACAGACGGGCCCTTGACCGTGAGTTTATCGCCGGATGGCTCACACTGCGCATCCTTAATCGACGGACGGCTTGATATCTGGGATACCAAGATGGGCAATCAAGTCCCATTCCCATCGGACGACGACTCTTTCGGACAAACAGGTCCAGTGCGTCTAGTGTGGAGCTCTGACGGAACAAAGCTCGGCATTGCGACTCGGGCCAGCATCTTCACTTACGACCGATTGAACAAGCAGGAAGTTAAGCTGGATTCGAGCGGTAACCTATCGGTAGTTTTCAGCCATGACGGAAGTCGCTTGGGCTCCTATAATGGTCGGGCTTTGCAGCTGTGGCGACTGGCGAATGCTGAGCCCATCAGTGATCCTGTACCTGCCATCGACAGCCTCAACTCCACGGAGCGTCGGCTGACACTGCTGAGGGATGGTGGCGAGACACTCATCGCCGATGTAACGCAATGGCGTATTACCATCTGGGACAGTGAAGGAGCGACCCTGTTGTCAGTGCCGACAAGGCCCCTGCCACAGGCGCCAGCAAGCAACGGCCGTTACCTGTGGCATCGTGGTGAATTGACTGACTCGGAGACCGGCACGCGAATCGGGCAGCTCCTGCAGCCTCCTCTTGCCTCGACCGTAATCTCTGAACTGCAATTCGCTCCTACGACTCCGCACTTCTTTACGCTCATGACCGGCGTGGGAATCTCTGCATTCGCGAAATCGACGGATCGCGTGGCAATCGGTCGCTGGCGACTTCCTTTAGCCCTGGATTCCACCCCGCTGGCTGGCAGAACAGTCGCATATAGTGATGACGGCAGATACATTCTATTGACTGCAGGGGCTCAGGAGGCTGGACTCCAGCTCTGGGATGTGGAGATGCAAAGCAAAAAAGGCGAACCCATAGCATTTGAGGGGATGCTCGCTCGTCGCTCCCAGCGGATCGCCGCTGTCTCACCTCGCGGCGACACGGTCGCCTTGTGTCAGCAAGCTGAGGGAAATCCGCCAAAAATCTACATTTACACCAGGGGGCTGGCGGAACCTGCATACGAATTTGACTTCGCTGGTGAGCGAGGATTGACTCGGCTCGTGTTCTCGCCAGACGGCAACGATTTATTGGCTTTGGGTATTCGCGGAGCAGTCCACTGCTTCCGTTTTCAACAAGACTCGTGGCGTTCATTGGGTTCGCCGTTGCGAGCTCCAGTAGGAAATCCCGCACGCACTGTCGTCTTCGACCCCAGTGGTCGCACGTTCATGGTCCTGTATGGCCAAGAATCGCAGCTCTGGAATCGAGAAACCGGCAACCCGGTCGGTCAGCTATTCGACCGTTGGCGATTCGTGGATTCGGCGATCTACCACCCAAACGGCAAATTTCTTGTTACCAACGACATCGTTGATTCGATCCTGTTCGAGACGGAATCCGGATCGCCCTTGTCACATGGCCCCTCGACAACCTACCCGGAAAACAGCTCGCTGCAAATCGCAAAACAGCAACTCCAGCCAAACTACCCAGAACTGGACGACCATCGGCCGTTTCGGATCTTGGACTTTGACCGCTCCGGCGAAAGAATGGCCACCACCCACGGTGCGATTGATGCTCCTTTCATTCAGATCCGAGACGCCCGCACGAGCCAGCCAATAGGAGCCCGTCTTCGTCATCTTGCCGACGTTCAGGCGGCGACCTTTTCGCCCGATGGCCGATATCTCGCAACGTTGTCCGCCGATACTTTGAGGATCTGGAATACCGGGTCGTCCGAACCCGTCGGTCCCCCGCGACGAATCAGTGGGACTCGCTTGGCCTTCAGCGCTGATTCACGCTTGCTGGCAACCGAACACCAGCTCTGGCACGTTGCATCGGGACTGCCGCTTGGCCCCAGCATGAATCTGGGTCAGTGCCAATTCGTGAGCTTCACTCCCAACGGGCGATGGGTAATCCGGATCGGTCATGACCCTAGAGGGGGAATCCCGCGACTCGACAATATCCCATCGCTCCACCTTCAAGAAGTACCCGAGGCCATCGCTGGCACCGTCGACGAGATTCGCACTCGCCTAGAGTCAATGACTGGCAGGCGATTGGACGAGCAAGGCGCCATTTGGCCCATTGATCCGAGCGAAATTCCGCCATTCGGCATGTAACGGACTACGAAACGGCACAACAAGCAGGTGAATCCACACCTGTCGTCCATGTCTCGCTTTGACGGAAAGCCCGCCCCCCCACATCGCTCAAATTGCCAGGTGCTGAACTCACCGTGCGTGTTCGGAACCGCTTTTCCTGAATCGTGTCGATCACAGCGTAACGCGGGGCAAAACTCACGGGCTCAGGGCTATCTACTACTCTGCAGCTCCAGCATGGCTTGAGCGAATGCATCCCCCAGACGCACGAAAAACTTGCCACTGCCGAGGTAATGATAGGGGCGATCGCTGCCAACAGCGCTCCACTCCGCGAAGTGCTCCTGCCAGCCCTTGTTAAACACCTCGAGCGCTTCTAGATCAAACAACTCGTAGCTCTCCACCGCGACCACGTTTCCACGAAATTCCGCCTCCGCGGCAGCCGCGCGTTGGCCCAGCGATACCGCATTCTTGCCCACCTCTTCAGCGGTGATCCCCGTTCCCAAAACACCAATCACAAACGGCAGATCAGGCACCCCCAAGTGCACGCGGATGTCTTTGATGAAGGCGATCATATTCTGCTTGTAGTTATCTCGAAACGGATCCGAGAACTGGTCATTGAAGCCTTGAAACCAGACAAAACCAGCGATTTCATAGCCCGCTGCGGGATCGTAGGCGGGATGATGTTCAGCCAGATTCGCGAGTACACTGTCCACATGTGCGATCAACAGGCGGTAGTTTTGTCCGGCTTGCTCACGGATCGCCTCCGCGTTTTCCCCAGCCGCTTCCTGCTCGGACAACTCGTAAGGCCCTGCCGAAGGAGGCCTGAAGTTGTAGTGCAGCGACTTGCCTCCCCACGCGGCTTTGATTAGCAGAATCGGGGAATCCATTTTATTCGCCAGCGACATCCCAAAGCCAAGTTCCGGTCCAATTTTGTCAGCACTGGCACCAAAACCGACTGATAATGGCCCCGATCTGCGGTTGTTATCGGCGATCGAAGTGATATAAACCTGATCGGAGACAACAAATCTGCTGCGAATCCTCGTCGACTTCAACTCGTACGCCTTTGAAAGTACTTCGACTTCCTGACGAGCTGTCGCCAGCGCCGCCTCGTCGTCGCTCGCTTTGGCTCGCAATTCATTGACCCTTTTATCGCGATCAATCTTCGTGGCGATTTGATCGTCGACTTCAGCTCGAGTGACCGTCTGTCCATCGGCAAAAACAAGCTTTGCCAACTGTTGTATTTCGGGACGCGAGTCCGACATTAGGTTGGGGATCGTGATGTAGTTCGCATGTCCCACCATGTTGGACTGACCAGATAGGATAAAGATCTTCAGCTTTTTCGTTTTCGACTCCTGCGCGGCTGCGGACGCCGTCAGCATGACAAAGATCGCCCAAGACACTACCAGAAGCTGACATCGATTTCCCATGATTGTTCTCCAATTCAGCACAATTTCACCAAGAGCCAGCAAACGGGGGACCCCACCTCTCGAGCCTTCCTACCATAGACGATGCGATGAGCAAACGCAACTTAAAGCGATCGCACCTTCACCGCTCCCGTTAGAATTGCCCAAAAAGCCCGTTTCTTAAGCCTCACAGCACAAGCCAGTGATCATCGGTATGATGCAATCCACATTGGTCCTTGCTCGATCGCCTGGCAAACTCGTTCAAACAACGAAATATCTATTGATGCGACCTCAACAACAAAAAAAGGGCGTCCGTCGCATGACGGACGCCCCGGGGCTGCTTACAACTCGATGGACTCGACCTCGGCGACAAACCGCCCCAGATCGCCAGCCATAAAGGCGGTTAGTACCTGGAACACTGCGTCGCCGTAACCACCGACGTTCATGATGTCGTCCCGCTCGACCGCTTGAACCGTTTCGTACGGCTGCATGTCCAAGCAGGCCAGACGCGGCGGAGGACCGCTGGGCGACAAGCGTCGTTGGTTGGCGACAAACGCCTCCCAAGCCGTCATCACTCCCGTGGAGCCGTAGCGACCGGTGCCGACCCAACTTTCGTTGTCGCTGATCAAGACCGCCCCCGCAAAGACGCGATCACGGTAGCGACTCGTGGCCTCGACCAAGGCCAAGGAGCAGTCCGTCCCGCCCCCACCATAGGTCGCCAGACGCTGCGCCAAGCTGAGGATCGAATCCTGCGGATCCACCGGTGCATGGTAAGCCGCCGTGTCGAACGGGATCACCACACTGTCCGGGTTCCGTCGCAGGATGGCAGCGGCAAACAAAGCAGCCACGTCCACGCAACGCATGACGGAACTTTGCCGCCCTCCATGCCGACCCGTGACGGGACTCGACATCGAACCCGACACATCGACGCCGATGACCACCGGACCCGGCAAGCCAGGGACGTTGCCACACGCCAGCTCCGCGGCTGCCTGCAGCGACGCACGAACCACCGCCGGCAGTTGTGCATCCGCGTGTAAATACGCGGCCAGGAACTGGTAGGGGAACTGACGCGAGCGCTGAATCACCGTTGGATCGGCAATCTGCTCGGCAACCCACCGCGCCATGGCATCGTCCTGTCCGGCCGACAACACGCCGTGCCGCAGCAGGGTGTTCAGGTTCATCCGCAAGGCCTGCGGACCCATCTGCCGAGCCAATGCGGCCCAGACAGCCGGTCCACGCACCGTGTCGGCCAACAGGTCCCAGCGGACCGCGGCCAAGTCCGGCAGGATCGCCAACTGCTCCTCGCAGGTAGTCGCTGCGCGGAAGCGTTGCAACGCGCGAACGGAAACCGGCAGGTCAGCCGCCGTCGCAGGTGCCCACTTCTCCTCGGCAGCGTCGGCCAACCAACCGAACAACGCGCGACGCGAGTTGTCGATCGGAGTCGGCCGAGCCAAGCGGAGCACGTCCCGCAAACTGGGCGCTTGACCGATCGACGCACTCAGCAGCCGGTTGACCGAAGCCGTGTTCAGCCAACGCTGAAACGCCCGTTGCAACGACGCCGACAGCCCACGACGCACTCGTCCATCGGCATGCGTGAATTGACCACTCCGCACCATTTGGAAGACCGAACGCAAGACGCGTCCGTTGTCGACCACGCGGTCGAAGACCCGCTGCATCATGGCCGCATCACGCAGCGACAGCTCCACCAGCAACGCGGCGGGCATGTCCTTCATCAGGGCCCGCTGCCGCGCGTAAATGGCCAACTTGGCCAAATACACGGGGTCGTCCACTTGGGCCACCAAATCCCGAAAGACCTGCAGCTGGCTCTCGCCCTCAGCATAACAGGTCGCACCAAAAGTGCCGGTCGCCGCCAATTGAGCCAGGGCCTGCTTCGGCTCCAGCCGATACGCCCGACCACCCGCTTCATTGAGCGAGTCGGTCCGTGGCAGTCGACTGAAGAAACTGGAAAACAAGGTTTGGTTGGCCATGGTCGGCTCCTGGCGTGCCCACCCTCCACTACGTCACTTGTGAGCAACGATAGTCCGGCGGAGCAGCGCAATAAAAGTGAAAAACCTGCGACGAAGATTCGACGAGAATCGGCTTACGCCCATCAAAACAACGATGTATTCCCAACGAGCAGTCGCAGGTTGTACGGAAAAACAACGAACAACGAAGGGGTTGCACCAGAGACAGGCCCGCTGCTCTAACACTGAGCTACAGCCCGACTTGCGTCGCGCCAGTGGGAATCCAACCCACGACCTACGGGATAACTATGATGTACTCCGATACGGCAGTTGTCCGTTGCCCCTAGATAGACAGCTCTCCACGAGCCTCGTTCGCGCAAAAATTTGTGTATTTTCCAGAATCCCCAGGCACAAAAAAACCGGTCCGCAACACGCCTGAATCGGATCTACGGTCCCTCCGAGGACCAACTACTCGCGCAGTTGCTTGCCCCAATAATACCCGTTGGCAAACTGCACCGGGCCCAGCAGGATGTAGACCCAGCCCGCCAGCGAAAATACGGATCGCCTTGTTGAACTCTTTCTGACAACGCTTTCATAGAATCACTCACGGCGGATAAGCTTTCCGATAACCGTTCACGCCTCGTAGGGTGTCATGCAGCAAGTCGGGCTAACCAGTCGATTGTTTGCGAGTCAAAGCCACTGGACAACGCTGCCGGTTTGCCCCGAGAACCATCCGACTTGCGGAATGCACCAGCCCCAAGGATGACCTCCCACCCGTGAACGGTGACGTTTCCCGGCACCGCGATCGCGACGACCTGGAACGCTTGATAATCGTACATTTCCGCGTCAGCTTCAATGCATGATCAAAACCCGGAAGCGATGAGAGGATCCATGGCGTGACGCCACGAACGATCAATCCTGCCGACTTTCCTGTGCGGACCCAGCCGTTGGCGATGCTGGTACTCGAAACAGGCTAAAATCCGAGTAGGAGTACGAGTAGGAGTAGGAGTGCGGTGCGGTCTGGCTATTCCGAATCAGCCGATCGGTGCCATGTGCCGCCCTGAGCTTTACCCCTCAGTTTAGGCAGTTTTAAAAGCTAAATTGCAACTGGGTGCGCATCAACCACCCTTGTTGTCCCGGGAAAATGTCAAGCGAGAATGCATCGATGGGTGCTCCGTCTAAGTAGGTGGCGTCGACCGTCAATTTGGCTGCATGACGACGGAAGTACCAAACGCCACCCAACGAGCGTTCATCGGCGCTGCGGTTGCCCAGCCCCAACGTTCCCGAATTGCCCACGACCCGCGACCAGCGAGCCAACAGTTCCATCTTTTGCGGGATCACAAAATAGCCCACATCGATCGAGAAGCCGTGATCGAACAAGCCGGGCAGGGCGGCTCCCTGGAAGCCGCCGATGTTGCGAAAGTAGTACTCGCTGGTCATCGACCAACCGCGATACTTGACCGAGGCGTCCAGTGCGTACTTGTTCACACGATACCCCGTGACTTGCGCCGGCAGCAGGTTGGACAATCGCTGGCCACTGTCCACCACACGAATGGCACCAAACTCCGTCTGTCCGATACGATCGATGTTAGAAGCGGCAAAGGCACCGCCCAAGCGATAAACCGGTGATTCGTGAAAGTCGTAATCGCATTGGTCATCGCTACCCCAATCGCCACCCCAATAACTGGCCAAACGCCCCGAGACCGCAGTGTTATTGTCGAGGCCGCCCGCGGCTCCCGTTTCGGCACCCCCGGTCACCAAGCCATTAAAAATCGCGGTCTCCCAGGTCCAGAGGGCCGCGGACTGCTGGTTCTCCCCATACGCCCCAAACGCTAGGCTACGATTGGCATCGAAGAACATGCTGGACACGGATCGGTCGGTGAACTGCATCTCTTGAGCGGACAAAAATCGAGACAGCGTAAAGGGAATCTTGTATTGCCCCAGCTTCAACGCCAGTCGCTTGGACTCCAGGCCGAAGACCTCCGAACCCAAGTCGTAATCCAAAAAATAGTCCAATAAACGAATGGCTCCATCGGCTTGGCTGCGTCCATCCAAAGCGACCAACCAGGAAAATGCCGGGGTGAATGCATGGCCAGAGAATATGAGCCGGGCACGTTTTAGTTGCAGTTGGTTGAAGCCTTCGCTGCCTCCAAAGGCCTCCGAATTGGTCATACGGAAATGCCCCCAGCCGTTGAATCGCAATAAGTAGGCCTCATCACCAATCGGTCGGTCCGGACCACGATCGCTGGCGATGTAAAAGCCGCGATCGTATCCGACACGACCGGTTAATCCGGCATCGCTCTGCGAACGAGGGGGCGTATCCACGGAGCTCGACGGCGGGGATGCAGCGAAGACGAGCGGCAAGTCGATACCCTCGTCGTTGGCCCCGGGTCGGGCCGAGCCCTCCTGGGCGGCGGGGAACAAGACCGGTTGGGGTGCCAGCTCCAGATCCACGAACTCCCATTGCGACGTGGTCACCCGCTGACCGCGTCCCTCGGCCAGCCACCCTCCCCACAGGGTCACGAGTGTGACCAAGGTCGTGAGGACAATTCGAGTTGGGCGGAGCGACAGGGCCATCATGCTTTACTACTTATTGTTGTCACTCGCGAATTACAAATTGACACTCATGCGGATACCGAAGACCCAGGCATCAGCGCCGTTGGCCCCCCGACGACAACGTGGATTGAACGCCACCGGCTCCCCCCCCAAAGAAAAACTGTGGAACTCGCTGGTGGCAGACAACACCACTTTTGCGGGTTGTCGCCAAGCAACAATCGTCGCTGCCATTCCGTGTTTGGCAGCCCTATCGCGGCAGTGCGATGTGATCGCGGAAAACGGGATTCGCGTGGACAATCGCAGCGCCTTGAAAAAGAACGATGGCTCGAAGATGGTCGAGCTTACCAGCGATCTGGGGCAGAGGTATCGCCGCAACCACCGCGACCGAATCGCCAAGTGACGCCGGCTCCCAACCAATAGCTTTCGATACTGGTCGTGGTAAAGTTCCCCAACGCTTGACTGTCTTCAAACATGCCGCCAGCCATGATGTCCAGGTCGATGCCGGGCAGTAAATCCACGATCCCGATACCACCGGTCAAGCGATGTTGGCTGGTCACAGCCACCAATCCTTGAGCGTAGGACACAGCCGGGATGGACCCGACGGGAACTCCCCCAACATTGAGGTCGAGAGGGGACGGATCGATGGGATTCTCCGCCCAAGCGTAACCGCTACGCAACCGCCATCGCCCCACACTCAGTTGGCTGCCCAACTGAACGACCAATTGGTTGTTGTAGTAGGTCCCGAACGAACTGGTGTCGTCCCAAAACTTGTACAGCACGTCGACACCCAATAGCAACCGACCATCGAAAAGGGACTCATTGGCCAAACCAATACCGATGTTCTCCGGCAGGTCCAAATCAATGTCGCGAGCGACCTCCAGCGGCCCCAACCCGAACTTGAACGCGTTGTCAAACGTAAACGACTGCTTCGTCTGGTAGTACGCCCCCAGGGTCGTGTCCGGTCGGAGGCGGTAGTTGGCGCCCACAGAACCCCGCAGGGCATAGTCCGGGGTCATGCCACCCACGCCGACGAATGGACCATCGTAGAAGGCAATGCCCAAAGCCGCTCCCGCACCCAACGACAATCGATCGGTCACATCCACGCCAATGGCCACCGGCACTGAGAACATCGCCAGTCCGGTATTGGTGCCGTTGCTAGCAGGAACATGACGAAAATCCGCGAACGCGCCGCTGGTGGTCACAAACCCGACACCCATTGTCCCGGGCAGGCCCAGTGCCCGCAGATCTTGAGTGATACCGATATTGCCAGCCGGCACGCCGGGGGCGGTGGATTTGGCCGCGAACGGCTCGACGCCCAACAGAGGTAGCGAGCTGGTTTGATTCATGTTCAAGGTCGGCTCGGCCCAGGCACTGCCGAACAGGAACTGGGTGCCGGCGAATTGCGTCAGCGAAGCGGGGTTGGCGTTGATCCCCGAGGTCACGTCCTGCGGACGGGCGATACCGACCCCACCCATACCGCCTGAAGCTGGCATCAAGTTGTTGTGCAGCTCGACCCCAAAGGTCTGCGCATGCGATTGTTTGGCCGTCACAAAACAGGCCAGGCAAACGGTCGCGATAAAAGTGATCGCCAGTCGTTTTTGGTTCATGGGGGATCCTCGTTAGAACAAACCGTCGGCTTTTCCCAGCTTTTTTGCTCCCGGCGGGCGAGACTCCGCAGGTAGCCGGCCTTTCCGGTTAGATCGGTCGGGAGGATCGTAGGGATTATACCCTTTAGTGCCGATTCCGCAAAAACGAGTAATGTTACGCAGAGAAATTGGGCTTCGAGCAGGCTTTAGGTCGCACAACAAGCCAGCTTTACATCTTCCAAGCAGAAGTTAGGACTCGTCCGCAACCCAACCTAACGAATTGGGAATCAGCCAAAACGCGTCAGCGTCCGGTTCCCAAATCAGCCGGAACGCGTCAGCGTCTGGTTCCTCTTCGACTAACCTGCCTGAACGATTCTCCGCCCAGGGCAGGGCACTGCGGCGACCGTTTGTTCGCATGTCGCCGCGAGCCTTCGCAACCCAGGGTTTCGCTTGTCAGTGGCAACCCGCCACGCCGCGTCACAAAGACCCAACCCGCGACGGAATCGGCGACGCCGGCAAAGTGTCGCGGACATTGACTTGGGTCGACCCAGGAACAACAATAAACCCGGCAGAAATCCCATCCCACCCGTTCCTTCAAGGTACAAAACGCAATGTCCGATATCTGGCAGTGGCTGCTGACAGGGACCGTGCTATTGTGGGCCTTGGCATATTTGACTTGGTGGGCTTACCGCGGCCTCCTTCCAAGCACAGGCGGCCGTGCGAGCGGCTGCGGTGGCTGCGGCGGCTGTCAGGCTGGAAAAGGCGCGATCGCCTTGGTCCCTTTGAAGCGAAACAACGAATTATGAAGGCGGCCTGGAGAAGTTGGGTCGGCCGAATCGCCATCATTAGCCTGGGGGTGACTCTAGCCGCTCTCGTCGTCTGGAGCATCGGTCGGCCTGGCGTCGGTCCCTGGTCTGCTCGGAACACGGCTCGCAACGAATCCTCGGGTCAGCCAGTCGCACGTGACGCCCACTTCGTCGGCCGGGCGGCCTGTGTGGCCTGCCACCAAACACAACACGAACAGTTCCTCCAATCGCACCACCATCATGCATTGGCGGTCGCCACACCCGAGACGGTCCGGGGTGACTTCAACAACCAAACTCTGTCCCATGACGATCTGACCAGCCACTTCTTCCAACGCGACGGCAAGTTCATGGTCCGGACGGAAGGACCACGCGGGGGCTTGGCCGAATTCGAAGTCCGCTTTGTCTTGGCCTACCACCCCCTGCAACAGTACATGGTGCAAGTGGTCAACGACCTGCCACCCGCCAGTCCATCATCGAGTTCTACTACTACCGCGACGACTCCCGCCGATTTGATTGACCCGGTAGCGGGTGAGGGACTGCCCGCTTTGCAAGTGTTACGACTCTGCTGGGACGTCGACCAAGGGCGTTGGTTTTATCTGCGTCCCGAAGATGTGCCGGAAAAACTCCAGCCGCAGGACCCCCTACACTGGACGGGAGTTACCCAGCGTTGGAACACGGCCTGTGCCGCCTGTCATAGCACCGATCTGCACAAAAACTTTGACCATCAATTAGCTGGATTTCGCACTACCTTCTCCGATATCGAAGTCGCCTGTGAAGCCTGCCATGGGCCAGGTAGTCGACACGTCGAGCTGATGCAATCGCCCTGGACCACTTGGTGGACGGGCCAGGGAACCGGCTTGGCCTCGCTCAAGACAGCCACCGCTGCGGAGCAAGTCGAGGTCTGCGCCAGTTGCCACAGTCGACGGCGTTTACTGCACGAGGACTTCCATCAAACGGGGGAGTTAGCCGATCACGTGGTCTACGAGCCCATGTTGGCGGAAACTTATTTTGTCGACGGTCAAATCAAAGACGAAGTCTTCGAACTGGGTTCGTACTTGCAGAGCAAGATGTACAGCAAAGGGATCCGCTGCACAGACTGTCATGACCCGCACACCGCCAAAACTTACTATCCGGACAATCGCCTCTGCACCTCGTGCCACCAACATCCGGCCGGCGTGTACGACTCGCCGCAACACCATGGCCATGTCGCCGGCGGTCCCGGCAGCCGCTGCGTGGACTGCCACATGCCCACTCGGCACTACATGGACGTCGATCCACGACGTGATCACAGCATTCGCGTTCCCCGCCCGGACTTGAGCGTCACATTGGGCGTGCCCAATGCTTGTACCGGTTGTCACGCCGATGCCAAGCGTTTGCCCAGCGAACTGGTTGACCAAGTTCCTCGGTATCAGGATTGGCAGCGACTGGCGGAACAAGGCCAGCCAGAAGTCATCGCCGAATTACAACGGGTGGATCGCTGGGCAGCCGACCTTGTTGACACCTGGCGTCAACGACAGGGCAAACCGGCCTACCCCCCACATTTCGCGGAACACTTGCATCCCATTTGGCAGGCCACTCGAGGAGCCGCCCCGCCACCCGGCCCGACCGAGCGCCAGGCCCTGCTGAAATGGGCCACCGATCGTGCTGCCTCGCCGATGTACCGCGTGACCGCGTGGGCGGAAATCAGCCAGTGGCTCGACGCCGACTCGCTGCAGGCAGCCCTGACCGCTTTGAGTGATGCTGATCCCTTTGTCGTCAACCAAGCCCTGCAACGGATCGAGCAGGAGATCCTGCGCCTGCTGGAGTACACATCGTACGGCTGGCCCACACCCCAGTGCCAAAGCGAAGTGCAACGCTTGAGTGGGCCGGTGGTCGAACTGCTGAGCCACGATACCCGTTTGGTCCGCATCCGAGCGGCCGCGATCCTCCTGCAACTGCCGCCCGCTTGGCGCAGCGAGTTGCTAGGACCTCAACAGCGGCGCTGGCAGCAAGCCCTGGACGAAGCCCTGGCGGTCCATTTGCTCAACGAAGAGATGGCCTCGGTGGCCAACATCTACGAGTCACTGGGTCAGCCAGACCGCGCCGAGGAGTACTATCGCTTGGCCCTCCAGCATTCCCCCAGCGTGTATGGTATTCGCTCCAACTTGGCGACGTTGTTGGAGCAGAAACCGGGCGGCGACTCGCAGGCCACCCAGGACCTGGTCACACGACTGCGTGGACAGGACCAACAACTGCTGGAGACCGAGTTGGCTCGGGCCGGACACTTGCCGGCCGCGGGGCCTCTCCACTACCGCTATGCCATGACGCAGTACCTGTTGGGCAATCTGGAGCTAGTCGAGAAGCACCTCTTGGAGGCGCTGGCGCGTCGCCCGCAAGAACCCTTGTTCTTGTTGGCCGCCGCCACCTACTTCCAAGCAGCCGGCAACCGCCCAGCGGCAGCGCAACATGTCGCCACCCTGCGTCAGCAGGATCCTCGCCATCCTGGCTACGTGGCCCTGGAACGTGAAATCCTCTCCAACAACACACCGTAGTCCGGCGGTCGCACTACTGAACAACGCTGCGTTGATTTCTGAGTAAACAGCGGCCAACTCCTACCCAATATTCAAAAAGAAGGATCATTACCCCTTGGTCACTCCGCCCACCATCCGGGGTTGTGGCTTGTTGATTTTTCCGTAGCGGAATGCGTCAAGCATTTCGATTGGCGCGGAAACGCCCTGGTTTCGTGCGATTTCCTTGAGTTGGACGGCCCATTCGCATGCAAGTCTGGAAAAATCAACAAGCCCCTCGTCCCGGTGGGGGGCATGACTGACAGGCTACCAGCTCCTCCCCAATAATCAAAAAGAAGCGTCATTGCCACGTGGCCACATCGCCCACCATCCGGGCTTGTCCCGGTGGGGGCATGACTGACAGGCTACCAGCTACCGCGCACTCCCCAATAATCAAAAAGAAGCGTCATTGCCACGTGGCCACATCGCCCACCATCCGGGCTTGTCCCGGTGGGGGCATGACTGACAGGCTACCAGCTACCGCGCACTCCCCAATAATCAATAATAAGGATCATTGCCACGTGGCCACACGGCCCCTCGTCAACCTGAAGCCTGTTTCGAGTAGGAGTACGAGTACCGCCAAAGGCTGAGTACGAGTACGACGGCCCCCTCTCGAACTATTCACCTCAAGCCAGCAGAGGGTCGATTGTTCAGCCACGATTTGATGGGTGTTCGACCCAACTTCCGAGTCATGCCACACCTGGTGGCGGATAGCCTGGCATTTCCTGCATCAACGGACCGGCGTTTGTTTCTGTGTCAGTTGACAACAGATGCCGTCTGCTCACTTTTTCATTTGCCACTGATCGCGTAATCGGCCGTCCAAGTCGAACATACGAAATGTCAGTCCTTCGGCTTGGACTTCGCAGGTGACATAGTGATGGCCGCGATAGGTCTTGGCACTGAACCACGCCGGCGTTGGACCGAAGTCCTCCAAATTCCCGCCGCCACCGCCAGCCAATAAATGCACGACCCCGCGCTGCCAATCCACTTGGCCGTCGCGCAGCGGGAACGATCGCTCGTACAAGTGCAAGTGTCCGAACATCATCAGATCAACGCCAGCCTGCTCGCACAGGGGCACCAAGGGACGCACGTTCATGTCACCCCATGTCGAAGCCTCGCGCCAGCTGTCCCCATAGTCGTCCTCCTCGCTGGTGTAGGTCGCATGGTGATGGCAGACAATCTTCCATTTGGCCTTCGAGGCCTGGAGGTTGGACTTCAACCATTCGTACTGACGACCGCCCACCGCAAAGTCGGTCTCCCGACGATTGCTGTCCAGCATAAAAAAGTCGATATCCCCATACTGAAAGCGGTAATAGCCTTCGGGCTCGGGCAGCCGATGGTAATGACGGTACCAAAACAGATCCCCCTCCCCGTTGCCCGGCACCGGAAACACGGGAACACGGCTATGCAACGCGCCCATGCCCAGAAAGTACTCGTGCGTCCACTCGTAGCGATGTGCCTCCATCCCCGCGTCGGTCAAGTCGCCCAGATTCACCACAAAGTGAGGTCGTTCATCCCACATCAGCTGCGCCAAGCGACGGTTGACATGAGGCCGAGATTCCGTATCGCCGAGAATCGCAAAACGAAACGGCTGGCCAGGCACCACCGCCGTACGAAAGGTCAACAGACCGCTGTCCCAAGCAGGCTCGCCTTCGACCGATTCGGTTTCGGTTGTGTGACGCTTGCCCGTGTCATTCTTGCCCGTGTCATTCTTGGCTTGGCAGGTCACTCGGTAGAAGTAAGTGGTGTTAGGTTCCAGGCCCTCCAACGTCGTCTCATGCAGGCGCTGGGGGTCGGTAAAGACTTGACGGTGCTCCAATGCCGCGGTGGGTCCCCAGCGAAGTTCGGCGGTGGTCTCGCGATCTGTCTCCCACAGCAGATTGACTCCGGTCTGCGTCACCAAGTTCAAATACGGTGGAGCGGTAAAATGGGATTGCCCAGGATAAACGAGGCCTTGTTCAACCTGTTGGCACAGCATGCTGTAACGACCCTGAATCTGCTCTTGGTCCAACACCTGATCCCAACACGCCAGCCCGCGGACCAGATCGCCCAGTTCCATGGTGGGCTCGTTGGCCAGGTAGGCGGCGGCTTCAAACGCGGGTTGATCGGGCCACGCCAACTCGGCGCCCTCCAAATCGGCCGTCGCCACAACTTCGCCATTGAGATACAACCGAGCCTCTGCGGCATTGACGGTGGCCACGAGATGCAACCAGCGTTCCTTAAAACCGCCCCAAGTTTTCACGCAGTGCTGCAATGCGACCAAACGCCCATCGGTCAATTGCAACTGCAGGCTGGCTTGCCAATCGTACACCGACAACAACCACGGCAGCGGCTGATCCTGGCTGCCACGCACGGCAGCAACGGCCCCCGCAGGCCGATCGACATGGTATATCGCCCACATTTCGACCGACCACTGACGTCGCGGCAGCGGCGCATCGCCCCACAAGTCCAGTTGCCGTTGGGTAGGCAACTGTCCCTGGAATCGCATGGGGGGTGTGGGAATGTCGATCAGCGGCGCGACGGGGCGACGGGAGTCGGGCACTTGGACCTCCGCGCCGGCTCGGCCAGGCAAGCGGCCATCGGGCACAAACCACCACTGGGCCACTGGTTCGACAGACGGCCCAACCCCCTCGTCCGACAACGCTGACGGTACTCCAGGGCATAGGCCAACCACCAGAAGAATGCACAGACACAGGGATTGGATGTTCATAGGTCAGGGATCGCAATTCGAGAGGCCCCGCCGCGACCACGTCGTGTGCCACGGTGACACAAGCTGGCGGCAGGAATTCGAACGTACTCGATGACCACCCAACTTCACGGGTAGATTGCATGAAGCTGAGACCATTTCACCAAATCTTTACACTCTCTGTACACGCCCGACGGGCCCTTGTGACCAGCTGCCATTACTCGGGCCACTGGATGGGGTAGAGCTGGATCTCGTTGCCCTGCACCTCCAGCGGCTGCAAGATCTCGCTGGCCAAGCGCAAGGCCTCCAGCTCCCAAGGAAGCTGTTTGAGGAAGGCTCGCAGACCCTCGCTGGTTTGCTGGCCATTAAGGACCCGTTGCTCCAAATGTTGAACTTCCTGATGCTCAGCAATCATTTTTTCCATCAAGCGGAGTTGCGACTCCAGCCCATGGAGCTCGACCTGAGCTTCGACTTGTAGTTCCAACAAGCGAGTCACCAACCCACCATTGACGCGGTCCTCCATCGCCGCCCGAATCGCCTCATGCCGCGCCCGCACTCCCTGCAAATCAATTTCGACGTTGTACCGCCGCTGAGCAATGTTCTCGATCACGGCCGCTGGGACCGGCTCCCGACCAGCCAACGCGGCGGTGTCCTCCGCCAGACGGCGGGTCGTCGCCGCCAACCTCTCCTGAGCACTTGCGCCGCGGTCCCAATCCGCTTGCCACCTGGCCCACAACTCTTTTTGTGTTGGATAGGTGACCGCGTAATCAACCAAGGTCATCCAGGCGTTGCCGATCTCCTCGGCCTCGGCCGGTGAAGCGACATAAAACAACATCCGTGGCAGGCTTTCACCCCGTTGAAGCTTTTCGAACTGATCACTCGCAATCAGCCCATCGTTTGGATTCCGAAAAATGAACTCCAGATTGGCGGCGGAGGGTCGCTGCGATTCCGGTATGGACCGGAGCACGGGCTCAAACACGGAAGTTGGGCCAAACCGACTCGAACGTCGACTCGATTTCGCGGTACCCATCAACAGCAGCCCGGCCGACTCTAACACGGTCCGGTAGCCGGCTTGATGTCCATGGGCATCAATTTCGAAGTACATCACGTCAAGATTGCCGAAGTTGTTAACCGTGCCACGCGCAAAAGGCAAGCTTCGTGATTCGATCGGTGCGAGAGGACGATCGCCCAGCACGGCCAGCAGCTGTTCGACGCGTTCCAACTGTTCGGCCTTCAAGCGCGGTGCCATGATCTGCAACACCGCCACATATTTTTTTTCTCGTAGCAACGGCGTCGACGAGGTTATTTGACCGCTCCATGGTTCCGCCTGTTCTTTGACCGTTAACTTGCGCGGCGGCGGCTCCGTCAGGACACTGGGCTTGAGGGTCGCGATGTCCGGTACATTCTGCATCTCAGGGTCCTGCATCTCAGCGCCCTGCGTGTCAGCTGCCTGAGCTCCTTCAGCCTGTGTCTCAGCCGGATCCTGATTCTCGCAGCTGGCAATCGCTGCAACTTGCTCAGCATAAAAAAGTCCCGCCAGGGCCAGCAGCCAGAGCCAATTCGACCTATTTACCATTTTCGCCATCATGATCTTCCTGTGCCGTTTCATCCTTCAAGTCTCCTAGTGCTTTGTCACCACTTCAGTTTGGGGTCGGTGCGGTAAAGGGGTCAGGCGTCAATTGCCGGAACGGCCCTGCGGGTGCTTCGCACAATTGACGCCTGACCCCTTTACCGCACCGGAACGGCCCTGCGGGTGCTTCGCACAATTGACGCCTGACCCCTTTGCCGCACCTTTTTTTTTGGCTGTGACAAAACACTGGTTTGCCACTGCGTGAATGTGCGATCAGTTTCTGGACCATCGTTCGATCTGCGCCCGATTGTCGGCTTGGATCGCTTCGGTGCCCGGCGTGTCGGCCAACATTTGATTCAAAGCTCGCAGGATCGCCACCTGTTCCTGCCGCCGGATCTCCGCTTCAATCTCGGCCCACCTGGCCTCAGCATCCGCCTCCACCACAGCCTCGACAGCAGCTTCCACTGCAGCCCTCACCGTCGGGGTTTGCTGCTCCGCTCCCGATTTCTCCGCACCCACCTCCGGCCGCGGTGCGCTGGCCCAACGACGGCTGACCGATTGCCAGCCACCCCAGCCCACAATCGCCAGCACGGCCGCAGCCGCCACCCACGCCACCCAGCCCCTCGCCTGACGCCCTGTCTGCCCACGTTTCGTTGGCTCGAGAACGCTGGCGGTCACTGCGACCGCTTCTTCAGCCGGTGACTTCGCTTCGTCAGTCGGCGCCTTCGCTTCTTCCCAGCCCTGCGTGACAACCTCCAGCGACACCTGCAAACGACGCGCAAACCCGCGACAACCGGCACAGCTTTGCAGGTGCTGCCGCAGTTCCGGCAACTGTGCTGAGGGCAACTCCGCCTCGGCCCAATCCAGCAGTCGTTCTTCCCAGTCGGGACAGTGTTTAGTCATATTCGAATCCCAGTTTTTCCAGGGCCTCCGCCAGTCGCAACCGAGCCTGGCGGAGTCGCGTTCGCACGGTCGCCGAGGGAACCTCCAATAGCTCCGCGATCTGCTGGGCGTTGAACCCGGCGTAATACTTCAGCACCAATACTTCGTGGTGGGCAGCCGGCAGCAACTGCATTTGTTGCTGGACCAAGGCCCGCGTCTCGGCCTGTAGCACCGCTGCCTCCGCACTGCGGGACGACTCGTCGACCGGGTCAAACGGCGTGTGGGCCCAGAGTTCTCGCTGCAACTTGGACTGGAGTAGCGACTGTTGCCGCGCCTGCCGATGCCGCAAGTGACAGCGGTTGATCGTCACCCGGTACAGCCAGCCCGTCACTTGTCCTTCGTGCCAATCCCCGGGGCACTTTTCCGCGGGAAACTTTTCCAACGCCACCACGGACACGTCTTGCAGCAAGTCCTCGATGTCGGACGCCCCAACCCCCAGCCTCCGAGCCAGGCTGTGGAGCCGAGGCCGCAAGGCCCCCCAGAGCTCGGCCACCGTTCGCGTGCCCGCCCTTTCCGAGTCCCCCTGCTCGGAACCGGATTGGTCCGAACCAACGGGTGCCGGGTCGTTCCGCAGTTCTTCCGATTGGTCTGCGGACATTCCAGCTCCTCAACGGACCTCCAAAACCCTGCTCCATTCTATAGAATGCGCCACAGGCGGCGGGTGTTTGCCTGTTTTTGACATTTTTACCGAACTTGACCGCCAAGCGAATCGCCAGGCTCGACCACGGACACTGCTGCAAGCCGACTGCTTGCAATGCGAACCGCTTCCGTCTACAAGGGTGGTGGCGGGCGGCTGGCGTTCAAATCAACCGAGCTCGACAAGGTGATTCCATGAGTTGCACAAAAAACATGGGGCGACAATGGCTCCTGATCCCAGCCGTTTGGCTACGGGTCCCAGCCGTTTGGCTACTGGCTGTCGTGACTGCCGTGGCCTCGCCGATCGCCGCGGCTGATGAGACGTCGCAAGTCGGCTCGCCCCACGCGGCGTTTACCCTGCCGGCCATCGATGATGGCAGACCGATTTCTCTACAACAGTTCCGCGGAAAAAAAGTTCTGTTGATTCAATTTGCTTCCTGGTGAGCGGGCTGCCGCAAACATGTGCCGGTCTGGCACAAGAAGACACAAGAATGGGTCAAGTCCGGCCAGCTGATCGTCATCGGGATCACGCAAGAACAACATCCCGATCGATGTCGGCTCTTCGCCCAGTGGCAAGGGCTGGATTGGCCGATACTTTGGGATCCGATCAACGTCCTGGAGTCGACGGCCGTTCCCATCGTGACCGCCATCGATGAACATGGCATCGTCCGCTCGACCAAGCCACGACCGGAGACCCTCGAGGCGGAGTTCTTGAACATTTCGTTCTCAGACGATGGCGTGGCATCGCCCCTGGCTACGGCCGATCCTGACGGCCAAACATCCCGACGTCCGCTGCGTGTGGAGTTACTCGATGCGGCGACGGCGGAACTGGAAGACACGGCCGAGCGGCAGATAACCGCGCGGAGTGTTCGTGACTTGGCGGATGCCATGATCCTGTGGGGCGAGACGGCTCAGGTCAATGCCGCCATCAAGCTGTATGAAAACGTGCTGCAACAGCAGGCGGACGATACAGCAGCCTGGTTCCGTTTGGGCGTCGCCTTTCGCCTGCGTTATGACTCGGCGTTACGGCAACCTGACGATTTTGCCAATGCGGTCAAGCACTGGGAGCAGGCCTTGAAGCTGAATCCGAATCAATACATTTGGCGACGGAGGATTCAACAATACGGCCCGCGGTTGGAAAAACCCTACTCCTTTTACGACTGGGTCCAACAAGCTCGAGACGAAATCGTCGCTCGCGGTGAAACGCCGCAACCCTTGGTGGTCGAACCACAAGCAGCGGAACTGGCCCAACCGGCTCGCGCTTTTGGGGTCGACTCCGCACCAGCCGTTTCCCCTGACCCGGAGGGGCAAATCCAGCGAGATGCCAAACCATTGATCGTCGCCGAAATCACGCGGGTTCCATCCACGGTTCGTCCCGGCGGTTCCGCTCAAGTCCACATCGCGTTCTCCCCGAACGCTGCGTTGCCAGCGCAGTGGAACAACGAATCGGAACCGCTGCAAGTCTGGATCGAGCCACCCGCGGGCTGGCAAATCAACCAACGCTTGCATCACGTGGCTCCCACCAGCAACTTGGCGACCAGTCGCGAAGTCCGCCGGCTCGATTTTGAAATCCAAGTCCCGTCAGACGCGACGGGCACTGTGAAGATTCCAGCCTACGCACTTTATTATGTCTGTGAAGACACCGATGGCACGTGCCAATACCTGCGGCAAGACTGGGAAATTGAGATCGTGATTTTGGATTGAGCCCCACGACAAGCGGGCGTCCGGGGGCAAGCACCGGACGTGCGCGAACTGGCTCTGCAATCAGGTCCCCGCCCAACCGTTTTCCGTACGGCTCGGTTGTCCGAGACGGCCAGCTGCGGTAAAAGGGACAAATTGACGCGGGATGGCCGCGTTGATGGTCCGATCCGCACCGCTCGCAAATGGCAGCCGCATCATGATCGCCTCTTCCCAACTTTGCCGTATCGGCCGTCGATGTTCAACGTGGGCCCTGGGATGGACGCTGGCTTTGGCAGCGTTTTGCCAGACCGCGAACGCTCAAGACTGGCCCCAGTTCCGCGGTCCGGATGGCAATGGAGTCCTCCCCACCCTGGAGCATCCCCTCGAGTGGAGCAACGACAAGAACCTGGCGTGGAGCGTCGAACTGGCAGGCAGCGGACTGGCCTCGCCGATCGTCGTGGGCCAGCAGGTTTTTCTGGTGGCCGCGGTCGGGGCAACTCCGTCGGTCAGCTTTGCGGCCGGAGTGGCGGACATGAAACCAAAAACACCGGCGGGTCCGGTCCAGTTCACCGTGCAGAGTTACTCGCTGGAAAGCGGCAGTTTGCTCTGGTCGAAAGTTTTGGCCGAGACCCAACCCAAGTATCCGATCCACGGTTCGAATTCGTATGCAACGGAGACACCCGCCACCGACGGCCAGCGTTTGTATGTGTCGTTTGCAGCCATCGGCTTGGTGGCAGCGTTGGATTTGTCGGGGAATGAACTGTGGCGACGAGAGGTCGGCGCTTACCCGACCGGCAACGGCTTCGGGAGCGGTAGCTCACTGGCTGTGGGCGAGGGCCGCGTTTATTTGCAATGCGACAATGACGAGTCCTCGTTTGTGGCGGCCTTTGATGGAGCGACCGGCACAGAAGTTTGGCGGCAAGCGCGAGCCGGCAAGACATCTTGGTCCACGCCTTTGTTTTGGAAGAACTCGCAGCGGAGCGAATTGGTGACATGCGGAGAGGGAGTCGTGACTTCCTACCATCCGGCGACTGGCGAGGAACTGTGGGCGATCAGCGGGATCAGTGCCTCGTTCAGCGGTTCGCCAGCCACGGAGGGGGACCGCTTGTTCTTCGGCAACAGTGGGCCGATGAGCAGTGGTCCGTTGTTGTCGGTTGCGGCTGGGCTGTCCGGTCGACGTGAATTCAAACCCCGGCAAGAGAACGAGGGTGTCGCGTGGTTCAAGATGCAGGCCGGGCCAGGGATGTCATCGCCGGTCTCGACCGCCGGAAACTTATACATCTCTGGGCGAGGGCGATTGAGCTGCTATGACGCCAACACCGGTGAAGAGAAGTATCGCGAGCGAATTCAACTGGAGACGGTCGCGGCCTCCATGTGGGCGGCCGGCGATCGAGTCTTTCTCTTGGACGAGGCTGGAAAAACCTCGGTTCTTGCGGTCGGCGACGAGTACCGCGTGGTGGCGACCAATGCGCTCACAGACGACTTGTTCTGGTCCACTCCCGCCATCGCCGGCAAGTCGCTCCTTATCCGCGGCGTCAAGCGACTGTACTGCATTCGCGAATAGTCGATCCGCTCTTGCTCGTGGTTAGGAGGTCGAAAAGGGGACGGGGGGAGATTTTTGTTCTTGTGCGGGGTAGTTGAAACGCGAGATAAGGCAAGGACGCAGGGGAGTACGGCGATCGGCGACTCACTGCGAATTCCCCTGTTCTGCGAACTGCACCACTCTGCGGTGTTTACCACGAATCCAACGGCGAGCCACGCCAGGCTTGTCAGCACGATCAGAATACCCAAACTCGGAAATAATCGAATAAAAGCCCCGAACAGATAGCTGATGGCGGATTGGATAGCCTACTGTGTAGGTTACCATTCAGTGGTGCCAGAAGACCTTTCTCGAGCTTATCTCTTGTGTCTTTTTGTGCTTTTTTTGCCACCCCTCCTGCGTGGGAAAACTGAATCGCGAGAGGGGGATGGGGGCAGGGAAATGCGGAGGCCGACGATTCTCTGCGAACTTCGTACTCTGTGGTGTTCGCCTTGAATTTCGCAACGAGCCACGACAAGTCTTGCATCGCCTGCATGCGGATTGCACAAGTTGATTTGTACCCCGCTGCTTTGGTCCAAGCCGCTTCACGTTAAGGCAAGGTTATGAAATCGTTAATAAATGAAATTATCCGAATCCACTTGGACTCTTAACGGCAAATTTACATGCCCTCGGTAAGTTAAAAAATGGTTCGTGGATTGGTTCCTGCTGGCCTTGCTTGAGTTCGCTTTGGGCCAAGTTTGGGATTGTACTTTGTGAGCCTGTTTTTCAATCAGGTTCAAACACCGTTTTTTGAGGAATGTGACAGCGATGGGTAAAACTTTTATGTTCGCAGCTGTGCGAAATCGTGCCTCCTGGCTGCGATCAGCAGGCCTCCCAACGGAGAGAGTTGCTGGGGTGCTGGCGGTTACTCTGCTCTGGGCAGCCGGTGCCATGCATGCCCCGGTCCAGGCACAGCGACCACCGATCTCCGATCCGGGCAATCGGGCTCCCGCTGGATCGATGCCCGGAGAATGGCCTCTGGGTGTCACTTCTGCCAATGTCAACGCCAGGCCCATTCCGGGTAGCGTACTGGGTGGAACCGGTTCGGACAATCTTTTTGTCAGCTTTCCGTCGTTTGGTCCAACCGCCTGGACGGAATCGCGACACAACGAGGGAGATATTGCACTGCTGATCGGCCCTTTTGATCCGACTGATCCCAGCTACTTTCCGCCGGCGACCTTCGTGAACGATTACCGTCCACTAGACGGCGGTCGACCGTTTGCTAACACAACTTTGGGGTGGCGAGTCAACCAACGACTCGGTGCCCTGTTGGCGACGTCACGGACCAACGGCGTCAACAACGAGGATGTGCTCGGCGGCAACCCCGTTGGCATCACCCACGGCATCGCCTACTTCAACAATGATTTTGGTCAGGGTTGGGGCTATCGTATGACCGATGGCGTGTTCGCCAACGGTGGCGATTTCTCCTCTGACCTACAAATCGGGATAGCCGGCTTCGACAACGGACTCGGCGAAGCCACCGTCAACACCGCTGTATCTTTCTTTCCTTACTCAGAAGGTTGGCTTGGGGGTTGGGTCAATGATGGTGCCGAAGGGACCGGAGTGTTTAGCAGTATTTCGCCGCGGCTTGACCCGTCAGTGGTCACGTTCACCGGCGGGCTGGCCAGCGTTCTGCTCCCAGACGTTAACTCAGCAACCGATGGTATGTTGTTTGTGGCGCCCACTTCATCCTCGAACTCAACTAATATTGCTGCCGCTTTCCCCAACGCCTTGGGTGGATGGAACGTCACGATTCGTCGAGACAACGATGATGATTTCACCGGACAAACGGCGAACTTTGGGACGGGCAATCGCTTTCAGTTTTTGTACGTACCGTACACCGCCCGCAATCTCGTCGGCGGGCACGTTAGCGGTAATAACGGCAGCTTGCTCAACTCGGCCGGCAACGATCGTTTTTCGATCAGTCGCACCCGGGCTGGCGAATACGCATTGAGCGTCTTCGACACCGATGGTGTCACTAAATTGACCGAAGACAATGGCACTTTGATTCTCTCGGTATCTGCTAATCTGCCTGGCAGCACGACGCTGGCAGATAGAAAGTTCATGTCTTACGAATTTGACGCGGAAAGTGGCGATTTTATTATTCAAGCTCGCGAGTTGGTGGCCAAAAATAGTCCTAACTCACAAAACATTTTTGGCGATGAACTGGCATTGCGGGACGTCAACTTCTACTTCTCCTTCATCGACTTCCAGGACCCCGTGACTCTGTTTCCTTTGGGCGACGCCAATGGCGACCTGCTGTTCGACTTTGGTGATCTGGAACCCTTTGTCTTGGCTTTGATCGATCCCGAGCTGTATGCCCAAACTTATCCGCACGTCGACCCCAATCGAGTGCTGGATTTCGACGGCGACCGCACGCTGAGCTTTGGAGACATTGATGGTTTCGTGAACGCGTTGCTGGGCAATTAAGTGACGAAGGCACCCGATTCTCTGAATCCACGTTGAAATGTTAACCAGCGAGCAGTCGGGATCCGGCTGCTCGCTTTTTGTTTGCACTGCAACCGAGCAATCAAGTCTGCAAGGCGTTTCTTCACCACGACAGGAGACACGACGATATCGACATCTTGGGTTAGGCGAGGCTCACCATAGGCCGAACTGATAGAGCCACCCGTCAGATGAAACGGCAGCCCAATCGAGTCTGCAATTGCCACAAATTTCGCAATCGTTCTTTCAAACGCCTCAACTGGAAACACGGGACAGATGCTCCTGAATGAGCTTGACGACTTCCGGCTCGCGCTCGTACAGCTTCAGGGCCACCTGCCATTTGACTTGTTCATGGCAACAGCTCAGCCACCGGAATCTGACCGACGACTTGGCCAAAGATCATCAGCGGCACGAGATCACCGGAGCCAAAAATTTGACAATCGGTGTAGCGGCTTTGAGTTCCGGACCCCAGCGAGTTGGCCTGCGAGTTGGCCTGCGAGTTGGCCTGCGGGTTGGACATGACTTCAATTTGTCGATCGGTCAAATTGATTAGCCAATAGGAGGGGATACCAGCCATGGCGTACAATTCGGATTTGTAGCGATCGGTTACCAGCGTTGTATCTGAAACTTCCACAACCAGTGCGACCTCGTTGTGCAGCGGATGTCGCTCGGAATAATCCTCCATCCGTCCACGTACGACCGTGATGTCCGGTTCGGGCTCGCTGTTTTGCAGCGTGATGGGCTCCTGATTCTGGACATGCCAACCGTCCGGGCACAGTTTCGAGAGAACCAGATCGCACTTGCGGGTTACTAAGCGATGGGGAGGATTCTTGGACATCTTCTCTACCACCACCCCATCAAGCAGTTCAACTGCATCGTGTTCTGTAAAGGCTCCCGCGGCAACCAATTGGTGATATCGCGCCACCGACATTCGCACCGGTTGAAAGGGAAAGCTCTGTGGAAGGTTCACGGTCGTCATCACTCACTCCCATCACTGACTCCAGATCGCACTAGCCGCTACGCAACTACGGAGGCTAAAATGCCGCGCATCATCGCCGCCGACACCTCAATTATAACTGGCAAACAGGCGACTGCAAACCGAAGGCATAAAAAGCAGGGAGGGGGAGTCGACGTTTCGACCGTTCCTGCGCGGGCTTACCAACCAGTCCTATGGCTTAATCCCATCAAGGACGAGCTTCCATTCCGTTGCAACCATGAGTTGGTTTGCCCAGAATTCGAGGTATTTAAAGTCAATTCTTTCGTTCTGGATCTTCAAAACGCTGCGAATATCTCGCAGGTGTTTTTCGGATTGCCCTTCTTGGTAGTATTTCAACTTCATCAAGATCGCATCTTCAGGCGATGCAAACTTCACCGTTCGCCCGTCGAGCACGGGTAAGTCACGAGCACGACTCATGCGGGATCGATTAAAATCGGTGTCGGCGACCACCATAAAATCAACTTTCAATCCAGACGCTGGGTGGATCAAATTGAATTGAGAATGATGCTTGATTGCTGACAGGACAGCGGTCTCACTAAGATAGAATTCGTCACTAGAAAACATTTCACAAAGTGCCTTCGCTTGACTGGCACGTAGCTCGATCACCGTATCAATATCATTGGTAAATCTAGGTTCACCGTAAACAATGGTCGCCGTTGAGCCGGTGATAAAATATCGAATCCCCAATCTCTCACAGGCAGATGCGATCGCAGCTAAGAGATCATCAGGTTCCATGAGACATCCGGTTTGCGACGATCTGTTCTTGCTCTTGCGGTGTCAGATCCGGGTGCTCCGCCGCGACAATCCGCTCGATCATCCGCCGAGCCGCTCGCCACATCCCCCAAGCAATGGCCAGACGCTCCGCCTCGGTCTTGGTGGCCAGCAGGGCAACCATCTCATCGTCAATCTGATCTAGCTTGGTGTTTTGCATATCCAATTTTGGCCTCTAACATTTCGAGCTCGCTGTCTTGTTGCGTAATGGGCGCCCGCATCGTGTTCCGTAAAGGCTCCCGCGGCCACCCATTCTTGAGTTCACGCCACCAACATTCGCACCGCCGACATTCGCACCGGTTGAAAGGGAAAGCTCTGTGGAAGGTTCACGGACGTCATCACTCGCTCTCGTCACACGTTCCAAATCGCTCTAGCCGCTCCGCAACTGCAGAGGCTCAAATGCGGCGCATCACCGCCGCATCCACCGCCAGTATAACTGCCAATCAGGCGACTGCAAACCGAAGGCATATCAGGGGGCCTGACGTCGACTTTTCAGTCGATCCTGTGTGGAACAGGTGGATTGCAAGAGGGAGAGGAAAAGCCGCAGAGGAAGACGATCATCCGCGAGTCTCAGAGAACGTTTCGCGAGACTCCCTTTCGGGCTCTTTGTGCCTTCCGTGGTTGTCCTTCCATCCCGACGCGGGGTCGACGAAACGCGAAAAGGGGCGAAGGACGAAGAGAAAGTCGATCGCTTGGGGTTCTCTGTGAACTTCTCGAATCTGCGGTGCTTAACTTGAACCTGCCGCCGACTGACGCGAGATCCCTCCGAGCACGCCCCCGGATTGCGTCATAAAGTTCCTGCCAGCGTCCGAAACGCCACCCAGATCGGGGAGGTAGGCATCGCCGTCAGCCAGGAAGAACCGGTCCGCAAGCAGATTTCCCAGCATTTTAAGCGGGAAATATTCCTGGAGAATTTGGCTGACGCCGCGAGAAAACTCGGTAGAATCGGGGTTGTGTCGAGTCGCATGTGGACCAGGAGGCGGTCGCCATGGCTAGAATCCATTCGAACAATGCTCGCAGGCCGTTGAATCGCGGGCTGGCGTGTCTCAGGGCTGGCGTGTCTCTGGGCTGGCGTGTCTCTGGGCTGGCGTGTCTCAGCGGACTGTTAGATCGAAACCAATTCTCGCCCCTTCTGAGTATCTTGCCAGCTGCTCGTGGTCCACCAAACCGTTTCGAGGCCATTGAGGTTCTTTTATTGCGATCGATTTTGCATCGATCCTGACGAATTGTGAAACTGGATCGACTTCAACACTGACTCACGAACTACAGGAGCATTCCGATGTTTTCTCGACTCTGCCTGGTAGCTGCCTTGGCCGCAGCTTTGGCGCTGACGCTCACAAGCTACACAATTGCGTTTCCACAAGGTGGTGGTCCCTCTTGGAAATGTGAGCAAAATGCGGTTCACTGGTGTGGACCCAACTGGCACTCGCCACATTGCAACTCACAGTACGACATTTGTATGAATCCAACGGTGCCGGATCCGGAGATTCGAAAGTGCTATCCATTCGTTGGAGACGGGCCGTGTCTTGGATTCACGTGCGTGGGTTTGTGTGACCAAGACCCGTTGCGCCCTTGTGCAAACTGGTTTCCATTTTACTGCCCAAAGACTCCTTAGTCCCAAACCAGACACCGACCAGGGCAGCCTTAGTGGGCTGCCCTTTTGACATGAGTTGATCGTACGCCTACTCGTGCAGGGCGAACCTGTGACAACAAGCTCAGATCCTTGTGAAACCGGAATATTTATCATGCTTTCATTACTGTTAGCACTACTAATGGGCCCAACCTTCGTTAGCAGCGACGACAATGGATACGAAACACTCCCTGCCAGTGTGCAACAATTGTTAGACAAAAATGCCGCCAACGCCAATGCGGTTACATCGGTCCCCTACTTTTTGGATATCCATTCCGTCATTGTATACCAAGCGCCTGCTGGAAAGTCAGATAGCGTCCCGTTTGTTGCAGAAAAGACAACGCAATACTTGAATGCACCTCTGGAGACGACGTGGCGTGAACTTGGAAACTGGTTCGCCTATTCGGACGTCTCTCAAGCTCTACAAAGCCTGGGGCCGTTACCAACAGCTCCCGTGATGGAATCTCGGGATCAATGGGCACATACAAACAACACCACCGGAATCGTGCGTTCGTCTTTTTTCAACTCGCGAGGGGCGCCTGTGGAACGTGTCGACCGGTTTCCAGATCCTTGTACCGGAAATGCATTTTTAGGTAGCATTAGCAAATCGCAGTATCCGAAAGACATTCACATGGGATTGCTCTTTCTTAGTGTTCGAGCACCGAAAAAGGTGCCGAGCCCGACTGGAATTGTGGCAGGAACCCAAACGTTTCAGGACTACTTCAAGGCAGCGGATTCAATCCGACATCTTGGAACGGAAACCGTATTGAACGAGCCATGTGAAGTCATTGAGATTCGGATCTCCAAGGACAATAACGCAAGCGATTCGCAAACCTACTGGTTGGCAAAGAACTTAAACGGAATTATCCTGCGGGGAGAAACAACGCTCTCAGACGGTAAAAGACTGCGAAGTATTTGCCGAAAATGGCAAGAAGTCTCTGCCAACGTATTTATCGGCACGGACTATTGTGGTTACGAACTTTCATTGCCAGACTCCAGCCTCGACCCGATTGTCGAAAAACTGACAACGAGATATCGCCTAGGTAGGCTAGAGTTCGATCCCACAAAATGGCCCCATGCAAACGAAAAAGACTTTGGGTTCAAGTTTCCAGAAAATTCCATTGTCCAGTCGTTATTGACAACACCCCCCAGTTCATTGGTCATTGGCAGAGACCTGGATGACGTCCTGTTTACCTTCCACCGCAGTCACGAACTGGAGCGGTGGTGTGCCGAGAACTACCCCGCGGCGAAACCACCGCAGATTCCAGATGATCCTGTTAACATCGACCCAAAGTCCGAAGCAAACCCAACCATCAATCCAAGCTTGACTTCAAGGGTAGCAGTTTTGGGCATGGTTAGTATTCTGTTTCTGATGATTGTCGCCTGGCGTTGGTCACGGACCAGAGGAGTACAGACATGAAGACACCTTTTTGGCTAAGGACTTGTCAGTAATTAACTTACCGAATTGGAAATCAGCCGGAGTGCGTTAGCACCCGGTTTTTGCAGGACATGGACGCTGCCGGTTCGGGCAATTCGGTAACTTATTTGCGGACAAGTCATAATGTGCCTATCGTGCATCATCGGGCTAGGTGCTTGCTAATTCTGACCTTCTTTACGACACCAAAGTGGTTGCCACCATACCTTTTCGATGGAGCAGGAACCCATGAAACGAAAATCACTCTTATTGTCTTGGTTTACCTACGGATTTGTTTTGTCATTCAGCCTGACAACGATCGCGTAGTCGCAGGACGATCCGCCGCCGTTCAACAAGGAAGACGGCGACCCGAACCTCATTCAAAGTCGCTGGGAGAAGGAACGACGGCTCCCAACAGTCGATCAAGTTTGGTTCCACTCGCCGATCTTTGCCATGCTGCAGAACGATCAATCGGCAGGGCTACAGTTCATCCTCATGCCAGATTTTTTTGGTGGTAATCTGGAACGAGCGATGGACATGTGGGAGGTGCCCTCGGTGCGGCAGGAATTGGAGTTGACCGATCGGCAACTCGAGAAACTTGCTGACTTAAAACGCAACTCCCAACAGAAGTTGCGTCAAGCTGTAAAGGACGCCAGAAAAGATGGAAACACCACTTTTTCGCAGTCCCCCGAATACCAGTCGTTGCGATTGCAAAAGCTGAAGGACACCCACGAAGCGATGCTGAAGGTTTTGGTTCCCGCCCAATTGGAGCGATTGAAGTCTCTAGAACGTCGGAGTCGCCTGACTCAATTCGGCTGGGAATTTGTATTCCGCCTGATGGACCGCAATCCCGAGACACGTATCGACCCGACAACCCGCAGAAAGCTGGACGAGTTGATCAAAGAAAAGAGAGCACATTTTGAGTCACAGACCAAGGAACGGTTCGCAAAGTTCCTGACCGACTTGGAGGAATTCCTCGACGCCACGCAACTGGAAGTCATCACGCGGATGCTGGGTGATGGCAAGTACGTCGTTCGCCCCACGATCGAAGAAATGATTTGGCAACTTACCACCGACAAACAACTTGAATTCGATATTGAAACGGATCGTTTGGCCTTGCTACGCCGCAACAAGTTATTGGCGATTGACGGTTCGATCTATGGCATACCCGGTGCGGGCGGGCTGAACACCGGTTTGCTGGCCAGAGATGTCATATTGTCCGCCTACGCCAAGATCGAATTGGAAGGCGACGCGCTGGACTTCGTTCAGCTGCTGTCCGACCCTCAGGGGCCCTACTATGACCGGATGATGAAACAATTCGAGGAAATCAAGCAGGCGGAAGAGCGATTTCAGATGGGTGAATTGTCGGAGCAGGCGATGAACCAACGAATCGCGGAATCGCGGATCGGCTTCGACGACTTTCTCTGGAAGTCGGTCATGGGCGATTTGATTCCCGGCCTGGAACGCCAAGTCAAGCAACATTTGGTGCAGCTGGAGATTCAGTCGGTTGGATTCCCGCTGGCCTTGACCCAAGGTCATCTGGCCCGTGATGTCCGTTTGACCACCACACAGAAGCAAAAGCTGGAAAAGTACTATCAAATCACGCAGCAACAGTGGAAGGAAGAAACCAAACGCTGGAACGTGGAATTGGAGGAGGCTATCCGCGAGCTACTCCCAGACACCCACGTTGAATTTTTGCGCCAAGAGCTTTCCGCATTTGACACGGACACGATTGTTTTTGGGACCCCCTCGTTAGTGCTTTTGCCACGACATTTCCATTTCTGAGTGGCGACTCGATGCCGTAACGCTCACGCCTCGTAGGGTGTCATGCAGCAAGTCGAGCTAACCGTACGATCATTTGCGAGTCACAGCAGCTGGACAGCGCTACCGGCTTGCCCCGAGGCCCTTCCGACTTGCGGAATGCACCAGCCCCAAGGATTAACTCCCACCCGTGAACGGTTACACGCTCACAAACAACCAGCAGAAGTCACCATCGCCCGCTCGCACGCTTGACCCAAGCCTCGGGCGCGGGGCACTGCATCTATTGATCACCGGTGTGGCAATGCACTAGTGCTTTGTCACAATTTAATTTTGGGATCGGTGTGGCAAAGGGGTCAGGCGTCAATTGCCGGAACGGCCCTGCGGGTGCTGCGCACAATTGACGCCTGACCCCTTTGCCACACCCCAAGTTCTGGCTGTGGCAAAGCACTAGCCTTCCGGGTCGTTGAGCAAGGCGAGCAAACGGTCACGCAGGACGGGCGAAAAACGATCCAGCCAACTGTCGTCGATAATCCCCAAGGCAACCATATCCAGCACATGCACCTGGTCTTTGCGGCGATAGGACGTCAACTTCATCGTGATCAATTTCTCGATCGGCAGCGTCTTGGCGGTTCCCATCCAGGCGAACTGGTCGAGGGTCGGCACGGGTTCGGGGTATTCCGGGCGGACCTTTTTTCCGGCGAAGATGACGTGGACCGCATCGCGAGCCTTGGCCTGTGGTCCGTCCAAAAACAGGTTGTCGTTGGCGCTGCGGCGAAAGATAAATCCGACCGGCTCCAGAACCGCGATGGCTCTTTCCAAGTCGGATTCGTTCAAGATGATATCAACATCCTGAGTATTGCGGACTGCCGACTCGTCCACCTGGGCCACCCAATGCTGCACGGCGTTGCCGCCAATCACCGCGTAGGGGATCTCGGCCGCGTTGAGCGTCTCGGTGACGCGTCGCATGCGATCTTTGACTTTTTCCACGGCTCGCTCAATCCTTTCCCACAAGGCCTCGCCAGTGTATTTGATTTCAATCATCCGCTTTGCACTTCCGAAAATTCCTCAGCAACGAGGGATATTCTATCCACCAGGCGCTCGGGAAGCAAACTAACACAACTTGACCACTTTCCGCTGAGTTGCGCTGGGTTTTCGGCTCAATAGCGGCCCCCCTACTCCAGAGAGTTGCCGGCCTGGGCCCGTGTTTCCAGCGGACTGGAGGTTGTTCGAGTCCCGGGTGTGTGATTGGGGCGGGGCAGGATTTATATTAGGTGGCATGAGCACCAACTGGGTTTACAAAATCATGACGGCCGAGCAATGGGCGAGGCTGGAGGCCGACGGGGTCTGGTCCGGGTCCGAGGTGGACCTGCGGGACGGGTTTGTCCATTTGTCGGCTTGGGGGCAGGTCCTCGGGACGCTGGAGAAGCACTTTGTTGCCCAGGAGGGGCTGCTGTTGGTGGGGTTGCCCGTGGAGCGGGTCCGCGCCGAGCTGCGGTGGGAGGTTTCCCGGGGCGGGCAGGAGTTTCCGCATTTGTACCGCGAGCTGCGATTGGCCGACGTGGGCAATCGACGGCCGATTGACTGGGTCGACGGGCAGCCGCGGATCGGCGAGATCTTGCCAGGGGGCGGGCAGCT
>JAGYIQ010000008.1:0-35000 GCA_018402565.1 Pirellulaceae bacterium | reverse complement strand
CAACCCCTCACCGCCCCAAACCCTACGCCCTACGCCGCTTTCTAGATGACACCAGCAGAGGGCTGCTGGTCTACAGGGGCCGGTGTGACCAAGGGGCGACGATCCACCTTTTTGGATGGCGGGGAAGGTGTGGTAGCCGGTCAGTCAGCGCCACGCCGGCATGAAGCCGACGGTGGGGAGGTGCTGCAGACCCGCGGGTCTCACGGGGCCCCTAAGATCGTGTTGCGAGCACAGGGTCGATGGTCATAGATCTTCGCCCAGATCGACGTTCGGACTGCAAAGCCAGCCAAGGGACCATAGGGTGCGATCGTAAAACGCTAAGACCGTCGGACGAACCTGGCGATAGTACTCCTCAAACCGCCACCAATCGTCATCGGTTTCAACAGGTAGCAATTCAGCGGTTGTCCCGGGTTCGGATGGGTCCAAAAAGGCTGCCAAAGAAGGGTACACACGATGCTGCCCAAAACAGAAAAAGTGGCAGCGAACCTGTCCGGATTCATCAACAAACATCGGAAAGGTGTCCTTCATCAATAGTCCACGCCAGACCACTCGATTGCTCACCAAACAGGCCGTGGTCCCAAACAGGCGGAAATAGGCATCTGCCCAGCGTCCGTGTGACCAGCCTTGAAACCAGCGTGGGTACCAGAGATCAAAGAATCCACCTGCCAAGGGCGCGTAGTCGCTTTCCCGCGACGGTGTCCCAGTGGGGGGCAGAGCCAGCGGCTCGTAGGGGCAGTCCAGAATTTGACTTGCTAAGGTCTCGTACGCCGCCGAGTTGACGGTGTAACCCGCGGCCTGTAGTTGACGCACCACCCGCGCAAGTCGCCGTTGGCGACTCGCGGAGGTCGTCCCGACCGTGCTACTAGCTGTCGCCTTAGTCAGGGGAAGCATCGGTGACGGGCCCGTTGGGGGAGGCGTTAACGGAGTCGGGCCCGAGCAGGCAGGCGATCGCGGAGCGGTGCTCGCGGTATCGGGGTCGCTGCACTGGCCCCCGCTGGCAAAGATCGCGGCGCACCCGCAGCCGCTGACTCCGTTTGCGTCGGAACTGGCGGGCCGGCAGTAGTGTCCGGGCCCATCCCCCCAGCCGAGCTTTCGATCGGGGTCGGAACCTTGGCGTCATTGTCACCCAAGTTCGGCGCACCCAAGTTCGGCGCACCCAAGTTTGGCGCACCCAAGTTTGGCTCACCGATGTTCGGTACTGTGTCCGCCCCCGCGTCCGACGAGGGTACCCACCCTGTGGCTTCCTCCAGGTCCAATCGCTCGGGTAGCCAGGCCACCCGCTCCAGTTCCGCACGCAGTGCATCAGCCTCAGCACCCGGAAGCGTTGTATCAGTGGCCAGCGCCAATTCGACAAGGTTCTCCACTGGTTTGTTCTCAACGGTGGATTCCAACACCGTCGGGGCCCGTGGCGTTTCGCCCGACGCAGCCACCACTTGGGTCATCTCGTACAGATTAGCGGTCGGAATCTCCAATCGCTCGGGGCGGGCCAGCCCGGCAGCCACCGCATTCTCCACCATCGCAACTGCCCGTTGGCCCACGGCCAAGGCCCGCGACCGATCGTGCTCCCAATACGCCACCGCCATGATCGCCAAGCGTTCGCCTTGTTCCAACTCGGCAGCACCCGTCCACGGAGTCGACTCCGGACAAAGGGCGAGCGACCGGTCAAAGGCAGCCATCGCCGCCGAGCGTTGGCCCGCCTGCAACTGCAGGGCGCCCTGCAACCAGTAGGCCATGGCCAAGTTCCGTTGCTGCGCCACTAAAGGCCGCGTGGCATCGCGTTGCTCCAACCGAGGCAGCACTTGCTCCACCCAGGTCGATGCCCAGGCCAACTGTTGGTAGTTGTAGGCCAGTAACCCCGCTCGCAGGACTGCGGCCGAGGTCGTGTCGCGGAGCCATTGCCGCTCCTCACTCAGCTCCAATCGCTGCAGCTGGAATTCGCTCGTTTGCAAATAGTTCAACAGCGGCGGCATCTCGCGGAATCGTCCTAACTCGGCGTAGACCTCCAACTGACGTCGGACCACCACAACCCGCAACAACTCGTGTGCTTGCTGCGTTTGGATCAACTGTTCAACACTTCGATTGGCCTGCTGAAACCACTGGTTGGAGGAAGCTGCTGCAGCTTGGTAGGGCCCCAAGCCAATACAACGGGCCATGTCCAATTGGGCCTGCACCAAGATCCAGCCCATCCGTTGACGGGCCCAAGCCGACCCTTGGGACATGTTTTCCGCAATCGACCCCAGGGTCATCTGCAGCGATTCCACCGCCGTGACATAGTCCGGCTCGGCCTGCAGCATCGCGGTTTGAGCCGCCAAGTAATGTCGATAAATCGTCTCCAACCCCGTTGTCGAAACGGCGGTCGTGGCGTCGGGCCACAGTTCCTGCATTTCTTGACTCACCCGTGCCAACCGACGGGCGTCCTGTTGTCCAAGGGCCAATTGCAAGTTCAGCCAAGCGGCCTCCCAACGGTCCTGCCCGCTCAGCGAATCGACCGCCATGGCATCCAGCAGCTGGGCCGCCGGCAGATAATCGCTCCGCCACAGGTGATACTCCACGGCGGAGAGTCGCTCCGAAGTCGTGGCAACTTCCGGCCCCAGGCCAGCGTTAACGGCTTGCCGCCGCAGCTCGACAAAGTCGAACAAGCGATAATTCACCGGTCGGACCGTCTCGATGGGCTGCGGCTCCCGCGCCGCAGTCAACAAACGCCGCCGAGGCTCGCGCGGTTCCTCGCTCGCTGCGGTTGCGGCCCCAGAAGTGAGGGCAATGGAGCCAGGCGATCCAGGAGTTGCGACCTGGGGCGCTGAGGGTACTGCAGGGGCAGTGGTCCCGCTCGCTGCCACGGCGGGGCTCCGCAAATCGGTGCGACTCATCTGTTCTGTTGGCGGCTCTGCTCGCGATCCTTCATGGGTGCCACCAACGTTTTCCCTAGGCACGTTTTCCCTAGGCCCGTTTTCCCTAGGCACGTTTTCCCTAGGCAAATCTTCCGGTCGATCCGGCATGCCGCGATCTTGAGCTGGCGTAGCTTGAGCTGTCGTATCGTGAGCGGAGCGGTTCTGAGCGGAGCGGTTCTGGGTATGGCGTTGCACCAAGGCTTGAAAGTCGTCGGGACTGAGCTGGTTCTGCACACCGGGAGTGGTCTCGACCGAGTCAAAATCGTCCAGATCAAACCCGGCTTGCAGCGGCAGATTCGGCGAGGTGATCACCTCGGAGAGCGGGCGATCCGGTCGACGAATCTCCGGGGATTGCCGCCGGCGCGCGTCCAACGGCAGCGGTGCCGCCCCTCCAGAAGCCGCCCCTCCAGAAGCCTGCGTGGCATACGGCGGCGGCAGGTCGATCATCTCTTCGCTGGTGTGGGACAACAGTCCAAAACTGCCGACCTCCGACAACAACCCCTCACCGCTCCGACTTGCAGTCGAGCGGAGCGCGAGCGGCGAATCGGATGCGGTCCTGGGAGTCCGCTCGGGGTTCGCGCCGGGGACAGGCACCGGTCGAGCCGTCGCATCCTGGACTAAGCCGCGCGGCGGAAGCCGAGGCGCCTCGCCGGAACGATTCCCTGGAGCCGCCGGCACGGCCGCTGCTGGTGGTTGAACGTAAGCCGAACGCAGCGGATTCCCTGATGCAGGGCGGCCGGGATCCGAGGCCGGTCGGGGCAGGGCAGGGGCCTGGTTCGAATCGGCGGAAAACGTTGTCCGCGATGATGCTGCGGGACGGTCACTCGCAGCCGACGGTGTTGAGTTGCCAGTCGATTGGGCACGCGGTCGAGCGCTGGAGCCCCCGCGCAACAAATCCGCCAAGGAGTCCGATAGGAACGCGTCCAGGTCGGAGCCCACTGCGGTTCCACGCGAGTCTGCCGAGCGCGTGGACGTTGCATCCCGAGCCGCATCCCGAGTCGTGGGCCCGCTACTGGGCCGAGCAGCGGTGGCCGACAAATCGACCGCAGAAAGTGGCGGCGGCAGCGGAGGAAGCGAAGTTTCGCCGCCTGAATCGATCCCCAAGATCTCCTCGATCGACGGTCGAGAACTGGGCTTTGTTCCGCCCGTGGACGATGACCCTATCGAGGGCGACGACTTAGCTGGCGATGATTGGAACGCAGAGGAAGTCGAGGTCGTTGGAACCGCGGACCGCGGTAGTGTTGGATTGCTGTCGGTGGGGACTTGGGCCAGTGTGACTTGGGCCAGTGTACTTGTGGTCGCGTCGCTGACGCCGACGATCGCCACCGCCATCAGCCAGGCCCAACGTCCGAAACAGGATTGGCCGCGGACTGGAACTGTCGTCGGGCACGGGGTCGTCAGGCACGGGGCCGCCGCGGAGGAGTTCTCAAGCTTGGCACGCACAGCAGTTGCACTCGCAAGGGGCAGTCGACGGGAAAACCAGGACCCGGAAGGGCCCGACTGCCAGCGGTGTTACCAAATGTTAAAAAAAACGACTAGGGCAATTCGGCGGCGGCTGCTCGGACTTGCCCACCCAACAACCGCAACAACGGCTGCAAGACCTGGGCCTCCCACTCCGGGTTCTGGGCCTGAAACTCCGCATACGACTCCGCCGAAACATTCAAGGTCGTTGCGCCTTGGAACTGCCTCAAGTTCGTCGCACCGCTGCTCTTGACTTGTAGCCGCAAGTACAGGCCCAATTCTTCACTCCGCAGTGTGACCGAAAAGTCGCCCTCGGGCCGATCCACCAACTGAATCACTCGTTTCTGATTTCCGTGCTCTGCTAGCATCAACCGACACGGCGCCTGGTCGATTCGCACAGGAGACTCCCCCAGGTCCAACGACAGCAGGACCGCTTCTCCATCGATTCGGCAAGCGTTGCTGGGGGCCTGAGCTTGCTGCTGCCGGTAGTACGCATGGTTGGGATTGGCCGGTCGCTCTTTGAATTCGGGCCGCAGTCGCTCGAACAGGACCAATGCTTGCACCTCTTCATCCAAGCGATAATCGGTCGGCTCCACCAACCACTGGCTGGGTAGCGAGCGTTCTTGGATAAACGCGCGGGCCTCATCGAAGTGCTGGCGTGGGGTGCGGAATTGGAAGGCCGCCCGCCACTGCTCGCGATCCCAACGCAGTGTCTGCTCGGTGGATGCCAACTGCAACAAGGCCGCCAGTTTTCCCTCGATCGCGTTCCAGCCGTCCCGCGTCTCGAAGAAGGCGGGCGGGACTTGGAGCGCTGTCGCCACAATCGCCTGCTCATCGCCGCGGCCGAATGCCAGTGCATGCCACTGCTCCAGTGACAAGTCCGCCGGTTGTTGGGTCAGCTCGGCCAAACGTTGACGCAAACGCTCGACTAAACGTGGATCTGGGGGACTGGCTGCCGCAGCGGTCACCTCCGCGGTGGGTTGCTGCAACGGTTGCTCAGCCGCGTTTTCTTGAGCGGCGTTTTGTTGGGCCGCGTTTTGTTGGGCCGCGTTTTGCTCGACCTGCTCTGCAGCTTGCTCGGCGCCGGCAGCCGCCGCTTGATCGGTCGCTGGCTCGACGAGCTCCTCGCGGGTGTCGCTGGCCGCGAGCGGGCTCTCGACGGTTTGCAGTGTCCAGACCAGAAAGGGGACGTTACTGAGCAGATCTTGCGGCATAACGATGTTTTTGAGGATTTGCTGCAGGGGTTTGTCCTGTTCGCCCAGCCCCTCCAACAGGTGATGACGCAATTCGGCGGTTTGTTCTTGATCAAGGATCAGTTGCACGATGGCCAAGCGTCGCTGGGCAAAACCGGCCATGACACGTTTGAATCCGGCTTGGCGTTGTTGGAACTCGGCTGCATTCACCAACGTCGCAACCTCGGCCACCAACCGCTGGGCGTCTTGACCGTCATCGGCGATCAGCTCCAGCATCAAGTCCTTGACGTTGCTGGCGTAAGCGGTGTCTGGGAACTTGACCCCGAACCGCCGGAGCAAGGGAAAGAGGCGTTGTTGGCAGTAGTCGGTATTCCGCAGGCAGAAATCGTTGAAGTCCTTGAAGTGGCCGTTGAACAGGAAATCGCCATCGGATTCTTGGACCAGCAACCCCAGTTCGCGTCGGTCGTGAAACAACAAGAAGTAGTCCTCGTTGTTCGACAGGGCGATCCGCAGTCCGGCCGTGCCATCGCTGATCTCGATCCGACGTTTCTGCCCTTTGGTCTCATGCAGCCACATCTCGGCCTGATCCTTGCGTTGGATCACGCCGTTGAGTTCGGGTGACATCAGATGGCACTCGTATTGATTATTGCCGGAGACGGACGAGTGGCCACCGTAGTTGCGGATCGCCTGGCCGATCTGATTGCGGATGTTATTGGCGGTTTGGTAGTCGGCCGGGATATTGGTGCGGAGGACGCCCTCCTCGTAGGCCAACTGGATCAACCCTTCGTTGGCGGCCCCTACCTTCTCGAGGATCTCTACGGCCTGAGCGATGCTGATGCCGGGGATCGGCGGCAGCGCGTCCGTCTTGTTCGGATCATCCTGTCGCGTTGCGTTGGCCGTTGGGGTCTTGCTCCAGGAGACTCCGAGCCCGACCGGGGTTGAACCGAGGAGGCTCCACAGGCAAAGCTGCACCCAGCCCACGGCCAGCAGGTACTTTCGCCGCTGGCTGCGGTTACTGCTGTTGGGATTCCGCCGGATCGGACAGATTGTAGGCATTCGAATCGACTCGCGTAGCTGCTAGTAGGCTGAGCTTCCTGAAGGGTGCTGCCCAGCTTTCGCTCGCTAGTCCCACTGCGGGCGACCGAGCGACCCTGCCATTATAGTCATTCGGACGCCCAACGACCTGTTGCTTGGCCGACAGAATCTCAAAACTTTTTCCCAACTTGGCTGACGCCTCCGACCGCTGGGACTTCCGCCAGACGATTCTGGTTGCGAACCAGCGGCCTGCCTGCGCTTGGTGGCAAAACAACCCGCAGGGGACTGCGTCCCACCCGACGGATCGCTGGCAGCCAGGTGGTTCCTGGCGGCCTTCAGAACAGCCGGTCCAAGATTTCAATCGAGCATTGTTTGACAAATTGTCGGTCTGCAAAGAGGGAACCCCAGATAAAATAGGGAGCGATCAGAATGAGACCGACACCGAGCCACTCTAAGTAGGTTGCTGGGGGAAACCATACCAAAGCGACACCGCCGAACAGCATTGACGAGCCAACCAGTAACAGGAACGCACGCGCCAGCATTACCGTTAGGTCACTACCTGCGCTGTCACCGGAATCGCCATCATCACGCTCGACACCTGAGCGAGATTTCTCATTGTCGAACTGCTTTTGATTGTCTATCTTACGCATGTGTTCAAGATTGTGATTCACAAAACGGGATAGTTGCCGCAATCCAAACACCATCCCAGGCGAACTATCGGTGGTGGGTGTTTATCGCCACTGGCATCATAATCTGCCTACTACCGAGCGACAATCCAGAGTTCCGTTGGTCCTGGTTTCCGCAGTAGACTGCCATAGGTTAAATCGGATCCTGCGCCGACATCGAAACCGTTCGCCCAAATAGTCAAAAAGAAGTCTCGTTGGCCCTCGGGCACATCGCCCACCATCCGGGCTCGTCCCGGTGGAGGGCATGACTGACAGGCTACCAGCTATCCGCAATCATCAAAAAGAAGGATCGTTGCCCCTTGTTCACATCGGCCCCCGCAGGTTCACCCGTGGGACCGAAAGTTTGGCAGCGAGAAAGGCCTCCCCCCAATAACCAAAAAGAAAGATCGTTGCCCCTTGGTCACATCGCCACCTTCGGCCTCGTGCCGATGGGGCGATGACTGATCGGCTACATGCCAACCCCAACAATCAAAAAGAAGGATCGTTGCCCCTTGGTCACAACGGCCCCCGCGGGTTCATCCCGTGGGACCGAAAGTTTGGCAGCGAGAAAGGCCTCCCCCACAACGATCAAAAAGAAGGCACTCTGCCCCTTGGTCACAACGGTCGCCACAGGTTCACTCCTGGGACTGAACACGAGTTGCTCAACCCGCAATCTTCGTGCCAAAAACACTTCTACCTTTTCATCTCGTTCGTTCCTTGTGTCGGCCCTCCGGGCCTTCTAATCGCGGTGCCCCGTCGACCGGTGGCTGACGCCACCGGCAGGGGCTGTGCCGGCCCTCCGGGCCTCCGAGCAGGCGACTGGGATCAGACGGGCAACTCGTGGCGAGTCGACCTTGCATGCTAGGAGGAGGGCTGGATAGACTGCGGATTCTGAGTCCCGAAATTGGACTTACTTCAATCTAAGACTTAAACCTCACCAAGAACCAAGAACTTTCCTCCAGATCGCACGTCTTGCGGCCAATAAAAACGTCCTTTCATCAGCGGCCCAAACCGCCTGCCTGGCGCCCGGTCTGTCCTCAGCCCGTCCCACGCGACCAAAAATCTGCTGGCCTCCCTGAATCTGCGGGAAATCCCACTCTCCGGTCCGCACCCAGCCGCCGCCCAATCTGACCGTTGGGGCTAAAATCGCCCTATCTTTCGGTTAGCGAAAGATCATGCCAATCCGCGGTCGCCTAGCGGCAGCTCCCGGCCTAATCCTCAGAATCGAGGTTACTCACGGGGTATTCTTGAACGGCTCAAAAAACGCCGTGATTTCAATTGAACTTGACAGCTTTATCGAATTTGAACGAGGATCGCGATCTCCCAAAACTAGAAGAACAGAATTGTCTAGCTTTTCATAACTGATAAAGAAATCGTTCAGGTCTCTCAGCGTCGCCAAACGATTGAGAATCTTTGCGTTCAATTCATGTCGGAAAAGGCAAAGACTCCGAAGTTGCGGCCAGCATGGCAATTGAACATGACTCCAGGCGGAATCATCGACAAAACCCAGATCGTCCCAGCTTCCAAACTCAAGCGAGTTCAATCGTTTAAGATCCCGCAACTGAGCAACACCAGCGAGCGTGACATTCGTAAATGAAAGGCGAAGCGACTGAAGGCGATGCAGTTTGTTGATTACTCCCACAGTGTTGTCAGTCAGTGGATTGCCATTCAGTGTCAACTCCACTAGATTTGAATATTCCTCCAGATGCCTCACGGCATCATCCGGCAAACTACAATATTCGACATTCAACGTAGAGAGAGTTTCTCGAAACCGATCCATACTTAGAAACTCACCAGAGATGTTCAAGCCAGTGAGACTTATCGTCTGAAGCTCAGGCATTTGGCCCGTAAGAAGCGACAATTCGCGGTCATTTGTTTTTGTGAAACGGAGGTCAAGATATTCAAGTCGCGGAAAAATGCATGAATGACCGACGTGTCCACAAAAATCAACTTTGGTTGCATGGATTGTAAGAAATCGCAGGTTTTTGAATCTCAGCCCGCTCGGAAATGCAATTCTACCACGGTTAAGAACTAGAACGGAATCAATTGAATCGATGCCTTGAATCGCCGAAAGAAGTCTCGCGTCCTCCTCATTAGAAACATGACCGCAGAGACTGGTAATCGTTACTTCACTGACAAAATTTCCACCATCGTCGCCTAGGAGAAGGACCGAAACACGACGGAGGAAGTCGAATTGACCAACCTCATGAAACGCTACCTCGCATCCTTGCAATCGCAACATCCGGACAACTCTTGCTTGACGCCACGCCAAGAATGCGCCGTATGTGGAAAGTGCAATAAATACCGATATGCACATGAACGATATTAATGAAATACGCAAATACCGGAAACGCTGATTTTTTGGAAGACTTATGTGCATTGCGTTGCGCCATTTCACATACATAACGTGTTCTACACAAGTGTTTTGGTGAATCAGTACAGTTGCAATAGCCTGCGTGTTGCTAGTTCGACTGCGGTTTGTAATCAGGTCGATAACGACATTTTCCGCTCGGGTCAAAAATATTGAAACATCCCGCTGCACCTCTCCCGAGGATTGTTTTTTGTTGGTACTTACTAGTGTAAACGCCATCTCCGAAAAAGCCAATCAAGCAATATTCCGGTGCCATAACTGTACAGCCGGTTGCTTGAGCGACTTTTGCTGCGTATTCGATTCGATTTGCCGTTTTTGGTATATCTGACCCAGTTGAGCATGAATTTACCTTCTTCGAAGGCCAGCTGGATCAACCCTTCGTTGGCGGCCCCTACCTTCTCGAGGGTCTCTACGGCCTGTGCGATGCTGATGCCGGGGATCGGCGGCAACGCGTCCGTCTTTTTCTGGTCATCCTGTCGGGCTGCGGCAACCGCCGTGGCCTTGCTCCAGACGACGCCACCCCAGCCCGCGTTTGCTGCAAAGGCAGCAATGTAGCCAGCCCCGGGGAAGCCGAGTCGCAGCCCTCTTGGCGTGGCTGCCACTGGTGGGGTTCCGCCCGAACAGACAGATTGTTTGCATTCGAATCGACTCGCGTAGCTACTGGTAGGCTGAGCTGCTCCCCTGCGTGCTGCCCAGCATTTCGACGCTCGGCCCACGGCGGGCGGCCCAACGCCATTTCTATTATAGCTACTCCTCCACCCCGTGGTCGTTTTCTGAGCCACCGGAATCCGTCAACTTTTCCACAAGCTCACTCGCCCCAAGCGGCTGGGAACCACGCGACGCGACGCGCCCCCACAACTGCCCAACTGCCGTTGGGAGCAATCGCTGGCTAGGCGGGGACCTGCAGGTCGGCGATGTAAAAACTGCCGTACGTGTGGACGCGGTCTTGCGGGTGGAGCTGCTGGGCCAGTTCCTGGTGGTAGGTCAAAAGTTGCGGGACTTGGTAGGGGCGTCCGCCGACTTCCACTTCCACCCGTTGGATGAAATCGGTTTCCAGCCCGCCGCTGCGCCAGATCATCCGGGTCTGGGGGGCCGCTGAATTGACAATTGCTTGCCACTCCGACTCCAGCAACGGGAACATGTTGTCGGACAACCAATCCATGTGATCGAGCAAAATAAACTTGGAGATCTTCCCTGGGTGCTTTTCCAGGAAGCCTTGCACGGAGTCGGTATGGGTGGACACGCGATCGACCAAGCCGCTCTTCAAGGCCGCAAAATTGGCTTCTTTCACGTACTCGGGGCAGCACTCCGGGGTGTAGCGCCCGGTCAGGTACACGCGCCAGAAGTAGTTGTCGTGGATCGGGACCTTGGTCAGCACCGCCTCCAAGCTATCGTGAATGAATTTGGCGATCTGGCCATTGTATTGCGACTCCAATTGCCGCCGCTGGGCCTTGGGCACGCCCAACATGGCCATTGTCACGTCGCGGTTGATGAAAAACTTGAGCGGTCGGGACCAGAACTTGTCGTAGATCTGCGTGCGGTAGATCTCGGCTTGCTCTTCGACCGACTGCGCGTTGAGCAGCTGATTGACAGCGGGTCGCACCTTGACCACATGGTCGACGTAATGGTTGATCAAGCGAGCAAACGAGCCGCTGGTGCCGCGGAAATAAAACGACAATTTCGCGTGGTCGAACCACCCGATCCGCTTATCCCAGAACCGCTGGCTCCAAGGCGTCAACTGCTCGCGGAGCTGCTGCCGATAGACCTCCGCCACGCCGGGCAGGTGTCCGTGGCCAAACATGCGGAAGAACTCGGGGTATTCCAGTTGGCGGATGGCGGCCTGCTTCAATTCCAACAGGGCGTTCTGTCGCGGGTTCATATCGACCGCGTACACGTGATTGGGGGAGCAGAGTGCGTAGTCCAAGGCATTGCAGCCGGCGCTGGTGATGACCAACACGTCGTCCGTTGGCTGGAACTCGAGTGCGACGCGGTCCAAGCGGGGGTCTTCCCAACAGATGTTGTAGACCAAGTTGTTGCCGTGCACTGCCGAGAACACGCGGCGACTAACCCACTCCAATACTTTCTTCATGCGATCCCAAACTCAGGCTAAACGGTATCAAGGCGACGGCGAACACTTGGGCGCACGGCTCCGCGCCTCTGCGGCGGATTATGACGCATTTTATCGTCCCGGCAAAGCCTACACCCCTTACCGCAGCTGCCCCAATTCCACCTGGTGCTGCCACCAGGCTGGCTCGGCACTGGCTCGCCGCGACTGAAGTTTGTCACAATTGGCCCGAAAGATGCACTTTCCCCCACCAGCCGCTACGGGCTGCCGGTTTTGGCAGGATCGACGCCGTGGCGAGACCAAGCGGATTATTGCTCGTCCACAGGAGTCGAACGTGGGATTTTCATTCGACAAATTGACCACCAAAGCCCAAGAGGCACTCGCTCAAAGTCAACAGGCGGCCCAAGCGGCCGGGAATCCTGAGATCACGCCCCTGCATCTGCTGGCCGCGTTACTGGCCGAGCGGCAAGGCTTGACCGTACCGATCCTGCAGAAACTGCAAGTGCCTCTGCCGGCCCTGCAGCAGGCGGTGGCCGGCGAGCTCAAGCGTTTGCCGTCCTCGTCCAACAGCTCACCGCGGGGCCTGGGCAGCCAATTGTCCCAGGTGCTGGGCCAGGCCCAAGAGCTGGCGCAGTCGATGCAGGACGAGTTCGTCTCGACAGAACATCTGCTGCTGGCACTGACCCGCGTCGAGTCGACCGCCAAGACCATTTTGCAAACACAGGCCGTCACCGAGAAAGACTTGCGGGCGGCCATTCAAGCCTTGCGTGGGAGCGCTAAAGTGACGGATCAAGATCCCGAAAGCAAATTTCAAGCGTTGGAGAAGTATGGCATCGATCTGGTCGAGCGAGCCAAGGCCGGGAAACTGGACCCGGTCATCGGCCGCGACCAAGAGATCCGCCGTGTGATCCAGGTGCTGTCGCGACGCACGAAGAACAACCCGGTGCTGATCGGCCAACCGGGCGTCGGCAAAACCGCCATCGCCGAGGGCTTGGCCCGCCGCATCGTGGAGAACGACGTCCCGCAGAGCTTGCAGAACACGCGTGTGGTGGCGCTGGACATGGGCGCTTTGGTGGCCGGCACCAAGTTCCGCGGCGAATTTGAGGAGCGACTCAAGGCCGTGCTGCGAGAAGTGGCCGACGCCGATGGTCGCATCATTCTGTTCATCGACGAGTTGCACACGGTCGTCGGGGCCGGGGCTGCGGAGGGCGGCAACGATGCGGCCAACCTGCTCAAGCCGGCTTTGGCCCGCGGCGAACTGCGTTGCGTGGGCGCAACGACGCTGGACGAGTACCGCAAGTACATCGAAAAAGACGCGGCCCTGGAACGCCGCTTCCAACCGGTCTACGTCGATCAACCCAACATCGAGGACACCATCACGATCCTGCGGGGCTTGAAGCAGCGGTACGAGGCCCACCACGGTGTGCAAATCAAGGACGCCGCCCTGGTGGCCGCCGCCCAACTCTCGGCTCGCTACATCACCGATCGCTTTTTGCCCGACAAAGCCATCGATCTGGTCGATGAAGCCTGCAGCAAGTTGGCCATGGAACGCGACAGCGTGCCCGATGAAATCGATTCGATCCAACGCCGCTTGACGCAGTTGGAATTGGCCGCCCGGCAACTGGCCGACGAAACCGAAGCCAGTGCCCGCGAACGACTGGAGGAAGTCAACGAGGAAATGGCCCAACTGCGAGCGGACCTGGCCAACCTCCGTGAACAGTGGGAGATCGAAAAATTGGGCATGGTCGATTCGCAAAACCTGCGCAAGCAATTGGACGAAGCCCAACGCCAATTCCAACAACAGCAGGCCGATATGAACGCCAAGCAGGCCGTGGGACAGATGGTCAGCGAGGCCGAGTACCAGAGCCTGTACGAGCTGGACATGCAGCAGAAAAAATTGGCCGCCCAACTGGAAGCCGCCGCGGCTCGCGAGAGCGAAGCAGCCGAATCCACCGCGGAGGGCGGCCGCCGGCTATTGCGTGAAAATGTGACAGAAGAAGAAATTGCGGAAGTGGTCAGCGCCTGGACCGGCATCCCCGTCAGTCGCATGGTGGAATCCGAACGGGCCAAGTTGCTGGTACTGGAGGAGCGCCTGCATCAACGCGTGATCGGTCAAGACGAGGCCGTGACGGCGGTCGCCAATGCCGTCCGCCGCAGTCGCTCCGGCCTGCAAGACCCCCATCGCCCGATCGGGTCGTTCCTGTTCCTGGGCCCCACCGGCGTCGGCAAAACCGAGCTGTGCAAGGCCTTGGCCGAGGTCCTGTTCGATGACCAAAACGCCATGGTCCGCATCGACATGAGCGAGTACATGGAGAAGCACAACGTCAGCCGCTTGATCGGCGCGCCGCCGGGCTATGTCGGCTACGAAGAGGGCGGCAAGCTGACCGAAGCCGTCCGACGTCGCCCCTTCTGCGTGGTCCTGTTGGACGAAATCGAAAAGGCCCACAACGATGTATTCAACATCCTCTTGCAGGTCTTGGACGATGGACGGTTGACGGATAACCACGGCCATACCGTCGACTTCACCAACACGCTGATTGTAATGACCAGCAACATCGGCAGTCAGTTGATTCAAAAGATCACCGGAGAGGGCGGCGATGCCGAAGAACTGCGACAGGCCGTGGAAACCGCCTTGCAAGCTCGCTTCCTGCCCGAACTGCTCAATCGCATCGACGACAAGATCATCTTCCAACCCTTGCAACCCAGCCAAATCCGCAAGGTGGTCGATATCCAAATCCGCACCTTGGCCAAGCGTTTGGAAGATCAAGGGGTCGAGTTGGTCATCAGCGACAGCGTGCTGGATGCCCTGGCGAAACTGGGTTACGACCCACTGTACGGAGCGCGGCCCTTGAAGCGAACGATCCAGAACCAACTGATCAATCCGCTGGCGACCGAAATCCTCAAGGGACACCTGATCGAGCATGGCCGCGTCGAAGTCCTGTACGATCCCGCCAGCGGCTTCCGCTTCCAAGCCTACACTAAGCGGCAGGGATAGCTGACTTTTTTGGATTTGCTATTTATCAGGCTTGTTTCTCAGGCTTGGTGGCGATCCAGGTCCAGTGCCGGTCGCTGGTCAGATGCACCGACTCCGGTGGGCTGTCGAAAGCCGCGACAAAGGCCTGAACCTCTGCCAATGACAGCGCCGCCAGTAAAGAACGACGAAACATCTCGCGCTGATGTTCGTTGCAGCCAACCGCGTAGAGGTCGACCAACCGTTCGCAGGCGGACTCGGATTCCGGACGCAATAAATCACGGAAGAACAGTCGCCCGCCACCCCGAGTCACTCGCCAAGCCTCCTGCCACAAACGAGCGGGGTCGGGAATGTGATGCACGGTGCCGTTGCACAGCGTCCATTCGAACATGCCGTTGGCATACGGCATGGCCTTGGCATCGCACTGGGACAACTGGACCACACGCATCAGGCCCGCAATCTCAAGATTCAAGCGGGCTCGCTCCAACATCGCCACCGCCGCGTCGGCCGCCATGATCCGACACTCAACGCCCCGCCGAGCGATCTCGATCGGGATCAGGGCCGTACCCGTGCCGATGTCCAACACGTCTCCGCCCTGAAAACCAGCGGCCCACAAGTCGTCCACGAAGCCGCGATTGACCTCACTGTGGTCCATGTTGTTGTAGTCGCGAGCCTCCTCGGGGGAGTCCATCCACTCCGGTTCCAAGACCCGCTGCAACATCAATCGCTCGCTCAATTCACAACGGCCAGAATGTCGCTCTCGGCCAAGATCAAGACCGTGTTGCCATCCACCGTGATCTCGGTCCCAGACCAAGAGGAGAACACCACGCGATCCCCTTCCGAAACCTGCGGACGGACCCGTACGCCCAACTTGGTCGTCCGACCTGGTCCCACCGACAAGACCCGACCACCCGTGGGCTTGTCCTGAGCAGAGTCGGGCAAAAACAAACCGCCGCTGGTCTTCTCAGCGGCTTCAAGTCGGCGGACCAAAATTTTGTCACCGAGCGGTTCGACCTTCATGGGTGTTTCTTCGACATAACAGAGGAATCGTTCGCCCGTCACCCAGCCTCGGGAGCAACGCGACGGTTTCGTTCAGGTAACCGCCCATTTTCCCTGGAACGGCCCCGCGTGCAAGTCGCTGCCGGGCACTCCTGCCGTTTTTTTGCTAGCAGCGTCCCGAAAACTCGGATTGGCCTCAATAAATTGGGTCGACTTTTCCGATGAGTTTGATTGTATCGACCGGATTCTGGCCGGTCGGCCCTGCCATGCTAGCAAGATTTGAGCTGACCTGCTCTCCCCCTCCAGGTCAAGGACGTCCCATGTCTGATTCAAAGACTTTCCAGCGAACCGAGTCGGCCAGCGAGATCGCCCCCGAGCGTGTGGACCAGGCTCATGGCTCGGTCGGGAACCAACCCCACGTGCATTTCGGTCCCTCTCGACCCGGGGCACCGGGCTCCGACGCTCGGAGTTCCACCTCCCCCTCGGCCCCTGGCGGGCGATCAACGCCCCACTGGAGCTCGCGTTCGACCGGTCCCGCACCCGCGGGCGGCGATGAGCGGCGGCTGCCCACCAAACTGCAAGCCAAGATGGATCAACTCCTGGCGGATCTGGCGGCTTTGGAGGAACCGGAGTCGGACGTGCTCCCCCTGCCATCCCGGAACCAACCGGCCAGCATGGGCCGCGGAAGCCGGCCTGACGCCAGCCTGTCCGAGGACGCTGGCCTGTCCGAGGACGCTGGCCTGTCCGAGGACCAGGAAGTCCAGGGTCGTCAACCACACAGCGACGAACCACTCGGCGATGAAATCCTGGGCGATGAAGTCCTGGGCGGCCAATCGCAGGCGATTGAAACCGTGCGGGCAGTGGCTGGCGATGCATCGCCGGCGACTGAGGACGAACCGCTTGAGGATGAATGGGCCCAGGGCTGCGACCTCCCGCCTGCGGCTACTGGCGACGATATCGTGTGCGCAGCCGGCCCCGAAGAATCGGCCCATGCCTCCGAACGCTCGGTTGCAACTGAATATGCCGAGGAAATCGTGGGGACAGGGGAAATCGTGGGGACAGGCAGTGCCACACTCGAGCTGCCGGCAGGGGCCGCTGTTGTGCTAGCGGCGGATCCGATTCTTGTGGCCGAGGCTTCCGGAGCGTTCAGCCGCCAGGCCCGCGAGATTCTCGATATCCTCAAGCGTCGGCAAGAGCAGCTGTCGTACCAAAAGAATGAGTTGGAGCTGCGTGAGGCGGCTCTGGAAAAGCAGATGCGGCAAGAGCGGTTGGCGCTGGTCGAGCGTCAACGGCAGCTGCAGGAATTGGAGGCTCAGGCTCCGAGCTCGGCTCGAGAATCGTCATCCCGCTTTGCCGACTGGCCAGTGACAGAAGTCGAATCAGAAGCCGAGCGGGGTTCCTCCCCGGGGCTGAACGTTGAACCAGCGATTGACGCAAGTGTCGAGTTGCCAGTCGCCGCGACCGAGGGGCGTGGGGAGCGTCGGATCACACCGGAATGGATTGCCGCCAACGAGCGTCTGGCCCATGGGGTGTGGGACGACTCCTTGTCGGTCCAGGGACAGGTCGGTGCGACGGAGCTGGTCGACGGCTGTGAAGAGCATCAGGACGCGAATTTTTACGCGGTGATCGAGGAGTACGTCCACCGGCAGGTGCAGCAGGAGCATGTCGCGGCGGGTTGGGTTGCCGCGTCGGCTTCCCGGGTGTCGCCATCAGCGGCAGCGACATCGTCTGCCGTCGGGCGAGCGGCGCGGGAGACTGGGAGTTCTTCGGGGGACACGGGATCTTCGGACACGGCATCCGGGCTGCAGCGACAGGCTCAGCAACTGCGGCAGCAGCACGAGACCGCGATTCGGGCGATGCAGCAAACTCGCCGACAGCTGGAGTTGCTCAAGGACATCCTGGTGCAACAGCAGCAGCACTGGGCGGTCGAAGTGGATCGTTTGGCCACCGAGCAACAAGAGTGGCAGGAGACACGCGGGCGGCAACAGCAGCAATGGACGGCAGGCTTGGAGGAGATCGAGCGGCTGCGGGTCATCGAGCAGCATGAATCGGCCAAGCGTGCCACGTTCTTGGACCAACGGGAAGCCGCGATTCAGGCGATGGAAGAGCGGCTGCAGCAGGCGCAGGTGGAGATACTGCGCGACCGCGTCGTGCTCAAGCAGTTGGAGCGGACCGTGCGGCAAACGCTGTCCAATGCCGACTGGAATCAGCGCTGGCAGATTATCTCGGAGGAGACACAGGGCTACCTGAAGAAGGTGCATCAGGACGCAGAGACCTTACAAGCGGCCGCCAAGCGGAAGCTGGAGCGATTGGAGTCCCGGCAGTCGGAAATGCTGCTGTACCGCGAGTCGCTCCGCAACTGGATCGAGCGGCAGATGAAGCTGGTCAGCCGTCGCGTGGCACATGGCGAGGATCGTCAGCAGGGCCTGCAAACGCAGTGGGAGGCCGTGCAAGTGGCTCGGCAAGAGCTGCGATCCCAGCAAGCCGCCCTGAACGAGTGCCTGTCGGCAAATTTGCTGGCAGTGGAGCAACGACTGCAGCCCACGACTGCTTATCGTGCCGATCAAGAAGCGGCTTAGGCTTCCGCCTGTTTTCCAGGGGCATTACTCTGCTGTTCGCTATTTTCCTTTCTCAAGTCATTGATCCGAGAAAAAACAGCAAGAACCCACCCGCGAGCGGCAACGAGTGCCGCACATGGCTCGGGGTGGGCCTCGCCCAGTACAGCTTGAGCGGTGGGCTTCTAGCGTCGGTGCGTTTTCACCGGTATCCGCCACAGCCAACCGTTCGGTTCCAGGAGTGCTGATCACGGGTTGCTGAAATCGGCCGCTCGTCGATAATCTACAGCGGTGTCACTGGACAGGCTCACACCGTATGGAGGCTCGGCAAGTCAGTCGTCGAGAATCTTCCTCCCCGCAACGATCTAGACATTGCCTAGCGAGGAATGAATGAACAAGAGTCAGAACGCGGTTGAGAATTCGGACGGCTCGCCGGCGATGGCGGCCGGTGAGAGGGCGAGCGGTAACACGGGACCCGGTAACACGGGACCCGGTAACGCGGGCCCCGGTGGCAGCGGTACCGGCGCCGGCCAGTTCACGATCGAAGTCCGCAACTTGAACATGTACTACGGTGGTTTTGCCGCCGTGAGGGACGTTTCTTTTCAGGTTCCGCGGAGCCAGGTTTGCGGGTTCTTGGGCCCCAATGGGGCTGGCAAGTCCACCACGATGAAGATCATCACGGGGTACTTGGCACCGACCTCTGGCGAGGTGCTGATCGCGGGTCGTGACCTGGAGGAGGATCGTATCGCGGCCGCCGAGCGGATTGGTTATTTGCCCGAAAACGGTCCGCTGTATGACGAGATGACGCCGGCGGGGAGCTTGGCGTATTTCGGGCGAGTTCGCGGTCTGTCCGGTCCGCGTCTCCGCGATCGCTTGGAGTTCGTGTCGGAGAAGTGCGATTTGTCGGAGGTTTGGCACAAGTCCATTCGTCAACTGTCGCGAGGATTTCGCCAGCGGGTGGGCATGGCGCAGGCGTTGTTGCACGACCCGGACATCTTGATCTTGGACGAGCCGACCAGCGGTCTGGATCCCAATCAATTGGTCGGGGTCCGCCGTTTGATCGCCGACTTGGGACGCACCAAAACGGTGCTCCTGTCGACCCACGTGCTCCAGGAAGTCGAGGCCATCTGTTCGCGGGTCATCTTGATCAACGAGGGTCGCCTGGTGTTTGACGGCCCACTGAGCGAGATGGGTGCCGCCGCGGGCCTCGAGCGAAGTTTCCATTCTTTGACCGGTTTTGCAGGAGTTTGAGGACAGCATGATCAGACCTCAGGTAATCGGTGCGATCTTTTGGCGAAATGTCAAGTCTTATTTCTCAGGCGTGCTGGGCTACTTGATCATTGTAGCCTTTGTCACGATCTGCGCTTTATTGGCGTTTAGCCAGGCTTTTTTTGCCAACAATTACGCCTCGCTGGACGAACTGAGCAAGGTATTCTCGTGGCTGCTGCTATTCCTGATCCCCGCCATCACGATGGGGGCCTGGGCCGAGGAACACAAATCGGGCACGGATGTGCTGTTGTTCACATTGCCGGCCAGTAGCTGGGAGATTCTCCTCGGCAAGTATCTGGCGGTCAGCGCGGTCTACACGGTGGCATTGCTGTTCTCCGTGACGCAGTTGATTCCCTTGGCAATGCTGGGCCAACCCGACTGGAGCGTGGTGGTCAGCACGTACTACGGGTATTGGCTCTCGGGCTTGGCACTGGTCAGCATCGGGCTGTTCGCTTCGTCGCTGACTCGCGATTCGGCAGTGGCCTTCGTGCTGGGTATGCTGTTCTGCGCGGTACCCGTGCTCAGCAATTATTTCCTGCAGGGCGTGCCGTATCTGGACTTGCTGACCATCCAGACCCAACTGGACCAGTACGCCAACGGGGTCGTCACGGTCACCAGCCTGTTTTACTTTGCTGGGCTGATTGCCCTGTTCCTGTACTTGAACCACGTGGTGATCTCCAGCCGCTTGTGGGTGCGGTTCGGCACCGGCTTTATGACGCTGAATTTTGCTGTGCGAGCCGTGGCTTTGTTCACGACCATCGTGGCGGGTTTCTTTTTGTTGGAGCGATTGAGCAATCGGTTTCCCGCCTACGTGGACATGACCGGGGAACGGCTGTACACGTTGAACCCGACGACGCTTTCTTCCATTCAAGCAGTGGACGACGCCACCGGGCAGGTCACCATCGAGGCCTTCATCAGCACCGAGGTGCCCGCCGACTTTGTGCCCACAAAGAAGTTGCTCGAGACGCTGCTGTCCCAGTACGAACGCTTGGGAGGCGGCCGAGTCGTGCTGCGGAAAGTCGCTGTGACCGACGCCACTAGCGATGAGGCCACCCAAGCGGAGGAGGTGGGCATCCAGCCGATCAGCAGCCAGACGGTCGTCGGCGGCAAGAGTGTCCAACAGGACGTCTATTTGGGGCTGGTGATCCGTACGGCCAACGGCGAAACGGTGTTGCCCAAATTCACGGGGCGAGATTCGATCGAGTATGAGATCACACGAGCGATCGCCATGTTGTCGAAGAAAGACAATCGCTTGGTCATCGGAGTCCTGGATACCGACTTGCATTTTGCCGGCCTGGACTTGCAGGGCCAGGTATTCGACTTGGGCTTTGGTCGGACCAAGCAGGAGTTGGAAAAGTTTTACCGCATTCGCCGCGTCAACTCGAGCTTGCTGGCGGACTACAACGATCGCCTGATGAGCGACTTGGACGAGGCGACCGCGACCAAACGCGGAGTCACCCATCGCGCCCTAGAGGCCGAACGTTTGGACAGCATCAATGAGCTCAAGTTGCCCGACGTGCTGTTGGTCGCCGGTGCCTCCAGTCTGGATGCCGATGGCTTGGGGCGATTGGTGGAGTACATCAAGTTGGGCCAGCCGGTCTTGTTATTGGAAGATCCGGTTCCGTTCTTCTGGCCCACTTATGTGTCAGCGGGGCAAGTCGGCTTGCTCCGCTCACCGGCGCAGGAACGACTTTCGCCGCAGGCCCCGTTTGCGGTGCTCAACAGCAGCCCTCAGCCCAAGGCCGATGTGCGACCGTTGGCCGAAGCGCTGGGGATCGATTGGAATCCGACGCGAATCGTGACGAATACCGCCAGCGAACCGGCCTCGTTTGTGTTTCCGTTGCTGCAGATGCCGATGGCCGATATCAGTAGCTGGCCCGCGGGTTACGGCGAGCGGAGCCGGGCCTTGGCCTTTTTTCGCAACACCAGCCAACAGGTGAACTTCAACCCCGACGCGGCGGTCAGTGCCAGCCTACGAGAAGTCCTGCTGATGTATTGCGGGACCGTGGCTCCAGCCCCCGGCAGTCGCTTTCAATTTCAGCCGCTGATCAGCACGGACGCGACCGGCAGCTACTTGGACTACGATCAGTACTCCGAGACCTTGCAGAGTGTCCGCACGTTTTTTGATCGGCAACAGAATCGTCCGGTAGAACGCAAGACGGACCAAATCAATCCGTACAGCGGTTTACCCGAACGCGTCTTTCGCAGTTCGGCTGCAGGAACCAGCCTGGGTGCAGCACAGGCGGTAGCGGCCAAGATCACCGGCACCGCTGACGAGCCGCGACAGGTCATCTTTATTGCCGATACCGATTTTGTGTCCGATGTGGCTTTTGAGTGTGCCGACAGCATGAAGACAGGACTGGATAACCTGATCTTACTGCAGAACGCCATCGAACATTTGGCGGAGCGACAGGACGATGCCTTCATCGAAATTCGCGGCCGACGACCACAAGCTCGACCGTTGGAAAAGATCGAGGCGGTGCGGATCCTGGCGCGGCAGCAGCGAGAATCTCGCCAAGCCGAACTGGAGACGGAACTGGAGGCCAAGCTGCAGGAAGCCCAGGCCAAGTTGGACGAAAAGACCAAGGCCTTGCAAGAGAACGAGGACCTGTCCTTTGTGCAACGCTTGCAGTTGGCGGCCACCGCGGCCTCGGAAGAGCAGAAGCAAGTTGATCGAGCGGTGGATAAGCTGGAGTCGGCCTTCCGCAAGGAAATCAAGAGCTTGGAAGTCGAGGAGAAGAACATCATCGCCTCCCAGGAACACTGGACACGCTTCTTTGCCGTTCTGCTGCCGCCCTTGCCTGCTTTGGCCATCGGCTTGACTGTCATTTTGGTGCGTCTGACCCAACAGGCCAAAGCCAGACGAAAGTCTTAGCTACGGAGCCAGACGGCACCCAAAGATCTGGGGTGCATGTGAGTGCATGTCGGTGCACGCGGGTGTTAGGGAATAGTGATAATTCGGTTCGATAGCTCAGGGACATGTTGCGGATACAGACAATGAAACGAAATCCTGCTACTGAAATCTCCAAGAGTGCCATCGCGGCAGCCGTGGCCGTGTTGATGATCGGCTTGACGTGGACGGTCTACCGCATCACGCAGCCATCGGTTCCGGATGCGTACGCCCGTGTCGGGCAGTCGTTTTTCGATCCCTTTGAAACGCAGCAGATCGCCCAGATGGATCTGGCCGCGGTCGATGCCGACGGTCAGCCCCTGAGCTTCAGCCTCAAGCGGACCAACGGACTGTGGACGATCCCCAGCCATTATGGATATCCGGCTGAAGCCGCAGAGCGTCTCAGTCGGACCGCCACCGAACTGTTGGGGCTGGAACGCCAGCGGTTGGCCTCCAGCGAGAAGGGAGCCCAGGCCCTGCTAGGAACGCTTGACCCCAGCTCGGATGAAGGTCGCAACGATCCGGAAAATGCCGGCAAGCTCCTGCGATTCACCGATGTCAGCGGGGAGGACCTGTTCCATTTGATCATCGGCAAACGCGTCGAGACGAAAGCTCCCACGACCGATTCGTTGTTGGGTTTGGAACAGACGACCGAGTCCCTGTACTATGTCCGCGTGCCCGGTGAGAAGGAAACCTATGTAGCCAAGTTGGACTTGGACATCTCCACGCGGTTCGTCGATTGGATTGAAGCCGATTTGCTGGAATTGTCCGCCCGCGAGATGCGGGAACTGCGGGTCGACAATTCGCGGCTCGAGTCGCGACAGGTCCTGACCAACCAGGGCATTGAAGTCCGCCGTGCTCGGGTCCCTGGCGAGGAACTGAAGTTGACCAAGCCCGGCGAGTTTGATCCTTGGCAGGTGCCTGACCTCCAAGCCGAACAGGAAGAGATGAAGGCCGATACGATCAGCCCCCTCATCACGACCATTGAGAACGTCGAACTGATCGGCGTGCGTCCACGCTTCAAGCACCAAGAACAGAGCGTGCTGGGCGAAGACTTGAGTTTTCAATTCCCGCCCGAATTGGCCCAAGACGTACGCGCCCAACAGGCCATTGTCGATCAATTGCAAGACGATCTGTTGAGTCGCGGATTCGGCCTGACCCGCGATCCAGAATCAAACGACTTGAAACTCGTGTCCGACCATGGCGAGTTGTCGGTCACCACCAGCGAAGGGTTGGTCTATACCTTGTACTTCGGCTCCCAGATCACCGGAACCGAAGACGCCATCCAAATCGGAGACGGCAAAGCCCCGGCGGAAGAAGCCGCCAAAGAAGACGAAGCCGCCACAGAAGAAGAAGCCGCCCCGCCAGCGGAGGCGGACGCCGCCAAACCGGAGCAGCAAACCACGGGACGATTTCTCTTGGTGCGAGTGGCACACGATCCAGAGAAAATGACCGGCCGTCCAGTCCAGCCCGTCGAACCCGAACGCTTGACGTTGCCCGAAGGCGTCGGCGAAGACAAGTCCGACCCAGCTGCAACAACTGACAAGTCTGAGACGTCTGAGACGTCTGACGAGTCGAAAGCGTCTGACCAATCTGAACAGTCTGAGACGTCCGACAAGTCTGAGACGTCCGACAAGTCTGAAACGTCTGACGAGTCTAAAACGTCAGAAGCATCCGACAAGTCTGAGACGACCGACACGTCTGAAGTGTCTGACAAGTCCGAAGAGACTGCAACGACCGACGAGTCCGAAACGTCCGACCCATCCGAAGCGTCTGACAAGTCCGAACAGTCCGACGCCAAGATGACCCGCGAACAGATGCAGGCCGCCTTGGACGCCGAATACGAGCAGCAAAAGGCCGCCTACGAGGAGCAGCAACGGCAGTACGCCTTGGACGTCATGGCCTTTGAGGAGCGTGTCTCCCAAGCGGCGGAGAAGGCGCGGCGGCTCAGCCAGCGATTTGCCGATTGGTACTATGTCGTGCCATCGGGCGACCTGGATCGTCTGCGTTTGACCCGCTCGGAAGTCGTGAAAGCCAAGGATCTGGACCCAGCCAATCCTCTGGGCTTGCCAGGCGGCGACGCCCAAGCTCCGCCAGGACTGCCACCTGGCTTTCAACTGCCGCCCGGCTTTGAACTGCCGCCCGGCTTTGAACTGCCGCCGGGTCTTGAGTCACCGCCGGGCGGTGGCCAACCCTCGGGGCAGGACCTGCCGCCGTCTCAGTTGCCCAACCAAGGGGGTTGAGCCGCTGTTTGTCGGACGTTCGGTAACTGCGAGCGAATTGCTGTGATTAGATCTGGTAGTCCCACTCGGCGTTGGGGCTCAGGTCTTTCGATTTGATGCGTAGCCGCGGTTTCTCCATCACCACACTGCTCTCGGGGCTGACCGAGGACGTGATCCAGACGCTCGAGCCGATCACGGCCTTTTTGCCGATGACCGTATTGCCACCCAGCACGGTGGCGTTGGCGTAGATCACGACATGATCTTCCAAGGTCGGATGGCGTTTTTGATGGCGTACCAGGTTGCCAGCAGCGTCGGTGGGGAAACTCAACGCACCCAGGGTCACGCCCTGGTAGATCTTGCAGTGGTTGCCGATCACGCAGGTCTCGCCGATGACCACGCCGGTGCCGTGATCGATGAAGAAGTGATGCCCGATTTCCGCCCCAGGATGAATGTCGATGCCGGTGCGGCGATGCGCCAATTCGCTGAACATTCGGGGAATAAACGGGACCCCCATGCGATACAGGACATGGCTCAAGCGATGGATGGTGATCGCCTCAAATCCCGGATAGCAAAAAATGACTTCATCACGCGAATGGCAAGCGGGGTCCCCGCTGAAGGCCGCCTCGACGTCGGTCTCCAATAGCAAGCGAATCTCGGGCAACTGAGCCAAGAACTCGCTGGTGAGTTGTTTCGCCGATTTGGATGGTCGCACAGGTTCCCGATCGCAAGGTTGGCCTGTGACCGGGTGTTCGAGAGCCCGTTCGATTTGGTCCGCCAACGCATGAAAGACCTGGTCGACCGCCGCACCGACGCGGTACTCGACATTCTCCGCGGTCGCGCCCTCCCAGCGGAATCCGGGGAACAGAATGTCCTTGAGCCAACTGACGATGTGCTGGATCGTATCGATCTTCGGCAGCCAACACCCCAAGTGATTGATGTGCTGATCGGCAGCTTGATACGAGGCAACCAGCCCCCGTACCAACGACTGCAGGTCGTACGACTCGTGGGAAGCGGGACCGGATGCGGCGGGGTCGGATGCGGCGGGATCGGATGGTGGCATGGGCTGTGAGAAAGTCGGCAGGGCGTGAAGTTGTGGCGTCGACGGGAAGCCTGGCGAGTCGCGACAACGTGGGAGCAAAAACAGGGCGGCGAACAACCTGGGAACACTGGCTTGTAGTCAGGCGCCTATTGGGGCGTGCGGGCGGCTGCCAATGCTGCCTCCAAAGTCATCCGCCCCTCGTACAAGGTCCGGCCGACAATGCAGCCAGCGACCCCGGCTGCCACCAACTGCCGGATGTCGTCGGGCAGCGTAACACCTCCCGAAGCGATGATCGGCAGGCGGACCGACGCCGCCATCTCGGCCATCGCCGCCACATTCGGCCCCTGCAGCATGCCATCGGTGGCGATATCGGTGTAGACCACTCCGGCCAACGGCAAGGCCTCCATGGTCTGGGCCATTTCAACCGGCGTGCGATCGCTGGCCTGCGTCCAGCCATCGGTTGCCACCTGCCCAGCATGCGCGTCGATACCTGCCACCAAGCGGTGGGGGAACTGTTTGGCCATCATGGCGAACCACTCCGGTTGCCGCACGGCCTGAGTGCCAACCACCAACTGCTGGACCCCCAAGTCCAAGTACTGCTGGATAATCGCTTGATCGCGGATGCCGCCGCCGACTTGCAGCGGCAGGTCAACCTGCCGGCGAATCGCAGCGATCGCGGCATAGTTGGTTGGCAAACCCGTCTTGGCCGCGTCCAGATCCACCAGGTGCAAGATCTGGGCGCCCGCTGCCTGCCATTGCAACGCCACTTCCGCAGGATCGGCCGCGTAGACGATCTCGCGAGCATAATCGCCCTTGATCAAGCGGACGCACTTGCCATCTCGAATGTCGATCGCAGGATAAACTAACAAAGACTTGCTCCAAATGGGTGTCGAGGACCCGGCCGACCGCACGATCGCTGGGCCAGTCCAGGCGACCTGCTTCGAACGATCCGCGCCAGACTATCCCAGCCGCTGTCGTGGCCAGAAACCGCCGCGGTACGCCAACGCATCGCACCGCGAAACCTGCCTGCGGCATGATACCTTGGCCCGTCGCCAACGCAAACGTGCCCAGTTTCCACGGCTAGCCCTTGGGCCCCACCACTTTTTCCACGCGGTCCGGGGAGGGCTTGTTGGGCTTGGGGCGATCGATCGGCGGCAGAACTTCTTGAATCTGAATCGCCTTTTTACCCTTGATGGCTCCAGGAGAGCCCAGAAAACGCGTCTGCGGGCCGACATTGACCGTCAGCGGCGCTTTGACATCGTGGCTGGTCGTGATCACGTCTCCCACTCGCAATGCCAACAACTCGGAAGTCGTGATTCGCGAAGTCGCCAAGGTGACCACCAACTCCGCCTCCGACTGCTCGATCGCCATGGTCAAGTGGGCCTGGGTCTCGTTGTTGACGATACCACGCCCGTACCCACTCCAGCTGTTGGCCACCAACACGCTGCTGAAACGCTCGATGCTGTTGTACGGTATGCAGAGATTGATCAAGCCCCGCAACCCTTGCATGGCCACCTCAAAGCCGATCAAGACCACCACTTCGTTCGGTGGCACAATCGAGACCAACTGGGGATTGCTCTCCAAGCGAACCACATTCAGCTCCAACTCAATCACGTTGGACCAAGATTGTTGCAGGTGCTCCAGAAACAAGTTCGTGATCCGCTGGCTCAACCGCCGCTCGATCTCGGTCATCGGCCGTCGCAGCACCACCGGTTCCTCTTTGCCACCGCCCAACATGCGGTCCAGCATCGGGTAGAGGATGGCCGGATTGATATCCAGAATAAAGTTGCCCTTGAGCGGCTCGGCATCCAACACGATAAAACACGTGGGAACCTCCAAGCCAAACACGAACTCGGCAAAGGTCAACTGATCGACACTGGTCAATTTGACTTCGACCACCGTCCGCAGCAGGGCCGAAAGCGACGAACCCAGATTCCGGCCAAAGCCCTCGTGCAAGCTTTGCAACGCCCGCATCTGCTCTTTGCCGACACGTTCGGGCCGCTTGAAGTCGTAAGGAGTCACACGGAGCTTCGGCTTGGGCGCCTGACGCTCCCGCGGCCGAGCCGCCGGTACAGGCTCCGCCGCCGGGCCCAAGTTCTCCAACAGGCTTTCGACTTCGGATTCGCTGAGGATCGGTTCGTTGTCGTCCATGCCAATTCGAGAAACAAAAGTTTGAGATGGAGCCAGCGGGCGAATCCATTTTCACTCGCTTCGACCTGCTCGCCGCAGGCAGCCACCCCCCGCAGTCACCCCTTAGCTTAGGTAACAGGGGCCTGCAGTGACAAGTTCGGTTGCCCACCTTTAACCGCGGAAACACCCCCACACCGGAACAAGCTCCCAGCGGAATGCTAGCACTAAGCCTCGTCGTCCAGGACCGGGGGCGCGCCGGGTTCGGGCAACACGACGCTGGCGATCTTGCCGTTCTTCTGCACCTCGATGCCACGGCCCCCCCGGGACGTCACCCGGTACTTGGCGGTCGAGATCGTCTTCTTGGCTCCGCGATTGGTGACGACAACCATCAGGTCGCGATCGCCCGTGCTGGGCTTGAAACCCAACAGCGAGTCGCCCTTGGCCAATTTGATCAACAACACGCCTTTGCCCGGGCCGGAGAGGTAGTTGACCTCTTCGGCCGAACAGACCATGGCTCGGCAGCTCCCCGAAATGGCCAGGATCGTCTCGGTGCCCGCCACGGGGAAGACATTGACCACTTCGCTGCCGGTGGCCACGCGACAGAATCGTCGGCCGCTGCGGGTGGACGGCTCGGCAAAGGTCGCCAGCCCGAAGCGCATGGAGTAGCCGTTGGTGGTGGCCGCCAGACCATGCACCGGCGGGCAGAGGTCGGGCTTTTTTGGGTTTTCGGCGATATCGCCGATCAAGCGTTCGTCGAAGGACAAACAGGCCACAATCTTTTCGCCATCTTTGAGCTTGAACAGCTTTTGGATGGGTTCGCCGTAGCCGGTTGAGGGTGGCACGTCGACCATGCGAGCCGAGTAGCACACGCCCAGCGACGAGAAGAAGCCCACGACGCTGCGGGTCGAGCCGGCCACACAAGCCAGCACCCGATCGCCCTCGCGGAGCCGACTTTTGCTGGGGTCGGTGATTTGTTTTTGGCGTTTGACCCAGCCGTCGGCGGTGATCAGGATCGCGCAGTCTTCGGCCACGATGAAGTCGTCGGCAGTGAACTCCGGTTCGTCCACCACGGTCAGCATCTGCGTGCGGCGTTTGGCTTCGTTGGTCGAGCCGTACGTCGTCAGCAGGCCTTCGATCTCCTCGCGGACAATGCTCCAGCGACCCGAGGCATTCGTATCTTTGGTGTCCTCTTGCAGCAACTTGCGAATCGCTTTGGCCCGTTTGCGTTTTTCGTCGACTTCTTCGCGAATCAGATTGATTTCCAGACGAGCCAAACGGTAGAGTTTCAGCTCGAGGATCGCATCTGTCTGTTCTTCGTCCAGGCCGCCGTTGGCTTGAGGGAACCGAGCCATGATCTTCTTGGCCGCGTCCGCCTTGCCATCCGACTTGCGAATGATGCGAATGATCTCGTCCAGGGCATCAAAGACAACCAGGAAGCCCTCCAGGATGTGCAGACGCCGCTCCAGGGCCGCCAGTTCATTCTCCAGGCGTTTGGTGACGACCTCCAAGCGGAAGTGCAAGAAGTGCCACAGCATCTCCTTCAACCCCAACCGCTCGGGGGCCCCGACGGCAGGGTTTTCCGTCGGCACCAAACACGTCATGTTGACGCCGAAGTTTGTCTGGAGAGCCGTATTTTTGTAGAGGTAGGCCAGCACCTTGGCCTCGTCGGCATCCTTCTTGAGCAGCAAGTCGATGCGGATGTCGTCTGTCGACAGGTCGCGGACCTCTTGAATCAGCGGCATCTTGCCCGAAAAGATGATCTCGCCGATCCGCTCCACCAGCAATGTCTTGTTGACGCCATAGGGGATGGCGGTGATCTGCAAGATCTTGTGCGTCTTGGACTCCGGGCCGTTGACGATCGTGCCGCGAATCTTCAGCGAACCGTGACCGATGCGGTAGATCTCGCGGAGCTCCTCCTTGGTATTGATGACCTGCCCGCCAGTGGGGAAGTCGGGCCCTTGCACGGCATCGTTGGCCACCAATTGGTAGTCCTTGATCTCCGGGTCCTTGAGCAACTTGAGCAAGGCGCGGCAGATCTCGCCCAAGTTGTGCGGCGGGATATTGGTGGCCATGCCGACCGCAATGCCAGTCGTCCCATTGAGCAGCAAGTTGGGCAGGCGACTGGGCAACACGACCGGCTCTTGCCGCGTCCCGTCGTAGTTGGGCTTAAAATGCACCGTGACCGTCTTCAGATCCGTCAGCACTTCGCCGGCGATGGCGGTCAGACGACACTCCGTGTAACGCATCGCGGCCGCGTTATCGCCATCGATCGAGCCAAAATTGCCACTGCCATCGACCAACGGCATGCGGAGCGAGAAGGGCTGGGCCATCCGCACCAAGGCCTCGTAGATCGAGCTATCGCCGTGCGGGTGGTAGTTACCCATGACCTCACCGACGATCTTGGCACACTTGCGCGGCTTGGTCGTGTGGTACAGGCTCTGTTGGTCCATCGTGTACAGGATACGCCGCTGCACGGGCTTCAAGCCATCGCGGACATCCGGCAACGCCCGGCTGGTGATCACCGACAGCGAGTAATTGAGGTACCGGCTCTGGGCCGCCCCCCGCAGGGTGATCGCTTCAACCGAATCCTCAGCCAGATCCCAGGAGAATTCCTCCTGCGCGTCGCTTTTGGACGACTTGCCTTTTCCCGACGACGAACGACTCTTGGCCAATGTGGACCTCCAGGGGATCGGGCAGGAGGCCCACGCGCCGCTCTAAAGCGGACGTTCCAAGCCCCTGCCGGTACAAGCAAGGCCATGCCCGACCAGCCCCAGAACCGTCCGTTGAGACGCTGTTTTCCGGGGCTTCAAGCCAGGCAAGCCAGTCAGTTTGGGCGGATTCTAACAGAGACTCCGGTTTTGTCCCAGTCGGTTTTTTCCAGCCGTAGCGATTGCACCAGGGCCCCGTCCGACACCGCCCCGGATCATCGCTAAACGAGTCACTTTCTGCTCGGCAAATTCCGAATCAATCTCACAAACGGCGGATGTGGGATGGAGCCCGACGTCGGTGCGAAAAAACGAAGCCTTACAATGGAGTGCTTAGTATGAAATGGTTGATCCCCATCGCAGCAGCGACCCTGCTGGCCCTGTTCGTCAGTCCGACCCAGGTTCAAGCCCAGTTCGAAGTGCAATCGGCTGACGAGCAATCGTCGCAGTTGTTCCACAACATGTTCACGACCGGCCCCGGTACCCACACCGCTGCCATGTATCCCGCGCCCCACCCGACCCCGCGAGTCGCCGGGCATGTGTTCTACACCTACCAGCCCTTCGCGCCTCACCAGATGATGTACGAGCACAACCGCACCTACTACACCCCGTACGGTGCTCCCGGTGGCTTCTACCAAGATCCATGCGCCAACGGCCGTTGCGGCCAACCGATCGGTGACGGCCAAGCTTACAACGTGACCACGGTTGTCTGGCAGAACGGCGGCACCTTTGTGACGCCATACCCGGGCCAATTCCGCGCCAATGCCTTCCGCTTGCCGGGTCAGAATCGCCCGTTCGGCGGCAACTTCGGCGGACGTTTGGGTGGCCACGGGGCGCCCGCAGCGGCCTGCTCGACCTGCCAATAACTGCCCGTGGGCTCCCGTGTGGGAGCCTGACGGGGGCTGGCCTGACACTGGCCCAGCCTGACACTGGCCCAGTCCCACTCCTGTGAATTCCCTGGCAAATTGTAAGTCCTTCGACGGAACCCTTCCCATGTCCCAGAAAATTTTGCTGGCCTTGGCCTTGAGCTTGAGCTTCACCGGCTTGGCCTCGGCTCAAGAACCGGCCCAAGACGTCCCCTGCTTCTCCAACGGTGCGTATCCCACGTTCCGCAGCAGCCTGGTCAACGCGGCCCGCGACCCGTACCATCCCAACCCGCACTACGCGTACGGACGAGCCGGGATCGACGCGACTCGTCAGCACCAATGGAACTACCAACAGGCTCAAGGTTACCCTTGGCACGGCGACTACAGCTATTGGAAGTACGGCACCCCGACCGCGGTGGTCCTGCCTCCGACGGCCGCTTTCATGAGCGACTACCAATGGGGCGTCGGCCGCACGACCAGCACGCCGATCCACCACCAATTCCAGCACCAATCGTTCGGCGGCGCGGGTGGTCAAGCCGGCGGTGCTCGTTGGACGCCTTACTGGCCCCACCACACTCGGCAATTCGGTCTCTACGGCGTCCGCGCCCCTTGGTAACGCCTTTTGGTCGCGCCCGTGAGTCGTGTCTCCGCGATGCGGCTCCGGCCTAACCGCGACACCTGAATCCGCAATCGACCCCAACCACACCAAGCGATTTTGCCTGGTGTGGTTTTTTTGCTTTTTTCAGGTAGGGCAACACAACTGTGGTACCCGCCGGCGTAGGACGCCGGGTCGGTTTGAATTAGGAACGAATGGGGCGATAGTGGCGTCTGTGGGGCGACAGGGGCGCAAATCGTCATGGGAGCGGTGATTTTACGATCAAAACGCGAGGCGATGCGAGTTGGTGTATCGTCGCCCAAGTCGGTTTCGCCACAAGTTGGAAAATCCTGTCATCGCTGCGCGACTTTGACCACGCGGGGGCACGTGACTGCGGGTTGACACCCGCAGCTACACGCTGCCGTCGCTTCGCGACTTTGCCCGGTTTTTAACGGCGGAGCCGTGGCGGCGCGTAGCCGACGGTGTCAACCGTCGGTTGGGGTGTCGCCCGGGTTTGCATTAGCCCCGAATGGGGCGACAGAGCTACTGACATTCGAATATTTCAAACCATCTAACCATGGAATTCGTCCTCGAATAGGAATTCTCGCTTGAAGTCAATTCCATGTCGAGTTAGTAGCTCCATATACTCTTCTGCAAAACTCAACTTGCGATGATGAGCCTCCTGATTCTGGACGTATTTCTGAACCTTCGGGACCTGCGAATAGCTAACGCTGAAGGCACCGTATCCTTTTTGCCATGCGAACGCCGCGGAGAGCAATTTTTCATCATGAATCCACTTGGAGGAATTAGCTTTGATGGTGCGAATGGCATCGGAAACCGCTATTGTTGGTGATAGATTGGCTAGGATATGCACGTGATCTGCAACACCGCCAACTTCGATGATGTGCCCTTTCATCCCCCGAATAATTCCCCCGATGTATTCGTAGAGCCGTGGCTGCGAGTCAGCAGTGATCCAAGGTTTTCGATATTTGGTGCCAAATACAATGTGATACGTCAGTTGATGAAATGAACCCATTGTCTTTACCTCCGTTTTTCGATGCACGAAGAAATATGCGTATTACACGCCCACAATAGTCGGGCGATGAATTATACACGTCGTTTTGGTGCCGTTGGGCGTGATTTGAGCGTGAAAATCCTGCCGTCGCTTCGCGACTTTGTTCTCTGGGGGCACGTGCCTGCGGGTTGACACCCGCAGCTACAATGTGACTGCGGGTTGACACCCGCAGCTACATGCTGTCGTCGCTTCGCGACTCTGAAACCCAAGCAAGCGTCGTGGCTCTGCCCCGCGTAGCGGCAACTGACAGCTACCAGAGCCCAAAAACCAAACAAAATGAAGGCTCGTGGCCCCTTGGTCACATCGCCACCGCTCGGGCTTGTCCCGGCGGAGCGCTGACTGACCGACTACCTATTGCCCCTTGGTCACACCGCCAGCATCAGGCGGCGGGTGGGGCGTCGTCTCGTGGCCGGATCAAGGGGCCACAATTGCCGCTCCTTGTTGTTCATACGGAGGGGCCCTTCACCCACAGATTCCAATTCTAAATTCCAGATTTTAAACCAGCGGTATCGCTCACAAGAACTGCCTATGTACTCATGGCATGCCTCGCACGACATATCTCGAATCGGAGCTCAGGACTACGATTAGGGCAGCCGGCAGCCGCGTGGGTTGCAGTTTGCAGAGCCTGCAAAAAAAATGTGTGACTTTACGAGTATGCCAAGTCGTATGCGTGGCTGACCGACGTTTATAAGCAGTTGCCGTACTTTCGCAAGTCAGAGTCCTTCCAGCACTCCCGATAGGGAGCGGTGGTTGAATCGGCCGAGTTGGATCATTTTCCGGAGATGGCTAATCGGCCACCGCAAGTTGCTCCAATGGGTCGAGGGAAATGTCACGGACGGCCTGAGCGTCTACAGCCTACCCGACGGCCATCGCAAGCGAATGCGAAATACCAACATGCTGGAACGACAGGACCGGGAGCTGAAGCGACGAACTCAGATGGCAACCCTGTTCCCCAGCGAGGCAACGCTACACCGACTGGCCACCGCTGTACTCGCGGGGAGCTCGGCACCGAGTGGGAAACTACACCAATGAGCTACCTCACGTTCAAAAATTAACAGTAAAAAGATTGCCGAACCCAAGCGAATTTTCAGAAAAAAGGTTGGTGTTTCTGTAAATGCATTCCAACTTTCTACCGCCTTGCTTCTAGCCTTTGAATATTCGATAGTAGTCGTCAAATCGAGTGTTCAAAAGATCCTTAACAATCGAATTTCGAGCAATATCAAAATCGACGACTAGGCAAAACACTTCCATAGAACCGTCTCCGATACTACCACCATCGCAAAACCCTAGCCCTAGCCAGCCTAACATTTCATTAATCCGTTCTTCTATTTCATGACGCTTTGCTAATACCTCCTCTGATAGTTCGTCTGGATGGTATTCGATTGTAAGCGGCAATAGTTCGCTCCTGGGTATCTCTGAAAATCCACCATTTCTTGCGGGTAAAAGCACTGCTTCCAAGTTTGCTTCTAACGATAAGGACGGATTCAGGGAATGAATAACAGTTCTACCCGGTTTACCGACCTGGCCAACATGCTCGATAACTTGATCGTTTGAAATCCAAGCTTCATCATAGAAAAGGCACTTTTTTTTCTCATTGAATCGATATAGCCTCCGAATCATCGCTTTCTTCTTTGCGGCTTGGGGCGGTCCTGCAAATCCATGGGATGGCGAAACAAGCTTAACAAATTCGTCAACTCCTGCTCACGCTTTTTGGCAAATGCTCTCGCATCTGGCTGGGATGGGTGTAAATCGGCAATTTCAAAAGTGTCACCTGGTCCCAGTTGACTCCTTAGTCGGTAATAGTTGTCGCCTTGAGCTCCAATACTAGTCTTCCTAGCCATCCCATCGGGGTTTCTTATGATGTAATTGTATTGTGCATCAGTATTTGCATCCGAGTTTCCATGTCGGCCACTGCGCGCCCTCATTGAACGACCACCGTCTGGCGCAAATGTACCATTTGCGTTACGAAGTCGCCCGTTGCTATCCCTAAAGCATTGGATATCGAC
>JAGYIQ010000079.1 GCA_018402565.1 Pirellulaceae bacterium | reverse complement strand
GGCCAGAGATCCTGCACATCCAGAATGAATGTTGCTTGAAACCGCGTTGCGAGCCTCATCGCCGCCTCGGGGCCCTCGAACGGTGGCAAGCTCGCAAGGATCACATCTGGCCGCGCGAGTTCGCCTCCGTCGACGGCGGCTGTCGCCTGGGTTTCAAAATGGCGTCCGAAATCTGCGTGGCTCCAAAGCCTGGCCAGTGAGACGTTCCGTCGATACGCCCGCACTGGAAGGAGTCGCAACTCGAAAGCCCCTGAGGCCACGGCCCCCGTCTTCATTGAGCGAATCGCCTTGCGTCGGTGGCTCCAGGTTGCAGTCCACCAGATGACGCGGTGGCCGCGGGCAGCCAGCGAGCGAGCCAGCGTCCAGTATCGCAGCGGCGGGATTCCCTCTTCTGGAAGGTCATCGAAGGGATTGACGAGCCAAACGGTCAACGCCGAAACAGCACCCGGCAATACGGAATCAGTGGATGGCTGGGAGAGCGGCATCGGGGGATCGTATCAGATCGATTTCAACGATGGACGCTGAGCCATCGCGACGTATGCTCATTGAACGTTCCATGCATTTCTTCCATTTCCGCTTAGCAGGAGATTTCCATGAGGGTGAGGCAGTTGTCTTGAAGCGAGTCGTCTTCCTGTGGACGGGTGTGACGGCACCTATGGCGGCCTGTTGGAGGGCGCTCTCCTGCAATCCTGCCGTCAAGGTCACGGTCTTTAGTGAGCTTCACCGCCACGCGCAAACTGCCTACAACGAGTCGGCACTCCTGTCGGGAATCGATCACCACCTCCGCTACTCCGACGATCCGCTCGATCGCCCACAACTTGTCGAGCAGATCGCTCGGCTGCGGCCTGACTCGATGGTTGTGCTCGGCTGGCGAAGTGCCATGTGTCGGGCGGCCGTTGAGAGCCCGCGGCTGGCAGATGTGCCCAAGATCTTGGCATTTGACCTGCAGTTTGGTTACACGCTTCGAAAGCTTCTCGCGCCGTTGGTCCTTCGAAGTTACGTCAAACGTTTTGTAGCCGCGTTTGTGCCTGGTGAGCGATCTGCAGAGTACGCCCGCTGGCTGGGATTTCCTGACGCGAAGATCGAGCGGGGAGTCACTGGGCTCGACATAAAGGTCTTTGCAGCCGCGGCCGCTGCCCGCGTCGCCGCACCGGCATACCCGCGGAAGTTTCTCTACGTTGGCCGCTACGCACCGGAAAAGGGCATTGACGTGTTGCTCGAGGCCTACGGCAAGTACCGACAGGCAGTTTCTGAGCCCTGGCCGCTCACCTGCTGCGGCATGGGGGCCGAAGCTGGCAATCTACGACGCACGCAGGGGGTGCACGATCTTGGCTTCGTTCAGCCTACTGACCTGCCCGAGGTGTATGGCGAACACGGCGCCTTTGTCTTGGCCAGCCGCTATGAGCCATGGGGTTTCGTCATTCAGGAGGCCGCCGCCGCTGGGCTGCCAATCGTGTGCACCGCGGCGTGCGGGGCCCATCACGAACTCGTCCGTGATGGGTTCAACGGCCGTGTTTGTAGGACGGGGAGCGTAGCCAGCCTGACAGAGGCCTTGCGATGGGTCCATTCTCGAGAGCGGATGCTCACCGACATTGGTCGGCTCAGCCAGAGGCTTGCCGAACCCTATTCAACAGCTCATTGGTCAGACTGCGTCCTCCGCCTCTGCGGAACGATCACCAACCCTCATCTGGGTGCAGTTTCCCGCAGGTAAACTTTCGCTTTGGTTCGCCATTCTTCTCACACTCAGAACAATCGGCGAAGCGCCTCACGAAACCGCTCCGGTGCGAGCGTCTCGGCAGCCCAACTCATGCCGCTGTTTCTCATCTGAGCAACTCCCCGCTCGTTGCCGCGCACAACACCCGCCCATTCGCCGATGGCCTGCGCTGCAGTCGCGAGCGAGTCATCGGGCAAGAGCCAGCCGCAGGCCAAGCGGCCGCCGGCCACTTTGGGCATGTCATAGGCAAGATCGTGGCCTGGCGAGAGGATCACCGGCAGCCCATGGGCGACTGCATCCGCGGCAGCATAGCCGAAGTTCTCCTGGTAGGAGAGCGACAGAAATCCGTCAACTGCGGAATACGCCTCCGCAAGCGCGTCGCCCGCCAACGGTCCCGCGATGTGGACGGCGTCTCTGCAGGAGTCGGGCACGGCCTGGACCACGTCGGCCGTCGAGACATCGTCGTCCGCACCCACAATCACGAGGTGCGCTTCCGCGACTTCCGCCCGACAAAACGCTTTCACCGCATGAATTGGCCGTTTGATTGAGTGCAGCCGGCCAAGGAAAAGTAAAACGGGTGCATTGCTCGGAATGCCGTGCCGTTGCCGGAAGCAAGCACCGGGCCGCGCGGCAGCAGCCCGACGGGGCAGTTCTACCGGCCAGTGCACGGCCACGGCCGATTCCGGCCGCACCCAGGCAGCCGCTTTCTCGAGCCCCCGTTTAGTCGAGAAGATTACCCGCTCCGCCTTGGCCAGATACCGCCTGCCCGCGGCAGCAAGCCATGTCCGCTTGGCCAGCGCTCTGTGCTTGAGGCTACAGGGGTCAAGGCAGCCGTGCGGCACTGCCCAGAAAGGCTTCCGATGCTGCCAGGCCCAGCCAGCCGCCCATTTCGTATGCCCCCGAAAGAGTGAGTGCACAACGAGCAAATCGGCCTGAACGACCGCGTCCTCCGCCCGCTCGGCCGCCGCCCGACCTATCGTGTGGCAGTCGCGGCTCAAGAGCCCTCTGCCTGCATGGATCCGCACGGCCTGGTCGTCGAGGCCAGAGCGGTCGCGCCGCCCATCATCAAATGACAGGATCGCCGCATCGAGGGCTGAAGCAAAATCATTGACCCCGCGGTAGAGCCCGCCGTAGACTGGGTCGTGAGTAGCGCATATATTCCAGATATTCACGTTAATAGCGATGTGTGATTCGTTGTATGCTGCGAAAACAAGTTAGTACGGCTTGGCTGGCACCAGTCAGCTTTAACAACGTACAGTTCCCAACGGCCTGCATTCATGGTGCAGTCTCCGTGTCCTGGCACGGAATAACTTGCGATAACAAAAACGGCCGATAAGACCACGGCAGGTATTATATCCCAATGGAACTTGCGGGGAAATGAAAATACAGATAGCAAACGTTAAGATCGGCTTTCGGTCTAATGCATTTTCCAAGGTAGAGTTTGTCAGGGCACACGAGCATTGCTGGAGGTGGCGTGTGAAGGTAACAGATTCTTGGAGGCTCGTCTTGGCCCTAGTGTGTCTCGTAAGTTCAATAGCAAAATCACAGGGTATTGAAGCCAGTGGCCACATCGTGAACGAAGGCACCTCGCGGTGGGTACAAA
>JAGYIQ010000078.1 GCA_018402565.1 Pirellulaceae bacterium | reverse complement strand
TTGCATCAGCCGCAGAATCGGCACGACCTTCCCCTCTGTCGTTGTCTCTATCACTATCTCCAGCAGCCTGCCCCGTTCCGCTGCCTCCTACCCCGCTAAGGCCAAACCCGGAAGCCGAGGCCCCGCCGCCGCCAAAGCCACTCCCAAACACCGCAGCCGCGCCGTAGTTGGGGAACAGTGCCAGAATATCGTCAAAGTCCACCCTGCCGTCGTAGGTCATATCCCCCTGCTGCCAGCGGAAACTGCCCTGGGCGTCGTAGTTCGGAAACAGCATGAGGATGTCGTCAAAATCAGCACTCCCATCGAGCTGCGCGTCGCCGTTGGCCGTGTAGCGGATGGTCAGACTGCCATCGGCTGCTTCGAAATAGCCAACGCCCATTGAGGCGTTGCTGCTCGCTGCGGCCGACAGTAGCCCCGCACCACCATCCCACTTCCCGCCGTTGCGCCCAGCGATCAGGGCCTGACGCACAGCGGCTTCATCAAACCCGCCCGCGGCGATCAGCAGTCCACCGGTGCTCACATCAATAACGCCCCCAGCCGCCAGATCCAGCGACGCGGCGTTCATCACCGCTACGCCAAAATCAAGCGTGGCTCGCGCAGCGTTGCGTACGACCAGGGGGCCGGCATTGAGCGCTCGGACGTTGGTGAACACCACTTCGCCCTCGTCGATTTGCACGCCGCCGCTGTGCGTGTTGTTCTGGCCAAGGATCAACTTTCCTCTACCACGCTTCACGATTCGCTCGTTGTCCTGGTAGACACGCAGGTCGGCAAACGTGTCTCCCTCACCAACCTCAACGATGCTGTAACCTCGCGGCAGCACCTCAAGCTCAAAGTCCGCCGACACCGGCTGACTGTGAGCAACCGCCGCATCGCTCGCCGAAACGGTCACACGCAGCCATGGCCGCTCAGCGGAATTGAGCACAACGCCCGTCTTCATGTAGAGAATGCCGCCATCAACCTCAAAGCTGGCGGCATCCTCGCCAGCAAGCGTGAAGGTGTTCGTGCCCAGAGCGTCATCGGCGACAGCCAGCGTCGCCATCTTCAAAAGCTTGTTTGTCTCGACATCCTCCGAAATCCACGTCCGTGAGTTTTCAAGAGCGAGCCCCGAAGGGGCCTCATTGACATCATCCACAGTTATTGTGAACGACTTCTGGAACGTCCTCCCCCCGCCATCCTCGGTCTGAATGCGAATGCCATACGACGCCTTCATCTCGTAATCCAGGGTCACTGACGTCTTCAACTCGTTGCCAACAATCTCAAACGCTGCGTTATCCGCGTCCCCGTCGCCCGCAACCAAGGAATACACGTACGAGGGCTCATCATCCGGGTCTGAAGTACTCAGCGTGCCCACAACCGTGCCAATCGGCTGGTTCTCATCAACAGAAGTCGCAGACAGGGCGATGTCGTCTGGCGCAGAGTTGAGGTCAAAATCCCCGAAGAGTCTGACGAGCGCGATATCGTTGCCAGAGCGTCCTGCCGCCAGGATCTTCCCATCGGGCAAGGCGGCGATGGCGTAGCCGTAGTCTTGAGCGCCGCCGAAGTTGGTCGAGACCTTTCCACCGAAGCCGAAGGAGGTGTCCAGTTCGCCGTCGTAGGACATGCGAGCAATGAACAGGTCATTGTTGGATCCGTTATCAGCGAATCCCGTGATCAGGATCTTGCCATCGGCGGCAAGCGTGGCCCGGTAGCCTTCATCATTGCCGTTAAGGATTGGGATTTTAACGGAGCCGTTTGTTCCAAAGGAAGTGTCGAGGACGCCGACTTGCGAGTGGCGGCTGACGACAAGGTTCCCGTCCGCTCTTCCAATAAGCAGATACTTAGCATCAGGTAAACGCACGCCTGAGTGCACAAATTCACCATTACCCATGTTATATGAAAAAAGCTGTTCCTTCGAGCCGGCATTGTTTATCCGAAGGAGATCGAATGTCGTGTTGTCTCGCCACGTATATCCCATGCCAGCAATTACCACGTCGCCGTCATCGAGTGTGAAGACAGCCCGGGCGAAATCCCTGCCGTCGGTTGGATTCCCACCTACGTCATAATTCCAGTTATTTGCGATTTCACCGCTGTCCCTTTCAAGTCGTGTGAGGTGGAACTGGTTGTTGTCTCTTCCAACAACATCGACATTGCCATCAGCCTGGATCGCGACCGCATACGCCTGACCAACGTGGTTGATAACCACACTCCCGTTGGTTCCGAACGTTGAATCAATCACGCCGGCTGCCGAGTAGCAAGCAATGCGGTTCCCGCCGACCACAAAGATCCGACCAGATAAGTCCAAGGCGAACGAACGGGCATGCACGCCCGCTCCGAAGTCACTGATCGTCAGGCCGTCCGTACCGAACGACGCATCAAGCGTCATGTCAGCGTTAAATCGCATCAGCCCAAAGCGGTCGTTGAGGGCACCCACAGCGAAGATCTTGCCGTCAGGCATCACCTGCATGTCGTGGATGTAATCGATGCCTGCCGTCAGCGAGACGACCTGCTTGCCCGAACCATTGAGACTCGTGTCCAGAACGCCGGGGAGGGTTTGGTAAGTCGGACTCGGCTCAAAGGCCGGTACCGGATTGACCGTGATCGTGATCGTGTCCGTATCCGTCTTCGCCCCACCGGTACCAACCATCCCAAGGTCGTTCGTCTCAATCGTGAACGTCGCATCGCCGGTAAAGCCAGATGCAGGACGGTAGCTGATCCAGCGAAGGGCAGAGTTGATCGTGTCGATTGTGCCAACGAACGACATCGACGTGTCTTCGGTCCCATCACCGGAGAGATACGTGATCCCGCCACTCGGATCAGGGTAGAGAAGCGTCAGCGTCCCGCTATCCACAGAAAGCGACACGCGAACCGCGTTCTCGCCAGCATCCGCATCGCTGATCGTGATCAGATTCTCCCGGTACGCCGTGAATGCCAACGGAACGTCGACAAGCGTCTCCTGTGAACCAGGTACCACGTTCACAGGAGCCTGGTTCGCAGCCAGCATCGCCCGGCTCTCCAGTCGCTCGAGAAATGCACCCAGGGTGGTGGTTGTGCGACGGCGTTGGTGACGCCGGCGGCGAGTAGTTCGCAGTTTGGACGATGTGCTGACGCGGTTGCTCTGCTGACCCATCGATGCGTTCCTGTGCGACCTTGCTCCCGTCCGTGCCCACTAAACTGGGGACACGTGGGCTCCGCTGCAAAGCACGAAGACCCCCTAGCTGCAGGGGCTTATGCTACTTGCGGGGCTATTTCCCCGCAATGCCTTGGTTGTGGCTGCTGAGGCGCTGAGGGGAAGGTGGCAGTGGCTATGCAGGCCGCGTTTGCAGGGGCTACCGCCGCCTCGA
>JAGYIQ010000077.1 GCA_018402565.1 Pirellulaceae bacterium | reverse complement strand
ATTTTCAAGACAAGCCCCTGGAGAAACCCCCGGTCCAGCAGTAAGCACAACCCGACTTGCGCTGGCGCACCATTCCCTGGGCAAACTGCCCAGCCTTGAACGGTTTCCTTCCGCCCCGGCGGGCCGACAAAGTTGCTCTGGGTGAATCGAAGGCAAAAAGATTTTGGGCAGAAAGATTCTGCAGCATGCAACCCCCGATTGTGCTTGTAATTTGCATCAACTGCATCGCCAGCGAGCCAAACTCGGTCCTCGGTTTTGGCGTTCACCCATTAGAGGTTTCAGATTTTGCATTTTAAAATTTAAATTTGACATTTTCCGTTTCAAGTCTGAAATTTCAAATTTCAGCTTTGAAATATCCGACATGCGTTTTTCGCCACCACCACCCTTCAATTGGACGCGCACCGTGCCCCAAGCCGCCCCACCCGCCTCCGGCCCAGCTGGCCGGCCCAACCCCTGCCGGTGGCGTCAGCCACTGGGGGCGGGCTCTGAGATCAAAAGGCCCGGAGGCCGACATAAAACCGCGTCCCAAACGGCCCCGCCTGAACCCAAACTCTGGCGGCCCCTTTGCAACCCCTGGCCCCTCGCCCCTGGTTCCTACCCCCTCGCCCCTCCAAATAAAAAACCGTCCGCCCCTCTGGACTTATTCCCAACCCACGTTAAGATTTGCTCCAGGTCATGTCGATACTGGTAATCCCGGTGCGGCAGAGCACCTAATCCATCGCGGGATGGAGCAGCCCGGTAGCTCGCGAGGCTCATAACCTCGAGGTCGTCGGTTCGAATCCGGCTCCCGCAACTTTGTTTTGCTGCTCGCTAGTCGAGCAGCGATCGCCCATCAGGCCGACGCCTCAAAACGTCGGCCTGTTCGCGTTTCTGGCCCCTGTTTTCCAGGCATTTCGCAAAACTCTCGCCTCTCCAACTCTCCCATTTCCGACCCCGCTCCGCCGACCCGCGCGAATCCTTTGGGGACACTTTTCGCCCCTTCTCGCCCCAACTCACGGCACTCTCCAACTCTCTTGACAGGTGGGTTATAGAAAAGTCTCTAATTCCATAACCCGACGGATTTTCATAAAACTTGACCGCCAGGTTATGTATCCGCGTCGCAATCGAGATTCTTCGAGCTGATTTTGTCAATAATTGAAGCGAGGCCGTCTTTAAACTGGATTGTCAGTTCACACACGTTAAAGTGGGAGAGAATTCGCTCGACCAAATCAACAGGTCGATGCAACCGCGTAGTCTCGTCAAGACCGCCCCAATATGTCGAGAACTTGGAGGCGATCAACTCCGGATCGTTCGCCTCCAGCAGGACCGAGGGAATCAATCCGTGTGCGTCTTACGCACCGGTATTGACTCCTGGGCAAGGTGGACGTCCCCCCCCGCATGCGATCGGCAATGCAAGTAACGATAACGGCTGTTGCCTGTTGTAATTGGAAAGAACTTACGATTTGATCCAGGGGCCACTTGGGTTCCAGATGGCGGTAACGCTCTGGTCTGCCGCGATCGCTTCGGTTAGTGGTTCAAGAAAATCGCGAATATCATCAACAACAGTTGCAAATGATGCAGGCGTGCCAGAGAGTTTGGACTTGCGAACGAATGCGGCCCACTGAGTCTGCTTGGCCGAGTCCTCCAGGAACGAAGCTGAAAACACGAGTGGTTTGGCCACGACCTTGGTGCTGCGATTGGAAAAGTTTTTTGGATCGCGCGAATCAGAACTGCAGCATCAAACTTAAACTGACGTGCAAGAAGATGAATATCGAAGAAGTCCTTCATGCGACTGTTGAGTTGTCCAAGCTTGACCATCGCCTCAAACTTCTCGGCGATCACGGTTTCTTTTGGGTAGCCAACCAGCCGTGGCGATTCGAAATCCAGCATGGTTGGGTACACCATCGATATTGCCGCCGGATAGATCACGTCGCCAAAGCCGATGTCGAGTTGCATGGGCAGCCGGGCATTTTGAATCTTGGCAACAAACGTTACACGGACTCCCGAATACTCGGCATCTTCTTTGATAATCGCACCTTGGATCGAATCGGAGATGAATTCCACACCATCAGGTTCGACAGGGTGTTGGCATACCTCTGTGATTATCCTCAACATTGTTTCCACCGAATTGTCAGCTCGAGCCAGCAAATCGATATCTCGGGTCGCTCGCGACTGCGGCGTACCCCAAAAGGTAAACATCAAAGCACCTTTGAGGACGAATCGATCCGCATACTTGGATTTCGAGAGACGAAACAGGAATCGCTCTATCACAAAGTACTGCATCAGCTCTTGCAGCGGTCGGCTTGTCTCTCGGGCGAGGTTTTCCAAACGCCCGCGTACCGACGCGGGTAGGTCGCGGGTCATAGCAGTGCCTCCAGATAAGGCCGCATGGTTTTGGCGACCCTCAGCGCTTTCGCGTATTCCATCAGGAGATCAACTTTCACGTTGCCTTGCGACAGGTAGGACTTGAGCGCTTCAAGGGCGACATCGAGCCCCACTTGATTGCGCCGACTGAAACAATCCACTAGACTCTTTTCGCGCGAGTAAACACGAATCGCCACACCATCGGAGTGATGCGTCTCGATCCCAGTACCATAGGCCGACATATTGAGTCGCGAGACTCTCACGGGTGGGTAGTTCAGCCTTGGCGGCTCGCCGTTGCGTGGTATCGCGATCCACACCTCATGGGGAATTTGTGTGGTCAGTTCATGGAAGGCAAGTGCCGATATCAGGTAGATGACAGCCTGCGGAATTTTCACCGCGACGGTCACCAGATCGGATTGACTGAGAGAGGGCATTTCGGCAAGTCGGTAGAGCCCCCGGGCAAGTTGCTCGACTTGACCAGCATCGCGCATCGCGTAAAGGGTATTTCGAGTAATACCAGCTCGAATAACCTCGGCCATTCGCATGATTCCGCCATGTTGACGAAACACCTTGGCGGCTCGTTCCACGGCACTCGTTGAATTGGAATGAATCACGGTACAAAACACCTCCTGAAAAGCAAGTTGGGAGGTAATTTGTACCACGCGATTGGAGGAAAGTCAAATCCCTGATTACCGCGAGAAACAGCGATCCCGATCTAAGGGAAGATGAATCGCCTTTAAGGCATTTTTAAAGATATATACGCTCACGCTGTGTGTGTTCCATAACCCCGAGGTCACCCAAGAGCCAGCCCGAATTTCAACTGAAGTAAGGGCATCAAACAGTGTTTGACCCTCTGGTTATTGCAACAGGCCGACGCCTAAAAACGTCGGCCTGTTCGCGTTTTTGGCACTTGTTTTCCCGGCATTTCGCGAAACTCTCGCCCCTCAAACTCTCCCCGTCGAGGAAGCACTCGGGGACACACAC
>JAGYIQ010000076.1 GCA_018402565.1 Pirellulaceae bacterium | reverse complement strand
GGAACTGGTAATCGATCTGCTCCAGCACCCAATCTTCCTGGCGGAGCATCTCCATCTTGAGCAGCGAGCCATCCGACTTGGTCATCTCCAAGTTCAGCTTGACCCACTGGGCCCAATTCGGCTCGGCAAACGATTCGCGAATCTCCGTCCCCAACTGCGGATCGTACGCTGGCACTCGGGTGCCAACCCTGATGTCCTTGATCGGCGTCTGGGTCAGTGTGTAGACCGGCGCCGATGGCGTGGCGGTCGGATTGGCCTGACGCTTGGCGACCGGTTGTGTGGGGGGTGAGACGAGGCGGAAGAAGATGCCGTTTTCTGAAAACAGACCGTAGCCGATCAACAAGGCGGCAATCAGGTAGCCGGTCGGTTGCAGGTATTTGGATTCGGTCATGGATGTATCTCCCGTGCGGGCGGTTAGTATAACGTGCTAGATTCCGTAGTTCAAGTTTCCGCAGGTAGCCCTGCGGGTGATTAGGCCGCGTAGTGGTATTGGACTTTCCAAGGATCGTCCTCGGGCTCTTGGTCGGCTTGGGCCTTGCGGCTGAGGGCCCGGCAACTGAGTGCGACGACCAGTCCCAAACCGACTGCCGCCCATTGTCCGTCGGACAGCAAGCGACGTTCCTGTGCCGGCACGTCCAGATCCACTGTGGCCGCCAAAGTCACCTGGCTCAAGTCACCCTGTACGGAGTATTGGGTCACGTTGGTCGGGCCCTCGAAGCAGCCGATGTACTTGGCGATCAGCGGTAGAATGCGTTTGGCGATTGGCTCGGGCAGCAGGCTGTTGAGCTTACGAGCCCACTTGCAGAATTTGCCAGCCGCCGCGGCAGCGCTAACAGCAGCGCCCACACCAGCGGTGGCGACACTGACACCGATCGTGAGGGTAATCTCGTAGGTAATCATACCTGCGATTTGCCCCAAGATGGCCGCCTTCTCTTGTTGTGGGAGCTCGGCCAATTCCGCCAGTATCTGTGGCAGCAATTCTTGCAGGACGACGTTGACTTGATCCAGAACCTGCTGAGTCTCATTGGACAGAGCACCGGACGCGTATCCCAGTAGCTTCGGCAGATCATTGGCGACAGCGTAGAACGTCTGGCCGAACTCCATAGCCGCGTAAACCGACTGTTCCATGCTTTGACCGGCGGCAACGATCCCTTGCCCGAACTCCGTGCCAAACGCCGCATCGCTGCCGCCGACAACGTAAGTGCCCGCAAACCAGACCGCATCCCAGCCCCAGGTGGCGGTGTCCCACAGCATCGACAGCGTTCCCATCAGTCCGTCGTAGGCGAATCCAGCTGCGAACGCTTGGGTGAACGCCAAAGCCGTTTCACCATTGAGATCCAATTGGATGATTCTCGTGATCGAGTTCACCCAACTGGAGTCGTCGGCGACTTGCCCCTCGGCCTGGTCACCTGACGGGTAGGACCCCTCAGCACTTTGGGCCGGGGCAAAGCCCGTCTCGTTCGAAGCGACAATTCCCGCAAACTCTTTCACATGGAGCAGCAGCTTCTTGTCTTGCGGATCGCTCAGATCAAAGAACGTTGGCTTGCCGGAGCTATAGACGTAAATCGGCTCTGGGACCAATGCAACCGTGCCCTGGGGCGTGACGATGTAGTTAAACTCCGCTAGACGCCGCACAACGATATTCGCCTCGACGGCCGATCCGGTCCCGTCATTGAACTCGACACTTTCTACGAACCCACCTTGTGCGCCCGCATGCATCTGTCGCACTTCTTTCGAGTCGCCTGTGTTGGTCTCAGAGAACTCCGTCTTGGTGCTGGTGAAAGTTGCGTCGGTTTGTTCGGTGGAACGAATCATGGCCTCGGCACCGGCATCCGTGTCAAGGGTCCTGGTGTACCGATAAAGAATCTTGTTATTTAACTCCGGGTTGAAAGTGAACGGCTGAGTGATCTCCGATGTTGTCTCGCCCACGATCGAATTGGCGGGTGAGTCGTAATTCATGTGCGAAATGTATTCGCGGACGAGCGTCGCGCCCGCCGGAGGTGTCGACAAAAGCGGTGCAGGGTCGGTGCCAACATGTCCAGAAGGAAGTGATGGAACATCGATTGGGGATGCAAAGTTTCTTCTTTGAGCTGCCTTCTTTGCCGCCGCGCCGCTCGCTCTCCTTGCCCTCCGCTGCTCGCCTGCGCTGTGGCCGCTAGGTTCGCTGCGCGAATCCTCGGCTACGGGCATCGCTCAACGTTCGGTGATTCAACCTCAACCGCTTCGATTGAATTGGTTCGTGGCTCAAGCGGTGTTGCCGTTGGTCGCTTCCATGCCCTGCGCCTTCGGACGCCATCCGGGCGCCGCGGCCGTCATTCCGGTCCCGGCACGCCGGGATTCATGCCCGCCGTGCCTTCGGCCTCCAGTTCTAACTTCGGTTGCCAACTGGAACATTCTGTTCACTGGCAGCCGCACTATATCTCGATGGAACATCAACTCAACTTTCACCGGGCGTGGAGACTTGCTCGCTGCGGCGAAATCCATTTAATCAGCGGTTTTAGGTGGAACATCCACTGCAAGAAGTTCCGCCGACTGGAAAGTGTTGACATCTACGCAACGTCATTAGTCGGCGGTGGATTTTTAAACCCCATTTTTTCGCTGAATGCAGTCAGCCCTTGCACGGGTAACTCGTATTCTATCGAGATTGCAAATAACGCTGGAATCAAAGCTTTGAGGAACTCGGCTTTAACGTTCTCCATTGGAGCACGTTTTAGCCGTGCCATTTCGACTTCAACGGCAAACGGTAGCTCTTCGTTTTTTCTGTCGATTGGCCCTACCTCGGCATAAGGATTGAACTCAGTACCAAAACGGATGATCCCGTGCAACATTTTGAATGGTGCGTTCGCGAGAAAGCCGTCTTCAACGAGAAACGGGTTGATTTCCTTCGTGATTGTGATCATTGCTTGCCCGGATTCGCGGATGTCTCCCTTGACTAGTCCGACACCACCAAGAACTAAATTCAAGTCTGGTCTCATACTAACCGTCTCCTCAGCCTCTCAAATGTTCTCGGTTGCCCGGCAGTTTGTCATCACCGAACAGACGGCGGAACGTCTCACGCCAACGTTTTTCGTAGTCCAAAGCGTCACCACTTGTTGGAAGTCCCGCTTTGCGAATCTGGCTTCGATAACCACCGAAACCGCCGTTAGCGATGTCTTCACGGTTCAACTTACGGACTTGAGATTCTGCGCGTTTCGATGCACCGTCACGGACTCGCGTGCCAGCCGAACTTTTACCAACTTTGTGAACGGTGCCGTCAGGGGCCTTGATGACGTACACATGCGATTCCCCTAGGAAATCACGAGAGTTTTTGTTGACTACCCTGATTGGGGCA
>JAGYIQ010000075.1 GCA_018402565.1 Pirellulaceae bacterium | reverse complement strand
GAAGGCTTGGAACAAGGCTTGGAACAAGGTCGCGAAGCAACCCGCCACATCCTGGTCCGTCTGGTGCGACGCCGATTTGGTCCAACGGTCGCCGAGCAGACACAACCGTTGCTTGCGTGCATCGCCGACCTCCAAACGTTGGAAGACCTCGGCGACCAACTGCTCATCAGTCCGGACGGAAGCCATTGCTTGCAGGCCGTGCGGAGCATGAGTGCCGTAGACGAACCCTAGAGTCGACGCAGTTTCAATGGCTGATGGAGATGAGTCTTGACGCATGATATTCGATGGAAACAACGCTTCGATAATTATCAGCGCGCCCTGCATAAGCTCACGCTCGCCATCCAGCTCGAGCAACAGCGTCCCCTGTCGGATCTCGAGCAGCAGGGGTTGATCCAAGGGTTCGAGTTTACCCACGAGCTCGCCTGGAAGGTATTGAAGGATTATCTCGAAATGGAAGGCATCCAAGGACTGATCGGCTCTAGAAGCACCGTGCGCGAAGCCTTTAAACAGGGATTGGTGAGCGATGGAGAGGTGTGGATGGACATGATCGAAAAACGCAATCTATCCAGCCATACCTACAATCAATCCGTGGCAAATGCACTGGCCACCGCCATCGTTGATCGGTATTACAAGGCGTTTCTGGAACTTGAGCAGCGTTTTGTCGCGCAACCTTGACCATGCTCGAATTTGGCTTGCCACAGACCACCATCCGCATCATCCGCGAGATTCTGGCCAAGGTGCCTGCTGTGGAAAAAGCGCTCATCTATGGATCGCGTGCTAAGGGGAATGACCGGCCGGGCTCCGACATCGACCTCACCTTGATCGGTCAGGGTCTCGATCTCGACACCCTAGGCAGAATCGCCACCCAGCTCGACGAGTCGCCGATCCCCTACCAAGTCGATCTCTCCCTCTTCGACCACATCGATCACGCCGGCCTAAGAGACCACATCGAACGCGCGGGAAAGATATTCTACCAACGCCGCCCCCAAAACCACCCTTAACCTTTCCCCGGTCCTCATGCCCGTCATCAACGTCGAAAACCGCTCCAAGGCCCAACAGGTCGGCCACAACGCCGCGCGCACCGAGCACTCGCCGAGCCGGCAGCAGGGCGACGAACGCCGCCGCGCGTCGCGAAGCGGCCCCTCCCCGGGATCGACGACTTGCAGTCGTCCGCTTCCACCGCCCCGACGGCCGGCAGGGTCGCGCCCCACGCGACGCTCTCGGAACCCGCGCCAAACGCGCTTCTGCTGGGCGTAGAAGCGGTTTTCAGCGGCTTGACGCGCCGGGATGGCGCTTCCCGGACGGGCGGAGGTCAAACGCCGAAGTGAGCGCCGTGAGGGCCTCGCCGGCGGATCAAGCCGCCGCCAACGGCTTGATCCGGTTGACTTCCTTCTCGATGGATCGTGCTGCGTCCCAAAGGTCGACTCCCCTTTGGGCGTTGAGCCAAAATTCCGGCGAGTTACCAAACAGTCGGCTCAGGCGAATTGCCATCGCCGGACTCACGGCGCGGCGCTCCTTGAGTAATTCATTGATCGATTGACGCGACACACCCAAATAGCGTGCGAGCTCGGCGACACTCAGGTTGTAATCCGGAATAAAATCTTCGCGCAGGATCTCCCCGGGATGGGTGGGTCTGCGTTTGATGCCGGTGTTCTCGATGCTCATGGTTCTAACCTGTTTCAGTGGTAGTCGCAGACTTCAACGTCATAGGCATCTCCATCTTCGAAACGAAAGCAGATCCTCCATTGGTCGTTGATCGCGATGGAGTGCTGGCCTTGGCGGTCACCCGAAAGGGTATGCAATCTGTTCCCCGGGGGCACTTGCAAGTCCTGCAGGCAAACGGCAATGTCCAAATACTCGAGTTTGCGCGCGGCGCGCTTCTGGATATCCGGTGGCAGATGTTTTGCCTTACCGGTCGCGTAAAGGGCTTGCGTTTCGCGATCTGCGAAGCTTTTGATCATTTTTAGCAAGTTAGTGTGTCACGTGACGCGTGTCAACAGCTGTCGGGCTGGGTGTTGCTCGTCCGGTCTGTCAAAAGAAAGACTTGCTCCAACGCTCCGCATGGGGATATAGCCCCGATGCTCCGCGTCACGATCCAAAGCTAGAGCGCCCATACCGCACCGGATCACCGACGACAACGGCGACCGCCCGCCATGCACAGTGCAACGCCCCGGCGACAGGGACGCGGAGCGTGTCCCGAAGACACGACCAGGCGGAGCATGGGAGCGATTATGAAGAGTTCCCCCCCTTTCCGTGTTCTTCCGTGTCTTTACCGTGGCCAAAAACAACACCCCGACCCCAGAGCACGCCCATGCAAGTCGAAGCCATCTACAACCACGGCAAACTCGAGTTCATCACCCCCGTGAAACTCAGACACGACACCCTGAGGGTCGTCGTCGAGGTACCGGACGACGAGATCGAACCCCGCGAGAGTCCCTACGACCTGCCGCAGGAGGTCGTCGCGCGTGCCTGCGCCATGCGCGAAAAGCTGGATGCCATCCGCAATGCGCCCCTGCCGGACGATGAGGTACCGGACCTGACCGACAAGCAACAGCAACGTCTCGACGCCTTTGCGTTGCAAGAGGACCGCTGAGCCATGGATCTGTTGCTGGATGTGAATGTCGCCGTCGACAGCTGTGTCGGGCGTAAACCCTGGTGCGAGTCGGTCGATCTCGCGCTGGCCAAGTGCCTGTTCGAAGGCCGCCGCCTGTGGCTCTATGCGGGTAGCGTGCAGACGCTGGACGACGTCGTCGGAAGCGCGCTGAAAAAGGCCCAATTGCCGGGATCGCCGAGCGCCGGCGCAAATAGGCCGACGTCATCGACATCGACGCCATGCAGGACGAGAATGAGTGGGAACTCGACCGTCAGCGCTATCCGCAAGCGGCCAATACCATGACCGGAGACGCCGCCAGATTGACCGAACAGGGCCGCCACGAGGGTGAGATCGATTTGGGACTGCGTCAACTGAGGCGCCGCTTGGGACAAGTTCCCGAACCCCATCGCCAGCGCATCCAGTCACTTCCCTCCGAGCAACTCGAAACCCTCGGCGAAGACCTGTTGGACTTCACCAGCACCCTCGACCTCGACACCTGGCTCAGTCGCCACTGAAATCACCCGAGGCCACCCGCCAAGCGATCAACTGCTCATCAGTCCCGACGGAGAGGATTGGTTGCGCGCGGTACGGCACATGAGTGTTGGCGAGGAACACTGATTTTACCGGGTTAACTGGTTCCCAAGCTCCGCTCGGGAACCCGGTACCGGAAGCTCTGCTTTCCCGGAGCAGCCACGCAAAGCAGAGAGGGTAGATACTCTGTTCTGACGCAAGTCCGATTTGCCTCCTATCCATCATTTTT
>JAGYIQ010000074.1 GCA_018402565.1 Pirellulaceae bacterium | reverse complement strand
GATCAATCGTGGCGTTATTCGTAGGGTGTCGTGGAGCAAGTCCAGCGACACGGACCTCGGTTGCGAATCCCGACAATTCCGGCAAACACACCATCGCGCAATGCACGACCGACTTGCGCAACGCACCATTTCCGGGACGCTTGCCCTTGCACACGCAAATCTTTCTGCCCCAAATTTTTCTGCCTTCCCCGCACGCTATCTCGGCAAATGGTGCGTTCCGCAAGTCTCATCGTTCGTGGGTCAAAACCATGGCAATCACCACGGGTTTGTTCACACCCTCGATCGAGCGGTTGGCCCGACTTGCTGCACGACACCCTACGAACGCCGCCATGTCCTATCAAGGGTAACGAAACGCTTGACGCGTTCCGCTACTTGCTCCACGACACCGTACGGAAACGGAAAAATTTTTCTGCCCCAAATTTTTCTGCCTTCCCGTCTTGCCTTCCCCTGTTTAGCTGGCGGAGACCTTTTCCTGGTACTTCGAGTTACGCGATTCGTAGTAGCTGCCGTTGCCGTAGCCATAGCCATAACCGTAGCCATAACCGTAGCCGTAGCCATACGAGCCGTACTCGTTGTAGTGCGGGTTGTCATCCACACCGTTGACAATGATGCCCAACAGGTTCGCGTTGACCATGTCCAGCTTCTCTTTGGACTTGGACGACGTGACGATAATTCCCTTGCGGATACGCAAGACCATGTACACGCCATCGACCAAAGACGAGATCACCGACGCGTCGGACACAGGCAGCAACGGCGGGGAGTCGATCAGTACCAAATCAAATCGCTCGCGCAAGTCCGCAATCAGCTGGCCGAATTCCCGCGAGGTGACCAATTCGCCAGGGTTCTTCGGGCGGCCACCGCAGGTCAACAAAGACAAGCCTTCCTGGGCACTGGGTCGCAAGCAGTTTTCCAGCGGCTCGGTGCCGGCGACCGCTTGCATGACACCCGGTTCCATCGTCTCAGCGAAGTACGCATGGACCCGCGGACGACGGAAGTCGGCATCCACCAACACGACCTTCTTACCGGCCTGGGCCAACGAAACGGCCAAATTACCCGTGGCGGTCGACTTGCCGTCACCCGGAGACGGCGACGTGAACAGGAAGACTTTGGATCCATCTGCTTGGGCCGTGAACAACAACGACGTCCGCGCGGCCCGCACGGCCTCGGCCAACTTTGACGTCGGCCGATGCAAACAGACCAGCGCCGGATTCACTTGGCCGCTCTGCTGCTTACGTGGAATTCGTGCGGCTGGCAGTTTACAGATCACCGGGACCTTCAAGCGTTCGAAGATTTCACCCGGGTTGCGGTAGGTCATGTCCGCTCGGTCGATCAGCACCGCCAAACCCACGCCCAACAAACCACCCAAGAAAATCCCGATCGCCGAATACTTCAGCAGGCTGGGTGCTACACGCACACCGTTGCCCGCTGGATCGATCACGCGGACCTTAACGTCCGTGAAGTTGTTCGACACGACATTGACCTCGGCCAATTTCGACAGAACGTCATCGATGCTCTTCTGCTTCTCAATAACGCGGCCTTGCAAGACTTTCAGCTGGGCAAAATCGCCTGAAATCTCGCGAGCTTGCTTCTCGACAATCGCCAACTCTTCGTCCAACTGGCTCAGCTTGTACGTCAAACGATTCTTGTCCGACTCCAGTGCCACATGATAGACGTCCACCCACGTCTTATTGCGGACTTCCAGCTTGTCTTCCAGCGACTTGATCGTGTCCTGAGTCGTGGGATCATTGCCGGCTTGCAGGGTGTAACGCGACCGAGCCTCCTCCAACTGCTGGCTGGCGAATTGGATGCGGCGGTTCAAGTTCGACATCAATTAAAGGGTGATTCTTGGCCATCGACTGCGCGGCCGTCTCGCGGCGAACCAACAAGTCGTTCAACTCGCGTTCCAGCATAAAGACCTGACGCGACAGCTCGTGATTCGTGATGCGGCGTTCCTCCAGCGTATCGACGGTCTCGACCGTGGTGCCCAAGTACTTCTTCGCCTCGGTCACAAGATGCGTCAGGCGAGTCTGGTCGTTGGAAGCGATCGCGATATTGGTCAGCTCCAAGCGGTTGGTTACGTCGCGTAGTTCACCCGCCACCATGTTTCGCAGATCGCCGACCCGTTGCATCTCTTCGTTGTATGGATTGACCAAACTATCGGCCCGCTCGATGTTCGGCAAATCTAGTTTGGACAAAATGGCTAAGTACCCCTCTTGGGCTTCGTTCTTCTCTTTCTCCAACGTATCACGGAGTTTCGTGATCAGTTCCACCGACTCTTGACCCGATGACTTGGTGTCTCGAGTGATCTCCTCTTGGTAGGCACGCACGACCGCATTCAAGATGATCGGCAGATCTTCTGGATACTTGCCCTGGGACTGCAGCATCAAGGTCTGGTCGTCTTGCTTGGAAGGCGTAATCGACAGAACGTTCTTTTGGATGTTGCCGACCAAACTTTCCGGGGCTTCGCCGTTGAACGTCGGCAAGCGATCCAGTTTCCCTTGCTCGATGGCGCGAGACAAAATCATTTGACTGGCCAACAACTTTTGATGCTGGGGGATCGAGACCTTCTGCACGACCGTCTCGCCGTTGATCACGGCCGGAGGAGCCTGCGAGGTAATCAACAGTTGTAGCGTCGAGCCATAAATCACTTCGGCGGCCGAGTAGGCCAACAGGCTGCCACCCAAGCCAATCAGTGCCAACAGCACCACCAAAAACTTGCGTCGCAGCACCGGGCCGATGATATCGACCGCGGCAGCGTTGGGACCTTGTCCACCGCCCATGGGTGGCCCACCAGGCGATTGCATTGGCAGACCCGCGTTCGGAGGCATGTAGGGCGAAACCGCGCCCCGCCCGCCATAACCGATCGGCCGACCCACGGCGTTGCCTGGGTTGGGAGCACCATAGCCGTTCCCGGCCGGCATGCCATAGCCAGCCTGGGGCGCGTAACCGCCCTGGGGCGCGTAACCAGCCTGCCCGTAACCAGCCTGCCCATAACCAGCCGGAGGCATTTGGCCGTTGGGATAACCCGGTTGTTGCGGTTGTTGCGGATATTGAGGCTGGCCAGCCTCTGGAAACTGCTGTGGTGTCATAGACATCGGTTTCTTGCCCGAAAAAGAACTCTGGTGCTGAAAACAAGCCTGCACGAAACTCCAAGCCTCGTGTCCCCAACCCGTCAATGGCCTGAGCGTAGTGTCATTATAGCCCTGCCCCCCCCCGATTCTAGTACCAAAGTACCCGGACCCAAATCAATTTTTCTTGACAATTCCCCCTTCCCGGCAGGTCAGGCAAGCTGTACCGGTTGCAACAAATACAAGCCCTTAACTGGTTGGGAAGCGTAGGGCGTAGGGCGTAGGG
>JAGYIQ010000073.1 GCA_018402565.1 Pirellulaceae bacterium | reverse complement strand
TCATGACACCGCTCCCACCAACTCGTGACACCGCTCTGCGGTGTCACGCATGCCCCTGGCGCTCCGCGCCAAGTGCCACCACGGCCAAAACGCCAAACGAAGCCCCCTGCGAGCACCTTCCAACAACGCCCCGCCATCCTCACCCCCATACCCGAAAGCCAAACAGCGTCCCCGATCGGCAACAACTCCAACACCCCTGAATCCCCCCATTCCATGCTAGGATCCGCCCCGGAAACAGGCCATTTCCCGGAACCCCCCGAGAACGCCCCCAAACCCCGCACGACACGACAAGACAAGGACCCGCGACATGTCGCCCCGTCTGCGCAAATACGCCAAGCTTCTACAAAGCCCCGCCTGCTGGCCCGCACTGCTGCACGGCGTGGCCGCCACGCTGGACCACGACGTCGCCCTCGGACGCGACCGCTTCGCCACCGTCATCGACGTCGGCGCCAACAAAGGCCAATTCGCCGTCTACGCCCGCACCCGTTGGCCCAAGGCCCGGCTGATCTGCTTCGAGCCGCTCCCCGGACCTCGCGCCAAGCTCGCCCGCGTCACCCGCGGACAGGCCGAGATCCACGACTGCGCCTTGGGAGCCGCCTCCGGCGAAGGCAGCATGCATCTCGCCACCCGCACCGACTCCTCCTCCCTTCTGGCCTTGGGCGCACGCCAGAAGGCCATCTACGGGATGGAAGAATCCGGCGAGCTGCGCGTGCCGATCAAGCGTCTCGATGCCTGTCTCCCGACACCCCTGACGCGGCCCGTGCTGCTCAAGATCGACGTCCAAGGCTTCGAGCTGGAGGTGCTCAAGGGCGCCACCGATCTGCTGCCGAACGTCGATGCGGTCTATGTCGAGGCATCCTATGTCGAGCTCTACGAGGGCCAGGCCCTGCACGAGGAGATCGAGCGCTTTCTGATCGACGCCGGGTTCGGCCTGGACGGGCGCTTCAATACCCATGTCCACCAGGGTGAGCCGGTGCAGGCGGATCTACTGTTTCGGCGCCGAACCTCAAGCATGCGCGAACCAAAGCCATGAGCGAAAATAGGCACATGTCAAGACCTGACACCGTTGCCCCGCACATGTTATCCAAGGTGAGTGGGTTCAAGCTGATCCGCTATTTGACGATTGGTCGAACTCACCCGAACCAACGCCGTGAGCGAAAATAAGTCCGACCCCTCATTCCTATTCGGGGGCAATCGCGGCCGAGCACTCATCGCCCGTCTTTCGACACTCATGGGTCCCGCAACGAGCCTGCGCGGGCATCTGGTTCGCGGCGGTTTAGGTAGCCTAGCTTTCAAGCTCGGAAGCACCGCTTTAAGCTTCATTCTAGCGCTACTTTTGGCACGTACCTTGGGACCTGAAGGTTACGGCGTCTATGCCTTCGTCCTTGCGGTCGTCTCGCTTCTGGCGATCCCTACCCAGCTCGGTCTTCCGGAACTTGTCGTGCGCGAAACTTCCAAGGCGCAGGCCACCGGGCACTGGGGGCTGATGCGTGGCTTGTGGCGTTGGAGCACGCTGGCGGTTTGGCTCTTCTCTTCCTTCGTCTTGTGCATCGCATTGTTTAGCCTCAGGGCCTTCGCGGACCAACTCACCGCCTTGACTCATGCGACATTAGTGGCTGCCATGTGGCTCGTTCCGCTCATTGCTCTCGGCAACCTCCGCGGGGCGGCTCTGCAGGGCCTGCGCCACGTAGTTTTGAGCCAGTTACCGGAACATATCTTCCGCCCCGGACTGCTGATCTTCTTGTGGCTGGCCGTGCTCGTGGTCCTTCCAGCCCAGACCCTGTCGGCGGCGACCGCCATGGGAATACACGCCCTCGCGGCCGCCATCGCTTTTGTGCTCGGTGCCTGGCTGCTTTGGCGGGCACTACCTGTCGAGTTGGCCAGCCGTCCCGCCCCGGTCTACGCGGCCCGCGCCTGGCTACTCTCGGCTTTGCCACTGGGTCTGGCAGCCGGTGTCCAGGTCATCAACGCGCAATCCGGTGTCCTGCTGCTCGGGCTCTTCCGTACGGACGAAGCCGTTGGGACATACAAAGTGGCGTTAGCGGTTGCCACGCTGATTCCCTTCGGCCTAATGGCTGTCAACGTGGTTGTTATGCCGTACTTTGCACGCCTTTATGCGCAAGACGATCGAGTTCGTCTGCAACGTCTCGTCACGGTGAGCGCGCGGGTCGTCCTCGGGCTAGCTTTACCAGTCACCTTTGTCTTCGTTTTCTACGGCGAGTGGTTCTTATCTACTGCGTTTGGGCAGGACTATGCCGCAGGTCATACCGCCTTGGCCATTTTGGCCCTCGGTCAGCTGGTCAATGCCGGCATGGGTTCGGTCGGTGTGCTACTCAACATGACCGGCCATGAGCGTGATACGCTGCGTGGCGTGGCGATCGCGGCAGTGACCGACCTTGTTCTCGGTCTCGTGCTGATTCCGCCGTTCGGCCTTGTTGGTGCGGCGTTAGCCACGGCAACGACCCTAGTCATCTGGAACCTCTTACTACGCCAGGCAGTGTGGCGTCGACTTCGGATCGAAACCATGGCGTTTGGCTCTCGCCGCACCTATAGTTAATGAAATAAATTGTTGGGCGAGCTCGAGCCTGCTCATCCCTGGCTACTGAAAATTTAGAACCGGGCATTGCTTATGAACACGTACCGTTCTATTTGCCAACAACTTTGATGGCCTCGACCGCATTCGCGCGAGGCCACTGTATTCCGTACGGCGACGCGCTTCTTCCTAAGGCATCATCACAGAGATGCGCCGAAAACCCTCAAAAAATTGCGGGCGGATCCACAAACCACATAGATGCTACCCATCAAACCGTCATCTCCACGAAAGGGCCCCGTTACATGCTTAACATGAAACAAATGAGGAAACGAGAAGCTCAAAATGAAAAGGGGGCGTGAGCAAGAGGCAGATCCGTATCGCCGGCCAACCGCCCGCCCGTTTGCACTGGTATGGCGAGTAGGTAGGAGTGCCATAAAGCGATCCCTTCAGGCTGCCGTACCATCGCATGTATCACCGATCCTAGTTGCAAGCATGGGCCGCTCCGGTTCGACAGTGGTCTATGACGCCGTTCGAGAGGGGATGGCTGCTTTCCGATTTGGCTGGTTGGGGCCCATGGGCGTTCGAATCGTTTCTTCTGTCGCATGGGATTTGGAGGGTCATCAGTTCCATAACGGTGTAACATACAAGACCCACGCACTCGCGCGGGAGTTGCCTGAACATGCTCAGGTAAAGGTCATTTTTGTTTTTGGCTCGGCCAGCGAAGCGGCTTCGTCGGTTTGGTTATGCCGCGAGCGATATGGAACCGAGTGGGTAGCTAGCCATCTCGAACACCTGCGCGCCTCGGGGACGATCGAAGACCTAAGGCAGCGCGAT
>JAGYIQ010000072.1 GCA_018402565.1 Pirellulaceae bacterium | reverse complement strand
ATGCACCGCCGGCTGCATTCACGTCCTGCTCGAACAATTCCCGACCGAGTCTAACATGATTACACCGACAAAAGTACCCCAACCACCAGAATCCGTACTCCGTTCAACGGTCCAATCTTGGCTGACTTCGCGAGAGTCTGCTGAGCGAATGCGGCGAAAACAGATCAAAACTTGTCTCCGTCCCCACCGCTTGAGGTCATCCTATGTCAATCGATTCCTTCGTCAACGCCCCAAGAGCCAATCTGCCCGGGTGGCCACAGCGACCACAACTGCTGAAAAACAGATTCTCTTGCGATAGGTCCCACCAGTCGACCGCCATACTCAGGCGACTAACCAGGTGGCCGCGGACTAGCGCACGCAAGCCAAAAAACCACAACATCAGTCTGTTACTGCGTGGTTCAATCCCACCTATTTGACACTAAAAGGCCTACTCCTTACAGTCAAATTGGATGTAAGCGGTTAACGGACCTAAGATCGATGGATCAACGACAGACCGAACTACAACTCTCTTTCTGGGTTCCAGAGAGATCCATCATGCATCAACGGCACCATTGCTCGTTGGAAATCCGGCGATTATATTTGGAGTTTCCTGAGTGGCATTTATCACCGTTAACCGAGTTCGTATTCGCTCAATTCTTATCCTGCCTGCGTTTGGATTGACGATTTGGTTGATCTATCGCCAAGCAAGACGCGCGCCGGGGAACCTTGGACTTCGAATCTATCGAACTCAGGGACTAAATGTTTGGACGGTGACGGCATGGATCGATGAAGCATCGATGCTCCGGTTTCGTGATTCCGGTCCACACGGTCGTTCGAAACCAAAGAAACCGCACTGGTTCGATGAAGCAGCGATTGCTCATTGGCACCAACCGACACCACAACTGCCTACCGTCGAAGAGGCAGCAGTCAGACTCCGCGACCAAGGTCGACTGTCTATTGTCAAGTTTCCGTCAAACTCGCAAAGGGCAGGCATCATCGAGGTAACCTGAAACAGTATGCAATGAACACATTATCTTCAATTGTCGCTTTGTCCATTATCCTAATTATCGTACAGGAGTCCGTCAGACGTGCAAAGCGAACTATTTCAGGATTTATCTTCCTGGCCGTACCAATCATACTTACCCCTCTCTGGATATTTACAAATGATTTTGGCGTCTTTGCGTGGGCGAAACTTTACACAATTATTCTGACGGCCTGTTGGCTGTGGTCACTTCGCTTCACCGCATTGTACGATCAGCAATGGGCTCGAGTTGTCTTGATACGCCTATTCCAACTAAATATATTGGAAGCCGTTGCCGTTGACATTAGTGCTTGGCGATGGGCATCGATCTTAAACGCAGCTTCAGGCACTTTTCTTCTCATGGCTCTGCCAAGATCAATCGAAGGCGTGTCGCGATGCCGACCGCATGCCGATTTGGATTACAAAGATATCAGCCGAGGCTGGATGACAGCTTTCAGCCTGTGGAATATTGCATTTTTGTATCTCCACTTTCCCGTTATCGTGGGACATCACATTGCCGTACTTGGCTCAACTTTGATAGTCGGTCTTTACGAGCCACGGCGTTGGTTACAATGCCGAATTATCACGCTGTCACTGGATTTGGTACTATTGGCGTCGTTCAGCTCGATTCTTGTACCGGCATTGGACACCTCTGAGTGGCACACCGCCGACGGGGAAATCGTCGTGGCTACGATTTCACTGATCGCGTGCACAGTGTGCGTTACATATCAATACTACCGGTCGCTTTTTGGAGAAACCAAGAGTTAACTCTTCCAGACAGATTGGCCTGATTTTCGATAGTGACGCTTGCCGGGGACACCGGTTCCACCACCGCAGCATGAGAATAAAGGTCGACACCGAGTTGAGGGCCCAACAGGGTAACTGTGATAAAACGTCTTACCAACAGGAGTTGCACCCGTGCGAGTCTTCGCGATTCAACCATTCGTCTGAGTATTGCATGATTTGCGCGTTGACAAGGCCACGGCGTTAGACTCTACTCCAAGCTGCCAAGTCTCGTTCCAGCGGTCTACTCGATTTGTATTGCCATTATTTAGCGGGATGTTCGATGTCAGATTTCGAAGTCACTCGGAAGTCTAGTAAAGCGACCAGATCGGACGAACGGCTTTCAGTCTATGAATTGGGCTGGGTTGATCTTCATGTGAAACATCGTCCGCAAATCATCTCAGGACTCTGTACGATCGCAGGAGAAGTTACGATCAATGTCGTCTTACAACGGATTCGCGCTTTTGTAATGACCAATACCCGGTACCAGTACCGCCTTGTATTCTCGCGATCACCGTCGTGGCAACTTGATCCAGAATTCCAAGTAGAAAACCATGTTTCGACAAAAGAGCTACCAAACGCATCCATCGATCATGCTATTGAACATATGGGAGCTCTTCTGGCTGGTACAGAGTTGACCAATCGACCGCCATGGCGTGTTGTTGTCTATCGCTTTGTCGATTCGCGCACAGAGATTAGAACCGCGATTGCCTTTTGTGCCCATCACTCCGTGACTGATGGCCTGGGAGCCCGCAAACTGTTCGAGGCCATCTTGGATGGAGCGGAAGAGGGAACCAGCACCGGCGTGGCGGTGGCGAATGCCCGAGAAGATCGATCAGAACCATCGAGCGGGATGAACGTATTCCAGTTTGGCATGAGCTTGGTCCGTGATTTCTTGCTGAAGCGACTCAACGACCCGTTTTCCGGCCCCACATCTTCCGCGCGCAGGGTACTGGAATTGACTTGGTCGCGTGGAGAATTGAAACAGGCGCGTCGAGCCTTTGGCTGTAGCCTACAAGAGCTGCTATTGTTGATCATTACCCGCAGCCTTGAAAAGTACGGCAGTCGCCGGGGACGATTGGGTAAACTTCGTGCGATTGTACCGATGGCGGATATAGCAGCGGCTCGGAGCGAACAACAGGCAGCCCTTCACGATATTGGCTATTTGGATCTGCCATTAGGTCTAACCCTCGAGCAACAATTCACGCAACTGCGAATGGGCATGACCCGTCTGCAAAAGCGCCTCGACGATGGCGTTTTCGGTCGACTCTCAAAACTTTTGGCAATACTGCCAGGAATCGTGCGCTACCATGCGGCTCATCGATGGTCAAACAATGCCAATTTACTAATTAGCCTTGTTCCGGGAATCGTGTTGCGACCAACCATTTGCGGTATGGATGTCACGGCGATCTATGGATTGCCAGCCATTGCACCTGGGCAGGCGATCGCAATTGGCTTGCTTGTGACACGGGATAAGGTTCACGTGGCGTTAGTGCTGGACCCTTCGTCAGTTCCAGACCATGACTTACTAGCCATCGACTTGGAGAATTCGCTATCAGAGACCCTCGCAACTGCTCGCGACAATGCATAGAAAAAACGACTGGCGGAAATTTGTATTGACT
>JAGYIQ010000071.1 GCA_018402565.1 Pirellulaceae bacterium | reverse complement strand
TGTCGGCGACAACGTCTGCAGCATTCCAGATCAAGTATGACTGAAGCTGCCCGCACTCATCGGCAGTGAACCCGGGGACGCCTTGGCCCACGTGCCAGCTTTGGAGATAGCCATGCAGCGACTCGAGCCGCTGGCGAGCGGCAGCGTTCCGCTCCTCGGACGTCAATGCAGCAATACTCTGTTTGTAAGCAGTCTCAAGGCGAAGAACTGCGGCGATGTCTCGGGCGAGTTCCTGCTGGCCGCAATCGCCGCCCTGAAGGCCCGCCACTTTATCTGCGGCCGTCCGCACGACCGCCGAGTGATGCCGACGCCACTGGTCATACTCCCACCGCCGCCAAGCCACGGCAACGCCCGCAGCGGCAAACGCTGTCATGCCCACTGCCACGTTTGCGAGGGCAAGACCGCCGAGGAACACCGGTATCGCGACCATAACCAGACTTCCCCGGGCCATCGCGGCTCTGCGGCGAGGGCTTTCGACGGCAACTCCGCGGGGGCGGAGCGAGACGTCCGGAAACGAAGGGCACGGTGGAATTGCGATCGCTTTGACAGCAGTTTTCCATGCGGAAAGGCTGAATGACTGGGCGCGACGCTTGCCGGACCTGTGTCGACGTTGTTTTTGAAAAAACGGCACACCTTGCCGGTCAAGCTCGCACCATGGGCAGTAATCGAGGTGGAAACCATAGACGTGGCCGGAATGGCGTGAGCATTCATTCAGAGAGTGCCCAAACGCGTCGAGTGCGTCGACCCAATCCGCCGGGGTGGGCCGGCCGTAGCGAACGCCGCTTTCAGTGAACGCTCGCTCAAACAGCTCTCTCAGGTCGCCCGAAACGAGCTCGATCGGCGGTGCTTTCACGGGGGCGACGAGGCCCCTCGCGCGGCTGTCTTTTCCGTACGCATAACAGTATTTACGGATGTGATCCGCGGGATCTCCAGACAGCGATCCCGAAAGCGGCTTGCCTGCAAAAGGATGCCGGCCAGCGAAGAGCAGTTGGAAAATGAGAACCGCCAGCCCAAACGCGTCATGGTTCATCGTGCGACGCGTGCTTGCAAACGTTGAGTTGGCGAGTTCCGGAGGGGTGTAGCCAGCCATTCCAACCTCGCACACGAAAAGTTCGCTGCCCTGGGTCAGTTGGAATGAGTCGACGTCGATGAGGCGAACTTCACCCCCAGCGTTGACCATGACGTTGGAGTCGTTCACATCCCCGATCACAAATCCGCGATTGTGGACCTCATCAAAGGCAGCCGCGAGGTTGCGGGCGACGAGCAGGAGAAAGTCCCAGCGCTCAGCAGGAAAGCTCTTCAGCCTACTCTTGGGAATACTCAGTTCGGCCAGTGGGGCCATGTTCGCAAGGTTCGGCATAACAACGCCCACGACACTGTCGGTTGCGGTGTCAACCACGTAGTCGAGCGGCCAGGCCGCATGCTTCAAGACCTCGTGATCTCCTTGAGCGACGAGAGCACGGAGTTTTTCTTGGGTCGCAGCGTCGGGCGGCCGCGTGCGTATTTTTGCGAGCATGCTCGCATCAGGTAGTTGGTAGACAGTCCCCTCTCCGCCTGTCCGCAGGGGAGTTCCAAGGCAAACGACACGTCGCGTTTTTCCGAAAACGTACGCCACGGGCTTAGCGTGAGTTGGAACTTGCCAGCACGAGCGTCATGTCGTCGCTCACGTGCCGGCGGATCATGTCCAAGTTGAGAAACGCCTTGAGTGCATCATTGAGATTCGGCAACTGCTCTTCGGATGCAGTCTCAAGCGTGTGGAAACGGCGATCGAAGAACGCCGGATTGGTTTGGCAACCGCTCGCGTTGAGCGTGAAGGGCTGCAAACCATCGGTGAAGACTGCGATACGGCGAGCGGGTTGCCCACAAAAAATCGCCTCTCCGCTGAGCTGCGGCTCCGGGTCTGTCACGAAGAAGGTGGTGTTGGCGTACTCGCCATTTGCTGGCGGGGAGAAGACGCAGCAACCGTCTCCAAAGTCAGCAACGACAGCGCCATCGCCAATATGCAGGGCCACAAGGCTGTCCGGGAGCGCGATCACTGCAAGAAAGGTGCACGCGAAGTCGCGAAGACCACGCTGCCGGGTCTTCGCAAGTTCGTCGTGGCAATGCCTCACCGTCAGCAGGCACTCTCCGAGGGCGGCGGCGTCGACCGCCGCGGGCCGCTCTGCGAAGAAGGCCTCCCAAAAACGGACAGCGGCATCGACTGCGGTCGCCGCGCCGTCTTTGCCAGCCGGCGCTGTGCCTGCTCCATCTGCCGCAAAAATTCCTAAAACCGCCTGCCCGTCAGCCGCGATGAACTCGGCCACGTCCACGGCGTCTTGGTTCGGCTCTCCGCTGCGTTCGTGCGACAAGCCCGTAACCGTCGCGAATGCCGTTCTCCACGTCATGGCGAAGCCCAGCCAGGGGGAGGGAGCTGAATCTCGTCAGCCGGCCCAGAGCGAGACAGGTCGCTAAGTGAGGCTGACAGCCAGACAAACAGATCGGTGAAGTTCAACTCCCGCAGCCGCAGCGGCGGGCGTTTGCTGCTCAACGCGGAAAGCACGTCCATATCCGCCCCGCGAACACCAATCGGAAAAAACGCGACGCCTTTTTCGGCCTCAGCTTGCTGAATCTCATCGGCCGCCTCGCGCCATGGATCGTCGGGGTTTGGTGCTCCGTCGGTGATCAGCATGCACCACGGGCGATAGTAGGGCAGTCCCTCATCGCGATACGCATTCTTCCGCTGGCGGAGCAGTTCCATGCCGCGCTGGAGCGCCTCACCCATCGGCGTCGTTCCGGACGCGGAAAGGGCAGGCGGAATAAAACGCTCGGCGGATTGAAATGACCTCTCTACCTGAACCGGCCCAAAGGTCACGATCGCGATGTCCACCCGCTGCGACGCCACAGGATCCGTCTTGAGCGTATCGCCCAGCGTTCGGAGGCCTTCATTGAGTTCCGTGATCGGGCCGCCGTTCATGGAGCTCGACGTGTCCAACACGAGCATGCACGCGCATCGCGGCTGTGGATTGGTTGGGTCAAGCTCTTCGCCTTCCTCGCCGAATGAGATCTGTTCAGCCATGCTGTCTTCCCTTCTTTCGATGTGGGCCTGTTGGTATCAGAACTTTCTTAAAGCACCTTTTCTGTGCTGTTTCACGGTGACGTTGGGTACGTGTTTCTGCGCTCATGAGGCGATGCCATGTCGCTGCGGCGGCAGCATCGCCAGGCCGGCTACTCCCATGCGGCCGTGGTGAAGTTGAGGCTGGTGGCGTTTTCGCTGATGGCGCGCTTGAGTTGGTCGCCGGCGCCGTCGGGAAAGCTGGCGGCGATTTCCAGTGTCAGGCGAACCTCGGCCGTGGGGTCGCTCGCCAGTAAGGTAATGATCTCGTCGGCAAGCGTGACCAGCTGACTCTTGGCGACCGCGGCATCCACCGCCACGCTGCCGTGAAAGGCACGGGGCCCGGGCATG
>JAGYIQ010000070.1 GCA_018402565.1 Pirellulaceae bacterium | reverse complement strand
AGTGCGTTGTCGCCGGTCGTCGGCAAAGTCGTAGTTGTACCTGTATGACGCAGGATCGGTTCGTCCACGTAGTCGGCGTAGACGTAACGGTAGGTCGGTGAGGAGGTGACGGCCCCCCGAGCGTAATCAGCGATCACTTGTTGACCCGCGTGAACGTAAACCACATTGCCACTGGAATGGCTCCGGGCGACTCGGCGCCCAAGTGCATCGTATTCAAACGTGACTTCCAAACTACCGGCTGAACCGTTGGTGTCGGCGCCGCGGAGTTGATTGTCGAAGTTCCAATCCAAGTTCAACGCGGGGGCCGACAGTGTGGCTGGTCGCGACGTTTGGTTGCCCTTCACGTCATAAGCCAGTGTCCCGGTACTGGCGCCTGTGAACCCTGTGAACTCGTGAGCATTGCTGTGGGTGCGGTTCCACGTTGATCCGGCGCTGGTGAAGGCGTCCCAGTTCCCCACAGCCGACAAAGTCCAAGCTTGGTTCATTGTCCCGTTGGTGCGATTCCAAGTCTTGAGCCTGTCCTCGTCATCGTAACCCGTGGCACCGGTCGAGAACCCAAAGCCGGACATGGTCCCGGTGATGGTCTCGCCGGTTTTGTTCTTGTTCGCATCCCAAGTATAGGAGTAAGTGCCGATGTTGGGGCTACCCGCGTGAGTGGTCGCGATCGACGTTGGCAGATTGTCGTTGCGATAAGCGAAGCTGACCACCGCTCCGTTGGCATAGGTACTGGTGTTCAGGCGACCACCATCGTCATAAGTGCGGGTATCCACGATGGTGCCCAGGTACCGAACCGTGTGCAATTGGCTGCGGGTGGTGTACGTTCGCTGGACAATCGAGCCATTCGGATACGTCAACTGTGTGAGGCGACTGCGAGCATCGTAGGCTCGGGTGACCGTGTAAGTCCGAGCAGCAATGGTCAGCGATTCGTCTTTTAACCTGCCGTAGTTGTCGTAAGTCATGGTCACGGTATTGGAGTAGCGACCACTGACGGCGGTCAACATGCGACCCAGATTATCAAACGTAAAGGTATCGCTATCGGCGATGGTACCGGACGGACTATTGGCCGCCCAGCCGAACCGGCAAGAGCTCGTGCGATAGTTTCGCGACGTGATGGTGCCAGCCATGGTATGGTTGAAGGTCACGGTATCGCCCTTTTGGTCCTCGCGGCGGATCATCCGCCCGGCAGGATCGTAGGTAAACTTCACTTTGCCGTAAGTCGCATCACCCGAGTTCCCGCCCGTGTGATCGGGATAGGTTTCTTCGGTCTTGGCCCGCAGTTACTGCCCCAGTGCATTGTCGGCGTAGCTGGTGGTTTTGCACCAAAAAACAAGCTTGGGCGTCTGTGATGCTAGTCATGCGTCCGGCCAAATCATAAGCGTAGGACGTTTGGTTGGTCAAACGATCGGTAACGCCTTTGGTCCTCCCGAGAACATCATACACGGTGGTCGTGACTTTGTTCTTGGCATCGGTTTGGGTCTTGACGTTCCCTGCTTTATCATAGCTGGTGGAGGTCACATCGCCAACTGTATCCGTTTGCGAAGTTACCCGCCCGAGAAGGTCATAGACCGCATCGAAGCCCACGCCATTGGGGTCACGGGACTTCTTCAATGGTGCCGAATAGCCTTCAACTAGGGTGCCGATCTAGGTCTTCGCTCGTCAGGCAATGCCAGCTTCCAAGGTTAAAGGTTCCCGGCTGGGTCATATTCGGCCCAGGATCTCTTGTTTAGGGTATCGTAGGATTCCAGGGTCCGCCCCCCGGCATCGGTCCGGGTTTTGGAGATCTGGTTGGCCTGGTCGATGGATTGGATTTCCTGGACGGTGCCGTAGCGAGCGATCGAGACGGTGGTGTCGTAGGTCATGCACTGCCAATCCAGCAGTCCGGAGGGACTCGCATGGGATGGGCCATTGAGTTGGCCGGACATGACGGTCCGCCCCGCTCCGTCGCTGATTTGGAAGGTGACACTGGAGGCATCGTGGTTGACGCTGACGGTGGCCGAGCCGACGGAATTGGTGGTAAACGAGGTGCTGGCCCCACCCGATGCGGGGGGGCTGGCCAGTTTGCTGATGGCAGCGGTCAGGTTCACGTTGAACGAGGCCCCGGTGTTGGGGATCGTGACGGCGACTCCACCGGCAGTATTGAGCCCGACCGAGTCGGTCAAGTTGACATCGTAGAAGGTTTGCGACGTGACGCCGGCAGAGGCAGCGACTCCATTGAGCCCCGCGGCCGGGACGCTGTCCCAGTCGATTTGGGCTTTTAGATGGATCGCACCGAATTCCCCCGCACGTCATACATTACTGAGCATCTTTGTTGTCGACTAGATCCATCGACTTCAGGTCCAACCAAGCTGGCACGATTTTCTCCCCATCTAACTCCTCTATGTCGCGTGGCCAAGAAAATACCAACACATCCCCTGGCACATTTGTCATGCCGTCAGAATAATACCTAATAGTATAACGTCGAGGCATTTTGTACGGCGTCTTTTCGACAAGAAAAGGCGTGCCGTACATTGACATATTTCCGCTTGCGTCCGCCTCAATTGCCTTTTGCATCAAAATCACGTTATTTCCTTTCAAGATTGCCTTATGCTCAATTACATTCCCGTCCCACGTTAAACCATGCGGTGGTTCGTCGAATGCAATTGAATAGTCTTTGGGGGCTACTCGGTACTCAGAGCATGCTGAAAGAAACGCAACCGGAAACAGAATCAAAAAAATTCTCATAGTCTTTTCACCATTGTGGAGGAGGAACTAAACCGGTCGTAGGTTGAGTGTTATTGCCCGGCCTCGGCGGTAAGGCAATTGGTGGCAACGGATCTGAAGGAATCGGCGTTGGGGAATCACTAGAATCATCACAACATGTACGTTCACAAACAATGGTAGCAAAGTTCGGCAATTTGATCTCGCCTTTGGGGCCTTCCACCTCTTTGACACCCCAAAAACCTGCAACAATGAAATGAACCCAAAGATCGACATGCTCTTGCGCAATTATGACTAGAATATCTACATCCGTCGCTGGGGTAACCGTATTGGTTTTCGTAATTGTTATCGAGTTCTCGACCGTAAACTCTTGATTATTACTCACCTGGGCGGAAATTGGTAATGCTCTAATTATTGGGACTAGGTCAACAATTACTGATGATGAACTTCCTATCGTAACAGACTGTGTTACGGTGTAGGAGTATTGCGCTGTGTCCACGATGTTATGCCGAGAACAGGGAACTGATTGTTCGAGAATCGGCACGAAGTGCTTCCTTAAGGAGTATTGTCTAGTATGATGACCAAAAGGCCACGCATCGACTGTCACTTCCCAGGGAGTTCTTCCGATTCCATGGTACTTGTATTTGTATTTCCGCGAATCGCTGACCTTTGAGTAACTGGCGGGACAGGGGTCTTCCTCCATGTACATTCCGAAAGGATCTTGCGATGTTTTCACAAAATACCCTCGA
>JAGYIQ010000007.1 GCA_018402565.1 Pirellulaceae bacterium | reverse complement strand
GAATCAGCAACCAAGCGCCAGCCGGCGATCTAGCCTATCACCGCGTTCCACTATGCAAAAACATGGTTCGCCACGTCTCGGTTAAAAAACATAACTCTACCGAGCCGCCTCGTTGCGCTGAAACATCAGCGCCAGGCTGGCGTCGTGCGTCTTCCCGCTCACGGGGTCGTGCGGTAACCAAGGGATCACAGGCGGCTATCGCCTTGCCGCTCACGTGGACGACGGGCCGGCGGCGATTGGCGACTTAGCGTTCGCGGTCCATTCGATCTTGTCCTTCAACGATGTAAAGGACGACGTGTTCGAGATCCTCGCCGGTGTCGATGAGCTCGATGTCTCCGCCTTTGGTCCACACCTTTTCGTTGGTGATGGCATTCGGTAACCCACGCAATGCCGTGGTGCCATTTGCCTTGAATTGGTCGCGAACACGCTTGGGAGGACCGGTCGCCGTCACCGCTACGTGAACGTGATTTGAGCGGGCAGATACCGCATGCAGTTTCCAACCGCGAATTTTTGCGTGGGTACGAATCGACTCTTCAACCGCTTCACGTTGCGTGAGATTTAGTCGAACCGGCTCTTCTGTCATTCGGTCTCGGCACCAATCCTCCAGTCGCGGTTGCGGTTGTTGTTGACCTTTTTTCCATTTTCGCCAGCCGCGAGAATCGCCGGGGAGCCAACTGCCGTAGGTTGTCCAGGTGATAAACAACGTGATGACGTCTCTCCGTTCGGGTCCACCGGCGGCGTGCGCCGAGCCGGTCACGGGGTCGGGCGGTAACACGGGTTCACCGGCGGCTAGCGCCTTGCCGCTCACCCCGGTGGAAAGCGTTGCCAAGGGATCACCGGCCGCGTGCGCCACGCCGTTCACGGGGACATTGTTCATTGCGGATAGTCTCCGATGAGTTTTTAGCCCCAACCAAACACTTGGTTACGCCACTAGTTGCTAGAGATACGCTGTAGTGTAACAAAACCGAGTGGACCGAAAAAGCAATCAAAGCGTGCCGAAACTGGCACCATTACTGACAAAAGGCGAATCTAACGACGTGGGTGGGCAGCAGGGTGAGCAAGGGTTGAATCTAGTGCGCGGAGGGTTGACGCACCCCGGAAACGAAAAAGGCCGTAAGTGACCTGTTTTCAGTCACTTACGGCCAGTGCGGATAAGAGGAGTCGAACCTCCACGCCCTTACGGGCACTAGAACCTGAATCTAGCGCGTCTGCCAATTCCGCCATATCCGCGTCTGCATCAAGCAGGAGGCAAATTCTGACCGATCGGTTCGCCTTCGGCAAGTAGGGAATGGCCCCAAGTCGCCGTTTTGGCACCGCTCCCGGGTGTGCGCACCCGCAAATGCGGTACTTTCCGCACCAAGCCCCCCCCACACGCCACCCCGTCGGATCCGGACCGCCGGTCCAAAATCCCCCGCCGACACCGCTTGCCCGCCTCCGCTAAATCAGCCGTCACCGCCGAACAACGATAAGACTTGCCCGGAAGCACCAGCCCCTGGGAGCACCCCGCGATCGTCACCGGTGACAAGTTGATTTCTACCAATTCCAGTCGTTCAGCACCTGTCCCCAACCATCCGCATCGAGCTGAAACACTTGCCCCTCCGGGTTGGGAGATCCGTTGGCAGCCTTGAGCCATTTGCGCATCAATCTTTGAACCTAATCGGCAGTCGCTGTCCCGTCAGGCGACGGAGTTGCTCAGTGGATATCACCGTAGGTTGCCCGTAGCTTCTGGTGCATTTCGGACAAGTAGCTCCGCATTTCAGCAGCATTGTCCAGGTGCGACAGCCCCTGTGGTGACAGGACGCCGCGTTGCTGCATGTCGACGAAATGGTCGTGAGCTCTCTGAAAGGTATCTTGAGCCTTGCTGTAGGCATCTTTGAGTTCCCTCAGGTCGTCGGTTTCACTGATGGCAGTGTACAGCAGGGTTTGTGCCAACCCGATAGACAAGAGTGACTCGCCCAGCATTTGTTGGTACAGCACATTGTCCTGAGCAAAAGGCTGCAACGTTTCGATGAACAGCTCGTTAAAACGTATCGCTTCTGCCGGATTCCCCGTTAGCTGATGCCAAGTGGCTAAACTACGGTAGTACTGCAGCGTTTCAGGTTTATCTTGCCAAGCAGTGCCGCTCGATTTCGAGAATCGTTCCAGGGTCTCGAAAGCTTGGTCCAAGGCGAGTTTCGCCTCCTCCAATTGGTTTTGTAGCATATGACAGTCCGACTGATGCTGCCACGCCAAGGCCAGATTGAAGAGCGTGACCAGATTTTCGGGATCGCCTTCCAAGACTTTAACCCACAGCTCTTGTTGCTTTTTGTACAACACCAACGCATTTTCTAGGTCCCCTTGTTGGAAGAGGGCATCGGCCAGGAACCGCTCCAAAGAAGCCAGCTGAACGCGAACACTCAGCGGCTGTGCTTTGCGCTGCATGCGGTCTTTGATGCCCGACAATACGGGCACCAGTTCTTCCAGCAACTTTTCCGATTCACCCAGGCGAATCAACAAGGTTCCTTTGGCAACCCAAATCGGAACCAGCCAGGACAGTTCTTCCGCCACCGTCGCGTTGTGTGGATCGGGCCCCAAACCGATCGCGTCCAGTTCCGTGATGAGCTGCTCGAGCTTGGCTAAATCGCCCTTTCGGCTGGCCAGTTGTACTTCGGCCAGTGAGAGGGCGGCAAAGAGGTCCTGATAGATGGCTGGCTCCAGTCGATCACGATTCTGTTGCATGGCCTGGCGGGCGAGAACCAAGCCTTGAGCTCCCGCGGTCGTCTGTTGGAACTCGAAGTCGATTTCCGCCTGGCGGATCGTGGCTAGAATCCAGGTCGCGACCTCATCGACGGTACGGTGGTTTTCATCGATCGGAACGGAGCGGAGCGCCCGCTGTAAACTGGTTCGGGCCTGTTCAAATTCGCCCAAGGCCGACTGAACTTGTGACAGACGAATCTGCGAATCTGCAATTACCAGCCGCAGTTGCTGGTCGCCGGCCATCTCTGCACTCATTTTTTCTAAATGTTCTGCTGATTTCTCAGCCAATTGCTTGCGCAGGCCGGTCAGCCCCTGATCGCTCTCCATCGCGGCACTGAAGTCGTACAACAACCAGCGACTGAAGTCGCGACCGTTGTCAACCATGCGAGTGGTTCGCTCCAGCTCCGCTTGCAAACGCGATGTGTGAATGCCAAAACCAAGCAAGGCCGAGATCACCAAGAGGAGAGTCAGTGCCATCGCTGTTGAGAGAGCCGGGTGTTGCTTGAGCCAAAAGAACATCTTTCGTCGCCAGGGGACCGGTTTCGCACGAACGGGTTCTCGGTTCAAGTAGCGATGCAAGTCATCAGCCAACTCCTGACACGATGCATAACGATGGGACGGAGACTTCTCCAAGCACTTAAGGATAATGTTATCTAGGTCTGGGCAGAGCCGTGGCAACAACGATCGGGCGGGCACCGGCTGATTGCCCAGCACCATGAAGACGGTTTGCAGTGGTTCGGGAGACGTAAATGGCGGGCGACCTGTCACGAGTTCATACAGAACCGCGCCGACACTGTAGACATCCGAACGAGGCCCCAAGTGGTTGACGACACCGCTGGCTTGCTCCGGTGACATGTACGAGGGAGTCCCCATCACATCGCCCGTTTGTGTGATGCGGCTGCGCGACTCCTGGTCGGTTAACTTTGCCAAGCCGAAGTCCGTTAGCTTCAGTCGTCCCTCTCGATTGACCAGCGCGTTGCTGGGTTTGACGTCCCGGTGGATGATTTGTTTCTGATGGCAGGCGTGCAAGGCCAAGGCCAGTTGCGCGGCAAAGTCAGCGGCGACCTTGGCCGCGAGAGGACGTCCACCCGCCAATTCGCTGAGCGTCTGCCCATCGATGAACTCCATGCTCAGGAAGGGACGCTCGGCGGCGAACCCGACCTCATAAACTTTGGCAACTCCCGGATGATCGATGGACGCCAACAGTTGCCCTTCGCTCCGAAAGCGAGCCCTGGCCTCCTGATTGGGGGTTTCAAACACAACCATCTTGATGGCGACTTGCCGACCGAGTCGTTGGTCTTCGGCCAAATAGACCACTCCCATGCCGCCGCGACCCAGGACCCGCAGGATTTTGTAGCCGGGCAGCCTGGGGAAGTTATCGTAATCCGTCGCTTCCGCAGGGCGATCACCAACTCGTAGCGTCGAGGCCGGCTGTTGAGCCAGGCCCACGGTTCCACGATCGGACACGGCCAGATGCCTCCCACGCAGCGGTAACATGGGCGGTAGTTCGCCAATGTCGTCCGACTCCTCCAAACCATCCAGTTCTTTCATTACTTCCGTTCCCTTGCCCAACAGGTCGTCGTGGGGCTCGTGCGAAGGCATTTCAGGCTGGGAACGGGTCATCGGACACACCTTAAGACTTGAGTTCGACAGCAGAGCCGAGCCACCAATGGCACGATCATCCGAGGCGATACTGGCCGACGCGTCCATTGTGACACCAAAAATTTCGAATTGCCATGAGTCGTTTGCCGACCGATGTTGGTTTCTACCTGAATTTGCTACAATCTCGGCAGTAGCGTCTCGTCGTCGGCTAACCTTCGGGGTCGTTGTGACCCCGAACCTACTCAGACGCTACCTACGTGCAACTTGACTGGCGACCTGATGAGTGAAGATGCGTTTGCCCCCAATTTGGACATTGTGGAAACTCGCTGGAGCTTGCTGCGTCGGGCCTATCAACCGGACGAAACCTCTGCCGCGGATGCCCGGAATTTGTTGGTCCTCCGGTATGCGCCCGCCATTCGGGGCTACATTCAGGCATTGACCCGCAACGAGGCCGACGCCGACGAGCTGGCGCAAGACGTGATCGTCCGCTTGATCCAGGGTGATTTTGCCGGAGCTGACCCGAATCGTGGCAGGTTTCGAGACTTATTGAAAGTTTCCGTCAAGAATATGGTACGCACGTTTTGGAGCAAGAAGCAACGGCGTGACGAGATCGACAAACGCTTGGCTGAAGAGGCTGGCCCAAGTGAAACGCGGGACCGCGAACTGGAGGAGGCCTGGTCAGTACAATGCCGCGATTCGTTGATTGAAACAGCGATGGCTCGATTGGAGGAATATCAGAACAGCAAAGCCGGCAATGTCTATTACGACGCGTTGAGAATCCGGTCGGGGTTCCCAGATCTCGATTCCACCGGCTTGGCAATCGAACTGTCCCGGCTTCATGGTCGTGAGATCAACGCGGCCAATTACCGCCAACAGCTCAAGCGAGCCAGAACTCGGTTTGCCGAGTTCATCATCGAAGAGATTGCTCAGGGCCTGGACGTCGCGGACGTCGATCGCATTCAAGAAGAACTCATCGACTTGGGCTTGTACGAGTTCATTAAAGACGTGTTACCTCCTCAGTGGCAAGTGGCTTAGCGTGGTCAGCAGCACGAATTGGGGGTGACGAAACTCTCGTGCTTTGTCACAGCCAAAACTTGGCGTGTGGTAAAGGGGTCAGGAGTCAATTGTGCGAGGCACCCGTAGGGCCGTTCCGGCAATTCACTCCTGACCCCTTTACCACACCCTAGCCAATGGGCGTCAGCCGTCGTCTTCTCAAACCAGAGCTGGCCACTACTGGCGCAGTGGCCAGTTACCATGCAACCGTTCACGCCCCGTAGGGTGTCATGCAGCAAGTCGAGCTAGCCGTACGATCGTTTGCGAGTAACAAGCAACTGGAGAGCGCTACCGGTTTGCCCTGAGAACCATCCGACTTGCGGAATGCACCAGCCCCGAGGATTACCTCCCAACCGTGCACGGTTACGTTGCCATTTAGCATGTCATATCGTCCCCGTCGCTACTGAAGTCGGCTCCGCTGCTGTAATCGGTGGTCGGCGTGAATCCGGTGTCGATCGAATTCACTGCCGCCTCGTAGCTGCCACCCGTTTCCACGGCCGACGACGGATCGACGTTCCATTGCAGGCTCTCCGGATTGGCTTGATCGGCGAATTGGTCAGCCGATGATTGTTGCCATCCGGCCTGTTCTGTATACATCTGAGCTTGTTCAAAATTTCCATCATTGGCGGCTTGCTGGGCGTTAAACAGGTTTTCTTCGGCGTTTGTCTCATTCCACGTTGCCCAGTCCAAGTTATGAACGTCGCGGCCCGATTGCCCGCTGTGGTCAGACCCGCCGGCTAGCGAGTCGGCATCTCGCATGGCATAACCACTTTGTAGCGCCGATTCCCGCGCACCTTCGTAATCGCCTTGATGCAGCAAATCGGTTTGTTCTTGGCGATACTGATCGGCCAGGTCTTGCTTGTCGGCGGCAAAGCCTAAGTTTTGTGAGTCATAGCCACCGAGCATGCTGTCATCGCCGGCTAGACCGGCTGCCGCTTCTGCTTGTTCCCGAGCCTCTTGGGCCGCGCGATAGTCACCGCGACTGACAAAATCATCTGCTGCGGACTGGGCATCGCGAGCCGCTTGGGTGTAGTCGTTCGTTGGGCCTGGCTCAAGATCGCTGGCAGAATCTAGGTTACCTGCTTCTTCCACCGTCACGAGCGGAGCCACGTTCAAGGGCAATGACCAATCGGTCGACCCACCAAGCTCCGAATCCGGTGTCAAGACTGGAGTCGCATCGTGAAGCATCGCGCCGGTACCATCGACTGGAGCAACCAGATCCCAGTCCGACGGAGGGACCCATTCCGGCGGATCGACTGGGCCAGATGCTTCGACATATCCCGCTGGAACCAAGTACGTCTCGTGTTCTTCGGTCCCGTTGTCAAAGATCGCATCGATGATCATTTCCAGCAAACTGGGATCGGACGAGACTTCCTCGGAAGTCATTGTTTTGGAAGTGATCTCCAATACCTGTTGCGAACCATCAGGATTAGTTTGGGTCAGCGTCAATTTATCTTCAGTCGCCATGGGTCATCGTCTCCAGTTGTCGTCGGTCCGGGGTGGAAGTTAGTGGGGTTGGTTGGACTTGTTTTTCTAGCAGTGTGATCGCACCGCAGGCGGTGTTCGGGCAGCGAATCGGCATGCGATCCACCGGGTAGAGCGCCGACTTTGGTACCTGCAGCTTTGCGCCACAGGCAGTACACTTGAGCCGCAGCGGTGTGACAGGAGTCGGCTGTGATTGGTGCTGACGAATGGAATCGCCGATGATGCGGAGGTAGCCTTTGAATTCGGGGCTAGTGGCGTATTGCTGGAGCAATTTTAGACGCGGGCCCAAGTAGGGCGTGGACGTCGTCAGCAACTCGGACAGTCGCAGCGTCTGATCCTCTTCCAACGATTGTTGCTCCACCCATGCGTTCATGTTCAGTTGCTGGTACAAGTGCGACGATTTGAGCGACCATGACATCAGAACGCGACGAGCGATTTCTACGTTGCCGATGGCCAGCATGCCAGCTCGATCGGCCGTTATTTCTGCTTGGCGAGCCCAGCCCAACAACGGCATTTCGATGGCGCTGCTCAGCAAGGCCGTCGGGTTGAGGACCGTATTGAGTACGCCGCCGCCCATGATGCCCTTCTGCGGTCCTTGCTCGCCTAACAGAAATCGAATCACAGTCTTCCACAGGGAGTGCCCGGCCTTGCAATGGCCCAATTGTCGCGCCAACAAAAAATACATATCGGGTCCTTGGAAATTGGCTGCGATGGCCGAACCGATCACAATAAAGCTGTCACGGTCTGTACCAAAAGTCAGCATCTCCCAGGGGCGTTCTCCGGACAGATAGATATCTGGCATGTGTGACATACCCAGCACTCGAGCGGCTCGTACGGCTGAGGAATAGATTTGCGGCATCTGTTTTTCACCGAGGCGAATTCCGTTGAATGTCACTTCGATCCAGCGCCGCCCGACTTTCTCCGAAACGGCGGCTGCCGCGGTCGTTAAAACTCGAATCGAACGCAGTGTGGCCATGGCTCGGGCGTCTCCCGCCCAGGCAAACGCCGAGGCATCGACCTGGTAGCCCGGTACCAAGGGCCGCAACCAGCGGCATTCAGGACAGACCACTCGTTTGAGTTCCAAACGTGAGCCGTCGCCACCGCAAGTGTGACAACAGCCAGGCATTTTTTGGACAATCGGCGAACTCGGCGCGACGGTATTCGGTGAACCGGTCAGCACGGACGGTGCCGCAGGTGGAATCGGCGGATTCATACCGCTCGAATTTTGCAGGCTGACCGGTGCCCCGCAATGGATGCAGAACTTCGAGTTGGCCAGGGGTTGCTGATGCCCGTTGGCACAGCAAGCGATCGGTTGATTCGTGGTCATGGCTGGGTCGCCTTTCTCGCTTTAAGTCCGTGATAACCCCCGTCTCGTTGGTACTGGAATCAGTAGTAGCCGTAACTGCTGTCGTATTGATACAGGTAGGGATCGTTCATCCCACCTGATGCCAGCAAGAGAGCTAAAACGATTAGCATGACGATGAAGCTCAACAGGCTGATGACAATGCCACCCCACAGTCCAACGTGTGCCATCCAAGCATTCGAGCGATCGGAGCGACCTTGTTTGATCGCCGACAATTCCATCCAGCCCAGAATCGCCGCTGGGACACCAGTCAAGAATCCAAAGCAAAACAGCGAGGAAATGGCGAGAATCAAGCTGGTGACAGCCAACTTGCTCAGACCTGAGGCGGCGGGGAAATACGCACCGCTTTGAACCGATGGGGGCTGGCCAACAAACGGGCCAGAACCCATGGGCATGGCACCGATCCCGGCAGCCGCCATTTCCGGCCGAGCCCCAAAGCTGGGGGAAAAACTCGGATTAGCCCCGCTTAGTCGTGTGCCACAATTGTGACAGAATTGGGCTTCCACTGGGTTGTGTGTGCGGCAATGAGGGCAGTTTTGGCTCATGATTCATCTCCTGTTTTGAAGGTTTCCGGCCGTTTAATTCAGCCTTCAAGTTCAATACGGGTGAATCGAGGTTGCGTGACAACCGATTTTTGCAGAATGCACTGTAGCGCAATCGCTCAGCAGCCAAAGAGAGCCAGCCGGAGACACCGCCAGTGCTTTGTCACAGCCAAAACTAGGCGTGTGGTAAAGGGGCCAACTTAGTAACGAAAGTTCGCGGTTGCCTGGGCCTGGACCAGCTGCCGTCGCTGGCGAATCTTCCGCGAGAACGCCGGGTCGTCGTAGTGGAGGGCCGCCAAATCGTTGACCTTGGCCGCCCGCCTCAGGTCCTCAAACGGCACCCGTCGGTCCAAAATCCCCAAGTCGTAGGCGTAACGATCCGCCAATCCCGGCAGCAAAACACCAATCGAATACGGCACCCGACTGGGGTTCAAACGATTCACATGCGAGACAATGTTGGTCGTGCAGTTGTTGACCAACGTATGGTAGAACTCGGGCCGCTCGGCCAATTCGTTCATCCGGTCCACCACGTCCCGCAACAAATTCTGAGCCTGCTGCGGTGTGGCCACCGTCGGGTACACGTAGACCTCGGCGTCCAAGTGCCGCGTCCGACGGCGAATGATGTCCCGCTCGTCGGCCAACACGTAAGTCACCTCAAATTGCCGCGCCATCCCCAACACCGTCGAGTAATCCTCGCCCTGCTCGTTGCGGATCTCCACCGACACCCCAAAATAAGTGCCATCATCCAGCTCGAAGCTGAGCATGGTGTGGGCGATCGGCCGAAAATTGAACGGCACCATCACAAAGTCCACCCCACGAACCTGCTGCAAGTCAAAGGTCCGGTCGTAATAGCGAAGTACAAAGTCCTCTTCTGATAACCATTCGATGTTGCGAATGTTCCGCAAAGTCAGACGATCCCCGTCCCACTCACCCGTCGGCAACTGCGAAAACTCCGGCGACCAAGTTCGATCATTGGAAGGTGCCAAACGATCACGCAGCCCATTGATCCGCCAGGCCTGGCAGCCCGTCAGGCCCAGCGACAGACACGACACCAAACACAGGCCAACCGCCACCCAACCCCTGTCCCAACAGCGAAGCGTCCCGCGTCCAGCCCCCCCAAACGGACCTCCTCGGGCAACAATGGCCGGTACGACCAGTTCCGACTCCGACTTGTTCACGCTCATCGACGTCGCCCAGCGTTTCCGTTACCCACCGCTTCTTTGTCTGTTTCCAAAATAACGCCCCCTCGGCCGGAGCCACGCATCGATAGACCCCGCCCCACAATATTGCTGGTAGCAAATTGCACGAAGCCGAGCAAGCTCAGATGTTCCCAAGCCAGAAGGCCTGGTTGATTTTTCCGTAGCGGAATGCGTCAAGGGCGGGATGATTTTTCCGTAGCGGAATGCGTCAAGCATTTCGATGGAGGCGAAAACGTCCTGTTTTAGCACAGATTTCTTGAGTCGGGCAACGCTTTCGCGTGCAAGTCTGGAAAAATCAACCCGCCCTCCAGCGTTAAAGTAGAAGCTGCCATGCTTTTCCCAGGGTAACGAAACGCTTGACGCGTTCCGCTACGCCCGCTGCCATGCTCTGTCTAGGGTACCGAAACGCTTGAGGGCTTGTTGATTTTTCCGTAGCGGAATGCGTCAAGCATTTCGATGGAGGCGAAAACGCAGTGTTTTTGCCCGATTTTCTTGAATCGGGCAGTCCATTCGCGAGTAAGTCTGGAAAAATCAACAAGCCCTTGACGCGTTCCGCTACGCATGCCGCGCTGACCGCGCGTATAACAACAAAAAAAGCCAGCCCCCCGCGGGGGGGCTGGCTTCGGTGACTGCTGCTGCAGTAAGGCTTAGTAGCGGTAGTGGTCGGGCTTGTAAGGGCCTTCCACCGTCACGCCCATGTACTCGGCTTGGTCCGGCGTCAGCTTCGTCAGCTTGACACCCAATTGCTCCAAGTGCAAACGAGCCACTTCTTCGTCCAAGATCTTCGGCAGGCGATACACCGTGTTCTCGTACTTCTCAGAGTTCTGCCACAGTTCGATCTGAGCCAAGACCTGGTTGGTAAACGAGGTGCTCATGACGAAGCTGGGGTGACCGGTCGCACAGCCCAAGTTGACCAAACGGCCCTTGGCCAGGATCAGGATCGAGCGGCCCGAGGCGAAGGTGTAGCGATCCACAGCACCGATATCAGCCGGCTTGATCTCTTGCTTGCTGACCTTGCCCGCAGCCACTTGAGCCTCCAACCACGCCACGTCGATCTCGGTGTCGAAGTGACCAATGTTGCAGACGATGGCGTCATTGGCCATCTGCTCCATGTGGTGACCCAGGATGATGTCCTTGTTGCCGGTCGTGGTGACGAACAGACGTCCTTCCTTGCAAGCCTCTTCCATGGTGGTCACTTCGAACCCTTCCATGGCGGCTTGCAGGGCGTTGATCGGATCGATCTCGGTAACAATCACGCGGCAGCCGTAACGCTGCAACGAGTGAGCACAACCCTTGCCCACGTCGCCGTAACCGCAGACGACTGCCACCTTGCCGGCCAACATCACGTCGGTCGCTCGCTTGACACCGTCGGCCAACGACTCGCGGCAGCCGTACAGGTTGTCGAACTTGCTCTTGGTGGCCGAGTCATTCACGTTGATCGCCGGCACACGCAGACGACCATTCTTGACCAACACGTCCAAGCGATGGATACCGGCAGTCGTCTCTTCGCTGATTCCGCGAACGTTGCTCAACATCTCCGGGAACCGATCGTGCACCATGGCGGTCAAGTCGCCACCGTCGTCCAAGATCATGTTCAAGGGCTCGCCCGAGGGGAAGCTCAAGGTCTGCTCGATGCACCAATCGAACTCCTGGTCGTTCATGTTCTTCCAGGCAAAGACCGGGATGCCAGCAGCGGCGATCGCTGCGGCAGCTTGATCCTGCGTCGAGAAGATGTTGCAGCTGCTCCAAGTTACCTCGGCACCCAGCTCCACCAAGGTCTCGATCAACACGGCGGTTTGCACTGTCATGTGCAAGCAACCTGCAATCCGAGCACCCTGGAGCGGCTTCGTCGGACCGTACTTCTTCCGCAGAGCCATCAAGCCGGGCATCTCGTTCTCTGCCAGCATGATTTCCAAGCGGCCAGCAGCGGCCAAGCCAATGTCCTTGACCTTGTAAGCTACTTGCTTCTTCGTTTCCGTTTGACCCATGGTCGGTCTCCTCTTCCCTTGCACTATAAAATCAAGGGACTTATTGCTGAATGACAACAAAACCTGACCAGGGACTCCCGGCGGAACAGAACTTGCCGATCACCAGAACCAGCAAGACCTCCTATAGTAGTCTGCTGCGGCCCACTCGGCAAGCCGTTACCCGTACTACCACTCCGAATTCAACTGCGGCACAACAATTCCGTCATTGATGCCCAAGATCGCCTTCCAGGTTTCTTGGTCCAAAAATGACAGGAAGCGCACCGAGCCATCGCAGAACGCGGCGTTCGTCCCGCCCGGGAACTGGCCGTAAAACTGCCAGGACTCGAAGTTTTCCAGGTCGATTTCCGCGTCCGGCTTGGTCCACGGCACCGCCAATTCATCCGAAACTTCGACAGCCATGACCGTATTCGAGGAACCGTCAACGATCGTGGCGAACCGCCCGCCGCTGGCGGCACTCCCTCGGCCGGCCTGCTGCGGATTGCCAAAAGCGGCATTTTGTCCCATCACGCCCAAATAAACGGTATGTCCGGGCTCCGCCTGGCTCTGGGGCCCCCGATAGGTTGCCGGCATCAACTCTAGCAGGGCCAGATTATGCGGGCTGTCCCAGGGTTCGTCTAGTTTAAATCGATCGTACAAATTGCCCTCCTCGATGAAGGGCAAGATGTGCACCCGCCAACTCAGCAACGGCTGGCCATCGTCCGATTGGCTGTAGGCCGCTGGAAGACGCTTGCGTGTAGCTTCGAAGTTGAGCGCCGCCAAAGCAATCTGCCTGAGGTTGTTCATCGATTGGGCCCGCCGAGCGGCCGCCCGAGCCTGCTGCACGGCCGGCAGCAGCAAACCCACCGCGACCGGCGCCGCCATCGTCATATCGGGCGCCGGGAAGGTACTGTGGACCTCGTAGCGAAAGCCCGCCTCGTTCCGCGTCAGCATCGAGACGCTGGGCAGCAGATGCCGATGGATCACCCGTGCCGGGGGCAGCACAATCCCCCGAGCCATTTCGCTGAACGCTTCCGCCTCTCGGCCGCCCCCCAGTTCGCCCTGTAGGCTATTGCCCATGACCGCCATCATCATCTGCGCGTACGGGTAAACCACCTCAAACTGCCGTTGCATGTCGACATAACTAAGCATCAACAGCTTGTCGGACGCCTGGGCCGTACCCAACAACGCTCGCAACTCTGCTGATTGTTCCAACAATGACTTGGCTGGCGACTCGGTGGGCAGGGCCAACGTATCGGGAAACAAGGCCATTCTCAGCCGCCCGCCCTGAATCGTCCAACTCGGGAGCACCGGTACCGGATTACCCGGAAATTGCAACGAATAGATCGTCTGTCCAGCGACTTGTAGCTTTTCCACCCGCGGAGCATCCGAGTCGAATTCCGTCTCCCGTTGGAACGAATCGATGATCTTTTCTAAAGCCGAGGATAAACGAGCCGCATCGCGGAGCTCGGTCGTAGCCACCATCCCGCTTACCCAACCGTCTGCCGCCCCGTTGTGCAGGCTCCACACGTTCCCCAACGACCCCAGAACATCCTCCTCCAAATCCACTCCCGTCTCTTCGTAAAACTCTTCATAGATCTCGGCAATTGGATTGCTTCCGGGACCGTCGATCTGGTTGATCAACCGCTCGAAAAACTGCACGCTGCGTTGCATGTCAATCGCGACGGAATGGGCGAACAACGAGTCGGCTGGCATCTCCTGCCAAGCGTCGCGACCGATGCCAGGTCCATCAAACAACGACCAAATACCGGTCAGTCCCGCGCCATTCTCGGTATCCAAGACCACTTGCCAACGATTGACGCGCTGCTTGTGAGCAAACCCGTCCACCGTCTCAATGCGGCGGAGTTGCTCCAATCCCAGACTGCGGACCAAGGCCAATCCTTGGTCATCCAATTCCGCCTCCAACAACGCCGGCAACATCTGGGCCCACAGCTTCTCAATGTTGAAGTGACCCAGACTTTGCAACTGCTCCAAACCATGTTCCGCTTCAGCCTTCATCAGCCACTGGGGGGCCTTGCCGGCCGTCTTGTTTTGCAGGGCCTTTTCCCGCGTCTCGCGGCCGATCGTCAGCAAGAGGCAGCCGTCGACCACCCCGAGTGTCACTGGTGTTTCCGGACCCAAGCCCAAATCGGCTTGCAGAAACGTCACGCCATCCTGGTTGATCGATTCGATACCGAAGGGCGCATCCGCCAGCAACACTTGGATGTCACCCAGCACATCCGCGGCGGCCGGGCCAACTTCTAACCACACGCCACCGGAAACCTGCGGCGGTCCCCCAGCTGTGGGAGGAACAAGCTGCTCGAGAAACACGCAACCCGACCGTTTGAAGATGCTCTCAACTAACGTCGCGCTGACTCGCCCCATCGCTCGTCGCTGGGCCGCCGGCGCATTGCCCATCGCCTGCCGCGGCAAGCCACTCAGTCGACGCAGCATGTCTTGCAGGAATCGCTCGACTTCCGGTTCCGCCAAAATCGCCTGAGCCTGATTGCCCGGGATCGTGGGAGAAGTGCCCCAACCGTTCCAACCCAGAAAAACAACCGGTGCCGGCGGCACGGCAGATCGCCACGGCGTGTCCAGGCTGACCCGCCCCGGAGCCGACGCCGAAGACCCAGCCTCCTGGGCCAGCGTCGGGAGCGAGAACCATGAAATCGCCAGTGAAAACGTTAGCAGTGCCGACGAGAGGCGGCCGAGGCGATGGACCATGTTTGAACTCCTGCGTGCTGTGATAAACTTGGGTTCGGAGTGGCCGGCCGCAACTCGGGGACCCCGAGCGAGCGACTGGTGCTTATGAGGGTAACATTCATTAACTCCCCCTGCAACACAAGGGACGCCGCGTTTCGCGAAGCGATTCCATCGAAATGAAGAAAGCTTCCTAAATTGGCAAAAAAGAAACAAAAGTACTACGTCGTGTGGCGAGGACGGCGTCCCGGCATCTACAGCAGCTGGGAAGACTGCCAAGCCCAAGTCTTCGGCTTTGAGGGCGCGAGGTTCAAGTCCTTTGATCGCTTGGCCGACGCCGAATCCGCCTTTCAACAGCCCTTCACCCAGCACATACAGCTCAAGCCCAGCAGCGAGGCGAGTCGCAGCGGCGGCAGCGGCTCCAAACTGCCCACTCCCAAACGATCCCTGGAACAACTCCGCCAAATGGGTGTCGACATGTCGGCGATCTGCGTCGACGCGGCCTGCAGCGGCAACCCCGGCGCCTTGGAGTACCAAGGTGTGACCATGGATGGCAAACTCCTGTTCCACCGCGGCCCCTTCCCCGAGGGCACCGTCAACCTGGGCGAGTTCCTGGCCATCGTCAGCGCACTGGCCTTGCTGCGAGGAAAAGGCGACTCACGCCGTATCTATACCGACTCCATGACCGCCATGGCCTGGGTGCGAAATAAACAGACAAAGTCAAAACTGGTCCGCAACGACACCAACGCCGATCTACTGGACCGCGTCGCCACCGCCGTGCAATGGCTGCACGACCATAGTTTCTCAAACCCCATCACCAAGTGGGAAACCGATCGCTGGGGCGAAATCCCCGCCGACTTCGGCCGCAAAGGCTAATCGCCAACTCGACGTCACAGGTAGCGGAACGCGTCAAGCGTTTCGATCCCCTAGAACAAACGCGGCGTCATCCGTAGCGGAATGCGTCAAGCATTTCGTTCCCCTAGAAAAACGCGGCGTCACACGTAGCGGAACGCGTCAAGCGTTTCGTTCCCCTAGCAAAAACGCGGCGTCATCCGTAGCGGAATGCGTCAAGCATTTCGTTCCCCTAGAACAAACGCGGCGTCATCCGTAGCGGAATGCGTCAAGCATTTCGTTACCCTAGAACAAACGCGGCGTCACACGTAGCGGAATGCGTCAAGCGTTTCGATCCCCTAGAAAAAACGCGGCGTCACACGTTGCGGAACGCGTCAAGCGTTTCGTTCCCCTAGCAAAAACGCGGCGTCATCCGTAGCGGAATGCGTCAAGCATTTCGTTCCCCTAGAAAAAACGCGGCGTCATCCGTAGCGGAATGCGTCAAGCATTTCGTTCCCCTAGCAAAAACGCGGCGTCATCCGTAGCGGAATGCGTCACGCATTTCGTTCCCCTAGCAAAAACGCGGCGTCACACGTAGCGGAATGCGTCAAGCATTTCGTTCCCCTGGCAAAAACGCGGCCTCATCCGTAACGGAACGCGTCAAGCATTTCGTTCCCCTAGAACAAACTCGGCCTCATCCGTAGCGGAACGCGTCAAGCATTTCGTTACCCTAGAACAAACGCGGCATCACACGTAGCGGAATGCGTCAAGCATTTCGTTCCCCTAGCAAAAACGCGGCGTCACACGTAGCGGAACGCGTCAAGCGTTTCGTTCCCCTAGCAAAAACGCGGCGTCACACGTAGCGGAATGCGTCAAGCATTTCGTTACCCTAGAACAAACGCGGCGTCATCCGTAGCGGAATGCGTCAAGCATTTCGTTACCCTAGAACAAACGCGGCGTCATCCGTAGCGGAATGCGTCAAGCATTTCGTTCCCCTAGAACAAACGCGGCGTCATCCGTAGCGGAATGCGTCAAGCATTTCGTTCCCCTAGAAAAAACGCGGCGTCATCCGTACCGGAACGCGTCAAGCATTTCGTTCCCCTAGAACAAACGCGGCGTCATCCGTAGCGGAATGCGTCAAGCATTTCGATTGACGAGGAAACGTCCTGTTTTCGTAAGATTTCCTTGACCCAGGCCGCTACTTCGCGAGCCAGTCTCGAGAAATCAGCAAGCCCTGGATGCATTCCACAAACTAGTCGCCCGCGGTATTGCATTTCGATTGAAATGTCAATTTTTACGCATACATCGACAATTACCTGTTTTCTTGATCAGCGAAGATTAGCGTCGATTAGTGTTGCCTGCGACATTTCATTGAGCCGAACTCTGACAAGGGATTGTTCAGAACTTGCTCACTTGATTAAATTGCGGTTTCGGGTTCTTCACCAAAGCACCCGACAAGCCGGTCAACCGAGACACCTCACTCTTCTTGCTGCTGTCGGTCGAATGACAACGCCAGGTCTGCGCGGAGTTGGCAACCGGTTCGCTGCCGAGGAAAACTCAAGCACCAGCCCCGCGAATAACCTCCCCACCGTGAACGGTTACGTTGGCTCAAGGCTGCTGGTAGCGGTAGACCTTCAGCCCATTTAAATCCCGGACCAATAATCCTCCGGGAAACACGCCCAAATAAGCCCAGGCGTCCTGAGCCACTTGTCGTTTGTCCTTGATGAGCAAGTCGTCGCGGCTGAGTTCAATCGCCAGCAATTCGCCGTCGTTCTGCAGCGCCAGCAGCACTTTGTCGTTACGGACCAAGCTTTGGTACTTGCCTACGGGATTGCTGGTCCACAACACCTCGCCAGAAGCCGCGTCGAGCGCCTGCAACCGCTCGTTGCTCGTGTGGACAAAGAGGGTCTCGCCGTCGGTCACGGGCGACGACATGTAGGCCTGAGTCCTCTGGCTCCACACCTCCACGCACGACCATACCCCGTCATTGAGCGAAATCTGAAAACACTGGGCTCGCCCCTGCTGTGCCGCCGTGAAGATCCGATCGCCGATCAAGGTTGGCGTCAAGATGTTCATGTTGCGGTAGGCTTCAATGCGCGTCGACCACAACAGCGCACCGCTGGCCAAATCGACCCCGCACAGCCGCGTTCGCGTTTGGACGACCAGTTGCCGCACGCCAGCGAGCGTCGCGATCACCGGGCTGCTCAACGCATCGTCGTCTTCACCTTCGTCTGCCAACGTTCGCCACAAGGTGCTGCCGTCGGACAGCGACAACTTGACCGTGCCGCCGCCCGCCATCACGTAGACGGCGCCTTGATCGATGATCGGCGAGCAGACCCCGCCGAACGGTGGCCGCCGCGCAGTAAATCGCTCGGCCAAGTCGGCCTGCCAACGGATTTGCCCCGTGGCGGGGTCCAGGCAAACGACCTCATCGCGCATGCCGAGAACCACCAGGGCACCCTCCGCCAGAGTCGGGGTCGACTTGAACCAGGACCCGTTGACGGCCGCATAAGGAGGAACCTCGATCGCACCCGCCCACTGGGCGGACCATTTCAATTCACCCGTCGCCAAATCGTAGGCGGTCATCCGCTCCAGGGACTTGTCAACGGTCTCGGTGGTGAACACCCACTTGCCGTCCGTGATCGGCCCGCTGTAAGACGGTTGCAAAGGGGCTTCCCAAGCCAGCTCCAAGGCTGCCAAGGAGGTCGGCAGTTCACCCGGCCAGACGCCGTCGCGACTGGGCCCACGCCACTGGTTCCAGGTCGGCTCGTCCCCGTTCGCCAACGAGCCAACGCCACAGGCCGGGATCACACAGGCCAGGATCGCACAGCCCACGATCACACGGGTCAGAACCACACGGGTCAGAACCACACGGGTCGAAGCGGCGAATCGTCGCCCGCTACGGATCTTCATGCTTTCGTCCACCACTTCAGTCGCCGATTTAAAAGAGGGCAATTCCCCGGGCCAGATTCACCGGGTGGGTGAGCCTTTGGTCGCAGAGGGAACCGTATTTTACCTTCAAGTAATCACGTCCGCCGCCAGACGACGCGGTTGAAAGTGGATCTTGGGTCGCAGCAGATGCTGACCATTGGATTGTTGGATTTAAAATACAGCTGGTGATTGCCGCGAGTTTTCCCGATCCACGATAGGACTGACGCTGGCAAAACAGCCCCGTGAGTTATCTCCCAACCGTGAACGGTTAGCTGTTCCCTTTTTTTCGTTGCTAGCCAGTCCGCCGCGAACATCAAGGCCGACCCATGCCAGTCAGGCTCCGTCCGGGAAAATGATAACGGGCCCCTCAGACCGTCCACGCTTACCTGATTAGTCGACTATGTAACATTTGTGTAACTGTAGTTGTGTTTTTTTGCGGGGGGGGGGGAAACTTAGGTAGTAGCCGGCGGGAAACGGCCGGTGCAGCAATTGTCTTGTACGATCCACGGACTCAAACGGGTGCGGCAGGATCGTTTGGAGAATCAGCGATGAGTGTTGTGTGGCCTATGCGAAGCGTTCAGCGGGGTGTTTCACTCATTGAAGTCGTGACCGTTGTGGCCATTCTCGGCCTGTTGACTGCAACGTTGGTCCCCACGATTCAAACAATACGGGAGGCTGCGAGGGAGTTGGCGTGCCGCAATAATTGTCGCCAGATCGGTATTTCGAATTCACATTTTGTCGGGGCTCGCGGTCATTACCCCACCGGCGGCTGGGGATGGCGCTGGGTCCCAGATGCAAAAGTCCATCCGAAGTATGGGCAGCCGGGCGGCTGGATCTACCAGTTACTCCCCTATCTGGAGTACGAGTCGACGTATGCTTTACCGCGGCTTGCAGCCGCAAATCGAAACGAAACGGAGTTGGGGATCCATCGTCTGCTGGCTACCCCCGTTACGCAATTCCATTGCCCCTCCCGGCCGATATCACGAGTTATTCCGTTTAACAAATCTCGTATTCCCCACCTTGCCAATTTAGTGGCTCCTCCGAACTCGGTGGCGTTGACAGATTATGCTGCAAACGGTGGTACCCGCGGCGTCGTGGATGTCAGTGCCGACGGCCCGTTTTCTTCCGATCTTCAGGAGATTGATGGGTTTGCTTGGTCGAACCCGCAGCAAGGCGATGGAGCTATACTGCTGCACAATCGTTTTACACCCAGCCACATGACGCGTGGCACTTCCAACGTCCTTTGGGCCGGCGAAAAGTACGTCGGTCGCGATAACTACGAATTCGATCGGATTGGGGGGAACGATCAAAGCCTGTTCAGCGGGGAGTGTCGCGATCCCCGTCGTTACGTTCGGGGTGGCATTGTGCCGGACCGGCATGTAGGAGGGTACCCGGTGGTGCGTAGGAAGCACAAAGGTCATGATGTGTGTCTACAATCCCGAGATGCCGGTGACAGACTGTTTCGTATCGTTGCTTGGGGGACCCACGAATTGTGGGCAGATGTACTCGCAGCCTTGTATTCCAATGACGCACCAGTGCAATTGCCCTTTTCCACCAAACCTAGCAGTTGAGCCTGAGGACTGCATGATAAAACAATGTAGCGTAGGACGTTAATCGTCGCTTAAGATTGCTTTCATGCGACAGTCGCTATTCCATCGACGAGCAGGTAACGGATTCCGTTTCTGTTTGCTTACTGGCAACGAGAAATTTGGGAACAAACAATGATGTTCCAGTTCAGAATATCGATCACCGTCTTTTCTTTTTTGTTGCTCAGCGAGAATGTCGCCAATCTTAATACCAGTATGGGCGTGAACCGTACTTTGCTGACGCATGGCTCGACAACGGCGGAAACAAACGATGATATTGCAATCAAACGCTGGATGGCGAATTATTTTGCAGTGAAGGACTTCGAGTGCGACTTCACAGGATACACCGTACGTGCGGAGCAGAACGACTGGGTGAGACTGCTTAAGTCCAACGCCCTGAAAGATCAAAGAGGGTATCTACGAAACGCTCAATTTCACATCAAGTTTCGCCCAGAAAATCGCCTGTATTTCATGAGTGGCAAGCTGCAGTCCAAGACGTCTGATGAGTCCAATGGCGGTTGGGGCGATCTTTTAGTTGCCCATGACGGTCGTGATCATCGCAGTTTTGTTGAGTCGAGTTACGGCGGTTTGATTCAGGCGACCGAATCTCCCCACATTCGCCTAATCACGAATCCCATGCACTACTTTTGTGCTGATCTTGACCTGAAAGCCTTGTATCGCAATCAGAATTTCCGGAAACAATCTGATTTGATCTATGACGTAGAGACGTACTTTGGGCAAAATAATTCTCTTTTGCATCGGATCAGATTCCATTTGTCGCCCGAGCACTCCTTTCAGCCGAAGAAGATCGAACTCCGACTGTCGGACGGGTTCCTGCGGGCGACGTACGAAATTGAGTCATTCAAACAGGTTGACGGTGTCTGGTTTCCGGTTGTGGGCAGAAGGAAGCTTTTTCGCAACGGTAATCCCGACAATGTGATCCATGAGTCACTGCTGGAAGTCGATCCTGCCTCGTTGCGTCTAAACCAGAATCTCAAGCCGACAGATTTTCACTTTGAATTTCCGATGGGCAGTGGATATCTCAACGCAATTACCGGGGAGGATATCAGTGGTACCGAATGGATTCGGAGGCAAATGCAATCGGAAGCCTCGGCGCTCCCGAAGTACGAAAACCCTTCCGGAAAGTTTTTTGTCTATCTTATAGCGATTCTAGTCTCCGGATTCATCTGCCTGCTAGTCGTACGGATTCTCAGCAAAAGGTTCGGCTTGTTCGCTTTGCTGCTGATTGTTGGCAACGTCGGTTGTGGTGCAAGCGACCAATCTTCAGAGGAATCGCAGGCTTCGTCCACATTTTCAAAGTCTCTCGTTCAAATCGATCAGCCGAACCGTGCGACGTGATCGACGTTCGGTAAGTTTGCATTAGCTTCGCTCGGAACAATTTTCGAATAGCGTTTGCGATAGGTCAGCTGACCTGCTCGACAGTAACGCGCGTCTGAATCAGCTGTTTGTCGATCAGCGCCGGCCAGTAACTGATGATCTCGGAGGCCTTGGGGCGGCCGCCAGCAAACCCGGTCACGCCCGGCGGACCGCTGGTCACCAACGGAATGATCTCCATGCCCAAACGGTCCAACGCCGCCCGGTCTTGAGCGCGGGCTCCGATCCGCAAGACCACTTCCGGTGGGTTATCGACCTTGGGCCAAATGCCCTGGTGACAAACGCCCGTGCCGACCAACTCCACCAAGCGATCGGCGGGAGGGATCACGACCCCATCCAAGGCCGCCCGCGCAAACACGATCTCGGCGCAAGCCTGGGCCTTCTCCACCGCATCCGGACCCGCCACGGTCAACTGGCCCACCAACTTGTAGCCGTCCTGATACGAGATCGAAACTTTATAGGTGTCCGTCGGGGGCAAACCGCGTACGCCCGAGACTCGCACGCGATCGGTGCCGGCATCCGCCAACTCAATCGAGCTAAAGTCGGCAATGCAATCCGGCGTCAAGTACCGCGCCGGGTCACCCATCTCGTAAACCAATTGGCTGGCTACCGTCTGCCGATTGACCAAGCCGCCCGTGCCGGCATGCTTGGTGACCACAAAGCTTCCGTCCGGCGTGGCCTCGACTATCGGGTAGCCGATCCGCGCCATATCGGGCACGTCCCGCCAATGCGTGAAATTACCGCCCGTACACTGGGCACCACATTCGATGATGTGCCCCGCCACGGTCGCCGCCGCCAAGCGATCGAAGTCGTCCCACGACCAACCAAATTCGTAAACCATGGGCGCCACAACCAACGAGGGATCGGTGGCCCGCCCCGCAATCACAATGTCCGCACCGCCCTCCAAAGCCTCCACAATCGAGGCGGCACCAATGTACACGTTGGCACTGGTCGCTCGCTGCACAAAGTCCGCCAAGGGCTGGCCCGTGTCCATGTTCTTCAACGGATGTCCAGCCGCCAAGATCTCGGGCAAGCGGCTCAGAATATCGTCGCCTTCGATCATCGCCACGCGGACCCCGGTCAAGCCCAATTGCCGCACGACTCCGGCCACCGCCTCCAAACAAGCCTGGGGGTTCACGCCCCCAGCGTTGGCAATGATCTTGATCCCCTGGGCCTGACACTGCGGCAGCACTCGGCGGACCATTTGCACAAAATCCGTGGCGTAACCCGCCGAGGGGTCGCGCTGCTTGAGCTTCTGCATGATGCTCATCGTGACCTCGGCCAAGTAGTCCAAGGTCAGATAGTCCAGCGGGCCCTCGTTGACCAACCGGATCGGACCCAACAGGCTATCGCCCCAAAACCCTTGACCATTGGCAATCCGCACCAGATTCCGCTTCGTTCCCGCTTGCATCGACAGATCACTTTCTTCAGACAAGTTTGCACCGCCCACCGCTCGGCCCAGGCCCTCTAGCATACCCTTTTCCCAGCCGCTGCGGCAGTCCGCCAACGTGCAGGGCGCCGCGTCAGCGGCAAAGTTCAGGCTCAACTGCTCGGCGTTCGAAAGGGGGGCTTCGCCTAGAAGCGAATCGATCTGGCCTCAGCACCTGGACGTGGTCATTCGGGCAGGCGGTCGGTCCGCACGGCAGGTAGGCTACCCGTCAAGGCACGCATGAATTCGACCAAGTCCAGCTTGTCCTGTTCCGAGGCCTCGAACTTCTTGACCTTGTCGCTCAGGTGCGGGTTGGGGTGCCCCCCCTTGGCGTACCATTCGACGACCTCCAACAGCGTTTTCTGGCTGCCATCGTGCATGTAGGGAGCGGTCCATTCCACGTTCCGCAGCGTCGGCGTCTTGAACGCGCCCTTGTCCTTTTCGTCCTGCGTTACGACAAACCGGCCGAAGTCGGGCTCCTTCGCCTCCATGCCCACCCCCAGATTGTGGTACAGCTCGTCGGCGAAGTTCGCACCGCTGTGGCAGGTCGCGCAGTTGATTCGCGGGTCGAAGAACAGCACCCGACCGCGCTCCGCGCTCTCGCTCATCGGCTGCTCGGCCACATTTTTCTTCAACCGTGCGTACTGATAAAACAAGTCCGGATCGTCCTCCGCCAAAGCCGACAAGTCCTCCAAATCATCCGCATAGGCCGCGATGAAGTTCTCCAACCGCTCTTGATGATCGAAAGCCGAAGGGCCGGTCACCAATACCCGCTCAAACGAGGCAATCGCCCGACCGACGTTTTCGATCGTGACGCCGTCGGGAAAGATTCGCTGGAATTGAACGACGTAGCCAGGGATTCCCTGCAGTCGCTGCACGCATTGCTCGTGCGTGTTGCCCATCTCGATCGGGTTGGCGATCGGCCCGATGGCCTGCTCCTCCAGACTGGCCGCGCGACCGTCCCAGAACTGCGGGCCAGTGATGATCCGATTGTAGGCTACCGGCGAGTTGCGATTGCCCTCCAATTCGCGAATCCCCACGCCGAAGGTCGTATCCTTGGCATAGCCAAAATTGGGATCATGGCAGGAGGCACAGGAGACGGTGTTGTCGGCCGACAACCGCGTATCGAAGTACAGTTGTCGACCCAATTCGATCTTGGCCTTGGTCAACGGATTGTCCGCCACGCCTTGGATGCTGGCCGCGGCTCGGTCCAACCCCAACGGCAAGCTGACGGCCAACGGGCGGTGGTTCTCGGCATCGGCCAACCAAGCCTCGATCACGGGAATGCTCAGCGGCCCCGCACCCGGAATCCCCTGGGTCAAGTCCGCTTGGCCCAGCTCCACGGCCAGGGGCATCAAATCCGCCGTGTCGGCGTCGGTGGCTCGAGTCGCGCCCGACCCGTTCCGCAGCTCATTGGGGGAATCCTTGGCCAGCAGGTCGGTGGTGGCCATCAGGCACGCAGCAACAGTCCAGGCAGACAAATAAACGGGCAGACGCATCACGGGCGGCGACTCCTGTAGGCGAGACCCCAGCGATCAGGCACAAAGCCCGCCGTTTGGGGCGTGGGGTTAGGTGGGGGGAAGGTTGCCCATCAGGCGGGTGGACCCTGAGGGCAGGTGGGGATCCGCAGGGGACAAACCGTCCGCGAACCAGTCACCGAACCGCAGGGCAGACGGCGACCGTTCCCTATTTTAGTTACCGGCTTGCCGCCTGGCCAGTTCCTGAAGGTGGGCCAAAGTGGCCAGACTGGCAGTAGGGCGCGGTGCGGGCAGCCGTTTTACGGGGCACGTTTTTTGGCTACAATTCGAGTCACCGTTCACGCCCCGTAGCACCAGCCCCGAGGATTCTCTCCCAACCGTGAACGGTTACCCATTCGACTATGCAAAGCTCTGACGATAATGCCGAAAGTCTGGTCCGAGAAGAAGTCTCTGTCTTCGAAAGGATGTTTCTTGCCGTGGAATTGGTCAAAGAACGACTCGAACGCACCTGTGCTGCTCTCAGCAAAGCAGGCATTCCCTACGCGATCATCGGAGGGAATGCGGTTGCCGCCTGGGTGGCTACCATTGACGACGGAGCCGTACGCAACACTCGCGATGTCGACATTTTGCTCCGTGAAGAAGATCTGGACCGCGCCGCCGAAGCGATGGCGGCGGCCGGCTTCGTTCGCAGTTCGGTAATGGATGTGACCGTGTTTTTGGACGGGCCAGACGGGAAACCGAGCCAGGGTATCCACGTCCTGTTGGCCAATCGAAAGGTGCGCACGGAATATGCCTCGGCGACCCCGAACATCACCCAGACGACGCAGATCGACAACAAATCGATCATCGAACTCGAGGCATTGATTGAGATGAAACTGAACAGTTTTAGGCGCAAAGATCAAACCCACTTATTGGATATGATTCGCATCGGCCTAATCGATGCAACTTGGCCCTCAAGATTTCCACCATCGCTAGCCAGTCGCTTGCAGGAACTGCTCGACGATCCCGACGGATAAATCCCCCAGCCTGGCGCGCTGCTTTCGTCCTACACTTCAACAAGTCTCGTGTCACGCGCAGCGTTATCGCACAGCTGTCCTCCTAGGGCAGCGGGGCTGTTTCCTCCGGCATAGGGTATTTCATCCGCAGGTCGCGGTACTTCTGCGCCTCATCGGTCCGGTCGGTGGCCACGTACAGTTCGATCAGGAGGTCGAGTGTTTCGGGGATACAGTTGGTAGCTTGCGGCGGGATGGTTGCCTCGCGGGCCTTCATACCATCATAGCCCTTGAGCAGCAGCGGCTCCGCGTCGACATACATCTCCTGGCCGAGTAGCGCCGCGCCGAGCAGCGACTGGGTGTTGAACGTTGTCCAGGCGTCTGGCTCGACCTGCTCGCGGATCTCCAGGCACTCGCGGAGCATCACTTCCGCCGAGGCGAACTGGTCGCACCCGAGCAGGGCGAGCGACACCTGAGACAGCAAGCCAGCGAACTGCGGGCTACCCGGCCGGTACTTCGGCTTCATCCCGGCCACGAAGGCGGTGAGCGTGTCCGCCGCCCGATCCCCCTGATTGGCATCGCAGTAGGCACTACCCAGATTGCCCATGCTGGCGAGGGTGTCGGGGTGGTCGGGGCCGAGCTTGGCCTGGCTGAGCCGGAGCGTCTCCTCTAGCAGCGGCAGGGCCTGGTCCAGCTTCCCGGCGGCCTGATAGCCCGACGCTAGGTTGTACATGCTGTTGAGCGTGTCGGGGTGGTCAGTGCCGAGCTTGGCCTGGCTGAGTCGGAGCGTCTCCTCGAGCAGCGGCAGGGCCTGGTCCAGTTCCCCGGCGGCCCCGTAGCACAACGCCAAGTTGTTCATGATGGTGAGCGTGTCGGGGTGGTCTGGGCCGAGCTTGGACTTGGAGAGCTTGAGTGTCTCATCGTACAGCAGCAACGCCTGGTCGATCTTTCCGGCGTCCGAGTAGCCATTGGCCAGGTTGTTCATGATGGTGAGGGTGTCAGGGTGGTCGGCGCCAAGCTTGGCCTTCCGACGCTTGAGCGCCTCCTCAAGCAGCGGCAAAGCCTGGTCCACCTTTCCGGCGTCCCGGTAGACCTCCGCCAGGTTGTTCATGCCGGCGAGGGTGGTCGGGTGGTCGGGGCCGAGCTTGGCCTGGCACAGCTCAAGAGACTCTTCATACAGCGGCAGGGCCTGATCCAGCTTCCCGGCGAAATAGTAGCCCGTCGCCAGGTTGTTCATGCTCACGAGGGTGTTGGGGTGGTCGGGGCCCAGCTTGGCCTTCCGAATTTTGAGCGTCTCCTCGCACAGAGACAGGGCCTGGTCCAACTTCCCAGCGGCCTGGTAGCACACCGACAGGTTGTTCATGCTCATGAGGGTCTCGAGGTGGTCCGGGCCGAGCTTCGCCCGATATAAGTCCACCGAACGGGTCAGGAAGGGGATGCCTATCGCCGCCTCGCCGATGCCGCGATAGGCGTCCCCCACCGTCCGCAGGATCTGCGCCTGCACCAGCGGCTGTTGGGGGAAGTTGGCCTCGATCTTGTCCGGGGCCAGTTCCGCGGCCGCCCGGTCGAGCAACTCCTTGACGGTCGGGTTGTACTTCGCCTCGGCCGCCAAACCGCCGCGGCCACGCAGCAGTTCGTCGGCCTGAGCGGTGGTGTCGGCCTGGGCCAGCAGCTTGGTCTGCAGGAAGTCGTTGACCGCCTCAGCGATCTGCTTCTCCTCGTCGGCCCGCTGCTTCTCGGCCTCCACCTGCAACAGTCGCTCACTGGCCAGCTTCTCGCCCGCCTCGGCCCGCTGCTGTTGTGCTTCCGCTTCCTGCCGTTTGATTTCGGCCAGTTCCTTGGCTTGCCGCTCCCCCTCGGCCCGCTCCGCTTCCGCCTCCCGAGCCACCACCGCCGCCCGCTCCTGCCGCTTGGCCTCCAGCAGCGCCAGCGAGGTACCGATGACCCCAGCGACGAGCGACAGCAGCACCAAGCTGGCGGCGATCACCTGCGGGCGGTTGCGGCGGACGAACTTCGTCAGCCGATAACTGACACTGGGAGGGCCGGCCTGCAACGGTTCGTGGTTCAAGAAGCGTTCGATATCCTTCGCGAAGCCGTTGGCCGTTTCGTAGCGGCGGTCGCGGTCCTTGGCCAATGCCTTGAGCGCAATCCAATCCAGCTCCCCCTTCACGAAACGCCCCAGCTTGGCCGGCTCCGTCTGACGACTGGCCGCCACACTCGGCGTACTCTCCGCCGAACTCAGACGACTGCTGGGGGTCGGCGCTTCCTGCTCGCGGATCAACTTCAGCATTTCGTCTAAGGCGGCCTTTCTGAGCGTCTCTTTCGACAGCGGCGTGCTGCCCGTCAGCAACTCGTACAGGACCACACCCAGGGCATAAACGTCGGCCCGCGTGTCGATGTCCACCGCGTTGAAGCTGGCCTGCTCCGGAGCCATGTACAGCGGCGTGCCCAGCACCGTGCCAAAGCCGGTGAACAGCGACTGCTCGGTTAGCTGCAAGCCCGTCGTGGCCTTGGCCAACCCGAAGTCGATGACCTTCGGCACCGGCTTGCCGTCGTGCGATTCCACCAGGATGTTCGACGGCTTCAAGTCGCGGTGGATGATCCCCTTCTGATGAGCGTGCTGCACCGCCAGGCAGACTTGCATGAACAGGTTCAAACGCTCGGGTATCGTCAGTTTGTGCTGGTCGCAGAATTCATTCAGCGGAAGGCCCTTGACCAGCTCCATCACGAAGAACGGCGAACCGGCCTCCGTGGTGCCCGCGTCCAGCAGTCGGGCAATGTGTGGGTGATCCATCAGGGCGATCGCTTGCCGCTCGGCCTCGAAGCGGGCCAGGATCGTCTTCGACTGCCCCCGATCGACGCGGATCAGTTTCACCGCCACCTGGCGTTTGACCGGCTCGGTCTGATCGGCCATCCAGACGGTGCCCATCCCGCCCTCGCCGATTTGTTGCCGGAGCTTGTACCGGCCAGCGATGATGACCCCGGCGGCCTCTTCGGTCGATGGACTGGGCTGGAACGTACGCGTCGCGCCGGCCCCAGACGTGGAAGATGTGCGACTGCTCGAACGGGTTGATGGACTGGGCTGGAACGTACGCGTAGCGTCCGGTTCACCCGCCCCGTCCCTGCCAGCGGGCGGGCCAGCGAGCGGGACATCGAGCGGGCCAGCGGGCGAGGCATCGAGCGGTGAAACGGACGCCGCATCTGCCGCCAGCAAGGCCTCGACCCGGGCCCGCATGACAGGGTCCGAGCACTCGCGATCCAAGAACGCAGCGCGCTGCTCCGCAGCCAGTTGCACGGCCCGAGCAAACAACGTTTCTTCGTTCATCGTGATCTCTCCCTGCCCCACCAGCGAGATTTTAACACGCCCAACAACACAATCTTCAATCTTGAGAATCGTCCCCGACTAAGTTACCGAATTAGCCGGAACGAGGCCAGAGTCCACTTCCCGCGAAAAGCGGGTGCGAATGCTGTCCGGCTGATTTCTCATTCCGTGGCTTAACTGCGGACAAGCCCTCAGCGGTCGCCGAGGGCTGGGCCTGAAACAACCGCTGCGAAAAATGAAACAGGTTATTGCGCCAATGCGTGGGATCATGGCCATGCGAATCGACATTCCAGACATGCGGCACGTCGTGCTGGGCCAGATATCGCTGGACGCGTTGACTCACCTCCATCAACCCGTCCTGCTTGCCACACGACAGCCACAACAATTTTAATTGCGACTTGGCAGTGGTCGGATCCGGCAGCAATGCCTCCGGCGCTCGAGTATTCGGAGCGGCGGAGAAACCGCCGACCCACGCAAACGTATTCAAATGCGTCAGCCCAAAATTGAGGGCTTGGCCGCCGCCCATGGACAAACCTGCCAACGCACGGTGCTCTCGGTCGGTATTCACCGAGTACTTCGCTTCGATGGTCGGGATCACGTCATCCAACAGATCGCGTTCAAAAACGGCAAACGCCGGCGCGGCTTCAAAGACGTTCCCTTCGGCTCGATCGTTTTTCTGGGCCCGTCCATTGGGCATGACGACAATCATCGGAATGGCTTGGCCGTCGGCAATCAAGTTGTCAAACAGACAATCCACCGAGGCAAACCGCTGCCATTCCGTCTCGTCACCGCCAATCCCATGCAGCAGATACAGCACGGGGTACTTTTGCTCGGCCGAGTACCCCGGCGGGGTGTAGACGTTCATTTGACGCGTCGTCCCCACGGTCCGCGATTCGTAGGAAATCAGCTCCAACTTGCCGCGGGGAATATCGGGCCGTTTTTCGATGATGGTCTCAGCGGGGTCGGGATGAGATTGCACGTCCTGGGCCAGCAACGGTCCGGCAGGGAGGGCAACCAGCAACAGCAATAGAACTCGTATCAGCATCCCAGGGCCTTTCCTGTTCGGTCGAAATGATTGTCTAACCCGCCAGCGATTGAAACACCCCAGTCGCGAATTCGGATCGAAAGAATTTTGGTAACCGTTCACGCCTCGTAGGGTGTCATGCAGCAAGTCGGGCTAACCGGACGATCGTTTGCGAGTCACAGCAACTGGACAATGCTACCGGCTTGCCTTGATAACCATCCGACTTGCGGAATGCACCAGCCCCAAGGATGACCTCCCACCCGTGAACGGTTACGCACTGCGCGACGGGGGACTCAAGAAACATGCCCCCAAAAAAATGCTCCCGAGCCCCTGATTTCTGTCGCTTTTCTCCCCGACGGTGGGTATAACTAAAGCCGGACCCCTGAGTAGACTTATCCCTAACCCACGAATATTTACCTACGATCCTGCCGGGCGGATGATCCGCCGCGAGGACCAGAAGGGTGATACGGTGACTTTTAACCATACCATGGCGGGAACGATCACGTCGCGCGACTATCGCACGAGCTCTTGCCGGTTCGGCTGGGCGGCCAATAGTCCGTCCGGTACTATTGCCGATAGCGATACCTTTACGTTTGATAATCTGGGTCGCATGTTGACCGCCGTCAGTGGTCGTTACTCCAATACCGTGACCATGAACTACGACAACTACGGCAGGTTAAAAGATGAATCGCTGACCATTGCGGCTCGGACTTACACGGTCACCCGAGCCTACGATGCTCGCAGTCGCCTCACACAATTGACCTATCCCAATGGCTCGATTGTCCAGCGAACTTACACCACCCGCAGCCAACTGCACACGGTCAAGTACCTGGGCACCATCGTGGATACCCGCACTTATGACGATGGTGGTCGCCTGACCACCAGCACCTATGCCAACGGTGCGGTGGTCAGCTTCGCCTATCGCAACGACAACCTGCCGACGTCGATCGCGACCACCCATGCGGGTAGCCCCAACATCGGCACCTATTCTTATACCTGGGATGCGAACAAGAATAAAACCGGCGAGACCATCACCGGGACCATGTCCGGCTTTGGGTTCTCGACCGGTGCCACGGGTTACGATGACGAGGACAGGCTCAAGACTTGGAATCGCACCAACGGGACAATGAACCAAGCTTGGACTTTGTCGGCTGTGGGGAACTGGGACGCCTTCACCAGCGCCGGATCAACGTGGAACCGCACCCACAGCAATGCTCACGAGTTCACAGGGTTCACAGGCGCCAGTACCGGGACACTGGCCTATGACGTGAAGGGCAACCAAACGTCGCGACCAGCCACACTGTCGGCCCCAGCGTTGAACTTGGATTGGAACTTCGACAATCAACTGCGTGGAGCCGACACCAATGGTTCAGCGGGTAGTTTGGAAGTCACGTTTGAATACGATGCACTTGGGCGCCGAGTCGCCCGGAGCCATTCCAGTGGCAATGTGGTTTACGTTCACGCGGGTCAACAAGTGATCGCTGATTACGCTCGGGGGGCCGTCACCTCCTCGCCGACCTACCGTTACGTCTACGCCGACTACGTGGACGAACCGATCCTGCGTCATACAGGTACAACTACGACTTTGCCGACGACCGGCGACAACGCACTTTATTATCATCGCAACCAACAGTATTCCATCGTCGGCCTGACCAATGCGGCTGGGACGTTGGTTGAACGCTACACCTACAGCGCTTACGGCACCCTTGGCATCTACGCCGCCAACGGCACTGTTCGTAGCAGCAGCTCTTATGCCAACCGCTACACCTACACCGGCCGCGAGTGGGATGGTGACTTGCGGCTCTACCACTTCCGAGCGCGGTGGTATGATCCCGCGACGGGTGGGTTTGTGACGAGAGATCCGTTGGGGTATGTGGATGGGATGTCACGGTATCGGGCATATTTTGGGCTATCGAAAGTTGATCCGGCCGGTTTCTGTAAAATGTGGCCACGGCAAGACGACACCTCTGAAATTGACTTCTTGACGGAAGCGATTAAGAGTCTTCCTCCCTTTGTACCGGACATTGTTTTAACTTTCCCAGAAGTTCATGACTTCTCCCAACTTGTACCGCCAATTCTAGAGATACCGAGAGCTCCCTTGGATCACGTAAATTCTTGCGAAGAAGCAGTTGCCAAGTTCTTGTCAGCAATGTCCGACGATCCCGTTGTAAAGCGTGCCATGGATTGTAATGTTCGTATATTTTGCCACGAAACCTGCATGGCAAATGGTAAGGGTAATAGCTTTGGCGGCTTTGCCTACTCAGATATTGATGGACCAGTTGTTTGTCTAAACTCAACCACATTGAAAGGGTGGGGCGGCTATCAAATCGGGGGACTGCTATTACACGAGTTGGTGCATGTGGTCGACTTGGTTGAATTATACAATTGTAAATGTCCAGAAGAAAAAGTGCAAGTCCCGGCGCCACTGGTGAATCCGGGGACAGGCTGGGGCAATTGCGAGAAATGCAAGGAAAGGGAAACAAAGGCCTATTCGAGGCAAGCACTATCTTACGGCCTGGTTCCAGGTTCGGACGTGTACTCGCAATTCGTGGAAGCCGGTACTTGCGTTAGTTGCAGGCACGAGCCTAGTTGTAGAAAGCAATGCCCTGAATTTCCAGCGTTCGCGATTGTACCGGAATTGTTCTACTACGCGGACTGGCTCCCATAGTTGTGTACACTACTGATTACTGAGCGTGCCGAACCGGAGTCAATGTACCATGCCACGAATTAATGTGTTAGCGATTCTGATATTTCTTGTGTTCGTCTGCGTATTGGGCTTCTGGTCTGGGAATCGCGTTGCCTCTGGGAGCATTTCCGAGAAGGCCTGTGATGAGCTATCCGAGCTCATAAAGAATGAGATCCACGGGATAACTCAGACACTCAAACATGCTGAATCCCTTGATGATTTCAACACATGTGTCAATGAGCTATCGCACTATGAAGACTTCGCCGAGGAGTCGCTGCTGCAGATTGTCGACGTGCTTAAACGGAATCGACTTCGAAGGAGAGCTAGTAGTGTATTTGGAGAAGAGAATTTTAGACTATCACTACTACAGTATTTCGCATCAATAAGTGATTCAGGGCTTCCTCCACTAATCGAATTAGCGGCAGACACTTCACTGGATGAACAAACGCGAGTCGTCGCAAGTGAGGCAATCGGCTTTGTTGCTAGGAACACGAAGGTAAAGTCCGGTACATTCGCAAACATGATCGAAATCGCTCTCCGGAATGAGTCGACAAGGAAGCATTCTGTGCTTTACCATGAATTGCTGCAATCATATTGCGAGATCGCAGAGCCATCTGACGTAACGCAGAGTTTTCTCCTTGAAGTTATTTCTAGTGATGATTTTCAAGCGAAAGCGTTTGGGGTCAATTTGCTTTGCAAGTTGCACCCCCAGTCACCCAAGGCTCTTCAATGGGTTAAACTTCAATTTGGCGAATTTTACGAATCAGACTCATTAAGCCCAGATCTCGTCTATCCAATTATAGAAGCTTACGGCAAACTAGGATTGTTTTGTGAAACCATCGATTCGTATCTGGTTCGAGAAAGCTCGAAGAGTAGGGACCCATTATGGAGGATCCACTGCCTGGATGCACTGATGAAGACTCGGGCCAACTCCATGGATTCGCGAGATCAAATTTTGGCGGAATTTCAGGACTCACTGAAAACTAGACCAGTGAGCCCAGTAAACTGCATCATAGTCAATAAAATATTGTGTATTATTAGTGACTGGGTGTTGGAGGATTTGAAGGCAGCAGAACCGCACTTGATCAATGCCGTAGAGGAACATAGCCTTGATGACCTACAAGCATTGGCCTTTGAGCTTTTAGGAAAGTTCAACTCCGAGCGATTACCCGAAATTGCACTTGTATCCGCAAACTCTGAAAACCGATATCTTCGGTTTCTTGCCCTAAAGCAACTGCAACTACTTAAACGATCAGTCGAGATCGACGAAATGGCATTTTTAATTGAGTTTGCAGTAAGCAGCGACGAATTGCTGGAGTATCGTATCGAAGCCCTTTCGCTTGTCTCGTCAACGCATGCAGTAAATCCTTCGATTGTAAGGCAACTAGAAACTCTCTGGAATAATCCAGTTTCACCAAGATTGCGGTTTTCGGCGTATCGATTGTGGAAAGCGTTCAAGAATACCCCGTGAATAACCCCGATTCTGAGAATTAGGCCGGGAGCTGCCGCCGGGCGACCGCGGATTGGCATGATCTTTCGCTAACCGAAAGATAGGGCGATTTTAGCCCCAGCGGTCAGATTGGGAGGCGGAAGACAGGGCTGTTTCGCGTCGACAGAGCAGATGAGCCGACGGGCGGCAGTGATTTTTGGTCGTGTGGGACGGGCTGAGGACAGACCGGCCGCCAGGCAGGCGGTTGGGCTCGCTGCTGAAAGGACGTTTTTATTGGCCGCGAGAGCTGCGACCTGGAGGAATGTTCTTGGTTATTGGTTCTTCGTCAGGTTTAAGTCTTAGATTGAAGTAAGTCCAATTTCGGGACTCAGAATCCGCAGTCTATCAAGTCCTCCTCCTGGCATGCAAGCTCGACTCGCCACGAGTTGCCCGTCTGAACCCAGTCGCCTGCTCGGAGGCCCGGAGGGCCGGCACAACCCCTGCCGGTGGCGTCAGCCACCGGTCGACGGGGCACCGCGATCAGAAGGCCCGGAGGGCCGACACAAGGAACCGAACGGGATGGAAAGGCAGAAGTGTTTTTGGAACGAAGATTGCGGGTTGAGCAACTCGTGCTCAGTCCCACGGGTGAACCCGCTGGGACCGGTGTGGCCAAGGGGCAAAACGCCTTCTTTTTGATCATTGTGGGGGGGCCTTCTCGCTGCCAAACTTTCGGTCCCACGGGTGAACCCGCGGGGGCCGGAATGTAGACCAGCAGCCCTCTGCTGGTTAGAAGCAAGAGACGGTTATCGCATGTGCAAGCGTGCAGATGCGTGGGCTGAGTTTTGAAACGTTTGTCGGTCGATTCCCATGGGCCGGTGTGACCAAGGGGCAACGGGCCTTCTTTTTGATTATTGGGGGGAGGGGTGGTAGCCGTCAGTCATCGCCCCGCCGGCATGAAGCCGACGGTGGCGGTGTGGCCAAGGGGCAACGATCCTTCTTTTTGATCATTGGGGGGAGCGGTCTAGCTACCCAAACTTCCGCTCCGGCGGGGTAAACCCACCGGGGGCGGTGTGACCAAGGGACAAAACGCCTTCTTTTTGATCATTGTGGGGGGGCCTTCTCGCTGCCAAAATTTCGGTCCCACGGGTGAACCCGCGGAGGCCGCTGTGACCAAGAGGCAAAGCTCCATCTTTTTGCGACCGTGGGGCAGGTGTGGTAGCCGGTCAGTCATTTGGCGGAGTTTCGCCATGGCGCCTTCCGCCTAAAGGCGGGACTACGAGCGGGGCCTTCTAGCCGCTAAACGTGGCCAATGGAAACGCTTGGGCCGGCCTAAAGAAGGCTTACCGAAGCGAGGTCCCGCCGCTCGTAGTTCCGCCTTCAGGCGGTCGCCCTCCGAACCCTAGTCGCCCTATGCCTGAGAGCGGGACTACGAGCGGGGTCGTCCAGTCGCAAAACGTGACCAATGGAAACGCTCAGGGCCGGCCTAGAGAAGGCTTACCGAAGCGAGGACCTGCCGCTTGTAGTTCCGCCTTTAGGCGGTCGCCCTCCGAACCCGATTCGCCCTATGCCTGAGTGCGGGACTACGAGCGGGGCCGTCCAGTCGCAAAACGTGACCAATGGAAATGCTGAGGGCCGGCCTAACGAAGGCTCACCGAAGCGAGGTCCCGCCGCTTGTAGTTCCGCCTTCAGGCGGTCGCCCTCCGTACCCTATTCGCCCTCTGCCTAAAAGTGGGATGACGAGCGATGCCAGCGGCCCCAACGACCTTGTGTCGTTGGACCGAAAGTTTGACAGGCTAGAAGGCGACGGCGTGCGGTTTGGGCGGTCGAGTGCCACGCGGGTTTAGCTGCTCAACCTCGACCGAGACCGCAATTGGGGGAGGCGTAGCCTGAGTAGCTTGGAGTTGTATAGACGGTATCGCGCTGACTGGCCGCGATACGATGTTTCACCGCCGCCTGTTGCTGGGCGGTGTGACCAAGGGGCAACGGGCCTTCTTTTTGATTATTGGGGGGAGGGGTGGTAGCCGTCAGTCATCGCCCCGCCGGCATGAAGCCGACGGTGGCGGTGTGACCAAGGGGCAACGATCCTTCTTTTTGATCATTGGGGGGAGCGGTCTAGCTACCCAAACTGCCGCTCCGGCGGGGTAAACCCACCGGGGGCGGTGTGACCAAGAGGCAAAGCTCCATGTTTTTGCGACCGTGGGGCAGGTGTGGTAGCCGGTCAGTCATTTGGCGGAGTTTTTCCATTGCGTCTTCCGCCTGAAGGCGGGACTACGAGCGGGGCCTTCTAGCCGCTAAACGTGGCCAATGGAAACGCTTGGGCCGGCCTAGAGAAGGCTTACCGAAGCGAGGTCCCGCCGCTCGTAGTTCCGCCTTCAGGCGGTCGCCCTCCGTACCCGATTCGCCCTATGCCTGAGTGCGGGACTACGAGCGGGGCCATCCAGTCGCAAATCGTGACCAATGGAAACTTTCAGAGCCGGCCTAACGAAGGCTCACCGAAGCGAGGTCCCGCCGCTTGTAGTTCCGCCTTTAGGCGGCCGACCTCCGAACCCTATTCGCCCTATGCCTAGAAGTCGGATGACGAGCGATGCCACCGGCCCCAACGACCTTGTGTCGTTGGACCGAAAGTTGGACAGGCTAGAAAGCGACGGCGTGCGGTTTGGGCGGTCGAGTGCCACGCGGGTTTAGCTGCTCAATCGCCACCGAGACCGCAATTGGGGGAGGCGTGTTTTGCGAAGCGTGGATTTGTACGCATGGTATGGCAGTGATTGGCCGCGATACGATGTTTCACCGCAGCCTGTTGCTGGGCGATGTGACCAAGGGGCAACGGGCCTTCTTTTTGATTATTGGGGGGAGGGGTGGTAGCCTTTCAGTCATCGCCCCATCGGCACGAGGCCGAAGGTGGCGATGTGGCCAAGGGGCAAAGAGCCATCTTTTTGATTATTGGGGGAGCGGTCTAGCGACCCAAACTGCCGCTCCGGCGGGGTAAACCCACCGGGGGCGGTGTGACCAAGGGGCGACGGTCCTTCTTTTTGATTATTTGGGGGCGGTCTCGCTGCTAAACTTTCGGTCCCACGGGTGAACACGCGGGGGCCGCTGTGACCAAGAGGCAAAGATCCTTCTTTTTGCGACCGTGGGGCAGGTGTGGAAGCCGGTCAGTCATTTGGCGGAGTTTCTCCCTGGCGCCTTCCGCCTAAAGGCGGGACTACGAGCGGGGCCGTCCAGTCGCAAAACGTGAACAATGGAAACTTTCAGAGCCGGCCTAAAGAAGGCTTACCGAAGCGAGGTCCCGCCGCTCGTAGTTCCGCCTTCAGGCGGTCGCCCCCGATACCCTAGTCGCCCTATGCCTGAAAGTGGGACTACGAGCGGGGCCGTCTAGCCGCAAATCGTGACCTATGGAAACGCTGAGAGCCGGCCTAACGAAGGCTCACCGAAGCGGGGTCCCGCCGCTTGTAGTTCCGCCTTTAGGCGGCCGACCTCCGAACCATAGTCGCCCTATGCCTAGAAGTGGGATGACGAGCGATGCCAGCGGCCCCAACGACCTTGTGTCGTTGGACCGAAAGTTTGACAGGCTAGAAGGCTGACGGCGTGCGGTTTGGGCGGTCGAGTGCCACGGTGGTTTAGCTGCTCAACCTCCACCGAGACCGCAATTGGGGGGGGCGTGTTCTACGAAGCGTGGAGTCGTACGCACGGTATGGCGGTGAGTGGCCGCGATACGATGTTTCACCGCAGCCTGTTGCTGGGCGATGTGACCAAGGGGCAACAGGCCTTCTTTTTGATTATTGGGGGGAAGGCTTTCTCGCTGCCAAACTTTCGGTCCCACGGGTGAACCCGCGGGGGCCGTGTGACCAAGGGGCAAAGAGCCATCTTTTTGATTATTGGGGGAGCGGTCTAGCGACCCAAACTGCCGCTCCGGCGGGGTAAACCCACCGGGGGCGGTGTGACCAAGGGGCGACGGTCCTTCTTTTTGATTATTTGGGGGCGGTCTCGCTGCCAAACTTTCGGTCCCACGGGTGAACCAGCGGGGGCCGTGTGACCAAGGGGCAAAGAGCCATCTTTTTGCGACCGTGGGGCAGGTATGGTAGCCCCCACAGGCGAATCCGATGAGCCGAAGTGAACGATACATTGCGCCCACCGAAGCCGAGCTACCAGATCGAGTGCAGCGACGAGGGGCCAATGTTACCAGAAGTCGAGTACAGTCTGCAGCCCGTGTTGGCAGCCCTCGCGAGCCACGACGCCACCGAGCGAGCGGCCTGGGCATTTAGGATGCTGGCCGCCGACCGAGTGGCATTCGTCTGTCACGCCCAACTGACACAGTGGTCCACGCCCCCCGCGGCCGTGATCGCACACCCGGTCGTTATTATTGGCGCCTCCCCGGTTGCTCGATCGGTGATCCTCAGAACGGAACGTCGTCATCGGACCAGTCGTAAGGGACCCTCTCCACTTGATACTTTGTAAAGGAGCGTAACAGCTGCCTGAGGTCCCGGCTGAATCCCACTATTCTTCGACGGTAGTAGCTAATGATGGACGCGGGGGTCAGACTCCCCTCGTGGAGTTCAAAGGGTGAATCGTCGGCATCCGATTCGTCGTCGGCGTGCTGCAGGTCCTCGGCTAGGTCCTTGACGAGTTCCAGCAACCCTAGCGCGTTCGCCTCGACCTCGAGCGACAGTTGCTGCTCGGTCGATTCCTCGCAAGCCTGTTGCAACAATCGATAGGCCTGCGACAGAGTTTCGCAATGCGGCTGCCAGGACAGACTGGCATCCAATGCCAAGGCCATGCGAATTTTTACGATCAACGATACTACGCCATGCGCGACTCGATTCAGCCGATCGCCCACAGGAATGACGCCCGATGCGTCTTTGACAGTCAGCCGCCAGACCTCTCCATGGTGTGACTTCGGTGCGCCACATTCAGGTGGCAGCCCCCATTGCGTGGCAAGACTCCACTGTTGATCCAGCTGTTCATCAAGCAGCCGATACTCCGCCTGCTCCAGCTCCCACGATTCCATCGTTTTGTGACGAAAGGAAAATGCGAACAAGTCGTCCATGTTACAGCCGTCTATGTGCCAAAAGCCAACGCCAGGCATGGCGGCCAGGGCTTGGCAGCAGGGACAATCCGGATCGATCGGTTCAAACGACCCACCATTTGGCAGCCGGCAACGTTCGCGATGAATGATGCCTCGAGGCGTCCTCAGAAAACCCTCCTCCCACGGAGCGTCCAACCATTGTTCGCCGATCTGGAGCAAGCGAATCACCTCCGCTCGTGTAAACTCCTCCAACTCGCTCGACGATTCGGCTAAGCTTGCTCGCTGGGCTTCCGTCATCGCACGCAACCCGTCCCAACAGGACCAAGCGACATGGCGGACGTATTCGTAGTACATGACGATCTCAGCCGTGTTAAAGCCACCATACTGAAAGGCATGCGATTCCGGGCTGAGCCCCGGTGGACAACGTTCCAACATGCTCCATTGGTGTTCACGATCATCCATGTCATCGCTCAATCGGTCGTGGTCCTGCAGCAGCACCGTGCGGGGAAGTTGTCCACCGAGTTCCACGCAGGGGGTCATCAGCCAGTCGGCATGGACGTCTCGCAAAGTATCGTAATAGACGCGATGCTCAAGATCGTCGGTCGCCTCGGACCGCCAAGCCAACTCGTGCAGCGACAAAGTTTCTGGGTCCGGCTGGGGGCCATCACCATAGCGTTCGTTCCAATTTCGACATCTGTCAATCCACTCCAGACGAACTTGTTTGGCAATCTCCTCTCGCTGGCAAAACTTCCGTCGACAGCCGTCAATGATCGATCGCAGCATCGGCTCGCCATAAAAAACTTGCCGCAAATCGCGCGCTGGCTGCTCCGCTCGACTCCGCCGACGCATTTCGGCGGTGGCCAGCCAATCCATCGAATTGGACACAAACAGCCAGTCGTCCGCCAGTCGATAGCGGAGCGAGATGCTGCCACCCTCGAGGGCAGCGATATTCTCCCGCGTGATGAAGCCCTCGCGACCAGGCGATGAGTAAGAGGAGTCGACCACAACCAGTCGCGCGGCCAGATCGATGACCACCACTCCTGCATCCCACGGCTGGTCGTCAATCGATCGACCAAACAATGATAGATAGCCATCGGACGGTGATTCCAAAGTATACCGATCCATGGCCGCGGTGAGTTCCGCCAACGAAACAGGATCCGCCCCCAGAGCCGCGATGAAATAATCCACCCGCGAACCATGCACTGTTCCGGACCGATCTTCGTTGGCATCGCGAACCACAAGTTTGACTTCAGACATGGGATCTCCTGGAGCTAAAAAAAGAGCAGTAGAGTGGGGAATTGAAAATGACCGACCCCCAACCCCCGATTTTGCATCGATCCTGCGGGCCGGCGAACGGTATTTTCCGCATCGGTGTGACACATCAGGTCACACCCGTGAGAAAATTTTGAGTTTTTTTGTGCCGAGAGAAGCGGGAGACGGCCAAAAGCCGGGCCATCGCCCCGCGGTACCGCCGAACGGTGCAACCGACCGGATTGGAACGGCGTCGCCGTGGGAGCGTGTTGCCGACGGAGTCAACCGGCGGGATAGCGATCAACCGATTCTCGGGCAGCCCCGAATGGGGCGAAAGATCGAGGGGAACTGGGGACACCCCCGGACGACCGGCTGGTGGCCATGTCACCGGGCGATTCGGACCCGTCCTTCGTTGTAACGCGTTTCGTGAGCTGACCGGAATTGTGCGCTCTCGCAGAGTTCGCCAGCTCCTTACGCTTCGACGCCAGCAGTTTTCTTAATCATCTTGTAGACGCGTTTCGCCTCGGCCAGTTTCCCTACCGGAATCGGAATGCGCACATCGATATAGCAATATCCATTTTTGATCTGCTGCTTGAACTGAAACTCAAACAGATAGAGCTGGCCTTTTCGTCTGAAGGTGAGCTTGTTTAGGCACCGGCCTGGCATTCTGTAGGCATGAAATTGTCTGTTGAAGTAGAAACCGGTCAAGCCAATGATTGGCGCTTCGGGCGTCGCACGACGCGCGTCGAGCGATTTGTGCAGGAGTCCTTTGATGATCGTACCGAGAGTCCATCCGGCTGCCAGAAATACCAGCAAAACTCCGACCATCGCCAAGTAAACCGTCGAAGTCGGTGTGTCCAGCGGCCAAACCAATACCGAGAGTAACCCAGCAGACAAGCCAACGACCGAGGCAGACATGGCGCTGTAAAATGGCAATCCTTGCAGATCAGCCGTTTCGTTATCAATGTAGGCCCGCCATTCCTCGGCACTGCATGTCCATCGTGCGTAATAGATACCGTTTTTGATTTCTCGGAGATGCGTTTCGCACCACGCACCGCAGCACAAAACAATCACCGCAACAAGAATCATTGCAAGAGACACAATGAATGCGACCGATCCGCTGAACAATAACATCGAAGCGGTTGTGGGCGAGTCTTCTGCGAATTTGACGGCGGGATCAATCCACTTTGCAATCTGTAGACAGGCCAGTCCGGCGACCAAGATCAAACCTGAAGCGACAGCGGCCCACTTTGCAATAGCGGTGTTGTGGATCGGCAGCGACTCTGCAATGGGTGCTTTCCGCGATTGTAGCTGCGCGTCAAATTTGGCGGTGATGAGCTCACGATCAGCCGGAGTCGTTGGTGGCAAGGTACACATCCGTTTTCCTTCTTAATGATCTGCTCCCTCCGTCCATACTGGCAAAGCCCCGGTTTGTGACGCCGTGCCGCCAAATTCTCAGATATTCTCGGTCGTCCCGAAGGAATTGTGTGTCCCCCGTTGATCGCCCCGATTCTCGGGCAGCCCCGAATGGAGGGAAAGATCGAGGGGGAACTGGGGACACCCCCGGACGACCGGCTGGTGGCAGATATGACATGTTTCTCCAGGCAAACCTGTCCCAACCGTGCCCCGTGCTTTGCAGCGGGCAGCGATTTTCAAATTTTGCTTGTCACAAGGCAGGCGGTCGCTCGTTTTGCCCATTAGAACGGGGTAAAGACACGAACAAGCACTGGAAATGAAGGAAACGACGATGAAGCGAGTCATTTTAGCGATGGTATTTTGGTTTGTTGGGTTCTCGGCAGCCAGCCAGACGTTGGCCCAAGACTACATTGGCCAGGTTGCCGCAATCCAACGGCAACTCCAACAAGAAGCGGACATGCATGCCCGCCAGGCGGTCCAAAGTTACCGACAACAGACCGGCGATTATTCGAATTCAGACCAAGCAATCCTGGAGTACCTCGTCGCCGAATCTCGTCGGCAAAATCCGGCCTGGTACGCCGATTTGCAGCGACGTGAAGCGAACTTCCAAGCTCAACAAGCGGCCTACACGCAATATGCCCATGGGATGCTGGACCAGAGCTTCAACAGCTACATGAGTCGTTCCCAATGGCAACACGAAGCGCATCAGAACTACATGCGGCAGTCCAATCGGCAGCATCAAGGCCATCAGGACTACATCCGACAAGGCATTTGGGGGAACGAATTGTATCAAGGCGCAGACGGTTCGGTCTACGAGTTGCCTTACTACGCTGGCGGCAACAGGTACCAATCCCATGACGGATCGACTTTCTGGCAAGATCAATCGGGCCAGTACTACCAATACGACAGCGCGGGCTGGGGCTACAACCTGTCCCCGTTTGGTTGGTAACCGGCTTTGGGGTTCCGCGAGTTACGGTTGCCGGTGAACTTATCTCAACAGAGGCCAATTAGGGGTGGACGCGAGTCGGATTGGATTGCCGCTTCGACGAACTTCGCGCCGCCCCAGGTCTCTCGGCTCATCTCAAAGCGGCAACCTTTCGTGGAATCATCACACGAGGTGCTATTGCCACAGGGGAGCCAAGATTTGAACGGCGCAGCCGTGCTCGCCCGAGCGTTTATCGTTGCCGAACGGTGCAACCGACAGGATTTGAACGGCGCAGCCGTGACAGCGTGTAGCCGACGGTGTCAACCGTCGGGATAGCGGTCAACCTATTTTCCAGCAGCCCCGAATGGGGCGAAAGATCGATGGGAAATGGAGACACCCAAACAGTGTCGCCGAGCGATTTGGGACCGTCCGGCTAGTCCCCAATGAATTGTGTGTCCCCGGTTGGCCTCCCCTGTCGTCGCTTCGCGACTTTGTTCCAGTTGGGGCTGCGTTACTGCGGGTTAACACCCGCAGCTACACGCTGTCGTCGCTTCGCGACTTTCAGACCCAGATGCGGATGGCGGTGTTGACTGGTGCGGCGGGATTTGAACGGCGTAGCCGTGCCAGCGTGTAGCCGACGGTGTCAACCGTCGGGATAGCGGTCAACCTATTTTCCAGCAGCCCCGAATGGGGCGAAAGATCGATGGGAAATGGAGACACCCAAACAGTGTCGCCGAGCGATTTGGGACCCGTCCCGTTAGTCCCCAATGAATTGTGTGTCCCCACCAGTCGGTCCTGCTCGTTTACTTACTTCTTACCGGCTGGTTTTGCTGGCGTTGTTTTGGCGGTCTTCTTTGGTTTTTTAGTCTTTTTGTCGTTCTTTTGACTGTTGTTTCCCTTACCCATGACGTTTACATCCTTCTTTCGCGGTGGCAGAAATGCCGTTCGTTTTTGCTAAACCGACAATAACGAAACACACGGCTCCGCCTCACTCTAACAGAAAGACGTCGGTCCTGTAAGAGAGCCCGTACATTTCGCGGGGGACAGACATGACTCTGGGAACACACAAGCTCTGGATTGTCACCGGGATTCGGATTCTTGGCGATAGTCCCCTGTACATGGTGCGTCCCCTGTTGCCCCCGTTTGGTTTCGGTCACGGAAACCCTTTACCCAGAAGTTCAACGTTGGGGGCTTGTCTGACCATTCATGAGAAGCTGCGTCGATTCGTCAGACGGCGTCTGACCAATCCGCGAATGGCATTCGAAGAAGAACCGCCGCAGGAGTTTGAGGCTGGTTATTGGATCTCCAGGGGGGCACACCGTCAACTTGGGGACGCCCCAGGGGGGGCACACAACCAATCTGGAAAAGCCCGGCAAACACGACCGGGGGGACGGATGGGAAATGGGGCCTCCCAAACCATGGCACCGTGCGATTCGGCCCCGTCTCGCTAGCAGGCTGGAAGCCTATTCCAAGTTTGAGGTTGCAAATTGCAACCTCAAACGGGTTTCTGCCGGCGAATGTCCGGACTATCGACGTTGATGATGGGAAATAGGGGCACCCAAACCATGTGGCCGAGAGATTTGGACCCGGGCCAACAGTCTCCCATAAATGGTGTGTCCCCGGATGGTTTTCTGGGAAATTATTGCCCTGTTTTTGGGCGTGCTTTGTACCCCTGGCTATGCTAGAATCCGAGGAATGATCGTCCTGGAAATTTCGAGGTGATGTTTCCAGCGACGGCACCAAACGACCCAAGCTACACGGCGAGTTTTTCCATGCCCCGAAATTTTCAAGCGGCCGATGTCGACGCCATCGTTCGGCTTTGTCGTGCCCATCGTGACGGGAATGACACGATGTTTCGGAAAGTGGCAGAATCGATCATCGCCGAACAATTGGCCGGAAACCAGCATTCGCTGGCGAAAGAACTTCGGAGTGCCTTAGGTACGACGATAAATTCCGGACAGCGAACAGGACTTTCACAGCTCCCACGTGACAAACGTACAGGTGCCGATCTTGTCACGATCTTTCATGAGCCTGCGAGCACCGCCCACCTGGTGCTGGATCCAACGACCCAACAGCGAATCGACCGAGTGATTGATGAGCGGCGAAACGCAGCCAAACTCGCGAGATACGGGTACGCTCCAAAATCGAAGTTGCTTTTTTGGGGACCGCCTGGGTGCGGCAAGACACTGACTGCTCATCACTTGGCCAATCAATTCAATTTGAAAGTCGGCGTTGTTCGGCTAAGTGCGTTGATATCGAGCTATCTGGGTGATACCGCTACGCATTTGCAGCAAGTCTTTGACCTGGCGGCCGAGTCCCCAATGGTCATTTTATTTGATGAGATCGATTCCATTTCCAAAAGCCGAGACGATGTGAACGATGTCGGTGAGCTAAAGCGAATCGTCAACAGCCTGCTCCAAGCGATGGATTCGTTTACACCCCGTGAAAGCATTCTGATTGGCGCGAGCAACCATCAGTATCTACTTGACCCTGCGATCTGGCGCCGTTTTGATGATGTGGTCATGTTTCCGCAGCCAACCCCCATACTAAGAGCATCGTTCATTCAGCACCAGCTAAACGGGGTGTCGTTCAAAGGATCGATTGACACGCTCGTGAAACAGACGTCGGGACTCAGTTTCGCTCAGATCGAGCTAGTGCTGATCGAGTCAATCAAGACGATGATCTTGGAAAATGGCAAACAATTGACGAGCGACCACGTCATTTCACAAATCAAGTACATGCGGAAAATGATGACAGCGATGAATCGAGGGCGATCGGAAGAAGATGAACAATGACTTTCCACCTAAACAACTTGCACCTCCGCAGATCGAGCGTCGTCGTCCCGACAAACCTCGCCGGATACCGTTACCCGGAAGTACAAGGATGGGGGCTTGAGAGTTACTTCGGATCGGACTTGAAGTGGCGCATGTTTCGGGGCGACATGGAGCGAGCAACAATTGTCGCGGCGATGTCCCGAGACGAGGAAATTGACTCGGACCAGGAACTTCCCAGCGAGGTTCAGTTTGACCACAAAGTCACTCGCCGCTCCCGTGGCACCGTGCAACACGACTCATTGGAGTGGACGAATCACCACGATAGTTACAGCCAAAACCACGACATCCCTGCCCTGGCCAGCCACAAACGTTGGAGCCGCGACCTAAAGCCCGTCCCCTTCGGCTTGGTCGTCCGTATCGAAGACACCGGGGCCCAAGTGCCAATTTACACGACGATCACCAACGAAATCGATGTGCTGGTGGAACAACGTGATTAGCAGAGACACGGTTTTGATTACGTCGGACGCGATGGGGCCACCAGGACCGGCTCGGAACACACAAAACCGTGAGACGAGATTCATTGTGTTCCTGATCGTCCCGAGAAGATCGTGTGTCCCCAGGTGATTTCTCGACCTAAGATAAGGGAGCATTACCTTATTAAGGTCATGCTCCCTTATCTTACCGGCTTATCTTTTGCAAGTTGTTGATGCTAGGCGGTTTGTCCCTCGCACGGGGCGTCCAGTGCCAAAATCGACCTGCAACTCCGTGCCTGGTTCGACCTCCAGCCGACGAAAGGGGAAGCTTGGGGCTTGGGTCAATCGGCGGACGTACCGCACCACCGACCAGTACTTGCCCGTGAATCCATGTTCGGCGACCAGGTCCTGGGAGATCCGTTGGCTATCGAGCCCGCTCTGGAGCATCCCTTCAATGACAGGGTGAAACTTGGCACACAAGCTCCGCGACCGGGAAATCGCTGGTTCCTCCGAGGGTCCGGAGGCCTCCGGAACTGGGGACGCCAAAACCCCAGACCCGGTTGGCGCTTTGGTACTGTTTGAGTCCAGGGACCCGGTTGGCACTTCGCCGGTTGGCGCTTTGGTCCTGTTTGCCCCTAGGGCTGCCAGTTGACGGCTCACCGCGCCCCGGGACACACCCAGTGCCTCGGCGATCTGTCTTCCGCTCATCCCTTGAGCGCGTAACTGCTGAATTGCCAATGACTTATGCATCTTCAGTTGATTCGCCATACCGATCTCCTTGAGGGCTTTCTAGGGGGAAAGCGACTCAAGGGACAGCATCAGCGTCCTTGGTTCAACTGGTACTGTTCGAAGTGCCAATCACTGGTACTATTTGGGCGCCAATTGACACGTTTAGAGGAAATTTATACAACTACGGAACGACGATAAGAGTGGCACGTTTTTTGCAGTCTCGACTCGCCGGTTTTCACATCTGCCCTTTTGACACTTAAATTGGACCGACAATGTCACCCGCGGAACAACTCGAAGGAATGGTCCTCGACACAGGTTGGACGGTTGGGGCCCCGGTTGCGCGAAAGCCGAATTCTACTGGAGGCCATTTCTCGAAAGGCTATGTTGCGACGCATCGCGACGGGCGATCGGGGTTTTTGAAAGCGCTTGACTACACCGCCGCTTTGCGCTCACCTGATCCTGCTCAGGTTCTTCAGGCGATGACCACGGCATACAATTTTGAGAAGATACTCTGTGAGAAATGCTCCCACTTGAGCCGTATAGCCAGAGCGATTGATAACGGTACAGTGGATGTCGATCCAAGGAACGCAACGCATAAGGTTCAATACCTAATTTTTGAACTTGCTGACGGCGATGTTCGGCATCATCTCGACATGATGAGCAATCTGGATTACGTATTTCTGATGAAAACCTTGCACCACGTTGCGACGGGACTATCTCAATTGCATCGTGCCGAGATTGCCCATCAAGATTTAAAGCCGTCGAACGTACTTGTATACAATCAGGGTGTTGCATCAAAGATCTGTGACTTGGGTAGGGCATGGGATAAGAATTTTTCTGGCCCATTTGACAACTTGCGGGTTGCAGGAGATCAAACGTACGCTCCGCCCGAGCTTCTGTACACTGCAATTCCAAGTCACTACAGGGAACGTCGTTTCGGTTGCGATCTTTACCACTTCGGGAGCCTAATTGTTTTCCTGTTCGCACGCACACATGCAAATGCGCTTTTGTTTGATGCTTTATCGCCCTCGCATCGACCAGTGCTTTGGCGTGGTACGTATGAAGACGTGCTTCCATTTCTACAGGCTGCATTTTCGGTTGCACTAAGCAAGTTTTCGAGCCAAGTTCCTTATTTTTTGCGAGAAGAACTAACCAACTTTGTATCTCATTTGTGCAATCCTGACCATACTTTTAGGGGCCATCCGTTGAATCGCCATCTAAACCAACACGGCTTAGAGCGATATGTATCACGATTCGACCAATTGGCACACAAAGCACGGCTTCAGCTCGTTCGAACTTAGAACTAAACAATGACACAGATAAATGAAGATAGAGAACGGCAGGTGGTCCCTCGTTGGCGTAGCTTTGCATACGCTGCGCAGCTTGGTGAATTGGACTCTTTAACAGACGGTCCCACCCGCAAGGTAGACCCAAAGGCACTTAGTTACATTCTTGCCGATTGGCAAGAAGAACCAGGGCTTTCTGTCGCCTGTGATCTTGTATCGGCTGCCTTTTCGGTTGGACATGGTATACTTGCAGAGGATGCCGCGAGATTTGTCTTGAAACAACATAACGCACCGCCGCTCGCCGCTGAGATAGCGTCACGATGTCTTCCAGGGGTAACGCTTGAGGCGAACGCCGAATTCCACGAAGCGTATCGAATTCACAGCGTTGACGACATCAATTTACAAGTAGGTGCTAGTCGTCGCAGTTTACGGAGCTACCCCAAGAATCCCGTGTTATGGACTAATCTTTCGTTGATGTACACTGTCCTTGGTGATCGTGTGAAAGCCGATAAGGCGATGAGAGTGGCACTCGGGCTCGCCCCCGATAATAGGTTTGTAGTCAGAGCAGCAGGCCGACTCTATCTTCATCAAGGTAAGTTCGATCTAGCACACAATGTCATAACTCGAAGCAGTCTTGTCCGAAACGATCCCTGGGTTATCGCATCAGAAATCGCGATTTCCGAAGCAACTAATCGAGGTTCAAATTCAATTTCCATCGCTCGGCGTGTTCTGGAATCGCAAGACTTTTCACCCTTTCATCTTTCAGAGTTGGCCGGCGCGTTGGCAACAACGGAGGCGAAAAATGGAAGCCTTCGAAAGGCAAGACGCTTGTGCGATCAGTCATTGTTAGATCCGTCTGAAAATGCAATTGCGCAAGCGGCGTGGCTTGAGCGGAATGTCGGCGGTATCGTTCGCAAAAATAAAGTACCAGTAAGCAGATCTCATGAAGCCGATGCATGGTACGCGAGGAAAGCTGAGAACTGGACGGAATCGTTAACCCACGCCTTGGGTTGGCAATCGGAACAGCCGTTTTCCAGTAGGCCAGCCATTTTCGGTAGCTTCATTGCGTCAACCGTATTGGAGGATTTTGAGCTCGCGATGAAAATGCTGCGGGTCGCTTATGCTAGTAATGCCGATGATGCCGCTGTCTTAAACAATTTGGCCTTTGCTTATGCGAATCTTGGTAACCTTTCTGAGGCCAAAACGTTGGTGAGTCTTGCCGAAAGCAAATCAATGTCGGCCCAGCATAAGATTGCACTCACTGCAACCAAAGGCTTCATCGCGTTCCGATCTGGCGATCCATCCGGCGGAAGGCGTCTCTATCAGAACGCGATCGCGTCTTGTGGGCCAAGCGAACAACGGCTTCGCGCAATTGCACAACTTTATTTCGCTGTAGAGGAACAACGAGTAGGCACCCCTGAGTTTGCAACGTTTCGAGAACACGCTATCAAAGACTGTGACAAGTTGGACGAGACAGAACGTTCGATGCTTCAACCTAAAATCACTACACTCCATCGCAATCCAATCGATAAAGCATAGCTATTCCGCCCCCCAAAATCGAACAGAATTGGTTTAGCCTTATTTCTATACAGGCTTCGTTGGACCTCAAGCCCGTTATTGCTATTGCGGCAGTGCTTCGCGGGGCTCAATCTTTAGTTTCGGTTTTCGCTGCCAAAAGAATTATGTATGTTATGATTACTTGCTACAAATCAAGAGGACCGTCTGTGCTATGACAGCGTTGTTTTCGATTTTCTGATGCGAACCCTTAAAGTCTCACGTGGCCGATTGCTCCCGCAGACTTGTTAATGATGACGGTTACTCAACTCCCCGGATGGATGAACTGAGGAGGGCACCTTGAGGGTACTAATCGATGGTGTGACCAAAAGTGTAGCCCGCGAGGTATGCGATATCGGAGCATGATTTGCGGCGAGCGTTTCTAGGTTATCCGGGGGCTCTGCGTTTTCCAATTTTCCCTCTCAGTTTATTTTCGTGTCAATTCGGCGACGAGGGCGGAGAGGAGGTTTTGGGCGGTGGTGTGGGTGGTTGTGAGGTGGGTTTCTAACTCGTCCACTAAGGACATTAGTTGCTCGACTTTGGCTACGATACGGTGTTGTTCGGCAAGGGGCGGGAGAGCCAAAATTGTCGGATAAACTTTACCGCCAGATATAACTGGCTGTGCAGTAGCATTGTCACGTTGCCGTAGATCTGTTGCCTTAAGAAGCCAGCTTAGAAACTCTATGTCCACGCACTTCTCTTCAAAGGTCGTGATGAATGCATTGTCCGTGACCCATGCCTTTTCTGGCGTCACGTGAATACTCCCGCAGTAAAAACCCACTCGGCCAATAACGAGAGTCCGCTGCGAGACATTGTTCTTGTCATGGTAGCCGTTCACACCGTTGCCGCCATAGACGGGAATTGAGCCATTGTTCATCTCTTTTGCAATTAGGCCATCACCGGACGAAATCCGGATAATCTGTCCGAGTCGGCAAAATACCCAACCGCTCGGCAATGGGAATGGAAAATCAACTTCATCTATATGAGGAAGAGGTTTTGGTGTTGAAATTTTTTTGGACGCTACGAGGCGTGCGAAAAACTCTGCGGTAGCTCGAAGTATAGCCTGCGCTGGTTCGTCGTTGGGGTCCTGCGGGACGAGTTTGCCTTGGACGGCGAGGGTGAGGATGGATTTGCGTAGGTCGGCGGGGGAGATGTTGTAGGAGGGATGGAAGAGGTAGTTGAGGTTGGCGGGGGTGGGGGCGGTGGCGAAGCGGGCGAGCGACGCGCGGGCCAGCTGGCTGGACTGCTCCTCCCGGGACTGCTGCTGGGCCTCCAGCCGATCACACAACGCCATCAACTCATCCACCTTCGCCACTATCCGCTTCTGCTCAGGGAGCGGTGGAAGGGGGACTTCGAGGCGTCCTAGCGCCTGACCATTTACGTTAGGCTGGCCAGTTCCGGCTGACATCTGTCGCAGTTGCGTCCAGTAGAATGGTGATTCTAAGAATGTTTTCAGGAATCTAGCCGACACTGAAGTCGGCGGCACGACACGAATCAAGTAAGATGCAAAAACGGACTTAACCGGGGCGTCGGGGACGATGAATGACTTCCCGATCGTGCCACCAGTTCGGGCTATGAGGATATCGTTCGGGCTGAGTAGATACTTGGCTGCCTCCTCCGCTTCGATTTGGCAACCAGGAACGGACGCCCAATCTACTTGGTTGTTTTGTATATCGGTAATACGCAGCATACGAATATCTGTGGCAGCCATATCGGCGGATGCTGTGTAACCGTATTGGATTTGGAGTGCGATGTTCCCGAGGCACGTCCACGACCAACTCGCAGGAACCGGAAAGGCAGGTTCTTTGCACGCATCCAAGTCATGTTGAGTAGGCGTTCGTAGTCTTGCTGCTCGTTCGTTCCGTTCGCTGGCAATGGCAGCAAGCAAGGGTTTAGCGCTGCCATCGTCCCTCTGTTGTTCGACTAGCTTTCCTTGCACCGCGAGCTGCAATACCAACTCCCGCATCTTCGCCACGGCACCGGGGGCGTCGGCGAATTGGTCGAACTTCTCGAAGAAGGTTTCTAGTTTCACTCGACAACCTCCTGGCCGAGTTCGGCCTCAAGTTCGGCGATACTGGGGAGACTGGAGGCGAGTTCCTGAGGCAAAGCGCGAGTTAGTTCGTACTCGGCTAAACCAATCGGCTTGTGAATGTCTCGCAAAGCGTATTCGGCAAACAGTCGATCCTTGGTTTGGCAAAGGATCAGGCCGATCGTCGGAGCGTCGTGCTCATGTCGCAAAAGGTCGTCCACAGCCGAGCAGTAGAAGTTCATCTTTCCCGCATACTCGGGTTTGAACTCGCCTTTCTTCAAATCGACCACAACAAAACAACGCAAACGCAAATGGTAAAACAGCAAATCAAGGTAAAAGTCTCGCTCGCTGATTTCCAGCCGGTATTGGCGACCGACGAACGCGAAGCCGTGTCCTAATTCGAGAAGGAATCTCTCGATGTGCCGGAGAAGTCCTGTTTCAAGTTCACGCTCGTGATAAGGTTCGGCCAATGTCAGGAAATCAAACAGGTAAGGGTCCTTCAGCAATCCCTGAGCAATGGCCGCATGCGCCTCCGGTAGGGTGGTGGCGAAGTTCGTGATCGCCCCACCTTGTCGCTCGTGGAGACGACTCTCGATTTGGGCAGAGAGCGTGTCGCGGGACCAGCCATGTTCCAGAACCTGCCTGGCGTACCAGTAGCGAATCGGAAAGTCCTTGAGCTTCTGGATGAGGATCACATTGTGGGCCCACGGAACTGCAGTCAAAAGCTGCCATTGGGCCACCGACAGGGCGGTACTTGCCAATTTTGCCACTGCCCGTGGCAAAATTTCGGCGTCGCATTCGGAGACCGGCAATGGATTTTCTGGCTGAGATCCCAATTTTGCCACTGCCGGTGGCAAAATTGGGTATTCCCGGTAGAACGCGATCATGCGGCCGATGTTCCGCGCCGAAAAACCCTTCGGATCTGGCAGCTCATTCTTCAAATCCACCGCCAGTCGGGGAATGACACCCGCTCCCCAGCCTTCTTCTTTTTGGCGAGCCGCGATCATACGACCAATGTCCCAATTCATGGAAATTAGCTCGGCATTGGCCGAAATGGCTGCCCGACGCTGTCCTTGGCGGACGCGGGACTTGATTTCTCCCAGGAGTTCGCGATACAGCGCAAGTTCCACTTTCTTCATCGATTTAGCGCCTCCATGAGTTGGGCCTTTAACTGCGCTCGGGTTTGGGCGATTTGGGCGAGGAGCTTTTCATACTCGGGCAGCAGTTGGTCCACGTCGCCCGGACCCGAGTCACGCTGGTTCGGGTTCTTCAAGTCCAAGTTGAAGTTCCCCGCTTTGATCTGCTCGATGGACACTCGCCAAGCTTGCTCGTTTTCCACCCGAGCCTTGAAGCCGTCCTTTTCCTTGCCCCACCATTTTCGCTCGGCTTCGAATTCCTCAATCCGAATCGGCTTCCCCTTGTTGTAGCTCTTGGCCCCCGGTGGATAAGGGTGCTCGTAATACCACACGTGGGTCGTGGGCGCACCCTTGGTAAAGAACAGCAGGTTGGTGCGGATGCTCGTGTAGGGATTAAACACCCCGTTGGGCAGACGAACAATCGTGTGCAAGTTGCACTCGGTCAAAAGCGCTTCTTTGATCCGCGTCTTAACGCCCTCGCCAAACAGCGTGCCATCGGGCAACACCAGCCCCGCTCGGCCTCCCGGCTTCAGGATTTTCATCAGGAGCACAAGGAACAAGTCCGCGGTCTCGCGCGTGCGGAACTCGGCCGGGTAGTTGGACTCGATGCCGTCCTCTTCCATGCCACCAAACGGAGGGTTGGTCACGACCACATCGACTCGCTCCTTCGGGCCCCAATCACGCAAGGGCCGCGCCAAGGTGTTGTCGTGCCGCACGTTGGAGGGGACGTCGATCCCGTGCAGCATTAGATTGGTCATGCACAAGATGTGGGGCAGGTGTTTTTTCTCGATGCCAGAAAAACAGCTCTGGATGGTTCGCTCGTGGGCCTCGGTTTTGGCTTGCTTCCGCAAGTGCTCGATGGCACAAACCAGAAAACCGCCCGTGCCACAGGCAGGATCCAGGATGGTTTCGCCCAGGCGAGGATTGACCTGTTCGACGATGAACTGGGTAACGGCTCGCGGCGTGTAGAACTCGCCGGCGTTGCCGGCCGATTGCAGATCTTTCAGCAGTTTCTCGTAGATGTCGCCGAACATGTGGCGATCGTCGGAGGCGTTGAAGTCGATGTCGTTGATCTTGTTGATGACTTGCCGCATCAACGTGCCGTTTTTCATGTAGTTGTTGGCGTCGTCGAAGGCCATTCGGATCAGCGTGTGCATCCGACCCGACCCGGCCAGGCTATTGAGCTTGGGCAACAGGCTGTTGTTCACAAAATCCAACAAGCCTTCGCCCGTGATCCCCTCCGCGTCGCTGGCCCAATTCCGCCAACGCAGATTTTTGGGCAGGGGCGAGCGGTAGTTGTCTTCCAGCAGCTCGAGTTGGGTTTCCCGATCGTCAAAGATCTTGAGGAATAGCATCCAGCCCAATTGCTCCAGTCGCTGCGCGTCGCCGTAGGTCCCGGCGTCCTTGCGCATGATGTCTTGGATGGATTTGACAAGATTCGAGACGTTGGCCATTCGTTGGTACCTGAATCGCTGCCTGGCAAAGTGAAGTGCTTATTGGTTCGGTGGGTCTTGAATGGACCTCAAACGGCCTCTTGGTACAAGGCGGCTTCCAATTCGCGGAGGGCCGCGAGATAACCGGGCTTGCCGCCGAAGAGTTTAACAATCTCGACCGGTGTGCCAAAGCTGGGCAGGGGAGCCACCTTGAGGATGTCGATCGATTCCAAGCTGAGGATGCCCGCGTCTGAGTACTTTTCCAGCAGGGCGTCCAAGACGGCTCGAGCTTTGCTTTCGTACTTGCCAAACACGTCCCGTTTCTTGACCTGCTCGGCTCTTTCACGCCGTGTGAGGGGCGGGCGGTCGAAGGCGATGTGACAGACCAAATCAAAGGCGTCAAAATCTCGCCCCACTTGGTCCGCCAGCTCCTCGAGAAAAACGCCCTGGGCCGCCAATTCTTCCAGGACCACCTGTTTCTTTTCGGCTTGGTTCCAGACGGTGAGAAATTCCGCCAGAGACGCGTAGGACTTGCGGACAGTTTTCCGCGTGTAATCGGTCAGCGACTCGGTGATCAGTCCGCCGGCGTCGTCCAGATACTGGACACGTTCCATGACCACATCCACCGGCACGTTGTCGACCACGTAACGGATCGACTTCGCGGGGCCGGGGCTTCCGTCAAACGGGCCCAGTCCGCCACCGGGTGGCTGGGAGGCGTCGGGAAATTCGCTGTCGGCCGCGGTGGGCGTATCGGTGGGCAAGTCGGTGGGCGGGTCGGCGGGGTCGTCCGGCGGACCGGCAGGGTCGTCGGCGCCGGGCTCGTAGATTTGCACGGGTTCCCCGTCAAAATCCGGGTCGGCGAAGAGCGACGTCGCCCGGCGAAAATCCATGATCGTGAAAAAGAACTTGTGGTAGTCCTCGTTGATACGCGTGCCGCGCCCGATGATCTGTTTGAATTCGGTCATCGAGTTGATCCGGCGGTCGAGGACAATCAATTGGCAGGTTTGGGCATCGACTCCGGTGCTCATCAGTCGCGACGTGCAGGCGATCACCGGATAGGTGGATTCGGGGTCGATGAAGTTATCCAACTGGGCTTTGCCTTCGTCGTTGTCACCCGTGATCCGCATGACATACCTACTGTTGGCCGCTGCCAGATCCGGGTTGGCGTTGACCAGGGCCTGCCGCATGCGTTCGGCGTGGTCGATGTTCTCGCAAAAGATAATCGTCTTGGCGAAGCGATTGGTGGCACGGAGAAAGTCGGTGACTTTGGCGGCGACCACCTTGGTGCGGTTCTCCAGGATCAAGTTCCGATCAAAATCACGGTCATTGTATTCGCGATCTTCGATGACTTGGCCGTACTTGTCCAACTGCCCGTCTTCGGGCCGCCAGCCATCCAGGTCTTTGTCCAGCCCGATGCGGATGACTTTGTAGGGGGCCAAAAATCCGTCGGCGATGCCTTGTCGCAAGGAGTAGGTGTAGATCGGCTCGCCGAAGTATTCGATATTCGAGACGTCCTTGGTCTCTTTGGGGGTGGCGGTTAAACCAATCTGAGTGGCCGAGGCGAAATACTCGAGGACCTTTCGCCAGGCGGCATCGTCCGCCGCACTGCCGCGATGGCATTCGTCGACTACCACCAGATCAAAGAAGTCGGGCGAGAATTCTTGGTAGATGTTCTGCTCGTCGGATGTACCGGTCACGGCCTGATAGAGACAGAGGTAGATCTCGAAGGCTTTATCGATCTTGCGGTTGGTGATCTTGGTCATGGCTTGACCGAACGGCTTAAAGTCGTTGGTCTTGGTTTGGTCCGCCAGGATGTTGCGATCCACCAGGAACAGGATGCGTTTTTTTGTGCCGGCTTTCCAGAGTCGCCAAATGATCTGGAAGGCGGTGTAGGTTTTCCCGGTGCCGGTGGCCATTACCAACAAAATGCGATTCTGCCCGCCGGTGATGGCGTCCACCGTACGGTTGATCGCGATGCGTTGGTAATAACGGGGGAGTTTGCCCGAACCGTCGTCGTAATAATCCTGGGTGGTGAGCTGCTGTTGTTTGGGGGTCCAGCCTTTGGCCGCACAGTACCGCGCCCACAGTTCGTCCGGTGTGGGAAAGTGGTCCAGCGGGATCTCGCGCGTGACTGGTCCGGAAGTCGCCGTCCGGTCGTGTTCCAGGAAAGCGTCGCCGTTGGAGCTGTAGGCGAAGGGCGCATCGAGGGTCTCGGCGTATTCGAGAGCTTGGGGCATGCCGTCGGCGACCGAGTGGTTATTGTCTTTGGCTTCGACCACGGCCAGGAGGAAGTTGGGCTTGTAGTACAACAGGTAGTCGGCCTTTTTGGCCGCGCCGCGTTGCACGGTCTTCCCGCGGACGATGACCCGACCCTTGGTAAAATAGGCCTCCTCGCGGATTTGGGTCATCAAATCCCACTTTTCACCGTCTTTCCCCGTGATGGCGGGGGTGATGAACTTGCTGCGGATGTCCGTTTCGGTCAGCGATTTCTTATTCATCGGAACCGGCTTCCGTGATCCGTCTGTGTTGTCGCCATTGATGCATGCCCAATCTCTCCCCTTTTGGCTAGTCGACTTGTAAGCGTTTGGTGCTTATTTTAGCCAAAATCGGCGGCAATCGCTAGGAAGGAAACCGCGGTGCTTCGCACAATTGACGCCTGACCCCTTTGCCACACCGATCCCAAAGTAAAATTGTGACAAAGCACTAGCATCTCGGCGAGAGAAAAGTTGAGCTCGGTGGCTGAGGCCATGTCCCGAGGCGAGGAAAGGCGATTCTGACCGAGAATTTGCCAGCGAAGTCCAGTTCGACCACCAAGTCACTCGCCGATCCCGTGGCACCCGTGGCCCCAGTGGCAGCGTGCAACACGACTCCTTGGAGTGGACGAAGCACAACGAGAGTTACAGCCAAAACCACTAAACCCCGCGCTCGCCAGCCACAAACGTTGGAGCCGCGACCTAACGCCCGTCCCCTTCGGCTTGGTCATCCGAATCGAAGACACCGGGGCCCAAGTTCCCATCTACACGGCAATCACCACGGAAATCGATGTTTTGGTGGAACAACGTGTGTCGCAGTGAAGCGGTTTTGAATCTCGCGGACTGAAAGTCCCAGAAATGGGGACGCTCGATCAGCGTCTCCCGAGGCGATTCGGACCGGTCCCGATAGCCTCCCACAAATTGTATGTCCTCAGGTTGTCCCCTGTCGTCGCTTCGCGACTTTGTTCCAGTTGGGCCGCGTTACTGCGGGTTAACACCCGCAGCTACACGCTGTCGTCGCTTCGCGACTTTCAGACCCAACCGTGGCTGGCGGTGTCGATTGGTGCGACAGGATTTGAACGGCGGAGCCGTGACAGCGTGTATTGCTTACTTGATGTGACGCCGGGTCCGAGTGATGACTCGTTTGATCCAGCGTAGATTGCGCATCAGCTCATCCCGCGAGCGTCGCAGCATCGCAGCACGCTCTCGCACTTTGATCCACCCGATGATGCCCAACAAAATACTGCCGCTCGCTCCTACAACAAGGACGCTCAGAAACGCCGTGAAGTGGGAGAGTTCGAAGAACTTCACGAGACCAAGTGCCGCGGTCACTAAGGCGATGGGAAAACACGCCAGCCCCAACGCCGCACTGCCCACCACGAATAGGCTCGGGACCCAGCCGCGACGACTGCATTCACGCATGTCCGCTGCCAACAGCTGCGACTGCAATTCAGTCAAGGTCATCGCGTCGTTGGCGAAAGAGCCGAGGTCCCACGCCAATCCATGCGGTTCATTCATGGACGCTCCGTTTCGCTCCGCTACCTTCGTTTGCTGATCCATCCGATGAGAACTCCTATGCAAAGCGCCGCGCCAATACCGACCGCAGGATAATCCTGCACGTATCTTTCGATCATCGTTCGTCCTTGAGCGAACTTCTTCTGAGCCGTGTCCATCAATTCAGCAGGTGCCGGAAGCATCGGTTTAACTCGCGGCGAACCGTCCAACGGATTCTGGGCGATTCGATTCTTCATGGTTTGTCTTTCGAGTGTTCGGGAGCAGTCGTGTCGGACCAGCCGGAGAGGTACTGATTCACTTGCTGCTCGGCAAGCGCCAGGGCACTTCGCCACAATAGATTGCCGACCTGCGTTCGCGCCGCGTTGCGAAGGCCACTCGTCCAGGATGGCCGAGCATCTGGCAACTGCCGCTCTTGATCGATCGTTTCTGGCAAAGAGTCGTTGAGAGCTGGCAAGTCGGTGTGGCGTCGCGGAACCATCAGGTAACCGATGAGGCACGCGGCGCCCATCGAGATCCACGGGTAGCTCTTGACGTAGTGCTGCCAATCGCCCAAGTCCCGAGCGCTCTCGGCAATTTCTTGCGCCCCTTCGTCCAAGTCACAACGCACTTCCGCCATGCGACGGAGAATGGCTTTCGTTTCCGTCGAATCCAGCATGGGGTGCTTCACGCATGGTTCCTCTGCCACCGCAGTATCATATGAAGCACGACACCCGTCAGGACACCCGCTCCGAACATGTAGACCAGCGACTTGGTCGGGCTTTGCCTTACCATGTTTTCGACTTCGGCATAACCTTCACGGACCGAGTCCAAAGCTTGCTGGGACGTATCCTGAACGGCTTCCGTTGCTTGTTGGGCGTACCCACGCACGGCTTCACTAGCTCGACTGACCGCCGAAGCGCCGTTGGAGGAGAACTGTTCGAAGAATTGCTCGACACTTTCGCGGGCGGCTCCTGTCTTCTTTTGGATTCTGCCCATGAGTTGTTCGACGTTGCCATCAAACTCCTTGACATCGTCGTCCGTGAGCCTGCCCCACTTGCTCTTCAGCTTGCCTTGAATCTCGGTCCAGTTTCCCTGGAGTGTCTGTTGATTGATCGTCATACGGTCCTCATTTCCCTTGATAAAACGTCTCGGTGTTTGTGGCGGTGTCTTCACCCCCATCCGGCGTGAACAAACAGGTGATAACTCTGCCGACAATAGAAGTATGGCACCATCGGGTGTGGGGGAATACCGAAGAAACTTCGAAAGCCACATGGCGGATGAAACCACTTTTGGCCACCCATCCGCTCGACGATCACTAGTTGGCCATCCCGGCCATCGTCAGTGACAAGCTGCCTGTTCGGCAACTGGCAGAATGCCGTGCGGGCAGCGGGAGTCAACCCGCGAAGATACCATCAATGGGATCTAGAATCACCCGGTAAATACAAGAGCAGCGAGGCCGTTCTGAAGGAGATCCGACAACGGCATCGGCAGAAATTACCCTTGCATACGCGCGGTATCACAGGTGACGATGCGGTGGATGTGCCCCTACTGTTTGCCGGGCGGAAATTCTTTGGCAGTTGGCCGGAGGCGATCAAAGCGGCCAATATCGATTAATCCCAAATCGTCTGTAAGAAGCAAGACTACGAAGCCATGCGCGGCCGGGTCGATCGCCGTTACACCTCAAAAGAAGAGGTCCGCCAAGAAATCAAACGCCGTTACGCCGCCAAGCTGCCCGTGACGCATCGCGGATTGGCGCACTCCGAAGACTTCCCCCTGCGTGACAACGCACTGTTAACAGCTGGAAAACAATTCGTAACCGTTCACGGATGGGAGGTAATCCTTGGGGCTGGTGCATTCCGCAAGTCGAGTGGTTCTAGGGGCAAACCAGTAGCGTTCTCCAGTTGCTTTGACTCGCAAACGATCGTGGAGATAGCCCGACTTGCTGCATGGCACCCTACGAGGCGTGAACGGTTACAAAAATTCTACGGCGACTGGGACAGCACCCTAAAGAACGCCGGGATCGATCTACTCAAGATTCGACCTGCCTGGGTCCAAGTCCGCAGTGCTCGACTGCGTGAGAAAGCCAAACGGCAACGCTAGTGCTTTGTCACAGCCAGAACTTAGGGTGTGGCAAAGGGGTCAGGCGTCAATTGTGCGCAGCACCCGCAGGGCCGTTCCGGCAATTGACGCCTGACCCCTTTGCCACACCGATCCCAAAATTGCATTGTGACAAAGCACTAGGGCTTTATCACACGGCAATTGAGGATGACAAGGTGTCAGGGCTCTTTCTTGTGACCGCCGCAGCCGCTGGAAAAGACAGTCCTGACACGTTTTCTTCGTCAATTCAAATTTATTCTTCCGTATTTGGGGAAAATGTTTGGAGACGGGAAGCGTTCGTCTAAATGGCCCTCTGTGTACTCCTCCCGAGGCACCGCGTCATCAGGCCAGTTCATCGGTCGGATTCTAACAATCCTCCCAGGACGAACGCCCTCGATGATTTGATTCACCTTGATCCGGATTTGGATCCCACTACTGCCCAGCGGGATGTCATTGTCCTGTTTCGTCACTTCCAGTATCGGTCCCGATATGGCCACCAAGGATTGCCTGACCGTCCCATACTCATGCTTCAGGTTCGTTTCCGACGCCGCGAGCTGTCCATTGATACCCTTCTGGAAATCAGCATAGAGGGAGGGATCCATGCCGCCGAACAAGGTAAGGGTCACTGTGGCGCTGCCGAACTTACCATACTCAACGCCATCCACGTACGCCGGCATCGCGCGACTGCGGATCAGCTCCCGATGCACCTCGACTTGGTGTCGGGTGGCTCGTTGCAGAGCTGTCTCATCCAGCCAAACGTCTGAAATATGCATCCGATTCCCAACACGTCGCTCCCAGTGCCCTGCTGGCTTCCAGGCAATACCGAGATGGACGACCTGACCATCGAGGAATTTCTTTCCATTTGCAGGCCACAGGCCTTCTGTAATCAAGTCCTCGAGACCGAGCTTTTCCCGGCCACGCCAGAAGCGAGTGGCCGCATCGATGCTCATTCGCCGCTCTTCTTCTCTGTTCTCCCCGTCAGTGCTGGATTCGCGGTGAGCGACAATCATTCCCGTCCTTGCGCCCGTCATCTCGACCTCCTTTAACCTCCAGACCTTGCCCTCCCGGAGGCAGAAACTGGGCTCATCCTCCAGCAGAATGGCGTGGTTCTCAGCGGGCTGAGTTAAGCTGGCGCTGGCTTGATCGATAACCGGCACTGAGGAGAACTTGGGATCGGGTGGCAGATAGAAACGACCGTGGAGCATGGTACCGAGCGGGATGTCCCGCAGATCCGACGGCGCGCCGTGATACCGCACGACTCCATAGGGCAGCATGGCAAAAGGGTGCGGAGCCGTGGAGTGAAACAGCTCTCCGCCAGTCACGCGGATGCTGCCGCGGCGATTCGCATGATCGACGAACACAAGTTGGCCCTGGTAAGCCTTCGCTTGTTCCACCGGAGGAAATTCGCCTGCCTTGGGACGGAACGGTTCGTCTGCGGGGGTGGTTGCAGGAAACGAAAGATTTTCACCGGCTATTACTGCAATCGAAATGCTCGCGAAAAGCAGAATGATTAATGAGTAATGGAGATTTGAAAGTGCAAAATATTGCAAGATTCCACATTGCTTATCCACATTGGCTGGATGCTCCACCAAGAGTACTACCGATGCCGATTCGAAAGAACCGTTTGCATCTACATGATTTCCAGTTTGCATTTTCCATTCTCCAATAATCATTACTCATTTCCCGCCCATCTTAACCGCCAAGATTCCCCAATGAACCGCCGGATCGCAAGCCGTTTTGCGTGCGGGCGATTGCTGCAATTGAACTGCTCGCGAAAAGCAGAATGATTAATGAGTAATGGAGACTGGAAAATACGGGCCCGTGTCGCATTGCGCCCTTGTTTTGCCTGAAAGCCACAACGTGGACCAATGCAACGCCACTTCGGAAGGCTCGTTTGCATCTACATGATTTCCAGTTTGCATTTTCCATTCTCCAATAATCATTACTCATTTCCCGCCCATCTTAACCGCCAAGCTCCCGCAATGAACCGCCGGACCGAAAGGCGTTTTGCGTGCGGGCGATTGCTGCAATTGAACTGCTCGCGAAAAGCAGAATGATTAATGAGTAATGGAGATTTGAAAATGCAAAATGTAGCGCGATGTCACATTGTGCATTTGTATCGACTGGAAGCAGCAAACTGAATACTACCGATGCGACTTCAGAAGGGTCATTTGCATCTACCGGTTTTCCAGTTTGCATTTTCCATTCTCCAATAATCATTACTCATTTCCCCTCCATCTTAACCGCCAAGATTCCCCAATGAACCGCCGGACCGCAAGCCGTTTTGCGTGCGGGCGATTGCTGCAATTGAACTGCTCGCGAAAAGCAGAATGATTAATGAGTAATGGAGATTTGAAAATGCAAAATGTAGGCCCATGTCGCATTGCGTCTTTGTTTTGCCTGAAAGCCACAACGTGGACCAATGCAACGCCAATTCGGAAGGCTCGTTTGCATCTACATGATTTCCATTTTGCATTTCCCATTCTCCAATAATAATTACTCATTTCCCGCCCATCTTAACCGCCAGGATTCCCCAATGAACCGCCGGACCGCAAGCCGTTTTGCGTGCGGGCGATTGCTGCAATTGAACTGCTCGCGAAAAGCAGAATGATTAATGAGTAATGGAGACTAGAAAATGCAGAATGTAGCGCGATGTCACATTGCGCATTTGTTTCGACTGGAAGCAGCAAACTGAATACTACCGTTGCGACTTCAGAAGGGTCATTTGCATCTACCGGTTTTCCAGTTTGCATTTTCCATTCTCCAATAATAATTACTCATTCCCGCCTCATCTTAACCGCCAAGCTCCCGCAATGAACCGCCGGACCGAAAGGCATTTTGCGTGCGGGCGATTGCTGCAATCGAAACGCTCGCGAAAAGCAGAATGATTAATGAGTAATGGAGATTTGAAAATGCAAAATGGGGGCCCATGTCGCATTGCGTCTTTGTTTTGCCTGAAAGCCACAACGTGGACCAATGCAACGCCAATTCGGAAGAACTGTTTGTATCCACATGATTTCCATTTTGCATTTTACATTCTCCAATAATCATTACTCATTTCCCCTCCATCATCACGCTCCAGTTCTCCCAATCAATCAACCAATCAACCAACTGGAAGTCCGTCCCACTACAACTCGACCACCGAGTTGCTATCCCCGAACCGATCAGTCTCAACTCCCATTTTCTGTGCCATCATCAGCAACAGGTTGCTCATGTGAGCATTCGGATTAGCCGGGCGGCTGCAAAGCGAGTAGTGCTCGCTGGGCTTATCAAGTTGGTAGCCCTTGAAGTGGCCTTGATTGAGGTCGAGATGCCTGCCGTGCTGGAGGCCGAGGTCCGATCCGCCAGCGAGCACGAGCGGCAGGTTCGCATTGCCGTGGCTATGGCCATATGACATGCCACTGCCAAAGAGCGACATCGTTGAGTTTAACAGCGGTTTGCCGTTGAGGTCTTTCGTTTCGGCGAGTCGCGTGAGGAAATAGCTGTATTGCTCGATGGCGAACGTGTCATAGTTCGTCAGCTTCTCCATGTAGCCCGGATCGCCGCCGTGGTGACTAAGCTGATGGCGTGACTCGGTGATACCGATTTCGGGAATGGAGAAGGCATCTCCCTCGCCTCCCAAGCTGAAGGTTGCCACGCGGGTCACATCCGTCTGAAAGGCGAGCACCATCAGATCATAAACGGTACGAAAATAGTCCCCCGCCATCGTGGTCGCGATGTCGCGGTTGGTGCGTTTGCGATCAGTTTCGGAGATGGACGGAAGCGGCGTGTCGAGCCAGGCATCGGCCCTCCGCGTGCGGATCTCCGCCTCACGGACAGAGGTGAGGTACTGCTGCAGGCGACCTTTATCCACTGCCCCCAAGCTTTGGTCGAGCTGGCGTACCTCATCAAGATTGGCGTCGAGCACGCTTCCCTTGCGACGCAAGTTCCTCCTTTGGACCTCCTTGCCCCCTTTTGGCTCTTCAAACATCGACGCAAAGATCTCGCTACAACGTCGCAGGGGTGGAAGTCGGACACCGTCTGCGGTCCAGGCAAGCGAAGCTCCTGTAAGGGCGATATCCATCGACGGGTAACGGGTGTGCGGTGCCGTGATCTCCGCGATCTTTTGATCCACGGAGATAGTGTTGCGGTCGGTAGGGCCCAGCTTGCCGCCGGTGAGCCAAACGGAAATACAGCTGTGGTCGTGCCCGAGCGCTCCCGGGTGATGCAGCCCGCTGATGGGAGTGATGACTTCGCGGTGCTTCTCCAAAGGCTTGAGTGACCGGGAAAACTCGTAGTCTTTTCCGGGTGTGGTGATCTGGTAGTTCAACGAATGGACACCGTTGGCGAGATAAATGAAGGCACTGCGCCGCGGAGTCGCAAAACTCGCTTCAGCAGCTCGCAACGGGACCATGCACTCCAAAAACGGCAACGAGATACAAGTTCCCATCGCACGCAACGCGTGCCGACGGTCGAGGAGCCAGGACTGGGTGAGGTAGGTCATGGGTAAATCTTTCGCTTTTAGTTAGTGGGAGAGCGGCGGGAATGATTAATGATTAATGGAAATTGGAGAATGCAAAATGGTCAGGCGGACTCACTGCCGGTGAGTGAGTTTTCCTCGTAGTTTTCAATTTGCATTGTATATTCTCCATTACTTATCAATTATTGGTTTTGCGGTTTAGTATTGCGTGACTGGCTTGACTTCGCCGTGACCAGCGATTTAGCAATGATCTTGCAGAGCTGATCGCATTCCTCACGCAGTAGTTCGAGTCGTTGTTCCGGTATCAACTCTGACTTGACAATCAAGCTTATCCAAACTGAACTTTCTCGGAGCTCTTTGAGCACAATTCCAAGCTTGTGAATGAAGTCTCGCTTACTTTCGGCTGCACATGCCTCGGCATAGTTGGGAGCCGGTGACGTTCCCGACCGGACGAACTGCCCAGCAATGTGTCGCCCAAGTCGAGTATCTGGAAGAGCATCAATTGCCCGTCCAACACGAACTGCAAAATCCAGCAAGCGTTCTTCAATATCTGCACCCTTTCGCATGGACCCTTGCCCTTCATTCTGCATTTTCCAATCTCCATTACTCATCAATCATTCCCACCCTACACTTCCGCATCCGCTCCAAAAACAAGGACATGCGACCTCCCTCCTGCCATCACTCCGCATTTTCCAATCTCCATTACTCATTAATCATTCCCGCCCTACACTTCCGCATCCGCTCCAAAAACAAGGACATGCGACTCCTCTCCTGCCTTCATTCCGCATTTTCCAATCTCCATTACTCATCAATCATTCTCGCCCTACACTTCCGCATCAGCTCCAAAAACAAGGACATGCGACTCCTCTCCTGCCTTCATTCCGCATTTTCCAATCTCCATTACTCATTAATCATTCTCGCCCTACACTTCCGCATCAGCTCCAAAAACAAGGACATGCGACTCCTCTCCTGCCTTCATTCCGCATTTTCCAATCTCCATTACTCATTAATCATTCCCGTCCTACACTTCCGCATCAGCTCCAAAAACAAGGACATGCGACCTCCCTCCTGCCGTCATTCTGCATTTTCCAATCTCCATTACTCATTAATCATTCCCGCCCTACACTTCCGCATCAGCTCCAAAAACAAGGACATGCGACCGCCCACCTGCCCTTCATTCTGCATTTTCCAATCTCCATTACTCATTAATCATTCTCTTCGGCTACCGTTTCCTCATCAACTCCGACAGCGCCACGGCACGAACGATGTCCTTTACGCGATACTGGCTTTTCCTTGCCTCTGCGGCAATCGACTGGATATCATCCGCGTCATCCACCGTCAACACGCGGCGAAGTGCGTAGGTGCAGAGATGCTCAATGAACGCTCGGGCAATCTTTTCGCGGTCCTCCAGCAGGAATTGTTTGAATTGGACGACGTCGCCGTAGGAACGACCATCGGGCATCACACCCGACGCATCGACCACTGGATCGTCACCGGTCCCCGACAGAACGCGTTCGTGTGTTCGCCACTGACCAATCGCGTCATACTGTTCCATCGCGAATCCGAGGGGATCAATTCTTTGATGACAAGCCGCACAGTTGGCGTGCTGTGCATGCGCGGCAAGCTTCTCGCGAATCGTCGCTTTTGGGCTTTGCGGTGGATTGGGCTCGATCGGATCGACGTTGGCCGGAGGCGGTGGTGGCGTCTTGTTGAACATCACTTCACTGAGCCAGACACCGCGATGCACTGGGCGATGGCGCGTGCCGTCGGAGGTCAGGCCGAGCACCGCGCCCATCGTCAACAGACCGCCGCGATGATGCTCGGGCTTGAGTGAAACACGCTGAAAGCCACCAGTCGTCGGCTCTGGCAGACCGTAGAATTCACAGAGCCGAGCATTGGCCATCGTCCAGTCGGAGTCGATGAACTCATCCACAGGCAGGTTCTTGTCGAACAGTTCGCGGAAAAACTCGACCGGTTCAGCCTTCAGGCTGGTCTCCAGCCATGCCTCGTAGTTCGGGTAGAGATTCTTATCCGGCGGGAACATGCCGACTCGGTGCAATTGCAACCACTGCCGTGCAAAGTCTTCGACGAAGCGGTTCACCCTGCCATCGGCAAGCATCCGGTCCACTTCTCGCTCAAGCACGATGGACAGACTGTCCGATGGCGGATTCGATGGACTGGATGTCTGCCGTACCTCGCTCAGCGAATTATCTCGAGCCGCAGCCAATAAGCCATCATCCGGCATCGAACTCCACAGGAAATACGAAAGCCGTGAGGCGAGTTCCGAGTCGGTCAGCCATTTGCGGGCCACCTGGTCGCCTTCTACGAGATAAATGAAATGCCTGGACGTGAGTACGCCTTGCAAGGCGACCCGATAGGCATCGGCCAGCTTCTCGCCCAACTCGCGCTCGGCGCGGTAGGCGTGCAAATACCGCTCCAATTCCTGCCGATTCACTGGCCGACGCCAGGCTCGTTCGGCGAAACGCTGCAAATACTCCGCCACCATTTCGGGCGTTGCGTCATCAGGCGGTAGCAGCCCCTCCCGCCGAGCTTTTTCCTCCTCGGACAACAGCGGCCCCTCCCATTCGATCCAGTCGATGAGCGCCAGTGAGTAAAGGCCGTTTCCTTTGTCATCGAACAATTGCGGGAATGATGGAGAGGTGACCAGTGTCTCGCTGCTATGCGTAAAAATCGTGCTCTGGTACAACCTGTGGAAGTGCAATCCTGTCACCTGATGGCTGGCCTCCAGATTGAAGCGCAGCCCCAGCGGCATTTCGAGCAACAACTCCGACTCATAGACCTCAGGACTGTCCTCCGGTGCCGTAATATCAATACCGATGAGCCGAGTGGCAATCGGGTTTTCACCATCTCCCGGAATGCCAATGCTCAGGCGAGCCGTTTGGCCGCCTGGCGGACGAATTCCGCTGGCCTGGATGCGAACTTTGTAGAGTCCGCTGTGCTCCGGACCGATGCCTGGCCCGAGCCACCCTGAAGAGAACGCCACAGGTCCAGCGTTCGGAGACGCACCGGGGTAGATCACGCAACGCAGCGGTCGCTCGATGCCGAAGCGGTCCAGCGCCTCCTGTTGCGTCTTCCCACCACCTGGCAGTAAATCCGCTGCGGTCCGGCGGACCTTACGAGGCCCCACGCTGTCAGTCGGCAAGACACGGTCGAGCACGATCTCAGCGGCAAGGTAATAGCGGTCCATATGTGACGGCGAGAGCGACAGCTCCGACCCAATGCGTTCAAATCCGTGCCAGAGTGTGTCTTCGTTCAGTTGGCCTGGCTTGGTGGGATCGTAACGCACCCCGAGCAAGTCATAGACCGTGTTCTGATATTCCTTTCGGCTCAACCGATAATGGGCGACTACTGGCCTCGCTGCCATCCTCGCAGCCCGGCCCTCTTTCATTCTGGCATCCAGTTGCGCGACAAACTCGGCGATTTCCTGCTGAGTCGGCTGCTGCTCACTCTGAGGTGGCATCTCCCCGCTGTTCACCTTTTCAAGTGCCTCGGCCCAGTGGTGCGTGTCCACACCAGCCTTAAAATCCCGAGACAGTGTATCGAACCGAATATCCCCTTCTTCCTTCTGCGGTCCATGACACTGAATGCAATGCCTGGCGAGAAACGCGTCAAACGAATCGGCACTGTAGGCGATTCGCGCGAAGCCGATGCTGACCATAACCAGCACCACGAGTGAAGACTTCCGGTGTTTCATTTTCCTGTCCTCAATGTCTCCTATCAGCCTGCTGATAGGAAATTTGGCTGACGCTGATCGGAAATTTGATTCCCTTGATCGCTAGAAATTGTACCAGAAAAACTGCTCAATTCAATCGATTGGAGATCCGTTCAAGGGCAATTGCCTGGTTTCTGCAAGTAAAACAGGCGCTATCCACAGGGACGCAACTGGAGCTGCGGAATCGATATGGAACCGTGGATCGCTCGCAGATTCGGGGACGCCCGAACATTTCTTTGCCGATACAATGCCCACCCGTAACGCGACGAGCGATGTCTCGGACAAACATCCTCACCGAGCTATTGACGCTCCGCCAATTGGTCGGGCACTGGGACGATGCTGGCTTGGTGGGCCTGGAGTCGCTCCAACAGCTGCGCGACCAATTCGGGGTGCTCGGCAGCAATATCGAACTGCTCGCTCACGTCATGCTCGACGTGATACAACTCCGGCGTCTCCAAGTCACGGGACTGTCCGTAGTTCAACGGTTGCCGCTGGTGCACGTGCAATTTGTAGGGACCCACACGCACCGCATGCAGCTTGGCTCGAGTCCAATAAAAGAACTCCTTCCGTGGACTCGGCCCGCTTCCCGTCAGTGCGGGCGTCAAATCGTAACTGTCCAAGGTCCGATCCGCTGGCAAGGTCGTGCCCGTCAAGCCAGCGACGGTGGCCATCAGATCCAGGGTGCTGCCCATGTCGGTCACGGTCGTCCCGGCCGGGATCGTGCCTGGCCACCAGAACACCGTCGGCACTCGTTGCCCACCCTCGAAGGTTGTGCCTTTGCCCGCGCGGAGCGGCCCAGCCGAACCACCCTGCAATTGAAACGACAACCACGGCCCGTTGTCCGATGTGAACACGACCAAGGTCCGCTCCGCCAAGCCCTCTTCCCGCAGTGTCTCCACCAACCGCCCGACATGAAGATCCAGTTCTTCGACAACATCCCCATACAAGCCGCGTGGACTGCGGCCTTGAAAGGCGTCCGATGCCAACAAGGGAATGTGCGGCATGTTGTGGGCCAAGTAGACAAAGAACGGCTGCGATTTGTGCTGCCGAATGAAGGCGATCGCTTCATCGGTATAACGTTGGGTGATTGTCCGTTGATCCGCAGGTCGCTCGATAATCTCCGTATCCCGCATCAAGGGAACGTTGAACCACTCGGTGGGCGGTTGAAAATTGGCTTCGCCGCGAGAACGCCGGTGGTACTCGCGCGCGTCCGGGGTCGCGTCCATGTCGTTCGAATAGGGAATGCCAAAGTACGTGTCGAAGCCCTGCGTGGTCGGCAGGTAAGGCGGACGATGTCCCAAGTGCCACTTGCCGAAACACCCCGTGGCGTAGTCGCGTTGTTTGAGCAGTTCCGCCAGCGTGACTTCCTCGGCCGGCAGCCCGCCCTGCGAGTTAGGAAACAGCACCGGCTGCGGGGCGCTGGTCATGCCGTTGCGAATCGGATAGCGGCCGGTAAGTAGTCCAGCGCGACTGGGGGTACACACCGGATCGGCGACGTAGAAGCTGGTCCACTTCTGCCCCTCCGCTGCCAAACGATCCAGCTGTGGCGTGCGAATCGTGGGATGGCCAAAGCAACCCAAGTCTCCGTATCCCAGATCGTCGCAGAAGATCACGACCACGTTCGGTGGCCGCTGGTCGGTCGCTGCTAAGTTGCTTTCTGTCGATGTTGGAACAGTGCCAGGTGTCTGTGACGGCGTCCGACGTCTTTGCCGATTCGGTTGTGGGACATCCTCCGGCAGCGGGCCCGCCAGCGGAGGTTCCTCGAAGTAGCGGCCGTCGCCCGTCACCCGCGGATCACCCGTTTCGGTCAGCTCCGCCAATAGGCGTTGCCGCAGGCTGGCGCGGACCGGCGCATAGGCGGGATCGGCGGCCAAGTTTTGCATTTGGTGCGGATCACGCCGGATGTCGTACAGCTCCTCGCCGGGACGTTTGCCGTAGGCGCGTTGGAAGTAGGGCCGCCATTGGGGATCGTGCCGATGGGTGACTAACCAGGCCTTGGTGGGGCCGGCATCTTCGTCTGGCAGCGTAACGAAGGTCGACTGCTCCAGTTCCGCGAAGTCGGGTTCCTGTTGGCTGTCCAAATGATAGGGATCGCCCAATGGATGGCGGTCGGGTTCGAAGTTGATGATATAAGCATAGTGATCCGAACGAATGGCACGTTGCGGATAAGGCAGATTGCCCGCCCGCGCCATCTCGACATGGCGTTCGCGGCCCATGAAGGCCAGCGTGCGTTGTTTGTCTACTTGCCCGATTTGTTCGCTGCGCAGCGTGGGCCACAAACTCCGCGCCGTCATGACGTCGGGGATGGGGACACCGGCGGCCTCCAGGAATGTGGGCGCCAGGTCGGGTAAGGTCGTGAAATCATCGACCACACGACCGCCGGGGATCCCCGGACCGGCGATCACCAGCGGTACCGCCGAGCCGAAGTCGTAGAGGTTGCACTTGCCCGAGGGGAAGCCGGGCGGGCCATGATCCCCACTGATCACCCACAGCGTGTTGTGGGCTTGGCCTGTCCGATCCAACTCCTCCAGCAATGCGCCGATCGCCGCATCGAATGCTGCGATCTCTCCCAAGTAATCCGCCATGTCTTCGCGGACTTCGGGCACGTCGGGTAAGAAGGGCGGCAGCTTGCCTTGCAAGGTGGCCGGATCGATGTTCCAGAGTTTCTGCCCCGAACCGCGGACCCATGTCCGATGCACATTGGTGGGTCCGAACCAGTAGAAAAACGGCTGGCCTGCTGGGCAGTCTGCCACCATCTGCCGAAAGTTGCCACGCACCTCTTCGTACAGCGTCTCTTTGGCGGCTGACAGTTCTTGGCCTTCAGCGACCATCCGCGTGACTTGTTGCGAGAACTGATTGAATCGCCGGCCGGCTTTCTCATAGCTGTGAGCCTGCCCACCGAACGGTGCATCGATCGGTACACCGGGGCTCCAGACCTTGAAGGTCTTGCCGATGTGGTAACCCGAATCCTTGAGCAACACGGGAAACGCCGGGATGGTTGGATCCCAGACCGCTCCTTGCAGAATCGCTCCTCGACCCGTCCGCCAAAAATGCTGCCCCGACAGCAGCGAACTGCGGCAGGGCGTGCAGGACGGCGCGCTGACAAACGCGTGGCGAAACAACACCCCGCCGCTGGCGATGCGATCGATATGGGGTGTTTGCACCACCGAGTTCAAGCCGGGCGCCTGGTCCAAAGCCGCGTAAGCTCCCGCCAAGCGTCCCCAATCGTCGGCAAAGGCAAAGATCACATTCGGCCGTTCCGCTCGCCTTTCATCCTCAGACCATGCCGCGGAAACTTCGTCCGCCGCCACCCCACCCACCCCCAGCGTCAGGCAGCACAGCACAAGCCCACCAACGCTCGCCCATACCCCTTCTCTGCCGATCCATGACCTGCGACCCAACAGAACATCAACAATCAACTCCAGTGCACTCCGTTGGGAATTTGTTTGTGACATGGTCATCCACTCGTGTTTGCAGTCAGGATACGTCGCCCACACCCCATTGCACCGACAGGCCATCGATCAAGTCTAACGGATAGCCTCGCCGATTTCATTGACCTTTCAATCGTTCAAGTAAATCAGAGACACCGATTTCAGCCGCTACCGAGTGCAGGTATTTCCAATCGATTCGCGTTTCATGCAATTGAACAAGACGTGTCATGTCGTTCCATTGTCGCTCCGACGCCTCATCACCGATACGATACCAATCCAATTTTGCTGCCACAATGTCTTCGACAGATGCGATTGGAACTTCAACGCCATTTTCAGGGGAACCGATGTGACAAATGGTTGCACGGGCGAATGATGACTCGTCAAATGGTCGTCCTCGACTGACAAAGACATCCACCTTAAAACTTGTCGGCAGATGTATCAAATTAAACGAGGTACGGTTCACGATGGCTGCTCGAATCGCGGTTTCGCTCGCGTAGAACTCGTCAGTGACCGCAGCCAGCAACGATTCAAGTTGCTCCAGGGACACCACCGCAACAAGGTCGACGTCCATTGTACTGCGCATGGCGCCATGGTACGAACTGGCGACACTACCGCCAACAAAGTAGCGTATGTTCAATGATTCCAAGACTGATTTGATGGGTCGAATGGCCAGTACTAAGTCGTCGGCACTATCCATGGTCGCGATCCGCCTGATAGCGAGCAACGGCGTCAGCCAACTCTTTGCCATAATTTAACGCGATAAATTCAATTTCGATTTCCCGCGTTGTGAAATCGGGGTTGTTCCGCGCAATCGCAGCTTTGCACTCGCGCATCAGCCGGGCGGACATTTGCAAGGCCTTCCAGGCCCGCATGCCAGGAGGCATACGCCGGATCAATTCCAATTGCACGGCTTCCGCCTCCGGGCTCGTATCGGTCGTATAGGGCTGCATCACGGATTTCCTCGGAGCGAATCTTACCCGCTGTTCGTCGGATTTTCCAGGACCGGCGATGTTTGCTCCCAGCAGGAAATTGGGGCAAGAATTATGGATACGGTGTATCGACGCCAGGACTTGCGGTGGGCCCGACAGGCGGTTGCCGCGGATTTCCGCCGTGGTCAATAGAGTTTATCCGCTTGGGACAACCCCAAACCGAGTGTTCACAAAGGGCTACTCGGAACCATTGGCTGGACTGCGACACAGGAACACCGGATCGTTCGAGCAGGCTTCCGGGGAACGGATTGATTGCAGGTAGTCTTCAATCGACAGAGTCTCTGTCTGCGTCTCCTCGACAAGGTGTGCTGGCTGGGCATTTTTTGCTTGCTCGGCCAAACTCGATTCATCCACGAATCTCTGCCAACGCAAGCCACTCGGCATGAACCGGCCCTGGAGTCGATAGCCAGTGACGGATAGCTGGCGTTGGCTCAGGTCCGAGGGGGCCTGCTGCCAATCGGCTGCCAACAACTCCAACGTCCGTTGATTCACTCTTGACCAGGTGACGTTTTCCAATTGGCTCAGGCCAGCAAAGGCGGACCATTCAGGATGCTTTGTGTCAAGTAGTTCCAGGTGCACGATTCGGTCAAACCAATCGCATTTCGCCCATTGCATTAGTGGACGGATCCATGCGGGGCCTCGGTAGTCGACCACTACCTGATTGCCCGGCGATCAGTAGAACTGCGGACCGGTTTGTCCGGCGGCTGCAACAATCCGCAATGGCTGGGGCGTCGGCTGGTGGGGCGTCGGCTGTCGGAGCTGTTCGATGAACGCCAGCTCCACCTGCCGCTGTTGTCGAGCATTCGCCAAATACGCCATGAGCAAGGAGACCGCCACCATGGAGACCAGCCATAGTCGCAGGGACACGGCCAGCAGTCGCCGACTCCACGTGCGCCAACACGCCAACCGTAAGCGACCTCCTCGTCCCGCAGCCCGTTGCATCGACTGCGGCTCCGGCATGCTCTGTGAATGCTTCTCGCGTTCGAGATGTCGTTCCATGGCTGGGTCCTCGATTTCCTTGCCAGACAATGCTCGCCGGCAGTAAGTCGCACTGAAGCTCAACATCGTACGGCCAGCCGACCCATTTTACAAGCAGAAAACGTAGCGGTTTCAAGTTCGTATCATCGAGAACACTCCGCTTATTTCGAGGATAGCTGAAGCATGGCGGCAGAATTGTGTTACCATTACGGAGCCGTTACCGAGCCCAATTCTTCGATTTCATGATCGAAGCAACTGGCATGGGACAACGGTTGAAGGAAACCCCGGGCATTTGTAGAAAAACGGCTGGCCTGCTGGGCACTCTGCGACCCATCTGCCAAAAATGCTGCCCCGACAGCAGCGAACTGCGGCAGGGCGTGCAGGACGGCGCGCTGACAAACGCGTGGCGAAACAGAACCTCGCCGCTGGCGATGCGATCGATATGGGGTGTTTGCACCACCGAGTTCAAACCGGGTGCCTGGTCCAAAGCCGCGTACGCTCCCGCCAAGCGTCCCCAATCGTCGGCAAAAGCAAAGACCACATTCGGACGTTCCACTCGCCTTTCATTCGCAACCTGTGCCGCCGAAACTTCGTCCGAGGTCACCCCGCCTAGCCCCAGCGTCTGACCGCACAGCACAAACCAACCAACCAACCAACCAACCAACCAACGCTCGCCAGGTACCCTCCCCATCGCGACAAAGACCAGTGATAAAACAGCAACTTGAGTAGCAAATGTCTAAAAAAATGCCTGGAAACCACCTGTGACATGGTCGTCTTCTCGCCGGCGGTGACAGAAGCCATCGCCCGCAATTCACGCCGAATTTCGAAACTATTGTCACGACAGCGACACCCAACGCTATCGATTTGTTGCTGGCATCTTCCGCCAGCGAAAGCCAGACAAGAACATGCCGCCCAAGCTGCGGGGACTGTCGAAAAAGCTCCAGAAGTGAACGATCGAGTCGACCACGTCGGCATTGAAATCAAGACTCTCGTCGCAAAAATCGCTGCCGAGGAGGCGATCAAAGCCATGGAACGTGCGCCGCGCGTCTTTCACAGATTCCCTGTCCCCCACGGCCCAGCGGCCGCACATGACATACTGGGTGGAGCTGAGTTGCAGTTCCCCAGCCACACACAAGTTCATGAAGCACGGGAAAGATCGATGAAAACGTTACAACGGGTTATCTTGGTCGTCACCTTGTTGGTCGCCAATGTCCCCCAGGCGTGGGGGCAAATTGACCTGGGCGGTATTCTCCGAAACGAATTTCGCCGCGGAGCACAAGAAATCGAGGGCGAAATCCGAGGCGTCATCCGGGAAGCGACCCAGGATTGGAGACGTCCGGGACCGCCGATCTTGCCTTCCCCCATTCCGCCGCAGCCAGAGATCTATCCACCCCTGCCAGAAATTTTTCCACCCGACGAAGTGATCATCGCCCCTCCCGCGGCAGTCGTGCGGCGAGTCATCGTCGCGGAAACGGCTGTGCCGTCGAAGGAGACGGAAACCGAAGCGACGGACAGCGAAGAAATGCTGCCTGAGGTGGCTGTCGGACAAATGGTTTCGCTCGACGGACCAGGATTTGGCGAAGAGCCCGGAGCGGTCTATTTGATCATCGGTGAGCTGATCCTGTATGCCGAATTGGTTGAATGGACGGACGAACAAGTGGCTGCCGTTCTCCCCGCACTACCCATGATCAACGCCGTGCCAGCCGTGGTGGCCGTCATGACCGCCGAACAAGTGGTCGCGCAGCGAACCGACGTTCAATTATTCCCCGCTGCGGATGATGAAGAATCCGACGAAACAGCACTGGCCGACGAAGACATGGACGAGGACATGGAGCAACAACTGCCCGTCGTCGAACTGGGCTCGGACTTGGACCTCCAGGGCGAAGCCATGGGAAAAACGCCAGGCACGGTCCGCATGTCGTTGGGCGTGACCATCTACCTTGCCACCGTCAAGAACTGGACAGACTCCGAAGTCAGCATCACGCTGCCAAATCTGCCGCTGACTGAACCCCAAGTCGGCAGTCTGAAGTTGTTCGACGCTCAAGGTAAACCACTCTCCGAACTGGAAGTCCTGTTTGTGACAAAGAACAACTAGTTCTTTGTCACACCCATCTTAGCGCCGCAACCGCAGCGCCGTTCCGGCAATTGACTTCCAAACCCTTTAGCACACCGATCCCAAAATTAAATGGTGACAAAGTACTAGCCACAGTCGCACCCTTGAAATCCCACAAGTTGCCAGCGGCTGGCGGAGTTCCCCATTCCACCCCAATCGAATAAGCAAAAAAACACCAGGAAATGATCATGAAAAAGCCCATCTGCGCAATCCTCTGGCTGACCCTGATGGTCGGAACCAGCTTTGGCCAAGACGAAAACGTGCCGCCAAAAATCAAACTGAAACTGAACGCTACGCCCAAGTCTGTTCGTCCTCCGTCGGACGCATCTTCGGTGCTGACACGCCAGCGACCGGCCGACGTGATCCAAGCCGAAAAACTAGCCAACCAAAAGGCTGTGCAGAAACTATCGACCTCGCAAGCCAACGATCTGACCAAGCGGGGCAACTTGGCGCAGCAGGCTCGTGGCAAAGGGGCATCGGCCTCAGCGAAACTATCGACCTCGCAAGCCAACGATCTGACCAAGCGGGGCAACTTGGCGCAGCAGGCTCGTGGCAAAGGGGCATCGGCCTCAGCGAAACTATCGACCTCGCAAGCCAACGATCTGACCAAGCGGGGCAACTTGGCGCAGCAGGCTCGTGGCAAAGGGGCATCGGCCTCAGCGAAACTATCGACCTCGCAAGCCAACGATCTGACCAAGCGGGGCAACTTGGCGCAGCAGGCTCGTGGCAAAGGGGCATCGGCCTCAGCGAAACTATCGACCTCGCAAGCCAACGATCTGACCAAGCGGGGCAACTTGGCGCAGCAGGCTCGTGGCAAAGGGGCATCGGCCTCAGCGAAACTATCGACCTCGCAAGCCAACGATCTGACCAAGCGGGGCAACTTGGCGCAGCAGGCTCGTGGCAAAGGGGCATCGGCCTCAGCGAAACTATCGACCTCGCAAGCCAACGATCTGACCAAGCGGGGCAACTTGGCGCAGCAGGCTCGTGGCAAAGGGGCATCGGCCTCAGCGAAACTATCGACCTCGCAAGCCAACGATCTGACCAAGCGGGGCAACTTGGCGCAGCAGGCTCGTGGCAAAGGGGCATCGGCCCCAGCGAAACTGTCGACCTCGCAAGCCAACGATCTGACCAAGCGGGGCAACTTGGCGCAGCAGGCTCGTGCAAAGGGAGTTGCCAATGTCAGCAAAATTGGCAAGGTGAGCAAAGGGGCTGCCAAACTGAAAAAGTTGTCCCCAACGGGACTGCTGCTCAACGATGTTGTTGGAACCGATCCTCTCAGTCTCGGAATTGATGGCATTGGCGATCTGATCAACGGAACTAACAATGCCGAACAGTCCCTCAAGAACGTGAAAAATTCCTGGAACAAGTCACTGACAAAACAGGTTTTCACAGATCCCAAGGGAGCTGCCAACCGAGTTGGCAACAACATCAAAGATACCGCACAAGACGTCGGCAAGTTTACCAAGAAGGCGGGCCAAGCCGTTGGCAATACGACCAAGAAGGCCGGTAATGAGGTCAAGAAGGCAGGCCAAGCCGTCGGCAACACGGCGAAGAAGGCGGGCAAGGCAGTGGGAGACACCGCCAAGAAAGCGGGAAGCGCGATCGGTGGCCTCTTCAAGAAAAAGAAGAAAAAGTGATATATCGATAATCTTTACTCCCCCCCAAATCGCTCTACCATCCAATGGATCGGCACTGTGAATCTAAAACCTGACGTTGGTGCTGGATGACAGATCAACCTGGTGAGCCCAGTTTCGGCCGCGCAGCGATGGCTAATGTGAAGACATGGTGTTGGTTCCTGGTGTATAATTGGGGCTGGGTCCGAGTGAGAGTTAAATCGAGGATTGAGGCATGAACCATCAAAAGTCTGAAGCGTGTCCCGATCAGGAATGGTCACTGTTGACCAACGAGCGAGCCGGAGAGGCGGCTGATTGGAACGAGATCATGCTGCGTCATCGAGATCGGCTGCGACGAATGGTCGAGATACGAATGCACCCGCGATTGCAGGGCCGAGTCGATGCCTCGGATGTGATCCAGGAAACCTTTTTTGAGGCCGCTCGGGTCTTGAACGATGGTAAACAAAACCAAGACATCCCGGTTTATATCTGGCTCCGGCGTTTAGCCAATCAGAAGTTGATCCAAGCCCATCGCCGACATTTGCAAGCAGCGAGCCGCGACGCCAGACGCGAACAAGCACACCTGGAATCAACGGAGGCCAGTTCCGTCAGCATTGCCCGCTTGCTGATCGGGAATTTTACCAGTCCGTCCCTGCAAGCCATTCGCCAGGAACGGGAAAGTGCCTTGCTACACGGCTTGGAACAGTTGGAGCCGTTAGATCGCGAGGTATTGGCGTTGCGACACTTCGAACAATTGAGTGGCCCCGAATCCGCCGAGATCCTGGGGATCAGCCATGATGCTGTAAAGAAACGCTACATACGAGCGTTAGAAAAACTCCAACGGATCATGGTTCAGCAGGGAATGGTCGATGGGCAGTGACGAGCGGATGTTTGACAAGCACAAAAGCGAAAGAAACGGTTGATTCAACGATGCCAATCCCACACACCGCGCTCACGGAAGTCTTGGAACAATTGGCCGATCGATTCACGTCCCAATTGCGTTGCGGGGAAGCTCCCTCGATCGACGACTACGCCGATCAGCATCCGCAACTGGCCCCGCGGATTCGGACTCTCTTCCCATTGTTAGAGATGATGGAACGCGAGGCATCGACCGCGGGCTCGCCAATGGAGACTCCGCCAACCCCAGCCCCACAGTTCGAACGACTGGGTGACTTTCGCATCATTCGCGAGATCGGCCGCGGCGGGATGGGGATCGTCTATCAGGCTGAACAGGAATCCCTCGGCCGCACTGTCGCGCTGAAACTTCTGCCGCACATGGCCTTGGATGCGCGGACAAACCAGCGGTTTCATCAAGAGGCTCGGCTGGCTGCGATGTTGCACCATACCAACATTGTCCCGATCTATGGGGTTGGCAACGAGGGAGGTTATTCCTACTTCGTGATGCAGTTTATCGAAGGGACCGGCCTGGATCGCGTACTGGCGGAATTGCGGTTGCTGAGACAGAAACCGGGAGCCGGCTCCAACACCGATCAGCCAGCCTCGCTGATCGCTTCGGTGTTGCATGCGAATTCGATTCCCGCTGATCCGCTTCCAGACCATCCGCTGGCTGCCGATGCCGTCAGTCGGGGAGGTTCGACAGCTTCGGCAGTTTCGGTGGCCAATGATACGACCAAGATGCATCGCTCGGGCACTCGACTCAACTTGGCTAACGCATCGTCCACGGCCAATTTGTCGGGGACACGTCACGACTATTGGCAGAACGTTGCTCGGATCGGGGTCCAAGTGGCCGACGGATTGGCACATGCCCATGGGATCGGAATCCTGCATCGGGACATCAAGCCGGGCAATCTGTTGTTGGATGAAGCGGGTGCGGTTTGGATCACGGACTTTGGTTTGGCCCGCTTGACAGACAGTTCGCAGTTGACACGGACCGGGGAGGTTGTGGGCACGCTCCGGTACCTGCCCCCGGAGCAATTGTCGGGTCAATCCGATCAGCGGGGCGACATCTATGGGCTCGGCTTGACGTTGTACGAGTTGGCGACGTTGCAAGCGGCCTTTCCAGAATCCGATCCACGGAAGTTAATGAATCAAGTCGCGGAGTCTCGTCCGATTGCCCCGCGCAAAATCGACCCACAGATTCCGCGGGATTTGGAGACGATCATTCTCAAGTCGATGGTCGCGGAACCGGAGAAACGCTATGCGACGGCCGACGAATTGGGGGCGGACTTGCGGCGTTTTCTGGCCGGCCAACCGATTCTCGCTCGCCGTATTGGCCCGCTAGAACGACTGGTCAAGTGGTCGCGGCGTCATCCAGCGATTGCCGGACTCTCCGCGGCCGTCGTGTTGTTGACGCTCCTGGGAATCGTCGGCATCACATGGCAATGGCGCGCAGCGGACGCCAACTTCCGCCAAGTACAAATTGAGAGCCGTGCTCGAGAGGTCTACTTCACTAAGGCCCTAGAGGCGGTCGATCAAATGCTCACCCGAGTCGGGTCGGAGTTATTGGCTGACCACCCCGGAACCAGCCAGATTCGTCACGGTTTACTGGCGGACGCTTTGGCGTTTTACGAGGATTTTTTACGCGAATCGGGAGATGATCCGACCATTCAAGCTGAGATCGGACGAGTCCATCGTCGGATCGCTGGCATCCATAGCAGGCTGGGCGATTCCTCACAGGCGTTGGCGGCGCTCCAACGTTCTCAGGACCAATTTTCTCAGTTGCATCAATCGTTTCCAACTCGCGTCGAATATCTTATGGAATGGGCCGCGGCCAAGAATGACCGAGCAATGATTGAATTGTCGCTGGGGCGATCGGACGAAGCGGAAATCTTGTCGCGCCAAGCGATCTCGCATGTCGAGACGGGGCAACAGCTGTTGGCCGATGAGACGGCGAGCGATCCATTGGGCAGTGTAGCCCCGGGACGTTTGCCAGCCGTCCTTGCCAACGCGGTCCTAACGCTGGCGACCATTCTACCAACCTCGCGAAATGGCGATGCGGCGATCGAACAATTCGAACGGGCAAAGCAGCTCTTCGAGGCCGTGCCCGACGAATTTTTGACCGACGAACTGCGCAATCGATCGGCCCAGAACCTGGATCGACTGGCTCAGTTCTACGTCGACCTCAACCGCTGGGAGGAAGCCATGCAGTTACGGGCTGAGGCTCTGGGCATGTTGCAGGACCTGGTCGATGCCAACCCGCAGGCGGTGGCCGTTCGCGATACCTTGGCCAACGTGCGACAGCGGCACAGTGGCTTGTTGATGCGCATCGGTCAAACTGAACTCGGCATGCAGGGCTTGGCCGTCGAGCTGGCCGAGCGAGAAGAGCTGGTCAGCCAATTTGGTGAACTGCCGTCGCTACAGCAAGGTTTGGCGCGGAACTTGGCCATCTATGCGACTGGGTTGAGCCAATCCGGCCAACATCCCAAGGCCGACGAAAACTTGGACCGCGCCCTGAGGATTCTGGAGGACTTGACCACTCGATTTCCGGACAATCTATCGTTTTTAGTGGAATTGGGTTATGTGACCCAGACCAAGGCAACGAACCTGACCATTCGACAATCGCCCAGCCTGCGAGACCAGTGTACTGTCTGGAGCCGCAAGGCTTACGAGCTTAGGCAGCAGATCGTTGAACGAGAGCCGGGTAACGCCGCCTATCGCATGGATTTGGCGAACGCCGCCCGAACCTACAGTGCCGCCTTGTTTGCCCAGAATAGCCAAGAACCCTTACTAATGGAGCTTTGCCAGGAGGCGGTCGAGATCTTGGAGTCCTTGCTTGTAGCCAATCCAGACAACGCGGAGATGCTCTATCAAATGGCCTTCAGCCAAACCAATCTCAGCCGCGCGCGAAATAATCTACGGCAAGGGGACGCCGTCGAGCCATTGGAGCAAGCGATTACGACCTTTCTGAAATTGGTGGAACTTCGTCCCCATGAGCTACGGGACCGATTTCAACTGACTCGTGCCTACGACCAATTGGCTTTGCTCCAATTTCAATTGGGTCTCTTTGAGCAATGGGAGCAAACGCTGCGTTTGGCCAATCGTGGGATGGAAGAGGCCTACGAACAATTTGGCGACGATGTGCGACTGACTCAATTCTTGACGATCAGCCAAAACCGCTTGGCCCATTGTTTGAAACAAAGGGGAGCGGTTACGGAGGCAATCCAGCTGTTCGCGAATGCGTTACAGAAACGGAAGAAGGAACAAGAGGCCAGCCCAGACAACCAACAGGTCTGGAAAGAAATCGCCAGCGCCCATCGAAATCTGGCCTGGGCCAACGGATTGTTCGCCGATCCACCCGACCTCGATGCAGCACTCGCGCACGCTCAAGCAGCCGTGGCGATCGACGCGGCATCCCCGCAATACCCCGTGGTGTTGGCCTACGTCCACTATCGGCGCGGGGATTGGGATTCGATGAACCAGCTGCTCCAATCGGATACTCTCGCAGCGATCGGCGAACCGCCATTATCCGCCGAATACCGAATGGTCACGGAGGCTTTGCAGGCAATCGCGGCGCATCAACTTGACGACCCGGAACAGGCCGCCGAACACTTGAGCCGGGCGGTTCGGATTCGCGCCGCCGAGCAATTGCGACAGAACGATTTGCTCCGATGGATGCAGCCGGAACTATTTGCCGTGGTCGATCACGCAGAGCTGTTGCTGGCCGAATAGGGTTCGCGCAATGATCCAAACGGTTGGAGCCAATTAGTGCCACCCACCACAATGTCTTCAATAGATACGATTGAGACTTCGACGCCAAGACCTGGGGTGGGACCCACAACCGACAGGCGGTTGCCGCGGATTTCCGCCGTGGTCAATAGAGTTTATCCGCTTGGGACAACCCCAAACCGAGTGTTCGCAAAGGGCTACTGGCAACCATTGGCTGGACTGCGACACAGGAACATCGGATTGTTCGAACGGTCTGGTGCGGAACGGATCGATTGCAGGTAGTCTTCAATCGACAGAGTCTCTGTCTGCGTCTCCTCGACAAGGTGTTCTGGCTGGGCATTTTTTGCTTGCTCGGCCAAACTCGATTCATCCACGAATCTCTGCCAACGCAAGCCACTCGGCATGAACCGGCCCTGGAGTCGATAGCCAGTGACGGATAGCTGGCGTTGGCTCAGGTCCGAGGGGGCCTGCTGCCAATCGGCTGCCAACAACTCCAATGTCTGTTGATTCACTCTTGACCAGGTGACGTTTTCCAATTGGCTCAGGCCAGCAAAGGCGGACCATTCAGGATGCTTTGTGTCAAGTAGTTCCAGGTGCACGATTCGGTCAAACCAATCGCATTTCGCCCATTGCATTAGTGGACGGATCCATGCGGGGCCTCGGTAGTCGACCACTACCTGATTGCCCGGCGATCAGTAGAACTGCGGACCGGTTTGTCCGGCGGCTGCAACAATCCGCAATGGCTGGGGCGTCGGCTGGTGGGGCGTCGGCTGTCGGAGCTGTTCGATGAACGCCAGCTCCACCTGCCGCTGTTGTCGAGCATTCGCCAAATACGCCATGAGCAAGGAGACCGCCACCATGGAGACCAGCCATAGTCGCAGGGACACGGCCAGCAGTCGCCGACTCCAAGTGCACAAACGCCCCAGCCGTGCGTGACTGCCTCGTCCCGCGGCCCCTCGCTTTGGCTGTGGCTCCGGCGTGCTCTGTGGACGCTCCTCGCGTTCGAGATGTCGTTCCATGGCTGGGTCCTCGATTTCCTTGCCAGGCAATGCCCCACTGAAGTACGTCGCAATGAACCTCGACATGTTAAGGCCGGCGAGCCCATTTTGCAAGCAAAAAACGCGGCGACATCAAATGCGAATCGTCGACAACACTCCGTTGGTTTCGATTAAATCTGACGCCTGAGTTCGGAATTGTGTTACCATGAGGGTAGTTTTCCGAGTCCGATTCGACCTCTGGCCCTGGGCAAATGGCGTCGGTGAGCGGTTGGACGACACCCCAGGCATTTGTAGGAGAAGGCTGACAATGACAGGCAAGACTTCCCGCCGCGACTTCATCCGGGTGGGCTCGGCCGTGACGCTCACGGGTCTGGCCCTGCCGCCGACCTCCGGCGCGGGTTATCACAGTTCAACGCTGCCGCGGGCCTCGCGATCCGCCCTGCAAAGACGGGGCGTGGGCGTGATCGGGATGCGTTACCAGGGCAGTGTGATCGCCCATCGAGCCGCCGAATACGCCGATATCGTGGCCGTCTGCGATGTCGATCGACATGTTCGCGACCAGGCCAAAGCCTCGTTTGGCAGCACCCCGTTTGCTTGTGAAGATTATCGCGATTTGTTGCACAAGCCAAAGTCGATGTGGTTCTGATCGGAACGCCCGACCACTGGCATAGCAAGATGGTGGTGGATGCCTGTCGGGCCGGAAAAGATGTCTATGTGGAAAAGCCGCTGACTTTGACGATCGACGAAGGACGCGTGGTCCGACAAGTGGCTAAAGAAACCGGCCGAGTCGTGCAGGTGGGCTCTTGGCAACGCAGCGATGCCCGCTTTCGCCTGGCTGTCGAAATGGTCCGTGCTGGCCGCATCGGTCGCTTGCGGCAAGTCGAGGTGGTCTTGGGCAAAAACGTCAGTGGTGGGCCGTGGGTATCACAGCGATCGCCCGAACATCTCAACTGGGACCTGTGGCAAGGCCAAACGCCGGACGTTCCCTACATCGAGCAGCGCGGGCACTACACGTTTCGTTGGTGGTACGAGTACTCGGGGGGCCAGTTGACCGATTGGGGGGCCCATCATCTGGACATTGCCCAATGGGCGATCGGCGCTTCACCGCTGGCCGTGAATGCACGCGGGCGTTTGCCGGACTTGGACAATGCCTACAATGTGCCGTTGGACTATTCCGTCACCTACCAATACCCCGACGGTGTGGTGTTGACCGTCAGCGATACCGGCGACAATGGAATTCTGTTCGTAGGTGAGAGCGGACGCATCTTTGTCAATCGTGGTCGCTTGACTGGCGCGCCGGTCGAGGACCTAGCGGAGCATCCACTAGCACCGGAGGATTGGCAGATGTACCCACACGACAATCGGGAGCGACCGCTGCGGCAAGGGAAGTTGGATGCCATCATCAACCATATGGGCAATTTTTTTGATTGCGTGGAGTCGCGTCACACGCCCTTGTCCGACATTGAATCCCAGCATCATTCGGCGACAACCTGCCACATGGCAAACATCTCATTGCGATTGAATCGTCCGCTCCAATGGGATGCAACACAACAAACGTTTATCAATGACCCGGAAGCCAATCACTGGTTGGCTCGACCACAACGCTCGGGATACGAAGTGCAATGAACGCTCACACTCCAGCATCAGAAACACGCGCAGCGCGACCACAGCGCCCGGACACGGTCCGCGCGATTAGCGCGAACGGGATCGAACGGCGATATTTCTTGCAGGTGGCCGGGGCGAGTCTACTGGCGGGTGCCGTCAGCCAGGCGGAGACGATGTCAGCCCAATTGGCCAGGCCAAGTGCTGTCCCGCGGGACTGGGAGCCCCGCTATCTGCTGGCTTCTTCGCTGTACGGGTACACCGCCTTGCCCGAAGTTCTGGATCAAGTTCGCCTGTGTGGAGCGACCGCCGTCGACCTCTGGCCCAAAGTCCATGGCAATCAACGCGAGCAACTGACCGAGATGGGAGTCGATGCCTTTCAGACCCACTTGCAGCAACGGGAGATCGGGTTGGGCTGCCTGACCCAATTCCCGCTGGGACCGTTTGGCTTGGCGGAGGAACTGCGTCTGGCCCAGAGCTTGGACTGTCGGCTGATCGTGACCTCCTGCCCGGGCGCTAAAGGCCAACAGGGCGAGGCATTGCGTCGTGCCGTCCGCGAGTTTTTGCAGCGGATGGAGCCCCACTTGGCGCTCGCCGCGGAGACCGGTGTCGTGATTGCCATTGAAAATCACAGCAACAGCTTGATTGATTCGGTTGAGGCGTTGCTGACGCTGCACGAGCTGAACTCATCGCCGCACTTGGGGATTGCCTTCGCGCCCTATCACTTGCCGCAAGACGTCGGCATACTGAGCGATTGCCTGCGGGACTTGGGAGCGGCTGTCAAATTGTTTTACGCCTGGCAACACGGCAAAGGCTGTATGCAGCCGCAACCCAAAGCGGACGAACTGCTGCAGCTTCCCGGCCGAGGAGACCTGGACTTTCGGCCGCTGATGACCGTCCTGCGAGACAACCACTACGAGGGCTGGATCGAGGTCTTCATGCATCCGTTCCCACGCGGGATCCCGATTCACGAGAGCGTGGCGGAGGTCACGGCAGAAATCAATCGGGCTCGTGATTACTTGGATCATTGTTTGGACTAGGAAGTAGCAAGGAAGACCATGAGCGATCGAAAAGTGTTGATTATCGTCGGGGACGCCTCGGAGACCTTGGATACGCTGTATCCCTACTACCGCTTGATCGAAGGCGGCTATCGTCCGGTCGTCGCGGGTCCCGAGAAACGGCCGTTCCAAATGGTCATGCACGAAGTCAGACCCGGGTGGACCATAACCAAAGAGTGGGAAGGCTACACAATCAACGCGGACGTGGCTTTTAGCGAGATTGAGCCGGAGCAGTACGTGGGTATCTTTTTTAGCGGTGGACGTGCTCCGAGTACATCCGCGAAGATCCAGACCTGCTGCGGATCACGCGGTGGTTTTGGGAGCGGGGCTTACCTTGCGCAAGCGTTTGCCATGGGGTCGAAATTCCCGCTCGAGCCGGCATTGTCCAGGGCCTGAAAATGGCCACGGTCGCCAAGTGCAAATTCGACTTGGAAATCTGCGGCGGGATCTATGTCAACGAGCCCTGTGTCATCGACCGGCATATGTACAGCGGACGCACCTACCACGACAACGGACAGTTCATCGGGCCCTGGATCAAGGCTCTGGACCAGGTCCCCACCCCTCAGGCCTGACGTAATGCTTCGTCACCGTTTATTTTTGGTAACCGTTCACGGGTGGAAGGTCATGCAAGGGGACTGGTGCTACATGGCACCCTATGGGGCGTGAACGGTTGCGAAAGATTTTGGGCAGAAAGATGGGGAGGCGCGTTGAAAGTAAATGGAAAATGATTAATGGAAAGTGAAAAATGCAAAATGGATCAACGGGAAGCAGGATACAAATCGCCAGCCGCTAACAACTGAGATAAGCGAAAAGTGCGAACAGAGTAATCCTTCTCGCTTTTGTCGTGCGGCGCAGAAGTTCGCGTAGGGGTAGGAAACCAGGAAACTAGAACCTAGAACACTTCCTCCGTGCAGTATTCGAGCACGAGTACGAGCTTGAAGAGTGAAGAGTGAAGAGTGAAGAGCGAAGGGCGTAGGGCGTAGGGCAGGGTGTAGGGCACAGGGCACAGAGCGTACATCTTGCATTTTCCATTCTCCATTCTCCATTTTCCATTAATCATTTTTCGCGAACGCTTTTCCGTTCTCTCTGCTTCTCTCCCTACGTCTTCCTCTGCGACCTTCCCATCTCTCGCGGTTCAAATTTCCCGCGGGGCGTGAACGGTTAAGGTTAGCAGTTAGCGTAGGGCGTAGGGCGTGCATCTTGCATTCTCCATTCTCCATTCTCCATTCTCCATTTTTCATTAATCATTTTTCCCGAACGCCATTCCGTTCTCTCTGCCTCTCACCCTACGAATTCATCAAGCCCTTTCTATCTCTCGCGGTTCAACTTTCCTGCCGGCACGAAGGAGGTAAACCGCAGAGGGAGGAAGTACGCAGAGAATACCCGGCAGCCGCTGTTTTCCTCTGCGACCTTCCCATCTCTCGCGGTTTAAATTTCCTGCAGGGCGTGAACGGTTACAAAGATTGTAACCGTTCACGGGTGGGAGGTCATTCAAGGGGACTGGTGCTACATGGCACCCTACGGGGCGTGAACGGTTACTATTTTTGGGGATCGGTGTGGTAAAAGGGGTCAGGACTCAACTGCCGGAACGGCCCTTCGGGTGCTGCGCACAATTGACTCCTGACCCCTTTACCACACACTGGATCGCTTCGACAGATCGATCGCAGCCCTTACCGCGACTGCCAATCCCGAAACTCTTGCGAATCCAGAAAATCGGCAAACAATGGCTCGGAACGCATCGCCTCCTCCTCAAACTCGACATCGTACTCTTCGCGTAAGGCCTTCATCTGTTGGACGACGGTCGCGAAGTCCTTCCCGCTCAGGGCGATCGTCAACTTGTTGTAATGGGCGGTCGGCAACCCGAGAGTACTGGGATCGATCTCTTTGGTCATGTCCAGCGCCTGTTGGACCTTGGCGGGATCTTGAGAAAAGATGGTCCCAATGAGCAAATCAACGTAGGGGTCCCCGCCGGTCCAAGCATTCAGCTTCTGTCGCGAGAGCTCCAACAGGTCCCAGTCCTGACGCAGCAATGCGGCATCCAGCAACACCAGCCCCAACGAGGGATCGTTGGGGAAGGCTTCACGATACCGGTCGATCGCCGCCAAGTACTTGGCTTCATCCAATTGACTTTGGGCGGTAATCATCCCCAACATCACAGATTTGTTCGCGCGACTGGCTTCTGGCAGTTGTTCGTACAAGCGGATCGCTTCTTGATACTGACCGTTCTTGATCGAAGTCAGCAGGGAAATCGTCGTATCAAACGCCGCCTCGGCCGCCTTTTGCTGACCGGACAGGCGTCCGACCAAATTGCGATTCTGCATGGCGGGCTGGGCCAAAGCACGCATCGTGTCTGCCATTTCTTCACTGTTGATGGCGACAAACAAACGATCACCGACCACTTTGCCGTTGGAGCTGGTCAGCCGAATGTCGTGATAATTCATACCTTGACTGGGCAGGATCATGCGAAATACCGCATGCCATCGCCCATCGCGTCGCAGGATTCTCACCAGCCGATAGCTGCCGCCGGCTTGACAGACCGCAGCGATTTGATTGGTCAATTGACCGGCAGGATTGCCGCCCTTCATTCCCTGGACAAACTTACTGCGCTCGGCAGCCGGCAACTCCAGTGGCCCCACGACTCTTTGGAACAGATCGTCCCAATCGAACAGCGAGTTGACGGCCGGCACATCATCGGTTTGCATGGCCGTTTCCCAGGCCTGCGCGAAAGTCTCCGCTTGCTCCGGTGTGAGTTGTGCGTCGGCTGCGGCGGTGTTTGACGAATCCGGATCGGGAGCCGCCAATTGCTCGTTCGGCAGCGGCTGGGTTGGTCCCCCGTCCGCACAACCCATCAACGCCATACAAGCGAACAGGAGCAGTGACATGCGGCGGATGCCGACGGAAAAAAGGCCGAATTGATCACTTAACTGGAGCATCGAAAAATTTTCCTTCCAAAAACGATTTTCAGCCAGTTCGGCGGACTGGTGGGACAACCAGTTCGGGGAACTGGTCTACAGGGTCTGTCTACGCCGTACTACGGCTCAAATCCCAACGGTTCGCCTTCCAGCCACGGCCCACCGGCGTCTCGTAGCTTTTCCGCCAGCTCGGTCAGTTTGCCCAGCGACTTGCTCAGCTCGGCCTGGAATGCCGCCAGCTCGGAAGTGGCGATCTCCAACATGCGTCGCTGCGTGGTCGTCGGGCCTTTTGTGCTCCGCTCGATCCCCCGCGCGACACTGAACAATCTATCATAAATGATCGGATTGAACTTCTCGCCCGGTTGTTGGCGACTGCGATTCCCGTTGAGCGTCTCGTCCAGGTTATGCAAGTCCCGACGCACGACGGCCAGAGCAGCGTCCAGCTCGCCGGGCTCGGCCGCCGACTGCAACACGACCGCCTGCAGACGCTCGACCTTGACCAGGGCCTGGGCCAGCGCTACCTGCGCCGCGGTATGCTCGCGGACTGCCTGTTCGTACTCGCGCCAGAAGGCCGCCACGCGGCTTGGGTCCTCATCGTTTGACGTGTTGTTGTGGAGTGGCATGACTTCAAACGCCTGCGGCTGGGCCAAAGGCGTGGTCACACCATCGAGGGTTTTCACCAGTGTCACGGTGTAGGTGCCGGGCGCCGCCAGCAGACCTCTGGGCGGCCCGCCCCACATCGGTGGTGGGTCCGGAATCAACTTGACCGCATCGGGCGTTGGGTGCCGCAAGTCCCACGCCACTCGGTGGAAACCTTGCTGGCGAGGACCTTCCAGACGACGAATCACATTGCCGTCTTGGTCTTTGACAATCAACCAGATTTTCGGTTCGGCCTGACGACGTTCGGCTTCGACCGCCTCCCAGCCGGGAAACTCTAACGGCAGGCCGTTCTCACGACGTTTTTTCTCAGCCGCTGAGCGGGTTTCCTTGAGCGTGGGCAGGTCCTGGTTCAAGCGATAGGTGAACACGGCGCCAAAGGGTGGATTTTCGGCCACGAAGTGGGAGGCCCCCTGGTCGCCCTTGCCGCCCTCGAATCCCAGGTGTGGACGTGGCACGTACCACCAAGCCGCACGAGTTGGAAACAATGTCGCCTCGCTGGTCCAAACTTGACTGGAGAGTTCCCGCAGCGGCGTCAGGTCGTCCAAGATGTAGATGCCACGCCCAAATGATGCGGCGACTAGATCATTTTCGCGACGTTGAATCTGGATGTCGCGAATGGAAATGGTCGGCAAGCCAGCCTTGAGTTGCGTCCAGTGTCCGCCCCCGTCGACGGAAAACCACACGCCGAACTCAGTGCCAATAAACAACAGATTCTTTTGCACATGATCTTGGACCAACCGCCAGACCAGTAACGGCTGGGGCAAGTTGCTGGAAATGGAACTCCACGTTCGCCCACGGTCCTGACTCTTGAGCAAATACGGCTTCAGGTCACCGTATTTGTGATTGTCCAAGGCGACGTAGACGGTGTTGGCATCAAACAGATCGGCACGGATATCATTCACGAACGCTGTCGCCGGCACCTCGGGCAGTGAAGCCACGTCGACTCGGCGCCAGGCTTGACCACCGTCTTCACTGACTTGGATCAGCCCATCGTCCGTGCCGGCATACAGCAAGCCCTCTTGCAGGGGAGATTCGGCCAGCGAAGTGATCGTGCTGTAGTTGCTCATGGCGGACAGGTCCCAGGCGTTGTCCCAGCTCTGCAACCCACCCATGATCGGCAACTGCATTCGATCCAATTGCCGCGTCAGATCGCTCGAGATCGCTTGCCACTGGTCGCCGCGATTATCTGACCGCCAGACTCGTTGCGAGGCAAAGTAGATCCGGGCCGGATCATGGGGTGAAACCAGGATCGGCGCGTCCCAATTGAACCGTTCGAACGCTTCACCCACTTCCGGTTGCGGTTGGATGTCGACAACTTCTCCCGTCGAGATATCGATTCGCGAGAGAAAGCCTTCTTGGCGTTCGGCGTAGACGATGTTGGGGTTACCAGGTTCGGTGGCCGGTTGGTGCCCATCCCAGTCCAACACCACTCGCCAATCGGAGTTCTGGATACCGTGCGCGTTGTCGGTGCGCGAGGGCCCGCCCTGTGTGCTGTTATCCTGCGTGCCACCGTAGATCTTGTAAAACGGCAGGGTATCATCCAAGGCAATCTTGTAGAACTGGGTCAACGGCAGGTTGGCCATAAAACGCCAATTCGCTCCGCGGTCGAATGACTCGTACAGGCCACCATCCGTGCCGCACAGCAAGTAATCAGGATCGTCGATTCGAAAGGCGAGGGCGTGGTTATCCGAGTGCTTGTGTTTCTCCGTGACGGGACGGAACGTCTTGCCTCCGTCGTCGGAAACCTGCATCCGCACGTCCATCAAATAGATGCGATCGAATTGATGCGGGCAGGCGTAAAGTTCTTGGTAATAATGCGGCCCGGTTCCGCCCGATACGGTGTCGGATTGTTTCTCCCAGGATTGGCCACCGTCAACACTCCGCCAACAGCCGCCGGTCCGTCGATCGAGTTCGATGGCCGCGTAAACCACGTCGGGCCGTTGGGGCGAGACAGCGATACCGATCTTGCCCATGTTCGATTCAGGCAACCCCTTGGTCAATGCCTGCCAAGTTTCTCCCCCGTCATTGCTGCGATGGATTCCCGATCCCGGTCCACCGCCCATATAGGCGGCGACGGTGCGATGCCGGTCCCAGGTAGCCGCGTAGATCACGTTCGGATCGCGGGGATCGATCGCGATGTCGGTGACTCCGGTCCAGAGGTCATTACCCAGGGTGCGGCGCCAAGTTAGACCACCATCGTTGGTCTTAAAGAAACCGCGGTCGCCGCCTGCGGTCCACAGCGGACCTTGAGCCGCAACGAACACCGTCTGGGGATCCTGCGGATGCACGATAATTTCAGAAATATGCTGACTTTCTTGCAATCCGAGATTCTGCCAGGTCTGGCCTCCATCGCGACTGCGGTAGATACCGTCTCCAAAACTGGCGTGCCGCCCACCGACGTTCTCGCCGGTTCCCACCCAGATGGTCTGCGGGTTGTGCGGATCGACGGTCACGCAGCCGATCGAATAAACCGCTTGCTCGTCGAACAGGGGAGTCCAGGTCACTCCGGCGTTGGCAGTCTTCCAGACACCGCCCGAGCCGACACCGATGTACCAGGTATTGTCGTCGTGAGGATCAATCACCACGTCCGCGATACGTCCCGACATAAAAGCGGGCCCGATGCTACGAAATTTTAAACCCGAAAAAGTGGTTGCGTTCCACGACGAGTCGCGCGACGCGCCCTCGTTATCCTGGCTTAAGCAGATTGTCGTTACCAACAAAGACCAAACGACAGCGAGCAACGACTTCATAGAATCTTCCACTTTTGGGGGCTGGGTACTTTTCCGTAGCTAAACGAGTGCAACGGCGAGCAAGATTGGAGCGTGTCGATGCGCTGAACCGTCCCGACAACGGCTCGCCATAGTGGTATCTTGACCCACCCGTCCCAAAATGCAAGAAACCGGCACGAAAAATCGCTCAAGTTTGCGGTTCGGGGGGGCCTGACGCCGAGCAGTACAACTCTGTCGCTGGCGACGGATAGCCTTGGCGGTCGGACGCTAAGGAGCCACGGTTCGGGTCGCCAGTCCTCTGGCGGTCACAACTCCAGGAGTCAATCCAAGGGTTTGGTTGACCGGTTAACCCCGGCTAGTGCTTTGTCACAGCCAAAACTTGGCGTGTGGTGAAGGGGTCAGGCGTGTGGTAAAGGGGTCAGGCGTGAATTGTGCGAAGCACCCGCAGGGCCGTTCCGGCGATTGACGCCTGCCCCCTTTACCGCACCAATCCCAAAATTAATCGGTGACAAAGCACTAGCTGTCTGACACATTGTCAACGATGCTCGAAGCTAAGGGAAGCACCTGGTGCTGGTGAATTTCTCTTTGCGGCGAAACGTACGGAAATGGGGCTGCATTATCAAGTCAAATCTGCTAAACTCCGCCGGCGAACGATGGTACCTTCCCATTAAAATAACGCAAAAAAGAACGCGACTACGATTATGGCAGAACCAACGCCCGCCCCCTCGCTACTCGCCAACCCTCGCCGCCCAATCGCTTGGGAGGACGACCTCTCAAGGAACACCTTAGATAATGATCCGTTCGAGAATTCTCCACCAGTTTCTGAGTGCTTGACCGAACCACCCCAGAAAAAAAACAATTGGCTGCGGTTGGAAAAAATGCTACCCGGTCAATCGATTCTGGACCTGATGGCGCGCGACTCGTACCCGATACCGGCGTTGGCCGATCGGGAGGGCTACGACCCTGGATTTGATCAGGATTACTGGCTGAGTGGGCTGGAGGACTTCCTCAAGGTACAAGTCGCCTATCGGCGATACTTGGTGCGGCCACAATCGGTTTTGGATTTCGGCTGCGCGAGTGGTCGCGTGATTCGCCATTATGTAGCCCAGACTGAAATTCCGGAAGTTTGGGGCAGTGATATCAACGGTCGCCATATCCGTTGGTTGCAGCAATACATGCCCGATCGCGTGAAACCGATTTTTAATCACGCTCTGCCCTCGCTACCGATTCGAGACAACTCGGTGGATGTGATCACCGCTTTTTCAGTTTTCACTCACCTCGATACTTTCGAAACCTGTTGGCTAGCGGAATTAGCCCGAATCATGCGAGACCAGGGACTCTGCTATCTGACCGTTCACAACGAAGACACTTGGCAGTTATTGCGGGATCAGGTGGACAATCCAGAAAATCGCCTATTGCAGTCTATAATCAAAATTGATCCTTCGGTCGTGGAAAAGATCCATCAGCCCCTGCCAGATACTCGAACGGTTTACCGTTTCCGGCAAGACGGGCCTTACCGATCCCAGGTCTTTCATTCTAACAATTATTTGCAACAGGTCTGGGGACGCTTCTTTACGATAAAAGAGATTTTGCCAGCCCATCACGGTCGGCAATCGGTTGTTATCCTCATGAAAAAGTGAGCGTAAAACTCAACCGCCGTTACTCCGCCACCACTTACCCGCTCAGGCGGTTCACGACTGGAGTTTTACGCGTTTGGCCGATCTTGGCTGGTTGACGTCAGGCAGGGGATCGCCGGTCAGGCAAGTGTTGACCTTTGCCCGTAGAGTCAATTGGCGAGGTTCCTTGCGAATGTCAGCAGCGGCAATTAAAGTAGGCGGATCGCCCGTGATGGCGGACAAATGGGGACCGATTGGCTGGAAAGCGGTGGGGGTGGACGGATGAAAGGTTGCAGACGATGTTTGGCTTAAATGGGCGTTGGATTAGGGGAGGGGCTATCGGGTGCCTATGGCTGTTGGTCGGCTCCTGCGTTATCGCGAAGCAAGAGCCCATCGCGGACGCACCAGCTACGCAGGTACCAGCTACTCAGGTACCAGCTACTCAGGTACCAGCTACGCAGGTACCAGCTACTCAGGCACCGATCTCTCAGTCGCTTGTCGAGCCTACCCAAGTCCCACACGAGTCGTCCCAAACGCCGCTGGCCAACCAAGAACCGTCGCCGGACGTTGCCCCCCAGTCAGTGGAGGCATCGGTGACACAATCGCCGAACCCTCGAAACGCGACGCAGAACGCGGCGGGGGCTGTGCAGCCGGCGGAGTACGGGCGTTTCGAAAATCTCAGCTCTTACTCCTTGTCGCCCGATGGCCGATGGTTGGTCTACGCGGTCGCGCGAGTCAACGAAGAGAACGAGCTCCGACTGCGGATGTTGGCGACCGAGGCCACCGAATCCATTCCATTTGGAGCCCAGGCAAAGTTTTCGGGCGACAGCCAATGGTTGGCCTACCTGATCGAGCTTGGTCCGACCGAACGGGAAAAGTTGGAAAAAGCCAAAGAACCCGTCAAGACAAAGCTGGGATTGCGGAACCTATTGACGGGAGACCGCCTCGAGATCGACAACGTGGCTTCGTTTGCCTTCAGCGAGGACGGTCGCTTCTTGGCGATGCGTCGCTACGCGCCCAAAGACAGCAAGACACAAGCCGCGGGGTTGGTGCTACGTGATCTGACGGGTGATCTGTACCATCAAATCGATACTCATTTTGGCAATGTAAAGACCTTCGCCTTCAATCGTCCCGGGTCGTTGTTGGCAATGACGATTGAGACCGAAGACCAAGCGGGCAATGGGGTGCAGGTCTACGATTGCCTGGCCGGAAAACTCCGAACGCTGGACTCGTCGGAGCGCAAGTATACCGAATTGACTTGGCGAAAAGACGCTGACGACTTGGCCGTGATGGTCGAGTTCCCTCGAGAAGAAAAAGAGGATGCCGCGTTCTCTGTCCAGGCTTGGCGGGGTTTGCAGGAGACGCTGAGCACGGGAAAGATCGCTTCGACCCTGACTTACGATCCCGCTGCGCACGAGCATCACCCGGCCGATCTGCGGATCGTCAGCGCGGCGAAGCTGCGTTGGTCGGACGATGGCCAGACCCTGTTCTTTGGCCTGCAACCCTGGGAAAAGAAACCGAAAAATTATGGAAAGTCCCGTGCGGAGTTGGCCAAAGAAAAACTGACGAAATCCAAGCCAGACGATGCCAGTGCTAAAGCGGATGCCAATGCTAAAGACGCGACGAGCAACGCAGCGGCCAAGTCCCCGTCCAAAGATGGCGAGGCCGACAAGTCAGCACCCGTGGAGAAACAGGCCGACGCAGGTTCTGCCGACAAAACGGCGGACAAAGCAACGAAAGATCAAAAGTCTCTGCGTGATTCTTTAAAGGACCCCGCCAACGTCGAGGTCTGGCACGCTCGCGACGTGGACATCATTCCGCTGCAAAAGAAACAGGCGTCTCGCGACAAGAACAAGTCGCGACTGGCGGCTTGGTGGCTGGATGAACAGAAGCTGGTGGTACTGGGTGAAGAACACTATTCCTCGGTGGCCTTGTGCGAGCAACAGAAGCGGGCCATCGGCTATGACAACTCGCCCTATGAGGAGCTGAAGAAGTTCGGCCCTACATTCAACGACCTGTACTTGATCGATGTTCGTACGGGTGCGCAGGCGAAGATCGTCGAGCGGAATAAGTTTGCTTTCCCCTCGTCGCCGGATGGCCGCTTCATCGCCTACATGAAAGACCAGCAGTTTTGGTTGTACGACGCGGAGACTCAGACCCAGCGGGACCTGACGAGCGGTCTGGATATCCCCTTTTATGATACGACGGATGACACGTTAACGGCCGAGAAGAGCCCCTGGGGGATCGCTGGCTGGACCAAGACGTCGGATCATCTGCTGTTGTACGACGAGTTCGACGTTTGGGCGTTTTCGATGGATCAGGCCGTCGCGCCAGTACGGCTGACGAACGGTCGAGAGGACAAAATCCGACATCGGCGACTGGTGCTGGATCCGATCGACGAGCCGTGGGTGGAGGTCGATCAACCGATGTATCTGAGCTTGTACGGCGATCGCTCCAAGAAGTTTGGCATCGGCAAGCTCGTGCTGGCCGAGCAAAAGGGTCAGGCCGAACGGTTGGTCTGGAAGGACCGCAACATCGGACGGCTGCAAAAGGCCAAGCAGGCCGCGACACTGGCGTACATCGAGCAAGCGGCGGACGTGTCTCCGAATATCTGGGTCGGCAATGCCAACTTGACTGATGCACGCATGTTGTCGGACACCAATCCGTTCCTCAAGGAGTATGGCTGGTCCCGAGCCGAACTTGTGAACTACACCAATGCCAACGGGGTCGACTTGCAGGGTGCCTTGTATTATCCGGCCAACTACGAGGCGGGCAAGCAATACCCGATGATCGTCTACATCTACGAAGAGCGCGCTCAAGGATTGCATAATTTTGCGGTCCCGTCCGAGCGGCGGCCGTACAATAACGCGACGTTTACGGCTGATGGATTCTTTGTGTTTGAGCCAGACATCGTTTATCGACCGCAGAACCCCGGTTTGTCGGCCGTGGAGTGCGTGGTGCCGGCCGTGAAGAAGGTTCTGGAGAGCGGCATGGTCGACGAGAAGCGGATCGGCTTGATCGGTCACTCGTGGGGTGCCTATCAAACGTCGTTTATCGTCACCCAGACCGACCTGTTTGCGGCGGGCATTGCCGGTGCGCCGTTGACGAACATGATGAGCATGTCGATGAGCATTTACTGGAATTCGGGTCAGACGGATGCGTGGATCTTTCACGAGAGTCAAGGTCGTATGAACCGGCCGTTCTGGCAGGACGTTGAGACCTACATCAAGAACTCACCGATCTTCTCGATCGATCAGATGAAGACGCCGTTAATGATCGCGTTTGGCGACGAGGATGGCGCGGTCGACTTCAATCAAGGGGTCGAACTGTACAATGCGGCGCGATTGGCGGGCAAGCAGTTTGTGATGTTGGTGTATCCAGGTGAGAACCACGGTCTGGTCAAGAAAGAGAATCAGGTGGACTACCATTACCGGATTCGCGAATGGTTCGGGCATTACTTGCGGGGGGACGAGCCCGCCAAGTGGATCACCGACGGCCAAAAGCATCTGGATCGGCAAAAGGAAATCGAAAGCCTGAAAGAGAAAAAGTAGGATTGCCTCTAGCGTCAGTCGTTGTTCAACCAATCCTGCCGGGTCTCACCGGCTTGATTGGCCTGCCAATAGTGGCTGCTGCGAACGTCCAAACAGGTCAACCAGCCATGGCCGCAGGCCCAGGTGTCGATGCAGATGGAGAACCCTGTCGACTTAGGAAGTCCGCTCTTTTGTGACGAGTGACCACAGATGACCGTTTTGCCGGAGTAGTGTGGGCCGATCGAATCAAAGGCCCCCCAAAACAGGTCCGCCTCGACTTGGTCGGGCATGGCCAGTTCCGCATCCAACGAGGCATGCACAAAAATCGCGTGGTCCGTTTCGTAATACGGAGAGAGGTTCTCCAGAAACTGCCAATGGTTGGCGGGAACGCCATCCAGGCCCGCGGGATGGCCGGTGCGCGTGTACGAATCCCAGGTCGCGTCACCGCCGACCAGGCTCCAGGCGCGTCGAGTGGGCAGGGAATGCCGAGCATCCAACATCATGACTTCGTGATTTCCACGCAGACAGACCGTGTCACCCGCCGTCATGCGGGCCATCAAGAATTCAATCACACGAGCGGAATCGGGTCCGCGGTCCACGTAATCACCCAGAAAGACGACCTGGTCTTGCGGGGTAATGGCCGCGTACTCGAATAGCGTGACCAGGGCGTCGTAACAGCCGTGGATATCGCCAATGGCCAAAAGTCGGCTGTCGTTCTTGGGGGTGGCCATGTGGCTACTTTCTACGCAATCTGTGGCAGCTTAGACTAGGGTGTCGGCCAAGGGGCTTGTTGATTTTTCTAGACTCACACGCGAAGTTGCTGTCCGATTCAAGGAAATCGGGCAAAAACACGGCGTTTTCCCATCAACCGAAACGCTTGAGGGCTTGTTGATTTTTCCAGACTTACTCGCGAATGGGCTGCCCGATTCAAGAGAATCGGGCAAAAACACGGCGTTTTCCCGTCAATCGAAATGCTTGACGCATTCCGCTACGGAAAAATCAACAAGCCCGAAGCACCCGCCCCAGGAATTGCCTCCCAACCGTGAACGGTTAAGTCAAGTTTTACCCCCAACGGATCATAGGTAGAAGATGTCTCAGAAAACGACTCGACGACTTTTTCTCGGTGCGACAGGTTCTGCGATCACGTTGTCGGTGGCGACGGCGATGGGCAGGTCCACCGAGCAGGACGAGCAGGGGCCGCGGGAAGCTGCCTTCGAACGCAACTACGACCCACCCAAGTTCAAGCCGTCCTGGGCCAAGGAGCAGGTGAATCGTCAGTTGCTGCAAGATTTTGTGATTTTTGCGCATTCGGATTTGGCCATGGTCAAGCAGCTTTTAGAACGTGAGCCGGGGCTACTGAATGGGGCCGTGGATTGGGGTGGCGGCGATTTTGAAACGGCCTTGGGTGGCGCGTCGCACATGGGCAAGCACGACATCGTGGAGTACTTGTTGGAACGGGGCGCTCGGATCGACATCTTCTGCGCGGCGATGACCGGTCAGATCGATGCGGTGCGGAGTTTCCTGACCCTGCAACCGGATTTGATTGATGCCAAAGGGCCGCATGGCTTCTCCTTGCACTTCCACGCTCAGGTGGGTGGCGAGCGGTCGGTAGCGGTGTTGGAGTACTTGCAGTCGATCAAGCAGGTGGAATTGAAGCCGATTCCGTTTCTGCGACCGAAAGCCGAGGCGGAGAAACAGTCCGATCAGTAACCTGACGGGGGGGAATGGCTCTGGTCAAAGGCCAAAAACAGGGTAACCGTTCACGCACGGTAGGGAACTTGAACGGCGAGAGAAGATACGGACGCTCGGAATTCTTAGAGGGAGAGACAGAGAGAGCCGAACGGCGTTTGAAGATAATGACAAAGGAAAAATGGAGAATGAAAAATGCAAAATGTACGCCCGATGCCCGATGCCCTATGCTAACAGCTAACAGCATCCGTGAACGATTGCGTCTTTCTGGGGCGGGGAGATTTTTCTCGGGGAATGGTTCGCCCGCGCAAGTCGATCCTTCGCTGGTCGATGTTGTGAATTTTATTAGACGTTGATTTCGCAATAACATTTGTCATGTCACGACTTGCTCCACGACACCCTACGAATGCCGCCAGCCATTTTCATCGCTTACGGGTAAACTTTCCTGCGGAGCGTGAACGGTTACAAAACAGGATCGCTGGCAAAATTTTGCCAGCGGCGTCCGAATCGGATACAATGACCGGCGGGAGATAGGCCATGAACCAGTATCGAAACGGGGTGTCTGTCAGCGGTCCGCTCGTTGGTTTCCTGACTTTGTTCTGGATCGTGCAGTGGCCTGCCCTGTCTTTGCAGGCGTACCAGGACGTCGATTTCGCTCAGCAGATTGCTCCGCTGTTGGCCAAACGTTGCCTGGAGTGTCACAGTTCGACCACGGCCGCCGGTGGTCTTGATCTGACGACGGCGGAGACGGCCTTGGCGGGCGGAGAATCGGGCCCGGCGATTGATCCAGCGGATTGGTCAGCGGGCCTGGCTTGGCAAATGATCGATGCCGGCGAAATGCCCAAGAACCGTCCACCGCTGACAGATCAAGAGCGGGACGTGTTGCGGCGCTGGCTGGAGTCGGGTGGACGTTGGGAGGGGACGGCGATTGATCCCTTGGCTTACTCCAGCGAGCGGCGGGCCGGTTACGATTGGTGGTCGCTGCAGCCGGTTCAGCGACCGACACCCCCCGCAGTCGGAAGATCGTCTTGGGCAGCAAATGAAATCGATTTGTTTGTCTTGCATCAACTCGAGCAAGTCGGCATAAGTCCCTCGCCACCGGCCGATCGCCGGACCTTGATTCGTCGCCTCAGTTTTGATTTGCTGGGGTTGCCCCCGACGCCAGCCGAAGTCGAGGCGTTTGTGCATGACCAACGCAACGACGCCTACGAACAATTGGTGGAGCGTTTGCTGGCTTCTCCGCATTATGGCGAGCGTTGGGCTCGGCATTGGTTGGATGTGGTTCGTTTTGGCGAGACGCAGGGCTATGAACGGAATCGGATTCGCGAGCATGCCTGGCAGTATCGCGATTGGGTGGTGCGAGCGATCAATCAAGATCTGCCATACGATCAGTTCGTTCGCTGGCAAATTGCTGGGGATGTGCTGGAACCCGACAACTTCGACGCCTGGATGGCGACCGGCTATCACGTGTGCGGCACCTGGGATCAAGTGGGACACTTGGAAGGTTCACCCGTCATGCGCGCCGCCGCTCGCTGGGAGCACCTGGAGGATCTGGTCGGAACCTTAAGCCAAACCTTCTTGGGTTTGACGGTCAACTGCAGTCGCTGCCACGATCACAAATACGATCCCATCTCACAAACGGAATACTACCAATTGGCGGCGGCTCTGGGGGGCGTTCACCAAGGTGAACGCGAACGCACGGGCATTGCGGTGCAGCCTGTCTTGCCTCAGCGTGGGGCTTGGCAACAAGAACTGAGCGAGCTGCAGCGGCGCCTTGTCGATTTGCAATCGGTTTGGACCGCCAGGGCTCCCGCGCTCCAGGCCGATTCAGCGTCAGGGATCGATCCTCAAGTCGCCGGTCAAGATCGTCTACTGATGCTGGCGAAGTCGGCCCAGGGCCACGTGGCCGAACTGGAGTTTTATCGATTGTCCACGGGAGGCGAGGTCAGCCGCGTGACTGGTAAGCCGATCTCGAGTCGGGGCGGTGTGAAAGTGCCGGCTGAGGTGGCCAGCGAGTGGACGCGGGCGATTAAAGCGTCCGGCCAGTTCTCGATGGAAGTCTGGCTGGAGAGCGAGCGGCCGCAGCAGAGTGGACCGGCCCGGATCGTCACTTTGTCTCTCGACTCGGGTGCACGAAACTTCACGTTGGGACAGGACGGCCAACGCTTGGATGTTCGGCTGCGGACGACCACGACCGACAGCAATGGCATGCCTTCGTTCGGCTCCGCACCGCTGGAGTGGCCGAATCGGCCGTTGCATGTTGTCCTGACCTGTGACCCAGCGGGCAAGGCCACACTTTATTTGGACGGACATGAGGTGGGGCAGAAAACGGTCGGCGGGACTTTGGCAAATTGGGACGAAGGCTTCTCGCTGGCGGTCGGTAACGAGGTAACGGGTGATCGCCCCTGGTTGGGGAAGGTTCATGGGCTGGCAATTTACGCGCGAGCCCTGTCTGGCGAAGAGATCCGTCAACAGGCCAATAGTGGCGATCCGCAGAGTCTCGGCAATGTCGGTCGTTGGCAACAGGTTCTCGCACATGCGACACCAGCGGAGCGGGCGGAGTATCACGAGTTGCGGGACCAGTGCCAGGAGCTGGAGCAACGCTTGGCCGCTCAGCGGTTTGATGGCTCGGCGCATGTGATTATTCCTCAACAGCCGCCGGTGTACCATGTTTTGCAGCGAGGCGATCCGAGTTTGCCGGGCCCGGTGGTAGTGCCGCGCGGCTTGGCGGCATTGTCGCTGGGTGGACTGAAGGCGGACTTCGCGTTGTCGCCGGATGCCCCGGAGGCCGAACGACGCGTGGCGTTGGCTGGTTGGTTGACGGATCCGCGGAACCCCTTGACGGCTCGTGTGATCGTCAATCGGTTGTGGCAGCACCATTTCGGTCGAGGGATTGTCGATACCCCGAGCGATTTTGGCTTTAGCGGCGGTCGGCCTTCCCATCCCGAACTGTTGGATTGGTTGGCCGACGAATTGGTACGCCAGAGCTGGAGTCTCAAGGCCCTGCATCGATGCATGGTCTTGTCGTCGACCTATCGCCAGTCTTCGACCCAGCATCCCAATCCGGCGCAGGCCCTGGCGATGGATGCCGAGAATCGCTGGCTGTGGCGGGCGAATCGTCGACGTTTGGAGGGTGAAGCGATCCGCGACGCCGCGTTGCTGGTGGCTGGGCAACTGAATCTGCGGATCGGCGGTCCCAGTTTCCTGGACATGCAAGTCAAACGCGAAAACAACGCCGAGTTCACCGATCCGGACGATGCGTTTAACCCGGAGGTCAATCGACGCACGCTGTACCGACTGTGGGCTCGTTCCGGTCATCATCCGTTGTTGCAGGCCTTCGATTGCCCGGAGCCCAGCGTGATGGCACCGACGCGTAGTCATACGATCACGCCGATTCAAGCGATGCAGCTGTTGAACAACACGCGCATGGAGCAGATCGGTCGGCACTGGGCCCAGCGTCTGGAGCAGGAATGCGGTCCCGGCGTCCATGAGCGATTGCGACGTGCGTGGCAACAGGCTTATGCTCGTGAGCCGTTGGCCGACGAAATCGAAGTCGCGGAGGCGTTTGTCGCGGCTCATGGCTGGGAGCAGTTGTGCTTGGTGTTGCTGAACACCAACGAGTTTATCTTTCTGAATTGATGCTGAGCCAACAGGAGACTCCCTATGATCGAACCCACATTGACTCGTCGCAGCTTGTTGCATCACGCGGCGCTGGGGGTGGGAGGTATCGCCTTGGCGCAACTGTTGGCTCTCGAGGGTCGTTTGGCTGCCGCGTTGGATCAAACGCGACTGGACGGCTTGCACCATCCGCCGCGGGCGAAGCAATTGATTCACATTTTTCTCGGCGGTGGGCTGAGTCATGTCGACTCGTTCGATTGGAAGCCGGACTTGGAGCAGCATCATGGTCAGGAATTGCCCGAGACGTTCGGGCAAGCCGATGCCTTTTTTGGTAAGGTTGGACGCCTGCATCGTCCCCATTATCGGTTTCAGCAACACGGCCAGAGTGGCCTGTGGATTTCGGATTTATTTCCGCGTTTGGCGGAAGTGGCTGACCAATTGACCGTCATTCGTTCGATGGTGGCGGAGACGGCGAATCACATCCCGGGGATTTTCCAGGCGAATACGGGCTTTCGGCAGATGGGATTTCCGACGCTGGGAGCTTGGTTGTCCTACGGGCTGGGGTCCGAGAATGAAGACTTGCCCAGTTTTGTAGTCTTACCCGACGCGCGCGGCATCCCCAATGCGGCCGGTGGGGCCTTCAATTGGAGCAGCGGCTTCCTGCCGGCTCAACATCAGGGCGTGGCCTTCAACACGCGAGGCAATAACCCGTTGTCGGATTTGGCTCCGGCGACAGCGCTTACCCCGGAGACGCAACAAGCACGGTTGGAGCTGCTGCAGCAGTTGAACCGCACTCATCTGGAGCAACAAGTCGATTCGGATCCATTGGTGGCTCGCATTCGCAGTTACGAGTTGGCCGCTCGGATGCAAGCCGCGATCCCGCAGGTCTTGGATTTGGGACGGGAGCCGGAACACATCCATCGGCTGTATGGTTTGGATCGACCCGAGACACGCGATACGGGTCGGAATCTGTTGACCGCTCGGCGGCTGATCCAAGCGGGCGTTCGCACCGTGCAGATCTGGACCGGGGATGGCGTGTCTTGGGACGCGCACGACGACTTGCTGGGCAAGGGCTACAAGAGCCATACGGGAGAAGCGTTGCGCGTGGACCAGCCAATCGCTGGACTGATCCAGGACTTGCAGCAACAGGGGTTATTGAATTCGACCTTGGTGATGCTGACCACCGAGTTCGGTCGCACGCCTTATGCTCAGGCCAGTAGCGGGACCTTGAGTACCGGTCGCGACCATCACCCGCAGGGCTTCACCAACGTCTTGGTGGGAGGGGGCTTAAAACGCGGTTTCGCTTACGGCAACACCGATGAACTGGGGTATGCAGCCGTCGAAAACCCGGTCACCACTTACGACTTACACGCGACGGTCTTGCATCTGTTGGGTATCGATCACGAGCGATTGACCTTCTACCACAACGGCATCCAACGACGGCTGACCAATGTGCATGGGCATGTGGTCGCGGAACTGATCAGCTAGTACTTTGTCACAATCTAATTTTGGGATCGGTGTGGCAAAGGGGTCAGGCGTCAATTGCCGGAACGGCCCTGCGGGTGCTGCGCACAATTGACGCCTGACCCCTTTGCCACACCCCAAGTTTTGGCTGTGACAAAGCACTAGTGCAACTTCTTAATCGGCAGCGGCCAAGAACCCACGGATCAGGTCTCGAACCAGGGGGCGAGTGTCGGAGTCGTTGTGGATCTGGTGGTAACCGCCGGGGATGGTATGGAAGCTGACGTGGGCCTGGCGTTGAGCGAAGTCTTTCGAGGCCGCCTGGCAGTTGATCGTGTCGGCATCGCCGTGCAGGATGCAGCCCTTGGCCGCCAATGTTTCGTTGGAATGCAGCAGCGCCTCGCCGTTGGCCAGGAGTTCCAGTGCCAAGCGAACGGAGAGCCGTTGATGCGACAGCGGATCCAGCCGAATGGCCTCACGGACGGCCAGGTCCCGCGCGAACTGTTCCCATCGTAGCCCGACGTTCAAGGTCAGTCCCGGCCACCACCTGTTCAACATGCGAGCTGTCATCAACCGCCAAGCTTGGGGCTGGAAGGCCGGGCGAAAGTAGGGAGCGAGCAACAACAGTTTGAGAAAATCTCCCGGACGTTGTTGAGCGGCTCGCAGGGCGAGCAGCCCGCCCATGCTGTGAGCAATCACGGGAATGGTCGTTGCATGGGGGCGATTCAGTCGCTCGTGGACCCCGTCCAAAAACGTCAGGATGTCCTGCACATGATCTTCGAGCCGGCGAGTGTCGCCTCGTTTACCGGGACTCAAGCCGTGACCACGCAAATCGAACCCCAACACGTTGTAGCCATCGGCTGACCATTCTGCCGCCCAGGAGTCGTAGCGTCCCAAGTGCTCGCCCAGTCCGTGGATCAGCACGATCGGGGCGGTATCAGTCCCGGGAGTAAGGGGGGGCCACCCCAGTCCCATGTCGGGTGTCGAGCGGGCGTTCGTTGCGAGGAAATCACCTGATGCGGACGCGAATGCAGGCGTCGCAGGCTCTGGATCGGGCCCTGGATTGTGACAGGAACTCTCGTCGAAGGTCCAACAACCTGCCGACAGAGTCGTCCCATCCCAGGAGCAAAAATCGAACCTTTGCCACATCATTGGTCTCCTGGGTCTACGTCGACACGATTCCGAGCGACGCGAAACAACGGCCCGCCACAAGTCGGCGGGGAGTCCCGGATTTACGCGGATCCGCTGCAGGCACTCTAGCCGATTCGCCGCTAATTTGCCAGAATCCGTAACAGCGGCACAGAAGCCGTGTCGCTTGACAAGCTCGTCTGTTGGGAGAAACCCGTGTCCAGCCATCAACCTGAATCCGTCCTTTTGGCCCAGCAATTGGCCGCCGACCCCCGTATTGCTCAGGCCAAAGCACTGTTGGTATCCGCCGTGCGTGACCACCAATCCAGCCTGCAGCAGGTCCGCGGTCCACGCCCGGAACTGGTGTCGGACTACGCCGCCAAAGTCGCCAAGTTCGAACAACTGCGTGGTGGAACCCTGTACTTCCCCTACTTGTCATCCGGTTTAGGGAACGGCCCCTACGTCGAACTGGCTGACGGCAGTGTGAAACTGGACTTCATCACTGGGATTGGTGTGCATGGCATGGGGCACTCCAACCTGGATTTGATCGACGCCGGGATCGATGCGGTGTTGTGTGATACGGTGATGCAAGGCAACCTGCAACAGAACGAGCCGTCGGTCGAGTTCAGCGAGTTGTTGGTGAAGCTGGCTTTGGAAAGTGGTGGCGATTTGCAACACGCGGTTTTGACGACCAGCGGGGCGATGGCGAATGAGAACGCCATGAAGATTGCTTATCAGAAAAACTTCCCGGCCCAGCGTGTCTTTGCCTTCGACAATTGTTTTTGCGGCCGGACGATTGCCCTGAGCAACATGACGGATCGACCGGGCTACCGAGTCGGATTGCCTGCGACTACTGTAGTGGATTATCTGCCTTTTTTTGATTATCGGGATCCGGCTGGCAGTCTCGCACGCACGATGGCGGTCTTCGAACGTCAGGTGGCTCGCTATCCGCGACAACATGCGATTCTGTGGATGGAGCTGATCGCTGGCGAAGGTGGCTATTACGCGGGCAGCCCCGAGTTCTTTCAAACGTTGGCTGGGCGGGCTCGCGAACTGGGCATTGCGGTGATCTGCGACGAGGTTCAATCCTTCGCGCGGACGAATCGTCCATTTGCCTTCCAGCACTTCGGTCTGGATGAGCTGACCGACATCGTAACGGTGGGCAAGATCACTCAGGTTTGCGCTACTTTGTTCACTACGAATTACAAGCCCAAGCCGGGTTTGGTCAGCCAGACCTTTACGGGTAACAGTGCTTCTATCATGGCGGGACTGAAGATCTTGCGCGGGCTGCAAGCGGGTGGGCATTTCGCACAGGACCCTGGTCAAAGTCGGACCATGCAATTGCACAACGAATTTGTCACTGGCATCAAGGCCATCGAGGCCAAGTTCCCGGGTTCGCTGAATGGCCCGCATGGACTGGGGGGGATGGTGGGACTCACACCGTTTGATGGCTCGGCAGCTGCGGCCAAAGACTTGACGATGCGTCTGTATGAGGCGGGATTGATGGGCTTTGTGGCGGGTGACGCGCCGGCTCGTGTGCGGTTTCTGATGCCACTGCTGGTGACTCGCTCAGAGCATATTCGCGAGGCCTGCGGGATCTTGGAACAAGTGGTTGCTCAGATGGTCGCCGATCGTCAAGGATAACGTTCATGTTGCGAGTGCGACCGGCGATCGAATCTGACTTGGATGCGCTCTATGCGTTGATTTTGCGATCAGACGATGGGCTGACATCGCTCAAGATTACGCGAGAACAGCTGCACGATCGCTTGGAGAACTCTACCTTTGCATTCCGACGCCAGTCGCAGCGGATGACAGGCCTGCCCTACGTGTTTGTGATGGAGGACTTGAACAGTGGTGCGGTTGTCGGGACCAGCTCCATTTACTCGAAGGTCGGCGGTTACGAACCTTTCTATGCCTATGGTATCGAAAAGTCGATTCACGAATCGAAAGAGCTGGGGGTCTACCGCGAGATCGACGTGCTGCACTTGCGCAAGGAACACGATGGTCCGACGGAGATTGGCAGCCTGTTCTTGTTGCCGGAGTACTGGGGCCAAGGCAACGGCAAACTTCTGTCGTTGGCGAGGTTTCTCTACATGGCCGAGTTCCCTGAGCGGTTCGATTCGATGACGATCGCGGAAATGCGTGGGGTAATCGATCGGCAAGGGCGATCGCCTTTTTGGGATGCCTTGGGCAGCCATTTTTTTCAGATTGAATTCCCGCGAGCGGTCATGCTCTTGACCGTCTCCAAAAACTTTGTGGCAGACCTGATGCCAACGCACCCGATCTACTTGCCGCTGTTGCCCCAAGAGGCGCGGGATGTGGTGGGGCAGGTCCATCTGGACACGCGGCCGGCATTGGCGATGCTGCAGAAACAGGGCTTTGTTTACCAGGGATTTGTCGATATTTTTGATGGCGGACCCGTGGTCCATGCCAATACTGCTGAGATTCGCACCATCGCCGAGAGCCACCGCGCGGTTGTCGAGAGAATTGGTTCAGTTTCTGCCTCAAAACCGATGCTGGTTGCCAAAGCGGGGCAAGCCTTCAACGCGGTCCTGGGCCCCGTGGATCTGAGCGAAGGTCGAGTCACGCTGACGGCTGACATGGCCACGGCACTTCAAGTCGACGCGGGTGACTCCCTGCGTGTGGCTACCCCCTAATCTCCTGCACTCAATATTTAAGGAAACGTCCATGGCTGCCTGGGAATCGTTTTCAGTTGTCGCCCAGCAGGCTCAGCAGGTCATCCATGGACGCCTGTACATCGATGGTCAATGGCAGAGTGGGCAAGGATTTGCGGCGTTGCCACAACCGTCGGGTTACCATGCCCACTGGCAATCCACGTCACCCTGTCAACGTCAGGTGATCTGGGAGGGAGTCGCGGCCGACGAGACACAAGTCGATGCCGCCGTCCGCGCAGCACGAGCGGCCTGGCCCCGTTGGCAGAGCAGCAGTGTGGACCAACGCATCGCCGTGGCTCGTCAATACCAGGTCGTTGTGCAGCAGCACGCAGCCGATTTAGCGTTGCTGATTTCTCGAGAAACCGGCAAGACTCTGTGGGAGGCCAAAGCGGAGGCGGCCTCGGTGGCCGGCAAGGTCGATCTGGCCATCTCCGCCCTGCAAACGCGCCGCGATATGCAGTGGGAACAGACCGGGCCGGAACGCGTGGTGACGCGTTACAAATCGCACGGTGTTTTGGCCGTGCTGGGGCCGTTTAACTTCCCGGCTCACCTGCCCAACGGCCATATCGTGCCGGCCTTGTTAGCGGGCAATACGGTGGTGTTTAAGCCCAGCGAACTGACACCTGCCGTCGGCCAGTGGTTAGTCGCGGCCTGGGAACGAGCAGGGCTGCCACCTGGGGTACTCAACTTGGTGCATGGTGGCCGCGAGACTGGCGGGGCCATTATCCAACACCCACAAATTGACGGCTTGCTGTTCACCGGCAGCAGCAACGCAGGTCGTTTTTTTCATCAACATTTTGCCGCTCACCCGCAGAAGATCCTGGCTCTAGAACTCGGCGGCAACAATCCGCTGGTTGTTTCTCATATTCAAGATATTCCGGCTACCGTGTACCAGATCATCTTGTCGGCTTACATCACTTCGGGGCAGCGGTGCACCTGTGCTCGGCGATTGATCCTGGTTGAAGACAAAAGTACCGATCTTTTGCTCGATCAACTGACACGGCGCGCTGCGGCCTTGGACGTGGGCTGGTATGACCAACAACCAGAACCCTTTATGGGCAGCGTGATCTCAGCAGAGGCAGGGCAACAAATCCAGCAATTCTGGCAGCGACTTAAGCGGCTCGGTGGTCAAGTCCTATTGGAGCCAACATCGCCGGTAGAAACTCCGGCATTGGTGACACCGGGCTTGATCGACATGACCGGGATCGCTGGTGTTCCGGACGAGGAGTGCTTTGGTCCTTTGTTGCAAATCTATCGGGTCGCCGACCTACAGCAGGCCATTGAATTGGCCAATGACACGCAGTACGGCCTGAGCGCCGGTCTACTGACCGAGAACCTGGCCGACTGGGATCCCTTTATCGGCCAAATTCGAGCGGGTGTGGTTAATTTGAATCGCCAGACCACCGGCGCAAGCGGAAAGCTCGCGTTCGGTGGCTGTGGTCTCAGCGGCAATCATCGACCCAGTGGCTATCATGCCGCCGATTACTGTTCATTTCCGGTCGCCTCCATGGAGAGTGACCGTCTGACAATCCCGGACAACACACTGCCTGGCATGAATTGGTGACATTCAGGCATCGTGGCGTGTTGTCCTTGACACCAATCTATCGGACACTCACAAGCAAATCATTGTTAACGATCGATTTTACCGGCAATGTTCTTAAAACCCATTTGATTTATCTAAACGAATACAGCTTCCTAATCAGCTCGGTAGATTAAGCAGTTTGGCTAATCTTTAACATGCCACTTGGCTGACAAGTCGCAGTATGGCGCAAAGTCCGCGCTTGAGACGCTCAGCCAACTAGGAAATACAGTATGAAATGGCCGAAGTGGTTGCGATTGCTGCAAAGGCAACCGCCTACTACACTGGCATCGATCGAAGCTGCCAAGGTTTCGTACCTGCATGTCGAGGAACTCGAGCGACGCATCTTCATGAGCGCCTCTCCCTTCGGTGTATTTGTGCCCGAAGTTGACCTGCCGACGACATACGATCTACTTGATGCTGACACCGATTACTTGACCCAGGGGACCATCGATCAAACGGACGAATCAAACCAATCGATAGAACCAGCTGATGTGCTAGTACCGGTACCATCGGCTGACACCGCCAGCATCCGTCGCGAAGTCGTGTTGGTGGACAAGGGGCTGCATAATTATCAACAGCTGTTGGACGATTTGCTGTCCCAGGCCGACCCCTGGCGACAAATCGACGTGGCGTATATCGACGAGCACCTGGACGGCCTGATCCAAGTCACGGCCCAATTGGCAGACTACGAATTGGGCAGTATTGATGCGCTGCATATTCTATCGCATGGCACCTCACGAGCCTGGAAACTGGGCTCAACATGGCTGGACAGCAGCAACTTGGCTACGCGAGAGCTGGACTTTTTGCTCTGGGGCTCGGTCCTGCATGCCGACGCGGATCTCTTGATTTACGGTTGTGAACTGGCGTCTGACCAAACCGGTCGCGATCTATTGAGTCAGATCGCGGATTGGACGGGAGCCGATGTTGCTGCCAGCACCACGCCCGTAGGGGCCGCAACGCTCGGCGGCAATTGGTTATTGGAATATCACATCGGTCAGATTGAAACACAAGTCGTTGTCAGCGCCGCCCTGCAAGCGGACTGGCTGGGGCTGATGGATACTTTCACAGTCACCAATACCAACGACAGCGGGGGGGGCTCGTTGCGACAGGCGATTCTCGATGCCAACGCTTTGGTTGGTCAGGACACTATAATCTTCAACATTGCGGCCAATGGGGTCCAGACCATTGAGCTGGCATCTGCCCTGCCTGCGGTTACAGATACCGTCCATATTCATGCGGGAACCTTGACGGGTTACGCAGGAACTCCACTGTTGGTTCTCAACGGACAGTCCATGGTTGCCACCGGGCTGACATTCAACAGCGGCAGCGAAGGAAGCCGCGTTACAGGTGTCACGTTGAGCAATTTCACCAACCACGGAATCGTGGTCAACGCCGCAGGGACAACTCAAAACTTTTCGGAATTCTCAGGAGATTTCTCACTAGGATCCGCAGGTCCCGACACTATCGATGGTGAGGCGGGAAATGACTGGATCGTGGGTGGTGATGGCAATGACACGCTGCAAGGTAGCGGGTTGGTCTACTCCGTTGGTGCATTAAATAACGGAGTTGCTGTCTCCGATGCACGAGAAGGAACTGGGTTTATCTTGTACTCGGTCGAGAACCTATACAATCGCTTTTCAGCGAATGTCCCTCACCCGGGAAATGCCAACCACTTTATCGGAGTGCTGTACAGTAGCTCAGATGGCAAGTGGTATTATGACGACAACAATACGGCTCATGCGTTTACTCCGCGAGATACTGACATCTTGATCGCGGAGGTAGACTTCACAAATGATACAGCCACGATGTTGGCGGGGACCTCCAATGTCGTTTATGGGATACAAGCCGGCTATCGATCCGGAGACATCACGGTCACCCCGAATATCTGGAATGGCGGTCCCAACATCGGTGAATTTGGCCTGACGGGTACCACAATCACTCCGTGGATGACCGGCCAAGGAGCACTCACCGATAACGACACGCTGATTGGTGGTGCTGGTGACGATATCCTGATCGGTGACGATCTGTCGGTCGCTGATGTTCTGGCGCTCGATAACACCCTGCAGTACAACGAGGTCACCGGGAAGTTTTATAAGCTAGTCAACACCCCAATGGCGCTCGCCCAAGCCAAGCTTCATGCAGAAAGCCTCAGCGTCGGTGGCATCCAGGGTCGGATGGTCACGATCATGACAGCCAGCGAAAACGAGTTCGTTCGCACCCTAGCGTCTGGCAATGACGTTTGGCTGGGAGCTTCCGATACCGGTCGGCAAGATGCCTTCGTCTGGTTCGATGGCACCGCGGTCCAGTATCAGAATTTCGCACCTGGCGAGCCCAATGGTTTGCAATGGGAAGATGGGCTAATACTGGATACCAACGGGGAGTGGCGAGACGTTTCAGATATCGGCTCATATCGTTTCGTCGTCGAGTTCGTGCCTGTCGGCTTCGACGATACCTTTATTGGCGGTGGTGGTAACGATACGATTCATGGCGGAATCGGGCGAGATACGGCGATCTACTCAGGCAACGCGGCTGATTACACAATCACCGATCTGGGAAATCGCACTTGGACCATCGTAGACAACCGTCCAGGCAGCCCCGACGGAACCGACACATTAACCGATGTTGAACTGTTCAAGTTTGCTGACAGCACCTTTGAGACGACTCGCGGAGTCTTTAACGCCGCTCCAACGGACATTGTCTTAGCCGGTCCGGGGAACGATTTAGTCGCGCAGCCGCAAGAGATCATCCAGTCGTTTACGAGTTACTCGGGCTTCCGCCACAGCACCATTCAGCTAGACAATGGTGGCTACGCTGTCGTCTATTCGACTTGGGACTTTCATAGCAGCTGGGACATTATGTTCCAGCGATATGATGTTGATGGCAACGCCGTCGGCGTTCCAGAACTGCTCGAACGCAATATGCTTAGTCATCAGCAATATGAGAATAGGTTTGTACAATTAAGTAACGGAAACTTGGTCGTCGTGTGGCGTGACAGTGGTGCGGATGGTAGTGGTGATGGCGTCTACTTCAAAGTGTTTGACGGCAATCTAACTGCCATCACAGGGCAGATTCGTGCCAATGTGACGACCTGGAGTGGACAGCAAGAACCAGATGTTGCTGCAACGGGCGATGGGGGATTTGCCATTGTTTGGCGAGGTTATACCGACGAGGACTCCGATGGCTTCGCGGATTTCCTGGACGTCTACGCGAGAAAGTTCAATGCGGATGGCACCGCGGCGACTGGCGAGATCATCGTTGACAATCGCGCTGGCAATCAATACCAACCGGCCATCGTTGGCTTCGCCAATGGCAGCTTTTTGGTGACTTGGAGACAGGACAATACCGACTTTTCAGATGGTTCCGGAAGCGCGGTGCTGGGCCAGTACTATAACTCTAGTGGCGTAACCGTCGGCAGTAATTTTGTAGTCAATACCACAACATCGGGCACTCAATTTGAACCGCGGATGCTCGCACTTGATGGCGATCGGGTGTTGGTCACCTATCGCATGGGAGACGGGAGTTCGAACGGGATCTTCGGCAAGATCTATGACAGTTCCGGAACCGTCCTAAAGGACGAATGGCGTCTGAATACCACCACGCTCAACGATCAAGCGCAAGCTGATCTAACTTTGCTGGCCGATGGTTCCTTTCTGGTGGCCTATGCGTCCTCCGACGCTGGATCGAACTATCGAGTTCTGGCTCAGCGTTTCGACGCCAATGGTCTTGACCTGGGAAGCGAGTTGCAACTTGGCACCTACCTGGCCGACGCACGCCAGCACCTGCCCGTGGTTTCTCAATTGGACAATGGCGATCTGGTCTTCACTTGGCAGAAAACCAGTAACAACTCCTTCGCAACAATGACCAACGACTTCATTTTTCGACAACATTTCAGTTTGTCAGGGAATGATTTTGTTCCGCTCAGCAGCATTCTGGAAACCGACCATTTCACACAAGTGTCGTGGATGCATCCCGAGATTACCACATTGGCCAATGGCGGGCACCTATTGGTCTGGCGCAATGTTGGCGTTGAAACCAGCGGCGGTGCAACCTGGGGTCCCGCGGCACAGATCTTTGACGGAAACGGAAATCCAATTGGTCCCTACTTTCACCTTAATCAAGCTCATCAGGGAAACCAACAATACAACCCGAATGTCGCCGCCCTTTCCGATGGTGGCTTCGTCGCAACTTGGTTCTCCAATGGCGCTGGCGGTGATGGGAGTGGTCATGGTGTGCGAGTCGCTCGCTTTACCGCGACCGGGACGATGATCGGATCAGAAATACTGGTCAATACGTACACAGCAAATAATCAAGACCATCCCGCCATATCCGCAGCACCCGACGGTAGTTTTATTGTCACTTGGCGTAGCTTGACTCAGCCCGACGGTAGTAGTTGGGACGCAATGATGCAGCGTTTTGATGCGGCAGGCAACAAAATCGGAACCGAGCAGTTCATCCACGCGGACAATGTTGGCGATCAACGCGAGGCACGGCCCGCCACAAACCACTTGGGACAAACGCTAATCGCTTGGCATGCGAGCAATGGCGATTCAAGTGGCTGGGGGATTCGTGCGAAGCTTTATGATTCCGATGGCAGTATCATCGCGACCGACTTTATCGTGAACTCCGAATACCAGTCCAGCAGCCAATTTGAGCCACGAGTCACCGCCCTCCCCGACGGTCGCTTCGTTGTAGCCTGGCACTCCTTTGGAGAGGACGGCAGTCGAAACACAGCGGTGGCTCGGATCATCAACACCGAAGGAACGTTCTCAACGGGGCACATTCAACTGGCGCAGTCAACCGCCGCCGATCAACAGGGCCCCGATGTCGCTCGGCTGAACAATGGTGGTTTCGTCGCCACCTGGATCGGTTCAGGAGACGGGCAAAGCATGGCGGTCTGGGCGAGAACCTTCGATTCCAGCGGCAACGCGACTAGCGATGAATTCCGTGTCAGCGACAACCCAGGCGGTTGGAACACTCAACCACGTGTCACCCAGCGGGGCGATGGTTCGTTGGTATTTGCTTGGAGCGCGTTTAACCCTAGTTCCGGCTCGCATGTCATGCAGAAGGTATTCACCCCAGGTTTGATTGAAGCGACGCAAGCCGGCGCTGTCATTGGGCGTCTGCTCCCCACGGACACTGATCCCGATGAAACCTTCACTTTTGTGATCGTCGCCGCAGACACCAACGACTTCGAACTACTCGGTGACCATGTGGTGGTCAAAGCGGGATCCACCTTTGATGCCCAGAACGATCCTCCGAGGAACATTACTGTCCGTGTCACTGATTCGGTTGGAAACACCTTCGACAAGCAATTCACGATCAATCCGGCACCACCCAACAATGCGCCGACTAGCATCACATTCACCCCCGCCGTGATCGTTGAAAACGTCGCCAATGGCACGATCGTGGGAACAGCATCTGGATTCGATCCTGACTTCGGCAACACGTTAACTTATGAACTGACAAATAGCGCAAGTGGACGATTTGCAATCGATCCCAATACAGGAGTCGTGACAGTTGCCGAAGGGACACTTTTGGACTACGACACAACGGCTTCGCATGCCATTTCGATTCGCGTCACCGACCAAGGCGGATTGTCATTTCTTGAGTCCTATACGATCCACTTATCGAATATTAACGAAGCACCAACAAGTATTCTGGCGTCGGGCTCCGGTGTCAACCTGATCACCGATGGCTCATTCGAAAATGGCGGTACCCAGTGGACCTTGACTGGCGACGTCATTATCAATGGCAACGCCAACCCCAGTGATGGAACTAGCCAAGCGGTTTTTAGTGGGGGGAACATGCCGAATACCGGTGTGATTCAGCAAACGATCACGACGGTTGCCGGTCAAACTTACACGCTCATGTTCGATTATGGCGCTTTTGGAAACGGCGAAGCCCAAACCCTACGATTGGAGGTCCTGGGTGACGTGACATTGATGAGTCAAACCATCGTTTCAAACACTCATAATCCCACCGACCATCGCCTATACAGTTTCAGCTTTGTCGCCGACAGTACCAACACCACACTTCGTTTTAGCGATATCTCCACTTCGACCACAGGTGTCGACATCGCGTTAGACAACATCCGTCTGTTTGAAGGCGTCCCCAGCGTTCCAGAGAATAGCGTTGCGGGAACGATCGTTTCACGTCTCGGCAGCAACGACCCCGATCCCAACGATGATGTCACGTTCACATTAGTCGGTGGCGACACGACGAACTTCGAAATCGTCGGCAACGAGCTCCGCGTCAAAGTTGGCGCGAACCTCGATTACGAAACGCAAACATCGCACGTCGTCACGGTTCGAGCCACCGATGAAGCTGGCTTGTACCACGAACAGGTCATTACAATTGCGATTACCGATGTCAACGAAGCTCCGACGCATCTCGCTATCGGTGGCGGCAGCAACTTGCTCGTCAATGGTTCATTCGAAACTGGGCCAATGGGAACAGGCACCAGCCCGACGGGATGGTCAGCGACAGGAATCGGCGGAGCACATAGTAGTATTAATCGCTTTAGCGATGGAGCCAACGCTTACGCTTTCAACGGCTGGGGCGATACGTCTGGGGGCACATTGGAGCAGAGTTTCAGCACCGTCGTTGGCCAAACGTACACATTGGACTTCGATATGGGTGGTCAAAACGTCAACTCAAACACGGTCAATCACCAATTGCTGGTCGAAGCGATTTCGGGGGCCTCCACGGTTCTTTCGCAAGCGGTGACGGATACGACCAGTGTCATTCCCGCCTCCCCAGGTGCCGGCTATCGTGCCTTCACTTTCACATTTACTGCGACCGATACCTCGACCACACTCCGCTTCACAGATCAATCGACCGGGATAATCTCGGGCAGTGACATGGACTTGGACAACGTTCGGGTTTGGGCCAGCAGCTTGAATGTAGCAGAGAACAGTACCAACGGTACCTTTGTCGGTAACGTAGCCGGCATTGACCCCGATAGCATACTGGGCCTGAACTATTCACTGGTCGCTGACGGCGATGGGCGATTTGCGATTCATAGCACCACGGGGCAGATCACTGTCGCGAACGGCAGCTTGCTCGACTTCGAAACAGCGACATCGCACAACGTCACAGTCCGCGTGACCGACCAAGGTGGACTGACCTACGACGAAGTCGTCACCATTAACATGACCGATGTCAACGAAGCTCCGACGGACATTGGCTTTGGCACGCAGTTTATCGGAGACTCCAGCACGGTGGTTTCCGGCAATGCGACGATGCCGTCGCTGGATGACTTCACGCTGGAGATCAAAGCGACGCCGCGACATGCCATTACACTGGTCCCTGAATCCAATAGCCTTAACAACCCAGGAATAAACGGCGGTATGGCCGTTATGCCGGACCAAGGAGATCAAACCTATGGGACGAGCGGCGCGACGACGCGTTCGATCGGTTTGGCAATTGGCACCAACGGTGTCGTCGTGTATCAACACTCCAGCAGCATTTTCGCCTCGCTGCTGACTTTTTCAGGGGCCATTGCTCCCGATTCTGATATCGCAGTTGTGTTCGTCAACAAGACTCCTTCGCTGTACATCAATGGCGTTCTAGCCGATACCGGAATTCAAAGTGACGCGATCTCACTGCGGCCGACTGTTGGAGCTACTGCGAGCAGCGGCATCGGTGGCGGCCCCTTTGTCGGCGGAAGATACTTCGACGGCACCCTTTCCGATTATCGCATTTGGAACTCGGCTCTCGATGCAGCAGCGATCAACAACAACCGCACCACCGCGATCGCATCGGGCACACCAGGCTTACTTGCCAACATGCTCGCCACCTCGATCAACGAAAACGCGGCCAACGGAACGGTCGTCGGCCGAGCACGCGGCTACGATCCCGATGCGGAAGCGACCCTCACCTATTCATTAGAAGATAATGCCGACGGGCGCTTTGCAATTGATAGCAGCACGGGTGTGGTGACCGTTGCTGACGGTAGCTTGCTTGACTTCGAAACGGCCAACAGTCACATCATCACCGTTCGCGTTACCGATCAAGCCGGACTCACCTACGACGAAAACGTGACGATACGATTGCGGGATGTCAACGAATCACCAACGGCGACATCTGACTCGGCGATCGCGGTCGAGGCAGGTGGCGTCAATAATGCCACTGCGGGTGTGAATCCAGTCGGGAACGTCCTAGATAACGACACCGATCCCGACGCGGGAGACACGTTGACCGTAATCGGTGTCAGTGCTGGTGCTCCAGCGTCAGCCAGCGGCCCTGTCGGCGAGCCCATCACCGGCAGCTATGGCAGCATCACGATCGCCGCCGATGGATCATATACCTACACCGTTGATAATGAAAATGCGACCGTCCAAGCCCTTAGCTTCGGCCAGTCGCTGGAAGACGTCTTCACCTACACGATTGCCGACAGCGGCGGACTGACCAGCACCACGCAGGTCACCATCACCATTCAGGGCGCCAACGACGCGCCCGTTATTTCGATCGAAAGTGGTGACAGCGCAGCGGAAAGCTTGACCGAAACCAATGCGACTCTGTCAACTAGCGGTACATTGACGGTCACCGACGTGGAGCTGACCGACACGGTCACTTCGGCAGTGACCAGTGTCGTGGCCACAGGGACGACCGTGGGTCTGCAATCCAACAACGCCGCCTTGTTGGCGATGCTGACTTCGACGCCTAACGTCCTCGATAATACGGAACTGACTGACCAGTTGACCTGGGTGTTTAACTCGGACAGTGAGCACTTCAACTACTTGGCCGCTGGTCAGTCGTTGGTGCTGACTTATACGATCACGGTCACGGATAGCCAAGCGGCCACCGGTACTCAAACCGTCGCGATCACGATCAACGGCACGAACGACGCGCCGGTGATCTCGGTTGAGAGCGGCGATAGTGCAGCAGCGAGCCTGACGGAGACCAATGCGACGCTGGCTACCAGCGGCACGTTGACCGTGACGGATTTGGATCTGACCGATACTGTGACCTCGGCAGTGACGAGCGTCGTGACGTCGGGGACGACCAACGGCTTAGGTTCGAACAACGCCGCGTTGCTGGCGATGTTGACCTCGACGCCGAATGTCTTGGACAACACCGAACTGACCGACCAGTTAACCTGGGCGTTTAACTCGGGCAGCGAGTACTTTAACCAGCTGGCCGCCGGTCAATCGTTGGTACTGACTTATACGATTACAGTGACCGACAGCCAAGCGGCGACGGATACTCGGACCGTAGTGATCACGATCAACGGTACGAACGATGCACCGATGATTTCGGTGGAGAGCGGCGATAGTGCAGCAGCGAGCCTGACCGAGACGAACGCCGCATTGTCCATCAGTGGTACGCTGACGGTAACGGACCTGGATCTGTCCGATACGGTGACTTCGGCAGTGACGGGTGTGGTGGCCTCCGGGTCAACCAATGGCCTGCAATCGAACAACGCTGCACTGTTAGCGATGTTGACCTCGACGCCGAATGTCTTGGACAACACGGAACTGACCGACCAATTAACCTGGGCCTTCAACTCCGGATCGGAACAATTCAACTACTTGGCTGCCGGTCAATCCCTGGTCCTGACTTACACGATCACAGTCACCGATAGCCAGTCGGCGACGGATACTCAAAACGTGGTCATCACGATCAACGGTACGAACGATGCACCGGTAATTTCGGTGGAGAGTGGTGATAGTGGGGCGGAGAGCCTGACCGAGACCGATGCCACATTGTCCACCAGTGGTACGTTGACCGTGACGGACCTGGATCTGACGGATACGGTGACTTCGGCAGTGACGGGTGTGGTGGCCTCCGGGACGACCAACGGCCTGCAATCGAACAACGCCGCCTTATTGGCGATGCTGACATCCACACCGAACGTGTTGGACAACACGGAACTGACGGATCAGTTGACCTGGGCGTTCAACTCGGGAAGTGAACATTTCAATTACTTGGCTGCTGGTCAGTCCTTGGTCCTGACTTACACAATAACAGTGACCGATAGCCAAGCCGCGATCGACACCCAAACGGTCGTGATCACCATCAACGGCACGAACGACGCACCGGTAATTTCGGTGGAGAGTGGTGATAGTGGGGCGGAGAGCCTGACCGAGACCAATGCCACATTGTCCACCAGTGGTACGTTGACCGTGACAGACCTGGATCTGACGGACACGGTGACGTCCGCGGTGACCAGTGTCGTGGCATCGGGGACGACCAACGGCCTAGGTTCGAACAACGCCGCGTTGCTGGCGATGCTGACGTCCACACCGACCGTCTTGGACAATACTGAACTGACCGATCAGTTGAGTTGGTCGTTCAATTCCGGATCGGAGCACTTCAATTACTTGGCCGCTGGTCAGTCGTTGGTCCTGACCTACACGATCACAGTCACCGATAGTCAGTCGGCGACGGATACACAAAACTTGGTCATCACGATAAACGGCACCAACGTTGCACCGGTGATTTCGGCGGAGAGCGGCGATAGTGCAGCAGCGAGTCTGACGGAGACCAATGCGACGCTGTCCACCAGCGGCACGTTGACAGTGACGGATCTGGATCTGACGGACACGGTGACGTCCGCGGTAACGAGTGTCGTGGCATCGGGGACGACCAACGGCTTAGGTTCGAACAACGCCGCGTTGCTGGCCATGTTGACTTCGACGCCGAATGTCTTGGACAATTCGGAACTCACCGATCAATTAACCTGGGCGTTCAACTCCGGATTGGAACACTTCAACTACCTCGCTGCCGGTCAATCCCTGGTCCTGACCTACACGATCACAGTCACCGATAGCCAGTCGGCAACAGACACCCAAACGGTCGTGATCACGATCAACGGCACGAACGATGCGCCGGTGATCTCGGTGGAGAGTGGCGATAGTGCAGCAGATAGCCTGACGGAGACCAATGCGACACTATCTACCAGCGGCACGTTGACTGTGACGGATCTGGATCTGACGGACACGGTGACGTCCGCGGTAACGAGTGTCGTAGCCTCGGGGACGACCAACGGATTAGGTTCGAACAACGCGGCCTTGCTGGCAATGTTGACTTCGACACCGAATGTCCTGGACAGCACAGAACTGACCGATCAATTGACTTGGGCGTTCAATTCCGGCTCGGAACACTTCAACTACTTGGCCGTCGGCCAGTCCTTGGTGCTGACTTACACAATCACAGTCACCGACAGCCAAGCCGCCACGGACACACAGACCGTGGTTATTTCGATCAATGGCACGAACGATGCGCCGGTGATCTCGGTGGAGAGTGGTGATAGCGCGGCGGCGAGTCTAACAGAAACCAATTCGACATTGTCCACCAGCGGCACATTGACCGTGACCGACTTGGATCTGACCGATACGGTGACGTCAGCGGTAACGAGTGTCGTGGCATCGGGGACGACCAACGGCTTAGGTTCGAACAACGCGGCGTTGTTGGCGATGTTGACGTCCACGCCGAATGTCCTGGACAGCACCGAACTGACGGATCAGTTGACTTGGGCGTTTAACTCGGGCAGTGAGCACTTCAATTACCTCGCCGCCGGTCAATCCCTGGTGCTGACCTACACGATCACAGTCACCGATAGCCAGTCGGCAACAGACACCCAAACGGTCGTGATCACGATCAACGGCACGAACGATGCGCCGGTGATCTCGGTGGAGAGTGGTGACGTTGCCGCCGAGAGCCTGATGGAGACCAATTCGACGCTGTCCACGAGTGGTACTCTGACGGTGACCGACCTGGATCTGACCGATACTGTAACATCCTCCGTCACCGGCGTCGTGGCCTCGGGGACCACCAATGGTCTGCAGTCCAATAACGCTGCGTTGCTGGCTATGTTGACTTCGACACCGAATGTCTTGGACAACACGGAACTGACGAATCAGTTGACCTGGGCGTTCAACTCGGGAAGTGAACATTTCAATTACTTGGCCGCTGATCAGTCGTTGGTACTGACCTACACGATCACAGTCACCGACAGCCAAGCCGCCACGGACACGCAGAGCGTTGTTATCACGATCAACGGTACGAACGACGCGCCGGTAATATCGGTGGAAAGTGGTGACAGTGCAGCAGCGAGCCTAGCCGAAACCAATGCCACATTGTCCACCAGTGGTACGTTGACCGTGACGGATCTGGATCTGACTGATACGGTGACTTCTACCGTGACCAGTGTTGTGGCCTCGGGAACGACCAACGGCTTAGGTTCGAGCAACGCCGCTTTGCTGACCATGTTGACCTCGACGCCGAATGTCCTGGACAACACGGAACTGACGGATCAATTGACATGGGCGTTTAATTCGGGCAGCGAGCACTTCAATTACCTCGCCGCTGGTCAGTCGTTGGTGCTGACTTACACGATCACGGTGACCGATAGCCAAGCGGCGACGGACACACAGACTGTGGTCATCACGATCAACGGTACGAACGATGCACTGGTGATCTCGGTGGAAAGTGGCGATAGCGCAGCAGATAGCCTGACGGAGACCAATGCGACACTATCTACCAGCGGCACGTTGACTGTGACGGATCTGGATCTGACGGATACGGTCACGTCCGCGGTAACGAGTGTCGTAGCCTCGGGGACGACCAACGGATTAGGTTCGAACAACGCTGCCTTGTTGGCCATGTTGACGTCCACGCCGAATGTCTTGGACAATACTGAACTGACGGATCAATTGACTTGGGCGTTTACTTCGGGCAGCGAGCACTTCAATTACCTCGCCGCCGGCCAGTCCTTGGTGCTGACTTACACGATTACAGTGACCGACAGCCAAACGGCGACGGAGACACAGACTGTAGTGATCACGATCAATGGCACCAACGATGCGCCGGTGATCTCGGTAGAGAGTGGTGATAGCGCGGCGGCGAGTCTAACAGAAACCAATTCGACATTGTCCACCAGCGGCACATTGACCGTGACCGACTTGGATCTGACCGATACGGTGACTTCGGCGGTCACTAGCGTTGTGGCGTCGGGAACGACCAACGGCTTGGGTTCGAACAACGCCGCGTTGCTGGCGATGCTAACGTGCACGCCGAATGTCTTGGACAATACCGAGCTGACGGATCAATTGACTTGGGCGTTTAACTCGGGCAGTGAGCACTTCAACTACTTGGCAGCGGGACAGTCTTTGGTCCTAACTTATACGATCACGGCCACTGATAGCCAGTCAGCAACCGATACCCAAACGGTGGTCATTACGATCAATGGCACGAACGATGCGCCGGTGATTTCGGTGGAGAGCGGTGACAGTGCAGTCGAGAGCCTAACCGAAACCAATGCCACATTGTCCACCAGTGGCACATTGACCGTGACGGACTTGGATCTGACCGATTCGGTGACTTCAGCCGTGACGAGCGTTGTCGCATCGGGGACGACCAATGGCCTAGGTTCGAACACCGCCGCATTGCTGGCGATGTTAACTTCGACGCCGAATGTCTTGGACAATTCGGAACTCACCGATCAATTAACCTGGGCGTTTAATTCCGGATCGGAGCACTTCAACTACTTGGCCGTCGGCCAGTCCCTGGTCCTGACCTACACGATCACAGTGACCGACAGCCAAGCCGCCACCGACACCCAAATGGTCGCGATCACGATCAACGGCACCAACGATGCACCGGTGATCTCGATGGAGAGCGGCGACAGTGCAGCCGAGAGTCTGACCGAAACCAATGCCACATTGTCCACCAGCGGAACGTTAACTGTGACCGACTTGGATCTGACCGATTCGGTGACTTCAGCCGTGACGAGCGTCGTCTCGTCGGGAACGACCAACGGCTTGGGTTCGAACAACGCGGCGTTGCTGGCGATGTTGACCTCGACGTCGAATGTCCTGGACAACACAGAACTGACGGACCAATTGACTTGGGCGTTTAATTCCGGGTCGGAACACTTCAACTACTTGGCAGCCGGCCAGTCCTTGGTGCTGACCTACACGATCACAGTCACCGATAGCCAGTCGGCGACGGATACTCGGACCGTAGTGATCACGATCAACGGTACGAACGATGCACCGATGATTTCGGTGGAGAGCGGCGATAGTGCAGCAGCGAGCCTGACGGAGACCAATGCGACGCTGGCTACGAGTGGTACTCTGACGGTAACTGATCTGGATCTGACTGATACGGTGGCGTCGGCAGTGACGAGCGTCGTGGCCACAGGGACCACCAATGGTCTGCAGTCAAATAACGCTGCTCTGCTGGCCATGTTGACCTCGACCCCGAACGTCTTGGACAACGCCGAATTGACCGACCAATTAACCTGGGCGTTCAATTCCGGGTCGGAACACTTCAATTACCTCGCTGCCGGTCAATCCCTGGTCCTGACTTACACGATTACCGTTACCGACAGCCAGTCGGCAACTGACACCCAAACGGTCGTGATCACGATCAATGGCACCAACGATGCACCGGTGATCTCGGTCGAGAGTGGTGACGGTGCCGCCGAGAGCCTGATGGAGACCAATTCGACGCTGTCCACGAGTGGTACTCTGACGGTGACCGACCTGGATCTGTCCGATACGGTGACTTCGGCAGTGACGAGTGTGGTCGCATCGGGGACGACCAACGGCTTAGGTTCGAACAACGCGGCGTTGTTGGCGATGTTGACGTCCACGCCGAATGTCCTGGACAACACGGAACTGACGGATCAATTGACATGGGCGTTTAATTCGGGCAGCGAGCACTTCAATTACCTGGCTGCTGGACAGTCCCTGGTGCTAACCTACACGATCACAGTCACCGATAGCCAGTCGGCAACGGATACGCAGACTGTCGTGATCACGATCAACGGCACGAACGATGCTCCGGTGATCTCGGTGGAGAGTGGTGACGTTGCCGCCGAGAGCCTGATGGAGACCAATTCGACGCTGTCCACGAGTGGTACTCTGACGGTGACCGACCTGGATCTGACCGATACTGTAACATCCTCCGTCACCAGCGTCGTGGCCTCGGGGACCACCAATGGTCTGCAGTCAATAACGCTGCGTTGCTGGCTATGTTGACTTCGACACCGAATGTCTTGGACAACACGGAACTGACGAATCAGTTGACCTGGGCGTTCAACTCGGGCAGTGAGCACTTTGACTACCTTGCCGTCGGCCAGTCCTTGGTGCTGACTTACACGATCACTGTGACCGATAGTCAAGCCGCCACAGGTACGCAGACCGTGGTAATTACGATCAACGGGACCAACGATGCACCGGTGATCTCGGTCGAGAGTGGTGACGGTGCCGCCGAGAGCCTGATGGAGACCAATTCGACGCTGTCCACGAGTGGTACTCTGACGGTGACCGACCTGGATCTGACCGATACTGTAACATCCTCCGTCACCAGCGTCGTGGCCTCGGGGACCACCAATGGTCTGCAGTCCAATAACGCTGCGTTGCTGGCTATGTTGACTTCGACACCGAATGTCTTGGACAACACGGAACTGACGAATCAGTTGACCTGGGCGTTCAACTCGGGAAGTGAACATTTCAATTACTTGGCCGCTGGTCAGTCGTTGGTACTGACCTACACGATCACAGTCACCGACAGCCAAGCCGCCACTGACACGCAGAGCGTGGTGATTACGATCAACGGTACGAACGATGCGCCGGTGATCTCGGTGGAGAGCGGCGACAGTGCAGCAGAGAGCCTGACGGAGACCAATTCGACGCTGTCCACGAGTGGTACTCTGACGGTGACCGATCTGGATCTGACTGATACGGTGGCGTCGGCAGTAACCTCGGTCGTAGCCTCGGGCACCACCAACGGCTTGGGTTCTAACAACGCGGCCCTCTTAGGGATGTTAACTTCGACGCCGAATGTCTTGGACAACACGGAACTGACGGATCAGTTGAATTGGGCCTTTAACTCCGGTAGCGAGCACTTCAACTACTTGGCAGCCGGTCAATCGCTGGTGCTGACCTACACGATCACGGTCACCGACAGCCAGTCGGCGACGGATACACAAAACTTGGTCATCACGATAAACGGCACCAACGATGCCCCTGTGATCTCGGTCGAGAGCGGTGACAGTGCAGCTGAGAGCCTGACCGAGACCAATGCGACGCTGTCCACCAGTGGCACATTGACCGTGACGGACTTGGACCTGACCGATACGGTGACGTCAGCGGTGACGTCGGTCATGGCCTCGGGCACCACCACAGGCTTGGGTTCCAATAACGCCGCACTGTTAGCGATGCTGACGTCCACGCCGAACGTCTTGGACAACACGGAACTGACGGATCAATTGACCTGGGCGTTTAATTCCGGATCGGAGCACTTCAACTACTTGGCCGTCGGCCAGTCCCTGGTGCTGACTTACACGATCACAGTTACCGATAGCCAAGCCGCCACGGACACACAGACGATCGTGATCACCATCAACGGCACGAACGATGCTCCGGTGATATCGGTGGAAAGTGGTGACAGTGCAGCAGCGAGCCTAGCCGAAACCAATGCCACATTGTCCACCAGTGGTACGTTGACCGTGACGGATCTGGATCTGACTGATACGGTGACTTCTGCCGTGACCAGTGTTGTGGCCTCGGGGACGACCAACGGCTTAGGTTCGAACAACGCCGCGTTGCTGGCGATGTTAACTTCGACGCCGAACGTCTTGGACAACACCGAACTGACGGATCAATTGACCTGGGCGTTCAACTCCGGAGCGGAACACTTCAATTACCTCGCCGCTGGCCAGTCCTTGGTGCTAACCTACACGATCACAGTGACCGATAGCCAAGCCGCCACGGACACTCAAACGATCGTGATCACGATCAACGGCACGAACGATGCTCCGGTGATCTCGGTGGAGAGCGGCGACAGTGCAGCCGAGAGCCTGACAGAGACCAATGCGCACGCTGTCTACCAGTGGCACGCTGACGGTGACGGATCTGGACTTAACTGACACCGTGACTTCGACTGTAACCAGCGTTGTGGCCTCGGGAACGACCAACGGCTTAGGTTCGAGCAACGCTGCCTTGTTGGCGATGTTGACCTCGACGCCGAACGTCCTGGACAACACCGAATTGACCGACCAATTGACCTGGGCGTTCAATTCCGGATCGGAACACTTCAACTACTTGGCAGCCGGTCAGTCACTGGTGCTGACTTACACGATCACAGTGACCGATAGCCAAGCGGCGACGGACACGCAGACCGTGGTGATCACGATCAACGGCACCAACGATGCGCCAGTGATCTCGATCGAGAGCGGTGACAGTGCAGCTGAGAGCCTGACTGAGACCAATGCCACGCTGTCCACCAGTGGCACATTGACCGTGACGGACTTGGACTCGACGGACACGGTGGCTTCTACCGTGACCAGCGTTGTGGCGTCGGGAACGACCAACGGTTTGGGTTCAAACAACGCCGCGTTGCTGGCGATGTTGACCTCGACGCCGAACGTCTTGGACAACACGGAACTAACGGATCAATTGACCTGGGCGTTCAACTCCGGAGCGGAACACTTCAACTACTTGGCCGCCGGACAGTCCCTGGTGCTGACTTACACCATCACAGTGACCGATAGCCAAGCGGCAACAGACACACAGACGATCGTGATCACTATCAATGGCACGAACGATGCACCGGTGATCTCGGTTGAGAGTGGTGACAGTGCGGCAGAGAGCCTAACCGAAACGAACGCCACACTAACCACCAGCGGTACGTTGACCGTGACGGATCTGGATCTGACCGATGCTGTGACTTCGGCGGTCACTAGCGTTGTGGCGTCGGGAACGACCAACGGTTTGGGCTCGAACAACGCCGCGTTGCTGGCGATGTTAACTTCGACACCGAACGTCTTGGACAACACGGAACTGACGGATCAATTGAATTGGGCCTTTAACTCCGGTAGCGAGCACTTCAACTACTTGGCCGTCGGCCAGTCCCTGGTCCTGACCTACACGATCACAGTCACCGATAGCCAGTCGGCAACGGATACGCAGACTGTCGTGATCACGATCAACGGCACGAACGATGCTCCGGTGATCTCGGTCGAGAGTGGTGATAGCGCAGCAGCGGCCTTGCTGGAAACTAACGCCACGCTGTCCACCAGCGGCACATTGACGGTAACAGATCTGGATCTGTCCGATACGGTGACTTCGGTAGTGACGAGTGTGGTGACATCGGGAACGACCAATGGCCTGCAATCGAACAACGCTGCCTTGTTGGCCATGTTGACCTCGACGCCGAATGTCCTGGACAACACAGAACTGACGGACCAATTGACTTGGGCTTTTAACTCCGGTAGCGAGCACTTCAATTACCTGGCTGCTGGACAGTCCCTGGTGCTAACCTACACGATCACAGTCACCGATAGCCAGTCGGCAACGGATACGCAGACTGTCGTGATCACGATCAACGGCACGAACGATGCTCCGGTGATCTCGGTCGAGAGTGGTGACAGTGCAGTCGAGAGCCTGACGGAGACCAATGCGACGCTGTCCACGAGTGGTACTCATGACGGTTTACGGATCTGGATCTCAACCGACACCGTGACTTCGACTGTAACCAGCGTCGTCGCATCGGGGACGACCAATGGCCTGCAATCGAACAACGCTGCCTTATTGGCGATGTTGACGTCCACGCCGAACGTCTTGGACAACACCGAACTGACCGACCAATTAACCTGGGCGTTCAATTCCGGGTCGGAGCACTTCAACTACCTCGCAGCCGATCAGTCGTTGGTGCTGACTACACGATCACGGTGACCGATAGCCAAGCGGCGACCGACACCCAAACGGTGTTGATCACGATCAACGGCACGAACGATGCGCCGGTGATCTCGGTCGAGAGCGGCGACAGTGCAGCCGAGAGCCTAACCGAAACCAATGCCACATTGTCCACCAGCGGCACGTTGACCGTGACCGACTTGGATCTGACCGATTCGGTGACTTCAGCCGTGACCAGTGTTGTGGCCTCGGGGACGATCACAGGCTTAGGTTCCAATAACGCCGCGTTGCTGGCGATGTTAACTTCGACGCCGAATGTCCTGGACAGCACTAGAACTGACGGACCAATTGACTTGGGCTTTTAACTCCGGTAGCGAGCACTTCCAACCACCTGGCTGCTGGACAGTCCCCGGTGCTAACTCTACATCGATCACAGTCACCGATAGCCATTCGGCAACGGACACACAGACGATCGTGATCACGATCAATGGTACCAACGATGCGCCGGTGATCTCGGTGGAGAGCGGCGACAGTGCAGCCGAGAGTCTAACCGAAACCAATGCCACATTGTCCACCAGCGGCACGTTGACCGTGACGGACTTGGATCTGACCGATTCGGTGACTTCAGCCGTGACGAGCGTCGTCGCATCGGGGACGACCAATGGCCTGCAATCGAACAACGCTGCCTTATTGGCGATGTTGACGTCCACGCCGAACGTCTTGGACAACACGGAACTGACGGACCAATTAACCTGGGCGTTCAATTCCGGGTCGGAGCACTTCAACTACCTCGCAGCCGATCAGTCGATGGTCCTGACTTACACGATCACAGTTACCGATAGCCAAGCCGCCACGGACACCCAAACGGTCGTGATCACGATCAATGGTACCAACGATGCGCCGGTGATCTCGATCGAGAGCGGGGATAGTGCGGCGGAAAGCTTGACGGAAGCCAATGCCACGCTGTCCACGGGCGGCACACTGACGGTGACCGACTTGGACCTGAGCGACGCGGTGACTTCGGCGGTGACCAGTGTCGTGGCCTCCGGCACGACCAACGGCCTGCAATCCAATAATGGTGCCTTGCTGGCGATGTTGACCTCGACACCGAACGTCTTGGACAACACGGAACTGACGGATCAGTTGACCTGGGCATTTAACTCGGGCAACGAGTACTTTAATTACCTCGCCGCTGGACAGTCCCTGGTGCTGACTTACACAATCGCAGTCACCGACAACCAAGCTACCACCGACACCCAAACAGTCGTGATTACGATCAATGGCACGAACGATGCGCCGGTGATCTCGGTGGAGAGTGGTGACAGTGCAGTCGAGAGCCTAACCGAAACCAATGCCACATTGTCCACCAGCGGCACATTGACCGTGACAGATCTGGACTTAACCGATACCGGTGACTTCAGCCGTGACGAGCGTCGTCGCATCGGGGACGACCAACGGCTTAGGTTCGAATAACGCCGCGTTGCTGGCGATGTTGACCTCGACGCCGAACGTCTTGGACAACACGGAACTGACGGATCAATTGACTTGGGCATTCAATTCCGGATCGGAGCACTTCAACTACTTGGCAGTCGGTCAGTCGTTGGTGCTGACCTACACCATCACAGTCACCGATAGCCAGTCGGCAACGGACACACAGACGATCGTGATCACGATCAATGGTACCAACGATGCGCCGGTGATCTCGGTCGAGAGCGGTGACAGTGCAGCCGAGAGCCTAACCGAAACCAATGCCACACTTTCCAGCAGTGGCACGTTGACGGTGACGGATCTGGATCTGACTGATTCGGTGACTTCAGCCGTGACGAGCGTCGTCGCATCGGGGACGACCAATGGCTTAGGTTCGAATAACGCCGCGTTGCTGGCGATGTTGACCTCGACACCGAACGTCTTGGACAATACGGAACTGACGGATCAATTGACTTGGGCGTTTAATTCCGAGTCGGAACACTTCAACTACTTGGCCATCGGTCAGTCCCTGGTGCTAACCTACACGATCACAGTCACCGATAGCCAAGCCGCCACGGACACGCAGACCGTGGTCATCACGATCAACGGTACCAATGACGCGCCAGTGATCTCGATCGAGAGTGGTGACAGTGCGGCAGAAAGCCTGACCGAAACCAATGCCACACTATCCACCGGCGGCACGTTGACGGTGACGGATCTGGATCTGAGCGATGCTGTGACTTCGGCGGTCACTAGTGTTGTGGCGTCGGGAACGACCAACGGTTTGGGTTCAAACAACGCCGCGTTGCTGGCGATGTTGACCTCGACGCCGAGCGTCCTGGACAACACGGAACTGACGGATCAGTTGACTTGGGCATTCAATTCCGGATCGGAGCACTTCAACTACTTGGCAGTCGGTCAGTCGTTGGTGCTGACCTACACCATCACGGTTACCGATAGCCAAGCGGCGACGGACACACAGACCGTGGTCATTACGATCAACGGCACGAACGATGCGCCGGTGATCTCGATCGAGAGTGGTGACAGTGCGGCAGAAAGCCTGACCGAAACCAATGCCACACTGTCCATCGGCGGCACGTTGACCGTGACGGATCTGGATCTGACGGACACGGTAGCTTCGGCGGTAACCTCGGTCGTAGCCTCGGGGACGACCACAGGCTTAGGTTCGAATAACGCCGCGTTGCTGGCGATGTTGACTTCGACGCCGAATGTCTTGGACAACACGGAACTGACGGATCAGTTGACCTGGGCGTTTAATTCCGGATCGGAACACTTCAACTACTTGGCCGCCGGCCAGTCCTTGGTGCTGACCTACACGATTACAGTGACCGATAGCCAAGCGGCGACCGACACCCAAACGGTCGTGCTCACGATCAATGGTACGAATGACACGCCGGTGATCTCGATCGAGAGCGGGGATAGTGCGAACCAGTCATTGGCGATCAACGGCCTGGCCCTGCAGACTAGCGGCACACTGAGCGTGACGGATCTGGATCGAACGGACATCGTCACAGCGGCTGTCACCGGCTTTACCAAACTGGGCGACACCCTCGGTTTGACTCGGGATGACGCACAGTTGCAGGCCATGTTGTCTGTTGTGGGACTGGTGCTGGACGACACCCAGCAGCAGGGTCCGCTGCACTGGGCGTTTGACTCGGTGGACTATGCCTTTGATTATCTGGGACAAGACGAGTCGTTAACGCTGATTTATTCCCTGACGGTGACTGACTCGCAGGGGACGATCGCCGAGCACGATGTGACGCTTGTCATTGAAGGTCGGAATTCGGCTCCCGAGATTTCGCTGGGGCATGCCGACTCGGCCAGTAGCGAAATTTGGGAAACCGACTCGACCTTGCAGACGCAAGGCACGCTGTCGGTGGTTGACTTGAATACCACGGATGTGGTTGTGGCAGCCGTGACCGGACTTGGAGTTGCGGGGACCACAACCGGCCTGCAGTCGACACACGGCGATCTGCTGAACATGCTCACGGTCAATTCTCCCGTGATTGATGCGACGCGTGAGACGGGGACGTTGGCCTGGGGGTTTAACTCGGGGGTTGAAGCCTTTGATTATTTGGCGGTGGGTGAGTCGTTGACTCTGACATATACGCTGACGGTGACCGACAGTCGGGGTGCGACCGATCAACAGGATGTAACCATCACGATCTGGGGTACCAACGACGTGCCGCAACTGGCGGTGGGCCCGTTGCAGATCGAGGAGAACTCGGCCGATGGGACCTCTGTCGGCTCGGTCGTCGGTTCTGATCTCGATCGGAGCGATGTCTTGACTTACAGCCTGCTGGATACGGCCGGTGGCCGGTTCGGGATCCAGTCCGCCACGGGTGAGATCTTTGTCGCCGATGGAGGTGGGCTGGATTACGAGACAGCTACCAGTCACTCGATCTTGGTTCGTGTGTCCGATACGCCGGGAGCCTTCGCCGACCTGTGGGTGACCATTGAAGTGATCAACGTCAACGAGGCACCGCAGTTTTTTGGCCAGACGGACTATCAAACGGATTACTTGACCACGCTCCGTTTACCGACTCCCGGGTTGTTGTTGGGGGCCTGGGACCCGGAGGGCGACGTGATGACGGCGCGAGTGATTCAAGCTCCGCATTCGGGCGCGATCTGGGTGGCGGCAGATGGCGAGTTGATCTACTGGCCGGAGGTGCACTTCGAGGGCCGGGTGGAGTTTGTGGTGGAGATCTCCGATGGGCTGTTGGTGACACCGGTCGTCTATCGAGTGGACGTGGCTCGGCCGATCCTGTTGCCGCCGAACTTTAGTTTGCCGCTGCCGAACGGTCCGCCGCGAGCGGAGGTCCTGGTCGGCGAATTGGTGGATCGTGTGGTCGAGCGATCTGCGGTCGGTGTGGCGGAGAGCGTTGCGGGGCTTGTGCCATCGTCGGTCGACGAGTTGGTGGCGAGTGTTGGTCAGCCGGGGGCGGGAACCGCCAGTGTCCCGTCGGAAGCGGTACCAGCCGAAGTCGAGGGTGGTGAGGCCGCGGCGAGTGGCACGGGTGTGGCGACGATCCGTTCGGCAGTGAAGGACGGGACGAGAGTCGAGTCCGAACGAGTGCCAGCAGTATCGACCTATCGTTGGCAGCAGCACGAATTGGGATCGACCGACGCGTGGCCGATGGCTGCGGGTGGAGCGTGGGAGACCGAATTGGGGGCCAAAGACGGTTATGAGATCGACTTCCGTCGCTTGGCCGATTGGTCCGAGCGGGAGGTCGATCGGTACTTCGCCGCACAGGTCGGTGGCGACGCGGTTGCTTGGACGTCGCCGCTGACTGCGCATGCGGAGCTGGCAGTGGGTGTGGGGGCGACCACGGCCTGGTTGTTGTTCCACGGCCGGATGCTGGCGGTGGCGGCCGCCAGTACCGCGCTTCGTGAGGCGGTCGACCCCACGCGGGTGTTGGAGGCGATTGCCGAGCTGCGAAAGTAAGAAATGGCGGTGAAACGGGGCGGTTGGGGCTGGTTATCAAGGGAACTTCGTCTCGCTACAATAACCGGCTTGGGGGGCGGGTTGTCCGATTAGAAGAATCCAAAATTGGTTCAAGCTGAGTGGTTTAGCGAGGAGCGACGAGTGGCTGTACATCAGGTAGTGATCATCGGAAGTGGCCCGGCGGGATGGTCGGCGGCGATTTATGCCTCTCGCGCGAATCTCAACCCGGTTCTGTACGAGGGAACCACGAAGCCAGAGATGATACCGTTGGGGCAGTTGGCCATGACCACCGAGGTGGAGAACTATGCTGGTTTTCCGGCCGGTAACATCCGGGCCTTTGTCGAATCGGCCGTGGACAAGGATCGGCAATGGAACTTGCCACCGGCTCCGGCGCATCATCAAGATGGTCAACTGCACTACGCGGTGCAGGGCACCGAGTTGATGGAACTGATGAAACAGCAGGCGTTGAACTTCGGAACCAACGTCATCGGCGATGATATTGTGAAAGTGGATTTATCGCAGCGTCCCTTCACCTTGTACCCGGGCCAAGGGGACCCCATCCAGGCTCACTCGGTGATCGTGGCCACGGGTGCTCGTGCCAACTACTTGGGGCTGGAGAGCGAGAACGCCTACAAGAACAAAGGCGTCAGTGCGTGTGCGGTTTGTGATGGCGCGTTGCCACTATTCCGCGATCGGGATTTGGCGGTTGTCGGCGGTGGCGACTCGGCGGTGGAAGAGGCCAGCTACCTGACCAAGTTCGCGTCGAAGGTTTATATGGTCGTGCGACGAGACCAGTTGCGGGCTTCCAAGATCATGGCCGAGCGAGCATTGTCGAATCCAAAGATTGAGATGCTGTGGAATCGAGAAGTTGTGGAAGTCTTGGGGGATGGCAATCGCGTGACGGGAATCCAACTCAAGAGCACGGTGGATGACTCGACTGAGACGCGGGAGATCGGTGGCTTGTTTTTGGCGATTGGTCACACTCCCAACACGACATTCTTGGATGGTCAGTTGGAGACCAATGACAAGGGTTATCTGGTTTGGAAGCAACCGTTCCGAACGGTGACCAGCATCGAAGGTGTGTTTGCTGCGGGTGACGTGGCGGACGACTACTATCGCCAAGCGATTACATCGGCGGGCACGGGCTGCATGGCGGCCCTGGATGCCGAACGCTGGTTGGCCGAGCACGAGTAGTCGCAGAGCGTGGGCGAGCCGCAACCACCGCTCGATGAGCGGTGGGGCAGGTGAACCGCCTTGTCGAAGACTCAGTCGCGATGACTGCCTAAGTGCGGGCTTCAGCGGGCTTGATGACGCGCTTTTGGATGTCGGTTTCCAATTCACCGAAGACTTGTTCGTGACGACTAACCGCCATGTGCATGGCATGCAGCAGACGCTTGGCGGTGAAGAAGTTGAGCACGACGCGTTGCGTAATCTCGACGTTTTGTGCGTCGCCGCTCATGGGCTGCGAATTCAGGCCGAAGTCGACGATCAGCTCTTCTGGAGAACCGGTGACGCGGCAGAAATTGGCGTAGCTGCACGTCGCCTTGGAGTCGTTGATGACGGGTGCTGCCGGTCGACGAGAATCTTGGGATTCGGACATGATTGCCATTCCTGGGAGACAGGGTGTGAGGTTCTGATCGATTTAAACCGGGACGGGTGATCGCCATGACTGCAATCGCCAGACCCGTCGGTCGTATAGCAATATCAGGTAAAGCCAGCAAGACCAATCGGAGGCCTGTCGATGAAACCTCGCCTGTTGTTGATTCACGTGGGCGGCACGATTGGGATGGCGGCGGGTAGTCGCGGTTTTATGCCCCAGCCCGGCTTTTTGTTGGAACAGTTGGATCGCATGCCCGAGATCCAGCACCCCGAGATGCCGTCGTACGAGTTGATGGAATCCTCGCCGTTGCTGGATTCTTCGAATATGACCCCGAGCGATTGGCTGCCGATTGCCCAGACGATCCAGTCCAACTACGCAGAATTCGACGGGTTTGTGGTGTTGCATGGGACTGACACGATGGCCTACACGGCTTCCGCCTTGCCACTGATGCTGCGTGGATTGCGGAAGCCGGTGATCTTGACGGGTTCGCAGATCCCTCTCTGCCAAATCCGTAATGATGCGAGAGAAAACCTCATTACGGCCATGATGATCGCGGGATACTACAGGGTGCCCGAGGTATGCCTGTATTTCGCGGGGAGACTGCTGCGTGGCTGCCGGTCGACAAAAATGAGCGCCCATCGATTCGAGGCATTTGACTCGCCCAACTATCCTTGGTTGGGTGTGGCGGGTACCTCGATTGAAATAAACGAAGCCGCTTTGCTGCCGATCACGTGGGACGAACAACCGCTGCAGGTCCAGCGATTGACTCCGCCCAACATCGGCACGTTGCGGTTGTTTCCAGGGATCACCGCGGCGGTTGTTGAGCACTTCCTCGACCAACCGCTGGAGGGATTGGTACTGGAGGCTTACGGATCCGGGAATCTGCCCAGCAATAATCGTCCCTTGTTGGAGTTATTGGACCGGGCCTGCCAGCGCGGCGTTGTGATTGTAGCGGTGACCCAATGCGGCCACGGAAAAGTCTGTTTTGGCGATTACGAGACCGGTCGCGCCATGGGGGATGCGGGTGTGATCAGCGGCCGCGACATGACGGTCGAAGCGGCTTTGACCAAGTTGTTTTACCTGCACAGTCTGCAGCGGGAGAAAGCCGAAATCCGCTCACTGGTCGAACAGAACCTTGTCGGCGAGTTGAGCGAGTAGGCTCTACCGTCGCTCGCTGACTTGGCGAATGGGTTGCCGGTCGAATCGAGGTGGCGATTGCAGCGGCATGCCGGGTGTCGACGTGAGTTTTCGTGGGATATTCCCGATGGTTTGATTCGACATGCGGGCCGGTCGGCGGGATTGTAGGTCCTCCCGGACGCTGACCCCTTGAGTCGGCACGCGTGTGGGGCCCGGGACGGCAGGGTCGGGAGCGAGTGCGGGCTGTTGTGGGACAGTGAGTTCCGGCGATCCCCCTGCTGGCAATGCCTCGCGGGGTGTGGGCAGGGCTTCGGGGGCAGCCAGTGCCATGCCCTCTGACCAATCGGTCGAGATTCCTGCCTGTGGATCAGAAAACACCGATCCCACTCGCCCATGGCTGGGATCGGTTCGCTGCAGCAATTCGCTGGTCGCCAAGTAATCGTTATCGTAGAGACCGCAGCACATGGCGCAGCCGCTGGACAACATCAGGCCACCGAGTGCCAGGCAAAGTTTATGAACTCGAGTCGACATGGAACAATTCCTGCTTCAAAGCGCGGGACAGGCTGAGGTCATCACGTTCGCAGTTACGAACGAGCCGTGACATGGAAATTAGTTGACGCGGATTTGGGCCACCGATTTACGAGTTGGTCGGTAGGTCTGGCCGGTCGACCGGGAAGTGTTGCTGGGAGCCGGCGCAGAAACACCGGAGGTAGCACCATTTTCACTTACGATCGCCGACACCTGCTGGACTGGGTAGTTGCCGTCGGCCCGTCGATTGGCCCCCTGCGACTGCCGAGGGGCGGTCGGAGCAAAGCCAGCCTGGGCGGACCCGCGCGAGCTCAGGGGGGCAGGGGCAATCGAAGCGGCTGGCGTTCGTTGCGTGAAGTCCTGCTCCGTTGAGTGCCCCCAGTCGATGAACTCCTCCAATTCCAAAGCCTGACCCTGAGTGTCGATGTAACCACCATCGATCCATTGATCGTCCGGCAGCACCGGCGTACCATCGATGGGCAGCATAAAGTCTTCAGTGACACCCTCGTAACCTTGGCCAACCCAATCGGATGACATCCCCGCAGGTGCCGTAGGACGAGGTCCTTGGCTGACCACACCCGGACGGGTGAAGGCGTAGTTCATCTCGCGGCTGGCAGCCCGTCGGCGAGCATGATGTTGAGCGTCGACGTAGGCTTTGCCAACCCAGGGCCCCTCTGCAAAGGTGACTCCACAATAATCCAAGGTCGTGCCCTTGCGACGATGGACCAACGCGATCGTCTTGTTGTACTCGGTCAGATGTTGATAGTAAGCGATTTGCGACTGAGCTCGACGACGCTGGGCGTCCAAGACAGTATCCAAAGGCACGTTGCCCTCTTTGTAGCTGGTCAATACCGATTCGACCTCGGTTGTGGCCGCGACCCAGCGGTTGAAATGCGTCTGTGCCAATCGATAGTTGGTGTTCAAGGCTCGCAAGGCTTGAGTCAACTCACGAGAGGCGTCCAGTTCCATGTCCTCCAACCGTGCCAATTGACGAGCCAACTTCAACTGAGCGTTGCGGACGTTGGACAGTTCGCGGCGATAGCCGATTGGCATGCCAAACTCGATCCCCAATCGACCCTCTTGATAGTCACCGGAAGTCAAGTCTTCCCAAGCCTCCGAACCGGAATTGGGGAAGCGTACCCCCGTGCCATCGGCGCTGACCAGATTCTCTCCCAAGCCGATCAAGCGATACATACCGGTCACATTGAGGTTGGGCAGCAAAGCGTTCTTGCCGTGAGCAACGGCCAACTCACGCTTCTTCAATTCCCAACGCTCTTGTCGCAGACTCGGCTGGAAGCTCAAAGCTTCGTCCATGACATCGTACCAATTGAAGACCACCGCCGCCTCGGTCGGCTCGTCGGCCGGTCGGATCAAGCGACCGTCGGTCATGGCAATGCCCATCAAGAATCGCAAGTTGTTCTCGGCGTCTAACAGAGCGGCGTAGGCTCGTTCCATCTCGCCACGAAAGAAGAAGAACTGCTCACGAGCCTGTGCCTCTTCCGGTACCGAACTATCACCCAACTTCAGTCGCTCGTTGATCACCTGCCAAGTACTAAAGGCTGCGTCACGACCATCTTTGGCCGCCTGGAATCCGCGGTAAGCCGCGTACAAATCCCAATAGCGGATCTCCACATTGATGACCATATTTTGCAGCTGACCTTCCAGATTGGCCAGTTCCTGGTCCGTGTTGATGCGAGCAAAAATCACTGGCATCCGATTGATAAACTCACCGCGACCTCGCATCAACGGCTGACGGAACTCCGCCTCCAACGATGTCGAGTAAAAGCGAGGCAAGGCCTGCAGCGTGTTGGGCAAGTTGTTCGTGGTGTAACCAGTGACGTTTCGCAAGAAGAACTGTGTTCCCGTGGCGGCCTTTTTGGCCAGCTCGACCTGGAAATTCACCTGATCCTGATTGAAGATATTGTTATTGGAGTCCAAGATCGTATTTCGCGGCCGATCCAGACGCTCCCAATTGATCGCCGAAGTCAGCTGGGCATCGAACTCGGCCAGAGCCGCCTCGACGCCTTGATTCACATCCAAGGCCGTGTTCGTGGGAATGTTGCCCGCCGGGTTGATCTGCCCTGGCGTGCCGATGATGCCCGGCTCCGTCTCGCGAATGGCGGCATTGTACATGGTGCCCGCTTGATTGATACCGTTGATCAGATTGTCCACGCCCGGAGCCACGCGGTTCTCCTGCAAACCCGGCGTGCCGTAGCCGCGAATCAACTTGTTGTTGAGCAAAGAAGTCGCGATGGCCTCTTCCAGCGATAGATCCCAGAAACTCTGGTACTGGTTGTTCTGGATCGTCAATGGCTCGTGAGCCTGAGTCACCTCAGGCAATGGATTGATGTCCACATCTGGAAACTCTAGATCCGTGGCCCGATCCAAATAATGAGCCAACTCGTTGCCACCGCGGCGATAGATCGGTTGCCGAGGGTTACAGCCGGCGAACAGAATCGCCGTCAGCAGGATTACATACCAGTGGGGGTGCGAATACCAACGCATGGCTCGGTGCATCCTTGCTAAGCCGCTGGACGCCCACTCTCTGTGCCAACGCTAGCACTCGAGTCGACGTTCCACAATTAGCAGTTGAGTTACCCCCCCGGGTAAGGCACGCTTCCAACGTGCCGCCAGACCGAAGATCTGGCTTCAACAGGATGGATCGGCGGCACAATCGCTAAACTTGAAACAATCGCTACAGTTTTTCTGTCTTCACTGCTCGGACAAGAATGCCCATAAGTCGGCCCAATCTTCAAACGTGGCCTGCTGCATCAGGCCAGTGGGCATTAATGAACGGTTTCCCGGTCGACTCCATTCGATATCAGCCCGACTCAATTGCCACACTTTCCCCTCAGCATCCTCGAGAATCAAACCATCGGTGCTGTCATAGATTGGGCGCCCCACCAGCTGCGTGCCATCGGTCCGCTGCACCAGCAGTGGGCGGTAACGATCTGAAACGCGTGAGTCCGGCTGCAAAATAATCCCCACGATCTGCTCTCGGGAAAAACGACGTGTCACACCCGACAACGCCGGCCCCAGACGCCCGTTGCGACCATGACACAACTGGCAATTGTGACGCTGGTACACCAGCCCCCCACGCTCGGCGTCACCCGCTTCCCAATCCACTTCGCTCGTCAGCTTTGCTAGCAGAGCGGTCGCCTCAGTCTCATCCAACCGCCTGCCCGGGATTGCAAAGCGTTCCTCCTGAATACGCTTGGAGTCCAGGGTCCATTGGAGCACGGACTGCTGGAAGGCCACCTCTTCTCTATTGAGTTTGCCCGCCAGACCCCAGCGTTGGGCCAGGTCGTAGAGTTCGTCCAACTGAGCCGAGTCAATCTCAACGGGATCCCAAGCACCCCAATGCTCCGCCAGCTTCCCAACGGCCAAACGCTGCTCGGCGGCCGATAGGTTTGCTAGCACCGGTATCTGTCCCGGACGCTGCCATTGATTGGATTCGACCAGCCGCCGCGTGAGTTGAGGATTATCCAGGCACAGCAGCTTGCTCAGGTCCTGAAATCGTTGTTGCCAATTGCGATCGGTTGTGATTTTCCAGCGAGCCTGTTGGCGATCGACATGGAGCAGGTAGTCCGCGGCAACCGCTCGGGCCTGATCGGGCCACGGCTGGGGCATGGCTGACAACAGCACCATGGACCAAGTCCTCGGGATGGGATGCCAGTCTTCCGCGGGTTCCGCTGTGATCTCTTGCCAATGCAACCAGCGAGACGGCAGGGTTTCCGGTGCAATCCCCAGCAGCAGTTGCAGCTCGAGCCAGCGACGCAGTGTTTCAGCGGTTGTCACAGGAGTTGCCGTGGGCGGAGTTGACCTCGTTGGCGAGTCCGGCGATTCAGCTAAGGCGAGTGGCGGCAGCTCCCGGACTTGTTTCCAGGCCTGTTTCCAGGCCTGTTTCCAGGCGGTCGCGATCAATGCCCTGGCGTCAGGGGACAAGGCTTGATCGCGAGGAACCTGTGTTTGCATGAAGTCCCAGGGTCCCGTTGTGCCATCGGATGGGATCGGTGATCGCAGTGCCCAACGCCAGATCAGCAGCCAATCCGTCCACTGGAGCACGGTCGCTTGAGCGCTGCTGGCCGAATTTAGCTCACTGGTGAACAGTTCCGCCAATTGCTGGAATTGTTTGGGGGATAATTCAATCGGCTCGGCGCGATGGGCTAGAGCGGCGGCCGACCAAATGGCGACATGGCGTTCCAGTTCGCTGGGCACAGGTGCCAAGTTGTCGGCCGGTGCCCAAGTTTTCAAGAGCCGCTCGGATGGCAGATTCGCGAGCGGCAACACCAGCCGACGATCGGGGGCCAAGGCTGCGACGATATCCTGCGGCTGAGTTGAATTTGAAGTCTGGTTTGACGGCCCATTCCCCGCAAGGTTGTAGGTTGCCCGATCGGGGTTCAACCAGACGAATGCGTCGGGTAACAGGCGAGCCTCCCAATCGCGAATCGCCTTCAGCCACAGTTCGAAATCGGCTGCCGCTGTCGCGTGGAGCGTTTTGTCATGAATGTGATGTGGAATCCAGCGGCGCAGCAACACGCGGCGTCCGGCCAAACGCCAGGCGGGAACAGATCGACGGGCCACTTCGTCAGTGCCCAAGATGCTCAAGAGCCGCTCCAGTTCCTGGGACTTTGCTTGCAGGCGTTGCCATTGGTCCCTCGCTCCCGTTGGACTGGGCCAAGCGGGATAACCGCGTGCCTCTGGCTCGTCGGCAGCCCCTGCCGACTGCGTCTCGGCAATTGCGGCGTTGGAGTCGGCGTGCGCCGGGCCGACACTGGGGGCGGACGCCCGGCGGAACCAGCTGGCCAACGATTCCAGGGCCGAGGCCTGAGCAGCGTCCGTCTCGGTATCTCCCGCCGGCGTTCGTTCAACCAGGTAGATAGCGCCGGCGGTATCTCTTCCACCCGTTGCAATCAACAGTCGGCCGCGAGAATCGAGTGCCAGGCTGGTGGGGGCAAACGCCACTTGATCCCGGCTCTCGACCAACACGATCGGCGGAGTCGTCTCGCCGTCCGGGACCAGAGGCTGCAAGTAGACGCGGCCAAAGGTCCAGTCGGCCGCCGCGACGGCTCCGAACCAAGCGGGCCCCCAGGCGGCGGTCTTCTGGCAGGCAACTCCGGTTGGTGAGCCGCGTCCGGTCTCGGCCAACACTCGCGGTCCACCAATAGTACCGACGGGATGTTTGTAGCAACGGCTGACCCACCCCACATCGGTGCCCTCGGTGGCCGAAAGCAGCGTTGTCGGTTGGTACCACGGTAGCCCCGCATCGCGTTCGTCATCACTATCATAGATGAGGAAAGATTCGTCCAATCCAAAGTCAAATCCATAGGCATTCCGCATGCCATGGACCAAGACCTGGCGGCGCTGGCCGTTGGGGCTGATGCGCCCCAGCACACCGTGACGCGGCTGCGAAATCGGCTGGGCAGAGGTCACAAACTGACGATCGATACCCGCGTAATTGCCGGCCAAGAAATACAAATCCCCGTCGGGGCCGCGGCGAATGGCATGAAAATCATGTTCCCCACCGGTCTTGGGCAGCGCGAGCCAAGGCTCGGTCGGCGCGGGCCCCTGACGAGGGACTCGCCAGATCCCTCGATCGACGACCACCCATACGGCGTCTGCTTCCACCCACAACCCTTGCGGAGCCTGCTTGGGCTGAAAGGCGAGCGGCTGGAGCCGGACCGACTGTCCATCCACACCGAGGCCCGCGAGTTGAGCAACGTATCCGGGACCGGCGATAAACAACTCGTCTTGAGGTCCGACCGCTAAACAATGCACATCGTGGACCTGTTCCGGCCCGGCCAATCGGCGAATCTGCCATCCGTCAGCGACCCGTGGCAGCGGGTTCTCGTCAGACTCGTCCTGAATGCGATCCGAGTCCAGGAGACTCGATCGAGGCCGGCTCCCCATCGGGCTGGCCCAGACATCGGTCGACCAGAGCCCGCAGTAGCCCGACGCGAGCACCGCCCACAACGCCAGCGAATTGATCGCGAGTGGTGGAATGGCCCGAGGACGCCGACTCAACAGCCACACTCCCAAGACCCCTGCGAGTGTGCAGCCGATCAGCACTGCGACCACCAGCCCGCTCGATGGTGGCGCTTCCTGCCACTGCTCACGCGACAACGCCAGGCTGGTCAGAATGGCATTGTTGACCGCGTGCAGCAACATGGCCGGCAGGACGCTGCCGCTTCGCAGGCACACCCACCCCAGGACCATGCCCATCGCGGAAGTCACCAGAAACCGCAGCGGAGCGACCGAGCTCTCGACCAGAAAGTGAAACAAGCCGAATGCCAGGCCGCTGATCACCACAGCCACCCAATCGGCACGACTGCGGCGGAGACTCTGCAGCAACAAACCGCGAAAAAACAACTCCTCGCTGACCGCCGGCACGATGGCCAGGCCGAGCACCAAGAACCACTGCGGCAAATCGGCCCAGCCGCTGAGTTGTTGATAGGCCAATTGCACGACCTGTTCGGACCAACCGCTGGCTTCCGTCCCCCACAGCCAGGATCGCAGTTGCCCCAATCCCCAGAGTGACAACCCCACCCACGGCCAGAGGGCCAAGCCCAACAAGCCACCCGCGATCCAGTGCGCCGGTTTCGCAACATTCAAAGAAAATGTCGGAAATACCGCAAAACCGCGTGCCAAAACCGCCAGCAGCGGAAGTCCCAAGAACAGCAACGCGGTCATCGCCATGATCGCCCCGACCATGGTTGCGGCCGTCGCCTGCTCCTGTAGACGCCCCAGCACGCCCAGCATGAGAAACTGCAGCGGGAACATCAAAGCCAGCAGCAACAGCGCAAACGCTGGGCTGGGGACGCGTTGCCCCCGCGGTCGCTGCCACAGTTCCCGCCAACTGCCCTGACTGCCGTACAGCACCGCGTCGGAACCGAAGACTTGGGCGGCTAGGCCCAATCCCGCGGCCGAGTAGAGCAGCGTGGAGACAATCGCCACCCAAGCAAAGTCCGCACTGACTGCGGATAACATCACATCACGCGAGAGCAGGACCAGATTGACCATCGGCACAAAAGCCAACCACAATTCGGCTTTCAGGTCAGGCATCAAAGCCAGCGCCCCCGGCGTCAAGCTGACCATCATTAGCGGAATCAAATAGGCCTGGGCTTCCTTAAACGACCGCGCCGCGCTGGTGATCACCAGCAGAATAGCCGCGAAGAACAAGGCAAAAAGAGCCAGCAATCCAAAAATCTGCACCACGACCAGCAGCGAGATCCCACCCTCTCCCAAAAACATCGTATCCAACCGCAGCACCCACAGGGTCGCCAGCATGGACATGACATTGAGTGAGGCAGTCAACATCGCGACCACCCACACCGCCACGTACTTGGCGGCCAAGATTCCGACCCTGGGGACTGGCGATGCCATGAGGGACTCCAGCGTCCCGCGTTCGCGTTCCCCAGCGGTCAAGTCGATCGCGGGATAAACGGCTCCGGTGATCGTCATCATGATCAGGATCAACGGTATCAATGTCGCAAAACTGACCATCGAGGACTCCGCCGGAGTCACAGCCACCGGCAACCGAGACACTCGGGATCCGGCGGCTTGGCGATTGCGAGCCAATTGGGTTGTGGCCTGCATCAAGTCGTAGCGTTCCAGACGCAGAGCAACAAACTTCGCCGCCGCTCTGGAGAACTCGCGGGATGGATCGTAAATCAACTCCAGCCATGGCTCAGCATCCTCATCGGACGATTCGTTCGGCCGCATTCGCAGCAAGACGTCGAACACCCCATCGCGGACCAGTTCCTCGTAGGGGGCGGGGCCGTCGAGGATCGGCCAATGGTGACGATCCAAACTGATACGATCGGGCTCCCACCGCTCCAATTCCTTCAGATCCCGGCCAATGGCGTCACTCGTGGGCTGTTCCGCATCCTCGCTGCCAGCAGCGGCGCGAGCTCTTTTCGCCAGAAACTGTGCCTCCTCCTTCCGCAGCGAATCGTCCGCCAGCATCAATTTCTCACGGAGAAAGAAAAACGTCTTCTCCGAGTCGAACCCAATCTCGAAACCTACCAGTTCGTCGGAGGATTCGTTGCGTGGAATAAAATTTTGCAGCAACATACTCAAGAGCGGATAGACCAGCAACGGCATCAGAAACAGAGTACCGATCGTGCGAGTATCACGCAGCGTCTCGCGCAGCTCCTTCAGCACCAGCGGGCGCCAGCGCCCCCACCAACCGGAGCGTCGAAGCAAGGCAGGCGGTCCATTTTTGGTAGATCCATCGATCGTCAATGCACAGTCCTCGTACCTAGTCGGCCCAATCCCCGGCGGCGAGCGATTGTGCCGCCCCACCGCTGAGCGAGGCCCCACCCCAACCCAAAAAGATCTCGACCAGCGACGGACAGCCGGTCTGTTCCGCCAGCTCCGCCCACGTTCCACTCAGCCGCATCCGCCCCTCGTGCAGCAACCCCAGTCGATCGCAGACCCGTTGGGCCTGCTCCAACCGGTGTGTGCTGAGGATCACCGCGCAGCGCCGCTGGCGCAACAGATCCAAATAGTCAAACACCACCTGACTGGCCAGAACGTCCAAGCCCAACGTGGGCTCGTCCAACAGCATGACCGGCGGGTCGTGAATCAGGGCCTTGGCCAGATTCACTCGTTGCGTCTGGCCCGTACTGAGAACCCCACAACGGCGGTCCAAGAAATCGTGCATCGAGAGCTGCTGGGCCAATTCCTCCAGCCGCACGGCGGCCTGTTCGGGGGCGGTCCCATAAATTTGAGCGAAGAATTGCAGCGTCTCGCGGGCCGTCAGCCAGGGATACAGGCCGGTGTTGGCCGAGACAAATCCGATCCGCTGCTTGACCTGTTCCGGAGCTTGGTCCGATCGCAAACCATGCACCTCGGCGAACCCGCTGTCCGCTGGGATCAACCCCAAAATCATCCGCAAAGTGGTGGTTTTTCCGGCCCCGTTGGCCCCCAGCAAGCCAAAAATCTCTCCCGGAGCCACCTGAAAACTCACATCTTGCACCGCGTGCACCCAGCGATCGTGAGCCTGAAACGACTTGTCCAAATTGCAAATTCGCAGCCCCAACGCCGCCGATTCACCCGTTTCCGCTGGTTTTTGTTGCAACATCGACTGGATCCAAACCGGCGTTTGACCGACCTAAAGGGAGCTAGGACAGGAAAACCGCAAAAAAGGCACTTGTCCAACGACCCTCAACTCAGGTACACTACCCGGCCCGCCGCGGTGCTGGCCAGCCCCCTTCAGGCCCAACCCGCGGACGGTTCGTGACCGAAGTTTCCCCATTCGACCGCTGTTAGGTGCTCCGATGAAGTCCGACACTCACCCGCGTTACCAACCCGTTATCTTCAAGGACAAATCGGCCGACTTTGCGATCCTAACCCAATCGACCATGTCGTCCAAAGAGACCCTCAAGTGGGAAGACGGGAACGAATACCCAGTCATCTACGTCGACATCTCGTCGGCCTCGCACCCATTCTACACCGGTCGCCAACAGTTCGTCGACACGATGGGCCGCGTCGAGAAGTTCCGCAAGCGTTTCGGCGAGAGCTACAAGAAGAAGTAGTCGTTTTAGCCCGCTGTTAGCGATTAGCTGTTAGCGATTAGCTGTTAGCGATCTTCCAGCGTAAGTTAGTACCCAATTTTCGCGGCGGCCGGACGCTAACGCGCTGCGGCTGATTGATTGATGCAGTAGCCGGACGTTGACTGATTTGCCGATTAATTAATGGCCGAAGCGGCCGGACGCTAACGCGCTGCGGCTGATTGATTGATGCAGTAGCCGGACGTCGACTGATTCGGTGATGTATTAATGGCCGAAGCAGCCGGACGCTAACGCTCTGCGGCTGATTGATTGATGCAGTAGCCGGACGTCGACTGATTCGGTGATGTATTAATGGCCGAAGCAGCCGGACGCTAACGCTCTGCGGCTGATTGATTGATGCAGTAGCCGGACGTTGACTGATTCGGTGATGTATTAATGGCCGAAGCAGCCGGACGCTAACGCGCTGCGGCTGATTGATTGATGCAGTAGCCGGCCGTTGACTGATTCGGTGATGTATTAATGGCCGAAGCAGCCGGACGCTGCGCTGCTGCGGCTGCTTCGGTAGTTTCTGGCGGGACGAGTCTATCAGTTGCCGGGCGACAAGACCGCGGCGCCACCTACGATTGGCATCTCTAGCACAGTGCCCTCCAGGTCCACGATCAGCTCCGTTCCAGCTTCTGGCCACAAGGTAAAGTCTCGGTCGCTGGAGAAGATCATCAACCCGATCTGTTGCCCGACGGGAATGATCTGATCGTCTGGCTCCAACTCGAAAGTCAGGTCGTAGAACTTGCCGGGCTCCAGCGGTTCGCTTTCGGTCAACGACTTGTGATTCTGGATATCGGCCCAACCGCGAGTAATGATGTCGTCGTTGATGTTCCGCGAGCCGGTATAGGGTAGGGAGACCAACCAGACGGACAGATTGGCCGCCGGCTTGCTGCTGGCAACGCGAATCGTCAACTTGGCGGTCCCAGAAATATGGACGGGAGCCTCCAACACTGGGGTGGCGTAGATGAGACGGTTCTCGGACATGGCAGCGGCGGCCAGTTTCGCGCCGGGTACGGCGACATCGTCCGTCAACATTTCCAACGTGACGGCCGGGGTGGCAGCCTTCAGGGTCAAGCCACCCACGCCGCGGCCACCGGGGGCTGGGTAGAACCGCACGGGCTGGGCCTCGGGATGCGGGTAGGCCGGATAAGGAGTCGGCTTCTCGCGGTCGTCGGCCTCACGGACCACCCAGGACTGCGGCTCCTTTTCAACTCCATTTTCAACGTCGTACAGAAATCGCGTGAACCACTTGTTCATCATCTCGAGCGGCGGTGGGCCACCGTGGCCGCCTTGGTGGAAGTAGTTCTGCACGGTCACGCCTCGCTCCTTCAGGGCTTGATAGATGCGAATGGTGTGGCTGGGCATAACATTCCAGTCGTTGAAGCCGTGCGCCATCAAAGCTGCGGCGCGGAAATTATCCAATTGATTGTAGTAATCGCGACCGGCCCAGAAGTCGTTGTAGTCGCCCGATTCGCGATCGATATTGGCCAGGTGCGTCTCTTCCCGCACGACTCGGTTGCAGTAATCGCGAAACTTTTCGTCGCCGCTGTGGATAAAGTCGTACAGCACGTCAATATCTTCCCCCATGTAACCGCCGGGGTGCCGCACCAGTCCATGCGAGCGGTAGTAGTGGTAGTAGGACGTATTGGGGGCGTCTGGGATGATCGCCTCCAGTCCTTCGACGCCGGTGGTGGCGGCGGCAATCGGCAGGGTGCCGTTGTAAGACGTGCCCGTCATGCCCACCTTGCCGGTGCACCAAAACGCCACGACTTCCTCGTCTCCGTCGGGCGTCGTGAAGCCCTTGGCGCGACCGTTGAGCCAATCGATCACGGCCTTTGGCGCCAGGGCCTCGTTGAGACCGCCGACGGTGGGGCAGCCTTGGGACAGACCGGTGCCGGGCGAGCAGGAGTGCACGACGGCAAAGCCACGTGGCACCCAAGTGCGAATGTGCCCGCGGGAAATCGTGGGGCGATTGACTCGCGTTTTGATCGGCGGCGGGCTGGTGCGTCTGGGCGGGGGGGCCCCCAGTTCATGCTTGGGATCCCACATGTATTCGTTGGACGTCGAGCCCGTGCCACAGTAGTAGGGGCTGGTCTCGTAGATCACGGGCACCTTGAGCCCTTCGGATTCCGTCTGGCTTTGGCGTACAACCGAGACATGCATACGATCCAGCTTGCCATCGCCATCGGAATCGAACTCGGTTTCGACCCACAGGTCATGTCGGATCCATTCCGACGAATTCTCGAAGGCCGGCACCACTTGAGCTTGGCCATCGACGAAGATCGGGCCAGCCTTGGTGGCAACCTCGGGCTCCTGCTCCGCCACGCCCAGCTTTTCCGCGGCCTCGGCGACTTGGCTGCTCCAAACGACTGGGGGCCCAGCCAGCGAGGTGGCGACCCATCCGAGGAGGGCGATTGGAACCCAAATCGAATTGATTCTGCGGCCAGGATCCGTGGTTACGCGACCGGAGGCAGTCCGGCCGGCGATTGCGGGATTGGCAGAGAGGGCACGACTCACTTGGGCAAACCAGTGGCGGCAGAGAGGCGTCTTCGATCGTTGGTTCATGGAGCGATTCCCAGTGCTCTAGGGAGGGTAAACAGGCGCACACGTTCGGGCCCTGCACTCCCGCGTGTTCGGGGTTCAACTGTAATCCAAGCCCTCGCGGGGGACAACCCAGAGTCGGCCGGAGAGCCCAGCGGTTTGACTGGGTTGTTGCCGCGATGGTTTGGGGCTGTTCTGCGGCGATGCGCAGCGATACACTGGCTCGATAGCTGCCCACTGAAGGGGGTAAAATGGGGTCTGCCATCCCACCCCGAGGAGGAGCGAGTCCAGTTCCGGCGAGGGGCGTGTCGCGTCTGCGTCTTCCATGCAAAATCCGCCCCCCGAAACTGACCGTTTGAACTCGGCTGAACCAGCGAGCCGCTGGGCCAGCCTCGTCCGTGGCCTGCTGACGATTCTGATTTTTGCGATCTTGTTTTTTTTGCTGCAGAGATTGACATTTTTATTGCGTTTTTCGCCTTATGAACGCACGACCTTGTGGATCCCGGGCGCCTTGACGTTTACGGCTTTGTTTATACTGCCCTACCGATCGTGGTGGCAGATTCTGGTCGGCCTGTGCCTGGGGGCTGGGGCGGCGTACTTTGGCGACAAACAGATCCCGGCTCCGATCGCATTGTTCAGTGCGCCGCTGCATTTCACGATTGTGGCGGTCGGAGTGTTCAGCCTGCGGGCCCTCCAGGCTCAGGCCCCGTTTGCCTCCGTCGGCTCGCTCGTGCGTTTTGTCTTGATTGCGGGGATCCTGGTCCCCCTGATGACTTCGGTTCCCGGCGATTTGGTCCGCTGGATGCAGGGAGCCCAAGACGCGATCCCTGTTGGGATTCGTTCGTTCTTATGCGTCGCCCTGGGAGTAACCATCGGCACGCCGGCCTTCACGCTGGTGTGTTTGCAATGGCAGAGTGGGTGGTCGTCAGCAACGTGGCCACAAGTCCTGGAATTCGTTCTGCTGGGTGTCAGTTTGACCACCGTCAATTGGCTGGTCTTTGCTCAATCGCCGGACCTCAACTCCTTGCCAGCGTTGGTTTATGCTCCTGTGCCTTTTCTGATTTGGGCGGCCCTCCGATTCGAGTTGCTCGGTGTCGCCTGGGCCCTGTTGTCACTGGCGTACATCTCGACTTGGAACGCCATCAACGGTCGCGGTCCGTTCATCATGGGTACGCAGGACATGCATGTATTGGAACTGCAATTGTTTCTCTTGGCGGTGGCTTGGCCGATGATGTTTCTGGCGGTTGGCGTGACCGAGCGTCGCCAGGCCTTTGCGCAGTTGCTCGGTGAAATCGACGAACGGCGGCGCACCGAGGAACGCTTTCGCCGGGTGGTGGAGTTGACCCCGACAGCGATCCTGATGGTAGGCGAGGATCAACGTGTTCTGTTGGCCAATCGACAAGCCGAAACTTACTTCGGGTACTCCACTGAGGAATTGCAGGCGCGAGGCTTCGCGGATTTGTTTCCGGCGCCTGGGGAGTCGTCGGTGGCGGGTGGCACGTTGCGTGTGGCGCCGGCCTTGGCGACGGCCCCGACCGCGGATCCCTCGCTGCTCACCCCACGACAGACCAATGTCGCCGCGAGCGAACATTCGAGCTTGGAACGAATTGCACGGCGTCGGGACGGGACCACCTTCCCGGCCGAGATCTTGTGCAGCGCCCTCGAATTGGCAGGTCGCCAAGTTACGGTCGTCGTGGTGGTGGACCTGACCGAACGCCGCCAAGCCGAGCAAATCCGCCGCGATTTGGTGCACGCCTCGCGTTTGGCCATGTTGGGTGAGTTCACCACCGGCATCGCCCATGAGATCAATCAGCCGCTCGGGGCCATCCTCAGCAACGCCGAGGCCGCGGAGATGCTCTTGGAGCAAACCCCGCCACCGATGGACGAGGTTCGCCGAATTCTAGTCGATATTCGAAATGACGATTTGCGAGCCAGTCACGTCATACAGCGATTGCGGGCTCTCGTGAGACGGGGCGAGATAGAACGCGTCCCTGTGCCATTGGAATCGATCATCACTGAGGTCACGGCCATCCTCGATTCCGAGGCCAAACGACGCGGCCTGCAAGTCCGCACTCGACTCCCGGCCGAGCCGTTGACGGTGCTGGGCGACCCGATCCACCTGCAACAAGTGTTGATCAATCTGATGATTAACGGCATGGACGCCATGAGTCCGCCGCCGACCAACTCCCACCTGGAGATCCGACTGCAACGGGAGGGCGACCGCGGCCTATTAGCGGTGCAAGATGCAGGGGTCGGCTTACCAGCGGAACTGATCCCAAGGTTGTTTGAACGTTTCTTTTCCACCAAGCCCAACGGCATGGGAATGGGATTGGCCATCTCCCGTTCCTTGATCGAGGAACATGGTGGTAGTATTTGGGTCGAGAGTCAGGTCGGCAGGGGCACCACGTTCTTCGTCAGCCTGCCGCTGGTTCCCCCCGCCCATCGTTCTCTGCCCGCCCTTGGATCGAACGCATGAAACCTGTGGTCTATTTGATCGACGACGACGACTCGGTACGGAAGGCCGTCGCACGATTGCTCGCAGCCGCCGGATACGAGGTCCGCAGTTACGCCAACGCGGTCGACTTTCTCTTGGAAAGTTTGGAGCCCGTACCGGCCTGCCTGATTCTGGACGTCCGCATGCCTGGGCCCAGCGGCCTAGAACTGCAAGCCGCCTTAACCCGTCGCGGGTTTAATTTGCCCATCATTTTTCTGACCGGCCACGGGGATATCCGCATGAGTGTCCAGGCCATGAAGGCCGGCGCCAGTGACTTCCTGACCAAACCCGTCGAGAAACATCAGCTCTTGAACGCCGTCAGCAGCGCCATCGCGGCTCAGGAAAAGTGGCTCGAAAAAGCGGCCCAACAGCAGGCCTTGGAGCAGAAATTTGCTCAGCTGAGCAGCCGAGAAAAGCAGGTCCTCTCGCAGGTGATTCAAGGCAAGCTCAACAAGCAGATCGCCGCTGCTCTGGGCTTGGCGGAACGGACGGTCAAGGCCCATCGAGCGAATCTGATGGACAAGTTAGGGGTGGGATCGGTCGCCGAACTCGTGCGATTAGTGGAGCAGTTGGAGCGACCGACAACGACGGAGTAACCACTACTGCAAAATAGCACTTTCGGGCAGTTTTGACTGCCTTTTGGTGCCATTCTTCTCTCAGGCGGCGCGTTGCAACGTAGACTTGTGTGCGTGAGAGCGACGGAGCGGATCGGCCAGAGGGTCGCGTCCAATCGACCTCCAACTCCGTCGTCCCGACCCCAAAGAGAGGAAACTGTGAACGGTATGACAATGACGAGATGGAATGGCCTGCGATTCCTAGCTTTTGCCTGCGCTGCCTTGGTTGGCGTAGCTTGCTGCGGAGATGCGACTTGGGCCCAGACGAAAAAACCCAACATTCTGGTGATTTGGGGCGATGACATCGGCACCTGGAACATCAGCCATAACAATCGTGGCATGATGGGTTACCGAACGCCCAACATCGACCGCATCGCGTCCGAGGGCGTTGGCTTCACCGACTACTACGCTCAGCAGAGCTGCACGGCTGGACGCGCTGCCTTTATCAGTGGATCATCACCGATCCGCAGCGGCATGACGAAAGTTGGTATGCCGGGCGCAGCCGAGGGGTGGCAAAAGACTGACGTGACCATGGCTACCGTGCTGAAGTCGCAAGGCTACGCGACCGGCCAATTCGGCAAGAACCACCAAGGCGATCGCGACGAGCATCTGCCGACGATGCATGGCTTCGATGAGTTCATGGGCAGCCTCTACCATCTCAACGCGGAAGAGGAGCCGGAAAATCGCGACTACCCACGCGACATGAAGCTGGCCAACGGCAAAACGTTCCTCGAGACTTTTGGTCCGCGCGGCGTGTTGCATTGCAAGGCAGATGGCAAGGGTGGTCAGACCATCGAGAACCTCGGTCCGCTGACAAAGAAGCGGATGGAAACGATCGACGAAGAGTCACTCGCTGCAGCCAAAGACTTCATTACCCGCCAGGCCAAGTCGGGCGAGCCCTTCTTCTGTTGGTGGAACGGCACCCGGATGCACTTTCGTACGCATGTCAAAGAGGAGCATATTGGGCTTTCGGGGCAGGATGAGTACGGCGACGGCATGGTGGAGCACGACATGCATGTCGGCGAATTGCTGAAGTTGATCGATGAACTCGGTTTGACCGATAACACCATTGTGCAATACTCGACGGATAACGGTCCGCATTACAATACTTGGCCCGACGCTGGTACCACACCTTTCCGCAGCGAGAAAAACTCGAACTGGGAAGGGGCGTTCCGCGTACCCTGTTTCGTCAAATGGCCTGGCCACTTCCCCGCCGGCACAACTCTCAATGGGATCGTTTCCCACGAGGATTGGCTGCCCACGTTTGCCGCCATTGCGGGTGCACCGGACATGAAGGAAAAGCTGCTCAAGGGCGTGACGCTCAACGGCCGGACCTACAAAAACCACATCGATGGTTACGACTTGACGGATTACCTCAGCGGTAAAACGACGGAATCCCCACGCAATGAGTTTATCTATCTCAACGACGGAGCCGAAATCGTGGCCATCCGCGTGGGAGACTGGAAAGCGACCTATCTGGAGAACCGCGCGGAGAAGTTGGATGTCTGGCGTGAGCCATTCGTACACCTGCGCCTCCCGCTGCTCTTCAATTTGCGTCGCGATCCATTCGAGAAGTCTCAGCACAACTCGAACACGTATCACGACTGGATGATCGATCGAGCTTTCGTATTGGTGCCACTGCAAGGTGTGGCGAGTCGGTTCCTGATGACTCTGAAGGATTTCCCGCCCAGCCAAAAGCCGGGAGATTGGAGCCTTGATTCGCTGGAACGGCAGATCAAGGGCATGACGATCGACGGCCAGTAAGCCTGTTGATTCGTGGTGATTAACGCGGTCCGCTCCCAGGGGCGGGCCGCGCTTCACGACTTTCTCTAACCGAATACTCTCCATGAAACTCGCTCTTCCGGCCATCGTATTCTGCCTTGGCGTCATGTCTCTGTTGCCGGCGTTGGCGCAAGAGACCTTGCCCGCCTGGAACGAGAAGTCATCGAAGCGGGCCATAACGGCCTTTGTGGAAAGAGTAACGAACCCTAGCTCGCCGGATTTTGTTCCGCCTGAAGAGCGGATTGCCGTCTTTGACAATGACGGCACATTGTGGTCCGAACAGCCCATGTACGTGCAAATGGCCTTTGCTTTGGATCGCGTTAAAGCACTGGCCCCTCAGCATCCTGAATGGCAGCGGACGCAGCCTTTCCAAGCGGCTTTGGAGGGCGACTTTGCCGCGTTGGCGGCCAGTGGCGAAGCGGGCCTGATGCAGTTGATCATGGCCACTCACGCTGGAATGACCACCGAGGAGTTCTCGCAGATCGTGCAACAGTGGCTGGAAACGGCGCGTCATCCCACCCTCCAGCGTCCGTATACCGAATGTGTCTACCAACCCATGCGCGAGTTGCTGGAATATCTACGAACGGCCGGATTCAAAACCTATATCGTGTCCGGTGGTGGCGTTGAGTTCATGCGACCGTGGACGGAAAAAGTTTATGGTATTCCACCCGAGCAGGTCGTGGGCAGTTCGATCAAAGTCGAGTACCAATGGCGTGACGGACAACCCGCCTTGGTGCGTCTGCCCGCCATCAACTTGATCGATGACAAAGCCGGTAAACCGGTCGGCATTCACCAACAGATCGGTCGTCGCCCCATCATGGCCTTTGGCAATTCCGATGGGGACTTCGAGATGTTGGAATATGTCACCTCGGGACCCGGCCCTCGTCTGGGGGTACTGATTCATCATACGGACGCCCAGCGGGAAGTGGCCTACGATCGTCACTCGCACGTTGGCCGTCTGGATCGCGGACTGGTCGAAGCCCCCACGCGGGGTTGGGTGGTCGTCGACATGCAGCAAGATTGGCGACAAATTTTTCCTGTAACAAGCGAATGATGCTACAACAGAGACGATAGTGGAGTCTTGTAAATGTTGTTACTGCTTGCTGTGTTTTATGCGTTGCCAGTTTATCTCATTTTCTGGCATTTTAAGCTGCTGAAATTGACTCGTGTTTGGTGGTTCGTCCTGCCAATGCCGCCATTGGTCTGTCTGTTATTGGCTTGGTTCGCAATTGGGCATTACACGCCAATGAGCCAAAATGCCTACTTGCAAGCACCAATCGCTCAAATCTCTGCCCAAGTGCCCGGCATGGTGGTACAAGTTTTGGTCAGCGAGAACGATCTTGTGCAGGCGGGACAACCATTGTTTCAAATCGATCCCACGCCGTTCGAACTCCAGGCTCGTCAAGCAGAGGCCAAGCTCTGGGAGACCAAAGAACGCGGGCTGCAGGCCTGGGCGTTGTTGTATGCCAGCGGGCAAAATTTAAAAGTCGCAGAAAGTCGCTGGCAAGTATCGCGGCTGGAAGTGACTCAGGCAGTGGCCGAACGTGCTGCCGCAGTGGCCAACGTCGATAAGCTCGAAGCGCAGGTCCGACTGGCGGATGCGGAAGTGGAGCGAGCGCGGTTATTGGTTCAGGATCGCGCGATGTCGGCTCAGGAATACGAGGAGAAACTGCGCAATCAAGCCGTCCAGCGAGCCAGCCTGGCGGAAGCGAATCAAGGTGTCATCCGCGTCGACGTTGCGATTGAGGCAGCTCAAGCCAAGGTGATTGCTGCCGAAGCTTCCTGGCGTGAGGCAAAGGCTGGACGACTGAATACACTGGCGTCAATTGATCCTCAAGCGGCCTTGACTTTGGCCCTCCAGGAACAAGCAACCGGAGCGAATGCGGTCCCTGCCCAGCAATTGCCCGCCGAGATAGCGCTGGACCCTATCACTGACGAGCAGAGCTTTATCGATCGGGAGAAAATCGAGCAGTTGTTGCTGGAAGCCACGCAAACCGCGCCGCAATTGAACGGTCGTTTGGCCACCGTCATTCAAGCGGAGAACGCTTGGAAGCAAGCCGAGTACCAACGGGAGCAAAGTCTGGTGCGCGCGCCGACCGCCGGCACGGTTGCGAATATGCAACTCACTGTCGGAACAACGGTTGGGCCCAACAAACCAGCCATGGCATTGATGGACAAAGCTGCTTGGAAGTTGGTAGTACCACTACCTGAGAATGGAATCGGTAGAGTTAAACCCGGTGACGAGGTCCGCTTCGCACTCCGAAGTCAACCGCTCCAACTAAAGCGTGGCAGGGTCAAGCACATCATCCCCGGAGTCATCGCCGGGCAAGCCGTACCCACCGGCGCGTTACCAGATACCGAGTCGCGGCTCGGGCGACAATTCGACTCTCCAGAGACCGTTCAACAATTCCAAGTCATCGTAGAAATTCCCGCTACAGAAGAGACTCTCCCGGAACTCGTTGGGGCCACCGGGCATGCTGTCGTACTCGCCAGTGGCGGACTAGCTGGGGTCAATTCGCTCGCGTTACTGCTGCTCACGATAAACTCGGGCCTGGACTATTTCTACCCGAAACCCTCCTTGCTCGTGTGGTTCGCATTGGCCGCTACCCTGTCGATCGCCTATGGCATTCTGGCGATCGCTCGTCAGAGGCGTCCCCCACGCTCGTCCTAACCTGAAAAGCTAAAACGCTCCCGCATTCGCGCCAGTCAATCTTTAGTGATTGTAAAACTGCTTGCACTTTAGTGCTTTTTTCGCACGCCAGCTCACAGTTCAGTCCGCTTTCAGCCGACAAGCTAATGGAGCGCCGCTCACAGGCCGTCTCATTGGCCGGAATTCACTTGGTTCGTAAGGCCGTCACAGGAGCGGCTGTTCCTGTTCAGGTCGAGGGGTGCGGCCCTGGCGTCTCGAATCCGAGCCGGTCGACCTGACGCTTCTGTCGCTGCAAATTACCCAAGGTTGTGGGAGTCTTCACCGATGATCATCGCTTTAAAACGGGCAATCTCGGGACTATGGTTGGGCTGCCTATTCTGGGGATGGGCGTGGGGCTCTGCTGGGAGCCTAGCCCAAGAAAACTCAATGACCGAGCGGTTGGGTGCGGCATCCGCGACCGAGGGCGGCGAGGGCAAAGGCGAGGGCGAAGGCGGCGGCGAAGGCGGCGGCGAAGGCGGCGGCGAGAGCGAAGAGGAATTTGAAACCGATCGCGATTCGATCACGCCCTCCACAGCTCTGGTCGCACGCGGCCGAACTGTGTTTGAGAGCAGCTACACGTTCATCGAGAATCGACAGGGCCCGGCCACGCACAGTTTCCCGGAAGCCTTGTTCCGCTACGGCTTATCGGATCGTGTCGAGTTGCGATTGGGGTGGAACTACGAGGTCGGCGGCGTCAACACGATCCTGTCCGGTAACGCAACGCCCGCACATGCCGAGGAAGAGTCCGGGTCACGCCTGTTGTATGGAGCGAAATTCGCGTTACTCGAGCAGCGCCACGGCTTGCCACAGACCGCACTGATTGTGCAGGGCACGACGCCAACCTCCGGCGAGTCCAATATTTCGAACCTGTCGCTCACTCCCGTCTGGGGCTGGACCTTGGCCAATGGCTGGGTGTGGGACTCGGCCTGTCGCTTCCAGACCAGCCACGACGGCGAGGATGACCATTTCAACGTGTGGACTCCCTCGACCGTGCTTAAGGTCCCGTTGCATGAACAGTGGCAGGCCCACGTCGAGTACTTCAGCGTGTTCTCGGATGGCCGTGAAGAGGCCACTACGCAACACTTCTTCAGCCCGGGTATCCACCGCTTGATCACGCCCAATATGGAAATCGGTGTCCGCGTCGGCTGGGGCTTGAACGACCACGCCCCCAACTTCTTTTCCAACTTCGGCCTGGGTTGGCAGTTCTAAGGACGCGTCCGTAGTTAACCGACGGAATTGGAAATCGCAACCGCTCACAGTTGGGCCGATTGCGGTCTCAGATCGATTGCGCATTCCGGACCGATGGGATCCTGGCGATGGACTGGCGCAAGCGAGCCAAGGATTCGGCCTTGCCCAGCACCTCCAGACTTTCGAAGACGCCAAACCCGACGGCTCGACCCGTCAGAGCCACTCGCAACGCGTGGATGATGTCACCGATCTTGATTTCAAAACGCTGACAGAACTCGTCCATGGCGGCCTTGAGGACCGGAACGGTAAAGTCGTCGAGTACGGTCAAGACTTTCAGGTACTCGGCGACCCAGTGTCCGGCCTGCTCGGCGTTGACCAACCGCTTGGCGAAGGCCTTGTCATCGTAGACCAACTGCTGGGCAGTGACAAAGAAGTCATCGAACTGCAAGATGTCGCCTGCCACCTTGAGTCGATCGGCGGCATGCCGCACCACGCCTGACACTTTGGTCTGTAGGTCGGCCTGTAATTCGCTCCAGCTTGCGGAGGGCACCCAACCGGCTTGTACCAAGAATGGAAACACTCGCTCGGTTCGCTCGGCATCGGACAAACGCTGGAAATGGCGAGCCTGAAAGGCCGATAATTTTTCGGGATCAAAACTGGCGGGCGACTTGACCACCCGTTCCAAGCTAAAGGCTTGAATCATCTCCGGCACGGTGAAGTCCTCGGTCTTGTCGTCCAAGGACCAACCCAGCAACAGCAGATAGTTCAAAACAGCCGACGGCAGGTAGCCCAACTGCGCGTAGAAGTCGATCAACACCGGGTTGAAGGCATCCAGGGTTGTGTTCAGGCCCAATTGCTGAGCGATCCGTTGGCCGTGCTCCACCATGGCCTTGAATTCTGGGCGTTTGACATAGTTGTCGATCTTGCGTTTGCTCAGCTTACTCTTGCTGCCCGGCTCGGCCACAAACGGTATGTGAGCGAACTTGGGCAGGGCGGCTGGGTCGTCCAACAAGCCCTGAAAGATAAAGATCTGTCGCGGGGTGTTGGGCAGATGCTCGATGGCCCGGATCACGTGAGTGATTTGGAATTCGACATCGTCCACCACCGAGGCCAAGTGGTAGAGGCAAGTCCCGTCGGCCCGTTGGATCACGTGGTCCTGCTCCTGCGCCCATTGGAACGACTGAGGGCCACGGATCAAATCATCGAATTCGCAGCACCCCTCGGTCGGCATCTTGAGTCGCACCACGGCTTGTCTTCCCTCCGCTCGCCACTGCGCTTCCTGCTCGGGCGAGGTCGCCATCCAGCGGCGGCTGTAGCGGAAATCTTGTTTGGCGGCCTCGGCCGCGGCCCGCTCCGCCTGGACCTCTTCCGTGGTCGCATAATCGCGATAAGCCAGGCCGGCGGCCAGCAGTCGATCGACGGCTCGCTGGTAACGGTCTCCCCGTTGGCTCTGGAAATAGGGGGCGAACGGTCCACCGACTTCTGGACCCTCGTCCCAGTTCAACCCCAGCCAACGGAACCCGGCCAAGATCGGGTCCAAGGCCTCTTGCAGATTGCGCTGTTGGTCCGTGTCGTCGACCCGCAGCAGAAATTGCCCGCCGTGCTGCCGCGCGAACAGCCAGTTGAACAGGGCGGTACGGACGCCACCGATGTGCAGATAACCGGTAGGGCTGGGGGCAAAACGTGTTCGAACGGCCATGGGAATAACTATCGTTTCTGCAACCAAGGGAAGTCAATTTCAGCCAGCGCGGCGGGCACGTCCGATCGAACCAATCGCGAGGCGGACGGTTGCCCCCGGCCACCGTCGCCATTGTCGCTCCTGTCGCCCACCTGAGAAGCCGGGGGGCGGCCCACGGTTCGGTCCGCCCGCCGCTGAACGCCGGTTTTTTCGACGCATGGGCAAAAAACTGCGAAACTTTTGGCACCACCTGGTGGTTCCAGGCCCGAACCCCGCAGGTCAGACGGCCCGCAAAAAGGTCGCCAGCAGCCGAATCAAGCAACTATAATGGGGTACGCTGATTCGCAGCGGGCCGATCATGGGCCGATCGCGGCGAGACCAAACGATCGGCGCGCCGTCCCCTTCCGCACCAACCCAACCGATTCGAGGACCCCACACTCATGCTGGCAATCCGACACCCATGGCCAAGCCACCCCGCCGCCGCTGCCGCTGCCTCTCAGCATAACTCCGGACCGATTGGCGGCTCAGCCCGCAAGTGGCTCGCACTGTCCCTGCTCCTCGGCTCAGCCCCCTTTTTCGCCACCCTGGCCACTGCTGCCGTCGCTCAAGAGCCCTCGACCGATCTGCCGCGCGTCGTCACCCCCAACTTCCGTCAAGCCGAACAGTACAGCTCGGCCTACCTACGTCAATTCGTTTACAGCACCTCGGTCACGCCGAATTGGATCGATAAGACCGACGAGTTCTGGTACTCATATAAAACTTCAGAGGGCACCAGGTATTGGCGAGTCCATCCGGAAAAAGGCACGCGGCTGCCCTTGTTCGATCCCGTCAAATTGGCGGCCCAGCTATCTCAACTCACCCGACAACCCGTCGAGCCCGGCCAGCTGAACTTGACTCGCTTGGAGGTCAACGGCGCAGAAGACACGCTCAAGTTTGTCATCGAGCGGACCCAATACGAGTACTCGCTCAAGTCCGAAACCCTCAAGGAACTCGGCCCCGCCCCGGCCCAAGCGAACGCGACAACTGCAGGTCGAGGGGGACGACAACAGCAAGAACAACAGCAAGAGCAACGGAGGAATACGGGGCGCGAGAGCCAATCCGCAGAAAGCAACGGCGAGTCGCCGGCCAATGAAGCCCATCGCAATTTCGCGCCGGATCGCAAATCTTACGTGTTTGCCAAGGGACACAACCTGTACTTTGTGCAGATCCCTGACGCTCCAGCAGAGGAAACGCCGGCCGAGAAGCCATCCGCTCCGTTGACTGAAGGCCAAACCGACAAACAAGGCGACGGTTCTCCTGCAGCGACAGGTGCCGTATCTGCCTCCTTAATCGAGTTGCTGACCGCCACCAAACTTCCTGTGCAAGACGAGCAGAAGCAAGACGAGCAGAAGCAGGACGAACAGAAGCAAGACGAACAGAAGCAAGACGAGCAGAAGCAAGACGAGCAGAAGCAAGACGAGCAGAAGCAAGACGAGCAGAAGCAAGACGAGCAGAAGCAAGACGAGCAGAAGCAAGACGAGCAGAAGCAAGACGAGCAGAAGCAAGACGAGCAGAAGCAAGACGAGCAGAAGCAAGACGAGCAGAAGCAAGACGAGCAGAAGCAAGACGAGCAGAAGCAAGACGAGCAGAAGCAAGACGAGCAGAAGCAAGACGAGCAGAAGCAAGACGAACAGAAGCAAGACGAACAGAAGCAAGACGAGCAGAAACAAGACGAACAGAAACAGGAAGAAGCGGCTGAGGAGCCTGAGAAGTTTGATCCCAAATGGGATGAGCTGGCTATTCAAATTACCACCGATGGCGAGGCAGACTACAGCTTTGCTGGTCGGACTGCCAGACGAGGCGCATCAACCGAAATCAAAGAGGACACCCTGACGCGTCCAAACGTGACTTGGTCCAAGGACTCGCGATCGTTCTACATCACGCGGAGCGACACCCGCGGCGTCAAGGAATTGTGGGTGATCAACTCATTGTCCTCGCCACGTCCCACCTTGGAGACCTATGGCTATCCGATGCCAGGCGAAGAGAACGTTCGCCGCTCGGAGTTGCATTGGTACCGCGCCGGCCATCCCCAGCTGACTCCCGTCGAGAAGCGTTGGAAAGATGAGTTTTACAGCGATGTGCGGTTTACTGAGTCGCAGGAGCAGCTCCGATTTCTGCGGCGGGATCGTGTGCTCCGCAATGTGCAGTACGTATCGGTCGAGTTGGCCAACGGCGAGGTCAAAGGCCTGTTTGAGGAAGGGTTTGAAAAAGCCACGATTGCCCCCAAGGCGATTCGCTTCCTGGAGAACAACCAAGAGATGATCTGGTGGTCGGAACGAAGTGGTTGGGGACACTTCTACTTGTACGACATCGAAGGCAACCTGAAGAACGCCATCACTGCGGGGACTTTCTTCGCGGATCGAATCGTGGATTTGGACGAGGAGAATCGCACGTTGTACTTCACGGCAATGGGTCGTGAGCCCGGCGAAAACCTCAACAATCGACACCTGTACTCGGTCCGCTTGGACGGCCAGAACCTGAAGCTATTGGATCCAGGTAATGCGGACCACAGTTCCAGCCTGTCCCCCACGAAGCGGTACGTGATCGACAATCACTCGCGAGTCGACATGGCGCCTCGTTCGGTCGTTCGCAACAGCGATGGCGTCGAGATCATGGCATTGGAGGAGTGCGACTTGTCGCGGTTGCAGCAGGTGGGTTGGAAGATGCCCGAGACCTTTGTCGTCAAGGCCGCCGATGGCGTGACCGACCTGTTCGGCAACATGTACAAGCCGTTCAACTTCGATCCCAACAAGAAGTACCCAATCATCACTTACGTCTACCCGGGCCCCCAGCAAGAAGGCACACGGCACACGTTCACGGCCACGGCCGGCGAACAGCAGTTGGCCCAGATCGGCTTCATCGTGATCCAGGTCGGTCATCGCGGTGGAACCCCCGGTCGGTCCAAGGCCTATGCCTCTTACGGTTACTTCAACCTACGAGACTACGCGTTGGCAGACAAAAAGTCGGCCATCGAGCAACTCGCGCAGCGGTTCCCCTTTATCGACGTAGAACGAGTCGGCATGTATGGGCACTCGGGAGGCGGGTTCATGACCGCCGCCGCGCTGATGTCGCCGCCTTACAATGACTTCTTCAAAGCCGGATTCTCCACGGCGGGGAATCACGATAACAACATCTACAATAACTCTTGGTCGGAACGCTGGCATGGGCTGAAAGAAGTCCCGGTCGAGCAAGCGGCCAACAACACGCGGGGAGGCTCCGGTAGCCGCGGCCAACAACGTTCGGCGCCATCCGATCTGCAAGCTGTACTGCAAGTCGACCCGGAAGACTTCTTCTACGACTACGAAATGACCTTGGACGAGGACCCCTGGCAATTCGAACAACGACTGTGGGGAGACCACGAACCGATGCCGCTGTGGTTGCAAGAGGAAGTCCAGGAGCAAGAACGCCAGCAGCAGCAACAGCAGCAGACCGGAGAGCGGCAAGACGGCCAACAACGCGACACACGGGGCGGGCAGCGGGGCGGACGCAGTCGACAACGACAGCGACAAGAGCAGCAAAATCGCGAACTGCAGGACGAGAAGCAACAGGACGACAAGCAACAGGACGACAAGCAACAGGACGAGAAGCAGCAGGACGAGAAGTCAAAGACCGAGCAAAAGACTCGGTTCGAGATCGCGGTGCCCACGAACGCCGAGTTGGCTGCCAATCTCAAGCATCACCTGTTCTTGGTACACGGCGAGCTGGACAACAATGTCCATCCGGCCAATACCTTGCGGTTGGTCGATGCCCTGATCAAGGCCAACAAGAAGTTCGACATGTTGTACTTGCCAGGCACTCGCCATGGGTTCGGCTCGTACCAACCGTACGTGACACAGCGGATGTTCGAGTTCTTTGCGGCTCGCTTGCTGACCGACTACCAGGAATGAGATCCGTAACCGTTCACAACCCGTAGGCTGTCGTGGAGCAAGTCGGGCTAACGGGCCGCGGGCTAGTGCTTTGTCACCGTTTAACTTTGGGATCGGTGTGACAAAGCACTAGTGCTTTGTCACAATTTAATTTTGGGATCGGTGTGGCAAAGGGGTCAGGCGTCAATTGCCGGAACGGCCCTGCGGGTGCTGCGCACAATTGACGCCTGACCCCTTTGCCACACCCCAAGTTCTGGCTGTGACAAAGCACTAGTACGGAAATGCCGTGATCACACGGTCTTCCTCGGTGACGACCCGTAGCTGTTTGGTTGCGGGTCGACCGCGTCGGTTGCCTTCACGACCGCCGACAAAACCGATGGGTTGTGGGAAATCGGCTTCATACACGGTGCGTCCTTGCTCTTGCCGTTGGCGGGTACCCGGTTCGCTTTGTCGCGCTCGTTGGTAGCCATCATCGATCCACCGCAGCACTTGGGGCATGTCCCCATTGAACACTCCATGACGGCCCGAGCGTTCGGGTTGATCGCTCAAGTGCCGTTCCAAGTGTTTCAAACGGTGGCCTTCGACGCTGCCGCGAGTGTAACGCAGACCGGCCGGTGAAACGTAGACCTCACGCGCCTCGGATCGCAGCATCCCGTGCAACAGTGCGGATTCGTCGGAGTCGCTGGCGCGGCCTTTGGCATTGTCAGAGTTTTCGGCGACAGATGGGTTGGAGTCCTCTTTTGCGACGCGGCCCTCGTTTGGTCGGACAGTGCGGCCGTCTTCCGAGGTGGTGTTCGGGGCTTGGCCCGGTTGGTTTAGCTCCGCTTGATTTGCTGGTGTATCAGCAGACCGATCATTTTCGGCTGGATCGTTGCCATCTTTTGGTGCGGGCGCTCGGTCGGCCGTCAACAGACCCTGCAGTGACGGCAATTGCCAACCAAATTGTCGATTGGCCAGCGGTTGCAACAGCGTGTAGACCAAGGCCAGGACCAACAAGATCACGACCCATTTCTTCGGGACCGTATTTCGGGTCGAGGAGTTTCCTAACGGGGCAGATCGATTCGGGGCAGATCGATTCACAGTGGAGCCTTTACGAGACGTGTGGAAAGGGGCTCAGCAGACAGACGCCTACGGACAAAGACCGCCGAAACCTCCTGCGAAACTACATCAAATCTTCACCGGTGTGGCGGTGGAACGCAAGGACCGCAGCGGCTAAATTGAGTGCGATGTCAGTGGGGTAGCGAGCTCACAAGCCAGCCTTTCCGAAAGTCGATCGCCATGAATGATGCCACCCGCCCGTCTGGGATTTCACGTCGCCAGCTCCTCACGACCTCGTTGGCGGGACTGGCGGGCGGCGCCGCATCCGGCGGTTTCGGGGCAAGTGAGGTCGCCATTGCGGCTGAACGGGGACAGGCTCTCGCGCTTCCGCCGCGGCGAGTCTTGCGGTTTGCCCACCTGACGGACGTGCATGTGCAAGCCGACCAGCGTGGCGAGGAAGGATTTGCTGCCGCGTTACAACACGTGCAGAAACAAGACGATGCGCCGGCCTTTGTTATGTTCGGTGGCGACAACGTGATGAACGTGGATAGCCGGAACGGCGCGAGCAAGGCCGATGAGCAGTTGGCGATTTGGCGACGCTGCCTCAAGAACGAACTCAGTTTGCCGTCTTACACGTGCATCGGCAATCACGACGTGCTGCGAATGGAGCCGATCGACGGCAAGCAGTGGGCAGTCGACGCCTACGGTTTGGAGAGCCGCTACTACTCATTCGACCACAGCGGTTGGCGGTTTATTGTGTTGGATAGCACCAGCCCCGAAGAGGGCGGCTACAAGGGACGACTGGACGAGACTCAGTGGGAGTGGCTACAGCAAACCGTGGCGGCGACTCCCCACACCACCCCGATCATCGTGGTCAGTCACATTCCGATTTTGGGTGCTTGTGCCTATTTTGACGGCGATAACGAAAAGTCCGGCAACTGGGTCGTGCCGGGAGCCTGGATGCATGTCGACGCGCGAGCCATCAAAGAACTGTTCCGCCAACATCCACAGGTCCGCGTCGCACTGTCCGGTCATATTCACTTGGTGGATGAAGTGCGCTACAACCAGGTCTCGTACTACTGCAATGGCGCGGTCAGTGGAGGCTGGTGGCGGGGGAACTATCAAGAATTTGAACCCGGCTATGCACTGATCGATCTGTTTGAAGACGGATCCTCGCAGCGGCAGTTCGTCACCTACGACTGGCCACCCAAATCCTAAAGTCGTTCCGACGGACACATCCGTCAAATGCCGATTCTTGACAGCAATTTCATCACCGCGTGGTGTCTCGCTCGATAGTGGACCCAGGGGAGTCCATTGCTAGCGAGTCACTGCCGATGAACTGGAATCGTAATCATTACATGACGGTCGGTTTCTTGATGATCTTTTGCGGCTTCCATTTTCGAGTGGTCGAGTCGTTTGTATTGACTCCTCAGGCCACCAAGTTCCTCAACGAACAACAAGACGGATTCGAACTGACCGGCAGCGTGATCAGCGAACAAAATGATCGCGTCACAACCAATTCGACGGGCGGGTTCTTGCCCTCCTACCAGTCGCCTGGCAATGGTTCCAATTGGTCGCTGGCCAGTGCTCAAAAGCCCGTGGTCAATAGTGAAATCACGAAGAAAGTCATTACTCCGCCCAATTGGCTGGGCTGGCCGATGATTTATCTCGGAGCCGTGACGGCCCTGTTCGGCATGACGATGCAGAAAAATTCTTAGTTTTGTGCCAATAAACTCCGCTGCGCGAGAATTGCCGCCGATGCCGAACCGCGTCCTCACGATCCTGCTGGCTGCCGTCGCCCTGGGCCTACTGATGCGCGAACTGCCCGATCGCGGCTTGTCGCGGTTGCTGGCCGGCATCCTGCCGCCCTCGCCCGTCGCAGCGGTTGGCGCGGGCACGCCGGGGCTAGAGAGTCCGCGCCGAGACACTCTCGACAAACGCAGCGATAGCCCGACGCGAAACTCCCTGGGGAAGGGGTCGAGGTCGAGGTCGCTGGGGGAGGGGCTCACCGAGTCGGACCCCAATCGCCGCTCGAAGTTCTTTGCCGTTGCGGGTCAACCGACGATCTCGGGTGCCAACCAGGACGAAGCGACGGCGAGGAAAGCCAGTACACGCGTTCGCGAGGGACGCGAGGTCCGGGAAATGCAGGCCATGTTTGCCTCCGTGGGCGAACGCATGAGCTGCAAACTACCCAGCTTGCAGGCCACAGTGACCGTCCTGGAAAACCTAGCCCTGGAACGCGTCAGCGAGACCATGATGCGACACGCCGAGGACGCGACGTGGGAAGTCGAAGGCGTGATCACGGAGTATCAAGGCCGCAATTATTTGCTCCTGCAACGAGCCGTCGTCAACTCGGTGACCGTCGACGAGCAATAAGCCGCTCTTCCCACCAGGCGATCAACACGCCAGTGCTCTACCACCGCGAGCCGCCGCCTTACTTGCGCGGACGCAGGGGCAAACGTCGAGGCAGTGGATTGCTGTCCACAGGTGCTGTCACGGTCGATGGTATCGCTGCGGCTGGAGCAACCTGGGTCGAAGGTGTGGCGGCTGCGACCGTGTCGGCCGCAGCCGTCGGCTCAACTGCAGCGGTGGTGTGTTGAGCCAGGACTGCCGGAGGAGCCGTGGTCGCCGTCGATGAGATAGGCCGGTTGGGCTGAAACTCGCGGTGAGTCGTGCGAGGGAACTGAGGTACCACCAATGGCGATGCCGCTGTCCCGTCTGCTACTGCAGGGCGATCGACGGGCGGAACCGACGGTGCACCGTCAAAGTACGGATTGGAAACCGTGTGGCCGCTTTGCCAGGCTCCCACACGCGGGGCCGCGGAAACGGACGGACCAGCCGATACTGAGATAGCTCGCCGGCGCGCCCGCTGCGCAACATCGTCATCATCCAAAGTCCAGTTGAGCGGTGGGGGCGGGTCCAACTGCAAGTCGCTGGGTGACATGCCAGGCAACGCCGGCACGGCTGGCTCCGGTGCGATTTCGACTGCGGGCGGTTGGACGTCGGTTCGCAGCGCTGGGTTGCTGTCCGTCGGCGTCTGGGTCGCATCGACGCTGCGGCGAATCGCAGCCTCCAAAGAAGCGGCAGGCCCTGGCCCCGGAGAAAGCGTCGACGCGGCGGTCGGAGGCGTCACCGACGTGGCTGGCAGCGAGAAAGACGTCGCCGGCGGAAACTGGCCGGGAGCGTTCTGCCCGGGCAGGTTCTGATTCGCCGAGTTCTGGCCGGTCAATGTCTCCGGCGGTGCAGGGGGAGCGATCCGACTGGGACTGGGTTCCCAGGCCGCTTCCCCCTGCGATGGAGTCCAGGTCTGCGAAGGTACCGGCTCTACAGCGAATGACGACGCTGCGGGCGATTCTGGCGCCGCTGGCGATACCGGAGTCATCGGCTGCTGGTGCGAGAAAGACGAGTGAGACTGGACCGGAGCCGCGGTCGAAGCACTACTGCCCGCCGGAGCCGCACTGGGTGCGTCGGCGAGGCTCGGGGTGCCAAACAGGGCCCCGTGGTCGCCATGCTTCTTCTTCTGAGCCCGAGCAGCGGAGAACCCAGAATCGAAGCCTTCACGCCAATTCGCCTGAGCCTGCTCGCGTTTTTCCCAAACATACGCTTCGAACTGGGCCGGGTCGCGCTCCACCCAAGCCTGCGAGAAACTGGCCCGTCCCTCCGCAAATCCGCTCCGCCAGCCCTCCTGGAAGCTGGCGTCCTGCCCCCGGTGGGCTTGGCTCTGCTCGTACCAGGCCTCGGACATCGCCATCCGCTCCATCGTCCATTCGGCAGGCGCCCCAGCCCGACAACCGGCCAAAACGCAGCCAATACCCAACAGGCCGACGCCACGCCAAACGGCGACCCGCCCGGCAACGAACCAACGACGCCAATCTCGCAGTGCCCGAATGCTGGAGCTATCTCCCGGATGGGAAGTGCAACCACGATCATTGGTACGAGAAATCATCAGGGGTCTCCGGTGCCTAGCCTTACAGAGTCGGGAGCAGCAGCCGCGGCATCAGGCCGGCGGTCCACGTGACTCTACGGCTATCGACCCCGTACCAACCCTACGTTCGGTGGAATCGTTGCCCCGCCTACGACCGTAACAATAGCTAGGACCGGTTTAACACTTCAAATTTGGCTAACCGGTACAAGTTGCCCGACCGCAAGATTCACGACCGGCTCGGAAAGCTGCAGTCAGGCTGTCCAAGTGAGCAGCACCGAGCGCCGCCCGCCCTGATTGCGGTGTTCGCACAAGTAAATCCCCTGCCAAGTTCCCAGCGCCAAGCGACCACCGCGAATCGGCACCCACAAGGAACAGCCAAACAAACTGCTTTTGACGTGGGCCGGCATGTCGTCCGGCCCTTCGCAAGTGTGCTCGAAGGGCAACTCCTCCGGGCACAAGTACGATAACGCCCGCTCCATGTCGGCTCGCACGTCAGGGTCCGCATTTTCATTGATGGTCAAACTGGCCGATGTGTGCTGCAAAAATAAATGCAGCATGCCGACCTCAGCCTGCGCCAACCCCGGCAAAGCCTCCACCACGTGGTGGGTGATCAAATGGCAACCGCGTCGAAAAGGAGGCAGAACCATCGGAACCTGGGACCACATAATCAAACTCTCCACCTGAATTTACCTGCCGCCTGACTTATGGCGACCACTCCCCCCTTGACGATTATTACCGGAAACCAACCAGCCGAAAGGCGCCAGCTGCCCGCAAACCCCACACCGCAGGCGAACGACTTCGCGTTTTATTTAAAATTTTAAACACGACTTTACAATTGACCAGATGGGCAACTGGGGTTTCCCAGTCAATTTTACCCAATCGACGTGACCTGACGACGAGTAAACGAAGGTGCGCAAAATTGTCCTCCAGGGTCGGGTTTTTCTTGACTTTGATTTTTTGCTGGAAATAATGTGAAGGCTCGGTTAGGACACGACCGAAGCTAACGGTTTAGCACGCTTCCCAGAAGCTGCTAAAAATTTAGCGGCGGAGCGGGCCGCGGGTTGGACTGGCGAGAGCCCTCCGAACCGCTGGGTTGAGCAAGGTGTCCAGGGACTGCTAACGGGGACCAGAAGTTCACACGGGGCGAACAGAAACACGAAGTGGGCAGGGCAGCCAGCGGAGCTGGTTGGTGCGTTGTCAGGGAAAGACGGTGCCAGACAGAAGCAAGTGGGATTGCAATCAATGGGATTGCGTCCCGAGGTAGAGCATTGTCGTTGAGAAGGAAAAGTACGATGACGACCAAGCGAAAAGTGATGAACGTGTTCGAGGCCATTTTGAAGTATGGCCACGACGAGGACTTCGTGCCGGAAGGTGGCGAAGATTTCATGGCGACCGACGCTCCCGCGGGCTCGGAAGAGAAGATCGACGTCTTGCGTCGCCGGGTGGAGATGGGCATGCCGCTGTGGCACGGTGACGACCGCCGCGACTACTCGGGCCTGACTGGCGCCGTGCGTCCCCGCGAGTAAATTACGATGGGAGCGGGGAACAGGCGGTCAAACGCCGACTCGCTCGACTGGACAGCCGATTCAACAAGCAGCAAGCAGCGTCACCTGACGCTGCTTGCTTTTTTTGTAACTGTTCACGCCTCGCAGGTGCGGGTGTTTCATCGGCGGCTTGGCCGGGCCTACTGCTCTTCTGGGGCGGAACCGCGGCAGCCCCGCCAGGCAGCGGCTACAGCGGCCAGGGCGGGATGAGCGAAATCTCGGGGAACTTTTCAACCAGTTCGGCCACCCATTCGGCCTGTTCGGGATCGGCCCCAAATACCTTCTGAACGTCGGTAGCCCAGGCGGACGCGGCGGCCCGATCCTCGGCCAATGCCGTCAACTCTTGCTTGGCCGCCTCCAAGAAACGCTGTCGAGTCGTTTGTAGTTGATGTTGGGTTTCGCGGTGGAGGTAGCCGGTCGACTCATCGGCAGGGTCGGTCTGTTCCAGCACTTTGCGGTAGGCCTCGAGTGCCGGTAAAAACTTGTCATCGGCCGCCGCTTGATAGGCCCTGGTGAAGTCCTGGATCACGGGCTCCTGTTGGGAGACGCGACCGCGGCTGGCCAGACGCAGAAGTTGCCGGGTCCGCAGCTCATCGACCAATTGTCGTCCCTCCGCCGCGGCGGGATCGTCGGGCATTCGGCGGAGCAGTCGCTCCAGGTCCTCGATCGCCACGCGGAGGTCATACAAGGCCGGCGATTCTTGGGCCAACAGCAGGTGGCCACGCGAGATGCGGCCCTCCAGCGACGGCATCAGGCTGGCGATGGCCAACGCGATGATTCCAAAACACATCAGCAGTCCAACGCCGAGTCCCGCGACTTGGGCCCACAGCGGCAGCCGCAACCGCCATTCGGGCTGCCGTGGCGAGCGGGGCGGTTCGAGCGGTTGCCCGAGCAATTGCCGTGCCTCGCGTTTATCCGCTCCAGCGGTCAGCGGATTGAAGCCACCGGCCAGGTGAGCCACGGCTGAAATCTTGTTGGCATCGATTCGCTGAAGCTCCCGCAACGCCAGCACCGCCACGCTGGCCGATGGGTAGCGGCGTCGGGGGTCCGGGTGCATCAGATTCTGCAGGACCTGATCCAGCCAAATGGGGGCCTCGACCACGGTTTGGCTGAGACTGGCGACGGTCTGCCGCTGCTTGCGGGCCGCCAGCTCCTTGAGCGACTCGGGAGGGTAGGGCAGTTGTCCGGTGATGGCCTCGAACAGCAGTGACCCCAAGGCGTACAGGTCGGATTGGGGTGTTGCACCTTCGCCCAAGAGCTGTTCGGGCGCCAAATAGGCGGCCACTTCCAATTCCGCCTTGGGGCGTGAGTCCCAGCGTCGCCGCCGGGTCCGATTGAGCCGCAAGTCGGTCACCTTGACTCGGCCGTGCGAGATCAGAATTTTCTCTGGGGTCAACTTGCTGTGTGTCAGGTTCTTGTCGTGCAGGTACTGCAGCACCTCCCCGATTTCGATCGCGTACTGGACCGCCACGTCCCACTCCAAACGGCCGCGTCGGCCCAAGATGGCGGCCAGCGACTCGCCTTCGATGTACTCCATTTCCAGGTAGATTTTGTCGTGGGAGACCCCCGCACCCCGCAGAGGCACCAGGCCGGGGTGCCGCAATCGAGACAGGTATCGCACTTCTTTGTGGATCCGCTGCAAAGCGTCTTCCCGCGAAACCTTGGGCGGGATGGCGATCAGTTTGATGGCCGCATCACGCTGCTGTTCCACATGCTGGGCGGCATAGACGCGCTGACGCTTGCTGCCCAGACGCTTGAGAATTCGAAACGGGCCGATTTGCTCGATATCCACTCGCATGCCAGTCACTTCAGGGGGAACATCTGCGACCCGTCTCAATCGCAATTATAGACGCCACCTCAGTCAGCCGAAAGTAGAAAATCACGGCCCCGAATTTGTGGTCTTCGGTGACGCCCGGGGATTTGCTACGATAAGGCCCCGGCGGCGGTCGCCGGTTCTTCACATTTATATAGGGTTGTCACTCGATGGCGTCAGCGTCGGTCTCGATTGCTCATTCAACTCCGGAATCGATTTCGGTGCAGCCGGTGGCCTCGAAGGCCCAGCAAAACGAATTCATACGGTTTCCCTTCCAACTGTACGCCGACGATCCGTATTGGGTGCCGGCCCTGGAACAAAATGCCCGCGAACTGCTGGGGTTTGCCAAGCATCCCTTTCCGGCCATGAACCCGGTCCAGCCCTTTTTGGCCTATCGCAACAACGCCGTCGTGGGGCGAATTGCCGGGATCATCGACCATGGATTCAACCAACGTTACCAGGACAGCAAGGTGATGTTCGGCTTCTTCGAATCCATCCCCGACCAAGCCGTGGCCAACGCCCTGTTGGACACGGTCAAGCAATGGGGCCAGCAACAGGGCATGACGTCCATGCGCGGCCCCATGAACCCGTCGCTGAATCACGAAACGGGACTCTTGGTCGAGGGTTTCGGCAAGTCACCATCGTTTATGATGACTTACAACCCTCCGTACTACGAAACGCTGCTGACCGAATTCGGGCTGGAGAAGGTCCAGGACCTGTACGCGTTTTGGGGCCACGTGGACATGCTCAAGACGCTGGACAGCAAGATGAAGTTTGTGGTCGAGGAGGCCCAACGCCGCTTCAACGTGCACGTTCGCCCGATCGACAAACGGCATTTTGCTCGCGATGTCGCCATGTTCATGGACATCTACAACAAGTCGCTGCCGGGCACCTGGGGGTTTGTCCCCATGACCGAAGCCGAACTCAAACATGCCGCAGGCGGACTGAAGCAGCTGATCGTGCCGGAGCTCTCCAGCATTGCGGAAATCGATGGCAAGCCGGTCGGGGTCGTCTTCGCCTTGCCCGACTACAATCCTCGCATCCGCGCCATCCGTGGCAAGCTGTTCCCGTTTGGTTTCATCCGCCTGCTCTGGAATCGTCGTGCGATCAAGAAAGTCCGTTTGCTGAGCACCAACGTCCTGCCCGAATACCAAAAGTGGGGCCTGGGTTTAGTCCTCTTGAATTACTTGCTGCCCACCATTCACAATTGGGGCATCCAGGAAGCCGAGTTTTCTTGGGTCCTGGAATCCAATCACCTGTCGCGTGCCACCCTGGAGCGGGGTGGGGCGATTCGCGAAAAGACTTATCGAATCTATGATTTGAACTGGAACTAACCGCGACCTTGGATCGTACATCCCCGACACTTGCACGCCTGTTTTTCCTCCTATGCAAACATCGCCCGAAATCGTGATCACCGGACTGGGGGTCGTGTCGCCACTGGGAATCGGTGCGGATGCGGTTTGGCAATCCTTGCTGGGCAATCGCAGCGGCGTCACCGTTCGCCCGGGCCTGGAATCCACCCAGATGCCCTGGCGTTTGGCCGCGGCGGTCCCCGATTTTGACGGCAAGGCCTACATCCCGCGCAAGAGCCTGAAGGTGATGTGCCGGGAAATCCAAATGGGCTATGCGGCCGCCGCCATGGCCATCGCCTCGGGCGGCGTGAGCCCTGGCCAGATCCCCCCCGAACGTGTCGCCACGGTATTCGGCGGCGAGGCCTTCTACGCCAATCCCGCCGACTTGATTCCGGTCTTCCAGCAGTGCGTGGCCTTGGGCAATACCGAGTCCGCCTGGGGCCAAGTCGCGCCTCGGGAAATCGAACCGCTGTGGATGCTCAAGTACCTGCCCAACATGGTAGCCAGCCATGTTTCGATCCTGCTCGATGCCCGCGGCCCCAGCAACACGATCGTGTTGGGCGACAACAGCAGCCTGCCCGCCGTGATCGAAGGGGTCGAATTGCTCCGGCGCGGCTGGGTCGACATGGTGATCGTCGGTGCCACTGGATCGCAGATGGTGCCCACAGCCACGGTCTACCGCCAACGCACGCGACTGGCCAGCGACGCGGATTCCCCGGCCGCTGCGGTCCGCCCGTTCGACACCGCCGCAACCGGCACGGTGTTTGGTGAAGGCGCTGCGGCTTTTGTGATCGAGACGGCCGACCACGCCTTGGCTCGCGGTGCGCGGCCCCTGGCCAAAATTCTCGCCCAGGACCGGGCCTTTGCCCCCAGCCCAGACCAACTGCCCGCCCGCTTGGCGGCGTCCATCCGTCACACCTTGCAAACCGCCGGCCTGCAGCCCGGCGACATCGGCCATGTCAACGCCAACGGCACCGGCGTCCGCGAGGAAGATCGCTGGGAAGCCCAGGGCTTGGCCAGCGTCCTGCCCAATTGCCCGGTCTTTGCCCCCAAAAGCTATTTCGGTGTCCTCGGCCCCGCCTCCGGGGCCGTCGAATTGGCCTGTTCCCTGTTGGCTCTCCAGCAGGCCCAGCTACCCGCCACCCTAAATCATCAGTCACCGGCGGCCGATTGCCCCGTGAGCGTCGCCACGCGCAACCAAGACTTGACCAACCCCTTCGCGATCGTCACCAACCAAACCCCGCAAGGCCAAATCGCGACCCTCGTCGTGCAGGGCCTCCGCTGATTCGATCGTTCCACCGCGTGTGGAAAGGGGGCGGGAGTCGATGGTGCCAAGCACCCGCAGGGCCGCCCCCTGCCTACGAACTCGTTACGCGAGCCGGCGGTAGCCGGACGCCCTCGCCTGGACTAAAGTAACCCCGTGGGCGCTGTGGCAACCCGACGGGAGAGGTGAATGAAGACGTTTTTACAAGCCATTCGGCAGCTGCGAAACTCGCTCGGATCGCTCCTCGGACTGGGGTTCGCCCTGGCGTTGACGCTCGTGTTGGCCGGCACTTACCACGCCCGACTCGGCGAACTCTCGGCTCCCCGTTGGTCGCCGATTGGCCGGACAGCGTCGGCTTCAGAGGCGCTCGCCCTGCCCATTCGCCGTACAACGCTCACCGCCCCAGCCACACAAGAACCCCCAGAAATCGACGACAGCTACTTGGTCGAGGAAGCCCGATTGGCAGGGCTCTCGGTGCCCGAACTGCAAGCCGAATTTGATCAACGCTTGGCTGACTGGCGCTTTCAGTATGCCCGCATGGGTCAAGGCTACATGCAGTTCCACTTCAAAAAAGAAAGCGAATCCGGCATCTGGGCTGCCCAGTTCAATGACGCTCGAATCCAAGGCGAAAAGGCTCGTAAAGCCGCCGGGCACGTCGCCATGCATCTGCTGGAGAAGATGACCGATCCACCTAGCCAGGAGCTGGCCGACCTGGCTTATCGCTCCATCGATGCCTATTTACTCTTTCACGAATATCGCAAAGCCTACCGCACCGCCAAAGCCCTGGTCGAACGGGGCCACCAACGCCCCTACCTGTTGCCGCTTTACGGTTACTCCGCCTTCAGTGTCAATGAATTCAGTGAGGCTCGGTCCGTCTTCAGCCAAGCCATCATCTTGGGCGAAACGCTGAACGAACAACAACAGGCCGCGTTTGATATCAGCGGCCGAGCGCAGGCCACCAGCGACGCCGAACAGGCCGCCTTGGCCATCGACGAAGACGCCGAACTACCGGTGATCGAATTTCAAACCACCAAAGGCAAGATGGTCGTTGAACTGTTCGAAGAAAACGCGCCCAATACCGTCAAAAACATGGTGTTCTTGGTCGAACAAGGCTTCTTCAAAGACCGCGATTTCTACGAACTTACCGACAACCTGATCTTGACCGGTTCGCCGACCAACGATGCCAGTGGTCGTGTTAGCTATTCGATCAAGAGCGAACACGAACTGCCCAACCGTCGACCACATCTCCGCGGCTATCTGACCATGTTGGTCGATGTCGATTCGGAATTGGCCAGCTGCCAATTCGCGATTGTCACCCAGCCGCGGCCGGACCTCGACGCGCAACTCAACACGGTCTTTGGTCGCATCATCGAGGGCGATTTGCTGTTAGATAATCTGGAACGGGCCGGTTCAGTGTGGCAAAAGGCCATCACTGCCCCCAACAGCATGATCGGCCCAGCCGACAAGATCCTGTCGGCCCGCGTCATCCGCAAACGTGCGTACGACTACTTCCCCGAGCGAGTCAATCGTTGATGAACACCGAGCACGAACCGCAGACCATTGAACTGGGATTGGCCTTGATCCGCGACCGCGGCGAGCAGGGCTCGCGTTGGCTTTTGCAGCACAAGGGCTGCCAGAACATGCTCAGTTTGCTCTGCGGTTCACGCTTAGAAGGCGAGTCCTTTCGAGAGACCGTCACCCGCGAAGTGGCGTGGCAACTGGACCTCGAACGCCAACGCGAGTTCTTGGTCGCCAACATGGCCCAAATCGACCTGGAGTTCGAAGGGGTGGTACCCGGCCAAGAATCCCTGACCCGCTTGCATGTCGCCTTTTACACCGTCGACTTGTACCGACGCGTGGCTCGGGAGCGAATCATTGCCCGACAGGAACTGATCTGGGTGCCCTCCGCCGCCCTCTGCGAAGCCAGCGAATTCGAGGGCAAGCTGATCAACCCCTTCCACCAATCACTGATCCAACGCAGTAAAGTCATCGAAAGCTGGCACTGACCACCGGCTCGACCTAACATGAGGCGGAACTCCGTTCGCCAATGGCAACTTCGGTAGCAACTTCGACTATCATGGAGTGCTGACCGCGGCACGTACCCAACGCCCAACGCCTCCCGAACCCCAACCCGCCCCCAACGGCGATCGCCCAGGACGGCGGCTGGGCAGTGGCTTGGGTCGTTGCCTCCTAACGCCTCTTCGCCCATCCCTGCCCCAGAGGGCACCTGCCATGCCTCACTGCACCTCAGCGAGTTCGGTTGCACCACGCCCCGCCTCACCTGGCTCCACGCCAGTCGTTGCGCGGCCAATGTCCCTTGGACTTTCAGCTCCAGGACGAATTTTGACCGGCACCCAGAGCCGCGTTCGGACCAGTGTACTGCTGGTGTTCCTGGCGTATCTCGGCGGTTTCATCGGTATCGCTTGCCCGGTTATCTCAGCCCAAGAACTGAGCGTTGTCCGACGCCAGGAGTGGAGCGGGCGGATCATCGCCAAAACCAACCACTCCCTCCAGCTGCAAACCGCTGACGGTCCATCGCCCGAGGTGCTGTTCCAAGATCGCGGGGTCCGAGCCATCCCGCTGCCGCGTGGCGGGGGAGCGGTCAACTCGCAGACGCAGGTCCAAGTCTTGGGACAAGTATCGTTGGAACTGTTGCGACCGAATCATGCGGTCGAAGTGGATCTCGATTTGGGGCGTGATGGACGGGTAGGAGCGATTCGCCGCTGGCAATTGCTGCCCGTCGACCATGCGGCCGATAACGTGCAGTTTGTCGCCGACCCGCCGTCGGAGCGTAACGAATTGGGAGCGGCCACGGTCCAAGGCGTGGTCAGCAAGGTCAACCGCGGCAAACTGCGCCTGCGGCTCACGCCCTCCGAATTCAGTGGCAAGGGTGGGTTAGAGCTAACCTTGTCCCCCGACGCGTACTTACAAGTCACCGCCAGCGACATGGTGGAGGTCCAGGTCGGCGACGAAGTCCTTTCGCTCGAAGCCTTGCAGCTCAACACGGGCGATTGGATCGCCGGTCGCATCCGCGTTCAACTCTCGCCCGATCGCACGGGTGTGCAAACCGATCCGCAACAGCAGTTCCAACTCAAGTACCGACACTTGAGCGATCAGGGCCAGCCGCCACGGGAAGTCCGCAGCAAGAACTTTCTGCTCAAGACCGACCTCTCACCACGCAGCGCCCAAATCTTGCTGGATAAATTGGAAGAGATGTTCAGCGTCATCAGCAAATACTACAACCGCCGCTCGCTCGACCAACCAATCGTCTGTTACGTGGCCCAGGACTTGGACCTGTGGGGGACCGAAGTGGAGGAACTGCGCGAAGGATTGGACTGGATCCAACGCCGTGCGGGCGTCACCATCGCCAGCCGATTGGGGAATCTCCGCCGCGCGGTGGTCTACGCCTGCGGGGACCATCAAGTGGTCCAACATGAAGCGGTTCACGCCTTCTGCCATCTGGCCTTCGGTGGTACCGGGCCCACTTGGTACGCCGAGGGCATGGCTGAACTGGGTTGTTACTGGCGCCCCGGAGACGCCGGAGTCAACATCGATCCCGTCGTCATTCGCTATCTGACCACCACGGACCCGCCCAGCTTGGCGGACTTGGTCCGCCCCGACCAAGTCACCGGCGATTCCTGGCAGGCCTACGCGTGGCGCTGGGCCCTCTGTTACCTGTTGGTCAACAACCCCAACTACAACCAACGCTTCTATCGCCTGGGCGAGCGGCTGATGCCGCCCGGCAGCAACGTCAGCTTCCAGACCGAGTTCGCTGACGTGGCGGCCGAGATCGATTTTGAATATCAACAGATGATGCGGCATTTGGGCAATGGTTACCGCCAAGAACTGTGCAGCTGGAATTGGAAACAAAAGACCTTTCCCATCGATGGTCGCGGCAGAAAGTCCGACGTCGCCGCGCGCGGGGGGTGGCAAGCCACCGGCGGATTGGTCAAAGCCGGGCAGACTTACGAGGTCCAAGCCGAGGGCGAATGGGCGGTGGACAGCCAACCCGCGTTTGCGGCGGACGGCCAGGCCGACGGTCGTGGCCAATTGATCGGTGCGATCCTGACCAAACGGGAAGCCACCGCGGAACAAGGCCCCAGCTACCTACTCTCCGACGAGATCCCGCTCGGAGCACAAGCTCGGTTTACCGCGACGGCGGATGGCCAGTTGTTTCTCCGTTGCCGAGAACCTCTGACGCAAATCGACGACAACCAAGGTAAGATCAAAGTCATCGTACGCCGACCCTAAAGCATCGACCCCGCCCCGTGGACGCGGCCTGCAGTGACCGAAATGGCAACCGTCGCGGTGGTAACTGGACTCCTGGCGTCGATTGGGTTGGCCGTTTTCGATGTACCGTAACCCTCCGTCGCTCGTGGGATCGCACCCGAACTTATGTTGACCCTGCTGCCAACACGCTTGCACTGGATCAAGGACGACCAACAAGACGATCCGCGGGATCTCTGCGCCCACTCGCCCGTCCAGTTCGAATTTCATGGTCGCTCCCTGCTTCCGCCCGAAGCGGGCAGTTTTACCGTCAGCGCCGCGGCGCTCTATCTGCTGCGCACCTTGACGCGGGAACACACACCTGCGGCACCCGTGGGCGAGCACTTGTTTCCCTGCTGCGGACACGCCCTGTATGATCTGGGGGATGTCGATGTCGTGATTCTAGGTTGCCCGCAGGGAGCCAACGTCTGGGTCACACGCCCCGACGATCGCACCGTACGCTTGATCCTGAACGATGGTGAGCAACACGAAGTGAATGCCAGCGAATGGTCAGCGGCCGTTCTGGGCTTTGCGGATCACGTCCAACAGTTCTACCAGCACGCCGCCGCCAAACAACCCTCAGACGAGGACGCCGCTGGCTACGCCAAGCTGTGGTCCGAGTGGCAGCGGCGACGAGGAGTTCCTGTATGATCGAAAACCCTTATCAACCGCCTACCTCAATGTCCCAGAAAATCAAAGGGGTCAGAGAAAATCAAAGGGGTCAGGCCTCTTTGAATCAAAGGGGTCAGGCCTCTTTGATGGGGGTTGGGGGATGCGAATCGGCTGGCGATCACGGGGTCCGATAGCGGAGTGTTGACTCGCTGCGTCTATCCAGGAAGTCTGGGGATCGGCCACGGCGAAAGCAGCGGGCTACGTTGGTGTCGCCAATGCCAAAGAGAACCCCACCGCTTTCCACCATAGGACGCAGCCCCAGGTGACTGTCTTTGGGCAAATCAAAGAGGCCTGACCCCTTTGATTTCTTCTGGCCATACCGATTTTATCGTGTGAACCTGGCAGGACACGATTCGGCATGTGCCACCTACGGCAAACACTTCGACTCCGTTGCTGCTGGGGTCAGGAAACACCAGATCGGTGATCACGGTCTCCCCGTGATTGCCAAACACTTCCACCGAGCAGGCATCGACGAAAATCTGCAGCCGGATGTTGCCTTGGTCATTTGGCTCAAGCGGACCCGCATGCCGACCGGAAAAGGCCGGATGAAAGGCGACGTTTCCCGACTTGGTACGGTCGACGAACATCGATCGAGACTTTGTATCGTACCCAACGATCGTCTGCTCCTCATTGCCCTTGAGCACGCGAACGCCAAATTCCGTGGCCGAATCGGGCTGAACTTCCAAGATGATCTCCAGTTGCTGTCCACGAACATCGACCGACATGGATTCGCTAGTAAGTGACCGATCTTTGACCTCCAGCATCTTGTCTCGCAGTGCTTGCAACTCACGCACGGGTTTCTGGCATAGTCGCAAGGTGCCGTCGATCCGCCGCAATGTTAGCTCACGCGGAATCGACATCACGCTCCGCCACGGATACGTTGGGTTGAGACAGGTCTCCCAGTTATTCATCCAGCCGATCCAGATTCGTCGGCCATCACTGGCAGGAATATCGGACCATGAGACTGGAGCATAAAAATCTCGCCCGAAATCGACCCATTGCGATGTCGTCGAATCCGCGACGAACTGTTGGCCGTCAAAAACGCCCGTAAAGTACTCGCCACCCGAACCGCCAGCGATGGATCCGTTGCCCATGTCGGCTTCCAGCACCCAGCGAGTTTTGCCAGGCTCCTCTTCAATCGGCAACTCAAACATGTCGGGGCATTCCCAGTTCAGCTTGTTCGGTGTTCCAGCCGGACCGAACTCGCTGAGCAGCGTCCACGTCTTGAGGTCGGTGGAGCTGAAAAACTGCAGCTGCTTCTGCACCGCGAGCGAGACCACCATGACCCAACGCTTTGTCGGCTCGCTCCAGAAGACTTTCGGATCGCGGAAGTCTTTCTCTCCGATATCCAGAACCGGATTGCCGGCGTACTTTGTCCAGGTGCGACCAAGGTCGTTGCTGAAGGCGATGTCTTGCGTCTGACGGTCGTGGCCATGACCGGTGTAAATCGCGACCAACGGCGGGTTTTCCCTGGTCCCAAAGCCACTCGTATTGTGTACATCAACGACAGTGCATCCCGAGAACATCATCACGCCATACTCGTCCCGCAACGCGATCGGCAAATGCTCCCAATGCAGCAGATCTTTGCTGACGGCGTGCCCCCAACTCATATGCCCCCATTCGTTTCCTAGTGGGTTGTGCTGATAGAACAGGTGGTATTCGCCAGCGAAGTAGACCAGACCGTTGGGGTCGTTCATCCAATTGAGTTCCGGTGTGAAATGATAGGCTGGCCGAAACGGCTCTTGGTAATACTCTTTTGAGCGTCGATATTCGTCGAGCCTCCACAGTCCAGTTCCGATTCGCGGCTGATCGGTCAACAGGATTTGGTCCACGTTGATGTGTCCCCAATCGCCCTGCGCACGATCAAAAATGCGGAGCGTCGCCTGCTCTCCTCGGAGCGTGCCAACGTCCCAGGACTCCCAGCGGAGTTCGCCCGAATCCGCGCCGGTGGCGGAACGAACGGACTTGCCATCGATCAGCAGTTCCACGCCGGTTTTCTCTGCATGTCGCCCGCCGCCAATCAAGAACGCCAGATACCGTCGGTTGATCTCGAATGGAGGCGATGTGATCGCTCCGGTGGCCGCATCGCCAGACCCAAATGAATTGACGAGCCGGCCTCCGCGGTAGCCGGTCACCTGCAACCTGTGGCCGGCGGTCGGCCCGGTGCCAAAGGCGTCTCCTTCGACCTTCCACTCGCCATACGAGTCGGACTCAAAATCCGCCACAACAATTTCTTGCCCGTGCGATTGAGAGCCGACAATCAGCAGGGTCAGAATACAAGTCAAGATTCGGATAGTCATGCCAGCGGTCCTAATTGTGTTCGTTTATTACAGAGTCTCTTGTGGCAAGCATGAACTTGCCGACAGAAAAGGCGTGAGGCTCATTTGCGTACTGACAAATGCCGCCGCGTCGCTCATCCAGCAGTGGAGGTCGTCCGACGGGAGACCGCTGAGGACAGCGTGGTTTCATGATAAAGTCCCCAGTTTTTTCTGTATCTCCTCCAACGGTACCCCTTTCGTCTCCGGCACCAACACCGTGCCCCAAAGTGCGGCTGCCATGGCCAAGCCGTGCAACTCGTCGCTGAGGCCCCAAACGGCCTGGATCGTTTTCTCGGCCCCGGAAATCACGACCGTGTCGAATCCGAAGAGAAAGCCTGCCAGAGCGGAAGTAAGTGACCAAAGCAAAAGTCGGCTGGACATGACGCGGCGTCCGAAGGGGAGTGGCAGGATCGCAATAAATCTGCGGTTCGGACACCGAGTATATCCCATTTACCAAGATCATGTCGGGAACAACCGGTCGTTCGGTTCCCAACTATGGAACGGAGGCGTCGGCAGACCGTGGCTCCACCAGGTCCCAGCGGTTGCCGTAGAGATCGAAGAAGACGGCAACGGTCCCGTATGCCTCGACCCTCGGCTCCTCAGCGAACCGGACGCCCCGGGCACGCATTTCGTGGTAGTCCCGCCAGAAATCGTCGGTCTCAAGGAATAGGAACACCCGCCCACCTGTCTGATCGCCCACTCGGGCCGATTGTTCTGGGGTCGCCGCCTTCACTTCGCCGCCCGTTCCACCTTGATCCACTCGATCTCCATCTTGAACGGCCCAGCCTTTTTGTCACCCAACATGAAGCCCAGGGCGCCGATCTCTTCCGGCTTAACTAGCCCAGCGTCTTGAACCACCCGACCAAACGAAGTCGCTTCAAACTTATCGAGCGGGATTTTGACTTCGATCCATTCGTCCTTCTTAGTTTGCACAGTGGCCCGGTACGAGTAAGCCACCCGTTGCTTGTTTAAGTAGAGGTTCAGCATATACTCCCGGCCGTCGCCCCGAACTTTGGCGACTACCGTATCACCTTTTTCAAAGCCGAGCTTCTTGGCCTTGGTCCGCACCGAAGCAAAGCCACCGTTGTTTGCCAAGGACAACGTGCCGAAGAATTCCAGCGTCTTCGCATCGGTGATCTTAAAATCGCCTTGAGAGACGCCGCCCATCACACCGTCATTAACCGTCTGCCACTCCTTCGCTGCATCATTCCCGGTGAAGTCGAACAGCGTCAGTAGCGTGTCGTCAGCCATCACCGTTGTCGCCATCAAACAAGCCAAACAGCCAAGCAAGTCTACCCATTTCATCTTGAATTTTTCCTTCGTGAAATCGCCATTGTGAAAAGTGCGTCACACTCTTGTTCCAATACGCCGCCGGTGAGCGTGCATCGCCACATTGGACTGCGCCGAACGACTTCTTCGGCCAGAATATCAATCTGTCGCCATCCCATTTTTTGGAGCGAGCGAATGGACGTGCCAAAGACGACCGATTCGATACCCGTCCACAGGATTGCCCCTTGGCACATTGGACAGGGTTCGGCTGTTGTATAGAGCACGAGTTTCGTGGCATCGATTCCGGGATTGGAATCGACCAATTGATTGATGGCGTCAATCTCACCGTGGAATGTCGGATTGATGGATGATTTGTTCCAACCCTCCGACAGTACCTTGCCACTGGTTCGATCAACGATCAAAGCCCCAAAGGGAAACTCCGGAACATTCGCCGCCAATTCGATGGCTCGCCTCATATAGTGTTCGTGGTCATTCACCCGCTGGAGTCTTTCACTTGTGATTCACCAAAGTTCTGTCCTGCCGTCACATCCACCCTACACCATCACTACACCAAAACAAAGAGGCCTGCCGGCTTCGATGTCTTGGCCCCCTTTGATTTCTCGGGGAATCCACCAGGTCGAATTGGGCGTTATCTCGATACTAAACGAAACAGGGCAATAATACACTTTACAAGCAAGCATGATACCGCGATCTAACCCTCAATCAATCACTCAACAAGGAAATGAACATGAAACAAAATGTCGCAATCATCGACGAAGCCACTGACCTGTATCCGACCGAGAACACGATCTCGGTCGATCACCGAGCGAAGCTGAACCGGCTGATGAACCAGAGCTTAGCTTCCGCGATCGACCTGCAGATGCAAATGAAACATGCACATTGGAATGTTAAAGGCCCGAGCTTTATTGCTTTGCACGAATTATTCGACAAGGCACACGAGGAAGTGGAAGTCCATGTGGACACGATCGCTGAGCGTATTGCGCAGTTCGGTGGGATTGCGAGAGGGACGGTACGAAACAGTGCCGCCACAACGGAACTAGAGGACTACCCGGCTTCGATCTCGGACGGAGTTGCGCACGTCGAAGCGGTCGCTCGTGCCCTGTCAACTTTTGGTAGTGGGATCCGCAATATGATCAGCGAGGCAAACTCGCTAGAAGATGCAGGAACGGCAGACATATTTACCGAGATTTCCCGCGGCATCGATAAGATGCTGTGGTTTGTCGAAGCGCATGCTCAAGCGGCAAATTGATTTAGAACTCCGGCGGAATTGTCGTTTTCCAGGCCCCCAGGCCACTAAAAACAATCTGCATCCGATGCACCGACTCTGGACAATTGAGTCCAAAGAGATATTTTCAGAAGTAGCAAGGAAACAAGAATGTCAACGCCATTAAAAGACAATCCACAATCAGGCCAACCCGTTTGGTTCATTACTGGATGTTCTACCGGATTTGGTCGGCAAATCGCGAAATCCGTCCTTGGGCGAGGCTATCGAGCTGTCGTTACGTCACGCGACAAAGACGATATTCGCGACCTAGCCGAATTGGGTGACGCATTGATTCTGAAACTGGATGTGACGGATAGGACACAGGCCGAGGAAGCCGTAAGAGCCGCCGAGGATCACTATGGGGCCATCGATGTTTTGGTCAATAACGCGGGAATCGGCTACTTCGCGGCCGTTGAAGAAAGCAGCGAATTGGAGGTCCGCAAGATGTTCGACGTGAATGTCTTTGGACTGAGTCGAATGATTCATTTGGCTCTTCCAGGCATGCGAAAACGCCGTCAAGGATTCATTGTCAATCTCTCGTCCATCGGTGGCTTACGTTCATTCCCTGCGCTTGGTTACTACAACGCGACGAAATTCGCAGTCGAAGGTTTGTCGGAAGCTCTTTGGCAAGAGGTGGAACCACTGGGCATCAAGGTCATGTTGGTCGAACCGAGCGGTTTTCGCACGGATTGGGCCGGACGATCAGCGAACGAAACAACGCATCAGATCGCAGACTATGCCGATACAGCTAACAGGAACATTCGTCATCTGCGTGCGCTTTCAGGCAACCAGGATGGCGATCCAGTGCGAGCGGCCGAAGCGATCGTGGAAGCCGTCGAATCCCCCACCCCACCTCACCGATTGTTGCTTGGCAACGATGCGTACGACGGCGCGATCTCCAAGCTCGATGAACTTCGCGAAGAGTTTAAAGCCTGGGAAGAAGTATCGCGTGGCGTCGATTCCCCTAAAGCAACCCCCGCAGCGATGGCATAAAGCCATTCGACTCGTGCTCTTTCCAGTCTCTATTTCTGGCAGCTGGAATCAGCAGACTTTAGGCTCTCGCTGAGTACTCGATCCTGGGCCGAGTTCGGCTACAACTCGTCCAATAAGGAATATAGAATGTCAACGGATACTTCAACGCGAATCAAATCTCGACAGGTGGAATTGAAGTCGCGCCCCGACGGTGTTCCAATAAAGGCAAATTTTCAGATGGGAGAAGTAAGATTGACACCCATCGTCGACGGCGAGATTCTGGTTCAAAACGAATGGATGTCAGTCGATCCGTACATGCGCGGACGCATGAACGACTCGGCCAGCTATGTGAAACCATTTCAGATCGGCAAACCGCTCGAAGGCGGGTGTGTCGGCAAGGTGATCGAATCTCTCAATGCTGATTTCGGGGTCGGGGACTACGTGCTGGGAAGTCTCGGTTGGCGCGAAAAATGGAAGTCGACAGGCGAAGGTGTTTCGATAGTCGATCCGAAGCTCGCGACCCTACAAACCTATTTGAGTACGCTCGGCATGACAGGCATGACGGCGTGGGCGGGCCTGACGCGAGTAGCGAAAGTTAAGCCAGGCAGTACTGTGTTCGTATCGGCTGCTTCGGGTGCGGTGGGTTCGATTGTCTGTCAGATCGCCAAGGCGCTGGATTGCCGAGTGATCGGAAGTGCGGGCAAGGCAAAGAAGATCGCTTGGCTGCGCGAGAAGGCACAGGTCGATGAAGTCTTCAACTACAACGAAACCGATGACCTAACGGCTGAACTCGGGTCGCTGGCTCCAGACGGTATCGACGTTTACTTCGATAACGTTGGCGGTGAACACCTCGAAGCGGCACTTGATCACATGAACAATCATGGGGTCATCGTTTCGTGCGGAATGATCTCCACCTACAACGCGACCGAGCCTGTACCAGCACCACGCAATCTGTTCAAGATCATCGGCAAACGCATTCGCCTGGAAGGCATGCTGGTCTTTGATTTTCTCGATCAGCGAGACACGTTTTTAAAAGACATGTCCGGCTGGATACAATCAGGCGCCATTGTCTGGGAAGAAACGATCACCGAAGGACTTGAGAACGCTCCCGCAGCGTTCATCGGCCTGTTCACAGGCGACAACATGGGCAAGTCATTGGTCCGCCTTGGCTGAGATTCACTGTTGGTTATCACCGGATGTTGGCAGATCCACGGCAATTCAAACCCTTTCGGCTCTTTGGTGAGGCTTCGAGAGATCCGTTCCCCGGATATCTGATTTGATTGGCTGGCTAGGACAGGAAACAGGGTTATGGTGATCTGAAATGACCACGATCCACTTCCCGCACCTTTTTTTCTCCAAATACAGGACAGAACCACGGTCACCGACTATCGCCTAACTTGCTCGTTTGAGTTTTCTGCCCCCAGTTGATTCATTCATCGACTGATACCGCTTGACAAATTGCGATTCATTATTTCTTGGCGAAACCAGTTTACGTTCAGAACAGCAATACAAAGTGCCGATTCTGGATCGTACGAAAGTTGCAAAATGAACTCGGTCAATTCTATTTGATGAACTGGAGTGGCGACGCACCCGCGTAACTTCGGGCGTTGCTGTTTTAAACTTGCGTCTTAGCCACGGTTTGGGCGCCGCAACAAGTCGACCCGCATGGGTGAGCGGAACTCCGCGACACCTTCTTCATTGATATGCGGAGCGAATGCACTTTCGATTTGTTGATGCAGTAAGGGACTGATATTGAACTCGTTGTGAGTCGCACCGATAATCCGGCGTTCGAAATCCGAGAAGCCCTCAAATTTCCAGATCGATTCAAAACGAAACTGGCTGACCCTTTCCAACTGGCACGTAGATACTGCATGGTTGATGGCATCAATGGCAGCTTGCCGAACTTCCTTTTCATCATGAAAGAGGCGCAAAATGTCATTGAATGCGCCGGCATAAACAGGTTCAGAGATATACGCCAAGCCACCCGGTACCAGAACACGCCTGATTTCGGCCAAGCCTTGTTCCATCAGGTTCATCGGCACGTGATGCAGCGACTTTAGCATCAACAGGTAGTTTACTGATGAGTCGGGCAAATCGATTCTTTCGGCACCTCCATATAGGAACGCAAGATTGGGCGGAATTTCAGACGTCACGTTCTTCGCGTGCTGGATTTTATCTACATCGGTTGCAATGATTTGCAACTCTGGAAATTGGTGGGCAAGCTTTCGAGTGACTTCGGCGGGCCCGCAACCTAGCTCGACCAACTTTTCGTTGCCTCTGATGGGCAATAGTTTGCAGATCAGCTCAAAGTCAGTGCTGACCGGGATGTCAGTTACGTTTTCAATGTCCATTTTCAGTTCCTGATTCGGTCGACGATAGACCGCAAATGGTCGGAGTTGGTGCCACAACAACCGCCGAGAATCTTGATGCCGTAATCTTCGTGCAAAGCGAGCATTTCTTCACCCCACTCGTTCACGCTATTCATATGCAGTTGATCCGAGCAATCAAGTTGTGAATGATCAAGCGACGAAGCGTTTCCTTGAAAACCAACTAGGCGAGTAAACAGGTTCTCCGGTTGTTGATCTGCACACAAGAACGTGGGATACGCGCAATTGATCATGTAGCCCAGGGGCAACCGCGACGTTGAGTTGTCGATCTGCTCAATCGCATCAGCCAACGATGTACCATCGAGAAGTTCGCCTTTGCGGTTGACCACAAAACTGATGATATAGGCTTTGTTCGTTGCTGCCATTGCTCTGGCAATTCCCAACGCTTCTTCAACAGCTGGCAAGGTTACGGCGAACAGGAAGTCAACGCCAGCATCAGCAAGCTCGTTGACTTGCCATGCATGAAACTTTTCGGCTTCGGCGGTGGGGAGCGATTGTTCAGGCTTGTAGCAATCATTCTTGCAGCCGATGGTTCCGCCGATCTTGACGAGCGGATAACCCAAATCATCACGGACGTTTCGCAGAAATTCAACCGCGTGCCGATTGATGTTTCGATCTGCAGCGGACTGCTCGACTCGCTCAATGTTTGTTCGCCAGGTCGGAGTGCACATCAGAAACGGCACACTCTTGTCAATCGCAATCCGGGCGTACTGACGGTAAAGCTTGAGAAGTTCACCTCTACCCAGCGGGTCATAGATAAAACTAGCGTGAATGAGTAATGGATCGAGCGCAACAATCTGCTCACGTCGAATCGGCTCGACGATTGCCGCTTCCATCAATATAAAGCTGTGCCTATCGAGCAAGTCTTGCATGTTTATTCTTTTGTCCATTAGTGCCCGAGTCAACCACCAAGACCGTTTCGATCCGTGCCCGCTCATGCGAACGGGCGATCAGGCCAGCGAAAGTGTACGTTGAGGGGCAACAAGTTTCAATCCTCGCCCGCTCGTACGAACGGGCGATAGGGCCACATGACAATTTCGGATTTATTGTTCGGGCTGCGGTTGGCCAAGATCAGGTCGCGGTACCACTCGCTATGGTAGAACAATCTAAAGGGTCGGGAACAATCCAAGGGGTCAGGTTTCTTTGATGGGGGAGTGGGGGGCGTGAGTCTGTTGACTGCCGCGGGGACGGATGGTTGACTCCAGGTTGAGCCGACTGGTAATGGACTCGAGCCAGTCCGAGTCGCCAAGCGGACGGATGGCCAAGCCGTCTGCCCCGTTGAGTTGAAAGTCAGACCGCTGCCAACTCGGGTTCCGATCGCGGAGTGTTGACTCGCTGCACCCATCCAGGAAGTCGGGGGATCGGCCACGGCGAAAGCAGCGGTGCAGGTTGGTGTCGCCAATGCCAAGCGGATTTCCTCTCCAAACCGGCAAACACACAGCCTGCACCATCACAACACCAAAACAAAGAGGCCTGACCCCTTTGATTCTCTGCTTTGATTCTTCTGACCCCTTTGATTCTTTAATACTCACCACTCGATTACTTGAATCGCAATTGAAGTGGCTTCGTTTGTTCATGCGAGATTTTGAGGACCCGCAAGACCGTTATCTGTTCTGTGTCGGGCATCTAGCAAAGCCCATTGTTGCGCAAAGCGCGACTGAAACTCCAGATTTTACTGACGATTTATTCTGAGTCGTTTTTGCTCATGTTGACCTTGGAATGTACTCCACTCGGATAAAGTGCGGATTCAACCAATTAAATCCCGAATCGCCCGTAAGCAGAACACCCCCAATCACCTTGACAGTGGCCGCAATCCACATATCGTTTTGTTGCCCCATCGTGTGATTCCTGGATCGACAAAGCGCCACGAGGTCCGCATAGACGTCCACCACTTCGGAAGTGATATCCAAAATCACAAACTCCGAAAGAAGTTCGTTTAGCACTTTAGTCTTCTCGGAATTCCATGACTGCGTCTTGGCGATACCCAGCATTTCTCCGGTGGTGATTATCGAGATCAACGGTCGATCCGTACGATTCCTGAGCGAGTAGTTTTCCAGGATGGCTTGCCCCGAACGGTTGTTCCGGGCAACGTCGACAACCACGCTCGTATCAAGTACCAAGATATCCAAGTCAGAGATTTTCACGACAACTCCTCGAGCATCGCCGTAATCTCCTCCTCTGTTTCATCTCCAGGCCACTTCCCGATGATGGCACTGATTCCTGATTTGGGTCCTTGCGGTTTTCGTAGTTTCGATGTGTCAAACTTCGTGCGAGGAGGTGAAGGCATCCGAGAGAAAATGGTCGGCTCGTTTTCCCCCGGCTTCACAGTCTCCGCGTCGATTCGCAGTAATCGTCCCGACGCTCGATAAATCGCCGTTCCGAGAACTAGGACTCGCTTTCGCCAAAGCTCCTGCATGGCATCTATCTGCTCGTCGGCAAATACGCCGATTAGCTTTTCACCAGAGTCCAGCAACACCGAGAATTGCTGCGTGCTGGCAGTGAGACCATCAAGTTGGCCAACGATTCGTACACGCTGAGGGGAGGGCGTTCTGCCCAGCAGCACTTTGGCCGATTCAACCAAACCTGGCGTAAAGCGTGCCGGCGATTTTGTCGGAAAACGACGGCTAGTAAAATCGATTTCGTTGTAGGGTCCTTTTTTGAAGACCCGATTGAAACACGTGATTCTGCGGAGCAGTGAAGGATCGAAGTGGGCACTATCGGCATTCCGCTGCTGAATATCGGCCAGCACATCGCCGAGCAAGTCGAATGCGGTATCTTCTTGATTGGGGCGGTCATCGGCTTCGGGAAACATTGCTTGCTGGGCGTAAATGTCGGACGCGGCTTCGCCGAGTCGCGGAGCCTCGAAAAACAATACTGACTCGCCGTTTCCTTGGTGATCTACAAAACGCACGTCAGACGCACGCGCAAGCCAACCTGGGCGGCGCCCCTTGACTTGACTGCGATTTCGGAAGGCCATCGAGACGGATGCGAGGATCGCCAACGGTAGCTCCGCTAGCAAAATCCCCAGATGATGTGGCGGTAGTTTTCGCCCGAAATGTTCGTCGTTCTTGAGAACGACCTCATGGACAACGACGCTCATTCAGCAACCCTCCTTTCCATCCTTTTCGACTTCGCTCGGCAGCCACGGGTTCAGATTGAATGTCCGGCTAGCAGTTTTCTTCTTATATCGACTGTTTTTTCCGCAGAGGCTCCAATAGCACGCTGGCAGGTTCGTCACTTAGGGCTTGCGAGACCCGCTTTCCCTCGAAGGCTTGCTTCTGGCTGCTCTTGCGCCAATGCGACGCACGGGGCAGGCTCTAGTGCTTTGTCACTCTTTAATTTTGGGATCGGTGCGGTAAAGGGGTCAGGCGTCAATTGCCGGAACGGCCCTGCAGGTGCTTCGCACAGTGACGCCTGACCCCTTTACCGCACCCCATTCTTTGGCTGTGACAAAGCACTAGTTTATCTTTTGCTACGAAGCGTCGATCAAAGAAAAGTGGCGAGACACCCAGGTAATCCGCGGACTCACCAACTCGCATGTAATCCGACAAATCTTCCACTTCAACGCTCCCGGTTGGTACGTACTCGGTTCAAGACCGACTCGTCTCGTCAAACCCTACCAGAGTTTATTATACTTTCCAATCAGCCAACCGGCGAATTCGGGGGAGACGATGGCCGAACCCCGCCACCCCCAACAGCATCGATTCCGGGATTGGACAGGACCCGTTGATCGATGGCACTTGAGAGACTCGAAACCGCCGTAAGTGCATTAAAAAAGCCACTTGGCGATCTCTCGCAAAGTGGCTTTGAGTGGAGGCGGCGGGATTTGAACCCGCGTCCCGCGACATTTCCATGATGGCCTCTACGTGTGTAGTCACAGTTTTAAATTTAACCTGCCGTCGCTCCCAGTGACCGGATCGACGTCAGACGATGCGAGAACTTTTTTAGCTTCCTACGTGCTCGTCATGGTAGGTCGCGATCTGGAATTGGTGACCAGTCTTCAATTCTCTCCAGCAAAGAACCGGGACCGGGGCTACTATTTTACTAGGCAGCCAATGCGAAGGAATCTTCGGCATTTATTGTTTTGGTCAGCTTTTTACGTGGCCCACTGACCAACCACGACACGCCACACACCACTTCAGCTATCCGGTCGATTCCAATTCACCCCCCCGAATCTCTGACCTACCCCCGACGCCCAACCAGCGGTAACCAGCCAGACGTCTCTCGCCAAATTGTACGACAAACACTGAGAAAAGGCAAGGATGAAGGAGGAAGGAGGAAGGATGAAGGATGAAAGGGAAAGGGGGAACGTGAAGTTCAGGTGCGTGGGGTAATTGAGGGGGATTCGCGGTTACGGGGAGGTGTTGGGGCGACGGCGGGAGTTACAGGTGGGTGCGGATGGCTTGCAGATAGCGGTGGTAGAGGTCGGGCTGGGCGGGAGTCGGCAACTGTTCGTGGTCGGCAGCCGGAACAATGAACTTGTGTTTCGGACCCGGATGAGCCTCCCACAACCGATCCTGGTTGCTGGGTGGCACCTCGCGATCCCACTCCGACTGCAGCAACAACAACGGGCAATGGCAGCCAGCGATCAGCCCGACCGAATCGATCTCCGGCCCCCAGGCTCGGACCAACCAGGCGGGGACCGGGCCGTGAAACCAGCGGCGTCGGTGCTGCAAGATCAACGGCACCAGGTCCGGTGGGTTCCGCAGCAGTAGCCCTGAAACCCGCGGGGCCGCTGTCCCGCTCGCGGCGGCTTCGGAGCGATCGTGGCCACCGATAGCTGGGTCAGTCGTTATGCCCGTTGTTGCGGCACTGGGTTGGGCGGCCGGGCCGTGGGACTGGGCGGCCAACACGGTGTGCAGGGCGGTCAGGGCCCCAATCGAGTTGCCCAGGATCACGACGGGCAGTTCCGGCAGGTCGCGGTAGTGCTGGGCGATCGCCTGCCAGACAGCGGCAGCCAACGCGGGGACATGGTCCAGCGAGGCTCGGCCGGGACTTTGGCCGTAACCGGGTGGGTTGATCGTCCAGATTTCCACGTCCTGGTCCGCCCAGGCCTCGGCCGGGTGCCAGCTCGATCGCTCCGCTCGGCCGGCATTCCCCGCGTACTTGATGATGACTCGCTGCGGCGGCGGATGATCGCCCGCAGCCAGAGCAGCCGGATCGAGGAGCGCGACCAGGGGCCCTGCCGCCGCGGGTTCGACGGGACGCTCGGTGCGTCGGTCCTGGCCCGTGAAACTGTCCTGGCTGGTGGCACTGTCCTGGCGGGTGGCACTGCCGGGGCCCGTGACACTGCCGGGGCGCGTGGCACTGTCTGGGCCCGTGAAACTGTCTGGGCCCGTGCGGCCGAGCTGGAATTGGCGAAAGGCCTCCAATCGCAGCCCGCCGCCATCGATCCAGTGGCGGAGCTGGGGGCCGGGATCCAGCGGCTGGCGGCTGGGGCGTAGAGCCAGCTGATCGAGCAGCCGTCGGCGGAGGGAGTACCGCCCGGCTCCGTTAGGATTCGTGGCCGTCGAATTGGGCGGTAGCGGGCGATCGGCGTTCATTTGATCGCGGTGGAGCCGTCTTTGGGTGGATTGCGGCCGATCATCGGGTATTGCTCCAGATCCCAGACCTGGCCGCTGATGGGTCCCGCGTCGGGGGACAACAGCAGGACCACCGCGGCGGCGATTTCGGCGGGCCGAAAGATGCGACCGGCGGGTGCAAAGACGTGGGGCAGGTCGGCTTCCCAGTCCTCGCCCAGGCCGTGTTCTCGCTTGCGGCGTTGTTCGTTTTCGGTCAGCACCCAGCCGGGGTTGATTTGGTTGACACGGACGCCGTACTGCTGCATGAGCGAATCGCCCAAGTTGCGCGTGAGCGTGGTGAGGGCCCCTTTCGATACGCTGTAGGGCAGCAGGTTGGGTTCGCCGCAGTAGCTATTGACGCTGCCGATATTGACGATGCTGCCGCGACCGCTGGGCAGATGCGGCAGGGCGGCTTGAATCAGCAGGAATGGGGCGACGGTGTTGACGCGGAGGGTGCGATCGAACAGCTCCAGTGACGTGGTCTGCAAGTTGGTAAAGGGAATGTAAGCCGCGTTGTTGACCAAGCCAGTCAGTTGGCCGAAGGCGGCGAGGGCGGATTCGACCAACCGGGCGGCCGCCTCGGGCTGCTGCAGGTCGGCGTCGGCAATCGCCCATTGGGCGACGGGGTAGCGAGCGGACAGTTCCTCGTGTAGTTGGGCTCGCAGGTCGGCCTCCAGGCCATGGAACAGAACTTGAGCACCGGCGTCCAGGCACTGCAGGGCGATGGCTTTGCCGATGCCGGTCGTGCTGCCAGTGACGATGACGGCGTGTTCGGAGAGTCGTGACATGGGCTGTGGCTCCAAGGGGTGGGCGTGAATGTCCGAGTAAACGCTCGGAGGTCAGCGTTGGTTGACTGTAAAGCATGACGGAGTTTCATGCGAGTACGGCGGGGCGGGGACCTTGTGATTGGCCCCCCTTCCGCGGTATTCTTGGGGCTGCCGCGGGTGGGCAGCGGCGTCAGTCGCGGGGTGGGTGGTCGATGAGCAAGTGGCCGCGACGACTGGTGTCGAGCGTTGAATCGATCGATTGAGTTTATTGTTGAGGAAAGAAGAACGGAAACATGGCGAAGAAGACCATTGCACAAGTGGAAGTGGCGGGCAAGCGAGTCCTGATGCGAGTGGACTTCAATGTGCCCTTGGATGATCAGGGTCAGATCACGGACGATCTGCGAATCCGCATGGCATTGGATTCGATTCGCTCGGTGGTGGACCGCGGTGGTCGCTTGATTCTGTGTAGCCATTTGGGGCGTCCCAAAGGCACGGGCGTGGAGCCCAAGTACAGTCTGCTGCCGACGGTGGCTCGGTTGAGCGAACTGTTGGGTCGTCCGGTCGAGTTTGCCGCGGATACGGTTGGCCCCGAGGCAACCGCGAAGGCTGGGCAGTTGACCGATGGCCAGGTCTTGATTCTGGAGAACGTCCGTTTCAACGCTGGCGAGAAGGACGGGGACGCCGCCTACGCCGCCGCATTGGCCAATCTGGCGGATATCTACTGCAACGATGCGTTTGGCACGTGTCATCGCAACGATGGTTCGATGTACGCGGTGCCGATGGCGATGGCCGGCAAGCCGCGGGTGGTGGGCTTCTTGGTGGAGAAAGAGATTCGCTACCTGTCGGATGCGATTGGCAATCCGCAGCGTCCGTTTGTGGCGATCTTGGGCGGGGCCAAGGTCTCGGACAAGATCAAAGTGATCGACAACTTGCTGCAAGTTTGCGATCAAGTCTTGATCGGCGGCGCGATGGCTTACACCTTCTCGTTGGCCAAGGGCGGCCGGGTGGGCAAGAGTTTGGTGGAACCGGACCGCGTTGAGTTGGCCAAGGACTTGATGGCTCGCGCGGGCGACAAGTTGGTTCTACCCGTGGATACGCATTGCGGTGACGCGTTCAGTGCCGACTGCAACAAGCAAGTGGTGGCGGCTGGTGAGATCCCGGACGGGTTCGAAGGCTTGGACATCGGTCCGGAGACAGCGCGAAAATACGCCGAGTTGGTCAAGGCAGCACGCACGATCGTGTGGAATGGCCCGATGGGTGTCTTCGAGATGCCGCCGTTTGACCATGGCACACGAGCGGTGGCGGAGGCGATTGCCGAGTCGTCGGGGACCAGCATCATCGGTGGTGGCGACAGCGCGGCGGCGATCGCCGTGTTCGGCTTGGCCGATCGCGTCAGCCACGTATCGACCGGCGGTGGTGCATCGTTGGAGATGTTGGAAGGTAAGAAGTTCGACGCGGTGGAGATTCTGGACGAGGCCTAAGTACCGGCCGGCCGCGATTGACCGATTGTCGTTGATTTGGAGCGGAGGACCTATGGACCGTGACGGGACGGGAGCGAATGATCCGGCGAAGAGTCGGATGCAGCAAATGCTGCGAACGGTGCCACAGGTGGGGCGTCTGCGGTGGATCGGCTTGCGGCCGGTCCGCAGCGGGCCGATCCAAGCCGTTGAAGAGGCAATGATCCGCGAGGAGGAGGGGTTGGTCGGCGATCACTTCTCGGGTCCGGCGGGTGCCAAGCGGCAGGTGACGTTGATTCAGTACGAGCACTTGGCTGTGATGGCCTCGATGTTGGGGCTGAGTGAATTGGACCCGAGCAAACTGCGACGGAACCTGGCGGTCAGCGGCGTGAACCTGCTGGCGTTTAAGAACTCGCGGTTTCAAATCGGCGAGGCCATCTTGGAGGCGACCGGACCGTGTGCTCCTTGCAGCATGATTGAGGATGCGTTGGGACCCGGCGCGTACAACATCTCGCGTGGGCATGCGGGCATTACGGCTCGAGTGATTCGCGGCGGTGCCATCCGCGTGGGATCCGAGGTGCAGTGGTTGGGTTTGACGCGAGACGACGTTGACGAAGAAGAGTGATGCGGGCGGTTTTTCCATGCACTGGGCGGGGAGGCAAGCGCGGGTGAACAGCACGAACGGTTGCGGAGTCGGTGGAACCACAAAAAGCACAGAAAGAACGAAAAGCACGAAAAATAACTAAAGCGTGTCGAGAGAGCGTTTGAAACGGGATGGTTTGGGGCTTGTGAATTGTGACGTGTGAAGCTTGACGTGTGAGTTTGATTTAAGGAATGGTGCGTTACGCAAGTTAAATGAGACCAGTTGGAAAATCCTGATTAGATTTTGCGTTTTATCGCGTTTGACAAGGCTTTCTCCCGATACTTGCTCCACGACACCCTACAGGAACCCGATTGGCGGCTAGTGCTTTGTCACAACCAAAACTTGGCGTGTGGTGAAGGGGTTAGACGTCAATTGTGCGCAGCACCCGCAGGGCCGTTCTGGCAATTGACGCCCGACCCCTTTACCACACCGATCCCAAAATTAAATTGTGACAAAGCACTAGTAAGTGGGGGCGGGTAGGAACACTAATCTTCGCTGATCTCCGCTGATTTACAATCACCACGAGACTGCAGCGGCGCGTAAAGAAAGGAAGCAGTCGCGATGGTCACCCAGCACGGTGCCTCGGATCGTCATGCTTAAAAAGTGTGAATCGCGGACCCGTTCAAACGTCGAGTCATGGAGCGATGGCCCAGCATGGGGCCAGCCGGGTGGGTGAACCGCGAGAGGTGGGAAGTACGCAGAGAAAGACGACACCCAGGACGTTCCTACGGAATCCACATCTTTGTGTTTTTTCTCATGAGTTTTGGTGGGTAGGTACCGGGATCTTGGCAGTAATCGGTTGCGGAGTTTGTGTAACCTCGAAAAGCACGAAAGGTACGAAAAGGTACGAAAGTGTGTCTAGAGCAACCGGGTGCTAACGCACTTCGGCTGATTTGCAGTTCGGTAGTCCGTTCCCGCAAAATCCGGGTGCTAACGCACGACGGCTGGTTTGCAGTTGCTTTAGCGACACGCGAATCAGTCCGGTTTACGGGGTGCTGGCGCGTTGGAGTCGGTCGTTGATGGCTCGGCCCAGCCCGACGTCGGGGAGTCGCAGGGCGACGAGGCGTTGGAGTCCGACTCGGTCCAATTCTCGGAGGGCGGCGTAGACGCGGGCGGCGGCTTGGCGGAGGTCGCCGTCAGGTGACAGGTTCTCGACTTGGGCGAAACGTGCGGCCTGGGCGGGCGGTACCTGAGCAGCGAAGCAGAGCAATCCGGAATGCTGAGTGGTGTCCTCGGACAGGTGTTCGAGTTCCTGTAGCGTGAGGCAGGTCAGCGGGGTGCGTGGGGCGTAGTGGCGACTCAAGTTGCCTGGGGAGGCCAGGCCCTGCTGCAAGTCCGATGCTCTGACCGAGCGGGTGGCGACTGTCAGCGGGCCCAGTTCTTGTTCCAGTTCTTCGACGGCCAGGCTGCCCAGTCGCAGCACCACGGGGTGGGGACCGACCAGGGACACCACGGTGGATTCGAGTCCGTGGGTGCAGCGGCCGCCATCGAGGATCCAGAGTTCTGGATCGCTCAATTCAGCGGCGACATCGGCGGCCGACGTGGGACTGATACTGGCGAAGCGATTGGCACTGGGGGCAGCGATGGGGCGATTGGCCGCTTGGATCAAGGCCTGGGCCACGGGATGGGCGGGCCAGCGCAGGGCCACGTTAGGCAGCCCGGCGGTGACCAGGTCGGGGACGTCGGCATGTCGAGGCAGAACCAGGGTGAGGGGGCCGGGCCAAAACCGACGGGCCAATTTTTCAGCCAATTCGGACCAGTCCGTCGTGAGGGAGCGGGCCAGCGCGAGGCTGGCGACGTGCACGATCAGGGGATCGTAGAGCGGTCGGCCTTTGAGTTCGAATACGGCTGCAACGGCGGCGGGGTCCAGGGCATTGGCCCCGAGGCCGTAGACGGTCTCGGTGGCAAACGCCACCAAGCGCCCCGCGCGGAGGCGCTCGCCGGCTTGGTCCAGGACAGCGGGTGTGGAGATGACAATCTGCGATTGAGTTGGGGACAACGCGGTGGTTTCTAAGGGGTTTTATTGGCTTGGGCGATCCACTGTTCCATGCACTGCAGGGTTTGCGGGCTGACGTGATGTTCGATCCCCTCGGCATCGATGGCGGCCATCTCGGGTGGGACGCCAATGGTCAAGAGGAAGCGAAAGACCACTTCGTGTCGTTGCCGCGAGCGGGTGGCGATTTCTTCTCCTTGCGGCGTGAGCACCACCGGCCGGTAGGGTTCGGTCTCGACCAGGCCTTCGCTCTGCAGTCTCGTGATAATGCGGTGGACGGTCACGTGACTGACGGCGAAGTGACGAGCCAGGTCGCTGATGCGGCAGGCGGTTTGTTTGCGGAGGATATCCGCGATCGCCTCGACGTAGTCCTCCGCGGTTTCCTGCGAGTGATCACGGCGCGTGCGCATGTGCGCGTTGGTGACGCGTTTTTTGGTGGAGTTGGCAGGGGCCGATGATGCTTTCTTCGCCAAACGGATGCCTCGGATCGGAATGGTTGATGGGCGTTGGATGGAGTCACTAAGTTACTTCGAGGCAGCGGGTTTGGCCACGGGAGTCGCTTCGAGGAGTTGGCGAGCGACCTCCCAGGCCCGTTCCCGTTGTCGGTCAATGCCGTGGCAGTCCAGGAGATCGGCGGGGACCTCGTGGTGGGGCGGGACGCCGATGCCTTCCAGCCGTTGGCCGTCGACCTGGACGTCGCGGACGGCCAGATAGAGCAGGTCCTGTCCCTCGATGATAATGGGCGAGCCGGCCAGTACAGCCCCGGCGGTGCGGGTGCCAACGAGGGTGGCCAAACCATGTTGCTTGGCGGCGAAGGCCAGGACTTCTTTGCCGCTGCGACTGGTTTCATTGATCAGCATGACCACGGGCTTTTTCCATTGCACGGGGAAGGTCGTCTGTTGGCCGTCGCGATCGATCGAAGCCAGTTGCGGGACGTTGTGGTTGAACAGGTTCAGGTAGCTGGGGTCGGCTCCGCCCAGTCCGTAGCGGAGATCCATGATGAGGGCTTCGGCGTCGCGGAGCGGGCCGTTGCGAATGGCCTCTTCGAGGGCTTCTTGGTACTGGCGACCGGCATAGGAATAGAAATGTGCGTAGCCGACGCGACAACCTTGGATTTCGCGGACGTGGAAACTGGCTTGCAGGGCGGCCAGCAGTTCGGCGGCCGGGTGTTGTAGTGGGGCCGTGATCTCGACTTGGTGCGGGCGGCCTTGCCGTTCGAACTCCAGTCGAGCAGGTTGAGCGGTGTAATCCCACCAAGGGGCGACCGGAGCATAAGGTTGATCGCCGACGCGGAGCAGGCGGTCCCCGATTTGCAGCCCAGCTTTAGCTGCCGCACCATTGGGCAAGACATCGGCCACGACCCATTGCCCATTGTGTTGTTGAGCGATCACTCCAATCGAGGGATACACCAGCGGTTGTTGCTGGAGCAGCGTTTGGACATCCGGCACGGCCTCAAAGATGGCCAACAGGTGGTAGTACTCCCAGTCGGCAGGCGTCGAGTAATACGTGTGAGAGGCCTGCAGGGAATTCAAATAACGATTGACCAAATCGCGAAATTGCAAGACATCGTCACAATTGGCGACTGTTTGGCGAGCGGCTTGTCGGGCGGCGACATAGTTGGCGTCAGAGGTTGGGTCGCGGTAGAAGCGGCTCTCGACAGCGGCGATCACGGCCTCCAATCGAACCGCGTAGTCCGTGGGTTCGACCGCGTTTCCAAGCGATTGCTGCGACGAGGGTGGCTGGAGGGCTGGCTCAGCGAGCGTTCCGAGCGGCTCTACTGATTCAATGACTGAATATTTTTCTAAAAAACCACCGTCGCTGGCAACGGTGGGACCGAGCCAAGCGTGATGCAACGCGACGAACAGGAAGCAGTAGTGCAAGATCATCGGAGTTCAAAATCTGCCAATCGGTCGTCCAGCAAGCGAGCGCCGGTGCCGGGATGTTGGGTTTCGGTGACGCGACCTGGGGCAACGACCACGCCGGCGGCCGGTTGATCGGCCAGGAGGACGGCCCCGTCCAGATCGGCGTAATCCAGTAAGGGGAGCAATTGGGCGGCGCCACTGATTCCGATCGACGACTCGACCATGCAGCCGACCATGGTGCGGAGCTTCAATTGGCGAGCCTGGCGGAGCATTTGTAACGCGGGAGTCAGGCCGCCGCACTTGCAAATCTTGACATTGATGCCATGGTAGAGCCCAACGCAGCGGGCGACATCGGCGGGTACCAAGCAGTCTTCGTCCGCGAGGATCGGGAGGGCGGAGTTTTCGTAGACCCAGCGTTTCTCATCATCGGAAGCGGTTGGCGATAGCGGCTGTTCAATAAACTCGACATCCAGATCGCGGAGGCTATTCGAGTTGCGGACGGTTTGCAAAGCGCTCCAGGCCCCGTTGGCATCGACACGAAACTTGGCGGAGGTCCGCTGCCGCAGTGCCGCGACGATCTCCAGGTCTCGATCCGTACCCAATTTGATCTTATAGATCGGCCAGTCGGGCTGTTCCTCCAGTTTGGCGATCATGTGGGGCAGGGTGTCGATCCCAATCGTGAAACTGGAGGTGACCGCACCATTCCAGCTCAAACCCCAAACTTCCCAGGTGGGTCGGCCTTGTTTTTTTCCGAACCAATCGTGGGCGGCCATGTCGATGGCCGAGGCCGCAAAAGTGTCGCCGCCGACCGTTTCAAGTAATTGTGGCCAAAGTTCTGCGGGATCGACCGCGGTAGGGTAGGGCAGCCAGGTCTCCGCGCGGCGGACGGCGGCTTCGATGTCGGCCAACGCATGCCCGTAGTAGAGGTTCTCGGTGACTTCCCCGTAGCCGATGTGGCCGTCGTGCTCCAGGCCGACGATCAAGCTGCGTTGAAAATTCATGGATTCACGCGAAATGGTGAACGCGTGAGTCAGTGGCAATTGCCAACGGAGCAGGTGGAGTTTCACTTGGGGGCCTCGGGATCGACGACGGAACTCTGGAGGACCACGTCGACCGAGCCATCGGCTTGGACGCGGAAGATGGCCTTGGCGCGGGGATCCGCGACAAAGACCTGTTGGCCATCGGTGGCCAACCCCACTGGATGGACAAAGCGCTCATCACTGACCCACTTGGCGACTTCGCCGGTCGGGCTGACGCGCCACAAGCACTTGCTGTAGCTATCGCTGACCACAACGTTGCCATCGGCCAACGCGACCATGTCAGCGGGAAAGTCGAACGGCCGATCGGCAACCAGCACATCGGCCGGCGAATGATCACCGCCGAACACATGCACATTTTGGCCTTGCGTCATGGTCTTTTGCGGATCGCCGCTGGCAGCGATCTTCAGCAGCGGTCGATCGACGCCGGTCAAGACCAGCAATTGTTCGTCACCCAGCGGCAAGACGGCCTTGGGGGCTTGGATCGTGGCTAGGATCTTGATCTGTTGCTCGGGCAGGATCCGTACGACTTGCCGCAACTTCAAGTCACAGACAACGACTTCACCTTGGGCGTCGACCGCGAGGTTCATGGGCACGCTGATCTGGCCACCCGTGAGCGGCACGGGACGTCCGTCCTCGAAGCGGTAGACTTCCGTGGTGGTGCTACAACCCGCGAGCAATCGATCTTGCGAATCGACCGCCACGCAGCGAACGGCATTGAGCGGGGTGCGGAACTTGTTGTCGGCTTGAAAGAAAATCTCCGCCCGTCCGTCTTTGATTTGCCAGATTCCTGGCAAATTTCGATCCGCCACATAAAGTGTGCCTTGCGAATCCACGGCGACATCGAGCGGGTAGACCATCTCGCCGGTTTGCGCCTGAGCCAGTGGGTGCCAACCGTTCAAGCTGCTCAAGGCACTGCCGGCGAGGAACACGATGATTTGGAACGCGACGATTTTAAACGCGACGAGTTGGAACGCCGTGCCGCTGGAACGGACGATTGCCTGTAGGACGAGTTGTTGCATGACGGAGTCTACCTTCCAAAAAACCTGACGAGGGCCGTCCCTCTGGGGAGGTTCATTCTACATCAGCCGCAGCATTGTTCCAACTTCCGATCTCGGCCAGCAAAAATAACGAGCCGGCGACGACGACCCAATCCTGCGATCGGGCCTGCTCGAGGGCCAACTTGTAAGCTTCCTGCGGCTGTTCGATGCAAACGCAGGGGATTGGGCGTAACGGATCGGTAACCTCGGCCCAGGTTTGAGCCAGCGTTGCTAAGTCGGTGGCTCGCGGGTTTTGGTGAAACCGTGTCATGATGACACGATCGAAGTATTGGGCAGCGAGGCGGAGCATGGTGACAAAGTCTTTGTCGCGTGAGACGGCAAACACCAAGGTGCGGCAGCGAATTGTTGGGGGCTCTGCCGCGGCGACCGGGGGAGTGGCATCTGCCTGTTCCAGTTGCTGCAGGGTCTCGATTAGGGCCGAGAGACTGGCGGGGTTGTGGGCCACATCCACAATCACCTGGGGTTGTCGTTGGATGATTTGCAGTCGACCGGCGGGCCGCGCGGTATCGAGTCCCGTCTGGAGGTCGGCATCCGAGATCGACCATCCCTGCTCTCGTAGTCGCAGCACAGCGGCGTAGACCAATGCCAGGTTATCGCGTTGATGTCTTCCTAACAACTTTGTGCGCAGTTCGGGAGATTCCAGGGGGCGGCTTGTGCCTGGGTCGGACACCTGCACGTGGCAGGGACCGCGGAGTGGATCGGGGGAGGTCCAGGTGAGTTCGTGATCCAGTTCCCACAGGGGGGCCGCGTGTTGCGTGGCGAGTTCCCGCACGACCGCGCGTCCTTCGCCTTGGCGGACGCCACTGACGACCGGGACGAACGACTTGATGATGCCGGCCTTTTCGCGTGCGATGGCGGCGATGGTGTTGCCCAACTGCTGCGTGTGATCGAAACTGACGTTGGTGATAACAGAGACGAGCGGTTGCACGACATTGGTCGAGTCCAGTCGCCCGCCCATACCGACTTCGATCACCGCCATTTGCACTTGTTGCAGATGGAAGTACTGGAAGGCGGCAGCCGTGCAGAGATCAAAGAAAGTCAAGCTGCCGAAGTCGGGCTCCGCCGCCGAGCGAGCATCGACGTGAGCGACGGCGGCGTTGAGCGAGTCGACGACCTCCGCCAATTGTTCGGTGGTGGCAGGGCGGCCGTCGATGACAAATCGTTCGCCGACATGGTGGATATGCGGCGAGGTGTACAGACCGCAGCGCCGGCCGCTGGCGTGTACGATGTGATGCAGCATCGAGCAGACGGAGCCCTTGCCCTTGGTACCGGCCACATGCACGATGGGCAGTTGGAGGTGGGGGTTGCCGACCTGCTCTAGCAGGGCTTGAATCGGGCGAAGTCGATAATGCCGCTGGCCCTCGCCCAGAGGCTGTTGTTTTTCAAAATTGAGGCGGCCGAAAAAGAAAGCTTCGACACGCGTTTGGGCCGATTGGGAGGAGGGCATCGCCAAGGACAATTGGGTCCATTCGGAAGCCGCTGGTCAGTCGATCGTGATCAGCCCCGACACGCGACACTCGGCGGTACGCAACCCCTCCAACACCTGCTTGGTGGGCTGCCCCAGGTCATCGGCCATGCTGGCGATCAAGTAACTGTAGTCGCAAAAGCGACCCCACGCGGCGGTCACACGATCCTGGGCGGCACCCGCGTGCACGCAAATCCACTGGAATCGCTGGCGAAACTCTAGCGAAATTTCGGCCAATCGTCCACCGGCGATCTTGCGGAAACTCAGGTCCCCCTCCCCGCTGGGCAACCAAGACAGGGCCTGGACGCCCGTCGGTCGGACCAAACAATCGATGGGTTCCCCCAGATTGATGGCTTCGCTCAGGCCCGGCAGATAGACGTTGCCCAGTTGGCGGCTGATCTCGCGATGGTCGAAGTCCGCATCGACCAGCAGCACTTGTCCGACGCCGCGACGGGACAACTCCCAAGCGATCTGGGTGCAGATCAGTGGACTGTCGGCCTGGCTGAATTGGTCTTGGCAGAAGTGCAGAACCGCGGGCACAGTACTGGGCATCTTCTGCAGCAGCCGATCGACAATGCGAGCCGTGAAGCTTTGCGGTGCAGCCTGCCGGAACCACAGGCTCTCAAACAGCGGAAGCTTGCTGGCCGAATCCTTAGCGGCTACGGTCGTCTGCAACGGCACGATGTCGGCACGCTGTCCCAGTCGATCGGCCGGTGGATCGATTGATCCCGTCGAGGGCTCGGTCGCCGGACGTGGGCTGGTGTTGCCCCGCAAAAAGTGTGGTGTGGTGGGTTCGTGCGGCTGCACGATATCGGCCGAGCCAGTGACAGAGCTGGTGACAGGGCCAGTGACAGAGCTTGCCACCGCAGCCGACTTGATCGGCGGTTCTGCGGCTGGCGGGGCAGTGATTGCAACTGGGGCAGTGACCGCGTGGTCGGCTCCGGCTGGGCGGGTACGAGGGAGCGGAGACTTTCGGGGAGGAGCGACAGCGACAGCGGCCACCGCTTGTTGTGCGGCGATTTGGGTCCGGATGTCCAGCGTGGGAGTCGGTGGATCGACGGCCAGTCGTACGTCGGCGATGGGTGCCGGAGGGGTGCTGGTCTCCAGTTCCTCCAGCACGTCGAGTTCGTGCTCCAATTCATCCAGCAATTCGAAGGCTTGAGCGGAGGCTTGAGCGGAGGCTGGGACCAGAATCGGCGGATCCTGAGCTTCTGCACCCGAATGCCCGACATGGGCGACGGAAGTTGCCGCAAGAGAAACATGCGCCAGAGCGGCCGATGGGGCGTTGGCATGCTGCGGACGAGCGACACCGGCATGCGCTCGGTCCAATCGCTCCTGGATTTGACGCAAGTGATCGGCCAGTTCCGGCTGGATGTGAGCGGAGACCGCGTTCAGTTGGCGAATGATGTCTTCGATGCGATGCATGGTACTCTGGTCTCCCTGGACTGGAGGGGTGCTGGCGAATTGCCACCAGGCACCGTTCGTCCCGAGAATCGTCTCGGGCAGTTCATGACGGCGGGCTCCTATGGCCGATCAGTAGCCGCGCAAAGCGTGCAACAGGGCCCGCAAGTCCTTCCGCCGAGCCATGGCGGGAGGCTCCATGACTTGTGGCGAGTGAATCACGGCTTCTCGGCCGGCGTTGACGCGAGGCTCCGGTTGGCGGTGGATAATGGCGGCATCGTCGTTGAACAGGGCGGCGGACGTGCGAACGGCCTCTCCCAGTTCGACTTCCGCGGCACTCCACGTAACGACCGGAGCATCGATCGGACGGACGGTTTCCCAACGTTCGATGCGCTGCGGAGGATTTACTTGGCGGCCGACCTGGGCGTCAATCCGAATTTCCATGTCCGCTGGCGGGAACTGCTCGCTTTGCGTGGAAAGGTCTACGGCAGTCGCCTCCATCAGATTCGGCGTTTCGGACAAGCCAAGCGGACGGGCTGACGGTGAGTTGACGTGCATGGGCTTCGCTGGTGGGGCAACGGTCGGTGAGGCAATGGCCGGTGAGGCAATGGTCGGCGGGGCAATGGTCGGCGGGGCCGTCGGGCTATCGATGCGGATTCGCGTCAACGGGATGGAGACCGTCGCATCATCGATGAGCGAGGAGGCCGAGATGGCTGTGTCCAGTGTTGCCGTGTCCACTGTCGCCGTGTCCCGTGCTGCCAAGTCGGGCGACGCACTCTCGACGTTTGCCGTTGGGGCCGAAGCGTCCGGGTCCTTGATGTACTGGGTCCACACCGTGTCCTGCAGCCACAACGTCTCGAAGTACAGATGGTCTTGGAAGACTTCGGCGGGAGCGGTGGACAAGCATTGGCGAGTCTCAGCCGCCGACTGTGGGATGATCTCGACAGGATTGGCGATGGCTTGCAGATCGGCTTCGATCAGCAGGTCCTCGATGGCATCGGCCGGTTGCTGAACGCGGTCCAACGCTTGCTCCAGCGTATCGAAGGCTGCCTCCCATTGTTGGTAGCTGCGCTGCGTGGACGGGACTGCGGGCTGGGGCTGCGGCGGTCGCACGGGTCCGGCGGATGAGGCCACGGGTGTGGCCGGCAAAATGGGCTGAGACGGTGCCGGTATCGTCGTCAGCGGGCCGGTTGGCGTCACGGCCGGCGCAGCGAGCGGCGCGGCAGCGGGTGTCGCGGCAGTGGGGGTCGGGTCAGTGGAAACTGCGGGGACCGAGGCGGGCTTCTGGATATCGGCTTCGAAAGCAAACCGGATCAGCGTCTGGGACTGAGCCGTTTGTTGGGCGGCCACCAACGAAGCGATGCTCTCGGCATTCTCGGTACTGGCAACAGGCGATTCGTGGGAAAACGCATCAGCGGCTGCCAGCGGCTCGTCGGCTGTCGCCAAATGCTCAGCGACGCTCGGCAGGTCATCGTCCAGGCTACCGAACTCGAGTACCGGGGCAGTGGTCGTCGCAGATGCGGGTTGCTCGGCACCTTGGCTTGACCGATTCAGTTGCGGCACGGGCAAGTGCTGCCAGCGGCTCCAAGCAATCTGAATGCTGGTTTCATCGATAACTTCCAGGTGCTGTTGAGCGGCGAAGCCCAAGGCCTGTTCGGTCAATTGATGGACGAGTCGAGGGATTCCCAGGGTGGCGGTATGCAGGGCACGGATGGCTTCATCGGTAAACGGATGTTGCTGGCCGCCGACCCGTTGCCAATGAAAATCGATGTAGCTAAAGAGTTCATCGAGGCCCATCCCGGCCAGGTAGACTCGGCAGTGGATCCGCTGGTTGAGTGAATTCAATTGCGAGGTGAGCAGTTGCTCTTCCAGCGGATGGTTGCCAGCCAAGACAAACTGGATGCGACTGTGACCCTGTTCGACAATATTGGACAATAGACGCAATTGCTCTAAGACATCTTCAGAGAGCGTATGCGCCTCATCGATCAACAGCAGCAGATCCCCCGCGAACTCGGGTTGCTGGCGGAGGGCCGAGAGGAGAGCCCGGCGGCAATCGTTGGCGTCGGCGCCGGGCAAGGGGAGTCCGAGTTCAAACAGCAGGGTCTTCCAAAAATCCAGTCGGTTGTCGAGGCCACCATCGCGCAACTGGCAGATGCGATAATGCGCGGCCAAGCGTTGGGCCAAGATCGCCAACAGCATGGTCTTGCCGGTTCCGGCGGAACCCAAGATCAGAGCCGGTCCCTGCTGCTGCTCCAGCGTGGACTGCAATTGGTCCAAGTGCTCGTGCCACGACGGCAACACGCAAGCCTGAGCAGCAACGGGCAGCACGGGGAAGGGAGTCGCGGTTAGCCGAAAGTACTGCCAAATCATATCTTGTCTTCCACCCATTGCTGTAAACTTCCATCCGGCGATTCAATAAAGCCCTAACGTCCCAACAGGACCCAAAACGCGTGGCAAAGTCCCTCCAACGGATTGAGTACGAGCAAGCCGGGCAGTGAGGGCTCCCAGATCATCGCCATGATGACCCCTCCCAAACAGAACGCGACCATCAGCTCGGCTGCCTGAAACAGTCGTCGCCCGATCAGCTTGACAAAGCGATCCACAACGTTGGGTTGCGGGGCCGCCGTCCGGATTGTCCCAATGTGGTCGACCCCCAAGTACTGGGCCAATTGTTGGGGGCGAAACAGCTTGCGTGTCAACGATTCAGGGGAGTGCTGCAGCGTGAACGCGGTCCCCACCATCAAGGCGATCAGCATCAAGCCGAAGGTCCATTGGCGAGTTGGTGTCAAATCCTGCGGAGCGCTCACAGACGCGGGTTGGACTTGCACGATCCGATAGGTTGGCGCCAACTGTTGCATCTGTTGAGACACATCCAACAGTGGCACACGCTGGGAGGCGGCATGCGAGAGCAGCGAATCCAAATGCTGCAACTCGTCCATCACCGAATCCAACTGCAGTTGATCGACGATCTCGCGGACCTCGGCCAAGTGCGTGTGATTCTCCTCCTCCCGCCGTATCTGAGCGGACGCGGTAAAGAAGGGATTGGTGCGGACGCGAGCGTCACTGGAGATGGCCTCCTGCGAGCGAGCGTCGGCCAGGGCGGCAGCGTTGCCGTTATCGCTTCGCATCCCAGAGTCCAAGGGCGGCAAGTCCGAAACGGCGGACTTGGCGGCGATCTGCTGCGGCAAGTTGCTCGCCTGGGCCAAGACGGCTTGGCGATCTTGGATCAATCGCTCGATGTGCTGGACCAAGCCATCCGTTTCGTCGACTTCAAAATGGTGCATGACCTGTTGCCTGAGCAGACTCAGCAGGTGAGCATCCGAGTTGAGGACCTGTTGCTTGATGGCTTCCACCTGACGCTGGACCGAGGCGGTGATGGCCGGAGTGCCCACGCGCAGACTGCCGACCTGTTGCTGCAAGGCCAGCACGGTGAACTGCTGTCGCTCGATCTGTTGCCGAGCCTGCTGGACGATCAAATTCAGTTGTTTGGCCTGTTCGGTTTGCCGTTGGGCGATCTGGTCGACACGCTCCTCAAGCTTGCGTTGCAGCGAGTCGAGCCGCACGTCCCGCGCCACGCGACTGGCAATCTCCTGCGTCAGACCATCTACCAAACGCCGCGCGCCGCTCTCGGCCGGCCCCGTCCAAATGACCTGGATCCAGCGGGTGTTGGCTTCGGTGTCGGAGTCCCGCGTGATGCCCACGCTGAGACGCTGCCGCACGTCGGCCAGTTGGGTCCGAGCGACTCCGCCCTGGTCCTGAAACGTGGCTTGACGAATCATGTCGACCAGGACCGAATCCGACAGGCATTCGCGGAGTATCCCTTGCAATCGACCGTCTCGATCCAACGGCTCGGCTTGCAGCACGGCACCCGTCGCGCGGGCCGCGGGCATCTGTACGGTGATTTCCGCAAAGGTCCGGAACTGCCGAGCCGTCAGGGGCCAATACAACAGGCCCACAAAGAATATCGCCAACGTCATGACGACGGCCACGTAAATGCGACGACGAACGCGAGCGGTGGCGGTCCGACGAAGATTGGGCAGGGCGATGTTGTCTTCCATGTTCATGGGTTGCCAGCAAATCGGGGCCGATGCAGGGACCAACCACCGGCGCGCGATCCCGCGACTCACCGAGGTCTTCTCTGTACTTTCGTCCCGACCCCTACAATCCCTTTAAGCCGTTTCCTCAGTCTTTTACGAACAGGCGATTGAGGAGGCCTAGGCAGTACAGGAGCACTGGGCAGCCTCCGCAAAACCGAGACCCTGGCGAGCCTAGAGGGGACCCTGTTTTGCTTCAGCTAGGCAGGATCGAGCCACGCGAAGGCCTGGCCTGGGGCGGGGGCATAGCCGCGGAGGAACTCGGCGATGCTCATGACCCGTTTGCCAGCCGGTTGGATCTGCGTCAGGGAGAGAACGCCGTCGCCGGTCTGGACCCAGAGCTGCTCGTGGTCGGCTCGGACGAGGGTGCCCGGAGCGGCAGGGGAACCGGCGGAGGCCGGGGACGGCGGATCGGTGGGGGCCGGGACAACTTGGGCAGCCGCGATGATCAATCGCAGCGGGGGGCCGGAGCCGCGCTGCCAGTGGGTGTAGCTGCCGGGCCAGGGCTGGAAGGCACGGATTTGGTTGCGGAGGTCGGCCGCCGAGCGAGTCCAATCGATCTGGCCTTGCGATTTGTGCAGCCGAGGGGCTTTGGTCACCAGCTCAGCCGCTTGGGGGATACCGAGCACGGGTGGCGAACTGCCCGGGCCGTTGGTTGGATTCGTGGGGTCCTGGGCCAGGTCCCACTGCTCCAGCTGCAGCAAGGCCTGCAAAACGGCCTCGACACCGATCTGCGACAGACGCGTCTCCAATTCGCCGGCAGTTTCAGCGGGGTCGACGTCGACGGAGGTTTGCACCAGCACGGGACCGCCATCGAGCTTGGGGGTGAGCAAGATAACGGAGACACCCGAGACGGGATCCCCGTGATAGACGCACCATTGGACGGGCGCGGCGCCGCGGTACTTGGGCAGCAGCGAGCCGTGCAGGTTGATGCCACCCCAGCGGGTTGTGGCCAGGGCGGCGGGGGAGAGGATTTGGCCGTAGTCGCAGACGACCAGCAGATCGGCGGCCAATGACTGGACGGTGTTGATCGCTTCGGCCGTGTTGATACTGGGCGGGTCAAAGACCGGGATGCCGTGGGCTGTGGCCACTTCGCGCATCGGATTGATAGGCGGCTTGCCCTTGGTGGGTACGGGGGGCCGTGTGACGAGCAGGGGGATGTCGTGGCCGGCGGCAAGCAAGGCCTGGAAGGTCGGGACGGCGAATGGGCCGGTCCCCATCATCACGATTCTCATGGGCGTTGGGCGGCTTTCCGATAGGCGGCGGCCAATTTCACATAGTGTTGGGCGGCGTACTCGATGCGTTGGCGATCGGCGTCCGACACGCCGCGCCGCACCGTGGCGGGGGCTCCCATGACGACGCTGCCGGGGGGAATGATGGTCCCTTCGGTCACCAAACTGCCGGCGGCGATCAGGCTGCCGGCCCCGACATGGACGCGGTTGAGCAGGGTGGCTCGCATGCCGATCAAGCAATCGTCTTCGACGACCGCACCGTGGACAATCGCCGCATGGCCGACGGTGACGCGGGCCCCCAGTCGACAAACGAGGCCGGCATCGGAGTGCAGCAACGCCAGGTCCTGCACGTTGGACTGCGGGCCGATCTCAATCGGTTGCGTATCCCCGCGGATGACCGCGCCAAACCAAACGCTGGCCTCTGGGCCCAACGTCACGTGTCCGGTGACCACGGCGCCTGGAGCGACGTAGGCCGAGGGGTGCAACAGATCGGGGCGGAACTCGACGTGAAAATCCATAGCGGTGGCAGTACTCACGCGCTGTGGGCGACGGCTCGGATCGTCTCGGGAGCCACGGACTGCAGGGCTTCGATCAACACGCGGATCGTCTGGCGGATTTGTTCTTCCGAGTGGGCCGCCGTGATGAAGAACCGCACGCGAGCGCGGGCCTCCTCGACGGCGGGGTACAGGATTGGTTGAGCGTTGATGCCGGCATGGAACAGGTACTCGGAGATCCGCAGGGCCTTGACCGAATCGCCCACGATGACCGGGATGATTGGCGAGTCGTGGCTCATGCCCGTGTCGATCCCCGCAGCCTTGGCCAAGCGGAGGAAGAGACGCGAGTTCTCCAGCAGCTTGGGGACGCGGTGGGGTTCGACTTGCAATTGCCGCAGGGCCCCCAGAGCGGCTCCGGCGTTGGCGGGAGGCATGCCCGCCGCGAACACGTAGCCCGGTGTGGTGTACCGCAAGTACTGGACCAGGGCCCGCGAAGCTCCCACAAATCCACCGCAGCTGGCGAACGACTTGCTGAGGGTGCCCATCCAGCATTCGACCTCGTCCCGACGCACGTTGTACAACTCGGCCACGCCCCGTCCGGTCTTACCCAACGTGCCGAAGGAGTGGGCCTCGTCGACGTACAACCAGCAGCGATGGCGATTCTTGACCTCGACGAATTTGGCCAGGTTCGGATAGTCTCCGTCCATCGAGTACAGACCCTCGATCACAACGATCACGCGGCGGTAGTCGGTGCGAATCTCACTGAGGATTTCGTCCAATTGTTGCCACTGATTGTGTTCGAACGCTCGGCGCCGCGCCCCAGACAATTCGGCGCCTTGAATCAAGCTATTGTGCGCCAGTGAATCGTGCAGCACCAAGTCGCCGGCCGAGACCAGGTGACCCAGAACCGTTTCATTGGTGGCATGCCCGCCCGGGAACGTGATGACATCTTCGAAACCGAAAAAATCGCAGATTTCGGCTTCCAATTCCTTGTGGATCGTCTTCTCGCCACTGACCAAGCGACTGGCCGAGACGCTGGTGCCGAACCGGTCGATCGCACCCTTGGCCGTGCTGCTGACCGAGGGGTGCCCGGACAGGCCCAGGTAATTGTAGCTGGCGAAGCTGATCAATTCGCGATCGTCGATCTTGGTGGTGTCGGAGATCACCCCGTCATGGACACTGAAGAACGGATTGCGGGCCCCGGTCGAGAGCATGAGCGAACGCGTGCGTTCAAATCGCAAGAATTCTGGCATTTCCTCGATCTTGTAGAAAGAGGCGGGCAGTTCTTCCGAAGAATTGAAGCGGCGCGGCTTGGCCACAGTCGCCGTGGTGGAGACGGGTTGCTCCAGTGGTTGGCTGCCAATGTGGGTGGTGATGGCCAGCGAGATTTCGCGGATCGTTTCGATCTCTTGCAAGATCTCGTTGGGAAAACTGCCACCATAGATTTCCTCCAACTGGCTGGCGATGCTCATCCGCTCCAGCGAATCGAGTCCCAGATCGACCACGATGTTGGTGTCGAGTTGGAGGGCCTTGGCCCGCTCTTTGGCGACCGCTTTGACCGTCTGCATGACGATCTCCGCTACGTCGAGGTCGACATCGGCGTCTGCCTCCGTCGCGTTGATCTGCGAATGGCTCCCGGAACCGGTGGCAGTGGAGGTGTCGTTCGGCTGCCAGGCGTACCACTGAGCGACGACCAACAGGCTGCCATCTTCAAAGTACTTGCGGCAGGCCGCTCGCTGGATTTTGCCCGAGGAGGTCTTGGGAATGGAACTGGAGCGAACCAAGATCACGGCGTCCGGCGGCAATTCATGTTCCGCGGTGACCGCCGAGCGAACGGATTGGATCACGGCATCCCAATCGACGTCGTGTTTCCGCTCGACCTCACACACAACCGCCAACAATTCCTTGTCCTCGCGTTCGAAGGCAAAGGCAGCGGCGCCAGCGGGTTTCAGGTGTTCGCTGCACTGCTCGACCGTGGCCTCGATGTCTTGAGGGTAGCGATTGACGCCATGGACAATGATCATGTCCTTGAGACGTCCGCTGACGAACAACTCGCCCTGGTAAAAGAAGCCCAAATCCCCCGTGCGGAGGAACGGGGTCTGATTCGGATCGTCGACCAAAGTCGCCTGGAAAACCTCGGCCGTTTCCTGAGGTTTCTTCCAATAGCCTTGCCCCACGCTGGGGCTGCTGATCCAAATTTCGCCGATCGAGTCGGGACTGGCCAGTGTGCAGGTCTCGTGGTCGACGATGATCACCTCTTCGTCGCTAACCGTTCGACCACAACCGACCAAACGCCGCGTCGGGAGCGACTCGCCAGCAGCCGGTTGGCGAACCCGATACTGTTCCAAGTCAGCCGCGACAAAGTCGATGATCAGGGGCTCCTTGTGCGGATCGCCGCCCGTGACCAACAGTGTGGTTTCGGCCATGCCATAACAAGGATAATGCGCCTTGTGCTGGAAACCGTACGGAGCGAACTTGCGTGAGAAGCGTTCCATCACGTCCGCACGGACGGGCTCGGCCCCATTGAACGTCAAGTTTAATGACGACAGATCCAGACCCTCGCACATGTCTTCGGTGATACGTTCTACGCACAGCGAGTAAGCGAAATTCGGCCCCCCCGTGACGCTGGCCTTGTAATTCGAGACCGCTCGCAGCCAGCGGATCGGCTTGGTCAACATCGCCAAGGGACTCATCAGCGTGACGGAGCATCCCAAGAACATCGGGTTGATGATACCACCGATCAATCCCATATCATGGTAGAGCGGCAACCAGCTCACGGCGTTGGCGTCGGTCGACACCTGAAAGGCCTCGGTGATCATCTTGCAGTTCGCCATCACATTGAACTGCGTCAGCACGACGCCCTTGGGGGTGCCGGTCGAACCCGAAGTGTATTGAATCAGAGCAATGTCTTGCGGCGTCAATCGCGGATGGACCCAATCGCCGGCCAGTTCGCTGGAGACCGTATCGGTGGCCAACCAAGTCGCCCGCTGCAGGCTGGGCGAGTCCGTCAGCGTGGCGCGATCGATCCGCTCCAACACGTCCTGGGACGTCAAGGCCAGGGCGGCCTGCGCATCGCGTGAAATGGCGTCGATTCGACCCATGTTGCGGTTGCGGCGCGGCGGGAAGGCCGGAACCGGAATCACGCCCGCGTAGTGGCACCCGAAAAAGGCCTCGATGAACTCCAAGCCGGATTGGTACAACAACAGAGCCCGCTGGCCACGCATGTTCATGGCTGTCAGCTTGGCGCCGATGGCCCGCGCCCGCTCGTCCAACTTCGAGTAGGTCAGGTTGAACTCTTTGCTCTCGCCGTCCTGCAGAAAACGGACGGCCAAATCATTGGCCTTGGCGTCTTTCCAGTACCGCAGGCGATCCACGAAGTTCGTCTCTGGCGGCGAAAAGGGTCGCAACAACTCGACTAAATTCACTTTTTCTCTACCTTTCTCGAGCCACACCTCGTGGCCGGACACCCCCATGTCGGACCCGCACCCCAAGGGCCCCAACCCCAGCCCCCAACTATTGTCACCCGGCCCAAGCCGCCAAGGTCCCACGCAACCGCCGCCCTGGCTTCCGAACTTATCGTCACAAACCCACCTCGGGAACCAGCCCCAACGCAACCGCAAGCCGCAAATCTGGGAAAACCGGCAAAATAGTCACGCGGGTGGGCGGCGATGGGTGTCAAGACTGGCGTTGCTAGCGTGTTTAGCGAGCCCGATTGGCAGCCGTCCAGGTCAAGCCGGCATTCAGCAGTCAACTGCGGGACACCTGGGTGGTTTGCGGCCACTGGTGAAAGTGGGCGATTTCGACCGACAGCGCAGGGGCGGCGGTCCACATCCTTGAGAAATACGCGTCCACCCAGCCAAGTTCGCAGATTCTAGCGATTTTCAGGCTTGGCTCCAGTGGGGCGACGGCCTTGAGCAGCAGTAGGTGCCTGGCACCAACGCAGTTCGCCAGCCAAAGGGCCAGACTGTCGGAGGTCAGGTCCCACGATTCGGGCAGGTTGGGATCCCGCCCGGCGGCTTCTGCCAGGTCGATAACCCACGGTTGCCTGTCCCGCGGTTGCCTGTCGCGGGGTGGCCTGTCCCCGTCGCGGGGTGGCCTGTCCCCGTGGCGAGGTGGCAGGCCCGTCGATTGCAGGTGATGGAGCGGCCACTGGGTCAGCTCGGCGACCAAACGGGCCGTTTGGCTCATCGCCGCCAGTGCCAAACGATGGCTGGCCCGGGCGGGGAGACGGTGACTGGCGTCCCATTGCCGCACCACGTCGGCCGCTCGGCCCCCCCCCACCAAAACGCCGATACTCGGGGGCAATTGGGGCGGACAGAGTTCCTGCGAACCCTGGGGACCCTGGGGGCTCTGGTAGAGGCTCTGGTAGAGGCTCTGGCGGGCTTCGGGGCTGTGCGGCGGTTGGCCTCGCTGCAAAAGCCAGCGGCACCATCCGTCCAATCCGCTGGCCAATCCGGGCGACTCGAGCAAGCTGCCGCCGACTTTAACGATCCAATCCGCCACTTCGCCAGGTTCCGATCTATTGAGTTCTTTCCCACCTTTGTGTGCCAGGACGGGCTCTGTGCCAGGACGGGCTGGCTCAGGTGGGCAGGCCGAGGTCCAGTCGCGATCCGGTCGGGAAGCAGGGTGGGTAAAGCGGGAGTGTTGGGTGATTCGCCGGGGGCCGCTTAGCCGACCGGTTTCCAGACTTCCCACCACTTGCGTTTGGGTTCCGCGGTGGACACCTTCTTTTGATAGAGTCGGCCCGAGGCGGTGGTGGAACCCTCCAGTTTGGTGTGTCGAAACAAGGTGCCATTGATGTTGGCCGAGTTCATGTCGCAGTATCGCATGTCGGCGAAACTGAGATCGGCTTTGGAAAAGTTCACGCTGAACAGGTTGGCCCGGACGAAGTTGGCGTGTCGCATTTCACAGTTGAATTCCGCCATCGAACAGTCCGTGTAGCTGAGGTTGGCACGCTCGAACTGGGCCCCTCTGGCCTTGCTGTGTCGCAGTTCGGCGCCCTCGAGACAGGCGTCGGTAAAGTTGGCGTTTTCCATGTGGCAATCGTTGAGTTGCGCCTTGGTGAAATCGGCCTCCTGGCATTCCGTACCCAGCATCGCGGCACTGCTCAGGTTGGCTCCGCGGAAGCTGCTGAAGCGGCAGTCGGCGGCCGACAGGTTGCAGTTCTGCATGCTGACGCCCGAGAAATCCAGACCGCTCAGGTCGGCTCCGTGCAGGTTGACATTGTCCAGCATCAAATCACGGTGGAAGTTGGCGTCCGGATCTTGATACAGAACCTGCCCTGTCTCTTTATGCTTGATCGTAATCATCGGACCACTCCCGTCTCGTTTGGAGCCCTGCGTGCACCCCGGTGGCGGGGCGGACGTTCGGCCCCCATCAATTCAGGCCCCGTCGCTTCGGCCCACGTCAGTTCCGCCCCCGTCGCTTCGGCCCACGTTAGTTCCGCCTGTTCCACTGTCCCTCACGTGTTTTCATCGCATTTAAGACTCAGTATAACGGCGAGATGTTGCAAGATTCCAGAGAATCGTCCCGTTTTTTCCAGGATTTTGCCCGTCTCGACGGCCTATTTGTCGAAGTATCTCGACATGTCGAAGTTTATACACTTTACGCCTACATTTACGACGGGGGTGCACGTGATAGAATGGGCCTCGTGAAGCCGGACCACGGGGCGATGAAGTGCATCCGGTCAAAGTCCCGTGCTACCCAAGGAAAAAATCGCATGTTTGAATTAGGTCGTCGTCGTTTGGTAGCGGTTGAGGTGGGGGCTGGACGGAAACCAATGCTGGCTCGGCAGGCCGAAACGGGCGAGAGTGGCGTGTCGTGGGGTGTGGCAGTTGGGCATGGCAGTCTGTGGGTTGGGCTGGCCCTGACGCTGTTATGGATTATCGGTTGCGGCGACGGCAACCAGCGCTCGTTTATTAGCGTCGGAACCGCGCCTGCGGGCGGGGTCTTTTATACGGTTGGCAGTGCGGTCTGCGAAGTGATCAAAGAGAACAGTGGCGACTTGAACTGGCAGATCAATGCCGAGGCGACGGGCGGTTCGATGGAGAACATCCGCCTGTTGACGCAGGGCAAGTTGCAGTTTGCCATGTCCAATTCTTCGATCACTTACTTTGCGGTCCGCGGTACAGAGGGTTGGGAGCAGGCTCACGAGACGCGCGCGGTCATGACGTTGTTTCCCAACATCGCCATGTTCGTCACCTTGGCGAACTCGGACATCAAGTCCATTGCCGATTTGAAGGGCAAGCGAGTCTACATCGGTCCGGAGGGTGCTGGGTTTGAGTACTTCATCAACCCGATTTTGGCGGCCCATGGGTTGACTCTGAGCGATCTGGACGTGCGGTATGGCAGCCAGCAGAACGCGGTGGAGATGTTGGGGGATGGCGCCGTGGCAGCGGCCATGGTCGGCGGAGGGACTCCCAACCCATCGATCTCGCAGATGGCCCAGGCGAACCCAATTCGCTTCGTGCCGTTCGACGAAGCGGCCAAGGCGAAGTTGATTCAAGATTACTCCTTTTTTGAAGCGGCGACGATCCCAGCGGGCACGTACAGCGGCGTGGACGAACCGTTCGAAGGGTTGAACGTTGGTTCTGCCCATCTGATCACGCATGCCTCTGTCGATGACGAGACGGTCTACCAATTCACCAAGTTGGTTTGGGAGAATCGCGAGAAGATTGCGGAGCGACATCGTGCTGCGTCGAACATCAAGCCAGCGACCGCAGCGGTGGGCAACGGCACGGACTTTCACCCGGGTGCTGAGAAGTACTACCGCGAGATTGGCATTTGGCCGAACGCCGCTGCCGATGAGACTCCGTAGTTTCGCGTGGCCTTTGCTCCTTCCCTCTGGATAACTTGGTCGTGAACTCACCGTCTGCTGAAGATAGGCCCGTCGCTCCTGTGTCCCCTGCGACCGCTGTAGCAGGGAAGGCAGTGACGGGGAACGCGGCGCTGCACTGCTGCACCTGGGATTATTGGTTGAGCCACTACGGCAGCCTGTGTGTGGCCGTGGCGTTGACGGTCTTTGTCTTGCTAGAGGCGAATTTCTCGCAGTTGCCGCAGCTGAAACAGATGTCGCTGTTTGTCACGGCGGGGCTGGTGCTGTGCTTCTTGCAAGTGCCTCTGCATCCGCGTTGGCGGCAGGTTGCCTGGTTGCGAGTGGTCGACTACGGGCTGGCGGTGCTGTCGTTGGCCTGTTGTGGCTACTTGCTGCAAGTGGGCAGCGAGTTGGGGCAGCGGGCAGCCCTGTATACAACGACGGACCAGGTGGTCGGAGCCGTGGGGTTAGGATTGATCCTGGAGGCGGCTCGGCGGACCGTGGGTTGGTCCCTGCCGATTTTGGCCCTCTTGTTTATGGTGTACTCGTACGAAGGCATCGCGCGGGGGTTGCCCGACTTCCTGTTCCCGCATCGCGGACAGGATTGGGGGTCGATCATCGGCCAGACGTACTTGCGGACCGAGGGGGTGTTCGGCACGGCCGCCAATGTGATGTTCCGTTATGTCTTTTTGTTTGTTGTATTTGGGTCTCTGTTGCAGGCCAGCGGCGCGACGGGCTATGTGATCGGTTTGGCCGTGCGATTGTTCGGCAACCGAGCTGGTGGCCCGGCAAAAGTGGCGGTGTTGTCCAGCGGCTTGATGGGCTCCTTGTCGGGCAGCGCGGTGGCCAATGCGGCCACAACCGGGGCCTTTACAATCCCCCTGATGAAGAGCATTGGCTTCAAGCCGCACGAAGCGGCAGGCGTGGAGGCGGCGGCGTCCTCGGGTGGGGCACTGGTGCCACCAGTGATGGGCGCGGGGGCTTACATGATGATGGAGATCATCAGTCGCGAACCAGCCGTTACCTATTTGGAGATCATGCAAGCGGCGCTGATCCCTGCCATCCTCTACTACCTGTCGATTTTTTTATTGGTGCATTTTTCAGCCAAGCGAATCGATGCCCGCCGCTCGGAGGAACCGGCCGACTGGGGTTCTCCTGCCGCGGGGACTCGTGTTCCGGTCGCGGTAGCTGGCGAGTCGACTTCCGGCGAATCGTCGCCCGCGTCTGAGCCATTTGCCTCCCAGTCGCCGACACCGATTTTCTCGTGGGCCGGTGTGGCGTTCTTCGGTTCCTTGTTGGGCTTGATGGGCTTCTTGCTCGCTGGCTTTTCGCCATTCCGGGCAGTGACTTATGCCACTGCGATTGTCATGTTCATTGGCTTGTTCAATCCGCAGTTGGGCTTGGCCTGGTCAGCGCGATTGGGTGCTATGATTGCTTGGGCAGCCCTCTGGGGGGCGTCGCTTTTGTTGGCGCCGGCCAACTTGGTTGCGTCGCCGGCCGATGCGTTGATCCTGAGCATCGCCGCCTTGTTGGTGGTGGGGCTGCTATCGGACGCCTGGCGACCCTTGCTGTTGTCGCTGTATCGCGGTACCGCGGAAGGGGGGCTGCCGTTGATTGTGGCGGCTGCCTCGGTGGGGGTGATTGTCGGCTTGGTGTCACGGACGGGTATTGGCACTGCGGTCCCTCAGGCCATTATTCCCTTGGCGGCGGGCAATTTGTTCCTCGGCCTAACGGCCATCATGGTGTGCTCCTTGGTGCTGGGCATGGGCTTGCCCTCGGCAGTGTCTTACTTGCTCTTGGCGACCATCATCGGTCCGGTGTTTGCCGATCCGCAGTTGGGCGTGCCGATTTTGGCGGCTCACTTGTTCATTTTCTATTTTGGCATGATGGCGATGGTCACACCGCCAGTGGCTTTGGCCGCTTACGCGACGGCCTCGATCGCCAAAGCCAGCGTGTTTTGGTCCGGTGTCGCCGCGTTTCGCTATTCGCTGGTGGGTTTCACCTTGCCATTCATGTTCGTCTATCGTCCGGCGCTCTGCTTGATGGGCGATGGCGGCGGGCCGCCGGTGTGGAGCGATGTTGTGGTGGCGGTTGTAGCGGCAGTGATGGGTGTGACGGCCTTGTCGGCTGCGATGGCGGGGTTCCTGTTTTCTTACTTGACCCTGGTGCCCCGCGTGCTATTGTTCCTGGCTGCCTCTTGTGCCTTGTTTCCGGACCGGTTCGGTATCTTTGGACCGCAACTCCAGTTATTCGATGTGATTGGCGGCCTACTGTTGGGCGGTGTCGCCGTCTGGAACTGGCGTTCCACGAGGCGGAGCGACGCGGCCGACTAACTCCGAGGAGTATGTTCGCCCATGTCGTCGTTCGTCAAATGCCTACACATCATTAACGGCCAACATTATTCTGGGGCCGAACGTGTACAGGATCTGTTGGCTCTCTCCTTGCCGACCTGCGGCTACGAGGTGGAGTTTGCCACGCTCAAAGCAGGCAAGTTCGCTGCCAACCGTCGCTCCCGGGTGCCGCTGCATGAGTTTCCCATGCGCGGACGAGTGGATTTCTCCGTGGTGAATCGTCTGTCCGCAGCGGTGAAACAGGCCGGCTACCAACTGCTGCACGCCCACACCCCGAGGAGCTTGATGGTGGCGGCTGGGGTAGCCCGGCGAACGGGTCTGCCCCTGGTCTACCACGTCCATAGCCCCGTCGGCAAAGATTCAACGCGCTGGCTGCAAAATCAGCTGAATCTCTGGATCGAACGCTGGTCCTTGCGCCGCGTCACGCAGATGATCGCAGTGTCGGACCACATCGCTCACTACATGCAAGACTTGGGTTACGGGGCGAACCGAGTGGTCGTGGTGCCCAATGGCGTGCCGATTGTGGCGGATGAGGATATCCCCGCCCGCGAGTCTGGCGGAGGATTCGTGTCTCCCTGGCGTTGGACGGTGGGCACGATGGCCCTCTTTCGGCCGCGAAAAGGCACGGAGATGCTCCTGGAGGCGTTGGCTGTGTTGGTGGCCGAGGGGCTGGACGTGGGCGTGCTGGCGGTGGGTGGATTTGAAACCGAGGACTACGAACGAGCCCTGCGGCAGCGGGCGGCCGACTTGCAGATCGCCGATCGGGTCCATTGGACGGGGTTCACTCGGCAAGTCAACGAATACTTTCCCGCCATGGATGTGTTTGTGCTACCGAGCCTGTTCGGTGAAGGCCTGCCAATGGTGGTCTTGGAAGCCATGGCCGTGGGTCGTCCGGTGTTGGCGACGCGCGTCGAAGGCGTCGATCAAGCCCTGCGGGACGGAGTCGACGGCAAGATTGTCGCGCCCGGGTGCCCAAAGGCCCTGGCCGCTGGCCTCCGCGAACTGCTGCAGCCCGGCGTCGACCTGGGGCAATTGGGCCGATCCGCTCAGCAGCGGCAACGGGAGTCGTTCAGCGACCTCAGCATGTGCCGCGGAACGGCCGCCGTTTACGACCGCCTACTCGCTCGGCGGCCGACTATTTCGCCGACTCATCTTGACCAATCCACCTTGGTCCGGTAGTCTGCTCCCCACGGATCGGTGAACCGTGGTCTGCGAACTTTTTCCCGACCGTCGTGTCCAACTCATTGAGTTGACCGGCGAGGTGCCAGTCACCTGACCGCTAGTTGGCAGTGAAGTGGCTGGAAACTGGCCGCTGGAAACCGACTGCCGCAGACTAACGATGAATTGGGCTTTCTCTGAGAGTAAGCCGTAGACGCCAATCGGGGCGTAGCTCAGCTTGGCTAGAGCGCCTGCTTTGGGAGCAGGAGGTCGCACGTTCGAATCGTGTCGCCCCGACTTCTGTAAATGGCCTGATGTATACGGCCTGAGATAAATGGCCTGAGATCGAGGATTAGTCGGTTGGGTTCTGAATCGGAAACAACCCCAGCGTTAACAGCAGCCTCGCAGACGCCGCCCGAGGTTCCGGCGGGGGATCTGAATGATTTGGCGGCTTGGGTGCACCATGCCAATCGGCAGTGGTGGCAAGATCTGGAGACGGGCCAGCCCATCGTGCGGAACAAGGCCGAATTGCTCTGCTTGATCCACAGTGAAATCAGCGAGTGTCTGGAGGGGATTCGTCGCAACAGCCCCGATGCCAAATTGCCCCATCGATCGGCCGAAGAAGTGGAACTGGCCGACGCTCTGATCCGGATCCTGGACTACGCCGGTGGCTTCGGACTCGATTTGCACGGAGCCTTTCATGAGAAGATGGCATACAATCGCCAACGGGCCGATCACTCGCTCGAACACCGTCGCCAGACTCACGGCAAAAAGTTCTAGTGCCAAGAAATCAAAGGGGTCACAAAGATGCGTCCTTCGAAGGATTTGAACGAATCCTCTCGGAGCGACTGCCATGCTATCACCTCGAGCTATTTTCGTTTCAATGGATGCCCACAGACTGTCACCTGGGGCTGCGTCCTGTGGTGGAAAGCAGTGGGGTTCTCTTTGGCTTTGGCGACACCAACCTGAACCGCTGCTTACGCCATGGCCGCCCCCAGACGTCCTCGATAGGCGCAGCGAGTCAACACTCGCCTAACGGACCCCATGGCTGCCAACCGATTCGCATCCCCCAACCCCCCATCAAAGAGGCCTGACCCCTTTGATTTCAAAGAGGCCTGACCCCTTTGATTTTCCGGCTGGAGGCATGTTTTTGGTCTAGGACAAAAAAAACGATTGACCTATAGTGGGGCCGGAGTCGAGGAGGAGCCTCGGCTGTTGACTGCCAAGGAATCGGCTCATGTTGAATCGCGTCCGTGACTTTCGTTACGAAGAAATCAAAAATTGGAAACCGCTGGTCTCGTTGCGGGAGAGTTATCGTAAAGAGTCGGGTGTACGCAATCTGATTCTGGTCGCCACCTGCGTCTTTGCTATCTTGGTGGGGTACTCGGTGATCAACGGATCGTTGCGTTTCACGGGTGCCGCTCCGCAGCAGACTGCTCAAGAACCGGCCAAAATCCTACCTTTGGCAGCAGCCACGGGGGCGCCAGTCGCACAGTCACGAGCGGCCGTGGACGGCCAAGCGGAATCCCCACGTGTGCGGACGACGGAACTGCCCCTCGGCACGGAGAGCCTGGGGGGGATCACTCCGATTCCGACGATTGACCAACGGGGGCGTCACATGCCCACCAGCTTTCAGGAAACGCGGTCTTCGGGGCCTACGTCCCAGCAGCGCGGGGCTCCCACGAGTGGCTCGGTCCGCGGTCCGCGAATTGCCGTCTGCGATGTGCAGCGGATCCTGGCCAACGAATTGGCCAACTACGCCGCCAACCTGACCCTGACCTCGGAGAACGAACTACGAGCCGAACAAGCCTCGATCTATGATCGGGCTAGCCAGTTCGACGACGTGCAAATCTTGATCTTGCAGAAGCTGTTCGAGCAGAAAAAGGAGTTGGCAATTGTGCAGATCCGCGAACGAGTGGCCCAGTACCGCGAGTTGGCCGAGCGAGAATTGCGGAGCCTTGCCGATCAAATGGCGACCGAATACAACTTCGATGTGGTGTTGACGGCGGACCAGGTCCTGTCCTTCACCCAGACGAACGATATCACTCGATTGGTCAAGCAGGTTTGGGATGAGCGACGACAAAATCAAATCCAAACCAACCAACAATCCCCATTCCCGCGTCGCTGAGCCGGTAAACGGTCCGCGGGACGCGGCGATGTCACTGCCGGCGGACCCTCAAGACAACTGCCGGCCTACCGCCCCCCCTGTTCCCTCCGGGTCTCTTCCCTCGGTGGCCGGCGAATTTCTACAGCCGGCAGCTTTGCCGATGGCCATCGGGCTGGCTTGCCAATGGGAAGCGTTGGCGGCCAAGCCGGGCAATGTCCATCGGTTGGCGGATTTTGCTGACATGGGCTTGGTCGACTTCTTGTCCAGCGCTGTGGTTGTTGCCGGAGTCGCCCAACAGTGGCTGCCGCGGTGGGCCGAGCCGGTTGTGAGCCTGAGCGGGAATGGGTCGGCGGCTGAACCAGCGCCAGCGATGTTTGGCGAATTTGTGTTCGACGCCGTCCGCGCGACGCGTCAAGTGACGTCGACCAATACCAATTTGGGTATCTGTCTCTTATTGGGCCCCTTGGCAGAATCTTACGCTCGGTTGGATGGCACGCCCGCGGGTGCTGGGGGGACGGTCAGCCAGCGGCTCGTGGCTTGGTCGAACGCCGCCGGCCAGTTGGTCGAGCGGGCATCGGTCGATCAGACGCGTTGGCTGTACCGGGCGATCGCCTTGGCCAGTCCTGGGGGGATGGGGCAAGTGGACCAGGCGGACGTCCATACCCTGTCGTCTTTGGGGCCCACCGACACGGTGGCTCACGTGATGCAGTTGGCGGCCGAGCGGGACACGATCGCCGCCGAGTACGGCCGAGGTTTTGCGCTGACCTTCAACCGCGTGGTGCCCGACTTGGCGGCGTTTTATGCGGCTGGCTATGGTCTGCAATGGGCCACGATCGCGACGTTTGTGCGTTGTTTGGCGAGGCAGCCAGACACGCTGATCGCGAGGAAGGCGGGGTGGGCCAAAGCCGGTGAGGTTGCCACTTGGGCCCAGCGTTTGGCGGACGAGTACTTCCCAGATAATCCGGATTTTACGCGGTTCGAACCGCGTGAGGCAGACTGCGAGATGGCGTTGGGGGACCTGGACTTTGCCTTGCGGGGGGACAGCCATCGCTTGAATCCAGGCACAACGGCGGACCTGATTGCGGCGGGCCTGTTTGTCGCCCTGATGGCTGGAATGCTGGCATTGCCCGTGCGGTGGTGAGAAAATTGAGCACATTTTTCTACGGCACGCCATAAACCTAAGGGCAGGTTAACTGACATTAAAGCAGACTGGAGGGTAGCGGCCTAGCCACACCGTGCGCGGAGTGCTGAGAATCGACGGTCACGCGTCGCCGCTGGTCTCAAAAGTCGTGTTGACCGGGTTGCAGCACCAACTAGAATCAGTCGCGCATCCCGAGTTTCGGGAGTCGCGATCCAACGGATGGAAGTGCGACACGGCCGACAGAAGTCGCAAGCCATCGCCAACCTCGATTCAGAGCGATCAACGCGAGCAGCCCGCCCACAGAAAATTGTGCCCACTAGAGTTGTGCCCACTCGAATCATGCCCACTCGAATCATGCCCACCCTGACATTGAACCAACTGGCGATACCGAACGCGGTGGCACCGAACGGATTGGCGTTTGGGCGAGCTGAACTGGGGAATGCCCCGGTTGTCGGCTGCTTCGTCGGTGACGTGTTGTGTTTCGACGTGTTGTGTGTTGATTCTGTGTTGCTGCGTGGTTTGGCCTTGCGCGGTTTGTTGTTGGTGGGCTTGTTGTTGTGCGTATTGATTTTGCTGGTCTTGTTGACCGGCGATGCGAGTTACTGAACGAAACTCAGAAAAGTTCAGAAACCCGCATCGCCAGCCACGATGCGGGTTTTTTTTTGCTTCGGCTGAAACCCAGAAAATCGATTCTTTCGAACAAGACAATCAGGAAGCTGACGGAACATGACGTTGCCACGTAGAAGCCAGACCATTACTGCTGGGCCCGATCGGGCGGCGGCTCGCGCGATGTTGCGAGCGGCTGGGATGGGGGATGCCGACTTTGACAAGCCCTTGGTGGCGATCGCCAATACCTGGACCGAGATCGGCCCCTGCAACATGCACTTGCGGCAGCAGGCCGAGTGGTTGAAGGAGAGCCTGCGTGCGGCGGGAGCGGTGCCATTGGAGTTCAATACGATCGTCGTATCGGACGGCATTTCGATGGGGACCGAGGGCATGCGGCATTCGTTGGTCAGTCGCGAGGCGATTTGTGATTCCATCGAGTTGGTGGTGAATGGACATCAGTTCGACGCGGTGATCGCGATCTCGGGTTGTGACAAGACGGTGGCGGGCACGATTCAGGCCTTGGCGCGGTTGGATTTGCCCTCGGTGATGATCTATGGCGGCTCGATTCATCCGGGTCGGTTGGGCGAGCGAGCTCTGACGATTCAAGACGTGTTTGAGGCGGTTGGCACCTACAACAGCGGCAAGATGGACGCCGAGCAGTTGCGAGCGATTGAATGTGCCGCTTGTCCGGGCGCTGGGGCCTGTGGCGGTCAGTTCACCGCCAACACGATGTCGACCATTGGGGCACTGTTGGGGATCTCGCCGATGTCCAATAGCTTGCCGGCCACAGCGGCCGAGCGGCGAGAAGCCATGCACGAAGTCGGGCCGATGTTGATGCGGATGATTGAATCGGGCCGTACGGCTCGACAGATCATCACGCGTCAATCTTTGGAGAACGCTGTTCGGGCCGTGATGCTGACCGGTGGATCGACCAACGCAGTATTGCATGTGATGGCGATTGCCGCCGAGGCGAACATCGAGTTCAGTATCGACGACATCGATCGACTCAGTCGCGAGGTGCCGGTGTTGGCGGACCTCAAGCCAACGGGCCGCTTCACGGCGGTCGATATGGATGCGGCCGGCGGCATGCGATTGATCGCCAAGCGTCTGCGGGCCTTGGATCGCTTGCACGATTGTCCGACGGTGTCTGGCTTATCGATGTTTGAAGAAGCGGAACGCTGTCGGGAAACTCCGGGTCAAGCGGTGATTCGCTCGCCCGAGCAGGCGTTCTCGCCCCAAGGTCACTTGGCGATCCTGCGCGGCAGCTTGGCTCCGGAGGGCTGCGTGTTGAAATTGCCCAAACAACCGATCAAACATTTTCGTGGTCCGGCCCAAGTGTTCGATGGCGAGGAGGCCTGTTTTGCGGCCGTCAAAGCGGGTCTGATCCGAGCGGGCAGCGTGGTGGTGATCCGCTACGAGGGGCCAGCCGGCGGACCGGGGATGCGAGAGATGTTGGGAGTGACCGCCGCCATCATTGGAGCAGGCTTGGGTGACCAGGTGGTGCTGGTGACCGACGGTCGCTTCAGCGGTGCGACGCATGGGATGATGATCGGGCACGTGTCTCCAGAGGCGGCTCGTGGTGGCCCGATCGGCTTGATCCAAGACGGTGACCTGATCGAGATCGATGTCGACCAGCGTCAGCTGAACGTGTTGACCGATGTATCACCCCGCGCGGCTGCGTGGCAACCGCCTGCGCCAAAATATCGCTCGGGTGTGTTGGCCAAGTACGCAGCCTTGGTGTCCTCGGCTTCGTTGGGTGCGATCACCACCCCCCGTGGTTGAGAGGCCTGCCTGACCCGCCATCCGCGGCAGGGCATTATCGAAAAAAACCACAATAAACAAACAAACAAAATCACAACAAACAAATCTTACCCCCCCCCGATTGAAGGAAAAAGACAAGATGAGCACAAAGACCACTCAAACCACCGACGCGGATCTGGTCGGATTGCAAGGGAAGCGGATTGCGGTGATTGGCTACGGCAGCCAAGGTCGCGGTCAGAGCTTGAACTTGCGTGACAGCGGCATGAACGTCTGCTTGGGCTTGCGGCCCAACGGCGGCAGCTGGAACCGCGCGATTGAGGACGGTTGGCAGCCGTTGTCGGTCGAAGACGCGGTCAAGGATGCGGACTTGATCTGCTTGTTGCTGCCCGACATGCAGCAGCCCAAGGTTTACCAGGAGCAGATTGCCCCCAACTTGAAGTCGGGTGCGGCGGTTCTGTTCTCGCATGGCTTTAACATCCTCTACGGAGCGATCCAAGTTCCGGCCGATCACGATGTGATCATGTGTGCCCCCAAGGGGCCGGGCGCGATTGTACGCCGCGAGTACGAGAACGGGTTTGGTGTACCGTGTTTGATCGCCATCGCACAGGATGCCAGTGGTCAAGCCAAGGCCAAGTGCTTGGCCTATGCCCAGGCGACGGGTTGCGGCCGAGCGGGCGTGCTGGAGACGACCTTCAAGGAAGAGACCGAGACCGATTTGTTTGGCGAACAGGCCGTGCTTTGCGGTGGCTTGGGCGATCTGATCAAGGCCGGTTGGGAGACGCTGGTCGCCGCCGGTTACTCGCCAGAAGTGGCCTACTTCGAGTGCCTGCATGAGACAAAGTTGATCGTGGACTTGATCTACGAGGGCGGCTTGGCGGGCATGCATCGCTTCATCAGCGACACGGCCGAATACGGTGCGTTGACAGCGGGTCCACGAGTCATCACCGACGAGACGCGTCAACGGATGAAAGAGATCTTGACCGACATTCAAAGCGGCAAGTTTGCGGCGCAGTGGCAGGAAGAGTTCCGCAACGGCGAAGTCAACTACCGCAGCATGTTGGCCAAAGAATTGCAACACGACATCGAAAAGGTCGGCAAAGACATCCGCCGACACTTTTCTTGGTTGTCTGAGAAGGCCATGGACGGCAATTCCGGTTCCCCAAAATCGACTACCCCAACGCTGGAGGCGGCTGCTCAATGAACGGTGCACAATTACTGATTGCCTGTTTGGAAAACGAAGGCGTCAAAGACATCTGGGGTTACCCCGGTGGCGCGATCATGCCGGTCTACGATGCGTTGTTGGACAGCAGCATCAAGCATTACTTGACGCGGCACGAGCAAGGTGCGGGGTTTGCGGCTCAAGGAGCGGCTCGCAGCACCAATCGCACGTCGGTCTGCATGGCCACCAGTGGTCCGGGTGCCACGAACTTGATCACGGCGATTGGCGACGCCTACATGGATTCGATTCCCATGGTCGTGATCACCGGTCAGGTGCCGTCGCAACTGATGGGGACCGATGCGTTTCAGGAACTGGACGTGTTCGGCATGTGTTTGCCGATCACCAAGCACAGTTACGTGGTCAAGCATGCTGACGACATTCCGCGAATTGTCCGTGAGGCCTTCGAATTGGCGGGTAGCGGCAAGTTGGGGCCAGTCTTGATCGACTTCCCCAAGGACATCGCCTTCCAAAAGACCGATGCCCAGCCGTTGCAGACGCGGCAGCAGATGCCGCCGATCAGTCACTGCGAGCCGGAAGCGTTGCGGATCGCCAAAGAACTGTTGGCCAAGGCCGAGTGTCCACTGATCTACGCGGGCGGCGGCGTGGAAAAGGGCAACGCGGTAGCGGAGTTCCGCGCGTTTGTGGAGACGACGGGGATCCCTGTGGTGCATACGCTGCACGGCTTGGGCTGTTTGCCAGGCAACCATCCGCAGTTTCTGGGTATGGTTGGCATGCATGGCAGTGAAGCGGCCAACAAAGCGGTGCAAGGCTGCGACTTGTTGCTGGCTATCGGTTCACGATTTGACGACCGGGCCACTGGCAAATTGACCGAATTCGCGCCACGAGCCAAGGCGATTCACGTCAACTTGGATCCGGCCGAGTTCGGCAAGCTGCGCGTGGTGCAATCGGCTTTGGGTGGCGATGTCGCTCAGAACTTGGTGGAACTGACGATGCCGCTGAGCATCCAGCCCTGGATCGAACAGACGCAGGTCTGGAAGCAGACCTACGCATGTCGTTACGATGCGCCGTTCGATTCGGTGTTCGCGCCCCGGTTGCTGCATGATCTGTCGCAGGCGATGACCGACAAGGAGACGTTCGTTTGTTGTGATGTGGGGCAACACCAAATGTGGGTGGCCCAGCATTACAAGTTCACGCACCCCAAGTACCACTTGACCAGCGGTGGTGCCGGCACGATGGGCTTTGGTCTGCCGGCGGCTTTGGGTGTCCAACAAGCGAATCCGGACGCGCGGACCATCGTGGTCAGCGGCGATGGATCGATCATGATGAACATCCAGGAGTTGGCCACGATCAAGCGGTACAACATCCCGGTCAAGATCCTGTTGTTCGACAACCAGGCCTTGGGCATGGTGCGTCAATGGCAGCAGTTGTTCTTCAACAACCGCGAGAGCGAGATCGACTTGAGCGACAATCCGGACTTCTGCCGCTTGGCGGAGGCCTTTGGTATCCCATCGATGCGTGTCGTGCATCGGGATCAAGAGGCGGACGTGATCCACGCGCTCAAGACGACAGACGGCCCGTTGTTTATCCACACGGTCATCGATCGGGCCGCCAACGTTTGGCCGCTGGTTCCGCCCGGCGCCAGCAACTCCGAGATGATGACCGAAGCCGGTGCCTCGGTTGGCTAACCGCTGCCGAGTTTTGGTCCGTGTCCCCCAACCCGTACCGCTGTGCGGTGAGTTGGCGATGTCCGCGTGATTGCCCAGCGATCACGCGGAGTCGCTACAAACGGAACGTTCCGCCGTGGGGGTGGTTCGCCTGTGTCGGTTTTGGAAAAAACCGCGGGCGCCACGCCTGGCGGTATGGTCTACTACAAGAGCGGCAGTTGCCGCGTTTTTACCAGGAATCCTCGCATGCCTCCCGTAGAGTCCTCGCAACTGATTATCCACATGAGCCGCGCGTATGGCAGTCTCAATCGCTTGATTGGGATCGTCCGCCAGCGTTGCTTCGAAGTTGAAAGCATGACGGTTCAGTCCGAATCGGCAGACCATTACCGCATTGAAATGGTGGTGATCAGCGAGCGGAACATCGTGCACTTGCTGAAGAAAATCAGCCAGATGGCGGACGTATCCAGTGTTTCGGCAGCCAAACTGACACGTGTGTTGGAAACGGCTTGATGACCAAATCAGCGGGAACAACCGTCGCGAACCCAGCCGTGGTGGCAACGACCGCCCCTGGCTTGGGAGCGGCCGACAATCTGTTGGACGAATTGCGGCGGGAGACGGACGCGGCGTTGAGCCGCGTGTACTTGGCGGATCAAGCCACGGCTTGTGAGTCGGTGTCTCTTCCCGATGGTCGCGACTTGTGGCTCAAGCGTGAGGACACCTCGCGCGTGCACAGCTACAAGTGGCGAGGCGCGTTCAATAAGTTGGCTTGGTTGGTGCAGCACCGTAGCCCCGGATCGGTGGTCGCCGCTTCCGCCGGTAACCATGCGCAAGGAGTCGCTTGGGCGGCTCGGACGCTGGAGATTCCCGCTGTGATCTTCATGCCGCGGACCACGCCGTTGCTCAAACAACAGGCGGTCAAACGTCTGGGTGGGCAGTGGGTGGAAGTGCGATTGTCGGGCGATCGCTACGACCATGCCGCCGCGGCAGCTCGCGAGTACTTGAAGCAAGGCTACGGCCAGTACCTGCATCCGTTTGACGACCTGCAGGTGATTGCCGGTCAGGCTACGATGGCTTGGGAGATTCCCCAGTCGGCCGAACCGGACTTGGTCCTGTTGGAGATCGGTGGCGGTGGGATGGCAGCCGGCGTGGCGTCCGTGGTGCGGCAGCGATTTCCGCGAGCGAAGGTTGTCGGCGTGGAGGTCTTGGGGCAGAACAGCATGCAGCAATCGTTGCAGGCGGGCCGACCGATCACCTTGCCGCAAGTGACTCGCTTTTGCGACGGTACCGCGGTTGCCACCCCGGGTCAGTTGACGTTCCAATTGTGCCAACAACTGTTGGACGATGTGTGGTTGGTCGACGAGCGACAGGTGTGCACGGCGATCGAATGGTTATGGAACGAGCGTCGGATTGTGGTCGAGCCTTCGGCTGGGATCGGCGTGGCGGCCGCCTTGGCCACTTCCGCGACAGATGCTTGGGGCGACAGTAGTCTGGCAACCGCCTATGCGGCCCTCGGGTTGGATGCGTCGGCCCAACTGCTGACCGTTTTGTCTGGCGCCAACGTCGACTTTCTGACTTTTCCCGTCATCGCGAGAAAGGGTCGATTGTCGCCCAAGCAACGGCGTTACTACTGCTTTGAAATACCCGAACGCAGTGGCACGTTGATTGGATTATTGGATCAATTTTTATCCGACATCAACATCATCGACTTCCAGTACGGCAAGACCGACGCGAAACGCGCGTTTCCGGTGATTGGCGTGGAGGCGTTTCCAGCCGAGTTGGACCAGTTGGAAAGTAAGTTGGCGCGGACGCCGCTGCACTATCAAGCGGTGACGCAAGCCACGGCCGTCGAGTATCGCGTGGTGCCGTTTCAACCTTCTTTGGCGCAATTACCTGTCTTTGCCACGGTTGAGTTTCCCGATCGGCCGGGAGCTCTGTCAGAATTTATGCGACAGATCGTCGGTCTGACCAACGTCTGTTACTTCAACTACACCGAGACGGGGCAGAACATCGAGCAAGCGCTGATGGGTTTCGAGTTTACGGATGAAACGCAGCGTCAGAGCTTTTTGACTCGGGTGGTCGAATTGGGAGTTGGCTTTCAGGCCCTGCCCAGTGACACCATTGCCGGGTTGGGTGCAACGGATTCGACGACGCGTTAACCAGTGACCGAAGCACTCGTGCTTTGTCACCCTTCAATTCTGGGATCGGTGCGGTAAAGGGGTCAGGCGTCAAATGCCGGAACGGCCCTGCGGGTGCTTCGCACAATTGATCGGTGCGGTAAAGGGGTCAGGCGTCAATTGCCGGAACGGCCCTGCGGGTGCTTCGCACAATTGACTCCTGACCCCTTTACCGCACCCCATTCTTTGGCTGTGACAAAGCACTAGCTCAAAGACGACTGCAGTTGGTTGCGGCGAGCGACCGTGTGGCGGTAGAGTTGAGCGTACTTGCCGGCAGAGGCGTACCACGACCAATCTTGTCGCATGCCCGTTTCCACCAGCGACCGCCAGGTGTTGGGCTGCTCGCGATAGACGCGAACGGCTCGTTCTAACGTGCGATGCAATTGGTTGACATCCCAGCCGGGGAAGGAAAAACCGTTGGCGGGTTGGGTGTCGGAGCCTTGCTCCAAATCCGTGATGGTGTCGGCCAGTCCACCGGTTTCACGGACGATGGGCACGCTGCCATAGCGGAGGCTGTAGAGTTGATTGAGGCCACAGGGTTCGTACTGGCTGGGCATCAAGAACATGTCGCTGGCGGCTTCGATGCGATGGGCCAACGCGTCGCTGAATGCGAATTGGACGGAGAGGCGTTGTGGGTAGTCGGCCGCCAGCAGCCGCAACTGCTGCTCCAGGGTTGGGTCGCCGGTCCCCAGCACGATCCACTGGGCATCTTGGGAGCGGAGCCACTGCGGTAGGAGCTTGAGAATCAGTTCCCAGCCCTTTTGTCCGACCAAGCGCCCGACCGAACCGATCAGCGGCAGGTCGGGGCGGACTTCCAGTCCAAATTGTTGTTGCAATTGCGTCTTATTTGTCGATTTCCCGGACTGCCAAGACTGCACATCGTAATTGGCGAACAGGTGCGGATCGGTGGCGGGGTTCCAGGCTTGATCGTCGATGCCGTTGATGATGCCTTTGAGCACCTCGCGTCGTTCACGCAGGACGCCACCCAGTCCACAACCCAGCGGCTCGTGTTGGATCTCCAAGGCGTAGCGAGGGGAGACGGTGCTGATGGTGTGGGAGAAGGCGATGCCGGTCTTGAGCAAGTTGAGCTTGCCGTGGCATTCCATCTGCTGCCAATTGAAGTACTTCCAGTCCAAGCCGGTCAGCAGCATGTCCCAATGCCAGAACTGCCCTTGGTAGGCCATGTTGTGGATGGTGAACAGCGTCGTGAGCGAACGGTAGCGATCCGCCACGTGATATTCCGTTTCCAATAGAGCCGGAATCAGGCCGGTTTGCCAATCGTTGGCGTGCACCACATCGACGGGGAGGTCCAGCAACCGAATGGCTTCGACCACCGCTCGGCAAAAGAACACGTAACGTTCGCAATTGTCGTTGTAGTCGCGGCCGTGTTCGTTGTAGAGTCCGTCGCGGTCGAAATATTGTGGTTGTTCGACCAAGTAGACCGGCACGTCGGAGCCTGGCAGCTGCGATCGCAACAAATGGCCAGTGACCAACTTGGAGCCGATCGGAATGTCGAAGTACAAACCGGTGCGTTCGATCGGTTGTCCCGCTTGGTACACACAACGATAAGCGGGCAGGAACAGGCACGTCTCCACGTCGTGTTGACGGAGAGCGACGGGTAAGCTGCCGGAGACATCGGCCAGACCACCGGTCTTGGCAAAGGGGACGGCCTCGCTGCTGGCAAATAGAACGTTCACGGGCAACTCGAGCTGGGGGTTGAGTTTTGGGGACTCGGCGTCACACTATGTAACTCCGAAATGGCCGTCGCGGCCGGTGAAACCGGCTGGGCGGTTGACTTTTTGCCACCTCCAAGTTTCGCAATCGTCACGATCCGGTCAATGCCTATGATTTGCCCGCGCCGCATCGCCGTCTTGGACTGGGCGGGCGGACGATTGGTTCATGCCGTGGCTGGCCAGCGAACCCGCTACCAGGCGCTGGGGACTCGCTTTCCGAACTTGGCCGGACGATCGCCAAAGCAACTGTTGCACGCCGTCCGCCAGGAGTGCGGGATCGACCAAGTTTACGTGGCGGATCTGGACCGATTGCAACCATCGGCCGGCGGTGGAACGATCGCCGCGTCCGCCACAGCTTACCGTTTTGGGACGAGGAGCAACACCGCCGTAACCGGCTCGAGCTCAGCCGCCCCGAGTGCCGATCAGGGCTTGAGTGACTGGTTGGCCGAGTTGTTGGACGAGGGGTGGACCGTGTGGTCGGACCGCGGGCGGGATTTTGCTTGGACGGCTTCCGGGAGAACGGTCGAAGGCATCGCGGCTCATCCGCGTTGGCGACCGATCTGGGGGACCGAGTCGTTCGCTAGTCCGGGCGAGTTATTTGCCGCGTTGCGGGCCCAGGAGCAGCCGAGTCGTTGGACCGTGAGCTTGGACCTGATCGGGACGGAGCCGCTGGGCTGGTTTGGACAGGGAGCGGCGGTGGGGGAGGCGTCCGACGTTGAGCGGCCATCGCCGGCGCCCCAGCAGGCGGGGGAGGCTTGGGCCACATGGAACCGAGTCAGCTTGGAGGCGGTCGTGGGCGAGTTATGGTCTTGCGGGGTGCGGCGGGTCGTGGTGCTGAACCTGTCCAATGTGGGGACGCTCTCGCACACGTCCGCTCCCCTGTTAGGGAGGTTGCGGCGGGCATTCCCCGACTTGGAGCTGGTCGCGGGCGGTGGCGTGCGGGACTGGGAGACGGTTAGGCACTTGGGGCAGTGCGGGGCGGATCACGTGTTGGTGGGAACATGGCTGTGGGAGCAGTTGGCGGCAGCCGGGTTCTCGCCGCTATACCCGCCGATACAAACTTGCTAAAGTACGAAACCGCCCCGGCCATTTAGCCTGCGCCGGGGTCGGCCCCAGAGCCCTGCCAGACCCACGGGAGACCCCTATGACCGCAGACGTTGACCAGCAGACGATCAATAAATTGATTGACAATGTTGGCCGAGTCATTCTGGGGAAACGCGATGTCGTCGAGTTATGCATGATCGCGTTGGTCGCGGGCGAACACGTACTGCTGGAAGACGTGCCGGGCGTCGGCAAAACTTCGTTGGGCAAGGCGATGGCTCGCAGCGTTGACGCGTCTTTTTCTCGCATTCAATTCACGCCGGACCTCTTGCCAGCGGACATCGTCGGCAGCTCTGTTTACAATCAAGCCGAGGCCCGCTTCGAATTTCACGCGGGGCCGATCTTTCAAAATTTTGTGTTGGGCGACGAGATCAATCGAGCTCCGCCACGGACCCAGGCGGCGTTGTTGGAAGCTATGAGCGATCGGCAGGTTTCGGTGGACGGCGTGACGAGGGAATTGCCCAGTCCGTTCATGGTGATCGCGACGCAAAATCCATTCGAATTTGAAGGGACTTATTCGTTGCCGGAGAGTCAGTTGGATCGCTTCCTGCTCCGCGTCAGCGTCGGCTACCCGGATCCTGCGGCGGAATTAGAGATCCTCGATGCGCAGCAGCGTCCCTTGGACGGCGGGCTGGGCAGCGTCCTGACGAAAGAGCAGGTACTGGGCCTGCAACAGCACGCGACGCAAATCAACTTTGATGTGCGACTGAAACGTTATTTGTTGGATATTGTGCATCGCACGCGGCAATCACGCGCCTTGCGGGTGGGCGTGAGTACGCGGGGAGCCTTGCACTTGTACCGCGCGGCTCAAGCACGAGCCTTGGTCCAAGGGCGCGATTACGTGGTGCCCGACGATGTCAAACAATTAGCCATCCCCACGCTGGCGCATCGCGTGCTGCTGTCATCGGGTGGCAGCGCCGGCAACAACCGCCGCCTGGCGGAAGAAATCATGACCGATATCCTGCAGGAAATCGCCGTCCCTTGATGCCCCGAGCCATCGACCGACACTTGGTCGATGTGGCTCGCGATTTCGCTCACGCGCGGTGCTAATCATGCCTGCTGCTGCAGATCATGCCTGCTGCTGATCACTCGGCTTTTGGCCCAGTTGTGCTTGGATAAGCGTTTTTTTCGCGGCTGTGATTTACCCCGAGGCACGGGGTGGATCGACGGCACGGGGCTAATTGACAGCACGGGGCTAATTGACAGCACGGGGCAGATCGACGTCGTGCACGACCAACAGGGAGCAGGGCAGTTGCCGAAACAAACGGCGGACCGTACTGCCCAACATGGCTTGGGCCAGGCCTGATCGGCCGATGGCGCCGACGATCAGCAGGTCGGCGTTTTGGCGTTGGGCTTCCGCGGCGATTTCGTCGGCTGGCGAGCCGAACTTCACGACTCGGGTCCAATTGACTCCCGTGAAGTCGCAGTCCGCCAATATCGCGTCAAATTCTTGCTCCCAGCGCAACGAATATTCTTCGATGGCATTGGTCAGCGTGCGAACCTCCGCGGCGGCTTCCAACCACGAGACTTCGGGCACGACCGACATCACGGTGAGGGCCGAACCAAACGTACGAGCCAGTTGTATGGCGTTTTGCAGGCCACGACGGGCCGTGGCCGAGTTATCCACGGGGCAGATCAAGCGGGCGAAGTTCAGAGGTTGCACGGGATGAACCGCCAAGACGGGACGACGAGACGCCTGCAAGACTCCCTCGGTCAACGTCCCTGGCACCAAAGCCCCGGAGGCGGTCATTCGACCCGCGCCCACGATGATCAATGGGGATTCGTGCTGCAGGCCAAAACTGACGATGCGGTCAACAATCGCTCCGGTCAACACGACCGGATGTTGCATGGTCCACGACTCGCCTGACACCTCCTGCATCAACGGTTCAAACAGCTGTTGGGTCAATTGCCGGCGGTAATAATCCACCAGCACCGAATCGGTATCAACCGTCACCACGTGGACCGGGACTACGGGCCGAGACCAGGCCACGGCCAATTTTCCCGTTGCAGCAACCAGCGGTCGCCAATCCATCTTCATGTCTGTCGCCAACAACAGCGGGGTCGAGGTTTCCATAGACTTGTCTCCCTAGTCCAAAATTCAATCCGGCACCCCGGCAACGGTTCGCCGGACACCGAACGCCCAGCGCTATCCTAAACCGTTCGCGGACCAAGCGAAATCCGACCTCTGGGAACAGCTACGGGGCGACACTCGGCCAAAACGCGACCTGAACCAGCGGCAATCTAGGAACGACCGGCCTGACCTGTCCGATTTCAACGCGTGCTCCGTGTATCGAGGGTAACTTCCGCTTTTTCCGGAACTTCCGGCCGGCGGAACGGTTATTTATGATAGGGGCTCGAGGGGTTAGTTTCTGAAGGGATGGCTTGCATGTGCCCGCGAATTTACCTGCCGATAGGATCCGCCGTGTGCGTGGCGTTGCTGTTCTCCACCTCGGAAATCTGGGCTCAGGGGCGACCTCCAGCCCCCGGACGCGGCGGGGCGCCGGTTGAGCAGCAGGGCCGCGGCGGTCGCTCCAGTGATGAGAATACGGAACGCCGGGGCGATTGGCGTGGGCGTGGACGCGGCGAACAGAGTGAGCGCGGCGACCAAGGCAGTGGGCAGACCGGCGAGGAAAATGGCCGTGGTCGTGGGGCGGGACGCGGTGATCGTGGCGGAGAGGAAAGTCGCCAAGAAGCTGGCGGAAGAGAGCGATGGTCCGGTCGCGGGGGCTCCGGTCGCGGGGACTCCGGTCGTGGGGACTCCGGTCGTGGGGAGTCTGGTCGTGGGGAGTCTGGTCGTGGGGAGTCGAGGGGCGGTCGTGGCCGCGAGGGCGGAGAACGGGGCACAGAACGGGGCACAGAGCGGGGCGAGCGAGAATCGAGTCGCGAGCGGGGTCGATCAAGACGCCCAGTTGCAGGTGACTTGCGGGAGCAGGTCCTCAACCAGCTGGTGGCGTTGGACCTGAATCAAAACGGGCAGCTGGAACCGGCCGAGGCGAACTCTTTGTCATCCACGATCATGCGACAGTTGGGGCTGGATCCGGGACGCCCCATTTATTTGGACACGTTGCGTTCACTGGTCAACCAGGTCGACCTGACGACGATTCCCTTCGAGACGGACGCGGGCCTGCAGGCGGAGGGGGAACGCAGTTCGTTTGAGTTCCCCTCGGTGAGCAATCGGCGGCGAGGACGGGGCGAGGACATGGGCTTTGCCGCCACCGACAATCCGATTCTCTCCGATCCGACACCGATGGAGGAGCGTTACAGCCCGCTGGTGCTGGAAGAGGTCCGCAGTTTGTTGGCTCGTTACGATGCCAACAACAACGGCGTTTTGGACCCCGCCGAGATCGAGGCCGTGCCGTGGGCGACTGCCAACCCGCTCGAGTCGGACCTGGACCAGGACGGTCGGCTATCGGATATCGAACTGGCCGAGCGGATGAAATCGTTCGGCAGCGGCGAGCAGTCCGGTTCGGGACGCTCGGGGCGGAGTCGGACGCGGAGGACCGAGGGCCAGACCGAGGACGATCCGCGGGCGGTCGCGCGAGCGGCCGCGGAAGCGGAACGCGAACGCCGAGCGGAGGAACGCAAGCAACGGGAACGGGAGCGGCGAAATTCTGGGCCCACCGACCGTGTGGCGAGCTACGTCAAGGAGTTAATTGGCAAATTGGACACCGACAACGACGGGTCGCTGACCATCGAAGAGGTTTCTACTATGCGGAATCCGCCGCCAAAATCAGCGGACGCCGACGGCGACGGCATTTTGACCTACGCGGAACTGTACGCCTATTACGGTGATGGCCAATCCCCCTCCGGTTCTTCCTCCAGCCGCAGCGGCAGCCGTTCGACCGCCAGCGATCGAGGCCCATTGACGGGCACGATCCGTTGGGACGGAGACTTGGGGCCTGGGGCGGAGGACGAAGGAGCCGAATGGCCAGCGGAATTGGCGCGAAAGGACCGAAACAACGACCGCATGATCTCATTGGCAGAGTTTTCCGCCAATCTGTCCGCTGCCGAGCGTGAGGCTTTTGCCGCCTGGGACCGCAATGGGGACGGATTCATTACCCTGAGCGAGGCCCAACAACCCGGTGGGTCAAGAGCCGCTTCAACTCGGTCGTCGAGTAGCCGCGGGGAACGGGAAACGAGCAGTAGCGATCGATCGCGTTCCAGCTCCTCTCGTCGAGGAGGGACCGAAAACGCGTCAGAGAGCTCCAGTCCAGCTCGACGGAGCTTCGGCCGAAGCCGCGGTGCTGGCGAGGCCGACGCGGCCGGCTCGGACCGCGGTAGCACGAGCAATCGTACGAGTGATCGTTCCGGGGATGCACGCCGCAGCGGAAGTGCCCCACGATCCACCGAGGCCAATCGAGATGCTCGTGGCAATGCCAGCGAGCGTGGCGGCGAGCAAGCCCCGCCAGCGAACGCCCTGCGTTACAGCATTTTTGGAAACTGACGCCGATCCGTAAATCGGTTGAAGCGATTTTGCCGGTTGTGCCGATGACAACGGAGAACGCCGCAACGGACCGCAGCCAACCTGCGGACCAGCGGGCTGGTTCCCCGTCACTCCACTCGCGGCAAAGTCGGCCATGGCCATCTCGTCCAGCATCAATCCGGCCAGTAAAGACAATCCGAACCTGCGCAAGGCGGCCATCTTGCTCACGTGTTTGCCGCGTCCGCTAGCAGCCAAACTGCTGACGAAGTTCTCGCCAGCCCAAGTCGAGTTGGTCTCGATTGAAATCTCGTACCTCGGACGCGTCTCGGTCGAAGAGCAGAACGCCGTGATCAACGAGTTTGCCGATTCCAGTGGTGCGGTCATTGGCGGCACTTCCGGCAACTTGGAGTTGGCTCGCAACCTCATCAACGAAGCCTTGGGCGACGGTGCCAAGGAGTCGTTTGAGAATGTCCGCCAGGTCGTCGAGTCCCTACCGTTTAGCTTCCTCAAGAAGATCGATCCTCAGAACATCCTCACGTTTATCGCCGACGAACATCCGCAGACCATCGCCCTCATATTGACGTATCTCCCCCCAGGCTACGGGGCGGAAATCTTAGCTGGCCTTCAGCCCGACCGCCAACTTGCGGTAATCCGTCGGATCGCCAACATGGGGCAAACCAGCCCAGAGGTTATTCGTTCCGTCGAGAAGGGCCTCGAGTTCCGCATGGCCAACTTGATGAGTCAATCTTACGACAAGACCGGCGGTGTGGGCAGTATCGCCGAGATCCTCAATATCTCGGATCGCAACACCGAACGCACGATCCTGGATCAATTGTCGCGTGAAACGCCTGAATTGGTCGAAGAGATTCGACGCCTGATGTTCGTCTTCGAAGACATTGGCAAACTGAGCGACAAGGACATCCAACAGATCCTCAAAAATGTGGATGGTGGCAAATGGGCCATGGGGCTCAAAGGTGCTAGCGAAACGCTGAAAGAGAAGATCCTCAGCAACATGTCCCAGCGGGCGGCACAAACGCTGGAAGAGGAAATCGAGTTCTTAGGAGCCGTCAAGTTATCGGATGTTGAAAAGGTCCAGCAAGAGATCGTCGATGTTGTTCGCTCCTTAGAGGACTCTGGAGCCATCGCACCGCGAGGCTCGGGTGACGCGGAAGAAATGGTTGCTTGATGTCCCCGGGGCACTTCTGCCCGGGGAACTTCTGCCCGGGGCACTTCTGATTGCCCGAGGTTATGTTTCGTCGAAATCGAACTTCTGGATCGTGCTAGCAGTGGGTTCAAGGCCTGCGATTGGCATACGATAATCGACCGCGAAATGCTAAAACGTTCTCGTCGTTGGACCTGCTTTTGGTGGGCTAAGGCCCCTGGTTCGCGCGTGACTTTCCCAACGGTGTGGGTCGTTGCTCCCGCGAGGTCTGTGGGGGGATAGTCCATGACGATGGCGGTGTGGACGATGGCGGATCGAGGATCGGTTTGCCGGACAATTCCTAGAAACAGATTACGGCTCGATTGGTCGTTCGCGTCATGGCTGCCCCTATCCCAAATTCCACGGTCCTGGATACCTGTCGAACGGCAGTGAAGCTGGGATCGCGGCAATTTTTTCGGCACATGGTGGGCTTGGGATTGATTTTTGCCACGCTGTCGGCCTCTTTGTTTTTGACAGTGGACCGGGTCGGCTCATCGCTCAAGCATGTTCTGCAGGATCGGATCAACGAGTGGTTGGCGGAGAGTGGTTGGCGGGTTGAATTCGAAGGCCTGCAGTTTGTCGAAGGGGAGGGGATTCGCGTCCGCGGTCTGTGGTTTCGTTCGACGGTGACGACTGCTGACGCGCCAATTCGCGTTCCGTTGCCGCAATCTTGGGAGCAATTGGAATCTTACTTGGCTGCGCGGCAAGCGGGAGCAGTTGGGGGGCTGTCGTCGACGACAGCCGATCCCTCGCGTCAAGTGGCATGGCGTCCCACGCATCGACCGGTGGTTCCAGTTCAAACCACGTTGTACGTGGATTCGTTGTGGTTGCGTGGCCCTTGGACAACCGCCGAGTTGCTGCAGGGTCGATTTCAGTTGGAGTCTGTCGATCTGGACGGGGTCACATTGGATTTAACCTTGGCGACCCAGGGCGAGGTCTGGTTGCCGCGTTTGCCGACTCCGGCCGCGACCGGCACCGCGCCGCTACCGCGTTCGGTCAGCATTCGCAATTGGACGACTCGCGTCAAGGATCAGGGTGGTAGGCAGATTCTTGCTTGGGGAGCTTGGCATGGATCGGCGACCCAGACCACCGCGGCGGCGGTTGAGGTCTCAGGCCAGTCCGTTCCGACCACGGGTAGTGATTCGACCGTCGGGCCAAGCATGGCAGGTCTCCCGACGGACGCGGCGCCAGCAACTGGCGGAATATTTGGTGGTACCGCTTGGTCGATTGTCGCCCAATTTCCAATCTCCTCGGAGCCGACGTGGAGCATTCATGCGAGGATCGATTCGCAGGGTTACGAACTCACAGCCGACCCCGCGACATTCTTTTGGCAGCCGCAGGGCTGGGCCGGATTGGCGGCTTGGCTGCCTCCTCAGGCGCAAGTACTGTCCGGAGTCAGCGGTCGATTTTCGCTGGAGCAGGCCAAGCTTCGTGGGCAATGGCCCGGCCGCGGGGCAGAGGCGGTAACGCCAGTCGGGCCGATCGCAGCGGGGGACCAGGCAGCCCGGGCCCTGCAGGCCTGGGGAATCCAGGAATGCTTGGTGGTCGGTCAATTCAGCGACTTGGTGGTGCAGCACGAGTTGTTGCCGCAACCCATACTGCAAGGTCACGCTCGCTTGGTCGCCAATCTGGCTGGGCTGGAGTGGACCGAGGTTGGAGGGCGAGTCTCGGAGGGCCAGTTTCTCGGCCGGGTGACGGTGCAGGATTGGTTCGAGCCACGGGTGACCATCGGGGTCCAGGGGCAGCGTCTGCCCTTCAATCGTCGTTGGACACCGCTGCTGAGCGAGCGTTTGCAGCGAGCCTGGAGCAGTTTTCAACCCGAGGGTTGGTTCGACTGTGACCTGTCGTTTGTCTGGCAGCCCAACCAACCCTGGCAGCGTCGCGGTGTGGTCGACGTCCATGACACCAGTTACTTGTACCGGGATTTCCCGTTGCCAGTATCGCATGTGCATGGCCGCATTTGGTTAGAGAATGAACACGGTCGGTTTGATTTGGAGTCCAGTGACCCGCGTTGTCCGGTGACCATTCAAGGTTTTGCCAATGATATGGGTCCCGACTGGACGGGGCGCATCGATGTGCGTTCGACGCGTTTTCATCCTTACAGCGAGTCGTTGCTCGAGGGTTTGAAGCGGAAACCAGAAGCGGTGCATGTGATCCAGCAGATGAACTTTTCGGGGCTGATCGCAACCAGCGGCTTTGTCGAGCGAACGCAGAAGGACCAGCCGGCGGACGTCCGTTTCAATCTCAGCATTCAGGGCGGTGAATTACGCCATCGTTTGTTTCCCTACCGAGTGTTTGGTGTTTCGGGCTTGGTCCAATTGGTCAATGGTGTGGTGACTGCCCCCAAATTGGAAGGGGTCAGCAGTACGGGCAACATTACACTTAGCGGCGAATTTTCGGCCCGGCAGCAGTGGTGGGTCAAAGTCCTGGGCCAGGCCGTGGAACTGAATCAGGAGTTGTACCAAGCGTTGACCCCCAACCAACAGTCGATCTGGCGACAGGTCTCGCCGCGTGGCACTTTGGATCACTTGTTGGTGCAAGTGGAAGACCATGGGACGGGCGTCGAGGTCGCGGTCAGCGGCTATCAACACCCCTCGACGCCGCGTGACCCCAGTCATTTGCAGATCGAGCCGACTTGGTTCCCCTACGCTTTGGATCGCTTGAGTGGGAAGTTTAATTACCGCAACGGCGATCTGACGATCAGCGACGTCCAAGGTTGGCATGGAAACGTGACCGTCTCCTTCGATGCTCAGGGTCAGACCCACGCCGAGTACTGGCAGTTGTCGATCAACAACTTGTTGACGGGTCAGATACCCGTGGATCACGAAATCAAACGCGCCTTGCCGCTGCCGATTCGTCAGGCAGCGGATCGGCTCGAGGTGGCGGGGTCGGTGGCAGTCCAGGGCAATTTATCGATCTTTCAGCCCTTGGCCTCGGCTCTGTCGCCGCCGGGACGGCCCGCTTCGGGGCCAGCCGTGGGGGCGCTGGTCGGCTGGAACGAACCGCTGTCGCCGTTGGCCGGGAACGCGGCAACAGGCGGATCAGTCGCGTCTCCCGCCGCCCAATTCGTCGATCAGACAACGGCCGATGGAACGACGACAGCGACGCCTCCCAACTGTGTCTGGGATCTGCGACTCGATCTAGAAAATCTGTCGATTGAACTGGGGTTGCCGGTCCGCAACGTGCACGGAAACGTCCAGTTGCGTGGCCTGCGAAATAACGAGACCGCCTATTGTGGGGGTCAGCTCAACTTGGATTCGGCGATGATCCAGGGCGTGCAAGTAACGACGGTTCAAGGGCCTTTCTGGTGCAACGACCAGCATGTGCTATTCGGCACTGCCGTCGGCGAATTGCCGGTGGACGTGCAAGCGCAGTCCTGCGGCGCGATCGCGCCGTTGACCGCCCGTGGCTTGGCCGGGCGTTTGGGCTTGGATGGCCAGGCTTGGTTGCGGGATGAGGTCTACTTTCAAGTGCAAGCGAACGCCAACCAAGTCGACTTGGCTGCACTCGCAGCTCAGTTTGCCCCAAGTTCCAGGGACATCGTCGGACAAGGTGCCGCATCGCTGGTGTTGGCCGGCTCGACTCACGGCCTGCATACGCTCGAGGGCCAAGGCTTGGTCCGCGTCAATGATGCCCAATTGTATGAAATCCCGTTCTTTTTGCAGCTGCTCAAGACATTGCAAGTCAAGACGCCCGACAAGACGGCCTTTGACGAAGGTTCGATCGATTTCAGTATCCGCGGCAGCGACATCGAGTGCCATCGCCTGGAGCTGAATGGAGATGCAATCTCTTTGATTGGTAATGGCCGTGCGAATTTGAATCAAGAACTGGACTTGAACTTCTACACCGTCCTGGGGCGGAATCAATTCTACCTGCCGGTGCTCAGCGATCTGCTGCATGCCGGCAGTCAGCAACTGCTCTGGATCAGCGTGAAAGGGACCGTGGAGAATCCACAGTTGACACGCGAGACCTTCCGAGCCCTGAATGAAGCTGTCCGACTGCTGTTGGAAGATCCCACCAAACGTTGAGGTGCCCTCATGACCATTCCCCCGATGCATCCCCTGGCCGGCATGGTCGGCATTCCCTCGGAGGACCGCCGAGCGGTTCAGCAAGATCGCGAACAAACCCGAGTGGAGGGCGAGTTGGCCCAAAGAGCGGCCGGCGATGGTGAGTCCACGGCCACCGAAGCAGCGTCCGACCGCGATGCAGATGGGCGACAGGGCTGGCGGAGGCGGGAGGCCAGCCAACCTTCGTCAGCGTCCTCGCCGCCCGCGGTCGAAGAACCCACCCGTCCTCACAGTCGCGATCCCTATCACCAAAGCGGCAATCATCTCGATTTGGACGGCTAAGGAGGGGATTTCGAGTGGAAAAAAACGGTTATCTGCGGTAGAATAACAGGGTCGCATGGTTCACCGGCGGCAATCCCATAGGCCTGTTTTTTCCCGCGTTCGCCATGAATTCTGACCCCACTCCTCAGGCTGATCCCACTCCTCAGGCCGATCCCATTCCTCAGGCCGATCCCGAATTGACGGTCTCATCGCAAGCAGGGCGACCTCCGCTGGAGCGAACTGACCCAGCGGAATGGGGAGAGCCCCTCGATGGCGATTCGGCCGATGACAGTGAAATCACGGTCATCTCCAAGAAGCCGCCGCAACAGTTTTGCACCAGCGCGTTCGATTGGCGGAAGGTTGGAGAACTGCTGATCGGCAAACAGCTGGGCTCCTTTCGGTTGGATGCGTTGCTGGGGGTGGGTGGCATGGGGGCGGTATTCCGTGCGACCGACCTGCAGTTGGACCGCCAGGTCGCCGTCAAGGTGCTCAACAGTGCCGAGAATGATCCTGAAGCGGAGCGTCGCTTTCGGATCGAGGCCCAAAGCGCGGCTCGCTTGGACCATCAGAACATTGCTCGGGTGTTTCATGTCGGTCAAGATCAGGGCTGGAACTACATCGTCTTGGAATTGGTAGCCGGTCAGACCTTGCGGCAATGGGTCGCCAATCGTGGCCCCCTGGACTTAAAGACGGCCATCCACTTCTTTCGGCAGTTGGCAGCGGCACTGGATCATGCCCATCAGCGCAACATCATCCATCGAGACATCAAACCCTCGAACGTATTGGTGGCCGATGATTTGACCATCAAGATCGTCGACATGGGTTTGGCTCGAATTCAAAAATCGATGGAATCCGCGGACCACGAGGCCGAGGCCGGCATGACGCTCGGCACTTTCGATTATCTGGCACCGGAGCAGGCGCGGGATCCGCGGCAAGCCGATCAACAGAGCGACTTGTACTCGCTGGGGTGTACACTGTACTTTTCACTGGTGGGGCGTCCTCCCTTCGCCGACGCCACTTCACTGGAGAAGCTGCTCAGCCATTCCAACTCTGCTCGACCACTGGTGACCGCGTCGCGGCCCGATTTGCCTCCCGCGGTCGATCGACTGGTGGCGGCCTTGATGGCCCCACGCAAGGCGGATCGTGTCTCGACGGCGCGGGAATTCGAGCGCATGCTGCTCAACTTGCGCAGCGAGGCTCGGCCGGTGACGCTGCGGGCCCTGTCGCCCCCCATGGGAGATCGCCGCGCCTGGCAGCGACTGATCGTCATGTCCGGAGCCATGACCGCATTGTTGATCACCCTGTCCGTGCTGCTGGAGGGCGGGTGGCGGGATCCAGGCATCTCGTTGCCCGATTGGCCAGTCGTGGAAACCGAGGGCGCCGCGCAAACATCGCTGCTCCCAGAACTGGATCGGAACACCCCCACCCCCTCAAGCAGTGGACCGTTGCCATCGGCTCTGGACACGCGGCCGGAGCCTGGCGGGTTGGCGATGGACAGCGATTCGACCGTTGGCAGTCGCCAGGAGGAAGCGATCCGCATGGCGGGGGCGGCCTCCAATCCGGCGGCGTTCAACGAAATGCGTCTGTCCACCCCGTCGTCCACGGCCACAGATCGCGGCGAGAATCGGTCGAGCGATCGGCCTTTTGGTTTTCAGCCCCCCAGCCTATTGGTGCCATTCTTGTCGTCCACCGACGAGGCGACAAAGTCCGAACTCTCGCTGCTCCCCTGGTGGCAACTGTCGGCGTTTCCCGAATCGACAACACCGCTGCCGTCACCCCGCCCCAGGTCTTCCGGTTGGTTTGAGACTGCCAGTTCTGACCGCATGCCCGCGGAACGGGTTGCAGCCGCCAACGAAACCGGCTCCTCGGCCGCGTTGGCGCTCGTGACCACGCTCCAAGTCGTTCCGACTACCACCGATGGACTGGGTCTGTCTCCCGCCAAGGCCAGTGACTTGGCGACGCGGCCGTCGGTCCACCGAGTTACCAGCCTGGAACTGGCGTTGACCAGCCTGAGTCGCTACCCCAATGTCCGCAAGATCGAGCTACTGTTTACCGGGGTTCAAAAGGTGCCACCGCTGCAGATTCCCCCGAGCAACTTGCGCGAGATCCAGGCTGCTGTCGGGCATCGCCCTGTCTTGGAATTTTCACCAGATTTCGTCGTCTCAACGACGGCCCCGCAGATTTTGCTGGAGAGCGGACAGCTGGAGATTTCTGGTATCGATTTTATCTGGGCGGCGTCTGCGGACCCCGCAGCTGAGTTCCCACCGCGATTGTTCGAAGTGCCCCTCTTGTCGCGACTCGTATTTAAGGAGTGCACCTTCCAACAGTTCCTCGAGGAATCCACCGGGGTGGGGCGGGTAGAACCTGTGCGTACTCCCGGAGCAGCGCCGGTCGCCGCTCAACCTTCGCCGACGTGGATCTATGCGAACACCTTGCCACTGACGGCGTGGGAAGGGCGGAAGCAAGGCGTCCTGACCTTCGAGCGTTGCGCATTTCACGGTCGAGCCGACCTGCTCAATGCCCGCGCGGCCCACGCCACGCTACTCCGCTTGACCGATTGCTTGATCATCACGGCCGGCACCGTCGCTCGTTGGGGAGAGCGAACCAATCGAGTGACTTCCACCGGAATCGAAATTGAAATCGAACGCAGCACCGTTATCGCCGGGCAGGGTTTGGTGCAAACGCAAGCGGAGGGAGAGCAACCGGCCGCTCCAGTCAACTTGTTCGCTCACGATTCGCTGTTTGCCAACATCGACTTGAACCGAGGCTTGCTGCATCACTCGAACTTCGCTGGTGTGGCCGCCACAGCGTTGTGGGAGGGGCGTGGCGGTCCGGGCAACGAATCGACCCGAGATCGCCCGGCAGACTGGTTGTTTTTTGATGGATTCAACAACACCCTCCTGGCCAACCAAATTTGGTCCGAAAGCGATCGTGAAACGGGCCGATTGGCGGGTTCGATCGACTTCGAGCAAGCAGCGACCAGTCGCTGGTTCCGCCACGATTTGATCAAGCATCGCCCCCTGAGTTTGACCGAACGAAACCACCTGCTGACACGCGTTTTGCCACTCCCACTGTCGACGGGCCAAGGGGAGACCCTGCAGGTTTACCTGGGGCTTGAGACCGTCGGCCAAGGGGTCGACGAGGCCGAACTGCCAGCCTTCCCCAGTCGCACTCCCGTCACCCGTTCCCCCTAACCCGGTTCGAGTTTACATGACGCATCAGGACGATGAACTGTCACAAGCCGAGGAATTAGGGCTCGAACCGATCGTCCCCGAACCATCGGACGAGGAAGTCGAAGTCGACTTGGATCAGGTGTTGCCCAGTGACGTCGCCGCCGACCTGACACCGTTCCAGCAAGCGGCTCTGAAAGTCAAATCATTTCCACGGACCACCGGCGTCTACTTGATGAAAGACGCGGCAGGCGTGGTCATCTACGTCGGCAAGGCCAAGAGTCTCAGGAGTCGCGCCAGCAGCTACTTCGGGGCCACCGCGCGGCAAGAGGCACGCACGGCCGTGTGGATCGACGAAATTGCCGACATTGATTACTTGGAATGCGAGAGCGAGGTTGACTCGCTACTCACCGAAGCTCGCTTGATAAAAGACATTCAACCGCGACACAACAAAGAACTGAAAGATGATAAATCGTTTCCCTACCTGCAAATCTTCACCAAAGAAGATTTCCCGCGTGTGGAAGTGACCCGAGAACCCCTCCGCAGTGGTGTCAAGTTATTTGGACCGTTTCCCAGTGCCGGAAGCCTCCGCGCAGCCATTCAGGTGCTACAGAAAATCTTCAAGTTCCGCACGTGCACTTTGGATATCGCCGCCAACGAAGAACGCTGGCAGTGGTTCCGTCCCTGTCTCTTGGCCAGTATCCAGCAATGCACGGCACCGTGCAATTTGCGGATCTCTGTCGAGGACTACCGCCGAGACATCCGCCGGTTGATCCTGTTTCTGGAGGGGAACAAGTCACGACTGCTGAAACAGCTCGACGAGGAAATGCGAGCCGCGGCCAAGGAACGAAAGTTCGAGGCAGCGGCCAAGATCCGCGATGAAATCGCCATGCTCCAGAGTCTCGATCGTCGCGGAGAACTGGACCTACACGCGCAACCGGAAGTCTTCTACATCGATCCCAAGAAAGGCTTGGAGGGACTGCGCCGCGTGCTGAAGCTGTCCAAGACGCCCCAGGTCATCGAGGGTGTGGATATCGCGCACTTGGGCGGCAATCAGACCGTTGCGAGCCTCGTGCAGTTTATCGATGGACTGCCATTCAAGCCCGGATATCGCCGTTTCAAAATTGGCGGAGTGCAGGGCATCGACGATTTCCGCAGCATTCACGAAGTCGTCGCTCGTCGCTTTCGGCGACTCGACGATGAGATGCTGTCGCAGCCAGACATCCTGTTGATCGACGGTGGCAAGGGACAACTCAACGCCGCCGTCAACGCGTTCCGCGGCCAGGACATCGAACCGCCAGTCCTGTTGTCATTGGCGAAACAACAGGAGGAGATCTATTTGCCCGGCGCCAGCGAACCCATCAGGCTGAGTCGTCATTCCTTTGCCCTGCGACTACTGCAGTACGTGCGGGACGAAGCGCACCGCTTCGCCCAACATTATCACCATATTCTGCGGGATAAATCACAGTTCAAATAAGGCCATTCAGCGTCGCTGGCAAACGGCCAGAAAACACTCCGCTGTTGCGTGATTCTCATCCGTGGTCGGTACAATGCCCCGTGGTTGTCCGCGATTGAATTCAAAGCCCGTTCCCGAGTTTTGGTTGAACAAGGCCTGAACGGTAAACGTCGGTGCCAGCGTCTCAAGAAAGCTGGCGCGATCGTACTCGCGGACATGGTGTGGCGCGATCGCCAACGGCCAGAGGTTGGGCGTGGAGCAGACCAATAAGCCGCCCGGCACCAAGAGCCGCGCGAATTCTTGCAGCAGGGCTTGGTCGTCATCCACATGCTCGATGGTCTCAAACGAGACGACAACGTCCACCGATGCCGACGGCAACCCTGTCCGTTCGCCCGCCGCCGACCGGAACTCGATACCCGGCCCACCGTGACGAGCCACGGCGTAAGCAATGGCCTCCGGACAAAGGTCGATTCCGATCACCGAGGTCGCCTCCCCGGCTTGACGCAGGTGCTGACTGCCATAACCGGTGCCGCAAGCCACATCGGCTACTCGTCGATCGCGGCAATAACCGGCCGCAAACAGGTAGCGATCCATATGAAAGTCGGCTCGCCCCGGATCAAAGATCGGGACCGTCGGATCCATCCGCTCGGACCGGTTCTCCATCAACCACTGTACATGGGGTTGGAACTGCAGAAAGGGCAACCACCGCTCGATCTTCTCCAACCGCTCGCGGATGTCCTGCAATTGTTGTCGTTGACTCTGAATGTACTTCAGCTGTTGCTGGACCTGCTGCTGCAGTTCCAGCGCCCAAGCAGGGCCGACACTCGAGCCCCTCGCCGTTGAGGTCGTGGCAGACTTCGAGTCGGTAGTCGATAACGCCGGACTTGGGCCAGAGGCGTCGGCCAAGTGAGTCGAGTCGGTGGCAGGATCACGTTCCGTCATGCAGTCCCCGCGGTTCAGTCGATCGCTTGCATCGAGGTTGAGTCTATCGATTCCAATCCCTTGACCGGCAGCCTCACTTGACCCTCCGCAGCGGAGGCCGCGGCAGTCCCACCGTCGGCGGCCACGCCAGTTGAGGTCCCGCGCCGCTCGTACCCCAATGTCCCCAGCACCAGCAGGATTTCGTCGTAGGTTACGTAACGACGACGATTGGCCACTTTGTATGAATCGATGGCCTTGCCCAACTCGGCACCCGCCGCGGTCAGTTCGGAATAGTTGCTGCCAAACTGACGACGCTCCATCCCCTCTTGGCTGGAACGAGACCGTTGGCGGCGATCCGACAGCGGATGATCGTCTTCCTGCTCGTGTGCGGCAAACTGCGACGATGGATTCCAAGCGGATTGCGGCTGATCGGTCATGCTGATGATTCCCCGTGAATTAGGTGAGCCGGCGTCCGGTAGATTGGGCTCCGGACGAACACCCCCAAACTTGGTCTACGGTTTCAAGCTCGCTGACTGTGGAGTGGCGGATTTCCACCAGTTTCCCACCAACGCAACGTCTCGTGACGATTATGACGGTTCTATGCCGCGACAGCCAGCCGCTCGGGAGGTGAAACAGGTGAAAATGTTTCGCTCGGCAACGGGCCAGCCCCTGGCCAGAATCAGGCCTAACTCGTGCCAGAATCTGGTCGCTCGCAGCCTCATCAGACCACCGCCGGCACGATCAGAGTCGCAACCTTCACGTAGATGATAATCCCCATCACATCCATGATGCCCGCCACCAGTGGATTGCTCATGATCGCGGGATCCCACTTCAGACGATGAAAAATCAGCGGCAGCACCGATCCGGTCAGCGTACCCGCCATCACAATCAGGTTCAAAGTCACCGGCACGACCAACATGGCCATCAATCCCAAACTGGAGACCTTGGGAAAGAGCCACATGGTCGCCAGTCCAACGAAGAACAGCGCCCCACCCAACAGCATCCCCATGCGGATCTCCCGCCCGACGACCGTTGACCAATCCTTGAGCGAAACATCGCCGCGAGCCAACGCGGTAATAATCAACGTGGCGGCCTGACTACCCGAATTGCCGCCCGCGCTGATCACCAACGGCACAAACGCGACCATCCACGGCAAAAGCTCGTTCTCCAAATGCTCCAACGTGAAGGCAGTCGTCAGCGAACAGAAGAACAGGATCACCAACCAGATGCCCCGTTTCCGCGACAACTCGAGCAACCCGGTTCGCATGTAGGGCGCCTCCAACGGCTGCACTGCACCCATTTGGTGAGCGTCCGCGGTGGCCTCTTCCAACACCACGTCGATCACGTCGTCGTGCGTGACAATCCCCAAAAACCGTCCACTCTGATCGACAATCGGCACCGCGAGAAGGTCCAGCTTGGCGACCAACTCAGCCACCTTCTCCTGGTCGTCATTGACGCGGGCCGCAATCACATCCGTGTTCATGATCTCGCGCAGCGGACGATTGGGGTGCCGCATGGCCGTCAAGATTTCGCGCGCCGAAACCACTCCACGCAGATAACCGTCGTCATCCACAATGTAGAGGTAATACACCATTTCCAGGTCATTTGCCGAGTCCGACAGCTCCTCCAAGGCCTCGCGAATCGAGCTGGATTGAGCCAATCGCACCACATCGGTGGTCATCATCGCACCGGCCGTGCCCTCGGGATACTGCCGCAACCGCAAGATATCGCGTCGCTCATTTGCGGGTAAAATCCGCAACAATTGTTCGACGACTTGCTCGGGCACCTCGTCCAACAGGTCCACTCGGTCATCTGCCGGCAAGTGAGCCACCACTTCAGCCACTTCATCCTGAGGCTGAGTCGCCAGGATCTCAATCTGCCGCTCCCAGTCCAGATACGAGAAAATATCCGTACGATGATCCAGATCGGTGGCACGCAAGACGTTCCATTGGTCGGCGGCCGACAGGCCTTCCATGAACTGGGCCGTCTGCGAGGGATGCAGCGTTTCGCAAAAAATCTTCAATTCGACTTGATCATTCGCTACCAACATCTCGCGCAACTCTGGCAAGTACAGCGTATTGATCATGATTGCATTCCCAATGATTCCTGGCGATCAATTCGCATTGCCCCCTTTTCCATCGCCATCTCGCCTGCGGACGTCTTAGCGCATTGTAGAGCGGATCCGTTTTTTCACTAGGCCGTCGCACGACCCAATCCGCCAATTTCTCGAGAAATACTCGGGAAATACGCCCGAAAGCCGCATTGCCACTCGGTCAACTCCAAGACAGGAGGGCCGGAACAACCGACCGACTTCCACTGCGGTCTTGACGGACGACCACCCGACCAACGCAATTCGGCTGCCCGCCGAATCCGTTGTTGAGGCATCCCTAGTGCTTTGTCACAGCCAAAACTTGGTGTGTGGCAAAGGGGTCACACCGATCCCAAAGTCAAATTGTGACAAAGCCCTAGCACACCACTGCCCCGACATCGCTGGCTATCCAGACGCGGACAATGGCAGGCTCAATTGGAAGCGGGCTCCCGGTTCAGCCGGCGTGAAGATCAATTGTCCGCCCAAGGCCACCGCCAACTGTTGGCTGATATGGAGCCCCAAGCCAATCGTCTTGTTGGGAGAGTCGGTCGAGATCTGTCCATGATTGTAGGCTTGAAACAGTCGCCGCCGCTGAGACGCTGAGATACCCGGCCCGAAATCTCGCACTGTGATGACCAAGTCCTTGGCATCACTGTCGACGACCAACTGGACCATCGCTTCGTCCGGCGTCTTGCCGTACTTGCAGGCGTTATCCACCAGATTGAACAAGATACGCTCCACGGCCGACGGATCGGTCAAGATCTCTCGCTGCCGCAACCTTGCCGAGGGTGTGTCGTAATCCATAATCATCTGATTCCGCGCGCAGTGTTCGTCCAAACGCGGCACCAGGGCATCCAGCAAAGTCCCCACCTCCACCACGCGATGATGCGACGTGATGCCACGCCGCTCCAAGCGACTGTAGGTGAGCACGTTCTCCACCAGATGCGACAATCGCTCCGCCTCCGACTCCAGCGTTTTGGCGTAGAGTCGCGTCTTCTGCGGATCCGGATTCTTGGCCAATAAATCGGTATACAGACGAAAAGCCGTCAGTGGTGTCCGCAACTCGTGCGTTACTGCTGACACAAACGTCTCGCGACGACGACTCTCCCGCATCACCGTATGCAGCAACATGCCGACCGCCAAACCCGCGACCAACATAAAGACCCAACCCACCAACAAGTTGAGCCACCCTCCCTGCAGTGGCATCTCGCGACTTGGCAGCTCGACCTGAGACGTCACGACTCGCACCGGCGCCCAACTGGCAAAGCCTCCACTGACCGCCAACGGCCGCTCTGTCACCGGCTCTAACGAACTACCCGGTGGCAAGTTGTCGCGGATGGCCCGCAGCAACTGCCCGGACAGACGCCGCCAGTCCACCCAACAGCCTTGCAGAAAATCCTGCAACGAATTCGGTCTTTCCAGTGTGACTCTGCGGACCAAAAATAACTCATCCTGCAACCAGATCGGATAAACAGGTCCGTACACAATTCTCGCGGCGGTTACCGTCCGCGGTCCCGCAGCCGCATCGCCGGTCGCCGGATACTTCTCGGGAATCCACCGAGGCGCCGTCGCCAAGGCCTCCAACACGCTCCGCCGACGATTGTCCTGAGCCGATGAATCGGGCAGCGGAAACGGGATCGAGCTCTCGCGCGACGGACGTTGAATTAACGCGTTGACGCGATACATTTCTTCCGCCCGCAATAGCCACCCCATCGACTGGCCACTCAACGGCCCGGGCAGATCTTCCTGCCAACGAAGCGTCTGCAGCAACGCCGCCAACCGTCTTGGATCGACACTCGGCTGCCACAAGCCACGCAGCAGCGAGGAACCATCCAACTGAAAATAGGCCTGGGCATACGTGTTGTACTGCCAGTTGGCCAAGGCCGGATTCGGCTCGAACCAACCCGCCGCCGGCGGCAAGCTCTGATAGTCCAGCGGTGAACGGAGCGACTCCATCACCAAGACGTCCACCAGAATTTGGTCGACACGCCGAGCAGCCGCCGATACCTGCTGCTGCTGACTGATCTCCAACCGCGCCCGCAAGGCGTTCAAGAGCGACGCGCGCTGGGCACTCTCCATCACGATCGAACTACGCGTGATGAGACCCATGGCGATCAACGCCAGGACCACCAAACTGGCGAATGTCGTCCAAACTTGCCATTGTTTCATGCGTGGCACCCGGCCCCGTCAGCCAATTCAGCTAGCCGCCTCTTCAGCCGGCGTGGAGCGACTCAGCATGTAGCCCTTCCCACGCACTGTCAACAAAAAACGCGGGCTTTCGCAGTTGTCACCCAGCTTCTCGCGCAACCGAGCCACCAACATATCGATGGCTCGCGTGTTGACACCCGTAGGATCAATCCCCCAGACCTTGGCCAACAATTCGCCCCGAGCCACCGCGCGATGACGATGACGATTCAAATAATACAGTAGCTGACTCTCGCGCTCCGACAACGAAGACGTACTGCCATCCGGATAAGTGATCTCTCGCCGCGAAAAATCGATCACCCCACCGTTGATCGTCAACAGCTCGTTGTCCGGGGTCCCCACGCAACGACGCAGCACGGCCTGGATCCGCGCCAACAGCTCTTTGACGCTGTAAGGCTTGACCACATAATCGTCCGAGCCCGCCTGCAAGCCGCGAATCCGTTCGCTCTCGTCCCCCCGCGCCGTCGCCAAAATGACCGGCACTTCCGGCTTGACCCCGCGGACGGCTTCCAAGATCTGCAAACCGTCGATCCCGGGCAGCATCAGATCCAACAGCATCAGGTCGTACGTTTCCTCCAAGGCAATCCGCAACCCGCTGTAACCGTCCTCGGCTACAATCACCCGATAACCTTCCGACTTGAGCGTCTCCACCACCCCCAGCCGAATGGCGGGATCGTCCTCCACAACCAAAATCGTGATATCGTTCATGATTCGCTGGATCTGCCTGAGGCCAAGGGGATACGGGGAAAGATTCCTCCCCTATTGTCAACTGTAGCAGGTTGAGCCCCCGGTTCAAGTCTCAAACCCTCGACCAAGCACTAGAAGCTGAACTCGGCACCCACCGTCAGGCCGTGCAGCAGCAAACCGCCGTCCCGCTTGACCGAGTTCAACTCGGCGACATCGGTAAAGGCGTAGGGGATTTGCTGCGGAGCCAATGCCACGCCGGTCAAACCCAATACGCGGTATCCAGCACTCAACCGCCAATTGCAGGAGAGGTGGTAGTAAACTCGGGCATCCAGTTCCCCGAACACCGCGAGATTATCCGCCGTGTTCATGTAAGAAAAGTTGCCGCCCGCGGGATGCGTTGCCACCACACCCGTGCTCGTGCGAATCTCCTGGTCGGCATCGATGAAGACCTGGCCCACACCGGCATTGGCTCCCAAAGACAACCGCAAACGGTCCGTCAAACAGTACTCGCCCGCACCGCCCGCTTGCACGCCAACAAACGTGTTACGCGTCAACAAACTGTATGTCAACTGATCGAAGCCAAATCCAAAGCCAGTCGATGAATAGGCCGAATAATTCAATGCGTCGCGGAACCGCATCACTCGCAGGCCCAACAATCCGCGATACAACATGTTTCCACCACCACACGTCGAAGCATGATTGATCAAGTTCCACTCGAAGCTATGAAACTCGCTCGAACGTTGTACCTGGTGGTAATCGGCCATGTCGTATAGGCCACCCACCGTTCCCCAGGGACCGATGTTGATGGCGTTGAGTCCCGTCAACTGCGTGACCGGCATGTTGCCCAAAGTCGCCGCGGCCGTGCGAGACTCCAAGCCCCAGTACCGCGCCTCCCAGCCACGACCATTCTGGTCCTGTCGCACAATAAAAGCCTCGATACCACTCTGCGGCCCAATGTTCGCATGCTCCACCAACAACGTGTTGCTGGGCATGCCCGCCTCGTAACCCAGCGACTTGTAGTCCGCGCCGTCCTGCCGCATGTACAACCAACGCGCGCCCACCACCGTAAACATCTCACGGCCACAAGTGCCAAAGTATCGCGCCAAACGCGACTGACCCGAACCGGGACTCGTGGCATAGCCCGTCGCACAGTCACCCGTCGCACAGTCACCCGTCGCACAGTCCGCCTGTCCGTACATCCCGACAGGACCGGGCTGCATGCGTCGACCACCGGGCCGCCCCTGCCAACGGCCACCGAGACGCGGGTCGCCGTACATCATGTCACTGCCCATGCCCATTTCGTAAGGACCACAATCGTCATCACAACCATAACCGGGCGTCATGGGCATGCCCGCGTGACCACCAGGCTGCATCCCCGCAGGCATCCCAGGCTGCATCCCCATCGGCTGAGGCTGCATCGGCTGGCCAGCCGGGCTCATCGGTTGACCCGGTGCGTAGCTGGGAGCAACATCTTGTTGCCACGTGGGTTGATTGGACCCGTATTGCCCCGCTGGTGCTGGCTGCATCGCCGGCCGCGGTTCCACGACCGTATCGAAGCCCACACCGTCATCCCGACGCGCCGGCCGAGACGTCGAGGCCGGCAGGTAAGTTGGGCGGCGGTCCAACGGAGGATTGCCATCAAAACCCGGCATCATCGGCGAGGCCGAGGATCGACTGGAGTCACGCCCCACCGTTTGATGGTACTGCTGCCGCAATTGGTCCGCGACGGCTCGCGAGGCATCGGCCGCCGTCGGACTGCTGCTGGTTACTCGCCCCCGCGGTGGCATTTCCGTGCCCTCAACCGACCAGTCCTGATAACCACCGCCCAACTCCAGATCCTGGCGGAAACCGGCCGGGGCATGTCCGTATCCCGGCGCAGCCTGTCCGTATCCCGGCGCAGCCTGTGGTCCACGCGGCCCGAAGGCTGGCTGCTGAGCGAACTGGGTGGGCTCTCCTTGCCAAGGAGTCGAGGGCCGGAATTGTTGAGCACCGACACTGGAACCACTCAGTACACATGCCCAGGCAAGTATCCAAGAACCGCGTTTCATACCAAAGTCCCTCTTCCTAAACCGATAAGCCAGCGCAACCCGCAAGCGGGCGGCATCGCTAAAACGCATAAAAAAAGACGAGAAAACCATACAACCAGCGGACGATGCCTGTGCCCGGGTTCCCCGCGAACGAACACCTCCCGCGCGGTAGGACGGTCCGCTCCCTCAGCCGGTTATTTCGGAACGACTCCTACCTTCGCTACAACCTATTTTCCCCGCTTGACCCGCATGAGCAGCATTTCTGGCAGTCAGCCCCAGTCCGCGCAATCCTCACCATTCACGCAGGTTGCCCAGCCGCCGACACTCTCGCCGGTTTTCAGCAAGTTTTCTCCGCCGATTTCTCGCCGCGGGTTAGAGTTCCCCGAGTTCTTAGTCGCACGGTTCCGCCGCCACCGTACCGGATGACCCCATGATTGACCGGCCGGTTCGGCCGCCCCCCCAATGGATGGATGAGGAAGTACGGATGACGCGTCACCCTGTGCGAAGGCATTTCTCAACACGAGCGTTGGTGGCCCTGGCCTGGTCCAGTCTGTGCACGATGGTCCTGCTCCTGAGCAGCGGCTGCCAAAACGTGGGCATTCCCCGCATCGATCCCTACGGCGAGCGGATCTTCTTGCCGCCTCCCAACCGGACGCAGCTCAATCCAGACGGCCCCGGCTGTTTCCGCGGGCTGAATTGTTTCTCGCGTGCCTCGCAGCCAGCCGCAACCGCGGTCGCTCCGATGATGCCCGGCGCCCCACCCGTGCCGCTCGGGCCAGCCGTGGGCACGGGCATGTTCGTGCAGCCGCCCGTCTACAACCCGGTTCCGACCGTGGCTCCAACCAATCCACCCACGATCATGACCCCGTTGACCATGCAACCGATGGTCACGACGCCCATGTTGCCGCCGGTCACCAAGTCCCCCCCTTGCCAATACCAAGGCGTAATCGGCAGCTGCCTCGATCTGAAAAAGCAAGCCAAGCAACTCGGAGTTCCGGCCACCAACCCTTACAAGTTGTTTCACCGCGGCCAGCGTGGCGAGTTGCTGCTCACCCCCTCGAAGATCGTGGCCCCGGTCGGCAGCGAGGTCCTCGTGTTGGCCGGTATCTGCGGGCCCGACGGTTACTTCGTCACCAATCAACCCATCGAGTTCAACTTGTCGCAAGACAGTGTCGGCCAGATCATCGATTACCAAGGGCGGCCGTCGAACCGAATCAGCAGCCTCCTGCCAGCCAAAGCGACCAAGTCCTCCGGCAGTTACCTGACACTGACGACCGCGCGGAAAGCCGAGCAAGTCAAACGAGGCACGCCGACCAACGTCGACGATATCCACGTCGAGAAAGGCCAAAGTTGGCTCTCCGTCTCCTCGGCCTCCCCGGGCACGTCTTACGTCACGGCGGTGGCCCCCCAAGCAGAAGCCTGGGACAAGCGGCTGAAGTCCATGGAAATCCAGTGGGTCGACGCCCTCTGGACCCTGCCGACACCCGCCACCGCCACCGCCGGTGCCAAGTACCCGCTGATCACCAACATCCGCCAAACGCAAGACGGACTGGGTGTGGGCAACTGGAAGGTCCGCTACCAAATCGCGGGCGGCGCCGCCGCTCAGTTCATGCCCTCCGGTAGCCAAACCGCCGAGGTCATCACGGGACCCAACGGCAATGCCAGTGTCGAGATCCAACAGCCCTCGACGGAGATCGGACCTGGGACCACCTTCGTCCGTGTCGATATCATTCGACCTTCCAACAACGCGGCCGGGTTCGAGGTGATCGAAAGCGGAGTGACCAGCATCCGCTGGGTGGCCCCCGCCCTGACAATCCGAGCCATCGGGCCGCGAACCGTCGCCATCGCGACCCCGTTCAGCTACCGCTTGGAGATCACCAATCCCGGCGACCAAATCGCGCGAGAAACCACCGTCACGCTGGAAGGACTGCCTGAGGGCCTGACCTTTGTCAGCAGCAACCCTAAACCCACCGAATATGGCAACCGCCTGGTCTGGAATTTGGGCGATGTCACCCCCGGTTCCAACCCCAACGTCATCGATCTGCAACTCAAGTCCGATACCGCCGTCGGCTTGGCCCGCTTGTGCTTCGATGTCGCCAGCTCCGTGGACCAATTGCAGACCCGCGCCTGTGCCGAGACCCAAGTGGTGGCCCCCTGCCTGGGTGTAAAGATCGACGGCGATCGCCAAGGCCGGGTCGGCGATCTGTCGACCTTCAACTTGACCTTTGTCAACCAATGTGAAGAACCGCTCCGAAACCTGACGGCTCGCGTTGTGTTGGAAAGTTCTGGCTTGGAAATCGTGGACAAATCCGGACCCGTGACCTTTGGTCCCATGGCGACGCCACTGGCCTTTGGCGAAAGCAAGTCACTGCAGTTGGTCCTGCGACTGCGTGAGGCCGGCACCCATTGCTTCCGCGTCGACGTGCAAGCCGACGGAGGACATACCGCCACGATCCGTCGCTGCATCTCCTCCAACAATGTCAACCAACCCGGCATTGCCCTGCAATTGGCCAGCGAGGGCACGGCCTTGATCGGCCAAGAACATCGCGTCATTGCTCGAGTCACCAACACCGGCAACGTGCCACTGACCGGACTGCGGCTCCGCACCGCGAACTCCACTTCGCTGGAACCGATCGGCGCCTCGCTGCAGGCCTACGAGGAAAACGGCTTGATCGTCATCCCGCTCGAGACACTCGTGCCCGGCTCCTCACGCGACGTCACCCTCGGCTACCAAGGCATCGCCCTGGACGGCAACGGCTTCGCTCGCTTTCAGATCCAATCCGACCAAGGAGTGGAAGACCTGAAGGAGGTCGCCATCCGCGTCATCGCCACGGGAGCACCGTCAGTCGTGACACCGCCTACCAACCCCGGCCTCGGGACCAATCCCGGCACGACCCCCGGCATCGGTATCCCCGGGACCAGCGGCGGTCAGCCGACGGCACCGGGTATGCTGGCGGTCCAGTTGACCACCAACAGTCCCATCGCCCGGCGACAAACACCGCTGGACGTGGAAATCGCGGTCAGCAACCAACGCACGAGCAGCGACCAGAACGTCCGCATCTTGCTGCAAACCCCGCCGGGACTGGCGTTCCAAGGCGTGGTCGGCGGCAACTTGGGAGTCCAGTCCTCGGCCGATGGACTGCAGCACCAGTTCACCACGATCCAGGAACTTCGCGCCGGCGATACCGTGCGATTCACCGTGAGATTGCTCCCCGAGCAGACCGGCACACCGCGACTCGAAGCCGCCGCCGTCAGTGCCGCCTCGGCCATCCCCAGCACCCAAGTGCTCGACATCACCGTGACCCCCTAACCGCCCCAGCCAGTCAGCCAACTCCAACACGGAACTTCCCTGTCATGCAAGCTCTGAAGAACCACTTGGCTCGGTGTTTTGTCGCTGGGATCGTGGCAATCCTACCGGTGGGCGGGCTGGCGGTGACCGTGGTTTATTTTGAGCAGCAGGTGGCAGGGGTTTGGCTGAAGGATCAAGGGTTTTACTTCTTTGGCCTGGGGTTATTGGTTCTGGCGCTCGCTCTCTACCTAATCGGGCTGATCGTGACTTCTTTGCTCGGGCGTTGGCTGTTTGGGCTGGTGGATCGGACCCTCGATCGGCTGCCCGTCTTGGGTGGTCTGTACCAGACCTTGAAGCAGATCGTCGGTTATGGCGAGGGACCGCAGGGGCTGTTCAAGCGGGTCGTCTGGGTGCAGTTCCAGCATCCGGAACGGCGCGAACTGGGGCTGGTGACCCGTGAGGCGGGCGGCGAATCGGGCGGCCTGGTCACGGTTTTTGTTCCCTCGGGCCCCACGCCGACCTCCGGCCGCTTGCTGGCGTTGCTCCCCGAACAGTTGCTCCCCAGTTCGCTCAGCGTCAGCGAAGGCCTACAATGGCTGGTGTCGTTGGGGACCCTGCCTGCGGACCGCCTCCCCGACCAGACGCCGTAAGCCGCTGCCCCGTGCGTTGCGTACGTCGGAACTTCCTACCTCGTGAGCGGCTGGGTCCACCGCTGTTGGTGCTCGCTGCATGCCCTCCCTTGCTCCTTGTTTGACACCCTGCGCAACCATTGTCGCTCGGGTCGCCGGTTGGCTCTCAGCGATCATGTGGGTCGCCGTCTGTCTTTTGGCACTCCCCAGTCCACCGACTCGAGCTCAAACCGCGAGCGCCAACGAGGACAAGGACTGGGTGTTCCTGGAGAACGAACACCTCAAGGTCGGCCTGTTGCGGGGGCACGGGGGTGCCGTCGGTTGGCTGTCAGCGGCAGGCAGCGACCGAAATCTGCTCAATGCCTTTGACCACGGCCGACTCCTGCAACAGTCCTACTATGGCCGAGAGGACGGTTCGCGGTGGGTCCAGCAGCCCTGGCGCTACAATCCGGTCCAGGGCGGCGACTACCGCGGGCAAAAGGCCGAGGTCCTGGAGTTCACCGTCACTGCCAGCACCGCCTCCGTCACGACTCGGCCGCGACATTGGGCCAGCGGACAGCTTTTGGCCGAATGCACCATGCGGCAACACGTGGAGCTGGACGGTCCGATGGTCAAGATTCGCTTCGAATTCGCTTACGACGGCACCGAAGAGCACCCGGAGTACCACCAAGAGACGCCGGCCATGTTCGTCCACCCGGATTACGCGTCCCTGGTTTGGTACCAAGGCGATAAACCCTGGCAGGACCAGCCCCTACAGCGTCAGAGCCCGGGCTGGCCCAATGAGTACCACCGCTGCGACGAATCCTGGGCCGCTTTCGTGGACGATACCGACCACGGGATCGGGGTCTTTGTGCCTGGGGTAGCCCAGCTGACCTGCTACCGGTTCCGCGGCGAGGCCAACTCCAGCTGCTCCTACGTGGCCCCGCTGCACCAATTCTCGCTCACCCCCGGTCTCAAGTTCCAGTACAACGCCTACGTCACTTTGGGCGAATTGCACACGATGCGTCGACGGTTTGCCCAGGTCCACGCCGCCCTAACAGCCCCACCACCCGTACCAGAAAAGCCGACCGCGACCGGTTTGGAAGGTTTGACAGGCCCCCAGCTCCCTCTAGAATAGAGGTCGGCGCAGGGACCTGGCAGGGTGTCGGCCGTTGGTGGACGTTTTATCCCGACTGGAGTGTTTATGATTGGTTGGCAACAAATTTTGATCGTGGCTGTGATCGCCCTGCTGCTCTTCGGCAGCGCTCGCCTGCCCACGCTCATGCGGGACATGGGCCGCAGCCTCAACGAGTTCAAACGCGGTATGAAGGACTCGAACCGGCTGGATGACGATTCAGAAGAGTCGCGCTAACCCAAGACGTCGCGTCCAGCAAATCCAGTAGTTAGGATCGGAACCGTCCAATGATGGGTATCTCTTATTCGCAGCTGATGATCGTCATGGTCGTCGCTGTCGTGCTGTTCGGCAGCCGACTGCCGGACGTCCTGCGACAGCTGGGGCGAGCCTATGCCCAACTGCGGAAGGGATTGTCCGATTTCCAGTACACCTTGGAGGAAATCGACCCGACCGCTCCCGATCGGCGACCCGCGGCTCGGATTGGGACCAGCACAAACCCCGCAACCGCCCGCTCCGCCAAATCCGACACCATCGACCCGGGCGAGGACGATTTTTCCCGCTCCTCGGCACCAAAATTCTCTCCGCCACCTTCCGATGGGCTAAACTGATCCCCGTCGGACCGCGGTGGAATGTAAAACCACTGCCGGTCGTTAGCTGCTAGCAGTGGCCCGGTCAAATTCGACTTTTCCGAATTTGCCAAACCTGCGATAAACCCAGGTTAGAATCCGCACAAGCCACAAACTACAAACGCTAGCAGTTTTTGTTGTGCAGGCCGGAGCGGTGCGACGATACCTAACTTTAGGTAACTGCGTCGATCCGCTTGGATTCGGCATGGATGGCATTGGTCTGCTACAACAGAACAAGACGCAGGGTTGCAGCGTATACTAGGGGATGTCTCTTGTTGGGACATCGAGGATTCCCGATCGCGAGCCGCCCGAGGGAGAAGCTTTGAGCTTTGCCCAGAACCTCCGGATTCCTGCTCTGCGGTGTCAGCACAGGGGCTTTCGGGGGGGGACACCAAAATTGAAACAACGCGTCTCCCAAGACCGTTTCCAGTGCCATCCCAAAAAAGTTTGGGGAGAGAACCAACATGCAAATCAATGGACCAACGCCCACCAACGGCTACAACCAAGTACAACCGACGCGTGGCCCGGTGAAACCCGCCCACTTTCATGTCCTGGCTGCCAACCGCGTGGCGGAATCGAGCGCCGAACTGACGCTGTCCAGCGAAGCGATCGCGCGGCTGGAACCTGCCGCTCGTGCTCAGACCGATTCCCGCGCCAGCCGAATCGCGGAAATCCGCGCTCAGTTGGCCGAAGGCAGCTACGAGACGACCGAGAAGTTGGAGATGGCCGTTGACCGGATGCTGGAACGCATCGGTTAGTCGCCGTCCCCAGCCGCCGCGTGTGGACGCGGCAACGTGCCCAGTTGCCGCGATTGGACGTGGCGGTGTGCTCGCTTCGACATTTGAGCCTCAACACGGTGCGGTTGCCTGCAGGTGACCGCACCGTTGTTTTTTTTCCGCGGGCCCGGTAATTTGAGCCCGGGACAGCACTTGAGCTCGGGACAGCACTTGAGCTCGGGACAGCACTTGTGCCCAGGACAGAATTTGAGTGCAGAACGGGGCGAGGGCACGGGACCGTCGGTGGTTCAGCCCCTTGTCGTCCGGCACTACCCCGGTGCCGTGCGTGTAATGGCCGGCGACGTCGGCCTGGTTTCAGCGAAGGAGAACGCGTGGATTTGCGGATCGACATTGTCCAGCGGTTGTTGGAGTCCTCTCGTCAATACACCCTGTCGCTGCTCGAGGGCCTCAGCGACGAGGATTGGTTCTGGACGCCCGCCGCCACCGGAGCAACCGAGGCCTACGGGTCGCATATTGCCTGGCAAGTGGGGCACATCGCCATGGCGGAATACGGACTGCTGCTGTTTCGCCAGCGAGGCCGAGCCGAGGTCGACTTGGATCTGATGCCCGGCAGCTTCCGCAAACGCTTTGCCAAGGGCTCGCAGCCCTCGCCCGATCGAGCGGCCTACCCCCAGCCAAGCGAAATCCTGCTGCAACTGGAGAAAATACGCAGTCAGGTGCTGCTGGAGTTGCCGACATTTGCCCCCGCCAGCCTGGACGAGCCGCTGGATCCACCGACGGCGGGCTATGCCACCAAGTACGGGGCGATGTTGATGGCCCCGCAACACGAGATGCTGCACTGCGGGCAGATCGGTGTGTTGCGGCGATTGATGGGACGGGCCCCGATTCGCTGAGTTTCCGTGGCAGGAGTTCCCACTACCGGAGATTCCGCTGCCGGTCGGAGGTATCGCCGCCGGAATTGGCGAATTTTGCCCTAAAGCCCTTGCGGATCCGGCTCTCCGTTTCTACAATTCGGGGCTCCGCTGTTCGGCCAGTTCGCCGGCGCGGAAGCCAAAGCTACAGTCAAGGAGAACGGTCCGGTGCCCGGAACCACGTCATTCATCGCCAAAAAAGGCGAAGTCCAGCAGAATTGGTATACGGTCGACGCCACCGATCAGGTCGTCGGTCGATTGGCCTCGAAAATTGCAGTTGTCCTGATGGGCAAGCACCGCCCTGGGTACACCGCCCACGTCGACACCGGCGAATTTGTGATCGTCACCAACGCCGGCAAGGTCGTCTTCACCGGCAATAAGTGGGACAACAAGCGGTACACCTGGTATACCGGCTACACCCGTTTGCGCAGCGAATCGGCTGCTGAGCGACTGCAGAAGCAGCCCGAGATGGTGTTGCGTGAAGCCGTTCGCCGCATGCTGCCCAAGACCAAGCTCGGACGGCAAATGCTGTCGAAACTCAAGGTTTACACCGGGTCGGAGCACCAGCACCAAGCCCAACAGCCCAAGCCCTTCGAGCAGGCCTTCGGCGAGTCGGGCGCTTCGTAAGCGAAGACCGACAGAGACCGAACGCGGGCGAGCCCGATACAGGTAAGCATACAGTTTAAGATCACCTTCGGATTGGAATTTGACGAATGGTCGCAATCAAAAAGGATAAAGTCACCGGTCAAGCTTTGGGTACCGGTCGACGCAAGACTTCGGTGGCTCGCGTGCGCATCGCCCCGGGCTCGGGTAAAGTCACGGTCAACGGCAAGGACATCCAAGAGTACTTCCCTTTGGTTCAAGACCAAAACGCGATTTATTCGACCCTGGAAGTCGTCGGCAAGCGAAAGGACTTTGATATCATCATCCGCGTCGCTGGCGGCGGCCCAACCGGCCAAAGCGGCGCTTGCAAGATGGGCCTGGCTCGCGCTCTGTGCAGCTACGACACCGAGCTGTTCCAACCCCTGCGAGACAACGGCTTTCTGACTCGCGATTCCCGCATGAAGGAACGCAAGAAGCCTGGCCTGCACGGTGCCCGTCGCGGTACCCAATTCTCCAAGCGTTAAAGGCTTGGTGGTTGGACCGATTGCCACTCGGCTGGCGAGTGGGGTCCGATCTTGGTTTTCTCCCACGCATTTGACGTGGTCGATCGCTCAAGCGAGCTCGTGGTTGACACGAGCTCGCTCTTTTTTTGTCATGGACCCGCGCCGGTGCCTTATCCCGTGAGGTCTCAGTCGCCGGACGGCTCCAACCCATCGTCGACTTGGCGGTGTTCCGCTGCCAACAACACGTACAGGGCGGGCACCACAAACAGTGTGAAGAAAGTGCCGATCGCCATCCCCGCCACCAACACGATGCCGATGCTGTTGCGGGCTTGAGCGCCCGCCCCAGTCACAAACACCAAGGGCAGATGGCCCAACATCGTGGCCGCTGAAGTCATCAGAACAGGACGCAAGCGCGTTTGGGCCGACTCGATCGCCGCCGTCCACTTCGTCGCCCCACTCTCCTGCAGATGATTGGCAAACTCGACAATCAAGATCCCGTTCTTGGCGACCAAACCGACCAAGGTGATCAGACCCACCTGCGTGTAGATGTTGATCGTTGTCCAATCCAGAAACGTTAATGCCAACACGCCGGTCATGGCCAAGGGAACAGACCCCAGCAACACAATCAGCGGATCGCGAAAGGACTTGAACTGGGCCGCCAGCACCAAGTAGATCAAGATCAGGGCGAACAACAGGGTGACCAGCAAAGACGAGCCCTCGCGCCGCAACTGCCGGGATTCGCCCACATAGTCCAGATTCGTCAGGCCGCTGGTCACCTCCTGCACGATCCCTTCCATCACACTCAAGCCCTGCTCCTTGGTCAGCCCAGGATAAACGGCCCCAAACACGCGGAAGGCGCTTTGCTGCTGGAAGCGATTCAGTGATCGGGGTGCCGTTTCCGGCTCCAATGAGGCAAAGGTCGATACCGGTATCAACTTGCCCGAGGCCGTGCGGACCTGCAGGTCCATCAATGAGCCAGGCGATTGCCGATCGGCAGATTCTAATTGCGGAATGACTCGGTACGAACGGTTGTAGTAGTTGAACCGATTGACATAACCGCCGCCCAACAAGACGCCCAACTCTCGTCCCACCAGTGCTTGATCCAGGCCCAAGTCGGCCAGCCGTTCGCGATCGATGTTGACGCGAGCCTGCGGCAGGTCGATCTTCAGATCCGTGTCGACGAACATGTAAAGGTCCGCCTCGCGCGCCCGCCGGACGATCTCGTTGGCCAACTCGTGCTGTCGCTCGACAGGCAGATCGCTCTTGATCACCACCTCCACGTCGTAATTGCCGGCGCCGGGCAGGGGCGGCACCAGCACTGGGAAGGCCTCCAGGCCGGGATTATTGGCAGCGACCGCAAAAACATCTGGCAGGATTTGAGCCGTGTTCCGCGTGCGTTCCTCCCAATCGGTGGTAATCACACCACCAAACCCACCAGCCGACGTGGCCAAGGCCCACATGTAGCTGGTCTCCGGGATGGCCTGAAACCCGTCCGCCAATTGACTGGCCCAACGTGTTGACGACTCCAGGGTTGAATCGGGCGAGGCCGTCAACATCACGGCAATCGCCCCTTCGTCCTCGACCGGCGCCAGCTCCTTGGCTGAAAACTGATAAAAAGGCACCGCGGCCGAGCCCGCAATCAAGGTCGCCGCAGCGATCCCCCACCGCAAGTGCAACAGACCACCCAAGAAGCGGCCATAGACCCCGCGAATCGCATCAAAAAGCCGGTTCACCGCCCGAGTTGCCCACCCCTCCTGGCCACCCGCCGGGATCAACCACGAACTCATGATCGGCGACAACGTGACTGCCACAATCCCCGACACCACGACCGCCGCCGCCAAGGTGAAGGCGAACTCGCGAAACAACATCCCCGTCAAACCACCCTGGAAACCGATCGGGGCGTAGACGGTGGCCAGGGTAATGGTCATGGCGATGATCGGTCCAACCAGTTCCCGTGCTCCGATCAACGCCGCATTTCGCCGACCATGCCCATCTCGGATGTGGCGTTGCACATTTTCCACGACCACAATCGCGTCGTCCACCACCAACCCCACCGCCAAGACGATCGCCAACAACGTGAGCAAATTGAGCGAGAAGCCCAACAGGTACATTACGATGGCTGCCCCGATCAACGACACGGGCATCGCCACCAACGGCACCAAAGCCGTCCGTAACGACCCCATGAACAAGAAGACCACCACCGCCACGATCAGGATCGTCTCCAGCAGTGTCTTGGAGATCTCCGTCAACGACTTGCGCATGAACCGCGTGCCGTCGTAGGCCAATTGCATGTCGACGTGTGCAGGTAACTCACCTTGCAACTCGTCCATCGTCTGCCGCAGGCGCAGGGCCACATCGATTTCATTGCTGCCCGGCAAGGGCCAGACGCTGACGTACACCGCTTTGTCGCCGCGGTACAGAGCCGCAGCCAGCGGCTCTTCGCTGCCCAACTCCACGCGGGCCACATCCGACAAGCGAATGATCTGGCCCGGCGAATCCGCGGTCGCTGGCACCTGCGATACTATCAAGTCGCTGAACTCTTCCACGCTCTGCAGGTCGGTGTTGGTCAGCAAGTCGATCTGCACCTCGGAACTTTTGACCTGGCCGATCGCCGCCACAAAGTTGTTCCGCTGCAAGGCCGTATACACGTCCCCCGGCGTCAAGTTCAACTCGGTCAATCGCTGCGGCGAGATCCAGATCCGCATGGCCGGCGTTTGTCCCGCCTCGATCCCCGACCGCTGCACACCCGGTATCGTGGCCAGCCGCGGTTGCACGTTGCGGGTCAGGTAATCGGTCAGCGCCGGAATACTGAACTGCTTGGAGGTAAAGCTCAAATAGAAAGAGGCATAAGGCCGATCCGCTCGGACCAACTCAATGGTCGGCGGTTCCGCTTCCGCCGGTAGCTCCGCCCGCACTTGCTGCAACCTCGCGCTGATCTCGGCCAACGCCTTGGTGGAATCGTGGTTCAAGACCAACCGTACGGTCACCGTGCTTATGCCCGCCGTGCTGGTGGACTCCACGTAGTCGACGCCCGCAATCGACGACACGGCCCGTTCGACCGGCGTGGTCAAGAACCCACGCACCGTCTCCGCACTGGCACCGAAGTAAATCGTGGTGATCGTGACCGAGGCACTCTCCAATTTGGGGAACTGCTGGACCGGTAAGTTCAAGGCACAACGAACGCCGATCAACACCAACACGACATTCAGAACCAAGGCCAGTACGGGTTGGCGGATGAATAGATCCGTAATTGATTTCATGGCAGCTCCACCGTCATGGGGTCCTGGCCCGGAGCCAATCCGCTGACGGAGCGGCTGGGCTCCAACGGCCGAGAACGCTCCACCTCAACGGGCGCCAAGAGACTGCCCTCACGCAGCTTGAACGACCCCTCGGCGACGACCTGTTCGTCAGCGACCACGCCCGCTGCGATCCAAGCTGACGTCCCATCACCACTGCCCGCCAACAAGACTCGGCGTGCCACGGCCCGCAGCTCTCCGTCGCGGCTCTCCGCCACAAATACACTGGGCCCGTCCGGCGCATTGCGAATCGCGGTTGCCGGCACCTGGATCGCCTCGATCGGATCGCCGTAGGCCACGCGCACACGCACCGAGTCGTTGGGACGCATGGTCACCGGTGGGTCTTGAATCCGCGCTCGGACCATCATGGTCCGCGATACCGCATCGGCCCGAGCATCCAGAGCCATGATCGGCACCGGCAGCAGTTGCGGCGTCACACCATCCGCCATCACGCCCAGACTCAAGGCCACGGTTTGCCCGACATGCATGGACTGAGAAATATGCTTGGGCACCGAAAAGTCCAGGTCGAAGTAGTCGTCGATCCCCTCCAGCGTCGTGATCTCGCTGCCCGCGTCCAGGTATTGCCCGACATGCAACTGGTGCAGCCCCACCCGCGCCGCAAACGGGGCCCGAATCGTCTTGCGGTCGATCAGCACCGCCAGCCGGTCCGCTTCCGCCTCGGCCTGAATCACCTTCGACTCCGCCACATCCGCTTCCTGGGCGCTGACCGCGTTGGTGCTGGCAATGCTCTGCAAGCGAGTCAATTCCGCTCGGGCCAACTTAAGGGCGGCCGTCGCGCTCTTCAGTTCCGCGACTTCCGATCGGGTATCCAGCTGGACCAAGACTTGGCCGGCTTCCACAGCCTGGCCCGGCTCCAACGACAGGGCCGTGACCAAGCCAGCCAACTCGGTTCGCAACTGAATGAACCGTGGGGCCAAAACAGTGCCCACAACGACCGAAGTCCGCTGAAAGGTCACCGGCCGAGCCGTGGCAATCCCCACCGCGACTGGGACCTCGGGAGGCGGCGGAGCGGCCATCGCCTCTTCCACCTGACGATATTTGACGTAGGCGATGGCCGCCAAGCCTCCCAACGTCGCCAAGACAATCGACAATCCCGCCAACCACCAGATTGCCAGCCACCAGATTTCCTGCCGCAGCCATTGCCATTTCATGGATCGATTCGAACTTTCTGCACAGTTGAACTTCGGTCGCGGACTGCCCGTGCCCATTCCACTGGGACGGTCCCGCGAACTGCCTCCCGTTGGAGCGGTTCATGCTCTGTCAACGTCGTCAATGAATCATGCTAAAGCGACGACGTTGTTTCAAGTGCTGCTGCGTAACAATCGGCCAATCCTGCCAAAATTTAACGCATTTTACGCCTGAGTTTGGGGAAACTGGAATGTCGTGCGATTGGCGTATCGCACCAGGGCCAACATCACAGGAACTTCGACCAACACCCCGACAATCGTGGCCAGCACCACCGGGGAATCGGCTCCAAACAGCGTGATGGCGACCGCCACGGATAGCTCGAAAAAATTCGATGCACCGATCATCGCGGCAGGTGCGGCAATTTCATGCCGACAGCCGATTCTCTGACAGGTGCTGTAGGCCAAGAAAAAGATCAAGACCGTTTGGACAATCAAGGGAATCGCAATCAAGACAATGTGCAAGGGATGCTTGAGAATCACCTCGCCTTGAAACGAAAAAATCAAGATCAAGGTGAGGAGCAAGCCCCCGATCGTCACGTGCTCAAACTTCGGCAAGAACACACGCAGAAAGTAATCGAGCCCCCAGGCCCGAGTTACCAAGGTCCGAGTCAGAATACCGCCTGCCAAGGGGATCACGACAAACAGCACCACCGAGGCCAGCAAGGTCGACCAAGGTACCGTTATACCGCCCATCCCCAACAGGAAGGCGACTATCGGGGCAAAGGCCACCAAAATGATCAGGTCATTGGTCGCCACCTGCACCACCGTGTAGGCCGCATTACCTCGCGTCAAATGACTCCAGACAAACACCATGGCCGTGCAAGGCGCTGCCCCCAACAGGATAGCACCCGAGAGATAATCCCGAGCCAACTCAGGTGAAATCCAAGGCTGGAAAATCCAATAAAAAAACAAATAGGCAATCCCAAACATCGTAAATGGCTTGATCAACCAATTGATCACCCAGGTGACGATCAGCCCAGACGGATTCCGCCTCACCGCGGTGATGCTGGCGAAGTCCACCTTCATCATCATCGGGTAGATCATCAACCAGATCAGTACCGCGATCGGTAACGAGACTTGAGCGTACTGCAACTGAGACAAGCCTCGCGGGATCGCCGGTAGAAACTGGCCGATCAACACGCCCACGACCATGCAGAGCACCACCCAGACCGTCAGATTCCTCTCAAAAAACGAAATGCCCGGCAAGGCTTTTTCCGACGTCTCCACAGGATTGGCCACCACGGCTTCAGGCTTCTCAACAACCACAACTTGTCCCTCTCTGTTTCGGTCGGCATTGATCCAACGAACGCGCCAGTGCACGAAAAGCCGTCGCGACCTCGCGATAACGGACTTCGTAATACACCGTCCGCCCTTGCTTGGAGACCGTCAGAACACCAGCCCGAGCCAACTGTGCCAAATGCCGCGACACCACCGAGAAGTCGACCTGACAACACGCGCTCAACTCGGTGACCGAGCACGCCCGGCCGCATTTCGCCAAACATCCCAACAATTGCAACCGCGTCGGATCCCCCAACGCGCGAAACAACTGAGCATCCAATTGCTCGTCCAGCGGACTGCAGCAGCGAGAAGCCTCCAACGGGTCCATCGAACTCGCTCCATAGATGTATACTTGCACCACCATGCAAATTTAGCAACACTATCGGCCGGCGTCAACGCCCGCGTCACTTGTAGCCCCGTTTATGGAAACAGAAAGCATGTCTTCGATGTCGAATCTCAACGAGATCCGCGGCCGCTTCTACCCGGCCTTGCAACAGTATCTGGAGCAGGCTGCTCAGGGTTTGGAGACGTTGAGCTCCGACCGTCGCCTGGCGTTGGACCAAGTGGCGACCTACATTCGCCACTGCCGAGCCGACCAAGTCCCGCGCTTGACCTTCATCTGCACACACAATTCGCGACGCAGTCACTTGGGCCAAATCTGGGCGCGAGTGGCAGCGGTCTATCACGGCCTGCCACACATCGAAACCTTCTCCGGCGGAACCGAGGCGACCGCTTTCAATCCTCGGGCCGTGGCGGCCCTCCGCCGCAGCGGTTTGCAGATCACCTCGGTCGATCCAACCGTCGCCAACCCGCGATACCACGTATCGTTCTCCGACGCCTGGCCCGCCATCGAGTGCTTTTCCAAAGTTTACGACGCGCCGCCGAACCCCAGCCAAGGCTATGTCGCCATCATGACCTGCGCCGAGGCCGATCAAGCCTGCCCGCTGGTTCCCGGCTGCGACCTCCGAGCTCCCATTCGCTACGAAGACCCCAAAGTCGCCGATGACACACCCGCAGAAGCCGAACGCTACGACCAACGCTGCCAACAAATCTGTACCGAAATGCTCTACCTGATGGCCGCAGGTAGCCGCTAAGAAATCGTCCAAAATCACAAAGGCATTGCCGTAACCGTTCACGCCCCGTAGGGTGTCGTGGAGCAAGTCGAGCTAACAGTCAGATCGTTGGCGTGTCAAACCGATGGTGATTGAAGGAGTTTGCACCACGGACGATCCGACTTGCGTAACGCACCTGCCCCTGGGATTGCTCTGCTATTGTGAACGGTTACGTATTGCCTAACCGTCCCTACGACAGAATGGGATGCAACACCTGTCCATGCACGTCGGTCAAGCGGAAGTCGCGCCCCGCGTAGCGGAAGGTCAAACGCGTGTGATCGAAGCCCAGCGTGTGCAGAATCGTGGCATGCAGATCGTGAGCCGTAACAATATTCTCCTGCGCGCGAAAGCCGAACTCGTCGGTGGCCCCGTACACCGTCCCGCCCTTAATGCCACCTCCCGCCAACCAAACCGAAAAGCCATAATGATTGTGGTCGCGGCCGTACTGAGGATTGCCGTCACCGCTCAACTCTACCGTCGGCGTCCGACCAAATTCCCCACCCCAGATCACCAAGGTCTCATCCAGCAAGCCTCGTTGCTTGAGGTCGGTCAATAACGCAGCGATCGGTTGATCGATCTCGCCCGCCAACTTCCGATGCTGGGTTTCAATCTGATCATGATTGTCCCACGGTTGACCCGCGCCGTGCCACAACTGCACGTATCGCACACCGCGTTCGATCAACCGCCGAGCAATCAAGGTCTGCCGACCGTGGACTGACGTCCCGTAGGCCTCGATGGTGGCCGCCGTTTCGGTGCTCAGGTCAAAAGCCTCGCGCGCCTCGCCCTGCATGCGGAACGCCAATTCGTAAGTTTGGATCCTCGCCTCCAAACGCGGATCGACCTGCTGACTCTGATGCCGTCGATTCCACGTACTCAACAAGTCCAACTGCCGTCGCTGGGCCGCGGCCGAGATCTGCGGGTGCTCGATATTTTCGATCAGCTTCCCCAGACTCTCGTGCTGACTGTCGATGTAAGTCCCCTGGTATGCGCCCGGCAAGAAACTCGACTGCCAATTCTCCGAATCTTTGATCGGCAGCCCACCCGGACACAAAGCCAGGAACCCCGGCAAGTTCTCGTTCTCGCTACCCATTCCGTACAACACCCACGCCCCCAGACTGGGGCGCGACTGCAACGCATCACCACAGTTCATCAACATCAACGAAGGTTCATGATTCGGTACCGCGGCCACCATCGAGCGGATCACGGCGATATCGTCGATGTGCTGGGCCGTCTTCGAGAAGATCTCGCTCACCTCAATCCCCGACTCGCCGTAGCGCTCAAATTTGAAGGGCGAGGGGAACGCAGCGCCCGTCTTCCGCTCCGTGGCGAAAGTCTCCGGCAACGGCTGACCGGCGTACTTCGCCAAGGCGGGCTTTGGATCAAACGTGTCCACATGCGAGGGACCGCCGTTGAGAAAAAACTGAATCACCCGCTTCGCCCGCCCAGGAAAATGGGGCGATCGAGCCCGCAACGGATGTTGCGTCGCAGCCCCCTGGTCGGCCGCCAACCATCCATCGCGGCTCAGCAAATGCGTCAATCCCAAAGCCCCGAGCCCCAAGCCCGCATGCTGCAGCCAACTGCGCCGCGTCCAACGTTGCGTTGCATCCGGACTGACGTTATTCGGAATCATGATTTACTCGATAAACAAAAATTCATTGCCGCTGTACAACACTTGCGCCAACTGCTCCCACGGATCCAACTGCCCCGTCACGCTGGTTTCTGCAGCAGCCGCATCGAGGAGCTCCATCGCCTCCAATGACTCCAACTCGGAGGGCTCCCGTTGCAAGATCCGCCGAAACAGCTGCTGGACACGAGTCGCATGATCGTCGGCAGCCACGCCCTCTGAGGCAGCCACCACCACCGCTTTGGCTTGCTCCAACACCAATGGATGGTTCAGAAAAAACAAGCATTGTTGCGCGACCGTCGTTTCACTCCGCCAAGGTATGTGCAGATCGGGATTGGCGAAGTCAAAGCCACGCAGCAAGCTGGGCAGGAACTGACGATCCACCAAACCGTACACGCTCCGCCGACGAGCATAGGGCGCGGCCCACAGTTCGACCGCTTTGCCACCGGCCGGAGCCAACTCCAATTGTCCGCTGGTAGCCAGCATCGAATCACGCAGGGCCTCAATCGTTAGCCGCCGGGGTTTGGCATGCCACAAGCTGCGATTCTCTGGATCCACTGTCAACGCCCGCTCCCGCCTGGTTGGGTCGATCGCTGCAGCACCCGCCTGGCGAAACGTCTCCGACAACAACATCTGCCGGAGCAATTGCTTGACGCTCCACCCTTGCGCAATGAACTCCTGCGCCAAGTGATCCAACAACTCCGGATGACTGGGAGGCTCCGCCCGCAGCCCAAAGTCGCTGGTGGTCGACACCAACGGCTGGCCAAACACATGACCCCACATCCGATTGACCATCACTCGGGCTGTCAGCGGATTGTCGGGGGCCACGATGGCATTGGCCAGTTCCAACCGGCCGCTTCCCTGCTGAAACGGCTGACGCTCGCTGCCAGTCAACAAGCCGAGGAACTGCCGCGGTACAAAGTCACCTTTCCGCTGTGGACTTCCACGACGAAACACTTGGGGCTCCACCGCGAGCGGTCGATCCACCAGCACCCGCGCGCGCCGGTCGGCCGCTCCACCTTGCAACACCCAGCGATCGATCTCCGATTGCAAACGCCACAAACTTTCACAACTCGCGAAATCAACAAAATACTCAATCTCCACAATCGGTTCATTCGGGACCACACACGGCGAGTCGGGCCCGAAGAACAAGGCCTCGAACAACGGATCCCGAGCAACCGTTCCGGTCGCGGTCGCCGTCGCGGTCGTCACCCCGTCGACAGCACCGGTTCCACAGGTCGACCCACCGCCTGCCGCTGCAGCCTCGTTCTCCACTTCAGTGGTAACCTTTTCATCGTTGGCCGCATTTTCACTTGCAGCGTCAACGTTCGGTGGCGATAAGGCGGCCAATTGCGCTGTGAGAACCTCCGAGTACAAACGCACGACATCTTTGTGCGAGCTGAGTTGCCCGTTCCGCAATGCCGCTGCGATAGCCGGATGGACCACGCTGGGCTCGGCTGCCAGAAGCTCGGCCACCACCGTCGGTGCCAACACCGAGAACTCGGCCACCGGCAGCATCAACAATCGATGCCATGCCGAAAAAATCGGATCACCTGAAGTGCTCGAGCGACGCAGGTAGTCGGCCCAGCGATGCACGACCGAAGGCAACAGATCGTCCGGCTTGAACAGTTGGCCAAACAGCTCGCCCGGGTATCGCTCCAACTCCAATTGGGCCGCCAAATAATCCGACAGACGCTGGCGAACTCGCTCGGCAGCCTCGTCACGCAGCTTCGCGTGCTGCTCGCTGTAAGCCTGTTGTCGTTTCGTCAATTCCGCCACATATTCCGCCGACAGCGACTCGGGGGCAACCAGCGACCGATCCTCTTCATAACAACTGGCCATGACGCCATACAACGAATAATAATCCGCCGTCGGGATGGCGTCGTACTTGTGGTCGTGGCAACGCGCACAACTGACGGTCAACCCCAACAACCCCCGCGAGACCACGTCGATTCGATCATCGATAATGTCCGGTTTGACGCCCAAAAAACGTCGCCCAACCGTCAAAAATCCCATGGCCGCCAAGTCCTGGGGCTCGCTGGCAATTTGGTCGGCCGCCAATTGCAACCGCACAAATTGGTCGTAGGGCAGGTCGCGGTTCAAAGCGTCGATGACCCAATCCCGATAGCTCCAAGCATGCGTCCAGAACCGCTCCTCGCGATCGTACACGTAACCCTTGGTATCCGAGTAGCGAGCCAGGTCCAACCAATGCCGCGCCCAGTGCTCGCCGAACTGCGGAGTCGCCAACAACCGATCCACCCATCGCTCGTAAGCCGCCGGATCGGCGTCCTGACAAAAGTCTTCTATCTGGCTGAAACTAGGCGGGAGACCCGTCGCGACATAACTCAGCCGCCGCAGCAACGTCCGTCGATCCGCCACCGGAGCCCGCGCCAGTCCCTCGGTTTGTAGCTTGGATTCGATCCACCGATCGATAACCCGCGCCAGTGGCTCGTCGGTTTGCGTCTGGCCCAGCGAGCGGAACGCCCAATGCTCCGCCGACCGACGCTCGATCTCCGACGGTTCGATCGGCTCCGCGCCGCTCCAAACCGCACCGTTCTCGATCCAGCGTTCCAACGCCGCCACGTCCTCGGCCGACAACGGCTCGTCCGGCGGCATCTCCAAACCCTCGGTCCGATGCACCGCTTGCATCAGCAGACTGCCGCGAGGATCCCCCGGCTTGATCGCCGCACCTGATTGCCCCCCACGCAACATCGCCGCGCGACTATCCAACCGCAAGTCGCCCGCCTGCTGTTGCGCTCCATGACAATCGTGGCAACGCGCTTGCAACAACGGGCGGATCGAGCTCTCAAAGAAATGCTCCGCCGCCTGCCGCTCCACCGCATCTTGCGGCCCTTGATCGTGAGCGAGTTGATCTTGAACCGGCTGTTCTTGGGCCAGTTGTCCTTGAACCGATTGTTCCTGAGACGATTGTTCTTGAGCCTGTGTACCAACCCAGGGATGCGGATTAGCCAGCACGACCACGGGCCAAATGCCACCCAGCACGCCCAACCCGACGGCAGTAACCAGCAGCCCGCAAATCGCCGCCATGGCACGAGCGGCCGCGAACCACAGCTGCCGGGTCGGAGGCAGAACTCGCCCAACCGACCGCCGGTTCTCAGCGAACCGACGGCCTGGAAGTTGCACGATGCGGCAGGGCAGAAGCAATCGCTGAAACATTTAGCCCAACGCCATGGTGACCGTTTTGGTCTCGAGGTACGGTCGCAGGCCATCTTCGCCCAGTTCTCGACCGCTGCCGGACATCTTGAAGCCACCAAACGGCGCGGCGGCGTCGAACACGTTGTAGCAATTGACCCACACGGTCCCGGCGCGGACCTGCTCGGCGACATAATGCGCCTTCTTGATGTCCCGCGTCCACACCGCCGCCGCCAAGCCAAACATGGTGTTGTTGGCACGCTGGATCAGGTCGTCCATGTCGCGGAACTTCAGCACACTCAGCACAGGACCGAAGATCTCATCTTGAGCAATCGCCATCTGGTCGGTGACATCGGAGAACAATGTCGGCTGGATGAAGTAGCCTCGGTCACCGAACCGCTGCCCACCCGTCAAACACTGAGCGCCTTCGCTCTTGCCCTTCTCGACAAACGACATGATCTTGTCGAACTGCGCTTGGTCGACTTGCGGACCCTGCTCGGTGGCAGGATCCAAGGGATTGCCCAGCCGACGGACCTCGTTCTTGGCCACCAAGCGCTCCACGAACTTGTCGTGAATCGACTCGTGCACAAACAGGCGACTACCTGCACAACAGCATTGGCCTTGATTGAAGTACAAGCCAAAGTGCGAACCCTCGACGGCGGCATCCAAGTCCGCATCGTCAAACACGATATTCGGACTCTTGCCACCCAACTCAAAGGTCAAGCGTTTGAGCGTCTCCGCCCCGTCCCGCATGATGATCTGCGCGGTTCGATGTTCGCCCGTGAAGGCGACCTTGTCGATCAACGGATGTCGCACAATCGCGGCACCGGCGGTCGGACCATAACCCGGGATGACATTGATAACGCCGTCAGGGAAACCAGCCTCTTGGGCCAGAGCGGCCATCGCCAAACAGGTCAACGGCGTCTGTTCCGCGGGCTTCATAACGATCGTACAGCCCGCAGTTAACGCCGGCCCCCACTTCCAAGCCGTCATCAGCATGGGAAAGTTCCACGGGATGATCTGGCCGACCACACCGGTGGGCTCCTTCCGCGTGTAGCAAAGGAAGTTGCCATCGATGGGGATCGTGTAGCCGTGAATCTTGTCCGCATAACCGGCGTAATAGCGGAGGCACTGAATCGTCAGCGGCACGTCGGCCGCGCGAGCATCACGGACGGGCTTGCCATTGTCCAAGGATTCCAAGGCCGCCAAGTAATCGGCGTTCTCTTCGATCAAGTCCGCCAAGCGATACAGCAAACGGCCGCGTTCCCGCGCACTCATCTTCCGCCAACGTGCCGATTCGAAGGTCTCACGAGCAATCTTCGCCGCCACGTCAACGTCGGCCGCGTCACCCTCGGATACCGTGGCGATCACTTCCTCAGTCGCCGGATTGATCGTCTCGAACGTCTTACCGCTGATGCTATCCACCCACTGGCCGCCAATAAAACACTGGGTGTACTTGACCTTCGGCAGTGCCGAAACTGGATTCGCCGTCGCCATAACCTACTCCTGTCGCTTAAGAGTGACCCGCAATTACAGCCTTAGGGGTGACTTAACACCCCCTAGGCCTGACTCCTATCCTACCGCGGGAAACCAGCGGTTGCAAGTTTCCCGCGGCGAGATTGCCGGCCGGCGGTCGCATGGCTGCTGGCACTATTTGGCCGCTAAATCGACGCAGATGATCTCCTGGTCGTTGCGGATGTAGGCCCGGCGGTTGGCCAAAGCGGGCATACTCCAGACCACTTTGCGACCGAACGCCACGTTGCTGGGCTCGATCACTTTAGCCCGATCGATCTCTTCATAGCCTGCGGGGCTCAATTCGGCGATCAGCAATTCGCCCAACTCGTTGAACATAATGAAGCGATCTTCGTGCCGCACCAGGAACGTGGTCTCGGACCCGGCCGGCCGAGTCCCAATCGACTCGTCGGACTCCCACAGCCGTTCTCCGCTGGGGACTTGCACCGCGCGGAGCACGCCTTTCTGGTCCATGCCGTAAACCACGTCATCGATCACAAACGGCTGGACATTCACCGGGCAGATCACATTGCGTTTGTCGCGCCAGACTTCCGTCGCGCCCGGTTGGTCGGCCTGCAATTTGAGCAACAGGCTGCGGTTGTTGTACCCAGCGACGTACAAGTACTCACCGACTCGAATCGGCGACATGATGATCGAACCGTTGGAGGCTTCGTAGGGAACCGACCAGAGTTTCTGGCCGCTGTCCGCATCCAGGGACACGACGGCGTTGGGTTGCAACAGGATCAATTGACGGACCCCGGCATATTCGATGATGGTCGGTGGGCTATAGCCCGTTTCCGGCGAATCACTGGCCCGCCAAATTTCGGCACCCGTACGTTTATCTAGGGCCACAACGTGGCTGCCCTCGCCGCCAGCCAAGGTCAACAGCCGATCGCCATCGATCAAGGGATGAGCCGAGTAGCCCCACAGGGCGGCCTTGGTTTGGTAGGTCTCTTTCAGATCCTTCTGCCACAGGATCCGACCATCCGCGACGTGAAAACAAAACAGATGCCCTTCCGCCCCCAGCGTGTAGACTCGATCTTCCTCCACACAGGGCGTGCAGCGCGGACCGGCCGGGTACGAGACGGTATAGCGGACCGGGTACTCGTGTTTCCACAACACCTCGCCACTGTCCTCACTCAGACACAGCACGCGTTCCATACCCGAGAACTCGGCCCGTTCGAAATTGTCCACCTTGACATTGTCTGCCGTGACATAGTCCGTGATAAACACGCGGCCTTGCGCCACGGCCGGCCCGGCGTAACCGCCAGCGATCGGCGTCCGCCACAACACGGGCGGTCCTCCTGCCGGGAACTTGTCCACAATCCCCGACTCCCGCCAGACATTGTCACGCTGCGGCCCCATCCACTGCGGCCAATCCTGGGCCAACGCCACCGTCGGCAACGCGGCGGCTACCCATGTCAAGCAAGCCACCACACCCACCACTGGCCAATTCGGAAATCGATACATGAGTGATCCTCTGGAAAGCGTCGTTTAACCCACTTGCCCCACCGCTTCATTCTCGCCTGTCCCCAGCCGCCTGGCGAGCTCCCCTCCTGCACCTCCCGTCAGAAAAAATCCCCAGATCTTCCTGCGGGTGTGACTTGATGCTCCCCCCTTTATACTTGGGGGAAAAAAATAGGGTCGAGAGATATCTCTCGACCCTAAAGTGTGGCTGACAGGCGGAATGTGGGACTAGCTGCCCAAGAGAGCGTTAACAAACCCGTCGATGTCGCCAAACGACAGCGAGCCGTCTCCGTCGAAGTCCAAGACCAAGTCTGGATTGACGTTCGGGAATTGGGCAGCAAAACCCTCGGGATCGATCAGCGCCAGCACAAATGGCTCCAAGTCGCCAAAGTCAAACGATCCGTCTCCGTTCGCATCGCCCTTGATGTAGGTCTTTACAACGACACGCAACATTGGAGCCAAGGCGGTGTCTGCCGCTCCAGACGAAAAAATTTGCCATCCATTGTCTGTATTGAGAGCACCGACATAGAAACCATGATTGATTTCGTCATCGACCAACCAACGAGAGACAATGCTGCTGACATCAACAGAAACCAATTCGGCTTCATCAATGTATTCGTACAATCCTACGGGAACATCGAGCTGACCAGCCAGAATCATGGCAGCCGAGTTTCCAGCAAAGTCCGAATATTGCGAACCTGCGGTAAAGCCCTGGAACAGCTGATGTACCGAATAGCCTGCCCCACCGGTTGTTTGTGCGTCGGAGAACCCACTGCTAATGCCCGTCTTGAAGATCAGCTCGGCGGAAACGACCTCTTCCACAAATTCATTTTCCCCCACCAAGTTCGACAGATCGAAACGAATCATGTATGGGTCATCAAAGGAGTTTGCTTGATTCAGTAGACCATCCAAGAATCCTTCAAGAACCGTCGATCCATCGATCGAGTCAGATTGTTCCCGTAAAAAAACGTCGGTCGTGCCATCGTATCCGTTCAAACCGTCTTGCAAATCAAAAATTCTGATGTTGGGATCCATGGTGTAAACAACCGTCAACTGCGGCCGAGCAGCGACATCAGAAGAGCCCGTCGAGTGGACACTCCATCCATCATCGTTGTCGATATGATCGCTCATTACCGCGACACCGTAGTTCGCATCACCGTCAACCCAACTTTGAACGGCTCGGGTCATATCGGCGCTGTAAAACTGGTCGACCCCCATATCGATCGAACCAATTGGTCGGTCAAAAGTGCCGACACACCAGTCGGCATCGATATCATCCGCCGTGACACCGAGCCCCACCTGCAAAAAACTGTCGATCTTGGGAGTGACGCCATCGAAGTAGGGGCTATAGGCAAAATCTCCATCGCCAAAATCCCCGTCTAACGTCGAGTTCTCATCGAACGGTCGCGTCAAGCGATAGATACTGTAACACTCTCTCGTTTGCGCATTACTACTAGTCGCGCTGCTCGTGGTCTTCAATGTCAACGATGCCTGAAGAATTTTTGCACCCACCGGAATCTTGTTTTCACCAATGATGTCATCGAAGCGAATCAGATAGTCCTTACGAGCTTCATCAACCGGATCGCCGTCAATAAAAAAGGAACTTACGGTCGTGTCCACGTCGGCACCATTGCGATTGTCTCCGATATTGAGCAACCGATCGAAGGTCCCGTTGTATCCATCGACGCCTTGCTGAAAGGTCACAGTAACCTGCGCCGCTACGTAATTCGCGCTCAGCAAGCCGGCAGACAACGCCAGCCAAAAAAAACGAACCACCATAAAACACTCTCCTCCGCAATCCACAGAAAGTCATGTCGCAACCTCAATCGTTTATCCGACCTAAGGATAAAGCAATTGCGACTCAGTCGACGTATTCTACCGACACTATGTGAATCTTCAGTTTGCAACTAATAAAGCTTGCATGAAGAAACTTTGGCTCATCAAAAAACATGCCTCCTCAGCCCCCCAAACGCGATCTGCCGATTTCAACTAATGCCCAGCCACCAGAATCAAGACGCATCATTACTCAGAACTAGCGAGTGGTCAATTCGAAATCTACGGCGGAATTCGAAGTCGTAACTTCGTACGTCAACGTGGTTTGAGTATTGTATCTGCTGGGCACCTGCTCTTGCCTCCCTGTCGCGGGTGCGTCCTCGTCCCCCTCATCGTCACCTTCGGAGCCGGCCTCCCCAGGGCTATCCACGGGACTGGCCGCCGGATTCTTCAGTGTTGTAATTTCAATTTCTTTGCTACCCGGCATAACTCCAGCCATGCGAGAATCTAACATCAATGAGTAGCGACCTTCCGTATCAGTCACACCGAACGAATAGCGCCGGTTGGGGCGATCATGAAAGTAGACGGCCGCCCCCGGTAGCGGACGACCGTCCAAGGTGACTTTGCCAGAAATCTGGACCAAACCCAACGACGCATAATCGGGCTGAGATGGACCGTAACCGCATCCAATCAACACCAATGCGTAAAAACCAATCCAAACCCACGCACATTGACTAACCCGCTGCATGTTTCTTCTCTCAAGTCAACCTTGGCGACGCCCGGTTCCTCGGCCCTCGCCGATTCAGTTGCAAACCTAACTAAAAATCAGATCCACTAATGACAATTCCATCGTTCCTTCCGCCCATCGCACGGTAGGGTACTTGATCGATATCATCGCTCATAACTCTGACCGAGCCGTCCGCCAATCCAAAGGCCACCACATTGCCAGCATGGTAACTGCCAAACGCTGTTTCCATCGCGTAACCACTGGCGCTGGGGTCCCGAATCGCCAAGTTCATCTGGTAAAAGGTCCCCCCCACCGCTTCGGTAAATTCCGTGCCTTGTGGGCCACCATCGCATCGGCATGGATCGACCTGCGGACCAGCAATGTACCAGAAGTCCATGCCTTGGCCATCTTTGACAAACTCGGGGTCGGTGCGGGACTCGCCAATCATGATCGTGTTGCTCAGACCATCGGAAATTTCGCTGAAACGCGTCTTGCTGCAGGCGTAGAAGAGCCCATTCAGATCTAGCATCTCCAGCGATTTTGTGCCCGGGACCATCGTCCTCGTATCGTCCGATGTAAATTCGCTGCCCGCATTACCTCGGTAACTTGCGGGAACTCGATTTGGGATACCGTTGTAATTAAAATGGGTAGCAATCGGCATAGAAGGGCAACGAAAGGCTGGAATGACAGTCCCCAATGCTCGTTCATTCGGGGAGTTATCCACGCCCCAATTGAATCTTTCCTCCAACATCAATGTGTTGTAGAGATTTTCCTGCTCGATCTGACGCAGCAGGGGACCACTCCAGAACAAACCAAGCGTATCCCAACCAAACGGCAGCTTTTTGTAGGAACTTTCGTGATTGTGCAGCCCCAGCACCAACTGACGCACATTGTTCGCACACGCTGTTCGACGTGCCGCTTCCCGAGCCATCTGGACTGCGGGTAGCAACAAACCCATGAGAACTGCGATGATGGCAATCACCACCAACAATTCAACCAGCGTAAAACCGCGATTTCTTGACACGCTTTTCCTCTCCTCGGCGCAAAATGCAGACCACCATCAACGGATCGTTCAAATCGGACGCCCCGCTGGGAAACAGGCCAGATCGTAGCAAACAAATGTTAATATATGAGTGCAAAAACGACGAAGAAATGATAAAGAAGGGACCATTCTCATGCAGCATGTTTAAATACCCGTCCTCAATGCCTTGGTCATCACGCCCCCCGGCTATGGCGGATGCCAGTCGTGAACCGCAACAACACACGCAATTCACACTGTTCCAACCAATTTTGCCGCATCATCTCCCCGGCACCACCCTTGAAACGTAAGTTGGCCGATACGACGACGGCACAGCAAACCGACCTGACAGCCATGTGTCCCAATGGTTGACAACTTGACGAACGAGAGTTTTCACATGCGGACTCATAACCACGAACAGCGACTGCTGGCGGTGTGCCTGGAGAACCAGCAGCCGTTTGTTATTGACAACACCAACCGGACACGGGAAGCACCCTGATCGATCGGCTCAGGGAAAGGACCGTCGGCCGTGGAGCATCCAGCCGATTGGTGTATAGCGTACGAACACGAGGTAGGTCGCCACGCAGGTCAGCCAAGCACCCAGACTCACGGCGATCAGCTTGACGACTACGGGCAAATCGATGGGAATCAGCACCGTCTGCAAAAAGAAGACGATCGGCAAGTGCAGCAAGTAGACCCAATACGAAGAATCGGCACAGAACTTGAACCAAGCATTTGGCCGCCCCAAAACTCTCTGGCCAACCAATAACGCTGACAGTATCAAAATGGACGCCGTATAAGCTGCTAACACCGACTCGGCGATCCACCACACGGCTGAGCGCGATTCACTGGTGGATTGGAGTTCTTGCAGTTGTTGGAGTTCCCGAATGTCGAGGACCGGCAGTAGGAGATAGTGGGGGATAAACAATAAGCAACCGACTAGCAGAAGATGCCAACACCAGGGTCGCAGCCGCTCCAGCAGTAGCTCGCGGCCGAACAACTGCCAACCGAACCAGTAAAATAGGCCGTAGTAGCCCAGCGGCCACCAAGTTGGGATGAACGAGTCCGGAGTGGCGATCGGCAGCCCACTGCCCATCACGCCGGGGACTAAGGCCATTGGTGCTAGGACCAGTAACTGCGGACGCTGAAACAGCCAGTCGAAACTCAGCCATGTCCAGCGGCAAGTTGTGGCCGCAATCAGAGAGAACATCAGCAGATAATACAAGAACCACAGATGTCCCGTCGTGTAAGGGGGCGACGATGTCCCAGGCTCAAGATCTTGACTCGTAGCCACGATGACTTTGAGTAATCCCTGAGGTTCTTCAACGTAAGAGATGGCAAAGATAAACACGATCGTCATGGCTGCCGTCAGGAGTGGCCAGAACAGGACAAACGGCAGGCCGATGCGAAGGAATCGATTCCACAAGAAACTTCTCAGACCCCGCCGCTGAACCAACCATTTGGAAAAGTAGCCAGACAAGAGAAAAAATAGCCCCATGCGGAACAAATGGATCCACCAGATCGACGCATCGATCGATGCACTCCCACGAGGGTTCGTGGCGACCCAAACCGATCGCGACGGCTCGGCATACGCCAATCCCGCGTGCAGGTACACTCCCAGTAGCATGGCCAATGACCGCAGATTATCTAGGTAGTGAATACGTGTCGATTCGATGGGCGTGACCATCAAATCAAGTCTCTGCGGCGGATTTGAAAGAGAAACGCCAGCCCCAATGCCGTGACGATCACGAGGCACTCGATGGCGATGATCGTCAACACGAGGGGCGGCCACGTGAGTTGATCACTTTTGACCAGCTCCGAGATAATCGGATTTTTGTTCAGATTCATCAGGAACACATTCAGCAGCACGTTCCCCAAAACCACCACCACAATCGTCCAGCCTGTCGACTCACTGATGACGGCTGTGACCAGTTGAAAGCAAAACCCGGCTAGCATAAACAGAAAGACAGGCACCAAAAAAGCGATGACCCCAGGTTTGGCTCCCGGGACGACAAACGCCAGCACCGCGAGGCTAGTTAGGATTCCCAACCATGGTATCAAGAAGGTGACCAAGACAACAGAGATTTTGGCGATCGAGTAGTCGAGCAGACTGATCGGCAAGCTCATCACAAATGTACGAGTCATGTCGACCTGCTCGGCCAACAACAAGACGCCAATCATGTGGATACCCGCAGCGATGGTGACGGTGACCATCAAGATGAATCCAATAAAGCCGGCACTTTCGCCTGGCAAGGAAGTAACTCCGGCGCTCAAAAGCCCACCCAAAAGGTAGCCAAATAGCCACCAACGGCTGAGGAACAGGTCTTTGAGAAATAGGATCTGGATCGCCTGGGCATTCATCAACGGGTCTCCTCTCGGCCACGCACAACGGCGGCCACAAATATCTCTTCCAGAGTCATCGCCTCGGATGTCTCTACGGTAGCACCGGACGCCTGCAGTCGTTCTTCTGCGGCAGGCTGGTAACGATCCAGCGTCATGACCTGCAAGTTGCCAAAGGACGTCTCGGATCGTAGCCCGTCAATCGATGGAGCTCGCCAATCTTCCGGCGTTCGCAGTTTGAACCGCCGCCAACTGTCCAGGAACTCATCACGATGGTTGCTGGCAATGACCCGACCACGATCAATAAACGTAATGGTATCGCAGATCTGCTCCACATCCTGAGTGTTGTGTGATGAATAGAGGATGGTTCGATTTTCATCGGTGACAATCTGCATTAGTTCCGCCAGAACCTCCTGTTTGGCTATGGGATCGAGTCCGTTGGTTGGTTCGTCGAGAATCAACAGTCGCGGACGCCGCGCGAGGATGAGCAGCAGGAGACACTTGACGCGTTGGCCGTGGGATAATCCCTTGACCTTCTGGGTGGGGATCAGGCCAAAGCGGTCGAGCAACTGCCGCGCGTATACCTCGTCCCAAGACGGAAACAGCGAGCCCACGAACTGCATGTGAAATTCGATTGTTTCTGACTTGTACAACCGCATATCATCCGAGAAGTAGCCGATCTCTCGCTTGGCATTCACATCATGGGACGAAATCGACTGATCCAAAACGGTGACTGTACCGGCGTCCGGTTGCACCAACCCCATCAGGATGCGCATGACCGTGGATTTGCCGGCACCGTTGGGACCGATCAGACCATTGACGGTACCCGGTTCAATTTGGATGTTAATGTCATGCAGTCGGAAGTGTCTGTAGGCCTTGCAGACACCACGCAGCGCGGCAGCCGAGGTCAGATGGGGGGATGGATCGAGTGCGGTACTCACTTCTGTCTCCTGTGTGATGCTTCGTAGGCTTCGGCCAGTCGCCGCTGCAGTTCGGTTTTTGACAGCCCCAGCAGCGAGCCCAATTCCGCAGCTGAATTCAAATACGATTCCAGTTCACGCTCGGCGAGGGTTGTCGACAAGCCAGGGTTCTCGGACACGACGGAGCCCTTGCCGTGCCGCGTCGTAATCGTGCCGTCGCGTTCCAGTTCTAAGTAAGCTCGTTTGATCGTGATCACACTGACAGACAGATCTGCCGCCAGTTGCCGAATCGAGGGCAATTCGGTTCCCGGCGGTAAATCGCCCACGGCCACGCGCCGCTGGATTTGCTCGATAACCTGCAAATACAGCGCCCGCGGGTCACTCTGTGACAGCGTGATCCAACTGTGCTTGTTCATATACACAGTGTATACACTTCGAATTCGCCCGTCAAGTGAGAATCTTGGAGACTTCTCGCGAAGGATCGATTGGCTTGTCCTTTATCTCGATCTGATAACAAAAAACGGAGCAAGCACGCAGCCGATTCGCTCGGCGAGTCAAAACAACTGGCCAACGCTACCGGTTTGCCCCAAGAACCATCCGACTTGCGGAATGCACCAGCCCCAAGGATTACCTCCCACCCGTGAACGGTCACCCACACGATTACCCTTGGGCAATCAATCGTAGTCCTGCTCCGGCTCTGCCCAGATGCTGACTTGGCCGTCGTCATCGATTTGGACGTGAATGGTGTTTGCCCGACAACAAACCGGACAGTCCTCAACATAGGTTTGGCGGGGACCTGCGGTCAGATCCAACGGCACGACGATCTCCTCGCTGCACGCGTCGCACAGGTAACTGCCCTCGGCTTGTGACCCGGCTTGGCTACCGTCAATGTTGGCCGCCGCGGCAGACTCCTCAGCGATCACAGGCAGGGTTTCGCCCGCTGCCAGGACGCCGCAGGCCCACAACAGGACCGCCAAGGACTCGGGGTCCGCCAAGCGATGGTCGGCCCCCACTTCCAACAACATTTCCGAGGACAGGCCGCTGTTGAACAACAACGTCTCCGAGTCCTCAAACGGAATCACATCGTCGGCTCGGCTGTGCAGAATCAGACAATTCGACTTGATCGTTGTGACAGTGCCCCAGTTCCGCCAAGCCGGGCACAGCAGCACCAATGGCGTATCCCCCGAGTCGATATTCAGTGCCACCGCGCCGCCCCGCGAACTACCGACAATCACCTGTGGTTGATGCTGGTCATAAGCCGCCTGGGCCGTCCGCACCGCGGCCCCAAAATCGTCATCGTCCAGCGGCGGATTGATCACCTCGCACCCCGCCTGAATTAGGTACGACGGCTTCACGCCCCCCACAACACTGTGCCAACCATGCAGGAAGAGAACTTTCATGTCCGCGTCTCCTCCTCCGGATTTTGCCCAACACCGAGCAGCCACACGCCGAAGTCGACCAGTCGTTGTGCCACCCGCTGCCGAGGCGCCTCGTTGCCAAAGCAGGCATAGCATTTTCCCGCCGCCTCAAACCAGAACAACGGTTCAGCGATGATCTCACCCGTCTTGGCCACCAACGGTTCCTGCGATACTCGATAACGACTCCACAAGCCGGTCAACCATTTTCGCTGGCCTTCACCGATGAGCTGAAGTAAATCAGCCAGATCGTCTAATGAACTGATCTCACCCTCCACGGACGGTCGTTCGTGCAAGTTGTCGAGAGTCGCTTCGATGACTCGACAGATCGTTTGGGCGTCTGGATGGGGTAGGCGTTGCCCGAACAGACTCAGAATCGATCTGGCTCGAGTCATCGCGACATACAAATTATTGGCCAATATTCCTCGTTCTTTGGCTCGGTATTGCTCGACGGCCGGGATGATGACGACCTCCGCATCGTATCCCTTGAATGAATGGGAGGTGGTGGCCAACAGTGTTTGGCGACTGCGAGTGAACGGTTTACTGGCTTGTACGGATATCTCGACACCCAAACTTTCCAGCACGGGCTCAACGTACTGCTGCAGTTGCTGCGGAACATTCGGCCCGTTGTAAATCAGACAGATATCCGCCGGTTGCACTCCCTCCGTTTCAATCAGTTCCCGCAGATAAAGACCGATCGCCTGATACTCCTGTTCGACGCCGCTGAATTGCCGAAAGGTTGGCTGGGGACCAGCGATCTGATTGAACCGCACGTCCCACCACTCACGACCATTGCGCTCCGTACGTTCGATCAAGCCGCGGGCGATCAGCTCTTTGCGATCGGGATTACTCTCGGTTGGCTGTAACTGGTAGAGCACATTGATGGCAAAATCGGTGATCGGCTTTGTGCTGCGAAAACTCTCCTTCATGACGCTCGAGCGACCGCGCATGTCCAGCCCCAGCTCGGACCAGGTGGGGGTGCCTCGTCCATAGATGTTTTGTGCATTGTCGTAAAAGATGTTTACCGACCGACGATTGCCGTCCGCCAAATCGGTTTGACGCACAATCCCCGCCAGGAGCTTCAAGGCGTGTGGCCCCATGTCTTGAGCTTCATCGATAAACAGCGCGTCGCAGCGAGGCTGCATGTCTTCGACTTTGACTCGTGCCAGATAGGCCTTGGCCGCGGCGTCATAATCAAACTGAAATGTCTCGAGTTTCAACCCAACTTCCGGCAATAGCCCATCTAGAATCTCGCGGATGTGCCGCAGCGAGACGCGATCCCACGGGAAAGACTGGCCCTGCATCTCTTGCTGCCAAGCCGATTCAATCGAATCGCCGATCAACGATTGCAGTGAACGATTGGCAAACACCGCCCAAACTCGCAGATTCGGCGTGTCTGCCAGTTGTTGAACGGTTTGCATCAGCCAATGAGCCAGCACCACCGTCTTGCCGCTGCCGGCCACGCCTCTGACCAGCCGCGGCTTTCCATCGAGGGTCAAGCCACACAGCCGTTGCTGCTCTTGCGAGAGCACGGGGCGCAGTTCCTGGCGTTTGCTGATTTGATAACCGATCGAATGGCTTTCGTGGACCGCCTCTCCGGTGGGTGGCACGTAGGTCGCCTGGGGCGGCACCGCTTCCCACACCAGTTGGCTCCCTCGCTTGCGGACGACGCGCGAGGCGAGAGACTGCAGTAATGGCCGCAGGTAAGGCTCGTCCATCTCCGCCCGACTGGCAATGACCATGACCGCTTCACGAGCGCGACTTAAGGCGACATTCACCAATCGTTTCCAATCGCTGTAAGGCCAGCTGTAACTGCCTGCATTCACCGTGTCGAACAGAACGATATCGGCTTCCGACCCCTGTTGGCTATGCACGGTGGCGGCAGCCCAACTGTGGCATTCTTGCTCCGCAAAGAAAGCTCCGATCTCCATGGCCTGTGCTTTGAAGGGAGAGATGAACAAACCGTGGGCCGAACGGAAAGTCGGATCTGCCAAGAGTCGGGCCAGAATCTTGCGGGTCGCGACGCGAATCCAGCTGCGATTGCCCGGGCCGCGTTCGGCACGGATATTGGGCAGCTCTTCTCCGTCGTCATCCAACACGTACCAGATGGCTCTGGGTTGCTGCCGCCACAAATCGGGCAGGCGATTGTCTCGCTGTTGGACCTCCGGTGCCGTGACCAGAAGGCCATCGTATTGATACTGCGAAACCACCCGACAGACTTGGTGGTGCATCCGCCGCTGTTCCTGCAGCACATGCACGCCGACTTCTGCGGTCCTGATCGCTTCCAAATGACTGAGACCACTATTGGCCAACCATTTCATCTGTTGGGTTGGCAAGATGCGACTGATTCGACTGATGGGTGCCAATTGTTTGGAGTCTCCCACCAACACCACGCGGCGGCTGGCCAGGAGCGACAAGGCGGCCACCGCTGCTCGTGAAATCAACCCAGCTTCATCGATGAAGATCGTCGTGAACGGCGCCAGCCCCACTTCCAGATCTTCCTTGAGCTCCTGGCGGCGGAGAAACGTCGTGGCCTTGTAGGCCGTGCTGACAACCACTCGAACTTCCCTGTCCAGAAAGTTCCGCTGAGCCGCGTCCTGCATGCTCGAGCGCAGCTCTTTGATCTGTTTGCGGAGCAGGGCTTTTTCCGCCGAGTCGGCCGTCCGCGCCACCTGCAGTGAGAGTTCATCGATCTGGCCCAGAAACGCCGCTTCCGTGCCTTGCAGCATCTCCACCAGGTCTGCGGCCACGTACTTTTGCAACGAGGCCCCTTTGCCGATCCGCAGCAAGGAACCACTCAGCAGTTCGGCGTTCGCTGTGCTCTTGGCCGCACGGCCCACTGCCAAGGCGACGGCATCCGTTGCTCGGTTGGTGGTCGACACGACCAGGATCCGTTCGCTGGGGTCCGACAACAGTTGCGCGACTTGTTGCCCCGTGGTATGGGTTTTGCCGGTCCCCGGCGGTCCCCACAAGACGCTCCAGGCTTTGCCCCACCACTCTCGCAGCTGGGTGAGCCCGACCGCCGAGAACCGGTCAACGGCGGGATGAACCCAACCCTCGGCCGCCAACAGGCGCTCCGGCAGCAACTCGCGGAGCCGCTCAAAGGCCGGCTCGTTGAACAAGCTCTGCAAGCACGCCAGGAACTCAAATGGTCTGACAAAAAAAGTACCCGTCGTCGGTGGAAGCTCGGGATCCGCGACGCAGACGTAGATCCGTCCCGCGGCTTCGTCCACTTCCAGAACTTCACCCGACCACAAGACCGAGTCGGCGACGTTGGACCGCTCGTTCGAGTCGTCCTCAAACGAGGCTTGCTCGGTGACAAACTCATTCAGCAGCAAGGGGCGAAAGGCGGTCGCCCCTTCCCAAGTCCAGTCGAATTCGACCGCATGCCCCACGTCCAGCACAAACACGGTGCCCGTCTCGGACTCCGACAACCGCTCGACCTTGCGACACCGCATTCGTTTCCAGATAACCGCATCGCGGTACTCGCGGCGAACCGCCTCCCGAGCTTCCTCTAAGGGCACCTCGTCCGCAGTGGGCAAATTGAGGCGAATCGGAAACTGTGCCCGCTCAAAGTCACCCTCAGCCCGATCATTCGCGGCTAGATCATCCACGGCCCGCTCAGCCTCAGCCAGATCATCGGCAGCCAGGTTATTCCAGCCTGCTCCATCGTCCTGATCGCGGTCATCTCTCATGGTCCCAACCTTTGGCCCGCGACCTTCGCGTCCTCCCTGCACCGAGCGCCCTGTTCCACTTTGCTGGACTGAGACAAGGGTAGATCTTCGATACTCGTGGGTCAATCCACCCACAGTCCACTGGCGGAGCATCTCGCTGGTATGAAATCCTGCCCCATCGAGCGCACCGACAGACCAAGGCGAATACGTCAGCCGAGCCAGCCATGCAACAGCCGATGCGTCCCTCCCTTTGCCGACCTCCGAACGAGCGACACGGCACACCTGGTGAGCGGAACAGTCGAATTAGGCACACTTGTTCCCCCGCCTCACAGCTGCGCGTAGGCACCTTCCAGTAATTTAATCAGCGAAATAACGAAAGATTGCCCGATGCAAGCCAACCTCACATCAGGACTACAACGAAGTGGCATGGATGTTGCACCCTAGACTCACGTCCGACAGGCGGGGCTCTGTACCAACCAACGCAGGTCATGATCGTGACGACAAAAACAAAGTCTCGCCAGGCCAGTGCTAGACGAGGATTACGACGACAATCATCAGGCGGATCGCCCCCATCAGACGTCCTGCATACGTGGTCGGGAACGACCGCCCGGTTCAGTCGATTGATCGAGGGAGGCCCCGGGCGAGTCGGCACGTTGCTGATCCTGACTGCGATCATCGGACTAACCTTTTGGCAGGGCATCCACCTGACGGAAAGTAGCGGTATCGACAGCGCTGGCCCCGCCCTGATCCTGGTGGCCGGTTCGCTCGGAACGTTCCTACTTGCCTGGCTGTTAATCAAGGCCGTGTTGCGCAGCACTGCCGTGGTTTTTTATGTGTCCGACCGCGGCGTGGGGGTTTTGCCTTCCATTGAGCAGCGACAACTTGACGCATCGATCAGGTGGGTCACGACCGTCGCGTTTTGGCTCACTTGGAAAGGGGGGCAATGGAGTTCCTGGGAGCCCTTTACGGTCTGGAACCAAGTTCGGCAGGTTGAAGCTACTGATGCAAATCATGAAATACTGGTCGTCGGTGGTCCCTGGGACATTCGACTCGCATGCACTGCTGTCAATTACGACACCGTGAGGAATCTGATTCGTGAGCGTTTGTGCCTGATAGATCAAAGTTGTGTTTTCATACGACGAGAGTCGCTCGGGACCGCCATGCCGAGAGTCGGCTGACTTCATTCCCTCACAAGTGCGATCGAACGAAGGGCAAAATGCAGAACGGAAGCAAAATGACGAAAACTCTTTTATTGTTTAGCTTTGGGCTATTGTGTTTTAGCGGACCGTTAGCGGCCGCGTCTCGGTTGGATCAGGGGACCCCGTCCAGCGATCGGTCGAACAACGAAGAATCGTTCGTCGCTGATCAGGACCCACGTTCCGACGATCGCGGCCCGGCACAGGCTGCGACGCCTGTACTCCCGCCGGGTACCAAGCAGGTACGGACCAAGCTGGAAGGCGGCTTCCAACCGCTCGGGTTCCATATCGTAGCAGGCAGTCTGGAAGACGCTCACTCCCGTGGCGGGCTGCATGAACCCGCTGGGGTCCGTGTCACTCAAGTGTCCGCCAGCGGATTGGCGTCTCAGGCGGGGCTCGTTAGTGGCGATTTGATCTTACGTGTCGATAAGCGTCAAATAAATACGCCCGAAGATATGGCTGCCGTATTGTATACCACGAGTATTGGCGAGTCACCACAGTTGGAAGTTTTGCGAGGGCAACAGCGACTCCAACTGCCGCTCCGACTGCAATTGTCCGAACGTGTAGCTGCCCCGTGCCCTGATTACTCGCATCCCTCGGGAGACTATCGTTTCAGTTTTTTCCCCAGCTGGAAACTGGATAGTCAACTCCGTCGTGACTCGGTCACGAATCGGCCGTTCCATCAATTAGAATCACCGTCAGGTCAATATCGAATACACCTATTTGCGGATTCCCAACCGGCTCCCGATGCGCGGCAAGCTTTACTGGCCTTTCAACAAGAGGCTGGCAGCGGATTTCTTGAGGGGTACTCGCAATGGCTTTTGCTCGGCGACTTGCCCGCCGTGTTTGTCTCGGGGATTGTTGGTCGCGAACGCTTGTTCACGCTCTATCGATTGACCATCGTTTCTGGTGAAAAACGTTTTGAATTGGATATCTATACACCGCCGCAAAACGATCCAGCGCGACTTCCATTCGTGATGGAGGTATTGCTTGGCACCTTGCGCCATCCCCAGATGGCACAGAAACCAACTCAATTGCCAACAACCGATCGCACTGACAAAGGCACCGCGGTTGGCTTGATGCCGCCGCCTCCCCTGCGACGCCCTCCAGTGGCTCAATCGTCATCCGATCTGCCGCAATTCTCGGGTCTGCTGCGATTGGATGCTCAACTGAAATCCTTGGAACTGCAATTGCTCGGCGATGACAAGGAATTTGACACTGGCCCTGAATCCGCAGCCATGCCTGCCGGTGAAACCGCTGGGCATGCGCAGACGCGACCTCCGCGAGTCCAATCCGAACCCGCGACGGGAGCTTCCCGTATCGATCAACTGCGAGCGGCGATTGAGCAAATGGAAAAAGAAGCAGATTTAAATAAACCTATTATCGAGCGACCAACACTCCACCCACCCTCGAGGATCGTAACAGGTCCCGGTCCGCCCCCCGGCCCACCCCCCGGTCCGCGCTCCGGGCCGCCGCCAGGAGTGCTCATTGGACCATCCACTGGAACAATTCCTGCAGCGGGTCCCGGGCGACCTACCGCAGCGCCCGGTCATCCAGAGACACCCGCTGCCATGCTGAATGCCCAGGCCATCGCCGAGTTGAGAAGACAAGCGATGGAAATTTGGACGCCACCAATGGAACAACATCCGGGAGACTTTTTTGCCGAGGAGACGAAGCCACTGAAGTCGGGTTGGATGAAAAGCGAATATGATCCCGGTAAAGTCGTTGAGCTGTTTAAACCGCTGAGATTAAAACCTGGATTTGTTTTGCGCGCCTACGTATTTCACGAGGAGGGCAATGCCACGGGAGTGGTCTGGGCATTGCCCCATGACGCACCGTTCCCAAACCCCGACGAAGTCCCCGTGCTTGAACAACATTTGTTCAAGGCACCCAAGCCTTGGGACGCGGTTGATGACTTTATGGATGTCGTCGAAGGTGATGGCTCCGCAGGGTCCTACTTGGCGGCTTCGATGCTCCGCCGCGAGCTGAACGAGTTTGGAGCGGCTTGGCACGGGATCGAATGGGGCTCCCACTGCCTGCTGGACGCCGATCCGTGGCAGGCGGCAGTGGAGCCACAGGATCCAGACGATGAAGACCATTGTCTCCCCACCACCCCTGCCAAAGAATGGGAATGGCAAGCGGAACGCCCCCAAGATTGGCAACCCAAAGTCCAAATCGATGGTGATCAAGTGACCGTCACTTTCTACACGTACGTGGGTAAATACCCGGAAAAACTGTTTCGCCACACCGATACGTATCGAGTGGGTCGGTATCGCGCTCGAGTTCGTGATCAACCCATTGGCCAGGGACCAGGCGGCTATTTGTTCTAAATTCCAATGGACGAAAGTGGCTCGTACCGAGGAGTGGTGCGTGCCGCACCCCAGTTCGGCCTGGCGACTTTCACGCACGAAAGAGAGTAGAAATGCATTTTCAACTGATCTCACCGGCAAATCGTTGGCTGGGCCTGCCCACCAGGGTCATGTCGCTTTTACTCTTTGGGACCTTCCTGTGGCATTCACCCACTCTACCCCCTGCCGAGGCAACACCGCCTCAAGTCGGCTTGGATGACTACGATCCAGACACCGACCAGTGGGCGGCTTGGGCCAACACGTCCCAAGAGGCTGCCCAAGAACTGGATGAGTGGATCGACCACTGGGAAGGTTTGAGTGAAGCGGACCGAGCAAGAGCAGGATTTCAGACCGGCTTTGATCGCCGGGGTCTGGACTACCGACTTGTCGAACGCCAAATGTACGATCAGTTTGCCCTTCGCGTCTTGCAACGCCACCCGACCGTTCAAAAGAAGTTTTTAGAGGGCCTAAAAGATGCCGATTTACCGGCAGACATTCAAGCGAAGCTGCTGCGTTCCATCAAACGCCTCGAACCGCTCGTGCAAGCCGGATTGGAACAACGACAGGCTGAACGCGAAGCTGCCGCGCAAGCTGCGGACCAAGCTGCGGACCAAGCTGCCGACCAAGCTGTGGACCAAGCTGTGGACCAAGCTGTCGCGGCGACTGATCAATCGGACTCGACCACCGGGCAACGTCAAACCGAAACCACTCAGCAGTCGGACACCGATCTGTCGCGCCCGACAACCACGGCCCCAGGCCAGCAAGTGCCGCCCGACACGACCGGCCCGGGAGCCCCTCGGACTGCTTTCTCCGGAGGCGAAATCAGGATCGATCCTGCGGCAGTGGCAGAACGGACCGCTCTGCCTACGATCCCGGTCCTGCCTGCTGATCCATCAACCGAAAAACTTGCGTCGGGGATTCAGATCATTCCCAACCCCGATTCCGAGGGAGAGCCGCTCAAGTCGGAAACGTCCTCAGAATCGCAAAAGTCGAAATTAGATCAAAACCAACCTTCCACCATCGCCGGTGGTTCCGCTTCGCCTCAGCCCCAAGGACTCCCTGCAGAGCATTGGGGGGTGATTCAAGCGAAACCAGGCGAGAGCTTGCAGGTCAATGGTTGGCAGTTGGTTGAACCGGAAATCCGTTTCATTCGCGGGGAACGCTGGGCCTATTGGCAAATCGGTGGCCCAGAATTTGAAGACGGTCCGGAATTTCGCGGCTGGCCGGTGCCACCAGATGAAAATCCGCAACCCAAATGGGTAAAAGTCTCCCGAGATGAAACAGGTGCTCGGACAACCCGTTGGAACGACGGCCCAAGCGGATCTAGCGTGGAGGAAACCGCCGCGTTGGTCGATTGGTATCGCGCCGGCGGTCAAGGCGACTTCTACTACGATGAGGCGGGAAATCCGGTAGCCTTTGATCCTTCCGCCACAATGTCCATCACGGCAGCGGAGGGGATAAGCGAGGATCTGGGAGCCGAAGCACAAGGCATCGCCCAACTGACGAAGGATCAAAAGAATGTGGTCGGCAGCTATCAGGGCGAGATCCGTGGGCAAGCAACGGGGACCATTCGCTACGAAATAACTGCGAATCGCCAAGTGACCGGTTTTGTGAGTGGTCGCTACGATGGCAGTAGTTTTCAAGGAACCATCGCGGGGTCCGTTGATCCACAGGGTCGACTGACAACCCAGCTGACAGGGCGCATCACGACGCCCTTAAAACGGGGACCCGATCTGGTTGTGGATTTTCAGGGCAGCGTCTCCGGCTCGGTCGGCGCAGGGGCCGGGCAGGGCGAGTGGCAGGCCGGCAATCGATACGGTGCACCGACCGGGACCTGGGCAGCCAGCCGTCAGTAGTCCGGACAGCCGGTCCTTATTTCAAAAACATTTGATTAGTGATTAAGAGCTAACCATGAACACGCGAAACGGTTCCACGACATCGCCCAGGCAATGCCGATCCAGTTTGCCCATTAGCAAGCGACTCGCCACTTCCAATAGGCTTCCGTTCGCGCGAGCCCTCTGCCTGTTGATCGCTTCATTGAGTGCACTGATCGGTACGGTCTCTGTCGGCACGGTCTCTGTCTGGTCCCAAGAGAACATTCACCCGCTCTCGCGACCGGGGCATCCGGCCCAGGGCAGCTCGCCGCGGCAGTATGCCACGAGCCTACTGGAACGCCATCGCGAGGCCCAAGAGTTACTCGCACGATCCCGTACCTTGCTGCGGAACACGGGCCGAGACCTCCAAACTTACCAAACCGGTGGCACATCAGCACCGTTTGCCCTGGCGTCGGACAGGAGCGTGGTAGATGGCATGCGACAGCGCATCCAGCTCCGCGAAGTGATCATTCCGGGCCTCGAGGCGGAGCTCACCGACATCGAGCAGGAGTGGAACGAGTGGTGCAAGTGGCGATTACGCCTGGGAACTTTTTCTGATTTTCTGCAACTCACTGAGGAGCAAAAAGCCTCTACATTGCGGTGGCTGGACGGGCAAGTCTGGGATCGTGGAATCGATCAGATGGTGCCGTATCGCGAACCACCTGCTGCGCCGCGTCCCGCCAAGGATCCGCCCAAACGACTCGGCTGGGTAGCGGACGGCAGCCGCGCGATCATCGTCCGGGACAATGCCAACCTTGACACTGGGAGTAACCCCATCGGGACGCGAATCATGCAGGGCTCAGGCAACTGGGTTGGCGCCGCCGAAGGCTGGCAGGTTGACCGAGGTGCCGCGGCGGAAGCTCGCCCGCGCAATGACCCGGCCACCCTGGGCCCCTTTGTCGTCGCACCTGGAAAGTATCGCGCGATTGTCAAAATTCCCGAACCCCGGCGGGGCGGGATGAGGGCCAGCAATACGAACACCACCATGTCGGTCGACGCGGCCCCCACGGGGATCCCGCAGCGGTCCGCGCGCAGCGTTGCCAGCCTGGCGGTGGCTGCCGATGGCGTGGCCACCGAGGCACAGCAAGAGTTCACTGTCCGCTCGCCAGCACAGATTTGGGTCACTTTCGGGCCGGCCACCGACCGCGGGCCTTCGGGAGCTTGGCGGCAACCCGAACAAGCGTACGTGGGCTATGTGGAACTTATCGAGCAGGCACCGGAGCAGGCCGCCGTCTGGGGCGGTGACATCCTCCCTGGCGATAAAATCCGGGCGGGGGGGCACGCCGTCACCGTCGAGTTGTGGGACGGCACGATGGTCGTGGTGCAACCCAATTCTGAAATCACAGTCAACTATCCACCTGACGGCATGGGTATCCGCGTGACCCTGGAGCGAGGCGGAGCCCGCGTTGGCCGTCATGGCATCGCGTATCAGAACATCGAGTTCATGCACAAGGGCCGCCTCGTCAAGCCCAAGGGGACCGACTTCATCCTGGATGATTCGGGCGTCGCAGTTATCTCCGGCGCCGTCGAGGTGAGCGGTGAAGGCGAGCCGTTGATCCTCAATGCCGGCGAGAAACTGAACTATCGCACCGCGACCGTCGAGCCATTTGAAGCGGCTGGGGCAGGCTTGGTCCGGGCTGCAGATGGCATCCCAGCGGAACCCGAATTTTGGTCACCCTCCCGCACGCCGTTCGGCGAAAAACCCTTTTCGCTGACCGATGCGGCGGCAGCTGACGGGTGGGTACTGGCAGATCCACCAGAGCGACGTGGGGTGCGAGCCGAGGTCGAGTTCCCTGAGTCGGGAGTCTTGCGCGTCACGGTCCCGGCCAATAGCCGACTGGACTGCGGGCACTACGCGGCTGATACCGCCCCGCGTCTGCTCCACAAGGTCACTGGCGATTTTGACCTGGAGGCCGAGGTCTCGATCGCAGGTCAGCCCGGCCACCAAGCGTCCCTGGACTTCCTGGTCCGCGCGCCCGGTGCCTACCCCGGCCTGCTGGCTAGTCGCTCTCCCGGTCAGTGGGGCGGGAACTTCTTACGGACGGATGGAGTGGGGCGGAGCTACTGGATACCCGGCTCCGCGCTGGTCAGACGCGGCAGGCCAGCGGCTTCGCACCAGCCCCTACTCAATGTTCCCCACACTCAGTGGCCCACCGTTGGCGACAACCCGCTGCGAGTGCGATTCAGTCGTCGAAGCGACATCTGGGCGACCTCCTGGAGTCGCGAAGAAGGCGTGTGGGAATCGACGGGTTTGCACACGGTACAGCTCCCAGAAACACTGTGGATTGGCTGGTTGTTGGAGAACGCCACCTTCAGCGGCCCAGCGAACCCGGTGACGTACACGCTGCGAGAAGTCCGCCTACACACGGCGCCGTACATGACGATGGATACCAACTGGCACGTTTCCACGAGTCATGGCGTTGCTCGGCCCGACGGCGAAACGGTTCGTTTGACCCTAGACGGCCGCGGCCCAGGAATCGCTCGAGCCTACTCGCCAGGGACTCTTGATGGCGACTTTGATGTGACCATCAGCGTTCAGCCAACACTGTCCGCCTCGTCGGCAGGCGATCACGTACGTGTCTGGAGCCTGGCGTTGGTGGACAGTCGCGAGCAGGCCGTTGGTTTTATGTGCGAAACCCGTGAGCGAGGAACACGATACGGTCTGCTCAGAGACAACCGTGAGGGATACACACCACCAATCGCTGCCAACCATTGGATCCCCGAACGGGAATGGGGCGACGACGTCAATCCAACATCGCTCAAGGTCCGTCTCAAGCGTGAGGCTGGCTTGGTCTCTACCTATTTTTGGCGAGAAAACGAATGGCAGCCAGTCCGGCCAAATCACGCCGGTCACCCGTTGGGAGGCCCGGTTTTCCTGCGTTACGAAGCCTACAATGGCGATGAGAAAACGCAGCAACAACTACCGCTTGAAGTTGCCTACACCCTGGAGCGCGTACAGTCCCTTGAGCCCGACCAACACCAGGGCTCCCGATAGCCGCCCAGCAGGCACCCCACAGGCACCCCACAGGCACCCCACAGGCGCCAGCCAACTTCTGGTAACCGCTCACGTCCCGTAGTCCCGTAGGGTGCCGTGGAGCAAGTCGGACAAAAACAACGATCGTTTGCGTGGAAAGCACCTGGAGAATGACATGAGTGTGCCCCGTAAAAGATCTGGCTTGCGGAACGCCCCCAGCCCAAAGGATTACCTCCCAACCGTGAACGATTAGCTCTTTTGTTCGGCCTCCGCCACAGGCAGTCGGCAGGTTTTGCGTCCCTTAGGACTTGTCAGTAATTAACTTACCGAATTGGAAATCAGCCGGAGTGCGTTAGCACCCGGTTTTTGCGGCAATTGGACGCTGACCGTTTCGAGCAATTCGGTAACTAATTTGCGGACAAGTGCTTAGCGTGGGGAGATTTTGACGGGCACAGGACTGGAGGGGCCCATGGTGACGCTGCGGCGGGTTGGCACAACGGGACGTGGGTCCAGCAATTGAAAGTTGTACCGCCGCAAGAGCACGCCCAAGACCACCGCCATCTCGTACGAAGCGAACGCCGCCCCAATGCACCGCCGATGCCCGCCCCCAAAAGGCATGTACTGGAACGGCGAAAAGGATCGCTCCAAGAACCGCTCCGGTCGAAACACGTCCGGCTCGGGATAGGTCTCAGGGTTATAATGGGCCAAGACCGTCGCCAACGCCAAGCCCATGCCCCCTGGCAAGCGATAGCCGCCCAAGTCCAACGGTTCACGCAACTTCCTGAGCGTCTCCGTCACCAAGGGGTTGATTCGCAACGTTTCCTGAATCGTTGCCTTGAGGTAGTCGGCTTCCGCCAAGCCGGTTGGACTTTCGTCGGGCAACGCGTCCAATTGGTCCCTCAGCGTCTGCTGGACTCGGACATCACGATGGATGTGGTAGATGGCCCAGGTCAAAGACAAGGCTGTGGTCTCATGGCCAGCAAACAGAAACGTCAACAACTCCGCGTGGATGTCCCCGCGACTCATCGGCTGACCGTCCTCATAGGTTGCTTGGCACAGCATGGCCAGAATATCGACGCGAGGTTGTGAGTCGCGAGAACGCGCCTCAATTGCAATATCCAACAAATCGCACAATTGTCGCTTGGCCTTCAGCCATCGGTCCCGGGGACTCCAGCCCCAACAGGAAAAATGAGACCGCGGCGTAAAGAACAGCAACGGATTTGCTCGCCCGGCCAGCACCTTACTGGCAACAAACATCCGCTGGGCCAATTGCGGGTCGTCCCCACCAAAAATCGCTCGAATGATGATCCTCAGCGAGATGTCCTGCATCAGATCCGCTGTCAGCACCCGCTCGGGGGAGCGTTCCAGATGCTGGAGCAAACACTCGATGGCGATCTCCTGCATAAGCCCGCCATACACCTTCATCCGTTCGCCCTGAAACATCGGAGAAGTCAAACGTCGCTCGCGTTTGTGACGATCCCCCGACAAGACCAACATCGAACCAGGCCCCAATAGCGGCACGGTGGTCTGAGACGCAAACGGCTCGTAAATGCTAGGATCCTGACCATGAATCACACGCAGCAGGTCCTCGCGCCCCGTCACCACGACTGGGCCGTTCAATGGACAGAAATAGAAGGGGTCACCAAACTGCTTGACCCACCGCTCCAAGGCAACTCGCGGATTGCGGATCAGCTGGAGAGTCGTCCCCCACTTGCCCCGCGGGCCCGGTGGTAACCGCGTCTCGTCCAACCGATCGGCAGGGGCACTTGTCATCGCCGGTCCTTTTGCAGCCGAGTCATTGATTTGGCTAAATTTGGTCACGTTCCGCGGCCCGCCAAGCCAGCCAGCATAGCCAGCCGGCACGGCCCATCCGGTCCCCCAGTCACAGCAACCTACCGAAAAAATCGTTGTCGCGAAAGACGGACAACAGAAGCCAGCAGCCCACCGAACGAGCTTGAACCGGCGACCACGTAATACTGCCCGGACCGGACCTGATCACCGCCAGCCAACGCAACCTCGCCAAATGATTCCGCTGTACACCAGACGGCCCCGCTCGTAGTCCCGCCTTCAGGCGGAATGCGCCATGGAAAAGACCTGCCAACAGAAACGACACCAACCAACGGAACCTCGCCAAGTGCTCCCGTTCCCCGCCGAAACGGCCCCGCTTGTAGTCCCGCCTTCAGGCGGAATGCGCCATGGAAAAAACCTGCCAACAGGAAAGACACCAACCACCGTTACCTCGCCAAGTGCTCCCGTTCCCCGCCGAAACGGCCCCGCTTGTAGTCCCGCCTTCAGGCGGAATACGCCATGGAAAAAACCTGCCAACAGGAAAGACACCAACCAACGGAACCTCGCCAAATGCTCCCGCTCCCCGCCGAAACGGCCCCGCTTGTAGTCCCGCCTTCAGGCGGAATACGCCATGGAAAAAACCTGCCAACAGGAAAGACACCAACCACCGTTACCTCGCCAAGTGCTCCCGTTCCCCGCCGAAACGGCCCCGCTTGTAGTCCCGCCTTCGGGCGGAAGTACGCCATGGAAAAACCTGCCAACAGGAAAGACACCCACCACCGTTACCTCGCCAAATGCTCCCGTTCCCCGCCGAAACGGCCCCGCTTGTAGTCCCGCCTTCAGGCGGAATACGCCATGGAAAAAACCTGCCAACAGGAAAGACACCAACCACCGTTACCTCGCCAAATGCTCCCGTTCCCCGCCGAAACGGCCCCGCTTGTAGTCCCGCCTTCAGGCGGAATACGCCATGGAAAAACTCCGCTAACAGAAAACGGCTCCCAGCGGTCTTTCGCACCAACGGTGCAAGATGAGACACCACACTCTCCCCACAATCCAAAATGAGGAGCGTTGCCCCTTGACCAAACCGCCCCCGTGCGGGTTTACCCCGCCGGAGCGAAAGTCTGGGTAGCTAGAGCGCCCCTCCTAATAATCAAAAAGATGGCTCGTCGCCCCTTGGCCAAACCGCCACCGCTCGGGCTTGTCCCGGCGGAGCGCTGACTGACCGGCTACCAAGCCTCCCCCCATGATCAAAAAGGATGGATCGTTGCCCCTTGGTCACACCGCCCGTAGCAAGTGGACGAGTGAAGCGTTGTCCGGCGGCCGATTCCCGCCAAGCCATTTCCACCAACACAAAGATTCGCCGCACACACATCCCCCCCGTTGCGGTCTCGGCGGAGGTTGAGCAGGTAAAACCGCGTGGCACTCGACCGCCCAAACGCTAGTCCTTTTCGCGTTACCAACCGAAAAGTTCTCTCCGCTGCAAGCCGCACTCCATTCCTTTGGAACGTCAACTCAGGTTCCGCCGGGCGTGTCCCGACGCGTCGGGATTTCGCTTCGGTAACACGCATCCGCCCGGCGGTGCATCCTAAAAAGATTCCGGCGGCTTCCCGTCGCCGCGTTAACGCTCGCCACCGCCTTCATTGCTAAGCACGCGGCGTTTGATTCGCTGTTTGCTCAGCAAGAACCTGTTTACCTTTCGCAGTTACATGCAACCGGGGTAAAGGTTCGCCGTCCAGCGATGATTCTTCGATCAGGCCCGCATCAAGGAGTGGTGACAACTTCAGCTCAGCGGGGCTATCCAGCAACGAGAGAACCCGACGGCTCACTTTGTACCAATTGCATTCGCCATTGCGAGAATGCACGGTTTCAAGAATGACTAGTTGGTTTTTGTCCAGTTCCATTTCGCTATTCCCACAAGAATTTCAAAGCGTCTGGGTGATACAGCAGGTCATCAGCCTGTAATGGAAACCCATAGTCATCCAGAGTTGCACTGTGAGTTTGCCGCCAAAGATCGGTCGCTGCATCTGCATTGCCGGGAACCCCGTTCCGCCACCCAAGCCGCCGATATCTCACGAACTCACGTAGTTCGTGAGTGTAGAAATTAAGGTCTTGAGCCGTTGCTGTGATCTTTCCATCCGCGATGTCACGCAGGCGTTGCACCATTACGCTGTTCGCCTTATCCGGACCGAATCGGGCTAGATGCCGTTCAACAACGTCAATTCCATTGCCCTGAATCTTAACTCGACCTGTAGTCAAGTCTCGAACGGGACCGCCTGCAAGAGCTTCGTAAAAGCCGTCCCACGCGGTTGCTGGCCCCCTCGCTCCCCTTGGCACATTATCAACTTTATTAACCCCAGATGCAAGACCTCCGACATTTTCAACGGCCTCTTTAGCCAGCTGAGTCCCTTTAAGTGGTACTCCCAACACGGCCAAGAAATGTTCCCCGTAGACTCCGGCGGTGGAGTTGAGCATCTCGTTGGTGTACTTACCTGATCGGTACATGTCCATCAATGCCCGGTAATGCGCTTTCGAATCAGCAGACGCTAGTTTTCCAACCAATGCCGCCCTAGCCGACCGTTGTTGAGCGATCTCGGCAGCGGCTTCTGGTGCCAACACAAATAGTCGAACCGATTCTGGAGCGAACCAAAACACCCAGTGGTCGCACAACGGAGTTCGCTTGTCCTCGGTGGCACCATTCAGGGAACTCTCAAACCTCGCTTTCTCCGCCGCGGAGAGGGTTTGATGGAATTTGACCCTCCAGTACAACTGCATGCAGCTATCCCAGATCGATTTATCGGACATCACGTCGGGATCCGGCCACGTCGCGCGGTTTCTCAGGAACTGCTCGAGCATCGCCCGAAACATCGGGTCCGACACCATCTTATTAAACGCGGATTCAGGAGTCAGATCCAAGAGGCCACTGTCTTCGCGGCGATTCGCTTCATCGGGCAACAACCAGTCGTCATCCAACGTCTCCGTGGGATTGTAGGTGTTTTGATTGTTTCCTGCATTGCCTCCCCCCGTCTGACTAGGGTACTCGCCGCTGGAGGCGCTCTCTCCGGCAGCCTGGACAATCTGGGGACACACATTTTATTGGAGGCTAACGGGACGGGGCCGAATCTCCCGGGGACATTATTTGGGTGTCCCCGTTTCCGATTTAATCAGGCCGCTTCAGTAGAGAATTACTTCAGCTCTTTGGCTTTAGGTTGAAGTCAGTGGTAGGATAATTCGACTCACCAAGAGGCTGCTCGACACTCACTTCACCAGCCGCGGCGGCTTGGCCCTCATTGCCGTCGTCAAAGGGAATCAACAGGCCAACTATCAATGGCGGCCCGTGCTACTATCACCGAAGAAATTGTTTGTCCCCAGAGGTTTTCGGTCCCCACTTTGGGGCATCAAACTATGCTGTAATAGGCTTCCCGTCTCTAGCCTCAACGGCCGCATGCACCTCCCTTCGGATTGAAATGGACTTTTCGGATTCCGGATCCCAGATCATCGCATCCGAGTATTCTCGTTGCCAAGGAACGCCGAACAGTTCGGCGATGCATTTCCACGCTCTTGCGCGTGGTGCCTCCGCTGTCTCGTTCTTTGATGCCACTTCCAACAGCTTCGATAATGCTGATGCATCTTCACGGGAATACAAAGCTAGGCCTTCGATCGCCTGTGTTTGAATTGGCATTTCCCCGTTGTCTCTGCCATCGCCATCAGCGAATCGTAGTAGTAGCTCCTTCAAATCCGGCGCAAATTCGTAGATATGGATCAATGCATAAAGTACCGCAGAAACGACCATATCATCTGGATAATCCAAGTACTTTCGCAGCATGTGCTCGTCCCCGGCCTTTGGATTGCGACGCAGATCAATGATCGCATTGTGGACGGCCAATGGCGAATGTTTGTTGGGCGTTGTGAGTAGAGCGATCGCGTTTTGACGCACATTCATACTCATCGTACGCTCCCTGCAAGTTCGCCCAAGATTTGCTCGGCGCGATCAAGCAAGTGGGATATTTCACCCAGCTCACCTTCGATCGCTGCCCTCTGTGCTGCCGTGAGATTCGGATCAGCGAGGTACTTTTTCAGCAACGGGATTCGGTCGAAGAGACCGTTCATTGCGTTTCGAGTCTCGAGAAGATGGTCATAAGGCAGCCCGTTTTTCGGATTGATTTTGATAACCCCGCCTCCCTTTTCGATCAACGCCGCCTTGACGTGGTCAATGTCAAGTCGCGTTGACGTCGAACGATTCCGGCCGTGTTCTCAAGGCTACGCCGCTTGCCGCTTTGACATCGAATGATTCAAGCCGTCATAGCCAGGCAACGAGCCCAGACGCTTCCGAGTCGAACGCTTTGCAACCTCACTCGCAAGGTTCCGCTACATCGATGATCGCATGTTCGCAGAGCCTCACGGCGCCATCATCGATTCCGCTATCGGCCAATGCGATTCCAACCGGGAACGCCTCCAACTCAACTCGCAAGGCTACGGGCCAATGCGCTTCCAGCCGCCGCCTGCCGGTGATTCGAACTGCCTTCTGCGGGTGGACTGCGCTTTTGCCGTACTGCGGGGAAGTCTTCTAGTGGGCGGAGATTTGTTGCATTGGAGAATTGGTTTGAGGCTTTGAGCGTGGTTGGCTTCGATCCCCGCAGAACGTCAACGCTTCGCCACCGCCTTGCAACAGGGCTGGCACTTCACCGCTACGGGCTTTGGTCGCTAAGGCTCCCGACGCCCTCCGCTACACCCCTCAAAAAAGCGGAATTGCGGCATCCTGCCTCATCTGTCTTGTCGCGGGCCTCCTGCCCTGGCTACGGCTACGCACGGTCCTACGGGCATCGTGCCCTTCGGACGCGCGGGGGATGAATCGTCACCGCGAAGAGGATGAATTGGACGGTTGCCTATCATTCGAACTTAATCTCTTCGATGATGTGCCCTCGCACTTCAACGCGGTTCCTCATCATCCCCGCTCGTGCTCCGCCTTCGCTGGGCGGGACTCGCTACGCTCGGTCGGACACGCCGCGAACGCCGCTGGCTTTTCCGGTTGGAACATCGCTTGGCGCTTTGAAGATGATTGGCTTCGATGAACGTTGCTCGATGTTCGCTGCTTCGTGTTCGCGGCGTGTCCGACTGGCATCCATGCCATCCCGCCCGTCTTCAGCTCGACGTCCATGTCTCGCTATCTCAGTTCAATCATCTCTGACTTGTGCGAACCGCCCTAGTGATTCCAACCGGGAAAGCTTCCAACCGAACTCGTATGCACCAACGGCCAATCCACTTCAACCGTGGAACGCATCCTGCTAAGACATTGCGTTGGCATCGTGCCATCGCTTCTCAGTTCGAACCGTCTTGACAAGGCAACGCATCAACTCGCTTCAGCCGTCCAACATTGGAGCATCTACCGAGGTTCCGCCGGATTGCGGCCATCATACTTCGGTTGCGGTTACTTTCCGGCGTTTTCAAGTCAGTGCAAAAAGTCTCTTCGGATTCCGTTCACGCCCGATGCTGGGAGCTCGAACCCCGCATTCCATCCCGGATTGAGAACCACTCCAACCTTTGGTGATATGCGAGACAATAACTCGCTCGCCTTTATCGCTAGACAGTACGGAAACTGCTTCGCGATTCTCTTTGTGCGTTCCAGCGACGTAAACGCTGCTACGAATACTTCGCCGCTTCTTTCGTACTGAACAGGGTTGAATGAACTCGCGTTCACTTCGTCACTGCTCAAGACAAATACATCGGACTTTAGCATCTCCTCGATAAACTTCACGAACGGAATGCGCCCGCTCTGAGATTCAACCAACGATGCTTCCAATGCGTTTTGCGGGTCGAAATTCGATTGAAGCTCAAGGAGGTTTGATACTGTTTCTCTCCCGTAAACTCTCGCTGCTTCATCCCCTGCAATCGTATCAACGAATCGTTCGTACTGCTCCCAAAAGGTTTTGCAGCTTGAACAGTAGTGCAATGATGCGTGACGCTCGTCGCTAACACCTAGCTTGATGAGCCCTTCGCCCGATAGCCACTTTTGTCGACACGTGACGCAACCTTTGTTGTCCCATTCACTCATCTTAGAACCTCTTCTGAATGATCCATTCGCCATTCGGCCCGAGCTTAAATAGCACTGAGCCTTGCGGAACTGCAACTCCAGGCGTAACGAATTCCCGTGTTGGATTGACAAGGTAACCTCCACCACCGGGTAGACGAGCTGCCGTATGGCCGCCCTCTAAAAAGTGAATGTATCCGCCAGCATCAGCGGCTGTTGGCAATCTCGTTGACAACCCCGTTGTAGGAAAGCTTATCCCGAAAACGTCTTTGCCATTCACGTAAGCGCTGGTTACCGAAGGCGCCATACCCGAGTGCAATGCGGCATCTCCAGCATTCCTAACGACAGCCATGTCTTCAACTGGCGAAAAGAACACCGGAGAACCTGGTTTGCCGAGCATTGGAGACGCGCCGGTATAATGTCGTACTTGTTCTTCACCGAAGAAACGAACACCGTAATTAGCTTCCACTGTTTTAACTGGGGCAAGCTCCCCCAGCTCACCGAGCTTCTGCTTCAGCTGCACGTTTCGAGCGCCGAGTCCGACGGCGACGAGCCGCAGAACAAAGTCACCGCCGTGACTGTACTGGCCATTTTCTCCCAGCCCTTGGTAGCCGGCAAGTCCCGCACCCCCCAAATTCTCGCCGATCGAAAGACCGTTGACGATCCGAGCACCACGCGTGCCAGCTTTCATGAAGCACCCGGCCAACATCAGGCAGTCGCCCGCCGAGACAAAAAGCACGTACCCCCAACTGTCGTCGCTCTCACCCAAGCACTTGTCCACAAAGCTACCGCCTGGCCACACGTGCAAGGTAAACTCGGTCGCATCCTTGGCCCCATTCCAAAACGCTTGGTCACGTCGGAGTTGATAGCCTTCTTTGACACGGTCGGGATTCAGCTCCCCTGGCTCCCAGCCACGCAGACGCCAATAGACCCCCATTTGCACCGGCGTGTAGACGGGAGCGTGAGTTGGTGCGGCGGCCTGGCCGGTCGGTGCCGTGTAGGATTCGAACAAGTACCACCGATCGCTCGCCATTGGCTTGATTGCGAACATGCCCAACTCTGGATCGTAGACCGAGTGATACGTGCCAGTTGCCAAAGACTTCAGTTGCTCGAGCGACAGACGGTTGGTATTTACTAACCCCTCCCTCATCAGCGTTTCGATCTCGGCAAGTTTGCTCGCGATCTGGTCGGCGCTATCACCCTCCGTTTCATCGCCCGTCCCAGGCCCGGTGTCCTGGCCCCCCGCGTCGCTCAAGCCGCCGTGGCCCGGGGATACGACGGAATTGGACACATAGCCCGTCTTGGTCGAGAACTGCCCGACAAACTCCGCCAGCGGCTGCTGCACGGTGAGATACGTCGCCAGGGTACTGGTCCCGGCGTGGTGTTCTCCGCCGGGGGTGACGGTGGAGTGGGTGCCTTGGTTGGGGAGGGTGGAGATTGTTTCTCCACTCGACGATCACCTCTTAATCCACAGCAAAAGCTGCCACACGAATCAATGGAGCCATAACCCAATTCGACGATTAGCACGAGACATTGTGTGTACCTAGGGTTCGCTACGGAATAACGTGGTCCCAGGGCCTTCTCCAGTTTTAAAATTTTTCGACGTTTTTACTAGCCATGAGCCGAACCGGAGTCTGATGCGCTCCCACCCAATAGTGTGGCCGCACCTTGCCCATCCGAAATCCTTGTTCCCATATCGTTTGACATACGACCATATATTGCATCCAGGTTTGGATAATTTATCTCGTCTCCGGAGTCAATTCCACCGTTTCTCGTCGATTTGGATATTTTTGCGTTCACACTTCTGGACTTATCACCAGAATTATGCGCCAGCGGGCTGTTCGTGCCGAATTGGTCATGTTCGTCTTCGAATTCGAGGGTGTAAACTGGGGCGGGGTTCAGTGTTGCGGTGCTACTTGGGTGGCGTGGCACATAGTTTCCAGATACCTGCGTTCGTTTTTTCAAAATTAACTTATGACAGTTTGCCATCGGTAGTATCACGACCGCAAATGCATCCCAAGCATTTCTGGGACTCCGAATCCTCCAAGAAAATAATCCCGTACCAAGCTGAAGTTTTTATTTGAATTCCGAATACTCTTTCAGCTGTAGAACCAGCGAGTCCTTCAACCAATGAAGCTCCACCTGGCACGACATATCCAGATTTCTTCGCGGTCCGTTCACGTCGCGCGTAGATCCGATGAAGTTCCGCTCGGTTACCGAAGTGTTCGAGTGGAATGTTCTCTTTCAGTTCTGACAAAGCTAATAGGCCCGCAATGACATGTTCAGCGTCGCCTAGCTCCCTCAATCGCTGCTTAAGTTGTTCGATGGTCATTGTTGCATTCGACATCGCAAACCCTTATTGACCGAACTGCCGTATGAGATCATAGACGTCCAAAACGTCCGCATTCTCAATCAATCCCTCAATCATCACCTCGGTATCCTCGTAAACTATTGAACCAGGTCGCCGGATTCGATTGGGAGCGATCTGACTCATCCTGATTCGGAGCACAACTCCGGGAGGACCGTCGAGCGCGGAATCAATCGCGTTGGGTGGATAGGTATCCCAAGAAGTCAACGCTGAATTTTCGGTTCGCCCATTATGATGCGCCTGTGGATCATCTACAATTCCGCGCGGGCGAGCAATTCCTCGCCGCGCCTCATCTAGCTGTGGCTCATAAAAACCGCTTACTCCCCGATACAAATAGTCGTCGTTGTTGCTGGAATCGCAGAAATCTCCAGCATTATGCGCCAGCACCCCACTAGCACCAACGTAATAAACATGTTCGTCTTGGACTTCGAGGTTGTAAACAGGGGTGGGGCCAGGGCGAGGGAGTTTTTGCTGGACCCAGACGGTGTCGCCGGAGAGGTTTTTTAAACGCTCGCCAAGGCGTAGGTCCATCGCCGCAACCTAGTCGTGACGGTCCTGGGACCAGATCGGATGATTGCCAGTCACCCCGATTCGCTCCCACGACGGATCAATGCTCGTTGCCCGCGACGCCCGCGGGTACAGCAAGGCTTCCTCGGAGGTTTGGAGAGTGGTGAGTGGGTCAGTCGGTGAGCTAGACGCTGAAGTCAGGTGAGTGGAACTCAGAGAGTTCGCCCCGGTCGGCGGTTGGGGACTGAGATACAGATCGATCAGGTCGCTGCTGGCGTGGTGGAAGGTGGTCAGGACGACTTTCCCTGGCCCCGGCAAGATCGCTGGGCAGGGTTCCAGCCCCGTCACCACCGCCTCGCCTCGCACGCCGATCTCGGGCAAGTCCAACGAGATCGTGACCAGCACCGACTCGGCTGCCATCTCCGCCATCAACCACCGCACGTCATGCAGTTCGGCAAACAGCGGCCGCAGGGGAACTTCCGGTGCATCGAGTGGCAAGGACTTGAGGAACCGCGACGAATTGGCGGCGGTTGAGAGCGACGTGTTCTGGAGGTCTTCGTCGTCCAGGAACTGGTAATCGATCTGCTCCAGCACCCAATCTTCCTGGCGGAGCATCTCCATCTTGAGCAGCGAGCCATCCGACTTGGTCATCTCCAAGTTCAGCTTGACCCACTGGGCCCAATTCGGCTCGGCAAACGATTCGCGAATCTCCGTCCCCAACTGCGGATCGTACGCTGGCACTCGGGTGCCAACTTTGATGTCTTTGATTGGCGTCTGGGTCAGTGTGTAGACCGGCGCCGATGGCGTGGCGGTCGGATTGGCCTGACGCTTGGCGACCGGTTGTGTGGGGGGTGAGACGAGGCGGAAGAAGATGCCGTTTTCTGAAAACAGACCGTAGCCGATCAACAAGGCGGCAATCAGGTAGCCGGTCGGTTGCAGGTATTTGGATTCGGTCATGGATGTATCTCCCGTGCGGGCGGTTAGTATAACGTGCTAGATTCCGTAGTTCAAGTTTCCGCAGGTAGCCCTGCGGGTGATTAGGCCGCGTAGTGGTATTGGACTTTCCAAGGATCGTCCTCGGGCTCTTGGTCGGCTTGGGCCTTGCGGCTGAGGGCCCGGCAACTGAGTGCGACGACCAGTCCCAAACCGACTGCCGCCCATTGTCCGTCGGACAAGAAGCGACGTTCCTGTGCCGGCACGTCCAGATCCACTGTGGCCGCCAAAGTCACCTGGCTCAAGTCACCCTGTACGGAGTATTGGGTCACGTTGGTCGGGCCCTCGAAGCAGCCGATGTACTTGGCGATCAGCGGTAGAATGCGTTTGGCGATTGGCTCGGGCAGCAGGCTGTTGAGCTTACGAGCCCACTTGCAGAATTTGCCAGCCGCCGCGGCAGCGCTAACAGCAGCGCCCACACCAGCGGTGGCGACACTGACACCGATCGTGAGGGTAATCTCGTAGGTAATCATACCTGCGATTTGCCCCAAGATGGCCGCCTTCTCTTGTTGTGGGAGCTCGGCCAATTCCGCCAGTATCTGTGGCAGCAATTCTTGCAGGACGACGTTGACTTGATCCAGAACCTGCTGAGTCTCATTGGACAGAGCACCGGACGCGTATCCCAGTAGCTTCGGCAGATCATTGGCGACAGCGTAGAACGTCTGGCCGAACTCCATAGCCGCGTAAACCGACTGTTCCATGCTTTGACCGGCGGCAACGATCCCTTGCCCGAACTCCGTGCCAAACGCCGCATCGCTGCCGCCGACAACGTAAGTGCCCGCAAACCAGACCGCATCCCAGCCCCAGGTGGCGGTGTCCCACAGCATCGACAACGTTCCCATCAGTCCGTCGTAGGCGAATCCAGCTGCGAACGCTTGGGTGAACGCCAAACCCGATTCAACACTGAGATCCAATTGAATGATTCTAGTGATCGAGTTCACCCAACTGGAGTCGTCGGCGACTTGCCCCTCGGCCTGGTCACCTGACGGGTAGGACCCCTCAGCACTTTGGGCCGGGGCAAAGCCCGTCTCGTTCGAAGCGACAATTCCCGCAAACTCTTTCACATGGAGCAGCAGCTTCTTGTCTTGCGGATCGCTCAGATCAAAGAACGTTGGCTTGCCGGAGCTATAGACGTAAATCGGCTCTGGGACCAATGCAACCGTGCCCTGGGGCGTGACGATGTAGTTAAACTCCGCTAGACGCCGCACAACGATATTCGCCTCGACGGCCGATCCGGTCCCGTCATTGAACTCGACACTTTCTACGAACCCACCTTGTGCGCCCGCATGCATCTGTCGCACTTCTTTCGAGTCGCCTGTGTTGGTCTCAGAGAACTCCGTCTTGGTGCTGGTGAAAGTTGCGTCGGTTTGTTCGGTGGAACGAATCATGGCCTCGGCACCGGCATCCGTGTCAAGGGTCCTGGTGTACCGATAAAGAATCTTGTTATTTAACTCCGGGTTGAAAGTGAACGGCTGAGTGATCTCCGATGTTGTCTCGCCCACGATCGAATTGGCGGGTGAGTCGTAATTCATGTGCGAAATGTATTCGCGGACGAGCGTCGCGCCCGCCGGAGGTGTCGACAAAAGCGGTGCAGGGTCGGTGCCAACATGTCCAGAAGGAAGTGATGGAACATCGATTGGGGATGCAAAGTTTCTTCTTTGAGCTGCCTTCTTTGCCGCCGCGCCGCTCGCTCTCCTTGCCCTCCGCTGCTCGCCTGCGCTGTGGCCGCTAGGTTCGCTGCGCGAATCCTCGGCTACGGGCATCGCTCAACGTTCGGTGATTCAACCTCAACCGCTTCGATTGAATTGGTTCGTGGCTCAAGCGGTGTTGCCGTTGGTCGCTTCCATGCCCTGCGCCTTCGGACGCCATCCGGGCGCCGCGGCCGTCATTCCGGCGGTCGTCCATGCCCGCCGTGCCTTCGGCCTCCAGTTCTTTCCGTGTTGCCAATCGAGACGTTCTTTCCGCTGCCAACTGCACTCCATTCCGTTGGAACGCCAACTCAAGTTCCGCCGGGCATGGAAACTCGTTCGCTTCGGCAACACGCATTCGCCCGGCGGTGCATCCTGCCAAGATTGCGGCGGCTTCCTGCCGCCGAGAAGGCTTAAATTACGTCCTGTTTCCCGGTGCGTTGGCAGGCCCCAACGGGATTCCCGAAGTTTCGCATTCCTCGGCAGGAAGCGAAACGGCAATGTCGATGGAACATCAACTAATGACATCACCAGAACTACTAATTTTTACCTTCGGCACAAAACCATATTCGCGTTGCAAGCGATTGATAGCTTCGTTTCGCTCACCCCTTGAATATAAACCAAGAAAGAAGTCTGCTTGTTGCTCTCGTGACCATGAATCTAGAGATTTAACAAGACTTTCCTCTACGCCTTCGACACCGCTGTCTAGCAGTGCGGCGGCGGCGGCTTGGCCTAGCGGCGGGCCCTGTCGAGAAACAACGACAATTTCATTGCCGATGCACCGCCATGCCTCCGTAAGCAGAGACTTATCCTCCAACGCCCGTAATGCCAACTCGTAAAGCGCATGGGCTTTATCAAGATGCCACTCCGGATGCGAAGCAAACTTGATAACCGTCTCAATTGGAGTTTCGGCATACATCCGGTCTTCCAGCTTCATCTAAACTACTCCACTAAATGCGGCATAAAAATGCGACGCCATTCGGTTGTCCTGAGCCGTATCAGATCGTCAACAAGCTGTTGATCGCCCAACCGGCGCGCAATACTTAGTTCTTCAGCAAATGCCCGACTTTCCCAAGCCCATCGCGTATTCTTGTCTGCAAATGCTGACCAGCCTTTCCAGCCACTCGCTTGATCGTCAAGAAAATGTTGGAACTCGTGCTTCCAAGCCGAGTATGAGGCATCTGGTTCTATGAAAAACTGACCAGGCCGACCTGCTCGAGCGTTTGGACCGTAGGATATCTTGCCAATCTGCTCGACAACTTCGACTCCCTGCGCTTCCATGATCCGCCGCATTTCTGCAATTTCATCTGCATGGCTTAGCCTCGCAAGCCCCATGGCTCGACGCGCGGGATCGTCGTGCGTAAAGAACTGACGAACCACTCCACCCCTTGCCCCAAGCTCCCCCAGCTCACCGAGCTTCTGCTTCAGCTGCACGTTTCGAGCTGCCGAGTCCGACGGCGACGAGCCGCAGAACAAAGTCACCGCCGTGACTGTACTGGCCATTCTCTCCCAGCCCTTGGTAGCCGGCAAGTCCCGCTCCCCCCAGATTTTCGCCGATCGAAAGACCGTTGACGATCCGAGCACCACGCGTGCCAGCTTTCATGAAGCACCCGGCCAACATCAGGCAGTCGCCCGCCGAGACAAAAAGCACGTACCCCCAACTGTCGTCGCTCTCACCCAAGCACTTGTCCACAAAGCTACCGCCCGGCCACACGTGCAAGGTAAACTCGGTCGCATCCTTGGCCCCATTCCAAAACGCTAGGTCACGTCGGAGTTGATAGCCTTCTTTGACAAGGTCAGGATTCAGCTCCCCTGGCTCCCAGCCACGCAGACGCCAATAGACCCCCATTTGCACCGGTGTGTAGACGGGAGCGTGACTTGGTGCGGCTGCCTGGCCGGTCGGTGCCGTGTAGGATTCGAACAAGTACCATCGATCGCTCGCCGTTGGCTTGATCGCGAACATGCCCAACTCTGGATCGTAGACCGAGTGATACGTGCCAGTTGCCAAGGACTTCAGTTGCTCGAGCGACAGACGGTTGGCATTTGCTAACCCCTCCCTCATCAGCGTTTCGATCTCGGCAAGTTTGCTCGCGATCTGGTCGGCGCTATCACTATCCGTTTCATCGCCCGTCCCAGGCCCGGTGTCCTGCTCCCCGCGTCGCTCAAGCCGCCGTGGCCCGGGGATACGACCGAGTTGGACACATAGCCCGTTTTGGTCGAGAACTGCCCGACAAACTCCGCCAGCGGCTGCTGCACCGTGAGATACGTCGCCAGGGTACTGGTCCCGGCGTGATGTTCTCCGCCGGAGGCGACGGTGGAGTGGGTGCCTTGGCCGGGGAGGGTGACGGTGTTGTCAGCGGCGGGTTTGCTGTGAGTGATCGTCTGCGTGATGCCGCCGGTGTGCGTTTCGACTGGAGCATAGGTCACTGTCCAATTGTTGAACGAATTCGGCTCCTGCCGCTCCAGACCGCGATACGTCTCGGTCGTGCCTTGGTCGCTCTCGGTGAACGTCGACTTCGAACGCAAGGTCGAGCTGCCATTGAAGACATAGCCGACTTTCTCGACCCAAGCACTGACGTTGACGCTGGCCTGTTCCAGTGCGATACAAGATTGGGCGCCGCGTTGGGGCCACCGTCGGACTCGTATGCCGCGATCCAGTGCTGGACCGTCTTGGTCACATCGGACAAAGGCGAAGCATAGAACGTCGAGTGATTCGATTCCTGGACCAGCGTGCTGCCGCTGGGCGCCGTGCCTAAAAGCGATTGATTAGAACTGGGGCTGTTCGCGCGGAGGGCGGCCATCGTGGTGGGTGGTGCAGCGGTCGGTGCGGCGTATTCGCGGTACTCGCTGCGGCTACTGATTTGTTTGTCCGTCCAGCGGTAATTCGCCTGGACCTCGCTGGCGGCTGTGTGGCCGTTACGCCCCAGCACTCAAAACAACTCGCGGCGATTTTTCGACCGAAGCGTTGCAGAACACGCCTCCCCACTTGAGGTCTCGGCGGAGCTTGTGCAGCTAAACCCACTTTGCACTCGACCGCCCAAACCCCGCATCGTCGCCCTCTAGCCTGTCGAACTGCCGGCCCAACGGCGCGAGGCCGTTGGGGCCGGTGAGTTTAGCGACTAAAAGATATTCCAATATTGGTACTCCAGCCGGAGTTCCGACGACATTAACAAGCGGGGCACGCTGTTCGCTGTTCTAATGTAGCAGAGCTTTATCGCCACCATTCGCGGTGCATGACGTGGAGCTCGTCAAGCTTCATGTGACCCGGAAGATCATTCACGCTTTCAATATCGTCATAAAACTTTCCTTCGAATTTATCCGGAATACTGAAGCCCATCCCGAACTCTCCATCTAGTATGAGCATGCCGTGGATCACCAATTGCTTTCCGGTGCGTTCTACAGCCTCACTGACAGTCATTCCCGGACGAAGCACCGATTTATATGAGCCTTTGTATAAGTCTGTGCACCAGATTCGAACGATTTTGCCGCTTGAATTCGCGATTAAATAAAGAGCTCCGTTGTTGATTGAAATTCGATGAAATTGCTGCTCAGAATTCAAAAACGTTGATTTCGAAAATCTTACGCCATTGTCTTCTAGTTCTTGGAGCACCGGATTAGCATCTTGTCCAATCTGAATGCCGCCGATAGACTCATTCGGGACAATGTCTGCATGTAAGTTCATCTTCGTTTAGTTCCTCAGTACGCCGTCAATAAATACAGGTGAGTCTGTAATCAGGTCAAATCCTTCGAAACCCCGAGGGGCAATCCTGCCAAGTACAACTTTTTCTCCGTTCACGATCTTGTAGACCTTCCAATATTCAGAATGATGCAGTCCTCCGCCGGGATGAAAATCTAAAATATAGGTATCGCCAGATTTGGTTGTACGTGTAAACGCGGTGTGTTGGATCTTTTCCGGGAAAGCGGCCTGCGGATTTGACTTCGTCCAGCCTTTTTTGGTGAGCAGATCTGCGACATCATTAGGATGCTTTCCAGTAAGAGTTTTAATCCAGCGATGGGTTATAACCTCGCCTTTCAGAAACGCACTTGATCTCCTTGGGGCGTTCTGCACCACGCTGATCGCCTTGGCCCCATTATTAGTGGCTTTCAGTCGATTGACAATGGCAGCGACGCCCAATCCAGCGCCGGCTAGGCCAAGGTTCACAGTGGTTTGCCAAGTAATTCCCTGGCGGGGTACATCAATCACTGCCAAGACCACCCCACCTTGAGGCGTGACGCGAATGACGAGCTCTGCCGACTCACCAGCTGTCCTCAACGCCGCTTCTGCCTCGGCGGCGGCGGTGGCCAGTGCGCGACGATTCTCCTCCGGAAGCTGGTAAAAGTAAGCGTCTTCGGCCGCAGAATTGTTGGCCGAAGGGATCGCCCCAAGCGAAGCCTGAATGAGGCTATCGGAATACAGCTTCCGCTGTGCTCGAAATGCTCTATCGCCGTAGTAAGGGTCATTGGCTCTTTCCAGCCGTCTCTTGAATTCTTGCACCGCAGATGCGATGCCGTCGCGTTCGATCATTGATCGATCGAGATAAATCTCGAAGATTCTCCCGCCGGGGACATCCCGGGAGTCAGTCGCGTTTTGTGTGTCAAGCCACCACCGCGAGGATCGATAGAACTTGATCTGTATAAAACCTGTTTGAGACATTGCCTGGAACGCAGCAAAATCCGGCGTGAGTCCCTCATACATGTAAAAAAAGAGCTTGATGACATTTTCCAGCTCGGCATCACTAAGGTTCGGTAGGTCAGCGAGTGATAGAGAGCCTTCTGCCCCGGCTTCCTCCTGGGTCTGATTTCCAACGGTTTGATTGCTGCCATCGACACCACCATCACTGGTAGACGTAACACTTGCCGCCACATAGCCCGTTTTGGTCGAGAAATGCCCGACAAACTCCGCCAGCGGCTGCTGCACGGTGAGATACGTCGCCAGGGTACTGGTCCCGGCGTGATGTTCTCCGCCGGAGGCGACGGTGGTTGTGGTGCCTTGGCCGGGGAGGGTGACGGTGTTGTCAGCGGCGGGTTTGCTGTGAGTGATCGTCTGCGTGATGCCGCCGGTGTGCGTTTCGACTGGAGCATAGGTCACTGTCCAATTGTTGAACGAATTCGGCTCCTGCCGCTCCAGACCGCGATACGTCTCGGTCGTGCCTTGGTCGCTCTCGGTGAACGTCGACTTCGAACGCAAGGTCGAACTGCCATTGAAGACATAGCCGACTTTCTCGACCCAAGCACTGACGTTGACGCTGGCCTGTTCCAAGTAGCGATACAAGATTGGCGCCGCGTTGGGGCCACCGTCGGACTCGTATGCCGCGATCCAGTGCTGGACCGTCTTGGTCACATCGGACAAAGGCGAAGCATAGAACGTCGAGTGATTCGATTCCTGGACCAGTGTGCTGCCGGTGGGCGTCGTGCCTAAAAGCGATTGATTGGAACTGGGGCTGTTCGTGCGGAGGGCCGCCATCGTGGTGGGTGGTGCAGCGGTCGGCGCGGCGTATTCGCGGTACTCGCTGCGGCTACTGATTTGTTTGTCCGTCCAGCGGTAATTCGCCTGGACCTCGCTGGCGGCTGTGTCGATCGAGAACTGACGGCCGACTCCATGCGTGACGGATAGCTGGCTGTTGCTGGTCCGCGAGAACTCCTCCAGCGACGACGCCTGGACCTGCACCGCGCCCACTTTGCGACCTTGTTCCATCCGCATCAGGTCTTCGGATGACTGAGACAACTGCTCCTGGTGAGAAAAATTGGAGTCGCTGGTTTCGGTCACGGTCCCAGTCAGATCAAATCCCTTGTCGGCCGAATCCCAGGCCGCAATCGCGTCACGCAGTTTATCGTATTTGCTCGCCATCGTTTGCGTCGGTGAACCAGTGCTTGAACTGGAACCGCCGGTGCCGCTGCCGGACGTGCCACTGCCCGACGTACCACTTCCCGGTGTATAGTTGCTTTGGCCACCATTTTGATCGTAGGTGCCCGAACTGCCCGAGGAACCGTCGGAATCGGACGGTGACGGGAAGAGGCTTGGATCGATCGTCAGCGTGAGATTTGATCGGTAGCGGTAGCTGGACGAGGAACTCAGGTTTGGACCCGCTGGCGGCAGGCTGCTGCTGCGAGCCGACGCGATCCGACCGTGCCCGGCCGCGTAATCATCTTGCCACAAGCGATCGGACGTCGTGGTCTTGGCCGTCGCCAAGGATTCGGTGTCAGCGTCGATGTCGCTGATCGTCTGGATCGTGATCCGCCCATCCGACAGATACGAAGTAATAACCGTGGTGCTGGACGAATAGGATTCGGAGTTCCCCTCGCCCGCCAATTCCGTAATCGAGCGTCCATTGGACAACCAGCGATAACTGTGGCCGGTCCCGAACCCTTGACCAGGCACGTATTCGTAGGTCCCGCTGGATGTTTGCCGAGCGTACAGCAGTTCCGTTTGCCCAGTGCTATGTTGGATCGAGTAACTGGAGGTGGCAACCACCGTCGTTGATCCAAGCGATGTGATCTCGTAGCCTTCCACGCTTCGGGTCTCGCCAGCATCCGATTCCGCATCGGAAGCCGTCGTGTTGGAGTTCGACCCATCGCCCGAGTCCCCGATGCCGTCACCCGCGTCGGCCGGTACTTCGAACGTCGTGGGTGTGAACGTGCGAGTCAGGTTGTATTCGGTCCGGATTCGGGCACTGGCCGCCTCGCCCGAGTCCCGTGTGTCGATCAGTCTCGATAGCGAGAAATCATTGTCAAAGCCATCAAACCCGTCGTCGTTCATTTGGTTGGCCAACGCGTCCCACTGCGTGTCGGTCGCCACGGTCGATTCGATATGACTGACTGAGTGCCCCACGCATGCGTTAATGACTTTCATCATCATGCAAGAACAATGGACCTAATTTTGTTCCCGTAAAAATTCGAGTATCCTGATCGCACGCGGGGTCTAAGCCCGCAAAAAATGAAGGGGAGCTAATTCCTTCAGTCAAATTTATTGCAAAAGCCTGAAGAGCTGGGGCTAATCTGCTTAGAGCCAAGGGCTTGACATCGCAAATAACGAAGTTAATTTCCACATCATAGATCGATTCACCGTAGCACAAAACGCGAACGTGGGGCCGCTCAATTTCGAGCTGATCCGAGATTGCCAACTTCGGTAGTTCAACGTCTAAAGTATTGTCTACTGTCATTTGCGATCCAATGGACCGCTGCAACAATTTTTCAGCGATTCTCAACGCATCTTCTTCGGTCAATCCCTCGAACACGAGTTCAAACAATTCGTTAACTTTTGAAACCATCAGTCAATGAACCCTTTAAAGCCGTGATCAAGCTGAAGACGAATTCCTCGACCATCTGGAAGCTTCTTTTCTAAGAAGGTAATGCCTTTCGAGTTCGTTACTCTTTGAAACTTGCCGGGAGCTCGGTAAATTTCTCGTAGGTGCTTCATGGCCTGCGCATAGTAAGAGCTTTGCCCTCCAGTGATCTTGCCCCAAATATGAGGTTTGCGTCCGGCATGCTTCGACAAAGCATGTCCAAGACGCGTGGAATCCTTATGCAGTTCGGCAGCAGAAGTCAGCGTCTTTTTCGCTTGCGAGAACGTCTGTCCACTTAGTGATCCACCGTACGTTTTCCCCGCATTATGCGCCAGCACCCCACTGGCACCAACGTAATAAACATGTTCGTCTTGGACTTCGAGGTTGTAAACTGGGGTGGGGCCGGGGCGAGGGAGTTTTTGTTGGACCCAGACGGTGTCGCCGGAGAGGTTCTTCAGTCGCTCGCCGAGGCGTAGGTCCATCGCGGCGACGTAGTCGTGACGGTCCTGGGACCAGATCGGATGGTTGCCAGTGACGCCAATGCGTTCCCACGACGGATCCAATGCTCGTTGCCCGCGACGCCCGCGGGTACAGCAGAGCTTCCTCGGAGGTTTGGAGAGTGGTGCAGTGGGTCAGTCCGAGTGAGCTAGACGTTCGAGGTCAGGTGAGCGGAACTCGGGCGAGCTCTCACTCCGGCTAGTGAGTGGTTGGGGACTGAGATACAGATCGATCAGGTCGCTGCTGGCGTGGTGGAAGGTGGTCAGGACGACTTTGCCTGGCCCCGGCAAGATCGCTGGGCAGGGTTCCAGCCCAGTCACCACCGCCTCGCCTCGCACGCCGATCTCGGGCAAGTCCAACGAGATCGTGACCAGCACCGACTCGGCAGCCACCTCCGCCATCAACCACCGCACGTCATGCAGTTCGGCAAACAGCGGCCGCAGGGGAACTTCCGGTACATCGGTTGGCAAGGACTTGAGGAACCGCGACGAATTGGCGGCGGTTGAGAGCGACGTGTTCTGGAGGTCTTCGTCGTCCAGGAACTGGTAATCGATCTGCTCCAGCACCCAATCTTCCTGGCGGAGCAAAGTCAGCAGTGAGTTATTTCGCAACCAGCGATTGGAATTTTCGGACCTTCGCCCCTTGGTCACACCGCCACCGCTCGGGCTCGTCCCGGCGGAGCGATGACTGACCGGCTACCAAGCCTCCCCCCCAACGATCCAAAAAGATGGCTCTTCGCCCCTTGGTCACACCGCCACCGCTCGGGCTCGTCCCGGCGGAGCGATGACTGCCGGCTACCAAGCCTCCCCCAAACGACTAAAAAGATGGAACATTGCCCCTTGGCCACACCGGCCCCCACCGGCTTTCCAGTGGGACCGAAAGTTTGGCAGCGAGACCACCTCCCCAATATTCAAAAAGCAGGCTCTCTGCCCCTTGGTCACACCGACAGTACCGGGTGGACGAGTGTAGCGTCGTCCGGCGGCCGATTCCCGCCAAGCCATGTCCACCAACACAAAGATTCGCAGATCACACGTCCCTCCGTTGCGGTCTCGGCGGAGCTTGAGCAGCTAAACCCGCGTGGCAGTCGACCGCCCAAACGCAAGTTCTTTTCGCGTTACCAACCGAGACGTCCTCTCCGGCGCCAACCGCACTTCATCCCGGCGGAACGTCAACTCAGGTTCCGCCGGGCGTGTCCTGACGCGTCGGGATTTCACTTCGGCAATATCCATTCGCCCGGCGGTGCATCCTGCAAAGATTGCGGTGGCTCCCTGTCGCCGTCGCGTTACCGCTTTCCATTAGTCAAATAGTCTGTTGCGTCGATCCGTTCGCGACCGAGTACTCCACAAATCCATTAGGCATTACACGCCGTGATGACACATCTACTCCTTCAGGAATTCGGTCGCTTAATTCGATATTCATCCAAATCGCATGAATGTCGTATTTGTTGCCACTTGGCATTTGGTTTTCAAGAAATCGCTGTCCGTCGATTTCAAGGAATCGATCCTCGAAAAAATCCGGTGGATCATCCACGATGACTATATAGGCAGCACGGCCTTGCTTCGCGCACTGTCTCAGCATCTCCCAGTACTCGTCTTGCCGCGATCGAGGTAGCTCGCGAAAGAGCCTCTTCGACCAACCAAACATCATGTAAGGATTCACGTACCGCGTTGCAAAACTGCACGAAAAAAACAGTTCGCTATTTCTGCACTCAATCATCAACTGCTCTTGATCAGTCAGCCGTCGCTTTAGCTCGAACATTGCTATTGGCCCCAAAGGCGTCTCTTCACCATACTCAAGATGGCCCAGTTCGTCGATTTCAACGGCACCTCTAGCCGACTTGTCAAACTCAAATCCAAAGTCACTCAACACGTCAACCGTGGCTGCAGAATTCAGCCCACCGTCAGCGCTCGGAAACAAAAATGCGTAATGCCAAGATGCCATGATTGCCTACTTATGAGGAATGAAACGGACGCGGTTACCCCACTTTGTACGCAGAGATTCCTGCAGAAACTTCAGCGTGCCCTCGGATGTATCAGGGCCGTAGATGACGTCGAGACGCTTTGCACGGTCTTTCGCAACTTGGGCACGTTTGTGTAGCTGGCCGACCTTGCCGCGAAGGCTCGTTCCAACTTCAACAATCGCTTCCGTAGTCTCAAAGTCGATCTCGCCCAGAACTCTTCCGGCACTATTTCGAAGAACTTCATTCTGCCGAATAATCTTGTTGCGGAACGTATTCTGGACACTTTCCTCAAACTGTTCGCCAGCGCTCTTCAATACACTGTTCGGTGCATCACAGCTAGTGCTATTATGCGCCAGCACCCCACTAGCACCAACGTAATAAACATGTTCGTCTTGGACTTCGAGGTTGTAAACAGGGGTGGGGCCGGGGCGAGGGAGTTTTTGTTGGACCCAGTGGATGTCGCCCGAGAGGTTCTTTAAACGCTCCCCAATGCGTAGGTCCATCGCGGCGACATAGTCGTGACGGTCCTGGGACCAGATCGGATGGTTGCCGGTGACCCCGATTCGCTCCCACGACGGATCAATGCTCGTTGCCCGCGACGCCCGCGGGTACAGCAAGGCTTCCTCGGAGGTTTGGAGAGTGGTGAGTGGGTCAGTCGGTGAGCTAGACGTTGATGTCAGGTGAGTGGAACTGGGCGAGTTCACTCCGGTCGGTGGTTGGGGGCTGAGATACAGATCGATCAGGTCGCTGCTGGCGTGGTGGAAGGTGGTCAGGACGACTTTCCCTGGCCCCGGCAAGATCGCTGGGCAGGGTTCCAGCCCAGTCACCACCGCCTCGCCTCGCACGCCGATCTCGGGCAAGTCCAACGAGATCGTGACCAGCACCGACTCGGCTTCAACCTCCGCCATCAACCACCGCACATCATGCAGTTCGGCAAACAGCGGCCGCAGGGGAACTTCCGGTACATCGAGTGGCAAGGACTTGAGGAACCGAGACGAACTGGCGGCGGTTGAGAGCGACGTGTTCTGGAGATCTTCGGCGTCCAGGAACTGGTAATCGATCTGCTCCAGCACCCAAGCTTCCTGGCGGAGCAAAGTTAGGGAACAGCTGGTTCGCAAGCGGGACTTAGAATTTTCGGATCTTCGCCCCTTGGTCACACCGCCACCGCTCGGGCTTGTCCCGGCGGAGCGCTGACTGACCGGCTACCAAGCTTCCCCCACCAACCAAAAAAGTGGAGCATTGCCCCTTGGCCACACCGGCCCCACTGGCTTGCCAGTGGGACCGAAAGTTTGGAAGCGAGACCGCCTCCGACGACAACCCAAAAAGATGGATCGTCGCCCCTTGGTCACATCGCCAGCATCAGGCGGCAGGTGGTGCATCGTCGTGTGGCCAGTAACCGCCGCGCCAAGTCCACAATTCCAGGCGTTGCAGAATCCGCCTCCCCCACTTGCGGTCTCGGCGGAGCTTGAGCAGCTAAAACAACGTGGCACTCGACCGCCCAAACCCCCGCGCCGTCGCCTTCTAGCCGGTCGAACTGCCGGCCCAACGGCTCGAGGCCGTTGGGGCCGGAAGTCGACCGCCGCAATAACAAACCGTTGGTGCTGCTCATGCGCGATGGGTTAGGCACTATTATTGCGAGAGTGTCTTGCCCACACAGACCTTAGAATTTTCGGAACGTTGCCCCTTGGCCACACCGCCACCGCTCGGGCTTGTCCCGGCGGAGCGCTGACTGACCGGCTACCAAGCCTCCCCCATGAATCAAAAAGATGGCTCTTTGCCCCTTGGCCACACCGCCCCCGTGCGGGTTTACCCCGCCGGAGCGGTAGTTTGGGTAGCTAGTAAGTCCCTCCCCTAATAATCAAAAAGAGGGCACTTCGCCCCTTGGCCACACCGCCCCCAGCGCGTTCACCGGTGGGGGCGCAAGTTTGGCAGCGAAACCATCTCCCCCAAACGACCCAAAAAGATGGATCGTCGCCCCTTGGTCACAGCGCCATCGCTCGTGCTTGTCCCGGCGGAGCGCTGACTGACCGGCTACGCTGCCTTCCCCCCCATGATCCAAATAAGTGGATCGTCGCCCCTTGGTCAAACCGCCAGCACCGAACGGCGGGTGGGGCTTCGTCTCGCGACCAGTCACCGCCCAGCCAAGTCCACAACGCCGAGCGTTGCAGAGGACACCTCCCCCAATTGCGGTCTCGGAGAAGGTTGAGCAGCTAAACCTACGTCGCACTCGACCGCTCAAACACCGCGTCGTCGCCTTCTAGCCTGTCGAACTCCCGGCCCAACGGCTCGAGGCCGTTGGGGCCGGTGGGACCTCGGCAAATGATTCCCGTTCAGTAGCAAGTTCGCACGGCTTGGAGTCTCGCTTTCAGGTGGAGGGCGAATAGGGGAAGGAGGGCGACCGCCTGAAGGCGGAACTACGAGCGGCGGGACCTCGGCAAATCATTCCCGTTGAGTAGCAAGTTCGCACGGCTTGGAGTCTCGCGTTCAGGTGGAGGGCGAATAGGGAAGGAGGGCGTCCGCCTGAAGGCGGAACTACAAGCGGGGCCAACTCGCCTCGAGACGTGACCAATGAAAACGTTTAGGGCCGGACGGAGCTACAAGAGCGGTTCCCGAGTCACGGGATCAACAAGTGGTTGGGCCAATCTGATTTGGTGGCCGAGCGGCACTATCTGCCAAACCGGGATGAGCATTGGGCACGGGCATTGGGCACGGGCATTGGGCTCGGGCATTGGGCGGTGGATTCCCGTCCCCCCGTTGGTCCCCCCGTCAAGGGCCAGCAAGGCCCCCGAGGGTTCATCACGGAAATGAAAAAACCCCGAGGAAATCGGGGTTGTGATGGTTTCGGTTGGGTGCTCCGTGCACCATCAATGACCCCTACGGGACTCGAACCCGTGTTACCGCCGTGAAAGGGCGATGTCCTAGACCGCTAGACGAAGGGGCCGGTTTTTGACAGGCTTGCTCTACCCTATCGGGTAGTAGGCCCGTGAACCTACGGCAAATGTAACAGAAAAGCCCAGGAAAGCCAAGGACCGCAGCGGCTAATACCTGCGACAAATTTTCTAGAACCCAGCCTGGAACTCAGCTGCGTGCCCTCAAATGCCACCCAGCACCGCGGGAACGCCCATCAGGAAACCACACGCACCGCCCTCAGTACGGAGGCAGGCGATGACCCGCGCAGGGCTCGAGCAGGCTCAGGTTTGGTCCAATGCGACACCCACCCGAAGCCGCTCGCGAGTTGGTGGGCTAACGTCCACCAGCCATCCGGGCCGTTAGGCGGATTCGCCCGCGTTTTCGACGCGGCCAGGCGATTCGACGTCCTCCACCAAGCCGAAGCTCTTGATGGCGTCGTAGACTTCCTTGCGGTGCACGGATACGTCCCGAGGAGCCTCGACTCCCAAACGCACCTTGTCGCCGCGGATCTCGACCACCACGATGGATATCGTGTCGTTAATGACGATGCTCTCGTTTTTCTTTCTTGATAGTACCAACATGTTCATTCCTTTGCATGCCAACCTTTCTCGCTATTCCCGACCTCGCGTTGAGCCGCCCATCAGCCGGCCCGTGTTGTCGCCGAAAGCCACAACCTCGCTTACCACTCGGCGTCTGCCCAACTGCCGTCCGGCCAACTGCCGTTCATTTCCGCGGACGTGGGCACCCGTTTCCCATTCGTCAAGTGGTGGTTGTTCCTAACAATGTAGGCACGGCAATTGCATAGTCAATTGAGAAACTTGAGCGAATTTTGTGTATTTCTCGTGTTTGCTCGCCAAACCCGTGTCACTCCCGGCACGGCCTCCCCTGCCAACCCAGCTTCCCATTCCCAGTCGAAATCCCGCCAGCCTAGACGCCATCCCCGCAACCCGGTTCGCCGAATGCGTAATTTCCACGACCGCAAAAGTCAAACCAGCCAGTGGAGTCAGCACCCGGCGAAAGGTTGGAAGATAATGAGCAAAAACATGGAAGCTTTCTTCCATTACCTTTCAAAAAATTCCATTTTCTGCCAATTTCTACCAACTGCTTCCAAAACCGAGCGGGAATGGTACGGGGATGCGCGGGGACATACCATCAGCCGATCTCTGGCTTCTACGAGCGGTCTGCCAAACGGACGGTGCGTCGACCCGAGAAAGCCAAGTCAGAGACAAAGTCCTGGGCCGCTGGCCAAACGCTCGTCCTCTCGCACACCGCCCCCCCAGCGCCTGTCCTGAAAACACACGTTACAAATCAGTGACGAAAAACGCTGGCAGATTTCCTCCGGGGGAGGTGCCACTTGGTAATAGGCTTAGGATTGGGCGCTGTGAATTGGCGGAAAATCAAGCAGCATTGGGGAATTCTCCGCTTGGTTCGCACCCCGTAAAATGTTAGGTCATGCCGAGCAAGTTTTAGGCGAGTTCTGTTCTACTGTGGCGAGGTCTTGACGATGAATGTGGTCTTTGTAGAGCCTAATTTCCCAGCAAACCAACGTGACTTTGTGAGGGCCCTGCGTTATGTCGGGGCGAATGTGATCGCGATAGGCGAGACCAGTCGGGAGCACTTGGACTCCACACTCCAGGGCTGGTTGCATGACTACGTCCAGGTCCGCAGTGTGACCGACGTCGGGGCCATGACCGAGGCCGTCCGCGAGGTCCAGAGTCGGTGGTGGGTCGACCGCCTGGAGGCAACCGTTGAGGCGCACATTTTGCCGGTGGCGGAAGTGCGGGAGCGGTGCACCATTCCGGGGCTGTCCGTGCGGACCTGTTTTCTCTGTCGCGACAAACCCGCCATGAAAGACGTGCTGCGGGCGGCGGGCATCCCCTGCGCCGCGTCGCTGGGCAGTGGCGACGCCGACACCATCCACGCGTTTGCTCGGCAAACGGGCTTCCCCCTGATCGTCAAGCCACGAGATGGAGCGGGGGCGGCCGGGACCAGCCGCGTGGACACACCCGAACAACTGCAGGTGGCGTTGCAAGCGGCCAGGGTTGGGCAGGGGGGGCAAGTGGCGGTCGAGGAGTTCAACGAGGGACACGAGGGCTTCTACGACACCATCGCGATCGGCGGTCAGGTCGTGCACGAGTTCGTCACCCACTACTACCCGAATGTGTTGGAGGCCATGCGGCATCGCTGGATTTCGCCGCAGTTTATCGCCACCAACCAAGTCGATGCGGCCTCGGGCTATCAGGAGCTCAAATCGATGGGCCGACGGGTGATTCAAGCATTGGAAATCGGCACAGCCGCCACGCACATGGAGTGGTTTTTCGGGCCCAAGGGCCTCAGGTTTTCGGAGATCGGTTGCCGCCCGCCGGGTGTTCGAGCCTGGGACTTGTACAACGTCGCCAACGATTTGGACCTGTACGTCGAATGGGCCAATGCCGTGGTGCATGGCCAGCGGTCCCAGGGACCTTCGCGGCGTTTCAGTGCCGGCTTGATCGCCCTGCGGCCAGACCGCGATGGGCGGATCTCGCACTACGAGGGACTGGACTCGATTCAGGCCCGCTTCGGAGAGTGGATCATCGATTGTCACTTGCCGGAGCCCGGCACCCCGACTCAGCCCGTCGAAGCGGGGTACATGGCCAATGCCTGGGTAAGACTCAAGCATCCCGACTTCGAGCACCTGCGAGCCATGCTGGACGAAGTCGGACGCACAGTCAAAGTGCGGGCTCGCTGAAGACACGCCAATCGAGCGGAGAGATCGTAGCTATCTGCATTTGTGCCTGTCGACACTTGAGGCTGTCGGAACCTGTGCCGGTGCCTCGCTCGCGTCCTAAGTGTGCCGCTGCCGCGTCCCTGCTCCGCGACCTACTTTTGCAGTTCGAACAATTCGGACTGGCCAATCACGTAGCGGATGCGGTGATGGGGATCGAATAGGCCGAACGTGTTGTGGTTGGGCGAATCCCAACGCTCCAGGTTGCGATTGCTGATCAGCAGCGACTGAAAGGTGTCACCGTCGACGCTGACCACGGTCACCTCGGACTGCGTCAGGCGGTCAGACAGTGCCGCTTCCGTCGGCCAATCACTCGAGTCGGCCTCGGCCGTTTCCAGCCACGTTGATGCGAAGTACGCGGACATCCGATGCTCGGAAATTCGATTGGTCATCCTCTGACTCCCTCAAAAAGTAGCCCCGTCGCGAACAGCCCCACGTCCGCCCCCGGTCCACCCCTAACCCCCGCCAGGATACCGATTTTTGCCCGCGATGCTAGCATCTTGCCCAAAAGTGAGCCGCCGTTCTGTCGAGAGGTGACGGGGGCGACGGGCACAACCGGCACAAACCGGTCGGTCCCCGGCTTTAGCCGAGCGATGGACTGGGCTAGATTGTGACTCCAGGCAGCGAATGTGGACCCGTCGGCACATTATTCAGATCGCCCCGGTCAGATCGCCCCGGTCAGATCGCCACAGTCAGGGAGGAAAACGTCTTGGGTCGTAGCTATGTCGTAGGCTCGATGGTGGTTTTTCGCAAACAGAAGCGGGGCATTGCGCCCAGCCCGAGGGCGAAGAATGTACGACCAGCGGCGCATGGCGACGACTATGGCTATGAAATCGAGAAGTACTGGCGAGTGTCGGCGGTCCTACCTGACGGCCAGTTAGAGGTCGTCACACGTCGTGGCAAGCGGCTACGGATCGAGGCCACCGACCCACGCCTCCGACCGGCGAATTGGCTGGAGCGGTGGTTCTTGATCGCTCGGTTTCCACCCGCCCCAGATCGCTCGAACTGAGCGATAGAACTGAGCGATAGAACTGAGCGATAGAACCGAGCGTTCGGTCGGCATTCTCTAAACCGCCGGCTTGAAGTCAGTGGCCAGTTGGTCAGTGGCCAGTTGGTCAGTGGCCCCGATCCGCGTGGTCAGCGAATGGCGATGGACTCTTCCAGGTCCAGGTTGTGGCGTCCGACGATCCAGCGAAAGGCGTCTCGGACCTGTTGTAGGCCGACGCGATGAAAATAGTTGGGCTGGCGACCGAAGCTTTTGGCTCCCAGGACAAACAACCGCCCCTCGGGAGTCAGTTGGCTCTGAGGGTCCGCCAGCTTCAGCCGGAAGCGATCGCCGCCGGCCGGGCCCGCATCTGCCTGCTGTAGCTCGGGCAGCAAACCCAGCATGCATTCACTGTGGGGACAGCGTGGGACTTGCAATTCTTGCGTCAGGGCCTCATCGACCCGATGCCCGACGGCGATGATCACGTGATCGAAGTCGCAGGCGACCGCTTCATCGTCGGGCTCTTCGAAGTCATCCGGCGCCGCCTCCCAATCGACCTCGGTCCATTGCAGCAATTGGGCGTGGAACAGGCCCCTTTCGGGATCCCAGGTTATCGAGGTGAGGTTGGCATTCCCCAGGACTTGCAGGCGCTGTGCGGCGGTGGATTCAGCCCGCTCGGCGATGGCCTGTGCGAGCGACTCCAGCCGCTGTTGGTCGATCAGTTCATTGGCGGCCGTCAGTAGGCGATGCCGCGCGGGCAGCGGGTCGGCCGGAACGACTGGAAAGGTCTGGGGCGATTGAATGTTTTGGGGCAGCAGCCAGCAGAGTTGCCCGGCTTTGACCTGACGTCTCCACTCCAATGCGGTGTGGGCTGCGATCAAGCTATCACCGATCAACAAAACCCGGGCATCGTGCCAGGCAGTAGGTTCCCTGGTGAAATCTGGAGCCACCGTGTGCAGTGCGGCAGCCAGTCGAGCATCGCGTTGGGCCTGGGCGACCAACGCGTCCTGCCCGAGGGCAGGTCCACCGCCGGGTCCCCAACCCTGCGGGTGCTGGAAGGTCCCAGACGCATCCAGCACAAAATCGAAGGTGTCGCTGTGGGGCATGCCTTGTTCGTCTTCCCAGGTTACCAGGAAGCCGTCCTGCCACCGACGCGGTCCGGTGGCGGGGTGGTGCTTGGGATAGTGACAGCGACTGACGGCGACGACCCGATGTTGGCTGCGAAGCGAGGCGGCCAAGAGATCGGTTTCGGCCAGCGGCAGCAGGTACGACTGCCGCCACTGCTGTCCGCTGATGCAGTCCTCCGGACCGGGAAACTCGTGTTGTGGATTCTGGGTCGTGATGGCGTAACGGCCCAAACGCGAGTGCAGGTCGTGAAAGGGGGTCAAGAGCGGCAAGTGCTGCCATTGCTGGACATTGGCCGCCACGGGCCCCCTGTCGAACACCGTGACTTCATACCCGAGGAACCGACCGTAGAGGGCCGCCTCCAGACCGATCGGGCCGGCCCCGATCACGGCAATGGTGGCGGGCGATTCCAAGGAGATGGGGTGATCCGGGTGGGGGGCCGCTAGAGTCATGGTCGAGGCGTCGGTGACCTTTCCTGTTGCAAGTTTTGGCGAATGACCGCCGGGCGATTGGTGGTGATGGAGTCGACGCCCAGCCGAGCGAAGCGGAGGGCGACCTGCGGATCATCGACGGTCCACACATGGAACTCGAAACCGCCCGCTCGAATTTGGTCCACGAAGTCCTGGTCGATATGGTCGGAGGCCTGGCAATCCAAGCCATCGGCGCCGATTCTGCGGAGCGTCTCCAGCACCTGGTCGACGGTGGGCTGCACGATACCGGAGTCTCGGTCTTTTTTGAAGCCCGTTAGCCAATGGGCCTTGTGCTGGGGTAGTTGCTGTTTGCAGGCGGCAATGACCTCGGGATCAAAGGCGATGATCACGATTTGTTGTGGCTGCAAAGCGGCCAACCCAGGATCCTGGCGGAGTTGTTGCTGCAGGACCGGAACCAATCGTGGCGAGTCCTTGATCTCCAGGAACAGTTGTTTGTCGGCCGGCAAGATCTGGCAGACTTGGGGCAAGGTGGGAATGGACTGTCCGGCATACTTTTCGGCCTTCCAACGCCCCACGTCCAGGGTCTGCAGTTCGGCCAAGGTCTTGGTGCGGACGTCCCAGTTTTCTCCGCCCGTGCGTTTGGTCGTGCGATCGTGGATGGCGACGATGGTTTGATCGGCGGTCAGGAAGAAGTCGCCCTCGATGGCATCGGCCTGCTGTTCCCAGCTCAATTCAAATGCGGCCAGCGTGTTCTCGGGTGCGTCGGCGCTGGCTCCGCGGTGTGCCACGATGACCGGTAGCGCTCGTGGCGGCTTTGGCGTGGGTCCTGCTGGTGTCTCGTCGTCCATCGATTGCCTGGCTTCTGTACGCTTCCCATAAACGCGATGCGACTCCGCCGGGGTTTCAAACGGAGTGGCAGCAACGAGCTGCAGCAATAACCCGAGACCGACGGTGAACAAAAGTGTCATGAGACAACTCCGAGTGGGGGGCAGTGGGTAAAGGCCCATGCGCGATTCGCGTGGGCATCAAAGTGAGTTTTGTGTGGGACCGTTGAGAGGATCGTTGTGACGTGGGCGCCCTAGGAGCACCGTAAACAAGGCCGCTCCCGACAGCAGTCCCACGCCGCATACCGCCAGGAACAGGCCAGGCGGATCAACCTCTTCCCAACCCATCTTCAGATTCATTCCAAAGACGGCGGCCAGGGTGGCCAGCGGGAAGAAGAACGCCACCAACAAGTTGAGTCGATGGGCGGAGACCGACAAATGTCGCGCCTGAGCGGCTTGTGTTTCCGCGTGGCGGATGTGCGCCAGCTCCGCTCCCACTTTGATCGCGTCATACAGCAGGTCCGCTGTCCGAGAAATTTCGTAGGCATGGTCGCGGAAGTTGATCAGTTCACGCACGCTGGGCAGGCTTTTGCGAGCCTCGTCCAGGGTGGCATGCAGGTTGGCGGCCGTTCGTTTGAGCGGCAGCATCTCTTCGATCAAGCCGAAGTACTCGTCGGCGGTCTTGGCTTTGTCCTCGGCGGCATCCAAGGCATCGACCTGAGCCTCGAACCGCTCCAAGTGCTTGGTCAGGGCGGCGAGGCCACCTCCCTCGGCTGTCGAAAACCAAGAGCCATCCGGCTTGCGGTAGAAGAAGTAAGTCTGGCGAGCTCGCACGCCTCGTTGTGGCGGGTGGTGCAAGACCAGCAGCATGTGCCCCTCGTGGACCATGGCCCGTTGCCGGCCGGCTCGGTCGCCAACCCGACCGTGAAAGTACTCGGGGATGTCCCACATGCTGGGCAGTAACTTCGATTTTGGCATAGGCGGTCAACTCCTGAGTCGGTGCGCCCCGTAAACTCGGCAACGGAATTCGACGGGCAGACGGTTTGTGATATGATAGTTCTGGGGAGTGTTGGTGGGCAGGCGGAGGAGAATGATGGGTCGTGCGGTGAAGCAATTGGCGAATGGTTTTGGGACAAGGTTTGGCATACTTATCTGCCTATTCGTCGCCTGGGCACCTTTCTTGGCAAGGGAGCAACCTGGATTCGGCCCGCGGAACGTGCTGGCGACACAGGAAGCACTCGGTCAAGCCCTCGGTCAAACAACGGAGCCCGCGACGGAGCCAGCCGGTGGTCGGTCGACGCCCCGGGACGGCGTCTCGGACGAGACTGCCAACCGAGTGGACTTCAATCGGGACATCCAGCCGATTTTGTCGGCCAACTGTTTCCCCTGCCATGGCTTCGACGAGGGGACTCGTGCGGCTGACTTGCGGTTGGACACGGCTGCCGGGGCCTACGAATCGGCCATCGTGCCGGGGGAGCCGACGGACAGCCTGCTCCTGCACCGCGTGCGGTTGCCAGACGACGCCAGCGAGCGGATGCCGCCGGTGGAGTCGAACCTGAGCCTGACACCCGAGCAGATCGATTTGCTGGACCGCTGGATCCAGCAAGGTGCCGAGTACCAGACGCATTGGTCACTGATTCGACCGGTGAAGCCTGAGCCGCCCATTATCGTGGCGGAGGATGCCGCGGAGGTAAACCCGATAGATGCGTTTGTGAGGAAAGCTTTACAGGAGCGGGGTCTGCCGCCCAGTCCACCGGCGGATCGCTACACGTTGATTCGCCGCGTGTCGTTGGATCTGTTGGGCCTGCCTCCAACGGCGGAAGAAATTGAAGCGTTTGTGAATGACATCTCGCCGGACGCCTACGAGCGATTGGTCGAGCGGTTGTTGGCCAATCCGCATTTCGGTGAACGGATGGCTTTGGATTGGTTGGACGCGGCCCGTTACGCCGACACCAACGGCTACTCGATCGACGGCGGGCGTCATCAGTGGCTGTGGCGAGATTGGGTCATCCAAGCCTTTAACGACAACAAACCCTACGATCAATTCTTGTTGGAACAGTTAGCGGGAGATCGGTTGCCCGAGCGGACAATCGACCAATGGGTGGCAACGGGCTTCCAACGCAACAACATGGTGACTCACGAAGGCGGCACGATCCCCGAGGAGAACTTGGCCAACTACAACGCGGACCGGGTCAAGACCCTGGGGGAGGCGATCCTAGGCCTAACACTCGCTTGCGCTCAGTGCCACAATCACAAATATGATCCATTGAGCCAACGCGAGTACTACCAAATGGTGGCGTTCTTCAACTCGCTGCCCGATCGGGGCCTCGACGGCGACCAGGGGATCAATCCAGCACCCAGTATCTCGGCGCGGACGATGATCCGAACGGACGAACTGCCGCAACTGGAGCATGAGATCGCGGCCTTGGAGGCGCGGCTGGCGACGTTGGATCGAAAAGTCCTATTGGAATGGGAACGCGAGCAGGCGGCGATCCTGGAGCAGCGTGGTCGCGACCTGCAGTTGTATCCGGCCAAGGTCTTGAATGTCACAACGCCGAATATGGGCAGTGGCTATGCCGCGGAGGGTGAAAACGGGGTGCGCTTGCAGGGTGCCGGAGGCTTGGCAGCCTTTGATGTCTCGCTGCAGCTCCCGGCCCTCGAAAGCCCGTTGCGTGGCGTGCGGATCGTGTTCCAGCCCTTGCCGGGGGACCCGCAAGGGAGTTGGGGCGGGGGGAAGCGGTTGCCACCCGTTGTCGAGGGTGCGGTGGATAAAGGCACGTTTGTCTTGACGGCCTTGTCGGCAACCGCGGATCGAGTGCCGGGCGATCAAATTAATCTACATCAATTACTGGATTTTTCGCGTTTCACGGCCAGTTCTTGGCGGCCGGAGTTTCCTCCTCGAAACGTCTTCGATCCACGCAACCCGAGCGGCTGGTCACCGGATCTGGCCACCGAGGGCCCGGTCCACTTCACGGCGACCTTCGTCGAGGGCGTGGACGCGGCAGAGATGCCCTACATGACGGTGCAGGTCAATTTCGGCTATGGCCAATCGATGATTCCTGGTTTGTTCCAATTTTACGTCCTGACCGGCGAAGACGACGGAACGGAACTGCCGGCCGACGTATTGGAGCTACTGCAACGCCCGGTGGCAGAACGCACCGAGGCGGAATGGTTGAAATTGTGGCAATATTGCTCGGCGGAAGGCCAGTCGCTCCGCTCGACACGAATTGACTTGGCGAATCTGGTTGATCGTCGGCAAGCATTGACGGCGGAGTTCCCGGTAATGGTCATGTCGGTGGCGGAAACCCCGCGGGCGACGCATGTCTTGCACCGCGGCGATTACCTGCAACCGGGTGAACAAGTGTCGACCGGAACGCCGGCGGTCCTGCCGCCGTTGCCGGATGCCGAGCAAGCGGACCGCTTGAGTTTGGCTCGCTGGCTGATCGCACCCGATCATCCCTTGACGTCGCGAGTGGCGGTGAATCGCTTCTGGCAACTGCTGTTCGGGCGGGGTCTGGTCGCGACGCCGGCGGACTTTGGAGCGCAGGGGCAATGGCCATCGCATCCCGAGCTATTGGATTGGTTGGCAGTGGACTTTCAAGAGCATGGTTGGGATGTGAAACGCTTGTTGTTCCAGATCGTGACCAGCCAGACGTATCGCCAGTCGTCGGCCACGTCCGCGGCGGCGTTGGCGGCGGACCCGTTGAACGAGTGGCTGGGGCGGGGACCGCGGTTTCGCTTGTCGGCAGAATTGGTGCGGGACTTGGCGTTGAAGTCCAGCGGGCTGTTGGTGCCGCGGTTGGGCGGCCCCAGCGTCAATCCCTACACACCCGGTGATCCGTGGCGAGAAGTCAGTCACTACGGCAGTACGCCTGCGACGGCGCAGATATTTGTGCAAGACCATGGCGAAAAGCTGTATCGACGCTCGCTCTATACGTATTGGAAACGGACGGCGCCACCGACCAACCTGTCGGCCTTCGATGCGCCCAATCGCGAGGTCTGCGTCGTGGGACGACCGGCGACGACGACGCCGCTGCAAGCCTTGGTGCTGTGGAACGACGTGCAGTTTGTCGAAGCGACTCGCGTCATGGCCCAGCGGATTCTGCACCGGTCCGGCAGCTCAGAAGAACGGCTGCGCTGGGCGATGCTAGAGATTGTGGGACGGCCACCGACAGCCGCGGAGTTGGACCAATTGCTGCGGGTGGTACGCCGCGAGCACCAACGGTATTCCGCCGATCGGGAGCAGGCATTGCAGTACTTGCAGCAGGGGGAATCGCCTCGCGACGAGTCGTTGGATCCCGCCGAACAGGCGGCTTGGGCAATGGTCGCGGGACTGTTGTTCAACTTGAGTGAAACGATCACGAAACACTAAAGTGTTTGAACGCGGAAACTGGAAAGCACTGAGAACAGAATTTTAGGATTGACGATGACAACGCATGAAGATCGTCGGCAGACTCGGCTGGCGCGGCGGGCTTTTCTAGCCGAGCCGTTGCGGGGCCTGGGTGGCATGGCCCTGGGTAGCTTGTTGGCTGGCGGAGTCGCCGGCAATTTGACTCGTGGACTTGGCGACGAATCCCCGTCGCAGGAGCGTGGCCTGGCGGGCTTGCCGCACTTCGTGCCGCGTGCCAAGCGGGTGGTCTGCCTCTTCCAATCGGGTGGGCTATCGCATGTCGACTTGTTTGACGACAAGTCCACGCTGCATCAACATGCGGGCCAGGACTTGCCGCCGTCGGTCAAAGGCGAACAACGTCTGACGGGTATGACGTCGGGCCAAGCCGCTTACCCCGTTGTACCCGCGCTGTGGCCCGGCAGGCGGTGTGGTCAGGCGGGACTGTGGCTGAGCGACTTGTTGCCCCAGTTACAGACCGTGGCCGATGAACTGTGCCTGATCAAATCGGTCTATTCGGAGGCGATCAATCACGACCCGGCCATCACTTTCATGAATACCGGCAATCAGCAACCGGGTTACGCCAGTATGGGCGCATGGGTGAGTTATGGCTTGGGCAGCGAGAATCAGAACTTGCCAGCGTTTGTCTCGATGGTCTCGCAGGGGACGGGAAAAAATCCCGGTCAGCCGGTTTTCTCGCGTTTGTGGGGCAGCGGCTTTTTGCCGTCTTCCCACCAAGGGGTGGGCCTGCGACCGGGCGCCAATCCCGTACCGTATCTGAGTGACCCCGCGGGCGTGAAGCGGGAGCAACGCCGAGCCTTGCTGACCGATTTGAATGAACTCAATGGCCAGTTTGCCGATGTCAGTGGCGATCCCGAAACGCTCACTCGGATGGCGGCTTATGAAATGGCGTTTCGCATGCAGACGTCGGTCCCTGAGTTGATCGATTTGACAGAGGAATCGGCCGAGACCCTGGCGGCTTATGGGCCCGATGTGCAACGCCCCGGCAGTTATGCGGCCAACTGCCTCTTGGCACGCCGACTGCTGGAACGGGACGTGCGTTTTGTGCAATTGTTTCATCGTGGTTGGGATCAGCACATCTCGATTACTCGGCAACTGCCAATGCAATGCCGCGACATCGACCAGCCGAGCGCGGCATTGATCCATGATTTGAAGCAACGCGGGCTTCTGGAGGATACCTTGGTGCTGTTTTTCACCGAATTTGGTCGAACCGTGTTTGGACAAGGGGCGTTGAACAGTCCCGGTATGGGACGCGACCACCACGGACGTTGCTTTACCGTGTGGATGGCCGGTGGAGGCGTGCGCCGCGGTTTCGAATATGGCGCGACCGACGAATTCTGCTACAACATCGTGGAGAAGCCGGTGCACTTGCGTGACCTGCATGCCACCGTAATGCATTGTCTGGGCATCGATCATGCCCGCTTCAGCTATCCCTTCCGCGGCCTGAACGTGCGACTGACCGGTGTCGAGGAGGCCCACGTCGTGAAAGACATTTTGACCTAAGGCCGCAGTGCGTTAGCACGCGGTTTTCTGCGGAAATCGAAAATCAGCCGCAGTGCGTTAGAACGCGGTTTTCATGTTTGCGGACAATTTCTTTGAGGCTCAGGGGCGCAGGGGCGGGACGGGCGATTTGTCGGCTGGTCCGTCGACCTCGAAGAACGTCGCTTGGCCGCGTGTGGAATCCACCATCGCGCCGACGATTTTGAGTTGCCCTTCGTTGACCAAACGAGAGAGGGTCGTGCTTTGTTGGAGCATGGCGCGGATCGTTCGAGCGATGATTGCCTGGCCTAAACTCAGGATATAGGCCTGTTGCTCTTCCGGGGAGGCCGAAGCCATACGAGCCGCCGCTGTAGAATCCATGGCGGGAAACAGTTCTTGCAAAACCAGATCCAAGTTACTGCAATCTTGCACAGCCGGCTGGGAACGCTCGGCTCGATTGAAGACCTGCGTGGCGAACGCCAGCAACTCGCTGTCGGCCCTGCCCAAGACGACGATCGCCTTGACGCCACCGACGGCCGCGGCGTACTCCAGCCCACCCGTGGTGCGGGGGCTGTAGAGTATCCCAGGGACACGGACAACATAGGCGTCACCGATGCCTAAATCGAACAGGATCTCGACCGGCGTTTTGGCATCGATGCCCGTGTAAATGGCCGCGATGGCTCGAGCGGGCTGGCTGTTGGCACCGGCTGGTCGCAGTCCTTGGTCGATCGGGTGGCCCTCGACAAACCGTTTATTGCCTTCACGCAAAATTTCAATGACCTGATCCGGCGTCAGAGTGTCGCGTGACTCACGGCTGGAGTAATCAACGGCCAGCGTCTCGGACTTGAATTGGTAATGTTGTTGAAATCCAATCAACTGCATCTTGATGTTGTAGACAGGGGCGGTCTTGTCACGAAAATCGCGGATCAACCCCAAGACATCCGGATCGATGTAGTCGGTACGACGCGCATCCAACAACAGGCGACTGCCGGGTGGGGACTCACGTAGAGCGCGTTCTAAAGAAGCTCGGTTGAGAAAACTGACCTGATTGCCCAACTCGATGTGCACCAAGTCGCCATCGATGTGCTTCTCCAAGATTCGGCGGATCGGACGTCGCAGATTGCTATGGAGAATAAACAGCGTGCTCAACACCAATCCGATCACAACACCGATCAGTGGGTCCGTCAAGACGATGGCGGTCGATGTCAGCAGGAACGGCAGGAACTGGTAGTGCCCCGCGGAAAACATCGAGCGGAACAGGACTGGACTAGCCAACTTGTAGCCCGTCAGCACCAGAATCGCGGCCAGACAAGACAACGGGATCAGATTCAGCACCCACGGGATGGCGATCACGCTGACCAGCAACAAGCCACCGTGGACAATGGCTGACAACTTGGTCTCAGCGCCTGCGTTGACATTGACCGACCCACGAATCACCACGCTCGTCACGGGCAAGCCACCCAAAAACCCGCAGCAAACGTTCCCGAATCCTTGAGCAAACAGTTCGCGATTCGCGGGCGAAACACGCTGTTTCTTATCCAATTTGTCAACGGCATCCAAATTCAAAAGTGTCTCTAACGAGGCGACCAAAGCAATGGTCAGGCCCGCGACATAGACCGCCGAATTGTTCCATTGGCCAAAGTCGGGGGTACGAATGAACCCTCGGACATCATCCCAGGATCGAGCGATCGGAACCCATACATAGTGCCCATCCGCCAGTGTCCAAGGGCCTGCTGAACCGAATCGTTCAAACAGGGTCGCCATGCTCGCTCCCAGAATCACCACCAACAGGGGCGCCGGCAACAGTGACTTTTTTAATCGCGGGACGCGTTCCCAGACCAGGAGGAAGGCCAGGGATACCACACCTATCAACATCGCCGCCCACTGTCGGCCGGACTCGGGGCCAAGGACCGTCCGCAACTCTTGAGCAAACCTGACGACCTGCTCGCCCACGCCATGTCGTGCAGCACCGTCGCTGGCGTGGACCGCATCGCTGGCTTGGACCGCATCGCTCGCTTGGACCGCATCGCTGGCTTGGCTGGTGGGATTCGATCCGCTGGCTTGGCGGGAGGGGTTGTCCTCCAGGCCCTCGGCAAGGCTCGCGATAGGATCTCTTGTGCCTTGGCCGCTCCAATCTCGTGTCAGCCCCAACATCAAGGGCAACTGCCCCAAGATCAAGATAATGCCTATCGCCGCCAACAGTCCTTGGATCACGCTGGAGGGAAAAAAAGCCGACAGCGTACCGGCGCGGCACCATCCCAGGAGTACCTGCACGCCCCCGGCCAGCATGACGGCTAGGAGAAACGTCTCGAAGGCCCCCAACTGAGCGATTTGAGCGGAGACGATCGCGGTCAGCCCGGCAGCCGGGCCGGAGACGCTGGTGTGGGAACCGCTGCAGAGGCCCACCACCACCCCTCCGATCACGCCGGCGATCAAGCCAGCCATCGGCTCTGCCTCGGAACCTATGGCAATTCCCAGGCACAACGGCAAGGCCACCAGAAACACGATCAGGCCCGACAGGCAATCTCTGGCGATGCTTCCGATCGACATTGGCAATCCACGACTCATGAGCGATGTTTTCTCGTACTGACGACACCCAACCGCAACCCCGCCCCTGCGATCATACACCACCTACCCACCTCGTCCCAACACCCGTCACGGACCTCAACCCCGGAAGCAAGTCACTGGACTCCGGTTGGGGGAGTCACCTGAAGTCCCCCAAGTTTCGGACGGAGTTATTGCGGGGGCTCACATGGTTCGGTGTACAGGCGGCGGTGACTGGGGTAGATTGGGACCACGACGCGGGGCAATTGGCGAAGCGTTTAGCGAAGTTGTAAGATGCCTAATCCAGATCATGCTGCTCCGGTTCACTTTATTTTCGCATCACCTCGAAGCGGAACCACTTGGTTGGCGGATGCACTGAATCAGCATCCTGAAATCCTGGCAACCGAACAGCGATTGTTTGGCAACTTTTGCGAATTATGGCCGGATCCCAATGGTCAGCTGAGCGCTCGACAAACATGGGATTATTTTGGAAAACAGTTTTTAAGCCACTATCACGACAGTTTCCTGGGGAAGGATCCTTCAAACGAAGACAAGGAACGCTTCCAGGAGGCATGGATGAGGTGGATGACACATCAGCTCGTCGTCTTCGGCTTGAACACCTCAGGCAAGTCGGTCCTGGTGGACAAAGTCACACCTTACCTGGGAACCTCCGGGTTGGTTCTTCGCCAAATACAACACCATTACCCCAAGGCCAAAATCATTCATTTGGTTCGAGACGGACGAGATGTGGTGACCAGCGGCACATTCGACTGGATAACGCGAACGCCGCCCGAGGCCGATCGCTTTCGCTTTTACGTCAAGCGAGAACCGGATCTCGTGCTAAGTCGATTCTTCGATGACCAGATCCTGGATACCTGGTGCCGTTACTGGACGGAACCGCAGGCAGCGGCCGAACATTGGCGTATGAAAGATGAATTCCAACACCCTTGGCTCACCGTTCACTACGAAGACATGTTGGAGGACCAAGCCTCCCAACTGGCAAAGATTTTTGATTTCCTCCAGGTCACTAGCACACCAGAAATTGCCCAGGCGGCTGCCGATTCCGCCAGCTTCCACAAGCGGACCGGACGCTCACGCGGACACGATGAGCCCACCGCCAAAGCTCGCAAAGGCGTGCACGGGGATTGGCGCAATTACTTTACTCGAGCAGACGCCGACATTTTCGATGCCATCTGTGGACACTGGCTGTACCACCACCGGTATACGGCGGACAAAACTTGGATCCAAAACTGCCCCGAGAACCTTGAATTGACGAACCAAGTGAACCCGTCCTAGTTACCACCGCGGCCGCGATTGCCACGAGATGGACTGCCGCCGCCTCCGCCGCGATTGGCTCCACCGTTACTCAGGCCACCCCCAGCTCGTTCTCCAGAGCCTCGACCGCCGCCAACACCTCCGCTTCGGCCGCCGTCAGAACGTGGACCGGGACTGGGTCGCTGAGCAGCGGGCCGCTCTGACGATCGCCCGGAGTACTGGCCCGTCGCCGGTTGATTGCTCAAGCCGCGGCCGAAAAAGTCGGACACTTGACCCGCCTCCCGTCGCTGGAGCTGGGAACCGAGTCCAGCTCCCAGGCTGGCAATTGTGATTCGGGCTACAGCTGCGTCTACACATCCAACATGTCGTGGCGGACATCGACAAGCCCCGTTGCCAAAGAGATGGACCCTTCCCTGGTTTTCGATCGCTTGTTCTCGCAGATCACAGCCCCATTGACGCCGGAGCAAAGAACACAACGCAATCGGCAACGTCGCAGCATTCTCGATTTGGTGCAGTCCGATGCACGAGCGTTGCATCAAGCGCTCGGAGCCAACGATCGCCGCAAGCTCGATGAATACTTGCATGCCGTCCGCGATGTCGAAAATCGGCTGCGCAACTCCGAGACCCTCAGCCATCAAGACATGGATACGGCGGATTTCCAACGACCCGAGGGTGTACCGCGAGAATACGACAGGCACGTCCAGCTGATGATGGACATGATCGTGTTGGCATTCCAAACAGATTCGACCAGGATCGCGACCTTTATGTTCGCCAACGCGGCCAGCAATCGTAGTTACCGTGAAATTTCAGTCAGCGAAGGCCATCACGATCTATCTCATCACGGCAAAAACGCTGACAAACAAGCGGGAATAGAAAAGATCAATCGTTTCCACGCTCGTTTGGTCAACTACTTATTGACGCGTTTGTCCTCGATTCGTGAGGGAGACGCGACGCTCTTGGATCATTCAATGATTGTCTATGGGAGCGGCATCTCGGACGGTGATCGGCACAACCACGATGATCTGCCAATTGTCCTACTGGGACGAGGTGGCGGAACGGTGCAGCCCGGACGCCATTTGCGTTACCCGGCCGAAACGCCATTGACGAACTTGTATGTCAGCCTGCTAGAACGCCTCGACGTGCCGGTTACTCAGTTTTCTGACAGCACGGGTCCGCTGACAAACTTGTCGGGTTAGTCGGGCTGGGATGGTCATTCATCAGAGGCCAACATGGCCGGTGAACCCGCTATTATTTTCGTGGAAAAACCTTGCGAATAGCTGATTGGTTCGAGTATGCTATGGGACATGCATAGCCCCCCTGCATTTGACTCCGACGATTCCGCTCGAACCGATCTGCCGACGGTTTCTACCTCGCTATTGTTTCGAGTGCAACAAATGAACCCAGACGCCTGGGAGCGGCTAGTATCGATTTTTAGCCCCATCATTTATCGGTGGGCGCGCACTTCCGGGCTGCCCGAAGACGACGCAGCCGACGTCGTGCAAGATGTGCTGGGGGCGACGTTTCGGAATATTGGTCGCTTTGAGAAAGCCAAACCAAGCGGAAGTTTTCGGTCCTGGTTGGCGACCATTACTCGCAATCGCGTCCGTGACTTTTATCGTCGGCAAAGTAACGCCAGCTGCGGAGCGGGCGGCACGGATGCCCTCTTGAGATTGCAAAAGGTGCCCTCACCAAAGGATACCGATTCGCTGGAGGACTCGATCAGCGTGGAATCGCTCAATCGCCAACTTCCCTCCCAGGCCTTGGAGGTCGTGCGAGCCGAGTGCGAACCGCGGACATGGCAGGCTTTTTGGCGGACAACGGTTGACCAACGTCGAGCCTCCGATGTCGCCGCAGAGCTGGGAATGAATTTGGCGGCCGTGTATCAAGCCAAATCCCGCGTCCTGCGTCGGCTGCGAAAATGCCTGTCCGATCTGCCTTGATCGTGAGTCGTCCCGTGCCCGGATAACCGCATATCCGCAGCCCGTCCGCTGCTTCTCCCTGATTTTCTCGCTGAAGTGTCAGCGCCCTGCGTTCTTATCGGGTGGGCCGAGAAAATCACAACCGATGTATGAACCCGAGGAGACTGACTGATGATAGCGACCTGTCCCGAAATCACCCGCCTGCATGACTATGCCCTGGGGAAGCTAACGGAACAAGAGAGTGATGAGATCTTTGGTCACTTGTCGAATTGCCAACTTTGTCAAAAGTGCCTGGAGGACAGCGATCCAGCGCAAGATTCGTTTCTGGCACATTTGCAAGACGTCTCCGCAGCTGATCCTCTATCAGCAGAATCGGCGTTTGGCCGGGCGACGACACGTGCAAAGGACCCAACGTTCCTGCTCGAACTGCCCGGGTCAACCAGCAACGCCGGTTCGATAGGCTGGCAGAGGGAAGTGGGGTCCGCGCCACTCCCGGCGATAATCGGCGAGTATCAGATTGATCGTCTGCTGGGACAAGGCGGTATGGGCGTGGTTTACCTAGGTCACCATACCAAGCTCGGGCGAGCCGTCGCACTGAAGGTTCTGGCGGGTCACCGGTTGGCAGATCCGGATATGCACGAGCGTTTTGCCTCGGAGATGAGAGCGGTCGGCAAGCTAAGCCACCCCAACATTGTCGTTGCTCACGATGCACGGGAGATCGACGGAATGGCTGTGTTAGTCACCGAGTATATCGATGGGCTAACTGTGGGAGACATTTTGAAACGAGTCGGTCGACTTTCGTTGCCGAACGCTGCCAAGATAGCCCACGATGTTGCAAGTGCTCTGTCAGCCATCGATCAAGCAAGCCTGATTCATCGTGATATCAAGCCTTCAAACATCATGGTCTCACGCTGCGGACAGGTGAAGTTGCTGGACTTGGGGCTCGCAAGGCTACAATCCAATGACGACTTGACTCTCGAGCGAACCGTCACGGGTCGAGCGCTGGGTACGGTTGACTACATCGCGCCGGAACAAATCACCCATGGACGGCAAGTCGATATTCGAGCAGATATTTACTCACTCGGTTGCACGCTGTTCAAGTTATTGACTGGCCATGGAGTGTTTTATCAAACTCAAACTATGACGATCTACTCCAAAATGATGGCTCATGTTGAGACGCCTCCACCTTCCTTGGCCCAGTTCATCGCTTCGGCTCCGGAGGACCTCATCACACTGGTCAACAAAATGCTGGAAAAAGATCCAAATCGTCGCCCACAGACTCCGGAGGAGGTTGTGCAGCGTTTGGCGAAGCTCAGCGAAGAAGCCGATCTGACCACATTGGTCGAGCAAGCCACTCAAGCGGATGGAACCGCTGACCCACTCGGTGCAACTTCGCCCGCGTTACACTTGCACTCACAGTCGGTCAGCCGCTCTGACTGGTTTCGTAGTAGCTGGCTAATGTGGCTTGTCGCTGCCGGATTCTGTGGAGGTTTCTGGAGTCTGGGGCTGGCGCTGGGCTGGCTGTCAGAAGTAGAAATCCTGATTCGTCACTCCAGCGGTGTCGAGACCAAGCTGAAGGTCGCTCGCGGCAGTGTGGTGACCATCGACGAATTTGGACATGCTACCGTTGAACTACCCGAGCCATCCGCAACGTCGTCCCATTCCGTGGATCGCCCGTTGTCCCGCAATCCGCTGGAGGGTGTCTGGAAGTTTAAAGGTCCAGGTCGGTTTGATGGTGCATACTTGATCCTGGCGCCGGAGCAGTTTGCCATCTGGAGTGGAAGCGACGGCGCTGTCGCTCGGGGGAACTGGCGGAACCAACCGAACACGACCCCGCCGCAACTGGATTTGGATGTACTTGAGGACGGTCATGTCGTGCCGCAGTTGGGGATATACGAAACGGCGACGGTAGCCGGTGAGCCGGATCCTGTCGGGCTGACAGTCTGGTTCAATCGACCCGGTCAAGAGCGACTGAAGCGTCCCACTTCGGAATCGCAACGAGTGGAACTGCACCGCGTCGATTCGACACAACTCGAGCCAGGAAGGGTCCCGGTTCTCCAGCCCGTTTGGGAAATCTGGCAGGAGTTATCACAGCAGCCTGCGGTTGAAGTCGATCAACTCGCCCCCCCCACCCCTCCTGTAGGGACCTCCGATCGTCAAGTTCTTCCCCAAACGCTGGAGGGGGTTTGGAAATAACTCGACCCTGGAAGTTATTCCGCCGCGTACTTGGCCTTAAGTCAGCAACGGTTTGTGATGTGGATGTCGGGAGAAGCGGATCCCGAAGCGGTGACCGCCCTTTACCGCTTGCAGATCGCTCGCTCTGTTAGGTGATGGTTGAGAGAGTCGCCGGCAACGTGGGAGCAAACCCTCGGCGGCCCGGTAATGGACCGTCGGGTTGCTGCCGGTTGCCCCCGCTCGCTTCAGCCAGCCCGTGAGTTAGTTGCCGCCGCGACCACGACCGGCACCAGAGGAAGCTCCACGGTCAATGGCTCCGCGTTCGAACCCACTGCGATTGACCCCACCGCCGCCGGCTCCACGGCCGCCCGGGGCTCCGCCCGCTCGTTCTCCAGAGCCTCGACCGCCGCCAACACCTCCGCTTCGGCCGCCGTCAGAGCGTGGACTGGGGCTGGGACGCTGAACCGCGGGCCGATCTGATCAGACGCCCCAGGGTCTGGGCCGCTTGCCGGTTGGTTGCTCAAGCCGCGACCCGAGGCCGGTTGGTTGCTCAAGCCGCGACCCGAGGCCGGTTGGTTGCTCAGGTTGCGACCCGAGGCCGGTTGGTTGCTCAAGCTGCGACCCGAGGCCGGTTGGTTGCTCAGGTTGCGACCCGTCGCGGGTTGCGAGCCCAGACCGCGACCTGCGGCAGGTTGGCTACGAGGGGCTTGGCCGTGCCAGGCGGGTAAGTCGGATTACCGCCCAGACCAGGAGTCGACCCCGCCCGCCGGTTTCCCGACCGCCTGTTGCTCGACCGCCTGTTTCTCGACCGCCGACTGCTCCGACCGCCTGCTTCTCGGCCACCGACTGGTCGGCCACCTGCTTCTCGACCGACTGCACCACGGCCGCCGATGTCCCGGCCCCCATTTCGCGATTCCCTGGGATGGCTCGAGGGGTGTCGCGTTGACGAGCCCGTTCCTCAGCGGAGAGGTCGATCTCGCCGCTGTGAACCGGGTGGCACCAGTCGTTCGCCCAACCGACGCGCGGTGTTGGGGTCAACGCCTTGACCTCGTTGGTAGTTTTCCACCCAAGATCGCAACTCGGTTTCCGAGGTTCCCGGAGCGATACGACGACCAGTTGTGCCCTGTGCGGCGTCTACGCCACGATCGGCGGGGTTACCGCGCGGCGATCGCTCCGCCATCCTGGCCTGAGCTTGTTCCACCGCCGATCGACGCTGGCGATTGGCACCCGCAGCCTCTTCCGCGGCACGACGAACTCCCGAGCGATCGACTGCCGCATCCAGTGGAGCACGCCCTCCAAGGCCACCACCCGTCGCCTCACGACCGACGATCCCGGCGCACTCGGCCTCAGGGACACCACTGGCCGGCAGGCCCTCCGAGCGACCCGGACGCCGCCCGCCAGATTGGTTGGTCGGCGGCAAGTCAGTGCCCGTCGTATCACGGGTGGGCCGCGGGTTGAGTCGGTTGTTGGACGCAGTCGGCAAGCCTTCGGAGCGGCCCGGCCGCTGCAAGTTCGCTCCGCGTGGATTGGCCGGCAGGCTGGCAATCTCCACGCCGCGATCCACAGGGTTAGCGCCCCGGCTCCGACGTTCGATCGCCTGTCGTGCGGTCGCCAGTTCACGCGTCTGGGTCAACTCTTCCAGCCGGACGCGACGTTGTTGGTCGCGAACTTCGGTGAAACGCTTCTCGCCCCACCGACTGGACATGGTCATCCAGGGACAACCCCAGTCGCGCTCTCACGCAGTTCCCACTTCCTGAGACATCACCACGACGACTGACTTTCCCCAGTTCTCGACCCGGTCGCTGATCGGCGAAGGTCTGCAGCGAGGTAAAGTTTTGGTTGAACTGATTGAAGTAGTTGAACTGTTGGTTGACTTGGTTGACTCGGATGTTGGTCACATTGATGTTGTTGATCACGGTGGTCCGACTCACGTGATGGAACAACGGATCAAAGCCGCAGTAAAAAATCACGTGGATTGCCGAAGTTCAGATTGATGTTCACGCCGGGACGCGTCCAACGGCCCAGTGATGCCAGGGCACAAACCCATGCCCCGCAAAGCCATCGTAGAAGTCTCCGAAGTAATAATGACCGTGGCGAGGCCGCACCCACATGTGCCGTGGCAACACATCCACCGCGATCACGACTCGTGGTGTAAACAGCGCGCGGCTGAGCGAAGAAGGGACGATGGAAACGGTACGGCGAGAACAGCGTGCCGCGACGCACCAATGGGTAGTCCCAGTAACCACGACAGAACAGGAAGCCCCGCGGGGTCCACTGATAGCGAGCGGGGATCCAAACCCAATCCACATGCCCAGCCGACCAGAAGCCCGGTCGCCATGCGTACTGCCGCTCCTGCCACAGCCAGTTGCCCGGCACCCAAATGTGATTGAGCGAAGGAGCCACACCGACGGGGCCTCGCTCCAGAGTCGCCGGCAGCGCATCCGGCAAGTACTGGACCTCATTCGATGTTTCCGGCAACCAAGTTCCGGAGACCCATTGATAGCCCTGCTGATTCTCTAGCTCCAACCAGTAACCCGGCAGCCAGCGAAACCCGGCGGGATCTCACGCCAAACGCCACTCACCCACAAAAACTCCTCACCCTGATCGTCAAAAGCCCAATAACCCGAGATCCACTCGATATTCCGGCCCATGGGCTGAACTTCCGGCGGTGACTCGTCAATCAGCTCCGGCGGTCGTTGCGTGATAATCACGCCCGGATTTGGCTCCGCTTGATACAACTCGGCAAACGCCTCATGGACCGGCCCACGCAACAACGGCTGGCCAAACTCATTGCCGTTGTCCGGGATCACCAAGGGGATTGGCTCCTGCGGCGGTAGTTGCAGATCGGGAAGGCGTTCCTGAATCGCCGCGTTGGCCAGCGTCCCCAAACCTACCAAGCCGCTTATCCCGGCGGATACTAAGAACATGGCCCCTCGAGTCAGTGATCGGTTGCTGGACATCGGCGTTTACCTCGCGAAAAGATGCTGAGCTGGGAAGGCAGGCCACCCTCCGCCGCGGGACCCGGCCTGGGGCCATGTCACCGCCTCTCCATACCAGTGCAAATCGGCGGCCAAGTCGCAAGCCAAAAGCCGCCTGGGCCAACAACTGCCGCCTAGAAACATGGGAAAAGTCCCTGTTAAGCCACTGCAGTGGAGCTCGCCCTGCGAACGTTTCCAGCCAAAAATAATTCCAACCGGAACTACTGCCCCTCAAGCGTCATCAAAACGATGTCACCACCACTCACTTCGATGACAGTCAACTCGGGCAGCCCTCAAAAAGCCGGTTGGGGCACCCCACAGCACTACGGGGCTGGGCGTTTCGCCCAGCCCCGCTGTCGGTTGACCGTTCTCTGTCGAGCCTGCCGCTGGGTGCTTACAGGGCACTAGTTGCCGCCACGACTCCCAGCCGTCTCGGATACGGTTGAGTTCGTCGCGGTTCCGGTCCCGCCGCCCTCGCCTCCGGACTGCTCTTGGCGTCGGCCGCGTTGTCGTCGCGGACCGGGTTCCGCCTCGGCCTTCGCCCTCGGCAGCCGGTTCCGGTCGCGGCAGGAGAGTATCCGCCTCGGCCAACACATAGGCGGCGATCGCCGACACGGTGGCGTTCTTGATCAGGTACTCGGGGATGGCCTGGTCGATCTTATCGTTCTGCGTATGCCAGGCATAGCGATAAAACGCTCGACCCGTTTTGCCCCAGAAGAACCCGGGCACACCAACGCGATTGAACGAGGCATGATCGCTGGCCCCACCCCGCGGCATGGTCTCGCTGATGTTCAACTCCAGCGCGCGTCGGGAAAGCGTAGTTCATCGGAGCAATCGCTTGTCTCAGCATGGGCTCCATCACCGTCACACCGCTGAGCGACGACTGTTGATTGGTGCCACTGTCATCGACAAAAACAGCAGAAATCTTCGCTCGTTCTTCCTCGCTCAGACTATCGACGTAAGCACGCGAGCCCAGCAACCCTTGCTCTTCGCCGGTCCACAGAATGAAGCGGATGGTTCGCTTGGGTTGAACGCCAATCGCCGCCAGAATCCTTGCGGCCTCGATCGCCACGCTGGAACCCGTCCCGTTATCCACCGTCCCCTGCGAGCCCGGTCCATCCCAGCTGTCCAAGTGTCCGGAGATGATCACCACCTCATCCGGCAGTTCTCGGCCGGGAATCTCGGCGATCGTGTTGTACAGGGGAATCGGCCCACGTTCAAAATGATGTTGCAAATCGAACCGTACGACCACTTCCTCACCATCCGTCAAGCGACTATTGATCGCATCGTAGTCCGAGCGACGCACCAGCACACTCACGCCGGCGGGCGGGTTATCAAAATCCAACTGCATGATCCCGCTCACGCCACCGGTCCGCACCAACTCGTCCGCCGAGGTCGTAATGATGCCGGCGATGCCCGCGTTGATCAGTCGGTCGCCGAACGCGTTCTGGCGAGTGGCCGAAGGACGCAGGATCCAAGCCCCGGTCAATCGATCGGCGATGGCGGCGAATTCTTCCTCCGTTTGCGGTTCCCGTAACACCACTCCCTCGACCGGTCCGTTGGTACCGGCCGACCAGCTGCGAGTCGTGAATTCGAACTTGCGTTCCACCGGCTTGAGCATCTCACCGGTAGAAGGTCCACGATCAAAACGCACGGGCAACTCACCCCATTGGCGGACATGAGCATTCTTCAGGCCAAACGATTCAAACCGTTCGGCAGCCCAGCGATTGGCTGTCTCCAACCGCGCCGAGCCAGTCAATCGCGGCCCAATCTCCAAACAAATATGGCTCAGATGATCCATAACTTGGCTGCGTTCTTTACCCTCTTCAACGATCCGCAGCAAGACTTCAACTTGCTCGGGTGGCAACTTGAATTCTTGGGCTAATTCATCGACCGAACGCGGCGCGGGGTCATCGGCCCACGTCACGCCTGAGGTTGGCAACAGGCACAGCACGCAGGTCCAAACAAACCAACGCCAGCGGTGGACATGTCTCATTTCACGTTATCCTAAAACACGAGTCAGTGGGAAAGGTGGGCGGCTATCAGCGACCACAGAACCGGAAACGACAACTAAAATCGTCGTCGGTACTGCGTTGTTCCGAGCGAGGTCGACGGCGTTGGCGCGGGTTGGACTCCTCCAGCGGAGCTTCCTCTTTCACTTCCAACTCTCGCCATGGCTCGCTTTTCTCATAAGAAGCAGCTTCTTTCTTCAAGCTGTCCAAATTCTTGGCTTGCTCGGCCTCGGCGATTCCGACCGCCTTGGCAATCCACTCGCGAGCCTTGTCAAAGTCGCCGGTCTCCGCGTAACCCGACGCCAAGGTCGAGAGAATGTGAGCCTGCTTGTACTCGGTCAACTCCGCCGCCTTCAGGCCCAACTCCAACGAGCGAGCTCCGTTGCGAACGTCGTCCTTGGGGGACGTCGCCAAGACCCATGCCAAGTTATTGAGCGTCCCCGTATCGTCCGGGTTCTTGGCCAACTCGCGTTCGTAGTCGGCCACCGCTTCCGCGTGCTGACCCGTACTCAAGTACGCATCACCGCGCGAACGATACAGGCCCTCGTAGTCGGGATCATCCTCGTAAATTTCGTTGAACAACTTCAAAGCGGCCCGCGGACGATCCGACGCGTTGTACAGATTCCCCAATTGCAGCTTAAACAGCGGACTCTCCGGCACATTGTCCACCAATAACTGCAAGTCCTTGATCGCTTCGTCGTAGCGATCAAGCGACGAATAAGCAATGCTCCGCAGCCAATAACCCTGGGTCAGGCCCGGGTTGCTGCCAACCAAGGACTCCGCTGCCTCTAAAGCTTCTTCGTTCCGGTCCAATTGCAACAGCGACAAGATCCGCAGATTGATCGCGTCCGGGAAGTCTCCCACAATCGCCAATACCTGATCGGCGTTCTCCAGGCACTTCTCGTATGCCTGCTGACGAAAATGAATCTGAGCCATCAGTAGCTTGCCACGGAAATCACGCGGGGAGCTTCGACAGCCTGCAACATCTCCAACGCACGATCCAACTGATCGGCTCGCATCAATACTTCGGCCAACATCAAGCGGTTGTTGATGTCTTCCGGCTGGATCGCCAACATCGCCTCGAAGTCCGCCAGCGCCTCGTCATTGGCATCCTTGAGCATGTAGTACATCGCCCGAGCACGGCGGGCTTCCAAGTTGCTTGGATCCACTTCGACAGCCTGACTCAAATCCTCCAAACGCTGCTCGTCGTTCTCGGCATAGCCAGCCCCGCAACAACAGGGCCTCAGCCAACTGCGATTTGTTGCTACTGGACAAATCAATCAATTTCTCAACCGCACCCAAACCTTGGTCGCGATCCCCATTTTCCAGCACGTTCAACTTGGCGATCAAGGTCCAGGCCTCCGCCGAATCCGGGGCGATCTCAACGGCTTTGACCAGTCGCTTGGGCAGCTCGCCCCGCAAAAACGCCACCGAGCATCGCGGTTGGGCACCAATATCCGACCGCTAGACAACCGCGTACTCCAACAACGAATCCAACATCAAGCGACGACAGAATGACTCGGTGGCCGGATCCAACCCCTTCTTGATGGCCGACTCGCACAACTGCACCACCTGATCAAAGTCGATCGGACGCCGAGCGTTGATCTTTAACTCAGTGGCCTTCTCAAAGTCCGCGGTGCCGTCTTGCTTCGCTTCGTCTTGCTTGTTCGTCTTGCTTGGCTTCGTCTTGCTTGGCTTCGTCCTGGTTGATGGACGGAGGCTCGATCCTTGCCGCGACCGGTTCGACTGCCAAAACGACAGCCCCCAGGGCAACATCACCGCCAGGCTCGCCGCCCAACAGCGGTTCCCGGACCCCTCGCCCAGCCATACCTACACGCGACTTACTCATCAGCTCTCCATCCTTATTTGATCCGCTCGTCGACCACGCAAGTCAAAGGACCGGGTCAACCGAACATGCAACTTGCCTGTTTGGCTGCTGGATTCCAGCGGTGTCAATTATAACCCAGCCAAATTCTTGGGAAACCTGCCTCGGTAGGTTGAATCGCGCCCGCCGAGGCTTATCTTGGCAAACTTCTAGGAGATCTCTCATGCCAGCACCTGTCGATGACTGCCAACCCGACGATCCACAACCGCACCCGACCGGCGAGAATCCGGCCCCGGAACCCCACTTCTGGACTCCGCTAAACTGGAGTCCGTCGCCGAGACGCCCGCAGTTCGGTCAACGAGCGCTTACCGCCGCTATTTGCCCGTCATCCAGTTCGTGGCCGAACAAACCCAATTTGAGCTGGAGCAGATCAAGGAGGCCGTGCGGCCAGAATTGCCCAGTTTCGTCACTCGGTTGATCAATGAACTGGTCCAACAAGGTTGGCTGATTCGCCACGATGGCGCCGAAGCCTTCTGCTGGAACCGCAGCCGCGGCCCGTTCTGCCCACAACGCTGGCTCGACGACAAACTTCTCGGCTCCCAAGTCAAGAACCAACCGCAACAGGATCGCCCGCGGGAGCGGCTGGTGAGCGTCGGCGTCGAGGAACTGCGTCTGGCCGAGTTATTGGCCATCTTGATTCGCAGTGGTCGCCCCGGCGAGTCGGCCGTCGACGCCGGTGAGAAATTGGCGCGACACTTCCAACAGCGGCTCGATCGCCTCCCCTCCGCCGGACGATTGGAACTCAAGTCACTCAGCTCGGCGATCGATGTCACCGCCTATTGCCAGATCATGGCCGGCATCGAACTGGGACGACGCATCGCCGCTCTCGCTGGCATGCAACCCCGACTCCGCATCAACAGCACCCAAGAAGCCATCGACTTCTGCCAACAGAGCTTCCGCCGCCTAGCCGAGGACCGCAAACAAGAAGAGTTCCATATCGTGACTCTGGATACCAAAAACCAAGTCATCAACACGCACCAAATCACCGTCGGGACACTGGACTCCAGCTTAGTGCATCCCCGCGAAGTCTTTCGCGCGGCCATCCGCGATGCCGCCGCCGTGATCCTCTTGGTCCACAACCATCCCTCCGGCGACCCCACCCCAGTCGCGCGGACCTGGCCGTGACCGAACGCTTGGTCCAAGCCGGCGAACACATTGGCATCAAGGTGCTGGACCACATTATCCTGGGCAACCCCAACGCCCTCAGCCTCCGCGCCCGTCGGCCAAATGTAGGACCGCCACCTCAAGCGTGCTAAAATTTTCTGGTCACAGAAATTCGCCGCCGCTCCACATCCACTTCCATGACCTTGACCTGCACCAACTGGCCCACGCGCTTTGACCTCGTGGGGTCACGCACAAATTCGTGCGATAACTGTGAAATATGAATCAGCGCGTCCTGATGCACGCCAATATCCACAAAAGCACCAAAATGCGTCACATTCGTAATCACGCCCTCCAAAATCAGGCCCTCACGCAGATCCTCCAACGACTGGATCGTCTCATCGAACTGCACCGCCTGAAATTCTTGCCGTGGGTCGCGGCCGGGCTTAATCAGCTCTGCTAAAATATCAGTAATCGTCGGCAAACCGGCCTCCGGGCTGACGAACGACTGAGCGAGATCTTTCCAACAACGGCCGCATTCCCGACCAATTCAGCCACCGCCACCCCCTGGGCCCGCGCCATCTGCTCCACCAAAGGATACCGTTCCGGATGCACCGCCGAATTGTCCAACGGTTGCGTCCCCTGACGAATTCGCAAGAAACCCGCCGCTTGTTCAAAGGCCTTTTTACCCAATTTAGCGACCGACAACAGCTGCCGCCGACTGGTGAATTGCCCGTTCACGTCGCGATACTCGACAATGCTCTCGGCCAACTTCGGCCCGATGCCCGCGACATAAGATAACAGCGGAGCACTGGCGGAATTCAAATCGACACCAACCTGATTCACGCAGGATTCGACCACTCGATCCAAACACTTCCGCAATTGAGTCTGGTTCACGTCGTGCTGGTACTGGCCCACCCCGATCGACTTGGGATCCGTCTTGACCAACTCGGCCAACGGATCCTGCAAGCGCCGCGCATGCTGATCGCGCCGCGGATCGTCAGGTCCAACTGCGGGAACTCCCGCGCCGCCAACTCGCTGGCCGAATACACCGATGCCCCCGCCTCGCTGACCATGACCTTGGTCAAGGACAACGAATGGCGGCGCAGCAGATCGCTGACAAACGCATCGGTTTCCCGCGAGGCCGTGCCGTTGCCGATCGCGATCATCTGCACCGAGTGCTTGCGGATCAACCCCAGCAACACCCGTTCGGCCGTCGCAGTATCCTTCTGCGGCGGCGTCGGATAGATCGTCGCGTTCTCCAAGAACTTACCGGTCGCATCGACCACCGCCACCTTGCAACCCGTGCGAAAGCCGGGGTCGATCCCCAGGGTCACGCGTTGGCCGGCCGGCGGCGTCAGCAACAACTCGCGCAAGTTCTTGCCGAACACGGCGATCGCCTCCGCATCCGCTCGCTCCTTCAACGCTTGCAGGACAGTGGATTCGGTCGCCGGCAATAACAGCCGCCGCCAACAGTCTTCCACCACGCCGATCAACTCGCGGTGAAACTCAAAGGACGGCACCAATTGCAACTGACGCTGGAGGTGCCCCAACAACGGATCATCCTCAATTCCAACCCGACGCGGAGCAACCCTTCGGTCTGGCCGCCACATCGCCAACAATCGGTGGGACGGCACTTTGCGAACCGGCTCGTGATGATCGTGATACAGCTCAAACTTGCTGTCCGCGTCGGTCTGCCCGCGCTTCAGCTTGGAGTAAACCCGTCCAAACCGCTGGGCCTGATCCACCGCCCACTCGCGGATCGTGGGCTGATCGGCCCAATGTTCGGCGACGATATCGGCCGCGCCTCGCCAAGCGGCCGCCGCATCCGGCACCTCGCTCGGGATCGACAAAGGCCTGCAGGGTGGCCTGTTTGGAGCGACCCAGCCGCTCTTGCCGCAGTAGCAGATCCGCCAGCGGCTGCAAGCCCAGCTCTCGCGCGACCATCGCTCGCGTACGGCGTTTGGGCTTGAAGGGCAGGTACAGGGCCTCCAGTGCCGCCAGCTCCCGACAAGCCACGATTTTGGCTCTGCAAGTCTTCGGTCAGCACGCCCTGCTCTTGCAGCGACTTGAGCACCGTGGCCCGCCGAGCGGCCAGGGCCTGAAACTTCTCCACGCATCTTCAATGGCCCGCAGAGCGATCTCGTCCAGCCCTGGGTCGCCTCTTTGCGATAGCGAGCGATAAAGGGAATCGTGTTCCCCGCCGCCATCAATTCCACGGCCGCCCGAATTTGCGCGGGTGGCAGCCCCAGTTCGACGGCAATTCCAGCGACCACCCCATCAATTCGGCAGCATCGACAACATTCGGCATCAGTAACCAACCATCAATCAAGCAGAAACCAACCACACGTGACGTCCCCGGCGCCAAGCTCTTGATGGTTGATTTTCGCGTCAACAACACCGCTTCGTCAATTGGTTGGCTGCGGCTGAACAACCAGCGACGATGCACGGACCAAACCTGGACGGCTCACGTCGCTCTGCTCGCCGGACGCGATCGCTCATAAATCAAGCACGTGAAATGGCCGCCCAACCAACCACACAGCAGCGTCAGGCACAATGGCCGATAAAGAAGAAACGGCCGATATCACCTTCAGCGTACCGCCGACACACTAATCGTCTTTCGGTTTTCCCAGCACCTGAAAACTCAGCAAAACATCGCTGCGAAAGCCGAGGTCTTGGGTGCCTTGACCGGCGTTGAAGTTCAGAACAGCGGAACGAATGCCTTGATCCCGACTCCAAACTCGCAGTTGCCGCGTTTCCTTTAACGCCCCGTCAGAGGCTTACTAGACTCCCACTCGATCCGCAGCCATCGTGAACGTGACTGGTCAGCCTCGTCCTTCAGCAGTTGCTCGCATTCAATCACGAGCGGCGATGTGATCCCAGCCATGTTCTCAATCGTTACCGAAAACTCCTTCCACTCACCTTGCCGCAATACTCGTGGTGCACCCTCAAGTGAGGCCTTGACTCTAGCTTCCGGCGAGATCGAAACGGAGATTAATACCTCGGGTGCCGCGTTGCCTTGCTGTGCCGCCAGCAATCTGGCTTCGCGATCATTGTTCCACGCAAAGAACAGCAGACCAGCGACGAGGACACTCAGCAACCCAACCAACCGCCGATATTGAATCTGGGGACGCATCTGACAAAAACTATTTGATTTCATCCAGCATTCCTTGATAAACACGGCGGGCGTGATCGTAAGCTGCCTTGGCTTCTTCGATCTCTGCCGGAGCATAGGTCCGAGCCTTTTCTTTCCAGCATTGCTCCAGAGAAGCGAGACACCAGTCGATGCTTGTAGCCACTCGCACCGGCTTATCGTCCAACTTCACCCAAATTGGATTGGTATGGGCAGAGGAAAGATACGAACCGCCAACCAACTGCTTTGTTCCAACTTTGGAGCCATAAGCTTCAACGACCGCATTTCGCCATCCGCTCGAACTTTTTGCACTTCCACGGGATAGCCGTTGGCAATCAACTCGACCTCGACTTCAGGAAATTCGTTCTTGCGAGTCGCCACGTCAACCGAGAAGGTACCATCAGCGTGCCGTGCAAAATTCAACAAATGCGCGGACCCATCGCTGACATAGCTTTCGCCTCGTCGCAAGGCTTCCACCCACTCGTTGTAATCCAACATGCTGGGCAGGTTCGTACACCTCGACCCAAGCCTACTCGCTCGCCGGTGATGCACGGAAAGTCGGTCTCACCGCTGGCGACGATGAGAATACCGCAATTGAGAACGTGATACCAAATGTTCCACTCGTGTTCTCGTGTCGTATCCATTGTGGCAATAAAATCGATGGCGGAACCTTCGTTCCGTTGGGTCCATCCACCTCATGCGTCACCTGCATGATAAATTCGTGGGCCCCAATCCGTTGAAGGCCGGAATAGCGAAACATGGCAAGTTGTGGGGGCCATCGACCCCAGCCACTCGCCCAACGACTTGCCCCAGACCATTGCCACTATGAGCCGTACCAGTGACCGCACCTTGTCGCTTGGCAAATTTTAACGTGTTCAACCCCAACGTTGGCCAATGGGTTTTAGAATCCCCGCCAGCCGGAATCTGCTCGCTCAGCTTCAAAAGATTCAAATGGCCGGATTCGTGTGAACCGAAGCCACTGACTTCCACATCGTATCTCAGCAAATAGGGATAGCGACTGACATCGTCAGGACGGCCGGTAAAAAATTGCTTTTGGTAGTCGAAGCATGGCCCCCAAGTCAAACAGCAACCGACCTTGACATCTTCGCCCATGATGTGCCGCAGCATGTCAGGCGGATGCACACCTTGAGTCGGGTTTTCATAGTGCAAACAACCCGCGGCGTGGATGTGATGATCCCCGCTCCAATAACCCAGCTTTGCGGTATCGATCCACCGTTGAACCTGATACTCGATGGTTACGGGTTGCTCGTCAATGTGAATGGTCTGCGTTTCAGGGATACTCTCTGGACCATGCGGACAGATCACGGTATAGGTGCCGCGGGGCAACATGACTGACTCGCCAGTCTCACGATAGATTTGCGTTTGGAAGAAAAATCTGGGGCCAAGCGTTTGGGCTGAGCCGGGTACACCCTACCTTGAAGATCGCGAATCTCGAAGCAGCCCATGCACGGCGAGCCATCAGCATCGGTGACGCGGAATTCGACCTTGGTGGCCGGTAGAGTCTCAACATTAATCGTCGTATCAGACCATTGGCCGCTTTCACCGTTGGGACTGAACGCGAGTTTCCCCTGTCGCCGTCCGTGCTCACCGACGAAATCAAGAGAATGCGATACTCCAACTCCAAGCCACTCAATCGCGAATCCAATGGCCGTTCGTTATGTAAGTTCAGCAGCATCCACCGATTGGCAATATCGTCTTGAGGACCCGTCGGGATAGGCGGTGCATTGGGGCTGCGCGTCTGTAACTGCGTTTGAAGATTGGCATGGTTAATGACTTTCAGTAACATCACTCGCCAACCGTGCTCTTCGACCGTCACCTGCTGACCAGCGGTAACCTCGACTTCACCTGCCGCAGAAATGGCCACCGCTGCCACACAGAGCCCGGATCAAGTGCCTCTTGAATTGCGGCTGTGATCGTTTCTTCGTCGTCTTCCACTGACAAACCAGCGATCCGAGCTTGCACCTCTGTTGGCAGCGGCGTACCAATCGTTTCCATCGCTTCGCGAAGTCGACTGGTGAGCAGCAATAACGGCTGCGCATCCACTCGAGCGATCATTGGCAGATTCACGGGCTCATCAGACAGTTGATCAGCGGTACCCTGGTAACTTGGCTAGGTTGCGATTGACCAAAGAGTCCTGGACAACTCCAGCGATAGCCACATCCGACCAACTTAGACAACAGAGTGCAATGAAAGCCAACAAGTTGAATTTCGCTCGCGTTAAACGGGTCACTGGGACGCTCCTTCAATGATCGATGGTGATGCGCAAAGTCAACACGCGAGTGCCATTGTCCACTGTTGCGCAACCCAACGCAAGCAAATATCCGCTCTTCGCGAAAAATACTCGAGCCCCAAGGCCGGTGGGGTCGGTGGGATCACTCGTAGACTCGCCTGTATACACAGGGCGAATAGGGCAAGGAGGGCGGCCGCCTAAAGGCGGAACTACGAGCGACCAGATCTCGCTTCAATGTGCCTTCTTCAGACTAGCTCTGAACGTTTCCATTGGATACGTCTCGCGACTAGCCGACCCCGCTTGTAGTCCCGTCTTTAGGCGGAAGGCGCCATGGAAAAACGCCGCCAACAGAAAAGACACCAACCAACGGAACCTCGCCAAGTGCTCCCGTTCCCCGCCGAAACGGCCCCCAACTCGCCGATGTCAACATCGGCAAGGAACCAGAAATCGTAAAGGTTCGGCTCCGCAAACTTCGTAAAGGTTCGGGTTCACAGACACCATTCAATTTTTGGCCAGTGGTCCCTTAGTCACATCGCTACCTTCGGCCTCGTGCCGATGGGGCGATGACTGAACGGCTACCAGCTATCCCCCCAATAATCAAAAAGAAGGCTCTTTGCCCCTTGGCCCCAGCGCCAAACCGTCGACAACGCCCACGACCATTCAAGCGTATGGAGAGCAAAAAGCCAACTTAAAGAGTGCAAGAACGGCTCGGTCCAGGGCCAACCTTATCGCTACCCGATCCCACGAAAAACTTCCATTGCTGGTTACCACTGAAGGGGGGTGGAACACTAATCGACGCTAATCGTCACTAATCCAGAAAACAGGGGTCCCACAAGCCCACAATGAGCGAAAAACAATACCAAACTACCAATTCACAAAACAATCGGGGCGATTGGATTTTTGTGCGTCCTTCCCCCCTCTAGCGGTTCACCTACCGGCGGGGCCCGATAGCGAACAACGACCCGCTGACTGGGCGTTTGGTAACGCCAGGGCCTCACACTTACCAGTATCACGAACCAAAAAACCGGCGCTCGATTGCCAGTCAATTCCTGCCTCCATCGTTCCATCCGCGAGCACTCACTCCCGCCGACTCTCGCTTCAAGGTAAGCGTCGGGCTGCCGGTCTACAGTTGTCACCACTCCTCTGTCCCCACTCCTCTGCCCCCATTCCCCTATCCCCATTCCTCTGTCCTCATTCCCCAGTCCCCAGTCCCCTATCCCCATTCCCCATTCCCCATTCCCCATTCCTCTGTCCCCATTCCCCTGTCCTCATTCCCCTGTCCTCATTCCTCTGTCCTCATTCCCCTGTCCCCATTCCCCTGTCCTCATTCCCCTGTCCCCATTCCTCTGTCCCCATTCCTCTGTCCCCATTCCTCTGTACCCATCTCACCTGTCCTCATTCCTCTGTCCTCATTCCTCTGTCCTCATTCCTCTGTCCCCATTCCTCTGTCCCCATTCCTCTGTCCCCATTCCCCTGTCCCCATTCCTCTGTCCCCATTCCCCTGTCCCCATTCCTCTGTCCCCATTCCTCTGTCCCCATTCCTCTGTCCTCATTCCTCTGTCCCCATTCCTCTGTCCCCATTCCTCTGTCCCCATTCCTCTGTCCCCATTCCTCTGTCCCCATTCCTCTGTCCTCATTCCTCTGTCCTCATTCCTCTGTCCCCATTCCTCTGTCCCCATTCCCCTGTCCCCATTCCTCTGTACCCATTCCTCTGTCCTCATTCCTCTATCCCCATTCCTCTATCCCCATTCCTCTATCCCCATTCCTCTATCCCCATTCCTCTGTCCTCATTCCTCTGTCCTCATTCCTCTGTCCTCATTCCTCTGTCCTCATTCCTCTGTCCCCATTCCTCTGTCCCCATTCCTCTGTCCCCATTCCTCTGTCCCCATTCCTCTGTCCCCATTCCCCTGTCCTCATTCCTCTGTCCCCATTCCCCTGTCCTCATTCCTCTATCCCCATTCCCCTGTCCTCATTCCTCTGTCCTCATTCCTCTGTCCCCATTCCTCTGTCCCCATTCCTCTGTCCCCATTCCTCTGTCCCAATTCCTCTGTCCCCATTCCTCTGTCCCCATTCCTCTGTCCCCATTCCTCTGTCCCCATTCCTCTGTCCCCATTCCCCTGTCCTCCCAGTCCTCATTCCCCTGTCCTCCCAGTCCTCATTCCCCATTCCTCTGTCCCCATTCCCCTGTCCTCATTCCCCTGTCCCCATTCCCCTGTCCTCATTCCTCTGTCCCCATTCCTCTGTCCCCATTCCTCTGTCCCCATTCCTCTGTCCCCATTCCTCTGTCCTCATTCCTCTGTCCCCATTCCTCTGTCCCCATTCCCCTGTCCTCCCAGTCCTCATTCCCCAGTCCTCATTCCCCAGTCCTCATTCCTCTGTCCCCATTCCTCTGTCCCCATTCCTCTATCCCCATTCCTCTGTCCCCATTCCTCTGTCCCCATTCCTCTGTCCCCATTCCTCTGTCCTCATTCCTCTGTCCTCATTCCTCTGTCCCTCATTCCTCTGTCCTCATTCCTCTGTCCCCATTCCTCTGTCCCCATTCCTCTGTCCCCATTCCTCTGTCCCCATTCCTCTGTCCCCATTCCTCTGTCCCCATTCCTCTGTCCCCATTCCCCAGTCCTCATTCCTCTGTTCCCATTCCTCTGTCCCCATCTCACCTCCAACCAGCAGCGGGCTGCTGGTCGACATCCCCGCCCACCATCCCGGGCTTGACCCGGCGGAGCTATGACTGACCGGCTACCGCCCTCCCCCCTAATAATCAAAAAGAAGGATCGTTGCCTCTTGGCCACACCGCCCCTCGCGGAGACCGCAGTACGGGGAGACCGCAGTACGGGGACACACGAGACCGCAGTACGAGACCGCCGTACGGGGACACACAACTAATTTCCGGAGACCGCCGTACGGGGACACACAACTAATTTCCGGGGACATACGGGGGGGACCGCAGTACGGGGACCGCAGTACGGGGACACACAACTAGACCGCAGGCGCAGTACGGGGGGGACACACAACCAATTTCCGCGGGGGGAAGTCTAGGGACACACATTTATTTCCACATTTATTTCCGGGACACGCAGCTTGGGGACACACCGCAGCTTGGGGACACACCGCAGCTTGGGGACACACCGCAGCTTGGGGACACACAACTAGATCCGGGACACGCAGCTTGGGGAGGAGGCAGTTTGGAGGGGACATTGGCGACAGGGGGGACGACAGTACGGGGACACACAACTAATTTCCGGGGACATACGGGGAGGGGACGACAGTACGGGGACACACAACGGACATACGGGGGGGGACGACAGTACGGGGACACACAACGGACATACGGGGGACTGGGAGTACGGGGACACACAACTAGACCGCAGGAAGACCGCAGTACGGGGGAGCTTGGAGCTTGGGGACACACAACTAGTTCCGGTGGGGGCGATCTGGGGGGGCGATCTGGGGGATACACAAATGTTTTCACAAATCTCCGACGGCAAATGCGCGGCACTTGCACGACGCTGGCCTGCCAAAAGTAGGAGAATCGCTCTTATTGAAGAAAATGAACCCTTCAGTATGCCAAGGGTCTGCCGGCACGGGTGGAGAACTGGCGGCCCCAAATCTCCCGCCAGAAAAAAATCTGAAGATTCTTAGCTCGGTGTGACCTGATGTGTCACAACGGTGCGGAAAATACCTCTCAGGCAGCCAATTGGCTCAGAATTTTCTTTGATCGCTTTTTTGTGAAGTGGAGGTGTTAGATGGCGAGAATGACACGCGCGGAAGTCTATTGTCCGCAAGAAGTGGCGACCGTACACGTGATGAACCGCACCGTTCGGCGGTGCTTCCTCATGGGCGACGATCCCTTGACTGGCAAGAATTACGACCATCGTAAAGAATGGATGGAAACCGAGCTCCAGAATCTCGCGCTTTATTTTTCCATAGATCTGCTCTGTTTTGCAGTTCTATCGAATCACTTCCACTTGATCCTGCGGTCTCGGCCAGACGTGGTCAAAACCTGGGATGATGCGGAAGTCGCACGTCGCTGGCTCATGCTCTGCCCCAAACGCCGTGATAGCAACAACCAGCCAGCAGAACCGACGCAAAAGGAGCTGGACACGATCATAAAGGATTCCGCGAGGTTGCAGCAAATCCGCCTGCGGCTGAGCGATATTTCATGGTGGATGCGGCTGTTATGCCAGAAAATCGGTCGACGAGCTAATCTGGAAGACGGCGAGACCGGCAAGTTCTGGCAGGCACGATTCCGAGCCGTTCGGTTGCTCGATGACACTGCGATTCTGTCCTGTACAGCCTACGTGGATTTAAATGTGATTCGAGCAGGTCTAGCCGAGACGATCGAAACCAGCGTGTACACCTCGGCCCAGCAACGGGCGTTGGAGTTGCGCGCCCAGGCAACGGGGCAAACATCGAATGGTGCCCATCTGTCGAACGACGCGGATCCGATCCGCAGGCTCAAGCCGATTGCTCGGTCGCTGAGTCCGATCTGCCTGACGGAGGAGGGCAGCGGGACCGGACCGTGCGTGCATACGGGTGGGCTGCGAGCCAGCGACAAAGGTTTTTTGCCGATGACGACCGCCCAGTACTTGGAGCTGTTGGATTGGACTGCGCGGCAACTGCGATCGGACAAACGGGGCGCCACGCCCGCGACGGCAGCTCCGCTGTTCGAGCGATTGGGGATCGACGTCGAGGTCTGGTGCGAGTTGACCAAAAACTTTGGCGACCTATTCAGTGCGGTGGCCGGCAAGCCCACCGTGATCGACGCGACACGCGGCCGCAAAAGCGGCCAGCGGTACAACGTCCCCGCCAAGACGCGACAGCTGATGCCTAACTGATCTGGCGAAAACCAGCGCTCAGGCACCTAGCCAATCATCCCGCTGCAGCCAAATCTTCAGCGCGGCCAAGGGACCGTTCCGCACCTTCCCGCGGCGACCGTTTCCTGCCCGCTCCAAGACCGTTGCTTTTTCTTGGAATCACCTTTTCCTGTCGACCACGACCAGGTTGCCCACATCACGATAACTCTGACTTGCCTTTGCCCCGACTCGCACACACGAAACCCGCAGTCGGCCATACTCTAGCCTTGCCGGCCATATTCTAGCGAATTTCGCTGAGTTTCTCTTCATAGCAACTGTTGCAACGTTGGCGTGCTTGGCATTCGTCTGGTTACACACGTTTGATCTGCCTTTGTCCACTCATGCCGAGAACAATCGTGAATCCTCGTGGCGATGTGGGTCAACGCGAGATTAACTGCGTGCCCCCTCTTTGGCCCCTATTGGTGGTGCCCGGTTGGTGCTTGTCCCCCTGTTGGTCCAGAGAATCGCCACGGGGACACACAATCAATCTGGACACACGCTCAGGGATACGGTCCGCTTGGTGGGAGGTCCGCTTGGGACACACAGTCAATCTGTCCATTTCGCCTGATGTCCCCATTACTTCAGTGTCCCCAGATGCTCTCCCCAGCAGATTCCGGGTACCGTCAGACGATTGGGTTGAGTGTCCCCAGCAGATTCCGCCCCCAGATGCTCTCCCTCGCCAGATGTTCTCCTTCGCCAGATGTCCTCCTATGATAGCGGATAGAGGGGAGATACCGTTGCTTGGGTGTACACCGGGTACCGTCAGACGATTGGGTTGAGTGTCCCCAGCAGATTCCATGGGTGTACACCGGGTACCGTCAGACGATTGGGTTGAGTGTCCCCACCAGATTCCAGATCTTCCTTGAGTGTCCCCAGGAGTCCCCTTTGTTGCTTGGGTGTACACCGGGTACCGTCAGACGATTGGGTTGAGTGTCCCCACCAGATTCCCATCCCCAGCAGATTCCCAGGTGTCTGGTGTTTGATTGTCCCCGGGATAGCGGGGAGATGCCGTTGCTTGAGCGTCCCCAGAAGTTGCCACCACCAGAAGTTGCCAGATTTTCATTCAGTGTCCCCAGATCTTTTCCACCCAGGTGTCCCTCTCCCCAGGTGTCCCCTCCCCAGTGTCCCCAGATCTGGTGCAGATCTTACTGTCGTCCCCAGAAGTTGCCACCACCAGAAGTTGCCAGATTTTCATTCAGTGTCCCCAGATCTTTTCCACCCAGGTGTCCCCTCTCCCCAGGTGTCCCCTCCCCAGTGTCCCCAGATCTGGTGCAGATCTTACTGTGTCCCCAGATCTTACTCCCGTTCCCCTTCTTTCCTTGAGTGTCCCCAGGAGTCCGATGCGTTCCTTGAGTGTCCCCAGGAGTCCGATGCTTCCTTGAGTGTCCCCAGGAGTCCCCGGAGTCCCCTGGAGTCCCTACCTTGAGTGTCCCCAGGAGTCCCCCAGGAGTCCCCTTTCCCCAGATCTTCCTCGCGAGGCTCGTTCCCCTTCCTGAAGACGTCCCTTGTCCGAATCCTCGTGTCTCTAATTTCCTGGCTACGAGTTGCGGCGGGGTATTAAATTTCTGCGGTTGCTTTCATACAATACTCGCCTGAACTCGTTTTCCACGACAGCTAAAAGCCAAATGCATGCCCCGTGAGCTAACACAAAAATATATCGCCGCACGCCGTAACCATGCGGCTTGGTTGCTGTTGGCTTCGCCTAAAGGCCCGCTGATTCTGGCCAGCCTCAAATCACTGCTCGAGACCCTGCCCAATGGGATCGATTTTGATGAGGCCGTGACGCAGCTGGCTGCAACTTTTGCTGACTTCGCCAACGATCCTGAGTTTGAATTGAGCGACGAGCCATCTGCTGCTGCGCGGCGTGAACTGCGCCAATGGCTCAAACGGGGCTTGATCGTTGAACGGAGTGGACGGCTATTCGCCACCGACGCATTACAACGAGCGATTCGGTTCCTCGATTCGCTAGATAACAAAGTGATGACTTCTACCGCGTCGCGGCTGGCCACCGTGCAACAAGCGATCGAATCGTTGGAGTCCCGGCTTAGCCCCAGCCAAGCCGGCCGCGAAAAATCGCTGCGAGAACGGATCGACGAACTCCAAAAACAACTGGCCGCTGTCCAAGCCGGACAATTCGAAGTACTCGACGGGCTGCCAGCCATCGAGGGAATCCGCGAGGTATACCAATTGGCAGTTAGTTTGCAAGCCGACTTTCGCCGCGTCGAAGACTCGTATCGCAACACCGACCGCGAACTGCGGCAACGGATCATCAGCGAAAATCAAAACCGAGGCGAAATCGTCGATCAACTGCTTAACAGTCACGAAGCACTGATCCAAACTCCCGAAGGCCAAGTGTTTGAAACCTTTCATGCTCAACTGGTCCGCACCGCCGAACTGGAAGAAATGAAATCTCGTCTCCGTTCGATCCTCGACAATTCCAACACCGTCAAGGCACTTCCCCGTCAACAACAAAGCGAATTACAACAACTGGTCACACGATTGGTTCAAGAATCCGAACGAGTCATCCAAGCTCGTGCCCGCAGCGAACGGGACGTGCGAGGATTCTTGAAGTCTGGCTTGGTGGACGAACAAATTCGTGTCGGCGCCTTGTTGCAGGAACTTTTTCAAGTAGCCTTGGCTGTCGACTGGCAGTCGAATAAATTGCGTCGCTCGCCCAGTCCGCTGCCACCGATCGCCAATTCAATGGCGAACCTGCCGTTGGCCGAGCGGTTGTTGCCCAAACAAATCGACTCGGACGAAGCGGCAGATCTTGAATTGACGATCAACGAGGCCGATCCGGCGGCGATGGACGACGAGTTCTGGCAAGCGTTCCATTCACTTGACCGCAAAGAGCTCTTTGAACGCACAATCCAGTTTCTACGCGAATCCGGTCGCCCATTGACCATAGGCGAACTGACATCGGCGCTGCCCCCGACACACGATTTGGAGACGCTGGTGTATTGGTTGACGATGGCCCGCCAAGCGGGTCTCGAATTCGACGCCACGGACGAAATCATCGACCTGTTGGATACCAATGGAAGACTAACTCGATTCACTGTGCCAAGTACGCAACTGCTATTGGAAGCGGTCGAAACGCTTGATGCCGGAGCACTCGAATGAAAAACATCTTTGATCAGCTGGCCGAATCTACCGAACAAGAAAACGAATCCCCCCCTCCGGGAGCCGATAGTACAGATTTGACCGAATCGAACCAACTCGCAGCCAACGAACTTGCTTCGAGCACTTCAACCGAAGTCAAAGCTACCGTTCAAGAGTTACTGAAATACGGATACATCGAAGAAACCGAACGCTGCGAACTGTTCCGCCGAGCGATTGTGTATGAGACGGCGGTGAACATTATCCTGGAACCGCTCGATTTGGTTTTGCGGATCGACTCACATCGTGGAGTTGCCTACTTGGCTGTGGCTCAAACGGCTTTAAATTCCGACAGCGACGGTGACGCTTGGTCGCACCCGCTGGTCCGGCGTCAGCGGTTGACGCTCGAACAGTCCTTGCTCATCGCCCATTTGCGGCAGGCATATGTAATGCACGAACAAGAGTACGGTGTCGGACAACGCCAAGCGAAATTCGCCGTGGAGGATCTCGTCCCGCAAATGGTGACCTATCTGGGCGATTCTGGAAGTGACACAAAGAACGAAAACCGCGTATTGACACTGCTCGATCAACTCAAAACCTACGGTATTGTCAGCGAAGTCGACAAACAGCACGAGGTCACGATCCGTCCACTGATCGCTCATTTGGCCAACCCTGAATCGCTGACGGCATTATTGCAAGTCCTCAAGGAACAGATCGACGCGACTGACAACGCCATTGAAGGGGTCGATGCCCCATGAGCGCCGTCACCAATCACCGACAGCAAGATTTACTATTCGGAAACGGATCGTCGTACATCTTACATCACCTTGAGGTTTACAATTGGGGACCGTTTGGTGGCCTGCATCGCGCGGAATTCCATCCGGAAGGTACCGCCATCATCGGCCCGACAGGGAGTGGGAAAACCACGCTGGTCGATGCTTTGATGACGCTACTGGTTGCTCGCCCGAAGTACAATCTGGCCTCGACGGGCGGCCATGAAAGTGACCGGAAGCTGATCGACTACGTCCGCGGCGTACTGGGAGGCGACGGTGCCGATGGCTGCGAAGACCTCGCTCGACCCGGTAAGACCATTGCAGGAATCTGTGCCACCTATCAGGGTGGCGAGCAACCATTGCGGCTGGCCGCTCTGTTGTGGACTGATGGCACAGGCAACGCCGCCGACGATCTGAAACATCGCTGGATTTTTTCACAGGCTGAGAACCAGACGTTCGAGACTTGGTTACGTCTGCTGCACGAGCAAGGGGTGCGAGATCTGATGCGACTGGGACGCGAAACGGCCGGCCTACGAATCTTTGATAGCAAGTCGGCTTATCTGGCTCACGCGCGCAAATTCTTCAGCGTCGGCGAAAACGCCTTCACCTTGCTGAACCGGGCCGCAGGTCTAAAACAACTCAACAGCATCGACGAGATTTTTCGCGAATTGGTACTCGATGACCGATCCGCATTTGATCGAGCTATCGAAGTCGCCGGCGAGTTTGACAACCTAGCTGCCATTCGTGCCGAATTGGAGACCGCCCGCAAGCAACAGGAATCGCTGGTTCCGGTGGCCGAAGAACATCAGCGGTTACTCAGGGCCAAAGCCAAAACCGAACGCTATCGCACCTTAAAACGCATTTTACCAATTTGGTTTGCGATTGCTGCCGCAGAGAAATGGTCGCAGGAAGTACAGAGATTAGCTGAAACCTTGAAAACCCTACAATCTCAGTTAGCGGCTGATGAATCACAGGCCGGGTCGATCCGTGCAACAGTCGAAATATTGCGCGAAACTTATCTGCAAATCGGTGGTAACGTGATCCAGGAATTGGAAATCAGTATCAATTTCCAAAGGTCGCATGTTTCCGATCGCCGCAAACAAGCTCAGCTCTACCAACAGTTGATCGCTCGATTTGGCTTGAACGATCAGTTAACGGAACAAGCCTTGCGCGAGAATCAAACGCAATTGACGGTGCAACGCGAAAAGGTTCAAACGGAACGCGAGCTGATTCACGGACAAACCTTAGCTGCTCATTCTCAGCTCCGCGAAGCAGAAATCAAAGTCCAGGAAACTGAGGAAGCGATTGCCAAAGTCAAATCCCGACCGGGCTCGAATATTCCGCCCAGATTCCAGGATTTTCGCTCCGACTTATCCGCGACGCTCGGCCGGCGCGAAACAGACCTGCCGTTTTTGGCCGAAATGATCGAGGTCAAACTCGACGAGTCTGCTTGGCGCGGAGCAATCGAGCGAGCGATTGGCTCCGAACGGCTCTGTGTTTTGGTTCCCCAGCGACATCTGCCGGCCGCCTTGCAGTGGGTCAATCACCGTGACAATCGATTGCATATTCGTTTACAAGCCGCCCATGAAAACGAACCGACCGCCAAATTCTTTGACGACGGCTACACTCGAAAACTCAATTTCAAAAACCATCCGCTCATTGCCACCGCCAAAGTAATGCTGGCTCGTCGCGATTTGCACTGCGTCTCGTCCTCCGACGAACTAGAGCGAACCGAACAGGGCTTGACGATTGAGGGAATGATGTCGGGTCGTCAAGGCAGATTCGAAAAACAAGACCAGCGACGATTGGGCGACGATTGGATGACTGGATTCGACAACAAAGATCAATTGGAATCATTGGCGATTCAATTGCTGGCCGCGTGCGAAGCTGTGACCCAACATCAAACCACCGTTAAAAAATTCCAAAGCGATTTGACTGCGGCCGAAGAGCGTCTGCAAGCCATCGCGGCCATTATCGATCTTGATTTTGCCACGATCGATTTACCCAGTGCGGAATCAGTTTTGCGACAATCCGAACAGCGGCTTCAAGCTCTGCTCGATCCAAACTCCGACGCCAGCAAAGCGAAGATTGAATACGAGCGGAAAAACGCACAACTTCGTGAGATCGAACAAGCAATCCAGAAAAATCGCAGTCAAATTGCTGTGGCCGAAAACCAGCGTGCCGATGCAGAACGAGAACGCGACGATGCTCAGTCCCGCGGGGAACGAGGGCTGACCGACGAAGAAGCGATTCTTGGCAACGCGGAATTCAAGCTCACCACGACCGCAACAGTTCGCGACGTGAATCGGCAGGAGAGAGAATCCCTGGCAGATGTCGAAAAGCGATTGGGCGAGTTAATGGATCGTGTGACCAATAGCGAACACCAACTGGTGCGCCGCATGGAAATCGCCAAACGGGTCGATACTGGAGCGCTGCTGGATGTTGGTTCCGACTTGCAGGATATCCCGCACTACTTGGAACGACTACGAGTGTTGAACGATGAGGCATTGCCGGAAAAACGGGCCAGGTTCCTCGAGTATCTGAACCGCTCCTCCGATCAAGGTGTGACACAATTGTTGGCCAGCATCACGGAAGAGGTCGATGCCATCGAGCAGCGAATTCGTGAGCTGAATCAAACATTGGTCAAAGTGAATTTTCGTTCGGACCGTTACTTACAACTGCAACCGCAGCGGATCGCTGACGAACGGTTGCGGGCATTGGAAACAGCGATGCGGAAAGTCCGCAGTGCGGCACTCAAAGAAGATGGGGGCGAGAGCCACTATCGGGCCTTGCAAGAGATGATCGCTATCCTACGTGAAGCGGGTGAAAAACGCCAGTTGAAGGGTTCCAAAGCGTTGCTGGATCCTCGTTTTCGGTTGGAGTTTCGAGTGGTGGAGGTGGATCGGCAGACCGGGGCAACTTCGCCACCTCGCACCGGTTCGCAAAGTGGAAGTGGGGGTGAAAAAGAGTTGATGGCCAGTCACATTCTGACCGCTTCGCTCAGCTACGCCCTATGCCCGACTGCCGCCACTCGGCCTCTGTATGCCACAGTCGTTTTAGATGAAGCGTTTTCAAAAAGTTCGCCGTCGGCGGCCAGCCGAATTATTGAGGCATTGAAAATATTTTGTTTGCACCCAATCTTTGTGACGCCCAATAAAGAGATTGGTTTGCTCAAGCAACACACCCGCCGCGTCATCTGCGTCCAACGCCCCGGCAAACAAGCGACCTTGGCCTCGATCTCGTGGGAAGTGTTTAATGATCTTGCGGAGCGACTTGCGGAACGCACCGAAGCCAAATTATGAAATCGCCCAACCAACTAAAATCTGTTTTGCTGCGGCAATGGAATAATGCTGACTTACGCGAGGCTCGGTTATTGGGCGGCACTCAAGCCTGGCCGGTCATTGTACCCATCGGTCGCCCATCCCCGCGACTGTTACGAGAGAATTTGGACGCAGTCAAGCAACACATCCAAGCGTGGCGCAAAGTAAGACTCGGAAAAGTAAAATGGCGATCGGTTAGCTTTCGCGCGACTGCTGAACCGGTAGAAATCCCGGTCGCCTGGAAGTTGCTTCGACCGAGCCAATGGGCCGAGGCTGTCAATGATGCGACCATGCGTGATGAGTTCAACAAGCTTTCGCAGCTTGTCGAGCATTCGGACTCGGTTTTTCATTCGCTGTTCGTTCGGCGGCGATCGTTGTGGAGTGATAAGCCAATTGAAGAGGTGCTACAAGCTGCTCGACTGGCAATGAGTTTGAAACCAGGCTACGCCGACGGGCGACCGCTACGAACTTTGGCTATGGAAGGAATCGACACCAAGTTTTTCGAGCGACACGAGTCTTTGATCACGACGCTGCTGGACGCTCGGTTTGACGGCGAAGCCAGTCGGATGGGGCTGGAAGCGTTCTTGAATGCGTTTCATGAAGGAAATCGCTGGCTGTTGGTGATTGATTTGGACGGCTCATTGTTACCGTATGAAAAGCTACGCGTTCGCAGTTCCGAATTATTCGACAAACCGTTGCCTGGTGCCCAATTACTGATTGTCGAAAACGAAACATGTCAGCATTTATTACCACGTTCTCCTAGCACGATCGCTGTATTAGGAACCGGATTCGAGTTGGCCTGGACGACTGCAACTTGGGTGCGGGAAAAGCGGGTTGCGTATTGGGGCGATCTTGATACGTGGGGACTGCAGTTACTCGCACAAGCCCGCTCGTCGATTCCCGAACTAACGGCACTAATGATGACCAGAGAGGTTTACGAACAGTATCCAGATCGTTCCGTCCCTGAACCGATCCCCGTATCAGATATCCCAACGCATTTATCCGACTCAGAGAAATCCCTATTCGAACACCTTCGCCAGTCCACACGCGGACGATTGGAGCAAGAGTTTATCCCCCGACCTCAAGTCCACGCAGCCATCCAAACTTGGATCGGAAAGCAAATGTCTCGTTAGGTTGAATCTCCGTTGCAAAATATCATGCTAGTGCTTTGTCACAGACAAAACTTGGGGTGTGGCAAAGGGGTCAGGCGTCAATTGTGCGCAGCACCCGCAGGGCCGTTCCGGCAATTGACGCCTGACCCCTTTGCCACACCGATCCCAAAATTAAATTGTGACAAAGCACTAGTGCTTTGTCACAGTCAAAAATTGGCGTGGGGTAAAAGGGTCAGGAGTCAATTGGAACGGAACACTAATCGTCACTGATCGCCACTAATCGTTGCAACCGGCACGCTGTATTTGCTGTGTCTGCCTTCCTCTGCGTCCTTCCCCCCTCTCTTGCGGTTCAAATCCCCTGCCGGCACGAAGCAGAAGAACCGCAGAAAAGGGGTCCATCCGCCATATCTGTGAGAAGTTTTTAGTGTACCTGCTGCTGATTCCGCGGTGCAGGTCCTCCGCTCAGGCTCAATAAAAGGGTTGCCGCCCCTCCCACCTCGCCGTCGCCCCGAACTGCAGCCCAGGGTGTCAGTCCGAGGCGACGGCGAGGTGGAAGGGTCTAGTCGGTTGATATTGGAAAGGTAACAAAAATGCATCTTGCCCGAACATTTGGTATGGTTGTGTAAAGCAAAAGCACACCATCCCAAAGGAGCCGAACAAGATGCAGCTTAAGAATATCCTCAACCTAGCGGAAAAGCAAAAGGGGTTCGTGTACGAGTCCGCGAATTTAAGCGGCAGAGTCGTTCGAATCTGGTGCACAGACTTATATAAAGGCTCGTATAAATCAGTATTTCGTCCGGGAATGACTGTCAGTGAGGCTGTAGACCGCACAGGAAAGCAGTTAGTGATCCACGGCATGCTCATACTAGATGGAGAGTTTGGGATGGGCTTCAATATTCCAGATAAATTCGACAGAAAGTTTTATGACGATATTGAAAGCGCAAATGATCTTCCGGGTCACATGAAGCTTGAGGAACTCCAGGTCATGCACTGCGAATGGTGGCGATAAAGTCTGCTACATTAGAACAGCGAACAGCGTGCCCCGCTTGTTAATATCGTCGGAACTGCAGCTCGAGTACCAATATTGGAAATATCTTTTAGTCGCTAACCTCACCGGTCCCGATGGCCTCCAGCCGTTGGAGCGGGGGTTTAATGGGCTAGAGGGCGGCGTGCGTGCAGTTTGGGCGGTCGAGTGCCACGTTGGTTTAGCTGCTCAATCTCCGTCGAGACCGCAATTGGGGGATGTAGATTATGCCGAGCTTGGAGTTGTCGAATTGGCGAGGCGGTGACTGGTCGCCGGACTGCGCGTCACTCGTCCACCGATGCTGGCGGTGCGACCAAGGGGCAACGGTCCGCATTTTGGGTCTATGGGGGGGGCGACGTACTCGCTGCCAAACTGGCGCTCCCACGGGTGAACCCATTGGTATCTACACAAATCGCGACGTTTGCTATAAGCTGGTCATGCTCCAGATCAAGCTAAAAGACAAGCGACTGTCCAACCGTTGGCAACTCATGGTGAGGTATCACATGCGGGTAGCGTCACCGCAAGCAGCTGGCGTCATTGGGCTTCCTGACGGTAATTTGGGGAAGTCTTTCGCCGTCACACAGGCGACTTGGCGTTTTTGAACAATGACCGGGTCACCTTTGAAGAACTGATCGTTCCACTCAGGATTTCGCTCGCATCGCGTGTGCCTCGGTCTCAGCGCCATTTGTTTTGGTGGCCCATGATTGGAGCAAGCTGAGCTATCCCGGTCAGAAGTGCCGTCAGGACCTAGCGCAACTGTCTAGCTCTAGTGATGTTGGCTACGAACTGGCCTGTGCGTTGGCGATTAATCCAGACGATGGCTTGCCGATCGCTCCCCTGGAGATGCACCTCAAGACGGCCAAGGGGATGCTCAGTACGCGTGGCAAGGTGGAAGTTGCGGCGCACACCGATCAGGTCATGGCTACGATGAACGCGTCCGCCAGTTGGAATTTAGGCAAGCCGATTGTCCATGTAATCGATCGTGAAGCAGATTCCGTAGGGCACTTCCGCGATTGGTCGGCGGCCGGCCATAAGTTTCTCGTTCGTGGCGATGAACGTCGAGTCCTGTATCAAGACACGCAAGTCAAGCTGAGCGACGTCAGTAGTCAACTTGAGGCCCAAGGGAGGTATCAATCCGCTGGAACTGTGTTACACGAAAACCGTCCAGTTCACTTGGAGATTGCTGAGGCCGAAGTCACCTTGTATCGTCCTGCTCGAAAGAACTCGAACGGGGTCCGGACCGATATCCCGGGGTTCCGCTACCCGTGCGTCCGGTGTTGACGCGACTTATTGACGATCAAAAGCAAGTCTTGGCACATTGGTACTTGTTGTCGAATGTTCCTTCCGAGTGGGCTGATGCTAAAATGCTGGCCAACTGCTATTACTGGCGGTGGAAAATCGAGACCTACTTCAAGCTATTAAAGTCTAGCGGTACTCAGATAGAGGCTTGGCAACAAGAAACTGCAGAGGCGATTTTTCGGCGGTTACTGGTAGCATCAATGGCCATGGTTACGGTCTGGCACTTGATGGCAACCAATGAGCCGAAAACGAACGAATTCAAGAAACTGCTCATGAGCCTCAGCGGTCGTCAAACAAAAAGATCACGGCCATTCACAGCTCCAGGGCTGTTGGCGGGGCTCTGGTCATACTTTTCGATGATGTCCGTTCTTGAAAACTATGATCTCAACTCCCTCAAGGAGATGGCAAAAGGAATCTCGTTACCGATTTCGCTATTTGACTCCGGGTAGTTGTGTAGATACCAATGGGTGAACCCGCGGGGGGCGATATGGCCAAGGGGCAATGGGCCAGTAATTGATTGGCGAGTCTCCGCTAGCGAGCCTTGTGATGATACAGGAGCTATCTCCGTTCCTCGCCTGCTACTCAGGGGGATAAAGTAACCTTGTTGCTGGAAATTCGCTTGAGATTGCCAATCTTTTTAACGGTTAATTTTTACATGTGAGGCAGCTCATGGTTCCTGTTTCCCACTCGTCGCTCAGCAGGACAACTAAGGCGGTGTCAAACCGTCTTAGCGTGCCGTCTGAATCAACACAGCTCGGGGAAGATCAGCGCAGATAAGTGCGGATCGGTGTTTCTAAAACCTGGCGGACAACAACGCGGGAAATAACCCACCTTTCCGCTACTCTCCACTGATCCGCTGTTACAGCAGGATTCGGGGTGTCCCGAGGAATCGCCTCGGGGACACACAATCAATCTGGACAAACGCTCAGAGACACGGTCCATTGGGAGGTCCGCTTAGTGGGAGGCCCACCTGGGACACACAGTCAATCTGTCCATTTCGCCTGACATCCGCGTTACTTCAGTGCCCCCAGATGTTGCTGTGTCCCTAGGTGTTGTTCATGAGCCAGTAAAAACGGCTAAATTGACTTCCTGCCAAGCGACATCGACTTGGCGCAGCGACTTCGTTTCGACAGAATATCTGCCTGCACTGGCTCCAGTTTAACTCAAACAAGGATCGACGAAACATCATGGTAGTACTTCGTTTTCCGAATCCGGCATCCGACGTACCAAAATTCGTTAAAGTGTTTCGAATCCTCCAGAAGCACTTGAAAAAGCCGAATTTCGATCATAATGACGTCGTTCGTGTTTTGATCAAGTGGTCAGGCTTCCTCCTATGGGGCCGTTCTCCGATTGGAGAAATCACACGAACCTTCGGCTGGCTTTCTTTTTTTGTAGGAAAAGACTAGCAAACCGAGATCGAGCGAAAAGAAGCGTTAGGCTGGTGCTAACACCAGCATCCGGGTGCACAAAATTGATTCTGTACCGAACTCACAGAAAACGTCATTGTCAACAGAATAAGGCATATTATGCGAATCGCGATGATTGTGTGCAGTATCCTTGGTTTCGCGTTGTTCTTACCCATGGGACTGTTTGCGGCAGGACCGATCAATATCGGTGCGGGAATATTCTCAGGTGTCATTGGTGCCCTTATTGGCTTACTAATGACGCTCCCTTTTTGGTATGTGCTGCGAAAAGATTCTAAACAGCAAATTATTGACAAGGCAGAACCGATCCGACTGGAAGCATCAGCGACAGTGCAGGGATTATGGCGACTCGACCGACATCTGGTATTTGATCCGAACAACGCTGTATTTCCACAGCGGTGCATTTTCACCAACAAGGCTGTTAAAGTGCTGCGCCCGTTCACCATCGGTCAGGTGAAGGGGACTCCGGCCGGTCCAATTCCAATAGTAAGCAAACGGACACAAGTGGAATACCTGCCCGTGTCTAAAGAGTGGTTGAGAAATCGCCAGCGAATTAGCCGATTCGTGCAATGGATCGCTATAGGCGTGTTCGTCTTCGGTATCATCGCGAGTCTTGCAGGGTGGTATTTGACGGAAAATCCCGGCATTGGCTTTATCACCCTCCTTTGTGTCATTGGATTACTAATCAGTATGGCGTTGCACCGGATGCGAGATTTCGGTGATCGACAAGAACTTTACTCGTCTTATTTCCTCGAAGACGGTCGCATCATTGTCCAAGATCCACACCCCGACTTTATTGCTGGACTCCCAGAATTGAAAGCAGGCTTTTTCCATGGTTTTATGGGAATCGAACAATTAAAGGAGATTGTCTCCGATTAACATAGATGGTGACCTGTCGATAGACTTCCATTTTTATGTTAGCCCCGATTGATCCAGAGGCCGTTGGGTTCGTTTACTGAGACCTCAAAATGAGTTAAACAAAACGTCCCGTTCAATCTCTTTCAGGGTTGATCAAGACAGTTTTAGTAGCGAAATATCGTTGAGTACGGAAGTCGATATAAGACGAATTTTAACGACTCAGAAAGAACTGGAAGTCGCTGAGCGAAGTGGAACTAAGCTTTGTCGCTTTTTCATGTTGGTACTTTTCACTTGCACTGGATCTGTTGCAGGCTGGACTGTCGGGATCTCAGCGTTCCTTCTTCCTCAACTCGCCGGCACGGAAGGACCTATTTCGTTTTCTGGGGCGTTTCAATGTTAGTCGGTGGTGTTTGTGGAGGCTTGCTGGCGACAATGAATAAGCACGATTCTGAGAACTAGGTCGGGAGCTACCGCTCGGCGAGCGAGGATTGGCACGGGGTTTGCGAACCGTAGGGACCCACAATTAATCTTGACGGCCCATGGGATTTGATTGTCCCCGGGATAGCGGGGAGATGCCGTTGCTTGAGTGTCCCCAGAAGTTTGTCCGCTCCCACGGGTGAAGTCGGGGGTGGCGGTGTGACCAAGGGGCGACGGTCCGCATCTTGGGTTGTTGGGGGAGGCGTGCTCGCTGACAAACTTGCGCTCCCACGGGTGAACCGGTGGGGGGCGGTGTCCCCTTTCAGGGTGTCCCTTATTTAGGTTGATCATCCGATTGTGGGTTCGTACTTGTGTCTACAGGGTTCGGCAGAGGGACGGGGCGTTTGAGGACGGTCTGTAAGTAGAGGTGCCACAGCATGTCGCGGATCTCCTCGGGTGAAATTGACTCGATTTGCCGGAGTGGCTCCATACCGCTCAAATACCTGAACCATTCGTCCTTGGACACCTGACCATCGCGATCCATGTCCGCCGACGAAATCGAGAGCTCGATCCACGAGTCACCGCCGGGCTTGCGCGGATTCCGGATCCGGTACCTGCGCATCGGGGACAAGCTAATGGACTCGGTGCCCCCAAGTCCTTGACTTTCCCACAGCGAATCGAGGGCGCGAGCGATTTCCCAGGCCGACAGGTTATGCATTGCCATGCGATTATCTGAATGAATTTGTCGGCCTCTGCGTCCCGTGATCCACACGTTGGCGAAGTCGAGGTAGAGGTGTGGGCTTCTGAGGGTCGGGTGGTCGACCGACTGCTGGAATATGCGCCGCCAGAACGCATCGTAAGCAGGCCGTGTCTCATCGAGCCACCGTTCCAGGTGTTCCATCCCCTCCGTCGCGCCAAGGGGTTGCAGTTGCAGCCATGTGGAAACCAACAACTCGCCAATAGTCGAGGGTCTTTCAACCACTACGGTAAATCGACCATTATTGGCATCTGGCCAGCCAACATCCCGATTCAAAATGGCATCTTCGCGAACTACCAAATTCACTGCGTGTGAATCCCGAGCGGCACTCAAACACAGCAAAGACGTATTTGCACGACCTGCTTTGTACAGCCAGCCATCATCAGGGTTCATATAAACGCGATCACCCAAGCGCGAAAAATCTGCGATTGGCTGCGTCAATGATTCGATGGTGGCATTGGCCAACCAGTTTTCCACAGGCGATCGCAGCCGTTGACGCTGCTCGTCCGGCAATTCAAATGCCACGCGTTGGGCCATCGCCAACCATTGGGCCATTTCCCAATCGGGTGACAACGAGGTCGGGACAGCATCCAAGAGCGCCTCAGTGACCAACGAGCGAACAAGCGGCTCGCTCTCGATCGGGTCAAAACCCATCTGGCCCTTGCGAATCAAGTCGACGATATCCAACGACTCCAGCGCAGTGCGTAAATTTGTTCGAAGTTCCGCGATGAAGCTCGGCAGTCGGAGCTCCTTTTCGACCGCCATCCCAAACCTCAGAACATTGCGCCACAGTTCGTGGCGTTGCCCCGGGTTCCACACCTGCCGCTGCTGAGCCACCGTGGATTTCACGATCTCCAAATAGGTCACGACCCCAGCCTGCAAGGACTGCCCATCGTCGGACAGAGGTGAGCGTTGGACAAAATAGCCGAGCAGTCGCAAGGATTCGATCTGCTTGGCAGGATCTACTGGCTGGAGCGACGTCGCAATCGCCTGCCACTGCTCGGGGTCCAAGCGATAAGCGGCGGGCGCAAACGTGAGGATGCCCTCAATACCCGGTGATTCTTGGCGATGGGACTGCAAAATCGCTTCCAAGAATAGCTGGCGAGATTGCCTCAGGTACGCTTCCGATACGTGAAAATGTCGCAAATTTGCGAAGGCCTTGGATCGCACTTCGCCATCACGTTCATGGCGAACGATATTCGCCCAGTGACTAAACGGAAAGCCCTGATACGTGGGCTGGCCGTCTTCAGAGGCCGAAGCCTGCGACGATGTCGGTGTCGGGTCCAAACCACCCAGTGGCAAAACACGGTCGCCCAATCCAGCCGTTGTCTGTCCGGCGCCGCCCAATCCAGCTGTTGTCTGTCCGGCGCCGGTCGCTGTCGGATCGGCAGCCGCGGGTTTCCGAGTGACTCGGGCCAGGACCACTTCCCCACGTTTGATGACCACGGAGTCACGGTCCAGCTGGTACAGATCGGCGGGGCCGTCGATTTCGATTTGGTAGGTACCGGCATAGACGCGGGTCTGGTTCAGGCCCGGCTGCAGTTGCAGGGACTCGGAAGATTGCCCGTCTTGCCGCAACGTCACCCGTACATCGGCCGATTCCGACTCGATGACCAATTGGCCTTTCTGCGTATCCAAAATAAGCAAAATACCCAGCCAAATTCCGGCGGCGCCGGCGGCTGCCAGCCACGCTTGTTTCCACCAACGTCCCCCGCTTCCCTGCCGCCCGCCGCGAGATGGCTGCGGCTGCGGCGAACGATCGTCACTTGGTACCTCGGCCGCGAGTTGTCCCGAGCTTGTGACCGCGGGACGGGCCAGCAGGCACTCACCACCGGGTTCGGGCAACCGACGGGCCGGTGGATGGGCCAAAGCCCACTGGACCCAGGCGGACAACTGCGGGTCCGAGCAAAACGGGAGCAGGGCTTCGGCCAGATGCGCGGCACTGGGGGGCCGCTGCGCCGGATCGCGACTGAGGGTTTGATCGATCAAGGCCGCCAGCTGCGGGTCTAGATCTGGCCGCAGGGTCAACACCTGGGGCGGTTGGGTCATGGCCAGTAGCCGCAGCTTCTCCAGCGGCGACTGGTACAACGAAGCCGCGTACGGTGCCCGACCACAGAGCAGACGAAACAGAGTCGCGCCCAAAGCGTAGACATCCGAGCGATGGTCGACAGCCGTCGCTTTGTCGGCTTGCTCGGGAGCCATGTAATCCAGCGTGCCCAGCAACTGCCCGACGGTGGTCAGCTCCAAGGCCTCGTCTTGCCAGCCCTCCAAGTGCACGAGCCCGAAGTCCAAGATCTTGACTTGGCCGCGGCGATCGATCATCAAATTCGAGGGCTTGATATCGCGATGGGTCACGCCCTGGCTATGCGCATGGGCCAAGCCCAAAGCAGCGACTCGGACCACCTCGCAAGCATCCGCCGTTCGCGGGTAGGGGCCGGCGGGGACGGCTCGCGCCAATTGGCTGAGATTCAACCCATCGATGAGCTCGGTCACCAAGTACGGCGTGCCCTCGTGCCGCCCGGCGTCGGTCGCGGCCACAATCGCCGGGTGATGCAATTGTCCCACGACCGCGATTTCGCGTTCCAAGCGAGCCAAGGACCGATCGACTTGCCCGGCGGGGACATTGAGCAGCTTGATGGCCACGGTCCGTTGCAAATTCAGATGCCGAGCTCGATAGACGCGAGCCATGCCGCCTCGGCCAATCAGCTCCAGCAATTCGTATTGGCCCAAAGATCGGGGCAGGCTCTCCACCTCTATTCCTGGTGGATCAGGCAGCGGCCATTGTTGAATTTCGCGGAGGACTTGCCCCAGATGCGCGTCAGCGGAATCCAGATTCTGGGCCGTTTCGTTGGCCGTAGGACCGTGGATCGATTGGCCCCGCAATCGCAAGGCGGCCAATAGGTCATCGGAGTCGCGTGAGGATTCGATTTGACTCAAGCGAGCATCGCACAGCGGACATTGGGCCAAGTGCTCCTCGATCCCCACCGAGTCGGCGGGATCGGACCAACCGTCAACGTATTGCCGCAGGACGTCTTCCGACGGACAGGTCGTGTTTTGAATCATGGCTGGATATTCCTCTGCCAGTGGGGCTTGTTGATTTTTCCAGACTAACTCACGAGTTGGCCGCCCGGCTCAAAAAAGTTGTGCGAGAACACGGCATTTCCGAGTCAATCGAAACGCTTGACGCGTTCCGCTACGGAAAAATCAACAAACGCTTGACGCATTCCGCTACGGAAAAATCAATCGGCCCGGAGACCGCGGTGGAGAACTATGCTACCCTGAAAGAGACGAAAGCAGTGTGACACGTACTTGGAGCCCTTCATTTTGTGGCCACTTTCGTGTAACCGTTCACGGGTGGGAGGTAATCCTTGGGGCTGGTGCATTCCGCAAGTCGGATGGTTCTCGGGGCAAACCGCTTGTATTGTCCAGTTGCTGTGACTCGCAAACGATCGTACGGTTAGCCCGACTTGCTGCATGACACCCTACGAGGCGTGAACGGTTACACTTTCGTGGAGGCGGCCCCGGTCGGTCGGCCCAAGCCACTTGCGGAAAGACGACGATATGTACTTCGAACGTGAATTCTCGCGTGCGGTCCTGGGCCGATTACTCGGTCAGCACTGGATTGGGTTATTGTGGATTGGTCTCGCATGCGGGTCGATACATGTGTCGAACCAAGGGGCCAAAGAAGCGTCAAGCCTCGACTTCCGTTAAATGACATGGAATCGATGATGAGAGACCTACTGAAGCGATTGCGGTTACGCTTTGAGAGTTGGATTTACGCCAATCGCAAGCCACTTCCATCCGGAATACCATTTCCGGGCCTGACAACGACCAACGAAGATCTGGCGATGGCTGCGAGCGAAGAGGTGAGTCGCGCTTTAAAAGAGGCACGTGGTTCATTTCAATCCAAGGTCCATCTGCTTCCGCCCCATTGGCGTTTGACCTACACGTTGGTCCGACTGGATCTGGAAGTCAGAAACGGCGGATTCCATCAATTCTTTACGAATGCGGGCGGAATCTACGACGGCTTTCTCTTGGACGATCTCAATGCGTTGGGCGATACTCCCTACCGCGGGATCATCGCCGCTGCATTTGAAGAATATCGCAAGCTGGACTACACGGGCCAATGGGAAAACCGTGGCAAGTCATGGGAGTACTTTACCGCCGCTTACAAAGACGGACGATTTAGCGAACGGGAAAAGCTGTATTTCCAGTCCGAACCTTCGTTGGTGGAGTTAATTGGCAAGCACATCCGCCGCAACTTTGACCAGTACAAGAGGAGTTCGCCGCATGAGCCCAAGTGATTCGACATCAGCTGGGCAATTGGATAGGGACGCGAAGTCACGGCCCGCGGAATGGAGTGCGGCTACGAGCGGCGGGGGGAGCACCGCCAGTTTGCTGGATCGGGTCCGCGCTCAAGACGTAGCCGCGTGGCGGCAGTTGGTAGAGTTGTACGGGCCATTGATTGGCCATTGGTGTCGACGAGCCGGTCTGCAGACGGCGGATGTCGCGGACGTGACTCAGGCCGTGTTTATGGTCATTGCTCGGCAGTTACCCGATTTCCGCCAGGCACGCCCAACGACCAACCGCTCCCTTCCGCCGAAGAGCGAAACGGGTGTGGGCGCCGCCGATACGCCGTTGAAGCCAACGCAAACTTCGGGGCGCTTCCGCAGTTGGCTGGCGGTTGTGACTCGGCGAAAGCTGATCGATTGGCGGCGGGCCCAGCGACCGGACCAAGCGGAGGGCGGCAGTTCGGCGGCCGGTCAGCTGCAGCGGCAGGTCGATCCGCTGACGGTTGACCCTCTGTCGCTCGATTCTTTGGACTTATCGCCGCCTGCGGCTGGAGTTTCGAAGGGAGAAGCAAACGCAGCGGCGGCTGAGGTGGACGTTTGGGAAGTCGCCTATCGTGCGGACACCGAACTCTCAGGTGTCTGGGACGGAGTGGTGGCGCGGGCGTTGAAGCAGATCCAGTCGGATTTTCAAGCCAGTACTTGGCTGGCGTTTTGGCGAGTGGTGGCCGACGGGCAAAGCCCGACCGTCGTCGCCGAAGAAATGGGACTGACCGCAGCGGCCGTGCGGCAGGCCAAGAGCCGCGTCTTGCGGCGGCTGCGACAACAGCTGGGCGATCTATAATCACAAGCTCTTAATCAGCACTCGCGCGGCCGACGGCGATCAACCGCTGGGCTACCGCACCTGCGTTGGTTCGCTCCAACACCTGTCCTCATGCTGTTTCGTGAGCTGGTGTGCGATGTTCACGCTGATGGAGGGACCAGTCCAGTATCGTTTTACCGAGGATCAATAGCAGCAGCAGGATCATGGGTTGCCCCAACAGGTGGGTGGCAAACGCGCCGAACAAAATGGCCACATGCAACACAACAATCCGACCGTAAGGCGCCATCATCAACATCGCCACGTTCGTCCGACGGTACTCACCCAGATAAAGAAAGTAGTAAACGTACGAAAACAAGTGACTGACCACCAAACCCAGCAGTGCGAGCCAGAGCCCGCCACTCAGTACCGAAGTCACATGCGATGACAAACCGCCAAACGGTCCTGGCCCCATCCCGATCATGCCGTTACCACCCAGCAGCACAAAAATGAACACGCCGTGCACTAGGCAAAACATGCCATAATGTACTGAAAAGAACGGAATAAAAAATAGCTTTATCAAATGATGACCGAAGGTGGTGACATGTGCCGCGGCGGCTAGATTAGAAGCAGCCTCTTGCATTTTTGCAGATGTCTCTGCGTCCGACGCGGCGGCCTCTTGTGCCAGTCGCAAGTGCTCGATGTCTGGCGAACAGGTCGCCATCCGCAGGACATTGATCGCCCCGATCACAAGGTTCTCCAACCAGTACAGGACCACCACCTCCAGCAGACTCCAGCCAGCAAACAGCACACCCAAGAGCGGTATCAAGTTGGCAGCGAGGAGCGCCATGGCTGTCAGCGTCAGTCGATGTTCGGGCATAACACGCTCTCATCATTGGGAAACGGAATGACAACGCACTAGGGGCTTGTTGATTGGCCTCCAAACTTTGGCGTGGACACGGT
>JAGYIQ010000069.1 GCA_018402565.1 Pirellulaceae bacterium | reverse complement strand
GCCGTGGGTCCCCAGTTTGGGGATAGCAGCTCGACCAGTTGCGAGCCTAAAAACACTCCAACCCGTAGCGGACACTCGCGGTAGTGCTCCTGGAGCAGCCGGCGATAGATCCGCCTCAGCTCCCCGGTTTGCAGATCGACAACCCGCAGCTGGTAGCGGGATCGCCGCAGCATCGGCCGAGCCTGGAATTGTTCGATGGTCAAGGGCCGCCGGACCGTGTCTCGGATGCCCAGCAGCTCGAACCGATGGGACCACCACTCGATGGGCGTGGTAACCTTTGTGCTGGTCGGGTACTGGTCGATCAGAATCGTCGGAAGATTGACGGCCGTTTGGGCCTGGTGCTTGATCGCCATGATAGGCTCGCTTTCTCGGCGGTTTCCCGCACGAATCCCAGCCCGGGCGCGGAAGTGCCTCTAAGGCCAGCAATATGGCCTTGGCGGGCCTCACGGCTTCGCCACACTGTAGAGCCCAGACTGGGGCTCGTTCTTGTTTTCGTTCAGGACTTGTTGCTGGTTGCCCAGCTTTAGGGACCTTCACGGTAACAGATCGCAGCAGCCGACGCAACAACGAATCGAGGGACCTGGTCGCTTCAGTGCTCGAGGGGTCCGCAGCTGTCGCGGCCTCCTGGCCTAGCTGGTTGCTCGTTTTCAGGGCGCAAATTTGCGCTCTGAAACGATCGCGGTTTCCCGATCAGAATCGAGGGACCTGGTCGCCTGGGTTTCAAGTCGCAAATTTGCGGTTTGAACGGTCCCCGGTTTCCCGTGGTGGTAATTTTACGCCCACGGGGGAAACACGGCTCCCGCTTGACCCGGTCGATGGAGTAGGCGCGACTATTGCCGGTCCCCTTCCCGCCCTTTGCTGGTGTTACATTGTCACACTTGCGGGTGTGTTGATTGTTGTGCTCCTTCATCGCCTCCCGAAACATCGCCAACGCTTCGGGATCTTCCTTTATCACGGCTTCAACCTTCTTTGGATCTTCGCCCCAGCCGCGAATCGGTTTTCCCCCACGCCGGCCGTCTTGGCTGATTCCTTGCGTGTGTCGATAGCAGACCCTTCTGGCAATTTTGCCGAAAGGGTCTTGTTTCCACCAAGTCTTTTACCTGCCTTTTCTTGTTGCTCCCGCGCCAACGGTCGCAGTACTTCCTCCCGCTTCCTGGCAAGTGCTCGGGGGACCTGGTCGCTTCGATCGAAGTGCAAATTTGCACTTTGAACTTATCGCGAGGGACCTGGTCGCCCATCAGCCCATCAAGAAAATCACCCGCAGGACCGCCGCTTTCTTCGCCGCCTCGACGCCTGGCTCCGCGTCTCCCGCCTCCTGGGGTGCGTCCCCCTGTGTGGAGACCTCTGTGGGTCCGCTCGCGTCCTGGCTCGATTCTGGGGGTGCTACGCTGCCCATCGTCCGGCCCCTTTGGCCCGAGAACCGCGCGAGGGGTGCGGCAGCCTTTTCAGGATCGACCGGGGGAGCCCCATTCCCTCGAGGGTTTCTCTCAGCTCCGCGATAACTGCAGCGCGGCCCGACTCGGTCGCTGGCACTTGCCAATGCCGCAGATCCCGCAACTTCGCGAGTGCGCCGATCATGCTGTAAGTGATCCCCAGCAAAACCAGATCGACCAACGCCGCGTCAGAATCGCGGAACGTCGCGAGATCCTGGTCCAGTGATTGAAGAATCCGACCAGCTCGCTCGACGCTGGCCGGCTTGGTCCAGCGCCAACTCTCAACGTCCAGCCCCAGCGCGATCTCGAGCCGAGCATAGGCGGCCTGTAGAACCAGCTCGAGGGATCGCGGTTTTGATCGCTTGGCGCGGTCGTGTGTTATGGTATGACTCATGCCCAGCCCTCGAGATCCTGGTGGCCAGAATGGCCAGAATGAAAAAAGGGAGGGAACCGGCCACCGAATGGCGCAACGACGACCGGCCCCCATCCCCAAACCAACCTGCATCAGTACGACGCGCCCGGCAGATTCGCGCGGTCCTCGGCAAAGATCCCCGGCCGCAGGTCGCCAAAATTCTGGCCCATCAACGCCTTGGCAAACGCTGCCAAATGCATGCGCTCCCGCTCAGTCGATCCCCAGACCGGCTCGAGGGTTTCGATCAGTTTGGACCCGCGGAACAGCCCAACCTTCAAAGGCGACCGAAAAAACTTCTTGAACAGCAGCCGATAATAGACGTGCTTTTCCGTGTAGTCGTTTTCATCGAAAAAAGTCAGGACATAGCGCGAACGCTCCCGCAGTGGGTTAGCGATGAATTGCTCCAGCGTCAACGGTCGCTCCTGCAAGTCCCGAACCCGCAGAATCTCGCCGCGGACTGATTGCCAATCGCCGATGGTGTGAACCGTCGCGGTCTTGGCGTAGCTGTCGTTTAACGTGGGTGCCAACCAATTGGGCAGGGCCTCCCGACGGAGGGTTAACGATTCCATCGCCTTTTGTCGCATTGCCGCAGTTGTCATCGTATTTTGCCTTTGTGTGAAAATGTCCCAACCACCTGGCCAACGTGGCCGATGGTGTCCTACTTGCCGCTCGTCAACGCTGCCCAGTCGGCCGAGATCCTGGCTTTGATCGAAGCCAGATCCTGGTGCCAGAGGCTCTGGCAGACTTGAATTCCGTTGACTTGATCTTGGATGTCAAACAGGGCCTCGCGTGCTGGCTCGGTGGAGACGTGAGCAGCCGCCCGACGATGAAACACTCCCTCAGCCCCGATCGGGTTGTAGTCGATCAATCGCGGTTGGCCGTTTGGGCAAATGATCGTCTCGATGCCGGCCCCAGCCTCGGTCAGGATCTGCTTTGCATGTTCGATCGCTTCCTCCACCGATTGCTCGGCCGTCGCCAACTTGGGCAACAGTTTGTCGAGCTGGCCCTGGGTGTCGTCGATCCGAGTTTGACAGGTCCGCGCGGCCGAGCGATACAAATCGAGAACCGCCTGGCGAGTCGCCTGGTGCCGACGATGTAGGTCAGCCGCTGGAATGTCAGTCGTCAGCAGCTGCGACTCAATCGCCGCCAGCTCCGCCTGTGCGTTTTGAATCTCCACTGCGAACAGGTCCATTCGCTCGCGTGCCGATTCTTCCGTCAATCTCGCCTCAGGTTTGGCCTTGCTTGCTGTCGCCATTGGTGCGCCTTCCGCTGGTGGTAGTGGTGAAAAAAGGGGGGACCGGAAAATGACCTAACCGGCCCCCCCCGAGCAGGTCTCGCCCAACCTGCATTCCCTGCATGCGTCAGCGTAGCGAAAACCCGCCAAAAAAATCAACACAACAATCGCCCCATTACCGCGGGAACCGCGGTAAAAGTTTCAAGAAAAAAAGCGAGCGAGTTTGTATAAGATTTTGGCTTATCCCTCTGGGGTCCCCCGTTAGAACCCCCAAAAAGGACCCGCTCGGTTTCCTGGCCGGCCTGGTCGCCCTGGCTCCTGGCTCGCTCGCTGTGGCGTCTCCGCGTGCCGTCCGACTCTCGAGCCCGATCGACCGCAGCGCTCGCCTA
>JAGYIQ010000068.1 GCA_018402565.1 Pirellulaceae bacterium | reverse complement strand
GCGGCCCATCTCGTCGGTCGTCGTCGGAATCGACCCCCCAGCCTTCACGCTCAGCCGCTCCGAGCCGGCCTCGATGTGGGTCTCGGCAATCTCATCGACCGTGCCGGTGAAGGTCTCAAACGGAAAGGCGTTGAGCTTGAGATCAACCCGCTGGCCCCGCTCGACGAACTCAACCTCAGTCTGGTCAACGATCATCACAGCCTCGAAGTGGTGCGGCTCACCCACCATGCAGAGCACCGTCCCCTCGGCGTAGGTCGCTCCCAGGTTCTTCTTTGACAGGGCACTGCCCGACCAGCCCGATAGCCGACCGCCCGGGTCGGGCCGCTCATCGACCGTCTCCGGCGGCAGCACCAGCCCAGCTCGAGGGGCCTTCAGCACCAGCTCCCGCTGATACTGCCGCTTCTTCACCAGCTGCTCCTGCACGCTCTTGAGCGACTCTTCGACCGTGCCAATCTCCATGCCGGCGGCCGTGTCGGTGAACCGCTCCCGCTGGAGGCTTGAGAGCCGGGCCCGGTAGCCCGCCTCCTGCCCCTCCAGGTCGGCAATCTGCAGTTCGAGATCGATGTTGGAAAACCGGGCGAGTTCCTGCCCCTTCTCCACCCGGTCGGCCGCCGCCACGAGCAGTTCCTCCAGCCGGCCGTCGACCGTCACATAGACCATCTCCTCACCGCGAGGCCGCAATTCCGCCGCACACCAGACCCGCTGCGACAGCGGAATCAGCCCGATGCCGCCAAGAATCACCGCGACCACCGCCGCCGTGATCGACATGTTGAGGCTCTTCACTTCGTCCCTCCTGCCCGGCACCTTCAGAAATTTGTGGGTTCTTCGGAGAACTCGTTGGTTGAAGGGCGTTGCCCATGCCAATTGAGCGGCGTCGGAAACTGAACGGAGCCGGGATGGCGAAGTGAGGTTTCCGTCGAGTGAGTGAAGGTCAGGATGACCGGAGCGAACGTCCGGCGAAATGGCATGGGAACCGCCCCGACGCGTCGGTAAAGACCTGCGACCCACAAAATTCCCCGATGGACCCTTTGGTGATGCCCAGGGTCGCCGCCAGATAGAACCAGTGACAGGCTGACGCCTGTCTTACCTTCGACAGCTACCGACATCGCAGAAAGCACGTCGCTGCCACATCAGCTCTTGACAGATGAGCGCACGCCCGTACACTCTTCCAGCACAAGCGATTGTTGCGGGCTTTTTCTGCGACGCCACCAACACCCGCCAGAACTTAGAAGCGAATCAATCAACCATGCACTCGGCTCTCGATCGCGATGCGTGGCTGGCGGCTCTGGAAAATTGCCGCCGCCCTCGGCCCATCGGGCCAGCCAGTGATTTCGCCTCATTGGCTCCGTCGCCTGTAAATGGCGGCATGGCCACGCGTGCCGCCACACGATCTCGATGTTTGGAAGCCCGCAAGCGATTACGATCATCGAGCTGAAAATTGGCGGTCGAGGCGGCCGGGCTGACATTCGATCCGGAAATCCTCACTCAATCCTGACACGCCTTACGTTCAAATGGTTGAGGCTGGGCCCACGCAAGTAGGATGTTTGAGCCAGTGTTTATGGAGCGGCTCGAGGCTGCATCTCTACCGGCCTCCCATTGAGCATCTGACGCTTCTGAAGCTCGTTCAGCATGGCAAGGGGATGTCGACGACGTCGCGCCTCTCATGGCTAAGCACAGCCCCGTCTGGGCCTCCATTCGCGCCGTCATCGAGTCATTTGCCGAACTGGGCAAGTCGCAGGCTTTTGAAAATCTTGTCTATCTTGAAGTGACCGGATCAATCCGATTCTGACGAGCCGACCAGAAAGAAGGCTGCTGAATGACCGCTCGAGAACAGGAATTGACGTCTGGAAATGCTGGCTCGACCAGAGTTGCTCGGGATTCGCTCAAGGAACGCCGCTGGGCCGATGTGGCGGCGCTGGTTCGATATGTCAGGCGCGGCGTTCCCGACGACCTGCGATGACCGATCCGGCCCTCTACAAAACACTGCGGGACCAGATCACGCTCTTTCCATCTAAAGGGTGGTGGTACCTGAATCTGAGGCACTGGACCGCCTGGCTGGGCGAAGATCAAGAAGGAGGCGTTGGCAATGACAGGCTGAAGCCTGTCAAATCCTCCCAGCTACGCGACAGGTGTGGAAACCTGTCCTACATCCGAAAATTGGTCTGCCAGAACAGCTGCCAGAGCCACTGGGCCACCGTGCGGCTGCCGACCACGATTCGGGCCAGGCCCTGCATGTCGGCGTCAGCATTGTTGCCAGTCGTCAGGTATCAGCACCCGTAGCTCGTCGAACGGCACTGCGCGCATCTCGTCAGTCGTCGTCGGAATGGAGTCGCCCGCTCTCACGCTCAGCCGTTCGAGCCGGCCTCTTTACGTGGGTCTCGGGCGATCTCACTGACCGTGCCGGTGAAGGTCTCAAACGCAGCGCGTTGAGCTTGAGATCAACCCGCTGGCCCCCCGCTCTCGACTTTAACTCAACCTCGGTCTGGTCAACGATCATCACCGCCTCGAAGTGGTGCGGCTCGCCCACCATGCAGAGCACCGTCCCTCGGCGTAGTCGCCCAGGTTCTTCTTGACAGCACTGCCCGACCAGCCTGACAGCCGGCCGCCGACGGTCACATAGACTGTTTCCTCGCCCTGAGGCTGCAGCTTTCTGCAGCATACTGGCAGGCTGTGGAAGGAGTCTGCCGCCAGTGGCGACCGACAACCCCGTAAACCATCGGCGATTTTGGGTGCTGCCCAAGTGGACGGCTCTCGCCCATGCGGGCAAGGGCCATGGATGGCAATGGTGTTCGGCACGGCAGATGCTCAAGGAGGCGATTTGGTTTAGCCGGCCCTTAGCTATCCCCGCGGCCGTCGCCCGGCCCGTCGAAAGCCCTACGCAAGCTGGGGGATCGGCGGATCGATCCAGGCCGCGCCCGCTTCTGCAAGGCGACCTTCAGCATGCCAGAACCGAAACAAGCTGCCGTTCCGAACACCTTTGCCATGGATGGCTTATTCGACGAACAGCGAGCCGATCAAACTGACGTTGAAGGGGTTGAGATTCGTCCGGTTGCGATAAGGTCACTCGATTCGATCATCGGGCATCGGCTGAACGTCCGGGACAGCCTGCATATAACTTTCGAATGCTTCACGCCGCCCCGCTGTTGCCTCGCGTTGGCAACCGCGGTGAGCAACACCGACGACCTCGCGATGACCGATCCGGCCCTCTACAAAACGCTCCGGGACCAGATCACGCTCTTCCATCTACGCGGTGGCGGGGCACTGAATCTGGAGGCACTGGAACGCCTGGCTGCGGGCGAAGATCAAGAAGGGAGGCGTCGGGCAATGACAGGCTGAAGCCTGTCAAATCCTCCCAGCTACGCGACAGGTGTGGAAACCTGTCCTACATCCGAAAATTGAACGTCTGCCAGAACAGCCGCCAGAGCCACTGGGCCACCGTGCGGCTGCCGACCACGATTCGGGCCGTGCCCCGCATGCCGGGCGTCAGCACGTTGTCGGGGTCGTCGAGGTGCATCAGCACCTCGTAGCTCGTCGAAATCGGCACCTC
>JAGYIQ010000067.1 GCA_018402565.1 Pirellulaceae bacterium | reverse complement strand
CGGCGCCGGTGGCTTCGGCCGCGAGGTGCTCCAGTGGGCCCGCCATGCCTGGCCTAAGCATGTTTCCAAGATCGCGGGGTTCATCTCTGCCGATCCCGACAAGCTCGACGGCCATGCCCCCACGCTCCCGATCCTCGGCTCACCGGCGGACTTCGTGCCCCGATTTACTGACGGCCTGATCCTGGGCATCGGCATCCCGCAGGTCCGCCGCCAAGTTGCCGAGCAACTCGAGGCCCGGGGCGCACGATTCCTGACCCTGATACATCCCGCCGCGATCGTGGCCGAAACCGCGAAAATCGGCACGGGCTCGATCATCTGCCCTCACGCGATCGTGAGTGACGCCGTGCAAATCGGCCGATTCGTGCTCGTCAACTACCACGCTTCGCTGGCTCACGACGCGTCGGCAGGAGAGTTTTCCGTGCTTTCGCCGTATTCTGGCCTTGGCGGAAATGCGTCAATCGAAGCCGATGTCTTTTTGAGCATGCACGTCACCGTCGGCCCCCGGGTTCATGTCGGATCGGGGGTCATAGTTTCCGCAAACTCTTGCGTCTTGCAACACAGTCCACCAAACTCGATGATTTATGGTGTTCCCGGGCGGGTTACTCCGCGGTTCACAGTGAGGTGAGCATGATCGACTCAGTGATGCGCAGCCTCGGCTCGAGGAATCAACGACTTAGCATTGTCGTGGTCAGGCGGCTTCTCGTGATCGGCTTGACCGTCACGGGGCTTATCTTCTTCCAGGCATCGGGTTTAGCGCAGGCCACGCTCGACAAGGCTGCCACCCCCTCCAGTGCGGAGGTCATAACTGCTCGAAGAGTGGTTGACGGCATCTATAAATCCGCTGTCGGCGACGCCAAGACGGCAGCGCAACGCTCCGCTCTTGCACGCGCGGTGTTGAATGATTCGGCTCTCGCGAAGACCGATGCCGAGCGATACGCGATGCTCTCCCTGGCCATCAGCCTGGCGGAGCAGGGCGACGACGGAATGCTCGTTCTCAAGGTGGCTGATCAGGTCGCCTCAAGCTTTTCCGTTGACGCGGCGCAGTTGCTGGCGGAAGTTCTTTCGCGATCCAGTGCCGACCCGACGGTAGACGATTGGGCTGTTTGGTCGAAGGCCGTGTCGGCCGCCTTCACCGCATCGCTGGCCGCGAGTCGCTTCGACGATGCCGAAAAACTACTGACCGCCCTTTCGAATCGCGCCCGCAAGTTTCGCGACGCGAAGGCGCAGGGATCGACGGCGGCGATGAAGAAAAGGTTGGTCATTTCGCGAAAGCAGGCAATCGTCTTGGCCGAACTGCAAGACGCGGCCGCAGCCCCGTCGGCCACGGCAAAGGAAGCGGGGCGGCTTGGCAAGCACCTCTGCTTCGTGAGAAACGACTGGGATGCCGGCTTGAAGTACCTGGCTCGTGGCGACGATCCAGAACTGGCCGCGGCCGCCGGCCGCGAATTGGAGAGAGATGTGTTCACGAACCCGGCCCACGCGATCGCCGTGGCCGCCGCATGGGCGGCAGTGGACTCGAAGATTCCGGCTGCGGAGCAAGCAGCCGTCTTGAATCATGCGATCGACGTGTACCTAGTCGCCCTTCCCGCGCTCGACGGGTTGACAAAAGTGCAGGCCCAGCGGGCCCTCGACGACCTCCGCAAGCGAGCGGGCGAAAAAGGAACCTCAAAGAGTAGTTGGGTGACGTTGTTTCGCTCCGACACCTCCGAGATTTGGAATACCGACACGGCCGATTCCCCAAATCGGTTCGCCACGTCGCTCGATGCGGTTCCGGAGGGGATTCGCTATCTGCGGATCCGCCGGGTCAATGGCGATGCCGTGATCGTGGCAGTAAACAATCAGCAACTCGGCGGTCTTGTTCGCGGACAGCGTTTCGGCTGGCAGGGGGGCAAACCGGAGCTTTACCAAGGATTTCTGTTGGGAATCTTCGACACGTCCAAAAACCTAGTCAACCAGCCGGGCGTGTTCGTTTTTGGGCACGGCACAGAGTATTTCAGTGGCTACGGGTTTGGCCATCGGTCCCAGGCAGGTGGCCCAGCGGTGGCCGTCTGGGATTCAAAGCCGATCCCTGGCGAGGTCCTGGAAATCTCGGTCACATCAGGACAGCTCAACTCGGCGGAGCAGGAACAACTCCTTCGATGACCCCGGTGCAAATCCCCAATCGGCGTAGTGCTTAATGGCAGTCGTATCGGTTTGTTTAACGCACTACAATCGCCCAGAAAAACTCGGGGCAACGCTGGATTCGTTGGCTCGACAAACCCGGGCTCCAGACGAGGTATTCGTTCAAGATGATTGCTCGCCCAACGATCCCACTGAGGTTGCCGCGACATTCAATGGGCGGTTCAAAAAATTCGTTTATGAGCGAAACGAACAAAACCTCGGCATGCCCGGGAACCTCAACAAGGTTATCCGAAAAGCCACTGGCGACTTTATCGCAAACCTGCACGATGCCGACGAATTTCATCCTCGCCTGCTGGAAAAGTGGGTTGACGTGCTGGAGCGGCACCCATCGGCAGGTCTCGCGTTTTGCGGCTATGACGCGCAAGCCAGACCCAGCCAGCGTCATCAGGCAGGTCGAATCTGGATTCACGAATTAGCGGAGTGCACGTATGGTCGTGCGTTTTTTGAACGGGTTTACGTCGGCTCTTCGAGTTCTCCGATTTGGGGAACGGTCATGGTTCGGCGCGAAGTATATAAGCATCATCTACCTTTCGACTCCCAATTCGGTATGTGGTCTGACGTGGACATGTGGATGCGTGTATGCGGAACCCACGATATCGCCTACGTTGCCGAACCGCTGATCATTCTGGACAACAGTGACACTCCCGTCCGCGCGTTTCATTGGAAAAAGGTCTTCGTTACGCACAAGATGCATTTCATCAACATTGACCGATTGGCTCGGGATTCCCAAGAGCGGGCCGCCTGGCTCGCAAAGCAGCGAAGCTACTCCCTCTGCGCGTATGCCCGGCACCTAGCGGGCCGTATTAAACGCGGCGATTCAGGGGGCTTTGTTGGGGGCTGCTTGGCGTTTCCTAAGTTTGCCGAAATCCTAGTTCAAGGCCGGTCATGATGGCAGGTGGTACACACGCAGCCTTGCCAGCCGGCAGCGTCGATCACAAACGGCATGAAAACCAAGGCAATCCGTCGCTGTTAGCTTTGCTACCAGATACGGCGACCAGAATTCTGGACATCGGCTGTGGGGCCGGAGATAACGCTCGATTGCTTGCAGCAACAGGCCGATCTGTAGACGGCATTACGCTCTCGGAGTCCGAGGCTATCACAGCCAGGCAAGTGTGTGGCAATGTTTGGGTGCATGATCTTGAGTCGGGGTTGCCGCCGCAGGTGACCAACACCTATGACGCCGTCGTCTGTTCTCACGTTCTTGAACATCTCCGGTGGCCGGACCGCTTGCTCAGGGAGCTACGGGAACTTCTTCGACAAAGCGAAGGCGTTTTGTTGGTCGCTCTGCCGAATGTGCTCTTTTTCAAGAATCGCTGGCGACTTATGAATGGTCACTTCGATTACGAGGAGTCCGGCCTGATGGACGCTTCCCATTTTCGCTGGTTTACCTATGCATCGAGTCGGAGGCTGCTGGAAAGCGGTGGCTTCGAGGTGCTTCATCACTCCTGCGAGGGCAGTTTTCCGCTTCCGTTTGTGCGGCGATTTCTCAGCCGGCAAGTCACGGCGGCTGTGGATGCGGGGGCAACGAGGTTGCTCCCTGGTCTGTTCGGTTACCAGCTGCTTCTTCTCGCAAGGCCGGTTCCCGAAA
>JAGYIQ010000066.1 GCA_018402565.1 Pirellulaceae bacterium | reverse complement strand
TTGAAACTCGCAGCCCTCTGCCGGTTTGAAGCCTGATAGGGACAGCTATCGACCAGCTGCCCTGTGCGGGTTTGAAGTGAGAAACCGACTCGGCCAATTACGGCGTGCGGAGGGCAGGGCACTAGTGCGAGGTCGGCTGTGCCGCCTGCGAGCGGTGACTGGTGGCCAACACGCCCAATGTGACGCAGACGATGATCCCCCCCGCGAGACTGGTGAGCAGTCCCAAGATCCAGACCGCCGACTGGCCGTCTCGCGACCAGGGCACCGCCAGGGCGGAAACTAGCCCGGCGGCGGTCGCGCTACCAATAGTCATGACGGCCTGCAAGTTGGCCGACCCGCGCTGGGACAATTGCTGCGCGCGGCCCTGCAAGATGACCTGGCCACAGCAATTGATGCTGACCAAACTGACGCCAAAGATCAGCCACGGACTGCCCAACCATAAGGTGCTGTAGGCGGCCAACCAGCCCACAATCGCGGCAACGACCCAGAACAAGCCGGGCAAGCGGCGAGTCAGCGGCAACACCACGACCTCGATCAGCAACAGGCTGCCGATCGCGACCAGCCCGACCCCCGTCCCCATCAACGAGGCAGGTCCGAACGAATCGTACACTCGAGCGCACGCCCCCAGCGTCGCGAAGAGGATCAACAGTGGAATGAAACGCAGCCAACGCTGACGCGGACTCAGATCCAGCACAGGTGGAGCCGGCGGATCCTCCAGCACCTGCTGCAACAAAGTACGGCCCGGCATTTGCAACCCCAGCAAACCGACGGTAGCCACCACCAACAGGCCATAACTGAGTTCCGGCCAACGACACGAAGCGACCGCAAAGGCAATTCCATAGCCGATCGTTCCGCCTCGGCGAGTCCGGCTGAAGTCGCTATTGTCGATAGCAGCGGCCGTGAGCTGCGCGAAGAACGCCGTATGGAACAGGGTCAGTAAGGCCGAGTTGAGTAGGATCGCTGCGGTGGAGTCCAAGTACAGGGCAGTCGGCGAGCCGACGATGTGGATCGCCAGCAGACCGGCCAGGCTCAAGGGCCATTTCGACGCCGGCAAGTTATAGCCAACGAGCGACAATGCCACCAAAGTCACGCCAAAGACAAAAAAACCTAGATTGGCCCCCAAGCCTACCCAGCCCAACATGGCGGTGCCATCCGAACGCTGGCCGATTTGATCCTGCCAACTCAGATTGATGATCGTTCCTACAACAAATGCCGCCAATAACCGCCAAAAATTTATCCACTGGACCATACAGGCCGTTTTGACCCCGCCTTGAGTTCTTCGCGTCGAACGGCGGCGACCGCTCGCCAATCACGCGGTCGAGAATCATAGTCGCGTGTTTTAGGCCGGACAAGTGACGTGCCCCAAATTCAGATTATTTACCCAACGCCGGAGAATCTGCGAAGGCAAACGATCAATAATGACCCACCCATTGCAGCACAAACGCGGCTGGAAAAGACTCCGTTGTGGCCGCCTCCGTGAAACGAACTTGTCGACTGAAGGCATACCCCAACTCGACCGAGGACAATTGCGCGAGTGGACCCATAAATTCAAATCCCACCACCACTCGGTAATCTCGATAAGTCAACAACTCGCGGGTGTGGCTCGGCATCGTGGACGACAAGTCAACCCTGAACGCGGGGACGATAGACAGAACTCCCAACCGCGGCAAGAGCAAAATCACCGGCTCGTCGCTCGCCGGCGATCGCAAACCGTCAGCTGACAGGAGAGCGAGTCAAAAAGCGCGGCAAACGTCCGCGTGGATCGGCGTTGTGGGGTCAGAGCTCTTCCACCGTGTAGGCTCGGTCGCTGGGGTTGTAATGCAATCGATGGGTAGCCAGCAGTTGCGGCTCCCGTTTTCGCTGGGCTTCCTCCACACCTTCGATCCGGGCCGCTTGCAGGCTTGCATCGTCTTGGCCGCAAGCGTCGACCACCACCAAGTGCAGTCGGCCGTCGGGCACGTATTCGGGCTCGCGGAGATAGCCCGTCACCAGTGGGTACGGCCGCAGAGGGATTGTGCACTCGGTCATGAATTGATCGTACGGCCCCTTATTAGAAAAGCCGTAGACCACTTGGATGGGCGAGCCATCGGTCGAGGCGATCAGTTGGGGGCCCAATCGATCTTTGCCGGACAACAGTACGTAATGGGGGGTGGGAATCAAGCGAGTGCTTTCTGGGTTCAAGGCTGGAATTAAGCGTTTTCTGCCGTGCGGCCCGGCGTGACTTTGAGTCGTGGGGGGGTGTGGGGTGTCAGCCGCAGGTGCCCCGCTTGAAAGGCGATGGCCAAAGCGGCTGGAATTTCGGCTTCCGCCAAGACCAACTGGGCCTGGCAGCGGGTCACTTCGGCCATCATTTCCTGTTCGTAGGCTCGGGCCACGGCCCGTCGCGTTTCGGCCACCGCCACGGCCATCCGCGTGTCCGCTTCCGCCTGGGCGATTTGCAAACGCGCCCCGATGTTTTCCCCCACTTCGATGCTGACGATATTGATTGAGACAATCTCAAAGGCGGTATTGCCATCCAACCCTCGGCCTAAGACCTTGGTCGAGATATTGTCGGGTTTGGCCAAAACTTCAAAGTGTGAATCCGCCGATCCCACCGCGGAAATGATCCCGTGACCCACACGGGCGATGATGGTCTTCTCCGTCGCGCCCCCAATCAATTGAGCGAGGTTCGTGCGGATCGTCACGCGAACCCGTATTTTTAACTCGATTCCATTCTTGGCAACGGCGCTCAAAACCGTCTTCTCGGACTGCCCCAGTTCCGGACAATCAATCACTCGTGGCGAGACACTGGTTTGAACCGCCTCCAAGACATCTCTTCCCGCCAAATTGATGGCAGCGGCTTGATCAAAATCCAAATCGATGCCCGCTCGATTGGCCGCGATAATGGCCTGCAAGCAATTCTTGACATCGCCGCCCGCTAAGTGGTGAGCCTCCAAGCGTTCGGTGCTGATGCCCGTATCCCGCGAGATATTCAAACCCGCCTGCCGAGCCATGATCTTGGCAGTCACGATCATCCCCAGCGGCACGCGTCGGAGTCGCATTCCGATCAAACTAAGGAAACTGACATCGGCTCGCGACATGTAGGCCGGGATCCACAACGATCCAAAATAAAACACAAACAAGATACCAATCAATAAAACGCCGGCGAGCAAGCCGCCGCCTAACCAGACGAGGGACCCGTCCGTTAAAAAGTCCAATTGGGACCAAAAAATATCCATCCGACACATTCGATTTCTCTACCCACTTTTTCAGCAACAACACCCCAGCACAGTCGCCACGCAACCGCGACCACAGGACCGCGACCATAAGACCTTGATCAACCCAACGAGAAAACGCCACTGGATTCTGCAATTGGCCAAATCGCAAGAGCCGAGTCTACCGCGGCAAAAGCCCGAGCTGTCGCCGTGCGGCCAATCCCTCAAGATGGGCTGACCCAAAATTATCGTTTTCAGAAAAAGTCACCAACTCCTCGCTGCCAGACATTATAGACAGGCTTAGCGGAGAAATATAGCGGCCACTTGACTTTGCGCGGCAGCAGGCTATGATGCCAATGGCGCCGGCCAGCGTGTCGGGACCATAGCGTCAATCGATCACACGCGAGGTCAACGCCAGCTGGAAGACGGATCCATTTGGAAGACGGATCGAATTGGAAGACAAGTCGAAGAGCCGCTTGCCTGGTTGCAGCGGCTTGTTGAAGTGTAAGCCGATGTCGATGAATACAGAGATTGTATTCGTCGACATCGGCTTTTTTTGTTTCACAAATTTACTGGGGCTAAATCCACCAGTGCTTTGTCACCGTTTAATT
>JAGYIQ010000065.1 GCA_018402565.1 Pirellulaceae bacterium | reverse complement strand
ATCCCTTTACCACACCCCAATTCGCGCGAAAACCGGGTGCTCTAACGCACTCCGGCTGATTACCGATCCGGCACATTAACTACTGACAAGTCCTATTCTTGGTGGTTGGTTGGAGCGGGGCCGATCGGTGCTTGCCAGGGGGTGACGCCGCCTCGTTGGATGTGAATGCGGAGCGCGGTGCTCAGCTCGTTGACTATTTTGCCATGCATGGCCGCCACATTGTTTCGCTCGTAGGGATCGTCCGTCAGGTTGTACAGCTCCAGCGGGCTGTAGGGATCATTCTGCAGCAGTTTCCAGGGGCCGCGAATGATGGCTTCGTAGGTCTTGCCCCCGTAGGCTCGGCCGCCTTCGCGTCGAGTAAAGTACAGATCTCGGGGCGAATCGAGCGATTGGCCTTGCAGGATCGGCACCAGACTGAGGGCATCCAGATCGTCGGCGGGAGTCGCGCCGGCGAGTTCGATAAATGTGGGGAACAGATCGAAGACCAAGCCATTGTAGTCACTGGTGGTACCGGGTTGGACGCGTTCTGGCCAGCGCAAGAGGAACGGCACTCGTAGGCCGCCATCGTAGTGACTTTGTTTGCCACCGCGCCAGGGGTCGTTGTTCTGGGCATGGGCCAGGGAACCACCGTTGTCGGCGGTGAAGATGACCAGCGTGTTGCGATCGAGTTGCGTTTCCGCCAAGGCCGCCAGGACTCGGCCGATGCCCGCATCCAGATGTTCGACGAACGCCACGTTCTTGGCTCGGTTCTCGTCCAGTTGTGGAAATCGTTGGCGGACGTTTGCCAAATATTCGGCGGGCGGTTCAATTGGAAAGTGGGGAGCGTTGTAAGCCAGATACAGAAAAAACGGCTGCTCGGGCGAGGCCGCTCGGTCGCGGAGATAATCCGAGGCCCAATCCGAAAACAGATCGGTGGCATGTCCGGTGGGTTCGATGATCTCGGAGTTGTAGCGGAGATAATTCTGACCGTGGCGGCGGTGGTCGGTGTAGCTGTCCATCATGTCGCCCAAGAAGCCGTGGAAGTGATCGAAGCCACGTTCGTTGGGCGTGTTGGGCGACTCCAGGCCCAAGTGCCATTTGCCGACGATCGCCGTGTGGTAGCCGACCTGTTTGAGTTCATCGGCGAGGGTACGAGCGGAGGGATCGAAGTAACCCCAAGAGTCCTGGGCCTGCGTACGGATCACTCCCGGGACACCGACTCGGTCGGCATACTTGCCGGTCAGCAGCGCGGCTCGTGAGGGTGAGCAGACCGTCGCGTTGGCTCGCATGTTCGTGAACTGCATGCCCTGTTGAGCGATGCGGTCGATGTGGGGCGTGTGGACATCGGTTGCGCGATAGGCCGAGACATCGCCATAGCCGTGGTCGTCAGTCAGAATCAGCAGAATGTTTGGACGCTGGGCAATCAGGGCATCGGTGGTAGAACCGAGCCAACAGCAGATGGCCAAGAGCACGAGTGGTTTCAGCATGTTTGAATCAAACTTTGGAAAGGTGATGCCCCCCGCGATCCGACCGGCGGTCGATTTTGTATTCGTATTCCTGGTCAGCGAAAACGTCGAGTCCAACCGCTGCCGCCGAGGTTCCTACTCGAAAAAAATCCTCGAGTACGAGTACCGTCCCGATTCATCGACACTAACTCCGCGTCCCGCTGTCGCCCAGGAACGCGTAGGGCTAGCGTTCCGACGTTATCTCGAGGGCCTGGCCTTGTTCGTCGACGGGATACAGCGCGGATTGCTCGCTCAGTTGTTGGATCATGGTCGCCAATAACTCGCTGACTTTGGCGGAGTGTTGGTCAGCCAGGTTGTGATTTTCGTATGGGTCAGCGTCCAAGTCAAACAACTCGTAACGAGTCTTTGCCGGGTTCTGTTCGGGAAAGTAGTGGTAGATGAGCTTCCAATTATCCACGCGGAGCGAAGTGAAGTAGCTGCTGCGATGGTCATGGGGGAAATGCAGCAGGAACTGATTCGAGCGATCTGGGTTGGGCTGGTTGGCCAACTGAAGGGCCAAGTCGAATCCATCGAGGACGTGATCGGCGGGAGGATTGACGTCCGCCAGGCTCAGGAGCGTCGGGTAGAGATCCATCACGGTGGCGATTTGCGAGTTGACTTGTCCGGCGGCGATGGGCAGCTGTTGTTGCCAGCGGTTGTTCGGGTCGGGCTTGGCCCAGGCGGCGATGAAGGGGGTACGACTGCCGCCCTCGTAATGGGTGCCCTTTTTGCCGCGGAGCGGGAACGAGCTGTGGTGTTCGTGGGTGGGCCCCAGCGGCGCGTCGCCGCCATTATCACCTAAAAATAAAATGAGTGTATTTTCTGCAATTCCGCGTTGGTTCAACTGATCCATGAGTTCGCCCAGAGCGGTGTCCATGGATTCGACCAGTGTGGCGTAGGCCTGGGCGTCTTTCGATTTACCCGAATCGGAATAATTGGCGGCGTAGCGAGGATTGGACTGAAACGGGGCATGCACCGCGTAAGGGGCAAACTGCAAGAAAAAGGGCTGGTTGTCGGCCAGGCAATGGTCGATCTGAGACCGAGCCTCCTGGGTCAACGCTTCGGTCAGGAAGGTGTCCGTGCCGTGATACTTATCCAAGTGCGGTACCGATCGGCTGCGGTTCCCCTGGAGTTGGCCATAGCCGTCTTGGCCGTAGTAGCTGCCGGGCTGTCCCCACGAGCAGCCAGCGATATTGACGTCGTAACCCAAGGCGTCGGGAAACTCGGTTGGCTGGCCGATGGGTCCAAAGTGGGCCTTGCCGATGTAGATCGTGCGGTAGCCGGCCGTTCGCAGGACACTGGGGAGTGTGGACTGGGGGGTAGCGAATCCGGTCCAGTTCCAGTGCAGTGGGCCAAACTTGCCACGGTTGTTGCCTTCCGATCGGATCCATTGGGTCACCCGATGTCGGGCGGCATTTTGGCCGGTGATGATCGAGGTCCGCGTGGGCGAGCAGACGCTCATGGCGTAGAAGTTATTGAGTCGCACGCCTTGGGATGCCAATCGCTCCAGGTTGGGCGTCCGGTAAAATTCGTTCAGTGGATAACGCTGGGGTTGACCTGCGCTGTCCAGCAGGAAGGGGACCGACGTGTCCATCACTCCTAGATCATCGACCAGGAATACCACGATGTTTGGTCGCGAGCTGCGTGCAAGCGGATCTTCAGAGGGCTCGGTTCCGAGCGTTAGGCCACTGAGCAAACTGCCGAGGAGCCAGAGCGTGACCACGTGTATCCATGTTTGCCAGGTCATGTCAGCGCTTTCTGATGTTAGGGGAATGACTACGGGTGCTGGCCAGCGACCGGCACGAGGGCTATTGCTGACGAGTATGCTTCCCCCACATGAACTCGATCCATTGTCCGCTGGGGTCCTGATAGCGGGACGAGAACAAGTAGGTGTTCCGATCCACAACCTCGATCACATCGTGATACTTGGCCAGACTGCCGTCCCCCGCGAAACTGGGGCCCTCCGCTACGAGTGTCAGGACACGTTGGGAGTCGTCCAAGGAACCTTCGTACAACCATTGGTGGGTCATGCAGGAGGAAACAAACGAGCCGACGAACTTGTGGCGGGCCGGGTCAAACCCCAAAGTCATCAGCGAAAGCATCGACTGGCCGTCTGCTCCGGGTGTGATCATCTCGCCGAGTGTCCACAGCGAGCCAATCGCGCGAGTCGACTGTGTACCGGTCGACTGCATCCGAGGTTGGTCCGGTCCCATCTGGTACTCGGTTTGGATGTTCCAATCGCCCACAAGTTGCAGGAGGTAGTGGTGCTCTGGTGTCGGTTCTTGAGTTTGCATGGTGTATCTCGAGTGGTTGGGATTGATCAGAAGTACTGGCTTGTTGATTTTTCAGGACTTGCACGCGAAGTTGTTGTCCGACTTAATGAAGTCTGGGGCAATCACGACGTTTCCA
>JAGYIQ010000064.1 GCA_018402565.1 Pirellulaceae bacterium | reverse complement strand
GAGCTGGTAGTGGAGAAAGTCATCCACCACCTGCTCGGTGAACGCGATCGGATTCAGCGCCATGCGGGCACTCCCGGGGCGAGGAAGTTGGGACGAACGGGGCCTCGGGACCAGTGCTCCTCGATCTGCTGCGTGAATCGGGCGGCGACTAGTTTCGCCCGGGCTTGGACGAAGCCATCGGCTTCGGAGCGGACAACGAGCCCTTCCATGTCGCCGGTGCCGACGAGCGACGATCCTAGGAGTGCCTCGAGCTGCCTAATTGTGAATCGCCCCTGTGCTACCCGTGGTGTGGGCTCGATCCCGATGCTGCCGAGGAGCGTGTCTCGGCGATCGGCCGACCAAAACCGCTGCGATGCGCGGTCGTATACGTCAAAGCAGAGAAACCAGTCGGGAAGGCGATCGTACGGCACGCTGTGGCAGGCGTAACACCACTCACCGAATAGCACGAGGCTCTCGCCCAGGGCGTCGAAGAGTGTGTCGCGGTGCTGCCCGAGCCACGGCCAGAGTGGACGAAACTGGTCGTGCGCGTGCGACTGCGTCAGGTAGCCGCCGCGGTTCTGGGCGACGATGTCGCCGTCAGTTGAGACAGAAAACCCCAGGTTTGCCCCGTCGATTTTTTCCTCGACGACAACTTCGCCGGCGAGGAGGAATGCGATTTCGTGAGGGGTGAGAACCTTGTCGTCGCGTGGCTGGCCCTCACCGAGCCACGCGAGGTGTGGCGTGCGGGGGAAGCGGAAGAAAGCCGTCATTTGCGCGACTCCTTCTCGGCGTGCTTCGCACGGAGCCAACTCTCAACGATGTGCTCAAAGGGAATCCCGTCTTCTCGGAGTTGCCGTTCGATCTTCAACCAGTCAGTGTCAACTGCATTGACCAACGTGGCAGCCCCACGCTCTGCCAGCAACACGGCAAGCGCACTGCGATCAGACCGGTCGAAATCATGGTACCGCTCGGGGATCACGCCGTAGCCGTCATCGTCATACGGCACTTCAACGAGACGGAATCGGCACGTGTCGAGCTTGTGCTGTAGGATCCGAATGCCGTAATCCGTTCCCGTAAGCTTCCTACGGTACTCGTCGTAGAGCTTAAAACCCTGATCCCACACCATCCCGGCAGCGTTATCAACGCGAAAGCGAGCCACCCAGGCCAACACGCGTTCGGCTTCTTGTGCGGGCAAAGCTGTGTCAACGAATGGCGACGCGCTGTCAGCCGCGCTGGCGATGATTAAGACGTTTGTGTCGATAACGTAGTCTGGCATTGATGTCCGCCTATTGGTGGTTCCTCATGCGTTCGAGTATTCGTCGCATTTGCCGCTCGGTTTCACCGAGTGCGTCTCCGAAAAAGTTCTCCGGCCAGTTTTCGATCTTCCCGTAGTCGTCAACGCGAAGAGTTTCCAAGACAGCATCGTCACGAGCCCCGCGATTGATGAAGTAAAGGCGACAGTCATCGCGAGCAAGCTGCTCGTCGGCTATCAGGTACTGAAGTCGCCGGAACATATGCTCGGAGTGTGTTTCGACAATGAACTGAACATTTCGTTCGCTGGCAACTTCTACCATTAGGTCTGCCAGCGCCGACTGTGCGAGCGGATGGAGGTGGATCTCCGGTTGCTCGGCAACGATGGTAGCGCCTCGGGGCACGAAGTAGGCCAGCACCAACATCGGGAGGACCTGTGATACGCCAAACCCGACATCCATACTGTTGGCTTCGCGTCCCTGGGTCGTAATGACCACGTCGTAGTTGGTTGACTTGCCCTGCCGAACCAGCTTCATGCTGTCAGCAACGCCGATTCGCTTAAGCCACTGCGAGACTTTCTCAACCAGCCAGCCCCGCCCGCCTTCGTCTTCACGGCGCGGATTCTTGACAGCATTGGCGCTCGCGAGCAGCGCATACGCCGCGTATTGGCCCTGCTTGCCAATATCACCGGGGTTCTGCTGGTTCCAGGTGTAAAACCGCTTCGGATAACTGCGAAGCGGCCCGAGGTAGGCGATCTTCTCGAACTGCTGACGGATTTCGAGCGAGACGTCTTGGACCATCTGGGCAGCACCGCCAATTGCTGCCAGCGCATCAGGAGGGAAGGTGAGCGATCGCTCGGGCTGGAACAGGCGTCGAGCTTCGGCCCGCTCTTCGGTAATCCGCTTGGGCTTGTAGCCAGGCGCCGACAGCAGATATCCGCCCTTTGCCTGCCGCGTCGCCCCGTAATGACCCGCACCACTTTTGATCGCGAGTGACTTGAGCACCGTCACGCCAGTCGCATGCCGATACTCGACCCGATATTCGATGCCAGTTGCAGCGTCTGCGCCTGGAGTCTCGGCTAGGTCAAAACCAAGCCCAAGAAGGCTTTTGGAGTCGTGGGCGTGAACGACGCTTTCGAAAGAACCCAAGTCGACCAAGTCCGCCTCCTGCTGCCCCCCGAAGTTCAGATCGAGATGGCGATCCGGCGACTCGAAAGTCTGTTTCAGAAAAAGCAGCATCTGCAGAAGCGACGTCTTTCCAGCGCTGTTGGTTCCCAGCAGCAGGGTTACCGGCGCGAGTTCCACGCCTTCGTCCCAGAGCTGATCGCCCCAGACTTTGAAGTTTTTGAGATACAGCTTGCGAAACATCTCTGATCCTCAGTTGTCGTCGCCAAACAGCGTCGCCTGGTTTGCCGGCTTTCTGCGGCGCGGCGATGGTGTGCGGGCCGGCGGCGGTTCTTTTGAAGGAGACGCCGGCATGCTCTGTAGTATGGCTTGAGCGTGTCGCTCGCACTCGGCCCAGCTTTCCTCGGGCGTCTGGGCGAGTTGCCAGTCGAGGAATCGCTCGCCCATGCGGCTGCGGACGGGCTGCGGCGTCTTGGCCCTCTCGTCGTAGTCCAAGGCCACGGTGCGGGTCAGGCCGAGGTCGGCGATGCAGAGCGTCTCGGGGAGCATCCAGCCGTCGCCGTCGTTTTGGCCGCACCACGCCTCGACACCCGCATCGCGGGAGCCTGCAGCAGTGATCGCACGCTGGAGGTCGTCGAAGGCGGCCAGTGACAGGACCGTGTGACGGATTTCGGGATCCTGATCCTTGTCAATCCGCCAGAAGCCCTTTGAATCCAGTGTTCGACAGAAAGGCTTACCAGATAAACGCTCGGCAGCATGATCACAGTCCCGAAGGATCCAGCAAAAATCATCGCGACAGAGGCCATACAACTCTGCTGCAATCGCGTCGATCATGCATCGAAGTCGAAGTCGCTCGTGCGTGGTTATGGCCCACAGGCGCCGCCAACTTTTCCCTGCCCAGATTCGCTGCTGCTTGCTGAGCATCCACTCCGGTGCGAACCATGAATGCGAGCAGTTCAGTCGGTGAACAAGTTCACCAAAGGCTGCGGGTACGGTGCGGGGTATTGGAGATTCGGCGAGGTATTGCCAAGTGATTGTTACCGCACCAAGCCGCGATCGCATTGTGTAGTCGAAACAGAAAGAATTCACTGCCCCCGCGAACGCCGTTGATGCCAGGTGCTCACCGGCTTGCACCCAGAGCATCGGCGCGGTGTCGCAAGTCGGCATTCTTGCTGTGCAAGCCGCGATCATGGAGCGTGCATTTGTCGCGGAAGTCACTCGCTTAAACAAAACACGGGTTCCAGCAAGCCGTCCGTACTTGCTGTTAAGGGAGTCGATCTCCCGCATCAGATACTGCGGCCGGAACCTTTTTTCGTTCCATGCGATTTCTTCCCACACTGCGCCCCGCCCTTTGCCGCTGACCCAACCCTTCGCGCTGGGGTCAAATGGCCCCACAATTCGTCCTTCGTAAAGTGGAAGTGCCACTTCTTCACTTGATGGTTGTAGCCATTGGCCAAATTCGTTCGCAGCAAAGCCACGGGCTTCCCAGTCAGGGCGAGGAGGGAATAGACGCGAGTCCTTGCTAACGTGAAACTCGTCATTGACGTAGCGGACAGGAAGCGGACTCGATGCATCGTCACCTATTGCGGCGCTGACGCTGTAAATTCGCGTCAGCACACCAAGGTCGGCGTCTGACTGTATTTCCAGAATGCTATTGCTCGAAGGACTGAATGCCGCGATTCGTTCGGCCGGATAGTCGAGCGTCGCCACGGCCTCGGCCCAGTCCTCGAGATCGTGCCGCATGAACGCCGCTCGGATCACCGCCGTCTCACCACCCTTTTCCGCGACCGTC
>JAGYIQ010000063.1 GCA_018402565.1 Pirellulaceae bacterium | reverse complement strand
GTGCGGAGGTGCCATTGACCGGGCTATCCTTGGCCAAGGAGTTTGCCCTGTTTGTGACGGACATCCGCGAGTGGGCGCGAGAGGGCGTCGCCGCTCCACGTGAGCTTGGGCCAGCCATGCAGTTCGTGGATGGAGGTCATAATCGCCGCACGTCCTGCGGAGATTATGGCTTCGATTCGCCGGACGTCAAGTTATTCGCCGCACGTTCTGCGGTTTATGGTGGCGGTATTCGCCGCATGGGCCCCGTTCACCCGAGCGACTTCCGCGCGTCTTCGAGGCGGGTGGGCGAATCGCCTACGATAGGGGAGCGGTCGTAGGGCCATCGAGGGACCGTCGATGCTCGTCGTGGGCCACATTCTCCGGAGATACGGCCTCGAGATCGCGGCCGTGCTCGCCATGCTCAACCTGGCGTGGATTGTGTATGGTCTGGCCACCGCGCTCGAACCGGGTGAGGTGCGAAGCCTGCGCGTCAGCGACTACCCGCGAACCGCCATCGCCCGCATCCATCTCGACCTCACGAGCCCCGATCACTCGGTCACGCTCACGTGGCGGGGCCCCAACGCCGCCAGGCAGCCGACCGGTCCATTTCGCAGTTCGCCGGGCACAGGCTGGGGCACCAACGACTGCAACGACCCGGTGGAGAGCAACTGCCCCGACTCGCGGTGCACGCCCAAGGGACTGCGGCGCGTCGAAGGCTTCATGGATCATCTTGCCGACGCGTTGGCGTGCCGGTATGTGACGCTGATCGACGCCCGCCGGCGGATCGGGTTCCATTCTCATCCAGGCCGCCTTGCTCCGTATCCGAGTTCGCAGGGCTGCGTGCGACTCGAACCTGCGGTTGCGCGGCTGATCCACGACAACGCCATCGTTGGCGAGACGGAGATTCTCGTGGACGGGACGTGGACGCCACCTCCGGCGAGGCAATAGAGGAACTACGAGGCTTTGAGCGACTGTGGCCGCGGGAGTTCTTGTCTGTGTCACCATTGCCCATGGCATTAACCGGGAGGTCTTGGCAAGACCCGCAACTTGAGAACGTAGGTTCGGCAAGACTACACGTCGAAGTCCGGATTTCCACCGGTGTGTGCACGGACTACCGAAGTTGCCGGCGTTCAAGTTCTTGAATTTCCCGCCGTTGTGCGATCCGTGCCTCGGCGCGTGATTGCCATGCTGTGTTGTGTGAGAACGTGCGTGGCCGAGTTGGAGGTACGTGTCGGCAACTGGTGATGAGGTTGTCGAGGCGACCGTTGGTCACGTGAGCCGCCGACTGGCGTCGGTCGAGTTGGCTCTGCGGCAGCCAGCGGTCCGTTGATCGAAGAAGCGTCCAGCCCGTCCTGGATGCGGAACGCCCGCATCTGTCGTAGACTTTGCCGCATTACCAAGCCGCTGTGCTTCGCTGCCCGAGTCTCGCTTCTTCCTCGCGATTCTGTCCGCGCCATCCGTGGAGGGCTCGAATTCAGGCGTATGCGCCGAGGCCCCAGAACCTCCGGAGGTAACTTGCGCGCGGGGATTGACAACTTGGAGGGGGGGGTATAGCCTGACGTCAGGTCGTTCCAAATTTCATCCCGCTTACGGAGTTGAACGATGTGTCGACGAGATCTCCATTTGAGGCGGATGCTGTTTCTGCCCCTGACAGTTGCCCTTTGTCTGCCCGCCTCGCTATCGCGCGCGGCTGGGGCTATCGATGGCGAAGAGTGCACGGTTGATCAAGAGTACGACGTGCAGACCTCAATCGGCTGCGCTGGAGGGATTTGTAACGGCGAACTGGTAATCTTTTTTGAGCAGTCGTCATGCAAGAGTAAAGCAGGGGGCGGGGTCTGCGTTGAATCCAAGGAGATAGTCAGCAGATCGCACCCCCCGAGACCCAAGTTCCGTGGAGCTATGCAGTGGGCTTTATGTTCAGGCTCCACCGCCGCGTGCCTTGCGTGTTCAGCAGCTGTTGCTGCCGCATCGCCCAGTGGAGTGACTGCCGCCGCCCTCGCTCTTGCCTGCGGGGCATTGTGCACAATAACTCCCGACCCTTGCTGCTACAACACGTGCGTCCCGGACTACACTCGCAAAATTGATCGCCCTGGCGGCAAGAAGTGTGAGATGTTGTAGGTCGTAGGGACGATCCGGTTTGTGGTCAGCAGATGGAGCCGCACAGGGTTTCCCGCGATTACTCATCGCGCTTCGTGCGGCGGGTGACTTTCACGTTCTGCGTGGATTGCAATGGTGCGTTCGATGCGATGGATGCCAAGAATGCTGAATGACGAGCGCTCAGTCTGCCCGGCATCAGTTGATGCTGAGGGCAGGCTTTCGCGATCCGTCGGTCGCATTGTGGATAAGCTGCTGAAGAGCCCAATCGCGGCACGCGTTTGCTTTTGCGCGACGCTCATCTTGGCGTGTGTGGAGGGCGTTTGTGGTGAGCAGCCCGGGGTTGAGTTGTTCATCGAGGCCTGCCGACACCAGGGACTAAACCCAATCCAGATTCGTTCGGGTTTTTTTGAGTATGAGCGTGAAATAAGGACCCAGCCGCTCTCGGAGCGCGAGATCCAGAAGCGGATCGACGACCACACCGAACTTGTGCGCAAGCAGATGGCGAAAGCGTTAACCGACGTAGGTCGGCGAAGTGTGGAGCAACAGATTCGCGATACCCCGGCTTTCATCCGCTCTCATAGCGGCGGCATTGAGCGATCTCGTGTGAAGCTTCTTTTTCGCGGCAACGACGCAAGTGATGCTTATCGCCGTCAAGAAGTTGCACACTTTGATCCGGTGACGCAGCGGTGGGACGCTACACCGGATGTGGTGTTAGGACATGGCGTAGACGACGGCGCGGACAATGTTGTATGGGACCCTGACTCAACGCTGGCCTACATACTGAGTACGCCCCTGGCAGCGGAGGAGATTCAGGAAGCGGGCCGAATGCAAGGCCTGCCATGCCGAACGGCAACGGCAGCTTTGTTGCACGGGACAAATCCCCGAGAGTTCCAGTTCTCAACAGAGTCTGAAGATCTCTTTAAGGCGAAGATTGCTGAGATTGAGCGTGGCCAGAAGGTCGCCGTGTATCGACTAGCGGGGGAACAGAAGTATGACGTAGACGCTTTTGCCACGGTTGTCGAGTCGAGCAAGAACTTGGCAGGCAACGTCCAGGTGCTGCAGCGATACTGGATTGACCCGGCCCGGGGTTACGTGTGCCCGCTCATCGAGTTCTACGACGATGCCGGACTTCTGACCGAGCGGTGGAAGTCCAGGGATTACTTTCTGCACAAACCCAGCGGACTGTGGTTTCCAGCCGAGCATGTCCATACGAGGTTTGATCCCAAGACGGGTCTGTTTACGGAGGAAAGGACGTATCGGCTCAATCCGGATACGCTACAGATCAACCAGCCTATCAGTGACGCGGAGTTCATGGTGCAGCTCCCGAGCAAGGCGTCCGTGCTTGACGCCAGAACGTCAACGCAAGTCCGCTACAAGGTCACCGAACCGATCACACTGTCGCTTGCGAAGGGCGGGCTCGATCTCGCATCCATGCCGGGTCTGTTTCTCGTATCGAGAGCCACTGCCGACGATGATGTCGGGACCTCGCGTCTTGTCAAATGGATGAGCGCGCTGTCGTGGAAGCATTGGCTGGCCGCTGTGAATGGCCTGATTCTTTTAGCGTTGGTTGGCGTGCTCGCCCGAAGAATGGTTTTGACACGACTGACTCAGCGAGAGTTGCGAGGTCGTCGCGACCGGAGGTGAGCGATGCGAGTGCCGCATGCACGGTCCGCGATGCAAGGGATGCGTGGCTTGCTACTCACGCCGGAGGGCGTGCTTGGGTCGCTACTGGCGTTCGGGACCTTTACGCTGGGGGCGGTCTTCGCGGTAGATTTTGTGCGGGCTTCGTATCAACCTGCTGTCGTCCAGGTGGAAGCCGGCGGCACGGCGAAACTCCATGGCACGTTTCGCTCGCCCTGGAACGAGACGGTGACGGTCACGCACGTCGTGGCCGGGTGTTCTTGCTCTCAGGCCGACGTGAAACCGCGGCTAATCGCACCGGGAGCGCTCGTCGAGGTAGACGCGGCGTTTGACAGTACCGGGAAAACCCCCGGCGACCACGCGATCACCCTGCGGATTATCGATGCCCGCGGCGAGGATCGAGGCATCCTAGGAGTCCGGAACAAACGAAGCCGCGTTGCCTCCAGCACGAAACCGATAACGCCCG
>JAGYIQ010000062.1 GCA_018402565.1 Pirellulaceae bacterium | reverse complement strand
CGGGACGTTGGCGCGCCGTTCGATTACGTGCAGCGGCAAGCGGAAACGCCATCGCTGCGAATGAACGGCGTGAACTACACCAGAGCACTCAAATGGGCACGCGGCCACGACGTGCTAGTCGTCGAGGACGACGTAATACCAGCCAGCACCCTACCAGCGTGGATTCACTGGATTGAAAACCAGGGGTTCACCGTGCCGGTGCTTCTATACGCGTGGCAAGCGCGCTACTTCAACGACGCTGAGGTGGCGGAGGTGTTTGATCGCGGTGGTCACGTGCCAACGCGGGTGGTGCCGCTTGGCGCAATGCGGAATTGGTCGGGCACAATTGCGGTGTGGTGGCCCCGTGAGTTCCACGAAAAGATGATCGCGGAGGAGCGGTTCTTTTGGGAGGCGTACGAGCTAGAAGCGCTTGACCTTGAGCTGCGCCGGTACTGCGAGCGCATTGGCGTGGTGCCGCTTGTAATGGTGCCAAACCTGGTGCAGCATCGTGATTACGTGCGCATTACGGGTGGTGGCGCGCCGCACAAATCGAACGTGTTCGTTGCGGACGCGATGCCGCCCGTTGACGCTCCGGACGCTGCAATCGCCTCTGATACACTGCCAGACGAGATTCTCACCCCGCGTAAACGCGGGCGAAACAAGGAGTAAAAATGGCACAGGGCCTTTCAGGAATCACTGCGGCAACCGCATCCCATTTCGTTCTCGACGCGGGTGTCGCGTACGCCAACATTGATATCACCGCGCTAGAAACCGCTGGCACCAACGCGTTCGCCAACGCGATCGCCGCGACTGACGCTGTTAGCCTCGGCGCAACGCGTGGTGGTGGCACGTTTAACGTTGGGCGCACCCTGCGGGAAATTCCCGTGGACGGGAGCATCGGCCCGGTAAAAGGGCACATTCGTCGGCAAGAGTCGCGGCCGACGCTGACGCTCAACTTGATTGAAATGACCATCGCTCAGCTCACCCGCGCGCTCGCGGGGCCAACCAGCACCACCGCTGGTTCGTTCACCAAGCTCGTCGGCGCTGCAATTGCCAGCGGCTCGTACCTGACGAACGTGGCGATCGCCACGACGTTCACTGGTTCTGGTGGTTTGCCACTGGTGCTGGTGGTGCGGAACCCAATCGTGATGGAAGCGCCCGAGGTGGCGTTGGCGGACGAGGACGAGACCGTTATCTCGGTGACGTTCACGGGCACGGTTGACGCGGCGACGCCGAATACTGAGGTGTGGGCAATCTACCATCCGGGTGTTGCTGCTCCGTAAGCGATTGCGTGTGGCACGCGAGACGGGCGCTTTCGGGCGCTCGTTTTGCTATCGCTTGACATTACGTACCCTATAGCGTACGCTATGGGTAGCAAGCAAATCACCCGCTCCCGGAAGGAGCCGACATGACCGCACGCGCCACCATCCGCCCCACGACCGTTAAAGAATTTTCCGCGAATCTTTCAATTACCCGCACCGAAGCCGCCCGCGAAGCTCGCGTTTTCCGCGCACTTGACCCTGTTCAGAACCCCGAAGCTCGCGCGCACGCCCTTTCGCTTGTCCGCTCCGCTCAAAACAGCTACCCAAAACTTAACGTCACTAACGCAGCGCTCCGCGCCGTTGAAATCGACCGCCTTTCGCACCGCTACGCTACTGACGCACGCAGCTGGTCGCGCGTTCGCCCAGAAACCTCCGCGCTTTACTCTGATTACGCAAACCGCTACGCCGCGCTTGCTAACGATTTTCGCCGGTACGCTTGTTCTGCCGACTGCGCCTAACCACCAATTGCGCCCCCTTCGGGGGGCGCACACACCCAACTCCCGGAAGGAGCCAACATGAAAATCCCCGCAGTACTAGAACTTCACAACACGCCAGCCGCGAAAATTAACGTCCTCATCAACCCCGACAACACCATCAACGAGCCTGCGCTACTTAAGGCGATCAACCGCATCCAATCGCACGACCCAGTCCGCGACATTTATACCGACACCTACAACGGCGACCACCGCGTGTTCATTATTGACGTTGACTCGCTTAACACCATCGGCACAATGGTGCTCGGCTAAACCAACCGCAGTAACCCGCGAACCACCACCCGCGCCCCTTCGGGGGCGCACTCAACCTCCCGGAAGGAGAACAACATGAACCGCATCGTTTACATCGTCCCAGTCAACCCCATCGCCCACACCGACGCCGTCGAATACCTGGTCGACACCATGACGGGCTACGACGTTGACCTTTACCGGTACCGCATCAACGTCGCTGGACTCAACCAAACCGTTGCGCTCGAATGGTCGCACTGGATCGACACCTGCGACAGCGACTACCTGTTCGTAAACCGCAAAAACGCCGACGCGCACGCAGCGGACGCGAACAGCGCGGTTATCACGGTGACGCCTGACGATATGCAAGCCGCGCTGATGCGCCTGGTGGCCGAATGAAGGCCACCCACTTCTTTTCAGCGACTAACACGTGGATTCATTTCAAACTCGAGGAAGCGCGACGCCAGAACATCACGGGGTTGATTACTGAGCTTGAGCAGGAGCTGCGGAATCGTGAGGAGGCGGAGCGTCGCGGCGAGGAGTGGATTGCGTACATCGAACAGCGGTAGTCGAAGCGCGGTTGATTAGCGGTTAACGCTTGCGTCTAAACACGGCGCAAGCGTAGCCCCTTGACATCGCGTACGGCATAGCGTACGCTATAGACAGCAAGCAACCAAGGCCCCCGGAAGGAGCCAACATGAACCACTACCTCATCCAGCTGATCGCCGAATTCAACAACCTCATCGCGCTTTACTACGCAACCTGCGCCAAGGGCGACAAGCTCAAGAAGCGCTACTTCAAGACCGGCGACGACGCCGCGTACCTCGAAACCGTCTACGCGCGCGACGCATACCAGGCGCTGATCGACGCCGCAATCGAGCCGCTCGCGGACGCAATCGCAACCCACATCGCAGAGACCGGCGATTACAACGTCTCGATTGACGACTACAACAACGAGGTGTTCGCGCTGGTTGAAATCAAGCTTGCTGCGCGCCGCTACGCTGATGAGGTTGAGATTGAGCGCCACAAGCAGTTCGGCGCAATCGCGCACGCGCCGCAGCCCTGGAACCCGTGGGCGGCTGCGGGCCTCGACTAAACGGTACGATAGCCCCACAACCAGCGGCGTGCCACCCAAACGGCACGCCGCGCCTTTTTGTGCGGTAGCCTACGCTGGGCAAGGAGGCCCCACAATATGGCAAAGGTTAAAGCGCTAGACCCGATTCTCGATGAAGGCCCGGTTGTCACGATTGCCGGTGTTGAGTACGTTATTCGCCGGCTTGGTTTCCGCGACGTGTTCAAAGTCGCCCGCGTGCTCGGGCGGGGCATCGCAATCCTCGGCGATCAAGCGAGCCAGCTAACGCCGGGCCAAGCAATCCAAGTGATTGTCGCGTCAATGTCGAGCAACGAGGCGGAGGTGCTTGACCTCGCCGCGAGCATCCTCGGTGTCACCCGCGCGGAGCTTGACGACAGCGCGCGGTTCCCAATGGACGCCATCGTTGACGTTGCATCGGCGCTCGCTGAGCATCAGGATCTACGCGCTTTTTTGGCCAAAGTGCAAGGACTAATGCAGCGCCTACCAGAAATGCAGCAAGCAGCGAACGAGGGCTAGCGAACGCGTTCCAGGTGCTGCGCACGCACGGTGGGTACGCGGGATGGAGTGACAACCAGTTGCTCGACATGCCATACGCGCGGTTGCTGCAAGCGGCCGAGGTAGCGATTGATGAGATGAGTCGTGTTGAGCGCAACCAGCTGGTGAACGCTGCGTTCGTCGGTTACCAAATGGCGGCAAGCCAAGGCGCGTTAAAATCCGGCATGAGCTTCTCGAAATACCTAGCGTCACTCGGGTTAGCAGATAAACCAGCAGAGGGTACACTAACTCGTGAGCGGGAGGCCGCAGCCGCAACCGCAGCGCGTGTGGCAGAACTATTCAACGCTGGCCCCGTGCGCAAGGAGACCGAGTGAACGTATTCAGCATTTTTGGACGGCTAGCGCTCGACGACAAGGAGTACCAGAGCGGCCTACGCGGCGCTGAAACAGCCACCACAAAAAGCGCCACCACAATGGCGGCTCAACTCAAAAAAGTCGGTGACGCAGCCACCACGCTCGGCAAGGGCATGAGCACGTTCGTCACCGGGCCAATCCTTGCGGTTACCGGCGCGGCGATCGCCAGCGCAATAGCGGTAGGGAACTACGCGGACAAAATTCTCGACCTCGCTGAGCAAACAGGTCTGAGCACCGATAGGCTGCAAGCGTTCGAGCAAG
>JAGYIQ010000061.1 GCA_018402565.1 Pirellulaceae bacterium | reverse complement strand
GTTCGTAAGTGCCTTTCTCCGCGCGGCAGCGTCCGTGGCTAATCAAACGAGCCAGGTTGGCGTAACCGCGGCGGTCGATCACCCAGAGGAGGACGCGGGGCCCGTCGACCAGGGTCAGGCGGGCGCCGACGATCAAGGGCAAGCCAAGCTGTTTGGCCGCGATGTGGGCCTTGGGGATCCCGGCCAAGGTGCCGTCGTCGGTGATCGCCAGGCCGCGGTAGCCCAACGCCGAAGCCTGGGCAACGAGTTCCTTGGGGTGAGACGCGGCTTGCAGGTACGAATAGTTCGTTACCGTCTGCAATTGGACCCAATCCGTCACACTGTCACCTCCACCGTCCGGCAATCCAACCGCGTTCAAGCGGGAGCTGCGTTTGCCAACGAGCAAACCTGTAGCCTACGAGCAGCGGCCCGCAACGAAGGTCGTGGGGGGGCTTGGGATCGCATGGGCCGTATGAGTCATACGAGTCGTATGGCGTCGACAGGAGGCCTAGTCATTGCCCGACGGATGGCTCCCACCGGCCAAGCGTGTGTCCCGCGCCCACGACGAGCTGCTTCCTGTGGCTGATTGGCTTTTCGATTTTGCCAGACCGGTTAACGTCGTGGCTTGTAGATCTCGGTGGCGGTCCCGTAGAACACCTCGGCGGCATTCATCAGGGTTTCGGTCAGCGTCGGGTGCGGGTGGACACTCTCGGCCAGATCGCGAGCGGTGGCGCCCATTTCGACGGCCAGTACGGCTTCGCCGATCAGGTCACCGGCGTTGGGGCCGCAGATCCCGACACCCAAGACGACTTCGGTTTCTGGATCAAAAATGACCTTCGTCAGTCCCTCGGTGCGGCCCAACGCTTGGGCTCGGCCACTGGCGGCCCACGGGTACGTGGCCACAAACACGTTTCGGCCGCTGGCCTTGGCCTCGGTTTCGGTCAGCCCGGTCCAGGCGATTTCTGGATCGGTGAAGACGACGGCGGGGATGCAGCGTTTGTCGAACACGGCGGGGTGGCCTGCGACGACTTCGGCTGCGACGCGTCCCTCGTGCGAGGCCTTGTGCGCCAGCATCGGTTGGCCAGCGATGTCGCCGATGGCCAGGATATGCGGGTCGGCGGTGCGTTGTTGCTTGTCGACTTCCACGAAGCCCTGGGCGTCGACGCGGACCTGGGTATTCTCCAGGCCGATGCCACGAGAATTCGGTCGGCGGCCGACCGAGACCAAGACGCGGTCGTAAGTTTCGGAGCCAAACTTATTGGGCCCCTCGAAGGCCACCTCGACCTTGTCCCCCTTGGTGCCGACGGTGCCGACCTTGGTGCCGGTGTAGATCCGACCGCCGAACAGGTGCTGCAGGCGTTTCTCCAGCGGCTTGACCAGGTCCCGATCGGCTCCGTTCATCAAATCCGGCGAGAGCTCCACGACGCTGATTTCCGTTCCCAAGTGGGCGTAGACAGTGGCCATCTCCAGGCCGATGTAGCCGCCGCCGATCACCAGCATTTTCTCCGGGATGTCCTTCAGCTCGAGGGCCCCGTCGGAGGTCATGACGCGGTCCGAGCCGACGTTGAAGGCCGGCGGCAGGGCCGGTACGCTCCCAGCGGCCAGGATGCAGTGATCAAACGTCAGTTTGCCACCGGCCGGAATGGACGGATCGTCGCCCTCGAGCCGCAGCGTGGTCGAGTTCTCAAAGACGCCTTTGGCCTTGATGATCGTCACGTTCCGCTTCTTGCTCAGACCCGCCAAGCCGGCGGTCAGGGTCGAGATGACCTTGTTCTTGCGAGCGCGGAGGGTATCCAGCGAAATTTGTGGCTGGTTGAAGCTCACGCCCCACTCGGACGTCAACTCCTGGGCCTCCTCCATCACACGGGCGACGTGCAGCAGGGCCTTGGAGGGGATGCAACCGCGGAGCAAGCAGGTGCCGCCCAATTTGCCCTCGGCTTCGACGATCGCGACTTCCAAACCCATGTCCGCGGCCAAAAACGCGGCGGCGTAACCACCGGGGCCACCGCCCAAGACGACAACTTTTGAATGCATGACGTATGATTTCCTCTCGGTGAAAAGCCTCTGCTAGCAGCCCCGCCCCAGATCGAGTCAAAGTTTAGCAGATATTCGGATTTTCCCAAGACGGTAGGCCTCTCGGGCTGGGTAGAAAAACCGAGGGCGATTGAACTTGACAGTGGGCCGGATCGTGCGTGATAATCCCGACCACGCGGACGGAACCGCGGCTCAAGAGCTTTCACAGGGAAGTGAACGACCCATGGCGCACACGATCATCTTACCGTACTTCAGCGAAGAAGAAGTCGATCGCTACCTCAAGATCGTACAGCACATGGGCCAGTTGGGTCCGCAGCAGTGCGAGTTCAATTTCTTGTTGGCGGCCAGTCCGAGGATTGCTCCGAGCGAGCGATTGGAACTGGCGTGTCGGGATGTCGCACCAACTTACTCCTTCCAATGCCCGACGCAGATCTTTGGGTACCCGCAGGGTCCGACCGCGATGTTCTGGGATGCGATGGACTACACGCAGGCCCATTTGCAGGACGATGCTGACGGCTTCGCCTTGTGGCTGGAGTCGGACATGATCCCCGTTAAGTCCGATTGGCTGGATCGCTTGGACGCCGAGTGGCACAGCGAGGGCGTGACGCCGGTTGTCATGGGATGTTATGTGCCGGAATTGTACAAATCTCGCTTTATGCGAGAAAAGCGGTTGGTGCTGCACGAGCATATCAATGGTGGGGCTTGCTACAACAAGCGGTTGTCGAGTCTGATGCCGGAGTCCATCCGCAGCGATGTGTTTGACATGGTCATCTATCGTGAGGCCAAACAGGTTGGGCTGACAATCTGCAGCGAGCAGATCATGTTCAGTACGACGCAGCGGGCGCGGCGGGATGTGATGGACGACCAGAAGGTCTTGCTGCATGGCTTTATGCAAGATAAGGATCTATTTTTGGAGCTTTGCTGTGCCCCGTTGACTGAGCGTGAGCAACGCTTGAAGCCATGGAATCAATTGCTGGACGCGATTGAAGACATGCAGCGTCAGGTCAAGATGCTGTGGGTGCGTCGCGGGCGCCACGCGGTTCTGGAGAATATGTACCACGCGAAACGGAAACTCAGTCGCCAAAATCGGCGCGACGCGGCTTGAGCGATCCCTGCCGTTCTTTACGGAGCATCTTTTGAGGACTTGCTGCTTTGCATCTGCCGGTTGCGCCCATGGGCTTTAATGTTGCACATCTTTCGACATTCCCCCACGGGGGAGCTGGTATGGCGGCGGCCAGCATCCACCAGGGCCTGTTGCAGGCGGGCGTGAGCAGCCGCTTTTATTATCAAGACAATCAATCTTCGCGAACACTCGACGCGTCCTTCATGCCGCTGCAACGCTTGGTGACCGAGCAGCCAGCGAGCGAGGCGCCGTGGTACCTGCCCTGGGAGGCACACACACGGAAGCGGCATCATCGTCAACGAGTGCGGGAAGTCTGCCGTTATTACGAATTGCACTTGCGCGACAATGACCGCCAGACGGAAGTGTTCTCGCAGCCAGAACTGGTCCACGAGACGCATGTGGCGCGGCCCGACTTTCCGCATCAGTTACTGCACTTGCATTGGACGGCCTTCGCGCTGGATTGGCCCTCGTTCTTCCGCTCGCTGCCACGCCGCCTGCCGATCGTCTGGACGTTGCACGACCAGAACCCGTACACGGGCGGCTGTCACTTTACGACCGGCTGCGAGCGGTTCCGAACGGGCTGCGGCCAGTGCCCGCAGCTGCTGGCTCCGGGTCCGCATGACCTGAGTCGGCACGCCTTCGCGGTGAAACAGGCCCTGTTGACGGGTCGCGAGCTGCACGTGGTGGCCCCGAGTCGCTGGATGTTGACCGAGGCCCAGAAGTCGCCCATTTTTCGCGGAGCCAAATCGTTTACTCAGATTCCCTACGGCTTGGACGTGGCGGCACTGGAGCCTGAGGCGGGGCGGGAAGCGTTTCGCGGCCAGCGGCTGTTGCCCACGATCTTGTTCGGTGCCGAGGACCTGAAGAACGCCCGGAAAGGGGTGCAATACGCCATCGAGGGCATCAACCACCTCGTTCGCCTAGTCAGCCAAACGGATTCCGGCCAAACACCTGCTGGCGAAGTTGGATCAGGGCACGATTTATCAAGCGGCGGCAGTTCAAGCCCAGGCGGCTCGGGGCCTGGGATACGCTCATGAGCAAGGGCTCGTGCACCGCGACGTCAAGCCGGGCAACATCCTCGTGCTGTCCGACGGCCGGGTGAAGGTGCTCGACCTCGGGCTGGCCGGCTCCCAGATCGAGGAGGAGTCGAGTCGCCTTGGCCGCGTGGTGGGCACGATGGACTACATCGCTCCCGAACAAATCCGCGCGCCGGACGACGTCGGCCCTT
>JAGYIQ010000060.1 GCA_018402565.1 Pirellulaceae bacterium | reverse complement strand
CCCCAACAACGCCAGCGACGTGATTCACCTACTCAATCCAAATAACGTGGGCGTCACAACAGCGATGCCGTTGAGCGAGAATTGGCGAGCCTCAACCAACAACACTTCGGAACGTTCCATTTGTTTGTTGAGGAAATCAACAACGCTTTTCAGTTCCATTGGTGCTTCTTCGAGGAAAAACACAATTCGAATCTGGCCTTCGCGAAGATTCTCTTGAACGCGGCTGAAGAATTCGCTAGGCGTTTCTTCATCGTCTGGCTGAAGTGCATGAATTGCTTCTTCGACAGTCGTGCCACAGGCCCCGGCGGTTGCCTCCGCGTATGAACGGATCATTTCTTTGGACCAGTAGTAATGACCGTTTGCAGCGTATTCCAGCATTTGCCCAATGACTTCACGTCGAGCGCGGGTGTCTGCGTATCTTTTGCATTCAACGAACGTCGGAATGGCGCTTTGATCGGTCAGAAAGAAATCGATGCTCCAGCGGTCACCACCAGTTGACGGATCTTGTACCGGCATTTCCCGTTTTATGAGCAGCCATCGACGAGGATCATCAGGACTCATTTTGTCACCCGGCAGCAGGTCCGGGTTCTTTTCGAGCAGACGCTGGAGCTCACGATCCTCATTGGTGCAGCGGATGCGGTCCATCGGCTGGGTCGAGCCATCGTCGGATATCACGTAAACCTGAGACATGGCGAAACCACGTGACTGTTGATGAATAAAACGAATTGCGATCTATAGGCAGACGGGACGTTTACACATAGATCGAGCGTTGAAGTTTGGTGGGGCTGCTTCGGGTTGCAGGCCGGTCAGAAGGAGTCTATCAGATAGGCTTGGTGGAGTGTAAAGCCGGGCAGGTGGAGTTGTGTCTGAGGGGGCGGTTGAGCGGGCGTTTCCTTTGCACTTTCCATGCGGCGGATCTCGTCTATCGTCCAGGCACACTCGGGATGCGAGGCCAGCCAAGGAATCGTCCGGGCTCAACGTTTCACTGGATCGGATCAACCGCGTCACCGGGGGGGGGCTGCATTTCGGGTTGAAATCGTGGCCAATCACGCATGTTTCTTAGCGTCGTCCGGTCGTATTCTTCGCTGGCTTATTGATGGATGTCCCTCACGGAGATCTTCGGCCCGCAATCGTTCGTTGTAAGTCAGCCCGTCTCCTCTTCCGTGCATTGTTGCGATCGGCCATCGCTTCCTGATTGACTGCGGCCATATCCTTGCCGGCGAGCAGGCCCTCGATGTGAACGGCGACATCTTCAACTTTAAGGTCGGCCGCTTTGATCACTTGATGAACCCTACCGTCACCGCCGACCACGTAGGCGTTGAGGTTCGTGCCGCCGCGCACGGAGGCATTGATGTTCGTGTAGGGCGAGGCGTTGTCGCAATCGGTTAACACCCGCGGCGAGGAGCGAAAGTCGCGGTACTTCCTCAATTGTTCTTTGCTTGCGTACGCTTGAGCTTCGGCGGCGGTCATTTCTTTGCCGGCGTAGACGGCAAACACTTTGACGCCTTGAGCGCCAAATCGTGACTCGATTTGATCGAAGTGCGTCCATACGTATGGCAACTGGTTCGCATCGCCAAAGAACACAAGTACGAACGGATTGCTGCCGGCCATCGTGCTCGACTCGACGGTATTGCCGTCGGAGTCAATGGCACGGAACTCGGCGTGCGGCTTGCCCACGGCGGGGTCGACGGAGGTCGGCTCACCGCGAAAGATGCGATGCATGGAATCGACCAACGGCAATTCGGGCATTGTCAGTGTGAAGCTCTCCTCGACTGCGGAGTCGTTAAATGCCCATTCCGTGAACCGCCAGTCGGAGTCCTTGAACCGTTGGCGGCCTTGCACGATTTTCGGATCGAAGGCACGTTCGTACTCCGGCACGATCCGCACCAGCACGGGGTTGTCACCCCGCGCTATATAGAGGTGCCATTCGTAAAAACCTTCGTCCGTTCGATCACCTTTCATCACAACGTGGTCGGTCGTCACGCCGCCGTAGTCTTTGGTGCCGCGGTGATAGACCTCGCGGGGCTTCATCAACGCTTCGAGCGAATCGGGATCGAAGAGCGACAGCAAGCTCGCGGCGTCCAACCTCCAGAAACCGCGTGGCCGGACTGCCTCGTGCCGCACCAGTTCGCCCAACGACGCCGGGGCCTCAGTCACAAAGACGTGGCCCCCCTCGATCCGCATGATGTTCCGTCCGTCGGAACCGATTTCGAAGTGGTACTTGTCGCTACGCGAGCCTTCCTTCACCACCATCAACCGGTTTGGCTTGGCGTAGGCGACTTGGTGGTTGAGCGGGCCGGGGGTGTTGGCCATCGTCGGCCCGGCTGCACCTTGCTCGTGGATGTTGAAAGCTACCTTGAAGCGACAGGAGTCCTGCGCGGAGTAGAACTTGGCCATCCGGCGTAGCAGGCGTCGCCCCTCGGCAATCTCCGCCGGGGTGGCCGGCTCTTCCTTGTCCGTCTTGGGCGGCAGTGGCTGAAATTCCATGGCGTACCGACCCTTGCCAATCCGCAACATCTTGGGCTTGGGCTGCTCGACCAGTTCCATTTCTCGGTAGGGCGGAAAGATGACCTCGCCGGGGAGCGGGCTGGAATTCGGGTCAAGCTTGTGTGGTGTGTACTGTTTCGTGGAATCCTCGCCTGACGGCAAATCTTGCAAACAACAGCACTCGGAGTTCACGCGCCGACTCAGGACTTCGCGGGCTTCCCTCTGTTGTCGCAGCGATTGCCCATTCTCAGTTGCCATGTCGCGGTTGGCCAGAAGTCCGTCGACTTGTCGCGAAAGCTCGTCTGCGAGATTTGTCCCCGTGCTGACCACTTGCTGGGTAATTCCATTCGCTGCCACGACGTAGGTTTGTATCGTTTTGCGAGGTGCGACTGGCTTGAGTTCTCGCTTTAGTTCGCTGTTCCAGTCGAACGTCAAACTGCCTTTTGCGAATACGCCCGGATCGCTGGTCAGCTTCCAGACTGGCGGATCGGCATTCCACTGTTCGAGTCCCTGTTGCAACAGACTGTCGTCGCCGATGTGAAGCGTCTCGAACCGCACACCCTTGCCTAAGTATTTCTGGCGAACCGCATCGAACTGTTTCCACCAAGGGCCAATCGCAGCATTCTCCGAGCCCCACAAAACTAGCACCACTGGACCGTCACCCACGAGGTCATCGGTGGTGAGAATCTTGCCGTCTTGGTTCATCGCCGAGAATTCAGCTAGCGGTTGACCCACCATGGGATTGAGCGAGTCTTGTTCTCCAAAGGCAAGCGCACCGCGAGAATCGACCAGCTCTTCATTTGCTTTCACTTGCACTCGAAATGCGTCGCCCGCAGGAGACTCGAAAGACCAGTCTGTGAAACGTACATCCGTTGCCGACCAGCGGTCTTTGCCAGCCAATGTTGGAAACAGCCTATCGAGGTCGGGTTGTGAATAAACCGGCACGGCAATCTCACCCCGGGCAATATACAACTCCCATCGAAACGAAGTCCGACCTTTTGAGGTCGGCCCACTGGCATCAATGATCAGCCGGTCGGTCGTTACCTGGCCGAATTTTCGCGTACCACGGTGGGAGACCTCGCAGGAAGCGATCAGCGTCTCGACGCTTTCCGGGCTGAATAGACTCAACACTCTAGGGGCGTCAAATCGCCAAGCATCGCTCGGTTGTAGTGCCGTAGACTCAATCACTCCCTGCAGCGACTTTGGGGCTGGCTCGACATAGCACCGCCCGTAGTCACGACGCATGATGAAATCACCGTCGCAGACGACTTCGACGAAGTACTCAACGGGACCTGAGAAGTCGCACCTGTAAGACAGTCGATTGGGGCGAGCGCAAGAGAGCGATACTTGCTGATCCCATTTCACAAATCCCATCGTGCCTTCTTCGTCGACGCGCCTTTGCGCCGTAAAACTGATTGACGACTTGGCCCCCAGGAACTTGCCGACTCGCCGCAAAATATCTTCTCCTCTCTTGATCTGTTCTGGCGTCGCGGGCGGGGTAGGCGGGGTTGGGTCTGCCGGCAGCACCTTTTCCGTTACGATCGATTTACCGTTTGTGATGGTAACCGTTTGTCCGCGCAGAGGTGTCTCGGGGTATTCAGGAAACACCGGGTTCAATACTTGTGCGTCAGCGGGGAGCGGGCCCATTAGAATAAAGACGCTGGCAGCGAAGAAGAACCAACTCGAAATATTGACTCGAATCATTGATAAGTCCTAACCATAAAAATGTAGGGGGTGCTAATGCAGCGGGTATTCGAAACCACTGAAGTGAAACGTTTTGTGATGGCGTCCAGTGCCGTGCAGTTCTCGTATCTAGCAACGCGCGGTCAATGACTGTCGCTAATCGGCTCCGCCCGATTGACATCGGTTCGTATCCGTCGGACAGAGCCGACGGGCGACTTTGAAAACCTCCCACATATTGAAAGATCGCACGTTGCTAAATTCCGCAAAACGGGCTTGACTCTCAGATT
>JAGYIQ010000006.1 GCA_018402565.1 Pirellulaceae bacterium | reverse complement strand
CGCGACGCAAAGGCGATGTGCTGTTTGCCTCCGACACGGAACCATCGAATCCAATCCGCGTTGGTGGGCGTGACTGCTATGCTGGAATCGAGTACGGATTGCTGGGGATGCGAATTGGCGGCCGTCGGACTGTCGTCGCACCACCTAAGATGATTTATGATGAACGAAAGACATACCCTGACCTTCCGGTCAACGCATTGTTGGTCTACTTGTTGCAACTGATCGCCCTCCCGGAGAAATGGGATCCCGAAATGGAGCGTCGCTTGGCAGTGCGGAGCGAAATTTAGTGGAGCGGCTCAGAGAGCGTGGGACCAACGGTTGCAACGGAGGCCGGGAGCTGGATTTTATTGAAGTGGAGAGTCGCTCGCGCGGCCCCGTTGAACCGTAGCGTTATGCTCCTCGATCCCTCCAATCTCCACGGTCCCTTGTGTTCTGCGGCTGGGATCTAGATTGACTTTGCCCGAGCGTTGGGGCACAATGACAAATGTGGTTGGGCCAGGGGCTAGGACTGGTATGGGCTCTTGGGTAGGCCGCGGTGGGAAACGCAAAACGACGCCATGCACGCGGAGTTGCCGTCGGCGTGTCTCCTGTAGCCCCTGCTCTCCCTGCGGCAGCCCGGTGATACGGGTTGTTGTGTCGCTATAGGAAGTTTCATCATGAGCGAACGTCGATCGTTTGCACCAAGCGATTTCCCGTTAAGGGGCATGCCGGGGTTCCTTGTTGCCTACGTGATTCTCTCGGGGATCTGCGTGTGGGTCGGTCTCACGGTTCAGGGTCTTCCGCCCTTTTGGGGCGGCTTGCTCTGCGGAGTCGGAAGCGGATTTCTCGGTGCTGTTATGCTGCTTCATGGTGGAAAACGTGACATCACGAAACTGGCAGAACCATCCGGCAGCGTGCGGACGATGTTCAAAGCCCTGGACTGCAAGTTCCCCTCCCGCTCATTTGCCGAGGCTGCCAAGGCTTACTGTGATGAAACGGGTGCGACGTTATCCGAGGCAACTCGAGTGCTTAAGGCCTACGTCGCAAAGCGAAAGTCACAACAGTAAAGTGCCGTGGCGTGTGGTAAAGGTGACAGACGTCAATTGCCGGAACGGCCCTGCGGGTGCTGCGCACAATTGACGCCTGACCCCTTTGCCACACCGATCCCAAAATTAATTTGTGACCAAGCACTAAGTTGCGTTGTTTTGGTAGTGTGCTCGTTCAACGGTCGACCTGCGTTTGCACCGATTCACTGTGAGTTGCGTAGCATTTACCTGGTCGTGCAAGTAGGTCATCACTGTGAGATTGAAGCCCATGCTAAAGCAAGTGTCCATTTCGGTTGTCTGCCTGAATGCATTATTCGTGGGCTGCAACAACCAAACGCCGTCTTCGGGTGGTCCCGTCACGAAAGACGCGGTTTTAGCAGAAGGCGCCGTCAGGCCACCATCAAACCAAGGCTCCGAAACAGCTGCTTCGGGCGATAGGTTGTCGCTGGAGCGGCCCCTTGTAGTCGATGTGGGCCCGAATGCTGAAATTAGTGGTGTCGTCCGAAGTGTTTTTCAGGATTCGAAAGGTGTTCTTTGGATCGGCGGCGAATGCGACCTGTTCCGCAACGACGGAAGAACCCTGACCAGCTACGACATCAAGGATGATCTGGGCCGGGGCGTGACGATCCACAAGATCATCGAAGACAAGGCGGGCAATATATGGTGTGGAACAGATGGTGGCCTCACTCGGATTGATGGCAAGTCGTTTACGAGCTACGGCGAACAGCACGGCCTGATCAGCCGTGGTATTTGGAGCATGGCCATTGACGCCAACGGGGTGATGTGGCTCGGCACCATCGAGGGTGTGTGTCGATTCGACGGAAAGACGTTCTCCCCCTTCGCACTCCCGGAAGCCGAGCCTGATCCGACCCGAGGCGTGACCAGCGGCAAGTTCGTGCATTGCATCACGGTGGACCGCAAAGGGCAGGTGTGGTTTGGCACGAACGGCGGAGCGTACATCTACGACGGACAGGGCTTAAAAAACCTATCCGAACGCGACGGTCTGCCGAACGACGCCGTCAGTAGTATTCTCGAAGACAAGTCGGGAAACATCTGGTTCGGGACGATTCACGGGGGAATAAGTCGGTTTGATGGAAAGGACTTCACGAACTTCACCGAGCAGGGAGTGGTTGAAGGCCAGGAGATCTGGTGCATTCACGAAGGTCCATCTGGGAATGTGTGGTTCTCCGGCAAGAACTCTCCTTTGTACCGACATGACGGTAACGCATTCACCAAAATGAAAGAGCAGGATGGTATCACTTCGCTCGCGTTCACCATCCTGGAAGACAACCTTGGACGGCTGTGGCTGAGCGGCACGAACGGCCTCTTTCGCTATGACGGCGAGTCGTTTGTCCGAGTCACCAAGAACGGTCCGTGGCAGTAGCACTCGTGCTGTGTCACTGTTTAATTTTTGGATCGGTGTGGTGGACGGGTGACGAGTCAATTGCCGGAACGGCCCTGCGGGTGCTTCGCACAATTCACTCCTGCCCCCTTTACCACGCGTTAAATGTTGGCTGTGATAACGCACTAGCAGGATGGCCGTACTGACAGTACCCATTGGGCATATCAAGTGATCCAACCAAGTCCGCGGTCGGCCGCTAATTCTACGGCAACCCGTTTATCGGACTTCCATGGAGTTTGTGATTTCAGTAGATTGCCAGCCTGAGGATCGGAATCGAATGGACATTGCGGAATACAATCGAAAAGCGTGGGACCACCAGGTTGCCAGCGGGAATCGCTGGACCGTGCCTGCAACCAGCGAGGTGATTGCATCGGCTCGGGCGGGGGAATGGGCGGTCGTGTTGACGCCACAACGGCCAGTCCCGAAACACTGGTTTCCGGAATTGGCTGGGATTGACCTGCTGGGATTGGCATCCGGCGGCGGTCAACAAGCGCCGATTTTTGCAGCGGCCGGAGCGAAGGTCACAGTGATTGACAATTCTCCGCGGCAGCTTGAGCAGGATCAGATCGTCGCCAAGAGGTATGGCTTACAGATCATTTCTATACTGGGGGACATGCGAGACTTGTCACGATTCCCTTCAGAGTCCTTTGATCTGGTTTTCAACCCCTGTTCGGCATCGTTCATTCCTGCGGTTCAAGCGATGTTTGACGAAGTTTACCGGGTCCTACGTCATGGTGGACTGTTAATGTGCGGATTCGTCAATCCGTTGCAATTCATATTCGACGAAGAGGAGCTGAAGGGCCGGAAACTCGCTGTCAGACATCGATTACCCTACGCTGACGATACTCATCTGAGTTCGGAGGAATTGGATCAACTCCGCTTGGGTGGTGAGCCGTTCATGTTTAGTCATTCCCTCGAGGATTTGATTGCTGGTCAGTTAAAATCAGGTTTTGTGCTTCGCGATCTGTTTGAGGATCGATCATCGGATGACCTGCTTTCAGAGTTTCTACCGACCTCGTTTGCGACGCTGGCAGAGAAAAAGACTACAACAAAGTAAGGAAGTGACCGGACGGTGAGCGGGAGCCGCCAATGAGGTAGGTGTTGAAATGGTAGTTTTTTTGACGTGCGGGACAGTGACTTGCGGCTCCACGATCGTTGGGTCCGGCGATTCCCACGAGGATGAGTTCCGTGGATCGATCGGATTGACCGTATCGAAAGGGTAGCGTCGCCTGCAACCGGGGCGTTATACTGAGAGCGACGCTGCCCGGGCCGCTGGTGCTCGACACGAGGGGAGCGACGGAACCAACCGATGGACCGCAGTCGTCGATCGGTTGTGTTCCCAATGGATGATCGCTCGTGGCGACCGCGGTCATCGCCAACGTGCGCCACCCGACATCAAGAGAGGAACTCGTATGACTGATAATCCGTACCAATCGCCACAAATAACATCGCAGGCAACCGGTGTGCTAAGCGGTTCACGTGACGATCTGCGCAATGTTGCGAGATTCCAGAAGGGAATAATCGTTTGTATTTTAATCTACCTGATTGCTTTAGTTGGGCAATGTGCGCTGCCGCTGGAAGTGCGACTCTTGGTAGGCATAGGTGTCTTATTTGTGGGGCTTGTGGGTGCTGTGTTCGTCTTCCTGCTGGCGATGAAAACTTATGGAACGGGACTGGGAATTGTCCTGGGCATTCTCTCGCTAGTGCCACTCATCGGCCTCATCGTATTGTTGGTGGTCAACGGAAAGGCCACAAACATCCTGAAACAAAATGGGATCAAGGTCGGTTTGCTGGGCGCCAACGTTTCCTCGATATAGGTGGCGAATCGAGCGGTGAACGGGAGGCGGAAATCACGCGGGTTCTGAAATCAATTTTTTGGCGGCTGCCCCGCTACCGTTACCGTTAGGCTCCTGGATCCCTCAAGTTTTGAGGGTCCTGTTTGTTCTGCGGTTGGGATCAAGATTGACTTGGGCCTGTCGTTGGGGCAAAATCACAATCTCGGCGGTCGTTTGGCCCCGGGGCTAGTGCTTTATCACAGTTTAATTTTGGGATTGGCGTGGTAAAGGGGTCAGGCGTCAATTGCCGGAACGGCGCTTCGTGTGCTGCGCATAATTGACTGCTGTCCCCTTTAGCACACGCCAATTTTTGGCTGTGACAAAGTACTCGTGTCACTCGCTTGGCTACACTCGGGAGGACCGGGTCTATCTTTCCGTTGATTTGCTTGCAACCGCCCGCGCCTTCGAACGCTATGATACCGAAATGAATCCGTTCGGTGTAAATTACAAGGCGCAGGCTTGGTCGGGCGTGATGGACAGCGACCGGGACTTGTGCTCACTGTGTGGGGCGTCGAGGACAACGATCCGCCAAGGCTGGTTAACGCTTACCCGGATGATTTCAAATGATCGCTGAACACTCGCTTGTTGGACGCGACGCGGAACCTCCGCCTAAAGAATTGGCACGTGCCGACAGAAGTGGTGTTCGGTTCACGCTCAAACATCTCTTGATCTCCTTAGCAGTCTTGGCAGTCGTGTTTGCGATCTGGGCGGGATACTTTCGCAAGGTGGTCACTGTCCGAGCCGCTACTGTGAACGATCCCGTGCGGGAAAGCTATTTTGGCTTTGACAATGACAACGCGGATTCACGTAACATCGTCGTCGTCAAGGGCGGCTTCACGAAAGACACTTGGTTATCAGCGTCACTGGCAGCCGTCCAAAACGGAGAGATTACTATCATAAATGAATTCACGGTTGGCCGAAGTTCAAATCGAATCGGTAGCCTACCCAAGGAGACATTGACAATATATCTTGCACTTGGGGAATGGGAGTCGTCCCACGGTCGCGTCACTCAACTTGGCAGCGTTGGGCAGACACGGGGTGGCGGTGCGAACTCTGACGTGTCTGTTTCGATACCGAACCGATTCAGCGATTGTTTTGTGGGAACGATGATTCCAGGCCGATCGTACCTGATCTACGTCGAAGGGGATACCTTCGTTCAGTTGGATTCAAATCTGACAATCAAAGAGTTTGCCGAGAAGCATGCAGGGAACTTCTTTGTCGTCATCGCCCAGTTGAAGTGAGTTGATGCGCGGTTGATCCGCTGTTGTTTAGTGTGACTTAAATGCGAATGCGTTCCGCCTTGGGAGATAATGCAACCCTTATGTAATCGCATTTTCAATGTGCTCCTTGTTCAGAAGTTGAGTGGATTGGTTCTGCGATTGAGGGAGTGCTATGAGTGAGGAACACTAATCTTCGCTGATCTACGCTAATCCGGAAGAGAGAGGTTGCGTTTCGCGATCATGCGTTATGTCATGTGAGCATGGCATCGATCTTTCCGGGTGACTTCTGGCGGCAGGTTACTCGTAACGGTTCACGTGTGAGAGGTAATCCGCGGGGCTGTTGCATTCCGCCAGTCGGATGGTTTTCGGGGCAAGCCGGTAGCCTTCTTCCGTTACTTTGGCTCGTAAACGATCGCGCGTTAGCCCGACTTGCTAAATGCCACCCTACGAGGTGTGAACGGTTACTTTTTCTTTTAGGTGCCTCGCGAGCTTGGACGGGACGGCGGAACGACCTAGTTTCGTGGTTGACCGTGGTGTGAGTGGGGGTCAGAATGGGAGGCGGTTGGCGATCGAGGCCTTCGACTTGTCGTTCGGGTCATTGCTGAGTTGGACGTGACGATTAGTGTACCGAGCACCATTTGCAACTGGGTGCCGTGCGAATTTGCGGTTGTCTGGAAAGCGTTATGAGCAAGATTGTACTGGTTCCTGTCTTGTTTGTCATTGCCTGCTTGTTTGCTGGTGTTTACGGTGCGGTGCATAACCAGATTTCGTACACGGTGTCGCCGGAGTATTTCACCCAGTTCAAGTTCCATCAATTCCGGATTGCCGCGGGGACGCCGGATCGAGTGGGGGCTGCGGTGGTGGGTTGGTATGCCGCTTGGTGGATGGGGTTGGTGATTGGCGTGGTTCTGATTCCGCTGGGGCTGGTGATCCGTGGGGGCAAGAGTTATTTCTGCGGAATGCTCCGTGTCTTCGGCGTGGTGATCGCGACGACGTTGGTGGTGGGGTTGGTGGCGTTGGCCTGGGCGTTTGTGTCTGTCGATGCCTCGAAAGTGGGTGAGATCAGTCGGTACGGGAACGAGATCGTGGATGATGCTGCCTTCGTGCGGGCTGGGACGATGCATAACTTCAGCTATCTGGGTGGGCTGATTGGGATGATAACGGGTGGTGTGGCGATTTTTTGGGAACGTGGTCGCGGTCGGCGGCTGAACTCGAGTAAGGATTAGCGTAGAGTAATGCTGGAGTATCGGTTGGTTTTGCGGAGGCACGAGGATGAGTGACTCGGAGGTCCGCTGCAGATGTGGGACAGGGGAATGGAGGACAGGGGAATGGAGGACAGGGGAATGGAGGACAGGGGAATGGAGGACAGGGGAATGGAGGACAGAGGAATGGAGGACAGGGGAATGGAGGACAGAGGAATGGAGGACAGAGGAATGGAGGACAGAGGAATGGAGGACAGAGGAATGGAGGACAGAGGAATGGAGGACAGAGGAATGGAGGACAGGGGAATGGAGGACAGTCTGTAGACCAGCAGCCCACTGCTGGTTTGAAGCTTGATGTGGGACAGAGGAATGTGGGACAGAGGAATGTGGGACAGAGGAATGTGGGGCAGAGGAATGTGGGACAGAGGAATGTGGGACAGAGGAATGTGGGGCAGAGGAATGTGGGGCAGAGGAATGTGGGACAGAGGAATGTGGGACAGAGGAATGTGGGACAGAGGAATGTGGGACAGAGGAATGGCGGACAGAGGAATGGAGGACAGAGGAATGGGGGACAGTCTGTAGACCAGCAGCCCACTGCTGGTTTGAAGCTTGATGTGGGACAGAGGAATGTGGGACAGTCCGTAGACCAGCAGCCGTCTGCGGGTTTGAATCGTGCTGGGCTGAGCGAGTGTTTGTTGGGTTAGGTCAGGCCGCTCAAAGTGCCATTGGCGTCGGAGAAACGATCGGTTTCCACGCCCATGGCTTGGGCCATGGTCAGGAGCACGTTGCTGAGCGGGGGATGTTGGTCCGGGTCATGCTCGAGGTGCTGGCCATGGCGGAGTCCCAGTCGTTTGCCGCCGGCTAGTAGCGTGGGCAGGTTTTTGGGCGAGTGCTCACCGCCGCTGCCAGAGTTCATCCCACTGCCGAAGAGGACCAGGGTCTGGTCCAACATTTGGCCGTCGCCGTCTGGTGTGGCTTTCAAGAGTTGCAAGAAGCGAGCGAGGCGAGTGATGTGGAAGCGATCGATGGTTGCGAGTCGATCCAGCATGCCAGGGTCCCCGCCGTGATGCGAAAGTTCATGGTGGTTTTCGCCGCCACCGCCGTAGCCGCCGGCTTCGCGAGACCATTCAAACGTGATGACTCGGGTCGTATCGGTGACGAACGCCAGGTAGCTCAGCTCCAGCATCACGTCCAGCCACATGGGGCGATCGTGCGCGTTGTGGGGTTGCATGGCCAACTGTAGGGTATCCGGTGGCACATGTGGCTTGGGGATATCGATCCAGGCCTCGAGTCGTTCGACGCGTTGTTCCGTTTCGCGGACGCTCCCGAGGTACTCGTCGAGTTTCTGTTGGTCGGCGGCTCCCAAGCGCCGTCGCAGCGCGTGGGACTCGGCGAGGACGCTATCCAAGATGGACTTCTTATCGGCGTAACGTTGTAAGGTCGCGGCGCGGTCGGCGGCTTGATCGGGAACAAACAGTCGCTCGAACAGACGACGGGGAGAATCTTCGGCGGGCAGCGGCGTACCGGCGGCGTCGAACGACAGGGTGTGGGAGTGGCCAGCGGAACCGGTGCCGGAGGCATCGGAAAGTTGCAGCGAGGGGAACCGCGTTTGGGGGCCGTGGAGATTGGCCACGACTTGGTCCACTGAGATGCTGTTGCTGTAGTCTTTACCGGGGACGGCGGTGAGGTTGGCACCGGTCAGCCAGGTATCCGCGCCGCTGTGTCCGCCTTGGGAGGCGGGATGTCCCAGTCCGGTGAGGATGGTCAGGTCGTCGCGGAAATCCGCCAGGGCCGACAGCGTGGGCGACAGCTCAAAATCGCGGCCGGTGCCTTGGGGCATCCACTGCTGGATATTGACGCCATTGGGGACGTAGCAGCAGATCATCCGCGGCTGGGTGCTGGAGGTCCGCTGCCAGGGTTGAAATTTGGAATCCGCTGCGGAGGCTCGGCGGGGCAGCATGGCCCCCAGGAGCGGCAAGCTCAAACAGACGCCCAGTCCGCGGAGGACGTGACGTCGGGAGAGGGGGTGCGGTGTCGAGAACACCGGGCGGCGATCAGCAGCGATTTTGTTTTTTTGATGCACGTTTATTTCCTGTTTGGCATATTTTGAGCGATTGGGTGACCGCGAGGCGTGGCTTTTCACAGCCTGAACTTGGCGTGTGTGGTAAAGGGTTCAGGAGTCAATTGTGCGTAGCACCCGCTGGGCCGTTGCGGCAATTGACTTCTGACCCCTTTACCACACCCGGTGTTTAGCGGGTTTGGAACAGGTCGGATTGGACGATGCGGTGGATCAGTCGCCGCAGGGTACGTTGGTCTTGTTTCCATGCGGCGACCGTGGCGTTGACTTGTAGGTTATCGGCGACCCCGAGTTCTCGGCCCAGGGCGTAGGTCAGCAGTTTACTGGCCAGGCACCTCAGGAAGTAGTCTTCTTGTTGCAGCAGGACCTGGGCCAGTCCCGCGGAGCCGACAAATTCGGTGCCGTCGATCATCTTGGCCGAGGCATCGATGGCTGGATCGTCGCGTCCGATTCGTCCTTTGTAGCCAAAGCCTTCCTGTTCGCGGTAGGCGCCGGCCGCATCGTAGTTCTCGAGGGCCAAGCCCAGCGGATCGATCTTGTTGTGGCAGCGAGCGCATTGGGGCAGTTCACGATGAATCTCCAGTCGTTGGCGGACGGTAGCTTTGTCGATGCCAGGGACGCGTGGTGCGATGTCACCGGCGTTGGCGACGGGTAGGCCGGGATCCAGGCCCAGAATGTTTTTCAGGATCCAGGTGCCACGTTTGACGGGCGAAGTGCGAGTGCCGTTGGAGGTGATGGTCAGCATGGCGGCTTGGGTCAGTAGTCCCCCGCGTTTGACATCGGGAGGGATCGTCACGGGGCGAAACTGATCGCCGCGTACGTTGGGGATGCCGTAGTAGCGAGCCAATCGTTCGTTAATCACGACAAAGTCGGATTTAACGAAAGTCATCACGTCGTGATCTTGGCGTAGGATCTCACCGAAGAAGGCTTCGCCTTCGTGGATCATCGACTGCTCCAAGTGGCGATCGTAGCGGGGAAACAGGTCGGCGGCGGGCGGATTGGCACCGACTTCTCGCAGTCCCAGCCATTGTCCCGCAAAATGGGTCACGAAGGCAGTGGATTTTTCGTTGGCCAGCAGGCGTTCGACTTCGGCCGACAAGACTTCGGGCTGGAGTAGTTCACCGGTGTTCGCCAAGCGGAACAGGCGATCGTCCGGCATCGAGCTCCAGAGAAAATACGACAGGCGGCTGGCCAGTTCGAAGGCGTTCAACCGACGTCGCTGGCCAGCAGTCGCCTCGGTCAACGGTTCGGTCTGTGGTTCGGTCAGGTAGAGGAAGTGTGGCGACACCAAAACCGCCAACAGCGATGGGCGGATGGCCTGGAGGAAGTCCTCATGGTTCGGATCGAACAGAGCCAGTTTGGCGGCCAGTTCGTCGGGTGACACGGGCCGCCGATAGGCTCGTTGCATCAGGCGTTTGACGATTTCCGCCGCTTTGGCTCCTCGTTGGTCGGGGGTCGCAAGGGCGGGTTGGATGTCGGTCGTTTGCAACAATTTTTGGTGGCTGGTTGGCGGCCAGGCCTCGTGTAGGGGTCCAACGAGTTCGATCCAATCGATCCAGAGTTCTGGGCGGGCGAAGTCATCGGAGGTTTGAAACCAGAAGTTTTCGAGTTCGCGAGGAATTGAGTAAGCGTATTGGATTTCGAAGCCGGCTCGTTGGTTGGTAAAATCCAGTGGGATCTCGTAGACCTGTGGCTCGGAGGTGTTGGCGGGGATATCCATTTCGGTGACGACGCGAGGTTGGCCGGCGAGGGTTTGGACCAACTTGAGCCGTGGTGGGCCGTAGTCGTACATGGGATGGGAGCGAAAATGTTGGAGCGTTTCGTCGTAGGCCTGTTGGTGATAGCGAGCGTTTTGCGGGCGCTCCTGGTCGTCTTGTTGTTGTCGTTGGCGGAGGAATTTTTCTGCGGAGGCGACGACTTGATCACGTGTTGGTCGGAGTCCGGCGGCGCGAATGCGGAGCACGTAGCGGCCGGCGTGGGGCAGGGCGAAGTCGCGGATGTTGATGTGCCGATCCCAGCTCTCGTGGTGCAGGATCTTGAAGCCGTCTTGGACGCGGTTGTTGCCGCCGTTGACAATGACGCGTTGTCCGTCGTAGGTGACTCGGTTGTGATCCCCATCGCCGGATTCGGGTTCGAAACGCCAGCGTAGGGAGGGAGGTTGGGGGCCGGTGACGATGGCTTGATCGAGTGCTCGTTCGGCGGTTTGGAAATAGAGTTCCAGCAACATGGGCGAGAGCGTGAGGGCTCGGCCGTTGTTATCGAAGCCGCCGGCGGGTGGATCTTGGGGGAAGTTGGAGACATCGACGTCGACGCCCAACAGGTCGCGGAGGGTGTTTCGATATTCGTGGCGATTGAGTCGGCGGAGGACGATGGCGGAGTCGCGTGAGGCCAGTTCGACGGCGGCGATCTGCTGGGTGAGCCAATCGACCACCGCGGCCACGCTTGCAGCGGGCGGTGTTGGCTCGCTTTCGGGAGGCATCGAATGGCTATTGAGAACATTGATGACTTCGGCCCAGCGGGCTTTGGTGGTCAGGTCGGTGAAGTCGGGTCGGAGCGCCATGGCATCGAAACTGGCTTCTGCGTTTTGACCTTGGTGGCATTGCCCGCAATGCTGGGTCAGAAACGGCACGATGATCTGGGTAAAGCTCTCGTCCTGTCGATTGGCTGAGGCTGAGGCTGTGGCTGGGGCGGCACTGATTGCGGACGAGGCCAAAGCGGCGAAGAGGGCGATTCCGATTCCGATTCCAATCAGTTGTCGAGCGATGGTTGCGGCGAGGGAACGTTGCTGGGTTGGCTGTAACGGGTGGTGGTATTTGGGTGAGGCGGCGGGGCAAGCGGGCCGGTACAGACCGAGTTCCGAGGAAGGTCGTTCCTGGGATGGGTGGATGATTGTGATATTTGTTGCCAAACCAGGATCCATGGGCATGTCGATGGCGAGTGTACGGTTGGCCCTCGTCTGGCTTTATTGTAACTGCATGGTCGAGGTCGTGTCCACTTCCATACCGTGGGGCGAGTGCTTTGTCACCGTTTCATTTTGGGATCGGTGTGGTAAAGGGGGCAGGAGTCAATTGCTGGAACGGCCCTGCGGGTGCTGCGCACCATTGACTCCTGACCCCTTTACCCCACGCCGAGTTTTGGCTGTGACAAAGCACCAGTGCTGTGGTTGATTCGGCGGAAATGGGAAGTGATTGGACTTGCGAATGGTTTTAGGATTGTCGCAGCGCGGCGACCAACGGCGTGCGGCTGGCTTGGTAGGCGGGGAGAAATCCGGCCATGAGCCCCAAACCGAGTGAGACGAGGAGTCCGGCGGTGGCCAGTTCGGCGGAGGGCCGGAGCGTGATGGCGACGCCTTCGGCGCCGACAGAGAATTGTCCCCATTGCAGGACCAGCCAAGCCAGGCCGACGCCGGCTGCGCCGCCTGCCAGGCACAGGAGTGTGCTTTCGGCCAAGATCAGCCGCATGAGACGTCCAGGTCGAACCCCGAGGGTTTGCAAGACTGCGTGCTCTTGCACACGATCTTGGACCGACATAACGGTGGTCGTGGCCACCAGGGACAAGACGAGGCCGACGCAGGCGAGGGAAAGCCAATACGAGTAGGCGATCAGATCGACGAGATCGGAGATGGTGGCGGTTTGGAAGGCGCCTTTGCGACGGGTGGCTGTCGGGACCAGGCCGGTGCGAAGTTGTTCGTCGATTTGTTTGGCGGCGGTGTCGGGGTCGGTTTGTTCATCGACCTTGACTTCTAGCTGCGTGACGAGACCGGCGGCGGATTGTCCGGCGGCCAGTTGCAAGAACAGTAAGTGGCAGTAGATCAGGTCCTCTTCGGCGGCCGAATCGGAGGCGAAGATGCCGGCCACATGGACGGACATGCTGCCGAAAGTCAGTTGGTCGCCCAGGCGGACGCGGCGTCGTTGGGCAAATTGCCGTCCGACGACGGCGGCGTCGCTGCGCTGCGTGAAGTTGTCCCACTGGCCCTGTTCCAATCGCAGTTTGCGGTGTTCGGGCAGTCGCGTGGCGGGGACACCGTGGACCACAACCACGTCCAGGGATGCTCGGCAGTTGTTGGTCCAGACTTGGATGGGCAGGACATCGGTGACGCCGGGGACTTGAGCGATGCGACGGGCGTAGTCTTCCGGTAGTCGGCTGCTGGTGGGGCAGAAGCGATTTTCCTGGAACACGATGAGGCGACGTTGGGCATCTTCGCCTTGGACCATGCGATCGAGTCCTTGTTGGACCGAGTGGATGAAGCCCATCACAAAGATGGCGACTGCCGAACCGCTGATTGTCAGTAGGCTGCGGAGGCGATGTCGCCAGAGCGTCTTGCAAACGTACGGAGCAAAGCGAAACATGGGGTTTCTCGATAGGTAGTCAGGAACTAGTGCTTTGTCACAATTTAATTTTGGGATCGGTGTGGCAAAGGGGTCAGGCGTCAATTGCCGGAACGGCCCTACGGGTGCTGCGCACAATTGACGCCTGACCCCTTTGCCACACCCCAAGTTCTGGCTGTGACAAAGCACTAGAGGCGTGCAACCGGGCGCGGGCGCAAAATCAAACGGTGGCCGTTAACGTTGGCGGAGGGGTGGCCACGCGGCCGTGCTCCATGTGTAGTTGGCGGCTGGCGATCGAAGCCACCTCGGCATCGTGTGTCACCATGATCATGGTCATGCCCAATTGCCGGTTGAGTTCTTGCAGCAACGTTTGGATTTGGCGACTTGTCTCTTCGTCCAAGTTGCCTGTGGGCTCATCGGCCACGACCACGGTCGGATGGGCAACGATGGCTCGGGCGATTCCGACGCGTTGTTCCTGGCCACCCGAGAGTTGTCGGGGGAAGTGTTGGGCGCGATCGCTCAAGCCCACGACCTGCAAGGCAAAGTCGACCCGATTGCGACGCTCGCGGCTGGTCATGGGCAGTAACAGCAGCGGCAGCTCGACGTTCTCATAGGCCGTGAGGACTGGGACCAAGTTATGCGTTTGAAAGACGTAACCCAGGTGGGCGGCGCGCCAATCGGCCAGCTGGCCGCGTGAGAGTCGCGTCAGGTCGGTGCCAGCGACCATGATGCTGCCGGTGTCGGGGCGATCGATTCCCGCCACGAGGTTCAGCAGCGTGCTCTTGCCGGTGCCGCTCTTGCCCATCAACGCGACGAATTCGCCTGGTTCGATGTCCAAGTCCAGCTCCAGGACTGGGGTGATGACCTCGTCGCCTTTGCGAAACCGTTTCGTCAGATTTCTGATTTCTATGAGTGGCATTTGGTTCTTTGTTCTTTGTTCTTTGTTCTTTGTTCTTTGTTCTTTGTTCTTTGTTCTTTGTTCTTTGTTCTTTGTTCTTTGTTCTTTGTTCTTTGTTCTTGGTTCTTTGTTCTTGGTTCTTAGGGTAAGGTGTTTTGTTGAGGGCGGGGATTTACACGTGTGCCGGGTGTAAGGTTCTCTCGGCCGTCAACGATTAACTTGTCGGTGAGTTGGAGACCGGCGGTGACTTCGAGCAGTTCTTGGTTGGAGGATTGGCTGACTTGGATCGCGCGAGGTTCGGCGCGTTGGTCGTGGGTCAGGACCCAGACTTGAGTTTGGCCTTGGGCGGTAAACACTAGTTGTTGTGGGATCAGGACTCGGCGCGCAGCGGTGACGCGGGGCGTTGGGTTCGAGGTCGTGTTTGGCGCTAAGAAGGTGGCTGTGACCAGCATTTCGGGGCGGAGGACAGCGGGTGGGTCCAGGATCGCGACTTTGACTTCGACGGTATTTTTTTGGATATTTGCGGTCGAGGTGGACAGCAGGACTTGGCCGCGGAGTGGCGTGGGGCAAGAGGCGGTTTCGATTTTGACTTCTTGGTCGGGGACGACTTGCGCGTAGTCTTCCAAGCGGACATCGGCGCGGACCTGCAAGGTGGCTGGGTCGTAGAGTGTGGCGACGGCGGAGCTTTGGTGTCCGCCGCGGCTGTCGAGTCCCATGAGGCTGCTGCCGGGTTCGGCGAGGCGTTCGAGGATACGTCCGGAGAGGGGTGCGCGGACGATCATCCGTTCCAAGACAAGTGCTGCGTGTTCGACGGCGACTTCGGCCTCCAGCAAGCGGGCGCGAGCAGCGGCGACTTGGGCGGAGGCTTCGGCGACGGCTTGATGTTCGCCGACTTGCAAGGTCAATTTCTGTTGGACGGCAGCGAGATGATCGCGGAGGGCGGTTTGTTCTACGGTCAGGTGTTGTTGGCGTTGTTGTAGTTCTTCCCAATCGGCGACGGCAGAATCGCGTTGGGCGCGGGCCTCGTCGACCAAGCGTCCGGCGAGTGACTCTTGGGCCGCGGCGCGATTTTGCCAGAGTTTCTCGGCGAAGTCGACTTGTGAGCGGGCGGCTTGGAGCAGAAAGGGCAGTTTGGCGGCTTCGATTTCGCTGCGTGCCAGGGCGGCTTCGCCTTGAGCGACTTCGGCCTGCAAGTGGACAGGGTACTTGAGACGTTGGGCGGCGGCGTCGGCTGTTGCGCGGGCTTGGTCCAGTTCGGCTTGTCTCAAGTCGCGGACGGCTTCTGCTCGGCGAAGTTCCAGGCGGGCGTCTGTATCGATCAATTGAGCGACGGGTTGTCCGGCCGTCACGTCTTGGCCGGCCACGACAAAGACTTCGGTCACGATCCCGCCCGTTAAGGCGGTGGCTTTGACAGCCGACGGGCGTGGCTCGATCCAGCCGGCCGCTTGGAACAGCGGCGTTCCAGCCGAGTGGGGCTGGTCCTGCGAAGTGCTGGTGACCACCGGGATAACGGTCACTTCGACGGCTGGCAGCCAGTGATCCCGCAGGGCCCAGGTCAGCAGGCTGACGAAGAGAGCCACGATCAGGAGTGGGAATAGGCGACGGGCCCAGGTTCCCAGGCTGGCGGGACGGCGCGGGGGTTGGTCGGCTGTCGTCGGACGTGTCCGGGCCAGGCCTTGCAGGTCGAGGGACGTTGGGGCTGGGTTATCGTTTGACATACAGTTTGTCCGCCAACAGAATCAAGTTGCCGGCCTCATCGCGTTTGGCGGTGCCTTGGACCATGACCAAATCCATCTCCTTGATGCCCAGCCAGGGTTTGGCGTCGTGGTAGAGGATCTCGCCGGCCGAGTCGACAAACTGGACGGTGGCCATGTTTGTCTTGAGTGCTTCCTTTTGGCAGCAGTAGGTCCAGGGAGTTGGGTCGCTGGGGTCTGCACAGCGGGGCACGGCGGGGTCCACGAGTGTGAAGACCGCGGCCCCAGGTACAAACGGGGCATCAGAACCCCCAATGTAGCCCACGAGGGTTAGGGGTTGGCCGTCTGCTGCCGAAGTCCGGGCCGCGCCAACGGGGAGCGAGTCGACGGGTTCGTCGGCCAGCAAATAGGCAGCGCTATTGATCTGTGTGGCGGGGATCGCCGCGGTCTCGTCCGTTTGGCAGCCCGTCGTGAGGCTCGTGATCCAGGCCAGCGCCAGGCCTAGCGCGGGGCGGAGACCGTGGAGACCGTTGAGACCGTGCTGGCTCGGGTGGCTCGATTCGCTTGATCCAGCGCCATGCTTCTGGTCTTGCACTGCAATTGTCATCTTTCTTTTCCTTTCGTAGAAACTACACATTCCATTTGAGTCCGAGGACGACGGGGACTCGTAAAATTTTCCAAGCGGGTGGCAAAGCGCCGAGGACTCCAACCAGCAGTCCGACGCCGCAGCCGGTAAGGATCGCCACGGCATCGATTTGCAAGGCGAAGGCGCCCATGGTAAAGCGAACGGCTGAGTCGTGGAGCAGGGCGACGGCGAGTGCCCCGGCGAGAACGGATGCGGCAGCGGCGAGTAAGCCGCCTTCTTGGAGCAAGCTCCAGAGAATGGCGTGTCGTCGGAAGCCGATGGATTGCAGCGTCGCCAGCTCGCGTACGCGTCCGGCGACCGCCCCGTACATCAAGTTGAGTCCTGCGAAGACTCCGGAGGCCGAGATCAAACCGGCCACCATCCACGCCAGGGCTCTGAGTGGCTGATAGTACATTTGTAGGGATCGGTAGTAGGTTGGTTCGGCCACGGCCTTGAGTTCCAGGTCCACGCGTTGTTTGCAAAACACATCGATCTGTGTGGGCGGTGTGTTGGGTTTGAGCAGGCAGGCCACGAGGCTGAGGTCTTGTCGTTTGAGGGCTTGTTGCAGATCGGGCAAGGGGCACCAAATTTCGGCATCGAAGGCTCCGCCGTTGGCGGTGAAGTGCCCGCTGACTTTCCAGCGGGTGCCCTCGATCAGCACCTCTTTGCCGATGGCCAAGTCGGCGGGGGGGCAATCCAGCTTGGTGGCGACAAAGCGACCGACCAGCAGTTCGCCGGGTCCGGGCCACTGTCCGGCGGTCAGTAGGATCTGGCGGCGGACCAATGGCGCAGCGTCCGTGACGCCGCGAATCAGGCCCAGTCCGCCCTGCGGCCGACTGTCGGTGCGGATGATCGTGCCCAGGTACAGTTCGGGCGAGACGCAGACTTGCCCGAGGTGTTGACGGATGCTGGAGAGATTGGCGGTCAACAGGCCCGGCGTCGATGCTTTGATGGCGGAGGCTTCCAGGTTCATTTCGGCGCCGACGGAGTAGACCAAGACGACTTCCGGATCGCCGCTGGTCGACAGCGAGCGTTCCAGTCCACGGACGAGGCCGACGATGACCATCACCAGGAACACCACCACGGTGAGCGCCAGCCATGTCAGCAGCGTCCGCGACGGGCGTCGCCAGAGATTGCGGACAGCGTAGTCCCACGGCAGGAGTTTGAGTGACGGCATGGTGATGGTCTGTGGCGGTTGGCTGAACAAATTACGGGTGGTGGAGGATCGCCGTGGCCGCAGCGAATCGCGTGGGCCAAGACTCGGGTGGTGAAATCTAGCGGGCAGGGACCACTGCGGAGGTGCGTGTCATGCAAGGCAGCAGCGATCAGGATGAACTGAAATTAGATCCGTCTGCGACTGAATCCGCCCGGGATTAAATCGCCCAGGATCAAAGCTCCGGTGACTAGTTCAACGTGACTTAATCAACGTGACTTAATCAACGCGACTTAATCAACAGGGCCGAATTAAGGCGGTTAAATCGTAACGGGTCAAGGTAGCGGGGTAGTCCTCGGGGCAGGTGCGATCCGCAAGTCGGGTCGTTCGAGGAGCATGGTCGTGGCACTCTCCAGTGGCTTTTGCACGCAAACGATCGTAGCGTTAGCCCGACTTGTTGCACGACACCCGACGGTGCGTGAACGGTTCCATTAAATCAACCAAGAGGCATAGGCGATGCGGGCGGCGCGGCCACTGGGGCCACTGTTGACTGGGGTGCCGCGCGGTGGCGTCGGGCAGGGTGGCGTGCCGCTGAGGGCTTGAAGGGCTGCAGCCAGTGCAAGGCTGAGGAGAGCGTTGTCGCTGGGATGGTCCAGCGAGAGCGGTTGGCCTGTGAGCTCGGATGTCCCAGCCGCGGGCCGCGAGCCGATGGCGCTTTGGCCACAGATAGCCGACCGGCAGTGTTCGTGGCGGCAGGGCTCGAGTGGCCTGGGGGTTCGCTGAGGGGACGCATCGCTCAAGCGTTCGCACGGTTGGAGCTCGCACTGTCGAAGTTCGCCGTCAAGTGGTTTGCGGGGAGTGCGTGGGGTGCAAACGGGTTGGAGGGATTGGCAAGTCACTTTGGCGGAGGGGCCATTATCGTCGCTGGGTTTGGCGACGCTATTTTCGATTTTTCCGACGGCGCAAATGCTGGAGCAGCAGCTGTTCGATTGGCGCCCGAGGGAGTTGGACGGTTGGCAGTGCCCGCACAGCATCGGGCTGAGGGGCAGCAGGAAACTCAGGAGGTAGTTGAGCAGGCTTCCGGTCATGTTGACATTGTGAACAGATTGAGGCTCGCGGTCAAGTTCAAGTCGGGTTTGGGCACGGAGCTGGGGCCGGACTGGCTCTGGGGCTGGCTCTTGATCTTGATTTTGATTTTGATCTGGGTTTGGGCTGGTTTGGTTGCTGAGGGGGCTGGGGACCGATAGGATGCACTTCCAGCCGGTGCCACATTTGGAGGCCTGCTGTTTGTTGGGGGTGGGCGAGGGTGTTGGCAGAGTGCTTGTGCGGGCGTGGTGGGTGTCCAGCCAATGGATGGTGTATTTTGTGGTTGGCCGGGAATCGTGTTGCCCGAGCACCTTTTGGTCTCCGTTTCGTATCAGCGAGTGTATTTCCGATGAATCGAGCTGCTGTTTGCGTTTGGGTGTGGGTTTTGGGGGTGTGGACGTGGGGTGTGGCGGTGGGCAACGAGCCCGGGCCGAATATTCTCGTCATTTACGCGGATGACTTGGGTTGGCGTGATCTGTCTTATTGTTTTGATTCGGAGCAAGCGGGCAAGCTGCTGGGCAGCGACTTTTACGAGACGCCGCATTTGGATTCGTTGGCGGCGTCTGGGGTGACTTTTACTCAGGCGTATTCGGCGGCTGCGAACTGCGCGCCAGCGCGGGCGTCGATGCTGACGGGCCAGTATTCACCTCGACACGGAATTTATAATGTTGGCACGGCGTTGCGAGGTGATCCAGCTCACAGTCGTTTGGTGCCGGTGGCTGGTCGAGCGGAATTGGAGCCGGGCACGATCACATGGGGCCATTGCCTGCAAAGTCGCGGCTATCGGACGGCGACGATCGGGAAGTGGCATGTTAGTCGGGAGCCATTGGAGTTTGGCTTCGATGTCAATATTGGCGGCACTACCAGTGGCAGTCCTCCGCGGGGTTACTTTCCTCCGCATCCTAAAGTTCCTGGTTTGGAGGAGACATCCGCGGAGGAGTATTTGACGGATCGCTTGACGGATGAGGCGATTCAATTCATCGAGGCGAACCGTCATGAGCCGTGGTGTTTGCTCTTGAGCCACTTTGCAGTGCACACACCGTTACAGGCCAAGCCGGAGTTGGAGGCCAAGTATCGTGCCAAAGCAGTAGGTAATTTGCACCAATCGGCCGTGATGGCAGCGATGATTGAGAGCTTGGACCACGGCGTCGGCCGATTGCTCGAGAGCTTGGAGCGGTTGCAGTTGCGTGAAAACACGGTCGTTATCTTCAGCAGCGACAATGGAGGGTATGGACCTGCGACTTCGATGGAGCCGTTGCGTGGCTACAAAGGCAGCTACTTTGAGGGTGGCATTCGAGTCCCGTTGGTCGTTTCGTGGCCGAAGAATATCGCGGCGGGTGTGATCCAAGCACTACCGGTTTCGCAAATCGACTTCTTCCCCACCCTGTGTGAGTTGGCGGGAGTCGCTGCGGATCTGGCTCCCGCCGTTGATGGTCGCAGCTTGCTGCCGCTGCTGCGGGGTGAATCTCCACAGGAGCCGCGGTCATTGTTCTGGTATTTCCCCGCCTATTTGGAGAGCTATCCAAGCAGGATTGATCAGCAGCGAGACCCGCTGTTTCGCAGTCGACCGTGCAGTGTGATTCGCCATGGTGATTGGAAGTTGATTCAATACTTTGAAGATCAAGAGGTCAGGCTTTACGATCTGCAGCATGACTTGGGCGAGTCGCGTGACTTGTCTCGAGAGCGGCCAGACATTGCCACTGCTCTACTTAATCGATTGCAGGCTTGGCAGGTGGAGACGGGGGCCCCGATTCCCAGTCAGCCGAATCCGCGGTACTCGGTGGAGCGTGACATTCAGGCTCAGGTGGTGGCCATGCGGCGACAAACCGAATCCGCCAAGCGACCTGGGTTGGTTGCCGACGACGGAGTGTTGCCAGAAGCCAAACGCATCTTGTTTTTGGGCGATAGCATCACCTACAGCGGTCACTACATCACCTTGTTGGAGACGGCGATTCGGTTGCAGCATCCGGAGCGAGAGATCGAGTTGTTGAATTTGGGTTTGCCCAGCGAGACGGTGTCGGGCTTGTCGGAGCCCGGGCATGCGGGCGGACAATTTCCGCGACCGGATTTGCATGAACGTTTGACGCGGGTGTTGGAGCAGGTCCGACCGGAGTTGGTGGTGGCCTGTTATGGTATGAATGATGGTATTTATCATCCGCTGAGCGAAGAGCGATTTGCGGCCTATCGCGATGGAATCGAGCGGTTGCGGGCGGCGGTCTTGGAGCGGGGTGGCGAGTTGTTGTTGCTGACGCCGGCCATGTTCGATGCGCGACCGATTGCCGAGCGGCTGTTGCCGGCTGGGGAGGCGGCGTACCCGCAGCCTTACGTGGATTATGACTCGGTGTTGCAACATTATGCGGCTTGGTTGTTGTCCAAGCGGACGGATCATTGGTCGGTGTTGGACGTGCATGGGGCGATGAGTCGGGCGGTGGCCGAGGGCCGCGAGGCGGATCCGGACTTTACCTTCGCGGCGGATGGGGTGCATCCCAACGAAGCGGGGCAGGCCGTGATTGCCAAGGTGTTGGCGGAGCATTGGGGGTTGGAATTGGAGGACCGATCGGGGGACGTAGAAGCCGAGGGACGGATTGCCTTGCGGAGCGAAGTGGGTCGTTTGGTCGCCAAACGGCAGGAACGGTTGAAGCATGCCTGGTTGACGGAGACCGGGCATCTGCGGCCGGGGATCCCTAAGGGCGAGGCGCGGACGAAGGCTGAAGCGGAGGCGAGTGAGTTGCTGCGCGAGATCGCAGGGTTGGTCGAGGGGCGTTAGAACGCTGGTCCATGTCAATAATGAAACGGCCCGCCCCCCTGCCGAGCCCAGACCGAATGGGGCGACGCGATCTGAGTCGATCAGCGTAGGCCAACGGTAGGTGCGCGATCGCGATTTAAAGGTCTATAGTGCCGACACGAACCTTGGTGTCATTCGTCGGGCACGCCGCTGTGCCGGCCCGCCGGACCTGACGGGCTACTCAACCAGGGCGGTCGCCACTGGTGGCTCACGGCATCGGCTGAGGTTGTGCCGGCGCTGCGGGTTTGGTGGCGTTTGGGTGGCTGGGTTCAATCACGCGAACCATGACGAATACGAGCGGGAGCGGGCATTGATGGGGAGGGCAACTTGTCTTGGGGGGGTAGGCAAAGGGGAGGTCGGCGGGGAGATTTTGCGGCTTGGGCGAGCTTGGGGGAGGTTGGCGGAAGCGTTCTTGAAGGCGCTCTTGGAAGCGTTGTCGGAAGTGTTGTTGGAAGCGATGGGTTGGCGTGGAGAGGAAGTTAATGAGCGAGGCGGGAGGAGGCCGGTTCTGTGCTTGGCGGGGCTGGGGGCATGCTCTGGGGCGATTGTCGGTCCCGAACTCGGAGTTGGAACGTCGGTTTGGTTTGGAGGCGGGTTGGGTCGAGCGGCGGACGGGATTTGCTGCGCGTCGGTATGCGGCCGCGGATCAGGCGACCAGTGACTTGGCGGTGGAGGCGGGGCGGATGGCTTTGGCTCGGGGTGGAGTGTCAGCCGAGGAATTGGGGTTAGTCCTGTTGGCCACCAGTACCCCGGACCATTTGCTGCCTGGGTCGGCTCCGGCGGTGGCGGCTCGATTGGGCAGTGTGGCGCCGGCGATGGATTTGATGGCGGCGTGTTCGGGCTTCGTCTATGGGCTGATGGTGGCTGACGCTTGGGTGAAGGGCACTGGGCAGGCGGTCTTGTTGATCGGCGCGAACGTGCTGTCGCGCCGCGTCAATCCACTCGACCTGCAGACGGCGTGCCTGTTCGGAGACGCGGCGGGGGCAGTGGTGTTGGCTCCGAGTGGGACGGCGGGGATCTTGGCGACGGCGGGGCGCAGTGCCGGGGAGCATGCCGCCGAGTTGATGATTGCGGCGGGGGGGAGTCGCCAGCCCTGGGGTCCGGAGGTCTCGGAGGGGGATCGCTACATGCGGATGCCGTCGGGAGGCCGCGTGTTCAAGTTGGCGGTTGAGTCGATGGAGGCCGATTGTGTCCAGGTCCTGGCGTCGGCGGGGTTGACCGTGGCGGAGATTGACTGGATGGTGCCGCATCAGGCCAGTTTCCGGATCGTGCGGGAGTTGGGCGAGCGGTTGGGGGTGGCTGAGTCGCGTCGAGCTTGGTGGTTGGGGGAACTGGGCAATTCTTCTGCGGCTACGGTACCGGTGGCTATGAGTCTGGGGCGGGAGGCCGGCTTGTTGGAATCTGGCCAGCGATTGTTGTTGAGTGCGGCGGGAGCGGGGTTCTGTTCAGCGGCGGCGGTTGTGCAAGTTTAGTCGTTCGTTGGCGGGGCCTGTAAAGACGCTGCGTCGTGGCGGCAGAGGTGTTGGTCGAGTGGTCTTTTGGGGGCTGCGGCTCGGTGGCGGCTTGTGCATGCGAATTTCTGTTTGAGGCGAGAATTCTTCTTGTTGTGGTGACTTGTTCGGCAGTCTTTACCTAAACCGACCGGTCAGAAATTTGCCTGGTTTTCCCTCATGTTAAACTGGCAAAGCTATTAGGTTTGCCAGCACTCATTTAACGCAGGGTGAGCGGCGGGGACGATGCAACGGGGGACGAAATTTCGCCGGTGGCACGTGAGCCTGGGGTGGCCAGTGGCGGCGGGTTGAGTTTTGTCCGACCGGACGACCGAATTTCACTCACCAGCAGCGAATCGATATGCGACGATACTTCTTGCTGAGCTTGTTTTTCCTGCTGGTCGGAGCTCAAGTTGGGGCGACCTTTGCCTCGGATCCCACGGGTGGCAGCAACCGGAACACGCCCGAAGTGGTGGCGTTGAAGCGGGTCAAGGACTCGGTGGTCAACTTGCGGGGGAAGAAGACGATCACCGAGGGGAACGAGACGGTGGCGTTTCAGCCGCAGGTCAAGCGGGTGAATGGAATGGGGACGGGGGTCGTTATCGATCCTCGCGGGTACGTCCTAACGAACTACCATGTGATTGAGGGCATTCAGAACTTGGTCGTGACGGCTGGGGAGTACTCGACGACGGGCGATTTGGTCTCGTACGATCCTGCGACCGACTTGGCCATCATCAAGGTGCGGACTTCGCAGCAGTTGCCGCCGATCCCTTTGGGCGTGAGTAGCGACCTGATGCCAGCTGAGAGCGTGTTGGCGGTGGGCAATGCCTATGGTTACACCGACACGGTGTCGCGTGGCATTGTCAGTGCGTTGCATCGGACGGTGCCGGTCAGTGACGAGCAGGTGTACTACGACCTGATTCAGACGGACGCCAGCATCAATCCTGGGAACAGCGGCGGTCCGCTGATCAACTTGGACGGTCAGATGATCGGGGTGAACGTGGCGGTGCGGGTTGGAGCGCAGGGGATTGGCTTTGCGATACCGGTGAATAAGGCTGTCGAGGTGGCGGCTGAGTTGTTGGAACGAGACAACACGCTGCGGGTGTTCCACGGCATCACGGTGGAGACGACTTACGTCAACCATCTGCCGGTGACGGAGATCCGCCGAATCGCGCCGAATTCGCCGGCCGTGGCGGCGGGCTTGCAGGTGGGTGATCGCTTGCTGCGGGTGGGCCAGTTTGATATTCAGCGACAGTTGGACTTCCAGTTGGCTTTGCTGGATGAAGTCGTGGGCAATTCGGTGGTGGTTGATGTCGAGCGTGATGGGAACTCGATCAGCAGCAAGGTTGTGTTGGAAAAGGGTCGTCACTCGTTGGTCGAGTTGGTGTGGCAGATGATTGGGGTCGAGGTTCGGGCGGAGAGTGCGTCCGTGGTGGCCCAGTTGAACGACAAATATGCCGGTGGCTTGCGGGTCGACAAAGTGCGTCCGGGCAGTCCGGCCAGCGGACAAGGCATTCAGGCTGGGGATATTTTGGTCGGTCTGCACGAGTGGGAGACGGTGAGCTTGGATGACGTGAACTACATCGTCAGCCAACCGGTGGTGTTGCAGCAGCCGATTCAATTTTATGTTCTGCGTGGTAATCGAGCGTTGTACGGTAGTATTCGATTGCAGAAGGCGACCAAGACGGCGGCTCGGTAGGTCATTATCGCTCGCGGTAGATTGCGGGTTGCTTCCGGGTTCGACGGTTTGCGTTCTGATCGGCTGAGTTCTGAGTGATTGAGTGACTGAGTGCTGAGCGACTGGGTTCTGAGCGACTTGGTGTGGGCTGCGGCCGCGGGCCTGAGTTGGGCCTGCTGATCGGTCTCTGTTGTTACCTGCGGGCGGTGTTTCTGCCGGCTGCCGGGTCTGGCGGCGGGGTGCGGGAGAGCGGCGGAGGGTGGGAACCGTCTTCGTGTGAATTCTGGTGCTTCGAGCCGTGGACCCCTGCAAATTCGGGGGATGGAAATATGCGGCAAAATGCGGCAAAATGCCGCAAGACGCAAGCCTAAAGTGCTTAATTTCGTTATGCTATGCCTGGCTGTTCGGGGCTAGTTGGTTGGGGGTGTTGTTGGCGACGCTCCTGATGTCTGATGGGTGCGTGGGTGTCCGGTGGGTGCGTGGGTGTCGATGTCGCTGGTGTACGTTAGTGACGTAGGGTGAAACGTTGTTGAAGCACAGTTTGGTGTGGTGGCTGCTGGGAGAGCGGTGTCCGTGGTCGGCTCGCGTGGCGGTGCTGGCGGGCAGATGGGCCGTGTGCGGTCGGGATTTGGTGTGCTTGCTGAGCGTGGTTGTTGCGGTTGGTTGTACGCCGCCGGCGGAGTTTGGTGATAATTCGTTGGAGTGGTACAAGCAGGAGCGGGCCGCGCGATTGGAGCCTGGGCAGGGTTTTCCTGAGGTTCATCGGCAGGACGTGTCCGACATCACGCGAGTTTGGTTTGGGACCCCGGATGCGCCGCAGCTGCCTTTGTTGGAGGGTGAGGACGATCCTGCCCTGGAGTTGTTGGACATGGGGAAGTTGGCATGGGCCGCGGGTCCGGTGGTCAGCCGGAACGAGGAGAGCAGCCAGGGGTTGTACCGTCGGCATTGTGCTCACTGCCATGGGGTGACGGGGGATGGGCGTGGGCCGACCTCGGCGTTTCTCTCGCCGTATCCGCGTGACTTTCGCTTGGGGAAGTTCAAGTTCAAGAGTTCGCCGACGGGGACTCCGCCGACGAAGGACGACCTGAAGACGATCTTGGTCAATGGGATCCCGGGCACATCGATGCCCTCGTTTCGCTTGTTGCAGGACGAGGAGTTGGACGTGTTGGTGGACTACGTCATTTATCTCTCGCAGCGAGGGATGGTGGAGCGATTCTTGATTGCGGCGGTCCGTGAGTTGGACGAAGATGCGCGGTTGGTCAGTTTGCCGGACGCCGCGCGTTTGCGAGACTTGCCGTTGGATGTGCAGTTGGGACCGCTGCAGAGGGTAGCGCCGGTTGGTGGGGAGTCGGCAGCGGACAGGGACTCGGCGGCTGACGCTGATTCGGTTGGTGGTTCTGAGGCTGATGCGAAGGCTGGCGCGGACGAGGATGATGGCTCGGAGAGCGACGGTGGCAGTGGGGCGAAGGCCGATGTGTCGTACGATCGGGACAAGATTGCCGACGATCTGTTGTTTTTGGCGGAAGAGCAGATGTTGCCGGTGTTGGAGAAGTGGCTGGGGATTCTGGACTTTGAAGCCAAAGAGGTGGACGTGCCGGCCTGGGTGTTGGACTCGCGGGACGCGGCCTACGAGTCCCAGGTGGCGTTGGGACAAAAGTTGTACTTTGGTGCGGCCAACTGTGTCCAGTGTCACGGGGAGACGGGGATCGGGGATGGCCAGACGAATAACTACGACGATTGGACGAACGATTGGTTGAAGGTGGAGGGGATCAATCCGACGGACGCGGCGGCTTGGGCTCCTTACGTGAACGCGGGGGCTCACCCGCCGCGGCCGATCATGCCGCGGAACTTGAGGTTGGGTGTTTATCGGGGTGGGAATCGGCCGATCGACATCTTCCGTCGGATCCAGTATGGCATTGAGGGGACGCCGATGCCGGCCAGTTTGACGTTGACGGAGGAGCAGATTTGGGCGTTGGTGGCCTATGTCCAGCAACTGCCGTACGAGACCTTGAGTCGTCCGGAGACGGCCAAGAAATTGGAAAACGAACGCCCCGTTCGCTAGGGAGACCCGCGCTGTGTTGACGCATCGATTTTGGGCGGGCTTGTTCGCTTTGGTACCGATCCTGGGGATTGGTCTGTACGTGATTGCGGTGTTGGGTGTGGGGTCGGTCGGCGGCTTTTCTTTTGCCGGGTTGTGGTTGCCGGAGAACGCCAATCCTTATGCCAACGCGATCGACCACCTGTTCGACTTGGTGCACATCATTTGTGGCGTGGTGTTGGGCGTGACGACATCGATTTTGGCGTATGTCGTATGGCGGTATGCCGATCATCCGGGGCGGCAGGCGGAACCTGCCTTGTACATCACGCACCACACGTTGTTGGAATGGATTTGGACCGCGATACCCGCCGCGATTCTGGTGTTTTTGGGTTTTTATCAATTGCAGGTGTGGGCGGACAACAAGATGAATCGGCCCATGGTGATGGTGGAGGGGCAGGAGCGAGCGGTGGAGCCGAGTGCCTTGGTGGTGGGGAAACAGTTCGGGTGGGAAGTCTACTATCCGGGGCCGGACGGGGTGTTGGGCACGTTGGACGATCAACGGGTCGAGAACGAGTTGACGGTGCCGGTGGGGCGTCCGGTTGTGTTGCGAGTGGAGGCGAAGGACGTGCTACATAGCTTTGCGATCCCGGGTTTGCGAGTCAAGCAAGACGTCGTGCCGGGGATGACGCAACTGGTTTGGTTTCAAGTGGATCGGCCGGGCACTTACGAGATCTTGTGCATGGAGTTGTGTGGTTGGGGGCATTACAAGATGCGAGCCAGGATGAAGGCGGTGGCGGAAGGTTTGGAAGCCGAGGTGCAAGAGTGAGATTCCTGACGACGTATCTATTCAGCCGCGACCACAAGATCATCGGGATCCAGTTTCTGCTGTCCTCGTTGATTTGGTTTTTGTTGGGCGGTTTGTTGGCGGCGGCCATGCGGTGGCAGTTAGCGTGGCCGTGGAGCGACGTGCCGGTGCTGGGTTCTTGGCTGTTTGCCAACGAGGGTGGTCAGATACCGCCCGAGTACTACACCATGTTGGTGACGATGCACGGGACCGTCATGGTGTTCTTTGTGGTGATTCCGATCTTGGCGGGAGCGTTTGGGAATTACCTGATCCCGCTGATGATCGGGGCGGACGACATGGCCTTTCCGACGCTCAACATGCTGAGCTATTGGTTCATGTGGCCGGCCTTTGGCTGCTTGATGTTGGCGTTTGCAGCGCCGGGCTACGGGCCGGCGGCGGGTTGGACGTCTTATCCGCCCTTGGCCGTGTTAGAAGCAGCGGCTCCGGGCAGCGGATTGGCTCAGACCCTGTGGTTGATGGGGCTGACGTTCGTGGGGATCTCGTCGATGATGGGCTCGATCAACTACATCACCACGATCGTGCAGATGCGAGCACCGGGCATGACGATGTTTCGCTTGCCGATGACGATTTGGGCGATGCTGATCACAGCCATCCTGCAGGCCTTCGCTTTGCCGGTTCTGACGGCGGCCGTGATGATGCAAATTTCGGATCGATTGTTTGGCACGTGCTTTTTTATCCCCGAGGGTTTGATGGTGGCGGATGGGCCGGCCACGGGGGGTGGCGGGCAGGTTCTGTTGTGGCAGCATCTGTTTTGGTTCTACTCGCATCCGGCGGTCTACATCATGTTATTGCCCGCGATGGGGATGGCCAGCGACATTCTGAGCTCGATGGCGCGGAAGCCGCTGTTCGGCTACAAGCCGATGGTCTACTCGATGTTGTCGATCGGTGGGTTGGGCTTCATCGTCTGGGGGCATCACATGTTTGTCTCGGGGATGCAGCCGTTGGTGGGGGCCGCGTTTATGCTGTCGACGATCTTGATCGCGCTGCCCAGCGGCATCAAGACATTCAATTGGTTGGCGACACTGTGGGGCGGCCGGTTGCAATTGACCACGGGAATGTTGTTCTGCGTGGGCTTTATTGCGATGTTTGTGATCGGTGGATTGTCGGGCGTGTTGATGGCGGTGGCGCCGGTGACGATCTTTATCCACGACACCTACTACATCGTTGCTCACTTCCATTACGTGTTGTTTGGTGGCACCAGCCTGATCGTGATCGGTGCGATTTATCACTGGTATCCGAAAATGTTCGGGCGGTTGATGAGCGAGTGGTTGGGGAAACTGCATTTCTTTGCGACGTTTGTGTTGATGAACTGCGTGTTCTTTCCCATGCATTTTCTCGGGGCACAAGGTTTACCGCGGCGCTACGCCGATTTTACGGCTGGGGATAGCTTCAGCCATTTGCAACCGGTGAATGAATTTATTACTTACAGTGCGTTTGGCTTGGTGGCGGTTCAGTCGCTGTTTATTCTCAACTTTTTTGGCAGCATGGTCTTTGGCCGTCGCGCGGGTGCGAACCCGTGGAACGCCAACACATTGGAGTGGGCGGCGCCTTCGCCACCACCGCATGGCAACTTTACTTCGCCGATCACTGTCTATCGGGGGCCGTACGAGTACAGCGTTCCGGGACGCGAGTCGGACTTCTGGCCACAAACCGAACCAGGGGAGGATGCACATGGCAGCCATCACGGAGCGTGATGTTCGGTCTTCGGTCGCGGCGACTGCGAGTGCCGCGACGGTTTGTTCGCCCGTCATCCATTACTTGGCGTGGGTCACTGCGCTGACCGTGTTCCCGTTGATTTGGGCGGGTGGTTTGGTGACGACAACGAAGGCGGGGATGGCCGTGCCGGATTGGCCGGGCACTTATGGTTACAACATGTTCCTGTACCCGTGGGAGACGTGGTTCTTCGGCCCGTGGGACTTGTTTATCGAGCATGGGCACCGGCTGTTGGGTTCGTTGGCTGGGATTTGGTGCATTGGGCTAGTGGTGCTGAGTTGGAGTCTACGCACACCCTCGGTCGTGCGATGGATGTCCCTGGCGGCGTTGGCCTTGGTGATATTGCAGGGAGTGATGGGCGGGGTCCGAGTCCTGCAAGTCGATCGCGAGGTGGCTCGGATTCACGGTTGTTTGGGTCCAGCATTTTTTGCCTTCTTGGCGGTGCTGGTAGTGGTGACCAGTCGTTGGTGGCAGGCGGCCGCGGAGCGAGGATTTTGGCTGAGTCGGACGGAGGACGAGTCCGGCACGCGTGTGGGGGCGAGGGCGGAGTTGCTGCGTTTGCGCGCGGCCATGTTGCGGACGCTGCAGAACCAGCGGTACGTGACACTGACGTTGTGGGCCTTGGCTTATCTGCAATTGGTGTTTGGCGCCAGCATGCGGCATGTGCCGGAGACGGCGGATCCATATTATTTTCGCATATTGGTTTGGTTTCATGTGGTCGGCGCCGTGTGTGTCGGCGTGGCCGCGGTGATCTTGAGTTTCACTCGTGGCTGCCCGGTGCCGGGCTTGTGTTGGCCGCGGCGATTGTTGCTGGGGGCGGTGGTTTTGCAGATTGTGCTGGGTCTGGGCACTTGGGTGATGCGGTACAACTTCCCCGATTGGTTTGCCAACGAGTTGTTTGCGCAGGCTCATTTGATCGTGAGTAATGATTTCTATCAGGTGCAGATTGTGTCGGCTCACGTGGCGTTGGGGAGTTTCATTCTGGCCGTGGGTGCCTTCTCGGCGGCGCGGATTTGGCGGGCAGAGCATGGCCTGCGGACGGTTGAGTAAGTGGGAACCATGTTGAAGAATCAGGTCTTAGAAATGACGACAACCGAACCCGCGAGTGTCCGCGGAGGACGCTGGTCCAGTTATCTGGAGATCGCCAAACCGCGGATCAGCACCATGGTGTTGTTCACGGTCTGGGCGGGCAGTGTGGCCAGTGGTTGGGCCAGCACCCAGTGGCATTGGCTGCATGCGATGGTGGGGACGCTGTTGGTGGCCGCCAGTGGCAGTGCGGTGAACCAGTACTTGGAACGCTATAGCGATTATTTTATGCCGCGAACATCGCGGCGACCCTTGCCGGGGGGGCGGTTGTCAGCGCCAGAAGTGGCGACTTTCGCGGCCGTGACCCTGGGTATGGGCGTGGCTTATCTGATGGCAACGGTGCATCCGGTGGCGACGGGGATCTGTTTGTTGACTTGGATCCTGTATGCGTTTGTGTACACGTGGCTGAAGCCCGTGACCGTATGGAACACGTTTGTGGGTGCCTTTCCCGGTGCGATGCCCGTGTTGGTCGGTGCGGCGGCCTATGATGGGCAGATTGGTCCGTTATCTTGGGTGCTGTTCTTGATTCTGTTTTGGTGGCAGTTTCCCCATTTTATGGCGATCGCTTGGAAGTACCGCGAAGACTATGCGGCCGGTGGGTTGAAGATGATCACCGTGACGGAGCCGACGGGCCGAGCGGCGGGGCGCGTGGCGGTGGGTGTGGCGGTCGTATTGCTGGTGACGGCACTGGTGGGGAACCTGTGGCTGACGCATACCATGGTCTACACGATGGGGACGTTGGTTCTGGGGGGAGCCTACCTGTGGTATTCCTGGGAGTTTTACGGCCAGCGAGATAACGCCACGGCTCGGTCGCTGTTGCTGTCGTCGTTGGTCTATCTGCCGTTCCAAATGACCCTGTTGCTGTTGTGCATTTAGCCGGCCGTTTAGGCGCGTGAGTTAGAAAGTGAGATCAGGCCAATGGATCAGGCGGGACATCATCAGTCGGCAGCGCATGTAGAACTGTCGTACCAACCCTGCTTGCCAATTTCGCGAGGCAAGTTGGCGCTGTGGTTGTTTCTCTCGACGGAGATCATGTTCTTTGCGGCGCTGGTGGGATCGTACATCGTACTGAGGTTCGGTGTCCCGGAGGGCACTTGGCCGACCCCCAAAGTTGTTCACTTGTTGGAATGGGTCGGGGCTTTGAACACTTGTGTGCTGTTGTTGTCCAGTGTCACGGTGGTGTTTGCGTTTGAGGCTTCCAAGCAGGGCCGGCCGCAAGTGGCCAAGAAATGGCTGCTGTTGACCCTGCTGTTGGGCTTGGGGTTCTTGGGGATCAAGGCGGGAGAGTACGGCAGCAAGTTTTCGCATGGAATTTATCCGCAGCGGCCGCGGAGTCTGATGTACGAGCGAGCGGACCTGAACTATCTGGCGGCCGTCAAGCAGCGGTTCAATGAATTGGTGGGGGAGCGTGACAAGCAAGCGGTGACCGATCAGGCCGGGCGCGTGGCAGCCAGTGGACTCGGACGTGAGGCGGCCGGTGATTCATCGGAATCGCTGGCTTTCGGGTCCGTGACACCGGTCGTCTGGGACGCCGAATCGGCAAGCGATCGACTGTTGTTTGTCCGCGAGAACACGGTCGCTTGGACGGAACGGCGAGTGGGGCGGAGTCGCAATGCTTTCGTGCAGCAGGAGATGTTGGAGATCTTGGCCTTCACGATTTACCCGGAGGCGGCGGACTGGGGGCGAGTCGAGGGCATGTTGGGGCGTGAATCTCGTCGAGTCGAGCAAGAGTTAGCGGAGAAAGTTTCGAATCGGGACGGATTGAAGACTCGGTTGGCCAATCTGGCGGCCGAGCCAGCCGCTGGAGGGGAGGGCGAAACGACCGGCCAAGCTGATGACGCATCTGCCGGGGCGAAGACAGATGCCGAGCGTGTGGCTGGGGAGAACGAGTTGGCGGCGGTGGAGTTGGAGATCGCCCAGTGGCAGAACCGGGCGAAATGGATGGCGGAAGTGCAAGCGGCGGGACCGGAGTGGCGGGGATTGAACGACCAGTACCATTGGGAGTTGCCGATGGTGATCCCCAACGGAAACACGTGGGCCAGCACATACTTTCTGTTGACGGGCTTGCATGCGATTCACGTGTTGGCGGGATTGGTTGGATTCGCCTTATTGTTGCCGTTCACGTTGGATGCCGGGCGGGCAGCGGTGATCGAGAACTTGGCGCTGTATTGGCATTTCGTCGACATTGTGTGGATCTTCTTGTTTCCTTTGCTGTATTTGTTTTAAAGGATCGCTCCAGATGGCTGGTCATGACAACGTCAACCGCACTCCACTGTTCTTTGGCGTGTTCGTGCTGCTGGTGCTGCTGACGCTGGCTTCGTTTTGGGTGGCCAATGCGGAGGGGCTGTTCGCATTGCAGCAGACGAAGTGGCAGGTCATGATGGGGATCAGTGCGGCCAAGGCCAGTCTGGTGGTGCTGTTTTTCATGCACTTTTGGTGGGAACGCTCGTGGAAGTACCTGTTGACGCTGCCGACGCTCTTGATGGCGGTGATCTTGGTCGTCGCGTTGATACCGGACATATTGCATCGTCGCGCGACGTACAGCGACACGCGGCTAAACCATGCTGCGGCACCTGCGGTAGTTACTGAGGGAAATCCCGAGTCCCCGTAAGGTCGATTCTCTGCCACAAATGATATTCGCGGGAAATGAAATTCGCTGCACAAAGGTTGCCCGACCCGAAAATGTCCGCGGGAAATTTTCCGCGTGAAATTGGCTGCGTGAAATTGTCCGCGTGAAATTGGCCGACGCGAAAATGTCCGCGTGAAATTGTTCTTGCGAAAAGCTGTGCGGGTTGAACGCTGTTTTGAGTGGTTGTTACTTGGTTTGCCAGAGATCGGCAGTGTCCAAGATCGATCGTGGGCCGGTGCCTTGTAGCCAGGTTTTGGCGGCGGGGTCATCGCGGAGGTAGGCGTCCCAGAAGGCGGTGCTGAGTGCCAGGATCGAGCGATGGTGTTCGGGGCGGCGTGGTTTGGCTTCGCCGGGCAAGCGTCGATCGGTAAAGACCGAGTGTTCGGCGTCGTTCAGAACCAATTCGTACTTGTCGCCTGGTGGGAGCGCGGGATAGACACGACGTCGGGACTCGGGGGTTTGGTCCCCGAGGGGTGAATCGTCGTTGGTGCCGGTCATCAGCAGCCAGGGCAGAGTGACGTTGCGGAAGGCTCGGTCGGGGTTGCCGGTTGCTGGGACACTGGGGCTCATAACGATCGCTGCTCGCAAACGCTTGTCAGTCGTTTGGGCGCGTCCCCAGGGGTTTTCGCCGCTGACCTGTTGGGTGGTGCGAGCGCCGAAAGAATGACCTGACATGCCGACTCGGGTTAGATCCATCCGTCCGACCAGTGGATGTGCGGGTTGTTGGTTCCATTTTTCCAGTTGATCGAGCACGGAGACGACGTCGGATTTGCGAGCGTTGAGTTGTTGGCTGTTGGCGGCTTGGACCAAGGCGCTGCGACGCTGGTTCAAGCGAGTGTTGCGCCAGACCTCTTCGTCGCTGCCGGGATGTTGCAGGAAGACGGCAATGTAGCCGCGTTTGGCCCAGTGTTGACCGAGGAACGTGGAGCCTTGACGGCTGCCGCCGAGGCCGTGACTGAAGAGGACGACGGGTTGTGGCGTCGGTGCTTGGCCGGTTGAATTGGCGGGCAAGTAGACTCGCACGGGGAGTTTGCGCTGGCGGTCCTCGTCGGTGAATTCGAGATCCAATGGAGCGATTTCTTGGGGATGGAGAATCGCCAGCGGATCGTATGGATCGGGGGCAGTCGAGTCGGCAATGGCAGTACGATCAGTCGTGGTTCCCTGACCAGGCGTTTGGTTGGGTATCGCAGCGTTTGACGGAACGTCCTGAGTTGCTCCGTGGGGCAGCACTGCTTGGACCGTCACCGATTGGCTCGGCAGTGGAACGGCCGGGAGGTGGTTCGCCAAGGGTGACTGGGCGGTGCCAACAGCCGGAGCGGCGGCGCTAACGGCCAGGGCGGCGGCGACCGAGGCGGCGACGAGGGTGGCGTAACATTTTAGCATGGGCATGGCTCCTTATTTCTAGATACGGAGCATCGCCAAAAACTGGACAACCCAAGTTGGAATTTTTCTAGCCGTTCACGGAGGCGGGGCCTACCTTGGGGCTGGTGCATTCCGCAAGTCGGATGGTTCTTGGGGCAAGCCGGTAGCGTTGTCCAGCTGCTTTGACTCGCAAATGATCGTGCGGTTAGCTCGACTTGCTGCATGACACCCTACGGGGCGTGAACGGTTGCGAATTTTTATGGTAACCGTTCACGGGTGGGAGTTAATCCTTGGGGTCTGGTGCATTCCGCAAGTCGGATGGTTCTTGGGGCAAGCCGGTAGCGTTGTCCAGCTGCTTTGACTCGCAAATGATCGTGCGGTTAGCTCGACTTGCTGCATGACACCCTACGGGGCGTGAACGGTTACGGATTTTATGGTAACCGTTCACGGGTGAAGTTAATCCCTGGGTCTGGTGCACTCACGCAAGTCGGATGGTTCTTGGGGCAAGCCGGTAGCGTTGTCCAGCTGCTTTGACTCGCAAATGATCGTGCGGTTAGCTCGACTTGCTGCATGACACCCTACGGGGCGTGAACGGTTACTTTTTAGGTTTGGGTGCGACCGCGAGTGGCGAGAACGAGTTCGTTGGGGGGGGCGATCAGGCGTAGACGTCGATCGAATCCTGGCCGGCTTGTGACGCCAGTTTGACGGCGGTTTCGAGGAGTTGCACGGCAAAATGGCCCTGTTGGCGTTGGTTATCCAAACGCTTGGCGGCCAATGTATAGGCGACTTGGGTCTTTTGTTGGGCCGACTGCATGGCAGTGGCGGAGTTGATTATTTGGTTGATCATCTCAATGCTCCTGGACGGTGTCTGGCAAACGCCAATCAAGCGGTATTTGGACAGAGCCTGTTGATTCAATCGGCAATTTTTGGAACTCCAGCCCAGTGCAGGAGGAGTTCGGCGTGGTGTTTTGGGTAGGTGGTGGCGTTTTGCAGCGGGATTGACGGTTGTAGGGGCATCCGATACGACGGCGAGGGCCCGCGAGGTGGGGGATATCCGGGTTGTTGAGTCCGCAGCGGGTGGTGCGACTTGCGGGTGGGCGCCCCGTGGGCGCCACCAGCGGGCCCATCAGATGGGCAGGATCCGTGGGTGCGACCAGTGGGAGCGAGCGATGAACGCGACCAGTTGGGTCGATGATTGGGTCGACTGGTGGGTCGGCTGGTGGGGGGCGACGGGGCGTAGGGGGTTGGGTTAGACTGAGGGGGTGGGTGTGTGAGTGGTTTGGGTGGCGGTGGTAGGGCGAACGGTAGCGGATCGCTGGGACTATGAAGCTGAATTGTGTCTTTTGCGGGAAATTATTTACGGTGTCGGCCGAGCAATTGGGCGGCCAGGGGAAATGTCCCCATTGTCAGGAAGTGGTTTTTTTGCCGCGGTCGGACGAGGCGGCGGTGCCAACGGAGTCTGTGTCGCTGACGCGGGTGCTCTCGGGTCATTACGTGTTGGCGGTCTTGTTTGCAGTGGTATTGCATCTATTGTTGATTATCGCCTTGGGGTTGATGGTTTGGGGTGGGGACCAGGGTGTGTTCTCGAGTGACGGGGTGCGGATCAAGATTGGCCAGCCGACGGATTGGCAGGTTGAAACGCCGGTGGCGGAGGAGGCCTCGGTGGCAGCCGTCGCGCCAACGTTGGAGTTGGAAGCTTGGGAGTTACAGCCGGCGTTGACGCCGATTCCGTTGAGTGAATTGTCGTTGGCCAGCCCCGCTTCTGTCTCGGCGGCTGCCACGACGAACGCTCAGCCAATGGCGACCTTGGTGACGGGGCAGGATACGTTGGAAGCCAGCGTCAGTGCGGATTTTGGTGCCTTGTTGGAGCAGATGAAACGCGACGGGTTGGATTTGGTGATTACGTTTGACAGCACGGGGAGCATGACGGGCGAGATCAATCAGGTGAAGCGGCAGATCCAGCGGATCGGTCGTCGTTTGGTGGAGTTGATCCCGGAGACGCGGATCAGCATTTGCACGTATCGCGATGTGGGCGACGAATACGTGGTGAAGGGATTGCCCTTGACGAGGAACTTGGATCAGATCCAACTTTACTTAAACGGTATCAGTGCGGGTGGGGGTGGCGACGAACCGGAGGCGGTGGATCGCGGGTTGCAGTGGTCGATTTACGAGAATCCGTTTCAGCCGACGGCTCGCAAGGTGATTTTGATTTTTGGTGATGCTCCGCCACATGACGAACGATTGACGGATTGCCTGCGGATGGCGGCTGAATTCCGTCAACGATTGGGTGGCGTGATTTCAACGGTCACTTGCCGCAGTCCGCGACGTTTAACGTCGTTTGAGCAGATCGCCGAGTACGGAGGTGGCGAGGCGTTTCTCACGCAGGATGAGCGCGAGATCGTGTCGCAGTTGGTGATTTTGGTGTTTGGCAGCCAGCACGAAGCCGAGGTGTTGGAGGCGTTTAGGATGCAGCGGCCCTAGTGTCCAACAGGTCGTGCATGACATGGCCGTGCACGTCAGTCAAGCGGAAGTCGCGACCTTGGAAGCGGTAGGTTAGTTTGCGATGGTCGATGCCCAGTAGATGCAGGATGGTGGCGTTCAAGTCGTGGATGTGCATGGTTCCCGGTGTCCAGGAATCTTTGTTGGGTTGAGGGACAAGGACGTTGCCGTCGGCATCGGTGATGTTGTAGCCGTAATCGTCGGTGCGACCGTAGGTGATGCCGGGTTTGACGCCACCGCCAGCCATCCAAACGGTAAAGCAGCGTGGATGGTGGTCACGGCCGTAGTTGTCGCGCGTGAGTCCACCTTGGCAGTAGACGGTTCTACCGAATTCACCGCCCCAGACGACCAGGGTATCGTCCAGCAGTCCGCGTTGTTTGAGGTCGCGGATCAGGGCGGCAGAACCTTGATCGATGTCGCGGCATTGGTCTTCGTGCTCCTTGGGCAGGTTGTTGTGGGCATCCCAGCCGCGATGGAAGATCTGGATGTTGCGTACCCCGCGTTCGACGAGTCGGCGAGCGTTGAGGCAGCACGCCGCAAAAGTGCCGGGAATTTTGACGTCGTCGCCATACATCTGCAGCGTGGCCTCGGTTTCATCCGCGTAGTCCATCAGTTCGGGGACCGACGTTTGCATGCGGAACGCCATCTCGTGTTGTTTGATCCGGTCGAGGATTTCTGGGGCGCCGAACGCGGCATGTTGGGCTTGATTGAGGGCGGTTAACGCATCGAGTTGCCGTCGTCGATCTTGGCCATCGATCCCCGGTGGGTTGCTGAGGTACAGGACGGGGTCGCCTTGGCTGCGGAGCAGGACGCCTTGGTGCTCGGAGGGCAGGAACCCGGGGCCCCACAAGCGGTTGAACAAGCTTTGCTCGGCGTGAAACGACCGCGCGTGCATGACCAAGTACGAGGGAAGGTTCTCGTTGTCGCTTCCCAGGCCGTAGCTCAGCCAAGCCCCGAGGCTGGGTCGACCAGGCACTTGGCTACCGGTTTGAATGTAGGTGATGGCTGGATCGTGGTTGATCGCTTCGGTGAAGGTGCTGTGAACCACGCACAGTTCTTTGGCGACCTGGGCGGTGTGCGGTAGCAGTTCGCTGACCCACACGCCGCGATCTTGGTTGTCGTACTTTTGAAACTTGTACTTGGAGGGACAGATGGGGAGGCCATTGGTCTGATTCGAGCTCATGCCGGTGATGCGTTGCCCATCGCGAACCGAGGCGGGGAGCTGTTCATTGAACAGGTCGTTGAGTTTGGGCTTGTAGTCCCACATGTCGTGTTGACTGGGGCCACCGCTCATGAACAGGTAGATCACGCGTTTGGCCGTGGCGCGATGGTGGATACCGTCATGGCCAGTGGGGGCTGTCGGGGAGGTGTCCGATCGAGAGTTGCCGGCCGCTGCCGCTGGCCCGAGCAGTTGAGCTAAGGCGGCGGTTCCGAGGCCGAGGGCGGAGCGACCAAACAGTTGACGCCGGGTTTGCAGCAGTTGTTGTTCGCGAAGCGGTGAATGATTGGTTTGCGGATGCATGGGCAGCGTGACCTTGTGTGAAGGTGTCTCAGCGAAGCGTTTAGTACAGCATGATGACGGCGTCGGATGCCAGGACCGTCATCACGACCTGCGACCAAGCCACGGTTTCATTCAGTTCGGCCGTATCCAATTCCCCGATAAGTTGGGTGGCGTGGGCTTCGTAGAGCGAACGTGCGTCGGCGGGGAACTGTTCAAAGCGTTGGCGGAATTCCGTCAAAAGTTGCAGGCAAACCGATTGTTCGAGTTCCGTCGGGGGGCGGCCGGCCAGTGTCGCGTAGAGGTCGCGGAGGCGTCCGTTGTCGTCGGTTTCGAGTTGTCGGAGGCGGTGGGCGGTGGCCAATGCGAGTTGGACGCGTTGGGGTTCATTGAGCAGGCCGAGTGATTGGACGGGGGTGTTGGACCGCGATCGCTGCACGCAGCTCGACTCGCGACTGGGGGCATCGAACAGCGTCATCATCGGATGGGGACTGGTTCGTTTCCAATACATGTACAGGCTGCGGCGGAAGATGCCCGGTGGTCCGTCCTCTTGGTAAACTCGCGTGTTGCTGCCTGGGTGAGCAAGGGCCTCCCACATGCCGGGTGGCTGGAAGGGCTTGAAGCCTTCGCCGCCGGTTGCCTGGATCATCTGACCGCTGGCCACGAGGGCCAGATCGCGCATGACTTCAGCATCCAGTCGGTGGCCCGGGCCGCGTGCCCACAGTTGGTTGGCGGGGTCGTCCAGATCGGAGCGCCACTGCGAACTTTGCTGGAAGGTCTGCGACATGACCAATTGCTTGAGCAGGCGTTTCATATCCCAGTCATGGGTGCGAAAGTCGACAGCCAGGAAATCGAGAAGCTCGGGATGCGTGGGTTGCTCGCCTTGCAATCCGAATTCTTCTGGGGTGCGTACTAGTGGAGCGCCGAAGACTTGGCTCCAAAACCGATTGACGAGGACTCGAGTCGTGAGTGGGTGGTCGGGGTGGAGGATCCACTGTGCCAAGCCCAGGCGATTGGGTGGCAGATCGCCCCAATTGGAACCGAGGGCTGGCAACGGTTGGGGGCTGAGCGGTTCGCCGATGGGTTGGTCGTATTCGCCGCGGTTGAGCACCCGCGTTTCTCGGGGGGTGTCGAGTTCTTTGGCGATCAGGGTCGTGGACCAACCCTGCTCCATACCTTGTCGCTGCTGCAGCCATTGGGCCGCGGACGCTCTGGTGGCAGCATCCAAGGGATTGCCAGCGTCTTGTGTGGCGAGTTGTAGCTTGCCTGCCGCGTCTTGTTGGGTCCATTGTTGCCACCACTGGAGGGAGCTGGGATCGACCGCGGAAAGTTTCGCAGCGTCGCCTAGCGGCGATTGGGGTTCGATGGCGGCCGCCCAGTCCTTGACTTGTTGGTGCCATTGCTGCCAATTTTGCCATTGGGCCAGATCCGCTGGGGCTTTGATCACTGGCTCGTAGTCATACTTGTTGCCATCCATCGAGTGTTCGGTGGTGTTGTTGAAGTAGGCCAGGAGTCGGAAATAATCTTCGTGGGTGATGGGGTCGTACTTGTGCGTGTGGCAACGGGCGCAGGTGAGAGACAGTCCCAGGAACACGGTGCCAAAGGTCTCGGTGCGGTCGAAGCTGTTTTTGGCTTGAAATTCTTCCGGGATCGCGCCGCCCTCGGCTGTGGAGGGGTTCATTCGCACGAAGCCGGTCGCGACCTGTTGTTCCAGGGTGGGTTGGGTTTGCAGATCGCCCGCCAATTGCCAGGTAATGAACTGGTCCCACGGCAGGTTTTCGTTGAGGGCTTTGATGACCCAGTCGCGGTAGGGAAAAATGCCGCGGCGATTGTCGAGGTGCAGCCCGTGCGTGTCACCGTAGCGGATCGCATCCAGCCAATAGCGTGCTTGGTGCTCGCCGAAGGCTGGCGAGGCCAGCAACGCGTCGGCCAAGCGTTCGTAAGCGGCGGGCGAATCGTCGGACAGATAATCGTCCAATAGCTCTGGTTGTGGTGGGAGTCCGGTCAGGGTCAAGGCCAGGCGTCGGGCCAAGATCCATTTTTCGGCCCGTGGGGCTGGGGTGAGGCCGCGCGGTTGCAGCGCGTCGGCGATGTAGGCATCGATGGCTGCGGAGCCGACCGCCGAGGGATTGGAGCGAGGCGGTGTGATTCGGGGAGGAACATACGCCCAGTGCTGGGCATATTCACCGCCTTGTTGGATCCACTTCGACAGGAGTTCTCGTTCGGCCTCGGTCAATTGGGCCTCGGCATCGACTGGCGGCATGGGGTCATCGGCCGAGTGGATTCGCAGCAGGACGGCACTGTCGGCGGGTTGGTCGCGATCAATGGCGCGGTAACCGCCCCGATCGGCGGTGGCTGCATCGGGTAGATCCAAACGCAGGTCGCTGATGGCGGCCGCGTCGGGGCCGTGGCAAAGAAAGCACTTGGCCGACAAAACCGGTAGGACTTGTTTGGCGAAGTCGACTCGGTCGTCCGTTGCCCGCGGTTCATCTGCGGCCGCGAGGTGGGGGAGCCCGAGTAACGCGAGGCAGACGACGAGCCGTGCGATGGCGACCACGGCGCATTTCACGACAGCAAGCGTGTGGGGAGTGGAATGCGAACCGATGGCGAGGTGGCGGGGCTCAACCATGGGGCAGGGCTTTCGTTTGCGAGTCGGGTGGTTGGGGCGGGACAACCGGTGGGAACCGATTGGTGTCTCGAACACGACCGAGTGCCGGTCGCCGGGAACGCTGTTGATTATGTAAGATTCTGAGCCAAAAAGCAACTCGCGATGGCGGCTCGTTGGTCCTCCCGGCGTTTCGGCTTGCAATCCGGCCAAGGACGCGGTCGTTCACGCTGCGGTATTCGGCGGCGGGATCCTGGTGCTGTGTCACCGTTTCATTTTGGGATCGGTATGGTAGAGGGGGCAGGCGTCAATTGCCGGAACGGCCCTGCGGGTGTTGTGCACAATTGACGCCTTTACCACTCCTGACTCCTTTACCACACATTAAGATTTGGTTGTGACAAAGCACTAGGGGATCGCGCGGGTTGTGCGATTCTCGCTTGGCAACTACCATCCACCGGGTGGGCGGGCGGTACTTGGACGCGTGGGCGATTGAGGTTGCGGATGTTGCATTGGATGACCGTTGTGAGTGGGGTAGCTCGACTTTGTTGGGTGCTGGCCGCAGCTGGGTGTTTGTGTTTTGGGGGAGAATCTGCGGCTTGGGCCCAGGTCACTCGGCAGGCGACGGGTGCTGGCGAGACGGGCGTGGTTGCGGTGCCTTCGGCGGCTGGTCAGGTCGTGTCTGCCGCGGAAGAGTTTACGGTGGTAGTTTACAACGTCGAGAACCTGTTCGATGTCGATGGGGTGGCGTTGTTTGAGGACTATGGACCGGAGTTGTATCGAGCTCGGCATGTGCTCCGCAAGGTGCAGAATCATGCTCGGGTATTGACCGAGATCAATGGCGGTCGTGGTCCCGACATCATTCTGTTTCAGGAACTGGAGGCGGATCAAACGCCAGGGTCGACGCCGTTTGATTGGCGGCAGTTCCAGGCGAAGCACGGCGACACGCGACTGGAGGCGATGTTGCGGGATCCGTTGCGTGACGAGGTCAAGGACTTGCCGGCCGAGGCTTTTTTGTGGAAGGCGTTGCAGGAGGCGGGCTTGGGCGAGTACCACGTGGCGGTAGGCGAGTATCGACCGGATCCGACAGGTCGCGTGGTCGCACATGTCAACGCCACGTTTTCGCGGTTTCCGATCCGAGAGCAGCGGACGCACCACACGCTGGGGGCCCGCGGGATCTTGGAAGTGGTTCATGAAATTGGCGGATCGACGTTGACCACGTTCAACAATCATTGGAAGTCGGGTGCTTCGGATAGCGAATCGGAGCAAATTCGATGGGGGAATGCCGAGACATTGCGTCGGCGTTTAGAAGTTTTGTTGGCCGCCGATCCTTTGGCAGACATTCTCTTGGGTGGTGACTTCAATTCTCAGCACAACCAATCGGAAGCCTATGCCGACATGCCCAAGACGGCGATCAACACGATTCTTGGGTCTCAAGGTGACGAGCTGAAGATTCGCGATTTGGACCGTTTGTGGTTGTACAATTTGTGGTACGAATTGCCGGTGGAAGAACGCGGCAGCGACGTGTATCGGGACCAGTGGGGAACGTTGATGCAGATGCTGTTGACTCGCGGTCTGTATCATCCGCGTGGCGTTCACTACGTCGATAATAGTTTTGAGGTTCTGATTCTCGAGGGAGTGAATGCTCAGGTGGGGACGCGGCTGCCGCTGCGTTGGTCGGCGACCGAGTCGGATGGGGCGGGGTTCTCGGATCACTTCCCGGTGTTGGCTCGGTTTCGTCTGGGTGCTAACGCAGCGGATGCGGACGAGTACTTGTCGCTGGAGAATCCCAGTCGTGGCGAGAAGGTGACGGAGTTTCGTCGGGTCGATTTTGGGCGAGTGAAGGGTGCCGAAGTTCCGAGTTTGAGTCGGTTTGCGAACGACGACGAGATTCGGCAGTTGGAGCATTTGGGGCAGGTGTTTGACATCACCGCTGAGGTGTCTGGCGAGCGACCGTTTCGGGTCAAAGTTTACGAGCAGGAGTACAACGTCTGGTCGTTTGATGTCGACATGCGGCGTGAAATTTATAGTCGCTATCAGGTGGGGGATCCCATCCGCTTGATTGGCGAAATTGGCGTTCATCGAGGGAACTGGCAATTTGTGGTGCGTGACCTCGGGTGGCTGAAGTCCGAGTAGCAGGAGTTGGGCGCGGTGGCTTGCCGGCGGTCCAGCTCGACCATTGGCCGATGCGACTCGGAAGGTAGCCTAGCGCGTACTTCCGCCTCGAGGCGGAATGCGTTATGAGAAGACCTCGCCGAAAGAGGTAACGCCCTAGATCGCAACCTCGCCAGATAATCCGGTGCCACGCCGAGTTGGCCCCGCTCGTAGTCCCGCCTTCAGGCGGACTGCGTTGAGCGGAGCGGGAGAAAATCCCGCTGGCTTGCCCAGCGGATCTTTAGGCTTTCTCGCTAAATCTGAGCGGAGCGGGCGAAAATCCCGCTGGCTTGCCCAGTCCCGACGCGTCGGGATTAGGCTTCTCGCTAAATCTGAGCGGAGCGGGAGAAAATCCCGCTGGCTTGCCCAGTCCCGACGCGTCGGGATTAGGCTTCTCGCTAAAAGCGTGGAGCGCGATCGAATCCCGCTGGCTTGCCCAGCGGATCTTTAGGTTTCTCGCTAAATCTGAGCGGAGCGGGCGAAAATCCCGCTGGCTTGCCCAGTCCCGACGCGTCGGGATTAGGCTTCTCGCTAAATCTGAGCGGAGCGGGAGAAAATCCCGCTGGCTTGCCCAGCGGATCTTTAGGCTTCTCGCTAAATCTGAGCGGAGCGCGAGCGAAAATCCCGCTGGCTTGCCCAGCGGATCTTTAGGCTTCTCGCTAAATCTGAGCGGAGCGGGAGAAAATCCCGCTGGCTTGCCCAGCGGATCTTTAGGTTTCTAGCTAGAAGGATCGTTAGGCTTCTCGCTTTGGACCCCTACTGATTCCGCGTCATCGGCAGTTGGCAAGATAAAAGGTCGTCTCAGCAAGTGGATTTCGAACACCGATGGTGGGTCACCCGAAGAGAAGCATCAGTGGCTCGGCCGAGGTTACTTCGCAATCACAACCGGAAAATCAACTGCCGAGGAGGTTGACGCTTATCTCGAACGCCAAGGCGAACATCACGGCTATGGTTCAGGCGCGCAATCGCCAGTGTACATCCGAACCTACGACCGCCAAGATGCAGACGACCGCCGGTTGGCGACGGATCATGCGGTGACTCGTTTACAGTATCATTTTGTACTGGCGACTGAGTGGCGACGAGGCGTATTTTCTCAAGAGTCAGCAGCGATGGTCGCCGAACGCTGGCGAGCGATGCAGACTGAGATGAAAGAAATCATTCGGAAGGTCTCGATTTTGCCTGATCATGTTCATCTGGCAGTCGATTTGCACCCGACGGTTTTACCAGCGTCGGTGGCGATCGCACTCATGAATGCTGCGCAAGAATTGATGATAGAGAAGTTCGATATGGCATTGATTCGAGCTCGGGTGAAGCGGTTATGGCAGGCGAGTGCCTATGTGGGATCGTTCGGCGAATTGCGTTCGGCCTCGATTGCAAGCTATATCAAGCGTTGGGAAGCCGACGAGGCAGAGCGAGAAGCCAAACGACCCATCTAGCGAGAAGCCTAATCCCGACGCGTCGGGACTGGGCAAGCCAGCGGGATTCGCTCGCGCTCCACGGTTTAGCGAGAAGCCTAATGATCCATCTAGCGGGAAGCCTAAAGATCCGCTGGGCAAGCCAGCGGGATTCGTTTGCGCGCTCCTAGCGGATCCAGCGAGAAGCCTACTGATCCGCTCGGGCAAGTCCTGAGCGCCGCGTGACTTTATCGCGCTCTCTGCATTTAGCGAGAAGCCTACGATCCGCTGGGCAAGCCAGCGGGATTCGTTCGCGCCTCCAGCGATGTTTAGCGAGAAACCTAAAGATCCGCTGGGCAAGCCAGCGGGATTTGTTTGCGCGCTCCTAGCGGATTTAGCGAGAAGCCTAATGATCCGCTGGGCAAGCCAGCGGGATTTTCGCTCGCGCTCATTTAGCGAGAAGCCTGCAGATCCCGCTGGGCAAGCCAGCGGGATTTTTTCTGCGCTCTACGTTTAGCGAGAAGCCCATCGATCCGCTGGGCAAGCCAGCGGGATTTTGTCGCGCTCCACGGTTTAGCGAGAAGCCTAAGGATCCGCTGGGCAAGCCAGCGGGATTTTGTCGCGCTCCACGGTTTAGCGAGAAGCCTAATGATCCGCTGGGCAAGCCAGCGGGATTTTGTCACGCTCTCCGCATTTAGCGAGAAGCCTAATGATCCGCTGGGCAAGCCAGCGGATTTGTCCGCCCTCAAGCGACAATCTAGCGAGAAACCTAATGATCCGCTGGGCAAGCCAGCGGGATTTTGTCACGCGCTCCACGCTTTAGCGAGAAGCCTAATGATCCGCTGGGCAAGCCAGCGGGATTTTGTCACGCTCCACTCAGATTTAGCGAGAAGCCTAAGGATCCGCTGGGCAAGCCAGCGGGATTTTTTCTAGCTAGAAATCTAACGATCCGCTTGTATTGCTTGCCATCTTGCGACTCCTTTTGTGATACCGCTACAGCTTATCGCACGATTTTCAGTATGGGTCCATTTTCGGCAAAACAGTTAGGCGGTGACGGAGCCGGAGCCGGAGGAGTCGCGGCGGTTGGGGTCGGAGGCGTTCTTGCTGCGGGGCCAGAACGTGCGGATGCGGCAGCCCCCCATTTGACTGGACTCGGCTTTGACCCAGCCGCCGTGTTTGGCCATGATTCGGCCGACCAGCGCCAGGCCGAGTCCGGCGCTGCCGCGGTCATCGGCCAGGCGTTCGAAGGGGCGAAACACGGCCTCGCGATTTTTCTCTGGGATGCCGGGGCCATCATCGTCCACGTCGATGATTGTGCCGTTGGCGGTACGATAAGCGGAAATCCGAATCTTTTCTTGCGCGAAGCGACTGGCGTTGCGAACGGTGTTGGAGATCACGCAGGTCAGGTCGTTGACGTTGCTGAGGATGGCGACTTGCTCGGTCATGATCCGCGGGTCAACTTCGTACTGGAGTTGGGCGTTCATTAGGCGTTCGGCGTCAAAGACTTGTTGGATGATGGGCTCCAGAGGCACGCGCCAATTGGGTGTCGCGGAGCGAGGGGCGTCGGTGCGAACATACTGGAGCAAGCGGTTGACCATTTCTTCCAACTCGTGGGAGGCGGTGTGAATCACTTGAATCCGTTGACTGATGCGTTTGGCGTCGGTTTCCGATTGCAGTAGTTCGATGGCAAACTGGATGCGTGAGAGTGGGGTCTTGAGTTCATGGGATACGCCTTGCATCAATTCTTGTTGGGTTTTGAGCAGGGATTGGATCCGGGCGGCCAATTGGTTCACCGCACGCGCGACATTCTCGAGCGTACCGGCGTTTGTCTCGTCGACTCTTTGGTTGAGTGCCCCTCCGGCGAGTGCGCGGGTGGTGCGTTCCAACTGCGCCAATTGTTGGTTGAGTGGGCGAAGCAAGATGACGATGGCCGCAGCGGCGAAGGTCAGTACGATGGCCAGGCCCAGCATGACTTGACTACGAGTCGTGCGGATGACTTGGGGCAGGGGCCCAAACAGCATGACTCGGGTGGGATCGTTGAGCTGCCCGATCAAGAACAAACCGGAGCCGATCTTCGCAAATTGAACGTCGCCGCTGGAGTTGAGACGGTTGCGGGCGGCCAATGGCAAGTCTTCGCGGGGCACGATGGCGACGGGGTAGGCAAATTGTTGTTGGATCAACTCCAAAGTGCGGGGCTCTTCGCTGGCTTCCGCCGCCTCGTAACTCAGCAAGGCCAGACGGACGCCGCCACCCATCGCGTCTTCAACGATCGAGGCGTTCGATTCGTCGGTGGGTTCCACGGTCAACCAGAACTGGACGGACCATGCGGCAAACAGGATGAAGAGCACACCCAAGTAGAGCCGCAGGAACAGTCGGCTCATGAGGGTTCTGCTGCCAACTGATAGCCAATACCGCGGATGGAGAGGATCCGAGTGGGTTGGTGGGGATCGTCACCCAGTTTCTTGCGGAGGCGTGAGACTCGCAGATCGATGGAGCGATCGAAGCCGTCGAACTTGAAGCCATGCAAGTTTTCGAACAGCATGGCGCGGCTGACGACGGTGCCGGCATGCTGGGCGAGCAGCCAGAGCAAGTCGAACTCGGCGGTGGAGACGGACACCGAGCGTCCTGCAACGAGGACAATGCGTCGGCCGCGATCGACCACCAATCCACCGACCTCGATCACCGAGTCGCCGCTGATCAGTTCGTCGTGGGGTTGTCGGCGGAGGTGGGTCCGGAGTCTGGCGAGGAGCACGCGGGGGCTGACGGGCTTGGCGAGATAATCGTCGGCGCCGAATTCCAGTCCCAGGACCTCGTCGGTCTCGGTGTCGCGGGCTGTCAGTAAAATGATCGGGCCGTGGTACCGTTCACGTACTTCGCGGCAGATGGTGAAGCCATCGGTGCCGGGCAGATTCACATCGAGCAGCACGGCGTCGGGGCTTTCCTCAATGATCCGCTGGACGGCCTTATCACCGCTCGTCTCCTTGGCGACCTCAAATCCGTGCGGCGTGAGGTATTCGGCCACCAAGTCGCCCAATTCGAGATCGTCTTCGACCAACAGGATGCGGTATGTCATATTGGCCACTGAACATAGGTTCATGGTGAAATCCGGGTTACCAAACAGGCTGACGTTCTTTGATCGACCAAGCCGGGGAAGCTTCGTAACTGCTCCTGCGAAACGAGCCGATAGGATACAAACAGATACGAATGGCCGCCGTCTTGCCGTCGGGAGCGTTCAACGCGCTCCCGTCTTCCTTAAACCGTGAGAAGTGGCCAAAGTTTCGCAGAAAAACCCCGTGTATCGATCGTTGTCAGGCGTGCGTTCGAGCACGCTAGCGAACGGCTCGGCGGGCCATAGGGCTTGTTGATTTTTCCAGACTTACACGTGAAATTATCGCCCGATTCAATGATATCGGGCGAAAACACGGCATTTTCCGATCAATCGAAACGCTTGACGCGTTCCGCTACGGAAAAATCAACAAGCCCTTTGGCGGAGGGGCAGTGCCGTAAGTGACTTGTGGTGTCGTCAGTAGCGTGTCTCGTAATGGTTCACGGTTGGAAGGTGATCTTGGTGCTTAGCCAATTTTCGTGCGGCGGAGGTACGGCTGGAGTGCGGCTGGGATTTGGACGGACCCGTCGGCTTGTTGGTGATTCTCGAGGACCGCGATCAGGGCGCGGCTGAGGGCGAAGGCGGTGCCGTTGAGTGTGTGTACAAAGTGTGTGCCTTTGACGTCTTTTTCTTTGTATCGAACATTGAGGCGGCGCGACTGGTAGTCGGTGCAGTTCGACGTGCTGGTGACTTCGCCCCATTCGCCTTGTTGACCGCGACCGGGCATCCAGGCTTCCAGGTCGTACTTGCGGTAGGCTGGGCCACCGAGGTCGCCGGTGGCGGTGTCGACAACTCGATAGGGGATTTCCAACAGATCAAACAGTTCGCATTCGATGTCACGTAGTTCTTCGTGTAGGGCATCACTTTGTTCGGGTAGGCAGAACACGAACATTTCGACCTTGGTGAATTGGTGCACGCGATACAGGCCGCGAGATGCTCGACCGGCGGCACCGGCTTCGGTGCGATAACAATGGCTGATCCCGCACAAACGCAGTGGCAGGGACTCGGCCTCCAGGGTTTGTCCGGCGTAGAGGCCGCCGAGTGTGATTTCGGCGGTACCGATCAGGCACAGGTCGGTTTGTTCGACGCTATAGACCTGTGTTTCGGGGCCGCGTGGCATGAAGCCGATGCCTTCCAAGATGTCGGCTCGGGCCAGGTCCGGCGTGATGGTGGGGATGAAGCCGCGTTGCATCAGGTACTCGATGGCCATTTGTTGGATGGCGAGATCTAGCAGGACGAGTTCACCGGCGAGGAAGTAAAAGCCTTGTCCGGTGGTGCGGGCGCCGCCTTCGAAATCGATCCAGCCTTTTTCGCTACCCAGTTGCAAGTGATCTTTGACTGGGAAGTCGAACGTCCGCGGGGCGTGCTTGCCGCGGGCGACCTCACAATTGGCCAGATCATCGGCACCGCGTGGGGCGGCGGGATGCGCCATATTGGGGATGGTGCGTTGGATTGCGATGATCTCGACTTCGAGTTCATCGACTTTGCGTTGGGCGGCGTCCTTGTGACTGCGGAGCGAGCGGCCTTGTTCCACGACTGCTGCCCGTTGTTCGGGGTCCTTCACGGCTCCGATCGATTTGGCCACCTCGTTGGCTTGACGATTGAACTCTTGGGCTTCGGTGTCGGCGGCTTTGCGTTGTTGTTCCAGTTCAACGAGCCGATCGAGTTCGCAGGAGACACCGCGATCGAGGCAATTCTGTTTGACGGCGGGCAGGTTTTGCAGGATGAATTTGCGGTCTAGCATTTCGAGCGACTCGGGGGGGGGCGGAAAGGAATATTTCTGTGCGACTTTGTCCGGCGATTGGCAACTTGACGGCCGTTTGACTGGGATGGGACCCCGCACCATCGTGATGGTGGCGGGGGCACTGCCAGGACCAGCGTTGCCCAGGACCAGCGTTGCCCAGTGTCGTGGATCATTGGCTAGTGGCGGGCGGCATGATCGGCTAGGGCTTGCCAGAGCGCGGCACTGGACACGATCCCGCGGTGAAAGTCCTCGACCGAGAACTTCTCGTTGGGGCTGTGGGTGTTATCGTCATTTTGGCCCCAGCCCAACAACAGGGTATCTGCCCCGAGGCGATCTTTGAACTGGGAGACGATCGGGATGGAGCCACCGGAGCGAATCAAAACGGGTGGTTTGCCGAAGCCGACTTCGATGGCATCGGCAGCCGCCAACATAAAGGGGCTATCGAGTGGCACGACGATGCCGGCGGCCGCGTGTCCGACCTTCAATTGGTAGCGGAACATCTGTGGGACGCGGACCTGAACCAACTGCTTGACGGCGGCGGCTATTTTGTTGGGATCTTGTCGTGGGACTAGGCGGCAAGTGAACTTGGCGGAGGCCTTGGCGGGCACGATTGTCTTGCCGCCTTCCCCTTGGTAGCCACCGGAGATGCCGTTGATGTCCATGGTGGGGCGACTCCAGCAGCGTTCGATCGTCGAGTAGCCCGGTTCGCCAAAGGTGGCGGGGACGCCGACTTGGTGCATAAAATCGTCATCTGAGAACGGTAGTGCCTGCCATTGTTGCCGTTCGGTGTCGCTGAGTTCCTGCACGTCATCGTAGAAGCCGGGGATCAGGACCTTGCCGTAGTCGTCTTGAAAGGCAGCCATAACACGCATCAGCGCGTTGACCGGGTTGGCCACGGCGCCGCCGAAGGTGCCCGAGTGCAAATCCTGTTTTGGTCCGAACAAGGTCAGTTCGAAGGAGATGATCCCGCGGAGGCCGTACGTGATGGCTGGGTAGCCGGGTCCGAACTGCGAGCTGTCGCTGATCACGACCACGTCGCAGGCCAGTTTCTCCTCGACGGGGCAGCCCAATTGGTCGTTGTACTTGCCGGCCATCAGTTCGGCCAAGGCCACTGAGCCGCTCTCTTCTTCGCCTTCGATCAGGAACTTCAGGTTTAGCGGCAGCTTGCCGTGGGACTTGAGCCAGGCTTCGGTGCTGAACACGTGTGTCAGCATTTGGCCCTTGTCGTCGGTGGCCCCGCGCGCATAGATGTTGCCATCGCGAATTGTGGGGTCGTAGGGGGGCGAAATCCACTCGTCCAGCGGGTCGGCGGGTTGGACATCAAAATGGCCGTAGACCAGCACGGTGGGGGCGTCGGGCACATGGGGGGATTCGGCCAACACGATTGGGTGGGTGCTGGTTTTGAGGAACTGCGTCTTGAGGCCCATGCCTTCGAAGGTGGTCGCCATCCACTTGGCGGCTCGGTAGACATCCTGCGAGAACGCCGGGTCGGCGCTGACACTGGGGATGCGGAGCAGTTCGAACAGCCGGTTCAGATACGAGTCGCGTTGTTGTTGGATCAGCTCCAGGACAACGGCGGGCGGGGGGGAGAGTGGGCGGGCCGCGTCGGGCGAATCGTCGGTTGGAGAAGAAGTCATCGCGTCCTCGTCGGTGGTGATCTGCAGGGGCCGCGTCCAGGGGCAATCGGAGTCGCCGCCGCCCGCGGACTAGCCCGGAATTATACTCGGCCTTGGCGAGTCGTCGTAGATGGGTATAACAACGACGGGCCGGGTGGGCGTTTGCGGAGCATCAGCGGAAAGTGGGAACTTTGTCAATCAGCGACTATGAGGTTGAGCGACACTTCCAGCAGTTGGCGCGTTGGCTCCGGATGGAATCGGAGGCCGAGATTGCTCGGATGGCCGAGCGTCGCCAGTTGCAGCGGGACGGCCACGCGGAAAAATCGGGTGAAACGCTGTTGAATATGGTGATCGTCGACCAGACAGCGGGTCTGGGCGGCCTGCAACTGGTGACTTTGGGCCGCAAGCCGCAGAGTTCGGCCATGCCGTGGCACCGCCTGCGAGTGGGCTCGCCGGTGGTGGTCTCGCCGATGCTTGATCCGAGTCCTGGTTCCAGTGTCTCGGGGGTCGTGAGCGAGCGTGGCACGGACACGTTGCAGGTGGCGCTCAGTCGCTTGCCGGACGCGAACGTTTGGCGGGTGGATACGGCGGCCGATGAGGTGACACGGCAGCGGCAGGCGGCGGCGATCAACCGGGCACAATCGGCCTCCGGGCGTCTGGCTCATTTGCGTCGGGTGTTGATGGGGCAACGCTTGCCCGAGTTCAATCCGTTGCCGGATTTGCCGCTGCCCGACTATCTCAATCCTTCGCAGCAGGACGCCATCCGCTTCGCTCGATCGGCTCGCGACTTGGCCGTGATTCATGGTCCGCCGGGGACGGGCAAGACGACGACCTTGGTGGCCTTGATTGCCGCAGCCGTCCAAAGTGGCGAGAAGGTCTTGGCCTGTGCGCCCAGCAACACGGCGGTGGATCATTTGTTGGAAGAGTTGGTCGAGGTTGGCCAGCGGGCGGTGCGGATCGGCCATCCAGCGCGGGTCACGCCTCGGTTGCAGCACCATTGTTTGGATGGGCTGTTGGAAGAGCACGAAAGCCAAGTGGTGGTCAAGGGCCTGCGGCGACAGGCGGAGGATTTGTTGCGGCAAGCCGAAAAATGGACGCGGGCGCCGCGAGCCAACGGCGAACGGCACCATCTGCGGCGAGCCGCGCGGGACCTGGAGCAGGAAGCCAAGGCTTTGGAACGCTACATGATCCGGTCGGTCTTGGATGGGGCGGATGTGATCTGTGCGACCACCACGTTCAACGACGAACTGTTGGCGCAACGCCACTTTGATCTGGTGGTGATCGACGAGGCCTGTCAAAGCACCGAGCCGGGGTCGTGGTGCCCGTTGCCGTTTGCCGACAAGATTGTGTTGGCGGGTGATCCGCAGCAGTTGCCGCCGACCGTGTTGTCCTTGGAGGCGGCTGCCGAGGGATTCAACTGCAGCTTGATGCAGCGACAGATGGAACTGCATGGCGAATCGATCAGTCGCTTGTTGAATGTGCAGTATCGGATGAACGAGCAGATCATGCAGTTCTCCTCGCAGCAGTTCTATCAGGGACAACTGTTGGCGGATGCCTCAGTCCGTCACCATCGCCTGTGCGATTTGGCTGGGGTGGCTGCCACGCCGGCGACCGAGCGGACCTTGGTGTTTTACGACACGGCTGGAGCGGGCTGGGAAGAGGAGTTGGAACCGAACGGGTTGAGCAAACGCAATCCGCAGGAAGCTCGCTTGGTCATGTGCGTCGTCAACGAGTGGCTGGAGGCGGGCGTCGATCCACTGACGATTGGCGTGATTGCGCCGTACGCCGCCCAGGTGCGACTGTTGCGGGACCTGGCCAGTCGGCGGGAGCAGCGCGAGGCTTGGCGGGGGGTGGAGATCGACACGGTGGATGGCTTTCAAGGCCGCGAGAAAGAGGCGATCGTCATCTCATTGGTCCGCAGCAACCACGAACAAGAGATTGGATTTATGGCCGATGGCCGTCGAATGAACGTTGCCTTGACGCGGGCTCGGCGAGGCTTGACGGTGATCGGCGACAGTGCCACCCTGGGGATCGCGCCGTTCTACCAGGACTTCTTGCAGTACGTGACGGAAGCGGATGCGTATCGGACCGTGTGGGAAGTGGACCAGGGTTTGTCGCTGGGTTGGGACGCTTAACGCCCCACTGGCAAATGTCCGTCGCAGCAGTCGCACCCGTGATCGCCTGCGGTCTGGAGCCGTTACGGACGATCGGAGTCCGACTCGCAGTTGCCTGTGCCGATCAGGGAACATTTGCGCATATTTGAGAATACTTGCGAATATTGGGAATCTTCCGCAAAGGGGTTGCCGCAGTAGCCGGAGTCGGTCAGTGTCGAATTCGTGCGCTAACCGGGTGCTAACGCACTGCGGCTGATGATTGCCTGTTAAACCGCTTCTTCGCTGCTGTTGGTGGGGTCAGCGGCGGGTGGCGTGTGGTTGGCGTCTGCTCCGTGTGTGCTGGTTGCCAGCCCGCGAGTATTGGGTGGGGCGTTTTGTCCGAACACGGTATCGCGGCGGATGGTGTGCGAGGTGTCACCGACCATGACGCGTGGTCCGAGGATTTCTTTGAGTTCTTCGCTGCCGACGGCTTCGACCTCCATCAAGCGGACCGTGATGGCCTCCAGGTGTTGGCTGCGGTGTTCGAGGATTTGGCGGGTTTGCTTCATTTGTTGGTCGATGATCCGTTTGACTTCCAGATCGATCTTTTGCCGCGTGTCTTCACTGAGGATACGGCCGTTCGTTTGGCTGGCGCCGGGCAGGAATACGTTGCGAGTCGCTCCGCTGAAATTGACGCGTCCCAGGGAGCTCATGCCGAATTCGGTGACCATGCGATAGGCGATGTCCGTGGCGCGTTCCAGGTCATTTTGGGCACCGGTGGAGACTTCGGGATAGACCAGTTCTTCGGCGATGGTGCCGGCCAGCAGGATTTTGATCTGGCTTTCGAGTTCGCCCTGGGTCATCAGGTAGCGATCTTCATCGGGGCGTTGCATGGTATAGCCCAGGGCCGCGAAGCCGCGGGGGATGATTGAGACTTTGTGAACGGGATCGGTATTCGGCAGGGCGTAGGCGACCAAGGCGTGTCCGGCTTCGTGATAGGCGACGCGGCGTTTTTCGTCCTCGTTCATCACGCGTTTCTTTTTCTCCAGGCCGGCGGTGACGCGTTCGATTCCCTCGTAGAATTCCTCGATGGTGACTTGGTCATTGTTTTTTCGGGCGGCCAGTAACGCGGCTTCGTTGACCAGATTGGCGAGGTCCGCGCCGACGAAGCCGCTGGTCATGGCCGCGATGTTCTTCAGGTTGACGTCATCGGCCAGTTTCACGTGTTTGACGTGAACGCTGAGGATCTTTTCGCGACCGTTGATGTCGGGTCGGTCCACGAGGACTTGTCGATCGAAGCGACCGGGGCGGAGTAGGGCGGCGTCCAGGGTTTCGGGTCGGTTGGTGGCCGCCATCACGATGACGCCGGAGTTGGAATCGAAGCCGTCCATTTCCACCAGCAGGGCGTTGAGGGTTTGTTCGCGTTCATCGTGGGAGGGGACTGCGCCGTTCCCGCGGGATTTGCCCAGGGCGTCCAATTCGTCGATGAAGATGATGCAGGGTGACTTGGCGACGGCTTGTTGGAAGGTGTCGCGGACCCGAGCGGCACCGACGCCGACAAACATCTCCACAAAGTCGCTGCCGGAGAGGCTGAAGAACGGCACGCCAGCTTCGCCTGCGACGGCTTTGGCCAGCAGGGTTTTGCCGGTTCCTGGCGGGCCGACCAACAACACGCCCTTGGGGATCCGGCCACCCAGGCGTTGGTACTTTTCGGCGTTGCTGAGGAAATCGACGACTTCTTTGACCTCTTCTACCGCCTCGTCGATGCCGGCCACGCTGCTGAACGAGATGCCCTGCTCCTCGCTGGCGTAGAGTCGGCCGCGGCTGCGTCCGAATTGCATCGGCCCTGCACCGCCGAGCATGCGGCTATAAAAAAAGAACAGCAAAGCGGCCACGAGAGCCACGGTCAGCAAAGTTGGGCCGAAGCGGTCCAGGAAGCTTCGTCCGACGACGTCGAATTGAAAGCCTCGTTCGGTAACTCCGCGGACAAAGCGACTGTAGGCTTCATCGCCATCGGGCGGGGTCGAAACGAAGTACTTTTCGCCCGGGGGTTTCCGCGATTTCTCGTCCTCGTCCAGGTACTCGACCATGACCTTGCCGCGGATCTCCAGCTGGTTGACTTGTTGGATGCGCAGTTCTGAGAGTCGAATTTTGTTCTTGGCGGTCGGTTGTGAGACGATGATCACGCCCGATTCGGTTTCACTGACGACCGGCGTTCCGTTGGAGTCGAGTCGCGTGACTTCGATCAAGCGTTGCAGGTCGCTGGTGCGGATGGTGGTGCTGTTGGCGTTGTCGTAGAGCGAGTAGGCGATGGCGATGACCAAAAACGCCATCAGCAGGAACAGCCAGGGTCTTGGGCGTTGGAAGCCGGTTTCTCGGTCTTTGGGAGCGGAGGGCTTCGGCCGACCGGAGTCGTTGGCGGCATCGCGACGTGGCTTGGAAGAATCGGACGAGTCGGCGGGCGATTTTTTGGCCATGCGGTGGCAGGTCCTTTTTCACGGCAGAACAGAACAGGGAGGAATGCAAGCGGGCCGGTCGCGTTGGGCCCTGTCGCTATGCTACGACCCAGGACGGTTGGCGGCAAGCGCCGGCCATCCGGCTGGGTGGCGGACCCCAGGGGGTTGGGGTGGATTGTGGCGGTTGTGCCGCGGATGCCATGCGGTGAGCAGGACGAGGCGGTGTGACGACGGGTGGACGTCGCGACCGGTCGCCGGGCGGTTGGGAGCGGCGGCGCGTGTCTGGGGCGGTGTGGCTGGGGCGGAGTGGCTGGGGCGGAGTGGCTGCGGTTACGTCCGGGCGAGTGGTGTGGCAGTGGATTATCAAGAGCTGGACTTTTGCTACAATCGGGCGCTTGCCGTAAGTTGACTCGAGGAGTTTATTGGGACGATTGGTAACCGAGTGCGGCGGGCGAGGGGGGAGCTCGTCGGGGACGGAAGCGACATTGGAAGGACGCCAAGCGGCGAGGCACGGGATGACACGGGATTCGCGAATAGCCGATACGCTGGGGGTGGCGGCCGATTTACCGGCTTGGCTGCAACCGCCGGCGGTGTTGTCTGGGCGGAAACGATTGGCTTTATTGGGCGGGACCGGTAGCATTGGTCAGAGCACGCTCCGGGTGTTGCGACACGACCAAGTTCGACCGTTCGAAACGTTGGGTGTGGGTGAAGCGTGTGGGGCGGGCCGGCGCTTCGAGTTGTACGGCATCAGTGGGCACGGCAATTTGGGGGCTTTGGCGGCGGCGGTGCAAGAGTTCCGGCCGCAGGTAGTGGTGGGTTCGGATCGCGAGGTGGCTCGGGGTTGGAATGCCTGTTGCCCGGGGTTTGTCGGTGAGTTTTACGAGGGTCCGGAGGGCTTGGTGCGGTTGGCGTCGGACCCGGCGGTGGACGTGGTGGTGGCTGGGATCGTCGGTCGCGCGGGTTTGGAGAGCACTTTGGCGGCGATCGAGTGCGGCAAAGTGGTCGGCTTGGCCAACAAAGAGACGTTGGTGATGGCTGGACACTTGGCCACCGACTTGGCGGAACGCACGGGGGCTCGTTTGTTGCCGGTGGATAGCGAGCACAATGCGATCTTTCAATGTTTGCTGGGGGCGGGCCGGAAACAGGTGCGGCGGGTGGTGCTGACGGCGAGTGGCGGGCCGTTTCGCACTTGGACAGTGGCGGAGCAAGCGTCCGCGACGCCGCAGCAGGCGTTGGCCCATCCGACTTGGAAGATGGGTGCCAAGATCTCGATCGACTCGGCGACCATGATGAACAAGGCCTTGGAGTTGATCGAGGCCAAGTGGCTGTTCGATTTGGAAGTCGAGCAGTTGCAGGTGGTGGTGCATCCCGAGTCGATCGTGCATTCGTTGGTCGAGTTTGTTGATGGGAGTGTTTTGGCTCAACTGAGTCCGCCGGACATGGCACTGCCGATTCAACAGGTGCTGGACTTTCCGGAGCGAGTGGAAAGTCCGGCCAAAAAAATGGACTTTTTGGCCAATTGGAGCCTGAATTTTCACTCGCCCGATCTGGACCGATTTCCCGCCTTGCTGTTAGGCTTAGAGGTCGCGCGGCGGGGGGGCAGTTGCGGGGTGGTGTTGAACGCGGCCAACGAGGTCGCGGTGCAGGCGTTTTTGGACGGTGGCATTGGTTTTACGCAGATAGTGCCGATCTGTCGGCGGGTCTTGGACTCGCATCCTTTTGAAGCATATCCGGACCTGCGATCCTTGTTGGACTTGGATCGTTGGGCTCGGCAGGAGACGACTCAGTGTATTTCGAAACCTTGACCGCCCCGTTGGACCTGATTGCGGCACTCAGCCTGCCGAGTCCCAACTTTATTTGGTCGATTTTGCAGATGGTCATTGGCATTGGCTTGGTCATCTTTGTGCACGAGTTGGGGCACTTTCTGGCGGCCAAGGCCTGCGGCGTCAAATGCGAGAAGTTCTATGTGGGCTTTGATGCCTTCGACATACCGTTGGGTGTGGTGCGGATCCCCAGTCGCTTGGCGTATTTTCAATGGGGAGAGACCGAATACGGTATCGGGATTTTGCCGCTGGGTGGTTACGTCAAGATGTTGGGGCAACACGACAATCCGATGGAGGCGGTCACCGACCCACATGCGGCCAATGCGGCGGTGCGGTTGGCAGAGGACGGGCCGCGGGTGGATGCGCAGCCGGACGCTCGGCCGGCCATCGATCCGCGGTCTTACCAGGCCAAGACCGTGCCACAGCGGATGTTGATCATGTCGGCTGGCGTGCTGATGAACTTGGTCTTTGCTGTGATTTTTGCTTCTTTTGCGTTTAATTTTGGCGTTAGCTACCAACCGGCGTTGGTGGGCGACACGGTGGGTGGATCACCGGCTTGGGAATACAACTTGTCGGGCTCCCAGGTGTTGGAGATCAACGGCCACAGCACTCAAGATCGATACTTCCCATTCGAAGAGGTGGCCCAGACCGTGATGGTTGGGGGCAAGGATCAGGATGTGACGGTCGAGATCAAACGATTGGGGAGCGAAGGGCAGACCGAGCGATTGTCGCTCAAGCCGATTGTTGGTTTGGTCAAGATGAAGGGGTTTCACCCGCCGACCATTGGCATCAGTCCGATGATGTCGACGCGATTGGGCAGCAAGAATCCCACGCCGGCCGGCCAACCTGCTGCGGAGGCTGGGTTTGAACCGAATGACTTGATTGTCAAAATCAATGGCCGCCCGGTCAACAACCGAGTGGACCTGGGTGTCGAGCTGATCAAGTTCTGGGACCAGCCGATTGTGGTGACCGTCCTGCGGGGTGCCAAAAACGTGTACTTCAGTTACCAGGCCTATCTGGACTCGGGCGACTCGGACGGGCAAATGGTCGAATTGAATGTGGCGCCGAACTCGTACCGCGAGACGGGATTGGTGATGCGGAGCGGACCGATTGCGGCGGTGCAAATTGGGTCGCCGGCTTACCAACAGGGAGTCAAGGCGGGAGATCGCGTGTTGGCGGTCGACGGTCAGCCATTCGATCCGCTGTTGGCCGTTCAGTACCTGCGGCGGAAGGCGCGGGAGGAGCAGGCGGTGGAGCTGAGTTTGGAGCGAACCACCGAAGGGCAGCCCGAGATGCTGGCGATTCGTGTGACGCCGCGTTTCCCGACCACGGTGAGTACGATCGCTGAGAACATGCCCATCGCGCTGGATGAGTTGGGGATCGCCGTGCCGGTCACGACGGAGATCGAGCGGGTGGTGGAGGGCAGCGTGGCGGCGGAGCAGGGGCTGATGCCGGGCGATCGGGTGATTGCTGTGACGATGGACTTCCGCGACGAGCAGGCTCGAGCCAAGTACTTGGAGGTGGCGAAGATCAAGACCATCGAGGGCGAGAGTCTGGAGAAGAACTGGGTGGCTCTGAATGAGAGTTTGCAGGCGGCGCCGCCTTCGGCCTACTGGCAGCTCCAGGTTCAGCGGGGCAGCGAGACCCTGGAATTTGAGGTCCAGCCGGTGGCTTCCTCGCAGTATTTCTCGGAGAAACGCGGGTTGTTGCTGCAACCGCTGAACGAGATTTATCTGGCGGCGGACCCGGCCGATGCGCTGCGGTGTGGCTGGCAGCAGGTCCAATACGACAGCAACAAGATCCTGCGGATCCTGCGACAGATGGTGACGGGGAACGTGCCAATGACGGCGATAGGTGGGGTGGGGACGATTGCGGTCGGGGCCACGTCGGAGGCCATGTCAGGCACGCCGCGGCTGTTGATGTTCCTGACGCTGTTGAGCGTGAATCTGGCGATTCTGAACTTCCTGCCCATCCCGATCCTCGACGGCGGGCACATGGTGTTCCTGGCGTGGGAAGGGGTGACGGGGGCTCCGCCGAACGAGCGGGTCCAGGAGGGTTTGACCATGATCGGGGCCCTGTTGCTACTGGGTTTGATCATTTTTGCCCTCGGATTGGACGTTTGGCGGATTTCTGGCTTGTTGTAGAGGGACGGTTGGACCGATTTTATCAGTGGGCAAGTGGCGGGGTTTCGCGTATGCTGGGGGGCGTCGGGCGGCACTGTAGGCGACCCATTTTGGAGAAAACTCATGGCTCAAGGGCCAATTTCAGATACACCGTTGGAGCAAGCTGCCGCGGCCGTCACGGCTCAGGCCACCGAAACCGAACTGGAGCCCCGTCGGGCTCGGCGGGGAGTCCCTGAGGGGCTGTGGATTCGCTGCCCCAGTTGTAAGGCGGCGATTTTCCGCAAGGAGGCCGAGAAGAAGTTGGGGGTCTGCCCGGAGTGCGACCACCATTTTTATGTCTCCGCCAAGACGCGCATCGAACAGGTGCTGGACTCCGGCACCTTCGAGGAATGGGACGCCGATCTGTTGGCGGCCGATCCGCTGAACTTCAAGGACAAGAAACCGTATCGCGAACGGTTGGTTGCCGAGCGGAAGTTGACCGGCTTGAAGGACGCGATCCTGACCGGTTGCGGGATGGTCCGTGCTCGGCGAGTCGCCATCGGCATTACGGACTCGGCTTTTATCATGGGCAGCATGGGTTCGGTCGTGGGCGAGAAGTTAACTCGCTTGACCGAGCGCGCGACGGAGCAGCGTCTGCCGTTGATCATCATCTCGGCTTCCGGCGGCGGGGCTCGAATGCACGAGGGTATTCTATCTCTGATGCAGATGGCCAAGGTCTCCGCGGCGCTGGCTCGGTACAACCAGGCCGGCGGACTCTACATTTCCGTGTTGACCAACCCGACGATGGGTGGGGTGGCGGCCAGTTTTGCGTCGTTGGGTGACGTGACGTTTGCCGAGCCCAAAGCGTTGATTGGGTTTGCGGGTCCGCGAACCATCAAGGCCACGATCCGGATTGAACTGCCCAACGAATTCCAGACCAGTGAATTCTTGCTGCAGCACGGCTACATCGATCGGATTGTGCATCGAGCTCGTTTGAAGGCCGAGATCGCGCGGACGATCGACTATTGCGTCGGGTGGTGAGCGGCGTCAGTTGGGTGGTAGGAAGCGAAACATTTCCGCGGGTGCGAATCGCTGGGAGACTTCTCCGGAGTGATCGAAGTTGTCGACCAGGGTCAACTTTCGCACGGGTTGTTCGGCGTCGAAGTTGAGTTTCCTGGTATCGACCCAGAAGACTTGTGGGCTGAAGACGGAGTCGTAGTACAGGACGCCGTTGGTTAGGTCGGTAACGGTTCGCCAAATGGTGGTCGAGACATTGGGTCGTTCGGGGTCGGCGACTCCGAAGGGGGCTGAAACGTTTCGCATCACGCTCATCATGGCCGCAATCGCCTCGCGGTCCGATTTCGGTTGGGGTAGGTTCTTGACGTAATACGCTCCTCGGACGAATCGATCGGCTGGCTCGTGTGTGCCTGGCAGTCGCTGGTCGCCGCCGAACCCGCGATATTGGCGGAGGTTCTCTAGCTGTTTGTCGAACGACGGTTGATTGGTCATGACTACGTAACTGCGGTCGTGATAAATTTTGATGACCCCATCGATGCATTCGATAACGGCCGAATCGCCCGTGGCATCGTTCAAGGCGATGTGAACGGTGGCCGCCTTCATGCTGGTGGGCTCCACCGCCATTTGCAGCTGGTAGGGTTGGGTTTCGAAGGCCGCGACGGCTTCGGCGACGGTCGCGAATTGATCCAGGTAGTACTGGACCCACAACGACATGCTCAGGCCGGGCAGCGACTCGTCTCTGGGGCCGACGGAGGTCTCTGGCAGGAACAGCAGGTGTCCCGCCAGTCCCTTTTCATTGATGCCATCGGCGGTGCCCACATCGTAAGCGGTAATGACCACGCTGCCGTATTTGCTGGTCCACCGCAGCGGGTTGACCTGCGCCAGTCCACTGCGTTGCATGCCGCGTGGTAGAACCCACAGGTTGCTGCGAATGTCTTCGAACCAATCCATGTTGCGGCCCACGATGACCGAGCGTCCGTTATCATTCCAGAGGATTCGCGAGCAAGGCGCCGCTGGAGTCACCGTCGGTGCGGGCAGTGGTGGTGTCACGCAGACGATGGAAAGCAGACCAGCGAGCATTTGCGTCGTGAACATTGGCGTTTCTCCTCGGCGATGTGATGAGCGGAAGATCGACTCGCCATTGCCGCAAGGACGCTGGCGATGGTGACCTGCTAGAAGTCAGACCGTGGTCGATTGGTGGTCGATCAGCCAGTGCGGCGGTCGGGGTGGGTCACCCGTCAAATTGTACTCGATACAGCCTCATTTGGCGATTGAACCCAAACGAGATGTCGTAGTTTGTTGTGACCGTCGGTAACCTTGCGTAACATTCGATCGTGCCACCTGGGTCCAGCTTGATATTGGTCCAGGATAGCTCATCGAGCATTTGGCGATCGGACACGTGATCGCAGGGAATCTCGTACAGTCGACATTCTTCGCGCAGTTGCGTCGGGAAGTTGGTTAAAGCTTCCTCCACTTGTGCTGAAAAGCGTTGGAATCGATCCAGCAATTCGTGTTGCGCTTCTAACGATGGTGGTTTTGTGCCGTTGGGATAAACCACCAGTTCCGGAGCGCTGTTGCGAAAGGCGATGATCTGCTTGAAGCAGCCCAGTTCGCCTGACTCCCAATAATCTGGTACAAAAGTCCCGAGACCGGGAATCTCAATTTTATCGTTGGGCATAAAGACGGTTCCGTAATTTGATGTTGACCCATCGCTATTAGCGTTTTTTCATTAACCAGGCTGCCACTGCCAGCAGCACGAGTGAAGGCAGAAATGCCCCCACCATGCGACTGACGCCGAGACCGGAGGCGTCACCTACCGGAACACGGGGGGAGATGAATGTAGTCGTAACCGTTCACGGGTGGGAGGTAATCCTCGGGTCTGGTGCATTCCGCAAGTCGGAAGGTTCTCTGGGCAAACCGGTTGCGTTCTCCATTTGCTCGTACTCGCAAACGATCGTTCGGTTAGCCCGACTTGCTGCATGACACCCTACGAGGCGTGAACGGTTACATGTAGTATTGACGGCTGACATCGCTAGTAACGCAGCCAGGACCAAGCAGGCCATTCCGAAGTTTTTGCTTTGAGTCATGGGAACCACTTTGGCGAGTTAGGGGGTGGTTTGGGGGGAGGTCGCGTCGGATTGATCCGTGGCAACGGGAGCGTGGCACGCCAGGCAGGCGGGCAGCAGGCCGATGTGTAGAAGAAAGAGCCGACCCAGCAAGATATCGCGGTTCATGAAGCCGAGTGCGTCGTAGAAGAGCGGCTCCAGCGGCAGCCACAGCAGCGCGATCGGGGCCCACGCCAGCGTCGCCGCCAGGACTGGGGCCCGGTCGACGGCCCAGGCTCCCAAGGCGTGTCCGCACGCGGGGAGCAGGAACAGGTAGCTGGCCCCGGGCACGTAAACGGAGGTCAGCCACAGCAGTGCCAGCCAAACGAATGACATCAGTAGGTAGATTTCAGTCCGCTGGCGTTGCAGCAGCCATCCGCCAGCCAGCAGCAGGCCGATCGACACAACCCAGAAGACAAGCAACAGTGGAAGCGGGTAGTTCGGCCAGGGAGGCGAAAAATGGTCTTGCCATTGCAGACTGTAGAAAGTGGCGACCAAGCCGGCGAGGAGTATCAGGAGCGTCAAGCCGAGTCCGGCGGTGGCGATGAGCAGGTGGAGTGGGCGGATGCGGCGGCGTTGGGCCAGTGCCACGCAGGCGGTCAGAGCCAGAAGTGTCGGTAGAGCGGCGAGAGGCACGGCCCAAGACTGTGGCCAGTGGATCACGCCCCAGCCCAAGAAGTCGAAGTAAATAGCTCGGCCGGGCTGGGTGGAAAGTGTTTCTGCGTGGGCCAAGCGAGCCATCAGCCCGGCGGCGTGTTGTGTGTGGTGGTAGATACTGCGGGGGTCCACGTTATCGACGGTGTCTTGGGGGGTGTGGTAGTTGAGGACCGAACCGATAAAGGCAAAGTTCCAGCCCTGGATGGGGAGCTCCTTGTACCGCGTAAAGTCGGTATTGTTGGGCAGGAGACGATAGACCTCATAGAACAACGAACTGGTGATGGGTCTCTGGGCGATGGCCGCGTAATGCTGGATCGACCAGAGGCTGGCGTCGGCCGTCTCGAACATGCAGCTGGGGCCACTGGTGCCGCGGGCCTCCAGGTTCACGAGCAGGTCGATATCGAGAGCCCGCGGGTGCTCGCGCACAAATTTCTCGGCGCCCAGCAGGCCCAGTTCCTCGCCGTCGGTGATCAAAATTAGCAGATTGTTTTTGGGTGGATTGGCTTGATAATGACGGAGCAACTCGAGTGAAATGGCGACGGCCGCCGCGTCATCCGCCGCCCCGGGACCATTCGGGGTGCTGTCGTGATGGGATGCCAGTGCGATGGTGCCGGCGGGTTCGGTGCCGGGGAGGAAGACGAGCAGATTGACCAGGGGTACGGGCTGTTGGGTCCGACGATTGAGGGCCGAGGTCTCATGCTGCTCAACCGACAGCCCCAAGTCCTCGACATGCGCGATGATTCTATCTCGCACGATCCGGTTTTGCTCGGAGCCGGCCGGGTGGGGGATCCCATCGCCCACCAAATCGTGCATGATCTGCACGATCCGCTGGTGAGCCTGCCGCTCTGGGGTTCCCTCGGCGGGGAGTGGCGGCGGGGCATAGCGGAGGTAGCCTGCCAGGGCAGCGGCTACTCCGATGACGGTGGCAATTACCAGTGGCCAAGGCGAAAAACGCGTGAGGGACGATGGGATCATGGGTACCGCAACAACAGCCGAGGGATTGCCCGCGTGTGAGGCTGATTGTCGGTCGTGCCGATGCCTGTGTCAAGTTCGCGGTCGGTAGGTAAAACTCGGGGCGTGTTTCGCTAAACGTCTGCAAACAAGATAACCGTTCAGCCCCGCAGAAAATTTGAACCCCAAGAGATGGGAAGGACTGGAGGAATTCGTTGGGTGAGAGGCAGAGAGAATGGAGAAGCGTTTGAGAAAAAGGGGAAGGAAAAAGGAAAAAGGAAAAATGGAGAATGAAAAAAAGGGGGAATGAAAAATAAAAAATGGAAAATGGAAAATGGAGAATGAAAAATGCAAGATATACGCCCTGCGCTAACAGCTAACAGCTAACAGCTAACCGCTAGGAGCATGGTCACAGGGGTGGTGCGGGGTGGGGGAACCACGAAAGGCACGAAAGGCACGAAAGGTCTGTGGAGGTGTTGTTTCGTGGTGAGTGACGGGATGGGTGTTGGTGGATCATGGCGTTGGCCTGGCGGGTAAACCGCGAGCAGGGGACAAGGAAGCAGAGGAACGCAGGCACAGCAAATACAGTGTGCTATTTGCGCCGATTCGTGCCGATTCGTGTTCCGTTCCACTTGGATTCGGGAATGGGAGTACGAATCGGCGCTAATCTACGCTGATCTGCAAGTGACACATTCCTCCAACAAAGCGTGCACGGTTACAAAAAAGGTAACCGTTCACGCCCCGTAGGGTGTCATGCAGCAAGTCGGGCTAACCAGTACGATCGTTTGCGAGTCAAAGCAACTGGAGAACGCTATCGGTTTACCCCGAGACCCATCCGACTTGCGGAATGCACCGACTTGCGGAATGCACCAGCCCCGAGGATAACCTCCCACCCGTGAACGGTTAAAAAAAAGACTGCCGTGTCCACGGGGGACACGGCAGTCCGTGCGATGTTTACCGAATTGAAGCGTGCGGGTAAGGCTCAGTCTTCCAAAGTGATCTGGATGTCTTGACTGATTTCGCTGGTGAAGTCGAACTCAAGTTTGCTGGAGTCGAAGTCCTCATACTTAGCCGGAATACCGACATTCGCATCCTTAAATTTCGCCGGCACGGTTGCTTCACGGGCGCCTTCAGGGGCGGCATCGGCATCGGCTTCCGGGCCCCGCTTGCTGCCCAAATTAGCCAGCTTGGGGATTTGAATCGCCAGCCGATACTTGTCTTTTTTGACATCGATCAGCTTGAACGATCCGTCATCCGCCGTGCTGGTGGGCAGCACTTTGCCCTGGCTATCTTTAAACAGCAAGGTGGCTGGAAAAACACCACGACCTTTGTACATGACCTTGCCCTGGGTGATCTCGGGTGGGGCTTCGTTACAGCCGATCAACCCGAGTAGCAGGATCAGAGGCAGGATCTGTTGGCAAACGAACTTCTTTAGCATCGTCACTCCGTTTCTTTCAATTCGATCAGGTCGGTCCACGTCGTTCGCGTTATTCGTGGATGCTCAGCACTTCGCCACCGCGGGGGGTGCAAGCAGCCCACCACACGTTTTCGTCGACTTCGGGGGCAATCATGTTGGTGCTGCCATCGATCATGCCGACCAACATGCCGGAGCTACGCGGAGCATGGGCCAACAGCGGGTTGACGGTGGAGGTGTCGCTACCTTCGGTTGGGCGTACTTGGAACTTGCTGGCGGGGCCAGTGATGTAGGCGGCGAAGATTGGATTCCATTCGTACCAGTACTCTTCACCGTAGGCCCAGATGTTGTAGTACCAGTTGTCGTTGTTGCTGGTGGCAGCGGCGTTCTTCATCGACATGTAGCGTTCGCCGAAGCTGATCGTGTTGGAGGTGCCGTCGGTGAAGCTGCCCATGCCACGGATGTCGCGGCCGGCCGGACGAATCGAGCCGAACGCTTGGTAGTTGGCGCCATAGCCGATCAAACCGTACTCGCCCCACGGGACGTGATTCAGAACGCCGTTAGCACCGAGCGTGCTGTCGTCAGGATTCTTGAAGAAGGAGACCGGCAAGCGGTAGACTCCGTAGTAGTTGCCTGTGCCCGAGGTCAAGTCCAGCAGGTTCTGCTGTTCCAAGAACGGCAGGATGTGAACAAACAGCGAGCCGCGGATAAACTTCGGATCCCCCGTCACTGTGGTGATGGACGGTGGGAAAACTCGCTTGGACGATTCGAAGTTCAAGGCGCCTAAGTTCAGTTGGCGGATGCGGTTCTTGCCATCGACAACACGTGCGGCAGCGCGAGCCATCTGGACGGCCGGCAGCAACAGGCCCATCAATACGCCGATGATGGCGATCACCACCAGCAACTCGACCAAGGTAAATCCTTGTGGACGCTTCATCATGATTCTCCGTTGTGAAGCAACAATCTTCCGTACCGTTGCTCGACGTGAGCAACTTAGCACGGGCAGAATCCTAACAAGTCATTGTGACGTTCCGATGAAGAATTTGTTACAGCGCTGTGAATTACAAGGCCCAAGGACGGCCTCGGCGGGGGGCAGCAGACAATCGGGTCGCGGTCGTTCGTGAGTGGTGACGATGTTTGTGCGGATTGCGGGTTAGTCAAACTTGGTTTGTTTGAATTTGGTGTCTCGTCGGCTGCGGCGACTTGGCTTGCGAAAGATCTTGAGGTCGGGCAAGTAGTGGTAGAAGCTGATTGCGGCCATGCCGGAGATGACTGGCAGCAACAAGTACTGGAAGCGGATGGTTCCCCAGAAAATACAGGCGGTTACCGTGAGACTTAGCGATAGCGCCAGGACCAACGGTCTGATGGTAAAGTCTTGACGCAGTTGATAGGCAAACCCCAGTAGTACGGTCAGGTTGAGTAGGATCAAGGGCAGCTTGAGAGCCCACTGCCAGCCCTCAGCGGGGAAGAAGGTACTGGGGGACCACAGTCGCAGTGGCTTGAGGAGAAAGTGCAGAGCGACATCCGTCGGGGCGGCATCGCGGAGGCTGGCCCAACCGGCGTCCCAGCGGACCTGCGAGCTGACAATTTCGCGTGTCTGCGGGGCTGCCGCATCGATCTTGGCTTGGAATTCCGTGGGCAGGGGTTGTAGCGTCCAGGAGCCCTTGGCTTGCTGCAGGGTTTCCGGGGCGTGGGCACCCCAAAACACCTCGCCAGAGCCCGTCGTAATGGGAACCCACTGGCCCAGGGCCTTGTAGTTGCGATAGGTCCATCCACCGACGGGGATCAATGCGACGAGAACGAAGATCAGCGCAAACGCGACTTGGGACTGACGTTGATTGGCTGGGCTGAAGGCCGCCGCCAAGAGGACCAGCAGTGGTAGTGCCAGCAGGAAAATGGGTTTGCACAACAGGGCCAGACCCAACCACAGTCCACTGGCGGCCACCCAGGCACCATGCTTCTGCAAGCGGCGTCCGACCGCTCGCGAGCGGGCGCTGAAATTGGGCCAACACGCTATGGAAACCCCGAGGCAGAACGTGGCCAGGTTTTCCGGCATCACTTCGGTCTGTTGCAGCCACCAATAGGATTGCGTGCAGGTCAGAGCGGTGGCTAGCCAGGCGGCCTTGAGGTTTTGGCAGAGATTGAATGCGATCATGCCGGAGAGCACCGCGATGCCACCGGCCAGTAGCCAATTGAGCGCGCGAGCGACAGTCAGGTGCGAACCGAGGCGAGCATAAACATGTCCCAGCAACACGGGGTAAAGTGGGGCCCGGTAGGCTAGGGCCCCGGGTTCGCCAAAAACTCCGCCCGATTTAAAACGCACGGCCAGGGCGTGATAATCGCCTTGATCTCCGGTGAGTTCCTCCACGCGGCTGGGGCCGACGGCGAATTGTACGATCGCGCCCACAATTAGGGCGAACAGGAACATCCAAAGGAAGGGCAGGGCGACGCGAAGCTGTTTTTTCATGGTTGGCTAGCCGAGGGGCTGGGGGCGGCCTCCGGATCAACGGGCAGGCAACGCAGCAGTGTCATGAGGGCAAAACCTGTGCCGTAAGGTTCGTGATAATTGTAGAGGGGATAGTCCCACCACGAGCCGTTGGCTTCTTGCCGCTCCAGCATCAGTTCCGCCAGCATCGCTTGATACGGTGCTCGCTCGGCGGCTGGCAGTTGGTCGATCGATAGCGCGGCGTAGTAGTGGCCGTAATAGTAAAAATAACCTGCAACTTGGAACCAGGACTCGTGGGGGACGGGGCGTTTGCGGCCGATATCTAGCCAACCGTTCCGCAGGTACAGACGCCACAGCCAATGCTTGACGACATTGTCCGTGATGGCGGCATCGCCCCAGAGGCGAATGGCGAGGTTGCAGCACTGCGTGCGCCCCAGGCTGCCGGCGGGGCGATTGATGCCACCCATCGGGGAGTACTTGAGGTACTCGCCGTAGAGGTACGAAAAATCCGGTTTCTGTTGCCGCTTGACGGAAGCGATCGCTCGGTTGACCAGGCGCTGGGGCGGTTCGACGCCGATACTTTTCGCTTCGTGCAGAGCCACCAGGGCTGTCCCAGAGGTGAAGCTGGTGGAGTCCGCGGTGGGCCGCGCGGCCTTGTAGCGAAAGTCGTAGTAGCCCCAGCCGCCATCGACGGATTCGTAGTTCTGCAGTGAGACGAATTGCTGTTCGATCAACTTGACAAAAGTCGCCCGTCGGGGATCGTCGGCGGGCAGGTCTTGGTGCATGCGAACCAGCGCTTGAATTGAATACGAGTGCCCCCAGACGTTGTAGATCGCGTCGCCCGTGGCTCGGCGCAGCTTGGGTAAGTTCTCCACCAGCCACGTCTCGCTGCGGGCCAGCGCGGCTTGAATCCGAGTGGTGCGATTGGGGTCGAGTCGTTCGGCCAAGATCTGTTTGGCTTCATGCAAGGCGGAGATGGCCAAGGACGTCGTGGCGGTGCGGAACGCGTCGTGAGCGCCGGGGACGGGGGCATAGATGTTCAGGTCCTTGGTGCGGGTGGGTGAGCCCCACGAACCGTCGGAGTTCTGGCTGTCGAGCAAGAAGTCGATACCGCGATCGATCGACTCCCTGATCGCTGCCTCGGCCACCGCTGGAATCTCCGGCAGTTGGGGGGGAGCGGTGAAGTCGGTCGGAGCATCGAAGATTGCGGGCCGATCCTGTGGTACCACCTGTGCTCCCAATCGGCTGGGGGGCACGATCGGAAGCCAGTAGATCGTCAGGCAGCAAAAAAATACAAGCAGCCGGCATTCGAACGCCGGTTGGAGAGGCGTCGATGGTTCAATGCCGCGGGGGGCGAGGGAATTGGTCGCTGCCGAGTGGGACGCGACCGTCGGCCGCCCGTTGTCGCTAACCGCGTTGCTTCGATCGAGAGACATGGCTGGGAGCCTTCAAACAACTGGGATAACGGTGCGCGGCAGAGCGGCGAGGTGCCGCTGCCGGAAGTCGATCGAGTGGGTTGGGGCGGTTACTGCTTCTCGGCGCGCAATTCGATGGTGACGCCTTGTTCCACGGTCAGGGTCGCCGTCACGACGCCATCGGCCAGTTTGAATTCTGGTTCCAACGTGCCGAGAGGCGTGTCGAGCTTGATGACAACCGTGCTCTCGCTGCGTCGATACTTACCGGACTGTACCGGAATGGTCTCGCCTTCGGAGTTCATCGAACCGCTAATGGAGTCGTCGTCGCCCAAGGTCAGCGTCATTTCGAAGGTCGCGACTTGCTGGGAAAACGCGGTGACCGTGCCAACCCAGCGGCCGCTGATCGGATCGTCGCGTTGCGGTGGTTGTGCTTCGCCGCTTTGATCGGTCGCTGCGGCTTCGGCTTGGGCTTGCTCCTCGTTGGCATTGGCCTGTTCGGCTTGTTCCGCGGCTGGTTTGTCCGCAGCCGATTCAGCGGTCGTTTTATCATCCGCCGGGCGTTTTTGCGGTTCGGCGGTGAGCGGAGCGTCCGAGGGAGGATCCGAGTTCGGGAATTCGACGCGGCAACCGGTGGTTGGGATCAGCTTACCCGCCAGTTTGCCGGGGCGGAATTTGACCACGCAATCGAACTTGGTGCCCGAATAGGGGACTGGGGAGATCGAGTGAACCGTGCCGGTCAAGGTATCGCGGGGCAGGATGTTCGGAACGATATTGACTTTGGTGCCCGGTTGCACGTGTCGCAGTTCGGCTTCATTGACTGACAAACGGATGTGCAATGGCTTGTTAGGAACCACTGTCGCGGCGACTTGGTCGGCGGTCAGGGTTTTGCCGGGCTCGAGTGGACTTTGGCGTTCGGGCTGAGCACCGCGATTCAGCGCGCCGTGCAGCACAACTCCGGCGACTGGCGCGCGAAGGACCATGTTCTTGCGTTCGGATCGTAGTTTGTCCAAGTTCTCTTGTTGTTCCTTGAACTTGAGTTGTTGTTTCTTCTGTTCCAGGTCGCGGCGTTTGCGTGCCAACTCCAGATCCAGCATGGCGGCTTCGTAGGCCATTTCAGCTCGCTTGAAGCGTTCCGCTTGTTCCACCTCGTTGCGGGGCAGAGTCTCCTTGATGTTGCGCGCGTGTTGGTTGAGGGCCCCTTCGAGTCGGAATTGAGCGCTTTCCACGTCGCGTTGAGCGCGCTTGAGGACAATCTCCTCTGATTCTTCTGTCAGTTCATCTTGCCGGTACATTTTCTCCAGTTGATTGAGTTCCTCTTGAACGTTCTCCAACGCGTATTCAGAAAACTTCAAATTGAAGTTGGCGGACTTGAGTTGGTAATCGCGGTCGACTTTCAGGTAATGATCGTAGTCGTCTCGGGCCTTTTGTCGGGCGCGATCCACGGCGGCTCGGTCCAGTTTTTGAGTTTGCAGAAATTGTTCGTACTTGAAGTTGGCCTCTTGGTCTGCCAAGGCGGCCAGTTTTAGTTCGATTTCGGTGTCTCGGATTTGTTTGTCGATGGCATCGGTCTTGAACCAAACCACATTCTGTTGGGCTTCCACGGTCGTGCCATGTGGGACGATCTTCTCGATCACCCAGGACTTGATCTGCTCGCCCTTGACTTTGAGCTCTGCGGCCTTGGGCGATTCAAAGACGCCGTTGATCGAAACGGGCGGCGCGGGTTTGGGGTCCTGGGCCACGGCCAATGCGAGCAGAACGAAATGGAGGCTGAGGATGCTGAGAAAGCTGCTGCATTTTCCTGGATGCAAACGCCAGCGTCGGCAGGGGATGGATTGCAAGCACGGGCGGGGCTGAGGTCGATCAGGGGTCGTTGTCGACATGGCAGTGGCAACCTAAAGCAAGTTTGAATGGGGCAATATCTACGGTAACCGTCCGCGTTAGCGAGGTGATCCTAGGGGCAGGTGCATGACTGCGGGGCGTGAACAGTTACCATCTACACCGAAAAACTGGGGCTCGGCGGATAGAGACCATGTTAGTTGCCGTTTCCATGCATGTCTAGTCGCGCGGGACCGCCGGCCAGACCGTGGCGGCGAGCGAGCCGACGACGACCACGGTGACGCTACCGACGACAATCGCCAACTTCTTATCGAGGAAATCTTGACCGAAGATGAGCCAAGCGACTGCCAGCAGACCGGCGATCAAGGCGGTCGCGGCGTGGCGCGAGGCGGCCTTGGAAGTGAGTTGTCCGAGGAGGAATAGGCCGAGGATGCCAGCTCCGAGGATGCTGGAAATCGTCCACCAATTCTCCAGGGCTGATTCACGCAGGGCGACCAATTGCCAAGCTCCCATGGTGGCCGCTACTCCCAATGCGATCGTGCAGCCGCGGAGGACCCGTAACTGTTGGAGGTCGGTGGCGGTGGGGCGCCAGAGTCGCAAGTAAAAGTCGCTGAGGCAAATGGTGGCCGACGAGTTCAGCGAGGTGGAGACGGTGCTCATGGCGGCGGCAAAGATGGCCGCGATCAGCAAGCCTTTCACGCCGGGCGGCAAGTAATTGGCGATGAAGTGCGGGAAGACTCGGTCGCCCAACTTGATGGGCTGCTTGGCCGCCATGGCGTCCACGGCCGCGGGAGATGCGGCCGCGGTGGGAGCGGTCGCCGGTGAAACCGGCTCGGCAGGGGCGTTCGCTTGCTGTTGTCGCACCAGCGCCTCGACTTCGCGGCGATCTTCGGGATGCTGTTGGTAGAAGGCGAACAGGGCGGTACCGATGAGGAGAAACAGGGCACTGACGGGGATATACAGGAGGGCTCCCAGCCAGACGCTCCAGGCCGCGTCGCGTGGTTGGGTGGCGATGTAGCGTTGGATGTAGTTTTGATCGATCCCGAAGTTGCGGAGGTTGTCGAACAGGCCGTAGAGCAAGACCAACCAGACGGCGGAACCGGTCCACTGGGTGGGCGACCAGCTGCCGAGTGAAAACTTGTGGGGGGTATGCGTGGCGGCGACTTGCCAGACGTCGCTGATGCCGCCGGGCAATTGATAAACGATCAAGGCCAGGGCCAGTAACGCGCCGGCGGTGAGGACGACGGCTTGTGTGGCATCGGCCCAGATGACGGCAACAATGCCACCGAGCGTGGAGTACACGATGACGACCACTCCGGTGATGGCGATCAGCAGGCGGATATCCCAGCCGAACAGCAGCGAGAGGGGCAGGGCCATTAGGTACATCACAAACGCCATGCGGGCCAGTTGGAAGGCGAGAAAGAAGGCACTGGCCAGCCACCGCGCCCAGGCCCCGAAGCGACTTTCCAGTAGAGCGTAGGCGGAGATGGCCTGAGAGTGGCGGTAGTAGGGCAGGAACCAACGGACGGCAATCCAGGCGGCGAGGGGCAAGGTCAGCGAGAAGACAAACGGGTTCCAGTCCTGGTCGAAGGCTCGGCCGGGCAGGGCCAGGAAGGTGATGCTGCTGAGGAAGGTGGCAAAGATCGACAGGCCACATAGCCAACCGGATAAGAGGCCGCCGCCGGTTGTGAATTGTTGCGCCGACGTTTGCCCGCGACGAAAAAAACAGATGCCGATCGCCGCCATACCCAGCAGATACGCACCGAGAACCAGCAAGTCGATTGTGTGGAATTCGCCGTTCATCTGCCGCTCCGTCTCACGGGTTGTGCGGATTGATAAGCCCGCCGGAACTACGATAACAGCCCCGATTGGCCTCGCCAATCACGGTCGACACTTCGAGCGACGGTTGTCGGGCCAGGGGGCTGTGTCTTGTGAGTCGGGATGGGGTGAATCATAATGCCGCCTGGGTTGGATCTGGGCGAGATCGCAGCGGCGGTCGAGTAATGGGTGTGCTGCAGAGAGGAAGTCGCTTGTCATCTTTGTTTGTGTTGCGTGGTCGGGACCAGGGTCAACGGTTTTATCTCAACCAGCCCTTGGTGCGGATCGGACGTGATCGGGATAACGAAATCCGTTTGCGAGATTCGGAGGTGTCGCGACGTCACGCGCAGGTCATTCAACGTGGCGAGCAGTTCGTGTTTTGCGATTTGGGGAGTGCCAACGGGTCGGTCATCAATCAGACGCGAGTGGACGAACGCGTGTTGCTGCACGGGGATCACCTGCAATTGGGTCGCACTTTGTTGTTGTACACTGACAAGGTTCCCCGGGCGGAACGGGCGACCAGTCCGGAAGTGACATTGACCAGTTCCAAGGCCGTGCGGACGTCGGCAGCGGATGAGGCGGTCAGTCAGATCTGGCGGTCGGCCTCGGTGCCCGCTGCGACCGGAGTCGGCGGGGCGCTGGAGACGGGGCAGGACGGGCACTTGAATGTCATGTACCAAACGGCTTTGGCGGTCAGTCATACTTTGGACATCGACCAATTGTTGGTCCGGATCATGGAGTTGATTTTGCAGTGGGTGCAGGCGGATCGCGGCTGCATCTTTTTGCTGGATCCGGACAGCGACCAACCCGTGGCCAAGGTCGCTCGCTACCGGTTCTCCACGCCGGAGGATCGCGAGATCGTGATCTCCCGCACGATCCTGGAGTACGTATTGAGCACCGAGGAAGGGGTGTTGACCAGCAACGCGGCGGAAGATGAGCGTTGGGACGATCCGGAAAGTGTGATGCAGTTGGGGATCCGCGAAGCCATCTGCGTGCCGATGCGTGGTCGCTACGGGATCGTGGGCGCGATTTACGTGGACACTAGCACCAAAGTGCCAGACGACGTGACGTCAATCCGATCGCCCGAGGAGTTATTTGGGCGGCGCTTCAGCCAAGATCACTTGAAGCTGATGATCGCGATCGGCAATCAATCGGGCATCGCCATCGAAGATACGTCGTTTTACTCGGGTTTGGTCAAGTCCGAACGATTGGCGGCGATCGGTGAAACGATTGCCGTCATGTCTCACCATATCAAAAATATCCTGCAAGGCTTCCAGGGCGGCGGCTATATTCTGGAGCAGGGGATCAAGCAGCAAGAGTTTGCCACCATCCGCGAGGGCTGGGAATTGTTGCAGCGAAATCAGGATCGCATTTACAACTTGGTGATGGACATGCTGTCCTTCAGCAAGGACCGCGAGCCCAAGATCGAGCCGATCGACTTGAACCGGTTGCTGACCGATGTGACGACACTGGTGGAGCCCAAAGCCAAACAGAGCGATGTGACGTTGGAGTGGAGTCCGCTGGGTGAAACCCCCGGGCTGATGGCCGACTACGAGTCCTTGCATCGCGCGATCTTGAATATCGTCAGCAACGCGATCGATGCCGCGCGGGAGGCTGAACAAGGCCGTGTCGTGGTCGGTTTCAAACGCCAAGAGACCCCCTCGATTCGCTGGGAGATTTTTGTACGCGACAACGGGCCGGGAATCGAGCCGGAAGATTTGGATAAAGTGTTTTCGCTGTTCGAGAGTTCCAAAGGGGGGCGTGGAACGGGGCTGGGATTGCCGGTCAGTAAAAAGATCATGCAAGAGCACGGCGGCGACATCGACATCCAATCGGTTGTCGGGGTGGGGACAGAGATGATCTTGTGGTTACCGGCCGGCTGAGCCCGGTGGCTGGAGACACCTGACAAAACCACACCGGACACATCCGACCTGCTCCGCCGTCGGGTGGTGGGCGCCGCACGTCGCTTACGGCGGCTAGCTGGCTGGGGGTGACCGCAGTGGGTTATGCCGGCGGCAGATAGAGGAGTGCGCCGCAGCCGGGGCAGTTAACTGCGTGTTTCATCGAGAGGGCGGAGCGGGTTTGCGGCGAGACCAATTGCCAGCAGCTGCTGCAGGCACCGTCGTCGACGGGTGCGACGGTCTTTTCCCGCATGGACGGGCGTTTGCGAATCAGTTCGCCGCGGAGATCATCGGGGATTTTTTTCAGTAATTCCACCAATTCGGCCTCGGTGTCGGTCAGATCGCGTTCGAGTCGGCGGGTCGTTTCGGCGATTTTTGTCTTGGTTTCCGCGGTTTCTTGGCAGGCCTGCTCCAGGACGGAAGTGGCCTGTTTCTCCTTGTCAGCGACTTCATCGCAGCGTTCCAACAGTTCCAACAACTCGTCGCCCAGGACCTCGTTGGCGGCGATGGTGGCTTTGATGGTGTCGCCCAACATGGCGTATTCGCGGTTGTTGGCGGCGCCGTCTTGTTGCAGTTGCATCTTTTTGACTTGGGCCTCGCGGGCGGCCAGGTCGTTTTGTTTTTCTTTGGACTTGAGTTTCAAGTCTTGGAGGTTGGCCGAGGTGGCAGCGAGTTTCTGGCGGTACTGTTCTTCGCGTTGCAGTGCGAATTCGATCTGTTTGGGAGCTCGACCCAGTTGTTCGGTCAGTTCGTAGTAGACTCGTAGTTTGCCGTGGAGCAAAGCCAGTAACGCGGGTTCCAGGGTCGTCATTCTAGTCCTTGCATGGAGGTGGGCCAGTCGCTCGGCGGGGCTGGAGGGCGACGGAACAATTCCCTCAGCGCCGCCATCGCTGCCTATCCACTATACCAAATCTGCCCGAGAAGGAAGGCAAGGTCTGGGTTTTCGGCGAGTTTTCAAGCGGAGCGAACGCGGTTCTCGCCCGACGCGTGAGGGGCAACCGTGAGGGGCAACCTTGAGTGGCAACCTTGAGTGGCAACCGTGAGGGAGCTGTGTCACCAGATCACGCGTGATGTTCGAGCCCCAAATTGGCGGGCCGCAGGACCTCGGGGAGCGGTTGTGGACGCCCTTGGGGATTGATGCAAGCCACGACCGTGTGGCCTCGCACCAGCACTTCGTCGCCGCGTCGGATGGTGTAGTTGTGTTGGATGCGTGTGCCCTTGGCCTTGACCGTCTCGGCTTCTACCACCAGAACGTCGTCGAACACGGCCCCAGCGTGGAATTGGCAGCCCAGTTCGGTGACGACCAGCAGGACTCCGGAAGCCTCCAGATCGGCGTAGGAGATGCCGGCCGCTCGCAACATCTCCACCCGCACACACTCGAAGTAGTTCGGGTAGGTCGCATGGTGGACGCGGCCCTGGGCGTCCGTCTCTTGGTACCGCACGCGAATTTCAATCTGGAACTTTCGTAGGGGCTGCAACGGCGGGGACACGTGTGTTTGACCTGCGTGGCTGGGGTGAATTAAACTTATGGGTGGCGAACAATCGAAGAGCAACCTGGGGGAGGGGGCTCCCGTCGCTCGGCTGCGGGCCAATCGTGGCCGGGCCGGGGCTACTGGCCGGGCAGGGGCTGCTGGCCGGGGCCGTCAGTACCGCTCGGTTTGGACGTTTGCCGAGTTCGCCCAGTGGTCGGTGACCGAGACTCAGTGGTCGGTGACCGAGGCTCAGTGGTCGGTGACCGAGGCTCAGTGGTCGGTGACCGAGGCTGGGTGGTCGGTGACCGAGGCTGGGTGGTCGGTGACCGAGGCTGGCATGGGCTGAGCGTTGGTGCCTGGCGTGGGCTGTGGCAAAACGTCACGCCTGCGTTGGCGACCCGTTGGAGTACAGTAGCGACTTCGCGGCGGAAGGCAAGGTAACCCAGGGACCCTTACGATAGTTTTGTGATGATGAACGATCAATCAGGCGAAGACGACGGCTTCGATATTTCGACGCTGCGGGGCCGGGACTATCCGACGATCCGCCAGTTCACGGTGTTTTTGGAGAATCGTGTTGGGCGATTGATGGAGCTGTTGCGGAAGTTTGACGGCAGCGGGGTGCGGATCGTGGCGATCAACATCCACGACTCCACGGAGTGTTCCTTGGTGCGGGTCGTTTTGACGGATCCGGAGCGTGGCCGGGAGATTCTGGAGCGAGCCGGATTGGCGATGATTGAGAGCGATTTGGTGGCGGTGGAGTTGCCTGACGATCCGCAACCGCTGTTGCGAGTTTGCACCGCGTTGTTGAGTTCTGAGATCAATTTGGTTCAGGCTTATCCGCTGTTGGGCTTGCAGAATGGCAACCAAGCGGTGGCTTTGATGGTCGATAATTGTGAAATTGCCGCCGATACGCTGCAGCGGAAGGGGTTCCGCGTGATTGAAGAGTCGGACCTCAACCGCTGACCTTCGTCGGCTGAGCTTCGTCGTCTGAGCTTGGCTTGGTGCGAATGGTTTGGTGCGAATGGCGTGGTCTGAATGCCTTGGTGTGAATGGCATGGTGAACCGTAATGCCGGTTGGAGTTTTCTGCGCTCGAGTGGCTGACTGCCGCTTTCTGAGATGGGGCGTGATGCGTTAGAATGGGAGCGACTGAGTGCGGCTGGCGGGTGAGCTCGTGGTTGCTGCTTGGTCCTGGGTCGCGCGTCACGATCGTGCGGCGCAGCCCTCCCTTCCCCGTGCATGGGTTTGATATTGATGGACTCGAAATTCTCGGCTGACAGTGCGGACGAATCTGTGGATCGTCCCGCGCGGATATTGGTAGTGGACGACGACCCGGAGGTGGCCCAGAGCCTGCGGTTGGCTTTGCGGTCGCAGGGCTACGAGGTGCTGGTGGCTCGGGACGGCAACCAGGGCTTGGCGGTGGCCGAGACCGAACGGCCGGACTTGGCGATTCTGGATCTGATGATGCCCAAGCGAAGTGGCTTTTTGGTGTTGGAGAAGTTGCGGGAGAATGAGATGGCGCCGCCGCGGGTGATCGTGATCACGGCCAACGAGGGCGAGCGGCACCAGGATTACGCCGAGTTATTGGGCGTGGACGAGTACCTGCGGAAGCCATTCCCGATGGAGCGGTTGCTGGATTGTGTGCGGCGTCTGTTGCAGCGGGAGTCGAATTAAGATGAGCGGCCAGAGCGAGCATTCTAAGTATGGAGCGGCGGGGCAGGAGATTCCGATCTCGTTGGAGCCTCATCCGGGTTACCACTGCAGCCACTTTTATTACCGGTGGGACCGGGCGGTGTTGCAAGAGTTATCCGCCGACGAGCGGGACGAGGCGGCCGACGAGTTTGGTGCCTTGTTTGGACCGTTGAACAACGACGATGCCTCGGCGGGCGGGCATCCCGATCATCGCTTTCAAGATTGGCCGCTCCGGACCCAAATCGGTTTGGTGGCGGGGGATAAGGCCGACTTCAGTCTGATGATCATGGACAAAGATCCATTGCGGGTCGAGGGGGTCAACCAAGGCCTCTTGTCCAGTCGATTGGGCGAGTTTCTCGAGCCGGTGTATTCGTTTGTTTCAATGTCTGAAATTTCCGAGTATGTGCCAACGGTTGAGCAGTTCGCCGAGAAGTTGCAGCGGGAGGGTTTGGCGGCGGACAGCCCCGAGTATCAGGCTCGGGTGCGTGGTTACGAGCAACGCTTGCCGTCGATGAACCAACATCGGCTGTGCCCAGCGTTTCCGGATTGGCCGGTATCGTGTTTTTATCCGATGAACAAACGGCGAGATCCGGGCGCCAATTGGTTTGCCTTGCCCTTTTCTGCTCGGAATGAATTGATGGCGGAACACGCGCGGAGCGGCATCAAGTTCATGGGCAAGGTGACTCAGTTGATCACGGTCGGCGTGGGCTTGGAGGATTGGGAGTGGGGCGTGACGCTGTGGGCCAAGAATCCGCAGTACCTCAAGGACATCGTCTATCAGATGCGTTTTGATGAAGCCAGCGCGTTGTACGCGGAGTTTGGTCCGTTTTACACGACCTACATCATGACGGCCCGTGACGTGCTGCGTCGGTGTCGGATCATCGAGGGCTAATTCGCTCTGGCTGGAAGAAAGGTGTGTCGCGGTGGAAAACAAAATTGCTTGGGTGACGGGTGGGGGCAGCGGTATCGGAGCCGCGTCGGCGCGGGTCTTGGCCGACAGTGGTTGGACCGTGGCCATTTCGGGGCGTGATGCCAGAAAACTGGAGGAGCAGGTCGGCTCGCGGGCGGACGGGCGTCTGGTGGCCTTTCCCCTGGACGTGGCGGATCGGGCGGCGACGGCCGCGGTGCACCAACAGATCGTGGAACGCTGGGGGCCGGTTCGCTTGCTGGTCAATGCGGCGGGTTTGAATGTTCCGCGGCGATCGATGGCGGATCTGCTGCCGGAGGAGTGGGACAAACTGTTGCAAACCAACGCGACGGGGGCCTTCAACTGCACGCATTTGGTCGTGCCGGGCATGCGGCGGTTGGGTGATGGCTTGATTATTCAGATTGGGTCGATCGCGGGCCTGCGGGCCTCGCCGCTGGGTGGGATCGCTTACAACGCCTCCAAGTTTGCCATGACCGCCATGGGCATTGGCATCGGTGAGGAGGAACGGGTTCACGGCATTCGAGTGACGATGATCCATCCGGGCGAAGTCGATACACCGATCATGCAATACCGACCCAAGCCGGTCAGTACGGAACACCGTGAGACCATGTTGAAGGCCGAAGATGTGGCCGCGGCGGTCGGGTTTGTCGCCAGTCTGCCGCCGCGGGCTCATGTGTGGGAATTGGTGATCAAGCCCACCGCCCAATCCTTTGTCTAGCGGTTGGACCTGCCCGTCCCGATCCCTGCCCGCTGATTCTTGCCCAGGGGTGTTTTGCCAATCCGAGGTACATAACAGATGCGTGCGTTGGTGTTGACTGCTTACAAGAACTTGGAGTTGGACGAGCAGTTCCCGGAGCCCGAGTTGGGTGCGGGCGAGGTGTTGGTGGAGGTGGAAGCGGTCGGGATCTGTGGCAGCGATATTCACGGCTATGACGGCTCGACGGGGCGGCGGATCCCACCGTTGGTCATGGGGCATGAGGCGGCGGGCACGGTCGTGCAACTGGGGCCGGGAGTCGATTCGCTGGTTGTGGGCCAACGCGTCGCATTGGACTCGACGGTTTACTGCGGGCGTTGCCAGCCCTGCCAGCAGGGTCGGATCAACCTGTGCGATCATCGCCAGGTTTTAGGGGTCTCGTGTGGCGACTATCGACGTCATGGCGCGTTTGCGCAGCGTGTGGCGGTACCCGCTCACATCGCCTACCCCGTGCCGGCCGAGGTCACCATGGAGCAAGCGGCTTTGGCCGAAGCGGTCAGTGTGGCGATCCATGCGGTGAAGCGATCGCAGCCGGCACCCGACGAGCCGTGCTTGGTGGTGGGGACGGGGATGATCGGGCTGTTGGTGGTCCAGTCGCTCCGAGCGGTGGGTGTCAAACGGATTGCCGCCGTCGATAAGGATCTGCATCGTTTGGCGTTAGCCACGGAATTTGGTGCCGATTTGGCGGTGGCGGCCGATGACCCCGAGTTGTCGAGCCGTGTGTTGGCATGGTCGGATCAACGTGGGCCGCAGCATGTGTACGAGGTGGTCGGTGCGGGTCCGACCGTCGAGATGGCGATTCAGTTGGTCAGCAAGGGCGGGCACGTGGTGTTGGTCGGCAACGTCTCACCGCGAGTCGAGATCCCGCTGCAACGTGTGGTGGCGGGCGAACTGACATTGCACGGCAGTTGTGCCTCCGCGGGCGAGTACCGCGAGGCTTTGGAGTGGATGGCCGATGGCCGGATGGATGTCGGGCCAATTATTTCGGCCCAATGCACATTGGACGAGGCGGGCGATTGGATCGCGCGGCTGCATGCTGGCGTGCCAAATATGATGAAAGTGGTCGTCCGGCCCAACCTCCCTTAAGCAGTTCGGTCACCGACTTGCTCGAGTCGTCCAACGTTCTGGGTGACGCTCAGGGTTTGTGGGTGACGATCCGGGGTGTTGCGGTGGGGGCAGCGAGTCGTTGGAGGGTTTGCCCCGCGATCGGCGCGACTTGCGTGGGTGCACTTGCCCTGAGGATTACTTCGCGGCGGAGAACGGTTCGGTCAAATTTGTGCGATCGTCTCGGGCAGGAACGACGAGCTGTTTCAAGGGGTGCGCGACTGTTCCATCCGTTCGATGTATTGTCGCAGCCGTTCGTTTTCGTCGCTGACGTGTTTGAGCGACAGCATGTTTTCGACTCGCTTGAGCAGTTCGACGCGGTTGACGGGTTTGGAGACGAAGTCGTCGGCGCCGACTTCGACAGCGCGTTGGATGTCGCCCAATTCGTTCAGGGCGGTGACCATGAGGATCATGATCGACTTCGTGGTCGGATCGCTCTTGAGCTTCTTGCAGATTTCGAAGCCGCTGAACTTCGGCATCATCACGTCCAACAGGATCAGGTCGGGATGGAAGGCGGCGACTTGGTCCAGTGTGGCTTGGCCGTCCTCCGCGACTTCGATCTCGCAGGGCAGACCCACCAGGTAGGCTTCCAATAATTCGCAATTGGCTTGGTTATCGTCGGCGATCAGGATTTTATGGGTAGCCATGGATGGTTGATTTTATACCAATGTTTGGTGTATGGGGCGGTGTCAGCCGGGCCAGGGGAACCTGCAGGGCAGCCTGTAGGGGAACCTGCAGGACAAACCTGTGGGGAAGGGTCAACCGGATGATTTTCGGCTGGATCCCGTGTTCGTAGCTTTGTTGTCTGAATATATCTTAAGTGGGGGATTGGGTCTACCGGCAGTTGGCGTCGTCCAAACCCCATTTTGGAGCGGTTTGGTTGGGCAGCGGCAGGGAACTGGCGGGAGCAGTCTCCAACGAAATGCAGGGCTCAAGTGCGGGGCGGTGGAGGTGGGTTGGGTGCGGTTGCGCGGATGAAGCGGGGCCAGGCGGCATCATTTTCGGCCGTGAGCCCTTGTTGAGCTGGGGGGGAGTCAACCAGAATAGGGCGGATGGGTGGGCAGATCTTTTCGCAGAGTTGATCGAGGTGGTATGCGTTTAGCGAAGTGGGCGAAGGCTCGGGCTGCCGTGTTCTGTAGCGGCGGGTGCGGTGGCTTGTGGGGCTGGGGGTGTTTGACGCTCGTCGTGATCTTGGGTCTGCTGGCCTACGGGTCTCGCGAGCGGATCGCTTGGCAATTGAAGCCATGGGACGATCGCCCCAGTTATGTGGTGATCGTCTTGGATGACTTGGATTGGGACTTGGTGGCCGACGATTGGTTGGCGGGTGAGGTTGCTGGCGTGGGGGCAGCATCGGCGGCGACCGGCGACGGCAACGGGATAGAACCGGGTGGCTTAGCGGGTGTGGGGCGATTCCCGGTGATGCGTGAGATGGCGCGGCAGGGATTGGTGTTTACCAACTTTCATTCGACCACTCCCGTGTGTGGTCCGGCGCGGGCCTGTTTGTTGTCTGGGCAGTACGCCAGTCGGCATGGGGTGCGAGTCAATCGGCCGGATCATCCGACTTCGAATGGGTTTTCGGGTGGTGTCCAGCAATATGGACGCCGTCTGGATTGGACGACCTTGTGGCAACGGTCCGGCTACGAGACGGGATTTGTGGGGAAGTATGTCCACGACGGCTTTACTCCCGACCCGAATGTTGGCGTGGAGTGGTCGGATTTGCTGCCGTCGGGTTGGGATCATTTTCACGCCAGTCTGGGGGCGCGTTATAGCGAATTCTGGGTCATGGATCGCCGCCAACTGCAAACCGTGGCGGTGCCGGGACGCCATCGTACTGCTTATGAAGCGGACGTGGTGATCGAGCAATTGGCGGAGCGAGAAGGGTCCAAACAATCGCAGCTGATTTGTTGGTTTCCGTTAGCGCCGCACGATTCCACTCACAACACCCTGTCCTACCCGCCGGAGATGGCTGATGGATTTGACGACGCTGAACCTCCGGCCTGGGGGCGTAAAACCGGGGCGGCTGGCTTGGAGTTGCCCCAAACGCTCCAACGCGCGTTGCCGCTGGAACTGACAGCCGAGCAACGCGCGATGACCGCGCGGGTCTGGCGTGAACGGTTGCGGAGTATTGCAGGATTCGATCGCGAGTTGGGTCGGATCCGCGAGTCCCTGCGAACGACGGGGCGGTTGGAGAACACGGTGTTTGTGATCACATCCGATCACGGTTTCCGCTTGGGGGACCATGGCCATGTGGGCAAACGTTTGCCCTACGACCGCATCACTCGTGTTCCGCTATTGATCAGTGGACCCGGCGTTCGGGCTGGTGTGTGCAATGACTTGTTAGGTAATATCGACTTGGCTCCGACCCTGTTGGACTGCAGCGGTGGATTGAAGGCCGAGGACCAGCAGCGGTTCGACGGCCGTTCTTTCGCTCGTTGCTTGAACGCTGCTGAGGGCACTTACGAGCCGATCCGGCAGGAGTTGTTATTGCAGAGTTGGGAGTCGGAGAACGTGTGGGGACAGCGGATCCCTTCGGTGTGGACGACCCTCCGCACGGAGGGGGAGGCGTATACGGAATGGGCCGATGGCGAGCGTGAGTATTACGATTTACGGCGTGATCCGGAGCAATGGGACAATCGCTACGAGGCGCTGACATCGGCGGAAGTGGAAGTGTGGCAAACCCGGCTGCGTGGGCAGACCGCGGCGTTGGAGACGGCTCCGCTGTTGAGCGTCCCAGTGGAGCCGTGGGAGCGATTGGTCAAATTTCCGCAAAATCCAGCCTTCAAGCCCATTTCGTTGCAGGGGTTTGTGGAGGCCGGTGAGGGGGTGGAAACGGTTGAGGTTGCGGTGAGGGATTCTCGCTCGGGTCGGTATTGGTCGGGTGACGATTGGCGCGACGAGCTCGTGTTTGTGCCGTGCACGCTCCACAACCCCGGCGGTGTCCTGAGCGGCTGGACGTTCGATTGGCGTACGGGGCCTGGCACTTGGGCTGAGCCGGAAATTGAATTGGAGTCGGGGGAACGCCGTGTTGCCACGGCAGTCGAGCGTCGACAGTGGTCGGTGGAGATGGAACTGACGGTCCGAGCGACCGACCGCCGGGGCGCGACCTCGGTGTGGGAGAGTCCCACGCCGTTGCCGGTGCGTCCCTTCGATCCAGAGACATGGTTGAATGAACTGCCGTTGGCCGAATGGACGGGCGACCAACCCTTGGAGTTAACCGGCCAGGCGATCGGGTGTGCTCCGATCAAACACGTTCGCGTCATCGTGCAAGATAAAGTGACGCGTCTCTATTGGGACGGGCAAGCGTGGGGCGAAACGTTGATTCAAAACGAATGTCAAGTCGTTGCGGAAGAGGATGGGATGGCTCGGTGGAGTTACCGCTTTGATGGACGGAGTCGTAACCGCTTGTACTTTGCGGCTCGAGCAGTCGATTCCCAGAACTATTATGATCGTTCGGTTGCCTATTTTGAATTGAAAGGAATTGATGAGGCCGTGCAGTTGACGACGGCTGCCGACGAATTGGGGGCGGAAGGCACGTCGCGGCCCCAGTGACGAGTGCGTAACCGTTCACGAGTGGGAGGTAATCCATGGGGCTGGTGCATTCCGCAAGTCGGATGGTTCTCGGGGCAAACCGGTAGCGTTGTCCAGTTGCTTTCACTCGCAAACAATCGTCTGGTTAGCCCGACTTGCTGCATGGCATCCTACGAGGCGTGAACGGTTACACGAGTGCTTTGTCACAGCCAAGCCGTCGGGTGCAAAAAAAAGGTGCAAACGTCAATGGGACGCAGCAACCGCCAGCGTGTTCCGGCAATGGACGCCGTCGCCGTGTGCTCGTGACGAAGTGCCCGACGTCACGCTACGGTTGGTGAACGGGTGCTTGCTGCTTGATCTGGTCAGCGGGCCACCGCCCAAAAAAACGGACTGGTGGCAAAGCACTAAGGACTTGTCCGCGAATGAGTTACCGAATTGCCCGAAACGGTCAGCGTCTAATTGCCGTAAAAACCGGGTGCTAACGCACTCCGGCTGATTTCCAATCCGGTAAGTTAATTACTGACAAGTCCTAAGCGGCCCGGAGCCGCTGTTTGGGTGTAGTCAGGAGTTGGCGATACAAGTTGATGACCTTGCTCGTCTGCGTCCGGGGCGAAAACTCTTGCTGTACAAGGGCTTGAGCGGCTTGACCCAGGCGGGCGGCCAGGGCGGGGCGATCGAGAATCTCCGCGATGGCCAGGGCCAGGGCGGCCGGATCGCTGGGACGGACCAATAGACCGGTTTTGCGGTGTTGGATGATTTCTGGGATTCCGCCGACCGAGGTGGCGACGACCGGACGAGCCGCCGACATGGCCTCGAGGATAGTCAACGGCAGGCTTTCGCTCAGAGATGGGCAGGCATAAACATCCAATGCGGTCATCAGCTGCGGGACTTGGCGACTGAAACCGGCCCAATGGACCAATGAGCCGATACCCAGATCGCGAGCCTGGCGTTGCAGTTCCCAGACGTATTCACGGCGGTGGTTACCGACCACAACCAAGCGGACTGGGCGTCCGGCGGCGTGGAGGATACGGACCGCCTGCAGCAGATCACGTTGCCCCTTAGCCGGCGAGATCTCACCGACAACGCCGATCATTGACTCGTTGGCCGAGCAGCCCCACTGTTGCCGCCATTGACGCACCAGTCTCGCGTCGTAGAGCGAATCGTGGGTGGCGGACAGCGTTGCGTTGGTGGGCTGATCAGAGAGCAGCCGCTGCGGGGCCGGGCAATAAATGGTGGAGATGTTCCGCTGCGGGACCAAGTTGTACCGGCGATGGAACTGCTCGGTGTCGCGGCTGGTGGCGATGACATGATTGTTCAGCGACCAGTGGGCCTGGATCTTGCGGCAGTGCGCCGTGGCGACGCAGGGGACTTGGCACAGGCCCCGCAGCAACACGCCCATAAAGTGCGCGCGGCTCATATGGGTGTGCAATAGTTGGATGCCGCGGTCGTTCACTTCGCTCCGCAACCGCCAAAGTTCCGACGGTGGGAAGCGATGCTGGTTGGAGAGGATCGTGGGGAAACTGGCCCGCCGCGATTCTTCGGCCACCCAACTGTTGGGCCGCGCGACCAGGGTGACTTCGTGGCCCAACTCTCGTAACTGCCGGGATAGTTCCAGAACATACACACACGGGCCGCTGGTGGTCGGTGACGACACCAACTGCATGATTCGCAGCGATGGTTCGGTCGGCGACGAGGCGGGTGGCAGCATGTGTGTGAGTTTTGAATACGTGGCTATAGAAAGAGTTCAGTAAAAACGTTATTCGTGCCGCGGAATGCGTGGCAACGTGGCTGGGGGGCGAATCGGAGCAGGGGGAGTCGCCGTCCGACGATCGCTCACTGGCCGCGGTGCCAGACCGAGTGGTCGCTCGATCGTTCCAGGGAACGGGTTCACCTCGGACGCCGGGTTCACCTCGGACGCTGGGTTCACCTCAGACGCTGGGTTCACCTCAGGGAACGGGTTCTGCGCGGACGCCGGGTTCTGCGCGGACGTTTGGAGCGGTGCGGTCAGTGGGCTCCGTGCCGAGGGTTCAGTGGTTCTGGGGCTCTCGGTCGTTGCGAGTGGCGTCGGTCCGCGTGGAAGATCGTTTGGCCTGGGGGGCACTGTTTTGCCGGGGTGAAAGTGCCGATTGAACGGGGTCGGGTCGTAGGGACGTTGGGGATCGACTTGGGGACCTAAGTTTGGCAGCAGCGAGGCGAAGTCTGGGGTGGATGCCTGGGGTGAAGCCATGGCCGGCGCGGCGACGTCCGATTCCGTGGCGGCGGCGAGCGTGACATGGGAGTCGTCGCTGGTACCGGATTGATGCACGCCACTGCGGTAGACCCACTGAGTGATTTGACGAAAATCCGCGGAATCTGCGGCCACTGGCGGTGACTTTTGCCCGCCGTGCGGTTCTGAGATCAACGACAGCAGGCGACTATTGCCTGGGTTGTCGCGGTTGAGCAGCGGTCGCAGTTGCTCCAGGTTGTGCCGCGTCTGTTCGAGTGTGGCTTTGTTGGGACCGCCAGGTATCTCCAGAGCGAACGCGGATACTTGCCGCAAGGCCTCGTTTTCGGGGTAGTGGCAACCGGCACAGGCTTGGATCAAGGCCCAATGGACCGATTCATTGAACTGGTCTACGGCTGTTTGTTTGATGCTCGTTGAAATGGCCTCTTGCACGCGCGTGTCGTTATCGAACCCGGGCTGATCGTAGAAAGAGAATACCGAGTTGATGACCGGTGTGGGTGTCGTGTGGGACGTCGCGTCGATCGCGTGGGTCGCTTCGTTCGGGTGGGCGGTTGGTCGATTTGTCCCTCGTGGATTTACCGCTGGGCGATGCGGCAGCGGCGCGGTGTTGCTCAGCATGTTCGCGTTTGCCGGTGGGGGGGTGAGTGTGGGGACAGGCAATTCACCGCGGGCCCGGGCCAGGCCAAGTTCGAGGGAGCGGAGGCGACTTTCCGGGAAGCCTTGCTCCCTCAGGGTGGGTACCGCCTCGGCGACGGGTGTCAACATGTCATTCTGCAGGCACCACTGCCAGAGTTCGAATTGGGCATCCTGATCGTAAGCCGAGATTCTTGCGCGACGGAACTCGAACAGTTCCAGCTTGGAGTCGGCGACGACCCAGACGCGGTTGGCATCCAGATTCACGGTGGTTTGGGGGTCGATTTGCACCGTGTAACGCCCGTTGGTCTTCTCGACGCGACCGGCGAACATGGCACCGTTTCGCAGCAGGACAAAACGCTCGGATTGCGCTGGGTTCAGGCTCAAATCAACGACGGTTTGTTGGGCAGCGACCGTCAGGGGCCAGCCCATGCCCATCCATAGCCACAGCAGCAGCCCACAGCATGTCACGCGTTTCACAAATCGCTCCCGAGCACGAGGGGGAATCCATTTCGCCCTTGCTATCAGGATTTAGAGAGTCTGGCGGATTCGGTCAAGGTGAAATCGACTGCAAGAGGCGTTCGAGCTGATCGCGTTGTGGGGTTTTCTGCCAAGCGGCGTTTTCTGTTTGTTTGACGTATTGTAGCAGTCGCCAAGCCTCTTCGTTCTTGCCGAGTCGGCGTTGGGCATCCGCCAAATAATACTTGGCCTCGAACCACGGATCCGAATTTTTCGGCGTCAGTGAGCCGATCTTGCGCCATTGCGATACTGCCGCGGCGGTGTCGGTCGGATGATTGGAACGACTCAGGGTGTAGCCCAGCCATTGTTGATGTGGCAAGCTCTTCTCACTGGCGGCAGCGGCCTTTCGCGCCAGCTCCAGGGCTTCTGGGGTTCGCTCCAAATAATTGAGTGCATGGATCTTTTGTCGAGTCAGCCAATCGTTGAGGGTCGCCGCCGAGGCGGGGTATTTGGTCTCCCACGCCTGGATCACCACCAGTTGCGACTGGGCGGCCCGTCGGACCATGCCGGCCCGCGAGGTGCTGCGTCCCAGGTCCCGTTCGCCGGCTAAGCCCAGCGAGGGTAGACGCCGATCGAAGCTTTGGGCCAGCCAGCGATAGTCACCATCGGTGATGGCCGCGGCCGGTTCCTGCAACGCTTCCATGGCCGTTTGTCCGGCGGCGGCTTGATGGTATTCGGCCAGGACTGCCACGACGGTCAAGCGGGAGCGGAGGTCGGCTTCGAGGGTCGGGCCGCGTTGTTCGACGAGCCGCAACAAGCCCGCGATCCAGCTGGCTTGTGGGTCGGGAGTGTCCAGTTGGAGTTGCACCAATAACAGGGCGAGGCGTTGCGCGGACGAGCTCCACTGCGTTGGCCACTGGCCATTGACTTCCACACGGGGACGCAACGCATCCACCCAATGCTGGGCTCGCGCTGATCGCAGGGCGGCATCTTGGCCGGCCAGTGACAAGTCTGCCGCCAAGACGGACTCCAAAAGTGCGAGCGCCGGAGGGTAGCTGGGCGATTCAGCCGGAATGTCCAACAACTGGGCCGCGGCTGCTGCCGGCTGCTGTTGTCCTTCCAAGGCGGCGGCGATCTGCAAGCGGATCTGGTGAGCCGTCTCGACATCAGGCCAGGTCTGGACATGTCTCTGCCAGACTGCCAAGGCGGCTGGTGGTTGGTTGTCGTCGCGACGCGGCAGCTTGGCGGCCAAAATGTTGGCGTAATGATGGATCGCTGCGGCCCGCGGGTGGGCGGCGTGTGGCAAGGTCGCGGCCTCGATTCGCTCCACCATCCACGGCCGTGGCTCCAATAACCGGGCCGTTCCCGCAACTAACGTGGCCAATTCCAAGGCCAGCTCCGCGTTGCCGTTGCTCCGCGCCTGCTCGATGCCGACTTGAGTCAAATCTTGCACCTGGTCCCATTGGCCATCGCTGATCAGTTGCCGCAACAGCAGTGGCGAGACATTTTCGGCGGGCCGGCTGTTGGCGACACTGCCCAGCAGTCGGCGGGTGAGGTCACCGCTCCAAAATCCACCATGTTGACGACTGACGGACCGAGAGAACTCCAGCACCTGGGATTCGGCGGCGAGTCGCGTGGTCGTCACGGTTTGCCCCGACGACTCACTGGCGACTCGATCGGCTTCCACGGCCAGCAAGAAATACAACCGGGCCCGCGCCACATCAAATTCGGGCCAGGCCGTGGCGTCGCTCAGGTCGCCGGGGTTTTTAATCGTGCCCAGGCTGGCGGCATCGCGCGTCTGCAGCAAGCGAAAAAAATCGTTGGCCTGGGCCACTGATTCGGTCCACTCCTGTCGGTCCAGTTGGGCTTCCAAGCGAGCGGCCACCAGTTTCCCCAGGACCTCGGTCGGCGCCAGCGGCAACGGGGAGTTTTCCCATTTCGTTTGCCACCGCGGCCAGTCCTGTAAAGCTCGGATGGCCTCCAGGGCTAGGTATTGGGTCTCCCACCAGAGAAGCGATTCGTTCGACACCTTCGGCTGCAGGGTTGTTGCCAAATCGACCATTTGCTGGGCGGTATCGAGTCGACTGGCCAGATCCGCGGGGCCGTAGAACCGAGCTCGCACCGCCATGGCCGCCAGCATTTGGTATTCGACATCCCGCGCGAGGGCATACAACTGTTCACGAGTGAATTCCGGAAACGCGTCGGTCGTCGCGGCTGGCCGCTCGGGCACCGTCGTGGCGAATTGGAGGATCTCTTGTTGCAAACCACGCAACTGCTGCAGGGTTTCGCGGGCGGCTGCCACGCCTTGTTCGCGGAGATCGCCCCGGGTCGCCGAGTTTTCCGGCAGTAGGCTGGCCAATCGCGCCTCGCCCAGGCCAATGAGAGCGGCCTGAAAGCGGACCAAAAAATGTTGTGGAAAAAACCGAGTTTCGGCCACCAATCGCTGCGTCGTCGCGCGGACCTCTGGCCAGACGCTGGCCGCCGCACTCGGTTCCAGATTCAAGGTACGCAACGTCAAGGCACGAATCCACCGCGCGGCCAGTTGCGAGCGCCACCCCGGCGGCAAGTCCTGTTGATTGAATCGAGCCTCGCTGTAGCGGATAACCGAGCCGAATAGTTGGCGTTGCTCCAGCTGCTCCAGATGCGCCACGGCCGAACGATCGGCTGGCAATTGCGCCATGACCCGCGACGGGCCGCCGTGCGTGAGTAGCAAGAACGCCACGGCCCAGCTCAAGATGCTGGGCAAACCAAAGCGGCCGCAGCGTAACCGTTCACGCCTCGTAGGGTGCCATGCAGCAAGTCGGGCTATCTCCACGATCGTTTGCGAGTCAAAGCCACTGGAGAACGCTACTGGTTTGCCCCGGGAACCACCCGACTTGCGGAATGCACCGGCCTCAAAGATTACCTTCCGCCCGTGAACGGTTACGCCGCAGCGGACGGGTCGTGGGTTAGAACTTGTGACCACGTTGCGGTCCCAATTGGGTGGTAGTTAGCACCTCGATGCCGGTCTCGGTCATCAGCAGGGTGTGTTCGAATTGGGCGGAGACTTTGCCGTCGGCTGTGCGGACGGTCCAACCGTCGCGGGTATCTTCGATGGTCTTTTTGGAGCCGCCGTTGATCATGGGTTCGATGGTGAAGCAGAGCCCAGGTTCGATGCGTTGGCTTTTGGCTTCCCGGGTGGGTACGTGAGACACGTTGGGCGGTTCGTGAAAGCGTCTGCCGATGCCATGCCCGACGTACTTGTCGACGACGCCGAAGCGGAACTGGGCGGCGTGCCGAGCAATGACTTGGCCGATCAGATCCAGGCTGCAGCTAGGGGTCAAGGCCTCGATGGCCAAATGCAGGGAGTCGAAGGCGCACTGTACGACCTGGCGCACTTCGCCGGCGATGGGTTCGATGATGAACGTTTCCGACTGGTCGCCGTGCCATCCATCGACGATCGTGGTCACGTCCAAGTTGACAATGTCACCGGGTCGCAGCACGTAGTTGCCGGGGATGCCGTGGCAAACCACTTGGTTGACGCTGGTGCAGCAGGACTTTGGGTACGGGTTTTTGGCTGGGCCATAACCCAGGCACGCGGGGATGTGGCCGTGGTCGAGGGTGTATTGATGCACCATCCGATCGATCTCGCCGGTCGAGACACCTTCCTTGACGTGTGGGCGAACAAAATCCATCAATTCGGCGTTGAACCGTCCAGCGACACGCATGGCGTCGCGTTCGATGGGCGTCAGCAGGATCTTTTTTTGTTTGATCAGCATGGGTCGACAAGGCTCGAAGGGATCACGTTGTCCAGGCGACGGCAGTCCGACCCGCGTCCGAGAGCTGCCGAGTCGCTCGGGGACCGAGGCGGCTGGTCGGGCCATGAACCGTCGGTCGAATTGTAGCCGTTCACAGCCGGTTGTTGAACCTCGCGGCGGGTGCTTTCCGCCCGGCCGTTCGCCCGCCGTTCGCCCGCCGTTGGTCATCGTGTCGATCGGCGTTGGCTGTTCGCACGAGGGGGCGTTTTACGGCAACGACTGGCTCCGCGGCGCCCCGACACCCGTAAATGGAGCATCGAATTTTACCTTGTTCGCTGCCGCTTTTCGAGTGCTCCCGCCGCAAAATGTCCACTGGCGGGTGCCTATTTTCGGGGTCGTGCGGGGTAGTCCGGCCACTAACGCTGCTCGGCATCCGGGGGAGTCGGGCCGCGGCGTCCCGAGAAGAAGTTCAAATTCCCCTCTTGGAAGCCCTCGAAGTAGAAGTCCTCGTGTTGCGGACGGTACCAGATCTTCTGAGCGGCCAGATGATTCCGTTGTCCGTTGGTCGTGGCGATTTGCCAGAACTTGGCCGGGCCGCGACCATCGCCTCGGAGCGTCAACAGATCCTGCTGCTGGGCGTAGTTGATCTGTTGCGAGGTACCCTCAAAGTCCTCGCCCAACACGTGCACTCGACCAGCCGCTTCCCACTCCAGTTCAAAGGGCGCGTCGGGCGTCGGCTGCCACCGATTCAACGTCATCTGGTTGCTGGTGATCTTGATTGGGTCGAGTAAACGCGTTTCATTGTCCATGATTTGCCAATCGTCGGTCTTGCCGTAAAGTGCCGCGACGGGACCCAACAAGTCGACTCGGCCTTCACTCCAATGTCCGTTCATCTCGCGCTGGAATTGCACTTTCAGAAACGTCAGGGTTGGTCGGGAAGGATCAGCCGCGATGGGGCCAGCATTGACCGGCCGGGTAGCGGAGGAACTGCCCGGACGTAGACTCCAAACGGTTCCCGGTCCCGTCACTTGAAACTGGTTCTGATCCAGTCGTAACTCCACTTGTTGTGCCCAGATGACCTCCTGAGCAAGCAGCGCCTCGCGGGTGTCTCGACGTTGTTGATAAATACGTACGGGCGAGTCGGTGGCTGGCTGGTTTGGCTCTGTCTTCGCGTACAACCACAAGCGTTTGGCCGCCACGCGTTGGCTCGGTGCACCGCGCTGCTCGTCGCTCAGTCCATCCAGGCGAACGGGTTGTTGCAGTTCCAATGTCAGCCGAGCGGCATGGGCCTGTAGCCGTTCCTGCTGGCCAGTGGCAGTCGGGCGATCCATATCGAGCTTGATGTGACCGTCGAGGAGCAGATCGCGGCCGTTGAATTGCATGCCATCCTGCCAAGTCGCACTGCCGCGGCCGTTGGGCACTGTGCCGCTGCCCATTGCCGGTGTGTCGACCTGCGCGAGTGGTGCGTTGGGAGCAGTTGGTTTGATTTCGGATGGGATCGCAAATTGCACTACACCGGCGTGATTGGTCCACGTCAATTGCCGAGCCTGATCGAAGTTCAGCTCGACGGAGGCCAGTTCGGCTTCGGGAGTCAGCAATCGTGCGGGCTGGTTTTCGGGGCCTTGGATGGCCCAAACGAACGCATCCGCCAATGGCCCTTGATTGGAGGCCGTTGAGTCATGCGGGAGCGGGGAGCGTCGCGTACCAGCGGGCTCTGTGGAATTCCAATCGCCCGCGGCGTCCGAGTGCTGCGTCGCTCGATTGGCGGCCGCTTGCCCGATCACGCGTTGTCCTAACAAGCGGTAGCGCGGAGAGAACTCGGTGTCAGGGGTTTCGGTACCGAGTGCTGTTGAGCTACCACCCGTTCGTGCAGGATCGGGTACCTGCTCGTTCCATTGGGCTTCTTCGATAACCACGCCACCATCCAAGTCGATCGTCTCGACGCGATAGGCATTCCCTGTTGCGCCCGTTGAGGCAGGTGCGCCCGTTGCGGCAGGTGCGGCAAGTGGGAGCGCGCTGGCACGCGGGTCGAGCACCGGCACCAATTGCAGGACCATGGTTTCCGCTGTGATATCCGAGCCCCGCGCCGCCCGCGGGAGTGGGGGGCTGACCGTGGGTCGACGAGACAGCGGCGGCAGGCGTGTCGGTGGGATGGTTGCAGGCGGCGTGGCCGAGCCCACTGAGCCAATTCCGTCCACTGCGCCCACTGAGCCCACCGTGTGCGGCGAACCCACTGAGTCCACTGAGTCGTGCCTCAGGCGGTTGAGGTCGCTGGGTGCCGGAGCGGTGGCGGAGACGAGGGCGATGTCACCACGGGGTGTGGCGACCAAGTCGTTGGGTGTGGCAGCGGCAACGTCTGTTGAGGGGAAGTAGATTCGAGTCTCCCTGACCGACGCTCGCAGACGCTCGTCTTGGAAGCGGACGTTGCCGCGTGCCATCAATAAGTCAGGCTGCCATTTATCGGTCATCCCGACGGCGGCTGGTGCAGCGACGGCGGCTGGTGCGGCGACGGGTGTCGGTTGCAGCCAAAGGTACAGGTCATCGGCCCTAAAATAGGTCTCGGCATCCAGGCACGTCAGCGTCTCGCCGCGAACCGTGATTAGCCACTGGGCCGGGTTCTCGATGTCGGGAGTCACGGTCAAGCGATCTTGCCATTGCACCTCAATCGGTGGTTTACCCACGGGGCCGTCGTGCCAGAGGGCGCCGGGTCCGGCAGCCTCCAATTTGCCGCCACCCAGTAGTCCGAGGGAACCGCCGAGCGGCTTGTCTGCTGAGGTGACCGATCTGTCGCTCGCGGACCATGACGAGTCGGTAGCTGACGAGTCGGTAGCTGAGGAGTCGGTCGGTGGTTTGGCTTGCAGGTACTTCACGTGTGGAGTCCGCAACTGAAATCCACCGCGTTGAAACTCGACATGCGACCACACCGAGCGATCGGCCGCGGTTGTGGCCTCCATCATCCATGGTTCGACGCCGGTGGTCGGCAGAGAGCCTGCGGTGAACTCGCCTTTGTTGACGTCGTAATGCAAGACGGCCGCAGCCAATTGCAAGGCGGAGTCCGGCTGCAAGACAAAGGCAGGGGTTCCGTAGAACCACAGGGCTTGCGGCGCGAGTCGCGTGGTCAAGGCGGGCGTTTCCGGTGGCGTTGCTGATTGAGCGGCGGGCGGTTGGAACTGCACCAGCATGACGTTGCCCATGCTCCAGTGGCCGGAATCGCGATCCAGGACCCGGACGTCGTCTGAAAACTTGGCCAGCGAGCGACGAAAGTGGAACTCGGCTGGACCGCGGCACGTCAGGTCCAACGACCGTTGGTCGTCCGTCACCAAGTTCAATTGATCGATGCGGCCCAAACGCAGATGGCGTAGGCCCTGGATCTTCGTGACGTTGGCGTTCTGCGTGTGCAAGTTGTCGGGATTGTCGAAAGTCAGTTGCAGCCCGGTGGCGATCCCTGTTGATTCGCCGAACTGAAAGTGAACTGCGGCGGTGGTGGTCGCTTCGTGGCCGTTGATCTGTAGTTGCTGCGTGTCGATCACGAACGAATCCGCCGGGGTGTCGCTCAGTCGCCAGAACTTGGCTCGTCCGAGAAACTCCACGCGTTTCAAGTCCCCATAGCGATTGAGTCCTTGAGCCGTCTGGGCATCGAAGGACAAGATGGCGTCTTCCGTGGCTTCGACCACCAGCGGAAGTTTCGCGACGGGGGCCGATTGCCCGCCGATCGGCGCGTTGCTGGTTGGGGCCGCTAGGGGGGAGGGAGTCGGAAGACCGCTGGCGGCCGCGAACCCTGGGGCGGCCGTGGGTTCCTGGCTGTCGAACAGCAGCAAGGTCAGTCCAGCCACGCGGAGGGAGCCGTCGTCTTGGTTGTGGTAGTCGCGAAACAACACGATGTTGCCATCCGCTTCGATCATGTTCCTTCGTTGCGGGTCGCGTTGCCACGCGTCCTGCGGGAACAGCGACAACCATTGCCCGGGCTGTTCGACGCGGAGGCTGCCCAGCAGGTCGATCTCGGGGACTTGGTCGGCGGATTGGCCTTCGACGACTGGGACAATCCAGCGGAGGTAGGCAAAAAACGCCAAACCGGTTAAGAGGGACGCCAGGACAACGTTGCGAATGGGCATGGGGATCACTCGAGGGACTTCAGGTAAGCGGTGACCACTTCGTCCCAGCGACCTTGGGTCTGCAGCAGGTATTCCACCAATTCTCGGATTGCGCCGCGGCCGCCGACCGCTTGTGTGATCATGCGGGCGCTGGATTTCACCTCGGCGACCCCGTCGGCGACGGTCACCGGCCAGCCGACGGCCTGCAAGACCGGGACGTCCGTGAGGTCGTCGCCCACGTAGCAAACTTGGCTGGAATCCAAGCCCAAACCACGCCAAATGGCCTTGGCTTGGGCCAACTTCGACTCCTGCCCCTGCACCAGATAATCGACGCCCAGCTCCTTGGCGCGGCGTTCGACGGCGGGGGACGACCGAGCGGTGATGATGCCAAATTGTCCGCCTGCCAGACGCCACAGCTTGATACCCAGGCCATCGCGGACGTGAAATTCTTTCGATTCTGGGCCATCGCCCGCGTAGCGGATACCGCCGTCGGTCAAAACGCCGTCGACGTCGGAGAGGATCAGGGAAATCCCGAGCACATCGGCGATGTCGCGTTGGTTGGGTTCCACGAAGCGCCTTCCTTGGCTCTGGATTGAAGCTAATCACCGTCTCGGCCCGCCCGTCCGATTCGCCCAGCACCCGCTCGGCGGTCCATCGATCAGCGGATTCCACGGGAGCCAATTCTAAACTCTGCCCGCTGATTTTCACAACACGAATCCAGGGACGATTGCGGTGGAACGCGATCGACCGACGAGGCGTACCCCGACCGAATGCTGGAAAAACGCCAGCCAGCCTAGCGGTGGCAGGTCCAGTAGGGCGAAAAATCCGCGTTTGTTCGACCTACCCCTCCCGTTCAGGGTGCTAGCGTGTGCTGGGGGAGCGGTTAGGATGGGCCCGGGTTGGCTTCGATGTTGTAGGGCGTGGGTTGGCGTCAGGCAACGGGTGGCTTGTGGCGATGCGAGGTCGGAGTCTTGCCGCCGCGCCGCCCAGGGTCCTTGACGATCGGTAAGCAGTTTTGGCAGCGCCTTTTTTGAAGATTTTGGCTTATGAAGAGACGCCGCTGGGAGTGCTGTGCCTGCGACAGCGGTGTCGTCCGGAGGCTCCAGACTCTTGGCTGACCGAGATCACTTTGGACCATGAATTTCTGATGAGCAGCTTGCACACCGATTCGGAGCGGGCTTTGGCTAGCTTGGCCTTGGAGCGACTGGGGGGCGTGGAGCGGCGGGTGTTGATTGGCGGCTTGGGATTGGGTTACACGGCTCAGGCTGCTCTGGAGTCGAGTGTGGTCGAGTCGGTCGTGGTGATGGAGTTTTTGCCTCAGGTCATTGACTGGCTGCGCGGTGGTTTGCTGCCGCTGTCTGCCACATTGATGGCGGAATCACGGCTGAGTGTGGAGCGTGGGGATGTTTATGAGTATCTATTGGACGAGACGGTGACGCGATGGTTCGACGCGATCTTGATCGACGTCGACCATTCGCCGGACGATCCGCTGGATGGCTCCAGTGGTCGTTTTTACACGGAGGTCGGTTTGCGGTCGGCGGCGAGACATCTGACGCCGGGCGGCGTGTTGGCGCTATGGTCTTACGCCCAGCATTCCCCGACTTGGGAGTCCCTGAGAAGCGTCTTTAAGCGGGTCGAGTCGATACCGATCACGTACTTCAACCAGCATGTCCAAGAGGATTACACAGACTGGTTGTACCTGGCCAGTGACCGTTGAAGGATCGCCGTCCGTGGACCGTGGACTGGGGCAGATTATGGCGGTCCTTAACCGGTTGTTCACATAAATTCCGATCGCTCCTTGGTATGCTGGCAGGCTGAGTTTCGGTTTCGGCAGTCGCAGCGAGGCTAAGCAGCCATGGTTCGATCTTGGTTCCAGCTGATTGGGTTGGTTTATTTGCTGGTGGCAGCGGTGGCGATCATTGGGACGGGATTCAAGACGGCGACGGGCGACCGGGCGGAAGCTTTATTTTCGTTGGTCCAGCATCCGATCATGGGGTTGGTGGTCGGGTTGTTGGCGACGTCGCTGGTGCAGTCCTCCAGTACGGTAACCTCGGTGATCGTGGGCTTGGTGGCTGGCGGGTTACCTGTGAATCTGGCCATCCCGATGGTGATGGGGGCCAACATTGGCACTTCGATCACCAACACCATCGTCAGTCTGGCGCACCTGCGGGTTGCGGGTGAATTTCAAAAGGCCTTTGCAGCGGCGACGGTCTTGGACATGTTCAATCTGATGGCCGTGGCCTTGTTTTTGCCGCTGGAGTTGTTGTTCCACCCGTTGGAATCCATGAGTTTATGGTTGGCGAAGTGGTTGACCGGCGGGGCCGGGGTTGATCCTGGGCAATTCAATCTGGTCCATTGGCTGACTTACCCGGTCCAGGCGTTTTTTCAGTGGCCGCAGCGGATCCTGCCGGCTTTCTGGGTCGGGTTGTGGCAAATCGTTGGTGGCATCGGCTTGATCGTCACGTCGATTGTTCTGTTGGGCCAATTATTGAAACAACTGATGGTCGACCGGGCCCGCGAGTTACTCAAGTCGGCTATGGGGCGGGGGCCGCTATCGGGAATCCTGTCCGGGACGATTGCGACCGTCCTGTTCCAGAGTTCCTCGACAACCACCAGTTTAATGGTCCCTTTGGCTGGGCATGGAATCCTCAGCCTGAAGGAGATCTATCCGTTCACGTTGGGGGCCAATATTGGCACCTGTATCACCGCGTTGATCGCTGCCACCGCGATCGACGGGCCGCTGGCCGTGGCCGCTCTAGAAATCGCCTTGGTGCATTTTCTGTTTAATTTTTTGGGAGTGTTTGTAATCTTTGGGATGCCGTTGTGGCGGAACCTTCCGGTCTGGGCTGCCGAACGCTTGGCCGCCGCCGCTGGTCGACATCGTGGTTTCGCGTTGGCCTATGTGTTGGGCGTGTTTTTTGCTCTCCCCGGCTTTCTCCTGCTGGTTCCGCTTCTGTGGTCCCAGCGATAGCGGCCACGTAGCAACGGACCGAAGCAACGGACCGTAGCAGCAGATCGGGGCAACGGACCGAAGCAACGGACCGGGGCAACGGACCGTAGCAACGGACCGTGGCAGTGGGCCGTTTTTTTCGGCCGCGTTATCCGGTGGCTTCGACCGGTTCGATGGTCGACTTCATGGAGCCGACACTGGTGGCGATTAAGGCATCGCGGCCGAAGCTGCGAATCTGTTGGCACTTCAGTTCGGCATGCTCCATGGTCGTGGTCAAGCAGACGGCGACACCTTGTTTATCGACTTCGAAGGCGATCCGCAGGCCCTTGCCGGTCGAGTGTCCGAAGACCTTCTGCATCATTTCGATGACGTACTCGTAGCTGTGTTGATCGTCGTCCCACAGCAGGACGTTGTATTTGGGTTGGCGTTTGCGTTTGGTGTCCCGCTTGGGGGCCGGTCGGGTAGCCACTTGTGTCGCTACCTGCGCGGCGTGTTCTTCCGCACCGACGATTCCCGGGTTGGCCGCAGGGTCGTTGCTGTTTTGTGCTGAAAAGTTGGTTTGCGATTCCATGGTTTGCCGAGGTTCGTCCATCCGTTCCAATCCTCACGACTAGAGCCCAAGCAGCGGCGGGCATCCCCGCGGGGGGAGCCGAGTTGGCTGCTAGTGGCTCATTGTATCAGAGCAGGTTTCGTCCGACAACAAATTTTTCTCTGGCTCAGCTGGCTTGGAGGCTGTTGGTGAGAAACTGTTCCGCTTCGGCGGTTATTTCCGGTTCGGTGCTTTCACGAGGGCCTGCGATATTCAGGACTCGGATTTGGTTTTGGGTCAGCCATCGCTGGAGGGTGGCATAGTCGTGTTCTTCAGACAGGTTGACGACGTGCAAGTGACGGTGGTGGCGTCGGGCCAGGGTGATGGTCAAGCCCGTGCCGCCTGAAATCGACCCGCGGGTCAGGACCAGGGTGCCGTCGCTGTCGAGCACATTTTGCAGGGTGCGGACCGCGTAGTTGGGCGATTCGGTTTCTTGCAGGTCGTAGCAGGATGGGATGGTGCCGTCCTCGGCTCGTCGTCCCAGCGGGCACCAGCCGCCGTGGGGGATCCCCAGATAGACGGCTACGGCCAAAGCCGCTCGATCCACGCCGGTCTGGCCGCCAGACACGATTTTGACCACCGGACAGTCTGAGAAAAGTTCTGACATCTGCCGACTCATGCTCCCGATTCTGCCTGGCATTGAGTTTGTCAATGATTGCCGTGAGTCACTGTCACGCACGGCGGTGCGTCGAGTCTCCACGGTTCGGGACAACGTCCCGGCCATGGATTCTACCGCGAAGGAGGTTCTGATAAAATGCGGGCCCGCGTCGGTGGGTGGCCCCGGATAACGGGGGCACTGGACCTTGCCTGAATGGAGCCTTGAGACTGGTATGAACCTGCAAATCATTGATCATCCGGTTGTCCGGCACCACCTGACCCAGTTGCGGGACCGGGACACGCCGCCGGAGCTGTTTCGAACGTTGGTCGGACGGTTGACGAATTTGTTGGTGTTTCGCGCGACCGAGGGGTTGGAATTGCGTGACTGCCAAGTCCAGACGCCGATGGCCGCCTACCAGGGCCAGGAGCTAAAGTCGGTTATCGGTTTGGTGCCGATCCTGCGTGCGGGGTTGGGGATGATCGACCCGGTGCTGAGTCTGCTGCCGATGGCCCAGGTGTGGCATTTGGGCTTGTATCGTGACGAGGCGACGGCCCAACCGGTCGAGTACTACAGCAAGTTGCGGCCGGGCCGTCCGGTGGATTTGGCCATGGTCTTGGATCCGATGTTGGCCACGGGCGGGTCAGCGGTTCTGGCGTACGAGACACTCAAGCGTTGGGGCGTCCCCCACATCAAGCTGCTGTCGATTATTTCCGCCCCGGAAGGCATCGATCGGTTGCAGCGGCAGTGTCCCGACTTGGATGTCTATGTCTGTGCGGTCGACCAAGGCTTGAACGAGCAGAATTTCATTGTGCCGGGCCTGGGTGACGCGGGGGACCGCATCTTTAATACTGTGGGGGTCGATTGAGGGTATGACCACCGAGGCGATTGATCCGCAGGCTCATTTGCATCGCTTCGGCTTGTCCGAATTTCGACCGGGCCAGCGCGCCGTGATCGATGCGGTGTTTTCCGGTCGCGATTGCCTGTGCATCATGCCGACCGGTGGTGGCAAGAGTCTCTGTTACCAACTCCCCGCCGTGGCTCGGTCCGGCGTCACCTTTGTCGTCTCGCCGCTCATCGCCTTGATGAAAGATCAAGTCGATTCGATGCAGCGCCAGGGGATTTCCGCCACCTTCATCAACAGCAGTCTCAGTCCGTCCGAGCAGTACGAGCGGCTGCAGGCCATGCAGGCGGGTAAATACGACTTGGTCTACGTGGCACCGGAACGCCTGCGAAACGATCGGTTCCTGGAGGCCATCGCCTCGATCCAGGTGCAGATGTTGGCGGTGGATGAGGCGCATTGTATCAGCCAGTGGGGGCATGACTTCCGCCCCGACTACCAACGACTGGGGCGTTTCCGCAAGAAGTTGGGTAACCCACAGACAATCGCGTTGACAGCCACCGCCACGACGTTGGTTCGGGAAGACATCGCTCGCTGTTTGGAACTGAGCGACCCAGCCACGTTCATCTCGGGATTCGCTCGCACGAACCTGAGTCTGTTCGTAGAGACGCCGCACGGTGCTGCGGCCAAAGATCAACGCCTGCTGCAGTTCCTCGAGCATACGCCGGGTTGCGGCATCATCTACGCGGCCACTCGCAAGAACTGCGAAAAGTTGGTGGAACTGCTCCGCGAGAATCTCAAACGCCCCACGGCCTTCTATCACGGTGGCCTGGAGCCCAATCAGCGAAGGCTGATTCAGGACCAATTCATGTCGGGCCAAGTGCCGATCATCATCGCGACCAATGCCTTTGGCATGGGCGTGGATAAACCCGACTTGCGGTTCGTGGTCCACTATCAACTGCCGGGTTCGTTGGAGGCGTATTATCAAGAAGTGGGCCGAGCGGGTCGGGACGGTGGTGAAAGTCGCTGCCTGCTGTTGTTCAGCCACCAGGACCGCTTCATTCAAGAGTTCTTCATCGAGAACAACTACCCGAGTCGCTCGGTGGTGCAGACCGTTTACCAGTTCCTCTTGGCTCAGGAATCCGACCCGATCGAACTGACACTGCAGGAAATCAAGGAAACGCTGAAAATCAGCATTGGCACCGAGGGCATCGCTACCTGCCAGAAGATCCTGGAACAATCCGGCGTGTTGGAACGCATGGATTCCAAGCAGAATCTGGCCAGTATCCGCGTGGATTCGGACCAACCAAGATTGACGGACGCTGTCAAACGGGAATCGAAAAACGCGCGGCGGGTCCTGGCCGCGCTGGAGCCGATGGTCGCAGAACGACGGTTCGAACGCGTGTACTTTAATCTGCCCTGGTTGGTCGGACGAACGGAACTCAAGGCCGAAGCGGTCTCCAAGGCACTGCGAGACCTGTGTGGCTTGCACTTCTTTGACTACGTGGCGCCGTTCCGCGGCCGAGCCGTGCATTTCCGCCGCCGTGACCTGGCATTTCATGATCTGAAAATAGATTTCTCGGAACTGGAGCGACGAAAGAAGGCCGAGTACGATCGTTTGGAACGAGTCTTGGACTACTGCCGCACGCCCCGCTGCCGTCAAAGCGACATTCTGCAGTATTTTGGCGATCGTGATCAAGGTCGCTGTGGCAAATGCGACAACTGTCGTGGCAAGAGCTGGGAACAGGTGCCGGTCATCGATCGATCGGCTGGGGCTGCGCCCGCGGACTCGGTCGCCAGTGGCGAGACCAGTGGGCAGACCAGTGGGCAGACCAGTGGAGCGGGCGCGGCCGATGCGGGGACGGCGACATTACCAGCCCGTGTTGCGCCGCCGATCCACGACGCCGTCTTGACGACAATGCAGATTGCGCTCAGTGGCGCGGCCCGGACGCACGGGCGCATCGGCAAGACGCTGCTGTGTCAAATGCTCTCTGGTAGCTCTGCTCAGAAGCTGGCCTCCCTGCGATTGCATCGGGTCAAGACCTTTGCCGCGCTGCAGTGGTTGACCGTCAAAGATATTGGCGTGCTGATCGAAGCCCTGTTGGACGCCGGACTGCTGAATCAAGTCGAGTTGAACAAGTTTCGACCGACGATCGAAATCTCGACACTTGGAACTGAGGTGATGTGCGGGCGCTGCTCCCCTCCGGTCGTGAAATTGCCAAATGCGTTGGTCAAGAAGATTCAGAACCTGGCACCGGTCCGCGAGCCGCAGCGGGGCGAGGCGAACTCGGAGCCAACACCACCGCCACCAGTTCCCGTGCCCGCAGTTACGACTGCTGCGAGTTCAAGCGATTCAGGCGATGCGTTGCTGCCTGAGTCTGTGCCGGCCGAGTCTGTGCCGCCTGAGTCTTTGCCGCCTGAGTCTTTACCGCCTGAGTCTTTACCGGCCGAGTCTTTACCGGCCGACTGTCGTGGTGCAACGTCGAACTGGGGCGACGAACGCTCCGAGGCGGTACCCCGCGAGTGGGCGGACAGTTTGGATGACGAGGTGGGTGGTGAGCGACCGAATTTACCCGAGTACTATTGGACTTGGCGGATGTTCGTCGAGGGTTTTTCTGCGATCGAGACGGCGGCCATTCGCCGTCTGACGGCGACGGAGGTCTGGGAACATTTGGACCTGGCCGCTCGTCATGGCCTGGTAGTCAATCCCAACTGGCGAACGTCGCTGGGGCGATCCTCTGCCGCCCAGTGATGGCCCGCGCGTTTGGGCCAAAAATGGGGCAAGCGAGCCGGTTGATTTTTTTGTAACCGTTCACGGTTGATGGTCCGATTTTGGGGCTGGTGCATTCCGCCAGTCGGATGGTTCTCGGGGCAAACCGGTAGCGTTCTCCGGTTGCTTTTACTCGGCGACGATCGGACGGTTAGCCCGACTTGCTGCATGACACCCTACGAGGCGTGAACGGTTACATTTTTTGTAACCGTTCACGGTTGATGGTCCGATTTTGGGGCTGGTGCATTCCGCAAGTCGGATGGTTCTCGGGGCAAACCGTTAGCGTTCTCCGGTTGCTTTTACTCGGCGACGATCCGACAGTTAGCCCGACCTGCTGCATGACACCCTACGAGGCGTGAACGGTTATGTTTTTTGTAACCGTTCACGGTTGACGGTCCGATTTTGGGGCTGGTGCATTCCGCCAGTCGGATGGTTCGCGGGGCAAACCGTTAGCGTTCTCCGGTTGCTTTTGCTCGGCGACGATCCGACAGTTAGCCCGACTTGCTGCATGACACCCTACGAGGCGTGAACGGTTACGATTTTTTCGCCGTGGAATGCGGTTCGGGCGTTACCGATTTTCGTCCTGGCGGGCTTCTGGGACGCGGTGTTGTGGCCGCAGGTGTCGGTCCACGACTTCGCCATCCACCGTATTGTCATCCGTGTAGTGGGGACCATGGGGGCCGAACCCGCCGTTGAATTGGTTGAATTGGGAGGTGAAGGTCACGGTTTCGACTTTGACTTTGTGCTTTAGGTATTCGATGGCCGCGTTGCGTAGGTAGCGACGGACGGGGGGTAAAAGCAAGGCAAACCCAGCCAGATCTGTTAGGACGCCGGGCGTGATCAGTAAAACGCCAGCGGTAAAGACCAAGACCCCGTCGACCAATGAGTTGGCTGGCAGGAGATTCCGCTGCAGCTCATGGCGAATTTCACGTAGGACACGGGCACCTTGTTGCCGGGAGAAGTACGTTCCCAACAACGCGGTGATCAGGATCGTCAGTAGCGTCACGTACCACGGCAAGGTGACAAACAAGATCCACAGCAAGACCAGGTCCGCGGTGGGCACGAGCACAAACAGCAGGAACAGGCGAATCAACACCGGCGTTTAACTCCCGGTCGCGATGGGTTTGTCGTTCCGCGACCATTGGCTCCATGAGCCGACATACAAGCGCGCCCCATGCAGACCGGCGATCTCCAGGGCCAGTAGCGTGTGGCAAGCCGTGACGCCGCTGCCGCAATGCACAATCAAGTCGGCTGGAGAACGCCCCACCAGCCATTGGTTGTATTTGACGCGCAGCTCGGCCGGCGGCAGGAACCGGCCGTCAGTGGCCAAGTTCTCCAAGAACGGGCAGTTCACCGCCCCAGGAATATGCCCAGCGACCAAATCGATCGGCTCGGAGTCCCCGCGGTACCGAAAAGCTTCGCGGACGTCCATGACCAGAGGGCAGGTCATGGTTCCAGCCCCGATGGTTGCGACCCCTTCGCCGCCAACCACATTCCGACTCGAGTCGACCGTTCCTGTACCTGACGATATCGTGCCCTCGGCCGTTTTCGACTCGTCCAGGACAGGCTCGCTTGATGGATTGTGGGATTCCGTCGAATTATTGCTGGAAATCGTCGGCGGGCGGTCCATTTCGAGCGGTTTTTGGTCGTATTCCGCGATGGCCGAGCGGCTGGATTGCTCCACATCTGCGATCGTCGCCAGCGGACGTTGCCATTGGCCGGTGCCTCTGCCCAGCGGCTCGGGGGGGACCGCCGAGGCGGCTGGGACCTCGGGGTTGCCCGCTGTCAGGTGTGGGTAGTGTTGACAGCCACCGTCCAGGACGGCGACGTGTTGGAGACCGATGGCCCGCAGCATCCACCATCCGCGAGCGGCCGCATTCCCACCGCCTTTGTCGTCATACAGGACCACTTGTGTCTGTGGTCCGATCCCCCAGGAGGCTACCCGCTGAACAAACTCATCGTAATCGGGCAGTGGATGTCGACCGCCGACGGCGGCGTCGGAAAAAGGGGCGGAAAGTTCCGTTTCCAGGTCCACGCGTCGCGCGCCCGGGATGGCGGCTTGCGCGAACCGAGCGGCAGCGTCTGGGCCGCCGCGGGCATCCAGCAGCACGACCGAGCCCTCCGCCAAGCGCCGTTGCAACTCGGTAGCCGAAATCAAAGGTCCCGTCAAATCGCCTGACATTTCAATCCCTTTTCAGTGACCGGGGCTACGTCCCAGCTTCTCATTGACCGTGCCGTTGCTCGGACCGCAAATCGACGGTTAGCCTCACCCCCAGAGAGTCGGCCGGCTGGTCAGTTCCGTTTTACGCCAAGCTGCGGCAAAACGCGAGCGGTCGCGGCAGGGTTGTAGCCAGGCGGACGCGGTCAACTATAATCGTAGCTGCGTGCTTTGGGCTGGTGATCGTCGATTTTTCCTCCCTCCTGCATTATGCAACACCGATTGGAATTTACTGCCGATTTGGAAGTCGAGCGGAACTGCTTGACTTGCCCCTACCTGGCCGACCGCGAGGCTGAGTTGGTGTATTGGCTGCCGCAGGGCGGTACGCGGGCCACGGATTTGGATCGACGATTGGCGGTTGGCCAACGTCGCCACGGCCCGCTGGTGTATGAACCTCGCTGCAACGGGTGTCAGGAGTGCATCTCACTGCGGATTCCCGTGTACGACTTCCAGATGAGCCGCAGCCAAAGTCGCATTTGGCGACGTGGCCAGAAGTCCCTGGAGGCCAAAGTCGGGCTGCCGACTCTCGATCGCAGCCGGCTGCGGCTGATCAATAGCCACAGCGATTGGCGGGGTTGGTTGACGTCGGACGAGCAGGTGACGCCCACTTTCTACGAGCAGGTGTTTGTACAGTCGATGTTTCACACCGTGGAGATCGCCTACTATCACGCGGGCGAACTGGTCGGGGTGGCTATCTGCGACCGAGGCTCCACGAGTCTGTCGGCCGTCTACACGTTTTATAATCCCGATTACGCCGCCTGGAGTCTCGGGACCTATTCAATTTTGTATCAGTTGGCCTACTGTCAAGACATCGGCTTGCCGTTTCTCTATCTGGGCTATTACGTTGCAGACTGTCGCAGTCTGCGTTACAAAGCCAATTTTCGACCGCATCAACGCCGCATCGATGGCGTGTGGGTCGATTTCCCTTAGTGAGCTCCAGGCGAGATTCATGGCATCCAACCCATCCTCCAACGCTTCGCAGATGCTAATTGCCTGGTTTGTTCTAGCCGGGCTGGTCCTGGCGGCCGGGGTCGCGATTCCCGCGGGGCCGATCGTTGCGGGGCCCAGAAGTGCGGGTATCAAGACAGTGGGGCACGAGTCTCGTGAGGGCACTTTCGATAGTCTCGGCGTGCCTCGGTCAGCGGCCCGAGCGCGGCACGCGCGAGCGTCGCTGCCGGACGCGCGGCGGGAAGTGCTGGACAGGGAAGTGCTGGACGATGAGGCGCTGCGTGAGAAGGGACGCGGGATCTATCACAGTCAGTGCGTCGATTGTCACGGCGACAGCGGGCAAGGGGTTGAGGGTGCTTACGACCAAGCTCTGATCGGCGACGACTCGATTGGGCAACTGACGCAGGTCATTTCGGCGACCATGCCGGAGGGCTCGCCCGAGGACTGTGTGGGACCCGACGCTGAAGCCGTCGCCGCTTACATGCATCACGCGTTTTACAGCGAAGCGGCCCAGATCCGCAATCGTCCGCCGCGACAGACATTCGCGCGTTTGACGGCCAATCAATTGCGACAAAGTTATGCCGATCTGTACGCAGCGGTGGCCAACGGGACCATGTGGAGCAAGCCGGACCGCGGCGTGCAGGGGATCTACTTCAATGACCAACACTGGAACAACGACGAGAAGAAATTGGAGCGGACGGACCCCACGATCGATTTTGACTTTGGCACGGCTGGTCCGGGGCATGAGATCCAGGCGACCAAGTTCTACATCCATTGGTCGGGCGGGTTGAAGGTCGATCACTCGGGGCTGTACGATATTGTGGTGCGTTGCTCCACTTCCTTTATGCTCTACTTCGGCCGCGACGGCCGAGTCCTCTTCGACAATCACGTGCAATCCGGAGATCAAACCGAGTTCCGCGGGACGGTCTATCTGACGGCTGGACGCATCTACCCCTTCAAGTTGGAGATGCGGCAACGGGAACGCAAGACAGACACACCACCGGCGAGCGTCCAGTTGGCGTGGCTGCCACCCAGCGGAGCAGAGTCGGTCATTCCCAGCGAGAACCTGATCCCCGGGTGGTGTCCCCCCGCGTTCTCGCTACAAACCGAGTTGCCACCGGACGATCAATCGTACGGCTATGCTCGTGGGATTCTGGTCAGCAGCGAATGGGACCAAGCGACGACCGCGGCAGCGATCGAGTTCGCTGAGACCGCGGCTCAGGATTTATGGCCGGGCTTTCGCGAGGAATATGGCAAGAAGCACGCCGAGGCCAACGATCGTGAGGCCCTGACGGCCTTTTTGACGAAGTTGGCCACCTTGGCATTGCGATTCCCACTCACCGCTGACGATCAGCAGCGGTACATAGGGTTTGCGTTGGACAACCATGAGGAAAACACCGCCGCCATCAAGCAGTCGCTGCTGCGTGTGCTGAAATCGCCCTATTTTCTGTATCCGACCGCTGGCGATTTGGCGGCCGCGCCCGCTCAACAGACGGTCAATCGACTGGCACTCGTGTTGTTCGACTCGTTGCCCGCCGACGATGCGCTGGCGAAGTTGGCGGACCAAGAGATGATCTCGGAAGAAGAAGTCAGGAGCTACGTGTGGAGCAAATGGAACGACTTTCGTGTGCAGGCCAAGTATCGTGAGCTCGTGTACCAGTGGCTGCATCTGAATACGGGGAAAGAGCTGAGTAAGAATTCGGAACTGTTTCCGCATTTTGATGCCGCGGTTATCAGTGACCTGCGCCAGTCATTCGATCTGGCGATCACCGAGGTGCTGAGCGACTCGCAGGGGGATCTGCGGACGTTGCTGACGGCACCGCGAGTCTACACAACGGAGCGTTTAGCGGCGGCGTATGGCGAGACTTGGCAAGTCGATCCCACACAGGCGGCCCGTGGATCGTTCGGCCTGTCGGTGGCGGATGAAAGTCGGCGAGGGCTGCTGACGCATCCGTTGTTCACCAGTACCTTGTCGTATCGGAACGCGACTTCGCCGATCCATCGGGGCGTGGTTCTGTACCGCTACTTGTTGGGGCGAACCCTACGGCCGCCGGCGGATGACTTTGCACCGTTGAGCCCGGACCTGCACCCGAGCCTCACGACTCGGGAGCGGGTGGAGCTCCAAACCAGCCCCGAGTCCTGTCAGATCTGTCACGCCAAAATCAACGCGTTGGGCTTTGTGTTGGAGCAGTACGACGCCACGGGCCGCTTCCGCACGAGCGAAGGGGAGCGAGAAGTGAACGCCAGCGGAGCGTATGTCGATCGCTCCGGGCAAGAGCATCGCTTCAGCGACGCGCGGGAGCTGGCGGATTACTTGGCTGGGAGCGAGGAGATGCAGCGAGCTTTCGTCAACCGAGCATTTCAGCACTTTACCAAGCAGCCGGCTGCGGCCTTTGGACCGCAAGTGCTGGATGAATTGACCGCCTCGTTCGTCAACAGCAACTGTAGCTTGCCAAACCTGTTGGTTGAAATCGCAGTCATTGCGACTCGGCCGCGTTAGACGTCGCCGCCGATCGTTATTCAGGTGACTGCCCGGGCGAGTCTCCTGGTGAGTGTCCGGGTGAGTCTCCGGGTGAGTGGCGATCGCGCAACTTAGCTTTTAGGGTGTGTCGAGTCTGTTCGAGTTCCGCTTGGGAGGGGGCGAGGAACTCCCGCGGGGTTGACACCGGCTCGCCCAGCGACTGTTGCAAACTTTGGATCTCCGCCGCCAGCATCCCTTTGATCAGGCCTTCTGCGAAATCTTCTGCGAAATCTTCTGCGAAACCTTCTGCGAAGCCTTCCGCGAAACCTTCTTCGCGTCCCATGCGCAGTCCCTTTTCCAAGTTCTCTCGGATCAAGCGGTCCGCGATGGAGCCCGGTTCAATCTGAGTCGGGAAGACGCTTTGAACGACTTCGGCTACGAAGTCCTCGCTCAAATGTTGATTGACTGCCATGATATAAACTCCAAAAACTTGCAGGCACTCGCCCAATTCGGTCCGCGAGATCCCTGCGGACAGCAAACTCAAGATTGCCGCCAACTCTTCGCGAAGCCTCTCCATCCGTCCGTATTTTAGCAGTCGCAGCACACTTTGTAAAACAGGAACACCGCGAATCTCTTCGGCTGGCAACTGCCCTAAATCCAAGAGGGGGAATCCAAACCGAACTTGGTACGGGGCCAATTCCGGCGAAACGGGGACCAAGTCTTCGATTCGCCGAGCCGCAGTCCAGGGCGACTGCCCGTGGTGGATGACCAGCGGTAACACGGGATAGAGCGGCCGGCCATTGCGGGCGCAGTTTTCCCACACTCGGACAATATAAGAAAGTAGCTGGAGGACGGTCAGCGGATCCGAGTGACTCTTATGCTCAAAGAGAAAATACACGTATACCCGGTTAACACTCTGCACCGACACATCGGCTGAATCAACCATTTTCGCCGAGAGTAGCAAGTCGGATTGTTTCTCGCGGAGAGCGGAATCTACGAAACTGCCTGGTTCGATCTGCAGCGTGTTCAAGTCCACAACTGACAGAATCTCCTGTGGGAAGTTGGTTTCGATCAAGCTGCGAGCATTCTCCAGATGGGACATCGTCCACTGAAACAGATTGTTGTGTGGCGTCGGTACTCGATCCATTGTACTTCACTCCAAAAATCGCGACAGAACACAAGCGTGATTAGCCATACAAAGAGCTATCGTAAGTCCGGCGTGGCCACGTAATACTGCCAGCCGGAACTTTTTTCCATGTCAGATTTTCTCAAGCGGCCGTTGTCGGTGCAACACCCCAAGCTCAGCATCGGCTGGTTTCGAACGAATGCCGGCTATCGGGCCCGCGGCGTCTTTTTTCGGGTGAAAGCATTTACCCACGCGGCGAACGTGCGGCTCTGTGGTAGCATGGCGTTGAGGCGTCTGATGGTGGCGACCGCGGCCATTTGATTTTGGGGTGCGTGTGGTAAAGGGGTCAGGAGTCAATTGCCGGAACGGCCCTGCGGGTGCTTCGCACAATTGACTCCTGACCCCTTTACCGCACCGATCCCAAAAAATAAAGGGTGACAAAGCACTAGGAGTAGGAGCGATTTGATGGACGAAGTGTTTGTGGAACAGCTGCGAGGGTGCGGCTTGGTGCCGGTCATTGTCTTGGAGCAGGCCTCGGAGGCACGGGCATTGGCCGAGGCCTTGTTGGCGGGTGATTTGCCGATTTTGGAGATAACGCTGCGGTCGGCCGCGGGACTGCCAGCCATCGAATCCCTGGCGGACGACTCGCGTTGGACCGTTGGGGCCGGGACGGTATTGAATCGTGACGAGGCTCGACGGGCCATCGATGCCGGAGCAAAGTTTATCGTCGCCCCTGGCTTGGATGAGGCGACTGTCGCTTACTGCCTGGATCGCCAAGTTCCGGTGACTCCCGGCGTTTGTACGGCCACCGAAGTGCAGCGGGCGTTCAACATGGGTTTGCGGCTCTTGAAGTTTTTTCCGGCCGAAGCGTTTGGGGGCGCCGCGACCGTCAAGGCCTTGGGCGGACCTTTTCCCCAGGTGCAGTTTGTGCCGACGGGAGGCATCAACGCGGCTGGCTTGGCGAACTATCTGAAGCTGGGCAATGTCGCGGCCGTCGGAGGTAGCTGGATGGTGACTCGCGAACTCTTGGCCGCCCGAGATTATGGAACCGTCACGTCGCTGGCCGCGACGGCTCGGGCCCAGGTCCAAGCATCCCGTCGGCAGTGAACGTTCGCGTCGTAGGGCGCCGTGCAGCACGCCCGGAGAAAGCCCGAAGAGAGCCGCGGTCCCTCGTGTGGCGAGGGCCTGCCAGCCAGGACCGTTCGACACGGCGAATTCGCCCACTTGCCCAACGCACCATTCCCGAGAGTTCATCATCAAAGTTGAACCGTTACCGTCGGCATCGATAGAGGCGTCGTTACCAGGTAGAGGGGCTGGGCAGTTTAGGTTGAAGTTGCCGTGCTTGACGTCCGATAGATTCGCTGAACCGACCTGTTCACGATCCCTCGACGACGCAAGTTTAGCTTATGGAAACCACGCTCCATCGACAACTCAAGACGCTCTATACCGCTGCCGGTGATGTGCAGGAAAAGTCGGTAGCGGGCTTCCGAGTCGATGTCGCCAAACGGGATTGCGTGGTGGAGATTCAGCATTCCAGTCTAAATGCGATTCGCGGCAAGGTCACCGAGTTGCTTGCCACGCATCGAGTCCTGGTGGTCAAGCCCTTTGTGATGAAGAAACGCATCGTGCGACTGAACCGCAAAGGTGGGCAGGTCGTCAGCCGGCGTTGGAGCCCAAAGCAAGGCCAATTGGTCGATCTGTTCGACGAGCTGATCTACTTTCGCGAAATTTTTCCACACGCCAACCTGACGTTGGAGATCCCAATGGTCCAAATCGAGGAATGGCGGTACCAGGGCCACGGCCGCCGAGCTCGACTGCGAGCCAACGACTACCAATTGCAAGATCAACTGTTGTTGGCGGTTGACGGGACGATGAAGATTCGCCGCGCCGCCGACTTGTGGCAGTTGCTGGTGCCGCCCAACCGGCTGACATTCACCACCGAGCAGTTGGCCAGTCATTGGAAGGTGCCTCGCTACCAGGCCCAAAAGATTGCCTACACGCTGCAGCACTGCGAGGTGCTAGAGCGAGTCTCCAAGAGCGGGAACGCGTGGGTTTACGCGGTGACGACCTCGGCGGAGCCCGCCAAGCGAGTGGCCGGGTGAGCCGCGAGTGGACCGAGGTCGACTGGTGTGCTTGGGGCATTGCGACCCACACGCATTACGAAGCAGTGGAATCGACTCAGACGGCCGCGCATGCCTTGGCCGCGGAATTGGCCGAGGCGGATCTGCCGCTGTTGGTGACCTGCGAATCTCAGACGGCTGGCCGTGGCCGCGGCAATCGCTCCTGGCTGCAACAGGTCGGTGGCTTGGCCTTTACCGTTGTACTGCCCTTGCAGAATGATGCGCTTCGCGGACAGTCGCAGGGCGAGTGGCCACGTTGGTGGGCCCTGTGGACGGGATTGTGTTTGCAGGCAACCGCGGCGAAGCTTGTCCCCGGTGGGACCTGCCGTCTGAAGTGGCCCAACGATCTCTGGATCGACGGCCGAAAAAACGCGGGCATCTTACTCGAGACACTCCGAGGTCGTCCGCAAGTCTTGGCGGTTGGGGTGGGCGTCAATGTCAATAATCGAATCTTGGAAGTCCCCGCCGGACAATCGGTGACGCCCATCAGTTGGATCGAGTTGGGTGGTGGTGCGTTCGATCTGCCCCAGGTCCTCGGTCATTTTCTGCAACGTTGGTTGCCGATCTCCGGGCTGGAACTACCGGATCTGGCCGAGTGCTGCGGGCGGTTCGCGCGGGTGGATGCGCTCTCCGGCAAGCGGCTGACGGTGGTGTCGGCCACCGCTTTTGTCGCTCGGGAGGATGATCCGCTGACCCTGGAGCCGATCACCCAAATCGCCGAGTCTGCAACGGGGTCGGGTGCAGCCCCGATCTATACAGGTCGCTACGCTGGTATCGGCCGTGATGGCTGGCTGCGCCTCCGCGAGCAAGACGGACGCGAGTTGGTGTTCCCATCCGCGGAGCAAGTCAGAATCTGTGACTGATTCGGCAATATTCGGCTTAGTACTTTGTCAACGGTTCATTTTGGGATCGGTGTGGTAAAGGGGGCTGGAGTCAATTGCCGGAACGGCCCTGCGGTTGATTTCTCCGTTGGCTGGCGGCATGATGGGTCGCTGGCACATGGGCGGACGAGGAGCAAGGCGAGGCGGACGGGGGGGCGAGCTAGGTGAATGGCCCCGGGGGGACTCGCAGGAGGTGCTAAGTTCGGGGTTTTATTGGGGGTGGGGATGTCGCGTTAAGAAAGCCTGCGTCGGATGGATCACGGTTGTAATCAGCGTCAGACGGAAGATCCGGCGGCGGTCGCCTGGAATCAGCGATTGGGGCTGGCGCTATTCTGGGTGTACGCGGCGTCTTACGGATTATTCTTGTTGTTGTGCGTCACGGGTGGCTCGACTCTGCAGGCGACTTGGCTGATGGGCCTCAGTAACGCGGTGGTTTTGGGATTTGGCTTGATCGTATTGGCGATCGTCATCGCGTTGGTTTACGGCTTGGCCTGTCGCACGACCGAGTTGCCGGAGACGGCGGCTGGGGCCAGGGAGGCGGGCCGATGATTTACGATGTCAACTACTTGGCCGTCACGCTGTTCACATTGATCGTGGGTTTGACGCTCTGGCTCAGTGTGCATTTGGCCAAAAGTGCTCGCAGCGCTGCGGGGTTCTTCGCCGCCAGTGGTGGAATACATTGGTTTGTCAATGGAGTGGCCTTCGCCGGCGACTATCTCTCAGCGGCTTCGTTTCTCGGTATTTGTGGGATGATCGCCTTTTATGGGTACGACGGCTTCCTGTACTCGATCGGCTATCTGGCTGGATGGATCGTGGCGCTGTTGGTGATTGCCGAACCCTTGAAGCGGCGGGGCAAGTACACGTTCGCCGATGCACTGGATGCTGCGTTTCAATCATCGGCCATTCGCCTGTCGGCCTCGATCAGCACACTCGTGGTGTCGATCTTCTATCTGATCCCCCAAATGGTCGGCGCGGGTGTCCTGGTCCAGCCGCTATTTGGCTTGCCACACTGGGCCGGTGTCACGATGGTCGGTGCGGTCGTGGTGGCGATTGTCATGACGGCTGGGATGGTCAGTACCACCTACGTGCAATTCCTCAAGGGTGGATTGCTGGTATTTTTCTCCTTCATTCTGACCGGTTTGATCTTGAACCGTGGCTTTGTGGCCTTGCCGGAAGCCGAGCGAGCGACGCGGTTGGCCGATCAAGTGGTGGAGAAGACGGCGGATGGCCGGACGCTGATCAACGGCTTGCCGCAGGGCCGCGGGCCAGGGCAGGGCGATCTGCGACCGATCGGCGAAGTGCTGCGTTTGCCAGGTGGTCAAGCCGCGACGGGGCCGGTTGGACCGCTGGAGTTCTTCCGCGTGTTGCAAGGGAGCGAAGTGGCGCTGTGGCGAGCGAAAAAGGAGGGCGCGGTCACGACCTACTCCGCCGTTCCGACTTCTGGGCAAGAGGTGCTGCGACCGGGGAATCACCCCAGTCTCCGCGGTATCCGCAGCGAGAAATGGTCGGATCGGTTGAACTTTGTCTCCTTGATGTTGGCGCTGTTCTGTGGCACGGCCGCCTTGCCGCATATTCTGATTCGGTACTACACCGTGAAGGATCAAGCCAGCGCCCGCAAGAGCACGATTGTGGGCATCGCGACCATTGGCTGCTTCTATTTACTCACCTTGTATATGGGCCTGGGGGCGATGGTCAGCGGGGCGTTGGACGTGACCGACAGCAACATGGCTGCTCCCCTGCTGGCTCGCAGCTTTAGCACGTTGTTGTTTGCCTTGATTTCGGCTGTAGCGTTTACAACCGTGTTGGGTACGGTGAGTGGCTTGATCATTGCTGCCAGCGGCGCGGTGGCGCACGACCTGTTCCAAATCGTGACCGGTCGCGTCTTGGAGGACCAAGCCAAAATTCGCGTCGCCAAGGTGTCGGCGCTTATCGTCGGTTTGTTGGCGATCGCCTTGGGGATTGCTTTCCAGAAAATGAACGTCAACTATTTGGTGGGTTGGGCGTTTAGCGTCGCGGCCTCCGCCAACCTGCCGGCCTTGGTGATGGCCCTGTTTTGGGCTCGCGCGACGCGACAAGGAATCACGGCGTCCATACTGGTCGGCATGCTGACGTCTTTGGCTTGGATTCTGCTCAGTGGCGAAACCTACGAGAACGTGTACGGTATCCCCGCTGATCGCAGTGTGATTCCCTTCAGTCAACCGGGGATCGTGACCATCCCGTTGTCCTTTGTGACATTGATTGTGGTATCTTGGATGACACCGGCACGAGCGTCTGGGGTGCTGGCCACTTGAGATACTGACTCGAACCTTGGAGCAACCAACATGAAATCATTACCCTGGATTTCGGCCAGTTTAAGTCTGTGCGTGGTGTTGGCCGTGTGGTCCTCCGTGATGGAGCCTGGTTCGTGCTTGTTCGGCCAGGAACCGTCGGCGCAAACGTATCGCTTCTTTGAGGTTCTGGACCGCGGCGATCGAGTGGACTCGATGACCGTGACCCCGGAGACCCACTCGCCGCGTTGGGGTCGGGACGTGTCCGCTGCGCCGTACGAGTGGTCGACGGCCGTTAACGCCCAGCCGCGTTTCGAGACGCCTGTGGTGTATGTGCGGCCGCCGGAGGACGAGGGGCATCCGTTCGGCAGCCACAACCACCAGCCGTCGATCACTTGGTTGGAGAACGGCGATCTGATGGCGATTTGGTACTCGACAAGTTCCGAATCGGGTACCGAGTTGACGGTGTTGGCCTCGCGTCTGCGAGCGGGACGTTCAGAGTGGGATCCCTCCAGCGAGTTCTTCAAGGCGGTGCAGCGCAACATGCACGGATCTGCCATCTTTCACGACGGCCGTGGTACGATCCATCATATCAACGGCATGGGCCCGTTGGGCGGCCGCGGTTGGGCAAAGTTGGCATTGCTGCAGCGAGTCAGTCGCGACAACGGTGTGACGTGGACAGCCCCCGTCGCGATCGGTCCCCAGTACAAGACCCGGCATCAAGTCATCTCCGGCACGCTGCTAACCAGTTCCGGGGACCTGCTGCAATGTTGCGACGCGGATCCTGGTCCCAACGGTGGAACGGCCGTGCACATCAGCGAGGATGGCGGGCATACATGGATTGATCCGGGCGCGGCTAACCCTCCGACCGAATTCATAGCGGGTGGTCAAGGTCGGGGAACCGTCGCCGGAATCCACGCTTCGATTGTCGATCTAACGGACGGACGATTGTTGGCTCTGGGAAGGGGAGACACCATCGACGGAAGGATGCCGCAGAGCCTGTCCAGCGATCGTGGACAGACTTGGGAGTACTCGGCCAGTCCCTTTCCACCGATTGGAGGCGGCCAGCGATTGGTGTTGCGTCGCCTCAACGAGGGGCCGCTGCTGTTGGTGTCGTTCACTTCGGGCGATCGGAGTCAACCGGAGTCCAATCCCTTGGAATTCATCAACCAAACGGGTGAGGCTTTTTGGGGGCATGGCATGTACGCCGCGGTATCGTTTGACGACGGTCGGACTTGGCCGCTGCGCAAGCTGTTGACACCTGGAGCGGGTGACTGGGATGGTGGTGCTCACACAAAGACGTTTACGGCTACGCCGACGCGGGCCGAGCACGCAGGGTATCTCGCGTCGACCCAAACGCCCGACCACACCATCCATTTGATCAGTAGCCGATTGCACTACCGCTTCAACTTGGAGTGGCTGTTGCAGGGCTACCAAGCGAGCCACCCGTAACCGATGACATGGCTCATCCGCTAATCCCCGGATGCGACGAAGCGTGTCTGGCTGCGTAATAGTCCTGTCGAAATTGTTTAGTTATACGCTATAACTATAATAATTTACGATAATAAAGGGGGGGCTTGCGGTAGTCACTGCCTGTCGCCGAGGCGGTGGCAGAGGGTTTCGGTGGGCTACGGCTTTTCTTCGGGCGGGCAGCGGCAGACGAGTTGTTGGCAGCCGGGGCAACCGCTGCCGTACTTCTGGGCGATGGCAAGGGTCAGGTCGATGTTAGCGACATTGGCCAGGGTGGTCAGCCAGGCGGCGACGTCGGCGAATTCGCCGGCCAGTTCCTCGGGGGTGCCTTCGCGGAGGGCGGTGGACAGTTCGCCGACTTCTTCCATGAACCACATGAACGTGCCCGGGATCCCGCGTTTGTCGTCTTTGGCGCCGTACATCTGGGCGATCAAGTTTTGAAAATCGCGGAAGGTGATCGACCGGTCGGCCGCGGAGGGGAGTGATGGCGACGAGCCAGCGGTACGGGTGGCGATTGCAGTCGATGGCTCAGGGTTGGGCGAGGGGGCGGGCATGGCTGCGGTTCCAATCGTCGTCTCAGGGGGAGGCGGATACGTGGGTCAGCATCGCGTCGACAATGCCTTGGGCCGTGTAGACTTCGGCTTCTACCGTCGCTGCGAGGCCGTGCTGTTGCAAGCGGCGAGTGGTGATCGGCGAGATACTGGCGAGTCGGGTCTGGGCGAGGGCCGCGCCGAACTGGCGTGCCAGGTTATCCGCGATGGCGCTGGAGGTGACCGTGACCCACTCGATTTTACCGTTTTGCATGGCGGCGAGGATGTCCGCCGGCGGGCTGTCGTTGTCCACATTCTGGTAGGCGACGACCTGGGTGACGGGGACGCCGACCGCGTTCAGGCGTTCGGCCAAGACCTCCCGACCGCGACTGGCACGCACGATCAAGCAAGGTCCCGCGGACGGCTTGGGTAGTGGGGAGGCATCGGTGGTATTATCGCGGGCGACCGGGCGAGCGTTGAGCGCCTGATTGACGAGAGCCTCGGCCAAGTGATCGGCGTCGAATTGTTCCGGCACCAAGTCGCAGCGGAGGTGGTATCGCTCCAGTTCAGCGGCGGTTTGTCGTCCGATGGCGGCGATGCGACAGGCGTGCAGCCCGCGAGCGTCGCGGCCCAGGTGCCACAGTCGCTGCATAAAATGCCGGACACCGTTCGGGCTATTGAACACGATCCACTCGAACTTGGACAGTTCGCGAATCGCGTTGTCCAGGGGAGTCGGGTCGGCTGCGGGCAGGATTCGAATGACCGGCCAGTGCAGGACTTGGGCCCCGAGTAGTTCGAATTGCCGAGCGAGTGTGTGCTGAGGATCGTCTGGCCGCGTGATCAGGACCGTTTGATGAACCAGTGGCCGCTGCGTGAACCACTCGGAGGTGGACGGCGCATCGACGGCGTTGCCGATCAGGAACACCACCGGCGGCCGGATCCGCTTGGGAAGCGTCGCCGTTTCGATGAGCTGTGCGAGCGTCGTGCGCTTGACCGTTTGGTCGGAGAAGCCGCAGCGGCGCAGGATGGCGACAGGGGTTTGTGGGTCTTTGCCAAACTTGAGCAACTCGCCCGCCCAGTACTCGACCTGCGTGGTTCCCATGTAGACGACTAGGGTGCCGGGGAATCGCGCGAGGGCCTCCCAGTCCAAGCCGTCGGGACGCTGGGCCACGGCGGATTGCCCGTTCGGGTTCCCGTCTTCCGGACTGCTCGCGTGACCTGCGATTCCGCTCGCTGGGTCGTGGTCGTCCGCATTCTCGGTTCCGTGCCCCTGGGTGGAGACCGCGGGGTGGCCGGTAACCAGGGCGACGGCCGAGGCATGGTCGCGGTGGGTGAGCGGGATTCCCGCGTAGCTGCCGGCTGCCAGGGCAGAGGTGATGCCTGGGACCACTTCGAAGGGCACGCCCGCGGCTTGCAGGGCCGCGATCTCTTCGGCGGCTCGCGCGAAGATCAGCGGATCGCCTGATTTGAGTCGCACGACCGTCCGGCCAGCAAGCGCCAGGCGTACCATCAGGTCCGACACCTCCTCTTGTGGCATCACGCGGCGGTTGATGGCAGAGAGCGTGTCGGGTGCGAGTGGAGTCTCCGAGTCACTGCCATGTCGCCCGAGGGAAATGAGGTCGACACCGGGGCGGGTGGCCCAGCGGAGCAGGGATGGATTGACCAAATAATCGTAGAGCACGGCATCGGCGGCCGCCAGGCACTCCAGGGCCCGCAGGGTGATCGCGCCGGGTTCGCCGGGCCCCGCTCCGACCAAGAAGACCCGGCCAGGGCCGTTGGCAGCGGGGCGATCGCAAGGTGATTCGGTTGGCGGCGTGGTCAAAATGGAGCGAACCTGTAGTAACTTGTGTCGTAGCGGCGGATCGTCCCTGCAGCGATTCGGCCGCCGACGGGTGCTGGCAGGCCGAGCAGGTTCAAAACGAAGATACCACAGCTAAATGGGCGTTTACCACTGGACATGCTCAGGAAATATTCGCATAATGGGCGGCTCGTAGCACCTCCAACCAAGGTGGTTGGCCGGCCAAGCACGGTCGGGCAGTGCTAAATGGAAGGAATTCTCAGTTCTGATTTTGCCCCTATGCCAAATACCAAGAGTGCTGCCAAGCGATTGAAGCAAAGTGAAGTCCGTCGCGTACGGAACAAGGCGATCAAGTCGCGCACGAAGACGGAAATCAAGCGGGTTCTGGAATCCGTTAAGTCGGGCGATGTCGCCGCGGCCGAAGCCAACTTCCGCGTGGCCGCCAAGAAATTGGATCAAGCCGGCAGCAAGGGCGTGATCCACAAGAACGCTGCTGCTCGGCAAAAGAGCCGCCTGCAGCGAGTGATCAAAGCAGCCAAGGCTGCCAGTTAAGGCAGGTTGCCACTTAAGGCAGGTTGCCAGTTAAGGCGGGTTGCCAGTTAAGGCGGGCTGCCAAACCCGATTGGCTGGCCAAATGAGTCGGCCAAATCGGCTGGTATTGGTGCCTGGTCAAAGGTCGACACCAGTCCGAACGTTGGCTGGCGGGTCGAGAACTGGCACGTGCCTTCCGCACTAGCTGCTGGAGGCTGGGTGGGTCTGGGAACGGCAAGACATTTGCTGTGCCCCGTGATGACCTGGCTGGGAAACCGAATCACTGCTGCGTTGATGGGTCGGACCAGGGGTGACTGTGATGTCGAACCGATACGAAGACCTTGTGCGACTTTGGCCGCTGGCGCTGTTGGCGTTTTTTATTCTCATTAGTGGCTATGCGGGGTTATGGCCAGCGGTACCATTGGCGGAGCAACCGAAAGCTCGCTCCAAGTCGCTCGCCGAAACGACCAATCGGGTACGGGTTGAGTGGCTGGTCAAGCTGCCATCTGCGGACGGGCCGGACCTGCCAGTTTCTGGTCAAGTTGTCGCGGAGCATGGAGGGGTCTCTGCTCCCGCTCGGCTGGACGCGGCCTCTTCTCTGAGTTTGAGCTTGCCGCTGGTTCCCTCGAGTTTGACTGACACGGTTGATCTGGCGTTTCAGACACAGCCCCAGTTGGCACGGGTCGGGGGACGATTTCTTTGCCTGTGGCAATATCATCCTACGCATCTGCATGGAGCCGGTCAGTGCATTCTCGGGGCTTGGTCCGACGATGGACTGGCGTGGGAAGCACCTTTTTTAGTCTTCAAAGCCCCGGGCAATTTTGGAGCGTATCGGACCGGTGATCGCTTGCTGTGCTCCTCGTCCTGTTTGTCGGTTGAGGGCCAGTGGTATGCGGTGGCTAGCTTGCAGGAGGTGGTCGGATTCGGCTCGATCGACGCGACGACGTTCGAGGAGGCGATCGCGGTTGTCGAGAGCGAGGACTTCCCGCGGCCAGTCAGGAAAATCCTGGCGTACACAGTCCGCCGAATCCAGCTCGACGGTAGTTTGGGCCCCGTCCGTACGATCTGGAGGTCTGGCGAGTCAGAGACTTCCGAGCGGGTGGCGGAGTCGGGCCCCGGCGAAAACGCAGCAACTTCCGACTCGGCCGTTGAGGAACCCTTGGATGAACTTGAGCGGGCCGCCTTGAGTTCGTTGACGCGAAGTTTGGCCACGTCCGGGTCGCGGTTTGGGGGGGCGGTTGACTTTCCGATACCCGAGCGGCTGACGTTGGACCGCTACCGGCTCAGTTTTCCGACGACGGAGACGCTGCCGGGTCAAGGACAGGTACGACTTTGGGGCAGCGAGCAGGGGTTGGATCGACTTTACAGCGAGCACAGTACGGACGGCGGCGTGACTTGGAGTCCCCCCATGCCCACCAATCTCCGCAATAGCGGTCGGTTTGCGGTCCTCCGGCGTTTGTCGGCCGGTCCAGTTCTGCTACTGGGGAATCAGTCCCGTCTGCCCAGCAACCCGGCCGATCCGTTGACGATCTCGATTGCCTTTGAAGGTCTGCAGTTCACCGAGAGTTTTGAACTGCGGTCAGGGGCTCCGCTGCTCGCGAGTGCTGATGGTTTGCCCGAGTTCGTGCGGAACGAGCGGCGGGGGTTCCAAGCGACGTCTTGTGTGGTGGACGACGAATGGCTGTGGGTCGTGTATTCGGTTTGTGGCAGTTCGATCGAAGTCAGCCGTGTGTCGCTACAGGATTTGATTCCGTCACTCCTCGATCAAGGTGTGGAGCCCGCCGCAGAACCCGCGTCCAGTTGAGCTTGTTTTTGGCAGGGAAGTGGTTAGAATGGGCTGCCCCAAGCGGGAGGGTCGTCGCGCTCCAGTGTCGGACGCGCGGTCATCCGTAAAAATTGTTTTCGCCAAGAAAAGTCTAGGGATCGATATGGCTGGAAGTGAACGACAGCGTGAATTACGTCGCCGACGCAAGCGTACCGCTCAGTACGCCAAGTGGAAGAAGCGTCTGGAAAAGGCCTCGAAGAACGAAAAGTCGGTGATCGCCGCCAAACTGCGTCGTACGACATCGGGTGCCGAAGCCATGATCAAGACCTTGGGAATCGGCGGCTGAGCGACCCACCCAACCACTCGCTGACGGATGACCTGACTGCGAATGACCGCTCGGGTCCCGAGGTTGCTCGAGACCTGAGGCCATCCGAGGGTTCCGGAGAGATTCCAGTCGCGACGTCAGACCCTGAAAAGCAGGCCGGCGATCATCTACCGGGTGATCCGCCGGCCGCTGTGTTGATTGGCTTCGCGGATATGGTGCGTTTTCAGGGCGCGCTGTTGGCGGTGGGGCTGCTGTTGGGGTACTTGTTCGGGTTTCTGGCGGGCGATGTCGGTATTGCTCCTTCCGACGCGGCCACCGGCGATAGGAGTTCTACTCAGGCGCCGCTCTGGTCGCTCGATTGGCTCGGCTTTGGGCTGGGGTGGGCTGTCGCAATCGGCGTTGGCGTGGCCGTGACCTTGTTGTGGCTGGTTGTCTGGATGGATCGCCAGGGCTGGGCTTGGCTGACGGAGATCGAGCAGGTTGTTCAGCAGGCGTTGGTGCCGAGTTTGGTTCGATGTTCGATCTGGCAATTGGCCTGTTTGGCGGCTTTGGCTGGGGTCGGTGAAGAGCTGTTGTTTCGCTGGGCGATACAAGGTGGCATTGAACTTGGGTTGCGTTGGCTGCAGGTCGGGGAGTTGCTCGCGGTTGCGAGTTGGGTCACAGGCGACGCGGCGACGTTTCTATTGGCGGCAGTTGTCTCGGCATTTCTGTTTGGTCTTTGCCACGCGGTGACTCGGGCTTATTGGGTTTTAGCCTCGTTGATGGGGCTGGTGTTTTCGCTGATGGTCGTCAGCGGCGGAGGTCTCCTCGCCGCGATTTTGGCCCACGGACTCTACGATTTCCTGGTGTTTCTGATGCTGCGTCACGAGGCCAATGGGAAGGCGAGTGGAGCTTCGACCGCCGTTCAAGGGACCAGGTGACCCGTGAAAAAAAAACAGCGGCGGGGCTGAACTGATCGCTGTTTTGGTTTAAGATGCATCGCCGCGCTGATTCGCTGATGAAGATCAATCTGGGGTCGGACTCATAGACCGAACTGGGAGTTAAGCTGAATGTCGCAGGGATCTAATGGTTCTGACGGATCTAATGGTTCGCAGGGTTCTGGTTTGCCGCAGGGTTCTGGTTTGCCAGGTAGCGTAGGTTCTGCGGGAGGCGGCAGTCCAGCGTCCGTTAACGGGTCGAACGCCGGGTCCACTGACGCCAAGGCTCGGTTGGAGGCCAATCGTATTGCCCAACAAGCCAACGTATTTGGTCATCCGACGGGACTGTACACCCTGTTTTTTGCCGAAATGTGGGAGAGGTTCTCGTATTACGGCATGCGGGCGTTGTTGATTTTTTACATGACCAAGGGCCTGTTGGCGATGAGCGACGGGCAGGCGTCCGCGGTCTATGGCGCTTACACGGCCTTGGTTTATATGACACCGTTCATCGGTGGTGTGTTGGCCGATAAAATCTTGGGCAAGCGTCTGGCCGTGGTGCTCGGGGGGATCCTGATGGCCGCGGGTCACTTGTTGATGACCTACGAGAGTGAATGGCCGTTCTACTTTGCCCTGGCGATGTTGATCGCGGGCAATGGCTTTTTTAAGCCGAACATTTCCACGATGGTGGGCACGCTATACGGCAAGCGAGATGGGCGGCGGGACAATGGCTTCAATATTTTCTACATGGGCATCAATTTGGGGGCGGCCATCAGCCCGTTGTTGTGCGGCTATATCGGGGAAGTCTACGGTTGGCACTGGGGCTTTGGTTTGGCGACGATCGGCATGATGGTCGGCTTGGCGGTGTTCATCATGCCGAACCTCTTGTCGGCCGTGTTGATCATGGCGGCGGCCTTGGGGACGACCGTGGCCTTGTTTGTTTTGCGTCCCGACAATTTTGCTGCGATCGCGGTCAATATCTTTGTGGCGATTTGTTTGCTGTTGTCGGCGGTGATTTCCTGTGTGGCTTTGAAGCGTGGCGGCTTGCCGGACTGGGCGGGGCAACGACCAGAGAATGTCGATAGCCAACACGATTGGAAGGTCTATGTGGGGACGGCGATCGCGATACCGATCTTTGCCTTGTTGGTGTCCGGCTTTGCCCCGTTCATGCCCAGCAAGAAGGCGGCCATGTCTCGGGAACAAGCCGAAGCCGAGGTCGCGTCGGCTCGAGATGCGCTCTTGAACAACTACGGGATCGCGCCCGAGGTGGCCCAGGCCGTGCGAGCGTTGCCGGTGGTTGTGCCCGCCGATTCCCGCGACGGGCTGGCGCTGTTGCCCGCCAGTATCTATCAGGGCACGCGAACGTTCCGTTTGACGGACGCGGCAGCCGTTGGTCGAACATTGGTATCGACCGTCCCGGCAACCAACACCCCCGCAGTGCAAGCGCTGGTGGGGGCCGAATTGGATGCTGCGGCAGTGCAACAGTTGACGGCCGCCGGTGTGCAGGACGTGGTTGTGTTGAAAACCTCTGAAGAGCACAAGGGATTGGCCAAAGTCGGGGCCGCGTTTTTGAAGAACGTGAGCAAGCCGGCGGGATTGGTCTTGGTAACTTTGGGCGGGTTGGCATTTGGCTATTTGTTGATCGAGATCTTCCGTTTGCCGTGGTTGTATCGCGACCGCATGTTGGCGGCCATGGTGTTGATATTCTTTAACTTGGTCTTCTTCTCGTTCTTCGAGCAGGCCGGCAATAGCATGAACGTGTTCACCGATCGCAACGTGGCTCGAGTCGAGTCGACTGGGACGGTGACGGAAGAGGTGACGGAAGAGATGGTCGGCCAGACGATCCGCCTGCAGCCGACGCAATTGCAGTTGGGGTACAAGTATCAAGCGGCGGACTTCACGATCAAAGAGCTGGACCAACTGCGGGCATTGGTGCAACGTTTGCCGGAATACACGAACTTTGAGATCGATTGGCCGATCGAAGCCAGCCATGTGGGTATGAAGTATGCGCAGAGGAGCGCGGAGCTGCCAGCCTCGATTTTCCAGGCGTTGAACGCGGTGTTTATCTTGGTCTTTGCCTTGGTCTTTAACGCCCTGTGGAGTCGACTGGAGTCACGCGGTTGGAACCCGTCGGCCGCGGTCAAATTCGCCTTGGGCCTGATCCAGTTGGGCTTGGGCTTTTACGCACTGGTGATTGGAGCGGCGAACGCCAACGCCCAAGGGATGGTTTCCGTATGGTGGTTGGTCTTGGCGTACTATCTGCACACGACGGGCGAGCTGTGCCTGTCGCCTGTCGGTTTGTCGGCGATGACCAAGTTATCTGCCAAGCACTTGGTCAGTACCTTGATGGGCGCCTGGTTCTTGGCGACTGCGTTCTCGCAGTACGTGGCCGGAATCATTTCGGAATTGGCGGGGGTCGATGATTCCAAAGTCAGCGAGGGATTCCCCAGTCCGACGGAGACGTTGGAACTGAGCGCGGGCGTCTTCGAACAGGTGTCGTACGTCGCCATTGCAGCCGGCGTTCTCTGCCTGTTGTTGGCGCCACTGATCACCTATTGGATGCACGAAGGTGTGACCGACCCGGAAGACGAAGCGAATTAGCCGGCGTGCGTTAGCAGCCGGTTTTCGCGGGAAGTGTGAATTAGCCGGCGTGCGTTAGCTCTCGGTTTTCGCGGGAAGTGCGAATTAGCCGGCGTGCGTTAGCACTCGGTTTTCGTGGGAACGGGACGCTGGATGGTTCCGGCTAATTTGTTAGCTTGTTTGCGGACAAGTCCCGAACAGTTTGTATCAGGTCCCCTTGGGCGGACGATGGTAGGTTGGGGCGTAATGACAACACTTGGGAAGCGAAAGAGTAGCCATGGCTTTTGATCTAGCAGCAGTGCAAGCCGCCATACAGTCCGAGGGTTTGGATGGATGGTTGTTGTACGATTTTCGTGGCCTGAACGTATTGGCTTTGCGAGTCGTCGGGCACGAGCCACAGTCACGTCGAGTGGCCGCGTTTGTACCGGCTCAAGGCCAGCCCAAAGTGTTGGTGCATGCGATTGAACCCGGTGCTTGGAGCAGCGTGCCGGGTGAGCGGCGGCGCTACTTGCACTGGAGCGAGTTTCGTGGCGGTATCGAATGGTTGCTCGATGGCGCCAAACGGGTCGCGATGGAGTATTCACCGCTGAACGACAATCCCTACGTGTCACGAGTGGATGGGGGCACAATCGAATTGGTTCGCTCGTTCGGGGTCGAGATTTTCTCGAGTGGCGACCTGATCCAATTGTTCGAAGCCCGCTGGGACGAAGGCCAGTGGCAGATGCATCAAGAGGCCAGTCGGCTTAATCAAGAGGCATTTGACGTGGCTTGGGACTTTATTGCCGACCGGATCCGGCGGGATGGGCAGGTGCGAGAGCACGCGGTGCAGCAGCATATTATGGAATTCTTCGCCGCCAATGGCTTGACTACGTATCACCCTCCTATTGTCGGGGTCAATGCCAACGCGGGTGACCCGCATTACGAGCCCTTGCCGGGCCGCGATGCCGCGATTGGTCGGGACGATTTGGTGCTACTGGATATTTGGTGTCGCCTGGACCAACCGCGAGCGGTCTACAGCGACCTGACCAAAATGGGCTTCACGGGCGCGAGTCCGACGGCCAAGCACCAAGAAGTGTTCGGCGTGGTTGCCGCGGCGCGGGATGCCGGGATCCAATTGATCCAAAACGCCTTTGCCCAGGGTCGCGAGGTGCGTGGCTGGGAGGTCGACGACGCCACCCGGCAAGTGATCGTCGATGCGGGTTATGGGCCGTTTTTCATCCATCGTACCGGTCATAATATGGGGCAAGAGACCCATGGCAACGGCGCTCACATCGACAACTTGGAGACGCGGGACACCCGGCGACTCTTGGCCGGGACTTGCTGCACGATCGAACCGGGGATCTATCTGCCGGAATTTGGTGTTCGATCGGAGATCGACGTATTCATGGATTGGCAGGGCGGCGTCCATGTCACGGGTGGCTGCCAGACGGAAATTCACTGCTTTACGATCTGAGTGCGATAGCATCGGCCGGCGGTGACTTGCCAGCGATGGGGGGCGAATGCCTTGAAACCCTCTTCCTGTCATCTCGAGTGTGAGCTATGCTGTTTCAAACGCAGCCTTACTATGAAACGGGTGGCTCAGCACCGATAAAACGGGTGGCTTAGCACCGGTGAGTGGTTGAAATCTGAAACGGTTATCGGTGAAGTGACGGGTGGCTCAGCCAGCGTCGTTGTGGGCGAGATGGATACCACGGCGGGATCAGGGTTGGACGGGATCATGGGTTGGACGGGTCTGGGTGCGCCTGAGGGTGCGGCATTTTTGTGTTTGTGGGTAAGAACGTTTTCACTGCGGTAACTGTACTCGCGGGTGTAGTTGTCAAAGATGCTCCGATTTGGATTGATGAGAAAAGTGTACGTTTCTGTGGAATCTCGCGGGATTGCTGTGAGTGCTTTGGTCATTCACGGCAGCAGTTGATTGAGCGAGTGGAATCTGCAGTAGACGCTCGAAATTTTACCTATCGCTAGCGCTTGACGAACCGCACTGGTTAGTATTGCACGATCATTTGAGAAAGTAGACAAAGTCATGGATTACGGCTCCGAGTACGACGATTTTATGGATCACCCCACCTGGTTGCATGCCGTGGGTACCTACGTCGTGACGCTGGTGGATTTGACCAACGATATCGGGCGGGTTTTGCACCCTCGTGGTGCGGTGGGTGTTTTGGTGCGGCAGGGCCTGAACCCGCCGGACTCGTATCGTGTGCGTTTCGTCGACGGTTATGAAACCTGGCTGCGCGAACATGAGCTGATGCCGATTTCGAGTGTCTCGAGCCGCGAGATCGATCCGGCGGACCCGGTGGATGAATTGTTCGAGCGCGCTGTGGTGCGATCGCTCACGGGATCGCACGCCTACAAATTGGCGGACGCGGAATCGCGAGTCGAACATCGCGGCATCTATTTGGCGAAGGGCGACAGCTTCTGGTCGCTGTTTGGCGTGCCGGAGCAGATCGAGAAGCATGCGGAACGCGAGTCCTACCTGGAGTTGCAACGCTTCATGGTGATGGCGCTCAAGGCCCAACCGCCGGCATTGGAGTGTCTCTACAGCCCGGAATTGGAGACGTTTAGCGAGATCGGTGAACAATTGGTCGCCATTCGTCATTGCTTCCTTTCCAAGTTGGTCTTCAATACCTATCATGAGTATGTCTCTGCCCAGTTCTCGCGGTTGTTCGCCACGTTGCGTCGTGGCCGCGATATTCCCTGGAAGCGACTGATGCACCTCGTTCGCTTGTTGTTCTCGGGCGTTTCCACGCTCAAGACCGGCGAGGTGTTGGTTGACATGTCCGAGTACCTGGACGACCTCATGCCGATCCGGCACGGCGAAGTGGGCTTGGACGAGATCGATCGCTTGCGACTCGAACTGCAACGGGCCTTCCGTTACGAGTTTGAGCGGACGAAGCTACCCGATCGCCCGAACTACTCCGAAGCCAACAAGGTCCTCTTGGCGGCTCGGCACTCGGCACTGAAGGAATAACATGGAAATAGCTGCCGCATTCCAATCAGAGGATCGATTGGTCCTGTCCTACGAACTGTTCCCGCCCAAAACTCCGGCCGGGGTTTTGGGGCTGTACGATCACGTCCAGCAGTTGATGCAGTTCCGCCCGTCGTTTATCACCTGCACCTACGGTGCCGGCGGGTCGACGCGGCAGAAGACCTTGGAGGTTATTGCCGAGGTGCGGCGACGGTTTTCCGTCACCGTGGCCTCGCACCTGACCTTGGTCGGTTCGACGATTGATGATTTGCGGCAGTACCTGACGGAAGCTCAGGTAGCCGGTATCGACGGAATTGTCGCCCTCCGCGGTGATCCACCGAAAGATTCGCCCGAATTTATGGTGACGCCCGGAGGGTTCCAATACGCCAACCAGCTGGTGGAACTGATCCACGACGAATTTCCGCAACTCAGTGTGCTGGTGGCCGGCTATCCGGAAACGCACCGCGAGGCCCCGAGTGCAGAAGTCGACTTGGATAACCTGAAACGCAAAGTCGATGCGGGAGCTCACGGCATCGTGACGCAACTTTTCTTCGATAACGAGGATTTCTTGCGGTTCCGAGACCGGTGCTGGGCACGCGGTATCCAGGTGCCGATCGTCCCCGGGATCCTGCCACCGTTGGGCAGCGATCAGCTGAACCGCTTGGGCCAACTGTGCGGTGCCAAGTTGCCAATCGCGTTACTGGAACGCATGAACCAGAAGGCCGATGCGGATTGGCAAACGGCCGTGGGTATCGAATTCGCCGCTCAACAGGTCCGCGAACTGATCGAAGCGGGCGTGCCAGGTGTGCATTTTTACGTGCTCAATCAATCGCGGGCCACGATGGAAGTGCTGTCGCAGCTGGGATTCGAACGCCAGGCGGTCGCCTCCTGAGCGGTCCTGAGTGCCGGAGAGTTCCATGTCCCAGATCACGCGCTCGCTATCGAACCTCATCAAGCAATTGACCAAACTGCCTGGGATTGGGCCTAAGTCGGCAGAGCGATTGGCGTACCACTTGTTGAGAGTCAACAAGACCGAAGCGTTGGCATTAGCCAGTTCGATTGCGGATGTGCGGGAGAACGTGGCCTACTGCCCGGACTGCTTCAACTTGTCCGAAGGTGGCTTGTGCGCCATTTGCAGCAACCCCAACCGCGACCGCTCGGTGTTGTGTGTCGTCGAGCAACCTCGCGACCTCGTGGCATTGGAGGACTCGGGAGTCTACCGTGGCCTCTACCACATCTTGTTGGGACGGATCGCGCCATTGGAGAACATCGGCGCCGAGCAGTTGACGATCGAGCGGTTGGTGGAACGAGTCGAAGAGGGCGACTTCAAAGAAATGATCTTGGCGACCAACCCCACCGTGGAGGGGGATGGCACCGCGCTCTACATCTCCAATCTTTTGGCCGAGCACTCGTTGGCCATCACCCGTCTGGCGCGTGGAGTTACCACGGGCTCGATTCTCGAATACACCAACAAAGAGGTCCTGGCGGATGCCTTGACCGATCGCCGCCCATTCTAGGTCTCGGGATCCAGTCGGCATTCTTTGGCGGCTGGTCGATATTCTTAGTAGCTACCGCCATCCGGCGAATAGGCCAAAAAATGGATTCTCGCCCCTTGGTTACAACGCCCCCCACTGGTTCACCAGTGGGAGCGAGAGTTTGGCAGCGAGACCGCCTCTCTTTTGACTACCAAAAAGACGGATCGTTGCCCCTTGGCCAGATGGCATACTCCAGATGATTGGAAGGATCCGAAGCAGGTTCTGTAACACCCGGACTTCACCCTTAAACACCTCCATGTTGGAAATGAAAAGCGATGGAATTCGAAGCACACTACTGGGCTGCTGCGGCAAAAGTTGATTTTGCAACTCCAATCGACTGGCGCAATTGGGCAGATCGCAAAATCGAACAAAACGAAACCGTCGATTATTGGATTATCGAAATGTCGTTGTCCTCAACAGTGGCCGAACTATTGTCAGCGATCGACGAGCAACTCTCCGCAGTCGGGCATATTCTCGATGGTGACGCCATGTTAGGTTTTCTGTTTTGGAACTACAAACTGGGCCGCATAACATTTCGAGACTTTTTAGAAAAAGCCGGTTGGATCGCAGATTGTAGTAATGCGACCAAAGTCGGCCCCGAAGGACCGAATAGGGTCTTGAATGAATTGGAAGTTCGTAACGCGCAACGACAGTGTTTCGACGACTTAATTAAAAGAATTGATACGATGTTTGAAGAGTGCTGGCTATTGGCCAAAGAAAACTGGAGAACGTTAGGTTTAAAAGAACCAAATCAATGATCAATTGTAGGACGCCGAACTTCCGACGACTGTAATCTCTATGGCCTGGTGGTAGGGATCGTTTGGGGGAAGCTAACGGGCTGTCAAACGTCCGCTCCCACGGGTGAGCGAGCCGACGTTCAATTCCAGGGACGCAAGAATTGCTGCAATTCTGTTTGCAGCGGCATATGGAAGGCGATCCGCTCGCTCAAGGCACAGATCGTCATGTAGGGATTGGCACCCAAACTGCGGGGCACGATCGAGCCGTCGGCGACATACAGCCCGCGATGCACGGCTTGACCGTCGCGATCAAAATCCACCGCTCCTCCACCCGCAGGTGCAAAGACCTGCCCCAAGTGATTGACGACTCCGTAGTCGCTGGAATCGCCCATGGCACAACCGCCCAAGGGATGCACCGTGGCCAACCGATCCCCGAAGGCTTTGACGACGCGGTAGCGGGCACCATGGGCTTCGGCGAACCGAGCGATCGTTTGCTGGATTCGCTCCCGATGCGGCGACTGCTGCACGCCTGGCCAGAACACGGTCGCACGATTGTCGACCAAGCGGATTCGACCGGCTGCTGTATCGTGCCCGACGGCCAACAGAGCCAAGGTGCTGTCCATGTCAGGGTTGCCAAACAACACGCCAAAGAAATTGGCCACGCCACGCGGGATTGCCCCCTCTTGAATCAACAGGCGTTCCTCCAAGGGGCAGTCCAAGTTGACGTAGCTGGTGGTCTCCACCGTGGGCCCGATCGGAGGGTGGTCGGTCACATAAGCCCCGACGCCCACCGCGTTTGGACAGGTGGCCGCTTGACGCAAGAACCCCAGGCCGTCGCCGTTGGTGGACCAGCGGCACCCCAAGCGAGAACTGAGTGCCAAGCCACTCCGCTGCGATCGCAGCAAGATCTCGGTCGACCCCAAGCTGCCGGCCCCCAAGATGACATTCGCGGAGGTGACACAGCCATGCTCCGGACGCACGGCTAGGCCGTCATCGATCCAGTGCGTAAAGTGCACCCGCCAGCCCTCGGCGATCGGTTCCAGGTACCGCACCTCGGTCTGCGTAAACATGTGCACGCCGTGCCGCTTGGCCAAGGGCAGATAAGAGGTGGCCAGTGTCCCTTTTGCTCCGACGTTGCAGCCGGTGATGCAATCGCCACAGTACGTGCAGGGGCGCTGGTAGATCCCGTGTGGGTTGCGCGACATGGCGTCGAGCATGGCGCGTTGCATGACGACGGTGAGGGCCGTTCGCTCGTGTGGGTACCCGAGTCGCTCGGCCACGGACTGCTGGGCCAGGGACTTTCGCGTCAGGCAGCCTGGGCGTGATTCGATATCCAAAACAAGATCTGCCAAGTCGTAATAGGGCGCCAGTTCCGCGATATCTTGCAAGGCGGCGGGCCATTCGGGTTGCTGGAACACATCGGCCGATGGCCGCAACGAGATGCTGGCGTTGATCAGCGACGTGCCACCCAAGCCACTGCCCACCATCACATCGACCTCGTCATTCACCCGGACATCGAACAGCCCGAGTGGATTCTGCAAGGTGCCTTGTTTGGGGCCAAACGTGACCTCGCGAGTTTGGGCGGTGAGGTCCGCAAAACGATCGGGAAAAGTGCCAGGGACCCATTCGCGGCCGCGTTCCAGCATGGCGATGCGGGTCGGGTCATGAGCTTGCGACGCCAGACGCGCGGCGGTGATGGCGGCACCGTATCCGGAGCCAATGATCAGGAAATCAAAGGCGGGTTGTTGGCCGCATTGGGTCGCGGCAAACAGTTGCTCGATTGGACTGGACAATCGTCCACCCCAGGGCTGGAAGCTGCGTTGGTAGTCCCAGCGGGCTTGTTGCTTGAGCGAGCTGTCAAATGTTTGGCCTTTGTCGCGAAAGGCGGCGGGGCCTTTGGTGGGAACTTCCTGGCTGCCGATCGAGCCACTGCCCCAGCCAATGGCGGGTGCGGACGCTGTCGATAGCGTCGCTGCGGTCATGGCCGCCTGAGCCAGGAATCCTCGACGCGAATGGCCAGCGACCGCGGGGCCTGGTCGAGGTGGGTCAATTATCGGTAAATTGACTGGCTGCATGCTGATAATTCCCGACTAAAATCTGTCCCTGGGAGTGGCAGAGCGACTGCTGTGGCAGCACAGTGAATCCTTCAGTGGAGTTGTCCACCGATCGAGGCTACTCCCGGATTTGGGCCGTGACAAACGCGTGTAGCGTGGTTTGGCGATTCTCCCGCGCCCGGAGATCAACGGGAAACCGCAGGGGATTCGGCTGTCCTACTTGGCGTATCGATCCAGCCGAGCGACGGGATCATTAAATCCCCAACATTCGGTACAATCCGGACCTACAGCGCTGGTCCGCCCGTTAAACTCGTGGCAGACTTCCTGGATTGCCGAACCGGTCGGCCCGCGGTGCGGACGTTGTCGAAATCGAGTGTTGAAGGTACCAGGCATTTGCCCATGAAGAAAGCTGAACGAGCCGCTTGGATCGATCGTCGCTTGGACGAACTGTATCCGGATCCGCCCATTCCGTTGGATCACCACGACCCCTATACCCTATTGGTGGCCGTGTTGTTGAGTGCCCAGTGTACGGATCTGCGGGTCAACCAAGTGACGCCGGCGCTGTTTGCCATGGCGGATAATCCCCGCGATATGGCTCGGCGGACGGTCGCGGAGATCGATGCGATTGTTCGACCCTGCGGTTTGACGCCACGGAAGGCGACGGCGATTCGCGGGTTGTCGCAACAGTTGCTGGATGAGCACCAGGGGCAAGTCCCAGCGGATTGGGAGGCGTTGGAGGCGTTGCCTGGGGTGGGACACAAGACAGCCAGTGTCGTAATGGCTCAAGCGTTTGGCGTCCCGGCCTTCCCAGTGGACACGCACATTCATCGTTTGGCACAGCGATGGGGTCTGACCAGCGGCCAGAGTGTGCAGCAGACGGAACGGGATCTCAAGGCCCTGTTCCCTCCGCATCGCTGGAATCAATTGCACCTGCAGATTATTTTTTATGGACGCGAGCACTGTTCGGCCCGAGGCTGCGACGGGACCCGCTGCGAAATCTGTCGGATTTGTTACCCGCGGCGGCGCCAGCCACCCTCGATCCGCAAAGCCTAGTGCTTTGTCAGAGGCAAAAATCGGAGTGTGGCAAAGGGGGCAGGAGTCAATTGTGCGCAGCACCCTTAGGGCCGTTCCGGCAATTGACTCCTGACCCCTTTGCCACACCGATCCCAAAGTTAAATGTTGACAAAGCACTAGCTGGTCAATTGGAGCAGTGAGCCCATGTTTGAAGATGTTCTGGACCAGTTCGAAGCGGCTTGGAGAGCGGGAGAAAGTCCGGATTTGGCGACTTGGCTCGAGCGTGGTCCGGCGAATCTCCGTGCCTCGCTGTTGTTTGAATTGTTGTCGATTGAAGTGTATTATCGGCGTCGACGAGCGGAAGAAGTTGCCTCGGCCGAGTATCTGGAGCGATGGCCAAACTATCGCAGTGTCATCCAGCGAGTCTTCAGCGAATCCGGGCTGGTGTTGGATCAAGCGACGCCAGCAGAGACGCTGCCAGGCGGCACCGGAACTGGCGGCATGGGCTCCGACGGTATTGGCTCCGACGGTCTGGGAATGGGGCAGGTGGCTCAGGGTTGGCATTCGGTGGGGGAGACCTCCGCGATGCTGGCCTCGGACGCTGGGGCAGCGATAGCCGCTCTCGACGCGTTGGTCCCGGGAGTCAAGTTCGGCGACTACCGCTTGGTGAAGCCGCTGGGGGTGGGTGGCATGGGCCAGGTCTGGCTGGCGGAGCAAGAGCATCCCGTTCGTCGGCAGGTGGCGTTGAAGTTGGTCAAGTCCGACTTAAAATCGCGGGAGATCTTGGCTCGGTTTGCCGCCGAGCGTCAGGCGTTGGCCTTGATGGATCATCCGCACATTGCGCGGTTTCTGGACGCGGGTACCACGTCTGCTGGCCAGCCATACTTTGCGATGGAGTACGTCGCGGGCTTGCCTTTGACGGCTTATTGCGATCAAGTTCTACTGACGGTCCGCCAGCGATTGGAGCTGTTCGCCAAGGTCTGCCAGGCGGTCCAGCACGCGCATCAGAAAGGCATCATCCACCGCGACCTCAAGCCGAACAATATCTTGGTGGTCGAAATCGATGGCCGCCCAGTGCCGAAGGTCATCGACTTTGGGCTGGCGAAGGCTCTGGAGGAATCGCGAGCCCTGTCCGATCATTCGAACTACACACGCGTGGGCCAGGTCCTAGGCACTTTGAAATACATGTCACCCGAGCAAGCGAGGTTGTCGGGTTCCGATGTGGACACGCGGACGGACGTGTATGCCTTGGGGGTCATTTTGTACGAGTTGCTGACGGGGGCAACCCCCGTGGAGGACTCGTTGATACGCGGTCACGCCATCGATGAAGCCTTGCGTCTGTTGCGTGATAAAGAGCCGTTGAAGCCGAGTAGTCGTCTGAGTCACACGGATCACGCGGCGCTGAGTAGCATCACGGCCCAGCGCAGTACCGATCGATCTCGGCTCCGCAGTCTGTTGCGTGGCGAGTTGGATTGGGTCGTGATGAAGGCTCTGGAGAAGGAGCGAGACCGTCGTTACCAATCGGCGTCGGCGTTTGCCGAAGACGTGGAGCGGTGCATCGCGGGGCATGCGGTGATCGCTCGTCCGCCATCGTGGTGGTATGTCGGTCGCAAGTTTGTTCGGCGGCATCCGTTGGGAACCGTGATTGCTGGGTTGTTGGTTCTGATGCTGTTGGGGGCCGGCATGATCTCGTGGCAAGCTTGGCAAGTTTCGGCCGCCAACGACCTGCTGAGGCGGCAGCAGGCGACGTCAGCATTTTTGGAAGTGGTCAACCGCCGCGTCGACGCTCAGCGAGGTTGGACTTGGGCCAACCAAGCACTGATTGAGGAGCGGTTGCAGCAGCAGGATCGCTTGGTCGCTGCTGCGGATTGGCGGTCCGAATGGATCGCCACCCAGTTGGCGGTCGATGTGCAGCACCGTGACACGTGGCTGACCAAGTCCTCGTTTTACAACATGCAGTTTCATCCGCATCTAGAAGATCAATGGTTCGCAGTTGACACCAAGGGCACAACTTTGTTGCCGCGCTATGTTTGGCGGTTGACACTGGATCCGACCGGCTTAGCGAACTCGGAGAGTTTCTCTTATGCGCCGGATCGTTACTTCGAGCTGCAATCGCGGGGTCGGCAGGATGGTGGTCGCGCGCTGGCGTTTCATCCCACGGGCGATTGGGTCGCGTGGAGTACTCGAGCGGGCGAGATCATTGTCCGGCGGTGGGATGCGTTGAGCTTGGATGTCAAACGCTTTCGAGCAGGTGGGAATGAAGTTCGCGCTCTGGGCTATTCACCTGACGGTCGCTACTTGTACGCGATGAGTGATCCAATGCTCCAGCGGTTTGATGTGGAGAACAACTATGCCTTGGATCGGCAACGCGAGGTGGGGCAGTGGTTAAGCTTCTCGGTCAATCCTCGGTCCGGTCACCTGCGTGTCTCGGGGGGCTCGGGTTTCGATCAAGAGCTCGAGCCGTTGGTGGAACAGGAGTTTTTGCAAAATTTACACAATCCTACCTTTTCGCCCAATGGACTCTTTCTGGCTGGAACCGATCAGTCTGAGCGGGTGAATTTGCATGGCTTGAATTCGGGCGCCATACTCCGCAACTTGGGCCCCAATCCGGAGACCACCACGCTGACGTTTTCGCCGGATGGACGATTTCTTTGTGCGGGTGGCGAAGAGTTGGTGAAATTGTGGGATCTTTACGATGGGCGTTTGCTGTTGACCGAGAAACTGAGTCGCAGCAAGCACCGTGGGATCTTCTCGCCGGATGGAAAATCGTGGCTGGTGTCCAATCGGCAGGGAGTGGAGCGGTATGCGTTGCGGGGCCAGTCGCTGCGGCGAGTGGTCGGCATCGCCCCTCAACCGGTGCACAGCTTTTGTCGGTGGGGCGACTATGTAGCGATTCTGTATTATTTGCCGGAACAGAAACAACTGATCATTGCTCGCTGGAATTGGCGGACAGGCGAACTGTTTCAATCCTTGACCCTGCGTCCGGAGAAGTTGGTCGAGCTGCTGCCCATCCAAGTAGATGCCGCCCGCGATCGTGTGCTGATCGGCTGGCGTGCCCCGGACCGAAGCGTCATTTGCGAACTGGACCTGAGTGCAGAGGAGTGGCTCAACGCAGACGTCAAATATACGGAAGTGCCGGAAATCTCACGCTGGGTGGCGTTCGAGCGTGGGCAATACTTGGCCAGCCGCAATCGCGAGGTTTGGAATTGGTACGATCTGGACGGCAAGCGACTGGGCGGCGTCCTGGACAACACGCTGCGAGATCAAGTCAACAACGCTGGAAAAGTAACGGTATTTGATCGCCAAGGGGACCGCGTGGTGGCAGGAACCGAGGGTGGGCAAGTGCTCGGATTGCGACTGGGCGAGACTGACGATGTGCGAGCCGTGAGCCTGGCCTCGCAGGCATCCGTTTCCGCGCTGGCACTGGCGCCCGGCGCCGAGCGACTGGCGGTGGGCAATCAGTTGGGCCAGCTTTGGGTGCTGGATTGGCCGGCGGCGAGTCAGCGAGTGGAGTTGCCCAAGGGCGACGGCGAGGTGACGGCCTTGTGTTGGCTGGACGCGGAGACGCTCGTGAGTGCTTATCGTGGCGGCCAGGTCCAGGTGTGGTCGACTGGAGAAGCCGTCCCGCAACGACTCGTCACCCTGTTTCGCGGTACCAGCCCGGTGGTGCGAATGGACTATTGCTCGGAGCACCGGCAGATTTTGTTGCAACAGGAGGATCGCATGGGGGTCGCCGTGTTGGATTGGGGCCGCTGTCTCGAGAGTTTTCGTGCCGTGGGGTTGGAACTTGGCAAGGCGGCCAATCCCTGAGCGTTTTCCAGAGAATGGCTTCGGCCAATCGGTGTCCAGGAAATGCAACACGGCCGCGATCGCCGGTCTGCTACTGTCTGGCAGGTCCAACAGGACTGATCGGCCTGATCGGCCTGATCGGACTGATCGGACTGATCGGACTGATGGGACTGATGGGGCTGGCAGCTCCACTGTGGCCTGCCCCCGAGTGGTTTGTCGGCCAAAAAATGCAAATTCCCGCTTGTCAGCGGCCGGAAACTTTCTAGAATGTGCGATCCCACGTGTTGTGGGTGCATGGATGGGGTTATGTGCCCGGGTGAACAACGGCTGGCTTGTGGTAGAACTCGAGTGGTTCTGCTGCTGGCGTTGGGGCCTCGGCGGTAGCCAATAGGTCAGAGAATCAGGCTTAAAGACGGTTTGCTAATGACAATCACGAAAGAAAAAAAGTCGTCCTTGATCGGTGAATTCGCTGTAAAGAGCGGCGACACGGGTTCTTCGGATGTTCAGATCGCGATTTTGACGACTCGGATCAACAACTTGACCGAGCACATGAAGTTGAATTCTAAGGATTACGGCACCCGTCGTGGGTTGCAGGCCATGGTGGCTCGGCGACGTCGGTTGTTGGACTACGTCCGCGACCACAATCCGCAGCATTACTTGGATCTGTTGGCCCGGCTCGGAATCCGCAAATAAGCCAATCTTGGCGGTTTTGTAAGATTTTTAAGAAGCCCCGTATCCCATCGCCAGAATTTCTGGTAGAGTCTGGCTGCGAAGTCTGGATAAAAAACGAGCCGCAGTGGCGGTGGGATTTTTTGCCGGGATCCGAAAAGGTGGTGGCTGGTCGATCGGAATTTGATCGATCGGCCCCGCGGTTTTCCTTGGAAGCCCGCGGGTTCCCCTGGAAGTATGCGAAGAGCACGGATGGTTGGTAGGAAGTGAGCCGATAGAGGCGACTTCGATTTGAACCAGCAGGTCTGGGTTTTCAGGTGATCTATAGGTCGGTTCTGTGGACCAGAAATCGTAGGCAACCGCGTTGTCGAGCGAAGCGTTATTGCTCGGATGTGTATCGGTTGCCATGTGTAAAGGTATGGAACGATTGGGTTTCGTCGGTGTGGCTCGTGTGAGAGCGTTGCCCGGCGAGGTTTTGCCAGACGGATGGAGTTTGGCCACCCAGTTTTGTTTGCCGACGGAGTTTGGCCATCGAGCGGCCGAACCAGATGCGAGCGAGCCCCGGTGTGAGCGGGTGCGCGAAGCAATGGGTTCCTGAAGCGAACGAGCTCAGTTTGGTACTGGCTCGGTTTGATACCGGGTGGAAGTTGACCTGACGTTCCTTGCAGAGATGTGTTGACATTGGAGAGAGGAAGAAGCGTGGTAATTCGAGTTGAACGAAAGATAGGCAGTGGCGTTTTGTCGCTGGAGACGGGCCAATTGGCCAAGCAGGCTGGGGCGGCAGTTCTGTGCCAGTACAATGATACCGTGGTGCTGAACACAGTTGTGAGTGGGACCCCTCGACCGGGCATCGATTTTTTCCCGTTGACTTGTGACTACCGCGAGCGTTCGGCCGCGTCGGGCAAGTTTCCTGGCGGCTTTCTCAAGCGAGAGGGGCGTCCGACGACCAAAGAGACCTTGACCAGTCGCTTGATGGATCGTCCGGTGCGACCGTTGTTCCCGAAGGGGTTTATCGACGAGGTGCAGTGCCAATCGATCGTGTTGTCCAGCGATCGGCAGACGGATGGCGATATCTTGGCGATGATCGGTTCGGCGGCGGCCTTGTTTGTGTCGCCGTTGCCGTTTGAAGGCCCGATTGCCAGTATTCGCGTGGGTCGCGTGGACGGCCAACTGGTTCCATTCCCGAGCAACGAGGAGTTGGAACGAAGCGACTTGGACCTGATCGTCTCGGGCGGGGAAGCTGCCGTGACGATGATCGAAGGCTTCGCACAAGAAATGCCAGAAGCCGAGATGTTGGAGGCGATCCAATACGCCCACGACATTATCCGTGAGATTATCGACATGCAGCGAGAGTTCGCGGCTCAGGTGCCAGTCGTGAAACAGGAATTTATCGCTCCGCCGGAGGATGGGCTGGATGCGAAGTTGGCGGCTTACTTCGATCGTTTGAAGGCCGCCAAGCAGACCGTGGGCAAGCAAGACCGCGCCGAGGCGACTCGGACGCTGAAGAAGCAGGCCATGGCGGACTTGATCCCCGATCCGGCCGCTCCAGGAGCGATCTGCCCCAAGCGATTCAGCACTGCTTGGCACGATTTGGAGGAGAAAGTCGTCCGTCAACTGATCTTGGCTGGGACGCGTGCGGATGGACGCGACGGCAAGACCGTTCGCCAAATCGACTGCTTTGTGGATGTGTTGCCGCGGGTGCACGGTTCCGCCGTGTTCCAACGTGGTGAGACCCAAGCGTTGATGACCGTGACTTTGGGTACCAAGCGGGACGAACAGCGAGTCGACGGCTTGGCCGACGAGTACTCGAAGAAGTTCATGCTGGATTACAACTTCCCGCCGTTCTCCGTGGGTGAGTGCAAGCCGATTCGTGGGCCGGGTCGCCGAGAAATCGGACACGGCATGTTGGCAGAACGCAGCGTGAAGCCCATTTTGCCAGACCCGGAAGTCTTCCCGTACACGATCCGCGTGATCAGCGACATTTTGGAATCGAACGGTTCCAGCTCAATGGCCTCGGTGTGCGGCTCGACCTTGGCGCTGATGGCTGCCGGCGTGCCGATCCTGAATCCGGTCGCGGGTATCTCCGTCGGGCTGGTCAAGGAAGGCAGCGAATGGACGTTGCTGACAGATATCCTGGGCGACGAAGATCACTTCGGCGACATGGATTTTAAGATCGCCGGCACGCAAAACGGGATCACGGGTATTCAGTTGGACCTGAAGATCAATGGTATCGACATGGATATCATTGGTGCCACCCTGACCCAAAGCCGCGAGGCGCGGATCGAGATTCTCAAGATCATGCTGCAGACCATCTCGCGGCCGAAAGCGGACATCGCCGAGACAGCTCCGCGGTTGGTCAGCTTGAAGATCGACACAGACAAGATCGGTGCTCTGATCGGTCCGGGCGGCAAGACGATTCGCGCGATCCAAGAACAGACCGGCTCCGTGATCGAAGTCGATGACACCGGCAAGGTGACACTGGCCAGCGGCGACAAGGCCAAGTTGGACGAAGCCCGCGCCATGGTCGAAGCCGTGACCGCCACCGTCCAGGTGGGGCGTCTGTACAAAGGCACAATCGCCAGCATCCGAGACTTCGGCGTGTTTGTCGAAATCCTGCCCGGCCGCGATGGCTTGTGCCACGTCAGCGAACTGACTGAAGGGTTTATCCGCAACATCGGCGAACACTTCCGTATGGGCGAAGAGATGCAGGTGTTGGTGATCGGCATCGACGACCAAGATCGGATCAAGTTGAGCCGTCGCGCCGCCTTGAAGGAATTGGGCTTGGAAGACGAACTGGCAGCCGTCGCCGGCGAGTCCCCCCGTGGTGACAGCCCACGTGGTGACAGCCCCCGCGGTGGTGGGCGTGGCGACCAAGGCGGTCGTGGCGGCAGCCGCGGCGGTGAAGGTCGTGGCGGCGAAGGTCGTGGCGGTGAAGGTCGCGGCGGTGAAGGTCGCGGCGGCGAAGGTCGCGGCGGTGAAGGTCGCGGCGGTGAAGGTCAGCGGCGGTGAAGGTCGCGGCGGCGAAGGTCGTGGCGGTGAAGGTCGCGGCGGCGAAGGTCGCGGTCGTGGTGACGCACGTCGCGGCGAGGAACGCGGGGCGGCACCGGAACGCAGTCCGGCTCCACGGGGCCGCGGCGAGGCTCCAGCCTCGGCGGGACGCAATGCGGGTCCTCCGCCCAAGGCGGTTCCGGCTCCAGGACCAGTGATCGACGAGTTCGAGGACGATGAGTTCGAGGACGACTTCGAAGACGATGATTTCGAAGAAGAGGGCTACGATGATTTGGACGAGCCCTTGGACGATGCCGAGCCAGCGGAAGACTTTGATCGTGGCGGTCGACCCGGACCGGGTTCCGACGGACGACGCGGCTACGGTGGCGGCGGCGGTGGTTATGCCGGCGGCGGTGGCGGTGGCTACGCTGGCGGCTCCGGCGGTGGTTACAGCGGCGGCGGGCGTGGACCTCGCGGTGGCAGTGGCGGCAGTGGCGGCGGTGGCGGTGGAAGCCGCGGCCGACGTGGCCCCGGTGGACCCGGTGGTGGCGGTGGCGGCCGAGGTCGCGGCCCCCAGGGTGGTGGCGGATCTCAAGGTGGCGGCGGCCGTCGCTACTAAGCCTGATGTGTTGATTTTGGGGAATTGACCCCAAGATCCATCGACAGCAGTCAATCTCAAGGAATTACCCCGACTCGTGCGGGGTGATTCTTTTTTTTGATCCGAGGACAACAGGATGGACGAGCAGGAAGAGATGGTCGAACGGGTGGTCCAGGAGTGGGACTCGGAGCGACTGCGGCGTGAGTATCGCGAGTTGGCGGAATTGGCTGGGTCTTTGGCCCATGAGATCAAAAACCCGCTGAGCGTGATACGACTGCACATGGAAATGTTGCAGGAGGACTTCAGCCGCGAGAGTTCGCCCCTGTCTCGGCGCGCCGTGCAAAAGGTCGTGATTGTGAACCGCCAGTGCATCCGCTTGGAGAATCTGTTGAAGGACTTCATGCGGTTGGCCAGTATCAATGCCCTGGAGCTGCGGCCAGCGGACCTCAATCAACAGATCAGCGAGGTCTTGGACTTCTACGAGTCGCAATGTGTTCAGCAGCAAATCGAGATTGTGCGGTACTTGGATCCGGAACTGCCGCGGATGATGATGGACAAACCCGCCCTACAAGCCGCCTTGATGAACTTAGTGAAAAACGCGATTGAAGCCATGCCGGAAGAAGGGCAATTGGTCGCTCGAACCCGATTGACGCGGTCGGGCATCGCCTTGGACCTGATCGATACGGGGGTTGGCATGAACGATTCGACTTTGCTAAAAATGTTCACGGCGTTTTACTCGACGAAGGATGGCGGTTCGGGTTTGGGGTTGCCGACGGCCAAGCGGATTGTGGAGGCCCATCGCGGGGTCATCAACGTGCAGAGTACAGTGGGGCGTGGAACCCAGATTACACTGGAGTTCCCCACACCCAAACGAGTGCCATCGGTGCCCGTTCCCTAAGTTCTCCGCGTCACGCCAACACTCAGCACAGCACAACAGGGCAACACACAGCACAGCAGGGCAACACACAGCACAGCAGGGCAATACACAGCACAGCACAGCAGGGCAACACGCACAACAGGGCAACACGCACAACAGGGCAACACGCAGCACAATACGGCATCGCGATGCTCGGTATTGCACTGAATGGCACCGCCTAACGTCACAATGGCGAACGTACTGCAGGGTGTCCTGTCGGCGTTGTGCCTGAGTTTGTTTGCCATACGACAATAAAGGACGGGTTGGAGTTGAATCGTTCGCTACAAGGTACCATTGAAGTCGTCGGGAGCTGGCAGGACTTCCCGGCTCGGTTGCGCGGGGGCTGCGTAACGGTTGGGAACTTTGACGGCGTTCATCGAGGCCATCAAGTGCTGCTGCGTCATGCCGCTCGGTGGGCCGAAGCCGCGGGGCGCCCCAGCGTGGTGTTGACGTTCGATCCACATCCCTTGGCTATTTTGCAACCTGAACATGCTCCGCCGGCACTCACCACGTTGCCCGAGCGGGCGCGGCGCTTGGCCGACTGCGGCATCGATGTGATGGTGGTGTGTCACGTTGAGCAGACGCTGTTGGATTGGGATTATCGGCAGTTCTTTCAGCGAGTCTTGGTGCAGGCGTTGTCCGCGGCGAAAGTCGTGGAGGGACCAAACTTCTTCTTTGGCAAAGATCGGCAAGGCGACATACAGAAGCTGCAGGAGTTGTGTCTGCAGCATCGAATCGAATCGCAGATCGTGGTGCCGGAAGAAGTCGGTGGACGGATGATCTCCAGCAGTCGTATCCGACATTGGCTGCGGGCAGGCGAGATCGAGCAGGCCAATGCCGCCTTGGGTGCGCCCTATCGCGTAACCGGCCAGGTGGTGTCCGGAGACGGACGCGGCCGAACCTTGGGGTTCCCGACCGCCAACTTGGACAGTATTGCCACGATGTTGCCCAAAGAGGGCGTCTACATTGCAACGACGCGTCTGGACGGACGACCCTACGCTGTGGCCTTGCACATCGGTGCTCCGTTGACGTTCGGGAACCTGCCCAGTCGAGCGGAAGCACATGTATTGGACTTCAATCAAGACTTGTACGGAAGAGTCCTCAGTTTTGACTTGCAGCGACGTCTGCGGGACATTCAACGTTACGACTCGGTGGACGCGTTGTGCTGCCAAATCGGAGCGGATCTGGAGTCCGTCCGTGCCTGGTCGCGAGCCGAACTCAATGGTCGGAACGGCGCGTCGAGTTGACGGCGTGTCCGTTGAGCGGTGGTCGATGGCGCACCGCTGGAGGGACGCGTTTTTTTAAACGGAAAATTTCAAAGAAGGTGAACAGCATGACAATCCAGTGGTCGCGGTTTAAGGAAGTCGTTGCCCAGGCTCAGAACATCGTATTGACCAGCCACATTCGACCGGATTGTGATGCCTTGGGTAGTGAGTTGGGTATGGCAGGGCTGTTGGAGCAGATGGGCAAACGAGTGCGGATCGTCAACGGACAAGTCACGCCGCCCAATCTGGAGTTCCTGGATCCTGACAAGAAACTGCTGGCCATCGATGTCAGCATCACGCGTGAGGCCTTGGCCGACTGCGACTTGGTGATCATTCTCGACACGAGCGCCTGGATCCAACTGGGTCCGGTTGGCGACTGGATCAAAGAGAGCGGCGTCCCGCGTATCGTGGTCGATCATCATCAGGGGGAAGATGACTTGGGGGCCGAGCTGTTCAAGGATCGCAACGCTGAGGCCACCGGCGCTATCTTAACGCGTGCCGCCGCGGAACTGGGGTGCCAACTGACTCCCGAGATCGCCACCCCGCTGTATGCGGCCATGGCCACCGACACCGGCTGGTTTCGCTTCCCTTCAGCCAGTGCGGAATGTTATCGGACAGCCGCGGCTTTGATCGAGGCAGGGGCCAGTCCCAGTTGGATTTACGGGCAGATTCACGAACAGGAAACCGTGGGGCGGATCCGTTTGCGGGGCGTGGTCTTGGCCCGCGTGCAAACGGAACTGGAGGGCCGCTTGGTACACACGTGGATCAAACAAGAGGACTTCACGCAAACCGGTGCTCTGCCCTCGGACACGGAAGATCTGATCAACTTGGCCCTGTCGATTCGCGGTACCGAGTTCGCTGTGATCTTTGTCGAACAAAAAACGGGTGGCGTGAAGATCAGCTTCCGCAGTCGCTGCGCGATCAATTGCAACGAGGTGGCCGGACAATTCAAGGGCGGTGGACACAAAGCCGCCGCAGGCGCCTTCCAGGACCTACCGTTGGAGACGGTCCAAACCACCGTCCTGGATTACGTTCGCTCTCTGTTGCGACTGTGACACGGACTCCGCATGCTGTGTTAGCATGCTGTGTTCGCATGCGTACGTGAACGGCCGCTGGTCGGTGGTTAACGCTGGTCGGCGGTTATCGCTGGGGCAGTCGAACCACTTGAACTAACTGTCGACACAAATCCGCGTCCGATCGCCGTGCCTCCACCCCTTCATCGGGCTGGTCGTAGCGTTGTTGATGCAGACGATCTAAGTAAGACGCCACCAGGCTGCGGGTGGCGTCGGTGGTTGGGAACGCGGATCGCAGCCAAGTGGCGACAGGCACGTGATGAGGCCGCGGCCGTCCTTGTTCACGTGCGGCTCGTTCGAGTACCCGCAGGGTTGCCAGTACCGCGTGTTGCGGGCGGAGGGTCAAGGTAGCCTGCCAACGCAACCATGAGAGGGCTGACCACAGACGCCGCCGCAGCAGCACCAGTGCAACGGTCACGGCCAGGCCGCTCAAAGCCCAAGGCCAATGGGCCAGGCACCAAGCGACCGCAGCCAGAGTGCCCTGGACCAAGTGATCCAACCAACTGAGCGATTCGGCCGGGGGCTGATAACCCGGCGTCGGTTCGACCGGGATCCAGTTCCCATCGCCGACATGGACTTCCGCCCAGAAATGCGCGTCTGGCGGACCGACGGCAGTCTTGCCCGTTTTGGAGTCCCAGTTCTTTGGATCCACATAAAAGCCAGAAACCATGCGAGCGGGAATGCCCTGCGAACGAAACGCCAAAACGGCTGCGGTTGCAAACAAGTAATCGGGCCCGCGGCGGTCTGCGAGGAACTGCTCCAGGGACGAATCGGGCACCGTCGCGACACTGAACTCGGTTCGCAGCCCCTTCACGATTCGTTCCACACGTTCCCAACCTGGGTTGGCGTCGGCGCACCAAGCCTGGGCCAATTGAGCCACCGTCCGAGTGCCAGCGTCGTCGATCGGCAGTTCCAACTCCGGAATCGGCTCTTCCGCGATCGACTCCATCGCTTCCGGCCGACGATTTCGAGGGACCAAGGCTTGACGCCAAAAGTTACGTTCGGGTAGGTTCTTCAAGCGAAAGCCACGACTGACTAATCGCACCAGAGTGAACTCCGGGATTGTATTCCCCAGTGTCATCTCCAAGGCATCGTCGAGGGTGGGACGGTAGAACCGCGGTTGGTTGACGTGGCCGATCGACCATGCTTCCGTCAAAGGTGGCAGCGGAATTCGCTCGCTTTCCAAATGCACAAACGCGACCTGGTAGTTTTTAAAGCCATAGAGTACCCCGCGCGAGTCGGCCCGTTTGAAACAGTACCACTCGTTGTTATCCCCAGGTAGCAAACCCCACATTGTTCGGCGGCCACCGACTTCCGACTGGAACCAAGTTTCTCCGTCGAACAAGTCGAAGGTCTCTAACGTCAGATGCGTGGGCGCTTCGCCCGTGACCAACAGCAGGGCGTCGGACAAGGCGTCGTCGGGTTTGGGTCGGTCTTTGACTTGGGACGTGCGCGTGGTCTGAAACGATGAGCTGTTCTTCTGGACTTTCGCCAAGCGGCCGTGATTGTGTAAATAATTCTCGGTGCGAATGCCCACCGCTTGGCTAGTCTCTGTGCGTGGGGTCGGCTTCTTCTCGCCATTGAGATCCGCAATCACATCGTACAGCGAACGTTTCTTGGACTCGATGAACATGTCGCTGTCGATGGGCCCCTCGGATTGAGCCGATTTGGTCGCCGCGACGAGATTCTCACCGTCTCCCACGCCGCCGGTCGCGTAAGGGTCGCTCCACTGATCGCCGCCCGAGAAAAAACTCCAGCTCGATGTCCAACCCAACGCGTCACGCTTCAACGCCGTCGCAGCCACTGCCAACAGCAACATAATGATGACGGTCATTCCCAAAATCGAGAAGCGAAAGGGCAGTTGTCGGCTGCTGCTACCGATGGCTTTGCTCTCGATGCCCTCCCAGTAGGTCGTCATCATCCGCCACAGTCCGACCACGCCAAACAGGACCACCAAGCCATACACGGCGGGATCGGGTTTGGCAAAGGTGACCATCAAGGCAGCGAACGCGCTGGTGACGAGCGCGGCCTGTCGCCAACGACGTTGCGGGGCGACGGTCAGCAACATGGCGGCCGACAGAACCACATCGAAAGCGAGGAACTCGGGCGGATCGCCCACTTGAAAGCGGCGGTGAATCCACTCCACGATCGGACCGGCAAACAATAACAAGGCTCCGGTCGCGACCACAGACACACGCCAGGTCGCTGAGAGGTTGAAGGACTCGGCCTGCCCGCTTGTGAATCGCGTTCTCGCTGCACGACACCAAACCCACACGAACAGTGCCCAGCCAGCCAGGACGACTAGCGGCTTGGTGAAAAAAAACTGCGGGTGAATGTAGATCGACCATCGAGCGGCCTGTAGGACCAATAGGCTGAGGATCACGACCAGGGCCGTGCCGCTCCAATTCTCGGGCAAGCCGACCACACGTGAGATAGACGGTTGGCCATCGCTGCTAGAGCCCGTTGGCCGAAGGTGGCTCGGATCATCGGCCCCAGGCGTATCGGCCCCGTCGTTCGGGTTGATGTTGCCGCCTAGCGCTCGCCAATAGTGCCGTGTCAGATTCATCGCAGCTCCTCGATCGTCTGCCAACACGGTACACCGAACTTCGGCGAACAACAATCGACCAAGCGGAGCACACCGCGACGATAATCATGATCCCGGTGTACGAAGATCATCCCTTGCGCAGGTTCTGATTGCCGCACGACCCCGGAGTCTTGATGCCAAGCTTCCCAACCGCCGACCACAAAATCCGGACGCAGATTGATCGTTCGACGGGCCTGCCAGCGGTCGAAGAACTGGGGCCAGGACCACTCTGCCAACGCGTCCATCAGGGACTGCACGCTCCGTCGATCGCTACTGGCCTCCCAGGTTTGATACCCCAACTGCAGCCGGACACTGAAGCCCAAGTTCCACAGCGTTTCGGTCAAACTCAAGGCGACACGCAGTCGCCCCTCCGCTTCGGATTCACGTGCTGCCCCCAGCGTTCTGCTGATAGTAATGTTCGACAACCCACGCGACTGGGGCGGTCCGGTCAAGTCAGCGACATCGACCAGGACAGTCAGCTGGCGATTGACCGCTTTTTCTGATTCGCGAACCACCAAGTTCCCGGAACGCACGGTCTGCGGCCAATGGATTTTCCGCAGGGCATCACCATCACGGTAAGCGCGGAGTCCCAAGAAATCGCCTTCCTCGCCCGCTCGGTCCTCGTAGGCTTGTTCGCCCACCGCCTGCAATTGTTTTATCGCCAAGGTATCCCGAAGTTGCGGCACATGGGGCCACACGGTCGCCGTTTGCTCGCAGTTGATCCAGCGACTCGATTGCCACACACCAAAGGGAAATCCAGTGGCCAATCGGGCTCCCGAGCGTGGGAAGTGGCCGCGGTGCTGCGGAGCGAAATCCCAATGAAACTCTGTGATCGACCAAGCGGGCACCCGAGCCAAGGCCGCCATCGTATCCGCAGAGCCGGCGTCCTCCGCTGCGGACGAATCGCTCGAGTGGGAATCCTGCAAGAAACGTTCCCCGATCATCAGTCCCCACAGCGGAAAGGGCAGGTGATTGGTGATCCGCAGGGTGACACGGAGCGACTGACCCTCCATGCCTCGCGACTGCGACACCCCCAAGCTGGCGTGACTGGCCCACATCTGCACCGCTGGCCAAGCCACACCCAGGATGATGACCGCCATGATCACGCTGAATACCACCCAGCCCTGCGGTCCGACCGAGACGCCGACCAAAGCCGCGGCCGCCGCTGCTGTCAACAACCACCCGATCGGTCGCTTTAACCAATAGACGTATCGGTTCACGCCAGGACAAAAGTCCTGGTTGCCAGTGCTCAGCAGACGCTTGAGATTGATCCAAAAGGCCTGGATAAGTCGCCAACGGTCCAAACCAAGTCTCCCTACTTCAGCGACTCACACCCAACCGACGAAGTTATTTTGCATCGCAACTCTGCCGCCAATTGCCCGCGGCGTTTAACTCTCTAACGTGCCGTTCCATTCAGCAGCGATCACCCGGCGGCGGCTCATTGTTTGGCCGCTGCGTCCGTCACCTCATCCGCCGATTCGCTGGGTTCTTCATAGTCACCGGCCGTGAATTCGTCGATCACCAGCGTCACCTCGTTCGCGCCAGTGGGCTCGACCGTGAAGCGGAGCCCGCTCGTCGAGTAACTGCGATACTTCGGAGCGATGTCATTGCCGTGCGCGTGTTTGACCGGTGGCATTTTCGCAGCGGCCGCCAACGGAATCGAGGTCGTCTGGATAATGACCGCCTGATGCTCGCCCGGCAACGCGCCGTCGTTGGCTTGGTAAGTGGTCAAAGTGAAAGAGCCGTCGGCTTGAATCTTGCCACGAGCATTGACGCGCTGATCGACCGCCAAGGTCTCGATGTCTCCAAACCGGACGGGCGTGCCATCGGCATAAACGACTTTGCCCTTCACGGCAAAGGTCGTGGGCTGGCTACCGCAACCCACCATCAGCAAGCAAGCCAGAGCCAAACCGCCGATCCAACTCGCGTTCATTCGCGCAGCAGCCCCGGCGGCGGTCGCCTCCCCGATCCATCGATTCATCATGCCTGAGCTTCTTCCCTTGGTTTAGTAAGCACCTTCACCGATCACTTGACCGTCGGCACGATTGCAGAGAAACCCCAGCGTCTCGGTATCGATCAACGAATCGATCGCTCGTACGGAACCATCACCGAACACAAAGTTGCACTGGCCCGGGTGCCAGCTGCCAAAGCCCAAGATCGGGCCAGGCTCTTCGGTGATCGTCCGCGACAGTGGAACACCCGGTCCGCCGACGCGAGCGAACGCCGCCAAGTCTTCACCATTATAAAGTGGACCGTTGAAGGGGATCTGATTCAAGTCTTGCGGACGGACTTGCAACTCGCCCGCCAAAAACGTATTGGACAGCCCGTCGCGGACATCGCTGATCCGCACGCGATCCACCCACGAGCCGGGCACTCGCTGACCGTTGCGGTCCACACAGCGAGCCTGAGAAGAGATCAAGATGCCGTTGCCGTTGCCCCCGTAATAATAGTCCCGAGGTCCACCCGTGGCCCCAGGAGTCGGATCGCCATGATTGCCGGCGTAATCGCCCGTGGCCCCACCAACCACCGTGATCTGGATGCGACCATGACAGCCACAGGGCAAACGGACAATCACGTTCATATCCACAGGCGGCGCCGTTGCATTATCGACCCCGTGACGCGTGGGGCAGAGGTACAATGGAATCGGATTCGCGGTGGTTGCGGGGTCGTGGTCGCGATACGGCTTCGACAGGTCCCACTGGCTGAAGAAATTGTCTTGTTCGATGTAGGGCAGGATCCGCACCATCCAGGACGGCTCCGTCCCGCCGCAATCCAGGCCCGGCACGCCGATCTGCTTCTGATAGATCCGAGCCGGAGGGAAGGCCTTCTGCGCAGACTCGAAGTTCATTGTCGCCAAACCAATCTGTCTCAGATTGTTGCGACAGGCCGAATTCCGAGACGCCTCGCGAGCGTATTGGACGGCGGGCAAGAGCAGGCCCATCAAGACCCCGATGATGGCGATCACCACCAACAGCTCAACCAAAGTAAACCCGTGTTTGTTTCTCATTAGCCGTCCAACTCATTTCAGCCGAAAAGCGCCCCAGAGCCCCGTTGGCCACCCCCAATCGCCCCGGAAGCCCAATCGCCCCGGAAGCCCAATCGCCCCGGAGTCCCAATCGCCCCTGCGATCGGGTTCACCCGACCATCGTGTCCCAGCCCTCTCACCCGCTTCGTTACTACCTTAATTATACCGCCCGGAACCCGCCAAATTCCAGTCTTTCAATTGAATTGCAACAGATTTCGTACGGCACAAACCGAACCACTCCACATTACGACCTGCGGACAAATCGTCGCAGTCGCCGTTTGGACTGGGCGAAATCGCCGGAAACGTTACATTGGAGGAGTCGCTGCGGGTCCCTTAATGGATCACGGCTGCCCCTCTCCGGCCGCTGTAGCGTCAAGTTTAGCACCCTTATCCCAGTCGAGAACCCCCATGTCCCCATCTCAACTCGAAGACCAACCCGCCGTGGGCCCCGCCGCTGCGGCCGATTCGTCCTCCGACCAGGGGGCCTCGGTGGACGTCGTAGCGCTGATTCTGAAGCAGGCCGGTCGCTCCGCCGCCGAAGTCGCGTCGCTGGCGACCCTCGACGAGGCCGACCGCAGCGCCGAGCACCAGTTCTCAGGCGAGGCCCCGACCCTGACGTCTTTGTTCGGCTCGGCTTCCGCGGCCGATTTTGATGCCGGGCGGTTCTCTCCCAGTCCGCAGGTGGCCGAGACCATGGCCAGGTCGCTGGAGTTCCTCCTGCAGCGGAAGCGGGCCGGCACGCTGCTGGATCACCAGCGGATGCTGTTTCACGACGACACCCTGAGCGGCCTGGCCAAACTGGGCTTTTTCGGCTTGGCCATCCCGCAACAGTACGGAGGCAGCGGTGCCAAGTTAGGTGACCTGGGGCCACTGCTGCGGGCGTTGACGTTTATCCACCCCGACATGGCGGTGATGTTCGAAGTCCATAACTTTCTCGGCCCGGCCGTCCCGATTTTGGATTTTGGCACCGAAGAGCAAAAGAACTACTATTTGCCGAAAATGGCTCGTGGCGAATTGTTGGGGTCGTTCGCGCTGACCGAACCCGGCGTGGGAGCCGACCCGTCGAAGCTGTCCTTGACCGCCCGGCGCGAGGGCGACGAATACGTGATCTCGGGTGTGAAGTGGCCGATCACCAATGTGATATACGGCGGCGTGTGCATCTTGGTATTGAAACTCGAGGGCGAGAACCTGGCCAAGGGACGCGACTCCGGGATGCTGATCTTCGAAGTACCGCCGGCCGACTCCCTGACGTTCAAAATGGTGCGAAACCGCCTGACCGCGTTCGATTACTTGTGGAACGCGAGGTTTCGTCTGCAAGAACATCGTGTCCCGGCCTCGCAGCTACTCGGGCCACGTGGCAAGGGCCTGGCTCAAGCCTTCAGTTCCTTGGCGAAGGGCCGCGGCGGTATCTGCGTCAACAGCGCCGCGAAGACCTTCAAGCTGCTGGCCCAACTGATTCTGGACCCGAATGATCCGGTCAGCGACAACGGGCTCCAAAAGCGATACCGAGCGGGCGGATGGGTGCACTTCCGCAATACTTTTGGGAAACCGATCGGCTCGTCGCCGCGGATCCAAGCCTGGATGGGCCAAGCCGTCTGCCAGGGTTTGGCCAGTCGCTCGTTGGGCGACCTGTGCTTCCGTCTGGGGGCCAGTGGCGTGCGGGACGAGACGCAGGGGATGGTGGCCAAGGTCTACTCCACCAAGGCCCTGCTGCAAGCGGCCTTGCGAACCTATCAAATCATCGGTGGACGCTCGGTTCATAAGGACGAACGCCGCGCTACGGTCCGCGAGCAGCAACGGGAGCTGCACGAACCGGAAGCCGCGGGGCTGATCGCCAACTACGTCGGCGAGAACATGCACGAGTTCACGATCTGCACCGTGTACGAAGGACCCAACCCGGTGCTGGCGGATGTCGGTGCCCCCAACGCCATGACTCGTATGATCCGCACCCAGTACCTGGAGCCGATCGGCTTGGCGGAAGTCAACGGCCAAGCGGGACTGGGGGCCAAGGCCAAGTTCGGCTGGTTCATTGCCACCCGAGTCCTGGGGTCGCTGAATCCCTGGGTCGGGTCGCTGGCCGGCGTGCGTCACCCGTTCCCCGAAAAGCTCAAGTATGCCCGCCGCGCTCTGTCGCGGAACCGAGTCCTGGGCCGCGAGATCCTGCTGATTATCGCACGGTACCAGAAGTCGTTCATGGACCAGAGCTACTTATTGGGCGACGAGGGCGGCGTGTTCGACAAGCTGTGCCACTCGTTGGCGTCACTAGTCTACGTCCTGTCGTTGGACGAACCGCACCCCGAGTACCTGATGGTGGCGGAAGCTCTGGACCGAGAAGCTTCGCTCGTAGCCCGCGGCGCGGCGCCGACCCCGGCCCTGCAGCGTTTGTGGGCGGAGATCGGCCAAAAGATCATGGACCCGGAATCGCGGTTACATCAGGACTTGATCGCCGACATCGAAGTCGACCCCATCCCCTTGGACCCGCGCTTGGTCGACCGCTTCGTGTGACCTGCAACGTAAAGCCGTATCGCACTCCGCGTTTCGTTACGCTTGTTCACGCATGGCCTGATTCGTAGCGGAACGCGTCAAGCGTTTCGTTACCCTTGTTCACGCTATGGCCTGATTCGTCGCCGAACGCATCAAGCGTTTCGTTACCCTTGTTAACGCCTGGCCTGATTCGTAGCGGAACGCGTCAAGCGTTTCGTTACCCTTGTTCACGCATGGCCTGATTCGTAGCGGAACGCGTCAAGCTTGTCGTTACCCTTGTTCACGCGTGGTCGCCGATTCTGTCGCGGAATGCGTCAAGCGTTTCGTTACCCTTGTTAACGCTTGGCCTGATTCGTAGCGGAACGCGTCAAGCGTTTCGTTACGCTTGTTCACGCTTGGCCTGATTCGTAGCGGAACGCGTCAAGCGTTTCGTTGCCCTTGTTCACGCCTGGCCTGATTCGTCGCGGAATGCATCAAGCGTTTCGTTACCTTTGTTAACGCTTGGCCCTATTCGTAGCGGAACGCGTCAAGCGTTTCGTTGCCCTTGTTCACGCCTGGCCCTATTCTTCGCGGAATGCATCAAGCGTTTCGTTACCTTTGTTAACGCTTGGCCTGATTCGTCGCGGAACGCGTCAGGGGCTTGTTGAATTTTCCAGACTCTCACGCGAAATTGTCGACCCGATTCGATGAAATCCGGCGAAAATACGTCGTTTTCCCGTCAATCGAAATGCTTGACGCATTCCGCTACGGAAAAATCAACAAGGCGTCAAGCGTTTCGTTACCCTTGTTAACGCCTGGCCCTGATTCTTCGCGGAATGCATCAAGCGTTTCGTTACCTTTGTTAACGCTTGGCCTGATTCGTCGCGGAACGCGTCAGGAGCTTGTTGATTTTTCCAGACTCTCACGCGAAATTGTCGCCCGATTCGATGAAATCCGGCGAAAATACGTCGTTTTCCCGTCAATCGAAATGCTTGACGCATTCCGCTACGGAAAAATCAACAAGGCGTCAAGCGTTTCGTTGCCCTTGTTCACGCTTGGCCATATTCGTAGCGGAATGCGTCAAGGGCGTGGTGAAATACCAAGACTCGCCTTGTTCGCATGCAGGTCAAACAAAAAAAAGCCCACGTGATTATCTCACGCGGGCCTTCGTTTTATGCTTCGATCGCTCTGTCGCTCAACATCCAGCCCGGATGCAGGAGCAATTTAGTGAGCAGCCGGAGTCGGTTGGATCGGAGCAGCCATTGGGGCGTCCGTACCGCAAGCTGGAGCAGCCGATTCGCAGCAGGACGAGATGCCGCTGTCGCAGCAACCGCCCAACAGGCGAGGACGAGCGGCGATGCGAGCACGCAGGTTGCCCAAGCGACCCAACAGGTTCAGCGAAGGACGGCAGCACGGATCAGCGGCACAACCGCAGTCGGCAGCGTCAGCACCGCAGCTTGGAGCAGCGGCAACTTCATTCACGCCGCAAGCCGGAGCAGCAGCGATCGGTCCGTTGGTGCCACACGAAGGAGCAGCCGGGGCGCAACCGGTGTCGCAGCCCGTGTCACAACCTGTACCGCAACCGCGATTGAACAGGTTCGGACGAGGGATGGCGGCCCAGTTGATGCGGAAGCGGAAGTCGACCAAACGAGGCCGAGCACACGGATCCGAGCAAGCGCTGGCCATAGCAGCGTCGCTGCCACAACCAGGACCGGCGGCGGGTGCTTCGCAGCACGACGGAGCGCAACCGGCTCCGCCCATGCCCAACATGCGATCCAACAGGTCGCCAGCAAAGCTTTGGCTACAGAACACCAAAGACGTGGCAACCACCAACAATGTAGACTTGATTTTCATTGAGACTCGTCTCCCTTTCCCAGTGCCCTGAACTTTGATCCATCGACCGTCTTGGGGGTAACCCTGCCAGATCAGAATCGTTTAAGAACCCACGCTTCTCAAACTACAACTGACTTCTTGAGCTACTTTTGCCGGGCCCGGCTTTTTACCATGCCTGAAGGATCACATAACCCGGGATGAGGCGTCCCGTGTCGTGTCACCATTCAAGTTGGCCCATGTCGTTGGATCGCACGAATCAGTGCGACTGGTCATGACTGTTCAACCCCGGTCCGAGTCGTACTAAAACTCGTTTTTTCCCTTCCGGATCGTTGAACGAAATCCCTGCCCCGCATTCCCTGGCTCAGACAGCTTGCACTATCCCAGCCAGGCTTAGAAATCGGTGTTCCTTGGCCAAATCCCCAGCACCAATGATTGAAATAGGATCGTAGCTTAGGGGTAAACCCGGTAGAGTTTGGCGGCTGGGAAGGCCGGGCAATCTTGAAGGTCTGCCGACAATTGACAACGCACCGCGTTTTTGGAAATCCATTTTGTTTGGTGCTAGACCGGCGGAGCCAGGCAGCGTGTTTACATGCCGCCCGCCGGGTATCTATACTGGTAAGCGGCACCCGTTTGGCCGCTCCGTCTGCTAGGCGTCGACCCAATGACGACTGGTGGCAGACATGACCAGGCTTTTTCCCTAAATGGGACAGACTCGTTCGGCACCAGGCACAATCCGCTGCCAATAGACAACCGGCTCACGGGTTGGCCCTCTTTATCAGGAGCACAGCCCAGGCCCAGAAGCAAAGAAGCAGATATGCTTTCCGACGGAGATCCCTCGACCCACTCGGTCACCTATTGGCTGGCGGCCGCTCGGTCGGGGGACGAAGACGCTGGCCAGGCCCTCTTCGAGCGGTACTTTGCTCGCCTGATTGCCCTCAGCCAGTCCCGCGTCCCCCGGAAGCTGCGAGTTTCCGATGGCGAGGACGCCGCTCTGGAGGGCATGCACGCCTTCCTGCAGGGGGTCCGGTCCGGACGGTTCCCCCAAGTCTCGGACCGCGAGACGCTCTGGCCACTCCTCGTTCGGCTGGTCCTGGCCACCTCCCGGAAACAGCTCCGCAGCCAACGCGCGCAAAAGAGACGCGACGATCAAGTCCGCGGGGACTCGGTGCTGGCCGATGGCGACGAGACCGCTCGCGACTTCGCGGAACTGGCCGTCGACCCGCTAGATCAACAAGCCCTGGTGGAGTGGGAAGACCTGTTGCAGCGTATCCGCGGTGGACTGCCACCGCTCGAACGCGAGATCTTCGACCTGAAACTGTTGGAACTGTCCAACCGCGAGATTGCGGCGCGATTGGAACGCCCCTCGCGGACCATCGACCGCAAAGTCAACGGCGTGATCCTCCCCCAAGTCTTGGCCGCAATCGAAACCACTTGAGTGCGGATGAAACGAGATCGGAAGGAGGTCGCGAAACAAATCGACTCCCAGCGTCTGATCTCCCCGTCCCCAGAGCACTAGGCGGCGGCTTGGACCCCTAACGCCCCAGCAATTCGTTGCAGCATATCGCGTTCTTCCTGAGAGACATTGCCGTCGGCCATGGCGATTTCGGATAGAAAGACCATGACCTTGGATTTGCCCTCGTTGTCCAACACATTCCGCAGCATGGCGGCCAAGTCCTCAGCCGGTGGAATGTCTTTGCCGTGTTGCAAGATCATCCGCAGACCCGCTTCATCAAATCCTTCGAACACGCCATCCCCCGCCTTTTCAGCGGTGGCGATTTCTTCCTCGGTCACCTCGCCATCGGCCAAAATCATTGAAGCGGCCAAGGCCACGCCAACGGCTTGAACATTGACAAAGCTCGGCTGGTCCGGCAAACCCAGCGCTCGTAGCTTTTTACCCACGCTGCTCGGGTTCGCTCCAACCAAGACTCCTCGGAAGAGGTTGTAAGCGATCAAAAACGGATTGATGATCAGTGACTTGGGGCTGAACCACCCCAACAACATCGACCACCCCGCCTCTCCCAGGACACGACTCCGGACGCAGGGCACACAACCGATAAATGACTTTGAACCGAACAACATGACTACAACAAATCCCCGCACGTAAGGCGCGGTCGCTACCGCCTCCAGCGGACGGTTATTGCAGTAGGGGCAAGTGTAGACATCCCCGATCTGACCGCTCGAATGACTCATCATCAAACTCCTGATTCTAATCCAAACAGAAATACCCGTAAAATGAGCCCCTAACGCCAGCACAATTGGCAATCCGATATTAACCGCTCCCGCGGCCAAAAGCCAGAACGCCAGGAGCAGTTAAGAAAGTGGCACAAACGAGGACGACGGTCGAATCACGAACCGCCCCCCCGTCCCCTTCACGGTCCCCATGGAGAATGCGTCGATTTTATGGGCGGGTTGACCAAATCTGTGATTTCCGTAAATTCCTGGCGATTTCTTGACGCAAGGCGGGGGCGGTTGGGAAATAGACAAATGCAGAGGACAGGCTCGTGCGACTAGCAACTTGAATAACAGCAGCAATTGAGGAGCAGATTTTGGATTCGAAGAAGCGGACCTCCCGTTCGGCAGCGATCAACGGCGAGAAAATCAAGGATCTACGCAAACAGCGTGGCTGGACCCAGCAAGACCTGGCCAAGGCCACCGATTTTTCCGTCCGCTGGGTGGCCAAAGCCGAGAATGGCGACCCGATTGCACTCAATTCTATTGCCATCCTGGCCAAAGTCCTGTCGACCGAGTCCGAACCGGTCGCTCCCGTCGACCTGCTGCGGACGACCGTGGAAATTGCCCAAGCATTTGTGGCCATCATGTACCGCCACGAGGCCGAAACCCTGCAACACGCCCAACATCTCGTGGCCGCGGACGCCCACTTTGTTGTCTGGGGCGAATCCGCTGGACTACCGTTCGCTGGCACCTACCGCGGAATACAAGAAGGAGAACGCTTGTTCCGGCGTTTTTTCTCGGTGATCGAGAGCCCACCGGACCACAATCCCATGCCACACTACCAATTCTTCACGCAAGGTGACGATGTGCTGGCGGTCGGTCATTCCCACCTGCGGCCACGCGGGTATCCGGCCCATCTGCCACCGCCACCACCCATGCCCATCTCGTACCTGTTCCGCTTCCGCGACTTCCAGATCGTGTACTTCGAAGATCGCTTCGACACCGCCCACGGGGGTCAGTTGCTCGGGACGTTGCCACCGCCCCAGCAGGTGCCGCGGCCGCACAGCCAGCCCGATTCGCTCACACGCCAACGCGAGGATGAGTTACAATAGCCCGAGTCTCGGCCGATCGCCCCTAGTGCTTTGTCACAGCCAAAACTTGGCGTGTGGTAAAGGGGGCAGGCGTCAATTGTGCGAAGCACCCGCTGGGCCGTTCCGGCAATTGACGCCTGATCCCTTTACCGCACCGATCCCACAATTTAACGGTGACTAAGCACTAGGGCAGCCGGGCATTCACCCCGGCCTTTCCGCTTAGGTGCCCGCCATGTTCCGCTATTTGCTGACTCTTGACCGCTCCGCTTCCTCCACACTCGCCCGAGATCTTTCACGGAGCTGGAACGGTACCAATCCGCCGCCCCTGGGCTCGATTGCCAAGCGGGGTTGCCTGCGTGCCTCCAGGCCTAGCAGGGCACCCACTCTCTCGTTTGGCCGCCTGCTGCTGTTGCTGGTTTCGCTCGTTGGTTTCACCCCTGCGGCTTGCAGCTGGGCTCAAGTCACTCGGTCCTCGGGCCCCAATTTGATTTGGATCATGGCCGATGACTTGGGGTATGGCGAGCTGGGATGTTACGGCCAGTCGCTTATCCAAACGCCGCATCTGGATCGCATGGCGCAAGAGGGGTTGCGGTTTACCCAGTTCTACGCGGGGGCGACGGTTTGCGCGCCGTCCCGCAGTGTGCTGATGACCGGGCAACACCATGGACGGACGCGAGTCCGAGGCAATGCCGGCCGTCAGAACCCCCAGGCCCAAGCATTGCGACCGGAGGATCCCACCGTGGCCAAGTTGCTGCAGCAGGCGGGTTACCGTACTGCCTTGGTCGGCAAGTGGGGCTTGGGCGATGTCGGCCAGGCGGAGTCCGGACTGCCTCGCCGTCAAGGATTCGACGTATTTTATGGTTATTTGAATCAAGTCCACGCTCACAACCATTTCCCCGACTTTCTCTGGCGGAATGAAGAACGCGAGTCCCTGGCGAACGTCGTGACACCGGTCGGTGACCAGGGCGGTGGCTACGCGACCGAGGCCCGCGAATTTGCCGATGATCGGTTCGCGGCCGAAGCCCTGCGGTTTGTCTCAGAGTCCCAGGACCAACCATTCTTTTTGTACTGGAGCATGGTGACACCGCATGCCAACAACGAACGCACCCGAGCGCTGGGCAATGGAGCCCACGTGCCGGATTTTGGTCCGTATGCCGACAAGGACTGGTCGGAGGCCGACAAGGGCCACGCGGCGATGATCACCCGCCTGGATCAACACGTCGGTAAAATGCTGGAACACCTGCAAGAACTGGGGATCGCGGAACGCACCCTGGTGATCTTCACCAGTGATAACGGACCGCACAACGAGAGCCGCCACAATTACCAACGGTTCGCGCCCAGCGGCCCGTTCCGTGGCCTCAAGCGGAGTTTGACGGACGGTGGCATTCGCGTGCCAACAATCGCCTGGTGGCCGGGCACCGTGGCGGCGCAGGGCGAGTCAGCCCATGTGGCTTACTTCGGTGATTGGATGGCGACCGCCGCGGACCTAGCGGGCGTACAATCTCCCGCCGAACTCGATTCGATCAGTTTCGCTCCCACATTGCGTGGCGAAACGTCAGCTCAGGCGGCCCACGAGTACCTGTATTGGGAGTTTCACGAAGGTGGCTTCAAACAAGCGGCCCTGTGGCAAGGTCGCTGGAAGGGACTGCGATCTGGCGCCGCCCCAGGGGATCTGGTGCTGTACGATTTGGAGAGCGACCCCGGGGAACGGACTGATGTGGCCGCGCAACAACCGGAAATGGTCGAGCGTCTGTCCGCGTATCTGGATTCTGCTCGCAGCGACAACCCGGACTGGGTCCCCGTCTGGCGTTAGCTGAAGTGCGTCAGCACCCGGTTTGCAGAACCGGACGCTGGCGCGTTGCGGCTGTAATACAATCTCTGCCTCATTTAACGCGGCGAGCTTGGTATCGGCAGAGTTGTTTTCCTGTTCGGCGACGACAAAAAGAAAGTGTAACCGTTCACGCCTCGTAGGGTGTCATGCAGCAAGTCGGGCTGACCAGTCGATTGTTTTCGAGCAAAAGCAACTGGAGAACGCAATCGGTTTACCCCGAGAACCAACCGACTTGCGGAATGCACCTGCCCCAAGGATTACCTCCCACCCGTGAACGGTTACAAAAAAGTCACTCTCGCTAGGAGAGTGACTTGTGGGGGTCGGCGAAACCGTTTGTGTCCGTCGAAGTCGACTAGGCGGTGTTCTTGAGGAACGACTGCAAAGCACCGGAGCGGATGGGGTTCTGCAACTTCTGCACGGCCTTGGCTTCGATTTGACGGACGCGTTCTCGCGTGACCTTGAAGATCCGCCCCACCTCTTCCAAGGTATACGAGTAGCCGTCGCCCAGGCCGTAGCGGAGGCGAATGATCTCGCGTTCGCGGAAGGTCAGCGTCTTGAGCAAGGTTTCGATCTTTTGCCGCAGCATCCCATTGGAGACACGGCGCAAAGGGTTCTCGGTCGACTCGTCCTGGAGGAACTCACCGAAGTTGCAGTCCTCGTCAAATCCCACCGGTCGATCCAAGCTGATGGGGGCTCGGCCGATATCCAAAATACGCCGAACTTCCTCCACCTCCATCTCAGCCACAGCGGCCACTTCTTCCGGCGTGGGGAATCGCAGGTTTTGCTGCAGCAATTGCCGTTGGATGTTCCGCAGTCGCGTCAACACGTCGATCATGTGCACGGGAATGCGAATAGTGCGAGCCTGATCGGCGATGGCTCGAGTGATGGCTTGGCGGATCCACCACGTGGCGTAAGTCGAGAACTTGAAGCCGCGGCGATATTCGTATTTCTCCACCGCGCGAATCAAGCCGGTGTTGCCTTCCTGGATCAGATCCAGAAAACTCATGCCGCGGTTGCGGTACTTCTTGGCGATCGAGACCACCAACCGCAGGTTGCCGCTAGAGAGCTGACGTTTGGACTCTTCAAACGATTCATAGAACCGTTGGCTGCTTTCGACTCGCTGCGTCAGGCTCTCGGGGCTTTCACCCGTCAGCACCATCAGACGCCGCAGCTCAAACAGCAGCGGCACGCGGCGTGCCTCGTCCAAGTGTCCGACGCGTTGCAGTTGGGCACGCAGGTCGTTCATCTTGGTGGCCATATCGGCCATCTGTTGCATCAGCGGTTGGACCCGCCGAGTCCGCAGGCTGAGTTCCTCGACCAACAGCAGCAACTTCTGTTTGCGACGGAGGTACCGCAGCTTGGCCGCTCGCTTTTCTCCCTCCGGGACGCTCTTGCGAATCAACAGCAGGAAGTCACGACGATTTTCCACCATCAAGCGATCGATCGTCCGCAGGTTGTGCGGCATGCGAGCCGAAATCTGCTCTTTGGTCAACTGCTCGGTCAAAGACACCTTGATCGTGCGGTCGAACGGCAGTTCACCCTGGTGAACCTTCTTCAGAACATCCACGGTCGCTTGCATGGCGTAGTCGCACGACAGGATCTGGCGTCGGAATTGCTTTCGCGTAATCTCGATGCGTTTGGCCAAGCTGATCTCTTCATCGCGACTGAGCAGCGGAATCTCTGCCATCTGCGCCAAGTACATGCGGATCGGATCGGTCGTGTTTCGCGAGATGTTCTCGATCTTCAGCGACGCGAGGTCCTCGGCGGCGTCCGAGAGGTCTTGTTCGGAAGGACCGAAGGTCTCGTCAACGGCTGGGCCTTCCGCTTGATCTTGCAGCGGGATACCGTGTTGCTCCAACGCCACCAGCAGGCGATTCAGGCGAACGGAATCGTTGGCCTCGTCGGGCAAGTATTGCGTGACTTCATCGTAGGTCAAATAGCCTTGGGCCTTGCCCCGTTCGACCAAATGACTCAATTCGTTCGGGTTCAGCTCAAACGACAGGCTGACGACTTCTTGTTGAACAGCTTCCATGCGGGTTCTCCTGCGACTTCCTTGTGCGGGACAATAGGGCTACTGGGTCAAATTTTGTTGGCGGGGCTTCCGTTACTCCTCACGGGTGGGACGAATGCCTTGCCGTTGGCGTTCCATGTGGATCAAGGCTTGGAGTTGTGCCAATTCTTGATCTTCGTCAAACTTATTTTCCTCCAATTGGGCTCGAGTTTGTCGTTGGGTGGCTTTCACCTCCTCATGATAAAACCAATCCAACACCGTGGTCATGCGTTCCTCAACGCTGAGGTTCGCTCGCTGACTTTTCTCTTGGGCCAATTCATCCAAAGACACCAAGATGTTCTGTAGTTCCGGATCGTCTGTCCGGTTGGATACCTGGGCGAAATCCGCCGCGACGCCGTCTTCGTAACAACTGCAGTACAGTCGATAGATCTCACGTGACGTCGAGTCGGAGAACCACTCCAGGGGGACGCGTTCCACGACCAACTCCACCAGGTCGGGCTGCAGGACCAACAGCTCCAGCACCTCCAGGTGTTTCCAGTCCCATTTTCGTGGATCGAGCCAGGTTGTTTGAGGTTCACGCACCGGGGCTTCCGGTCCGTCCAGGCCGAGGTAGCTGCGCTCTTGGCCCGCCTGCCGTTGCCGCAGTTCCTGCAGGCGATTGGAGACGCTCCACGGCTCGACCTGAAAGCGACTGGCCAACCGCGCCAACAACTGTTGCTCGCGCAGGTGCCGTTGACCACTGGCCAGGACTTGGCTTCGCGGTGTCTGGGCAATCGTGCTCAATATGTTGGTCAACGCTTGCGTCGCTCGCTGCGTATCCTTCAGGGGATCGAATCCCGTCGTCTCGACGCGGACCTTGTAATCGAGGGCGTCTTCGGCTCGGTCCAGCAGTTCGACGAAGGGAGTCGCCGAGTACTTGAGTAGGTAGTCGCAGGGATCCAGGCCCTCGGGGGGGACCATCACGCGGAGATCCATGTCCTGGGCGACAAACAGATTCAGGATTTCGTTGGTGCGTCGGATGCCCGCCTCGTCACCGTCCAGAACCAATGTCACTCGATCGGCAAACCGTCGAATCAAGCGAATATGCCGTTCATTAAGCGCGGTACCCTGGACCGCAACCACGTTTTGCAGGCCGGCTTGCCAGGCCATAATCACATCGGTGTAGCCCTCGACGATCACCAAATGCCGAGTCTTCTCGACCGCCGGCCGGACCAAGTTGAGCCCGAACAGATTGTCGCTTTTGGTGTAGATGGGCGTTTCCGGGCCGTTGATGTACTTGGCCGCGTGTCGCCCCATCGTCTCTTCACGTTGAGCGATCTCCGGCAGAATCCGTCCGCCCAAACTGATCGCTCGGTTTTGCACATCAAAAATGGGGAAGATCAAACGACCACGGTAAAAGTCGTAAAAGCCACCTTGATCGCGTTGTTGCGCCAGGCCAATGTCCTTCAAGACTTTCGACTCGTGGCCCGTCTTGTTGGCTCGGTCCAACAGCCAACTCCACTGGTCGGGCGCATAGCCGATGCGGAAGGCCTCGATGGCTGGCGGCAACAGTCCTCGGTCACGCAGATACATCCGAGCGGCCTCGGCTTCGTCGCTGTGCAGCAGGTGCTGGTGATATAGGTCCGCGGCCCACTGCATCGCCTCCAACAAGGCCGCTTTTTGATCGCGGTTCAACCCGCCCTTGCTCGGCCCCAACTGCTCGATCGGAATTCCAGCTCGTTCCGCCAGCATCCGCAGGGCGGCAGGAAAATCCAGATTCTCGCGCTTCATCAAGAAACTGAAGACGTCGCCACCGACATTGCACACCCAGCACTTCCAGCTTTGCCGAGCCGGATTGACCTGCAGGCTGGGGCGTCGATCGTCGTGCCACGGGCAGCGAATCACCCAGTTCCGGCCCTGACGACGCAGCTCGCCATAGCGACCGATCAAGTCGACGATATCCGTCGCTTGACGCACTCTTTCTTTGACTTCGAAATGATCGTTTAGCGATCCTCGAACCACTGACGCCTCCGTTGACGTACTTGGCGGCCAATGCCAAGTCCTGGGACCTGACAATCGACCGAAAATGACTGACCTGCGACCGGGTTGCAGCGCCGCCAACGGGGGGGCACTCGTCCTTGAGTCAACTTTACCAGCTGTTCGGATCAGCGTCATGTGGCTGACCCGCCGTAGGGACCAATCGGTCTTGTCAGGCGTCAAAACATTTGCAATAAGCCGTTTCCAACAGCTCGTGCCGCTTGACAGTGACCCGATCCAGCGAAAAAAAACGCCGACTCGAGCCAACCGCAGACCGATCCGCACCCTACCGACGAACCATCGCCGGCAAAGCTCGCCATCCCTGGCGAAGTGGCCGCATTATATAAATTCGGCGAAAAACAATTCAAGTTCAGTTTGTCATTTGCCGAGCCGAAACGCTAGCAGGCTTGATGATTTTTCCGTAGCGGAACGCGTCAAGCGTTTCGATTGATGGGAAAACGCCGTGTTTTTGCCCGATTTCATTGAATCAGGCGGCGATTTCGCGTGTAAGTCTGGAAAAATCAACAAGCCCTTGCGTTGATCTGATTGACGATCAAGCCGGCCAAGTAGCCGCCTTTGAAGCCCGCGTCGATGTTGACCACGACCACATTGGCGGCACAGCTATTGATCATCCCCAGCAGCGGAACGAGGCCTTGGAAATGGGCGCCGTACCCCAAGCTGGTGGGCACCGCGACGACCGGACATGACACGTGCCCACCCACGACGCTGGGCAGGGCTCCCTCCATGCCGGCCACGACGATCACGGTCAGGCAGGTCCGGAGGAAGTCGACATGCTTGAGCAAACGGTGCGGACCGGCGACTCCGACATCGTAAATCAGCCGCGGCTCGACGCCCATCCATCGCAAGGTCTCGGCTGCCTCTTCAGCGATCGGGATGTCGCCCGTGCCAGCGGTGAGGACTGCGACCGGACGTTGCGAGTCAAATTGCGGCTCGGTTTGACTGCCAGCCGCGATTCGGACGGTCCGCGCGGTTGGGTTGTAGTTGGCCACTGGGAACTGCCGCAACAGTCCTTGGGCTTCTGGCTCGGCCACGCGGGTAATCAGTACGTTTTGGCGTTCCGACAACAATCGCTGGGCTGCGGTGGTGAGGTCCGCCAGGGTTTTCCCCGGGCCAAAGATCACCTCGGAGAAACCGCAACGCTTCACTCGAGCCAGGTCCAGATCCAAACGCTCGACCGCGGCCGCCTGCCGATGGTCAGCTTTGCCGTGACTACCCGATTGCGCGGGCGGGTTATCGGTAGCCGTGTTTGCAGGTGAGGGCAGGGCGGAGCCGGGTGCGGTAGGGGCGAGTGCCGCGAGGTCCGATCCTGGCGGAGGCCCAGTCGTTCCGCCCACCGTGACGGCTGGGGTAACCGTTGAGGAAATCGCAGTTGCAGGGGATTCGCCTGTCATCGGCTCCGCGTTTGACGGCGACTCCGATTTGGCCGCTCCGTACAACAGGCGAGTGAACTCTTGGATGTCCAACTTGCCGGCGCGGAAATCCTTGGCGATACGTTGGAATTGCGGAATATTTAGCATTGGGCCTGGCACTCCGTCGTGGGCGATCATCGCCTAAATCAATGTTGTGGGTTCAAAATTTTTGCGTGGTCGATTTCTGCGTGATCAAACCGGCGTCATCAAACTTGCGTGATTAATGTTTGAAGTGTCGCGTCTGAGTGAAGATCATGGGCAATTGGTACTGATTGCAGGCCGCGATGACCTCGTCGTCGCGACGACTTCCGCCGGGTTGGATCAGGGCACGCACGCCAGCGGCCGCGGCCTGTTCTACTGAATCCGGAAAAGGGAAGAACGCATCACTGGCGAGAATACTGCCAGCCGCTCGGGGCCCGGCTTTCTCGATCGCGATGCGGACCGAATCGACACGGCTCATTTGGCCGGCTCCGACGCCTACCAACGAGCGATCTTTCGACAAGGTGATGGCGTTGCTTTTGACTTGCCGCACCATGGCCCAAGCGAACAGCAGCTCGCCCAGCAGATCCGGCTCGACTTGAGCTTGCGTCACTGTCTGCCACTTCTGTTCGTCGATCGGCATGACGTCCGATTGCTGCACCAGCAGCCCGCCGCTGATTTGCCGCCAAGTTGGCTCGGGCTGCGGGGTCGTCCAGGGGCTGACCGTCATCAGTCGGACATTGGATTTCCACTTGGGGATCGTGAGCAACCGCTGCAAGGCGTCCGGATGGAATTCCGGCGCCACGATAGCTTCGACGAACAAGCCGGGCGTGCACAGGTAGTCTGCCGAGGCGACATCGACGGGGCGGTTGAAGCCCAGGATCGAGCCGAAGGCACTGACCGGATCGCCCTCCATGGCCAAACGAGTGGCGTCCACCAAGTGACTGGCAGAGGCGGCTCCGCACGGATTGTTGTGCTTCAGGACCACGACCGACGGGTCCGGCAACAATCGGACCATGTGCAGCGCGGCGTCCAAGTCCAACAGGTTGTTGTAGGACAACTCTTTGCCATTGAGCTGCTCGGCCCGCACAATGCTCGGGCCGGTCGCGTCAGCTGTCGCGTAGACAGCGGCCGATTGATGCGGGTTCTCGCCGTATCGCAGGTGCGCTTGCTTCTCAAACGTGAGGTGCAGCGTGGCGGGGAAGCGATTGCCAGAGTCCGCTACCTGCGGGTCCGCCGGGACATGGTCTGCATCGGCTTGCTGTTGAAAGTAGTTGGAAATCGCCGCATCGTAAGCCGCCGTGTGCGCGAAGGCCTCGGCCATCAGCCGCCGTCGGAGCGGAAAGCGAGTGGACCCGGATTCGCGGATCTCCTGCATCACGGCTTCGTATTGCGTGGACGAGGTGCAGATGGTGGTGAAGCGATGATTCTTGGCCGCGGCACGAACCAGGCTAGGTCCGCCAATGTCGATCTGCTCGACCGCGGCAGCCACCGTGACGTTGGGCTGGAGAATGGTCGCTTGAAACGGATAAAGATTGACGACAACCAAGGCAAACGGGCAGATCTCGTGCGCCTCCAGGCTGGCCAAGTCATCTGCACGATCGTGGCGGCAGAGGATACCGGCGAAGATCTTCGGGTGCAGCGTCTTGACTCGGCCGTCCATCATTTCTGGAAAGCCAGTGTACTCCGCCACGTCACGCACGGGGATTTGTCGTTCCTGCAGGAACTTGGCGGTGCCGCCCGTGCTGTACAGCGTCACGCCCGCTGCCACCAAGCCCCGGGCGAACGGCTCCAAACCCGACTTGTCGCTGACGCTGATCAAGGCGTTCTTGATCGAGATGTCCATACCCGCAGCGTTTCGTTCGCTCGCGGTCGCCTCAGAGGCTTCGGACCCGTGGCCCGTTGACGCGTTACCCATCGTTGTCGCATTCCTTCCAATCCATGGTCACCAGCGGCCAAGTTTCTGGCCGCGCGTGGTTTACATCCAAGCGGTCATGCCACCGTTGACGGCAATCGTTTGACCGTTCACAAAACCGGCTTGCTCCGAGGCCAAGAATAGGACCGCGTTGGCAACATCTGTCGGGACGCCCCAGCGACCCGCCGGTATCAGCGAAAAATAGCTCTGCTTCATCTCAGGCGGGTCCGTCTCGTGACGCTCGACGGGGACCCAGCCGGGTGCCACCATGTTGACGGTGATGCCAAACGGCGCCAGCTCCTGAGACATGCTGCGGGACCAACCGATCTGAGCCCCTTTGGCCGCGACGTAGGCCGAGAAAGGCGAAACCGCGCGGTGGAACACCTCGCTGGTGATATTGATGATCCGACCGTACCGTCGCTGCTTCATGGCCGGCAGGGTTCGCTTGGTCAACAGGAACGGACTCTTGAGGAAGAAGTCGATCATCGACTGGTAGAACTCCCAATCGTACTCCTCGATCGGCCGCAGCGGCTGCTCGCAGGTGGCGTTGGGCACGAGGATATCCACCGAGCCAAATTGGGCCTCGATCTCGCTCACCATGCGATCCACGTCGGCAGGGCAGGTCGCGTCCGCCTTGAGCAGCATTGTCCGGACACCCGCCGCCTCGTACTCGGCTACCGCCCGCTCCGCTCGCTCGCGGTTGTTAAAATAGTTGACCGGCACCGCCGCACCCGCTCGGCCCAATACCAGCCCAATCTCCTTGCCCAGTCCGGTGGAATTGCCAGTGACCAAGGCGACTTTCCCGGCCAGGGACAGGCAATGGGCCCCCCCAACTGCCTCGGATGACGGGGTAACGGAATCGGTTTGGCCGCTCATTGCTAGTCCTTGCTGGTCGCCGGAGTTGACTGAATTCATCCCCGCAGAATCTACATTTGCTAGCAACATTCTTCAATGGTGCGGAATCACTCGAGATGCTAGTGTGTTGGGACATCGGCAGCGGCACTTTGGCCCAGTCGGCCCACCGGCTCCAGCCTCGCTCGGTCCAACGACAACCTTGGCAGTCCCACGGCCCGGCCCACCGTCAGCCCCGTCGGCTCCACAGCCCGGCCGGCCGTCAACCTCGGCACCGAACGGCCCGCCCGGCCAATGCTCCCGCTCCACTCAAGGTTTCTCGCTAGCATGGCCAACAAGCAGCCCCTCAACCGGAATCTGCCTGGCCCCACGCCAGATTTGGCACCCGGAATCTACCTGTCCCCGCTTCAGAACCCCACCTGGAATTTGCCTGGCCCCACGTCTGATTCCCGGAATCTGCCTGGCCCCGCACCAGTTCTGGCGAACCCGAATTTGCCTGTCCCCAGCCGGCATCTGCCTGCCCCCGACTCAGAACCTCGCCCGGAATTTGCCTGTCCCCACGTCTGCTCCTGTCCCCACGTCTGCACCCCGGGACCTGCCTGGCTCCACGCTTGCCTCACCTGGAATCAGCCTGGCCCCACGCCAGATCTGGTAACCAGAATTTGCCTGTCCCCAGCCAGTGGCGAACCGGAATTTGCCTGTCCCCAGCCGGAATCTGCCTGCCCCCGACTCAGAACCCCGCCAGGAATTTGCCTGTCCCCACGCCTGATTCCTTTGCTAGCGACTTTCGTCAATGGTGCGGAATCACTCGACATGCTAGTGTCCCGTGAGCTAGGCTTCGGCAGATTGGTCCCGTCGGCCCGCCAGCGTCTGCCTCGCCAGGCCCCCCCGACAACCTAGCCAGGCCCACGGCCCGGCCGGCAAACGCTCCAGCTCCACTCCCGGTTTTTCGCTAGCATGGCCAAGAAGCAGCCCCTCAACCGGAATCTGCCTCGTTCCTGCCCAGATCTGCCCGGCCTCCGAGAGCCTGGCCCTGACCCTCCCGCTAATCTGACTTGCCTGGCCCCACGCCGGATCTGGCGGGCGGTCGGAATTTGTCTGACCCCGATTCGGACCCAAACCGGAATTTGCCTGGCCCCGCGTCTGCCCCCGCGTCTGACCCCACCCCGCGGCGTTCGAAGTCGAGCAAGCGGGGCGGGAAACCCACCCCGCAGTCCGGCCTCGACTCGAATTCGCCTGACCCCGATTCTGACCCGAACCGGAATTTGCCTGGCCCCACCCGGAAGCGTAGGGGCAGCCAGAATTTGCCTGGCCCCACGTCTGGATCTGGCGGGCAGCCGGAATTTGCCTGACCCCGATTCGGACCCGAACCGGAATTTGCCTGGCCCCACCCGGAAGCGTAGTGGGCACCGGGAATTTGCCTGGCCCCACGCCGGATCTGGCGGGCGGCCGGAATTTACCTGACCCCGCTCCGAAACGGAACCGGAATTTGCCTGGCCCCGCTCCGGATCTGGCCGGCAGCCGGAATTTGCCTGGCCCCGCTTCGGATCCGGACCCATGCTGGTCCCACGCCGGATCTGGCGGGCGGCCGGAATTTACCTGACCCCGATTCGGAACCGAGCCGGAATTTGCCTGGCCCCGAAATGGACCCGCCGGACGCCGCAGGGAAGTGTCCTGTCCCCGGATCGGGGGGTCTCCCCGGGGGGGGCAGGACGATCGGGATCGTCGGGATCGCGGGCCGCTACGGTCAATGGCTGGCTAGACGATTTGCGGAACTGGGGCAACAGGTGATCGGAACCGACGTGGTGGGGGAACACCCCAGCCTGGCGGAGGTCATCGATCGATCCGACGTGGTGATTTTCTGTGTCCCCATCCACGAGACCCTGGCGACCATCAAATCTGCCTGTCCCCACAGCCGCAGCGGCCAACTGTGGCTGGATATCACCAGCCTAAAGGCCGAGGTGCTGCAGGCCATGCTAGCTTCCCGCGCCGACGTCATTGGTCTGCATCCGTTGTGTGGCCCCGACCTACCGAACTGGAACGGGCAAACCGTCGCCGTGTGTTTCGGTCGTCTGACTCGCCCGGAATGGGAGCCGTTTCTGTTCGGATTCCTGAACGCCATGCAGGCCCGGCCGTACGTGACGGACCCGGTCGAACACGATCGGATCATGGCCTACGTGCAAGCCCTGCCGCATGCTTTGTCGATGATGATGATCGGCACCTTTCAAGGTCTGGAGGCTCATGGGCTGAGCGTGAGTGAAATCGAACATTTCGCAACGCCGCCGTATCGCCTGGCGGTGGCGGCCATGTCCCGAATCCTGGCCGCGCACCCAGAGCTCTACGCGGACATTCAAATTGCGAATCGCCAGCACACCGTCGTCGTCTTGGAAGAGCTGCGGCGTCAGGCCCAAGACTTGATGGTCGAGGTTCGCGAGGGCGACCGAACCGCCATTGTCGAGCGTCTGAATCGCGGCCGCCAGCAGTTCAAGAGCAGGAACATCCAATCCGGCATGAAGGGCTTCCTGCAGATGTCTCGGGTCATGGCGGATCTGAACGCCGAGAACAGTAAAATCGTGCACACGCGGCGCGACCAGCCCGGCCTGCTGGAGAAGATCCTCGCGGTCCTATCCAAACACGGGGTCAACCTCAGCGGCCTGCACTCGTTTAAGACTGATGATTACGATGGCTTCAGCTTCCATTTAGGCCTGACTGGCCCACGCGACAGCCTCCCGGTGCAGAAGGCTCTGTGCGAAATGCGGAACTCGGCGGAACTTCGCGATCTGATTGTGATTGAAGACCCATAAGCGGCGTTCCGCTGGCACGTTCCGCCCCAATCGGAACGTCTTCTTCCGCCGTACGAAACAGGCGTTCGGACTGGTTGCCTGCGGCCGCATCGACCTGGGGCCAGGCCCGCGACTTTAGCTAATCAGATTATTTGGATCCGATTCGCCGAAATACCGATGTTATCTGGGACTTGCCCTTACCCGAGCCTAGGCGAATCGTTATTCTAACGGACGCCTATTCCGAGCGTTTTGGTCGGTCAGAATTGCCGAAACGGGCTGACGCGAACAACGGGACGCAGCCTCCACCAGGGACCTTGTAAAGGAAGATCAGTCAATGACCACCTCGAACGGTTCACCCAAGGGCATGCACCTGACCATCGGCTGCCATCACTGCGATCAAGTGTTCGACTTTTTGCTGGTCAATCAAGAGCAGAACTGCCCGCACTGTGGGCACTCGGTCACTCGCCTGGAGGCCATCGAGTCGTTTCTCCGAACCGCCATGGCCACCACATTCTCCTACGACCGCAATATCATTCGCGGCTCCTCGCGGTTGAATGAGATCGGCGACTCCATGGGTACCATCGAGTTGTTGATGCGATTGGAGCAGGAGTTTGGCATCTCGATCGACCATGACGACATCGAGGAACTGGAAACGGTCGCGTCGGTCTGCTCGTACATCAATCAGAAAATCGATACCTCGCGTCGTCATTGCGCCTGATGACCCGCGCGGCCGCGTTCGCCTGTGCGGCTGCTAATTCGCCGTTAGGGCACCGGAAGACACTGCCCGTGTTCGAGGCACTACGGCGATTAGCCGTCGCGTCCGGGATTCTCGAACTTCTCTAGGTAACGCTCGGTCGACTGTATTCTGCAGCCGATTGTGAGTATATTAAGAGGGTCGATCGCGTGGCCCAGGCCAACCCGGCCTATGCCAGATCCGCCTCGTGAACGACCCCAAGGCGAAACGTGTCCCTAAGCCCTAGGTCACTTGATTGCCCCCCGCCCCCAAAAAACACCCCGCCCAACTTGGCCCTCGTTGACGTGCCGCTGCAGTAGCGTCAACTCAGGAGATTCCGCGAATGTCCAGCACCGCGCAAGATCGCTCGATGATTCCTCTGGTCGCTTCTGGCTCCGCCGCTTGGCGAATGGCACGAGGCCCTCGACTCTGTCTCGGCTTGGCCACGGTCTTGCTCCTCCCTTTGTTGGCAAGCGTCCGACCTGCAACAGGTTGGGAATCATTGCCGACAGCCGCAGCAGCAGCCGAAGTCGCACAACCCCTGGCGGACGACCCGGCAAAGATCAGCTTCAATCGCGACATCCGACCGATCCTCTCGGACAAGTGCTTTGCCTGCCACGGTTTCGACCCGACGCACCGCGAAGCCGATCTGCGTTTGGATGTTCCACCCGACGACGCTAATGGCGCGATCGTGGCGGGCGACCTCGCTGCCAGCGAACTGTGGCAGCGCGTCATCAGCACGGACAGCGATCTGCAGATGCCTCCGCCGCATACCCATAAATCGATCAGTGACGAAGAGCGAGAGTTGTTGCGACAGTGGATTCTGCAAGGTGCGGTCTACGAGGGGCACTGGGCATTCGAGCCCATTCCCGCTCCAGTCGACGTCCCAAACCTGGCCGACGTCACCCAGCCGATCGATGCCTTCGTTCGCCAGCGTTTGGCGGAGGAGGGCCTGACGGCGGCCCCGCCGGCGGATCCCGCTACTTTGCTGCGTCGCTTGAGCTTTGCGTTGACGGGTTTACCGCCGACTCCGGATCAGGTCGCCGAATACATGGCCGATCCCGCCCCAGACGTGTACGAAAAGTGGGTCGATCGGCTGCTCGCATCGCCCCATTACGGCGAAGAGATGGCTCGGCATTGGTTGGACTTGGCTCGCTACGCCGACACCCACGGCATGCACTTGGACAACGAACGCCAAATGTGGGCCTATCGCGACTGGGTGATCCAAAGCTTCAACCGGAACCAGCCCTTCGATCAGTTCACCATCGAGCAGTTAGCGGGCGACTTGTTGCCGGCCCCCTCTCAAGAGCAATTGATTGCCACCGGCTTCAATCGCTGCAACGTGACGACCGGCGAGGGCGGCTCGATCGACGCCGAGTGGTTGTTTCGGTACGCGGTGGAACGAGCCAGTACCACGGCCGACACTTGGCTGGGGCTGACCGCTGGTTGCGCTGCCTGTCACGACCACAAGTTCGATCCGATCTCCCAGGCCGAGTTCTACTCGTTGTATGCGTTCTTCTACTCCGCCGCTGACCCCGCTATGGACGGCAACGCCTTGTTGACGGCCCCTGTAATGCGGATCGAATCGCCCAACGACAAAGCGAAAATGAATGAATTGCAGCAATCCCTGCAGCAAGCTCGTGCGACTCTGCTCGAGCAGGCCTCCTCAGTGGCGTATTCCGATCCGGCGGAACAGTCACCACTGCCGCAGGCGACGTTCATCGAGCAGTGGTGGATGGACGATGAATTTCCCGCCGGTGGACGCCTCTTCGCCAGCCCCGGCCATCCAACGGAGTTGATTGCCACGACCGCTCCCCAGCCAACTCCGTCCAGTGGCGAAAAGCTACTGCGACGCCGCGACGCGGGCCTGGCACAAGACGTCTGGGAAACCGATGGCACTCCTTTAAAACTTCCCTCACAAGCCAAGTTTGTCGCCCATGTCTACTTGGAACCTGCCGATTTGCCGCAAGCCATCATGGTGCAATTCAACAAGGGTGGCTGGAAGCACCGCGCCGTGTGGGGCAATTATGAGATTATCGATTGGGGAGCAAAAGGAACCAACGAAAGAGTCTCGATGGGCGAGCTGCCCGCGGCCGGATCCTGGGTGCGTCTGGAGTTTCCCGTGACCACCGTTGGCTTGCAGCCCGGCGATGATGTCTCCGGATTCGCACTGACCCAACATGGCGGAACCGTGTACTGGGACCAAGTCGGTGTGGTCGGCGAGGTCAACCCGGCCGCCGATCCCTCGCAATCGTTCGTTGCCTGGTGGAAACAGATCCAAAACGACCACGGACGTCTGCCAGGTGAGTTGCACGAAGTGGCAAAGCAAGGGCCGACCGCGGACCGGAATACCCCCGCCGCCCAAAACTTGCGGCTGCATTATCTCACCCAGCATTGTCAGGCGGTCGCCGCGGAATTGGGACCGACCAAACAAGCCATCGCGTCGCTGGAACAGCAGCAACGCGAGTTGGAGGCCGGCCTCCCCAGCACCTTCATCTTCCGCGATCTGGATCAGCCACGGCCCGCCTATGTCATGTTGCGTGGGCAGTACAACCAACCGGGTGATGAGGTCCAACCCACCGTTCCCGCGATCCTACCTCCGCTGGTGCCAGCGGAGGGACGCGGCCGAGCGAATCGTTTGGACTTGGCCCGTTGGTTGGTCGCTCCCGAGCACCCGCTGACCGCGCGAGTCGCCGTCAATCGACTGTGGCAGCAATTGATCGGCAGTGGCTTGGTGCGGACCCCGTCCGACTTCGGGTCGCAAGGCGAACCGCCGTCGCATCCCGAACTGCTCGATTGGTTGGCACGCGAGTTTCAAGACAGCGGCTGGGACGTCAAAGCGTTAGTGCGTCGCATCGTCACCTCCGAGACCTTCAAACAGAGCTCAGCGGTGACCCCCGAACTGCTGGAACGAGATCCCGAAAATCGACTGCTCGCGCGAATGACTCGGCCACGCTTGGCGGCGGAACAAGTTCGCGACAACGCCTTGTTGGTCAGCGGTTTGTTGGTACCCGATATGGGCGGCAAAGGCGTCAAACCCTACCAACCCGCCAATATCTGGGAGCCGGTCGGCTTTGTGGGCTCAAACACGCGGTTCTATTCGCAAGACACCGGTTCGGCCTTGTACCGTCGCAGCATCTACACCTTCCTCAAGCGGACCGCGCCACCGCCGTTCATGTCCAATTTTGATGCGCCGAATCGCGAACAAACCTGTTCGGTTCGCGGACGCAGCAACACGCCGCTGCAAGCCCTCCAGTTGATGAACGACGTCCAGCACGTCGAGGCGGCGCGAGTCTTGGCGACCAAGGTCCTCAAGTCGGGCGGCGACACCGCAATCGCTCGGCTACAGTTTGCAGCCAGCACCGTGTTGGCCCGGCCGGCCACGGACCAAGAATTGCAAATCTTGCAACGCCAACTGCAACAACATCACACTCGGTATCAAGCCGACTCCGCGGCTGCCCAACAATTGTTGGCCATGGGCGAAAGTCCTGTCGACTCGACCCTGGATGCTGCGGAATTGGCTGCGTATAGCTTGTTGTGTGCCACCTTGTTGAATCTCGACGAAACCCTAACCAGGAACTGAATCATGGATCCGCTCAAGCAGTGGCAATTACAGCAAACTCGGCGCAATTTCTTTGGCACGTCCGGCCTGCGTTTGGGCGGCTTGGTCGCTGGTATGCTGGCGGGCGGCTCGATCGTCCCTGGCCAATCGTCGTGGGCCCAAGCACGCGATGCTCAGGCGCATGACGTGGGACCCGACCGGGTTCATCCGCCACTGCCCGGTCTGCCGCACTTCCCGCCGACCGCGAAGTCGATCATCTACCTGCACGCCAACGGTGGTCCATCTCAAATCGACATGTGGGACTACAAGCCGGTTCTGAACGACTACTTTGACAAAGAGCTCCCCCCCAGTGTGCAGGGCGGGCAACGGCTCTCGACCATGACCAGCGGCCAAACCCGCTTCCCGGTCGCACCGTCGAAGTTCAATTTCCGACAAGCCGGAGAGTCCGGCATGTGGGTCAACCATGATTTGCTGCCGTTTACGTCCGAGATTGTGGACGAGATCAGCCTGATCAAGACGGTTCATACCAACGCCATCAATCACGATCCAGCCTGCACCTACGTGATGACGGGCTCTGAAATTCCGGGTCGCCCGAGTGTCGGCGCATGGCTCGCGTATGGCCTGGGCAGCGAGAACAATGACCTGCCCGCATTTGTGGTATTCACACCCCAGTTCCCGGCCGACAGCAATGGCCAAGCGTTGTACGAACGGATGTGGGGCAGCGGATTCCTGTCGACGAAGTATACCGGTGTAGCCTTGCGCGGCTCCGGCGATCCTGTCCTCTATCTCAAAAACCCGCCTGGAGTGACTGGGAATGATCGACGCACCATGTTGGACTCGTTGGGCGAGCTCAATCAACTCAACTACCAGCGGTTGGGAGATCCCGAAACGGCGACACGCATCGCCCAGTACGAAATGGCGTTCCGGATGCAGACGAGTGTGCCGGAGTTGACCGACATCTCGCAAGAGACGCAAGAAACGTTGGAGTTGTACGGTCCCGACGTAACCATTCCTGGAACCTACGCCCACAGCGCTTTGTTGGCAAGGCGATTGGTGGAACGCGGCGTACGAGCAGTGCAACTGCTGCATCGGGGCTGGGATCAACACGGCAGCTTGCCCTATCAATTGGGCAATCAATGCAAACAGACCGATCAAGCCAACGCGGCCCTGGTCAAGGACCTGAAACGCCGTGGCCTGCTGGACAGCACCCTGGTCGTCTGGGGTGGCGAGTTCGGGCGAACGGTCTATTCGCAAGGCACTCTGACCAAAGAGGACTATGGCCGAGATCACCACCCGCGGAATTTCTGTATCTGGATGGCCGGCGGGGGTGTCAAAGGCGGTTACGTGCACGGCGAAACCGACGACTTCAGCTACAACGTGACCGAGAAGCCGGTGGCCTTCAACGACATCAACGCCACCATCCTACATTGCCTGGGGATCGATCATGAGCGATTCAGTTACCGCTTCCAAGGCCTGGACCAGCGTCTGACCGGCGTGGAAACCCAACACGTTGTCCGCGATGTTTTGCGCTGACCCGTGAGTGACATCGCGGTTGTGGTGGCACGGAAGATTCCAACGCGGGAGATTCCAAGCGCGGCGTAACTGAGTGACGGTTCAGCAGAGGGCTCGCATGAGGAGCTATTCGGCCAGCGCCGTGCCGGAAGCTCGGGGGTCGGCGGCCGCCAGAAGTTGGCCATCGCCCAGCCACTGCAGGCCTTGCGCGACCGCCAGCGAACCGGTGGCACGAACTTGATGCCCGCGTTGCTCCAAGCTACTTTTGATCGTTTCATCGAGGTTCGACTCGATCAACGCCTCCGCCGGACGCCACTGTTGATGCACGCGTGGGGCCGCAATCGCTTGGTCGATGGGTTGCCCCAGGTCCACGACGCGACAGATCGCCTGCAGCGTTGTGGTGATGATTCGCGGGCCACCGGCGGCGCCACACGTCAACACGGGTTGGTTGTCCGCATTCAAGACGATCGTCGGACTCATGCTGGACAGCGGTCGTTTTCCAGGTGCGATGGCGTTCGCTTGGGCCCCGATCAGTCCAAAGGCGTTGGCCACACCGGGAGCTATGCTGAAGTCGTCCATCTCGTTATTGAGCACGATGCCTGTGCCCGGGGCGATCATCTTGCTACCAAACGAGGTATTGACCGTTTGCGTCATCGCAACGACCCATCCCTCGTGGTCCGCCGTCGTCAAGTGCGTGGTGTGTTTGTCGCCGAAGAACTGCGACTCCGCTTCCGGCGGCAGCCCATGTCCATTCACAGGACGCGTCTGCCCATATTGAATATCGGCAGCCAATTGGAACAAATAACCGGGGTCCACCAAGCCACGCGGAACTTGAGTGTAATCGGCATCCCCCAACCAATGGGCTCGGTCGGCCATGGCTCGCTGCATGACCTCCAACCACAAGTGATAGACCGAGGCCGGATCCCGCTGAAACACTTGCCGCAAATCAAAAAGTTCTAGCATACCCAGCATTTGTGCGACATGGATCCCACCGCTGCTGGGTGGCGGAAACCCGACGACTCGGTGACCGCGGTACTGGGTGGTCAGCGGGGTGCGCAACTTGGCTTCGTAGCCCGCGAAGTCATCGGTGGTTAAGATCCCGCCGGCGGCTTGCAGATGTGTGGCGATTTGTTGGGCGATCGGGCCGCGGTAGAAGTACTCGCCGCCCTGCTCGGCAATCTGCCGCAGCGTTTCTGCCAACTCCGGTTGCCGCAGCAGCGTCTTGGCGGTGGGTACCTTGCCGCCAGGCAGGAGGATGCGCTGTGATTCTGGAAACTGCGACAGTTCCCCGGCATTGGCGGCGACCACCTTGGCCAAACGTCCCATCAGGAAGCCGCGGTCGGCCACTTCGGCGGCCGGAAGCAGCAAATCGCGCCAGGGCAAGCGGCCCAACTGTTTTGACATCCGCTGCAAGGCCGCGATCTGGCCCGGCACGCCGACGGCCAAAGGTCCGGTCTGACTCCATTTGGGCTGCGGTTGGCCGTCGCGCAAGAACATGTCAGGAGTGGCGGCCGCGCCCGCCTGCTCTCGACCGTCAATCGCGGTGATCTGGCCGTCGGGGGCTCGCACCAGGGCAAAACAGCCGCCGCCAATCCCCGAGTTATGACCGTCGACCACCGACAGCATGCAAGAGGCGGCTACCGCTGCATCGACTGCGTTGCCGCCCGCGCGGAAGATGTCCAGCGCCGTGCGGCTGGCCAGTTCATGAACGGTGGCCACCGCAAACTTCGAGCCACTGGCGGCGCTGGCGTCGGATGGAAACAAGCGGTGTGCGCGGCCGTGACGCTCCGCAGGCAGCGGTCGCTTGGCCCACGACGGGGTGGCGAAAGATCCAAGTGTTGTCCCGACGACCGCCGCCGTCGTTTGCTGGAGGAAGGAACGTCGTAGCATGTTCGAGTACCTCGTGCGGGGGCGAAGGGGCGATGGGACAACGCGAGAAGACCCGCGATAAGACTCGCGATAGGACAACGCGAGAAGACCTGCGAGACTCAGGAGTTGAGGGCGTCCTCGTACGCTTGGATCTTATCCTCCCATTGCAGCGTCAAGCCAATGTCGTCCAGTCCGTGGAGCAAGCAGTGCTTGCGGAAGGGATCGATGTCGAACGAGGCCGAGAAGCCTTCGGTCAGCACCGTTTGCCCCGGCAGATCGACCGTGACTTCGACGCGTCGATCGCCCAACAGAGTGAACAGCTCTTGCGTTTTTTCCCGGCCGATGGCGATCGGCAGCACACCGTTTTTAAAGCAATTGTTATAGAAGATGTCGGCGAAGTCCGGAGCGATCACGCAACGAATGCCAAAATCCTCCAACGCCCAGACGGCATGCTCGCGTGACGACCCGCAGCCAAAATTATCTTTCGCCACCAGGATCACAGCGCCGGCATAACGTGGCAGGTTTAGCTCAAAGGTCGGGATCGGCTGGCCCTGGGGATCAAAACGCCAATCGTAAAAGAGGTACTGGCCAAAGCCGGTCCGCTCGATGCGTTTGAGGAATTGTTTGGGGATGATCTGATCGGTGTCCACGTTGGCACGATCCATCAGAGCGGCCACACCGTGCAGTGTCGTGAAGGGTTTCATTGTTGAGCCTTGCGGAAATTCCATTGTCGAACGTCTACAAAATGTCCCGCGACGGCGGCCGCGGCGGCCATGGCCGGCGAGACCAAGTGCGTCCGCCCGCCTCGGCCTTGCCGCCCCTCAAAGTTGCGGTTGCTGGTCGAAGCGCAGCGTTCACCGGGCTCCAGGCGATCGGGGTTCATCGCCAAGCACATGCTGCAACCGGGTTCACGCCATTCGAAGCCCGCTTGTTTGAAGACGGCGTCCAAACCCTCCTCTTCAGCTTGCCGTTTGACCACGCCGCTGCCGGGCACCACCATGGCGTGCGTGTGATCGGCGACGCGGTAGCCACGACAGACATCGGCGGCGGCCCGCAAGTCTTCGATCCGAGCATTGGTACAGGAGCCGATGAAGACGCGGTCCACCTGCAGTTCCTCGAACCGACTGCCGGGCTGCAGGTCCATGTAGTTCAAGGCATCCGCGGCGGCCTTTTGTGCCACTGGATCAGAGAAGTCACTGGGAGCGGGAATCCGCTGCTCGACGCTGGTGACTTGCCCGGGGCTGGTTCCCCAAGTGATCTGCGGTGCGATCTTGGCCGCGGCAAACTCCAAGCTGCGGTCGTAGGTCGCGCCCTCGTCCGAGCAACAGTCCAGCCACTGCGGGATGATGGCTGCCCAGGCGTCGGCGGACGGGGCAAAAGGACGGCCCTGCAGATAATCCAAAGTGACTTGGTCGGCGGCGATCATGCCGGCCCGGGCACCGGCTTCGATGGACATGTTGCAGACCGTCATCCGCTGTTCCATGGTCAAGCGACGGATGGTTGAACCGGTGTACTCCAAGACGTAGCCCGTCCCGCCACTGGTTCCGATCTGGCCGATCAAGTACAGGATCAAATCTTTGGCCGTAACGCCGGGGCCCAGCTCACCTTCTACACGTAGTTCAAAGGTCTTGGCCGGGGATTGAATCAGCGTTTGTGTCGCCAGGACATGTTCGACTTCCGAGGTGCCGATGCCGAAGGCCAAGGCCCCAAAGGCCCCATGCGTCGCCGTGTGGCTATCGCCGCAAACGATGGTCATGCCGGGTTGGGTGTACCCCAGTTCCGGGCCGATGATATGGACGATGCCTTGATGGATCGAGTCCAGGTCATAGAGTTGCACGCCGAATTCGCGGCAGTTCCGCCGCAGCGTCTCGATTTGCTGTTTGGAGATCTGATCCAGGATCGGCAGCGAGCGATCGGTGGTCGGCACGTTGTGGTCTTGGGTTGCGATGGTCCGCTCGGGGCGACGAACTTTCCGCCCAGCCAAACGTAGGCCCTCAAAGGCTTGGGGGCTGGTGACTTCGTGGACCAAATGCAGATCGATGTAAAGAAGGGCGCGACCGGCCTCTTGGTGGACCAAGTGCCTGTCCCAGATCTTCTGGAATAATGTCCGCGGTGGGTTCTGCTGAGAAATCATAAGGTGTTTCGGCGTCTTGGTCGTGAAGTGCCCCGCCCCGGACGGCTCAAGTTTAGTCGATGGCCACCGGTTCCTTCAACCGCCCGCCAAGGCCGCCGGGCGTTTCCGAGTCAGTTGGCGAGATCTGCCGCGTCTCGGAGTGAATCGGCGGTCGGACGGTATTATCGCGGACCGGGTGGTCTACCTGTCCGGCGCCGGGCCGTTGCTCGCCGGTCAAGTCCGACCGAGCGCCTACTGGGCCGTTCTGGCAATTGACGCCTGCCCCCTTTGCCACACCGATCCCAACCTTAACTGATGACTAAGCACGACGTGTGTATCCGAGCGACGCCGCCATGTCCCGTGTGCCCTCGACTGCCGAGCACTCGCGAGTTACTTTGTCAATAATTCGGCCCGCTGATACTGGATCGATCCATTGGGTGCTTAGCTGGCAAGGCCGTTTGGAATCGCCAATCGCTGAACCATAACTGCCATGTTGACGACTTGCTGGACTTGACCGCTCCGCTACAAGTTGCAGAATGGGCTTGGAAGGATCAAGTGGCTTGTAATTTGCGTGTTGACAATTTACCCTTTTTTCGGAAACGCACCGATGCCAACTACGAAGTGCCCAACTTGTGGAGTTACGTCGCATTGCCGAGTTGTATGTCCATCGACTTGGTATGCGGAGCGGTATCCAGAGCTTCCGTTCGGGTCGAAAGTGCCACTGGTATGTTTCTTTTGCTCGGAGGAACTCTCGGTGGGGACCTCCGTTGTCATTCGTTCCAACTTCACAGAACAACCCGAATGGGCAAGAGTTGGAAACCAGGGAGTTGTTGCGAGGGTGGCTTCCTCAAGCGACGGGGTGCTATACGTGGTGAGGTTTGATAATGGAAAGGAGTCGTACTTTCTGCGCGGCGAACTTCGTAAGCCACACCGTAAAGATTCAACGGACGATGAAAACTGACAGAATGGATGATGGCCGGGTTGGTCCGCTGCGGCTCGCCGAACTGCCCAAACATCAGTGGTTTGCAGATGCCGACTGACAGGAGGAAGCGGCCTGACCACTAGGCCCTTACGAGCACAGCTGGCAGAACCGGACTGATCAACCGGTCTATCCCAGCGAATTTGATTTTTAGGACCAATTGGGGTAAGGGTAAGCAGGAAGGGAAATGAAAGCAAAACGGTCCGCAGCAGCCCTCCGCGATCGAAGGACGGCTACGGACCGATGATAAAGTCGCGACTCGCGTGTGGGCGGGTGTCAGCTACGCGCGGAACCGAGCGGTGACGGCGTCCCAGTTGACGACGTTCCACCAAGCCTGGATGTAATCGGCGCGACGATTCTGGTAATTCAAATAATAAGCGTGCTCCCACACGTCCACACCCAGCAGCGGGGTTTGTCCTTCCATCAACGGGCTATCCTGGTTGGCAGTGCTGGTGATGGCCAATCCCTTCTCGCTCTTGACCAACCACGCCCAGCCACTGCCAAACCGAGTCATGGCGGCTTGAGCGAACGAGGTCTTCATGTTGTCGAAACTGCCGAAGGTGCCCGTGATGGCTTCCAGCAACTCGCCGCTGGGGACGCCCCCCTTGCCGGGGGCCATGATCTCCCAGAACAAAGTATGGTTGACGTGACCACCCGCGTTGTTGCGGAGCGTATTTCGAATGGCTTCGGGAACTTCCGACAGGGATTGCATCAGCTTCTCAGGAGACAATGCTGCCAGCTCCGGGTGATCGGCCAGTGCCTTGTTGGCGTTGGTGATGTAGGCTTGATGATGCTTGGAGTGATGAATCTCCATCGTCTTGGCGTCGATGTACGGTGCCAAAGCATCGTAAGCGTAGGCCAATTTGGGCAACGAGTAGGCGTCGACGGGGGGTGTCACCAGTGGACCAGCAGCCATACCGATGGAGCTGCTCGTCAGCGGGCTGACTGCAACGGCAACCGAGGCGGCAGCAACACCGAGGAACTGTCGCCGCCCCAAACTGCCTTGCGGTCCCATGTCAGCGGGTAGGTGATCGGCGGCGATGATTGATTCCGATTGGGAATCGTGTGCAGTTTCTCGAGTCATGTCGTTTTCCTAGGCAAAACGGGGTCACGTTTTAATTTCGGGCCGCGGCCTGCGACCTGCTGAGTGGTCCTTCCGCAGCGGGTCGGACACTTCTATCAGACTTGATTGGGGCCGCTTTGTCAACCTTCGGCCAGTCGCTGGGCGTGGCTCAGGACTTGACCCTTCAGTCACCATTCACCGTAAATCAGTAGCGAAAATGCCGAATTTCCTCCCCGCTTTGACCGATCGTGGCCATGGCGCGGATGCCCATATCCAGGTGCAACTCGGCCCACATCTGGGTCACCTTCTGATCACTGGCTTCGGTTTTCACCCCATCGGGTGTGATTGGAACGTCCGACACCAGCAGTAGGGCGCCGCGGGCAATTTGGTTGTAATGCCCGACAATGAACAATGTGGCGGTCTCCATGTCCACGGCAATGCAGGTCATGTCTTGCATGCGATTGCGGAACTCATTGTCGTGTTCCCACAACCGCCGATTGGTCGTGTAAACCACTCCAGTGCGATAGTCCTGCTCCGATTCCAGCAAAATATTGGATACAAATTTGTGCACCTTAAAACTCGGGAGCGCCGGCACTTCCGGTGGGAAATAATCTAGACTGGTGCCTTCCCCACGGATCGCGGCAATCGGCAGAATGAAGTGGCCGATCTCGGAAGAATGCTTCAGCCCACCGCACTTCCCCAGAAACAAAACGCCCTTGGGACGCACCGCCAGCAACAGGTCCATGATCGTGGCGGCATTGGCACTGCCGATACCGAAATTGATCATCGTCAAGCCATCGGCCGACGTCGCCGCTTGCATCGGACGCCCAATCCCGCGGATCTGGCACTGGAAGCGAGCGGCAAACAGCTCCAGATAGTTATGGAAATTCGTCAGCAGGATGTACTCGCCGAATTGCTCCAGCGGCATGCCCGTGTAGCGTGGCAGCCAATTCTTAGCCAAGTCGATCCGATCGATCGGCGCAACACTCGGCAAAAACTGGGGCACACCTTCCGAGTTGTTCACGGGCATCCCTTTCCGGTTGGTTCGGTCGCCAAGTTATCCCGCCGAACGCGTTCGGTCAGCGTTGCCGCCGCGACCGTGGCCAGGCTGCTTGCACTTCTTCCAGCGTCAAGCGATCGTCACCGTTGGTATCGATCGCATCAAACATGGCTTTGCGGGGAAGCTCCTGCCGATCGATCACGCCATCACCATTGCGGTCAAGTTGCTCGAACATCTCTTCGGCGGCAGCTTGGCGACGCGGTTGCTGCAGTGGTGCGTTTACTTGTTCGGTATAATAATACTCAACGTACCCAATCAGCATCTCATCTTTGGTCTGCGGTCCCCAGCCGACTGGGACAGAGGGATTAGGGTTGTAGGGGTTATTCGCCGAGTTGTCGAACCAACCGGTGACCAGGATGCGATCGCCCGCCGCCACGGCCAAGGGGTTAAGTAGTCGGTACTCCAATTGCCAGTTGAAATCGTATCGAGGCACCTCCAGGAGACTCTGGATTCCTTGCGGTGTTTCCAGTTCCATCCGAAACGCCTTGCCCCGCAAGTGCATGTGGGGAAAAAACGCCGTGACAACGGCCGTTTGCGGCACCGTCAAATCCGCCACCTCAGGGTGATGGTCAACGCCAGGTTTGATTTTGATCTCTGTGTTTGCAATTCCTGTCACGAGAATTTCATGCTGAGGTGGGCTATCGGCAAAGCAGAATGCGATCTCGGTTTGGTCGGTCGTCGCTCGACCGTTAGGGGTATAGTGCATCTGCAACACCAAGTCGTGGTTGGCCGGCAGCTTCTTGGCCAATCCCGCTGGAAAGCTCTGCTTGGAGTTGCCGGGCGCGTAAGCGGCCAAAAAATGGCTACGCTCGTCGACCTCCAACTGCCGTGACCCGCGGGGCAGGGCATAGACCAAAACGTGGTGGACGACCTCGGGGGCGGTCGGTCGAATCTCGACGGCCTGGATCCACAGATCTTCTGTGTGAGTCAATTCGATCCGTTGATGCAAGTAGTCCATAAAACCAGACTTGCGGACGGGGTTGGGCCGCGGCAACTGGGCGACCAAGTCTGGCGTGCCAATTCCCCAACTTGTCTCGAACTGACGCTCGATGGGACCGAGTTCGGGGTCTCCCAGTTTTTGGTCGCCATCCAACCAGCGTTGGACGCGTTCACGCTGCGTGGCGGTCAGTGTCGCTTCATTGATAAAGCGATGCGGTCGAGCCGGATCGGCAGCCGCAAACCAAGGCGGCATGATGCCATTGCCCACCACCTCGCTGACCATCCCCGCGTGAGCGATCAACTGCTCCGGCGTCTCCAAGGGAAATGGCCCAATGCCGTCCGTGCGATGGCAATCGACACAGTGATTCTGCACGATGCGAGCGATGTCACGATAATACTCCAGCGGCCGATCGTTCGCGTGACTGGGGTGCTGAATGCGGCAACCCGGCGAGGTTGTCTGGGGAACGACGATCTCTTCGGCTTGGAGCAATTGTCCCAACGCCTGCGTTAGATAAGATGTGGTCGCCGCGGGTTTGGTGTAGCCCAGTCCATACTGGTCGTCGACCGCACCACGATACTGCAAATTGAGTTCCGCGTCATACAAAAAGACCTCGGTCGTTGTATCCGCTTGCAGGGCCTGAACCAGTTCTTGGTTGCGATCCAGCAACACGGGGCCGGTCCACCCCAATTCTTCGCGCAGGCGTTGCGTGTCCTCTAAGGGGTCGGTCGCAATGGATACCACGTAGACGAACTTGACGCCTTGCGGGCGGAACGTCTGCTCCAACTCCGCCAGCGTGGGGCCATACTTGCGACACAGCGGGCACGTCGTGCTGGTCAGTGCCACCACCACCGGGGACCCGGCCGCGTGCTGCCGCAAATTAAAGGACCGTCCATCTATATCGGTCGCCAGGAGCTGCGGAGCGGGTTGACCTAAGTTCGCCGCCAATTCGGTGACCGCTTGCGGTGCGACCTGCGTGGGGGCCGCCTCGTCCGGCGTTTGTCTCGCGACGCCAATGGGGGCCGACAGGTTGACCACTAGCAAATTCAGCAGGAGAACGAGGCAGCCAAAGGGCATTCGGGAAAGGCTCATGGTCGATCGGTGCTTCTCGAAGGGGGGGGTTACTGGTCCAGCGACCGCGGGGGCTTTGAGTATTTCTCATAGAACTGGGATAAGTCAATACCTTTTTGCTTCTGTTCCTCCTCCAGCAGGCGGATTCGAACCTCCAGTCGCTCGATATCGCGGACCAATTTCGGGACCAAACGTGAAGATTCGGTTGGTTTGGGCGGCAGGGGCGTGGCGGGAATCCCCAAGTGCCGCTGCAGGCTGGAGAAGAAAAACAGCGGCTCTTTATGACGGTTCGCCAACGCGATGCGGCCTTCTTTGTCCGAGAACAGCAGCGGGTCTGGCAGTTCGATTTCGGCCGCCAGCCGTCGCGATTCGTTCTGCACGTAGTGCTGGCTATGGACATAAACCAGATCCGTCAGATCGACGATGCCGATTTTGTGCCGCACGGCCAGAATCCACTGGGACCAAGTCGGGTCGTAGAAGAAGTCCTTGGCCATGGCCTCGATCCCGTAGTCGTAACTCAGGCGATTGCGACACAGGGTTTCGAATTGGAAGAAGAACATCGCCGTGGGTGAAACGTCGCGGGATCGCAACAACGCTTCTTGGTGGAGGATCCGAAAGGCCTGCCAGATATCAAACCGTCCGCGTTCGGATTCGGCCTCGTTGATAATGTACGTCTGGAAGGTAGAAAAATAATGCGGCAAACGGACCAAGGCTGTGCCGATCGTGCCGACCCGTTTGATTTCGGCGACCATGTAATCGATCGCCAGTGGCAACTTGGTGGTCGCCAACACTTCTTGCTTCAGCCACTGCAACAGAACTTGCAGCGGCTGTTGTAGCTCCGGGTCCAAGTTGACTTGTTTGGCCAAAGATTCGAAGAGATACGCTTGTTCGACGAATTCTTCGACAGGCAAGGCGGCGGGCATGTGCAGTTTTGTTTCGTGAATTAGGATGGCTGGATGCATTCCGGCAGTCGTGACCGCCCGCGGCGCACACGGCCGGGGGCAAGGTTGCCGCGGATTATCTGGCCGAACGGTCCAACTGGGACTCGCCTTTTGGCGGATCGACCGCCACCAATCGCACGCGACGAAATTGGCCCGTGGTCCGCCACGAGGCAAACCCCAACGGCGCGATCGGTTTTTGCTCCCACCAAATCGAGAAAGTCTTCTCCTCGGTATCCAACAGGAACAGCGATTTGTCGTCGACCCACAATTCGATCTCGATCGGTGTGACTCGTAGCCGAAAGTCGTACCAGCGATCGTTCTCGAAAGCGAAGTTACGCGTGGAAGCGTTCTCGATCGCCGAAAAATTATTGACGTTTGAGATCCCGACCGTCCCGCCGCCCCATCCCCCCAGAATCAGTGTCGCTTGTTGGTCGTCAAAGGGGAAGGTCAAGCCGCAAAAGAAGTCGTCCCCTGCAGTGCGTCGAGCCTGAAAGTGAATCTCATAACCGTTGCGAGGCACGGTAAAGTCGGCCACCACACCGGTACCGGGCGAGCCGGCCGTCAGGGTCAGCACCTCGTCCTGCCACGTGACCGGTCCATGTTTGTCAAAATAGCTTTGTTCGACCACTCGCCAATGTTTAAGCTCCGGACCGGAAAACAACCAGACACCACCGGCCTCGGCTGGCGGCAAGTCACTCCAACGGATCTCCGGTGTGGCAGCCTCTTGATTGGTACTGTCCTGCGCCGCGGTTGACGGATCGGCTGCGACTGCTGGTGCTGCTGCTTGCCGCAATCCAACCTGGGCACTTGGTCGTGGTTCTCCGTCAATTGATACCGGCGATGAGGCAGGCATGACCGCTGACACCGTTTGCCCGAGACTGGGGCTCATGGCCTGCCCTATCCCTGGAATCAAAAGGCAAAAAACAAGAATTGGCGTCATAGAAATCACTCCTAGAGTTTACCACGGTGCGATCGATCAAGACCGCGTATCGCTTGGCAGCTTAGCAACCAAGACTGGCAATCGGTGGCTGAATCCGATGGCAGTGCGAAGGATGGAAATGGATCGGCGGCAGCTCAGTTGAGCAAGCCGATCAATCCAAGGGGAACTCGTCCTCCAACGCTTCGCTGCGGTAGAGTGGCAAGTGGCGGTAGTACACCTCCAAGGTCATAACCGCCATCGAGGTGGAATACAGACGGCCGCCGACGTGCGAGGAGTGCCCGTTGTCAAAGAACCACGAGCCTTCGGTAAAGGGCTCTTTCGATTGACTGGAGATCAGGAACTCGCGCATGACTTCGTTCCACTTCTCCCAGGGTTTGCCGCCGTGATGCCGCATGATCTGGGTGGTGTAGTAGTTGAAGTACATGTTGGCTTCGGCATCGGAACGCCGCTCATTGCCGCCGGCTTCCATACGAGTGTCTGGGCCCAGATCACCCAGGTACTCGATGGCTTCTTGCAGGGTGGGGTTGTCCTTGTTCCAACCCAAGTACATGCGACTGAGGACACCGACGGAGGTCGTGCCGCGGCCGGGCGCCGCGGAGGGCCCGGTGTAACCGTACCGCACGCCACCGTCGGATTGCACGTAGTTGAGGAACTTCTTGGTTCGCTCGAACACAAATGGCGGCGCGTTTTCGCCCATCATGCTGCCGCTCTTGAGGGCCATGAGCTGCCAGCCAACAGCGGAGGTGTCGCCCGGTTGTTGCGGTTGGTACCGCCAGCCACCGCCGATGGGGTCTTGGGAGAAGACGATGTAACGCAGGGCCGCGACCGCCGGGTCGCGGAGTTTGGGGTCCTTGGTCATGCCAAAGGCTTCGCAGAGAACGATGGTGCAAATGGCATGCGAGTACATGGTGCCGCGAGCGTCATGAAAGGAGCCGCCGTTGCGTCCTTCGTTCTTGATGTTGCGGATGAGAAAGGCCAGACCATTTCGCACGGTGGCCTGGTACTTGCCCTCCATGTGCGTGTAGCCCTTGCCCAAGAATGGCAGCAGCGCCAGTCCTGTCGCGCCGAATTTGCCTTCGGGCAAGCCCGGATTGGGTGAACGCCGAAAGTTGCCGGGATTGGGGCCAGCTTGGTGGTTCAAGTCCCAACTGCCGTCCGGTAATTGATGAGCCGCGATCCACTTCAGACCCAACTCCACCGCCGCTTCACTGGCGGCGGTCCCGCCGTTGTTCTTCAGCATCTGTTCGCGAGCATCCGCGTTGTTGCGATGGTTGAACGCCTCGCCCATCCCCATCTCGCCGCCGGCCGGCATCATCTCCGCCAGAGACGCCATGGCGTCAGGAACGATCAAAGGCATCGTATCCAGAACCGTGGGCGTCTCCAAAGCAAACTCGGTGGGTGTGTCCAGCAGCGATTCCATCGATTCGCTCAGTTCCGCTTGCTCCAACTCCATTTCGGAGAAATCCAAATCGTTCAGATCCAACTCGTCGGTGGCGACACTGTCGCTGCTGGTGGCATTCAAAGCGACTTGCATGACTTGCGGACCAGTAAACACGATCAATGCCGCGACGGCGGTCATAACAACGTGAACGATCAAGCTGATCAGGAAACTGGGCAGGGCCAACAACAACGTGAATCGATCCAGCCACGCGGGACGCTCCTCCCGCTGGTCGTCCGGCTCGCCGGTCCCGGTCGCCGCCGTTGCACCCCCTGTTACGGGCGGAGCAGTCGCTGGAACGCTACCCATTGATCCTGGATTTGCCACAGGAGGGGCGTTCGTCGCGAGCGATGGCGGGGTCGGTTTGCCCGCCGGATCATTGTCCCCTGAATTTTTGCCCCCTGAATTTTTGCCACTTGCCGCAGCGGGTCGCGCGGCGCCTTCCTGACCGGCCCGGGCCGGATAGTCGCCTTTAAACTTGGACATAGGCAGCACCGAGGAATTAATGAGGAGTGAGGTTCTCGTCCGTGGACCGTCTCTAGTATAGAATCTGCGAGCGTGGTGGGCAATCTGATTCGGTAAGAAGCCCTGTTGGTCCGGGAGTTGAGCTTTTTCATGTCGTCGTCGTCCTCTTCGGCCCCGGTATTCCATGTCCCGGCCGAATTTCAAGCTCAATGTCTCGCCTGGCAGCGGGCCGGCCAGCGGGTCGGGATGGTCCCCACGATGGGGGCCCTGCACGAGGGCCATTTACAGTTGGTCCGGTTGTGCCGCCAATACTGCGACCGGGTGGTCGTTTCAATATTTGTCAATCCGACCCAGTTCGCTCCCGGCGAGGACTTCGACCGCTATCCACGGGATTTGGACGCGGATTTGGACCTCCTGCGGCCGTATGCGGTCGACGGGGTGTTGGCACCCGCCCCCAGTGCCATGTATCCGGCGGGGTACTCGTCCGCCGTGCAGCCGGGCAAAATCGCCCAGGTGCTGGAGGGGCAGTTCCGACCTGGGCACTTTCAGGGCGTGACAACCGTCGTCGCCAAACTGCTGGGGTTGGCCCGGGCCGATGTGGCCATTTTTGGCCAGAAGGACTACCAGCAATTGGCGGTAATCCGCCGTATGGTCACCGACCTGAACATGCCCACCGAGATTGTCATGGCCCCGACCCATCGCGAACCTGACGGCTTGGCGATGAGTTCTCGCAATCGCTACCTGACTCCCGAAGAGCGCGAGCGAGCCTTGGTGATCGCGCGAGCTCTGTTCCGCTGCCGGGATCGAGTCGCGGCAGGCGAGCGTGATGCGCGGGAGTTGGCGGTCGATCTGATGCAGGATTTAATCGACGGCGGGATGGACTCGATCGACTACGCCGTCATCGCCGACGGCCAGACGCTGGAGAGTCTAAACGTGATCGGCGACGACGCCGTGGCCCTGGTGGCCGGCCATGTCGGGCGTACTCGGCTAATCGATAACCTACTGTTGACCAAGTAAGGCGGGGACGCTTCGATGTTGCAAACGTTGTTTCACATCCCACTTTGGCCCTTCCAGCCGCCGTGGTTGTGGGTGTGGACGGCCCTGGTCTTGGGTTGGGTCGCGATTGACGCACGCACGAAGGGCTGGAACCAGTCCTTCGCGAATTGGGGATTGCCATTGGCGTTGCTGTGGGGCTTCTCCACGTTTTTCTTGGGACAATTGGTCGATTATGGGATCGACCCGAGCAACCCCGAGGAGATCGTGCCGCTGGGGATAGCCGTCCGCGGCTATGGGCTGATGATGCTGTTGGGGATCGTGGCGGGCGTGCTCCTGGCGATTCATCGCTGCGAACCGCTGGGGATCACTGCTGATGAGATCTTTTCACTGGCGATGCATTTGATCCTGTTCGGCATTGTTGGCGCACGATTGTTTTATGTCATTCAGTACTGGGACAACTTCAGCGGTGGGACCTTTCCCCAACGCCTTGTCGCGATGCTAGACATGACAAAAGGCGGGTTGGTGGTCCTGGGCAGCTTTTTTGGTGCCTTGTTGGGCATGCTCTATTGGTCCTGGCGACGAGGGATACGATTCGGGAAGTTGGCGGACTTGGTCGGCCCCTCGTTCTTAGTGGGATTGGCGTTTGGTCGCGTGGGCTGCCTGCTCAATGGTTGCTGCTTCGGCGGCCCCTGCGAGATCCCTGAAATCGCCGTTCGCTTCCCGCCAGGTTCGGCGCCCTACATGCAGCAACTCAATGACGGTCGCGTGCTGGGTATCCGCACGGTTCCGGGGGCGAACGATGGAACACGCGAGGCTGGGTCGAGCAAGCCGCAAGAGCCAGACGGTTGGCGGCGAGTGATCGATGTCCCACCCGGTTCCCTGGGCGGGGAACTCGGTTTGGCGGTCGACGAACGCGTCATGATTGTCACGGCACGCCATCCCAAGTACCCGCAGATCAGTGATGACAAAGTGCTCCGCGCGGCCAAAAGTGGCGTGGACATGCCGCCCTACGTCGTCGTGCTCCGCGAGAGCATGGACCGAGTCTACGTTCCCTGGGCGTCGTTGCCGGCAGCTGCAAACCCCATCCATCCGACTCAAGTTTACAGCAGCGTCAATGCCTTCCTCTTGGCGGGGATCATCCTGTTCTCTTACCGCTTTCGTCGATTCGACGGGCAGTCGTTCGCGCTGATGCTGATCCTCTACGGCATCACCCGGTTTGTGATCGAGTGGATTCGGCAGGATGAGGCAGGGCAATTCGGGACCGATTTGACGATCTCCCAGTGGGGCTGCGTGGGATTGCTGGTCGCCGGTAGTTTGTGGTTGGTCTGGGGATTGTACCGCGGCTCAAAGTTGCCCGACGGTGTCGTCCGACCGAAACTCGTTGAGTCAACCTAGACTTGCGACGTCTGGGGTCAGCAGTCGCAATACTTTGCTTTTCGGATAAACACAATGAAGTGGATACTGGCCAAAGATCGCTCGGAGATGGGGCCGTTGGTAGCCGTCGCTGCTGCGAAGCGATTGATGGCGGCCATCGAGCGCCACGGCCACGCGAATTTGGTGGTGGCCACGGGCGCCTCCCAGTTCGAAGTGTTGGCGGCGCTGGTGCAACAAACTCAGGTGGATTGGCAACGCGTTCACGGCTTTCATCTGGATGAATACGTCGGCGTGTCACCCGACCACCCCGCCTCGTTTTGCCGTTACCTGCGCGAACGATTTGTGTCGCAGGTTCCGCTGGCGTCGTTTCATTATCTGCGTGGAGATCAGCCGGTGACCACCAGCTTGGAGTCGGCGAACGCCGCGCTGCGGGACCGGCGGATCGATGTCGCGTTGGTGGGAATCGGGGAGAACGGGCATTTGGCGTTCAACGATCCGCCCGCGGACTTCGAGACCGATTCGCCCTATCTACTGGTGCCTTTGGACGACAAGTGCCGCCAACAACAGGTCGGTGAGGGCTGGTTCGGTGGCCTGGAAGAGGTACCCAAGCAAGCCATCAGCATGTCGATCCAGCAGATCCTTCGTGCAGAGACGATTTTTTGCAGCGTCCCCGATCGGCAAAAAGCCCCCGCGGTGCGGGACACCTTGGAGCAATCGATTAGCCCGGCGTTCCCCGCCAGCATCCTGCGGACACATGGGAACACGTGGCTGATACTTGATCAGGCATCGGCCCAACTGTTGGCGCCCGGTACTTTAGCCACCCAGTCGAACCGGGAGGCGTTGGATGTTTCCTTGCTTTGACCTGCAGGTCAACGGCTACGCGGGCCTGGACTTCAACTCGCAGCCACCCACGCTCGCGGCCATGGAGCACGGTTGCCAAAAGTTGTTGGATGCGGGTGTCACGCGAATCCTGGCGACCGTCATCACGGCGCCCGTAGAGGCGATGCGACAACGCATTCAAGCCATCGCAGACGCCTTGGCCACCTCCACGCTGGTTCAACAAGTGGTAGCCGGGATCCACGTGGAAGGCCCGTTCATCAGCCCGGAACCCGGTTACGTCGGTGCTCATCCGCGGCAGCATGTTCTGCCCGCCGATCTGCGGGTTTGTCAACAATTGTGTGCGGCAGGGCAGGGCCATGTTCGGTTGGTAACGTTGGCGCCCGAGAGCGATCCGACGGGACAGGTCGTGCGTTTTTTAACCGCTCAGCAAATCGTGGTGGCTGCCGGGCATACCAACGCCAGCCGTGATGAGTTGCAGCGGGCGATCGATCAGGGGCTCCGCATGTTCACTCACCTGGGAAATGGCTGCCCGCTGCTGCTGCCGCGGCACGACAACATCATCCATCGCGTCCTGTCGTTGGCCGACCAGCTGCACGTGTCCCTGATCGCCGATCGTCGTCACTTACCCGAGTACGTGCTCCGCTTATTCCTGGAACAATTGCCCGAACAGAACATCGTAATCGTCTCGGACTCGATCGCCGCCGCTGGACTGGGGGCCGGCAGTTATCACCTGGGCGAGCAGACCATACGCGTGGACGACCAGGGGATCGCTTGGACGAGCGATGGGCAGTATCAAGCGGGCTCCACTGCTGTCTTGTCCCACATGGTGGCTTGGTTGCGAGCCGAGGGCGGCTACTCCCCAGCCCAGGTGGAACAGTGGACCTGGTTGAATCCACTCAAACTGTTGACCCATGAGTGAGCGGCAAGGCGCTAGCCGCCGGTCTCCCCTAGAACAGTCTCTACCCCTGAGTGGAGCGGTAGAGCGCGCAGCCGCCGGTTTCCCCTAGAACAGTCTCTCACCCCTGAGTGAGCGGCAAGCGCGCAGCCGCCGGTCTCCCTAGAACAGTCTCTCACCGTTCAATCGGCGACCAACCGGCCAGCCGCCGGTCTCCCTAGAACAGTCTCTACCCGCTGAGTGAGCGGCAAGGCGCTAGCCGCCGGTCTCCCCTAGAACAGTCTCTACCCCTGAGTGAGCGGCAAGGCGCTAGCCGCCGGTCTCCCTAGAACAGTCTCCCGCTGGAGTGAGCGGCAAGCGCGCTAGCCGCCGGTTTCCCCTAGAACAGTCTCTACCGCTGAGTGAGCGGCGGCCAGACCTTGTGCGAGCGGCCAGGCTGCCAGCCGCCGGTTTCCCCTAGAACAGTCTCTACCGTTCAATCGGCGACCAACCGCTAGCCGCCGGTCTCCCCTAGAACAGTCTGTCCCGCTGAGTGAGCGGCAAGGCGCTAGCCGCCGGTTTCCCCTAGAACAGTCTCTCCCGTTCAATCGGCGACCAACCGCTAGCCGCCGGTTTCCCCTAGAACAGTCTCCCGGTGAGCGGCACCAGTCGGCAGCCGCCGGTCTCCCTAGAACAGTCTCGCTGACAGCGACCAACCGCTAGCCGCCGGTTTCCCCTAGAACAGTCTCTACCGTTCAATCGGCGACCAACCGCCAACCGCCGGTCTCCCCTAGAACAGTCTCTACCCGCTGAGTCGAGCGACCAAGCCGCCAGCCGCCGGTCTCCCCTAGAACAGTCTCTCCCGCTGAGTGAGCGGCAAGGCGCTAGCCGCCGGTTTCCCCTAGAACAGTCTCTACCCCTGAGTGAGCGGCAAGGCGCTAGCCGCCGGTCTCCCCTAGAACAGTCTCTCCCGCTGAGTGAGCGGCAAGGTGCTAGCCGCCGGTCTCCCCTAGAACAGTCTCTACCCCTGAGTGAGCGGCAGAGGCGCTAGCCGCCGGTCTCCCCTAGAACAGTCTCTCCCGTTCAATCGGCGACCAACCGCTAGCCGCCGGTTTCCCCTAGAACAGTCTCTACCGTTCAGTGAGCGGCAAGCGCGCCAACCGCCGGTCTCCCTAGAACAGTCTCGTCCCGCTGAGTGAGCGGCAAGGCGCCAACCGCCGGTTTCCCCTAGAACAGTCTCTACGGCTGAGTGAGCGGCAAGGCGCCCGACCGCCGGTCTCCCCTAGAACAGACTCTCCCGCTGAGTGAGCGGCAAGGCGCGCCCAACCGCCGGTTTCCCTAGAACAGTCTCTACCGTTCAATCGGCGACCAACCGTCAGCGCCGGTTTCCCTAGAACAGTCTCTACCCCTGAGTGAGCGGCAAGGCGCTAGCCGCCGGTTTCCCCTAGAACAGTCTCTCCCGCTGAGTGAGCGGCAAGGCGCCAACCGCCGGTTTCCCCTAGAACAGTCTCTCCCGTTCAATCGGCGACCACCCGCTAGCCGCCGGTTTCCCCTAGAATAACGTGTGTCGACAGATCGTAACTCGTGGGTGGCTGACCGATCAGAGTGAGAACAAGGAACGAAAAACGATGGCAAAAACAGAAGCATTGGTCTGGCACGCTTTGGACTTTTCGGCTGCCAAACTGGATAGCCTGCCGCAAACCGTGGTCTTAACGGGACACGATCCCTACCTGTTTGACATGGCCGTGAAGGGGGTCCTCCGCTGTTTGACTGGTGATGCCGCGGATCTCATTCCACCGGAACGTCTGTATGGAAAAGAGATTGCTTGGTCGGACTTGAGTGCCGAATTGGCCGCGGGCTCCTTGTTCTCCCAGGGGACTTCGCAACCGGTTCTCTTGACCGAGGCGGCTCCGTTCATCTCCAAGTACCGCGCGGAACTGGAGTCCTGGGTGGCCAATCCGACTTCGGACAATACGCTGATCCTGTTAACGGACACGTGGCAGGCCAACACCAAGCTCTACAAGTTGGTCCAACAACACGGGGCACAAGTCCAATGTGATCTGCCGACGACCAGCGCCAAAAGTAAAGCCACGGATTCGAAGCGGATCAACAAATGGATCGTCGACACCGCCAAAGACGGGTATCAATTAAAGCTTGGCTCGGACGCTGCGTCCTTGTTATGGGACTTCTCCCACGACTCGTTTGGCATGGTCGACACCAGTCTCGCGAAGCTGAGTTTGCTGTTCCCGGCCGGCAGCAGCATCACCGCCCAAGACATTCGCACGCACGTCGGCGGTTGGAAGGCCGAGTCGACGTGGCAAGCCATCGACATGGCACTGGATGGGCACGGCCAACAAGCGTTGCAGACCCTGTACCCCATCTTTCACGCCGGTGAACATCCCCTCAGCGTGATGGGCCAGATGTCCTGGGCGTTGCGACGCTACGCCGTGGCCTACGATCATTACAACCAAGCGCGCTTGGCGGGCGGCAAACCGGAGATCAAACAATCGTTACTGGCGGCGGGCTTCCGCGAATGGGGTTCGGAGGTGGATCGAGCCGGCGCGCGTTTGAAGCGTCTGGGTCGTCGGCGACTCGACGCCTTGCACCGTTGGCTGTTGGACATCGATCTGGCGCTCAAGAACACGCACTCGGACGAGACCAACGGTCGAGTCTTGATCGAGCGTTTGATCCTGCAATTGGCTGAATGAATCGACCGTGCGTGTTCTTGTGGCGACTTGCTCCACGACACCCTCCGGGGCATGAACGGTTACTGAGCTTTTCGCAGAGCGATCGCGGCGATCGTCGTCCTCTGCAGCCTTTCTCCCCTCGCGCGGTGCATCGGTTCGCACATTTCCAAAATACCCCGTCGCCCCTGTTTGGGCGGTTGGACCGCTACCTCGCATTGCCCGTTTGTGCATGACGCATCAAAATATGACAATCGATCGTCTGGCAAAGCGTTAGCCGCGGCGGCGGAGGCAAGCGGCCAAGACGAGGACCAGGACCAGAGCACCTAGTAATTGGAGCGACGAGACGGACTTGAGCCAATTGCCCTGGGTCGTCAAGGTCGCCGTCAGTTCGGGGCGTCCGCGGGGCACGCGGAAGTAGTAGACCTCGCCCGTTGGCTCGAAGTCCAGTCGCGGGCCCGCGACCCGTTGAGCCTCCGGAGCGGCAGCCAAAGCGGCTTGACCGGCCGCGTTGGTGGCGGGCGGAAGGCTGGGGATCAATCCCATGACGGTGTTACCATCCGGTCGTGGCGCCGCCGGCAGTGCCGCTGCTTCTTGTCTCGCTGCCCATTCTTCGCGCTCTCCTCCACCTTTCGATTCCAATTGGCGTTGAATCGATTTGTCCGTTTGCAAGGTTTCGGCCAGGAGTTGATTGGCGTTACCACGTTTGACGGCGGCTTGTTGGCTAGTGTCTGCTTGACCTTGCCGTTGTTGAAATTCGCTCTGGTCCACGCCACGTCCCAGCTGAGGCATGTTCATTTCCGGGCTGATAAAGTTGTTCAAGTATCCCAGTTTGGCATCTTGTTCATTCTTATTTCGTTGTTCGACGACCAAACCCCGCAGATTCGCGCGATTGCTGAATACGGATTCTTCTGCTTGTCCCTCCTGCTGCAGGGCCCGATCCAGTTCCTGAATCTCTTGACCCAAGCGACTGTTCGAACCCGGATCAAATCGCAGGCTGTTGTAGTCGAGGTAGGTTTCCAATTCACTGATTCGACGACTGCGTTGCGCTTTGGACAGGAAGCCACTCACCACCCCCTGTTTGAACTCCGCCAACACTTTGCTCTGATAGTCTTCCACCTCGGCCAATAACTCGCCTGAGGAATTCACACGACTCATCGTGCCATCGAACAGCAGCGGACGCAGCTCCCGCGGCAAGTGCAGCCGCAAATGGCTGACCTCCGCTTCGATGTTGATGGGAAACGCCAGGGGTACATCGAGCGTCTGCCATGTTTCTACGGTCGGCAACTGACCCCGATACAAAAACTCGACGGGATAATCCAGATTCAAAACGCTGGAGTTGAGCAGTGGCAAGGTAACTTGGCCGGCTGCTTGTCCAGCCATCGCTAACGGCTGCACGCTTTGCCCATCCACCAGCACCCCGACCAATTGACTGTCGGCCGGCAATTGGATCTGCAAGGTCGGCTGGTTACGGTTCTTGATCTGCAACCGTTGCCGAGCTAAGTAGGAACCCTGTCGGTCCAACATCAGATCGGTCTCACTCAAGCGAATCTGAGCAGATCGAGTCTCTAAAGTCGAGCGAGTAACGCTCCTCCAACCCAACCGCGGCTGGGTCGCATTGGTATCGACGACAAAGGCGTTGGCCAGGTACGCTGCGCCGATCTTACTTTGCAACTCGCCAAACACGCGTTGTTGTCGCTGCAGCGGCGTGACTTCTCGCTCGGCGAAAAATTCCACCTCCGTTTGACTCGTGTTTTGAGCGGTGATCCATTGTTGGCGGGTTTGTCCCGTCAAAGACTGCGGAATCGTGGCAGTTGCCTCGGGGCGATCCGATCGCGGAACGTCCAAGGTCGCAACCAAGCGATAATCGCCTAAAATTCGATCTTGCAAAAAAACGGTGAATTCTGTCAAGTCGCCAGGTAGTGGCCTCCGAGCCACTCGGCCGATCCAGGGCCCTTCGATACGACAGTCACGCCACAGGGCCGGTAATACGAACTGCACCTCATTGATGCCCGAACGTTCGATCTTCCATTCCAACAGCAGCGACTCCTCGACGACGCGATCGGCGATCGTCAAATCTGTCACCGACTCAAATGAAACCACTGCGGCCAACCGTTGAGGCACCACCGTCCAACGATGTTCACGATTCGCAGCTCGCAGGGTCAGTGGCAACTGAGCCAACCGTGGGGCATCCAGCCATGCTTGGAACTCGCTGGGCAGCACCGCGTCGGCAGCCTCCCAGGTAACCGCTGTCAATTCCAAGTTATCGGCTTTGGTCAATGCGTACTCGTAAGTCTCCCGCGTCGCACTCGCCACATGCAACGGCTGCCATACAAGCGGCTGACCAATCTCGCTGGGGAGGGTCCCCAGCCACACCACTCGAACGGGCGCGGATTGCGGTTGGTCCAATCGCAGCTCCCACTCGACTTCTTGCTCCGACTCGATGTTCCGTTTTATTACCTGAAACGGAAGTGACACGTCTCGACCGTTTTGACGGACCAAGCACACCAGCGAGGTGACCGATAGGCGAGCGGGCACACGAACCGACACGTGTCTTAAATCGGTGGCGTTGGGTGTAACGGTCAATTGTGACTCGAAGGCGACTTGTTTCGCGTCGAACTGAAAGATGCTGCGGTGGGTGACTTCCGTTTGACTTTCAGGGCGTTCGACTTGCAATTGCAGCTTGGCCGCGGACGTTTGCCACTGGTAGGTCTGGTAGGGCTGCAAACCAAAGACTTCCCGATTCCAAGTCAGCCATGGGCCGCTGTCGCGATTGTTCGTGGCGGCATCGGCACGCCGCAAGCCCTCGGTCGACACGACATTCACCCTCAGTGTGGAGCTGCGAAGCACGTGAACGTGCCCGGTCATCGGCCCGGCGTCCGGCAAACGCGGCCACGGCACGTCCAGCTCAACAGCCGTCGCTGACCAAAAGGCTTGATCGCCGACCAAGCGAGTCTGAAACTGCAGCTCGTTGGCAGGTTGGAGGAATTGCAACAAAACGCGATTCTGGTCCGCAGAAGTGAAGCTCCAGCCACGCAGTTGCGGGCTCTGGATGGCTTCCAGTCGCGCGGATGGTGGCAGCTCAAGCACGAGTTCATCCGTCGGTTCAGCGACAGTGACACGGAAGTCCGATCGCACGTCCACGCCGGCCTCGCGCAACGCGACCACCGCCTCGTGGACGATGGAGGAGGAGCCCATTCGAGCTTGATCCGCCGCCGCACGCCAGCGGACCGAGAATTCGCCGTCCGAGCCGACGCCCAGTTCCGTCAGGTCACCGCTGGCCGGCACGGTGTAGCCGCGCGTGGCCACTGCGGTCGACCACTCAACGCGAGACGACGGTGGCAACTGCCGCAGCGTTAGGCTCCTGGCCAGGGACGCGGGCAAGCGACCCGAGGCCTGCCAACCGCCAGGGCGAGTCTCCAGTGGATAGTGCACGTGCAACTCGATCGTCTGCAAACCGGGTTCGGACAACTTGATCCACGTGCCCGCTGTCAATTCCGGCGGGACCTGTTGATCGACTTGCAGCGAGTTACTGGCGGGGGCTGCGTTAGAAATCATTGCCGCCGACAAGGTCGCGTCCGTCTGCTGGATGATCGTCACGTCCTGTTGGCCAATACGAGCGGCCAAGAGGCGACCGGCGCCCAGATCTAATGGAACATAGATCGGCCCGGCCTCCGGGACGACGATTTGCAGCGTGCCGCGAAGCTCGAGTGCCTGTTTGCCAACCAAACTGAGCACAAACTGACCGCGCGCGGTTAATTGCCGTCGCAGTAAGGGAGTCACAACGGGCGACTCGACGGCATTTTGCCTGACACGTGTCCACCAGTCCCGCGGCACCAGCCACTGGCCATTCAAGCGTCCAGCAGGCTGCGCGGGGTCGTAGAAGACCAGGATCGCCTGCTCCGGCAAATCCAGCGGTGTAACGTCCGGTCGCTCGGGCGATTGCGCATGAACCGATCCAGCTCCGCCCAAACAACCAAGTAAGAGGAGAAACGCCGAGGTGGTCGCGGTGATGCCACGCGTTGACACTGGTGGAGTTCCGACACGGCCTGGGCCATGATCGCGATTAAAACCCAGCCGTACCACGCCCCAACTCCAGAACGCTCCCAGCAAACGCCAAATGACGACCGCCACGACAAACCACAAGAGACGCTCGAGGCTCAAAGCAACGATCGGCTGCGTTTCGTGAAGCCACTGGGCCACCGCCACCAATGCCAGGAGAAACGCCAGCCATAACAACCACACGCGCCAAGACCAACGAGCTAAAACCAACCCAACGGCTAGGCCAAACAGCCCAATGGCCCAGCTCCATCGATCGACTCGCTCCCCCTGCATCAACGCCAATTGGACATTCGACTTGTTGCCCAACCCCGTCAAGACGATCGCCTCGGCGGCCGAATCGGCAGGGATCAGCAGACTGCGGTAACCGCGGAGATTTAGCGTAGGTTTCTGGAAGAATCCGCCGCTTGGAGCGGCCAATTGTCCCTCTGCCGCGACGATCGCTTGGTCACCCAGTTTCTCGGCGTCCACTACTTGTGATCGTCCGTCATCCTGACCCGGTGCACCCGGCCTGCCGAACCTATCAACTCCGTCAAATAACGAATCTGCCTCACCAGAGAAAGGATCGCTGTCACTCTTTTCGGCATTTTCGCCAAGACCGCCTCCCATGCCCATGCCGCCTCTGCCATTCATGCCACCCCCCATACCGGCCATGGCGCTGCCAGGGGCTGGAGGTTGTGATCGACGACCGAATCGGCCGCCCCCAGCGCTCTCTCGAGTCCCTCCAAAGTCTCTGGCCACCGCTGACGCTGGTTCCGCCATTCGCGGCAGCATTTCCTGGATGGCCATTTCGCGGTCCAGGTCCGACCAAGGGCGACTGGAGGGAGCGATGGCTGCCGACTCACGGAAAGAAGATTTCGGCAACACCGCCAACCATCCGCGCGTCTGGTCTTGAATGCTCCGCGACTGTTGGGCCAACCAGCGATAGTTGCGTGGCAACCAACTTTCCGAGCGGCTGTCGTTATCGATGCTCCAATCGCTGGACGGTTGACGCAACACCCATCCCGGCGGCGGCGTGACTCGCCATTGCGTTTGCAAGACCGGGACTTCGGCTTGATCTGCAGCGTCGGCTCCCATGAACCAAGCCGGAGCACTCAGCGCCAACGACTCGGCTTCTGGATCAAAGCCCTCCACGTCCGCATACCAGAACTCAACTCGATGAACGGGTTGTTCCTTCAACTGCGGCAAGGCGATGCGCAAGCGATCGACGGCAGTCGGTACCGTCTGTGGCACACCTTGATGCGTCAGCGACCAGAGCTCGGCAGTCGGTGGAAGTTTCAACCACAAGGCACCGACGTTGGATTTGATTTCGTAAGTTGCGAAGGTCAATACCGTCCCGTCCGTCGCCAAGCGGCTCTCCAGCGAGCGTGACTGCACCACTGCCAACGGAGTATTGGCCAAGGTTTGTTCACGAACGGTCAGTGTCAACGGCGGCTGTGCTGCGGCCAATTCCCATAGCCCCAACAAGCGCCGTCCCGGTTGATACTGAGTTTCTGGCAAGCGATCCAAGCTCCACTTGTCCGCCACTCCCTCGACTTGTGTAGCCAGCCCCTCGGCGCCTTCGATCGAGATCAACCGCGTTTGTAGTGGGGCAGATACGATTGCCAAACCGTCCAATTCATAAGCCTGTTGGTTATCCACTGCCAGCGGCACGTCGTAGGTGACCGTGAAGTGAACTCGTCCCGCGGCGGGTGACGTCAACTGCACTTCCCAGCGACCGGGCACTTCAGCGACGCGTCTCTGCTGTCGAATCGCATGCGGCTGGAGGCACTCGAACGAAACGGCGGCCGGCGCGGTCGCTGGCAATTGGATTAGGAAGATTTCTTGCGTTCCATCGCGTACATCGATGAGCAGTTCGCCGTGGACACGTTGCCGCGTCGACTCCACTTGATAAAACGTGACGGCATTGACCAACAGGTCGGGTGTCTTTGGCCCGAGTTCCAAGGAAAACGCACCGGTCGTACCATTAAAATCGAACGCCAAGTTGGGCTCCAATGATGCGAGATTTGCGGCCAGCAGCTCTTGCCGACCCAACGCCACCATCTGACCCGAGTCCACCGATTGAATGGTAAACTCTGGTGCAACGCCGACCGCCAAGATCCCGGACTCGGTCAGGGCATCTCGCACTTGTATGGGTGTCAGCTCCAGCGATCGCGTGGCTCGATTGGCGTACCAATCCTCCGGCACCGAGCGGCTGGAGATGACCAACTCGACCACCGTCGGCGCGGCCTTCGTCGTCTCGCCTAGTCCTTGGTCGTTCAAGTCGGCACCCAATCGCTTTTCGCTGCCGCCGATCCCCTGCCGCAGTGTCACCTCGATGTCCGCAGTCGTCGCATCACCCTCCTTGGCGGTCGGCAGTTTACGAAATGGCAACGGCCCTTGATCATCGACTATCGCGTTGACTTGAAATCCCGTCGGCATTTGTAGGCGAACCTGAAATCGCAGATCCCCTTCATTTTCGAGCACAAACACGCTGCGAGCATCCAGCCCCGTTTGACCGACCATCAGGTAATGACTGGCGGTAACCGCGTAGCGATCCGCCGCCGCGCGCAGCGACACTTGCAAACGTGAACTTGAGTCAGTACCGTACCAAGTGCCCAAGCGTCGATACGTGTTATCGGGTGTGACGGGCGTCTCTTGCAGCATTTCCGCTGCCACACCCACGGGCACCTCGTCCATTTCTGCGGTGATCACTTGGGTCATCACCCACTCGTTGGTGCTCGACAGGTCCACCAATCTTGGTTGACGTGTCGCGCCAACCGCTGCAATCGTCGGTGGCTCCCACACGAATTCGGCAGTGGTTGGCCGTGCTCGAAAGGCCACGACGCGAATGACTTGCTGAGCCTGCTCCGGATGCAACCACACTTGCAGACGCTGACCGCCGTCCCGGGCCACGACCTGCCATTGCCGCACGCCCAATCCCGTCACTTGCGAGACTTCAAGGTCGGCGGGTATGTCCCAAGCCGCTTGCGACAATTCGCCTTGAATGACTCGGTTCTCCAACAGAATCTCGAAGTAATCCAGCACCCGAGTCAGGTCCGCTCGAATCATCGCCCGAGAATCCCACATCAACGTTTGCTGCTTTTGTCGATTATTCAAGGAAAACACGAGCTCCGTGGACTGGTGCCCAGCAGCCAACTCAAAAACGGTAGTGTCCTCAGGTTCCGAATAGGTTCGTGACAACACTGCCGCGCCAGCGATCAATTCGACGTTCCCTTTGACTCGCGCGGTCAGGCGGCCAATAGCGACGGTTGGCAGGGTCAATATCACAGACTGCCGAACGGAATCGGTCGTTACCGGCAATTGCATGTCGATTGAAAAGTCGGCCTTGGCTTGCGGCGGCAAGAGTAGCGACTCCTGCCCTTGATCGTCCAAGTGCCACGTGGGCAATTGCTCGTTGACCGTCAACTGCTCCAACCAACCCGACTTCCAAGGCAACGTCAGGCTGACCGGCTGCTGGCCGCGGACTTGGCCCGACGCGGCGCCCCGCAGTCGACCCGACTCGCCTGTCAGCGTCAGTTCATACTCAGCCCGCTCCCAGCCGAACCCCAGAGGTCCAATCACGCGAAAGTCATCGATTTTTGCCTGGCGCCCCAACTCCTCTTGAGCACGCCATTGCGTCAAAAGTTCGACCGCTTCCTCGCGAGTTAACAACACCCGCGGGTTACCTTTGGCCACGACCGAGGGAAGTTCTGCTTGCGGGACAAACAATATCCGCAACCGCTCCCAGTCGTCCGTCCCTTGTGAGGTTTCCACTGTCTGGGCGGATAACCACTGAGGACCGGCCAACCAGGCAAGCAGCAGGGCCAACCAAACACACCATCGTTCTGAGCGGTGATTATTGACCATCGCGAGGCTCCTCGTTCACAGTTGGACCGGCCGGGGCGACTTGTGCCGAGGAATCGCCCGGGGGAGTTGGTCCCGAGCTGGCAGCCCCTCCCTGTTGGAACCGTGAGCGCACGCCCAGCACCGTCCCCCACAAAGTTGACAGGACCCACATTCCTACGACCAGAAAAGTCGTGGCACCAAGGCTGTTGTAATCGAGTTGCTTGATCGCAAATGGCCAGAGGACACCCGCGGTTAGCCACAGGCCAACGCCTGCTGCCAGGACCGCCAATCGCAGGGACCACGACGAACGCAGCAGTGCCAAGCCCAGAATCAATACCACCATGACGACCAGACCACGATACAGCCAAACGTTCACAAGGGTAACTTGCAATGCCCCAGCCTCGCCGGCCGGCGGAGCCAGACTGCTGAAATGGAATGGAAATCCATCCGTTTCGAAATCGCTCAGAGCCGCCACAGGTACCACCGGGGTGACGATCCATTGCAGCCGTTCGGCTTCGGCCTGCGACGACCGAGTCATTCGGGTCCATACGGGTGAATCCATCGCCGCATCGTCGCTCCACGGTCCACCAAAGTTTAGGGGCGCCCAATCATGCGGTAAATAGACAATCATTTGCGTTTTTTGGACCGCACATCCATCATCAAAGGTAGGTACCGGTATCGATCCCCCCATCATCGACGCGGTGGACACGGGCATCGTGTAACGCAATTCCAGCAGCCATGTTTGGTCGCGGTCTCGGTTACCCAGCGGGATGACGATACTATTGCCCTGGCCACGCTCGATCGCCACCGACTGGCCATCCAAGCGGACCGGTGTACTGTCGAACCCTTGCTCGGGATCAAAGCCGGGCGGCATTTGGATTGACAGACGCTGGTTGACGCTGTTCACGCGGTAAATTGCCTGAACTGACAACTGTTGATTTCGCAACCACACCGCACGGATCAGGCTGCGAGGGACGCTGCTTCGCTTCAGATCGTACAACTCGTAGCGAGAAACCTGCAACGAGAGACTCCACGGCCCAACGTACTCCAACGCCGCAGCCACATCGTCCTGCTTGCGACCCGAGAACAATTCCGTCGCGGGGTCGATGGCGCGAAGGCCCTGCGTTTCCTCTCCGACCTGCACATCAAACAACTCCGAACGCTTGACCAGGATCTGCCCTCGGGCTCGATCGACTTGACGAACAATCACGGTGTCAAACGGCCGTGTGGCACGTTGCCCAACAGCAATTTCGGGAACGGTCAGGTCCCAACCCAGTTGCACACTGCCGCGACCCAGCAGGGGTTTGGCGCCAGACAACTGCCATGCCACCATGCCTTCGGCCACATCGTTCGGCTGCGGCTGGATGGCTCGAGCGGTCAAATTGCCAGAGGTCACTCGAACGCGACTCGCCAAATCCTGGGGGACATCGACCCGCAGCTCCTGCACTGGACTGAACCGGACGTCGTAGTCCAAGTCGACGGCACATCGCCACAGGCCCGATTCGATGGCCACCGTATTGATCTGGTCTACAAACACCTGCGGCCGACGGACACTGGCCAATAATCCAAATGTTGTCACACCTTCCGGGAACACGTACGTGAACTGTTGGACTCCGGCCCCACTGCTGGGAGCGCCTTCCAAGGCTTGATTGCGAAATTGATTGGTTGTGGCCGCGTCGACGCTGAGTTCCAAGCTCTCAGGAGCCGAAAGGAGCAGCTGTCCCTGGAACGACTCAACAAAATCCGCCGGCACGCGTGGCCAGGCCAATGTCACCGGGAGCGGCGCAGCATTGGCATCGACCAACCCCGGATCGGGTAGTTTCTGCGTGGTGAAAACAACCACGCCAATCGTACCGCGGGCCTCGGCTGCCAGTTGCACCAACACCCGATCCGGCTGTTCGGTGGACCGACTAAACTTTTCCACTCGAACCGCTTGGTACGCGCCCTCCGCCAGACCACGAACGGCGACGATCTCCAAGTCGGTACCCACCTGCAAAGGGATCTGAAAGATGCCGCGTTGTCTTACGTCAAACAAAAATCGCGTCTGCGTTTCAATTTGACGTGATTGCATTTGAGCCGATATCCGCTGTTGCGCATCGATCGCTGGCTCCCATTCCACGACTTGCAAATCCAGTTGATACGGTACCGCTGAATAGGCAAACCTGAGAGCGGCAGTCGGATCGATGCCCTTGGCGACCACTGCCTCGTTGACCCGGCTCAAGCCAATCGTACCTAACACATCGATGCGCAAGTCCTTGTCACTGGTGATCGTGACATTACCCGGTTGCCGTGTGGCATTGGGCAGTTGGATGGGCTGCACGGTCAACTTTCGCGCCTGGTCGTTGGCACCAACTAGCTCCTGTTCCGTCTCGATGCTCAATCGCAAGTCGCCTTGCCGTGGCTCAAACAGCTCGACTCGCAACAGCGGTCGCTCGCCGGTCACCTGCCACCGCTTGACTCCGTCGGATAACACGTTGACGATCCGCAGTCCGGGGGGAACCTCCAGGTCCACGGCGTCGATCGCCGCTCGTTGAACGTTGATCGCCAATTCGTGCCTCAAACGCACGAGATTGGCTTGGACGTCGGCCGTTAAGCTTGTTTGCAAGGACAACAACGCTTCGAGCCCCTCGGCGCCCAAGCTCCGCGGCGTCCAGCGGAGATCGATCGTCTTGGAGTTGCCCAAGAGGGCGGTGACGGTTGACACTTCCGGGTTGACAGGGTCCGTCGCTGAGGTCGCGTTATCCTCCGTCGGCGAAGCGTTCGCCGAATCCCCGTTGGATGCCGGAACCGACGGGACCGTCGAATCTTGCATACCCGTCGAGATGACGACGGCCGGCAAAACAGTAATATCCACATCCGGTTGGTCGATAGAGATCTCCCAACGATTGATCGCTGCCGACGGCACCGGCCAGGCCACTCGGTTCTCGCTGCCCGTCAACGTCACGTTCAAGACATACTGTAAACGCAATTCGACCCGCCCGATCTGCTCAACTTGGTGGACCAATTCAAAGCTTCCATCAGCCGTTTGCATCAGTCTGCACGGCAGACCATCCAATTCGGCGGATTGAATCGCACAGCCCGTCAATCCCAATGGCACGCGGTGCCAACCCGTCTGCAAAAACTCAAGACTGATGCTCGAGTCAACGCGGACCAGGGTCCGCTCCAACTTCGCGCGGCTATTCGCCATGACCACCGCGTGGAGGACCGGCAACGCAGGCGACGCCACCGGCGGTTGGTTCTGCTGCGCTCGCTGCCACAATTCGTTAAATTGTTCGTAAGGAATAAAAACGCCACGACCGTCTCGTTCAAACTGATCTTTGATGTGATCGTAGGGGATATAGATCGACTGCTCGACCAACCATCCAGGCAAACCCAGTCGCTCGTCGACCGCCGTTGACGTGGGATCCGTGGTTGCCGTTGGGCCCGTGGGATCCATGGTTGCTGTCGAGTCCGTCGTTGCCGTCGCGTCTTGAGTCGTCGGGCTGGTGCCCGGCGGAGACGACAATCCCTCCTCTTGGGTCACGCGGCCGGGAGCGTTCGACCACAGAGGGGTCGGCGGCATCAACACCGCCAGACTGAACCAAGCCCCCCAGATGACCCAACCAACGCCCCGTAGTCGCAGCAAGAATCGCGGGCAAATTACACCGAAGTCAGTCATGATAGCTATCCAAAAAACGGCCTAAGCACACCGTCCGCGCAGCAACGATGTCAACCGATCACCTGTCCTTTGACATTGACCGCCGCCTAAAAGTTCCCCAGCCAACCTCAAACGAGCGGAATTCTACCCGATGTGTACCGAAGGCAGTGCTGGCTGAGCTCTCGTCCAGCCCCATTTCGAGAAGAATCCGTGCGGAGGCAGGACGCCGCGGACGCGACCCGGCGGGCCTATCCCTGACCGCGAAGCACCCGACAACGTGAACATTCAAGTCGGCGGCCCCTGGAACAAGTAGCCCGGAACCGTTTATCCGAGGCAGTCCCCCCGTGAGAAACGCTCCGAGGCAGGTACGGGATTACGTTTGCGGCCGGTGGCGAGTCCGCGGGCCGCGACGGGCACAGAGCCCGAGACATAAAAATAACAGCACGCCCCCGGACCCTGGTTCGGGGACGGCTGTCATCCGCCAAGACAGTGCGAAACTGCTGGCAAAGTCCGAATGATTTTCGACGCGTAAGGTATAACTGCCGGTGGCCAAAAATTCTAGATACAAGTGCTCCACATTATCGACCGAGCTGTTACTCCAATCGATCAGGGTCTCGTTCTCGTCCCACAGGCTCAGGCCCAGGTTCGCAAGCTGAGTGGCCGGAGCGAACACACTTTCGGACGGATCCGTGTCGATGATTTGCATGTTCCAGTTCAACATTACCGACAGGTCTGACACGCCGCCGGGCCCGATCTCCAAGCGGTAAGACTGGATGGCAGATTCGTTCAACGAGGCCTCGTAGTCCCAGCCTCGCAGACCAATCGCCTCGGTCGGCACGCCCAAACTGCCGTCGAACTGCCCACCGTCCATGATAAAATAGCTATTAAAAATGTTCAGTTGTCCGGCTCCAAACCGTTCGTCGATCGGTCGAGTATTCGTGCGATCCCAACTGGCGAATGGTTCTTTACTAGCGCCGGACATCAGGATCGACTTGATCACTTCGGGCCGCCACGCATCCGGGGCATCGCCGCCCATGTTGTCGGCCTTGTCGTGCAGCAGGGCCGCGGCGGAGCTGACCAAGCCCGTGTTCCAACTGCTGAAGCTCAAGGGCGCGACCAAGTCAGGTCGAGTTCGACCGGCGCCATAAATCGTCGTGGAACCATGACCATGGAGGCCCGAGCTGCTTCCCACCGCAATCACGTTGTAGCCATGTGTGAACAGGTTTGGAATGTTTTGGCTGTCAACGTTCGAAGTTCCCACCACCACGGTGGTACCGTTCTGATTGACATAGTGGTCCATACGCATCAGCAGATTCTCAGCCGTTGCTGTGTTGTCCCCGTCGCCAATGTAAGCGTGACTGGAGACCCGATACGCCTCCGCCAGCGGCGTACCCGCCCCGCCAGGAGCCAAGCGACTTTCTAGCCAATGGTTCACGTTGTAGCCGCTAAATAAGTCGATGCCGGCGGTGAGACTGGAAGTATTCCCGAAGTAGAATCGTCCGACGTCGGTTGCATGCCCAGTGCTACCGCTGTTTGTTCCGCTGCCGTCGTTGACCGTCTTTCCCAAGAACTCGGCGTTGGCCATGTTGGGCAGATAGGCCGAACCCGAGGGGACCTCGACCATTGCGACCTGGATCCCCGAGCCATCTTCCAGACCGGAACCGACGGCCGCCACCAGGGCGTTGTAGCCCACGGCCTCTTTGTGGGCCTGAGCCAGCAGCTCGCCGCCGCTGCCCAAACCGACGAACACGCCCCACGACAGGGTCACCAAGAACGCTAGTCGAGAAATCATTCGCTTGTTCATGGTGGTAAGTCGAGCCGAGGAACGGTGTAGAGATATCGTCTGGTAGGCCGCCGGCGCGGCCGCTGTCGGACGTACCGACGCCGGCCCGGCCGCAGTCGGACGTCCCGACGCGAGCCTGGCGGTTGTGGGCCCAGTCCACGCGGGCACCCACGCCGGAACAACGCCGCCTAGCGTGACCCTTCCCCGCGGCCTCTAGACTAATCTCAATTTTTTTCCTGGCAAGCAAATTTTTTTGCCACAAGCCGGGCTCAGACCTCGTGCCATGCCCGATCCTTGCCGCTGGCCAGCACCGCGTCGCAGACTTTCTGGGTTTCCAGCGCCTCGCGGAAGGTCGGAGAGACAGGTGTCCCGGCTGCGATCCCCGCCAAGAAATCGGCGACTTGATGAATAAACGAGTGCTCGTAGCCGATCTGCAGGCCCGGTACCCACCAATGCTTCATGTAGGGCATGTCTCCGTCGGTGACGTGCACGCTCCGCCAACCGCGGACCAACGAGTCGTCGCGATGATCGAAGTATTCCAAGCGATGCAGGTCGTGCAAATCCCAGCGAATCGAGGCGTGTTCGCCGTTGATCTCCAGGGTATAGAGCGCCTTGTGACCACGAGCGTAGCGGGTGGATTCGAACAGTCCCAACGAACCGTTATCGAAGCGGCACATGAAAGCGCAAGCATCGTCGATCCCGACTTTCTCGACCTTCCCGGTCAGCGTGTGCGTGCGTTCCTTGACGAACGTTTCCGTCATCGCCGTTACCGACTGCATGCCGCCATTGAGCCACAACGCCGTGTCGATGCAGTGCGCCAACAGGTCGCCGGTCACGCCGCTACCGGCCGCCGCGGCGTCCAACCGCCAGAGGGCCGTGCCGCCTTGAGGCAAGTCAGCCGAGATCGTCCAGTCCTGCAGGAACTGGGCGCGATAGTGAAAGATCCGACCCAGACGGCCCTCGTCGATCAACTGCTTGGCCAAGCTGACAGCCGGCACACGACGATAGTTGTACCAAACGGTGTTGGCCACGCCGGCCTTCTCGACCGCCTCGCACATCAACTCGCCCTCCGCCGTGTCCATCGACAGCGGCTTCTCGCACAGCACCATCTTGCCTGCCTCCGCCGCAGCAATCGCGATCTCCTTGTGCAGGTTGTTCGGTGTACAGATATCGATCGCGTCGATGTCGGACCGTTTGATCAAGGCGCGCCAATCGGTTTCAATCGATTCGTAACCCCATCGATCGGCGAACGTCTTGGCTTGAGCGGCGTCGCGCCCGCAGACCGCCTTGAGCACGGGTCGGTATTCCAAGTCAAAAAAATGATTCACACTGGCGTAGGCATTGGAGTGCGTACGTCCCATGAATCCATACCCAACCAACCCAATGTTCAGCGGCTTCATTGCGAATCCTCTTGCTCGATACTCGTGTGACCATAACATTGCTCGCCCGCACTCCGAGGGACTCCACCCCAGCGGCCACGAAGGCGATTCTACGGCGTGCCAGTATGACGCATGCCCGTCGGGAACTCAACCAGTCCGCCCGCCGCGGCGATTGGCAGGCAGTGTTCCTTGCCCTAGAATTGCCCCCGCGAGGCCATCCAAGTGGTGGCCCTCGGCATGTCCCATCATCCAGCGTTCGGTACCCCCCCTCCATGCTGCATTCCGTTGCCGCTCAACCCGACCAGGCCTTCGCGATCGATTGCCGCGGTCTGCGCAAAACGTACCCGACGCGGCCGCCCGTGGAGGCAGTTCAAGGCGTGGATTTGCAAGTGCACTACGGCGAGTGTTTCGGGGTGTTGGGCCCGAACGGTGCCGGCAAGACGACCACCATGGAGATCCTCGAAGGACTCCTGCCCGCCACCGCCGGCCAGGTCAGAGTGCTGGGGCGGAGCTGGGACAGCGACGCTCGGGAGATCCGCCAGCGGATCGGCGTGTCGCTGCAAGAGACGATCCTCAGCGACGACCTCACCGTGCAAGAGACCGTCCGCCTGTTTCGCTCGTTCTATCGACAAGCTTGGACCGTCGACCAGGCCCTGGCCAGTGTCAGTTTGCAGGAAAAAGCCAACGCTCGCGTCAACAAATTGTCGGGCGGCCAGAAACAACGCCTGGCGGTGGCCTGTGCGGTCGTCTCCGATCCCGAGTTGCTGTTCCTCGATGAGCCGACCACGGGCCTGGACCCCACCAGTCGCCGAGAAGTCTGGGAGATCATCGGTCGACTTCGCGCTCAAGGCCGCACGATTCTGCTCACGACTCATTACATGGACGAAGCCCAGCGGCTCTGTGATCGCGTGGCGATCTTCGACCAAGGCCAAGTCATCGCATTGGGCACGCCCGAGCAGCTGATCCGCTCGCTGGGCGGCGACCACATCGTCCGCTTCACCTGCGCCCCAGTCGCAACGCCCCAACAAGTCGAAGTGGCCGAGGAACCTTGGCTGGAGCGGCTGCGGCAACTCCCGACCGTCTCTTTGGTAGAGGCCGAGGGCGCCGAGATTCGCTTGGCCTGCCAGCACCTGCCCGCCGTCCTGACCGCGTTGATCGACTTGGTCCGACAAGAGGGGCGGGTCCTGAGCGATCTGGTCACCCGCGGCGCGACGCTCGATGATGTCTTTATCCATCTCACCGGCAAGCGATTGGAAGGCACCCCCGAGTCATGAGCAAGCGGATGGAACAAGGCCGAGCAACAGCAGACAACGCAGCGGCCAGCCAGAACGTCGCGCCGGCCACGCTGCCAGCGACAACCCGCAGCCGCACAGATTCCGCGGCCAGAGATTCCGCGACCAGAGACACCGAGACTAGCGGCGTAGGGTCCGCCTCCTCTGGGCAAGCCGTCGTCGATTGGCCGATCCTCGTCTTGGTGCGGACCCGCTTGATCGAGTTCACGCGCAAGCCCGCCGCAGTGTTTTGGACCTACGTGTTCCCACTGGTAATGATGTTCATCTTGGGCTCCGCCTTTCGCTCCCAGGGAAACACGCACAGCGAAATTGGCGTCGTCACCGGCCCCCAACAAGCTGAGTTGGTCGACCAACTCAGCGACAGCCCCGAGTTGAAAGTCAGTAGCCTGAGTCCCGCGGATGGCTTGAACCAACTCCGGGCAGGACGCATCGTGCTGCTGATCCGCCCAGCCCCCGAGGGCACGGTGGGGTGGGAGTTTCTCTACGACCCCGCCCGCGGCGGAGGTCGATTAGCCGAATTGCAAATTAGTGAACAATTACGCGAAAGTCATGGAACGCTGGAGAGATTGCCGATCATTACCACGCCTTACAGCGAGCCTGGCGGTCGGTACATCGACTTCCTGATCCCCGGCCTGATCGGCATGACGCTCCTGGGCGGAGGCCTGTGGGGCGTCGGCTACGCGATCGTCGACATGCGAATTCGCAAGCTGCTCAAACGGTACCTGGCGACGCCAATGCGACGGAGCGACTTCTTGTTGGGGATCGTGTTCAGCCGCTTGCTGTTCATGTTCCCGCAGGTCGCCATGATCTTAGTGGCCAGTTATTTTGCTTTCTCGGTTAAAATCCATGGCTCGGGGCTCGAGTTCGCTGGCTTGGTGATCTTGGGCGGCCTGCAGTTCGCTGGAGTAGGACTGTTGGTCGCCAGTCGCGCGAAGTCGATGGAAACAATGTCTGGCCTGATCAACTTGGCCATGCTGCCCATGTGGACCCTGAGCGGGATCTTTTTCTCCTACCAGAACTTTCCCGAGTTCCTCCACTGGCCGATTCGCTTACTGCCGCTGACCTCGCTGTTGGACGTGCTCCGCGGCGTCATGCTCGATGGCGCTTCCTGCTGGTCGTTCCCCATCGAGTTATCCTTGGTCGCCGCCTGGACCATCGGCACCTTCTCCCTAGCGTTGTACCTGTTTCGCTGGTCCGACTGACCGATCCGGCAAAGGGCGAAGCGCGTAGAGCGTAGAGCGAAGGGCGTAGAGCAAAGGGCGTAGAGCAAAGGGCGTAGAGCAAAGGGCGTAGAGCAAAGGGCGTAGAGCGAAGGGCGTAGAGCGTAGAGCGAAGGGCGAAGGGCGTAGAGCAAAGGGCAGGGCGGCATGCGGCCTTTGTCCCCGAAGTGGCGTCCGGCGGCTTGGGTAGCGGAACGCGTCAAGCGTTTCGATTGACGGGAAAACGCCGTGTTTTTGTCAGATTTCCTTGAAGCGGACGGCAATTTCGCGTGTAAGTCTGGAAAAATCAACAAGCCCTCAAGCGTTTCGATTGAGGCGCAACCGCCCTGTTCTTGCACATGTTCCTTGAGTCGGTCAGCAAATTAGCGATCTCGCCGGGAGTGATCAACCCATACCGCTAACAGAGGACCGCCAAGTCATGCGGCCTTTCGCACCCCAAGATGGCGTCCGGCGTCATGGGTAGCGGAACGCGTCAAGCGTTTCGATTGAGGCGCAAACGCCCTGTTCTTGCACATGTTCCTTGAGTCGGTCGGCAAATTAGCGATCTCGCTGGGAGTGATCAACCCGTACCGCTAACAGAGGACCGCCAAGTCATGCCGCCTTTCGCACCAAGATGGCGTCCGGCGTCATGGGTAGCGGAACGCGTCAAGCGTTTCGATTGAGGCGCAACCGCCCTGTTCTTGCACATGTTCCTTGAGTCGCTCGGCAAATTAGCGATCTCGCCGGGAGTGATCAACCCGTACCGCTAACAGAGGACCGCCAAGTCATGCCGCCTTTCGCACCAAGATGGCGTCCAGCGGCTTGGGTAGCGGAACGCGTCAAGCGTTTCGTGAACCGAGAATAACGGCGACATCATGAACGGTTCGCGCAGCGCGATTCAAACCCGTACTCAATATTCTGAGTCCGAGTACCGCTGCTGACCTGCTACTGGTACTCGAAAAATACTCGAGTACCAGTACCGCGGTTGCGGAGTACGACGGCAGCTGGCGGTTGCGGCACGCGGATCCGACCGCCGACCGAGACACTGGCTGCTTCAGCCCACTACATTTTCCGCGGGAAGCCAATTTTCGAAAGAGCCGTATAGACTTCCTCCAACGTCTTCTCGCCGAAGTTTGTGATTCCCAACAGATCCTCCGGCGACGTCCTCAACAGATCCCCCACCGTAAAGATCCCTCGCTCCTCAAGGCAGTTCGTGGTCCGCACCGTCAAGCCAATCTGAGCCGTACTCAGCTCCAACTTCATCTCCAAATCGCGTTGACGTTCTTCAGCAGCACTGAGAGGAATACGAGTCTTGGCCATAATGGAAGTCCTTTCCAATGGGGTACACTTTCATCGTCGACAGTCGCACACCCGCGACCGCTTTGCTCCGGTTACTTCGACCGATGGGCTGGATTATAATCCTCTCCTGGCAACAGTGGTTGGGGGGGGCAACCGCTTTATCGCCTACAATTCAAGATTTCTCTACCGCGACGCTAGCACCCGAGGGCTGATGGCTATGGACGACACGGACGACTTTTTTTCGGGAGTGGCGGCCGACTTGTTCCGGGGCTTGAATCAACAACAAGCCGAAGCCGTGCAGCACATGGAAGGCCCACTGATGATTCTGGCTGGGCCGGGTTCCGGTAAAACCCGCGTCATCACGCACCGGATCGCCTACATGATCCAACAGGGGATCCCGGCGGATCGGATTCTGGCTTTGACCTTCACGAACAAGGCCGCCAATGAACTGGGGCACCGCATCCAGCAGTTGGTGCCCGGCACGTTTGTCTGGGCGGGTACCTTCCATCGCTTCTGCAGTCGGCTGTTACGTCAGTACGGTCCCTTTGTCGGCCTGAAAGAGAATTTTTCGATCTTGGATATGGACGACGCCGGGAAGTTGTTTTCTCAGGCGTATGACGAGGCGAACGTCAACGATAGTTTTGTCTCCTCGTCGGCCGTGCAATCAGAGATTTCCAAGGCCAAGAACGCGTTAATCATGCCCGACGAGTATCAGGCTCGGCCTGGGAATGTCGTCGGCCGAGTCGTCGAGAAGGTGTACCCTGTCTACCAACGCAAACTGTTGGCCTGCAACTCGGTGGATTTCGACGATCTGCTGTTATGGGTGGCGGTTGTATTGAAGGAGAACGAGGAGCTCCGCGAGCGGTTGGATGAACGCTTTGCATACATCATGGTCGACGAGTACCAAGATACCAACTTGGCTCAGTACGCGATCGTGCGTGGCCTAAGCAATCGCTGCCCCAACTTGGCGGTGACCGGCGATCCCGATCAATCGATCTACGGTTGGCGAGGTGCGAACATCGGCAATATCCTCGGGTTTGAACGCGATTTCCCGGAGGTGCAGGTCGTTCGTTTGGAGCAAAACTATCGCAGCACCCAGACGATCCTGCAGGTGGCCGATCGGCTGATTGGTCATAATCGACTACGCAAACAAAAACGCCTGATTCCCACCAAAGAGGTCGGTGAACCCGTACGACTCAAAGTCTCCTCGTCACCCCAAGACGAAGCCGATTGGATCGCCTCGGAAGTCGCTCAATTGATCGCCGAGGGCATCTGGGAACCCAAGGATATCGCCGTCTTCTACCGAGCCAACTGGTTGTCGCGGAATTTGGAACACGAGTTCACGTCGGTGGGCGTTCCCTACCAATTGGTCAATGGCTTCGAATTTTACCAACGTAAAGAAATCAAGGATCTGGTCGCGTACATGCGACTAATTGTCAACCCGCAGAATGACATTGCCCTGGAACGAGTCATCAATTCCCCCGCTCGGAAAATCGGCAAGGTCACACTGGATCGCATCCGAGCCATGGCCCGACAAGAGGGCATCAGCCTGCTCGAAGCCTGCCATCAAGTGGCCCTCCGCCCCGCGATGTTGGGACGTGGCGGGGCATCGGTCAAGGAGTTTGTCGAACAGATCAACGAACTGCACAAGGTCTCCTGGGATAGCGTCAAGAATGTCCTGGAAGCGGTCGTGGAAGTCACGGGCTACGCAAAAATCTTGGAGGCCGACAATTCGGAAGTCTCCAGCGAGCGGTTGGGGAACATCGACGAATTATTGGTGGCCGCCGACGAATACGACAAACAACATCTCGAAGACGGCGGCCTCGAAGCCTATCTCGAAACCGCGGCCCTGGTCAGCGATACGGACAAGATGAGCCAAGACGCCAACCAGGTCAAGATGATGACCATGCACGCCGCCAAGGGCCTGGAATTTCCCGTCGTGTATATCGTGGGCTTGGAAGAAGGGATCCTGCCGCATGAACGCAGCATGGAGGACAGCAAGCAAATCGAGGAGGAACGCCGCCTGTTCTTTGTGGGCATTACCCGAGCCCAAAATCAACTGACGCTCTGCCAGTGCGATGGTCGTATGCGACGCGGTTCGTTTCTGCCCAGTCCGGCGAGTTCCTTTCTGGCGGAAGTCCGTGGTCCGGAGCTTGAGTACGTGCGAATCTCGCCACAGTTCCGAGCTTTCCCCAAGGGCGGGTTGGACCTGCGGCCCACGCCGCGACCCAAAAAGCGAGATTGGGTGGCCGACGAGTGCGGCGGGCAGTCCTTCCCCGTGGAAGACGATCTCGACGCGCTGAACCTGCCGTCTGAACATGAAAGCCCGGTCCGCGGCGCCGCCAGGGACGCGGCCGACCTCGGTCGAAAGCCTCGCAGACCCAACCGCCCTGCCACGGAAGACAGCGACTTCGATGCCGTGCAGCTTGACGCAACGGATTTTGAGCTGGACGACGCTGATTGTTGCGATGACTTCGACGACTTCGATGACTTCGACACGCCCGATCCTCAGAGTTCGACCCTCGATGTCCCGTCGGGGCTCGGTCCGAAACCGTCGGCCAAACGCGCTGCCCCCGCGACCGACAAGCCCAGCAGCGAAAAAAATCCACGCCGCCCCCTCCCAAACATTGGACTGGCGGCCGCCATGTTCGCGGCCGACGGCTCGGACCAGCAGGCAGGGCAGGGCGATCCCGAGTCGCCCGCCGCGCCAACTGCCCAAGTGTCTGGGGAAAAGGTCTTCCAAATCGGCGGTTTGGTCCAGCATCCGGAATACGGACCAGGGAAAGTCGTGGCTCTAGACGGACCCGTCCACAAGCAAATGGTAACGGTCTACTTCTTCTCTGTCGGTCAAAAGAAGTTCCGAGCCAAGTTTTGCGACTTGCAACCACTGCCCGTCAACCCAAAATAGAAAAAAATGCCGGCTTTGGTAGCGGAACCAACTTGCAATGCCAATTCATCAGCTACAATAGAGAGGCCGCGGAAAATGCCGATGAATGCGTTGAAGCGGTCCGAGTCGCCCGTGAGGCTGGGGTGGTCAGCCGCAATACGGCCAAAAAACGCCGGCCACGGCCGGCCCAAACAAGGGTGAGTGCACGTTGCCTGGCCCCGCGACAGACCGGCCCCGCAGCAGTCTTGCCCACGGCGTTCGTATTTCCCACTTTTCCTGGTAATCGAGCAGGTCAATATGAGCCAGAACTCAAACGGTACGAATTTCGGTGGTTCGAATGGGACGGCCGGTTCAAAGGGCGGCAGCAAGCCGTTCGGGCATCTGGTACCCATCGGCGGTGGTGACTCGATCCCGTTGCTCCGAAAAAAGCTGCGAGTCGGTCGCCGAGACGGCTGCGACATCGTGCTGCCGTTTTCCAACATTTCCGGCCACCACTGCGTCCTGGAACTCGAGGAGGGGTACTGGTTCATCCGCGATCTCAACAGCCGCAACGGCGTGAAGGTCAACGGCCAGAAGATTGTGGCCGGCCTGAAGAAACGCATCGATCCCGGCGATGACGTGTCCATCGCCAAAAACGACTACAAGTGCGAATACGACCCCATGGAAAACGGCGCCTATGGCACCCCGCCCCAGGACGAACAGGTCGAAGCCTTCTTCGAACGATCGCTACTGGAGCGTGCCGGCCTGAAAAAGACCCGCGAAAAATAGGCGTCGGACCCCGCGACCTGTGGCAAAACGGCCTAAACCCTTGGACTTTCTGCAACCGAAACCTTGTGATAGCCGCTAGGGCGGTTTAAACTGGGAGAGAATCCGGACGGGGCCCACAAACCCACCCAAATCCATTGAGCCCCGGGACGTTGGTAACGCAACGACGCCCCCGCGGTTCTGGCCCTACCCGACTCGGCCGAAGGACCGTGCGGCACACCAGCCTGAGTGTGGTATGCCAGCCAGCGGACCTGAAACGCCGTCCCGCCTGAACCTCAAGTACTCGATTTATAAGTAACGAACGACATGCCGAAACATCGTTTCTCCGACACGTCGCGTGACTACGCCAACCGCTCGATTTGTGCGCTCCCGCGACGGTCGAGCGTGAGCCTTGCACTGGTCCTCGGCCTGCTTGTATTGGCCAGTGGCTGCTCGAATCGACAAGAATTGAACTGGGCCGACTATCGCAAAGTCTCCGCGGCGGAAAACAATGCCAAAGCACCCTCCGCTCCCGCAACTGGCCGCCCGTTCGGCTCGGGTCCCATGCCCTTCGGCTCGGGGATGATGCCATTTGGGTCAGGTGCCATGCCCTATGGCTCGGGTATGATGCCTTACGGCTCGGGCTTCATGCCCTACGGCTCGGGTATGATGCCATTTGGCTCAGGTGCTATGCCCTACGGGTCGGGGATGATGCCATTTGGATCGGGCAGTATGCCCTACGGCTCAGGTGCCATGCCGATGGGTTTCGCGCCGGGTGCTGCGGCGTTTCCTTTTGGGTCTGGCTCGCCGTTGGGGAGCTTTCCCCCCAACTTCAATTCGCCCACGTACACGACTCGTACTTCGGCCGGACCCAACGTCGGTCGCTTTCCGAAGTATGGAACACCCTACCCAACCATCCAGTAAGACGGGACGCCGCCCGTAGGATTCCCCCGCCACCTTGAACGTTGAGAAAGCACTAGCTGCCCGTTGCTTCGGTGGGGGCGGTTACGGGCGGTTTGCCACCCGCCACCCTCCAGGCGATCGCGGTCGCCAGGCACTCGGCCGACAGCACTAGGAATCGGTGGAGCACCACCAGGGTCAAGACCGCCGAGTAACGCGGGCGGAGTATGGGGAACAGCACAACCTCTCGCACGCCCAGCCCACCCGGGATGAAGGACAGGAAGCCAATCACGGTGGACAGCGAAACGCCCGCCGTCGTCCGCGGCAGATCGCGCCACGTGCTGTCCTGTTCGGGCAACAGATGGCTCAGGACCAACAAGCCGCTGCCCATCAACAGCCACCCCACCGTGAAGCTCAGGCTTCCGCCCAAGAACAAATCCCAGGTCCAGCGTTTGGCCAGCCATTGTCGATCGGCCGAGGATTTGAACAACGGCACGTAGACGATCCACAGCCGGAGGACGGGCGGGAGCATCGAGAACATGATCCCGCCGCCGACGAGTGCACCCAGTGCCAAGACCCAGGGCCGATCGACCAACAGTGACGCGCCACAAACCAATCCCACACCGCTGCCGATCGCGATGAACATCAGCGTTTCTGCCACGGCGGCCGCCGAGACGACAAACCAGGCCGGCACGTTCGGGCCGTCGGGATCCGGTTGCCACCGCTGCATCCCGCCGGCGATCGAGGCCCGAATGGCCAAGACCATGACCTTGCCAGGCACGTACTTGCCCAACTGACTCAGGTAGAATGCCCGGAAGCTGCGTCCCCAGGACAATTGCAGGCCAAATCGGTGTAGGACCACATGCCAGAAGACCCACCCCGGAACGGTGCCGGCCATCGTCAGCAGCAAGGCCAACGGCAACCAGGACCACCGCAACGAGCCCCAAGCCACCTCTTGCTGTTGTAACTCGTTCCAGCCCTGCCGGAACGTCCACACAACCGCCAGGCCAACCACGAGGAAGGTGATCACTTGGAGTCCGCGTTTGATTAATTTTGGATTCAACTTTGGGACTCGGCTGCCTTCTCCAGAAAGGTGGTGACACGCGACTTGAGGGCCTTAACTTCCATGCGGACGCGATCCAGTGCCGCGGTCACTTCGTCCCGCTGGCCTTCGGCGGCGGCCTGCTCCAAAACGGAACATCCCGCGACCAGTTCCGAGGCATGCAGCACCAATGCGCTGCCCTTGAGCGAGTGCGCGGCGTGGATCAACTGTTCCCAATCGCTACGTTCGTACGCTGCGGACATCACCACCAACAACTCGGTGGCTTCCTCCTGAAATGCCACTGCCACCAACCGAAACAAGTCCCAATCATCGTCCACCGACGACAAGGCCTCGGTCAACTCGGCGTCCCACTCCCTCGCCACCGGCTCCATCAGGACACCTGACGTCGGCGCAAGCTCCCCTTGGAGTCGCGTCAGTTTATCGATCAACTCGCCAGTGCGAATCGGCTTGGACAAATAGTCGTCCATGCCCGCTGCCAGGCACCGCTGCCGATCGCCTGACATCGCGTGCGCCGTCATGGCGATGATCGGGACGTGCTGTTCCGTCCCCAGCTCCATTTGCCGGATCTGCCGCGTGGCCTCCAAGCCATCCAGTTGCGGCATTTGTAGGTCCATCAGCACCAGGTCAAACGGCTGTCGCGCCACCACCTCAACCGCTCGCTGCCCGTTGTCGACCACGGTCACGCGATGCCCCAACCGCTCCAGCAGTCCCACGGCCAAGCGTTGGTTGACGCGATTGTCTTCCGCCAAAAGAATTCGCAGCAGCGAGTTGGACCGTGAGTGGATCCGCGAGAGGGTCGCACGGCCGGACGCGGGCGAGTCCGTCGGTACGGCCGGCCCAGCAGCCCCCACGGCTCCGCCTCCTACCACTCCTTCTACCCCGGCCTCTAACCCTTCAACGAACTCCACAGCCAATTCACAAACAAACGTGCTGCCCGCCCCCAACTGACTCTCGACGCGCAGCGTCCCGTGCATCAGCTCCACAAATCGCTTGGTGATCGCCAAGCCCAATCCGGTTCCTCCGTACATTCGGGTCGTCGAAGCATCGACCTGCTCGAACTCACTAAAGATCGTCTCCAACTTGTTAGCTGGAATGCCGATCCCCGTGTCCCGCACGGACAGACAGAGTCGCCAACGCGTTGTCTCCAGCTCGTTGCCATCGACCGTGACCACCACTTCGCCTTGTTCGGTAAATTTGATGGCGTTGCCCACCAGATTGATCAAGATTTGCCGTATTCTTCCCAAATCCGCCCGGAGCATCGAGGGTACATTTGGAGCCACCTCCAACCGCAATTCCAAGCCCTTGCTCTCGGCTCGCACTCGCAGGATACGGATCGTCTCTTGCAGACTACGGCGGACGTCGAAGTTGGTCGGGTCCAACTCGAACTTGCCGGCTTCGATTTTTGAAAAGTCCAGAATATCGTTAATAATACCCAGCAAGGCCTCGCCGGAATCGTGCACCATCTGTAGGTAATCGCGTTGCCCTGGCGCCAGCGGCGTGTCCAGCACCAACTCGGTCATTCCCAAAATCGCGTTCATGGGTGTGCGAATTTCATGGCTCATGTTGGCCAAAAACTCACTCTTGGCCCGATTGGCGCGGTCAGCGACATCTTTCGCCGTTTGCAGCTCCCACGCGGCCTGCTTTTGGGCAGTGATGTCGCGTGTGATCCCGAAGGTCCCCACGATCTGACCGGAAGAATCACGCAGCGGCAGCTTGGTCGTCGAGCACCACGTATCGGCGCGATCGGGCCAATTTTCGCGTTCCTCGATGTCGATCAATGCCTGACCCGTCTGCATGATCTGCAATTCGTCCCGCCGGGCTTGCTCGGCATGATCCGGCCCGAAGAAGTCGGCATCGGTCTTACCCAGAACCTCGGTCACGTCGCCGACCCCAAATTTTTGCAACAACCCGCCGCTGACACGCAGAAATCGACTTTGCCGATCCTTGAAGTAGATGCTGTCAGGCACGTTGTCCAACAAGGTATGCAACAGGTACCGTTCTTCGGTTAACGCCTGTTCAGTCTGCTGCCGAGCAGTCACATCCCAAAACAGGATCTGGATCCCCGCAACTTCCCCCGCCAAGGTCCGGACAGGACTCTTGAACACCTCGACGTATAGGGCATCGCCCGACCCCGTCTGGTGACTTTCAACTTGATGCAGCGATCGACCGCTCGCCAGGACCTCTTGATCGTCGACGCGATACTTGTCCGCCAATTCCCGCGGAAACAGATCGTAATCGGTCAGGCCCACCAGGTGAGCCTTGTCGCGGCCCACCATTTGGCAGTACCGTTGGTTACAATCCGTGATCCGCCCATCCAAGCCCTTGCGGACATAGTTCAACGGCAGGTTCTCAATCAGCGACAAATGGGCCGCCGCCAATTCGGGCACCGGCGAGTCTTTGTCATTCATCGGCCGCACTCCTCCGACGCTCTCAGCCCAAGGCGGTCGTCTCTGGGAAGCCGTACATCAAGTTAAAATTCTGCACCGCAGCGCCCGAGGCTCCCTTGAGCAAGTTGTCGATGCAGCTCACGATCACCACTCGTCCGCGAGAACGGCTCACCGAGATCACACAGCGGTTGGTGCCCACCACTTCACTGGTTTTCGGCAAATGCGAGACCACATCGACGAACGGCTCGGCCCGGTAAAACTCGGTCAGACATTCCGTCCAGGTCTCCAAGGTGGTGCCCGGATTGGGATTGGCATAAATAGTAGACAAAATCCCGCGATTCATCGGCACCAAGTGCGGCGTGAACAGGATCTGCGTCGCCCGCTGGCTGGCGCGGGTAATGATCTGTTCCATCTCCGGCATGTGGCGGTGCTTGCCGATCTTGTAAGCCGACGTCGCTTCGTTCACTTCGCAGAACGAATACGCCTCGTCCGCTTGTCGCCCCGCGCCGGACACGCCCGACTTGCTGTCGACAATGATGCCTTCCGATTGGATCAAATCCGCCAATATCAACGGGGTCAAAGCCAAAATCGCGGTGGTCGGGAAACAGCCGGGATTCGCCACCAAGTTCGCCGATCGAATCTCGTCCCGGAACAACTCGGGCAAGCCATAGACCGTCTGGCCGACCAATTGCGGCACCGGATGCTTGACCTGGTACCAGTGCTCGTAGGTCTCCAAATCATTCAAGCGAAAGTCGGCACTGAAGTCGATCACCCGCACGCCCAGTTTCAGCAGCTCGCCCACCGCCTCCGCGCTGGCGGTATGCGGCAAACACGAAAAGACGCAATCGCATTGCCCCGCCAATTGAACGTTATTGCTCTGTGTCAGCGGCAAGTCCAGCTGCCCGCGCAACCACGGGTGCACCTGCGAGATCGGCTCCCCCAACTCCTTCCGCGAAACCACGGCCGTCACCTCAACCTCCGGGTGCCGAACCAATAGCCGCAGCAACTCTCCCGCCGTATAGCCCCGCCCACCCAACACACCCACTCGAACCATGAAACACTCGCCATCTAGTTTTGTTGAAACGTCCGTTGTTTACTTATTTTGCCGAAAGATGCCTCGGTCCACCAAAGCACTTCGCTTGAACCATCACCCGCCCACTGCCTCACTGCCCCAATGACTCACTCACTGCCCCACTCACTGACCCACTCACTGACCCACTCACTCACTGCCCCACTCACTCACTGCCCCACTCACTCACTGCCCCACTCACTGCCCCACTCACTCACCTACTGACCCACTCACCTACTGACCCACTGACCTACTCACTCACTCACTCACCTACTCACCTACTCACCTACTCACCCGTTACCAGCGGTTGGAAGCCCGCGGACTTCACCAACCACACATCCTCTTCCCCCGCCCGCTCCGTGACGCCGAACGCGATGCCCTGCTCGAAGATCTGCTCCGCCTCCGCGCTCAAGCCGTCGACCACCTGTTGGTATCGCTCCAACTCTTTGATCAGGGCTTCCAAGCGATTGAGCTCCGCCTGTTTCTGGTCCCCACCCCCCGGTTTCGCTCGAGTCCCCTTCAGGGACTGCAATTGGACTTTCAGACCTTGCAGTACCAGCGCCGCTTCGGAGGAGGCCTCCGCCAGCGTGCCCTTTTTCAATTGTCTCAGCCCAGACGGCGTGAGCAAGTGCAGCCTGGCCTGCACGCGCAAACGGCTGCCGTCTTCCGTGGCGGCAGTGAGTACCAATGAGCCCGCGTCCAGTAGATCGTCACTGATGTAAGGCTCCTCTTTGCCACGGAATTTGAGCGCTTGCCAAATTGCATTCTCCTTGTCGAGCGGCTTGAACGCTCGTCCGGCGATCTGGAAATGCCACGTCAAGCCCTCACGCCGGCCTCCAACCATTTCCTGGCCCCAGGCTTTGACGGAACCCGTGCGCGAGTCCAGCGCCAAGTTCGCAATCGCGTTGGCATCCGCCTCCGCGTCATCCGCACGATCCTCCGCCGTCTGTCCGTCCGCGACCGTGGGCAGTTCAGCCGCCGCCCCGCCCGGGGATCCCGCCGCCGCGTTCCCCGCTGCCACCGCCCTTGTGCCATCCATCCCAGCTCCGGCGGGCGGCGTGACCGCCCCCGTCAACCGCGGTCGCTGGCCCTGCGCCAAATCCAACACGTGGGACATTTCGCGGCCACTGTCGTGCAGCTCCAACTGCAACTGCGGAGAGGAAGGCACCGCCAAAACCGCTGCGGCGGAAAATCGCAATTCGAAGTGCCCGTCTCGAGTCGTCTCCAGACGCGCGACCGGCGTCACCGAGCCACCTTCTTTCACCCCCAGCTCCCAAGCTTGTACGATGGGTGGATCGCCCCCCCCCAGCGACTCGGACTGCTGCAAGTCCCACAGCTCCGCTCCCGGTCCCGTCAATTTCATCTGCATGTGCCGAGCGGTCGTGGCGTTGAGTCGACCGACCGAAACGCGGTAGGTCGGACCGAGTTTATCGGCCCCAGCGCCCCCGTGCGCCGCTTGCCAGGCTCCCAGCCAATCGACGGCTGTCAACACCGCACCGAAGCCCAAGAAACCATCCTCCTCAGGAGCCTCCGTTGCTACGCTGTCCCGCACCACCACGACCGACTCCGCGTTGGAACCCGTCACCGCCGCGGCGGCTGGCGTTACCACTTCGTCTCCCGCGCTCGACTCCGCTGCCGCAGCAGACTCGGCGCTTGCCGGCTCTTTCAACGCGGCAACCGCTGACTCGGTCGGCACAGGATTTGTCATAGACGCATCGCCATTGTCCATCAGGCCGCCGGTTGCTTGGTTCGGCTTGGAGTCCGTGTCCGCTGAATCGAGTCGCTCGTTTGTGGCACCAAGCGTCCGCGCCAGGTCGGATGGCGATTGCACAGGGTCGGCCGCAGCCGGGGTAAGTCCAGCCAAATCGCCCAACCCCGCGTCCCCCGGAGGCACCGGGACCAAATCAGCCAGAAGATCGTCCTGGTCGGCCGTTGCGTTCGGACGGTTCAGCCCCTCCGCGGGTTGGTCCGTCGACTTCCCAGCGTCCGCCAGGCCCGCGGCGTTTGGTTCGAGCTCGCTCGCCGCCCGGCGATCCGCTGGGCGCTCCCCACGCACCGGTTGACTCGAGGGTGCAGATGGCGTCAGCCCCAGTCCACTATCGGGCAAGTCGGCCGTGGGCAACTCGCTGCCACCCGATTGATTGCTGACATCGGGCAACCCTTCGGCCGCGGGCCAGAGGAAATAGACTAAAAGAAAAATACCTAAACAAATCGGAAACGGGGCCGCCACAGCCAAGGCGGTGACGACCTTCTGCCGCCGTTGCTGTTCGCGTTTGGCCGCTTGACGAGCGGCAATGCCGTTGGCTGCCGTCGTCCCGCTCGACTTGCCAACGCGGCGCTCCATGGCAATCGCCGGTCCTGGCCCTTCGTTCGGCTCGACATGCCGCTCCAAGTCCTCGTCGCTCACACCGGCACCAGCAAACGCGCTACCGATCAGGTCGACATCCCCAACAGTGATTTTGTCGGTGATATTATCCGTGATTTCGTTCGTGATCTGGCCCCGAAGTTCACCCTCAATTGCGTCGGCACCGGTTGCAGATCCGTCATCCGCGTTTGTGACGGAAACGGGCAGCGGATCGGCGTTGGTCGGCACGGGGTTGGTCGGCACGGGGTTGGTCGCACCTGCGATGATCGAGGTATCCTCGCCCAGCCACTGGGCCAACCAACTCGCACGATCTCCAGTCGCACCGCTGGCGACCCGCGTTAGCCCTTCGGCGGCGTCGCGCAGTTGCCGCCCAAGTGCCACGGCCTCGGTATCGTCTCCCCAACGAATCGCCATTTGATCGGCCATGAAATCCAACGCGGCGGCACATTCCCACCACATGCCATCGACCGCTGCAGCCCGACTACCTAGATACCGAGCCCGCGTTGCCCGATAGTCAACAACCAACGCCGCTTCGTCGGCCGGCAGGTCCGATGGAAAGAAATCATCGTCCAACCACTCGCAGCTGAGCAAATCGTCGAAGGCCAACGCATGATTCGGGTCGGAGACCGATAGTAACAGCGGATCCAATCGCGACACCGGTTGCCCGACGCCCTCCAAGTCACGCAGCAAGCCGACCAATTGCCTAGCCAATTCAAAATCGATCGACGGCGTTGTCTTAGCTGTCCTCGCCGACCAGTACTGGCTGAGTCGCCGGCCGATGGTCGGTGACATTGTCACGACATAACCTTGGCCGAACTGCTCGACATCGATCACTTGCGGTACGCCCGCCAAGTGGACTCCCGCCAACTCCCGGACGCGATCGAGAATCCGCGGCACGATCCGCAATTCAACGGCACTCGGTTCCGAGCCGGGCACCAACAACAAGCGATGGTCCTTCTGCAGCTTCACGTGCCGAGCCACATAAGACTCCCATCCGAGCGCCTGAAAAGCGTGGCTCATGATCAAGCAAGATCCGATCGCGACCGGAGGCCGAGCGACGCCCTGCGCTAGCGACTGTAGATGGCTGGCAGTCAACGGCGATTCGCCCTGAATCATTTGACAAAGCTGCAACCAAGTGGCTGTTGGCTCGGCGGCGGCGGTCCGCCAGCTTTGAATTTGGCCAGGCTCTACGAACGAAAGCTCCGCCAAGCGTTTCCAAAAAGCTTCGGTTGCTTTCTCGATCATCGACCAAACCTCGTGTTCAACCCGCCCGACCCCGACTGCCGATTATCGCCGATTCTCCCGCCAACTGCAATGATTGGCCGCTGCCCCGCGGCTGCTGTGGCTAAGTCAACACTTAGCTCAGAAAACCGCCTGACGGAGTTCGTCACTCTGGCCCGACTCAAGAGCAGCACTGGCGGTGGACTCCGGTCGAACCGGTTGCCCGTTCCCGCCTCGTAGGGTGTCATGCAGCAAGTCGAGCTAACCAGACGATTTTCTGCGAGTCAAAGCAACTGGACAACACTGCCGGTTTGCCCCGAGAACCATCCGACTTGCGGAATGCACCAGCCCCTAGGATTACCTCCCACCCGTGAACGGTTACCCGGTTGGCCGTTCCCGTCTCGTAGGGTGTCATGCAGCAAGTCGAGCTAACCAGACGATTTTCTGCGAGTCAAAGCAACTGGACAATGCTGCCGGTTTGCCCCGAGAACCACCCGACTTGCGGAATGCACCAGCCCCTAGGATTACCTCCCACCCGTGAACGGTTACCCGGTTGGCCGTTCCCCCGCCTCGTAGGGTGTCATGCAGCAAGTCGAGCTAACCAGACGATTTTCTGCGAGTCAAAGCAACTGGACAATGCTGCCGGTTTGCCCCGAGAACCACCCGACTTGCGGAATGCACCAGCCCCTAGGATTACCTCCCACCCGTGAACGGTTACCCGGTTGGCCGTCACGACGCTTCAACGGTAACGAGCCATGCACCACACGGCTCGAAACGCGTCCTTTAGCCCAATCTTCTTGCCTTCCGCGTAAGTCCTGCGATCGTAGGAGATGGGGCACTCGGCCATCTGGATACCCGGAAGTTTGGACAATCGAGCGGTCAATTCAATCTCGATTCCGAAGCGATTCTCCAGTAGATCGCCAGCAACGGCCTTCAATCGTGAAGATTTGATCAATTTGTAACAAGTCTCGACATCCGAGAACTTCGTCGCGAAACTCAGGTTGGCCAGTTGCGTGATCAGGCGATTCCCCAAGCGATGCCACGAGGGTGAATTCCCCGACTCGGGCAACAGAAAGCGACTGCCATAGACCACATCGACCTGCCGAGCACGCGCGACCGACAACAATCGCATCAAATCGGCCGGGTCGTATTCCGTGTCCGCGTCCTGCACGCCCGTCCACGGCTGCGTCACGTGCCCAAACCCGGTTCGCAGCGCAGCGCCTTTCCCCTGATTAACTTCATGATTGAGCACGACCAAGCCATCCGGCAAACGATCTCGCCAAACGGAGTCGTCCAGCTCCCCGTGCCAGGCCTGCAACCGGTCGCGCGTGTCGTCGCGGCTGGCGTCGTTCACGACCACGATCTGCGTGACCGCAGGGACATCCGCCAGATGATCCAAGACCTCGACGATCGTCTGCTCTTCATTAAAGACCGGTACCACAACCGAGATCCGATCGGCAGCAGTCAGTTCAAACAGCCCCAGCCCCGCCGGCTCCGGCAACTCCTCGGGGTGGCACCCCAGTTCCGCGGCGATCGACTCGTGCCAGCCCGCTTCGATCGAACTCAAGCACCGCCGGACTCGATCGTTGTACTCCAACCAAGTGCCCACCGGCTCCAGACCCGCCAGCCGCCAATAGCTGCGCCGAGCACGCTGCCACAGTTGAGGTGATAGTCCGGAGGTGTCGCAGCCGACTTGTCGCTTCAATCTCGATTCCTAGCACTCATGTGAAACGTCCCCCCCCGAGCGGAAAGGTAGCCGATGATAGCGGTTTCCTCCACCCTTGCCAATCTTGCTCGGCCAGCATAACTCCGGGTAACGATTGCATGGCAGGTGCTTGATGCTGAGGTGAGCGGTTCCAGAAGAGAGGAACTGGAAGAACAGGAACAAAATGATTAAAATGCGGCACGCAACGCCGTTCGCCGTCGACACGAAACAGCGGCAGCAACCTGCTGGATCACTTGTTGACACACGCGTTGACACATGCGGCCCCGCACGTGTCGTTAGACAGGCGAGCAGCGGCGCGGGTTAGCAGCGGCACGGGTTGGTTCTGGAGCAGTACAGCCAGACGGAATGGGGGGCGAGGCAGGAGGCACAAGCCAGGGGCACATGCCAGCGACACTGGCCAGGGGCACTGGCAAGGGGCACTGGCAGGGCAGGGCAGGGCACGGATCGAACCGAATCGGAAACCAGACGGAGAGGAACTCAACCAATGGCGACAGAACTCGCTCAGACAATCGCAGCAGACAATTTCTTGATCCCGGAATCGGCTCAACCCCCGCGGCGGCTATTGATGGGGCCCGGCCCCAGTGAGACGCACCCCGGCGTGCTGGCCGCGTTGGCTCGACCGACCGTCGGGCATTTGGATCCGTTCTTTTTGCAATTGATGAATGAACTGCAGGAGATGCTGCGGCAGGTTTTTCAGACTCGGAATCGTTTGACGCTGGCCGTCAGCGGCACGGGATCGGCTGGCATGGAAACCTGCCTGGTCAATTTGATCTCGCCTGGCGACCGGGTCGTGGTCGGCGTCAACGGCGTGTTCGGAGGACGGATGCGTGAGGTCGCCCAGCGGGCAGGGGCGAATGTCCTGGCGATCGAACGACCTTTCGGCGAGGTCTTTTCGCTGGAGGAGATCGAACAGGCCATCAAGAGCCACTCGCCGAAGCTGGTTGGCTTGGTGCACGCCGAGACATCCACCGGTGCGATGCAACCTCTCGAGGGCGTCGCGGACTTGGTTCACAACGCCGGCGCATTGCTGGTCGTGGACTGCGTCACGTCGTTGGCCGGCTGCCCGATTCCGATCGATGCTTGGGGTATCGATGCCGCTTACAGCGGGACTCAAAAGTGCATCAGTTGCCCGCCCGGATTGGCTCCCGTCACCTTTGGCCCACGAGCGGAAGAAGTCCTGCGAAGTCGCACAACGCCGGTGCAATCGTGGTATTTGGATTTGGGCTTAGTCAGTAACTATTGGGCAGAAACCTCGCGTGCCTACCACCATACCGCGCCGATCAACATGAACTACGCCCTGCACGAGGCGTTGCGATTGGTGCTGCAGGAGGGCCTGCCCGCTCGCTTTGCGCGTCATCGCTATCACCACTCGGCACTTCGCGCGGGACTGGAGGCGATCGGCATCCAGTTTGCAGTGGCGGCCGCTCACCGATTGCCGATGCTCAACGCGGTCCTGATCCCCGACGGTGTGGACGACGTCGCTTTCCGCGGACGCTTGTTGCGGGATTTTGGCATCGAGATCGGCGCGGGACTGGGGCCACTCAAAGGCCGGACTTGGCGGATCGGCTTGATGGGCGAGACGGCTCAAGCGAGCCATGTCCTGTTGTTCTTGGCGGCCGTCGAAAACTGCCTGGCAGCCCAAGGCTATCGATTCACACCGGGTGCGGGTGTGGCCGCTGCCAACGAGTTCTACACGACTGCTCGCTGAGATCACTCCCAACCCACCCCAGGAGAACCGCTCCAAACCGTAAAATCGCCAGGTCCCGTCCGTGGAGTCCCTGCCGCCCCCGAGAGAGAACAGGACGGCCTGCTCGGGTCCATTCGCCGCTCTGGAGTGGAAATCGCCGACCCTCGCGTTCGCGAGCAACGGTGGTCCCACACGAACCGTAATTTTTGGGTTACGGTTGCAATTTTCCAGCGATTTGGGCGGCTTCCGAGTGAATTTGACCGCCTTCCTTGGCTGCGGGTGGCCTAGAATATCCTCAGTCGCTCGGCGGCGAGCCCCGATTCCTGTCTGCCTATCCAAGCCGATCTTGGTTGCCGGAACAGCGATTGGGGATTAGCCTAGAAGTCGATCGACGAGAGCCTGAGACGGTCCCCGGAAGACTTTATTTTGGATGCGTTGCAGCATGACTAGAATCGCACTCACTGACCGCGGCCAACCAAATCAACGTCGCGCGGCGTTCACTTTAGTCGAACTGCTGGTGGTTATCGGTATCATCAGTGTGCTGATGGGCCTGTTGCTGCCCGCCGTACAAATGGCTCGAGAAGCCGCCCGCCGCACGCAATGTCAAAACAACCTGCGTCAGTGGGGCCTCGCTCTGCAACAGTACGAAGAAGCCCTGAAGGAACTACCCCCGGCTCGCCCAGCGGACGGCTTCGTCACCTGGCCGGTCCTGCTCTTGCCGTACCTCGAGCAACGAAACATCTACGATCGCTTCGACATCCGGGCTCGATATGCGGACCAAGATCCCGAGATCGTTCGCCAGGGTCCAGCCGAATTGTTCTGTCCTTCGCGACGAGCCCCAGGGGAATTGAGTAAATTCGAATCCGGTGGCGAGGCGATCGGAGTGGTGGGCGATTACGCTGGCAATGCCGGTACCAGTTTCAGCTTCATCGGAGACGCCTGGAGCTCCTTCGACTTGGAGGTCGACGGCGTCATCAACTCTGGCTTGTCCAGTCAGAACCCCGTCGTTGGCGGTCGACTGGTGGGCCGCCCCAAGGGCCGCTTTCGCTTCCAATCCATTCGCGACGGACTCTCCAATACCATCTTTGCCGGTGAGAAGGCGGTCAGTACCGAATATCGCGGCGAACCCGGCGGCTGGGGAGATGGCTGTATCTATAACGGTGAAGAGCCCGGCACCGCCGTTCGCTTGGGGGGCCTGGGCTTGGCACTCGACCCGAACCCCTCGGCACCAGGTCCCGGTTCGCTTCCTGTCTTCGGCGGGCCACACTCGGGCGTCTGTCTGTTCGTGTTTTGCGACGGCAGTATCCAAGTCGTCCCCAACGCGATTGACGATGCTGTCCTAGCCGCGATCTGCTCGCGCAACGGCGGCGAAGCGGTCACCGTGGGCGAATGGTGACGATCGCCACCTGGAGCTGCAACTATTACGAGTTGTGCCTAAGACCATGTGAACAGCGTCGTTGATTTCGGACGTCTAGAGTAAACGCACATGCAGAGCGGTCGGATTTTCTATGTGGGCAGTTCACGCGAGGTCGCACACCACGTCCGTCCGCTGGCCCCGCATTTGTTGGTCGAAGCTGCCGAACCAGTGGAAGTCCAGCGACAGATTCGTCCAGGTGACGTTGCCGTCTTTTTCTCCGAGCATTTCGATCGCTTTCGCTCCTTGATCGTGCAATTGCGCCACCAGAACATCCCCACGCTCTACGCGATTGACGGCATTCTGGAATGGCGGAATGCCTGGGAGAATCGCGCCGACGAAATCGCCTGTCCCTGGACCATGCGTCCCTGCTTGAGCCACGTGGTCGCAACCATCGGCCCGCGCCAGACAGAAATTCTGCAGTCCTGGGGCAACCCGCAGTGCGTGGAAGTGGGACTACCGCGACTCGATTCTCTGTGGAATGCGGCACCACCCCCGCGAACAGCGACGGAGAACTTTCGTATTTTGGTTTTAACGGCCAAGTGCCCTGGCTTCACACCGGAACAGACCCAACGGACCGTCGAATCACTGCAAGCATTGCAAGCGACCGTGGCCGCAAACCCCTTTGTGGCGGGACGTCGGATCGACCTTCGCTGGCGACTGTCGGCAGGCCTAGAGTCCCGCGTCGGCGTCACGGACAATCACTGGACCCAGGCGGAGGCACCGGAAGCCGGCGGCTTGGTTGATAGGCTCCAACAGTGCGATGCCGTGATCACGACTCCATCGACCGCCATGCTGGAGGCCATGCTATTCGGCCGGCCAGTCGCCGTACTCGATTTTCACAACACGCCGACTTTGGCGGATGCGGCCTGGAGAATATCGGCCGACTCCCAGGTTTTGCCAGTCATAAGCCAATTGATCCACTTCGGGCAAAGCGTGTCGCACCAACATTGGCAACAGTTCTTGCTGCACGAAAATCTGGCGGCCGATGGCCAGGCGACCCAACGCATGGTCGGCATACTGCAGCGGTTGCTGGCGAGTTCCCTCAGGGCGGCGGACTCCGGCCAGCCGCTGTCGCTGCCAATCGATGAGCTCAGACAGATTGCCCAGCGTTCCCGGCCAGCCGTCCCCGATCTGTTCTCGCGGCTGCGCACTCCCCGAATTTCGTCCCAAACAACACCGTCAACGGGTCCCGCGCCGGCAGCGCTGGCTGTCCCCGCTCCGACAGACTCTCACGGGGGCCAGGCAAATTTTGGGACTGACTCCTGCGGGGGGCAGGCAAATTTCGGGACTGACTCGCGCGGGGGACAGGCAAATTTCGGGACGTCGCCAGTAGAATCCGACGCTACAACGATGAGCCTGACACAATGGCAGGCATACACGGAACAATTGGAGCGTGAGAACCAACGCCTGAGTCGTTTGGTGAGCGAAGCGCATCAGGTTTTCGAAAACATGCAGGGACATCCTCTCCTGGGAGCATTATTGAAATCCCACGAGCGTTGGAGCCGCTGGTGGCGTGGATCTTCCGGCTCGTTGGCCAAACCTGATTCGTGGAAGGAGCAATGACCCATCCGCCCCTCTCCCAGCCGAAGCCGTTACTACTGGACGTCTCAGTCCCTGAATTGGCACTGTCAGCCCCCCCGAGCGGTTGGGACACCCGTCGCCCTACACTGATGTGCGCGACGGACGACCGCTACGCCATGCCCCTGGCCGCGGCCTTGGCATCCGTTGCTGCCCACATCAGCCCTCCCGGCTCGAACGCCTCGCTCAGCTCAAAGGCGAACTCTGGGACAGCAGACGCTGCGGGTTTAGCCAGCCACTTGGCTCGGCTCTCTGACGTCCCGTCCCCACCGCTGCAATTAGTGCTGCTCGATGGCGGCATGTCCGACCAGACCTGGGCGCGGCTGGCTCGCACGATCTCGGGACTCTCCCTGCCGACCATTCGCGTGCGTGCGGATCGTGGGGCCGTCCGACACCTGAACATCTCGCACCACATCAGCCACACGGCCTACTTTCGCCTGCTCAGCAGCGTCTGGCTCCCCGATTGGATCACGCGGGTCATTTACCTGGATTGCGACGTCATCGCCCTGGCTGACGTCCGAGAGTTGTGGCACGAAAGCTTGGTGCAAACGTCCCACGATTCGGGGCATCCCAACGAGGTCTGGGCTGTCCCCGACATCGCCTGCCCCTATCTGGACCCGAGCAGGGCCTGTCCCGAGTTCCATAGCTTTGCCCCTTATTTTGCGGCACTGCACCCCGTCCCCAACTTTCGGGAACTCGGATTGAATCCCGCCGCATGCTATTTCAACAGCGGGGTTATGGTCCTCGACTTGGCCGCGTGGCGCAACAACGACCGCAGCCAACAACTGCTTGAATGCTTGCAACGCCACCAAAAACATGTTTGGTGTTGGGATCAATACGCTCTCAATGTTGTATTCCACCAACGTTGGGGAAAGCTGCCGCTGGCCTGGAACTTTGGCGCTCACGCCTACGATTACTCGGCCGCCAAGGAACTCGCTGGGAAATCGCCACTGCTGCCCGAACAGTACCAAGAGATGTGGAATTCCCCTCGGCTATTGCACTTCACCACCGAGATCAAGCCCTGGCATTACTACAGCTTTCACCCCCAGACCCACCGATTTTTCGACTACCTGGCACAAACCGATTGGGTGGACTGGCGCCCGACCAAACCGGGCTTCAAGACCTGGTGGCACGTCAAGACGTTCCTCTGGCAAAAGTCCTGGATCGCACTCGCCCGCCGCTGGCGACTCGGAGGCAGATCACGCGCCGCGGACTTGCTCCAAAGTCAATAAACTCTCGAAGCGAATGCCCCGAGCTTCGAAAGCTTCTCGGCCGCCGGCTTGACGATCGATAATCGCAATCACTCGGTCGACGACCAGCCCGAATTCCTGCGCGGCCTCAATCGCCTTCAGGCTACTGCCGCCACTTGTGACCACATCTTCCACAATCACCACCCGAAATCCTGGCAACACAGGGCCCTCGACCTGCTTGCCCGCACCGTGAGCTTTGGGTTCCTTGCGAACCATAAATCCCAACAGGTCGGCGCCGACCAACCCAGCCTGATGGACCAAGCCCGCCGTGATTGGATCCGCTCCAATGGCCATCCCGCCAACCGCATCCGGCAGTCCCTCCCGCTGCAGCAACTCGTATAATCCAGCCGTCACCTGGACCAACCCGCGTGGATGCAGTGTCAGTCGCCGGCAATCCAAGTAAAAGTCCGCCTTCGCGCCCGACGCCAAGACAAATTCGCCGGTTTGATAAGCCAATTCATGCACCAAACGGAGTAACTCTTGCGAATCGTACTGTGGCATGCTATCCATGAACCGATCCTTTTCGGTAGATTAATCGCAGCAGGGACCGATCCACGTCTCGATCGATCTCCCAATCAGTAACTCAGTCTACCGGAAAGCCGAAAATCGCGAATGGGTCTATTGGTTCTCAATGTCGACCATCTCCCCACCTACTTGCTCGGGCCCTATGGAAACACCAGCGTCCCGACGCCGACTCTGAATCGCTGGGCAGCCAACGGGATTGTCGTCGACTCCGCCTTCCAGTCCGGCTCACGCAACCAAGCATTGATGACGTCTGACCCAGGAACCTCGAATTCCACAGCGTCACTCGCCGCTTTCCCTCGCCTAGACTTGCGACTTACCCCGCAAGGAAAGGGGCACCCGAATTGGCAACCCGCGGCTGAATCCACTCGCCCCGCGTCCAACGAAAATCCGTCAACGATCAGCATCCCGACGCGCGATTCACCAACGGTCGCCCGGGATTGGGAATCGACAGCGATGGCTCACTACTTGGAGCAAGCCATCGATCACCTGGCCGCCTTTTCCCTCAAGGCTGATCACCGCCTTTGGCTGGACCTGCCACTCTTCTCAGGCCCGTGGGACGCTCCGCTCGCATGGCGGAGCTTCCTCGCCAACGACGACGCCAGCGAAATCTACTCGGGCTGGCAGGCACCACACCTGCAGCGTCACGGTGACGGCATCTCGGGCTTCGACGAACTGCAGGGCTTCGATCCCGACCATCGCTTAGCGTACGAGCATGCCGCGGGAGCCATGGTCATGTTGCTGGATCATGCCTGCGAGTGGCTGGAGGCTTGCCTGGCAAAACTACCCCATGGCCACGAGTTGGCTATACTTCTGACGGCCGAATCCGGCTACGGATTGGGCGAGCACTACGGCATTGGGTACTCCCCCAACAGTCTCTGGTCCGAGGAGACGCATGTCCCCGTCCTGCTTCACACCCAGTTCCCAAATCAATTCCCGGCCCGAGTCGCCGGTATCCAGAACCAACAGCAGGTCCTCGACTTTTGGTTGAGTGATCTCGGTCCCGAAGACCACTCGCCCGACAGTTCGGTAAACACCGTGGCCTACGACTCGCTAGTCACTCGTTCCCTGCTGCACTTCGACTCTTTGAACTACTCGATTTTTTCCACCAACAATCGCCACATCGTCTTGAGTTACTCGACCAACGCTGTCAGTTGCCGGACCGTCACCTGGAGCTTCCTCTGGACCGTCGGCCAAGCCCCCAAACTCTTCGTGCGCCCAGACGATCGCGCGGAACAGAATGACGTCGCCACCCGCTGTCGAGATGTTGTGGCAACGTTCCAATGGTTTCTGCCCGACATCGCCCACGCCCTGGGGCATGACCCGACCGATTTGCCACCACTTAAAGACAAAGATTGGCTCAGAGCCTGCGAAACGTTGGTCGCTGATGGCCTCAGTCCAACGGCCCTAACTTGGGAGGAACACACCCAGAATCTAAAGTACCAACGCTTCACCGCCCTCGAACACCTACCCGAAACCCTCTGGGAAACGCGGAACTAAGCCGCCCGCCGGCGCTTGCGCCGTTGCAGTAAGTTGGCGTCCGAGTCCTCCACGTTAGACTCGCTCTCCCGCACAACCACGCCCGACGACGCCAGTCGCTCCACTGCGTCCGCTGCGTCCGCCGCCAGCTCGGACGGCACCTCGCCAACGACCGAGGAACGCTCGCTGTGAGCCTGCTCCCGCTTCCCCACACCGGACTCGGTCACATCACATGCCGATTCCTCACCGGACTCGCTGACCGCATCTCTCTGCCCCATAACGTCCGTAGCCACAAAACTCAGAGCACTCTGCAAGCAGGCGAAGCTAAACACATTCAACAACACCCACCACTCCATGGTCGTGGTCAGAAGAGCCGCACTACCAGCCAAAGCATCGAAATTTGTCGCGACACGCACCATCGCAAAGCCAACAGCCGCCAGGGTGGTCAATACGAGGAACACTCGCGCCGTCAAACACTCCCTCAACTCAGCAAACAGTCGCGGCACCAGCAAACCCGCAATCACGACTCCCGTCACCAACACGCCCCAGGTCGTCGTCACCAACCACTCCGCAGGATACCAGGCACGGAGCACAGCCACCAACACTTCGGCAACGACCCCTGAGCTCAACAGCGATACGATCCCCAACGGCCATAAACACCACCACCAAACTTGGTAGACACCGTGATAGTCGTCCTCGCGGTGACGGCGCAAGTGAAAAATCTGATAAGCCAACACCCAGTTCAGAATGGCAATCGTCTGCAAGCCAACCTGAGCCAGCGAGCCCGAACGCCCCGCATCCAACAATTCAAGTGGACTGACAGATAACGAACGCCCGGAGTCCGGCAGTTGGTCACTGATCACGGGCGCCAAAAGAATCAGCCCGGCTGCCGCCAAGGTCAACGACAGTACCACCGCTACCAGCCAAGGCTTCGTCGGCAAAAACTGCAGCAGCGTTGGCTGGGAAGCCAACACCTCCTCGGTACAGTATCGCCGCAACGGCTGCTGAGTGGGCACAGCTACCACCGTTGCCACCACCTCCGGCCGCTCATCACGCATCACTCGGCGTCGTCGCGCCGCGTTCTGTCGAAAATCCATTTTCGACGTGGTTCCTGTTCTAAGTTTTAAGGGCAGCGACACCCACGGGATCCGTCCCATTCGGTGAACTGCAGCCCGATCGCACAAGAAAAGGGGATCTGACAAGCGAACGGCATGCACCAAGGGCGACACCCGCCCTCAATCATCGCCATTACCTGCCCCGACATCCACCTGGAAAAGCCAGCCCAGCGACCTGGCGTCATGCCAAGCCACCTACTACCGGTTTCGGCGAAAACACCAAATCCGCTACAGTCCGCCTCACTGCTTTGTCACAGGCCACCCAGTTACCGCAAAGCGAATCTTCCACCCGAGCAGCGCCCGCCAGCAACCGGCCGCCACTCCGGCTCATTGCGAGCTAAAATTGGACGACTGGATTTGCTAGCACGCCTATCCCCTCGATTTCCACCTCCACACGATCTCCCGCCTGCATAAACACAGGTGGCTTCCGCGCGACCCCAACGCCCGACGGGGTACCCGTGAACAGCAGATCCCCCGGCAGCAAGGTGCAGAACTGCGAGATATGAGCAATCAAATGGGCAATGCTGAATATGAAATGCTCCGTCGACGAATCCTGCATGACTTGGCCGTTGAGTCGGAATTGGACCCGACGAGAACCCGGTGCCTCGGCAGGGTCCGCAATCACTATCCATGGTCCTAGAGGCGCAAACGAGTCGAACGTCTTTCCCACCAGCCACTGTCCGCCAGGCCGACCCTTCTGCCAATCCCGCGCCGACACGTCATGGCCGCAAGTGTACCCGAACACATGCGACATCGCCTCGTGCTCGGCAATGTTCCGCCCCGCCTTGCCGATAACCACAACCAACTCCGCCTCGAAGTCAACCTTCTCACTGATCTGGGGCAAAACGATGGGCTGCTGGTGCCCCGTGAGTGTGGTCGAGAACTTGCTGAACACAACGGGCAGCGTCGGCTGCTCGGCGCCCGTCTCAGCGGCGTGATCGGCGTAGTTCAAGCCGATACAAAGGATCTTGTTGGGCTCGACCACCGGCGACAACCAAGCAAACGTCCCCGGCTCGGGCAGCGAATAGCGCGGGCTGTCCCACCGACCGTGCTCGCCCAGCTCCGGCCATCGGCGAATCAACTCCAACGCGGCTCCCGCCCTCTCCTCCGCAAATTCGCCTGGCCACAGATCGACCGCTCTCCACCATCCGTGATCGTCACCCACCAATAGCACCGCCGGCGTCTCTCGTACGAGGGGCTGAAACGATGTCGGTTGCCCAGCCAACGGACCGGAAGGCCCGCCATTGGAAGGCCCGCCATTGGAAGGCATGGGTTGGCTAATCAATGCGATCTTCAAGTCGTTCTCCCTTGCGCCGCTCCAGTAACTCGAAAGCCCGGCACTATGTTAGCAACCGCTTCAAACCGTGCAATCCGAGGAATCATTGCAACCCGCTCCACTGTAAAAAACGAACGATTCCAAAAAGTCCATTCGAAATTTGGAGCCAGTGTGTTTTGGAACGGCTCCGCTTGCTTGAGTCGCCAAACCGCGACCTATTTTTTGACGCTCCGAACGATCCTTCGCCGCAAAACGCGGACTGCGTTGTCGGAAGTTTTGCACCCACTACCTACAACCCAAATCCCAAATACCTGGAGCTACCCAGCCGGAAGGCTACCTGCTCCTTCCGTAGCGGTATTACACCACTGCCAGACCGAGGCACGGCGGCCGGCCAATCAACACGAGTGACTCCTTATGCTGAACCCCATCCAACCGCTCCCGCCGCTCTCGCCGTCTTCCCTGACGTCGGTAGACGCTTGTTGCATCCTGCCACCCCTGGCGACCCGCAGCGAGCCGAATTGGTCGGAACTGACCGCCGAGAGAGAAATTCTGCAGATCAAGGACTACGCCGCCGCCCGCTTGGGTGTCGCCTCCAGCCTGTTGCTGGCCTTGGCGGCCAAGTACCGCCCCGCTGCGATGCATTCGGTTCGTGTGGCCATCGGTATCAGCGGATGGGCCAACTTCCTCAAACTGGATGCTTGCGACGCGCAAGTCATCGAAATTGCTGGAGCCTTACACGACCTAGGCAAGATGGGCGTCTGCGACTCGATTTTACAAAAACGCGGAGCCCTAACTCCGGAAGAATACGCGATCGTCGATTACCATCGACACAACGTCATCAGCATCCTACGCCCGACACTCGCCAGCCGAGAAATCGCCGAGGCGATCTACTTCGGCATCGCTCATTACGATGGGTCCAAGCCTGAGTTCACTCGCCAGGGCAATCAATTGCCGCTGGCCGCCCGAATGCTGGCCATCGCCGATGCATTCGATTCCATGACCGCAGAATCGAGTTACCGCCAGTACCGGACTTCCGAAGAGGCCATCGCCGAACTATTCAATCAAGGTGATCGACAGTTTGATACCGAGTTGGTTCGCTCGTTCGCCAAGTTTCTCGAGTCGAACAACGTTTGGACCAGCAGCGAATCCGTCGGCGCTTGGCTGCAAGGCCTAAAAGAACTTAGCAATGAAGGCGTCTGGAACGCTAACATCGGCGTCAAAACGGCCGGACAACAAGCATTTGACCGCGCCTACGACAAAGTGCTACTCGGCATGCTCAACGCCGGCGTTGTTTTCTTGGATACAAACTTCAGCGTCTCGCTGTGGAATCCCGCCGCCGAAGAAATCACCGGAATCCCAGCCATGGAGATTTACAATCGCCGTTGGCAATGGGCCCGCTTCGAACCACACGACGAATGCGATTTGCCAGTCGACAGCGGGCAATGCCCCGTGGCACGCTGTCTCGTGCAGCAAAAGCCTTTCACATTCAAAGGCTCCATCGAACGCCCCAACCAATCGCGCTGCGCCGTTACCATTCAAGCCACTCCAGTATTTTCTAAATCGCGAGTCCTGTTGGGCGCGAGCGTCGTCATGCAGGATATTTCGTCGGAAAAGAACCTCAAACAACGCGTTCAACAGTTGGCCATCGCAGCCAACACCGATCCACTCACCGGAGTCGCCAACCGCAGTGAGTTTGATCGCGTCTTCCGCCATGTCTTGGACGAACATGCAGCGCAACATTCACCACTCAGCATTATCTTCACTGACATCGACTTCTTCAAACGCATCAATGATGATTACGGTCACGATGCCGGCGACGAAGCACTCATCGGCTTCGCGGCCCACCTCTCCCGCAATGGACGCCTCGGGGACTTGGTGAGCCGTCTGGGGGGTGAAGAATTCGCAATCCTCTGCCCGGAGACCGATGTCAACAAGGCTACCGAACGCGCGGAACAAATTCGCACAAGTTTACAAGCTTTGCCGTTCAAGTCACTGAAGAACCGCTGCCTAACAGCCAGTTTCGGGGTCGCGGAACGACAGACCGGTGATACCATGGAGTCGCTGTTGCGCCGTGCCGATCGCGCCCTTATGAAGGCGAAACAAGAGGGACGCAACCGAGTGGTCAGCTTGTCAGGCTTCCAAGAAATCGAAGTCGAACAACAACAGAAAGAAACCCAAGGCAGTAGTTCACTGTTGGGCTGGCTCTTCGGTCGCTCCAACGAAATCCAACTGCAACTGCGAAAGGAACTGATCAGCACCGTTCCTCGGGATATCGTGATCGAAAAGATCAAGGGATACATCAGCGACTTCAATGCCAAAATCGACTCCGCTTCACCCTCGCACGTTTGCTTCGCCGTAGACGCATCGCGGATCGAACATGCACGCCGCTCGAATGATCGAGCCGGCTTGTTTAAGGTCAAACTGAATATCGGTAATCCAGACGATCATCGAACCACCACCGGAACCACCATTGTGGTGACGATCTCGCCCGCCGGCACACGAAATCGCCGACAAGGCGAAATCAATGAAGGGATGGACGCCGTTTATCGCAGCCTCCGCTCGTATATCGTCGCCAAAGAAAAAGGCGAGCGAACCGTTGGGATCTTGGAACCTGCCGCCACTCGCCCCGGCGAAGGTCGCACCTAAAAAGTAGAAAGAAAACCGGGGAATTGTTGGATGTCTCCAAAGCAACCCCAGCGCCCCGGTTGCCTCTTTCGTTAAAAGATGATTCAATAAACGGGTGTAGGCCCAGCAGTCCAGCGGATTGCTGGGCGAACACCCCTATCGTAGTCCGGCTGGCAGCTTGTTTTCCGGCCAGTCTGGAGCGGATCGCCCCAACCGGTCGAGTGCCAATGGCGTCATCCAACCGCCCAACGGATCGGCCAAGTGCAGCATGTGCTTGATCCACTTTCGCGGGAAGTTGCGGGCCAACTGCCACTAGATACTGCCCGGGATCGGTCCAACCGTTCAGGCCATCGATAGGCACTAAATAACTGTTTTTCCACTGGAAACAAGGAATTAGACCTATGGCTTACTCCCTCCCCGAACTGCCCTACGCCAAGGACGCTCTAGAGCCACACGTCGATGCTCGAACCATGGAAATCCACCATGGCAAGCATCATGCCGCCTACATCAACAACGTCAACGCCGCCATCGCCGGTACCGATCTGGAAGCCAAGTCGGTCGAAGACTTGATCTCCAATATGGCTACCGTTCCAGCCGACAAACAGGCCGTCGTTCGCAATAACGGCGGTGGACACGCGAACCACTCGCTGTTCTGGACGATCATGAGCCCCAGTGGCGGTGGCGAACCCACCGGTGAGTTGGCCGCCGCCATCACCCAAACGTTCGGCAGTTTCACAGCTTTCAAAGAGAAGTTCGCTGCCGCCGCCGCAACCCGGTTCGGCAGCGGTTGGGCCTGGCTCAGCGTCGACAAGGGAAACCTGATCGTCGAAAGCACACCCAACCAAGATAGCCCCTTGATGGAAGGCCGTACGCCAATCCTCGGCCTGGACGTCTGGGAACATGCATACTACCTGCACTACCAGAACCGACGCCCAGACTACGTCGCCGCTTTCTTCAATGTCATCAATTGGGATGAAGTCTCGCGACGCTGGATGGCTGCCAAGTAATCCAACCACCCCGACATCCAACCAATACGAATAACACTCGGCCCGGCTACTGAAAAAGTGGTCGGGCTGTGTTTTGCCCCGTCACCCCATGTTAAGCAATCAACATTCAAACAATCGCCGCGAGCTCGTAAGAAACGGTACCTAACTTCAATCGTCAACACTTCAATCGTCAACGACAATCCTACACTGACAAAGCTGCCCGGTTTGAAGTTCAGAGTTCTGCCTACCTGCCTACTTGCTTACCTACCGGCCCACTTACCGCCTCGCCAATGATCTGGCTAGAACCGCGAGCCGCCTCCCGTACGAATCTCGTCCAACCGCTCTCGCAAACGCTGCACGACCTCGGGATAACGATCCGCGAGGTTGTTCGACTCACTTGTGTCATCGACCAAATCAAATAACTGGAACTCCGGCACCGGACGGCTCCGCAATGTCTCTTCGACCACTTGGTTGTAGACTTGTTTGTTCCGGGACCAAATCAGTTTCCAATCGTGCTCCGCCTCCCGCACTCGCAACCCCAGGATATTTCCGTTGTTGTTCTGCTGCACCAGCTGATCGCGGCCCATAGCACCCGGACGACCCAACAGGGCATCCAACACATCCCAACTATCGATACACGCCTCCGGCGGCAATGGCACCCCCGCCAACGACGACAAACTGTGCGGCAGATCAATCGTGCAGACCACTTCGTCCGATTCACCCGCTGCCACTTTTCCCGGCCAATACGAAATGAATGGGGTTCGCGTCCCACCTTCATAAACCGAGTACTTACCACCCTTCAACGGTCCCGCCGCCCGATGGGCCCCCAACTTCTCCAAGGCCCCATCCACGTACCCATCGTCCATCACCGGGCCGTTGTCGCTGCAGAAGACGATCAACGTATCCTCCGCCAATCCCAACCGCTCCAAGGCAGCCGTCAACTCGCCCACACACCAATCCAACTGCAAGATGCTGTCGCCGCGATACCCTAACTTCGACTTGCCGACAAATCGCTCGTGAGGCAAACGCGGAACATGCAGGTCATGGGAAGAGAAAAACAAGAAGAACGGACGATCCTTGTGGCACTCCATAAATCGGATCGATTCGGTCACCCACCGATCCGCCAAGTCCTCATCCCGGAACCGCGCCGCCATGCCTCCCGTGTAAAAACCAATTCGACTCACGCCGTTGTGGATGGTCTGATTGTGCCCATGGGACCAATCCATCCGCAAGGTCTCACGCTGCGTCAAACCCGTCGCATGTGGTTCCTCCGGCGCCCGATCACCCACCCACAACGGATCTCCTGGATCCAAATTTTCGACCACATGATTTCGCACATAGACCTGCGGTACCCGATCGTTCGTCGTCGGCAACAGCAGGCACTCGTCAAATCCAATCTCCAACGGACCCGGTGACAGCCGGCCATTCCAGTCCGGCCCCGCTCCCTTTTCACCTAAGCCCAGGTGCCACTTGCCAACCACGGCCGTCGCATATCCCGCTTGCCTTAGTAAAGACGGCAAGGTCGTCGTGCCCGGAGAAATGATAGCGGGTCCGTTGGGAGGCGCGACCCCCGTACCCGGAGTCCTAAACGCATAATTCCCAGTCAAAAACGAATAACGAGTCGGAGTGCAAGTCGATGACGAACAGTACCCTTGCGTAAACCTCAAACCACCACTCGCCAACCGATCGATCTGAGGCGTGCGTATCTCCGTCGCGCCATAACACGACAAATCGCCGTACCCCAAATCGTCGGCCATGATCACAACAATGTTCGGTAAACGCTTAGCCGCATGGTTTGACGACTCGCGGTTCGCAGAGAGGTCCGCTTGGCCGGCATGCACCAAGCAACTCACAACCGCCATCCCGACCAGCCACAGAGCACCCGTAGTCAAATAACCTCGCGTACGCAAGTTTCACCGCCTTACACGCATCTAAGGGTTACCCCGGAGCTATCTCGCCCATTGCCATTTATCAAATCAACGTCGTTGGCTCATGGGCGACCATAGGTTGCCACTCGATTCGAGGGTGGAATCAAGGCGATTGCCATAAACACCAATTGCGACACCCAGAACACCGTCAGGAAGAAAACCACGCCCTCGGTGAAGCCATAAGAATGCAATCCAATCCCCAACTCATTGACGGCAAACCAAGACCATGCTGTCACGATGTTGCCAAAAATGGCCATCGCCGCCAGCCCCTGAATGCGAATCAGCCCAGCCCATCGAGCATGCAGGATCGCAGCATTCCACAACACGATCATGGCAGCGCCGTTTTCCTTCGGGTCCCAACCCCAAAAACGACCCCAGGAATCGTCCGCCCATAATCCCCCCAACACCGTTCCGACAAAGCTCAATAATGCGGCACCACAGATCAAGCCGTACGTGATATCAGCCATGACCTTCACGTCCTTGTGCGTGGTGCGTGGCAACCAACAGAAAACAATCATCAGGATTGCCCAAAGGCCAGCAACCAGGGTGAGAACATAACCCAGCGCAATGATGGTGACATGCGTCCACAACCAAAACTGCGTGTCCAACACAGCCTGCAAAACCGCAAAAGTGTCGTCGCTCAATGACAAAGCGTAGGCCACAAGCAGCGTGGCAAAGCCGGATACGCCACCAATGAAGTTGGCCACACCCCGACGCGTCGTGACTTCAATGATCAGAAAAGTCAGGACCATACCCCACGCAATCCCCAACGCCGACGAGTAAATGCTCGTGACGGGCGCTCGCCCAGAGATATAAATCCGCGCGACCATCCCGACGGTGTGAATCAAGAATGCGATTAACAGCAAGGTCCACGCAAACCTCCGACTCGCCGCCGGCTTGACAAAGAATCCAACCATCGCCACCACCGAAACGAACAAATACATCACGCTGCTGAGGTAGAATGGCGACCAGCCATTGAGACGGTACTCTGCCTGCACCTTGCCCCACGGGATTCCGGCCGCCGGGTTCTCGTTCAAAATCTCTCGGTACCGAACCACCGCCGCATCCAGCGCCTGCTGGTCCCGCTCACGATAGGCAGCACCAATCGCTTCCCAAGCCGTCAATGTCTCTGCTTGCTTATCGTTCAGTGGCAGCAGCGTCTTGCCGCCCGACACCGTCTCCACCGCACTGAAGACTGCCGGCAAATAGCGTTCCGGCTCCATGCCCATTGTCCGTCGGATCGTCTCCCGCAATTGGTCAGGAGACAATGCCATCATCTGACGCACAAGAAAACTCTTCTGCCCAGCGGCATCCAGTTCCATCAATGGCCCGCCGACCTCCGTTAACTGCTGTCGGAAAGTTGGATCTTGCAGCAGGCTATCCACCACGGCCTCCTGAATCAATCGCACCGCCAATTCACCGGTATCACGCGATTCTAAATCGGTCGACATGCGAGTCAGTTCGCCTCGCATACGCGCCACATTCGGAGCCAACCAGGGCTCGCCCGCTTCCAATCCCGGTACCACGCCTGGCAGGTTGACAGTGCTCTGCGTCCCGGCCGCGTCGAACAATCTCGCGTTCAGGTTCATGGCTTCCTCGCCTCGTACCGATAGCGAATTACTCACCATCCGAGCGAACGCCACATTACTCGCCACATCCAACACACTCTTGTCCGTCACATCACGATCTTCTTTGGCCTTGGCCCGCGCTTTTGTGTCCATTTCTGTCAATTTCGGCAAACCCACTTCGATTTCTTCCCACGAGTATCGAAACCCCGTCCGATGCGGCAGTTTCATCGCGTCCAACAACTGGCGGTTGTCGATGCGAAATACCTCGAAGTTCACATCCGAACTCGAGTCGAACAGTAGGCCTGTCAACCAACGAGTCGCCGGATACTTTCGTTTGCCCATCCAAGTCTCCTCGGACGACCGGGCCGCCTCCAGCCCGCTGGATTTGCGCAGCATGGTCTGGGCCAAAGAATCCAACGGTTGAATTCGACCTTTGTAACTGATGGGCAGGGTGGCCACACCCTCGAGACGCAGGTCGTCGACCGCCACCCGCTTCGGCATACCCCAGCCGACGAACACCAACCCGACCAGCACCGCTGCTAACGTCGCCAGCCATTGCGAACCTTCTCGCCATCGAGAACCCGCCGCATCGGCCGCCAATGCCACTGGGGGATCGCCTGCCACCCCCCCAGCGGTTGTCGTTGCCGTTTGGGTCTTCGGTCGCTGGGCCTTCTCGAGATACCCCAGCATCGCCGGTAAGAACTGGGCCAACATGCCAATGCCAACCATCGCACAACACAAGTAGGGAATCATCCAACCACGGTTCAATACCACCTGCAGCGTGGTTGTTTCCACTCCGGTCGCGGGATCTTTACTGTACCCAGATTGGTAAAAAGTTTCGTTCCGATAACGCAGCGGATTGTTCATCCAGACCATCTGGTCGCCGACAAATCCCGTCTCGCGATCTTCAATCGTAAACTCGGTTGCGTACCACTGCGGGATCTCCGTGCCAGGATAATTCTTGGATTGCACATCCCGAACCTTCACCGTGTACGGCTTGTAGTTGCGAGTGAACCACAGCGTCGCGAAGAGAGTCTCATCGCCATCTCGAATCACGTTGGGGCGATTGAACATCGGCCCACTGTAGAAGTCGCTCGCCTGACTTACCAGATAAGTCCCCAGGTCCTGTTCACGTGCATCGCGGAACTGCACATAGGCAGACGCCATGTTGACTTCGCCCTGGCCAATTCCAGAAGCTAAGGCAATCGGTTCGGCTTGAATGGACTGACCGATTCCCGCCGTCGCGGGGTTGTCCGCCCCCACTCCGACAATCTTCGAGTTCTGTAGAAATTGCTTCACACGGAACTGCAGACCGGTACCTGGGACCATCATCCACTGCTCCGGATTCCGCTCCGACTCCCGCAATTTGGAACTCGGTATCGACACGATCCGGTCATTCTCTCCCTGCCGCTGGATCAACGCCATCTCGACGTCGCGAATGTCGTACGCGAAACTGATCGAATCGCCCTCCACACCCGACACACGCTGCTCCACATGGGTTAGGACCACCCAGATCTCGTTGCCCAGTAGCAACAGCAGGCCCGCGTGCAACAACACCACGCCAGCCTTTCGCTTAAAAAGGAAATGCAAACCAACCAAAAGCACCAAGCTCGCCGCACTGCACTGGGCGATCTGCCAGAGAATCCGCATGCCCGAATCGTCAATGAAACTGCCCGAGTACCACAGCAAGCCCGGCACCAAACCCATCACAACGGCGCCGCTACCAGCCAAAATGCGTTCAGCGATCCGATGCCGAGCCATCCGCCAGCCCCAAATGCCCAGGCCGACGCCGCCCGCTAACAACAGCAGCAACACCACGTACCACATGCTGCTGTACGGCACCGGCGGTTCCGCCTGCAATCCGTATCTGTTTTGCCCCATGAAGACGACAGCAGCACACAGGAGGGTGCCCAAAGCCGCAATTCCCCAGCCCAACCACAAGGTAGGTCCTTGGCCCTGTATGCGAAACCGCAACGAGTGGGCAGCCATCAAGTTAACGATCATCAGCATGATCAAGGAAAACCCGCTCGGGAGCAACACACCGACCGGCCGAGAAAAAAGCGTGGTACTCTCCAGCCATGCTCGCTGGTTCGGCAACCACGCCGGCGGAAAAAAGGTGTAAAAGGGTACATAGACTAGCACATGCGGAAAGTGCGCCTTCTTCACGTCCCAAATGTCCATCTCCACTTGCTGCAGCGTCGCCACCCAGATCATGAAGGTTGACGCGATCAACAGGCCGACCGTCAATTTCAGCGAAGCCAGCCCCCGAAAGATCTCCAAGGCAAAGCCAGAACCACCCGAGGCCGGCCGTTTACCGTGCCGCGCGACTCCGGCCTGCTGCGTCACTTCCAAAGCTGCTGTATCGACCGCTTCGATTCGATTCATGTCTCTACCTTTTTGTCCGTCTCAGCTGTGGAGAAACCCGTCGTCCAAACACTGCAAACACCCCTCGAGCCAACGCCGCTACCACATACACGCCCGGTCGGAGCCCCTTCGCTGTCCGACCCCAGCCAACCAGTCGCAGCCAACCAGTCGCGGCCAACCAGTCACTTGCGGCCAACCAGTCACTTGCGGCCAGGCCACTCATTTGCGACCAGTCCGCCGGCGAGGTCCTACTCACTGCCCGTCCGAATGACTCGGTTCGGGCGTCGACCCGACCAAACATGTGAGCCCACCAGCGACCCTCCCGTCGGACGGCCTCGGGCCTGCGGAAGTTGCGGATCAACCACCGTGTTGACTCGAGCTCACCTCACCTTAATTTTACCCGAAAGGAACCGCTTGAACTATGGCGGTTAAACACGCGTTACGGACGCCGCCTGAAATGTCGCACCACTCAAGTCGACTTGGATAGGTCAACCTCCGTTTGGCTGGCAGCTCGATTCTGGGGGCGAGCCGACCGCCGCTGTCCTACGGCCTTTGCTCGCAAAGTCGGCGGAGCACGTCGACCGCCTTTAGACCGGTTTTGTAGCGAATCAAGCCAGGGTAGTCCCGCAACCACGGCTCCACATTGGCTTGTTTGAGCAGGCTTTCCGGGGCTGCTAACAGGATGTCTTCATGCAGGAACCGCTCCAGGGATTCTCGCTTACTGGCCAGATACTCTGGGGTCCAGAATCCGGCAATCTCCAACAACACGCGACGGCCCTGGGCCTGCTGGAATACAAAGTCGGGCACGAAAGTCTTCTGCCCTTGGTGCAGCACGACCGTCTCGCGACTCATCGTCCATTCGGATGGGTCCGACGCCGCCCAATCCGCAGCAAAGTCCGCCTCGACCTGCGAGTCGAACTCCTCGGGGGGAGGCAGCGCCGAGCGTAGCCCATCGTCGGCGGACAGGCACAGTCGCCGGGTCCAGCCACCACGCCCCATGGCAACCTTCGCCTCCATCCGCCAGCCCCGACAGGCCAATAGGGACGGCAGGAACCTCGCCATGGCGACGCCGTAACGTGAGGTCGCTCGTAGCACGGAAGCCGGCCCGTCGAAGTACAAGCGATGCGTTCCATTGCGATCTTCGTCTATCGTATGGACCAAACGAGCCAATTTGGCATATCGGAGAATGATCTTCAAATCCTCCGTGGCCCAGACTGTCAGCGATTGGGCCCGGTAAAGTGCCGCCTGACACTGAGCAACGTTGTACCGCGCCAACAAATCCCCAGGTGTAGCATAGCCCGTGAATTTGGCTAACTTCTGATACGGGATGACGTCCGCAAAGAGGCGGTCAGAAATCGACTCCCAGGTCGTGCCGAGCGCCTGAGCGATCTCGTCCTTCACGACTGCCTCGGCATGCTCGAACAGGCTATCCGCTTCGACGACCAGCGGATGGAACTTGGCGGCCATGCGGAACACTTTCGCTCGCAATTGGGCCGCCGCCCCCCGTCGATCCTTGTCGAAAGTGGAAGCATCATCCAACAGCTTGCAGAACGCATCGATCCGCCGCAATGGGCAGTCCTGCTCCTGTTCAAACAGCTTGCGAGCAGCAGCGTGCAGCTCGCGACGAGTCTGTCCAACCCCCGCGCGGTACAGCTCCAGGAGCTGCTCCGCAATCGCCAGATAATGGCCATGGTGTTGTCGATACAGCCGATCGGGAAGTAGAAAGCCATCCCTACATTCGGCGATGGCGAGTTCCTTGGTAAGCATCGTTATCTCGGCGGCGTCGTGACCGCTTGGCTTCATTCGTCTCGGAGCAGATCACCTCATACAGCACCGCTTTCGCGTCGCCACTCCGCCGCAGGATCCGTCCGAGTCGCTGGCGAGCTTGCTTGGTCGAGGCCGTGCCGCCGATCACGACGGCCACCTTGACCGCCGGGAGGTCCACTCCTTCGTCCAACACTTGGTTCGCAACCAATGCCGGGTAATCGCCAGCCTGCAGCCCGTCCAGTATCTCGCGTCGCTCCTTCTTGCCGCAGTGACTCAGCAAACACGGAACCAGAAATCGTCGCGAGACTTCAAACGCCATCGCATTCGAACCAGCGAACACCACAATTGGCGTACCGGTGTGTAGCCGGAACAAGTCCTCCAACACCCGCAATTTTTCCGTCGCTCGGTCCTCGATCGATTGCTTGTGGCGAAACGCCAGGATAGCGGATCGAGCCGCGGGATCCAAGGCGGACTCCGCGCACAACTCTCGCCAACGGAACTGTGGATCCTCTTGCTTCCTTTGGTACACGAATTGTCTGACTTCTGCAGACAACTGATCATAACGAGCCTGTTCCTGGGTATTCAGATGAACGGGAATACGCACCACTTCGTAGTCCGCTAGAATCGTTCCCTTGACGTCGGCGATCGGCAGATTGTACACCGTTGGCCCAATCAGCCACGAAAAGTCTGCGTGTCGGCCGTCCGAACGCTCCGGAGTCGCACTGAGACCCAATCGATACGGCGCCAACGACATGCGAGCGGCGTCGCGGCGAAAGTCGCCCGGTAGATGGTGGCACTCGTCAAAGACCAAGAGCTGAAAACGATTGCCTAACTTGGGAGCGTGAATGGCGGCACTGTCGTAAGTCGTCACTGTCACCGCTCGGACGTCGAAAGCGGTGTCTCCCACGATCCCGCTGTCATACCCCAACCCCTGCAGGATGCGACGATGCCACTGGTACATCAAGTCGCGGACGGGCGAAACCACCAACGTGGGTACCTGCAAGGTCGCCATCAATTTCAACGCGACTTCGGTTTTGCCAGTCCCCGTCGGCATGACAACGACTCCGGATTTGGGCTCCAGCCAACGTTCGACGGCTTCCCGTTGGTGCGTTCGCAGGCTGGGTAGGGAGACTTGCGGAAATTGCACGACAGGCCACTCCGTCGCCCAGTCTTCCACCTGCCATGCCCGCAGATCGATCTGCCTCTTGACACTGGAGTAATGCCAAGCATCGCACCGCCAAACGTTCGCCCGGCCATCCCACAGCCACGGATTTTGGTCCGAGAATACACCCGCGATACCCTCGGACGTCCAGTCGGCAAGAGTCAGGGTGCCCTGATCAAACTTCAAGTGATATTTGCCTACCGCCGTCACGCTCCCTCTCCATGCTCTCTGTCAAAAAGGACTCAGTCCAGCCCGAGTCACACCGCCCCAATCATATCAGGCCAACCAGGATCCCGCCCCACCGATCCTCACATAACCTCAGGAACCTCATGAACCTCAGGAACAGGCAAGGAGGAACCTCAGGGACAGGCAACATCTCTGGCAGGAGTCCCACCTGCCTTGGGGACAGACGCGTTGAGGCGAACCGTGGGGACAGGGCGAACCGTGGGGACAGGCAAAATTCAGGTCCGGCGCCCCACGGGGACAGGCAAAATTCAGGTCCGGGACTGCCCGCGGTGGGGACAGGGGTGCCTGCAGTGGGGACAGGCAAAATCTCGGGCACCCGCGGTGGGGCCAGGCAACATCTCGGGGCGCCAGACACGGCAGGGCACCCGCGGTGGGGACAGGCAACATCTCGGGGGGCCGGGGCCCCACATGTCTTGGGGACAGTCGCTTTGGGGCGAACCATGGGGACAGGCAACATTCAGGTTAGGGGGTGGGGGTGCCCGCGGTGGGGACGGGAACAGGCAACATCTCGCGGGGCCAGACGCGGCGGGGCCAGGCAACATCTCGGGCAGGAGTCTTGCCCGCGGTGTGTCCTGGGGCGGCGGGCACAGCCTGACGCGGTAGGGACAGCCAAAATTCAGGGCACGAACCGTAGCGACAGGCAACACGGCAGGCTCGGGGCCCTCCGGTCTTGGGCCCACCAGCATTCGAGCCCACCGCGCTGAGGCCAGGCAGCATTCAGGACAGGAACCACAGGGGCCAGGCAACTTCTAGAGCATGGGATCAACCCCGCACACCTAAGACCCGCCTTGAGCACAGACAATCCCGACCACCATACTCAGATGTACGCCACTCGAGCCGCTCGGCGGCGACCCTGGGGGGCATGCAACCCTATACCGGCCAAACCAGCCGCAAGGAAAGGCTGCCATATTCTGGGCAACTGCGGAGCTGGCAACACAACGGCTGCTGCTACGGACCGGCAGCGGCTGGAGCCCCTCTGGGCAAAAGCTCGGGGGACCGTCAAATAATCGCACCATCTTAAGTAGGAGCGACCCTCGGGGAGCAATCAGGGACGCCAGCCCCCTGGGGGAAACCGTTCGGGGACGGGCAATCAAGACGATCCACTCGTAAGCATTGAGGGGGGCGGTACTGAAGGGGCAGGCAAAACCAGTGGGTAAAGCACCGCATTACGCAGCAGGTCCTTTGACTTTTTCGGCTACCAGGACCTCCTCGTCGTACCGCCCAAGGCGAGTGACTGAAACTCGCCGAAGTCCGCCTCAATGTGCAGATAAGTTGAAAAAATCGTCCTCTGAACCCGGTCCACAGTCGACGCGCAACGACTCACATGCGATATTGTGAAATGGCGAGCTAAGTATTTTCGCACCGTTTAAAGCACGGTCCGTGCCCCGAGGGCACACCCTGCTGAACTTCAGGTTGGAACCACCCGTGACAATCGACGGAAACTCTTCAGAGTACGCACCGACTGATCGCCGGCCAATTGCCAGCCGAGACACTCGGTGGGCGGCGAGTATAACGGACAAATTGATCGAATTGGGACTCAGCCCGAATTCCATATCGATCGCGGGGATGGTCGGTGCCATGGCTGCTGGCGTCTGTTTCGCGTCGACTGCCTTGACAAACGATTGGCTGCAGCGGGGGCTATTCTTAACCGGGGGAATCCTCTGCCAATTTCGTCTTTTGTGCAACCTGTTCGATGGAATGGTCGCGGTCAAACAAGGCGTCGCGTCGCCAGTCGGAGAACTATACAACGAGATTCCCGACCGGATTTCAGATTCAGCCGTTCTCATCGGGCTTGGCTTCGCTAGCGGGGGTAATTGGCAATTGGGTTACATTGCAGCACTGTTGGCCGTTTTTATGGCCTACGTTCGAGCAGTTGGCAAATCGCTAGGAACTCCAAGTGACTTCTGCGGACCAATGGCCAAGCCCCAGCGAATGGCAGTTGTGACCGTTTTGAGTATCTATCTCAGCGTGTCGCCCTGGGCAGGTCAGTTGCCGATTCACGAAGTCCTGCTGACCCTCGGATTGATCTGCGTTGGCAGTTTGCTTACATCTGTTCGCCGACTGCTACGAATCGCGCGAAGACTGAGGAAGAGTGAAGGATGACACCCTGGGAGAGATTGTTCGATGCTACGCTAGCGTTTGATCACCCAGTTACCCAGTGGGCGATCGCTGGAATTGCCGTCGCCCTAATTACTGCATCCATTTTTATTCGGTTGATTAAGCAGACCGGCCAGATTTCGGACGGAACCTTTTCCGAACTGTTGAATCGGACTCGATCCTGGTACGTGTTGGCAGCCGTGCTCGCCCTGCCAATTTTACTGGGCGCATTTTGGGTGTGTAGCTTCTTTTTCCTGCTGAGCCTGTTCTGCTTTCGAGAGTATGCTCGAGCCGCCGGGCTATACTTCTCCTGGTCTCTCACACTTTCTGTGGGAGCCGCCACAACTCTGACTTACTTTGCCGCCCTCGATCACTGGATGGGTCTATTTACCACATCATGGGTACTGGGAGTTTACCTGATCTCCATCGCAGGGTTGTTTCCGGACCAACCGGAAGGCTATCTAAGACGCACCTCGCTAGCGATCCTGGGATATGCCTTGTTCGGGATCAGCCTAGCCCATCTGGCCTTCCTGGCAAACAACCCTAATTATCGGCCGATTCTGCTTTGGATTCTACTCTGCACCGGTTTGAACGACGTGTTTGCATATCTTTGTGGACGGACCCTCGGAAGACGCAAGTTGATGCCACGGACAAGCCCAAATAAAACCTGGGCTGGCGCTTTGGGAGCGGTCGCTCTGACCTCGTTCCTGTCTATGGGCATCGCCTACTATGTCTTTCGCGAGTCAACTCTCGACCGATGGCTGCATCTCTTGTCGCTCGGCCTTTTGATTAGCGTGCTTGGTCAAATTGGTGACCTGATAGTCTCGGCAATCAAGAGAGACTTGGCAATCAAGGACATGGGTAGCCTATTGCCAGGACACGGAGGCCTATTGGACCGATTTGACAGCCTATTACTGGTCGCACCGGTTGTTTTCCATTACCTCAACTATTTTATGGCCGACGGAATCGGCGAAGCACAGCCGACCCGAATTCTCTCGAGCCAATGGCTCAATTAGCGATCGCCCGATTATTGTTTTCCCCCGAGTATGCAATCACTGGCCAGCTCGATACGGACCCACTAAATTCTCCATCAGCTTCTCCTTCGGCCATCGATATCCGCCAAAAAAATCGCATGTAATCAATCAACTTTTTTTCAGCGTGAGGCCAGAATCTGCAGGGTACTGCTCGCCGAAACCAGTTTTCAGAAATCGTCCGAATTAGCCTATTGCAATCGCTTACAACAAGCATTACAATTCCGTCCGCGGTTTTTTTGATCGCAACGTATGACGCTGCATTGATGTCTGCCGTCTGTATATCGTCAGGGTGACGCCCTTTACAAAACCAACTTTGTGCCCATTGGCTTGGTAATTTGTCAGGCGATAGCTAGTAGTCCCGTGTGATTTGGCTCGCAATTTCTTGCGGCGACCAAACTCTTCCGTGACCGCATATTCTTGTCAAAGTACCGCAATTCTCCTTTGGAGGATGGTCTCCTTTGGAGGATGGGTCGTTTGGGTTCACAATTGTTGTTTTTACGAAATGACAGGAGACCCTGGCTATGGCTAGAACGAAACGAGGTAAGAGCGTGGACCCGTCGCGGGTTCAAGTGATGCATGTCTACAATCGATGTGCTCGGCAAGGGCATTTGTTGGGGCGAGATCCCGAAACTGGCAAAGATCGCAGTCACCGCCGAGGCTGGGTGAGGGAGCGGCTGCAGCATTTGGCGGGAATTTTTGCAGTAGAAATACTCACTTATGCAGTGCTATCCACGCACACGCATCAGGTGGTACGCAGTCGGCCGGATCTGGCCCAGGAGTGGGACCCCGAGACGATTGCGCGGCGATGGTTGTCGATCACCCCGAAGTTCGACCGGAAGACAGGGGAACTGCTGGAACCAACTGCAATCGCTATCAAGCGGATTGCCGATGATGCCAAACGCGTCGAAAAATTGAGACTGCGGCTGTCGGACATCAGCTGGTGGATGCGTTACTTTGCCCAGTACATCGCGGTTCGAGCCAATCGCGAAGACGGTCGAAATGGGAATTTCTGGGACGCGCGTTTTAAGGCGGAGTTGCTGCTCGATGTGGCCTCCGTTCTTCGGTGCCTACTGTATGTCGACTTGAACTTGGTTCGAGCCGGGATGGCCGAATCAATCCAGGAATCGGACTTCACTGGCGCGAAAGACCGGTTGGACGATCTACGCGTGGCGTTGGCGGTCCAGGACGACGGTCAATTGCGGCTGATGCTGGAGCCCGGTGGGGATGCTTTCCACTGGGAGCGTCTCGACCATCCCTGCAGCGGCTGGCTGAGCCCAATCGAACTCGATGGACGCCCCTTGGGAATGCTGCAAGCCGAAGCGGCCCGCGATAGCCTTCCGGAAATGGTCGCCACCGAGGGGACGAAGCCGGATGCTGCTCGCGTCATTCTGTCGTGGGAGACGGGCATCAGCGATGGCATGGCGAAAGCCAAGTTCGCTGATTCTGAAGGAGGCGTCTCTACAGGGGGCACTGAAGGAGCCTCGGTAGGCGTCGCAGCCGAGACAATTGGAGGACAAGACATACAAGCAGACGACCCAATCCCGTCGTCGGCGGAGTCACAGATGGCAGGCGGCACTTCTGAGAACGGTTCGGGAGACAGTGCGACCGATGCCGGTGAGCAGGCGGCAATGGAGACGTTTGCTCGTCGAGCGAGCGATAAGGGGGCAGTGCCGCTGTCGTTGGCGAAGTACTTGATGTTACTGGATCTCGTGGGACGTCGCAGGCGGGCTGGCGGTGGCGGTGTGATTGACGAGCAGGTCGAAACGTTGATCGCGGAACTCGGTATCCAAGTGCCTATTTTGATCGAATCGATTCTGGTATTCGATAAACGCTACGACATCCCGGCGCAACCAGCGCGTGATTCTCGGATCGAAACTACCAGCGACGCCGCATCTGTCGCCATTCCCACACCGAAAGAACCCGCAGTTCCTGGAACTCAGGACGGTTCTAAGAGTGGCGAAGGGAATTCGGCGATGGTTCGCCAGCCGTGACTGCCTAGAGATTGTTTTAACAATCACTAGGGCAGCGGCAGTCTCCGGGTTGATTCACACTCAGGACGATGACACCATCGTCCGCCGGGGCTGTCGTGTTCCGCCACTGGTGGGTGCTTACCACAAAAGTGCTCCGAAGTTGGACGTTCGAGGGCGATGGCGTTGCGGAAGCTCGCCATCTTGACTGTCTCTACGTGTCGTTGGCCACTGCCGGCTCAGCTCATCGGCAAGAAACACGTTTTCACGATCTAACACGCTTGGATTTGCGTGGGACATAGCACAGCGAGTCAATGAACAACTGACTAACAGCAAAATTGCCTGTCCCCGATTCTTTTCGCGCAAACCGCAGTATTGTGTTTCCCTGCTATCCCGCTTTTGCCTGTCCCCGCTGCCTTGCCTACGGGTTGGTGCTATCCCGCGTTTGCCTGTCCCCGCTCCCTTTTTCCCCGCTGCCTTGCCTACGGGTTGGGGGTAGTTAGTTGGGGACAGGCAACGGACAGGAACAGCCAAACGACATGAAATTGCCATGAAATTGCCTGTCCCCAATTCTTGCCTGTCCCCAATTCTTCATCTTGCCTTTCCCTATTTTTTCCTGGCGTATCCCCCCCGTTTTGTGGCTGCCGAGATATCGCTTGAGATCTCGCTTGACAGGCAAAAGACGGGACGATGGTTAGGGGCCAGGCAAATCTGGGGTAGGGGTAATGGTTAGGAACCAGGCAACTCCGGGGTAACTCCGTTCGGGGCCAGGCAAATCTGGGGCACCTCTCCCGAGGGAACTCCCGAATTTGCCTGTCCCCGGGGTGATCCCCAGGGGACGGGTGCCTGAACTTGCCTGTCCCCGGTGCCCGAACTTGCCTGCCCCCGGGGTGCCCGGTCCCGGAGTGCCTGAACTTGCCTGTCCCCGGGGTGACGGGTGGGGTGGAGGTTTCGGTGAGCCGGTGGTTTTGATAAGCTTCCCAGCGGCGGTGGGTAGCGTTAAATGGACGAGACGGAATTGGAGCGGCTCTGGGTGGTATGCCGGCAGGTGCTGCTTAGGGTGATCGATAGCGACGATAATGGAGCTTAAGATGGCAGCAGAGACTGACGGGTCAAGAAATGTCGCGCCGAGCGGCACGATTGGCCGTCAACTGCCCGGTGGCATCGCCCTGAAAACAGGAGCGTATCCCGAATTGACCTGGACCGCGGTCTTTGTGGGCTGGGGGTTGGGCGCCCTAATCACAATCTCCGTAGCCTATGCCGCCTTGATTCTGGGGTTCTCCATCGAGGGATCCGAGCTAGCAGCGATCTTGGGCTGGGGGGTACTGCGTGGGATCATGCGACGGACCAGCATCGTTGAGAACAACATCAACCAGACGGTCGCGTCAGCCGTCAACGGCGCATCGGCCGGGATCATGTTTACCGTCCCCGCTCTGTTCATTCTTTCTCGAACCGAAGGGCTAGAATCAGTAGCGAACTTCACCCCCGGTTTTGTCGCTCTTCTGACACTGTCTTCAATCACCGGTTGCTTTCTTGGTTTGGCTTTTGTGATTCCATTGCGGAAACAGATGATCGATTTCGATCGATTGGCGTACCCGGGCGGTGTCGCGGTTGCGACGATTCTGAAATCACCCGGCGCCGGAATCCGCAAGGCCCAATGGCTGTTCGCTGGCGTTTTGCTCTCGGGACTCGTGAAGGTCCTGGTCTTGCGTTACCTGGACGGGAACAAGGACTTTGACCTCGGCGGACAGCTGGGGATTCCGTCGATGTGGAACCTGGTCTTCTATCTCTCAGTGATGACGGTCGGCGTCGGGTACCTGTCCGGACGTGGCGGCCTGTGGTTCGGAGCCGGAGGTTTCATCTGCTACTTTGTTATCGCGCCACTACTTCTTCTATTCGGCTCCGAGGGTGTGCAGGAGATCCTACCCGTTCCGACGGCAATGCGGTCTCAATTGTTTTTGCCATCTGGCATTGGCATGTTGATTGGTGCTGCTCTGGGTGGAATCATCATGGCCTTTCCGCTCATCCGATCCGCCTTTCAGTCGCTGCAAAACTCGGGCACTCGTTTCGCGCCTGGACAGTCCAACGACGAGATGCCGGTTTCACTTTTGTATGCCGCCGTTGTCCTCGGTTTGCTCGCCATGATCACCCTGGCTTACTTTTCCGTCAGTGAAATGACCTTGCTCCGAGCGATCCTTATGGCGGTCCTCGGCACTGCCTGGATTTGGGTCGCTGGTGTGATCGTTGCCGAGTGTATCGGGCGTACCAATTGGTCCCCACTTTCTGGCATGACGTTGATCGCGGTTACCATCCTGATCTTGATCGCAAAAGCGGGAATGTCCGCGCCAGCCGCAATCATCAGTTCCGTCGTGGTTGGAGCAGGCATTTGCCTGGCAATCTCACAAGCCAGCGACATGATGCTGGATCTAAAATCCGGCTATCTGACCGGTGCAATTCCAAAGCGTCAACAATACGCTCAGTACCTCGGTGCTTGGCTTGGTCCGCTGCTTGTCCTACTGCTGATGGTGCTGCTCAACAGCCAATACCAAATTGGCAGTGACGCATTACCGGCCCCGCAGGCAACTGCCCTGGCCTCCGTTATGGATGGCATTCTGAACGATAACGTCCCAGCGTACCGATACTCTGCCGGCGCAGGCCTGGGCTTCCTGCTGGCGATGAGCGGCTTGGGTGGGATCGGTGTTCTTGTTGCCCTAGGGTTTTACATGCCATTTCACATCGTCTTGACGTACACCCTGGGCAATCTGCTCCGCATGTTATCCGATCTCACCTGTGGCAAGTCTTTCGCTCATTCGACTGGAATTCCCGTTGCCGCAGGCTTTATCATCGGAGAAGCGTTGGTCGACGTCGCCAATGCACTCATTAAAATTGGCAGCAACCTACTGACCGCGGGAGTAGCCGCATGACCCTCCAACGACTCATGGGCCTCGTTCTATTTTGGGGTGGTTTTTTAGCAGCTGCGGTTTGCATGGTGCTGCAAAGAGACATTGATCTATTGCCAGACACCGAACGACAAGTCCTCTCACGACTGCCGGATACGTTCTCTGTACCTGCCAGCGAAGCCAGTCGTCGTTCTCAACTTCCAGTAAGCGAACTCGATACCACCGACTTCGTGCTGATGATAAACGATCTCGAGGCGTGGTGGCTAGCTCAGCAAACAAACCAACCGAGCCTCGGCCCTGAAACAGAAGATGTTGAGCAGCAGGACAACGTGAGCTTACCCCCGCCAATCGCGCCCTCACCAGAAACCCCCGCTGCCGCTCCGAGTCCGGATCGCGGAGCCGCCCCACTGACGAAAGACTATTTGATCAAGCGACGTGTCGCCCGCCTACCAAGCCTCTGGCCGGCTGTCTATTGGCCAGGCTACTTAGCTGCCGTTGTTGTCGGTATCGCCGGGGCGGTTCTAATCCGTGCCTCGTCCAAATCCGCAACCAGCAATGAATCTCTCAACCAAGCCGGTTTGGAACAATTGACCAACACCCTGCAAGCACTAGTCGTCGAAGTGGATCGTTTGACTGAGGCCCTGCCTACCCTGGCCCCTGAGGAAGCTGTCCCTTGGATTGACACTCATTGCGTCCCGCTCTGCGCGGACTTTGCAGATAATCGCGAGGTCATGAAAACGACCTTCGGACTTGCCGGATTCGCTGCGGTGATGAGCGAGTTCGCCAGCGGTGAACGGTTCCTCAATCGCGTCTGGTCCGCGGCGGCCGACGGGTACATGGAAGAGGCGTGGCGGTCCATACAAACCAGCCAACGCTTCTTCCACAAGGCATTGGAAGAACTGCAACAACGGCGACGGTAACTACTGGATGCGATAAACGACCTCGCGCAAGCGAACAATCAATTCCTCATCCGGTTGTTGCTCCGCCAACAGAAGATTCTCCGCTGGAGTATTCTCGCTAAGTAAAGTCTGCCACTCCGACGAGAATCGCTTTATTGTTTGAATCTGTGCATCCGCCTTCTCCAAATCCACGTCGACTGCGTTGTCAGCGATCAGGAGATTGCCGCGTTTGTACAGTGTCCAGGAACCAACTTTCCGTAGACCAGACAGAGACGTTGATCCAGCGTTTTGCCCATCCCTCTCGGGAGCCTCCCCCAGGGCCCCTGGCCCAGCATTCGCGGACGGCGGTGGGCGATTCTCCCGCCCCAGTCGTGACATCCGAGGCGGAAGCGATTGACCGCTGGCCGACATGCCTCCAGTGGTATTCCCCGGACCGCGCAGGCTCTGCGCACTATTCCTTTGCTCAAGGCCCATCAGGTTTTCAGCCAGCTTGTTTGATTGTTTGAAGCTCCTGCCGCTCACGCCAGTCTCACCGCTTACCTCCGCCAGCGACTGCAATCCTTGAGTCGTCAGGCCGCGCTGCCCAGCCATATCTGCCAACGGAACCGAGTTCTCATCAGCCAGGTACGATGTAAACGGCGTGATTATCCCATGCTTCAATGACAGAGAGGTCAATTCATTGACCAATTCGGTATTTTTCCCTTCCAAGTCGATCTCATCAATCAGCTCCCCAATTCGCCGCATCGCCCATAGTTTGCTCACCAACGGAAACTTTGAATTCTCTCCCCGAGTAGACAATTTTAGATCGAAGTCAAATTCTTGGTCCTCGTCTCCCACTCGGCCATTGACCGTTACTGTTACCTGCCCACCTTGACGATAACGACCAACAAGGACTAACTGATTCCCAGCGTAAAGTTCACTATGGTCCCGCGGGTATATTTGGTCAACCAAAGGTCCTTGCTCAGCCTTGTGCCCCTCCCCGTTAAACTTGATCACCATATTCGTTACCACGGGAGTTGAAATTTTGGAGTAGAGACGAGCTACCGCCGCTTCCAAATCTTCGTTCGGCAACACGTACTCGCTCTGCCCTCGATGATCACGTGACAATCGATCCAGCAGTCGGCTGTTGACATCGAAGCCAACCCCGAATGAAATCATGCGTGCTTTGGCGTGGTTCAAGCGGCGACAGCTCGCAGCGATTTTCATCTCGTTTTTTTCCCCGACTGTCGGTAACCCATCCGTTAAGAACACGAGATAGCTGGGCAGAGCATTATCCGGCAACGTTGTAAAGGCCTTGGTCAAAGCTTCGTCAATATTGGTCATGCCCCCAGGGTGAATGCCGTTAACGAACCCCATTGCCTGTGAGCGACTCTGATCATTGAACACCAACGGCTCAGGCGACAACATTTGAACTGTACTGTGATACGAGATGATATTGAAATGGTCGTTGGGACGTAGATTCTGTAGCACGAACTTGGCAGCCTCCCGAGCCTGCTGAATCTTCTCTCCGCTCATACTGCCACTTTGGTCGACTACAAATACGACGTTCTTTTGTTGCGGCGGCACCGCCTGCAAGTCGAAGGTTGGTCGCGCCAGTAACACAAAGTAGCCCTGTTCCTCCTCCTGAGGCCACGTCGACAGGACACTAGCGCTCAACGGTCCGACGGCGACATCGTACACCAATCGCAGATCGGTGTTAGGAACCATATTGGTCCACTGGCCCGTCACCACCACATTCCGAGCATCGTCACGTTTGATCTCGAGTTCGTGCGTTGGGCTATAGACATTTTTAATTTCCTCGGACTCAGCCAGAGCGACTCGAATCGACAGTTTCTCAATCGGTAGTGAGGTATACCGAGCAGTGGACAAGGGAAACAAATAGTCCGTCAAGTTGCCATCCCGCCGCAACAATTGTGAGTAACGCAGGGTCACCGTCCTGCTGGCCCCGACTGGGATCGGAAAGACACTGGTTTGAAACATCCCGGTCCCAAGCCACTGAACCAACGCGGGGTCTTGATTGCGTTGCAGGTAGCCCTGGTAGATTCGCCGCGCTTCGTCAGCCGGCAGTAGTTTTGCCTCAAACTCCTGGCCATCCACCAGGAAGGTCATCTGGTCAATTGCCCCCTCGTATGGTATCGGAAACACAAACCTGGCTTCGATTTGTCTCGAACCCGTGTTGCGGAACGTCTGTGTGACTTGAGTTTCTGCCAGCTGATTTTGGATGGATGCCTGAACCGAAAGCTCGCTGATGGTGTAGCTGCTGATCGGCGGACTGGGTCGGTCCGGGCGAGGTCTGGGCAATTGCCAGCGTTCGTCTGTCCGCGGGGCCTCGTCCATCAAGACCCCCTGACCGAGCGATAAGGATGTTCCAGAGGGCACCGTTGCCACCAAGCCAATCAAACCCAGGCACATAAAGGTCGACGCGATTCGCCAACGTAGCATCAGAAACTCCTTCTCAACGAACACGTGTATGCACCCAGATTATCCCCACGCGGAACTGGCACCCCACATCACCGGCGGATTGCTGCCCGCGTTGAAGTTTCCAACGTCGGATGCAGCCAGTTGCCCAGCCACGATGCGCCCTATTTCCTGTGACGAATTCCATCAGAAGAAAGTTCCGCAAAACTAAGTCGATATGCCTCGATTAGCTGACCCTGGGGATAAAAATGGGGCCAAACGCACGGCATATCGGCCAAAACATCCGGAAAACTGGTCCCTCGGAACATCCTCGCGTAGCAGCCGATCCGAGCGACTGGATGCAATTAGTGAAGGCTGAACGTAACCGTTCACCGTTGGGCGTCCTATTTTGGGGCTGGGGTTGGTGCGCCAGTGCAAAACGGGCGGTTCATGACTCTAAATCGTTCCGATCGCCCAGGATTTATCACGCGGTATAGCGTGAACTCGTCCCGACTTGCTCCACATCAGCCCAACAGGTCATTAACGGTTACGACTTAGCCGGGCGATTTAACGCGGCAGGGTATTCCAGAAGAAACGCTCTCCGAACTCCTTGAGTTCTCGTCGACCGCGAAGCAATCGCTGCTCGCGTTTGCCGGTCCACCGATCAGCAGGACCGTACCACTGGATCAGAACGTGCTGCTCCTGCGGGACACGACGGAGTACATACTCCGCCACACCCAATTGAAAGCGATCTTGCGGATAAATGGGTGCCCGCAGTTGCTGCAACGACCATTGATCCAACCGCAGTTCCCGCCAGATTGGGCCATGCTGCTCACTGGGTTGATCCGCGGCAAACTGTGCCAGACCGTCGGAGGATTCCCAGGCGGGCGATGCCAAAAAAACCTGAATACGATTGCCACGCGGCGCGTACAATTCCCATGCGGGCCAATGATCACACCACCCCCAAGGCTGGGTCAACGGCCAGAGCAGGACGAAGTAAAGCGCCACGGTCGCCAATCGGCTGGACTGAGGACGCTCCGCGTTATTCCACCGCTTCTCCCGCTCTGTCGGCCAAAACAACAGATAAGCCTGTCCGATAAAGAACAGATTCCAGACGAGGACACCCGGTTGATGTTGCAATCCCAACGGTCCTAGAATCAGCAAGAGTAGGCCGTGCATCACAAAAGCCAACATGCAGAAACTGCGACGCAGGTAACCGCTGGCCAGCCCTAACGCCAGGACCAATTCGCCGAGCGGGAACAGGAAGATGACGCTGCTGGGCCAAATCGTGTCCAGTGGCAGATTGCTGCGGGAGACCAAGTTCCACAACGCCGTCGCAAACTGATTGCCGAGGCTTTGGAGGAAGGTGAGATCGAACTTACTGACCGCCGAGTAAAAATAGACGCTGATCGCCAGCCACCTCCAGCGTGCCACAAACCCCAGTGGATCAGTCGAGGCCGTACCGGACTTCCTACTGGTTAAAAGCCACAAGAGCGCAATCCACCAAGCCAAGTAGGCCCACGCTTGGAATCGATGTTGGTTTCCGACGACGAGGATGGGCCAAGTCACGAGGCTGCAGACAACCGCTGCGTGCATGAGCCGGGAACTCAGCCTTCCATTTGTAACGTTATTGTCGGCTTGCACCCAGGCCAGCCAAAGTCCGGCGAGAGTTTGTCCGAGCAGTCCCAGCAGCCAGAGGACGACTGCCGCGCGATCCAACCAGACGGGCAGTTCAGTGGCGGCAGCGATCAAGGGGATCTGTGGAAACAGCCAAGGGGCGTTCCCCATTTCGGCTACGACGACGCCCTGCGGCCACCACAAGGGCCAAGTTACCAGGACCAAAGCGATTTGGGTCAAACCCACCCACGCCAAACAGGCCCCCTGCCAATTTTCGACGCTGGGGTCGATATCCTTTTGTTCCACGTTTGATTTTCCAGCGTTCGATTGCAAGGGGCCGCGAGCGAACCTACACCCCAGCAAAGACTGGAGCTGGCCGCGACCTCGGGCATTGGTTTCACCGAGCCAGCTTGGATTCTAAATCAGAACGACCATCGAGCAAGTGTTCTTGCGATTGTTTGTGGAGCAGGTCAGAATACCGGAGGTGTCGACCGAGCTCCGCCTCGTCTCGCCCGGCGGGCAAAGTGCAAGCCATCGGTCCCGTAATCCTCGTGAAACTTTTGAACTATGAACCAACCAGCACCAGCGAAAGCCGTCCGCGGAGTCCTGGCTTTGCTGGCGATGGTCGGTTTGATGTACCTGGTCGTCCTCCCGTCCGCTTCGATCGCCTGGGAATGGTTAGCGACGACGGCACGCCCCACTCGGATACAGCGTTTGCCGGACGAAACGCCGTGGTCGGAGTGGTTGTTCCAGAAGTCGCTGGAAGTTGTTATGGCGACCATCTTCTTTTCCATTGGGGCTTCCGTCGGCAGCTTCCTCAATGTCGTCGTCTACCGTTGGCCGCTACACAAGCCGTTGTTCTGGCAGCGGTCTCATTGTCCCAACTGCGGAACGGGAATTCGCCCCCAGGACAACGTGCCGCTGCTCGGTTGGTTGCGATTGGGCGGGAGGTGCCGCGATTGCCAAACGCCCATTTCATCACGATATCCATGGATTGAGGGGCTGATGGGCGCGATATTTCTGTGGCTGTTTGCCGTGCAGTTGATCTCCGGTGGCTGGAACTTGGCCAATCGCGAGCCGAATGTCTACAAAGGCGTCGTTTGGGTTCTGTTCTACATAAAATGGGATTTGGTGGGCTACTATGCCTACCATTGCCTGCTCTTCGCTCTGTTGATGGTGGCGATGCTGGTCGATTACGATCGACGGACGCTGACGAAGTGGCAAGTGTTGATCGGTTGCTGTTGGTTGTTCGTCCCGCCGCTGTTGTGGTCGTCTTTACTGCTCTGGAGACTCGATCTTACCGGGACTCCATGGATAGACGCGGTTGCGACCATGCTCGTGGGCGGTTCTTTGGGAGCGACGTTAGGCTGGTGTTTTCGCTCGGCGGGATTGGCCTGGGCCAGCGGTCTGTGGCTGGGAGTCGCCTTGGGATGGCAAGCGGTATTGGGCGTCGTCTTTGTCGCCTGGATATTTCGTATGCTGGCGACTGTCGCCCTGCGAATCTTCGAGCGGCCGACCATGGTGGCTCAGAGTAACCCGAGCGATGAGCCAGACGACGAATTGGCCGCAGAAGCAGCAGGGCAGGGCGTCATTTTCGCGGCATCGCTGGGCTCGACGTGGCTCCTCATGGCCGCCTTGGTGCATCACAGCGTTTGGCGATTACTGAGTGTCGGGCTGAGTCCCTATTGGCCAGGACCGACTCCCTCCGCGTCGTTACTGATAACCTGGCTGGCGATAGGAGTGGCTCTATGGAGCCTCGACCGATTGGCTACCGTTTGTTGTCGATCCAAGCCAGCTGGCAACGCACTGAACTTGGAGGCCCGCTGACCCGTGCAATACTCGGAGACACAAATTGTAGACACCTTCGCCGAGGCCTTCGACATGAAGTACTCTCGGTTGGTCGTGACGGCTCATGATCGCACTTGGCTAGAGATCGCGGCAGCGGTAGTGACCGGCTACGCCTGCAGTGTGATTGCTTGCGATGCCGAGGCTGGAGTCGAAAGGTGGCTGGAACCGAACGAAACACTCGATGGGCGTCCAGGCGTGAGCCTGTTGTTCTTCGGCATGTCGACTGAAGGACTTGGCAAGGCGATCGTGAAACGGACGGGCCAATGCCTCATGACTTGCCCGACCACGGCCGTATTCGATGGCCTGCCGGAGGCGGAGCGACGAAATCAACTCGGGGCCCAACTTCGCTATTTCGGCGATGGATTCCAGAAATCAAAGAAATTGGGCACTCAGCGATTCTGGCGGATCCCCGTCATGGACGGGGAATTCGTCTGTACGGACTCGGTGGGTGTCGCGAGTGGCATTGCCGGTGGCAACGTCATCCTGCAGGGTAGCGCCGGCCCAGAACTTCTTTCCGTGACGCGACTGGCGGTAGAGCGAATCGCCGCCTTGCCAGGAGTGATCACGCCGTTCCCAGGCGGCATCGCTCGGAGTGGCAGCAAGGTGGGGTCACGTTATCCCAAGTTAGTTGCCTCAACCAATGAAGCCTACTGCCCAACCCTGCAAGGCCGAGTGGCGACGGAATTGTACCCGCAGGCACGATGTGCCTATGAGATTGTCATCGATGGCGTGGATACCGCCGGCGTGCAAGCGGCGATGATGACAGCGATACAAACCGCCATTGAGCATCGCGTGCTGGCAGTCACCGCGGGTAACTATGGCGGCAAGTTGGGCAAACACCACTTCCACTTACATGATATTGCGAAAGGGATGGAATCGTGAAATTGGTTAAGGCGATCGATAATCAGCGGCAGGTTTTTGTCGGGGTATGGGAGGATGAACTGGTTTTCCCGCTGCAAGCGCAGGGTCGCTACGTGGATTCCTTGAGTGAAGTTCTGGAACAATCGGATCCGGTCACATTCATAAAAAAATGGCGATCCACTTCGGGCATCGATCTCGGCTTGATCACGATACTGGCGCCCATCGACCAGCAGGAAGTGTGGGCGGCCGGCGTGACCTACAAACGAAGCCAATCCGCACGAATGGAGGAGTCTGAATCCGCGGCCGACTGTTACGACCGAGTGTACCGTTCGCCCAGACCCGAGTTGTTCTTCAAGGCATCGCCGCATCGCGTCTCCGGCCCCAACGAGCCGCTGCGGATTCGATACGACTCGCAGTGGAACGTGCCCGAACCGGAGCTGACTTTAGTCTTGAATTCCCGGTTGGAGTTGGTTGGGTTTACGATCGGCAACGACATGAGCAGTCGAGACATCGAGGGCGATAACCCGCTATACCTGCCACAAGCCAAAGTCTACGACCAATGCTGCGGGTTGGGCCCCTGCATCACGCTGGTCGATGCAATGCCCCCGATCGCTGCCACCGAAATTTCACTGACGATCACTCGGGCCGGTAAGTCGGTTTTCTCGGATACCATCGGCCTGGATCAAATGGCTCGCCGGTTTGACGACTTGATTGGCTGGTTAGGTCGTGACCAGTCCTTTCCCAATGGCGTTTTTCTGCTTACGGGTACCGGCATCGTGCCTGATTCCTCCTTCACCTTGGCGGCTGATGACATTGTGGATATCTCGATCAGCGGCATCGGCACACTGCACAATCGAATCGTGCGATTTCCCATGGAAGACCACGAGTAATCGTCGTGCGACTGTTGGACGGCAACGCGCGGTAGCGAACCTTAATTCTCTGAGCGAGGGATGGTCACATCCGGCGGCGGCAGTTCGTCTGTTCAAGGCCGCATGCAACCAAGCTAGCAACTGCGTCTTGCCGTCATTGAATCGGCCAACAGGCAAGATTGAGGTGGTCTGCCGCTCCGGATCCCTTACAGGCCGGGGGCAGACCGATCCGGCGAATTGACACCTCGTTTACCCAGTTCATCGTTGCCTGGCACCAGATGGTCAGTAAAACTTCCGGTCAACTCCGTGACTCTGCCTAGCCCTTAGGTTTACCCACATTTTGTACTGTTTTTTACCCGATTTACCTGACTTTTGCTAGCGTTGGCAAGAAAAAAATGCCGCTCAGTCGAACCGTTTGCTCCGTCGGTTCGTATTAGTCGTGTTGAGAGTTAACACGGAGAGAACGGAATGGATGCTACGGACGCAAGTTTTGGTCAGCGCAATTTTGGCCATGCAGTTTTGGGTGACAAACGCCGAACGGATAGATTGGTGGAGCTTGCCGACCGGATGGCTCATCGGCCGGGCGGTTCCTTGCCCGAAAAGTTTAACTCACCGAAAGACCTGAAAGCCGTGTACCGCCTCTTTGGCTGCAAAAGCGTGACTCATCAGTCGATCCTGAAATCGCACCAGCGGTATCTGTTTGAAACAGTCCTCCCGGCTCGCAGCGGATTTACCTTGATCGTCCATGACTCCACGGAACTGGAGTATACCAAACGCTATTCCCTGAGCGATGATCTGGGGCATATCGGAACGGGCTTTCGTCGAGGCTTCATCACACAGAATTCGCTGGTTGTTTGCCCGGAAACAGGAGCCACGCTGGGGTTGGCCAATCAAGTGCTTCATCGTCGGCCTAAGGTGAAAAAAGGAGAAACCCGCAGCCAGCGACAGAAACGAGATTCACGCGAGAGTTTATTGTGGCTCGCCGGAGTTCAACCACTGCCCTCCGATCGAAAGCTTGTCGATGTCTGTGACCGAGGTGCCGACACCTCGGAGTTCATTGAACATGAAGCCAACAGCGGGCGGACTTTTCTGATTCGTTCGAGCAACAACCGGAACTGTTTCGTGGGCCACGAAGAAATTGGCCAAGCGAAATCCACGAAGCTTCATGATCAAGCCCGCCGACTTCCGCTGCTCGGTACCTGGGAACTGAAAATCGCCGGTAAAACGGAGTTCAAAAGCAAAGGCCGAACGGGAAAGAAAGAGAACGTGACGCGTAAGAAGCGCACGGCAACGATAGCGGTCAGCAGTGGCCCGGTTCAGCTCAAGGTGTCAAGATCAAAGAAGGCGGCTGCGGTTTGTGTGTGGGTTGTGCATGTCTGGGAAGTGAACCCACCTGCTAACGAGGAACGCTTGGAGTGGTTTCTGATCACCAATCATCCAGTCGAAACATTCGAAGACGCTTACGAAGTGGTTGGCTGGTACGAGAAAAGATGGGTGGTGGAAGAGTACCACAAGTGCCTCAAGACCGGAATGAGTATACAGGGTTACCAGTTCACCAATACCGATCGTCTGGAGCCGGCCATCGCGTTGACATCGATCACTGCGATCACCTTGTTAAATCTCCGCGACGACAGCCGCAATGAGGAAACCAAAGACCGTCCCGCAACGGACTACATCGACACCGAATACGTTGAAGTTCTCTCAGCGTGGCGACACGGCAGTCCGCGCACCGACTGGACGGTGAGCGAATTTGTGCTAGCGTTGGCGCGGCTGAGCGGTCACCAGAACCGTAAAGGTGATCATCCACCCGGTTGGCAGAAATTATGGAAGGGCTGGCATGAACTTCATGCAATGCTCACCGGTGCTCGGATCGCAAAAAAAATGAAAAGATGTGGGTAAACCTAAGGCCTAGCCCCCCGAAGCTTCCCCTAACGGTTGCCCGACGGACCCACATTTTCCTGGCCCCGTGGCTAGCATTTTACCCGGCCCCGTTTGTTGCACCGGAACCAGAATTTGCCTGGCCCCGTCGCTAGACCAATTTTGCCTGTCCCTCTTGCCTGCACACATTCGCTTTCTGCCCACGTCAGCTCCGGAACACCCCAGTCGACCTGTCATCAAGCCGACGACAGACGGATCCGAACTTTGCCCGGCCCCGGTTGTTGCACCCTAGCCCACCTGTCGACAAGCCGGCGACAGACCGACCCAGATTTTGCCTGTCCCCGTTACTGGTATTTTGCCGTTCGCTGTTGCGTGCACCCCAGGACCCAAATTTTGCCTGGCCCCGTTACTAGCCTTGCGTGCACGCCAGGACCCAAATTTTGCCTGGCCCGGTTACTGGCATTTTGCCGTTCGCTATTGCGTACATCCAAGGACCCAAATTTTTCCTGGCCCCGATACTATCCTTTGTCGTGCGTCAGCTCCCGAACACCCCAGCCCACCTGTCGTCAACCCGACGACAGGCGGGTCCGAACTTTGCCTGGCCCCGTTACTAGCCCCGCGGCTAGCATTTTGCCCGGCCCCGTTTGTGGCACCGGAACCAGAATTTGCCTGGCCCCGTTGCTGGCATACCTAAGCCGTCTGGTCGCCGAGCCCCGGTCGGGACCCGAATTTGCCTGGCCCCGTTTGTCGTGCGTCAGCTCCTGAACACCCCAGCCCACCTTTCGACAAGCTGGCGACAGACGGACCCAGATTTTGCCTGTCCCCGTTACTAGCCTTTGTTGTGCGCCAGCTCCTGAACACCCCAGCCGACTTGTCGTCAAGCCGCTGACAGACGTATCCGAACTTTGCCTGGCCCCGTTACTAGCATTTTGCCCGGCCCCGTTTGTGCCACTGGGACCAGAATTTGCCTGGCCCCGATGATTGCCCCAAGCAAATCTGACTGACCCAACAAGCGACGTCAAAATTGAGTGTCCCACCCAAATGAACTTGAGTGTACCCGCCAAATGTACACCCCGCCAAATGCAGGGTCCCCGACGCTCCGACGCTCGTAGCCTAAAAATCGATTATCCCTATTGAGTGGCCCATTGAGTTGGCTTAATGAGTGGCCCCGAAAAACGCAATGCCTACCGAGTGCCCGCCAGGGCAAAAGATGGGTGTCTCGGGTGAACCGCGTGAAGTGCCGATGGCCCGGCTATCGTCTCTGTCTCACGAAGGTAGCTGGTCGAGGTGGGATTGAATGGAGTCGACGATTGCTAGTTCAAGCCAGCGGTTGGTTTTCGGCCCAGCGAAATTGGAAGCGCGACCAATAAAGCCCAGATGGCCGCCGCGTGGGGTGACGACGACTTTGGTGCTGGGAGACCAAACCACATTCTCCGCTGTTGTAAATGGAATCAGCGGATCGTCTTGTGCGATAATCACCAGCGTTGGCACCTCGATGTGCCTTACCTGTTCACGGGTGCTAAAGCGTTGGTAATAGAATTCGGCGGACGGGAATCCGCCCAACGGTGCGGTGACTTGTTGATCGAAATCCCACAGCGTGGGTGGTCGTCGGCTGGGCAGCTGCGATCCGAGTTGCTGTCGGGCTCTGGGTCGATCCAGCACAGCCTGCCACAAAGCGCGAGCAAAAACCCGGTCGTAAACTCGATTGATGCCGCGTTGGATGTGTCGAGCACTCACGGCCAGATCCAAGGGCGGACAGACAGCGATCGCTCCCTCGATCAAATCAGCCGCAGGCGGGGCCTGTTCGGCAGCCAGCCGCGACGTCTGCCCCTCTGCTGATCGCAGGTTCACCCCTGCCTCCACCGTTCGCAGCTGATTGGCCAACAGGTGCAAAGTAATGGACGCACCGAGCGAGAATCCGCAGAGAAAAATGCGACCGTTCGGATGTCGTTGCTTGACGAAGCGGAGAACTGCCAACACGTCGTCGCTGCGACCGGCGTGATAGAGATAGCGGGAGTCGAGCCCACTTTGCCCGGCTCCTCGTAGGTCCATGCGATAACTGTACCAACCGCGTTGCGTGGCCCACCCAGCCAAGCGCTGTACGTAAGGACTGCGGTGGCACCCGGCCAGCCCATGGACCGATACCAAAACCACCGGCCCTTTTGGATCGTCCGCTCCGGCAATCGCCTCACCTGCCGGAGGATTCGCATGCACGCTGAGCGTATCACCGTCGGCCAGCGACAAGAGACAGGTCTCTTGAGGTGGAACTTGGACACTCGGCAAGTACGGCCCTACGATGGTCTGCAGATGCGGGCGAGTCAAACCGAACAGCGGCTGGAAGGGAGTAACCTGCCCCAGCCAAGTTAGTGCCTGAGTCGGCAGTTGTGGATTCATAACCCGCTCGATCTACAAGAAAAGCCTGGCAGGGCAAACGCCGACCAGGCTTTCTCGTTATTCATTTTGTGGTTCGCTTACCGTGTTTAGCGACCCGAGCGTGGGGCAACATGGTCGCCCTTGCCCATGGCATTCGTCGGTTCGACAAAGTCGGATTTGGCGACGGGAATTTCGGCTTCGGACTTGCCGACCAAGTATTCGCGGATCGCACAAACATCGTCTTGAGGAACCGGGAAGTCTTGGTCCTTGAAAGTCGCATGCGACTTGATCAAGTCAATCACGCGGCGTTCGACAATTTGGTTGCGGAGCGCATCCAGTTGTCCGGCTTTCTCCAAACGCGACCGCACTCGACGGGGCGAGTCACCCAAGGAAGCTGCGATCAAGGCAATTTCTTGATCGTAGTCTTCGGGGCTATCCTCGATCCCCTCGGCTTCAGCGATGCGTTCCAGGATGAAGTGTTCGCGGAGTGCGATGGCCGTTTGCTGGTCGCTGTTCTGTCGCAAATTGTTTTCGTAGGCGTTGATGAATTCTTCACTCATGCCATTGCGACGGAGTTCCATCACCGCTCGGTCGAGTTCGCGGCGACTTTGGCGGGCCAACAGATCCGGCGGCAACTGCCAGTTGGCGGCTTCGGTCAACGAATTTGTGATGGCGGCACGGATCTGTCGATTCTCTTCGTGTGCCATGCGGCGTTCGAATTCCGCCTTGATCGCATCCCGGACTTCACCGATGTCACTGAACTCTTCACCGAACCGCTTGAAAGTGCTTTCGTTCAGTTCGCTGTCTTCGTAGCGTTTAATATCCAAAATCGTCAAAGTCAGATCGACCTCTTTGCCGCGTGCTGTCTCGTTGGCGGCCGACGTCGAGATCTGGGCCTTGGCGGCAACGGTATCGTTGATCGACTTGCCGACGACCAATTCGGCGAATCCCGTTACATTCCCATCTCGGAAGCTGAGGGTCGGGTGAACCGTGACTTCGATCTCGGAGAGCGTGGCCAACGGTTGTCCATCGAGCGAGGCATCTACGTTCAACGTGACTTGGTCACGGAGTTTGACGGCGTCGGTCGCTGGCAACAGGCTCGATTGGCGACGGAGGAACTGGCCGGCTTGAGCATCGATCTCGGCGACGGTGAAGTCGTGAGCCAATCGCGGCAACTCGATGCCCTTCCATTGCGGCAACTCGAAGTCCGGACGGACTTCAATGTCGAACTCGAACTCCAGCGGCTGGTTCTCCTCCAACGACACGGCTTCGAACTCGAATTCGGGTTCCCCAATGGCCGAGAACAATTGTTCGTCCCCGATTTGGGTCAACGTATCAAGCAATAAGGAGCCCTTGACCTGTTCCGTGACGGTTTTGCGAAACTTGCTTTCGATCAACTTCCGCGGGGCTTTTCCGGGTCGGAAACCAGGGATTTCCGCAACGGGCATGAGTTGGTCGTAGCGTTGCTTGAAATAGCGTTGCACGTCGTCTACCGGGATAGTGACGGTAACGTGCCGCTGGCAGTCCCCGGTCACCTTCACATCGACCTGAAAATTAAGTTTTTCCTTATTTTCCGTCGCTCCGTCGGCGGTCCCGTCCATATCGAGGGTTGCGTTTTCCTGTTCGGCCATGGTGACTGGCTCTTCCTTTCCTGGTGACTGTGGATAAACCGGACAGCCAATATAGCGAATCGAGGCTTGGGATGGCTAGGGCTTTAGGGTGAAATTTTACGGATTTGGGGACACCTTTTACGGGGTCGCGTTGAGATTTAGTCCACCGAATTTCCGTTTTCGTCCGGCGAAGTCAGCGATCGCGTCGTGCAGGTCGGCCTCCGAGAAATCCGGCCAGCAGCGTTGGGTGACCCAGATTTCCGCGTAGCTGATCTGCCACAACAGATAGTTGCTGACTCGCATTTCGCCGGCAGTCCGGATGAGTAGGTCGGGGTCAGGTACATCGTGGGTGTACAGATGCTGGGAGATCGTCGTTTCCTCGATGTCCTCCACTTTCATCTGGCCGCTGACGGCTTTTTGGGCGACGGCGGGCGTCGACGATTTCTTGCCCCGCCGTAATTGATCGCCAGGCAGAGCTGAAGCCCCGTGTTGTGTTGAGTCAGCCGTTTTGTTTCTTCCATCTCCTGCCAGACTTGCGGGGGAATGCCGGCTTGGCGACCAAAGACCCGCAGGCGAATGTTATTTTTTGCCAGCCCGGCTCGTTCGGCGATCATGTAGTGCTCTAACAAATGCATCAGAAACTGCAGTTCGTGCTCGGGCCGCTTCCAGTTCTCGTTCGAGAGGCAGTAGAGCGTCAGGTAGCCAATTTGCAGTCGGGCGGCCTCTTCCACGACCTTTTGGACCGCCGTCGAGCCGTTCTGGTGACCTTCACTGCGCGACAGGCCACGGGACTCGGCCCAGCGACCATTACCATCCATGATGACCGCGATGTGCCGCGGCCACAGTTCGCGGTCGGGCAACAAATTCGGCGGGTGGATCGAGGTTTGAGGCAAGTTTGTCATGCAAAACGTTGGCTAGGAACAGTGGATCGTTTGCTGGCGATCGGGACCGACCGAGACCCATTCTACCGGTTTTCCCACGGCATCGGCGATCCGACGAACGTAGGCTTGGGCGTTGACTGGCAGGTCATCCCAGGTCCGGGCGGCGGTGATCTCTTCTGGCCAGCCCGGCAACGTCTCGTACACCGGCGTGACCTGCTTGAGGTCGTCAGCGTGCGAAGGGAACGTGTCGAGCACCGTGTCGCCGATGCGGTAGGCGGTGGCGACTTTCAGCTCTTCGAACCCGCTGAGCACGTCCAGCATCATCACGGCCAGGGAGCTGACGCCGCTGAGTCGGGCGGTGTAGCGGAGGGCGACCAAATCCAGGTAGCCACAGCGGCGAGGTCGGCCCGTCGTGGTGCCGTATTCCCGGCCCCGCTCACGAATCCGTTGGCCAATTTCGTTGTCCAGTTCGGTAGCCATAGGTCCGCCGCCAACCCGCGTGCTGTAGGCCTTGACGACCCCGACCACCTTGTCGATCCACCGGGGAGGAACGCCTGACCCGCCACAGACGCCAACTCCGGAACTGTTACTGGAGGTGACGAATGGGAATGTGCCATGGTCGATATCAAGCAGTGCCCCTTGAGCCCCCTCGAACAGGACGCGTTGGCCCGCCTCCAGGGCATCCAGCAGCCATTGAGTGGTTTCCCGGATCATCGGCCGCAGAGTCTCCGCGTAGCCCAGGTACCGCTGGGTAATTTCGGCAGCGTCCAGCGGCTGCCAGCTGGATTCGGGATCCATCGCCCGCAAGATCTGATTTTTCAGCTTCACGATTTCGGCCACTCGCTGCGGGAAATTCCCTCGCAGCAGATCGCCCAAGCGGATCGCATGGCTGCGGCCAACCTTGTCGCGGTAGCACGGTCCGATGCCGCGCATCGTGGTCCCGATCTGGTCCTCTTTCCCGCTCAGGCGGTCGACCAATTGATCCTCGACTACGTGCCACGGCATGACCACATGAGAACGATCACTCAGCCAAAGTCGTCCCTCGTAACTGACCCCTTGGGACGCCAGCGACTCGAGTTCCCCCAGGATGGTTTGCGGATTGGTGACCACGCCGGGCCCGACGATGGCCGTGGCGTGCGAGTGCACGATACCGCTGGGAAGATGGTGCAGCTTATAAACTTTGTCGCCCACCACCACGGTATGGCCCGCGTTCGCACCGCCTTGATAGCGGACCACGATGTCGTGATCCGCGGCGAACAAGTCCACCAGTTTCCCTTTGGCCTCGTCCCCCCACTGCAATCCGATAACTGACAATCCTGACACGAGCGGTCCTTGCTGTTGGGCAATTCAAGTCAATTTCAATTCCGCCGTCCCGCGGCGGAACGGCGCAAGTCTCGACCCGCCGTCGGGCACGAGTATCAAACGACAATGTACGTTTGGAAACGCTGCTCGGTCAACGGCGGGGGGGCAAAACATCCAGATCAAGGCAATCGTCGGCATTCCGGTCGGCCGTTTCAACGCGGTTTGCCGCCATTTCTATCCTCGGAAAACCCCCGTTGGACGCCTTGGCAGCCTAGGCGAGCGGGGAGTAGGCTGGACCCCGGGGCCAGTCCTCCTTGGGTGACCCGACCGTCACCTGTGGGAGCAACCGATGGTGCCATTCGATTGTCACGGACCCTGTGATACCTGAATTTTCGCTTGAACAATGGTTGGTCCTAGTCGCCGCCGCCTTTCTGACGGGGTTGGCCAAGGCCGGCCTCAAGGGCTTCAGTATGTTAGTCGTACCGGTCATGGCAGCCATGTTTGGCGGTCGCCCCTCCACCGGTTTGCTGCTGCCTATTCTCTGCCTGGCGGACGCGTTCGCAGTGCGGCACTACCACCGCCACACGGATTGGAGCTACTTGGTGCGGTTGTTGCCACCAGCGATCATCGGGGTGCTGATGGCTCTGGTGGTTGGCCTGTGGGTGTCCGACGAACTGTTCACCAAGCTGATCGCGTGGATCATCATTGGAACCGTCGTCCTGCTGGTGATACAGGAATCGATCGACTTGTCCGCCTGGGTCCAACGCCATTCCCTGATCGGCTACAGTTTCGGCTGGTTGGGTGGCTTCACAACGATGATTGGCAACGCGGCCGGACCAGTGATGGCGGTTTACCTGCTGGCCACTCGGATCCCGAAGAACAACTACATGGGGACCCTCGCGTGGTTTTTCCTAATTGTCAACCTGTTCAAAGTGCCGTTGCATGCCATTTTTTGGCAGACGATTACTTGGTCGACGCTGACCGCCAATCTACTGGTTTTACCAGCCATATTCGTGGGAATCCGTGTGGGTTTGGCGGTTGTATCACGGATTCCGGAAAAGCTATTTCGTTACTTGGTCATTGCCATGACAATGGTTATGGCAATCAAGCTCCTGTGGGACCAATTCCTTTGACGAAGATCGTCTGCCCCACGACCGGGCTACCGCGTCGTCGGTCGACTGACAAAAGCTGGCCCGCAACGTTCAAGCGGGCTTGACTAGCTGGCTTGATTGGCTGGTTTGATTGGCTGGCTTGATTGGCTGGCTTGATTGGCTGGGACTCGGGTTCTTGTGGCCCTCGAGTTGGCTCGGGCGTGCAAGTGCTGGAACGCCTGTTCTTTCCGTTGCTGAATTCGCTTATACTCGGGGCGGGCACTTGGGGTAGAACGCGCGGGCCGAAGCTAGGCCGCGCGAACTTCAGGCGACGATTCAAGGCGAACCATCGATGAGCATCGAGGTCCAAGCAGCCGTGGAGCAGCTAGATCTGCACCGACATTTATCGCAGCGAACGCTCGAGCAGTTGATTTCAGTCGCTCGAGTCGTCGAGTGGCCAGCGGCCACGTTCTTGTTTCGCGAAGGCCAGCAGCACGACGGCGTCTACCTGCTGGTGTCGGGCAAATTGGAGTTGGCCATGACCATTCCGGGTCGGGGCCGCCAGAGAATTCTGACGGTGGGCCCGGGCGAGTTGGTGGCTTGGTCTTCGGTCCTGGGGGAAGGCCGCATGACCTGCGACGCACAGTGCATGACGAATGCTCGCCTGCTCCGCCTGACCAGTGGCGAATTGAGTGCCTTGGCGGCAGCCGATCCATTGTTCGGCTACGAGTTCATCAAGCTGATGGCCGCGGGGTTGGCCAAACGACTGACGGCGACTCGACTGCAGATGCTGGACCTGTTTTCTGCGGGCGAATCGCGATGACCAACACTTTGCCGACCGACACTGAAGTGGCTGGGATGACGCCCGCGGCGAGTTTCTTGCCGCGTTCCGCCTTGCAGACGCTATTGGATCTGTTGTTAGGGCAGGGCTATCAAGTGATCGGGCCGCGGTTGGATCAGGGTGCGATCGTCTACGACTCGCTCGAACGGGTCGAAGATCTGCCGGCCGGATGGACAGAAGAGCAAGGCCCGGGCCTGTATCGTCTGCAGCGACGCGACGACGATGCCTTGTTTGGGTACGCCGTTGGGCCGCACTCGTGGAAACGATTTCTGTTTCCGCCGCAAGTGAACTTGATGCGATCGCAGCAAACCGACGACGGTTGGCGGATGAGTGAAGTCGTGCAGCCCGTCGTGCGTTATGCGTTCTTGGGGGTCCGAGCTTGTGACTTGGCAGCCATCGCCGTGCAAGATCGAGTATTCTTGCAGTCGGGCTTTGTCGACAAGGTCTACCAGCAACGCCGGGAACAGGCACTATTGATTGCGATCAACTGCACGATGGCGGCGGCGACTTGTTTCTGCACGTCGATGGGCAGCGGTCCACGCTGCCAGCAGGGCTACGACTTGGGACTGACTGAGTTGCCCAGCGGCTTTGTCGTCGAAGTGGGATCGGAACGCGGCGCCGCATTGGCCGCTAACTTGCCATTGGAACCGTTGCAGGACGAACAGGACCAAGCCGCCGAACGAGCGAGACAGCGAGCGGTGGACGATATCGGTCGACGGTTGGATCGGGACCGGGTGCAAACCGTGTTGCGTGAGCGACTGCAGCATCCACAGTGGGATGCCGTGGCCGAGCGTTGCCTGAGTTGCGCCAACTGCACCTTGGTCTGCCCCACTTGCTTCTGTACTTCCGTTGACGACGTCACCAACTTGACGGACCAAGAAGTGATCCGAGAACGGCGGTGGGATTCCTGCTTCAATTTTGATTTCAGCCATATCAGCGGGGGACCAGTACGCGACCAAACGCGGTCTCGCTATCGCCAATGGTTGACGCACAAGCTGACCACCTGGGTCGATCAATTTGGCACGTCGGGCTGCGTCGGCTGCGGCCGCTGCATCACCTGGTGCCCAGTCGGAATCGATCTGACCGTGGAAGCCACGCTGATCTGCCAGGACCAGGACGCCGACGCGGAGACGCGATCGTGATCAATCCACATACGGAGAATGCCGAGACGAACGTTGCAGCAGAACCGACGACCGACTGCAGTATGCGGATTGATCCGACCGCCGCCTGCGATCCCTGGGTGGCTCAAGTCGCGGTGATCACCGACATTCGTCCCGAGATCGACTCGGTTAGCACCTACCGGTTTCGCTTCCAGAATCCCGACGTGGCCCAAGCGTATCGCTTTTTGCCGGGCCAATTCAACATGCTCTACCTGCCGAGTTGCGGCGAATCGGCGATCAGCCACAGCGGTCCACCCGCGCACGACGGGACCGACTTTATTCATACAATTCGCTTCGTCGGTCGAGTCACGGATTCGATTTCGCGTCTCAAGGTGGGCGATACCATCGGCGTGCGTGGTCCCTTTGGCGCGCCGTGGCCCTGGGACACCTGCTTGGGTCGAGATGTGATCTTGATGACTGGGGGTTTGGGCCTGGCGCCGCTGCGGCCGATGATCTATGCCATGGTGTCACAACGCGAGGCCTTCGGCCGGGTCGTCTTACTGCACGGTTCACGCTCGCCAGAGCAACTCTTGTTTGCGGACGAGATCGACGCATGGCGGGCAGCTGGCGTCGAAGTCGAACTGACAGTGGATCGAGCCGACGACGCTTGGGACGGAAACGTGGGCGTGGTGCCATTGCTACTGGATCGCTTGCCGGACGTACAACCGGACCAGACGGAAGTTCTGACTTGCGGTCCGGAAATCATGATGCACTACTCCGCGGTTTCCGCCCTCAGACGGGGAATTCCCGCCACTTCCGTCTGGCTATCAATGGAACGCAACATGCAGTGCGCGGCGGGTCTGTGCGGTCACTGCCAATGGGGAGCGTGGTTCGTCTGCAAGGATGGCCCCGTCTTTCGCTATGACCGAATTCACAGCCTCCTGTCGATAAGGGACCTTTGATGTCTGAGCGACCCAAATTGGCGGTGATGAAGTTTGCCTCCTGCGACGGCTGCCAGCTGGCTCTGCTGGATTTGGAGGACGAACTCTTGACGGTCGCCCGAGCCGTCCAGATCTCGCACTTTGCCGAAGCCTCCAGCCATTTGGAGCCGGGGCCCTACGACCTGACACTGGTCGAGGGTTCCATCACCACACCGGAGGATCGTCATCGGCTACTAAAACTGCGGGCCGATTCCAAGTACCTGGTTACCATCGGAGCGTGCGCGACGGCTGGTGGCATCCAGGCCCTGCGGAACTTCGCCGATCATGACGAGTTCATGCGAGCGGTTTATGCTCGGCCCGATTACATCGAAACACTGGCGACTTCCACGCCCGTTGCGGCCCACGTCAAGGTCGACTTCGAGTTGCGTGGTTGCCCGATCGATAAGTACCAGTTGTTGGAGGTCATCGCTTCGCTGTTGGCAGGTCATCGACCGCGGACCTCGACCGAGAGCGTCTGTCAGGCATGCAAGCGACGAGGTACGGTTTGCGTGGTTGTCACGCAAAATTTGCCGTGCTTGGGTCCTGTGACGCACAGCGGCTGCGGCGCGATTTGTCCAGCCTACGATCGTGGATGCTACGGCTGCTTCGGCCCAACCGTGCAACCCAATACCCGCGCCCTATCGGATCATGTGTTACTGCCGCGGATGGCGTCGGACCAAGCGGCGTTGGCTCTACATGGCATCAATGCTTACGCGCCCGAGTTCGCTCGGGGAGGCCAGCGTTTGTGGCAATTGGCAGGTCTGCCCAAGCCCCTGCATCCATCCTTGGACGCATCCTTGGAAACATCCTTGGACACGTCCTTGGCAGCATCCTCTGCGACGGAGCCAGCATCGTCATGAGTGTCAATCCGTCGGATCGTTCGATTCGCGTCCCCATTTTGACTCGCGTCGAAGGCGAAGGGTCGCTGCTGGTTAAACTGCGTGGGCGAACCGTCCAGGACGTGCAATTGGTGATCTTCGAACCGCCGCGTTTGTTCGAATCGCTGTTGCGGGGCAGGCCGTACACGGATGTCGCCGACATCACGGCCCGTATCTGTGGCATTTGCCCGATTGCGTACCAAATGACGGCCGTCCAGGCACTGGAGGCGGCGTTTCAAACGCGAGTACCTGGTGAGATTCGCGCGTTGCGGCGCTTGATGTACTGCGGCGAATGGATCGAAAGTCATACCTTGCATGTGCACCTACTCCAGGCGCCCGATCTGTTCGACCTCAACAGTGGCATTGAACTGGCCGAGCGGTTTCCGGACGTGGTCAAACGCGGTCTGCGACAAAAGAAGCTGGGCAACGCCCTGCTGGAGGCACTTGGTGGTCGAGCGATTCATCCTGTGAATCTGGCGGTTGGCGGGTTTTATCGTTTACCAAAAGTATCTGAATTGGCGAAGCTTATACCTGAGTTCGAATGGGGCCTGGAGGCGGCCTTGGAAACGGTCCGCTGGGTGGCCAGCCTGCCTCTACCTGAATTTGATCGCCCGTACGATTATGTCGCCATCCAGCATCCCGACGAATATGCCATCATTGAAGGGGACGTGGTCTGTTCGGATGGAATGCGGATCAATCATGCCGACTACGAAGCCCATTTCGAAGAGATCCAAGTGCCGCATTCCACGGCCCTGCAGTCGCGTCGCATACCGAGTGGTTCCACTTACTTTGTGGGTCCGTTGGCGCGGATCAACGTCAGTCGCGACCAAATGGCAGAGCCCGCGCGTCGCATCGCCGATGAGATTGGCTGGCAAACACCCTGCTACAACCCCTTCCACGGCATTGTGGCGCGTTGTTTGGAGGTGGTCCATGCCTTTGCGGAAGGTCTGGAACTTCTCAGGTCTTATCGTGGGGGAACGTTGTCGCGACAAAAGCTGCAAGTACGAGCCGGAACGGGTCGAGCCGTGACCGAAGCCCCACGTGGCTTGATCTACCATCGCTACGAGGTAGCGGAAGACGGCAGTATTCAGTTGGCCAAGATCGTGCCGCCGACCTCCCAGAACCAAGCTCAGATCGAAGCCGACTTGCGTGTCCTCTTGGAAAGACGGATGGACGAATCCGACCAGGTGATCGCGGTGGAATGCGAAAAGTTGATTCGCAACTACGACCCTTGCATTAGCTGCTCGACCCACTTTCTCAAATTGCGGATCGAACGAGAATAACCAAGGGAATCGTCTTGAGTCGGACTCCGAATTCGTTGGTGGTCGGTATCGGCAGCTCGCATGGGGCTGATACAATTGGCTGGCAAGTCGCTCGTTGGCTGGAGCGAGAATCCACCGCCCACTGGGACGTCAAACTGGCGTTGGTCCCCAGCGATCTGCTGGATTGGTTGGATGGTCGACCGGCCCTGACGCTGATCGATGCGGCTCGGCTGGTTGAATCGGAGCCCCAAACTGGGCTGCCCGTAACTTTCGCGACGGAGGCCGAAGCGCGCGGAAGTGTTGGGATCGGCGTGGCGGAGCATGATGGTGTTAGGAACGCCGCGGCCGTCGAGGTTAGAGCCGAACGCGATAGCTCGACGTGGTGGCCGCGTGTCACACGAATGAGCTGGCCAGATCCACGGGTAGTCGCATCTTTGAGCTCGACGGTCCACGATTTGAACTTGGCCCAAGTCTTGCAGCTGGCCGATCGATTGGGGTGGCTGCCGCCGCGCGTCGAACTATGGGCTGTCCACGTAGATTCGGCCCCTGAAAGTGGTTTGACCGACGAATGGATCAGTCGCATCGGTCGTCAAATCGCCGTTGAACTCCGCGCGTGGGCCGAAGAACAACTGGCGGCCACTGGCGGATCGGGCGCTGCGGGAGGACCGTTGATGCCAAGGGATCCGACCACCTGTGATCCCAGCGAATACACTGGATCAGCGGGGCAGGGCAATGCATGAGCGATCGCTGGCCCAGGCGTTGCTAACCCAGATCACACAGGTGGCCGCCGAATATCCGGGGTTGGTGCCCCGGGCTGCAACGGTCGATGTTGGGCCGCTGGCTGGGGTCGAGCCCTTGTTGCTGGAGTTCGCCTTTGCCGAGGTTGCGACCGAGCGGGGCCTGGCGGAACTGGAACTGGTACTCCGGCAGGTTCCTTTGGGAATGCACTGCGATTCGTGCCAGCAGGACAGCGAATTGTATTCCGTGAGCTTCCAGTGCCCCAAGTGCGGCAACCACCGGATCCACATCACTCAGGGTGACGGATTGATCTTGGTCCACGTGGATCTGGTCCAACCGGGCGACGCTGTTTGAAACCGGTTGGTCACCGGTTGGTGAGGCTGTACTCTATGACCACGGAGGTCGCTTCTCCCCGCTCATCTGCCAACCACTCATCTGCCGACGGGGGTTCTCTTGTCCACTCGATCCTCATTCAGACTGAGACCGCTCAATTAGCTACATCGGGTGATAGCATCACTTGGGGACAGGCAGATCGGTGTCCAGCATGGTCGCGACGGGCAGACGGCAAGGCAATTCGCAGAGTAGGGACGGGCAGACGGCAAGCCGATTCGCAGAGTTGGGGACAGGCAGATCCGGACGTCACTAGCTCCCGCTGGGGGACAGGCAGCCGCCAGGGCGTGGCACTCGCTGGGGGACTGCAGACGCTCGGCTGAATGGCAGAGTTGGGGACAGGCAGATCCGGATGTCCGGATGCCAGTCGGATCTGCTAGCTCGCGTTGGAGGACAGGCAGGAACCAGGTTGGGTACAAGAACTGGGGACAGGCAGACGCCAGGTTGGGTGGAAGATCGGGGAACAGGCAGATGCCAGGCTGGGAGGCAGTTCGGTGGTTCGCGCGAGGGGACAGGCAGGAACCAGATTGGGTAGCAGAGTCGGGGACAGGCAGACGCCGGGCGACTCGCAGGGTGGCGGACGGCAGAGCTGGGTGGGGAGTGGAGTTTGGCGACAGGCTGGAATCAGATTGGGTGGCAAAGTTGACGCCAGGCAGACGCCAGGTTGGACGGCAGAGTTGGGGACAGGCAGGCGTTAGGTTGGCTAGAACGCAAGCCGCCTCGGGACAGCCAGGAAAGCAATGTGATTAGAGATTGCCAGAGAGGCGAAGCGACTGGAGATAGCAAGGGAGGGAAGGCGGTCAGGCGTAGCTAGTGAGGGAAGACGGTCAGGCGTAGCTAGTGAGGGAGGCGGTCAGACGCAGCTAGTGAGGGAGGCGGTCAGGCGTAGCTAGCGAGGGAAGGTGTAGCCAGCGAGAGAAGGCGGTCAGGCGTGGCTAGAGAGGGAAGGCAGTCAGGTATAAGCAGAGGAATGGGGGAAGGCGAGGGGATGGGGTGCTTTGTTTGACTACGACCTATCAAGTCGCCCAATCGGTTCCGCGCTGCCAACCGGCTGGAACCTATCTGGCAACGGGCGCGAACGCAGACCGCGGGGGGGGATTGGCCCAGCCCACGGGGCACTGCGCCAATCCCTAGTCCCTCAGCCCGTATCTTGTTCGGAACTGGGCACGGGGCCAATCCCGACTCCCTCAGCCCGTATGTCGTTAGGCACTGCCCAACTACCCCGAGACAAGCATCCCAGCGGCCTGCAAGAGGAAGTTGTGCATCTCGTAGTTCTTGATGAACGGCGTCAGCGACTCGCTGCCCGGTCCAAGCATGGTCAATTCGACGTAATCTGCCGAGTGATCATCGCCAGCCCAACCGACGGCGGTCAGCTTTTTCTGGATGTTTGCCAGCTTCGCGAAGGGCAAATTTCGATCATTCAACCGATCGGCCGCGGACAGCGGTGCGATGTGGTCGTGGAGTATCTGAGCTTCCTCAGCCGAGATCTGTAGGCCCTGGGCGTATTCGATCCGAGCGCGGATCTCAGCGACTTGCCAATTTTCCCGCAGGCCGTGCATGACCCAGGTATTCGTGTGGCGGACGTCCAGCAAACGGTCGAACTTCTCATTCGAGCCACTGGTGCCGATCAATCCAGGATTGGCGTTCCCATGGTCAGTGGTAATGACAACCAGCGTATTGCCGTCGGCAGCGGCGAATTCCAGAGCCACTTGAACCGCTTCATCAAACGCCAGCTGATCGTGAATCAGGGCGTTGGTGTCATTGGCATGCGCGGCCCAGTCGACCCGCCCCGCTTCAATTTGCACAACGAAGCCCTGGGGATTGCTCGCAAGCCGTTTGAGGGCAAACCGAGTCATCTCAGCGAGCGTAGGCACGGACGCCTGCAGGGCAGGGTCGTGTGCATGGTCCAAAGCATACGGGATGGCCGATTCGTGGAAGACACCCAGTACCGGTTGCATGTCAATCGGCGTCTGCTGCAGTTCGGTCAGGGTTCGCGCGACATGAAAGCCAGCTTGTCCGGCCTCCGCGTACAAGTCTCGTTTATCGGCCCGTTTATCGGCAGCAAAAAACTCGTCTCCGCCACCCAACATGCAATCGAACTTCAAACCCAGATAGTCGTTGGCGATCTCTGCTTGATCCCCGCGGCTTGCCTGATTGATACAAAAACCAGCCGGCGTAGCATGAGTGATTGGGACACTGGTTACGCAGCCGACCGCTTTGCCGGCCGCCTTGAACTTCTGTAGGATTGGTTGATATTTTTCGCCGTTCGGTCCGACGTTGAGGGCTCCGTTGTTGACGCGGACCCCGCCACCCCACGCAGAACTCGCGGCAGCCGAATCGGTCACCCAAGAGTTCGCTGAACCCGTTTCCATCAAGGCTCGCGAGATCGGCTGCCCCGCCGGAGATTGGCCAGTCTCGTAAAGCTGCATCCAACTACTACGCTGACCCGTTTTGCGGCTGGCGTACAGATCGGCCAATTGCAGGGTTCCGCCGCTCATGCCATCGCTGACCAGAAAAATAATATTCTTTGCGACCGATTGAGACTTCGTCCCTCGAAGGGTTTCGCTTGACCCAATTGCGAACGGACCAGTGGCGTTTGATCGTGAGTTGGACCCGAGTCCGAATCCGAGAGCGCCCGATGCGGACCATTGAAAGAATTGGCGGCGTTGCATGTTTTTTCCCTTTTCACGTTCCGACGACACCGACATCCGATCACATCAATCGAATCGTCTTACATCGGTCTACCCTGGTATGCCCCGTTTAGACCCTAAGTTTACTCTCAGACTTCCCTGGCTGGAACCCGCTATTCGACGTCTGGCGCAGGCCGATGACAGGATTCGGCGATTCTTGAGCCCTTCCAGTGCTTGTCGTTGGCGATTGCCAAGATGTCGCAACTCCGGGCCCAGCGGCTCCAGATAGCTTCATCCAAGCGGACCAGCGGCACCCCAAGCAAGAAAGCTCCACTAACCGTCGCATACATCGAAGGTCGGTTTCTGTGTGCAAAGCTTCATCGATCGGGCGGTTGTCGTCGGTTGCAGCAACTTCCACAATGCAACGCGTGGCGGCGATTCGCGCCGTCCAACAACCCATCGCTTGCCCGCTCGATACCCTGGAGAGAGGACTGAACAAATGTTTACTCGACGACAATGGTTGGGGGCCAACGGAGCCTTGGTAGCGGCTGGAGCGATATCCACTGCTGTGGGGCACCGACCAGCACCAAGCTTGCGAGCGGCTCATATCACCGACGTGCACATCACGGGCGATCGCAATGCTCCAGAGGGTGTCCGGACGATGTTTCGCCACATGTTCCGCGATGATTGGTCGCCCGATCTGGTCTTGAATACGGGCGATACGGTGATGGGGGTGGACGGTGCAGTGTCTGGGCAACGAGCCCAACAGCAGATCGAACTTTGGCAAGCAGCGACGGCCGATTGTTCGGTACCGATTTTTTCCTGTTTGGGCAACCATGACGTCTGGGATGGCTTGGAGCCGGTGGATGAACGCCAGGCCGCTCAGAAGGGATTCGGCCTGATGATGGAAGTTCTGGGCATGCCGGCACCGTACTATAGCTTCGACCGAGGCGGCTGGCACTTTATCGCCCTGAATTCAGTCATAGAATGGCCGCAGTACGGACGACTGACGGAGGAGCACTTCCAATGGTTAGTGGATGACCTGAGGAAGACGCCCCGCGACACGCCCGTCTGCGTCTACTCGCACCTGCCCATCCTCAGTGTCACATCGAGCGTATACGGCAACTCTTGCGTCAAAGAGCGAGACGTCGTGGTACCCGGTACATGGCAACACTTTGATTGCTGGGAAATTTCGGAAATCTTCCGACAATTCCCAAATGTCAAATTATGCCTGAGTGGACACATGCACACGCAGGATCGCTGCGAGTACCGCGGAGTATGGTACATCTGCGGCGGCGCCGTCTCTGGTGCCTGGTGGGGAGGCTCGGAGTACGGGTTTCTGCCGTGTTATGGCCAAATCGACCTGTTCCCAGACGGAGCGTTTACCTACCAATTCGCGGATTACCAGTGGCCGATACGGCAGTGGAGCGGCCAGGAACTCAAGCTACCTGGGGCCTAACCACAATCAGGCGGACAGATCTCGCCCCTGATTCTCAACGCGTGCGGCGTAAGCGATAATCGGAGTCGGCACGAGCGAGGCCGAGCGGACGGTTTTTGGCACAGGGTGCCGAGAGCCGCGGCTTGGCTATGGCTCGAGTAGACTTGCACTCCGATCGAAAGGCTTACCATGAATCGCTCGTGCGGGAGTTTCCTTACGACCGACCAGTTCTCCATAGATCCGTCCGAGTTAATGCCCCTCAGTGAGGATCACACGCGGGCAGGTCACACGCGGGCAGATCACCTCTGCGAGGCTCACCTCTGCGAGGCTCAGCTCAGCGAGGGACCAGAGCACCGTGGTCTTCCTTGGGCTGCCTCAAGTTCCCCGGCTCGTCGCGTCTCCATGGGGTTGTTGCTCGGCTTGCTCCTGGTCTGTTTAGGTCCGGCGGGTCAGCTTCGTCCCAACCTGGCGCAAGACGCACCGGTGTTGGACCGCGGTACGTACATACAGGAGAACTACGAAAAGTTCGAGTACCGCGTGCCGATGCGGGACGGCATCTTGCTGCATACCACGGTGTATCGACCGAAGGATCGCAGCCGTGACTACCCGCTGTTGATGAATCGAACGCCCTACAGTTGCCGCCCCTATGGCCAAGAGATGGCTCGCAGCATCGGGCCCTCCGCGTATCTGGAACGGGCTGGCTATATCTTCGTCAAACAAGACGTCCGCGGTCGCTGGAATTCGGAGGGCAGTTATGACAACATGCGACCGCATGTGCCGCACGAAGAGGGGATCAGCGAGAGCTCGGACACTTACGACACCATCGACTGGCTGTTGTCCAATCTCGAGGGCCACAATGGCAAGGTAGGCATCAGCGGTATTTCTTACCCCGGGTTTTATTCCGCAGCCGCTCTGCCGGAACATCACCCGGCTTTGGTCGCCAGTTCCCCGCAGGCGCCGATTGCGGACTTTTTCTTCGACGACTTCCACCACCAAGGGGCCTATATCCTGATGTATTGGACGGCGACGGGGACGTTCGGCTACCAACACAACGGTCCGACAACCGAGAACTGGGTGCCCCCGATGTCGCCACGTCCCAGCGGAAATGCGTACGAGTTCTATTTGAACTTGGGACCCTTGAAGAACTCGCGACAGTATTACGGTGAGGACTGTTTCTTCTGGAAGCAACTGAGCAGTCATCCCAACTACGACGAGTTCTGGCAACGCCGAAGTATCCTGCCGCCATTAGCACGAAACGAACAACCCATCCGCACGAACGTGATGACCGTGGGAGGTTGGTTCGATGCGGAAGACTTGTACGGCCCATTGAACATCTACCAAACCTTGGAACAGAACCATGCGGAAATGTTCAACTGCTTGGTCATGGGACCCTGGAGTCACGGGCAATGGTCCAGTGCCGCGCCGAACACGCAAGTCGGGAACCTGGACTTCGGCTTGGGGATCTCCGAGTACTACCAACGTGAGGTCGAATTGCCCTTTTTTGAGCATTTTCTCAAAGGAGTCGCTCAACCGCCGGCCTTCGAAGCCCTCGTCTACGATACGGGCCGCGGACAATGGCAGACCTTTGACCATTGGCCTCCTCGGGAATCCGAACCGTTCGGTATGCATTTCGGTGACGACCAGCAATTGAGCTTTACGCCCGGTCCGACCGCAAATGGTTTCGCCGAGTTTGACAGCGACCCAGCCAAACCCGTGCCCTACCGGAAAATGTCAGACTTGACCATCCGTTTTACTCCGCGACCGTACATGACCGACGACCAGCGGTTTGCCACCGAGCACCCCGATGTGCTGGTTTATCAGACAGACGTTCTGGAGGAAGACGTGACTTTGGTCGGGCCGCTGTCCGCACACCTGCAGGTCAGTACAACCCAGACCGATGCCGATTGGGTGGTCAAGTTGATCGACGTCTACCCAGAAGAGACTCCGAATCAAGCCACCACTCCGGCAGGTATCGAATTGGGCGGCTACCAACAAATGGTACGCAGTGAAGTGTTCCGCGGGCGGTTCCGCAACAGCTATTCACAGCCGGAACCGTTTGTGCCGCACCAGGTCACACCGGTTCGCGTTCCGTTGCAGGACGTCTATCACACGTTCAAAAAGGGGCATCGCATTATGATTCACGTGCAGAGCAGTTGGTTCCCCTTGGTGGATCGCAATCCACAAAAATATGTGGAAAATATTTTTGAAGCTGACGAAGATGACTTTGTCAAGGCAACCCATCGGGTGTATCATGGGGAGCAGAGCGGGTCGTGGATTGAGGTCCGACGTTTGAAGTAGTGGCTTGTTGGTTCGGGGCCGAGATATGGAGTCTGCTGCATGGCTACCGCCCCAAAACCGATCCATCCGGGTGTTATGACTTCTTGGCAGTTAGATCGATGCTTGCTCTGGCGACTTGTCTGGATCATGGCTTGCCTGCTTGGCGGTGTCATTTGCGGCGTCGAAAGCCCGGTGTCTGCTCAAGTCGATAAATCGGCCAAGGCTGCCGACGCGCCGGAATCGCTGGAACTTTACTTCGAAAAGCATGTACGGCCGATTCTCAAGGTGCACTGTTTTTTGTGCCACGGGGAGGAGCCCGAGTTGGCTGGGGGGCTTGATCTGCGTTTGGTTCGGCTGATGTTGACCGGCGGGGATTCTGGCTCAGCGCTGATGCCGCACGACTCGTCAGCGTCGCTGCTATTGGATCGCGTGACGACCGATGAGATGCCGCCGGGTGCAAAGAAGCTGACAACGGAGGAAAAACAAACACTCCGTCAATGGATAGAGCAGGGAGCTCGGACGCGGCGAGCGGAGCCCGACGATCCCCGAGAAGCCCGATTTACCGAAGAAGAGCTCGAGCACTGGGCGTTCCAGCCGATCCGACGGTCGGCAGTACCGGGCGACGCTGACCTCACGTCGACCGCTGCGGCGATCGACCGTTTTATCGGAGCAGCGGCTGCGGACGCGGGCTTTCGCGGAAGCCCGAGCGCCGACCGCCGTATCCTGCTGCGGCGTCTCAGCTTCAACCTGACGGGCTTGCCACCTTCCCCCGAAGAGACCGCCGCTTTCCTGGCCGACGACGGACCGGATGCCTACGAGCGGGTCGTCGAGCGGCTACTTGCCTCACCTCACTACGGCGAACGCTGGGGTCGGCACTGGCTGGATGTTGCAGGCTACGCCGAGAGCGAAGGGCAGGTCGTGGGCGATCGGCCTCGCCCGCACGCCTGGCGGTACCGCGACTACGTGGTCGATGCCTTCAACCACGATCTGCCCTACGATCAGTTCTTGCGTGAACAATTGGCGGGCGACCAGATGATCGAGGGAACGCCCGACCCTAACAACGACCAGCACGCTCGGTTGATGGCCGCCACGGGCTTCTTGCAAATGGCACCGGACGTTACGCAGACGGAAGACACGCTGCTCAATCGCAATCAAACGGTCGCTGACACCTTGCAGACAGTCACCTCGGCGGTCTTAGGATTGACGGTCGCCTGTGCGCAATGTCATGACCATCGCTACGATCCGATCACGATCGAGGACTACTACCGCTTGAGAGCGGTGTTCGATCCGGCACTGCCAATTCATCAGTGGCAACCGCCCGCTCAGCGACTGTTCGATATGACCGACGATGAAACCAAGGCTGAGCGGGCCAATATCGAGGCCGCGGCGGTCGCCAAGCAAGAAGACATCAACGAGCGCCGTCGTGCCCACTGCCAGACGATCCAAGATCGCGAGATTGCGGCAGCCCCGGAGGAAGTCCGCGAAGCGTTGCGGCAAGCGGTGAACACGCCAGCCGGAGAGCAAACGCCGGAGCAGAAGGCCCTGTTGGAGGCCCATCCGAAAGTCCGCACGATCGATTGGATTGTGGCCCAGTTAGTCGAATACGATGGGCCATCCCATCGGGCGTTTCAAGCGGAAGAGAAGGAAGTCGCGGCGTTGCGGGAAACCAAGCCCCTGGATCGGATGTTGATGGCCGTCAAGGATCGCACCGAGCCGGTCGCCAGTCACGTGCTGTTTCGTGGCGACCCGCAATCCCCCCACCAAGCCGTCGAGCCAGGCGAGATCGAAGTCCTGTCCCGGCACCGAGCGACAGCAACCCACGAAATCGTCGCGGCGACCAACCGCCGATTGGCCTACGCCGAGCAATTGACCGATGGAACCCATCCGTTGGCGGCTCGCGTGATCGTCAACCGTGTCTGGCAACATCATTTCGGCCATGGCCTGGTTCGAACCCCGGGCGAATTCGGCCTGAACGGCCAAGCACCCTCCCATCCCGAGTTGTTGGATTATCTGGCGCACGAACTGATGGCCAACGGGTGGAGCTTGAAATGGCTGCAGCGGCAAATCGTACAATCAAAAGTCTTCCAGCAATCCTCGGCGGCTCCTCAAGAACAGACCGTCGCTGTAAAACACGTTGTAACTGAACAAGTTGCAACAGAACACACTGTAACAGAATTCGGTGCGACAAATTGCGATGCAGTAGCGACCGTTGCTGCGACGGGCTTTATAGCCGAATCGCCCACGCCAACCGAGTTCCGCGATGCTCGGCGCGAAGATCCGGACAACCGCTATTTGACCCGGATGTCGCTGCGGCGGTTGGATGCCGAGGCGGTCCGCGATGCAATCTTGAGTGTCAGCGGTCAACTCAACCCGCAAGTGGGCGGTCCAAGTGTCCCCGTGGCGGAGGACGATGAAGGCAAGGCCGTTATCGGCACGCGGCTGCTGCAGGACGGCTTGTTCGCTGGTATCAAGGATGCCGGGGAACAAGCGCGACGACGCAGCCTGTACTTGAGCACTCAGCGAGCCCTGCAATTGAATTTACTGCATACGTTCGATTTACCAGAAATGAAACCGAACTGTCACCAGCGCAATTTGTCGACGGTGACGCCGCAGGCATTGCTACTGATGAACGACTCGTGGGTGGTCCAAGCCGCTCAAGCGATGTCGGACCGGTTATGGTTGAGCAATGATCAAGCCGAGGAGAGACTGCGACTGGCCTTTGAGCTGGCTTTCACCAGTGAAGTCACACCCGAGGAGATCAGCGCGTGCCTGGAGTTTGTTGCCGGCCAGGCCGAACTGTTCCGACAAGATCCTGATGCCACATGGCAGCAGCAATTGCAGGAGCAGCCCGAGGCGGCCGAGCGTCGGGCCTGGGCCAGTTTATGCCAGATGTTGATGGCTTCGAATCGCTTTTTGTATTTAGAGTAGGAGTGGATCCCATGCAATCCGATCGTTCCCAGCAGCGCGGCCCAGGGTTTGGCCGTTTGTGCTCCCGTCGACATTGGCTGCAGTCGTCCGCCTTTGGGTTGGGATCGGTGGCGACGGCGCTGTTGATGCGGCAGGATGGGTTATTGGCCCAGGACGGCGGCTCGTTGAAGAAGCCGGACTTGGAACCCGTGGTCTACGATTTGCTCCCGAAGCAACCGCCACGTCCCGCGCGGGCCAAGGCGATGATCTCGATGTTCATGATGGGAGGCCCCAGCCAGATCGACTTGTTTGACCCCAAACCGGAGCTGGTTAAACGACATGGCCAACAGTTTGCAGGCGACATCCAGTTCGACAACGCGGCCCAAGCCAGCCGGCAGATTATGGCCCCCCAGTGGGAGTTCAAACCCCGCGGCGAGTGCGGAATGGAAATCTCCGACTTGCTGCCGCATTTGGCGGAGATCGTCGATGACATCACCCTGATCCGATCCATGCATTCGGCGGTCAACAACCACTTTCCTGGCTTCTTCGCCATGAATACCGGCGGCATCGTCGGCGGACGGGCGACCCTGGGCAGTTGGCTGACCTACGCCCTTGGCAGTGAATCGCAAGAGCTACCAGCTTACGTGGCCCTCACGCACCCGTGGGGATTGCCCATTTGCGGCGGTGACAGTTGGACCAACGGCGGATTGCCGTCGTTGTATCAAGGGACCGTGGTCCGACCGACGGAACCGCGAATGTTCAACCTCAATCCGCCGCCGCACTTGCGCGGCAGCGCCCAAGCCCAGCAACTACAGTTCTTGGAGGAGATGAATCGACAACACGCCGAGCGTTTCCCAGAGAACCATGACTTGACGGCTCGGATCGCCAGCTACCAATTGGCGGCGAGAATGCAATTGTCGGCCCGCGAGGCCTTCGATATTTCGGACGAGACCGCCGACACCTTAGAGATGTACGGCGTCAACAACGATACCACTCGCGACTATGGCACTCGCTGCTTGATCGCTCGCCGCCTGGTCGAACGCGGTGTTCGTTTTGTGCAAATTTTTAATAACGGTCAATCGTGGGACCATCACGGAGCGATTGCCACCGAGTTACCGGCTCGTTGTCGGGAGATCGATCAACCGGCAGCGGCCCTGGTCAAGGACCTAAAGCAACGCGGCCTACTGGACTCGACACTGGTACATTGGGGCGGCGAGATGGGGCGTCTGCCGACGATTCAGGTGCCTGTTGGGGATACGGAACTGAAGAACGTCGGACGGGACCACAACACTTACGGCTTCAGCATGTGGGTGGCGGGCGCTGGCATCAAGGGTGGCCATGTACACGGCGCAACCGACGAGTTCTCGCATTACGCGATCCAGGATAAGGTCACTCACCACGACTGGCTGACCACCGTACTGGATCGCTTCGGCCTGGATGCGCACCAATTGCACTTCGACGTTGGCACGCAACGCTTGGCCTTGGTTGAGAATCCGCAGGCACGCGTGGTGTCAGAGATCTTGGCGTGAACGTTGCCGATACTTGGCGATAAATCCTCCCGTCAGGCTCGATCGATGATTTCGACCGCCTTATAGTGCACGCTGTCCAGTTTCCACCCGAGTCGTTGATACAAGCGAACCGCCGCAAAGTTATCATTGGTCACCTCCAGAATCGCGCGGCTGAGCCCTCGCTGTCGAAACCCGGACAGGGCTTCGTGCAACAGGGTTGCTCCCAAACCACGACCCCGGTGGCTGGCAACGACGCCCAAGTTCTGAATGCTGCCCACCTGTTGATTGAGTGCCAAACCCTGGACGGTGCCACAGGCTTTGGTCAACCGCAAGCCTTGTTGCTTGAGATACTTGATTGCCTCGCCAGCCTCCAGCCCCTCGGGCAGGCTGATCGTTGGCGGCAATTCCAAGGCCAACCAAGTCGCCTCGGGCACAAAACTTTCGCGCTGCGCAATTTCCTGCATCAAACGGCGGCAACCAGCCCGTGTGGCGAAGCAGCCGAAGACGTTGGCGTCGACCTCTTGCGCGAAGCTGCGATGTTTGACTTGGGCGTGGATCTCCAGCAGGGAAGCGTGCCACGGCAGGAGACAGAAATCTGCCAACTGGCGTCGCGACCACAGTGGCTCGGCCAAGTCGTAGTACATTCGTAGGCGTTTGAAGTGGTAGGTCGGCACCGAGTCGCTCGTTATTTGGCTTTTTTCCCGCGGCCCAACCGCGCCAGAACCGCACGGACCACTTCGTCGAAGATGACACCCAAGAGGATGACTCCACCCAGAACGACCAGTTCGATTGTATTGGGGATCTTCAACAGAGTGATCATGTTGTTCAAGGTCTGCATCAAGGCCGTGCCGATGATCACACCGGTAATCGAACCCTCACCGCCGCGGAGACTACAGCCACCCAGAACCGCCGCCGCGATGGCGTAGAGCTCAAAGTATGAACCGGCACTGGAGGGCGAGATGGACCCCGCTTCAATTGCGAACAGGATCCCGCATAGTCCGGCCAATAACCCGCACAGCGTGTAGGCCAGACGCTTCATTCCGCCGGTATTGATACCGCTAAAGCGGGCGGCTTCTTCGTTGCGTCCAAGGGCCAGCATGTACCGGCCCCAAATCGTCCAATTCAGGAGCAGCATTGCCAGCAGGGCGACCACGACCAAAACGAAAAAAACGTATGGCACATTCAGCGTCCATTCTGGATCGGCCCAGGGCAGGGTGGTCGAAAAACGCCCCAACGAGAACCAACTCAGGGAATCCGTATATTCATTGCCAAACCCGACCGATTGATCGTCTGACAACCACCGCGCCCAACCACGATAAATCAGCAGGCCGCAGAGGGTTACGACAAAGGGCTGCAGTCGGACATAGGTAACCAAAACGCCATGTAAGGCACCCAAGCCCAAGCCAATCGCCAGGACGGAAAGGATGGCGGCCGGGACACTCATCACCTGACGCCGCTCCAAACCGATCCAATACCACTCGTCAGCGACCAACGCCGCGTCCAAGTCCGACCGGATCGATTGCCCGTTGGGTGTACTTTCGACCGCTGCAATCACTTGCTCTTTCAAACGTCCCTTGGCATCGGCCAACCACAAGCGATCCCGCGCCTGCAAAGCAGGGACGGTATCCCCGGCGGTGGGTACCGTCAGGACTTTGTCGGTTTTGTCATCGGCGACCGCCACCTCCTCGTAGGCTTGGAGCGGAAGAGCCGGGGCCACCCGCGCGATGGCAGTCCCATCGGTGGCGACTTCGTCTCGGGCCGGCGCCGGAGCCAGGGTCAGGACGACTCGCCCAGGGGTACCCGCCTGTTCCACTGCCGTGATCCGATGCATCCCGCTGCGTGAGCGTTTGGTCTGGTACAGTCGCACCCACTGTCCCGGTGCCAGCTTCCCCGCCGCAGACGCGGGTGGCGTTTCGTTGTCCCAGACGCCGGGAACAACCTCAAGATTTTCGGGATCAATCGTCAGTGACGCGTCCTGTTTGCGAACCTCATATACCGTTGCACTGGCGTAAGGTTGGTAGTCAACCTTGAGAAACAACGCCAAAAAGCAGCCCGTCAAACACACGAGTGCGCCCAGCGACAAGTCGATGCCACTGGTCATGATCACAAAGGCCACGCCAATACCCAAGATCGAGAACAGGGCCGTTCGCCGCAATAGATTCTCGATGTTCCCCGAATTCAAGAAACTCTCGGGGGTCAATTGGATCATAACCACCCACAACGCCACCAGGATAGCCGAGATTCCCAGCAGCTTCACAACCCCGGTCAAGTTCTCTCTCATGATGGCAATTCGCCTCCCGTAGCAAGGTGCATGATTGTATTCTCAGTAATCTGCTCGCCCACCAATTCGCCGGTCAATCGCCCCTCGTGCATGACCAGCACTCGATCCGCCACCCCGATGATTTCTTCCAATTCGCTGGAGGCAAAGAGGACGGCCCGCCCCGCGGCGGCCAGTCCCTCCATCAACTGGTAGATCTCTTCCTTGGCACCGATGTCGACCCCACGAGTCGGCTCGTCCATCAACAGCACGCGAGGAGCCAGAGCAAGCCATTTGCCCATGACGACTTTCTGCTGATTGCCGCCACTCAGGAACTTGACCCATTGCCCGGGGGAGGGTGTCTTGATCCGCATGTCATCGATCGCTCGCAAGGTATCCAGTTTCTCTTGCCGACGATTGAGCCAGCCACCTGGGCCGGAGTGTCGTCGCAACCCGGCCAAGCCCACGTTGCGCGTCACGGAGCACTCCAGGATCAGTCCCTCTGTCTTGCGATCTTCCGGCACAAAGCCCAATCCGGCCGCCAAGGCTCGTTGGGGCGAATTCGGTCGCACAATCTGCCCGGCCAAGTGGACACTACCAGCCACTCGCCGATCAACTCCAAACAGGGTCCGCAACAACTCGCTCCGTCCGGCGCCGACCAAGCCAGCGATACCGACTAACTCACCGGCCCGTACTTGCAAGTCGATCGTATGTTGGGGCCATGCCGTGGTCCGCACCCCTCGGACGTCCAATACGGCGTCGCCGACGGTATGCGGTCGCCGTTGATAGAACTTGGAAACATCGCGTCCGATCATCAGGTTGACCATCCGAGCGTGCGAAATTTCATCTTTAGCCAAATTGCCAGCATTTTCACCATCGCGAAGTACGACCACGCGGTCCGCCAAGCGACTGATTTCCGCCAGTCGATGGGAGATGTAGACAATGCCGACACCTCGTTGCCGTAGTTCATCGATCAAACAAAACAAGGCTTCTGCCTCAGCATTGGACAGGCTGCTGGTCGGTTCGTCGAAGATCAAAATCTTGGCCTCGATCGTCAAAGCCTTGGCAATCTCAACCATCTGTTGTTGCCCCAAGGACAAACGACTGAGTGGCGTGCGTGGGGACACGTCGAGACCGACTTTAGCCAGTGACTGTCGGGCTCGATGGTTGAGCGAGAAGAAGTCGATCAGTCCAACGCGTGCAGGGTAATTTCCCAGGAACAGATTTTCGGCGACATTCAAGTTATCGCACAGGTTCAGTTCTTGGTGAATCAGCACGATTCCCTGCTGCATGGCGTCGCGAGTATTCGCGAAGGCGACGGGCCGGCCCTCCCACAGTATCTGCCCTTGGTCGGGCGTTTGCACACCGGCCAAAATTTTCATCAGCGTACTTTTGCCCGCCCCATTCTCACCGATGACCGCCACGACTTCCCCGCCGCGTACGTCCAGATCGACGCCTGAGAGGGCTCGCACACCGGGGAAGGACTTGTGCAGTTGACGAACCGAGAGCCGCGGGGCCGACGGGGACTGAGAATCAATCATCGATCAACACCTCACTATCGAGTGGATCGCCTCGATCGGCACGTCGGCCGTGAGTTCCACACAACCGAGTCGTCGGGGCAGGGCGAAAGCGATACGATCGGCGATATTCTTCTTGTCACGCAGCATCGCGGACTGCCATTGTTCCCAGGAGAATTGTGGCAACTCCGTCGGCAGATCATAGAGCCGCGCGACCCGTTCCAGACGATCGGCCAAGCCAGCTTCCGTCCAGCCAATCCGTTCAGCCAGTCGTGCTTCGGCGACCATCCCCATCGACACGGCTTCTCCATGCAAGACGGTGTCGTAACCGGTCAGCTTCTCGATGGCGTGGCCCACGGTGTGTCCAAAGTTCAGCGTTGCGCGGACGCCATTTGTCTCTCGCGGATCCTGGTGCACGACATCCGCCTTGATCTGACAACAGCGGTGCACCAAGGGGCCCAGCGTGTCGGGATCTCGTGAGAGCACCTCGTCGGAGCTAGTCTCCAACCGTTCCATCAAGCCGTCGTCGCGCAACACCGCGTATTTGATCACCTCGGCCATGCCGGCAGAAAACTCGCGGGAGCTCAGCGTCAATAAAACCGCCGGATCGATCCACACCAGCTTCGGCTGCCAAAAACAGCCGACCAAATTTTTTCCAGCCGGCAAATTGACGGCCACCTTACCGCCGACGGAACTGTCGACCTGGGCCAACAGTGTGGTGGGAACTTGGACCAACGGCAGCCCGCGGAGGTAGGTCGCGGCGACAAAGCCAGCCAAATCACCGACCACACCGCCGCCCAAAGCCACCAGTACCGCATGACGATCGACGGCCATGGCCGACAAAGCCTGCCACCAATCGGTGGCCACGTCGGTGGACTTGGATGATTCGCCCGGGGGACAGACCAACAGACTCACCGGGCAGCCGATCGACTCCAGGGCAAGTCGGACTGCGGCACCATACAGCTCGGCAACGGTATGGTCGGCAGCCAACACGACCTTGGTCGGTTTAAAACAAGCCTGAACCGTATCGGCCAAGTCCGACCATTGCCCCGCCCCAATCAAGATTGGGTAGGTGGCCTGATCCGTTGTCACATCCAAGTGGTAACTCAACGTGTCGCTCCTTGCAGCCCGATGGCTGGGATTAAGCAGCCCGATGGCTGGGATTAAACTTGTGGTTCCGAGGACGACTGGCTACCCAGCGCTACCGGCGTTTGGCGGAACGTCCCACCTCGAGCGAGCCCAGCCAAAGTCCGACAAACAGTCCACCGCCGTGTGCCCAGTTGGCCATTTCAATCCTCAGGATATCGTAATCTAACCCCATGACTCCTAGCATCAGCCAAGCCATCAGCAACACCACGGTCGTTGTGGGCAAGATATACTCGGGCACACCCTTCCATGCGCCGCGCATCCAGACGAAGCCAAACAGGGCATAGGCCACGCCTGAGAAACCACAGAACCGAGACAGCCACATATCGCCCACCGGCTTCGGGGCCGAGCCATCCAAATTGAAAGGCATCAGACCTTGCAGCAGATTCGGGATAACGGCCGCCAGCAACACCAAGGTCAACATCAAGGCCGAGCCCTCCCTTCGCTCGATACGCGTCCCGAGCAAGATCAGCCAAAACATATTAAATATGATGTGAATAAAATCGCCATGCATCAGGGCCGGGGTGACCGCCCGCCAAATCTCACCGCGTTGGAGGTTGTAACTGGCTCGCTGAAGATCGGATAGCCCAATGATGTCCTCCGTGATGGGGGCGGCCATAAACGACAGCGCCTGCACGACGGACGAGCGTGGATCGAAGGAGAAACCGGTCAGAGCAAACACTGCAATGCATAGAAAGAGGAACACCATACAGACGGGAGGTAGGCGGCGTTGGCGCAAGGCATGAACTTTCTGCACGTTCTTGCGATACTGACGCACGCGATCCAGTTGTTGTCGACGAACCTGTTCCGCCTTCGCCGCCACCTGACGATATTTCGGGTCATCGGGGGCTGCGACAAACGCTGCGAACTCCTCCCGAGCTCGCGGCAGGTGATCCTCCTCCACGATCCACAAGTCGAAACCACCGTCCTTGGCCGGCGAGATCTGCGCGGGCATTTCGTGTGCGACTAGAAAATCGACGAAACGCTCCGCTTGGTCGGTGGGGTAACTACCAAGTTTTCTCATGCCGTCGCTTTCACGCCACTTCTGTTTTGACTTCTGTCAGAGCCCGCAAAATCGCCTTGGTGTCCTTGGTCCGCTTTTCCGGCTGAGCCTCAAGACACTTCATGACAATTCGCGCCAACAATGGGTTGAGCTCGGGACGGTGGTTCAGGATGTCGGTCGCCGGTCGTTGATCGTGACTGAGAGCCGCTAAGCCGGTCGTGTCCGTGGCCTCCCAAGGGTGCTCAAAGGTCAACAACTTGTACATCGTGACACCCAGCGAGAAGACATCCAATCGCTTGTCGGTCGACCGCCGGCGCACCACCTCCGGTGCCATGTACTGAGGAGTCCCGGTGCGATTGCCCGGCACACGAAATTCCGGTTGGTCGGGAACGCTCAAGCCAAAGTCAATCAGTTTCAATTGCTTGAAGTCGTCGTACACGATAAAGTTCCGCGGGCAGATGTCGCGATGAATGAACCCTTTGTCATGCACAGCATCGATCGATTGAACCATTTGGTTCAACAGTGACAGGCGGTGGGGAATCAGCCCCGGGTTGCGGTCGTTGATCAGCGTATTCAAGCCTGGGCCGCAGATGTATTCCATCAAGATGTAGTGTTCGTTCTTGGTCGTCGTACCGTATTCGAAGGTCTTGACGATACAAGGGTGAACCATCTGCATCGCGATCGCCCCCTCTTCCGGCTTGTTCAATCCCTTGAAGCGTTGCTCGAAGTAGTTCCGCTTCTCGTTGTCCAAAATCTTGATGCCGAATAGCTCGCCGGTGCGAATCTCTTTCGCCACGCGAAACTTGCTCATCGTGCCGGAAAACGAATGCCGGTCCAGTTCGTACTTGGATGAGACATCCAAGCGTCGCCGAGCCGCTCCCGCGGGCGTTTTACTGTCGCCTTTCGAAAACCACCTGTCGAATAAACCCATACTCGCCTTCACTTTACTGCCAAAGACCGAGCCTCGCCCAGCCGCATCAAACCACGTCCTAGTGTACTCGATTCACGGCGTTTGCCTACGTTAGCACCGCAGAACCAGCCACTAAACGCCACGGATGCCGTCGCTGCTGGCCATTGCTTTTAGTATCGAGCGACCCTTTTCTATCAACCTGTACTCCTCTCGGCACGTTTTCCAGCCAAGCGGGACCGGGAGCGGCTGTGGTCCGCTTTTCGCGACTGGGCAATTGGGGCACAATCTGCTAGGTTCGGCCGTGACCGCCGGACGGGTGATCGCCGGTCGGCCGATTTGGCCGGGCAGACAGGTCTTCGTTCGGGCTTGGCACCCACCCATGGTCCGGACCGACCCGGCCGGCGTACGGTCTGGATTCCACCGCGTCCGCGTCCCTCGACAATCGCTGGATACCATTGATGGACCCTCAACAACATCGCATTCAAGAGGACTTGCGCGGCTTGATCGCGGGCCAAGTCCTGTGCGATGATGTTACCGTCCAACAATACGCGACGGACGCTAGTATCTTCGAGGTACGGCCTCTGGGGGTGGTGCGTCCGGCCTCCCATGAAGACGTGGCGGCCGTGGTCCAATACGCTCGGGAACACCAACTGCCCGTCACCGCTCGAGGTGCTGGGTCAGGCCTCGCCGGCGAATCGCTGGGCAGCGGCCTGATCATGGACTTCTCGACCCTCATGAACCAAGTGGTCGCGGTCGGCCGTGACACGGTGACCGTCCAGCCGGGCGTGATCTTGTCCACCTTGAACGACGAGCTGCTGAAGTTTGGTCGGACCGTGGGGTCCGATCCGGCCAATCGGAGCTACGGGACCGTCGGCGGCGGTATCGCGCGGGACGCCTGCGGTTCGCGGTGGCACGATCACGGCAGCCTGGGCCAACAATTGCTGGGGGCCAGGGTTGTCCTAGCCGACAGCACGACCATTCACCTGGGGCAAACCGCCAGCGAATCGATCGCCGATAGCCGAGCCGCCAAGCTGGTGCTCCAGAGCCAGGTCGTCAGTTGCCGACAACGCATCGAGCCGTTTTTGTTGTCCGAGCCCTTCCGCGTCCGGCCGGCCGGTTACCGATTGTCAGAGATCGATCTGCACGGCGAGGTCGATCTACTGCCACTGCTGGTCGGCAGCGAAGGGACGCTGGCGCTGATGACCGAAATCACGCTGCGGACCTCGCCCATTCCCAACCATCGCGGCATCGTGCTGCTGTTCTTCTCGCGAATCACCGACGCAGCCCTCGTCAGTGCTCGCCTGCGCGACCTGCCCATCCGAGCCTGTGATCTGGTCGACCGACGCCTGTTGTCGCTGGCCCGCGAGGCCGACGCTCGGTATGCCGAGTTGATCCCGATCGGGGCCGAGGCCATGTTGTTGGTCGAGGCCCAGAGCGACAGCGAAACCCGACTGCTGGACACGCTCAGTGACATTCTCGTTGTCTCCGACGGCTGCCTCAAGCAAAGCGTGCCACACTACGTCACGGTGGATCGAAAACAACGCGACTTGTGTTGGCGGATGGTCCGACGCATTATCCCCACGTTGTATCGACTCCGCGGCACCACCCGGGCAGTCCCCTATTTGGACGACATCTTGGTGCCCGTCGATTGCTTGGATCGGTTTCTGGTCGTCGCTCAGGAACTGTTGAACCAACAGCGATTGACAGCCTGCATCTACGCCCAAGCCTCGTTGGGTCGTTTGCAACTGCGGCCGTTCATCGATTTGGCCAACCCGTCGGACATGGATCGGTTGCGGCTCCTGGCCGAATCCCTCTACGAAGAGGTCTGGCGTTGCGGTGGGGCCGTGGGAACGCACGGTGGATTGGGCTTGGCCCGGACACCGTTTTTCCGCCGACAAGCCGGCGTGCTGTACCCAGCCCACGCCGAAATCAAGCGCATTTTTGACCCGAACTTCATTCTCAATCCCGGCAAAATTGTGCGGAGCGGGTTCGAGACCTACGACTACCAAGTCCGAGCCGTGATGCCAGGCACCCATGGCCACTCGCTCTCGATCTTGCCGCCCAACACGGCGACCTCCAACACGGCGACCTCCAACACAGCGAACTCCAACACAGCGAACTCCAACACGGCGAACTCCAACACGGCGAACTCCAACACAGCGAACTCCAACAGGGCCGAAGACGCGAGCCCTGAGCCAACCGCCACTGAGTCACCGACGGACCGTGACCGAACTGCCTCGCAGCTGCCTCCGCTGACTCTCTGGGAACCGGAACTGCAGTGGGATGCCGAGTCCCTGGCACGCGCCGCACGCAACTGCAACGGCTGCGGTCAATGCCGGACACACGGACAAGTCGAACGGATGTGCCCCATGTTCCGCGCGACGCGCGACGAGGCGGCCTCCCCGCGGGCCAAGGCCAACTTGCTCCGAGCGGTTGCGACCGGTCAACTGCCACCAACCAGTTTATCGACCGCGGAAATGAAGTCGGTGGCAGACACGTGCTTCAACTGCCACCAATGCCGCCTGGATTGCCCCGCAGGCGTCGACATTCCCAAGCTGGTAAACGAGATGCGGGCCCAGTACGTCGCGAACAATGGCTTGGGACTGATCGAAAGATTGGTGCTGCGTCTGGATTGGGTCTTCTCGCTGGCTCGACTCTCGCCCACGCTCAGCCACTTCCTCCTGCGGCAAGACTGGACCCGCTGGATCTTGGGACGCCTGACGGGCCTGGCCAGTCAGCGGAAACTACCACGGGTGCACGCCAAGACCTTCTTGACCTGGGCCAAACGCCGCGGACTCACCAAACTGGGCGCCGAGGATCGACCGGATGTTGTGCTATTCGTGGATGCGTTTGTCAATTGGAACGACCCGGAGTTGGGCCGAGCCGTCGTCGCCGTCCTAGAACACAATGGCCTCAACGTGCACGTTCCCCCCAACCAAAAGTTCTCGGGCCTAAGCCTCATTTCAGCTGGGGCCATGGCGACCGCCCGCAAGATCGCCTCCAGCAACGTCAGTGTACTGGCCGATGCGATCCGTCGGGGCGCCACCGTCATTACCATCGAACCCGCCGCCACCTTGGCTCTAAAGCACGAGTACCTGCATATCTTGGCCGATGCGGACGCCCAGTTGGTAGCCGATCATACGCAGGAAGCTTCGCAGTTTCTCTGGAATCGCCACCTGCAAGGTAAACTGCGGACGAACTTCCGCGAACTACCCCTGCATCTGGCCCACCACCTCCCCTGCCATCAACGAGCCACCGTAGACGGTAACCCGGCACTCGCGTTGCTGCAGTTGATACCCCAACTCCAAGTGACACCCGTCGACAAAGGCTGCTCGGGTATGGCAGGAATGTTCGGGATCTTCGAACGCAATTTCCGCACCGCACAACGCATCGGCGCCGATCTCATGCGTGAAATTCGCCAGGATACTTACCAGGCCGGTACCACAGAGTGCAGTTCCTGCCGGATACAGATGGAACAGGATACCGACAAGCCGACCGTGCACCCCTTGAAGATCCTGGCCCGAGCCTACAACCTGCTGCCCGAACTGGACGATGTGTTCCAGCGACGCTCGCGGCATGGCCTGCTGTCTTGAGGTCCCAAACCGAATCAAAAACATAGGCAGGGCTGTGCCCCAGCAGACAGCCGGAGCCATGGCAGTGACCAGCGTCGCCTCCCAAAGACACGCGAGTCCTGACCGTGAAACACCGGTCAAGGCTAAGGCGGTCAGGCCGGCCGGCATTTCGAGAACGGTCCGTTCAGGAACCGGCGGTCAGGGCGTCCAGCATTTCGGGAACGGGCGTTTCGGGAGCGGCTATCAGGTGGCCGGCGGTTCGGGAACTGGCGGTTCGGAAACTGGCGGTTCGGGCTCCTGTCGAGTCTCGCTCTCTTCGATCAATCGACGCAGACGGTCCTCCATCAGCTTCCCTGGTCGAAATGTCACCGCATAACGTGGGGCGATGTCATAGGTCTCTTTTGTCCTCGGATTTCTTCCCCGCCGCGCCGCCCGCTTCTTGACTTCGAACACACCAAAGTTCCGCAGTTCCAGTCGTCGTTTGACAACCAAACAATCGACAATCACATCAAAGAAACGCTCGACCAAATCCTTGACGACCGTTTGCGGCAACTGCATCTCGTGCGAGAGAATCTTGATGATGGTCTTCTTGGTGATGGAGTTGGAATCGGTTTCTTCCGCTTCGTCCATGGTGCGACGACTCCTCCCAAATCAATAGTTCAGACAAAAAAACGGTCGTGTCCCCATCCGTGGAGCATCCGACCCGCGCGATCGCGGACAACATAGCGACGCAGCATGAGGAACGATTATCGAGGACCGCGGCCCCAATTACAATCTAGCTACACATGAAAAATTTTCCGCTGTTCCTCGATCTTCTCCAGACTATACAACTTCCCCTTACCGCTGCCGGGGCAGACGGCACAAGTGTCTTTCCAGGCCTCAGGGCTCTTCAAATTCGAGTCCCAAAACGGCCACGTCCGACATTGACGCGGACGATCCTCGTAGACCGTGCACTTCCGCGTCTGACTGTCGAACAAGTAACAGTCGCCGTTGGAAAACTCTTTTAGAGAGTAGCGAATGCCCACCTTCCGCGTGTAATTCGCCTTGAAGGTCTCCAGATCATCGCCCAAACCCACTCGAGCCGCAATCGCAGCCATCTCGGCCTGGTTCACCCAGATGTAGCCCTCGCCTCCCGTACAGCAATCCCCGCACTCGGAGCACGAAAAACGCAAGCCGTCCTTGTACCATGGCTTCTGACTCACTGCCACTGTCCTTTCTTTATCGCTATCCAAGCAGAGCTTATAACGGCCGAGCCGCCACGTTCATCAGGAGCCCCGCGGCCAACTTCGCCCGCTGCACCAAGCTTTCCACGACCAAGTACTCTTCGGGTGAATGCAAATGGTCCCCCACCGGCCCCAAAGTGTCAACGTTCGGCACCCCATATCCCGAGAGCTTGTTGCCATCACTGGCGCCACCCGACGGCCGCCAATGGATCGGGACTCCCAATCCCTTGCCCGTCTCCTCGATCCGCACTTGAATCTGGCGACTGGCCGCATCGACCACTTTCGGCGGCGACGTCACATGACCCTCGATCCGCAACTGGTAGTCCGGGTCCCGGTCGAATCGCTCGACAATCCCCCGGATGTGCCCCAGAATCTCATCCAACTGCTCCGGGTCGACAGCTCGCACGTTGACACGAGCCATAGCGAAATCCGGCACGACGTTGACCGCCCCGCCACCATGAAACCGCCCCACATTCACGGTCGATTCGCCCGCCACCGTATGGTTTAACGAATCGATCTCCGCAACGCAACGTGCCAGGTAAACCACCGCGTTACGCCCCGCCGCAAAGTTGCGACCGGAGTGCGCACTCCGACCCCGACAGATCAATGTGAAGTTGCCCGCCCCCTTGCGGGAGCTGACCAACGCCCCATCCGGCAACACCGGCTCAAACAACAAGCCAAAGCGACACTGCTGCGAGACCTCTTTCAAGGTCGCATGACTGCCCATCGACCCGATCTCCTCGTCCGGGTTCAGCAACACCTTCCACCCCAACTGCTGGGCGAGCGACGTCCGCTCAAAGGCCCGCAACGCGAACAGCATCACGACCAATCCGCCCTTTGCATCGATCACGCCCGGCCCATTCAAAGTCCCGTCAGGCCGCAACTGACACTTTTGAAACGCATGAGCCAACTCGTAGACCGTGTCCGTATGGATACACAGAAACACCTGCTGTGCCGCACCCGACCGAGCCTCCGCCCGCAACATCGGCCCCAGCGGATACGCCTCGACTTGAGCCAGATCGTTCAAGACCTCGGCCGGCGGCGTCGGAAACTGCTCCACCCAATCCCCCAAACGAGGATACTCACCGTGCCCGGCGTACTCCATTTGTAGCCGATCCACCACCGCCTGGACCCCACGCACGTTGAACGTGCCCGAGTTCTGGTTACACAAATCCTGCAACAACTCCAACATCGCCGCTTGCTGGGTCTCCAACCACGACAACGCCTCGACACACTCCGACGACTGATCCAAGCTCCACATATTTGACTCCACAGCCCCACAAACCCCACTACCACAAACCCCAGTGCCAAAACCCCAGTGCCACAAACCCCAGTGCCACAAACCCCAGTGCCACCCTAGGCAGAGCGGCCAACGCAGCGCTCACCCGACCTGACAATCACCCGGGGATTTGCCTACCCGCAACGGAGCGTCAACTGACACAACTCAGGGGGACAGTTCCACCGCAGCGGCTCCGCACCCGAGACCCCGCGACTAACTTGCAACGCCAGCCCCCCCAGATCGAACTCGCCACTGGCGTATCGTACCCCATACCGCGACGGAGCCAAAATCGGCCCAATTACCGGCAGCCGCACTTGGCCACCATGGGTATGCCCAGCCAACATCAGATCGAATCCCACCTGCTTCGCCCACGGCCATTGGTCCGGCGAATGACTCAGGGCAATAAAAAAGTCATCCGTGTCGGCCTGCCGCAGCGACCCGGTCGACACCAAACCTTCCGCTCCGGCGTACCACGGCAACTCGTTGCCCGCCACCCACAACCTGGCCCTACGTTCGCCCGAAGATCGTTCCACCGACAGATACCGACCGTTGCTGTTGACCATCCCAGCTCGCTCCAATCGCTGGCGCAGAGCAACCTCGTCCTTGATCCGGCGATCGTGGTTTCCCAAGATAAAGTAAACGCCATCCGGTGCCCGCAACCTGCCCAATAAAGGCTCGATCCAGTCCAGACACTTTGGCTTGTCCAACAGATCACCCGTGATCACAATCATGTCAGGTTGCCAAGCCATACATTGCTCAAACACCCGTTGAAAGTAAGCCGGGCCAATCCGCCCAGTGAAGTGCAAGTCGGACAGCTGACTGATGCGATAACCATCAAACGCGACTGGCAACTGCGGGAATGCAAACGTTTTGGAATCCACGCTCAATACCAACAGCTGGCTACCGGGCAACAAAGCGTGGATCAACTGGGTCGGCAAACCTTGCAACAACTCCGGCTCCTCGTCCTCAAAATCAAACATTTCGGACGATTGTTCAAGCACAAATCCCGGTCGCCGCCGCGAGACTTGCCAATACACCCAACGCCCCCCAAAAAACAGGGACAATAAGAGACAAAAGTGCCAGTAGCCCGCCATGAGACGCAGGGTCACGTCGGTCGACCGCCAGGCGCCTGCCGCCGGCGGAGACCAACCTTGCGTCCAGTAGAACTGCGGCATGGTCCACTGGGGGTACATGATCCACAGGTACAATGCCATGATTCCCAGGATCATGACATTGGCCAGCGTCAACAATTCGCTGCCCTTCCGCGCGCTCCGCGGACAACGTGTGGCATGAATCTGATTAAAGACGGTGCACCAAAAACCCAGATGCCCGATCACGAACCCCACAACGGTCAGCAGCGAAACTATCATGGGCTCGAGTCTTGCGGCCCATTTTCCTGAATCATGCGTTCGACCATCGCCACGGCCTGCTCGATTCTCAGCGGCTTCACGATCCGAGCGTCCTTGCGCAAGCCAGCCTCCCGCGCCCGCGTGGCGACGTGGATCGGGTCGTAGCAGCCGGCACGCTTCATCAACACCAGCGGCGGGCTGTGTTCCCCAAACAGAGGCTGCATGGCCTGCAGCAAGTCACACGCATCCATGTCGTGCAGACGCTCCTCGGTCAACACGCAGTCGTAGCGTTGCCCGCGGTCCATGTTCTTCATCATCGTGATCGCTTCATGCCCGTTGTGAGCCGTCTCCACAATCAACCCGAACGGCTCCAACAATTGATGGGCACTATCCCGAATCTCCGCCTCCGGATCAACCACCAGCATCCGCTTGCCGGATAACAGTGGATGCACCGCGGTCTGCAAACCCTCCGGGAAAGCCGAATCCGCGTTGACCAATTCGTTGGCCTTGTGAATCACCTGCTTGACTTCCCGCGTCTTCTGCAGAATCGTCCGCAAACGCTGCTCAACCTCCGGATCGTGATTGAACTTCTCCAACACCAGGTGCGCCTCGTTCAGGATTTCGTCGATGGGTAACGCGACGGCCTTGTGAATCGCCTGAATGTGCTGATGAGCCGAATTCGCACCCTCCGCAGCCAACAGCTCAAAAGTGTTCAAAGAGTTGGCGATGTAGAACGAGTAGATCTCCAAGAACTGCTGGTCGCTCGGACTGAACGCATCCAACTCGGGGCTCTCGATGTTCAATGTCCCAATCACGTGCTCGTGCACAACCAACGGGACCACCAAACAACTGCCCGCCCCAAGCAACCCATCCAAGTACAACGGATCCTTGGAGGTATCGGCACAGTAGTAACTGCGGCCGGTCGCGGCCACAAAACCCGTCACGCCTTGCCCGTTGGTCGACACATACAACGGCTGCTGGGCACGTTCACTGTTAATCCCAACCGACAACAACACGTTCAATTCATTGGTCTTGTTGTCGATGATGCGAATCTCAAAGAAGTCAAACTTCATGACCTCCTGCGTGTAATGCAGGATATTGAGCTTCAACACGTCCACACGCTGCTTCAAATCCCACTGGAAGATCTCCTCCGGCGTGAGATTGGCCAACTCGACCCCGGCCGCATGGATGGCGTTCATCTTTTGCGCTTGCAACGCCTCTTCCGTCATGTCTCGCAGCACGACGATCAACTGCTCCGTCTTGCCACTCCGTCCCAGCACCGGCGAAACAATCAAATCAAACACCCGCCCATCTTTATCGCGACAACGCGTCGTCGACTGCCGCCCAATCATCGCCGCCGTGTGCACCGGATCGTCATCCGACCCATTCAAGGACGCGTCCGCTAAACAGTCCATAAATCGCAGACCATTGAGCTCCGGAGCACCCGACAGCTGGGCAGCAGACAACTGGGCAGCGGACAACGGAACACCCGCCAACTGAGCACCCGCCCACTGGGCCAACTTGAGGTTCCACCACACCATCCGCTGTTGCCGATCCAACAGTGCCACGGCATCCGGCAGATTCTTCAGAATTTGGCTATCACGAATCAGCTCGCTCAAGCCCAAGATCTCGCGAAAGGAATCCGCGCAGACAAACACCCCGTCGAACGACTCGCTTTGCAGCAACCCCAACACTCGAATCGGATTGCGGACAAACTTCAAGTCGAACTGTTCACGCCACTCAGGCGGCAGCAGTTTCTCATTCTCGTCCGACTGCGACAAACACAGCAAGCGTTGCAACGGAGCTACCTCTTGCACGTTTTTCGACCAACTGGGTTCCACCGGAATGACTCCCCGCACGCAAATGACCGCGATCCCATCGCACCCGCGAAGCCGACCCTGCCATTCACGACCCACGTCTCTATTTTCACCACGTCATCAGAATCGACAAGCGTGCGTTTGACAATCATAGTCTCGGCACGAAACGCAGATTTACTGAAAAAGATCGAAGCAAATTGCCGCAGCCCGCTTCCGAACCCCAGGTTGGCCCCCAGCCAATCCCGCCCAACGGAACCCGCAGACCCCAAAAACAACCGCCGCTCACCCAGACCCGCCTCAAGCCGGGACCAAATCCACCGCCTGCTCAAACGTCACCTGCTGGCCCGAAAGAAAGAAGACTCGAACACGCACCAACCATTCGATCGCCAACAAGTGGCCGTGGTAGGTCAGCGGTGTCAAAGGGCAAACCGTCCGAAACACGCACGGCAAAAAACACCATTCGGTCGAATCGGCCGACAACGCCGCCCCATCCGGCGTCGTCCGTTGCTCGAAATAGTGAATGGCAAAGTCCCGCTCACCCTTGCCCGTCGTCTGCCACAAAAACGAATGCTCAATCCGTCGAATCGAATCCTGAAACGACTCTTTAGAAGTCGATCGCCCCGATTTACCGAGCCCCTTGGCGGAAGAATCCGCCCTTGAGCCGACGCCAAAGGCCGACAACCGCCCGCTCGGTGTACGAACTAACGGATGCTCCCACTCCACCTCCCGACCCAACCGGTACTCGCACTCCAACAAGCTGCCCGCAATCAACCTGGGCACATCGGGGGTCACACGGCTCTCACCGCGAGTCTCTCGACCGCTGACCAACAAGGGAGACGCACCATTCGCTGGCAGGACAGGCAACAACGCCTGCGGAACCGCATTCGGTTCAGACGCCCCCCGCAATTTAAAACGACAGCTCAAACCACTCGCCCCGCCGCCAAGCCCGCCTCGCCCGGTCCGTGAGGCTGTCCCTCCGTTCCCGACAACGCTCCCGCTGTCAACGACCGGCCGGCGGACGTCGGCAGGACCAGAATCGGAAACTCGCGTCTGAATTCTCGACATCCTTGCTTGACTCCCTTGGCTATGATTCGCCACACAATCTGGTTGCTGGCCGACGAAAAACTGTGCATCGCCACCGCGGGCACTGCAAATTCCAACTGCTCACGCGGCTCGCTATCCGTCAGCTGGACTTTTTGCTGTTCCCACAACGTCTGTTCGTACACCGTTTGCCGGTGGGTCACCACGTCCGTCCCCTGCTGGTACGTCGCCTGTTCCAGGCATTCTAACACCAACTGCAGCTTGTCCAGACGGATTTCACCGACTTGCTGAAAAAAAATCTGACAGGGACTGCCGGGCAGCAGCGGATGCTGCGACAACTCCACAAACGTCGGCCCCAATTGAATCTGCTCAACCAGGTCTCGTCCGGTCTTCCACAGCAATAACCCAGTGACGGCGACCAACACCGCCAACACCCCGAGAGTCATCAGCCAACGCTCCCGCGCCAACCCTTCCCACTGGTCCCAAATCACGGCCACCAGCACGGTGCAAACCCCTAACATCGCCAGGGCAAACGCCGCCAGCCCCAACCATCGGCCACGCGATAAGGCAACACCCACCAAGCGGTAACGCAGTCGTTGCCCAGGTACAACCCGACCGACGGCCAACCGCGGGACCGCCGGCAAGTCCGTCGACGTCAGCTCAAACGGCCTCAGGTAATCCGATTCCCAAGCCCGCTGCAAAAATTGATTCCGCTGCTCCGGAGAACTACTGTTGAGATACAGCACCCGGATCAGCCGAAACCCTCCAATCAGCACCAACGCACCGCTGAGGGCCACGCCCAATCCCCGCTGCACCAACGCCCCCAGATTCCAATCGGCATCACCCAGAAACTGACTGGCCGAGCACCACGTCAAGACCACCAAGCCGACAGCCATCAGCGACACGGAAAACACGGCCTCCGTCGCGTTCCCCCAAAAATGGGCAGTCACGCGACGTGGCCACGACCAACGACTGAGTATTTCCCGCCAGTTTCGCACGATGGGAGCGACCTCGACCATCCGTTAGCGATTGTTGATGCCCAACAACTCGATCTCAAAAATCAAGGTCTGATTGGGCTGAATGTTCGGCAGACGACCCGCCTCACGATACGCCAAGTTCGACGGGATGAACACCTTCCACTTGTCGCCGACCTTCATCCGCGGGATCGTCTTTGTCCAACCTTCGATCACCTGATTCAAGGGGAAAGTCGCCGGAGTCCCACGAGCCACGGAGGAATCAAACACGGTCCCGTCGATCAAAGTCCCTACGTAGTGGACAGTCACCGAATCGGTCTCCGCCGGACTGGCGCCGTCCCCCGCAGTCAAAACCTGATACTGAACGCCGTTCTCCAATTGCTTGATCCCCGGTTTCAGGGCATTCTCTTTCAAAAACGCCAAGCCCTCCTGCAAGTTCCGATCGGCCATCTCCTGGAGACGTTGCTGCTGCCGAGCCTGGACCTGGCGAGTGAACGCCATCATGATCGCCTCGATCTTGTCCGCCGGCACTTTCGATTCACGACCTTCCGCCGCATCCTGAATCCCCTGGATCAACGCCGCCACATTCAGTTCGACCTCGTCCCGAGCAAAGTCGGCAAAAATCTGCTGCCCGATGACGTAGCTGGCCTGCTGCACCAAAGCCGGGCCCTGCAAGCCAGGATCGTCCTGTTGGACCTGGCCCGCGCCGGCTTGGTCCCCAATCTGCCCCTCCTGGGCCAACACCCCGCCGCTTGCCACGAAAGCAGCCGACCCCAGAACCGCGCAAACCACCCCACAAGCCCGCATCCATCCCCGCGAAACCAAACCGTGCCGACGCATCAAAAACCTTCCTTTACACGGCCCTTTCAGGCCAGAACAACCAATCTACGCCACGCCCACCCCAACCAATTTAACGGTTTTCCCCACGCCTGGCGACTCCAAATCCGCCTTTACCAATTTGGCCTCCGTTGTCATCATGACAAACTAGGCCGGGACCGGTCGCGGAGCCCTCTCCCGTAACGCGAGAACACGACACGATGTCAAACGAACCCATCCCGCCCACTACCCATCCCGGACCACCAACCACCAGACCGGCGGCAGCAGCGGAACCAACCCCAGCCGCCCCAGCGCCGCGGCGTCCGTGGCAGTGGCCCGTCCCCAGACCGCGGCAGTGGTGGTCCACAGCCAACCGGTCGCTCAGGTCTGTTTTCTCAGCCAACACGTGGCAACCACTGCGGACAACCGCCGCGCACTACGCGGTCTACCTATTGGTACGCCTCGTCTTTTGCGTAATTCAAACCCTGCCACTCGCTTGGTGCGATCGACTGGCAACCGCCATCGCTTACCTGTTGCAAAAGGTGATCCGCTTTCGCGCAGCGGTAATCCGAGAGAACCTAACACATGCCTTGCCGGGACGATCCACCGAGGAATACGATCAAATTGCCTACGACATGTGGCGACACTTGGTCCTGATGGCCTGCGAAATCGCCCTGGCCCCACGCTTAATCCACGATACCAATTGGCGACGATATTTTTCCATCGCCGATCGACGACCACTGGTCAACGCACTGCTGGATCAACGCCCCGTCGTCTTGGTGGCTGGACACTTCGGCAACTTTGAACTGGGGGGCTTCCTCTGCGGCGTCCTCGGTGCACCCACCTACACCGTCGCCCGCACACTCGACAATCCGTTCCTGGATCGGTTCGTAAACGACTTTCGCCAACGCACCGGCCAGTTCATTCTCCCGAAAGACGGCAGCAGCGATCGAGTCGAAGCGGCCTTGGCTCAGGGCCGCAACCTGACGCTACTCGGTGACCAATACGCCGGAGACAAAGGCATCTGGGTCGACTTCATGGGACGCCCCGCCTCCTGCCACAAGGCCCTGGCTCTGCTGACACTCAGCAGCGGCGCCCCCATGGTGGTCGTCGCCAGCCGCCGCACCAACGGCCCACTGCAATTCGCCGTGGATTTCGGTGGCGCCGCCGATCCACACAACCTGCCCGAAGAGCTACAATCGGTTCGCGGACTAACCGAATGGTACAACCAACGCATCGCGGAACAAGCCCTAGGGTATCCCGGCCAGTACTGGTGGGTGCACAAACGCTGGAAACCCAAAAATATTCGCCGCTCCACGACCAACCAGCCCGCCGGCAGTAATGCCGCCACAGCCGGCACCACCCCAGCCGGTACCACCACAGCCCGAAACGCACCGACGAGTCCCCCCACCAATGGAGCAATCGCGGCTAGCCAGCCCGTACCACAGCTCCCAGCGACCCGGAGCGAACCCAAACCAGCGGGCGGCGCAACCGCTGGCCCCGAACCGCAACTGACTGCCGAACCAGGCGAAAGGGACATCGCCCGAGTCGCCTGAAACGCGTCGAAAGACCCACTGAGATCCCCATGCAACTACGTTCTTTTCGCAACTCGGACACCCCACAAATCTGCCAACTCTGGCACCAGCACCCAGAGCTCCGCGGCAAATTCCAAGGACTCACTCCCGCCATTTTTGAACGCGTCGTCCTCAGCAAAACCTACTTCGACCCCGACGGTCTCCGCCTCGCCTGGCTCGACGACCAACTCCTCGGCCTCGTTCACGCCGCCTCCGGCATCGCCGACGACCAACAAGGCTTGGACCCCACCCGCGGAGTCATCGCGCAATTGCTGCTACTCCCCGGCCCACACGCGGCACAAACTGCCGCCGAACTATTGGATTATTCCGCGCGCTACTTACAAGACCGCGGCGCCCAGCAAATCGAGTTCGGCGGCTACTTCCCGCTCTCCCCCTTCTACCTGGGACTCTACGGCGGTTCCCGCGCCGTCGGAGTTCTCGCCGATGATCCCCTCGTCGGCGTCGCACTGCAAACCGCCGGGTTCCAAGCCTACGGTCGCGTCAGTATCAACCACTGGCGCCTCAGCGGCTTCCGACAAGTCATCGACCGCCGACAACTGCTCATCGGCCGCAGCTACGCCCTGGAAAATGTCTCCGACTGCCAACCGCAAACCTGGTTGCAAGCCTGCCACTACGATGCCGCCACCCAGAAGGTCTTCCAGCTAAAAGACAAAAGAAGTGGAGAAATTGTTGGAAAAGTCGCATTTTGGGAAATGGATCCGCTGGTCCAGAACTGGGGACAACACGGCATGGGCCTCGTCGAACTGGAGGTCGCTCCGCAGTGGCGACGGACCGGACTGGCAACCTACATGGTCGGCGAAAGCCTCCGCCAATTGAAACAAGCCGGCGTGGGACTCATCGAGATACAACACCCAGACACCGATCTGGCCGTGGCCTCCCTGTGCCAGAAACTCGACTTCACCCCCATCGACTCAACGGTCCTCTACCGCAAAACCCTTTAGCCCCCTCGCAGAGCAATGCCGGGCTAAGACTGCGATCCTCGGCCAGTCAAACCAAAGCAACCGTTCACACACCATAATCTGCCGTGCACCAAGTCGGGCGAAAGGTGCGATCGTTTGCGGGAACAGGTAACGCGAGAATACGACCGGTCCGCCCCGAGAACCATCCGACTTGCGCCGCCGCACCAGCCCCGAAATCGCACCAACAACCGTCAGCAGTTACCAAAAAAAACGCGTTGCCCGGAAAAAACCGAGCAACGCGTTGATAGGATGCAGGATGCGGCGGCCGCCCCGGCCACGCGTCCCTTATTTCTTTTCGACCCAAATATTCCGGAAGACAACCGGGTCGCCGTGGTTCTGCAGGAACAACGACTCGGGAGCGTCACCCATCGGCAAACCACCCGGTGTTCCCTGCTTCAACTCGACGTTTTTGTGGATCAACACACCGTTGTGCCGCACGGTGATCCGCGGGTTGACGCGGTTCCCAGCGTCGTCCATCTTCGCGGCCGTGAATTCAATATCGTAAGTCTGCCAAGTCAACGGCGGCAGTGCCATGTTGACGATCGGACGACCCAACGAATAGATCCCGCCACATTCATTGTTCTCGCCCTCCAAGCCAAACGAGTCCAACACCTGGACTTCGTAGCGGCCCTGCACGTACACGCCGCTGTTGCCACGAGCCTGCCCGCGATGCTCGGGCATAAACGGCGTGCGAAACTCGATGTGCAATTTGTGATCGCCAAACTTCTCTTTGCTTTGGCAATTGGTCGCACCCAAGTACTTGCCGTCGATCAACTCACCCTTTTCGAACGAATCGGCGCTCGTGCCGTCGAACAACACGATCGCACCCTCCGGAGCCTTGGCGCCCAAGGTCGGGCTGACTCGCTCCACTTTTTTCATGTCAAACAGCTTCTCGCCATCGCCGCTGTAGACCGAAATAACGCCATTGGCCAACACGGCACTACCATCGCCCGACTCGCTCTCGAACTTGACGACGTCACCGTCCCGCTGACCCTCGCCTTCGATCAAATCATCTTCTCGCTCCCAGCCTTTGCCCGGCAATCCACCAATGTAGAACTTGCCTTGAAAACGACCTTTACCCAAGGCAATGATCTGCGCGCCAATCGGTCCCAACGGGGACGTTTCCACAGTGTATTCACCCTGAACCGCGTAATCCTCATTGGCCGAAGCCGGGTCCGTGAAGATCGGCTTCTCATCCGCCATGACCGCCTGGACAACCAAGGACTGCCCCAACATCACGACGGCCAAACCCGCCGCCAACCAACCCAAAACTACTCGCATTTGACGCATCCGCTTATGTCTCCCGTTGCAAAGAACAACCAAAACCCCACTCCAGACCCCCAATTTAAGCCCCCCAATTCCAGCCCACATCGAACGCGACCGCTGCCAAAACAGCGAATTTGCGACCCGACGCCAGCCACCCCATTGTGAAACATCCCCTCCGTAACCGCAACCGACAGTTAGCAAAGAATCCCTCACGATACTTCAGTCACCGGCATTTCAGGCACCGGCACTTACGGCACCGGCATTTCAAACACCCGTCTACAAATCGCCACCCGCAAGGCCGCCATGCTCCCGTACAAGAGCAAGGAAACTGCTGGCCCATCCCCCGCTCCTGACGAGCGACCGACCCAGGCTTTCAAGCCGCTCGCATCCTTCTCGGCCACCAAACGCGACTTGACTTCCGTCACCACCGCCGACCGCTGCTCCAACCAAGCTCGGACCGTCGGCAATCGCAACGGCACTACCTCCAGAACCTGAAAGGCCGCAAATAACTCGCCCAGCCCCGGCGTCAACGCGTCGGACGTGAAATAGTCGCCACCTAACAATCGCCGCCAACCCGAAACGGCCGCCAAAGCGTCGGTCAAACCAGCCGCATAAACGGCCGCTTGTGGCTCAAACAAGTAGGCCGCGGGCTCACGCACCGACCCGACCTTGGCGTTCTCAGCATCCTCCTCCAGACAGCCCACAGAACCGCCATCCCCCGGCCACTCACGCCATCCCGCCCGCTCGCGATCCCATACCACCACGCTGCGACGACCCACTGGGAACCGCGGTTCCAACCCAAACCATCCCAACAACTGTTTGCACTCCCGCGCCCAACCCATCCACTGCCAATGCCCCCGACGCCGCCACGACTCTGGGATTTCTGTCGCCGGCGCCAATTTCACCACCCCCGGCCCCCACTGTTCGCACAGATTACTCACAACGTCCGGACCCGGGGACAGGTCCTCCCACCGCGTGTGCCGCCCAGTCGCGTCACGCCGATCCGGATCCAAATGCCAAACCAATCGCCGCTGCTCCAAACCATGTCGCTCCACCCAAACCCGCAGCGACTCCGGCCAATGATCCATCGACCCTGCCGTCGTGACACGCGCAGGCCCAACAGCCGACACTGGACATGGGCCCCGCTCTTCCGCTCGGCTGGACGCCCTCCCACTCAACAACGTCTCGATCGCCGCACACACCACTGACTGCGGTTGCGGCGTCTGACCGCTCGACGGGCCCAGCGTCTTCAGGTTCTCCTCAGCAAAATGCGCCACCGCGGGATCTCGCTCCACACCCAAGCTGGGAAACGCCCGAGCAAACTCGCGCAAATCACCGCCCACGCCGCAGCACAGATCCACCAACAACAGCGATTCACTCGGCCATTGACTTCGCAAGCAGTCCGCTTTCCACGCCGCCAACGTCTGGCCGCTGGCCTGCTCGTAACCGCGCCGCGTCAGAAACAATCGCTCCGCGTCCGCGAACTTGGCCGTGGCCCGCTGCCGCAACTCGGCCAATTCCACCACGGCCGACGTCTGCTCCCGTGTCAGTCCCCGTTTCCTCAGTCGCGGGACCGCCGCCGCCAGACCCGACCGATCCGACGGCAACCCAGCCAACAGCTCGCGCCCCGCCTCCGATTGGGCCCAAACGGTCAACCACTGCGCAATTTCATGTGACAAGGTCAAAACTCTAGCGCTCCGCTTGGCGTCGCAGGCGGTGTCGCTGCAGATCCTCTTCCTCCAACACGCCGACATACGGCAGGTTGCGGTACTCGTCCTCGTAATCCAAACCGTACCCCACCACAAACTCGTCCGGGATGTTGAAGGTGACAAAGTCCGGCCGCATCTCGACTTTCTGGCAGCCATCTTTCAATAACAACACGGCCGTCCGCACACTTCGCGGCTGCATGCTGTGCAATAATTCGCTCAATTTGACCATCGTCCGACCCGTGTCGAAGATGTCATCAATGATCAAGACGTCCCGACCCGCTATGTCCGGCATCAGCCGCGAATCGACATGCAATTGCCCCGGCGTCATCCCCCCTCGATAACTGCTGGCCTGCACGACCCCCACCCGCAACGGCATCGCCAACAGGCGTACCAAGTCGGCCAACAACATGACACTGCCAGTCATCACCCCCAAAATCGTCAGGGGCTGGTCGCCATACGTCTGCTTGACATCGTCGGCCAATCGCCGCACACCATTGGCCAACTGTTGCTCGTTCAACAATACTTTCACGGGTACCTTCCGCAGGAGACTGGAGACTTCATTTCAAACTTGCGGCTTGATTCTAGGGCGACACCCGGGCAACGTTCAAGGCGAGTGCGGCCTATTGAAGGAAAAGCCTCTCCTGTGGTAGGCTTGGGAAATTTTACTTTCCGCGCGGGTTAGACCCCCGCGAGAGTCAAGTTTTGGCGCGCCAACCCTGGATGGTCGCCGCCCCCAATCCGCCCGCCCCCCTGAAGCTAAGGTATCCCGGTGCCGCGCCGCCAAGACATCAAGAAGATTCTACTAATCGGTTCTGGTCCAATTGTAATTGGGCAAGCCTGCGAATTCGATTACTCGGGAACCCAAGCCTGTAAAGCCCTGCGAGAAGAGGGCTACGAGTTGGTATTGGTCAACTCCAACCCAGCCACCATCATGACCGATCCCGAAATCGCGGATCGCACCTACATCGAACCGCTGGTTTGGCCCGTCGTCGAACGCATCATCGCTAAAGAACGACCCTGCGCCATCCTGCCGACACTCGGTGGCCAAACCGCGCTCAACCTGGCCATGGACCTGGATCACCACGGCGTCCTGGCCAAGTACGGCGTCCAAATGATCGGGGCCAACCCCGCGGTCATTCGCAAAGCCGAAGAACGAGAACTCTTCAAACAGGCCATGGACAAAATCGGCCTAGAGGTCTGCCGCGGTGAGACCGTCAAAGACCTACAACATGCCCGACGCGTCTTGCAGGACATCGGCTTGCCCTGCGTGGTCCGCCCCAGCTTCACGATGGGCGGTAGCGGGTCGGCCATCGCGTACAACAAAGAGGATTTCGATGTCCTCGTCCAACGAGGCCTCGACCAATCACCCGTCACCGAGGTCCTGATCGAAGAGTCCATCATCGGCTGGAAAGAGTACGAGATGGAAGTCATGCGCGATGTGGACGACAATGTCGTGATCATCTGCTCCATCGAAAACTTCGACCCCATGGGCGTGCACACCGGCGATTCCATCACCGTGGCCCCCGCCCAAACCTTGACCGACAAAGAATACCAACGCATGCGCGACGCTTCGTTGGCCGTCATCCGCGAAATCGGTGTGGAAACCGGTGGCTCGAACATCCAGTTCGCCACCCACCCACAAACCGGTCGCATGATCGTCATCGAGATGAACCCCCGCGTCAGTCGCTCCAGCGCCCTCGCCTCCAAGGCCACCGGCTTCCCAATCGCCAAGATCGCCGCCAAATTGGCCGTCGGCTACCGCCTCTGGGAACTGCAAAACGACATCACCCAAAAAACCAAAGCCTGCTTCGAACCCAGCATCGACTACGTCGTCACCAAAATCCCCCGCTTCGCCTTCGAGAAATTTCCCGAAGCCGACGCCACGCTCATGACGCAAATGAAGAGCGTCGGCGAAACCATGGCCATCGGCCGCACCTTCAAAGAATCCTTCCAAAAAGCACTCCGCGGCCTGGAAGTCGGCTCCTTCGGCTTCGGCTGCGATAAACAGGACCTGTGGTACAACGGCGTTCGACCCACCAAAGACGAAATCCGCAGCAAACTCTCCGTCCCCAACGATCAACGGGTCTGGTTCCTCCGCTACGCCATGCTGGCCGGCATCAGCCTGGCGGACATCCACGAAATGACCCGCATCGACCCCTGGTTCCTCCGCCAACTCGCCGATCTTGTCGACCTCGAAAACCAAGTACGACAAGCCGGCTCGCTGGAAAATCTCGCCGCCGATTTCCTCCGAACCATCAAGCAGGCAGGCTTCAGCGATCGCCAACTGGCCGAAATGCTGGGCTGCTCCGAAATGGATGTCCGACAATACCGCAAAGACCAAGGTGTCGTCGCGGTCTACAAGTCGGTCGATACCTGCTCCGGCGAATTTGAAGCCCAAACGCCTTATTATTACAGCTGCTACGAAGACGAAAACGAAGCACCCGCCAAGCCCGAAGGCACCCGCCGCATCATGATCCTGGGCGGTGGCCCCAATCGCATCGGCCAAGGAATCGAGTTCGATTACTGCTGCTGCCACGCCAGCTTCGCGCTGCGGGAACTCGGCATCCAAAGCGTGATGGTCAACAGTAACCCCGAAACCGTCTCCACCGATTACGACACCAGCGACCTGCTGTTCTTCGAACCCCTCACCACCGAAGACGTCCTGAATATCTGCGACCGCATCCAACCCGATGGCCTCATCGTCCAACTCGGTGGACAAACCCCACTCAACCTGGCTCGCGCCCTCATGGAAGCCGGCATGCCCATCATCGGGACATCCGTCGAGACCATCGAAGCGGCCGAAGATCGCGAAAAATTCCAGCAATTGCTCTTCCAACTTGGCCTGCGACAGCCCGCCAACGGCATCGCTCGGAAACTCGACGAAGCCGAAGCCATCGTCCAACAGATCGGCTACCCAGTCCTGGTTCGCCCCAGCTTCGTGCTCGGCGGCCGAGCCATGGAAATCTGCTACGACGACCAACAGTTCCAAAAGTTTGTCGCGGCCGCTTTTGTGGTCTCACAGGGACAACCCGTCCTGATCGATCAATTCCTGGAAGATGCCATCGAGGTCGACGTCGATTGTATCGCCGATGGCCAAGTCGCCATCATCGCCGGCGTCATGGAACACATCGAAGAAGCCGGTGTCCACTCCGGCGATTCCGCCTGCTCCATCCCACCCTACAGCCTGCCCGCCCTCGTCATCGATGAAATCCGAGCCGCCACCAAACGACTGGCCCTCGAACTGCGAGTCAAAGGCATGATGAATGTCCAATACGCCATCAAGAACGTCGATGGCGTGCCAACCCTGTACGTGCTGGAAGTGAATCCCCGCGCCAGCCGCACGGTGCCGTTTGTCGCCAAAGCCTGCGGTGTACCCGTCGCCAAAATCGCCACCAAGGTCATGGCCGGGGTCAGCCTCCAAGAACAAGGCGTCGGCGACATCCCCACCCCCCGCCACGTATCCGTCAAAGAAAGTGTCTTCCCGTTCCGGAAATTCGCCGGTGTCGATATTGTCCTCGGCCCCGAAATGAAGTCCACCGGTGAAGTCATGGGCACCAGCGACCGCTTCTCGATCGCCTTCGCCAAAAGCCAACTCGCCGCCGGAGTCCTCCTCCCCACCTCCGGGACGATCTTCCTCTCCGTCAGCTCCCGACACAAAACTCGCATCGTTCCCGTCGCACAAAAATTGCACGCCCTCGGCTTCAAACTCCTCGCCACCACCGGAACCGCCACCGCCCTCGAAGCCGCGGATATACCCGTTACTCGCATCAAGAAACTCGCCGAAGGTCAACCCAACTTAGTTGACTACCTCAAAAACGGCGAGGTCGACCTGATCATCAACACCCCCATGGGCAAAGGCGGACGCACCGACGAAGGCAAGATCCGCGCCAGCGCAGTCCAATTGGGCGTCTCCTGCATCACGACGATCCAGGCCGCCGAAGCCGCCGTTCTGGCAATGGAATCCGAACCCGAGTTGCAACTCGAAGTGCTCGCACTCCAAGATCGCTTCCCCAAGCGATAACGCACCTCACTCGCGCTCCAGCCAAAATTCGTAACCGTTCACACCCCGTAGGGTGTCATGCAGCAAGTCGGGCTAACCAGTCGGTTGTTTGCGAGCAAAAGCAACTGGAGAACGCTATCGGTTTACCCCGAGAACCAACCGACTTGCGGAATGCACCAGCCCCGAGGATTACCTCCCACCCGTGAACGGTTACAATTCAGAACCGTTCACGCCCCGTAGGGTGTCATGCAGCAAGTCGGGCTAACCAGTCGGTTGTTTGCGAGCAAAAGCAACTGGAGAACGCTATCGGTTTACCCCGAGAACCAACCGACTTGCGGAATGCACCAGCCCCGAGGATTACCTCCCACCCGTGAACGGTTACAATTCAGAAACTTCAAGCCCCGTCAGAGGGCGTGGAGCGACTCGCGCTAACCGCACGATTTTTTGCATGCGAAAACAATCGTGATTGCCACCCGTTTGCTCCGCGAACGATCCGACTTGTCCGTGCGCACCTGCCCGTAGAATTATCCCACTACCGTAAACGGCTACCAAAATTAAAACGCCCGCGGCGGATCGGTTGCCTTGGGCCGGTTTCGGCGGATTGGTTGCCTTGGGCCGTTTGCCTTGGGCCGGCCGTGGCCCCACACTCGGCACAACCCCTACAATCCATTCAAACGCATTCAGCGTCTCACATCCGCCGCCACGTTCCGCAGCTTCCTAACGAGCGACCGCGCCTTCTCAAGCTATATCCAACAGGCCCGCGCGACCTTCGAACCGTGCCCACGTTCCCCCTCCGCCACTGAGGAACCCCCGCCCATGTTGACCGAAATCCTCGACCAATGGGAAGTACTTGTCGAATTACAACGACAACAAAATACGTGGCAACAACGCTGGGACCGCGCCCAAGCCGAATTCCAACGCGCCCTCCAACAACTCGATCCACACGACGCCGACCGACTCGCTCGTGTACTCGGCGAATCACTCCCCACACCGCTGCCAATCAGCAACCCCACTCCCACAAACGCCCTCGTCGGATCGCTCTCAGACAACGCCCCCGTCTCCGCTGGCCGCACACCCGTCACCACTCCGTCACAACCGTCCGCCACACCAACCCCCGTTGAGCCAGCCACCGCCACTTCAACCACAACCGCTCCCCAACCCGTCGCCGTCGACACTCGGCCATCCATCCAATCTTCGACACAGGCTCCCACTCCGAGTTCGATGCCATCGCCAGTTGAGGTTCACGATCAAACTCCCAGCCCCCTAACAGCGGCCCTTCCCGAGCCACAAGCCGTGGCCGATGAACCCATGATCGACGAAGCTGCGATTTTCGCCAGCGACGACGCGTTCTTTGGCAGCATCACCGCCGACGAAAGCCCAGCCCCGCCGATCGTCGACCAACCAGCCCAGGCGGCAGCTTCCCCCCCAGCGACCGACCCGACCCCCGCGCAACTGGACCTGCTCCAATGGGCGACCGAAACCATCGGAGATGGTGTTACCGAGAACGAACTTTTCCAAGCCATGCGTAAGTCGCCCTTCGCCGGCCAAGCGCGCCAACTGTTCGAACTACTTCGCGAACGCGACGCCTTCTACGAGACCGCGGACGAAGTGATCCACGTGCACTCGCTTAAGAAAATAGCAGAATTTCAAAATACGTAATCATCAATCAGGGTAAAAAGGACACCCACAGGTCCGCCAACCCCGCCGTCTTGGCCCTGACCGTGTAAGTCCGCTCGTCGCCCGTCACTTCCCGAGCGAACAGGCGTATCGGCCCCTGAAACGGCTCCGCGGATTGCAGTCGCAATACCAACTGCTTGCCCGACTCGTCGGCGACACTCGAACGCTGCACCTCACACGTCACGGGCGTAATCGACTCCGCGTCCTCCTGAGTCGCCAAGCCCAACTCCATGTCAATCGCATACCCCTGCAGTCTCTCCACATCGACTTTGATCTCCAACGGTTCGCCCACTTTCCCGCGATACACCGTCCCAGCCACATGTAGACGGACTTCGGGAAGCCGCTCCGTCACCGATAATCGGTACCAAGCATGGGCACTGGCATGCCCATGCAAATCAAACACTTGCAACCAATACTGGCCCGCTGCGGGCGGCGTCCAATCCCACGCAGGATCGACCTCGGTACCCTGATCGTCCTGGCGGTGCAGTCGCTTGCCGTCACTCACCGAATAAATTTCAACGACCGGATCCCACGCATAACCCAACTCCCGCGCTGCCACCTGCACACGCCAAGTCTTCTCAGCCGGCACGTCCAACAAGAAACGATCCACCTGCCGCGGCTCTGTCAAATTGCCGGTAATCGTCACCGGTAGCGTCACTCCCGGCAACGCCTCCTCCGATTGACTCGTCGCCGCAAACGGTTCTGCCATCCGCAGCTCCGACGCCAAGCGGGAAGGGTGCTCCACCACCGGCAACTGAATTACCCCCAACGCCGTCGGCCAAGCCAAGACGCACTCCGAACTCGAGTCGCTCGGCCATGTCACCACGTGTTTCGCGCCATTAGACAGATTCCAACCATGTCGCTGGACTTCCGTCGTCACACCTCGCTCCAATGCCAAGGGCGACACCGCTTCCACGGCCTCCCCAGTCGTCACACTCAGCCGATAAATAAATCGCTCCCCGCCACCCAACGAAATCGTACTGTCCGGCGCAGCAGGAAAGCCGAATACTCGCAAGACAACCTCGCCATCCTGCGGAGCCGTCCACACAATCTGCGGATCCAGACCTCGATAATCCATGTTTTGCATCAACAGCTGCCCATCCAGTGAAACCAACTGCAAGGTCGCGTCCACCGCCGATTGCAGGTAACGCTGCGCATCCACAGTCGCCACGAGCGTCTGGCCACCTGCCACCGACACGCGGTAATGATCCACGTCACCCCCCTTCTGCAACACGCCGTTGACGACCATCGGCAGTTCAGCCAACGCTTGCGCCGCATCGCTCCGATCGTTCGGCTCGACTTCATTCACCTCCGGCCAATCACCCACCACAAACGGCATGACTTCCGACGCGCCGCTCGCATCCACCAACCGAACCCAAACCACTCCGACCTCGGCCTCGCCGTCGATGGACACCGCAAACGATTCTTCCCCTGCCAACTTCTCCCAAGCCACCCCAGTACCATGTGACCATACCCGGACCGAATCCGCCTGATACTTGCCCTTGATCTGAATCTCCGTCGTTGCACCGCGCCGCGCTCCCGCCGGAAATAGCCTCGTCAACTGCGGCGCCTCACCCGTTTGATAACCCCAAACTTGCGCATCGCCGCCACCGCCAACTCCATACACGCTGGCACAGAACAACAGAAAAACCAGCCACCGTCGCACCAACGCTGTCCACTGCTCTCTTGCGGCGACACGCCCACTCACAGAGACGAACCGGCGGCAAACACAAACCAGCACGGGATTAGTCACAAGACACCCCATCCGTTCACTAAGTCGCCCATTGCCGCCACCGCCCAACAGACAACTCTGCTCGACAATTCTCTCACCACCAAACAATAAGCGTCGCAACCACGCGACGCATGGCACCCACCGCGCCACTAACACAGTCACTACCCCAGGCGCAAACGCAGCCACCCGTCCAGCCACTCGTTCCGGCACCGCTCGTGTCCAGTACCGGCTCATAACAACTCTTGGATCGGTGTGGAGTCGCTGACCAGATGAGTCGGGCGGCCCGCGGGCGTGTAGTAAATCCGATTCGGATCGATTCCCAACTTGCGATAGATCGTCGATACATAGTTCTCGGGCGACAGCACCCGATCGATCGCAGCGTAACCTTGACGATCCGTCGCTCCCACCACTTGTCCACCCGGCGTGCCACCCCCGGCAAACAAAATCGACATGGCATTCGCCCAATGGTCGCGACCTGGCTTGCTCTCACCCGGCAAGGTGCTGATCGCCGGCGTCCGGCCGAATTCACCCAGTGCAATGACCAACGTGGTCTCCAACAGGCCGCGGTCCTCCAAGTCTTGCAGCAAGGCCGCCACCGTTTGATCCCACGACGGCAGTCGATTCCGCAACGCACCAAAAATGTCCGTGTGATGATCCCAACCGCCATCGTACAACGTGACAAACGGTACGCCCGCTTCGACCAATCGCCGAGCCAACAAGGCCCGCTGCCCAAATGCGTTCCGACCGTACGCCTCCCGCAAGGCCTCCGGTTCGCTGTGGATGTCAAACGCCTGCTGCGCCGCGGGCGTCGTAATCAAGTCGTACCCCTGCTGGTAATACTCGTCATTCGCCATCACCGGATCCGCCGCCGCAGCCTCCTCGAATCGCGGCAGAGTGTCCACCAACTTCCGCAACTCCAACCGCTCGTCGAACTGCGGCCGAGCCACACCTGACGCCAACTCCACGTCACGGACCCGAAAATGTTGACTATTCGGGTCGTTGCCGACCACAAATGGCGCGTACTTCGCTCCCAAGAAATTTGGCCCGCCCGACCGGGACATCGAGGGCATGGAAAAATAACTCGGCAAGCCAAACGGGGCTTGATACTCGTGCGACACCACCGAGCCCAAACTAGGATGAAAACTCACAAACGCACCACAGCCCACCGGAATCCGTGGCGGCATGCCAGTCATCATGTAATGATTGCCAGCCCCATGATTGCCTTGGTTATGGCACACTGATCGAATCACCGCAAACTTGTCTGCCATCGCGGCCAAACGACTCATGTGCTCCGAAAAATGCACACCCGGGATCTTCGTCGCAATCGATTGGAACTCGCCGCGGATCTCGACAGGTGCCTCCGGCTTCGGATCAAACGTTTCGAAATGCGATGGACCACCATCCATCCAAATCAAAATACAACTCTTCGCCTGCCGACGCAGCGGAGGGCCGCCATCGCCGCGCCGTTCGCCCCCAGCCTCGCCGCCCACTTCAGCAGCCTCCGCCTGCCGTTGCAACGACAATAGGTCCCAAAAACTTCCACCAGCCAAACCGGCCAAACCCAACTGCAACGCCGCGCGTCGACTCGCTCGCTTAGTCTTCATAAATAAACTCCGGTGCATTGAGCATCGCCCACATTAGATTTTCCAACAAGACCTTCAACTCCGGCCCCTCAGTCGCCTTCAACAGCGGCAATAACCGCTCACTCTCCGTTGCCGACGGTCGACGACTGTAAACCGTCAAGTACAACGTCTCCAACAACGCCGCCGGTTCAAGGCCCGCTTGCAACAACCGCGAGGGCAGGGCACTTTCCGCGGTCAACTTCGTTTGAATCGCTTGCGTGTTCATCAAGTGCAACGCCTGAGTCATCGTCGCTTCCGGCAAACGCTCGCACGGTGGATCCTGATTCGGGTCCGGACGACCAAACACGTCCAACAACTCCGAGTCCGACCGAAACGTCCATAACTGCATCGCCCGAGCGCCCGCCGCCAATCCCGGCCAATGATCGTCCACACCCGTCACGTCGGCCAACGCGTCCGCAATCACCTCCGCTCGACTCAAGCGACGATAATGCCGCGAAAAGTTGCGATGATCCCCGACATTGGTCGCGTTCGGAATCGAGGACAACTGATACACCGCCGACGATGTGATCACTCGTAACAACGCCTTCTGGTCGTAACCCAAACGTCGAAACTCCACGCCCAACGCTTGCAATAGCTCCGGGTGACTGGCGGGATTCGTCACCCGAATATCGTCCACCGGATCCACAATCCCCTTGCCGAACAACTCGCCCCAGATCCGATTGACGGCCGCCTCCGCGAACCCGTCGTTATCAGCCGACACCATCCAATCGACCAGCGACTCGCGTGGATCAAGCGGGAAGGGGTCCAACGGCTCGCGTTCCTCCGCTTCCCTCACACCCGATCGCAATGGCCACAAGGGTTTGGGGTCCAAGACCTTGCCACTAATTGGATGCGTGACGCTCCCGCTGTCACGCACCAAGATCATTTCTTCACTGCCCGAAATCGGCGGTGACAAGCCGACCCCTTTGTAGCCCACCCGAGCAAAATAAGCAGCCAAACTGTAAAAATCCGTTTGGCCGTAAACCTCGAAGGGATGCTGGTGACACTTGGCACACTCCAACCGCACCCCCAAGAACAACTGACTGACCAACGTCGTGATCTCGTCCGGCGATCGTCGATCGCGAAAGATCACCGTCGCCCCATTGCGCCACGTACTGCCTTGTGCCGTCAACAACTCCCGCACCCACCGGTCATACGAGCGATTCTCGCGAAACACGTCCCGTAACCAAACGTCCAAACTCTGGGTGGCTTTGATGCCCACTCGGTACGGGTTCGGTCGCAACAAGTCCGCCCATTTGTTGGCCCAGAAGTCGGCATACTCCGACCGTTCCAACAGACGATCCACCAACCACTGACGCTTGTCGCCGCGAGAATCGTCCAGAAATTGTCGGGTCTCCTCGGCGGTCGGCAACCGACCAATCAAGTCCAACGAGACGCGTCGCAAAAAACGCTCGTCATCGATCAATTCACTTGGCAGGATATTGAGTCGCTCTAGCTTTTGCCAAACGATCTCGTCTATAAAGTTAAACCGCGGCAACGCCTCATACTGCTCGATCGCCAATCGCTTTTCACTGGGGATCACCGCTTGCCACGTCGCGATCTGGCCGCGATACCGAGCCATAATCGTTGCGTCACCGGACAATTCACCCGCTCGTACGACCCCCGTTTCGCTGACCGTCATCACGGTCGGGTCACTCGATTGGAAAAAACTGGTCGACGTTACGTCGCGCAGAGAACCATCCGAGTACTTCGCCCAGACCCGCAACGGCAAGGTTTGACCGGCCGCCATCGACCCCGTCGCGGCCACGACCTCCAACGACTCAAACAGCGGGTCGGCGGCGTCCGCTCGTGGCATGCCAGACTCGATCCAGGCGCGTACCACGGCGTAGGCCTCGCTGTCGAGCGGCAAACGCACGCCGCCGCCATGCGGCACCTGCCCAGCGGCCTTCTGCAACAAGAGACTGAAGGCCGGATCCGCCGGGAAGACTCGGCGGCCTCGCCCCTCCTGCACAATGGCTGCGTAATCAAAGTCGTCATCAAAGCCCAACAGCGACAAGGCGAATCCGTTCTGCCCCCGCGACTTGCCATGACAACCGCCCGCGTTGCACCCCGTCGCCGTCAAGATCGGCTGGATGTCCAACTCGAATTTGGGTGGCCGTACCACCTCATCAGTCGCCGTTGCCCCAACCTGCTCATCCGCCCATCCCTTCACCTCGTTGGACAGGCAGACCGCCGGACAGGCCAACACGCCTAACCAGCCAATGCACGCCAGCCCAAAGCAGACGGTGTACCGAAGTTCATCCGACCAGCCAGCCAACAAACACGACGCACTCGACCGCGAACAGAATTCGCGACGACAGATAATCGACAACAGGCAGGACGTTGACATGACCGGTCCGATCCAAAAAAACGGTCAACGCGATAGGTAGGCCAAGCCCCTCACCCCAGCTAATTCGTCCCGGCCGAAACACTCCTGTTTCAACCCGCCACCCCCCAGGGACTTGCGGCTTGTTGATTTTCCGTAGCGGAACGCGTCAACGGCTTGCTGATTTTTCCGTAGCGGAATGCGTCAACAGCTTGTTGATTTTCCGTAGCGGAATGCGTCAAGGGCTTGTTGATTTTTCCGTAGCGGAACGCGTCAAGCGTTTCGATTGATGGGAAAACGCCGTATTTTTGCCCGATTTCATTGAATCAGGCGGCGATTTCGCGTGTAAGTCTGGGAAAATCAACAAGCCCTCAAGCATTTCGATTGACGGGAAAACGCCGTGTTTTTGTGTGATTTCCTTGAATCGGACGGCAATTTCGCGCGTCCGTCTGAAAAAATCAACAAGCCCTCAAGCGTTTCGATTGACGGGAATATGCCGTGTTTTTGCCAGACTTCCGTGCGGTGGACCGCAATTTCGTTAGCAAGTCTGGACAAATCAGCCAGCCCCTTACGGAGACATTGTAGCCAATTCTCAACCGTAAAGCGACGCCGATGTGGTTTTCTGGCAACATTCGCCGGTGGAAGTCGGATTTTCCGCACCCGTGATTAAGATGGAACTCATGCAGACGCCCCGCCGGCTCCGGCCCGGGAACGTCGCTTGTCCAAGAGGCCATACCCCGGGAGTCGAACCATGTTCCAACGACCAGCCTTCCTCGCCTTGATCGCTTCTATCGCTCTCCCTACCCTCGGACTGCTACTACCACTCGCACCGACCGCAGCACAGAGCCTCGCGCCGACTGGACCGCGAACAACGGCCTCGGCACCCCCGTCTCGCACCATTTCACGGACTGCGTTTGTCGCAGAACAACCCGCCAGTCACACCGCGCCAAACGCCACGCGGCCCCGCGGTACTCGAGGGACCAATTCGCTTTCGCCTCGAGACTCTGCCGCTCGAGACCCGGGCACCCGACAATCCGCCGCTCGACAATCTACCGCTCGACACTCAACCGCCGCCTACGTCTCCCAACACGGTCACCAGCATACCGCGCCGCAAGCCCTCGATTGGTTCACGGCTGGTAGCTACTACACCCACGACCCCGCCACGCATCAACGCGTGCACCAATACGCCGCCAAACCAGTCGTTCCGCACACGCCCGATCCATTCATGAGCGTGTACCGACAACAACGCAGCTCGATGACCTTCGGCGGCAGCTCCGATCACTACCACAAGGTCTATCAATTCGGCGACGTCGTTCGACCCTACGGCGAGTGGGAACGACCGTTCCGCCCCTTCAGCGTACCATTCTCCGACTGGGCCTACGGCTCGCCATTCGGACACCTGGCCAACCCCCAGCGGACCAACCCAAACCTACCGCCGACGCTACTCACCCCCGGCTTTTTCCCCGGACCTTTCCCCGGACAGTTCCCCGGACAGTTCCCAGGACAGTTCCCAGGACAGTTCCCAGGACAGTTCCCTGGACAGTTCCCTGGACAGTTCCCTGGACAGTTCCCTGGACAGTTCCCTGGACAGTTCCCAGGCCCAGTCCCGTTCCCTGGCCCGTAAGCGGGCACTCAGCCCAGCCCATCGTCGCCTCTTTTTGCCTGTCCCCACGTCTCGTCTCGAACGGGGACAGGCAAAATCCCCCTGTCATTCCGCGGCGTGGCACCAAGATTCAAACCAGCAGAGGGCTGCTGGTCTACAGCCTGTCCCTACCTTCGGCCGCAATCAGTCCGCGGCGTGGGAACACGATTCAAACCAGCAGAGGGCTGCTGGTCTACACTCGTCCCCATTCCTCCGTCATTATTCCTCTGTCCCCATTCCTCTGACCCCGCCTTCCGCCGCAATCATTCCGCGGCCTGGGAGCAAGATTCAAACCAGCAGAGGGCTGCTGGTCTACAAACTGTCCCCATTCCTCTGTCCCCGCCTTCCGCCGCAATCATTCCGCGGCTCGGGAGCACGATTCAAACCAGCAGAGGGCTGCTGGTCTACAGCCTGTCCCCATTCCTCTGACCCCGCCTTCCGCCGCAATCATTACGCGGCGCGGGAGCACGATTCAAACCAGCAGAGGGCTGCTGGTCTACAGCCTGTCCCCATTCCTCTGACCCCGCCTTCCGCCGCAATCATTCCGCGGCGCGGGAGCAAGATTCAAACCAGCAGAGGGCTGCTGGTCTACAGACTGTCCCCATTCCTCTGACCCCGCCTTCCGCCGCAATCATTCCGCGGCCTGGGAGCAAGATTCAAACCAGCAGAGGGCTGCTGGTCTACAGACTGTCCCCATTCCTCTGTCATTATTCCTCTGTCCCCATTCCTCTGACCCCGCCTTCCGCCGCAATCATTCCGCGGCGTGGGACCAAGATTCAAACCAGCAGAGGGCTGCTGGTCTACAGCCTGTCCCCATTCCTCTGTCATCAGGACACGGCGTTAACTCAGCAGCGTCGCCCGCTCCGAAAACTACCGGCCCAATCCCAGCAACCCCATCAAGTCAGACGTCCCGACTGCCTTGACCTTCGACAGCACCTCGCCGTACTGAAATCCAGCCGCCATGCCATGCACCGCCGCCATCGAGCGAACTCGCTCCAAGATGTCGCCCTTGTGCCCAAACTGGGACTCGTAAGCCTGAACTGAGGCCAATTTCTGCTCAATTACCCCAGAAATATCCACCGTAAAGCGATGGGGCAACACGCTAACCTGCTCCACATCAAACGTCAGCGGATAATGCAACTGACACGAAATCGTATGCACCGGCAAGCCCGCAAACTGATCGTCCCACTTCGTCAGTCGACTGTAAAAGACCGCCGCATCAATGATCTGCATCGCCTGCCAATGATCCGGCGACGCCATCGGCGTCCGATGCCCCAACCCGATCACGACCTTGGGTCGATACCGCCGGAACTCGATCGCCAACGCCACCCGAGCCTCAAAGCAATCAAACAGACGCCGATTCGGCAGGTCCAAAATCACTCGCTGATGGACACCCAACCGCTCAGCCGCCGCCGCCGCTTCTCGCTTGCGAGCCTCCGGCCCCGGACTCAGGGGCGTCGGCTCACCGTCCGTCAAGTCGATAATGCCCACACGATAGCCCTGTTGGACCAACCCCGCCAACGTCCCCCCGCAGGCAATCTCGACGTCGTCCGGATGAGCCCCCACGGCAATCACATCCAATGTCTCAGTTGTCGGTTGCGGCATTTTCGCTCGGTGGGCTAAGAACTCGAAGCACCTTGTGGGCCGTCGCTTGGCGTCCCTCTCGGTCCGTCCAACGAACCTGTAGCAAATGATGACCGACCGACAAGCTCTCCGTCAACCGCCCCAATGACACGCGCCACAGGTGGTTGGTCGTATGCGGCCCACCCAACATCGGCTGACCATCCGGTCGCAACTCTCGCTGCCGCACTTGGCCGAACAATGGCGCCTCGCCCACAAAATTCTCCATCGACACCCACTCACCATCCACCCCCAACCGAGCCTCCACGCGGTCCTGCGGCCAAGCATTAAACACGTTCGCTACCAATTCTCCCGTGACGTCCTGTGACGCCGTCACTTCGGCCGGCAACGTCAAGTCCATCTGATACGTCGCGGCACGTCCCGCCGGAAAGAAATCCAATTGGTAGTTCTCGCGGTTGAACGTCATGACCGTATGACCGTTCGGCGCGCCATCACTCATCATCGTGTGCGGAATCCCACGCTCGTCGGGCTTGCCGCCCCACCAACTCCCACTCACCGTCACGTTGATAATGTGATGATGGGGCTGCTTACCCTGCCACCCGTCCTCAGAGCCCACAAACCGGTGCTCATGAAAATGCGTGTGACCCGAGATCGAAATACAAAACGGCCGCTGCTCAATCAATCGATAAACCGCTTGCCGATCCACGCAGCCCAGCAACGGAATATGCATCATCAGCACCACCAACGAATCGTCCGGGACCAACGCCAAGTCATTCTTCAAAAACTCCAACTGTCGCTCGCCAAACGTCCCGTCATATCGACCCCGACCCGTCTCTTTATCGATAAAATAGTTAATATTATCCATCACAACAAAGTGAACTGGCCCATGATCGTAGCTGTAGTAACTCGGCCCGTACACTCGCTGGAACGTTTCCGTGCAGTACTTACGATCCGGCACATCAAAGTTGATGTCGTGGTTCCCCAGTACGTTGTACCAGGGTATCCCCAACAACCCGATCGTCTGGTTCAAGGGCTCGAACAGCGACAGATCGTCGAACACGATATCCCCCAACGTCACGCCGAATGCCGCATCCGTCCCCACCAAGTCGGCGACCACGTCGTCCGCGATGTAACGCACTTCATCCAAGTTTCGCGGCTGAGTATCACCGAAAAAGATCGTCCGAAACGTGTCCGGTTCACTCTGCGGCCGCAAGGCAAAATCAATTCGTTCCGGCAGCGGCCCCGTCGGCGCCACTCCCGGGAAACGCAACACCGGAGATCCCTCTGGCTTGTGCGTGTAGTAAAAACGCGGCAAGCCGTCCTCAGTCAGCGGCGTCTGGAATCCACGCGGCTTGATCACAAATACCGATTCGTCGACCGCCAACGGAATCTCGTAACTCCCGTCCGGCCCCGTCATCACGATCTCCCGACCATTCGAGACTCGCACGCCACCCAGTCCCTGCTCGCCGTCGTCCAGCAAGCCGTTCTGGTTGCGGTCGACGAACACAGTCCCCCGAGCCATTTCGTCAGCCCGTAACCACTCCGAGCCGCTTGAGACGAATGAGAGCAATGCCAGCCCACCGACCAACCACTGATAACGCTTCATGAGATCCTCCAGACCATTGCCCGCACCACGCCCCACCGACCCATTCGCCTCTCACCCCATCACGATCGACAAACGATCACCCAGCCCACCGTACGCAGGCCCTTGAACCAAGCCGACTCGCGCCACGGCCCCAAAGTGACCGGCCGCAACGGCACGAACTCGACACTCCCCCAGCCCGCCCGCCGCAGATCCTCGGCAATCTCCCGCCGCCGAAACACATGCAGGAACATGTTGGGCAATCCACGATATGGGTAGTGCTTGTCGCCCAACTCCGGACGCCCAGTCCCAGTCAACCGTCCCGACGCCGCTCGGACCGCATTCCCAATCAACCACCAAGGACCACCGGGATCAAACAAGTTGTACCAGTAATTGTGGACATGCAGAACCAACGTTCCCTCATTCTTAATAATCCGGCGGAAATGCCGGAGTGCTTGCTGCCGATGCCGCCGGCCCTGGATCATCCCCAGGGTGCTGAACAGGCACATCCCGTGATCGCAACTCTCGGCTTGAACCCCATCCAGTTGCACCAAATTCGCCAGCACACACGTGATCGGCAAACCGACTTGCTCCGCTGCTCGCCGCACTTCATCCAACATCGCCGGCGATAAATCGATCGCCAAACCCTGAAAACCCAATTCCACCAAGGGCAAGAGCGCCCGGCCATTCCCGCAGCCCAAATCCACGATCGTCTTACCGGCGTCCGGCGGACCAAAGGCATCCAAGAGAATGGCCTGATCCACTTCAAACAGCGGATGCCCAGCAAAGTAACTGGCGTAACGCTCCGCAATCCAACTGCTATTGAGATAGTCCCACGTCCCAGCATCCACGCCGGGCAGCGGATTCCAACCACGCCGCTCCACAGATGCCAACTCCCTAACCGTTAGCCGCGCCGAATATCCGAGCCGCGGAAGTTGACCTGGATCCGGAACACCGCCTTCTGTCGACACTCGATCAGTCCCGTCTGGACGTCGAATCGCACCGGAATCTCACTGATCGTCTTGTCGATCACTGCATGAAAGCCACGCTCGGAGAACACGTCCAACACCATCGGCAATACCAGCGACTGGGTGAACAATTCGTCCTCCGTATTCAACTGGGCCCGACCCGACAATGCGTGCCGCTGGATGATCGGCATGAACTTTCGCTCGATCAATTCCACCACTCGCTTGAACAACTCCTCGTGTTCCAACTGGTAGCTATCCAATCGCTTCACCAGTTCCTGCCGCGCATGCAGGATAATCTCCTCCGCCAACGGAATGTTACGGACAATGTCGTAGGTCTCTGGCTCCAACTCGAGCGAACTTTGATACTTGAGCTCATCTAGAATATTCTGCTCGACTTCTTCAATCGGCCCCTCGGCATTGATGAAGTGGTAGTGGTAGATCTCCTTGAGCGACTTGAGCGCGTCCCAGGTCTTCTCCTTGAAGACCATGTAACGTCGCCGAGCGGCCTCCTCGTCCAGGTCCGTCACACGCAGTTCCAACTCCTGGCCGTCCCCCGTCTCGGTCACACGCTTGTTGTGGGCAGCGATGTCCGCCCCTCGTTTCAACTGCCGCTCAATACTGGTTTTTTCCGTAATGAATAAAACCATGGCATGCACGATCGGCCGGCGAAAGCTCTTCGCCAACGCCGTATGCGCAAACTCGTTATGCAACTGGTTGATCTCGTTGACCAACAACTTCAAACACTCGACCTGGACCCTCGTCCGCGGAAAACCATCCAATAACGCACCATCCCGGAACTGCGGTTCCAACAGCTTCCGCAGCATGATGCCGACAACTTCCTTGTCCCCCACCATGAACCCCTGGTCCTTCAGCCGTTGGGCCTCCGGCGTCGTCAACAATTCGCTGACCACAATCGGCGGGCAAGTCAAACCGCGAGCCTTCAGCACAAACCGCGTGTGCGTGCCTTTGCCCGACCCCGGAGCACCGCCGACCAACAACAATTCCTTGGGAAAACACAGATTTTCGCGACCAAACTCTTCTTCCAAATCGTCCCAAACGGCCGAAAAAATTAGCTGCGCGTCTTTAATTTCCAGATCCTTAACCACAGCCGGCTGTTGCTTTTCATTGGACATGAATTGAACCTAACTCACCACGTTCGAACCGAGGGACACCATCCTGGCCCGCCATTCTAAACCGACCGGACACTTTTGAAAACGACATCAACGGTTGAGCAAATAGGCCGTGTAGCCGACGTAGCTGCAGAACAGAAACAGCCCCTCGGCCAAGAAATCGACCCTTGGCCGACAGAATTACAACAAAGCAATCATAATAGTGGAGGATAACGGACTTGAACCGATGACCTCTTGCATGCCATTTTGGCCCGAAAACCCCCGAAAAACTCGGGTTTCCTCGCTCGAATCAGCATTTTAACGAGTTCTACCCCCGTTTGCAATCCAGCGCACCGAAACGCGACTTTCTCGGGAAAAACCCGTATTTCCAAAACCCAAACCAGTGCGATACGGGTTTGCGCTTCAAAATTGATACCGATGACCCGATGCTATTTCGACCGACACCTGGTTGTGGTCCCAAACCTCCGTCGCGTGACGCTGGCGACGGGGCCACGATAGCCTGGGTGGTGTGTCCGATCCACCGCCACGGCATACCGATGGAGCGACCAACAAAAAAGGCCCCAGAGTCTCCCCTGGGGCCTGTGTCGTTTCGGTTGCTGGTCGCCTGGTCAGGCCTTGAAGCTCTCGGACGTGATAACTTCGCCATCATCGCTGAAAACCCCGATCCGATGGTCGCCCATGTCTTGGACCTTGAACCTATCCAAGAACCCCAGCAGCCCTCGACGATCCGCCGCCGTGGGTCCCCAGTTTGGCGACAAGAGCTCGACCAGCTCCGAGCCTAAAAACACTCCCACCCGTAGCGGACACTCGCGGTAGTGCTCCTGGAGCAGCCTGTGGTAGATCGTTCTCAGCTCCCCGGTTTGCAGATCAACGACCCGCAGCTGGTAACGTGATCGCCGCAGCAACGGCCGAGCCTGGAATTGTTCGATGGTCAGGGGATGCCGGACCGTGTCGCGAATCCCCAGCAGCTCGAACCGATGGGACCGCCACTCGAGGGGCCTGGTAACCTTTGTGCTGGTCGGGTACTGGTCGATGATGATCGACGGAAGATTGACGGCCGTTTGGGCCTGGTGCTTGATCGCCATGATAGGCTCGCTTTCTCGGCGGTTTCCCGCACGAATCCCAGCCCGGGCGCTAGAGTGCTCCTAGGCGGACAAGACCGCCTCGGCGGGCCTCACGGCTTCGCCACACTTTAGAGCCCAGGCTGAGGCTCGTTCTTGTTTTCGTTCAGGACTTGTTGCTGGTTGCCCAGCTTTAGGGACCTTCACGGTAACAGATCGCAGCAGCCGACGCAACAACGAATCGAGGGTCCTGGTCGCTTCAGTGCTCGAGGGGTCCGCAGCTGTCGCGGCCTCCTGGCCTAGCTGGTTGCTCGTTTTCAGGGCGCAAATTTGCGCTCTGAAACGATCGCGGTTTGCCGATCAGAATCGAGGGACCTGGTCGCCTGGGTTTCAAGTCGCAAATTTGCGGTTTGAACGGTCCCCGGTTTCCCGTGGTGGTAATTTTACGCCCACGGGGGTCTCGACAGCATCCGCAAACTTGCCATCGCGTCGAATCGTCTTTTCATCAACTCCGTGTTTGGGTGCGATTTTCTCAGCAGTTCTTAATGTGGACATTTTGTCCGCATTATTGCTTGCAGTCCCTTCTGGTCGCCCGACCGCCTTTTTCGATCGATTGTAAATGCGACCACGGAGCAGGCTCATCTGGTCAGTGATCGGGGGACCTGGTCGCTTCGATCGAAGTGCAAATTTGCACTTTGAACTTATCGCGGGGGACCTGGTCGCCCATCATCCCATCAAGAGAATCACCCGCAGAACCGCCGCCTTTTTGGCCGCCTCGCTGCCTGGCTCCGCGTCTCCCGCCTCCTGGGGTGCGTCCCCCTGTGTGGAGACCTCCGTGGGTCCGCTTGCGTCCTGGCTCGATTCTGGCGGTCCTACGACTGCCCATCGTCCGGCCCCTCTGGCCCGAGAACCTCGCGAGGGGTGTGGTAGCCGTCGCAGGATCGACCGGGGGAGACCCATTCCCTCGAGGGTTTCTCTCAGCTCCGCGATAACTGCAGCGCGGCCCGACTCGGTCGCTGGCACTTGCCAATGCCGCAGATCCCGCAACTTCGCGAGTGCGCCGATCATGCTGTAAGTGATCCCCAGCAAAACCAGATCGACCAACGCCGCGTCAGAATCGCGGAACGTCGCGAGATCCTGGTCCAGTGATTGAAGAATCCGACCAGCTCGCTCGACGCTGGCCGGCTTGGTCCAGCGCCAACTCTCAACGTCCAGCCCCAGCGCGATCTCGAGCCGAGCATAGGCGGCCTGTAGAACCAGCTCGAGGGATCGCGGTTTTGATCGCTTGGCGCGGTCGTGTGTTATGGTATGACTCATGCCCAGCCCTCGAGATCCTGGTGGCCAGAATGGCCAGAATGAAAAAAGGGAGGGAACCGGCCACCGAATGGCGCAACGACGACCGGCCCCCATCCCCAAACCAACCTGCATCAGTACGACGCGCCCGGCAGATTCGCGCGGTCCTCGGCAAAGATCCCCGGCCGCAGGTCGCCAAAATTCTGGCCCATCAACGCCTTGGCAAACGCTGCCAAATGCATGCGCTCCCGCTCAGTCGATCCCCAGACCGGCTCGAGGGTTTCGATCAGTTTGGACCCGCGGAACAGCCCAACCCGCAGTGGGCTCCTAAAAAACTTCTTGAACAGCAGCCGATAATAGACGTGCTTTTCCGTGTAGTCGTTTTCATCGAAAAAAGTCAGGACATAACGCGAACGCTCCCGCAGTGGGTTAGCGATGAATTGCTCCAGCGTCAACGGTCGCTCCTGCAAGTCGCGAACCCGCAGAATCTCGCCGCGGACTGGTTGCCAATCGCCGACCGCGTGGACTGTCGCGGTCTTGGCGTAGCTGTCGTTTAACGTGGGTGCCAACCAATTGGGCAGGGCCTCCCGACGGAGGGTTAACGATTCCATCGCCTTTTGTCGCATTGCCGCAGTTGTCATCGTATTTTGCCTTTGTGTGAAAATGTCTGTCCCAAACGACTGGCCACCTGGCCAAACGTGCTATTCGACCTTTGGCCGATTGTTAGCGGCTTCTCTTAAAAGCCTGTTCGTTTCTTCGATCTTTTCAATTTGTCGAATTTGCAGGTCATCGGACCCGAAACCCATCATGGCGATCTGCTGGCCGCTGAACGTGCCGACACTGGCCACGCTCGAGGCCTGCTGAACGCCTATTGTCATCGTCTTGGCCAGCTGCTTTAGAATTGCATCAATATCGAACCCCAGCCCTCCCGCTGAAGTTCTCGACGCTGCCTCGCCCGCGGTGCCGTTTAACGCTGCCAGCCGCTCGCGCAGCCCGTCAACGTCCAAACCGTCGGCCAAACTACCAATGGCGGTATCCATACTGACTTTGCCGAGCGAACCGAGAATGTCGGTAATGGCCGTCAGTTGTGCTAGTTGCTCCTTGAACGCTCCGCCCGTCATCTCGTTAAAACCGATCCGAGTGACCGTAACGATTGCCTTCGTAAGGGTCGCGATTTTATCAACGAACTCATTAAACATATTCAGCATTTCCGCAATGGAAGTGCCAAACATGCCCATGATTTCCTCAAGAATTGTTGCGAACGCCAATTGAACGCCAGTCATCGCGATTTCGGCAGCCAATCCCAAATTGCCACCGGCGATGGCGTTATAGACGCCTCCCATCGTTTCGACTGCGATTTCTTTTAATGCTAAGAAATTACGAGCGAACCAGTCAACCGTCATTCGCCCCGATTCTGTGTATGCCAACCAATAGGCCGCACCTCCAATCAGTAGCGCAGAGACCGCCCCGAGTGGAGTTGCGACAACTCCAAGCACTGAAACGACGCCACCAACCACGGCAGTTAGTGCGGTCCCCGCCGCCATGATGCCACCCATCGCCAATGATAAGCCAGCCGCAGCCCCACCTACCAAAACCAGACCAGCCCCGACGCCCGCAATGGTCGCGCCAACTGCCAGAGCGGTTACAACAAGATCGCGGTTTCTGTCGATGAACTTGGAAACGCCCGAAACTACTGGGGTTATCAGCTCTGCCACTTTTATCAAAGCAGGAGCCACGGCCCCACCGATCCGCGTAACGATCATGTCCGCAGATTTTCGCAGGATAGCCCATGCATCGCCCAGAGCAGCCGCCGCGTTTGCGTCCTCGGTGCTCATCTGGAGACCGAGTGCTCGAGCCTCGGCCCGTAGGTCTTGGATACCCTCAGCTCCACCTGCCAGCATCGGGAGCATTTTTCGCCCATCTTCGCCAAACATTTCGATAGCTCTGGCCGCCCGTTCTGCTGGGTCGTCAATGGCAGCCAGGCGATCGGCGAACGCTTCCAACTGCTGATCGGGTGTCATGCTTCCCAACTGTTCGGCCGTGAGCCCTAGCTTGGCCAACTTGTCGATATTGGCCTGGTTGCCGCTCAACGCCCCGTCGAGCAGCTGCTGCATGATCGTTACAGACTTGCCCAGGTCCTCGAACGCCAGGTCCGACTGGCCGGCAGCGTGTCGCAGCTCGCTCAAAGCCTCCACGGATACCCCGGTCCGCTGGGACATCTTGGCTAGTTCATCGCCGGTCGCTTGGAACTGGAACGCCGCGCCAACGATGGGAGCGACGATTGAAGTACCAACGGCCCCAACGCCGGCCCCAACTTTGGCCATCGACGCCGCAAACGCATTTAGCCGCCTCTGTGCGGACTGTAGCCCCTTGTTGAAACGGGAATCATCTGTCCCCATCTCGACGTATGCTCGGCCGGCTCTGATTCCTTGCGCTGACATGATCTACTTTGCCTCCTGGCCCCTCGGCCGATGGTGTCCTACTTGGCCGAACCGATAGCCGCGGACCACTCTTGCCCGATCCGCTGGCGAATTGCCTCGCGGTTTTGCCGATGGTGCGATTGCTCAGACTGTGCCGAGTCCAGCTCTCCGCGAACCGCCTCGAGTCGCTCGCGTGCTGGTTGGACCGATACATGCCGCTCGGCCAACTTGGCGAACTTGTTTTGAGCGTTTAGCGGGTTGTGGTCGATCAAACGCTCCCCACCTGGTAGCAGGATGGTCTCGGGTCCGCAGCCGGCCTCGATCATGATCGCCTTCGCCTTCTCGATTGCCTCCGCGTGTGCGGCCGCGGCATCTGCGAACTTGGCCTCCAGCTGGTCGATACTGGCCTGGCCGATGGCCACCAGATCATTCGCCAGGCGACCGGCGCATCTGTACAAATCGGTGGTGCCCTCGCGGGTCGCCTGGTACTTTCGGACCAGATCGGCGGTCGGGGTTTCCGTGTTCCACAATCGAGCGTAGATCTCGCCCAGCTCGTTCTCCGCGTTTGTGATCTCGGTGGCCAACTGCTCGAGTCGCTCCCGCGGGTCGATCTCGGTGGGGGTGGATGTGGATGATTTCTTCGCCATTGGTGCGCCTTCCGCTGGTGGTAGTGGTGAAAAAAGGGGGGACCGGAAAATGACCTAACCGGCCCCCCCCGAGCAGGCCTCGCCAACCTGCATTCCCTGCATTCGTCAGCGTAGCGAAAACCCGCCAAAAAAATCAACACAACAATCGCCCCATTACCGCGGGAACCGCGGTAAAAGTTTCAAGAAAAAAAGCGAGCGAGTTTGTATAAGATTTTGGCTTATCCCTCTGGGGTCGGGTGTTAAAACCTCAAAAAAGGACCCGCTCGGTTTCCTGGCCGGCCTGGCGGGCCTGGTCGCCCTGGCTCCTGGCTCGCTCGCTGTGGCGTCCGACAAGGCTGTCCGCTCTGCTGTCGCCTCCACGCTCAACGCTCGTCTCCGTCGCTCCTGGCCCCCGCCGTGGGGGTCTCCTGGCCTGGCTCAGTCGCCCTCGGTGTCGCAGCTGCTCGAGGGGTCGATCAACTCCACTCGAACCGTGGGGGACCCGCAGCAGATCCGCACCCGAGCCCCCAGCAGCAGCCCCAGCCGGTTGGCCTCCGCTTGGATCTCAGCCGAGCCCACGCCCACCTCGGCCTCGAGAATCAGCCGATCCCCGCAGCACCCCCAGCGCCCGAACAGAATCGAGCCCCGCAAAAATCAACGACCAGCTCCCGATCGCCCGTCCCTCTGAACCGGCCTCGCCGCACTTTGCCGGCCTCGATTGCCTGGCGAATCCTGCCAACCAGCCAGCTCGGCCACTGTCCGACCTCGAGGGCGTCCGCCTGGTGTAGTTGCTCCGTGGTTGCCTCGCTCATCGCTTCGTGTCCTCCCTGGTCTTGGTTTGCTCCGGTCCCGCGTCCCGGTGTGCCTGGTCATCGCGGAACAGTTCCGCAAAGTTCCGTTCCGTTCCCCGGTTCCCTCGGTCGGGGTCTTGGACGGTCTTGGACGGTCTTGGATTTCTCGAACATCGTCGAACATCGTCGAGCACCTCCCAGCTGGCTGTCGCGGTCGGACTGGCCCCGCCGCAACCCTCCCTGAATCTGTCATTGGGTGCGTCAGCGTCAGCGAAAGACGCACGCAATGTTTCTGTACATTCTGTATGTGGTGACATGGTGTCACCCCTAAATGTCGCAAATGTCACCCCTAGCTGTCGCAAATGTCACCCCTAGCAATCAGCTCTCGGTGACATGGTGTCACCCCTAGGACGCCCCGTTATCTTGTAGGTCCTGGGAATACTGCCACGCTCCTGGCCTGTGACCTCTAGTGCTCCAATCGCAACAAGGTCGTCGATAGTCCTGACGGCCTGGCGTTTACTGATCCCAGCCGCGTCTGCTATTTGCTGGGAGGACGCGCGGAACTCTCCATTTGGCTTGGCGTGCCTCCAGCCGACCAGCAGCACAACGCGATGGGATAGACTCGGTAGGCGGTGTAGGACCTGGTCAACCAGCAGATTCAGCTGCTCGAACCTCATTCCCGATTTCTTCTTTGCGGTGGGTCGCTTCATTGGTCACCCCCGAACGGGTCAAACGCTGCGATTGTCCGGTGCGAAAACTCCATCCTTGGCTTGTCAAACTTGAGGGGAAAATCTTTCATGGCCCCGTGGCGATTTTTGCAACACTCGAGCAGAACGTCGGTAACGAAACTCTTATCTTCCGATTCTCCGTCCTCCTTGAGAACGTAAGCGGAGTCTAGGTTGAACTCGATTTCGCTCGACTCGCGGAAAGACGACAACCCGAGAGACTTCGACTCGTAGCTGCCTTTTTCGCCTCGCTTGATTGCACTGATCGCGAGAACTGACCAGCCGCCATCAGCAAGCGAACGTAGCAGCGTCATCAGGTCGTCGATTCCTGCTCGTTTTTCAACGCCTGGTGGGGTGAACTTTTGCAAATAGTCAACGATCAATAGACCTGGTGGAGACTCTTGCAGCATCAGCAACTCGAGATAGCCGGCAGGGTCCACCACCTTTATCCTGGCGACAATGTCACGCATGTTCTCGAGCGCATCAATCGCCTTGCGTCTCTCCTCCGGTTCCATATCGTTATGCCGCAGTTTCTTGTAGCTGATCCGCGTGTCGCGTGAAATGATCCGATTGAGAATGACATCGAAAGACGTGTCCGCTGGCGCGATGTACGCGATGAGTGACGGGTCCAGCTTCAACGCATCGAACGTAACTTGAAGGGCAAGGGCGGTTTTGCCTGCTCCTGGTGGCGCACCCAGCCCCATTATCAAACCTGGCCCGATTTCCAACCCCTCGAGGGCGGAGCAGGTCGGCAGCAACGGCCGCACTTTGCAGCTGGCAATCTCGACCAGTTTTCGGTCAAGCCACTCAACCCCAGAGCGGAGCCCCGTTGCTTTTGGCTCTGGCGTCGTTTGAGTCAACCGCGTCAACTTGCCGACCAGTTCCGATACATCGTCACCACGGTCGTGGAGCGACTTTAGGTCGGCAATCAAAATCCGCTCTTGGTCTTTCTGGTATGCCTCGCGTATTTTGTCGGCAAAGTAATCAACAAATGCGCCGTTTGCCGACCGCTCCAACACCTTCTCGACAAACGGCATGTTGTAGGCGTCCGCCGCCTTCCGAATCATCCGCTCGAAAAATGCGTCAACAGGAGAGATACCACTGGCCCACAAACCTCCTATTGCCTCATAGACTTCTGCGACCCCATCGCCGATGAACATGGCTTTTGTCACGCCACGGCCCCGTGGGTCAACTCGACCAGCAACGACCGACTGTAGGAAACGTATCTCGTTTTCGATCCTTGTCGTCTGCGTTTCTTCAGGTGCAAACGCCAGGCGATTTTTCTTGCCATTTGTCGTGCTTTGTGTTATCATTTAGCTGCACTTGTTGTGTGGTGCGAAAATCCTAAGGTCGGCCGTTGCGAGCGGTCGGCCTTTTTGTTTTCCTAAAAACCGCGTCCTTGCGGTCAGGTGCGCAACGCTGCGCCGTCATCGCCTCCGTTTGGTGGTCGCAACGGTCGCGGACTGTTCCGGCCGTGTGACTCGCTTGGGGTTTCTGTGGCCTACCATCGCCGAGCCTGGCCCATCGCCGCCTCGAGCAACTGGTGGGCGGTCTCGTATGCCTCAGCCGTCGCCAGCTTGGGATCTCGAGCCCCCAGCCGACGAACCGCCGCAGCTCGGCCGATAGCCGGTTGAAACCTCGCCAATCCGACCGCCGCAGCAGATGGGCGCGGCTCAGGATCGGCCAGATAGCAGGGTGGGACAGTAGCGTCTGACGGAGGGTCGCTGTCTTGCTCTGTGGCGGCTTTAGCAGTATCATTTCGGTTGCTTCTTGGAACGGAGCGAAAATTGTGGAGGGTCGCCAGTCTTGCCTGGCGGCCCTTTTTTGTTTGGTGACCTACTCCAACTCGCTGTCCAACTCGCGGTCCACTTCTGCCAACTCGCTGGCGCGCTCCTGTGCGACGCAAACGGGCGATCCGTTCAGGCGGTCCAAAAAACGACCGATTGCCTCTTTCGTCGTGAATCGCTGGCTTCCGACCAGGATGGTCTCGAGCTTGACGCCACGGGTTCCGCGGGTCGCCCATCGCCAAACCGTTGCAATGTGCGGTCGGGTCGGAATGTATTTCGTGGCGTCCTTCAAACTCAGCATTTTCTCGGTCAGTAGCATCGGTGGTCGCTCCCTTCGGGTCACAAAAAAAGGCACCTGGGTAATCCCAGATGCCTAATGGTGACAAATCGCTCTAGGGGAGCAAAATCAGAAATCTAGGGTTGCTTTCCTAACTTTCAGGGGTGGCAAAACTAGGCGGGTCCCCGCGCCTCGCTCGCTGACGACCAGGTCTTTCAATCGCTGGTCCAATCGAGAATTTCGGACCTTGTTGTCCAGGCGAAAATCGGGTAGCTCGTTGCTCACCTTAACCGGCATGGGGTACGCCTTGACCAGCAGGTCGAACAGTTGCGCGACCTCCCAGTCCACAACGTAGATCCGACCATCGACGGTAACGGTCGGTCCCTCCAGATCGACGACCGGCAAACGTGGGTCGCGTACTGGTCCGGCCTCGACGCTGCTGGTTGGTTTTGGTTGTAGATCGTGCAACGTGGCGTACCGCTGCAGCGCCTCCAGCGTCAGCTGTGCCAAATACTCGCCAAGGGTCAGACCGGCCTCGGTGGCCTCAGTCTCGAGGACAGGGCGATTATCCTCAGTGCATCCTCGCCACTCGTGGAAACGGTCCCAGATCGTTTTCTCGTGTGGTGTGCCAACGAACGAGCGGAGGAAGTCGATCAACTGACGATAGAGCGGACCGTCGGCCGATGGGAATGGCTGGAAGTCTGGCGTCTTGCTCCACCGTCGCGACAATGCGCGGTCCTCTGCTGACCTGGTGGTCGAATCGCTGGGGTAGCGGTTGCCGCTTGCAAAATCTTTCATTGTTGCGTTTCCTTAAAAACGTGCTGACCGTCAGCAGCCGAGCGGAAACGCTTGTCCGACTGCTGACGATCACGGGGTAGCTACTCCCCTGGCACGATGAACCGATCTTATCCCAAAACCTTGGCGACCGCGGCAGCAGCCCCGAGCGAAGTTTTCGCGTAGACCTTCCTGGTCGTCGTCGTGTCAGCGTGTCCCAGCACTTGAGACGCCGCCTCGAGACCAAACTGGTCGGCGATCCGTGTGGCGTGTGCGTGCCGCAGCTGGTACGGGGTCCACTTCTCGACATTTGCTTTCTGGCAAGCTCGCTCGATGCATCGACGATAACTTGCGTCCGTGTATCGGTCCCCCGGGCTCCGCTTCGGTTTGCGGACCCGATTGTCCCCAGGGCGATTTCCGTGGTGGGCCGGGGTCTTGCGTTTGGTCGATGCCATGGCGCGACGCTCGGCCTCAGATCGTTTCGGGTTGAAGATGTAGGCCTCGGGGTCGGTCTGTAGATACTTCTCGAGTACGCCCTGGCAGACGGCCCCCAGCACGATCACACGATCCATTCCCTCCTTGTGGTCGTTCTTGTGCTCGGTCGGCCGGTAGAACCAGATGTCCGCCGCCGTGGTGGTGTCGATGTCGGCCAGACGCATAATGCAAATTTCCGTCGGCCTGGCACCTGTCGCGAGTTGTAGTTGCACCATATCGGCAACCATCGACGGCAGGTGGTGGATGGTCGCCTCGACGGTCGCCAAATCGACTGGGAGAACCGTCTTACCCTCGCGAACCGTGGGACAACGGCCGGCAGCCAGTGGAGCGACCAGGCGAAGGGCTGCGACCTTTTCGGGTTGCGTCAGCTCGTGCTCCACCCCCCAGTTAAACATCTTGCGAACGCAACGGACCCGACGGTTAATTTCGTTCCGGCAAAGGGTTGTCGTCGTGCCGTCCTTGGACTTCTTGCGGCTCGGCTCCTTGACCAGCAGGTCGCGGAACGCTGCCAGCTTCTTGGCTCCAAAATCCGACACTGGCAAGTGACCGTAGAACCGACGGAGGGCACGGAGGGTGACCTTGAGCAGTCCGACCTGGGAAGTCTGTTTGCCGTTCTTGCGGTAATAGGACTTCGCCCACCGCATGTGGGCAAGAATCAGCTCCGCCACGGTCGTCTCGGTCGGCAGGGCTGGCGCTTTCCGCTGGTTGGACAACCACTCGGCAATGACCGCGTCATAGCGATCTCGGCTCGCTTTGGTGCCGTGTTTGCCAAGATAGACGGCCCGGCCTCCGATGTAGACGACGGCCTTCCCAGATCCCTTGTGGCGTCCGTACTTCGGGACAGAATTTAGCAGCTTTGGCATGGCGTGGGGGTCCTTTCGGTGAAAATAACCAGTATGTACTGGTTTTCTTCGAGGAAAGTTGCCGCACTGCCAACTGCGGCAGGTGTCGTAAGTGTCGTATCAGCAACGGTTTACGGTAGTGGAGGATAACGGACTTGAACCGATGACCTCTTGCATGCCATGCAAGCGCTCTCCCAACTGAGCTAATCCCCCGTGGGTGTCCAGATTCTAGCAACCCCAGCCGAACTGTCAACCGACCTTTTTTGGCAACCGCACTCGCTTGCCAGCGGGACCGAAAGTTCGGCAGCCAGACCCCTTCCCCAAACAGGCAAACAAAAGGCCCTTCGCCCCTTGGTCACACCGCCCCCGTGCGGGTTTACCCCGCCGGAGCGGAAGTTTGGGTAGCTAGAACGCCCCCCAAACAGGCAAACAAAAGGCCCTTTGCCCCTTGGTCACACCGCCCCCGTGCGGGTTTACCCCGCCGGAGCGGAAGTTTGGGTAGCTAGAACGCCCCCCAAACAGGCAAACAAAAGGCTCTTCGCCCCTTGGTCACACCGCCCCCGTGCGGGTTTACCCCGCCGGAGCGGAAGTTTGGGTAGCTAGCCCCCCAAATAAGCAAACAGACGGCCCTCTGCCCCTCGATCCACCCCCACCCACCATCCCAAGCTCTCCCCGGCGGATCAACAACTGACAGCTACAAGTTTCAGATAGGACATGGCGGCGGTGTTTAACCGCAACGCCATAGGCATGCGAGGCACCATCCCAGACTTGCCATACACACAAGACACCGCAGCGACATTCAGCCGCAATGCCGACGGCGTGCGCGGTCCCCTGAGACCAGTTCCACCATATGCAGACTCCCAACCCCTTTCGACCCCAACGCCTGCTGAGACACCTCAACCATTGAGGGACCGATAGCAGACCACCTTGTTACCCCATCTCCGAGCGAACACTTACCAACGTCGACTATCAATCTCAAACCACCACATGGCTCCCGGTCTACCCCCACACACCATCCCGAACTCTCCTCGGCGGAGCACCAACTGACAGCTACAAGTTTAGATAGGACATGGCAGCGGTGTTTAACCGCAACGCCATAGGCATGCGCGGCACCATCCCAGGCTTGCCATACACACAAGACACCGCAGCAACATTCAGCCGCAATGCCGACGGCGTGCGCGGTCCCCTGAGACCAATTCCGCGATATGCAGACTCCCAACCCTTTCGAGCCCAACGCCTGTTCAGACGCCTCAACCATTGAGAGACCGATAACAGACCACCTTGTTACCCCATCCCCGAGCGAACACTTACCAACATCGACTATCAAACTCAAACCAGCAAAGGGCTGCTGGTCTACAGTTGTCCCCATTCCTCTGTCCCCATTCCTCTGTCCACATTCCTCTGTCCACATCACACCTCAAACCTAGAAAGGGTTGCCGGTCTGCATACGGCAACTGGTCTACCGCCACCTCCGCCGCGGCTCTACCCTTCGGAGCACCAACTGACAACTACAAGTTTCAGATAGGACATGGCGGCGGTGTTTAACCGCAACGCCATAGGCATGCTCTGCACCATCCGAGACTTGCCATACACACAAGACACCGCAGCAACATTCAGCCGCACTGCCGACGGCGTGCGCGGTCCCCTGAGACCAATTCCGCGATATGCAGACTCCCAACCCTTTCGAGCCCAACGCCTGTTCAGACGCCTCAACCATTGAGAGACCGATAACAGACCACCTTGTTACCCCATCCCCGAGCGAACACTTACCAACGTCGACTATCAATCTCAAACCACCACATGGCTCCCGGTCTACCCCCACCAACCAACCCAAGCTCTCCCCGGCGGATCACCAACTGACAACTACAAGTTTAGATAGGACCTGGCGGCGGTGTTTAACCGCAACGCCATAGGCATGCGCTGCACCATCCTAGACTTGCCATACACACAAGACACCGCAGCAACATTCAGCCGCAATGCCGACGGCGTGCGCGGTCCCCTGAGACCAATTCCACCATATGCAGACTCCCAACCCCTTTCGACCCCAACGCCTGCTGAGACACCTCAACCATTGAGGGACCGATAGCAGACCACCTTTTTACCCCATCCCCGAGCGAACACTTACCAACACCGACTATCAAACTCAAACCAGCAGAGGGCTGCTGGTCTACAGTTGTCCCCATTCCTCTGTCCACATTCCTCTGTCCACATTCCTCTGTCCACATTCCTCTGTCCACATTCCTCTGTCCACATTCCTCTGTCCACATTCCTCTGTCCACATTCCTCTGTCCACATCACACCTCAAACCTAGAAAGGGTTGCCGGTCTGCATACGGCAACTGGTCTACCGCCACCTCCGCCGCGGCTCTACCCTTCGGAGCACCAACTGACAACTACAAGTTTCAGATAGGACATGGCGGCGGTGTTTAACCGCAACGCCATAGGCATGCTCTGCACCATCCGAGACTTGCCATACACACAAGACACCGCAGCAACATTCAGCCGCACTGCCGACGGCGTGCGCGGTCCCCTGAGACCAATTCCGCGATATGCAGACTCCCAACCCTTTCGAGCCCAACTCTTGTTGAGACGCCTCAACCGTTGAGAGCCCCATAGCAGACCACCTTGTTACCCCACCTCCGAGCGAACACTTACCAACGTCGACGATCAAACTCAAACCAGCACATGGCTCCTGTTCTACCCCGCCCACCATCCCGAACTCTGCCCGGCGGATCAACAACTGACAGCTACAAGTTTAGATAGGACCTGGCGGCGGTGTTTAACCGCAACGCCATAGGCATGCGCTGTACCATCCGAGACTTGCCATACACACAACACACCGCAGCGACATTCAGCCGCAATGCCGACGGCGTGCGCGGTCCCCTGAGACCAATTCCGCGATACGCAGACTCCCAACCCTTTCGAGCCCAACGCCTGTTCAGACGCCTCAACCGTTGAGAGACCCATAGCAGACCACCTTGTTACCCCATCCCGGAGCGGACACTTACCAACATCGACGATCAAACTCAAACCAGCAAATGGCTCCTGTTCTACCCCGCCCACCATCCCGAACTCTGCCCGGCGGATCAACAACTGACAGCTACAAGTTTAGATAGGACCTGGCGGCGGTGTTTAACCGCAACGCCATAGGCATGCGAGGCACCATCCGAGACTTGCCATACACACAAGACACCGCAGCAACATTCAGCCGCACTGCCGACGGCGTGCGCGGTCCCCTGAGACCAGTTCCGCGATATGCAGACTGCCAACCCCTTTCGAGCCCAACCCATGTTCAGACGCCTCAACCATTGAGAGACCGATAGCAGACCACCTTGTTACCCCATCCCCGAGCGAACACTTACCAACGTCGACTATCAATCTCAAACCAGAACAGGGCTGCTGGTCTACAACCCAGCCGCGCGACTACGGCATCTCCGGTCGGGGCTTCGCCACCTCCCTCCGTGCCTACGTATCGCGGCTACGCTCTCCTGCCCGGGCTCGACCCTACTGGGGGATTCCGGGGGGACTCAGGACAAGGCGGAAGCCGTAGTAGTTGAACCGAGCCGACGGGTAGGCCCAGCTCCGGGACGCCGACCGACAACGCGCGGCCCCGCTGCTCCAACCGCCGCCACGGAGCACGCGGAGCGAGCCCGTTTGTGGACCAGTCGGATCGCACACCGCACCACTAGGATAATCCCCGTACCAATCGCTGCACCACTCCCACACGTTGCCATGCATGTCGTACAAGCCCCACGCGTTTGGCTTTTTCTTGCCCACTGGATGCGTCTTCGAATCCGAATTATTATCGAGCCATGCATGCTGCACCAAATCGCTTTCGCCATCACCAAAAATGTAACGCGTCTGGCTACCCGCACGGCACGCGTACTCCCATTCCGCCTCTGTCGGCAAACGATACACACGTCCCGCCGCTTTCTCCTCCGGCAACGCTGATAACCGCTGGCAAAACTGCACCGCATCCTTCCAATATACTTGCTCCACCGGGTTTGACGCCCCCTTAAAGTTGCTCGGGTTTGTCCCCATCACCCGCTCGTATTGCTCTTGCGTCACCTCATGCACACCCATGTAAAACGCTCGAGTCAATCTCACCTCGTGAGGTGTCTCGTCACCATCCCCCTTCGGATCCCCCATCCAGAATTGACCCGGTGGCAGTAGCTTCAACTGCTGACCTATCGAGTTACTAATCGGTGGAAGTTTCGTGATTAACGCCGGTGGGAGTTTCGCAATCGACTCCGGTGGAAGCGTTTCAAAAAAATCCGTAGGAAGAGTCAATAATTCCTGGACAGGCACCGCCAACAACTGCTCCGCGCTACAACGCCCAAAACGGCCACACAGGTCGTGGTACAAACTCTTTACTGCTGCATGCCGAGGATTCATCTTCAGGTATTTTAATACCTCCGGTAGTAACGATACAATTTCGTGCGGGTCAATCACACCATCCGCCTTGGCCTCCTTCACCAACGCAGTCAGTGAGTTCTCCGCTACTACCAAACCTTCAATCCGTTTCAATAGCTGCTGCTGCACCTCGGTTAGACGATCGGACTTGTACTTCGACACCGTCTGCCACCCCTCTTTGGCTTTCCCTTCCTCTAACAAACGCTCGGCCAACTCAATTGCCTCTCCGCGTTCCCGCACGCGACGTGCTTCACGCTCCGCTAACTGATTCCGCAGTTTCAACAAGTCGGCACGGTCACCACTCAGCTCAATGGCTCTCTCCACCAAAGGCAACAGCCCATCGATCGCTCTTTCCTGCACCCGGGTCCGAATCTGGGCCGACAAACCAACCGATGCGTCATGGTCGGCCTGCAATCGCTCAACGTATTGTTTTGTCTTACTGTCACGCATCTGAATGGGTATCGATTCAATCGCCCGAATCGCGGACACGTAATCAAACGCCGCCCGATGCTGCTGCGCCTCCTCGTACTTCGCCGCAGCATACGCTACCTGCTCGTCCCAAGCCTGCTGCGTCGCGTGCTTCAATTGCGCCAGTTGTTCCGTATCGACCCCCACACGGTCGTCAGTAATCGCCATTAATTGATCGATGACCTGCAGCGATTCTTGATAGCGATGGTCTTGACGAAGCTGCTCGGCGTCAGCAATTTTTGTCGCAATCTCTTGCTGTAGACTGGCTACCAGTTCCGCCTGTTTGCCGCCACACTCCGGACAAACCTTATCCCAGACCGGGATTTCATGTTTACACTTGAGACAGTTGCAGCGCAACGCCGAGCCACACTCGCGGCAGAATTTCCGGTGGCTTTCGTTGACCGTACGGCATTGCAGACACTCACCCGCACCCAAGTCCGACGTCACCAAAGCCGGAACGGACTTCTTGTGAAGCGCCGTCTGTAACGCCGTTTTGAACTCCGATGCCGTTTGGAAACGTGCCTCCGACTGCGACTTGAGTGCCTGAGCCAAAACTCGCCGCAACGGTTCCGGGCATTGGTCCAAATCAATAACGCGAGGGCTCTCGCCCGTGACCATCTGGTACAACGTCGCCGCCAGACTCCACAGGTCGCTGCGAGCGTCGGCCAATGCCGCATCCCGCCGTTGTTCCGGGGGCATGAAGTCCAAGGTCCCCAACACCGCACCCGCCATCGTCATCCCGGTATCAGCCGCCTCGGCCTTGGCCAAACCAAAATCCGTCAGCTTCGGCACCCCGTCGGCCGTCAACAGAATGTTGGCCGGCTTGATATCCCTGTGGATGATCCCGCCGCATGCGCCTTGCCCAACCCGTCACACAAGGCCCCGCAGATACTCACTGCCACCGCCGCGTCCAACGCCCCCTGACGGCAGCGGTCCAATAACGAGTCCCCCTCCACGTACTCCATGATCAAGAACGGGCCATCCGCCGCTCGGCCGTAATCATAAATCTGCACGATATTGGGATGGTTCAAGGCCGCAATCGATTGGGCCTCGGTCAAGAACCGCTGCACCGCCGTGCGGCTCCGAGCGGCTTGGCCCAAGATCCGTTTGATGGCCACCTTGCGATTGAGCCGCGTGTCGGTCGCCAGGAGCACCTCGCCCATGCCCCCGCGCCTGAGGGTTTCTCGGTCTTGTATCGCGCCGCCAGATCGACGACCTCCAGATCCTCGTCCCCGCCCGCTTCGTCCCCGCCCGCGGCCCCTCCGAAGGTCACACCATCACCCAAACTGGGGGTATCAGAACTGGGACCGCCCCCGCCAGACTGGCTTGATCCCCCAAGCTCATCGGTCCTGCCGCCACACGCCCTCCGGCGACGTCACCCCCAGCCACATACCCTCCCGCCAGACTGGCTTGATCCCCCAAGCTCCGCTCATCATCCGAGTTATTTTCGCGATTCTTCGCCATCTGACTCCCACCTCCCACAACCCGTCATCCCCGCGTACCGCTCCACCAATCAATCAAACACCCTTCACCGAACCCGCCACCCAGGCACCCCACCCTCCAACAAACCACCCTCTCTCAGTGCGTATCCCGTGGCCGTTTTGTCTCACAATTCCAATAATTTCTTCGCTCGGTCACCTGTGCAAGAGTCAATTGTGCTACTCACCAGCATCCGTGCTTCTGTGCCTAGTGCTTTGTCACAGCCAAAACTTGGGGTGTGGCAAAGGGGTCAGGCGTCAATTGTGCGAGGCACCCCGCAGGGCCGTTCCGGCAATTGACGCCTGCCCCCTTTGCCACACCGATCCCAAAATTAAATTGTGACAAAGCACTAGCAATTACGTTGAGCAACCACGTTGGGTGAACACGCGGCCAGATTCAATCCAAGCACTGTTGCAACGGCCGATCGACTCGAACTCGCTCGCCACCAAAAGAGATCTCCATCCCCAAGGCCAACGGTACAAAGCTCAGCGGAGTCACCGCCACGCCATCAATCGTCAGTGGCCGCGCGTTCGGCAATACCTCGAGCCAGAACGTGCGGTCAATGTGCCGAATACGCGCCTGCGGCTGGGAGCCACAATCCCGCAACCCGACCCCGCAACGCGCGGACGAACCGCCCACCAACACCTCGCGGAACAATTGCACGTAACTCTCTTCCCCAGCCAGACTGTTGCGGCGGTCATAACGAATTGCATCCACGCCGGTTTCCAATGCCAATCGCGCCACCCGATTCAACTTGCCGCCCGCCACTTCGCAGACAATTTCATCCCAATACCGCTCGTCGTCGTGCGAATGACGCCGATCGGCCCCCAACAACACCATCTCCAAATCAAACTTTTCCGGTACCGTCCCGGTGACCCCCAACTCGACCCGCACCGATTCACCCACGTAGGCCGTCGATATCACGTAAGAACCTTTGACCACGTTGGAGTTGATCTCCATTCCGGCTTGCGACTTGTCTTGAATCTCAATGCCGTCACTTGTCAATTCCGCCGAATAATGCTGGCGGGAGATGATCAACGAGTGCTTGTCGTTGGCTTCGGAACGAGGGAAAAATCGCAACACCACGTCGTTGTCTCGACTACGTCCAAACGAGATGCGAGGCTTCGACAGTAGGATCACACGCCGCCCGTCCTCGAACATCAGACCCGCGGACTCCAAGTACCCGCGGGGACGATCCAGCACCCGCAGTTGCGGCAATCGCAGCTGTTTCGGCTGGTCGACTTTCAAGTTGTACTCGAACGAGGTCGGGGGCTTTGTGGTGGCGGTCAAACCCGGGATCGGCGGCAGCGTGCTGCTTCCCGCCAAGTTGATCACGCCCTCCTGCCCACCCCGCAACACGACTTTGGAAAACTGCCGGAGGTCAAAGCCTTGCAAATTGACAACCGATTGCCCGTCGCCATCGATTTCCAACACACCCGCCGCACCGTCCTGGCTCCCAGCCACATTCAACCGAATTCGCGACATGAAGAATCTAGGCAGATGCGCTGGCACGTCGTGGAACGTGATGCTGACATCCACGGTGTACTGGCCCGGTCGACAGTCCAAGCCTTGCGTCGTCATCCGAAACGGCACATGAAAATTCCAGAACCCGGGCCCATCGGATTGCAAGCGGACACGCGTCTCGGCCGAATTGTCCAGCTCCCTGTCGATCACGACCTGGATGTCCGGGTCCCGTAGATCGCGATATGCCGGAGCCAGCACCACAAATTCGGGGCGGCATTGATAACCGACCCGCGGCATCTCTCCCCAGTCCACCAACAGCCGCGGTCCAGGTTCGTTTTCATTCGGCTCCATCATCTAACTTCGCAACGCCTCTCCCACTTACCACTGTTCAACCCGGTCCGTTCGTGAACCAACCGCTTCTCGACCTCAAGTCAACGGCGGCGGTCCACCAGCTCCTGACAGCGGAGGCGGCCCAAACAAAGCAGCCAATTCCGGTACCTGGCCGGCGGCCATCCAGTTCGCCAAGCCGGCCTTCCAAACCTGCGTTCCGGCTTGGACTAAACCCACACGTACCGCCTGTTCCATTTGAGCCCGACTTTGGGGCGCCGAGCTCTGGCCGTTCGCGGCGTAATACCAAACTTCCGCCGGCACCGGCGGTGCACCCCGTCCAGCACCGGCGACCATGGGCCCGACCGGCGTCGCCGCCTGAGCCAACCCGCCAATCATCTGATTGACACTCTGTTGTTGAGCCTGCATCGCCATCTTGTAAGCCTCGGCCACCGCATCCGCTTTCGCGCGTTCCGTCGCGTTCATCTGCTCGTACAACCGCACCCGTTCCGCGTTCAGTTCCACCATCGGGGCGGCCGATGCCTGCGCTCGTACCGCCTCCTGACTGGCTTCGTGCTTCTTCAAATCCGCCAACAACTGAGCGTTGGTGGCCCCGGCGGTCGCGATCAGGACTTCGGTACCCACCCCACTCATGACTTGGATTCGTTCCAACTCTCGTTTGCTGGCTTGATCCTGCTGCAGTGTCTCCAATTCCAACTTCAACCGCTGTTCACGCTCCGCAAACTGCGAGTTCATTTCCTGGACACGTTGCAAGCGATCCAATTGCGACGTCGAACGTTTCTCGCGCGACTCCAGCTCCCACGCCTCCTCTCGCTTGCGCAGCTCCAGTTTTTCGTGCGTCAGGCGACTCTCCAACTCCGCCTGCACCACACTCAACTGCCGTTGCCGCTCCGCACGCGCCAGTTCCAATTTCGCCTTGATTTCTTCGGTCCGCTGTTCGTGCAACAGGCCCTCCCAATCCTCATCACGGCGCTGCTGACGGGTATCGCGCAGCCGAGCCCATTTGGCTTGGTGGTCCCGGTAGCGCTGTTCGTTTTGGTGCGTCAGCTGCTGCCGTTCTCGCTGCAGTTCCGCTTGCCACTTCTCGCTCTCCGCGGTGCGGATCTGCTGGGCTTGTAGAATTTCTTGTTCCAGGGCCTTCATCCGTGCGGCGTGTTCGACGCTCAAACGCAAGGCGTCAATCTCCTGCTCACGCTGCAGGTCGACAATCGCCAAAAAGTGCTGACGCAGCGATTGATGGTCGTCTTTCCGCTCCTCGTAAGCCCGCACCAGCGATTCGCGCTCGTCTTCCCGCAACAAGCGATCTTTGTCGACCTCCAGGACCCCTCGTTCAAAATCTTCTCGATTGCGGGTCTTGTTCAGGCGGTCTTCAGTGACCAATTCACGCAGGCGGACCCGCAGGTCCACCTTCTTGCGCATGTCGTCGGCATCGTCCTGCACCTTGGCATTGTCGATTTCATTGGCCGCCCGCCGGAGTTGGTTCTCACGTTGTGTCAGCCACAGTTCACCGTGCCACGCCTGCAAGCCGCCGTCTTGGGCGGTGACCTCCACGGCTTGGAGGTTCGTCACGATCAAGCCCAAGCGGGACAACTTGACTTTGATGCGACCAATCACACCGTCCTGCAGCAGACCGGAAACTGGGCCATCAACCAATGAATCGCAGCGGGACTGCCCGACGCACTCTCGCACCGCTTGCTGCAACATGGGCACCAGGAATGCGGCCAGTTCATCCATCGTCAGCGATTCGCGTGGCCCCATCAGGTTCTCGACGAACAAGACCACGTGGCTCATTTGCACGGTCCATTGCGACGTGACGTCGACACAGACCCCTTCGACGGTCGGCAGATGGGTGGCGTTGACCTGCAAGACCACATCTTCCGCCCGAGTCAAATACACGGTCGATTGGCGGTTCTTCCAGAACTTGAACCGCTCTATAAAGCTCTCCAGCGTATACTCGCCGGCATAGATTTCGGCCAACAGCACGCCGTTCTCGATAATGGCGGACCGCGTACCGGGTTCGATCACCAAGGACCGCGCCGCGGGCAGCCCGCTAATCAGCGGAATACTGTCGAAAAACCCTTTGACATCGGGGATAGTAATGCGGACCGCGAAGTCGCGGGCGGCGACTTGCCAGCGATGGTTCACCAACTGCGACATGTTACGAACTCCTGATTTGGATGCTCTCGTTATTCCCCGATCCGCCACCAAGCTGCGGAATCGTAATCAATTTCAGTCCACCGATCCTGACGCAGAAGCCTTCGCAAACAACAGACACCGCGCAAGTTTGTTTAACCAGCCATCGACGGTCCGTAGCGAGTCGTCGAGTGGGCATGCTTTTGCCATGTGACATAACTCGATTTTAGAAGGTGCTCAAATCATCAAGCGAAAGGATCGTGACGGGCGGACCGTTTTTAGGCCACAAATACCCGCGGATCTCATCGTCTTGAAGGGCCTCGTATTTTGTTCTCGCGTCCGGCAGCACCACCGTGAACAAATCATGAGCCGGCCGATAGGGCAAGTACCATGGAGGATCACTACCAATCCCGGCCGCGTTATTTGCCCGAATATCTCTGGGGTGTTGACCACGGCACTGCGGATTATGCACTATTCGCCATTCCCGCTCTTCGATAAACTGCAAAATATTCCCGTAGTGCCGATTCACCGACGGCACTCGCTCGCGACCCTCACGCGGTTTGGCCTGCTCGCCCGACTCTCGAGTTTGCCGCTTTGCGGTCTCCTGGGCGGGCTTCCTAACCGGCTTCATCATCTTGAGAAATGACGATAAGTACATAAACTCCGTCTTTAACTCGTTCCATTCTTTTGCCGGTAATGTATGCTTGAGCCGTTCGTTCGATAACAGGTTGCCCAACCGAACCCAGGCCTTAAAACTAGGGTCACGCGTCACAGCATTGATGTAGTTGATTGGCTTGCCGCCTTGAGCCAGAACAAACCGCTTTGGGAACCCCAATCCGAGACGACCGTAGCTGCGATTGTGAAACTCGATTTCATCCAATGTCGTTTCGGTGAAACAGCAAATCGGCAGCTCCAATTTAAATTCTTGTTTGGGACCAAACGTCTCCTTGATCCGCGGAAGACGAACCCACAATCCATTGCGCAGGGACCCTCGCAGGTAGTCGACGTACGTTTTCGCTCGGGCAGCCGCACTAAGACTCGAGTTATTCTCCAGATCACTGCCAATCCAATGGAAGAGTTGTCGGCGGTGCAGCCCCAATCCATCTTGTTTGGATTTACCATTTGTGATTCTCGCGGACATACGGCTCCTCTGCAGTGCTCCGTGGACGCTGGCCGTGCTTCCTGCCACGTAATACCTTTGGCCAGTAGTTAAATTGTGGTCGTTCCGCGTATAAGTGCGTGGCTGGCTGCCATTTTGTCTCACAATTCTCAAAACTTTGTGCGACTCGGGAATCCAGGGCGTATCCACGTCCGGTTTCAGGTTTTCGGGCCAGTGGGATAGCGGCATACCGTTGCCCACACTCCAGACGTTGTCGGTGGCCATACCGAGATCTTGACGGCTCCCATGCACCGCTGCCCTGGCCTACAAAACCCTCTCAATTACCGGCTGCCCACAGTCTCCGGTTCTGCTTCCTCCTCCAAACCCGAATCAGCTACATTGGCAACCGGGATTGTGTGGTAACGGTGTCGTACCAGTCGATCGGCTTGAACACATGACCAGACTCAACTCTGGTTGGCTTGACCAAACCCTATCGTTGGCCATATTCCGCTTCTGCATACTCCGTCGCTCCAGATGGGAAACTCATGGCAACGCGGAAGCCGATGCGACTGTAACGGACCGACGGGTCATCCCTGCCCCGGCGGGCCGACCGGCAATTCGCGGCCTCGTAGCTCCAACTGCCGCCACGGAGCACGCGGAACGAGCCCTTGCGTGGACCCGTCGGATCGCTCACCGCCCCACTAGGATAATCCCCGTACCAATCGCTACACCACTCCCACACATTGCCATGCATGTCGTACAGACCCCAGGCGTTCGACCGCCTTATGCCCACAGGATGAGTCATATTACACGAATTCACATCGAACCACGCATAGTGTCCCAAATCGATTTCGTTATCCCCAAAACTGTACACCGCCTGGCTCCCCGCCCGACACGCGTATTCCCACTCTGCTTCCGTCGGCAAACGGTACCCCCGTCCCGCCGCTCTCTCCTCCGGCATGGCCGACAAACGAATGCAAAACTCCACAGCATCATCCCATGACACCCGCTCCACCGGGCACTTTTCTCCTTTGAAATGGCTCGGGTTCTGTCCCATCACCCGCTCGTATTGCTCCTGCGTCACCTCATGCACATCCATGTAAATAGCCCGAGTCAATGTCACCTCGTGACATGTCTTCCCTTCGCCCATCAGAAATTTACCCGGCGGTAATAACTTCAAATGCTGTCCTATTGAGTTACTAATCGGTGGAAGTTTCCTGATTAACGCAGGTGGGAGTTTTGTAATCGACTCCGGTGGAAGGTGTTCAAAAAAATCCGCAGGAAGCGTCAACAATTTTTGTACAGGCACGGCTAACAACTGCTCCGAACTACAACGACAAAACCGATCAAACAGGTCGTGGTACAAGCTCTTTGCAACCGCATGCCGTGGATTCATCTGCAGGTATTTTAACACCTCCGACAGCAACAATACAATTTCGTGCGGGTCAATCACACCATCCGCCTTGGCCTCCTTCAACAACGCGGCAAGCGCCTTTTCGGAAGCTAGCAAACCTTCAATCCGGTTAACAAACGCTTGCTGGACATTCGTCAGGCGGTCGGAATAGTACTTTGATACCGCCTGCCACCCCTCGTTGGCTTTCCCTTCCTCTAACAAACGCTCGGCCAACTCAAATGCCGCTCCGCGTTCCCGAACGCGACGCGTTTCACGCTCCGTTAACTGATTACGAAGTTTCGACAAGTCGGCACGGTCACCACTCAGCTCAATGGCTCTATCAACCAACGGCAACAGCCCATCGACCGCCTTGTCCCGCACCCGAGTCGTGATCTTGGCCAACAAGCTAACCGAGTCGTCGTAATCAGCCTTCAAACGAACGCTGTATTGCTTTGTCTTACCGTCACGCATCTGAATTGGAATTGATTCAATCGCCCGAATCGCGGACGGATAATCAAACGCCGCCCGGTGCTGCTGGGCTTCCTTGTACTTCGCCGCGGCAAACGCTGTCTGCTCGTCCCAAGCCTGCTGCGTCGCGTGCTTCAATTGCTCCAGTTGTTCCGTATCAACCGCCACACGCTGATCGGTGATCGTCATTAATTGACCGATGACCCGCAGCGATTCTTGATAGCGATGGTCCTGACACAGCTGCCCGGCATCAGCGATTTTTTTTGCTATCTCTCGCTGTAGACTGGCTACCATTTCCTTCTGCAGTTTCAGCATCGCTGCATCATCAGGCGTCAACTCCAACAACGCGTCGACATCCGCCAACAACCCCGAATATCGCTTCGACTCCACGGCCGACGATATCTGCTTCTGCAACGCTTCCACTTGTCGTAACCGGCTCTTGGCAGTGTCCCGCAACGCTTCGATGTCCGGCCGTAGGTAGTGCGAGTCGATCCGCCCCACTTCCTTCAATACACCCGCAAAATCACCCCGCGGAAATCGCTCCTTCGCCGCAGCGTATGCCTCGTCCCGAACGCCGGTCAACTTGGCATCCCGAGCCACTAAATCTGCCTGCAGTTTCAGCATCGCTGCATGGTTCGGCAACAAAGCCAACAAGGCTTGAACTTCCGTCTCCACCCCGTGCAGCTCCCGCTTGCGGACGCGTTCCCGGATCGTCTTCTCCAATTGCTCCGCACGTTCCCGCTTCTCGCTGATTCGCTGCTGCAAGCCTGCCGCACTCCACCCCTCCACACTGGCGTGCTGCTCCTCTTGCTGCGAACGGGGCACTTGGTTTAGCGCATGCAACGCCGCTTGATAGTCGAACGCTCGCTCATGTTGCAACGCCTCACCCACCAATTGCGCGGTTCGCTGCCGAATCTCAGCCCTCTTCTGCTCCACTTCTACCAAAAACCGCTCACCCCATGACCGAAATTGCGGGAGCCGCAGATCAGCCGCCGCAACCATCCGCTTGGCGATCTTCGCCGCCGGCCCAAATTCCAATTGTTCCAGTAACCTCTCGGCCCGTTCACGCTCGGATACAAGTTCTAACCGCCGCTGCTCGATCAGTGGCGTCTGCCGGGACCCGCATTCGCCACAGACCTCCTCCCACATCGAGATCTTGCTGTCGCAGCTCAGGCACGACACCACCAAAGACCTGCCGCAAGTCGCATTCTTGCAAAACTTACGGTGTAGCTCGTTTTTTGTTCCGCAGTGGGGACAGGCCCCCTGTTCAATCGCCACCGGCTCATCGGCGGCCAACGCCGTATGCAACGCCGTTTTGAATTCAGCTGCGGTTTGGAAACGGGCGTCCGACTGCGTCTTGAGCGCCTGGGCCAACACTCGCCGCAGCGAGTCCGGGCATTGATCCAAATCAATAACGCGAGGGCTTTCGCCCGTGACCATCTGGTAAAACGTCGCAGCCAGACTCCACAGATCGCTGCGAGCGTCGGCCAATGCCGCATCCCGCCGTTGTTCCGGGGGCATGAAGTCCAAGGTCCCCAACACCGCACCCGCCATCGTCATCCCGGTATCAGCCGCCTCGGCCTTGGCCAAACCAAAATCCGTCAGCTTCGGCACCCCGTCGGCCGTCAACAGAATGTTGGCCGGCTTGATATCCCTGTGGATGATCCCCGCCGCATGCGCCTTGCCCAACCCGTCACACAAGGCCCCGCAGATACTCACCGCCACCGCCGCGTCCAACGCCCCCTGCCGGCAGCGGTCCAATAACGAGTCCCCCTCCACGTACTCCATGATCAAGAACGGGCCATCCGCCGCTCGGCCGTAATCATAAATCTGCACGATATTGGGATGGTTCAAGGCCGCAATCGATTGGGCCTCGGTCAAGAACCGCTGCACCGCCGTGCGACTCCGAGCGGCTTGGCCCAAGATCCGTTTGATGGCCACCTTGCGATTGAGCCGCGTGTCGGTCGCCAGGAGCACCTCGCCCATGCCCCCGCGCCCGAGGGTTTTCTCGGTCTTGTATCGCGCCGCCAGATCGACGACCTCCAGATCCTCGTCCCCGCCCGCTTCGTCCCCGCCCGCGGCCCCTCCGAAGGTCACACCATCACCCAGACTGTGGGTATCGGAACTGGGACCGCCCCCCGCCAGACTGGCTTGATCCCCCAAGCTCATCGGCCCCGCCGCCAAATACCCTCCAGCGACATCACCCCCAGCCACATACCCTCCCGCCAGACTGGCTTGATCCCCCAAGCTCCGCTCATCATCCGAGTTATTTTCGCGTTTCTTCGCCATCTGACTCCCACCTCCCTCAACCCGTCATCCCCACAGCCCAGCAACTTGCCCCCTCAAACCGAACCTCCCAGCCTCGAACCCGCGTTCCTGAAATACCGCCACCCAGCCATACGCCGCCTATCAGTGCGTATCCCGCGACCGTTTTGTCTCACAATTCCAAAAATTTTGCCGGCGTTAGACGTTAGGACCGGTCAGTCGTGGCCAAATTGGCCATGCGTGCGCACTTATCAACAAATACGCGTATCGTCGGCGGAGTAGTTATCACACAGCCAGCTGCCAACACCGAAAGAAACGAGTCGCTCCGCCACGCAAAATTCACTGTCAACACAGAAATATCCGCATAGATGGTTCGTGAAACTGAACTTCACAAAGCAATGAAACGGCACAGGCCATTCAGCTGAACAATACTACAATCCAGTCGCCTCCGGCCTGAGGCATGGCGAACAGGCAATTCAAGGCTTGATACCAAGCGCTCGCTTATGTCGCGTCCGCCTCAGGTAACCGAGGCCAGACGCCTGCGGATTGAGCTGGCCAAACCAAATAAGCCGCATGACTTTTGCCGATTAGACCGGAATCTAACTCCACATTTCGTGTGGTAGTCTCCATGCATGGCTGAAGAATCGAATTCAAATGCTTAGCAGGCGAATGACGAGCAGTGTAGCCAGTATGAAATTGTGAGATGTCATCTGAAGGCAACCGTGCGTGTGCGAAGAATTTGCTTGCAGGTGACCCGCCGCTTGGTATACTGAGTCTCCTACCAGTAGAAAACTGGCTGGGCTTTGCCAGGGCAGGGCAGGGCAGGGCGACGCCCGGTGCACAGTTCCCGTGAAGATGGGCCTTGAAGGCCGGTGATTGGGGGGGCGTTGTGGGAACGTTCCGAGCTGGCAATATACGGCCAGCGGCGTGAACTTCGGTGGGTAAGCGCCAAACTGGGATAGTGCGGAGGGGCACTTGTAGATACGGAATTCGTTAGGGGCGAGGCGGCTCGGATCGCGGAGACATAACTTTGACACATTACCCAACAACCGCCACCTCGGCCGCATCCGCCGCCGAACACCTCAACTACCGCGATCTGCGTTCGATCGCTCGGCATCTGATGGCCAACGAGTCCTGGCGGTGCACCCTGACCGCCACCGGTTTGGTACACGAGTTCTACCTGCGCCTAGCGAAGTACACTGCCTCCACCCCCGCCAAGCCAAGCCCCAGCACGCCAGACGCCACCTGCGAAATTCAAACAAACCAGGCGCTCGGCGGTATATCGGCGTCCTCCTCGACGCAAGACCTGAACTCTGCCGCACAAGTCTCGCAAAAATTGGGGCCGAAAAGCTGCCGCCAAATCGCGTGTCAAGCGACTCGACCCGCACAAACAACCGCAGCGGCGGACCTCCAAGGGGTAAAACCAGTCGATCAGGCCGCCGCAATGGTCCAGGTGGCAGGAACAGGGAACTTGGCTCTGGCCAGCCGAGTGATGAAGCAAATCCTAGTCGATCGCGCTCGCCGACGGCACACGCGGCGCAATGCCGAAGAAAGCCACTGCGTGCAACTGGGGCCCCACTCCGCGCGGAGCCAACAGCATCAAGTCGTCGGGGAAAAAACCCTGCAGTTCGAAGCCGCACTGGAAATCCTGGAACGCGAGATGCCCGAAACCGCCGAACTGGTGCGACTGCGAGTCTACTTGGACGTCTCCATCGAAGACGTCGCCGTGCAACTGGGCCTCTCCCGAGCCACCGCCTATCGAAAATGGACTTTCGCCAAAGCTTGGTTGGCCGAGTCCCTGCAGTGGCCGCTGGAAAATTCTTAAGACTTTTCTCGAATGTTGAGATTTCCGAGCATCGCGGTGCGCATATACTAACAATGCTGCGCCCAAGTCGGCTCCCAACTGAGTGATTCAAGCGACACACCGGCGTCACCCGATCCGGTACCTGCGTACGGAGCGTCCGGCGCGTAGCGTGTGAGCAACCGGCAGCTACAGCGGCTGACCAAAGACGCGGCAGCGACGCATCACCCATGGCCTGGACGACTCGGAACCGAAATTGTGACAACCTTCGATCTGGCTCAATTGGAAGCGGCCTTCGCGGCGGCAACGGCGTTAACCACGTCGGACGCTCGTGAAGCCTACCTGCAGGAGCTGGCGTCACAAAACTTGCCACTGGCAACCCAAGTCCGCAAGTTACTGGCCAGCGACCAACGGGCCAATCACTTCTTTGAAGCTCCGCACAACCAGCGGCTCCGCATGTTGATGACGACGCTGGGTAATCCGTCGCTGGTGGTCGAGCACGAAGTTGGCGAGTTTCTGCAGCAAACCTTACCGCCGCAACACCCGCACGAATTGGCCAGGCTCAGCGACCATTTCGCTTTGTTGGAGTTGGTAGCGGTTGGATCGACCGGCTTCTTGTTTCGTGGCTTCGATTGCCACCTGAATCGCCCCGTCGCCATCAAAGCTCTGGCGCCGTCCGTCGCACGTGAACCGGGGCAAAAATCTGCCTTCATCGACGAAGCACGCTTGGCCAGCCGGATCAAACACCCGAACGTGGTGACGATTTACCATGTCGAGCCCGGCTCGGTGGATCGCCCCAACGTGTTTATCGCCATGGAGTGGATCGACGGCCACAACCTGCAGGAGCGTTTGGATGCAGACCCCAGTGCCGTACGGCTCCAAGCCGGTCGGATCTTATCTCAACTGACGGCCGGCGTTGCAGCCACTCACGCTCAAGGTATCGTGCATCGCGATATCAAGCCAGGCAATCTACTGCTGGAGACCGGGACCGGCCGAGTGGTCATTGTGGACTTCGGCTTGGCGTTCGAAAGTAATGTCTCGGAAGCCCTGTTCCTGCCGGCGGGCACGCCATTGTACATGTCCCCCGAACAAGTGTCGGGCGAGAAGCCCACGGATCGCAGCGATCAGTTTTCGATGGCTTTGGTGGCATTCCAATGTTTGACCGGCCAACATCCCTTCTTTGGACAGTCCATTCCAGAACTCTTGGAGCACATCAAGCAGGCTAAATGGAGCCAGGAGCCGACTTCGTATGGCCTGAGCCCTGCCGCGTTGCAGGTCTTTCACCGAGCGTTCTCACCGCAACCATCAGAACGCTACGACTCGGTGGCGAATTTTTACCAACAACTGCAAGCCATCATCAGCGGACTGCCGGACTTGACGCCTGGCATCGCACCGCCGCCGCTGGCGTTGCCAACATCGTTACCACCTTCAGGTCGGCAAACAAGCGGACGCCGCCAGACCTGGGCTGGTGTCGCAATGATCGCATTGGCTGCGATCCTGTTGATAACATTGGTCACGATCTATTCGAGGTGGAAATCACAACCAGCCACTGAGTTGGCAGGTCAAGGTTCATCGCAGCTATCTGCCGGCGATCCCTGGAATGATTCAGCGGCCGCAGGGACCTCCAGCCCCTGGCGCTGGCTCGATGAGCGGACGTGCGTCAACCGAGTCGCCATCGAGTTCACGAAAGTTCCCGCTCCCAGCGATTCGATCATCGATGGAAAACGAGCGGAATTCGCTAATCATCCGGAATACACAGATGGCATCGACTGGCGGAATTGGACTAGTCCGTTCCTGATCAGCCGCGAACCGATCACGTTTCGGCAATACATCGCAGTCATGAAACAGCCGCCAGTGACCGTCCGACTGGCAAACCTAAGTTACGACTTAGATGCTCCGGTTACGAACCTGTATCGCCGCGAGATACAGCATTTTTGCGACGAACTGAACCGACTGGAGGGCCATGGAGACTCAGGCTATCGGATCGCTGAGTTACAGGAGTGGAGCTTTGCCACTTATGGCGCCGCGATGCTGGTGGCTCCTGACCAAGCCGCGGAAATCGAAGCCGCCGTGCTTGGCCGCAGCATAGCACTGACAGAAACGCCGACTTTGACGACCAACTCCGCCACCGAATCAACCCCGGAGACCGATTCAAACGGACGGGCAGCGGAAACGCCGGTCTGGGCCAAGAACTTATTCTTGCGACTGCCAGTAGGAGATTATTGGGAGTTCACTGCGACGCAAAAGCCGACGCTACAACAACTTGACGGAGTCTTGTCGTTGCACGAATGGGGGCAACGGCGGAATGCCGAGGAACATGTCTTGGTGGGTCGCCCGAACGAAGATCTTTTTCTGCATTGGTTCGATCTGAACAACGGCTGCAACGATCATTTTGTCGGCTTGGAGAACTTGGAACCATTTACAGAAACGGACGGTGAAACCAGCTACTTGCGGCCGATCGAGCAAGGAACACCCGGCACCATAACCTATCGCTACCAAACAGCGGAACCGATCGTCGCCGCGGAGATTAAAGCTGGCCTGTTTGTATTCCACAAAAGCGACAAGGGTGGCGTGCGTATCCGTGGTCGCCGAGCCGAAAGTGACCCAAGAATGGCAGATCAACCGTGGATCGACGTGTTAAACGTGACCGGCGTATACGATAAAGAAATACGCACCGATATCAGCGATTTTGTGCGCGGGATGCGAGAATTCGAAATTCAGTACTGGGTGGTCAATCATTCAGACCCACGGCACTACGCGCAGATTTTTCGCGCTGTCTTGTTAAAACGCGATATCCGCGTCTTGCCTTGTTTTGTTAGCTTGACGACCGCACGTCCACAAGCATCCGTGCGATCCACCGGGCCGATCCCCGAGCACTTCATGGATCCGCGAGTCACCTTTCGCATCTCGTACAGTCTGAACGAATGAGACGAAGAAGCAACCCGAGCGACCCGAGTCCATGACCAGAAGCAGGTCGCCGCCTGTAGACACCAGTCGCACCAACCAGCACCACGCAACTGACGTAGGCACCAGGCGCAGGGACCAGGCGGAGGGACCAGTTTTAATAGCACGCCTCATGAACAGTCAGACCAAACGGCACCGATTTCTGAGTCACCTTCAAGTCGGACGGATGCGAATCGACGCTGACCTTCAATTATCAAGAATTCAGGGATCCATCAAAATCTAAACTTAGTGCTTTGTCACCGTTCAATTGTGGGATCGGTGTGGCAAAGGGGTCAGGCGTCAATTGCCGGAACGGCCCTGCGGGTGCTTCGCAGCATTGAATCCTGCCCCTTTACCACACGCCAAGGTTTGGCTACGACAAAGCACTAGTGCTTTGTCACCGTTCAATTGTGGGATCGGTGTGGCAAAGGGGTCAGGCGTCAATTGCCGGAACGGCCCTGCGGGTGCTTCGCACAATTGCGGTGTGGTAAAGGGGGCAGGAGTCAAATGCCGGAACGGCCCTTCGGGTGCTTCGCACAATTGCGGTGTGGCAAAGGGGTCAGGCGTCAATTGCCTGAACGGCCCTGCGGGTGCTTCGCACAATTGACGCGTGACCCCTTTGCCACACGCAAGGTTTGGCTGCGACAAAGCACTAGGTCACCATGCCGTCCCATTTGGCTCTACTTCTTAAAAAGAACTCCCCCCTGCCCCAGGGGGAGTTCTGAAATCGGCCGAACCGACTGGGCAACAAACTAAGCGGAACGACGCCCCCGCACTGACTATCTTATATGCGTATCTGGGCATGACTTTATCTCATCTATTTCGGAAAGACCTTGAAATACTTTCTGCCCGACCGTCTATGGCAGCCGCGTCCATAGCAAACACCAGACGCAGAAAATTGGTGCCACCCATCTATTTCTACGAAAATTAGTGCCACCCATCTATTTCCACGAAAATCGGTGCCACCCATCTATTTCCACGAAAATCGGTGCCACCCATCTATTTCCATCGCAACCATTTCTGCCACAGCAATCGGTGCCACCCACCTATCCACGCCCCTCGCTCCGCCCCCAAATTTGTGCCACCCACCTTTCCCGCCCTCGCTCCGCTCCCAAATGGTGCCACCCACCTTTCCTACCCTCGCTCCGCCCACATTTGGTGCCACCCATCTTTCCCACCCGCGCTCCGCTCCCATTTGGTGCCACCCATCTTTCCCAGCGGTCTCCCGAGGCTGTGGCACTCCGCCCAATGGGTGCCACTCATGTTCTTTGCGTAGCTTCTACTGCGTCCAGCTGCTGCTATACCCCCACACTTAAGGTGCCCCAGCCCATCGGTCAATCGCACCGCATTTGGCTAGCGTCTCATCCCAGAGTCCTCTTCAGACTTCATCGGCCTTATTCCGTTTGACCTGGGGGGCCGACAGGCTAGAAAGCGACACATCTTACTTGGCAGTAGACGTTGTCAAAAATTGCAGCGTATTGAATCAGTCGTTGCTGCCAGTGACGAGAATCCAATAGCATCCACCAAAAAAAGGCCTGAACCACGGTTTTATTAAATCGCAAAATCTAAATGTCACCCAAGATAAGAGCAAAAGATCGTCATATCGCCTTCTTGCCGTTGCAGCGTCGTGCCCAGAAGTACCAGATCCCAACAGCGGCCAACCCTCTAGGCCTGCAATACTCGTTACATAAACTAACTACCTATTGACCGCCCCAGGCAAACGACCTTAGTGCAAAACTCGCACCCCAGGCCGGCGCACAACTCAATCCCACACATGACGCTGGCCGAACGAAGCAGGTTCCGCCTTCCAAGCGTACCCCCTACGGCTGCGACAAAACACTACCCGGCCGAACTTCGACAGCAATTTGTCGAAACGGCAATCCTCCTAAACAGCGTCGCACTGATTATGGCCGGCTCAGCTATCTGCTTGGCCAACACCAGTGTTATCGGCCTGGTTCGGGACTCGAGCAGCCTTCTGACTCGTTCGTTGCCACCGTTGGCCCCGGTGCCAACGCTTGCCGACCTTCTGAGCGTAGGCGGCCATCGCCTCGCCAGAGCCCGAGCAACTGCTGCTGCCGAAGTACCGCCTGTAGTTGCCCATCAGGTCACGCCACATCTCCCCGTCCAGCGACAAGTCGCTCAGCACCTTCTCCGCGGCCACCGTGTCTCGACCTGTCTGATCCATATCGGGACTCTTGGCCGTGCAACGCAACAAACTCAGGTACGCATCCAAGTCCACCCGCAAGAACCCCCGGTCGCTGGCTCGCAGCCCGTCCCGGTGCACCTGGGGATCCGACGATAACTCGTCCTTCGCCAGCTGTAACGGGGCCAACCAAGCATCCCGCGGGACCTTGCGGCCACTCGACCGCAGCAAACCGCGACCGTGCTGCGCCAATTCCGCTCGCTGTTGTTCGATGGTCTTATGCTTGTGAAAGTCGCCCGCTTCCTCGGGGCTTAAGACACACAAATCGAATGCCGCCGAATCGATCATGTCCCCCTGCTGCCCTTTCAGACGTGCGTAAGCCGACGTGTACCTAGCCTCCTCGACCACATGCGCCAGCAACGCTCGGAACGGGTTCAAATCCATGTAGATCAAGCAAGCCAGCAACCCTATCCCGTCCAGGAGCCGCTTCGGTTTAAAACGCCCCTCCCAAAAATGGCCGGTGCAGCCGTCTTCCTTGTTGGCCCGCCGCGCGATCGGCTCAGAAAGCGCTCGCATAAACCAGGAAATATCGGAGAGCCGCAGCCGAATCTCGGCCATTTTTTCGGTGTCTGCCAACAGGGCGTCGACATCGGCCTGAGTGGGCGACCCCAGGTCCTCCTCGATCCGGCGACCGGGATAGATCTTGAGCCAGCGGATGGCCACCTCCTCGTCGGACCAAGTCGCCACCACGTCGGGCCGATTGCGGACGGTCACGTGGAAGTGATTGTCCATGATTGCGAACCCTAACACGTCGCAAGCGGTGACTGACGCCAAAGCCTCCAGCCGCTTCACAAGCCAGTCTTTCCGATGGGAGTAATCGCGTCCAGTCTTCTCGTCAATTCCGTGAGAAATTGCGTCCGCACGCAGCGTTGGGTGACGAACACAATACAGACTTCCGTTGCCGTGAAAACTTCCTCTCTCAATCCTCGACCCATGATGCATTTCCTTAAATCAACGAACAAAACCTCGATTCAACCTAAACTTCGAGTGACGTCCAGACGACTCCATGCCTTCAATCCGCAGCGGAATGGGGGAGTCGTAGGTTCTGGATGCCGCAGTTGATTGCCAACGCTGGCAACCCATATTGCCTACAGCGACCAAGGCTGGCCTGGACAGCGGACCGCGCGAACCACTGTCAGGCAAGTTTGACCGCCTCGGTAATATTTTCCGGGGACGGTGTGACACATCAGGTCACAGCTGGAAAATTTTTCGGATTTTATCAAGTAGTGTCGCCGTGAGAGATCAGACCTGTGTGGCCGACCGAGCGACCACAAGTCGAGCCGGCCCGAAATTGAATCCCCCAAGTTCGCCAACGTTGCCTTCTCCTGGATTCGGAGAAATGCCGAATACAGACGAGCAAGCCTCCCGGATGGACCTACTTATGAAGTTGGATGGCACCAAAAGGGGGCAGTGAGCCGGCAGAGAACGGTGAGTGGCACCGATTGGCTCCTCATATTGGTGGGTGGCACCGATTGGGGCAGAGACACGGCAGAGAATTGTGGGTGGCACCGTACGGGGCAGGGACGGGGCAGAGAGCAGTGGGTGGCACCGTACGGGGCAGGGACGGGGCAGAGAGCAGTGGGTGGCACCAAACGGGGAGGGACGGGGCAGAGAGCAGTGGGTGGCACCAAACGGGGCAGGGACGGGGCAGAGAGCAGTGGGTGGCACCAAACGGGGCAGGGACGGGGCAGAGAGCAGTGGGTGGCACCAAACGGGGCAGGGACGGGGCAGAGAGCAGTGGGTGGCACCAAACGGGGCAGGGACGGGGCAGAGAGCGGTGGGTGGCACCGATTGGTGTTCTGGTGGGTGGCACCGATTGGTGTTCTGGTGGGTGGCACCGATTGGTGTTCTGGTGGGTGGCACCGATTGGTATTGGTGGGTGGCGCCGATTGGTGCCAACGCCGGTCAGTGGAACGGGTAAGCCAAGCTTGTTTTGATGAGGTCTTTGGATTTTGCCCTCTTTTTTGGGTGTCGGGACTGATGCCGAGCCGATAGGCAAACCACTCGCTGTCCTCTTTTCGTGTGTCGGGACTGATGCCGATCCGATGGGCCAACCATTCGCTGTCACCGGAAAATTGTGATTCGATGCCAAACAGGTTGTTATCCGTGGAATCGATCGCCACCGCTCGCAACTTCAACTGGTTTCGCTCGTCAACTTGCGAAATCCGATAATCCAACCAGCGTCCATCGTGCGACGGGAAGAATGAGCCGAGCGTTTCCAACGGATGATCATCTGAGAGCTGGAGGGCGCCGGGAGGATTGTCCATCGTGCGACGGGACGAATGAGCCGAGCGTTTCCAACGGATCATAACCTGAGGGCTGGAGGGCACTGGGAGGATTGTTCATCGTGCGACGGGAAGAATGAGCCGAGCGTTTCCATCGGCTCATCACCTGAGGGCTGGAGGGCACTGGGAGGATTGTTCATCGTGCGACGGGAAGAATGAGCCGAGCGTTTCCATCGGCTCATCACCTGAGGGCTGGAGGGCACCGGGAGGATTGTCCATCGTGCGACGGGAAGCATGAGCCGAGCGTTTCCAACGGATCATCATCTGAGGGCTGGAGGGCACCGGGAGGATTGTTCATCGTACGACGGGAAGAATGAGCCGAGCGTTTCCATCGGATCATCATCTGAGGGCTGGAGGGCACTGGGAGGATTGTCAATCGTGCGACAGGAAGCATGAGCCGAGCGTTTCCATCGGATCATCATCTGAGAGCTGGAGGGCACTGGGAGGATTGTTCATCGTGCGACGGGAAGCATGAGCCGAGCATTTCCATCGGATCATGACCTGAAGGCTGGAGGGCACCGGGAGGGTAACCGTTCACGGTGGAGAGGTAGTTCCAGACGCCGGTGCGTTCCGCAAGCCGGATCGTGCAAGGGGCAGAGGGATGGAATTCTCCCGTTGCTTTGACATGCAAACGACCGTTCCGGCTGCCCGACTTGCTCCACGACACCCTACGGGGCGTGAACGATTACCCAGGAGCATGGTTCGTAGCGGCCCGTCTGGGCGTCTGATTAGCCGCTGATCTAGGGGGGCTCGCCGCGAGTTTCCAAGGTAGTTTCAATGGGAGCCTAAGTGGTCTCATCGACCTACTTGGACATGACGATGAGCATGCAGAAAACCAACCAGTTAACCGTTCACGGTTGGGAACCTTAATTCGGGGCTAGTGGTGCGTTAGCGCAAATCGGCGTTTTTTAGGGCAAACGTGTGGAAATCTCCAGTTGCTTTTACCAGCAAACGTTCTCGCTGTTAGCCGGAATTGCTCCCCCACCAGCCTACGGGGCGTGAACGGTCACCCAACCAGAAACCGGCTGCCGCGAACCGAATGGTTAGTCGCCGACACCTATTCTTCATCATTTCGAACTGTTCAAAGCGAGCAGCATCAACCAACCGGCTGCAAACCGAGTTCAGCTGTGCACGATAATTGTCGCCCTCGAGCGTCGCAAGTGACCCGTTTTTGGCTGTCAACCGACTCGAAATGAACCCTTGACTTTTGGCGTTCTTCGATTCACAACTTCCAAACGAGGCGGCTTTCTGTTAGGTTCTAGCGGCTTTCTGTCGGGTCTTGCTTGCGGCCACTGTGGGCTGCGGGCTGTGGGGCCAGTCGCCGTTATCAATCCCAGGAGCTGGCTTTGTCGGTCGTAACTGAAACGAGTGCTGAGTTCGCCGAGACAACTTGGCAAACCAAATCGAAGATAACTGGAATGGCAATCCCCTTGCCGACCAAGCGACAGGTACTGGCGGCTATCCCGAAAGACTGCTTCGAACGCAGTCTCGTGAAATCTTCGCTGTACATGCTGACTTCGCTGGTGTTGACGCTGGGCTGTGGTTTCGCGGCGTATAGTTTCATCCCGCTGAGTTGGGTGTGGCTGCCGGCCTGGATCGGTTACGCGATTGTAACCGGTACGATCGCGACTGGTTGCTGGGTGATCGCCCACGAGTGCGGGCATCACGCTTACACTCGTTATAATTGGCTTCAAGATACGATTGGCTTCACGCTCCATTCCGCGTTATTGGTTCCCTACTTTTCGTGGCAACGAAGTCATGCCTTGCACCACGCGCGAACAAATCATCTGGAACAGGGCGAGACGTTTGTTCCTGTGCGAGGTGACACGGCCGCTGGCCGAGCTTGGGCCGCGTGGCGGCGTTTTTTTGGCGACGAGGCGTTTGCGGTTGTCATGATGCTAGTGCGGTTTCTGATTGGTTGGCCGCTGTATCTAACGACCGGAGCCTCAGGCGGCCCAAAGTATGGTATGACCAATCACTTCTGGCCCGTAAAACCGTTCTCGGCAGCTATGTTCCCGGGCAAGTGGCGCATGAAGGTCTGGCTCTCGAGTCTGGGCGTGCTCACTACCTTGGGCATCCTCGGATGGTGGGCTTATGCAGCGGGCTCGATCATGCCTGTATTGGCTCTGTATTTCGGGCCCTACCTGGTTGTGAACTTCTGGTTAGTGCTATACACCTGGCTACAGCACACGGATGTCGACGTACCACACTTTGGGAACGATGAGTGGTCGTGGGTCCTGGGCGCGTTTATGACAGTCGATCGTCCGTACGGTCCGTTGTTCGACTTCTTGCACCATCGTATCGGCAGCACGCACGTGGCCCATCACATCGACGCTCGCATCCCGCATTACAACGCGAAGCGCGCGACCGAAGCGTTGAAGAATGCGTTTCCCGATCTTTACCTGTATGACCCGACGCCGATCCACAAAGCCCTCTGGCGCATTGCACTCAACTGTCATGTTGTCTCGAAGGCGGATATCGGTTGGAAGTATGTCGTCGAGACCCCTCGTGACGCTGCGACTTAGTCCTTTGTCATCCATTGATCTGAACGCACCGAAAAAAAGGCAGTCGCCCGCTTCGTGCGGTTGGACTGAGCACGATCTATCGGACGAGCAGCTTGTTTTCCAGATCAGTGAGTCAATAACTAAGGCTGATCCGCAATAGTTGTGGCTAGTTTTGCCGAGGTCCCTCGGGCTCATGGACAGGTGGGTGAACGTCGCAGCGGCGTCCTGCCTAACGACACGCTTTGTCGCGAGACAACTCACCCGCCGATGTCACAGTGGAGTCCGGAGAACGCAACGGAGTCCGGAGAACGCAACGGAGTCGGGAGAACGCAACGCAAGGCCCCTTAAATCTCCACGTGCATCACGCCGCCGATTTCGTCGAAATGCCCAATCTTTAGCAATTGGCCACGAGCCTCCGGCAGTTCAGCCACAAACACTGGGTCGCAGACCATGACGGGCGGTGCCATCAAGACCGTTAACTTTGCGGCCAATGATGCCGCCAAAGACAGGGAGCACGAGAGTGAAATAAACCAAGGCAAAGAGACCTGCCCAGCGGTCATCAGCAGCTCTTTCCGCTGTCTCGCGGTCAAAGCCTGCTCGGCGGCAAACCGCAAGATAACTTCCTCACGAGGCACCTCATGAGTTACGGATAAGAACTCATCGAAGGTACAATCGTCAGTCCGGCACTTTCGCCGTGTCTCGAGTGCTTCCATCACCATTTTGCGACGTTCGTATTCCAGCTTGCTCTGGTAAACATCGATCGCCCGTTGTTGGGCTTCCCACCAATGCTTAAGCGCCCGTCGCGGTAGAGCCAGGCACCCATCGGTAACCCCCGTCACAAACTTCTGCATGTAATGTGGCACAAACTTGCGATTATAATGACGCTTGACCTGGTCTTGGATCGCAGTGATTGCAGCCTGCAACTCCTGAGCCGTGGTGAAGATCAACTGCTCTTCCGCCTCGACACACAGCGGCTTCAAGTAATAGACCTGGACGCCCGCACGCTGACCGGGCCCATTCAAAAATTCTTCCAATCGCGTCTGCACACATGCCGGAACCTTGTCAGTAATCGTATCAAAATCCTTCTTCTCCGTGACGGTTACAAACAATCGCCCCTTGGGCAGCCGAATCGAATCTTGAGCGACGTCCATCTCACGCACTTGCGTAAACTGCTTTCGACAACGCTGGGCCAATTCCCGCCAACGTTTCTCAAACGAATCTCGCGGGCTGGAGTGCTCCAACATCGACTGTGCCAACTCCGGACTGGCATTCCGCGGTGGGACCCAAATCGGCGAGCCATTCCAATGACCAAAAACGGTCAGCTCCTGGTCCAAGGAGTACCATTCGCCACTGACGGCGCTCGGTCGAACCGCGGGGACTTGCTCCCGTGGGGCTTGCGGAGCTTCCGTCAACTCAAACTCCGTGGAAGGATAAGCCTGCATGATCTGTTTCCTTTTTTGGTTCGAATAGTCTGATCATCAACACCCAGATAAGTCGCCGACCCACGTTCGAATATCTCTCGGTCCGCCGGCACCGCATCCCTGCAAAAGAGAATTGTATCGAGTCGGACACACAGAAACAACTAGAATCTTCCAGAATTTTTCCGCTCAACTCGACGTATTAAATTGGGTATTCAAGGTGCAGCGAACTGGATGAGGTTTATCGATTTTCCTGCATGGAATCGAGAATCGCTTCGCGTAGTAAAGCAGTCGCGCAAGACCAGGGGATACTCGTGGTAGACGACACCTCGTGGGGGCGGGTCGTTTTTCCAGACAAACAAGCAAAATAGCCGCCCACGTCAAGGAAATAACGCGACAACAGGGCGGCTGGCGACTCAAGCGAAACGCTTGACGCGTTCCGCTACCCACGCTGCGGAGTCTTGTCGAGGGTACCGTTTAATTCATGCACATTGGTTACTCGAGTCCAGTCAAATACCGATCAACGCACCCATTTGCCGACTATTTGGGCAAGGTCCAATCCGCCCATCGAACCGGAGCGACCAAAGTAGTTTGTCTGTATCAGCAAAATATCTCGTCCCAATTCTTCCTTCTGCTGGTCGGTCATTTTCCGCACGCCGCGAACCTTCTGGAGCACGCCCAACACTGTGAACGGATTGATCTCGGTTGGCATCTCAATTTCCCGAGTCACGACGGTCTCGGGCCTGCGTGAGGAAAACACCCAGCCACCTACAGCGATGGCCACAACTCCCAGCCCCAGGACGCCGAGCAGCAGCATCTGCGTCCAGTTGGTGCGTTGGTAGACCTCCCCCAGCCGCACAATCGGTTCCGCCTCGATCAGGTCCGCGTCTTGATACTGTTGGCAACGTACCGAAACGTCCGCGACCTTTGGCTGGCTGAACGCGAACTCCTCCAGTCGAGCGCCCGGCTTGGCCTGCAATTCGACCAACCAACTGCGGTCCGATGTGATCTGGATCCCGTCGGCCTCTCCGTCAAAGCCCGTCGGCGACGCCTGTTGGTCGTCCATGCGGGTGACCTCCAGTTGATCAAACTTCAGATCCAAGATCTGTTCGAGATTGGGCACCAAGCCCTTGGCTTTGGCCTGGATCTCCAAAATTAATTTTCCGTCAGCTGCTTGGCGTTCATCGATGGTCTGCACCAACTCCAAGTCGCTGTAGGGTCGCGGCGATGTCTTGGCAGGAGAAGCATCCACCACCAGTGCTGGTGACTCAATCGGCAACACGACAAATCCAGCCGAGTCCATAAAGTCGAGATTCAGTTGCAGCGGTGGCAATCGATCGATCTGCGGCCCTCGTGCCTTGAGCAAGACGTACGCATACGGCGTCTCGCGCCAACCCTCGCGAACCGACGCCCGCGACTTCATGCTCTTGGGTTCCTCAAACGTGACCGAGATCACTTCAAAGTTTTCGCTCAGGGCCTTAGTCGCGGCTTCCTGAAACTTGTTGCGATAATCTTCGTTGGGCCGTCCGTAGTTGTAGGCGTAGGGAGATTGGGTTTGATTCTGGACGTATTTTTGGAACCCGCCCGACTCACGTTCCATCTCGTTCGTGTGCACCAACTTCAACACCACACCGAAGGGTTGCTGGTGTCCGACAACATCGCTGCCATCGATTTCAGCCACCAGTTTGATCTCCGCGGTGACATCGTTGTAGTACTCGAAGGACTTCTTGGCCTCCCAAGCGCGGGGATGATCGCCGACAATCTGAAAGCCAGCGTGCAGAAACCGATACTTGGCTTGTGGCTGAACGGTGCTCATGCGAGTGAACAACTGGTTAGCGAATTTGCCCATGTGTTGATCCGCCGTTTCACCCGGCAGACCCTGGATCGCGGCCAAGATCAACGGATACTGGCTGGGGACCGGTTGGTTCTCGTGCGAGACTTGGCCCAAATCCGTCGCACCTAGCGAAGCGTAAAACCAGTAATCGTATACATCCGTCGAGTGTTCCGCTGCCTTCAGGTCCGGCACCACCGCTCGATACAGCTCGGCCGCAGTCGCAAATTTTTCAAACGCCGCTTGCCTGCGGTCGACAAACTCGGTGGTCGGTTGGACGACCTGGCGATAGGCGTTTTCATCGAAGATCAACGTCGCTTCGGCCAACTGGAGTCGCCAATCCGTGGCATGTTTCTGCCGTGCGTTAGCTACGATCGTCAAGGCGACTTGATACCCGCGCAACACCTCCGCCTGGAGTTGGGGTTCCTTGCGATTGGTGTTGAAAGCCTCTTGTACTCGGACCTGCCGCCAGACACTGGCCAGATTCCCACGCATTGTGGTCGCTAGACTGGCCACTGTCTCCGGCTTCAACGAATCGATCTGACCAAACACGGCCACAAACGCTTCGACCTGAAAGACCTCTGCACTGCTGTGGCAGGTCGTGAACGCTTGCGCCAACAACGTCTCGTCGATCGCCGGGATCGGCAGCGAGCGAATTCGGCTGACCCAAGCAGCCAACTCAGCCAGATTCCGTTGTTGCCGCGAGCGAGACAGAGGGATGGCTTCCGCCTGTTGGTTGTAGCCGTAGATGTACATGTACGGATTGAACATCCGCCGTTCTGAATTTGGGTCGTGACTTACCGTCCACGCCCGCAGGAACTCGTGCACCAAGTCGCGTGCCACCTCGGGTTGGTCCTGGGCCACCAACTCGATTTGCGGAAATGCCTTGGCCTCTTCGTTGATCTTGAGATACAACCGGGCCAACATCGTGGCGACTCGCGGCTGCAACTCACGTTGGATCAAGGCGATCCACGCGGGGCTGGGTTGCATATCCAACAGGTCGCGGACCGGAATGGGGGCCGCTTGATTGGGGTTGCGATTGCCAAACCGCTCATCCTCGGGGTCGTAATAAAAGAAGTTGCCGTAACGATCGTACTGCATCATGGAACCCCCACGCGCATCGCGGGTGTAGGTATGCGCGATCTCCGCTTCCTTCAACCACTGGCCGGCCAGCAACGTCAGGGTCTCCTGCCATTGCTGCGTCGTATCGCCACCCACTTTGACCAAGGCTTCCGCGGCGGTATTTTGCAGCGTCAGGACGCTCTTGCGCCGCGCGGCTTGGGAGATCATCATCGGCATCTCCGTCGCGGCAGCGCCGCCCAGCTGCGACAGAATCCGGATGCCACGCTCGCGATTGGTCGTGAAGCTGTCGGCTAACCACGCTTGCCCCAGTTCCTGTTCGATCAGTGTGGACAGCTCAACAGCGCGGCGCAACGCCACTTGTCGGTCGGCCGCTTTCAAATCCGCCGCGTCCAACAGTCGCTGATGAACATCCCACGACTGTGTCAGCAGCTTCGGCTGATTATCCTGGGCATACTTAGTATCAAAGTACCTCGCCAACAGCTTCAGACCCAGCACCGAGATAGGCTCTGCATTGGGCCAAGCCGGCAGGAACTCGGGTGCCAAGTCCGGCAGTTGGGCCGATAACAGCAGGAGCGCTGCGGCCTCCCGCTTCTCGGTCTCCTCGCCACCCAACCACCGCGTGCCCGACTTCAGTTGTTCGACCAGCGACTGCAACAAGAAGCCCTTGCTATTCGTCCCGGCCAGTATTCTTCCGAGCAACCCAAGCTGGGTCTCGCCCAAAGCTACCGGGCTGGCATCTGCCAAGCCCAGGATGTCGCCGGGTGTCATGTTATGAGAGGGCAGGGCGATCGGCGGCAAGTTGCCTTGTTGCGGCCTTCCCGCAGTTGGCGGAGCTGCCAAGGACTGCAGCAATTTGTCATAAATCTGTTTTTTCTGCTCTTCCGGCAAAGTCGCCAGATACTCGGCCACTGCCGGCCAACGACCCAAGGTCACATGACGTCCGAACTGGGCCACTTCCTCGGCGATGGCCTTGGTCTTTTCAGCCGTCTCCGCTGCCAACTTCGCCGCTTCCGCAGTGGTCGGATCCGCAGTGGCCGGATCTGCAGTGGCCGGATCTGCAGTGGTCGGATCTGTACCAGCGGCGACCGTTGCAGCACCCGTGGCCACGTCGGCAGCAATCGCTCCGTCGGCGACGGCCCCTGGATCCGCAGCCCCCGTGGTCGCCTCGGCCTCTGGTTCGGGTGGCAACAGTTCGGCGGCCCAGGCCGCCAGCACCGCGGCGGGGCTACGATCGAAATTCAAGGCCATCAACTGTTGCAACCGGACGGCGACTGGATCGAATACGGCTGCAGTCGCTCCGTCGACCGCTGTGGCCATCGATGGGTCAACGATCAGCTGCCCATCGGCGGTCATCGTCACGCCCGGCGGCAAGCCAGATTGGGGGGCGGCCTCTTGCACCGCGCCGCTGGCGATCGACAGGCGTTGCAACGGCACGGCAGATCGTACCGAAGTTTGCGCGTGGGCCGCAGGCAGTTCGATGCCCGCGGCGGCAAGGACGCCCACGACCGTTACCGCCACCGCACCGAACCTACCGCATCGCCACATGGTGACCATCCCGTCAATCAACTGAAGTAAAAGAAACTGCCCCAATCACCAGAAACAACCTGCACTAAGAACCATCGGCCTCGTTAGGCTTTTGGAAGCTGGCTCCCGTCTTCGGCGGACCCTCCGGCTTCTTGCCAGGCTTTTTGCCGCGGCACTTGCCACTCTTGCAGCCTTTGCATTGGCAGGGCAGTGGCAGGGCCTGCAGTTCACTCAGATCCATCCGCGCCAGACGGACGGCCGCCTCCAGATCCTCGCGGCGTTTTTCTGCGACATTGGCGTCACTGCCTTGCTCGGCCATTTCGCTCAAGATGCGATAGTTCTGCCGAGCGGCTTCGATTTCCGGTTCCCACTCCTCACGCCCCACACCCTCCAACCGCATCAACCAAGTCACATAATACTGCGACGAGGCCAAAGCCAAGCGAGTCTCTTGGGCCAGACCCGAGGTCGAATCGCCACTTTCCATGACTTCGTCCATCAGGGCCTCCAACGCCAAACGGGCCTCGGGCAACTGCGAGTCCATCATCTGGGCCTTGGCCTTCTCCAACCGCAGTTGGCGGTGCAGGTCGACCTCATTCTCCGACAAGCCAGCGATGGCATCATCGAAGTAGTCGATCGCGTCCGCCCAATTTTCGGCTTCGACATTCAACCGAGCCTGACGCAGGTTACCGTTGAGCACGTCCTGCTTCTGCAGGTCCTGGCCCGGTCCCAAATGGAAAATAATTCCCGCCAAACCCAAAAACAACCACGCTGACACCAAAAAAGCACGCATGACGATTCTCCTTCGTTAAGTTGCGTGAACCAGCCCGACTTTAACCCCAGGCCGCCAATTCGAACCACCGACCATCAATAACCATGGTAACAAACCCAGGACACTGCCGCCGACTCCAACCGACAACAATGCTAGCTCCCGCCGAGTCCATTCCCACCAGTTCCGATCATTTCCGGACCCGATCATGGCCTGCAACGCACTGCTGGGCAGGTGCTTGACGTTGCCATCATGATAGACTCCCTGCAACCGGTTGGCAATTTGTCGCAGATTTGCCGAATCCTGCCGAGACTGATGTCCGTCGATGAACTGGCCGACCACGGGGTCCCCGACCCCGATCACCACGACCTCGCGCACCGAGGCCGGCATCCGCGGCATGCCCGTGGGCGGGACCGATACCCCGTCCGACAGGACCACCACCGTGGTGCTCTTGGGGTTCCACGATTTGGCCATCCGGGCCGCCTCACTCAAGCCGGCGAACAGGTCGGTCTTACCGACGCTAAACCCCTGGTAAATCGGCAGTTTCTCCATCATGTGTGACACGATTTCGAAGTCTGCCGACTGGTCCAGCAGCGGCTTGGCCCCAGAATAAAACGCCACCAAACTGACCTTGTACTCCCGCACCGGAATTCGCCCGAAAATGCTCGTGACCACCTGAGCCGCTCGGGCCCTCCGCTCCATCTTCTTCTCCGGACCGGCGTCCTCCAAGTGCATGCTGGGCGACACGTCGACCACCAACAGCAGGTTCTTTTGTTTCTTCGGATCCGTTTCGACTTGGCTGTGAACTTTTGGGTCCAATTGGTACAAGGTGACCAACCCCCAAGCCAAAACGCCGACCGCCAGGACGCGGGCCAGGGGCGTGATCGCCACCCAAGCCTGTGGCCGCCCGGTCGGCCCGAACGCCAAGTGACGCAGACGCTGGCAGCGTCGACTGTGCAGCCACTCGGCCGCACCCATCAGGACGATCAACCCCAAAGCCACCCATTCGGCCGACACTACCATGGTGTGTACCTCCAGCCGAAGGAGGCCAGCACATAGCCGACCAAGGCCACCAAGCCCGTCAGGCAAAACGGCCAGTAAAAATCCTGAATATCCGCCACCGCTCGTTCCAACTTGACGGTCTGCATTTCATCGATCCTTTGAAATACCGACCGCAACGCCAGTTCATCGCCGGCGGAGAAAGACGTCCCGCCGGTGATGGTGCAGATTGACGCCACGTCGGGCGGCATTTCCCCTTCGCCAATGTACACCCCATAGAGCACGATCCCCGCGTCCCGCAGTTCCCGGGCCACGGCTTCGTCTTGACCATTGCTCAGATCGGCACTGGCCCCGTCCGAGACCAGCAGGATCATCCGATCCCCCTCGTCTCGTTGCTCCAAGTGCTTGCGGCACTGCCGCAAGGCTCCGCCGATCATGGTTCCGCCACCAATCGTTCGCATCATCTGCTCCGGACGAATGAACGGGGCAGCCCGCTTGAATACCGACGGGTCCTGGGTCAGCGGTATCCATCCAACCGCCTGATTACCGAACAAGGTCAAACCGTAAGCATCGCCCGGCCGAAAATCGACGAACTGAGCGATCGCGGCCACCGCCGCGTCGTAACGTGTCCCCTCGCCGAATCCGGCGATCATGCTGCCAGACAGATCCAAGCAGAATTCGATATTGGTCAAAACACGTTTTTCTTGCGGCACACTCAACTGACGGGGACTGGCCAACAGCACCACAGCCACGGCCAACAGCAGGCAGGGCAGCATCTGCAGCGTGTTCAAGCCAAACCGCCAGAACTTTCCCGAGCCCTGCCGCCCGAAATCCTGGGGCAGGACCAAACGCCCGCCGGCGTGAATCCACACCCAGACGACCAGCGCCAACGGCAGGAACAAGGCCAGCAAAACCGGCCAGTAACCAAACGTCATGCTGCCCCTCCCGACTTGCCACTCGACAAATCCCCATCGCCGCTGGCCATCGGGGGTTCCATTCCTTCGGTGAGCGGCATTGCTTGGTAGGGCTGCAACAATTGGCCCAGCGACACGGACGGGTCTCGCTGCGGACTGTGCAGCCAACGCTCCAATTGCTGCAGCAGCGGTCCGGACTCACCATGTCGTCGCAACTGCAACAAGGCTTCTTTGGGCGCCAGATGCAACAACCCCAACCGCCGCCGCCAAAACTCAACCACCCATCGTTCCAACTCAGCCAACTGCCGATGATCCAACTGTCCACCCGCGGCCGCTTCCAAACGCGGACGCAGCAATTCGGCCAACGTTCGCGGCGCGGCTACTTGCGCCGCTTCCGCTGGACGCTTCTTCGGCCAAAAAATGATCGCAATGAGCGAAATCACCCAGGCGACCAACGCTAGTAAAGCCCAGAAGCGGTAACTCCCCACCTGCGGCCAGGACGACTCCAACTGATGCGGCGGCACATGGCCCGGCGCCAACACCGAAGTGACCTCGACCTCGACCGACGGCAAATCCCCAACCTCGCTACCGTCCACTCGCTCCAAGTACTCCCTCAAGTCATAACGCCCTGGCTCCAAGGCCATGAAGGTCAACTCGTAGCGATGCGAGTCGCCATGGGGGTACGTTTCCACGACTCGCACCACCAACGGCAGATTGCGATCATCGATCGGCTTGGCCTGCAAGAGCGAACCAGGCAACACCAAATCTTGCACTCGCCCAACCGAGCCCACGGTCGCACGAGCTCGGCCCCCCGAGTCGTCTGCCGCTTGAGCCCACGCCAAACAGGGCAGGGCACTGCTGATCACCAAACAGACGATCGCTGAGGCGAGCACCACCAACACGACTGGCACACGACCCAACACCGACGCAGCAAGCCGTCGTCGCGGGAGATTCCTCTGTCCTTGACTCGTCGCCAGCTTCATCGCACACCTCGCCCCAATAAACCGCGTGATTTAAAAAAATGCCGCAATCGATCCACAAACGGTTCGTTGGTGGCGATCCGCAGGTGATCGACTTGCCCGCGACGCAGGTCGGCTGTCAACGTGGCCTGATCGATCCCGAGGCTTTTGCCACGCGACACAAACTCGCGACCCGTTTCGGCCTCTCGCCCACGGAACCAACCAACCCCAGAGAGCGAGTCCTCCGCCGGATCGGCCAACTGCAAGGCCACACAATCATGCTGTTGCGCCAATTGTTTAAGCGACGTGATGGCCGCCGGCTCATGCAAATCCGACAAGACGATCAGGAGCGACTTCTCCTTGAGCAACGCCCCAAGTTCCGCCAGGCGGCGATTGAGCCGTGTCTGCTCATCGACTTGGTAGTGCCGCAACTGATGCAACCATTCCATGATGCGGTCCCGCGACAGACTAGGGGAATACCTCAGCTCTCGCTCACCCACCCCCAAGATCGCCACTGGACTGACGCGTTCCAAACAGGCCAACGCCAATCCACCGGCCATGTGCACCGCCAAAGCGTATTTGCTCAACTTGGTGGAACTGATCGTCATCGAGGCCGATGTGTCCAACAACAAGTAGACCGGCAAGCGTTTGGGGGACTCGTATTCCTTGATGTAGTACTTCTTGGTCCGCGCCGTCACGCGCCAATCGATGGCCTTGACTGGATCGCCCGGCTGGTAGGGCCGCGACTGAGCGTACTCCGTGCCCGAACCAACGAACGGCGACCGGTCGGTCCCGTAGCTCAAGCTATCGGCCAATCGCTTGATCGCAATCACAAACTGCCGCGAGTTGAGATGGTCGACCGAATCCAGCGAATACTGCATGGCTGCCTCTCCTAAATCGTACCCGCGGTCATGCCCATGTCATTCAGAATCGCATTCAGAACGTCCTTGCCGGTCACACCATCGGCCAACGCCTCGTAGTTCAAGCGAATCCGGTGCAACAACACGTCCTCGGCCAGCAGGTACATGTCCTCGGGGATCACATAGTCTCGCCCTTGAATCAAGGCTCGAGCTCGCGCCGCCTTGACCAGCGAGATGCCCGCGCGGGGACTACCGCCGATCTCCAGGTGCGGATGAATCCGCGTGCGGTTGACTAATTCGACCACGTGGTTGATGAACACGGGACTGACGTGAATCTCATTGACCACTTGCATCGCGGTGATCAAGTCCTCCGAGTTCCCAACCGGTTGACTCTCCAACACATCGAACTCGGTCCGAGCCACCGCGCCCTGATCCTCGCGGCGAATCCCCAACGCGATATTCCGCATGAGGATCTCGGTCTCCTCTTCGGGCGTGGGATAATGCAGTCGATGGCACAGCATAAAGCGATCCAACTGGGCTTCCGGCAATTCAAACGTGCCACTTTGTTCGATGGGGTTCTGCGTGGCGATCACCAGGAACGGCGCGGGTAGCTTGAAGGTGGCATTGCCAATGGTCACCTTCCGTTCCTGCATCGCCTCCAACAACGCGCCCTGCACCTTCGGAGCCGCTCGATTGATCTCGTCGGCCAACAGCAAGTTGGTGAAAATCGGTCCCTGGTGGATGCGGAATTCATGCGTCCGTTGGTCCAAGATCTCCGAGCCCAAGATGTCCGAGGGCAACAAGTCGATCGTGAACTGAATTCGCGCAAATTTTAGATCAATCGTCTTGGACAACGCCGAAACCAACAGCGTCTTCGCCAAGCCCGGCACGCCCTGCAACAACAAGTGACCGCCAGTAAACAAAGCGATCAGGATCCGCTCGACCACCACGTCCTGGCCGACCACCACGGTGCCGATCCGTTGCCGAATGCGATCCACAAATTCATAGACCCTCTGGCATTGGGCCGGATCCATGGACGGGGTGCCATTGACAGGTGACTGGACGGGCGCAAGCGACATATCGACCTCGACAAGTTCAGACCAAAAACCGACGGACTACCACCTGGATCGGCAGCATCATGCTTCCAAGTCTAATCGATTCAATCGCCCGAAACAATCAAGATCTGGACCGAGGCGAGTTTCAGCGTCCCCGGTCGTTCCCCTGGTCACCAGGCCCCGGTCCTCAAACCGTGTTTGCCGGGGCAGGGCCGCCACCCGCCAAATGATCGCTACAGGCCCAACGATCGGCCCTCTGCCCCACCAGACGGGCAGGGATCGCGGCATAAGCGGAGATCGAGCTCCACTCCGGCATGCTAAGAACTCCCCAGGGAGGCTGCAGAAGTCGATCCGAGCCTCGCCGACGGTCGACCGAAGCCGCTTCCCCAGCGACGCGGGCAGATACACGCTCGCTGTCCTATGCGTCCCCGCTTGGCGACGGGCACTGATCGCTGACAAACGTGTTCCTTACTCAAAGCGTGACGGTTCACACCCCGTCGGGCCGTGAACCGTTACGCAAATCCGACTGGCGCTGCCGCACAAGCTCCAAAAAAGAGCCACTCAATTTGAACGGTTACGAAACCACTTGCCTTATCGCCTAACGAGTCTTCCATGTCGAGTTCCCAACCCATTGTTCTGGACGCCAACTCCTCGTTAGGCTCATTTGTCGCCGGGCTCCTACCAGAGAACTCGGTGCCCAACTTCACCTTGCCCCTGGTGGTTCGTCGCCCGCGGGAATGGTCCGTGTGGTTGGAGTTGCTCTTAGTTGTCAGTTTCGGCGGGATCTTTAGCCTCGTCTGCAGTGCGGCGGTGGTTTCGCTCCTGAAACTGCCGCACGCATGGTTCTACGGCTGTGTTACGATTCTGACATTCGCCTTACTGGGCGGGCTGGCGTGGCAACGTCAGAAGCTTTGGAACGCGATGTGTGAAGAGATCGTGGAAGTGAGCCAAACACAAGTCCGCTGGACGGTGATCAACCCAGGGGGGATCGCCTCCGACACCATTATTCCAATACAAGAATTTTGGGGCATTCGACACGAATGTCAGACCATTCGCACGCGGCCCCATGAAGGCTACACCCAGGAGATTCACATGGTCCTCCTGGTCCATCCTGACCGAGCCCGCTGCATTCGACTTTACACCGGTGAAACCACCCGTTACACGGAACTGGCCGCCGAGACCTGGGCCAAGTTACTTGGGTTGCCTGTGCTTGAACCCAACGTCTTTGCGCAGGCTCGCGTCCCTAGTTCGAGCTTGCGTTGACCAGCCCAACCGCGTCGCGCTGACGCGGGGACTCATTGGGTGTCAGTCGGGCATCGATTCACAAACCACCATTGACCTACTGTTCCGCCGCCGATCGGCTGTTGGTCTTCGCTTCGACATCTGTCGTCGCTTCGACGTTTGGAGCCGATTCGCTGGGCTCCACACTTAATGTCTCAAAGCGACGATTGATCGCCTCCCACACCTCCGTTGCTCGAGCCCGCTGTTCAGGTCGACAGGTCTCAAGCATCGCTTTAGCCTCCTCTAGATCGACCGGCCGAGCCAAACGCTCGATCTGATCGAACATTTCCATATCGCCAGCCTCATGACCAACGCGCGCATCTGGCTCCAAAATGGTGGCCGTTGACCGCCTAACAACGCATTGATTGAAATGGGTTATCAGTCAGCAAGTTCAGCAAGATGACCGCTGCCGCCGTTAGGAATTGTCCGCGAAGAAGAAAACAGGGTACTAACGCACTCCGGCTGATTCCTAGTTCGGTCGGCTAATGCCGCGCGGCAGAGCAGCGCGAACGGATGCCCTATGGGATCACTCGCCCTTGAGCGACTGAATCTGAGCCTCCAACTGCCGCACCATTTCTGGCTGGTCGGCCAAGCGACGCTTGAGCTCTTCCAGTTGAGCGACGACCAACGCGCGGCCCTCCAGTCCCGCGTGGGGAGGATTGTCTGCCCCTGGGTTCTGGTCCGGCCGTGGGTTCGGTCCACCGGGTGGAGCACCCTGAGGGGGAAACATCGCCTGATCGCCAAACACAGCCCCGAATGGCTGGAACTGTCCATCTGCCGCGAAATTCTGGCCAAAGGTCCTGAACCCTTGCGGCCCGCCCGCAAACCCTCCGGCAAAGCCACCCGAAAAGGAACCACCAGAAAAATTGCCACGGAGCCCACCGGGCAGATCGGGTGGGGCCTGACCGCCACTCGCGTTGCTGGCGTATTCTTCATACAAGGCATGAGCCACCGAGTCCTTTTTTTTCAGGTCACTCAGACTCCTGGCCACAAACTCCTTCTTTTTATCTCCCTCATGAATCGTGACCCGCAGCTTCCCCCGTGGAAGTTCCTGCAGCAGCGTCACACGACCGGCCTCCTCGATGCGAATGGCCTTCATCCCGTCGGCACTGGAGACCGAGACACTACGATTCGCGCCCATGCCGGCATTTGCTGCACCTGGATCAGGGCCGGCTAGACCTGCGGGATCTGCCGCATCCGCAATGGGGTCTTCGGCGGGCAAACCCAATATCTGCTTGGCTCGCGCTGCCGTCGCCGCCATTGGACTCTCCGACAACATCTCAAGCGTGATACTGGCTGCCTGCCGCGTCTCGGCAGATGGGCTCGTGGCCTTCAACGTCGCCAACACTTCCAACGAATACACCATCACGTCACGTTGATCCGACAGTGCTGCTCGAGCCAACAGGGGGATCGCCGCGACGTCGGCTTGCACCAAGGCCGCCTTTGCTTGACGCCGCTTGGTCAGGCTCCCATGGCCAAGTTGTTCAATCCAAGCGTCCAGGTCCTCCGAGTCGCCATCCTCCATCTCCGCTGGTCCACTCGCCCAGGTCGATCCGCATGGCGATGTCTCAATGCAAAACGCCACAGTGAGTTCGGCCGAAAACGTGCCCATAACGCCCCACCCCAGCGCCAGCCCCAGTCCGCACACACAACCCAAGGATTTCATCGCACACTCCTCCACTACAGCAATCTCGACCGCAACTCATTCGACCGCAAACCATTCCGCCAGTCTATCAGGCTAAGCCTCTGCGGCTGGCACCAACGCCCCCTGGACCACTGACACAGTCGTTCCGCCGCAGCCAAGTGTCACTCGAAATTTCACCCGAATCGCTACTATTGCTCTGTCACCGTTAAATTTTGGATCGGTGTGGTAAAGGGGTCAGGAGTCAATTGCCGGAACGGCCCTTTGGGTGCTTCGCACAATTGACTCCTGACCCCTTTACCACACGCCTAAATGAGTCAGGAGTCAATTGCCGGAACGGCCCGACGGGTGCTTCGCACAATTGACTCCTGACCCCTTTACCACACGCCAAGTTTTGGATGTGACAAAGCACCAGGTGCTTCGTCGACCTCAAAACTTGGGATGGGGCCCCCTGGCCGACAATCACCAGCCGCAGGTGTTACCGTGCCAAAATCGCTTGAAACGCTGCGAACGCTCCATATCTCGAGTGTTTTCACACCAAGAGCCGCACTTTGACCAAATCAGGTCAGATTTTTCGTGACGCGACCCGAGTACCCGACGACAGACCCATGGCACTCGTTATGCCGTGGCCCACTTCACCGCGTCAAACATCGTTTACGAAAAAGTAACCGTTCCCGCCCCGTGGGGTGTCGTGGTGCAAGTCGGGCAAACAATCCGATCGCTTAAGTGCAACAAAACGTGCAAAAACATGTGCAACAAAACGTGCAAAAACATGTGAGTGGCGCAAGCTTGCCCCTAAAACGATCCGACTTGTGTTGGCGCACGAGCCCTTAGTGCTTTGTCACCATTTAATTTTGGGATTGGCGTGGTAAAGCACTAGGATAACCCTGGTACCGTGAACGTTTACATGATAAAACTCGGAACGATTGAAGTTGCGCGCCTCGATCGTTTCGAGCCGACAGAACCGCCGTTCCCGCCAACCCCCAGCGATCGGAGTTCAGCCATCGACCCTGCGGCGCCCGACCATCCGCCTGAGGCCAACGCCAATTCCGCTTCCTCGGGAACCGGTGTGGGCTCGGACTCTGCCATGGTCGCTGAAGGGCAGCCCCGCAATTCGCTGGCGGTGGAGCCAAATTGGTCGACGGAACCGACGCACCCCGCCGCACGCCATCTCGAGGGGCACGCTCCAACAGCCCACGCTCCCATCGCCAGAAATCCAACTTTACCGTCGTTTGAGGAGATTGTCCGACAGTACCAACGGGATGTGCGTTTGTACGTCGCTCGGTTCCTCGGGCGTCACGCGGCGGTTGACGACGTCGCCCAAGAAGTATTTGTCCAGGTCTATCGTAGCCTGGATCAATTCGCTGGCCGCAGCCCGCTGAAGGCTTGGATTTTCGGCATCGCTCGCAACTGTGTCGGGACTTGGTTTCGCCAACAGAACCGTCAGATCCGTTTTCGCTCACTGGACTTGGACCTGGACTTGGCCCAGTTCCACTGGCAGAAATCACACGCAACCCAGGCAAGCGAAAGCGAGACCATTGCGGGAGTCGACAGCGATACGGAGACCCAGTTGGCCTCGCTCCGCGGTTGTTTGGCGAAACTTAAACCGCCGCAACGCGCATTGGTCCAGCAGTACTATTTCGAGCAAGTCACAGCCGAGTCCATCGCGCAGCAACAAGGACGTGGTGCCGGTGCGATTCGCATGGCCCTGCTCCGGATTCGAGAAGCCCTGGCCAAGTGCGTGCGACAACAATTGGCCCGGAGATCCACTCATGAATGACAATTCACCAGAAAAAAACAACATTCCGGCCACATCCGCTAGTTCGGACCAAGCCGCTGCTGCAACCAAAGCCATCGAGTTGTGGGCGCGACACTCGGCGGGCGATCCCCTCGCGCTCCACGAGGTCCAGTGGCTGCAAAACCATTGGCAAGCATTTCCGTCGACGCGGCAGCGGATTGCCGATGAACAGTGGGTCAATTGCCTGCTGCGGCTGCAAGCGGAGACACCCGCCGCGACCGAGGCGTTTGTTCAACAAGTGCTGCAACGCTGCCCTCCGACCACACCGCCCGTCGATCTGTCTCAAAACACAACGGCCAAGAAGACCTCACCCTCCCTCCGCTGGGGCTGGCTAATCGCTGCCGGGTTGCTCCTCGGTTTGACGGCTACCGGGATCTGGTACCAAGGCTATCTATCTTCTCGACGCCCCAATCAAGCCAACTCACCATCGCTTCCACCAACAAGTGGCGACCTGGCGCAAACCTCGCCGACGCCGACGCAGCCTGTCGCTCCGAACACTCCAAACACCGCGGACACTGTGGACACTGGCTTGCCGACACTTGACCCATCCATCACAGCCCAACTGGAGCCGCTGACGCCCCCACTCGATCCGGACACGATGCGGGTCGAACGCCCAACGCCTCTGGAACAGGATCCTCCCGCGACCGATCCACTGGGGACCGACACCAGCGGTCCGCTCTTGGCCACGATCAGTCGCGTTGCACAATCGAGCGGAATGCTCGACGAATCGACGAGCGATCCAGGCACGATCCAACAGCCCGCGACGTGGCACGAGGGCCAAGGACTCGGGGCCACGGTATTGCAGTTGCATTCTGGTGAATTGCAACTGACCATGGCCAGTGGCGCGGTGGTCGAGGTATACGCACCAAGTCGCATCGAGCTCGTGGGCGAGAATGCGCTCCACTTGTGGCAGGGCGAGATCGCAGCGCAGGTTCCGACGGAAGCGATCGGCTTCCAAGTCCTCACGCCCACCGCCATGGTCACCGACCTGGGTACCACCTTTGATGTCTTGGTCGATCCAGCAGGCGTCACCGAAATTGAAGTTCGCGGTGGTCAAGTCAGCGTTGCCACTCGGGAGCAAGCCACGCAACAACAATGGCTCCTGACCGCCGACGACACTTATAACTTGACCTTGTATTCGCCGACACAGCTAATCAATCCTAACACGCCAGTGCTCGCAGAAGATCCCCGTAACACCACGCCAGCGCCCTCGCCGGCAACCTCGCCAGTCCCCGCACCCGCGGCGCTCGCTGCGCGACTTCGCCACGTCTCCGGTCGCTTGACAGGCGTCGTGTCGCTGGACGGTCGCTCCCTCCAATTTGACGACGAAACGGTTTTCGCTACTGTCCGCGATCGCCTGTTTCACGGCCTGGAAGCCGCCGAGGATTCGCTATCTGACACTTGGAGTCAATTTGTGGATGCTCGGACCGCGGGACCGCAACCGCAAGGTCAACTGCGGCTGAATGACCAAGAGTTTAACTTCGGCAACTTCAACGAAGCCATCAAGGCGCAGAACGAGATCCTGTCGCAGTTCGCACCGAACAAACCGCCGCGGCCGCCGCAGCCCGGCCCCAAGGAGCGACTCGGCCCTCCCCCCGGCCTCGACAACTTCCGCGGCAGCCTGATGATTCACGGCAAACGTCGCGACTTCAACTCCTGGGCGGAGTACCGCGAGGCGATGAAGGAACTGCTCGGACCCTTGGCCGAGTTCGGCGCTTTCCCATTCCAACCCTGACCCCTTTACCACACCGATCCCAAAAGCAAACGGTGACAAAGCACTCGTCGCCCCAGAAGATTAAGATTCCTTAACAAAACACGCCCGCATCGGCGGTGCTTTCTACCGTTAACTCGATTGGCGAGCGGTGGCACTTTCATTGCGGACGGGTCGCAACTAAACTCAGAGGAATCCGACGGAACTGACGACTACGAATTTGGGTTCGGTCGTCTGGCACCGATGGGACGATGCCTGTACCAGAGCCGCGGGCCAGTACCCACTCCACCGAGCCATGCCCGTCTGAGGCCGTCGCATCATGACCTCGAAAAAACGACCGAATCCACCTGTAGGGAACCCGGACACCGTCGGTCAGGTGGACGCCAGGGTCGCCGCCGAACGCTGCCTGAAAAAGCGTCTCCGAGCCGTTCATCGCTGGCTCAAACGCGTGCGACAGGATTGGGAAGCAAGCCCCGAACCCGTCCATCAACTGCGGGTTTCTACCCGACGTGCGCGAGTTGCCGTGCAGTTGTTTGCCAAGTTACTGTCACCCAACGACCTGGTCTGGGCGGAACGTTATCTGAAACGCATGCGGAAAAAGGCCGGCGATGCTCGAGACTGGGACGTGCTGTTGGAGCGAGTTGCCACCCCGCCCTTAAAACAAGCGATATCCAAAAAACAACGTGCTCGATTGCAGATGTGCTTGCAGGACCAACGACGCCTGGCTCAGGTGCCCCTGCACCCTGAAACTCGCAAGTCCAAACGCCAGCGGTTTCGCGCACACTCCGGCCGACTGCTGGATCATTTGGCCAAAAGCGAATCGACAGAATCCCCAACACTGCTGGAGCTGGCTCGAGCAGAGCTACGTCCTTTGGTCGAATCGTTCTTCACACAAGCGGCGATTGGCCTGGCATCGATCGAACAGATTCACCAAATCAGAATCGCTGGTAAGCACGTCCGCTATGCGATGGAGGTCTTCACGCCCGCGTTTCCAGCGTCCTTCCGTGCGGCACTCTATGCGACCTTCTGTGAACTACAAGAAAAACTTGGAGCGATCAACGATCACGCCACAGCGATGACACGATTGGCCTCGCTGCTGACCACTTCCGACGATAAATTGCAGGAAACGCTTCAAACAATCATCGCTGCGGAACAAGCTGCCATGGACCAACGCGTGGAACGACTCCGCGCGACCTGGCGTCCCGCGACCCTGGACGAGATCGCGAACCAATTCGCCGCCTATCTGGAAATGTAACGCTGCACGATCCGTGTATGCTCTCTGGGTCAGGATTCGATGGTACGCAGCAGCCGAAAGGCCGTTCCGACCATGGACTCCTGCCCGCTTGCTGGATCGACCCGAACACTAACGATTGACAATGCACCAGAGCTCCTGAGTACTTGTCGGTAATTAACTTACCGAATTGGAAATCAGCCGGAGTGCGTTAGCACCCGGTTTTTGCGACAATTGGACGCTTACCGGTTCGAGCAATTCGGTAACTAATTTGCGCACAAGTCCTAAGGCTCGATGTCACGCATCTCCAGTGTCCAGGCGATGCCACGTTTCAACAAATTCTGGAAGGCTGGCTGAGCGAAATCGCCGGCATGTCCCAACGACGTATAAAAAGAAACACCACCGTCCGCGCGGCGGTATGTCCAAGCGACCGGCTGGGGATCCTGGCCTTCAATCGAACCCCACAACAAAGGCCGAGCGGCCTCGGCCAACGGAGCCGTGCGATACAACGAACCAGGACTGGTGTAAGTCTCTGGCCAATCCGTCACCAGACGATCAGAAGTATTCGCTGCATCAGTCGTCACCCGCGGCGAATGCTGATTGCCAAAATGCCCTTGATAATTCCCACCCCAAATGTCAGCGTCAAACGATGGCCAAATCTCCAGACCTTCCGGAGCCGCCTGGTCCTGCCAATGAAACGGATGACTGGCGGTGCGAATCCCCACCAGTGGTTTTCGACTTCGCACGTAGGCTCGCACCAGTGACATATCTGCCGGCGTCAAGGGCCGCCGACGCACACTCAGCAGGGCGACATCGGCTTGAGTCAACAACGCCAGTCCAGGAATCTCGGCTGGATCATTCACCGATCCAAAGACACATTCGACCGCATACTCTTGCCCCAATCCCGGCAACGCGAAGTCCGCCAACGAGTCGTCGGTCTGGTATTCCGGCTCCGCAATCACCAACAGCAACCGCGGACGCGAGTCCGACACAAATCGAAACGGCTCACCACCCAGCAACTGGTCGCTGGTCATTGTCGGACAGACAAATTTCTCAATGTGTTGGATGATCAAGTCCGTGCCGGTATGGTGATTGACGTACGGCCAACTGGCCGGGTTGTACATCGAGTCCGTCAGATCTCGCACCAGGACAGCCTGCTTGCCGCCGGCCACCAAGTTTCTCAAACCAAATGGCCGTCCCAGCACACACATGTTGACATGCACGCCCACCAACAGCACCTGCTCGATATCGTGCTGGTGCAAGATACTCCAAACCTCTGGGCCCTGATCGGTGATGTAATCCCGCACTGCGTCGATCGTCACGTCGGGATGTTGTCGCAACCAGGGCTGACGCGGATTCCGTCCCGCGGCACGCAGTTCCTCGGCCCAGGCTGCGTTGCGCGTCGGGTCATCGTCTTCGCCCCCATCCGACTGGTCGATTGGGTACGTCCCAGCCTGCTCGGCCGGAATCTGCGTGCACCATTGCTGCACCCCAACCGGAATCTCCGGAGCCGCCGGAATCTCCCGCGCACGAAGTCGCCCCGCATGGTCCTCATATGCCGCCATACAATCGCTGGGGGCGTGAATAATCACAGCCCCCCCTTGCCGGGCGCGGCTGACAAACGCCTCGACCCGCGGCGCCATCTCATTGACCCGCTCGGTGGCGTTGAACGAATGATGCGCGTCCCAGAGATCACAGATGATCACCGCCGTCCGACCCAGTGACCAGTCATGCTGCGATTCACGGATGTGAAAATGTCGACTGCCCTCGGTTACTGCCTCTCGTCGCCGCAGCGTCACTCGCCAATCGCCGGAGGCACCCCGCTCTCGTTCGCCAGGCTCGCTAAACACCGTTCCCACGGTCACACCCATGACACTCGAACCCAACCAGCGTAATGGGCTCAAGCTCGCCAACAGAGCCAGCAACACCCAAACACAGACCGAACGCCTCAAATCAATCATGGCAGTTACTCCTTAGAAAACCGCGTGCTAACGCACTCCGGCTGATTTCCATTCCGTAGAACCTGTTCCCAGACGCGCCCGTCGACCGGCCCCCCTCGACCAATAGCATACACCATTTTTACACGTAGGAATCGTCCGCAAATAAACGAAAACCGGATGTTAACGCACTCCGGCTGATTTCGGCTCCGTAAAAATCCGGGTGTTAACGCACTCCGGCTGATTTCCGTTGCCGTAGGTGAATTACCGACAGGTCCTTAGCGATCCCGGCGGACGTACAGCACACGACCATCGACATCAGCGCTGCGTCGATACCCGAGCAGATGAAAGATCTGCCGCGACAAAAACCTAGCTATCCGCGGATCGACTAGAATTCGCCGAGCATCCTCTTTTTGTACCTGAACGCCTGGCAGCCAACCCAACCAGCGTTCCGCTCGGCCGTGTCGTGCCAAACGCGACAACCATAGCCAAAACCGTGAGAATCTCCGAATCAGAAAAAAACCGTCATTCCCCTTGGATTGATACAGTGGCATAAAAATCGCACCGGAGAAAGGACTGCTTACGACTTCGGCATTCTTCGTCGCCAGGCGTTGTCCTGCGCGAACGGCTTGAAAGCTGCTGAAGCCGGGCTCCATGCGAAAGACATCGTGTTCCTGCAGGTCGTACCGATACAGGACCTCATAACACCCGAGCCAGCGGGCCGAGTTCGTCCGCAGCACCGATCGTGCCTGTTCGACCCGTGACCGGCAACTCGTCGGCAGGCAGCCAGCAAACTGCAGCGCACACCACAACATCTCGCGATGCAGAACAATCGATTGCGGATCGTCGTGTTGACCGGCCTCGTATCCAAAGGTGACCACATCATAATGATTCAGATAGCTCAGCAGCGTACCCGGCAAGAACTCCTCCAAACCCAAGACCGCTGGCACGGGAAACTGGCTGACAAAATCTCGATTCTTGAGCGTATCATCGAAGGGCATAAACGGCGGCGATTGGCTGGAGGTCGTGTGCAGGTCGACAAAGATACACGGCCCCGCCGCCTCCCCGAGAATCTGGCGAATCTCAGCATACAACTCGTCTCGCTGCTTCGCTTCCAAGATCAAGGAATCGCAACTCCAAACCGGCCGAATCCCGGTAAGTGGCTCCGCCGGCGTTTGCGTTTGCCAGACGCGATTGAGATCTCGGTCAATAAAACGGACCCCTTGCTGCAAGGCCGGCAAATTTCCTGCCAAACCAATCACTCGGCCACGCAACGCCACCGGCGTCCGCTGCAACTCCTCCAGCAATTCTTGAAACGCAAAAATTCCGCTCGGTTCGTTGCCGTGCATCCCGGCGATGACGACCACGGTGGGCTCGCCACCTTGCCCCGAGCCCGATCCATACGCGCCCAATCGACGCCCGATCGACGCTTGCCTTCCCGTCGGCTTGTGGTGGATCAAAATCGACGAGGTCGCTTGGCGGCCATCCTGACCACCGGACTGCCAGGCCACGGGGTGCCCCTGGCTGTCGCTCTCACCCATCCGTTGCTCGGAATTCAGCACTCACACCTCCGCTCGGACCTGCAAACCCTCCAAACGCAGAATGTCGCGTTTGGTGACGATGCCGATCAACTTGTCTTTCTTCACCACGGGCAGGCAGCCGATCTGCCAGTCCAACATCATTTGTTTCGCCTCGCCCACCGTCCGTTCGGGCGCAATCGAACGTGGGTCCGCCACCATGCGGTCGCGGCACAACCCTTCCAACTCAATCCGCCCTTCATCGCTCTGCAGCGCATCCAGCCCCTTCAGATATTCCCACTCCATCCGCCGAAACTCGGGTAGAAAATCATTTCGCGACAATAATCCCACGATGCGTCCATGCATGTCTTCGACGGGCAAGTGCTGGATGTTTCGCCACCACATAATCTGAATCGCCAACTCGAACAGGTCGTCCTCACCGACCGTGATCAAGTCGGTCGACATGACACTGTCCACCCGTTGCTCGAGCAACCGGATCGAGACGCGCTGTTGCCCGGGGTTGACCACCCAATCGGCCACTGGTGCCCCGCCTTGTTGATTCTCCCAGTAAGCTCGCGTCAAATCGATCAAACGCTGGAAGCTCTCCGCCCGGACGTCGGTTCCACGAAAATACTGTCGCTGCCATTTGGAACCTGTCATTCGTGTCACGGCTCGGTGTTCAATCACGCCGAGATACTTCGAGATATCCGCCGAGTCCACCCCGGAACTGGCCAATCCCTGTCGAGCCATCGGCAGAAAGTAATCCAGGATCAACTGCCGGGCATTCTGCGTCTGCCCCATCCAACTCAGTTCCACGTCCATCCCGTGTTGGGCGGCCTTGAGAAAGTTATCCTTCGCCTCGCGAAAGTCCATCTTCTCCCAAATCCGCTGCATTTGGCTCGGCATGCCGCGCATCAGCCCCACCCAAAAGGCAGCGTTGGCCATTTCATCCAACAAGGTGGGCCCAGCCGGCAGGTAACGGTTCTCAATCCGCAGGTGAGCCTGCTGCCCATCGGACCCAAAACAGACTCGATTCCACTTCCAGATGGTGCCGTTGTGTAGCGACAACGCCCGCAACTTGGGGACCACGCCGCGCCGCAACAACTCCAGACTATCTTCCAACTCGCCTGTCAGTAGCAGTGGGTACCGCGCCACGTCCTCTTGAAAGATCTCCAACAGATTATCGCGGATCCAGCGATTGCCGAAGTACACACGAGCCTGACGCTGACGCAAGCCGCTGTCCCGCGATCGCGTATCGACACTCTGCTGGAACAGGGCAATCCGAGTCTCGGACCACAGCTCACGCCCCAACAACAACGGGGCATTGGTGGCAATCGATAACACGATACCTGATATCGCCTGCGCCCAGTTATACGCGTCAACAAACTGCTTTGGCTCGATCTGCAAATGGACCTGAAAGCTGGTGTTGCAGGCCTCGAACAATATATTGTCATGCTTCATCATCAAATCGTCGATGCCCTGGATCGACAACTCGGTGTCGCCGCCACCGCGCAACTCGATAAGTCGCTTTTCCATCAACCGATAACGGTCCAGCGGGGTCATGTACTTCGAGTCCAACTCCCCGATCCCGATGGTTGGCAGAATACCGATCGCGATCAACTTTCGCCCCAGGCCCGCGGCCGTGCGGTTCGCCAAGTCGACCAAGTCGTGCAATTGGCGATCCATCGCTGAGAAGGATGCACCCCGCAACAATACCGGGTCCAGATTGATCTCCATCGTGAACTTGGCCACTTCGTGCGTGAAGTTCGGATGATTCAGCTCTTGCAGTATTTCGGGGCCATGCAAAGAGGGACGATAGTCTTCGTCCAAGACAAACAGCTCTTGCTCGGCTCCAATCTTGTACACGCCCGACTCGAACATCCCCTCGGCCTGCATGATTCGAATCGCCTGCAAATCGTTGAGCAACAACTGAGCAAACCGACGCCGTTGTTCAAAAGAATCGATGCTACCCACATTCGTATCGCCCATAGAATCCTCTATCGCTCTTTCGTGAATGGTCGTACCGCATCCAGCTATTGGCCGCGCTGCCCACATCGGGGTCGATTGATCATAACCGATTCTTCATCAACACGCAAAAAAAAGGGGGCCGTTCAAGCCCCGCAGGGTGTCGTGGAGCACGTCGGGCCAACAGTCCGATCGTTTGCGTGTAACAGCAACTGGAGAATGCCACTCGTTCGCCACCAGAGAAATGCGACCAGCGGAGGCGCACCAGCCCCGAAATGGGACCACCCAACGTGAAAAGTTACAAAAAAACACCGACGATTCCTCGCCGGTGCTCTTTGTGCCAAAATGGTGTCCCGACCATCGCTTCACTGTCCAACCTGCCCCCAGTCCCCATTCGCTGATCCCTCGCGGCATCAAAAGGGGAGCGGAGGCGTCAGTTGCCAGGAACTTGGTCGCCCGCTGGGACTACTGCTTGGTGATCTGGATGGCGTAGAGCTTGGAGCGGTCGGAGATGTACATTACGCCCGACGCGATCGTCGGCGTGGTGTAAATCGACGATGCCGCTGGACTCTCCCGCAGCTCAGGGGCTACACTGGCGATCATCCCTCGGATCTCCGCTCGCAGCTTGCGGATCTCGTCGTCATCCTGCGACTCGCGCATCGCCTTCCGCTTGGCGTTGATCTCCGTCTCCAATTTCTGTCGCTCCAGAGCGTACTTCTTGGTCGCGTCAAAAATGCTCAAGCGGCCGTCCTCATCACCAATGAAGATTTTGCCATCCACATACAGTGGCGAACCCCAGATCGCAGCCATCAAGTCATGCTGCCAATAGCGTTGGCCGGTTTGCAGGTCGATGCAATGGACGAAGCCGCTCAGGTCCGGGACAAACACCAAACCGTCATGCACGCAAGCCGTCGAGATCGTGCGGCGGAAGATCGGCTCTTGGTCCTCGTCCACGCCACCGTAGTGCCAAATAATGCCTGAGTTCGGATTGGGCTCGCCAGGAGCACCGATCTCGCCCACCTCGGCACTCAAATCGCCGGTCTTCGTGGCATCGATCCGCCATAAATGGCCGACGCCTTCACCGTGCTCCGGGTCCTGCCCAACCGCAACAATCACGCTGTTATCGTAAAACACCGGCGTGCCAATGATATTGTTTCGCGTGCCCGCCCCACCCAATTCCCACAGCGTGTTTTTGGGGTTCAGGTCGCACTTCCACAGCAACTCGTGGTTCTCGGTATCGAAGGAATACACCCAGCCATCGCCGCCCGCAAAGATCACCTGAGCTTTGCCGTTGACCACACCGATCGTGGGCGAACTCCACTGTCCGTGCAGAATCAACTCGCCCGGGCTGCTGTCTTCAAAGACCACTTCCCCCGTGTGCTTGTTCAAGCCCAAAAAACTCGGGGCACGCGGCGACGGATTTTCCAAGTGAGCTTCGTCGACGCCGTTGCTGGTAATCAAGTACAACACGTCGCCATGCATGACCGGGGAGCTGGTGGCCAAATTGTGAGGGAAAACCGCCAACTCTTCGTACATATCAACGGTCCAAATGATATCGGCATCGTTGATCTCGGTATCCTCTTCACTGGTGTCGCCATCGTTCGCACCATCGTGAAATCCATTCAGATCCAAACACATCACCTCGCAGCGGTTTGTCACCAACCACAAGCGGTCACCCTCGACCACCGGCGCGGAACAAATCCCTTGCAGCGGCCAATCATTAACCCGACCAGAAGGCATCTTCTCTCGCGACAATTGCCACAAAAATTTGCCGTCGGTTGCATCAAAGCAAAGCAAAATCCCCATGTCCTTATTCGCCGGGTATTTCGGGCGATAAGAGGCCCCATTGTTGGTCCCCACCAACACCTTGCCGTTGGCGTAGATCGGATTGCCGTACGTCTGAGAGCCCAACTGCGCCGTCCACAGAACTCGCTTCTCTTCCAGGTCAAAATCCAACGTAATACCACGCGTGGCACTGACCATGTTCCGGTCCGGCGCTCCACCCCACATCGCCCACTCCGCCGTTTGTCGATCCGGAGTCGAGGGCACGTCCTGATCCTGATCGTCCCAAGCACGCAAACTGTCCTCGGTCGAGCCTGACGCTAGGGTCACTCCTTCCATCTTGATGTTAGGATTCCCCAGCGGCGCCTCTTCAATTTCAGCATCGGTGGCACCCTGGACCGAGGGACCGAAACCCGCCAATTGCGGCTCCGCTTGCCGTGGGCTCGGGTTCTCCGGCATCGTAAACTTCGGCTCGTCGCCACAGCCAACACTGAGTGCCAAGCCCAAGCCGCACAGCCACGATCCACCCAATCGCCTGAGAGTCCATTTGCTACCAGCGCCATTACTCATTTGCTTTATCCTCAATCCAAGAGTCTGTCGTCTCAGGCCACCTCGGCCAAAATGCTCGGTTAAACCACCCACTTGCCCCAGCCTCCGCGTTTGGCGCAGGTAAATCACCGCCTCCAACCGTTCACTCACCACGCTGCTGCAAAATTTCGTAGGCCAGCACTGGTAGGGAGCGTTGGTCAGCCAGCCACCCGTACGCACATTATCGAAGCTCGGAATGCCGTTGCCGCTACCAGCGGAACGGCCTGACACTAGCTGTTCTGGGCCGACCCGCCACCTTCGCCACCTGCACCTTCTTCAGTCGCACCTTCTTCAGCCTTGCCCTCTTCAGTTGCACCTTCTTCAGACTTGCCCTCTTCCGTCTGGGTCTCCTCTGACTGTTCACGCGAAGGTCGCGGCGAACCGCCACCACCGGACCCGCCAATCGCAGGTTCGGTTTGCCGTGGCGGAGTCACCTCCGGCATAATAAACTTCGGCTCCTCTTGGCAACCGACCAGGTTAACCAACAACAGAACACTGACGATCGAGAGCAATTGCTTGAACATAATTTGCCTTTCTTTCAGTAGGGCTTGGCAGTAGGGGGACGGATACCAGTTTGGCGACAAGGCAGCTCGGCCTTACCGCGACCAGCACCTGTTGCGATTTACTTGTCTTCCTGCGGCAACACTTGGACATTGTCGAAAAACGATTCACTGGTCGAGTACAAGTACAGGCCAGGGCTACCTTCCAAATTTGGGTTTGGATCCTTGGCGACCAATGTCCAGGCTTCCGGTTCGGGTTGATCACGTTCCCAGACCTTGCCTTTGATTTCGGCCACCCCATCCGTTGTCTCAACCAACAACTTCATGCGGTACCACACGCCCGGCTTCACATCATAAGGAATGTTGGTACTGAGCCGCATGTGCGGCAACCACGTGTCAATCGTCACGCGATTGGCGCCGCCGTCTAGAATCAGGTTGTATCGTTGACAGGTGACGCCCACACGCGAAATTCGCCGCTTGACCTCCAACACCTTGGCATCGGCCATGATGGTATAGCCCGTCATTTTGTAGGGACCAATGTGGACCCACAAGCTCGGCCGAGAAACAGCAGGGGCACTCCGCATCGCAATCGTCCCATCGACTTCCGTCGGTTGCATACGAGCAAACGCCCGCAGCCATGTCGGTGGCACCGCGTTCCCCGATAGTCCCTCAAAGTCCCACGACCAGGCATCTGCCTTCGGGAATGTGCGAATACGAGCGATCGCCTTCAACTCACCCCGTTGCATCACGACTCGCCCACCGTAGTCCCGCTCACCGCTACCCGCGGTAAACGTCATGCCTGAGACAGTTCCATCCCCCAGATCAGCGGCCGTCAGTTCGACATCGGAAAGCTCGCCGAGAGGACGTCCGTTGGCGTCAAACCCCAAAGCCCGGAACGACTGGCTCTCACCGGGCATCAGCGTGACTTCGTAGGGAATCAACTGAACATGGGCCAACTCACCCAACGGTGCTTCCTCAGGCAGCGGAGGTGTCTCCCCGGTTGTGCCTGTCCACTCTTTCTCGCCCAAACAAATGGTGCGGTCACGCGTCACGATCAATACTCGGCCACGAGAGATCGCGGGCGATGCATAGATTTCGTCAAACCCAGGAGCAGAGGCCCCCAACAACTCGACATGCGACAAGGTCTCGCAGCCCTCGCGACTGGGCTTCAGGATGTGCACGTTGCCGTTTACTTCTGTCACGTAGATCTTGCCATCCGCCCATACAGGCGAGCCCTTGCCGACCGTGCCGAGATTATGGACCCAGAGCTGCTCGCCAGTCTTGGCATCGTAGGCAAACATGCTGCCAGTATCCGCGACCACGTACAGAATACCGTCATGCACCAACAAGCCAGTGTAGCCGGCCTTCACTCCGTCCACTCGCCACACACTGTTCGTCTCCGTGATGTCACCGGTCCCCACGGCATTGATGCACTGAATTCGTCCAAAATCTTGATTGTCGATATTGTCTTCACCGTGCGAGATGTACACATAATCGCCGTCCGAGACTGTGGTGGCGTTCAGACCCCGCCTCGACATGCGAAAGTTCCATACCATTTTGCCTGTGCGTGCGTTCAAGGCGGAAATGCTGCCATCGGAGTCTCCCGCGATCAACAAACGCTGTCCGTTGATCACACGAATGATCGGCATTGAATAGTTCGAATCCAATGGGCGACCCTCAGTAGGACCGACCCACAGCAATTCGCCCGTCCGTTTGTCGAAGGCATAAAACGTGTTGGCAGGCGCCGGACCACGCGTCTCACCCCAGTTCGAAGTCAAAAAGCTGACGATGATTCGATCTTCGTCGATGATCGGCGTTTGGTTTCGTCCGCCATAGCCCGAAATCTTGCCGAACTCCTCAAACAGCGAACGCTCCCAAACCACCTCGCCCTCTGGCGTGTAACAACGGAACAAACCCGAAACGGAATGCAGGTAAACATTGCCAGTCTCGGTGTCTCCCGTCATGCTGGACCAACCCACGCGCGGGGCGGGAATATCCGTTTGAAAGACATTGAACTTGTCTCGCCACAACAGCTCGCCCGTTTCCAGATCCCAACACACGACCTGTTCACCCGCGTTGATCTTTTCCGCTGGAATGTTGATATTGTCAGTCGTGCGGCAGTTCAAATACACGCGTCCGTTGAGAACGATCGGCGTGGCGCGGCCACCAATCTCGCTGGTCCACAGCACGTTGCGACCCGACTTCAGGTCCCAACTCTCGATCAGGTTTGTCTCTCGGCTGACGCCCGATTGGTCAGCACCACGCCAATAGGCCCAATCGTCCGCAGGCGCCGCAGGGACGAGCCACAGTCCGACACAGGCCAACGCCAAAAGCGCGGCGCCTCGACTCGCCAGGCGAACCCTATGGGTGAAAGTTGCAGGCCCTTGGCTTAGGGGAGTTGCGTGTAGCATCCGCGTTTTCATGCGTCTTCCTTTAGGTAGGCTCTCAACTGCGGGCAGTGCCGCACCAAGATTCGCCGCGACCGATGTCGCGTTCCAATGCGCCACGGCTTCTACCGCAGCTGGTGTCTTATAAATGGCGTGGCTTTCGGTGGCAGCCACCACCGGAGCACCCCAGCATCTCGGTCTACAATTGGGTGGGATTCGGAGCGTCCCCATAAACTTCCACAGGATCGAACACTTTTTCATGCTCGGTGAACTGCAGTTGCCGCGGTTCGCTCGTGTCTTGTGGTCCGACCGGGACACTGCGGTAGAAACACGAGCGATACCCGACGTGGCAACTGGCCGCTCGACCCTCCACTTCAACCCGTAACCACACCGCATCTTGATCGTCATCGATCCGCAATTCACAGACCTTTTGCGTCATTCCGCTGGTCGCACCCTTGTGCCACAACGCCTGTCGACTGCGGCTGAAGTAGACCGCCTCGCCCAACTCGAGCGTACGCCGCAGAGCCTCGGCATTCATGTAGCCATGCATCAGCAGCTCGCCCGAATGAAAGTCGGTCGTGATCACAGGGATCAAGCCTTGCGCATCAAATTTGGGCGCCAACTCGCACCCCTCTTCTACTTGCTCAATCGAACGACGTTCCGCAAACATTGGCACCTTCGACCCACTCGTTTTCCATACCCCAGCGATTGACTTGCCCCAACGGACCTGCCCCAACGGACTCGCCCCAACGGACTCGCCCCAACGCCAACAGTCACTTTCCCGCGACCGCGGCTCCGTCAGAAGCGATTGTAATCTTGTTTCGCGGGCTCTGCCAGTATTCCAACACCCGCACGCAGGCCCGACGATCAGCCGTCGCCCGATCTTGCACACTCCAGCCCCCACTTTGCGTCTAGCAAAAACCACAGACTTCTCAATAAACACCAGAGATGACTGCGTTAACTTTGTTGCAATCGTCTTGATTTGCAATCTTGCCGTAGGGCGGGTGAGGGCGTGATCCCTCGCCGATCTAAGGTGAGAAGGGGCCGCTCGTAGTCCGTGCTTCCGGGGGTTGAGTCGGCGATGTTCCTGAGTTTGTTGTTCCGCAAAGAGGTCCTGATTCTGGCCGGGTTGACCGCCGCCTTCGCCGCTCCCATGGTGCGGAGTGGCGAACTCTCGCTCAGCAAAGCGTTGGACTGGGCCGTCAACGGGATTGGAGCACGCCCGGAACAGGCCGCATGGTCGGACGAGCAGAGCTTTGGGATCTGGGCTCCCGAACTTTCTGCCACTCCCGCGACGCAAAATCTGGTGCCCTCCGCCGAGTCAAACTCCCGCGGCTCAGCTTCCGTCTTTAAGTTTCTCGAGTCAATCTTCGAGGTTCAGACCGTTCCAGCCCACGCTGAGGTTGGACCTGCAGCCGGCAGCATCGCGACAGCCACCCGCGTAAACGCAGCTTCCCTCGGTACCGATCCAGGCCCGGGAACTGTACCGCCAGCGGTGCCCGGACTTGACCCGCGAGCCGCAATCGCTGTTCCATCAGCCGAGCCCAATCCAGCCACAGGAACGACCTCGAGCGGTCGAACCGCGCCACCGAACTCGCTCCCCGATTGGATCCCGGTCCTGGACCTGCGAGAGATCATCCGCTTCGACGTGTCGCCGTACTGGGTCCAGCAACGCTGGCCGAAGTGCACGCGTTTGGATCTGGATGCCGATGGCTTCTACGGGTTCCGCGTGCCCTTGGTAACCGATCAACGCGTCGGGGGGCTCAGTGGCGCCTTGACCTACAGCTTCGACGCCCAGGCAGTGGTCCAACGGATCCAATTCCAAGGGTCGGTCCAAGACGTCGGACCGCTGCAGCAACTGCTGACTCAGTACTTCCGTTTCAGCCCGCTCGCGGATCGAACGAACCTCTTGGCGCCGGTCCATGACAAGGCCGCCCGAGGCATGCTGCGGTACTCGGAACCGATCATCGAGACCGCCGGCCAGGCAACTCGGCTGCGCGAGGTCGCCTTCGAAATCAACAGCACCCAAGGCCGCTATCAACTGAGCGAAGCCTACCGCCGGCTGGCCATCGAGTAACGCCCCCACGGTCCACCAACAGCCGTTCGCCATGCCCCCCGGCTGTCAATCACGCAGCATCAGCCAAGTGCCCGGGCCAGGCAACTTCCGGGGCCAGGGGCAACTTCCGGGGCCAGGGGCAACTTCCGGGGCCAGGCAAACCCCGGGCCCTCGCAACTCAGCGGCCGTCTTCGCTAGCAGGCCTGGCTCGGGGACGACCTCGCCTGGCTGCAACCTGTGGAGAGGCAAACCGCGTGGGGACAGGCAGATTCCGGGCGGTCGCAACTCAACGGCCGCTTCCGCTAGCAGGCCTGGCTTAGGAACGGCCTATCCTGGTGCAACCTGTGTGGGGACAGGCAAATTCCGGGGCAGGCAATTCCGCATAGCTCCAGCGGCCGCCTACGCTAGCAGGCCTGGCATAGGGCCAGCCTCGCCTGGTGCAAATCTGCGGGGACAGGCAAATTCCGGGCGGTCGCAACTCAGCGGCCGCTTCCGCTAGCAGGCCTGGCATAGGGCCAGCCTTCCGGTGCAACTCGAGGCAAATCTCCGGGGACAGGCAAATTCCGGGCGGTCCGGCATCTCAACGGCCGCCCGCTAGCAGGGCTGGCTCGGGGACGGCCTCGCCTGGCTGCAACCTGTGTGGGGACAGGCAAATTCCGGGCGGTCCCAGGACGGCAAATTCAAACGGCGGGGGACAGGCAAACTTCTGGGCACAGTAGCTCAGCGGCTGGCTCGCTAGCAGGCCTGGCTCGGGGACGGCCTCGCCTGGCTGCAACCTGTGTGGGGACAGGCAAATTCCGGGCGGTCGCAACTCAGCGGCCGCTTCCGCTAGCAGGCCTGGCATGGGCCAGCCTCGCCTCGGGCAAATCTCGGGGACAGGCAAATTCCGGGCGGTCCCATCTCAACGGCCGCCTCCGCTAGCAGGGATAGCCTAGGGACGGTCTAGCCTGGTGGAAACCGCGTGGGGGACAGGCAAATTCCGGGATCGTGCAGATTCCGGGGACAGGCAAATTCCGGGAACGGCGGGGACAGGCAAATTCCGGGCACATTAGCTCCGCGACCGCCTACGCTAGCAGGACTGGCTCGGGGACGGCCTCGCCTGGCTGCAACCTGTGTGGGGACAGGCAAATTCCGGCCGCTGCCTGCAACTCAGCGGCTGCCTTCCAGCGCAGGCCTGGCATGGGCCAGCCTCGCCTGGGGCAAATCTCGGGGACAAGCAAATTCCGGGGACAGGCAAATTCCGGGCGGTCCCAACTCAGCGGCCGCTTCCGCTAGCAGGCATGGATTAGGAACGGCCTATCCCGGTGCAACCTGTGTGGGGACAGGCAAATTCCGGGCGGTCGCAACTCAGCGGCCGCTTCCGCTAGCAGGCCTGGCATGGGCCAGCCTCGTCTGGGGCAAATCTCGGGGACAGGCAAATTCCGGGGACAGGCAAATTCCGGGGACAGGCAAATCCCGGGTAGGCATAAACAGCGGGGGACAGGCAAATTCCGGGGAAGGGCAAATCTCGGGGTCGGTAGATCAGCGGCCGCCTCCGCTAGCAGGGCTAGCCTGGTGCAACCTGCGTGGGGAGGAAACCGCGTGGGGACAGGCAAATTCCGGGATCCTGCACTCCGCGACCACCTCCGCTATCTGGGCTAGCCAGGGGACGGACTCGCCTGGCTGCAACCGGCGTGGGGACAGGCAGATTCCACGGGTAGGCACAAACAGCGGGGGACAGGCAAATTCCGGGCAGGGGCTCGAGAACTCAGCGGCCGCTTCCGCTACAGGCCTGGCTTAGGAACGGCCTATCCTGGACGCAACCGGCGTGGGGACAGGCAAATTCCGGGATCGTGCAAATTCCGGGGACAGGCAAATTCCGGCGATAGGCAACGAGAGCACATCGCCACGTTGAAATCGACGAGGGGAAAAACGACGAGGGGACGAAAGCAAATTTGCCTGTCCCCAGCGTGTATGGTCCAGCGTGTATGGACCAGCGTGTATGGCCCAGAAGTCCCCGAAAGGCTCTCGCCGCCAACCAAACTGCCGCCGGCCCAAGTGCCGGCGGGACGAGCCCTACCCATCCAGAAAAATCGGCTGAACGCCACCCGCAAACTCGGTCAACTACCGTTGCAGGCGGCCAACACCGGCGTCCACCATCCGAATCGGTCCAACCTCGCCGAATTTCGGCTTGATGAACTCCTCGACGGTCGCCAACTCCTGAAACCCAGCCAAATTTCGCTTGACCCACTTCTCGGCGTCTTTTTCGTAGACGATCACCTGCGGGATCCCCTGACTGCCGACCAACTGCTTGGCCAGGGCTGGCTCCTTGTCCATATCAACGTAGGCCAAGACCACGTTGTCGAACCCATGCTTGGCCTCCAGCGGCTTCAGCACCCTGTTTTTCAGAACTTGACACGGGGGACACCAAGTGGCCGTCACAATCACCACCAGAGGCCGCTTGGCCTGCTGAGCCTCCGCGAAGGCCGTCGCATAGCTGCGGTCCTCGGCCCGAGTCACCGCTTGCCCGTCGCTCTTGGCCGTCTTGGCGTCACCGCCAACGGTCCCCGATCCCGCGTAGTCGTCTGCCGAGGCAGCCAGAAACAAGCCCGCGATCATCCAAATTCCAATCGACTGCATGGTATTCCCTCCCTGTCGATAACCGCCTGAGGCGGGTGTTGAAGACGCCATCCTCCGGACAGCTCCAGGGAACTCTATCGCCTCAGGAGTCTGTGCGACAGTGCCCCAACCCAGCGAATACCGCCAGCAACGATTAAGCTCATGTGAGCAGATAAGCCAATTGTTCGACCTCTGAGGATTGCCAACTCCGGTCGGGGACAGCCACTGCCGCAGCCATCCGCACCCCTCGCGATCGGCGATGCCGGTCATGCCGACACCCGTCCGCCCCACCGTTTCCTCACGCCCAATCAATGCTTACGCTGAAGCACAACACCAGGCCCGCCAGACAACGCGACCGTGGACCCGGCGAAGCGTCCTGCCGAGGGCCGTCGCGAGTGTCGGCCGCTAGATTCAACCGCCGACGTGTACCTAACGAAATCACTAACCCCCAATCAAATCCATGTCGCCACCTACCCAACCGAGCACCCGATGAACCAGTCCACCTCCGACGCAGTTACTAACCGTGAACACAAACCGTCCGCGTCTGCCATGCCAACCGAGCAGCTCAACCAGCGGCCAGCCGATTCGCTGGATCGCCGCATGTTCCTGGCCGGGTCCCTGGCGTTGCCCCTCGGAATCAACGGCCTTCCCACCTGCAGCCTCGCGTCGCCTCCAGCCCGGCCACATGCACACGCCCAAGAAACTGCCCCAGAAGCCAAAGGCGGCAAACCACTGCGTCTCGGCTTGATCTCGGCCGCCAGCTACGGACTGCCCGGGGCGGTCCGCACCAGCGGTTCGCATCACGGCACCGCCTTCGCAACCATCTTTAACGGCTGGGACGAGGACCTGGCCGCCCAGTACGAAGGCACCTTCGTCAAGTCCGCCACTCGCTTGCCCGGTGCCGAGGTCGTCAAGGTCTGGGACCCCCTCCCAACCGCAGCGGCGAAGCTGGCGGCCGCCTGCCGCATCCCCGAGGTCTGCCCGACGCCGGAGGCCTGTTCCGCCGACGTCGACGCCGTAATCCTGATCGATGACGGCTCGGGCCAGCAATGGCGATTTGCCCAGCACCCCCTCCAACTCGGCGTGCCCGTTTTCTGCGACAAGCCCCTGGCGATGACCGCCGCCGAGGCCCAACAAGTCGCCGGTTGGGCCCAAGAGTCCGGAACCAAGCTGATGTCGGCCAGCAGCCTGCGTTTTGTGCCGGACATCGTCCGCATGCGAGAAGAAATCGAATCGCTCGGGACCATCCAGTTGGCCATCGCCACCGGCCCCGGCCAATTGGTCTATTACGGTATCCATGCCTTATCGATGGTCTACGCGGTCCTGGGGGGCGGCGTCCGTTCCGTCTGGAACATCGGCAGGGCAGGGCGACATTGCCTCCAGCTCAGCTACCACGACCGCGAACTCGAAACCCTGCTGATGGTGACCGAAGCCGCTCAGTTTCCCATGGGATATCAATTGCAACTGTTCGGCGATCGCGGCAGCCGAACGATAACGCCCGACCTCACGGACCTGTACGTTCACTTGCTGCGGGCCTTTCTCGAATACCTCAGCACCGGCACCGCCCCCTTCCCGCTGGAAGACGAGGTCGAACTGATCGCCGCCCTGGAAGCCGGACAACGCTCCCTGGATGAAAGCCGCCGGGTCGAGCTCGCCGACCTGCTCCAACGCCCAACCCCCTGACGGCTGCCGCATCAGCCCCAAAAACGCGATTTCCACCGCCGGAGACTGTCCTCTGGCGGAAAAAATGCTACAATTTATCGACGGTCGGCACAAAATGTGCATGCCAGCCACCCACCAGCGACTCGGTTGCTGGGCGGTTTTCTGGGGCAAGCGGAACGCCAACCATTGGAATGAGTCTGATGCGGCTATCATTCGGACAACACCTTCAGCAAAAACAATCCCAGATACTGGCTCCACGGATGATCCAGTCGATGGAGATCCTCCAGCTCCCCGTTTCTGCCTTGTTGGAGCGGGTCGAGGAGGAACTGCGCGAGAACCCCGTACTGGAGGTCTCCGCCAACGATCCGGAGATGCCGGAGGAAACGTACGAAGTCGAGCCGAACTCCACGGCCGAAACGCGTGAATTGGTGGTCGACGAGACCGGCAACAATGTGGACGACTTCGAGCGGCTCGTGGAACTGGACCGCGACGTCCCCGATCACTTCGACGACCGCCCACGCGTTTCCTCCAACCGAGTCCAGGACTCGATCGACCGCCAGCACGACTTGATGGCCAACATCGAGGACCGCCCGGAGTCGCTGCACGATTATTTGCTGCATCAGTTGCACGAACTGGAGGTCTCGCCCGAACTCATGGCCATGTGCGAGCGAATCATTTCGACGCTCAACCCCAGCAACGGCGGCTACCTGCGAGTCAGCCTGGAGGACCTGCTGCCAGCCGATCATCCCCCAGAGATGCTCGACCTTGCCCGACGAGCGCTCACGCTGATCCACACCCTCGACCCGCCCGGCATCGCCGCTCGCGATCTCCGCGAGTGCCTACTGCTGCAGATCGACAGCTCGCTACCCATGCACGAAGAGGTGCGTTGCTTGGTCAACCATCACCTGGAAGACCTCCGCGACAATCGCATCCCGCAGATCCAGCGTTCTACCGGCTACAGCTACGACCAAATCATGTCGGCCTGGGAACAACTGAGAAAATTGAACCCCAAACCAGCCGCTCGGTTCACCTCCACACGCGCCCCGGCCATCGTGCCCGACGTCATCGTGTATAAGGACGCCGACGGGACTTACCGAGTACAGGCCGAGGAAGCACCGATCGGCAATCTTTACATCAGCAATTATTACAAAAAAAGGCACCAAAACGGCCAATTAACCGACGTTGAACGCGAGTTCCTCAAGCGAAAGTATGCCTCGGCCAAGTGGCTGATCGAAGCCATCGAACAACGCCGCAACACGGTCGCTCGAGTGGCGGAGGAAATCGTCAAACATCAAACCGCCTTCTTGGAGAAAGGCCCAGAACACCTGCTGCCTCTGAAAATGCAACAAATCGCCGACCGAGTCGGTGTGCACGTCACGACCGTCAGCCGGGCGGTCGACGATAAGTGGATGGACACCCCCCGCGGCTTGGTGCCCATGAGGCGTTTCTTTGTCGGTGGCACACAAACCGAGGACGGCGAGGACGTGGCCTGGGACCGGGTCCAAATCGAACTCAAACGCCTCGTGGACAACGAGGATAAGTCGGACCCGCTGAGCGACGAACACCTGTGCCAAGAACTGCGCGCGATGGGCTTTGACGTCGCTCGCCGCACCATCGCCAAGTACCGCACCAAGTTGAGCATCCCCAGCAGCCGGCAACGCCGCGACTGGTCCAAGGACCTCAACTGAGAGAACCGGGTGCTAACGCACTTCGGCTGATTTCCGTTTCCCCAGAAAACCGGGTACTAACGCACTTCGGCTGATTTCCAATTCGGAAAAACGGTCCCACCGCGAACCCGGGCCACCGTTGGCATGCCGAACCCAGCACACAAACGCCTGCGAACCTGCCCAAAAAAACTTGATCCCCGCCTAACCCCCTCTAACGACCAACCCCGCCGTGCTAAAATTCACGATACGGGTTGCGAGGTCCTGGACCCGTAGCCGCAGCCAGCGGAATTCCCCCGAAACACCGAGAACCCCCGTCATGCCAGCCATGAAACACGACGCCCCCATCGCCCCCTCGTCTATCCTCGGTGCCAACGGCAACCCATGCCCCGCCACCTGTCTCTCCGCTCCCTGCGGAACGATGCCACACGTGGGAATCGGACCAGCGGGTAGCCGAGCAGCGGACCGGCTACCGACGCTTCGGTTGACCGGCTTGGCCGTAGTCGTTTGGCTGGCCGTTTCGCTCGTCGATACCGCGGCCGTTCAAGCTCAAGCCGAATCCGCTGAATCCGCAGCCTCAGCCACCCAGCAAGAGCAAGCTCCGCAAGCTGCTAACCAAAACCAGGCCAATAGCCAGAACCAGGAACCGCGGCCATTGGGACGCATGGAGCTGGAAAAGCTGCAGTGGTTGTTAGGACAATGGAGCACGGCCACAGACGCCCCAATCACGGCGAAAGCCACTGGCCAATGGTCGACGGACGGCCAGTTCTTATTGCTGGATTATGAGGTCACCATGCCTGGCTTCCCCGCCATTCGCTCTTCGGAACGGATCGCTTGGGACCCCGCCGCCAAAACCTACCGTTCGTGGACCTTCCGCGGCGACGGCGGATTTGGCCAGGCCAATTGGGTTTCACGCGATTCCGGTTGGATGATCCGCTACGGCGGTACACACGGTGACGGCCGCCAATTTTCTTCGACCCTTCTGTTGGCCCAAGGGGAAGCCGGCGAACTGAAACTCAGTGCCATCGAACGCTGGGTCGGCGATGAACAATTCCCCGATCTTGTCCTGGAACTCCAGCAACAAGATCTGGCGATCACTCCAGCCAGCGCGCTCGAGGGACAAGTCTGGGCCTTGACCCGGCTCCGCAATGGAGCCGTTCGCGGCCAGAACCGGCCCACCATCTTCCTCCAGGAGAACGAGGTCCAAGCCTTCGGCGGTATCAACCAGATCGGCGGCGGTTACGTGCGAGACGGACAGCAGCTGCGGTTCCGCAACCTGGTATCCACCCTCATGGGCGGCGCCGCCGCGGAGAGTGAATTGGAGCAAGAGTTCTCGGCCACGTTGGAGAAAATCACACAATTTTCCTTTGAAGGAAAAACGCTGGTACTCTCCGGCGCCGCAGGGCCTCTGGCCTGGTTCGAGGCCCAAAGCCCAGCCCCGGCCGTCGTCGACTTCGAGCAAGTTCTGAATGTGACCTGGGAATTGAGTGAACTCAATGGCCAAGCAGTCGACTCGGACACTCCTCTGACCCTGAGCTTCACAGACGGTAGCGTGACCGGTTTCGGGGGCGTCAACCAATTGGGTGGTACCTACAACGTAACCGACCAAGCCTTATCGTTCGGGCCGCTGCGAGCCACTCGGCGAGGCGGTCCACCCGCCGCCATGGAACGGGAAGGTCGCTTCGCCCAAACCTTGGCTCGTGTCGATCGCTTCGATCTGCAAGACGGCCAACTGCTGCTCCTTAGCGGCACGGAAATTGTAGCCAAGTTCCGCCGCCAACCTTAAACCCCCGAGACGGACCGATGTTGTGGATCGATACGCTGGAAGTGACGCCCTTCGCCCAAAATGCCCGAGTGCTCTGGGATGAGGGTACTGGCGATGCCGTGATCGTTGACCCCGGCGGGGATCTGGAACGGATCTTCGCGGTTGTCGACCAACGTCAACCCGCACGACTCGACATCTGGCTGACTCACGCTCACCTGGACCACGCCGGCGGAGTCGCTCGTTGCCTGCAGATGGCATTCGCCCGCGTCAGCCAAGTCCCGCGACTGTTCGCCCATAGCGAACCGTTGCTCCGCGGCCTGTTGCAGCAACAAGCCAAACATTACCACTTGCCCGTCGCGGATTATCAGAATGTGCCCGATCCGGATGTGATCGTGGGCGATGGCGATGTACTGCGAGTGGGCAGCTACGCAGCTCAGGCGTTCTTTACACCCGGGCATGCACCCGATCATCTGTCGTTTTATTTCACTCCCGATCACACCCAACTCGGGGACGAAGACGGCAACATCCGTTCCATCACCGCTCCCGTCCTGATCGCGGGCGATGCGCTGTTCCAAGGCAGCATCGGCCGAACGGATCTTCCCGGCGGTTCGCTGCCCCTACTGCTCAAGTCCATTCACGAAAAACTCTTGGTGCTGCCGCCCGACACGGTCGTATTGTGCGGTCATGGACCCAATACTACCATCGCCGCCGAGGCCCAATTCAATCCATTCCTTCAAGACGCTTGATCCCACCAAAACAGCGAGATGCGGCACCTTAATTTACGAACCCGGTTGCAGCTCGCTCAGCAACACGCGATGCGAAACTCGTTGTTCCTTCTTCAAATCAAACAGTTGCAAATGGATTTCTGGATCCGCCAGCGTCCAATCGACTTCGATCATCCCGAAGTTATTCTCTCTCACGACCTCGCCAATCCGATTTTGATTTTCTTCAACCGTTGGCCACGTTTCAGTCAGGCCGCTTGAAGTCACATCGTACAGCGGGTACAAACCGCGCACTGGCAACTTGGAGACTTCACCCCAATGCACATCCCCAGAAATAAACATCACACCGCCCGCCCGAGTTTCTCGAATGAGCTCCGTCATTTTTACCAACTCACTGGGCAGGTTGGTCCAAGACTCCCAGCCATTGTGCTGGTGACTGAACTGGATACTCGATGCAATGATTCGCACGTCCGCCGGCTTACGCAACTGTTCTGCCAACCACTGCCACTGGGTTTCTCCCAAAAGCGTCTTGTCAGGATCCGGGTCCGGATGATAGTCGTTTTTCCAAGATCGAAGCGAATTCTTGGCCAACGAGTCACGAAACGTGCGAGTGTCGAGCAAGATCACCTGCAGCGTCCGCTTGCCATCGGTGAACTCGTGTGAATGGTAGATTCCCGAGTGTTGCCGCCGAGCACTATCGCTAGGTTCGCGCCAAAAATCTAAAAATATCTCTCGCGACTCAGCAGCCGGTCGGTACTCTTTACCCGAATCATTTGCGCCGTAATCGTGGTCATCCCAAATCGCCAACGTGGGAACCGCCGCGCGCAAGGCTTGAAATTCCGGTTTTGTACCCAGCTTCTCGTACTTGGCTCGCAACACGTTCATGTCCTCGGTGTCGCCGTAGATATTATCACCCAAATAAATAAACAAATCCGGTTGCTTCGCCACCACATCCAACAGAATAGGCTGTGGCTTGTTTTGATTCGCGCACGATCCGAAACAAATCCGTTGCACCAACCCTTTAACTTCGACCGCCGAACGTGCTGGCGCACTCGCCGCCGGTGTCACAGCATCTGACGTCACCGACGCAACTTGCCCCACCGCATTCACAACGGCTAACCCGATCCAACCACCTATCCCCCACCCCAACAAGGCCCTCAGGGTCCGACCGATCCAAGTGTTGACTTCACCTATCATTGTCTTGCTCCGACGCCCCATTGCTCCCCATCAAACGCGAGTGCGACCGCACGGGTCGTCAGGATACACAGCCTCACGTCCGCTGTAACCCATGGTGAAGAAATCGCAACGAGACACTTGCCAAGACGACCAGCGCGACGGCTCCAATTGAAGCTCCACCTTCAAGCGGCCCCCAATTGCGGTCTCGGCGGATTTTTGTGCAGCGAAACACGCAGGGCACTCGACCGCCCAAACCCCACGCACTTATCCCCTAGTGCTTTGTCACCGTTTAATGGTGGGAACGGTGTGGCAAAAGGGTCAGGAGTCAATTGCCGGAAAGACATCCTGCGGGTGCTTTGCACAATTGACTCCTGACCCCTGAACCACACGCCAAGTTTAGGCTGTGACATGGCACTGGCCGATCGAACTCCCGACCCAACGGCACAAGGTTGGTAACGCTGGGGCGTCGATTCTTGGGGCAGACCCCCGTAATTCCCTCGCCGGTCTCCTAACTTGTAGTGACAGCAATGACGTGCAGATCGGGAACTCGCGAAAACTCGCGCACGTTCGTCGTCATAATTGCGTAGCCGTAGCTCAAGGCAGTCGCGGCAATCCATGCGTCATGGTATCCGATCGGTGATCCCCTTTGAGAAAGTTCCGTCGACAGCGCCGCATGTTGTCTTGCGATGTCCAATGTCACTGGAAGAATGGGGAAGCGTGCCAACAGCGCCTCCACAAAACGACTGCGGATTTCCCGCTTGGTCCGATGACAGCACGGTGCACACCGCAACGAGTAGTTCCGAAGCTGTGACTACCGATAGGAACGCGGGGACATCCAGTTGATTCATACCAGCAGCGGTGCTGGGCGCCCTCCTCTCCCAATGCAAGCCAAACAATGCCTTTGTATCAACTACTGACGCCCGGTTTGGATCGCTATCCTCGCCAAAGCACAAACGCCCTTGTTCCACATCTTCCGCAAAGGTGACGGCATCCTCCCCCAGCGACGGAAGCAGGGCCATCAAGGCTGGGAAATCTTTGACAAAAACTGGCGTTTTCTTGGGAACTACCTCGACAATTGCATTCGGCGTACCATCAGCGATTTCGATCGGCACCTGATCACGAGCGACTTGGCGAATCAGGCTTACCCAATCGATCTGCAAATCGGATAATTCGTGCTTTTCCATCACGGACTCCACGTAAGAAAGTCACGTCACAGCGTAACCAATGTTTCGGAAACTCAGGCTGGCACACCTGGCATAGCCAACGCTTGCGTTCTCTGATATTTGTGTGTGGCGGCAGCTCATCTGCTGTGGTTCCTGGGGCCAGCCGCTGCTTAACCCGCAAGACGGAGGCACACCGACTACCCGATTAATCCGCAGCAGAACGCCGCAGAGCAAGGAACCAGCCTGCGCTAGAAAACTTTCGCCTCTCAATTTGATCGCGACCGCTGGAGGCGTCCGCAGTCCAGTCGCAATCGGAGCAAATTTGCCCGTTTCAATCCCCCAATTGCGGTCTCGGCGGAGCTTGTGTAGCGAAACACGCAGGGCACTCGACCGCCCAAACCCCACGCACTTGCCCCTAGCCGATCGAACTCCCGACCCAACGGCACGAGTCTGCGTGAGGCTGGAGGGCCGGTGAGGCTGACCGCCGACCGCCGACTGACTCCAGGCACTCGCCCCTTTTCCATCACAAAACTCAAGCAACCCCGCTTCGGCTACAATGGACGACGAAACCACTGACCACCCCGGATTGCTATCTCGTTGGACCTAGCCATGTTTGGACCGAGCCATGTTTGGACCGAGCGATGTTGGATCGAGCGATGTTGGACCGAGCGATGACCCCAGAAAAGCAATCGTGCCCCGCGGCCTCCGCCCAGCCCCTCGCTGGCACGCGTCCCGATTCCGACCGTCTCCCCAGGCAAGCACGCGCCCCCAAGCCCAGCGGCCGCTGCGTGTCCCTCGCGCGTGACGTGCCCCGCGGTCGCAATGGTTCCCGCTTCCCGCACCTGCGGACGCTCGCGGTTGTCGTTTCGGCAATCACTGCGTGCCTCAGCATTACCGCAGCGAATTTTCTCTCCGCCGCATCCACCACCGCTCCACTCGCGGCAGCATCCGCCGCCGACCCAACTCAGTTGCCTGTCCCCGCCGGCGCTCCCACAAAGTTGCCTGTCCCCGCCGTCGCTCCCCAGACCGCTCCGCCTCAACTCCTTTTCTGGCTCGACGCCGCTCACATCGATGGCCCAAACTCTCCCGGTCCGGCTGGCGACTCCGCTGCCGCCAACGAACCAACCCCAGTCGCTCGATGGACCAGCCTCACCGGCTCTCCCCAAACCGGCTCTCCCCAAACCAGCTCGCCCCAAACCAGCTCGCCTGAGTCCGCCTCAACCAACGACTCGAACCCGCCGGCCGCCAACCGCTCCACTCCAGCGTCCGGTGATTGGTTCAGGAACCTACGCGTCCCGTCTGCCTTTGCAGCCGTGGCGGCCGAGCAACCCGACCCGGAGCAACAACCCCAGCGGCTGACGATTGGCCGTCATCAGGTGGTCCGATTCGATGGCCAAGACGACCACCTGCGTTTGTTCCACTCGGCGCCACCGACCGCCGCCGTCACCGTGTTTCTTGTCGCTGCCCCCTGGGAGAATCCGGGGGACTTTCGCGGATTCTTGGCCGCCAATGCACCCGAACAGCGCGACTACCAATCAGGGTTTTGCCTGGATTTGGGACCCGGCCCCACCACTCGCTTTCAGCAACTCAACTTCGAAGGCCAGGGCTTTGGCGGTGCCCACAATTTGCGGAACGCCGCGAGCGGCTTTGGCCAACTGCACCTGATCCAAGCCCAAGTCGACCCTGACAGCGGCACCGCCAAAGTTTGGATCGACGGCCAGCTCGAAGGCCAACGGCCCGTCCAGGACGCGATGATGGACTTGACCCAGTGGACCATTGGGGCTCGGTTCTACACCAACGGCTCGGGGCCGCAGCAAGTCCGCGGCCCGATCTCGGCAGACATCGCCGAACTGATCGTCTTCTCCGGCTCACTCGACTCGGACCAAAGCCAACAGGTCTCGCAGTATCTGTCCCAGAAATACGAGGGCCTCGCCGCTCAGCTACTGGCCACAGGCCCAACCGCAATCGCGACCCGAATGGGCCAGGTCCAGCGGCCTCAAGTCGCCGATCCGCCACCCGTGCAGATGCTGTCGGGCGGCTTCGAAGTCCAAACGCTGCCGGTCAAGCTGACGAATGTCAACAACCTCCGCTATCGCCACGACGGGAAACTCGTGACCCTCGGCTACAACGGCGACATCCACTTGCTGACCGACACCGACGGCGATGGCCTCGAAGATCACGCCTCGATCTTTTGGCAGAACGCCGGCAGTATCCGCGGACCGCTCGGCATGGTGCTGACACCGCCCGATTATCCACAAGGGCAGGGCGTATTTGTCGCCTCCAAAGGCAAGGTCTCGTTCCTGCGAGATAACGACGGGGACGACCGAGCAGACGAGGAGATCATCGTCGCCTCCGGGTGGGAAGAGATCCCGCAGAATGTCGATGCCGTCGGCCTGACGCTGGCCCCAGACGGAAGCCTGTACTTCGGCCTGGGCACCGCCAACTTCGCCAACGGCTATTTGATCGACGACCAGGGCCAGGCCCAGTACGATCTCATGAGCGAACGTGGCACCGTCCAGCGAATCGCCCCCGACCTGCAATCTCGCCAGACCATCGCCACCGGCATCCGCTTCCCGATCGCGTTTGCGTTCAATCACCTGGGCGACCTGTTTTGCACCGAACAAGAGGGCGCGACTTGGCTGCCCAACGGCAACCCCTGGGATGAACTCTTGCATCTGCCACTCGAACCGTTCTCCGGCAACCCGACCGGCCTGCGGCACTACGGCTTCCCGCCACGACACCCGCGGCACAATCCGCATGTCATCGACGAACCCTCGACCTTCGACTTCGGCCCGCAACACCAATCAACCTGCGGGATGGTCTTCAACCAGCCCGTGCTGAGCGGCCCGATCTTCGGCCCCGAGAGCTGGCGGAACAACGCGATTATTTGCGGCGAGTCGCGCGGCAAACTCTGGCGGACACAACTCACCAAGACCCCGGTCGGCTACGTCGCCGATAGCCAATTGATCGCCGGCCTGCAGATGCTGACCATCGACGCTTGCCTGTCCCCCCGCGGCGATCTGATCGTGGCCTGCCACAGCGGCCCGCCCGATTGGGGCACCGGTCCGCTGGGTGCTGGCGAGCTGTTCCGAGTCCGCATGGTCGATCCCGCTGCGCCGCGTCCCGTCGCCGCCTGGACCGAGCACGCTCAGGAGGTGCGGATCGCGTTCGATCAGCCGCTGGACCCGCAGTCGCTCAGCGGTTGGAGCCAGAAAACCTCGATCCAGTTCGGCGCAGCGGTCCGTGCCGGCGATCGGCTCGAGACGCTCGTGCCGCCCTACGCCGTCGTCCAGCGCCAACTGCTCCAACCCCGCTTTGGCCTCGACGTGCACTCCGCGTCCCTGACCCCCGATCGCCGAACCCTGATCCTGCAGACCGACCCCATCCGCACCCGCGACCACCACGCCTTGCTGCTAGAGCTGGAACCTCACGCCACTGAGATCGATTTCACGGCCGGCGGAGTACGTGGCTCTTGGACGCCCGCGGACGCCCCTCACCCCCGATGGCAAGGCTACCTGCCCCATCTGGACCTACAAGTCGCCCAACACTGGTTGACCGGATCCGCCACCCACGAATCGCTCTGGTCGGACCTGGATCGCCCCGGCACCTTGACCCTCGAGACCGTGGTCGATCTGCAAGACATGCTCCGCCCAGCCGTGCAGGTCGGAGAAACGCTGGATTACCAGTGGCCGGAAGAGGTCGTGTCGCTGGCGGTCCAAGGTCCATCCGACTTCCGCATGCGGGCTCATGTGGTCTCCGACACCGCAGACACCGACCGGGAGTTGACGGTCAGCTACGAGGCCCTGCGAGACTCCAAGACCGCCTGGCCCAGCCAATCCGCGGCCAATCGGCCATCGACAGACGGCGACACGTCACACCGAGCCATCGTCAGCGTGCCCGCCAGCCAAGGTCGCTGGTTGAAACTCCGTCTCGAGCTTCCCACCGGCCCAACCTCGCCAATTTCCGTGTTCCCGTATTTCTGGACCGCCGAGGACCCGTCCCAGCGCCCGCTGCAAAAACATCGCTTCTGGCAACCCTGGGTCCCCATCAACCAGACGTTGTCCGGGGAGCAGGACGGGGGGCCACTCGAGTTGGCGGCCGCCACACGCTCAGGGCTGGAAGGCGGTAGCTGGGGCCGCGGACGGCGGCTCTTCCACAGTGAAAAGTCGCAATGTTACCAGTGCCATCGAGTCGGCCGCGACTCCGGCGGTGAACTCGGTCCCGACCTAGGCAACTTGATCCATCGCGATCTTAACTCCGTCCGCCGCGATATCGAGTTCCCCAGCTTCGCGATCAACCCCGACTACATCGGCCAAGTCGTCGAATTGAAAGATGGCCGAGTCTTGACGGGCGTCATTCGCTCCCGCGGCGATTGGTTGCTCGTCGGCGATTCCGCGGGCACGGTCACGGAAGTCCTGGCAGCCGATGTCGAGCGAATGCAACCGATCGCCCAGTCGATTATGCCCGACAAGCTATGGCCCAGCCTCTCCGAGCAGGAACAGCTGGACTTGCTGACGTACCTCTTGACGCCGCCCCCCAAAATGCCGCTCGATGGCCCTCTGCCCGCACCACCCTTGCGGTCGCGGGCGGAGGTGGCCGCCGCCTTGGCCGGCAGTGAACCTAGAACCGATCCTCTGCGCCCGTTGCGCATCGTCTTGGTCGATGGCCTCAAGGACCACGGCCCCGGGGAACACGACTACCCAGCCTGGCAACGGGCCTGGACACAACTGCTCAAGGCGGCCCCAGCTCTCGAAATCGAAAACGCTCGCGACTTTCCCGACCGTGAGCAGTTGGATTCGGCCGATGTCGTGATCTTCTTCCAAAAGGGCAGCTTCGCCGGGACGCGACCGGCTCAACTCGATCAGTTTCTCGCTCGCGGTGGCGGCGTGGTCCTGATCCACTGGGCCGTCAACGGCGATGACCAAGTCCGCGATTTCGCCCGCCGGATTGGGTTGGCCTCGTGGGGCGGTCGCATCAAGTACCGCCACGGGCCGCTGACGTTGGATGTCCGCAGCCCTGACCACCCGATCATGCGAAACTTTCAAACGCTGCAACTGTACGACGAAAGCTACTGGGAATTGACGGGCGACACCAACGACGTCACGCTGTTGGCCACCAGTACCGAGGACGGTGTGCCGACACCACAAATGTGGGTCCGCCAACATCCACAAGGTCGAGTCTTCGTCAGTATACCCGGACACTACAATTGGACCTTCGATGATCCGTTGTTTAGAATCCTGCTGTTACGCGGTATCGCCTGGACTGCGAATGAACCGATCGATCGCTTCAATGAATTGGTGCCGCTGGGCGCCCGAATGAAAGACTGAGGACACCACCATCATGCTCAAGACCGCGTTGACCGACTGGCATGCCGCCCACGGAGGCCGCATGGTCGATTTCGCTGGCTGGTCCATGCCCGTGCAGTACGATTCCATCATGGCCGAACACGCGGCGGTGAGGACCCAGGCTGGACTGTTCGATGTCTCGCACATGGGCCGACTGCGATTCAGCGCCCCCGAGGCCGAAACGCTCCTGGACCGACTTGCCACTCGCAAAATCGCCGGTATGCCGACCGGCCGCATCCGCTACAGCCTGATGTGCAACAGCGAAGGCGGTATCCTGGACGACGTGCTGGTTTACAAACTGCGAGAACTCGACGGCCAAGAACGCTTCTGGATGGTGGTCAACGCCAGCAACCGCGAGAAGATCTTGGCTTGGTTACAGCAGCACGACCCGAACAACTCGGCGGGCCTGACGGACCTCACGCTGCAAACCGCCATGATCGCCGTCCAAGGCCCCCAAGCCGTGGGCGTCGTCGATCAATTGCTCGACCTCGATGTGGCCGGCATGGGCTATTACACCGGGCAGTTCGTGCAGTACCAAGGCTACCCGTTGCTGGTCTCCCGAACCGGCTACACCGGTGAAGATGGCGTTGAATTGGTGCCGCCCGCTGAACATGCCGTCGCCTTGTGGGAAACGGTCCTCGCACGGGGTGCCGACCTCGGGTTCCGTCCCGCCGGTCTCGGAGCACGCGACACCCTACGGCTCGAGGCCGCCATGCCGCTCTACGGCCATGAACTTTCCGAATCGATCAACCCTGCGCACGCCGACCTAGGCTTTGCCATGACCCTCAAGGACCGAGACTTCGTCGGCCGGGACGCGATCCTGGCCGCCCAACAACAGTCCGACGCCCGCGTACGCGTGGGACTGGAACTCGAAGGACGTCGCCCTGGGCGAGAAGAGTGCCCAGTCATGATCGGCGAGCAAACGATCGGCGTCGTAACCAGCGGGACCTTTGCACCGACCCTCCAAAAGCCCATCGCGATGGCCTACATCGATCCCGCCTACCGAGCACTCGGGACGACCGTCGAAGTGGACATCCGCGGGAAACGACATCCAGCGGCCGTGGTCAAACTCCCCTTTTATTCTCGCAGTTGATGTGAGAATATTGTAGAGGTCGTTCGAACAGCCGCAGCGAGTCAGACCAGATCGGCCTGCCGCAAAACGCTGGACATCGACCACAGTTATTGGAAATCGCCCTCAGGAGCAACTGAATCGTGAAACCGGAAGAACTGAAGTACTTGGAGTCTCACGAGTGGGCTCTGATGGAACAACAAGGCACTGACCTCATCGCTACGATCGGCATCTCGGCGTTCGCAGTCGAACAGCTCGGGGACATCGTGCACATGGAACTGCCCAGCGTCGGCGGTTCGGTCACGGCCGGTGACGAATTCGGCGAAGTGGAGTCGGTCAAGGCGGTCAGCTCGATGTACAGCCCAGTCTCCGGAGAGATCGTCGACGTCCACACCGCGATCCTCGACAACTTGGCAGTCCTGAGTGACGACCCCTACACCCAAGGTTGGTTGCTGAAGGTCAAGGTGTCTTCCCCCAGCGACAAGTTGCTGGACTTTGCCACGTACCAAGCCCAGTGCGAGTCCCACTGATCGTGAAATGCCGGCTGTTGCTACACTCGCCCGCCCCCGGTGACTGGAACATGGCGGTCGACCAGGCACTCTTGGAACTCGGGCAGCAGCCGGTTTTGCGTCTCTATCAATGGAACGAGCCGACACTGACCTTGGGTTACTTTCAGCCCTCGCGGGCGCGGGAGCAACACCAGGCAAGTGCCGCCTGCCCCTTGCTCCGCCGATCGACGGGCGGCGGCGCAATCGTGCACGATCAGGAACTGACTTACAGTCTGATCGTTCCCCCTCATGCGATCCACCATCCGTCCACGGCCCTGTACGACGTCGTGCACCAAGCCGTCGCCGATCGACTGGCCAACCACGGACTCACCGCTCGACGCCACCCCGATCGCCCGACATCAGCCGACTTAGCTGCTGCTGATGCTGATGCTCCTCCTGCTGCTGATGATGCTCCTCCTCCTGCTGATAATGATGCTGCCGTGCGGATCGAAGCAACATCGGCGCGAACGGAGCCGTTCCTGTGCTTCAAACGTCGCGCTGCCGGCGACCTGATCGTCTGGCCAACCGCCGCACAAGCCGACCGCATGGCCACTTTACACCAAGGTAGCCGCCAGGATCCCGACGGACACAAGGTCTTGGGCAGCGCCCAGCGAAAACGCGACGGCGCGATCCTACAGCATGGCAGCGTGCTCCTCGAACGATCCCCGCGAGCGCCCCAATTGGCGGGAATCAATGATTTCTTGGCAAACAACGATCGGCCAACCGTCGAACAGTGGAGCCACGAACTCATGGCGGCTATCTCATCGGCCCTGGGCTGGGTCCCTGAAGAGTCGGCATTGACGGACGAGGAGCTGGAATTGGCCGAGCGACTCCGTCAAACACGCTTCGCCACCCCCGCCTGGAACCTGGCCCGCTAACCATCCGCCGACGATGGATGCTTGGTCACTCGTTGATTTTGTTGTGGCAGAGGGGGCAATAGTCAATTGCCGGAACGGACCTGCAGGTGCTTCGCACAATGGGGTGGTAAAGAGGTCAGGCGTCAATTGCCGGAACGGCCCTGCGGGTGCTGCGCACAATTGGCGTCTGACCCCTTTACCGCACCCAGCTCTTTGGCTGTGACAACGCACTAGCCTTCAATCACCTTCATTTTCATCCATTTGCCTTGGGCCACCCGCAGCCAAAAGATCAGGGCAAGGGTCGCAATCCAGCCAGTCAGGGCCCACCACCAACGGGACGCGACCTCGTTGGGGTCGGCTCCGGGCTGATCCAAGCTTCCACCAATCCACACGAACAACGCACTGGTCAGCAAGAAGGTCCCAGTCACGAACCAAGTGTCGCCCGCGCCCTTGAGCACACTGACCTTCACAATCTGGATCGTGTCGAGCAAGCAATACACGGCCACATAGAACAGAAAGTTCAACACGATCGGCTCCAGTTCCGCGAAGTTCTCCGTGTTCGCTCGATGCAGGGTCAGTAATGTCCGCGGAAACACCGTGTACAAAACGACAAACACCGCCGTAAATGCCAACGCGATGATCATCGCACTGTGCAAAGCTCGCTTCGCCATCGGCGCATTGTCCTGTCCCAATTGATTGCCGACGATCGAGGTCAGTCCCATGCCTAAACCGTAGACCGGGATGAACGCCAATAAGTTGATACTGAACGCCAGGCTCGTCGCCGACAGATAGGCTTCTCCTAAACGGCCCATCACAGCGATAAAATACAGAATTGCCATGCCCTCAATGAACCACTGCAAGCCACTCGGACCACCAAAAAATAAAAACCGTCGAATGAACCCACCGTCGAACCGCCAGCCCGCAGCGAAACGAAAACTGGCGAAATCCTCCAATCGCGAGACGACCCACAACGAGTACCCGAACTTGGCCCACATCGAGAGGACGGTCGCCCACGCCGCGCCTTCAATCCCCATCGACGGAATGAGCCACCAGCCGAAAATCATCAGTGGGTCCAAGACAATGTTCAGCATTGTCGCGTAGATATTCGCCGCCATCACCGGTCGAGTCTTTTCCAGACCGACCAACAGCCCCTCCAAGACGCCGTTGGCCAACATGCCCAAGCCCGACAGGATGTAGATGCGAAAACACAGACCCTCGGCCTTCGCCAGCTCGGGTTCATGCCCAAACCAGATGAAAAAATCTTCAACATACCAGCCCGGCAGCAACAGAAACGGCACACTGGCTAACGCCAAGTAAAACGCGTGAGCCACCGAACGTCCAATCTGCCCCGGTTGCTCCGCTCCGCGGTACTGGGCCACAAAAGTCGTCACATAACTGACCATCCCCAGCGGCAGGCTGCACAAAGTCCATACCATCGTCCCGACGGTGGCCATCGCGCCGACGTCTGTCGGGGAGTGATAGAGCAGAAACAACCGATCGAAAAACTGCATGATGCTGTAGCAAGCCGTCGAAATCATCAACGGCGCGGCGATCACCAGAACATGCTGCAACCCCAAAGGTTGGCCCCATAAGATCTTCAACCAGGTGATAATTCGATGCATGCAGGGGCTCGGCGCGGCAGAGCAGGGCGGTTCCAGGGGAAAATGGCGGGCCGTACAAGATACCCTGTTGGAATCGCCAACCGATAGGGGCCTCCCGCGACGAAATCCCCCCCCCCTTGAGTATCCTCCGACAGACAGTTCAACTTTACGGAGCTTCGGCGCGGCGCTCCCTCCGCCTCACCCCAACGTAGGAGCCCGCCAGCCCACACGCGGCTGGCAACGGGGCAGATGGGAGCAGCCAAGCACTCGACTGGCACCGGGGCAGGCTAACGAGCGACAGCAGGCTAACGAGCGATGGCAGGCTGACGAGCAACAGCTGGCCAACAAGCGATGGCAGGCTTAACGAGCAACAGCTGGCCAACAAGCAACAGCTGGCTAACGAGCACGTCCGGTCGCTCGTCACCAGCAAGACCGGCGCCGCAAGCGCACGACCCTCAGGGCCGTTAACCACCTCCTCCAGACACCGGTTGCAGCCATGAGGTTCGTTGGTCCAACAGCAGCGAATCACTTCCCCTGAACAGGAACAACTAGGTCATGGCAGTCATCAAAACAGACGTGCTGGTCATTGGTTCGGGCCCCGGTGGCGAAGGTGCCGCCATGCAATTGGCCAAAGGCGGTAAGGAAGTTGTCGTCTGCGAACGCTACCACCGCATCGGTGGCGGGTGCACCCATTGGGGTACCATCCCCAGTAAAGCGCTGCGTTTTGCCATCTATCAGATGACCGAGGCGCTGAGGAGTCCGATACTGGTTCGAGCGGGAGTCAAAGCCGAACCGACCATGAGCGAATTGCGGTTGGGTGCCCAGTCGGTCATCTCCCAACAGGAAAGCATGCGACGCAGTTTCTATTCACGAAACAATGTCCAAGTTCTCACGGGCCACGCCAAGTTCGTCAGCCCACACGAGGTCCAAATCGGCCCCAACGTGCGAGTGGAGGCCAAACAATTCGTCTTGGCGGTCGGCTCCAGCCCCTACCGACCCGCGAACGTCGACTTCAATCACCCACGAATCTTCGACAGCGACACCATTCTGAATTTGAACGACAAGCCCCACTCCATGGCGGTCTACGGTGCTGGCGTCGTTGGCTGCGAATACGCCTCCATGTTTCGGAACCTCGACGTCAAGGTGAACCTGGTCAACACCCGCTCAAGACTCCTGGAGTTCCTCGATGATGAAATCACCGACGCCCTCAGTTATCACATGCGTGACCGAGGGGTCCTGATCCGGCACAACGAGGCGATGGAACGTGTTGAGCCGCAAGACGATGGCGTCGTCCTGCACCTGAAAAGCGGCAAGGCACTGAAAACCGACATCCTGCTCTGGGCTGCCGGCCGTACCGGCAATGTGGGCGATTTGGGTCTAGAAGCCGTTGGCTTGCAACCCGATGGCCGCGGTTACCTAGCTACCAACGACTACTTCCAAACCTCCGCCGAACATGTTTACGCGGTCGGCGACGTCGTCGGTTTCCCGAGCCTGGCCAGCGCCGCGTACACGCAGGGCCGAGCCGCCGCGAAACACATCTTGGGGAGCGGGGAAAAAATCGAATCCATCAACGACATCCCCTCAGGGATCTACACCAGCCCGGAGATCAGTAGCATCGGCAAGACCGAGCGACAACTGACCGAACAGTGCATCCCCTACGAAGTGGGTCACTCGCACTTCAAAAGCCTCGCGCGAGCACAAATCTCCGGCCGAGCGATCGGCATGCTGAAGATTCTCTTTCACCGCGAAACGTTGGAGATCCTCGGCGTCCACTGCTTCGGCTCGCAAGCCGCCGAAATCGTGCACATCGGCCAAGCCATCATGGCCCAAACCGGCGGCGGCAATACGCTCAAGTACTTCCTGGACACCACTTTCAATTACCCCACCATGGCCGAAGCCTACCGCGTCGCCGCCCTAAATGGCTACAATCGACTGCACAATGAATAACGCGGGATAGACGCGACTTAACGTGGGAACCGAACCCCAGGTGGCCGATCCAACCGCGTCGCCGCTGACCCCGCGTCCCGAGATGCTCGCTCAGGTAGGGTGGGGCCAGGCAACTCGTGGGGCCAGGCAACTAACGGATGTTCGAGGGGTCAGGCGATACTCGTGGGGCCAGGCAACTAACGGATGCTCGAGGGGTCAGGCGATACTCGCGGGGCCAGGCAACTTACGGATGCTCGCGGGGCCAGGCAATCCTGCCCTAGCTCTGCCCCCAGCCTCCGCTTCCCTGATGCCTGTCCCCACTCTGCCACTTCACGAGAGCTTCCAATCTTTCTGCCCAAAATCTTTCTGCCTGCCCCCGCTCCCTGCCGACTAGGAAGCTGGCCAGGCCGGTCTCTGACCCTGTCGCTGCCTGCCTCAGCTCCTCCAGTGCCTGTACTCACTCTGGCACTTCACGCGAGCTGCCAATCTTTCTGCCCAAATCTCTGCCTGCCCCCGATCCCTGCCTGTCCCCGCTATCCGCTCCTCCGAGGAAACTCGTGGGGCCAGGCAAATTTCTGACCCCGTCGCTGCCTGTCCCCGCCTCCGCCTCTCCGATGCTGACGCACGCTGCCACTTCACGCGAGCTTCCAATCTTTCAGCCCAAGATCTGTCTGCCTGCCCCCGACTGCCTGCCGACATCCTCCGAGGAAACTCGTGGGGCCAGGCAAATTTCTGACCCCGTCGCTGCCTGTCCCCGCCTTCGCTCCTCCGAGGGAAACTCGTGGGGCCAGGGGGAAACTCGTGGGGCCAGGCAAATTTCTGACCCCGGCCGCTGCCTGTCCCCGCCTCCGCTTCTCCGATGCCCCCGGTCGCTGCCTGTCCCCGCCTCCGCTTCCCCGATGCCTGTCCTCACTCTGCCACTTCACGAGAGCTTCCAATCTTTCTGCCCAAAATCTTTCTGCCTACCCCCGCTCCCTGCCGACTGCTAGTGCCCTCGGTCGCTGCCTGTCCCTGCCTCAGCTCCTCCGATGCCTGTACTCACTCTGCCACTTCACGCGAGCTTCCAATCTTTCTGCCCAAAATCTTTCTGCCTACCCCCGATCCCTGCCTGTCCCCGCTATCCGCCCCCGCCTCTGCCTGTCCCCCGAGCACTAGCGTCCCCAGAACCGACCCGAACCACCGCGGAACTACCCCCGGAACCGGCCCGCATCACCCCTAGAACTGGCCTGACAACTGCCGTACGGTCTCACGCTGCCGATCCAACAACTCGGTCCACTCACGCGAAAACTCGTCCAACTTCTCCAACAACAGACGCGTCGAACGATCGAAGTTTACCGCCTCGGCTGCCTTCTCCTCAGCACTCTCTTCCACCCGACGACCCGACGACTGCAACTCAAGAGCCTCGGGTTCTCCACCAGCACCACTGCCAATTGGCGAGGCCTCCTCATCGGTGGCAGCTCCCTTGGCCGCTAAAGCCAACAAATCAGCCAATTTGCTGGGCAACACAACGACCGCCGAGTCGGACTCGGCCGGCATCACACCCGATTCAGCCTGCTCAGCCGCTCGGTCCCGCAACACCCTCTCCACATAATCCGCCGGTCGCGGAATCGGTCGCAGCTCCAACTCCCTGACCTCCCCACCCCGGGACAATCGCAAGACCTCCGACGCGTCCCGGTTGGCTTGGATCGCAGCCACCAAATCCGCATGCACCCGCAAAGGAACCCCCGAATACTCCAGCAAGATGTCGCCCGGCAGCAGGTCAACGCGGCTGGCAGGTGAATCCTCCATCACACGACGAACCGTCAGCGGCACGTGATCCTGAGCTCGATAGTCGACCCCTGTCCCCGCGTCCCCTCCGACCACCTCAGGGACCAAGTAAACCCTGTCTGGGGTGTCGACGGGGCGAACCGTGATGATCCCCGCCCAATATCGCTGCTCCTCCAAATCCTGCATCACGGCGCCATATGCCGTCATCCCAAACGTCCACCCACAACACAAAAGCCCAGCCAAAAAACACCAAAACTTCATCAGCTCAATCACCTTTACGGTTAGGCACAAACACCCCGCTAGCGTCCTTCAACTATAAATTGCAGACCCAAATCTGCCCGAGAAAACCAGGCGATCGTGCCGGTTTTTTGCCTGTAAATTAACATTGGAAGCCAATGCGACAACGTATTTAATCAAGCATCACCGGTGCGATACCGCCCACAGACCGCGCGACTCCGCCCACCCCCGCCCGCAGGTGGCCCCAAAAAAACACATGAAGAGCCCCCGAAGCAACGATTTTTCCAGAGCAATCGGAACAACTGCTCCCAATATCCGCTGTCACAGCGGCTCCAACCACTATTGGCTCGAAAATTGCTGTAAGTTCTCTCGCTCGACCCACGCAGACTCACTGCAGTCATTGCGTCGCCTCTCTCAAGCCCACGGAAAGTGGCCGTTCGAGGAGGTGCTACCCGACTTTCGGCCAATGGAGACACCGAACATGCTTTGCGATGACCTGAAGAACCTCAAAGACAAGCTCGTGACCGCCACCTGTCGCCCGATCATGACGGAACTCACACGGTTGGTTTGCGGGCGTTGCCCCCGAGTCGAATCCTGCCCGACCCTTGGCCTGGAGCAGGTGACTTACCTGCAACTACCCCCACGCCGACCCAACTGATCGGCCGGATACCCGCCTACCCTCACTGGAAGACAGCCTCGATCTTTTCCGCTAAGATGTGAGCTTCCCACCCGATCGGGCGGGGCTCCACGGGTACGGAAAAGTCGAGGGACCAATGTCGGACGCCGAAGCGATTCAGCGAGAGGTGCGGGAATTCCAGCAGAGATATCAACTTGTCTTCGATGAAGTCCAACGCGTCATTGTTGGACACGAAGATGTGGTTCATGGGGTGCTGACCGCCTTGTTCGTCGGGGGGCATTGCTTGTTAGAAGGCGCCCCCGGCCTCGGCAAGACACTTCTCGTCCGCACCTTGTCACAAGTCCTCAATCTAAACTTCAACCGCGTTCAGTTCACTCCTGATCTCATGCCAGCCGATATCCTCGGCACGAACTTGGTCGTTGAGGCCGAAGACGGACGACGCAGTTTCCAATTCCAAAAAGGGCCCATCTTCACTCAACTGTGCCTCGCCGACGAAATCAATCGAGCGACCCCCAAAACGCAATCGGCCATGCTCGAAACCATGCAAGAAGGCACTGTGACCGTCGGCGGCGTCCGCTACCAACTCGAGCAACCCTTCTTTGTGCTGGCCACTCAGAACCCGATCGAACAAGAGGGTACCTACCCGCTGCCCGAAGCGCAACTCGATCGCTTCCTGTTCAAATTAATCGTCGGGTACTCCAAACGGAATCAGCTCGCCACGATCATCTCGCGGACAACCCGTGGTATCCAAGTTGAACCGCAACAAATCATGGACGGCCCGGAGATCCTCCGGTGGCAGCAACTGGTCCGCCGAGTCGTCCTGGCCGACAACGTCCAAGACTACATCGTTCGACTTGTCCTGGCCACGCAACCGGGCGAAGAATTCGCCCTGCCGATTACGAACCAGTACCTGCAGTGGGGTAGCAGCCCGCGCGGAGCACAAACCATGGCCTTGGCCGCCAAAGTCCGTGCTCTGCTCGATGGGCGATACCACGTTAGCTTTGAAGATGTCCGCCGAGTCTTCATCCCTGCGATGCGACACCGGGTCATCCTCAACTTCGAGGCTCTCGCGGAGGCCAAGACCACTGATCACGTCTTGCTGGAAATCTTGGAAAAATTGCCAGAGGCCGTCCAGCAGTGAACCAAGCCGAGCCTCTCCTCTCCGCTGAAACACTTGGGCGTCTCGAACGCTTGGAACTCGTCACGCGAAAGATTTTTCGCGGCCAATTGAAGGGTGAACGGCGCAGTCGACGCAAAGGCCAAAGTGTTGAATTCGCCGATCATCGCAACTACGTGCCGGGCGATGACCTGCGGTTTATTGACTGGAATCTCTACGCTCGCCTCGACAAACTGTTCTTGCGTCTGTTTCAAGAAGAGGAAGACCTCCACTTCCACGCCTTGATCGACACCAGCCCCTCCATGCAATTTGGCCAGCCGAGCAAATTACGCTTCGCCCAACAACTGGCCGCAGCACTCGGTTACATCGGACTGTGTCGCTCCGACCGTATCAAGGTAGAACCCTTGTCCGACAGCCCAATTCCTCCCGCGTCCGGCCTCCGCGGCAAGTCCAGTCTCTGGAAACTACTACAACAACTTGGGTCTCTCCCGGCCACGCCACACACTTCCTTAGAAGCGGCCGTCAAACGGTTCTGTATCCGCAACCCGGGCAAAGGAATTGTCGTCTTGCTCTCTGATCTACTCGACAAAAATGGCTACGAGAATGCCCTCAGAGCGCTGATCGCGAGACAATACGACGTGTACGTCGTCCAAATTCTCTCGCCCGAGGAACTCGAACCTGACTTGGTGGGCGACCTGAACTTGGTCGACTGTGAAGACGGCGAGTTTGCCGAGATCTCGGTATCACCGCGTTTGCTCCAGCAATACCGCGCTACTTTGCAGGGATTCTTGAATCAGATCCGTCAATTTTGCTCTCGTCGAGGCATCGTCCACATGACCTGCAGCACGCAGCAAAACGTCGACCAATTGGTGGCGACTTACTTGCGATCGCGAGGGTTAGTCCGATGAACTTCAACAGCCCGTGGGCTTGGCTCGGCTGGGCGGTATTGGTCGCTGTCCCCATCCTGATCCTGCTGCTGTATTTTCTCAAGCTGCGTCGTCAACGTTTGCAAGTCCCCAGCACACTGCTCTGGCGACGCACGCTCGAAGATCTTCAGGTCAACTCGCTCTGGCAGCGACTGCGGTCGTCTCTACTGCTCTGGCTACAACTGTTGGTCGCCATCCTTTTACTCCTTTCGGTTCTACCCATCGGCTGCCAATCCGAGCAGACTATCGGCCAGCGGCATTTATTTGTCCTGGACACATCCGCCAGCATGACGGCGGTGGATGGCGGTGTCTCCCGACTGGAGCTCGCCAAACGACAAATCGACGCACGATTGTCTGAACTACGAGATTATGATCTCGCGATGCTGATGACCTGCGACGATCAAGTTCAAATTTTTCAAACCTTCACCGCCGATCGAAGCCTGCTACGCCGGAAACTCCAAGACGTCACTACAAGACCGCGTTTGACCAACATGGAGGACGCGGTCCGATCGGCTGTCGCCCTAACCACGCCCGTCAATTCGGCCGCCAAAACATCCGGGGACGTCGCTGACGGCAACAACGAGAGCAGTGGAGCCGCAACGGCCGTACAGCCAGCGACCCTGCACCTGTACAGCGACGGCGGCTTCCCAGCCCTCAAGGCATCCGAGGCAACAGACGTTTTTATTGAATGGCACCCCATCGGACAAGCCTTGGTGACAAATCTGGGGATCACAACCTTTAATGCTCAATGGAACGAACGAAAGCCTGAGGTCGTTGACCTGTTCGCTCGTGTGGAAAACGTTTCTTCGACCAGTCTCGCGGCCGATGTGGAATTGCGACGCAACGGGCAAGTCATCGATGTGATTCGACAAGACAACATCAACCCGGGAACCACATTGTCCTTAGATTTTCAAGACATCCTGCCGGCACAACTGGATGCGGTGACGGAGTATGAACTTAGACTTATCGTGGAGGACGATTTAACGGTGGACAACTCCGCTTACTGTGTCATCAACCCCGCCCGTAAGCCGCGAATACTACTCATCACCCCAGGCAACGACGGCCTAGAGTCGGTTTTGTCCACAACCTTGATTGCTGAAGGCGTCGAATTGGTGGTCGAGGGTCCCGAGTTTCTCCTTTCGGCCACTTACCAGGAACTCGTCGAACAGCCGCTCTATGACTTGGTCGTGTTTGACCGTATGGCTCCCCCTCAACTCCCGCTGGCAAACACCATGACTTGGGCCGTCGCGCCGTCTGCGGAGTGGAAAGTAACCCCAGCCCAACCGCCTGTCTTTGTGTTCTTTGGCAACAACACACATCCTCTGACCGCCAACCTGAACCTCGACGCCCTGGGATTTCTCTCGGCCTCGAGCATTCAGGCTCCTCCCGGCAGCTCGGTTTTGCTCACTGCTGCGGACGGCCCCCTCATCGTGATCGGGCCACGGGAGAACTTTCAAGACTTGGTCCTCGGATTTTCGCTGCTCCTCCAGGAGGACGGCCAGTGGCTCCCCAACACGGACTGGCCCAGTCGGATCACATTCCCTGTCTTTATGTACAATACCCTCGAATTACTGGGCCGACTGGGGCAGAAGGAAATTGCGTCCTCCATCCGCCCGGGTCAATGGGTTCGTTTCAAAGTGGGCAAACAACCGCAGTCACTGACGACCGTCTCGCCCTCGGGGATTCGGCAGGAACTACGGCCGCAAACCGATGGTAGCTTCCTGTTTAACGCGGTCGACGAATTGGGAATCCACCGAATACTCGACAACAATGGTCAACACCTACGCAGCGTCGCCGTGAGTCTGTCCGATCGTCGAGAGAGCGACATCGCCGTCAAAGAACAAACCCTCATTGGGAACACGGCGATCGAACCCGCCGAAACCACCACGGGGGAGGGTACCAACCTCATTTGGCGATACATTCTGCTGACCGCGTTGGTGGCGCTATTTGCGGAATGGATCGTCTACAATCGCCGAATCCTGTTGTAGACTACCGCTGGGAGTGTAACGCTCCAAGCTTAGGAACATGCCTTTCTCTGAAAGCTCACAGAATGCTACATGCCGTCATCATGGCCGGAGGCTCGGGAACACGTTTTTGGCCCGCTAGTCGCTCAGGGTTCCCCAAACAGTTCCTCAGCATGGGTGGAAAACGGACTCTCATACAATCCACCTTCGATCGGATTGCGGCCTTGATCCCACCCGATCGCACCATGGTTGTTACCAACCAATCCCTAGTGGCACTCGTCCGAGAACAACTGCCGGAACTGCCCGATCATGGCATACTCGGGGAACCCTGCAAAAGGGACACCGCGCCCTGCGTTGCCCTGGCCGCTGGATTGGCACTACGCCAGGATCCCGATGCGGTTCAAGTTGTGATGCCCTCCGATCACGTCATTCAAACCGACCAGGACTTCCAAGCAGGCATCCGCTTTGCCGCGGCAATCGTCAATGAACAACCGGATCGAATCGTCACCTTTGGAATTCGCCCCAGTTACCCAGCGACTGCCTTTGGTTACATAGAGCGAGATCCACAGCAACCGGTCACGGTCAAACAAGTCGTTGACTCGCGCGATCCCATTATCGCCTCGCAGGTGAAGCAGTTTCGCGAAAAACCGACTCTCGAAGTCGCCGAAGACTTCTTGAAGTCGGGCCAGTTTTTCTGGAATGCCGGCATTTTTGTCTGGCGAGCCGACACGGTTCTCAAGGCGATTCGGAAATATGCTCCTGAGATCATGGGACCGATCGACGAAATCGTGGCTGCTGCCGATACACCAGCATTCCCGGACGTGTTGGCTGAGCAATTCCCACGCATCACGGGTCGGAGCATCGATTATGCGGTCATGGAGCATTACCCATCCGTCGCCGTCGTTGAAGCACCCTTCGCCTGGGACGATGTCGGCAACTGGAATAGTCTGGCTCGGCTTGTACCAGCCGACAGCCACGGCAATCACGCCGTGGGCCAACACGTGGCACTGGATTCCACCGACTGCGTCATCCAAGCCCAGGGCTCGCACCTGGTCGTGACTGCCGGCGTCTCCAACCTGATTGTCGTTCACACTCCCGACGCCACCCTCATCGCCGACCGCAACCAAGAAGAGCTTATCCGTCAGATCGTACCCGCCTTACAGGCCTCCCGCCCCGATCTGACCTAAGCCGAACCCCATATTTGCCTGACCCCAGGAACCCGACAGAACCCGACCCAATATTTGCCTGGCCCCAGCGGTTCCCAAGTTTTGCCTGGCCCCAGGCAGAACTTGGGAAAAACAACGGGGACAGGCAATTTCATGTCGTGGGCCATCAGTCCGTTGCCTGTCCCCAACTAGTTGCAGGTCCCCGTCGGTTGCCTGTCCCCAACAAAACCACCCGCGACCGGTAGGCATGGCAGCGGGGACAGGCAAAAGCGGGATAGCAGGGAAACGCAATACTTCGGTTTGCGCGAAAAGAATCGGGGACAGGCAATTTTGCTGTTAGTCAGTTGTTCATTGACTCGCTGTGCTATGTCCCACGCAAATCCAAGCGTGTTAGATCGTGAAAACGTGTTTCTTGCCGATGAGCTGAGTCGGCGGTGGCCAACGACACGTAGAGACAGTCAAGATGGCGAGCTTCCGCAACGCCATCGCCCTCGAACGTCCAACTTCGGAGCACTTTTGTGGTAAGCACCCACCAGTGGCGGAACACGACAGCCCCGGCGGACGATGGTGTCATCGTCCTGAGTGTGAATCAACCCGGAGACTGCCGCTGCCCTAGTGATTGTTAAAACAATCTCTAGGCAGTCACGGCTGGCGAACCATCGCCGAATTCCCTTCGCCACTCTTAGAACCGTCCTGAGTTCCAGGAACTGCGGGTTCTTTCGGTGTGGGAATGGCGACAGATGCGGCGTCGCTGGTAGTTTCGATCCGAGAATCACGCGCTGGTTGCGCCGGGATGTCGTAGCGTTTATCGAATACCAGAATCGATTCGATCAAAATAGGCACTTGGATACCGAGTTCCGCGATCAACGTTTCGACCTGCTCGTCAATCACACCGCCACCGCCAGCCCGCCTGCGACGTCCCACGAGATCCAGTAACATCAAGTACTTCGCCAACGACAGCGGCACTGCCCCCTTATCGCTCGCTCGACGAGCAAACGTCTCCATTGCCGCCTGCTCACCGGCATCGGTCGCACTGTCTCCCGAACCGTTCTCAGAAGTGCCGCCTGCCATCTGTGACTCCGCCGACGACGGGATTGGGTCGTCTGCTTGTATGTCTTGTCCTCCAATTGTCTCGGCTGCGACGCCTACCGAGGCTCCTTCAGTGCCCCCTGTAGAGACGCCTCCTTCAGAATCAGCGAACTTGGCTTTCGCCATGCCATCGCTGATGCCCGTCTCCCACGACAGAATGACGCGAGCAGCATCCGGCTTCGTCCCCTCGGTGGCGACCATTTCCGGAAGGCTATCGCGGGCCGCTTCGGCTTGCAGCATTCCCAAGGGGCGTCCATCGAGTTCGATTGGGCTCAGCCAGCCGCTGCAGGGATGGTCGAGACGCTCCCAGTGGAAAGCATCCCCACCGGGCTCCAGCATCAGCCGCAATTGACCGTCGTCCTGGACCGCCAACGCCACGCGTAGATCGTCCAACCGGTCTTTCGCGCCAGTGAAGTCCGATTCCTGGATTGATTCGGCCATCCCGGCTCGAACCAAGTTCAAGTCGACATACAGTAGGCACCGAAGAACGGAGGCCACATCGAGCAGCAACTCCGCCTTAAAACGCGCGTCCCAGAAATTCCCATTTCGACCGTCTTCGCGATTGGCTCGAACCGCGATGTACTGGGCAAAGTAACGCATCCACCAGCTGATGTCCGACAGCCGCAGTCTCAATTTTTCGACGCGTTTGGCATCATCGGCAATCCGCTTGATAGCGATTGCAGTTGGTTCCAGCAGTTCCCCTGTCTTCCGGTCGAACTTCGGGGTGATCGACAACCATCGCCGCGCAATCGTCTCGGGGTCCCACTCCTGGGCCAGATCCGGCCGACTGCGTACCACCTGATGCGTGTGCGTGGATAGCACTGCATAAGTGAGTATTTCTACTGCAAAAATTCCCGCCAAATGCTGCAGCCGCTCCCTCACCCAGCCTCGGCGGTGACTGCGATCTTTGCCAGTTTCGGGATCTCGCCCCAACAAATGCCCTTGCCGAGCACATCGATTGTAGACATGCATCACTTGAACCCGCGACGGGTCCACGCTCTTACCACGTTTCGCTCTAGCCATAGCCAGGGACTCCTTTCGTGTAGAAACACAAATTTTGTACAGAAGCCAAAAGGCGGTTAACGCTGATGCCGTAACCCTACGAAACTCAACGCGATACAAACAAACCGGCAGTCATTCCCGGAAACTCAAAAACTGGCGGTGCAATAAACCACGCCATAAAATGAAAAGCTACACCGAGCCGCAGGACATTGCAACAGCCCTCGGCTAAAAAACACATTTTTTTTCGTCAATGATTTTGGGTCCCAACAACTCGCTAACGCGATCGCTTTTTCTCGTCTAGTGATCAAACGCCTGGTGCCGCGTCTCGCTGACAAAACGGGGATACAGAATAACTATCGACTATTTAACGCCAAACCGCGTTATCTCGCGAGAATCGCAAATAGACTTCAATTTCAATCGCGGCAAGTCTACTATTATGTAAACACGTTCAAGCGGGACTGTTTGCCGCCTGCATAAGCAACTCCCGGACGGCTTGCTCCTCGGTAAAGATCTGGATCTCGACTTCAACTGCTAGCAAGTCGACCCCAGCTATTTGGGCAAGATGCAGTTTCACAAGATCTTTCCGCGTGGTAACGACCAAACTCGGCGGACTTTCCCCTTTGACGACACAAGAATCGACGAGGGCAGACACCCACTGACGCAGATCACTGAGATCCTCTTGTTTGTAGATATGGTGGTCGGGGAAAACTCGTTTCTCCACGACAGTCGCCCCCGCCCGACTCAATGTCTGAAAAAAAGCAGTCGGGTTACCTACTCCACAAAATGCCACAACCGAGCGTCCCGCCAGCTGCTCCACTCCACGCCGAGTTCCTCGGGTGTCTAGCAAGGCTACAGGCGAGTGGGCCGACTTGGCTATAGGGACATCACTTGAGCGCCGATGCCGCTGGATGATCGAGACAATCTCTGCCAGTGCTTCATCGGTCACCAAGTCACAACGACTCAGAATGACGGCGTCCGCTCGCTTGATGGCTGATAGCGGCTCGCGCAACAAGCCTCGAGGCAGCAAGTACCCGTAGCCAAATGGACAGGTTGCATCAATCAGCAACAAATCAAGATCTCTCGCCAAACGGCGATGCTGATAGCCGTCGTCCAAGACCAGGCACTCGCTTTCGAGTTCCTCGATCGCAATCTCGGCGATTTTGACCCTGTCCGGGTCCTGCAGATGAGGAACGTCTGGCAGCGACAATTCCAGCTCTAATGCTTCGTCATTCCCGCCACCCTCAAGCTGACCATACCCACGACTCAGCAACGCAACTTTCACTCCCTGCTGCCGAAGCTCCCGACAAACCCACTGCACGACTGGAGTTTTGCCGGTACCACCGGTGGTCAAGTTCCCGACACTGATTACCGGTACAGACAGCTTCACGACTGTCCCAGGCCGCTGCCAACGTCGTGACTTCCAAGCCAGCCCGATTCGATAGAATATTGACAGAAAAAATAGCAGCGAGCGGAGTAAACTCGCGCGAATCGTTGTTTCCTGCCCACTAATGACGGGCAACCACTTGAGCAAACCCAGTCGGTTGGTGTTATTGGCCATCCTCAGGTTTCTGTTCGACTTTCCTTGGCGATGTGAAATGAGCTTAATCGCGTTGCTGGCTCGGCCCATAACCGCATTACGACGGTCCGTAGCCACTCCTCAGACCCGAAAAAGGCGAGCTGCCGATTCTCAACGAAACAGGCGAGTTCCCAGCGACCTTAGCACGCCACACATGTTACAGCAAAATCGTCGAAATCGAAACGTCAGTAGCTTGTTCGGCCAAGAACGCAGAGGCTCCATAAAAAGTGAGTTCTACTGGGAAACACTGTAGCCCAGCGGGTTATCGAACTGCCACTTGCCATGATCACGACACATATCCTCCAGATTTCGACTGGCACGCCACCCCATCAACTCAGCCGCATGTCGCGGATCTGCGTAACACTCGGCGACATCCCCAGGGCGACGATCGACCAGTTTGTAAGGCACCTTCTTTCCGGTCGACTTTTCGAAAGCAGCCACCATCTGCAGGACGCTATATCCGACACCGGTCCCCAGATTGCACGTAATAAATGGCTCTCGGTCCAATGTCCGTAAAGCAGCCAGGTGCCCTTCCACCAGATCCATCACATGAATGTAGTCCCGTACACCCGTGCCGTCAGGCGTGGGATAGTCCGAGCCAAACACACTCAAGAATTCGCGTTTGCCCACCGCGACTTGCGTGACATACGGCATCAAGTTGTTTGGGATCCCATTTGGAGATTCCCCAATTCGTCCGCTTGGATGCGCCCCAACTGGGTTAAAATAGCGCAACAGGGCGACTTTCCAGGTGTTGTCCCCTTGATACAGGTCGCGCAGCATATCTTCAATATGCAGTTTTGTGGCCCCGTACGGGTTGGTATACGAACGCGGGAAGTCTTCACGAATCGGAACGCTGGCCGGTTCGCCGTAAACCGTCGCTGACGAGCTAAACACCAAACGTTTCACGTTAGCGGCCGCCATGGACTGGAGCAGACGGACGGTACCAACGACGTTGTTGTCGTAATACTCCAGGGGCTTGCTAACCGACTCGCCAACCGATTTCAGCCCGGCAAAGTGGATGACGCTGTCGATCGGATGTCCAGTGAAGAGGCCATCCAGAAGCTCTCGATCACGAATATCCCCTTCGACAAAAACAGGGGCACGATCCACGATCTCACTCACTCGCCGCAAGGACTCGGCGCTGCTATTGGACAAATTGTCCACAACGACCACGTCCAATCCTTGCTCCAGCAGAGCCAAAACGGCGTGAGAACCAATATAACCCGCGCCACCCGTTACCAAGACTGCCATTAGCTAACCTCCGATCAGACGATAATGCCAACGGTTGTACACGCCGAGGCACTACGAGCATACCGCGCCACAATGCCACGAGTCGACCCAATCCACCACTTTTTGCCAACTCTAAAACCACCCATTTCAGCCGCTCGAACCCGCCGCGACGACACCCGACTTGCGACCGCCAAACGGGGAGGCGCCAAACGGGGACAGGCAAGGGCACGTCCCTCCAATTGGGGGCACCAAGTAGGGGCAGGCAAGGAAGCGGCAGACGCCAAGTGGGGACAGGCAAGAAAGGGGCAATGGACAGGGAAGCTCCCAACACTAAAGCCGCTTTAGCAGCCCAAAAGAGCCCCACTAAGGCAAACCGGCCCTCGCTGTCCAGGCAGAGCCAGGCACCAAAGGGGACGGAAGGCACCAAACGGGACAGGCAACGGAGGTGTTCGCCAAAGGGGACAGACCAAAGGGGACAGGCAAAGGGCGTAACGGACTTCCGCGGTGACAACGCATCGCCACGGGGTGACAGGCAACTTGGTGTAGATGCTGGCGTAATGGGTGACATGGGACCGGTTATTCAACGCTGGGGGCAGGCGCGCCCGAAGACCCTCACGACTTCGTCACCTCCGATGCATGGGTGTATCAATTTGACACACTCCGCGATTGAGTTGCGTACGATGCTGGAGCGATGTTGGGTCCAGCGTTCGTGATCCGAGCAAAAACTGACAGTAATTCGTCCAGAAAGCGTGTCTCTGGCGTTGCCGCATGTTAAGATAGGCAGGTCAGGATCGGCCTCACCCAGGCCGCGTCTACAAATTTACGGGAATGGGAATGCGACTTATGAAACCATGGATCTGGACGCTACTTGTCATCCTTACGTCTGTTCTCGAGTTGCAGGCTCAACAGATTGACGACACGCGTCAAACCCAGGGACTTCAAACTCACTCGCCCGAGAAATATGCACTGGTCGGCGCTAGGCTGGTCGTCGGCGACGGTCGCCAAATCGAAGACGGCGTCTTATTGGTCCAAGCAGGAAAGATTTTGGCGGTCGGAGATCGATCGTCAGTCGTCGTACCGGACGATTTTTCCCTCATCGATTTGACGGGCCAAGTCGTTTACCCGGGACTAATCGATTCGTATCTGGCAGTTTCAATCGATCCTGCCGCACCTCCCCATGCTTATTGGAATCCGAAGATCCGTGGTGAACTGGACGTTCGGGACTTCCTCTCCAACGACCTGACGGACGACGAAACCCGGCGAGCACAAGGCTTTGTGGCGGCATGGTTCGCTCCCGCGGGTGCCGTCATCGACGGGGTTGGCGCAGTGGCCAGCCTCGGCGGACCAAACGTAACGCCAAATCGTCAGATCGTTCGATCGGAAGTTGGGCAAGCGGCAGTCCTGACTGTAACTCGAGGTCGGCGGAGCAGCACGCCCGATCCGGTGACAGGTGGATACCCCAGTTCGCCGATGGGTGCCGTCGCGTTGGCGAGGCAAGCCTTGTACGACACGCGGTGGTATCGAGACGCATGGCAAGCGGTTAAGACAGACCCCTCGATCCCGCTCCCCGAGACCAACGTGACTCTGGCTGCCATGGCTCCGCTGATCAACGGAGAGCGGACCCTATTCGTTCGAGCTGGCAATGAGTTGGCTGTCCTCCGTGCAGACCGTTTCGCTCGAGAGTTCGGCCTGCGACTCACGGTAATCGGCTCTGGCCGCGAATACCGACGACTCGACGACGTAGCGGCGACTGGTCGAGCGATCATCTGCCCAGTCAACTTCCCGCCCGCACCGAACGTGGCGTCGGTCGAAGCCGCTCATTCGGTGACCTTAGAGTCTTTGATGCACTGGGACCACGCCCCTGAAAATCCGGCTCGTCTCGCTGAGCGACAGATCCAACTCGCGTTTACTTCAGCTGGCCTCGATAGTCCCAAAAACTTCCTTTCGCAAATTCGCGTGGCCGTCGAGCGTGGGCTCGCTCCCGAGGCGGCCCTCCGAGCGTTGACCATCGACGCAGCCCAGCTCCTTGGAGTGGATGACCAACTTGGATCACTGGTCCGTGGCAAATTAGCGAGCTTCGTTATTGCCGATGGAGATCTGTTCTCCGCCAAGACAAAGATCGCTCAAACTTGGGTGTCCGGTCGCCCTTACAAGATTCAGCCCACCTCCACGGTCGACCTCAGCGGATCGTGGGACTTGCAAGTGGCCGCGTTCGGCCCAGCTCCCGCTTGGAGCGCTACGGTTGAGGTACGACGCAGCGGCGACAGGCTGTCGATGAAAGTCATGGAGCCTAAGACGCTCCCCTCCGCAAACGAGGAGAAGGAAACGCAAGTCGAGACGGAAGCGAAGCCGGCGGTCAAGTTCGATAAACTGCGTTTCGACGGACAAGTCTTGGGCGGAGTCGCGCAAGAAGGACTGCCAGTATCTGGCGTCGCGAGGTGGAGCGTCGCTGTCGATGGAAAAAGTTCAGCTGGATATGTCGGCCGCTGGGTGTGGGCCGACGGAACTGCTGCTCCGCTGACACTCGTGCCACACGTACGGGAAAGTGCTCCCGCCACTAATCCTCCGACGGATGCCGCTGAAGCCAAGCCCGAGGAGGATGCGAGCGAAAAAGTTCCTCAAGAATCTTCGGACAAGATTGCAGACGCCGCAGCCCCCGAGAACAACTCCAAATCGGCAACCACCCCTGAGGCGTCAAAGGCTCCAGCCCGAGCATCTTACCCGGTAAATTACCCCCTGGGTATGTACGGCCGACCGGCCTCCCCCGAAGTATCAACTTCGGTGCTTTTCAGGGACTTCATCGTGTGGACCAGTGGCCCAGACGGGATCTTGCAGGGCGGCTCGGTCCTGGTCCAAGACGGCAAGATTCAACAAGTATTCGTTGATGCGGCTGCGATTACTGAGGCCGACTTGCCGGAGGGAACTGTGGTCGTTGAAGGGCAAGGTCGCCACCTGTCACCCGGCTTGATCGACTGCCACTCCCATGCAGCCACCGACAGTGGCGTCAACGAAGGAACTCAAGCAGTCACATCTGAAGTCCGCATCGGAGATTTTGTGGACTGCAATGACATTACGATCTATCGACAACTGGCGGGTGGCCTTACCGCCGCCAACGTCCTGCATGGCTCCGCCAACCCAATCGGAGGCCAGAATCAGGTTATTAAACTCCGCTGGGGCGTCAACGATGAACGACTAAAGTTCCAAGAGGCCCCTCCTGGAATCAAATTTGCCCTGGGCGAGAACGTCAAACGCAGCAACAGTTCCTCACCTTCTACCCGCTATCCCGGTAGTCGCATGGGCGTGGAACAGATCATTCGCGATGCATTTTACAATGCAACCGAGTATCGCCTGCGACACCGGCAATGGGCCAATCGCCGCGCCGGCTTGCCGCCACGCATCGACCTGGAACTCGAGGCACTCTCGGAAATCGTGGATGGCACGCGTTGGATTCATTGCCACAGCTATCGCCAGGACGAGATCCTGGCATTGATCCGCACCCTGGACGAATTCCATGTGCAAATCGGGACCTTTCAACATATTCTCGAGGGCTACAAAGTAGCGGACTCCATGGCTCATCATGGGGCCATGGCCAGTGCCTTTGCCGACTGGTGGGCGTACAAGCTCGAAGTTGCAGATGCCATCCCGCACGCCGGGGCTATCATGCATAACGAGGGAGTGGTCGTAAGCTTCAACTCTGACGACGGAGAATTGGGGCGTCGCATGAACCATGAAGCGGCCAAGGCAGTCAAGTACGGCGGAATCGAACCAGCCGAAGCGTTGAAGTTCGTGACGCTAAACCCAGCCAAGCAACTCCGAGTCGATCAGCACGTCGGCTCGTTGGAAGTCGGCAAGCACGCCGATCTCGTTGTCTGGTCAGGGTCACCGCTCTCGACCCTCTCCCGGGTGGAGGAAACTTGGATCGATGGCGCGAAGTACTTCGATCGCGCTGCCGACGAGAACTGGCGAACGGAACTCGAGGGACGGCGTCAGGCCTTGATCCAAAAAATACTCGACTCGGGTTCAAAAATGGCCGAGCCGGGTCAAGACATCGACCCGGATAATTCTCGAGAATGGCCTCGGTTCGACGAGTACTGTCGAGCCAAAGGTGAATAGTGGAATATCTCGAAGTCATGCTGTCGCGGGAACAGCACGGAACCCAGCTTCAAACTCCTTGACCGATGCAGTGGAAGTGAAATAGAGTCGCCAATGTCAAAGAAGAACTTGAAAAAAGGACGACCACCAGGACTGCACCACGGACGGACAACGCAGCTCAGTGTGCAGAATCTTGCTGCAGCAGTCGGAACGATTACTCACAGCGAAGATTTGGACATGCAAACGATCTCTAATCGTGGCCGAAAGTCAGGTTTACGCATCGCGTTTGTTGCCTGCCTCGTTGCTTTACTGGTTATTGCCAGCTCACCTCGGAGCGTCTTGTCGGACGAGACCATGCCGGGGAAACCACAGCGTGGCCCAATTGCGTTGACGGGCGCAACCGTTCACCCAGTGAGCTCAAGTCCAATCGAAAACGCAACACTTCTATTCGATCAAGGCAAGATCGTGGCCCTGGGCCGTGATATCGCGTTACCAGAAGGCACAGAAGTCATCAAGCTGGAGGGGAAACACGTCTATCCAGGTCTTTTCGAATCCCACACCCAACTAGGGCTCACCGAAATCGCGTCGCTCCGAGCATCCGTCGACCAAGCGGAAGTCGGTCGAATCAATCCGAACGTGCAGGCGGCGATGGCACTCAATCCCGATAGCGCATTGCTGCCCGTGACTCGTGCCAACGGAGTGCTGTTGGCCCTGAGTGCCCCCACGGGTGGTTTGATCTCGGGGCAGGCCGCCGTTATTCAATTGGACGGCTGGACCTCCGAGGACCTGACACTCGATCCTCGTGCGGCCATGGTCGTCAATTGGCCCACTCCGACCATCGGCGAGAGTCGTCGCGGCAGAAACACTGGAGCAGACGTGGCACCGACTCCCACAGACCCCCTGGCCGAGTTGCGCGAGTGGCTCGATCAAGCGCGACGTTACTCTCAGGCCCGTTCTGCAAATCCTGAAGGACAACCTGTTGATCTTCGGTTGCAGGCGCTCGTGCCAGTCGTTAAGAAAGAAATCCCGATCCTGGCTGCAGCCGATTCGCTCCCACAAATCGAGAGCGCTGTGGCGTTTGCCGCCCAGGAAGATGTTCGATTGATTATTTTAGGCGGTTACGCAGCGGCCGATTGTGCCTCGCTGCTGGTTCGACACCAGATTCCCGTTGTCATCACGGCCGTGCACCGTGTCCCTCGCAACCGCAGCGATGCCTACGACGCGAGCTACACCTTGCCGGCCAGACTTCATGCGGCCGGAGTCAGTTTCTGCATTTCAGGTTCAGGGCGCAGCGAAACATGGAACAGTCGCAATCTACCGTACCACGCGGCAACCGCCGTCGCTTTCGGCCTGGATGCCGAACAAGCGATCCGGGCCATCACTCTGTCGCCAGCTGAGATCTTTGGAGTTTCGGACCGTGTTGGGTCGCTGGCTGTAGGAAAAGACGCCACCTTCTTCATCGCCGATGGAAACCCCTTGGAAATCCCCACGCAGATCGAACTGGCGTTTATCCAAGGCCGACGGCTTGATCTAACCAGCAAGCATACGCGACTACGAGACAAATATCTCGAGAAGTACAAAGACTAGTACTTTGTCACAATTAAATTTTGGGATCGGTGTGGCAAAGGGGTCAGGCGTCAATTGCCGGAACGGCCCTGCGGGTGCTGCGCACAATTGACGCCTGACCCCCTTGCCACACCCCAAGTTCTGGCTGTGACAAAGCACTAGCCCACCGATCTGGGCCATCGGATCGGTCCACGTTAACCATTAAAAACTTCGCTGCGGCCGACGACGGTGTGGTCATGGGCTTGCGCTGCCTCAATGTGCGATTGTGTCAATTTTCTCTCAGACCACCTGCTACGCCCAAATTACCGCGTCACCTTCAACCGGGATCGCCTTCAACCTGCGTCTCCGTCAACCTGAGTCGCCTCTAACCCGGTTCGCTTCCAAACCGCGTCCCCTCCGACCTGCGAAGCGCCGGTCCGTGATCGGCCTGTCGATCTGATTTGCTTTCAGGCAGCATCGCTCCAGTTTCTCCGAAATCCGCTGCACTGTCGTATCGTGTACGTTTTCCATGCCCGAACTGACGCTAGCAACATGCAGATAATCAGGACAAGCTGCGAATGGGGACAGGCGCGCAGCGGGGACTGGCGCGCAGCGGGGACAGGCGCGCAGCGGGACAGGCGCAGCGGGACAGGCGCAGCGGGGACAGGCGCGCGCGGGACAGCGCGCAGCGGGGACAGGCGCGCGGGGACAGGCACGCGGGACAGGCGCGCGACGGGGACAGGCGCACCTTGAGACCGACGCATGGGGACAGGCGCACAGCTGGGGACAGCGCGCAGCAGGGGACAGCGCGAGCAGGGGACTAGCGACGGGGACTGGCAGCACGACAGGGACTGGCGCGAGCGGGGACTGGCGCGACAGCGGGGACTAGTGCGCGAGCGGGGACAGCGCGACGGGGACTGGCGCGCACGGGGACTGGCGCGACAGGGACTGGCGCGCAGCGGGGACAGCGCGGCGGGGACTGGCGCGACGGGACTGGCGCGCAACGGGGACTGGCGCGACAGGGGACTGGCGCGGACGGGGACTGGGCGCGGGCAGGGACTGGCGCGACGGGGACTGGCGCGACAGGGACTGGCACGGGACTGCACGGGGACTGCGACAGGGACTGGGCGCGACAGGGACTGGCGCGAGCGGGGACTGCGCGACGGGGACTGGCGCGACGGGGACTGGCGCGACGGGGACTGGCGCGCAGCGGGGACAGGCGCGCAGCGGGGCATCGGGGCAGAGATGGGCAGGGATCGGAGGACAGGCAGGCGTGGGGACAGGCAAACGTGGGACAGGCAAACGTGGGTCGGGGCAGGTAGGCATGGGGACAGGCAGACACGGGGGCGGACAGACACGGGGTCAGACAGAGGGCAAGACAGTTGCCAGCGGAGGACGGAACATCCGCCTCAAAGCGGGACTGCATATCGGGCATGCGGCCGGGTCACAGGTCAGGCAGAGACGAGGTCAGACAGAGACGAGGCCAGGCAGAGACGAGGTCAGGCAGAGGGCAGGGCGGTATTTAGCGGAAGGACGAGAAGTCCGCCTTAACGCCAGACGACATGTGCGGCACTGCAAATGGGACAAACGGACAACGGACAACGGACAAGGCGCAGGGACAGACGCAACCTGAGGACCACACCCACCGCAACTCGCTCTACCGCTGGAGGCTTCCCTCCTTTTCCTCGATTGACAGGGCGGCACGACGCCGACCTTGCCTTTGACAATCGTGGCCTGCTCGCCTAGCATACAACAGATCGAGGAAGTTCAAACCCGTGACCGGTCTTACCCGAATGGTTGCTAGAATGCTTCCAGTTATGGCATAAATTTCGACATCAATCAGGCAATGTATGGCGAGAACCCTCCGGAGACAATTCGCTTGGCTCACATTCGGTTTCGTCACCGTGGTCGTGCTCGCGGTGGGCAGCCTACACATGTACTATTCGCGGCAACAACCACAACCTCGCACCAATTTTCTGACTTCTATAAACTCCCTGACCACATCGGTTCCTGAGGCAGAAAAAGCATGGCCGATCTATCGCCCGATATTCACCACTTTTAAGTTCCAAGAATCCAATTACGAGCTCTGGCAGATCTTTTGCATCAGTGCCCCAGGTAAAGACGATCGATTGGTTGCTCCTAGCGATGGAGCAGATTGGGACACTGCCAAAACTGAGTTGCAACGTTTGGCCCCGCTACTGGCAGTGCTGCGTGAGGGTGGCAAGAAGCCCTATTTCGGACTCCAACTACAACAAACAATACTTGATTATCCCCTAGAAGATCGAAAAGCCTTGTTTGGAGATTACGATTTTGGCCCAACCGGAGCAGGTTTTGTGCGTGAGGGCGTGCCGGACCACGTCGCGGAATCGTATGAAAACTCATTATCGAACCTGCGCGTTAGCCATTTGGCGATTCTCCGAATCGCCGCCATCTTATTGCAAGTCGATACACGCCTCGCAGCGCTGCAGCATGACACTGAACGAGTTACACAGAACATTGAAGCACTCTTTGGTTTTGCAAACCACGCCCAACAAACGAAGCTGAGCATCGCAACCGTTTATGCCATGGACCTGCATCGCGCAGGGCAAGACTGCACAGAAGATACCCTTTCACAGCTCGCCGCTAAATTTCCGCCTGATCAGTTAAAGCGGATTCGGCATGCTGTAACGCATACCGAAATCTATGATTTGCTCGATCCACAGTTCTACTTTTTAGATCAATTCGACCTCATCCAGCGATGGTTTACCGACAACGGCCAGGGGGATGGCTACCTGACGAACGACTGGCGTTCCTACCAACGGCTGCTACAAGATATAAACATGTCTTTCAATTATAGTGAAAAAAAACACCCGTTGGGTGAACTTTGGAACTGGGCTGCACGGCCTGGGCTGATGCTCTTTGGACCGTCGCGAAAAGAAACCACCGCCCTTCAGGAAAAACAAGTACTGATGCTGGCAAATGTCTGGCGTGCGCCTTGGGACCGAGATCGTTTGCTTGCCAACTTACAAGCCATGCGAGACCTCAAATCACCGGTCGATTTGTATCCTGACATTGACGGAGTCATCGTGTTATTCGATGGCATGACGACGATCCGCGAGAGGCAAAGCCGAATTGCCATCAGCATCGATCGACTTCTAAACTCTCCGGAGGAAGAATAGCGACTCCCCGAGTCGCCATGTCACAGCAACTCGGAGGCCAAGTCGGCCAGCACGGAACGCTCGCCTTTTTCCAAGGTCACGTGAGCAAAAAGCGACTGGTTCTTCATCCGATTGACCAGATGACTCAGGCCGTTGCTCAAGGCGTCCAAGTAGGGATGATCGATTTGGTGCAGATCTCCCGTGAAAACGATCTTGGTCCCCTCGGCCGCCCGCGTGATCACGGTCTTGACCTCATGCGGTGTCAGGTTCTGAGCCTCGTCGACAATAAAGTACATCCGCTGCAGCGTCCGACCACGAATGTATGATAACGGAGTTATCAGTAACTTCTCGTGTTCCAACATTTCGCTGATGCGTTTCGTCTCGGGATCAGTCTCCTTGAATTGACTACGAATCACGTTCAAGTTGTCGAACAACGGCTGCATGTACGGAGCCAGCTTTTCCTGCACGTCTCCCGGCAGAAAGCCCAGATCACGGTTCGACAACGGGACGATCGGCCGAGCCAGCAGGACTTGGCGAAACTTCGCTCGTTGTTCCAATGCCGCTGCCAACGCCAACAGCGTCTTCCCCGTTCCTGCTCGACCGGACAACGTGACTAACCGGATATTCTCATCCAGCAACGCATTTAGCGCGAAGGTCTGTTCGGCGTTTCGCGGTTGAATTCCGAAGGCCGTCCGCCGCGTGATCCGCGAGAATGCATGGCGTTCCGACGAATAGGTCGCCAGAACTGACTTGGAACCTGCCTTCAACACAAAGCACTCGTTGGCCACCAAGTCTTGCAACTGTCCCAAAGTGTCCGCCGGCACGGGCTCGTCGCTTTGAAAAAAAGCCTCAATCTGCTCAGGATCCACCTCCAAAACAACCCGTTTGCCGGTGTAGAGTTCGTCAAAGCTCCGGACCTTATCCGCCTCGTAGTCCTCGGCGATAACCCCCATGGCCTTGGCCTTCAGCCGCAGGTTCGTATCCTTGGAGATCAGAACCACCGTCAACTCGGGCCGCCGCCCCTGCAGTCGAATCGCAGAATTTAAAATCCGATGGTCCGGCGCATCCTGCATGAACGACACACGGAGTTTCTCGTCCAACGGTTCGCCCAGACACACTCGAATCCGGCCCCGGTCGGGACCAAGCGACACGCCATCTCGATCCAGAATCGCACCCGCCAATTCGTCCAGCGTCCGCAGAAACTGCCTCGCCTGAAAGCTCAAGTCGTCATGCCCGCGTTTGAATCGATCCAGCTCTTCGATGACCGTGATCGGCACAATCACATCGTGCGGACCGAACCGGTCCAAGCACTTGGCATCGTGCAGAATCACATTGGTGTCTAAAACAAACGCCTTTTTGATCAGATTCGGGTTCATCCGTGCCTTTCGCGTCCACTGCCAAGTCATCCCGCCTGCCCGGCTCGGGATAAACCTTAACCGATCCTCCACCCCAGCACAACAAAGCCGCCCCACCCACTCCAAAAGATCAAGAATCCTTCACGCAAAACAATCCCATGGTTGGTCCGACACCCATCGACACTCCCGGGGTTCTCGGAGTCACTCAGCCGCCGACTGAAGTAACGCTCAGCCCGACAAGCGTTAAACCATAGTCGATTCCACCCTTGCCAACTGTCGGAAATCACCGTTGCGGACGGTTAAACCGACCGCATCCAAGTATTCGCACAGGGGCACCGCCAGCTTGCGTGTGATCTCTAAATGATCGCGAATCTGGCTGACCGTCAACCCAACGCCGTCAGCAAAATGTGGCAGCAGCACTCGCCATGCCGCCTCGAAACACTCGCTCGCCAAATAAGTCTGCTTGTCGATCGCAACCAAGTCCCCGCTCTCTGTGGCCATCTTCAACAAGTCCACCACGTCTTGTTTATTCTTCGGCGTCTGCTCAACGCACTGCTCAATCGTCGGAGGATTCAAGCCAGCCAAACGAAACTGCTGCAGCAATTGCTCCAATAGTTTCAGCTGATTCTTCGTCAGGTTTGGACCCCGGTTCGGCAGGCCAATCCCGGTCGCGGAATGCCGCAGCTTGTGCGTCTGTTGCAACTGCCGCAGCAGCGATATCACCACCGCTGCTGGGACAAAATGTAAGTGTCGTTCCACGAGCGTCCGATCGATAAACCATCGCTTTGGCTGCAAGGTGTGTTGTTGGTCCAAAAACTTCAAAATCAGCTGTCGCAGTTTTTCCAGCCGACGCGGATGGAACACCCAGTAATTCGCATGATCATTGATCGTTACCCAATTCTGCGTCGCGGCTTGCACGACCGCCTCCCAGTGCTCCGTGGGAATCGCCAGCCGACTTCGCAAGTTTGCTCCAGGCGGCCGGCCGTCCAACGAAAAATACATGGCCGCCGTCAAACGTTCTACCTCATCGGCAGATTGCAATTGCAGCAGATACTCCAGGTCACTACGGTCCGGACGAGCCAATCTGGCCAAGCAAGGATCCAGCACCACCGCTTGCCCCAAGGTCTCGATTGGCGATGGGCGTCGTACCACCATCCTTTGGCCCCAATTCGCCAAGACGGGACGATCCAATAACAACTGTGCCAAGATGGTTTGCCCGGGAGCCAGCACCTTGATCGGAGCTAACCGCTCCAACTCGCCGTCCCCGGCGTCGTCCCCAGCTTCGATCGCAGAGTCGTGCGCAGTATCGACGGCTTGCATTCCACCGTCCGCAGCGACCCGATCGCCAAGCCCAGCGGCAGGCGTCGCCACCAGCGTCTCTCCTGGCGTCTCGCCTGGCTTCTCAGCCGCTAAACCGGCGCTATCTACCGCCTGCGCCTGAGTCGTCCCGATCTCTCCTCTGTTTCGCACTTGCAGGAAGCGTACCTTGCCCAACACGACGCTGGTCGCCAAGTGCAAACGGATCGGCTGATGATCGCGTAAACCAACCGCCATCTGTTCCGACGCCGTCAAACTGACCGTCAAACAATCGCTGGCCGGCAATTGCCCCGGTGCCACCAACTGAAAACCCCGCCCGACATCTTCCACCGAAACCCCCGCCAAGTTGACCGCCGCCCGTTGGCCTCGCTCGACATGCTCCACCGCTCGGTCGTGCGATTGCAACTGTCGCACACGAATCTCACGATCCGGCCACTCGGGCAAAATCTGGATCGACTCGCCCACCGCCAATCGGCCGTGAGTCACACTGCCGGTCACGACCGTACCGTGCCCGGGTATCGAGAAGACTCGGTCGATCGGCATTCGAAAGGGCTGTTCCAATCGCGGCGCTCGCGCTGCAACCGCTACCTCGCCTGCCGCCATCAAGGCTCGTTTCAGTTCGTCCAAGCCCGCACCGGTCGCCGCCGAGGTCCGTACAATCGGCGCCTGGGCCAAGAAACTGTCCGCCACCAATTCGCGGACCTCCTCCTCCACCATCTCCAGCCACTCGGCCTCCACTCGATCGCACTTGCTCAAGACGATCACCCCAGCAGGAATATCCAGAAATTTGAGAATATCCAAGTGCTCACGTGTCTGTTGATTGATCGAGTCATCGGCAGCCACGATCAGCATCACCAGGTCGACGCCCGTCGAACCCGCCAACATTGTCTTCACAAATCGATGATGCCCCGGCACATCTACGATGCCAAACTCGTACGGAGGACAAGACAGGTGAGCAAAGCCCAACTCGATGGTGATTCCCCGCTTCTGTTCCTCGGGCAAGCGATCCGTATTCTTGCCCGTCAGGGCCCGCACCAGCGTGGTTTTCCCGTGATCGATGTGCCCAGCGGTACCCAAGATCAGATATTTGGACGGTAGTTCCGGTGTACTGTTCATGCCATCAATGTAACCAACACCGCTCGCCTGGAAAATCAGAGGTTGCGGCGGCAGCCTTGATCCTCGACGTATTAGCGCCGTTGCGGCTGACCCATGTCCCGAGGAAGGAGCGGCGTCGCCGTCCGCGCTCCTGCTGCCGGAGTGCTCACCTGGGGCGGTGGCAGTGGCACCATTTGAATCAACGTACCGGCGCTCCCTGCTGCGTTCGTGGCCACGTTCCCAGCCGCGTCATGACCACTGCCCGCTGTTTCGGAGTCCGCTCCAGAGACGGCCCCCGCGGACTCAACGCCAGAGGAGTCGTTAGCCGCCACCGAGCTCGCGTCGCTGACGTCAGCCGGTGCCAAGTTATTGGGATAGTCACGAGCAACCAAGTAGGGCGGGGTGGCTGTCACTGGGCTTCCTGGCCCCCAGGCGTTCGCCAGCCTGCTGTAGCCACCCAACTTTTTGTCCCGATAAATGGTGCCCTTTTGAAACGGCCCAGCCCCCATCACCCAGGTATCGCGACTGGTTGCTGTCGACTTGGCCACACCCGACTGCCACACCACCGATCGGTCATCTGCTCGATACGCAAACACAGTTAGCTTGGCAAAGCCCTGTCGATACTCACTTTTGCCCACCGCAATCTCCGGCACCGCAGGCAACGCAATGCCGGAGCTGCTGGCAGCGCCCAAGATCGCCGAAGCCTCACTCCGAGGCAAGCCGTACACGATGTTGTAGTCGTCCGTTCCTAACGAACCAACGCGCGGCTCAATGATGATCTCCGCGTCTTCTCGGCGGTCTTTCAATTGGCAACCGGATGCCACAATCTGATGCCTCAGCGTGCTTAGAACATAGTCAGAGTTCACAAAGCCCAAGGGGCGCACGGTGCGAACGTATTCGGGGTCCAAGAACACGTCTCGCCCGGCCAACGGTGAAAAGTCAATCTGGCCGACTGCTTGATCCACCGCGTCGGATACCAACAACTGTTCCATCGCGACACGCTGCGCCGTCGTGCCGCAACCCGCAGTCACTAGCGACACACCGACAACCAGCAACAAAATCAATCGCTCGATCATGCAGTCGTTTTCTCTCCCGAACCCCACATCAGTCGCCTGCTGGGAAGTTAGCAAGCTTCCCCAGCTTTTAAAACGTCAATTTTCCGCGTCAGATAATTTTGCCCATTTTCGGCCGCCTACCGCAAACTCAGTATTTTCAGCAGTTTACGCCGTCAGAATTCACGTTGACCTGTCTGGGGACTTTGGGCTATATTCCGGCGACAGGGGCAAACTTGGCAAACTCGTAGATAAGGCAAACTGAGAGTTCAAGCGAAGGCCGAGCTCCAGCGACTCTGGGATCCAGGTAAACCGGGAACCCAGGGGAACTGGCGGGCACTGCGAGCACTCGGCGACCTACCCCTCCAAGCTTGCCTGGGAGCCGACCGGCCCCCACCGCCCGAAACCAATGGATTGACTCGGTGGAACCCCTCGCTCATCCGCAGCGTAGTTCCAACATTTACCGGCGCACGGAAAGGAAGATTCCATGACCAAGAAGACCGTCTTTACTACTGGCGAAGCCGCCAAGATCTGCAAAGTCAGTCAGCAGACCATCATCCGCTGCTTCGACAACGGCACACTCAAAGGCTTTCGCGTCCCCGGCAGCCGCTTTCGCCGCATTCCCCGCGATCAGTTGTACGTGTTCATGCGAGACAACGGCATCCCGACCGATGCCCTGGAGAGCGGCAAGCGAAAAGTCCTGCTGGTCGATGACGACGTGGAACTGGTCGAGCTGATGCAAGACGTGTTCTCACGCGACGGGCGTTTCGACGTTCGCACCGCCAACAATGGCTTCAACGCCGGCATGATGATCCTGGAGTTCGAGCCCGATCTGGTGGTCCTCGATGTGATGCTGCCAGACATCAACGGTCGCGAAGTCTGCGCTCGAGTCCGCGGCGACAGCGGCCTGGAAGCCGTCAAGATCATGTGCATCTCCGGCATGATCGAACAAGAGAAGATCGAGGACCTCCGCAAAGCCGGCGCCAACGACTTTATGAACAAGCCCTTCGCCGTCGAGGACCTGCTGAACCGTTGCTGCGAATTGCTCGATATGGAACGCGCCGCCACCGGCACCTAACCCCTCGCTAGGTGACCGCTATGCCGTCCGCCTCGAGCCGCCTCGCTTGGTCTCGCTCCGATCAGTTGGCCTTGGCCGCTGCCCTGGACCAAGCGATCCGTTGCTCCGCTGCCATCGTACCTCGCCCTTCCGGAACGGACTCCGCTCCGGAAGGCGGCGGGCACGACGCGCCACTTCTCGCCTCCCTCCACCAGGCAATTCCGGCTGTCGCCGCGGCCTTACAACTGCCGCAACTCCCCGCAGACAACGGGCCTGACAACTCGGCCGACACGCCACTCGGAGCCGACGCACTTGTCCCACGCGACGCATACTGCCTACCGCCGCTCAACTCGCCGTCACTGCCTGCTCTCTTGGACCGCCTGTCAACGTTACTCAACTGGCTGAACCAGCCTCTACTCTCCGCCGACTCGCTTCACGAACTCCCTCCACCCAAATCGCGCCGTTCCCGCAAGCCGCCCGGCAGAGTCGATGCCTCCACCACCGGCGACTCTCCGGCAGACCTCCCCGCGCACGACTGGCTGCCCACACTATGGAGTTATCTCGAGTCAGCCTCACCGATTGACTCACACCTCTCCCAACACATTTCCCACCCATTGAAGCGGTCAGACAACCCAGCAATCCCGGCCGATGCGGCCCCCTTCCCGACGCTCGACACGGCCTACTTCCCAGCGTCCGACGTGACAGGGGATCCCCCCAGTCGCTCTGGCGAGCCTGCCTGCCCCAGCCTCCAAACCGGGCTCATCGCCCGCGTCATGCTGTTGCAAGAACGCCTCGTTTGGAGCCGACAACTCGAGCAAGAAAAACTGGCGTCGCTCAAACGCCTGGCCTACGGCGCCAGCCACGAGATCAACAATCCACTGGCGAACATCGCCACCCGAGCCCAAACGCTGTTGCCCAGCGAGACGAATCTCCAACGCCGCCAGACCCTGCAAACAATCAACGCCCAAGCTTTTCGCGCGTTCGACATGCTGGCCAATCTCATGCACTACGCCTCGCCGCCGCCCCATCGACCGCAACGCGTCGACCTGGTGGCCCTTGTGACCCAGAACGTCGCGGCCCTGCGACGACAACTGGCCAACCCCGCTCACCCGATCGAACTCCAATTGCCGGCTGACGCCATGATCGCCCATGTCGACCCGCACCAATTTGGGGTCCTGGTGCAAGCCCTCGCCCGGAACGCCGTCGAAGCCGTCGCCGCCTGCCCGGAGACCGCCGAGATCATCGTGCGACTGGGATCCCACACATCGCCCGCTGGACACGCCACCGTTGTCCTCGATGTCCTCGACGCGGGGCACTCGCCGGCACCCGAATCGCTGCCGTTCCTCTGCGACCCGTTCTACTCCGGCCGAGAAGCCGGTCGCGGCCTCGGCTTCGGCCTGGCCAAAGCCCTCCGGATTGTCGAAGCCCACCAGGGGCACCTGACTTGGCACAATCGCCAGCCCGCAGGCTTTCAAATCCGAGCACTCCTGCCGCTGCCCGAGTGACTGGCACGCCGCCGCCGGCCGATCAGCACCCCCAAGACCGGAACCACGAGCGGCAACGACCCGCCCCCCCGTAGAGACACCGTGATGCCCCTCGAGCAGCAGAATCTCGGCCCGCATGGAATCTCGGACAAGTCTTACGGGCTACTTCAACTTCGCCAGCAGTAACCGCAAGGGACGCTGGTTGTCCAAGATCTTCAACACCGCCGCCTGCAAATCCCAGCCATGCTGTTTTAAAAATGCCTGGAAAGTTTCGCCGGTTTCTCGCCCCGGTTCCGTCAGAATCAACTCGCCGCCGTCGGCCAAATGCTCCAAGAAGAACTGCTGCAACGCATCCCAATTCCGCTGCTCGTAGACGATATCCGCCCCCAAAATCACGTCAAATCGCTCGCCCAGCCGATCGTGATGCCAATCAACCACCCGAGCCGTCGCCGTCGCACGCCACGGCCACACGTTTGCGGCCGCAAATAAGACGGCCGGCCGAGCATAATCGGCCAGGGTCACGGTCGCTCCCAGAGAGGCTGCGATACACCCGCATACGCCGACCCCGCAGCCCAAATCCAAGACACGACACCCCGCCCAAGCCTGAGGCCGCTCCAACGCCATCCATTGGCCCAAGCTCAAAGCACTGGGCCAAGCCTGAGCCCAGAACGGCTCCCACTGGAAATCGCCCTCCACGACCTCGCCCATCAAGTCATCGATATTGTCGTGCGGGTTGGCGACCGCCAGCAACTCCAGGTCCTGGCCCGCCACTTCTAAGCGTGAGTTGGCCAGAGGAAATCGGCCGGCCAAGTGTTCGACCAGGGTCTCGCGGTCGGACCAATCTCTCAGCAAATCCGGCGGAACGCCACGTGAACCATCAGGCGGCATTACCACCCCATCGCCATGTTCGACTCGATCGCCTTTTTGGCCGTCTCCAAGTCGTCCCCGGTCTGGTTCATATACAACCGGACCGCCCGAACTTTGTCGCCCCCAGCACTCAACAAGCACTCGCGAGCGACATCGCAGGGCTGCGACGGCTCGGAGAGCAGACCCAGGGCACTCTTGCTGATCACCCAACTGTCTCGCGGTCGCTTGACAATCCGCCGCACCGCCTCGTAGGGGAACGCGTCGTCAACCACCTTCCGAGCGGCGTTTTCATCAACCGCCCACGTAATCACAATGTGGCCGTCCGTCTCGATTTCAAATAGTGCCATAAACCAGCCTCACCGCTCTGTCGTGGACGCAGCCCACCGTATCATCGCCACTTCCACCCCAATTTCTCCAGTTCCGCCGCGTTTCACGGACGATAACCGACCGTCCGCCCCCGATTTCACGCAACCGCTCTGTCACGCCCCCACCGCTCCCTATAGTGCCCAATCCCCGCAATTCCCTCAAGTGGGCCAAAACGGTAAACCACTGGCCCCGTAGACCAATTCCCCTGTAAACCAATTCCCCTGTAGACCAATTCCCCTGTAAACCAATTCCCCTGTAAACCAATTCCCCGAATTGGTTTCCCCGCCAGACCGCAGGGCTGGCCATTGGGCCAAGCACCTCGACCGCCGCCCGCCAACAAATCCATCTCGCAACGTGCGGCCCGGCACAAAGAACCAATTCAGGGAACTGCCCCACGACCAGTGCGGCCAGCAAACAGGAAGTCAAACAAGGGTACTAACCGCCAGGTCTACGACCTGGCACAAAGGACCATTTCGGGGAAATGGTTTACAGTCGACCAATTCCCCTGTAGACCAATTCCCCGAATTGGTTTCCCCGCCAGACCGCAGGTCTGGCCATCCGCCCAGCACCTCGACCGCCGCCCGCCAACAAATCCATCTCGCAAAGTGCGACCCGGCACAAAGAACCAATTCAGGGAACTGCCCCACGACCAGTGCGGCCAGCAAACAGGAAGTCAAACAAGGGTACTAACCGCCAGGTCTACGACCTGGCACAAAGGACCATTTCGGGGAAATGGTTTACAGTGAACCAATTCCCCTGTAGACCAATTCCCCGGGTTGGTTTCCCGCCAGACCGCAGGGCTGGCCATCAGCCAAGCACCTCGACCGCCGCCCGCTAACAAATCCATCTCGCAACGTGCGGCATGGCACATAGGACCAAGTGAGGCAAATGGCGCCACGACCGGTGTGGCCAGCAAAAACGAAGTCTAACAAGGGTACTAACCGCCAGGTCTACGACCTGGCACAAAGGACCATTTCGGGGAAATGGTTTACAGTCGACCAATTCCCCTGTAGACCAATTCCCCGAATTGGTTTCCCCGCCAGACCGCAGGGCTGGCCATCGGCCAAGCACCTCGACCGCCGCCCGCTAACAAATCCATCTCGCAACGTGCGGCATGGCACATAGGACCAAGTGAGGCAAATGGCGCCACGACCGGTGTGGCCAGCAAAAACGAAGTCTAACAAGGGTACTAACCGCCAGGTCTACGACCTGGCACAAAGGACCATTTCGGGGAAATGGTTTACAGTCGACCAATTCCCCTGTAGACCAATTCCCCGAATTGGTTTCCCCGCCAGACCCCAGGTCTGGCCATCCGCCCAGCACCTCGACCGCCGCCCGCCAACAAATCCATCTCGCAACGTGCGGCCTGGCACATAGGACCAAGTGAGGCAAATGGCCCCACGACCAGTGCGGCCAGCAAAAACGAAGTCAAACAAGGGTACTAACCGCCAGGTCTACGACCTGGCACAAAGGACCATTTCGGGGAAATGGTTTACAGTCGACCAATTCCCCTGTAAACCAATTCCCCGAATTGGTTTCCCCGCCAGACCGCAGGGCTGGCCATTGGGCCAGCACCTCGACCGCCGCCCGCTAACAAATCCATCTCGCAACGTGCGGCATGGCACATAGGACCAAGTGAGGCAAATGGCCCCACGACCAGTGCGGCCAGCAAACAGGAAGTCAAACAAGGGTACTAACCGCCAGGTCTGCGACCTGGCACAAAGGACCATTTCGGGGAAATGGTTTACAGTAGACCAATTCCCCTGTAGACCAATTCCCCGAATTGGTTTCCCCGCCAGACCGCAGGGCTGGCCATTGGGCCAAGCACCTCGACCGCCGCCCGCCAACAAATCCATCTCGCAACGTGCGGCCTGGCACATAGGAACATTATAGAAACTGGTGTACAAACCGGTCTCCCCATCAAATAAACAGTCAAACAAGGGTACTAACCGCCAGGTCTACGACCTGGCACAAAGGACCATTTCGGGGAAATGGTTTACAGTAGACCAATTCCCCTGTAGACCAATTCCCCGAATTGGTTTCCCCGCCAGACCGCAGGTCTGGCAGTTGGGCCAGCACCTCGATCGCCGCCCGCCAACAAATCCATCTCGCAAAGTGCGACCTGGCACATAGGACCATTATAGAAACTGGTGTACAAACCGGTCTCCCCATCAAATAAACAGTCAAACAAGGGTACTAACCGCCAGGTCTACGACCTGGCACAAAGGACCATTTCGGGGAAATGGTTTACAGTAGACCAATTCCCCTGTAGACCAATTCCCCGAATTGGTTTCCCCGCCAGACCGCAGGGCTGGCCATTGGGCCAGCACCTCGATGGCGGCCTGCCAACTGACAAAGCTTGCACGGTGCGACCTGGCACAAAGGACCAATTGAGGGAAAAGACTCCTCGACCGGTGTGGCCAGCAAAAACGAAGTCAAACAAGAGTACTAACCGCCAGGTCTGCGACCTGGCACAAAGGACCATTTCGGGGAAATGGTTTACAGAGCAGACCTGACAATCCGCCCAGCACCTCGACCGCCGCCCGCCAACAAGCAATACTCGCCACACGCGACCAGGCAAAAAAAATTTCCAGGAACGAGTCTACACGTGAACCGGGCCCAATCATTCAACTGCTCAACTCACTCCACTACCTCGTGTAGTAGAAAAATTCACCTTCCTGCAATCCTGCCATCTCCGGATTCTCCCGGATGTAAACGCGAAGACGTTCAAACTGCTCCGCCGAGCGAATCAAGTGATCAAACGGCTCTGGCCGCCACAACGCGCCACTCTGTTTCAAATGAGCATTGATCCCCCGAGCCGATAGACGCAACCAACTTTGGCTGAGCCCTTTTAACACGTAACCAGGGCGAAATTGCAAAATAGCGTGAATATGATTTGGCATGACCACGAAACTATCCAAATCGTACCGTTTGCCGTCGAAATGCAGCATATGGTCCGCCATTATCTTCGCCACATCAGGATCCCTCAACGGACAGGCGCCGTGGCACCGATCCAATTCCAAATTAAACAATTGACCGTAGCGTTTTACCACCCGCTTTCTGTCTCTCGGTGACAACAACTCCATAGCAGCTTCGAAAGCGGGCGTCTTGGCTTGAAAGAACCCCTCCGTGAGAATCTCAGAAAAGTGCATCGACTTGATCCAGGCCAAAAATTCTTGTCGCATCCTCAGCAGGACCTCGGATGGCAACGAATCCAGCAACCGAAACGTCACGAACATCGCAACACCCGATTGAAACCAATGCGGCAAATTGTGCTTTCGATATTCCGTCGGACGCTCGCGATCAAAAAAACCAAACTGAGGTACCTCTCCCATCACATTCTCCTTGCAAGAAAAACACATCGAAAAGCCACATCGAGAGAGTTTAACCGACAGATATTTACAAATGAATCACCCCAAAACAAATTGCTAGCAGAGAAGGGCACGTACTTTGGTGGGCAGCAGAGTCGGCCCGAGAATTCCGGTTTAGCCAAGGGTACTAACCGCCAGGTCTGCGACCTGGCAGGAAGGACCATTTCGGGGAAATGGTTTACAGTAGACCAATTCCCCTGTAGACCAATTCCCCGAATTGGTTTCCCCGCCAGACCGCAGGTCTGGCCATCGGCCAACACCTCGACCGCCGCCCGCCAACAAATCCATCTCGCAACGTGCGGCCCGGCACAAAGAACCAATTCAGGGAACTGCCCCACGACCAGTGCGGCCAGCAAACAGGAAGTCGAACAAGCGGACTAACCGCCAGGTCTGCGACCTGGCACAAAGGACCATTTCGGGGAAATGGTTTACAGTCGACCAATTCCCCTGTAGACCAATTCCCCGAATTGGTTTCCCCGCCAGACCGCAGGTCTGGCCGTTGAGCCAGCAACTCCATAGCGGCGTGCCTACTAACAAAGCTTGCACGGTGCGGCCTGGCACATAGGACCAATTGAGGGAAATACTCCACGACCGGTGTCGTCAGCGAAAACAAAGTCCAACAAGGGTACTAACCGCCAGGTCTACGACCTGGCAGGAAGGACCATTTCGGGGAAATGGTTTACAGTCGACCAATTCCCCTGCAAACCAATTCCCCGAATTGGTTTCCCCGCCAGACCGCAGGTCTGGGCGTTGGGCCAGCAACTCGACCGCCGCCCGCTAACAAATCCAACTCGCAACGTGCGGCATGGCACAAAGAACCATTATAGAAACTGGTGTACAAACCGGTCTCCCCATCAAATAAACAGTCAAACAAGGGTACTAACCGCCAGGTCTACGACCTGGCAGGAAGGACCATTTCGGGGAAATGGTTTACAGTCGACCAATTCCCCTGTAGACCAATTCCCCGAATTGGTTTCCCGGCCAGACCGCAGGTCTGGCAGTTGGGCCAGCAACTCCATAGCGGCGTGCCTACTAACAAAGCTTGCACGGTGCGGCCTGGCACATAGGACCAATTGAGCGAAATGGCTCCACGACCGTTGTCGCCAGCAAAAAATAAGTCGAGCAAGGGTACTAACCGCCAGGTCTGCGACCTGGCAGGAAGGACCATTTCGGGGAAATGGTGTACAGGGGGAAATGGTGTACAGGGGGAATTGGTTTACAGGGGGAATTGGTTTACAGGGGGAATTGGTTTACAGGGGGAATTGGTTTACATAACCGTATCAGTTCGTAAACGGCTGCGAAATTCGCAAATAGGCAAACAAGTCACGAATCTGTTGTGGCGACAATCCGTCCAATAATCCGTCCGGCATCAGGCTACGGCCGGCCGCCTCCAACTGCTCGATCTCCTCCAATGCCAAGGCCATGTCCTGCCCGTCCGGCCCACGCAGCACCAACACTTGGTTGTCGCGATCCACCTGAAAGCCCTGCATGATCCGACCATCCGCCGTCAAGACCCGCAACAATTCGTAACCCTCGCGAATCTCGGCACTCGGATTCACAATACTGATCAACATCGTACCCAAATTGTCTCGTTGATAACTGGTCAAGTCCGGCCCCAAGTTGCCTCCTTTGAAGAACAATTTGTGACACGCCGCGCACCGCTCCATGTAGATCGCCTCGCCGCCGTACGGATTCCCCGCCGCCTCCCGCAAGGTCGTCTCCACCTCGGCGATCAACGCCTGCACCTGAGCCGTCGTCGCTCGCCGCGACGGAAACAACTGCTCCGCCACCCGACGCAGCTCCAGATCCGGGTCCGAACGCAATTGATCCACCAAATTCGCCGGTAACCACGACGAGGGCACATCCCCCGCCGACAAGGCCGCTACCAATTGGCGACACCAAACCGGTCGCGACACGAGCAACGCCAAGCCCGCCGTCCGAACCTCACCATCCCACTGCGGCAACAGCTCCAACGTCGTCGCAGCGATCGCCGGCTGATCGTACCGAGTCAACGCGGCCAGAACCGCTCGTCTTATCGCCGGCGTCGTGTCACTCGTTAGCAACCCCAGCAATCGCGGTACCGCCGCCGGATAATCCAACTCCCCAAAGCCACGGAGCAAATTCAACCGCTCCCCCAGCTCCTCCGCCCCATCCTCAATCCGCTCCAACGCCAAGTCAAACGCGTCCGCCTGACCTTGCCGCATGCGAAACAGCAGCGATCCGCCCCCTGCTTCCGCCAACACTTGCAGCAATTCGTCCGGCAACGCCGTCATTGCTCGCCCCCGATAAGCCTCCTCGAAACCTTCCATCACCGCCGCCACCTGCCGTTCCGACTCCGCCTCCGACTCCACCGCCCAACGCAACAACGCCGCCACCCTCAGCAATTCCACGCGTTTCCCCTCGATGGCAAACCGCCGAGCCAATCGTGGTAAGACCTGCCGCAGGACCATCGGCCGCGCGCGTCTCTCCGCCACGCTAAAGTACCCCATCACCCCTTCAGCCTCCGCCGGCAAGTGCGCTTCGAATACCCACCAACACAGCAGCGGCACGAACGGATCGTCCACGTCGTCCGCCCGCTCCAACAATCGATCGACGATCGCCAAGCCCTGCTCGAAAGTCAAACGCCGAGCCGTCGCGGCCATCTGCGACCGCACCTCCACGTCCGACTCCCGCTCGACCTGCTCCCGCAGCACGTCCCACAAACTCGCCGGAATCGACTCTGCCACACGACCCGGCCCGTCCACTGGCGGCAAGCCCAAATTCCGCTGCACGCCATAACAATCCCCCAACAACCGGACCGCCCAAAGTCGAACCACCGCGTCCTCATGCGTCAACGCTTGAGACCACATCGCCTCCGTCATCGCCTGACCTTGATACACCGCCCACAATGCGTGCAAGGCCGCCACCGATGGTAACTCGTTAAAGCGTCCCGCCAAACCGGCCAAGTCCCCGCGTCGCCCCAACTCGCGACTGGCCATCCAGCGCTGCCACTTGTTAGGATGACTCAACCACACCTCCAGTTCCGCGACCGACTTGGCGGCCGCGTTGACGTCCGTCTCCAACGCCAACCCCGAGCCCTTCAAGCGGTAGATCCGACCGGTGGTCGTGTCGATTTGATTCTGATAGTGCTGGCCGTGGGCAATGTAATACTCGTACATGTCGGCCACGTACAGCGAACCGTCAGGCGCATTGGCCACATACACAGGCCGAAACGCTTCGTCGCGACTCTTGACCACCACCCCACGATCCGACGTCAAGAACGTCGCCCCGCGTCGCTGACGATCCACGGCGATCACTTCATTGTGCAACGGGTCCAACACCCACAACTGGCCAGCCGCCGAGGAGGGCAGGGCGGCTCCATCGACAAACGCCCCAAAGTGACTGAAACGCACGACTGGATGCGAAGCGGCCATCATTGGCAGGTCACCAAACGCATAGGGATTCCGCGGCGGGCCAAATTTGCCAGGATCCGCATGTTGCATCAAGTAGAATCCGCCTTGCACAAAGTGCCACCCACGAGTCTCCGCGCCATTGTGCCCCGAATACAATCGACCCTGCGCATCAAACTCCAATCCAAAGGTGTTCCCGCCACCCTCGGCAAAGAGCTCAAAGGCTTTGGTCCGCGGCTCGTAGCGCCACACCATGCAGCCCTCGAAGTACACACCGGCCGCATCCGCGGGATCCACCCCTGGCCGTACGACGCGACACGACGTCGAACTGCCTTGACAACCGTAGAGCCAACCGTCTGGCCCCCACACCAAGCCGTTGGCCATGGCGTGTGTATCCTCCAAGCCAAAGCCACTCAAGTGCACCTCCGGCGGACCGTCTGGCACATCGTCGCCGTCGGCATCGGGATAGAACAGCAAGTAGGGCGTGTGCATCACCCACACACCGCCGTCGCCTTTGACCACGGAGTTCGCCAGGTTCAACCCCGAGACAAAAACCTTGTGGGTGTCGAATTGCCCATCGCCGTTCGTGTCCTCATGAATTGAGATCAAGTCCGCGCCCGGATCGTGGTGCGGCGGGGCAGGGGGGACTTTATCGTAATGCGAACGATAGTAGCGATCTCGACTCAACATCTTCAAACCAGCCGGATAAGGGTATTGACGACATTGAGCGACCCACAGCCGGCCTCGCTCGTCGAAGCTGAACTGAAACGGCTGAGCGACCACGGGCTCGTGCAACAGCAACTCGGCACTCAAGCCCTCGACCGTATCGATCGCTGCGGCTGCTTCACCGGGAGGTAGACTCGGGCCCGGCACCTGCTCCGCTCGACCCAACACCTCTTGCGAATCCCGGAACTGCTGAAAGGCCGACCTAACAGGCTGCTGCGCTAAAGCCGGACCAGGCACCAAAGCGTCCGCCGACCAGAACTCCCAATCGCCCTCCAGCACGCATTCGTAGAAGTAGTTCATAATGAACGGCGCGACTTGAAAGCCATCGCGCGGCCCAGACTGATAAACGCGAAACGCCACCTCGTTCCATTGGCCTGGTACCAAAGTGCCCGCCGGTACTTTGTGTCGGATCAAATCACTCTCGGCCGGCTCATAGGCGGGCGGGAACGCCCCGCCACACCGATCTTCTGGCCGTTGACCCACAGCTCGTGCGCTCCCACAAACCCTTTGACATGGATCCCGACCGATTCTTCGAACAGGTTGCGTTCGTGGGGCGTAAAGAAATTGTCGTGGACCTTGACCCAACACCGCAACCAATAGACCTGATGGGCCTCCGAGCTCCCGGGCACCGCCAACGTCGCAGGCTCCTGCCAGGAACCTCCAGCGACCGGGAGTTTTAGCGTCGAAGCTTTCACCAGCGACACGGTCGGCAGCACTAGCAGCCCGACCAGCCACACCAACGCTAAGCCAAGCAACGCCAAACCACGCACCGCCAAACCACATGACTCGCTCGTCAACCTACCTAACATCGGTTCGCTCCCTGTCAGAGCCCCAAGAATCGCCCTCCACACGGACCAATTCTAACACAAACCGCTGGCGTTGTTGCGCGGCTACGCCATGTACAATCCAGCGCCTGTATTGAGCGTCCCATCCATGGCTCAAGTCGCCCCGACCAAGCACCAAGCACCAAGAACCAAAAGCCGAGAACCGAGAACCGAGAACCTTGCTCGCTCCATCCGTGCTGTATTCGATTACGAGCACGAGCACGAGCACGAGCACGAGCACGAAAAATGTTTGAGCGTTCTAACGAGATAGCAGCCGGGGGCGTGCTCGCCGCGCAGCGGCATCGGTGTTCATCTTGTCTTCAAATCCAATAACCGTCGCCCCTGAACCATCCGTGTTCCTCCGTGCCCATCCGTGGCTCCGTCTTCATAACCTTGGCCTGCCAAAGCGACGTCGCCCTTGGTCGCTGCAATCTTTCTGCCCAAAATTTTTCTGCCTTCTCACCGCGCGAGATACTTGTGTCGGCCCTCCGGGCCTCACGAGCCACTTGAACATTGGGCCAGCCACCGGTGGCTTACGCCACCGGCAGGGGTTGTGTCGGCCCTCCGGGCCTGGGGGCAGTAGGGTTCAAATGGGCGTCTCTTGGCAGTGGTTTTCCAAGCTAGAACCAAGAACCTTGCTCGCTCCATCCGTGCTGTATTCGATTACGATTACGAGCACGAGCACGAAAAATGTTTGAGCGTTCTAACGAGATAGCAGCCGGGGGCGTGCTCGCCGCGCGCGTGGCATCGGTGTTCATCTTGTCTTCAAATCCACAACCGTCGCCCCTGAACCATCCGTGTTCCTCCGTGCCCATCCGTGGCTCCGTCTTCATAACCTTGGCCTGCCAAAGCGACGTCGCCCTTGGTCGCTGCAATCTTTCTGCCCAAAATTTTTCTGCCTTCCCACCGCGCGAGATACTTGTGTCGGCCCTCCGGGCCTCACGAGCCACTTGAACATTGGGCCACCCACCGGTGGCTTACGCCACCGGCAGGGGTTGTGTCGGCCCTCCGGGCCTGGGGGCAGTAGGGTTCAAATGGGCGTCTCTTGGCAGTGGTTTTCCAAGCTAGAACCAAGAACCTTGCTCGCTCCATCCGTTCTGTATTCGATTACGATTACGAGCACGAGCACGAAAAATGTTTGAGCGTTCTAACGAGATAGCAGCCGGGGGCATGCTCGCCGCGCAGCGGCATCGGTGTTCATCTTGTCTTTAAATCCAATAACCGTCGCCCCTGAACCATCCGTGTTCCTCCGTGTCCATCCGTGGCTCCGTATTCATAACCTTAGCCTGCCAAAGCAACGTCGCCCTTGGTCGCTGCAATTTTTTTGCCCAAAATTTTTCTGCCTCTTCATTTCGCAACGTACTTGTGTCGGCCCTCCGGGCCTCATGAGCCACTTGAACATTGGGCCAGCCACCGGTGGCTCACGCCACCGGCAGGGGTTGTGTCGGCCCTCAGGGCCTGGGGGCAGTTGGGTTCGCGGGGCCTCTTTTGGCAGATGTCTTTCAACCAAGCACCAAGATTCAAGGAACCAAGAACCAAGAACCCAATCCCCGTTTCACCCTTCACCCTTCCTCGCCTCCCAATTTTTCTGCCCCCAATCTTTCTGCCTTCTCCCAACCTTCGTGTCAGAAAAGCCCCTCGGCCCCGCAACGCCCCAACCCTACGCCCTACGCCCTTAGCCGCCTCGGCCGCTACCTAGCCCCAAACCAGCAGAGGGCTGCTGGTCTACACTACGCCCTTCGCGCTTCGCGCTGCCTTTTCCCGACTGTATTCGATTACGATTACGAGCACGAGCACGAGCACGAAAAATGTTTGAGCGTTCTAACGAGATAGCAGCCGGGGGCGTGCTCGCCGCGCAGCGGCATCGGTGTTCATCTTGTCTTTAAATCCAATAACCGTCGCCCCTGAACCATCCGTGTACCTCCGTGTCCATCCGTGGCTCCGTCCTCATAACCTTGGCCTGCCAAAGCAACGTCGCCCTTGGTCGCTGCAATCTTTCTGCCCAAAATTTTTCTGCCTCTCTCACCGCGCGAGATACTTGTGTCGGCCCTCCGGGCCTCTGTACACCAGCAGCCCTCTGCTGGTTTGGGGCTTGGTGGTGGCCGAAGTGATGCAGAGGCAGAAAGATTCTAGGAAGAAAAATGGGAGTTGTTGAGTTTAGGGTTGGAGGTGCCTTCATAGCCCCTACAAAGGCGCCACCCACCGGTGGCTCACGCCACCGGCAGGGGTTGTGCCGGCCCTGCGGGCCTGGGGGCAGATGGGTTCGCGCGGCCTCTTTTGGCAGATGTCTTTCAACCAAGCACCAAGCACCAAGATTCAAGGAACCAAGCACCAAGAACCGAGAACCAAGAACCAAGAACCAAGAACCCAATCCCCGTTTCACCCTTCACCCTTCCTCGCCTCCCAATTTTTCTGCCCCCAATCTTTCTGCCTTCTCCCAACCTTCGTGTCAGAAACGCCCCTCGGCCCCGCAACGCCCCAACCCTACGCCCTACGCCCTTAGCGCGCCTCAGCGCGCTACACTAGCCCCAGACCAGCAGAGGGCTGCTGGTCTACGCCGCTTCGCAGCTGCGCTGCCTTTTCCCGACTGTATTCGATTACGATTACAGGAGCACGAGCACGACCACGAAAATGTTTGAGCGTTCTTAACGAGATGGCAGCTGAGTGGCGTCGCTCGCGCGCAGCGGCATCGGTGTTCATCTTGTCTTCAGAATCAATAACCGTCGCCCTGGAACCATCCGTGTTACCTCCGTGCCCATCCGTGGCTCCGTGCCTCATAACCTTGGCCTGCCAAAGCAACGTCGCCCAATTGGTCGCTGCAATCTTTCTGCCCAAAATTTTTCTGCCTTCCCGCCGAGAATTTGTGTCGGCCCTCCGGGCCTCATGGTACTCTGATCATTGGGGCCACCCACCGGTGGCTCACGCCACCGGCAGGGGTTGTGTCGGCCCTCCGGGCCTGGGGGCAGATGGGTTCGCGGGGCCTCTTTTGGCAGATGTCTTTCAACCAAGAACCAAGAACCAAGAACCAAGAACCAAGAACCCAATCCCCGTTTCACCCTTCACCCTTCCTCGCCCCCAATTTTTCTGCCCTCAATTTTTCAGCCTCTTCCAACCTTCGCGTCAAAAACGCCCCTCGGCCCCGCAACGCCCCAACCCTACGCCCTACGCCCTTCGCGCTACGCGCTTCGCCTCGGCCGCTACCTCAGCCCCAACACCAGCCCATGAGGCTGCTGGTCTACTCGCCCTATGGCCCTACGCCGCCTCGGCCGCTACCTAGCTCCAAACCAGCAGAGGGCTGCTGGTCTACACTACGCCCTTAGCCCTACGCCGCCTCGGCCGCTATCTAGCCCCAAACCAGCAGAGGCTGCTGGTCTACTCTGGTCTGCTGGTCTGCTCTGGGGCCCAACGAACCCCATTCCAAGACGCCAGCCCACCAATCTGAAATTTTTTTCTGCGGCAAAATGACTCGATTTCCTCCACCGATCGCCCAGCGAGAGTCACCTCCCAGAACCCGCAACCTCGCCCAACTGCCACGCACACGACGCACTCCCTTTTACAAAAAAATGTATCTTAAATCACTGAAATCAGGATGCTTAACAGTAGTTAACCAACATTTTTGCTCGATCAAAACGTCTTGACCACACGCCGACATTTGCTCCCTCTCACACTCGCTGATTGGCGGGTCCCGGACGCCTCGTCCACCACCCCAGCCTCGTCAACGGTGACAAACTAAGGTTAACAATCGCGCCTTTGATCGGTGGCAAAGGCAGGCTGAGCAACGTTCGCTCGGCTTGGTGCAAGAACCACACGGAACGCTTTTGGAGGGATTGGGTTATGGGTTCGTTGGCTTTATTAGGGGCAATGCCCGAGTTGTCTGTCTTCCAGTACAACCTGGTGGACAACATTTTTTCGATGACCGTGGCGACGATGGGCGCCGCGGCACTGTTTTTCTTTATGGGACGCTCGACCGTCGGCGTCGCGTATCGGCCGGCCTTGATGGTTTCAGGGATCGTAGTCGCCATCGCCTGCTACCACTACTTCATGATCCGGCACAGCTGGCAGGACGCCTACCAACTGAGCGACGGAACAAAGTACGTTGGAACCGGCGCGGCTTTCAACGACTTCTATCGCTACGCCGACTGGATCCTGACCGTGCCGCTGCTCATGGTGGAACTGGTGGTCGTCATGCGATTGGCCCAAAGCCGAGCCACCTCGCTGCTGACGCGCCTGGTAATAGCCGCCGCACTGATGATTGCGTTAGGGTACCCCGGCGAGGTTATCCAGGACCCGGCCGGCATCACGATGCGTTGGGTTTGGTTCGGTCTGTCGTGCATCCCCTTCGTCTACATCCTCTACGTCCTGTGGGTCGAATTGACTCAGTCACTCGAGACGCAACCTGAAGCCGCACGAGGACTCATCAGCTTGGCTCGCGTCGTGATTCTGGTCACGTGGATGGTCTACCCAATCGCCTATGCGTTGGGCAGCACCCCGGGCGCCCTCGAGGCAGCGGCAGGTAGCGGTGGTGATCCGTCCGGCCTGGTCGGCCTGCAAGTCGGCTACGCGATCGCTGACATGACCGCCAAGGCAGGCTTCGGCGTGTTGATTTACTTCATCGCCCGAGCCAAGACCTACGAGGACTCCAAGAAGGGCATCGGCCTGGAAGATGTCCCAACTCCGATTGTGGCAACGGCCTAAGTCGCCACTGCATCGCGATAAACACCCCCTCGGTGACCACGTGACCGGCTCCCACGCCGGTCGCGTGCTCGCTGTTGGTGTTTGTAACGCCACACACATTTGCTGCGGTCTTCACGCCAGTCACACCGACTCGCGATTCGCCTCACTTTCACTCGGCGCCACGCCATGGTTTACACGCAGTTGCATTCCGCCAGCCTGACGGCCGTCAGTCTCGCCTTGGCGATCGGCTGCCTGTTCGGACTAACGCTGGACCCAGCGCTCGTGATTCTGGCCGGTTTTGTTGGAATTTTGTTCATCGGACTTCCCCACGGCGGCCTCGATCATCGGGTCGGCACTCGCTTGCTCCAACGCTGGGGATGGCCCGCCCCGCTCTCGCTGTTTATCACACTCTACTTGTTACTGTCCGCAGCCGTACTCGCTGGTTGGTACCTCTGGCCCGGCCTGACCGTCATGTTGTTCTTCCTCCTCTCCGCCTGGCATTTCGGCCTGGAAGAAGACGACGCTCCACCCGCCAACCCCTGGCAATCGTTCGCTCGATTCTCCCAAGGGGCCATGATCATTTGGGTGCCCTGCCTGTTTCAAGCCATGGCGGTCACATCGCTGTTGCAAACGACCATGCCCAGTCACCACGCGGGACTGGCCGAAACGGTGGTCATGCTGTGGGGCCACAGCTGGCCGATCTGGGCGATTGGCCTGCTCATCCTGTTGCTCGACTGGCCGCCACAAACCGCACCCACCCAACAGCTACCGCTAAAAACAACAACAAACCAGCAACAGGCGGCTGCCAACCACACCACTTTGCCACCCGCTCCGATAACTCGACTGCAGGTCACACGGAGCTGTCGCGTGCTGGCTTTCGGCCTATTGTTCGCAGTCGCCGATCCATTACTGGCTTTCACCGTCTACTTCTGCGGTTGGCATTCCGTGCGAGGTCTGCGGCAGTTGTATCGCACCAGCGGTCAAACGACCTTAGGCTTCCTCCGCGATCTGTTGCCAATATCCTTGGCGGCAATCTCGCTATTTTTGTTGGGCTTTGGGTTCTACTCCAATCAACTCAGCTGGTGGGACAGCATGATCCGCGTCTCCTTCATTGGCTTGAGTGCCGTGGCGATCCCACATCTGCTGCTGCATGTCGTCAACACCCTCACCAGTCCTGCGACCGCAGAACCCGGTCCACACAGCACCACCTCGGCGGCGTCCCCATCCCAGTGGAGCCATGCCACATGACTGCCTTGTTCGACTGCGACTATTGCTTGGTCGGTGGCGGCCTACAGTCGGGCCTACTGGCGACCGCCCTACGCCATTACCAACCGCACGCCCGCGTGCGAATCTTGGAACGGACCGCCCAATTGGCAGGCAATCACACCTGGTCGTTTCATTCGACCGACGTTCGCCCGGAATTTCGTAACTGGTTCTCCCAGCTGCCACACCACCAATGGCCCAGCTACCGCGTGCGGTTTGGTGACTACCATCGCGTGGTCAAGCTTGGCTACAACTCGATCGAAGCCAACCAATTTCGCCGCTTTATCGCCGACCTGGCCGCAGCCTCAGACGCGCACCTGCAATTGACCATGAACGCCGACGTCAAACATCTACACCGGCATCACGTGCAGCTGGACTCCGACGAATCCATTTCAGCCCACTGCGTGATCGATTGCCGCGGCCCGCAACCAACGATGGCCGATACGGGCCTGGGCTTTCAAAAATTCTTTGGCTGGGAAGTGCAACTACACCGTCCGTGGCACTGCGACAGCCCAATCATCATGGACGTGCCAGTGGATCAAACCGATGGCTTTCGTTTCATTTACGTATTGCCGTTTGAGCCCCAGCGGCTGCTGTTGCAGGATACCTATTTCTCCGACTCCGCCGCGGTCGACCCGATCCTCAGTGCCGCATCGCTAACCGCGTACCTACAAGAACATGGGCATCGCGATTTCACGGTCACTCGGACGGAGCACGGTTGCCTGCCGATGCCCTTTGCCGCACCGCGTCGCCCGAGTGCCACGGCTTTGGCAGCCGGCTATCGAGGCGGTTGGTTTCATGTCGCCACCGGCTACTCTTTGCCCTTGGCGGTTGAGTTGGCAGACCAAGTCGCCCAAGTTCCGCCCTCCCAGGCCGAACGCGAACTAACCCAGTTACGACGGCGACATCAATGGCGGAGCCGATTCGGACGACTGCTCAATCGCTTGCTGTTTCGCTTGGTTCCCCCCAACGCCCGCCAGCAGATATTTCGACGATTCTATCAATCTCTGCCAGAATCCGTAATTGGTCGGTTTTACGCCCATGACTTTTCGCAGTTAGACGCCCTGCGGGTCTTGCTCGGCAGACCGCCACGCCCGCTCCACTTTCGACGCTTCCTTCGCTCGTTCCAGGAGTCGCTATGATTTCCGAAATTCAATCGGTGGTAGCCAGGCGTGCGACGGAAGATCGCACGGACGATCGCAGCGAGCCCCTCTCCAGTGCCGCGGACTACCTAGAACCCGTGCTCACCCAACCGGCCGCCGAGTTCCTCCGTCGACCTGGTAAGCGTATCCGACAGAACATGGTGGAAATCGGCTACCGCTGCCTACTCCAGTCAGACACCGCCCCACGCTTGACTCGGACCGATACCGCTCTTGAGCGAGCCCATTTAAGCACCACGACCCTCGAACACGACAACGCAGCAGCCTACCTGCTGCCACTTGGTGAATTTATCGAACGGCTGCACGCCGGTTCTTTGATTGTGGATGATATCCAAGACCACGCTCAAATGCGGCGAGGACGCACGGCCCTGCATCGGCAAGTCGGCGTATCCGCGGCAATCAATGTGGGAAATTGGCTCTATTTTTCTGCCTTGGAGCAACTGGGCCTGTGCCCAGTCCCACCGCCGCAGCGGGCACTCATGTTCCAGCAATCTATTCGCGTGATTAGACAGTGTCACGAGGGACAGGCCCTGGACTTGGCCTTGCGAATCGACCAGCTGCCCCCCGCCGAGGTACCAGATCTCGTCGCGAAGATCACCGCCTGGAAGACCGGTGGCCTGATCGAGTTGGCCACTTGGCTCGGTGCTGTCGCTGCCGGCGGTACTCCTGATTGCTGCGATCGCTTGGCGGTCTTCGGCAGACAAGTCGGGATCGCTCTACAAATGCAAAACGATCGCCGCGAATTGCTCGCCGCGGCAACTGGCCAAACCGCCAGTGCCGATCTCTCGCATCGCCGCGTCACCTGGCCCTGGGCCTGGTTGGCACAGAGTGTGCCCGCGGCCGTTTACCAACGACTCCTCGAGCTGCCAACCCACACGCCGGCAGGGACCCACGACCTAGCCAGGGAACTGCACGCGCTCACCGATGCCTCGGCTGCCAAGGCCGTTCGAAACTGCTTGACCACCGCCGCGGCTGCACTCGATGGCCACGTGATTGACGCTCAGGCTCAACAGCAGATCGCCGAACTACTCGAGACGCTGGAGTCCTACCATGCTTGAGCAGGGAATAACCACCAAACAGGTACAAGAAAATCGCGGAGGCCCCCGAGTGATCACGCCAGCAAGCTACGATGGCTCAACAAGCGCTTCCAATCGCACGCCTGGTCGGATCGACGTCAACGCAGGGCGTGACTCGCGCGGCGGTCGGTTGTCGGCCGCCGTCATCGGCAGCGGTTTCGGCGGTCTAGCAGCAGCCATCCGTCTGCAAGCGCTCGGCTTCGATACCACGATTTACGAACAACGTGACAAGGCAGGCGGTCGAGCTTACGTCTACGAACAAGATGGGTTTGTCTTTGATGCTGGCCCCACAGTGATCACGGCTCCCCATTGTCTCGAGGAACTGTTCACCTTGGCCGGGCGCCAGATGAGCGACTACGTGGAGATGCTGCCGGTCGCCCCGTTTTATCGCTTGCGTTGGGCGGATGGCACCGAATTTGATTATGTGGGCAACGAGGCGGAGTTGTTGGAGCAGATCCGCCGCATCGAACCGCGCGACGAGGCTGGCTACCGAGCGTTCGCCGATTACACCCGCCGAGTCTTCGAGGAAGGCTACGTCAAATTGGGGGCCGTGCCGTTTCTCAAGTTCTCCGATATGATCCGCGTCGCCCCCCAGTTGATGCGGCTGCGAGCCGACCGCAGCGTCTACCGCACCGTGTCTCGCTATTTGCGGAACGACTACTTGCGGCAAGCCTTCAGTTTTCACTCGCTGTTGGTCGGTGGCAACCCACTCGAGACCAGCTCGATTTACACGCTGATTCATTGGATCGAACGCCAATGGGGCGTGTTCTTTCCCCGTGGCGGGACCGGCGCTTTGATCCAGGCACTGGTGCGGTTGTTCCAGGACTTGGGAGGTAAGCTGCACCTCAACGCCGGTGTCAATGCCATCGATTTGCTACCAGCCAACACGTTGGCACAACAGCCATCCCAGCACCGAATCCAAGTACCCGGCCGACCGGCACACGATGTCGATGTCGTGGTATCCAATGCCGACATCCATCACACCTACGCTCGCTTGTATCGGCACAACGCCGCAGCCCAGAAACAACAGCGACGCTTGGAACGGATGCAGTGGTCGATGTCGCTGTTCGTGATGTACTTTGGCACACGACGCCGCTTCCCGCAGCTGGCCCATCACACGATCCTGTTCGGGCCTCGCTTCCACGGCCTGCTCCGCGATATCTTCCACGGCAAATCGCTGGCCGAAGACTTCAGTTTGTACTTGCACGCGCCAACGGTGACCGATCCCTCGTTGGCCCCTCCCGGCGGCGAGGCGTTCTACGTGCTTAGCCCCGTCCCGCACTTGGGCCAAGCCGACATCGATTGGGCCCAGGCCGGACCGAAGTACGGCGACGCCATCTTGGCTGCCCTAGACGACTACCTACCCGGTCTCCGCGAGTCCGTTGTGACGCGTCGAGATTTTACGCCGGTGGATTTTCAAGGCGAGCTGAATGCGTACCAGGGCTCGGCGTTCTCGGTGGCACCCAAGCTGACCCAAAGCGCATACTTCCGACCACACAACCGAGACTCCTCGATCCCCGGTCTGTACATCGTCGGGGCGGGCACCCACCCAGGCGCAGGTGTACCCGGCGTCGTGAATACTGCCAAAGCGACTGTCGAACTTGTCGCAGCCGACTACCAGCAACGCATGCAAGCCGCCACCCGATACTGCGAGGCCTAGCCGATGAACGACGATGCCCAAGCGGTTATCCAGCGACACAGCCGATCCTTTTCCCGCGCCGCGACACTGCTGCCACAGCAACTCCGCGACGATGTGCAAAAACTCTACGCCTGGTGCCGAGTGTGCGATAATGTCGTCGACGATGGACAACCCGCAGAGCAGGCCGCCGCTCATCTGCGGGAACTCCGAGCGGACGTCGAACGGATTGCCGCGGGACTTCCTCCTGTCTTGGCGGAATCGCAGTGGCTAGCCGAACTCATGGCTCGCTACCAACTCCCTAAAGCCTGGCCCTTGGAGTTGCTCAACGGCATGGAAGCCGATCTGAACTTCGCCCCCAAACGAACCCTGGCCGACGTCGAACATTACGCCTACCAAGTGGCCGGCGTGGTCGGACTGATGCTCAGTCGCGTGTTGGGAAGCGACGATCCGCGAGCACAATCGCACGCCGTCAGTCTGGGCATCGCCATGCAACTGTCCAACATCGCTCGCGACGTCGCCGAAGACGCGCGGCGAGGTCGCTGTTATCTGCCCACGGACTGGTTGCGAGAGGCGGCGACAACATCGACCTCCGAAAATGCCATCGCCTCACTCACCGACAGGCAACTGCGGCCCGTGTTGCAGAAGCTGCTCCAAGTCGCCGATCGGCACTACCGACACGCGCGGCAAGGGCTCCATTACCTGCCGCGTGACAGCCGCTTGGCCATTCGCGTCGCTGCCGATCTGTATCAAGAGATCGGCCAGGTGATCCGCCGAGCTGACTACGAAGTCATGAGTCAGCGTCATCGCGTCAAGCGTTGGCGCCAATACCAACTGCTGATCCAAGCATCGATCGTACACCTGTTTCGCGATCGACTGGATTGGCAGTGGCTCGGGAGTACGACCGCCCCAGCCCGCCGACGAAACTCGCAGTGGAACTTCCTGCTCCCAACCCCAAATCCGATCGGAGAATGGACGATGAATCGAGACACATTATTTCTGGCGACCTTTGGCTTGTCACTGAGTTGCGTGATGGCCACGGTGATGTTCGCCTTGGTTGGCATCAACCCGAAACTGGAGACCTACAACCAACTGCCCTGGTTCTACGCAGGTGGATCCGCCTGCGCCGCCGTCTGCTTAGGATGGCTGGCCAAGCGAATCAATCCCCAACAGTCACTCGGCAGCCAATCCACGGCACGGTAGTTAAGGGTGAAGAGTGAAGGGTGAAAAATAGAAAATGGGAAGCACAGTTAGCGGTTAGCAGTTAGCGGTTAGCGGTTAGCGGTTAGCGGTTCGCGGTTAGCGGTTTGCGGTTAGCAGTTAGCAGTTAGCAGTTAGCAGTTAGCAGTTAGCAGTTAGCAGTTAGCAGTTAGCAGTTAGCAGTTAGCAGTTAGCAGTTAGCAGTTAGCAGTTAGCAGTTAGTCCCAATTTTTCTGCCCTAAATTTTTCTGCCTCTTCCTCACCTCGGCCCCTCACCCGCCTGCCTGATCGCGCTCCATCCGTGCTGTTTTCGATTACGATTACGAGCACGAGCACGAGCACGAGCGCGAAAAATGTTGGAGCGTTCTACCGAGATAGCGGCCGGGAGGGTGCTCGCCGCGCAGCGGCATCGGTGTTCATCTTGTCTTCAAATCCAATAACCGTCGCCCCACCCCCATCCGTGTACCTCCGTGTCCATCCGTGGCTACTGCCTTCATAAACTTGGCCAAACAACCGCCCATTCACCCCTCACCGCCCAAACCAAGAACCAAGAACCAAGAACCAAGAACCAAGAACCAAGAACGGCTTCCTTTCTTTCTGCCCAAAATTTTTCTGCCTCTTCTTCACCTCGGCCCCTCAACCGCCTGCTTGATCGCGCTCCATCCGTGCTGTGTTCGATTACGATTACGAGCACGAGCACGAGCACGAAAAATGTTTGAGCGTTCCATCGAGATAGCGGCCGGGAGGGTGCTCGCCGCGTAGCGGCATCGGTGTTCATCTTGTCTTCAAATCCAATAACCGTCGCCCCACCCCCATCCGTGTATCTGTGTCTATCCGTGGCTACTGCCTTCATAACCTTGGCCAAACAACCGCCCATTCACCCCTCACCGCCCAAACCAAGAACCAAGAACCAAGAACCAAGAACCAAGAACCAAGAACGGCTTCCTCTCTTTCTGCCCAAAATTTTTCTGCCTCTTCATCACCTCGGCCCCTCAACCGCCTGTCTGATCGCGCTCCATCCGTGCTGTGTTCGATTACGATTACGAGCACGAGCACGAGCACGAAAAATGTTGGAGCGTTCTACCGAGACAACAGCCGGGAGTATGTCCGCCGCGCAGCGGCATCGGTGTTCATCTTGTCTTCTCATCCAATAACCGATGCCCCTCGACCATCCGTGTTCATTCGTGTCTATCCGTGGCTACAGTCTTCCCAAGCCAGCCAAGCCATTGTTACCTCATCAGGAAACCATCCGCCTCAATAAAACCGTGCCATAACAGGGCGTTTCCGCCTCAAGCGAAATGCTTGACGCATTCCGCTACCCACGCCGCAACACCTCACCTTTACTCCGAACGCCCCTCAACCGCCTGCCTGATCGCGCTCCATCCGTGCTGTGTTCGATTACGATTACGAGCACGAGCACGAGCACGAAAAATGTTTGAGCATTCTACCGAGACAACAGCCGGGAGTATGTCCGCCGCGTAGCGGCATCGGTGTTCATCTTGTCTTCAAATCCAATAACCGTCGCCCCACCCCCATCCGTGTTCATTCGTGTCTATCCGTGGCTACAGTCTTCCCAAGCCAGCCAAGCCATTGTTACCTCATCAGGAAACCATCCGCCTCAATAAAACCGTGCCATAACAGGGCGTTTCCGCCTCAAGCGAAATGCTTGACGCATTCCGCTACCCACGCCGCAACACCTCACCTTTACTCCGAACGCCCCTCAACCGCCTGCCTGATCGCGCTCCATCCGTGCTGTGTTCGATTACGATTACGAGCACGAGCACGAGCACGAAAAATGTTTGAGCGTTCTACCGAGACAACAGCCGGGAGTATGTCCGCCGCGCAGCGGCATCGGTGTTCATCTTGTCTTCAAATCCAATAACCGTCGCCCCACCCCCATCCGTGTTCATTCGTGTCTATCCGTGGCTACAGTCTTCCCAAGCCAGCCAAGCCATTGTTACCTCATCAGGAAACCATCCGCCTCAATAAAACCGTGCCATAACAGGGCGTTTCCGCCTCAAGCGAAATGCTTGACGCATTCCGCTACCCACGCCGCAACACCTCACCTTTACTCCGAACGCCCCTCAACCGCCTGCCTGATCGCGCTCCATCCGTGCTGTGTTCGATTACGATTACGAGCACGAGCACGAGCACGAAAAATGTTTGAGCATTCTACCGAGACAACAGCCGGGAGTATGTCCGCCGCGTAGCGGCATCGGTGTTCATCTTGTCTTCCCATCCAATAACCGTCGCCCCACCCCCATCCGTGTACCTCCGTGTCCATCCGTGGCTACAGTCTTCCCAAGCCAGCCAAGCCATTGTTACCTCATCAGGAAACCATCCGCCTCAATAAAACCGTGCCATAACAGGGCGTTTCCGCCTCAAGCGAAATGCTTGACGCATTCCGCTACCCACGCCGCAACACCTCACCTTTACTCCGAACGCCCCTCAACCGCCTGCCTGATCGCGCTCCATCCGTGCTGTGTTCGATTACGATTACGAGCACGAGCACGACCACGAAAAATGTTTGAGCGTTCTACCGAGACAACAGCCGGGAGTATGTCCGCCGCGCAGCGGCATCGGTGTTCATCTTGTCTTCAAATCCAATAACCGTCGCCCCACCCCCATCCGTGTACCTCCGTGTCCATCCGTGGCTACTGCCTTCCCAAACTTCGCCTACAGCAGCCGCTGCTCCCCTCACCCCGACACATCCAATCTTTCTGCCCTAAATTTTTCTGCCTCTTCCTCACCGTCGAGTCGGAAACGCCCCTCGGCCCCGTAACGCCCCAACCCTACGCCCTTAGCCCTTAGCCCTACGCCTCGGTCGCTATCTAGCCCCAAACCAGCAGAGGCTGCTGGTATACACTACGCCCTACGCCGCAATCTTCCACCCAAAATCCTGCTGCTTCTCCTTCCTTTCTTTAACACTCACTCGCCTGCCAACAAAAAACAGCTCAACCTCGCCACCAAATTTCCAAAAAAACAAACGACCCACTTCCCAACACGCGCACTGCATCATCCCACTAAAAACTCCCCACCACTCGATTTTTATAGCATCAAATTATCCCATCAATGATGTAACCCACAAGACTTTGCGCCAACGGAAAAATAAACCCGGAACTATTTTGACGATTTTTTAAAGTAGTGTATTGCAATCATAAATATCACCCTTACAATCCCACCTTTGTCGCCCCCGAGTGCGACGATCAGCTTGTTCGATAGTTAGTACGTTTTGGTTTGTTTTTTGTCCGTTGTTTGTTCAACAGGTGCGTATATGCCCATGGCAGGTAAGTACGTCAGCATGTCGTGTCGCGAACCTCGATCGCTACGCGCATACGGTGTTAGGACTCGTGCGGTTCGCGGGCAATTGCCTAATTTCCGCAGCCAATTGCCTAGTTTCCGCTGGAAATTGCCTAGTTTCTCCAGGCAAATGCTGTTGGCGTTAGCCATCATCAACTGCCTCACGTGGAACTCGGCGTCACACGCGTTCGCGCAGCTATTGCAGCGGCCGACCATCCCAGTCGATGCGGCCGTGGTTGTGGAATGCGATGATCTTCGGCAAGTCATGATGGTTGCTCGCGATCATTTCGCGGAAAGTCCTGAATTTAACGCCATCCTGCACACGCTCCAGTCACCCGTCACTACCGCGGCCTCCGCCGGGGCGGCCAAGGTCGTGTTGAAAGTCCTCGAGCAAACCCTCAATCAATTGCTCGATCTGGAACAACCGCTCCCCATTTTTGCGGCACTGGCGGGCAAAAACACCAACCCCGCCGTCCTCGTCGGGTTCCGCATTCAAGGCACACAAGCGGAGTTCCTCGACTACCTCCGCGAGCAGATGCGGAGCTATCGGACGCAGCTACGCGGGGCTCAGATTGGGCTGGACGTCGAGTTCCTCGAGGGGGAGGCCGACGACGAGACCACTCTGCAGACGCTCCGCATCCGCCTCCAGGCGCCGCTGGTGCCAGAGCTCCTCGAGCCGCTCGAGGTCTCCTGGACGCTGGTCGATCGCTGGGTGGTACTCTGCAACGATCCAGACCTGCTCCGCCAGACGCTCGGGGGGGCCGTGGCGGACGTCCGCACGGATCGGTCGTACCAAACACTGATCGCTCAGTTCGGCGATCGACCACGGGAATCTGGCTATGTGCAGCTGTACGTCCGGCCGTTTTTTGTCCGCAGCCAACTGCCTCGTGAATGGCAGACGCTGTGGCAATCGCTGAATCTGTCGGACATCACGGGTCTGGGCGCGCAAGTCACCTTCCCCGAAGCGTCGGATCGCGTGACCGACGAGACGGGCGAGGGCAGGACGGTGGCCATCGAGGCCCGCGTGAATGTGACTCAACCACGCAGTGGGATCTTCACCGCGTTGGATCGCATCGCGCCGTTGAATCTGCCGTCGGTCGACTACGACGAGATCGTCCTGCTGCAAGCGTTCAGCTTCGATTGGACCGCGGTGTATTCACAGTTTGTCCGGTCATACGAGGCGGTCAACGGGCCGGACTCGGCGGACTTTGTCGAGACCGAACTGATCAACGACATGCAATTGCTCCAGCCCGGGGAACAGGTGACTGACTTGACCGAATCGTTGGCGGGTGTCATCGGCTCGATGGTCATGCGGTCAGGGACCGAATTTGCTCCGGTGCGGTACTTCGAGTTCACATCGCCCGAGACAGGGCTGGCGTTTGCTCGGCGCATGAGCCAGGCGGGGACGCCCTACGATCGCGAGAACCCGTTGACGTACCATTTTGATGGCGTGTTGCATGCGTGGTATCGGCCGGAGAGTGTCTTTCGCAAACTGTACGAGCGGAACCAGGCAGCGTACGGCGACCAGACCTTCGAGCAGGCCTGGAACCGAGACGACGGGTATTACCAACGCGACGAATGGTTCTTTATGGGCCGAGTGGCCGATCGAGAACGGCTGACCGAGTCTTCCCAGAGGAAGTTGGACGCCAGCGATGTGTTGGAACGCTGGGGATTGGAACCCAACGCCGACGGGCGGTTCTATATTAGCTTGACGGACGGAGATTTTTGGCAAAGAAGAATTCAAAACGCCGAATACAATCTACGCGGCCCGTTGGAACTGGGGATCGTCGATTACAACGAAGATGGCATCACCCGATTGACGGGCATGGCGGCGATCGACGAAGCCGGACTGGGCATCGCCGAAGTCTGGGAAATTCTGCGAGGGGTAGCAACTGATCAAGCGTATCGTCTTATTCAAGCTCGGTTCGGTGAGCAAATCATCGAGGCGTTCACCGAACCGAGTGGTCTGCGAGTTTTAGTTACGTTCCGTCCCTTTATTGCTGAAAGGAAGAAGCAGTGAAACGATTGACTCTGACGTGTCTCGTCGGCATCTTAACGGTGCTGACAGTCCCGTCACAAGAAACCTGGGCACAGTCCCAGGGCCCGGTAGTAATACCGGGCGCCGATCCCAGGATTGTCTATGAGAAGCCTGGCGGATCAACGGTTCCTAGTCTCGTACCGGGTATCGAAGTCATCGGTGGAGGATCAACTGTACCAAGTCAAGTTCCGGGGATAATCTACACCCCGCCGGAACCTTGGACACCTCCGCAGGGGTGGGTTGATTGGGTCGACCAAGACTTGCCGGACATTCTCACCGTTTGGTTGAAGGCTGTTCCGGAACTGATTAGGTCGATCTATTTGAGAAGGTAGTTGTGGGCGAATCATCACAAACGAATAATTTTCTAAGGACAGAATTGCGCGACAGAAAAGGCTAAATTTGACGACCACACTTACTGTTCCACACAATTAATGACATCAAATGCAGCCTAGTAACTCGCACCATTTGTGAATGTGGCTCTGCAACAAAGGGGCACGATTTGGTTTTTTTCATCACTTTAAGGAAGAGGTATCAAGATGTTTCGAGCAATTTTTGGTTTGACCGCGTTCCTCGCTGTGGTCGGCGTTTGCAACCACTATGAGTCGACGCGACTGTCGGAAATTATCGGCGGTCTCCCTGACTGTAACAGCCGTCTGTACAGCGAAGTCAGCTGCTACACGCCTGGCGACCCCTACAACGACCCTTGCACTAGCTTGACAGGTTTTACATCCTCCGGCGTCCTCTATCATGTCTTCATGAATTGGAATCTCCACGTCGAGAGCTCCCAGAAGTACCAATGCAAAACCACGGGCTATCGAAACGAGTCAGGACGATTCGTTAGATGTGCAGGAAACACGATCGAGCCTGGCACCAAGAACTGCAACTACGACTACTTCACCTTTTGGATCTTTTAGGCCTCCTTTTTAACCCGTGAGGCTGCCCTCAAATCATATTGGGGCAGCCTCCATTTTCCTATAAGGTTACGCTAATGTCGGACGCCCTCCAACGCAAGACATCGAAACTGACAATTATCGCCTTCGCGACGCTTCTAATCCTCCACGTCATCTTAAATCCGCTCGTGCATTCTCAGGTGTCTGACGAGGATGGCGTCAAGTTACAGGACAAGCTCAGTTTACTGATTTCTTCAACACTTAACACAAAGGTGACGATTGAAAAGTTTTCGGCCGATACTAGCGAGGCCCCATTTGAAAAAGGAGTCTTGTCGATTGGCAAATCCATTTATGATCAACACGTAGTTCGATATTATTACGACCATGAAAAGCTACGACCAAATATTGGGACCATCATCGCTGAGGAAATCTATGGGGACAACCAAAAGATATCGTTGAGCAAAAACGATGCCCATCCCTCGCAGTACTTTCGTGGATTGGTCGGAGTCAAAACGACCGAGCCACCCTTGACGTCTCCTTACGAAAACGCACTTCTTCTCGGGTTGTACGTAATGGGGAATGCAAGTGAGGACACCAAGGGAACCTCTATTGCCACATACCGCACAGCTGGCGATGAGCAGATTCTCCAATACGAACACGAAAATTACAAGTTTTCGTATCACTTTGGAAAGAACGGCGACACCTTAGCGGCTGTCAACATTCAACGTCCGAGTTTGGATCGTAAGCCAACTGGGCGAAAGGACCGGAATGGAAAAGAGATTTACAGCGAAGTCACAACGACTGAAGTCATCGGAATTCGATCTATCAGGCTCAATGCTGATAAGTCGCGTATAACAGACTGCACTGTTGGCATCGTAGAAGGAAAGCAGTTCACACCTGGCAGTGTTTGGAAAATCCAATACGAACCCCTACCGCCTGACACGGCTTTCACTCCTTTCAAGTTCAACGTTGTCGAACCGCCATCTGACAACAAAGTTGTGATCCCTGGCGAAGAGAGCGAGTACCAATTCATCGATGGGCGGATCGTGAAGGTCATCGACGAATCGGCCGTCAGGGTGCAGAACCAAATCCGCGAACAGATCTTGGCACAATTCCGCGGGACAGGCCCGGTCCGCGGG
>JAGYIQ010000059.1 GCA_018402565.1 Pirellulaceae bacterium | reverse complement strand
CTCCCCGCCACATGATGCGGGTGCCGACCGTCCATTCCTCCGCGAGCCGCGGCCGCTGCTGCTGGCGGGCATACTCGCGCCGCAACCACGTCGCGTGCTCTTTGACGAACGCCTGGGCCCGTCGCTCCGAGCCCCGGGCGGGAATCGTTGCCACCGGCGTGCCGTCGCGGCGCAGGGTCAACCGGTAGTGCTTGGCCCGCATGTTCCGCACAAAGACAATCTCCGGCAGGGAGAGGACCGGTGGAGAGGGGGGTGAGGTCACCGCAGCGGACGCGTCGCCCGCCGCGTTCGCCCCCGACGCCCAACCGGCCTCCCGGTCAGGTTCGGTGAATTCAAACAAATCCAACTGCACGCCCATGCTTTCGATGACCTTCCCTAGACGATTCCGCCCCGCCGAGACCAGCCCCGTCTTTCCCGTCCGCTAAAAATCGCCCGGGGCCACCCACGCCACCGCCACCATTCGGGTCACCCCGTAGGGGCTTCGCTTGACGAAGCCCGTTTCAGAAAAAAAAACGCCTCCCCGGAGGGAGGCGTTGAGAATTTCGCGTTTTGCTTCGGATTTAGAAGCTAAACGTGTTGGTCACTGACCACGTCTGGTAAGGCGCGATGCGGTAACCTGCCGGCGAGCCATCCGGTTGGGCCGTGATCGGAATCAGGTCGTTGCCCTGACCCAGATTGCGGACGTTGAGCTGGATGTTCCAGTCCAAGCGCTCGCTCAGCTTGCGGCGATAGCCCACCCAGACATCGAAGTTCGTCTCCGCTGGACCCACGTAGGGGCTGGCCAGATCGAACGAGATGCTGTTCGGGTCGTTGGGAACCGCTTGCGGTGGATAACCGATGACCACGTTGTCCTGCCAGCGGATCGCACCACCCACGTTGACTCCCTTGAGGAAACCCTCGGAGAAGTCGTAGTTGGAGATGGCATTGAAGCGCCACTCGCGGAGCTCGGGAACGCTGGTGCCTTCCTGGAGCTTACGGGCGGCCCACTCGGAACCGATGTTGTTATTCCATTGGAACAGGGCGGTCTCGTTACCGGCACCGCCCCACCAAATGCGGAGGTCACCGGCACCTTCATTCTTGAGCGCATTCTCATACGCACCAACGAATTCGGAGAGGTTCGTACCGCCGATGTTGTTGCGTCGGGCTTCGGTCTTGGACGCATTGAGCGTCAAGCGCCAGTTGCGGGTCGGCGAGGCACTGAACTCGACTTCATAACCTTCGGAGATCGCATCTTCCGTCACCGCGAAGCCAAGCGGGGTGCTGGCGTTCGAGTCGGTTTCGGCTCCGGTGTCGAGACCCCACGCGGCATAAAAGCGGGGGTCGACCTTCGCCTGCCAGGACCGCCAAGCGGCGATGGCAGCCAGCTCACGAGCCTTGGCGTCCGCCGCGGTTTCACCCGGCGCAGCGCCGTAGTTGAACTCGGTGTCGGTTTCCGCATCAGGCGCGCTCGGATCCACCGCATTGGCGAGGGTGTTCCCGCCCCGGAGGTTGAATTCGAACTTGTTGACCCAGTTGGCGGACCAAGCTTGGGAGGCACCGATGAACCAAGCGCCGCCCAGACCGGAGCTGGTGCCATTGGTAACCGTCGTCTTATACTTGTTCACCTTCAGGGAATACTTGCCGTCCTTGGTCTCAAAGAGCAGACCCCGGTCGACCGTCTTACCTTGGGGCGCGGCGATGGACTCACCGTAGACATCCACGCGATTCGCTTCCGGACGGAAGTTGGAGGAATCGTTGTAGAAGAACGTGGTGAGGAACGGCAGCGGCTCCAGCAGTTTGTCGAGGAAAGGCAGTTCGTCGATGTGGGCCACGATGGAGTAGGATTCGGACTCAACCGTCAGCTCATTATCAGCGGCACCTGACAGGGCGTAGTCGTCCCACCGCAGGTAACCCCGCGGGTTGTTGGCCGAAGCTTGGTTGTTGACGTCCTTGGCGAGGCCCCAGGAGTAGGCCGTGTCTTCACGTTTACCGTAGGTGCCGACGATCGCGTTGTTCCACAGGTTGCCCTGCCAAACAAACGCTTCCGATTCGACCTTGGATTTGGTGAGACGCGCACTGGTGGTGAGGAGGTTCCGATTGGCCGCGGATTCTTCAGCCGACACGACGTTGACCGGGACATAACGCCAGCCGACGTAGTTGGCCGGATTCTCCGACTGAGTCGAAGTGCGACCGTCGGTGCCGGGGAGGTGGTAACCATTCTCCCAGAAGGCCGCTTGGTCAACGCCCGGAGCATTCCAGGTCGAGTCAAACGTGTAGAGGTTGACCGTACTCGGTACCGAAGCGAAGGCCGTCGGGCGCGGGATGTTGGCCCCGGCAGCCGAGGCGCTGTTGCGCAGCGAGGGGCCGAGATACATCACGCGGTTCACCGCGAAGAGGTTATCGTTGAAACGCACGGAGTTGGCTGCATCCAAGAAGTTGAAGTAGTTGTCGTCCACCACGGCGAAGCGTTGGAAGCCGCGGTTGTCCGAAGTCTGTTCATCGGTGGCCAGAAGCCCCGTGACGGTGTGACGACCGAGCAGGGTGCGGAGCCAGTTGTCTTCGCGGCCACCGTCGGAGAAGTCGTGACGGAAGAAACCGGTCAGGCGGGAGGCATGACGCTGACTGTCGAACGAGTTGTTACCGAATTGACCGGAGTCCGTGATGAAAGGACGGCCGGCATTGGGGTTGGGCGTGCCATCCGTGTGGGGATCACCATTTGCCGGCAGACCGGCGTCGGGGGAACCGTCACCGTAAACGCCATTGATGTCGACGTAGATGGCCTGACGATCACCGGACATCGAGGCGTATTGACCGTTGTCGTAGTTCTCCTCGTTGAGAGTGTATTCAAAACCGAACTTATCGTTCATGAAAGTCTGAGCGAGGCTGATGTTGAAGTGATCCCAGTCCTGCCACTCTTCCTTGTTCGGGCCATCATACAGGTTGTTGTAGAAGTTGAAAATGGACGGATCCGTCAGGTTGTTGTTGCGGTAGACCCCAAACTCCGAGAACGGAAGCCCGGCTTTACGGGCAAAGCTCGAGTAGTTGTCGATACCGCCGGCGCGATTGAAGCCGAAGCCTCCGATGCCGCCTACAACTTCACCGGCAGCGTTGATGCCGCGGTCTTCCCGAATCTCCCAGATCCACGCATCGTTGTGATTCGGACTGTTGCCGTCGAAGAACAGATTCGGTCCACCGAACTGTTGGCCGAAGTTGCCGATCCAAGGTTGGAAAGCCGGATTGGGCTGGCCCGCATTGGGACCCCCGTTGATCGAAGGACGCTGCTGACCGTGGTTATCCCGGCCGGTGTTGTCGTCCTGCAACTGGTGCTGGTTGAACAGCTCGCGGTTGAGGTTGTTATAAGTGAACGCTTGGCCATTCCGGGTGCCTTGGTAGGTGCCGGTGCGGAACCAAGGAGTGATCAAATCGATCGGAGGCAGGGTACGGGGACGGTTGGAGTCAACTGACCCGATCTCACCAGATGCCTTGATGATGGTGCGGGCGGAGCCCTTCTTCAGGAAACCGGGTTCGAAACGCACGGCCCCATAGATCCGATCGGAGTCGGAGAAGGCAGGCTTCTGTTTGAACTTCTGGCTGTCGGTCACCGCCGCAACCCGAATGGCCAGTTGGTCGTCCATGAGGACGCGGTTAAAATCGGCGGTGCCGCGCACGGACCCGAAGCTGCCCACCCGGAAGGTGACTTCATTGGCGTTGTTGAACATCGCCTGCTTGGTGCCGACATTGATGATACCGGCCGGACTGCCTTGACCGAACAGAATGGAATTCGGGCCGCGTTGGAGGTCAACGCGGTCCACGTTGTAGCCATCCCACGGGATGTTGGACAGAAAGAAGTCACGGGTATTGTCCGCCGCCGCGAGGCCACGCACCCGGGTGTTTTGGTTCGGGTTGGCAAATCGGTTGGATTCATCGAGCAAAGCGCCATCGCCCGTGCCGGTGAAGTTACCCTGAACGTTACCGACCTCGGTGCCGACGGTGTATTGGAGGAGGGACTCATTGTCCACCGCCGCAATGTCATCGAGGAACTGCTTGGTGACGACGGTAACAGCGTTACCGATATCGCGAAGCTCGGTGTTCAGACGGTTACCTGCGAGAGTGGTAGCAGCGGCGTAGCCCTGCTCTTCCTCTGCAGATACCTCAAACGGGGAGAGAACGATGATTTCTTCGTCATCGACCTCAGAGGACTCGGCAACTGCCTGAGCCCACGAAGAACCGGCCGTCAATAGGGCCGAAACCGCCACCAAAGCGAACTTGGGGAGGGTTTTTTTCTGTATGGTATGCATGGTATGGTTTGGTCACTTCCCCCCGCGGATTGCCCCGCGAAGGGTCGAAAGATTGAACATCACGACGGCCAACTTGGAGGGCTCGGGATCGGACGGGGTTTAGCCGGGGTCCACCGAGATGATCGGGGTCGGTCGGGGTGACGACGGGAAATGAAAACTAAGGGGGTGGAATCAATAACCGCGGGAAGCGGTAGGGTGATCTTAACGGGGCTTAAGGGTTAGGGGTTGGGGTTGCAGACGGTGCGATGACAGTTATCTTGGCCGGTTTGGCGCACGTATTTTAATTCTAACAATAGCACGCTGACAAGCTCCAAAGAAAAATGGGATCGCAAGCAACGGGATAGAACTCGACCTCGGCCGATGCCACTCATCACGAGGTAGACGTTAACCCATAAACGCCGCGGCTCAATTCAACGGCCCCTTCCCCCGGCACGTTGCCTCGCCCTGCTATCCTAAACCAAATCCAAAACCGTAAATCGTAATTCTGAAATCAAAGTGGCGGAGAGGGGAT
>JAGYIQ010000058.1 GCA_018402565.1 Pirellulaceae bacterium | reverse complement strand
GAGGGCGTTGAAGATTTCCGGCCTGCCAGCCTGGAGCAAGCCTTGCGCCACAGGCATGATGATCTGCATGGCCGAATTAATGTTTTCTATGCGGGTCGCGATGTTGGGCTTTCGGGCCGACCCGGCTTCGACGCGGTACGAGTACTCCCGGACGATGGACTCGGGGTCTTCGGATTGGACATGGAGTTGCCACGCCTGAGCAGCCATAGGCCCAAGGAGAGGCGCAACGTCTTGTGGGTAGATGAGCCACCGAGCAAGGAGCGCTTCTTTTCTGGCAACCTCAGACAAAGCATTCTCAAGAATGTCCGCATAATCGTCGGGCCTCACGGATATCTGCTCGGCCTTGACCTGGGCCTCTGCTGCTGACCGGAACTGGCTCCGCGTCATGCCGTACACCAGCTCGGTCAAACCCACTCTGCGATCAAATAGGGCAGTGACTTCCGCGATGATGTTGTACATGTCCTGGGTTACCCCGGGCATGTTGAACACCGAGATCACATCGTTGACCGACCGGCCGACTGCCTCGGAGATTTCTACGATGTTGAACCCGCCCTCGGACTTCTCCAGGATCTTCGCCTTGATGTCTGGGTCGGCATGCTTTGACACGCCGATCAGCGTCTGAGAGGACGTTGCGATTCTGGTCGCCAAGAAGGACATCGCCCAATTGATGAATCGCAACTCGCCAATACCCGGTCGTATCAGCGAGATCGGCCAGGAGTAGCCTGGTTTCCCATGCCATGCCAAAGGGGTGAACGGCCAGCCATTCGGCTCAGCCCAGAACGGTATGGGCCACTGGGCCGCCATGAACAATGACTGGGGGATGCCAGTCTCGTCCACTTCTTCCTGGAGCATCTGGGGCGGGATGTTGAGGGGGAAATCAACTCCCTCCGCAATGACCAGATAGCAATTGGGCCCGAGGGAGTCGAACTTGCCTCGCAGATCCTGGGGGGCATCCTTGAGCCGGTCACCGAAGCCGGTCTTAGAGTAAATCTCCCAGTAGACGATCAGGTCATTGGTCTTGCCGGTTTTCTTCTTCTGCTCGTAGCCCCGCTCGGAAGCGTTGCTCTGCTGGGAGTAGGACTCCACATGCCCCTTCAAATCCTCCCGGGACAGACCGAACTTCCCGGCCACCTCGTCCAGGGGCTGGCATCGACGCCGGGCGGCCCAGCGGATGTCCTCGTACTCGTCGGCGTCCGGATCCCAGACCAAGTTATCGATGGTGTCGTAGAAGGATCCGGCGAGCTTCGTCTGGCTACCAGCCGGAGTGTAGAGTTCATGCCACCACACACCTGCGCCTTTGATGAAGGCTTCTTCCACCACCTTGCGGGAGTGCTGCTTGAGGTTCAGCTCGTTGGGGGTGTAGTTCAGGTAATCCTCTAACAGCCGGGCCGTGACGCTTCGGGAGTCCTGCATCATCTGCTGCTGCTGGAGCATCTGCTGGTACTGCATCATCCCGGGGTCGGGCATCATCACCGGCTGGCCGTCAGGACCAATGACAGGCTGGCCATCAGGCCCCATCTGCGGGACTGGAGGCTGCGGGAAGATCCCCAGGAGCTGTGGGCCCAAGACGGGATATTCCTTGGGCGTCACAGTCCTGGTTGGATTCCTGTGATGGATGACCGCCGTAAACAAACGGACGGCCTCCCAAACACGGTTGACCATCATTCGGAAGGGCGGGGGATCAAGACCCTTCACGTACCCCCGTTCGCCACGGGCGTAGGAGTCCTTCCACATGAAGTCGGGATCCCCGGCGAAGAACCCCATCGCTTCGTCTGCATCGGCCTGAAACGCAGATTTATACTTCTGAGCAAGCTTGATCTTCTCAAGCCAGCTTTTGACTATGGGCCGCAGGGGCATATCGTCCATCTGGATCTCCTACTGACTATTGCCCGATCAAGCCTTTTTGGGGGCCACCGTGGAGACTTTCTTCTCCAGAAGGCTGACTTTCTCGCTCAGGATCGACATGCTCGGATCCTTAGCTTTGTGCTCCCAGTAGCCGTACCGCTTCCAGTCCGGGAACTCATTCACCCCAGGATCGGTCAGGTGGTGGACCGAGGGCTTCACCACCCCGCCCAATTCCCCGGCGATGGCCCAGAGCGTCAGCGTCCGAGAGGCCGTGACCGAGACAATCGCCGGGACGGGGGTGGCACCCTCATGGGCGTAGAACAACACAATGTCCCCAAGATCAGCCTTGGGCATTTCGTAACTCATGAAACTTTTCCTGTTGGCCCAAGGATTACGCAGGGGTCTTCGGACTCCCGCTGGCGGCGCTTTCGCTCCACCTGCCACTTCACCCACCACGGATCCGGGCCGTAGGTCTTAGGGGGTGGGTGGTACTTTGGTTCGTAGGCGCAGAGGTATTCAAGGGTCTGCGAGGCATGCACTTCACCACGGGTTTGCGGGGCGTCGGTAACGAACGTCATCCCGTTGACTGTGGTTGTCTTCTTGCGGTATCGCTTGAGTTCTCTAATGAGATTCGGACAAGAACCTTCCAGGATCTTGAGCCTGGTCGTACCGTCGCCCTGGATGTGCATCATCTGCCTGACCAAAGCTGTTCTGGCAGGGATGTCATCCGATCCAGGGATGAACGACGATCCGCCGATCTGGAATTTCACTTTCCGCTTTCGCAGCTCTTCGGTGTACAGCTCATGCGGCAACCGACCCGAGCCCAAGTCCCTGAGCGTGCCGCCGTGCATGTCCATGATCGCGCAGTAGATGCTCTGGTTCTGGGCCTTTTGTGCGAACTGCTCTCCCCAGATGAGCGCATTGCAGTTCCGGATATAGAGTTCGTCATAGATCAGGAGCAGCTTTTCGTTGGGCGGCACAGCGGCGAATAGCGTAGCCATCACCGCATGGCCGGGGTCAATCGCCACGTACCGCGTCCAATCGGGAGGCACCTGGCCTCCGGGCAATTCGCTTCTTGGATAGGTGTGTACGGACAGATTGAACGTCGGGTACATGAGCGTGGATTCGGTGGTGAACTCGCCCTCGGCCCGCATCTTGAGTTCTTCCTGCCCAAGAGCACTCCACCGCTCAATGTTCTTCTGCTTCTCCTCACGGTCGATGAAGTCGTTATCCAGGAAGCGGAAGGTGAACTTCTTGATCAGCGGGCTCTTGATGTCCTCCTCTACCGCTTTGTCCGCTCGTTCACACAAGCCGATCAAGGCGTCATTCTTTGAGTGGGGCATCGCGCTCCAGACAAAGCGGCCCTTACGGTCGGCCAGTCGGGCCTGACACTCGCCCACCCAAGTCTCATTGTTCAGGTCTTCGTCCAGCCAAATTAAGTCTGCCTGGTAGCCCTGGGGGGGCTGACCTTCTGAGGAGAAACACCAGATCGTCCAGCCGTTGGTCAGCTCCAGCTTGTTTAGATACCCGGCGTTCTTCAGCACCCAAGAGGTGTCCTTGATCATCCGGGGAGGAATTAACGGAGGAGCGGGCTTGCTCTTGCTCTTGTCGTCACCCGGGCGGATCGAACGCCATGCCCCAGTCTTCTCGTCCTTGATGATCCGAAACGCCCCAGCCTTCAGGAGAATCGGATAGATGACCAGGCCAATGTGTGGCCAGTTCCGACCAACTATTGCCAGGTTCCCACCCTCCGCCGGGTACTTCCCATACGGATCCTGACCCGTGGCGGCGCGGGCTGCTTCCACAGCGACTGCAAGGGTTTTCCCGCCACGGTTGCCGCCGAGGACAATTCTCTCGCTGACCATACACTTGTGGAACTCCTCCTGGTGAGGCATGGGTTCGTAGAGCTTTAGGGCTTCTAGTCGCCTTGAGGAAAGCTCGGTCTGTAGGTCTTTGAGTTGGCCGAACTGGTGCTGGGTGATCCCGCCCGGGGTATCAGGCTTTGGGGGCGGGTCGATCTTGCGGGGGTGCTTTCTCATTCCATTCCCCGCAACTGTTGTTCGATAACGTCCTTGGGAAGCGACCCTCCTCGTTTCGCAACCATGTCGGCGGGAATCTCTTGCACTCCCCCCACTGCATCGGACTCTCCCTGTGCCAGTGACGGCAGGTTTCGCACTGCATCAACTACCTCTACTTTCTTGATTTGCATTGCCGCCTCCATCACCTGGCGGCGCAGCTCGGCTTCCAGCTCCTCTTCACTCATCAGGTCTAGCGGCTTCTTGGCCCCGCCCATGGCCGTGTTGTTGGTTACCAGCCGAACCATCGAATCCAGCATCTTGGTGCGGAACGCTCCGCCCACCGGGGCATCGAAGTACTGCTTCATGTACGCATTAGCAAAACCCCGCACGCCGCCGAAGTACTCCATCAGCACTTCCAGCAGCTCGGACGAATGCGGGATGTTTGCGCCGCCGAGACGAGCCGAGGCGACAAACAGCTTCACCGCACCCTTCTCAATCTCGTCCAGCTTGCTGTTGGACTTCTTCTTGCGATCTCCCTTGAGCTTGGCGTTGCGGCACTTCCTGCATCGGGCGTGAAAGCCATCCTTCGACTTATGGTAGTAAGTCGTTGTCGCTGGCCATGACAGCCCACATTCGATGCAGACCTTGTCAGCCAACAGCCGATCTCCACACATTGCCAACCACTTGCGGCGTTAGACCGGCGTCCTTGACTGCCTTCCGGACGCCCTCAAATACGTGGTAGTCATGCCCGGCAATAGCGTGCCTTGCCTTTGGCATCCACGCCTTGATGTCAGCCATCACGGAGTCGTAGTCATGCTCGGCATCGATGTAGACGATGTCGAAGAGGTGGTCGGCAAAATCCTTTGCCGCCTCGGGCGATTTACCGACATGGGCTTTGATGTCCAGCCCTGCGGTATTGCGACGAAACACATCCAATGGTCGGCCGCGAGAACCGCTGTATGCCTGTGTTCCGCTGTCGTTCTTGGAGCCTTCCCAAGTATCCACGCAAGTGACGAACTGCGCTCCGGCCTTTGCCATGATGATGGCACTGCGACCTGCCCAAGAACCCACCTCACAGACGGTCGGCGCCCGGCCATGC
>JAGYIQ010000057.1 GCA_018402565.1 Pirellulaceae bacterium | reverse complement strand
CCTTGTGCGAGCGCACCGAACCTCTGGCGAAAATCCACATGATTGGGCTCGCGTCGCCGAACCCCTCCTGGCCCACCCACGGTCTCAACATTAAGTTGTTCAGCGACCCTCGGGATCCCGTGGCATCTCTTTCTGTGAAGGGTGCCGTTGCCAACGAACATCGTAAGCCACAGGAGGTTCGGCCAGCGTTTAAGAGGGAGTTTGAAGACCAGCCCGAATCGAAAGATCTCTCCAAAGACGCGCACGACGTCATGCGGCACATGACGGATTTTCATTTCCAGAAGCACGTGTGCGAAGCAATAGGGCTTAAGACCTGACTGTGGGAAAAATCAGGGACGGGAACTGAATCAGGCAAACCAGGGACGGGAGCGGATTCCCCAGTGCAAACTCGCTCCAGCCCCTAATTTCCTTCGGTGATCCTTATGTGTCTGTAATGAGAAGCAATGACCAAGAAGGCAGGCGTAAGGAGACGTTGCGTATTTCTTCGCATCTTGCTTGTGCTGCCTTGAAAGTTTGATCGAAGGATCGCGATTTCGCATTATTACGAAGTGTTTCCCGCATGCTGGGCGTTTTCTGTTCTTATCTTGCTCGCGACCCGCCAGCGTGGCGAGGAACCGCGATGATTACACTGGTGCAGTTCAGTATGTCAGTAACGCAGAAGAACCATGTCCAGTAAGAAATTCGGCCAACGTGGGCCTGTTGGACGCGAGCCCGAGAGCAACGAACTTGAAAGTGCGGCCAAATGGTTGGCCGGGAAAGGTGTGCGCTTGGCCACCAGGATCCCACTCGCGGGAGATGTTGTAGGGTTCGTCTTTTTCAGATTTGAAGCGGTGGAGACGTACAAAAAGTTTTTGCCCATCCTGAAGGCGTTGATTGGGTATGAAGGCCGTAGCAGCGAGAATGTAACCGTAATAATTGAGGTTTTACTGCAGACGGCATCGCCGGGAGCTCGTCGGTCAAATTTCAAACGAGAATATATTGATGAACCGGAGGGCTGGAAGAAACTCCCAGAAGACCCTAAGCAAATCCCTTACGGGTTCTGGTGAAGTGAGGTGGACCCCGATTGTCGAGCGCCCTGATAAGGGGTGATTCCCGGGTAGGAGGCACCCTATTATCGGCGGAAATCGTGGACGGAAGCTAGTTTTCCACTTCCGTTGATCGCCGTGCGATCCGAGAGGAGCCCCTATGATGATGTCTGACTTCTGCCTCGCCGACTTTCAGGCGATCCCGGCATTTTCGATCTTCCAAAACTCCTTGCCGAAGTCGTGGCGACTTTTGGATGTGACGAAATACAATGAGAATCCACGGTGTGAAGTACTCCAGTCGGATGCAGATGATCTTCCAGGCTTCCTCAGGGAACAACTCGTAATCGATGTTTTGGTCGGGGTGTGTGATGACGACACAGGCACCCCGTTCATCCGAGGTGTCTGTCGATTCAAGGTATGGGCCCAGGAGACCGGCGTTGCGGCCGAGCGGGTATCCCAGCAGGGCGATTGGGAATGGTTGGCGAACTCGCACATCCCGCTCTTCCACGTCCTCGTCCACACAGGGACCCAGCAGGTGTTTGTCCGGCCACCCAAGAACGTGTTGGGGGCCATGGCTTACGAGTCTGGCACCCCGGAGGGCCAGATCTTGTTGATGCGGCAGGTTCGTCGCTGCCTCGAGGGAAAGGCGAACGCGGAGGCATTTCAACGCTGTTTCACTCGCCTCCTCGGTCACTTGGAGTCGATGCGGCGCTTGCGCGCGGGCGCTGAGTCGGCAACCGACGCCACGCGGCCCCGGGCAGCAAAAATCACCGCGTTGTTCGCACTGGTTGATGACATTTGGGAAATGGTTGGGCTGTTGGATTTAGATGTTCGGAAGTTTAGTCTTCAGCCGGTGACCACACAGCGGCCGTGGCACGAGCTTGCCGACCCACGAAAGCGGCGGTATTCGCTTCTGATCGAGGCGCTCGACGACATCGAGCCTGTGTTTCGGGCCACGGTGGCGGCGATGAACGTGACTGCCCCTCGCGCCTGGTGGAATGAAGCCAATCCTTACCATGAGGTCCTGCAGGAACTGCTGGATTGTCCGGGACGGCAGAGGAGTTCCCGGTGAGCGTGGAGGCGGAACTTCTGTTTTGGTGGCTCGGATTCGTTGTTGTTGGCACGCTTGCCTTCATGCGATTCAGCCAGCGGAGGGTGCTGCGTGGCTGGCTCACTGTTGGCACGACCATTCTCGCCATTGCGTTAGTAGGCCGGCTGTCCGAGAGCATCGCCTTGATTCGCGCAGCCGCAGCGTTGTGGCTCCTGCTCATGTTCGTGCCGGGCGTGCTCGCCCAGTTGGCGATCCGCCTCGTCGTACGGCAGCGATATGCTGCAGCCCGGGCCATCCAGCAGTTGGTCGCTGTGCTTCACCCATGTGATGGATGTAGGGAGGTTCCGGCGGCGATGAGGGCGATGGAACTGGCATCACAAGGTGATCTCGATGGGGCAACCGCGATCCTCGAGGCCGTTGCCCGAAAGCCCTCGAGCGTCGCTGCTGAAGTGGTCGTGCTGCTCTGCCAAATCGGCCAACGCTGGGGCGACTTGCTGGCGTGGGCGGCGGAGCGCCCGGAAATCGTCGCCCGTGAGCCGGGCGTACTGAGTCACGTCCTCCGGGCCCACGGCGAGACGGGCGACCTCACGGGCATGGTGGGCCTCTACGACCGGGAACGATCGATCATCGATCGGATGCGACCCCATGTGCTGCGCGATTCCTGTCGCCTGATGCTGTTCGTCTACGGCGGGCGTCCTGAGTTCGTCGAACGGATCTTGCGGCAGACCGTCTTCGCAGCCGCGCCGGCACCGGAGCAGCGATTCTGGACCGCCGTCGCCCGCTGGGCTGCCGGCGACGGTGAAGCCGCGCGCCGTGATCTTGAGGAGGTGCTCCCAGAGGCCAGTCCCAGCCTGGCGATCGCGATCCGCCGCCGGCTCGCCAACATCGATTCGCCTCCACCTGCATTGGACGAGGCGAGCCAGCGGTTTCTGGAGGCAGAGGAAGGCCGGCTTGCGCAGGAGTCACGGTATGTCGGTCCCGTCTCGCTCCGTTCGGCCCGGGCCACGCTCGTGCTTGCGGGGATCAACCTTCTCGTGTTCGGTGCTCAGTCGCTCCTCGCCGCGACCGACGACTGGAAGGCCACTCACGATCTGGGTGCACTCTGCACCGACTGCGTGATCCGTGGCGAGTGGTGGCGGCTGGCGAGCTCCACGGTGTTGCACGCCAACCTGCTTCACCTGGGCATGAATCTGTTCGGGCTTTGTGCGCTGGGGCCCGCCGCGGAGACGGCGCTGGGAATCCGCCGCTTTCTGGCCGTCTATGTCGGGGCCGGCCTGGGCGCTGCGGCGACCGTCGTCGCGGCCGCGTGGCTGCAGGGCGAAAGACAACTCGTCATCGGGGCGTCGGGCGCCATCATGGGCGTCGTTGGGGCCACTGCCGCCGTCATGCTGCGCGGCTGGTTGAGCGAGGGCGTGGCCGCCGCGCGGAACCGCGGCCTGCTGATGGCCGGTTACATCGCAGCCCAGAGCCTCATCGACACATTGGTGCCCGGCCTGAGTTTCACGACCCATCTTGCGGGAGCGGTGATCGGCTTTCCGATCGCTTTCGTCGCCGGCCCAAAACGGTAATCACGGACGCGGGCGAAGTTTGCTAGTCCTCGTCCGTCGGAAAATCATAACTGGACGAGGGACTTCTGGCCGACATCAAGCCAAAAGCGTTTATTGGCTCCCGTCCCAGATTTTTTTCTATGCCGTTGCCCCCAGCAGGATGAGACCCAACGCCAGGGCAAATCCGACGAGCGTGATGGCAAGCGACGCGCGATCAAGTCGTTGTGAGAGCGGGCGATCACCGCACCGCGAAAACACGTGCAGAGAAAACGTCGACTCTACGACCGTCAGCAGGATCGTGACGGTGCCAAGCAGATTGATCGTGTCGGCCAGGGCAAACTCACCCGTCTGCGGTACGTAACTTCCCACAAGATAGGCGTTGGCCACTGCCGCGAAGAGTGCGCCGACACCCAGTCCGAATCTGGGGTCGACGTCAGCCGGACTGATGCAGCATGGCAGGAGAGCGATTGCAACCGCCACGAAGAGTGCCTGAAACATCTTCAGAAACAGTCCCCAGCCGTCACGAGAAATCACAAACGCGAACCGAGCCTGCGAAAAGGTTGTTTTCGCTCCCGGCGAAACACCTTCCTCCCCGCGCGCGGTCTTGTAGGAGTGAGGTTTCTCGACCGCCTTGATCTCCCGCAACTGGTACCCATGCACCGCGGCCCGTGAACTGACTGCCGTGTTCTCCAAGTCGGGCACGAAGAGCAGTTCATCGCGCCGCAGCGAGCCATTCTCCAGGGCGACGATGAGCAGATGGCGATCGAGAGGGTATTGATCGATGCGGAAGGGCCTGTTGATGACAGCCGTCAACTGATAGCGGCGATGACATCGCTCACCGGTTCCTGATTCATCGAGAAGTTGAATCGATTTGATCGCGCCGTCCACGACCACCAAATGCTCGATGGGGTCGAAGTCCGTTCCCGACCACGTGAACCAGGCATCGCATACGACCTCGAAGCGGCTGTCACGGATCGAAAGGTCGGTGATCCGCTCGAGGTAGATGCCGATCTCGACTTCGCGCGCGGCAGAAGTCGGTCCTGGATCGGCCGCGGTCATACCTGGATCGGCCATGACCGGATCGAGAAGCGCCTGCCATGTTGCCTGCTCGACCCTTCTGGCTGCCGCATGCTTTCCCCCGAGACCCAGCCCCGCGGCAAGAAAAAAGATCGCCAGTCCGCCAAGCCAGGCGGTTACGGCCCTCCGCCGTGATCGTGCTGCTGGGTCCGGATTCATGGCCTGAAAGATAATCGGAGACGGGAGCCGATTTCCATACTCCCGCTCAGGGCGGACTTGCCACCGGCTGTCTCTTCGGACGACCGGCCCGGCCAACCTCGAGCCGAATCCCC
>JAGYIQ010000056.1 GCA_018402565.1 Pirellulaceae bacterium | reverse complement strand
TTGGTATTCGACTTGCCCGGCTGGACGATGCGGGCAATGGAATAACCCATTGCAGCACCTCCATTTAAAAACCGACTACCACACGGCAGCCGAGCCCGAGCAGCAGGTAAGCCCACTGCCCGGGGTCGGATCCCGTCACTTCACGCTGACGATGCGCCCATTAGCCACGCGGACTCGGGCATACCAGCGGTGCGGTTCCGGATAGTGCGGGCCTTCCACTGTGTGGGTGCCCGACTGGACCTTGCCCGCATTGAAAGGGCCAGGCTGAAACACGCCGACCACGTCACCGCGACTCACGGCCTCTTTCAGCGCTTTCTTCGATCGGAAGTTTGTCTCGCAGTACATGAGACTCCTTTATTGCATGGAGGAGTAACATCCGGACTGACCGAATGTAACTGTCCGCATGGCTATCTATCCTCTTGCTCACCAATGCTCGGGCCTGCTCGCATGCGTCAAAAGCCACATGAAAACAAGCGTAAAACGCACGTTGCGTGCGATGCGGGAGCGTTAATCGCTTCGCACTATTAATGTGCGCATGCCGCAACAGTAAATCTGCTATGTAAGTTTTTAGGCCGTTGTAATGTAACGCGGTTGTAGTAGGATCCGGGGCAAGCGGCCAACGTCGGCCGTGAGTTACTCGGAGGCTAAGCAATGCGACTGCGAGACATCGTCACAGAGCGGAAGGATGCGGGCATCTATAAGCCAGAGGATCTCTTCCAATTCCCGGAGGCCGTGGCCAACGTGCGGGAATGGTTCCGCCGCTCGGCACTGCGGGACGGCCTTGACCCGGAAGCGGCCGATGAAGCGGCCAGCCGGGCAACACTGGCATGGATGGAGCGGGACTACAGCAACGGCCAGGTTGCCCGCGGCGATCACCCACGCGCGTTGTTCGGCACTCGGCGTTTCATGCGACGGTCTGCTTGGAAGGGCGGGAGCGAGTACCGCCGCAGTCGTCAGCGGACCTTCCACCCTTACTCGGGATCGGAGGCCAGCCGCGGAGGATCACCCGATGCGATTGCAGCGGCCATCGATGCGGCCGAGCGGCACGGGCTGACGTACGTTCCGGCCCGGGAGCGGTGGTCCCGACGCGGTTGGAAGAAAGTCGGCCGGGGAGCGGCGGCACGGTACGAACCAACGGGGCGGAAGGACCACAGGGAGGTTCGACGGTCTCGGATTCTCGCCCGGCGAGTGATCGAAGCGGCGGCCGTTCACGGGGGACTTGTGGCCGTGTTCACGGGCGATTCCGAGTAGGGGGGAGCGATGCATCCCGAGCGGGCCGGGGCTTCCATGCGGGGCTCCGGCCCGCTTTTTTGCGCTCGCCGGCTCAGTCTCAATAGCGCTTCCGGCGTTGCGGTTGCAGAAAGGCAAGCCTAAGTGCCTTGAATCTTGCGGTGGAAGCTACCTTCCCGTGCTCCGCCAATCACGCGATCCCATGTGACGCCGACACCCCCCCAGGGCCCCCCAGTGCGTCACGCATATAAGGTCATTTCCACCCCTGGATTTTTGTCGCCTGCCGGCCCCCATGTGTCGATCCGACCACTCCGACGGTGTAGGCTCAATGCTTCAGAGAGGGGCTCATGCGCTGCATTCGTCACTCGGCATTGCGGTGCCTTGCCTTCGGCGTTCTAGCGTTCTCATCTACAAGCCAGATCGCCGGCCCTCCTTGGCAGAAACACGCTTCAGAATGTCACGTAAAGCTACGAGTTGAGGTCCCTTCTAGTGAGTGGTAGACTAGCTTCTCAGTTAATTCTTTTCCTTCAGCGAGTTTTATGAATGAAGACCATCGCTCTGTTGTGTGCAGCCTGTGCCCTCTTATTCCAGGCGACGGCCACTGAGACCTCGCAAGATTTTGGGCGAGTTGAACTGGACTCCAAGACCGATATCTCACTCAAGCTCATCTGGTCGGGTGATAAGAAGCCAGAGAACGTGAAGGCGAGTTTCTACATTTCCCAGGGGCCGATTCGCGACATCTTTTCTTTCGTCACTCTTGACGACGTCAAGAAACTTCATGCCACTCTTGGCAAGATGATCGAAGTTGCCGAGGCTCGGTGATTAGAGAACTAATCTGAGGGCTACGCGATGTTCGGATGCAAGATGCTGACAACCTCGGTGTTGTCTTTTGGTTTTGTGTTGTTGTTCACTGCATTGCCTGCCGTAGCTGAAACCAGGGACGAGTTCCGCGCAAAGGTGCGGGACGGCATGAGCCAGACTGAAGTCGTCAAGAAATTAGGTAAGCCGGATCACATCCATGACGACGAAAAGGAGATCGGCGTAACCTACTACTACTATTTCAAACGGACCCGTGATCCCGGAAGTGATCAACAGGACCGTTACGCGGGCATCAGTTTCCATGATGGCCGACTGATCCGAGTCCATTTCCAGCGATAGCAGGTGGTGGTCGGGACTCCCGGACATAACGGCGCGATTGGGGCAAGTTTCTGTGGGTGGGGTTATGCGAAACTCAATCCTTCATCTCTCATTTTGCGGGGTATGGGCTCTGCTCGGCTGCGTTATCCACTCAACGAGCGTCGGTGGGCCAATAGAGGATGCAGCAAAATCTGTGGTCTTAGTCCGGACTCCAGACGGTCTTGGCACGGGATTCGTAGTGCAAGACCGTTTCCTCATTGCAACGAATTTCCACGTAATCGATGGAGCAGACGAAGCAAAAGTCGAATTTACAGATGGCGAGACTATCTCAGTCGAAGGTTTTCTCGTTGCCTCCCCGGGCTATGACCTCGCGATCCTCAAACTCTCGGAGCCAGCCAAGGCGGAGCCAATGCGGCTCAGCACTAGCAGACCAGACCTAGGGGAGGCGGTCTTCACGGTGGGCTCACCAAGGGGCCTGGCAGGCTCGGTCAGTAAGGGAGTCGTCAGCGCTCACCGACGGTGGTTGGACCTCAAGCCGCTTTTAGGCGCTGCACTTGGGGATTTCGGCTACGAGCCCCAAAGCTCCTGGATTCAAACCGACGCGGCGATCAACCACGGAAACTCCGGTGGCCCGCTTGTGGTTGAAACAGGCGAGGTAGTTGCCGTCAACACGCTCGCCTCGCCCGCTTCGGTTGGGCAGAACATCAACTTTGCAGTAAGTGTGGACCACCTCCGTGATTTTCTGGACAAGCTTCCAAGCAACCTGATGCCACTTGCCAATTTGCCGCGGTCACCGAAGAAGCTGGATCAGCCGAGGGGTGGTGATGGAGCAGCCACGCTAGCCTACTGGACGGGTATTTCAAACGTGGTCGGTAACCACCTGTTCGCCTATCAACAACTGGACATTAAGGCCGGGCTCTTCCGAGTATCAGGACGGGTAGCGGACGCAGGCGGCGCGAATAAGAAAAACGCTTGGGAGGCTGACCCAAAGTTTGGAAAGAACGCGTACGAACGGGAGAGTCGCCTTCATCGGATGGCTGGCCAGGCGGGCATAACTATCGCCGAGGCTAAGCAGATGACATTTGACCAACTACGCAGGAAAGTGCTTGCCGCGAAAGTCGACGACGCCAATCAACGTCGAAAGTACCGGCAAGACATTGCTTCTCTGTCGGATGGCCAGCCAACGGGCGGGCTCGGAGGAACCAGAGCAGCGATTGCGCCCATGCTTATCGCTGAAATGGCCCAAAAGAGTCGGGCTGCGGAACTCGGGAAAACATTCGCTGAAGTAGAAGAGTTGATGGGACGGCGCGCGAGTATCGCGAATGAGGCGGCAGACGGGCTGGAGTCAGTTCCTGCCTCTGATGTGAATAAGGCAGTAGTGTCGTTTTCAATAGACCTCGCCGCCGCGTTTCGACGCTATGCATTAGCATGCATTCGGCTTAAGACCTTATGTCCACTCATGAAGAAAGGCATCGCAAACGCAGACTTCGAAGACGCCATCGCCCAGCGGAACTTAGCGGAGCAAAAGCTCATGGAATTGCGAGACGTTACGGGCGGGGAAATGCGGACCCGATTACAGAACATGTACGGCGCACAGTTTGGTCCGCTTGTCTCGCTTACGGCAGACCAGCTTGTCATTTTCGACGGCAAGAGAGTAGAGAAGTAGCTCACGTCGCCATCGCGTCGGAAGTCGTTGAGACGACATCGCCAGTGCATATGAAATAACCATTTTGACCCCTCGCTCCTGACGGAGTTTGGGGTTCCTGCCAAGGCAGTCAGCCAAGTCTTCGCTGCCTGTAAGTCAGCAGCCAAACGCCCCCGCTTATCGAACCGAAGGTATAGAAACAGCCTTAGAAGCCCCGAATTGCAAGCGAGAAAGAAGGCGATCAGCCAGCCCATCAGAGGCCTTCCAAAGCGGCTATTGGTTCAGCCCCGAGGCGCCGGCGCGCTCAGTACGAATACCGCTAATACGGATTCCTGTGGCGACGCGGGTTGATGTGGTGGTCATGGTAGGGAGTGTACTGTTGCCAACTCGCCTTGCGGGTTGAGAAGTTGTCAAACCGTCGCTGCTAACCCGCACCCCCGCAGCTTGTAGCCAAATGCCTGACGCCTCCCTCCGCCCCCTTCTCCATCCGCATCTTCATCCCTGGAGGCGACCCAGCGGCCTCCGCGTGGTTGAGAAGAGCAACTGGACCGGGTTTGGCGTGGTCTTCAAACGATCGAACCTCAAAGACGCGATCTCCCGACCAGAGGCGGCGAAGACCGGCGTCTACGTGCTGGTGGGCTCCTCGGACGAGAGCACCGTGCCGATGATCTACGTGGGAGAGGGCGATCCGCCAGTACCTCACATCGCTTCGAAAAGACTTGATTTCTGCGGGGGTGATCGTAGCTCAGTGCGAATCGCTCGCATTTTCCCAGGACTATGTTTTTGGGTCGCCGTCTACCGCTGCGGGGGTGATACTGGGGCGATCCGCAAACGGCCGGGGACTCTGGAAGGCTGACGACGGCAGGACGCTGAAGCAAATCCAGGCATCGGAATGACCCCAGAAACGCAAGCCAGAATCCTGATTGACCAGCACCTCCAGGAGGCCGGCTGGGCCGTTCAGGATGCGAGCGCCATCAACCTGAGTGCCGGAACC
>JAGYIQ010000055.1 GCA_018402565.1 Pirellulaceae bacterium | reverse complement strand
TCATGCCGTCAACCTACCGACATCGTCAAACCAGTCCAGCGGGATTTCCGAGATGCTCGCCGGTGCCGGGAGTTGCGTGGCACCAGCGTCTCTAGCGTCATGGCAGTCCGTACGGGCTAGAGAGTCAGTTGCTGGCGGCCCCCAGTTCCTTCAAGATGCGGGCGGCTTTCAGAAGGTCAACCTGAACCGCCCTGCCGTTCTCGTCGCGGACTTGGAGGCGAGCCTGGCCGTCGGCCTCCGCAATGATCGCCCAGCCATAGATGCCGTCTTGGCTGCGAGCCCCAATCCACGCCGACTTGCCGTCAACAGCCAGCGTAACGTGCTGGTTGTGCCTGCCGAAAAAGACGTACTTATTGTCTCCGTTGGCGTTAATAGCCAGCGGCGACGCCCACGCAGCCGCGAGGCACAGGACACAGGCGGCGGTCAATAAACAGGCAATCGCAGTTTTCATCGAAAAATTCCTGTAAGTCGTTGAGTCAGCCATATGGTCATACCGAATCGGTCAACTGAGGCAAGCGTCATTTCGCCGGGAGTTCCGTGTCTCAAGCTTAGTGGGTCTAGCGCACTCAACTGTGGGTAGAGCGTCACTCGGCTGGCATGGCCGCCATGTAGGTCGCCGCATCAATCTCGGTCACGCTGCCGTTGGCAATCAGCCCAGGCAGAACGGCCGCCACGGCGGGCCGCTCGCAGGATGCCGCATGGACGGCAAGCAGGCAGCGGCCCTGCGAGTCCTTGACCGCCTGGATCGCAGGCCGCCAGACCGTTTCTGTTACTCCGTCCGGGTAGCCGAAAGCCGCGTCCAGTTGCGTCCGCATGGCCTCGTAAACAGCCGCCGACGAGCGAAAAAACCGCTGGCTCATGCGAGTGTTACTCCCCACTTGGCGGCGAGGTAGGCTTCGACCTTCGCAACTTCGCTGGCCGACAGGACGCGGTTGTAGATGACCCACTCGCCGACCTGGCCGTCTAAGAATAGGGTTAACCCGAACGTAGCACTGTTTCGCGCACCAAGCCAAGTCCCCGCAATATTGCTAAAAAAGCCGCCAGTCGTCCCGGTTTGCTCGGCACCGTCCAGCCGATAAGCGTGGGCCGAGGTGCCACTATCAAACGTGTTGGTCGTTAATCGCGGCGTGTTGATAACTGCCGTGCCGCCGCTTCTCGCAACAGAACCACTTGCTCCCGCGTTGTTGCGATATTCTCCGCCTGTGTGCTTTGAAACCGCCATCGTCTCGTTGCCTGCGGCGAGGATAGTGTAAAGAACCTGATTGCCGCCCGCGTTATCAAATGAATGAACGCAGAAAATCGTCCCGTAGGTAAAACCTGCCGGTGCAACAGCGTTCGACAGGTAGTCGTTCGACCCGTCAAAGTCGATGGCCGTCTTGCCGCTGATGGTGCCGGTTCCGGGCCGGTCGGCCTCCACCGATTGCGTTAGGTGGTGGCCCGTCCCCGACAGGTCGTTCCACTGGCTCACAAACCCGCTTGTGAGCGTAATCGACGATGCGACGGTCGCGTCGTACCAAGCAGACAGGCCAGCCAATCGTTTCGGATTGAATCCGCTGGCAGTTGGCCGCAACAATCTTGGGTTCATGCTCATGGCGTGACGCTAGAGGGGTGATGTGTGGACGCTAGTATGTGGGAAATTCCGACAGATCGACTTCGGTCAACTGGTAGCCGCCGCCGAGGGTGGCGAGCATTTCGTTGAGGATGGTGGCGTCTGTGTAGAGCGCGTAGCCGCTGCGAGTCCCAGTCCAGACGTTGGTCACAACAAGCTCGTTATTGATAATGACGAAGGCTGGCTTGCCGGAATCGCCAACCCATACTTGCTGGCCAAGTGGATTGGCATGATTGGCTGAAGTCGCCGTCGGTCGCTCGTCCAAGTCCTGCGACACGTAGTAGTAGGAATATTCGTACCAAAAGGGTTCGCCCGGGCGGACATTTGGGTAGGGAGCGTTTGGCAGTGTGTTGATGAATCCAGTAGCCAGCAAGCCGTCCTTGGACGCATAACATGACCGCGCCATAGGTCGCGACTGGTTGCCGTTGAGCAAAATAAAATCGCCAATGTACCTGGGGATGGTTGGCAGATACGGACTGGGATCTACCGGCAAGACCTTGGCAAACTTGATCGACGGGCCGACATCTCTGTCCAGCTCGTAGATCAGCACGTCATGTGGTGCTGCAACCCACCCTTCCGTGTATGGGTGCGGCACCACAGCCGTGACTGTGAACGTCTCCTGCGTGCCGTTGGGCTGGACGAACCGAACCTGCGACCCTACCTTTGGATGATACCCCAAGTGATGACAGGTCAGCACATGCCGAGGAGTAATCAACACCCCTCCACCACCTTCGCCGGTTGCGGAGTTCCACGGAGTGATGCAGGTGATGTTGTCGATGCTGGCGCCCCAGCAGTCCGGGTTCCATGTGTAGATTGACCCAAAGTACGACACTGTGGACTTGTTCCATAGCTGCATGGAGGAGCGGCCCTTGCCAGCAGTGAGGTTGTCTACCTGATCCCATAGATGGCGGTTCAGAGAGCCCTCCGCCGCGCTCGTCCACTTTGTAAAGCTCCCTCCCGTTTTGATCGAAACACTTACTGGGACAGCAGACACCTCGCCGTTCGTTGCTCTGGCGACAAGCGTGGTGTATCCGGACGCCACGCCTTGGGACACGCCGCCTGAAGGATCGCCAAGAACCGCCGTGTTGCTGCTCTCCACGGCCACGGTTTTTTGTCCGAGTTCTACTGGCCGCTTGCTGACCACCGACACCGAATAGTCGGTGCGCGTGTTTGCCTCTGTCTCGGTTGAAGTGTTTAGGTCTTTGTAGACCGATGTCGCCACAGTGCCAGACGCAGTGACTGTAGTGAACTGACGCGCATCTAGTTCAAACGTCTGCGACCCGCCTGGGCCGCAATTGTGGTAGCGCGTGGGCGCAGTCGTCAGGTTGCCGAGATTCGGCGGCGTGTACGTGGCGGCGATCATGTCGTTGTGAACTCGCCGTCCTTAGTGGTGCAGTACGAATACCGGCCGCCTTCCACGCCAGGGGGAATCTCAATTGTGTGAGTGCCTGACCCAGCACTGGATGTGTTGATGGACGTTCCGCCTACGGACGTTGCAACCTGGAATGTGTTGGAATCCACAACCTTCACGTAATACGTGGTGGTGGTATTTAGACCGGTCGGCAGCGTGCCAGTAGTAGAGAAGCGGATTCGCCCGCCGCTAGACAGGCCGTGGCCTGCCTCGGTCACAACCGCAGGCGAAGCGTTTGTGATTGTGCAGGTTGAACCGAAGGCTCCTGGCACGCTCAAGCCATTGGCGCTTCTGCTCCACAGGGACGCAGCATCTAGGCCAGGAAATGCCGCGTATTCAATTCGACCCTGAAATGCTTGGAAGCTTATATATGTATTGGCGCTGCCAAAAGAACCGCCGCGAATGACGCCCTGGAAGATGGTGCTGCGTAAAATCACTGAGTCGGCCTTGCAGTTGATCATTGCCCCGTTGAACACATTGATATAAGAACCAGGCCCGCTGCACAGCTCGTTAGTTGCCACGCAGCCGATGAGCGTTCCGGCAATGGACGCCGGCTGACTTGCGACCTGCGGAGTTAGTTCGCAGTCATACAAATAATATGCACCGCAGTTGATGAGGTAACGATGCGAACCTCCAGCGGACGGGGCAATGACCCCAGAATTGCCAAAAGCACCGGCTGACACTCCAGCGTAAATGCCAGACACAACAATGTCTTGTGCGTGAACCCAGATGTCATCCGACGTTCCTGCCGTCCGGACGGTTGGGTTCCACTGCGTTGCGCCGACGCCGATCACATCCACGTAGTCGGCGTCAAGATACAGGCCGAACCCAGCAACAGGAACTCCAGCAGCATCGCTATTGATGGTGTACGTGCCGGGATAGATCAGCAGGCGCCCACGGTTGATGGCGCTCAATGCTGACCCACCAGGAGTGAGGAGCTTGGCTTGTGCGTACTTGGCCTGGAGATCGTCGCCTGGCTGGCAGACGATGCAGGAGTCAGTGTCCCCAACCAACCCCCTGCCCCCTGCGGTAGACCCGTCACCGATAAACAGACGCTTGCCATCGGTGGTGTAGATCGGCTCGCCAGTGGCGGGGACGGGGTCCATCGCCAAGCGGTCGGCGTTGGTGCCTTGGCGGAACTGGAGCGCAGCGGCGGATGCGAGGTCAACCCACTCGCCAGCCTTGCGGCCGTAGGTGTTGTCGTCTGCCGGGGCGTCTGCAAATCCGACTGGCCCGACGACGCCAGACTGATTTTGGTAGTACAGCGCCCCATCTGCGGCGTTGAGGGCGATTTCGCCTTCCTCCAGCTCGGCGGCAGTCGGCAGCTCCGACGCTGCGTTGGAAGTGCGAACCCGGACAGGGCCGCCGTCAGGTAGCCGATACACCATGTCTCACCCCTTTGCCATAACAGTCATTGCACAAGTCGTACCACCCACCACAACGGGCACTACGTAGTTCACTGCGAAACACGCATCGGGGACCGGATGGATGCCCACGGTCACGGCGGTAGTTACCGCTGCGCCGTCGGCGTAAATCTTGACCGGAGTCACGCTGGGGTCGTTGGTCCCGTGCCAGTCGATCTGGGTGCAGGAGTTGGTGGCTGCGATCATCACGCAGGCTCCGCCAAACCGACCGAAGGGAAACAGCCCGGAGGTTGTGGCGGCTGACGAATTAGCCACCACCACAGTGCCGGGAGAGAAGTGACGCGCGATCTCGTTCATCGGTTTTTCACCTTGTAGGCATGCTTGTCAATGATTTTCTCGCGGAGTTCCCCGTCCTTGGCCCTGGGGTGCTTCCGCTTCTCCTTCCGCATCTCGTCCTTGATGATCGACTCCGAGAGCAGGACTCTCTTGGGCGGGGCTTCGCCGGGGTCGTAGTTCACGCTTCCAGTAACGTGCAATCGGCGCTTCCTGGCTACGCGGAGGACATCGTCGTTGGACGTTACCCATGCCGCAGGATCCCTCCAGCCACGCTTGTCAGCGATCCCGGCGCAGTAGTACTTGCCCGAGATGCTGATCCCCGCCTCGCGGGCCTCCCGGGAAACGTATTGAGCCTGCCGTTTCGGCATGTCGTTGAGCTGCTCGTTGTTCTGCCTCCCCTCAAGGAACGCACGGTCAGTGCCCTTTGTCCCTGGAGGGGCCTGAAGGGCGACCATCGTTGCCCACCGCTCCCCGTATGGGAGGGCGTTCTTGTAGGTTTCGATGGCGCTGTATCCGGCATCTCGGACTTCAAAAGGAATATCCATATACGACTATTGCCCTGGGGGGGGAGGTTCTGGACCGGGTTCTTGTGGGGGTGGTGGAGGTGGTGGAGGAACGGCGTACCGGGAA
>JAGYIQ010000054.1 GCA_018402565.1 Pirellulaceae bacterium | reverse complement strand
GCCCAACGATAGCACCCGATCCGTCGCCGTGACGGAGCGACTTTTTTTCCTGTTTCCCAGAAGGAGTTCGACCCGTGAACGACCCCCTCCGCACCACCCTCCGCCAGCTTCGGCTCTCCGGCCTGGCGGCATCTCTCGAAGTCCGCCTCCATGAGGCCCAGGCCAACCGCCTCAGCCATATCGAGTTCCTCGAGCTGATCCTCCAGGACGAACTGGCCGTCCGCGATCACCGCAAGCTCGAACGCCGCACCAAGATGGCCTGCTTCCGCGACCTCAAGCCCCTCGACCGGTTCGATTGGGACTTCAACACCAAGCTGCCCCGAGACCAGCTCTTCACCCTCGCCACCTGCCGGTTCCTCGCCGAGCAACGCGATGTGCTCCTGATGGGCCCCCCCGGCACCGGCAAGACCCACATCGCCCAGGCCCTCGGCTACGCCGCCATCAAACAGGGCCGAACCGTCCTCTACCGCTCGATCTTCGACGTCGTCCGCGACTTCCTCCACGAAGAAGCCCTCGACCAGGACGATTCGTCGCTGGCCCGCTACCTGCGGCCCGACCTCCTGATCATCGACGACATGGGCATGAAGCAGCTGCCCAAGCGAAGCGGCGAATACCTGTTCGAGATCGTCATGCGCCGCCACCAGACCAGAAGCACCATCATCACCAGCAACCGGCCGCTCGAAGACTGGGGCAAGCTCCTGGGAGACGTGCCCAACGCCTCGGCCATCCTCGACCGGTTTCTCGAGCACGCCGAGATCGTCACCTTCCAGGGCCGCAGCTACCGATCACGTCGTTCCGCTGGTCGAGACTGAGCAGCCTTTGCCAGGTAATAATGCGCCTCGTTCAGCGGCCCACTACGCCATTATCGCGGATCCTCGAGTTGATAGAGCAGGTTTTTCCCGCGCCAGACTTCCTCCGCGATGACGAGCCACTCCCCTGATGTCCGGCGGTGAGCGCGGACGGCGAACGGAATATCGAGCCATCCGCTCAGGCTATCCACTGCCGGTCCCGGTCGCAGAGTAGTCAGTGGCCTGCCACTTGCCGCATCGAAAACCTCAATCTCGGCACCGGTCACATACCCGACGAAAACAAGCCCATCTTCGATATCCATGGCCTTCGGCAGCTTTCGGTTGTCGCGCGCCACCTCTGACCCATCGTACGGCAAACGGATATTCCACACGACATGCGGATGATTTGGAAAACCGTCAATCCGCACAAGCCGAGTTCCAATCAGCCCCCAATCGCCATGTGGCTTCGGGTCGGTCCCGCTGTAGCCGCCGATATAAAGCGTCTCGTTATCGACTTCGATTCTGTTGACTTCCGTGAAGAGACCGGCGGGCACCTTGTACGTGGCAGGCTCTCTGGCCCACCGGGGAACGCAAGTCTTGTCGAAACCTTCGAGTGGAAAATGGAAAATTGTCCCGCTATAGGCTCCGAACCAGATATCGCCGTTGTCGGCAACATGCCATGCCCAGCCTTCTCCAACGTCGAAAGGCAGGAACTCACTCTCATGGAAGGCACCGTCGCCGTCCGTATCCTGCCAGCGGAAGGGGATGTCTTTCCGACTTCCGGGCGGGAAACCTGCCAAACCCTGGCCGCCTCTCTGACCGAATAAGGCGGTGGGGACCGCCGTGTTCCCATCGAAACGGTACAGGGCGAGAGTTGTCGCTCGCTGACCGATCAAGCCCATCAACATCTGCCCGTGTGCCCGGACAATGTCCGCCGAGCAAAGCTGGATATGCAACCGGGGATCCTGCGGGAATCGAAAGGAGTCGAGCGTACTCGCCACCGGGCGGGCGACAGGGGCCTGCTCCTCGATGGAACGTTCGATTCGGTAGAGGGTGTCTTTGCTGATGATGAGCGACTCATCGCCTGGGTCGATATCGCCCCGATCAAGAAACTCGAGACCATGAATTTGCCAAAGACGCGTGCCGTCGGGACTGTACGCCCCGAGAAACACGCCGTTGCCGACTTCGAAGGCCGAGGGCCCACCGTTTTCCGCCACGATGAGATGCCCGTCTCTGGGATCTACCGCAAGCGCTGAGACGCCGCAAAATCTACCCTCGCCATATGCTCCCCGCGGTTCAGCAAAAACACCGCCCGCCACTCCCAGCTCGCGCACCTTACCGAGGTCGGCATCGAAAACCAGAATCTGCTGGGAAGCACCTCCGTCAGCCACAAAAAGGTATTGCGAACTGGCTGCAATGGCAGCGGCCTGCGGGAGGTCAGCAATCGTGCGTCCCGTGGGAGCGCCCGTGGGGCCGATTTCGATCGGCCCTCCTCCACCCGAGGGCAGGCACCACAGCGTTGTGCCCCACTGAGCGAGCTTCCCTGGCGATCGTATCGTCCACCGATCAACCAGTCGCATCGGGTCGGGATCGAGCAGGAAAATCGCGTCCTCACCTGCAACTGCCACGGCAATCGAGGCACCGAACCGAGTCATCCCGGTCACAGGGTGCTGCGTGCTCAAAATAATCATCGCACCCGCATAGCCGCGGCCTTCTGGCCAAGGGGAGACGCTCCCATCAGTTTTGTATCGGGTCACACCAAACCATTTCTCGCCCCGCGGTGGATAGTCTTCCTCGGGATGCTTGAAGCCTCCAGCCTGCGACATCCCCACAAAAACACGGTCGCAAGCAAGTGTGATCGCCCCTCCGCCCCGTCGCCCCCAGCCATGCAGGCCTTCGAGCATGCCAACCGGTCGCGCATCGCGGTAGATGCCGGCCTCACGCCCGGCCTCGTCCCATGAGCTGTTGGTGAATATCGTGCCGTCTTCGGCAACCGCGAGGGCTTCGATATTGTTCTGCACCCAAATCCGGCCAGGATAACTATTACCAAAGAAACTTTGGCTGGGCGGTGCTGCGCGTGCGGAGTGCGCTAGTGCGATCAAAAAAACAGCCGCAACCCCGATCCTGCCGCCGTGTTGTGCGGAATGTGATGAGCGAGAGCCAACCAACCACCCCAAAAACCCAAGTGCTAAAAACCTCGCCATCCAGCGCACCGGCGGTCGTTGTCAGGTTCGAACGCGACGTAGCATCACGGCACATGCCACCGCACCTAAGGCCAAAACCGCGGTGGAAGGCTCTGGGACCACGGCCACCACCAGTTCAGGTTTGTTCACAGAGTTATTTGCAGAAACCAGCTCGTACCCTTGGTCGATCGTCCCTCCGCTGGCATTCGCGCCAAAGTCGATCGACGAATCAACATTGGGGCGGATGAAGACGAAGCCCTCGTTGATGTAGTTACTGTTTATGAACGAAGTGAGTGTCGAACGGGCACTCTCATCCGTTTCGTAATAACGACCAGTCGGACTGCCGGTCACAAGGAAATCCGGCTGGAGCAAGGATTGGCCCGCAGGTCCTGCAGGAGACGGCCCCGCACCGTAGTCTGAATCCAACACGGTGGAACTTCCACTCACTCGCAACGCCCACAGGTCAACGTTGTAGTCGCCACCGCCGATACCAGCCTTTGAGGCGAGATAGACGCGGAAATTCGCTGAGCTCAGGAGTTCGCCCGCTCCGAGTGTCGGGAGCTGGAAGACAAACACCGGGGCATTCCTGAAATTGTTCGTTTCTGTAGGGCTGCCGAAAGTGCCGACTCTGAGAGAGACTTTGTTTGGGTCAGCCGTCGTGTTGCCGATCCCATCAGCGGGCTTGGTTCTGTCGCTGGCGACAGCATCGGCGACATTGCCGATGATCGTAATTGGTTCCCCTCTGACGGACGCCAGACTGAATGCTCCGATCAAAAGAGTCATCGCGAAGAGGTTCGTCGTCTTCATGGATTTGAATCGGGTTATGGGGAATTCGATTCCGGGAGCACTACCCAACCGGGGATGTCCGAAACACCCCCGAGCATCGCATTTTATGACAATGAAACCAAAATAGCAAGGAAACCTCCCCTGCTGGCGAGGACGCTGGAGGCCCCAAAAACGGGCCTTGCGAACAAGCGACCGAGAGAGCGAACCCCCCTTTTTGGCGAATTGAGCGACATCTCGACACCTGCGTCTGGGTCGCCGCCGGGATTATCTGGAAGGGCGGGGCTGGCTGTTCGTCGAACCGGCGAGTCCTCGCGTCGGCTACTATCATTCTAGGTGAGTCGGAACGCTGCCGCGGCCAGGGTCCAGCGTCCGTCCGGTCCGCCAGGGCCCGAAAGCTCATCCCGCTCGCGTGCGTCGAAGAGTATGTGATGACACCAACTGCCACGCTCGCGTTTGGAAAAACATCGCGCCGGAACATCGTACGCGGGTTTACGCTCGTAGAGCTTTTGGTGGTGATCGCCATCATCGCCACGCTGGTCGGCCTGCTGCTCCCGGCGGTACAAGCCGCGCGAGAGTCGGCCCGCCGCACGGCGTGTAAGAACAGCGTGCGGCAGATGGCGTTGGCCCTGCTCAGTCATCACAACGCGAACAAGCAGTTTCCCAAAGGCCTCGTGTGTACGATCGGCTCGTGCGAACTCAACGGCAGCTTCGACGGGCGGTTCGCCGCGAGAGATTCCGGCTGGGGTGAGTCGTTCGTAATTCGCGTGCTCCCTTTCATGGAGTACCAGGCGGTGTACGATGCCTACGACTTTACGCAGCCGAACGACTCAATCGGCAATAGGACGGCGGTCAGCACACGACTGCCGATGATGCTCTGCCCCAGCCGGGAGGCCGTGAATACCTGGGGGGGACGCTCGAAGATTCACTACGGCGGCAACTACGGGGCAGGCCGGGCGATCTCGGAGACGCTCTCTTGGGAGCGCGGCCTGCGGGGTGTTTTCAACGCCGCCAGACAATGGGGGGCCTCAATCGACCACATTACTGATGGCACGTCGCAGACGTTGCTGCTTGGCGAAATCATCACGGACTCCCAATCGAACGATGACTCTCGGGGCGCCTGGAACTTTCAGGGTGGTACCGCATTCACTGGCGGAGTTCCCGTCGTCGCACCATCGACTGCAGCCATTCAGTCAAACATGCGGGGACCGAATGTCGTTTTTTCACCTGCGGATGCCGGAAAACTGGGCGACCATACGCCGTATTGTCCCAACACCCGAGCGGTCTCAGACCACAGGTATTTCTGCTTCGACGGAAGCCAGGGCGTGGCAGTACGAAGCACCCACGCCGGGGGCGCCAACGTCGCACTGGCCGACGCCAGCGTTCGCTTCGTCACTGATTCGGTCGATCTTCTCACCTGGTACGCCTTGCACACGATCGCTGGTAGAGAAGTGATTGGGCAGTGGTGAGAAAAGCAGACAATCAAGCCAGTGTGCAATAGCGCCAGTGTGGACTCCGTGAGCCGCGAGCGGAGCTTTCCGAGGTTGGCGACGGTCTCTGCGACTGCCCGTTCGCCGCCGAGCTTCACCTCGACGCCGATCCATGCGCCGTCGCGGCGCTGGACGATCGCATCGATCTGGAGATCGGTGGAATCGCGGTAATGAAACACGCTGGCGTCTGCCCCATCGGCATAGACCCGCAG
>JAGYIQ010000053.1 GCA_018402565.1 Pirellulaceae bacterium | reverse complement strand
TGCGATGCGTCCGGACATCTGGAAGCAGTCGCATCCCGAGGCGGTTCGCATCTACCGCCAAGAGGAACGCCGTGATCGGCCCGACGTCAAACGGACGCGACGCGATCGCCGTCGACGGGCTGTCGCGACGGCCAGATAGGCTCCTCTGAGTGCCGCATCAGCACTTGCTCGCGAATCGAGCCCCATGGCTCTGGTGCGCGCTCACCCTGATACTCAACTGGTTTCTCGCCTTGCGCGGCTTCGTGTCGGGGTTTGTCGTTGGATTCAACTGCAAGGCGAAACTGACCACCAGAAAGGCGTACGGCTTCCGGACCCCGCAAGGAACCGAATCCGCGTTGTTCCATGTGATGGGGATCCTATCCGAGCCGAAATGTACCCACAGATTCTGCTGAGGAGGCATAGGTAATTATAGTTTTTTTACAATTTGAGCTCGAATGCGCCGCAGGCTCAGTTAGTGTCGGATCTGCAAATTGATCTTCTTCATAACCAGTTGGAAGAGACAAATGGAAACTCCAATGCGGATTTGTTATTTGTTTAAATAAATTCGCTGAAGCATTCCTGCCTGGCAAAAGATTTGGCAGGTCAATCGTTGACCAGATTGTCGCGGCCAGCACTTTCTGTCCGGTCACGGATTCAGGAACGGTTGAACCTTGGCCCACGCCTCTGCATGGTTGGTACGCAGAATGTCTTCGGCAATCTCGAAGGCCGAGCGCATGGTCGCGCCGATCCGTTGTTGCAGCAAACTGATGTCGGCCGAATAGGCAGCAGGCTTGGGGCCTTCGGACAGATACTTTACCTGCAGATGCTTCTGGCAGGAAACCCCAAACCGAGCATACAGCGTCGTCACAAAGTCTTCCGCCCACAACGTGGTACCCGATGCCAAAACGTAGTCCTGCCCGGGGGTCAGCTCGACAATGCGGACCGTGGCTGCCATGAAGTCCCTTGCGTCGCCCCAGTCACACCAGAAGGAAAGCGAGGAGATGGTGCCAACATGGCCATGGTCCAGGATGGCACTGGCTAGGTTGCTGATCACCTTGGGCATGAAGTAGCTATTCCCACGCCGCGGCGACTCGTGGTTGAAGGTCCAGACTACCGAGGCCTTCATGTGGTGCTGCTTGCGGTAATAGGCAATTAGGTCGGTTGCCGCGTTCTTGGTTGTGGAATAGATGCAGGTCGATTCGCGCCGGCTTGATTCACAGAACACCCCTCCCTCAGAAGTGCGGTATACCTTCGACGAACTCGCGTAGACAAAGATCGAATTGGGTGCATGGCAGCGCAAGTACTCCAGAACCGCGTGGGCCGACAAGGTGTTGACGGCATGCACGTCCCGCCAGTGCGCTTCATAGTCAAATCCGGCCGCACCATGCACGGCGGCGAAATGGAAGATGGCAGCAGGCTTAACTTTAAGCAGCAAGGAAGACAGTTGCCGGTCATCTGCCAAATCTAGGCGCTGGTAGGTGAACCGGGGGCTCGCCGCACAAACCCAGCGGGAGTGGGCCTGTCGGCCTACACCTGTGACGTGCCAGCCACACTGCAGCAGCCGTTCGGCAAGATAGCTCCCGTCCTGGCCGTTTACGCCCAGAACGAGCGCTAGTTTGGATGCACCGGCCGGGCGCATAGCGGATTCAGTCATCAGCAGTTTTGGGTGCTTCTTCCTCGATCTCTGCGGCCGACTGGGGCCCTAATTCTCGGCCATACATCTTGGTCGAGCCCTGCTTGTACAGTTTTTGTAATACCCCAGTGGTAACCATATTGTTCAATAACTCATCAATTTCCTGAATGAGGTCATTGCGCTGGGAATTGGCCACATTCGTGATCCTGCACGCATCTGCCAACTGCTTGTTGGTCGCGCCCGCATTGCGCTTGATGTCTTCCGCAAACCAGATGCGAATATTTACGATGGAGAGCTTGTCAATCAAGTTGCCAACGGTATCCATACTCATCTCCCGATGATTTGAAAATTGGGGCAGGGCACAATGAACTTTCCGCCCCTGTCCAGAAAGTCTTTTTCACGATCAACGAATTCGTTTATGAAGTGCCAAGGAAGTACCAACAAATAATCGGGCTTGGCACGGCGCATTTCGTCCTCCGAATGAATGGGTATGTTGGTGCCCACGGTGCGTAAACCGAACTTGTGGATGCTGCGGTCAGCGATGCCATCGATCAGTGTGGTATCCAAGCCAAAATATTGTAGCAAGGTGTTGCCCTTGGTCGAGGCGCCATACCCCCAAATAGTCTTGCCCTTGGCCCGCTCGGCAGTAATGAACTCCACAAGATTGGTCTTCAGCGTGTTGATGCGGGCATAGAAATCGAGCCAGGTTTCCCTGTTGTCCAGTTGCAGGGAACTCTCGTAAGCGAGCAGGGATTTGACCCGAAAGTCGCATACGTCTCGGTAAGGCTGGGTGCCGAACAGGCTTTTGTTGGCCCCTTGCTTCATTGCGTACACTCGGAAGGAGCCGCCATTCACATCATTCAACTGCACGTCCACCACATCAAGGCCGGAATGCTGCAGCAGCGACTGCAGGTTGAACAGGGAGTAGTAATAGATATGCTCGTGGCAGATGTTGTCAAAAGCCAGCTGCTCCAGCATCAGGGGCGTGTATGAAAGCTGCAGCACCCATACTCCATCCTGGTCCAGCACCTCCGCCACATCGTCGATGAAGCTCTTGGGATCTTCCAGATCGTAAAACATTGCGATGGATGTCACCACCTTGGCCTTCAGTCGGCCGAACTTGGAGCGTTTAAACACCTGGGCCGAGAAGAAGTCCTGGATGATTAAGTTGGAAACTCTATCCGATTCGGCCTTGAAGGAGTCATCCGCGGGGTCGATGCCAATGCGGATGAAGTCTCGCGGAACAAAGCTAAGCAAGGTGCCGTCGTTGCAAGCGATGTCAATCCACAAATCGTTCTCTTTGTACTTGGTAACATCCAGAATCGACTTGACGATATTGCCTAACTCCGTCTTCATTGTGTTGTTGATACCTGACCGGTACCAGTACTTTCCGTACATGGTTCCGGGCGGGGCGGAGCGTTCGAGCTTGACGGCACCGGTGCTTTCCTCCAGCATCATTTTCAGTTCGACCGGTGGGTGGCGCGGTTCCTCGCTGTCGGCAAGGAAATCGGAAACATAGAGATCCCCCAAGGTGAAAAGTTCGGACAGCGCCTTGGGCTTCTTGATATAAAAGTCATTCACAACGACACGCTTGTCCTTGATCCAGCCAAATTCCGCCAAGTACTTTTCAATTTCATCGTCATTAAAATTGTTCTCAATGATCAAGAGCTTGGTGTTGTACATGTTGACATCAAAGGACTTGAGCACGTTCAGTTCAGTGCCCTCGGTGTCGATCGAGATGAAGTCGATAGTCTCGTGGTTGAAATAATTCTCTATGCACCAGTCTAGACGCCGGGTCCTTACAGAAATGACCTCCTTGGTGGGATTGAGCGGGCTGTGCGACTCCATCAGTCGCTCATCCACTTCCAGCCCGCTTATCGAGGACTGGTTTTTGTTGGACATGTTCACTATGGTGAACTGCACATCGTCCCTGTTCTCGCTGGCGGCGGCAAAATTTAGCGCGTTCTTGCGGTTCTGTTTGAGTTTGGCGTAGTAATGGGGGATGGGTTCGATGCACAGGCAGTTCCAGCCATTGCGCTCAAAGTGAAGCGTGTTGGATACAAAGATGCCATCCACGGCGCCGACCTCAATGCAGTTGCCTTTTTGCTGGTTCGGGAAATAGCTTCGAATTAAGGCATCGACCGGTGGATCGAACTGACCATAAAAAGTTGCATCCATGGTTTTCTCCTTTGGCATGTTCGCAAGTGAGTTGGATATGGCCTGGGCTAGAAAGTGTGTTGCAGCGTTATTAGTCCATGCGATGTTGGTGCTGGTGTTCAGGAACCAGGCATCGTGTTGGTTGTTACAAATGCAGAAGAACCGGTTGGTTCGCATGTTCTCTTGCGTGATCGCAAAGGAATAAGGCCCCGAAGAGCGGCCGACGACTAGTTGGCACTTGGTGGAGATATAGGAAATCTCGTTCAGGTCACATTTGGTGGCTGGGTTGGCAATGATGTCCGTACAGTAGGCGATGTTGGGGTTGTCGAACACATGGCCGTAGTTGTTCGAGACCAGAAACTTCACCCCCGGGTTCATGTGCGCCAGCAAAGGCAACAGTTCATCGAAGGCTACTTCCGGCGCTTGGCCGGACATAGGTACATTGTTGCATACCAGAACATGAACTTGCTCTGTGCCTGCAAAGTAGTCGTCGATATTGGCTATATCGAAAGCTCTGTAGTCTATGACCGGAAGGTAGTGTTCCACCTGACGGAGGTAATTCGACAAGTTAAGACTTTCATAGACCTTAGCCATCACTGCGTGGTAGTTGGGAAAGTTGCATCCCTTCCACGGGATCATAGCGGCATATTGGCCAATCCAGGTATCTATCAGGATGTCGGCCTCCATCATGGTTGCTGTGTGATGAAGATTGGGAATGTCGGCTAGCAGCTTGGGATTGTTCTTGTGGAAGTAGTAGTACTCCAAATCTCCTAGGCACTGCATCAAGTGAACGACATAGGCGCGGGACATATGGATGTCACCGTTGTGCCAATTATTGAAAAAAAGGACTTTAGTCATGTTTGGGGTGTTGTTGACGTGGAGGAGCGTGCTTCATTGCGGGCCGATTGCATAAGCAGAGCTGTGTTTCGGCCGTTACCCCGGCGATGGTAGCGCATGCATCGGATGATGCGACAGACGCCTGACGCACCATGACAGTAGATCATGCGGTGACGTATAGGTAATTGTACTCGATGCAAACATCGAGGCGGTAGCCGATGGCTTCCATGTACCGGGTGTAATCCGCATCATGGAGATAGTTCTCTAGAAGGATAATGCGAGGTCGGAACCGGCGGGCGGTGAAGCCGCGCATCACTTCGAGTTCCCAGCCTTCGACATCGACCGACAGAAAGTCAAGGGATAGCAGGCCGATGTCGGCAATAAGCGTATCGAGCTTTCGAACTCTCACGCGAATTTCCGTGTGGGGCAGGCTCTGAACGCTGCTGTAGTTGTGCTTGCGAAGGTACGCGTCCTTGACCTGGAGCGATGAGAAACTGTGGTCGGTGATTTCGTGTCCCCGATAGTCCTGGTTCCCGAGCCAGTTGACTACCTGAAATGGCACGTCGTCCCGGTCTTCATCCGAGCATGCGAACTCGTAAACTTCGTTGGCTAGCTCGCGATGAAGAGCTACGAAGTTTGGATTCGGTTCCACGACAATCGTCCGCCACCCGTTGAGCTGAAAGTGTTTCGACATGGAAAGGTACTCCGGCGTCCCGCCGCCGACCTCTATCATCACGCCAGGAAATGAGTAGTCGGGAAAATATCGTTGGCGAATGACCTTGTCGGTCTCAAACTCTGCGAAGAAACGTTCGGTCGGCATCTGATTTCCGCGTGTCGTTATGGGTAGCCCGGTCAATGACACTTCCAAGCATAACCCGGTGGCACGCGATATTGTCAAGAGTTGTGTTTAGAGGTC
>JAGYIQ010000052.1 GCA_018402565.1 Pirellulaceae bacterium | reverse complement strand
CGCGACGCGCACATTAGAAAATCCAGTGTTAAAGGCTCTTCTTGTTGAGATGAACGGTAGTGGGGTGACGTATGGCTTTTCAGAGTTCGAAATAGTCAGTACATTAACGCGGTATGGCTTCTCCGCCGCGACGTACGATCCGTGGAAACGTTCCCTCCTCGCTTGTGATTTCCAGCGACAGATGCAGGGAAACGCTTTATTCGTGCGGGATATCGATTGGTTGGCCGAGAGGTGCAGGAACGGGCAGACGCTTAATGTGTACGGCAATCGGATTTAGTTTGACCAATTCGGAACCCGTAGCTGCGGTAACAAGTGGACCATTGCAGAGTTTGGTCTGAGGCAACCCGTTTGCGGTGGGGGCCGGTGTGCGCGGCAGAAGCGTCTCATCGGGGATTTCTGCCCTGCTCTTCAACCGCTTGTGCGAACACCCGGGATTTCAGTTCGGTTCGCATAAATAGAGCATCGCCAGAACGAGCTGCACCGAAGGCTCCTGCGCCTAGTTCGTAGATGCCGAAAAGATCGACGCCATGGCCTTCGAGGTATGTAGCGATGTGATGATAGAGAGCGCAGCCATTCCAGAAGCGGTCAAAGTTGACTTCTGTGTAAACCATGCCGACGCGACCGGATCGCAGTAAGGTTTCAGCGCCCCGTAGCACCGCTAACTCATATCCTTCAGTATCGAGCTTCAGGATATCAATGGAATCGACGCCTACCTCTTTGCAGTACGAATCGAGAGATCGTTTCCGTACAGGGTAGGTGCGATATCTACTGAAATCGCCGTCGCTGAAATAATAGGAGACTCGATCGGTGGCCGCCAAGATGGAGGACGTTTGTCCGCCAACGGTCTCGTGAAACATTGCTTCGCCATCGTTGTCGCCGACTGCGAAGTTGTTAACAACGACATTCGTGTCCGCTTTGCATGTCGTGGCGCATTGGTCGAAAAACTCGCGTACCGGTTCGAAGGCGTGTATTGAGGCGGAGGGAAAGAGCCGGCGATAACGTGCTATCGTTTGTCCTCGATTCGCGCCGACATCAAAGATCACGGGGCGATTGCCCGCGGCCGTAGCGACTCGAGACTGAACATCAAAGGCCGACAGGCCAACGCCTTCCTCAAACCGTTTGATTTTGGATATTCGATATCCCGTTCGCTCTAGCCAATTGCTCGCGGCGGATTTCAACCATCGTTTCAAAGTCAACGCGTTCATGGAGTTCCTGCGGGTTGAGGTGGTGTGGGGCCGTTAAGGATTTGGGCGATTTGGGAAGACAGTGTACTCAGATAATGGTTGTTAGGGGGCATTCGGAAAAACCGGCATACCACGATCCTTCCGCTCCGCAACGCACGGTCACAAAGGTTTTGTCGGGTAGGCTGCAGGCCCCAACCACATCGGATCTTGCCGAGGATGGTCATTGGCGGTTTGGTGAGTCGCAGATCTGTTGCCGATTCGATCGGCTGTTGGCGAGCGTGATCGAGCGATGACACGGATCTGCCTCGTCTGCGACGTCTTCCACCCGAGTGAGGAATCGACAAGTCAGTTGTTTACCGAGCTCCTGGTGGCACTCTCGAAGGACGGAGTCAGTTTCGACGTGGTGACAAACAGACTTGCCCGCGTGGCGGGCGTCAGCAACCAGGATTCGTCGCTCCCCGCAGGTGTGAGGGTGCGCGCGGTGGGCATCCCGATTCAGGGCCGGGGACCGCTGGTACTCAGGGCCGTGCGCAATGTGGTCTTCGTGCTCTGCGCGGCCATGCAGATGATGTGGCTGAAGACCGACCGGTTTTGGGCTAGCACGAATCCTCCATTCACGCCGTTATGGGTGGCCTCCATCGCGTGGCTGCGTCGGCGGCCATTTGACATCATCGTGCACGACGTTTATCCCGATGGCCTCGTGGCTGTAGGGTACCTACGCGAAAGTTCGTTCCTCGCCCGCGTGTGGCGGGCGTTGAACCGCCGTGCGTATCATCAGGCCGCGAAGATCGTCGTGTTGGGCCGTGACATGGCGCAGGTGCTCCGTGACCGGTACGGCGTGCCAGACGAGCGACTTGTGCTATACCCTAACTGGAGTCCCTTCGACCAGTCGGCTCCGCCAGCATTGGCGGAGTCGCATCTGGCACACCGCCTGGGTTTGTCAGGCAAGTTCGTCGTCCAATATTCTGGCAACATGGGGCTGTGGCACGACATCGACACCATCGTGGAGGCCGCTGGATTGCTCGCCGACCTCCCCGATGTGAGATTTCTGATGATCGGCGGCGGGCGCAGACAGGCTGGGGCCATAAAACTTGCCGCTGCGCGGAGCGTCGGCTCAATCACCTGGCTCGACTTTCAGCCAAGGGTAAGCTTGTCTGATTCCCTGGCGTGCGCGTCTGTGGCCCTCATTTCGCAGCGGAACGGGCTCGAGGGAATGGCCGTGCCCTGCAAACTCTACGGAATCTTGGCGTCTGGGCGAGCGATTGTGGCCGCTGTGCCGCAAGACTGCGAGGTCGCGCATGTCATTCGGGAGCACGATTGCGGCGTTGTAGTGCCGCCCGATGATCCGCAAGCCCTGGCCGATGCGATCCGTTTCCTGGCTTCTGCTCAGGACGACGTACACTCGATGGGATCGAGGGCATTCGCTGCTTATAAGGAACGCTACTCTCTGGCTGCCGCCCGCAGTCGGTATTGGCAGGAGTGGGGCAGGCAGCCATGAGGATCGTCCTCGTAAACCAGGTGCCCAGCCGACCTCTGCTGGAGGTCGCGGAGGCGCTGGCGGACCGAGGCCATGACGTGACGCTGCTCGCGGGAAAGTCCGCGGCGTCTGGGCCGACGTCACGCGTGAAGCGAGTGCGGCTGGGGAACTACGATTCCCGCTCCGCGTTCAAGCGGGCGAAAAGCTGGCTCGCCTTTACGATGCAAGCCGCGTGGACATTGTTGACGATGCCCGCCCCGACCACCATCGTGACATGCACCAATCCGCCTGTTATGCCCTATGCGGCAGCCGTAATTGCGCGGATTCGAGGATGCGACTGTGTCGCACGCGTACTCGACATCTACCCCGACGTTTTGCAGGCGACGGGGTTTCGTCGCCGGAAGGTGCTTGCGGGTTTCTTGGCCTGGTGCAATCGCCGGGCATACGCCCGCTGCCGAGCCGTGTGCACGCTCGGTGACACGATGGCGGTGACAGTGGCCGCCTACGCACCGCGGTCTAAAATCCACGTTATTCCCGAATGGTATGCGATTGATCCGGTTGGCACCGAGGCCGCGCCACCTTCCTCACCCGGGCCGTTTGTCGTGCTCGCGACCGGCAACGTGGGCCTGACGCACGACCTTTGGCCGCTCGTATCGGCCAGCCGGAGATTATCCGGGGAAAACGTAGAAATTATTATCAGCGTGAGCGACCCGGCGACGCTCAGCGACCTATTCTTAGATTGCGCCAATGTGCGGGTCGTGCCCCGATTCGACGAAGGCGAATACGCCCGTGCCATGCTCAGTGCCCACGCAGCTTTCGTGTCCTTGAAGCCAGGGGCGGAGGCCGCAAGCTATCCGTCCCGCGTGCTGACATATCTTGCCCACGGGCTGCCGATCATCGCGGTCACGGATCGTCCAAGTGATTTGGCCAGCATCGTGGATGAGGGGCCATGCGGCGTAGTCGTGAGCCCGGATGGCGGCGGAGCAGCCGTGGCTGCTGCGATACGGATGCTCATGGCGGCCACTGATATTCGGCGAACAATGATTGACGCAGCGAAGGCGGCGGCGGCGAGTTTCGCTCCAGACCGCTGGCGTGCCGAGTTTGTCATGCTAATCGAGACAGGGACTGTCGAGTGACCAGAACTGCACGAGGAGCCGGCTTTGGGTCAGGCCTCCATGCTTGGGCGTGGTGCACCATGCTCGCCATTTGGGCTGTGTGCGGCCTGCAGGCCCGCGCACAGCCCGCAAAAGCGGCCCGCTCTGAACCGGGCAATGCCAGGCGAAGCGTCGCAATCTTCGGCATGACCGGCTTGCCAATGGATAAGCATCTGCGGGCGGCGGGATGGGAAGTTGCAACCCTACAATGGGGTCAAAACCAAACGGCCGAGGACTTGAAGCGGTTTCATGCGATCGTGTTGGCGACGCATCCGCAAATCAGCGGCGATACGCAACGAACGGATCAATTCAACGCGACGCCCGCTTACCACGCTTCCTTCGTCGAGGCTCTGAAGGGTTACGTGTCGGCAGGGGGAGGGCTGTTGGTGTATCAGGCGTTATGGCCGACGAACAGCCTGCAGCACGTGAATGCGTCGCTCGAGCCTTTTGGTGCTCGGCTTTTGGACGAACAAATTCAAGACGCGAAGCACGCTTATACCCAGGATTCGGGCATGCTGTGGACGTGGCTCTACACGACCGACATCACACCCCACGAAACCACGAGCGGCGTGCGGGGTCTCTTCTACCCGGTCCGCGACGTACACATGCCCGCTCACTCACCGCTTTCGCTTGATCCAGAGTGGAACACCTTAGTCAAAGGCATGACTTCCGCTACGAGCCATCCCACCCGCCAGGATCAGCAAAATCGAGTGATCGAAGCCGATGTGGCGGGGTCGTATCCTTCAGCTCCTCCACTTGCGGCGGTGCGCGAGTTCGGAAAAGGGAGGGTGGCCACCTTTGGTTGGTGCCCCACGCACACTTTCTTCAACTACCAGCATTTCATGGTCCAAGACGTTTACTTCAAAGGCACATCCACCTCGCCTTCCGACGGGCTGCGATTTTTGGAGCAAACGCTGTCTTATCTCGCCGCCCCTGCCGTAAAAGCCCGCCTGGGCGGCTACGTCGAAACGGTACGGAGCCCCGACCTGCTGTCGGAAAAACCGTTGGATTGGCGCTCCGAGAGATTTGACGAGACGCCGCCCCGCTGGCGGAGGGGCATCGTGGGCGCCCGCTCGTCGTTGACGGGCGGATCCGGAAAGCCGGCCGACTACGCGCGAGAGGCCCGGAAGGCAGGTCTGGACTTCATCGCGTTTCTCGAGGACATGACGCAGCTCACGCCGAACACCTGGGACGCCTTTCGCCAGGAGTGCCGCGACGCCAGCAATCAGAAAGTGCTCGTTCTCCCTGGGCTCGTAGAACTGCGGGGAAGCGCGGAAACGGAGTATTTCTTCGTCGGCGACGGTCCTTTGCCCCCGGCTGACATGCGGAGCCCCGACGGCCGCACCGTGATCAACCATCTGTATGCCCACTTCGCGATGGGCGTTTGGACCCACGGCCCCTTCAATCTAAAACGGCAAAAGACCCCGCCCTGGATCAGCCGGGCGTACACCGCCCAGGCCGTGGTCACAACGATCGCCGGCGAGACGAGCCTCGATTCGGGCCCCTACCTCTACAATGTCGGAATTCAGGACGGACCGCGACCTGTGGCGGTCGATCTGATCGACACTCCCGGCGATGTCGGCGCTGCGGCGGGGCGATTTCTTACGCTCCGCAAGGCGGAAAACCTCGAAGCCTTGCGGACCGCCTTCCAGCATGCGGATCAGAGCGGCCCGGGCCAGATCTCGAATGGCCCCCTCATCGCCACGTTCGACTCGATCAATGCCACCCGCGACAGCCAGGGCGAGCCCGCGCCCGGCCGGGAGCGTTTTCAACTCCGGTTGGTCGCGGAGTCGCC
>JAGYIQ010000051.1 GCA_018402565.1 Pirellulaceae bacterium | reverse complement strand
GAACACCTGCAACGGCAGTTGGGTGGCACCCCACTGCGACATGCCTTGCATGCGTGGCAGCCCGTCAGCCAACAGCACCCTCGGGTAGAAAGCAAAGATCGTGGTGTTGAAATTGTTGACCGCAAACCAGCCTTCAACATCGATCACACCGTTCGGTCGGACACGCCACTCAAACGGCCGGTCACAAAGCGACGCCAGTTCGTCCATCTGTTGGCGCACCGTGTAGAACCGTGGGATCGACCAAGTGATGTCCGGTGTCGTTTGCATGTTCTGCACCGTGCCAGGCGACAGGCCGTTCAGGTTTGTGCCGGCACGTGAGCCCCCAACATTCCAGATGAGCACCTGCAACCAGTCGGTCACCGAATCGGTCGTTTCAGCCACAGCAGCATCAGGGAACCTGCCCCTACCGGACTCGTCACCCAACCACACTGCCGTGGACGGGCCCGACAGTTGCACACTTCCCCCGTCGACATCGACGGCATCCAGCCGGCCGGTGAACACCGCAGTGTTTTTGATTGATTCCAAAGCCGGTTCCGGGCCAATACCTTTGGGCACCACAGCAATGTGATCCCAAGGGTTGACTCTGGAGATCAGTTCGTCAGCGGCACCACCACCACGCAGATTGAGTGTCCACCCGCCAAGGCCCTGATGAACCTGGGTGACACTCACAACACACCCGCCGACGTCTGCTGGGCAATCATCGCAAACCATTCACGGGACAGGCCGTACAACTGGTCGACACCAGTTTTCGTGGCCCCACCACCAACGACAGCGTGAATACCGAACGCATGGGCTCTGGCAGCAGGAGCTTCATCGTCGGCGTTCAACTCGCCTGCATACGACAAACCAACCCGGTTGCTGAAATCGTCGTCCGCTGAGGCGTACAACATGTTGTTTTTCGTAACACCCCTGAAACCCCCGCCACCCCCGGCTTCACGGGAACCAAAGTTTGGTGACGAACCAGTGTTCAACACCGGTTCAATAGCAACATTGGAAGTCAACGAAAGTGTCACAGACACAGTTCTTGACCCCCGGGTCAAAGACACATCAACAGCCCGTGAGGCGTTACTGAACCGCAAAGCAACAAGGTCAGGGGTGTTCGTCAACACAGCGGCACCACCAAGATTTGAGTCACCAAACCCGCTTATCTCATGCCGCTGACCGGTAGCTCGACCCTTGAAACCCAACGGTGAACCCGAAGCAATCTCCAAATACAAGACGCCGGCAAGCATCTCCACTCTCACCAAACCGTTATCAATGGTGAGGGTGCCGGAACCTGCCAGTCGGGTGCCGGTCACCACCGTGCCACCCTCAGTGATCGTGCACGCCCCGTTGAACCAAGACGCCAACGGCACCCGGTAACTGATCGACACCGGGCCGCCACGATCCGACTCCCGCAACCCAAACGCCGGGTACTGCTGCCAAACCTGATTTGTGGACCCAATAGCGACCAGCTGCGGGATGTGCCAACTGGTGTTGGCGTTCACAGCGCCAGCATCAACAGAAACCTGCGCAAACGCCAACTCCAAACCGCCATCAGCGTCAGTTGCCCTAGTCCACGCCCCAGCAGCAACCACCCAAATACCATTCTCAGATGCGACAGTCTGATCTTTCACCAGCACCCGGTCACCGGCAACCGTCACAAAAGTGTCAATTGTCAACAACCCGCCGGTCGTAAGATCGATGTTGCCGCCAGCCGGCGTCGTAGCGAACAAAACATCATCTTTCGGCTGGGTCCGATCAGTCAGCCGCAACAAATCACCACGCAACGTCGAAGTTGCCGAAAACGCCTCGTTGAACCCGGCAGGCCCAGCGTTATAACTCGACGGGGCCACAGCCCCAGAAACAGGGATCGCCACCCGGTACAACGGGCAAGTCAACCCAACATCAGCAGTCCGATCCCGAGTATCACCACGCACCAACAACAAACTGTTCGCCACCTGGCGGCCCTGATTCTCACAACGGGCCGACACCGACACCTGCCGCAACCCGGCAGCCGCAAGATTCGGATCAGCGTCAACACTGACGTCGAGCAGCTCGTACACACCATCGTTCGCCGCCAGGGCGGTACCGAAGATGATTGGGACGAAACGCTCCGCACCGTTACTGCCCAAATCCAACAGCTGTTTCGCCTCGGTGGCAGACGCCAGCAGCCCAAACGACACAGTGCTCATGTCCGGCTGGGAGAACCCCTGCGGCTCCGCCAACCCGGTGATACGCCCAATCTGCATCAGCCAAAACTCCTTGAATGGGTAGCCGCAGCCTTCGGCAACTCCCTCGCAAGGAAGTTCAAAATGTCCTGCTTGTCCTTACCGACCATCCCATTGATCGTGATGTTGTACGTCGACCCACCGGCAGGCCCGGCAGGGGCAGCAGAGTCACCCTGCATCATCCGGCGTGACTCGTAATGCGGAACGATCACCCCATCAGTTGATGGGATGAACAGCTCTCGGCCACGCTCCCCAACCCAACCCATCTTCCCGGCCTGCACCGGACCGCCAGCAGCGTTGCCACCAACATCAATGTTGATCCGCCCACCAAACGAAGTGATGTCACCCAACTTCGTTTGAATGTTCCCCAGCGCCTCCGACACGGCACTTAGCCCAGGCGCTGAAACCTCAATGACCTTTGATGATGGGGTGTTGACGATCATCCCGGACAGGCGCGCCCATTCCTCTTTGGTAAGCCTTGCCTGCTCCTCGTTGATGATGCCGGCAGCAACCAACCCATCAACAGCCTTCGTCGCATCCCCAAACGTGATGGCTCCGGTCTTCAAACCTTCCTTCAACCGTTCCAACTGGAACGCAGAATCAAACGACGCCGACGTGGTGTCCCGAATTGACGCCCGGTAATCATCGACGGCCTGCTGGGCGATAGTTGACCCGGCACCATGCTCATGCACCGCAGCCAACGCAATCAGGGCCGCTTCACCCTGTTTGGTTTGTGCGTCACGCAGTGTGTTCAACGAATCGCCGTAAGCGAAGATCGGTTCGTACTGGGAGCGGATCTCGTCTTCCCAGTCCTCGAGCGCTTGGGTTGCCAACTCGAACTCGGTTTTGACCTGGCCGCCAGCGTCACTCAACCTCAAGAAATCCGGGACGCTCAAACCGGCCTCAGCAGCCGCAGCCTCAATCGCCCCCTTCAACAGCGGGAACAAATCAAGGTCAATCGTTTCGCCCGCCTTCGCAGCGGCTTCCGTCAAATTGTTGAACTGGGCGACAGCCATCGACACATCAGTGTCAGCAACGGTTGCTAGTACGTCATCCCAACGTTCCAAAGACTCGCGTGCCTTATTGGCATTGTCGTCAACCGAGGAGAAATACTTGCCGATGACCCCTTCGCTCAACGACCAGGCGTTGCTTGATGCGTCTGTTTCGGTGCGCAAATCCCGCATGATCTGAGTGATGTCTTTCAACGACCCGGTCAGCTCACCCGTTGACGCCAACGTCTGGAAAGACTTGCGGAGCACACTGACCGACACGTTCAACGTCTCAAAACGCTTCTGAGCGTTCTTGGCCTGCTGATCCACGAAATACATCAGGGCTGCACCGGCCGCCACCACAGCCAACCCGATAGCACCGAACGCCAGCATTGCACCGGTAGACATCGTCCGAATCGCAGTCAACGCCTGGGACATGCCGCCAGCAACCGCCGACGCAAACCCCTTCGCAGCGTCAACACCGGTCCTGAACATGCCGGACCAGTTGACGGCCATGACCTTGGCAACACTTTCCATCACCCCGCCGATAGCCCACACCACCGGGCCGAACGCAGCCGCCAAACCAGCAATGGCAACAACCCCAACTTGAATTGGCCCAGGCAGGTTCCCGATCGCACCGGCAAGCGCCCCGAAAGCCCCCGCCACCGTCGACACCGCAGGCAACAGGATTGTGCCGATCTCCGCAGCAGCATCTTCCAGCTGCGCTCGAGCAATCCGCATGCTGTTGGCGGCACCATCCGACGTGCGGGCAAAGTCGCCCTGCGCCAACGTCGTCTGCTTCATAATGAGGCTGTACGCAGCCTGAGCTTTCGCCCCAGCCGACATCTCCTCACCGGTAGACACCAGCCCCAACGCCAGCGCCTCAGTTTTCAACGCCGCCTGGTTCAAGTTCACACCAAACCGTTTCAACGGCTCAGTCTCACCAGACAACCCGGACCGCAACGCCCCAAACACTTCCTCAATCGGCACGTTGTTAAACGAACCCAAATCTGCGGCCAACGCCACCAAACTCGTTGACATGTCAGCCGACTGGGTTTCACTCAACCCCATCGCCCGCAACAAGTTGCCATACGTTCCGGTCGCCTCAAAAGCGGCGGCCCGGCTCATACCCATCGACTTCGCAGCATCCTCACCAAACTTGCGAACCGACTCGGCAGAACGGCCGAATACCACATCAACCTTCGATTGCGACTCCTGCAAATCTGATGCGAACTTCACCGACAAAGCACCAGCAGCCACAATCGGCAAACTGACCTTCTTGCTCAACTTCTCACCCAAATCCGAAAACGACTTGCCGGTCGCAGCCAACTTCTGCTGCATTGACATGCTGGCCCGCTGAGTGACGTTCGCCAGCTTCTGCAACTCGGCCTGGGCACGCCGAATGTCCTTGTCGTCGAAACTGGCGCCAATCCTGATCTCGATGGCCATCAGCGCATCCTCGCCTTCACCTGTTCCTCAGCGAACCGGGCAACCTTGCCCATTTCCGAAGCGGTGCGCTTGATGCCCTTTTCGTCCCGCCACGTCTGAACCAGCAGGCGTGGCGCAGTGCCATACATGCGCAGATTGGAGGTGAACACGTCACCGGCCGGACCCGACGTGTTGTTGCGGCTCCCAGCCATTTCAAACACCGCACCAGGGCCCGACTTGTTCACCAGACGAACGTTGAGTTTCTGGCCGCCAGTCAGAACCTTGATGCCGCTTTTCACAGCGTCCTGGTCCCAACGCAACGCACCCACCGAAGCGAAATCGGTGCGGCCATCGCTGCCTACGCCACCACGACGGGACCAGCCACCCCAGTTGCGCATCGGCCGGGCAGGAACCTTCGCCTTGGTTTTCTTCGCAACCTCGAGCGGCACAGCCCGGATACGTTTGCGGGCCTCTTTTTGGACGGTCGGGTCGATCAGCTTCAACGCCGCCAACGTGTCGTCAAGGCCATACAGCACAATGCCATGCGCCTTGGAATGGCGGACCACGCTGCGTTGCTGGCTGGGCGACAAACCAGACAGCAAGTCAATCTTCGTGGTTCTCAGTGCTGGCCCTGCCATTGCGCCTAACCCCTCGCCCTTCCCTACTTCTGCTGTTCTTCAAGCACCTTCACCATCGCCCAAAAGACTCGTGGCGGGCTTTCCAGCAGTGCGATGGGGGCGATGCCAGTCACCACCGCCATACGGGCCACCAGCAGGGTCAGGCTCCCAACAAAGGGGCCTCATCCTCCGTGGAAACCAGCTCCGGGATTTCAGCCAAATCCTTCTTAAACAGATCGAAGGTTTTGACGTCATGCCCGGTGAGCAGCATCGACTTCCACGCAAGCCATGACAGCTGCCCCAGCGACAAGTCGCTGAACATCTTCACGAAGGTGGTGGCGAACTGTTCCTCAGCGTCGATGAGGGCCAAAGGTGGAACTTTGACTGTGATTGGGTCACGGTCAGTGAGCGACACCTTCATCTTGATTGCTGCCATGTGTGACTCCTTATTCGATGGCTATCAGACGCTTCCCTTGGTAACCGAGTTGCACGGCCAGGTGATGCTGGCTGTCGACAGATCACCGATAGAACCGTCAAGCGGCGCCCATTCGGTGAACAGCACCTCGCAGGTGTACGAA
>JAGYIQ010000050.1 GCA_018402565.1 Pirellulaceae bacterium | reverse complement strand
CCGACACTACAACCCGCTAACCGGTGAGTTCTTACGACGTGATGCGGCTGGTTTTATCGACGGAATGAGTTTGTATCGAGGGTATTTTGCGTTGAACGATCAAGATCCAACTGGATTATGGGTGCTGCCAGACTGGCCACCGATGGACCACCATTTTTATCCGTGTCATCTTGGTGGTTGCTATCATCAACCGTTATACCGCCTTGAAGGAGTAGACCATCAAGCGGCTCATACTTACTTTTCAGAACATGACATGGGCCGAGGCAGCGGCGAGAAAGGTCGCAAAAAGTGGAAGGGCTTGACCGAACAAAAGCGTCGAATGCATATCATGCGGTCTATGAAACGTGCAGGATTAAATCCAAAACAAATTCGCAACATGATCGCTGCAGTAATGGATGGCGCAACACCTGGCAAGTCTTACCCTCGAAAGGGACCAAAGGGTAAAGTTTACGACGGTTCCAAGTATTTGGATCCGAAGGTTCATGGCGGGAAGTTAATTGCTCAACGATACGCTGCGGGGGTCTTTGCGCGTGCAGTAGGTAGATTAGCATTTAAGGGCGCTATCGGCTATCTTGCAATCGTGCTGGACGAACCGGCGACATGCCACGCTGCCGAGGTGGAACCACTACCAAACAAACAAAAGGGAGCGTGTTTTTGTCGCGAGGTCACGCACATTCAAATTACCGCAACGTGGTGGAATCTCGCAGATTATTTCGCCAACCGGGAGTACCACGAACCCACACACACCCCTTATGAATTCTATGACGTTATGTCAGCATCTGATTGCGTGGACTCTGGGACTCTTTTAGAATACACGGAAGAAGAACTTGCCGGATACACCGTTACAAATACAACCTATCTCGAATGCCGCGCATGGACACTGCGGTTCGATGATGGGAAGCTTTCGGGAAACGGTCCCACAGTTTCCGTTGAGCAAATTCCTGGTTATTTTCGGTGATCTTCTACAGATACGGTATTATCTAGGTTGTTACTTGATTCGACAGGGATCATGATGGATATTTACGCAAAGCTTCCAGCCGAGTTGAAATATTTGGTTGCGCCGGCCGAAAAATTTGGAAACTACTCATCGGAAATTCAGATCGGCGAGTTTTTGGATCAAGCAGTGGAATCCGACTTGGAGGAACTTAGTGCAATAGCTGAACGGTATCGGTTAAACAAGCACGCTCGGATTCTCGACGCGTTCCTCGATAAATTCCGCATTACTGAACACGATCAGTCCTTTCGGTTATACAATCTTCTAGGATTAATCGATGCGGCTGGCTTTGATATTTGCGAACCGAACTGGGATACCGTAGAGCGTCAAATGGAGTCACTACAGCAATTTGGGAGTTTCCGATTGGCCTCAGAACGCATGTTTGCTGCCAAATCACTTGTCGATTTTGGAGACAGTGCCAAGAAAGCAATACCACTTCTTAAGATTGCGTGCTCCGATGAGGATGAACGCGTTCAAGTTTGGGCTCATTATGCACTAGTTAAATTGGAGGGAAATCGGGATATTCATATCGAAGCAATTCGAAAAATCTTTTTCGCACATGACGAACTCGACGACTTAGATATGTGTGACGAGGTCGGCAGCGAGGCGGAAGAAGCATTACAATTGCTTAACTCGGTACGTTCTTAGGAAAAAATACGTGCCTCCCATAAAACTAGAAGGAAGTCGTCTAAGACGGACGTCAAGCGACGGAGATCATGCCCAATAGTGGCGTGAATACTTCTTACTACAACAGTTGCTGCGGTCAATTCGCGGGCTCAAAGAACGCTTTGGGCCACGGGCAGATTTCTAATGTCGATCCGCTGGGCAGAACCGTCCATTCCGCCGCCGTCGCCGATTACGATACCCACACCAATCCGTCCAATCCGATCGACGCCAAAACCCTCGCGGAAACAACCACCCGGTATCGTGATGACGGGCGTATTGCTGCCACCACTACTTGGAAACAAGCTCTGGGTGCCATCGACCCGCTGAGTCCTCCAATCGCGGGCCTTGATGGGATTGCCGCAACTCAAGGGATTACCACCCAATATGTCTACGACAATCGCGTGTCGGATGGTTTTGGGCTTGATAGTTCGGCTGGGATCACCATCAATCGCCTGGGCGTTGGCACCGCCAGTGTCAACATCCAGGCTGCACTCACCAAGTTGGCTGATACCGTTGCCAACGGCGGTGCCGATGTGACCTTTGCGTCGTCGCGCAGTGGGAAAGCCACCGTCGCCATCAGTCCCGTTGAAAAGACCATGAACGTGTCGATTCAAGACGCCATGGGCCGTGGCGTGTTCCAAGGCCTGATGTCCGGACCAGCGGCTACCACCCCGAACCAACTGCTTTCGTGGACGTCCGTTGGCTTGGACAAAACCTATACCCTGGCCGGTGTCGGGCTGTGCGAGGCCACTTGGCAGATCATGCAGGATGGCAAATACGTCCAAAGTGTCTCCAATAGCTTGGGCCAATCGGTCGCAACTTTGGACCAATTGGCCAAACTGTCCCGCAGCAAATACAACGCCGCCGGAAATCTGCTCCAACAGATCGATCCACTCAGCAATACCACCAACTTCGAATACGACTTGCTGGGCCGCCAAACCAAGACGATCAATCCGCTGAACAACCAATCAGAAACCGTCTACCATGCAACCACCGGCCGAGTGACCTCGCAAAAGGATGCCAAGGGCCAAACCACCTCGTTCACCTACAACCCCCTAGGCCAAATCCTAACTACCACCGATCGGACTGGCAAAGTTACCGCTCAGAGTTATAATCTAATGGGATTGGTGGCGTCAGTAACCGATGCACAAGGCAAGACGACCAGCTATACGTACAATGTCTTGGGTGCCAAGACTGAAGAAACCTATCCGGACCACACGGGCGGGAACCCCGGTGATTCGACTTACGGCAAAGTCAAGTTTTTCTATGATCCTGCCGGAAGGATGATCCGTCGCGAGGACCAAGAGGGCGATACCGTGACTTTCAACCATACCATGATCGGCTCCATCACCTCACGCGATTATCGTACCAAGGCTAATAGCCCATCCGGTACAATCGCCGATAGCGACACGTTTACTTTTGATGCCGTGGGAAGGATGCTGACCGCTGTCAGTGGCCGCTACTCCAATACCGTGACCATGACTTATGACAACGAAGGACGACTGAAAGACGAATCGCTGACCATCGCCAGTCGAACCTACACGGTCACTCGGGGCTACGATTCTCTTGGTCGACTTAGTCAACTGACTTATCCCAACGGTTCGGTTGTCGAAAGAACCTACACCGACCGTAGCCAGTTGCATACGGTCAAGTATTTGGGAACTACCGTGGATACGCGGACTTATGATGATGGCCGGCGTTTGGCTACCAGCACCTATGCTAACGGGGCCGTTATCACTTTCAATTATCGAGCCGACAATCTGATCTCCTCGATTGCCACCAGTCATTCCGGCACCGAGAAGCTGGGCACATATTCTTACACATGGGATGCGAACAAGAACAAGACTGGCGAGACGATCACAGGTACGATGTCGGGCTTTGGGTTCTCGACGGGTTCGACCGGGTATGATGACGAAGATCGCTTGACGGTTTGGAATCGGACCAATGGCACGATGGACCAGAGTTGGACCTTGTCAGAGGTAGGAAACTGGAACGCCTTTACCAGTGCCGGTTCGACCTGGAACCGCACCCATAGTGATGCTCACGAGTTCACTGGGTTTACTGGCGCCAGCAGCGGTACTTTGACTTACGACGTCAAGGGTAACCAAACGTCTCGGCCCGCCACCCTGTCATCACCGGCGTTGAACTTGGACTGGAATTTCGACAACCAATTGATTGGAGCCGACACCAACGGTTCGCCCAGTAGTTTGGAAGTCACGTTCGAATACGATGCCCTTGGTCGCCGAGTGGCTCGTAGTCATTCCAGCGGCAATGTCGTTTACGTGCATGCGGGCCAGCAAGTGATTGCCGACTATGCTCGGGGAGCGGTGACGACCTCACCGACTTATCGTTATGTGTACGCGGATTACGTAGATGAACCGATCCTTCGTCACACGGGCACTGCCTCAACGCTTCCCACCACTGGCAACAACGCTTTGTACTATCATCGCAACCAACAATACTCGATCGTCGGCCTCACCAACGCCGCAGGAACCCTGGTTGAACGCTACACTTACACCGCCTACGGCACGCTAGGAATCTACGCCGCCAACGGCACCGTGCGAACAACCAGCAGCTACAACAACCGCTACACCTACACCGGCCGCGAGTACGACCCCGACCTAAAACTCTACCACTTCCGCGCCAGGTGGTATGATCCGGCAACGGGTGGGTTTATCTCCAGAGATCCGTTGGGATATGTGGATGGGTCGTCGCTCTATCGGGCTTACTTCGCGCCAGGAAGCGTTGATCCAAGCGGAACAATTGTTTACTCAACTCACTACGGGCAATTAGCCTGGGATTGGTATAAGAACGATTATTTATTTGATGAAGAAACGGGCTTGATTTCAGGGCCAACACGAATACCCGGCGCATACATCGGAGTTAAAACTAGCAAAGGAACAATGGTTGGCGTTTGGGCGCCTGACGACCGAGAAAACAACAAGGACGCATATTGGTGTCACGGCTTTACGTTTGGAGGATCACACGCGACCGGTGGGCCGTATTCATTGTACGGGCAATATGTACCAACCGTCCTTGAAGATGAAGGCTGGAATCGAATTTGCTGCGAAAACGCAACTCCGATTTCAGACATTGTAGTATTTTCAGATGGACGCGTTACTCATTCCGGTGTGGTTGTGTCTATAAAATTCAACGGTCTGATCTTTGATGAAGAGGCAAGCATGCTCTCTTCAAAACCAGGAAATTCAGCGCATGAGACAAGCTCTTTCCTCGACAATGCGCACGGAAAACACAACTACGGCGGATACTCTTGTTATTCCCAACGGCGGCCCCCTGACGAAGAATGTTGTAGTACGGGCAAACATGAAGTTGCGCCTCCGAAACATTTTGAAATTGGGCCGCGGACAGAGCTCATGATCGAAGCGCTCATTGCAAACAAACCTGTTCGCGACCGCATCATCGAGTAGTTTGGAATTGCTATGAAGATAATCGGCTTTGTGTGTCTTGTGTCGTTCCTAGTATTGGTTGGCTCTAACTTGGTTTATGTTCGATTGATTGTAGAAATCGATTCACCTAGGTATTGCAATGGAATGGTGATCAACAATCGCGGCGAAGGGATTGCTGATGTCGTTGTCTTTCTTGTAGAAGAGTCATCCGACTTGCGGAAAAGTCGGCAGGCCCTTCTGCCGCCGCAACGGACGACTTTGGCTACGTCGGGCTTCCCGGCGGAATTGGTAGTTGTCGCCAAATTTCAAGAGTTGGTAGTTGACGTTTCTGGTAACACTGGTCACTGGATTCAAGATATTCGCGACAGTTCTACTTCGCCTAACATTGATGGTCAAACACAATCGTTTAAATTCGGCTATGTTGGCTCAACCAAGCTTATTTGCTCAGTTCATTCGGATGAAGTCTTAAATGTATTCGTAACCCCAAGCCAAGTCTTTTCCAAAACCGAAAAGGATGGGAAATTTCAATTGAAGGGTATCCCGAGTGGAGAATTCCAACTGAAATTTTGGCATCCTTCCTTTGGATATCTTCAGACGGCCAAAACAAGAAACGGAGTATTGAACATCACCGAAGATATTAAGTTCCCTATCGTCTTGACTGTGGACGAGGACAGGAATAGCCTACCGAGAGCCAAATGACAATAAGGCGTTAGCAAAGGTATCCTTCCGGTCGCGAGGCCGAGTATACTTATGATGATCGGCAGTTGCTGAAAACGATCAAGTGGGAAGGTGCCCAGATC
>JAGYIQ010000005.1 GCA_018402565.1 Pirellulaceae bacterium | reverse complement strand
TGCGATGATTGGTTTGCGACTTCGAAACAGCTTGGATGTACCAAATCGGATCCCCGTTAGATTTTCGCTCTCAATCGCTTGCCGCAAGGAATAAGACACAAAAAAGTAGCCGAATCGTATAGGAGTATAGATGGGAATAACATCCAATGCCAAAATCTCGTCTCTCGATTCAAGCGTTTTTTCAGCGTCATGAATCGTTGTGGATTCGGTTAGCCCGGTGGAAATTTGTGGAAGGTGAACGTACGAATAGCCATCCACAGATTTACCGCGTTGAACTACAGGTAGCGGATACAGTCGATGCGGTGGCAAGGCGAACTGCAAAAGCAAGTCGCGAAAGCGATCACTGATGATCCATCCGACGTGCGGTATGGGTGCCGACGCGATTAAGTCGTTTCGCTTTGCTTTCGATTCGAACTGGACATAGTGAAAATCGGGGTCGAAATCCGCGAGATTGTCCCGGGGAATTCGGTAAACGGATCGAGGACCATCGTAGTCGTAACGTTCGCCCATAGTTTGGTGTGTTGGGTATGAGCAACCCGCGACCATTGGGTCATCGTTTAAGGTTGACCAGGGAAATTTCATGTGACTCGTCGTCTATCGCATAACGACACGCATCACCGCGGTCGCGGCGAGTGATGCTTGAGTTGAAAAAACGGCCGACCCGCGACTCCGGTGCATGCGATTGTTATTTGCGTTTTCTATCGGATCGCCCTGGGATGGCGAGCAGTCTTTCAACGTCGGAGGAAAGTGGTCTCCAAACCCGCATGAACGATTCTAGGGCAACCTTGTCTTCGCTTGGCCAATTGATTCCCGCAAGTACCTTCGTAGCCATTTTGACATCTCCATAAGTGACAGACAGTGAAAACTGTGGAAAGTCGTCAACATGGCCATTGTAGAGTGGTCTTAGTGTCGCAAGCACCGCAGCACACGCTTCAATTCGAGCATTTGGGAAATCCATTTCGAAGACACGTTCTGTACGCTTACGGCCACCACCACGGTCGTGCCAAGATGCTTCGATAATCGCTGTGTTTTGTGAGGCGACCAGCACCCACGATACATGATGTTCCGTGAATCCATCGAAATGTTCAGCACGTAATTCCATGAGGCAGGCAATCTGAGTTGCCATTGAGGGATAGTTGGTATTCGCAAATAACGGCCAAAAATCACCCGGTTGCCGCGGGGGGACTCTGACTTCAGGAAACGCCCGATCGGCAACTCGGGTGCATTTTTTTGTTATGCGATTCGTCCCGTGGCCCCCCAGGAGTCCAGGCCAGACCTAGCCCCTGGCCCAGACGCCGCCAGCATTTGTCATTTTGCCCCATCGCTTCGCCAAAGTCAATCTTGATCCCGGCCGCAGAACAAAAGGGACCGTGGAGATTTGAAGGACCTGGGAGCATAACGCCGCCGATCACGGGGCGGCGACGAGAGGTTTTCCATTTCAAAACCGCCTGACTTCGCCGCTCCCGTGCATCGGATGGTTCGTCGGTCTTCAGTACTGCCACCGTTTGGTGCAACCCTGATAGGTAAAGTCGGAAGTCATGTAATCAACCATGCACGCCCCATCATTCAACAGGGAATACGCGTCTGGGAGTGCATTTATACACTGAACGATGTTGCAATGGCAGATTTGGCGATCGAATGTAGTTTGGTTGTCGCCTTTGCGATTGTCGAATACCGTTGGAAATTTGCGAATCCACCGTTCAAAACGCCCGCAGATTTTGGCCAGTTCTGGAAACACCTTTTTTAGGTTGGACGTTGGGAACCAGAGTGAGCCAGAAACCCAGTATTGCCCATCGCGTAGGTATGGCATCTTCAATCCAGCGGCTGGCGATTTTTGCGGATCAATCATACGTCGCTGCGGACGATCTTCGGCACCGATTTTGGTCAGCACGGCCTGTTTCCACCGTGTCGTATTCTCGTCGTAGTCGGCCAAGTTGATTTGATCCGGCCAAAACTCAGGTGCCCCAAGCGCCGGAAAGTAGAGCACGAATTCCGAGCCATCGGTTGCGATATCGTCGATCTTCAGTGCTGCGTCGACCGGTTGCGCACTGGCATCGATGAGCCAATCGGCGATCAGTGGGAAATCTTTGTCGGTTGCGAACCAAGTGTGCAAAGTAGCCATTCAATTGACCGACGAACGACCAAAAATCACCCGGTTGCCGCGGGTGGACTTTGACTTCAGGAAACGCCCGATCGGCAACTCGGGTGCATTTTTTTGTTATGCGCTTCGCCCCGTGGCCCCGCCGCCAGCGTCAATTTCAATGCCCAGCCTGACCCCAGAGCCAATCGCCGCCCTAAGCTCACATTTTGCCCCGCAGCACGACTAAAGTCAATCGTGATCCCGGCCGCACGGTAAGCGGGGCCGTTGCATTTGAGGGACCCAAGAGCATAACGGCCGCGGTAACGGGGGCGGCCGCCAAAAGACTATGATTTTAAAACCCGCGTTATCGGCGGCTCCCGTTCACCGCTTTGTTATCTGACAATTCCGATTAGCCCCAGCCGGCCATTTCGACGATTGCCTTGGCGTGATTCTTGTCAGTGAGTATCTTCGTGAGGCGGTCTATAGCATCAATTCTACACGCTGGGTTGATGTTGCAGTCATCATCGTCAAAGCTGTTTGAGTCCAGAACCACACAACCGAGTGTTGCAATGCACGCCGCCATCGTGTTGATATCAGGATAGATTTCGTCTGCCTCCCATTCACCTGTGCCATGTTGGGCAAACAGTATTCGAGTTGTCTCGATGTCGAAGATATAGGGATCGGCACCTTCATCGGCGACAACGATCCAATTGGCCGGCCAATCATCAATCAGTTCATTTGTGAGTCCGTTCCAACGATACCCGGCTTGCCGATCCCAGAGTGATCTCAGCGAAGGTATGGTCGTAGCATTTCCGAACCCCTCGACGTAGATGTCTTTGGGACCAACTTCGGAATAAAACTTGCATAGCGATTCAGGCAGTTCAAAGGGTCCGGACCAGTCGGCAGCATCTTGATTCACGCATTCGCCGTGGCGACAAAGTAGTTTCCGAGCTTCTTCGGATGTGGCAGTCATTGGTTTAGTCAGATAACGCCTGCCGTAACCGGGCGGCGACGAAAAATTGTCCATTTCATTTCCGCCCGAATTCGCCGCTCCGGTTCACGGCTTTGTTCGTCGGCGTCTTCGGGTCACGTTTGTCTGTCGTTTTCGTCCGTTTCCGGTCGGGGTGTTTCGCATTGCCGAATGATTGAAATGGTCTTATCCCAGTATTCTGATGGTTCGCCACCGCATCGGCAATGGAAGCCGGTGTCTTTTGTGAAGCTGTGGGGCCCCCAGCATTCACGAACATAGTCCTTGCACGTGAAGTGCTCGAAGACCGTTTCGAGGTGATGACGTGATTCGGCGTGGCAACACAAGCCCCAATCCGCATTGAATGCCGCGAAGAACGAACAGCCGCCGCATTGGTCTCCATTCTCGTGTTGGACTCGCAATTCCGGTTGGTCACACCACTGGCTCGCGTAAATCGCTTTGGTCTCAGGATTCGACCAGCGATCGACACAGATCAGATTCTGATTCTTGTGAGACACATCAGCTTCCTGAGGTCGAGGTTTCGGTAGCCGACGAACGCCACCGATAACCCAGCGGCGGCCAAACATTGTTGATTTCAGGAAACGCCCGATCCGCCGCTTGGGTTCATCGGATTGTTCGTCGGGTTTTGGAGCGGTGAGCATGTCTCCACTTCGTTTCGATTCTCACGGACAAATTGTACCACGCCCATTCACGTCAACGATGCCAAAGTCTTGAGCATTGTCAAGAATTCTCGCGGCGTCGTCATGTCCCAAAGATATACAGAATGGTCGTTCAGCACCTCTTCGACGATTGCGTCCGGTTGAGCATCCAATTCTGTCAGAGCATTAGCCAATTTGTCGGCGTCAGTGTGTTTGATTGCAGCAAGGATCGCGTCGGCGATTGAGTCAAACTCGGCATCGAAATCTTGGTGCAGGTAGCATCCAAGCATCTGCCGAATGATGGCGAACGATCGCGTGTCAGCAAAATCGTTTCTCGGTTCGGTGGGGTTCAATTCCGTTTCAATGCACTCATATGTCGAGGCCGTTTTGCGTTCAGGTGTTACCGAGTACTGCCACGTGCCGTCATCTAGTTGGGTGCGGGCGACGATAGATACTCGTTTGCCGCTGACAGCCGATAGTTCTGGCCGGTCACTGCAGCACGTCGCACTGGAGTAGAGATTGAATCTTGGATCGGCCACATGCTGCTCCATCAACGTATTCCGACGAACGGCCAAAAATCACCCGGTTGCCGCGGTGTGACTTTGACTTCAGGAAACGCCCGATCGGCAACTCGGGTGCATTTTTTTGTTATGCGCTTCGCCCCGTGGCCCCCAGGAGTCCAGGCCAGACCTAGTCCCTGGCCCAGCCGCCGCCAGCGTTTGTCATTTTGCCCCAACCCCTCGGCAAAGTCAATCTTGATCCCGGCCGCAGATGAAGAGGGACCCTCGAGATTTGAGGGATCTGGGAGCATAACGAACAAAAATCACCCGGTTGCCGCGGGTGGACTTTGACTTCAGGAAACGCCCGATCGGCAACTCGGGTGCATTTTTTTGTTATGCGCTTCGCCCCGTGCCCCCAGCAGTCCAGGCCAGACCTAGTCCCTGGCCCAACCGCCGTCAACATTTACCATTTTGCCCCAATGCCTCGGCAAAGTCAATCTTGATACCGGCCCCAGATGGAGAGGGACCCACGAGATTTGAGGGATCTAGGAGCATAACGGCCAAAAATCACCCGGTTGCCGCGGGTGGACTTTGACTTCAGGAAGCGCCCGATCGGCAACTCGGGTGCATTTTTTGGTTATGCGCTTCGCCCCGTGGCCCCGCCGCCAGCGTCAATTTCAATGCCCAACCTGGCCCCAGAGTCAATCGCCGCCCTGAACTCACATTTTGCCCCGCAGCACGACTAAAGTCAATCGTGATCCCGGCCGCACGGTAAGCGGGGCCGTTGCATTTGAGGGACCCAAGAGCATAACGACCAAAATCACCCGGTTGCCGCCAGGAGACTTTGACTTCAGGAAACGCCCGATCGGCAACTCGGGTGCATTTTTTTGTTATGCGCTTCGCCCTGTGGCCCCGCCGCCAGCGTCAATTTCAATGCCCAGCCTGGCCCCAGAGCCAATCGCCGCGCTGAACTCACATTCTGCCCCGCAGCACGACTAAAGTCAATCTTGATCCCGGCCGCACGGTAAGCGGGGCCGTTGCATTTGAGGGACCCAGGAGCATAACGGGAAAGGTCAACCGGTGCGAGGGTTTGGTTTTGGGGTACAGGACTGGGTAATTCGAGCACTCGGTTGCACCGGTTTGTTATGCCTGTTTTTTTGACCGAATGTCGAATCCATGCAGCCGTACTCCGTTCACGTGGGTGACCGCTTGGCAGACCCCTGCCAACATTGTCTTCCAACCAATCGGCAGTTGCAACCAGCCCTGTGTTCAATAGTCAGCCGCAAGTTTCGTCGCACGGTCGTTGCATAGCCGGGCAGGTCAAATGGGTCCAAAGTTTTGATTTTGACAGCACGGGACGACATGTTTCAAGCACTCCGAGGGTCCGACCGCGGACTCCGCGTGCACCCGTGGGTTATTCAGAACCAATGAGTTGGTTGACCGTTTCGATAATAGAATCAGGATCTCGCTCTTCGGAAGCGAAAAACTGACGTTTTTGGGGGTCATAAAACTCTACCGCAGTTACCGGTGAATCGTGAGCTTTATCGGCGTACCAATCTCTGAGCCATAAATATTTTTTGTCATGAAAGAATTCGGCCCGAATTCGATACGCTTTGACATTGTTCCAGTTGAGATACCGCCAACATTTTTTCGACTCCATGAAGTCATTTTCATGATCCCATCGAACGAAAGGGACTACGTCAGAAGCCTCGATCATAATCAAACTGCCAGAATCAATCGATTCATGGAAGTCTCTCTCTGTCAGGGGCCTCCAGTTAACACGTTCCAACTGCTCGTTGAATTTGTAGCTTCCCAAAAAAACTGAAAGGGCGAGGATAAGGAGAAGCACCCGGCGAATACTGACACGAAAGCGAATCAATGCACTTAGCCCAATCCGAAGAAATCTGCATAACGGCCAAAAATCACCCGGTTGCCGCGGGGGACTTTGAGTTCAGGAAACGCCCGAACGGCAACTCGGGTGCATTTTTTTGTTATGCGCTTCGCCCCGTGGCCCCCCAGGAGTCCAGGCCAGACCTAGCCTCAGGCCCAACCGCCGCCAACATTTACCATTTTGCCCCAACGCCTCGGCAAAGTCAATCTTGATCCCGGCCGCAGAACAACAGGGACTCGCGAGATTTTAGGGATCTAGGAGCATAACGGCCAAAAATCACCCGGTTGCCGCGGGTGGACACTGACTTCAGGAAACGCCCGATCGGCAACTCGGGTGCATTTTTTTGTTATGCGCTTCGCCCCGTGGCCCCCCAGGAGCCCAGGTCAGACCTAGTCCCTGGCCCATCCGCCGCCAACATTTTTCATTGTGCCCCAACCCCTCGGCAAAGTCAATCTAGATCCCGGCCGCAGAACAACAGGGACCGTGGAGATTTGAAGGATCTAGGAGCATAACTCTTTATTACACGCGGCTAGCGCGTGATAACTGTTTTTGACGGGGTGTATCCCCGCTAAGAGAATAAGTATATTTTAAGACGCTGTCAACAAGGATATTCCTGAAAATGGCTCGCTGAGCGCGGATATTAATTTCTCGGCACGCTGGGCGGAAGTGAATCCAGCCAGAATGGCCCGGGCCACGCCCAGTCCTGCCGCCCACGCAGGCCAATTGGCGCCCACGCAGGCCAATCGGCGTACACGCAGGCCAACCGGCGGACGTAGGGCAATTGGCGGACGCAGGCGGACAGGCCAATCCACGACGGAAGAACGGAACAACTGCCGCCCCCAGATGACGCGATCCGGCAAAACCGCCAAAGATCGGGTGAACGTGTTGGGTTTCAGGGCCGATCCGCGGTGCAGGCCTTACTTGGGTAGTTGGTCGAAGTCGATGGCAGGTGCGGGAAGCGGTTGAGGTGAGGCAGGCAGTTCAAACTGGGTGCCGGCTTTGATTTGGCCGCTGAAGAAGCCGCAGTTTTCCATGAACCAGCCGTCGCCGTCAACGCCGCCACCAAAGTCCAAACGGTGACCGCCACCCCCCGTAGCATCGACAGAGAACCGTGCCGCCGGGCAGCGGTGCCACTGGCCGCCCACATCGCGCACCCAAACGTTATGATGCCTTGAACGCCGATGGAGGTGCCCGGTGGCGGGATTAAAGCTCTCTAAAAAAGAGTGGAATCCACGCAAGTGCGTGTCGGTCTTGGGCCGCTTAAAACTGGCGATCAACCGCCAGGGTTCGGCTTGTGTGGCGTCCCCAAACCAGGCCGTGTACACCGTGTTGCCCGCCCCGTCGGGAACCACCCGGGTCAAAAACTGGTACGTGCGGCCTGCCTGCCATGGATAGACCAAAAAGCTCTGCCCGCCTGAACCTTCGTTGCCAAACTCGCCGATCCGCACCTCGGGACCCCGCGCCAGGGCCTCGATCCGCTGGTCCGCGGGAATGTCTTGTGGGTTGTCGGTTTGGAAGGGACTCCAGACGGAAAACAACACGCGTCGCTCGGTGGGACTGTTCACTTGGATGCCAAAGTAGCCCTCGCCAAAACCATTGGCCATGTAATACGAGCCCAGTGGATCTTCACCCTCGGGTACAGTGATTTCACTGTAGGCGTACTCCACCTGCAAGTCGCGCGGCACACGATAGGTCAGATGCACGGAGGGACCGCGACGTCCCCAATAGAACATGTTGCCTTCATTGTCGCGGACGTAGTGCACTTGCAAGTCGGGAGTCGCCGATGTGACTCGAAGGGTTTTGACTCCGGGGTAGCTGCGACCGGTTCGGTCGATCCCTTGCAAGTCCAGTCGCACATAGCCGGCCGCTGCCACTTCGATCTGGCCAATCTCGACTGGCTCTCCCAACCGCTGCGCCGTGGTGTCCCCGCCGACGGTCAACTCGCGCACGGTGTCGCCCATACTCACGCGGAGCCGGCCAGCCTCGGGGGTGTTGGCGAACTCCAAAGCCAGGTCGACCGTGGCGGGTCGGTCGGCGTGGAAGTAGATGGCGTAGACTTCGTCGGGCTGGGTCCAGCTCAGCACACCCTCTCGGCCCACACGGCCGCCGCCGGGTTCGGGTGCGGTACGAAAGTGGTTGCCGGCGATGGGCACTTCCCAGGTCTGTTGGGCGGGGTTAGGTACGTTGTGGCCGATCGAGCCCGCAGGGTTCGCGGAATCAACTTCCGTGGCTGGCAGAACGGAGTTTGTCGCCAGACCGATCAGGGCGAGGAGCAGGACCCAGCAAACGCGAGGGTTGGACACGCTGGCAGAGCGGCGCTGGCGGAGCGTGGCGAGTGGGGAGCGAGTGAGGAAGCTGGACATGAGTTATCTTTCGTGGCGTGTCGCATGGGGGCTGGCGGTGGGAACTGACTCAGGTTTGGTCAAAGGCCAAGGGGAACTCGGCTTTGGGGTTGGTGATCTTGATGGCCAGTTTCCCTGCCAGCAGGTCGGTGATCACGTCGCCGACGACTTCTTTTCGCCAACCGCGGTCCAGTAGAGGGGGCTGGTCGCCACTGAATTCGCCCATGGTCCAGGCCACCAATTCCCGCAGGTCTTGCGTGGTGCCGACCAAGGCGGGTGCGACTTGTTCGCGGCGACAGACGATGCCCAGAGCGGTTTGTGAAAATTGAATGACTTGGGACAACTTGGAGTAATTGGCTTCGCTGCGAACTTTTCTCGGCAGCTGTTCTTCGGGCAATCGCAGCGCTTGACCGACGGTCTCCGCGATCTCCGTCAGGTCGTTGGCGTGGCGGCTGAAGTTCATGCCGCGAATGCTGCGTATTTTTAGTGGTTGGTCGGTCTTCAACCGAGCGATCTCGATCATCAAGTCGTCGCGGAGGACGCGGCGGAGTGGATGGTTACGAGTTTGAGCCGTGGCCAGCCGCCATTGGTACAGATTGCGGATGATGGCCAGTTCCCGCGGTTGCAACGACGAGCTGCCCGAGACTCGTCGCCAACGTTCTTCGTCGACGGGATCTTGGTAGCGGACTTCCACCGTCTTCATCTCTTCGTCCAGCCAGCCGAACCGCTGGCGTTTCTCCAGACTGGTTCGAAGGGAATGATAGATGTTGGGCAGGTAAAAAACGTCGGAGGCCGCGTAGGCCAGTTGCGAATCGGTCAGCGGTCGTTTCCGCCAATTGGTGCGAGTTTCTCCTTTGGAGATCGTCTTGTGAGCGAACCGCGAGACCAGGGTGGCGTAGGCGGAGGGGTACTCCAAGGCCACCATGGCGGCCGCGACTTGGGTGTCGATCAGGTTGACGGGTCCGCGGCCGGTGAAGCGTTGGCAGAAGCGGAACTCTTCTCGCGCGGCGTGGGCCACGGTCACATGCGAGCCGCGGGACAGTTGGTCCCAAAACGGTGTGGTGTCGCCCAGTGGATACGGATCGAGCAGGTAGATTTCGCCGTCCACCCAGGCTTGAATCAAACACAGCTCCGGCTGATAACAGTCCTCCGACACAAATTCCGTGTCGAAAGCAATTAGGTCGGCGGACTGCATGCGCTGGACGACCGACTCCAGTTCCGCGGGCCGAGTGACTAACGTGTATTGGATCTCTTCCACCGATGATTCCAGATGCCCCTGGTTTCGAACGTATCTGAGGTAGGTACTCTAAGCCCTCGTACCCGCCACCGCAACACATGGCGTAAGCTGCCCATTATGGAACTTTTGATCAGCATCGTAAATGAGGAGCAGGCGCGTTTGGTGGCCGAATCGGGCGCGGGCTGGGTGGACTTGAAAGATCCCCGTCGTGGGCCGCTGGGGGCTGCGGACCAGGACCAACAGCGGGCGGTGCTGCGGGCGTTGTCGGGCTGGCCAGAGATCCGACGTAGCGTCGCACTGGGTGAGATCAGCGAGCTACCCGCCGGTGAGCCATGGCCGCAGCCACTGGCCGGATTCCACTTCGCAAAATTGGGGACGGCGGGCGTTGGGGCGGCAGGTTCGCGTGGGCGGGCGGCGTCGCGTGGGGGGGCCGAGTTCACCGAGTGGTCGACGCGGTGGTTGGCTTGGTACCATGCGCTGCCACCGGGTTGTTGTGGCGTGTTGGTTGCCTACGCCGATGCGGCAACCTGCCAGGGCTTGTCGCTGGAGAGTGCGCTGGATTTTGCGGCGGCGCATGGGTTGCCGTACCTGTTGGTGGATACCTTTGACAAGTCCGCGGGTGGGCTGGCCGCGATTCTGGGGCGTACCGGCCGATGGTCGCAGGTGCCGAAATGGATCCAGCGGGCCCGCGAGCAGGGCATCCGCGTGGTCTGGGCCGGGCAATTGACGCGAGGCGCTGCTCAAGCCTTGGCCGATTGGCAAGCCGATGTGGTCGGGATTCGTTCCGCCATCTGCCGTCCCAACCCCCAAGGCCAAGTCGACAGGGCCGGGGAGCTGTGTCCGGTGCGGTTGGCCGAGTGGTTGGCGTGGTCCCGCGACGTGGCCTGATCGATTAAAACTAGAAAATAAATCGTTTAAGATCAGTTGCAGTCAGGCACTCGGTTACGGATCGGCTGGATCTTCCTCGTACGGAGCACCCCATTTTTCCATTTTTGGGTGACATTGAGGCCGGCGTGATCTTGGAAAAGGCGGTGTGTTCGCGTGAGAATGGGTGACTTACCACAGTTAGGAATCCTCCGCCCCGAGAAGATGAGTCTCCGTGTCCCAATCAATCCCTCAAAAGTTTCAGAGAAAAATACCGTTTCTGGCTATTGACACGCAGGGGGGTCGGTACGTAAACTACCACGCGAGCGGCCGCCTTCGGTTGGTGGGCGCTCTGGTTGTGTTGGTGGGCGCTCTGGTTATCTATGACTCGTTAGGAGGTGCTGAGATGGCGATTTTGAAGGCTGTGGGATTCTTGGGAATCTTGGGATTGTTAAGTTTTGCTGAGGCAGGTTGGTTGCCTGGTAGCGTCGGCGGCGGGCAAGTTCAACAAGATTGGTGCGCAGTCGATTCGACACACCAGTACTTCGAAGACTGTACCGGGCCTTCTCCTCATTGTAGTTTCCAGTTGGTTCATTACGATTGGTCTCTGTTTGCCACTGAGGATGCCATTGTTTCGCAAAGCATGTATTGCTCGGCCTTCTCAAATGGAGTAGGAGGCGTCTGTGGCGGCAGCGCAAGGAACGACACGATCCACAAGAATTGCGCGGCGAACTGGTAGGGTGCTTGAATGGAGCCCGGGCTGCGGAGCAGCCCGGATTTTCTGCCAGTCATTTCGTATCGGGTTTGGTGCGATCGTTGACTACGATTTGCACTCGGTCCTATGCTGAACCGCTTTATTCCGACGAGGCGTCCTCATGACAGGTGTGTTGGTGAATCCATCCAGTCATTTTCGCTCGAGAACTCTTGACTGTCGATTGGGCTTGTGTTTCAGGTATGTCATCTGCACCCTCCTTGCCGGCCAGATGGTTTCGGAGGGCTGGCACACCGGTTCGTCGTCTTACGCGTTTTCTTTGCCTTACACAGCAGCGGATGACTCGGTTCGTCAATATCAACAACTCCTCGAGCGGTATTTTCCCAGTGATCGTAAATCGAAATTTTTAGTCGTTCACAGCCAGTTCGTTGACGCTGTCGACGATTCCAATTCCGCAGGGCAACGGTTTATCTATCAAGATCAAAATTTTGAGCCCTTTATCTCCGAGTGCTTTCGTTTGGAAGGCGACTCGGGATGTGCGAGCTATGTCTTGAGCGCGAGGCTTGCGAAGCCACCGAGTGGCGAGCGTTTCGTCCTGGTCAACGAGTCAGTCGCGCGAGACCAATACGGACTTTTGGCAGGGCAAATGGAGTTGTCTCCGGGTTTTGGTAAGGATGGCCGAATTCCCGATCGCCTTTTTTCATTGCTATCGGAACAGAAGGCAGGATCAGTAAGTTACCGGAACAAGGCACACGACAAGTACTCATCGTTCGTCGGAGTGACGTCCATCGCGAAGCTGTTTGGCGGATTTCTTAAGAGTTCAGGCGAAATCATCGATCTGCGATCCGAGGACTTCCTGACGGAATGGACGGTTGTTCAGGAAGTCGACGGGCAAGTGACGCTGTCGCACAAGCGCCTGCCTGCAAAGTTGACTTTTGTCGAACAGCGATTGAGTCGGGTTGAGTATCAAGACGGGGACTCCATCGTGGAACTTGATTCTTTTGAGTTTGGTAGTAACGAAGCGGTGGCGGCATTTAGAAGCGGAACCCTGGATGTTATAGGAACAAAGAGTCTGTGCCAGTTGATTTCTGTAACACCCGAAATCGATGATCCCTGGTTTGAGGTTTTCCGTGTCGTGGATGGGACACCCGTTTATGATGACTCCGAGCGAAATCTGTATCGTGAAATTCGGGGGCAAGCCGCGGTGTTCGTCGTTGATGAAGACGCCAAAGATGCAATCTCCAGGCAGCTAGCGACCAATGGCGGGACCATCAAATCGCAATCTCAAAATGAGAGCCGAGAGGTGCAGTTAGTACAACATTTAAGTGTTGGGACCACAAATCGGTTGTGCGGGTTGTACTCGATTTCGTTTGCGGCCGCCGCTTTGGGGGTAGACGTGCCGGCCGAAAAACTTGTCACTTCCAGCACCTACCTCAGTCATAGGGAGGGCAGTTCTGCGAGTGATTTGATGAGAGTCGCAGAAGACCATGGACTGGAATCTTGGTTTGTTTCGAATGCGTCTGTAACGATGCTACGTCAGCATAACGGCCCGTCCTTGTTGCGGATGCGGGAACCGTCTGGCACGGTTGGCCACTGGGTGGTACTGTGCGGTTTTGATGAACAAGGTCGGGCCGTGATTGTCGATTTACCGGAAAAAGAGATCTTGCTCGAGGAAGCCGATTTGTTAACGTACTGGGATTCCCAAGCCATCTTACTGGGAAGCACCCCGATTGAGTCGCAAATGATTGTCAGGGGTCGGTTTGAGCAGTTCCTTCCGGCCATACTCGTTATGGTCTTACTGGCTGCCGTCCGAGTCATGGGTTCCTCGGCAGTACGATGGCCATGGCAAGTCCAGTTCCTTGCATTTTTGGGTGCGGGCTTGGGATTAGCCGTCGTTTGGCAGTGTGCGTCTCCAGCCAGTTATTTAAACAATCCGGGTCCGGTGCGGTTCGTGACTTCAAGTAGGTTAGAACCGCACAAAATAATCTATCAATTACCCGAATCGCTGGATTCGTTCCAGTTGATCGATTGCCGCATGCCTGCAGATTACCATGCTGAAACATTCGGAAATGCCATTAACCTGCCAATAAATGCGAGATTCGCCGCTTTCCGCCGAATCGCGGCATCACTTCCAGCGGAGAAGCCAGTGATCGTGTTTTGTCAGAGTACTCAATGTGATTGGGCGGATACCGTGGCGACGAAATTGTCAGCGTCGGGGTTTCGGGACGTCTCCGTTTATCGTCCTGGATTCGTCGGGATGGTGGACCGGCAGGAAGAAAAGTAACATGCTGACCTTATTCCGCCCAATCGCTCGCCCCGTGCGGAGCATCATTGCCTTTCTTTTAGGCGTCGTGTTGTGCTTGACAAGCGCCGTGCATCTAAACAATCCATTTCTGTTTCTCACTACGGTAGAGAAATATCGTATTGTTAGTTCAGTTTACACGGAATGGGTTGCCGCGGTCGTCATTTTCTCAGGTTTGGTGATTGGCAGTGCTTTGATTGTTGGCCTATGGACGCGGGTGGCTTTTGTATGTGCCAGTGTGGTCTTTAGCTGCTTTTTGCTGGCACAGGCGTTAGCGCTCACCTTTGGTTTGCAAGCGGACTGTGGCTGGTTTGGGTCTGTGAGCATTGCGATTGGTTGGCAGTCAATCGCATTTGTTTTGTGTTGTCTGGCTTCCGCAATCGTCGGCGCCTGCATCGCGAACGATGACCCGATCCCCTCAGTCGGAGAATGAATAGGTCAAAAAATGACGAGATTAATTGCCAGTTGGTGGGTGTCCCTGTGCATGGTTTTACTGTGTTGGGGCAGTGCTATTTTCGCACAAGACAGTTCTGATTTTAATCCAATCGATTGGATCGACGCGGATCAAGCCGTTGCAGTCCGTGTCGATAATGTCACGGAGCTGATGAAACGTGGGATCGCGAGTCAGATCTGGTCGCAGGAGATGATCGTCTCCGTTGCTAGGAGTCTCGAGTCGAGAAGAATCAAGGAATTGCTGGCGAAGGCTGGGTTTGAGATTCAGGATCTCTCTGGCAAACTTTCCAGCTTGCTGGACGAAATGTCACCACAGGAAATGTACTTGTTTATCGACTCACGGCTTCCGCCCTCGTCCGCGTACATGATCTGCCTGAAAACAGAGGTAAAATCACTCGATCAGGTTGAATCGGCCATGTGCCAGTTCTTGTCTGATACGGTAATCGGGTTTGACAGTCAAGACGTTATTCGCAGTACAGTTCAAGAAACTGAATTCTTGACGCATGCTCGCAGTGGTTTGTCGGCGTTTATGTATCGTGACTGGCTATTCATCCATCCTACCAAGAGACTAGCAGAGGCAAATGCCAAAAGTCTTAAGGGAAACAGCAAACCGAGATTTTCCTTCGATGAGAACAGAAAGTGGATTTCGGCAAACAAAAGTATCGACTCCCGAGGAGACGTCGAGGTCTATGTTGATCCGTCCATCGCGCGCAAGATGTTTCCCAGGTTGACCCCTGAATTGTGGCAGCAGCTTGGGCTGGCAGATATTCTCGGTTCGGCATTCCGAATCAGTATTGACGGGCCAACGGTCAGTCGCTCTTCGGCTTGCTCTCCCGTCATCCGATGGGAAGGAGTCATTCGGATCGCGACACCGCGAAACGGGTTTTGGAGGATACTGGACGGATTGCGACCGATTGCCCAAGTCCCAACGCTTCCCGTGGAGACCCAATCGGCTCTGTTTATCAACTGCGATCCACAGCACGTTTGGCGACATACCGAACCATGGCTTGACTCGGCAATGGGACCGAGTGCGGTGGCCGCAATCAGGAGCGAGGCAGAGCGGCTGGGATTTGATTTCGAAACAGAGTTCCTGTCAAGTTGGAATGGGTTCTTCGGCAATCTGCAGTTTGGTCCGCGACCTATCGAGGCCTCGCCCGCAATCAACGAGCGATTGCAACGCGATCTGTTCGGGGACTTTTGCGTCATTGCAGGTGTCGCGAACAAGCAGGGCTTTCAGTCCATCGCTGAGAAGATTGTGTTTCGTGGTCTATCACGATATCACGTTGAGGCGGAGTCGGATTTGGTACTGTTGTATTGGTCTGAGGCGGATCGAAAAGAAAAACACAGAAGAATTCGGGAACAAAATCGCATCCTTGACCGATTGCTTGATTCGGCGGCCGATCGAGACCAGGATGCAGATGCTGACTATCTGGGTCCTAACATTGGTGTCGTACTCACGGATGGTATCTTGGTGCACGGGACGGAGGCGCGCGGAAGAGAGTTTGTTTATGGAGGCTATGTTGAGCTGGCCGAATCGAATTCTGACGTGCGAGACATTTATCGTTCGTTTGAGCGCGCGGCCGTTGGCGGGACGTCCTTCGATCCTTGTCTGGCGTATTACTTTTGGAGCAATGAGATTAGGATGTCGGTCGCATCGATTATCCGGCAACTGGAGATAGACCGACAAGCGAAGACGAACAAGGACATCATCGATCTGAGAGGCTTTGAGGCGGCGGTACCTGACCCTGCGAACGCGGAAACGATCGAAGAATGGGTGAGAGTGTCTGCACTCAGGATGATGGCGGGCTTGGCAGAATCGATTCATGTGGTTGCTGCGGAGGTCGGTGTTGAGTCCAATGGAATTCGTCTCCGGGGCGGAGTCTATACAAAGCCCCAAGTGCCATAGTGGCTCGAGCTCGAAGCTCGGCGTTTTTCACTCTTGGGTGACCATTAGGCTGTATGGAGTGACTCAGCAGCAACACGCTCGCTTTTGATTTCGCTGAGGGCCATCAGCACATTTCAGACTTGCGTTTCTTACCGATGCGGCCACGGGCTTTCACTTTTTCGATGTAGAGAGGGCAGCCCAGCCCGCAATGTTCTCAATCTCCTGCTTGGATTTAATCCATGCGAGTGCAAGTTCCCATCCCGACGGACTAGCTGCTGCGATAGGTCCAACAACGTAAGCAGCTGTTTCATCTCGCCGATTTTGACGCCTGACCCCTTTGCCACACCCCAAGTTTTGGCTGTGACAAAGCCCTAGTTCAACAGTGGTGATCCGACGGGGGCCGGAAAAAAAAGGGGGGAGCCAAAAGCGGAATGCGCTTCGCTCCCCCCGGTGGGGTGATTGGACTGTCAGCCGGCCCGGCTTAGTCCTTCTTGACTTCGAACTCGGCGTCGATCGCCTCGTCGTCGCCTGAGCCAGAGCCAGCAGCGGCGGCCGAGCTGTCGTCGGCGGCGGACCCCTTGGTCTTCTCCGCTTCGTACATCATCTTGCTGAGCGCCTGTTGGGCCTGTTCCAGTTCCGACACGGCCGACTTGATGGTGTCGACTTGATCGCCCTTGGCGGCCGAACGCACTTTCTCGATCGCCTTGTCCAAGGGCTCCTTGTCGGCGTCCTTGAGCTTGTCGGCGTGATCCTTCATCAGCTTCTCCACTTGGTAGCAAAGCTGATCGGCTTCGTTGCGGGCAGTGGCCAGTTCGAACTTGCGGCGGTCTTCCTCGGCGTGAGCCTCGGCGTCGGACTGCATCCGCTTGATCTCCTCGTCTGACAAGCCGCTGGACTGCTGGATCTTGACGTTGGCTTCTTTGCCGGTACCCAAATCCTTGGCGGTCACATTGAGGATGCCGTTTTGGTCGATGTCGAAGGCGACTTCGATTTGCGGCACGCCACGCGGCGCGGCCGCGATGCCCTCCAAGTTGAAGCGATCCAGCAAGCGGTTGTCGGACGCCATGCGTCGCTCGCCTTGGAAGACTTGGATCGTGACCGCGGTTTGACCGTCGGCCGCCGTGCTGAAGGTCTGCGTCTTCTTGGTCGGCACCGTGGTGTTGCGTTCCACCAACGGGGTCATCACGCCGCCTTCGGTTTCAATGCCTAGGGTCAACGGGGTGACGTCCAGCAGCAACACGTCGGTGCGGTCACCGGCCAACACGCTGCCTTGAATGGCGGCGCCGATGGCGACGACTTCGTCTGGGTTGACGCCCTTGTGCGGGTCTTTGCCGAAGATGTCCTTGACCATCTTTTGCACTTTGGGAATGCGGGTCGAGCCACCGACCAGCACCACGTCGTCGATGTCGCCCGGCTTCATGCCCGCGTCTTTCAAGGCTTGCTCGACCGGGCCGCGGCAACGTCGCACCAAATTGTCGGTCAGCTCTTCAAACTTGGCTCGAGTGATCGCGACTTGCAAGTGCTTCGGACCCGAGGAATCCTGGGCGATAAACGGCAAGTTGATGTCGGTCTGCGGCACCGAGGACAATTCCTTCTTGGCCTTCTCGCAGGCCTCTTGCAGACGCTGCAGGGCCATCGTCTCTTTTCGCAGATCGATCGAGTGCTCGCGCTGGAACTCGTCGGCCACAAAGTTGATCAAGACGTTGTCGAAGTCGTCGCCGCCCAATTGCGTGTCACCGCTGGTCGAGATTACCTCGAAGACCTGCTTGCCGTCCTCGTTGTTCAACTCCAGGATCGACACGTCGAAGGTACCACCACCCAAGTCGAAGACTACGATCTTCTGATCGTTCTTCTTCTTGTCGATGCCGTAGGCCATGGCCGCAGCCGTCGGCTCGTTGATGATCCGCGCGACTTCCAAACCGGCGATCTGACCAGCGTCTTTCGTCGCTTGGCGCTGGGCGTCGTTGAAGTAGGCTGGAACCGTGATCACTGCCTTGTTGACCTTGTGCCCCAAGTAGCTTTCAGCCGCTTCCTTCAACTTGATCAACACCTTGGCGCTGATCTCCTGCGGTGTGTATTCCTTGTCGCCAATCTTGATTTTGACGTAGCTGTCGGCGCCGCCCGTCACCGTGTACGGTACCATCGTCTCCGCCGACTCCACCTCATTGTGGCGACGGCCCATGAACCGCTTCACCGAATAAATCGTGCGGGTCGGGTTGGTGACCGCCTGACGTCGAGCCGGGTCGCCGACCAGGATCTCGCCCTTTTCCGTGAACGCCACCACGCTGGGCGTCAAACGACTGCCCTCGGGATTCGGAATCACGGTGACTTCCGAACCCTCCATCACGGCCACCACCGAGTTGGTGGTACCGAGGTCGATGCCAATGATCTTTTCGCCTTGAGCCATGATCTGCTCCTTCGCTTTGCCGGTCTGGATTGTTCAACCGCTCGAACTCCGAGCGGGTTATACGCTGTCTTGCAGGGTCACACGACGCCACCCAGTCAAAAGTCCCCTCAGGCCGTTTGACTGGTTTAGGGGCTGGTTGATTTTTCCAGAGTTGCTCGCGAAATTGCCGCCCGATTCAAGAGAGTCGAGCAAACCCACGGCGTTTTCGCGTCAATCGAAATGCTTGACGCATTCCGCTACGGAAAAATCAACAAGGCCAAGCCCCGGTGCGGTTGTTGATTTTTCCAGAGTTGCTCGCGAAATTGCCGCCCGATTCAAGAGAGTCGAGCAAACCCACGGCGTTTTCGGGTCAATCGAAATGCTTGACGCATTCCGCTACGGAAAAATCAACAAGGCCAAGCCCCGGTGCGGTTGTTGATTTTTCCAGAGTTGCTCGCGAAATTGCCGCCCGATTCAAGAGAGTCGAGCAAACCCACGGCGTTTTCGCGTCAATCGAAATGCTTGACGCATTCCGCTACGGAAAAATCAACAAGGCCAAGCCCCGGTGCGGTTGTTGATTTTTCCAGACTTGCTCGCGAAATTGCCGCCCGATTCAAGAGAGTCGAGCAAACCCACGGCGTTTTCGCGTCAATCGAAATGCTTGACGCATTCCGCTACGGAAAAATCAACAAGCCCAAGCCCCGGTGCGGTTGTTGATTTTTCCAGAGTTGCTCGCGAAATTGCCGCCCGATTCAAGAGAGTCGAGCAAACCCACGGCGTTTTCGCGTCAATCGAAATGCTTGACGCATTCCGCTACGGAAAAATCAACAAGCCCAAGCCCCGGTGGGCTGGTCGTGTCGGTCTCGACGTGTGCAAACGCAGTGCCAAACCAGAAAAAGCTTGATTTCATGCCGGATTTGCCGGATATTGGGTGCTGGCAATAAGCCCAAGGCCCGTTGGCCTGTCCCCAACCTCGAACCCATCCCCCCAGTCAATGACAAATTGGCACCGCCCCGAGTCCCACTGGCCGGACCCGCCGGACTCCCTCCGCACCGTGTGCAATGGGTTGCAGCACGCGCTGTCCGCGCGTCTGGCCCAACACCTCTGGCTGGCACCCCTCACCGCCTGGCTCTCCGCCTGGCCCACCCAAGCCCCCACTCAGTTCGCCGTCCCCCTGACTGACTTTTGCTTTGGGAACCGATCGGCAGACCGACTGGGGACAGGCAGTGGACCGGGGACAGGCAGCGGGCGGACTTTGGCAGCGAGTTCGGGAGGCCCGGATGGAGCGGCTTGGGTGGTGGCCTGTTTGCCGGACCCCCGCCACCTGGTGGCCCCCGCCCAGGCCACGCTGTTGCTTGCCGCTAGCCGTCAGCCGGGCTGGGACCAACGGTCCGACTTGGCTGTCGCCGTCCGGGTCCTGCTACAGCGCCCCGATCTGGCCGAGTTCGGTCTGATGACCGGCCAGGGGCTGACCTGCGCCGACCTGTCCCGGCACGCGGCCCACGCTTTCCAACGCCTCAGCTGGGAGTGGATCCCGCTGGCCAGCAACCAGCCCCGCCGCGCCTTGGACAAACTGCTACCCAGCATCCGACAACTGACCCGAGCGCCACACCACGCCCAGCTCTTTGTCCTGCCAGCAACGGGCGTAACAACCGGCCGAGCATCGGTCGAGGTGGGGACAGGCGGGACCGAGGTGGGGACAGGCGAAACAGAAGTGGGGACAGGCGGAACAGAAGTGGGTACAGGCGAGACCGATTTGCCTGTCCCCGAGATCGCGCCGGCAGATCGGTGGACGTTCGCCACAGCGGGGCAGATCTATTTGTTGGCGGTGCGGCCGGGCAGCCGCACCTGGCACGTCGCTCGGCAAGTCCTGTTGGCCGAGACCACGGTTGCGAGCGGGTCAGGCCGCGCACATGGCTCCTGTGGACGAGGGCAGCAGTACCCCTCAGGTCTTCGCTCCGAGGCTGTTCCGGGGCCATTGGACCAACAGCGGCAGGCTGCCCAGCCACTGATGCAAGCCGGCGCGGTGGGTTGGCACCTGACCCCAGAAGCGTCCCTAACCCCAGAAGCGTCGGCCGCGCCCAGCCCCAGCCTTGCCTGTCCCCCGGCCGAGTTCTGTCCCCCGGCCGAGTTCCCAGCCGCAGCGCGGGTGGAGCTCTACCGCAGCGGCGGCGGTAACTTCTTGGCCCATCACACCCGTGCCATCGCGCGGCAACGCCCGGAAGAGGTCGAGGGAGACTATTGGTGGCGGTGGTTGACGCAAACGCCTGGTCTTGCCGCGGCCGGCCCGCCCTCCGCGTGGGATACCCTCCTTCGCATCGTCTGCCAGCAACGACTGCGAGCCAGCGGACGCTTGATCCCTGGCCAACAACCGGTCGTGTGCTTCAGCGGCCGCTGCCCAGCCAAAACGGCAGCCCACAGAACCTTTCGCCCTCATCTCCGCCGTTGGGACTACGAGCCCTACGGGGTGGCGATCGACGGCCGTTGGCTCATGGATCACGGAGCCCGGCCAGTCGAGTATCTAGAGGCAGGCGAGCCGGACAGCCATTTCCAACAACCGCGTTACTCGCGGGGATCGCCGGCCACCCGCATCGACTGGTCCCTCGAGCAAGAATTCCGCTGGGAGGGAGACTTGGACCTCCGCCGCATCCCGACGGAGGCCCTGTTCTACTTCGTCCGCACCGCCGCCGAAGCCCGGCACTTGGCCCAGTACACCCCCTGCCGCGTGCGGCACCTGGAACCAGCCGACCCCGCCGACCCCGCTGACACCGCCAATTCTTCAGCCGTGCCCGCCGATCCAAGCTGAAAGACCCAGTGTGTCTCCGGCCGTGGGGTGGTTCTGGCCGTGGGGTGGTTCTGGCCATGGCGTGGTTCTGGCCATGGCGTGCGGTTCGCTCGATCGCCACCTTAGAACGTGATCACCACATCGACACCCAGGTTCATGGCATCGCGGGCCGTCGCCGCCGTGTTCCAGTCGTACCGGGCTTCCGGTCGAACCACGATGTTGGCGTGCGGACGATAGTTCAAGCCACCGGTCAGGCTGTTGGCCGACTGTCGCGTCCCGGCTGCCGGGTCGGTCTCCCAGTACTCATAACGGCTGCCCAAGGCCAGGCACGGGTTGACTCGATAGATGGCATAGCCGATGAACCCGTAGTCATCCGACTGGTCGGCCGACAGCCAATCGCTCTGCAGAGCCAACTGCAACTTCTCGGTCGCTTGATAGGCGTACACCGCGGATTGGTAGTAGCCGTTGCCGCGTTGACCGAACTCGCCAAAGCTGGAGGCGAAGTTGAAGAAGCTCTGGCCACCGATCTGCCGGGTGAAGCCCGCCAAACCCGTCACCCCGACCGCGTCAAACGCCGAGTCCCAACCGTTGGTCGCACCGGCAATCAAGCTGGTCGTGTCGTTGATTTGGTAGTCGGCGACCGCACCGGTCAAAGTCCGTGGCTGGGTGCGAGTAAAGGCAAACGTGCGGCTGTAGAAGAAGTTCTCCACCGCTGCACCCGTCTCGAAGCCGAAGGGCGACAGGAAGCGACCGCTGCGGACCCGCAACTGGTCGAAGTTCAAGTCAGCGTAGGCCTGGGGCAGTGCCCAGCCGTAGATGCCGTTGTCCAAGCCGTTGTCCCAACCCGTCGCTGCACCCAGCGGCTTGTTGCCGAACGCCTGAAACTGCTGCGCATCCAAACCGTAGAGGATGTCACCACGCAGGACACCCTGCAAACCACTGCGGGTGGTGAAGTCCTTCTGCACAAAACCCCAGGTCTGATGGAAGGCGGCTTGGTCTTCCAAGTTGTTGAACAGGCCGTCGTTTCGCGAGTGGAAACCCACCTGCTGCCAGCCGCCCACTCGCAGGCCAGACTCCGGTCGATCGATCAACCGAATTGGCTCACCCAGGTTGCACCAAGAGCTGCGGTAGAAGTCGTCGGGCATCGTCGCCGCGTTGCTGGACACCGTCAACGGCCGAGCCGCCTGATCGGCCGATTGGTCCACCGACGGAGCCGCCGGCACGTTCAGCCGCGAGGCGTCGTCCTGGTCCTGGCGGCCGATCGACAAAATCGGCACCCCGCCGCGACTGGGACTGCCGCTGGTCAAGGTCGTGCGATCCCCTCGCGAGTAAATGCTCTCTTGCCATCCCCATGCTTCAGCACCCGTCGCCGTCAAAGATGCCAAGGCGAGCAACGCGGCGGACTTCATCGATCGTTTCACAGGCCATTCCTCCGAGATCAACCGAGCCTCCCCCCCGGGAAACTCTGTCAACAAAGTTTGTGTGCGGTTGACGCGTATACACCGACCAGTCCGGTCGATAGAATCGTAGCGAGCGGATGGGTTACGCGGTTACTGCAAATCATCGGGAAAATGACCCAGGAAACTTCGGAAGTTTGGTCACAATCGTACCTGGTTAACGACCAATAGAGGTGCGGCCGTAGCGATTGCGTCGACCTTTCCGCAGAAAAGGGTCGCGGGATGATAGCTAAACCCTAGGCTCGTGGAGGAGGCCAGTTTTGACGCAATTGGGATTGGATGCTAGCGGTCAGGCCCAACCCTCCGAGGAAAAACTCTATCGCCTGATGCTGTACTGGGTCGGCCCGCTGCTGCTGCTCGTGGGCCTGCTGCTGCGACTCAAGTTCGCCCAACAGCCGCTCTGGATTGACGAGCTACACACTGCTTGGGTCGTGCAAAGCGATTGGTCGGAAGTCTCTTGGCGAGCGGCCATCGGCAACCAAAGTCCGTTCTTTTTTTATCTGGTCAAAGGGGTTGTCGAGCTCTGCGGGTTCTCGCCCTTCAGCCTGCGACTGATTTCGATCGTGGCCGGGACCTTGCAGATGGCGGTCGTGTTTGTAGTCCTCAGTCGCTGGACGGGAGCGGTTGCCGCCGGGACCGTCGCGGCCTGCCTGCTGATGGTCAATCCGATCCCGTTGTTTGCTGCCACGGACGCCCGCCCTTATGCGCTGATCGGGTTGGTGGCCTGCCTGCAGGTCGCCACGTTGGCCGAGTACTGGCGGCGAGCTTCGCAGTCCCAGGACCGCTACTACGGCTTCGACCTGACCTGGGTGCTGACGACCGTGGTCCTGTTCTACTTGCATTACACGACGCTGCTGTGGAGCGCGGCCCTGTGGATCGGCCTGTGTTGGTTGGCCGCCACCACGCGGCCCCGCCCATCGCGGACGCAGTTGCTCCGTTGGTTGTTGGGCCTGCCGCTGTTGGCCGCTGTCCTGGCGATTCCCGGGCTGTGGCACCTGGCCAATATCTTGCCCTTCGGCGGCCAGTGGAGTTCTTTTGTGCGTTTGGATAGTTTTTTTATCAATCTGGGCAGCTTGGTCTTGGTCCTGCTGATCGGGCCGCTCATGGCGGGCCTGATCGTGCAGTTGCTGTACTTGCTCAGGCCCGGCCAGATGTGGGCGACCGTCCGCGACTACGAGTGGTTTCCGCTGCTGGTGTTGACGTTGTGCGGCCTGCTGTTGCCGCCGTTGACCGCCGCTTTGGTGACCGGCTGGAGTATCATGCCCGTGGCCCATTGGCGGTACTTTGCCGCATCGGTGGCGGTGGGTTTCCTACTGCCGGGACTGATGATCGGCATCTGGGCCGTGCCCCGCGTGCGGTGGCTGATCACGTTGTTGATGATCGCTTTGGGATTGGCCTCCAATTGGGACCTGTTGGGTGTCGCCTGGACGGGCCAGTGGCCGGCACTCCACCGGGAACGCTGGGACGACGCCAGCCAGGTCATTCGACAACGCTTGGGCGATCGGGACCTGCCAGTCATTCTCTGTCCGAATTTGATTGAAGATGGTTGGTTGGTTCGCGAACTGTTGCCGCTGACCCCGCTGCAGCGCTCGCGCTTTCGCCACTACTGCATCTTTGCCTTGGATGGGCCCTACAGCATCTACGACGATCCCGAAAAAAATCGTCGCTGGGTCTTTGCTCGGCCGACCAACCAACGCCTCCGCCTGTCGCGCGAGCAAGCGGAGCTGATCCAGAAGTCGGGCGGCTGCTTCTTGGTCGTCCGCAGCGATTACGACAACTTGGCCAAGAACCTCGCCAAGCACATCAAGGCCGGCATGTCCAACGAAGAGTACCCGATGCGGATCACCGAACTGCTGCCCGCCCCGGTCAGCGTGTTCCTGATCGAATACACGGGCCAGCCGCTGCCAATCATCCGCCCCTCCGAAGAATGGGAGTGGTTCCAGCCGATCGACGGACCCTAATCGCGATCGATCAGCCCGCGATTGATCAGCCCGCGAGTCATCAGCCCCGGATTGATCAGCCCGCGAGTTATCAGCCCCGGATCGATCAGCCCGCGATCGATCAGCCCCCGATCTGGTGCATGGTCCGCAGTGGCCGCACAAAGTCTTGCTGGCCGATCAAGTGTCCGGGACGTTTGGCCGCGACGCAGTCTCGCACCACCGCCAAAAGGGCCGCGTCGTCGGCTCCCTCCCGCAGCGGTTGCCGCAGGTCCCATTCCTCCACCGAGAACAGGCAGTTCCGCAGCTGGCCCTCGGCGGTCAACCGCAGCCGATTGCAAGTCGCACAGAAGGGCTGGGTCACCGGTTGGATCAAGCCCAACCGGCCGCGGCCGCCGGCATAGGTGAAATCCCGCGCCGGCTGCGACGGGTCCGTGCCCGGCACCGGCTCGACGGGTCCGTACTCGGCCGCCACCAGGTCCCGTATCGCTTGGCCCGACAACACCTGCTGGTCGGTCCACTCGCCGTCCGAATCCAACGGCATGTACTCGATAAAGCGCAGCTCCAATCCCCGCTCCAGGGCAAACGCCGCCAAGGGCAGGACTTCCTCCTCGGTCAGGCCGCGGATCGCCACCGCGTTGAGCCGGATGCGGGAGAAGCCCGCAGCTTGAGCCGCTGCGATCCCCGCCAATACCTCGGGCAGGACGTCGCGCCGTGTGATGCGAGCAAAGGTCTCGGGCCGCAAGGCATCCAGGCTGATGTTCAGCCGATCCAAGCCCGCTCGCCGCAGGGTCTCGGCGTGTTTCGCCAAACGCACGGCGTTGGTCGTCATCGCCACCTCGCGGATCTGTGGGATGGCCTTGAGCAGTCGCACCAACCCGTCGACCTCGGCCCGCACCAACGGTTCGCCTCCCGTCAGCCGCACGCGATCGACACCCGCGCGGGCGAGCACGCCGACCACGCGAGCGATCTCTTCGTAAGACAAGAGTTGCCGCCGTGGCAGGAACCGCAGCCCCTCGGCTGGCATGCAATAGAAACAGCGAATGTTGCAGCGATCGGTGATGCTGATCCGCAAGTTGTTGTGCAGGCGACCGAAGGAATCCAGCAGCGGCAATTCTGGCAGCGACATATCGACCGCCTAGGCCGCGAAGACCGGCAAGTAGTTGAGCGGCATCTGCAGGATGATGGTGGCCATGGCTGCTGAGTACTCCGGGCCGCCGCCATCATTGGCCCACGAGCCATCGGCCTGCTGCGACTTGACCAACTCATCGCGAATTGCCGGGTACCATTGGTTCCAATACTCACCGCCCGCGTGCCACATGGCCTGCACCGAGTAATAATGCGTGTAGAAATAGTGACCGCCCATGCCGGCGATCTTGCCTGGGCGTGTGCGATCGATGACCTTCAAGCCTTGCTCGACTTCCGGCCCCTCGTAGATACCCGCGCTGTAGAGCGAGGTCACGCCGGCAGCGGTCATGGCCGGCGAGCTATGCCCCGCACCGGGCATGTAGGAGAACGACCCATCGCGGTTGCGGCTCTTCTTGACGTAGGCGATGCACTTCTCACGCACGTCGTCCGGCACGTGGATCCCTGCGTCCCGAGCGGCTCGCAGGCCCATGATTTGACAGATGGTGACCGACAAGTCGGCGTCGACGGGTTGCGGTTGGTACCGCCAACCGCCCTGGTTGTTCTGGGCCTTGGCCGTCAGGTCGACCGCCCGCCGCAGTTTTTCGCCGATCTCCCGCTTGCGGGTCATGCCGTAGACCTGGGCCAGGAACAGCATCGAGAAGCCGTGGCCGTACATGTTCTCGTGCACGGAGTTATCGCTCAGGGCGATGTAGCCGCTGTCCTGGACTTGACTCAGCACGTACTCGGCACACAGGTCCACGTTGCGGCCGTACTTGCCGTCGCCGGGGACACTGCCGCCAGCCATGAAAGACAGGCCCGCCAGCGAAGTGGTGGCGACACCGGCCGAATATCCGCTGGTGCCGAACGCACCGCGAAATTTGCCGTCCCGGACTTGTTTCCGCACCAAGTACTGGTGGGCCTTGTCGATGGCCGCCAGCGTATCCTCGGTCAGCAGCTCCGCCGGGCTCTTCTCGTTCGGGGAGGCCTTGCGATCGCTGGTCAGCCCCAAGGCGGCTCCGCCCGCGAGACCCCAGGCCAAGGTACCAGCCGTCGCCTGCAAATATTGTCGCCGATTCATCGTAATTACTCGCGCGTGGGATCCCGGTGGAGAAACGAGGCGGGGAACCGGCCGGTTCCTCGCTCTGTTAGTGTACGCCGCCGTCTTGGTAGCGGCTAGTCCGTAATTTTGCCGCGGGGGGCTGGCCAACGGCTCCCGTTTTAGGCTGAGTGGGTGAGACCTCGCCAGTTGCTCCCGTTTTTAGGCTGAGTTCTCGAGACCTTGCCAGATGCTCCCGTGTGACGCTGAGGTGGCCCCGCTTGTAGTCCCGCCTTTAGGCGGAAGGAAGCGAGAATAGACCCTGCCTGAATAACGAGGGCGAATGAGGGTACGGGGGCGACCGCCTGAAGGCGGAACTACGAGCGGCGGGACCTCGCTAACGGCTTCCGTTTTTAGGTTGAGTTCTCGAGACCTTGCCAGATGCTCCCGTGTGACGCTGAGGTGGCCCCGCTTGTAGTCCCGCCTTTAGGCGGAAGGAAGCGAGAATAGACCCTGCCTGAAATAACGAGGGCGAATGAGGGTACGGGGGGCGACCGCCTGAAGGCGGAACTACGAGCGGCGGGACCTCGCTAACGGCTCCCGTTTTTAGGTTGAGTTCTCGAGACCTCGCCAGATGCTCCCGTGTGACGCTGTGTGGGCAGAACCTCGCCAGATGCTCCCGTGTGACGCCGAGGTGGCCCCGCTTGTAGTCCCGCCTTTAGGCGGAAGGAAGCGAGGATCGACCTCGCCTGAAAAACGAGGGCGAATAAGGGTAAGGGAATCAGCCACTTACCCGGCGAAAAAACTCGGCGATCTCGGCTTTCGAACATTGGCCCTGGGCAGACATGAGCGTGAGTTCAACCAGCTCATCGTCGGAAGCATCGAGCGAGATAGCATTGATTTCGAAAAAGACCAAGGCACACTCCAAGGCAACCCGTTTGTTGCCGTCGACAAACGGGTGATTCAGCACTAAGTGAAACAGATAGGCCGCGGCCATTTCGAAGATGTCACGGTGCAGGTATTTCCCGTCAAAACTCGACAAGGGTTGGGCAATGGCCGATTCGAGCAGGGCTAGATCACGTAAACCGGGACTACCGCCGTAGTTGGCGATTTGACCCGAATGAATCTCCAGCACATCCTCCAAGTCCAGGTAATGCACGGAGCCTCGCCTATTCTGCCAATTTCTTAAATGCCCTGGAATGTTTGGCGTTCACCTTGGCGCTGGCGGCTCGCACTTTGGACTTGCTGTTGGGGACTATCACCGGCGAAATCCGAATCGACTTGCCGTCTGTCGTCAGTTCAATTTCCGATCCGGGACTGATATTCAGCAACTCCATGATCGGACGATCGATAATCACCGCCCAACTATTGCCATGCTTGACTAGGTTCTTGATCACAGTTGGCTCCGATGTTCTCACCCCGTTGACTCAATGGTAATACAAAGGTCGACCCGCGGCAACGTTCACCCTCCGCAACTTCTCGCGCGAGACGCTTGTAGTCCCGCCTTTAGGCGGAAGGAAGCGAGAATAGACCTCGCCTGAAGAACGAGGGCGAATGAGGGTACGGGGGGCGACCGCCTGAAGGCGGAACTACGAGCGGCGGGACCTCGCTAACTGCTCCCGTTTTTAGGTTGAGTTCTCGAGACCTCGCCAGATGCTCCCGTTTGACGCTGAGGTGGCCCCGCTGGTAGTCCCGCCTTTAGGCGGAAGGAATCGAGGATAGGCCCCTGCCTGAAGAACGAGGGCGAATGAGGGTACGGGGGGCGACCGCCTGAAGGCGGAACTACGAGCGGCGGGACCTCGCTAACGGCTCCCGTTTTTAGGTTGAGTTCTCGAGACCTCGCTAACTGCTCCCGTGTGACGCTGAGGTGGCCCCGCTTGTAGTCCCGCCTTTAGGCGGATGGAAGCGAGAATAGACCCTGCCTGAAGAACGAGGGCGAATGAGGGTACGGGGGCGACCGCCTGAAGGCGGAACTACGAGCGGCGAGACCTCGCAAACTGCTCCCGTTTTTAGGCTGAGTGGGCGGGGCCTCGCCCGATGCTCCCGTTTGACGCTGAGGTGGCCCCGCTTGTAGTCCCGCCTTTAGGCGGAAGGAAGCGAGAATAGACCCTGCCTGAAGAACGAGGGCGAATGAGGGTACGGGGGCGACCGCCTGAAGGCGGAACTACGAGCGGCGGGACCTCGCTAACGGCTCCCGTTTTTAGGCTGAGTTCTCGAGACCTTGCCAGATGCTCCCGTGTGACGCTGAGGTGGCCCCGCTTGTAGTCCCGCCTTTAGGCGGAATGAAGCGAGGATAGACCCTGCCTGAAGAACGAGGGCGAATGAGGGTACGGGGGCGACCGCCTGAAGGCGGAACTACGAGCGGCGGGACCTCGCTAACGGCTCCCGTTTTTAGGCTGAGTGGGTGAGATCTCGCCAATTGATCCCGTTTGACGCTGAGTTCTCGAGACCTCGCTAACAGCTCCCGTTGGAGGCTAAGTTCTCGAGAACTTACCAGATGCTCCCGCAACGACTTAGAACGGGATGTCGTCCTCTTCGTACGAGGCTTGGGCGAATTCGTCGTTGACGGAGTCGATCGAGGCCGGGCCGTCGCCCGCATCGCCGGATACGACTTTGAAGTTCGAGGCCTCCGGGTTCACAAAGAATTTCACCTCGCTGCTGGGGTCACGCTGCCAACGACGACCACTCAAACGAAAAGTAACCTCCAAATCCTGGCCCAAGCTCAACGCGTCGACCCGGTCGCAGGCGTCCTGAGTGAACTCGATCGGAATGTAGTTGGTGAACCGATCTCCCGGTTGCTCCAAGACCACCACCCGCTTGCGGAACCCCTTCTGACCAAAGGTCTTGGTCTCCTCGATCAAGTGGATGATCCCGCGTACTTTGCCTTCATTCAAATATTGACTCATCGAACCTTCAGTCCCAAGGGCGAAAATTTTTTGTTCGGGTCGCGCTCGCTCAGCACCCCACACACCGGTCCGACATCCTAACGTTCCCGCCAGTCGCCATCAAGCCAGTCGCCATCAAGCCAGTGGGCTGAAGGTCGCGAGGCTGGGGTAGGCCGGCACGCGGCCCTGTGCGGCTTGGTTCAGGTCCAACAGCCACGATTCGATCAGGGTCTGCATGTGGGCGTTGGCCATCGCTTGTGTCTCGATCAACAGGCAGCGATCCAGCGCCAAGGTCAGGCCGTCGAGGGTCGCCGGCCAGGCCTGGGCACAGGCGTGGGCCAGCTGCAGGAGCTCTTGATCCGGGTACTCCTGCTGAGCGGGCGTCGGACCGCCATAGGCATGGATCGCAATGGCTTGGCGGTACAGTTCCGCGGCCCAGTGCGCAACTTCAATGACCCGTCGACGCCGCGGCGGCGCGTCTTTCCCCGCTCGCTCCACGAAGCTGGACAAGGCTTTGACGAAGTCGCCGCCTGTGACTCGAGTCGAAGCCAATCGCTCCAACCATTGGCGGCGGAACTCCATGACGTCGTCGCCAAACAGGTGCCAAGCGGTTTGCACGCTGCCACCCGAACAGCGGGCCAAGGTCTCGGCCCGATCCGTCGGCGAGATCAGTTCGCGTTCGATGAGGATCCGTTGCACCAGCGGCCAGTCCAGCGGGGCGAACCGCACGGTCTGGCAGCGCGAGCGAATCGTGGGCAGTTGGCGTTGCTCGGCGGTCCCGATCAAGATAATCACGGACTTGGGCGGCGGCTCCTCCAGCGTCTTCAGCAGGGCGTTGGCCCCCTCGTGCCGCAGGTCGTCGGCATCGTCCAGGATGGCGACCTTCCGCCCGCCGTAAAAAGGCTTCATGGCAATTTTCTGGCACAGGCCCTGGCGGTCGGACTTGTCCCCGATCAATTGGTCCAAGGAGATCTGGTTGCGGTCCGCCGGTCGGCAGAGGTACTCAAAGTCGGGATGTTCCCCGGCCAGCACCTGGCGGCAGGACGGGCAGGTCCCGCAGGGCTCAAACGCCTGGACCCGCGGACAGAGCAGCGTCTGGGCCAATTTCAGGGCGAAGGTCCGCTTGCCGATACCGGCCGGGCCCAAGAACAGGAAGGTGCTGGCCAGTCGCTCGCGGGCGACCGCCGTGGCAAACTTCTCGCGCACGGCGTCGTGGCCCAAGACGGTGTCCCAGCTCATGAGCAGGCCCTCCGTTCCGTGACCCGAGCGGTCGCTCGCGCGGCGACCTCCGCGGCGATCTGCTCGGCGACCACGTCGGCTGACGGGGAGGCGTCCACGAGGCGGATGGCGTCCGGCCAGGCGGCGGCGGCCGACAAGTAGGCCTGGCGGACAGACTCCAGGTAGGCGGCCCCGCGGGACTCGATGCGGTCCAACGCTCGCTGGGTGCGGGTGGCCGCCAGCGGCACGGGCAAATCCAGCACCAGGGTCAGGTCCGGCTGGCAGTCCCCGAACAGGCGTTGCCCCAGTTCCCAGATCTGGGCGGGGGGGATTTGCCCCAGATGTCCTTGATAGACGACGCTGGAGAGCAGAAACCGGTCGCAGACCACGGTTTGGCCCGCCGCCAGCGCCGGGGCGATCACCTCGGCCACCAATTGGGCCCGCGCGGCAAAAAACAACATCAGTTCCGTCAGCGGCGCCAGGGCAATGTCGGCCCGATTGAGCAGCAGTTGCCGGATTTGCAGCCCGGCCGCCGTCGTGCCCGGGTCGGCGCAACAAACCACCGTCTCCCCACGATCGCGCAGTCGCCCAGCCAATCGCTCGATTTGCGTCGATTTGCCCCCACCATCGATTCCATCCAAGACGATAAACATGACAGGTCGGTTTCCGGGACAGCGGCCGCAAAATCACGGCCTTCCAACTTAGGCCAGGCCCCGCGGTCTGTCGAGCCCCAGCGTCCGCGAGGCGTCGGGTCGAGGGCGGTCTTCGGGCGGCCGATTTGCCGGGCGGCCAGCGGGCAGCTATACTGGAATCACACGTCGCGGGCAGGCGTGGCTGACTGCACATGTGGCTGAATGCACGTTCTGAGGGAGATGCCGACCATGGCCGATCAAGTGACTCGCCGCCGTTTTTTGTTGCAATCGGGCATCAGTGCCGCGGCCGCGAACTTTATGTTGAACCTGCCCAGCTTGTCGTTCGGCTCGACTGGCTCGATCGGCTCGAACGGATCGGCACCGCGGAAGCAGCGTCTGGTCTTTATCTTTACCCCCAACGGCGTGATCCCCAAGCATTTCTGGCCATCGGACGCGGGCCGTGAGTACGAGGCGAAGCGGATCCTGCAGCCGCTGGAGCCGTTCCGCCAGCAGGTGATGACGATCAAGGGGCTCTGCAATCGCATCAAGGGCGATGGCGACGGCCACATGCGGGGCATCGGCTGTTTGCTGACCGGCATCGAGCTGTTCCCGGGCGACATTCAAGGCGGCTCGGATACCCCGGCCGGTTGGTCCATGGGGATCTCGATCGACCAGTACCTGAAGAATCGCCTGCAGGAGAACCCGGCCACGCAGACGCGGTTCGGCTCGCTGGAGTTCGGTGTGATGGTCCCGCAGCACGCCGACACCTGGACGCGGATGTGTTACGCCGGTCCCAACCAACCGGTGGCCCCGATCGACAACCCCTACCAAATGTTCGACCGGTTGTATGGGCAGGCCAAGAACCGCGAGATGTTGGCCAGTGTGTTGGATGATTTGACGGACGACTTCCGCAAGATCGAGGCCCAACTGAGCCAAGAGGATCGGCACTTGCTGCGGCAGCACGTGGAGATCGTGCGGCAGACCGAGCAGGAGATCAAGTTGGAGCAGCAACTGCAGGCTCGGCAGGGCGACGTCGGCCATGCGGTGCCGCAGCTACCAGCCAACATCAAGCGACAGAACGACAACATTCCCACGTTGACCAAGTTGCAGATGGACTTGATGGTCAACAGCTTCCTCGCGGACTTCACGCGGATTGCCTCGCTGCAGATCACCAACAGCGTCGGTCAGCCGCGGATGACTTGGTTGGGGATCGAGGAAGGCCACCACGATCTGTCGCACGAACCGGACAGCAACGAGGAAGCCTACGAAAAGCTGATTCGCATCAATACGTGGTACTGCGAACAGGTGGCTTACTTGGCCCAGCGGCTGGCGGAGACACCCGAGCCGGGCGCCGACGGCTCGATGTTGGATCACACCACGATCGTTTGGACGAATGAATTGGGCAAGGGGAACTCGCATACCCGCGACGACATTCCCTTTGTGTTGGTCGGCGGCGGGCTGGGCTTCCAGATGGGCCAGTCCATTCGGATGACGAAGACCAACCACAATCGCTTCTTAATGACGATTGCTGCGGCGATGGGCCATCCCGTAGAATCGTTTGGCAATCCGGACTATTGCACCGAAGGCGTGCTGACGGGTTTGACTTAAACGCGGACTCGGTCCACGCGACTGGCGGCCCATCTGACTGGCGGCCCGCTGGCGTGTTCCGCGCCCCAACCCCAGAAAGTGGTGCCGTGCGATCCGTGTTTGCTCTGTTGTGGCTCTTGAGTTTTTCCCTATTGGGCTGTGGCCCGGCGGCCGGTAGCGGCGATGCTGCGTCGAGTGAGGCGAATCCGGCTGAGGCGGGTGCCACGGACTCCGGCGACGCGTCGAATCGACGGGCTGACCGCGAGGAGGCGGGACTGGCCCCGCAAGACTTGGCGACAGAATCTCGGCCGCCCTTGGTAATTGATGACGCCGACTTGGGGGCGTTGGTCGAGGGATTGGACAGCGCCTACTTGTCGGCGCGGGTCGAGGCCATCGAGGCCTTGGGCAAGACCACGCTCGTGGCCGGCAGTCCGGACGCCAGGGCGGTGATCCAGCGTCTGCTGGATCATCGACGGATCGACTTCAACGACTATGAAGACGTGTATGTGGAGGCGACGCTGCGGCAGTTGGGCCCTGCGACAGTGGCCGAAGTCAAGCGGCAGGCTCTGTCGGCCGAGACGCCGGAGGTCTCCAATGCGTGTGAGGCCATGCGCGGGTTGGGTGGCGAGTTCTTTGGTGACTTGCAACCGACTTTGGCGGCCATGCTCAAGAGCGAAGATTTTTCAGCTCGCTGGGGCGCCCTGTACGCCCTGGAGACCATGGGCCCCGCGGGAGCCGAGCTGATTTCGGCGATTGAGCCCTTTTTAACGCACGAGGACTTTCAGCTGCAAATCATCGCGCTTCGTGCGCTGGCGGGGATCGGCCCAGCGGCTGGGCAGCCTTGGGAGACGATCCGCGACCTGACTTCCTCTGGCCAAAACGTCTCGGTCAAGAGTCATTCGCTGCGGACCCTGGGTTACATCTCAGTGGGGGACGAGACACGGGCGAGTGCGGCGGCCAAAGTCTTGGGTGACAGCTTGGATGCCTTTCCCTTTGCCACCAAGTCGCGGGCCCTGGAGGGGCTGGTGGTGCTGAGACAGCAGGCCGCACCGGCGGCAGAGGTGGTGGCCAAGTTGTTGCGCGATCAAACGGGTCTGGCTCCGAAAGCGGCGGTGGTGCATGGTCACATCACCGGCGAGTGGGAGCGGCCCGTGGAGCTATTGGTGAGTTTGATCAAAGATCCTGTGGTGGGCATGGAGTGCCAAGAACTGCTCCGCGATTTGGGTCCGTTGGGACGGGCGTCAACCCCGACCCTGCTGGAGATGTTGGTGCAACCGCAAGAGGATGACGGGGTGGTGCTGTTGGCGGCCGAGGGTTTGGTGGCGCAGGTCGGTCTGACCAAAGCCGAGGATCTGGCGGGTTTGGACGATGCCGGTCGGCAGCACTTACAGACGGTCGCAGAGGCACTGGAAAAATTAGCTGCCAAAGGCGAGTCCGAGTCGCATCATTTTGCGGGCCTGACGCTGCAACGTTGGCGAGCTTGGGGCTGGACGCCTGCCGCGGCGGCTCCGGCGACAGAACGTTAGGCGGCCAGTGATGGAGCATTCTGGCGAGCCCCGGCCAACGGTCGTGTGGCTGGGAACAGGTTTGGTCCCGCCGGGAACGGCCGAACCGTGGTCTGCGGACCAGGGCCTGTTGCGGGGATGGGGCGTGTTTGAAACGATGTTGGCCGTGGGCGATCGTGTGCCCGCTTGGCCGCAACATTGGCAGCGGCTGGAGCGCGGTGCGCGGCGCTTGGGTATTCCTCTTTTAGCGCAAGAATTTGTTAGGGCCGCTGTCCAGCAAACCGTGCAACAGGCGATCCGTCCAGACCTCGCGCCGGTTGTGCCGCTGATCAACCCCGGCAACAGCGAGGTGCGGCTGCGGGTGCGGCTGACGCTGACGGCCGGTGCGGGTGCGGGCGTGACGGAAGCGGGTGACCGACCTGGCCTATTGATTACGGCCTCGCCGTGCGCGGGTCCCCAGCCGTGGGAACAGCAGGCCGGGGTTCGGCTGCGAACCTATCCCGATCCGTTCGAGACACCGCTGGCGCTGCGCGGTTGTAAGCACACCAGTTATCTGCCGTGGCTGATGGCAGCCCGCTGGGCCGAGCAGCATGGGGCAGACGAGGCCCTGTTGGTTGATGGGCAGGGACAGGTGAGCGAGACGAGTCGGCGAAACGTGTTTGCCTGGTGGGGTGGGCGTTTGTGGACCGCCCCTTTGAGCAGCGGTTGCTTGCCGGGGGTGACGCGGGAGCGGGTCTGGGCATTGGCCCAGCAGCACGGGTTGGGCGTCAGTCAGGAGTCGCTGACGCGGGACGAGTTGCGGGCGGCGGAATATCTGATGTTGACCTCCGCGGTGGCCGGGATGCAGTGGGTCAGCGACTGGGATGGACGGTCGCTTCTCACGCCGGCCCGAGAGCCGCGATTGTTGGCGTTGGCACGGGATGTCCACGCGGCGATGATCGGCGGATGATGAGATCGGAATGAGGGACCACGAAAAGCAAAAAAAGCAATAAAAGGAAAAACCGGGTGCTAACGCACTGCGGCTGATTTCCAATTCTGTAATTTGATTACTGACCAGCCTGTTCTTGGGGCAGGGTTGACATTTGTCGCTGCAAGATTCGCACCCGCAGCAAGTTGCCATAGTCGCGTGGCGAGCGGGCGGAGCGGAACTGGCGGGCGCTTTCCTGATAGGTAGCGATGGCGGCTTCGTAGTTCTTCATGGACTCGAGCGACCGGGCCTTGAGGTATTCGGTGTGTCGGGTCCACTTGGCGGACAAATCGTACTTGGGGACATGGCGGAGCATGTTGAGGGCGGTGCTGTGATTCTGGATCTCGCTGTGGGCCAGGGCCATGTAGAGCTTGGCGTCGCCACGGACCAAGGTCATGGCGGCTTTTTGGCCCTCCAGGGCTTGGCGAAACTCTTCGGCGGATTGGCCAGCGGCTTGGTACAGCCCCAGTGTTTTTTGCAATTCCGGATTATCGGCGATATTGCGCCAATCATCGTCACTGTAGTTCATCCGCTGGAATTCGCGAAAGCAATCGGCCACCAATTCGCTCGGGTCGGGTTGAAAACGACCGAGGAGAAATAGCACGCGGGAACGGCGGAGCAGGGGGAAGTCGTCGAAATAGCCTTCTTCTTGGGTCCGCCATTGCAGCTTGGCCTGCACGTAGCGATCGCGAGTGGCGCGGCGGGCGGCTTCCCGGATGGTTTCGCGAAAGATCAGGATCTCCACCGGCAGGGCCCACAGTTGAACGTCCGAGATGCCAGGTAGCTGCCGCAAGCGAGCGGCGACATCGTCGGGCGAGAAATACAGATCGAACCGATTGGTTCCGGTCAAATTGCGTTGCAGAAATTGGCAGCGGAGCGAGAATCCCTCCAAGGGGTAATCCAGCAAGGCGACCATGTCCCGCAGATCACTGGCACGGACCGGATACACTGAGTCGGCCTCGGTGGATTCTTCGGGCGTCAAGCCTTGCCACTGCAGCCAAGCCGGATTCTCCTGGGCTTGTTGCAGCGTCAGAACTGCTAAGGTCTCGGGGTGATGCAGCGGCAGGCCCAGCCGCGGGTCGAACAAATAGAGGTTGTCGCCCAACAGAATCCCGATGGCCCAGGGCGTGAGGGATGGATGAGCCACCCGGGGCAACATCGACGTGGGTGCCACCTTGGGCAGTCCGATCACGCAGGCGTCCAGTCCGGCGTGCCGAGCCAGTTGGAGGAACAAGTGCCCCTGTTCCCAGGTATCACCGCGGCCGTAATTGAGTGTCTGCCACACGTAGTTGCGGTAACCGGCCCCGCGGACGCCGGCAAACGAACGAGGTTGATCGGGTTCGAGCGGTCGGACCGCTTGCTCCGCGGCCTCGGCTTCGTCCCAAGCGGGTGGGAACGGTTCGCCCGAGACGTTTCTCACGCTCCAGTCAAACAGTGTGAGCGCCAACGCCAATGACTCGGCTTGCTCGGGAGCCAAGGCCGGATCGTTGGCTTGCAGGGCCTGCGTCAGGCTCTGCGGCTGCGGCCGGCCGGCGTGGGTCAGGTAACTGAAGCGGGTGCCGGCGCCCGCCCGTCGGACGCGGTCGACGATTTGGCTCAGCCAATACTGCTCTTGCAGGTAAAACGCGTCCGTATAGAGAAAGGTCTCGGAGTCAAAGTTCTGCCAACTCAAACCGGCTTGGTAAACCGCGGGCAAAGTCGCCAACAGCGGGGAACGCTGCCAATCCGGCACGGCCGCGGCCATGGACTGCTGGCCCTCGGTTGACTTGGCCACGTTCCAAGCCGTATTCAGCGAGTCGGTGACGCTGTTCTCGAACACTTCCCATTCGGCCACGTCGTCGCTCTTGACCAAATTCAGAGCGCGGGCCAACTGCTCGCTTTGACGGCCGGTGACCGGCACAGGCCGTTGGTCCGCGTCTGTCATCTGGAAGCCAGATTTCTTCGCGTCTTGGTCGCCGCCATTGCACCCCAGGGCGAACAAGCAGCAACCCAACCACCAGGGCAGAGTCAAACGGTAGGCAGTGGCCAAACGGTCGGCAATAACTTGAGCAACCATGCGACGGGTTCCAACGGTGGAGCGTAGCGACGGACGTGGAAATCGGCCGCGGGGCAACCGGACGCTGGCCCAGCCAGACGCCTCGTTCTCCCCCCTCTCCAAGCTACTAGAGAAGCCCCGTGGATCCTAGGCAATCACAAGCCGATTGGGAGACCATGTTACAGAGTCGGGACATCGGGAGTGGTGAGTGGTGAGTGGTGAGTGGTGAGTGGTGAGTGGTGAGTGGTGAGTGGTGAGTGGTGAGCAGTGAGTGGTGATGGGGCCGCGGCGTTGGCGGCTGTCCCTGCGCACTCCGGCATTTCCGCTCCACGATCCAGGCCCCACGATCCAGGCCCCACGATTCAGGCTCCACGCGGCGGCGCCTGTCTCCCACAAGCGAGGTGCACTGCGCCCTCCGCGGTTTGCGCTGCGCCCTCCGCGGTTTGCCCTTTGCCCTCCGCGGTTTGCGCTGCGCCCTCCGCCTGTCACAGCGTGGGGACGGGCGCCAGGGTATCGAAGGGTTGTCGGCGGCTGCGGGCTTCCAGGGTATCGAGCAACGAGTTGAGCAGGGCCTGGGTGAACTCGCCTTCCTGGGCACTGCGATTCTGTCGTGCGTAGGCGGCTCGGATTTGGTCGGAGGTCAGCAGTGTGCCGAAGCGTTGGACCGAGTCGCGGAAGCCGGCCGCGGCGGCGGAGCGAACGGCGGGGGCAATGGCCGCATCGGCCGCGACACTGGCCAGGTAGACCTGGGTCTCGGGATCGCCGTAGTGCGACAGCAGCTTGACGATGTGCGGTGCGCTGTTGGGGGCCAGGCTCAGCAGGCCGCGGGCTCCGGCTGACATGACGGAGAAATCCAGCAGGCGGCGGGACCGCTGGGACTCCAGCCAAGGTTGCAGTTTGGCCAGAGCCTGTTCGGCGTGATCCAGGGCCACGCGGGAGGAGAGTTGGCCGGAGTGCACGGTCAGTAAGCTGACTTCCTCCAACCAGGGCAGCAGCTGGCTGCCGTCTTCGCTCATTTCGGCGATGCGAATCATGGGGTCGGGTCGTTCGGTTTCCAGCATCTTGCGGGCGTTGTTCAGGTTCTCGGTCCGCACCAGCAGCAGAATCGGAATCGTCTTGCCCTTGGCGGACGTGCGGATCTTGTCGATCACGCTCAGGTAGGGCACGTCGCCCAAGGCGTCGGTAATGATCAAGAACGTGGCGGGGAACAATTCGAAATCGCTGACCAATTGTCCAGCGGATGAGGCGACCGTGGCCTGCCAACCGGCCTGGCGGGTCAGGGCTTCCAGGTAGGCGCTGTGGTAGGGGTTCATCGACGCGATCAGGACGTCGGCTCCCAAGGGCGCGTTGAACAGTTCGCGCAGTTCTTGGTTGAAGTAGCTGGCTCCGGCAAAGCTGCTCTCGGGCTGCCAGGTCAGGATCGTCTGCACCGCCGCCATGCGGACGCGAGCATCGGAGGCTTTGAGGGCTTGGACCACGGCCGACAAACGCCCGGCGGTGGTTGTCAGCAGTTCGGAGCTGCCGGCGGTTTGCAGGGCTTCCAGCAAGGACTGGGCCAGCAGCCACTGGCCGCGATCCAAGGCCGACTGCAACATGTCGGTCAATTGGACCGGCGACAGGTACTCCAACGCAATCGTCACAGCGGCGGGAGGCAATGGTTGATCCAGACCGCCTAACAACTTCGCGCGCTTGAATTGAGCGGCGACAAAATTGCGGAGCGCGGCCTCGTTGGTTTCATCCGCACGGAGCCATGCGGTGGCCAACAGCGCGTGGTCGCGAGCCACGGTGTCCAATGGCGTGGTCTGTTGGGGCGTGAAGCCGCCGGCAGCCGCATCCCACAGCCAATGGGTGGGTATTGGCTGGGTGGCTTGATACCGCGAGAGCGAGCCAGAGGTCCAGCGATCGACTTGTTGCTGATTCAGCAGCTCGAACCATTTGGCCACCTCAGCGGGGTTGTTCGCGTCGATGCCGAATTGTTGTTGCAATTGGGTGCGCCAGAAAGCTAGGACCGGAGCCAACTCCGCGGAGCCGGCTGCCTCGCGACGGCGGAGGGTCCACTCCAGCACGGCGGCTTGATTCAGCGGCGAGCTACCGCGAGCGGCCAAGCCCAGCATGGCGGCGGTCTCGAGCGGGGCCTCTTGGCCCATGACCGAGCGGAGCGTGATGTCCCAACCGTCCGGTCCGGCCTGAATGATCTGAATCAGTTGACGCAGCTGGCCGGATTGCAGATCGGACGCGTCGATCAGGCTCTGCATCCTGGCCAGGAGTTGGGGGGCGGCCGATACGCCCATGGTCAGCAGCTGCTCCCGAGCCAAGGTCTGTTCGGCAGTCGGGCCGGCCTGCATCCGCTCGAGTGCCCGAGCGGTCGAGGGTTCGCTTTGAGCGTACTGCATGGCATTGGCCAACGTGCCGCGCAACCAGGCAGCGGCTTGCGGGGCCAGCTCCGTTTGCGCTTCGATCCCCAACAGGCGGGGCGACGTCACCGCCCAGACCAAGTCGTAAGCCGCTTCGCCGGTCAGCGGTTGTTGGAGGGCCTCCATCAGTCGATTGGCGGCGGCCGGTTGTTGCAATAAGAACAAGGTTTCCACCGCCAGCAAGCGCCGCTCGGGAGTCGACAGGTCCTGTTGCGTGATCGAACTCACCAATGGATTGTCGGCGGTGCCCTCGTCGGTGCCGCCACCCGCCATGACCGAGGGCGTGGCCGGTCCGCCCGCCGGTCCGCTCAAGTCAAACGGATTGGCCGCTCCGAACGGGTCCTGCTGCCCCCAGGCCATTCCCGAGCCGTCGTGCAGCGACGCCACGGAGACCGCCAGGGCAGCGGAGGCGAGGGAGCCGAACCAAGACCAACCGGACAGCGAGCGACGGCAGTGACGGCTTGCAAGTTTCATAGGGCAGACCACAACGTTCCGGAAACGACGGGGGGAGAATTCGGCCCGGCCAGCGGGCCGGTCGTAAAGCTGGTGACACAGCGCCCGACGACCAAACCGGGCGACCCGGCCGAGGCTGCAGGAGCCTCGGCGCGCTGATCGGTCCTAATTTAATCGGACCCCGACCTTTTGCCCACCAATTGTGGTCAGAACTTCCGGCTTTGACGAATTTTCCCGGTTGTGGCGGCCCGGCCCGAGGGGCTTGTTGATTTTTCCAGACTTACACGCGAAATTCCCGCCCGATTCAAGGAAATCGTGCGAAAACACGGCAGTTTCCCGTCAATCGAAACGCTTGAGGGCTTGTTGATTTTTCCAGACTTACACGCGAAATTCCCGCCCGATTCAAGGAAATCGTGCAAAAACACGGGGTTTCCCGTCAATCGAAACGCTTGAGGGCTTGTTGATTTTTCCAGACTTGCACGCGAAATTGCCGTCCGATTCAAGGAAGTCGTGCAAAAACACGGCAGTTTCCCGTCAATCGAAACGCTTGAGGGCTTGTTGATTTTTCCAGACTTGCTCGCGAAATTGCGGCCCGATTTAATGAAATCGGGTGATAACAGGGCATTTTCCCATCAATCGAAGCCCTTGACGCGTTCCGCTACGGAAAAATCAACAAGCCGTTGACGCGTTCCGCTACGGACAAATCAACAAGCCCCTAGTTGGGATGGGGCAGTTCGCTGAGCGATTTCGCGGGGGTTTTTTCGAAAAATGGAGCTCGGATGATCGATTTCGCCACTCGGGTCGTCGAACCCCCCAGTCGCTCGATGCCGGCTCCCTTGGCGACGACCACCAACCCATTGTCGGAGACTGTCAGGCCCCGCTGACGGTCCTGGGCTATGTCGTAGCCGATCTCGATGTCATGCGGGATCCGCACGTCTTTTTCGATGATCGCGTTGCGAATTCTCGCTCCGGACCCGATCTGGACCCGGTCGAACAGCACCGAGCCCTCCACGTGAGCGTAGGCCTCGATGCGGCAGTCGGGACCGACGATGCTGCGTGAGACTTGGCCACCGGAGATGACCGAGCCGCTGCAGACCATGCTGTCGATCGCCACGCCGGTCCGCGGATCGGCTTGATCGGCCCGCGAGCCAAACACGAACTTGGGCGGCGGGCTATTGGTCTGGTAGGTGCGGATCGGCCAGTGTTGGTCGTAGAGGTTGAGCTGCGGGTCGACGCTGATCAAGTCCATGCTGGCTTCGTAATAAGCGTCCAAGGTGCCCACGTCTCGCCAGTACGGCGTTTGCTTGCGGTTCTCATCCGAGAACGGGTAAGCGAACACCCGGTGTTGGTCGATCACGCCGGGGATGATGTTCTTGCCAAAGTCGTGAGCGCTGTTGAGCTGCGTGGCATCGCGACACAGTTGCTCCAACAAGAACTTGGCGTTGAACACATAGATTCCCATGCTGGCCAAGCAGCAATCGGTCGAGCCCGGGATCGTTTGGGGCGATTGCGGCTTTTCCTGGAAGCCACAGATGCGTTGGTTGGCATCGATCTGCATGACACCGAAGCTCCGCGCCTCCTCCACCGATACAGGCAGAGCACCGATGGTCAGCTCCGCACCCGACTCGATGTGGAAGTCGATCATGTGCGCGTAGTTCATCTTGTAGATGTGGTCGCCAGCCAGGATCACGATGTAGTCGGGCCGAGATTTCTCGATGGCGTAGATGTTTTGATAGACCGCGTCCGCGGTACCCTGATACCACTGTTGGTCGACCCGCTGTTGCGGCGGGATGATGTCGATGGCTTCGCCCAGCTCGCGACAGAAATAGCGATTCCACCCCATGTTGATGTGCCGATCCAGGCTCATCGCTTTGTACTGCGTCAACAACAAGATGTTGCGGAGGCCGCTGTTGAGGCAATTCGACAGCGTGAAGTCGATGATACGATAGACGCCGCCGAACGGGACGGCCGGTTTGGCGCGGTCGCGCGTCAAAGGTTCCAGCCGTGCGCCACGTCCGCCGGCCAGTACCACGGTCAGTATCGACCTCATCGCTTCCACTCCTAAGAAATGAATCTCGCCTCTTCCTCCATGCTCGCCGGAATCTCACCCGGGTGCTACCGTCCTATTGTCGCACATTTCGGCACCGAAATAAACCGGGAAACCGATCGCCGTAAGAAGTGGAACCTTCGAGCTGACGATTATGCTCACCAGTCAAGTTTGGCCTGGGTGGGCGGCGGCAAGAAAAAGTCCAACCGGCGGGGCACCCTGTGCCCAGTCGACGGGTCCTGACCATAAAAGTAGAGCGTCGCATTGCGGGCTGGCGGCAGTGGGCTATCACCCGCCGAGAGTGCCGCAACGGGCGGGACCGGCACTGGTAGCCAGACATCCGCTTCCAGCCAAACGGCCGTGGCGCAAGTCGACCGGTCTTCGGACTCGATCCCCGCGTTGGCTGCCGCGCGAGCCCCCGCGTTGGCCGGCGTGCGAGCCCCCGCGTTTGCCGGCGTGCGAGCCCTCGCGTTAGCCGGCGTGTCCGAGGCTTGTACTTCGGCCGGCAGCCACTGCGGGCGCGGTTCAGCGGACGACGGTGACGGCCACTGCCAGTCCAAGTGGGTGGCTTGGGTCAGGTCCCAATCGCCCCGTTTCAACTGCACGTGCAGGAATAACCGAGCCCATTGGCCGGCCGCTGCAGGATCTTCGGTTCCTAACACCCAGACGCTCTGAGTTCGTACGGAGGTCCAGGGCACGGCGGTGGCCGCTGCAAAATCGGCCGGCCGTTCGTTCAGGAAGTCGGCCGACGGTCGCCAATCGGCCGGTTGGGCAGTGGTCTCACTATACAACAGTGGCGTGGCCGCCCCGGCTGCCGGGGCGTAGGCCGCGGTGGGTCGATCCACCAAGGGCCGGTAAGGCTGTAGCCACGCCTCCCAGCGACCGGTGGCAGTGCCGCGGGCCGCCCCCGCGGGAGTCGATTCCGGGTGGGGCGATCCCGAGTTGCCTGGCGGAGCCGCTCGGTTGGCCCATTGCAAAAAATTCACGGATTCCTGCCACTGTTCGGCTTGAATCGATCCCAGCTGACGCTGCTGGTCGAACCAGAGACGATGGGCCACACCCAGACGAAAGGCCCAGGCCGCCTCTTGCGTGCTGAAGAGCGCCTCGCGGTAATAAGTCGTCAAGGGAGCCAATATCTCGGGGGTCTCGGTCGGAGCAGCAAAGAAGCACCGCCGCAGCAGGTGATCGGCCAGCGGTTGCAGTTCGGCCAACGGAGCGGACTGTTGTCGCTGTTGCCGGAAGGCGTCCGCGAGTGAGCTCAAAGCTTGGTCGGCCCATCGATCGGGCGCGGGTGAAGCGATCACCGCCGCCGCTGGCGGTTGCCCCCACGAGCGGCTGGCGGCTTGCGTCAGTGTCAGCCGAGATTGAAGTACGTGCCCATGGCGATCCACGACACTCACGCTCGGGTAGTCGACCATCGGGTGCTGGGGCAGGGCGTCATGCAGCAGCGGCCAGTCGATGCCGGACTGTTGGCACAGCCAAACGGCCCGCTCCCACTGCTGTTCCTCGGCGATCAGCACCACATTGATTTCACCCGCACGGATGGCTCGCTCCAGTTGCCGCTGCCACAGGGGCAGCAAGCGGCGACAATTGGCCGACCACGATGCGATCCGCAGTACCACCAGGGGCCGATCGCCCAGATCCATCGGCCGCAACCAGCGGCCATGGGGGGGCGACGGCAGGTCAAAATCGAAAAAAGAGTTTAAGTCACCACGGCCGTCGTCGGCCGCTGGCGAGGGTCGGTCGGGCGGGCCGTTGGGGGCTGACTGGGAATCAAGATCAGCAGCACCGACCCGCAGTGTTCCCGCGCAGCTGCTCGTCAGCACCACGGCGAGCGCGACGAGCAGTGGCAGTGACCGCGACAGTGATAGTGACCGCGGCAGTGGCAGTAACAGTGACCGCGGCAGCGATAACAGCACCGGTAGGAGGGTGGGGCGGGGGGAAATCATCCCCCCATTCTAGCTGCGGTGCCAGTCTTGGCGAGCCGAGCGAACGCGGCAAACCGCTATTTTCGCGACAGGAACCCCAGCCATTGCTTTCTGGCTCCGCCGCCGGCGGCGGCGACCTCGACCACGTTCTCCGGTCCCGTCACGTGGAAGAGTGAGTTCGTCAGGCCGATGACCGATTGGGTGATGTTGGCCAGGGGAGCCTGCATGACCAAGGGCACGCCGTTGTTGCGTACGGCGGCCATGGTGGCGTATTCGTTGGGGATTTGCCAGTAACATTCTTGGCCGATCGTCTCTTCCGCCTTCTTGATACTGATCTGGTTCGATTGCAGGTTCGAGCGGTTGACGACGATCTTGACCTTTTCCTTCAGGCCGTGGTACTCGTCGAAGGACATCAGCAAACGCACCACGTTCCGCAGGCAGGGCAGATCCAACTGTGTGACCAGGACAATGTGATCGGCAAAGTTCAAGGCCACCAAGTCCACCGGTGAGTAACTCTTGGAGGTGTCGATGACCAAGTGAGTGAAAGCGGAACGGAGGACGCTCAATACGCGGCCGATGTTGTCGGGTGTGATGATTTCGTTATCCAACAACGAGACAGGCCGCGGCAGCAGGTAGACGCCGGATTCGTGGCGAGTCATGGACTTTTTCAACAGCGACAAGTCCAAGCGACTGACGTTGCTGGCCACATCGATCAGCGTGTATTCAGGAATACAGTCCAAGAAAATGTCGGCATCCCCAACGCTCAGGTCCAAGTCGACCAAGGCCACGCTGTGGCTGGGCGTCTGTGCCAAGTGTGCCGCGATGTTGACCGCTAAGCTGGTGGCACCCACACCGCCGGTCACGCCAGCCACGGCAATCACGCCACTGGAAGTCGCCGGTCCACTGGTCTTGGTTCTGCCATCGCACAGCCGAGGAATGGCCTGGGCCAAGTCCGACATTTCCACTGGCGACGTCAAGAACTCTTTGGCACCGGCCCGCATCGTGTCCAAGATGGTCTGGCCGTCGTTGCGGCTACTGACAGCCATCACCGCGACCGAAGGTGTCTGGGCGCGGATCTTGCGGATCATGGCCAACGCCTGAGGCAAGTCCTCGTCGATCCCGATCACCACCAAATCCGGTATCGAAGCTTGCAAGGCTTCGTCCAAGGCCAAGTAGGACGAGCACTCGGACTCCAAGAACAGATCGCCCATCGAATTGAGCATCTTGCTCAAAGATTCACGGACGGGTTTCTTGGGTTCGCACAGGATGAACTTGAAATGGCTGCTCATGGGACTCTCGTGCTGGCTATGGACGACTGGGATGTCTGGGGAGGGAAGCGAACGTCGCGGCAGGCGTGCGATCGGTGACTAGCGACGCGGCCCGGCACCGAACGGCAGGTTGTTAGCCTGTGGGGCTCGTGGAGCCATGGTCGGCTCGATGATGCCACGACCCACCGTGGGGGAGGTCGCCGGAGGCATGGCAGGCGGCGCCATCGGGGCCACGGGTGCCCCTTGATATTGGGACGGTGCCCCTTGGTATTGAGCCGGTGTCACGCCAGGATAGCCCTGTCCGCCGTAGCCGGCCTGGTTCACAGGCGGGTCGCAGCGTGGGACCTCGACATAACCGCGGCCATAGAACTCCATGTTCAGCGGACTCTCGGAGTTCTCGGCGGGTCCAAAGCCGGGCAACATCGACGGATCGACCTCGCCGATGAACTGTGGCGTGGCAATCACCAACATCTCGACCTCGGTCACTTGATCGTTGTTTTTGGAGAAGGCGGCACCGATCCAAGGAGCGTGCATCAGACCGGGCAGGCCCCGCTTGACGGTCTTGCTTTGCTCTTTGACCACGCCGGCGATAGCCAACGTGTGCCCCGCCGTGATTTCGGCGCCCACATTCGTCCGGCTGACCGTGAAACCCGGTGTATCGGTATCCCCCGACAAACCCGGTGCCAACTGCGAAACCTCGTATCGCAAGTCAATCTTCAAGCGGCCTTCGCCCAAGACGATTGGCAGAAAGTCAACTTTGGTTCCAAAAGGACGAAATTCGATCGAGGCAACGCCCAAACCGGCGTTGACCAGAATCGGGACTTCACCACCCGACAAGAATTCGGCCGGGCGACCATTGAGCGTCACCAGCGTCGGCTCGTCGATCAAACGAGCGACGTCGTGCTGTTCCAAAAACTCGATCGCCGTGGTCAATTGGCTGCTGCCCCGCAAAATATTGGTGCGGATCGTGTCGCCTGTGGCCACAATCTGACCGTCCGTGCTCCGCATGGTCGGAGTTACCGGGGAGGCTGGATTGTTTGCCAAGGCTTGGTTGGCAGCCAAGTCGATCAGGTCTCCGGCGCCCTGAATCACCGCAAAACGATTGTTGGCGAATTGCCAGTCCGACCCGATGCGGCGCAGTTTGGTCCGCGACACCTCGTAGATCTTCATGGTCAACGAAATGTTTTGGGCCCCCGAGACCTGCAAGTTCTGGAAGACTCGTTCGGAGAACTGCGAGGCCACGTCGACGACCTGCGCCGCCATCTCCGGGTTCGGCACGGTACCCACCAACACGATCGACTCCTTCAAGGGTCGCACCGTAATGTTGGCTGTAGGAAAGGTGTGGTTGATGATCGCCTGCAACTGACGCACGTCGCTCACCACGTTGACTTCGACCGTGTAGCTGCGGTCATTTTCATCGATGATCCCGACGCTGGTCACACCGGTCGCCAAAGCGCGGATCAAGATCTGATCCTTGGCCAGCGGAGTGGCACTCAAGATCGATGGGTCCTCGATCACAACTCGCGGAATGCTGAACGGCATCGTAATCAAACGCGAAGACCCGATCACCACTTCGATCGATTCAAACTCGCTCGAAACTTTGACCTCGCCTGGACCCAAGTTGCGATTAGAAGGGGCTGGTTCTAGCTGGGCGTGAGCCCAGCAATTCAGCGAACCGATCAGGCAGCCCGCCGCCACAGCCCACGGGCGTAATCGCAAAAGAAAAGTGCGCGTCATCAAAACTTCCTTGGTCCTGCAAGTCATGTGGCAGTCAGACCGGAATAGCCGGAACGATCCGGCGATCCCGTGCCTTCAGGAAGTTCTATCGAACGATTACAAATGCTTCGATGAGCGTTTTCGGTATCTCGCGCAAACTTTGCCCAGCAGGTTCTCTTTAGCTGGCCGGCGTAAATGCCCTAGCTTTCCACTGCGGCTGGGCCGCTACCCGCCCACGGCAAGGCTTGAAGTGCAGCGATGAGCCGACCGTGGCGTTTATTAAGGCTTCTCTTCGCCCAGAGCCTCTTCCGAACCCGGCTCTGGGGCCGGTGGGCTCTTTTTCAGCACCGGGAATTGGCCGTCTTCCATTTCATACTCGTACAGGAAGTCGCCGCGGAACAATTGCATACGAAACGGGCCATCATTCTTCTCAGCCGGTTTCGGCAAGCCCAGAGTCAATGGGTCGCGAGTGGGCGAGGTCGTGACGCCCATCAGGGCTCGCAGGGAGATCATGCCCTCCTGAGACTCCAAATCGGTCCCCTCAAACTCCGTGTCGTCGACGCCTCGGATGGCCAATTTGACATTGGCGACGGCCTTGACCAACGACAGCATCTCCGACTGACGCTCGGAGACGACCAGACCCACAGTCGTGTCGTCCTCATTGCTCTTACCCGACGATTCGTTCTCCAACGCCACCTTGTTGCTGACGGAAAACACCTTGATGCCACGCAAAAACGTGTTGGAGACCGAACGATCTTCGCGTTCGAATACCCCGATCACGTCCACGGTGTGCCCGGGTTGCAACAGGCCGGCAATGTGATCCTCCGAGGGAACTTTCAGACCCACCACCTTCTTGCCCTTGGGGACCGGCACCAGCGAAGTGGCGTACTTGTCCAGCAAATCGCGTTCAAAGATGGGAGTACCTGCCGTCAGTCGCGTGTTGATACGCTTTTCAACGACTTGCTCGAACGAGCCCACGATCCCTTCCGGAATGATGTTCTCCGGCCATTGCTCCAACTTGCAGTTCTCTTCGGACAACAGGGCGCCAATCTCCACGTCCTGCATCAGCACCAGAACCGCTTTGGTCGGAACCGTACCGGCCGGTTGCCCCAACGCACTCGTGAAGAGGGCGGCGGCCACCAAGCCGAACATACCAGAGACGCCAAGCAGGATGATGGACTTCGGTTTCATGAGGAAATTTCCTTGGGACGGTTTCGCGCTGCTTAGCAGTCCAAATAGGTTTCGGAATTATACCGGGCGAGATTTCAAAAACGGTCGGATGGCCCCTACAATACACACAGCAGGAGCCAACCGACTAAAACGAGATGACTAGAACAAGCGGCCAATCCAGGCGAAGTGCAGGATCGTGCCGATCGCGATCGGGATGCCGTAAGGCAGCAAATGCATGGTGTGCTTGCGAGCCGCTGCCATCTCTGACAGTTTTTCCGGATCCTTGACCGCCACGATCTCGTTCAGGATCCCGAAGAACTGGTAGTAGTGCTTGGTTGCCGACTTGCTGAAGACGATCATCAACACCGCCATCAAGCCGCCGATAAAGGCCGACAGGAAAAAGGCCGAAATCGTGATCGAGGAGTGAACCCAAGCACCCACGGCTGCTAGCATTTTCACATCACCGCCGCCCATCCCGCCGATGGCGTAGAAGGGGTACAAGCAGGCCAATCCCACGGCGGTACCGCCGATGCTCCACAGCAGGCCCATGTACCAGCCGTCCCCGGCCATGCCGTAGGCGACGCTGCTGTACATCCAGCCGGCGATGATCATAGGGAAGGTGATGGCGTTGGGGACCTTCAGCTGCGTCCCGTCGATGTAGGCCGCGACGACGCAAAACAGGCTAACGAACCAAAATACGCCGTTTTCGCTGAGGCTAGTCATGGTCCATTCGGCAAATAACATGGGGCTTCTCCTTGAGCTTGGTGTAAATGAGGAGCTCGGGCCATTTCGCCTGCCAGCGTCGGGCTCCGCGAACAAGTTAGGATAGGGGCGAAGATCGGGCGGTCTGGAAAGCCGGAAAATCTGTGGCCGCTGTGTCAAAACGGGCCGGTTTTGCCGGCCTTGCGGCTCGTGAGGGGCCCCGGCCGGGCGTTGCCAGTTGTCAGCCGCGGACTTTTGGACTATTGTCGAGTGCTATGGACCGAGACGAAACCACGTTGGAACGCTACAAGACGGCTGCCTCGCCGGAAGAGCGTTTCCACGAATATTTACAGAGCCGAGGCATGCGCAGTACCCGCCAGCGGCAGGTGCTGTTGGAGCAGGTGTTTGCCCAGCACGACCACTTTGACGCCGATCAGCTGATTGAAAAGCTGCCGCGACGGGGCGATGCCGATTACGTCAGTCGCCCGACGGTCTATCGCACCTTGGGGGAATTCGTCGACGCGGGTTTGCTGAAGAAGTTCGAGGTCGACGGGCGGGGCGTGTACGAATTTGACTACGGTTATCCCGAACACGACCATCTGCACTGCAGCGACTGCGACCGCTTGATCGAGTTCCAAGCCGACGGGTTGGAGCAGATCCTCCGCGAGGTCGCCGAGCGGCACGGGTTTCGCGTCAAGGATCACACCTTGATCGTGGACGGTGTCTGCGAGGAGTGCTTTCGAGCCAAACGCCGTTCGCGGCGGCGGCTGGATCGTATCTAGTACCTATGGGTATCCATCGTCTTCAAGCCCGGCAGCAGGTGCTGGCGTTGCCCGCCGGCGAGGTCCTGGGCTGCAGCTACCAATGGCCGGGTGGCCAGTACTGCGTGATTCATACCGGTCGTGGCCTGCTGGGCTGCGGGATTTACGATTGCCAGATCGCCACGCAATTTTCGATGGCGGTCGCCATTTGCCGGGGTACCCCCGAGCATCCGCTCCGTCAGCCCGAGGATCTGCTGGGGGCCCGCGTGGCCGACGCCAGCCAAGCGGCCCGCGAACTGGGGATCTTGCCAGGAATGACCGGGCAACAGGCCTTGGAGATCTTCTTGGCGACGGACGGCGATGCTGAAAGTTGAATTTGCCGACTGGCAACCGGACGGAATCTGCGTAAGATAGGGTCGCCGGTCGGCTCCAAGCCGTGTAGGGGGGCCCGGTGTCTCGCTCGGGCGGGTTTCGCTCGAGCGGTTTCGGCTCAGCCGATTCGGCGGGCCTCGTTGACCTTGCTCACAGGAATCATACGCCATGTTGAATTCGGCTTGTCGTCTGCCCGCTCGTCTTTCTGGACTGACACTGTTTTTGAGTCTCCTGCTGCTGGCTGTCCTCGGTTCGGCCGGGTCGCTGCTGGCCCGAGAGGATTCGGGGCGGACCCCACGCGCCGATGAGTCGGTGACCGTGGTCACGCCGCCAGCCGAACCGACCACCGCTCTGGAGCGTTTCACTCGCGACGTTACCTACATGGCCAGCGACGAGTTGGGCGGGCGCGATACTTTTTCGCCCGGAGCCGAGCTGACCGCACAATTCATTATTGAGGACTTCCAGAAGTACGGCATCAAGTCGGCCCTGGCCGATGGCTCCTTCCGCCAGCCGTTCCAGATCGAGATGGGCCGCAGCCTCAACTCGGCCACGGCCTATCTAGGGTTTTGGAACCCCGAGACCCAGCTGACCATGGAACTGGACAAGCACTACAAGCCGCAACTGGTCGGCGGTTCGGGGACGGTCGCGGGCGAGCTGGTGTTTGTCGGCTACGGTATCGATGATCCGGAGAACAACTTTCGCGAATACGAAGGCGTGGATGTCAGCGGCAAAGTGGTCCTGATGCTCCGCCGCCAACCGATGTTCGAAGTGGAGGATTCTCCTTACAGCGGCAGTGACGTGGTCGAGCAGGCTTACATTCGCAGCAAAGTGGCCGCGGCCCAAGAGCGAGGCGCGGTCGGGATCGTGTTCGTCAACGACATCCGCACGGCGACCAGCGGCGAGGAGTCGACGCTGGAGAATTCAGCGGCGTTCGGTGATCGCGAGCTGGGCTTGCCATTTGTGTTGATTTCCCAAGCGGCCTGCAACCAGTTGCTGGCGGCTTTCCCGCTGAAAGATGCGGATGGCCAGCCGATCAGCGACTTGATGGCGGCCTCCAAGGCCATTGATAGCTCGGCTGCCCCGTTGTCGCAAGCGATGACCGGCGTATCGGCCAAGTACTCGGCCTCGTTCGAGGACCAAAAGGGTTGGGGCTACAACATTGTCGGCGTGATCGAAGGCGAAGGCCCCTTGGCCAACGAGACGATCGTGATCGGCGGTCACTACGATCACATCGGCATTGGCAGCTTTGGCTCCCGCGCCCCCGGTCGCTTCGGTGAGGTCCACAACGGGGCGGACGACAACGCCACTGGAACGGCTGCTGTGATGGAGTTGGCCCGTCGTTATGCCCAGGCCGATCGCAAGCCGGCCCGTCGCTTGGTGTTCATCGCCTTCAGCGCCGAGGAGCGAGGGCTCTTGGGTGCGTACCACTATGTCGAGAACCCGCTGTACCCCTTGGCCACGACCGTGGCGATGATCAATTTCGACATGATTGGCTGGTTGCGTAACGATAAATTGACGATCTACGGCACGGGCACCAGCAGCGTGTTCGATCCCGTCGCGGAGCAGGCCAACACCGATGCTCAACTGCAGCTGGACAAAATCGCAGCTGGCTTTGCGGGCAGTGACCACCTGCCATTCCAGCAGAAGGGCGTTCCGGCGGTGTTCTTCCATACCGGTTTGACACCGACGTATCACACGCCGGACGACACCACCGAATCGATCGACATGGCGGGTGCTGTCCGCGTCATCGACTACACCGAGAAGTTCATTGATCAGCTGTTGCTCACCGAGAAGATCGAGTTCCAAGCCACGGGTGGGGCGCGTCGCAGCCGCCCGGCTTACTTGGGCGCACAGATGGACTTCGAGAACATTACCGAGCAGGGTTTGACGATCCGCGAAGTGACGGAGGATTCGCCAGCGGCCCGAGCTGGGCTCAAGCCGGGCGACATCATCGCTCAGATGGACGACAAGTCAATCCGCTCCCGCGAGGACATGACCGCCTTCCTCAGCGACAAGCAGCCGGCGGACAAGGTCACGATCAAGATCATCCGCGACGGACAAGAAGAGTCCCTCGAGGTGATCTTGGGGCAGGGCGGACGACGACGACAACGAGACAACAGTTAGGTTGAACGCACGCATGAATGTCTTGGTACTTGGCAATGGTGGTCGGGAGCACGCTCTGGCATGGAAACTGAAGCAGAGTCCACGGGCCGGGCGGGTATTCGTAGCCCCCGGCAACGCGGGCACGGCCATCGATGCGGAAAACGTGCCTCTGGCGGCCACCGACTTCCCGGCCTTGATCAAGTTTGCTCGTGATCAAGACGTGGGGCTGGTTGTAATCGGCCCTGAGGTGCCCCTGTGCCAAGGCGCGGCTGATGCCTTTCGCAAGGCCGGCTTGCTGGTCTTTGGCCCGTCCCAAGAGGCGGCCCAATTGGAGGGTAGCAAGTCGTTTTGCAAAAAAATCTTGCGTCTGGGCAACGTCGATACCGCGCGGCACTGGTGGTTTACCTCGGCCGAACAGGCCATCGAGGACCTCCGGCTGTTGCACGCGGACAAGCCGAACGAAGTGCCGTTGGTCGTCAAGGCCGACGGCTTAGCGGCCGGTAAAGGGGTGATTGTCTGCGATGATCTGGCCGAAGTAGAACGCGCCATCACGGCCATCGCGATCGACCGCGAACTGGGCGATGCGGGCGACTCGTTTTTGTTGGAAGAGAAGCTGGTCGGCGTCGAGGCCAGCGTCCTGGCCATTACCGATGGCAAAGCGATTTTGCCCTTGCCTCCCGCGCAAGATCACAAGGCCGCCTACGACAACGATCTGGGACCAAATACCGGCGGCATGGGAGCCTATTGCCCCAGCGTGGATATCGACCCCTCCATGCTGGATCGGATCGTGGCGGAAGTATTGGTCCCGACCGTCCACACCCTCAAGCGACAGAACGCCCCGTTCTCCGGAGTGCTCTACGCTGGCTTGATGCTGTGTGCCAAGGGCCCCAAGGTCATTGAATTTAATGTGCGGTTCGGCGATCCCGAGTGCCAGCCCGTACTGATGCGACTGCAGAGCGATTTGCTGGAGATCCTATTGGCGACGGCCGAGGGCCGACTGGGGCAGTTGGACCCACCGACCTGGGATCCGCGGCCCGCTGTCTGCGTGGTGATGGCCAGCGAAGGTTACCCCGGCCCCTACAAGACCGGCCATGTCATCTCCGGACTGGAAGCGGCCGCTCAGTTGCCCGACGTCAAAGTCTTTCATGCCGGCACCCAGCGAGATGCCGAAGGCCGCGTGGTCACCAACGGCGGTCGCGTGCTGGGTGTGACGGCCCTCGGCGACAACATCGCGCAGGCCAAGCAGCGGGCGTACGAGGCAGTCCGCTGCATTCGCTGGACCGGGGCCTGGTGTCGCAAGGACATTGCCGACAAGGCCATCGCGGTGCCGGCGGCGGATTTGCCCGTTCCGCTCAACGCGATAACGCTTTGACCCGATCCACCACCTCTTGGATCGACTCCCGCATCGCTTGATGATCGATTGTATGCACATCGATCGGACGGCCGATGTCTTGCAGCATCGTGATCGTCAAGCGACCACCCAGGTGTTGGCGAAATTCCTCCAGCCCGCCGAAGAGCTCCTCCGTCCGCGCCAGCGCCGGGTGGGCCAGCAGCAGTTGTAGCGAGGCCAGGCAATCCAGCACTTGTTCCGCCGCACGCCGCGGTAGCCCATGAACCCGCGTGGAATACAGCGTATCGATCGCCACGCCAATCGCGACGGCCTCGCCATGACGGACCTGGAAATCGGTCATCGATTCCAACTTGTGGGCCGACCAGTGGCCGAAGTCCAGCGGCCGCGCCTCCAACATCTCGAACGGATCCCCGCCTGCTGTGATGTGCCGCAGGTGCCACCAAGCCGAGCGAGCAATCACGGGCCAAGCCGCCGCTTGCCGCTCGGCGATCTCAGCGGCCGTGTCGCAAATCGTGTGGAAAAATGCGGGTTCTTTCAGCAGGGAGACTTTGACCGCCTCGGAGAAGCCGCAGCGAAAATCGCGGTCGCTCAAGGTCTCGATCAAGCGGCGATCGTTGATCACGCCCCAGGGTACCGCAAAGGTCCCCAGCCAGTTTTTCTTGCTGAACAGATTGATGCTATTTTTTACGCCCACGCCCGAGTCGGCTTGGGCCAGGGTCGTGGTCGGTAGACGTACCAACCGCAGGCCACGATGGGCGATGGCCACGGCAAAGCCCACGGCATCCAACACCGCGCCACCACCGATCACCACCACATAGCTGCGTCGATCCAGATCGTAGTGGTTGAAGACTTTCAACATCCGCTCGATCAAGTGCACATCGTTCTTGATGGCCTCGCCACCCGGGACCAATTGCGGCTTGCCCACGACTTGTAAACGATCGGCATACCGTCGCCCGAAGGCGCTCAACTGCTGTTTCAGATGGGGGTTGGCCTGATGGACTGCTTCGTCCAACCAGAACTGAACACGCGGCAACTGATCGCCAGAAGGTTCCAATAAATCGGCCAGGACCTCGGTCTCGCGCCCCAGTACATCGTGCGTCAAGCGGAGTCGATGTCGGAACTGGACCGCAAAATCAATGTCCCACGTCTCTTCAGGGTGGGGTCCCACCGTCGATCCCACCGTCGATCCTGCCGCAGTGCCCTGGACCTGTTCTTTGGAGGGAGCGAGGCCGCGGTCAGAGGGACTTGGCGTGGTCATGGGTGCAGTCGTCCTCGCTAGCCGAAGGGCAGGTGCTAATCAGGGTTAAAGGGCCGACTGGCGAGCCAGTTCGGTGGTCAGTTCCGCGGGCAGCCCCGTGGCCGTGGTCTGACGTTCCAGGGAAGCTCGAGTATCGGCGACCCAAGTTTTCAGGTCAATCACCAGACTGAATAACGAGGGGATCATCACCAGGGTAAACACGGTCGAGACGATCAGGCCGCCAAAAATCACGCTGCCAATCCCGCGATACAGTTCACTGCCCGCGCCCGGGAAGAACACCAACGGCGCCAGGCCGAAGACCGTCGTAAGCGTCGTCATGAAAATGGGCCGAATGCGGGTGCGGATCGATTCCAAGATGGCGTCGACCGAACTCTTCTGTTCAAGTCGCATCAAGTTCAACGATTGGTGCACCAGCAGAATGGCATTGTTCACGACCGTGCCAATCAGGATCACAAACCCCAACATCGTCAGCACATCCAAGGCCTGCGGCCGACCGCCGATCAGGTACAGATACCCGCCCAACAGTCGCAGGCCGATGATACCCCCAACCGCCCCCAGCGGCACGCTGACGATAATCACCAGCGGGTAGAGCCAGGACTCAAACAAGGCCGCCATCAATAAGTAGGTAATCAGCAATGCCAGGAGGAAGTTCCACCGCAGGGCGCTCCAAGTCTGCACCAATTTATCGGCTGTGCCGCTCAAGTTGACCTGATACTCGGTCGTAATCGTCCCGTCCTGTTCCAGGGGCAGGATAATGTCATCCCGCAAACGTCGAATGGCGGCTTCCAGCGGAATCTCTGGAGAAGGAGTGACCTCGATCGTCACGGCCCGCTGGCGTTCGCGGCGCAAGATCTGATCCGGGCCCGCCGACAGTTTGACGTCAGCCAACGCGTCCAGACGCACCGGCGTTCGCGCGTTCCGCGTGGCGATGTATTGGCTGGCCAAGTCCTGCGAATAGCCCGTGTAAGAGTCGTTGCCCCGCAACACCATGTCCAGCTTCTCGCCTTCATGGAAGTAATCTGCGATGTAGGCCCCATCCACCAAGGTGCTGACGACAAAGCCCAGCTCCACATTGCTGATCCCCAGTTCCGAGCCCTGTTCGGGCTTGCGGACGACGTGCAGTTCTGGATTGGCCAAGTCCAAGCTGGGCCGCGGACGTACTTGAGTTGTCTCGGGGAACTGCTGTCGCACTTGACCCAAGATCTTGCCGCCGATCATCACCAGCTTTTCCAGGTCGGGGCCGACGATCTCAATGTCGATGCTGCGGCCACCGGACAGGCCGCGCCCAAACAGGCTGGTCTGCGATACATTAAAAAACGTCCCGGGAAACTCTTCCTTAAATTGCTCGCGAATCATGGGAATCATGGCATGAGCAATGTTGCCGTCGTGGGCCCGCAATCCCATGAATACGCTGTTGTCGTTGGCCACGTAAAAGAAGTCGTCGATACCGACAAACCCGGGCGGCTTGCCCGCCAAGTCGGCATTGTTGAAATCCCAGTTAGGCCGCAGCTTCTCCTCCACGCGTTGGCCCATTTCTGCCATTTTTTCCACGTTGTAACCCGGCGGTGGACTGAGGAAACCGCGGATCAGGTTGCGATTGCCCTCCGGCAGGTACTCCATCTCCGGCAACAACACGTAGGCCGTCCCGACCGACAGGAACAACAAAGACAGGACCACGCCGATCCGACGAGCCGTTGTGACTTGGATCCAGGCATTGATATTGCACACCCAATCGGTGAAGCGAGAACCGATCGCATTGACGCGCCCCGCCCAGTCCTGATCTGCAGAGGCCCCTACTCCAGCCAGTTCGGAATCCACTCGTGCCGTACCCGTGGCTGGCTTGTCCGCCAAGATACGAGCCGCCGCGGTCGGGATCACCAACACGCTGACCAACAGGCTCAGGCCCACGGCCGCACTGATGGCCAGAGCAATGTCGGCAAACAGCTGCCCAATTTCATCTTGCAGAAACAAAACCGGCAAAAATACAAACAGGGTGGTGAGCGTCGAAGCCAATACCGCGCCCCAGACCTCGATCGCCGCCAACCTCGCCGCGCGGAAGGCCGGCTCGCCCTTTTGGTGGTAGCGGTACACGTTCTCCAACACCACCACTGCGTTGTCCACCAACATCCCGACCGCAAAGGCCAAGCCCGCCAGACTGATGACATTCAACGAGCGACCCAGAAAGTTCAGAATCAAAAACGTACCGACAATGCTGGTCGGGATCGCGATCGCGACCACCAAGGCCCCCCGCGCGAACCAAACGCCCGCGACCAAGATGATGGCCAAAGTCAACACAAAAAACCACGGCGACAGCCACACGGCCAAGGCGGAACTGATCGCCAGGAGTGGCACCACCAGCAGAGCGCGGGTCGTGACATGCAGGAATAGGATCATGATGATGATCGTCAAGGCACTGCCCAACATGATGTTCTGGTTCACCAGACCGATCGAGGAGGTGATGTACTCGGTCTCATCGTAAACTTGGCTCAAGACCAAGCCTTCCCGCTTGAGCCGAGTCTCATTCAGTCGCTCGGCGGCCGACTGCAATTGCTGCATGACGTCCATCACGTTGGCGCCCGTCTGTCGCTGGGCGCCAATCGAGAGATTCGAAATCCCAAACCGCCGCACAAATCCGGTCGGGCGACCGTAATCCAAGCGGATCTCCGCCACATCGCGCAAGTAGACGCCGGGGCCCGTGCCACCACTGCGAATGATCTGCGAACCGATCTGCTCTTCGCTGCGGTACTCGCCCAACGTGCGGACCGTCCAGCCGCGTTTGCCCTCATAGAATTTGCCGCCCGAGATGTCGCTGTTGTCGGAGTTGAGAGCATCGCGGACATCCGCCATCGTCAGGCCACGCGCCGCCAATTTCTCCGCGTTCACAATCACTTGCATCTGAGGCGGGCGCCCGCCAAACACATCGACGCCAGCCACACCGGGCACCCGCTCGAACTCGGACTTGATGAAGTCTTCGGCAAATTTCCGATACGAGGGAATGTCCAAGTCAGGCGGCAGGAGCGCTTCCGCGTCCGGATACTTGGCGACAAATTCGCGGATGCGAAAATTCTTCAGCCCAGGGCTCCGCGACTGAAACACGTGCTCGACATCAGCTGCCGCGGCAGGGTTGGCCGTCGCGTAATCACGCAACAATTGATCGTCCGGCGGCAGGGCCATCAACACGAACCACGCGATCTGGCTCCGCGTGTTATCCGCGGTCCGAATGACAGGCCGCTCCGCATCCAATGGGTAGTTGCGGACCTGCTGGAGTTGCGAGTTGACCTTCAGCACGGCCTCTTGCAGGTTGGTGCCGACACCAAACTCCAGGGTGATGGTCCCTTGCGACTCGCGGCATTCGCTGCTGATCTTGACCACACCTTCGACGTTTTGCAGTTGCTCTTCTTGAGCCTGAACGATCTCTTTTTCGATTTCTAATGGGCTGGCGCCGGGCCACTGGGTCGTGACCGACACCACCGGCAACTCCACATCCGGCGATAACTGGATCGGCATGATCCACATCGCGATGATGCCAAACAAGACAACCAAGATCACGCCCACCGAGACCTTGACCGGATTTTCTATGACCGCTGCGATGGGATGCATGGTTACTCGCTATCCCCCGACGTCGCGACGGGCGACACCTGCACGGCGGTCGGGGGCGTCGCTGGCGGCAACAGCGTGTCCTGATTGATCACTTTGACCGGGTTGCCCGTCCGCAGCCGCTCGTTGCCCTCGATCACCACCCAGTCCTGGTCCCGGATGTCGCCAATGACTTCAACCAGACTGCCGTCCGGCGTGCCCAATTCCACCCGGACCGATCGGGCCACGGGTGGGTCGACGCTGCGATCGATCACCATCAGGGACTTGCCACTGCTGTTCAAAACCAACGCGTCTTTATGCACCATCAACCGCGGCGAGACCTGGCCCACCGTGATCTGGACTTTGACCAACATTCCGGGATTCAGCTGATAACCCAAATCGGTCAGGGGATTCTGCACACGGATCTTGACGGGAAAGGAACGCGACAACAGATCAGCTGACGGCACCAGGGCCTGAACATGTCCGACCAGCGCTTCCGGTTGTCCATCGATCGCTATCGTCGCCGGCAAACGTCGCTCCGCAGCCGGCTCGGGCATTGCTTGCCCTGAAGCGGTTTCGGTCGCCATCGAGCCGGCCGTCCGAGCCGCCCGCAATGAATACTGGAATTCGCCCAACATCCCCTGGGGCACCATGATCACGACGTCCATTGGGTTCATCTGGACCACCTGCGCCACGTCCGCACCCGTCGTGATCCACTGGCCAACCTCGGCCACGCGTTGGGCGACGACGCCTTCGAACGGGGCCCGCACCGTGTACTTATTCCGCCGATCCTCCAACAGTCGAATCGCTTCCCGTTGGTTGTGGACCTGCGCAGCCACTTGGGCCAACCTCGCTTGCTGGGAGGCCTCCAATTTGTTGACCGTGGCCCGCGCCGCCGCCGAGTCCTGCACGGCCGCATCCCGCGTGCTCCGCAACTGATCCAACTCGCTCTGCGACAAGCCCCGCGAATTGGTGGCCAAGCTCTGACCCCGCTCCCACTCGGCGTTGGCAAACTGCAATCGAGCCTCGGCCGCCGCCAAAGTCGCCCGAGCCAACTCCAAGTCGGCCGGCAGCGAGACTTGCAACTCCTGCTGCAATGCCATACGCAAGGCCAACTCGGACCGCGCCGCCTCCAATTCAATGTCGATCGTGGCCGTCCGTAACTGAATCAGCGGCACCCCCGCCTCCTCAAAACTGGCCAAGCCCTCGCTGGTCTCCACCTCCGGGCGAATCACATCGCCCTCCTCCACAAAGACTTCGCTCACACGCCCCTCGACCGCGCTGCCGATCATGGCCTGGCGGATCGGCGTCGCCGTCCCCACAAACGACCGCTCCGCCGATACCACTTGCCGGCGAATCACCGTCGCTCGCACCGGGGCCGGGTCCGTCGGCCCCTGGGCCAACAGGACGTCAGGGAGCCCACAACAGGACGACAGGCAGATCAGAATCGTAAAACAATGCAGTAGCGGAGAGGGCATTGATGGCAGTCGTCTGTCTGTGAGGAAGGAAGGCGGGAGGGAAGGCGGGAGGGAAGGCGGGAGGATCGAGCGTCCAGTCGGTACCTGCCCCGCAAACGGCCGCTCGAGGCAACCCAAACACCGGTCCCCCAGGGACCCGACCAGCGACTCGCCACGTGACCTGGGGCCAGGCTCGGTTCTGCCCAACGGTTGCCAGGACAAGGGAATTCTTTCCCACCCTGATTCCCGATTTGGCTGGTTGATTTTTCCCTAGCGGAACGCGTTAAGGGCTTGTTGATTTTTCCAGACTCTCACGCGAAATTGTCGCCCGATTCGATGAAATCCGGCGAAAATACGGCGTTTTCCCGTCAATCGAAATGCTTGACGCATTCCGCTACGGAAAAATCAACAAGCCCTCAACCGTTTCGATTGACAAGGAAACGCCGTGTTTTCACGGGATCTCCTTGACTCAGACAACGGATTTGCTTGATGTTCGGGGGAAATCAACAACCCTATGGTGTTTCCCCGACGGGGAAAAGTCAACCACTAACCGACCGGTCGGCAGCCCAACCCCCCCGCGGCCTGCTGCCTTTGCCACCCCGACCCAACCGGTTAAGATGAACATCAATGTTGGCCGAAACTCGGCGACCGCAAAACTTCCTGAATCCCCTGGACCGACCATGAGCCCGTTCGACGGACTAGACCATATTGTGCAGACCGACGTCCCGCTGGGGCCGTTCAACTCCCTGCGATTGGGTGGACCCACCGCGTTTCTGGCGGTTCCCACCTGTTCCGCGGAGCTGATCGCCGTAGTCGGGCGAGCGCGGCAGGCGGGTCTGCCGGTCAAAGTCCTAGGCGATGGGGCCAACGTCCTGATCCCCTCGGCCGGCTTCCCCGGCTTGGTCATCCAGCTCTCGGCGCCGGAGTTCACCGGCACCTCCGTCGACGGCCAGCGTCTGACGGCCGGCGGCGGCGTGAAGCTGGCGCATTTTGTCTCCGTGGCCGCCCGCGAGGGCTTCAAGGGCCCCGAGCAATTGGTGGGCATCCCCGGTACCGTCGGCGGCGCTCTGCATGTCAACACGTCGACCGTCGGCGGCAACATCGGCGCCTGGGTCCAACAGGCCACGGTCCTCACCGCGGCCGGTGAAATCCTGACACGCAGCCGCGATCAAATGAACTTCAGCTACCGCCAAAGCAGCCTCAACGAACTGGCGATCGTGTCGGCCGTGTTCGAGTTCGAACGGGACTCCAGCGAAGCGGTCGTCCGCCGCATGCAAAAGCTGTGGATCGTCCGCAAGTCCAAGCAACCGCTGCTGGATGAACCCTGTGCCTACGTGTTCAAGGACCAAGGCGGCGCTACCGCCACTCAAGTCCTCACCAAAGCCGGCATCCAAGGCCTCAAATCGGGCGGCATCGAGGTCTCCGATCGCGATCCCAACTTCTTCGTCGCCCGACCCGGCGCCACCAGCGACCACTTCCTGCAACTGGTCCAAATGGTCAAACAACAGGTCCTGGACCGCTCCGGCATCGAACTCGAACTGTCCGTCGATGTGTGGTAACGCCCGGCCCTCGGTCAGCGGCCCGGGACTGGATTCGGGACCGGCACGGGGCTGAAGTCGCGGTTGCCCCCCGAGATGATCACGCCGATCTTCCGCGGGCGGTTCGCGCCCGCCGTCGGCTCGGTCGCTGAGTCGGTCGCTGGGTCGACGTCTGCCAGCCACTGCCGGAGCGCAGCCAGCGACACCGCGCCGCTGGGTTCCACCACCCACTTCAATCGCTCCCAGAAGATTTGCATGGCTGCTTGGATCTCGTCGTCACTGACCGTGACCAACCCCTGGAGCTGCTGCCGCAAGATTGGCCAAGTCCACTGCCCCAGCGTGGTCAACAGTCCGTCGGCGATGGTTTGCGGCTGTTGCTGCGTCACCAACTGGCCGCTTTGCAGACTGCGGTAGCTGTCGTCGGCTCCGGCCGGTTCCGCTCCATAGACCGGGATGCGGCGGGCCGGATCAAACCAGGCCGCGCTCAGGCAGGTCCCCGCCAGCAACCCACCGCCGCCGACCGGAGCCCAAATCGCGTCCAAGTCGGGCACCTCTTCCAATAGCTCCCACGCCGCCGTGGCCTGGCCCAGGATGATCCGCGGGTCATCAAACGGATGGATCAACGTGGCCCCGGTCTCCTGCATGATCGCCTGGGTGGTGGCGATCCGATCCGCTTGCGTGGGCGGACACAGCACGACGCGGGCGCCCCGGTCGCGCGTGGCCTGCATCTTCACGGCCGGCGAATTCTCCGGCATGACCACCGTACATTCGATGCCGCCCATCTGCGCGGCCAAGGCCAAGGCTTGGGCATGGTTGCCGGAACTGTGGGTCACCACACCGCGGGCCGCTTGTGCGGGAGTCAATTGCAGCAGGGCATTCGTCGCCCCGCGAATCTTGAAGGCCCCCCCACGTTGGAAGTGTTCGCACTTGAACCAGACCTCGCACCCCAATTGCTGATTGAGCCAGCGGCTTTGTAAGACGGGCGTGCGATGAATTCGCCCCGCGAAACGCTGGCCGGCCGCCAGAATGGCCTCGCGTGAGAATTCCGCGGCCGGGGGAGAATCGCTCGGTTCCAGGGGCAACCAGGCCATCGACGTCCATCACTTTTGGGGAAAGAGGGTATGAAAGGCCGACAGGGCCTGGCGGGCCGCTGTCAGGGGGTCCGGCAGCGGAAAGGCCTCGATCGCCAAGTAGCCCGCGTAGTCTATCTGGGTCAAGGCCGCTGCCAAGGGTGCAAAGTCGGTGTGCCCGTAGCCCGGCACTTGGCGATTCGAGTCCACAAAATGCACGTGGCCCACCCGCTGTCCACAGCGGCGGAGCGCGGCTGCCGGATCCGCCTCTTCGATGTTCATATGAAAAAAATCGGCCAAAATCTGCAAATTGCTGGGCAAGCCATTCGCCAGAAAGGCGGTGGTCGAATCCAGGTCGTTAAACAAGTCCGTCTCGTAGCGATTCAAGGGCTCGTAGAAGAGCGACTTGCCACACGTCGCCGCCACCTGAGCCAAATCGGTCAATTGCTCGCCCAGCAGCGACAGGCACTCGGCCCGGTCACGCGTGCCGACACGGCCCTGCATGGAGCCAATAATCGCCGTCGCGCCCCGCGCGGCAGCCCGCTCAATCACTTCCGCGATGTAGTCCCGCGCCTGCCGCCGGATTTGGGGGTCCGGATCGATCAAGGTCAATTGCCGCGTGACCCAGCCCCCGCCGGTGCCGATGGTCGAAAGCCGCAGTTGGTGCCGGCGTAAGAGCCGGTCCAGTTCCACAAAATCGACGGCCGCCAAGTTCGGTGGGAACAGCTCGATCGCGGGGTAGCCCAGCTCCGCGGCGGTGGTGATTGATTCCGCCAACGAAGGTCCCAGAATAAACGGGGCCTTGGGGTTGGGCGGCAATAAACTGATCGTCAGGCTGGGTTCTATCATCTTGTCTTCCTTCGCACCCTCACCGCCATTCGACCACAACTCGGTTCAAAAATCCAGGCGTTGGCTCTGCCCGCACCTCTCCCTCGCTCGAGGATCTGATGCGGATCATGAGATCGGACGAGATGTTTATTGGTATGGCGGTGGTGGACTCGTTTATGGGCCTGGGGTTCAAGCCGCAACCGCAGGAAGGCTGGCGATCGCAATCCACCATCTGGCAAAATTTGAGCAGCCACGGTCACATCGATGCGATTCGGTCGATTGAAAACGTCGGTCAAATCGGTATTGATTACGAGTACGAGCCACGCTCCGGCATTTGACCACCATGGTCGTTTTTTCGGGAACACTAATCGACACTAATCGGCACTAATCCCCCAGCAACCAAGAATTGTTAATCTCCACTGTCTTGTCTTGTCTTCTTGCTCCCAGTTACTGCCTTTCCAACTTTCACCCCTTGGTAGACTCTCGGTTATCGCAGATAAGTGTTGATTAGCGGAGATTAGTGTTCCCCATCCTTCCTCATTCTCGCAACGGCGTTTCTCACCGCCATGCGCCATGAACAATCTGTGTCGCTGGCGATCGTACTCGTACCCAGCCTTTGGCGGTACTCGTACTCGAAAATCGGGGATCAAGGCAATTGCGAGTACGAGCCCTGCTCCGGCATTTGACCACCATGGTCGTTTTTTCGGGAACACTAATCAACGCTAATCGGCACTAATCCCCGAGCAACCAAGACCCATGAATCTACATTGCCTGAATTCCTCGTGGAGCGATATTGCAGCCCCAACTTTCACCCCTTGGTAGGCTCGTGGTTATCGCAGATAAGTGTTGATTAGCGGAGATTAGTGTTCCCCATCCCCTTCTTTTTGTTTCTCAACATCCTTCCCCATTCTCGCAATGGCGTTCCTCACCGCTTCGCGCCATGAACGCTCTGTGTCGCTGGCGATCGTACTCGTACTCAGCCTTTGGCAGTACTCGTACTCGTACTCGTACTCGTACTCGAAAATCGGGGATCAAGGCAATTGCGAGTACGAGCCATGCTCCGGCATTTGACCACCATGGTCGTTTTTTCGGGAACACTAATCGACACTAATCGGCACTAATCCCCGAGCAACCAAGACCCATGAATCTACATTGCCTGAATTCCTCGTGGAGCGATATTGCTGCCCCAACTTTCACCCCTTGGTAAACTCTCGGTTATCGCAGATAAGTGTTGATTAGCGGAGATTAGTGTTCCCCACCCCCTTCTCCTTGTTCCTCTGCGTCCCTCACCGCCTCGCGTCATGAACGCTCTGTGTCGCTGGCCGTCGTACTCGTACTCAGCCTTTGGCGGTACTCGTACTCGTACTCGAAAATCGGGGATCAAGGCAATTGCGAGTACGAGTACGAGCCCTGCTCCGGCATTTGGCCACCATGGTCTTTTTTTTCTGGAACACTGATCGACACTAATCGGCACTAATCCCCGAGCAACCAAGACCCATGAATCTACATTGCCTGAATTCCTCGTGGAGCGATATTGCTGCCCCAACTTTAACCCCTTGGTAAACTCTCGGTTATCGCAGATAAGTGTTGATTAGTGGAGATTAGTGTTCCCCATCCTTCCTCATTCTCGCAACGGCGTCCCTCCCCGCCATGCGTTATGAACGATCCCCGTCGCTGGCGATCGTACTCGTACTCAGCCTTTGGCGGTGCTCGTACTCGTACTCGAAAATCGGGGATCAAGGCAATTGCGAGTACGAGCCATGCTCCAGCATTTGACCACCATGGTCGCTTTTTTCGGGAACACTAATCGACACTAATCGGCACTAATCCTCCAGCGACCAAGGCCTTTTATTTTCCACTGCCTCGTCCTCTTGCTCCCAGTTACTGCCTCTCCAACTTTCACCCCTTGGTAGGCTCGTGGTTATCGCAGATAAGTGTTGATTAGCGGAGATTAGTGTTCCCCATCCCCTTCTTTTTGTTTCTCCACATCCTTCTCCATTCTCGCAATGGCGTTCCTCGCCGCCTCGCGCCATGAACGCTCTGTGTCGCTGGCGATCGTACTCGTACTCAGCCTTTGGCGGTACTCGTGCTCGTACTCGAATCCGGCATGAAGGTAATTGCGAGTACGAGTAGCTGAGTACGAGTACGAGTACGAGCCATGCTCCGGCATTTGACCATCAAGGTCGTTTTTTGGGGGAACACTAATCGACACTAATCGGCACTAATCCTCCAGCGACCAAGGCCTTTTATTTTCCACTGCCTCGTCCTCTTGCTCCCAGTTACTGCCTCTCCAGCTTTCACCCCTTGGTAAACTCTCGGTTATCGCAGATTAGTGTTGATTAGCGGAGATTAGTGTTCCCCATCCCGTCTTTTTTTGTTTCTCTCCATCCTTCCCCATTCTCGCAACGGCGTTCCTCACCGCCATGCGCCATGAACAATCTGTGTCGCTGGCGATCGTACTCGTACTCAGCCTTTGGCGGTACTCGTACTCGTACTCGAATCCGGCATGAAGGTAATTGCGAGTACGAGTACGAGTAGGAGTACGAGTACGAACCATGCTCCGACCTTTGACCACCAGCGTCGTTTTTTTCTGGAACACTGATCGACGCTAATCGGCACTAATCCCCGAGCAACCAAGACCCATGAATCTACATTGCCTGAATTCCTCGTGGAGCGATATTGCATCCCCATCTTTCACCCCTTGGTAAACTCTCGGTTATCGCAGATTAGTGTTGATTAGCGGAGATTAGTGTTCCCCATCCCCTTCTTTTTGTTTCTCCCCATCCTTCTCCATTCTCGCAACGGCGTTCCTCACTGCTTCGCGCCATGAACGCTCTGTGTCGCTGGCGATCGTACTCGTACTCAGCCTTTGGCGGTACTCGTACTCGTACTCGAATCCGGCATGAAGGTAATTGCGAGTACGAGTACGAGTAGGAGTACGAGTACGAACCATGCTCCGACCTTTGACCACCAGCGTCGTTTTTTTCTGGAACACTGATCGACGCTAATCGGCACTAATCCCCGAGCAACCAAGACCCATGAATCTACATTGCCTGAATTCCTCGTGGAGCGATATTGCATCCCCATCTTTCACCCCTTGGTAAACTCTCGGTTATCGCAGATTAGTGTTGATTAGCGGAGATTAGTGTTCCCCATCCCCTTCTTTCTCTGCGTCCCTCCCCGCCATGCGTTATGAACGATCCCCGTCGCTGGCGATCGTACTCGTACTCAGCCTTTGGCGGTGCTCGTACTCGTACTCGAAAATCGGGGATCAAGGCAATTGCGAGTACGAGCCATGCTCCGGCATTTGACCACCATAGTCTTTTTTTTCGGGAACACTAATCAACGCTAATCGGCACTAATCCCCCAGCAACCAAGAATTGTTAATCTCCACTGTCTTGTCTTGTCTTCTTGCTCCCAGATACTGCCTTTCCAACTTTCACCTCTTGGTAGGCTCGTGGTTATCGCAGATAAGTGTTGATTAGCGGAGATTAGTGTTCCCCATCCCGTCTTTTTTTGTTTCTCTCCATCCTTCCCCATTCTCGCGACGGCATTCCTCACCGCCTCGCGTCATGAACGCTCTGTGTCGCTGGCCGTCGTACTCGTACTCAGCCTTTGGCGGTACTCGTACTCGTACTCGTACTCGTACTCGAAAGTCGGGGATCAAGGCAATTGCGAGTACGAGCCCTGCTCCGGCATTTGACCACCATGGTCGTTTTTTCGGGAACACTAATCAACGCTAATCGGCACTAATTCCCGAGCAACCAAGACCCATGAATCTACATTGCCTGAATTCCTCGTGGAGCGATATTGCTGCCTCAACTTTCACCCCTTGGTAGACTCTCGGTTATCGCAGATAAGTGTTGATTAGCGGAGATTAGTGTTCCCGATCCTTCCTCATTCTCGCAACGGCGTTTCTCCCCGCCATGCGTCATGAACGATCTGTGTCGCTGGCGATCGTACTCGTACTCAGCCTTTGGCGGTACTCGTACTCGTACTCGAAAATCGGGGATCAAGGCAATTGCGAGTACGAGCCATGCTCTGGCATTTGACCACGATGGTCTTTTTTTTCGGGAACACTGATCGACGCTAATCGGCACTAATTCCCTTACTGCGAAGTTGATTTAATCGCCATTGTCTGGTCTCCTTGCTCACTTTTATTGTATCTCCCGTTTTTAACCGCTTGATCGCCGTGTCTCTACCACGCCAATGAGCAATCTCAGCCGGGCTTGCCAAGCATTGGGTCGAACCAAGCGGCTGGGAAAAACCTCCGAGATGGAAGCGATATAGCGATTCACGGCCCGTGGCATGCGGCATGGCCCCCGTCGGCGCCTTGATTTTTGTTAAACTTTGGTGAATGAGAAAAAACCGCTTGCCCCCAAGCCGGTATAATTGGGACGTATGGTTTTGACCTAACTATTCAGGGGAGCGGCAGATGAATTCGCAGCGGTTGGTGGCAGTGGCGTGGCCTGGTACGATTCGGCGGCTGGCGAAGGCCGTCTTGATGGCCCTCGGTTTGGCGGTGGAGGGGGTCTTGCCCGCTGGTGAGAGCCTTGTCTTGGCGGCGTGCGGGCCGCCAGCGCTGCAAGAAGTGGCGGAGCCAACTCAAGAGGCGGAGCCGCGGACAGAGATCTGGGCTGAGGGTTGGTTGGAGTATCGCTCGGAGGACAACGGCTATTATCTGGCTCGGATCGAGCTGCCGTCACTCGAGGGCGGCAAGAAATACAAGTTGCGGCTCCACATCAAAAATCCGACGGATCAGGAAATCTCCTTCTCGCGTATTATTCTTGACTGTGCGTGTTCGAAGTTTGAGACACCCGTGGATGTTATTCTCCCCCATGACTCGGCGGTGTTTACCATGTTACTCGACACGCCGATCTTTGGCAGGAAGGGCAGTCGAGCGGTCGCCGGTGCTCAGTTTCTGAACGTGGAGACCCGGCAGGTGGCGATGCGTCTGTCGGTGACCTACGAACTCAACAATGTGTTTTCCCTTCCGGGCCACCGCTTGGCGATCGAGGTTCCCCGCACGACAGAAGAGCGGGTCGAGCGGATTCCGGTTTCGCTGACGCCTCCGCTGACCCTGCAGGACTTGGAAGTGGAAGTCAGCGATTCGCTCCGCGATTTGTCGGTGCAATTGGTTGAATTTGAGGAGCGGCCCTACGTCGAGGTCTTGGTGATCCGCAAGGCCATCCCGCGAGCGGGCTTGTTCGGTGAATTGCAACTGAAGCGGCGTGGTTTCCAGCAGCCGTATACTTTGACTGTCGAGCTCAAGCATCAAGAGTTGATCGCCGTCACTCCCGATTCACTGCGTTTTACCCTGGTGTCCGGGAAGCAGGACCGTTGGGAAGCCAACGCGGTCATTCGCTGTACCGAGGCCGTCAAGGAGGGTGAGGGTAGTGAAGGGGAGCAGGCGCAGGACGAGGCTGAGTCGCGGAAAGCCCCCCAGCCGACGCCGGAAGTCGCCGTGACGGTGGACGGGACGGCGGCCAGGGTGGTGTTGAAGCCCTTGGGCCAGCGCGGGGTGTATCGCGTGTCCGTGTTTTTGGATCAGGCGTACGAGACGGAATCGTGCGAGTTGAAATGGGGGATTCGTTTTGGCCAGGAGGAGCGTCAAATCGAATCGCGAGCATTTTTCTTCCGGTGATCGCGTGATCTGCCGGTATTTGATTGGGCGTTGTTTCGCAGAAAGGGCTAAGGATGTTACGACTGCTGTTGTTTGTGGGTTTCAGTTTGGGGGTCGTGCCCCAATTGTTTGGGCAACCGGGTGGCGGACCGGGTACCGGTGGACAAGGGGTATGCCAGGTCCCAATATTGCGTGATTGCGTGACCATTTCGGGTTACGGTGGGAGATGCATCGACACACTTTCGCACACCTGCGAATTTGACTTTACGGAAGACGGTTATCGATGTAATCCGCGGAAGGGCGTCGACGTGGTTGAGCACCCCGACCAATACATCGTTGCGGTTCCGGCAGCGACCGGTGAAAGCGGATTTTTGTACTGGGTTTGGGAAGCCGCCGATCCTTGTGGAATGTTGGAAGTGTGTAAATGCGACGTTGACTTCAGGGACTGCCTCGATGTGATAGAAATGAGGAAACCCTGGGGCCCGGGCAATTGGATTGCCGATCCTTCGATTTACGGCATCCCGCCAGTACCCGATTGCGTTGGGCAATAGTTTACTAGTGTGGCGTGGGGCAGTTTAATTTGGCAAATCCGTTTTGCTTCCAAAGGGGAGGTCTGAGGTGAATACTCGACGACTGTTGATGACGGTGCTGCTTTGCCACTGGAGCTCAGTTGCTGTTGGGCAATCCGATCTCACGGTGGACAAATCGCACATGAGCGGTTTGTTTGAAGCGCACGCGGCGCGGATTGAAAGTTGGCGTCAAGGCGATGTATTGATCAAAGTCAAGTCCAGCGGTAGCGGCGGGCTGTTTGGCGTGCCGCCCGGTCCCGACAAGGAAGAACTGTTGACCGAAGAGGCTGGTTACACTCGCTTCATTTTCGATTTGGACCAAAAGAAATATTTGGTGGTCAAGCGGACACAGGGAACCGCCACCGTGTTTGACGGGTTGGGCAACCAACTGGGTGATCCGGTAAAAGCCGGAGTTAACTCGGTTGGCATCTACGATGCGGAGCGCGGACTGTGCCTGCTCAAACGCTCGGACGGGAAGGTTCAGGATCTGATGCGGATCATGAGATCGGACGAGATGTTTATTGGTATGGCGGGGGTGAACTCGTTTATGGGCCTGGGGTTTAAACCGCAACCGCAGGAAGGCTGGCGATCGCAATTCACCATCTGGCAAGATTTGAGCCGCCACGGTCACATCGATGGGATTCGATCGATCGAAAACGTTGGTCAAAATCGGTATCAAGTGCTTTCCGTCAAGGAGTTGCCCGGTCGCGGGCCAGGCGGAACACGTGTCATTACCGAATGGGACGTCAAACGTCAGGTGCCCGTCCATTTCACCCACTACGCAGGCGTCAAGTCCGACCCGGAAAAGCCGTTTAGTGTAAACCCTCAAGCCAGCCATTTAGCAGAGTGGGGCGAATTTCATGGCGAGTGGTTGCCCAAGTTGGCGCGTGGTATGGCGAGGCAGGCGGTCTTGTTTCAAGGCAAGGATTATGGAAACAAGTTAGAATTTGAGATTCAGGTGCACTGGTTTTCGCTAAATCAGGAAATTCCCGACGAGGCTTTTGACGTGGAGGTGTTGCGGGATGTGGACAAGCAAACGGCATTGTTGGATCCCAGCTGCTTTGAGGAGAAATAAGGTCCGCCGCGGTGTTAAACTTCACCGCCTCGCGCCATGAACGATCTTTGTCACTGGCGATCGTACTCGTACTCAGCCTTTGGCGGTACTCGTACTCGTACTCGAATCCGGCATGAAGGTAATTGCGAGTACGAGTACGAGTAGGAGTACGAGTACGAACCCTGCTCCGGCATTTGACCACCATCGTCGTTTTTTGGGGGAACACTAATCGACACTAATCGGCACTAATCCCCGAGCAACCAAGACCCATGAATCTACATTACCTGATTCCCTCGTGGAGCGATAATGCTGCCCCAACTTTCACCCCTTGGTAAACTCTCGGTTATCGCAGATTAGTGTTGATTAGCGGAGATTAGTGTTCCCCATCCCGTCTTTTTTTGTTTCTCTCCATCCTTCCCCATTCTCGCAACGGCGTTTCTCACCGCCATGCGCCATGAACAATCTGTGTCGCTGGCGATCGTACTCGTACTCAGCCTTTGGCGGTACTCGTACTCGTACTCGAATCCGGCATGAAGGTAATTGCGAGTACGAGTACGAGTAGGAGTACGAGTACGAACCATGCTCCGACCTTTGACCACCATGGTCGCTTTTTTCGGGAACACTAATCGACACTAATCGGCACTAATCCCCCAGCAACCAAGAATTGTTAATCTCCACTGTCTTGCCTTATCTTGCCTCGTCCTCTTGCTCCCAGTTACTGCCTCTCCAGCTTTCACCCCTTGGTAGTCTCGTGGTTATCGCAGATAAGTGTTGATTAGCGGAGATTAGTGTTCCCCATCCTTCCTCATTCTCGTAACGGCGTTTCTCACCGCCATGCGCCATGAACGCTCTGTGTCGCTGGCGATCGTACTCGTACTCAGCCTTTGGCGGTACTCGTACTCGTACTCGAATCCGGCATGAAGGTAATTGCGAGTAGGAGTACGAGTAGGAGTACGAGTACGAACCATGCTCCGACCTTTGACCACCAGCGTCGTTTTTTTCGGGAACACTGATCGACGCTAATCGGCACTAATCCTCCAGCGACCAAGGCCTTTTATTTTCCACTGCCTCGTCCTCTTGCTCCCAGTTACTGCCTCTCCAGCTTTCACCCCTTGGTAGTCTCGTGGTTATCGCAGATAAGTGTTGATTAGTGGAGATTAGTGTTCCCCATCCTTCCTCATTCTCGTAACGGCGTTTCTCACCGCCATGCGCCATGAACGCTCTGTGTCGCTGGCGATCGTACTCGTACTCAGCCTTTGGCGGTACTCGTACTCGTACTCGAATCCGGCATGAAGGTAATTGCGAGTAGGAGTACGAGTAGGAGTACGAGTACGAACCATGCTCCGACCTTTGACCACCAGCGTCGTTTTTTTCGGGAACACTGATCGACGCTAATCGGCACTAATCCTCCAGCGACCAAGGCCTTTTATTTTCCACTGCCTCGTCCTCTTGCTCCCAGTTACTGCCTCTCCAACTTTCACCCCTTGGTAGTCTCGTGGTTATCGCAGATTAGTGTTGATTAGCGGAGATTAGTGTTCCCCATCCCCCCCACTTTTTTGTTTCTCCACATCCTTCTCCATTCTCGCGACGGCGTTCCTCACTGCCATTCGCCCTGAACGATCTGTTTCACTGGGGATCGTACTCGTACTCAGCCTTTGGCGGTACTCGTACTCGTACTCGAATCCGGCATGAAGGTAATTGCGAGTACGAGTACGAGTAGGAGTACGAGTACGAGCCATGCTCCGGTGTTTGACCACCATGGTCGCTTTTTTCGGGAACACTAATCGACACTAATCGGCACTAATCCCCCAGCAACCAAGACCCATGAATCTACATTGCCTGAATTCCTCTTGGAGCGATATTGCTGCCCCAACTTTCACCCCTTGGTAAACTCTCGGTTATCGCAGATAAGTGTTGATTAGTGGAGATTAGTGTTCCCCATCCTTCCTCATTCTCGTAACGGCGTTTCTCACCGCCATGCGTCATGAACGATCTGTGTCGCTGGCGATCGTACTCGTACTCAGCCTTTGGCGGTACTCGTACTCGTACTCGAAAATCGGGGATCAAGGCAATTACGAGTACGAGCCCTGCTCCGGCATTTGACCACCATGGTCGATTTTTCGGGAACACTAATCGACGCTAATCGGCACTAATCCTCCAGCGACCAAGGCCTTTTATTTTCCACTGCCTCGTCCTCTTGCTCCCAGTTACTGCCTCTCCAACTTTCACCCCTTGGTAGGCTCGTGGTTATCGCAGATTAGTGTTGATTAGCGGAGATTAGTGTTCCCCATCCCCTTCTTTTTGTTTCTCCACATCCTTCTCCATTCTCGCAACGGCGTTCCTCACTGCCTCGCGCCATGAACGCTCTGTGTCACTGGCGATCGTACTCGTACTCGTACTCGAATCGGGCCTGAAGATAATGACGAGTACGATCCCTGCTCCGGCTTTTGACCACCATGGTCGTTTTTTGGGGGAACACTAATCGACGCTAATCGGCACTAATCCTCCAGCGACCAAGGCCTTTTATTTTCCACTGCCTCGTCCTCTTGCTCCCAGTTACTGCCTCTCCAACTTTCACCCCTTGGTAGTCTCGTGGTTATCGCAGATAAGTGTTGATTAGGGGAGATTAGTGTTCCCCATCCCGTCTTTTTTTGTTTCTCTCCATCCTTCCCCATTCTCGCAACGGCATTCCTCACCGCCTCGCGCCATGAACGCTCTGTGTCGTTGGCGATCGTACTCGTACTGGTACTCGACCTCAAAAATCGGGGAACCGATCGTCACCCAACCGCGTCTCAGTCAGGCTCGAGCAGCTCGCCGCTGATCGGCTGGCGGTCGTGTCCGACCGGAAGGTGTCTCCGGAACCGTGCGGAAGAAATGGCCGAGGTGAAACTTTTTGAACAGGAAAGACTGTTCGTTCTGGGGCGGGTGGCGAGCGGTCGTCGGATCGATCAGAATGATACGACGAGCGGCTGGGGTGCGAGTGACGGAGGATGTGGGATGGTCGACGGGTCGGCGAAAGGAAACTACCGAGTGCTGGCGTGGGCGGTTGGGTGCTGGAGCCTGGCAGCCTTGGTCACGGTCGCGGCCCAAGATCCCGTGCCGGAAGGCCCGACTCGGGTGCTGCGTTTCAACTTGTTCGAGCGCAAGCAGGAGCCGGTGTTGCGGGCCAAACGCCCCGTCTTTGCTCCGCAGGACTCGCAGCGGCTGTACTTCGACGATATCTACGCCCAAGGCCTGCAAGGTGGACTGCCGGACTGGTCGACGGCCCTGGCGGGCTCCGGCCAGCGGCCCGGTGTAACAGGTCCTGGACCCGTTGGCAGCGGTCCAGTAACCGGGGACGACGCGACGGGCTCGGCCGCCAAGCCATTTGATGGTTTGATCTCGGCCGAGACCTTGGAAGGTGTGATCAAGAGCCAAATCAATCAATTGGCGGGACAGATCACCACACCCGGCCGCTTTCGCACGGAATACAACAATGTGCATCTGACTTACGTCAAGTTGGCCTCGCTGTTTGCGGTCATCGAGCACTACGGCGGGGACGTGCGGTGGCGGGACAGTGCCACGGATTACCGCGACCTGATCGGCCGGGCCTCGGCGGGTACCCGAGTCGGCACGGAGCAGGCCTACCAGTTGGCACTGCGGACCCGCGATGATTTGCAGCAGATCGTCCGCGGCGAACGAGTCGCCATCGAAGGCAAACCCGAACCGTTAGAAGATTGGAGCAACTTGCTGTACCGCTCGCCGCTGATGATTTGGCTGGAGGAGTTGTCCCTGGAGCAGTTGCGGCCGATGGTCAGCGACGAAAACGCCACCAAAGCCAACCAAGCCGAGGCCCTGCAGCACGCCGAGCAGATCGCGATGATCGCGCAGTTGTTACTCATGCCGCAGATGGAGGGTCACGACGAGCCCGACTATGTCAAACACGCCCAGGCCATGCGGGCGGCGGTGGAAGAAATGAAGGCCGCGTACACTCGGCAAGATTTTGCCGACGTCGGGACCGCGGTCAATCGCATCGTGCAAGCCTGCGATGCCTGCCACGAAGATTATCGCTAGCTCTTTGACAAAGGCATGAGGGGACAGGATGTAGACCAGCAGCCCTCTGCTGGTTGGAAGCGTGTTAGTGCGTCGCCTCATGATCGCGGCGCAGGTCAGGGACGCTCCGTCAGCGATTGGATTTCAGCGGAATATAGGCGGCTGGTGCATGAGTGAGCCCATCCCTCACTTCTTTGGCGGGTGGTACCAATAAGCGACGAGGCCGCAGGCGCGAGGAGCGGCGTAGTCTTCCCACCAGCGATCGCCGATCATGCAGACTTGTTCTGGCGACAGTCCCAGTTGTTGCAGCAAGGTGTCGTAGAACCGCGGGTCGGGTTTGCGGTAGCCGACCGCGGCGCTGGTGAAGACCCCGTCGACGGGCAGGGCCGCCCGATGGCCGGCCACGACCTGCAGCAAACGCTGATCAAAATTCGATGCCACGTACACGGCGATGCCTTGTTGCCGCAGACGTTCGATCAGTGGCGTGGCGGCGGCGATCACGGTCCAAGTGTCGGGTCGGGCAAAGAGTTCCCACAGGCGATCGAAGGCCGTCGCCAGGGCCGGAACGGTCGGCGGGGTGGGGCTGGCGGCGTCCCCCAGGATCTCGGTCACTAGGTCGGACCAATTCTGTTGTTCGCGGTGTTCGTCGGCCGGCAGTTGGAATTGGCGGCGGAAGGCAGCGCGGTGGTTGGGGTCGACCAGCCAGGCCTCGACGGTGTCTCGCTCGGTTAGCCATTGGTCGGGCAGTTGGGCCCAGTCCTCTGGCAGTTGGTTTTGCCAGGCCGCAAAGTACCGCGTGAAGGCGGCGGGAAATCGCGCGCGGATCGCGGTCGGCGTGACCTCGATGCCGGCCGCCTGGGCCGCTTCGGCGTAGTAGTCCGCCACGGGTCGGCGGAGTTCCAGGACGGTGCCGACGGCGTCCAGCAGGACGGCTCGGGTCGCCCCGGCGGGGGTGACCGTTTCAAGGCGTTCGATCAGCATGGGCGTCCTGCGGCTGGCTCAGATAAAGTACATCGGGTCGCGTTGTTGGTTGACCGCCTCCAGGAGCTCGGCCAGGGAGGTGCCGCGGAGGACTTGGTGGTAGGCGGCTTGGGCCTGGGCGACCACTTGGGCCACGGCCTCGCGTTCGGGGGAATGGGAGGTCTCCCCGGCCACTTCGCTGCTGGGTTCCACCGCTTGGATCACCTCCCAGAGCGAGATGGATTCGGGTGGGCGAGCCAATTGGTAGCCGCCCAGAGAGCCGCGGGTGCTAGCAACCAGCCCGGCGGACCGCAGTTGGATGAGGACATGTACGAGAAACTTGCGTGACATGCCCAGTCGCTCGGAGATGGCCTTGAGTTGCACGGGCGCGTTGGCGTGGTACTGGCGGGCCAGTTCGAGAGCGGCCAGGCTGGCGTATTGCGATTTGGCGTTCCAGTTCACGACTTGGGCAACTTCTTCTGGGCTGAGCCGCGTCTGAGGGCGAATCGACGGAGCGAGTGGCGTGGCACCGGGCCGGCATGGACATGGGGCTAGCCCGGCGAGGGCGGCGTGCCCTCCGCGGTGTCGGAAGGCGGATGAGTTGGTCTGAGTTGGTCTGAGTTGGTCTGGGGTGGGGGCTCGGGGTACTCGGGGTACGGCTGCGGTGCGATTTTAGCCCGTTGGAGGGCAAGTTTCAATCGGCTGGGGGGTGGCAGAGCGGGGAGTGGGGCCGTGCCAGGCTGCAAAATTTAAAATTTTTTGTCAAAGTTTTCCGAGTTTTCTGGCCCTGATGGCCGCTGGGGTCGAAAACGCCCTGGAATAGCCTTTTTTGCTTGCCATTTAGAAAAATTGGCGTATTATTGAGTTAGCGTTGGGTGGTTGGGCAGGGCTGCCTGTGATGGACGAGTTCCTTTTGACAGAGGGAGAACGGGCGTGGAAATCTGCGTTACGGCACGGCACGGATCGATTTCTGAGGACGCATTGCTGCTGATCCAGCAGAAGGCGGAGAAGTTGCTTCGCTTTTACGATCGGTTGTCTTCGATCGACATCGTGATTGAGAGAAATCGCCACGGAGAAGCGGGGGTCGAGATGAAAGTACGGGCGGAGAACGCCAACGACTTCTTTGCTCGGGGTCAGGGGGGGAACGTCTTGACGGCGGTGGAGAGTGTGATTCAGAAGTTGGAGCAGCAGTTGCGAAAGTACAAGGAGCGGCTGTTGACGCGGGCTCGGGCCCGGCAATTCCCCGCGGCCGAGTTGCCGGCGGCCTAGTTGCTTGTTGATTTTCCCGTAGCGGAACGCGTCCAGGGCTTGTTGATTTTTCCGTAGCGGAACGCGTCAAGCGTTTCGATTGGCAGGAAAACGCCGTGTTTTCGCACGGTTTCATTGATTCGGGCTGCCCATTCGCGCGCAAGTCTGGGAAAAATCAACAAGTCCTCAAGCGTTTCGATTGACGGGAAAACGTCGTGTTTTTGACCCATTTCCTAAAGTGGGACGGCCAATTCGCGAGTTAGTCTGGAAAAATCAGCAAGCCTGCAAGCCTCCGGGGGCTTGTGTGGGACCGGCGCCGCGTCCGACGGCCAACCGCGACAACCGTTAGATCCTGTTTTTCAAAACTTTTTTCAAGCGACGAGCCTGGCTCGTCGCTTGTTTTTTTGACATTCCGCACTTGCCATGACGGCGCGTGGCCACGATAATCGCCCGCGGAACGGGCCAGGCCGGGGTGCTAGGTGGGCCGGGCAGTGGGTGGGCTAGAGTGCGGGTGGGCTAGAGTGCGGGCGGGCTAGAGTGCGGGTGGGAGAATCGATCAAAATTTTGGGGGCAGGTATTTTTCCGGGGGCGGATGATCCGGGGCACATGATCCTAGGTTCGGGGTTGGTGGTCGCAGAGAGATGTGGCCGAGCAATCGCAGCGTACAAATTTCCAGAAAGAGAACTCAATGAAATTTTCTGAGTTTATCAGTTTGAAGTCGATTAAAGTGAACATGGTATCCGAGGGCAAGACCGAGGCGGTCGCGGAGCTGGTTCAGGGCTTGGTGGATGCGGGCAGCTTGGATGACTCGCAGAAGGACGGCATCATCCAAGCGGTGATGAACCGCGAGGAGTTGGGCAGCACGGGGATTGGGCGTGGGGTAGCGGTGCCGCACACGAAGCACAGTAGTGTGAAAGAGATCGTCGGCACGGTGGGCGTGAGCAAGGGCGGGATTGATTTTCGCAGTTTGGACGGGGACAAGGTCAACTTGTTCTTTATGTTGATTTCGCCACCGGACCGTCCCAGCGACCATTTGCGTGCTTTGGAGAACATCGCCAAGCAGTTGCAGAACGAGACGTTTTGTAGCTTTCTCAAGCAGGCGAAGACGGTGGAAGACGTGGTTCAATTGTTGAGTGAAGCGGACGAGAATCACTTCGGCTCCTAAGCCCTTGTTCGCTCGGGTCTTCCCCTTCTGCCTGTGGCGCTTGGGAGATTAGCTTCCTGGGCGTTTGTGGGTGTTTGAGAAATTTTGTGGCCTGGCAGTTTCATGGTTCCATCTGAAATTCGACAGACGGCGGTTGTCGCCAGCAAGAACGGCTTGCATGCTCGCCCGGCCATTCAATTGGCCGAGTTGGCTCAGCGTTTTGCCAGTTCGATTCAGATCGTCAAGGACGACATTGCGGTCGACGGCAAGAGCGTGCTGCAGGTCATGACGTTAGCGGCCGAGAACGGCGCTTCTTTGTTGGTCGTGGCCAAGGGTGCTGACGCTCAGGATGCGGCGTCGGCCATTGTTGGAATCATCGAGACCGAGGATTCTTCTGCCGGTGCTGAGGCGGGTGCGTCGGAAGCAGGCGCGTCGGGGGCGTAGTGGGCCGACCGGTTGTCCGTCCTCTGATTGGTTAGGACGGATTGTTGGGACGGATTTGTTAGGGATTGGGCGAGACGGCGTCTCGCTGCGAATGCGATCCTGGGCCGGGCCCTGCATCGCCCCTGAATCTAAGATCACATACACAGCGATGGAATTATGAAACGAGAAATCTTGATCAACGTGGCGCAGCGGGAAGAGTGCCGCATCGCCTTTGTCGAGGACGGGCGGTTGGAGGATCTGTATGTGGAGCGTGCCAGCCAGGACAATCTGGTGGGCAACATCTACAAGGGCAAGATCGTCAACTTGGAGCCCAGTATTCAAGCCGTGTTTGTCGACTTTGGTGTGGGCAAGAACGGTTTTTTGCACATCAGCGACGTCGAGCCCAGCTATTATCGGCAGGCGGGCTTGGACCCGGATGAAGTCATGCGGGAGGAGCGTCGTCGTCAGGCGGAGGCGCGGGCCCGCGGTCATCGGCCGCAGTTCACCAGCGATCGTCCGCGAGACAAGCCGCCGATCCAGAGCGTCTTCCAGCGGGGCGACGAGGTTTTGGTGCAGGTGATCAAGGAGGGGATTGGCAACAAGGGTCCCACCTTGACCACGTACATCAGCATTCCGGGGCGGTACTTGGTGTTGATGCCGGCCTTGGCTCGGGTCGGTGTGTCTCGCAAGATTGAAGACGAAAAGGACCGTCGTCGCTTGAAGGACATCTTGCACGAGTTGCAGCCACCGCGGGGACTGGGTTTTATCGTGCGGACGGCGGGTGCTGGCCGCAATCGTCGCGAGTTGTCGCGTGATATGGCCTATTTGTTGCGTTTGTGGCGTTCGATCTCCAAGCGGATCGTGACCGAGCCGGCGCCGGTGGCCATCTTCGAAGAGAGCGACTTGATCATCCGCACGATTCGCGACGTGTTGACGGGGGATGTCGATTCGATCGTGGTCGACCAACCGGAGGCCTTCGAGCGAGCCAAGAACTTTATCTCCTTGGTCATGCCGCGCTACGGCGAATTGCTCCGCTTGTACGACTCCAAAGAGCCGTTGTTTCACAAGTACAACTTGGAAGAAGAAATTGCCAACATTTACAAGCGGGAGGTGCCGCTGCCGCACGGGGGCTCGATTGTCATCGACCAGACCGAGGCCTTGGTGGCGATCGACGTCAACACCGGCAACTTCCGCAGCGATGGCGATGCGGAGGAGACGGCCTTCCGCCTGAACATGATGGCGGCCAAAGAGATTGCTCGGCAATTGCGCCTGCGCGACTTGGGTGGCGTGATCGTCAACGACTTTATCGACATGCGGCACGAGCGGCACCGGATCAAGTTGGAACGCACGCTGCATGAAGCGGTGCAGCGGGATCGGGCCCGGACGCGGATCCTGCGGACCAGCCCGTTTGGTTTGATCGAGATGACGCGGCAGCGGATGGGCGTCAGTCTCAAGCGGCACAGCTTCCAGGACTGTCCCTGCTGCAGCGGACGTGGCGTGGTCAAGACTCCCGAAAGCATGGCCATCGAGGTCCTCCGCATGACCATGTTGGCGGTGCAAACCCCCAACGCGGCCGTGGTGGATATCGAGGTCAATATTCAGGTGGCGTCGTACCTGAACAATCAGAAGCGGCGGGAATTGGCCGATCTGGAGCGGGAGGGCGACAAGCTGATCAAGGTGCACGGCAGCGAATCCGTCTACCCCGAGCATCTGAAGATCGTCTGTTACGACAAGGCCAACAAAGTGCTCAAGATTCCGGCGTTGGAGCAGAAGGTGCAGCGGGGAGCGACGATCGCTCGCGAGCCTCGCTAGCAGCCCACGGCGGCTCGGTTTGGCTCGGTCCAGCTCGGTTTGGCTCGGTTTGGGATCCGGTGGGATACGGTCGAGCCACGCGGTGCTGACAAAATCAGCTTTTGGGCTTGAAAGTGGCCAAAAGCCTGGCATAATGGGCCTCCCCAGTGCCTGGAGCCTGTCTTCGGGGGCTGGTTTGTCATTGGTATACGGTGTTTCTCGGTGCGATTTCGGTTCGATCCGATCACTGGGTTGTCACTGCGGTCTCTGGTCTTTTGGGCTGGGAGCCGTGGTGGCGGTTTAGGTGCGGGTTCGGCGGAGTCGCTCGGGTTGCTGGGTGTCCGAGCTCTCTCAGGTGTGTCCTGTCGGGTTGCGGGTGTCCTGGCCGCTGGCGGTAGTCATCGCCAGGCGGATAAATGCCGCTTCCCTACCCTTGTGATTTGAAAGGTTTGTTCGCATGGCTCGGTATACCGGCCCAAAAGGACGCATCAATCGCCGTATCGGCGTGATGCTGTATGAAGACAACGGCGCCGTCAAGGCATTGGACAAGCGGAAGAACCCGCCCGGCATGCATACTCGCAGCCGTCGTCCCTCGAACTACGGCATGGGTCTGCGTGAGAAGCAGAAGATCAAGTATTATTACGGTGTCAGCGAGAAGCAGCTGCGTCGTTACTTCGAATTGGCCAAGCACGCCAAGGGCAACACGGGCGAGAACCTGTTGCTGAGCTGCGAGCGTCGGTTGGACAACGTTGTTCGCCGCGTGGGCTTGGCCAAGACTCGGCCTCAGGCTCGGCAGGGCGTGGCCCACGGCCACTTCTGCGTCAACGGCCGCAAGGTCGACGTGCCTTCGTTCCAGGTTCGACCGGGGGACGTGATCACGGTCCGTGGCCAGGAAGCGTTGCGGAACTACTACCGCGGCAATCTGGTCAACAGCAGCACTCAGGGCATCGAGTGGGCGAATTTTGACAGCGATACCATGACCATCACTGTGCAGACCCGTCCGGGTGCCGCTGACATCAGCTTGGCAGTGGACGGCAACATGGTGGTCGAATTCATGTCGCGTTAAGCGATTGTCGATCGCAGGCCACGTGGCGGGTTCCTCCCGGACGTTGTCGGCGGAGAATCTCTTGAGCAGGCCGGTTCCCCAGCGGGAGCCGGCCTGCTTTTTTTGTGGGAATGCCGCCTGGACCTGTCGCTTGGCCGCCAGGAATGCTAAGATTTTACTCGACGATTGGGTCCCTGAGGACTTGTTGATTTTTCCGTAGCGGAACGCGTCCAGCGTTTCGGTGGATGGGAAGCGACCGAGTTTTTGCTCGATTGACTGGAGTCGGGCGGCACTCTGGCGTGTTTGTCTGGAAAAATCAACAACCCCCGAAGCCTTCTGCTGAGAGTGAGAGATAACGCTATGTACATCGCCTTGATTGTTTTGGGTGGGTTGGCCGGCATCGGTGTATTGTTGTTCATCTACGGTGTGACCATCTTCAATCAGTTGGTCACTCTGAGGAATCGCGTGGACAACGCGTTTGCTCAAATCGAAGTGCAGTTGAAGCGGCGGCACGATTTGATTCCGAATTTGGTCGAGATTGCCAAGGGATACATGGCCCACGAGCGGGACACGTTGGAGGCCGTGATCAAGGCGCGGAATGCCGCGGTGACGGGCCTGCAGGGCGCAGCGGGGGATCCGGGCGATGCGCAGGCCATGACGGCCATGATGGGGGCCGAGAAGGGCCTGTCGGGTGCGTTGGGTCGGCTGTTTGCCTTGGCTGAAGCATACCCCGATTTGAAGGCCAACCAGAACATGATCCAGTTGACCGAAGAGCTGACGTCGACCGAGAACAAAATCAGCTTCGCTCGGCAGGGCTACAACGATTCGGTGACCGAGTACAACACCTACAAGCAGACCTTCCCGCCGGTGTTGGTGGCGGGGCTGACGGGTCATGGCCAAGATCGTCGGCATTTGGAATTTGACAGTGCCGCCATCGCCGAAGCACCCAAGGTTTCCTTCAACTGATGTCCACTCGATTTTTTGAACAGCAGGATTCGGCGCGGGGTCAAACGACGCGTTTGATCTTGCTGTTTTCGTTGGCGGTGGCGGCGATCGTGATTGCGCTGGCCGCCATCGGCTATGGGGTGGGTGCGGCGTCAGTCGAATCATCCGCGCGTTCGTTGGGCGGGAACTCGGCGGCGGATGCTGGGGTACGGCCGTGGTTGTTTGCTTTTCTGTTCGGGGCTGGGGCTCTGGCCGTCATTGGCTTGGGCAGCTTGTACCAGATCAGCCAACTGCGTTGGGGTGGCGGGACGCGAGTGGCCGAGAGCGTGGGGGGGCGACAATTGGCTCACCACACGTCGGATCCCTTGGAGCGACGGCTCTTGAACATCGTGGAGGAGATGGCGATCGCCTCTGGCACGCCGGTACCGCCGGTCTATTTGATGGAAGAGCCGGGCATCAACGCCTTTGCCGCCGGTTATTTGCCGGGGGATGCCGTGGTTGGAGTGACGCGGGGGGCGATCGAGAATCTCAGCCGCGACGAATTGCAGGGCGTGATTGCCCACGAGTTTTCTCATATCTTCAACGGCGACATGCGGACCAACATTCGCTTGATTGGCATCCTGCATGGGATTCTGTTGTTGAGTTTGATCGGGCATTGGCTGCTGCGGTCGATGCGCTACATGCACCTGGGGTCCAACAATAAAAACAATGGTGGTGTGATTGCCGCGTTGTTGATGTTGGGTGTGGTCTTGCTGGTCTTGGGCTCTTTGGGGTCTTTTCTCGGTGGTTTGATCAAGGCGGCGGTGTCGCGGCAACGCGAGTACTTGGCGGATGCCTCGGCGGTCCAATTCACGCGAAATCCAACCGGCATTTCCGGCGCCCTGAAACGAATAGGTGGGGCGATTTTTGGGGGCCGACTCCAGCATCCCAATGCCTCGATGGCCAGCCACATGTATTTTGCTCAAGGGGTTTTCGAGGGCTTGTCGGGACTGTTGGCCACGCATCCGCCGCTGCCCAAGCGGATCCTGGCGATCGAACCGAATTGGGATGGCAACTACTTGGCCGAAGCGGCTGAAAGTTCACTGCGGGCTGGCGCCAGTTTCTCCGCGGCCCAGCCAGCGACCGGTGCAGCTAGGGAGAGCCGCTCGGCCCGATCCAGCGGTGCGGATCTGGCGGCGGCCGGTTTGTCGGGCTTGGCTCCTACGTCCCGGATGCGGGAATTGGATCGCCAGCCACGCGGTGGGTCGGCGGCTCGAGCTGCGGCTGGCGTGGCCCCTGACAGGTCAGCGCAGTATTCCGTGCCCGAGATGATGGCGGCCGCCGATCAGGTCGGGCGCCGCAGGAGGAGCATCAGGACTACGCCCAGCGGTTGTTGGCCCAATTGCCCCAGGGCCTGATCGACGCCGCTCACGAACCCTACTCGGCGCGGGCACTTGTTATGGCGCTGGTCTTGGACTCGGAGCCAGAAAAGGCGCGGCGCCAGTTGGCCCTGTTGCAGACCTTGGTGCCGGTCGATCTGTTCAACGTCGTGGTGACCTTGTGGCCGCAGGTGCAGGGGATCCCCGGCGCGACGCGTTTGCCCTTGGTCGACATGTCGCTGCCGATGCTCCGCATGATGAGTCTATCGCAGTACCAGGCGTTTATCCCGGCGTTCCAGGCATTGGTGCAAGCCGATTCCCAAGTGACCGTTTTTGAGTGGACTTTATCGCAGGTCCTTTATCGTCACTTGCATTCCCATTATGCCGCGCGGCCGCTCCGCGTCCCCCGCCCGGTGCCCCCGCGATCGCTCGTGGGTGAGGTCTCATTGTTGCTCTCCACGCTGGCGCGGGCTGGCAACTTGGAGAGCCAAGTTCCCCAAGCTTTTGCGGCTGGAGCTGCTCAATTGTCGGGGTTGCCGGTCCAATTGTTGCCGGTCGAGCGATGCAACTTCCAGCAACTGGAGCTGGCCTTGCAGAAGTTGGCCGAGCTGTCCGCCCAGGCTCGCCGCGACGTGCTGTTGGCCTGCTCCGCTTGCGTATCGGCCGATCAGTTGGTCCGAGTCCGCGAGGCCGAGTTGGTGCGGGGAATTGCCGATCTGTTGGACTGCCCCATGCCGCCGCTGATCGGTCGCCAAGAATAAATTGTCAAGCCATCCGTAGAAAGAACCTCGCTGCATGAGTCCGGGAATGTTGGAAGATTCGACGCTTCAGTCGCTCGTTGGTGGTACGCACCTGTGGCAAGTCGAGATCCGGTCGAAAGCCCAGGAACACGATCATTTGGCTCAGGCCATCGTACGGGCCGCGTTGGACTTGCGATTGCCACAACCGCCCCGTGTTCGCGCGGCTCATGGCTACCTGTTGGAAGGTGACTTGGAGGCCGCCGTCGTGGAGACGATCGCCCGACGGCTGCTGGTCGATGGCGTGACGGAGACGGGTCAGATCGGTCGAGTTGGCGCTCCGGAGTTGAACGAGGTGCAGGCGGCCGAACATTGCCTCTATGTGATGCTCAAGCCGGGTGTAACCGATGCGGTGGCTCTGACCGCGCTCCATACACTGCAGGCGGGGGGTTGGCCGGTGACGGCGGTCCGCACCTATCGCAAGTACTCGCTGGGCGATGTGAGTGCAGAAACCTTGGCGCTGCTGCAACGAAAAGTCTTGGCCAACGCCTCGATCGAAGAGATCGTGCCGGCACCACTGCAGTTGCAGTCGCTGACGGGCCAAGTGCAATACGACTTCCAATGCGTGCAGGTACCCCTCCGCGCCGCCGATGACGCGGAGTTGCTGGCCATCAGTCGCCAGGGCGGGCTGAGCTTGAATCTGGTGGAAATGCAAACCATCCAGACGCACTACCGCGGCCTGGATCGCGATCCGACCGACATCGAGCTGGAGACCATCGCGCAGACTTGGAGCGAACACTGCAGCCACAAGACTTTGGCGGGCCGGATCGAGTACCGCGATGCGGCGGGAACGCGACAATTTCAGAATATGCTAAAGGAAACCATTTTTCAGGCCACCAATCAGTTGCGGCAGCAATGGGGGTCGGACGACTGGTGCGTGAGCGTATTTAAAGACAATGCCGGTATTGTGAAATTCGATGATGAGTTTCATGTCTGCTTTAAGGTCGAGACGCACAACCGTCCCAGTGCATTGGAGCCGTACGGTGGCGCCAATACGGGCATTGGTGGTGTGATCCGCGATACGCTGGGCACCGGCTTGGGTGCCAAGCCCGTCTGCAGTACCGACGTGTTTTGTTTTGCTCCGCCGGATTTGGATCCGCAGGCCTTGCCTGAAGGCGTCCTGCATCCAGCCCGAGTGATGCGGGGCGTGGTCGCTGGCGTCCGCGATTATGGTAATCGCATGGGGATCCCCACCGTCAACGGGGCCCTGTATTTCGACCGCCGCTACGTGGGCAACCCGCTGGTGTTCTGCGGCAACGTGGGCTTGATCCCCGTGGATAAGAGCTTCAAGCAACCGCAGGCCGGCGACTTGATCGTGGCCCTGGGCGGTCGCACCGGTCGCGATGGCATCCACGGCGCGACGTTCTCCTCGGTGGAGTTGACCGACAAGAGCGAGAAACTCAGCGGCGGAGCCGTGCAGATCGGCAATGCCATCACCGAGAAGATGTTGCAAGACGTCCTGCTGCAAGCCCGCGATCGCGAGCTGTACACCGCCGTGACGGATTGTGGCGCGGGTGGCTTCTCCAGCGCGGTGGGGGAAATGGCCGAGGATCTGGGGGCCGTGGTCGATCTGGACTTGGCGCCGCTGAAGTATCAAGGTTTGACCTATACCGAAATTTGGATCTCCGAAGCCCAAGAACGCATGGTACTCAGTGTCCCGCCGCATCACTGGGAGGCACTTCGCACACTGTGTGAGGGCGAGTCGGTCGAGGCGACCGTGTTGGGACACTTCACCGGGGATGGTCAACTGCAACTGCGTTACCACGGGCAAGTCGTCGGGCAATTGGATCTGGAGTTCATGCACGGCGGCCGACCACCGGTGGTGCGGCAGGCCGTTTACGAACCGGTGGAGCCCAGCGAGTTGCGGGCAGTCAGCCTCAGTGCAAACGCCGCAGACGCAACCGCTACGCCGTTGCCGCAGGATTGGGAAGCCATTTTGTTGGACTTGTTGGGGCATCTCAACATCGCCAGCAAACATTGGGTGATCCAGCAGTACGACCACGAGGTGCAAGGCGGGTCGGTGATCAAGCCATTGGTCGGTGCGGGGGCGGACGGCCCCAGTGATGCGGCGGTGGTACGCCCGCGGTTGAACAGCCAACGCGCGATCGTAGTTGCCAATGGTTTGGCGCCACAGTTCAGCGATTTTGATACGTATCACGCCGCGACGGCTGCGATGGACGAGGCCATCCGAAACTGTGTGGCGGTGGGGGCGGATCCTCGCCGCATCGCCGTGCTGGACAACTTCTGTTGGGGGCATACCGATCGCCCCGAAACGCTTGGGGCCCTGGTCCGCGCGGCACTGGCCTGCCACGACTTGGCCTTGGCTTGGCAGGTGCCGTTTATCAGCGGCAAGGACAGCTTGCACAACGAGTTCAGTTACCAAGACGCCACCGGGCAACGGCAGACGATCCGCATCCCGCATACGCTGTTGATCAGCGCCTTGGGTCAAGTGGAGCGGGCCGATCGGTGTGTCACGATGGACTTCAAGCAGGCCGGCAACCGAGTGCTCCAAGTCGGTGGGACTTACTGCGAGTTGGCCGGTTCCCATCTATCAATGGTGCGCGACTTGCACGGCGGACAAGTGCCCACCGTACGGCCTGAGTTGGCCTGGCGGACCTTCCAAGCGGTGCATCAGTGCATCCAGGCCGGGTGGATCGCTGCCTGTCACGACCTGTCGGAAGGCGGTTTGGCGGTGTCTGTCAGCGAGATGGCCTTTGCCGGTCGCTTGGGTGTAGCATTGCAGTTGGAGCGACTGGAGTTGCTGTCCACGGAGGCTGCCTGTGACGCTGGTGAACGTCAGCGTTTGCCCATCAATCTGGTGCGATTGTTCGCTGAATCCAATTCGCGCTTTTTATTGGAAGTGCGGCCCGAACATGTCGCATCGGTCGTGGCGGCGTTGGACGGCGTCCCCTGCTGCGAACTGGGGGCCGTCACCGACAGCTCCCGCGTGGTCGTCCGCGACGGCGATGCGACGTTGATCGATATCGATATCGAGACCCTGCGACGTCGGTGGCGCGAGCCGCTGAACTGGTAGGTCCCCAGCGATACGTCTCTTGCCAGCGAGTGTTTGTCAGGACAGTCGAACTTGCACGCGTACTCAGTGCAAGGGTGCTCGTACTTGTCTGAGCAGTTGGCCGTCGTACTCGTACTCAGTGCAACGGTACTCGTACGTGTCACGACAGTCGTGCTCGTACTCAAAAGTTGCCCGACGGCCGAACCGGTCTTCGATCCTGAGCGATTCGACTGATTCCACGAAGTCGCGAACCAGATAGGTACACCCGAGCCGCAGCTGCTATTCCTCCAGCCACAGAACGGACACAGGTGTCGCGGCGGTAGTGGTTGGACCGCTCGGCTGGGGCGGGAAGTAGATCAAGACGTTCGCCAGTGTTGGGGTCTTGAGATCGGGCGAGCCTTGCCAGGGCAGGGGAGTCACGGTGGGCAGCAACACAGCGGAGTCGGGTACCGCCGCTGTTGCCACCGCAGTATCTTTCAGCGCAGTATCTTTCAGCGCAGTATTTTTCAATGCAGTGATTTGCCAGGGCGCATCGGTCGTCTCGAGTCGGCCGGGCCAGAACGTCAGCCGCGCGTCATTGAAGTGGCCGCTGTGTGCCAAGCGAGCGTGGAGCCAACGTGGCGGAGCCGAGGTCCCCAGCAACGCGGCCAAGATCGGTCGGGCGAAGAGTTGGAAGGTGGTCCAGACGCTGATCGGATTCCCCGGCAGGCCCAAGACGTAGGTGGCTGCGGGCGGCTCTGGGGCGGCGCGGTTGGCAGGCTGCCTTGACCAGTGACCGCAGTACACGGGTTTGCCGGGTTTGATGTGGACGCCATGGAACAGGGGCTCGACGCCCAAGTCCGCGAAGTGGTGTGGCAGTTGGTCTTTCTGGCCCGCCGAGACAGCACCGGTCGTCAGCAGTAAATCGACTTGTCCCAATTGCTCGGCCAAGAATGCGCGGATCTCAGCTTGGGAGTCGCCCAGGTGTTGAACGTGGCAGTGTGGGATTCCTGCTTGCTGCAGCGCGGCTTGCAGCAAGGGGCCGTTGGAGTTGTAGATCTGGCCGGGCGGCAGCGCGGCGCCAGGCGGGCAGAGTTCATCGCCGGTGGTCAGGACGGCGACACGGGGCGGGCGAAAGCAGGGCAGTTGGGCGTAACCGGCACTGGCCAGCAGTCCCACGTGGACGGGTCGCAGCCGAGTGCCCGCGGTCACAAGCACCTCGGCGCGCCGATAAACCTGACCTTGGGCCAACACGTATCGCGGCTGAGTCGCGGTTGAGGGTGGGACGAGGACGTGCGTGGCCGACTCGGCCGTCTGCCAGGGCCTGCCCGGGGCGTAAGCGGCGGCGATCGGGGCTGCGCCGGTTGAGGCTGCGGCGGTCGAAGTTTGGTCCTGCGGCGGCGAAAGGAACTGCACGTCTTCGATCATGGCCACGGCCACGGTCCCAGCCGGCAGGGGGGCACCGGTCATGACGCGGACGGCTTGTCCGGGCAGGAGCGGGGCGGGCGTCAGGTCACCGGGGTAGACGGTGCCAACGATCGAGCGGAGTCGTGCCAAGTCGGCATCGCTCGCGCTTGACGAGTCCGTCTGGTCGGGTGCCGCGACTTGCGATTCGCCCGTTTGCTCGACTTGTGCAGCAGCGTAGGCCACGCCGTCGCGGAGCGATTGGTCGGTGGGCGGATGATCGTGGGGGGCAAGTCGATCTTCCGCCAGCACACGATTGACGGCCCTCGACAAATCGATCGGCTCGGCATCGCGTGGTCGGCTGTTCCGCAGGTGGCTGTGTAGCCGCTGCAGCGCCTCCGCCAATTCAATCGCTGGCATTGACGCTTAGGCTTCGAAACTAAAGGAACCCGCAGTGAACCCGACATTGGCATCCGGAGTGGCCAGATGATGGACGGGAATGGCGGAGTGGTTGGTGGGCGGTGCCAGCGTGCGCAGGCTATCGCACACCATGGTCCAGGTCTCTTGCTCGACCGTCAGCACTCGGATGATTTGTTGCAGCCGTTCTTGCGAGCGCTCGAAGGACGCCACGTTGATTTCACGGTTGAGAAACCGGTACAAATCCATGATCGGCTTGTTCTCAGGGACGTCACGGATCGTGACCAGCAGTTCCAACAGGATGTCACGCGTGCGATTGGTGCTCTCCAAGCCGGACTCGAAGTCGTTGACGCTCCAGTGTCGGATGGTTTCATTGGCAAAGCGGATCGCCCCGTCCAGCAGCAACTTGCGTAGCTTCTGCGGACTGGCGCTCAATACCTCATTGCTTAAGTACTGTTGCCGAGCTTTGTCGTTCATTTAGGCTACCGATTGCTGCTGGAGATGGCGGGAATGGACTGGATTGAACCCACGGCTGTCTGGCTACGCTGCATCCGAGCCAAGGTTTCTTCCATCCGGAAAAACTGCTTCAATAAGCGATTTTGGTACGATTCCAATCGCTCGGTTTGCGAATTGATTCGATCGTTGATCGATTCGATTTGTCGTTGAATCGTCGCGTTGCGGTTGAGTAATACCGAATTGTCAATGCCAGCCAAGCGATCGGTGACTGCGGTGAAACGAGCGGCAACGCCGGTATCTTCCGATTCAAACAATTGTGCAACGGCGTTGGGGTCTCGCTCCAAAGCCTGCTCGAACTTGGTTTTGTCAAACTCCAGCGTCCGACTCTCGGCGTTGAACTCGATGCCCACCTCGCGCAGGCCTCGCAGGGGACCGGCTCCGGTAAAAGTGGCAGTCGCCAATCGGTTGAGGTCCTGTTCGATCCGCAATACTTCTGGTGTACCAAACAGCAAGCCGGTGCGGACCTGAACGCCCGTGGCGGTGGTCGCAGACTCGAAGCTGGTCAATTCCTTCAATTTTTCGGCTATCCCATTGAATTGATCGACGAACAACTGGACGGCGTTGCTGATGGCGTCACGGTCGGATTCCACCGTGATCGTGACTTCCTCCTGGCTGGCCTGATTGATCGTGAAGTCCACATTGGGGACCAAGCCAGTGAACGTGTTGGAGTTCGAGGCCAGCAACAGCGCGGCCGAACTGCCCGGCGGGCCGAACTGGGCCAATGCATCGCGGCCCTGAGTGATGGGGCTGAAGGTCAGGTCCAAGGAACTGTCCAACCAGATATTGCCCGCCGCACCCGCCGTTTCGCTGGTCAAGTTCAAACGATAGCCGGTGCCGTCGAAGAACCGCGAGGCCCGCACCCCGGCCCCCGCCTCGTTGATCTTGGTCACCACATCGTCCAAGGAGTCCGTGGCCGAGATATCGAGAGTTGTTCGCTGCGAACCGCTGAGGGTCAACGCTCCGCCTTGATCGGTGCCCACACCGGCGATGCCCAACTGGGTCGCGGCTTGGCCGTTGCCGACATCCGAGATGGTGAACGATCCACTGCCGCCCGAAGTGTCAATCAAGCGAATGCCGTTGCCTTCCGCGTTGATCGATGCTTGAACGCCGATGCCCAGGCTGTTGACGGCATCCAAAACGTCGCCAATCGTCTGCGAGCCCAACACGGAGAGATTCACGGCTGACGAAGCGCCACTGGAATTGCGAATCAGGAACGAACCGGTCGTCACACCACCCCGGAAATCGGCCAGCCGCGTGCCGCGATTGACCGTTTGCAAGTCCAGCACCGCGGAACTGGCCACCGATTGATTGGTGGACTGAGCAATCCGCAGTTTGGTGGCAGTTTCCAAACCGTCGCCGCCATCGGCGATTACCAAGGGCCCGCTGCCACCGCTTTCATCGCGGATCTCGAAGCCCGTGCGATTGCTATTGACGACCGCTCGCACGGAGATGCCGGCGGTGTTGTTGATCGTCGATAGCACGTCATCCAAGGTGCCGGCGTTGGACAGATCCACGTTGGCGGCGTTGCCATTGCGATCCGTGATCGAGAGGACGCCCAACTGACCCAAGCCCTGCCCGCCGCCCAGCCGAGACAGCAGCACGGTATTGAGGCCGGCTTGCACACGTCGTCCGCTCAAGGTGGCTCCCGCTGCGGTACCGGAGATCCCCAGATCATCCGCCGCCGTGCTGCCGATCCCATTGCTGACCGTCAACGAACCGCTGCCCGTGGTCAAGTCGAGAATCTCCAGCCCATCGCCCGACGCGCTGATCTGGGCCTGCACGCGAGTCGGATCGGCGGCATTGATCAGGTCCACCACTTGACCCATGGTCTGCGCGGTACCAAAGTCCACGTCGACACTCGGACCGCCATCGGCCAACGCGATGGAGATGGCGGCGTTGCCACTCTTGAAGGCCACCCCGTTGCCGTTGTTCAGCGTGGACAAGAGCGTTTGGCTGGACAAAGAAACCAAGTCACTGCCCAAGGCCGAGTTGGCAGCGACGTTGATACCCGATAAGCCCAGATCAAATGCCGTTGTGCCACTGCCGACTTCTTGCACGCGGAGATTGGCGGCGGTTTGACCCGTGAGGTCCACCAACTCGATCCGATCCCCCTGGGTCCGTGCTTCGACGTTCAAGCTGGTGTTGCTGTTGATCGCCTCCAGCACGTCCTGCATGTTCTTGGAGTTTCGCAAATCGACCACGGCGGTGCTGCCGCTCCGGTCTGTAATGCGGATCTGACCCCGCGCGACTCCGGCGCCGCCGTTCAGTTGGTCCAAGGCCATTGGCTGTTCGAACAAGCCGCCCGTTTGAAACGAGATCGAGCCGGCGCCGAGGGGCGTCGTCGGTGAGGCCACCCGTGAGCTCAGCAACTGATTGGTCTCAGCTCGCCGCAATGGCGTCAGGCTGAAGCTGCCCACCGCGGGAGTGCCGTTCCGCACAGCCGACACCGACTCGCTGGAGGATTTCACCCGCACCGAATTGAAGACGCTATTTTCACCACCCAGACGCTTGGCCGACAACTCCAACGACACCACCAACTTGGTCATGTCCGTGATGGCCGTCTGCTGACTGACCAACCGCTCGGCACGCGCCGCCAGCCGCGCCCGGGGACGTCCGGCAATGTCGATCAATTGCCGTACCGTTCCGGCAATATCGATGCCGGAAATCAGGCCGACGGAGGATTGAATACCTGACATAGTGGTTTCTCGAAGTAATGACTCAGGCCGTGACCACGGCGACAATTCCGCTGCGATGGCGACCTACTTCAACTCTAGGGAAGGATCGGTAAGAAGGCGGCCCAGATTCAAGAAGTATTGCTTGATCCCTGCAAGCCGCAGTGTCTGCCAAATCCTTGCAACCGCTACAGCCCGTGCAGCGGTCCTCCGAATCATCCACAGCCGAAGAGTTGCTAGCGGACGCACCGAAGAATCTCCCCGAATCTTCCGGGTCAGGACGGCAAACCGCTCAAGTTCTCTGTTGGACTTTTTGGCTCTGAGCTACTCTGCCAAGCGAAAGTCGGTTGCCGCGGAGACCATGGATGGTGTCCGGCTCGCGTGATCGACCGGTCGTCTTTCGGAGTTCGGTAGCATGGAAGCTAACCGCCGTGGGTGCTCGCCGCACCACCGAGTTTCCCAGTTCGGGCAAGTTACTAAACTCAGATTGGGTTTGCTGGGACTGTTTGTGCTCTTGGGGCACGCCAGCGCCACCGCACTTTGGGGGCAAGCACAGCCCGCCGAGCGTTTCTACAAGCCGCCCACCGAGACCAACTCGGAGGCTCGGATCGCCAGCGAAGTCACGCGGTACCAAAACTTGGGTCAATTCCAAGGGAACGTGTACGTCACGCGGAATTTTGTGGTCCAAGCCGCCAACGCCAATCTGGCCCAAGCCGTCGGAGATCGAGCGGAGGGCTATCGCGAGTTGTTGGCAATGCAGTGGTTGGGCCAGCCACTACCGCCGTGGCCGCAGCCCTGTCCGATCACTGTGACCGTCTCCAATCAAGCCCATGGCGAGACGTCGTTCTTGCTGCCGGAAAATGGCTACGGCCTACCCAGCGATTGGGATATGAAAGTTTTTGGCCCGACCGATCGCTTGCTGGACAGCGTGTTGCCTCACGAGATCACGCACACTCTGTTCGCCACTCATTTCAAACAACGCTTGCCTCGCTGGGCCGACGAAGGCGCCTGTACCACGATCGAACACGCCAGCGAACGTGAAAAGATTCAAACGCTCTTGCTGCGGTTTCTCTCCCCGCAACAACAGCAGGGCATTCCCTTCAATCGCATGTTTCCCATGCGCGACTATCCAGCCGATATGCTGCCCTTGTACGCCCAAGGTTATTCCGTCGCCAAGTTCCTCATCGCTCAGGGCGGCCATCAGCAATTCGTTCAATTGATCGAACGCGGCCTCCAAAACGAACGCAGCCAACCGGTGACCGTGGCTTGGGACCAAGCCATGCGCGAGATTTATGGCTACCAGGATCTGTCCGAGCTGCAATTGGATTGGTTGCAGTGGGTCGGTGCCGGGAGTCGCGAAGAAGATGCCATCGCCAGGCGCCAGCAGCGTGTCAATCCAATGGTGGCTACGGACGCCATCGCCGATCGGAGCGTCGTTCCCGCGGCCTTCTCGGCCAACGTCGCCGGTGGTCCAACCGGTGGGGCGCCAGTGGCTGGGCCAATGAACGCTATGAACACCGTCGCGACCGCCGGCTTTGCCGACAACAACCCATCAGGCAACGAAAATTTCTACGTCCAGCAAATGCGAGCCGGCTTGAATAACGTTGCGACTGCCCCCCCGCCCGCTCGACCGATCACCTCGCCGCCAGCAGCATTGGCCGCCCCAGTCCCCGCCCCAGTCCCCGCCCCAATGACAGCCCCCGCCAGCAAGTCCGCTCCGTTGCCGTTGTTGTCACCCGCCCGGTCGGCCGGCGTGCCGGTCGGTGGAGCGGCAAATGCCTCGACAACTCTCGGAGTTTCGCCCGGTCAGCCGTCACCGCCGATATCCAACTACCGCAGCGACTCGACAATCACTCTGCCATCTCGATTAAGGTAGAAGGCTAATAAAAGGGTAAATCATGCAAAAAGATTGGTCATTCGTGTCATCCCATCGTGCGTCCGCTTCCGGGGTTCGGTCCTGCGGCTTAGGGTTCTTGGGCTTGCTGATGTTCAGTACCGGCTGTTTCACCTCGGGTTTGTCATCGCTGAGCGGCGTGGCCGCACCTGCGACTCGTTTGGCACCCACCGACCCGACAACGCTGGCGACACATCGGGCCAATCATCCCAACGGTGGCTCGACGGAGACGCGATCCATCGACAACCCAGCCGCGAGGCGCGAGTCGAATCGGCCACCTGCACAGGATCCGTCGACCGGGTTGTTGATCCCGCCGCTGCCACAGGATCTACCACCCGTGCCGATCAACCGGGAAGCCCAGTGAGGCATCCGAGACAGCTCCGACTCGGTGAGCGAGTCAGCCCTTCGGCTGAGACGCAGCGGCCTTAACTCGCCTCGGCCTCTGCTTTGGGCGGCTCGGCTGCCAACGGCAACTCCAACCAAGTTTCAACCTGCTCACAGACCCAGCAAATTTGGCCGAACACGCGGATATACAACCGCGGGAACTCTTCTAGTAGTCGTTCCACGGCCGCAATGATCGGTCCGAGGTCTTCGTCGATCGGCAGCTCTGAAACCAGAAACTCGCCGATGCGGATTTCTTTGTTGGCATGATCGAACGGGTACTTGCGGTCTTTCAGGTCGGCGCGAATGCCCAGCAGCAATCCCTTGAGTTCTTCAATCAAGCCTTTGAGCGTGTCGAAACAAACCTGCGACGGGACGCCATCGCTGCAGTTCTCCAACAGCAAGGCCAAGGCTGCGAACCGCTCGCGAACCGAGATCACCGCCTCGACCTGTCCCCGCATGGCGGTGTAACTGCCGCACATCCGGGTGGCGATGCCGTACAGCAACTCGCGACCAGGAAACTCCTCGTCGGTGACATGAAACAGGACACCCAAAGTCAAGTTGATGCGTTTAGCCAAGGCTTCCTCGTACGGCGTCATTTCTGCTTGCAAGGTTTCGCGTTTTTGATTGGTGGAGTTCCACAGGGCGTCGCACTGACCCTGATTGGTCAGGGGTGGATTGAACAGATTTTTGGGAATCTTAAAGCCCGCTTTCTGCAGCAGGCAGGATTGAGCGACTTCCACGCGGGCGACTCCTGTTTCGGACCAGCGATCGGCGCACTTTGAGTAGCCGGCTGCCCCGCGTTCGATCGTCGCACGCAGTTCCAACAACTTCTTCGCGGCAGCCGCTACTGGAACGGGTGTCGGCAGTTTGACAGCGCCCAAAGTCAATGGTCGCATGAAGCTGTAACTGCCTTGCGTGACCCGGTTCAGGGACTCAAACGCCAGATTGGCGACGCGTTGTTTCTCGACCAACTCCTCCACATCGTGGACCGATTTCCAATCAAACGCATCGCCGAAAACTTGGCGATAGAACAAGAGAGTGGTGTGCACCGCGGTGGCGTCAAAGTCGCGGAACAGCACACTTGCCGGTCGATCGTCTCGGAACACGCCCGCGGTATTCTCCCGACGAGCACTGGCAATGCGTTCTTGATTGCTGGGGTGCGTATCAAACAGGCCGGAAGTTTGCTGTTTCTCTAATTCTCGAATTTTCTCCAAAGTGGATTCGTCGAACTTGTTGACGTTCATGTTGATCAGTTTGGGAAAATTGTTGCCCAAGCGACCCTCGCGATAGAAGTCGGACAGATCGTCCAGGGCCACGCTGTGAGCCACACTCAGTTGAGTCAGACGCTGGCTGGTTTGGGCAAAGGTCTCACTGCCGGACAGACGCGTCTCGTAGCGATCCGCATCGAATTCCATCTGGCGCAACAGGTAACTGCTGACCAGATGCCCCACGTACATCAGCACCCACAGCGCGCGACGAGTCAACCAGACCACGCCACGAGTCAGGTAGACGACCCACGAGACTCGTATGTCGGTGTTGGACCACTCGACCAATTGCGCGTCCCAATTGTCGCGTTGGTAGACGGCGGCGGTCAACCAATGACTGATGGTGCGGATCAGGTAAGACAGTCGCATGCCTGCCCCTTGCGCGAAGTGACCAAACTCGTGGGCCAACACGCCAGCGAATTGTTGTGTCGTCATGCCAGCCACCAACGGGGTGCCGATGGTCAAACGCAAGTCATTCGAGAACATGCTCCACACACCTCGACGAAAGCTGGCCGAGGCGTTGACTTGATTGTCCAGCGCGATCTCGCGTGGCATCGGGGCGTTGACTGCACGACAGATCCGTTCAACAAAGGCAAACAGCAACGGCTCTTGCTCCGGGGTCAGAACCGCCAAGGTGGGTGGCTCCTCGGTCTTGGCGAACAAGGGCTTCAACATAAAGATGACCACCACGCCACCGATAAAAATGGGTGCCAAGTAGACCAAAAGCGCCATGAACGCACCTCGGCCGCGTGCCGCCAACAAGATGTCGGTGTGGTTGACGGCATGGTAGTAAACGCCGTAGAGCACGACTGCGATCAGCGACAGGTAGATCAAGGGCAATAGGACCATCAGCACGGAAACAACACCGATTCCCAGGCGATAGCCGAAGGTCAGCTGCGTGGGCGCAATTGGCTCGTCCAACTTTTTCAGGACGTTGAAACTTTGACGGTACTCCGGCGACAGGTTCTGGCCGACGGGCGGCGCGGCGACGGCAGCGGGCGGTGGACTCATGGTGGACTCGTAACGAGGGTTGGGACTGCAAGAAAAGCGTAGGCAGTGGCCAGGAACCGACCCATTTTGCCGAGGGGACTCGCAGAACACAGGATGCATCGGAAAACGACAGGGAAGCGGGGGAATCCCCGCCCGCTCCGATGATAATTGCTGGCCACAGCGAAAGAAAGTCAGGTCGCTCTCCCTGTCGTCCACCCGTTCTCCGCCGCTACTAGTCCGACTGCCTAGGGATTAACATAGAGCGGTCGGGGCTGGCCGAGTGGGCCAACGCGCCGCGGTTTCGCGGGCACGGGCACTGCCGAGTCTTCAGAAGGAGTCAATGTCATGGACCAATCCCACACGCGTGCCGACCACACGATCGCCGGTGCTCCGGTCATCGGTGCCACGGTCAGCGCGGCCGATGGTTTGCTGCAGGAAGCCCGTGCGGCTCGGCAGACAGGCGAGCAAATCGCGGCACGTCGGCTGTCTCGGACCGCCCTACGTGTGCTGATCGGTTTTGTCACTGGCCTGTGCTGCCTTGTCGGCGAGTCGGGGGGCGGCGGAGCGGGCCGTTGGGCGCTGGCGAGTTGGACTCAGGAGCGGACCGTCGACCCAACCAACTCCGCGGGGCCGAACGCAGCGTCCGGAGGCGAGCGGCAGGATCGCGGAGCGACCGCGGGCCGACGGTCGGAGCCGCCGACGGGCAACCGCGCGGCCAACGGCCAACAGGGGGCCATCGTGACCGGCAGTCGCCAATCACGCGACGCGGGCCTGGCGATGCTGCAGCAAGGCGGCAACGCGGTCGACGCGGCCGTGACCTCCATGTTGGTGCAGTCGGTCGTCGAGAATCGCTTGTTCTGTTTCGGCAGTGAAGTCCCGATCATGGTCTACGATGCCAAGCGGGGTGTCGTCGAGGTCATTGTCGGACTGGGGGCCGCGCCGCGCTTGGCAACTCCCGAGTGGTTTCGCGAACATCGCCAGGGCTTGATTCAAGGGCGTGACGACATCGCCAACGTGGTGGTGCCAGGTTTCTTGGATGCCTGCTTAACCGCTCTGGCCAAGTACGGGACACGCAGCTTCAGCGACTGCGCGCAGCCCATGTTGGAAGTCCTGCGGCAACGCGCCACGCCCGATACGGCGGGTGAGGCGGAGGCAGAGGGACGAACCGGCCGAGCGGGCGGTCCAGCGCAAGACTTAACCGCCTTCGTGCAACATCATCAAAATTTTCTGCGTTTGATCGAACGCCTGGTGGCCGCCGAACAAGCGGGGCAGAGCGATCGCGAGGGTGGCTTGCGCCGCGTGTCCGATTATTTTTATCGTGGCCCCATCGCGCGGGAACTCGACGCCTGGTCACGCGACAACGGTGGCCTGCTCCGCTACGTGGACATGGCCCAACATGTCACACGAGTGGAAGATCCCTTGCGCGTGTCTTTCCGAGGCTACGATGTCTACAAGTGTGGTGTTTGGACCCAGGGTCCTTACGCGCTGCAAACCCTCCGTATGTTGGAGGATCGCGGCCTGAACGACCTGGGGCATAACTCGTTGGACTACGTGCACTTGGTGGTCGAGTCGATCAAATTGGCCATGGCCGATCGCGATGCCTACTTCGGTGACCCCCACTTTGTCGAAGTGCCCATCCAACAACTCTTGTCGGACGAGTACGTGGCCATGCGGCGGTCCCTAATCGACATGCAGCAGGCAGCCCAAGTCCAACAGCCTGGCGATCCCTACGGCATGCAGCCTTTGCTGGGTATTCCACCGCAAGATTATAAAACCCACAGCGGACACAGCGACGACACCACCAGCTGCTTGGTGGCCGATGCCTGGGGCAATGTCGTATCGGCTACTCCCAGCGGCTGGGGCGGGGTGATCGCCGGTGACATCGGCTTGGAGTTGGGCAGTCGGATGATCGGTTTGCATACCTGGGAGGGGCATCCCAGCATCGTGGCTCCTAACAAACGACCGCGCATTACGCTGACCCCGACACTGGTCTTGCAACAGGGCAAACCGGTGTTGGCGATCAGTGTGGCGGGCGGCGATCAACAGGATCAGGCCGCCCTGCAGGTGCTGCTCAATCGTTTGGTGTTCCAGATGGAACCGGAAGCCGCGGTCCGAGCGCCTCGCTTCGGCACCGATCATCACATCAACTGGTTTGGCCATGAGCCCGCCAAGCTGGGCAGCCTCACCGCGCCGCGTGAACTCAATCCGGCCATTGAGGAGTTACGCCAACGCGGGCACGACCTAAAAGTCGGACGTCCCGCAGCTTCCGCCGTGATCCTCACGATCGACCCCACCTCCGGTCTCAAGCAAGCCGCCGGCGATCGCGGTCGTTACGCCGGCGGTTATTGAACATGGGTAACCGCTCACGCCTTACCAGTTGACCAATAACCGCACGGCCGAGCGCCCCTGCGTTTTGTCGAGCCAAATAGCCAAATAGCCAGAAAGCCATTCATGCGCGCTGTACGTTTTCCCGGACCCCAACAGATTGAGAACATCGACATCCCCGAGCCCACCGCTCCGGCCGCCGATGAAGTGCTGGTGCAAGTCCGGCAGGTGGGTATCTGTGGCTCGGACTACGGGGGTTACTTGGGCAAGATGCCCTTCTTCAGCTACCCGCGGATCTGGGGCCATGAACTGGGTGTCGAGGTGCTGGTCTGCGGCAGTCAAGTGACGCATCTCAAACCTGGCGATCGCTGCAGTGTCGAGCCCTACATGAACAATGTCGACAGTTTTGCCTCGCGGCGCGGCCGGGGCAATTGCTGCAATGACTTGCAAGTCATCGGTGTTCATCGCGATGGCGGCATGCGCGAGCGATTGTGCTTGCCGGCTCGGAAACTGCATGTCGGCAATGCATTGGGTTTCGAGCAATTGGCGTTGGTCGAGACCTTGGCGATTGGATATCACGCGGTCCAACGCGGCAATCCACAGCCCGGCGAAACCGTGGTCATCGTGGGGGCCGGACCCATTGGCTTGGCGGTTTGGGAGTTCGTCCGCTTGGCCGGCTGCCGCTGCATCATGTTGGATGTCCGACCCGATCGTTTGGAATTCTGCCAACAAGTGCTCGGGGTACCGGAGACACTGGCGGTGCAGCCAGACGGTTCCCACGTGGCGCAATTGGCCGAGTTGACTTCCGGTAACCTGGCGGAGGTCGTGATCGACGCGACCGGCAACGCGCGTTCGATGGGCCAAGCGTTGGAGTTGGTCAGCTTCACCGGACGGCTGGTGTACGTGGGCATCACGGCCGACACGATCCAGTTCCCGCATCCCTTGATGCACCGCCGCGAGCTGACGTTGTTGGCCAGTCGCAACGCGCTGCCGGGTGATTTTGGTGCGATTATCAACTGGATCGCAGCCGGCCAGATCAACACCCAGCCCTGGATCACCCACACCAGCACGCTCGATACGATCGCGGCCGACTTTCCGCGTTTCCTCGATCCGCAGCTACAAGTGCTGAAGGCCATGGTCGCGATTTGATCGTGGCGGCGGGACGACACACTGGGACGATACAGTGGGACGACACAGTGGGACCTGAGGGCCGGGCCTGTTAACGGCGAATCGTCTGTTTTTCGGACGCCGCCGGTAGGGACCTGCATTAGTTCGTCGGACGGCTCGTGACTTTGGTCCGCAAATCCTCGATCATCGCTTCCAGCTCGGCCAAGCCCAGGCCGTCGAAAGCTTCGTCCGGTGATTCTGGTGCTCCCAGAATCGACTGTAAAATACGAATTGTCTTGATGTAACCCCGAGCTTCGCCGCGAGCCTCTCCGCGAGCCTCTCCCCGAGCTTCGCTCTTTTTGAGCAATTGGTCCATGACAGACCCCGGTTCGGGCTGCACCGGCCAAAATTCAGTTATAAAGTCTTTCATTTTCTCTTCTCCAATCGCGGGATTGACCGACGGGACGTAAGCTCGAATCGTGTCCAGCATACTGCGAGCCTGCTGGAGCGTCACCGTGGCAGCAATCTGTTCGAACAGAGTACGCAGCACCGACTCCAAATTGCTCCCGCGACCATATTTTAGCAGCAGCCACAACTCGTTTGTCAGATTTTCTCTGCGTCCTTCCCCCTCTCGCGGTTCACCATTCCCGCCATTTCGCCATGAACGGTTCATGCAGCTGACCATCGCCGATTAGTGTAGATCAGTGAAGATTAGTGTTCCCCCTCCCCACCTACCTCGATTGTAGAATTGGATTGGCGCCGAGAAAGCAGTTCGCAGCAAAATCCCGTTTGTCGGTTTTCTCTGCGTCCTTCCCCCCTCTCGCGGTTCACTTTTCCCGCCATTTCGCCGCGAACGGTTCACGCAGCTGACCATCACCGATTAGTGTAGATCAGTGAAGATTAGTGTTCCGCATCCCCACCTACCTCGATTGTGGAATTGGATTGGCGTTGAGAAAGAAGTTCGAAGCAAAATCCCGTTTGTCGGTTTTCTCTGCGTCCTTCCCCCCTCTCGCGGTTCACCATTCCCGCCATTTCGCCATGAACGGTTCATGCAGCTGACCATCGCCGATTAGTGTAGATCAGTTAAGATTAGTGTTCCGCATCCCCACCTACCTCGATTGTGGAATTGGTTTGGCGTTGAGAAAGAAGTTCGCAGCAAAATCCCGTTTGTCGGTTTTCTCTGCGTCCTTCCCCCCTCTCGCGGTTCACCATTCCCGCCACTTCGCCATGAACGGTTCATGCAGCTGGCCATCACCGATGAGCGTAGATCAGCGCAGATCAGTGTTCCGCATCCCCACCTACCTCGATTGTGGAATTGGTTTGGCGTTGAGAAAGAAGTTCGCAGCAAAATCCCGTTTGTCGGTTTTCTCTGCGTCCTTCCCCCCCTCTCGCGGTTCAATTTCGCCGCCACTTCGCCATGAACGGCTCATGCAGCTGACCATCGCCGATTAGTGTAGATCAGTGAAGATTAGTGTTCCCCCTCCCCACCTACCTCGATTGTGGAATTGGTTTGGCGCCGAGAAAGAAGTTTACAGCAAAATCCCGTTTGTCGGTTTTCTCTGCGTCCTTCCCCCCTCTCGCGGTTCACTTTTCCCGCCATTTCGCCATGAACGGCTCATGCAGCTGACCATCGCCGATTAGTGTAGATCAGTGAAGATTAGTGTTCCGCATCCCCACCTACCTCGATTGTGGAATTGGATTGGCGTTGAGAAAGAAGTTCGCAGCAAAATCCCGTTTGTCGGTTTTCTCTGCGTCCTTCCCCCTCTCGCGGTTCAATTTCGCCGCCATTTCGCCATGAACGGTTCATGCAGCTGGCCATCACCGATTAGTGTAGATCAGTGAAGATTAGTGTTCCCCCTCCCCACCTACCTCGATTGTGGAATTGGATTGGCGTTGAGAAAGAAGTTTACAGCAAAATCCCGTTTGTCGGTTTTCTCTGCGTCCTTCCCCCTCTCGCGGTTCACCATTTCCGCCATTTCGCCATGAACGGTTCATGCAGCTGACCATCGCCGATTAGTGTAGATCAGTGAAGATTAGTGTTCCCCCTCCCCACCTGACCCCGATTGTGGAACGGCGTTAACGTAGAATCGTATCGGTATCGGACCAACGCGAATGACGAGCTGGAATGGGAGTGGGCGGTGAGGCTTGGCGGATGGGCCGAGCGGGGATGCGATCGTGGATCGGTGTGTTAACCACCGGAATTTCTTCGCTGATTCGACCCTGATCTTGTTGGTACTGGGCCTCGCTTTGGCCATTCTCCAGCACGTTGCTGCCCAGCAGTCGTAGTTGGGCCACGCCCTCGGCTCGGACTTGGTGCCAGTGGTTGTCGCCAACCAAAGAGCTGACCACATCCAAGCGACTGCTGCCGCCGACACTGACGCCGCTGCGACCATTGCCGCGAGCGGTGACGCCAATCAACTTTGTCTCCCGGACGTTGTCGTGTGCGTTGATGCCGTCCTGCCAAAAGCCCTGCACGATCAAGTTCTCGATCGAGGCTCCGGTCACGTGGTACAGCGTGACGCCGGTTTGCAGCTTGGCGTAGTGCAGGTTGTAGGCCGAGGGCAAGTTGTCGTTGTCGGTGCGGAAGTACAGGCGACCATCGATCAGCGTCCAAGCCAGCGGCTCCAACTCGGACAAACGTTCACGAGACAGGGACTGGAACGTCGCCGGGCGTGCACCCAGGTACACTTGTTGGTAGGCGGCGTCTGCCGGTCGGCATTCGTAGATACTGTCCTGCACAAACCGCCACTGCTCGGGCAGGATCTCCTGCGTGCCGCTCAGGGTCGCGCCGTTGCCAATGATGCGGAACGGTTGACCGTCGAACCCGGAGTTCCGTCGGCCGGCCAACGTGATGGTCTCGCGGTAGGGGGTCTCGTTTTTGGCCAACACGATCGTGTCGCCTTGATGGGCGGCGGCCAGGGCCCGCGAGATGGTGCGGAACGGGCCGGCCGCCAAGGGACCCACGGTCTCTGTGCGGCCGCTGTTCGTGTCCTGGCCGGTTTCGTTGTCGACGTACCAAATGTCGGCCTGAACCACCGCCGGTTGACTCGGCAGTCCACCGCCGAGCAGCCCGCACAGCCACACCAGCAGGATGGCGGGCCGGGCCCAACAACGCGTCCCAACCGCGGATCGAACCGAAGGCAGAACGGAGGCGGGAGCAGCAGTGGACAGGACTCGGCTCATGAAAACACTCGCAAAACAGACGGTGGCGGCGCGGCCGAGACAGACCTGCGCCTATCACTATTTATCAGAAGGATTTATCATGGGGCCGCAGTCCGCCGAAAATTTTCGGGCGGCATCGATTAGGCAAGACAGGTAGAATGGTATGAGTGGGAATTTGCAGGACATTTTTGCGGATTTGCAGTGGCGTCAGTTGGTCTACCAAGCGACCTCCGAGCGGCTGGGGGCCTGGTTGCTCGAGCGGCCCCGGACGGTGTATGCCGGCTTTGACCCGACCAGCGACTCGTTGCATGTCGGCCACCTGTTGCCGTTGATGTTGCTGCGACGCTATCAGAAGGCCGGGCACCGCCCCATCGCCTTGGTGGGTGGCGCGACCGGCTCGATTGGCGACCCCAGCGGCAAGTCCCAGGAACGCAACCTGCAGTCTCTCGAGCAGATCGAAGCCAATGTTGTGGCCATCCGTGGTCAGATGGCCCAGTTGCTCGACTTCTCGCCCACGGCCGCCAGCGCTGCGGGCCCGGCCATCCTGGTCAATAATTACGATTGGATCAGTCGGTTTTCTTACTTGGATTTTCTCCGCGATGTCGGCAAGAACGTGCCGGTCAACGTCATGATCAGCAAAGACTCGGTGAAAAATCGCTTGGAGAACCCTGATGTTGGGATCAGTTACACCGAGTTCAGTTACATGCTGCTGCAGGCTTACGACTTTGTCCATTTGAATCGGACTTACGGGTGCGAGCTGCAATTGGGCGGCAGTGACCAATGGGGCAATGTCACCGCGGGAATCGACTTGGCTCGGCGGATGGCCGGCGCTGAAGTCTTCGGCATGACCTGTCCCCTGCTGACCAAATCCGATGGCAGCAAGATGGGCAAGACCGAGGGGGGCGCCCTGTGGTTGGATGCCAAGAAGACCTCGCCCTACCAGTTCTATCAGTATTGGCGAAACGTGGCCGATGAGGACGCGGGCAAATGTTTGCGTTTCTTGACCGAGCTGTCTCACGAGGAAATCGACCACTTGGACCACTGTCGGCAGACCGAGCCCGAGCGGGCCGTCAGCCAGATTCGCCTGGCCGAGTGGTTGACCGAGTTGATTCATGGACGCGGCGCTTTGGATCTGGTCCGCCAAGCCACCGAGATCTTCTTCGGCGGCGAGATCGGCAAGTTTGCCAGCGACGCGGACCTGAACCAGATTTTTGCCGAGGTGCCCTCCAGCCAGATTGAAGCGGCACGACTGGCGGCTGGCCTATCGATCACCGATGCCTTGGTCGAAGCCAAATTGACCAAGAGCAAAGGCGAGGCGCGGCGGGTCGTCGCCGAGGGCGGAGCCTACGTGAACAACCGGCGGATCGAATCCGAAAGCTATCAAGTCACCACCGCGGATCTGGCCAGCCCCACGATGCTGGTTCTCCGCCGCGGCAAGAAAAACTACGCCCTGCTTCGCCTGGTGGAATGATGTTGACACCGTCGGGGGAGACTCTCATAATCCCGCGCCGAACCTCCTCGGCGTGGGTCGTTCATCGTTTGTATGATCGTTATGAGTATTGCCAGCCTGACTGTCGATCGACGCCGCCAACGGCCCTGGAATGGGCGGCCCTGGAATGGGCGGGTCTGGGCGTGGGTGTTTGCCGGCATCGGGTGGTTGAACCTGAGCCAGGCCCACGGTCAACAATGGGCGCCAGTGCCCAATCGAGCGGTCGAAGCCAGCGCCCATCCGGCGGCCTGGATGAGCCAAGAGCAGCCGCCGGTCGGATCACAAGTCAGTCGCCCGCCAGTCAGCCGCCCGCCAGTCAGCCGCCCCGAACCGCGTTCGGGCCCTCCCGTCGGACGGCTGGTGCCGACCACCAACGCCGGGTACCGCCGGCCGCCCCAGCGCTTGGAGCCGGGCTTGGAACCAGGTCTGGCACCGGGAGCGGCGCTCGCGGGACAAGGCATCCACGGGATCGAGGTCTACGATCCGCAAATCGTCGCTCCCCAGGCCCACGGGGCGGAGGCCTTTGGCCAGGAGCTGCTCGGTCCTGAGCTGTACGGTCCTGAGCTGTACGGTCCTGAGCTGTACGGTCCCGAGGCATACGGTCCGGAGATTTATGGATCTGAAGCTTATGGTCCGGAGATGTACGGGCCGGAGATGTATGGTCTGGAGTACGGATACGAGACCTACGCGGACGGAGCGTTGTTCCCGCGGCGGCCGTATTGGCTGCCGCGATTGGCGGAGCGTCTGACGTGGCGGCCGCTGTTTCCGCGGCGACCGTATCTGCGTGGGGCGTGGTCGGGTGGGCCTCCTTTGGAGCAGCCCCGGACCTTCTGGCTCAATCCATTTGCGTTGCAACAAGGCGTTGGTAATTTTCTATTTCGCGGAAATCAGCCGGCCGATACCGGCTCGTTGGGGTTCCCCTTTTCGGCGGTCCCCAGTCACTTGGTCGACCGAGTCCCGCGGCCTTATTTGGGCCATGGTCAGGGCTACATCGGCCCGCGGCACATCGATCGCGGCCAGCCGTTGGTTGGCACCAGCTGGACGAATCGGCCGTTTTTTGTCGATGGCTACACCGGGGCGCTGTTGGGCTGGAACCTGAACGATGCCCTGGGCCAGGGGCACGGGACGGTTACCGGAGTCCGCCTGGGTTGGGATTTTGAACATTTCTGGGGAGCCCAGTTCGGTTTTGGCTTCGGCAACACCCAGACCGATCCACTGGGGAACGACATTTCGCTCCGGTTGGCCGACCTCTCGGTCCTGTATTACCCCTGGGGCGACTCGCGATGGCGGCCCTACACGGGCATGGGGTTGGGGGTGGGGCAGTACGACTTTATCGATCAAAACCAAATACGGATCAACCAAATCGCGGTGCAGATCCCCCTGTCGATCGGTGTTAAATACGCGTTTAAGCCCTGGTGGGCCTTCCGGGTAGATGCCACCAATTACCTCAGTCTGCCGACCGGTGACCTGAACTTTATCAACCAGTTGGCTCTGACCCTGGCTGTGGAGCTGCGTTTCGGCGGCCAACGCCGGAGTTACTTTCCCTACAGCCCCTCCATTCAGCTTCGTTAGGCACAGCGGCTGACGATTCTGCTAGAAATATGGATCGAACCGCGTCTCGAGGTTACCATATTCGCCGGCAGCGAGCATAATGACGATAGGATTCGTCGAAAAACGGCCGCCACAGGGAACTTCCTGGCCAGGCGAACCGTCCAAGACGGGCTTGGCAGGCGTTCGTTCGGAATTTCCAGTTCGGCTACAGCGGACAAAGATAGATCTAGCAGCGAGAGTTTCCCATGAGAAAGCAGTTTCTGTTGACCCTGACTTGTCTGGTAGGGGTACTGGCCCTGGGAAGTGGGCTGAGTGGCGGTCGGTTCTTGGTCGCACCGTTGCAGGCCAGCCCGATGCAGGCCGCGGCCCAGGCAGCTGGGGCGCAGGATGGCGGATTCTTGACCGATGCCGTGCCTGAAGAATTCAACATGGTCGGCGTCACCGACCGCAATCGCCTGTCGGAAGTACGCCGTGTGCGGGGCGATTTCGAGACCCGCGTCTCCACCGCTCTGCAAGGCAACAACGCCTTGTCTGCCGCCGATCAGGACTTGGTCCGCAACTGGGTCGGGTTAGTGGTGATGGCCGAAATGACCACGCTCAACCCCGAAGGCCAGATCAAGCTGGGCGACATGCGGCAAGACTTCTTCCGCAAGGTCGTCCGTTCGGCCAGTGACACGAATCGGGCTTTTTTATTGAATAACGTGGTGGTGCCCAAAGCCATCGATGTCATGAACAAGAACTATCACCCCGCCGCTCGGATCAACGCTTGCTTGATCCTCGGGTTGCTGGACGCCCAGGAGGGCGTTTCGGGCCAACGTCCGCCGCGGCCTCTGCTGCCGGCCCTCGCCGAATTACTCAAGGTCGTCGATAACCCGGAAAGCCCCGAGTACTTGGTCGCCGCCAGCCTGACGGGGATCCAGCGGCACGCGGAGATCGATGGCCAGTTGCCCGCCAACGTCCGCATGCGAGCCGACGTGCGTGGCATGATTGTCGATTCCATGCTGCGGGTGTTGGCCAAGTACGATGCCCGTCAAACCGAAGATCAAGCCGGCTACGTCCTCAGCCGACGCGCGGTGCAGACACTCGATAGCCTGAGCTTGCTGGCCAACGAACCCAAGCTGGCAGAAGTCAAAGCCGCGATGTGGATGCTGGCTCGGAAGCTGGATGCCGGCAAGTGGCTGCGGTTGGATGCCATGGTGGGCTTGTCTCGCTTGCCCCTGGATCAACCCACACAGTACCTGGAGGCCCTCGGCCAGTTGGTCGCCTACGTGACCAAGACCGAACGCAGCCGAGTCCTCGCGGCTCAGAAACAAGTGGCCATCGACGAAGCCATCAAGGCCAAGACCGGCATGGCCCAGGCCAAACGAGCCGTCACAGGGTCGGGACCACGACGCGGACCCGATGTCGCTTCTGGTACGGGCGAGTCCGCCACTGTTCGTGACGATGGCCCACGCGGCGGCGGCGAAGGCATGATGAGCGGGATGATGGGCGGCATGGCCGGCATGGAAGGATTTGATGAGGATGGGCTGTTCCCTTACCATTTGTATTACGCCCGAGCCAACGTCAAAGTGGCGGTTGCAACCGCACGGAACATTCTCGGTACGGCCTCGCGAACTCCCACGGGACTCAAGGCGACGCTGGCCAATGATGCTGAGGCCCAGCGCTTGATCACGCTGTTGGAGAAAGAACTGAAAGAGCTGCTGGTTGCCAGCGACATCGGCTACGTGGAAGAAAAGCCATTGACCGAAGCCGAACGCAGTGCCATGGCCCGCATCAATCGCGATGCACTGGACCTGCGCGAGCAATCCAACAGCGTCCGCGTCCTGGCCGGTTTCGGCAACGGCGTGAATGCCCTGGAGAAGTTGGTCGGCAAGGTCGAGCTGACTGCCCAGGACAAAGAAACCGAAGAATTGGCCACCGCACCCGTTAACGTCGCACCGCGTGCCGCTGCCGCTGACGAGGAACAAGACGATGCGGAAACCGCTGACCAAGCCGATCAAGGCCAGGCCGACGCTGGCCAAGGCGAGCAAGGCAGTGAAGACGAAGGTGATGAAGGTCAAGGCGGTGAAAACGGCGGCGGGAATCGCTGAGCAGTGATCTCTCGCAGTCCCCTCCAATCGTCGCCCGGCACTTGATCCTGGCATTGCAAACACACGAGGTAGCTGGACTCCCACGAGTTTCAGCTACCTTTTTTTGTAACCGTTCACGGCCTCACGCCACGAGCGGTATACGATAATGGCCTTCGGACTCGTACTCAGCCTTTGGCGGTACTCGTACTCGTACTCGAATGCCACAAGTCGATTAGGAGTCCCCTCCTGATTCATCTTGATCGGGTACAATGACCACCCGTCTGCTCCGCATCAGTCGACCTACGATACAAGGATACAGCGGATGAGCAAAGTTTGTGTGATCAATGTGGTGGGGCTGACCCCCGAGCTGCTGGTCCATGCTCCTCGCTTGTCGGCCCTGGGTCCGGCCACCCCGTGGCAGTGCCCTCTGCCGGCCGTTACCTGCACCGCCCAGGCCACACTGTTGACTGGGACCTTGCCGCGCCAGCATGGGATTGTCGGGAATGGCTGGTACGACCGCGCCAGCGGCGAGGTGCGGTTCTGGCAGCAATCGAATCATCTGATTCAGGGCCAGAAGCTGTACGAGGGCGTCGAGACCGCCAAGTTGTTTTGGTGGTACAACCAAGGCGCGCCGGTCCGTTGGTCGGCTACCCCCAAGCCCCATTACGGCTGTGACGGCTCTAAAGAGTTTGGCATCATCGACAAGACCGATTGTCAGTTAGAGCAGAGATTGGGCCCATTTCCGTTTTTTTCGTTTTGGGGTCCGAAGGCGGGGTTGCCCTGTTCCCAGTGGATCGCGGGGGCGGCGGTGGAAGTGCTGCGGCAGCAAACGCCCGCCTTGACGCTGGTTTACCTGCCGCATCTGGACTACGACGCCCAGCGACTCCCCACCTGTCCCCCCGCGCGTGTGGCGGAAGTGGATGCCTGTGCGGGGCGGATCATTGATCAAGCTCAGCAGTCTGGGGTCCAGGTGGTGGTCGTCTCTGAGTATGGACTGGTTCCGGTCCAGCGACCGATTTACATCAACCGAGCCTTGCGTCAGGCCGGGTTGTTAGAGGTGCGTGACGGGCCGTTTGGCGAGATGTTGCAGACCTTGGAGAGCGAAGCGTTGGCGGTGGTCGATCATCAGGTTGCGCACGTGTATGTGGCGCGTGCCAGTCAACGCGACGAGGTGCGGCGGCGGTTGTTGGATTTGCCAGGGATAGCCGACGTTGTGCCGCCGGGTGACTTGGCGTTGGATCATCCGCGCAGTGGCGATTGGATTGCACTTAGCGGAGCCTGATGCGTGGTTTGCTTATTATTATTGGTTGGACGATCAGCGTGCGCCCGGACTTTGCTCGGACGGTCGATATCCATCGCAAGCCCGGTTATGATCCGTGTGAGTTGTTCATGACCTCAGCGTGGCGAGCGGCCGCGCGGTTGTTGCAGAAGAAGCTCGGTTTTCGTTACCGCATGGACGTGATTCCGCTCGACGCCACCTTGGTCCGCGGCAGTCATGGTCTGACCCCCAGTCCATCGGCGGGTCCCCTCATCATCGGCCCTCACGCACCCAGCCACATGACCGAATTCAAGCCCTACCTCCGCGACCTCCTCCACGCCTCCCCCTAACCTCCGCCCCCCACCAAAACCCTCGCCCGCCCGCGGTTATTCGAAAGTCCTGACGAGCTTGTTGATTTTTCCGTAGCGGAATGCGTCAAGAGCTTGTAGATTTTTCCGTAGCGGAACGCGTCAATGGCTTGTTGATTTTTCCGTAGCGGAACGCGTCAAGCGTTTCGATTGATGGGAAAACGCCGTGTTTTTGCCCGATGTTCCTTGAGTCGGACGGCCCATTCGCGAGCAAGTCTGGAAAAATCAACAAGCCTTCAAGCGTTTCGATTGATGCGAAAACGCCATGTTCTTACCCGATTTCATTGAATCCGGCGGCAGTTTCTCGTGTGAGACTGGAAAAATCAACAAGCCCTGACCGGGCGCCGTGTGATCAGCAACCGGTTGACGAGAAGTTTGATATCATTAGGTAGTTTCGAACAGGAGGCAAATGAATATGGCAAAGAAGACTGCGAAACGATCGGTAGGCGAACTACAAACTTCAGGCGTCTCAGATCTGGAGTGCCTGGCTCGGTCGATTCAAACGGCCCACCAGGAACTGGCTCAGCAAGCGTCTCGGGCGGTCAATGTCAGCCTGACCGTCAGGAATTGGGTGATTGGTCACTACATTGCCGAATACGAATTGAACGGAGCGGACCGGGCCACCTATGGCGACAGGTTATTGGAACGGCTGGCTGTTCGCCTGCGAAGCAACCCGGGTCTGAACCTGCGAAAAACGTCAACTTTACCAATATTTGCGGTTCTACCACACCTACCCGGAGATTGTGCGGTCACTGACCGCACAATTCAAAAAGCTGCTCTTAAACAGCAGTATCGGCCTCGAGACACAGAAAGTGCGGTCAGTGACCGCACTTTCCGGAACCGAGGTTGTGAACTCACTTTCGTACACTCACATCGAGCAGCTGGTCGCTATTGATTCTGACGCCAAACGGGCCCTTTTACGAAACCGAGTGCATTCGTGGGGGCTGGTCCGTCCGCGAGCTAAAACGGCAGATCAACAGCCTGCTCTACGAACGCAGCGAACTGTCGATCGACAAACAAAAACTGCGCGCCACAACGGCGATCGGGGCCGAAACCGCCCCGCCGCGGCTCGTGATTCGCGACCCCTACGTTTTTGAGTTCTTGGGGCTCAAGCCACAGGAAGTCATGAGCGAATCGAACCTGGAAGACGAACTGCTAAACAAATTGCAGGAGTTCCTGATGGAGCTGGGCAACGGCTTTTGTTTTGAAGCTCGCCAGCGACGCATCCGGATCGGTGACAAGTATTATTTTATCGATCTGGTGTTTTATCACCGACTCCTGAAATGCCACATCCTGATCGATCTCAAGCTGGAAGAATTCACCCACGAGAACATCGGGCAGCTCAACACTTATGTGGCTTGGTACGACAAAAACGTCCGAGCCCCCGACGACAATCCGCCGATCGGCATTTTGTTATGTACGGAGCATGATCGCACCCTGGTCGAATACGCCTTGGCCTCCATGTCTCACGAACTGTTTGTTTCCAAATACCAACTGCAATTGCCCGACGCCGAAACCTTGCGCCAACAGATCGCAACCGAGCGGAAAGCGACTGGAAGCCGAAACCAGATAACCAACCCCTCAAGGAAGAAAACTAAACAAAGATAGCCGGGCCTTGAGGCAGCAAAACCGGCAACAAAAAGCGGCGTAGATAAGAACGCCGATTAGTCGTCTAGGCGTTCGCGGTCCAACGAGCGTTCTAGCTGGCGGATCTGGGAACGAACGCACTCTAAATTGGGATTGATGCGGAGGGCTTCGCGAAAGGCTTCCAATGCCAATGCCCCCTGGTCCATCTGCAAATAACAATGGCCCAAACCCATCGCGGCATTGTAATGATAAGGATTGATGTCCATGGCCCGCTGGCAATGGGCCGCACTCTCTTCATAGTCAAATAAACTGAACTCGGCGATCGCCCGCTGGTTCCAGGCTTCGGCCAACTGCGGCGCCTGGGCCAACAGCGGCTCGCTTAATTCGACCACCTCATGATACAGCCCGTTATCGTTCAGCCGCACCAACCGCTGCAGCTCGTGGTACTGATGCGTGTTGCCGGCCCGAAACCAAATCTGACGCAGGCCGTGTTCCGCCAGCAATCGCACCGCCCGGTCGCGATCCCGCAGGCCATTGCCCATCACCTCATTGGCATCGTAACCACCCAAGAAACCCAAGGCCAACATCGCCGCCCGACGGATGACCCGGTCACCAGCCGCCGCCAACCGCTTCAGCGTCTCGCAGGTGTAATGATGAGCCACGCTGGCGATAAAGTCAGCAGCCCGCTCCGACTGCAGGTACGATAAATAGGAGCGTTCCAAGCGAGTCGGTTTTGGGCGTCGAGCTTTATCTGACACGTTGTATCCTTTGTCGGCAAAACCAAGCCAGAGAGCACCACCACCGAGCGGGCTCGGCAGCGGCCTTGAACCCGCACACCCCACTTAACCGGACCCCCCAAGGCTGTTCTACTGTAATCCGAGCCACCCCTTTTGACAACGAATGGCCCCGGCTCACACCCCCGGATTCCGCCTATGCCAGCCGTTACAACAGACACAGGTCCTACGACATGCGGTCTCGCTGCGTCGAAATCCGCCAATCTGCCAAAAATCTATGGCGAAAACCGCTTTCGTCAATTCGCCAGGCCCCTCCAGCAGGCCTGGATGATAGTGCTGCTAGCAGTCACGGGACCGGTTGTTTGGGCCGAGATCCCGCTCCAATCCGCCCTTCCGCGGGGCTTCGCTCCCCCTTCACCGCTCCACGTGTCTCTCGCCGCAGAGCCCTCCGGCATTTATTACCCACCGCAAGACAGTTGGCAGCGAGCCCTGGACGCTCGGCAGTCCGTCCGCTGGCAACAAGTTGAGTTGGGCCGCATCCTGACCGAGTCCACTTGGCCCGGTCTGACCGTCTGGTGCGATCGCCGCGTGGATAAGTCGCGAGTCATCGATCTGGAGCTGCGCGACCAGCCCGTCCGCGATGTCCTGGCCGCATTGGCTCGCCAGGCCGGGGCCGCCGTGCTCCTGCACGAAGGACTCGTGGCCTTGGTGCCCGATCGGCAAGCAACTCCGTTGTTCGTGCTGCTGGCCGATGCCCGTCGGCAGGCTGAATCCCTGGAGTCGGCCGCCCTCCGCGCCGCCCTCCTGCAAGCCACCCCGCGCCGCTGGGAGCGCCTCAGCCAACCCGCCGACCTGTTCCAGGACTGGACCCAGCCCCTGTCGGGGACTTGGCAGTCCGACGCCTTGCCCTACGATGTCTGGGACGCGGGCCAACTGCCGGCCCAGCCGCTGGTCGAACAACTGGCGCTGGTGGCCTTCGGCTTCAACCAGCGCCTGATCGTGTCCGTCGACAGCGGCGGTCCCCGCTGGCAACTGGAGCCACTCACGGACGACACGGTCTGCGAAGTCCAGTTGGACGACGCGTTCCACCGCAGCCAACTGCAGAAGTCGGGCGAGCGTTTGAAGCGGGACTTTCCCGGCGTCCAACGGCTGGCCCGCGGCACCGGTGGCTCGTCCAATCGGCCCCGCCTCAGTGGTCCGTTGTCGGAGCTGAGCGGTTTGTTCGACCAGTGGGAATCGCAGCGGCCACGCCCCGCCGCACAGGGGGGTGGCGAGAGCCGCTACACGGTCAAGTTGATGGGCCAGCCCGCCGAAGCGGTGATTCGCTTCCTGGCCCAAGAGACCCAGCGACAAGTGCAGTTCGCCCCCGAACTGACCGCCGCCCAGTTGGAACGGCCCATCGTCCTGGACGCCAAGGATTGGACGCTGGAAGAGTTGTTCCGCGAGATCGGCCAACAAGCCGGTGTGCAGATCCAGATCGACGCCACTCGCCTGGACGTCCGCTTGCCGCAGCCACCCGACGCACCCCTCGATCGCTGACCCCACCCCGGATGGCCTGGGAGCATCCGCCATGAATTTAACCTTGAGCCAATTGGACATTCCCTCCGCCGCGCGACGGCTGCTCAGCGACGCGGCCTGGCAAGCCTACCCGACGGGTCGCTCGCCGGCCGCCGTTCGCGCCGCCTGCCGCGCCCTGGCGGAGGACGACTTGTTCGCCGCTCCCGTCCGCGACCGCGACTTGGCCCGCGGCGCCTGGGCCGGCTTGTGGTTGCTGCATGGCTTCTGGGACGAGTCGCACTCGCTCAGCCAATCGCTCGATACCCCCGCAGGCAGCCACTGGCACGCCATCATGCATCGCCTCGAGGGCGACTACAGCAACTCCAAGTATTGGTATCGCCAAGTCGGACCGTCTCCCGTGTGGGACGAAATCCAACAGCAGTTGGGCCGCGCTTGGTCGCCGACGGAGTTCGTCGATCGCTGCCAACGCGCCGATCGTCGCACGTCCGCCTCCGAGCAGGACGCATTGCACGGCGAAGCGAGGTTGGAGTGGCAAGTGTTGTTTACCTATTGTTGGCAGCAGGCGCAAGCGACGCCGCTCGCGCCCATTCAGTGAAAGTTAGGATCGTGGCTCAAGAACCATCCTCCGATCGATCGGAAGCGGACTTTACCTTTGCCGGAGCCGCCGTGGCGTCGTTCGAAAGTCGTCAACAAGCGGCCATGGAGCAACTGATCCGCAAACACGGTGGTGTGCCCTATGTCAGTCCCTCGATGCAAGAGGCGCCCCAAACCGACGCCACCGCTCCGTCCTTACAAGCCTTTGCACAGCAGCTCCTGGACGGCAGCCTGGACACCGTGATCGCCATGACGGGCGTGGGCTTCAAGTACCTGGTCGATGTGCTCAGCACCCGTTATCCCCGCCAACGCTTGCTGGACTTTCTCTCCGACATCACCACCATCGCCCGCGGGCCTAAACCGAACGCCGCCATGCACCAACTGGGGGTGACCGCCACACACAAGGTCTCGGCCCCGCATACCTGGCGCGAGATCTTGACCTTGGTCGATGCCCAAGGCCTGGCCGGCAACCGCAACATCGCCGTGTTGGAATACGGCGAGACCAACCCCAGCCTGTTGGCCGGCCTCGAAGCCCGCGGCGCCACCGTTCTGCCGGTCACCATCTATCGTTGGCTGTTGCCGGATGATCTGGAGCCGCTGCGGGCCAACATCCAACGTTTGGTCGCTGGTGACATTGATGTGGCGATGTTTACCTCGGCTCAACAGGTCGTGCATCTGTTGCAAGTCGCCGAGCAAATGGGTTGTCGCGCGGCCGTGGTCGGCGCTTTGCATGACATCATCGTGGCTTCGATCGGACCAACGACCAGCGAACGGCTGCAGGAACTGGGGCTGCCCGTGACGTTAGAACCGGACCACGGCAAGATGGCCCGCTTGGTTTCGGCCGCGGCCCAGTATTATCACAACCGACATCACGCCGTCCCGTTCGCCGCGCAACCTACGGCCACACGGCAATCCTCGATCGATCAAACAGCACCTCGTTCCACTGCTCCGCCAGCGGCAATCGCTGCGGATCGGCCGCTGAGTGAAACCTTGGCAGCCAGCCAAGCCCGAGCCGAACAAGTCGCCGCCCAGTTCCCCTCCGAGCCATGGTACGACGGGCCGTTTCTTCGCGCCTGTCGTCGGCAACCGACGGACGTCACGCCCGTGTGGTTGATGCGCCAGGCCGGCCGCTACATGCAAGAGTACCAAGCCGTTCGCTCGCAGCACACGTTTCTCGAGTTATGCAAGAATGCCACTTTGTGCAGCGAAGTCATGTGCACGGCCGTGGCTCGCTTGGGAGTCGATGCGGCGATCATCTTCTCCGACCTCTTGCCCATCCTCGAGCCCTTGGGCTTTGAGTTGAGCTTTGGGCCCGGGCATGGTCCGCAGATTCATAACCCGATCCAACAAGCCAGTGACGTCGATCGGGTGGTCCCTTTGGCCGACATGCAGGCCTTGCAGTTTGTTGTCGACACCGTTCGCTGGACCCGCCGCGATCTGCCCAGTCACATTCCTGTGATCGGCTTTGCGGGCGCCCCGTTTACCCTGGCCAGTTACTGCATCGAGGGCGGCGGCAGTCGCAACTTCATTCGCACCAAACGCCTGATGTACAGCGATCCGCTGGCCTGGCACGAGCTGATGAGTCGTCTGACGGACAGTGTGATCCTGTACTTGAATGCTCAGGTGGAGGCTGGGGCTGGATGTCTGCAATTGTTTGATTCTTGGGTTGGGGCACTGTCGCCGGCTGACTACGAGAGCTTTGTCTTGCCCCACGTGGCTCGTTTGGTGCAGGGACTTGCTAGGAACGTGCCCGTGATCAACTTCGGGACTGGCAACCCGCAATTGCTGCCGTTCTACGCCGCCGCTCGGCCAGCGGTCGTTGGCGTTGATTGGCGGATCGAACTGGATGCGGCTTGGGATTGGGTCGGACCCGACTTTGCGGTGCAGGGCAACTTGGATCCGCTGGTGTTGTTGGGCTCGCGCGAGAACTTGCAGCAGCAGATCCGTCGCATTCTTCGCCAAGCGGCCGGTCGACCCGGGCACATCTTTAACCTAGGACATGGCATCGTGCCCGAAACCCCTGTGGACAACGTCATCGCACTGGTCGATTGGGTTCACGAGTGGAGCCAACGCTAGGCATCGCAGAACGCGTCAATCGTTTCGTTCCCCTAGAACCAACCCGCGACCTACGCGACGCGGCGATCGGAAGGCAGAAAAATTTTGGGCAGAAAAATGGAAACCGTTCGCGCCATTGGGTAATCCGTAGGGACTACGGGGCGTGAATAGTTCAAACATTCTGCCGGCCCAAAGGAACCACACCGCAGAGGGCGGAAGTCCGCAGCGAATCCCGAGCACTCGCTGTCTTCCTCTGCGTCCTTCCCATCTCTCGCGGTTCAAACTTCCTGCTGGCCCGAAGAGCAACACCGCAGAGGGAGGCAGTCCGCAGCGAAAACCCAGCACCCGCCGTCTTCCTCTGCGTCCTTCCCATCTCTCGCGGTTCAAATTCTCTGTTGGCCCGAAGAGTAACGCCGCCGAGGGAGGAAGTCCGCAGCGAAAACCGAGCACCCGCTGTCTTCCTCTGCGTCCTTCCCATCTCTCGCGGTTCAAACTTTCTGCTGGCCCGAAAGAGCAACACCGCAGAGGGAGGAAGTCCGCAGCGAATCCCGACACCGGCCGTCTTCCTCTGCGTCCTTCCCCCAATTCAAAGCCCCACCCGCGGCCCCGTCCTGTTATAATGGACTTCGATTCCGTCCCCGCAACTCGCAGCCACGGCTGCGAAGTCGGGGAAGAGCGTCGCTGCGGCGGCCGTCCGTTTCCTGCTCGATTTCCGCAAGGTTCCATCATGTTGTCATCCGCGTCACGACCCCAGCGCCGTTGGTTCGTCTGGAGCTTGTGGACAGTCTGCTGTTTACTTTTGCCAGCCAATTGCCTGCTATCGGTACAGAATCTCGCAAACGCTCAGGACTCGGTGACCGAGCAACCTCAGGTCTCTCCGCCCAACATCTTGTTCATCTTTTCCGACGATCATGCCGTCCAAGCGATCGGCGCTTATGGTTCGACCCTCAATCAAACGCCGCACTTGGATCGCTTAGCTGCCCAGGGCATGATCTTTGATCGCTCGTACTGCACGAACTCGATTTGTGGACCGTCCCGCGCCAGTATCCTGACGGGGCTGCACAGCCACTTGAACGGCTTTCGCCGCAACGGCGATCGCTTTGATGGCTCGCAGTGGGTCTTCCCTCGAGCGCTGCAAGAGAACGGCTATCAAACCGCATTGATTGGCAAGTGGCACTTGGAGTCCGATCCGACCGGCTTTGATTATTGGAAGATCTTGCCGGGCCAGGGCCACTACTACAATCCCGACTTTATCCACATGGACAAGTCGCGGCAGCGTGACCCCGGTTATTGCACGGACCTAATCACGGAGGACTCGATTCAGTGGCTGGAGAAACGCGATCGCAGCAAGCCGTTTCTGTTGATGTCCCAGCACAAAGCGCCGCATCGCAACTGGGCCCCACATCCCCGGCACTTTGGCCGCTACAAGTTGGGTAGCAACCCGGTGCCGGCGACCTTGCGCGATGATTATTCCGGTCGCTCGCGGACTTTGGCTGACAGTGAGATGTCGATCCGCAACCATTTTTATTGGGGGCACGACATGAAGTTTCACGGCCCGAACCAACTGCCTCAGTACTTCTTAGACGGGATTCCCAACGGCGAATATGCCCGGATGAGCGACGAGCAAAAAGCCCAGTGGGATGCGTATTACCAACCCGAGAATGATGCCTTCTTGGCCCAAGTTCAAGCCGGCGAACTGAGCGACGACGAGGTCTTGTTGTGGAAGTACCAGCGTTACATGCACGATTATTTGGGCAGCGTGCAGGCCGTGGACGACAGTGTCGGACGATTGCTGGATTATTTGGACCAGTCCGGTTTGGCGGAGAATACGATCGTCGTCTACGCCTCGGATCAGGGATTTTACCTGGGTGAACACGGGTGGTACGACAAACGCTGGATGTTCGAAGAGTCGTTCCGCATGCCGTTGATTGTGCGTTGGCCGGGTCAGGTACCGGCCGGGACACGCAGTTCGGCCTTGGTACAGAACATCGACTACGCGCCCACGTTTTTGCAGGCGGCCGGGATCGAGGTCCCCGCCCAGGTGCAAGGTCGCAGTTTGTTGCCAGTTCTGCAGAGCGACGGTCAGGCGCCCAGTGGTTGGCGCGATGCACTGTATTACGCGTATTATGAAAATGACTCGGTGCACGAGGTCGCGGTGCATGACGGGGTGCGGACGGATCGTTACAAGTTGATGTTTTTTCCGCGGACCAACGAGTGGAACTTGTTTGATTTGGAAAGCGATCCGCAAGAGCTGCGGAGCGTGCATGAGGACCCCCAGTATCAAGCGGTGTTGGCGGGCATGAAGCAGCGATACCGCGACTTGCGAGGGTATTACGGAGTGAACTCGGCCACGATTCCGGTCACGCGTGGTGACGAGGCCTGGTGGAAAGCGCGAGACCGCGAGAAGAGTGCCCTGGCCAAACAGCAGGCCTACCCGTTGGTATTTATTGGCGACTCGATTACGCAGGGTTGGGAAGGGCCGGGTAAGGAGGCATGGGAGGAGCATTTTGCTGGGGGGCCGGCATTGAACTTGGGATTCAGTGGGGATCGGACCGAGCACGTCTTGTGGCGATTGCAGCAGGGCCAATTGGGGATCAGTCGACCGTCGGCGGTGGTGTTATTGATTGGCACAAACAATACGGGGCATCGGATGCAAGCGCCGGCCGAGATCGCCGAGGGGGTGAGTGCGATTGTGGCGGAGTTACGTAAGCGGACCCCGGAGAGCAAGATCATCGTGTTGGGGATTTTACCGCGTGGCGAGTCGGCGTTGGATGCGATGCGATTGAACAATGTAGCGGTGAACCAGCAATTGCGGCGCTTGGACGACGGCCAGCACGTCTTTTTCCACGACCTATCATCGGTGTTTTTGGAGTCGGACGGCAGTCTCTCGCGCGAGATCATGCCCGACCTCCTCCACCTCAGCCCCACCGCCTACCACCGCTGGGCCGAAGCCCTCGTACCCTTACTCCCGTAGTAACGCACCATTCGCCTTGGTAAGACCATTTTTTGTGATCGTCCGAATTACACATAAGCCATTGGTCCTCAAGAGAGAATTTGGCGGCGTTCGTAGGGTGTCGTGGAGCGGTCGCGCAGGCCCCTTACATCGATTAATTGCGAGTGGAGAAATCCTCCTCAAAACACGATTCCCCAACACACCGACCGCGCAACGCACCATTCCCCTTGAAAAGACCATTTTTTGTGATTGTCCGAATTACACATAAGCCATTGGTTCTCAAGAGAGAATTTGGCGGCGTTCGTAGGGTGTCGTGAGCGGTCGCGTTGGCCCCTCACATCGATTAATTGCGAATGGAGAAATCCTCCTCAAAACACGATTCCCCAACACACCGACCGCGTAACGCACCATTTCCCTTGGTGAGACCATTTTTTATGATCGTCCGAAGTACACATAAGCCATTGGTCCTCAAGAGAGAATGTGGCGGCGTTCGTAGGGTGTCGTGAGCGGTCGCCTTTGCCCCTTGTAACGATCAATTTGGCATGGTGTGAGCATCCCCAAAGCACGATTCCCCAACTCACCGACCGCGTAACGCACCATTCGCCTTGAAAAGACCATTTTTTGTGATTGTCCGCAATCGCCACGGTTCCCACGGGGAATGGTGCGTTGCGCGATTCGGATGATGTGTCGTTTTGGGTATGGGGTTTGTGTACGAATCGCTCCACGACACCCTACGAAATTGCCACGGTTTGCATGGGTAATGGTGCAATCGCCGCGGTTCCCACGGCGAATGGTGCGTTGCGCGATTCGGATGGTGTGCCGTTTTGGGTATGGGGTTTGTGTACGAATCGCTCCACGACACCCTACGAACGCCGCCACGTTCTCCACGGGGAATGGTGCAATCGCCACGGTTCCCACGGCGAATGGTGCGTTGCGCGATTCGGATGATGTGCCGTTTTGGGTATGGGTTTGTGTACGAATCGCTCCACGACACCCTACGAACGCCGCCACGTTCTCCACGGGGAATGGTGCAATCGCCACGGTTCCCACGGCGAATGGTGCGTTGCGCGATTCGAATGATGGGCCGTTTTGGGAATGGGGTTTGTGGACGAATCGCTCCACGACACCCTACGAACGCCGCCACGTTCTCCACGGGGAATGGTGCAATCGCCACGGTTCCCACGGCGAATGGTGCAAGCGTGCGATTCGAATGATGGGCCGTTTTGGGAATGGGGTTTGTGGACGAATCGCTCCACGACACCCTACGAACGCCGCCACGTTCTCCACGGGGAATGGTGCAATCGCCACGGTTCCCACGGGGAATGGTGCGTTGCGCGATTCGGATGATGTGTCGTTTTGGGTATGGGGTTTGTGTACGAATCGCTCCACGACACCCTACGAAATTGGCCACGTTTTCCATGGGTAATGGTGCAATTGGCCACGTTTCCCACGGGGAATGGTGCGTTGCGCGATTCGGATGATGGGCCGTTTTGGATATGGGGTTTGTGGACGAATCGCTCCACGACACCCTACGCAATTGGCGACGCGTTGCGAGGGGAATGGTGCAATTGGCCACGGTTTGCGAGGGGAATGGTGCGTTGCGCGATTCGGATGATGGGCCGTTTTGGGTATGGGGTTTGTGGACGAATCGCTCCACGACACCCTACGAAATTGGCCACGTTTTCCATGGGTAATGGTGCAATTGGCCACGGTTCCCACGGGGAATGGTGCGTTGCGCGATTCGGATGATGGGCCGTTTTGGGTATGGGGTTTGTGGACGAGTCGCTCCACGACACCCTACGAAATTGGCCGCGGTTTGCGAGGCTAATGGTGTTGCGATGGACAACATTTCTTGCTTTCGCTGGACAAAGGGCTCTGGACTTGGTGCGAGGCGTGCTCTAAAAAATGTGATCCGCTCTTCGTCGGAAATTTGAATGCAAGTTTGTTGTGTTGAGGGAGAGTTTATGTCGGACTACCGCCGTTATTTTGTACCCGGGGCAATGTATTTTTTTACTGTCGTCACCTATCGTCGCTATCCGTTTTTTTACTCGGATCAGGCGGGGAAGCTACTGCGGAACGCTGTCGAATCTGTCCAGAAAGACATGCCATTCGACGAGGTTGCTTCGGTGGTTTTGCCAGACCATTTTCATTGCTTGTGGAAATTGCCACGGGGGGATGTGGCGTATTCGAAAAGAATGAAGATGGTAAAGGCTAGGTTCACGCAAGATTGGCTGGAAGCGGGTGGGTATGAAGTTCCAGTTACCAAGGCGCAGAAGGAGCGTGGGAACCGTGGGATCTGGCAGAAGCGTTTCTGGGAGCATACGATACGGGATACAGATGATTTCGAAAACCATTTTGACTACATACATTATAATCCAGTAAAACATAGGTTAGTTGCTAGCCCGTTTGATTGGATTGATTCAACTATTCATCGGTACTTAGCAATCGGTCATTATTCGATCGATTGGGGCCGACAGCCTGTCGAGCGTTTGCGTGATTTGGATTACGAGTAGTGCGGCATGGTTTATCGCGTTATACGGAGTTTGTTCTGTTTTGTGTACAGGATTGTGTGCCCAATGGAGAATGTGGCGGCGTTCGTAGGGTGTCGTGAGCGGTCGCGTTGGCCCCTCACATCGATTAATTGCGAATGGAGAAATCCTCCTCAAAACACGATTCCCCAACACACCGACCGCGTAACGCACCATTCGCCTTGAAAAGACCATTTTTTGTGATTGTCCGCAATCGCCACGTTTCCCACGGGGAATGGTGCGTTGCGCGATTCGGATGATGTGCCGTTTTGGGTATGGGGGTGTGTACCCTATGGAGAATGTGGCGGCGGGCGTAGGGTGTCGTGAGCGGTCGCGCTGGCCCCTGACATCGGTTAATAGCGAACGGAGTAAGCATCCTCATAACACGGTTCCCCAACTCACCGACCGCGTAACGCACCATTCGCCTTGAAAAGGCCCATTTTTGTGGTGGACCGCAATTGGCCACGGTTCCCACGGGGAATGGTGCGTTGCGCGATTCGGATGATGGGCCGTTTTGGGTATGGGGGTGTGGACGAATCGCTCCACGACACCCTACGAAATTGGCGACGCGTTGCATGGGTAATGGCGCAATTGGCTGCGGTTTGCGCGGGGAATGGTGCGTTGCGCGATTCGGGTGATGGGCCGTTTTGGGTATGGGGGTGTGGACGAATCGCTCCACGACACCCTACGAAATTGGCGACGCGTTGCATGGGTAATGTTCAATTGGCCACGGTTTGCGAGGGTAATGGTGCGTTGCGCGATTCGGATGATGTGCCGTTTTGGGTATGGGGTTTGGGGACGAATCGCTCCACGACACCCTACGAAATTGGCGACGTTTTCCACGGGTAATGGTGCAATTGGCCACGGTTTGCGCGGGTAATGGTGCGTTGCGCGATTCGGATGATGTGCCGTTTTGGGTATGGGGTTTGGGGACGAATCGCTCCACGACACCCTACGAAATTGGCCACGCGTTGCATGGGTAATGGTGCGATTGGCCACGGTTTGCGAGGGTAATGGTGCGTTGCGCGATTCGGATGATGTGCCGTTTTGGGTATGGGGTTTGGGGACGAATCGCTCCACGACACCCTACGAAATTGGCGACGTTTTCCACGGGTAATGGTGCAATTGGCCACGGTTTGCGAGGGTAATGGTGCGTTGCGCGATTCGGATGATGGGCCGTTTTGGGTATGGGGTTTGGGGACGAATCGCTCCACGACACCCTACGAAATTGGCGACGTTTTCCACGGGTAATGGTGCAATTGGCCACGGTTTGCGAGGGTAATGGTGCAATTGACACCCGTTGCATGGGGAATGTTGCAATTGCCGCGGTTTGCGAGAGAAATTACGCGGATGGGGGTGTCCCGTAGGTGTCGATTTTGGTGGTGTCGAGGTTGGCGGTGAAGGAGTCGCCGCGGATGAGGCGAATGTCGCCGTGCACGTCTTCCTGCACCGCGACAATCGCGTGGTGACGGATCAATTCCAACACGGCTAAAAAGACGCCCACAATCGAGGACTTGTGCATCCCCGGTCGGAACATCTCCGAAAACATCACCTGGCCACTGTGCCGCAATTGCTCGTGGATCTGACCCACAAATACATGAATCGGGGTGTCGTCGTAAACGATCTCCTGCTGCTGCGGTACCCGATGCTGCCGCAAGACTCGGCCGACGGCACTCACCAAGTCCCACAAGGCAATCTCCTGGATCGGCTGATCCTGCGGAGCAATCTCACGCGGCGGTAAATCGTTCGCCAAACGACCGTACCGCTGCTGCCACTGCAAGCCACGCTCGTTCAACAACCACGCCGCGTCTTTGAACTGCTTGTACTCCAACAGCCGATCCACCAGCTGCTCGCGAGGATCCGACCACTCGGCCTCCGAGACACTCTCCTCCGGTCGAGGCAACAAGGCTTGCGACTTCATCTCCAACAACAAGCCAGCCACCTCCAAGAAGTCGCCCACAGCGTTGATGTCAATCTCCTGCAAGACTTCCAAGTACTGCTGGAATTGCTCGGCCACCCGACCCAATTGCAAGGTCGAAATCTCCAATTCGTGCTTGCGGACCAAGTGCAACAGCAGGTCCAACGGCCCACGAAAAATATCCAACTGAACTCGAAAATCCGTCATAAGTTTCCATCGCGATCCGGCCGGCCGAGTCGTCGGCTTGCGCAACCAACGTCGCAAATTCCACAGCCAGAAAAAATTGTCCCATTCAGCAAAAAACGGCCCGCAACGACGCTTAGGATCCCGTCGGCTGAGGCGATGTTTGCGGGATACCACCCGAGGCCACCGGTCGCCCGTTCGGTTGCAACTCCTGTTGCTGCTGCTCGACCGTTTGGAACTCGACTTGCCAGGTCGTCGGCGCCGCAGCCCGACGGATCTCCACCGCCGTGACTTTGTATTCAGGACAATTCGTAGCCCAGTCGCTCAGTTCGGTCGTCACGACGTTCGCGCCCGATTCGGGGAAGTGGAACGTGGTGTACACCACACCCGGTTGGACTCGCTCGGAGATCTGCGCTCGCATTCGCGTCTCGCCCGCTCGACTGAGGATGTGCACCCAGTCACCATCGGCGATCCCCCGGCCGACCGCGTCCTCGGCGTGTATCTCCAACCGATCCTCGGCATGCCAAACCACGTTGTCCGTCCGCCGTGTCTGGGCCCCCACGTTGTACTGGGTCAAGATCCGACCCGTGGTCAAGATCAAGGGGAACTTGGGTGTGACTTTCTCTTTCGTCGGCACAAACTCAGTCACCACAAACTTGCCCAATCCCCGCGTGAAGGACTCGACGTGCATGATCGGACTGCCGTGGGGTCGCTCGTCGTTACAGGGCCACTGGATGCTGCCTAGGGCCTCCAGTTTGTCGTAACTGACCCCCGCAAAGCTGGGTGTCAACGCGGCGATCTCGTCCATGATCTGCGACGGATGGTCGTAGTGCATCGGCACGCCCAAGGCTTGGGCAAAACCGACCGTGGCCTCCCAATCCGCCAAGCCCGCCACCGGCTCCACGATCTTCCGCACCCGTGAGATGCGTCGCTCGGCGTTGGTGAACGTGCCATCTTTCTCCAAGAAGGAGGCACCCGGAAACAGCACGTGCGCGTACTTGGCGGTCTCGTTGAAGAAAATGTCCTGCACGATCAAACACTCCAGACTCCGCAGCGCTTCTTGCACATGCTGCGTGTTGGGATCGGACTGGGCCACGTCTTCCCCCTGGATGTACATGGCCTTGAAGTTGCCGGCCACCGCTTCGTTCAACATGCCGGGGATCCGTAAGCCAGGTTCCGGGTCCAATTCGGTCTGCCAATAGTCGTTAAAGGCTTGTCGCGCCGACGCGTCTTTGACCGAACGATATCCCGGCAGCTCGTGTGGATACGAGCCCATGTCGCAAGAACCCTGCACGTTGTTCTGGCCCCGCAGCGGGTTGACGCCCACGCCTCGACGACCGATGTTGCCCGTGGCCATGGCCAAGTTGGCAATGCCCATGACGGTCGTCGAACCTTGACTGTGTTCGGTCACGCCCAGGCCGTAATAAATCGCGGCATTGCCGGCCGTGGCATACAGCCGCGCCGCCGCGCGAATCATGTCCGCGGGCACGCCCGTGACTTCGGCCACCGCCTCCGGTCGATGCTCCGGTCGCAGGATAAACTCGCGCCAGGCTTGGAACGCGGGTTGTTCGCAGCGGGCCGCCACAAAGGCTTCATCCACCAAGCCTTCGCTGACCACGACATGAGCCAAGCCGTTGATCATCGCCACATTTGTTCCGGGGCGCAGCTGCAAGTGGTACTTGGCTTGCACGTGCGGCGAGCGAACCAAGTCGATCGCCCGCGGATCGATCACGATCAGCTCCGCACCTTCCCGCAGTCGCCGCTTCAGCCGCGAAGCAAATACCGGATGGCCATCCGTCGGATTGGCGCCCATCACCACCACCACATCGGCATCAGCGACGGACAAGAAGTCCTGCGTGCCGGCCGATTCCCCCAGCGTTTGTTTCAGCCCATAGCCGGTGGGCGAGTGACACACGCGGGCGCAGGTGTCAACGTTGTTGTTGCCAAACCCGGTGCGGATCAACTTTTGCACCAACCACGTCTCCTCGTTGGTGCAGCGCGACGAGGTGATCCCGCCGACCGACTTCCGCCCGTATTTGGCTTGAATGCGGCGTATTTCGCTGGCGGCGTACTGGAAGGCCTCCTCCCACGAGACCACTTGCCAAGGATCGTCGATCGAGCGGCGGATCATGGGCTGCTTGAGCCGATCGGGATGCGAGGCATAACCCCAAGCAAAGCGGCCCTTGACGCAGGCGTGTCCCTCGTTGGCGCCACCATCTTTATTGGGCACCATCCGCACCACTTGTTGGCCTTTGACCTCGGCATGGAACGAGCAGCCGACGCCGCAGTAAGCACAGGTGGTCGTCACGGTCCGCTCGGCTTGGCCCCACTCGATCAGCGACTTCTCCGACAGGGTCGCGGTCGGACAGACGTTGACGCAGGCGCCACAGGAGACGCACTCCGAGTCCAAGAACGATTGATTGTTGCTGGCCGACACTTTGGAATCGAAGCCGCGTCCGCTGATCGTCAAGGCAAAAGTGCCTTGCACTTCCTCACAGGCTCGCACGCAGCGACTGCAAACAATGCATTTGGAGGGATCAAAAGTAAAATACGGATTCGATTCGTCTTTTGGCTCGGCGCTGGAGGCATCAAAGTGGTTCTCGCCCGCCATGCCATAACGCACGGCCCGCAAGCCCACCACGCCGGCCATGTCTTGCAGTTCGCAATTGCCGTTGGCCGTGCAGGTCAAACAATCCAGCGGATGGTCGGAGATGTACAGCTCCATCACGTTGCGGCGCAGTTCGGCCAACCGCGGCGACTGCGTGGTGATCTGCATGCCAGCCTCGACCGGTGTGGTACAGGACGCCGGGAAGCCACGTCGGCCTTCGATCTGGACCAAACACAGGCGGCACGAGCCGAACGCGGCCAATTGATCGGTGGCGCACAGCTTGGGGATCTTCACGCCGGCCAAGGCTGCGGCCCGCATGACCGAAGTGCCGGCCGGTACATTGACGGCCACGCCATCGATTGAAACGGGAACGGAGGTCGTGGAGTCACTGGGCGGGGTCCCCAGATCGATCGGTTCGCTGCGACCGGGTCGGACCTGCAACTGGACCAGCGGCCCGCCTGGGCCGGGACGTCGACGCGTATCGTAAGAGTCGTTGCGCGAGATCATCGTTCAAAGTCCTCGGGAAAGTGTTTCAGGGCACTGACGACGGGAAACGGGGTCATGCCACCCATGGCACACAACGAGCCGTGCTGCATCGTGTCACACAAGCTCTCCAGCAGCACGATGTTGGCTTCCCGCTCCACACCTTGCGTGATGCGATCGATGACTTCGACACCCCGCACAGAACCGATGCGACAGGGCGTGCACTTGCCGCAGGATTCCTCGGCACAGAACTCCATCGCAAACCGCGCCATCTGCCGCATGTCGACCGTGTCATCAAACGCCACGATTCCGCCGTGGCCGATCATGGCCCCGCGGGCTTGGAAGGCCTCGTAATCCAAAGGCAGGTCGAAGTCGTGGGCGGGAATGTAGGCTCCCAACGGTCCACCGGCCTGCACGGCTCGGATCGGCCGGCCGCTGGCGCTGCCTCCTCCATAATCGTACAGTAGCTCGTGCAAAGTCAAGCCAAACGCCTTTTCAATCAGCCCAGGCCGTCGGATGTTGCCGGACAATTGCAAAGTCAGCGTGCCCCGCGAACGCCCCAGACCATAGTCGTGGTAGTGTTGGCCCCCGTGGGACAGGATCAGCGGGACCGCGGCCAAGGTGATCACGTTGTTGACCACGGTGGGCTGGCCGAACAGACCCACATGAGCCGGCAGAGGCGGCTTGGCCCGGACTTCGCCGCGCTTGCCCTCCAGACTCTCCAGCAGGGCCGTCTCCTCGCCGCAGATGTACGAGCCGGCTCCCAACCGCACCTCGAGATGAAAGCGTCGACCCGAGCCCGCGATGTCGTCACCCAGCCAACCGGCCGCCTGGCACCTCGCGATCGCCTCGTTGAGCGTCCGCCAACAACGTGGGTACTCGGAGCGTAAATAGATGTAGCCCTGCGTGGCCCCGACGGCCAAACCGGCAATGATCATCCCCTCGATCAGGCAATAGGGATCGCCCTCCATCAGCAGGCGATCGGCAAAGGTGCCCGAGTCGCCTTCGTCGGCGTTGCAGACGATGTACTTTTGCGACGCTGGCGTATCCAGCACGGTCTGCCACTTGATGCCCGTGGGGAAGGCCGCCCCGCCGCGGCCCCGCAGGCCCGACGTCTTGACCTGGGCGACGATCTCCGCCGCCGCCAGCTGCAGGGCCCGCTGCAAGCCCTGCCAACCGCCCAGGGAAGCGTAGGCCGATAAACAGAGCGGATCGGTCAGGCCGACGCGGGCGAAGGTCAACCGCTCTTGATTTGCCAGGTATGGGATCTGGTCGGTCAGGCCCAGTGCCAGCGGATGCGGGCCGCCCTGCAGGAAGTTGGCCGCCAGCAACGAGGGGACGTCGGCGACCGTCACCGGTCCGTAGGCCCAGCGTCCGGTCGGCGTTTCCACTTCGACCAACGGCTCCAAGTAGAACAGACCCCGCGAGCCGTTGCGGACCAGAGTCACCTCCAGACCCGCGGCCTGGGCCTGCTGCTGGATTTGCTTGGCGACTCGGTCGGCCCCGACCGAAACGGCCGTGGTGTCGCTGGGGACAAACACGCGGACGCTCATGATCGGGCTCCTTGGCCGACGGGGTTGGCTCGAGCTTCGGCGACCAAGTCGTCGAACACGGCCGAGTCGACTCGGCCCAGGATCTCGTCACCGAGGCGAACGGAGGGCGAGCAAGCGCAGTTGCCCAGGCAGAAGACCGGTTCCAGCGAGATGGCCCCGTCGGCGGTCGTTTCGTGGAAGTCGATCCCCAGAGCCCGCCGAGCGTGGTCTTCGAGGTCGCGGCTGCCCTTGGCTTGGCAGGCTTCGCCGCGGCAGATTTGCAGGATGTGGCGACCGGGCGGGGTGGTGCGGAAGTCCGCATAAAAAGTGACCACGCCGTAGATTTCGGCTCGGGACAGGTTCAGTCCGTGGGCCACGATCGCAATGGCCTCGTCTGGGATGAACCCCAGGGCGGCTTGAATGTCGTGCAGGATCGGCAGGGTCGCGCCGGGCCGGTGCTGGTGGGCATCGACAATGGCTTGGATGGTCGCAGTGTCCATCAATCTTCCGTTCTCGCGGGGTTTGGGCCGGTAAATCTCGCGTGTTTATTGTACTCGGTTTGTCGGCGGCCGCGAACAGCAACTCCAGTTCGTGAGCCGAGTCATTCCCGGTCTAGAATTTCCCGTTATTGCCATGTTCGACCCACAGGCCAACCTGCAGGCGATTCGGCACTGGTTGTCGAGCTAGGCCTTTCCGCCAACCAAAGCTTGGGGTGTGGTCAAGGGGGCAGGAGTGTATTGTGCGAAGCACCCGCAGGGCCGTTCCGGCAATTGACGCCTGACCCCTTTACCACACCGATCCCAAAATTAAATTGTGACAAAGCACTAGGCGAGTTGATACAATGACCTCCATCGAGCCATTGATCCAGCCGCTGCTTCACTCGCCGCAACTACCACTCGCCATCTCTCGATTGCAACAGGAGCTGGAGTCCGAAAAGATCTAACCGTTCACGCTTCGTCGGGTGTCGTGGAGCAAGTCGAGCTAACAGCACGATCTATTTTGTGGAACGCAAGTGGAAAGTGACATGAGTTTGCCCCATAAAAGATTCGACTTGCGCAACGCACCAGCACTGAAATAGGACTACCCACTGTGAACGGTTACGAAAAGATTCGGCGGCAGCAGATTTATGCCGCCATGACTCCCGAGCAAAAAGTCGAGTTCATTGACGGGCAAGTCGTCAGGCATTCACCGGCTCGGAATCGTCACTTGGACGTGACTGTGCGAGTATGTCATTTCAATCTGGGACAATCACTTGTCCGTCCGCTATTCCACACAAATTGTACATCAATTCATGATGCGTCATTCGTGACAATTGTCGAACGGATCCGTCACCAAACGCGACGTTGACTCCCATCGGATGGAGTGAGCCGAACCCGCCTGGATGGGCCCACTCCGCATCTCCGAAAAGAAGAAACTCTGCATTTTCTGGCGACATATTCGCCTGCCACGCCAATGCTCCGCGGCCTCTGACAAGTCCACCGAACATCCATGAATGAAAAATAGTTCTTTTTCGCTTTTCGATCGCGCCCAATGATTCTCCAAAAAAAACAGTATTACTTTGCCCATCTCGAACACTTGCCAGCCGAATACTTCGCCGCGAGGTAAACGGACCAGAATAACCAACCGGTCGGTTTCCAGTTCCCCCGCCGGCGCTGTGAGCACCAACGTTGGCCGCATAGCTTGAGGCTGCGGGTTGTTCTAGCAAAAAAGAGCCTAGCTCTGGCAAAAAAACATCCGAATGAAGCGACGATGAGTACGAAGGTTGGGTCGCGATAGCCGCCAAGGCGCCCTTAAATTGATAACCAGACACGTTATCCGACGGACACAAAAAGATTGAAAGCTGGGTTTTAGATTGCTCTTCAACTAACAATCCGATCCAATGCGGTGCACCCGGGTTTGCTTGAATGTACTGAGCATAGGTCTGATTCGAGTTGTACAAAATGGAAGGCAATTGGTCATACAAGGGAGATTGCTCTAAATATGGTAACAATTGAACCCAGACCGAAGTGTGCTGCGCGAGTTTCCAAAATCGTTCGCTCGACGGATTCTGCCAATCTAGATCTTCAAGGCCTTGGAAAACATACGGCGAAGCAAACCCCAAGGTTCCAATCGGCAGGCGACTGTTAGCCGATTCGTATTGGCTTCCTGACAACCCAAGCTGTCGCAGTCGGTTTTGGCAAGCCAAGTTCCGGGCGGCTTCACGACTCGACTGAATCGCCGGAAGCAACATCCCAAACAAAAGCGAGATAATCGCAACCACCAGAATCAGTTCAACCAGCGAAAGACCATGTCGTTTGGCGATTACGCGGTGCTCGTTAGGTTGTTCAACTTCAGAATTGTGTCGGCTGCAACTTTCGATTTGTCTCCTGCCTGGCCCGGCTAATTCCCCTAAAAGCGTTGCAAGACAAATAACAATAAGCGAGATCAGACCGATAGATCCTTGCCAAGAAACGGGGTGGTCCCCGCTGCCAAAACACCCACAATTTATGTCTAGCCCGCGTACTAAGGCCGAGAATTGTGCAAGGAAGAAAACTGTAAACAGCAAGGCACCCATCCCAAGTGCGCCTTTCCGGCAGACACCGATGATCAGCGCTATACCCGCAAAGATTTGGGCCCATGGGATGAATATTGCGATCCATTGCGCATAAACACCGGATACCAAGCGATAATTCAACACTGAGTGCAAGAATCTATAGGGATCCAGTAGATGTCCAACCGAAGTTGCGGCCAACAAAACTCCGATGCAGATGCCGATGCTGCGTAGCAGTACTGCTTTTGCCTGAATCGTCACATTGATCCCCTAGTTTTCTTTCGGGTTGCGCGAATTATAGATTGAAAGGCCTTCCTCGTAAATCCTAATGTCTGAAACACCTGCCGCCCGCAGCCGACAGGCGATTGCTCGGTCCCACTCGCAATTTGGGCCACCGCAAAAGACAAAAACCGCGCGTTTTGCTGCTATTTGTTCCAGGATAGGTCGAAGCCCGTCCGGCCGCGAGTCGACCGGGAAATTGATACTGCCTTCGATGGTGTCCATTTCGTACAGCCATTTTGGCCTCGCGTCGATGATTGCCACTCCAGGATTACTTAGCATCGTCATAAATTGCTGATAACTCACATCTGGAAATGTTTCATCACAATGTGTGCTTGCAATATACGCGACTGCACTCGGATTGCGACCAAAGCCGGCGGCTGAATAATGGGCTGAGATCGTCCCAGTGACCACACTGGTACAAAGAACGATCAGGAACTCACGAGACAGTCCCATCGACGGAAGGAAAAGTAACATGCCAAGACCCGGGATTAACCACATCCAAGTTTGAAAAGCGGTCAATACAGTGCGTGCCATGGTCGCAAGACGAGAGGGCGGAGCCACATCAACTAAGATCGCTTCTCCATTCATCATCATACGTAACTCCCCCCAGTTTACGGTGCGTATCTTCGCAGAAGCTAGATTATCGAAGACAACTGCATAACCGCCTTCGTCCCCTAGGTAGGTCACCCAGTGTCCAGCGTTTTCATCAGCAAAACTTCGTCGCAGGTTGAGAATAAGTGGTGAACTTGAATTTCTTACATAGCTTGTTGAGACTCCCTGCAAGGCCATCGACCACAGTCCCGTTTCTGTCGCAAGTTGACGGAGTTGGGCAGCACTGCTTCCGTTTTCGTTAACGAAGTGCCCCGCTTTGATCAGTTCTAGATTGAATTCGGCTTTTAGTGCGGTTGCCGCCGCTGCCATGGCATAAACGCCGCATTCTGCCCCTCCCGTAGGTTGCCCCTTGAGCTCCCCACCACGATTCAGAAACAATATGGCCGTCATCAAAATCAGCAAGATCTTGCTGGAGTTAGTTTCGCGTCTAAAGATCATTGTCTGTTCGTTGACCTCCAGCGACGGTATACTACCCATAGAGATAACGAAATTACCGCGGTAAATAAAACGTAATATCCGTACGGCGTTTGAGGTTTTCGAAATCGCACGCCGTTCAAGCTGTCAATCGCGTCACTGTCTACCGACCGAACAATTTTGCCATTCTCGTATTTCCACGCTAGGCCCTCCTGGCCAACCACAGTAACGGCAGTGCCGTTTGGAATGGTGAATCGCTTGAATTTTGCCAGCAGCGGATCATCGATTACAAATGGTTCGATATTCGCAATCGAAATGCTAATGCCTATGAAAATCTCTGTGCTGGCGAATGTTGACGTAATACTTCGTGTCACTAATCTCGGAAAACTCTTGCCATTTGGCGAAGGTTTGTATTGCTCGAAGCAATAAACTTCTTTCTGCTGGCTAGGGACATCTCGGAGTGACTTTAAATAATTGGCATGTTTGTCCTTAGGAAGTTCCTTGAGGCGTTTCTCGTTCACAGGATAAGGATCGCCAAGTTTTTTCCGTAGGCCATCCATTGTCCGCAGTTCGTGCTGAGCCTTCTTGATGATTTCGATCCGAATCAATCGCCGTTCCGGATTCTTGGAGATCCAGAAAGTATAAAAACCAAAAATCGGGCTCGTTGCGGTTAGCATCCAGTAATCGTGCCCGTTTAATTCGGTGGTTTCGAGCGAGTGTTTAGTGGAGGCGTGCTCTAATATCTCGCTAAAGAAAGCCTGATCGCTTAATGACGCACCGACAAGCGGAGCGACATAAATATTATCGCGAAAAATGCCGGCCGAGTATTTTTGTCGAACGGTAACACCCGAACCCGCTGTCCGAAAATGCTGGTGATCGGCAGTAATTACCTGCTCGCCTTTACTATCATTGGTTTTGTCCTCGCTGTAAAAATTGCCATACGCCCCGTTGGCATCGCGGGCGACGTAGGCCGTGTGGCCATCATGGCCATTTTCAACAGTCTTTTGTAATTCCGATGCGTAAAAGCCAATACCATAGGTGATAGCCAGACCGTTGCTCGAGGATTCAAAATCCTTCACTATGGATACGGCGTCTAGAATTTCGAAATCTTGGGGAGCCGCAAATGACCAACTCGCTCCCTGTAGTAGCCAGCAAATCATCGTTGGTACTATGTTCGAATTTACACCAGAAGAGCGACGTTTCACTGTACCATCTCCGAGTCTGTATATGCCTAGCAAAAAATGACACACCCAAAAGTGATTGAAATCGGTTCGCGGTGGTGGAATCTGCCGGCAAACCCCAAAGAAGGCAACGCCGTTTGATCTAACAAAAATCACGGTCGTAAAATGACGCGACAAGCATTTTGCCGCGTCACAAAAAAACTACAACTACAATGCTATCACCAAGGCACCCACGCTGTATGGGGCCAGCAATCTCCCTCGGACGCCAATTGCAGATGGCCACACGGCCAATTCGCTATTCCCACTTTTTTCTGCGTGCAATTTCCGTTGCCTGGCAGAACGTCAAGTTGATCAAGTGGCCAACCAGCACGAAATGTCGTAACATTTACCGCAGCACATAATGGGGCGATACCGGCTCCACCTATAACCTCCGGCGGAGGACAAGTATCATCTACACTGACATGGGTACACCAATCACCTCCAACGACGGCTTCTTCGTCGATAATGGTGCTCGGTGAAGTCATTAGCCCCAGTACAACGACAACCAGACAAAAAGTCACGAATCTCATAACCAGCCATCCCCTTCTTAAAAACTAGAGCTCCCGCGAAACCAAAACTAGAGCGCCCGCGAAACCAAAACTAGAGCGATGCACACGCAAAGCCCAGCTATCAAACAGAATGTATCCGTCCGCAGCGAGGTTGTCAATAGTGTCTTCGAAAAAATACGGACCGTTGCCCAGTTGAATGTTGCCTTAGCGGAATCCCCATTTTCTTGCTTGCAATGGCGGTTGGCATGCGTACAATTGGGTTCGGGGGTAGGGCCAGCGGTCACCGCCGGTCACCGTGATTCGGGTCGTGATTCCGGTTTTTGGGGGGGATGGTGCGATGAGCAACATTGGTGGTTGGGGACACTCCCACAGGGGGACACTCCCACAGGGGGACACTCGTTTCTGGTTTGGGCTGCGCCTCGTTTTGGCCGTTTTTTTTCTGGTTGCTGCATTTCTCAAGTGGCAAGCGTTTGTTTCTGGTGTGCCTTCGGCCGTCTCGGAGGTGGCTCCGCAGTTGGAGTGGGGCTTGATCCAGTTTGAATTTCTGTTGGCGATTTGGTTGTTGTCGGGCTGGGCGACGAGTGCCCTGTGGTGGGTATTGGTGGCCTTATTTTCTATTTTCACAGGGGCAGGATTGTATCAAGTCTGGATTCGGACCGATCACGCGGCGCAACCGTTATTGTTGTGCCGTTGGCGTGGCGTGGTGAAAGATTGAAAGTGCGGCAGCGCAGAAAGGAGCAGAGCCCGAAGTGACGAAGGAGGGGGGCGTGTCGATTGCTAAGAATGCCAGGGGAACCAACGGTTGGTTCTGGAGCTGATGGACTTTCTCGATGAGGAAACAGTGATGAAGTTTTCAGACTGGTTGGGACGCGGTTGTTGCGTCATGGGTGTGGCTTTGATGATGCTGGGATCGTTTCTGGTGCCTGTCAACGCCCCACTGTGGGCGGATCCAGGTTTTGGGGGGCATGGTTATTGCGATGGAGACCAGACGTGTGCAACCCGCAGTGCCGTGCCTGGAGGAACACCGACGTGTTCCCAGGGCGGAAATCCGTGTACGCCCGCCAGTGGTCAAAGCGTGATCACGCGGTGTGAGTGCGAGAGCGGGAAGGATTCAGGTACAGAACATTTGTGTCTTTGTTACGGTTACAACCCGTGATCAACGCCATCTGGGGGGGCGGTTGCCGTCAACTCGCCCCCTGTTTTCGGTTTGCAATTGAGTCTGTTCGCATGCGTTTGTTTAGGAGTGGATCGAGAGATGAGCAAAATTATTGTGTTCTTCACATGCTGGTTCATTCATGTGGCTATTGTCGACGTCGCTTGTGCGGAAAATACTGACGAGTTGATCTCGCAGTTCAAGAACCATTGCCAGCGATTTCCATCAGCGGGTGTCGTGAAATACGACGTGGCATATCCTGAGCCAAATGCGGAGTCTTACTCGACTTCAGAAGTTCGATTTCGGCTGGGATACAGGTCATTCCACGGCGTCACGCCGGCCCGCCAAGGGACGATTTATCACGAGAGTGCTTTGCTCTCGAATCCCCACTACTCCGCTACGATTAGGAAGCAGGAAGGTGGCTGGGTGATAAACGAAGGTGTTAAGCCGTCTGGCAGCCAGAACTACTTTACGGGTGATAACACCCTATTTTCTGTGATCACCAACCCAGGTCAGATTTTGACGAAAGCCTATCGGTTCGAGTCTTCTACGAAGGTGCCGCTGGGGGGCGTCGATTATTCTGTGGTCACACTTGCTTCGGACTCGGAGGAACCTCTAAGCGTTGTATTGGTCAAGCTGTGGTTTAGGCTCGAGGGTGATCGCGTAGTCAATCATTATCCCGAAAGAGTGGATGAAATCATGAAAAAGGCCATTCTGGAACCGAAAGGACCGGGAGCCTTTACTCGTTTGTTTTCTGAGTTTGTGTCGCTTGGTGGTTATCGTTTTCCCAGTCGCATGCAAACGTTTGATGGAATCATCACTCCCGAACAGTGGGATGCTCGACAGACGAAATTGGCCTCCACTATGACGCTGGACTATTCGCTGATTGATACGACTCCTCGCGTGACAGAGTTTTACCTCACCCACTACGGCCTGCCAGAGCCTGACTTTTACACACCGCCTTGGCCGTGGTGGCTGTACGCATCAGCGTCAGGCGTGGGGTTGGTGTTGATTGGCGTGTTGCTTCTGCAACTGGGGCGTCGTTTGCGGCGTCGTAGCTAGGAGGGGGAGGAAGGAGCGTTAAGCAAATCATGCTAATTAATGAGTAATGGTCGGGGACGACAGTACGATAGGAATGAATTGAGAGCCAACGGTTGGTTCTCGTTTTGCCGAGTTTTAGCGATGAGGAAACAGTGATGAAGTTTTCAGACTGGTTGGGACGCGGTTGTTGCGTCATGGGCGTGGCTTTGATGATACTGGGATCGTTTTTGGTGCCCGTCAACGCCCCACTGTGGGCGGATCCAGGTTTTCCGGGTGTGACGTTAAAGTGCGAATCCTCGTGTGGCGTGGAATGTGGTGAGTGGCTTACTGTTCGCCCCGAAAACGCCCCTCCGTTTACTACCTGTTGGAACATCGGTCTATCCGGAGAAGGATGGTGCAACACGGTTGGTTCCGACTGCGACGGCTGTACAAATAGATGTGAAAGCCAGTCTCAGGTGCAGACAGATCCTTGTGTGTGCATCGAGAAATAATCCACTCGATGGGAATGAGAGGATTGAAGTTTACACAGATTGAATCGATGGCTCTGGGCAAGTCACGCGGTGTCCCTGATCCGGCGTGACTTGCCACTGTTTTAGCTCGATTTGGGTCTTTTAAGCGAGAGGAGTGTGGTAGCGATGGTTCCGATTGGTAAGTTATGGCTTTGCGTGATTTTCATTTGGCTGGGCTTTGGTTGCGAGTACTCGGGCGCGATCCGTCGCTGTCTGGCGGACGACGCACTGCTTGCCCGGTTGAAGCAAGAGGCGCCATTGGCGTGGAAACGCAATTCGGAGGCACAAGACAGATTGTTCAAAGCGAACAACTTTGAAGTAGAAATTAGATCGCAGCGGGACGCAGCAAAATCCACGGACATCGATCAGAAAAAGATGGTGCAGGAAACGGTTGTTCGACTTGACGAAGATCATCGAAGCTACCTGCGCAACGAAATCAATGGCAAAGGCACGCTGGTTGTGTTCAATCCGGCTTACAGTTTCGAACTGAGACGTGCTAACTTGGATGCTCAATGGTCCTTGGCGGAGGCAATTTCCGCGAACAACAATGCTGGCGCTGACACCAAAGAACCGAGCGGGAGATTTCACAAGTGGAGTCGATCCAAACCGGATTTCGGCCAGCCGCCCAATATATCCGAATTGCATCCCGTTCATTCTGCGTTGGATCAGCTCGACCTGAACCAATTGGATATCCGAAGTGCGACCTCCGTATCAGTCGATGGCCGGGATTTGGTTCGAGTTGAGTTCGGCTCCCCCTATGAGGTATTGTTTTTTGACCCGGAATCTAAGAAATCCGAGAAACGAACTGAGATCGCGGACGCTTACGTGCTTTTGGATCCGAATTTGAGTTGGGCGGTGATCGAATTTTTTGCATCGAGTGGGAAAGATCCCGCAGCGAGTACCAAGTGGTCTGCGAAACATGAGTACGAGAAGTCCCCCGCAGGGATGATCTACCGTTCGAAGACATGGTACTATTACGATCAACAACCTAGTCCGATCTCGAATCGTTACGAATGGGCGTTTGGCCAGCACTCACAGATCAGGGATACATTCTATCTCACCCATTATGGTTTTCCTGAGCCAGATTTTTACACACCGCCTTGGCCGTGGTGGCTGTACGCGTCAGCGGTAGGCGTGGGGCTGGTGTTGATTGGCGTGTTGCTGCTGCAACTGGGGCGTCGTTTCAGGCGTCGCAACTAGTCTGGGGAGGAAGGAGCTCGTGTGATGAAACTCTGGCATGCAGGATCGACGCGATGGGGTAGCCCGAGGGGCTTTTCCCTGGTCGAACTCCTGGTCGTGATCGCGATCATCGGTCTGTTGTTGGCGGTGACCATTCCCGCGGTCCAGAATGCTCGTGCGGCGGCGCGGCGTTTGGCGTGTAGCAATTCGCTCCGCCAAATCGCGCTGGCGGCGCAGACGTACCAATCCGCGCGACAGGTGTATCCACCGGGTGTGGCCTCCTTTTCGGTGCCCGCGGCCCAGATGCCACGGAGTTCCTTCTTGGTCCATTTACTGCCGCTACGTCGAACAAACTCCGATGTTCGAACAGGCCCAGCGGGATTGGGCGGCCAGTCCCAATCCGTTTTCCCTGCACATTGGTTTGCAACGCGTTGTGCCGCTGTACCAGTGCCCCAGCGATCCGCGGAGTGGCGCTCCGCAATGGACCCACGAGGGTCGCTTGGTGGGTTTGACCTCTTATGTCGGCAACGCGGGCACGAATTACACAACCAAAGACGGCGTGCTGTTTCTGGATTCGAAGACTCGGCCCAGCCAGATTCGTGACGGGCTGAGCAACACGTTGTTGGTTGGAGAACGGCCGCCGGCCGCCGATGGCTGGTACGGTTGGTGGTATGCGGGTGTGGGCCAGCAAGGGTCCGGATCGCCCGACATGTTGCTGGGAGCGCTGGAGCTAAACCAACACACGACCTACGATTCGGCAGCCTGCGCGGAGGGGCCGTATGCCTTTGGTCCGGGCAAGATCGACCAGCAATGCCACTTGTTCCATTACTGGTCCATGCACTCGGGCGGCGCGAACTTCGCCTTGTGCGATGGCTCCGTCCGCTTTCTCAGTTACGACATCGGCCCAGAGATTCTCCCCGCACTGGCCACGGCCAATGCGGGAGAAGCGGTGGCCGTACCTGAGTAGGCAGGTCTTGGTACGCAAGGGTTGGTTCCAGGGCTGATGGACTTTCTCGATGAGGAAACAGTGATGAAGTTTTCAGACTGGTTGGGACGCGGTTGTTGCGTCATGGGTGTGGCTTTGATGATGCTGGGATCGTTTTTGGTACCTGTCAACGCTCCACTGTGGGCGGAGCCGGGTTTGGGCGTTCTTTGCATTGATCCGGCCAATCACTGTCATGGCAGGTCGAGCAGTACACAGGGACAGCAGGGTACCTGCGTTTCACCCCCGGAGCCCTGCCAGCGACAACCTGGTTTTACTGGTAATTGTAATTGCAAGACTGATCCTTGGGAGATAGAGCACTGCTATTGCCACGCAAGCACCCCGTAACATCCGTTCGATTCGTCGCGTACGCTTGCGTACGCGACGTTTCTTTAACACACTTCTGTAATTCAAGGAATGGTCAAAGATGACGTATCGTGGTACGCTCGTGATTTCAGTAACCGTCCTGCTGCACTTTATGGCATGTATTGGATTCGGAAAAGATGATTCCGAGTCAAGAATTCTACGCTGGTTGGCGAACACAAAAGCAATCCGAGAAACGTGCCGAATTAGTAGTGAAGAGAAATACGGCATGCCGGAGAGCAGGTCGAGTCGGACCATTGATTACGTCGATTCGCACCTAGCACTCACGTTGAAGCCAGCAGACTCTTTGCTTGTTCAAATGGCTCAAATTTCGAACCCCTATTATTCTGCAGTCATTCGACAGAACGACCAGGGCTGGGTACTTGAACAGTTGGCTGAGAGCGGTACGAGTGCTTACCGAAATCCTTTCCAAAAAGGACACTTGACAGGAGGGTACGGTCTTGTCACCACGGGAGGCGGAATTTTGGAGTACGTTTCTTCCGGTAACTTCGAGATCGGGCAATCGGAAAGACGGTTGGTGCGCGGTAAAGAATTTGCGATCGTAAATTTGAAATTAAATGGATCGAGCGCAGCTGAGCTTGGCATCTTTCCGTATGATGCCGCACGAATATGGTTTGATGTTCAGGAAAACCATCCTTTCCCATCCCGATTGGAAATCTTTCCGAGTCAAGGCAAAAAGGGGGCAACCTATTTGTACTTGAACTTTGTGAATACCGAGAGGGGCCCATTGCCTTCCCGCGTGGAGGTGCATACCGGAATTCTCAACGACGATCAATCGACTTCTGAAACCACGCCTGTGCCACCCACAGTATACGAATTTGATTTCGCGAGAATTCATGAAGTTCCGGACAGGGAGGTGTTTTTCTTGTCGCACTACGGCCTTCCAGAGCCTGACTTTTACACACCGCCTTGGCCGTGGTGGCTGTACGCATCAGCGGCAGGCGTGGGGCTGGTGTTGATTGGCGTGTTGCTTCTGCAACTGGGGAGTCGTTTGCGGCGTCGTAGCTAGGAGGGGGAGGAAGGAGCGTTAAGCAAATCTAGTTAATGCGTAATGGTCGGGGACGACAGTACGATAGGAATGAATTGAGAGCCAACGGTTGGTTCTCGTCTTGCCGAGTTTTAGCGATGAGGAAACAGTGATGAAGTTTTCAGACTGGTTGGGACGCGGTTGTTGCGTCATGGGTGTGGCACTGATGATGCTGGGATCGTTTTTGGTCCCCGTCAACGTCCCACTGTGGGCGGATCCAGGTTTTCCGGGTGTGACGTTAAAGTGCGAATCCTCGTGTGGCGTGGAATGTGGTGAGTGGCTTAGAGTCACTGTCGGAAACAACCCCCCAGTGGAAACTTGTTGGAACATCGGTCCACCCGGAGAAGGATGGTGCAACACGGTTGGTTCCGACTGCGACGGCTGTACAAATAAATGCAATAGCCTATCTCAGGTGCAGACGGATCCTTGTGTGTGCATCAAGAAATAATCCACTCGATGGGAACGAGAGGATTAAACTTTACACAGATTGAATCGATGGCTCTGGGCAAGTCATGCGGTGTCCCTGACCCGGCGTGACTTGCCACTGTTTTAGCTCGATTTGGGTCTTTTAAGCGAGAGGAGTGTGGTAGCTATGGTTCCGATTGGTAAGTTATGGCTTTGCGGGATGTTCATTTGGCTGGGCTTTGGTATTGAGCATTCGGGTGCGATCCGTCGCACTGTGGCGGATGACGCACTGCTTGCCCGATTGAAGCAAGAGGCGCCATTGGCGTGGAAACGCAATTCGGAAGCACAAGACAGATTGTTTAACGCGAGTAACTTTGAAGTAGAAATTCGATCTCAACGGGACGCAGCAAAATCCACGGATATCGATCAGAAGAAGATGGTGCAGGAAACGGTTGTTCGAATCGACAAGGATCATCGAAGCTACCTTCGCAACGAAAGCAATGGCGAAGGTACGTTGGTTGTGTTCAACCCCGCTTACAGTTTCGAACTGAGGCGTGCTAGCTTGGATTCTCAATGGTCTTTGGCGGAGGTTTATTCTGAGACGAACAACCCCGGGGTCGAAGGCAAAAGACCGAGCGGGACACTGCACAATTGGAGCCGATCCAAACCAGATTTCGGCCAGCCGCCCAATATATCTGAATTATATCCCTTTCATTCGGCGTTGGATCAGCTCGATCTGAACGAATTAGAGATCCGAAGCGCGACAACGGTATCAGTCGATGGCCGTGATTTGGTTCGAGTTGAGTTCGGCTCGCCCTATGAGGTATTGTTTTTTGACCCGGAATCTAAGAGATCCGAGAAACGAACTGAGATCGCGGACGCTTACGTGCTTTTGGATCCGAATTTGAGTTGGGCGGTGATCGAATTTTTTGCATCGAGTGGGAAAGATCCCGCAGCGAGTACCAAGTGGTCTGCGAAACACGAGTACGAGAAGTCCCCGGCAGGGATGATCTACCGGTCGAAGACGTGGTATCATGCCGATCAACAACCTAGTCCGATCTCGAATCGTTACGAATGGGCGTTTGGCCAGCACTCACAGAATAGTGATACATTCTACCTCACCCATTATGGTTTTCCTGAGCCAGATTTTTACACACCGCCTTGGCCGTGGTGGCTGTACGCATCAGCGGCAGGCGTGGGGCTGGTGTTGATCGGCGTGTTGCTCGTGCAACTGGGGCGTCGTTTGCGGCGTCGTAGCTAGTGCTGTTAAGCAAGGAACTCGTGTGATGAAACTCTGGCATGCAGGATCGAAGCGCTGGGGTCGTGCGGGCGGCTTTTCCCTGGTCGAACTCCTGGTCGTGATTGCGATCATCGGTCTGTTGTTGGCGGTGACCATTCCCGCGGTCCAGAACGCTCGTGCGGCGGCGCGGCGTTTGGCGTGTAGCAATTCGCTCCGCCAAATCGCGCTGGCGGCGCAGACGTACCAATCCGCGCGGCAGGTGTATCCACCGGGCGTCTCGTTGTTTTCCGCCCCTGCCGCGGGGCTACCAGGCGGTTCCTATTTGGTCCACTTACTGCCCTATGTGGAACAAACACCGATGTTCGAACAGGCCCAGCGGGATTGGGCGGCCAGCCGCAATCCGTTTTCCATGCACATTGGTTTGCAGCGAGTGGTGCCGCTGTACCAGTGCCCCAGTGATCCGCGAAGCGGCGCGCCGCTCTGGACTCATGAGGGTCGACTGGTCGGCGGTACCTCTTACCTGGGTAACGCCGGCACGAACTATATGACGAACGACGGAGTCCTGTTCCTGGGCTCAAAAACTCGCCCCAGCCAAATCCGCGATGGCCTCAGTAACACCCTGCTGATTGGAGAACGACCACCGTCAGCCGATGCGTGGTACGGATGGTGGTACGCAGGGGTGGGGCAACAGCTGTCCGGATCGCCCGACATGTTGCTGGGAGCCGTCGAGCTAAACCAACATACGATCTACGATTCCGCCGCTTGCGAGGAGGGGCCCTATGCCTTTGGGCCAGGCCAGATCGATCAACAGTGCCACGTGTTCCATCACTGGTCGTTACATTCGGGCGGTGCGAACTTCGCCTTCTGCGATGGCTCCGTCCGCTTTCTCAGTTACGACATCGGCCCAGAGATTCTCCCCGCACTGGCCACGGCCAACGCCGGAGAAGTCGTGGCAGTGCCTGAGTAGAAAGGGTCCACGCGAAATGGTCAGCAATGCATGGCGCGCCAAACGCCGTTAGCGCTTGCGGCACTCGCAGAAGATCGAGTCCGGTTTGCGGATCTGGCTGCCGATGCGGTCCAATTGAAACTGATCAAAGTTTGGGTAGTCACTGTCCTCGGCAGATCGCAGAGTGAAGTCAATCAGCCCGCAGGCTTGCGTGAGTGCCCGCAGGCTGACGCGATCGTACATCCAGCGGTGGACCTCGCCGCTGTCCAAAAATCTACCCAGCTCCCACTGCTGTACAGCCGATCGACCCAGCAGCCACTTCAATAGCTTCCGCGCCCATCGCTCCCGCCACGCCACTCGGTCGGTTGACTTAGTGTGAGGCCCTGCAACAAAAGGGGTCTGACCCTTTGGAGGGCATGCAACCATCTCGGACAAAAAGGCATGACCGGAGAGGGTCTGACCCCTTTTGTTGCAGGGCCTGGTTGAGCCCGTGTTGGTTGAGCTCGTGTTGGTTGAGCTCGTGTTGGTTGAGCCCGTGTTGGTTGAGCCCGTGTTGGTTGAATCGGGGCGGGGCTCGGATGCCGCGGCGTAGGTGACTTCATGACCCAAACGCTGGGCGATGAGCTCCGCCAACTGGCCGCGGGCTTGCTGCATCATCGGACCCATCGCACCGCCGGAGCTCTGCCGCACCATCTGGTCGATCAGCTCCAGCTTCACCCAGTCGTATTTGGCTTGTGGCCAAGGCTCGGCGGGACTGTCCCACGCCTCTTCCAAGGCTTGCAAGTAGACCCGCGTGATCTGTTCCAAGTCCGGAACAACGATGCGGAGGATGCCGCCCGGCTTGAGCACGCGAGCACATTCGCGGATCAACCGCTGCCCGTCGCTCGGAGTCAGATGCTCGAGCACATGCGAGTGGTAGACCAGATCGTATTGATTGTCGTCGGCCGGTAGTCCCAACCGCAGGTCGTGGGCCTCGACTTGCGGGTCGTAGCTGACCATGTCGATGTTCCGCCACGCCGGATGGAAGTGCCGCCCACAGCCGACATTCAACAGACGACGTTCACCCGCAGTTGACATCAGGTAGGCAATCCCACCGAGGTGGCCGACGCGGAGCGGGACTCGGGTTTGATGGCCAAGCGTCCCGTGTAGTCCAGTCGGTGCAAGAACAAGTTAGGAGCGTATTGGGCCAGGTACTGATCGACGGCCTGGCGACAGCCTTGCCAGTGCCCATAGTCATCGATGATCAAGACGCCGCCCGGAGCCAGTCGTGGGTAGAGGTGCACGAGTTCGTGCCAGGTGGACTCGAACCAATCCGTATCCAGACGCAGGAGGGCGATCTGTTCGGGTACTTGCTGAGGGATCGTGTCCTCGACTTTGCCGCGGACAAAGTGCAGTCGCTGGGTCGGGTAAGCGGTCCGGCCGACTTGCTGTTGCACATCTTCCAACGACGCTTCGCACCAGACCGAAGCGGCAGTCACGCGGTCGTGCTGGTCCCGCACCAGCAATTGTTCGGCGGAGTTCCCAAAGCAGTCGACGTCGTGATCGGTCGGTGGGCTCATGCCGGTGAAGGTGTCGTAGAGCCACAGGTCGCGCGTGGCACAGCCGGCTTGTTGCAACGAGCGGATCATGGCGACGGAGCTGCCGCCGCGCCAGACCCCACATTCCACAAAGTCGCCGGGGATCCCCGTTCGCAGGACATGATCGACGGCTTGGCAGAGCCCAAACAATCGCTCGGGCGACGTCATCGTCAGGTCTTTGACGGCCAGGTACGTGGCCACATGGGCCCGCGAGGCTGCATTCGGAGAGCTTGGGCCGCCACGGATTCAGCGGCGGTCTCGGGGGCCAGCGCGATCGCAGCCGGCTCGCCGTGCGCGGTGTCGCCACGAAACAGTCGCCGCAGTTGTGTTTTGATTCCCATGCTTCTCTCCGTTCGCGCCTGGACCGCCGGCCGCCGTGCCGCTGGGACAGATGCCCGGTCCGATGGGGCGGTCGTCGACCCGCCCCGGTTGGTATTCTCAAGCTGATCGGATTTCGTTGCAATAGCAATTCAACGCCTACAATCGCTACCGAGCTGGGGCGAGTGCGGCTGACAATCCGATGCAGCTGACAGAGGCCGGTTGGGCCTCCCAGCCCCGCTCCCTGACACGAGTTCCCGATGATCACCCGCTTGGCCCTGCACACGCCCCACGAAGTTAGCTCGCCCGCCGAGCGAGGGGCCCTGGAATTGCACCAGCGGTGGCAGTACCTCTCCCAGCGATTGGAGCGTCTCCGGGCGGAAGGACACGAGGATCCGCTGTTGGAGCAAGCCCGTTGGCAGTTGTACCGCGCGGGCTACCAGGGCGGCCACAGCGACGCAGGGGCCACCGCGAGTCCGCCGAGCGACGAGAGACTGCAAGCGGTCCGCGGCCAACTGATCGAAGTCGAAAATCTGATCGATCGATTTTGGGACCAGCCCGCCGAGACAATCGAGGCCTTGGCCCACGATTTTAACGGCGACGGGCAGGCCGAAGCTCGCTTGGCCAACGAGGCCCTGATCGCGTGGGTGGCTCCGGCGGCGGGCGGGCAATTGACCAGTCTGGACCTGCGTGGCCTGAAACGGAACGCCCTGGCACCCGGCATGCCGTCCTTCACCGAACATTTTTGGGAACCGCCAGCCGATGCGTCTGCAGCTGGGGATTATCTGGCCCGCGACCAAAGTGATTTTTCGCGGCAAGATTTTCACGGCGAGGTGCGGCGTGGCGACGGTCGCTTGCAGATTCGCCTGCAACGGCAAGGCTTGGTGCAAGGCATCCCCTTGCGCGTCTCCAAGGCCCTGACGCTGTTGGCGCAGCGCAGCGAGTTGGAAGTGACCTACCTGATCGAGGGTCTGCCGGAGGGCTGTAGCTTGTGCTTCGCCTCGCTGTGGCATTGGTACGGCGTCGATCAGGCCTGGCCCGAACGGTATTGGCACGACTGCCAAGGTGAGACCTTCGCTGCCGGCCACCATCCGCGATTTTTCCCTCAAACCGGCGGCATCGGCCTGTACGACGGTTGGCTGGGTCTGGACATGCAACTGCAATTTGATCAGCCGGCCGCGGTGCTCGTCAGTCCCACAGCCGACCATTCCGCGGTCATGCCGCATTGGTTGATTGCAGGTGATGGCGAGGGACGCTGGAGTACCCAGTTCCGACTGGTCTTGGAATCATCGCCGCATCGTCAACCAGGCTGAGGTCCATGGCTGCTCGCTTTCTGACGCGACTGACGCAGGCGTTCGCCATCGATCTGGAAATGTTGGCGTTATTTCGTCTTTTATTGGCGTTGATCGTCATTTGGGGTTTGTTGGGTCGCGCGGAGCTGGGGCCGCATCTGTTCCCCGAGATGTCCCCGCCTGCGACCACCGATGCAGATGAGGCGACCGAGTCGAATGCGGCGGTTGATGCGGAAGCGGACCGCCATGACTCCTGGGCAGTGCTGTACACCAGCCGCCAGTCGCGAGCCGTGCACACGCCCTGGCATTGGTCCGTGCTGTGGTTGGATCAGGTCGTGCAACAAGCCCATGTCGAGCTGTTGAGTGTGCAGACGGTCGAGCCGGCTCGCACTGCGCCAAGCGGTCCTGCAACGACGGACCCGCTGGCGGATCCGACCGCTCAGGAGACTCCCGAGCTGGAGGTGGGGCCGACGCGGACGCTGGATCTGCTCGGGCCAGCGACGACTCCGCGCGAGGATCGGCCGGGAGTGGAAAGTTCTCTGAAGTCGGCACTGGATGGTGCTCGCCCTGACGACCCATCGGGTCCACGCCCGGTGTTTTATGCCTGGCACGAACCCTTGACGCGGGCCACGGATTTTTTGGCCAGTCGCCTGTGGTTCGATGCGGTGATCGGTGTGGGTGTGGCCGCGGGGATTCTGTTGGCCGTGGGACTGTTTACCAAGACGTCCAATTTTATCTTGTGGGTCGTGGTGCTCTCGGTCCAGCATCGCCTGCCGCTGTTCAATGCCGGCGGCGATTCGCTGGAGCGATTGTTTCTCTTTTGGTTGCTATTTTTGCCCGCCGGCGCTGTCTGGAGCTTGGACGCCTGGTGGTTCCCGCGGCAGGGCTTTTGGCGGAAACGCTTGAATCAAGCTCGCGCCCAGCGGTACCAAGAGCACGTGGCGACGGGACAGGGACTGGTGCGCGGCCACAGCATTGGGAACTGGGCCACGGCGGCGATTCTGATTCAGTTGGTGGCAATCTATTTTTACTCGGGTTTGGAGAAATGCAACGCCGATTGGTGGCAAGGCACTGCGATCGCCCAAGCGTGGCAGTGGGGCTTCATCAGCAAGCCCTTGGCCGCGACGTTAGCTGTTTACGCGGGCCCGCTGCAGGTGTTGACTTGGGGCGTGTTGGCCCTGGAGTTGCTCTGCCCGCTGCTGGTGTTTTGCCCGGGCCTGTTTGGCTGGACACGACGCGGTACGGCTGCAACGCTGGTCCTGATGCACGTTGGCATCATGGCCACCATGACCATCGGCACGTTCTCGGCCGTGTGCATCGCCGGTTGGCTGCTGGTCCTGGGCCTGCCTCGCTCAGGGGGTGTGGGCTGGCGAGGGTGGCTACGAGATCCGCGGGACCGTGGCGAGTGGCTGCCGCAGTGGATCCCCAGCTCGAGTCGAGCGACGGCGACAGCGGCCGAGTGGCTGGTGTTGGGTTTGCTGGGGCTGACCGTGTGGTGGAACTTGGCCCAGGCCACGCCGCTGCGACCGCTGCGGGTGTTTCCCAAAGCGTTGGAGCCGTTGGTTTGTCAACTGGGTCTGGATCCGCAGTTCCCCATGTTTGGTCGCGTGCCGCAACACGATTATGGTTGGCGGCACCAGGTCGAGTTGGCGTCGGGGGAGTCACGTGACATTCGTCCCGAGTTGCCCGCGCCACTGAACGTGCCCAACCGGATCACGACCTGGTCCGAGCCGGCCGCGATCTGCTTGTGGCGACAGTTGCACGTCAACTTGTTATACTTGGAAGACGTGCAGCCCGAGTTTGTCGGCTTGGTCCGTGAGCGGTTGCAGCGGTTGGAGTTCGAGACTTGGCGGCGACAGATGGCCCAGTTGAGCTCGGCGGACAGTAGCTCGGGCGACAAGAGCTCTGATGACATAAGCTCCGAAGACTTGGCGACGGCTTGGAGTGAGCTGGTGTTGGTCGACATGGTCAGTGGCGACGAGCAGACGTGGGCGGTGACGGATCTTTGATGAAAGTTTTTGGCGTTTGACTGCGACGACCGTTGCCTACTTGGGGCCCGATCATACTTATAGCCACATGGCCGCGTTGCAGTGGCTGGCGTCGCGTGGTTGGCACGGTGTGAGTGCTGGCCAAGTGGATGCCTCTCTCGCCACTGAACTCCATGGCGGTGCTGAGCTATTGCCTTGCCAGACGATCGACGAGGTGTTTGCGGCCATTGAGGAGGGGTTGGCGACGGTCGGTGTCGTGCCGCTGTACAACGCCAGCAGCGGCGTGGTCAGTGATACGGGCGTGGCCATCTTGCGGCGATTGTTGGCAGCTCGGGCGTTGGAACGGGACGCGGGGCAGGAAATGCGGCCGGCTGCGGGTCGAGATGCCGTACCGCTTGGGGCGGGGCCGCGAGCCCAGTTGTGCATATCCGAGTGTTTTCCGGTGGCTGTGGAACATTGTTTGGTCAGTTGGGGCACGCCGGCAACGATCCGCACGGTGCTGAGCAAGCAGCAGGCCTTGGAGCAGTGTCGCGGCTGGTTGGGCCAGCACTTGCCCGGGGCGACACGGTTGGCCACGGACAGTTCTGCGGCGGCCTTGTCCGAGTTGTCTGGGCGACCGGAGCAAGCGGCCATTGTCAGTCGCTTGGCAGCCCAGCAGATGGCAGGGGCCTGGGTCGTGGAAGGCATTCAGGATCAACGAGACAACGCGACCGAGTTCGTCGTGGTGCAATTGGACGCGCGGTCCAAGCCGCTGGTGCCATTGCCAGTCAGCGGCGTTCACAGTCCGCGTCCCCCGCACGATGCCAGCGACTCGCAGGCAGCCACCGCTGCTCGGTGGTACGAGTTTGTGATGCTGGTCGCGTCGGCAACCGTTTCCATCGCCGAGCCCGCTGGATCGGGGGTGGGTGCGTTGGGCTTCTCGGAATGGATCGGTGAGCTGCAGTACCAGGGCGCGTGTTATCGGTTATGCAAGCGGCGCTTGCCGTTTGGCCTATCGGCCTCGCAGCCTTGGACCGCTGCGCAGCTCGGGCCACCCCGCCAATGGCGTCTGGGCGCCAGCACCGCCGACTCGTTCTTTCAACGCGTTCCACTGGAGTGAGCGGCAAGGCGCTAGCCGCCGGTTTACCCTTGCAAGACTTGTCAGATTGGCGAGCGGCAAGGCGCTAGCCGCCGGTTTACCCTTGCAATACTTGTCAGCTTGGTGAGCGGCAAGGCGCTAGCCGCCGGTTTACCCTTGCAACACTTGTCCGATTGGTGAGCGGCAAGGCGGCGCCGCCGGTTTACCCTTACGTGTCAGCTTGGTGAGCGGCAGGCGCAGCGCCGGTTTACCCTTGCAAGACTTGTCCGATTGGTGAGCAGCAAGGCGCGCCAGCCGCCGTTTACCCTTGCAATACTTGTCAGATTGGTGAGCGGCAAGGCGCCATGCCGGTTTGCCCTTGCAAGACTTGTCAGATTGGTGAGCGGCAAGGCGGCACAGCCGCCGGTTTACCCTTGCAATACTTGTCAGCTTGGTGAGCGGCAAGGCGCTAGCCGCCGGTTTACCCTTGCAATACTTGTCAGCTTGGTGAGCGGCAAGGCGCTAGCCGCCGGTTTACCCTTGCAATACTTATTAGATTGGTGAGCGGCAAGGCGTTCAGCGCCGGTTTACCCTTGCAAGACTTGTCAGATTGGCGAGCGGCAAGGCGCTAGCCGCCGGTTTACCCTTGCAATACTTGTCAGATTGGTGAGCGGCAAGGCGCAGCCGCCCGGTTTTACCCTTGCAATACTTATTAGATTGGTGAGCGGCAAGGCGCTAGCCGCCGGTTTACCCTTGCAATACTTGTCAGCTTGGTGAGCGGCAAGGCGCTAGCCGCCGGTTTACCCTTGCAACACTTGTCCGATTGGTGAGCGGCAAGGCGCTAGCCGCCGGTTTACCCTTGCAACACTTGTCAGATTGGTGAGCGGCAAGGCGCTAGCCGCCGGTTTACCCTTGCAAGACCATCGGACCCGGTTGCAACAACACCGCGTAGGCGATTACGCAGAAAAATCTCTGCGGTCATTCTTTCGTGCATTTTAGTGTCTTTCGTGATTGTCTCGTATGCTTTTTACATGGAGGGGGTAACCACGAACAGCACGAAAGACCCGAAAGGTTGCGATCAAGGAATTTCACAATTGCGTTTAGAACGAATTCAAAACCTCATTTCCGGAACTCCAGCCGGCCCGCCAACGGGATGAATTTACCGCGGGTAATCATCTGCCTTTAGCCACGGCGTTAGATGCTCGCGTGGCTAGTGCTTTGTCACAATTTAATTTTGGGATCGGTGTGGCAAAGGGGGCAGGCGTCAATTGCCGGAACGGCCCTGCGGGTGCTTCGCACAACTGACGCCTGCCCCCTTTGCCACACCCCAAGTTTTGGCTGTGACAAAGCACTAGATGCCGAATCAATCCGCAACAACTCGGAGGTTGGGATTGCGCAGTTAAATCTCGGTGGTTGTTCTTCTCTGCGTCCTTCCCCCTCTTGCGGTTCATCCACCCGACATGGCCTCATGCAGGTTCGTTATCCATCTATTGAGCGTTTAGAATCCGTGCCTATCAGCGAAGATCAGCGAAGATCAGCGAAGATTAGTGTTCTAACCGTTCACGGTCGAGATCAGTCATTAGTGGCTGGTGCGCCAGCGCAAGCACCCTCATTCATGGGGAGAATTCGCGGCACTCACCATTTGTTTGCCACGCAAAGGGCCTGTAATGTTGGCCCGGCTTGCTCCACGACGCCTTAGGGGGCAGGAACGGTTGCGAGCTTTTTAGGTACGGTGATGATGCGCAAGAATTGTTCGACGGAGGTCCCTTCGATTTGCCGTTCGAGAGTGCCAGGGTAGAGCTCTTCCACCCGAGCGCGTTGGGTTGCTTTCAGTTCTCTCTCCAGCAGTTTTTGCATGTCTTGTCGTGCCTCGGCAATTTGTTGCTGCAGTCGGACGGCAATGCGAGTGGTTTCCTCGCATAGTCGATCCTGCTGTGCGGGGGTTAGTGGGACGCTTTCACCAATTGGGGTTTGTCCCAAAATGCGGACGATTCCCACGAACTCAGGACTCTGTAAGTTGGCAGGTCGGATTTGATGACGCAGAAGGATGTTGGTGGAGATCTCGCCAATCAGTTCTGCTCGACGGTCACGGACCTTCGCAAGGAACTCGGTTTGTTCTGCGTGGTTGTCGTCCTTTGGCGTCCGGGTTGTGGGACGTAACATTTCCATATCCTGTCGGTATCGATCACCGATGGTTTTAAGTTGGTCGTATTGAGTCTGTGACAAATCGAGCAACGATCGAGCGCGTTCTAGACTGTAGACCAAGTAAACGAAGCCGTCGTTTGAGAGTCGTTCGTCACTGGCGCCCGCGATCGGAGGACGGCGATTTGTCGGGGTCCTTTGGGAGTCCGCAATGGAGCGTGTGACCGATAGCAAGTGGCTTCGTAATGCGATCGACTCGGGAGTGTCCTGGTCATGCGGGCTGGGGCGGAAATCGGCCGGTATTTGGGGCACGGTGAGAGACCGGAGCGTTCCGTCACTTTCGGTTTGTTCGATGGTTCCGGTGATCGACCCGAGCACCACCGCGCCCCCGCCAGGCACCTCGGCGTAGAGAATGCCATCGCGCCAGAACACCGCTGGTTCCTGGGCTAGCAGTTGCGGGCCCGCGACCAACCATGCAGTCAATACCCAGCCCAAGCGTAACCATTGCCATGCCATTTCATAACTCCTACTTGTTTGGTGTCACTGGCATACTCCAGCACTCACATATGCCGGCAATCCTCTCCTGGAATCCCAGTTTCACCAACCTTTTCAAAAATTCAACACCCTAGTGCTTTGTCACACCCAAAAGTAATAGCCCTTTACGATGTTTCGTCTCGAACGGTTGCTGATAGTGGTGATCGTACTCGTACTCAGCCACTGGCGGTACTCGTACTCGAATCGGTCTACATGTCGAGCACAAGCACTACCATTTTCTTCGAATCAGCCAACTGACGAAGCGCACCAGTCCCGAGATTTAACCCCTTACCGTGAATGCTCAAAAATTCGCTTGACGCGACCGAGGTAGGAAGGGTAGCATCGAGGGGAAGGGTTGTACGTTTGTGGTGCATTTTCCCGAAACTGTTGGAGCACCCCCATGAAAGTTTGTCACCTCGCCTTGTTTTTTAAGTCGGAGCAGCCAGATGTCCTGTTTTGGGTCCGCGTGCCGGTGTCGTCCACGCGAATTCCCACAAGCTTAGCAGAGCTTACTTCGGATTCAGAATCAGCATCACGGTGAACAGAATGAGCAAGGTTAGGCTCAGCCCCAGACCGATGAGGGCCGCGCGCCGCCATCCCGTCGCGGCTCGCGGCAACATCCAGTAGCCAATCAAAAACAAAACGGCGCTGATCGGATCGGTCGGATCAGTCGGATCAGTCGGATCAGTCGGATCAGTCGGATCAGTCGGATCAGTCGGATCCAGTCGGATCAGTCGGATCGGTCGGATCAGTCGGATCGGTCGGATCAGCCAGATCAGTCGGATCGGTCGGATCTTTTGGGTGGAGGCTGTCCGTTTACTCCGGGTACAGCTGCGTCGAGAGGTAGCGTTCGCCCAAGTCGGGTAGGACGACGATGATGCGTTTGCCGCGGTTTTCTTCTTGCCGCGCCAGATGCAACGCGGCCCAGGCGGCAGCGCCACAGGAGATGCCGCAGAACAGGCCCTCTTTGGTGGCCAAGTCCCGCGCAGTTTGCACGGCGTCTTCGTCTTTGACTTGAATCACATGGTCGATGATGTCCACGTTCAACACGCCTGGAATGAAGCCGGCTCCGATACCCTGGATCGTGTGTCGACCCGGTTGGATCGGCTGGCCGTTGATCTTCTGCGTGATGACCGGACTGTTGGCTGGTTCAACGGCATAGGTCTTCATGTTGGGCTGCCGCTGCTTGAGCACCTCGGAGACGCCGGTGATGGTCCCACCCGTGCCCACGCCAGAGACGAACAGGTCGATGCGGCCGCCGCAGTCGCGCCAGATTTCTTCGGCGGTGGTCTGCCGATGGATCTCTGGGTTGGCTGGGTTATTGAACTGTTGGGGCATGAAGTAGTTAGGATTCTGTTCGGCCAACTCGGTCGCTCGTCGCACCGCGCCCGGCATACCCTCGGCGGCTGGCGTCAGGACCAGTTCGGCGCCCAAGGCTTTGAGCAAGCGACGACGTTCGATCGTCATGCTCTCGGGCATGCAGACCTTCAACTTGTAGCCGCGGGCTGCGCAGACATAAGCCAGGGCAATGCCGGTGTTGCCGCTGGTCGGCTCGATGATCACGGTATCTTCTTTGATCAAACCATCGCGTTCGGCGGCGTCGATCATGGCTCGGCCGATCCGGTCCTTGACGCTCCACAACGGGTTCATATTCTCGACCTTGGCGATCACTTCGGCCACGCAACCTTCCGTCACGCGGCGCAAGCGGACCAAGGGGGTGGCGCCGATGCATTCGGTGATGCTCTCGCGGATTCCGGGTTGACTGAGTGCGGTCATGGTCACTCCTTTTAGACAGTAAGCGGCGGGAGGCCGCGGCCAAGGGACTGGGGGCGATGCAAGGCCAGCAGGGGTGAGGGCCGCTGGGCTGGGCTGCCTGCAAGGTCTGGCTAGATTGCTCAACTTAACGCTGGGGAGGTTTTTTGTCCAGGGTTGGCGGTCGGGGCTGACCAATACGTCCCACGCTGCGGGTTGTAGTGCGGGCCGCTGGGTGCCGCCTTGCTGGACATGTCCACGGTGGCGTAAGGATGTTGGTCGCGGAGGAAGTCGACCAACAGGCCTTGGTGCTCGACCATGACCTGCGGGCACTCAATGCCGACGGTTTCCATCTCCAACAGCACGTCTTGGGCTCGCCAAGCCATGGGGATAATGATGATGTCGACGGGGTGTTGCAGCAGGTGATCGCGGAAGCGGATCCGTTGCCCTTGGCCGGGAACAAAGGTATCGACCTTGGCCGGGTCGGAGTCGACCACCAAGGGAAACCGTTTGGCATCCAAGCGATAGCGGTTGATAAACACCGCGGCTTTGCCAGTGCCGCCCCACACGGCGATGCGTTTGCCCTGGGCGATCCATTGCTCCAATTGAATGGCCAAGAGATCTTCGCTGATTTGGGCTTGTTGCCGGAAGTCGGTAGCTTGGTGATCGATCTCCAACCAGGCTTGCTGATTGCCGACGCGCACGATGCCGCTGATGACCTCGCGGTTGTAGTTGTGGGTCAACAAGTCGATCTCGTGGCTGGTCCGCTGGATCATCTTGGTGAAGGATTGAGTGGTGAAATGCGAATAATGTTCGTAATAAAAATCCACCACGCGGCCGTTTTCAATCGCGCGATCGACACAGGGCGTCTCCAAATAAATCCGAGTCCGCAGGTTGAACCGCGAGGCGTAAAACTGGATCGCTTGCAGGAACCCCAGCGGATTGACCAAGTGTTCGATCACATGGCGGCAGATCAGCAGATCGGGTTGCAGGTGTTCCAAGTGCAATTCGGGCAGGAACAGTTCGGGTCGACCTTGAAAGCGACCGTCGGTGGCAAACGCACCGCTGGGGTCAAAGCCAATGAACCGCGCGTCTTGCCGTTTGGCGGCCATGTGCCGCAGCAAGTGGCCCTCGCCGCAGCCGATCTCGATGGCCGTGCCACCTTTGGGCAGATAACCAGTCAGCAGATCGGCGGTCTGGATCAAGTGGTTCGTCCAGATCTGGCCCTGGTTGAACATCAGGTTGGGCTTCTCAGAGTACGGCACATTCTCGTAGCAGAAGTCGCGATTGTAGACGTGGCCGCAGTCCGTGCAGCGGACAAAGGTGTGCGGCAATTGCTGCATGGCTCGAGCTTGTTCTTCGCTCTTGGGCCAAGCGATCGTAGCCAGCGGTTGGCGGAAGGGTTCCAGGAAAGCGACCGCCAATTGATGACCACAGGCGGGGCAGGGCGAGACCTGGGCGGTGGGACGCGGCTGGGCGGCAGTGAAGGGAATCATGGGCAGTGACCTTGGGGAACAATTCGCTGGGTCGTGAAGGACCAAGTGGGGCAGGATGTCAAACCGGGGCTCATGTCTCGGCGTGTTGGATGTGATGGGCGACCGCCGACTCGATCCAGCCTTCCAACTCACGCAGGGCGGCGGTGTTGCCGAACAACACTTCGGCCCGCTGCTGGATCTGTTGTGACAGGTGGTGGCGGTAGTCGCGATCCGTGGCGATCTGGATCACGCGCTCGGCGTAGGCCTCGGGGGATGCGGTGACGGGATCGCTAAGATCCATCCGCTGGTAACAGGCAGACGCCATGCGTGTCCGCATGTAGGCGTCCGGACAGGTCACCAGTGGGATGCCCATGGACAGTGCCTCGAGGCAGGTATTGCCCGAGCCGAAGCGGTAAGGGTCCAAGGCCACGTCACCCAAGCGGAAGAAGTGCTGGAACTGGACGGCGCTCATCCGTTCCATCCAGAGGATCCGAGCGGCGACGTCGGGCATGCTGCGTTGGAAGCGAGCCAGCAATCGTTGCCGCCAAGTCTCGTGGCCCAACTTGACCATCATCACCAAGCCGCTGGGATCGGCCCGCAGTATCTGGGCCAAGATGCCATCGAAGTCGGGATGCATCTTGAACAGCGTCTGCGGACAGAGGTACAGGCGAATGTGGTCCGGCAAGCCCAGCAGCGACTTGTCCACCGATTCCGACAATAGCGGCGGGCGATCGTAGTGCAGCAATAAATGGTGGAATAGCACCAATTTTTCGCTGTAATGTGCCTGCGAGGCCTCGCTGTCCATCCCGTCGCTGGAGATAAAATAGTCGATCGTGGAGATGCCGGTCGTGATCGGGTGACCCCAGGTCGTGAATTGGATGGGGGCCAGGCGTTGATGGGCCAGATGGTAGGTGGTGGGGTCCATGCCCAGGTCGGTGTAGAAGATCAGGTCCGGTTGATGTTCGGCCAGCATCCCGCCGGCCTGGTGCGAGTCGCCCGACAAGACCAAAAAGTGATCACTGGCTTGCTGGAACTTGGCTTGAAAGCTGTCACTGCTACCCGGGAACACGCAGGTGGTGACTTCAAAGCGATTGCGATCCAAACCCTGGACCAGGCCGATATTCAAGCGGCCAATTGTGTGATTGCTGAAGTTTTTCGAAACAAAGGCGATCCGGATCTTGGAGCCCGGGTGCTGCAGACGGCGCAGATCGGCCAACTGCGGTTGCACGTGGTTGGCCCCGGGATACAGCCGACGGTAGAGCTGCGACAATCGCTGGTTGATGGAGCGATTGTTTTCGCCGTGGTACGACAAGTAGAAGTGTGTGTTGGCGAAGTCGTCCAACGGCGCGGCCAGCGGCTCCATGTCTTCACTCAGCAGAGCGTTGACCTGTGTCTCGATTTGCTGGCGGACCCCCGCGATCTCCTGGCGATCGGTCGGGATCTGCGGCACGAGCAAGGCGCGGCGGATTCGCGCCAGCAGCTGGCCGGGCTGTTGCTGCAACAGGCGATCCAGACAGTCGCGACTGTCATCCAGCTGACAGAGCACCGCGTGGATGCCGGCTCGCTCCAGCAAGATGTCGGGCTGGTCGCCAAACCGCTCTTGCAACTCGGCCAATTGCTGCAGGCCGGCGTCGATTTGTCCATGGGCGACCAAGGTCCGCGCCAACTGCAGCCGGAACAAGCGATACCGAGCGTTGCGTTGCACAGCCGCCTGCAGCAGCTCGATGGCCCGCGGCCGCTGGCCGGTCATGGCGGCCAACATCCCCGAAAAACCCAAGGCGTTGGCGTGTTGCGGGTCCAACTTGAGGGCTCGATCCAGAAATTGTTGGGCCTGCTCCAGCTGCCCCAACGCTCGCAGGCACTCGCCCAAATTCGCCAGGGCATCGACGAAGTCCGGTCGTAGCTCGATGGCCTGGCAAAACGCCTCCGCCGCCTCTTCCATTTGATCCAATTGCTGGGTGATCAATCCCAACAAGTTCCAGACGTCCGGGCACTGCGGGGCCAAGTCGCGAGCTTGATGGATCGTGTCCACGGCAGCCGCCACATTGCCGACCAACAGGAAGGTCCGAGCCAGATCGCGGAGGATGGCGACATCTTGGCCGGCCAACTCGGCGGCTCGCTGTAGGCTACTGACGGCGGCTGGTAATGCTCGCTGTGCTCCTTGGACCTTGCCCAGCCCATGCCAGCCCTCGGGGCGATCCGGCGCCAACTGCGTGACCGTGCGATAGCTGCGTTCCGCCTCGTCCAGTTGCCGCAGGTGGTCATGGATAACTGCTAGCAAATTCCAGGCCTGCCAGGACTCCGGCTGTTGCTGCGTGAGTTGTTCAGCCGCTAGCAGCGCCTGTGGCACTTGCCCGGAGGCCGCTAGCTGCATGATGTCGCTAGCACTCAAACTTGGACGCGAGTGGAGTGCGAGACGTCGGGCCTTGGCGGCGACTTTTCGCTGGCGTTTCAGTTTGTCTTGGTGTTTTTTATCGCTGTGATGGACCACGCGGGTCGACTCCAAAGCGTTGGGGGGGCCGGGCTACCAACTTTAAGCATTATTCGGCATTTGCTGGGGGGAACTGTGCAAGGATTCAACAAGATATGGGGGGCGGCGAGTGCTAGCAGCACGCGAGACACCGCGGCGTGAGAAACGAACTAGGAAGGGACGCCTCTTTCACGTATACTCGGCGGCGGCCCGAGGGGCGCGATGGTTTCCTTAGTGGAACGCGTCAGAGGGCGAGTTGATTTTTCCGTAGCGGAGTGCGTTAAGGGCTTATTGATTTTTCCGTAGCGGAACGCGTCAAGCGTTTCGATTGATGGGAAAACGCCCTGTTTTAGCTCGATTTTCTTGAATCGGGCGACAACTTGGCGCGCGAGTCTTAAAAAATCAACCCGCCGTCATAGGTTTCGATTGACTAGGGAAAGCCGTGTTTTCGCACGATTTTCTTAAGTTGGCCGAGGATGGCCAAGTAGGAGAAGGGAGTTTCCGATGCGGACGATCTCGATGATCAATCAGAAGGGCGGGGTGGGTAAGACCACGTCCTCGGTGAATCTGGCGGCGGCCTTGGCCGATATGGGGCAGCGGGTGTGTTTGATCGACATGGACCCACAGGCCCACGCGTCTTTGCATTTGGGGGTCACGACCGGCGAGTCGGGCCAATCGATGTATCATGTCTTGACGGAGGAGGTGCCTTTGGCGGCGGTCCGCGTCGAGGCGGCGCCGCGATTGTTCGTCTGCCCGGCGGATTTGGATTTGGCGGCGGCCGAGATGGAGTTGTCGGGGGAAGTGGGGCGCGAGATCATTCTCCGCGATCGTCTGCAGGAGGATTCGGAATCCTTCGATTATTTGATTATTGATTGCCCGCCGTCTTTGGGTGTGTTGACACTCAACGCGTTGACTTCCACCAAGGAAGTGTTCCTGCCGTTGCAACCGCATTTTCTCGCGCTGCACGGCTTGAGCAAGTTGCTCAAAACAATCGACATTGTGGCGCGGCGGTTGAACAAGGGCCTGCATCTGTCGGGCTTGCTCTACTGCCTCTGCGATGCCTCGACGCGGTTGGCGTCGGAAGTGATCCACGACGTCGAAGAGTTCTTTGAAGCGGAACGGGGCGGTGGCCAGGTGTGGAGCAAAGTCACCAGCTTCCAAACCAAGATCCGCCGCAACATTCGCTTGGCAGAAGCCCCGAGTTTCGGGCAGTCGATCTTCCAATACGCGCCGACCTCGCACGGCGCCGAGGACTACCGCAACTTGGCTCTCGAAGTCTTGGCCCAAGCCGCTGCTGAAACCGCACGGGCAGGCGAGCAACCTAGCAATTGTTTGGTGGCGTAGGGCTCCGCCCTCCGCCCCTTAACGATTCACTGCCGGTGGTGCGACGGATTGTGGTTCCACCGCTTCGGGAGTGAGGGCGTGGGTTTGCGGGAACAGCGGTTGACGATCGATCGGCCCCTCGCTGACGGGTTGTGAGATGGGGCGTGAGTCGTCTCCGCTGCGGTAGAACTGGCTGGTCCAGGCGGCGGCTTGCACGGCCCCGGACTCGGCGGGATCTTCGGCCAAGTGGATGTTGTAATTGGCCAGTAGGGCGCCGGAGACCAATTGGTAATTGAGCAGGGAGGTGTTGTAGTCCAGGATCGCGCGGTGCACGGCGGATTCGGCCGTGGCGGCTCGTTGCAGCACATCCAAGAGGAAGAACACGTCATCGGCCCCCGTTTCGACTCGGCGTCGTTTTGGTTCCAGTTCTTCTTGGATGGCGATGCGTGCGTTGACGGTGGTACGGATCTGGGCGAAGGCGCGATCGACTTCGCTGTAGGCGTTGGCCAAGTCGTTGAGGACTTGTTTCTGTTGTTCATCCAAGCGGACGCGTTCACGAGCCAAGCTGAGTTCGGCGTTCTTCACACCCAGGTGCCCAGCGCGGCGGCCGACGGGCCCCAGCATTTCCAGGCCCAAGCGCCAATCGTCCAAGTCTCCACCCAATTGGTCGCGGATGGCACCTGAGGTACCGATCAGGTTATCGCCGAAGCCGCGGTTGGCGTAGTTGGCGACCATGTCCACTCGCCAGCGGCTGAGGTTTTTGGCGGCGACCAATTCCAGTTCACGTTGGCGGACGGTCCAGCGTTGGCGACGCAGTTCTGCGCGGTTCTGCAGGGCCAGGGTCTGTGACGTATTCCAATCGTAATGCACGGGTGCGACGTTGGGAGCCGAGATCGGTCGCAGCAAGGTACCGTCGTTCACGGGCAGGTCCATCAAGCGACGCAGTTGACGTTCCGTGTTGTACAGGCCCGTGCCGGCCTGACCGGTGCCCACGATGGCGTTCTCAACTTGTGCTCGGAAGTTGAAGTACTGTTGTCGCGATTGGGCTTCTTCGTCGACGCGAGCCAAGCCGCTGTCGGAGCGACGCTTGCGGTTTTCCCAAGTCGCGCGAGCCGCTTCTTGGGCGTTCAACTTGGCGTCCAGGTCTTGGTAGGTGAAGTACAATTGCCAGTAGGTCGTCTCGACGTCGCGCACCAGATCGCGTACGGCGATTTCGAAATCGGCCAAGGCCACGTCTTCGCGGATGCGGGCCACCAGCACACCGTTGTAATTGCCGATGCGAGCGTTGGGGCCAGCGATGCGATTGACATCGACACCGGCACCGGCCAGCAACGGTTGGCGAACTTCGGCGACGGTGACGTTGTCCCAAGCGCCCGGGAACAAGTTGGCTGGCGAATTGTTATTGTTGTAATCCATCAGGTTGCGGATCGAAAACGTCGTGCCGGCGGCGGTCGTCTTCGACAGTTCCGTGCGGATGGTACCGATCTGCGAGTTCAACAACTGGGCACCGGCACCGAAGAACAAGTTGTTGAAGCGTCGTTCGGAGCTGTCCAGGAACATGCTGTGACTGAACTGGGCGTCGAATGCCGACAGGGCGGCCTCGGCACTCAGGTTGGGGTCGGAGGCAGCCAGGGCCGGATCGTAGACCGTGAAGCTGAGGGCCGGCAGGTTGATGACCTGGCCGCCGATCTTTTGTAGCACGGGGCTCCGCTCCAGGGTCATGCGGATGGCATCTTCCAGTGTGATCGGCTGGGGGGTTAAGCTTTCGAAGTCACGCAGGGTGCTGGGCACGACCGAGGCGTCGGGGCGTGGGACATCGCACTGCAGATCGGGGTAGTCGACTTCCAGTTGAGCGGGGCGGATGGCCAGCGGCGTGCCGCTATTTCGCGTGAAGGCGGCGGGCGTCTCCTGCCAACGGCAACCGGAACCGAGGAAGCCGGCGACCACCAAGCCGCCCAGGCCCAGTTGGGCCCAAGACCGTTGAAAACAGGCCGTGAAGCGGTCGGCTAGGGTTGCTTTGCGTGTTTCTGCCGAGAGAATCATTAGGATCGCCTTTGTCGGGAAAGCCGGAACGTCCTGCACCACCGGTCTTATCGTGCCAGGTGGTACGGAAAATTGCCTACAGAGCGGCGCATGGTCACAATCGCAAGAACAGTCGCAACTGGAACGATCGCTATAGTTTGCCAGGCTTGCCTGACCGGAGGTGGCGATAAGGAAAGAACCGGACGCCAACGCGTTCCGGCTGATTGTCGTGCCAGCCGCATTGGAAATCAGCCGGAGTGCGTTAGCACCCGGTTTGTAACCGTTCACAACCCGTAGGGTGTCGTGGAGCAAGTCGAGCCACCAGTCAGAACGTTTGCGTATCAAACCACGGGTGATCACCACGAGTTTGGGCCATGCACGATCCGACTTGCGTAACGCACCTGCCCCTTGAATTCCCCCGCCACTGTGAACGGTTACCCCGGTTTTTGCTCCACGATCAGATGGTGACAAAACACCAGCGTTGACAAAGCCATCTAACACCGCCAGCATCATGTTTCCTGTGCACCAAGCCAACCGCGACTCAGAGAGGAATTTTGGCCATGCCGCCTTTGTTTAACGAACCGACCGCTGCGACGGGCCAGCGGACCGTGATCGTGATCCCGGCTCGTTTGGCATCGACGCGTTTGCCGCGGAAGATGCTCTTGGACGAGACGGGCAAGTCATTGATCCAGCACACTTACGAGGCGGCCTGTCGCAGTCGCTTGGCCCAGCGGGTGGTGGTGGCGACGGATTCGGTGGAGATCGAGTCGGCAGTGCGAGCGTTTGGCGGCGAGGTGCAAATGACCGACCCGCAGCACCCCAGCGGGACGGATCGGATCGCCGAGGTGGCAGTGGGTTTACCGGAATTTGATGTTATTTTGAATTTGCAGGGAGACGAGCCGGAAATGCCGGCCGAGGTCTTGGATGCGGTGATTGGGTGTTTGTTGGCGCATCCCACGGCGGCGGTGGCGACGGCTGCCTGTCCGATCCGGGAGGAGGTTTTGCTGCACGACCCAAGTTGTGTGAAGGTGGTGATGGATGGGGGTGGCCGAGCGTTGTATTTCAGTCGCAGTCCGATCCCTTATCCGCGTCTGTGGGATCCGGCTTGGTTAACGAGCGACTCGCCGCGGTTTTGGCAGCACATTGGGCTGTACGCCTACCGCCGCGACTTTTTGTTGGGCTATCCGCAGTTGCCGCCTTCGCCGGCCGAGCAAACGGAATCCTTGGAGCAGTTGCGGGTGCTGCATGCGGGATTGGCGATCCAGGTGATCGCGGTCGACCACCGCGGCAAAGGCATCGACACCCCCGCCGACTACACCGCCTTCGTCACCCGCCACCGAGGCGTCTCACCCGCGTGAGCGTCGACCGCTGCGGGTGCTGAACCTGCGACTGGTTTGACGTGTCCTGAGCGTTGGGAATTCATCACAGTGACCATTCCAGGTTGTGGGTTAAGTCGAGGGGCTGCTGTACCTGCGCAAGTCGGCTGATTCGCAGTCGACGCATCGCACTCGACTTGTACTCGTCCATTAGCCTGATTCGCGCAAATGGACCGTCAAAGCCTCGGTACTCGGACGACGGCCAGTATCATCGCACAGTTGCGGCGAAACACCGTGAAGGGATACGCGTGTCTTATTTAGGAATTTTTCGGCCAGTATGCTGGAATAGGAGTCAAGGAATGGGTGGTTTGAACGAGCAGCAGTTGACGAAGATCAGTCGGTTTTTGAGTTTGGTGTTGCGGCATCGGCCAGAAGAGGTGGGACTGAAGCTGGATGCGGAGGGCTGGGTCGAGATCGATGCACTGATCGCAGGTGCCAAGCGGCGTGGTATGAAGTTTGACCGCCGCGACATCGAGCAGGTGGTGGCCACAAATAATAAGCAGCGCTTTGCCCTCAGCCCCGATGGTCTGCGGATCCGAGCCAATCAAGGACATTCGGTGACGGACGTTGATTTAAACCTGACGCCGATCGAGCCGCCAGCGCAGTTGTTCCATGGTACGGTGGCGCGGTTTTTGGACAGCATTCGCGAGCAGGGGTTGTTGAAAGGCAATCGCCAACACGTGCATTTGTCAGCCGATCGAGAGACCGCCCAACAAGTGGGTGCTCGACGCGGTAAGCCGGTTGTCCTGGTGATTGATGCCGCTGGCATGCAGCAAGCTGGCCATGCGTTTTTTCGCTCGGCCAATGGCGTGTGGTTGGTGGAGCATGTGCCGAAGGAGTTTGTGTTGTAGACTCGTTGCCCGAATTGGTGGGTTAGTCGATGTCTTCGATTGGGGGGAGGAGGTCGAGGAGGTTTTCGACTTCGGAAGAGTCGCCCTCGCCAGAGGCGGTCTCGGCGGGCATGTCGGGCTGAGAATGGTTGTGCACGCGGCTGACCTGCCAATGAGCACTCTTGGGATACTGGATCCGCTTGACCGCGACGCTGACAATCTGAGTCTTGCGGCGCATGTTGCCCCGTGGGTCCTTGGCCAATAATTCCACCTCAAAGAATCCCTCCACCTCGACACTGCCCGCTTGCTCAAAGAATCGAGTGCGATCCTCCTGCAGCCGAATACGTGTCTCCGGCCCGCTCTCGAGCAAGTTCTGCACCGTATTGGACATCAAGAACTCTTCCTTCATCTGAGCCGGCGGTGGGGTCGAGTCGGACGCCCCCGGTGATCGCTCGGTCTGCTGGAAGTAACTCACCAATTGCACGCTCTCCAACGGCCGATCCCAATAATCCATCCGCAAGCAAATCGCTTCTTCCAACTTGCCATCACGCAGGATCTCCAGCCATTGCTGCGCGTACTTCTCCCCAGTGGCTACCAAGTGATTCTGATAAAACGACCGAGTGGTCAAGCTCCAGACAACTCCGGTCATGCCAATCGCCACACCCACATAGGCCAACCAAACCAAAGCCCGGGGCGAGCGACGATGCGAGAGCACGGCGACCACCGCCGCCAATACCGAGACCAACAACAGCACCGCAAGACCCGGCACGGCATAAGACAAACCGGCCAGCACGCCCGTGACGCCCGCCACGATGGCCGCCGCGGAAATCGGCCGCCGCTCGCTCATCATTAACTCGTTTTCGGTGCCGTCCCAACGTGAAACTGATTCGTTCATGGCTAATCGTCTAGGTCCGTGGAAGGAAGGTCCGTGGAAGGAGGGGCCGTGAAAGGCACGCCGGCGACCGGCCGCCGCGGGTCAGCGATTGACTCGAGCGAGCTCTTGCTGCGCGAACCGCTGCCGACGCTGCTGGTACTTGGCCTGAAACGTGTACAACGGGTCGAAGGGCCGCAGCAGGGAATCCCCCTGTATTCGGTTGTGTTCGTCCCGGTAGGGCTGGGCCATTTTTGAATCGCGGGACTCGGCCAACGATCCGTTGGAAAGCCCACGCGTCAAAGCGATCCAGACCTGCCGCGGTTGGGTGATCTGCATGTTGGTCTCGGCGCCGGTGAAGGGCAGCGGGGCGACCAACATGGTGAAGTGGGCAAAGCAGACAAAAATGCCGCCCGCCAGCACCGCCACGACGCTCCGCCCAATCATCTCGGTCACGGGATCGAACCGCAACCGCACGCTACTGAAAGAATCCGTCAGGATGCGAATCAGTACCGCGGCAGCGACAAACACCAACCAGATGGCGACAAAATCGCACAGGTAAGTGAACTGCATGCTGTTTTTGCCACTGCTGTACTCGATTTGATCGGCGACCGGCTCAAAAAAGGCGGTGGCAACCAAAGCGGCCAGCAGCAAGTTGACCAGGGAGATGAAGCCGCTCCACAGGCCGACCAGCCAGATCAGTCCACCGACCAGCAGGAAGGCTACCAGCAGGATCAGGGTTTCTAACATTTCAGGTCGCTTCCTCCACTCCGAACGACTCGCCGACGCAAGTCCCAGCCCCCATTGTAACGCCGCCGGTTCGCCGGACGGCCCCGTGAAATTTCTAAGTTACGTTTTCAGCAGTCGCTGCAATTCTTCGATACTGGTCAGCCCCAAAGCAATGGCAGCCACGCCCTCTTCACGAAAGGTCGGGTGTCCAGCGGCCCGCCATTGCTGGGCGGCTTCGGGATACTTCCGCTTCTGCTGCAGGATGGCCTTGAGGGTGTCGTCGTTCTCCAGCAGTTCGAAGAGCCCCGTCCGGCCGAAGTAGCCGATGCCGCCGCATTGCGGGCAGGGCGGTGGGGGAATGGCATTCCCTTTCGAGTCGACTTTGGTGTACGGCGCGGGGTCAAAAGTCTTGTAAAAGTTCCGGACGCGTCCAGGGCGGATGCCCAGCTTGGCCAGGACATTGGCGTCGGGCTCGAACTCTTCCCGACACTTTTCACACAGCCGCCGCAGCGATCGGTGGGCGACCACGCCGATGAGGTGCTGTTGGATTTCTGCGGCGGTTAGCCCGAGGATCTGCAGCCGATAGACGGCCTCCAACGCCGAGCGAGCCTCGATCTGCACGACCATCAGACGTTGGCTGGCGACGCCAATGTCCATGATCTGCCGCAGGATCTGGGGGCTGCGGACCTGCGAAAAGAAGATCAGGTCGGGCTCTTTGAGCAGCAACTTTTGCAGATCAGTGGAGAAGGTCTCGGCCGAGTCGTAGAGCACGGAGCCCACGTTGATGACATCGTCCTCGACTGCCCCGCGTTGTTCAAAGGTGATGAAGTCGGACATGAAGCGATCGCCAGCGGCTCGCAGACCCTTCCACGCCATGCTGGCACCTTCCCCGGGTAGAGCGGCCGAGACCAATAATCCGGGCCGTTGTTGCAGCAGGGCCTTGACGCGTTCGACGACTTTGGGCCGCATGCCCATGGCCGCCAGTTCCGTGGCCTCGGCTCGCGGCAAGTCGATGCGGATCAAAACGCGTTCGCCGGTCGGTACGCCTTGCGTGCGGACATGGAACTTGTACTTCCGCGACTCGAGTTGCCCTTGGAAGCTGCTCTCTTGCCGAGCGTCCCGTTCGCGGTAGTCCAGATTGCAGAGTTGTTTGAGGGTGGCCAGCATCAAGTCGCCGGTGGGTCGATCCAGGGGCGGCATGTCGCTCCAGACACCGTCGATCTGGAACTTGACGGAGACTTGTTGGGCAGTGAAATCGAGTACCACCAACCGCGTCCACTTCTGTACCGCCTCTGCCAACAGCAGCACAACGATCGGGTAGCCGGGCGACTTGAGAACCTTGGCCAAGTTGAGTTCGACCTGGACCGGCGTGTTGCCAGCGGCCTTGAAGGACAGGGCCGGTAGGACGACTTCGGGTTGGGATTTTGTTTTGGTCGCCATAATCAGTCGAAGGTTGGGAGGTTAAAAGTGTGGTAACCGATCAGGGGTGGTTGTTGGGCCGCGGGACGGGTCCGCTGCGTCAGTCGTCCGTTCGTCGCTTTGCATCGCATCAATCGCCGGCGGCTTTTCACTCGCTGGATCGAGTTCTGATGGCGACTTGCCGCACGACTTGCCGCACGACGCCCTACCGGTCAGCTCATTCGCTGCAGACTCGCTTGAGTTCTTCGACGCTGGTCACGCCTTGGAGGATCAGCGGGTAGCCGGCCTGCATCATTGACAACGCGCCGGTTTTCCGAGCGGCCTGCGTGATGGCCTCCACCTTGGGTTGGGTCAGCAGGGTTTGTCGGACCGCATCGTTGACTTCGATGATTTCGAAGACGCCGATGCGACCGGTGTAGCCGAGGTCGTCGCAGTGGGGGCAGGGTTGGTAGTTCTTGGGCAGTTCAGCCGGAATGGTCTTGGGTGCGTAGATGAAGTCCTGCACGCGGGGGTCGCCGCCCAGCTTCTTGACCAAGTCGGGTGCCACGCGTTTCTCGCGGCAGGCGGTGCACAGTTTCCGCACCAAGCGTTGGTAGACCACCCCGCGGAGTTGTTGGGCCATGGCCTTGCGATCACCGGCGGCGGCGTAGGCTCGCAGCAGCCCTTCAGCCGCGCTTTTGGCGGTGACGCGGGTGACGGTTTTGCGACCCTCGGACTGCGAGTGTTCGATCAAGGCCGTGATCAGTTTCGGGTCGAACAGTTGGGGGATGACAAAAGCGCCGGCCTGCTTGAGAGCCACCTGACGCAACAGGGCGATCGCTTGGTCGACATCGCCATCGGGATGTGTCAAACGCTGGATATTTTCCATTTGCGTTTCGGTGTCCGATTCCGGTACGATGGCGTACCAATCTCGTGTCCAGCGATCGGCGTAGTTGAGAGTGGATTTCCACAACGTGGTGGAGCCTTGGGTCGGGGTGGCTGCCACGACAAAGAAGCCATCGCCATCCATGCAGCGGCGGACGATGGGCAGTTGGGCGGAGGTCATGCCCAAGTCGGCCAAGGTTGCGACCTTGTCGACGGGCGCGTCGAGCCGCAGTTGGCCGCGGATCTCGGTCTTGCCGGGGACCACGCTGAAGCGGATAACGAACTTGTCGCGATCTTTCTTGACCCCGAATTGGCCGTTGACGGGTCGGGGGCTGAGTTCGGGTGCGCCGCCCAGGAGGACTTGTCCGACCGCGATCAGGCCTTGGCCGGCGGCAGATTCCAATTCGGCGATGGGGTGCCACATGCCATCGATTTGGATGCGGATCACGGCTGTCTCGCGGTTGCAGGAGACAACAATGTTCTCGCCACGACGGCGGATCAGGTCATCGCAGAGTCCGACAAACCCCGTGAACCCGGGCAAGCGTCTGGCATGAAAGACGATTTCAGCGGGTTTCTTGCCGGAGACTTGGGGCAGGAGATCGACCGGCAGGGCCTCGGCTTCGACCAATTGAATCGGCTTGGCGATGCGACCAGTGTTGGTGACCGAGCGTTGCATCTCGCGATCGACTTCTCGGTTGCGGTTGACAAAAAACGCGATGACGGGAGCAAAGGCCAACAAAATAAAGACTGGCAATCCGGCCCAGAACCAGGGGACGGCCAGGACGGCGATCAGTCCGAGCAGCATGCCGCCCAGGTAGAACGGGCTCCAGACGGGGGCCTTGGTCTTGAGGTGATCGTCCAATCGCAGGGCTTCGCGGTTGGCGTAATCGACCGTGGCGACCCAGACGGTAAAGACCAGGACGACGATCAGTAGTTTGTAGCCTGCGAAGTAACCACCGGGCCCGCGCCACATGCCGTGGGGGTCTTTTTCAAAGAACAGGCCGTCGGTCTGGGCCCACAACGGGTTGGGCCAGCAGCCGATAACGGCCGCGAGCGCCAACAGTCCCAGGACGCTGGACCAACGAGTTCGAGGCAAACGCCATTGCCGAGCGGCGTTGCTCTGCCGAAACCAATTCATGAATCAACCCATTCCTCAGGACGCACCTACAAAATACCGACGACTCCAAGCGAACCAGCGACTACAAGATACCGGGCTGTGAAACCGCGATGCCTTTGAGCAGCATTTTGAGGGCTTCTTTGTTGGGTGCCACTTGAAAAGCGGTGGGGCGATCGATCAGGCCGATTTCGATCAGGTGGTGCAGGCTCATGGTGAAGTCCTGCATGCCCTCTTCGGCCCCGATGCGAATCGCGTCAGACAACTTGTGGTCCTGGCCTTCGAGCACGAGCTTTTGGATCATGGGGGTGAAGGTCATGACCTCGCAAGTGGGAACGCGGCCGACGCCCGGTTTGATGGACTTCAACAGCTTCTGGGCGATGATGCCCTTCATGTTCATGGCCAAAGCGCTGCGAATGGCCCCGTGCATGTCCTCGGAGAACAAGTCCAAGATACGGCCAATGGTCGAGGGTGCGCTGGAGGCATGGATCGTTCCAAACACCAAGTGACCCGTCTCGGCGGCGTGGATCGCCGTCATAAACGTCTCTTCATCGCGCATTTCACCCACCAGAATAATATCGGGGTCTTCACGCACGGCGTGTTTCATGCCGATGCCGAAGTCGATCACGTCCATGCCTATCTCGCGTTGGTTGATTAGGCATTTATCTTCTGTATAAACAAATTCGATCGGGTCTTCCAGCGTGAGGATGTGTTTGCTGTAGATCGAGTTGATGTAGTTCAGCATCGAGGCAATGGTCGTACTCTTGCCGGAGCCGGTCACACCGGCCAAGAGCACCATGCCTTGGTCGAAGTGGCAGAGGGTCTCCATCACGGGCGGCAGGTTCAAGCCCTCGAAGTTGGGGATAAAGTTATTGACGCGACGAGCCACCAAGCCGATCCGTCCGAGCTGGGTGAGCAAGTTGACGCGGAACCGCCAGTCGACGCCGTCCACATCGACCACGTAAGCGAAGTCGGCGCCGCCGGTGCGATCGAAGATGACGCGGTTGCGTTCGTCCATCAAGGGGAAGAGCAGGCCGGCCATCTCTTCGGCGTCGATGGGGGGGCGGTTGAGGGGCTTGAGTTCCCCGTTGACGCGGACGATGGGCGGGCGGCCGACCTTGAGGTGCAAGTCGGAGCCCTTGAGGCGGACGAGGGCCCGGAACAGCTTGTCGACGGGCAGCTCTTCGCGTTTCTTGGTATATTTGGCCTTCAGCTCTTCGATGCTGAGCACCGGGGCTGCTGGTGCATCGGCTTCTTCTTTCTTATGACTACCCATACGCTTTGTGCCAATCTCCTGAAATCCGTGGCGGGTTGGTCGAATTCTCGACGAACCCTGGAGGTGAACCGCGCCGCCGTGGCGCCATCCTCATTCTACTTGAAGTCGTGGGATCTGGTGCGGTTTCTGTGAGTCCCGCGGTGCATTTTCCGGTAGTTGGCGGCCGCTCCGCTCAGTTCCTGTCACCGATTGTAGCGGTCGTGTCGACAGCGGGGCGGCGGACGGGGACGCCCAGTCGCTGCATGACGGCCTTGGCTTGGTCGATCGAGATTTGCCCGGAGTGGAAGATACTGGCCGCCAAAACGGCACTGGCGCCGGCCTGGGTGACAACCTCCGCCAGGTGCTCGGCACAGCCTGCTCCGCCGCTGGCCACGACCGGGATCTTGACCGCTGCGGCCACGGCGGCGGTGATCTCCAGGTCGTAGCCGTCGCAGGTCCCGTCCCGATCCATGCTGGTCAGGACAATTTCCCCGGCCCCCAAACGCTCGACCTCTTGGGCCCAGGCCACGGCTTCCAGGCCGGTTGGGAGGCGGCCGCCGTTGATGTGCACCTCCCACCGCTCGCGTCCGTCGCTGTAGGTCCGTTTCGGGTCGATGTTGACGACGATGCACTGTTTGCCGAAGCGATTGGCGGCCTGTTCGATCAGGCTGGGCTGCCGTACGGCCGCGGAGTTGATTGAGACTTTGTCGCAACCAGCACCCAACAGGCGGCGGATGTCGTCCAGGTCGCGGATCCCACCGCCGACGGTCAGCGGCATAAAGACCGAATCGGCCGTGCGGCGGACCACGTCGACCATCGTCTGCCGTTGCTCGTGGCTGGCGGTGATGTCCAGAAACACCAATTCATCGGCCCCTTGCTGTTCGTACAGGGCTGCCACTTCGACGGGGTCACCCATGTCGCGCAGGTTGACAAAATGGGTGCCCTTGACCACGCGTCCGCCTTTGACGTCGAGGCAAGGGATGACTCGCACACACAACATGTTCTTCCACCGATGCAGTCGGACTCGGAGCCCCATGGCATTTTGCCTGCCCAGGTGTTTTTTTCCAAGGCCATCGTCAATAATCCACGGCTGAATTGCCGACACCTGTTCGGCACCGACGCGCCGTTGCCGCGGACGCTGGTTGATTTTTCCAGACGATCACAGGAAATGGCCGCCCGATTCAAGAAAATCGTGCAGAAACACGGTGTTTCCGCCTCAATCGAAACGCTTGAGGGCTGGTTGATTTTTCCAGACTGGCACGCGAAATGGCCGCCCGATTCGAGAAAGTCGTGCAAGAACACAGCGTTTTCCCGTCAATCGAAATGCTTGACGCATTCCGCTACGGAAAAATCAACCAGCCCTCGACGCGTTCCGCTACGGAAAAAACAACCAGCCCTCGGATACCCCCCCTCGACCCACGGGAGATATTGAATGAGCGATTTCAGTCGCTATCAACAGAAAGTCATTAAAAATTATTACGACAACCGAGAAAATATCTCGTTGCAACGCGTGCAGGAGATCCTCACGGAGCTGTACCTGACTGAGGGCAAAAAGCGGGAGAAGCACTGGAAGTCGTTGGTCGAGCATCTGAAGAAGCTCGGTGTGCCGCAAGTCACGATCGACCATGTGCAGGCCAAAGACGACCCGCAGCTGGTCGCCAATTTGCTACAAGAGTTGTTGGCCAAGTAGTCGGGCGGGCGGCCGCAGGGCGAAGCCGCAGGTCGGTTTTGCCTGGAGTCTGTCGCTTGTGGTGTTTGGTCCTCGTCGGTGTCGAGGATATGGGTGAGATCGTGGGGGCGTCAGCGAAGAAACTGCTTATCAAGACCGGTATTGTGAACTAGGATAGAGCGAGTCGTGACGCGGCAGGTGCTGTGGTCCGATGCAACCTTCAGGTTCTTTTTCCCGGATGGCGCTGACCGATGACCCAACGGCTGTTTGTCTATCTGTTGATCGTGGCGGCGGTGGTGTTGCCCTTTGTTGGCGGGGATGTGTTTCCCAGTACCACGGCGGCCCGGTTCCGAGATCCGGTGGACCATTACGTGCAGTTCCGCGTTTTTGACCCGTCTGGCCGGGAGTTGGATCCGGCCTGGTTTGGCTTGGAGCGGCAGTTTGCGGGTCTGCCGGTCGGGCTGGGGGCGGGCTACGTGCGTCGGCCTTCGTTGAATCGCTTGGGTTACCCGCCGGGCCCTGTGGCGGTCACCAGTGAATCGGAGTCCGCGGTGGAGGGGGACAGCGACCGGGCGGGCGTGGTGGCGGACGAGCGGCTGAGCCCAGAGCGGATTCGTCTGCGGGTTTTGTCTCGCTGGGAGAGTGCCCAGAGTCAGGCGGGTCCGCCAGTGACGCCTTGGTCGCACTTGCGGGTGCAGGTCAGTGAGTATCGTCCGGCGGGCCGAGCGTTGGTGGAAGATCGTTGGTCGGTGATCGTGTTTCGCGGTGGGGAGCAGCAGTGATGTTTAAACAAACCGCGGATCCTTGGTTCGGTATCCTGACGACGCGGCTGCTGTTGTTCGTCGCCATCGGTCTGGCGTTGGTTTACGAGTACGAGGGGTGGGGGGAGCGTTCCGAGGCGCCGGTTTCAATACTGGTGGGCGGTCATTTCACCTCCGAAACGGGACCCGCGATGGGCTACCCTCTGCAAGTGGCGGTGATCTTGGGCAGCGTGCTGTGGCTGTTGGGTTGGTGGGTGCCGGTGAGTTGTTGGTTGACCGTGGCGGGGCTGTTGGGTTTGTCGGCTTTGCGGCAAGAGGGGGCCTATGACGTCTGCCACGTCTATCACTGGCTGTGGCAGTTGCTGCTGGTCCATGCCTTGTGGACGACGCTGGAACGACCGGGGCGGGGGACGGTCGGTGGTAACGGTGCAGCGAGCGGAGCCGGTGGGGGGCGTTACCCGCTGTGGGTGCTGGGGTTGTCCGTGTTTGTGATTGCCTGGTTTCATACGATTTCGGGTATTGGCAAGTGGCAGGCGGCCGGGTGGCAATGGGCGGATGGGGTCAGTCTGCAAATGTGGTTGGTGGCTTTCGGCAACCCGAGTTCGCCGTTGGTGGACGTGTTGACGGGGGACGTGGGGGTGGCGTTGTTTGTGCAGCGAGCGATTCTGGCGATCGAGCTGTTGGCCTGTTTGGCGATTTTTAATCCGTGGCTGCGGCGGTTGGTCGGGGCGGCTTTGTTGGTGTATTACCTGTTCTTCTTGCATTGTTTTGTTGACTGGATGGGCTTGGCCGCACAGATCGGCTGGGGGACGGCTCCCGCGACGGTGCCGACGGGGGTGGCGTTCCCGGTGCTGTCGTATGGGTTCCAAGCGTTCTTGGTCTTGTGGTTCTTTTGGCTGCCCGATCGTTTTGTCGGGAGGTGGGAAGCGTCGGAATAATCGCGCTGATCGCTACGGCAGTGCGTGACTCGTGACTCAAGCGGGGGATTCTCGGTTGCTTTGGCCCAGTTTTTGTGCTGGGGAGGCCTATCTTTTCAGGGACTCCTGCCAGCGGGCGGGGTCTGCCTTGGGCCCGCGTTCCGTTGAGACCGTTCACCGTCGCGGGGTAATCCGAGGGGCAGGTACGTTCTACGGGGCGTGAACGGATGTGGATACCTTCCTTTTAGCAACTACGAGCATCGGCGTATGTCAGCGTTCCTCTCGACAACCGAATCTCCAGAAGCCACCGCTTATGGATTGTGGTGCACGAATGTCTCCAGTCGTCCGCGGATGCAGTTGCGTGCGGTGGGTACCAAGGTGGTGTGCACGCTGGGTCCGGCGACCAGCAGCGTGGAGGCAATTCAGGGATTGATCCGAGCCGGGGCCACGATTTTTCGGTTGAATTTTTCTCATGGCACGCACGAGCAACACGCGGCTTTGCTGCGGAACATTCGCGTCGCCGAGGAGCAATTGAAGACTCGCGTGGGCGTGCTGCAGGACTTGTGCGGTCCGAAGATGCGGCTCAGTCGGACGCGCGACGCTCAACCCCTGGAGTTGATAGCAGGGGAGCGGGTCGCGGTGACCACTACGGAGCACTTCGATGCCGGCTCGGCTGGGGGTGCGGCTGGTGCGGCTGGGGCGGCTGGTGAAGGCGGCGAATGCCAAGCCTTTGATCTGGCGACGGACTATGCTCCGCTGTTGCAGGACGTGCAGATCGGTGAGCCGATCTTGTTCAACGATGGTCGGCAACGGGTCAAGGTGTTGGCGAAACGGGGTACTTGGTTGGAGTGTGAGGTGGTGCAGGGCGGCTTGTTGAGCGTGGGCAAGGGTATCAACTTGCCGCAGGCTCGGCTGTCGACCCCCAGTGTCACGGACAAAGATTGGGCCGATTTGGCATGGGGCTTGGAGCAGCAAGTCGACTTTGTGGCGCTGTCGTTTGTCCGCAGTGCGGATGACATCATTCAGGTTCGCGATCACTTGGACCGAATCGGCAGTCCGATCCAAATCGTGGCCAAGATCGAGCGGCCTGAAGCGGTCACGCATTTGGAAGAGATTCTGCAATGGACCGATGCGGTCATGGTGGCCCGTGGGGATCTGGCGATTGAGACGGACTGTGCGCAGGTGCCGCTGATCCAGAAGCTGTTGATCGATCGTTGTCGTGAGTTGCACAAGCCGGTGATTACGGCCACGCAGTTATTGGATTCGATGGTCGATAGCCCGATGCCGACGCGGGCCGAGGTGTCGGACATCGCCAACGCGGTGTTGGATGGAACGGACGCGCTCATGTTGTCCAACGAGACGGCGGTGGGCAAGTTCCCGCAGTTGGCCGTCGAGACGCTGATGAAAGTCAGCGCCGCCACGCAGCCGATGGCCGTCCGCAAGTTCGCCAACCAGACGTTGCCGATGGAAACGCGAATTGCAGCGATGGTGGAATCGGCTGCGGCCTTGGCCCAACGTTGTCAAGCGGCGGCGATCGCCATCTACACGCAGTCCGGCTATGCCGCGCGGCACCTGAGTAGCTTGCGAGTCGGTTGCCCAGTGATTGCCTGCACCAACTTGGCGATCACGCAAAGGCAGCTCGGTATGTCTTACGGAATCAATCCGGTCATGCTGGATGCCTTCATGGACCGTCACAGCTTGGTGCCGCATTTGTTGCAGATTGGTTTGCAGAGCGAGTGGTGGCGAGACGGCGATCGCGTGGTGATCGTGGCGTCACAAGATGGTTGCGGCGGCGATCTGAATGTGATCCAAGTGGTCACGGTGGAATCCACTTTTTGAGAATCCAGTGATCTTGGCGGCTCGTATGACTGGCACTGCTTCACAGACGCTTCCGCTGACGGCTTTCGAGCGTTTGCAGTTCTGGGAGACGCAAGACGGCTTTCCGAATCAGATCGTGGCGGTGTTGGATTTTGTCGGGCCCTTTGAGCCGGACCGCTTTCGCCAAGCCGTGAGTTTGGTTTTGCCGCGTCATCCGCTGCTCTACAGTCGCGTGCGGAGTTCATTGAATCGAAGCGACAATGTCGCGCGGGAGTTCGCCTGGCCGGCCACCAGCGAAATGGTGATCGATGACTATTTGGAGTGGCGCGAGCAGGCGGCGGATTGGCAGCCAGGCGACTCGGTGGTGGTCCCCGACATTCATCCGCAGCGTGGGCCGGGCTTTCGCTTGAGTGTCCAGTTCAACGCCACCCACTGCCGCTGGATCATGCAGACGCATCACGGTGTGTGCGATGGCGTGGGAGGACTGCAAGCGATTCGCGAGCTGTTGCAGACGTACCACTGGCTGAGTCACGACTCGATCGCGGAATCGCCACTGCGGCCCTTGAACCCGCAACGCTTGTTGCGGCGGGGCCGCGGCTATGATCCCGCGGTGGGACGCTGGTGGCAGCGATTGGCGAAGTGGCCGATGAAGTGGATCGGCCTGTTTGGAGCCAGTAAGTTCTTGTGGCGCCGGCCTGTCAGTATCGAGGCCTTGGATGGGCCGCTGCCAGGGTCAGTGCCGCAGAGCAGTTCACCCGAGTCGCCGATCGCTCCGTCAGTGAATCTGGCTCACGCGATGGCGGCTGATTTGGCGGCGGCGGTTGCTTCACCAGCGGGCGTGGCCATCAGCCCGGACCGGGGTGGGGTGAGTTGGGTGGAGGGCGAGTTGAGTGTCAGCCAATCGAAGCGACTGCGGCAGCAAGCGCGGGATCAGGGGGTCACAGTCAACTCGTGGGTGCTGGCCCATTGGTTGGTGGCCTTGGACCTGTTGCGGCGTCAGTGCGGGCGGACGACCGATCGCGATTGGTACCGCTTGATCATACCGACCAACGAGCGGACGGCTGGGGACGTGGCCTTGCCGGCCTGCAATCAGGTCAGCATGGTGTACGTGGATCGTCGGCCGGGCGAGATGGAATTCATCGACGGCTTGGCCAAAGGGATCGACTTTGAGATGTCGGTGATCCGTCGGTTCGGTTTGAGCGGAACCTTTGTGCTGGCGATTCGTTTGTTGTCCTGGGTGCCGGGTTTGCTGCGATGGTACGCGCGGCGCCCGAGCTGCTGGGCGACCAGCTATGTGACCAACTTGGGCCCGATCTTGGATCGGCTGCGTGTGGGGCAACAGGGCGAGTTGTCGCAGGTGGGCGATTTGGTCTTGCAGCAGATTCGCTTGCTGCCGCCGTTGCGCCCGGGGTTGCCGGCGGCCTTGGCGGTGCACTTCTACGCGAGCCGGCTGTGCTTCACGCTGCATTACCAATCGGAGCGTTTGCCGGCGGCGCAGGCCAAGTACCTGCTAGCGGCTTTCTTGAATCGATTGCGAACGCAGTAGTGGCCGCGGGGGTGCCGGGCGGAGATCGATCTTGTCTCGGATGACCATTTTCGCTATTCCCCGAATTAGGGCTAGGTTTTGCTCAAGTGGAAGGCGGGTACGTGCCGGCTGGACGAGCGAATCTAGGAGTTTACGGCCGGGCCGTTGCTGAGGCGGGTCGACGTGTATACGGTCCATTTTTCAGGTGCATGGATGCGGCGAAGAAATCTGCGAGCAACGCCGAACGTTTCCGGCAGCGGGCGGCTGTCCGGCGGGAGCGTTCTGTCGCGGGTTGCGCTGCCGATTTCTGGCGGGGGGCGTGGCCACTCCGCGGTCTTGGTCTGGGTTTTGGGCTTGGTTTCGGCCGTGAGTCAACCGGCCGTCGCGATGCCTTCTGTTATCTTTGGGTCATCTGTAATCTTTGGGTCATCTTATGTCGTTGGGGCTCAGGCACGTGGTTCGGTCCGCGAGCCGGTGTCGCCACCGAGCCAATTGAGCGGTGGTCGGAGTGGCACTCAACTGCCTCAACGCCGCGGTGCCAATCTGCCGGCAGCCACCATTGGTCGTGCGGCCCCTGCGAGCCGCTCGAGTTCGGGTCCAGCCCCGAGTCGCGGGCCTCAGCGGACGGCGGCGCGAAGTGCGGCTGCCCCAGCCGCGGGTGCTCGTGGTAATGCGGGCTCCGTCCGTAGTTCAGCGGACTCCACGGCGTTTCCTTACAATATCTTCACCGTCAGCGGTGGGACGGCGGTCCGCAGCACGCCCAGCGACGACGCTTATCCGACCGCGGTGCTGCCGCCGCAAACAGAGCTGCAAGTTTGGCGACACGATCCGAACGGCTGGTTGGCCGTGCGACCGCCGCCGGGCAGTTTCTCCTTGATTGAAGCCAAGCATCTGCAAACCACGTCTGATCCGAATGTGTACGCCGTGACGACGGACCGGGCCAAGGCGTGGGTGGGAACCGAGGTCGACGACGATCACACGCCGATTTGGCAAGTGCGTCTGCAGCGGAACGAACGCGTGGCGGTGATCTCCAGTTTGATTATTCAGGAAGAGGGTGGGGAGCAAACGTGGTATCAGATCGAGCCGCCGGCGGGCGAGTTCCGCTGGGTGCATCAAGACGACTTGCGTCCGGGCAGCGTGGCCTATCGAGCCCCGTCTCGGCGGAGCCCCGATGTGAATCGACCCCAAGCGCCGGCGGATGCACCGATGAGTGGCTTTATGCCGCCCGTGGGCGCGGGTCGGATGGCGGGTACTGATGGGGCAGGTACCGATGGGGCAGGGCGAGCGGGTGGTGGAGCGGCCATCGATCTGCCGCCGCTGGAGTTGGATTTGGCGGCCGCGGGTCAGGGTTGGGGCCAAGGTTCGACGCAGGGTGCGAACGCGAATGGCTCCACGGCTCAGGCGGATCCGATGGCGGGGCAATGGCGTCCCGCGCAGCAGACCACGCCCGTGTTAGGTTATGCGGATCCGATGACAGAAGCAAATCCGAGCGAAGGTGGCTGGAACGCTTCGTTGGTGGCTCACAGCGGGATGGGCGGTGCCGACGGCCAGAGTGGCTTGGTGCAAGCGCAAACGACGCCTGCGGCTTCCAGCGGCGGGACTCCTGGCGATGCCTGGGATGCCGCGGTCAATCGCCTACGGCAGGATCCGGTGGCAGCGGCATTGGCGGAACAAGGGCCGGTTGCGGGCGCGTCCACGCAGCCGACAGGGTCCATTGCCGGTTCGGCGGCGAACTCATCGTCTTTGTATCCCGCCACGGCGGCCAGTTCCGTGACGAGCAGTGCCTTGACGGGTGGGCCGATGGTTGCCGGTCGTGCGGGTGGTGGTTCGGCCGGTGAGGCGGGCGAGTGGAATCAGCAATTGGCTCAGGTTCAAACGCGGTTGAGCCAGGAGTTGTCATTGCCCCCGGCCAGTTGGAACTTGGTGCCGCTGCTGGAGCAGTGTCGCAGCCTATGGTCCACGGCACCCACGCTGCCGCAGCGTGAAGCGGCGGAGACGGTGGGGCGTCAGATTGAAGCGTTGCTGCAGCGTCAGTGGACGCGTCCGGCGAGCAATGACCTCACTGCGCAAGCCGGCGGCGGGGCAGGCGTGAACGGTAGCGGTGACCCGTGGGCCGGTCAGCGGTTTGCCTCGGCCAACGGCTTTGTCGGCAGTGGCAGCTCCGTTGGAGGAAACGCCGCTGCGGGGTCGGGCTTCAACGCCAACGCCACGGGGGCGACGGCGGGTAACCCCAATCCCTTCATGTTGGCTCCGGGCGTGGTTCCTCCGACGACGAGTGGGAGTCCTGCGGCCGGCAACTTGGGCAGCGGTGCGGCGCCCGGTGCGACCTCGTTTGATGCGGTGGGTTACTTGAAGGAGCTGTTGGTGGCCCGCGGGCAAACGCGCGAGTTTGTGTTGCAGGACGACACCGGTCGCTCCATCTGTCATTTGGCCGCTCAGCCCGGTGTGAACTTGCAACCGTTCTTGGATCAAAAAGTGGGCGTGATTGGTATCAAGGGAATTCACGGCCGTTTGAATTTGCCCCACGTCAATGTCGAGCGGATCTACCGCTTGCCCTAGTGCTTTGTCACAATTTAATTTTGGGATCGGTGTGGCAAAGGGGTCAGGCGTCAATTGCCGGAACGGCCCTGCGGGTGCTTCGCACAATTGACGCCTGACCCCTTTGCCACACCCCAAGTTTTGGCTGTGACAAAGCACTAGTGCTGTGGCGTTAGTGCCGGCACTAGACATCAAAGCAGCTGACCGCATCTTTGTCGCGGATATACATCTTTTGTTGTGCCAATACGGGGCTGGCCCAAGCGGGGTATCGGAGCGGCGGTTCGCCGGCGGGCAAGCGGAGGGTGGTGATTCGCTCGTAGCGTTCGGGAGTGGCGCGGAGCAAGAACAATTCCCCGCGTTCCGATAGGACGACCAGATCCTCGCCGGCGGCCTTGGTCAGACTGCAGCGGGTCAGGCCGGGTTGCCGCCACATGACCTTGCCGGTATCCCAGGCCACGCAGCGCAGTTCAGCGTTGCCGGTGTTTCTACCGCTGCTGGCGTACAGGTAACCGTCGTGATAGACCGGCGTGTTCCAGTGGGCCTGCAGGCTCTGCTGCCGGGCACTGGGTTCGTCCTGCCAGACCACACGGGGGCGACTCAGGTCCGTCGGTGATAGTTCCAGCAGCACGCTGCCGACACTGTAGGTTTCCGACAACAGCACGCGTGAGCCGACGACCACAGGCGTCGCCGCGTTGACACTTTCCAGCAGCGAGCTGCGAAAGGGAAAAAAGAAGTATTCTTCCGCAGTGTTGGGGTTGAAGCCCCACAGGCCGCTGCGGCAGAACGCCAGGCCTACCGAGACGGGCAGTGGGTTGCCGGTGGCATTCGGCTCGGTGGTCGCGGGCAGCGAAACGATAACCGGCGAACTGTAGCTGGCTAAGTCCTGTCCCAACTGGTGGCGAGTTTCGCCGCTGTTGAGATCCACTGCGATGAGGGCGGAAGCGTTGGGCCGGACTCGATCCAAGGCACCCGGGGGCACGCGTTGATCTTCGGGTGGGCTGCCACCCACCATTACCCAGAGCAAATCGCCGTGCCGCACGGGGCCGCTGCCCACACCAAAAAAGTTCTGCACCACTTGGTAGTCGCGATTCAGGTCGCGTTGCCAGACCAATCGGCCATCTTCCAAGCGTCGGGCGATCAGGACCCCATCGACGCCGTAAGTGATGACCAACTCCTCGGTCAGCAGGGGACTGCATCGCGGGCCACCGTCGTAGCCATACAGGTCTTGGTATTGGCAGGGGCGTTGCTGCTGCCACAGGACTTCACCGCTGTCGGCCTGCAGGCAAAACGTCCGCTCTTGATCGCCGACGCGATCCGATTGCACGAAGCGTTGGTCGCGGCAACTGCCGATCGTGTAGCCCTCGCCGAGGGGGAATCGCCATCGGCGAGGTAGCCCCTCCCAGTCGCGTTTGAGGATGGGTTGGGACGTGGTGCCGTTGCGATTTGGGCCCAGGAAATCCGGCCAATCGCAGACCGTGTCGTCGCGAGTGAGCGAGGCCTGAGCGATGGGCGTCAGTAGCGGCAGGGCCATGCCAGCGGCGCCGACGGCCGCGTGGTGCAACCAACGACGTCGATCGAGGTTCACCGGCGAGTTCTGCGGATCGATCACCGTGATCTCCTAACATCTGTTTGCGCGAAATAGCTGGACCAGCGACAGTCCGGAGGCACTCGTTCTCTGTGTTATCTGGTATTGGCTGCGGGAGCGGCCTTGGGTGTGGCTTCGCCCTGTACCAAACGCCAGCTGCCGACCATCAGTCCCTGGATGATCTTGGTCATGTGGGGCAGGTTGAGTTTCTGCCATTCGTCGGTGACTTGGTGGTAGTCTTCGTGGAGCGAGCCGGCCGAGAAGCTGTGGGCGATGACACCGGCTTCGGCAAAGGCGAAGTTGTCGCTAGAGCCGTACAGCATCGAGCTGAATCGCGGGTGTTCGAAGACGTCGACGCCGACGGCCGGAGCGACCTGTTGCATCAAGGGGCCGAGGTCCGACTTGTCCCAGCCGGTCACCCAGGTCTTGCCATAGGCCCCCTCTTCGGGGCGACCGATCATTTCGATATTGATGTTGGCGACGATCTTATCCAGGGGGATGGAGGGTGTGCGGACGAAGGCTCGCGAGCCCAGCAGCCCGCGTTCCTCGCCCCAGTACACCATGAACACCAGCGACCGCTTGGGGGCTTGTGGCAGAGCGGCAAAGGCTTCGGCCAAGCTGAGGACGGCCGTGACGCCCGAGGCGTTGTCGTCGGCGCCGTTGAAGATCCGATCCTCGCCACTGGGGGCGGTGCCGATGTGATCCAAGTGGGCTGAGAAGAGAATGTACTCTTCGGCCAAGTCCGGATCGCTGCCGGGCAAGATCGCGATCACATTTCGCGCATCGGCTTGTAAGGTTTCTTGCGCGGGCAGCTGCAGGCGAAATTCGCCGGTCAATGCTTGGGGCGTGTCGGTGGGGATCAACAGGACCGGCAAGGTGAACTGGGTCCGCGGGCTGGCCACGGCCACGTTGCCCGCTGTCTGAGTGGCCTCGATCAGCGGATGGTCGCGGGGGACTTGCAAGACCACGGCTGTGGCCCCGGCTTGGCGCCAACGGTTGGCCGCGCGGATGATCTGGCTGACGACGCGAGGCCCACCGCTGTTGGTGCTCCAGGTCGACGACACGGGGCCTGGCGTGGCCAAAGTGGATTCTTCGGCGTTCAGGTCCACGGGCGTCAGTTTACCTTGCCAATCCACCGCCTCGGCAGCGCCCAGGAGCCCCAGGTGTGGCAGGGCCTGGCCCTCGGCGTCCGTCCAGACGATGCCCTGTTGGGGTGTGCGCGTGGCGGCGACTTTGGTGATGTGGTTGAAGTCCTCGCCGGCCCCCGGTCGCAGTCCCGCTTGCTTGAATCGCTCGAGGACATAATCCGCCGCAGCTTCAAATCCCGGCGACAGCGTATCACGGCCCGCCAATTCGTCGCTGGCCAAATACTGGATCGTCTCCCGTACGCGAGCTTCCGTGATCCGCCGCAGGCCCACCAGCAGTGCTTCTTGCTCGGCTGCCGAGAGAATCTCTGCGTCCAAGGTCGGGTCTTGCACCGGGGGCTCTGCCACTTCCTGAGCGACAGGGGTAACGAAGTGAGCCGTGGCGGCGCGCGTGGTCGGGTCTTGCGTTGGGGTTTGGCCGAGGAGCCAAATGCCGATGGCGAATAGGCTCAGGGCCCAGGTAAGGGTCGTTCGAGACATGGATGACTTTCTCTAGTTTTCGGTTTTCAGGTTCAGGTTCTTTGTTCTTTGTTCTTTGTTCTTCGTTCTTCGTTCTTCGTTCTTCGTTCTTCGTTCTTCGTTATACTCCCCATGCCCCATCCTCCATGCCCTACGCTCTACGCCCTACGCCCTTTGCCCTACGCCCTTTGCCCTACGCCCTACGCTCTGATCTCTTCTAACTGAGTTATTTTTTCATTAGTTCGCTTTGAACTAATCCACAGCTAGTTGGGGGAAGAGGTCGAAGGTGGGCCAGTCGGCGACCTCGGCGGCCGCGCGATGCAGTAGTGGATCGATGTCGCCGCCGACGGAGGAGCCCGTCGGGCTGACGCGACTGTTCAGCAATGCCACGAAGTTGCGGCCGTCGTGCCGGCGGATCAGGATTGTGGCCGTGCCGGGCAGCGAGCCGCTGTGCCACAGATTGAACTGCGGTTGGCCGTCGGCCGTGGTCTGGGCCAACTGCCGCACTTGCCAGCCCAAACCGTAGTACACGTCTTTGGGCAGCGAGCCTTTGTGGCCAGCCGCACCGGGCGGACGTTGGCGGATCTCCGCTAGGCTATCGGCGCTGAGGATTGGGCAGGTAGTGGGATCGTCCAATGCGGCCGCCAATCGCGCCAGGTCGACCGCCGAGGCCAACCAGCCGCCGTGGGCGTCCATGGCCTCCAAGTGCCAGGCCCCGTAGGGCGAGGGGACGCGCTGGTCGAGATCCGCGGCGAACACGGAGCGGGCGTCGCCGGGATGGTAATAGCGAACCTCATCGGCTTGCCGTTGGTCCAGCCGCGTGCGTCCCAGTCGCATGCGTGTGATCCCAAGTGGAGCCAAGACGTTTTGTTCGACATAAGAGCCATAATCTTGGCCGGTTTTCTGTTCGATCAGGCGTCCCAGCAGGTTGTAGCCCAGATTTGAGTAGGCGTAACGTTGGCCCGGGTGGAAGTCCAGTGGCTGTTGCAGCATGGCGGTGATGACATCTCCGGCGGCGGCTGGCGGTGGCAGCCCGAGGCTCTGAGCAAAGTCCACCGAGCGAAACATGGCGTCGAAGGACTGTTGTCGGTCCCAGCCGCCGCGATGCTCCAGCAAGTGTCGAATGGTGATGTCGCGCCAGCGAGCGTCAAAGGCGTCGCCGGCGGCCGCGATCGCCGGCTCCAGTGCCAGGTGCTGCAGGATCGGATCATCCAGTTCTAGCTGGCCCTGTTCGCGTAGCTTCAAGATGGCCAGCGCGGTGATCGGCTTGGAGACACTGGCGATGCGGAACAGACTCCGTGGTGTGACCGGAGTGGACTGGGCCAGATCGGCGTAGCCATAGCCGGCCGCGTGGACCAAGCGACCTTGATCGGTGACTGCGATGGCCAAGCCCACTCCCGCGTGACGCTCCAGGAATTGGCGGCCAAGTTCATCAAAGGCAGCCAGCGTCGGTTGCTGGTCGGAATCTCGCTGGGCCGCCGGGCGTTGCTCGGGTCGCCAACCGGGCCCGCGCAGCACGCGGCCGGGTCGCACCGCGGTGAGCTGCCCGTTTTCATAGACGACTTGGCCATTGACCAGTACCTGGGCGATGCCGGTCGACAGCTGATCGGGCTGGGCGAACGTGGCTTGATCGGCGATGGTTTCGGGATCAAAGATTACCAGATCTGCGGCTTGGCCCAGGGCGATCCGACCGCGGTCGGTCAGCTTGACGTGACGGGCGGCGACGGCGGTGGCTTGGGCGATGGCTTGTTCCAACGAGATGACTTGTTTCTCACGCACATAGCGAGCCAGCAGTCGCGGGAAAGCGCCGTAGGCTCGGGGGTGGGCCGCGTAGCTGGCGCCATCCGCCGGTCCGACGTCGGTGCAGAACGCCATGAAGTCTTGTTGCAGGGCGAGAATCTTGTTGTCCTCGTTCATACTTTCGGGCAGCACAAAAGCGCCAGCCCGCAGCAGCTCGAAGAACACATCCCACGGGTCCTGTTGAAACTGTTCACCCAGGGCAGCGATCGATTGGCCGACGCCCGCACGGTAACGCGCGTGCTCGGTGTGTCCCAGCAGGATCCGCTGCCAATCGAAGCCGACGTGCCGGAACCAGTTCTCCCAGCCGGTAGTGGTCTCCAGTTCGTGTCGAATCTGCCGTCGCAGGGCGCCGCGCTGCTGATCATCGGCGTGGTCGCGGTCTTGGTCCAGGCGGATCATCAAGGCCGTGGGGCCCTGAACGAAATATTGGGGCGGGACCATGGCCGTGATGGGCAGGCCATTGTGCAGATAGGGGTAGATGTCGGCCGATACCACTTGTCCGGCGGCCTGGGCGGCCCGCAAGGCGGCGATGGCTTGGCGCATTTTCTCCCAATTTTGCCTTCCCGCGGTTTTGAGATGAAAGATGTGCACGCTGGCGGATCCACGTCGGCCGATCTCCAGGGCCTCGTCGATGGCCTCCAGCAGCCGATCGCCCTCATTCCGCATGTGCGTGTAATAACCGCCACCGGCTCGACCGGCCACTTCGACCAAGGCCACGATCTCTTCGGTAGGGGCGTAGATAGCCGGTGGATAGATCAAGGCCGTCGAGACCCCGATGGCTCCGGCGTCCATCGCTTCGGCCACGTGGGCCTGCATCTGCAACAGCTCCTCCGGGCTGGGGCGCCGATCCACATCGCCCAACACCAGCGACCGGACCTGGGTGTGGCCGATGGTCTGCACCACGTTCAGCGGCAGGCCCTGCATGTCCAACAGGGCGAAGTATTCGCGGAAAGTGGTCCAACCTTGCCGCGTTTCCTCCGCCGAACTGAGCGGTGCGGCCGAGACGCCCTCGCCGCAGTTGATCGTGGTGATTCCCTGCGACAGCAGATTCAGCGCCGCCTGCGGCCGATCCATCAAGGCGGTGGCCGATTGTCCCATCAAGTCCACAAAGCCGGGAGCGACGACTTGGCCCGCTGCATCGATCTCCGCGCGACCCGGCCCCAAGTCTGTGCCGATCGCCACGATGCGACCATCCGCGATGGCCACATCTCCGGCGAAGCGCGGGCCACCTGTGCCGTCGATGATCTGGCCGCCGCGAATCACGCAGTCGTAGTCAGCGGCGGGCCGGGGCTCGGTACCGGAGGGGTCACTCGGCGAGTCGATCGTCGGCAGCGCAGCCCCGCCCATGGCTCCCGCGATCAGCAGCCAGGCCAAGCAACCCACCGCCCCGAATAGCGGAGTCCAACGCATCGTTTTCACGGTTCCAAAAGATGGCGATCGAACCATTCCACCAAGGCTTGCTCGGCCCGTTTCTTGTCCTCTCCCGTGAAGGCATGACCGGCGTTCTCGATGACGATCAATTCATTGGTGATCCCTTTGGCATCCAACTGAACCTTCAACTTCTCGCTGTGGAACAGAGGGACCAAGGTATCTTGATCGCCGTGGATCATCAGTGTGGGAACCGTGTCAGTTTGGACTTGCAACTCGGGTGACATGGCGTCGACCAACGTGCGATCGAAGTCCAGGGCCGGGAAGTCGCGGATGAACTTGGGATCGTCGACGTAGCCGTGTAGGTTGGTGGGTGGAAAGTAGGCCGCCACGGCCGCGACGCGTTGGTCTTTTTCGCCGGTCGTCCCCAGCATCACCGACAGATGGCCGCCCGCGCTGCCGCCGAACGCGCCCAATTTATCGGCCTTGATGCCAAAGGTCTCGGCTTTGTCGCGAATCGTTTTAATCGCCAAGCGGACGTCGGCGACGGCCTCGGGCACTTTGTACCGTGGGGCACTGCCATGTCGCACCAAGAACAGCGTGTAGCCGCGACGGAGCAACGATTGATACAGGGAGTCACGCACGAATTGCTGGGGTGGGAACCACATCGAATTCCAGCCGCCCGAGACCATAAAACAGAGGCCGATCCCGTTCGGCTCGGCGGGTTTGACCACGTCAAAGGTCAGCGCCATTCCATCTTTTCGACCGTAGATATAATCTGCTTGCACCTCGATGGCCACCGCCTCGGCCCGTTGAGCGAGCACTCGGGCCGAGTTACCGCCCAGCAGCGATGCGATCCAGAGCAGTCCCAATCCCAGAGCAAACCACCCGCCACTCGCGCGGCGACTCGTATTCATCATCGTCCAACCTCCACTCCCAGAGACTCGATCATCCACCGTGAACCCAGAACCCGATTCGCCCCAGCCCCAGTCAACGCCCCAGCCCCAGCCCCAGTCACCGACCGCATGCCAGTCACTGCCCGGATTCCATCCCACGCCCCAGTCCCTGCCGGCCTGGCAGCTAACGCAGGGCGTTGGTCAGTCGGGCGTGGCGTGGGAGCCGACATTCGATTTTAACACGACCGCGGACCTGGCGACACTCGCAGCGCGGAGCAAAATCCTGCAACAGGTACGTCAGTTCTTCTGGCAACGCGATTTTTGGGAGGTGGAGACGCCGCTGCTGTCGCAGGAGTCGGTCATCGATCTCTACTTGGAGCCGATCCCGGTGCCGCTGGCGGCGGGGGAGGGCGGGCTGCGGTTCTTGCAGACGTCCCCCGAATTCGGCATGAAACGCTTGTTGGCCAGCGGTGCGACGGCGATCTTCCAAATCGGCAAGGCGTTTCGAGCGGGCGAGTGTGGGCCGTTGCACAACCCCGAGTTCACGATGTTGGAGTGGTACCGCTGCGGCGACAGTTACGCGGAGGGGCGGCAGTTGTTGTCCGACTTGGTTCAGCAGTGGTGGCCGCAGCCGAGCGAGCAAGTCACATACCGAGCGGCGTTTTTACAGCACGGTCCACTGGATCCGTGGACGGCCAGCTTGTCTGAGATCCTGCAACAGGCGGAGGCGCGCGGCTATCGTCCCGCGACTTCCGCAGCGAGCGACGACCCACAGGACTTGGAGCGACGGGATGGGCTGAGCTTCTTGTGGTCCGAGTGCGTCGAGCCGCACTTGGGACGAGAAACGCCGACGATTGTGTACGACTGGCCGGTCTGGGAGGCGGCCTTGGCGCAGACCTCGACCCGCGTGAGTGAAGTCGGACAGGTGTACGAGGTGGCCGAACGGTTCGAGCTGTACATCGGCGGATGCGAGTTGGCCAACGGATATCACGAGCTGTTGTCGGCCGAGGTCTTGGCGGGAAGGAACGCGGCGGCCAATGCCGCGCGGATCGCCTGCGGCAAGCAGCCGTTGCCAGAGAACCGACGGCTGCTCAGCGCGATGCAGCACGGTCTGCCAGCCTGTTGCGGCGTGGCCTTGGGGGTCGACCGTTTGGTCCTAACGCTATTGGGCAAATCCGACTTGTCTCAGGTCATGGCGTTTCCCTGGTCACGCGCCTGACCTCGGCGGAGCCAGTTCACGGTCAGAGCAACCAAAAAGGGGACGGACCGGAATGGCACTGTTGAATATCGTGAAACTTCCCGCACGGTGAGTTTTCGGAAAATCACCGAGTCCTTTCTCATTTGCAAGGGCCTGCCCTTCGACAAAGTGCTGTCAGAGGAAAAGATCGTTGATATCTTTTCCAAGCACAACAACCTGTTCGCAACAAGGGGTATCTACAGCACGGCAGACTTAAACAGTTGCCCCCCAATCGTTTGTGATCGCATTTATCGGAAACCAAGTGTCCTGGGTGAATCTCAAAATAAAATCTTGAAGACTCTAAGTGCTCATATGCCAGGGATTTACGACATTTCAGAGCAGAAAATTTGGTAGGCGGGGGTGATTTGGATGAATGGCTCAATAAAATACAAAACTTGACAGGGGTTTCTTGTTTTTCGGGGTTTCTTGTTTTTCGGTCTTTCTTGTTTTTTGGGCGTTCTTGTTTTTTGGGCGTTCTTAGGCATGCGAATTTAAAGGAGACGCTGAAATGACTTTAGAAAAAAGAGGGGGTTGTTGGTTCTTGATTCTAAGTTTTCTATTGTGGCTAGTACCAACGTCCAAGGCACAGGAGAGCGCGATCTCGCTGTCACGCAGGCTGCCTCGAAACACTGCGGTTGTTATCTCGATTCCAGATTCAGGAAAGCGATTTCAATCCTTGATCAGTGGCCTGAACCTGTCCGATGACCAAGTAGACGAATTTTTTGATCTGTGGTTGCATACGGACGTGTTGGATGGAACAGAGTTCCGGCCAGTGGCGCGACAAGATGTCGGCGAAGTAGACCACGACAATGTGGCGTCGGACAGATCCGGCTATGCCCAGTTTTTGTCGAAGACACGATCGATTCACCTTGTGATGCACAGTTGTCGTGCAGGTGTCGGTGACTGGGTGTTTCTGATTGAACAGCCAGATGATGCGGATCGTGTTGTTGGTGAAGTTTGGCTGGCCTACTCAAGATTGTGGTTGCGGTTATTTGCTCGTCTAGGGGCAGGTGATTCGTATCATGCGCGGGGTTGGATTACCCCTGGTTTGGCCCATGCATTATGGAGATGGGAAGATTCCATAGGTATTATCATCGATGGAAAGTGGATTTGCATTGGCTCATCAGAGGACCACTGCCGACAGTCCGTGGGTCTTCTTCAACAGGATCTGGATGTATCCTTACCAAACTCGCTGTTTAACGAACGAGGTTTTAAATCGTGGATAGCAAATGCAATTCCGGATGCGGCCATCGAGATTTTTCTGGCGACCGGTGAAGCCAAAGGTCTGCTAGAAGGGCTTTCATACGTTACGAGCGACGAATCGTGGAGGTTGCTTGGTTATGATGCGACTCCTTGGTTCGGCTATTGGTGGCAATGGCAGACCCGTGACAATCATTTCGTTGTGGACCAGATATCTAAGCGGGCTGCGACACGCCCATTGTCGAGCATGTTGGAAGTTTGGCCCTCTTATAAGGAGCTCGACGAGTTTCCTCCTTTTCCACCAACAGCGATTTCGCTTTCGGGAAGACACTTGGACTTGGAGAAATGGAATGAAATCGCATCGATAGTCTATGATGCCCAGGGTGGTGAGGGTTCATTCGACAAGTATCAGTCTGATGTGATAACGGCGTTTCGAAATGGTAGCCTACGTCCAAAACTTGGACATGTGCAATTTGAATATGCGGTTAAGCCGGACAGCAGCAACTTGTCTACAAACGTTTCTGTCTTCAAAATTGAACCTGACGCCACCCCTGAATTGATTGAGGCGCATTTGGCCAACTACTACCAAGCAATGGAAGAAGTTGCCAAGCAAGCGTTTTTTCAAACCAACTACCAGCGTCGGATCATTGGAGGCAATGTTGCCTGGTGGACCGACACTTACACGCTACATCCGGTGTACAAACGGTTATTGCTAGAGAACGGACGGCAAGCTTCACATCTCGAAGAATATGAATCTGCGACGGGGTCGATTATTTTTGGAAATTATGTCATTTCTGGCAAGGAAGATGCGGTCAAAGAAGTAGTCGAATGGAATTCGCCTGGGCAATTGACAATGAATGGTACCGATGAATACGTTTCCGAATTGAAAAACATGGCCAATCGCGTTGACTTGCCAGGCATTCATTCGTTTGATGTGAAATTTTCCGCGTTACTTGAAGTCCTGCTTCGGATGGAGGCAAACAAACTTCGAAAAGTTATGCCGATTGCTGCCATCTCCAAAGAAACTCGGGATCGCGCGAAAATAGACTATGAGTTTCTTTCGCAACTTAGTCGCCCCGAGCGTCTCGCGATTCTATTGGATAACTTTCTTGACTCCTGCGTTGAACGCGAGCCAAGACGCTATGAGATCATGGGACTAGACAAACAACAGACTCGCTCAACCACCGTCATATCCTGGCAATTTGATGAATAAGGTTTCGAGTAAGAAGGTGCGTGCCAATCAATGAGAAAGCCGCGAGTCGTACTTCGAGCAGAACTCAGGAAACAATGCACATGAGTAGAGGTCGTCAATCCGCGTGGCATCGCTTCTAGTTTTGCATGAGAGGTGTTCGAATTAATGGAACTGCTTGGTAAGTGAAGAGATCCAAAATATTTGGATCAGGCTAAAGCTGCGCATGCATGGAATCGATGAGTCTATTACAAAAGACTCAAGCATCGATTCGATTGCCGCAAAGCCACGGTCGTCCACCGGTAAACATTGCAAAGACGCAAGTCACGTTTCTTCACGTACTTAGGGTTCAGCAGTGCCATTCGGGACGGACCCCTTTTCAGGCGACGGTCTACTGGTTGGAGGCGGTGCGTTCGCGTTTCTCTTCCATCAAGTAGGTCAGCAGGTCGACGACTTGTTGGGCATCGAGGGGATCGATCAGCCCAGCGGGCATGATTGAAATGGGTGATTTTTTCATTTCTTGGATATCAATCTTGTCGATTTCGGTGCGGAGGGCCTGCGAATCGATCACGGCCACGCGGCCGTTGGGCAGGGGCGAGACGATGCCGGTGAGCACACGTCCGTCCTCCAGTTGGATCGTCTCGGAACGATATCGGTCGGAGATCACCAACGACGGATGCAGGATCGATTCGATGATCTCGCGTTGTGAGAAGCGTTGGACCAGACCGTTGAGGTCCGGGCCGTTGCCGGCTTGGCCTTGGTCTTGATAGACGTGGCAATTGGCGCAAGACGCTTGCTGGTAGACGGAGCGACCTCGCTGCGTATCGCCACTGAGTAGGGCCAATTGCTTTTGGATTTCCTCGACCGTCCAGCGGCTGGATTCGTTGGCGCTGGGCAGAGCCGCGGGCAGTTCTTGCGGGAAATTCCCAGCGAACCAGGACTGCCAGGCCACCAGCGAACGACCAGGTCGAGCGTCTGTGGGCAATTTCGACCATTTTTCCAATACGTCGATGGCCAGGCCGCTGAGGTTGGGGTGACGCAGTCCCACCAAGATGACTTGACGCAGGTGTTCGGGGTTCTGCGATGAGCGATCCAATCGCAGCAAACCGCGAAAGACCTCTTCGGCAGCAAAGCCATTGAGCACGGGCAGACTGCGAAGGAAGTAGGTCCAAAAGTGGTCTGGCGGCAGGGCGGCGTCCGTTGGGGCGGTGCCGTTGGCGACCGCGTTGGCAGCGGTTTGTGTCGCTTGAGCCATGGCTACGGTGACAAAGGGGCGTCGGTTCGGATCGTCTTTCCACTGTTGGATCAGCAGCTCGGCGATTTGCGGCCGAACCGTACAGTTGGCGTCCGTCAGGCTCTCGCCCAGGATGGCGGTCAAGCCGATCTTCAAGTCATGGCTGGAGGGATCCTGGCGCCCGGCGAGTTGCTGCTCCAAGGTCGCGATCTGACCGAGCACCTCGGCGTTTAATGGTTTGGGCAATTGGGCCAAGAGCATCAGGCAGCCGTTGGGCAGTTCCGCGCCACGCTGGAGCAGTCCCAAGGCCTGGTCGGCCGGCAGGGTCTTGCCCAAGTCACGACAGGCCAACATGACATAGTGTTGATAGCTGCCACCGCCGGGCCAAGATTTTGCCTGTTCCAAAAATTCCAAGATTTTCAAGCGAGTCGGCAAAGAGAGTTTGTCGCCAATCCGCTGAATCTGCATGGCCAGGTGCCAACGATCGAGTTCGGGACGCGTTTCATCTTGGAGAAATTCGATATAGCGGGCTTCGATTTGGGTGGCTCGGCTGTAGGCCAGGATCGAGGTGAGTTCTCGATGCACACGTGAATCATCGGCCGGAAACAGCTCGGCCAAGCGATTGACAAACGCCGGTATTTGGGTCGGATCGACTTGACCGCGTTTGAGGGCCAATTGTGTTACTCGCAACAGAGCCAGCATTTCTTCTGGTGTGTTGGCAGAGGCCAAGCGTTGGTCGACCCCGACCAAACAATCGTAGGCCAACTTCAGCGAGGGTTGCACGGTCAGGCCCGCGATGGCCACGTGGGGGAACATGGTATCGCTGGTGGGTTCGGTGATCCACTGTTCCCATTGCTCCAGCGGCTGCTTCTCCAAGATCCGGCGACCGAGTGTGGCCAGGACCGGATCGCTGGATTCCAGCAAGTGGGTCAAGACTTCACGCTCGACGGTGGCCGAGGTCCTCAGCAGACCTTCGGCGGCAATCCGCTGCACAACCGGTTCGGGGTCCGCCAGCAATTTCACCAGCGTGGCGACGGCGGCGGGGTCGGGAGTCACGCCCAAAATGGCGGCCACCTTGCGCCGCACGGCGGTGGATTCTGTCTGGGATAGCTCGGTCAACCAGGCCACGGTCGGTGCCGGGCCGAACCACTGCATGATGTCCAAGGCTCGCGTGCGATACGCGTCGATGTTCTTGGTGTTGGTGGCGATCGAGCGGAGGGTTTCGTCCCAGCCGCTGACCTGTTGCTTGAGCACTGCCAAGCGTTGACGCGTGGCCGCCGAGTAGAACATCGGCGCGCGGATGATCTCCTCCCAGGGGCTGGTGTAAGTCGTTAAAGCCGCGGGGACCTCGCCGGTCCAACGCACGCGGTAGATACCGCCGGTGCTCTGCCGTCCGCCCAAGGCGATGTACAACGCGCCGTCTTGTGGTCCGATCGCCAGGTCCGTGGCGTTCAAGGGGCGACCCTCCATGAAGGTCTCCAACTCTGCCGTGTAGCTAGCTCCGTCGACCGTTGTCCGGACCGCCAAGATGCGTCCAGCGGCCCAATCGGCGGTAAAGAAGGCGTTGTGATAATGGCGAGGGAAGTTCACGTGATCGTAGACCACCGCGCCACTGGGAGAACCACGGCCGGTCCGCGCGATCGGTGCGGTGGCATCCAGGTAGTGCTGCGGCCACTTGGCCCAACCGCTCCGCCAGCCGAAGTCGGCGCCCGGGAAGGCGTGATAGACTTGCGTCGGACGATACCAGGTCGTGCCCTCGTCGGATTCCATGTCGCTGTCGTGCAGGAGGATATCGCCTTGCTGGTTGAAGGCGAACGAGTACGCATTGCGAATGCCGGCGGCCACAACTTCACGTTGGCGGCCATCCAAGCTGAGACGCACCAACGTGCCGCCCGGCGCTTTGATGCCTGCGGCGTGCCCCGAGGGGTCCTCGTATCGCGGCAGCAGGTCACCCTCATAGAACCGTCGCAGGGGGCTGGTGCCCGACAACGGACCAGCCAACTGGGCGTGATTGCCTAACAACATATAGATCATGCGATCGGTGCCCAACTGCAATGCGTGCGGGCCGTGTTCTCCGACCTGGCCCTCGATACCACATAACAACTTGACCTGATCGAAGCGGCCGTCGCCGGCGGTGTCTTGCAAGTGGTAGATCCCCAAGCCTTCCGGACCCACGCCGGTCACGTAAACCGATCCGTTGAGCGGCAGGATGCCCTGGATGGCCGAGACCTGGTCGCAAACTTCGGTGACTCGAGCCGGACTGTCCAACGGCAGGGACAAGTCGATGCGAATCAGACCGCCCGTTTCGCGTGAGGCCAACAAGCGACCGAACTCGTCGAATTCGATCTTGATCAACGAGCCAATCGCCGACCCGGCCACGGCCTCGACCGTAAATTGCTCCGGCACACGCAGTTCGATCTCGTCGCCGGTGGGAAGGCGCGCGGGCGAGGTGTCGACAACTTCCCCGGACTCCGACTCCTGGCTCTGTTCGGTGTAATGAATCGGTGCGACCAAGTGCTCCGTCGCCGCTTCGTCGCGGGAGTCCTCGGCCAACTGCACGTTCTGCAGCGGTCGGTTGGCCAGCGCCTGGGCTCGAGTGATCGGCACCAAGGCTCGGTTCGCGGGGCCGACACCTGGGTCCGCAGCGGTGGGCGAGGTGGGAGCGATCCGTGTCGCCGCGATAGCGTCAGCGACACCCGAGTCAGCGACACCCGAATCAGCGACACCCGGAGTAGCTGGAATCGTACCAGCGGCAAGCTCGCTCGCTGAGTTCTGCATCGAGTTACTCGGCAAGCTATTTGGCAGGCTGTTCGGTAGGCTGTTTGGCAAGCTACTGGGCAAGCTGCTGGGCAAGCTGCTCGTCGAGCTGGAGGCGATATTCCAGTTATTTTCTGATTCTGTAGATGTGGGCGAGTTTGCTGCGGTGTTTTCTGCTGTGTTGGCGAATGGGTTTGGAGCCGGTGTTGCCAGCTGGGTCAGAGCGGCGGGGACCGGCAGACCGGGCGCGGTGACTTGCGGTCGCGGCACGACCACGGCCTCTTGCCAAGTGCGATCGCTATAGATCGGCGAGCGCCACAGGGGCAGGGCCTTTTGGGCGGCGACCCAAGTCGAATCGGTTTCGACAATTTGACGCGTCAGTGCGGTGTGATAGCGGAGGCGAATGCCAATGCCGGGGGCTTCCGTGTTGACGCGCTGGGCTTGAATGGCCAGCACGTTGTCGCCACGCCTTAGTTGGCCGGTGACATCGAAGTAGGTGCCGCTGTCGCCGGCTTTGCCCGCAGCGACCAGCTTGCCGTTGCAATGGATCTCGTAATCGCTATCGGCAAAGATCTGCACACTGCCGGAAATTGGACCATCGATGCGAACGACCTTTCGCAGCAGGACGGTCGGCGTCCACTCGCCTTCTGCATCGCGCAGCCACAGCTTGGCGGGTCCGTTCTCGGCTGGGGTGTCGCCGCCGGGCAGCGTCATCATCGATACCACGGCGTTCCCAGTGGTAGGTACTGCGTTCCCGGTGGTAGGTACGGCGTTCCCAGTGCCGGGCACGGGCGGGAAGTCCGCAACTGCCGAGCGCGAAATCGCCGGACGCGCAATGGCGGACGGGGCAATGGCCGAGCGTGGCCGGACGGAGGTTTCCTGGGTCCCACCGGCCGGGAAGGCTGGAATCATTGAGCCCACCGCGGGTGCCGCCGCCGCCCGCGGCACGATCAGCGAAAAGGCCGTTGTCGAGACCACCAGCGAGAGGGCCGCCGCCAAGCTGGGAACCCAAACTGCCCGTCCCAGTACCGTTGCTCGCGTCAAAACCGGTGGCTGTCCCATCACCACGGGCTGTCCCTTACCGACTGTGTTCATCATTTTATCGCTTCCATGCGTGTCGATCGATTCCGACTTACCCGCCTGCTCGTTGCCAAGCAGCCATCCCTGATCGCCGGGGTCGGGCCCGGACTGGCGCGGAGCATAGCGAACCGCGGCAGTCGTGGCGAGTGCAAAAATCGGACGGCCGGGCCGGCACAATCGTTACAGACCGGAATCTGCAATCCTGCTCGCCTTAAATGACCTCTTTGCGGGTGATGTTTTCACCTTGAGGGCCGCTGAACCGTAGATTTGAGTACCCCCCGTGTGAAAGAAGGTGCTCCCATGTCCGACAATTCCTCCTCTGCCCACACTGCTCACACTGCCTCCGATCCGGAGGGTTCGCCAGACCACTTCTCGTCCTACACCGCCCCAGCTGCGTCGGCTCCAAGTTCGCCCGCACCCGACTTGTGGCAATGGATTTACGCCAGCGGTGCGACCGTTCCATTCTCCGAGGCGGACTTGGTCGGGCTGGTCCAGGCCGCTCGCCAGCGAAATGCGGCGCGAGGGCTGACCGGTTGCCTGGTGTACTACGAGGGGTCGTTCCTGCATGCCATGGAAGGGCCGGCCGGGGCGGTCGAGGCCCTCTGGGAGACGCTGCAAGCGGACCGCCGCCATGCGCGCCTGCTGATTCTCGAGCGACGGCCGCTGGCTGCGCGGGAGTTTCCCGATTGGTCGCTGGAGTTGATCACGATGCAGCCCGACACCTGCCAGTTCCCACAGCTGCCGTCGGCCCATTTCCAACGCCTGTTGCAAGATTTCTGCGGCGGCAAGTGGCGGCGTGCCTTCGCCTGCCAGAGGAGGGAGAACACCTCGTTGCCGATTTGTAACCCGATGGTGGCGGCGTGGATGGGCCTGCCGGCGGGGCCTCAGGCGGATCTGACCAATATCCAAGTGGTGGCCAACCACAACAACGCGGCCCAGAGCAATGGGGAGACGCGCTGAACAAAGTTGGCCGGCTGCGGGGGGATGCCCAACTCCTCCGAGAGGCGGATCCACTTGCCGCGAGCGTAGCGCCAATCCTGCAACGCATCGGCGTCATGCGGGTCGGAGTCCAACGCCGCCGCTGGGGTGGCTGGAGTCAAACCCGCAGCCGACTTGGTTCCCATCCGCGGGTCGGTGGGGGGCTCGGTCGCGGTCGCGCCGTCTGTCGAGTCGCGATTGTCGATGTTGTCGGGTTCCAGCGTGGGGCATTCGGGGACAGGCTGCGGCTCGATGCGGGCGGGCGTCGTCTTGTGGCTCACCGAATTGGCCTGGGGCAGTTGCCACACGCCGACCGCGACCAGCACCACGATGGCCAGCCACGTGCCCCAGTCCGCCGGGACTAGAGCGATGAGCCAGGCCCGAGTCGCTGCGCCGGTGGGACGAATGGGGGGAGGTACCGGTGACAGCATGGCCGAGTTTCGCCTGGGGAGGGAATGGGAGCAGTGGCCGCAATGCGGTTGCTATTCCCATTCAAATTCAACGTGGCGTTTCGCAGCCGCGATGAGGCGAAAAGGCAACGGGCGTTGGCGGTCCACCACAGGCTCAGGCCGCAGAATCGGTACAGGTGGTCCGGTCCTGTGGGTAAGTGGCGATTCCCAGCAGAAAATTGGGTGGGCAGTTCGCGTGCGTCAACCTACGTTTCCAGGCTCACGGGTCGGGAGCGGTTCGGGGTCCCTCAGCCCAGGTCGCTCACTCCTAATCGAAAGGTCAACGGTGATTCAACATGCCCAGCGAACTCTGTGTCGATGAAATTGTGCAAAACGCGAAGGTCGGCGTCATGCCGCAGACCGCCGTCGCTTTGTTGGAGATCTCGCAGGGAGAGGATGTGGGGCCCAACGAATTCGCCGAGCCGATCCTGATGGATCCCGGTTTGACCGCCCAGGTCCTGCAGTATGTCAACTCGGCGTACTTCGGCTTCCCGCAGAAGATCTCCAGCGTGCAGTTGGCGATCAACTTGGTCGGCTACAAGACCATCAAGAACTTCGTGCTGTGGAAGGCCCTGCAAAACGTTATTCAGCCGCCACCGTCCGAGGAGTTTTCCCTCAGCCTGTTGTGGCAGGACTCGCTGCGTCGAGCCATCTTCGCGCGTAACTTCGCGGAGAAATGCCAGCACGAAGCGCCGGAAGAGGTCTTCGCCGGCGCACTGATGCAAGACTTGGCGATCCCGTTGCTGTTGACCCAACGGACCAAGGACTACGAGAAGCTGCTGCGGACGGCTCGGGTGGAGAATCGTCGCCTGCACGAATTGGAAGAAGATAACTTCGGGTGGAACCACGCCGAGATCGGCGCGATGCTGTGCGAGCGGTGGAACTTCCCGCCGGAATTGGTCAGCATGATTCGCCAGCACTTGACCCCGACCAGCTCGTTTACCGAGACCAACGCCGAGCGGATCGTGACCGTGGCGGCGCTGCTGCCGACCGAAGCCAGTCCGGTTTGGCCCGAACAGGCTCGCCTGGAGAAATGCGTGCGGATGCTGTTGCCCAACACCGGCGCTCAAGAACTCTACTACCGCACGGACAGCGACTTTTTGCAGTTGGCCCCGTCGATCAACCTCAGCCCGAACTGCCGCTCGCTGCTGCAGTGGACTCAGCCTGAGTAGTTCGCTTCAAGTCGGCCGCCGCAACTCGGCCGCCGCAAGTCGTTCGCCTCAACTCGGCCGCCGCAAGTCGTTCGACTCTACGTTGCTCGACTCTACGTTGCTCAACCAGGCGGCTGGGCCGGTCGCGTCCCCCAGCCCGGCCTGGCGGACTGAATTGCTCTCGACTTGGCGATCGCTATTTTCTACTGTCACCCCGCGGCTGAACCGAGCAGGAAGCTCGGTCCCGCCACCGGTCTCGCCCGGTCGTTGAATTGTCAGGAAGCAAGGAAGCCTCCATGTCTCACTTGAATGCCCCTCTGCGCGGTGCGCAGCAGGTCTCCGTGCCGCCAGCGACTTGTTTTTTGTCTTGTCCGCAACTCTGGCTGCTGTTGTGGCTGGCCTTGGGGCTTGTAGCGAGCAGTGGTTGCGGCGGCGGAACGACACCGACGGACGCCACCGCGACGGAGACAACCGCGACCGAGGGCCCGGCCAACGGCCAGGCCAGCGCACCGAGCACTTCGGCTGGTACGGGGTCGCTGGGTACAGGGTCGCTGGGCCCGGGATTGCCTGGGACGCCGGTCGTCAATGGTGGTGCTGCGGCAGGGTCGGCTGGCCCGCGTCCGCTGTTGATTGGGACGTTCAACATCCAACGCTTTGGCGAGTCCAAGTCGGCCAACGCAGTGGTCATGGATCGCTTGATGGAATTGACCTATCCGTTTGATGTGTTGGCGATTCAGGAAGTGGTCTCGCAGCGCGAAGCGGTCGTGCAGAACTTTGTCGCCAAGTTGAATGAGAAGTACAATGCTCAGTTCAATTATGTGATTGGCCCCTTTGTTGGCCGCACGACGTACGTGGAGCGATTTGCCTATGTTTACGATTCGCGTCGAGTCAAGGTGATCGAGCAACCGTACATCATCGCCGATCCCGAGGATAAACTGCATCGTGAGCCGTTGGTGACGCGTTTCCAAGTCCGCGACGAACTCAGTCCAAAGCCGTTTTCGTTTTTATTGGTTAATTTGCATTTGGATCCCAAGGAGGGGATCGCGGAGATGGACCACGTCTCGGCGTTGCTGAACCAACTGGAGAGCGACTACGCGGGCAAAGAAGACGATGTACTGATCTTGGGCGATTTTAATCTGAGTCCCAGTCAAATCCTGACCCAGACCCAATTCTCTGCGCGGCCGCAGTGGCGAACGGTGCTGGACGATCGCGTGATGACCAACACGCGGCGGACCAAGGCCTACGACAACCTGGTCTATCACGCCGATCGCACCGCCGAGTTCCTCGGGCGGCAAGGGACGATCGACCTGCAGGACCGGTTCCGCATCTCGATGGAGGAAGCTCTGGAGATCAGCGACCACCTGCCCGTTTGGGCGGCATTTTCGTTGGACGAGGCCGGAGCGGCGACGCTGGCGTCCGAACCCGCAGCAGCGGTGCGCTAAGAGCGGGGCGGGAGATCAGGTCGAGCAGGCCGCCAACAAGGCTTGATGGGCAGCGGCGTAATCATCGTGAGCAAAGATGCCGGAGCCAACGACCAACCACTGGGCGCCGGCCCGCCAGGCTTGGGCCGCCGTTTCGCGGTTGATGCCGCCGTCGATCTCCAGGATCAGGTCCGGTCGAGCTTGAGCAAGTTGACGGAAATGCTGGAATTTTTCTAAAGCCTCGGGGCGGAAGGCTTGCCCGCCAAAGCCGGCTTGCACGCTCATGACCAAGGCCAGGTCGCAGAGTTCGACCACGGCCGCGATGTCGCTGACCGGGGTGTCCGGGTTGAGTACGATGCCGGCGGCGGCACCCGTGCGACGGATCTGTTCCAAGACCGCGGCGTGATCCGAGGTGGCCTCGGCGTGAAAGGTGATCACGTCGGCGCCAGCGTCGCGAAAGGCCTCGATGTATTGGGCCGGGTTGGCGATCATCAGGTGCACGTCCAGCGGCAACGGGGTCACGCGGCGGAGCGATTTGACGACACTGAGCCCGTACGAGAGGTTGGGGACAAAGACACCGTCCATCACATCCAGGTGCAAGGCCTGGAAGCCGGCCTCGGACAAGCGTTCGGCCTCGCGTTGCAAATTGGCAAAATCGCACAGCAACATCGAGGGCAGGATCAGCGGACCGGGACCGCGGAGTTTATCCAGCAGTGCGGAGGCAGGGGGAACGGCAGTGGTCATGGCGGAAGTCCTGACGCAGGGCCAGGCGAATGGCCTGGCAAAGGGGCTGGCAAACGTGCTGGCAAACGTGCTGGCAAACGTGCTGGCAGCGTATTGGAGCAGGCCCGGTCGGCTGGCTTGCCCCTTAGTTACTGGGCCAAGTTCAGGAGCCGAGCCACTGCTTTGGGCATCAACAGCGACTCGCCGTTGGTGGCAAAGTATACGATAATGTTGCCGATCACATAGAACAGTACGACGCCCGCCACCCCGAGTGCCGCTTGTTCGCCTTTGCTCTTCTCGCGGGCTGGGCCGGGAGCCAGCTCGTCCTCGTCTTTGCCGTAGGTCAGGGCTTCGGCTTCGCGAGCGGCCGCTTCGGCTTGCCGCTGGGCGGTCAATTCCGCCTCACTCAGTTGCTCGAAGCCCGGGTCGTCGATGACATGGTTGGCCAGGGGGCTGGGCGAGTTCTTCGGACGCTGGAAATCGGTTTCCGGGAAGACTTTGTTGGGGTTGGGAGGCAGCGGCTGTAGGCCAAAATCGGCCTCGAGTTTGGCAATCCGTGTCCGTTCGGCCACGGCTGTCGAGCTGCCCGCCGAGCGTTGCCCCTGGGGGGAGGCGACCGGAGCTTTGCCCGCCGAACTGCCGGGGCGGGCCGAACTACTGGGCCGGACCGCGAAGGCTTTGCCGCAGGCCTGGCATTTGACTTGTTTGCCCACGCTTGATTCGGCGACTTGATAGGCTTTGCCGCAATGCGGGCACTCTGTGGCTATGGGCATGATTAGGCCGAGGGGACTAGGAGGGGTTTGACATCAACCAGCACAGGAGCGTGGCAGGCACCTTCTGGGGCCCGAAACTGGGGCCCGAAACTGGGGCCCGAAAACTGGGGCCCGAAAACTGGGGCCCGAAAATCGAGTCCCGAACATCGAGCCCTGGAAATTTAGGCCCGCCACTCCCGTCGGTGTTCTGCCAATACCAACGGACCATCGCTCACCGGCCATCACTCACTAGTGTGCTTGCCGCAACTCTCTCTGGCCAGACTCTGTCTGAACAAACTCGGTCTGGTCCAGTATCTGTCTGACCAGTATCTGTCTGACCAGCGTTTTCAGCCGAAATCTTACTTCTTCTTCTCGACGTGGACCGTATGACGGCGCAGGCGAGGGCTGTACTTCTTCAGTTTCAGTTTCTCGCCGCCGGTGCGACGACGGATGGCGTAGTTATAATCGCCGGTTTCTTCGCAGACCAGAAACACGGTGACGACTTTCTTCTTGCTCTTGGCCACAGCCAGTTCTCCGCGGAGGTAAACGAGGTTCTCGTGAGTGAGGATTGGGAATTGTAGGGGAAATTGTGGCGGTCTACCAGTCCCAAAATCGGCGGTTTTGTGGTGAATCTGCAATTCCCAGGCCCTTGCTAGTCCCGGGGCTGCTTGTACAATCTTGATATTGAGACCCGATCTCAATAAGTGCATGCGGTTTTGGTGACCTGGGGGGATGGCCAGAGGGGAGCGGTCGATTGGGGGTGGGGGCGAGTGATGGTTGCGGTGTTTTTAAGGAGTTCGTGGATGTCGGACAGCGGAACAGGTGGGCCAGCGGCCATGGGTCCCGGCCAATCTGGCCCGGGCAAGTCCGATCCGGGTCAGTCCGGCCCGGGTCAGTCCGATCCGAGTCCCGCGGCGGGCGAGTCGGCGGGCGCGGCTGCCAGCTTACCGAAAATTATTCCGTTTTCTTCTTTGGTGCGATGTGGGGATGAGGTGTGGATCGAGCACGCGGGCAGTCTGTATCGCCTGCGGCGGACGAAACAGGACAAGCTGATTCTGACCAAATAATTTTCTCCCTGTGACCTGATGTGTCACACCACCCCGCGAAGATAGTGGGGGTTGCTTGCAACCGCCAGCGGCACCGGTCAGAATGCACCGTCCTGTGGCCGTCCATTCGTCACGTCTAGCAAAGAGGTCTACCCGTCCCATGCCTAAAAAAGCCAAGTCCGACAGCGTCAAGACGAAGTCCGGTGAGTCTCCCTTCCAAAAGATTTTAGATGCCAACGCCAATTTGAAGACAGCCTTCCAGCAGATCGAGAAGACGTTCGGCGACGGTTCGATCATGTCGCTGAGCGAGAGCAGCACGCAGGACATCCGCGCGATCTCGACGGGCAGCTTGTCCTTGGACATGGCGTTGGGCGGCAATGGCTTTCCGGTGGGCCGGGTGATCGAGGTCTACGGTCCGGAGTCCAGCGGCAAGACGACTTTGGCCTTGCACGTGATCGGCAGTGCCCAGAAGACGGGGGGGGTGGCCGCGTTTATCGACGCCGAGCACGCGTTTGATCCGCGTTGGGCCAAGAAGTTGGGCGTGCAGTTGGAGACCTTGCTGGTCAGCCAGCCCAGCAGCGGCGAGGAGGCGATGCAGATCTGCGAGATGTTGGTCAAGAGCAACGCGGTGGATATCGTCGTGGTCGACTCGGTGGCGGCCTTGGTGCCACAGAAGGAACTGGACGGCGAGATCGGCGATTCGCACGTCGGCCTGCAGGCTCGCTTGATGAGCCAATCGCTGCGGAAGCTGACGGGGGCCATCAATCGCAGCAAGACTTGTGTGGTGTTTATCAACCAGATTCGCGAAAAGATTGGCGTCAGTTACGGTTCGCCGGAAACGACTCCGGGTGGCCGTGCCTTGAAGTTCTACGCTTCGTGCCGCGTGGACGTGCGCCGCATTGGGGCGTTGAAGGACGGCGAAGAGGTCGTCGGGCAACGCGTTCGCTGCAAGATCGTCAAGAACAAAGTGGCCCCGCCGTTCCGCGTGGCCGAATTCGACATGATGCACTCCAATGGCATCAGTTTTGAAGGCGATGTGCTGGACTTGGGCGTGCTGCACAAGATCGTGGTCAAGTCCGGAGCCTGGTTCAAGTACAATGACGAAATGATCGGCCAAGGCAAAGAGAAGGCTCGAGGCTATCTCCGCGATAATCCCGCGGTTTGCCGCGAAATCTGCGACAAGATCATGGAGGCCGGGGGCTACGTGGACGGCGCCATTGTCGCGCTGGACGCCGACGACGCCGCAGAGGCCGAAGAATAAACGCAATCCCAGCAGAAAGGTGAGCGAATGCGAGCTCCACTCAGCGCCAGGCAACTGCCGCATGGTTTCGAGTCCCTCGGTCTCGAGTTCACTGGCTCCGAGTCCATGGATCATTGGCCAGCCGGTCGTGACGGGGACACGAATTTGCCTGAGCGCTTGCCTGAGCGCTTGCCTGAACACTTGCCAGGGCGATCGTGTTTGATGTTTCAACCCTGGCCGCGGGTGACCACAGCGGTGACTCGGGCGGTGACTCGGGCGGTGACTCGGGCGGCCGGTTTGGCGCTTGGTTTGGCGCTTGGTTTGGCGCTTGGGTTGGTGGTGGTCGCGTTGGGGACTCCGGTGTTCGGCGGTCTGGCGTCGGATGGTCTGGCGTCGGATGGTCTGGCTTCTGGGGCCGGCAGGGCGGGTGCGGCAGCGGCTGTGACGGCCCAAGACGAAGCCGGGTGGGGGGTGCTGCGCCGCGCGGTTTCCGTCGACCATTTGGCCGAATATGGTGGGGGAACTCTACCGGCGACCGTCCATGTGCAAGACGCCGCCGGTCAACGGTATCTGGCTCAGGTCGGCGAAGCGTGGTTGTTGGACGTGGATGCATCCGCTGCGGGTGCCCCGGACGAGGCGAATCGACGCTGGTTGACCTGGGTCGCGCCACTGGACAGCCCCGGACCGTGGCAGTTGGCCCAGGCCGATGCCCAGCAGCCCGCCGTCGCTCTGCAGTGGCACGCGTTGCCAACGGCGGCCAAGGAAGCCAGTCAAGCGGGTGAAGCCAGTGAAGCGGGTGACGCAGCAGCGGCTGCGCCGGTGTGTCGCGAACTGCGGCTGGGGGAGCAACCGGTGCTGCGTTTGATGGGCCAAGCTTTCGACGATTCTTCCCCCGCTCTTCGCGACGAAACTTACAAGGTGTTTCATCATCTCTGGTTGCCGGGTTGGTCCGATCCGATCACCAAGGGCAGTGGCGGGCTATTCCCGCATCACCGCGGCCTGTTTCTGGGGTGGAACCGCATTCGCCTGACGCAGCAGGGGAAGCAGGCCGAGATCGACACGTGGCACGCCAAAAAGGCCCACCAGCGTTTGGTGGCCACACCGGTGCACGAGGCCGGACCGGTCTACGGTCGCCAGGTGCTCGAGATCCATTGGATGAACGAGGCCGTGCAGCCGGCTCAGCCCTTTGTTCGCGAATGGCGCGAGTTGGTTGTGGTCTTGGTGGGCCAGCAGCGTGTGGTCCAGTTCTCGACGCGGCTGGAGTCGTTGGTCGGCGACTTGGTGTTGGCGGGTGACCCGCAGCACGCCGGGTTTCAATTCCGCGCTTCGCAGCATGTCGCCGAGATCAGCAAGGACCAGACCTACTACATCCGCCCGGACGGTATCGATCGGCCCGGCAGCTTTCGCAATTGGCCCGACCATCCGCAGCATGTCAACTTGCCCTTCCATGGCATGAGCTTTGTGATCGATGGTCGCCGCCTGACGTGTGCTCGCTTGGAGCATCCGGCGAATCCTGGGGAGGCGCGTTTCAGCGAGCGGGATTACGGGCGTTTTGGTTCGTACTTCGAACACAACTTGACGGCCGATCAACCGCTCGAACTGCGGTACCAACTCCGAGTCTTGCCGGGCGAGACGGACGTGGCCACGGTGGAACGCTGGCAGCAGGCCTTCGCCGCACCAGCCGAAACGCCGTGGCAATTGCCAACGGCTTCGTCGGAGGATGGCAGTTCGGAGCCGCCGTTGGAGTTCCCACCGGCGTTGGCCCACGGGTTAACCGCTGGGCAGGCTGCGAACGTGGAGCCGTTGTTTGCGGGGCGTGCGGGGGCTTGGGATGCCGCCATTCGCGAGCGAGGTTGGATCCACTACGACGGGGACCATTACAAGTTATGGTACACGGGCTACGACGGCCAGCGATCGTCGATCAAGCGCTTGGGTTTGGCCACCAGTCCTGATGGTTGGCAGTGGACGCGTGTCAGCGACCGACCGCTGCTCGAGGAGGACTGGGTCGAGGACATGATGGTGGTGCAACAGGCAGGGCGTTATTGGATGTTTGCCGAGGGCAGGGACGACATTGCTCAGGCCTTGGTCTCGGACGACGGCCGAGACTGGCGGGTCCTCGGTCCATTGGATATTCGCACGGCGGACGGCCAGCCGATTGCGGCGGGTCCGCGTGGCACGCCCACCGTCTTGGCGACCGACGACCGGTGGTACTTGTTCTACGAGCGGCGCGATGCGGGCATCTGGTTGGCCAGCGCCGAGAAGCCGGTGGAGTACTTTCAGCAGCACGGCCGTTTGCCGGCCTGGGTCAATCTGCAGGATGAAGCGATCATTGGCCTGGGGCAACGGGACTACGATCGCACGATGATCGCGCTCAACCAGGTGTTGCCGGTGGAGTCGGGTTATTTGGCGTTGTTTCACAGTTCCAGCGACGCGGAGGCGCCGCGACGTTGGGTGTGCTCCGCGGCCTTTTCTCGGGATTTGCGACGGTGGGTCAAGCTGCCGGAGCCGTTGACGACTTGGGAGCAGAATCGGTCCTCGGGTCAATTGGTTGCTGGCCCGGACGGTTGGCGATTTTACACGACGCACGCCCGTGTGGATGCAGTGAGCTTGCCTGCCGCTGCGACTCAGAAGGCGGTCCTCGGGGCAGTTCTACCTGCCAAGGCGCTGTCCGATGCGGCTCTGTCCGATGCGGCTCTGTCCGGTGAGGCTCTGTCCGGTGAGGCTCTGTCCGGTGCGATTCTGTCCGACCCAGTTCTACCGCGCGGTGCGGGCCGCCAGAACGCGATTCAATAACGCGGTGGTTTCGCTGGCCATCGAGGCGGCGTTATGTTTGGCCAGGACCGCCGAGCGGCCTTGTCTTCCCAACTGGCGCAAGCGAGCCGGATCGGCCAACAATTCGGCCAACACTGTGGGCAGCGGCGGATGGTTCGTGGAATCGGGATCGGCCGACGATGGAGCGGGTGCGCACAGCTGTCCTCCACCGGTGTGGGCGATCAGTTCGGGGAAGGCTCCGATGGCGGGTACCACCACGGGCACGCCGGCGGCCATGGCCTCCAACGCGAACAGGCCCTTGGGCTCAAAATGTTCGGTCGGGACGCAGAGCAGATCGATCTCTTGCAGGAACTTCAGCTTATCGGCGCGTTCGATATCGGTTTCGTAGCGGACATCGGCCGCCAGACCCGCGGCCTGTAACTTGTCCCAGTGGGATTGGAACCAAGCTTGGCGGTGGTCGCCCAGCCAACCGGCCACGCGGAGCTGCAACTGCTCGAAACGCGGGTCGCGTTTGACTTCAATAAAGGCGTCGATCAGGCGGTGCAGGCCTTTTTCGGGGGCCAAGCGGGCCAGGTAGCCGATGACTTGCGGGGCGTTGGTCTCGGTTCGGTCCGGGAGTTGGGCCCAGGGCTCCGTGTCGATCCCCAGTGTCATGACCTGCATTTTCTCGCGGGGCACTTGCAAGTAATCGGCCATGTAGTCGGCGTAGGCCTGGGAGTGTACCAACAACGCATCGCAGCGGTTGGCCACTCGGCTGGCCAAACGCATGGCTTGGTCGCGGTGCGGTGCGGGCAGAACGTCCAGAAACGCGTCATCGCCCTGGAGGGTCGCCAGAACGGGGACGCCGAGTTCCCGTTGCAGGTCCTCGATGCAGCCACCGATCAGCACATTCGTCAGCAGGATGGCGTCGGGCCGGGCCGTTTGTTTGAGCCACTTGAGCAAGCGGGCCACTTCTTTGCGTTGGTTGCCGTTGCGGCCTTGCAGCATCGAGACCGCCAACTGGCCCAACAGCTTTGGCGACGTGTCGGAGGCCTTGGCGGTCAAGCGGCGAATCAACCACGGTTGGTCCAGCCAGCGATCGGCGAAGTCGGGCAAGAACCGCAGCCAGGGCATTTTTTGCTGCAGGTAGACGTTGATGCCCCCGAAGAAGACCTGGTCGACACTGACATTTTCTTCGTCGGTGCGAATGGGCGTGTAGGTTGGGACCAGGGTCGCGTCCCACTGGCCGCCGGCCAGGATGGCTTTGACCAACGCGTTGTCGTGCATGCAACTGCCGCAGAACATGCCGGCGGCGCCAGCGGTCAGGTACACCAGGTGGGGCATGACATTTACCAATCGATTCCGTCGTCTTCCGCGGGCGGTGCGGCACTTTCCGCTACGGTTCGATTGTCGTGCTTGTCGGTGGATTGTTCAACGGGTTGCGGCGATGGCGACTTCGGCAGGGCGTCTTCTTCGCCTGCCTCACCGGCCGTTGTCGCCGGATCGATTCCCAGTAAGAGGGACTTGTACCAGGCTGTCAGGTCCAGTTCGCCATCCAGTCGAGGCAGGGCATCGGGCCGCGGCACGGGTTCGGGACGCCGGCCTGCTTGCGTCCAAACGATGTTGCCGCCGGGCTCCCACAGCGTTGCGTCCAGGGGCTCGGTCCATGTTAAGGCAGCTTGCAAGGCGGCTTGGGCGGTGCGTTTGGCAGTGAGCGGCACAATCAACAGCCGCAGGTCGAGCGACACGGTTTGGCGATCGATTTGGCGTGCGGAGGACTCCAGTTTATCGACGACGGTCCAAGCGGCGACGCGAGCGGATGCGGCGTTTTCAGACGGCACCCAGAGGGCCGCGGTCCAGGGGTCAATCAATTGACGCAGCGGTTGCTGGCCATCGTCTGACAGATTGGGCAGCGCTTCAAACCAATCGTCCAAGCGTTGGGCCCGATGTTGTAGGATTGCCTCGGTCACCATCGTCCCGCGGCAGTAATCGGCGATCCAATCCTGTTTTGTCTTGAGCAAGAACAACGCGCCATGCGATTTGTTGTTGTCCTGGAGCTCGGCCTCCAGTCCGCCGGGGAACAGGCGGGCGTCCAGCTGGGCGGCTTGTTCGCGGAGCAGGGACGGCTTGAAGGTCTGACGCAACCAGTGGCAACTCTGCCGAAACAACTGTTGTGTCTGTTGTCGGGCCAGCACCAGTCGCTCGAAGGTCTCCCGCTCGCAGGCCTCGACTTGGCCCTGGGCCCAGGTCAACGTCCGCCATTCGGCTGAGGGGCGTTGCCACCAATGACTCTGGCCGGCCGCTTTGCTGACGCGGCGACACGAGTTGTCATCACAGACGACTTCGGTCGATTTGGCGAGCCACTGTTGGTGGGCATCGATGAGCCGTCGCCTGACCCGCACGGTCGTCTCGTAGGTTAGCCAGGCTTGTTGGGTCTCGCGCCACTGTCGCAAGAACGACTTCCACCAGGGGGTCGTGTTGGCCAAGGCAACACCCTGCAAGTAACGCTCCCAGGCGATCAACACGTCGTGCGGTGTCTGCTCCGTCCAGGGCTGACTTGGATGGTCTGCCTCGGCCGGTTCGCTCCCTCCGCTCGGGTGAGCATGGGGGGGGGCGCTCGTGGGGGAAGCGGTGACCATGCGTTCGTAGTCCATCAGCAGGCCGGCTTGTTGCAGGGCCAGATTGCTGTGCAACACCGTGTGGATCAGTTCGCGGTCGGCCACCGATGTGGGTGCCGGGGGCGTGGTTGGCGTCGAGGCGTACTGGCTGACAAACGCCGCCCAATCCGTCTGCGGGCTGGGCGTGGGCGGATTGGCGGCAGCGGCTTGGGCGAATTCAGCCAGTGTGGTCGGTGCGATCGGGTCTGGCCGTGGCGCGATACCGCCGTCGGGCAGCGGGCGCGGGTCGATACCGGTCAGTAGTTCATGAAAATTTTTCGGGCCGTAGCCGAGGTAATGTGCGACTAAGAACCCCAGGAACAGATTCGTCGTCAAGATCGAGATTACAACGATCAGGATCAGCATCGGACGGGGCTGCGGGGTAAGGGGACAAATCGCGGAGCGAGGCTGAAACGCGAGCGCGGATCGGCTTAGGTGCAGCATCGGCGGTCTGGGACTCGGTCCTGAGTTTAGCGGGCTCGAGAAGGGCATTCGGCTCAAGCGTCAAGACCAGTTTTTTCCATGCAATCACTCGGGGGGCGTCGAGAGCGATATTTTGCGGACGTGGGTGGGAAATCGATGTTGACCGGTTTTTCGGGAACAGGTACCTTCCCGCTTGTTCAATCTTGAAAGCCGAGTCTGCCCCGACAACGGATTGAACGGGCGGCTCACAAAACAGGCTTTCTGGACGTCGATGGCCGGGTCATGGATGACCCTGGCCATTACCGACCAATCGCTCTCGGACCTGTCGTCAGATCAAACCTCCCCCCCGGTGGTCTGCGGCTCCCGAGAGCTTTTTTTTGCCCCGATCTCGAACACGCGTGGGCCCAGTGCGTGTGAATCGCGGCGGACTTGAAGGAAGTTGCAGGATGGTGTCGGCCGCAGCCAAAAATGCATGGAATCCTCAGCAATGGTGGGAGCAGGCCGCGGCCTTGGGGCTGACTTCCGAGCAGCTGCTGCGAGTGGCCCAGCAACTGGTGGCCGTACTGGTGCTGTTGGTGCTGGGGTGGATGATCTCGCGGTTGTTGTCGCGCGTGGTTCGCACGTCCATGGAACGCGCCAAGCTGGACCCGACGCTGCGTTCTTTTTTTGTGCAGGCGACGCGATGGACGATTCTGGTGTTCACCGGGCTGGCCGTGCTGAGTTTGTTCGGCATCGAGACCACCTCATTGGCGGCCCTGATCGGAGCGGCCGGGTTGGCCATTGGCCTGGCGTTGCAGGGCGCCCTGGGCAGCTTTGCGGCCGGGATCATGTTGTTGGTCTTTCGGCCTTATCGTGTGGGGGATTTGGTCAACGTCAACGGCACGCTGGGTTTTGTGCAGGATTTGGAGCTGTTCACGACCACCTTGGACACGCCCGACAACCGACGCTACGTGGTCCCCAATGCGTCGATTTTCGGCAACACGATCGAGAACCTGACGCACCATACCCGCCGCCGGATTGAAATCTTGGTGCCGGTCAGTTATCTGGCCGATGTCGACCACACTCGGGTGGTCCTGCGGGAGGCCATCGCTAGTATCCCGGAGGTGCTGGTGGACCCGGAACCGGTGGTTTATCTGATGGAGCTGGGCATGGGCACGCTGCAATGGTCCGTGCGAGCCTGGGTGCCGACCGTCGATTTTTGGCCGCTGCGAGATCGACTGACGCGGGCCATCAAGGCTCATCTGGACGCGGCCGGCATTCCTCTGGCCTTCCCCCAACTGCAGGTCCACACCGACGCGGTATAATGGACCCGAGCGATCCACCCCGATTTCGCTCGACTGGCGGACCGGTGCGGGCGGCGCCCGTGGTCTCGCAATCCCCGTTTTACGACCCATCTCAAAGGTGAGAGCATGCAAGTTCGAATCGCCATTCACGGTGCCGCCGGTCGCATGGGCCAGCGTCTGATCGCCTGCGCGGCGGCTGACCCGGAACTCCAATTGGTGGCTGCCATCGAGTCCCCCAACTGCCCGCAGTTGGGACAAGACAGCGGTTTGGTGGCTGGGGTGGGGGCCAACGACGTCCCGCTGACCGCCGATTGGAGCGGCAGCTGCGATGTCGTGATCGACTTCAGTTCACCGGCCGGTGCCAAGGCCGCGCTGGAGGCCTGCTTGATGCGGAGCTGCCGGTTGGTGATGGCCACCACGGGGCTCTCGCCCGAGTTTCTCGAGGAGCTGCAAACCGCGGCCCATCAAATTCCCATCCTGACCGCTCCCAATATGAGCACCTCGGTGAATTTGGCGATTCACTTGTCACAGATCGCGGCGCGGGTCATGCGGCAAGCGGGCGTTGAAACCGACGTGGAGATCATCGAGCGGCACCATCGCCAGAAGCACGACGCCCCCAGCGGCACGGCGCTGCGGTTCGGCGAGGTCATCGCCCAGGAGTTGAAGCTGACCGAGGCCGTGCATGGTCGGCACGGGATGATCGGGCCGCGACCGATGAACGAGATTGGCTACCACGCCGTGCGGACCGGTGATGATGCCGGCCAGCACTTGATCGTCTTCGGCATGTTGGGCGAGACCTTGGAGGTCCGAGTGGCCGCCAGCAATCGAGATGGTTATGCTCGCGGGGCTTTGGCCGCCGCCAAGTACCTGTGCAACTGTGGCCCCGGCATGTATTCGATGAACGACCTGTTGGGATTCTGATACGCATGGCGCGTTGCGATCAAGGTTACCTCTGCCACATCTGTGGGGAGGAGGTCAAGCGGCTGGACCAGAGCCTCCTCTACCTGCGGTACGTGATCGGCTGGATCACCGTTGAGCAATTGACGCAGCAGCCCGAGGCCCACTTGGGCTGCACGCCGTCGGTGGCCCAGTTCATTGTGGCCGAGGAGTTCGCCACGCCGGACTTGGGCGAGGAGCCCGCCGCCAAGCGGTTTCTGGACCCTGAATTTCGCCAGGCCCGCGAGGCTCTGCTCACGGCCGGTTATCAGCGGTTGCGTTACCTGCAAAAGCATCGGCGTCAAATGCCGATCGCCCAGTATCCACTGTCCGCCGCCACGCCCAGCGAGTAGCGACTCCAGCGACCGTGTTGGAAAGTGGTCGATGGTGTATAATTAAAAAACGAAATGATTTGATGAGATTTCTGGCCCACGCGGCGCGCAATGGGTGGATCATCTGATGATCGTTTACGCGTGGGAGGTGATCCGAGGGACTGGTGCGCCACCTGTTCACGCGGTCGCAAACTCAGCGCGCTGGAGTCTTGACTAAATTTCGTCTCGAAAGCGCCAATTCAGCCAGCCGATGTATCGTTTGACGATTGGGTAGAGGATCTTGGGCTCAGGAATCCACCACGGATTAGGCAGCCGCAGGACACACGTGAGCAATTCTGAATCACGCTCTAGCGCCAAGTCGGCCAAGAGTTGGCCGGAAATGGTACCTTGCGCGATCCCGTGACCATTGTAACCTACCGAGCAATACAGCCCCTGCTTCGCCTGCCCGAAATACTGCGAGCCGTTGGCCGATACCCCGATCGAGCCGCTCCATAGGTTCACGCACTCCAGTCTCTGATGGGGGAAGCGTTTCGCCATCGCTTGCCGGTGCAGATCCACAATCGCTTCCAGCCGATGGGTGGGTGCTGTCTCATCCGGTAGGCCACAGACGGCTGCGCTGCGGAGAAAAAGTTGGTTCTTGACCCGTCGGAGGGAACTGCCGACTCGTTCGACCGACGTCAAACCCCAGTTTGGTTCGGTGCCCAGGCACTCGGGTGCATCTGCGTTCCCTTGAAACACGCCGATGTAGGTCTGCATCGGAAAGACTCGATGGTTTGCCACCCCAAGTTGGTTGGCGTTGGCGTTGTTGGTAATCAAGACGCGGCGGGCCGTGATGCGGCCGGTGGGGGTGTCAGCGACCCATGGATTGGAGGGGTGAATGGCTTGAACCGGGGAGCGTTCAAAAACCAGGACGTTGGGGGGGAGAGCCTCGACCAGGCCCAGCAGCAGCTTGGCTGGATTGACTTGAAGCGATTCGTCTTGACGGAGGCCGTCGAGATAGCCGGCCATGCCCGTGGTGTGTGCGATTTGTTCGCCAGAGACTGGCGTGTAGTGCGCGCCTGCCCGATCCAGAGCTCGCCGAATTCGTGTCAATGCCCGCCAGCCGGGTGTTCCTCGGGCAGCGATCAAGCGGCCGGTGTCGTTCCAATCGCAATCGATCGCATGGGCCAGTACCTGTTGCCGAATCAAGTCGATACCGGCCTTCCCCAAGCGATAGAGTGCAGCGGTGTCTCTGGCCGAGCCGGCGAAGTGGCCCAAGGGCACGACAAAACCGGAGGAGCGACTTCCGCTTCCTTCTCCCATCCTGGCGGCATCCACCAACACGATGCGATCGTCTGGTCGGAGTTCGGCCAACCGAGCGGCGGCGGCCAAGCCTGTGAAGCCGGCGCCGACGATCAGCCAATCGGCAGCGAGATCCGAGTCGACATGCGGAAACGGGGCTCGCGGCGGCTGGTCCTCGAGCCAGGCATTGAGCTCGAAGTTTGGGCGATCACCCGCGGAGGCGCAGTTCATCATGGAGCCGCCCCTGCGACAGCGGCCCGTGTTTCTCCGAGTTCCCGTGTTTCTCCGAGTTCCGGCGTGGCGGGTTGTTTGGAGATCCGCTGAGTCACGGCACTCTTTCTGTATTGTTTGCTGACAACCTAAGTTCGTCATTGTACACGGATCGAGGCCAAGTGTTTCGGTCGGAATCGGGCTGCAAGTCATGCATCGTTCCGCTCACCAACGCAACCCAGCCACATGCTCCCGTTCCGCGCCGCAGTGGCCCCGCTCGTAGTCCCGCCTTCCGGCGGAATGCGGTGTGGAAGAACTCTGTCATTAGGCGTAGGGCGAATAGGCTCCACCCCCAATAATCAAAAAGATGGCTCTTCGCCCCTTGGCCACACCGCCCCCGTGCGGGTTTACCCGTGGGAGCGCAAGTTTGGGCAGCGAGAACGCCCCCCCTCGATCCAAAAAGATGGAACGTTGCCCCTTGGTCACACCGCCACCCGCTCGGGCTTGTCCCGGCGGAGCGCTGACTGACCGGCTACCACGCCTCCCCCAAACGACTAAACAGATGGAACATTGCCCCTTGGCCACACCGGCCCCCACTCGGGCTCGTCCCGGCGGAGCGCTGACTGACCGGCTACCAAGATCCCCCCACCAAACAAAAAGATGGATCGTCGCCCCTTGGCCACACCGCCCCCGACGGGTTTACCCCGCCGGAGCGGAAGTTTGGGTAGCTAGACCGCCCCCCCCCTCGATCCAAAATTCGGCTCTTCGCCCCTTGGTCACACCGCCACCGCTCGGGCTTGTCCCGGCGGCGCGCTGACTGACCGGCTACCAAGCTCCCCCCACCAAACAAAAAGATGGATCGTCGCCCCTTGGCCACACCGCCCCCGGCGGGTTTACCCCGCCGGAGCGAAAGTTTGGGTAGCTAGAATCGCCCCCCCCAATCATCAAGAAGAAGGAACTCCACCCCTTGGCCACACGGCCCCCGCGGGTTCACCCGTGGGACCGAAAGTTTGGCAGCTAGACCGCCCCCCACCCAATAATCAAAAAGAAGGGTCTTCGCCCCTTGGCCACACCGCCACCGCTCGGGCTTGTCCCGTCGGAGCGCTGACTGACCGGCTACCAAGCTCCCCCCACCAAACAAAAAGATGGATCGTCGCCCCTTGGCCACACCGCCCCCGGCGGGTTTACCCCGCCGGAGCGGAAGTTTGGGTAGCTAGACCGCCCCCCCGAACACCCAAAAAGAAGGCACTTTGCCCCTTGGTCACACCGCCACCTTCGGCCTCGTGCCGATGGGGCGCTGACGGACCGGCTACCAGCGCCCCCCAATGATCAAAAAGATGGATCGTTGCCCCTTGGTCACACCGCCCCCGGTGGGTTTACCCCGCCGGAGCGGAAGTTTGGGTAGCTAGACCGCTCCCCCCAATAATCAAAAAGAAGGATCGTTGCCCCGTGGCCACACCGCCCACCAACACTCTGCGGTGAAACATCGCCCCGCGGCCACTCACCGCCATACCGTGCGTACAACTCCACGCTTCGCAGAACACCCCTCCCCCAATTGCGGTCTCGGTGGAGGTTGAGCGGCTAAACCACCGTGGCACTCGACCGCCCAAGCCGCACGCCGTCGCCTTCTAGCCTGTCAAACTTTCGGTCCAACGACACAAGGTCATTGGGGCCGCTGGGATCGCTCGTCATCCCACTTCTAGGCATAGGGCGACTAGGGTATCGAGGGCGACCGCCTAAAGGCGGAACTACAAGCGGCGGGACCTCGCTTCGGTGAGCCGTCGTTAGGCCGGCCCTCAGCGTTTCCATTGGTCACGATTTGCGACTGGACGGCCCCGCTCGTAGTCCCGCTCTCAGGCATAGGGCGACTAGGGTTCGGAGGGCGACCGCCTGAAGGCGGAGCTGCAAGCGGCGGGGCCTCGCTTCCGCGTGCCTTCTGTAGACCGGCTCTGAACGTTTCCATTGGTAACGTCTCGCGGCTAGGCGGCCCCGCTCGTCATCCCGCACTCAGGCATAGGGCGAATAGGGTACGGAGGGCGACCGCCTGAAGGCGGAACTACAAGCGGTGGGACCTCGCTTCGGTGAGCCTTCGTTAGGCCGGCTCTGAACGTTTCCATTGTTCACGTCTCCCGGCTAGGCGGCCCCGCTTGTAGTCCCGCCTTTAGGCGGAAGGCGCCATGGAGAAACTCCGCCAAATGACTGACCGGCTACCACACCTGCCCCACGGTCGCAAAAAGATGGAGCTTTGCCTCTTGGTCACAGCGGCCCCCGCGGGTTCACCCGTGGGACCGAAAGTTTGGCAGCGAGACCGCCCCCCCCAGATAATCAAAAAGAAGGCCCGTCGCCCCTTGGTCACACCGCCACCTTCGGCCTCGTGCCGATGGGGCGATGACTGACCGGCTACCAACGCCCGCCCAATGATCAAAAAGAAGGCCCGTTGCCCCTTGGCCACACCGCCACCGGTTGGTTCATCCAGCCGGAGCGGAAGTTTGGGTAGCTAGACCGCTCCCCCAATAATCAAAAAAAAGGCTCTTCACCCCTTGGTCACACCGCCCCCGGTGGGTTTATCCCGCCGGAGCGAAAGTTTGGGTAGCTAGACCGCTCCCCCCAATGATCAAAAAGAAGGCACTTCGCCCCTTGGCCACACCGCCACCGGTTGGTTCATCCCGCCGGAGCGGAAGTTTGGCAGCGAGACCGCCCCCCCCCAATGATCAAAAAAAAGGCTCTTCACCCCTTGGTCACACCGCCCCCGGTGGGTTTATCCCGCCGGAGCGAAAGTTTGGCAGCGAGACCGCCCCCCCAAATAATCAAAAAGACGGCACTTCGCCCCTTGGTCACACGGCCCCCGCGGGTTCACCCGTGGGACCGAAAGTTTGGCAGCGAGACCGCCCCCCCCAATAATCAAAAAGACGGCTCTTTGCCCCTTGGCCACACCGCCCACCAACAGTCTGCGGCAGAGCATTGCTTCGCGGCCAGTCACCGCCCAGCCGTGCAAACAACTCCAAGCATCGCAGAACATACCTCCCCCAATTGCGGTCTCGGTGGACCTTGAGCAGCTAAACCACCGTGGCACTCGACCGCCCAAGCCGCACGCCGTCGCCCTCTAGCCTGTCAAACTTTCGGTCCAACGACACAAGGTCATTGGGGCCGTTGGCATCGCTCGTCATCCCACTTTCAGGCATAGGGCGACTAGGGTTCGGAGGGCGACCGCCTGAAGGCGGAACGACAAGCGGCGGGACCTCGCGTCGATGGGCCTTCTCAAGGCCGGCCCAAGCGTTTCCATTGGCCACGTTTTGTGGCGAGTTGTCCCCGCTCAGTTCCTTCACCCAAGGGTTGTACCAAGCGATCTATTGGCACCTGATCGAGCGGATCGCCGAGCAGTTGAAGTCGGGTGAACTGCGAAATTCGACGATCTATGAATTCAATCCCGACGTCGTGTACGTGCCACCGCGGCAACGGGCCAAGTCAAAGTCCGCTGGGCGGACCGAGCAACCCACTCTGCCAACGGGCATCCCGCCCCCGGAGGAAAACTCATTCGCGGAAAAATGACCGCCAAAAAGTCGCACCTCTCGCGGCCAATAAAAACGTCCTTTCGGCAGCGAGCCCAACCGCCTGCCTCGCTACCGGTCTGTCCTCAGCCCGTCCCACGCGACCAAAAATCACTGCCGCCCGTCGGCTCATCTGCTCTGTCGACGCGAAACAGCCCTGTCTTCCGCCTCCCAATCTGACCGCTGGGGCTAAAATCGCCCTATCTTTCGGTTAGCGAACTCCATGCCAATCCGCGGTCGTCCGGCGGCAGCTCCCGGCCTAATCCTCAGAATCGGGGTTATTTACGGGGTATTCTTCAAGGTGACGCGAAGTTCATGTGAATCGTCAATTCAACAATCGGATTTTCTGGGTCGCTCGTCTTAATCCGCACTCTTTGAAACTGTCGTTCACGCAGTGGAATCCACCGACGCGCACGAATTCGGAAGTGGAGCTCCCTTTCTTCGTTTTGCGGGATCAATAACGGAGAATCATCACCCATATACTTGATGTCCGATGTTACGATTTCATATAGCCAAATCGCTACCGTTTCTTGGCGACAGTTCCGAAACAAGAAGAAGACGTCATGCTGATCACCGTCACTTACGGTGCCTACATCCTGTTCCGTATCAAAGACCAACGACTCATCGCAACTGTTTAAGTGAAAAATGAGCCAAACCATCATCGAAATAATCGTGCCGAAAAGTAGCAATTTTGCAATTGAAAATCTTGGCAATAACATCGAGGCAGTCCAATTTGGCAACATACTATTTATGGGGCGAGGGTTCCTTTAATTGGTCCCCAGATCTCCCATTCGTCTGCGGCAAGAAAACGATCTTGGCAGAGACACGAAACTCTGATTTCAAATTCAAAATCGACAAATAGGATCTCTCCGTAAAATGTAAATGCCTGGCCACTGATCCCGCCAGGAAGTATACGTACAAGCGGGGGCGGATCGCTCGCCCCATCAAATCCCCATTTAATTCTACCCATGCATTCTGGATCTATAGCAGGCGGATTTCCATCTTCCGGAAACGAGCCTTGGTTTAGTTTGCATGCTAAGCCATCAGTAAATTCGACCGTTACATGACCACCAAACTTCGTTCGATCGATGTCTGAACTACATTTTCCCGACTTCTTGTGATAAATCTGAAATGAAGCTGCGTTAGCAGTTGCAACTGCGGTGAAATAGAAGTAACATCGGTCTGCTGGCTCATTACATGTTGGAACACAACCAACAACCTCTTGACATGCCATTTCTTTACGTTCGGTAAAGACCATAGTGCGTTTACTTGCCCCCGGCAATGGTAAGATAAGCGGCAAGGGAAATTCCGGACAAGGAACTGTAATGTGAACTAGCCCCTCGCCGGGTATCATTTGAGTCACATAGCAGATCCCATCCGGTCGCCGATAAATATAACTCCCCGTTTGGATACTCCCATCATTGTTATTGATCCACACAATTTCGTCTTCAGAGCGAACAATGGCCATTTCACCCGTGGGATCCACCCCCCGCACCCCAAAATACCCCCGATACAAACTCATCCCATCCACATACCCCAATGGATCTCTCGTCACAAACCCGCCCGTCGCCGGATCGTACCACCGCGCTCGGAAGTGGTAGAGCCGCAAGTCACCATCCCACTCACGCCCAGTGTAGGTGTAACGATTGGCGTAAGTGCTGCTACTACGAACGGTGCCGTTGGCGGCGTAGATGCCGAGGGTGCCGTAAGCGCTGTAGGTGTAGCGTTCAACGAGCGTCCCGGCGGCATTGGTCAGCCCGACGATGGAATACTGTTGGTTGCGATGATAATAAGTTTGTGAGGTTTTGACTGGCGTAGGCGTAGGGGCAGGACGACTTCCCGCCGTGGCAGAAGCCACCACGGAAGGACTGCGACGCGAAATAAGGTTACGAATCACTCGAAGGCCCTCGGATAAGTCACGGCGGAAAACACACCGCCACCCCCAGTTTACCCGGCCGGCTGGGTCAGAAGCAAGCGAATTTTCGGCTCAGCGACCCGAGATGTGCCAAAAATCCCAGCGACTCGCAGCGGTGCAGATCCTCTGCTCAGGCTCAATAAAAGGAGGTGGGTCGGTTGATATTGGAAAAATTGAAACTGGGCACGTCCGGTGGGACACCCTGGAGCCAGACGAAAAGAATGTCCGCACCTTTGCGTGAATAACAACTGGAGAGTGCCCAGAGCTTGCTCAACGGCCAGTCGACTGGCGCCGATGTACCCGTTGCGAGGCGTATCCGACGAACGTGACCGGTTGCAAAAACACTCTGGCCGACGGCCTGTGCCGCATTACTCGTCCCGCTCGGCGGGGTGTGTCCGCAGGTAGACCTGCCGCAGTTGCTGCAAGGTAATGTGCGTGTAGATCTCGGTCGTATTCAGGTGCTCGTGCCCCAGAAACGTCTGCAGACTGCGCAAGTCCGCCCCGCCTTCCAGCATCAACGTCGCGGCCGTGTGGCGAAAGATATGCACACTGCCCGGCTTGGTGATCTCGGCTGCCTCGAAGTACTGTCGCAACAACGGATTGACCGCATTGGGATGCAGACGATTGCCCCGGCTGGATAAGAACAACACCTGCGTCTCGTCCCGCAACCACTGCGGCCGGATCTCCTGAAGGTACTTCTCCAGCCAGGCCAAGGCCCGACGCCCGATCGGCACGTAACGATCCTTGCGATTCTTCCCCTGCACGATTCGCAGCAAGCCCCGACTGCGATCGATGCTGTCCAGTTCCAAGCCGACCAGCTCGCTGCGACGGATTGCCGTCGAGTACAACACCTCCAACATCGCCCGGTCCCGCACCCCAGCCGTCGTCCCCAAATCGACCGCCTCCAGGATCCGCTCCACCTCCTCGATCGTCAGGTAGGCCGACGGCAAACGCTTCTCCGACTTGGGCAAGCGGACGACCAAACTCCAATCGGTCGGTGTGTACTGGTTCTGATAGAGCCAGTGCAGCCAATGCTTCAATGCCGCCAAGTACGAGCTCTGCGTGCTGAACTTCAGCGACTGGGCCGTGCGACTCTGGCGATGATGGTAGACCGCACGACGATAAGCCCCCAATACCTGCTCGTCCAACTGACGCGGCTCCGTGCAATCCCGCTGCTCGGCCCAGTCCACGAACCGGCCCAGTGAGAAACGCCGTCGCTCCACCGTCCGCGGCGACCAATGGTCCAACTGCAACGCCAAATAATACGACGGCAAAAGTTCAGGAAAGGTCGGCATGGTTCTGCGTTCTTGGTTCTTGGTTCGATGTGTCGGCCAACACGAGCCGTATGCACTTATGATCTCAGTGGCCCCATGTGAGCTTGATCGTTTTTGCGTGTGGCACCTGCCAATCCGAAGTCATGGCGGGGCTCGAGAGAGGTTTGAGCCCGTAAATAACGAGGTCTCATGCCTCTGGCGACCTAGAGCAGCTCGCGCTCAAGGTCCGCTCAAGGTAGGCTCAAGGTAGGCTCAAGGTCGCTCAAGGTTGGAAAGCTGTAACTTCTAGGCGGTTTGTGCAGGGCGCGAGGGCGGGCGTTCACCGGCCTCGACCGGTGTGAGCAGGCCGGTCGCCTCGTCATCCAGCTGGCTGTAATCGACAATCAACTCGTACACGTAGCGTTGTCCGTTCCGTCCACGATGGGCCAACACGTATTCCAATTGCTCCAGTTTATGCAAATGCTTCCGCATCGCAAAGTCGGCACACTTGGTGGCCACGCGAAGTTGGCGCCGAGTGAAGCGGACTGCCGAACGGGGAATCTGATCTTGGCGGGCCACGTCCTGGACGAACTGATCCAACTGCTGCAGAAACACACGAGCCTGCGGGGCAAGTTCATCCAAGCTGCGTCCCAGCCAGTTCTTGGTCAAGCGATCGGCCAATTCAATGTCGCTGGGCAAGACTTCGATGTAGCGCTGCGTCACACCATCGATGGTTGTCGAACGAATGGGTCGTTGATGTTGATGCAGCAGGGCAATCGCCTCGATCAGGGTCAGATACTTTTGGTGGTCACGCCGCAGACGGGGTCGATGATCGGCGAACTTGAGTTGACCGGCCAGCGGGTTACAAACCCACAAGGGTTCCAGCAACCGCTGCATGTTGTGATGCAGCGTCCGCCGCGCATCGTTGGCCAAGGCCACTTGCCGAGCGGCCAAGGTCCGGGCCTGTCGTTGGTGCTGCAAGATGGCCCGCGTCTGTTCACGCGATTCATCCACGCTGAGGACCAAGCAGCGGTTGAGCAGTTCTTCATCGACTTCGGTGGCCGTGGTCGTGACCATCATGGCCACCGGTCCTTCGACCGTGTACTGGTTGGTGACCATCCGCCCCTGCTCGCCCTTGCTGACACTGGCCTGCGTCAAACGGCCCTCGCTCTGCAAGAGCTTGAGGGCGTAGGTGGCGGCCGTGAGTCCTTCCTCTTCACTGACGGCCAACACTTTGTGCTGCAAGGCTCCGGGTGGCAAGTAGTACAACGCTTGACCTGTCAGACCACTGAGCCGGACTTGATCTTCGGCCGGCACCCACCGCAAGATGGCTTCCAACAGCGAGGTCTTCCCAGCCGAGGACGACGATTGAATGACGATGGCCAAGGGCGTGGGCAACTTGCGACTGATGGCGACCAAGTAACCAACCAACTGATTGAGTTGTTCGCCGACCATGCCGGCCGTACTGAGATCTTGGGCCAGACGCTGAATCAGGTTGGGGGCCCGCAGGAACTCCAGGGCCGCGGCTCGCGCGTCGTCGCTCATCGGCGGAATCTCGTTGGCCACCGCAGTCGGTTCATCGAGTTGGCGTTCGACGGCCAAGAGCAATTGGCCCAAGTCGAACTTGATCAGCGATTCGTCACACCCAAGTTCAGCGGCCGCAGCCCGTTGAAAACTACTGCGAGCAGCCGACTTGAGCAGATCCAGCGTGTCGACATGGACCAGCGATTCCAGTCGCACGCGCAGGTTGACCTTCAGCGAGGTACCGGCCGGATTGGCCTGCCAGCCGCGGAGACGGTATTCACGCTGGCCACTGCTAAAGAGCAAGTCGCGACCGACCACTTGCAGTGAATGTGATCGTTCGTCACTCCGGCCTGCCGTTGGCTTCGTTCGCTCCGCCGTGGCAGCACCAACTTCGTTGTTCAAGTTCACTCGCTCCGGATCGACTTGGTCTGGAGTGATTCGCTCCGGATTTACACTCGACGGCGCTGTCGTTCCAGGACGGGTGGGCAACCAAATGCGTTCGGGTGATTCGGCATTCGGATCGGCTGGCCAAGCTTCGATCCCCTGCAGTTGGCCGCTGTGCGCATCGTAGATCGGGCGAGTGAGGCAGCCACGCAGGGTCTCGCGTCCGTTGTCCTTGTAGAGTCCGGTGGCTTCCAGGAGCTGACGAATTCGGAGGCCTTGCTTGATGCGTCGCACAGGAATCAGATTACCGAGGGTGCGATCGGCGTACCCAATCTGCTGGTCAATCAATTGTGCATCGCTGAGTTGCCAGCGTTGCCGTGCGGCTTGCCAAGCCTTCTCGTGCAGCGGCAGGCAGCTGGCATAATACGTCACAACCGCAGCCCATGGGTCAAGCTCCAGGGCTCGCAGCCAGTCTACGTTGGTCACAGCCACATTCTGTTCCGCCGGATCCATCGCTCAACTCCTGTAAAACCAACCAAGCAACCAAACAATCATTCAAAACAAGTCACAAAGAACCACGAAACACGTTCGCGGCTCTCCATCGTTTCGGACTGGACGGCGGTTCGTCAAGTTGTTAAGTGAACACGAGCCCAATAATTCTAGAATTGACTTCTGGTCATAAGTGCACTCCTACGACCTGTGGTAGGCTGTTGCGCGAAGGAACGAGCGAAAAACAGCACTTATGACGGAGCGAAAGTTGCGATACTCGGGTCATAGATGACAAATACGGACTCGGCCTGGAGTCATAGCTGCAAGCCGGCACCGCCGCCGGCGGTGCGTGACGTCCTCAGACGCTATAGGGACAAGGCAGATCTCAATGCCTGGGGGTATCCGCTCCAACAGGCCGGGCAGATGCGTCGAGTACTGGCCCGCTTGGCCAGCTGTCGCACGGGGGATCTGGGCAGTGCACAATTCCAGTGCGGGCACTGCGGAACCAGTCGCCTGGTTCCGGCCCCCTGCGGGAACCGACACTGTGCCGGTTGCAGCTTCGTCCGCAGTGATAACTGGAAAGACGACGTGATGGGCTGGAACGTGCAGTGCGAATACCAGCACTTGGTGTTCACCCTGCCACATCTGCTCAATCCGTGGCTGCGGACCTATACCCGCGACCTGTACAACCTCTTGATCCGTAGCGTCCGCGATTGCCTGTTGCGACTGCATGCCAAGCATTTCGACTGCCAGCCGGGGGCCTTGTTGACCTTGCATACCTGGGGCCAGCGGATGAACCAGCACGTGCATGTGCATGTGATCTTGACCGGAGGCGGTCTGTCGCTCGATGGCCAGAAATGGATACCGGTGGATCATCAAGCGCCGCAGTTGTCCCGCGAGTCGCTGGCAGCCGAATTCAAAAAGATGTTCCTGCGTCGTCTGCGAGAGCAGGGTAAACGTTGGTTGGCCAGCCAAAAAGACGACGCCAACGCTACCGCACGGGTCGCGGAGCTGCTGGAGGCGTTGGAAAAAAAGACCTGGATGGTCAACAACCAAAGCCCCCCGCCGGGGAAGTCTGGCCCGGAGGCGGTGGTGAACTACTTGGCTCGGTACGTGGCCGGGGTGGCGATCAGCGATTCACGGATCTTGGGGGACGATGGGACGCATGTCTACTTCCGCCGGAAGGACTACCAGGCCAACACCAAGACGATTGAAAAAGTGACCGGTCAGGAGTTCGTACAGCGGTTCTGCCTGCATATCCTGCCACAGAACTTCAGCCGCGTCCGTTCGATCGGTCTGTTCCGACCGCAAAAGCGCGAGTCACGCTTGGCCTTGGTCCAGCACCTGCTCGGTGGCGGCTCCTATGCCGAATACCAGGCACTGACTGCCAACGCAGCCACCACTGCCACCACTGCCACCACTGCCACCGCGGCAAGCCTCCCGCCGACTGGAGAATCATCCAGAGCGACGAGCCTCCCGCCAACTGGAGAATCACCCGGCGCCGCGGGCTCGTTACCGAGCAGCCAGTTGTGGGTACCGCCACCGGTCGTCGACCGCAGTCCGCCGTTGACGGTCGAGGAAGACATCCGCTTGGCCGTGCAGGCACTCCTGCCTCGGACCGATCCGGCGGGCTCCGATCCGGCGGGCTCCGATCCGGCGGTGGCCGTTACCGTCGCGTCGAGCGGGGCGAATGAAGCGTCGCTGTCGGACGTATCCCAGCCGCCCGACGCGGGCAGCGTTCGCCTGGCCGAATCTCGCAAGGTGTCGCAGAGCGGCAAACGGCTGGCCCCCTCGGAATGGCGATCGAAGTACAACGGCTGTCGGCGGTGTGGCGAACAGATGCAACGTAGCGACCAGTATCACGAGCACACGACCACGTTGATGTTGCAGGCGACGACCAAACTGATTGGGCTCTTGAGTGTTCTGCCGTGGGCGGTGATGGTCGAGTTCCTGCAGCGACTGCGGGACGGCAAAGTATCCGACGGTCGCTGGCCGGGTCCCTTGCAAACGGTCCTATCACCGCTCAGTTCCTTCACCCAAGGGTTGTATCAAGCGATCTATTGGTACCTGATCGAGCGGATCGCCGAGCAGTTGAAGTCGGGTGAACTGCGCAATTCGACGATCTACGAATTCAATCCCGACGTCGTGTACGTGCCACCGCGGCAACGGGCCAAGTCAAAGTCCGCTGGGCGGACCGAGCAACCCACTCTGCCGACGGGCATCCCGCCACCGGAGGAAAACTCATTCGCGGAAAAATGACCGCCAAAAAGTCGCACCTCTCGCGGCCAATAAAAACGTCCGTTCAGCAGCGAGCCCAACCGCCTGCCTCGCTACCGGTCTGTCCTCAGCCCGTCCCACGCGACCAAAAATCACTGCCGCCCGTCGGCTCATCTGCTCTGTCGACGCGAAACAGCCCTGTCTTCCGCCTCCCAATCTGACCGCTGGGGCTAAAATCGCCCTATCTTTCGGTTAGCGAACTCCATGCCAATCCGCGGTCGTCCGGCGGCAGCTCCCGGCCTAATCCTCAGAATCGGGGTTATTTACGGGGTATTCTTGAACGTGCCATTGCCTCCATCGACGATTGATCTATTCTGCCAAATAGATAACACAACCAAGAGCGAAGAGACATAGACCCAAGAGCCCAACTATAGAACCAGCCAAATTACATACGAAGATCACATATTCGCGTTGAACTAAACAACGCCTTAACTGAAAAGGACAAACTGTCCCGATTATAAGGCAAACTAAAACAATGGCAAGTACGATCGATGTACGAGCCTGTTCGGGAGTGCTGCCCGGAATAACTTTCATTATCCGCGAAACTCCACCGTCTGTAGTCAATCCAATCAGTGGGATTAGGAAAACCCCGAGAAAGGCAACGAAACGCATTTATTTACCTTCGTCGATATATTTGTTTGTACGATGAATCATTCATCAAATTGAACACCTGCCGTAGTCGCTCGTTCAATCATCCACTCAGCGGGAAATTGATCACGTCCCGTTTGACCGTGAGTCGTCAGTTGTGCTACTGGCCGATAATAGTCATGACGATGCATGACATTGTACCAAGTTCGCTGAAACGGCCAGTCACTCACGGAATTAGCCGTACGATAAATAGCGGCGGAAAACTGGACGTTGCTCGGAATGCTGCGTCGCTTCAAGCCGATAGCGAAATCTGTATACTCAGTCACAATATTAGGGTTGGAGAGCCTGGAATCCAAGAAGTGCATGCTAACCGGGTCAAATAGTCCAAGGAATCGGACCGGAATTGGCTTGATCTGCCTCCATTCCCATTTGTACGTGCCACTCCACCAATTTTTGTTTTGCGTTGGGAAACAGCACCAGCACCCTTCGGAATTTAGATCCTCGGCGACATTTACTGCTTCAACTGCTCCACGACTCCATCCAACTAAATCAACGTCAATTCCTCTATATCCGGGTGTAAAGTAATACGGCTTGCAGGTGGTAGTAAAATCATCACTACATTGGTCACGCCCACCTATGCTGATACAATAGTCACGGCAGATTTTTTTCTTTACAGTTTGTGTGGCAGCGGCACTTGACTCGCCCACCGCGGTATCAGCAGCATGATAAATCCAGTCGACGCTTTCATGCGTGCCAATAAATCGTGTATTTACTCCCCCCCAATATCCACCTCGATCCGATGACCGTCTAAAGAATTGATGCGTCGCCGATTCGGAAGATGTGTATCCGAGGTGTGTAAAGTTCCCAAGCTTTTGATGATCGGCCCCAGTACCATCAATTGCATAAGTGCGATGCCCATCTGCATCCACCCCCCGCACCCCAAAATACCCCCGATACAAACTCATCCCATCTACATACCCCAGCGGATCTCTGGAGATGAAGCCACCCGTCGCGGGATCGTACCAACGAGCCCTGAAGTGATAGAGCTTCAACTCCGCATCCCACTCACGCCCGGTGTACGTGTAACGATTGGCATAAGTACTGCTGCTACGAACGGTGCCGTTGGCGGTGTAGATGCCGAGGGTGCCGTAAGCGTTGTAGGTGTAGCGTTCAACCAACGTCCCAGCGGCATTGGTCAGCCCCACGATGGAATACTGTTGGTTGCGATGATAATAAAGTGCGTTGTCGCCGGTCGTCGGCAAAGTCGTAGTTGTACCTGTATGACGCAGGATCGGTTCGTCCACGTAGTCGGCGTAGACGTAACGGTAGGTCGGCGAGGAGGTGACGGCCCCCCGAGCGTAATCAGCGATCACTTGTTGACCCGCGTGAACGTAAACCACATTGCCACTGGAATGGCTCCGGGCGACTCGGCGCCCAAGTGCATCGTATTCAAACGTGACTTCCAAACTACCCGCTGAACCATTAGTGTCAGCTCCACGCAGTTGATTGTCGAAGTTCCAATCCAAGTTCAACGCAGGGGCTGAAAGTGTGGCTGGTCGCGACGTTTGGTTGCCCTTCACGTCATAGGCCAGTGTCCCGGTACTGGCGCCTGTGAACCCTGTGAACTCGTGAGCATTGCTGTGGGTGCGGTTCCACGTTGATCCGGCGCTGGTGAAGGCGTCCCAGTTCCCCACAGCCGACAAAGTCCAAGCTTGGTTCATTGTCCCGTTGGTGCGATTCCAAGTCTTGAGCCTGTCCTCGTCATCGTAACCCGTGGCGCCGGTTGAGAACCCAAAGCCGGACATGGTCCCGGTGATGGTCTCGCCGGTTTTGTTCTTGTTCGCATCCCAAGTATAGGAGTAAGTGCCGATGTTGGGGCTACCCGCGTGAGTGGTCGCGATCGACGTAGGCAGATTGTCGTTGCGATAGGCGAAACTGACCACCGCTCCGTTGGCATAGGTACTGGTGCCCAAGCGACCACCATCGTCATAAGTTCGGGTATCGACGGTTGTACCCAGGTACTTGACCGTGTGCAATTGGCTGCGGGTGGTGTACGTTCGCTGGACAATCGAGCCGTTGGGATACGTCAACTGCGTGAGGCGACTGCGAGCATCGTAGGCTCGGGTGACCGTGTAAGTCCGAGCAGCAATGGTCAGCGATTCGTCTTTTAACCTGCCGTAGTTATCGTAGGTCATGGTCACGGTATTGGAGTAGCGACCACTGACGGCGGTCAACATGCGACCCAGATTATCAAACGTAAAGGTATCGCTATCGGCGATGGTACCGGACGGACTATTGGCCGCCCAGCCGAACCGGCAAGCGCTCGTGCGGTAGTTTCGCGACGTGATCGTTCCCGCCATGGTATGGTTGAAAGTCACCGTATCACCCTTCTGGTCCTCGCGGCGGATCATCCGCCCGGCAGGATCGTAGGTAAACTTCACTTTGCCGTAAGTCGCATCACCCGAGTTCCCACCCGTGTGATCGGGATAGGTTTCTTCGGTCTTGGCCCGCAGTTACTGCCCCAGTGCATTGTCGGCGTAGCTGGTGGTTTTGCACCAAAAAACAAGCTTGGGCGTCTGTGATGCTAGTCATGCGTCCGGCCAAATCATAAGCGTAGGACGTTTGGTTGGTCAAACGATCGGTAACGCCTTTGGTCCGCCCCAAAACATCGTACACCGTTGTGGTGACCTTGTTCTTGGCATCGGTTTGGGTCTTGACGTTCCCTGCTTTATCATAGCTGGTGGAGGCCACATCGCCAACTGTATCCGTTTGCGAAGTTACCCGCCCGAGAAGGTCATAGACCGCATCGAAGCCCACGCCATTGGGGTCACGGGACTTTTTCAATGGTGCCGAATAGCCTTCAACTAGGGTGCCGATCTAGGTCTTCGCTCGTCAGGCAATACCAGCTTCCAAGGTTAAAGGTTCCCGGCTGGGTCATATTCGGCCCAGGATCTCTTGTTTGAGGGTATCGTAGGATTCCAGGGTCCGCCCCCCGGCATCGGTCCGGGTTTTGGAGATCTGGTTGGCCTGGTCGATGGATTGGATTTCCTGGACGGTGCCGTAGCGAGCGATCGAGACGGTGGTGTCGTAGGTCATGCACTGCCAATCCAGCAGTCCGGAGGGACTCGCATGGGATGGGCCATTGAGTTGGCCGGACATGACGGTCCACCCCGCTCCGTCGCTGATTTGGAAGGTGACACTGGAGGCATCGTGGTTGACGCTGACGGTGGCCGAGCCGACGGAATTGGTGGTAAACGAGGTGCTGGCCCCACCCGATGCGGGGGGGCTGGCCAGTTTGCTGATGGCAGCGGTCAGGTTCACATTGAACGAGGCCCCGGTGTTGGGGATCGTGACGGCGACTCCACCGGCAGTATTGAGCCCGACCGAGTCGGTCAAGTTGACATCGTAGAAGGTTTGCGACGTGACGCCGGCAGAGGCAGCGACTCCATTGAGCCCCGCGGCCGACCGCTGTATCTCGAAGTACCGCACGACCAACTTGAACTTGCGGAAGATGTTTCTCGAGATACTCGCCAAGGCAGGGGTGAAGCCGTGGCCCAGGCTGTTCCACAACTCGCGGGGCTCCCTGGAAACCGATCTTGCCGACCGCTTCCCGATCCAATGCGTGGTGGCGTGGCTGGGGAATTCGGTGGGGGTGGCGACTCGCCACTATCTGAAGGTCACCACTGACCATATCGCGACTGCCACCACCCAGGGTATCGCCCTACATGGGGGGGTGGTTGCCCCCAGGGTGGGGCAGGGGGTGGGGACATCTTTGGCGGAAAGTACCGCATTGAGCGGAAACGAGCGGAAGCAAAAGAGCGGTTTTCCCGAGGAAAACGAAAAAGCCCCCGTTTTTAAGGGGGCCAAGGTAGCCGAGGCGGGACTCGAACCCGCACGTCCTTATCGGACACAGGATTTTAAATCCTGAGCGTCTGCCATTCCGCCACTCGGCCCTAGTCCACCCCCTGAAATGACTGGGTGCCAATATCCCGCGGCCGACCGCCAACGTCAAGGCACCCCCAAAAATCCAGCCTAATCCCAGCGGATTGGGTGACAGCCCCCAAGCCGCGGTGTCGACACCCAGCTGAGGGGCGGGTTGATTTTTCCTGACTTGCACGCAAATGGGCCGTCCGATTCAATGAAATCGGTCGAGAACACGGCGTTTGCGCCTCCATCGAAATGCTTGAGGGCTTGTTGATTTTTCCAGACTTACAAGCGAAATGGCCGCCCGATTCAAGAGATTCGGTCGAAAATACGGCATTTCCGCCTCAATCGAAACGCTTGACGCGTTCCGCTACGGAAAAATCAACAAGCCCTTGACGCATTCCGCTACGGAAAAATCAACCCGCCCTTAGCCTAGAGGCGCGGGGAAGTAGGGTGGTTCGTTCCCAGGGATCCACTTGATGTTGCAACCCAGACTGGGCAGTTGCGGCTCGGGGATCGGCTGACCCGCCAACAAGGCGTCGATCGCCGCCGCCAAGTCCTGGCCCGTGACCGGCAACTCACCACCCGGGCGACTCGAGTCAAACTGGCCGCGATAGACCAAGTGAAAGTTGGCGTCAAACAAAAAGAAGTCCGGGGTACAGGCCGCTTGATAGGCCTTGGCCACCACCTGCGTTTCATCCAACAAGTAGGGGAAGTCGTACCCCCGCTGTTGGGCCTCCACCCGCATGGCGTCGGCATCGTCCTGCGGGTATTTCTCCACATCGTTGCTGCTGATGCCAACCACCCCCAACCCAAGCTGGCGATAGCGTCGACAGAAGTCGGCCAAGGGGTCGGCCAAGTGCTTCACAAACGGGCAGTGATTGCAGATGAACATCACCAACAAACCGGGCCGGCCCACAAAGTCGTCCCGCCGCACGGTCTGGCCACTGACCACATCGGTCAACTCAAAATCGGGTGCCACCTCGCCCAGTGGCAACATGGTGCTGGCTGTTCTGGCCATCGGCTTCTCTCCCTTAGGTGCTGATTCGCTGTCCGACCCACTTCGTTCGACGCATCCGCTGGTTGATTTTTCCAGACTTGCACGCGAATGGGCCGCCCACATCAATGAAATCGGTCGAAAACACGGCGTTTTCTAGTCAATCGAAATGCTTGACGCATTCCGCTACGGAAAAATCAACCCGCCCCATGCACGCGTCCGCCAAAGGGCGGGTTGATTTTTCCAGACTTGCACGCGAGTGGGCCGCCCGCATCAATGAAATCGGTCGAAAACACGGCGTTTTCTAGTCAATCGAAATGCTTGACGCATTCCGCTACGGAAAAATCAACCCGCCCCATGCACGCGTCCGCCAAAGTGCTGGTTGATTTTTCCAGACTTGCAGGCGAGTGGGCTGCCCACATCAATGAAATCGGTCGAAAACACGGCGTTTTCTAGTCAATCGAAATGCTTGACGCATTCCGCTACGGAAAAATCAACCCGCCCCATGCACGCGTCCGCCAAAGTGCTGGTTGATTTTTCCAGACTTGCAGGCGAGTGGGCTGCCCACATCAATAGAGTCCGGCGAAAACACGACGTTTCCACTTCAATCGAAATGCTTGACGCATTCCGCTACGGAAAAATCAACCCGCCCCATGCACGCGTCCGCCAAAGTGCTGGTTGATTTTTCCAGACTTGCACGCGAGTGGGCTGCCCGCATCAATGAAATCGGTCGAAAACACGACGTTTTCTAGTCAATCGAAATGCTTGACGCATTCCGCTACGGAAAAATCAACCCGCCCCATGCACGCTTACCCAACAAGTTATCAATTTAGCTGGGCCGAGCCAATGTCCCGTTCGCGTAATAACCGCGTGCTAAGGCACTCTGGCTGATTTGCGCCTACGACTTGTTGGCCACGGTGTAGTGGTAGATGCCGCCGAGCTGTGGGTCGCACAGGCCGACGGTGTTCCAGGGCCCGAGAATTTGTGCCATGGCCGGCAACCAACCGCCGGGCGGTGGCGTCGCGCGGCGGAGCAGTTGTCCACCACGCACCACTCGCTCCAACCAATCCGTTCGATCGGCCATCAAGAAGTCCGGACCACCCCAGGGCACGTGGGCGTAGGCCGCGCTATCCGCTGCCGACTCCACGTCCGACCGGCCCTGGGCAGGGGCGCGCCGCGAGCGATCTCGCCACTCCTCGCAGGCGATGGCGGCGGCGAAGTACAGCATCGTGGCGGCTTCCCACTTCTGCGGATCCCCTCCACTGCGGTAGGCCAGGGCCACTAACTGATCGACGCACCACACTTCTTGCCGCAAACGCCGCGTGTAATCCTGCACGAACTCGTCATCCCAAGCTCGGCCCCGTTGCAATGTCCTAACAATCTTGTGCACCGAAAAAAGTGAATGAGCCAAGCCGGTGCTGTGCAGTGGATCGATGAACCCCGCGGCGCTGGGCAGCACCAACCAACCGGGTCCGCCCCAGGCCGAACTGAGACGCTGCTGCCGTGGCAAGAAGCTCAGCCCCGCGGCCGGCGCGACCAAACGCGCCTGGCCATACAATTTCCACAACCGAGGGTACCGCCGCAGTTTTTGTCGCCAGAACTCCCACCGCTGATCGGCCGACGACTCCGCGGTCAGTTGGCCCCAGGCGTGGGACGGCAACACCCAACCCAAGCTGACCAGGCCGTTGTCGAAGGCCAAGTGCCACAGCCACCCGTCCTCAGTGACCTGATGCAAGGCGGCGTCTTGCGGGGCAAACGAAAATCGCTGAGTGTCCTGTTGCCAGTCGTCCCAGACCGACGGCCAATCGACGTCCAGGGCAAAGTGCCCGTACAGACTGCCGGAGTCCGTGGCGAAGGACCACGGGGTCGGCCGGCCCCAGGCGGGTACCTCGTCGGTCAGCAACTGGGCCAGCGCGCCGGCCGGGCCGCTGGCGTCGATCAGGAAGCGGGCCGATAGCTCGGCGGTTGGCTCGTGGGCGGTTGGGCCAGCCCTCCGCACGGTCAATTGCCACAGGCCGGCGTCTCGCTGGGCCTGGCTGATGCGCGTTTGTTCGAGCAGCGTGATGCCGCGGGCGACGGCGCAGCGAACCAAATAGTGATCGACTTGACTGCGGAGAAAGTGGCTGTCGGCCGCTGCTCGTGTGGGACTGGCGGGCACCAGCAGCAAGCTCGGCGGCGAGAGGCACGCCTGGGTGATGGAGTCGTTGCTGGCAGCGTTGGCCCGCGCGTTGGTCTGCCCGCTGTCATGCAGGCCGGCCTGCCCGCTGGCTGAGTTCCCGTGGGCTGAGTCCCCGTGGGCTGAGTTGGCATGGAAGCAGTAGCTGAAGCCCTGTTTGCAACCGACGGTGACGGAGGGGATCTGGCGGGCCGTGGCCCAGCGCCCGAGTCGCCACAGTTCGGGCAACTGCAAGTCGCGGCCCAGGTCCAAGAGGATTTGGTCGGCGATGGGGGTCGATGATTCGCCGATGGTGAAGCGGGGATGGGCTTGGGCTTCGAGCAGGCAGCAGCGGTAGCCCAGTCGCTGTAGGCAGAGGGCCAGGACGGTGGCGGGCAGGCCCGACCCCAGCAGTATCACGTCATAACATGGCTTTGCGCTCATAACGGCCCTGGACTCAGAGCCCCTGGTAGTCGATGACGACGGGGGCGTGATCGGAGAACACGGGTAGTCGTGGGATTTGGAAGGCGACGGCGGTGTCGGCCAAGGCCGGCGAGGCCCAATGGTAATCCAGTCGCCAGCCGACGTCGCGTTGTCGCGAGCCGGCCCGTTGGCTCCACCAGGAGTAGACCGCGGTTTCGGGGCCGGCCAAACGTCGCACGACATCGACCAAGCCCAAGTCGGCGAACTGGCTGAGCCACTGGCGTTCTTCGGGCAAGAAGCCGCTGGTGCCTTGATTCGTCTTCCAATTCTTCAGGTCGATCGGCTGATGGGCAATGTTAAAATCGCCGCAGACCACGACCCGCGGTTGTTGTGCCAAGAGTTGGGCGGTGTAGTCGTGAAACAGGGCGAGGAAGCGGAACTTGGCCGCTTGCCGTTCGGGGCTGGAGCTGCCCGACGGGATGTAGACGTTGATCAAAGTCCAATCGTCGAAGTCGCAGCGTTGCAGGCGACCCTCGCTGTCGAACTCGGGGTTGCCCAGGCCGGTCTGCAGGGCTTGCCAGGGATGTTGGGCCAGGACACCGACGCCGCTGTAGCCGTTTTTGGCGGCCGGTAACCAGGCGGCGTGGGGTTGGTTGGCCCAGGTCGGCAGTTGTTGGGGGGTGGCGCGGACTTCTTGCAGGCAGACGACGTCGGCGGCCAGGTCATTCAGGTAATCGGCCAGGCCTTTTTTGTCGGCCGAGCGGATACCGTTGCAGTTGAGGGAGACCAAACGCATGCTTCAAGCTTCCTGCCTAGCGGCCAGGGCGGTCCGCAGTTGTTGGGCGGCGGTTTCGGGCGAGAGGACATTGATCCAACAGTCCGATCCCCATTCGAAACCGGCGGCGCTGCCGATGCGGACAAACAGTTCGACAAAGGACTGGCCCTCCGACGAATTGCCGCGGAGCAGTGGTTGGTGGAAGAGGACATTGTAGGCGGGGCGGTCCCACAGGTATTCGACCGCGCGGACCCAGTCCTGGACTAGGAACGCCAATTCCGCCAGTGCCTGGTCGGATTGTTCCCAGAGCGGCTGGCCGGCGCCTGTCGGGACGATCCAGGTCTGGCAACTGAAGCGACTGGCGAAGGGGCAGAACATTGTCCAATGCGAGCGGTTGGCGACGACTCGTTGGTCGGCCGCCAATTCCCACTGGACCATTTGGGTCAACAGCGAGTGGTGGGGCGTCGAGCCGGCGTCGTGGCCGGACGGCGTTGTCGATCGCTGCAACCGTTCGTGTCGACGGGCGATCGTGGCTGGGATGAAGTCCAAGCCAAACAGCTGCGAGTGGACATGGGCCAGCGACGCGCCGGCCTCGGGGCGACAGTTCTTGAACAGCAAGGCGTACTGCAGTTCTGGGCAGTCACGGTAGGCGCGGAGCCGCTGGCGATACACTTGGAAGCTGGCCAGCAGTTCCGGTTGGGACAACTGCGAGTAGCTCTCGACGTGTCGGGGCGACTCGATGATCAGTTCTTGCCGACTGTGGGGGCTGGGGGCTTGCCGATAGGGCCCGTGATTTGGCCCGAGGAGGTTGTTGGCCGAGTGTTCCAAAGCCGAATGGAAGGGCTCGGCTCTATTGTCCCGGTGGGTTTGGCGACAGTCCCGCTGACCGCGAGCGGGACCTTCGCAGGTGTTGTCGGTCAGGGGCGTGAAGGCGGGAAACCGGTTGGGTATGACGCGGCACAACCAATCGGGTTGATTGGTCTCGACCGCCCCGTTTCTCTCGACTGTGTGTTTCTCGACCGCTGTGCCTCTCTCGACCGCCGTGCTTCGCTCGACCGCCGTGCTTCGCTGCGGGTCCCAATCGTAGGCGGCGATCGCCTGCGGGGTCTCGTCCTCGTTGCCGCCACAGAAGGGGCAGCGAGCCAGCGGGACCACGTCCGACTTGGGCTGGTATTCGTTGGGACGTTCCGTCCGCGTTTCCGCCATGGCGACCCAGGAGTCATGGACGGGATCGTAGCGGAGATCGGCCATCACTCACCTAAAGGGTTGCTCAGCAAAAGGAGGGAACAGGGGCAGCCGTCCGCGGGCGGCTGCGACCGAGAGCCTGAGGCCCGGTCACGTCGCGTGATCGCCCGAGTCCGTTAAGGCCGGGCTGGGCCACCTAGCAGCGGTTGCTAGGCGGCCGTGGGCTCCATGCTAATCGTCGCTTTGGGCTCTGGCCAGTACAGATTTAGCTCGGTCCGTGCGAATTGGCCTGTCACTTCGAGTCGGTAGAATTGGGACAATCGGTGCGATCGGCCCAAGGACTCGCACTCCACAGCTGCCCTATATTCGGCGCTCCAGGATCTGGTCCCGCAGGGTTTGAATCGTATCGAGCAGATTCCTGGCCTGCTGCCTTACGACCTGTGACCTATGATTCAGACGGCGTCGCGGAGGGTCATGACGGGGGGGCGATAGTCGGACATTTCGATCAACAAGCTTCGATAGCGGCTGGCGGCGCCCGGTGTGAGGATCCCCAGGATCCGCGGGACTTCGGTGCCGGAGATCCAGGGCAAGTTGGCAGGCACTTGATCGACATGCAAAAAACCATGGGTTCCGGCGATCAGCGGACCGCAGCCCCAGGCGGGACAGGCGTGATCCTGGCAGGCAACCACCACCGTTTCGGGCAGCTCCGTGGCCAACGCCGCGCGTAATCGCTGGCTGCCCAGTTCCCCGCCGGCCACGATGATCCGCAGCTTATGGGCGGGTGGTAAAGCCTGCAGGCCGTCGTGCCGAGGTCTCTGCCAGCGTTGGATCTGCTGCAGGACCTGGTTGACCACCGGCGTCAGGTCCGTATCGGCGGGGTCCAGATCGCGGGGCTCCGCGGCGTCATGGCTGGGGTTGACGCTGGGGTCGTGGGCGGCCGCGTCAGTCGAGTCGGTCGGGGCGTTCGACTCCGACGCATGGGTCGACCAATCGATCGCTTGTTGCTCGATGGCGGGATACGTTGCGTCCAGGCCATCGGAGGGTGGCAGCCAAGTCATTTCCAGCTGGGTGTTCCACTCCAGCACCAATCGGTGTTCAAAGGCGGTGGGCGAGCGTCGATCGGCCCACAACAACCAGAGCGGGAGCGCGGAGATCGGCCAACCGCGGCCGCCCTCGAGCCGATCTTTCAGCGGGAATTGATCCAGGACATTCAGTCCGGTCTGCAGGGCCAAAGCCGCGGCGTCGATCAGCGGCAGAGTGCAGGCCGATTGCCCCGGGGGGGCGATGCACAGACCGCTGTGATGGAAGGCCACGGCCAAGACGCGATCGGACGCTTGACCGGCTTGCGATAGTAGGCCCTGCACGACTTGTGCCACCAGTTGGGTGATGTCTTCGCGGAGCGAGAGGTACGAGGACCAATCGGGCGGTGTGCTCCGGTGGTACGGCGCGGAGGTGCGACCGCAGGCCTGGGCGAACAAGCGGCGGGTCGGCCGTGGGATCGGTTGGTTGTCGAAGGCGTTGGCTTGCAGTCGCAACAGTTTGCCGGCCCCAGTGCCCTCCAGCAGGCAGCCCAGCACATGTGAGAAGTTGGGCGTGAGGCTGACGCCCAGCATGAAGCGGTGCCGTTGGTGAAAACGCAACCGATCGGCCTTCTGCACCGGGTGCCGCGGATCAAAGATCGTCTTTATCCAATGCATCCCGCAACCACTCCCAGCACATTCTCACTCGCCATCCTGTCCCCAGCGACCCGGTCTCAACGGGAGGACGCTGGCACAACCCGCAGGCGATTCCATCGCAAGAATGAGGCGCGGCGTCAAGGTCAATACGCTGCGGGCGGTGGCTTCGGTGGCGCGTCAGGGTTTGTGGGCGTTGGTTGGGACTGGGGAAGGGAATTTTGGAGAGGAGATTCAGGCATGGATGACGGACGAATGGAGACAAGCGAATGATCCAACACCAACCGTGGACGACTACGGCACTTCGACCACTTCCCCACCGGCGCGGGAGGCTAAGGCGGGTAGGATGTCGGCGGATTCGTAAGTGAGGAACGTGAGACTGCCGTCGGCGAAGACAAACTGCGCACCGCCGGGGTGTTGGCTCCAGAAATGCAAGCTGTTGCATTGGAACTCGGGATGACCATTGCGAAAGCTAAACGGCCCCCCGCCGCAGATGCTATTGCCCCGCGAGCCGACGTTGCGTTCGCGGGCGCCCAGGAGCGAATCCAAGCTACTGGTGCCCAGTTGCCCGTACCCCGCGTACCACCAACCGAACCAACGATCGGTGCTGGGTGGCCGTTCGCCGATCATGATCGTATTGGAGAGTCCATCGCGTATTTCAGCGGTGCGCGTTTTGGAATCCAGATAAAACACACCATTGCGAGTGGTAAAGTCTTGCCCATTGACGCCTAGATAAGTAGTAAAGGCGACGGCCGGGTAACCGGTCAGATTGGTAGCGGGTTCGAGCCCAGCCGTGGAACTAGGGCAAATCAACAGCGGCAGCGTTTGTCCAAAACCACGATGCGCGGCGGGGTTATCGAACGGATTGGAAGTGGTTGCATAGTCGGCCAGCATTTGATCGTAGACCGCGGTTTGCTCCACGTAAGGTAACAGAGCCGTGATCCAAGTATTGAACCGCCGCGATGCCGTGGCACTTGTATACCCCGCCGGCAAACGTCCTTTGGCACTTTCGTAATTCGCGGCCGCCAAGCCCAACTGCCGCATCTGCGACCCACAGTTCGTCCGTCTCGCCGCCTCCCGCGCCATCTGCACGGCGGGTAACAACAATCCCAGCAGGACGGCGATTATCCCAATCACGACAAGTAGTTCGACGAGGGTAAATCCATTTCTACTCGATGGAGGCGATATACTGAACATTGATGATTCCAGAGTTATTTCAGTGAAGTAGGTAGCGTTCGGCAGGATTACTAGTGCTTCGTCACACGCCAAGTTGTGGTTGTGACAAAACACTCGGCATGCAATCAGGTTGAGTGGAGCAGGTAACCTCAGCTCTCGATCCTCTGTTTACCGATTCGCCGGTTCAGCCAAAACCCAAAGCCGATCATTGCAATTCCAAAACAGGAAATCCCCACCGTCCAAAACGCGGTGTCGTACCAATTTGGAACGATCGGTTCTGGCAGTCCATAAAAGGGCAGGCGAAATTCCTCCTGCCCAGGAGCTCTTGATGGAATGAACGTCATGGTCGTGACAAACTCTGTTTGATTCCCAACCGGCAGCAACCTACTGGTTACTCGCGACGGATGGAAAAAGGGCTCGACTCCATAATCAAAATGATGAATTTCTGTTCTCTGATTTGCCGTTGGGAAATCGGATTCGGAATTACTCCGCTCGAAATGGCTAACTTCAATTCGCTTTGGCAACAAGTAATGGTTCTTCAATAGCAAAAGCTTTCCCTGTACAAAATAGCTCATTCGTGCTGTGTTTAACAAACGAGAACTTTGTTCTGTGTGCCGGCGCTGAATTACAAAAAAAGCCTCAAAACAAGGCTCTCCGTTTTCCCATGCGTTAGTTACATCTTTCACGGAAAATTCAATGTCACCGTGATTATCGACCAGGTCGACCAGCGAGAAATCTGAGATCGCTGGTATCAAATTAAGGAAACCCGAGTCATAAAGATCATGCGGGAAGCTGTCGTTGGGATCGTTCAGTGTTACACCTTCATTGATCCACGGTGCATCTTCGTCTGACGCCTTCGTGAGCTGAAATCGATAATCAGAATTCGTCACGTACAACTCATGCTTTCCACGAAAGTACCCTTCACGGATGCTTTGGAAGCCTGTCCCTCGAAACGTAAAGTACTTCGAATGAAACGACTGGTTCTCACCTGAATTTGTGGTTATCTCAACGTCAAAACCCCGGCCGAGAACGGAACGTAAAAACGCATTCCAATGCTTTATCAACTCCCGTTGGCTTGGTGCGATATCGCCGTCATAGACGCGCAGTTTCGAAATCTGCGGATCATGCGAACTATCTCGACAAGATAACATCAAGGCACACGCGATAATAGTAAAAAGCAATCGCTGGAACATCTTTCACATCCTCGGCCGAAGCAATCGCAAGCAATCAGTAGTTGGTTCTTGTGCAACGGCACGGCGGGCAAGTCGTCCTAGTGCTTTGTCACAATTCAATTCTGGGGTCGGTGCGGTAAAGAGGGCAGGCGTCAATTGCCGGAACGGCATTCCGGTTTGTCAGTCGATTGACGCTAACTCAAACGAACGCTCGAGTTGTTCAACGACTCGGAGTGGCCGTTGCCGTTCTCCGAGCTAAAAATAGTAGAGTTAGCCCAACGGCTATCAATAAAGCGACACACAAATTCCAACTAATTAGGTTAGTCCCGGAACGGCCAAGTGGTTCTTCAAAACCATAATGTGAGATCAGCATTGCCGATGGATCGATCGTCGTTGGTTCAAACCTGCGATAATATCGCTGCTCTTTGGGTGTACTTGTACCAGCCCGATAAAGAACCCATCGACTAAGGTGCCCATCGACATATTCATATTGGTGCGTTGCAGTCGGTTCCACGCTGTCGTGTTCAACGACCTCCTTCTTCAGAAATAACCCAGTAGTTGGGTCAATTTCAATTAATTGAATGTACTCGTCGTTGTTCCTGACCTTTGCAATCCAAAGGTTGCGAGTTGAATCGAATTGCCAATCTAGTAGCTCCATATGACCTCCAGCCACTTCCTCGCCTAACGGCATAAAGCCAGCGGATATTGGTAAGTGAACTGGTGAAACTCCAAACGTAGCCAGTGGTCTATGGTCTGTGAGGCTTATCGATTTGATCTCAAAACGCCTTTCCTCACCAGCTAGATTGTCTAAGACAAACTCATATTTGGAGTTTCCAGCACGGATGCCAACCAGTATAAACCGACCGTCAGCAGGAATCTTTCCACTGACTTGCCATTCGACGCACTGACTTTCCGTTAATTCAATTCGATGGCCGCTCGCATCAATTAGTTCATGAACTTCGATAACGTAATCCAGGTCACGCACTCGGATTTCATACCTAGCTGTATATCCTTGTTTCTTAATCAAAATTTCCTGTCGCCCGGACGTTACCGACGCGAGGAATCGCTGTTCATGCGATTTCGTGAATTCTAAGAACTGAGATTGTCTATCGTTTGCCGAAATCTCGGTTACGAGAAAAAACATTAATACAAGAAAGAAAGATGTGCCCAGAATCGAACAGCGGATTGTGGGGAATTGACGAACCATTGGTGGATTTGTGCGGCTAATGTTCATTTGCGGAAAAACCTACGAAGGAGTTTGCATTTTAGTGACCATGGTGGTAGCGAAACCTGAAGTCTCGACTTTAGGTTTCGCTGTCCACGCGGTGATGATTTACCAGAATGTTTACTGATGGCAGGTACAAGTTGCTCCACCATGGGCACCGCACTTTGGTACGGCTGGTGGACAACCCTTGTTCTCACAGTCCTGAATCCCCGGATCATACGGGCAAAAATTCGTCGGTGTCGTACCGGGGCCGTCAGCAAGTAGTGTTCCGGTACTTGCCAAAGTACCAAACACAACCAATGCCGTACCCATGCAATTCAAAGACGACGCAATTAAACGTCTCATGTCAAAACCTCTCATGCTAAGCGAACCGGCAAAAGAATCGTACGACTCAACGCAAGTCAACGATCGTGCCACGAAAGTCTCCACGCACCAGAAACGGTTGGCCACCCTCGAGGTAGTAGACCAGGCTGCTGGTGAATTCCTTCTGCCCACGGAGATGCTCGCCAACTGTGAAGCGAACGGCCAATTCGCGTCGACTGTTAGCAGGTATCTCCAACGGAATGTTCTCTAGAGTCACGCATGTACAGCTTGTCCCGCCCCCGACCACGCGGATCGGTTTTGACAAACGGTTGTATAATGTGACGATGGTTTCATAGCTTTCGCCCGGCACCAGTTCCGGGAGTTCCCCTGCCTGCAACACCACTTCATTGGCCGTCGCGCCGCTCCGCCAAAATTGTTGGCCCTGGGCGGTGGATAACATGAATAGCCCGAAAAGAACTCCCAGAACCAAGCCGAATTGCGTACTTAGATCAGGGAGCCGGAGCCGTGACTTTACAGTTGTCGGTTGATTCGGCTTGATGGCAATTATGGCAAAGAAAATGACTGCGACCAAGTTGTAGATCGGTAACGCCCAAGTTGGGATCTTGAAGTCACCCAATTGCCAATCACCAAAATACTGGCAGCTTTGTCCCGAAATCCAAAACCACGTACTTGCAATCAGTAATACCGAATGCATCGCCAGCCCGATATAGGCCGCGTTTCGACGAGAAACCAACAAGATAGAAGCCGCTGCCCAGCCTTCCAAAACGATCGCCGCCAATGTGATCCAAACGCCGCCAATCGCGATGTCTTCCCATAGCGGATTGTTCCAAATCCACTGCAACTTCGCAGCGACTGCTACTTCAGGACTCCAGTTTTTCAATTTGAAACAATCCACCACGAATCCAATCGGCACCAATTCTACAACCGCGGAGTAGACGAGTTCCGATTAGTGCTTCATCAAGAATTTGAGCCTGTAAGGTGCGGGCCTCATCGTGCCAAAGGACGGTTACTTCGACCGTATCGAAGAAGCTTGATCTGCCATCTGCCGTGATACCTTGCTGCACATCTCTCAATGGCAGCCCAAATTTATCAACCAAACTCTGTGGTACTGCGACGAATCCGTTAAATCCCGTATCAACGATGAACCGTTGCTTGAAAATGGCCCCAGCGTTTTGAATGCCCAGTTCAACAATCGCCTCAAGGTTGAAATCGATCTTTCCGTTGATCATGCCAGTGGCTACCACTTACCTTGCGACAAACGCAGAGCGATGCCCGACTCGAGCGACAAAGACCTGTGCGTTTGGCAGGCGATTTCGCAACCGCTCACTGGCCAAATGGGCTTCCGCAGCAACCTCGTATTCGGCTGTTTCAACATCAATCGCAACGAACTGGTCAAAAGCCGATTCTATCAGCTTGGACTGTAGCTGACGTTCGTAGATATCCGTTCCAAGTTTACCGATTACATCGCGATCTAGCCGTCTGAATGACATATTTTGTACCTCCGTTCACCCATCCCCTACGCCCGCTCCATCATACGACCGAAATGCGGCGAAGTGAAGGTCTAAGACTTTTGTAGGTTTCTCGTGGACCACTGAGGCACCTCGACCACTCCCCCACCGGCGTGGGAGGCTGCCCAGCCTTCTAATACAATCGCCGCCAACGTGATCCAAACGCCGCCAATGGCGATGTCTTCCCATAGCGGATTGTTCCAAATCCACTGCAACTTCGCAGCAACGGCTGAAAACAAAACTACAGCAGCTAAAATGAACCAAGCTTGAACACCAAGTCTGTTGGCGGATTACGTGCCCAGTTGCGCCAGCTGGCGCTCGGCCTGTTGGCTGACGGTGACCGAGTCGCTTTGCAATTGCGCTCGTGTCAGCCAGGTTTTGGCTTGTCGCAGGTGCTCGGCGCGGACGGCCGCGTCGGTCTGTTGGTTGGCGGCGCGGACAAAAGACAGGCCAACTTCCAGCAACGCTTGGGCTTTGAGTTCCACGGCCGCGGGCGGCAGTTGATCGCCGTAGGCTCCATTGGCAATGGCTTGATAGTGGCGTCGAGCGGCGGTCTCATCGCCTTGGGCCCGAGCGATCTGGGCCAGTTCGAACAGGGCTCGGAGTCCAACCGTATCGGCTCGGCCGCTGACCTGCGACAAGGCTTGTTGAGCCGCGTCGGCTTGGTTGTTCAAGCGGAGGGCGACGCCCAAGAGGAACGGCACTTCGGCGCGGGTTCGTTCGTCCACTTCGGCGGGCAAGCTACCGGAGTCGATCAGGGCCTGACCGCGGTTGAGCCAGAGGATGGCGGTACCGGGTTGGCTCGTTTCAATCGCGGCGCGGCCGGCATTCAAGCAGGACTGAAACGCCAGTTCCGGCTTGAGGCTGCGCAGTTTGTCCACCGCGCTGCTGGCGGCTTCATAGGCCGTGACTGCCGCAGCCATGTCCCCGGCTTGGAAGTCGCACTGGGCCAGCAAGGCCTGGGCCTCCAGCACCAGTGGTTGCTCGCGATCGGTGGTCCCGGCGGCTTCGAGCAAGGTCTGGAACAATCGGCGGGCTTGCGACGGTTGGCCTTGTTTCAGTTCGGACCAGGCTTCCATGTAAAGCGCACTGCGTTGTAAGGAGGCTTCTGCGGCAGCGGTCCGCGCCGATTGGAAGCGTTCTTTGGCCCGAGCATAATCGTTAGCTTGGTAAGCAGCTTCGCCCAAATGGAATTGGCTGCGGCCGACCCACGAGCTGCTGATGTGCTCGCTCAACAGTTGTTCCCAGGCAGCGACGGCTGCGGCGCCTTGTTGCTGCTCGCGGAGGGCCCAGGCCCACAGGTAGAGGATGCGATCGTGGTCGGCTGGCCGCGGCGACTGGGTGGCCAATCGCTCCCAGGCTTGGCTGGATTCCGCCCAGCGTTTCGCTGCAAAGGCTTCTTCCGCGCGAACCCGCAGTTCGGCGAGCGACAGGTTCTCGCTGCCAGAGGTCTCACGGACCGCCGCGCGATCGCGCGCCGCGTCGCTGGTGATGGCGTCGCTACTCCCGGCGGGATCGGTCCCCGCCAGGCTGGGGGCGGTCCAATTCGGATCGAGACCGCGGAGCCATTGCACGACGGTTTCGTTGTGCGCGTGATTCGGAGTCGCGCGAAGGAAGGATTCCCACACGGTTTTGGCGTCTTCCGTGCGACCCAACTGTTGCAGGGCCAAGCCGCGGTTGACGCGGGCATCGGCGACCCATTCGTCTCGCTGTTGTTGCTCGGCCGGGCTGCTGGGCGCGAGTTGGCTGGCACGGGTTTCCACCTGTTGGAACGAGGCTTCCGCGGCGGCATGGTCCCGCAAGAAGTATTGAGCCACACCGCGTTGCAGGAGCAGGGCCACCGCTTCGGGGCCGGTGGCCGCGGGCGCGGCTCGGTCGATCAAACGCAGCATTTCTTGGTACTGCTCGGCTCGTTGGTAGGCGGCCACGGCAGCCTGCAAGGCCATGGGCTTGTCAGTGCCGGGCGCGTAGCGCTCCCACGCGGCTTCCCATGCGCGGGCGGCCGCCAGCTCGTCTTGCAGTTGTTGGTGCAGTTGGCCCACGACCCACCAGGCATCGGCTTGGTCGGCGACGGACCAACCGGCCACGGTCGACTCGGCCAGCAAAGGCAAGGCCGCGGTCGGATCGTCGGCCCGCGCGATGGCAACGGCCCGCTTGATCGTCCATTCGGCCACGGATTCGTCTTGGGGAAAGTCCCGTAGCAAGTCCGCGTAGGCTCGCTCGGCCTCCGCATCACGGCCCAACTTGAACCAGGCGTTGGCCTGCCACTGACGCACTTGTTGCCGCCGCGCGGCCACTTGGATTTGCTCTGGTTGCCAGAGGGCCGGATTGGTCGGGAACGTGTCGATTTGCATGTCGCGGCTCTCCAGCAACTCGGTGGCAGTGGCCGCGGCCTGCTCCAGTCGCTCGCGGTACTCGGCGGTCATGCTCGACGATAAATCCTGTCGCCATTGACCGGAGGTTTCCACCTGGCCAGCCTCCAACTGCCAGGGCAACAACTGCAGCCGCGCCAAGTCCGCGAACGGATGTTGGGGTGCGGATGCCAACGCTTGCAAGGCGGTTGCGCCGGCGGAACGCTGCTCGCTGTCCGTGGATTGGAAGCGCGAGAGCGCGGTCAGGTAGTCGACTTCGGCTTGCTGCTGCGGGACCTGTTGCAGCCAGGCCGCTCCGTCCTGGGCCAACGCCAGCAGCTGCGGCCACTGGCCCAGTTTCTCGGCCAACTGCATCCGCAACAGCACGGCTCGGCCGCCGGAACTTGCATCGGCCAAGGCGAGTCGCGGCAGGACCTGGTCCAGCACTCGGACCGCTGCTTCCCATTGTTGTAGGCTGAACAGCGAGCGAGCCAAATTGAACTGAGCCGACCAGGCCAGGGCCCAGGCTTCGGCATCCGCGTTCCCGGCAGTATCCGTGTCGGCAATTGCATTTAAATTTGCATTTGCGTCGGCCGTGGTTGCCGGCCAGGCGATTCGCTCGAATTGGGCCACCGCCGCGGCATGGTCCTCGAGCCAACGGTAGCAGGTACCCAAGTTGAACGCGACTTTGTGGGCCCGGTAGCTCGGCGCTTCCTGTTGCAGTCGCAGGTACAGATCGCGGGCCGCCAGCAGATGGTTGCGGCGCTCCTCGGCAGTCAGGGCCGAGTCCGGTGTTGGGGCTGCGGTCGCGAGCCAGCGATTGATGGAGGCCTCGGCCAGAGCAAATAAGCTGGCGTGACGAATCTCGGTATCGACCTGGGTTTCGTTGGCCAGTTGGGTCCAGATGGCGGTGGCGCTCGTCAGGTCTCCTAACAACTCCGCGCTCACAGCCGCGTAATAGTTCTGCTTGTCACGCAACTCGGTGGACGACGCTGCGGCCGCTGCGGCGCGGAGCTGCTGCTGTAGGGCCTGCAGCCGAGCGGGCTGATCGGCATCGCGGCGACGCAGCTCCTGTTGCAGAGCGATCAGATTGCGATGGTACGACACGACCTCGGCGAAGCGTGGCTCGAGCTGCCACGACTGGACTTCTTGAGCGGTGGTCTCCGCCCGCGTCAGCCACTGGACCTGGGCGGCCAAATCCGCGGCCCCCAACGCTTGCTGATAGGCGGCTTCGATCCGAGCCAAGGCGACTTGGCCCAACATCTCGCGGCGGCTGGCCCAGTTCAGGCTGCCCGTGGCACCTTCCGCCGGACGATCGGCCCGGCGGACCGCTTCCGGCTGGGCGGCAATCCAACGCTGGCTGGCGTCCCAGACCAAAGCGAATTCGCCCGCCCGCAGCCCGCTCATCACCAACCAGTAGTCCACGTCTTGCGTGATCGCAAAATTCGGGCTGGTACGTTGCAGTTGCAACCAGATGGCCAGGGCCTCCGCGTCCTGTCCGGCCTCGTACGCTTGTTTGGCAGCCGCCAGGCGGCTGGCGTCATCAGCTGGGCCCGTCGCTTTGCCCGTCCCATCGGTCTTGCCAGTTTCGTTCGCCTGGAACCGTCCGGCTGAAGCGAGTTCCAGGCGGCTGCTCGGAGCCGCGGTGCACTCCGCGGCGGCCACCGTCACGCCACTGAGGCCATGGATCCTGGTCAGTTCGGGCAGGCCGACAACGGCAAGGTCCGGTAGGACGCCCAAGCCCAGGAGCGACACGGCTCCGGTCTGGCAAGCCATCCGAGCCGTCGCCGGCAGCGTTCGCGGCCACCACAGACGCCAATCAACCAATCGCGAGAGGAGGGTTCGGGTTGGATTCATAGGAGCTTCACTTGTAACGAGCCAGGTAATTTCAAGCTGTTGTTTGATTGCCGGCGACGAGCGGACCGCGACCGGCGCGGACGGCGGGCCTCACCGGCCTATCACATTTTATCAAGCCAATCCGACTTGAGTTGAAGGAAAGTGCGGAAAAGGCGGACGACAGCAGGATCGAGGCCGCTGGTTTCGTTGTTTTCCGCAGGGTTTCGCTGGGTTGCCGGCCTGCCCCATGTGTCAAACTTTCTGCAATTGCCCCCGCTTCCGCCTCGCGGTTCGCCAGGGCGCACGAACCCCTTGAGGGCTTGTTGATTTTTCCAGACTCACTCGCGAATGGGCTGCCCGATTCAAGAAAATCGGGCAAAAACACAGCGTTTTCGCCTCAATCGAAATGCTTGACGCATTCCGCTACGGAAAAATCAACCCGCATTTTGGGCTTGTTGATTTTTCCAGACTCACTCGCGAATGGGCTGCCCGATTCAAGAAAATCGGGCAAAAACACAGCGTTTTCGCCTCAATCGAAATGCTTGACGCATTCCGCTACGGAAAAATCAACCCGCATTTTGGGCTTGTTGATTTTTCCAGACTCACTCGCGAATGGGCTGCCCGATTCAAGAAAATCGGGCAAAAACACAGCGTTTTCGCCTCAATCGAAATGCTTGACGCATTCCGCTACGGAAAAATCAACCCGCATTTTGGGCTTGTTGATTTTTCCAGACTCACTCGCGAATGGGCTGCCCGATTCAAGAAAATCGGGCAAAAACACAGCGTTTTCGCCTCAATCGAAATGCTTGACGCATTCCGCTACGGAAAAATCAACCCGCATTTTGGGCTTGTTGATTTTTCCAGACTCACTCGCGAATGGGCTGCCCGATTCAAGGAACATCGGGCAAAAGCACAGCGTTTTCGCCTCAATCGAAATGCTTGACGCATTCCGCTACGGAAAAATCAACAAGCCCTTGAGCCAATCCGGTCAGTCAACCCGGTCAGCCGGTCGGGGAGCCGTTTTGGTCAGCCGTCCCGTTTCGGCGGGCCGTCGTCAGCGGGTGGGCCCCAGCCGCCACCGCCGGGGGTTTGGATCTCGAGGGAGTCGCCGGCAGCGATGGTGAACTGGGCGTCGCCGGGCAGGGTATCGACTTGGCCATCGCTGTGGATCCGCAGGTTGAGGCCGCGTTGGCCGGGCTCCCCACCGGCCGCTCCGTAGGGCGGTGGGGCGGTGCTGGCTCGGCGATTGCTGACCAACGACACCTCGAGTGGCCGCAGGAATTGGAAGCGGCGGACCAGGCCATCGCCGCCGGCTTGCTGACCGGCCCCTCCGCTGCCGCGGCGGATGCGAAACTCCAGCAAGCGGACCGGATAACGATCCTCCAAAATTTCGGGGTCGGTCAGTCGGGTGTTGGTCATGTGGGAGTGCACGGCGGAGGCCCCGGGTCGATCGGCAGTCGCACCGCAGCCGCCGCCCATGGTTTCGTAGAAGCCAAAGGTGTCATCGCCGAACAGCAGGTTGTTCATGGTGCCTTGGCTGGCGGCGGCCGCGTGCAGGGCGCCGAAGATCACGTCCACCAACCGCTGCGATGTCTCGACGTTGCCGGCGCCCACGGCCGGTAGGTCGGCCGCGGAGCGCTGCCGCACGTCCTCCTCCGAGTGCTCGCCCATGGGATTGAGAAAGCAGGCGGGCAGGCGGACTTGGATCGGTCGCAGCACGCCTTGATTCAAGGGAATCGGGGCCGCGATCAAGACGCGGAGGGCGTATAGGATCGCCGACTGCACGATGGCCGGGTTGGTGTTGTAGTGGTTGTGGGCTCGTGGCGACGTGCCGCTGAAGTCGAACGTCAGGCGGGTGGGTTCCCGCGTCACCGTCAGTTGGATGGTCAAGCCACAATCCAAGGCGTCGCGGCAGGTCCAGGAGCCCGGCTCTTGGTCTGCCAACCACGCCGAGACGTACTCGGCCGCGGCATCTTGCACGTGTTGGCAATAGGCGGCGACCTGCGACCAACCCCAAGCTGCGGCGAACTCCTGCAGGCGAGTGACCCCCAAGCGGTTGGCGGCAACCTGCGCCTGGATGTCCTCGAGGTTGGTCTGCGGACTGCGGCTGGGGTACCGCGCGCCGCGCAATGCCTGCTCCAAGGCAGGATTGACTTGGCCGTCGTCCCCCAACCAGCGCAGGTTGCGGAGCACGACGCCCTCTTCCTCCAAACAGGTCGCGTGTGGTGGCAGCGAGCCCGGCGTGATCCCGCCGATCTCCGCATGATGGGCCCGGGTGGCCACCCAGAACTGCGGACGGTCCGCGGCGGCGTCGGGCAGAAACACGGGAGTGACGACCGTCACGTCCGGCAAATGCGAGCCGCCTTGGAATGGATCGTTGGTGACGAAGGTGTCGTCGGGATGGAACGGACCACACCGCCCGGCAATCGCCTTGACCGTCTCGCTCATAGCACCCAAGTGCACCGGAATGTGTGGCGCGTTGACCAACAACTGGCCCTCCTGATCAAACACCGCGCAACTGAAGTCCAAGCGGTCCTTCACGTTGACGCTGGTACACGTCGATTGCAGCGTCAACCCCATCTGCGTGGCGATGTCGGTTAGACGCTGGCAGAACAGTTCCAACAGCAACGGGTCGCGGGCGGCCGTGGTCGTTGTCGAGACCCCGGCCACTGCCGCAGTTCCACTTGCCACTGCCGCAGTTGCACTTGTCGCTGATGCAGTTCCACTTGTCACTGCCGCAGCTTCATTTGTCGCCAACTCGGCCCCCAGCGTCGCTGTCGTGTTGGCGGGCTGCGGCCCCGCTGCTGGGCGCTGCAAATGCAAGACGCCCTCCCTATTACGGCGGACCGACCAGCCGGGTTCGAGCCAAATGGTAGAATTCGGGAATTCGATGACTTGGGGGCCAACCGCGACGCTCTGCCAAGCCGAGTCGTCAGCGGCGGGGATCGAGGTGGCCGCCGGGGTGTCGGTGGGGCAGACGACTTCGACCTCCAGGATGCCGAGTCGCAGGGGGCGTTGCCAGCGGACGCCGAACCGCTGTTGGAACTGCTGCCAAAATCGGGCTGACAAGGTCGCGGCGTCCCAGTGCTCGTCGACTGGCAGCTCCAGCATCAAGCTCTGTTCGGTGCCGGCGACGTGCAGCCAGAGCCGAGCGAACTGCTCCACTTGCGGGGCGGTGGGGTCGGGCAACAGCGCTCGTGTGCGGTGGGCCAGGTCGGCCAGTTCGGGCCCAAGGACGCGTGGCAGCTGAACATCGTCCAGGGGTCCGTCCAATTGCTGTTGGCCGATCCGCCGCAGGGCCGCGTGACCGATGCCGTAGGCGCTGAGCAGCCCCGCGTCGGGATGCACAAACGCGTCGCGGATGCCCAATTGGTCCGCCACGCCGCAGACATGCTGCGCGGCCGCTCCGCCGAAAGCCACGATCGGATAATCGCGCGGGTCCACTCCCTGCCGCGTGGAGACGGCCGCGATCGCGCCGGCCATGTGCGCGTTGGCCACGGCCAAGTAGGCCACGGCCAATTCATCCAGTTCGTAGTGGCGACCGGTCGCGGCGGCGATGTCGGATTGGCGTTGCCGCAGGGCCACGGCCACCGCCTCCCGCTGCAGAGGCACGGGGAAGTGCGTCGCCGGCACGCGGCCCAACCAGAAGTTCATGTCGGTCACGGTCAGCGGTCCGCCGCGCCCGTAGCAGGCTGGCCCTGGATCGGCCCCGGCGCTTTGCGGGCCCACCAGCAAGCGTTGGCCGTCGAATCCACACCAACTGCCGCCGCCGGCCGCCACCGTTTCAATCGCCAGCGTGGGCGTCTGCAACAGCACACCGGCCTTCCGCGTCTCGTTCTGCAGCGGAACCGAGCCGTCCAACCGGGCCACATCGGTGCTGGTGCCCCCCATGTCGAACCCGATCGCGCGGGTGTAGCCCACTTGCCGAGCGACCGCCGTAAAGCCCACCACGCCGCCCGCCGGCCCGCTCAGCACGCTGTCTTTGCCCGAGAAATCCTCTGGCGGCACCAAGCCACCACTGCTGGTCATCAGCGCCAGTCGACTGCCCGGGCCCAACGCCCGCTCGATCTCGCCCACGTAGTCTTGCAGGACCGGGTTCAAGTAAGCATCCAACACCGTGGTGCTGGCTCGTGGAATAAACTTGATCAACGATGAACAGCGATGCGACAAGCTGATGTGCGAGAACCCAGCCTCCCTCGCCAGGGCCTCCACTTGCAACTCATGTTGCGGATAACGATAAGCATGCAGCAGGCACACGGCTAGCGACTCGATGCCGGTAGCTCGCAACTGTTGTAACTCTTGGCGGGTCGCGTCGAGGTCCAACGCCTGCAGTTCGGTCCCATCGGCCGCCATCCGCGCCGTCACTTCCACCGCCACTTCACACAGCGGTGGCGACTTTTGCACCGCCAGGGCAAACAGGTCCGGGCGCTGTTGGTCGCCGATCCACAAGGCGTCGGCCAATCCCGCTGTGGTCACCAAGGCCGTACGAGCGCCGGTCCGCGTCAGCAGAGCGTTGGTGCCTCGGGTTGTCCCCAGCCGCAAGTCGACCGCCGGCAAGGGATCGTGCAGCCCGGCCCCCAACAACCAACGCATCGCCAGCAGCGGGGCCGGTTGATCTGGGCAAAACTCCAAGGTCACGTCCTCCGGGATCTGGCCGTCGGCCGACTCCCACGGCGTCAGCGTGACCTGTGTCACTGCCGCCGAATTGTTTGTGTAAATATTTGTATTTGATTCGTTTTGTTTATGGGATTTAAGCTTGTTTGTTTGGGGAGTCCGTTCAGGAGCGGGCACTGTGGCGGCGGACTGCTGCACGACCCGGGCACGGCCCAGAACGCGGCCGGCGGCATCCAGGCAGAGGCAGTTGCAATCGCGCAAGGCATTGGCCGCCAGCGGGAAGGGCAGGGCGACCTGCCAGTGCGAGACTGCGGGGGGAGCAGCGGTTGTGTCGGGCGCGGCCCGACGCCGGCCGCGGCACCGCAGTCGCCCCGCGCTCAGGATCTTGCGACGGTGCCACTGGCCGTCGGGTGAGATGCCCAAACAATCGGTAAACGTGCCGCCCACATCGATCCAAAACTGCCAACCCGCTTCCACCGCGTCTCCCAATCAAGCCATCATGGCCATAACACGACACTGCGCAAATCCAGCAGGAATTGCTGGATTGGCCCATCCGAGCGAAACACCAACTCGTGTTCGCCGGCTTCCAGTTCCACAAAGCCCACGTCGCGCCAGGCGTACTCGTCCCAGGAGCCGGTTCCCCCCACGACTCCTCCGACGCTCTGGCCCGCCACTTGGATCACAAAGCGGTTCCCCGCCACGTCGTTCGCACAGGCATAGTCCAGCGTGATGCCGTAGCGACCCGCGCGAGGCACGCGGATGGTCCACACTGCCCGGTCCTCGGCACTGCCCCAGAAACCCAAGTTACGATACCCGGGCTCGAACACCAACGAGGGGCCGTAGATGCGACAGTTGGTGGCCAGCAAGCGAATCGAACCGTCGTCGCGGACAAACGGGTAGTCCGGCTCGTTGCCCGGGAAGACCTTGTGGGGCGGCCGAGAACTGCGGAGGTAGCGGAACAGGTCGGCCATGGCCGGCGGCGGCAGATCTTTCTCCAAGCCCTCGGGCATCAGCGACTGTCCGGTGGCCGCCAATTGTTCGATCTCGCTGCGCAGTAACTCGACCTGCTTCCCCTCGGCGGCCAACAGTGTCAAGGCATTGCTGGTTTCGGTGGCGATCACGCCGCGGTGTTGCCGGCCGTCCCAGTCCAGGGCCAAGTACTCCTGATAGCGATCCTCGATGGCTCGATTCGGATCCAGGATCGCGGCCAACAAGCCCGCGTCGGACTTGTCCACAAACGCGGCCAAATCCGGCCCGACGGCATGACCGAACGCCTCCAGCCGATGGCAGTTGGCGCAGTGTTGGCGAAACACCGCGCGGCCTCGATCCACGTCGGCTTGTGGCGCCAATGACGCCACCTCCGCATATTGCTCGATCAGGGCCTGTCGATTCGAGGTCAGGCCACCGACGAACGCTTCCTCCGCCCGCCGGCGAATCGAGGCCGACCGATGTTGCAGCAGCTGCTGACGACGGCTGGCGTTCAAATGAGCAGCCGGAATCCGTCCCTCGGTCACGGCGGCCAACACGGTCGGAATCCACTCGTTGCGGGCCAGGACCACGTCCAAGATCTCGTTCCGCAGTCCTGGTGAATAGGACAGCCACGGTTGCAGCAAGCGGTCCACGATCGAGTCGTCCGCGAATCGCGCCAAACTCCGCACCGCCGCCATTTGGACCTCGGGGGCCGAACGCGGGGACAATGCCCCCAACAACGCGTCCACCGCTCGGGAGGGCTCCCAGAAGACTTGCCCCAACAGCCGAACTTGGGCCACTTGCACGGCCGCAGGGGCTGTCGAGTCGTCCAGTGCCGTCAGCGACCAGATCTGCTCCAGGCGTTGCTGCCAGACCGGGCTGAGATCCTGGCGACGGTCGGCCGGCCAGCCCGACAAGAGCTCGCTCAGTGCCTGCAGTCGCCAAATCTGCGCCGCGGTGCCCCGCGAGGTCTCTTGCTGCTGCAACCACTGCGCCAGCTCCCCGGCTGGGGCCAGCTCCTGGGCAGGGGCCAGCTCCCCGGATGGGGCCTGTTCCTCCGGCAGTGGCAGCAGGGCCTCCGCCAACGGCTCCCACAACTCGACCTGCTGACTGGCGACCACAAACCGCAACTGGCCCTGCAGCACCTCGGTCAAGCCGGCCTCCAAGTCGCTGGTAGCGGTCGCCGGCCAAGCCTGCAACAGCGCGGTCAACAGCGCTGCCGCGTTGTCCATCTGCAGGGAGCTGAGCCAGGCCGTGCGGAGATACTCGTCGTCCAGTCGCGGTACCATTCGCGCAGCCACTTGTTGGGAAAATGCGGCCGATCGACTGGCGCCCAGCAACACGGTGGCCTGCAACCAAACCTGCGGATCTTCCTCCTGGGCCAACTGCTGCAGGATCGCCGTTTGCAAGTCAGTCGCGTCGTTCAAGTGGGCTGCCGCCAAACGCAACGCCCAGCGTCGTACGCCAGGATGTTCGTCCCGCACTCCCAGCCGTAAGTCGTCGCTCTGCAGCGCTTGCAAACCTTGAAGCGTCGCCAGCGCGTGCAAGCGGGCCCACGGCTGCGGGCTGTTGTGCAGCAAGGCTCTAAGGTCCTCGACGATCGTTCGATCCCCCTCCCAGACCAACAGCTGTTGGGCCATGTCGCGGACCCAGCCATTTTCGCTCTGCAGTTGCTGGACCCATTGCGTCGGCGTCAGCTGATCCAGTCGCGGCAGGGCCGGTGGCGGCACGTCGCGTGGGAAGACGCGGTACAAACGGCCCATGTTGTCACCCGCCCGCAAGTTCAGTCGGGCTTGCCAGGCCGCCGGGATCCACTCTGGATGCTCGATCACCAAGCGATACATGTCCGCCACCCACAGGGCGCCGTCCGGACCGGTCCGCGCCATCACGGGGCGAAACCAATGATCGGCCGACGCCAGGAACTCGCGCGATTGCTCGTCCTCGGCCCGCTGGCTGCGAAAGGTCGAGCCCGACGGGGTCATAACTTCACGCTGCACCAAGTTGTGCACTGGCTCGCAGACAAAATAATTGCCGTAAAATTCAGGACCCAATAGGCGATCGCGATAGATGGTCAAGCCGCACGCCGATGTGAAACGGTCCACCATGTGGAAGTCGTTGAATCGCGGCAGCGTGCGACTGACTGGGAAGACCGGCGCCGCGCCGGGCGTCAGCGAGACTTGCTGCCGCATGTCGCGTGGGGCAAAGTGCGGGTTGCGGCGGAGGTCGGCATCCGAGAGGACGTAGTGCCAGATGGGATACGTGTTGTTGCAGCCAAACCAATTCCCCCAATCGTCGCACGTGCGACCGAATTGAGTCATCCCCGACTCGGCCACCAAGGCACCCGTGTCGGGTTGGATCCGCAGGTCGCGACCGCCGATCGGCAGCGTCTCGCCGGTGCGGAGCGATTGGACCACGCCACCGCTGTCGCCGTTGGCCACGTGCAGCCAATTGTCCAAGCCCCACTGCAGGCCGTTGACGCGATGCTGTTGGTTGCCCTCGATAAAACCTCGGTACAGCACCTCCCGCCGATCCGCTCGGCCGTCCCCGTCGGTGTCTTCCGCATAAAAAATTTCCGGAGCGGCGGTAACCAAGATCCCTTGTCGCCAAACCTTGACTCCGGTCGGGAACGGCACATCGTCCAAAAAGATCGTCGCGGAATCGTAGCGACCGTCGCCATTGGTATCCGACAACACGCGGATGCGGCCGCCCGCTTGTCCCTGCCCGTCCAGCCCATTGGGGTAGTCGCGCATCTCGGCCACCCACAAGCGTCCGTCCGGCCCCCAATCAAACGCCACGGGATCCACCACCAACGGTTCGTGCGCCACCAACTCGACTTGCAGGTCCGGTCGCGTTTGCAGAGCCAGCAGGGATTGCTGGGGCGAACGGGCCGCTGGGATCGCCGCTACGTCGCCCAACAGTTCATCGAAGGTCCGGCGATCCACTTTGTCGCTCAAGTCTGCTGTCGATTCGTTTTGTACCCACAGCGTCCGCTCCGCAAACCACACGCCGTTGTTCAGCGGACCGCCGGGAGGCACGTCGCGGACGATCGGTGGGATGACCTGAGCCTCGTTGTCTCGCATCGCCCGCTGGGGCTCGACGGGCCAGCCCAGGAACTGCCAATCGGCGTCGAAGCGTCCCAACGACAGGCTGTAGCGTTGTTCGTTGGAGAACAGCACATCGGTCGTCCCATCGCCATCCACATCGACCCACCGCAGCCCCGCGTCGCGACCCCAGGCATCCACGATCGCCACATCGGGCGGCAAGTTGTAGTCCGCGATCTGCCACGCTTCGGCCTGCCAGCGCCAGACCGTGTTCCCCGCCGGTCCACTGCGAATCAATTCGCACTGCCCGTCGCCATCAAGATCCCGCAGCCGCACGCCCTGGTCGCGACCCTCGCTCACCAACCGCAACGACTCCAGGGGCAAACCTTGCAGTCGAGCCGGGGCCGCTTCCCAGCGGGTGCCCGACCACTCCCAGGCTCCCAAGCCCGCCTCCGACTGGGCCAGCAACCAGACACGGCCGTCGGCCAGCACGCCCCAGCGAACCGCAACCGCCGCCTCGGGCTGGGGCTCAGACTTGGACTTTGACTCAGAGTCGGACTGGAATTCGGACTCGGACTTTGACTCTGACTTTGACTCTGACTTTGACTCTGACCGGGATTCGGGCTGGGACTGTGACTGGGGCAAGGCCGCGGCCGGCGAATCGGATTCGGTTGGCCTGGGGGCGTGGCGGGTGACCACTGGGACGGGGAAGTCGCTGTCCAGCCACTGCTGTTGCTCGGGTGACCAGATGCGCGTCAGGCGCCGCGATTCATTGGCGATCACGACGTCCAGGTAGCCATCGTCGTTGATATCCAGCAGCCGCACGCCTGGATCACCCCCGTCGGGCCCTCGGAGGGGCTGGCCCGCCAAGAGAAAGTTTTGCAGCCGATCGTGAGCCTCGGCGAAGGTCATGAACTTGATCTTGGAGCCATGGCGAGCCACCGCGTGATCGATCAGCTCCACGACTTGTTCGTTGCGCATCCAGCCGTGCGGGTGGAAGACAAAGCTCAGGGCTCCCTGTTGCAGCACCGTCAGGTCCAGCGCAATCTGCAGGTCGCGGACCGTGTCCGGATTGTTGGCCGCCTGCACGTGCTGGGCTTGCCAATCGCTGGGGGTCAAGCAGGGAAACTGCCAACACAGCGAGCCAATCTGGTAGGGATATGGATAATTTTCGATTTTATTGACGTAGTTGGGGAAGGGCACGTAATGTGGAAAGCGCGGCTGCCCGTCTGGTCTCAGCACCGCTTCGCGTGGCAGGTCGGGATCGTCGGAGGTGAAGAGATGCAGCACCGAGCTGTCGATGCTCAAGGCGTGCCCGGCTGGGGTAGGCCGCGCGAAGATCTCGGAGAAGAACCGCGGGCTGGGTGAATTCATCGAATCGCAGCAGGGCATGCGAAAGGCGACGGGCCGGTGGTTGGACACCGAGGCCAAGGCGTCCACGCACTGTTGGTAGGTCTGGAGCGCGGCCCCGAATTGATGGTTGGCCAGGCAGGGGCAGGGGTGGGTCCACGTGTGCGTCTCCAGGCTCAGGCCTTCCTGCAGCCACTGCTGCAGCCGCGGATCCTGCGGATCGACGCGGTTGGCCATGATGCTAACCGGGGCTCGGCCGTCGATGGCTTGCAGCCGTTCCAAGATCGGCCGCAAATACACCTCGTAGGGCTCGCTCTGCTGCATGTCGTCAATCGCCAAGATCACGACCGCTTCCACGCCGGGTTCGCCCAGCCATTGGGGCGTGGTCAGCCGCGGAAAATCGCGGTGCACGTAGTACGGATCGACGCCCGCGTCCAAATAGGTCAAGCGATTGGCCGGGCTTTGAGCGTCCGTGGCGGTCGGGTTCCCGGCCAGGCCCAATCCCAGGCCCAATCCCAGGCACAGGACCAGCCACAGGCGCGACCAGAGGCGCGAGCATCGGCCCCTCGCCAGCCGCTGGGTCGACCGCGGACGGCCCGACCCTGCGGTGATCGGCAACTGCGAGAGGGGCGACATTGGTAGCGTTTGGGTCATGACTCATCTCCACGTCCACGGCGTACTGGATTTAACGTGTGGGTTCAACTTGTGGGTTTGTGTGTGGAACGTTCGGCACCGTTCGGCGGCACGGTTGGTGGGTGCCTCTGGGCGAGCATCTTCGCCCCGCGGCACCCCTTGGCGGCTTTGTCCCCCAGTGGGCGAGGCCCGACCAGTCGCGCCGGCTCCTGCGGCAAGCTTGCCACGCGCTTGCGACGAACGTTGTTGTGGGAGCGAGCAGCGCCAGCTCAATTGTAGCGGTTGGCTGCCATGATTGCGGCAGTCGACCGGCTGCCGCGTTTCTTCGGGCCTTCATCTTATCTTAACCGCTCCTTCGCAAATCTGTGTTATTCTGTGCCGGTAATTTCCTCGCGAGTCACCCCCTCGCATGCCATCCACTGAGTAGGAGCGCCGCCATGTCCCGAACCAAAATGATCCCAGGCCGATTGTGGGCCGCGACCGCCGCTGCTCTGACTGGTGCTGTTCTGACTGGTGCTGCTCTGACTGGTGTGTTGCCTGGCACTGGCACCGCATTTCTGGCGGCTCAAGAGACGCTGACGGCCCCCGAGCGGGTGGTGAATATCGCCGCGGTCACGGCGGCCGAGATGTACGAGCCCACGGCGATTCCCGATCGGATCGTGCTGTCGTTTCACGAGGACCCGGGCACGTCTCGCAGCCTCAATTGGCGGACATCGACGGAGGTGACCGAGGCGTTTGTCGAATGGGCACCGGCCGATGCGGGCCCGCTGTTTGTGCGTCAGGCCCAGCGATTGGTGGCGAAGAGTGAAGCGTTGAAGACGGACCTGAGCGAGGCCCATTTCCACAGCGCGGTCCTCACGGGTCTGGAGCCGGGCACGTGGTACGCTTACCGGGTGGGAGACGGCACCAATTGGAGCGAATGGCTGCAGTTCCAAACCACGCCGGCGGACCAGCAGTCGTTTTCGTTCATTTACGTGGGCGACGCCCAGAACAATCTGCGTTCCATGTGGTCGCGGGTGATCCGACAGGCTTATCGCGATGCCCCGGAGGCCGCGTTCATTTTGCATGCCGGCGACTTGGTGAATCGACCCGAGAGCGATGGCGAGTGGGGTGAATGGTTTGGGGCGGGGGCCTGGTTGAACGCCATGACGCCGCAGATCGCTGTGCCTGGGAATCACGAGTACTTGCGCGGCGAGGACGGACAACGTCGCGTCTCGCATCACTGGCGTCCCTCCTTCAATCTGCCGCAAAACGGTCCGGCCGGTTTGGAAGAATCTTGCTACACTTTTGTTTACAATAACATGCGCTTCATCGGACTCGACAGCAACACCATGTTGGCGGAGCAAGCCGAGTGGTTGGAGCAGGTCCTCAGCCAAAACGAGTCGCGCTGGGTCGTGTGCTCGTTCCATCACCCGGTTTTTTCAACGGGAAAAAATCGAGACAACCCGCAACTGCGCCAGGTCTGGAAGCCGATTTTGGACAAGTATCGTGTGGACTTGGTGCTGACCGGTCACGATCACACTTACGGTCGAACGGGTTTCGACGTCCCCGCGTTGCTGACGATGCAGATCGGCGATCAAGCGGTCCCGGTGCAGCAAGTCGCGGAGCCGGCCAACGTGCCGGTCGGGATTCAGGCGGTCGAGCCGCAGTTTGGCACGGTGTACGTGGTCTCGGTCAGTGGGCCGAAGATGTACGACCACTCTCGGGCTGATTTCATGAAGCGGAAGGCCGAGGACACGCAGCTGTACCAAGTGATCACCATTGATGGCGACCAGCTGCGGTTCACCGCCAAGACCGCCATCGGCGAGGACTACGACGCCTTTGAGTTGCACAAGCAAGCCGAGGGCCAGCCCAACCGCTTGGTGGAAGTCCCCGTGGCCATGCCCGAACGACTCCGCCCGGCCAATTGAGTACCGCGGCTGGAGTAGCGTGACGGCATCGGTAACCACCAAAGACACGAAAAGCACGAAAGGCTGCTCAAGGAACGAGTGGTTATCACTGCTGCATTCCGGGGGAACACCACCGCATAGGCAAGGGCGGCGAGTCAGCAGTACCGCAGTCAGCAGTACCGCAGTCAGCGGAAGTTCGCAGATTGCGGAGGTTCGCGGAGTGGGGACGTCCGCAGGGAAAGCGTGGCAACCGTTTTTCTCTACGTGATTCCCGCTTCTCGCGAACCATCTGACTTGCGGAATGCACTAGCCCCAAGGATCAGCTGCCACCCGTGAACGGTTACGGTTTTTCTTTCGTTCGCTCTCGCGTCATTTCGTGTATTTTGCGGTTTTTTGCTCTGGCGGCTAATCGGCTTCGATGACGGTGGGGACGTAGATGGCTTGGTGGGTGAGGAAGGGTTCGGGCGCCACGCGGCTGTAGTAGCCGACGAAGCGGCCGTTGATCAGATAAGCCCCCACGGCGGGATACTGTTTGCCGGCAGCGAATTCCAGCGGAGCCACGTCAAAGCACTGCTGCACGACCCAATCGGCCGGCCGAAGGCGAGCTTCGGCCAGGGCGGCGGCCCACTGGGCGGGCGACACCAGTCGGCCCATGACCACGTTGTCACCCATGCGACCGAAGTTCTGCTTCAAGACCCAGGCCTCGCGTTGTTCCGCCACGTTCTGCCAAAAGGGCTCGTCGGACTGCCGCTGCGACACGCGCCAGGTTTCTGGCGCCACTCGACGCAGGAACTCGGCATCGTCCGCGTTGACCACTCCGGGTTCGTGCCACTCGGCGAAGATCGCTTTGCTCTGCGTGATCAGCCGAGTCAGGGGGTTGAGCATCGGCCAATGTGACACGGCTGCTTGCCAATCGCGGCGGTTCTCCAGCAACCCGAACCACTCGCCGGGGTAAAATCGGACGCCGGCCACGACGTTCTGCCCGCAGGCTGAAAAGCCGCGCCAGGTCCGCCGCAGGTGCCGCGGCGAGCAGAGCACGCTGTCCTGGCCTCGTTCTCGCAGCAGGGACTGCAGCACCACCATGTGCTGCAGGTCCTCGGCATAGCCCGTGGCGTACAGGAGCGCGATGCGGCCGCGGTCGGGCAGGGCCTGCAGCAACCGCGGGCCAAAGTCGTCCACCCAGCGGAACTGGCCGTGGTGCGGTTGCAGCAGTCGAGTGGCCGAGAGGATCTCGTTGAAGCCGCCCGGCACGTCCTCGTTGAACTCGCAGACCTGCCAGCGTCCGTCGGGGGTGCGGAAGAAGTCGTAGCGAGCCAGCTGCCAATCCCGTTCGGGTTCCCGTCCGATCCAGGCCTGGACGGCGGGCGGGATCCCCAATCGACTCAGGGCGGCGGGCTGCGACTTGAGTCGGCGTTCGATGCCCCGCAGGATCTCGGCCAAACGCTCGGTGAGCCCCACGATCTGGTCGTGCTCGGCGGCGGTCAACACCAAGCTCTCGGGCAGCAGCCGCAGTCGGCCCTCGACGTAGCTATCCCACTTGTGGTAGCCGAAGCGGAGCTGCCGATGGTAGGCCGCGAACTGCTCGGGTTGCATTTGCCAAGGAGTGCTTCTCACGCACGCTCACCTCTTTCCAAAACGGTAACCGCTCGCGAGCTGTCGGCAGCCCGCGGCGGAAATCGCGAGTGTATCGGAAGGGTTGCGGCCGCGCCAACGCTGCGGGTGGGTTTCGTTCGTGCCCCTCGGGTAGTAAATTGAAGGCGGGGACAAGCCCGGTTCAACGGTCGAACGTGGGCGATTGTTCCCTGGTTCCCTCGCTACTTGGTTTCAGGTCAAACCCCCATGAAAAATGTGTTCCCGGTCGTGTGTCTGGTATTGCTCTTGGGTTGGGTCGGTTGCAGCGGAGGCGGCGGCAGCGGTGCCAAGGCCGATCCGGCGGGACCGGTAGCCGCCCTACCTACCATGAAAGAAGGTATGATTAAAGTTCAACACATCCTGGTCGGTTTTAAAGATTCGGTGCCCAGCAAGGCGATTACGCGGTCGCTGCCCGAAGCCGAGCAGTTGGCCAAGGAGCTGTTGGCCAAAGCCCAGGCCGGCGAGGACTTCGATACGTTGGTTCGCGACAACACTGACGACTCGGCTCCCGGCATTTACATCATGTCCGACAACGGCGTGGATACTCGTCTGATCCCGGGCGACGTGATCCCTCGGGCTGGCATGGTCAAGAGCTTTGGTGATACGTCCTTCCAGCTGGAGGTCGGGCAAATCGGCCTGGCCGAGTACAACGTCACCGACAGCCCGTTCGGTTGGCACGTGATCAAGCGATTGGAATAGACCAGCGGCCAAGCGGGGAGTGGAAAGATCGAACGGCCCTCAAGCTCGTGGGAATCGGAACAATGCTGCACTTCAAGTTGTCGAATCGGTGGGCCGTTGGTCTGGCGTGGGTGATCGCCTCCTTGGTGCGTGTCGATTTGCTGCAGAGCGACGAGGGGATGTTGCCGATCAGCGAGATCGGCAACTTTAATTTGGCCGAGCGGGGCATTCGGCTGACGGCGGACGACCTGTTCGCTCCCGGGGGCGAGTCGTTGGTGGACGGGATCGTGAGGGTCAATGGCTGCACGGGTTCGTTTGTCTCGCCGCAGGGCTTGATCTTGACCAATCATCACTGCGCCTACCGAGCCATTCAGGCCAACAGCACGGCGGCGCGGGACTTGCTCAAGGACGGTTTTCTGGCCGGGGATCGGGCGACCGAGATCCCGGCGGCGGGCTATACTGTGCGGATTACCCAGTCTTACCGAGACGTTTCGGCCGAAGTGCTGAGTGCGGTGCGGCCCGACATGGACTTCACCGAGCGGACGCAGGCCATCGAGCGTCAGTCGAAACGCTTGGAGCAGGAGGCCGAGCAGGCTCATCCGGGCCTGCGAGCCGAGGTGGCCGAGATGTTCATCGGCGAGACCTACGGGTTGTTTTTGTACGTCTACTTGCGCGATGTCCGCTTGGTATTCGCGCCGCCGGCGGCCGTGGGGAACTTTGGTGGCGAGGTCGACAATTGGGAGTGGCCGCGGCACACCGGTGACTTCGCCTTCATGCGGGCCTACACCGCGCCGGATGGTTCGGCCGCCGACTACTCACCGGACAACGTGCCCTTCCAGCCGCGGCGGTTCCTGCAGGTGCGTCCGGCCGGTGTGGACGAAGGCGACGCCGTCATGTTGTTGGGGTACCCGGGCCGGACCGCTCGGCATTACACCGCGTCGTATCTGCAATTGCTGCGGGACGTGACGTTGCCGGCCACCGTCCGATCGTACCAGTGGCAAATTGGCGTGATGGAAACGGCGGGTCGAGACGATCGCGCGTTGGCCATCAAGCATGCCAACCGCGTCAAGAGTTTGGCCAACGTGGAGAAGCGATCCCGCGGTCAATTGCAGGGCCTGCAGCGGGCAGGGTTGGTGGAGCGGCGGCTGCGCGACGAGGCCGAGCTGTCGGCTTACATCGACGCCGATCCCGACCGCCAGGCACGTTACGGTCACTTGTTGTCGGAAATCGCCAGCGTATACGCCGAGATGGCGGCCACGGGCGAGCAGGAACGGTTGGAGCGAAGCTTTGTCGATGCGTGCCGCACCTTGTACTTGGCCTACCAGGTCTACGATGCCGCGATGGAGCGACAGAAGCCCGATCTGGAACGGGAAGCACCGTACATGGAGCGGAACTTTGCCCAGACGATTCAGCAGTGGCGTTTGGCTCAGAGGGACTTGGACCCGGCCACCGACCAGGTCATCCTGACGGGGTTGTTGGAGCAATGGATCTCGCTCACTGCGGATGGAGCCGTGGAGACGCGGCAACCGGCTGACGTGTTGGGCCAGCCGCTGGACGAGTGGTTCGCTGCCAGTCCTTGGGCCCAAGCGGATTATCTGGAGCAAGTCCTGGCCGAGTCGCCGGCGGAGTTGGCGGCGCGATCGGACCCGGCCCTGCAGTGGGTCGTGGCCCACTACCCGCGCCTGCTGGAGATTCGTCAATTGGAAAAAGAGAGGCAAGGGCGTCTCAATCAGTTGTATGGTGACTTGATTACCGTCAAAAAACAATTTCAAGCGAAACAGTTCATTCCGGACGCCAATGGGACGTTGCGACTGACGTCCGGCCGAGTCCGCGGGTTCTCGCCGGCGGATGCCGTCTACAAGGCTCCGTTTACCACTCTGCGTGGCTTGCTGGAGAAGACCACGCAAGTGGAGCCGTTTGAAACGCCGACCGCGGTGTTGGAGCGGATCGAGGCCCAGGATTTTGGTACTTACGCTGCGGCGGGCTTGGGGCAAGTGCCGGTGAACTTGCTCTATGATACCGATACGACGGGTGGCAATTCGGGCAGTCCGATCATGGACGGCGGCGGGCGTTTGGTGGGTGTGAACTTCGACCGAGCGTTTGAGGCCACGATCAACGACTTTGCTTGGAACGCCGATTACAGCCGCTCGATTGGCGTGGATGTTCGTTATGTTCTGTGGATCACCGGGACGGTATACGGCGGGCAGCACCTGTTGCGGGAGATGGAGGTCGGCGTGGAGCGACGACCTTATTGGGTGTTCCTGAAGACGGGCCAGTCGGCAGCGGGCCGAGATGCCCAGGAGTTGGCCGAGATGCAGGCGGGGCACTTGGCGAATTTCCGCAGCTTGCATGCTCGCGATCGCTTGTCGGCGGCCGGCCCGTTTGGCGATCCCCAGCGGCAACTGCGTGGCATGGTGTATCTGCAGGCCGCCGATGCCGCGGAGGTGCAGCAGTCGTTTGCGGCCGATCCGTTTGTGCAGGAGCAGTTGCTGCGCGTGGTGGCGCGGCCGATTGCTGACCAGATCGGCGCGTTTCGCTCGTCCTATCGAGCGGATGCGATGGAGACTTGGGCCTGTGTGGTGTTTCGCTCGGTGCCTGGAAAAACCATCGATGGCGAAGCGGCTCGCGCCAGCTGGGAGCAGCTCCGTCAATGGCAGGCGGAAGGCGCCGTGCGGCTGGCTGTGCGGTTTGAACCGCCGGCAGACGACGCTGCCAACGACGCAAGCGAGTTGGGCATCGCCATCTTCCGATCCGGTGCCGAGGGCCAGATTGCCCAGTGGCTGCAGCAGTTGCCGGTCGTGGAGCTGGGGCAAGTGCAAGCCAGCGAGATGCCGCTGTACTTGTCCGCCGGTCTGTTGGACGATCCCAACGAACCCTAATGGAACGCGTCAAGGGCTTGTTGATTTTTCCGTAGCGGAACGCGTCAAGCGTTTCGATTGACGGGAAAACGCCGTGTTTTTGTCAGATTTCCTTGAATCGGACGGCAATTTCGCGGGTAAGTCTGGAAAAATCAACAAGCCCTCAAGCGTTTCGGTTGACGGGAAACCGCCGTATTTTTGCCCGATTTCATTGAGTCGGGCAACCCATACGCGAGCGACTCAGGAAAAATCAACAAGTCCTCCCGAGTCGCGACAGACAGCTTGTCTTCGAGTGGTTCCAAAAAAAGATAGTAATCTCATCAGGAGTTGGTGTATGCCTGCTTGTCGGACGGTGAAATTCCATTCGTTGGCAGACGCCGTGGCTGACGCGGAGTCGTTGCTGCAGGGTGGCTACGAGCAGTGCGGGCAATGGAATCTCGCGCAGGTGTTGGGGCACTGTAGCGATTGGTTGCGTTTTCCGGTCGAGGGGTATCCGCGAGTTGGCTTTCCTGTGAATTTGATTCTGGGGACGGTCCGGTGGGTCTGGGGGCCGAGTCTCCGGCGGAAGGTCGTGCGGGAGGGTGGCTTTAAGGCTGGCTCGGCCACGATGCCCGAGACGGTCAAGGCGGCGGACGCGACGACGGACCAAGCGGCCTGGGTGGCATTTGCAGCGGCCGTGGATCAGTTCGAGCGGCACCGCGGGCCATTGCATGCATCGCCCTTGTTTGGTGCCATGACTCACGAGGAGCATCGGCAGTTGCAGATTATCCATGTGCAGCATCATCTCAGTCACTTGCGGCCGTTAAGTGCTGGGAAGCAGCCGTAGTGCGTTAGCGTGCGGTTTTTTTGGGCATGGGAAATCAGCCGGCGTGCGTTAGCACCCGGTTTCCTACTGGCCATGGCCTGATACAACAGGCCTGTTGCGATGCGGGGCAAAGATCATGTTGGTGGGCTGGAATGAAAGGTTGATTGTGCGACAGCAAACGAATTGGAGCGCCGGGGTGGCCTTGATCATCTTGATCGGCCTGTGCCACGGCGTTCAGGCCCAGGAAATTGCCCAGAACGGTCGTTCGACGCAGGCGCCGGTCGGCCAGCGGCAGGTGATGATTGACGTGTATTACCGGGCCGGGGAGGCGGGGGACGAGGCCTGGTTGGCCTGGACCCGGGCGTATGCGGAGGGTCGGCCGGGATTGCGAGTGATTGCCCGCGAGGTCAGCAGCGACGCGGCTTTGGCGGAGCGTTTGCAGTCGATTCGCCAGGTGCTCAAGCTGCCGGGCGAGACGGGGCCGGTGGTTTATGGGCTCAGTCGAGCGATCCATCAGGCCGCGGACGAGGCCGAATTTGGGCGGCAGATGGACCGGTTGTTGCTGATCGAGTTGTATTCGCGACCGAATTGTCCGCACTGCGACCAGGCCGAGCAGCACTTGCGGAAGCGGTTGGTCGATTACCCGGCCTTGCGGCTGGTCAAGCGGGACGTGGCGAGCGACTCGCAGGCCCAGGCGGAATTGCAGGCGGAGTTGCGGCGGCGGAACACCAGTACCGCTACCGTGCCGGTGCTGGCACTCGCCAATCAGCTGCTAATCGGTTTTGATCAGCAGCAGAAATCGGGGGAGAAAATCGACGCGATTTTGCAACAGTGGTCGGTGCTGCCCAAACGGGGCAGCTAAGGGCCGCTGGCAGCCGGCGAGACCCTGGGAAATCCGAACGGATTCTGTGTTTTGGCGGGTTAAACCAGGGGTGCGTCCGGTTGAGGTCAGGCGGGGAATTTGCTAGAATTTCGGGAGTCTGAATCAAGGAAAACAGCCCGTTTTTGGGCTGTTGAGTTTCACCCTGAAAGGCGCTGGCCTTGTCGACTGAAGAACCTACTCCCAACCCATCGACGACGAATGGGGGGCTCATCGTTCCTTCGCCCATTCACCAAGAACTCAAAGACAGCTACCTGACCTACGCCATGAGCGTGATTGTCAGCCGTGCGTTGCCGGACGTTCGCGATGGGCTCAAACCGTCGCAGCGGCGGATTTTGGTCGCCATGAACGACCTGAGCCTGACGCCGGGTGCCAAACGGGTCAAGTGCGCCAAGATCTCGGGTGACACGTCGGGTAACTATCACCCGCACGGTGAAGCGGTTATCTACCCGACCTTGGTCCGTATGGCCCAAGAGTGGAACATGCGTTACCTGTTGGTCGATAAACAGGGCAACTTCGGTTCGATTGCTGGTCTTCCTCCAGCGGCCATGCGATATACCGAAGCTCGCATGTCGCCGTTTGCCGCGATGATGCTCGAGGACTTGAAGTTGGCCACGGTCGACTTTGTGCCCACCTACGATGAGGTGCGGACGGAGCCGACGGTGCTCCCCAGCAAATTGCCGAACCTGTTGGTCAACGGTTCGTCGGGGATTGCGGTCAGTATGGCCACCAGCATTCCGCCGCACAATTTGGGCGAGGTCTGCGACGCCCTGTTGCTGTTGATCGATGATCCGGCGGTGTCGATCATGGAAATCATGCGCGTCTTGCCGGGGCCAGACTTCCCGACCGGCGGCATCATCTGCGGTCGCAGCGGTATCCATCGCGCTTACCACACGGGCCGTAGCAATATTGTCGTGCGGGCTCATTGCGAAATCGAAGAATATAAGAAAAATCGCTATCGGATCGTGGTCAGCGATATTCCCTATCAGTTGACGCGTGATTCGGTGGTCGAAAAGATTGCCGCTCTGGTCAAGACCGACCGCGTCAAGGGCATTTCGGCGATCAAGGATCTGAGCGATCTGAACGAACCGGTCAAGTTGCTCATCGAGCTCAAGTCGGACGCCGATCCCGACGTGATCTTGAATCAGCTCTACCAGTTCTCGCCGCTGCAGTCGACGTTCTCGATGATCTTCTTGGCCCTGGTCGACGGCAAGCCGCGTGAGTTGACCATCAAGAATATGTTGGAGGAGTTTCTCCGGCACCGCATGGAAGTGATTCGGCGGCGGACCAGCTTCCTGTTGTCGCGGGCCCGTCGGCGCAAGCACACGGTGGAAGGGCTGTTATTGGCGATGGCCGATCTGGACAAGATCATCGCCATCATTCGCAGCTCGAAGACGCAAGCCGAGGCCAAAGAGCGATTGATGGGCGTCGAGTGCCCCGCTTCGATGCTCGGCCGAGCCCTGGGAGACGAAGGGTTCACAGCCTTCCAGCAGGAACGGGGCGTCTCGGATGTCTACTTCCTGACCGGCGTGCAGGCGGACGCGATCCTCCGCATGACCCTGGGCCAATTGGTCAATCTGGAGCAGGAGAAGTTGGCCGACGAGTTCAAGCAACTGTTGGCCGAGATCTTGGAATACTTGCGAATCCTCTCCGATGAAAAGATCATCATGGGCATGATTCGCGATGATCTGGTGGAGATTCGCCAGAAATACGCCGATGCCCGCCGCACCGAAATCACCGGCGAGGAGCTGAGCCACATCGGCATGGAGGATCTGATCACCGAAGAGAATATGGTGGTCTCGATCTCGCACCGCGGTTACATCAAACGTACCCCCAGCAGTGTGTACCGCGCCCAACGACGCGGCGGCAAGGGCATCAAGGGAGCCAAGGTCGAGGACGAGGATCCGATCCAACATCTGTTTGTGGCCAGCACGCACGATTATCTGCTGTTCTTCACGACCCGCGGCAAGGTGTACTGGCTCAAGGTCTACGAACTGCCGGAACTGGATCGCGATCGCAAAGGTCGCGCTTTGGTCAACTTGTTGGAGTTGGCCGAGGGGGAAACGGTGGCCGATTGCCGCGCGATCCGCGACTTCAATCTGCCGGAGCACTACTTGGTGATGGCCACCAAGAAAGGCTTGGTCAAGAAGACGGAACTCAAGGCTTACAGTCGCCCGAAAAAAGGCGGCATTATCGCCATCAAGTTGCGGGAGGATGACGAACTGATCGACATCGCCGTCTGCAAGACCGGCGACGAATTGATGTTGGCCACGCAGAAGGGCTTGGCCATCCGCTTTTCGCAGGCCGACGCTCGGCCGATGGGCCGCAATACCAGCGGCGTCAAAGGCATTGGCTTGACCAAGGGAGATGCCTTGGTGGGCATGGTGGTGGTCGATCCCGAAGCCACGCTGTTGACCGTATGTGAGTACGGCTACGGCAAGCGGACCCTGTTCGGGCCCAATTCCCCACCGCCAGAACAGGATCTGGCGGAGGACGGCGAGGAGGCCGAGGGACTGGACGGTGCCGCGCCAAGTGAGTCGACCGCCGAGCCGACCGCTGAAGTGTCTGGCGGCGACGATATGGAGGGCGATGAAGGCGAAGACGAGAACGGCAGCAGCGCCAACCGTTATCGCTTGCAACGCCGTGGCGGCAAGGGCGTGCGGGATATCAAGACCACCGAGCGGAATGGCAAGGTGATTGGGATCGTCTCCGTGACAGACGCCGACGAGATCCTGATGATGACCACTCGCGGCAAGATCCAACGCATGGCCGCCGGCGAGATCAACACCATCGGTCGCAACACCCAGGGTGTCCGCATCATGCGCTTGGACGAAAGCGATACGCTGGCGGCGGTCGTCCGCGTGCCCAAAGAGGAAGATCAAGAAGAGGACGTGGCCAACGCTCCTGTGGCAGCCCCACGACCGACTTTGGAACCCAGTTTCCGGGAGCCGGAGTTCGACGGAACCACTGACGAGGACGATATCTCGGACGACGGTTTTGCTGACGACTCGGACGCAAGTGATGCGGATCAGGACGACGAGATTTAAAGTCGTCCCGGTACTCCTGAGGGCGTAGGGCGTAGGGCTTAGAGCTTAGGGCGTAGAGCTTAGGGCGTAGGGCGTAGGGCTTAGAGCGTAGGGCTTAGGGCTTAGAGCGTAGGGCTTAGAGCGTAGGGCGCCTTAGGCCGGTCGCAGGAACATTGCGCCTGTCGAGGAACACTAATCTGCGCTGATCGACACTGATCTGCCATCGATGGAGTTTGCTTGCCGAGTTCGTTCGGGGGGGCATGGCGAATTTCATGAATGGATGCGGTGGGGTGCGCAGGGAACCTTGATTTTTCTGGATTAGCGGAGATAAGTGAAGATTAGTGTTCCGAATTCCTGGCGTCAGATCTATGTGGGAACGTTGCATTTTGGGAGAGGCAGGGGGGTGAGGAACACTAATCTTCGCTAATCTTCACTAATCTGCGATCGGCAGGGGTTTGTTTAGGCGAGCGGGTTGGGGTGGGGCGTGAAGAATTTCATGAATGGTTGCGGTTGGCTGCGAAGGGGACGCTCATTTGGCTGGATTAGTGTAGATCAGTGTAGATTAGTGTTCCTGATCCACTGCGTCAGGTCCACGTCGCAACGCTCCATTTTGGGAAAGCGTAGAAGAGGAACACTAATCTTCGCTAATCTTCACTAATCTGCGGTCGTCAGGGGTCTGCCTAGGCGAGTAGGTTGCGCAGGCAATGGAGGCGTGCGGAGAGCATGGTGCTTGGTTGCTAAGTTGATTTTTAGTTTTCTGGATTAGCGTAGATCAGTGTAGATTAGTGTTCCTGATCCACTGCGTTAGATCCAAGGGGGATCGCTCCATTTTGGGAGAGCGTGGAAGGGGAACACTAATCTTCGCTAATCTTCACTAATCTGCGATCGTCAGGCGTCTGCCTAGGAGAGTAGGTTAGGGAGGTTGTGAGGTCGTTCACAAGCCCCGTGCTTGGTTGCTAAGTTGGTTGTCATTTGTCTGGATTAGTGTAGATCAGTGTAGATTAGTGTTCCTGATCCACTGCGTTAGATCCAAGGGGGATCGCTCCATTTTGGGAGAGCGTGGAAGGGGAATACTAATCTTCGCTAATCTTCACTAATCTGCGATCGTCAGGGGTTTGCCTAGGCGAGTAGGTTGCTGGAGGCAATGGAGGCGTGCGGAGAGCATGGTGCTTGGTTGCTAAGTTGATTTTCAGTTTTCTGGATTAGCGTAGATCAGTGTAGATTAGTGTTCCTGATCCACTGCGTTAGATCCAAGGGGGAACGCTCCATTTTGGGAGAGCGTAGAAGAGGAACACTAATCTTCGCTAATCTTCACTGATCGGTGGTCGGTAGGAGTCTGCGTAGGTGAATAATTTTGGGAGGCCGTGGCGGTGCTTGCGCGGCTTTGGGATTGGCTGGAGACTAGCATTCAGTCTTCCTGGTTGGTACCAGCTATTGTTCTGTGATACCTGGGTGTAGGTCGGACAATATAAGTCGCTTCCATTCCAGCTCCCCTTTGTGGCCAAAGTTAATGAGGTAGCCGACAGACATTCGTGTAATCCGCATATAGTTGAACAGTTGAGCTTCATGTTCTGGGGCCAGTGCTGAAACTGCTTTTAACTCGACCACGATGCCGTCGAACACAAACAAATCAGGAATATAACGCGTCTTGAGTGGTCGTTCTTTGTAGTAGGCGATTATTTTTTGCTTGGATTGGTATGGGATATTGCGCAGCGTAAGTTCAATTTCAAGGCTCTCCTGGTAAATTTCCTCTGCTAGGCCGTAGCCTAATTGGTTGTAGACCTCAAAAGCCGCCCCAATCAATTGGTAGCCCTCGTTCTTGTACATGTTACACTCCTCAATTGTTTAGTGAATCAGAAAAGGCAACGCCAATTGTCGCGAATGCTCGATTGTAGGGCAATCGATGGCCCAATCAAGTTGGGGAACGCCAGGGGCTAAGAGAAACGTTCGTTTAAGAGTGAAAGTCCGGCATTTGTCGGATAACGCCCATTTTGGGGGAGGGGAGAGGGGAGAGGAACACTAATCTTCGCTAATCTTCGCTGATCTGCGATCGTCGGGGGTTTGCCTAGGTGAGCGGGTTGGGGTGGGGCGTGAAGAAGTTCATGGATGGTTGCGTTTGGCTGCGAAGGGGACGCTCATTTGTCTGGATTAGCGGAGATAAGTGAAGATTAGTGTTCCTAATTCACTACGTCAGATCCATGGCGGAATGTTGCACTTTGGGAGGCGGGGAGTGGGGAACACTAATCTTCGCTAATCTCCACTGATCTGCGATCGTCTGGGGTTTGCCTATGCGAGCGGGTTGGGGTGGGGCGTGAAGAAGTTCATGGATGGTTGCGTTTGGCTGCGAAGGGGACGCTCATTTGTCTGGATTAGTGGAGATAAGTGAAGATTAGTGTTCCTAATTCACTACGTCAGATCCATGGCGGAATGTTGCACTTTGGGAGGCGGGGAGTGGGGAACACTAATCTTCGCTAATCTCCACTGATCTGCGATCGTCTGGGGTTTGCCTAGGTGAGCGGGTTGGGGTGGGGCATGAGGAAGTTCATGAATGGTTGCGTTTGGCTGCGACGAGAACGCTGATTTGTCTGGATTAGTGGAGATTAGTGCGGATTAGTGTTCTTTATTCCTGGCGTCCGTCGCTTGTTGGACGCGTTGTGTTTTTGAGGAGCGTGGGTGGGGAACACTAATCTTCGCTAATCTTCGCTAATCTGCGATCGTCGGCGGTTTGCCTATGCGACCGGGTTGGGGTGGGGCATGAAGAAGTTCATGAATGTTTGCGTTTGGCTGCGACGGGAACGCTGATTTGTCTGGATTAGTGGAGATTAGTGCGGATTAGTGTTCTTTATTCCTGGCGTCCGTCGCTTGTTGGACGCGTTGTGTTTTGGAGGAGCGTGGGTGGGGAACACTAATCTTCGCTGATCTGCACTAATCTACGTTCGACGGGGGTTTGCCTATGCGAGCGGGTTGGGGTGGGGCGTGAAGAATTTCATGGATGGTTGCGGTTGGCTGCGACGGGAACGCTGATTTGTCTGGATTAGTGGAGATTAGTGCGGATTAGTGTTCTTTATTCCTGGCGTCCGTCGCTTGTTGGACGCGTTGTGTTTTGGAGGAGCGTGGGTGGGGAACACTAATCTTCGCTGATCTTCACTGATCGGTGGTCGTCGGAGGTTTGCCTAGGTGTGTAACTGGGGGATGGTGCGTTGCGCCAGTCGTAGAGCAGGTCGTTATGTCTTGTTTTTATTTAGGGATTTTTGCTGATTCGACATTCCGTACGCTGCGGCGACTGGCTTACGACACCCTACGCCCGACGCCACGCTCAACTCGCTACGCCCTACGCGCTACGCCCTACTGCACCAGCTTGGCGTGGAGTTGAGCGCCGCATTGTTGGATCACGCTTTGGGCGACTGCATCGGCCTGTTTGCCGGTGAGGGTCTCGTCCAGCGAACGCAGGGTCAGGGTCAGCAGGACGCGCTTTTTGTCCGCGCCATCCCGTTGCGAGTCGATGTAGGTCTCGCGGTACTGGACGGTCTCCAGCCATGGTCCGCCGGCCGCACGGACGACCGCTTCCAGCGCTGACCAACGCACACTCAGGTCGACAATGAAGTTGAAGTCACGCTCGATGGCGGGGTACAGGCTCTGCCGTTGGGCTTGGGGGACGACCTGCAAAGCGGCCACCAACGCCGCCAAGTGGAACTCGCCCACGACGGCGGCCTGCTTGAGCTTGAGTTTCTTCTGTGTGACTTGCGAGATCTGGCCCAACAACCCGAAGGCCTCGCCGTGCAGGTGATAGCGGAGTGCTCGGCCCGGGGCGAAGAACGGGTCGTTGGCCTCTTCGACCTCCAGTCGGAGGCCGGGCTGAATGGCCGACCATGCGGCCGCCAAGACGCTCTTGACCTCCAACAGGGAACGCCCGCTGCAAACGCCTAACAGGGTGGGTTCGACTGGGAAAGGATTGCCCGGCAAGTAGACCTTGGCGATCTCGAACAGTTCGACTGGCTGCGTGTGGCGGAATTCATTCAGTCGTCGCAGCTCCAACAGGCTGGGGATCAGGCTCCGTCGGACATGGTCCACCGGTCCGGCGGTGTTCCAGAACTTGGTGTCCAGCACGCCCAGCATCGGTTGGAGGGTGGTCAGCGCAGGCTGCTCCGTCCAGGGGCTATACAGATCCGAGATCACGGCCGGTACGAGACTGGGGGAGAGGGCTTCGGACATGCCAGCGGCTGTCAGCACGTGCCGCAGACGCTGGGCCGTCAGGTCGACTCGCGGGGTCGTCGAGACCGCCATCGGCACGGCGTGGTCCTCGGGGATTTGGTCGTAGCCGTGGATCCGAGCCACCTCTTCGATCAAGTCGACCTCGCGCGACAGATCGCGCCGCCACGTCGGCGGTGTCACCTGCCAAACGCGGGTCGAGTCGGAGGTCGAGTGCGGCTCGACTTGATTGCCCAACGCCTGCAGGATGCGTTCGACATCGGTCGCGTGAACCTCAATGCCCAACAGGCGTGCGATCTGATCCAAGCGAAAGCGAATCGGCGCGGGAGCCGCGGTTTGACTGCCGACATCGATCACGCCCGCGCAGAGTTGGCCGCCGCACAGTTCGAGGATCAATTGGCAGCAACGACGGCTGGCCCAATCGATCCCGGCGTGGTCCACCGTTCGCTCGAAGCGGTAGGACGAATCGGACGCCAGCTTCAGTCGTCGCGATGTTTGCCGCACGGAGCCCGGAGCGAAGTCGGCTGCCTCGATCAAGACATTGACCGTTTTCTGGCTAATTTCGGTTGTCGCCCCGCCCATGATTCCGGCCAAAGCCACCGGTCGCTGACTGTCGGCAATCACGCACATGCCGGCCTGCAGCGGGTAAGTCTTGTGGTCGATGGCCTCCAGTACCTCGCCATCGCGAGCGGTCCGCACGATGATCCGGCCGCCCTGCAGCGTGTCAAAGTCGAAGGCGTGCAAGGGTTGCCCGCATTCCTTCATGACAAAGTTGGTGATGTCGGCCACGTTGTTGATCGACTTGAACTCGGCGGGATTGCCGCTGGCGTTGGCCAACAGTTCCTGCAGCCACGCCGGGCTAGGGCCGATCTTGACGCCGCGGATCAGTCGCGCGGTGTAACGGGGGCAGAGTTCGGGGCAATCGATCTGCACCTGGGCCAACGAGCTGATATCGGGGCCACTGGCCTGAGGCTGGGGATCGGGACGGCGCAGCGGCCGCTGAAACAAGACGCTGATCTCGCGGGCCACGCCGAGGTGCGCCAGGCAATCCGGTCGGTTGCTGGTGACTTCCAAATCGATGGCCCAGTCACCCGCCAAGGGCTCGGTGCTCTCGTGATTCAGCCCGCTGAGGCTCAACCGCTGTGCGACCTCGGCCTCGGTGAGACCACCCAGATCGATGTACTGCTGCAACCACTTCCAGGAGACAATCATAACTTCGCACTGCGCTGTTTGAAGGGAGGGAGTCGGGGGGGTGTTAGGGGTGCGGGCGGCGTCCGAGGACTAGAACTGGGCCAAGAATCGCACGTCGTTGGTGTACAGGTCGCGGATGTCACGGATGCCATGGCGAATCATGCAGAGCCGCTCGACACCCAAGCCGAAGGCAAAGCCAGTCACCTCGTCGGGGTCGTAGCCCACGGCTTGAAAGACGTTGGGGTCGACCATGCCCGCCCCGCCGAACTCGACCCACCGCCCGTTCCAGTAGTAGTCCACCTCGACACTGGGTTCGGTGAAGGGAAAGAAGCTGGGGCGGAAGCGGACGGGGACGCTATTGCCCAAGTAAGCGGTGGCGAAGAGTCGCAGCACGGTCTTGAGATCCGCCATCGTGACCCCGCGATCCACCATCAGGCCCTCCATCTGATGGAACATGGGGTAGTGCGTTTCGTCGGCGGTGTCCGGGCGATAGACGCGCCCCAGCGAAATGATGCGGAGCGGCGGTGGTTGCTGCTGCATGGTGCGGATCTGCACCGTGCTGGTCTGGCTGCGGAGCATGTCCGCGGAGCCGTGGCCCTGGTCGCCGGACTGGGCCCCCCACCACTGGGCATGGGCCAAGTAGAAGTTGTCCAGCGGATCGCGAGCGGGATGGATGGCCGGAACGTTGAGGGCGTCGAAGTTGTGCCAGGAGTCCTCGATCTCGGGGCCTTCCACGGGAGTGAAGCCCAGTCGCCCCATGATGTCCTTGAGCAGCAGGATGGTCTGGGTGATTGGGTGGACTTTTCCCAGGCTCCAGGCCGGGCCGGGCAGGGTGGGGTCGAAGGTCTCGTCGCGGACCTCGTCGCTGGTGTTTTCCAGCCGCGCGGTCGCTGTCTCGAAAGCGGCCTCGATGGCCGCCTTGACCTCGTTGAGGCGTTTGCCCGCGGCGGGCTTGTCGGCGACCGGGACCGTGGCCAATTGCTTCTGGACGGCTTTCAGGCGGCCGGCTTTGGCCCCCAGGAACTCGATCCGAGCGGCCTCCAGGGCTTCCTGGCCGGTGGCCGCGGAGAAGGCCTGGTCCGCCTCGACCACCAATTGATCCAACTGCTGTACGAATTCGGCCAATGCCATGGGGTGTCTTTCCGTGAGTGAATCTCCGCCGTGGGACGTGCGGCGATTCCGAAAAAAAGGACGGACGGCGATTCCGAAAAAAAAGGACGAGCCGCCTCTCGTGGCAACTCGTCCTCAGTTTATCATTTCGCCACGCCGCCTGTCGGCTCGAATCAAGCTTGCAGAGCCGCCTTGGCGGTCTGGGCGATGACGGTAAAGGCGGCGGGGTCGCGGACTGCGATTTCGCTCAGGCTCTTGCGATCCAGTACCACGTTGGCCTTCTTCAGGCCGGCCATGAAGCGGCTGTAGTTCATGCCATTGAGTTGGCAGGCTGCGGACAAACGGGTGATCCACAGCCGGCGGAAGTTACGCTTCTTTGCCCGGCGGTCGCGGAAGGCGTAAACGCCAGCCCGAATCAGGGTTTCCTTGACGCTGCGGAGCAACCGGCCACGGCCGCCCACATAACCCTTGGCTCGCTTGAACAGTTTCCGCTTGGCCTTGGCCCGAGCGGCACCTTTGATGGTACGCATTTCGAATCTACCTTAGTTATCGACAACGCAAGGCCTGGCGGTGTGGGAGGTCGAGCCTGACGATTCGGTGCGCGGCCAATCGGTACTTGGTACCTAGTGGCGGAACGCTGCGAATCAAAAAGCTCGTCGCCCGGGACCGACCAAGTTAGGATTTACGCCCGGCTGCCGGAGGAACGAACGGCTCGCTCAGCGAGCCAAAAACAGTCTGCACCCAAATAGCCTGCACCGAAACCCGTGGGACTAGTTGCTGTACTTGCCCAGGGCCCGTTGGATCATGGTTTCATTGACAGTGGCCGCCGCGGTGGTGCCACGCAGGTTGCGGCGGCGCTTCTTGCTCAAACGCGAGTTCAAGTGGCTCGTGCCGGCCTGACGGTGCATGGCCTTGCCGGTAGCCGAGAGGCGAAAACGCTTTTTCACGCCTTTGTGTGTCTTCATTTTGGGCATAAGTACTCAAACCTTTCGCTTCACTCACCCACTTTTGGCGAGTAAAAATACCGGAGGCCAGTCGATCGTGGGGCGACAGTTTAACGGACGCCGGGCGCCGATGGAAGGGGTTTCGACCAATTTTGCGGCCCTTGCCCAGTCGAATCGGGCGATTTTCAGCGGCGGAGGGAGATTCCGCCTCGTTCGGAGCCGGCCGACCAGCCTCCTTGCAGGGTTCCACCGGGCCCTGGCCGCAGTTGCATGTCGTAGCTGCCGAAGGGGCCCAGACGCTTGCTGGAGGTCAGGGTATCGCCCACCCGTTCGACGCGGGCCCGGTAGGCGTAGGGGATGACCACCGCAAACCGGCCGACAAACGTGCCCTGGTAGCTGCCGTCCCCCAGCGGCCGCAGGTTCATCCGCAGTGTCCCCTGGTGCGGGCGACGCCCCCCGTCCGCTTGGGTGGTCCATTGCCCGCGCCAGCGTCCCGCCAGCTCATCGGTCCATTCGGCCGCCTGGGCGGCGTCACTGCCCCCAGTCGCCCAAAGGAGTAGGCCGAGTAGAAAAACCCCGCTCCAACCGCTCAAGCCGAGCCTCTTGCCACTTGTTGTTGCCATTGATTGACTCCCGATGCTCAAGCCACCGTCCGATCGATCGACCACCCCTCTGGCAGTTTACTTGCCGCAACCGCTAACGGAAGCTCCGAAAATCGCGGAGCTGGGGCGTCGTGTGCGGGTGCCCGGCCAGCGGTTATTCTCCCGGGTTCGGCGAGGCCCCGCCGGCGGCGGCGATAAAGGCGGCCATTTTTTCTGGACACTTGATGCCGGGCGCGGTCTCCACGCCACTGGCGACATCGACGGCGGTCGGTGCGGCTTGCGCGATCGCGGTCGCCACGTTGCCGGGATGCAGGCCACCGGCCAAGACCAGGGGCATGTCCCGCGGCCAATCCGCGTCGCTCCAGCCCAGCTCCCGCCACGCGTGCCGCTGGCCGAAGGTCTGCCAATCGATCGTTTCGCCGGTCCCACCATAGCCGGCCGGCGAGTAAGCATCGACCAAGATGCCGGCCAGCCTCGCGGGGGAGCCGGCAGGCAACCCAGCTTGCCAGCCCGCGCCCGAAGTGGGTAACGGTGTACTGGCCGTCCGGCCAGCGAACTGAGCGGTCGCCTGGACAGCGGCTTGGGCGGCTGAAACGCAGGTTTGGGCCAAATCGGCGGGGGCCGTGGCCGGCACCCGTAGGACCCAGAGCAGCGGCCGCGACCAGGCTCTCGCCAGCGTTTCGACGGGGTGGTCGCCGTGCAATTGGATCAGATCCAGGCCGACGGTTCGAGCGATCTGCTCGATCTGCTCCGGAGGGTGCTCGACAAACACGCCCACACAGCAGACGTTTGGGGACTGCGCCTTGACCGCCGAGCAGATCTGGGCGGCTTGGTCGGCCGAGATGCCGCGTTTGCTGCGGCTGCTGAAGTTCAGGCCAATCGCGTCGGCGCCCGCGGCTGCGGCGGCCAAGGCGTCAGCCACCCGAGTCAGCCCGCATATTTTGATTCGGAAAGTCGACATGGGCGATCCCGCAGGTGCTTCGTGTTTCGTTGTATTTGCGTTAAGTTGTGCTCGGGTTAAACTCTGCGGTTCCCCGCTCGGAACCGCACCGCGTATCGGTGGACCGTCGTCGGCAGTCGGTTCCGCTGGTTTTCTTTCTCCGCTCGCTCGGACTTGATGATGGCTGCAACCTTACCGTTTTGCCCGTACGAACTCAACCAGCCCCGCGACGAGCGGCCTCATTTGGAGTGGGCGGGGCGGCTGCCGATCCTGGTGACGGGGGTGGCCGGGGTCGTGGGCTTCAATCTGTTCCATTATCTGCAGCTCAAGTACCCCGGCCAGGTGATCGGGATCCGGCCGCGAGTCAATTGGCGATTGACGGGCGAGGGGATCGTCGGCTTGGACCCGGAGGACCGCCAGCAGTTGCGGGAGCTGTTCCGCCAGTATCCGTTTCGCAGCATTCTCAATTGCGGCGGCAGCTGTGCCCTGAAGAGCTGCGAGTTGGACCCGGCCATGGCCCAGCGGGTCAACGTGTCCAGTGTCGAATCGCTGTTGGAGGTGGCCGACGAAATGCGACCCAGCGGGGCGCCCCCGACCCGCTTGGTGCACCTGTCCATCGACTTGGTCTACTCGGGCGAGGGGCCGGGGGGGTACCGCGAGAGCGATCCGACCGACCCCGTGACGGTCTACGGCCAGACCATGGTGCAGGCGGAACAACTGCTGCAGGCCGGGCGACCGGATGCGGCGGTCCTGCGGATCTCGCTGCCGATGGGACTGAGCTTCAACGGTCACGCCGGGGCGATCGATTGGATACAATCGCGATTTGCCAAAGGCTTCCCCGCGACGCTATACTATGATGAGTTCCGGACGCCGACATACGTCGAGTGCCTGAACGAGGTCCTGGAGACCATGCTGGCGGGGGAGTGGGGCGGCTTGTACCATGCCGGCGGCCCGACGCGTCTGAGCTTGTATCAGATCGCTCAGATCGTAAACTTGGTGGGTGGCTACGATCCCGACCTGCTGCTGGGTTGCCCGCGGCTGGAGGCGGGACCGATGCCACCGCGAGCCGGTGATGTCACAATGGACAGCGGGAAGCTGTTGCAGCTGTTGGGCCGGCCCGTGTTTCGACCGTGGCCAGAAGACCCGCGGTTGATTCCCACTGACCCCCAGTGGCACTACCGCCGGGCCGAGTTGCCTCCAGGTTCCCCGGCCCAGATCGCTCGGTGTTTGTATCGCATACCCCGCGAGCCCACTTTTCCATCCTAAGGCACGTGACCGATGGCGACTCCTCCTGTTCGCGAATTTCACGCCCAGCAGCCGTTGCCCTTGGAGTACGTGCTGCGGATGGCCAATCGCGTGACCGTTGAGACGCTGTTGTTGGTTGTGGCCTACGCCGCGGTTCTTCTGAAGCTAGTATTCGCAGTCCCCTGGGATGCCCGCGAGTGGGACCTGCGGCACTGGGCGGTGATCCTGCTGGTCGGCGTCTGGGCCGTGGGCATGTATCACGCTCGCTTGAAGGTCTGTGTGGCCGAATACTACGGCCAGCGACCCGCCTTGTCCCTCTACTGCTTCTGGCCACTCATGTCCATGGTCGCCGTCGCTGGGCTGCTATTGGTGGCCGCCCTCTGTATGGTGGCCTGCGTGACCGCCGCGGTCGCGGCGGTCGCTGTTCTGGCCGTGCTGATGGCCGGCAGCGAGGTCGGCTTGGTACTGGCTGTCATCGTGGGTACCTTGCCCGGCAGTCTGCTCGGTGTCATCCTGGCCACTTCCGTTGTCGGTCGACTGGCGCCCCAATGGCTGCGACTCACCTCGGCCCCCGCTTGGGTGGTCTGATCCCTCGACTTCTGCTCCGTGGTTACCTGCTCCGCAGTTACCTGCTCCGTGGTCGCCGGTTCCGTGGCTTGGATGGGATTTCTTGGACTCGGTGATACAGGGACTCGGTGATCCGGCGACAGCCTCTCCTGGAGAAGATTTTTGTGAAACCGATTTATTTAGATTATAACGCGACAACGCCGGTGGCCGAGGAAGTGGTCGAGGCCATGCTGCCATTCTTGCAACGGCACTACGGCAACCCTTCCAGCAATCATCCCTTGGGCCGCGCGGCCGCGGAGGCCATCGAGGACGCCCGCATGCATGTGGCGGCGGCGATCGGTGCCGACCGCGAAGAGATCTTCTTTACCAGTGGCGGAACCGAGAGCAATAACTTGGCGATTCTCGGTTGTTTGCTCGGTGAGGGCCAAACCATTGAGGGTCAAGCCGACGGCCACATCGTGACCTCGCAGATCGAGCATCCAGCCGTGTTGGAGCCCATCCGCCGCCTGGAGCGACTGGGCTGGGCGGTGACCTACGTGCCCTCGAACTATGATGGGGTGGTTGAACCCGAGACCGTCAAAGCGGCCTTGCGGCACGACACGCGGCTGGTGTCGATCATGCATGCCAACAACGAGACCGGCGCCATCCAGCCCTTGGCCGACATGGCGGCCATGCTGCAGGATCGCGAGATCATCTTCCACAGCGATGCCGCTCAGACCCTCGGAAAAATCAGCTTCCAAGTCGATGAACTGGGGGTGAACCTATTGGCTTTGGCTGGGCACAAATGTTACGCCCCCAAAGGTGTGGGGGCCCTGTACATCCGCTTTGGCACACCCGTTCACGCGGTGGCTTCCGGGGCGCAGCACGAACGAGGGCTGCGACCGGGAACCGAGAACGTGCCCGGCATCGTTGGACTGGGTCGCGCCTGCCAATGGCTGGTGGCCCAAGGGGAAGCCCCCCAGCAAGCCACGGCGACCCTCCGCGACGAGTTGGCCGCAGCCCTGACGGCCCAGATCCCCGGTCTGCGCATCAATGCCCTCAGCGCCCCGCGGTTGCCCAACACCCTGAGTGTCGTGTTCCCCGGCGTTGCTGGGCACGAGATCCTACAACGTGCCAGCGACGTCTACGCCTCGACCGGTTCCGCCTGTCACAGCGGCAGCGGCAGTCGCTCGGCCACCTTGGAGAATCTCGGGCTGTCGGTCGAAATCGCTCGCGGCACGGTCCGCCTGTCGCTGGGACGCGAGACGACCGCCCAGCAGATCGAACAGGCCAGCCAATCGTTGGTAGCGGCCTGGCAATCGCTGGTCGAGACGCCCGTGCAGGACTGACAACTCAGCCGAAGAACTTGGCTCGCAGCAGCGGCAGAAAGACGATCAGGCCCACCAGGACCGCCACACCGGCGGCGACCAGCACCGCGCCGCTGGCGATCTTCAAGCAGCGATCGATCTGCGGATCGTACTTTTGGGTGACTGCCGGTGCCAGGGCCTCGATCGCCGAATTGATCAACTCCAGGCAAACCACCAGCCCGCTGACCAAGAGCACCGCGGTCCACTGCCACGGTTCCAGCCCCAACCAGAGTCCAGCCAGCACGACGGCGATGCAGGCCGCGCCGTGCACGACGAAGCTGCTCTGTCCGGCAACGCCCCAAGCCACTCCGATAAACGCGTCGCTGAACTTGGCCCGCCATGTCCGCGGGGGCCGGTTCGCTCGATCCCACTCCGTCATCCGCTGGCTTCCTCCTCGGTCACTGGCCCTGGATCACTCGATACCCACGATGCCGGGCGCTGGGATCGTGGCGCCGCCCAACCGACCCAGTCGACCACCGCGCACCCCGCGGGGCTCGATGCTAAATATAAAACCAAAGTTGTCGCGGCTGTAGTCGATGTTGGTGCCCGCGTACCAGAGGAAACTCTCGCCGATATAAGTCGCACCCAGCGTTTGTCCGATCTGTCCGGTGCCGCCGAAGTCCCACGAGTTGCTGGCCCGCAACACCCACTTGTGACTCAGTCGATAGTTAAATCGCAGATTGACCGTCTTGCTGTTGATCGGCCCATCGATGTTGCGGAAACCCAAGTACACGTCGCCTTGCTCGGGGCGATTGGCCGCCAAACCTACGCTGGCCGTTTGTAAGCCATCTTGAAACGTATCGAAGTAGCCGTCGGACAAGAACGCCAGTCGATCGCCAATGTGCCAACGAAAGTCGTAATCCAACATGCCAAATTCTTCACCAAAGTTGTCGCGATCGCTCTCGGGGAAGTAATGACCGTTCAGGTCCAAGGTGATCCAATCGACCACCCGTTGATTGCCCGGCGTGCCGCGTTTGGTCTGCCACCGTTGCTGCACACCCAGCCGTACGACCGTCAGATCATCGGCGATCTCTTTGCTGGGCGCCGAGACGTATCGCTGCAAGCCGGATCGCAGAGCAAAGAATCGTTCATCAAAGGCCAGCGGCACGTTGTCGCCGACTCCCAAGCCAAAGGTGTCGAACAGAAATCGGCGGCGGAAGTGTTCCTGTGCATCGTCGTCCAAAGCGTCGTACAAAGGAAAGCGATCCAAGTCCTGATTGGCGTCGGCGTAGAGGAAGTCCGTGACGATGTTGACCTTGTGGGCCAGCCCATTCAAGTTGAACAACTCGCTTTGGACCGTGGGATCGGCCGTCCAGAACGGCAGGCTGGTGCGAACGCCGCCTTGGCCGTACAGCCGCGTGACCTCGGTGCCGTTCAAGTCTTCTCCCCAGTAAGTTGCGTCGCCCAACAGGTAGGGGACCGCTTTGAGTGGCCCCAACTGGACCGGGAACTCCAACTCATGGCGGGTGCCCGCCCGCAGCCCTTCTCGCTCTGCCTCCCAAGCCAAGGGAGTGTACTTGGCCAAGTCCACCGGATTGGTCGGCGCGTCGCCCACTTTCAGGTCGGCGTAGCCAACATGCGAGTGCGAATGCCATGTGACCGAAGAACCAAACACCGGCTGCGCCAGCCAATGAAAATCCGCCCGCGGCAACCACTGCGTCTGGGTGAAAAAGTCGTTGACGTTGCCGTCGCCCCCCACCTCAAACAAGCGATTCTCGCGGAGTCGCTGGTATCGCAGACTCGTCGCTAAGTCTTTTTCCTCGTCCCACTCGCGTTCGTAAAACTGCTCCAAAAAATTGCGATCGCTGATCTGGCCATACTCACCCAAGAACCGATCACCATTGACGAAGCGATGGTCGTGCCGCCGAATCGATCGACCACGCAGCGTTTCCTCAATCGGCGTCTGCCGTCGATCCAGCCCCAGGTTATCTACCCCTTGATCTGACAACAAGAACCACGAATCGGAAAAGCCCTTGGTCACACCAGGGAAGATAAAGCCATTGGCACGGTCGTAAGTAACGCGAGAACCGAGTGCCACGCCGCGATTGGACAAGTAGTCCAAAGCCCCGGTCCAGCGTGTACCCTCCATCGGGGTCAAGCCCAAGACCTGGTTCATGTTCCAGCGCGAGCGGGCCTGAAATCCAAAAATGCCGTCATTTCCGACAGAAAAGTTCTCGAGGTAGTACTGCGGGTTATCCAGATCGGTTTTGAAGACCGGCCAATACAGCACCTTGCGACCCAGGACGTTGATAAAATTGTCGTAGCTATCCACTGCAAATCGATCCTGGACCGTTGGCTCACCTGTCAGCGGATCGAATGGCACCGCGCCGGTGGTCGGGTCGACCGCGTAGGCTTGCGTCCTCGTCAAATTGACCTCGTTGGAACTGAACCAATAGTTCGGTACCCCCAAGCGACTGGTCGTGGCCCCCACGCCATAAGCTCGAAATTGCTGTGGATTGACCTGCTGCAACACGTCGGCCCGCAAGCGAATCAGGCCTTCGTATTGTTCGGCCACCGGCGACAATATCTCCGCATCCAGGATCGTGCCGCGTTGTTGATTCACGTCGTAGAACATCTTGGTCGCGTAGACGACCCGCTGGCCCAACGCGAAGATCACATTGCCCTCCAAGTACAGTTCCCACCGTGGGGCCTCGTTTGAACCACCCAGAAAGGACAGGCGATTGGTCCAGGCCACCAAGTTATCGGCTTGGATGATCAACCGCTCGCCGCGGCCCAAGTTCGATAAGCCATCACCCGTCGGTTGCATCAACGCCGGACTGTCGATCACCACCCGCACCCCGCCAGTGGCCAAGACGACTTCTTCGCCCGGTACCCGCCCAGGCAAATTCCTGACGTTCAAGTCCACGCCGGCATTGCGGGGAAAGATCTGCACCTGGACCGGCTGGCCACTTTCGCCGCTCAAAGCGGTGCCGGAGGACGATGGCGTAGTCGCAGCCGAGGCACCGACACCTGCCAGGCCCGGACCTGCCAGACCCGGACCTGCCAGGCCCTGTGCCGCTGCTCCCGTGGGCCAAGTACCTGGCGATTGCGCTCCGGTATTGGGGCTATTGAGCGGTGGCAGTAGGCCGAACACGGCTTGGGGCCCGTCCTGGCTGGGCTGCCACGCTTGCGCCGGCTCGGGCGTGCCGCGGAAACTCGAGCCGCTCGACCCCCACTCGATGACGCTACTGCTGTTGCCATCCGTCGGCTGGAACGCCGGCAAGCCCAAGGCCGCTGGCGCCGATTCGCCGCCCCGGTAGCGACCGAAGTCCGGTTGTTGCTGCGCCAGTGGGGCCTGCGCAAAGGCCGTCGACAACGCACCCAGGCCAAGCCACAGCCACGCGATCAACCCTCCGCACGCAATCCGGCCGGGCTCACCCCGCACGCGGGCAGCGCTAACACAAGAGCAACGGGTTACGCGGAGCCGAATCAAAAGCGTTCTACCTGACCATCCTGGCACGGAACACGACGCAATAATCCTTTATTGCGACAGCCGAGTATAGAAACGCAGGAAATCAGCCGCAATATAAGTTTCTGCAATTGGAGGCACGGGCCCCGACCCGCCCGCAGAACTCAATAGTTGAAGCGTTGGTAGGACCAGACGGCGATCGGTAACGACACCAGCAGCGGCAACCAAGCGGCAAAAGCGGCTGGCTTGAGAATCTGTTGACCCCCGAGAAACTGGGCGGCCATGATCAACAACTGCACGCCCAACATCAACAGGGCGCAGTACCCCGCGGCCACCACGAGCTTCTGACCACCCGGTCGCAACACCAACGGCAAGCCGATCAACAACAACATAAAATCCATCCACGGCCGCAATAAGCGCCAATGCATTTCCACTCGATGGGCCGCCGGCAAACGCACGCTGCCGCTGCGATTGATGGCCACCAGTTCTGCCAAAGAAGCCGACCGGAACCAAGCCGCACCCCGCGCCAACTGCCACAAACTCAAGTGGGTCGGCACAAAACACTGGTCCGCCTCCAACCACGCCTGGTCACTCGGCAACAACACCCGCGGCTCGCCATTCTGCACAACGCTAGCAGATCCCGCCCAAGTCTCAGGCAGTTCCACGCCCTCCAGCAAAAAGCCGCCCGGGTGCTGCTCGGTCGCCGGCTGCCAGACCGCTAGCTTGGCCTTCAATTGCCCGCCGCCACCACCGATCGGCCTGTCCCTCCGCGGGTCCTGCCCCGGCGGGTCCACGGCTCGATCCACGGGAAGTTCTGGCGTGGCAGTGCCAGTGCCAGCGGCGGCTGGCCCGGCTCCAGGACTGGGCTGCAAGTCGCGCGGCAGTTGCAGATCGATGCCGTGGATGGTCCGGCGGGAGAGGTCAATCTCTTGGCCGCGGAACATGATCAACGAGTCGTAGTCGATTTGGGAGACCACCGGCAGCGGCTGGCCACGCAGCATCTCCTGCGGACTCACCGATAGGATCTCGCGATACTTGGGCAGCAACACCTCCCGCGCCCCCCAGGTCAGCAGGCACAGCACCGCGGTCAGCAACAGAATCGGTCGCGTCACCCGACGGACACTGACGCCAGCCGCCTGCACCGCCGCCAATTCGTGGGTGGCCTGCAGTCGCGTCAGCGTGCAAATCGCCGCCAACAGGTACAACAACCCACTGACTTCACAGAACAAGCCCACCAAACGCGGGGCATAATACGCCGACAAGACACTCATCAGCGAGCCTCCCCGCTTGCCAAGCTCCACGAATTCATCCAAGTTGTTGAAGACGTCGATGATCAAATACAGCCCCGCCAGACTGGAGTAACACACCAGCATGATCTTGAGAAACAATCCCAATACGTAGCGGTCGAACAAGTTCATGGGTTGGTCGGGCTCGTGGTTGGTCGGGCTCGTGGTTGGTCGGGCTCGTGGTTGGTCGGACAAACGGCGGCGGGCGAAACGGGGCGGCCAATGGGCTACGTCAACGGAACTGCTAGCAACAAGATTGCTCGGGTGGTGATTGGTCCACCGCGAGTGGCAGCCTAGCAAGATCGGCGAATTTTGACCAGTCGAATCGCAGCTCGAGGACACGCGCGCATGCCCAAATTGGCGGTATTTCCCAAAGCCTACATGACGGCCCTCTGCAAAGAGGGATCGATGACCCTGCACCAGTGGATCGAAATGGCCGCGACGCTGGAGGTGGAGGGGTTGGAGTGGTACGCCGGGTTCTTGGAGATGGCGGACGCCCGGCGTTGGCCGGAGTTTCGTCGGCAGGTGGAATCGTATGGCATGGTCATCCCGATGATGTGCTGTTCACCGGACTTCACGCATCCGTCGGCCGAGTTTCGGGCGGCGGAGATTGCCAAGCAGCAGGGCTGGATCCGCATGACCGCGGAACTGGGTGGCAGCTACTGTCGCGTGCTCAGCGGGCAGCGGCGGCCGGAGCTCTCGATCGAGCAGGGCGTGGAGTTGGCGGCCCAGTGCATCGAGGCCTGCCTGCCTTTGGCCCAACAGTTGGGCGTAACGCTGATTTTGGAGAATCATTACAAGGACGACTTTTGGGACTACCCGGAATTCGCCCAGCAGATGGACGTGTTTTGCCGATTGGTCGATCGCCTGCCGCAGGCCGGTTTTGGTGTGAACTACGATCCCAGTAACGCGTATTTGGCGGGAGATGACCCGCTGGAGTTGCTGCGTCGCGTGGCGGGACGCGTGGTGACGATGCATGCCAGCGACCGCTACTTGATTGAAGGTACCTTGGAGGACTTGCGCCGCGAGGAAACCGGGGCCTTGGGCTATGCCAAGCGATTGCGGCATGGCGAGATTGGCCAAGGGTTGAACGACTACGACGCGATCTTTACGATTCTGCGCGGCGTGGGCTTCGACAGTTGGATCAGCGTGGAAGACGGCGTCGACGGGTTTCAGCAATTACAAAATAGCGTCCAGTTCCTCCGTCGAAAAATCGCGCAGCACTTTCCGGACTAACGGATAGCTTAGCAACAGTTGGGGCAATGTTCCTGTTTTTTGATTATTAGGGCGCGCTGGTAGCCGGTCAGGCATCGCCCCGCCGGCACGAGGCCGACGGTGGCGGTGTGGCCAAGAGGCAACGAGCCGCCTTTTCATTAGTTTTTGTGTTTTGTCCGATTCCCGTTATTTGCAGAACGTGGTTGATGAAATTGCCGGGTGCTAAAGCACTCCGGCTGATTTTCAATTCGGTAAGTTAATTGCTGACAAGTCCTCAGGACGAATCCTAACGCTGCAGAGCGTTGCCGATAAACTCGACCCAGGCGGCGGCGGAAGGGATTTGCAACGCGGTTTCCAGCCGTTCGCCCTGTTGTAACCGGGCCAGCAGTTCCGGTAGCCGTTGACGTTGCTTCCGCCAGGCCGCCGCCAGCGCTTGGTCCAGCCCCTCTTTCTCGGCCAAAGGCAACTGTCCACCCAGCCAACGTCGGATCTGATCGGCACTGAAACTGGTTTCGTTGGCCGCGGGGCCCCGTTCGCGACCTCGTCCCCCGTCGCTCAGAGCCAAGCCTAGGCTGTCACAGAACCACACCGGTAGACCCGGAGCCAGATTGGCGACCATCGCCGAGCCGACCCAGCTCGGCAAAAGCTCCTCCAGCTGTTGGTCGCTCAGAGTTGCGGCTAAAACCAGATAAGGTCCCATCAGGGTGGACTGCCAATAGCCGCGGCGCTGGGTGTTGACTTCGCGACGACTCAAGAGCTTCGACATTTCACTAAAGTCGTAATTGGACTCCGGGATCAAAATCAGAATCTTTCCGCCAGCATACGCGTTGTTCGGTTGCACGTTCATGGCCTGGCGACGACGCTTGTACTCCTGTTCGGCCGACTTGAGCCAGGTTTCGATCTTGGTCGCGTCCACCTGGGCACCGGCGATCCACAGGAAGTGGTCGGTTTGGCCCTGTTGGTAAGGTTGATCGACCAAGGCTAACCGCCAGGCTTGCAGCAGTTGCTGTTCGCGGAGGGTGTTGATCTCGGCAATTCCCAGTCGACTGAGGCGACTCCGCTCGACCAATTCAACCGTTGGTTCGATGGGATCCAATCCGTCGTACTTCGCGCCCTCGCGAATCCAGGTACTGACCAGTTCGATTTGTTCGTCGCTCCAGGCGGGACGATTGAGCGGCATGCGTTGGCCGTCGGCCATGCCGCGTAGTTTCTTGATTAATAGGCTATTTTCGGGTTCACCGGGTACCAGCAAAGGACCGGCGCCACCACCCTGCAACAAACGAGTGAAATTGTCCAAGGACAGTCCGTTGCGAACTTGGTTGGTTTGCAGGTGACAGCCCTGGCATGAAGCGACCAGCAGCGGCGCGATGTCGCGTGAGAAGAAGACGGTGTCTGACTCGGTCGCGCGCGGAATCTCGGGCGAGTCACCCGCCGCGGTCGGGGGAGCTGCTGCCACGGTCCGCAGGTCGTAGTCCGTCAGGCCTGGGTCCAATTGCCCGCCCTGTTCGATCCATAACTTGAGCAGCGATTTCTCATCGGCTGTCAGTTTGTTGTTGCCCTGCGGCATCGTGTCGTTTTCAACAATTTCGTACAAATAACTGCGTCCGGGGTCACCCGGAAAGACCAAAGCACTTAACTCCATGGCCGATGCGAATTGGGTGCCGCCACTCGCTCGAGTGACGTGACAGCGGCCGCACTTGTTGGCGATCAAGGGAGCAATCGCATTCTGAAAGGAGACTCGATTCGCCTCCATCTTGGGTGCATCGGCTCCCGGCTCGACGAAGTTGAACTTCATCTGCGGCAAGGCGTCTGGCTTGGCCTTGAGGTTCCGCAGGATGCGATGCGCAGCGACCAAGCGTTTGTGCTGGTTGCGGACCTCCGGCACATCGGACCGCTGGGCTGCCGCCAGGATCTGCTCCAAGACTTGGATCGCCGCGTTGACATGTTCGGTCAACTGGGCCACGTCCTGGCCGCGATAGGCTGTTTCAGCGGCATCCAGATGCGCTTTCAGTTGAGCCACCTTGGGATCGGCCATCGTCTCCTGCATCGGCATGGCCAACAGCCGTTCCGGCATGGGGGGGCAAACACCGAGTCCACCGCACAGCCACAACGCGGCACACCAAGCGGTCGCCCACCGCCGAACCCCCGTCGAGACGGCAACTGACAAACGCGATGGGGATGGGGCAGAGGCAAATAAACGCATCTTCGTGGCTCTGGGGAAAGGCGACCGGGGGACAAGCGGACGGCTGTGGCATCGGCCTACCGCGGGCTGACGGCAGCTACCGAGTCCCGCGGTTCACCTATAGTTTACCCCAAGCTAGGCCATTCTACTGCTTTGTCACAATTTAATTTTTGGATTGGTGTGGCAAAGGGATAAGGCGTCAATTGCCGGAACGGCCCAGCGGGTGCTGCGCACAATTGGGTGTGGCAAAGGGGTCAGGCGTCAATTGCCGGAACGGCCCAGCGGGTGCTGCGCACAATTGACGCCTGACCCCTTTGCCACACCCCAAGTTTTGGCTGTGACAAAGCACTTCGCCATTTTTTTGGCAACGGTTCACGGTTGGCTGCTCAACTTGGGGGGCGGGGGCGCCAACGCAAGTCGGATCGATCGTGGGGCAAACTCGCTCAATCACCATTGGTTTTATTCACAAACGGTTGTGCGGGTCGTCCGACTTGCTCCACGGCACCCTACCGCGTGAACGGTTGCCGTTTTTTTGCGTGGGGTGTCTGTTCCCACTCAGGTAGGCAGGTTGCTGAAGGCCCACCACAAGCCCCCGAGGGCCAGGAGCAACACGAACAACAAGGCGGCCACCAGCCAGTAGCCGAGGCTCGAGGAGCGGCGCTTGCCAGTGGTTGCGGTGCGAGCCGCTTTGCTGGATTTTGTTGGCAATTGCCCAGGGGACCTCGAGTCGCTGGCCGGGGCGGTTGTCTCGGGTGCCAAACGGGTCGCGGCCGGCTGGAGAGGCGGGGTGAGCGGCAGGTGGGTCTGGGTGGGGTCAAGTTGCCAACGACCGAGCGCAGCCAGCAGGTCATCGCAGCTGGGGCAGCGGTCGCTGGGCTGCTTTTTCATCATCCACTGGCACAGTTCAGACAGGAAGGGCGGGCAGGCGGGTTGTAGGGACACCAACGAGGGAGGCTCGACGGATTGGTGTCGAATCAATCGCTGGGCCACGGTGCCTTCGGGGAACGGGGGATGACCCGCGATGAAAAAATAAAAGGTGGCACCGAGGGAATACAGGTCGGCGCGATGATCCACCAAATGGCTATGCAGGGCCTGTTCGGGCGACAGAAAATCAGCGGTTCCCATCAGGGTCTCGTCGTGCGTCAAGGTCAAGTCGGAGCCTTGATCGCTGAACTTGGCCAGGCCCAAATCCAATAACTTGATCTGTCCCTGGGGTGTGCGGAGCAGGTTGCCGGGCTTAACGTCGCGATGCACCATGCCGGCGGCATGGGCGTGTTGCAGCGCCCGCGTTGCCTGCTGTAGGTAGTCGACCGCCACAGGGTAGGGCAGGGCACCCTCGCGTTTGACGATGCTGGCCAGGTCCTCGCCTTCGATGAATTCCATGACCATGTAGTGTTGGTCCGCTTGGTGATCGATGTCGAAGGTCCGCACAATGTTGGGATGGTTCAGCCGCGCGGCGGCTTGGGCCTCGCGGTAGAATCGCTGCAGGTAGCTGCTGTCGGAGACCTTCGACTTCGGCAGGACCTTGATCGCGCGACGTTGACCGAGTAGCTGGTGTTGGGCCAGGTACACGACGCTCATCCCGCCGGCCCCCAATGGCTGCAGTAACTTGTACTTGCCCAGGAAAAAGCCCTTGTGTTTGCCGGCCAACAGTTTTTCAGCTTGCCATGACGTCAAGTGCCCGGCGCGGATCAGTTGCCGCGCCAGATCCGTGGCGGAGGTCGCTGGGGTAGCGGCCAAGGCGGTTGCCAAGGCGGTTGAGAGGGCGTCTTCTTCGACCAATTGGCTCTGACGCACGAGCTGGGCGAAGTTCGCAGCGGTGGACATGGAGGCGGGCCCCGGCAGGGAGTCTGGGAACGAAACGGCTGTGCCTAGTGCTTTGTCACAGCCAGAACTTGGGGTGTGGCAAAGGGGTCAGGCGTCAATTGTGCGCAGCACCCGTAGGGCCGTTCCGGCAATTGACGCCTGACCCCTTTGCCACACCGATCCCAAAATTAAATTGTGACCAAGCACTAGCTTAGCAGAGTCGCGGCCAGTTTGGTATGTTGTGAACGGGTGGGTTGGCGAGAGGGAATTGGCATGCGGGTCGTCGGCGTTTTCGCCAAGTACTGGTCGGCGGGGGCCGTCAAGACGCGGTTGGCCGCGGCCTTGGGGGCGGAAGCCGCGTCCGAGTTCTACCGTCGGATGTTGTTGGGGGTGTTGCAGCAGATTCGTCGCGCGGCGGCGGATTCGGCCGTGATTGTCTTCGCGCCGGCGAATGCCGCAGCAGACTTTGCGGCGGTGGCGCCGGATTGGGAACTGCAGGCCCAAGCCGACGGTGACTTGGGGCAACGCTTGGCCAGCTTTTTCCAGCAGCAGTTCGACCGAGGAGCGACCCAAGTGGTGGTTGTCGGCAGCGATTGTTTGGACGTCGATGCCGGCCTGATCGAGTCGGCTTGGCAGCGATTGGATCAGGTACCGATCGTCTGGGGGCCGGCCAGCGACGGGGGGTATTACTTGGTGGGACTCAGTCGCCCGGTTCCGACGGTATTCCGCGACATCGCTTGGAGCACGGACCAAGTCCTGCGGCAATCGCAAGAGCGAGCGGCGGCGACGGGCTTGCCTCAGGCGTTGCTGTCTCCACTGGAAGATATCGATGACGACGCCTCGCTCCGTCGTTGGTGCCAACGGCACCGTGACGCGACCGATGAATCCCTGCGGCAATTGGCTCGTTGGGCCGAGCAGTTGCCGCGACACAACCATCCCGCCGCGACTCCAGATGACTCGAGAGTTGATGACTCGAGAGTTGATGACCCGGGTGGTTGATGACACGGTGGTTGATGACACGGTGGTTGATGACACGGCGGTTGATCACACGGCGGTTGATCACACGGTGGTTGATCTTACGGCGGTTGATGAAGTGGCGGTTGAGAACGCCCGCGATGGTAATCCGAGCGAGAATTCGCCAAGATAAACGGGTGGGGAGCGAACGGTTGACGGTCATGTCCCGGTGACCGACAAGGCACCTAACGAGTATTATTCGACCATTGCCATGGATTATTTGGAATTTCATTGCAGCGAATGTCGCTGTGGCCTGCGGATCCGCGCGGAGCATCGTGATAAGACGATCCGCTGCCCCAACTGCCAGGCCCTGCAGCGTTATTATCCACCGGCGACGTCGTTCCCAGGTGCAGACAGCTCGGGCATGACGGGCAGTGCGAACCCGACGGGCAGTGCGGGCAGTGCAGGACAGGGTGCGGCCGGGCCGCTGGGCAATGGCACTTCCCCGTCGTCGGACTTGGACCGCGGAACGTGGTCCCTGAGGACGCCAGCTGGTCGGGTGCTGACCGGGCTCAGTCGCTCGGCGTTCGAGCAAGAGATTCGCACCCAACAGTTGGGGGCGGGGACTTGGTTTCAGGGCGGCGACTTCAACGACTGGACCCCGTTGGAGCGGCTGTTCCAATCCCAAGTGCCGGGCCGAGGTCAAGTTGCGGGTGGTCTGTGGTTGGGGCCGGTCGCCTCGGCAGCTCAGGCCCCGCTGACCGGTTGGCATGCGGCCGCGAGTCCCCCTGCGACGCCCTCTTCGTCTGGCCCGCGCGGCTACCCATCGTATTCACCCCCGCAGTACCCGCCCCACTCGTATTCGCCCCAAAATGCTGGGGCGACTCGATACGGGGCCCTGCCACTGGAGGCACAGCTGCCGGCCCCCCGCAGCAAGTTGGTGCTTTTCTTGGGAATTTTGGGATTGTGCCTGCCGTGCAGTTTCGTTTTCAGTTTGGTCGGGTTGTACATCGGCGTTGGCGACACGCTGCGGATTGGCAACGGCAATATGTCCACCGACGGCAGCAATACCTTGACCATCGGGTTGGTGCTGTGCGTTTTGGGTTTGTTCCTGGGCGGTTGTTGCACCGTCAGTGTCTTGAGTCGTTGAGGACCGGTTAGACGGCGCCTCGAGTAGCCGAGTAACCGAGTAACCGTTCACGGTTGGGAGGTAATCCTCGGGGCTGATGCGTTTTACGGGGTGGGAACGGTTGCCTCGTCGAAGTATCGCTGGAGTGTCTCGGCTGAGGGTTTGGGGGTGAGCCACGAGACGGCCAGCATGACGACGGTCGTGGCCAAGGTGATGGGCACCACGGGCAGGATGTCCCAATCGGTACCTGGGACCAACAGTTTGTAAGGACGTTGGACGCCGTCCTCGCCCATAACGCCTTGGCCGAAGCCCGACACGTAGAAGAAGTAGCTCCAGGTGACGGCCATGGTCACGATGCCGGCTTGGGTGCCTCGGGCGGTCAGGCCTCGCCAGTACAAAGCCGCCAAGATCAGTGGGAACAGCCCGGTAAAGCCCGAGAAGCACCAGATACTCAGTCGAAAAATACTGCGGCCGTCCAGGACAATGCCCAAGATGTAGCTGATGGCGACGATCGCCAAGATAAATCCGCGTGCCACCCAGACCGAGGTCTCCGCGGGGGCCGGGAGACGCTCGGCTGCCGCCGCACCGGTTGGAGTTGCCGCCTCAGTCGCGGGGCTAGCCGCGACGGCTGTCGAGTTCGATACGGCATCCGCTCGCCGCACAAATCGCTGGTAGATGTCGTTGGTGAACATCGTGCCCATGCAGAGAAATTGGCTGTCCAAGCTGGACATCACCGCCGCCAAAATGCCGGCGGCCAACAGTCCTCCGACCAAGGGCGTCGTGTGCTTGGTGACCAAGTAACTGAGGACCTTGTTTTGGTGGGCCATCGGTTGGCCGTACCACTCCTCTGGCAACACACCGGGTGCCGCCGCCCAAACGCCAATCAAGATGCAGGGCACCCACACCAACATGATAAAAAACGGATGCATGACGATCGGCAGCTTGAAGGCCGCGGCGTTTTTGGCCGTCAACCAATGCTGGAAAATATGCGGGAATGTCCCCACTGATAGGGGTATCAACATGTAAGTGATAAACAGCGAGTGGGACATTTCTTCCCGCGTGATGTGCTTGCGAGGGACTTCGCGGATCGCGTTGGCCATGCTACTGAATAGGTCGGTCCCATTCCCCAGTTTCATGGCGATCACGTAAAACGTGACGATGCCCAGGACCATAAACACCAGGGTCTGAAAGCAATTGGCCCAGGCCGTACCACGCATGCCGCCAAAAAAGACATACGACAGGACCACCAAACAGACCACTAACGAACCCAAGTACGGCGGGACACCGCCGGCGAGTGCCGCTTGTTCATGAGGGAAGAACGTCGGAAAGGCCCCCGCCGTCAGCGACTGCACCACCGTGCCGCTGGCGATCACCCCGCCCAGGACATAGGGAATCAGCAGTAAGATCAAGACCGGGAACAAGAATAGCCCCATCCGCGGGCTATCCAAACGGTCGCGAAAAAAGTCGATCTGGGTGGTGTGCCCAAAACGTTTACCGTACTTCCACACACGTGTGCCAATCACGAAGAAACACAACGAGTGCACCAACCCGCTGATGCTGGCCAACTTACCATAAATGCCAATGCCATCCACAAACGCCTCGCCGCTGGAACCCACCAAGGCAAAGGCCGTCATCGTGGTGCCGAACAGGCTCATCAGCAGCAAAAACGGCCCAATCGAGTGACTGGCCAGAAGGTAATCGCGATTGCTGTTCTTCAGGAACGAAGTCGCTACCCCTCCCAGTATTAGCAATAAGCAGAAATAGGCGACAATTACCAATAGTCGGATCAACCCAGCTGACATGGAGTCTGACGCGTCGGTCGCCTGTAGCGCGAGCAACACGGAGGGCAGGGACGTGAGAGCGGAGTAATCGTTCATCGGCTTATTCCTGGCTCAAATCTTTGGGCCAACAGGTGATTGTCAGCACGGCCCAGGCCACCGTGATGAGGATCGACAGTGCGACATGATAGGCCAAGCCAATCGGCAGGAATCCACCGACCAAGGTGGCATCGTCCCAGAACCAAAAGTCATGATGGAGGAGCAATAGCCCGCCAATCGTCAGCCAAAACCACTTGTTCATCGATCCTCTCCATTCCGGCAGACAGATGCGGGGAAACAGCGTCCCGCGTCAGAGCGACACCCAGCGCCTCACGCGCCCTCGATCGCACCGCTACACGTTGACGATCTCCAACAGTTCGACCACTGGCAGCCCATTCAGGTACAAAAAGGCGGTACGACCATAACACTCTGTCAGGGCAGCCGCGGCGAATTGCTCCCGCAAATAGGGACCGGGGACGATCCGCCACAGCGACAGCAGTTTGACCGTCCGCATGACGTCGTGTTCGATCAGGATTCGCCCCAGGGGAGTGTCGCCACGTTCGATTTCGGCGACGACCTCCGCCGGGAGCTGGCTGCGATTGATGCGGACAATTCCATACTGCACCACTCGGTGGTCCGACGAACGACGCAGCAGAATCTGGCGGCTGTAATGTGACTCCGAGCGACTTTCGGCGACCACGTGGACGGTGACCGGCCCGCCGTGAAAGGCCTCGTTAGCGACGGTCATGTGATGCGGATGCGCCAACAGCCGTTGATAGGCCTCCGGCAACTCCGCGGCAGTGACTTCCTGGAAGACGCCCAACGACTCCGGTTGGGGAAAAAACAGATCCACCAAGCTCTGCAAGTCCGGGCTGGCCCAATTTATGGTGTTTCGCACTGACCGACTTCCACTAAGTCCGCGGGGAAACTCCCCCGTTCACACTCGTGTCCCAACACTCGCTCCCCGCTGGCGCCCAGTTTGGCGCCCAGTTTGGCCCGCTGCCCGAAGACTCCTTTGGCGGAAAGCCCGAGCGGGGTTGCCGCAGGGCTCGGAGTCTTGCGTCCACTCGTCTTATTGTGAGTCGCGCGGGAGCCGACGAACAGTCCTCGGCAGCCCCGTTTTTTGCCAAACACTAGGCTTTGGCGGGTTCCGGCTTGTGCGGTTTGGCCTTGGGAGCCGTGATCAGCACCGTCACCGCGCCGGCGATGACCAGGAACAGGCTGAGATAGAAAAAGGTATCCACCTGTCCCCACAACCCTTTGCCGATGATCTCGGAAAACGTGTTGACAACCGGAGCAATGCCAAACACCAGCGGCATCACGAACAAGGGTTTGCCGCCGAAGTTAAACGCGTAAATGATCCCCAACGCCCCCAGGGCTCCCAGCGATCCGCCCAGAATGCTCCAAAACCAACCGCCGAAGCTGAACCAACTGCCCGGTTCCGGGCGAAAGCCGGTTTGTATCGCCAATGGGAAGATCACGGCGACCACAAAATACGCGAGGCCCACGCAGAGGAACGGCCGCATACGGCTGCCACCCATCACCTGCTGACCCTTGTGCAACACCGGTCCGTAGGCCCCCCAACACAAAGCGGTCATCAGGATGAACATGCCCCGCAGGACCATCGAGGCAAACGCCCCGCGATCGTCGTCCTTGAACGCCTCGTCCTGGTCGGTGGCCACCACGGCGGCCGTGGCCGGCAGGGTGGAAGCCGAGTCTTGGTTGCCGCTATTGCCAGCCGCCTGGCTCGAGCTCGCGTCTTGGTCCGATCCCGCCGACGTCTCAGCAGCGGTCCCCGCCGGAGGGGACTGGGCCTCGTCTTGTGGGGACACGGTCGGATTGGCAGCTAAGGTTGCCGCGGTCGCGGGCGTCGCGTCAGCGTGGATCCGCGAGACAGCCGGAATGGCGGCCGTGGCCGAGGGCTTGGGCTTGCTGGGCTTGTGCACCAGCACGCCGGCTGCGCCAATCGCCACGATCACGATACCCAAGAAGAACGGCCAGGAAGCCTGCTTCATATTGCCGGTCATCAACATCGTCACCATCGTGTTGACGACGGGAGCGCAGCCGAACACCAACGGCATGACGTAGATCGGATCGCCACCGAACTTGAGTGCCAGGATAATCCCCAACGCGCCAACCGCGCCAATCGCTCCGGCCGCAAAGCTCCAGATAAAGCCTTTCATGGTCCAGTGGCCGACCTCGCCCCGCGTTCGCAGCACCATGGCCGGGACCAACACCGCCACCATGAAATACGCCAGGCCCACGCAGATGAAGGGCCGGAACGCGCTCCGCTGCCCTTCGGCGCCAAACGCATCTTGCCCCAGATGCAGCGTGGGACCGTACAGCCCCCAACTGAAGAAGGTCAAAGCGACAAACGGCAAAAACATCAAGCCTTTCATGGCTTCCCTTACCTGGTTGCGTGGGAGAATGGAACGACCCGGGGCCGCAGCGCACCGGTCGCGTCAGGGATTCAGTCTAACGCCTGCCGCCTTGCCTGCCCATGCCCAGGCCCTGGGGCGGCCTTGGCAGGCGGCCGGTTGGCGATTAGGCTTTTGAGCAGGCAGGGCGTTCGTCCCTGCCGGGTTTCCTCGTTCCCTCGCTGTGAATCTCCAGCGACTTGCATGACGGTTTCTAAAGTTCGCCAGCAGATTGCCTGGCAAGCGGCGCGGTTGCTGTACGCCCGCGAAGAGTCGGAATATTATCGCGCCAAGATGAAGGCCGCTCGCTATGTGCAGAAGGGCTGGGTCAAGCCCGCGGATCTGCCCAGCAACGCGGAGATCCGCGACCAGGTCCGGATCCTGGCCCATTTGCACGAAGGCGAACGCTGCACGGATCTGCTCCGCGAGATGCGGATCGAGGGCCTGCGGTTGCTCCGCCTGCTGCAGCGTTTCTCCCCCAAGTTGATCGGCAGCGTCCTGACTGGACACATTCGCCAGGGGTCGGACATCGACGTGCACGTCTTCGCGGACTCGGTCGAGTCGGTCCGAGCGGAACTGGAGTACCACGGTCTGTTCAGTGAGCTGGAACGAAAACGCGTGGTCAAAGGTGGCCAGTCCCAGGTTTATCAGCACCTGCACATCCGCGACCGATTTCCCATCGAGCTGACCGTGTATCCCACCAAGTGGTTGCGACACACATTCACTAGCAGCATTACGGGGAAGGCCATCGAGCGAGCGTCGCTGGCGGAGTTCGAACAACGCTTGGCCCACGAGTACCCCGACTTGGATTTGGTGGCGGCCGAAGCCGAAGCTGCCTCCGCGGTCGATCGCTTCCAATTGTTCTACTCGTTGCTGCTGCCATTGGACGACGTGCAACAATCGCCGCGGTACCATCCCGAGGGCGATGTGCTGTACCACAGCTTGCAAGTCTTTGATCACGCCATGGATCAGCTGCCCTACGATGAAGAGTTCTTGTTGGCGGCTTTGCTGCACGATGTAGGCAAAGGCATCGACCCGCAGGATCATGTCGCTGCTGGCCTGGAGGCAATCGGCGACACCATCACTCCGCGGACGCGTTGGCTGATCCAACACCACATGGACGCGCATCGGCTGGTCGATGGCAGCTTGGGCCGCCGCGCTCGGTTGCGCCTCCAGGCCCACGAGAGTTTCGAAGAACTGCTGTTGCTGCAGTCCTGCGATCGAGCCGGCCGAGTCTCCGGTGTGGAAACCACCTCATTGGAAGACGCGTTGGATTACCTCCGACAAATCAGCGACCAGTTCTCGCTGTGGAAAGCCTAAACGTAGCGGAACGCATCAAGGGCTTGTTGATTTTTCCGTAGCGGAATGCGTCAAGCATTTCGTTACCCTAGATCGAGCGTGGCGATGTACGTAGCGGAACGCGTCAAGCGTTTCGTTACCCTAGGTTGAGCGTGACGGTGTACGTAGCGGAACGCGTCAAGCGTTTCGATACCCTAGGTTGAGCGTGACGGTGTACGTAGCGGAACGCGTCAAGCGTTTCGTTACCCTAGGTTGAGCGTGACGATGTACGTAGCGGAACGCGTCAAGCGTTTCGTTACCCTAGATCGAGCGTGACGGAGTACGTAGCGGAACGCGTCAAGCGTTTCGATACCCTAGGTTGAGCGTGACGGTGTACGTAGCGGAACGCGTCAAGCGTTTCGATACCCTAGCTCGAGCGTGACGGAGTACGTAGCGGAACGCGTCAAGCGTTTCGTTACCCTAGATTGAGCGTGACGGAGTACGTAGCGGAACGCGTCAAGCGTTTCGTTACCCTAGATTGAGCGTGACGGTGTACGTAGCGGAACGCGTCAAGCGTTTCGTTACCCTAGATTGAGCGTGACGCGTTCCGCTACCCACACCGCCGCGTCTTATCTCGCTGCGAGATTTTTTGCCGAGCATCATTTTTGCCTGTGGATCAACAGGTGTGTTCTAGGGGCTCGAAACGCTTGACGCGTTCCGCTACCCACACCGCCGCGTCTTATCTCGCTGCGAGATTTTTTGCCGAGCATTATTTTTGCCTGTGGATCAACAGGTGTGTTCTAGGGGCTCGAAACGCTTGACGCGTTCCGCTACCCACACCGCCGCGTCTTATCTCGCTGCGAGATTTTTTTGCCGAGCATCATTTTTGTCTGTGGATCAACAGGTGTGTTCTAGGGGCTCGAAACGCTTGACGCGTTCCGCTACCCACACCTCCGCGTCTTATCTCGCTGCGAGATTTTTTTGCCGAGCATTATTTTTGCCTGTGGATCAACAGTTGTGTTCTAGGGGCTCGAAACGCTTGACGCGTTCCGCTACCCACACCGCCGCGTCTTATCTCACTGCGGGATTTTTTTGCCGAAAATTTTTTTGCCTGTCGTTTTGCGGCCTGTTGAGACGGCCGGCGGTTGACGCTAATTCAGCGGTTCAGCGGAATGGGTTAGATGGGGTGGGAGGGGCGGCGCACCGAGAGCTGCCAGGTCACGCGGTCCATCGGCGGGATAGTCGAACTTCGTATACACGTGCAGCCCGTGGCTGTGCTGCTCTTCCCAAGTCTGAATGAAACGATTCTCGGGATCCACTATCACCGTCGTCAACCAACCCAACGCGGGATTCGATCGCCAAGTGACTGAAAACTGGTATTGAATCCCGTGTCCCTCGCCCAGCCGGATCGATGTTTTCTGGACCTCACTCACGGAGTGAAACGGCAAGGCATCCGTCAAGTCTCCCCCACTCAACAACGCTACTACCATGGTTCGGCCAAAATGCTCGTGGTGTGGGTCGGCGGCCGATTGTCGGAAGACATCCGCACCGCGATCGTAGGTGAATTGAACCCCCAAGTTGTAATCGGTGACCTGCAATTCCGTCTCGGTACGCAGCGCCGCCAATCGCTCGGCTGGGGAAAACCAAGTTTCAAATTGGTGTCTGGCCCCGTAACCCGCTACCCCGTAACTCGCTGCCCCGGAATCGGCTGCCCCGTAACCCGTTGCCCCTGAAGCTGTAACAATGGTTTGGCCATGCACCCAGGCCTGGGTGCCCGTGGTCGCCAAGACCTGACGGAACTTCATGATCGGTGTTTCGGGGGCCGCACCAGTCCAGGTCACGACTAGCCACAGCGCGATGGCCACGGCCACGCCGGTGATCGTCACGGCCCCGCGATGGGGTGACCAGGTTCGGCGCTCCGTTGGTTGTCCGGCTCCGCGTGACTCGACCGGCGTTAGGAGATCCCGCTCGACCGCGGCTGGGCAGGCCTCCGCCAGGAGCCGTTGCCGCAACTGCTCGACATGTTCGCCGCTGGGCTCGGGAGCGGCCGGCTCCAGCAAAAAGGCGTCGACCAAGTCTTCGGAGTTGAATTCGGATTCGGGTCTCATGCCGACTCCTCCGCCGCTCGTGTTTCGGCCACCCATTCCCGCAACCGGTTTCTGGCCCGCGACAAAATCGATTCCACCGCCTTCGCACTGGAGCCACACAAGTCGGCGATTTCTTTCACTGACAAACCTACTTCGTACTTCTGACGCAGCACAAACTGCCATGGTTCGGGCAAGGCTTCGATGCAGGCCCGCAACAGGCCGCTCTGCTCGTGGGCCGACGCTTCATCTCTTTCGCGGTTCGGCGCCTCCCAGGTCTCCACGGCCCCCGCGACGGAAAACACACGGCGACGGTACTGCCGCCGCAGGTATCCCAAGCCTTGCAGCCGCGCGATGCCCATGAGCCACTCCGACGGGGTGCCACGCGTGGCATCAAACCGCTCGATCGTCTCCATCGCCGCCAACCAGACGCTCTGGTTGAGTTCCTCCAACACCGCGGCCTCGGCCTTGGTCACATGGAACAGAACGCGATAAGTCCGACGACAACCGTCCCGGTAGAGACGCTCCCAGGCCTGGGGGTCCCGCTGTCGCAGCCTTCGAATCTCGTCGTCTTCGTCCATCGTTTGCCGTCTGAATCGCCCCGGTCCAAGCACCCGCCACCTGACCCTAAATCGAGGTCAAAGGGATTGCAAGTAGGCGATCAGGTCGGCCAGCTCCTGCGGCTCCAGACTGTCCACCAAGCCCACCGGCATGGCCGACAGCGGTTGACGCCGCCGTTCCTCGATCTCGCTCCGGTCCAACTTGTAAGTCAGGCCTTGGCTGTCCCGCACCCAGATCTGCCGACCGGTTTCGCTGATCACAAATCCCGTGACCACTTGTCCATCGGACAACAAAAACATCTGCGTTTCGTAACCCTGGGCAATCTTCTCACTGGGCTTCAAGATCGACTCAATCAATTCTTCGGATAGGTATCGTTTTCCGATATCCGCTAAATGCGGTCCGACGGGTTGCTGGCCCGCGGCCGAGGTATGACAGGCCACGCAAGAGCGGGCTTGGAACAACTGCGCGCCCGCCTGAGGATTGGCGTTCGGCAAGTGCGTCAGCGTTTGCTGACGTGCCGCCGCGTATTCCAGGTTGCCGATTTGACGCGGATTGTTGCGGTCGACCACAGGTACCACAATCGGGTCTGTCGCTTGGAGGTCGGCCGCTGGAGCGTCTGGCAGGTCGGACCAAGGCACTTGATGGCGACGCAACTCCGCCAACAAACGCGTTTGCGTTTCGGCATCGGCCGTCTCCAGCGATTGGCGGATGATCCGCTCGATGGTCTCGCTCTCCGCCCAGACCTGCGGGTCATAGAATGGGCCGGTTGTGTCGGGGCGAATGCCCCACCACGAGCCATCGTAGGGCGTCTCGCGTTGGTACAGGCGAATCAGTGTCAGCAAGATCTGAATGCGGCGATCCAGATCTCGCTCCCCATTCAGCCGTTGACTCAGGCCCTGGACGACTTGCGAGTCGTATTGGTACCGCATGACACGTAACGCCGCCTGCCAATGCGGTCCGTCCAATGCCGCCAAACAACGCGCGGTCCCACCCAGTCTCACGGCGGCCTGGACCGCCAAGTGGGGAATCACCGCCGCTGAGAGGGGACGGCCGGGATCGATGGAAGTCAGCACCGCGTCGTCGATCAAGGGCAGCAACGCATCCACGGCTTGCGGATCGTTCAATCGTCCCAAGGCGATGATGGCTTGGACCACCACTCTTGGGTTGGGATCGTGCAGGTAGGGCACAAACGCCGCACTGCTCAAACCCGCCAATTGCGAGCGGCGATCGGTCAAGGTGCGGATGGCGAACTCGCGCAACGCTTCGTCGGCCAATTGCTCCAAGAGAAACGCATGCGAATCCGTTCCCAACCCTTGCTTGAGTGTAAACAGTGCAGCCACGCGACTGGCCAGCGGCGCGGTGACATCGTTCGCCAACTGCTGCAAGCCCGTCTGCGTGTCCGCATCGATCCCACGATGCAGGATTTCCCCTTGCACATGGAACCGCAACACGGCCTGTGGGGTCCGAAATCCTGCCATCAGTTCCAGCGTCGTGTGCTCGGTCAGGTTCGGCACGTCACGCGCGTCTGCCTCGCGTGGGCGAACCCGCGTGACGAAACCCACGTGCGGGCCCACATACACCGAAGCTTCGCCGCTCCACCAACTGGCGATGTACAAATTCCCGCTGGCATCCATGTCCATGCCTGTCGCTCGTGGCACCGTGATGAAGTCGTTTTGTACGATTTCAAAGGTTGGCCCAGCCGGCTTCAACGGATGATGAAACACGGCGCTGCGTCCCCAGTCGCCCGTCAACAGCGCGTGGTTCCAGGCGACTGGCCACGTGGGATCTTCGACGTACAGTCCGCCGGTTCCACCGCCGCCGCCAAAGGTCCCCAAGGTCGGCAGGATCTCATCGGAGAAATTCGCAAACAAACGCGGGTACCCGTACTCGGCCGACTCGTGCAGTTGGCTGATTCGCGTGTCCCAGCCGCCACCGTCGTTGGTGTTGTCCCGCGTGAATAAATTCAAAAGTGGATCGATGGCGATGTCGAAGGGATTGCGGAGCCCCGAGGCAAACAACTCCAGTTCCGTGCCATCCGGCCGCACGCGGAGGATCCCGCCGCCACGCAGCGTGACTCGCGAGCCATCCAGACCCTCGGCGCCCGGCACGCCGTAATCGCCGGCCCCAATGTACAACCAGCCATCGATGCCGATGCGGACACAGTTGGTCGTGTGGTCACCGCCACGCGTGTCGACCATTTCGGTGGTCAAGCCGCGGACCAAGACCTGTTGTTCGTCGGCCACGCCGTCACCGTTTGTGTCACGAAACACCGACAGCAGCGGCGGATGACAGACCCAGACCTGGCCGTTGCGATAGGCCACGCCGCGGACGTGATCCACGCGACAGAACACCGTCGAACGATCCATGACGCCATCCCCGTCCTCGTCCACGCACCGCACGACTCGGCCGCCACCCGGCGTCGTCCCCAACGAGCCCTGCTCATCGATCCCGACGTAGATCACCCCGCTGGGCTCGGCTGCGATGGCCACCGGATAATTCACCTCCGGCGACCGCGCGAACAATGTGACCTGGAAGTCGGCCGGAGCCTGGACACTGTCGCGGAACTGCTGCTCCGAGATGGCCGCGGCGGCACCCTGACGCTGGCCGAAGCCGCCCATGTTCGGGGGACTGGGGCGATAACCGGTGGCACCCGCCAACTGATTTTGGATCGACTCCCGCCGCTGGGTTAAAAACGCAGCGATTCCCATCGTTGTCGCGGCGTTGGCCGGTGGCGGTCCAAAACCGGGGGCACCTGCCGCGGCGGCTTGCCGCTGTCGTTCCCGCGCCGCCTCGGTTTCCCGCTGGCGGGCCTCGGCCGAGGCCTGCGACAAGTCACGATCCAGCCCCGCGATCCGCTCGGGCGCGAGGCCGTCCCGCAACGCGGACTCCAAGATCTGCTGATAAAGTGTCCGCCGCGCGGGGTCCTCCAGCAAGCGATCGACCAAGGGACAGGGCCCCGCGTAGGGTTGCCACACGCTGAGGTTGGCCAATTGTTCGGCGGTTCCCGACAGGCCCGCGCTGCCCAGGGCCGTCTCGAGTTCATTGGCCACAAAGGTGAAGCGGCCGGTGGTCATGTCCAGACAAATGACGTCGTTGACACCCAGCGTCGAGAACCCCGTCACGTTGGCGGTGATGGCTTGCGCGGCCACGTACCGCAGGAACGCATCGACATTCAAGTAGTCGCCGATCTGGGCGTTGAATTCATCCGCGGAAGCGGCCCCGAGCAACTTCGCAAAGGCCATGATCCGCTGTTGCTCCGCTGCGACCGGCTGCCGATTCACTCGGAACAAGGGCGCGTACGCCGTCCATTCGTCTCCCAAGTACTGCCAAGCATTCAGTCCGTTGCTCTGCAATCGCAAGGCCTCTGCCGGCAGACCCTGCCGCGCGACCCAGGCCTCGTCGACGACCTCGCGCAATGCATACAATCCCAGCCGGCGCGAAGGTTGGTCGGCGATATGCAGGATCACTTCTGCGTGCGCAATGCTCGGAGTTGGAACTTGCAAGCCAGAAAACACCTGCACCGCTGCTCGTTCTCGCAGTGTTGTCGCGTCGAACAGCAGTGCATGCAAGCGCCAATCGGTTCCCTGCCAAGGAAAGGCCGGCGACGCTGCCGTTGCCTCTGGCCCAGCAGGCATCTGAAAGTACAACGGCCGTTTCGGACCGCTGGCCGAAAACAGGTACGTGAAGTCGCCGTCGTACCGCACGCGGCACTCGATCGCCCCGCCATCAGCCGGGTCGGTTAAGGCCGGCCGCGTCTCCGTGTCCGGCCCGGGATTGCCGCCCGATGCTGGCGTGACACCTCGTACCGCCACACCTCGCACCGCCACACGGGCCGCGACCCACGGGAAGCGCGTGCCAAACAGGTTGGTCACCCCAGGCCGCTCCGGTGCGACAGCCGCAGCGGGGCCTGGACCGGCGGGTCCACCGCCCAGAGCCGGCGGGCCGCCCAGAGCCGGCGGGCCACCCAGAGCCGGCGGCCCACCCAGAGCCGGCGGCCCACCTGGACCGGGGAAGCCGGCTGGCGGAGCCGGTTCCAACGCCGCCCATTCCTCAGCGGTCAGATAAAAATGCAACTCAACCGGTGCCAGGCTCAATTGACCGCTGCGATCCGCGGCAGGCTGGTCGGCACCTGGCTCTTGTTCCGCCACCTCCACGTTTGGCTCGCGGCCGCAACTCACGGCCGGTCCCAGCGCCACAGTGGCCAAGATCGCACCCGCCAACGCGGCTTGTACCCACGATGGCAGGACGGCCCGTCGAACGAGGCCGGGCAACAGGTGACCGAGTACTGTGAGGTAGTGTACTGTGAGGCAGTGTACTGTGAGGCAGTGTGCTGTGAGGTAGTGTGCTGTGAGGTAGTGTGCGGTAAAGCAGCGTGTTAGGAGAGGCAAATTCAGCATGGCGGCAGTCCTGCGAGGGGGGGAACGTCCGTGGTAGCCGAACTCTATTTGCCCAAGCGGACGATTTCCTTCGCGCTGGCTCTGAAAATTTTGAGAAAACACAGCGGCACGAAGGTGGCTTACGCTACCAGCACGGACTGTGTCGGCCCGCTGGGCCAGGGAGGTTGGGTTCGGGCGGGTTGCAGGTGGCGGGGGGGCTGTCTGTTTGAGGGGGTGTGGCTTGCCGTTAAGCTCATGTCGGAGAATTGTGGAACCACCCGATCCACCACCAGAAGCAAACCCTCAATCACTCCGCCGTGATGTACGTGGGCTGCATGTCCGCCATGACCAGCAATTAACGTGACTCAATAAAGGTGACAAATAGGATTGCAGGTCCCCTTGACACTTCTTCTTCTTCTTCTTCTTATCATCCATAGTTGATGGACTAGAACCTGGCAGGCAACGCAACGGCCGTTTGAATTGTTGCGTGCCCTTTTCAAATGTCACTGTCGTACTTTTTGCAAATGAGGGTCAAGAATGAGATCGGTAATTCAATTAATCGCGATTGTCGTGGTGTTATTTGTGAACGGGGCGGAGCAAGTCTACTCGCAGGTGGTTCCACCTGCAGATCAACCTCTTCCAGTAGTCGTAAAGTTTAACGCGAAAGCCCTGCTTGATAACTTTGTGGCCGAACAAGGCAGCACATCCGAGACAATCCCATACAATGCGCCGCGAAAACTAACATATCATTGCAAAATAGCTGTGACAAACAACACTGAGACGCCGAAAACCTTCCGATTGATGTGGCAGCTTCGACAGGGCAATGAGGAAGGTTTCGTCTATTTTAAGACTATTATAGTACCCCCGAACACAACTTCTGTTATCCATGAGTGTGACTTAAACAAGCCAAATGCAAATTCGGAGTGGACTGGTTCAGCAAAGGTAGTTGAGTTGGTCGACAGTATCCCAATACAAGATTGGGGTATTCACACGTACACCTTTAAAGAGAATCAACTAATTCCCTAGTGTTGCCATTTCTGCTACACTGTCTGGAAGTAGCGCGGCTCATGCGGTACCGGAATGACTGGAAGACAGGCACGTCGGCTCCCCATGGGTGCTGTCATTGGCGGCTATTCGGAAAGCGGATGCATGAAACTTCTCACGGTCCTCGTTGTTGTTTGTCTGTTGAAAATTAATGCAGCTTGCTGTGTCGGGCAAGACGTGAGTTTAGACAGCGAATTCGAGCTTGGCGGGCGCTTCGCGGCGCCGGATATCAATATCTACTTTGCGTTATTTAACGCGGGCTACAATCCGCTGAATCTCAATGCGGAAGTCCAGTTGAAAGGACGTGAAATACTTAAAACGGAGGTAGGTCGGGCGGGGTATTTGGATTCTGAGGCAAAGCGTCATGAATTAATGCGGGTCTTAACCCGAGAATTTGATTCTGAACAATTGGCAACATTTCGGCAGCACGTACGACTGCAATTTTATAAGTCCGATTGGCTTCGGCATTTCACCGATGCTGAACCGGATATTTCCGTCGAGAGTAGTTTCTATTGGTTACACCCGGAACTCGAGCAAGTGCTGCAGGTGACCGCGCAGCAGAAGCAGGTTGTAATAAATCGTATTGAAAAATTCGCAAGTCTAACTGCGGATCAAGACAATCGATTGCAAAGCTATCTCAAGGACGTGCTCAGTCAATGGCAGGAAAGACTTGAGGAAGTGCTGCTACCTCGGCAGTTGCAACAGTTCGAGTCGGCCGTCGGTAAGCCGTTCGAGTTCGACTCATCACTAAGCAATGTGTTTGCGTTTGCGTATTCTCAGAGTCGTGGAGCGGTGAAAATTCCCCTGTGCCTGACCAAAACCGCCTCGGGTGGAGAGATAAACGGTGGGGTATTGCCCCAACACCTACTCCTGATCGGCGAACAAATGATAAATGGACGAATGGATTTTCACGCTGCAACCGGACTATTGCTAACAGAACCGGTGCGAGGGAACCTCGAGCTTACAAAATCGCAAGTCAATCGAATTCGTGACTTACAAGACCGCTACGTAAAAGAACATCCGTTGCCAATGAGCATTCGCTTTTCATTTCGACGTCGTGGATTATCGATCGAACAAGAGTCGAATACCGCCGGTCTTGGCAAATCAGTTTCAGGTAAAGAAGCTCGCGAAAAAAATGCTAATGACGAGGAACCTTCTGTGGATTTTAATCGCTTGCTACTTGAGTTACTACAGGAGGAGCAGCAAATTCGCTGGAGGCAATTGCAAAATCAGGTGGTGTTGGCATTCGGGTGGCGAGAGGTGCCACTGTCGTTTCCTGACTGGCCAAGTTTCTTAGAACTCTCCGGTGAGCAGGTGGAACAATTCGAGTCGATTCACGTCGAAATGGAGACGAGATTTGTCCATGCTCTCGAGTCGATGTTGAACGAACATCAAATTGAACGAAAAAGAATTGAAGAACTATCTGGAGGAATCCTCACCGTTCGACAAAAAGCTCAGCTTGTACTTCTCTTTGGTAAGTTTGCCACGTTTTAAGAAATTGGCTTTCGTGTCGGTTCACATGAGTAGATAGGTGGAATGTCTTGGGCGAAATTACATCCCGCAATTTTCGGACCGAGACAGACCTCAACCTGTTCACGATGCAATGCTCCAGCAGTTTCCATCTGTGCTCGATTTTCAGCCGGTAACCCTTACGCGTCAGTGGGCGAATCCCTGCGATTAGCCCCCTACTCGTGAGCCAAGCCTCGGCTACCGAACTCGGCAATCCCCCGGCAAAATAAATCGGGACTTGACATAGGAGCCAAGTTGCGGTTTTTTATGCTGTGTTCGATTAGGATTACGAGCACGAGCGCGAGCACGACTTGGGCGATTTGGGAGCTTTCTGCCAAAGATGTTTTTGTCGCTTTTTGCTGGCTCAGTCCAGCCGAGCGCCTTGGTCGCGGAATTTGATGGAATCGACCAACTGCTGGATCTGACCCGAGGGTAGCTTGCGGCCAGTCACGGCGGTGACGGCGCCGATCGTTTCGGAATATCGCAGGTCATAATCGATCACGAACTCGACGATCAATTTGCTGTCCGCCGCGGGATCCTGTTGCCGATCGGCCCGTTGTTGGATCTCGGCGGCCAGTCGCTGCAGCATGTCGCCACCGACAAACTCCGGTTGGTCATCGACTTGGATCCCGCCCAGCTGTCGGTTGATGCCCGAACGCAACTTCACCACGACAGGGCGATCCAAGTCCTCCAGCTCCGACGGGGCCTCCGATTGGACCGGCATCAAGATGTTGAAGTCGCCCTCCAAGGCGGTGATGCGAAAGGTCATGATAAAAAACGCCAGCAATTGGAACACGATGTCAATCATCGGTGTCATTTCCAATTCCGGTGTTTGTGTCGTGCCCTTGAGCGACTTGTTGAACATGGCGAGACCTGAGAAAGGAGAGACAACTACCGAGTGCCCAAGACTCGTTCTTTAACACGCAGGGCGAAGTTCGACAGGCTGGCCTTTTCGCATTCCGCCATCAACTCTTGCACCTTACCCGTCGGCGTATCCTCATGGGCGCGGATCACGATCCGAATGTCGGCGGGCTCCAGACCCTCGCGACGCGCATCGCGGATTTTTCGCTCGAAGTAGGGCTTGAGCTGATCGCCGCTGGCGAAACGCGTCGTGGCGTAACTGACTGCTCCATCCGGTTGCAGGTTCAACACCATTTCGTGCTGGGCTGCTTCCATCGGCGGTTTGGCCAATTCGCTCAACGGGAGCTCGATGTCCTCGCTGCGATCGACCTCCGAAAAATTGATCAGGATCATAAAGAACGCGATCAATTGGAACGTCATGTCGATCATCGGCGTCAGATCGGCCTTTTCCGGCTCGCTGGATTGCCGTTTGGACTTCATGGACCGATCTCCTAGGTTCGTTTATCGGTCGAGACGTTTTCGAAGCGGTTCATCAGTTCTTCCGCCGTCATGCCCACTTCCAATACCAAGCGATGCACGTGGTTGCGGAGGACGGTGAAGGCCACCATGGCGGGAATGGCGATGGCCAAACCCAACAGTGTCGTGACCAAAGCCGTGGCGATGTCCATGGCCAAACGCGTCGGGTCCGGTGTGCCGCCCGATTCGGAGATCTTTTGGAAGGCGTTGATCATGCCGTGCACCGTGCCGAACAGGCCCACCATTGGCGAGATCCGCGCGATCAGGTCCATGTAACTGAGACGATGCTCCAACTTCATCGCCTCGTCTTCGCCCACCTCCTGCATGGCCTCGATCGACTTCGTGTAGCCCGATTGCAGACGAGCCATGCCGGCGGCGAGCACATTGCCCAAGAACGACTCGTCGGCTTTGGCCGTCTCGTAGGCTTCCTGATACTGCTTCGCGTCCAACTGCTGTTCGAACTGTTCGGCCAATTCCGGCGGACAAATCGTGCCTCGACGCGAAGAGAGAAAGTTCATGATAAAGAAAGCCCCCAACGTGAAGCTGAGGATCATAAACACCAGAATGTAGCCGATGCCAAGCGCTTCATAGATCCACTGCAACAAGTAGACTCGTTGCCCTTCTGGCGCCGCCACATCGCCCGCCGCCGGTGCGGGAGCCGGTGCCGGGGCTGGCGCCGCGTCATCTTGCACCGCCCAGGCGGCGACTTCCCCAGGAAAACCGAGTTCCCCACCCAACCACGCGGTCGACGCGTGAGCCAACAATGCCAACAAGCAGGCAACCGCCAAGATCCGCAGCCACTGTTTTAGAGATTGCCGATGTACCAGGAAAGTCATGCTCGTTTCAACTTTCTTATCAAAGTGTTTCAACCCCAAGCAAATGCAATGGTCCAAACCCGATCGTTCGACGCTGCCACGGACGGCTCACGATCATAATCCAACTGCCGGGTGGCTGGCGATCCCCAGCACCTCGGATCCTCAATTCGCCAACTTGGTGGCCCAGTAGGATCCGCCGTAGCGAGTCTTGAGTTTTTCTCGAGCCGCCGTGGCTCGGTCGGTCTTGCCGCTGTCGGACCAGATCTTGATCAAGTGGTACAGGGCCTCCGGATGCGCTTGTGGGTTGGCGGCGAACAATAATTCCGTGTGCAAGTAGGCCAATTCCGCGTCGCGCGGTTGGTTGGCCTGTAGCTGCAGCCGCCCCAAGGCATTGTAAGCCAACGCGTTGATAAAGACATCGTCGGGACTCTCATTGGCGATGATGCCCTGAATCGCGGCTACCGCTCCATCGATACTGCCGTCGCCCGCCGCCGCGACATGACCCAGGATCCTCGCCGTCTGCTTCGCTCGCAGACTCAACGGATCGGACAAATCAAACGCCACCGCTCGCTGAAATGCTTGCGTGGCCGCATCGTATTTCTTCTCCAACAACTGCGCTTGCCCCAATTCGACATAGGCTTGCAAGCCGATGTTCTGATCGGGCACGCCGGTTAATCCCTGGAAGGTCTCAATCGCCAAGGGCAGGCGATCCGCGGCAAAGGCCAATTGGCCGAACAAGAGCATGGCGCGGTTAAATTGAAAGTGATTCTTGCCATTCTCTTGAAACCGTCGCAACAGCGTCACCGCGTCGGTCAACGACTGTCCCGGCACCCCCATCAGGGCCAATTCGGCTTTGACTCGGGCCGAGTAATACAGACCATCGAGTACCGTCTCCGGGCGGAGCCCCTCCCAGGAAATCGCAGCCAATTCCTTAGCGGCCTGCTCGTATTGCCGACCGCTGATTTGCTCGCGGACTTGATTCATCCGCTGCGGTTCGTCCCCGAAGCGGATGTGGTCGATTTCCTGGACGGGAATCTTGGTGGCCTGGCGATTGCGTTCGAGGCTGATCTCCAATGAATTCATCTCAGTCAGCTTGCCGGTCACACGCGACCCATCCAACTTGACGACCGTCTCTTGCGCGACCGCCGGCGTGGTGCTCACCGCAACGGCCATCGCGCAGACGCACGCGACCCACAGTCCTCGAAGCGAAAAACGTTGCATGGATCTGTTCCTGTTAGAGACCTTGTAAGCCATTGGCCGGCCGTTTGGCCTGGCGTTGAATTTCTCGCACGCGAGCATCAAAGCGGCGGTACCAGATTTCTCCGCCCATCGTCTTGTCCCGCTCGTATTGATCCTTGACCGCCTTCAACGCGGCCTCGTAATACTTGTCATCGCTCGCCAATTTGCCAAACTCAAATCGACAGGTCACCATCCCAAACAGGGCTTGGTAAAAGGTCGCCCGATTCTTGGCATCGGTGATCGTGGCCTGAGCCAACTTCTGCCAACCCCACATCTCGGCATTGGTGCCGCGACCTTGCCCCATCAAGGCCGTTCGCAGATGCCCGCGATCTTGCTTGGCAATGCCCCACTGTTGGTACAGTTGACAGAGTTCGATCTGTACCATGGGATTCCGCGGGTTGCTCTTGAGCAATTCCATCAACCGCGTGTTGGCCGCCTCAAACTTCTCCTGCTGCCGCAACGCCGATGCCAGTTTGACTTGAAACAACGTGCGGAAATTGGCCACCTCGGGTTCTTGAGCCGAGTCCGCTGTCAGGTTCAAGGCCCGTTCGTAACTCTTGACTGCGGTCCCCAGCGTTTGTTCGCGGAGTGTCGCCAGGGAATCCGGTAGCGATTCGGCCAAGTCCAGCAGGGTCTCGCCCAGGATCGAAACCAAACGCCAATCCTGCGAGGGGCCGATGGCCGGCTCGAAGATCCGCACCGTGGCGGTCGCCAAGTTCTGTCGCGCTTCGTCGCTCAAATCGCCCGCGGCTTGGTCCCGCAGCTTCCGCAAGGTCAACGTGTAATACGACTGCAGGATCTGAGCGGCACGCGGGTTGGTCTGCAACCGCTGCTGCAACAATTCCAACAACGCGGCCACGCGATCGGTCGTCTGGGTCAGATCACCCGTTTGACTCAAGCGGCCCATGTGGGCGATCACGCCGTTTTGAATCAGGTTGACTTGAACATTGAGGTCGGCCACCAACGGGTCGTTCTGCTCGATACGCCGCAAGCCGGCCGTCGGGGAATCCTCCAGCAGCGCCACGGTTTCTGCGTAGCGCTGCTGATCGTTGAGCAACTGCGCCAGATTGGCGGCCCCGACAAAATGAAAGGAGGTAATCTCCGCCGCCGGCGCCTGCATCGCGGATGACAGCAGCTCGAGTGCCTGCTGTCGCAAGACCTCGCGCTGCTGCAGGGCCTCCGCGCTCGGCGCCTCGACCCGCACCAATGCATCGGCTTCCTGCAACGAGGCGACCCCCAGTCGCAATTCCGCCCACGGCCGACGCGGATTGTCAGCGGCCAACCGCGCCAGCACCTCGGCGGCGCCCGTCAAGTTCTTGCGGTCCAATTCGGTTCCGATCAACATGGCCGCCACATCGCCCGTTTCGCGTCGCTCGGGCCATTTTTCCAAAACTTGATTGCAGAGACGCACCATCTGCCGCTGCTCGACTTCCACGGGCAAATTGTCCGCTCGGCGGATGGCGACCAACCGCTGCAGGGCCTGCGCCGCGAGTGCCGCGGCTTCTGCCGTTCCCAATTCGTTGGGGAAGCGATCCAAGAGAAACTGCCCGATCAAGGCGGTCTCCAAAAAATAGTCCTTAATCCAATACGCCTGGCACTGGTACAGCCGCACCATGTTCAAATCCACGCGACGCGTTTCCGCGTTGGCCAGTTCCAAGCTGCGGTCGAACCACAGCAAAGCTTGATCGGCCAGCGCCAAGGACTCGTCGCGATTCGCCGCTTGCTCGGGCGACTCTCGCTCTTCCTCACTCAAGGCATTCCACTGATTCTTCAGCTCAATGCCCTGCAGCAAAACATCCAGGCCCGCTTGCTTGGCGTCTCCGAAGGTACTCACCTCGCTGACGCGTTCGGCCGGGCCACGCATGCCCCACTCTTTGGCCAGTTCCCGCGCTTCGTTGGCCACCACCGAGTCCAATCGCATCAATTGGCGGAGGATATCGCTCCTTTGCCGAGTCGATACGTTGGCGGCCACTCGCTGCTCCTGCGTGGGTACGTCCAAATCACTGACAAATACGGTGCGTTGGTGATGGGCCTTGGCCAAGGCCAGCCGAATCCGCTGTCCAATATCGCTATCTCGTTCCGCATCGCCGAGTTCCTTGACGATCTTGTCCAACTGCTCGATCGCCAGCTCAATTTTGTACGGTTGTTCGCGGAACCAGACGTCGTAGCCCAATAAGACCACCTCACGCCGCAGTGCCCGGTAAATGCTGGCCTCCAGCAACAGAATGTCATCGAGCAGCGGTACCGCCTCCTGCCACCGCCCCAGATGCAACAGGGCGCGAATGCGCTGCATCTGAAAGTACATGTCGTAGGGCGCCGGATTTTTGTACTTGGCGAAGTACTCGGCGTTCTGAGTGACCAACTGTTCCAATTGCTGCTTGAACTCGGGACTACTGGCCGGGTAAGTCAGCGCCACGCGATCCAGCACCATCATCCTTTGCAGCAAATGGCTGAGGAAGCGATTTGCGTTTTCGGCGAAGGTACTCCGCCGGGCGGCGTCGGTGCTGCGACGCGACTCGCGCAGTTCCTCCTCCAACAACTGGGCGCCTTGCTCAAAGGCCGCCGCCGCCCGCAGCAACTCTCGCCGCGCTTCCTCGGCATGCACCGGACTCTCGGCCAACCGCTCCCAGGGCAACTGGGCCTGACGACGCTGGAATTCCGCCCAGCCATTATGAATCTGAGTAATCAGTTGAATCGCCTGCAGTTGCCGATTCAAATCGGTCGACTTCGCCAGCTGGTCCTCGGAGATCGATACGGCTTCCGCCCAGGCCGCTCGGAGTTCACTGATGTTGGCCAGCGTCCGCGTCTTTTCGAACAGCAACTGAGCCCGACGAAACGGGATCTCCGCCTTGAGCTCGGCCGACACCTCGGGGGCCGCCGCCAGCGTCTCCAAGTAATACTCGGCCACGTCGTAGTAGCCCTGCTCACGAGCCGCCTGCAGGAACATGTCCACCCGCTCGGCCGTCACTTGCCCCAACGTCACGTGTGGCAGTGCAGCGACCAAGGCCACACAAATTGCTGTCCACGCACCGGCCAAGAGTGTCCGCCAAGTCAGTCTGTTCGCATGTAAACGCAAGTCCTGGCTCCTGTTTTACTATCCACCCCCCGACTGCCCGCACCGCATATCCCCACGCGCACCACATATCCCCACACGCACCACATATCCCCACGGGCTCCGCACAAACTCACGGGCTCGGCACACACCTGCGGGCTACGCACACACCTTTGACCTGCCCAAGCGTCCGATTGACTCTCGCACCGGCTCGGTTGTTGTCGGCAGGCGTTGGGCGGGATTACAGCCCAACGGGGAAAAGGCCGCCATGAGCGGCGAGCGCGACTGCGGCGCCTGATCCAATTGTACCGACTGGCCAGCTCCAAGGACGAGTCAATTCTACCGAGGATCCCGAATTTTGGTAGAATAGAAGGTCAGGCCCCCCAGGGGCCCGTCGTCCGTTTGCCGAGAACCCGTGGTTGGCCGCTATGCCCGCTCAGAAGTTTCGCTTTCTGCATTCCGAGTCCAAACGCCGTGCACCGGACTACGGTTCCCGAGCCATGCAACGCAAATTGTTCGCGTTGGTCGCCTGCCTGTTCGCCATCCTCTGGTGCATGCAACAGGCGGCTCGCCCCGAAACCTGGCAATGGCTGGTGAATCTGGACCGAGCGGCCAAGGCCCAGCGGGAAGCGGCAGCCAACCTACCGGTCGATCCCTTCGATCCCTCGTCCGTTGATTTGTCCCACCCCCCAGCCGTTGAATCGTCCGGCGAAGCGGCACCGTCGAAGTCACCTGCCGAGGCCGTCGGAGCGATCGGAGCAACCGGAGCTGCGAGCTCTGCCCGGTCCGCCGACCCCGACCAACCGCCGCCCAACCTGCCGTGGTCCTTGGAGGCCGTTTTCTGGCAGTTGGCCCTCAGTCGACTGACCCCTGAGCAACACTACGCCTTGGCCGATGTCAGCGAGATGTGGGCCGACACCGAACTCCCCCAGGTCCGTCCCGATCCCGTGCTGATCTCGGCGTTGACACGTCTGGCAAATCTCCGGCAGGGCTTCGATCGCCAGGTGATTAACGCGGCTGCCGGGACCGCGTCGGGCGGAACGCTGGCGACCGGTGCCAACGACTCGAGCAGCGATGAGGCGGATGCCGACTTGACCGCGGAGCTGCCCACCTTGGCGGCCGGGCCGGCGGTCCCGCAGATCTTCAACCTGCCCCCGAGTATCTCGTTGGAGCAGGCCCAGGCGATCAACGACCAAAGCCGCTGGTTGGCCCTGTTCTGGAACCCCCTGCTGCAATCGGCCGACTATCAACCCAGCGAACAGCCCTCCAACACCGATGGTTCCGCGACGGACCCGCCCTCGGCTGCGCCACGCTCCGGGGCGTTCGTCGCACCGCAGGGCCTGGAGCAGTGGACACTGGAGCGAGCGGCCGTCAGTCGCCGGCAATGGCGACGGTTGCGGACCGAGTTTTTCGAGCCACATTGGCTGCGGCAAGTCGCTGACGGCAGCCGCTTGGGACGACCCGAAGAGCGGGCCGCCTGGTTGAGCCTGGTGCAACAGATCGGGCGTCGCGGCCGAGAAACCCCGTTCACCAACGATGCGGTCACCAACGATGCGGTAACTGGTGACGGGGCCGCCGGTGACGGGACCAGTCTGGTCACGCGGCAGAACTTGATGGGGCAGCCCGCGACGTTCCGCGGCCGTTTGGTCCGCTTGACCGGTACCATTCGCCGAGTGGAAACCGTGCGGCAGCGCGATCCGGTGGTCGGTCGCTACGCCAACGCCGAGGAATACGCTGTCCTGTGGATCCAGCCCGGCGTCGGGGGGCAAGGTCCCTACTGCGTCTACGGCTTGGACAACGAGGCAATGCGTTCCCTGTTAACGGCGGAGGGCGAATTGCGCCGCCCCGCGACCGTCGAGGGCTGGTTCTTCAAGCTATTGCCATACACCACGGCGGGCGGTCAAACGGCACTTTGCCCGCTGCTGTTGGCGACCGACGTCCGGCTCCATTCGCTCACGCCCGCTGCACCCGCAACACCCTTGACCTACTCGCAGTGGGGCCTGGCTGTGGGCGGAGTCCTGGTGGTGGCGATCGGTTTGGCCTTGGCCGGTTGGTCCCTCACGCGTTACGGTTCCGCCAACCCGCTGGGCGAACGCAAACGGCGGGCCGCCCAAGTCCGCTGGTTGGCCCAAGCACCGGTGATCGACCCGCGACAAGTCCTCCGCGACTTGGCCGAAAGTGCGACTGCCGACCGTTCCACTCCCGACGCAGCTGCGGCTGACAAGCGGGGATCTGAGGCCACCGATGAGCCGCTCTAATCGCTTGTTCCAGCCTCGCGTCGCCAGTTGGTTCGCCGGCCTGGTGGGTGGCATGCTGTGGCTGACCGCTCTCCTGGTGACTCAGGTTGAAGCCGCCGTGGTGGGGGCGTGGTCCGGTGGTTCGCTGGTGGGTCAGGACGACGGCGACCTGGCCGCGGAACTGGGGTTGGAGCCCAGCGAATACGGGCGGTTGCGAGCCACCGAGCGACTGGGGATCGACGACCCGGACCTGCGTACAGGGTTGGATTTCTTGGCCCAGCGGCCGTTTCGGCTGTTGCCAACGGAGGAGCGGGGACCGGTCCGGCGCGTCTCGGGCCACTTGCTGCGGCTGATTCGTCACTGCGCGTCGTCGGAGGCGGACGCGGGGTGGATCTACGAGTGTTGGGTGCGTTTGGCCGAGGATTTGGCGGGTTCGGTGGCGGTGGGCGATGGCGGGGACGTGGCAGCTGCTCCAGCCGGTTCCACCTTCCGCGTGCTGACTCGGCACGTCCCGCGTGATTGGGGTCGACTGGAGTGGCAGGCCGGCGGACCGGGGCGGTTCCAGTGGGCGGCGGACTCGGACCAAGCCCAGTGGATGGTCTCGGCCCTGACCATCGATCTGGGGGTCAGCCAAGTAGTGTCCTTCGCATTAGAGACCGACCAGCCCGACGCGGAGGCTGCCCCACGCTGGCCGACGGGGGTGGCCAAACGATTGGAGTGGCGCGAGGATTCCGCGGCCGCCGTGACGCTGGGCCTGCCGGGGGCGGCGAGTGTCTCTCCCGAGCGGGCCGAGGCCTGGGCGCGGTTGGGGCGAGCCGGCTTTGATCTGGGTTTGTGGGACAGTGTGGCGGCCGGACAGCGTCGGCCGCTGACGCCGGCGGACAATGAACCCTTCTACCAGTTGCTGCGAGTCTCACCGGAGCTGTCGTCAGCCGACGCGGCGGAGCCACTGCCAATTCGCGACCTGATCCGTCAACCGCAGGAGCATGTGGGCCAGCCGTTTTTTGTGCAGGCCGTCGTCAAGCAAGTCACGCGGGTCCCGAGCGACGCGGGGGATCGAGGCACTCAGTTGGGTGTGACTCACTATTTCCTATTGCACGCCTTGGTGCCGCTGCCGCGACCGCTGCGGCTGAAGTTCGACGAGGAGCGACAGATCGAATACTCGCAGCACTTTCCCGTGGTGATTGCCACGCGTCGGCTGCCGGCGGGGCTGGAAGTGGGCGACCAGCGGCGGCAATGGGTGGCGGGGCAGGGCGTCTTTTTCAAGTTGTGGAGCTACCAATCCCAGCGGAGTCAGGCGGCGGGTGTCGAGCAGTGGGCCCCGTTGTTGGTGGCCGACGATCTGCAAGTGTCTGGACCGCCCGACACGGGCAATCCGCCCTGGCCGATCGGCGGCCTGTTGCTCATCCCGCTGGGTTTGAGCTTGCTGTTTTTGCTCTGGGCCGGCTTTCGCAGCGTCGGCCGCTGAGTCGCTCGCAAGTGCGTCTGGAAAAATCAACAAGCCCTTATGGCTCTGCGGGCATTGCCTTATAATTTGGCCTATTCGCTCGATGGGCGAGCGATTCGGGGGCTGGATAGGCCCGTTTTGGTACTTCGTCAGCTGACAAACAGGAGAAGTGGAATGTCGCGAGCCAAGGTCTCGATTATTGGTGCGGGAAACGTGGGAGCCACCTGTGCGCACTGGTGCGCCTCGATGGAACTGGGGGACATCGTCCTCTTGGACATCCCGGCGTTGGAAAACGTCCCCAAAGGCAAGGCCTTGGACCTGATGCAATCCTCGCCCATCATGGGTTTTGATGCCAACATCACGGGCACGAATGACTACGCCGATACGGCCGGCAGCGACGTTGTGGTGGTCACCGCCGGGATTGCTCGCAAGCCGGGCATGAGCCGCGATGACCTCCTGGCCACCAACGCCAAGATCGTCGCCAACGTGGCCGAACAGGTGAAGGCCACCAGTCCCAACGCCGTGGTGATCGTGGTCTCGAATCCCTTGGATGCCATGGTGCAACAATTCCAACGGGTCAGCGGCATGCCGTCCAAGCAAGTGGTGGGCCAGGCGGGTGTGTTGGACACCGCTCGCTATCGCACCTTCATCGCCATGGAACTGGGGTGCAGTGTCGAAGACGTGTCCGCGCTGTTGATGGGCGGCCATGGCGACACCATGGTGCCGATGCCCAGCTGCACCAGCGTGGGCGGTGTACCGATCCGTCGGTTGCTGAGTGAGCAACGCCTGAACGAGATCGTCGATCGCGCCCGTCACGGCGGTGCCGAGATCGTCGGCCTGTTGAAGACCGGCAGTGCGTATTACGCACCGGCGGCGGCTACTGCCCAGATGGTCGAAGCCGTGGTCAAGGACAAGCGACGCATGATCCCCTGTGCGGCCTATTGCGACAAGGAATACGGTGTCGGCGGCTACTACGTCGGTGTGCCCGTGATTCTGGGTGCGGGCGGCGTCCAGAAAATCGTGGAACTGCAATTGGACGAGACCGAGCAAGCTGCGTTCAATCACAGCGTGCAGGCCGTCAAGGAGCTGATCGAAGCGATCGACAAGTTGGTTTAAGCCATCCGGCTTGTGGAACGCACCGGACCCAGGGTTCACTGTCGCCTCTGCCTAGTCAGAGGCGACGGGACCTGGTTTGTAACCGTTCACGCCTCGTAGGGTGTCATGCAGCAAGTCGGGCTAACCAGACGGTGGTTTGCGAGTCACAGCAACTGGAGAACGCTGCCGGTTTGCCCCGAGAACCATCCGACTTGCGGAATGCACCAGCCCCAAGGATTACCTCCCACCCGTGAACGGTTACCCTGGTTTTGACCCGGTCGACCGACTTAGAAGCCTGGTCGGCGTGGTTCGCGGTTTGGTTCGCGGTTTGGTTCTCGGTTTGGTTCTCGGTTTGGTTCGCGGTTTGGTTCGCGGCGGCGGTAGTGGAAACGATATTCGGTCTGGGGACTGGTGGTGGCCGAACCGCGGCCCCGCGAGGTACCCACGGACAGCACATCGCTGATGACGGCCACTTGGCCGCCGATCCGCTCATCGTCGTAGTGGGTGGTTTGGCCGACGACGTATTCTTCTTCCCGGACCACCTCGTAGCCGTCCGGAAAATGTTCGGTCATCAGTCCGTGGGCTTGGTTTCTCAGGCGATGGGGCCAGGCATTCGAATTGTACGGGATGGCCACGATACCATAGTCGCCTTCGCGGAGGATGGTCCGAGCCGTGCAGCCGGGTGCCGCCAGGCAGGCGATTAACAGAACAAGCCCAGCCATCGGTGACCACTGCCCACGCCCACTAGCACTGCTAGCGTCGTGTCCGTGCCTGTGAGGTTCCATTGTGGCTCCGTGGTTGTGATTCAAGTGAAGCGGGCGTCCATCGTGGGGCGGGACCTTAGAAAAATCCCCACTTCTCGGCAAGAGCACCCGCAGCATGGCTCGTCATCTAGACCGAAGGGCCGAGCCGCATAGGGCGTAGGGCATAGGGCGTAGGGTTGGGGCGTAGGGTAGGGGCGTTGGGGTCGAGGGGGCATTTGCAGGCCAAGCTAGGGAAGGACGGAGCCACGGACCGACTGAGCAAGGGGCTGGGGTCTTGAACGGTTACGGGCAGGGTTGCCACTGCGCGAAGCGACGCAGCAACTCCAGACCATCGCTCTGGCTCTTCTCCGGATGAAACTGCGTGGCCACAATGTTCCGCCAAGCCAACGCCCCCGCAAACCAACCGCCGTAATCGGCCTGCAAGGCCACGCACGTCGGGTCGGTCGGCTGGCAGATAAACGAATGCACGTAATAAAAATAAGCTGGGCAATTCGCCAAATGCTCAAACACCGGATGTGTCGGCTGAGCAAACGTCGACGGCATTTCACTCAGGTTCCAACCCATGTGCGGAACCTTCAACGTCGCGGGCAGCTCGAACGGCTCGACCGTGCCAGGCACGATCCCCAACCCAGGATGACGCCCGAACTCGGCACTGGACTCCAGCAATAACTGCATGCCCAGACAGATGCCCAGCAGCGGACGGCCGCTGGCGACGTACGCTTCGATCGCTGGCACCCATTCACGCTGCTGCAGTTCCCGCATGGCGTCAGGAAACGCGCCCACGCCGGGCAGCACCACGTGCTGGGCCGTCTCCAAATCCGCGGGGCGATCGGTAATCGTGGCGGGTGTCCCCACTCGCTCAAAGGCTTTTTGCACCGAGCGCAAGTTCCCCATTTGGTAGTCGATAATGTGAATCATGTCGGGACGGATTCCTCGGAAGGTCGGACCACCGCCTGCCACAGTCGCCAGGCTCGTGTGTGCAGTCCGATGTTATGAACACGAATGATCTGCACGCCTTGTTGGGCCAAGTACAGACTGACCCCCAGCGTTCCGCTGTCGCGTTCCACCTCTTTATCGGCCAACACGGAGGCGATGAAGCCTTTGCGTGAATGCCCGACCAACAGCGGGCTGCCGAGGGTCTGGAATTGGTGGATATTCTGCAGCAGTTGCAGATTGTGGTCGTGGGTCTTGCCAAACCCAATGCCCGGGTCCAAGCAGATCCGCTCCAGGTCCAAACCGGCTTGCAGTAGGCCCTGTTGTCGCTCCCACAAGTAACGCCGGATATCCCCCACCACATCGTCGTAGCGTGGATCGTCCTGCATCGTTTGCGGCGTGCCCCGCATGTGCATGGCGCAGACGCCCGCCCCGGTCTCGCGAGCGACCTCGATCATCTGCGGGTCGCCCTCCAGGCCCGTCACATCGTTGATAATCTGAGCGCCGGCGTCCAGGGCCGCCCGAGCCACCGCGGCTTTGCTCGTATCGATCGAGATCGGCACGTTCGTCTGTCGCACCACTTGCTCGATGACCGGGATCACACGGCGCAGCTCCTCGTCGGCCGCAACGGGATCCGAATAGGGCCGCGTGCTTTCGCCGCCGATGTCCAAGATCGCGGCGCCGTCCTCCGCCAACTGCAGGGCCTGTTGAACCGCGCGGTTGGGATCGAACCACTGGCCACCGTCCGAAAAACTGTCCGGTGTGACGTTGACGATGCCCATCCACAGTGGACCCTGCTCCAGCGACAAAACGCTGCGGGACAGACGCCACTGGCGGGGCAACGGAACTTGGCTCATCGCTGGCCTTTCATCTGGCAGTTACTCCGCACTCAGCGGCGGGTAGAGCGTCGCTTCATTGACGAGTTGGCGGTTGACTCGCTCTTTGCCGTTGGGCGTGACCCAACCCAGCAGCACCTCGGGGGGCAGATCGCGATCGATCCGCACGGCCCGGCCGGAGAACATCAAAGCCGGCGGTGGCTGTGGCGAGTTCTGCCAGCGGGCCAGATCAGCGGGCGTGTTGACCGCCCAGCCAGCGGGCCCGGACCAGGGCGAGCGTTGCTGGGGGGTCTGGGCCAGCATCAAGGTGCGGTCGGCTCCATCCCCAATCTGGTCGGCGGTGACCATTGGTGTGGCCCCCAGGGCGCCCAGGTTGCCGACCAGGAACTGGAAGTCCGACGTTGGGATCCCGCCGTCCGCTTGGCTGACCAACGTCTCGGGGCCCGCCTCGGGTTGGCGCTCCCAATCAAACACGACCGGCATGGACGCGGCGGCGCGACGATTGTCGGGGCTGTCCCAGGGTTGGCTAAAGTCAAACGCCTCGTACAGCTCGGGGTACCCCAGGTACGGCAGCAGGGCCACCCGCCAACTGAAGGGCGGGCCAGCGACGTCAGTTGCCTGTGCTTCGTTATCGACCGCGTCAGCGGCGGCATCACCGACCTCGTCACCGGCGGCGGTTTGATTGGCAGTGGCTGGGTCGGCTGCGTTCGTGGTGACCTGGTCGCGGCGACGGTAGCTGAGCGGCGAAGCGGATTCGGCGGGGTAGCGGCCGTGGGCTTGGTAGAACTTCTGCAGGGCGATGCCCAACATCCGCAGCTTTTCTCGCTGAGCCACTTGGGCCTGGACGGCCGTGATGCCCTTCAGGCCTTGGTCGATGACGTCGTCCAGGCGACGCGGCCGCGCGGCTTGCAGATCGACGACTCGGCCATCCAGGGTCGCGGTCAGTCCGCCTTGAGCCAGTTCGGCTTGGATCTCCCGCAACAGTTTCTGCAACTCTTGCGAGAGGCCTGGATTGTCGCCGTTTGGACCGGGGAGCGGGAAACCGCCGCCGCCTGCTCCGAGCCCCTCGGTCATCAGTTGCCCGATACTTTGGTTGAGAATCGACTGGACGGTTTTGGCGGCGTTGGCGTCCAAAAAGTTCAGTTGCAACCGCAGCAGGTCCTCGGCTTGCAGGTCGGCCGAGAACTGAATCTTCTCCAGCGAGCGGACGGCGTCGAACATGGTTTGGACCTCCGCGTTGGCCCCGCCGAAAGTGGCCGCCATCTGCGCCATTTGCTCCACCAGTTGCTGCAGTGGAGCGGCTCGCAGTGAGAAGAACAACAGCGACTGCTCGCTTTGGGCCAGCACATCGGCCACGAGTTCCGAGCCACCGTTGTCGGCCGCGCCCTTGATCACTTTGGCCAATTCCGCTTCCGAGGCCACCAGTAACTGCGTGGGTGAACGCCACTGGATGGCAAAGGACTTGTCGGCGGCCAGCAGCGGGCCGGCCGTGCCGTCGGTGGCGGGACCCTGGGCTGACGTTCCGACCTGCGCTGTGGCGGCGGTCGGACCCAGGAGCCAACGGTTCCAGGCGGCTGCATTGGGCGGGTCAAAAAAGTCGACCTGAAGGAGCCAACCCTGGCTCGAGCCGCCGCCCATCAGGCCGTTGGCCATTTGATCATCGAGGGCCACCACGACGGAACGCAGTTGCTTGAGCGAGAGGGACTGGGCCAGCGACCCCAGGAGCTGTTGGTCGATGTCCAGGCCCCGCGTTTGAAAGTAGTCGCGGAGCCGGGCCCCATCCAGTACCACGACTGTGAAGTGCCGCGGCGTCAGCAGCGAGAGATCGTAAGGCATGTTGGCCGGATCGTTGGCCGTCACGGGACGCATGGGGACCAACCAGCTGTCGCGATCGAAGTCGGCAAAACGCGAGTTGGGCGAGCCGAGGACATCGACGGCCGTGGACGACCCGGCATCGTCGCAGCCCACGACAGCGATCAGCACGGCCACCAGCCAAATGTGACGGAAACGAGCCTTGCCGCCGCCCAGTCGAGCGGCAGTGGGGTGCGGCGGTTGGGAGGGCAGGGGCGTCGACATGTTCGGTGAATCTCCGCGGGTTCGAGGGACTGATGCTGATTCTACGTGGCGAGGCGAATCTTGGTAAGTTCCTCGGCAGAATGCGGCTGCTGGCAGCGGTCGGGGGCCGCGGGTTGTCGGAGGGGGGGAATTAACGCACAATGAGCCCGCGATGGCCCTTGGAGTGGGATCTGGGGCTCTTTTCTGTGGTGTTTGCAGGTGGAACGATGACGACAAAATTTGATCCAGTCGCGGCGATGGCCGATTCGCGGCATGAATTTGGGGAACATGGTGGTGTCAATTCGTCGATTGAAGCCAGCACCACGTTCACGGTGATGGCCGCCGACGAGATGCCGAAGATCTTTCGTGGCGAACGCGGGCCCTTTTCCATGCAGGCTCGCAATGCCACGGGCGGCTGCTACTTGTACGGTCGAAACTTCAATCCCACGGTCTACACCTTCGGGCGAATGTTGGCGGCGATGGAGGGCACTCAAGCCGGTTACGCCACCGCCTCGGGGCTGGGTGCGATCGCTGCGGTGCTGATGCAGTTGTGTAACGCGGGCGAGCGGATCGTGTCATCGAAGACGATCTACGGCGGCACCTTTGCTTTGCTGAAGGAGTTTTTTCCACTCAAATCGGGCGTGACGACGACCTTTGTTGACATCACCGACCATGCCGCGGTTGAGGCGGCCATGCAGCAGGCGCCGACCAAGGTCTTGTACATCGAATCGATCGCCAACCCGACCTTGGAGGTGGCCGACATTCCAGCGTTGGCGGCCATCGCGCACCGGCATGGCGCGGCCTTGGTGGTGGACAATACCTTTGCTCCCATGTTGCTATCGCCCGTCCAATTGGGCGCGGATGTGGTGGTGCACAGTGTGACCAAGTTCATCAGCGGCGCCTCGGACGTGATCGCCGGTGCGGTATGTGGCTCCGAAGCGTTTATTTACTCGTTGATGGATCTGCACACGGGGGCCTTGATGTTGTTGGGGCCGACGATGGATCCGAAGATTGCCCACGAGCTGACGCTGCGCCTGCCGCACTTGGGATTGCGGATGCGGGAGCACAGCGCGCGAGCCTTGGGCTTTGCGGAGCGTCTAGCAGAGCGGGGGGCCAAGGTTTGTTACCCGGGTCTGCCCAGCCATCCCCAGCACGAGCTGCTGCAAAGCCAGCTCAACGAAGGCTTCGGCTGCGGCGGCCTGTTGACCCTGGATATGGGGACGGTCGCGCGAGCCAATCGCTTGATGGAAATTTTGCAAAACGATCATTCGTTTGGTTTTATGGCCGTCAGCTTGGGTTATTTCGAGACCCTGATGAGTTGCTCGGGGAGTTCGACCTCGAGCGAATTGACGGAGGCCGAGCAAGCCGCGGCGGGGATCTCGCCGGGCCTGATTCGCATCAGCATCGGCTTGACCGGCAGCTTCGAACAACGCTGGGCCCAGATGGCTGACGCTCTGTCCGCCGTCGAGTCGGGCTCGGGAATCTAGACGAAAACGATTTGATGGATAATGCACCTTTTATCAGCCACACCTTTGGGGACTTGGTCGTGGATGGTTATGCTCGCGCGGCGGTCCAATCGTATTGGCGGATCGATCAATTGCACCTGGGCTTTGATCTGGGCGGGCATCCTTGGGATTTTATGGGCGTGCCCAATTGGTTTATCTCGCACACCCACTTGGATCACATCGCCGCTTTGCCGGTCTACATCGCCCGTCGCCGCATGATGCAGATGGATCCGCCCACGATCTACCTGCCCGAAGTGGCTCTGGGGGCGGTCCAGCAGATGCTCCGCGCCTTCGTGCCGCTGGACCGTGGCCGCTTGCCCTGCCGTTTGGTGGGGGTGGTCGATGGCGACGAGTATGAACTGAGTCGCGAAAATGTAGTGACCGTGCACAAGACCAAACACACGATCCCCAGCGTCGGGTACGTGGTGTGGGAACGCCGCAAGAAACTCAAGCCTGAATTTGTGGGTTTGACCAGCGATCAGATCCGCGACGTCCGCTTGGGAGGCACCGAGGTCTCGGCCGAGATCCGGCTGCCCAAAGTCGCCTATACCGGGGATACAAACCCGTGGGGCTTGGACAACAACCCCGTGTTCTATCAGGCCGAGATCCTGATCTCCGAGATGACGTTTGTTTCGCCCGACCATCAAAGCCACCTGACGCACAAACATGGTCACATGCACTTGGACGATTATGTGGCTCGGCGAGATCAGTTCAAAAACCAAGCCATCATCGTCGGGCACTTGAGCACGCGATACAACGACGCCGAAGCCATGCGCTACATCGAACGCAAGTTCCCCGACTTCATGGACGGCCGCTTGTGGGTCTGGCTGTAGGGCGAAGAGCGTAGGGCGTAGGGCGTAGGGCGTAGGGCGTAGGGCAACGCACCATTCTTGGCAGCGTGAACAACTTCGGGCGTCGGTCGTAGGGTGTCGTAAGCAAGTCGTGATCTGAACACGTTTCCTGGCGTGACTCGGCGTGGATCAACGATCTGATCGGGAGCCATGGGGGCCGACTTGCGCAACGCACCATTCTTAAATTTCGACTATCCATCATGATCGATTTTGAGGCTTCCTCTTTTTTGATCCATTCGCGGTTCCAACCGCCAGATCCTTGATTACGGTGATCTCATGGCTCCAGCAGGACGCACAAACCGCGAGAGGGGGGAAGGACGCAGAGGAAGACAAAAGCTGCGATCGTTGAATACTTGATCAGTGTCGATCCGAGTTCCGCTCCACTCGGGGGTCGGGTCGGAGGAACACTAATCTTCGCTAATCTCCACTAATGTTCAGAGACGCGGTCCGATTGGGTGTCGACTGTGAGTGGGTGCGATAACAACAGCGGACGGATGGTGATTTTGTCCTGGCGTGGCAGCGTGAAAAACGTGGGCGTCGGGCGTAGGGTGTCGTAAGCAAGTCGTGCGCAGAACACGTTTTCTGGCGTGATCCGGCGTGGATCAATGATCTGGTAGGGAGCTATGGAGGCTGACTTGCGCAACGCACCATTCTTGGCAGCGTGAACAACTTCGGGCGTCCGGCGTAGGGTGTCGTAAGCAAGTCGTGCGCAGAACACGTTTTCTGGCGTGATCCGGCGTGGATCAATGATCTGGTAGGGAGCCATGGGGGCTGACTTGCGCAACGCACCATTCTTAAATTTCGACTCTCCAACGTGATCGAATTTGATGTGTAATTTTTTATTATTGTGCGGTTCCAACCGCCAGATCCTTGATTACGGTGATCTCACTGCTCCAGCAGGATGAATAAACCGCGAGAGGGGGGAAGGACGCAGAGGAAGACAAAAGCTGCGAGCATTGACTGCTTGATCAGCGTCGATCCGTGTTCCGCTCCATTCGGAGGCGGGTCGGAGGAACACTAATCTTCGCTAATCTCCACTAATGTTCAGATGACGCGGTCCGATTGGGTGCCGGCTGTGAGTGGGTGCGATAACAACAGCGGACGGATGGTGATTTTGTCCCGGCAAGGCAGCGTGAACAACTTCGGGCGTCGGTCGTAGGGTGTCGTAAGCAAGTCGTGATCTGAACACGTTTCCTTGCGTGATACGGCGTGGATCAACGATCTGATCGGGAGCTATGGGGGAGCGACTTGCGCAACGCACCATTCTTAAATTTCGACTATCCATCATGATCGATTTTGAGGTTTCCTCTTTTTTGATCCATTCGCGGTTCCAACCGCCAGATCCTTGAGTACGGTGATCTCACGGCTCCAGTAGGATAGATGAACCGCAAGAGGGGGGAAGGACGCAGAGGAAGACAAAAGCTGCGAGCATTGACTGCTTGATCAGCGTCGATCCGAGTTCCGCTCCATTCGGAGGCGGGTCGGAGGAACACTAATCTTCGCTAATCTCCACTAATGTTCAGATGACGCGGTCCGAATGGGTGCCGGCTGTGAGTGGGTGCGATAACAACAGCGGGCGGATGGTGATTTTGTCCTGGCAAGGCAGCGTGAAAAACGTGGGCGTCGGGCGTAGGGTGTCGTAAGCAAGTCGTGATCTGAACACGTTTCCTGGCGTGAACCGGCGTGGATCAACGATCTGATAGGGAGCTATGGGGGCCGACTTGCGCAACGCACCATTCGCAAATTTCGACTATCCATTGTGATTGATTTTGAGGCTTCCTCTTTTTTGATCCATTTGCGGTTCCAACCGCCAGATCCTTGAGTACGGTGATCTCACGGCTCCAGCAGAATGAATAAACCGCGAGAGGGGGGAAGGACGCAGAGGAAGACAAATGCTGCGAGCGTTGAATACTTGATCTGTGTTCCGCTCCATTCAGGGTCGGGTCGGGGGAACACTAATCTTCGCTAATCTCCACTAATGTTCAGATGACGCGGTCCGATTGGGTGCCGGCTGTGAGTGGGCGCGATAACAACAGCGGGCGGATGGTGATTTTGTCCCGGCAAGGCAGCGTGAACAACTTCGGGCGTCGGGCGTAGGGTGTCGTAAGCAAGTCGTGATCTGAACACGTTTCCTGGCGTGAACCGGCGTGGGTCAACGATCTGATAGGGAGCCATGGGGGCCGACTTGCGCAACGCACCATTCTTAAATTTCGACTATCCATTGTGATTGATTTTGAGGATTCCTCTTTTTTGATTCATTTGCGGTTCCAGTCGCCAGATCCTGGAGTGCGGTGATCTCGCGGCACCAGCAGGACGAATAAACCGCAAGAGGGGGGGAGATCGCAGAGAAATGCAAACAACGCAATCGCTGAAGACTTGATCGAGCGCCGATCCGTGTTTCCGCGCCATTCGGAGGTGGGTCGGAGGAACACTAATCTTCGCTAATCTCCACTAATGTTCAGATGACGCGGTCCGAATGGGTGCCGGCTGTGAGTGGGTGCGATAACAACGGCGGTCGGATGGTGATTTTGTCCTGGCGGGGCAGCGTGAGAAACGTGGGCGTCGGGCGTAGGGTGTCGTAAGCAAGTCGTGATCTGAACACGTTTTCTGGCGTGATCCGGCGTGGATCAATGATCTGGTAGGGAGCTATGGGGGCTGACTTGCGCAACGCACCATTCTTAAATTTCGACTATCCATTATGATTGATTTTGAGGCTTCCTCTTTTTTGATCCATTTGCGGTTCCAACCGCCAGATCCTTTATTACGGTGATCTCATGGCTCCAGCAGGACGAATAAACCGCGAGAGGGGGGGAGGACGCAGAGGAAGACAAACGCTGCGAGCGTTGACTGCTTGATCAGCTTCGATCCTAGTTCCGCGCCATTCGGGTTCAGGTTGGGGGAACACTAATCTTCGCTAATCTCCACTAATTTGCAAATGACGCGGTCCGATTGGGTGTCGACTGTGATTGGGTCCAGAATCGGCGGGTCGTACTCGTACTCGGACCGAACCCGGGCTCGAGGACGAGTCCTGACAGCCTCTGATTACAACCGCCAGGTGCTGGAGTACGATTGGGTTCCGTGGTGACGGATCGCCCCACTTTGCGGCGTTAGGGCGCTGTGGTTGACTTCGGCAATTCGGACCATTGCGAGAAGGGATACAGCACCAGGCTGGAGTTGCGGTAGCGTGGGTCGTCGGTGACTTCTTCCCCCAGCCACTCGGGTGGGTCAAACGATTCGTCTTCGCGTTTCAGTTCGATTTCGGCGACGACCAGTCCGGTGTTATGACCGGCGAATTCATCGACCTCCCACAACTTGCCGCGGTGGACCACCGAGTAACGGCGTTTTTCGACCAGAGCGGGTTGGCAGAGCAGCAGCAATTCTTTAGCCTCCTCTAACGGGATGGCGTATTCGTACTCGGCGCGGCGGCAGCCCTGGGTCGGGCTCTTGATCGTGAGAAAGCCGTACTGGTCGGAGATGCGGACGCGGACCGTCACGTTGCCGTCTTGGCTGAGGTAGCCCTGGCTCAACCAGCGGCTGGGGCTTTGCTGCCAAGCCGTGCCGCGGACCAAAAACTTGCGTTCGATTTCTACGCCCATGCTGGGCTCCTACTTTGTGTTAAACTGATGGGGGCGTTTCCATCATAGGTGACGGCCCCGTTGCCCCCAACACCCATTGCCGACTGACTCACGGTAACCGTTCCCGTTTCGGCGGTAATCCGAGGGGCTGGTGTGTTATTCCGGGGCGTGGACGGCTACGACGCAAGATACTCGCTAACCCACGACTCATGGGAGGCTCTTTATGAATTCTAAACAATGCCGGATTGGAACTTGGCTGCTGGGGTGCGTTTGGGCCTGGGCCGTGCTGGGGCCTGGTCTGGGTGCCCAAGGGTTGAAAGACGCCGCCGATCGGGCTGGCCAAGAGCCTGCAACAGCCGTCGCTGCCGTGGAGCATTGGAACCAGTTCCGCGGTCCGCGGGGTGATGGCAGTACTTCCGCTCGCTTGCCACTGGAGTTCCACGAGGGTTCCCCGGAGATTCTCTGGAAGACACCGCTCTCCGGTCGGGCTTGGTCCTCCCCGGTGGTGTGGGAGGACCGTATTTGGTTGACCAATGCGCCCGAGATCCAAAACCCGCCAGGCTTAAGCGACTTTGATGCGATTCCCACGGTCCTGCCCCCGCCGCTGGATCCGCCCCTGCGATTTTCGGCCGTCTGTCTGGATGCTAAGACTGGCGCGGTCTTGAAGGATCTCAAAGTCTTCGACGTGGTGCATCCGCAGTACACGCATCAGACCAACAGCTACGCGTCCGGGACACCGGTGGTCGAGGCAGGCCGACTGTACGTGCATTATGGCTCGCATGGGACGGCCTGCATCGATACGGACACGGACCAGATCCTCTGGCAGCGGACGGATTTGTACTGCCACCACTGGCGCGGCGCGGGTTCTTCGCCGATTGTGCATGGAGACTTGTTGTACGTGGCCTTTGATGGCTACGACCATCAGTTCCTGGTGGCGCTCAACAAGCATACCGGCGAGACGGTTTGGCGGCGCGATCGGGACATCGACTTTGGCACGGACGATGGCGACGCTAAAAAGGCTTATTCGACGGCCACCATTCTAGAGATTGATGGTCGGACCTTGGTGGTAAGCCCGTTTGCGGCGGCCACGACGGCTTACGACGCGTTGACCGGCGCGACGGTCTGGACGGTGTTCCACGGCGGCATGAACGCGGCGGCGCGGCCGTTGGTAGGTAATGGCCTAGTGTACATCGTAGCCGGCGACGGTCGAGATGCGGTGGTGGCGGTCGATCCTCGTGTCGATCCTGCGGCTGATTCCGATGGAGCTAATGGTGGCGACGAGCGGATTCGCTGGCGGTTGGGCCGCTCCACCCCCAAGCGGCCCTCGCCGCTGTTGGTCGGTCCTAGCTTTTTCATGCTCGAAGACAAGGGCGTGCTGTCGTGGATCGACGGCCGCAGTGGTGAGGTCATCACCAATGATCGCGTCAGCGGGAATTACTGGGCCTCGCCCCTATTGGCCAACGATCGCATCTACACGTTTTCGCAGGAGGGCAAGATCACGGTGTTACAGGCCGACGAGACCCTCAAGGTGTTGGCGGTGAATCAATTGGACGAAGGGATGAACGCCTCACCGGCGGTGCATGGCGACCGTTTGATCCTGCGGACTTTTGGTCACGTTTACTGTATCGGTGAGCCTGCAGCAAGTCGTTAGGAGCGGAGTCGGCTGCCGCCAGCCTGTCAGCTGAACATGAAGGCCATCAGCATGACCAGGACGCCGTTGTTGACGGCGTGGATGGTCATGGGCGCCAACAGCCCGCCGCTCCATTCGCGTGAGAGCGACATGGCGGCCGCCAAGGTCATCAGCGGGGGGATGCCCAACAGGCCTTGCGGGTGGATGGCAGCGAAGATGAAGCCGTTGACAATGGTGGCGAAGAAAATGCTCAAATAGATCCATTGGCGCCCAGTCAAGTCGCGCAGGTAGCGATAGAACAAACCGCGGAAGACGACTTCTTCCACAATCGGTGCGGTCACCGCAGCCAACAGGAACAGGGCCAAGACCGTACTCCATTGGCCGTCAAATTGTTCCTGGATGGGGTGGGCCGGTCCCTTGGGCGGCGCAAAGGGTTGGCTGGCCGAGACGTCGCCGTGCACCAGGGATGTCAACACCACGGTAAAGACAATGGATCCGACCAGGATCGGCAAGAACGCCAGGTGTACCGTGACGGCTTTGCCCAAGTCGCCGATGAGGCCGTGGGTGGTGAACCCCAATTCCCGCCACATGCGGCTGGGTTCCGGATGCCGCATTCGCAGCCATAGCAGCGAGATCCCCAGCGGGATGTAGAACAGCAGCATGGTCAGCCAGATGCCGCCTCCACCGCCGTCCGCATCGGCCTCGCCTGGCCCCAACAGCTTCATGGCCAATCCGATCAATAACTGAGAGCCGACAAAGGTGGCAAACCAGACTGCAAAGGCTTCCAAAAACAGGTAGCCATAGCCGCTGCCACTCAGCCAGCGGGAGTGCAACTGGCCCATGACCAACAGCACCACCAGGACCACCAACAAAACCAACCCAGCCAGGGCGGCGAGGCCGGCCACCAAAAATCCAACGGTGACCACGACCAACTTGGTGTTGGACTGTTGTTGCAGCTGCGAGGTGGCGCGGCGGTTGGAGTCGCTCCAGGACGCGGCCAACTTGCCGGCGAAGCCCAATTGATCGACCACCATCTGCAGCGAGGCGTCGTCCGCCGGGACCGGGGCATCGGCCAACTTGGCTCGCACGACCGCCTCGGTGGCTTGCAACAATTGTTGCTCGGCCTCGGTCGGTTCGTACTTGGCGTCGCTCATCTTCTCACGCAGTTCGTCGAACTCTTTCTGCACCGCGGTGGCGTCCCAGACTTTCCCGGTGGAAAACGTGCGTTCTCCTTGATCGTCGGCTGGCGGTGGAGCGGGTTCAGACAGTTCGGCCAAGATCACCAATCGCACCAGCCGTTGGTGGACGGGGCCCGTGTCCAGGCTCGTCAGCATCTCTTGGGCCTGCGGCCGGCTCCACGACTCCATCCCCAGGGCAAACTGGCCCGCAAAGTTGGCTGGCAAGAGGAACGGTTTGGCATCGGCTTCCGGCTCGGTCTCCAAGAATTGGCTGACAAAGACCATGGCCATCAGCAGGCCGGTACAACCGAGGACCACCGCCCAGGAGATCGATTGCGAGAGGATGGCCAGCGGCGAGTTCCCGGGGGCCGCGGTCGAATGGACCACGTTCATTTCCGCCACCCGGTTCATTTCCGCCTCCCGGTTCATTTCAGCTGGTGGGAACTCGGGGGAAGCGGGCGACGGCGCGGCGTTGGGGTCGGGCGAAGCAGGCAGGCTCATATCGGCAAGACTCGGAGGGTTCGGACTAGGGAAACGCCGCGGGGCGACGTGCGGCTATCAACTCGACCGCTCGGCTCATGACCACGTCCAGCATAGCTGCGGTCAGTCGCTTGGTAAACGTGTTCTGTTGGCTGGGATGGTAACAGCCCAGTAGGGTGACGTCGCCCAAAGACACCTCGTGACCGTGCCCGAACTTGGGCTGGGCCGTCCGACGGGGCTCGGGAGTCGCCGCATCACCGTCGATCTTCGCCGGTTGCCGCGGCGGTTGGCGTAAAGTGGCGGCTTGTGGGCCGTTTGGTGCATGGTCCGCAGGCGTGTCCCGAGAATTTTCCGATGTGTTCACAGACAGGAAGAGTTCGGGCTCTTGCCGCTGCAGCTTGACGGTCGCGTCCCAGGCGATTTTGCCAAACGCCAGCACGACGGTTGGCCGGGCCAATTGGAGGGTGTCCTGCAGGAACGGTTGGCAGTTTTGGATCTCGGACGGCGTGGGCTTGTTGTCGGGCGGGGCGCAGTGGCAGACGTTAGTGATGACCGCATTGTGCAGCTGCGTGCCATCGTGGCAATCGATGGCCAGCGGTTGGTTGGCCAGGCCGGCGGTGTGCAGGGCGCGGTACAGCCACTCGCCGCTGCGATCGCCCGTGAACATCCGGCCGGTGCGATTGGCACCATGGGCTCCAGGTGCCAGGCCGACGATGACCAGATCGCGTCGGGCAGATTCGCCGCGGGCAGATTTTCTTCGGGTAGAGGTGCTTTGGTTGCGGGTGTCAGCCGTCGTTGGAGCTGAGCCGACAAAGTTGGGTACGGGCCGCCCCCAATAGTCTTGCTCCAAGTAGGCGCGGCGTTTGTCTTGGGCCACGCGTTGGCAGTAGTCTCGCAGACGCTGGCAGCGATCGCAGGCCACGATCCGCTGGTCCAGTTGCTCCCAAGGGTCGTAGGATTGTTTGATTTTTCCGGAGCGGAATGCGTCAGGCATTTCGATTGAGACGTCGTGTTACTTGATCGGTTGGGCCAGGATGACGTCGGGTGATGGCGTTGGGCTGATCGCGGCCCGACTCGCGCCCTTCCCGTCCGTTGGGGTGGACGCTTGCAGGACGCGTTCGATGTCGGCAGCCGAGTAACCCAAGCTCAACATCTTGTGCTTGAGGCCCGAGTCGAAATAAGCTCGGGCAATCTGTTTGGCGGCGCTGACCGAGATCGCTGCGATACCGATCAGCATCGGGCCTCCCACAGCACAGGCGATGGCTACGATTCCGGTGATATCGTGGCCGGACAGAGCCGCAATGCTGGACGAGTAATGAGCTTGGCCCAGGACGACCTGGGAAATCGCAAAATCGAAACTACTCATCAGTCAAACTCCGAAACAATCGCTGTCTGTCCTACCCGTCGGCCCCAGCCATTTTAACCGATTCGTCGACGGCGAGGGGATCTTGGCAAAAAACGCTGCGGATTTTTTTGGGGCGGCCTATTGGGGGCCGCGAAAGCTTGCATCGGCAGGCGGTCAGGTTTAGACTGATAGAGCTTTTTCAGTTGTGTTGTAGCCGAGATCGGATCGAGCAGAGGCGATCGTGAGCAGACTTTTCGTGAGCATTTGGTGTTTGGTGGCACTGGCGACCGTTGGGTTGGGCCAAGCGGCTGTCCTGTTGGGGCAGTCGGAAGGAACCTTTCGGTTTGTGCCGGCGGATGTCACGGCCCGACTGCACGAGGTAGAAGTGTCCCTCGAGTTGCCGGTCGAATTTGAGCGGGCGGCCGCCCTCCGTGACTTGGGCTTGGACGAGTCAGACGTGATCGCGGTAGGCAAGCTGAGTTACGGTGACCCACGTGTGCCGGCCATCGGGATCCTGCTTGCGCGCCAGGACACCGGGCTAGGGCTGTGGGTCGATCGCAATCGCGACCGGCGCTGGCAAGCCGACGAAGCCGCCGCGGCTTGGGGCAGCTCTGGTACACAATGGACTAGCCAATTAGTTCCGGCGTTGGATCGCGCGGCGACGGTTGACCGCGCGGCAGCTGATGATAGTGAGAACGGCGAGAATCGCGAGCAACCGGGCGACGTTTTGGCCGCTGCGGCCTCACCGAGTCACGACGTTTCTGCGGCCTATCCTGTTTGCTTTCGTTACGACTCGGCCACGGGCCAGCTCTTCGCGGCGACGGCCGGTACCAGGGAGGGGCAGGTCAAGTTCAACGACCGCGAGTGCCTCGCACGCTACGAAGATCGAAATGCCAACGGTCGTTGGTTCGATGCGGACGATCGACTGTTTGTCGATCTCAATGGCGACGGCAAGATCAATGTCATCTCCGAGCGTTTGCCCTGCCAAGGCATGCGGACCATTCAGGGAACGTTGTTTGCCATTGCGGGCGATCCGCTGGGACAGACCTTGGCGATCACACCGGTGTTGGAGAAAGGCAGTTTGATTCCGCGGCTAACGCTTAGCGAGTCGGAGGCTCAAGTCCTGTCGATCGGTGGAACGCTGGTGTCCCACGTCGGCGTCCAAGTCGCTTTTGATCGCGTGGACCAACCGGTGGAGGTGCCCGTGGGGCGTTGGTACCTGCGTGACTTGTGGTTTGAAGTGCGGCAGGACGACGAGCAACACTATCGGTTCAAGTTCCTTCGCTCGGGCGGTAGTTTGTCGGTCGAAGTCCGTGATGGCAGTGAAAGTCCCTTTGAGCTGCTGGGGGAGTTGCAGCTCTCTGCCACCGTGATGCAAGTTCCGGGTGGTGAGCGAGGTGGGATGCTGTCGATTCATCCGACGCTGACGACCGAAACCGGATGTTATCTGAGCGACGCGCGGGTGGGGCGGCAAGCGGCCAGTGAAGAAAATCGCTTGACCAGCATTTCTCAGTTTGGTGAAAACCCACCTATTCTCGGCTCATCGGGCTTCTCGTGAGGCTCGTTTTGTCCGATCCCGGTCCGGGTTCCTCAACATTCGACTTTGTCACAGGCTCGGCACATCCTCCAGTTTGACAGTGGCCCCGTGGCCGGTCGGTTGCGCATGCGACTGGAGTAAAGGGAGAGTTTATGAATGGCCGTGTTTTTGCTCAATTTGCGTTATTGTGGGCTTTAATACTCGGGAGTAGTCAATCGCCGTCGCTGGGCTTTGGTCAAGAGTTGTTGTTGACCGAGATGCCTGAGCGTGTGCGCGCGCATGGCCGTGTCTGCGACGAGACCGGAGTAGGGATTCCAGCTGCAGAGGTGCGTTTGATCGTCTCGGGTCGGCCGGTTTGGGCTCATTTTGTGCTGGAAGATCCGCCGTCGCGCTCCGCGACAACCGACGCTGACGGCTACTTCTCGTTGGACTTTGAGGTTGATGATCCGCTGCTGCTGAACTTTGCGACGGGTTCGGTGCAGTTGCTGTGGGTACAGCGCGAGGGCTACGGGACGCAAGTCTTGGAGGTGCCGTTGTCTCGCCTGATGGTTGATTTTCCGTTTGAATTTGTATTGAAGAAATCGGTTGGTCTGGAGTTGTTGGTGTTGGATGATGCTGGCAATCCAGTGCCCCAAGCCGAGGTCGCGCCAGCCAAAATGGCGGGTAAACAACTCTATCGCCGGATCGCTGGAGTTCCGAGCCGTTTGACCGACGAGCAAGGTCGAGTGGTCTTGGCGGGGATGGAGCCGTTTGTCCTCGAGGCCGTATTTGTGCGGACAGCCACGCACGGAAATCAGATGGTCACGGTTGCCATGCAGCATCAGCAGCCGGTGGCTCGACTGAGAAAAACCGGCCGAGTTGCCGGTCGGCTGAGCTTGCCAGAGGATGCGCCACCGCGCGATTGGAGTGGGACGTTTGTGTCGGTCCTGACTGTGACCGAGGGTCAGATGGCGTCGCTGGAGTATGCCTGGGATTCCGTGGAACTGGATGCAGCCGGTCGCTTTGTGGCGTCCAGCATGCCGCCGGGCGAGGTCTGGGTGCGGTTTTCTGATACGGCCGATCTCGATTATGTGGTGCCTTACCAGAGCTTTCCGCGCCTGCAACCTGATCCCGCGGGCGACTTGTCGGTCGATGTGGTGGTCAACGTGTCTCCGCTGCAATCGCAGGAAATCCAATGGGTCGATGAAGCTGGACAGCCCCTGGCCGGGATAATCGTCCGGGATGCTCAAGGCGTCTACGGGGAGCGACCACAAGTCTCGGGGGCCGACGGCATCTATCGCCTCCGTTGGCCCAGCGGTGAGTCGCTGGATGGGCAGCTATTTCCGGGTGACGCGTTCGAACGATTTCAAGTCACCGATCCGTTCGGTGTGCGTCTAGATCGCTTGCAGCAAGTGCCGGGGCAGCCGATTCAGGTTCGGCTGAGCCGTTCTCAGTCCTTGCGTGGTGTGGTTACCGATGGGGCGGGCAATCGTGTGGGGGGGGCCGCGGTGACTTACGTGTATGGTTCGGAGCGATTTCAGATTGAAGCACAAACGGTTGCGGATCATTCGGGAGATTTTGAGATTCGCGGATTGCCGGCCGGCGTGGCTGTGACCGTCCGGGCTCGCAGCGGCCATTTGGCAACCGATGCCACACAAGTATTGTCGGTGACGGCGGGCACGCCCCGCTTGTTATCTTTGGTGCTCGTGCCGCAGGCGATGGCCAGTCCGACGGGGAGGGTTGTCGATGCCGAGGGGCGACCGGTGGCCGGCGCGCGAGTGGTCTTGAAGCAGGGCGTGGTCTTCGAGGCCGAGGGTTTTAGTGGCGAGAGTTTGCAGGCCAGCGATATTCGTCCTGATTTTCCCGCTGTGTTATCGGACGAAGCCGGGCGTTTTCACTTTCCGCAGATCGCCGAGTTTGGCGAGCGTTTGTTGGTTCAGATCCAGGCACCCGGCTTTCTCAATCGTGTGACGCCTTTTTACGATGGCTCGGTGCGGTTGACCCCCGAGCAGCAAGTGGAGCTGGGTGACATTCGGCTCATCGCCGAGCCTTCGACGCTGGTTTGCCAAGTCGAAGTGTTGGATGAAAGTTCGGGGCAACGGGTGTCGGGAGCCGAGGTTGTGTTTGTGGGGATCTTGTCTGGCCGAACGGCGGGTATGACCGACGCCGCCGGAAAATTGGAGATATCCTTAAAAAATAGCCCCCAAGTCATGGCGGTTCGAGGACCGACTCAGCCAATTCACTTTCAATTTCTGGATCAAGTCGCTGGGCAACTGACGATTCGCCTGCCGGATCGATTGGTGGAGGCCGAAGGCCCGCGGCACCCTTGGTTTGAGCGCGATCCCGCCGAGTACTTGTCTGCCAGCCGACGATTGTTGGATGCACTGCCCGTGCCATCGCCCGAGGACAGTACTTTTTATCGCCAGTATCAGTACTTTGCGGCGCTGGCTGGAACGGACCCGACGCGAATGCAACAACTGCTCGGGGAGCAGACGCCCGCCTACGAGTATCGTGACGACTTGATGCGCTTTAACCTGCCCGGCTTCGTACAGCAAGCACCGCAGTCGGCCCTTGTATGGTGTCGGCAAACGACGGTCCCGGTCCAGACCCGACTACAGGTGTTGTCCCAGGTCGCCCGCTTGACGACGAACGCCGACGAACGGGATGAACTGTTGGGGGAGGCGGCGATCGCCGCGAGCCAACTGAGTGGATCCGATCGCTTGGTGCAGGCCGGTCTGTTGGCGCAGCAACTGTTGCTGAGCGACCGCCGCGAGGCGGCAGAGGCAATTCTACAGGAGACCTGGGCAGCTGCCGCAGACTTGCAACAGATTCTGGCGAAGGGAGAGGAGCAGATTCGAATCGCGGAATCTCGCTTCTTCGCCCCGATGTACGCGGTGGTGGATCTGCCTGCGGCCTTGAAGCTGATTCAGTTGACGGCCGTGCAGGCAGAGAAGCCGGACTTGGTGAGCGCGGCACTCTGGATGCATTCGTTGGCGACAGCCCGGCCGCTGGCGGAGTTGCTGCGCCAGCAATCGCACTCACTCACGAAAAACGATCAGAGTTTCTTAATGGGCTCGCTCGGTCACGTTCCAGAATTGTCGCAGTGGCTCAGCGCCAACTTGGAGGCCATGCCAACGTGCGGCGCCAAGATCCAGTTGACCTTTTTGCTCATGCGGCACTTGCCGCCCGGGCCAGAGCGCCAAGCGTTGATGCGAACCGTCGCGGGGCTGCGAGCGGGCAGCCAGGTGACCTACTATTACGACGATCCGGTTCGGCAAGCCCTCCGCGAGATTGGGCAGTTTCGCTCCTTAGAGGTGGGAGAATTGGATGAGTTTATCTTTGCCTGTTTGCAACATACGCCGGAGCAGTTCAGCGATCGCACGGTGGATGTGTTTGGAAACTTGGCACGACTGTTGGCCTGGCATGACACCGACTTGGCGCGGCGGTGTTTGCAATCGGCGATCGATGTGGATGTTTGGCAGAGAGGGGTGTCTCATCGCTCGCGGTTTACCGCTAACCAATTGCTGCGATCCGCGGCATGGATCGACCCGACGTTCGCTTGTGAGGTGGCCGAAGCTTTGGCTGCGGATTGGAAACGCGACGGGGCGACCGTCCAATTGGAGTTGTACAGCGATATGGTCCAAGCGCTCAACGAAGTGCGTTGGCTCTTGCAGGGACCAGAGCAACCTTAGGCCAAGGGGACCAAAGGAATCGTCCGCCAAACAAGTGGTCGACTCAGCGGGAGTAGAATTCGAGGGTTTGGCTGAGGACTTTGATGGCTTTGATCAGCGTCCAGACCTGGGCGGGTTGGAACTTTTGCGGGTCGGTACTGGCCATGGCATCCAGTTCCTCGCTGACGGCGGCTTGCTGATCGGCCGCGGCCTGCAACCGCCAGGAGATTTCCAGCCAGGTGGCTTTGATGTACTCGGGGTTGTTCAACTGTTGGGGGTCGGCATGCACCGTCAGCAAATGGCCGACTCGGAAGAGATCGGCCAATGACAAGGCCGGGTCCAGGGCTTGCAGTTGCTGCACCAACTGGGACGGTGTTGGTGCATCGGTCGGACGAGGGAGGGTGGTGGCGATACCGCTCGGGTAGTTATCCGCCGTGCCGGAATTGGAATTGGAATTGGGCTTCATGTTGCCGCCTCGAACCATTCTCCCACCCCGCTAACTGACCGTCGCACTCACCCGCGAGTCCCGCCATTGGACGATTGGTTGGTCCACCGGAGGCTCGCGTTCGACCCCCTGTTCTCCGTCGGCCGACTTGCCCAGGGCGTTCCAGCGAAACTGCTCCAAGGTGGGCATGCGCACCATCGGGGCTCCCTCCAGTTCCTACAATCCACACGCCCAGACCGTTGCATGGTCGCGCCTCGGCAGAGTATCGCGGGCGAGACACGCGAGTCCGGGTGTCGACGGTACTTCGCGCCGAGGGGCTCCCTGGCTACAGTTCAAGACGGGTGGCCAGCCGCTGGACGAGCGGCGTGGGCTCGAGCTTTTCGGACGTTACTTTCCCCCTTCAGCCATTTGTGGAGTCACCATGCCTTCGGATTTGGAAATTGCCCGTCAAGTCACGCTGCAGCCCATCACACAGGTGGCTGCCAAGTTGGGGATCGACCCTGAATCGCTGGAGCTGTACGGCAAGTACAAGGCCAAGCTGCCGCTGAGTCTGATCGATCCGCAGCGGGCCCAGCAGAGCTGCTTGATTCTGGTGTCGGCCATCTCGCCCACACCCGCCGGTGAAGGCAAGACGACCATGTCCGTGGGGCTGAGCCAAGGGCTAAACCGCATCGGGCGACCGACCTGCGTCGTGCTCCGTGAACCGTCGCTGGGACCGGTGTTCGGGATCAAGGGGGGCGCCACCGGTGGCGGTTGGTCGCAGGTCCTGCCGATGGAGGACATCAACCTGCACTTCACCGGTGACTTTGCCGCGATCGAGAAGGCCCACAATCTGTTGGCCGCGTTGATCGACAATGAGCTGCAGAGCAAGGAACGTCGTTTGGGCATCGACCCGCGGACCGTGGGCTGGAAACGCGTGATGGATATGAACGATCGCGCCCTGCGGAAGGTGATCGTGGGCTTGGGGGGCACCGGCGAGGGGGTGCCGCGCGAGACGGGCTTCGACATCACGGCTGCCTCCGAGATCATGGCGATTCTGTGCTTGGCCAACGATCCGACCGACCTCAAGCGGCGGTTGGGCAATATCTACATCGGCATGAGTTACGACAAGCAGCCGCGGTATGCTCGTGACTTGCAAGCGGCCGGAGCCATGGCCGCCCTGTTGAAGGACGCCATCAAGCCGAACCTGGTCCAGACCATCGAAGGTTATCCGGCGATCATTCACGGCGGGCCGTTTGCCAATATCGCCCAAGGTACCAACACGGTGCTGGCGACCAAGATGGGGCTGAGCTTGGCGCCGTACGTGGTGACCGAGGCCGGCTTCGGTTCGGATCTGGGGGCTGAGAAGTTCATGGACATCAAGTGCGTCAGCGCGGGGCTGGCGCCCAGTGCCCTGGTGCTGGTGGCCACCATCCGCGCGCTCAAGTACCACGGCGGCGGCTCGCTCAAGGATCTGACGACTCCCGACCTCGCAGCGGTCCAAGCCGGTCTGTGCAACCTGGAAAAGCACCTGGAGAACTCGTCCCGCTTCGGCATCCCAGCCGTGGTGGCCATCAATCGCTTCACTTCGGATTCGGCCGAAGAAATCGCCTGCGTGCAGGACTTCTGTCGCCAGCGGGGCTTCGAGGCCGAGATCGCCGACGTCTGGGCAGCCGGAGGCCAGGGCGCCGAAGCCTTGGCCCAAGCGGTCATCGGGGCCATCGAGCGACACCCGCCCGCCTTCCGCCCGCTGTACGATTGGCAGCAACCGATCAAGACCAAGATCGAGACCATCTGCCGCGAAATCTACGGCGCTGATGGCGTGGACTACACCGCCAAAGCCGAGACCGACATCAAGCGAGCCCAACAATTGGGGCTGGCGGAACTGCCGATCTGCATGGCCAAGACCCAGAAATCACTGTCCGATGATCCCGACAAGATCGGGCGACCGACGGGCTTCCGTGTGACCGTCCGTGAGATGGAGATAGCCGCTGGGGCGGGCTTCCTCGTGCCGATCACCGGCCAGATGATGCGGATGCCCGGGCTGCCCGCTACCCCCGCGGCCCAACAGATCGACATCGACGAACACGGCCAGATCAGCGGTCTGTTTTAGAGTAACCGTTCACGGCGTCACGCCACCAGCGGTGTAAGACAATCACCAGCGTACTCGTACTCGTACTCAGCCTTCAGCGGAGCTCGTTCGCGTACTCGTAGTCAGCCTTTAGCGGTACTCGTACTCGTACTCAGCCCTTGGCGGTACTCGTACTCGTACTCGAATGCGCCAAGCCGAGTGCGAGCACCATTACCGAGTGTTATCTCCCGACCGTGACCGGTTACGTTTCAGAGTCGTCCGACGCTGGCCCTAAATCTCGCGGCGATTCCTCCGGCGGTGAGTCCTCTCGCTGGGATTCCTCCCACAGCCGCAGGTAGTTCTCGGCGTTGTTTTCGCCGGGCGGTCGGATGACGCAGAGTCGAGCCGGCGGGTAGTCGCGGATTCGCCAGGAATCGGCGTCAGGCAGATGTCGCGTGTCAAATCGCTGGTCGCACTCCACGATCAAGATGCTCTCGGGCGGCAGGGCGCGGTACCAGCCGTCGATCAGCTCGATGACCTCGGCCCGCTGGTGCATGAACATCGGCCAGGGCGGGCAGCAGAAGACGGCCCAAGGGCCTGGCACCGGTGGTTGAGGTGACTTGAGGAACTGCCTTGACCAGAACAACGCGTCGCTGGTCTCGATCGTGACCCGCGCTTGCTCCTCCAATGCTGCCACGTTTTCGCGAATCACCCGCGCCGTGGGGAAGTGACGTTCCACCAGCGTCGCGGCGGCGGCTCCCCGACTAACGGCCTCCAGGCCCACGGCGCCCGTGCCGGCAAACAGGTCGACCACCCAGCGATCGACCATCCAGCCACCCACCAAGTTGAACAACGACTCGCGGACGTCGTCCTTCATCGGCCGGGTCACATTGTCGCCGGAGTACTGCAGTTGCCGACCGCGGTGCCGCCCACCGATGATCCGCAGGACCTTGGGGGTAGTGGCCGAACGCTGGTTGGCGGCACGTCGACCCGCGGCTCGGCGTTCCGCCTGTTGGCGGCCCGCGGCGCTCGGCGGACCCGATCGCGATTTTGATTGAGAGTTTTTCTTGGGCATGTCCCCAATGTACTGGCTGGCTCCGGTTCCGCCTATGACCAAGTTTGCCCCCTCCGCGGCAAACGGCAGAAGTTGCCGATTCGGCAACTTCTGCCGATGACGAACGCAGACTCTGCCGCTTTACTTCTTTGCTAGCAAATCTGCGGGCTGCGGTTGCTGGCGTCGCGATCTCCACCAGATCCGGTCTTTTTTGGCATTTTTGTCGGAGTGGGCGGTCTTTGGCGTTTTTTGTTCCGTTTGGCCCGCCACTTGCAATGAAGGGACGTCAGAATCGCTCGCGACTTGGCTACCGCCGAGTCTCACGGGCGGTTGGGGGGCGGCGGAGCGAAGTGTTTCGCGGCTCCGCCAAGGGGAACGCGGCGAGCCCGCGGAACTGGGAAAGGAGTCCTGGATGTACGGAACTTATTTGTCGGCCTCGGGCGCCGACACCTACAATCGGTATTTGGAAGTCATTGCCAACAACGTGGCGAATGTGGACACGCCGGGGTTCCGTCGCGAAATGCCGGTGGTCAAGGCATATCACGCCGAGGCCATCGAGCAGGGCTTGGCCTCGCCGGGCGACCGCAGCATCAACGATCTGGGCGGTGGCACGGGCATGTTCCAGACGATCACGAGTTTTGAAATCGGCCAAGCCCAGCGCACGGGCAACGACAACGACTTGATGTTGGCCGACCCGCGCGGCGATCACTTTTTTGTGGTCGAGCAGAACGGGCAGCAGATGTTGACCCGAGCCGGCAACTTCCTGTTCGACAACACGGGCCAGTTGGTCACGCAGAACGGCGAGCGTGTGCTGTCGGCCTCCGGTGGTTCGGTCCGCGTCAATCCGAGTTTCCCGCGCCAGTTCGATTCGGGTGGCACCTTGGTGCAGCCGGCGACCGGCATTCGCGTCGAGTTGGCAGTCGTCCGTCCCCAGTCGTTGCACGAGTTGCAGCACATGGGTGGCAATCTGTTCGCCAGCCAGGGTCAGTTGCAGACGGTGCCGGTGGAAGAGCGGCGCGTCCGCTCTGGATTCTTGGAGACCTCCTCGGCTCGACCCGTCTCAGAAATGGTGGACATGATCAAGGTCACGCGGGCCTACGAGGCGAATGTGCGAATGATCCAACAGCAAGATGGAGTCACCGAAGCCTTGCTGGGCCGGGTGCTGCGAACTTGATCGACCCTTGGCCGCGTGGCGGCCTGATGGTGAGTGATGCTCGCCAATCAGCCCACTGACACAATGTTTTGATTTTCATCCCTACCGCTTACCTCCCCCAATGCGATCGACCTGACACGATCGTCCGAATGTTGTCCGAAGGAGTTTTGACATGAGTGTTCAATCGCTATACACCGCGGCTACCGGCATGGAGGCCATGGAACACAAGTTGGATGTGATCGCCAACAATATCGCCAATATTGCCACGGTCGGCTTCAAGAAGGACCGAGCCAACTTTGAAGATTTGTTTTACCGTTATCAAACGGTGCCGGGTGCCGAACAGCAGCAGCCTTCGACAGGTGTCGGCATCCAGACCGGTGTGGGTACTCGCGTCAGCAGCGTGCAGACCAACTTTCGCCAAGGCTCGATGGAGGAAACCAACCGCGCCTTGGACATCGCCATCGAAGGCGAGGGCTTCTTGCAAGTCACCGGTCCCAACGGCGAAATTCAATTTACGCGCTCGGGCAACCTCAGCCTCAACCGTGACGGCACCTTGGTGATCGGATCGGCCAATGTCGGACGACGTGTTGAACCGACGGTCCAATTGCCGCAGAACGTGACGGCAATCCAGATCACTAGCGACGGCATGATCTCGGTGCTGCAGGAAGGGCAGACCGAATTCGCGCAGGTACAAAACTTGCAATTGGTGCGATTTCCGAATCCAGAGGGTTTGCTGAAATTGGGCGACAACTTGTATGGCTTGTCGGATGCCAGTGGCCAGGCCATCCCCAACAATCCCGGACAACCCGGTTACGGTTTGATCCGCCAAGGTTATCTCGAGGCCTCCAACGTCGAACCGGTCCGTGAATTGATCGATCTGATTCAAGCCCAGCGGAACATCGAACTCAATTCCAAGATCGTCCAGGCCGGTGATGAGACCCTGTCGTTGATCTCCAGCTTGCGCCGCTAATTCAAAACGTTACCCAACCCACTCGCTCGCCGTTCCTTCCTCCTGCCGTTTGAGTCGCCAGATGAAACTGAATTCACTCGCCAGTCCGCCAACCAAGGCAACTCGCCGCCCGTCACGCGTGTGCCGCGGCCGCGTATGCCGTGGCCGCGCATGCCGTGGCCGCCTGTGCGACCGGCTGGGCTATGGCGTTGTCTGGCTTGCCGGTCTCCTGTTCGTCGTCTTCTGCGACGGTCTGATCGGCTTGGTGGGACTCACCGGCTTGACCCGTCTCGCAGCTCAGGAGGTCCACTTGTTGTCGCAAGCGGAGGTGGCCGGGGGGATTGTTCGGCTGGGTGACGTGGCAGAGATCCAAGGTGGCACCGCGGCCGATCGCGCGGCCTTGCAGGACTTGGCACTGCGTCCCTACAGCGCCGATCAACCCACGCTCGGTGCACGCGAGGTTCGTGAAGCGTTGCTGGCCGATGGTTGGAATCTGTTGTACTGGCAAGTCACGGGTGCCAATCAAATTCAGCTCCGCTCAGCGACTTCCAACGCTCGTCGCACGTTGCGACAGAATGCCTCGACTCGCGATTCGCGTTTGGCCGTGACCCCCGCGGGAACGCGGTTCCCGCCGACGCCGCCGGCAGTACAGCGGACCGGCATCGTGCAAGCCCAATGGCGCGAAACGCTGTTGAACGAGTCCGCCACCGAGGGCCAAGCAACTCCGGCCTCGCCCCTATCGGTTGCCAACACCCCAGCCCGCCCAGCCCGCCCGGCGCGAACCACACCCACTACCCAAGTGTGGGCATTCAATCAAGACATGAGCCGCGGCCAAGTGATCTCCGCCAACGACTTGGAATGGATCACCCTGCCGCGGTCCACCCCCTTGGGTGCCGTCACCGATCAGGAACAGATCGTCGGCCAGGTCTTGCGGACTTCTCTGCCCGCCGGACGTCCCATCTTGAGCCAATACCTGGAAGCCATCAAACACGTGCAGCGGGGCAAAGAGGTCAAGTTGCTGTCTCGCTTGGGAGGCATTGAAGTTTCCACGACCGCGCGGGCCCAAGCCGACGGGACGATCGGTCAGACCATCACGATCGAGTCCCTGGATCGCAAGCGTCAGTACTTCGGCCAGGTCGTTGGCTTCCACACCGTGGAGGTCGTGAGCAGCGAACAGATCGGCTCTGGAGGGGGAGCCACCGACTCCGTTGTTGCACGCGAGTCAGACGGCCCCACTACCCTGAGTCGCCGTCCTTTGCCCAACACGCTGCGACGCTGAGTCCGGCCGATTCGTCACCACTTACCTGCGTTGGTTTGCCCTCGATACCTCGGAGTCATCGAACATGCCCAAGTCCCGATTCGCATCACAGATCCTCAGGCTGACGGTTGGCCTCACGGTTGGCCTGACTGTTGGCCTGATTTCCGATGATTTTGCGGCGGCTCAAAATAATAGCCTCTATCAAGCGGAAGACCAGTTGGGTCGCCCGATCCCGCTGACCATGCAGCAGAGCAGTTTGGTCTACTCGGCGGCCCCCGAAGTTCGCGCGTTTCAAATGCAGGATATCGTTCAAGTACGCGTCGATGAACTCGCGCGGATGACCAGCTTGGGACGCAACGACAGTCGGAAGAATGCCCAATTCAACAGCATCATCAATAACTGGTTTCGCTTGAATGGGCTCCGCAAGGCCGAGATCGATCAAATGCCGGACGGCCCACCTCAACTGCGTGGCAGTGTGCAAGAGACGTACCGGGCCGAGAATCAACTGGAAACGACCGAGCGACTGACCCTGAACATCGCATCTAGGATCGTGGACATCCGACCGAACGGTAACTTGGTCATCGAGGGACACAAAGAAGTGCGAATCAACGATCAGGTTTGGAAGGTCTCCCTGACGGGAATCTGTCGCCAACAGGACATCGGTCGTGACAACACGATTACCAGCGATCGCGTGATCGATTTTCGCTTGGCGAAACACGAGTCCGGTACGACTCGTGACGCGTACCGTCGCGGTTGGCTCAAGACCGCCTACGATCGCTGGGCGCCGTATTAACGGGCGACGTCGCCCGGGCCGGACGCCCCGCTACGAGGTGGCTTGGCCCAACACCTGCTTACTCACGGTTTCTTTCCATTGAACTGCTCCGAGAATGCCATGACCGCTACGACCACTCGCCACTGCCGCCTCTGCCAATGGTCTTGTTGGGGGCTCCTCCTGCAAGTTCTGCTCGCCACCTCGTCGGTCGAGGCTCAGAATCGCATCATCGATATCTGCACGGTGAAAGGCCAAGAGCGAAACATGCTCCGCGGGATTGGAGTGGTCGTGGGCCTGCAAGGGTCTGGCGATCAGAACCCCAGCACCACGGGAGCGGCCTTGGCCGAGATGCTCAGTCGCACTGGGTGGGAGGTCCCCCGCGATGCCTCCGGTCTGCCGCTGACCGAGGTGTTTAAAAATGACAAGAACGCCACCTTGGTCGTCGTGACCGCAGAGGTCCCGCCCGCCGGGGCTCGGCAGGGGACGCTGCTGCGTTGTGAGGTGCACGCCTGGAATGGTACCACCAGTCTGGCGGGTGGTACGCTGATCGAAGCGGCGATGACCGGCGGCCCGTCGCTCAACGTCCAATCGCAAAATGGTTTGAATCGTGCTGCGTCGTTGCCCGTGCTGGCCATCGCCGCTGGTCCGATCCGGATGGAAGGCACGCAGACAACGTCCGGCATCATCGATCAAGGCTGCCAGTTGACGGTGGATTTCCGCAATCAATTCTTTGAAGAAATCGAAGAGTTGGTGAGAAACGAAGATCCGTTTGGTGGTCAACCCGGCACCCGCCGCGCGGTGCGATTTTTGAACCTGGTTGTCAATCGACCCCATGCTGGCTTTTCGGCGGCCGATCGGATTGCCCAACAAGTCAACGACGAATTGGTGCGGCAGACCTTGGGTGGCGTCGGCGCCGATCAGATTGTCCTGGCCACCGCACTGGATTCTGTCAACATCCGCATCCGGTTCCCCGACGCGTATTTCGATGACCCGGTCGGCTTCGTCCGCTACGTCTTGGAAGACATCCCCGTGGTGCTCAACACCAAGCACACCAAGATCGTCATGAACCGCCGCACGGGTGTGATCACGGTCGGTGAAGATGTGTACTTTTCGCCGGTGGCCATCACCAGCGGCGAGTTCAAAGTCGACATTGCGCCCTTCCGCGAATTGTCGTTGGACGACAACCAGGGCTTGGGGCCAGTCATGAAGCTGAAAAGATTGACCCAGGCCCTGAACGACTTGCAGGCTCCCGCCACCACGATCATCGACATCATCAAACATCTCGAGGTGGGTGGTCACTTGTATGGCGAAGTGATCGAACAGTAAGCGATGCGAGAAGTTTGGAGAACCCACCGATGAACACGTCTGTCAAACTGCCGCCGGCTGGAACAATGCTGCCGATCCAGTACCTGTCGACACTGAATCAGTTGCCCACGGTCGATCCCTCGCTCCGGCTCCCAACCAGCGTTCCGGACATGCACTTCCTGCATCAGCTCCGTGCACCCGGCAGCTCCGACATCAACCAAGCCCAAAGAGCTGCCACGAACGCCCCGTCCCAATCGGCCCCGTCCCAATCCGCCCCATCCCAATTCGCCTCAGGAGCTGCCGCATCTGGGGTGACATGGGCCTCGGCGCAGGAACTGTTGCAGACCCTGCCACCCGTCAGCCTGCCACGGGCTGCGACACCACTGCCTTCAACATCACCGGCCCCGGCGATGGGTGGCTTGCCGCTGCCGGCCACCGCCGAGTCCTTCCCGCTGGATCCCAAAACCGTTTCTAGCGACCAATTGAAGGACGGTCCCGAATCTGCCACGCAAGCCATGCAACAATTCGTTGGTGAAACGTTTTACGGAATGTTGCTGAAACAAATGCGGAATACCGTGATGGCTTCCGATCTATTTGGTAACAGCAGCGCCAAGCAAATGTTCGAAAGCCAACTCGACCAAACGCTGGTGCAAGAACTGGCGACTCATCACAGCGAATTCCTCAGCCGACCCATCCGGATTTGATGCTGACCCGAATCGTCCCTAGAAAGTCCTGACCATGATGTCCACGCCCGCCGTGCTGCCCCGAAACGCCACGGCCGATTGGGAACACGATCTGACGCAACTCCTGGACGATCTGCTGCAAACCCAACAGGCGATGTTGGAGCTGTTGGACCGCAAGCGCTCGGCCATGGTTCGTCGTGACTTGAGCCAAATTCGAGAATTGCAGCCCCAAGAGGAGCAACTCTGCGAGCGGCTCCAGGCCTGTCAGGACCGCAGAAATGAGCTGTTGGCGGCGGCACGTCAATCACAGCTGCCCGATGCCAACTTGGAGCAGCTGAGTCGCGGCGTGCCTTTGAGGCAGGCCGACGAGGTCCAGTCGAAGCTATCCAATGCCTCCAGTCGCGCCATGTTGCTCAAGCATCAAAGTTTCACTAACTGGATTATCGCGCAAAGGAACCTGTTACATATTTCCCAATTGTTAGAAAACATCACAACCGGTGGCCGTCCGCTGCCGACATACGGGATAGCGCGCGTGGGAACATCCAGCGGTCGTGGCAGCGGTGGTGGCTTTGTGTTGGACCAAGAAGCCTGAGATCGCAGACAGTTGACGCGGCGTTCCCCCTCCTTTTCCCCAATCGTGCTTTGTCACAACCAAAAACTCGGGTGTGGTAAAGGGAGCAGGAGTCAATTGTGCGAAGCACCCGTAGGGCCGTTCCGGCAATTGACTCCTGACCCCTTTACCACACTGACCCCAAAGTTAACGGGTGACAAAGCACTAGCCTCACCGCTCGGATGGGCCGCATATGGGTCTTTTCTCCGCCATCAATAGCTCGATTTCTGGCCTCAATGTCGCCACTTTGGGGTTGCAGGTGGTGGCCAACAACGTGGCCAACGCCAACACACCGGGTTTTGCCACCCAGACGCTCGATCAGGCCGCCTCGATGGCCATCCGACGAAACGGGATGTTCTTGGGCACTGGCGTGGTGGTTGCGGGTATCTCCCAAAGCGGCAGCCAAACGCTGGAACGCCAACTCCGCGAGGCGATCAACGACGCCGACAGCGCCCAGGTTCAAAGTGGTATCTACCGGCAATTGGAGGCCGCCATTGGTGAGTTGGGCGAGAATGACATCTCCAGCCACATGAATCGGTTTTTTAATGCCCTGCAAGAAGTCGCCCAGCAACCCGAATCCATGTCGATTCGCGGTTTTGCGATTCAACAGGGGCAGGCGTTGACCGACAAACTGAACTTCTCTTACAGTCGGACGATGGACTTGCACCAACAGGTCAATCGAGAGATCTCACAAACTGGCGAGCGGATCAATCAGTTGCTGGACGAGGTCGCCAGCCTCAACACGCGGATCACCGCCGCCCAAGGCAGCGCCGGCGGCGTGGGGGCCGCCAATAACCTGATGGACACTCGGCGGACTGCGTTGCGGGAGCTGGGTAGTTTGATCGATATCCGGGTCGTTGAGCAGCAGTCCGGCGGCGTCAGTATTAGCACGACCGCCGGCAGTGCCTTGTTGATCAATGCGGACGTCAATCGGGTCGAAGTGGTTTCCTCAACCGACGCCCAGGGCTACGAACAGATGCGTCTCCGCTACGCCGATAGCGATGTCGATGTGCAGGTCAATGGCGGCCGAATGGTCGGTTTACAAACGGCCCGTTCGTTCATTGCCGAGGAGTTTCTCCAGCAGATGAACGACTTCACCCAACACTTGGTTTACGAGTTCAACAAGCTGCATGCCGCCGGCCAGGGCCTATCGGCTCTGACGCAAGTGCAAGGCGAGCACCGCGTCGAAGATCCAGACGCTCCATTGACCCGCGCGGGTTTGACCTTCCCGCCGAACAATGGCAGTTTCAGCGTGCATCTGCGAGACAAGACCACCGGGGAAGTCAACACGCATCAGATCCTGGTGCAGGTGGGTGGCAATGCGGACACTACGTTGGCCAGCTTGAGCGAATCAGTGTCGGCGTTGCCGGGCTTGCAGGCGTCGGTGGATCACCAGGGGCGCTGGCAGTTGGCCACCGATGATCCCAACGTCGAGTTCTACTTTTCGGACGACAGCAGCGGGGTCTTGGCCTCTTTGGGCATGAATACATTTTTCACGGGAACACGGCTGGGGAATCTGGGGGTCAACGCCAGTCTGAGGGAGAATCCCGGTCGTTTGACGACGTCCACCGGTGGGATAGGCAACGACGTCCAAGGCATTCTCGGGTTGGTCGAATTGCCCGCTCGGAACCTGCCAACGCTGCCGGGCGGTACGCTGCGTGGGCAATATGAGATGGCCGTCAACGCCGTGGCGCAGCGCACCAGCACATCGCGAAGTTTGGCCGACGCTTTCGCGCAATACGCCGCGACATTGGAGGCCGAGTCTCTGAGCCAAACGGGTGTCAACTTGGACGAAGAGGCGGCCAAGATGCTCCAGTACCAACGGGCCTACCAAGCCTCCGCGCGCGTGATCCAAACGGCCAACGATATCTTTGACGTCATGTTGCAACTGTAGAGCCTATGTCGATATTTTTTCCAATTTATAACCGTGGCAGCGATTCGCTGAACCAAGCGCGTTTGACCTCCTCCCTGCAGGCCAATCAAGCTCGCCTGCAAGAACTGCAACAACAGATCGCCACCGGGCGCCGCATCGATCGGCTCAGCCAAGATCCCTCGGCCGGTATTCGAGCAATGGGGTTCGAGTCGACGATCGAACAGTCGACCCAGTACGGACGAAATCTCAAGTCGAATCAAGCCTTCTTGGCGGCCACCGATACGCAGCTGCGGGGCGCCAACGACGTATTGAATCAAATCCGCGGCCAGACGGTCAGTTGGGCCAACACCACATTGACCGAACCCGATCGTCAGACCGCCTTGCAACAACTCAGCGGCTTTCGTCAACAATTGTTGTCGATCGCCAACACCCAGTATCAGGGCCGTTTTCTGTTCGCCGGTGCCAACACGCAACAGGCCCCGTTCGACGTCCGCGACGGCCAAATCTACTTCCAGGGCAACGACGGCCAGCTCAAGGTACCCACCACGGCCGAACTGATGGTCCAGAGCAACGTGACCGCACAAACCGCCTTCGGCGGACGGTCGGAGGCCGTGCGGGGCGTGTCAAACCTGCAAGCTCCCTTGACGGCCGAGACTCGCTTGACCGATCTCCGCGGCGGGCAAGGGATCCAATTGGGCAGCCTACAGATCAGCGATGGGTTCAACACCAGCTTGATTGACTTGTCGAACGCTGAAACCGTCGGGGACGTAATCCAACGCATTGAGAGCGCTCCGCCCGCCGGTCGTCATCTCAAGTTGGAAATCGTTGGCGATCGCTTGGAGATGCGGTTGGCCGATGCCGGGCCGGAAAATCTGATGGTGCAAGAGGCCAATGGCGGCCGAGTGGCGGCGGATCTGGGGATCCGCACCGGAGTGGCTCAGTCCTTGCCGAGACGTATGGTCGGGCAAGGCCTGTCACCGCAAATCGCGCCCACCACTCCCCTGGAGCGTCTGACCGGTCGACCCGCGGTTGCCCATTTGGCCAGCCCCGGAGCCAATAATGATATCGTCTTCCACGCACGCAATCCTGGCGCTGACGAAAACGGCTGGCAGATCCAGTACGTGGATAGCTCGCTCCTGCAGGCCGGGCCCGGTCCGATGCAGGGCAGCGAGCAAGTGGACGTCGCCACGACCCCACGAGCCGCTCGGGTCGGCCTGTCCTTGACCGGCAACGGCAACGACTTGCAGTTGGTCGCCAATCAACCCGGCAGCTATCTCAACGGTGTGGCAGTCGAATTCTACGCTGCCGGAGCGATCGGCGACGCGGCCCTCGTCCAATTGGACACAACCAATCGGCGCTTGCGGATCGGGATTGATTCGAACAACACGACCACGGCCCAAGCGATTGTGGATGCCATCAATGCCGAGGGAACCTTTACGGCCAGCGGCGATGAAAGCGATCCCGACAACGGCCCCTTTGATCCCGCCGCCACAGTCGAGATTACCAATGTGGGAACTCGTGGCAACACCGGCAACAGCGGCGGCGATGCCAATACGGTCTTTATTCACGTGAACCCGACCGCCACCAATGCCTATCATGTGTTGGAGGCCCTGCACCGGAATGAAGATTTGGTGCAGCGATTTGTTATGGAGATCGACGCGGCCGATGGTCGTGCCACGCCTCTGCCGGGTCGCAATCTGATCGATGCCACAGCGGTTGCCCGCACCGACGGCGGCGCTGGTCAGGCGTTGGATTTGGACGCTGGCTTTCAGATCATCATCGATGGCCAAATGACCCAAGTGTCTTTGGCGGGAGCTCGAACCGTCGAAGATCTGATCAATCGCGTCGCCGCCACCGACACCGGTGCCTTTGCCCAGATCAACGCGCAACGCAATGGCTTGGTCTTGGGGGTTCGCCAAGCGGGAGTGCAGTTCTCGATTGGCGAAAATGGCGGTACAACCGCCACCCAGTTGGGGCTCCGCACGTTCGCTCGTGAAACGCGTCTGAGTGACCTGAACTCCGGCCTGGGCATCGGTGCGCAGCCCGGTACGGATTTTACGCTAACCCGTTCTGATGGGACCTCGTTCGCGGTCGACGTCTCCGGTGCGACGACCGTGGGTGATGTGTTGGATCGCATTAACTTGCATCCCGACAATCAAAACCCCGCCAACCCCATCGTCGCGCGATTGGCGACCACGGGCAACGGCATCGAATTGGTACAGGATAATCCCTCTGGCACCGAACTTTTGTCGATTCGACGTCAATTCGGCAGTCGCGCCGCCGAGGGATTGGGGCTGATCTCGCCAGGTCAAGAAATTGGCTACCCGGCCGCCGCCGCCGCTCGTCAGGCGGATGTGGCGATCGTCTACCCAGACCTCGCGGGCATGCATCGATCGTTCTCCATCCGCGCGAATCTGCCGGGCGACCAGTACAACAATGTCGAAGTCGAGATCGTCAGCGGCGCCAGTGGTGACCAGGCCACGGCCACGTTTGATGGCGGTGCCGGTCGCTTGACGATCCAAGTCGATCCCAGCGCGACACGCACTTCGACGCTGGTCAACGCGATCAATCAAACGGGACTCTTCCGCGGTCAACTGCTCAACAACTCCGACGGTTCGCACAACAATGGATCAGGCGTCGTTTCACAGTTGGGCCAGTTGGGTGTGCTCAGCGGCGGCAGCGCCCAGCCCACCGCGGTCCCCGCCCAAGCCATCGTCCGGCCCAACCCACCACTACAATTCAACACCGCCCTGACTGTAACCGCCAATCAAGCGGGGACGGCCTTCAATGGTTACCAGATCCTCGTGCAGGCCGGTGCGGTGGGGGACGACGCCAGTGTCGCGTTGGATGCCGTCAATCGGCAACTGGTTGTGACCATCGATCCCACGGCCACTACCGCCAACACGATCTTGACCGCGATCAATGCCGAAGGCACCTTCTCCGCGGCGCTCAACACCGAGGTCGATCCGACCAACGACGGCAGCGGGCTGTTCGCGCAAACGGGATCGCTGGGCTTCACTGCCGGTGGAGCGCCCTCCGTTCTGCGCGGGATGGATGTCAATAAGCAGCAAAATCAAAATATTTTCAATACCATCGATCGCTTGATTGCCGCCCTGAGTCAACCCGACCCAGCCAGTTCCACGGACCTGCAGGCCGCCGCGCGTTTGCTGGATCAGGACATCGATCGACTCTCCAAGTCGATGGCCAACGTGGGCACGCGACAACAACACAATGATTTTCTATTCGAACAAAATGAGACCCTGCTGATCGATCTCCGCGCAAGCCTCTCGCAGGAAGTGGAGTTGGACATGGTCGAGGCGATCTCGCAGCTGACCTCGCAACAGGCCATGGTCGAGGCGTCCCTGCGGATGATCGCTCAGACCTATCGGACCAGCTTGTTGGATTTTATCTAATTGAACAACGCCAGTTTCCCTGATCGTCACGGCGCTATCCGCCGGTATCCGTGATCGCCAAGGCGCTAGCCGCCGTTATCCGTGATCGCCAAGGCGCTATCCGCCGTTATCCGTGATCGTCACGGCGCTAGCCGCCGGTTTCCCCTGATTCCAACACCCTGGAAACGACCAGTGATCGCCAAGGCGCTGTCTTCCGCTCAGGATACCAACGCTCATCCCCAGGCAGCCGCAGCAAGAAGCACTAGCGGCTCGCCAGGCGCCCAATTAAACTAGGCAGGCACCGACCGATCGCAGGTCGATGAGCGATTGGGCGACGGTGCACCTCCCACCCGGCAGCACCTCAAGTGGCATCCCCCATGGACTTCCTGGCAACTTTGACCCGCACCCGTTGTAACACGGGGTCCTGCTCCGTTTCTCCCGCGTTTTCTGGCCATGGGACTCGCTCGGGTTCTGACACTGGTCCGGCCCACGGTGCCTGGGCGTCTGTTTGGGGCGGCGGTCTAGCGGTTTGTCTGGCGCTGGTATTGGCACTCGCCAGCGGCCAAGCGTCGGCCCAGTCTGCCGCGGCCGATCCCGATCCGCGGCAGCCGTCGGTCGCCTGGTCACAGTTGCAGCAGACCTTGTCCTACCGCAGCATCGGCCCGTTTCGGGGCGGACGGAGCGCGGCCGCGGTAGGGGTGGTGGGGAAGCCGAATCACTTCTTCTTTGGCGCGACGGGGGGCGGCGTGTGGAAGACGGAGGACGGTGGCAACAGTTGGTTTAACGTCTCGGATGGATTTTTTGGCGGCTCCATCGGTGCCGTGGCGATCGCGGATTCCGACCCCAATGTGATTTATGTCGGTGGTGGGGAAAAAACCGTCCGCGGAAATGTCTCGCATGGCGACGGCGTGTGGAAGTCGGTCGACGGCGGGCAAACCTGGCAGTCGATCGGCCTGACCGACACGCAGTTTGTTCCCCGCATTCGCATCCATCCCCAGGATCCCGACACGGCCTACGTGGCGGCGTTGGGTCATCTGTATGGTCCCAATCAACAACGCGGCGTGTTCCGCACGCGCGATGGTGGGCAGTCTTGGGAGCAAGTGCTGTTTGTCAACGACGAAGCCGGGGCTGTCGACTTGCTGATCGATCCCAACAACCCGCGGGTCCTCTACGCTTCGATCTGGCAAGTCCGCCGCACGCCTTATTCATTGGAGTCGGGCGGACCATCCAGCGGCCTGTGGAAGAGCACCGACGGCGGTGACCACTGGATCGAGATCACTCGGCGACCCGGCCTGCCCGGTGGCACCGTGGGCATCATTGGCGTGGCGGTCTCGCCGGTCAACAGCCAACGTGTCTGGGCCATGATCGAGGCCGAAGACGGGGGTTTGTTTCGCAGCGATGATGCCGGCGCGACCTGGCAGCGGATCAACTCGCAACGCGACTTGCGACAACGTGCCTGGTATTACACCCGCGTCTACGCTGGCCCCCAAGATCTGGATGAGGTCTACGTGCTGAATGTCGACTTTCTCCGCTCGCAGGACGGCGGCCGGACTTTCTCGGTGATCAATACGCCCCACGGCGATCACCATGACTTGTGGATCGATCCCCAAGATCCCCAGCGTTTGATCGTGGCCGATGACGGAGGCGCTCAGGTCAGCTTCAACCGCGGCCAGACCTTCTCCACGTACATGAACCAGCCCACGTCTCAGTTCTACCGAGTGACCACCGACAACCATTTTCCCTACCGCATCTATGGTGCCCAGCAAGACAATTCCACCGTGCGGATTTTGCATCGCAGCGACTCGGGATCATTGACCGAGCAGCACTGGCAGCCGACGGCGGGCGGTGAGAGTGGGCACTTGGCTCCCCATCCGTTGGATCCCGAAATTGTCTTCGGTGGTTCTTACGGCGGCTATCTGACGCGGATCAATCACCGCACGGGAGAGACCCGCAACGTGCATGTCTGGCCCGATAATCCGATCGGCTACGGAGCGGGCGACATCAAGTATCGCTTTCAATGGAACTTTCCCATCCATTTTTCGCCCCACGCACCCCATCGCTTGTACGCGGCTGCCAACGTCTTGTTCGCCAGTGACGACCAAGGAGAGACCTGGACGGCCATCAGTCCCGACCTGACCCGTAACGATCCCACCAAGTTGGGCCCCTCCGGTGGCCCGATCACGAAGGACAACACCAGCGTCGAGTACTACTGCACGATTTTTGCCTTCGCCGAGTCGCCGCACGAAGCGGGCGTATTGTGGGCCGGCAGCGACGATGGCCTGCTGCATCTCTCGCGCGATGGTGGAACGACTTGGAACAATGTCACACCCCGTGAATTGCCCGAGTGGGCTCAGATCAACAGTCTCGAAGTCGATCCCCATCGCCCCGGCGGTCTGTACCTGGCAGCCACGCGTTACAAGTCCAACGACTTCAAGCCGTACCTGTTCCAGACCACCGACTACGGCCAGACCTGGACCGCAATTCACAATGGCATCGATCGCAAACACTTCACGCGCGTGCTCCGCGCCGATCCGGTCCGACCGGGCCTACTGTATGCGGGCACCGAACGTGGCATGTACCTCTCGCTGGATGATGGTCGTAACTGGCAACCGTTCCAGCTCAATTTGCCCATCGTGCCGATCACTGACTTGACGATCAAAGAGAATGATCTGATAGTGGCGACGCAGGGTCGTTCGTTTTATGTGCTGGACGATCTGACGCCGCTGCAGCAGTGGCAAGAGACGGTTGTCCATCAAGACGCGTTCCTCTGGACACCGCGACCCACCTACCGCCTCCGCGGTGGTGGTAGCGGGCAAGCCTCACGGACCGCCGGCGCCAACCCGCGGCCTGGCGTCACTTTCCGCTTCTTTCTGCCGCAAGTGCCCCAGTCAGCAGTGACCTTTGATATTGTCGATCCCCAGGGCCGAGTTGCTCGGCGGTATACGACTGCCGAACCACGACCTGCGGATGCCTTGCCATTGTCACTACAGTCCGGCATGAACACGGTTTATTGGGACTTGCAGTACCCATCGGCCGAAACGTTTCCCGGTATGATTCTCTGGGGCGGCGGGACCGGTGGCCCCAAAGCCGTGCCTGGCACCTACACCGCTCGACTGACGGGCTCCGCCAATCCCAGTGCCGCCCTATCGCCGACAAGCGAACAAGCGGATTCAGTCGCTCCGACGGAGCCTCACGAGCCGACGGCGCCGATCGACCCCGCAGCGGTAGACTCGCTGCTGGCCCAAGTCAACTTCGAAGTGCGGATGGATCCCCGCGCCAGTTCCACGGTCGAAGACTTGCAGGCCCAGTTCGATTTGTTGATCGAAATTCGGGATAAATTGACCGAGACCCACCGGGCCATCAAGACGATTCGTCAGTTGCGACCGCAGTTGGATGCTTGGCAACAGAAGTTGACGCAGCACGCTGCGCCCGCCGAATTGGTCACTCGTCTGCAGGCACTCGGCCAACAACTCACGCAGATCGAAGAGGCCCTCTACCAAACCAAATTGCAGAGCGCGCAAGATCCGCTGAACTATCCCATCCGCTTGAACAATCGGCTCAGTGGGTTGGTGGGGGTGGTTGCCAGCGGTGACTTCCGGCCAACACGACAAGCCTATCAAGTCCGCGATGAAGTCGTGACCTTGATCGACCAGCAGTTGGCCCAAATGCAGACACTCCTGCAAGACGAGTTGCCCGCGCTCAACACGGCGATTCAGGCAGCGCAAGTTCCCCCGCTGACCATCGAGTCGCGATAAACCCTGCCGCACGGCGCCTGCCTGGCGGTTGTTCCCAACCCAGTGAGCGGCACCGTCACAGTCGTGCTCGTAATCGTAATCGAACACAGCAACTGAGCGAAACGAGTACGAGTAACGCGAGGAGCGGAACGCCCCAATCGAAATGCGTCACTCCATTCGCTGCTAAAAAATCAACCATCCTTCAATAGATTGGCCAGACTTCCAATCACGGCGGCCTGGATCTGGCGGCGGACCGCGGAGTGGGATTGCATGTGATCTTGATTGATCTCCAATTCGATGCCCAAGTATCGTTCTGAGAATTGGCGGCGGAGCGCGGTCGTCAGGCCGTCGGCCCGACCCAAGTACGGATAATTGCGGCGAATGACGCGACCGGGCAGGGCGGTCCGCAACCGCTGTTGCCATTCGCGACAGAACGCTTGCTCGCGATGTCGACGGGGGTCGTACAGCAGCCCGATATCGGCGGCCCGCGACACGCCGTCCCAAGTGCCGACAAAACTGTGCAATGACAGGTGCAAGACCCCCGTCTGGCCCACTAGACGTTGGCGCACGGCCGCTGCGACCGCCTGGCGATGCGGCCAGTAGTATTCGTGGAGCAGTTGACGTTTTTTGTCGGCTGGCAAATGCCGGCTAAATTCTGAGAACAATCGTGGGTGATGTTCTGAGCGATTGACTTCGACCAGCAAGCGCGACACGGTCGTCACCAGCAAGGGCGCGTTGAACTGTTGCTCCAACGCGCGGCCCAAGTCCAGCGTGCCGGGGTCCCAGCCGCGATGGCTGCGCAGCACCGTCGCTTGCCCGCGAAACAGCCCGCGAAACGACTTCGGCACGTCGTGTGTGGCGTGTTCGCAGGACAGGACCAACTGCCACGTCACGCCAGCGGCTCCGCTGGAAAGCTATGGCCATCGGCCAAGCAAGCCGCCAGTTGCCGATAGACGGACCGCAGCCGTTCGGGTACCACCGCGTCCACGTCCCCCAACTTTGCGTTTTCTTCCCCGTCGACAGAAGACGTGGCTGCCAAGATTCGTCTCGCCAACGGTCCCTGTTGCAGGATCCGTTCCAAGGGTTGACGATCGGCGGCTGGCGTTGATTGCGGGTCGTCGCCCAAGCCCGACAAACGGCTAGTTGGCTGCGCAGCACTGTCCACCAAATGTCGCCAGAGGGCCTGCAGTGTGCATGGTCCGTTGCTCCAACCGAATTGCCGCAGGTATTCGGCGTCTTCGATCATGGCCAGCTCCCCGCCCCGCAAGCCAGCGCGGAAGACCGCCGCCAGGCCCTCGGTGGGCAGTTGGCACTGGGCCTGAAACGGGGTCCAGGTCTCGGCTGTCAATTGCTGCAACGTTTCCACGACGAGGGCGGCGATCGCCAGGTCCGCCGCCGGCTGTTCCTGAGTATCGATCACGCGGATTTCGATCGAGCCGCGATCGAATCGTGCGATCGCGCCGCGGGCGTTGAGGAAGGGGTACTGCAAGATGCCATCAGGATCGTAAGGAGCGATGGCCTGATACATGGGCTGGAAGATCTGCTGCTGATAATCGTCCGGGTGGAAGACGGGTTCCGGTACGATCACGCCCGCGACCTGTGGGATCTTGGCCGAGTTCTGGCGATACACTTCCATGCGATAATCCAGGAATCCCGTCCGGCGACCTCCCGCAATTGGAGAACTGCAAGCCAGGCCCGGCAACAGCGGCAGCAGCAGCCGAATCGCTGCGTGCAAACGACCGAACTCTTCGGCGTTGCCAAACGGCAAGTTGATGTGCATGCTCTGCAAGTTGGCCCAGCCATGGCCGCGGCAATCGAAGATACGATTGAAGGCTTCGTAGATCACCGACGAATCATGCGGCCACAACTGCAACTCGCGATCCGGATCCATCCAGGGATGCATGCCGGTGGGCAGCAAGCAGGCGTTGAATTCCGCCGCCACATCGTTCAAGTGGCGAATGCTGCGTTGGAAGTCCTGAGCCACGCCAGCCAGTGACCGTACTGGCTCGGTCGATTTGAGTTCAATCACGTGCAGGGCCAGTTCATTGGACCACGTGATCGGCCCATCGACATAGTCGCTGGTCAGTTCGCCCGCTGCCGCTTGCAACAACTTGTCGGCCCAGGGGCGGACATCCAGCGTGTCGCGATCGACAATCATGTACTCCAATTCGATGCCGCAGACTTCAAACCAGTGATAATCCGCCATACCATTCCTTGTTCATGCAGCGATGTTAATGCAGCGACTTGCGTTGTTCGATCCGCCGCATGAAGACGCTCATGATGCGGTGATACAGGTCGTCCTTCAGCACCACGTCTTCCACCCCGGCGTCGATATTGGGGTTGTCGTTGACTTCGATGATGTAGAACTTGCCGTTGGATTCCTTCACGTCCACGCCGTACAGGCCATTGCCAATCAGCCCCGCCGCTTTGACGGCCAATTGGACGGCTTTGCGCGGCGCCCAATCGACCGGCAGCGTTTCGAAATTGCCGTAGTGGTCGCTGCCGTTGTCGTTGGGATTGATGATCTGCCAATGACCGCGGGCCATAAAGTACTTGCAGGCGAACAGCGGTTGTTGATCCAGCACCCCAATTCGCCAATCGAAGGTCGTGGGCAGAAATTCCTGGGCGACGACCAAGTCGGAATCCTCCAGGAACGTCTCTAGTTTCTCGGCCAGTTCCTCCTCGTTGTTGACCTTGATCACACCTTGGGAAAAGGCACTGTCGGGACGTTTGAGCACGACAGGAAATCCCAGCGTCTGCCCGATGGCCGCGGCATTGTCTTCGTGAGCCACGACCGTCCGCGGGATCGTCACCCCATGCCGCGCCATTAACTCCGCCAGATAGACTTTGTTGGTGCAGCGCAAGATGGACTGCGGATCGTCCATCACGACCAAGCCTTCTCCCTCGGCCTTCCGCGCGAAACGATACGTGTGGTTTTCGATGTAGGTAGTATCGCGGATAAACAGGCCGTCGAACTGCACGATCTTGGCGTAGTCGTCTTTAGTGATGACCTCGGCCGACATGCCCACCGCTTCGGCAGCCCGAATAAACTTGCGGATGGCTTTGTCGTTGGACGGGGGCTGCGGATCGTCGGGACTGCGGAGGATGGCCAGGTCAAAACGCGTCGTCGCTCGCCGACGCGTTTGGGTGCGGCGGCTGGCGAAGAACTCACTCGCCGCCTGAATCACAAAATCCCAATGTGAGGCGGGTACTTCATTGCCTGAAATGGAATCCACCTTCCGCAAGTACCAACGCGACTTGGAGCCCAAGGTGAAGTAGGCCCGCAACATCGGACTTTGGAATTGGTTGAATAGGGCCAACGCCAGCTTCTGGTAGCGGGCTGCCATATTTTGGCCGAAATAAATGCTAAGTTCGTATTGCTCGGACTTGAGGCTCTGCAAGCTCGATTGAATCAAGTCGTCGATCTCTTCCGAGACCATGCGAACCACCGACTTGGACTTGAGGTCGCGGACGGTGGCCACGTTGGGCAGCGGTTTATGCCCGCGGGCCTCGGCCAACAGCGACACGTAATAGCCGGAAGTTTGGTAGCGATAACTGCGGCAGAGATTGAAGACTTTCACCCCGCGTCGATCGCTGAACTTGGGGTCCGTCAAATACGTGGCATCGTCCACCACCTCCACACCCGGAATAGTGGCCGGCCAGTCTTCACTGCGATTGGTAACTATTAGCACAGACATCGGTTCAGGCTCGCGGCTGAATGATCAACAGATTGGCATCGTAAGTCAGGACTCCCAACAGGATCGCGCAGATCAATCGGTCGAAACTCACGTCATAGTAGTGGTCGTGGGTAAAGGGGTTGGGCAGGTACGGGTCCGCCACCCGGACCAGTTTTTTCGGTTGGGGCTGTTCACCACAAAGGACCACAAAATGACCCGTCGGTGTCCCCCGCAAGTCGTCGGGCTTCATGTCCCGCTGCCGCTCCCGCGGCGATTGGTACAAGTAAGTGGAACTGAGCCCGGTCAGGATCGGGATGTTCCGCGTGAGGAAATGACGCAGCAGCGCCTTGTTCAGGTCGTGCATCCGTATCTCACCCCCGGCCGCGATAAAGTTCGCATAAGCTCGGCAGGCCATTTGCAGCTTCTGACCTTCTTTAACTCGGATCTGCTGCTCCAACTTGTCGACCAAGTCCACCTGCGGGTACCGCTCCAAGGGAGCCGGCGAGTCGTGGCCGGTAGCCCGCTCGCTCTTCCGCCGGTCGGCCGTGAACCAAGAGGGGTCAAAGACCCGCAAGTTGTAGGTGTAGATCTTGACCCGATACCCCCGCTCCAAGGCCAAGGTTCCCAACAACACCGCCAACGTCCCGCCGTTCTCCAGACTGGGGGTGTCGCGAATCACTTGGTCCAGCGCCAACGACTCGCCGTAATAACGAAACACCGCCTGCAAGCACGTCGGTCCGCAGGTCGTCTCGTCAGGTTGCGGCAGGATGACCAAATCCGCCAGGGTCTTCATCAAGGGGAGTTCCCGATCGCCCGCCACGAGCGTGTGGCGCTGCGCCCAAGTCGATGAAGCCAGCGGCGACGGAAATGCTGTGCTCTCAAAACATCGATCGGAACGCTCGCCTGTCCGCGGCAAGTCCCCAGCAGCTTAGCTATTTTCCACTTTTTGTGAAGCGGGAATCACAATCGAGTCGCATAGAACACCGCCACCATCAGAATCAAGGCCGCGCGGAGATGGGCCCAGGGCAAATGCTGCCAGCGGTGCAAGCGTTGGCCCAGGCCGGCTCCCAACCACTGCAAACCCCAGCCGACACACGTCAGCGACACTCCAATCCCCAGCGAAAACAGCAGGATCGTCCAGTAAGCCGTCGCCGGTTGGCCCGCCGATAGGCTGGTCAAATACGCCGCCAAGGCCGAAGGGCAGGGCAGGAGACCGATCGCGATCCCCAGCAGGGCGGTCGTCCGATAGTTGTCGGACTTGGGCTCGAGCGGGGCGACCACGGCCGTCTCGGGCGCTGGAACGCGGGGCGTGGCAGCGGCCACGGTGGCGGTCACAGTGGCGGTCACAGTGGTGGTCTGGGGAGCGGCTGCGGGGCTGCTCCGGGATAACTGTACCAGGCCCTGGCTGGAGGTGCTCTGGCGGGAAGCGTCCGTTGGCAGGCTGCTGACCTCGGCGGTTGCTCCACGGTGGTGGGCACAGCCACAGGTGGTCGCTTTGCCGCGACAGGCGGCCCACAGCATCCACAGGCCAATCACAAAGATCAGCCCCGTGCTGGCGACCTGCAAGCCGTATGACACCGGGTGCTCATGGGTATGGTCGCAGGTGATCACATGATGGGCCGCGTGCACCGTTAGGGCGATCAGCAGCAGCGAGATCGAGTGGCTGAAGGCCGTGGAGGCGCCCATGACCAGCGGATGCCAGGGGCGTCGTCCTCCCGACGACAGGTAGACCCACATGGCTGTCTTGCCATGGCCCGGCTCGAGCGCGTGCAGCAACCCCAACACAAACGCCAAGCCCAAGGTCCACTCCACGGTACTTGAACCGCTTCCGCTTGGCAGGGTCGCGTGCGCCAGCAAATTGCTCATCATCGGCTTGGCCTTTCTGGTGGACCGTCTCGCTCGGTCGTTCCCTCAATTGTACTCCGCCCACCGAGCCGGTCCAGGAAAATCGGACAGCATCTGGGCCCGCACTGGGCCCCTGCTCGGAGGCGTCTGCGGAAAGATATGTAAGGAATTCGCAACCAAGGACAACATTCTCACTTGATATCCGTTTGCATCTGAATTACTATGCGAGGCGGGCTGCCCAAGCGGAACATCCCCTACCACCCCACCGACCCGTGTCTCGATCCGGACCCCCATCCCGACCATTCGCCCACCGGCTAGCCAGCGTGCTGGCTCTGGTCGGGCTATTGGTGTGGAATATCGCCGGCTGGGTGCATCCGTTCCTACACCACCACGGGCACGGGCAAGTTTCTCAGAACGGGCAAGTTTCTCAGTACGGGCAGGTTGAAGGTGGTTTCCGCGGTCAATGGCAAGCGGTTGGGGCAACTTCTGCGGTCTCGGGTACTGACCTGCGGGCATCTGCCACCGCTGCGAACGACTCGAAGGCGTCTGCCTCCCCGGCCCACTCCACGAGTTGCTGTTGCACCGCCAGTCACGCGGCGACTCGAGCGTCGACTGCTGCGGCGGCATCTGCCGAGCCCCACGGCGGCAGCGAACCAGTCCTGTACGCGGCCACTCCCGCCTCGGAGTGTTCTCATCTGACCTGTGCTCTCTGCAAATTGACCAAGAGCACGCATGCCTTGGTGGTGTTCACGACCGATTTTGTCGCCGCATTACAACTCGCGGCGACTCCTGTCTTCTCTGACTTGCAACTGTGGTGTCCTCCGATCACCACCTCGGCTCGCGGGCCGCCGACACGCTGAAGTGATCTGGCTGAAATGCCGTGTTCAGCGCGATGACCGTCGCGTCTGTGGAGCCATCTGCTTCCACCGAGGGTCGTGTGCGTGGGTTCACTGTTCGGAGCGGTGATGGGTATCCCGCCCAAGCGTCTTCAGGAGCGTTCCGCCGCTAGTCGGTCGGACGCAGGAGGGTTCGTCTATGGATCGGCGTTGTGGAAATTGTGGAATGAGTGCCAAGCAGCTTCGGCTTGTGCCCGTTAGGTCGGCGTCGGCTGTGCCTGGCGGCTTTACGTTGGTGGAGTTGTTGGTGGTGATCGCCATCATTGGGGTCTTGATGGGACTGTTGCTGCCCGCCGTGCAAATGGCGCGGGAGGCCGCTCGGCGGATGACCTGCAACAACCACCAACGGCAACTGGCGTTGGCCGTGCTCAACTACGAATCCGCGCGGCAGAAGTTTCCGGTCAATCAAATTGGCCCGGGAGCTCCGCGACCCGACGGACTACGGCAGGCTGGCTTCTACAGCTGGCTGGTGCCGTTGCTGCCCTTCCTGGAACAAGAGAACGTGTACGATCGCTTCGATCGCACGATCAACAATGGCGATGGCAATGGGTTTGCGATCAGCGCGTCGCATCCCAACGCATTGGCGGCTTCGACCGCGATCCCCATTTTTCTCTGTCCCTCCGATACGCCGGGCGACAACACCTTGATGGGCTCCTGCAATCCCGCCAGCAGCAGTTACGCCGGCAATGCGGGCTGGCCCTCCCATGCCACTGGCTTTGAGGGCGAGCGACGCGCACCGGGCCGTCACAACGGGGCGATCCCGTTGCTGCGACCGGCCAGTCCGGTAGCTTGGCACGGCGGATCCCAGGTGCGGATCAAGGACTTTTTGGACGGCACGTCCAACACGGCTTTGATCTCCGAACGACTGATTCAGACCGGCACCAATTTGGCGGCGATTCGCAACGGCGACCGTCGACTGCGGTCCATGCACATCGTGGAGCGAGACCAAAACTTGCCCCAGATCATGGCCCAGTTCGCTGGCTCGCATGTGGATGCGTTTGAATCCGCCTTTGTAGGTCGCAGTTGGTCGTCCGGCTACACGCTCGCGGCGCCAACCTACATGCACGTCAACACCCCCAATACGCTGACCGGTCACTACGGTTCATCCGGATCTCAGGGAAATTACCTGATCGTGACCAGCAGTCGTCATCCGGGGGGAGTCAACTTAACACTGGCCGACGGATCGACGCGATTCGTGGCCGACGATATCGAAGCGACGGTGTGGTGGGCGGTTGGTGGTCGTGATGACCGCCGCCCTGAAACATTGTCGCAATAAATTACAACCAGCTTTAATAGGAAGATGTTCCATGAAACAAAGATTAGTTAGTGTTTGCGTTGTCGTCGCTCTGGCCATATCCGGCTGGGCGATGCCCAATTCGGTGTGGGCTGACGAAGAGCATGCCGATATCATTGTTGGATACAACGCAGGCTCTGATCGGATTGTATTTGAGGCAGCAGACCTTGGGCCGCTAAAGCCTCGCTTGTTTGAAGCTCAATTCACTGAGTTGCTCGGTTCGTGGACGACAGATGATCCCGGTTTCTCGGGTGAAACAGATCATTTCGAGTTTACCGCTGGGGACGATCTGTTTTTGCGAGTCATCAATGCCAGCACCTACTTTCAAAACGGTAGCAATCTGGGTTACGTCAGTTTTTATGACGGTGGAGGTTTTTCTGCCGCGGGACAAATTGACATTTCTGGGAACTTAGGCGACTCTTTGAGTCTGGATGGCTCGATGCTTTCGAGCAGTCCGACCGGTCAAGATTACGTATTCCTGCAGACAACAACCGATACAGATAATACCGCTGATCGTCCCTTCGGAGGGCTGCATGACCACGTGAGTTTTGACTTGCTTGACAGCGACTCGCGAGCGAACGGTGCCTACGGGATCCTGTTCCAATTGTTTAGCCAAAATGGTGGTGCTCCCGTGGCCGAATCGGACGCGTTTTGGATCGTGTTCAACCGAGGATTAGATGAGGGAGTTTTTGATAGCTACGTCGCGGAATTTGGCAACTTTTCCGCCGTGCCAGAACCCAGCAGCGGCCTGCTGCTCTGTGGCGTGGCGTTGGCGGCCTTCGCCGGCCGTCGCCGTCGCCGTTAGGGCCTGCCCCGTCGCCTCGGCCGCGACGTTTTGACCGATGCCTGAAACAGGCTGCCAGTCCCCGCTGGCAGCCTGTTTCTTTTTATCGCACGTTTCGACTGTCGGCGCTTCTGCCCAACCCGCTGCCCTTGACCGTTTCCCTCTGGAAATCCCCGCAACTGCGGTCTATACTTCTTCTCGAGGTGAATATCCGGCGGGAGAGATTTTCCGCTCGGTCCACGGTCGTGCCTGTTCTTGCGCCCTGTCGTACTCGCGCCCACTTACTCGGGATCGCGTGCGAACAGAACCCCGCCAGCACGGGTCCGACCCGCGACCCCCAGCGTGAAAACGCCGAAGGTGCAAACAACCCTGAATCGCTCAGGCAAAAGGACCGCCGGGATTGAAACACCTTCTCTGGAGAGCGAGGCTCCGCAATGGGTTCCCCCGACCGGGTGAATTCAGCGGACCCTCCACCGAAGGGGAGTGCCGACGTGACGCTCGGCCGTAACTCTCAGGTACATGGACAGAGGGGTTGGTGGACGCGGCAATCGGACGATTGCCCCACGGCCCCACGGCCCCACGGTCCCACGGCCTTCCGGCCCCACGGCCGCTCGTGGCAAGATCCTGGTCGTATCCACACCACCTGGTTCCTGCCTCCCCCGTTCCTGTCTCCCCTGTACCTGTCTCCGGAGTTCCCTCATGGCCGCTGCCGCTGATCGTCTGCCTCCCTTTGTCGCTCGTCACATCGGACCCCGCGAGCACGAAATCCAAGCCATGCTGGCCGCCATCGGCTTCTCGTCGCTGGATGAATTGACCGATACAGTGGTCCCGGCCAACATCCGCCACGACCAACCGATGAACTTGCCTCCGGGCGTCTCGGAAGAGCAGGCCTTGGCCGAACTGCAGTCCCTGGTGTCCTCCAATCGCTTGCTCCGCTCGTTCATTGGGCAGGGCTACTACGGCACCCACACCCCGAAAGTCATCCAGCGGAACGTGTTGGAGAATCCCGCTTGGTACACGGCCTACACGCCTTACCAACCCGAGATCTCGCAGGGACGCCTGGAAGTCATCTTCTATTACCAGACAATGGTGGCGGAGCTGACCGGGCTGCCAATCTCCAACGCCTCGCTCTTGGACGAGGCCACCGCGGCCGCCGAAGCCATGACGCTCTGCCAACGCAGCAGCAAGGGCCAACGCCATCGCTTCTTGGTCTCCCAGGACTGCCACCCACAGACCATCGAAGTGGTCACGGCCCGCGCCAAGCCGCTGCAGATCCAGGTCGAATTGTTCGACGAGACCCAGCCGCTGACCGAGTGGGACGGCGTGTTCGGCGTTTTGCTCCAGTACCCCAATACCCTGGGGCACGTCCGCGATTACCGCGGTTTGTGTGATCAGGCCCATGCGCAAGGGGCCTTTGTGGTCGTGGCCACCGACCTGTTGGCCCTGGTCAAGTTGGCCAACCCCGGCAGTTTCGGGGCCGACGTGGCGGTGGGCAGTGCCCAACGTTTCGGTGTGCCTTTCGGCTTTGGCGGCCCACATGCCGCGTTTCTGGCCACCCGCGATGAACTCAAGCGAACCATGCCCGGTCGACTGGTCGGCCAATCCTTGGATCGGCACGGTCGCCCCGCCTACCGCCTGAGTTTGCAGACTCGCGAACAGCACATCCGCCGCGAAAAGGCCACCTCGAACATCTGCACCGCCCAGGCCCTGTTGGCCATCATGGCCACGCTCTATGCCATGTACCACGGTCCAGACGGCCTGCGAGAGATTGCCAATCGCGTGCATGACATGGCCAATCGACTGGCCCAGGCCCTTCGGCGTGCCGGTGCCACTGTCACGGTCGACACCTTCTTTGATACCGTGACCGTGAACGCAGGCGATCAAGCCGCGGCGATCATGGCCCGAGCGGTCCAAGCTGGCTACAACCTCCGCCGCGTGGATGCTCAGCATTTGAGCATGGCCTGCGACGAGACCACCACTTTGGCCGATCTCCACGCCTTGCTGGCCTGCTTCGTCCCGGACGCGGCAGCCGCGGCGCCCGCGGCCCAGGCACTGTTGGAGCCCGCCGCTTCGCCGATCAGCGACGCGGCCTGCCGCCACGACCAGATCCTGACCCAGCCCGTCTTCCACGAGAACCGCAGCGAGACGCAGATGATGCGGTACCTGCGCCGCCTGTCCGAAATGGACTTGGCACTGGACCGAGCCATGATTCCGCTGGGGTCCTGCACCATGAAGCTCAATGCCGCCAGCGAGCTGACGCCGGTGACTTGGCCGCAGCTCAACGGCCTGCACCCCTTCGCCCCAGCCGATCAATGGCCCGGATACCGGCAACTGATCGATCAACTGGAGGCCATGCTCTGTGAGATCACGGGCTACGACCAAGTTTCGCTGCAACCCAATGCCGGGTCGCAAGGCGAGTACGCCGGGTTGCTCGCCATCAAGGCTTACCACGAATCTCGCGGTGACGTGGAGCGGGACATCTGCTTGATCCCCAGCAGTGCGCACGGGACCAACCCCGCCAGTGCCCAAATGGCCAACATGAAAGTGGTGGTCATCAAGTGCGACGCGCAAGGCAATGTCGACTTGGCGGATTTGCAGGATAAGTTGCAGACCCACGCCGGCAAAGTGGCCGCCATCATGATCACGTATCCCTCGACGCACGGCGTGTTTGAGGCCGGCGTGACCGAGGTTTGCCGCTTGGTGCACGAGGCCGGCGGGCAGGTCTATATCGACGGAGCCAATATGAACGCCTTGGTGGGTTTGGCCAAGGTCGGCAAGTTCGGTGGCGATGTGTCCCACTTGAACTTGCACAAGACCTTCTGCATCCCGCACGGCGGCGGTGGCCCCGGTGTCGGTCCGGTCTGTGTCGCCGCGCATCTGGCGCCGTTCTTGCCCGTCGATGGGGTCAATCCCCAGCGGCAGGGGGCGGTTGTCAGTGCCGCACCCTTTGGCAGCGCCAGTATCCTGCCGATCTCGTGGATGTACATCCGCATGATGGGGCCGGAGGGACTTCGCCGAGCGACTCAAGTGGCCATCCTCAGTGCCAACTACGTCGCCCAGCAACTGCAGCCTAACTACTCCATCCTGTATACCGGCCAACGCGGATTGGTGGCCCACGAGTGCATCGTCGATACGCGGCCACTGGACAAGGCCGCCGAAGTCTCCGTGGAGGACATCGCCAAACGCCTGATCGACTACGGCTTCCATGCCCCGACCATGTCCTTCCCGGTCGGCGGTACCTTGATGATCGAGCCCACCGAGAGCGAACCCAAGCAGGAACTGGACCGCTTCTGCCGGGCCATGAACTTGATTTATCAAGAGTTCGTGCAGGTTCGCGACGGCCAGTGGCCGCGGGACAACAATCCGCTCCGCAACGCCCCGCATACCTTGGCCACGCTCTTGACCGAGGAGCCGCTGCCCTACCCCAGGGTTCTGGCCGTCTGCCCCGACCCACAGCAAGATCGCCAGGTCAAGTACTTCCCGCCTGTCGGTCGCGTGGACAATGCCTACGGCGACCGAAATTTGGTCTGCAGTTGCCCACCGGTCGATAGCTACGCCCAGCCGGAGGCCAAACCCGCCGCAGCGACCGCGTCTTGAGCCAAGCTGATTGACGTGGCTCCCCGGATCCCGTTGATTTTTCCGTAGCGGAATGCGTCAAGCATTTCGATTGAGGCGAAAACGCTGTGTTTTTGCCAGATTTCCTTGAATTGGACGGCAATTTTGCGTGTAAGTCTGGAAAAATCAACAAGCCCAAAATGCTTGTTGATTTTTCCGTAGCGGACTGCGTCAAGCATTTCGATTGAGGCGAAACCGCTGTGTTTTTGCCCGATGTTCTTGAATCGGGCAGCCCATTCGGGAGTGAGTCTGGAAAAATCAACCAGCCCAAAATGCTTGTTGATTTTTCCGTAGCGGACTGCGTCCAGGGCTTGTTGATTTTTCCGTAGCGGAATGCGTCAAGCATTTCGATTGAGGCGAAAACGCTGTGTTTTTGCCAGATTTCCTTGAATTGGACGGCAATTTTGCGTGTAAGTCTGGAAAAATCAACAAGCGAAAAATCAACCAGCCAAGGAGCGGAAGCCGCGTGTCTCTCGGTTGCGGGCGGGTCGTCTGGGTGCCGGTATTGCTCCCCAGCGGCCGCCGTTCTGCCGTCCCGGCAAAATTCTCAAATCTCGCTGGATTGGGCTTGCTGAATTTGCTACACTGGCTTTCGGCTGGTTCGATGATTGCTGGAAGGTGATCGGGTCGGCGATGGTTTTAACGTTGCCGTCGTTCGGTCATCTTGCGTAGAGGGAACACCGCATCGCTCGATTTAACAGAGTCGATGGGTATTCAGACTGTGCTGCTCCGAGACTCGTCAGTGCCTCCTGGTGGGCTGCCACGTTTGCCCCTTTCTATTTGGCTCGGAAAGTAAAAGGTGTGAGCTAAGTCCCTCCCTATTTGTTTGGAGAGTGTCGTGGGAAGGAAGTTGTATTGTGGAAACTTGAGCTTCCGTGTGGATAGTTCGAGTTTAGAAGAACTGTTCTCGCAGTATGGTCAGGTCCAGAGTGCGCAAGTCATTACGGATCGCGAAACCGGACGCAGCAAGGGATTTGGCTTTGTCGAGATGTCGACGGATGCCGAGGCTCAGGCCGCGATCGATGGTCTGCATGAAGCCGAATTCAACGGTCGCAATTTGACCGTCAACGAAGCCCGGCCCAAAGACGATCGTCGCGGTGGCGGCGGCGGTGGTTATGGCGGTGGCGGTGGCTACGGCGGCGGTGGCGGCGGCGACGGCTACCGAGGCGGCGGTGGTGGTGGCGGCGGTGGCTACCGCGGCGGCGGTGGCGGTGGCGGTGGTCGCGGTGGCAACCGCGAGCGTTGATTAAGCGATATCGCCTGGGAATGCACGGCATTCACCACAGAAATCCCTGTCATTCGCTGACGTTGGCCGTGTCCATCGGATAAATGGAACGCAGACGAATCGACCCAGCCAGAGCGGACGCTCTGGCTGTTTTTATTCCGGGGCTGTTTTTATTCCGGGGCTGTTTTCATTTTGACGCTGTATTTGATTCGGGGCCCTTTTTGAGTAACCATTCACGGTAGTGCGATGATCCGCGGGGTCGGTCCGCCCGCACAAGTCGGATCGCTCTTGGAGCAACCTCGTGGCGATCACCAGTGGTTTTACACACAAACGATCGTGCCGTTAGCTCGACTGGCTGCACGACACGCTTCAGGGCGTGAACGGTTACGAGTTTGATTTGGGGTGGTCCGATCCGTCACCTTGTTCTAGGATTAAATTGTCGAGCCAAAGCGGGCGAGTCAGCCCGCCAGCGGCAGCTGGGCCGTGGGATTGGCCTGAGGAATTCGAGCGACGAGGAAGAGAACATGAGTAATAGCCCCCAGGCCACATCCACCGACCGCAATACCACGGAGGCAAGTGGCTCGGCGGCAGGACGCTCGACCAACGGCAGGAAGTGGTGGTGGGTCTTGGCGGTTGCTCTGGTCGCTTTAGTGATCTACGCCCTCAACCGCTCCACGCCTTCGGAAGAGACTCAAGCCGCGGTCGAATTCGACTTTGGTGGGGCGGGTGTCGCTAAGTCCGACGCCGCGGGTGGTTCCGGGGCCCCGGACGCCGCATCGGCGGGGGGCTCCGCCGCGCCTGTGATCCGCGGAGGGATCACTGATTTGTTGAACGAGCACCCCATCGACCAGGCCGTTCATCCCCTCGATCCCTTGTTGTTGGTCGCGGAGCGAGGCTTGGAGTTGTTGCGTGGGTCGTTGCGCGATTATACGGCGGTGTTGGAACGACAAGAGCGAGTTGGGCAGCAATTGATGCCGGCTGAGACGATCGTAATCAAAATTCGTCAAGCCTTGACCGCCGAGCAGAACAATGGGCAAGCGGTCGCTCGAGCCATCTACACTCGGCATGAAGCTCCCACTAGTTTGCGGGGACAAGAGGCGATTTATGTCGCTGGAGAAAACGACGGCAACGTTGTGGCCCACACGACTGGCTTGCTCAATATTCGGCGTTTTTACTTGCCACCTACGGGCTTTCTGGCCATGCGTGGCAATCGTTATCCGATGACGGAGGCTGGGTTTGAGGTCCTGATCGAGCGGATGTTGGAGCGTGGGCGACGCGATCGGGACTATGGTTCGTGTGAAGTGCGTATCGATCGGCAAGCGACGGTCAACGGCCGAGCCTGTACGGTGTTTGAGATTGTGCATCCGCAGCCCGAGGGGCCGTACGATTTCCATGTCGCGCAAATTGCCATCGACGATCAACTCAACCTGCCCATCCACTACGCCTCGTACACTTGGCCGACCGAACCCGGTGGCAAGCCCGAGCTGTTGGAGCGATACACGTACACCGACATCGTCATCAATCCTGGTCTACCGCCTGAAACCTTCAGCCCCGACAACCCCGCCTACCAATTCCCCAGCAAGTAGCTGGGCAGACCCCTGCCAACCGCCCATGCCAGACAGTCGTCCTCATGCGATGTCGCGGCGAGCAGCGGGTAATCGAGCAACAATCGCCGCATTCTACACGCGTGGATTGATGGGAAATGGGCGCAAATTCCGGTGTTGAGATTGATTAAAAGAATGTGAATTGTTTGATAAAAGGTCGAGGTTTTTCTCAAAGTTGCTGATAAGGCGTATTCACAAGCCGAAATAATAAGCTAGAATTCAAAAACACGGCGGGCGATGTGTCTGGCGTTGTTTTGGGTAGGCTGCGACCCGTAAACGCCGTGTTTCTAAGCGGGTGGGCTGTTTAGCAGGATGGGCAGGTAAGGTGCGTGGGGGCGTATCAACCGCCGACGAACGTTATTGTCGGCCACGGATTCTCGAAAACGAAGGAAAAGTTAGTTGTCACCCAAAAAACGCAGTGTAGCACAAGAACCGGCAGCGGCTCCAACCGCCGCCAAGAAGAAATCCGCCCCGAAAAAGGCGAGCCCGAAGAAAGCCGCTGCGGACAAGGCCACATTGAAAAAATCGGCTCCGGCGAAGGCCGCTGCTGACAACGGCGAACGACGACGCGGTCGACCGGCGGCACCGGTGCCAAAAGAGGCTGCCAAGGCCGCAAAACTCTACGAGCGAGGTGCTCGGGTCTCGGAACTGGTGGTGCAGTTCGGCGTACAGCCGCACGTGATTCATCGCTGGTTGCGGGCAAATAACGTTGAGCCGCGTCTCAGCCCGGCGGGCCGCAAGCCCGGTCGGCCTCGACAAGAAGAAATGTCCCCCGCCGCGGTTCGTGAACTCCAGAAGAAAGCCGCCAAGGCCGTCGCCCGCTATCGCCGTGGCGATGTTGCCGCCGTCATCGCCGATGATCTGGGAGTGGCGATCGGTCGCGTCTACCATTGGCTGCGGGCTGAAAATGTTCCCATCCGCCGCCCCGGTCGACAGAAGCTGGAAGAGCTGACCACGGCCCAGAACGCCGACGCGGAAGCCATGATCCAGAACGTCTTGAAGATGTACCACAATGGCATGTCGCCACGCCAGATCATGGAAAAGACCGGCATCTCCAAGAACATCGTGGATCGCTGGTTGACCGAACGTGGCGTGGCCAAGCGTCCCCGCGGCCAACAGGTCGGCGTTACCGTCAGCGGCAAATTGTCGGGCGAGAAGGCCGTGGACAAAGTCGTCGAATGGTACGAAGCTGGACGCGGCCCACAGGCGATCGCTGAAAAGATCGGTGTCGATATCGGTACGGTCTACAGCTGGTTACGCCGTCGCGGCGTCTCCTTGCGACCTCGCAAAAAGAAATAATGCTCGCTGTCCAAGCGACCCCCTACGGGGTGCGGGTGTGGTACCAACGAGTCACCGCACCCGTGCCCCTTTTTTTGTAACCGCTCACCACCTTCACCGAACGTTCATTTGCCTATCGTCGGCCAGGCGGGTTACACTGCAGCAGGGCAATCGTCACCCCTGTCCTCGGAGCCCACTTATGGTGATCACCCCAGCCTCTTGTTGCCTGGTTTGGATGTTTCTGCTCCCGTTTAGAGGTCCCTCGTCCACGGACGGCCTGAAGCTGATAGCGCATCGTGGTGGCGTTGTGGACGCGGAACGGATCGAGAACAACGTGGCCGCGATCGAAGAAGCGATCACGCGAAACTACGACATGTTGGAAGTCGACATTCGCGAATCGAAAGATGGCCAGTTGGTTGTTCATCACGATGCCACGTTTCGTCGGTTCTATGGAGATGGTCGTGCGCTGGCCGAGATGACCTGGGAGGAGATTCAGACGCTGCGCTCCGATCCCGGCCAGCATGCGCCATTGAGTTTTGAGCAATACGCCGCGCTCTGTCGTGGACGGACCAAGTTGATGCTCGACACCAAAGGACCCGATCATGAACCCGAATTTTTCGCAGCGATGGAGCGAATCTTGCGCGAAAATGACCTATTGGATTCGGCATTGGTCATTGGGACGCAACAATCCAAGCAGCACTTTGCAGGCAAGGCCAAAGTGGGCATCGGCATCGAGGCCCTGCGGGTCGCCATTGCGGAGGAGGCGGATGTCGCCAAAAAGTACTGTTTGTTCGCTCATGGAAAGGACCTGGACGAATCCATTGTCGCTCTCGCGGACAAGCATGGCGTGACCGTGGTGCCGTCGGTCAATGTCTTCCATTATCCGGCAGGCGAGCATCTGGAACGAGCGGCTGCCGACCTCCGCCGATTGAAACAGTTGGGCGTGACCCACTTTCAGATCGATTCCGTGTACGAAGCATTCTTACGGGAATAGCTCGTTGGTGCGCGAGTTCCAAGAGCCTCCTAGTCTTCGCCGATAATTAATATTTGATTCATAATGTCCTAACCCAATGCCGGTAGGATCTTGGAATACCTCCCCGAGCGTCAGCGGTGCCCTCTCTCGGCCAGACGTGGACCCTCGGGGGTTATTTCGAGGAGTTATGACGATGAATAAAATCAACGTCACGACGATTACCAAGATTGGCTGTTTTCGCCGTAAGTTGCGCAACGGTCTCGGATTGATCATCTCCAAAGATGAGCTGAGCTCTCAGTTCAATCTGTATGGAGCTTTGGTTGATCGATGGGCTCGGGATCGCAACGTGACTTTTATGCCCATCATGCACGGTGCCGGCTATGCCTGGCAACGGCTGATGGCAAAGATGTCCGAGGATAGCCGGCACTTGGAACGAGTTTTGGTTGCTCAGAGCTACGGCGAAGGGCAGATCGCGCAGCCGGTCAAGATCTACGGCGATTGGTTGGTTCCTGCGGCGGACATAACCGGTCGAGACATCGTCCTTGTCGACGATATTCTCGACTCGGGAAACACAATGCAGGCGGCCATCAACTATCTCAAGCCATTTGAGCCTGCATCGATTCAAACTTTTTTCATGTTGCGAAAGAACAGCCAGCGTGAGGCCCTGTTCGTCAATCCAACGTGGGTGATGTTCGACATCGACGATTGCTGGATAGTTGGAGCTGGACTGGACCATTGCGGCAAGTTTCGCCATCTGAGGTATGTAGCGGAAGTTCCCCAAACGCCTCAGTCACCCTTGATGGTGTAGGCCCCACTAGGCAGTTGTGACGATCCGGTGCCCCAGGGTTCAGGGTGCCGGATCGTCGCTTTTAATTGCGATAGAAGTCGATCCAGCCCAGTGTGAAGGTAGACGGGTTGTCCTTTAGGAAAGCCCGTGGGACTTGCAGCTCAATGGAGCCAGCGGGGCAGGGCAGGGCGTTGGTCGGTTGGCCCTCCGCGTCCAGTCGCCGCACCTTGATCCACAGCGGGTGGTCAGCCTGCAGGGGCTGGTCTTCCTGTCCCGCTCTCCACACTCTCAAAGTGCCGTCTTGGCTCGAGATCGCACCCTCGATCTTGACATCGCCCTGCGTCAGGCTGAAGTGCTCCAGGCCCTGCAGGTGCAATCGCACGATCAACGCCTGCGGCCAATGCTCCGCAACGCGTGTGATCGTTGCCTCGCTGATGCCCATGGGGCTGTGAACCGCCAGCACCACCTGTCCCTGTTGGACCCTGACCTCGGTGCGGTCATTGTCCCGTCGCGTCACGATCTTGAACTTAGGTAGGTCGTCGCTGGCGGGTGTTGCACTGGGTTGGTCCGTCCGCGAGCAAGCCGCAACGGTCAGCACTAAACCGAGAAAAATCGCCCAACTGCCGCTAATCATCGGGACCCCTTCCACTCGTTCGCGTGTTCGGTTAGCCGTTCGTTACCGTTCCGATCCTAGCTTCGACGCTTTGACCGTGCGAGTCAAGAGCAGCCGCTACTGCCAGGTCACCGTCTTGAGACCCTGGGAGTTCGTCCGCGGATTCTGAATCTGCTGTTTGAATGTTGGGCTAGTGCTTTGTCACAATTTAATTTTGGGATCGGTGTGGCAAAGGGGTCAGGCGTCAATTGCCGGAACGGCCCTGCGGGTGCTTCGCACAATTGACGCCTGACCCCTTTGCCACACCCCAAGTTTTGGCTGTGACAAAGCACTAGGCCAGCATCAGTTGCTTCCCACCTCATCGCGTCGGTCCTGGCCAACACCCACTGGATTTTTGGGCGGCAGCCTGCGAAATTTAATGCGGTTGGGAGATTAGGCCGAGTGGGCAGTCTCGGAAGATACGTACTGGCCCACAAGCGAGCGTTGAGGAAATACGATTGGACAACGATGGAAAGTTATGGTGCCGTTCATGAACCAACTGACTCCAGACAGCTTTCTCCAAGCGGCCATCGCCGAGGCCCGCTTGGGGTTGGCGGAAGGCGGCATCCCCAAGATCATGATCGGCGAGAACCGGACCTTCCGCGGACCGGAGGCTTACGTCCAATCCCGCGGCGTGATTGTCGATATCGTCGATGACCCAGAATGTCATAACTTGATGCAAGCGTTTGTTCGCGCACGACCCGAACTGTGGAACGAAGACATCGGCGAGGAGGAGGGGCGATGAGCGATTCGGCACCTGTACCACCAGGCCGTTACCGGCATTACAAAGGTCGCGAGTACTCGGTCATTGGCACCGCTCGACACAGTGAAACGCTGGAGGAGTTGGTCGTCTACCGACGCGCGGCCGAGGATCATAGTCTGTGGGTCCGCCCCCGAACGATGTTCTCAGAGCGGGTCACGGTCGACGGGCAGGAGGTCCCGCGGTTTGAACCGTTGCCGGTCAAGGAGCGACCGGACGCGGGATTCACCAATCTCTTCGATGAACTACCGCAGCATTTGCCGCGCGAGATTGTCCAGACACTGTTGCAGGCTTCCGACGTGCGCATCGAGCGGATCGTGTCCCACGGCCATGCGTCCCCACCCGACTTCTGGTACGACCAAGGCCAAGCCGAGTGGGTTGTGGTATTGACCGGAGCCGCACGATTGCAGTTCGAGGATGCAATGGTCGAGCTGCGACTCGGGGACTTCATCAACATTCCCGCCAACAAGAAGCACCGCGTTGACTGGACCACACCGGACGAGCCCACCGTCTGGCTGGGCGTCCGCTATGGCCATTAGTCATGGCATCCTGGTCGAACGCGAGAAACCAGCCGCCACATCGAGCGGTACATGGACGACACGATAAACGCCGAATCATCACCCGGCATGTGATGATTTGGGCAGCCCGCTATAAAAGTCAGCAGAGATAGCCAGAAATTCGCAAATCTACGAGGCAAATATCCCGCGGGGTCTTCAATCGTCCGCAGATCGCCAATCGGGGACCAGGGTTTTCGCCGGGTACTTTCAATGCCTACCGCACAGGTCAAACCAGCGGCCTAAAACCGTTTCGTTGGTTTCTACGACGCCCTTCAGGTTGGGCAGGTGGAGACCGATCCCAAAAGCCAAGCTCAAAAATTCCAGGACGAGTGCTTTGCCACACCGATCCCAAAGTTAAGTTGTGACAAAGCACTAGGATACCTGACGGGAGTCGCACCTACAGCCGTCGATTCCTTAGCAGCTTCACTGGCCGGTCAGGCGTCGTCGGTCCTGCCGGGCGAGATGCAGGACCAACGACGCTGCGAAGAAGGGCAGCACAGTCAGCTTTACAAGGAGTGACACCAGCATGGGATCGTTCCTGAGATGGGGGGACAGGACCGGCCAGGCTCCAGCGTATTCGGCGGAGCTGCCTACGATTTGGCTTGCCAGGTTTTCTTGGTACGCAGTTTGTCGTCGCAGGCCTCGAAGATCACGGTTTCCTCAGGAAAGCAGCGGGAGTGAATCTCGTCGCGCATCGCTTGGACCTGATCATCCGCCTGGTCCGTCGTGTAGACAAACTCCTGGGCACACATCCGGACCACAAAATCGCCTCCGTCTCGATCCAATTGAAAAGTGATGCGATGCGTCGAGTCGTCATGGGTCGCTTCCAAGTACTGGAGGAATCGTTTGGCCTCCCCCTCCGTGACTTCGCTGGTGTAGTAGACTTCGATGTTCTTGTAGTCCATCCGCAGGCCGTATTGACGATGCCCCAATACCACCAGGGTGGCAAAGCCGGCCAAGCCGGTGGCGACGGTCAGTGACACCACGGTCGTGGCGGTGGCGATCACGGTCAGGATGATTTTTGATGCGTTCATGGTTCGATTCCGGTTGGTTAGTGGATACCGTTTTGTTCGGAGAGGATCATCGAGCGTGATCCGATGTCTCGAACTACGAAACCGATACCGGCCAAGTCTCCCGTTGTGACAGACCGCCCCCGAATTTTTTGTAACCGTTCACGGGTGGGCGGTAATCCCCGGAGCGGGTGCATTCCGCAAGATGGTTGGTTCTCGGGGTAAGCCTCCAATCCACTTGCGGCACGGAAAAGTCAGTTCCGTCCTTGAGCAGTGTCCTCGGTTCCCTTCCAGGATTTCTCGGGTGGTCAGCGGCGGAGATCTGACTTTTCCTAACTGAGTGATTGGCAAAACGCGTCCGCCAATGGGCATGGGGAATACCCACAAACAGAGCATCCGAGAATGTAGTTTGACCTCTTGTCGCCAATGGACTAAAATGTTAGTGGGGGCTGCTTAGAACCTATCCGAAAAGCCATGAAACTAAGGACTTGTCAGAAATTAACTTACCGAATTGGAAATCAGCCGGAGTGCGTTAGCACCCGGTTTTTGCGGCAATTGAATGCTGACCGGTTCGGGCAATTCGGTCACTAATTTACTGACAAGTCCTAAGGCTGACGCCAAGTCGGCTGATCGTCTTCGGATAGGTTCTTGATGTCGAGCGAGTCGTGGCAGGTCGAATCTCTTAGGTAGGCTATTATGAGCACCATTGCTAAGCTTAGTGGGAAAGATTTCGACCGCATGGTTCTGCGAGGCGCCTTCGCTGATCTCGATCCTATGAAAGTAGAATTGATTTACGGGGAGCTTCGCTTTATGAATCCAGCAGGTCCTGTGCATGACGGAGAGATCGAGTACTTAACCAATTGGTCCTATGCCAATACAAGTCGGCAGGAAGTCTCCATTCGAGTGCAGTCCAGTATCAATTGTGGCGACCACCGACCTGAACCAGACCTTGTATGGTCTCGCCGGATGACAACAAGGCGAGAACGTCCAACGCACGCAGACGTTCTACTATTGATCGAGGTCTCAGACTCCAGCACGGAACAGGATTTGGGAGAAAAGGCCAAGCTCTATGCCGAGCACGACATACCCGAGTATTGGGTAGTCGATGTCCAGGCCGAACAAGTTCACGTTCACCGATCATCCAGCCAAGGAAAGTACCAATCGATCCAGTCGTATCACAAATCTGCCACGATCAGCCCGCTCTGCCAGCCAGCCGCGACGCTATCGCTATCAGAACAATTTGACCTCGATTCTTAAGGTCTTGTCAGCAATTAACTTAACGAATTGGAAATCAGCCGGAGTGCGTTAGCACCCAGTTTTTTCGGCACTTGGACGCTGACCGTTTCGGGCAATTCGGTCATTTGCGGACAAGTTCTTAGCCTGACTTGCTGCATGACACCCTCCGAGGCGTCAGCGGTCACAACCGGGATTTCCGACCAAATCACCGAGGACGCTGTCACAACGGGTCGTTAAAGCCGTATAGGGCCATGAGTACCCGTCGCCCGAACCACGGAGAGCCAATATGAAGCCGCTGTCGACCGTTGCCACCTTGCTGTTATTGGGAACCGTTGTGGCAGCCTGCTGTGAAATGGATTCGACAGTCGTTTTGGGGTTGTTACTGACGGCCGCTGTCTGTTGGCTCGCGGGACACCTGTGGTACTTGAACTGCCTGGATAGCCGATATCTGGCCTTTGTTGAGTCGTAGCGACTTCCGAGCGATCCGCCGACCCGTGTCACCCACGTACACCCCCGAATGCGTGTGCTGGGACAAGACGCTCTGGCCCTGATCAGCTTCCTCGTTCTCGGCGGGCTGGCGGTTTGGTTGAACTCCCCACTTCCGTTCTTTGGGGGCGTGTCGCTGGTTTTTGTCGGGATCGCTCTTCACGTCCAAAAACGTCGATATCGCGGCCGCGACGGGTGGCGAGACTTCGCAGCCGTCACTGATGGTCTGGATCACGATGGTGGCGATTTGTTGCATCCGAGGAAACCGGAGCAGATCCAGGGTCGATTCCGTGAGAGATCAATCCGGCTCTCGTCTATCCAGCGATCCTCGGCGAATGAAATGGCTCGTTTGGCAGTCACTGCGGAATTGGAGGGTCAAGCAGCCGAAATTTGTTGGGACCTAACCCCGTCGAAACATTTCGCAGCCCTTGAGGGTTCTCAATTCTATGACGAGAACGTGGCAGCGCGTTTGGCGGCAGTTGCACCGACTCGAATCACCGTCAGCGAGGGACGTTTGAGTCTCTACACCCCGCGATTACCCGAGACGGCAGCGGAACTGCGTTTCTTTTGCGAATTGATTTGTGACCTGGCCCAGGCCATCGAGGCCTAGTGCTTTTTCACCGTTTCATTTTGGGATCGGTGTGGTAAAGGGGGCAGGAGTTAATGGCGGTAACGGCCCTGCGGGTACTTCGCACAATTGACTCCTGAACCCTTTGCCACACGCCAAGTTTTGGCTGTGACAAAGCACTAGCCCAATGTCCTCGCGAATCAGTTTTTCAGTCAAAAATGCCTATTGACCGTGCGATAGGGTATGCTTATCCTCAAGCCGGTGGAAGTTCCCTTCGTTATCCAAGTATCACGCGCAAACTACGTGTAATACGAAGTTATCGAGCTGCATCCAAGGAGACTGCGATGGAGTTAATTGTCGGCATTGCAATTATGTTGTTTTCTGGTGCAATCTACCTCTTGTACTTAGCGCCGAGTAACGCTTTTTACAAAAAATGGCCCGCGATTAACGACGACGAATTCGTTCGTCGATGTTCACCGGGAATAAGTCGCGAAGTCGCGATCAAAGTCCGGAAGATCATTTCTGACGTTAGCGGTGAGGAATACGAGCACATTCATCCTGAACAACAGCTGAGTGACCTGTTTAGATGATAGCAACAAAGGGGCACAGGAGTTGAACACCAGCAACAATATTAATGATCGTGCCCAGTGGCATCGTGACACATCCGACTTAACTGCAGATGACGCGGCTCGTCCGATACTCGTCGTATTGAGTTGGCTGTATGAACGTGACCTGCTTAATAGCGTTGGCAAACGAATGCTGCAACGGCTGTCGGATAAATGCGACTGGAATGCTTGGCTCACTTCGGCAATGGTTCTGCCACGTGGCAAGGAATTTTTGGATTCTCGCTATGAGACTTGATGGTCGCTCAACGGACCAAACCTTATGTTGGGGACACCCCCAGATTGTGCAATAGCTGATCTCGAAGAAGCATGGGGTGCACACACCTCAAAACAAAATCTCGGATAACAATGCCGTGCACACAGAGTCTCCTGTCGCGAGGTTTCCCAATGGAGCGATTTTCTCCGGCGGGCCGGTGACGGCTGAAGTTATGCTCCTAGATACCTCACGAATCGAGGTCCCCTTGTGTTCTGCAGTCGGGATCAAGATTGACTTTGCCGTGGCCTTGGGGCAAAATGACACATGTCGGCGGCCCTTGGGCCTGGGGTGAGGTCTGGCATGGACTCTTCGTGGGCCACGCGGCGAATCGCCTAATCACCGCATGCCCGCGGATTTGCCGTCGGCGTGTTTCCTGTCCCCCTCCCCCCTGCTTCACCTTCAGCCACCCGGTGATGGCGGTCGTTTGTCCCTTGTGCCGTCGGCTGGAATTAGTCATGTCCAATATGGAATACCGATTCAGAACGATAGACTCGTACGGGTCGATTTTGCTCACAGAGAAATCAGTGATTTCCAAGATGCACCATTGCGGAAGTGTCTGGGAACGAGAAACTCCGCTTGATCGAATACAGCCGTACGCGACTCGTTCAACTCGGATAACCAAACTGTTTTGGTGGTGTCTGTTGATGGGATCTTCGGGACTTATTTGCGGTCTCTGGGGCCAGATTGATAACGAAGGGACTAACATGACAAGGCCGTGGGCCTTCATTCTTGCGGCAGGGGGATTGGGATTGGTTTTGTTCGCAATAAAAAACCGCTCCGAGACATGGACATGGTTCCCATCCGACCTTGACGGACACTTTGTGTCCTACTGCAAAAGCGGTCCTGACGCCACTCGTTTTGATTCCTTCACAGAGCAACTGATATCGCAAATTCGGACAGCCAGGGATGCCAAGGTATAACGTAGGAACAATGCCACTGTAACTTTCCACTCCGACACCATACAATGGGTCTCGCGTCCCTGAAGAAGGCGATCGTATCAACATCGCGAAAAATAGGACGAACTCAGCGATTCATCGGAGCGGAAATGGCGTTCCGTTTTTTTCAAGCATCAAGATCACTCGCGCCATTTTCGCTCGCTGATCGCCAATCGTATGCGACTAATGGCAGCATCAAAACGCGAACTGAAGCAGCGATGGAAGCACGATGACTTTGTCGCCGCGCTCGCGTTTCCTAAAAACGACGTTCCGCAACAGACGCAACTTCAGAATGTTGACTTGCGGGGCGTGCCGAAACTGGGACTTGACGGTCCCTTGGGCTGGTTCAAATTCCACGAGGTTGAAAGTCGCGGCCTTGACCTCTCGTTCGGCGATGGCGCTTTGATTGCTCATAATAGCCACATTGTCGACTTGATTTGCCGCGAATTCCAATTCGATCAAGCCAGTTCCTTCTACAAATCAACATTCCTTCGCGCTGATTTCGCCAAATCCCGCTTGCGGCTCAATGCGACCGATTGCGAGTTCATCGAATGCATCTTCGACGCCTCGACCTTTGCGGGTGGACTCAACGAATACGGCTTTCGACGTTGCTCGTTTCGCAATTGCTCATTTTCGTCTGCCAATTGGCAACGGACCTACTTGCGTGCTTGCCAGTTTATGGGCTGCGATTTTACGGATATGATCATTTCGGACTCGATTATCGCGGGATTCAAATACGCGTCATGCACACGCTTCAAAGTCCAGATGTTTGTGCACTGCGATGTCGGCGGCGTTGAAAACGTCACATAACTAAGCGTTGGACGCTGAGCCGCCAATCGCGTCGTTCCTGAAGTCAATATTGATTGGCGGCGGCCGGATCAGCACTACTGTTATGCGTCTGGATCCCTCAAGTCTCCACGGTCCCTTTTGTTATGCGGCCCGGACCAAGATTGACTTTATCGAGGCATTGGGACAAAATGACAAATGTTGGCGGCGGTTGGGCCAGGGGCTAGTGCTTTGTCACAATTTAATTTTGGGATCGGTGTGGCAAAGGGTTCAGGCGTCAATTGCCGGAACGGCCCTGCGGGTGCTGCGCACAATTGACGCCTGACCCCTTTGCCACACCCCAAGTTCTGGCTGTGACAAAGCACTAGTTTCGTATTGCTGCTGTCGCTCGTTCTTGCCGGTCTGTGTATCGGGTATATTCCCGGAATAATCTGGAAGCTTCTGGCGGTGGCCAGCGTTTTCTGTAACCATTGTCAAATCCCGCCATCGCGTGATGGGCGTCGTTACGTGTGGAAATACATGCTACCTACTTCGCGATGAACATCCATGACCTCTCCTGAGCATACCTTGGTCGGAATTCACTTCGCATTCGCCACGGGGATTCACCGCTACGTTGGTTGGCGTGGAGTTGCTATGGCGGGTATCGCGTCCAACATTCCCGATTGGGATGGAATTCCAATGCTATTTGACATGCAACGATTCGAAAGTGGGCACCGAGTTTGGGGGCACTGTCTATTGTCCATTATTCTCACATCGGTGCTTATTGGATTCATGCAGATTCGTTGGGATTGGATAGGTCGAGGCGCAAATAGGCTGCAAAGCGTTTTGCCTCAGGCGGCAATGGTCGTCGCCCAGCATGAGAAGAAAGAGACGGATTGGTTTATGGGTGGTCTTGTGTTTGCGTTGATTGGAATGTGTGCCCAGCTTTTGCATTTGCCATGTGATATGGTTGTCTCTGGGGGTAGCGGTCTGTCTGACTGGGCGGTTCAACCGTTATGGCCATTTTTCAATTCCGCCTACGTATACCCATTGATCCCGTGGGGAGACATCGGTCCAACCGTTATTTTGATGGCGGGTATTATTGCGATCGCCAAGCGAAAGAATCACATATCACAAATAGCTGGCCTGACAATCGGAACGCTTAACGGGTACCTTGTTGTTTGTGGCTTGATCCGAGGTACATTATCGCTGTAAATCCGCCCTTCGAAATGGCCGAACCGAGCGATCGACCCAAGTCGCCGATCGGCTGCTAATTCGAATCTTGGTCATTTGGCCCCCGCCAATAAGCCTCGCATCAAGCTAGGCTGGGAACCGCCCGCGGTCTTGTTGGTGGTTGCGTTGGTGCCCCGTTTGGTGGTGGGGTCAGCGGGCTCGTTGATGCTGATGTTGGTTTCGCTAGAACTCTGCCGACGCTGCTTGTTGATAAACCAAATCACTTCACAGATGTCCACGCCGTTGCTTACCAATCGGCCCTCTCTGTTGAATGATTGGCTGATACCGACCAATTGACCCTGGCTATTTAGGATCGGCCCACCACTGTCACCCGGATTGATCGGAGCGGACGTTTCCACCACCTGCATCCGACGTTCGTTGACGGTCTTGAAGTAGTTTGCTCGTACATGACCGTTTGTATACACCCACAGCGCGTCGCTGGCGGACGGATTTCCGATCGAATGCAACAACTGACCGGGCTTGGCCGAATCCCCGAAGGGAATGGCGGGTACTTCGTTGGGCACCGTGGCCAATTCAATCAAGGCCAAGTCGCGTCGGGTACAAACCGCGATCACTCGGCCGGCAATCTCCAACCGACTACGATTGGCGTGGTAGTATTGCAGCTCGCTTTCAATCACGCCATTGTTTTCTACGGGGAAAAAGACTTTCACTTCTTTGTGTCCGTCGACCACGTGTTGGTTGGTCACAATCCACCGACGCTCTTGATCTACCAACACCCCAGAACCAGACGCTTCGGAAGTGGTGACCAGCACGGTGGAGCGAACGGCAGCGGCATAGACGTGTTCATCGCCATGGACGAGCGGCTGGCTAACAGGAACGCCGCAGGTCAAGGCAACGATCAGGACAAACAGGGGGGCAAGGGTGCTTCGCATGGTTCGGGTTCCTGCAATTAAAGGGGGCCTGGTGACTACCTGACCGATACCGGCCAAGCGGGTATCTGTGACGCGCTTTGTGCCGGGATGGGGTCGAGGGGGCCGGTCGGGGCACTTTTCGGCGGCAGCCTCGCGCGCCCCTCATAAAGGGACCATTTTTAGAGGTGCAATCCGCCCCGAAATTTTTTTCGTGTCGCTGTCACAGGACGTCGACTGGTCGGTATTGGTTGCGAGGTCGGAAACACCCGGCCGCCAAGAACCAAGTCCCCCCAAAAAACGCATCTGGAGACCCAAACATGTTTCGCAAGCAACTGACCCTGACCCTGGCTCTGATCCTCGGAATTTTGTCGGCCAATCAAGTTTTGGCATTTGGTGACTTAAAGTCTTTGACCGGTGGGGCGCCTGTAAAAGAGTCGTCGATCACCACACTCGAGGAGTTTAAGACCATTCTAGAGTCGGTTCCGAAGGAAAAATTCCGCGAGATTAACGAGCGAGCGTTCGCCTTCGAAGTCAAATCTTCCGGGTTTGTCCTACCGACTGTCGCGGTCAGAACTGCCAGCGGAAAGTTCATCTGGAACGCCTTCCGCTTGGCGCAGGTTCCGGCGGATACCCCAGCGGAGGTTATGGCAGAACGGATGATGAAGCTGTTGGCTGCTTCCGGCGATGCGGGCGATTTCTTCTTCTCGTACGATGAAGAGGCCCGCATGATCACCCTCCATGGTTGTATCCAGGTTCATGGGAAGATCACCTCCGAGTTTTACATCGACCACCTGATCGTTATGGGTGAATTTGCCGCCAATACCGAGAAGCTGTGGAACCCAGAGTTGTGGGCTGCAGACGAACCCAAGCACATCGGCAAGTGGGAATCGCAAACCAATGGCATGACCCTTGAACTCCAACCCTCGAATCGTTTCGAGCTGACCGTGGACCAGAACGTGACCAAAGGTAGCTTCAAGTTGGACGCCACGCAGCTGACCATGGAAGACAGCACGGGTGATACGCTGACCGGCGAAATCAAGTTCGACAACCCAAACCAGTTCCAACTGATCGTGGAGGGCAACGTCAACGTCTTCGTCCGGCTCTAAACCCTCGCACCGAAAAACTTGCCCCTACAGGCAACAGCCGCAGGCCGGACGGATCGAGGAGATCTGCCGGCCCTGCGGCTTTTGGCGTTCTGGGCGGTCGCCACATCCGCCGACAGCAGTCGGACCAACGAGTTGAGCCTGGTTGGAATGGAATGGAAGTGCAGGTTTCGCTGAATGGCCAAAACGTGCTCTCACTCAGCAATGATCGGATCGGCGTGGGCGTGGGTGCGGTTGGGGTGGCCACCGTAGGTGCGGGGAGTTTCGAATTCCAGAAGTTTGAAATCGAAACGAGCGGGCGGTAGTCGCTCGAATTTCTAATATCGACACGCAGCGAGGAGCCAAGGTGTTGGTCCCTCGCTGCATTTTTGTTCTGTGCCGAGTGGCTTAGGGTTACCAAACGGCAGGGGTTGCGGGTGTGTAAAGACGCGCTGCGCTCTGCATTCTGCGGAGGGCATCGAGCTTACGCAAGTTTCAATCGTATCCTCCCACACCAGCTATCGGATTAAGTCAATGTCAAACGAGCACACTACCAATTGGCCCGACCTCGCGATCGGCTTGTACGAACGACTGACCGGCAAGAACGCGGCGATCACGTACGAGTTCATTGATCTGACTGTTAAAGTGCCCAGTGGCACCGGTCCACAGGCTGAACATGCCGAGTGGTTTCTGCGCGGCAAGTTGAAAATCAGCACAGGCGACGCAGGCCAGGGCCCAAACTAGTCATGGACGGCCGAATCGCGGCGGTAGTCAATGGTGTGCCCCTGAGTTTGGTGGCGGAGCAGAACCGTTTGGTGCTCCGAGTTACTCACTGGAGAACGCTTGTACTGCTACGCCAAATTCCGCCGTCCGTGATTCATCCGTTGACACGTTTTTTGGCTGAGTATGGCATCAGCGTGGCGATTGAAACAACTTGGTTGGGTCGGTTCGAGATCTTTCCGGCCCCTTCCTACCTGGTTCGTATGTGGCTACCGGACACTTGGCGCTAATCACTAGTGCTTTGTCACAGCCAGTACTTGGGGTGTGGCAAAGGGGTCAGGCGTCAATTGTGCGCAGCACCCGCAGGGCCGTTCCGGCAATTGACGCCTGACCCCTTTGCCACACCGATCCCAAAATTAAATTGTGACAAAGCACTAGTAATATCAGCCTGGGGAACGGGCCGCTGCACTGACATGTGTGGCGCCCGTTTTTGTCCTTCTGAAATCGGCTGACTCGGTTTGGCCAACCGTGGATTCTTGCTTTATCTCAGCACTAGCAGAAGTCACCAAGCAGCAAGCAGAGAACGCCTGATACTGGTCGTCTAGCTCTGAGCGAATAATCTTATGGACGTTCCACGTCGCCTCTTGATGTTGGAGGTGGGAACGGCTTGCCTCGCAGTTGCGAGGGTATTCAATCAAGCGAAGGAGACGAGTGATGAATCGAAGGCACCTATTGGCATCCGCGAGTGCGGCGGCTCTGGCCAGTGTTGCGGCACCGTTTTTGTCGGGGCAAGAGGTCGGTGTGGCAGCAAAACCGGGTACGGCGTTGGACAAGCTGCAGCAGGATTGTTTGGAAACTTGCCAGCGTTGTGAGGCGACCTGCAATGCGACGCTCAACTACTGCTTGAGTCACTTGGCCAAGGGGCATGCAACACATGCCGCCTGTGCCGCTCTGTTGGCGAGTTGTCAGGATTTCTGTGGGCTGAGCGCCAAGATAATTGCGCGGGCTTCCACTTTGATGTCTGTGGCCTGTGAAGCCAACGCCCAAGCCTGCGATGCCTGCGCGGCCGAATGCGACAAGCTCAAGTCCGATGCTCAGATGGCCGCCTGCGCGGAGCAATGCCGTGAATGCGCTGCCGCTTGCCGCAAGATGGTCTAGTGCTTTGTCACCATCGAGACTGGCGGTGGCCGTTTTTTGCGAGTTTTCTGATTTGGGAGGCAGTTCTGTGTGTTTGTTTGGAGAAACGAACGAGCCCACGTGGTGTTTGTAAGAAGTAGATCAGGAGATTTGAGATGGAACGTGGCTTTTTTGGGAAGAGGTATCCAAGCCTTGTGTTTGGTGTGGTCTGTGGGACCTACCCTATGCTGTTGATTGTTTTTGGATTTGTGGTTGTGCTGTACTACTGGCTGTCCCAGCCATAAGTGACCCGGTTTCCAAAACAATTTTGCAAGCAAGGCCCTGATTGCAAGCCGCCCGGTGTTGATCCATTTAAGCGGAGCGGCGCGAGCCGCCCGGTGTCGGTCCATTTAAGCGGAGCGGCGCGAGCCGCCCGGTGTCGGTCCATTCAAGCGGAGCGGCGCAAGCCGCCCGGTGTCGGTCCATTTTAGCGGAGCGGCGCGAGCCGCCCGGTGTCGGTCCATTTAAGCGGAGCGGCGCAAGCCGCCCGGTGTCGATCCGGAGTTCGCTCCACACTTGATACCATCGCCGGCGAAACGACGGCCGCATCTTCGGCGTCATGCCCGATCATTCACGCAAGCCGCCCGGTGTCGGTCCGGCATTCGCTCCACACTTGATACCATCGCCGGCGAAACGACGGCCGCATCTTCGGTGTCATGCCCGATCATTCACGTGAGCCACGGACCGGGCGGCTTGCGCCGCTCCGCTTGAAACGGGGACCGGGCGGCTTGCGCCGCTCCGCTTGCAAGCCGCCCGGTGTCGGTCCATTTAAGCGGAGCGGCGCAAGCCGCCCGGTGTCGGTCCATTTAAGCGGAGCGGCGCGAGCCGCCCGGTATCGGTCCGGCATTCGCTCCACACTTGATACCATCGCCGGCGAAACGACGGCCGCATCTTCGGCGTCATGCCCGATCATTCACGCGAGCCGGGGACCGGGCGGCTTGCGCCGCTCCGCTTGAATCCACGGACCGGGCGGCTTGCGCCGCTCCGCTTGCAAGCCGCCCGGTGTCGATCCATTTAAGCGGAGCGGCGCGAGCCGCTCGGTGTCGGTCCGGCGTTCGCTCCACACTCGATACCATCGCCGGCGAAACGACGGCCGCATCTTCGGTGTCATGCCCGATCATTCACGCGAGCCGGGGACCGGGCGGCTTGCGCCGTTTCGCTTGAATCCACGGACCGGGCGGCTTGCGCCGCTCCGCTTGAATCCACGGACCGGGCGGCTTGCGCCGCTCCGCTTGAATCGGGGACCGGGCGGCTTATCTCCCCCAGCGTCTCAATCGCTTGTACTCGACGAACCACCGAAATCCTGCGCTTCCAAGGTATACTCGATCGCCGAATCCAACGGGTCCAATTCGTAGATCACACGTACACTGCCACCTTTTGTCCACCAGTGCTCGCGCAAGGTTATCTCTCCGATTGCTTGATCTTTTTGCCGCTTTTTTAATTTCCGTTTTGCCCAACCTTTTAACTGATTTCTGACGGTCTCGCCATCATAATTGGGGGCTGTCACGACGACGTGACAATGATTGGAGCGGCAATTGACCGCATGCAGATGCCAATTCCGCTTTTTGCAATGGTCTCGTATGACCTGGTTGACGATCTCTCGCTGTTGAGCATCGAGTAGTACGGGTTCTTCAACCATTTGTTCTCGGCACCAATCAGCTAGCAAGGGCTGTGGCGGCTGCTTGCCACCATGCCAGACGGTCCAACCTCGATCGTCGCCAGGCAACCATGTCCCGTAACAGGTCCAGGTGATAAAGTAAGCGATTGGTTCGGAGTACATTTCAACTTGCTCCTGGACGATGGTTGATTTGAGATTGACGACTGATTTCGATCAAACAGTACCGATTGCTCGGAAGATGGTTGATTTGATTTTAGCAAATGAATCGCCCAACATGTCAACGCAACGGATTTACTTGCATTCAAACGGAGCGGCGCAAGCCGCCCGGTGTCGGTACATTTAAGCGGAGCGGCGCGAGCCGCCCGGTGTCGGTCCGGCATTCGCTCAACACTTGATTCCATCGCCGGCGAAACGACGGCCGCATCTTCGGTGTCATGCCCGATCATTCACGTGAGCCGGGGACCGGGCGGCTTGCGCCGTTTCGGTTGACACGGGGACCGGGCGGCTTGCGCCGTTTCGGTTGAAACGGGGACCGGGCGGCTGTGCCGCCCGCTTGCAAGCCGCCCGGTGTCGGTCCATTTAAGCGGAGCGGCGCAAGCCGCCCGGTGTCGGTCCGGCATTCGCTCCACACTTGATACCATCGCCGGCGAAACGACGGCCGCATCTTCGGTGTCATGCCCGATCATGCACGCGAGCCACGGACCGGGCGGCTTGCGCCGTTTCGGTTGACACGGGGACCGGGCGGCTTGCGCCGCTTCGCTTGCAAGCCGCCCGGTGTCGGTCCATTTAAGCGGAGCGGCGCGAGCCGCCCGGTGTCGGTCCGGCATTCGCTCCACACTTGATACCATCGCCGGCGAAACGACGGCCGCATCTTCGGTGTCATGCCCGATCATTCACGCGAGCCGGACGGACCGGGCGCGGCTTGCGCCGCTCCCGCTTGAGATCGGGGACCGGGCGGCTGCGCCGCTCCGCTTGCAAGCCGCCCGGTGTCGGTCCATTTAAGCGGAGCGGCGCAGGCCGCCCGGTGTCGGTCCGGCATTCGCTCCACACTTGATACCATCGCCGGCGAAACGACGGCCGCATCTTCGGCGTCATGCCCGATCATTCACGCGAGCCGGGACGGTGCCGCTCCGCTGAATCGGGGACCGGGCGGCTTGCCCGCTCCGCTTGAATCGGGGACCGGGCGGCTTGCGCCGCTCCGCTTGAATCGGGGACCGGGCGGCTTGCGCCGCTCCGCTTGAATCCACGGACCGGGCGGCTTGTGCCGTTTCGGTTGAATCGGGGACCGGGCGGCTTGCGCCGCTCCGCTTGAAACTGGGGACCGGGCGGCGTTCTGTTGTAAAACGAGAGTGTTCAGCCAGATCGCGGCGTTGGGGCTTGTTCTTGAGGCCGAGTTTTTTAGCAGCACATTCCGCCTGACGGCGGGATTACCAGCGGCGGGACGGAGCTGACGTGAGCCAATTTTAGGCCGTCGTTGGGCGCATTGGGCCTGGGGAAATAATCAAACCTGAGAAAATAATCAAAAGTGAAGTACACCCGGCAGGATTCGAACCTGCAACCTTCGGTTCCGTAGGTCGGAAAATGTTGCCATCGCCGACACCCGCCAAACCTCGAAAAAGTGCCTAAAACACCGGGTATTTCGCAGCAAATCAAGTTCGACCTCGATTTGCCCACGTCCAGATTATACTGCCTTTTGGCACGGTTTCAAGCTTATTCCGTGCCACATTCCGTGCCATACCGCGACCGTCTGTCGTAATAGTGTCGTAGGTTACACCAGATATGGCAAGGTTCTGGCACGGTTCTCCCAGCACCACGACCGAATAGGTTGACCATAATTCGGTAGGCCGGCTTGAATCGTCGACCGCGAATCTCGGTCTTGCTTTGCCTTGACCTTGATCCGCATCACGTACAATTCGCCGTCCTCTTTCAAGATCCCGACCTAAGTTACAGAAACAGGCCTGCTTTATTCCCGTTGGCCGAATAGCCATCGTAACTTCACTCAATGCGAAAGGTTTTGACCGATCTTGGAGGATACCCCACGGCTCGTCCGCGTTTAGCAAGTTCGAGCACCCACGTCAATACCCATTCTACTAACAATCGCCTCAAAAAGTTTTTTTGGGGGATTTCGAAAAACAATGCCGGAATTTGATTGCGAGTGCCCTGCAAATTCCCTAGAATCACGAAATGAAACGGCCTGGGTGTTCAACGCTCACGCCCGATCGAATGCAGATCAGATCGCTGATCAGCGATCGTTTCATGTTTAGTGGTTCGTGGTTGCTTGGTGCAGACAGAACATTCCAGCCGAACGCGAAGCTGGGATAAATGTTCAGAACCGGTCAACCCGATCGAAACATTTGGTTGTCACTATCAATGTCTTTCAGGTTTTCATTTGATGCTAATCAAGTCAGAACCAACGGGGACGCTTTTTCCTGTTTTTTATTCCACTTTTTTATGTCGCAAGTGGCTGTTGCATGTATGCATGCTGCTGGCTACTTTTGAACTTTGTCGCGAACCGATGACGGGTTGGCGTCGTATTAGAGAATATTGTGATTCCGAGAGTTCCTGTCGTGATTATGGCGGCGGTCGTCTCGGAGAGTTTGTTTCCGCTTAATTGTTCGCTTTTTATCCGGCAGATTCCATTGCGAGGGCCTGTGCAAAGCAACTTCGTGCGTCAGTAGTGTCGTGATTCCACCGTGTCGCGTCACAAGCATGATCCAGGCGGATTTCCTAGCGTTTGTTCGCTGAGAATTCTTTGTCTACGGCTGAGACGAACCATCGGAGAGAATCCTGGCAATCAACTGCGCCGCAGGTCTGTTCTTGCATTGCTTTCGCGTCGAATTCCGCTGGTAGAATTTGGGGGATCGCGTGACAGTGAAAACTATATACGGTGTTGTCGGCGTCGCAATTATCGGCGTCCTTTTCGCCGGTGTATTCTACAACCAAGGTTGGTTCAATTCGCCCAATAGACCGCAAACTGTGACGGCACAGACGGTCAATGTCGAAGCTGATCCGACCGAAGCACGACGGCGACTGGAAAAATCGCTCGGCGTGTCGGCGGGTGGATTGGTCGAGGTCGGCGGGGTGTTGCGACCCAAGCGAGACTTGCAGTTCGACCAAGCTGGCGTTGAAAAGTTGCCAGACGATCAAGCGGCTTTGGAGTCGTTCCCGAATCCAGGCCGAGCAATTCAGCTGGTCGGTAACGAAAACCCGCAGGTTCGGCAAGTTTTCGAAGAGGCTCAGTCGCCCGATACGCCACTGCCCAACCGCATGACGCGGTTTCAACCCGAACCGTTTGATCCGGCGGCCTATGCACGTGACCCGGAAGCCTATTTGAGCAAAGTTGTTCCGGGGCGCATTTTTCAGACCGCTCAGCCGGGGCCCGATGTCACGCCCATTGCCGCAGCATCGCGGCTGTATCATAGGGTGATTCAAGGCGAAGCGGTGACGCTGGAAGTGCACGTAGATCCTCTGCAGCCCGTTAGCTGGCATACGCAGGCCGCCGGCGAATTCGACAGCCGACTCACGACCTATACGACGGCGGCAGATGAAAATGGCGTGGCTCGGGCTAGGTATTTGGCTACGACCGGAACCATGGGGCTGGTCAATATCATTGCCTCCTCGCCGGTTCACTCCGAACAGGTTGAATTCGTCGTCAACGTCACCTTGCCCGCAAACGCTGGGTCGCCGTAGGCTAAGATATGCTGAGATATATAAAAGTGAATAAGGATTAGGGCACTTGTTCTTGAGGCAAACAATTTCAAAACAATCTTTTCGTCGGAATGTTCTCCCAGACTTCGTTCGCAGGATGAATCAAATGAAGCCGTATATCAAAATGCTTGGACGCCTATCACTAATCGCGGGCATCGCACTTGCCTGCTCCACCGCTTTCGGCCAGGGCTCCGGCCCGTTTAAGTTGATCGAAATCCGGGAGAACCGACCGGATGGAAGCGAAATCATCCACGCGCCGGATACCACGATCACGGTCAATGCCGTCCGCGAAGTCGAGATAAGTGCTGGCGGCCCATTTACGCTTCATACGCTAGACACAACATTGAAGGCAACGGTAGACCGTGACGAATTCGAGGATACCGATATTGTCAACATTGTGGGGGATTACACCGTTAATTCCCTCGACCCAACGCATTCAACATATCCCCCCGGTGTATACGCGTTGGGTGGCCCCGACAGCAGTCCTCAATCTGACAATATATTGACAGCCCCGTCTGGTGCTACCGCCTTCCAAAATGGCAAATGGACATGGAACGCTCCAAGTAAGCGGGATAACGGGCAAACAGATACTCTTGAAGTGGAACATACGGTTGACGAAGCACACGCTGTTGGTGCAGGAACTTGCGAGTATTACTTTTTGAGCGCAATCCAAAGCAATGGGCCTGGTGGCGTTCATTCAGTGACATTCGTCTATTTTCGTGGTGTCGTTTGCGTCTGTGACCCACCCATATTCCCCGAACCTCCTGTTCCCGAAGGCGAACCATGTGAAACAGGCGGAATTGCGGCACCCCCAGGCTCGCAGACTGTCTTGGCGCCGGGGCCGCTATTGTCACATGGAATACGGGTCGACTTCGACCCGTTAGACGGAATGGGCGGTGGCGATTGTCAAGATTGCGGCACCGGAGGCGGCGTTTCCAGTGGCGTTCCCTTGCTTTATTTGGGACGTTACTTGTATCCGAATAATCAGCACGTGATTGGCAACAGTAGTCCAGGCCATGTATTCAATTTCGATCATCGGATCCGGTTTTTCATTCTTGACAGCGGAGCATCGGGACCAGATCCCGGTGGTGAACCCGGTGGTGGTAGTGGTGAACCCGGTGGTGGCGGTGGTGAACCCGGCGGTGGCGGTGGAGGCGGCGGCGGTAGTTCAACAGTCAATGCGTTCACCCTGTTTGACGCAAACACGGGAATCACCCATTGGGGCGATGACAGTGATACCGCAGGAACCTACCAGTTTTCCCAGGGTGGTTACTACACTTCATTCAACGTTGTGAACTCCAGCGGAGGGACGGTAACCGATTTAACCACACTCAGTGACACGAATCCTCTATACGTGACTGTGCAACGTCGGGGCGGATGGGAATACAAATTTCAGATCGTAAACGTTCCGTGTGGTGGTGCATTCAATCCGATGGGACGTTTGCTGTTGATCCGGGCACCGGACGGCTATGAGACAACGTTTACCTACAAGACGTTTACCCCGGCCGAAATTGCAGCTTCCCCTCGCCGTCTTCTTCAGATTCACACGATTACCGATGCCGGTGGCAATGTTGCCACAATTACCTACCATTCAAGCCAACAAGCCGGCAGGTGGGTGATCTCTCAAATCAATATCAATAACGGCCATGATATTATTGACTACACTTACAATGCAAACGGGCAAATCGCCAGCGTTAGCTTGAATTCCGAAGTCAAATCAACATATTCCTACGGATATGACAGTGGCATCAACGCGGCCACAATCGTGTGGTATGAACGCTTATGGACAACACAGGCTCGCGACGTAATCTTTCTTTCACCCAACTACTCACTTTGGGGCGGTGCTCTGGTAAATCAGTTTGCCGACGTGCTACTTGCCCGTGGGGAGGGGGCGACCGATCCAGACAACGCCCCAGCGCCGTACCTCCGAGTTCACCGAAGTACTGGCACCCCAGGATTGTATCGAATCTATGATCGTGGCAGTGTGTTCGAGTGGTATCGCGGACGATACAAAAAGTACTTCGACTATATTGATCCGGTTGCCAGTGATCCCAGTCTTGGATTCTCTGGCTACGTTGGGACCTTTGAAAATACTTATGCCGAACATCGCAATGCCTCCGGTGGTCCACCAACAGACGCTCAAGTATTTAGTGGCAAGCACCCCATAATCGTTGACGAAACCGGCTATGCAATTACTGTCACGTACGACACGCACGGATATGTAACGCGTAGGGACTTTTTCGATGGTTCCTACGAAAAGTTCCTGTACAACAGCAAAGGTCGATTAACGTATTATCGCAATCGCGGCGGCTACGTCACTGTTCGGGAATACGACACGGCCGGGCGAGTCATCAAGGTTGCCCAGGGTTTAAATGACCAAATGGGTACAGGCAGTCCAAGTTCAACTCCAACTGCGACCCAGCGGATTTTTGGCTACTACACTTCCGGATCGCACATCGGCTTTTTGCAATGGACCGCCGTCACTCCTTATAGCACCGGTTCGATCACACCTCCTTCTGCCGACGAACGTACGGATTTTATCTATGGTACTTACGGGCAGGTTGCCGAAATCCGTACACCCGTTCCGGCTGGGCAAACGACGCGCCCAACAACACAATTCACCTGGGTCAATAGTCGGCTAACGATCTTGACAAATCCACTTGGGAATGGCTCCGCCTTTACATACGATCCATTACGGCGAACAACGCAAGTCGATTATCCAGACGGCTCGACGGCTCGAGCCCACTACGACGATACGAATAGGATCATCCTAAAACAAGATCGCGTTGGGGTGGTCTCCCGCGCAGAATGGAATATCCAGGGCCACCAAATCAGTTCCATCGGATCGTACGGGCGCAGCACTTCGTGGCCGACCGTCAATCAGATCAATGACGTCAATAACCAGTCCGTGACTGCTTACTCATATTTGTCCCTGCAATCACAACCTATTTACGTTGATCAGAATGATTCGCGGTCGATTTTAGAATACGATTACCGACTCCGTAACGACATTCAGAAAGCCCTCCCGCGATCGGGCATGTTTCGCATGACGAGAAGCTTCTATGTCGATAACCTTGTTTTTAAGACCGAAGAAAGTTTCGGCGGCTACATCAACCGGACCTACTTTGGACGTTCCGCAGATCGACAAACAATTCGTGAAATTTCAACTCGGGAACAAACCGTCACGTTTGCCGACAACGCGGCGATTTTAGCTGCCACCCGTTTGACCGGCACCGACCCGGCCCACGCAATAACCGACACCATCCGCGACCCACGTGGAAATGTCGTCGAGGTGATCGATCCGATTGGTACCATAACTGATCGAGAGTACGATCCGGTTGGTAGAAATACGATCACCACTTCTGGTTCCGGGTTAAGCTATGCTTTAACATCGGAGAATAAATACAACGGAAAGGGTCAGCTAATCGAGCAAATTGATGCGGCTGGCACCAAGACCGCGTTTACGTACGACTCGGCCGGTAACGTTGAATCGAAAACTGCTGCGGCTGGCACAGGAATCGCCGCTACCTGGACCTACACCTACTATTTGGATGGTCGCCAAGCCACAGAAACGCAGCCAAACTCCGGAGTATCAACAGATTATTACGATGCCTGCTGTGGTCGCTTTATTGGTACGAAGAACGCTCTGGGCCATGGCCAAATAACAAACGCCGATGCCGCAGGCCGAACGGTGCATGCAGCAACTGTCGAAGATTTTTCGTCTCATACCGATCCCCTGGACCCGAACAATCCAAAAACGCTGTCTGAAGTCACCACTAAGTACCGTGATGATGGCCGGGTCGCCGCCACGACAAAATGGAAAGATCCGCTCGGAACAATTGATCCAAGCAATCCGCCCATTGCCGGCTTGGGTGGTGTCTCAGCCGCCGATGGCGTTACTACTCAATACCTGTACGACAATCGAATCTCGGATGGAGTTGGTTTGGACAGCAGTGGCGGCGTCACGATCCAACGACTGGGTGGCGGAACGGCGAATGTCAATATCCAAGCCGCGGTTACGAAACTGGCCGATACCGTGGCCAACGGTGGTGCGGGAGTGACGTTTATTTCTACCAGGAGTGGGAAGGCCACCGTGGCAATTAGTCCCGATGAAAAGACCATGAACGTCTCGATTCAAGACGCCGTGGGACGAACCGTGTTCCAAGGCTTGATGACAGGACCAGCGGCGACGACACCAAACCAACTGGTCTCGTGGACCTGTACCGCCGTCGATAAAACATACGATCTCTCCGGTGTTGGTCTATGCGAAGCCGTGTGGCAGATCAGTCAAGATGGCAAAGATGTTCGGACAGCAGTGGATGGGTTTGGCAACCAAGTCGCCATGATTGATCAACTTTCCAAGTTGACCCGGATGAAGTACAACTCGGCCGGAAGCTTGATCCAACAAATCGACGCACTCAGTCAAACTTCGTCCTTCGAGTATGACTTGCTGGGGCGCCAAACCAAAGCCATCGACCCGCAAAGCAATGCCTCTGAGACGATTTACCACGCTACCACTGGCCGAGTCACATCGAGGAAAGACCCTAAAAACCAAACGGCTTCCTTTACTTACGATGTCCTAGGACGAGTTCTCACGACCACTGACCGGACTGGCAAAGTCACTACCCAAACCTACACCAACATGGGCCAAGTTGCGACCGTCACTGACGCGGAATCTAGGGCGACAGGTTATGGCTATAACGTGCTGGGGCAACGAATTTCGACGACCTATTCGGACAGTGGCCAGCAGACCATCGACAGTTTCGACGCTGCCGGTCGTCCTTTACAAATCACCAAACCCTCTGGCCGCAAGCACCATCTGACCTATAACTTTTTGGGCAACGTCACCCAAATCCAGTTCAAAAACTCGGCTGGGACCGTGACCGAAACGCAAACCATGACCTATGATGCATATGGGAGGGAAACGGGCGTGGCCAGCTCCCAATACAGCGCTTCGACGGCCAAAACCTACAATGATCTGGGACAATTGGCCTCGGAATCGACCACGTATTCAAGCCAAACTTACACGGTCGGGTATGCGTATGATGCTCAGGGGCGGTTGAACCAGATGACCTACCCATCGGGCAAGGTGGCGGCCTACACGTTTGATGCCCGCCAGCAACTAAAAACGATCTCTTGGCAAGGGACACAAATCGAAGACCGCAGCTATAATGACATTGGTCTGCTGACGAATGTCGACCGAGCGTACGTCGATGAGACTCGGTCGTACAATACGGCCGGTCGAGTGACCACGATCAACAGTAATAACGTGGGTTCAATGACGTATTCCTATGACGCAAACGGGAACGTAACGGGTGAAACCTTGAGTGGTAATATGGCCAACTACAGCTTCACCACCGTGTCTGGCGGCAACAGCGGCTATGATGGCGAGGACCGCTTTATGCGGTTCATTCGCTCTGGGGTCAGCGAGGACATTCAGTTGACTCGCAGCCATATCGGCAACATTTCCAACGTAAATCTCAATGGCGGCAATACGGCTCGGGGGTTCAACAACGCTCATGGGTTAACTACTGTCACCGGAGGCGTGACTCAGACTTACGACTCTGATGGAAACACAACGAAGTTGCACACCAACGTCACGGCGTCTTGGGATGATGCTGGGCGAACGAAGAACACCAACACGCCCACTGGAGCGTCTGCCGGGATCCCTGGGTTTAATGAATATGGCTACGTGGGGGGTTTGCGGATTTGGAAGAAAATCACTCGCAGCGGCAGCGTGGTGGAGCACCGGGTAACGGTCCACGCTGGCCCGAATGTCATCGCCGAATACAACGCGGGTGCAACGGCCAGTTCTCCCGTACAGGAATACGTCTACGCCGATCAGATCGATTCGCTGGTCCTGATCCACCGCAGCAACGGAACCAAGCTGGGTGTCAGCCGCAATCGCCAATGGAGTGTCGTGGCATTGCATGACCTCGCCAACGGCAACGTCGTCGAGCGATACGCATACGAAATGACAGGCAAGCGAACCATTTACGCCGCCAACGGCACCACCGTCCGCAGCACCTCCTCCTATGGCAATCATTTCGGCTACACCAGCCGCTGGCACGACGAAGAATCAGGGCTGATGTATTTCCGCGCTCGATACTACAATCCGTTGACGGGTGAGTTCCTCAGCCGAGATCCCCTGGAGTTTGTGGATGGGATGAGTTTGTACCGGGGATATTTCCCAATAAACGGCGTTGATCCCACCGGCAAACTAGCTTGGTTTATTCCGATAATTGCCTGGTTCGTGGTTGGGGCCGGTATCGAAATAGCAATCCAGATGTGGAACGGAGATGAATTTAATATTTTGGCCATACTCGCATCGGGAGCTATAACAGCAATACCTGGTGGGCGTTGGGGTGCAACTGGATTCAAAGCGCTTCGTATACGTGAACTGCTTAAAGAACTTCGACAAAATATCTTTGAGTGGCGCTATACCTTCGGAAACATCCTAGACGGAACTTCCAAAATGCACTTCCGCGGTCTCGACCTTATTTATCATCGCCAAAAAGTTCGAGAGCTTATACGTCAAGTTAGGGAGGCTATTTCCGATTTTTGGGCAACGGTCCGAGCTGCGGCTGCTAGGTCAGCGGCACGCTCGGCTACAACGAATGCCATAAAAAGCCTTACAGGAAATAATACGGATTCGGAGAATGCGAAAAGCGCAGAGTCAAAATCAAACCCGGTATCCGGTCCGCAGCGTCCATATGTTTATTCACAACCCATCATCGATGGTCTTGGACAAAATAGGTTTGTACTCTGCATACCGACTACTGGACGAATTATTGAGGTATTTCCTGGAGACGCCCTCCCGCCGGGTACTCCCGTTCCACCACAATGGCCAGGGCATCCTGGTCATGGTCCTATATATCAACCAATCCCTCAATTGCCGCCTAATATCCCGAATAATGGCGATCCATCCCGTCGGCCTGGAATCCCGCAATTACTCCCAAGTATTCCAAGTCACGGGTTTCCACCCTTTCAACCGCCACCAAATATAGGTAGTTAAGCCCAGCATTTGCAGTACCACGTAAAAGGTTGCCGTAGAATTCCACAATTCCGCAAGCATCTTTGTTCGATCAGATGGGTAACGACTATGACTGATCCACGCAATGAAAACGACAATTCTCTAACCAAGGAGCCGCGACGACAAGGCCAGTCAAACACCCTTCATGGCCAAGAGAATCCGACAAAAGATGAATTAGTTCCTGATGAGATGATCGTGTTGGCATTACGAGCGTTCCTTTTTTTGGTGGGTGCAGTTTTTTTGATCGGTGGGCTTTTCCTAGTTTATTACCCACCTGCACCATATCTGGATGTGTTCGGCGGTATTTTTGTATTGGTTTCTCCGTACTGGGTCTGGTTGTCCCTATTCGCACCAGACAAACTCGTTTTGAAGCACGGCTTTGAGTTAATTGACAGGTTGTTTTGACATCAAGAAGTTGCCAACCTATCAACGATGATCTAGATGTTACGGGCCGAATTGTGGTCGCATTTTTGGCCGAATTATGACTGTAGTGATTTAGGGCTCTTTTGTGGGGCAGTCGTTCAATTGGGCTGCCCCAATTTTCTGTACCAGGGGTTATGAAAGATGGGGTTATGGGCATGAAGCAATTGCCCAAGCGATCCGGTGAATACCTGTTTGAAATTGTCATGCGTCGTCATGAACTGCGTTCTACGATGATGACGAGCAATCGTCCGTTGGAGGACTGGGGGAAGTTGATCGGTGACTTCCCCAGCGCCACAGCCATTTTGGACCGCTTCCTGCACCGGGCCGAGACGATCCAGATCACCGGCCGGAGTTTCCGGCTGGAAAAAGCCTCTGGAAATCCTGGAAAAAATTCAAACAGTACCAAAGCGCCAACCGGGTCGGCAGCCGATCCTGACTAGGTCAAACAGTACCATTTTCCCCCTTTACTACCCCCATCCCCAAAGTGGCACTGTTTGAAGCGCAAACGAGTGGTACTATTTGAAGTGCCAATTGACAGATGGGGTGGAATTCGTGGCAGGTCACATTCTTCAAACTATGGGATCACTTGCAACTACCTATGAGGTGCTGAGCCGACATTCGAGAAGCTGGGATACGTAAGTTCCAGTCCCCATTAACGCCAAGCCATGAACGGAAAAAGTCACCTTGCCAAATTCAAAATTAGAGCCCCAATCAACAACGCCATGCGCTGGGCTCTCCCAACGTTTTTGCCGGCCTTTGGCATCGAATTGCTCACGTGCGCTGTTGTTCCTGCATACATGGGGACAGCGAATGAATCGGCACGTCCATGCCCACGTGATTCTGACCGGTGGCGGACTCTCGCTGGACGGGACGCAGTGGGTCGCCGTCGACCATCGCTCGCCGGAATGGTCTCGCGAGTCGTTGGCAGCCGACTTCAAGAAGATGTTCTTGCGGCGTTTGAAGTGCCTGCTGAAGAAATTGCAGTCCGAGTCGTTGTTGTTAAACTGCCAGTTTCATCAATGTGAGTTGACTAAAGATGTTGTTGAAGCCAATGACGTCCGTCCGGTTCGTCAGTGGGCAGTGATAGGATTTAGGTTTGCGTCGTTCGGGGAAAGTGCCGATAATTGCCGCAACGTCTGAACGGTGATGGCACTTGGCGAGAACATGCCGAGAGAGGGTAAGCGTACACCGCCGCTGCTGACTACGCTTACCTTGTTCGAAGGGGTGTCTTCGGGGGGGGAAGCCCCCAAATACCGCATCAGCTACACTAAATATCTGTAAAACGTTGTCTCAAAATCGTTGGCATCTACCGTCCCGCCAGTGTACGCTTACCCGACATGCGTAAAGGCATTGATGGGCTCAGAGGGATCATTCGCGACGAGTTCCATGCGGACCCGACCGACGGCAGCCTGTTCGTGTTCGTCAATCGCCAACGCGATCGCATGAAATTGCTTCACTTTGAAAGCAGTGGATTCTGGATGTATTGTCGCGTCCTCGAAGCCGGAACCTTCGAAGCACTCCGAGTCGTTATCATCGGCCTGATTGTGGGCGGAGTGATGATGCGACAGGATTTGATCGACCGAGTAAAGCTACGCAAAGTCATTTCTGAGGTTAAAAAAACATAACCACCATCAACAAATTCAGGTTAAAGTATAACTGTCTGGTAGGTGATTGCCCCAATGCAACCACCTTTTTCGGTATCGCAGCTTCCCGAGACTTTATTGGCTAGTATATGTACCTCACCTTTTCTACCTCTCCATTTTTGACAGTAATGCAGCACGGAACATCAACTATCCAGTTTCGTTGAGTCTTCAACCGCCCCCACAAGATCGCCGGCCCATCTACAGAGTTGTCACTTCTTTCCGAAATACTGTCGTAATCGATTTCAATAATTATCGTCATAACTGGGGCGATGGAGAACTCGCGAAACACTATGTTCAACGCGTCGGAACATTTAGGGCATTGATTTCGCACGAGAACCAAATCATAGTGATCAAAACTTGCAAGCGACCTTGGTAGCTCGATGTCGTCAACTATTGGCAAGGCCTCCCCAACCCAATCCGTCGGAGTTAAGACCCTTCGTCCACCAATACCAACAGACACGGCTGTGTCGTACTCCGGGAATACTACGCTCAAGAGCGCTGTAACCAACACAAACTGGCCGATGCACCTAAACAACGTGATACCTTTTTTTATCCTAAATACGCGCGGATCCTTGTTCAACATCCAGAGGCCTATCAACATTACGATATCGATACCCAGCATTACCACCGGCGGAAAAGAGACTACACCTAGACAATTACATTGATCTTGGCCCCTCCATATTGCGAAGAGATTATCGAAGAACTCCGCAACGTCACTAGCTGCGGTCAACAATGACGGAAGAAACAAATTTTTGTGATGTCTAGAGGCTCGCTCATCGGGCACAACGTGGACCAGTAGGTGATTTAACATCGAAACCATCGGAGCCATCTCTTCGGGCGCTCGCCCTTTTAAGATATGAGCTGCAGGCTCGCAATAGAGCACTGCTCTCCGACCATCAAATGCATATACAAGGGGGCGAGTTTCGTGCCCGTCTACTATATCGGACATACTTTTAAATTGCTTGATTCCACTGAATCCGCCCCGAAGTCGAAATGAGTAGTTTGGAGCGACTGGATTTCTTAAAACCCCATCGTTAGCCAATAAAAACCGGCGATTTTGCGAGTATGTGAATTCCATGAACAGTGAATCAATTGCATTCTGCCGTCGTGTTTGCTGGTCAGTTATCTCACTAAGTGTTACATCAACCTGCGCGTCCAAATTTACAATTTCAACGCGCCCGTATTCACGAAACGCAGCCAATACCTCCACCAGGTCTCCTTTCTCCCTGTTTGGCCCGATATACAAGTCGTCGCCAAAACCACATTTAGGAATACAACCTAGAGAAACCAACAAGATGGCAAAATTTAGCTTATCGAACATCATTTTCCAACTTCCGTTGCGCCGCGTTGTAAAAGTTGGATATGCCGCAAACTCCGTGCGAAATGCCGCAATAGTTCTTGTGGAGCTCAGATTCACTCATCTCAGCCACAGACTCCAGGAAGAACCGAGCGGCTACATCGACCGCTTCAGTTCGTGGTCGCAGCTCGGAGGGACAAACTGAAATCCACTCCAAGTGATGCCCTGTTTGAACTATCATTTCGGCAATAGGCCTCATTGAAGAATCCCCATTATACCAATTTTTCGTCCAACCACCAATCACAGTCTGCGACTGCTCAAGACTTTTCGATGAGACTGAAATCGATTGGCAAATAGCTTTCCGCCTCGCACGCCCGAGAGACGGATTCTGATTGTCAATTTTAAGGGCCATGGAAAGTGCGAACAAGCGATGCGCACCACCGCACACACATTCTTCGGAATCCTTCGCGAGTAATATATCAAGCAAGTGGTTGATTGAAAAATCTTCTCCATACCGATTCTTCCAAATTTCCTGCGGGTCCGGCAGGAGCAACAAAAAAGCTACAATAGTCCACTCTGTTTCTTGGTAGCGAGTAACCATGTTTTTTGAAGAATGCAACAATTGTTTGATCGAAACCAGCGTTCCGTCACCGCAAGTTATTGTCTGCGATTTATCAATCCCATATTCAGACATAGAGCACAGAAAATGATCAACGTGCCGTTCGCCAACACCATCGATCATTCTTTTAGGGGCAACGACGACTTCGCCAACGCCTGAGCTAGTCCCCAATTCCTGGACCACCGGGCGAGGTGTTTTAGATGCTGACGGGCACCCGTCTGGGGCGGGTAATTGATGTGGATTAAGGTTGGGCAGTGGTCGTTTTTGACGACCTTCAAGCGGCCTGCTTGTAAACGCTCAGTGGAGTCTTGCCGCCGAGCGATTGGTGGGGCCGGCGATGTGAGTAATACTCAAAGTAGCGTGTCAGCCCTTCAAATAGATCGGCAACCGTTTCGTAAGCCTTGAGATAGATATCTTCGTATTTCAGACTTCGCCAAAGTCGCTCAATGTACACGTTGTCGATCGCACGTCCTTTACCGTCCATGCTGATCGCAATTCCGTGTGACTTCAGTACTGCGACGAAATTCCGGCTTGTGAATTGAACTCCTTGATCCGTATTAAAAATCTCCGGCTGACGTCCCGACGTTGCCAACGCATCCTCCAAGGCTTCGATGCAAAAGGAACTATCCAACGAATTGGAAAGACTCCAAGAAAGAACGTGCCGACTGTACCAATCGATGACGGCGGTCAGGTACATATATCCGCGTTCAATTGGAATGTAGGTGATGTCAGAGCTCCAGACCTGGTTGTTTCGGTTGATTGTCACGCCACGCAATAGGTATGGAAAAACGGCATGAGATTGATCCCGAATGGTTGTTCGGGGCCGCGGATAAATCGCTTCCAAGTCCATCAGGTTCATCAGCCGGCGAACTCGCTTGATATTCGCTTTGTACCCTTGCAGGTCGAGCCACTAAGTCATGCCTTTGCGGTACTGACATGATTTTCGCCCTGATCGAGGAGTTGCCAATCGTCCATTCGGTAGTTGCCGGGCAGCTGCACCGATTAAAAACGGTGACCAGCAAGAACGGGAAATGCCGTTCGTCGCTGATCACGCTCAACTTCGGTTTTTCTACCCAACCCGAGTCGCCCGTTCCGCTTCAGCTAACATGTGCTTGGGATTCAACGACAGATGTTGATAGACTTTCGTGAGCATGGACGGGTCTTCATGTCCCATTAGAATGGCTACCGTTAGCGGATCAACCCCCCGCAGTAGGGCTTGGGTGGCCCAGGAATGGCGTAGAGCGTACAGGGAGTATTGCGGGGTGAGTTCTAAAGCCAGCTTGGCAATCAATTTACGCTTGGCCTCGACCCGTAACTCGGTGATGGTCTTTGGCACACTTTTACCGCAAGATTTCTTGGTCTGGCTGAGCGTCTTGATCTTCTCGGCGATTTGCTGAGGAGTGATTTCGATGCCGCGTTCTTTCATTTCGTTCTGGCACATCCGATACCGCACAATCTGGAACGCGCAGTTCACAGCATCCGTCGTCCAAGGTGTGCCGCTACTGTTCCGAAACAGCCGCCCGGTCGGGTATCGCTCGACCAACCGTTTCGTAATTTCGAGGGCTCGTTCGTTGAGGTAAATAACACGGGCCATTCGCTTGGACTTGGCTTCACGCTTTGGGATCACCCAGCGGCTATTCTCCAAGTCCACGTGCCGGGCTTCCACGCGCAATGACTCTTGAGGGCGGCAGCCCGTTTCCCAAGTCGTCACGATCAGATCCCGGAGGCTATCGTTCTGTACGTTTTGGAGCAGGGTTTTGACCTGCTGGGCCGTGAAAAAGACTTCCTTGCGGTCCCCGGAAGGAATTTCTAGAGTCTGAGCAGGATTCTGAGCGATCAGGCCCTGTTTGACTGACCAACTGAGGCAGCGTTTGACAGAACGCATGTAGTTCCGTCGCGAGGTCACGGAAAAATTGTAATCATCGACCCAGGCTTCAATGTGGTGGGGGCGGATGTCCGCCGCTTTCAAGTCCGGGTACTTGCGAACGAAGCGTTCCAGCCGATAGCGGTACCACTCGTAGGTATCCGGCGAGCGTTTTTTTTGCACCCAGTCCAGATAGCGGTCGGCCAGTTCCGCGAAGGATTCCGAGGTTGTCACTTGGACTTGTTTGGGGCGGGTCATAAGCTGGTGGAAGCGTTCGAAGGCCGCCGACTTGTCGGGGCCTAGGTTGTGCTGAACACCGTCGATAGTAACAAACCACAACCGCCGAGAGCTACGAAACCAGGGTTTAGGAGTGCGTGCCATGAGATAGACCTTTGTTTGCGAGGGGGGAAATCCACACGAGCAAACCGAAAGGTCTAAGGACGCGGTGTTCGGCACGTTTTGGTACCAGCAAAACGTGCCACCGGCACTGGACGGGGAACTGAATTATAGCAGGATTCGAGCTTCGGTCTAATGCCGTGCCCGATTCCGTGCCAAATTCTGTGCCACCGATTTTTGAAAAGCTGCGAAACGCTATACACCCGGCAGGATTCGAACCTGCAACCTTCGGTTCCGTAGACCGACGCTCTATCCAATTGAGCTACGGGTGCGTCTTGTGCTTCAAGATATCGGTTTTGGGCAGTTTGTAAAGTAGCTCTTTCCCCAAAAAATGCTCGCGACCTGTCCCGTGGTAGCCGCCCACCAACGATCTCAGCCCAAGACTCGTGGGGGATTGGGGTGCTAGCGAGCGGTGGCGGGGTCGGCGGGCGGAGGTTCGCTGGCCACGATCGGTGGGGTCACCTCCGGAGAGCCGGATAACTGGGCCGACAAGCGGGCCTGGTACAGCCGCAAGGCTCGCAGGGCATGCGCCCGCGGGCCCACCGCCCAAGTTTCGCCAATGTCCGTCTGCAACAAACCCGCCAGGTAAGCAAAGCCCCCCAGTAGCGTCGGATCCTGCAACTTCTCGTCCGGCAAGGATACAGCCAACCACTCCAGCACATGTCCCGATGTCTGCACGCGCCGCTGGGGGTCGTCCAGGGCCGCCCGCCGCTCCAACCACTCGGTGCTGAAGGACCCGTCCGGATTGAACAGGCTGAAGGCATAGGCGTGGTAATCGTCCGTGTATTTCTCGGCCGCCGACCAGGCCGCGTCAATCTCCAAGCCCTGCTGCCGCCGTCGCTCCACGGCCAAATAAATCCCCATCAGCCGATGCGTCCCCCCGCAGGTCTGCCGCCCGTTGATCGGTTGACGCAGCTCCAGCCGCAACAGCCGCTCCAGCGACCAAGTCCCGCCGTCATCCGCCTGCCAGATCTCGTTCGAGGGCAGGTAGTGCGAGAGTCCGATCAGCTTGAACGTCAACTCCATGTTGGGTCGACAGGTCTGTTGTTCGTAGGCCACCAAGTCCGCCACCGAGAACGTCTGCTCGCCGACACGCAGCGCCTGCTCCACTGGCACATGGTTTTGAGCCAAAATCGCCAACAGTTGGCTCGGATGGCCCTGCAAGCCGGGCCCCTCGAGCGGCTTGAGCTGGCCCTTGGGGGCGCTGAGCAGCTGCACGCCCTTGAGCTTCTGGTTGTCGCAAAGGGCTTGAATGGCGTTGTACGGCTGGCCCTCGATCAGGACCTCGCCGTCGCTGCCCCAGGCCAGCGTGGTGTGCATCACCCCCCAGGGGCTGCGGTTCTCGGCCGTGTCGGGGAAGTGGCGTTGGTGGTCGATCGCCTGTTGGAGAAACGCCAGCAGTTCGGCGGGGGCGGTGTGGTAATGGGCGATCCCGTCCGCCGGCAGGATCTCCGCCAACTGACGCTGGGCCAGTTTGGCGGGGGCTCGCGCGGACGCCGAGCTGAACGGGCCACCACGCGGAGTCAGCGGGCGAGGACGCAAACGATTCTGCGCCCAGGACTCGAGCGGCCAAACCAGGCCGCCAGCAAGCAAAACGCACAGGCAGACAAGCGAACGAAGCGGGTGTTGGGGCATGGTGCAGGGTGTGGGGCGATGGCAATGGCGGTGACAGCGGACAGGACCCCGGGCAGGCTATCAAGCCGCTCCGCACTCGGCAAGGCGGATTGACGACCACTGGCGACGCCCGCGCCACGCTCCGTCGGCGTGGTCAGAGTCGTATTCGACGAATGCCCCAGCCAAGATGAGCAAAATGCTATCATTTCTGGTTGGGCAGAGACGGGGCACCACGCGAGGAAGAGGAACCGCGACAGGCGGGCCCGACGCCGAGGAGACCCGCGGCGGGCGGGGGCCAGTGCTTTGTCACCGTCCGATTTTGGGATCGGTGTGGTAAAGGGGGCAGGCCCTGCGGGTGCTTCGCACAATTGACTCCTGACCCCTTTGCCATACGCCAAGTCTTGGCTGTGACAAAGCACTAGAACGCGTTGCGCATGTTCATGATGGGCAGGAGTAGGGCGACCACGACAAACAGGATGATGCCGGACATGATCACCAAGAGCAGGGGTTCGATCATCTTGACGGCCAGGTCCAGTCGGCGGCTGGTGCGTTTCTCCAGTGTATCGGCGATGTCGACCAGCACGGTGTCGAGGCTGTTGGATTCTTCGGCCACGGCGATCATCTCGGTGACGTTTCTGGGGAAGCAACGGCTCTTTTCCAGCGGCGGCGCCAGCGACTCGCCCGATTTAATGTTCTCGGTGGCCCCGGAGATGGCTTCCCCCAGAATGATATTGCCGGCCGATTGGCTGCTGATCTGCAGCGACTTGATGATCGGTACGCCGTTGGCCAGCAGGGTTCCCAGCACGCGGCAGAAGCGGGCCACGGCCAGGTTCTGGTTGATGGGGCCGAACAGGGGTACTTTCAGCTTGACGATGTCCAGCACGCGGCGACCGCCGGGGGTATCGAGGTAGAACTTGAGGCCGACGCCCAGGGCGACGAGGGCCCCCAGGCCGAGGAAGAAGTATTGACGGAGGAAGCTGCTGAAGGCCAGCAGGGCGTCGGTGATCCAGGGCATGGCGCCTTTGGCTCGCAGCGATTCGAACATTTCGCCGAACATGGGCACAAAGAAGATCAGCAGCACGGTGATGACGGCCGAGCCGATGGTGGCCAGCATGAAGGGGTAGGCGAGGGCCCCGACGGTGCGGGACTTCAGGTCGGCCTGTTCCTCGGTGAATGTGCCGACGCGATCGAGGGCATCGTCGAGGAAGCCGCCTTCGCCGCCGGCCCGGGTCATGTTGATGGCGATGTCGGAGAAGACTTTGGGGTGCCGGGCGAAGGCATCCCCGAGTCCCTCGCCGTCTTCGATGCGGCGATAGATGTCCTCGAGGACTTCCTTCAGCTTGGAGCTGGAGGTCTGTTCGCGGAGGATATGCAGCGAGCGGAGCAGAGGTACGCCGCCGCGGAGCAGGCCGGAGAGTTGGTTGTAGAACACGCCCATCATTTGGGCATTGATGCCGCCGCCCAGCGAGAAGCCGACACCCTTGGGCCGCACGGCTTTGACGGAGATGGGAAAAAGCTGCCGCCCGTTGAGTTGGCCAATGGCTTCGCGTGGGGTGGCGGCGCTGGTGGTGCCCGAGACGCGTTCTCCGGCCAAGGTGCGAGCGACGTATTCAAATTCGGGCATAAACGTGTGCTTCCCAGTCTGTGGCAAACCTTGAAACAGGTCCCGCTCGAGTTGCGTTAACCGCGGGTGCCGCCAAATAAATCGAGGGCAAACCCCTGCGGTCGGTCGGTTCGTTGGCGAGTCCCCGTGTCAACCCAACCCTAAATTCCCTTGTCGCTCTTGGTCACACGAGCGACTTCATCGACGGAGGTATCGCCGCGCATGGCCTTCTTCCAGGCGTCGTCGCGGAGGGTCCGCATGCCGTCGGCCAAGGCGGCTTTTTTGATTTCCCAGCTGCTGGCGCGGTTGGTGCACAGTTCGCGAATTCGCTCGGAGGTGACCAATAGTTCGTAGATACCCATCCGGCCGCGATAGCCCAGGTTGCGGCATTCGCGGCAGCCCTGGGGCAGGTACAGTGGGCGATCGTCGAGTTTCTCCCAGGGAAAATCTTTGGGCAGGTCCAGGGTCTTGGCGTCGACGGGTTTTTTGCAGCTGTTGCAGAGGCGGCGGACCAAGCGTTGGGCCATGACCGCTTCCACGGTACTGGCCACCAAGAACGGCTCGACGCCCATGTCGGTCATACGCGTGAAGGCGCCGGAGGCATCGTTGGTGTGCAAGGTGCTGAACACCAAGTGACCGGTGAGCGAGGCTTGAATGGCGTTTTCGGCCGTTTCGAAGTCGCGAATTTCGCCCACCAGCACGACGTCGGGATCGTGTCGCAGGATGCTGCGGAGGGATTGGGCGAAGGTCAGGCCGATTTTGGGGTGGACTTGGATCTGATTGATGCCGGCCAATTGGTATTCGACCGGGTCCTCGGTGGTGATGATCTTGATGTCCGGTTGGTTGATCTCGACCAGGGCACTGTAGAGGGTCGTGGTTTTACCGGAGCCGGTGGGGCCGGTGACCAGGATGATGCCGTGGGGCAGGGTGATCAGTTCCTTGAACACATCGTATTGTTCGGGGTCCATGCCGATCTTCTGCAGTTCGAAGACCATGCTGCCCTTGTCCAAGATACGCATGACCAGGCCTTCGCCGTGGATCATGGGGATGACCGAGAGACGCACGTCGATCTCGCGGCCTTTGACTTTGAGCTTGATGCGGCCGTCTTGAGGCAGGCGTTTTTCGGCGATGTTCAAGCGGGCCATGATCTTGAGGCGGCTGATGATGGCCGATTGGAACTGGTGGATCTCGGGTGGCAGCGGCTGGGTTTGCAGCAAACCGTCCACACGGTAGCGAACCTCCAGCCCGTGGGCCTGGCTCTCGATGTGCACGTCGGAGGCCCGCATCTCGACGGCCTCGAGCAGCAGTTCGTTCACCAGCCGCACGACCGAGGCCTCTTGGACCATTTCGGAGAGTTCCGAGCCGTCGGTCTCCAGTTCCTCGAGCAGTTCGACGTCGTCGTTTTTCTTCTGCGTGACCAGGCTGTCGATCGTCTCGCTGCCGACGCCCAGATGGGTCTTGATCAGTTTGGCGATCTCGACCCGTTCGGCCAGGACCGGCTCTACGACCCAGCCAGTCGCGGTGCTGACGGCGTCGATCGAGTAGACATCGAACGGGTCGCTGGTGGCGATCAGGACCGCGTCGCCGTCGCGGCGGATCGGGAAGATCATGTGCCGATGGATCAGCTTTTGCGGGATCGACTTGATTAGGCTGAGGTCCAGGTCGGCGGTGGTGACATCGACGAAGTCCATGCCGACCTTGGCGCCCAGGGCGGTCAGGGCTTGGGTTTCGGTCAGCAGACCCTGTTCCACCAGTCTGCGCCAGTTGCCGCTTTCCGGGCCATCGCTCTTGAGTTGCATGACATCGCGGTGCTGGATCAGGCCTTGGTCAAGCAAGATATTTACGGCATTCATGGGCAACAAGGTTCCTGCTCGGGAGGGATCTCAGTCGGGGCCGTGGTAGCTGGGGCCAAACCACCGGGGCCAAACCACTGGTGTCAGGCCGCCACCAATCCGGGTATACCCGCAGACGGGCGGGTCGGCGACAAAATTTTCTCAGTCGGGCGACAGAAAAAGGGAGGTCTTCTGCCAACTACCTTTTATTGTAGTTGAGCGGAGGTCCCTCCCTAGTCATGGGTTGACGCGAATTCGGGGCCGGGGTGCGGGCCGGGTCGCCACAATCGTAACGACCCGAAGTCCGGGCCCGCAGGACCGGCACCCGTCAACTTGGTACCCGTGGGGCTTGTTGATTTTTCCAGACTCGCTCACGAATTCGCCGCTCGATTCAAGAAAATCGCGCGAAAACGCGGCGTTTTCGCCTCAATCGAAATGCTTGACGCATTCCGCTACGGAAAAATCGACCAGACCTGTGGGACTAGAAGTCCAGGGGGCGAGCGCGATTTTGGCCGCCGCGTTGGTTGCCTTGACCGCCGCGGCCACCTTGACCACCTTGACCACCTCGGCCGCCGAATTGCATTTCGGGGACTTCGGTCTTCATCCACTCACGCATGATGTCCTGAGCTTCGGCGGGCAACAGGCTGATGATGCGTTCATTGTAGCGTTCGCGGAGCTTGGCGATTTCTTCTTCTTGCTTGGTTCGCAGTTCTTCAGCTTGTTTGCGGAATTTCTCGGCTTCCGCTTCACTGAGGCCCAACTGCTTGATCAGGGCTGGGTTGTTGAGGACGCCGGCGGCACCACCACCGCGTTGCATGGTCATGCTGGCTTGCATGGCGGCCAGTTGTTCGCGTTGGTGCTTGAGCAGGACGCCGTCGACGTCTTCTTGCATCCGCGTGGTCAGCTTTTCGATTTGCTCGCGCATGTCGGCACCACGGCCGCCACCGCCGCGGAACATTTCCTGCATCTCGTCACGCATGTCAGCCTGCATGTCCTCGAGCCGTTGAATCTGGTCCTCGGACAGCTCCAGCTGTTCGCGGACCTGGGGATTCATCAGCAGCATGGCCATGCCGCCGGCGCCGCCCATCATGCCACCCATGGGGCCGCCGCCACCCTGTCCACCGCGGCCCTGTCCACCGCGGCCGGGCTGGGCCAGCGCCGGGTCAATGGCGGCCAACGAAATAAAACCCAACACCAGCAGACTCAATCCCAACCAACGCGACATTTCTCGCTCCTTTAATCCTAAACCACTGAAAAGCGGACGATTTCCGCGGCAGTTGCCGGCGCCACTGACGCCCGCTCGTCGCGGTGATGAACCCCACCCGCGGCCGAACCGTCCGGCTCGCTGAGTTGGTCTTCACACGTCTTGAACCCACGAAAAGGACTAAAGTTGCAGAAATTTTTGGCGAGAGCGGCCAGAGGCAGAAAGATTTGATGCGGGGAGATTGGGGGGTGGAGGAGTTCTGGGGGGCAGGGGCGGGCGGTTGTGGGCAGTTGGGCGTTGGGAAAAAAAGAAGGGCCCCTGCTCGCCGCAACAGGGACCCTTCGGTTTTTGGCTGCCCGATTTCTGGATCGAATCCAAAACTCGGAGACCCACAGCCTGTCTAAGCATCGGCCGCTCGGTTCGCGGGAGCGGAAGATTTTGCTATCAGTATGCATAACCGGCAGGATTGATACAGCTTAACAGACGTGGTTCAAGCCGAAATATCCAATTTCGCGAAATTTAGTCGAGTGAAATCCGGGTCAATCTCGAGCAGGACGCCTTTGATTCCAGGCCGGTATCAGGCAAACTAGAGAACGGAGCGACTCGCTGGGGTCGCTCGGCGGGGGCATCGCGGTACTCGAAGAGAAAGACATGTTGCGCAAGGCAAAGTTGGCGTTAGAAAACGGGGTGGTGTTCACGGGCACGGCATTTGGGGCGGACGGGGAGATTTTTGGCGAAGTGGTCTTCAACACTTCGATGACGGGATATCAGGAGATCCTGTCGGACCCCAGCTACGCGGGTCAGATCGTGACAATGGCTTATCCCATGATCGGGAATGTGGGGGCGTGCAGCGAGGACATGGAGAGCTGTCGTCCGTTCGTGTCGGGGTTTGTGGTGCGGCAGAATTCGCCGTTGACCAGTAACTTCCGGGCGCAGCAGGACTTGAACGAGTTCTTGCAGCAGCACGGGGTGGTGGGCATCGAGGGCATCGACACGCGGCGTTTGGTGCGTTTGTTGCGGGATCAGGGGGCGATGCGGGGCGTGATTTCGACGACCGATCTGAGCGACGAGTCGTTGGTGGCGAAGGCCAAAAACAGCCCGACCATGGAGGGGAGCGACTGGGTGAAGCGGGTGGTGACCGAGGGTCGTCGCCAGTGGGACTCGGCCTTGAGTCCGTGGTGGCAAGCGGGTGGCGTGGGCGGCGCGACGGGCCCGGCGGCGGAAGCGGCTTGGGGGGAGGGCGAGCGGCTGAAGGTGGTGGTGCTGGATTTCGGCATGAAGTGGAATATTGCTCGGCATTTGCGGAGTGAAGGTTTCGACGTGACCGTGATGCCGGGGACGGCCACGGCGGAAGAAGTCCTGTCGGCGGGGCCGGATGGTGTGATGTTGTCCAATGGTCCGGGCGATCCGGAACCGTTGTTATACGCTCAGCAGACCGTGCGTGAGTTGTTGGGTAAGTTGCCGATTTTCGGGATTTGTTTGGGGCATCAGATCCTGGCCTTGGCCTGCGGCGCGAAGACCTACAAACTGAAGTTTGGGCACCGCGGCGCCAATCAGCCGGTGCAGCACATGGACACGCAAAAGATCGAAATCACGGCTCAAAACCATGGTTTTGCAGTGGAAGAGGCGACCTTGCCGGCGGAGCTGCGGATCACGCATCGCCACATGAACGACGACACGGTGGCGGGGATCGCGCACCGCGAGTTGCCGGCTTTCAGCGTCCAATACCACCCGGAGGCGTCGGCGGGGCCGCACGACAGTCAATACCTGTTTGGCTTGTTTCGCGAGATGATTGTCAAGTTCAAGCACTCGGCCTGTGGCGCGGGTGTGGGCGGCTGAGGGACGGGCCCGGATCGGCGATAACGGGACTGTAGATAACGGGACTGTAGATAACGGGACTGGCGGGAGTGAATTGTCATGCAGCAAGCTTCGTTGGTCCCTTTAACCGTGGGTGCTCCGCCGGTGTCGCGACCGAGTTGGTTGGGCTTGAGCCAGGCGGAGCAGGAGCGATGGTTGACCGAGACGGCGGGTCAGCCCAAGTTTCGCCGCAAGCAGATCGAGAAGTGGATCTTTCAGCAGCGGGCCAGTGATTTTGGCCAGATGACCGACCTGCCGCAGGCCCTCCGCGAGCGGCTGGCGGCGGAGTTTTCCCTGTTCACGGGTCAAGTGGTCAAGCACCAGGTCAGTCGGGACGGGACCGAGAAGTTATTGATCGAGTACCCGGCGGTGGGGCGGCATGGTCCGGGGCGTATTGAGTGTGTGCTGATCCGCGAAAAGTTGCGGCGAACGATCTGCGTCAGCAGCCAGGTGGGCTGCGGGATGGGCTGTGTGTTCTGTGCCAGTGGATTGGACGGCGTGGATCGCAGTTTGCAGGTCAACGAGATTCTGGAGCAGATGTTGCGGATCACGGCCTTGTTGCCGCCGGACGAGCGACTGAGCCATATCGTGATGATGGGAATGGGCGAGCCGTTGGCCAACTTGGGGCAGGTGCTGCCGGCCTTGGAGGTCGCCAGCTCGGATCTGGGGTTGGGGATCAGTCCGCGGCGGATCACGATCTCGACGGTGGGATTGCCGAAGTCGATCGATCGCTTGTTGGCGGTGGGCAAGCGGTACCAGTTGGCCATCAGCTTGCATGCCCCGACCGATGCGTTGCGGAACCAGATCGTACCGACCAACGACAAGGTGGGGATCGCGGCGATTATGGAAGCGGCGGATCGGTTCAAGGCCGAGACGGGCCGGCGTTTGACCTTCGAGTACGTCCTGTTGGGCGGGGTGAACGATACCTTGGAAGCGGCCGAGGATCTGGCGGAATTGTTGGCGGGTCGCGATGCCTTGTTGAATTTGATTCCCTATAATCCCGTGGCTGGGTTGCCCTACGTGACGCCCAGTGGGACGGCGGTGGCTCGGTTCCGCCAGGTCTTGGAGGATCGCGGCGTGGTGGTGAAGTGTCGCCAGCGGAAGGGCGACGACATCGATGCGGCCTGCGGTCAGTTGCGGCGGGTGGTGGCGGCGGCTCCGATCGACTCCGAAGGTGCGGCGCTGGCCGCTGCGGGGCCCGGTTCGGTGGCAGTCGATCCGGATCGAGCACCCCTTTCGTAGCGGAACACGGATCCGGGTTTCTGGAGCGGCCTCGTCTTGACCACTGAATCACCTGCCGACTCGCAGCCCTTGCCCACGGGGGGTGAGTCTGCCGGTAGCGTGCTGGCAGGGGGCTCGGCGGTGGCCGGTTCGCCGGCGGGGGATACGGTCGCGGGCCAGGGTGCCGCGTCGGCGGTGTCCGGCGCGGGTGCTGTGGGCGGTGTTGAGGGGAATTTTTTTGAGCTGACCGACCCGGACGTGCGTCTGATGTTGTTGGTGAAGCAGGGCAGTGCGGCCGCTTTTGAGCAATTGGTGCGTCTGTATCAAGATCGTGTCTTGGCCATCTTGCGGCATCTGATCCCCCATCGGCAGCAGTCCGAGGATCTGGCGCAGGACGTCTTTCTGCGGATGTACCGGGCGCGGGAGAGTTATGTTCCCAACGCCAAGTTCTCGACTTGGGTCTTTACGATCACGCAGAACGTGGCGCGGAATGCCATTCGGCAGATGTCTCGGCGGCGCGAGCAGCAGTTGGGTGGGGCGGCGACGGACTCGGGGCCGGCGCCGACGATGGAGCAATTGGCGAAAGATGCCAGCGGATTGCAGCCGGCGCGGCAGCTGGAGCAGTTGGAGATGAGCCAGGTGGTACGGATGGCGTTGGAGACCTTGTCGGAGCGGCAGCGGATGGCGGTATTGTTGGCGAAGTTCGAGAACATGAGTTATCAGGAGATCGCCGATACGATGGGTCTGACGGTGCCGGCGATCAAGTCCCTGCTGTCTCGGGCTCGGAATAACCTCCGCGACGCGTTGCAGCCGTACCTGGATCAGGGCGGGCTGCCGCGGGGTTCGGGTGAGTCGGCGGGTGGTGCGGAGGCGGCCGGGGATCGGTGAGTCGGGGCGGCGTCGGGCGGTGGCTGGGTTAGCCCAGTTGCTGCCGGTGGGGCGGGTAAGTTGGGCGGTTTTGGGTTCGCCGCGGGGCTGGGGCGGATCCGATTGCTCGGTGGATTGCGGGGATGGCAGGGCGTTTTTGCGGAAAGCGAGCGGAACTCTGGCGCGTTCCCGTGGTTTAATGGGACGCCAAGTTCGATCCATGGAAGTGTGGTATGTCTGATCGCAAGCAACCTGAGTTTTCGGAAGATGGGCCCGCGGGCGTGAACCTGCCGGCGGCGGATGCGGGCGTTGCCGGTTCGGGTGAGTCCACCTCTCGTGAGTCCGCCTCTCGTGAGTCCACCTCTCGTGGCTTGGGCTCGGTTGGTCGGCAGGACGCCCAAGAGGCGACCGATAGCCCCATGCATCGAATGGCCGCAAAGGCGGAATTGGCGGACGGGGAATTGTCGGACGGGGAATTGGCTGGCGGGCGTTGGCCGGACGAGGAGTTCGGGTTGGCGGACACCGTGGATGTCTCCAGCACGGTGGACGAGTTGGTGGTGTATTTGGACGGGTACTTGGACGACGAGCAGCGTCGGCGAGTGGAACGTCGTTTGTTGGAGGACGAGTCGGCTCGGGCGGATTTGGCGTCGTTGCAGAGTTCTTGGGATGCGTTGGATGCATTGCCGCGCGAGTCGTGCAGTGTCGACTTTACCGAGAGCACGATGAAGTTGGTTGTGCAGCGAGAGTTGGCCACGGAGTCGCGTTGGAAGGGTTGGCGTAAGTGGGTTGCCCCGTTGGTGGTGGCCGCGGGATTGCTGTTGTCGTTGGGTATGGGATATATGTGGGCGCGGCAGGCGCAGACGGCGGACGAGCGCGAGTTTCTGGAGTCGTATCGCTTGATTCGCGATTGGGAGAAGTACGAGCTGTTGGGCGATTTTGATTTTTTGTTGCGATTGGAGAAGGAAGGGCTGTTCACCCGGGAGGTGAATCATGTGGCTCCGTAGTTTAGGTGCGTTGGTTGGGCTGGGGGTGCTGTGGTACGTGCCCCAGGCGGTGGAGGAGAATCGAACTGCGTTTGAGCAGTTGGATGCGGTATCGCAGCGCGAGATGTTGCGGAAGTGGGAGCGATTCCAGGCTTTGTCGCCGGCGGAGCAGGCTCGGTGGCAGGCGTTTGACCAGCGGTTGGCGGCCCATTCGGAGGCCGAGCAGTTGCGGGTGGTGATGAACCAGTATTATCAGTGGAACTCCTCGTTGAACGATCGCAAGGGCGCGGAGTTGCGGACGGGTTCGGTGGATCAGCGGATGGAGCGGGTGCACCGTTATCGTTTGGAGCAGTACGAGCAGAACTTGGGGCGAGACGAATCGACACGGTTGAGTTTGGACGAGATCAAGATCTTGCGTGAGTGGTTTCGCAACACCATGATGCGGCGGGCGCGGGAAGCTCGGGAGGCGAGGTTGGGTCGTGAGGGCTCGGCCAATTCGCGGCCGGATGAGAGCGGCGGGCGAGTGGAACGCAGTGGTGGGCGGCGGGACGGCATGGATCGTGTTCCGATTACGGAAGCGGAGTTGGATGACTTGCAGGCCCTGTTCACGGAGAAGGGCGAGAAGGCGGCGGCGCTGATGCAGCAGCGCAAGGGTCGGACGACCGACGGCAAAGACGAGCGGTTGACGTTGGTGCTGAATTGGGGCGAGATGATCATGCAGCCGACGTCCGCGATGCTGAAATCGGTGTATGAAACTTTGGACGAACAGGAGCGGACGGCGTTGACAGAACTGCCCGACATGACGCCCGATGCCATTGAACAAAAGCTGCGAGCCTATTACTTTGAACGGTTGCTGCCGGGATTCCGGCCGCCGGGAAGTGGCCCGCCGGGCCGCGGCATCGGCCCACCGGTGGATCGCACGGGAGCGACGCCCGAATCGGGAACGGCTCCCGATTCCCAGCGCCGCCCCCGACCCGACAGTCGTTCGCCGCTGATGTGATTGGCTGATTTGGCTGGCTGATTTGGCTGGCTGACTTGATTGGCCGTGTGGCCCGGCTTGTCCCACGTGGGGGCGGTGATTCCGCTCACAGAAGAGGAAGGTTGGCGCCATGAAATGGTCTTTGAAGATCGGGCAATTCCAGGGCATCGCTGTCTATGTGCATGTCACTTTTTTGTTGCTCTTGGCGTTCATCGCCTACAGTCATTGGGTCACCAGTCGCGACTTGAGCGACACGGTGACGGCCGTGGCCTTTATTTCTGCTTTGTTCTTTTGTGTGTTATTGCACGAGTTCGGGCACGCCTTGATGGCGGCTCGGTATGGCATTCGGACGCGTGACATCACCTTGCTGCCGATCGGCGGTGTGGCTCGTTTGGAGCGCATGCCGGACGAGCCGTGGCAGGAGTTGTGGGTGGCTTTGGCGGGGCCGTTGGTCAACGTCGTGATTGCGGGTCTGTTGGCAGTGTGGTTGATTGCCACGCAGACGCTGGCGCCGTGGCAGGAGCTGAGTGTCACGGGCGGGCCGTTTTTGGAACGGCTGATGATTGTGAACTTGTTCTTGGTGGTGTTCAACTTGTTGCCGGCTTTTCCGATGGATGGCGGGCGCGTCCTGCGGGCGGGTTTGGCCATGTTCATGGATTACTCGCAGGCCACGCAGATCGCCGCGGGGGTGGGCCAGGGGATGGCGTGGTTGTTCGGCTTGGTGGGGATCCTGTTTGGCAATTGGTTCCTGGTGTTTATCGCCTTGTTCGTCTGGATCGGAGCCGCGTCGGAGGCCAGCTTTGCGCAGTTGAGGGCCGCGATCGGCGGCATCCCGGTGTCGCGGGCCATGATCACTCAGTTTCATGTCCTGCACCCCGATCACCCCATCAGCCACGTCGTGCAATTGGTGATGTCCGGTTCGCAGCACGACTTTCCCGTGGTGGAGAGCGATCAGGTGGTGGGCGTCCTGTCCCGCCAGAACTTGATCAACGGCTTGACGCAAGGCGGCTTGGAGCGGACGGTGGGGGAGGCGATGGAACGCGAATTCTTGTTGGTGGATGCCAATGAGATGTTGGAGACGGCCTTTCAAAAACTGCAGGCCTGTCAGTGCACCACGATTCCGGTGCTCAGTCGGCAGCGGTTGGTCGGCCTGTTGACCATGGATAATCTGGGCGAGTTTATTGCGATTCAAACGGCTTTAGGCCGGAAACGTTGAGGCGGGAAGCGTCACGCTGGATTGGTCTAGTTCCGTTGCCTTAAATCCACTAAACTGGGCGGTTTGAGCAATTCGCAGCGGCTGAGTGTTTGGCATGGATTGCGCAAGATTGGCTCGATTGGGGAGTGGATCGCGTCGTGGGTGGGCGGCAACAACAAGGGAGTGCGGATGAGCAGCGAGGGTCAAACCGAGTCGGTCAAGTCGGGTGTCCGGTGGGAGCCGGTGCGGTTTTTGCATGCCAGTGATTTGCGGTTGCACGAGCCCTTGGCGGGGTTGTCCGAGTTTCCGCCGGCTTGGCAGCCGGTCTTGGCTTCGGCGGCTTACGATGCGGCGACGCGGATGTTTGATGCGGCGATTGCCGAGCGGGTGGAATTTGTCTTGCTGTCGGGCAACGTGGTGGATTTGGACGTGGGTGGGCCGCGGGCTTTGGCGTTTCTGTTGAGTCAGTTCGAGCGTTTGGGTCAGCGGGGGATTGAGGTTTTCTGGTGTGCGGGTCCGCAGGATCACTTGGATCGATGGCCGACGGCGATTGAGTTGCCTGGCAATGTGCGGTTGTTTGCTTCGACGTTGGTGGACGGTGTGACGGTCCGTCGTCGGGAGAAGGTTGTGGCGACGGTGTACGGGTCGGCGTATGATCCGCAGCGTTCTTCTTGGAAGGATTTTCAAGCGGGGGCGGGGGTGGGGTTGCCGATCGGCCTGACGTCGTTGTCGGCCGAGCGGGGGCCGTTGGAGATGGCTCGGTTGGCGGGGCAGGGCATTCGTTATTGGGCGTTGGGGGGGCAGGCCAAGCGTGACGTGTCGACTCATTCGGGAGTGGTGGTGGCCTTTCCGGGTACTCCGCAGGGGCGGGGTTCATCGGCGGTTGGGGCTCATGGGGCGGTGTTGGTTTCATTGGAGGTCGATGGGCAGTTGCGGACGCAGACGGTGGATTGTGACGGCGTGCGTTGGTTGACGCTGAGTTTGGCGGTGGCGGAGTCGATTCATCTCGACGCCTTGAAGGACCTGTTGGCGGATCGGGCCTTGCAGGTGACTTCGAAGTTTCCGGACATGCATTTGTTGGTGAATTGGCAGATTGCCACGACGGGTGATTATTCGGCCGAATTCCGTCGGGAGGAGACGGTTGTCAAGTTGTTAAAGTGGTTGCGTCATGAGTTCGGTGGTACGCCGGGGCTGTGGTCGGTGAGTTTGACTTGTTCGGCCCCGCAGAACTTGCCCAAGGGTTGGCAGGAGGAGGACACCTTATTGGGTGACTACTTGCGCGAGGTGGCTCGCTATCGCCAGGACGGCAAGTTGCCGTTCCAATTGGCGCATTATGCAGGTGGGCAGGACGAGGTGGCGGGTGTGACGCGTTTGACGCGAATGGATGCGGCCACCCGCGAGGCGGTGTTGGACACCGCGTTGTTGGGTGGGATTGAACGCTTGGGCGGCAATCAGAGTTAACGCTCGTCGGGCCGACGGCCGTCTGGGGCGTTGGGACCAGGCGATCAAGCGATTGGGATTTAGACAGACCGAGTACAAGCGAGCCGGGTTCAGTTGAACCGAGCGAGGAAGTGGGAGATTCGATCATGAAGATCAAAGGCATGCGGATCGATGGTTTCGGCATTTGGCGAGACCTGACGGTGGAGAACATACCGGACGGCATGACGGTCTTTTTTGGTCGCAACGAGGCCGGCAAAAGTACCTTGATGCAGTTTATTCGCACGTGTTTCTTTGGTTTCCCCAAAGAGCGGCGAGAGAAGTACATGCCACCGGTGTACGGCGGCACGCCGGGCGGGCGTTTGTGGTTGGAGCGGATCGAGGGCGGCTTGGAGATCCAGCGGCACTTGGACCTGCAACGACCGACCGATGACGGCGACGTGGTGATCGTGACGCCCGACGGCAGTGCGATGGGCCAGAGTCGGTTGCGAGTGATCATGAACGAGGTCGACGAGGCGATCTTCAACCATGTGTTTGCGATCGGCTTGCAGGAGATCCAAGAGTTGGGGGCCTTGAACGACACGCAGGCCGCCGATCACTTGTACCGATTGACGAGTGGATTTGATCGGGTGTCGTTGATCGATGTGCTCCGCGAGATCCGGCAGCAGCGCGAGAAGTTGGTCAGCGGCGATTGGCAGGACCCGCAACACCGGTTGGGGCAATTGCTGAAGCAGCGGAAAGACCTGTTGATCAAGATCGATGCGTCGGTGGCGGGCGGGCGACGCTGGGTCAAGATCGCGGCCCAGGCCCGCGACTTGTCGCGTCAGCTGAGTGAGTTGGAGCGGGCCTTGGCGACCACGGAGGGCGAGGCGCGGCAGGTAGAGATGGGCATGCAGATCGCCGAGCGTTGGCAGAATCGTTGTTTGGTCGACCAGCAGATCGCGGCGTTTGGCGCCTTGCCGGACCCCAGTTTGTTGGATTTGCCGAAGTTGGATCACTTGAATCAGGAGTTGGTCAAGCAAAAGGAGTTGCTGGCGAAGCAATTGATCGAACGCAAGCACTTGCGGCAGAACGTTGCGGGCATTCCGATCCAGCGAGTGTTGTGGAAGAACCGTGGTCGGATCGAAGCGTTGGGCGAGCACGTGCCATGGTTGGAATCGATCGAGCGTGAGATCGGGCAGTTGGAGGAGCAACGCAAGGCAGCTCAGGCGGGCCTCAAGGAGGTGTCGGCCGAGATTCAACGGACCTTGGGTGTGGAGAACCGGGAGTTGGCGACGTTGTCGGCGACCACGATCACCACCCTGCATGGTGTGGCGCGGAGCATTCGTGAGGATCGCGAGCGATTGACGCGGGCCGAGGAAGAGGTCCGCGAGGCCGAGATTGAAGTCAAGCACTTGGGCGACACCTTGGAGTCGGCTCGGGCCCACGCGGGTGTGCAACAGGGGGCTCCCTCGACATTGGACGAGACCTCGCGTTTGGCTAACCGACTGCGGAAGCGGACGGAGCTGGATAAAAAGATTGAGGTGTTGGAGACCCAGCGACGCGAGTTGCAACGCGACTTGGATGTCGTGGTTGAGAACCAAGAGTTGCCGGCCTCGAGGCTGCTGATGATCGGCGGTGTGGCGTTGGCTGGCCTGTTGTTGTTGGTCTTTGGCACGCAGAATTGGTTGAGCCCGCAGGTCGAACAGTCGCTGCGTTCCTCGGGTATCTTGATGTTCATCATGGGATCGGTGGCTGTGTTGTTTGCCTATTGGCTGAAGCAAAGCTACGAGCGGAACGCGCGGGATGAGCTGAATGATTTCCTGCATCAGATTGAATTGGTCCGGCAGCAGTTGAAACGCGCGCGGCAGAATCGGGATGAGTTGGATGCCGAGTTGCCACCGGGTGTGACGCACTGGGAGACGCGGCTGAAAGAGGCCGAGAGTCAGATTGGCAAGATGGGTGATATTATCCCAATGGAAAATAAGTTGCATGCCGCGCATCAGCACTTGGAGACCTTGAAGCTGAAACGGGACAAAGTGGAAGGTACTCTGAAAAAGGGCCAGCGGCATTGGCGCGAGACGCTCAAGAGTCTGCAATTGCCGGATCGCTTGAAGCCGGCCGAGATCAAGGATTTGGCTCGGCTAATCGAGCGGATCGAAGAGCATCGCGGGGCGATTGAAGAGAGCGGGCAACGCTTGAGCGAGAAGCAGAACGAGTATCGCGTGTTTTGTGCGCGGATTCAGGCCTTGTCCGAAGAGACCCAGTTCGGTTTGACCGAGAGCGACCCGCACAAACGTCTGCAGGAATTGCAGCGGTTGGTGCGGGAGCAGCGCGACTTGATCCAGCGGCGGGAGAAGTTGGCGGCCGAGTTCAAGCAACTGCGGAGCCAATACAACCAACAGCGGGCCCGCTTGGACAAACTGCAGGCCTCGAAACGCCGCTTGTTGTCGGCGGCGGGGGCGAACACCGAGGAGCAATTCCGGGACTTTTCGCATCAGCATCAACAGCGGGCCAAGTTGCGTGACAAGTTGGAGGCCGTCGACGAACAGATCCGCGCGGCATTGGGGGGGAACTTCCAATGGGAGACGATCGTGGGCTTGGTGCAACAGCACGGAGCCAGCGGCTTGGAACGTCTGTGGGACAAGTTGGCTCAAGACATCGAGGGGCTCAAGCAACGGATCACGGCGATCACCCTGGAGCGAGGCAAGTTGCTGCAAGAGATGGAGTCGTTGAGCACCGACACGTCCCTCGAAGTCGCTCGCTTGCAATTGAGTTCGGTCGACAGCCAGGTTGAAGACCTGACGCGGACATGGCAACAGTTGGCGGTGGTGAATCAGTTATTGGAGTCGATACGCGAACAGCACGAGAAGTTGCGGCAGCCTGAGACGCTGAAGGAGGCGTCGCGGTACTTGGAAGAGTTGACCGATGGCGAGTACCGGCGGATTTGGACTCGCTTGGTGGGCGAGAACTTGTATGTCGATCATGCAAGTGGTCAGGCGATCCACGTGGAGCTGCTGAGCCGCGGCACGCGTGAAGCCGTGTTCTTGGCGTTGCGGTTGGCCTTGGTCAGTGCCTACGCGCGACGCGGCATCGTCCTGCCGATGGTCCTGGACGACGTGTTGGTAAACTTCGATGAAGAACGTTGCGACAGCGCCGCGCGGGTCTTGGCCCAATTTGCTCGCACGGGTTATCAGGTGCTGATGTTCACTTGCCATCACCACATCCATCAGGCCTGCGGCAAGCACGGGGTGTCGGTCCAGGCCCTGCCGCATCATCGGGACGCGGTGCAAGCCGAAGGGGGCACCGTCGTCCGAGTCGATGCCGATGACGAATGGGACTACTTGGTTGACGAACCGCTGGAGCCCGAATACAAAGACGAGGCGGCCCCGGCGATCGCGCCCGACGTGGAAGTGTTGGTCGAGCACGAAGGTCCGGATTTTGAGATGTGGTGGGAAACTGCCTACGAGACCACGGTGGAACCAAGGACCGGGAATGATTGAAGTCTGGTTGGTGCGGCACGCGCAATCGCAGAACAATGCCGCTGGTGAAACCGAGCGGCAGCCCGATCCGGCTTTGACCGATTTGGGGCATTGGCAGGCGGCGGCTCTGGCCCAGTACCTCTGCGAATCGGGCAATTCGTTCGCGCGGAAGAGCGTCAGCGCCTTTCGCCGAGCGCTGCAGACCGCGGCTCCGTTGAATGCGGGTGAAACGGGGCGGGCCGTCGAGAATGGGCGGGCCGTCGAGAATGGGCGGGCCGTCGAGAATGGCTCGCCCTCCGGAGTCGCTCGGGCGGCGGGCTTTGAAATTTGGCGCGAGATTCACGAAGTCGGAGGCTGTTATTTGGGGCACGCCGAGCAGCCACTGCAGGCGGTTCCCGGGCTGTCACGGGAGGAGGTGCAGGTCGAGTTTCCCTGGGCAGCTCCACCCGCCGATTGGACGTCTGGCGGCTGGAATCGACTGCCTGGACATGAGACTCGGCAGCAAGCGATTCCGCGAGCCGACCTGGTTCGGCAGACACTGCAGCAGGCGGCGGCCGATGTTCCAACTTCCGAGTCGTCACGGTGGCTGTTGGTCTCGCACGGCGAGTTTATCGCGCTGTTGTTGTCGCGGTGTTTGACGGGCGGGGAAGATTATTTCGTGCGACCGCGTTCCCTGTACAACACGTCGATTACCAAGTTGGTGGTCACGCCCCAGCAGTGCCGCTTGCTGGAGTTCAATCAGATCGCTCATCTGTCCCCGGCGGCGATCTCCAGTTAGCGACCGGAGTCGACTGAGGACATCGCCTAGTGCTTTGTCACAATTTAATTTTGGGATCGGTGTGGCAAAGGGGTCAGGCGTCAATTGCCGGAACGGCCCTGCGGGTGCTGCGCACAATTCACGCCTGACCCCTTTGCCACACCCCAAGTTCTGGCTGTGACAAAGCACTAGCTATGGTCGCCCGTGACCAGTTCCGCCACGCGGACGCAGAAATTGTCGTTGAACACCAGCACTTCGCCGCGGGCCACGAGTCGCCCATTGACGAACACATCGACGGGATCACCGGCCAGTTTGTCCAGCGGAACGACGGAGCCCTTCCGCAGTTTGATCAGGTCTTCGATCGCCATCCGCGAGCGGCCCAATTCGATTCGCAGGTCCAGTTCGACGTCGCGGAGCAGATTGAGCGACGCCTTGTCCTGGCTGGGGGGGGAGCCGGCCAGTTCGTGCAAGTCGAAGGGGCGGAGTTTTGGAGCCGAGGGGGCGGGCTCGTTGATCGATGAGATGGCCCGCTCGGCTTGTTCCAACAGCACTTGGATATCATCGCCGACGGAGACCGGTGGCGGCGTTTGGCCGTGTTGGGGCACCCGCCGTTCCGCGGCGGACGCGTTAGTGGAGGCAGGTGGGTTGCCCGCTCCCTGGCCGGCGGACGGGTCGACATTGTCATCCATGACCAAACTCCTTCATGACCAAACTCCTCGAGTCCTGGACGTCTGCCACGACCAGAACGGTGTACCCCGGGTCTGTTACTGCTGATAGTAATTGTATTCGGGGAACATGATCGACTTCAGCAGGGGTTTGCCCAACAGTTGGTTGCTTTTCTCTAAAATTCGCCGTTTGAGCAAGCCCAAACCGGGATCGGTCAACTCGGTGATCTCGGCGCTGCGGAACTCGATGATGATCCGCTCGCGGAGGCGGTTGGCGTTGTTTGCTAGCAAACTGTCGAACTCGGCCTGTTCGGCTTTCAGGATCGTGCCCATGACGCGGCAGGTCAGATTCAGCGTGGAGTTGGAGCTGGGTTGGTGAATGGCCAAGCTAAAAGCGCCCAGCTCGACTTCGGTTTGTTCGCCCTGGTCGCTGGCTTTGGCGACGTCCTCGGGGACATCGCGAGATTCGACGATTTCTTGTTTGATTTCGTCGCGGACGCGGGCGGCGATGACATCGGGGTTGGGCAGTAGGAAGTAGACCAGTGCCGCTTGCACCAGGATTACGGTACCGATGATGGCGGCGGCGATGATCTTGCCCAGCATGCTGGGGCCGGCGGGTGGGGTATTGGCGGCTGGCGGGGTGTCATCTTTTTTGGGCATGGTCGGTCACCTTTCGCGGCTGTCGGTTGGGCAGCCCGCGGTCCTGGAATGGAGGTTCTGGCGGTCGGGTCGGACCTCGGCTCGGTTCAACTGTAGCATTCAGTTAGGAGCCAATTGGGCGGGACGCGGGGGAGAAATGGCTGGGCAGCGCGGAGGACTTGGCGGTTGGTTGGGGTTGTAGCGGTTCTAGGTTCTAGGTTCTAGGTTCTAGGTTCTAGGTTCTGGGTTGACGAGTCCGGGGGGCGGGTAGGGGCAGGGAGAGCGGGGTGTGAGTCGTCTTTTCTTGGGGTTTTGACGCCAGGGCGTAGACTTGGGCCGCCGAGATTTGGTAGAATTCGCGACATCGCTTGTTGGATGGATGGCTGAGTCTGGTTTAAGGCACCGGTTTTGAAAACCGGCGTGGGGGTAACCTCACCGGGGGTTCGAATCCCTCTCCATCCGCTGTGCGTGTGACGGCCAGGGCGACCCGGTAGTGGGCCGTTTTCTGGGGCGGTCGTCTGGGGCGGTCGTCTGGGGCGGTCGTTCAGTCGTCTGGGGCGGTCGTCTGGGGCAGTCGGGGTCGTCTGGGGCCGTTTTGAGCGGCCGTTTTGAGCGGGCGTCTTGTGCGGCCGTTGAGAAGGACCGTGTCGGGGTTTATCCGGCCGGGCGCGAAGCGTCAGGGCTTCGGTGGGCTCCGCAGGGGCTTCGGTTGGCTCCGCAGGGGCTTCGGTGGGCTCCGCAGGGGCTCCCAGAAAGAAAATACAAGCGAGGTAAACGATGAAGCGTTGGATCAGTTTGGCGAGTCTGTTGGTGTTGTGTTTTATGGTGGGCTGTCCGGATAGTCCGACCGAAAGTGGCGTGGACACCACGGGTGTTCCGCAGTTTGGTCCCGAGGGCATGAGTTCGTCTGGGATGGCTCGGCCGGCCAATATCGAGCGGGTCAATCCGGTGGTCACGGTCAAGTTTGTCGGCGCCCACAAGGGTGACAAGCCCGATCCACGTCACGTCTTCTTGACGATGGCCGAGGCGCAGATGTTCATGCCGGGCGGTGAGCTGAAGGCTTTGGAGACGCTGCGGATCGGCATGTACACCATTTCTTTGGACGTGGATCCGGCAGCCAGTGGCTTGGACAAGGAGGGGGCCGAGAAATTGCGCGACCACCTGCGGGGCCCCGATTTCTTCAACACCAAGCAATTCCCGACCGCCGAGTTTGACGCGACGTCGATCAAGTTGAATGACGACGGCACCGGCGAGATCGTCGGCAACCTGAAGATGTTGGGGCAAACCGGCGAAGTGACGGCCCCCGTCACGTACGACATCGACACCAAGGTGATCGAGGCCAAATTCCAACTGGATCGCACCAAGTTCGGCATGAACTACGGTTTGGAGCGGATCGAGGAAATGGTGGACGTGATCATCACGTTGGATGTCAGCAAGGGCTAGGTCGCCTGAGTTGGGTCGCCGGCGATTGTGGAGCGGTCGGGCGACCGTTCCAGTGACGGCGGCTTCCAGTCGTTGAAACAAGTGTTTGTCGCCCCCGGCCGTTAGGCTCGGGGGTTTTTTGTTGACTGTCGGTTCATTTTTCTCACCGAATCGTTGTCAGCCTCGAGGTGGGCAACTAGCATCAATTGGCAAGCAGAACTGCCGTGTGAAGGAAGTCTGGCAGTCCGATCTGGAGAGGCACCGCGCTTGCGGGCCCAGAGTTTTATTTTATTGACTCGAGCCTGGGTTGATTGTGGATCCAGGCCGGGACCTTGGGGCTATCCGTCGCGGGAGTGTTGGCGGAGTGGCCGGATGTTGCGACTATGATTTTTCCGCTGTGGCTGCGTCTGGTAGTTGTCGCTCTGGCCTTGGGCGGCGGGATTCTTGCGGGGGGCAGTGGCGTTGTGCGGCCCGCTGAAACAGCGCTGGCTGTCAGACATCCTCGTGTGATTGCTCCGGGGGGAGGTTCGACTGTTGGAACGGTGCCTGTCAGCCCGCCACCTGTTCGAACAAGGCCGGTCAGTGGCAGGCCGGTCAGTGGTAGGCCGGTCGAGTTGCCGACCATTGGCCGCCACGCGTTTAGCGGCGGCAGTTCGGTGGTGGATCGTCCCAATGTGATCGTCATCAACGTCGACGACTTGGACACGTTTCTATTGGATAACGGTCGGGCGGCGGGGATGTTTCCCAACTTGCAACGCCTGGCTAACGAGGGGGTGCGGTTCACCAACTGCCATGTGACTTCGCCGCTGTGTGGTCCGTCGCGGGCCAGTTTGTTGACGGGTCGCTACCTATTTGAGCATGGCATGCGGGTGCACGATCCGGCCCAGGCGAACAGCAACGGCTTTGCGGGTGGTTATCGTCACTACATGGCCACGCGTTCCGCGGTGCAGCCGAGTGTGACCAAGCCCGATTGGCGACAATTCGAATTTTCGCGTCTGGTCCAGCCGCTGGGTTATCGCACGATGTTGGTCGGCAAGTACTTGCATGGGGACTTCAATCCCTTTGTCAATCAAAGTTGGTCCGATTTGCGTCCGCCGGGATGGGATGATTTCTATGCGACGCTGGGTGGCCAATACTACGATTCGCCGCGGTACTTGAGTCGTCGTCGTGGGGTCACGCAAGACGCCATTGTGCGCACCAGCGCCCTGTCTTTGGACGCCTATCCGGAGCGTTATCGTCCGTTGTTGCAATCGCGTTATCGGACCAACATCGAATTCATCGACTCGATACAACTGATCGACCAACACCTGCAACGGGCGCCGGAGCAGCCGTTCCTGCTTTACTTGGCGCCCTACGCACCGCACAAGCCGTCGGCGGGGGCGATGTTGGACGGTCGCTACGAGCAGTGGTGGCCGAACCTCCGTCAGCCATGGAGACCGGACTTTAACTTGGCGAATGTGACGGGCAAGCCACCTGCGATTGCCAACCAGCCCTTGTTGGACGCTCCACGGTTGGCCCAGGCCAATGCGGAGTATCGGCAGAGAATATTGGCGATGAAATCGTGCGACGACATGTTAGGGGTCTTGCGGCAGTACTTGGACGAGACCAATCTGGCGGCAGAAACACTGATTTTTTTCACTTCAGACAATGGTTATCAGTTGGGGCAGCAGCGTTACTTCGGCAAACAGTTGCCGTACGATTTGAGTACCCGCGTACCATTGATTGTCTGGGGGCCAGGTTTGGGGGTGGCCGTTAGGCAAGAGCGAGCGCACTTGGTGTCGCATGTCGACATCTTGCCAACCATTTTGGATGTCTGCCAGGCCAACCCCGTGGTGAGTGACGGCGTGTCGATCCGCTCGCTGTGGTCCACCGACGAGGTTCCGGATGCCGCGTCTTGGCGACCTGAGGGTGTCTTGTGCGAGCATCATCAGAAGTTGGGACACGTGTTTGAGGATATCGAGGGGGTGTACCATTCGATTCGCTTGTACGATCAACGTTACACGCGCTGGGCGGATGGCACCACCGAGTATTACGACCTGTGGTCGGATCCTTTTGAGCGAGTGAATCGAGCCGGACAATTGTCGTCAGGGGAGCGAGCGTTGTTCGAACGATTGCTAACGGGTTTGCGTACCGACGAATCAAGATTCAGTGGGGCGATCGCGCGACCGCTGTACGATGACCAAATGTTTTTCCGCCGCGTGGAGTTGGAGGGTTACGCCGAGGCGACCGACGGGGTGGCGGAGGTCCGCTTGGTGATCAGGCGCCGGAAGCCGGGGTCCCATGCCGGCGGTTGGCAGTTTTACAACGGACAGCAGTGGCAGGAGGGCTTCCGCCAGGTCCGCGCGTCGCTGGCGGCTCCGAACGCGAGTCTGACGCGTTGGACATACGATTTCTTCCCTACGACAGCGACCGAAGAACGAGTGCAGGTGACCGCGCGGGCGTACGATCGCATGGGGCGGTTCCAAACGCACGTGTTGCAACGCTCGTTTCTGGTCGATGGGGCCGGGCCGGTGACCGCGATCACGCAGCCGATTGCTGCCCAAACCGTCGTCAATCGTCGTCAAAGCTACTCAATCAGTGGCTGGGCGAGCGGCGAGGCAGCGATTCGTGAAGTGCGAATCGTGGTTCGCGACCTGGATTCAAATGAATATTTTGACGGTCAAGAGTGGCGGACCGCCTTCGGCTTCCTGCCAGCGGAACTGACCTTTACCAACGACAGCAATTACGCCAACTGGTCGTATCGCTTGCCGCCGGGCGATCGCAACCGTCGCTTGGTGGTGACGGCTCGAGCTTATCAAACCGATAACCGTTTCGATGCGACGGTAGCGACGACGCGGCTGGAGTGGCAGTAGGCGGGCGGTCTGTGCCAGTGCTTTGTCACCGTTTAATTTTGGGACCGGGGTGGTAAAGGGGTCAGGCGTCAATTGCCGGAACGGCCCTGCGGGTGCTTCGCACAATTGACGCCTGACCCCTTTAGCACACGCCAAGTTTTGGCTGTGACAAAGCACTAGATAGTTTTTTTGTAACCGTTCACGGGTGGGAGGTAATCCTTGGGGCTGGTGCATTCTGCAAGTCGGATGGTTCTCGGGGCAAACCGGTAGCATTATCCAGTTGCTTTGACTCGCAAACGATCGTACGGTTAGCCCGACTTGCTGCATGACACGCCTACGAGGCGTGAACGGTTACGTTTTTTTGCTGTATTTAGGCCACGATGTCGCGGGCGACTTCGCCATGGACATCCGTCAAGCGGAAGTCGCGGCCCGCATAGCGGTAGGTCAAGCGTTTGTGGTCCAGACCCAGCAGGTGCAGGATCGTGGCATGGAAGTCGTGGACATGCATGGGTTTGTCCACGGCGGCGATGCCGTGTTCATCAGTGGCCCCATAACGCAGGCCGCCTTTGACGCCACCGCCGACCATAAATGCGGAGAAGCCGCGGTTGTTATGATCGCGTCCTACCCCGTTGCGGGAGAAGGGCGTGCGACCGAACTCGCCCGACCACACGATTAGGGTCTGATCCAACAGGCCTCGTTGGGCCAAGTCTTGGATCAGAGCCGCGATGGGTTGATCGATCTCTTGGCACTTGGGCGGCAATTGCGTGTTGATGTTGTTGTGATGATCCCAGCCGCCGCTTTGCAGTTCGACAAAACGCACGCCGGCTTCAATCATGCGGCGAGCGATCAAGCACTGGGTACCGAAGCGAGCGGTGCGTCCGCTGTCGGCGCCATAGGCCCGGCGAGTGGCTGCGCTTTCCTGACTCAGATCCAAAACCTGCGGAAGGGCGTCCTGCATGCGGAAAGCCAGCTCGTAAGATTGAATCACGCCCTCGAGACCGGGATGTTCCGGCTGGCGTTCGGCTTGGCGTTGATTGAGTTGTTGGATAAAGTCCAGTTGTTGTCGCTGTTGGGCGTCGGTCAGCTGCGGGTTCTTGATGTCCGGCAAGCGACTGGCGGCGCTGCCGCGTCCGGGGTTGCCCCCCAGACTCAATTTGGTGCCCTGAAAAATCGCGGGCAGGAACGCGTTGCGGTAGCTGGAGGTGTTGCCAGCCGGCGGATTGAGCGACACAAAACCGGGCAAGCTGGCGTTTTCGGTCCCCAGCCCGTACAAGGTCCAGGCCCCCAGGGAAGGCCGCACAAATTGGAAGTTGCCGGTATGCAATTGCGTCTGGGCCGTCGGATGGTTGGGGGAGTCTCCATGCAAGCTGTTGAGCAGGCACAACCGGTCCGCATGTTTGGCCAATTGCGGAAAAAGCTCGGAAATCCACAAACCGCTTTCACCGTGTTGGGAGAAGGCGAACGGCGAGCCCAGCAGCGCGCCGCCAGCTCGGCCGGCGGACTTGCCCGCATCCCGAGTCAGGTTGGGTTTGTAGTCGAACGTATCTACATGGGAGGGCGCTCCGCCCATCGTCAGGAAGATCACGTGCTTGGCCTGAGCGGCAAAATGAGCTGGCTTGGGCGCCAGGGGATTGCCGGCGTCGTTGCCACTTGGGTTGCCATCATCCCAACTGCCCATCAACCCCGCCGGATGGTGGCTGGCTTGAGCCCAAGTGCTCAGGCCGGCGAAGGCCAGAAAACCAAAGCCCGACGTGGCGTTCTGCAACCATTGACGACGATTGGCCAGTAGCGGCGATGGGGTGGACTCGTGCATCGGATGCTCTCCTGCAAACGTTGTGGCGATGGGGCCGTGAAAAGGTTTCTGTTGAGATGTCTGTTATTTGTTGTCAGGTCTAGTTGCGGTAGCGGAATTCTGCGGACGCCAAGATGGCGTGGCAGAACACCAGCATCACGCGTCGCTGGATCTCGGGAGAAACGTCATCTGCGTAGGGGTTGGACACAACCACTCCCGCTGCGGCCGTCCTCGGATCGTCCTCCAACGGCGGTCCGTCGGCGCGATTCTCTGTACCTTGCCCGCGTTCTCCTCGGGTTCCACGCGGATTGTTGCCGCCACCATTGCGACTGTCATTTCCGCGACGTCGCGACTCCTGTTGCCGCTGTCTGGCTTCTCGTTGTCGCTGTTCTCGTTGTCGCGCTTGCCGTTGTTGGGCAGCCCGCTCTTGGGCTTTGGCATTGGCCTCGGCGACAAAGTCTGTGGTGAGCGTGGTCAGTAAATCGGCCGCTTGCTGGGCTTCCTCGGCGGTCGGCGGACGGCTGTAGGCGGTCTGGAAGACGTAGTCGATGGCCTGGGACTGGCTCCCGGTCAGCTCCAAGGTACGCTCGGCCAGCGACAGTGCCTGTTGTCTTACCAATTCGTTGTTGAGCATGTACAAGGCCTGGGGCGCGGTGTTCGATTGTTCACGCACGCCGATCACCATGCTGGGCTCGGCCGCGTCAAACAGATCCATGGAACGTGGCAACAGGTCTCGGACCGAGGGCAAGTAGATCGAACGATAGCGGAAGCTGCGATTGACACTGGTTTCGTTGATCATCACGGTGGCCAGGTTGCTCGGGTCGACGGCTCGCTCGTTGCGACCGCCGGCCCGCGGTCGCGCGTCTCGCGTTTCAGCTGTCGCTGCACCCATGGACTCCTGCATTTTCGATTCGCTCATCATGGATTCGCTCATCATGCTATCCGAGTCGGCCCCGTCGGAGCCGCGGCGATTGGCACTGGCGACGGCTTGCAGCCGCATCAGTTGGGCCAACTGTTGGCCACGACCAACTTCCGTGGGGCCGGCCTGAGCGACCAGCGAGGCGTGCGGCCGTTCGAGTTCCAAGCTGCCACCTACCCAGAGGAGCGAATCGCGGAGGACCTCGGCCGAGAGCCGTTGCGGTTGCGACCGCCAGAGATACTGGTTGTCCGGGTCCCGCTCGGAAGCGACCGCATCCACCTGCCAACCGGCTCGGTAGACTGCGGAGGTGGCGATCTCTTTGATCAGCGCCTTGATTGACCAGTCGTTCTCGATCAATCGCACTGCCAGGTAGTCCAGCAGTTCCGGATGGGTGGGGCGATTGCCGGTGACACCAAAGTCTTCGGGTGTGCTGACGATGCCCGTGCCAATCAGATGTTGCCATACGCGATTGGCCATTACGCGGGCCGTGAGCGGGTTGCGGGGGCTGGTCACCCAATTGGCAAACTCCATGCGACCGGTAGAGTCGCGGCGGATGCGGGGTGGATTTTTATCCAGAAGTTGCACAAATCCACGGGGTACGGTGGGCCCGGGTTGAGTGACTTCGCCGCGTTCGAGCAATCGCGCGTCGGTGGGTCGTGACTTGGCCTTGACGCCCATGTAGAGCGAACGAGGCGTGCCATCGGCATTGTAGCTGTCTACAATTCCTTGCAGCGTGCCGACTTGTGTGGTCAGTCGTTGGATCGTCTGCTGTCGTTGTTGGGCCTCCATCGCCATCGAGTTGCCGCCGCGGTTGCTGTTGTTGTCCTCCATCGAGGAGTCGTTGCGATTGCGATTGCGATTCCGATTGGCGTTGGGTCGACGGGCTTGCAGGGTTTCGCGACGGAGTTCGCGGATCTCGGTTTGCAATTCGTTGATCCGTTCCTGCAGGGCTTTCACCTGAGCGGCTGGCAAGGTGGGCAGTGCCGGTGTCGGGTCGGCCACTGGTAACTCCAGCAGTTCGGTGGTGTGACGTGTCCGCTGCGTGCGGATCCCGCCGAAGTGCGTGACCATGTTGCCGAAGATACCGGCCAACGCGTAGTAATCCTTCTGTGTGATGGCCTCAAATTTGTGATCATGACAGCGAGCGCAGGCCACCGAGATACCCAGAATGCCACGCGTGGTGACGTCGATCTGTTCGTCGATCAAGTCGGCCGCGAATTGCCGTTCGGATCGCTCGTTGAGTGTCTTGGGGCCCAGGGCCAAGAAGCCCGTGGCGATCAATTGCTGCTGTTTTTGCGTTTTGTTGCTCGCCGGTAGCAGGTCGCCGACCAATTGCTCCTTGAGGAAGCGATCGTAGGGTTTGTCTTGATTGAAGGCGTCGATCACATAGTCTCGGTAGCGCCAGGCTTCCGTGTAGGGCATGTTCACCTCGCGGCCGGTGCTCTCGGCGTAGCGAACGATATCCAGCCAATGCCGCCCCCACCGCTCGCCAAACTTGGGACTCTCCAGCATGAAGTCGACGGCGGTGGCCACGGCTTTGTCTGGATCTTCAGCCCACAGGACTTGGAACCAAGCCACTTGTTCGGCAGTCGGCGGCAACCCGATCAGATCGAAGCACAGGCGGCGGAAGATCGTGTGGCTATCGGCGGATGGCGGCGTCGGCAGTCCCTGCTCCCGTCGCTTGAGCTCGACGAATCGATCGATCGCTGCGACCGGAAGGGGTGAGAGTGGTTTGGTCGCGTTGGGGGCTGCGGCCTCCGCCTGCCCGGTGGCGGCTGGGACCAGAGCCGCGGAGGCTGCCGGCAGTGGCTGCAGCGACCAGAACTGGCGGCCGGCCTCGATCGCCTCCGGTGTCACTACATACGCACCGCGGACCACCTGACTGACGCGTGGGTCGGGGGCGCCGTCCTCCAACCAAGTTCGAAAGTCGGCGATCACGTGGGCTGGCAACTGGCCCTGGGGTGGCATTTCCAGCCCCCCCTCGTAGTTGATCGCTTGCCAGAATAGTCCGGCTGAGAAGTCCTCCAGATCGATGGCTGGGCCCGACTGACCGCCCAATCGCAACGCGGCGGCCGAATCGACCGCCAGATCGCCCTCGATGCGACCACTTTGGTTCGAGTGACAGCTGTAGCAGTGCGTCACCAAGGCGGGGCGGATCTTGGTCTCGAAAAATCGTTCTTGCTCGGCGGTCAACGGCGGTCGCCGCTCTTCATCGCCGCCGGCCTGCTCGTCCTGCTCCTGCTCGGCCATCACCTGGGGCGTTCCAGCCACTGCCGCAACAACGCTCGCCGGAATAACCAGCACACCTGCGACCAGAGCGACCAGACAGTGGCTGACGACGAGTCCGGTCCGAACGACAAACTGCCGATCCGTCCAACGGCGACGTCGAGTGGGCGAAACGAGTGAGTCGGTCAATTGCCAGGCTTGTGCCGTCTGGGCGAAATTTGCGGCTTGGGCGGCCCAAGAAGCGGCCCAAGAAGCAGCTTGTGAAGCAGTCCAAGAAGCAGCCCGAGAAGCTGGGGGTGAGGCGTGATCGTCGAGCATCGGTGCGACCCTAACTGGTGTGACCAAATTCATGCGACCCTGATGAAATCGTGGGCGCGTCTTGCGCCCCGGTGGCAAACCGTCTGCCTCAGTCTACTCCTATTACGTAGCGGCTGCCGATTGCGGACAGCCGATCGTCCGATTTTCCCACTTTCCGGGAAATCGCGAGTGGTTGTCGGGAAAAGGTCGATGGAGCAGAATGGGGGGCCGGCCCCCGCAGTCCCCTTTTTCCCTTCTGGTAGCCCATGTTTGCTCGATTGCATCCCCAAGATAATGTCGTGGTTTCCCTGCCGGGTTGTGTGGCAGGCGAGCGGTGGTTGGAGTCCGCGGGCGGGACCGAGGTGGCGGCGTCCGAGGCCATCCCGGCCGGTCACAAGATGGCGATCGAACCCATCGAGGCCGGGCAGTGGATCGTAAAATACGGCCTGCCGATCGGCTTGGCACGGGAGGCGATTGCCCCGGGCCAATGGGTGCATGTGCACAACGTGCGGACCGGTTTGGATGCGGGTGTGACCACCGAGGAGGGCTGGCAGCCCTTGCCGGCTCCGCCGCGTGTGCCGCCGGTGGATCATCCCAGCGGGGCGGATGCGGCGACCTTTCAGGGTTACCTGCGCGAGGACGGGCAGGTGGCCATTCGCAATGAGATCTGGATCTTGAACACGGTGGGCTGCGTCAACCAGACGGCCCAGCAGCTGGCCGAGTGGGCCAATCGCACCTTGGTGGGCCGCGTGCCGAACCTGGACGGCGTGTATGCCTACAGCCATCCGTACGGCTGTTCGCAGTTGGGGGATGACTTGGCGGCCACGCGGGGCGTGTTGGCTGGGTTGGCGCGGCATCCCCACGCCGCCGCCGTGCTGATGTTGGGCTTGGGCTGCGAGAACAATCAGTTGGAGTTGCAGTTGCAGGCGATTGGCCCGCAGGCCCTGGCCAAGGTTCGCTGGTTCTCGACCCAGGCCGTGGCGGACGAGATGGAACAAGGGCGGCAATGGCTGCGGGAGATGGCCCAACAGGTGTCGGTCTCCGAGCGGCAAACACTGCCGGCCAACCGCTTGATTCTCGGGATGAAGTGTGGCGGCAGCGATGGCTTCAGCGGCATTTCGGCCAATCCTTTGTTGGGACGGATCGCGGATTGGCACTGCGGCGAAGGTGGTACCTCGCTGTTGACCGAGGTGCCGGAGATGTTCGGCGCGGAGCCGGTGCTGTTGGGCCGCTGCGATCAAGCCTCGACGCGCACCGCGGTCGACGGCATGATCGAGACCTTCAAGGACTACTTCCGGCGGCACGGGCAGCCGATCAGCGAGAACCCATCGCCGGGGAACAAGGACGGAGGTTTGACGACCTTGGAAGAGAAGTCGTTGGGTTGCGTCCAAAAAGGGGGGACTGCCGCCTTGATCAAGCAATGCATCGAATATGGCCAACAGGCCACGCCGGGCTTGGGCGGTTTGGGGCTGGTCAATGGGCCGGGGAACGATGGTGTGTCGATCACGGCTCTGACCGCGGCAGGCGCCCACTTGGTCTTGTTCACAACGGGCCGTGGCACGCCGATGGGGTCGCCTGTGCCGACGATGAAGATCGCCACCAACCCCGACCTGGCGGCACGCAAGCCGGGCTGGATTGATTTTGACGCGGGCGCATTTGTGGCGGGCACGGCTACGATGGACGAATTGCGCGATGGCTTGTGGCGGCAAATCTTGGAGGTGGCTTCCGGTCGCTTGGAGGCCAAAAACGAACTCAACGGCTATCGCGAGATCGCCATTTGGAAGATGGGAGTGACGGTATGAACTTGGTCCCGGAAACGCAGATCCTGCAGTTCGGCACCGGCAAGTTGCTCCGTGGCCTGTTCGATCCGTTGGTGCCACACCCGGGTCGCGTCACGGTGGTCCAATCGCGTGACGGGGTCTCGACCTTGGACGGCATCAATCGAGCGAACGACGGGTATCACTTGTGGGTCCGCGGGTTCCAGCAGGGCCAGGTCATCGAGCAGGTCGAGCGGGTCCAGTCGCTGGGAGCGGCCTACTCGTTGACTCGCCAGTGGCCCGAGATCCTCAGCCGTTGGCAAGATCCCAACTTTCGTTTGGTGGTTTCCAATACCACCGAGAAGGGCCTGCAGTTGGACCCAGCAGATGCGGCGGGATCGCTGCAGCAGAGTGGGAGCCAGCCGCCGCAGAGTTTCCCGGCACGATTGCTGGCCCTGCTGTGGCAACGCTACCAACAAGGTGGCGAGGGCGTGGCGATCTTGCCGCTGGAGTTGATCGAAAACAACGCCACACAACTGCGGGACTTGGTGTTGGAACAGGCCCAACGCTGGTCGGCCGAGGCCGGGTTCCTGGCCTGGTTGCGCGAGGACTGCCGTTGGTTGACGACGCTGGTCGATCGGATTTGTGTGGATGTGGTCCCCCCCGTGCCCTGGGCCGAAGAGGACCCCTTGGCGGTCATGACCGAGCCCTTTCAGATGTTGGTGGTGCAACGCGATGGTGGCCCCGAGTGGATCTTGCCCGACCATCCGGCGGTGATCTGGGCCGATGACTTGCAGCCTTTCTTCCGCCAGAAGGTGCGGTTGCTCAACGGTTTGCATACCGCCATGGTCGCTCGCTGTTTGCCGTTGGGTTTCGAGACCGTTATCGATGTCATGAACGATCCCCAGCAATCGCAGTGGGTGGCGGACTTATTGGAGCAGGAACTGGTGCCGACTTTGGAGGCGCAGGGGCTGGTCGTGCGCGCGTTTGGCCAACAGGTCCTGGACCGATTCCGCAATCCGTTCTTCCGGCATCGCTTGGCGGATATCGCCGTGGGGCACGAGACCAAACGGCAAGTCCGCTTGCAGCCCACCTGGGAGGAGTATCAACAGCAGTTCGGTCGGCGACCGCCGTTGTTGAGCGAAGTCATGGACTTGCCTCTGCCGGCGTCTGTGTAACCGTGATGCGATGACAGTGACGCGATGACAGTGACGCGATGACAGTGACGCGATGACAGTGACGCGATGACAGTGGCGCGGTGACAGTGGCGCGGTGACAGTGGCGCGGTGACAGTGACGCGGTGACAGTGACGCGGTGACAGTGACGCGATGACAGTGACGGTATGGGAGTGGTGGTGAAGCGATTGGCAGCAGATAACGGTCCTGCGACCATGGAACCGGCGACGCGCGTTCTGGTCGTCGTCGCCACGTACAATGAAATAGAAAATATTCAGAGTTTGATAGCGGATATTCACTCGCGTTATCCGACGGTCGACGTCTTGGTCATCGATGATCGGTCGCCGGACGGGACCGGCGAATGGGTGGCTCGGTTTGCCGCTCAGCATCCATGGTGTTTTATTATTCAGCGCAGTGGAAAGTTGGGATTGGGCAGTGCTGCATTGGCTGGATTTCGCTGGGCTCTAGCGGCCGGTTACACGCACGTCCTGACCATGGACGCAGACTTCAGCCACCATCCGCAGGATCTGGGGCAGTTGTTGCCGGCCAGCCTGGCGGGCTCGGTCGCTCCTGCCAACCGGTTAGCGGCGGAGCCCACCGCCGCGACGGTCGCTACGGTTGCTGACGCCGCTTCTTGCATCGTCATCGGATCGCGTTACGTGCGTGGGGGACGGATCGAGGGCTGGCCCTGGTCGCGACGCTTGGCCAGTCGCTGGATCAATCGCTTCGCCCGCTGGTGGTTGCGTTTGCCGACGCGGGACAACAGCGGGGCCTTTCGCTGTTACCCCGCGAGTCTGCTGCAGCGCCTGCCATTGGAGCAGATTCGCAATCAAGGCTACGGGTACCTCGAGGAGATACTCTATTTGGCTCGCCTGCACGGGGCGACGTTTCGCGAGGTACCGATCACCTTCCGTGATCGCGTGCATGGCCAGTCAAAAATCAATGCGCGGGAGGCGTTTCTGGCCCTGTGGACGCTCAGTGGTCTGCCGTGGCGACAGCGTTCCGCTCAGCGGACGTAGTGGCCAAAGGCTTCACGCAGGCACCTCAGGCCACGCTCGCCGTCGCGACCATCGACCACCACGTTGAATCGCATCTCGGAGGTGTTCATCATGCGAATATTGATGTTGGCCTCCGCCAGAGCCTCAAACAGCAACGAACCCACCAGCGTATGGGAGCGGAGGCCGATGCCCGAGACACAAAGTTTGGCGATGGTGGGGTAGGGCTGGACGTGATTGGCCAGCCCCAAGTCCACGACCTGTTGGGCGACGGCAAACGCCTTTTCCCATTGGGAACGCGGTACCGTCCAGGTCAGGTTGGCGTTTTCGTCGGTAAAGTAGCTCTGCACGATCATGTCCACAAACACGTCGGCACGGGCCAGTTGTTGGAAGATGGCGGCGGCCACACCTGGGCTATTGGGCACGCCGGTCAAGGCGATAGCCGCCTGCGAATCGTCCAACGTGACTTCGTGGATCATCAAGTCTTCCATGCCGACGCTCTGCAGGCGTGCAACCACGTCGACCGCATCGACGGGCTTCTGGGCGACCGGGATCTGGGCTTCGGTGACCGCGCCCGGCGGAACTTGGGCCAATTCGAAGGCCTGGTGCACCACACGAACTGCGGGCAGGGCCTGTTCGCGGCTGACCAACACGCTGATCTTGATCTCCGACGTGGTGATCATCTGCAAGTTGATCTCGGCATCGGCCAGAGCTTGAAACATGCGGTTGGCCACACCGACTTGGGTGGCCATCCCCAAGCCCACGGCCGAGACTTTCGAGACCTGGTCGTCGCTGTGCACCTCGATCGGGGGGTGAGTGTCCTGGGCCAGATCGGCGATCGATTCGTGCACGGACTTGAGTGCCGCTTTGAGTTCCTTCCGTGGCACGGTGAAGCTGACGTTGGCTCGGCCGTCCATGCCCACATTTTGCACGACCATGTCGATGGTGATTTTTCGCTCGGCCAGTGGCTGAAACAGTCGCCGACTGACACCGGGGACGTCGGGCACCCCGATCACCGTGATGCGGGCCTCGTCTTTGGTCATCGCGCAGCCACTGACGGGCAAGTTGGGGGCCTCGGAGTTAGCGGCAATCAAAGAGCCCGGGTAATCGCTGAAGCTACTGCGGACCCGAATCGGTACGCCGAACTTCTTGCCGAACTCGATCGAGCGGCTGTGCATGACACCCGCCCCCAGGCTGGCCAGTTCCAACATCTCTTCATAACTGACTTGCGCACAGAGTCGCGCTTCGGGCAGGACCCGCGGATCGGTGGTGTACACGCCGTCGACGTCCGTGTAGATCTCGCATTGATCGGCTTGCAGCACGGCGGCCAGGGCCACGGCCGTGGTGTCGCTGCCACCTCGCCCCAGCGTGGTGATGTTGAAGTCCTCGTCGATGCCTTGAAAGCCCGCGGCGATCACGATGTAGCCCTGGTCCAGCAGGTTCAGGACCCGTTGCGTCGAAATGGAGCGGATCCGGGCTTTGGTGTGCGAGCTATCGGTGCGGATGCCGATCTGACCACCGGTCAAACTGATGGCCTTGTAGCCCAACGAGTGGATCGCCATCGCCATCAAAGCCACGCTGACTTGTTCGCCGGTGGACAACAGCATGTCCATTTCCCGCGCCGGTGGGGTCTCGGTGATCTGCCCCGCCAGATCCACCAACATATCCGTGTTCTTGCCCATCGCGCTGACGACCATCACGACGCGATGCCCGTCCTGTTGGGCGCGGATGGCTTTCCGCGCGGCGGCCAAAATCTTTTCACAGTCCGCGACACTGGTACCACCAAACTTTTGGACGACCAGACTCATAGGGGCTCGGCTTTCTTCGGAGGGCAGGAGTGTAAGTGGCAGGAGGGTAAGTGGGAGGAAGCGTTCGTGACTTAGCGATTCAAGAACCAGGGCATCAGTTCCCAACCGCGTGGGAACTGCAACGCCGACTGCTCCGCCATGGCTTCGTCGTAGGTGTTCAGGCCGTCCGGTTTGACGTTCGAACCTGCTACCGCAAACGGCACGACCCCGTGGCTGTGCGTCTTGGTGCTGAGCAATGTCGGGTGATCTGGCGTGACCATGATTCGCCACTCGGATTCCTGTTGCAGGCGTTGCCAGACCGGGGCGACGATGTGTCGATCGATCTCTTCGATCGCCTTGATTTTCTCGTCCGCCCAACCTTGGTGGGAGGCCTCGTCGGGGGCTTCAATGTGCACGGTCACGAAGTCATAGCGATCCAACGCCTCGACGGCCGCTCGGCCTTTGGCGGCGTAGTCCGTGTCCAAGTAGCCGGTGGCCGTGGGGATGGTGATCAAGTCCCAGCCGACCAACTTGGCCAAGCCCCGCAACAAGTCGACGGCGGTGATCATCACACCTCGCACGCCGAATTGGTCTTGAAACCGGGGCAGGTTGGGCTGCTTGCCTAAGCCCCACAGCCAGACGTTGGTGGCGGGCGGTTTGCCGGCGGCCACCCGTTGGGCGTTGACCGGATGATCCTGGAACCAGGTCAGACTGTCGTTCATCAGTTGACATAACAAGTCACTGCCCAATCCCGCGGGGTAGGCGTCCAGCACCGAGTGGTCCGTCAAGTCATGCGGCGGCGTGCTACTGGTTTCCATCGAGAACGGCGGCGGCAGATCGTCAGCGCCGCGATAGACCAACAAGTTGCGGTAGCTCACGCCGGGGATAAACTCCAGGCGCGGGTCAGTCAGCTGCTCGTTGGCGGTAGCCAGCAGGGCTTGGGCCTCCGCCGTTGAGATGTGCCCCGCGGTGAAGTCGCGCATGATCTGCTGTTGGATACAGACCAGGTTGCAGCGAATGGCCCAATCGTTCGGCCCCAGCTCGATCCCTTGGGCCGCCGCCTCCAACGGCGCACGCCCCGAAAAAAATTGGTTTGGGTCGTAGCCCAACAAGCTCATGTTGGCCACGTCACTGCCCGGCGGCAGGTGCGGCGGCACATGATTGGCGGCACCGACGACGCCAGCGCGGGCGACCTGGTCCATGGCCGGCAGCTGGGCGGCTTGCAACGGTGTGCGACCGTCCAAGCTCGCTTGCGGTTGATCGGCGCAACCGTCGGGAATGATCAATACGTATTTCATGGTTCAAGGATCCTGGGGGCCAGTCGTTGTCTGGCGGGTGGTTCGGCCACCCATGTAAAGGAGGTTGCGAGAGCGCCTAGTTGCCGCCTTCAACGGAGAGAATTCGCAGGCGTTCTCCGGTGGTCTTGACCACCTGCAGTTGTTGGATCTCCCGCTGCGCTTGGCTGGTGTGCTGCTCCTGCGCCCGATGAGTGACAATCACCAAGGGCACCGTGCCGGTGGCGTGGTCTTTGTCCCGATCGTACTGGTGGACCGAGGCGATGGAAATATGGTGTTTTCCCAAAATACCAGCAATTTGCGCCAGCACGCCCGGTTGATCCAGAACGTCGAAGCGGAAGTAGTACTTGGACTGCGTGTGAGCATGGTCGCTCAGGTCGACGCGCGGCGGTTGCTGCGACCAGAGTTTCAAGTTGGCGAAGGTGATGGCGGCGCGACCAACCGCCACGTCGATCATGTCCGCCACGACGGCCGAGGCGGTCGGCATTTGGCCCGCCCCTTGGCCGTGAAAGAACACCGGTCCCACCGCATCGCCGACCACGTTGATGGCGTTGAACGCGCTGCGGACTTCCGCCAACGGCGTACCCTTGGGAACCAACGTCGGGGAGACGTGCAGTTCCAAGCCAGCATCGCGGAGCCGAGCGATGGCCAACAGTTTCAAGCTGAAGCCCATGTCGCTGGCGTAACGCAAGTCGTTGACCTGGATTTCGTCGATGCCGCGGCGGGGAATCTCCTGCCAGTGCACGCGGGCGCCAAACGCCAGATGCGCCAAGATGGCCAACTTTTGCGCGGCGTCGGAGCCATCGACGTCGAAGGCCGGATCGGCCTCGGCGTACCCCAACCGCTGCGCCTCACGGAGGGCCTGGTCGTAGCTGACGCCCTGCTCCTGCATGTTCGTGATGATGAAGTTGCTGGTCCCGTTGAGGATCCCCTCCAGCGACAAGACCTGGTTGGCCGCCAGGCATTGGCTGATGTTGGCGATGATCGGGATCCCGCCGGCCACCGACGCCTCAAAGGCGATCGTGCGTCCCAAGTCACGCGCCCGATCAAACAGCTCCGGACCATGCTCGGCCAACAAGGCCTTGTTGGCCGTGACCACGTCCTTGCCGCTCTCCAACAGTTGCAGCATGATCGTGCGAGCCGGCTCCAGACCGCCGATCAGGTGGGCGACCACTTTGACTTGCGGATCCTGCAGCAAACGCTGCAAATCGTCGGTGATCACGCCCTGCGGCATGTCCGCGTCCCGCGGTTTGTCCGGGTGCTTGACCACGACGTGCTGGACCCACAGCGTGCGGCCGGCGTGTCGGGCCGTACGATCCCCGTGATCCAGTAACAACCGTGCGACGCCGGTTCCTACGGTCCCCATTCCCACCAATGCAACCAGTGATTTCTCCATGGCGGCCATCGTAAATCCGGCCTCCACTTCGGACAAGGTCACCCCAACTTACAGACAAGATACAGCCGCCCCGCCTGCGGACGCTGGGCACATGATCTACACTGTGCATGCGAGGCAACGGCGGCGTTTTTCCAGCTGCCGGTTGCAACACCGCACGCCCTGGCGATTGTTTTGAGGAAGGTTCCCATGCTCACCCCCGCTCCTGCCAACGCTCCCGCTCCCGCTCCCCAGTCGTTCGGCTGGCGGAACACCTGCCTGCTGGCGGTATTCTGCGTGTTTTTCTCGGCCGCAAACGTGGCTCGTGCGGAAGAACCCCTGCCGTCTTTGCAGTGGAAGTTCCAGGCCGGGCAGGCCTACGAGTTTGTGATCACGCAGAACTCGACCACCGAGATCGACGTGGCGGGCAACAAGACGCTGCAACCCGAGGCCAAACGCCTGATCCTGCGGTGGGAGATTTTGGCCGTCACCGAGCAGGGCTTCGAGTCCGAACTCCGCTACCAGGAAATCGATCTGGAAGTGGGGGCCGCCGCCGGCAAGGTCTCGGCGTCCACCAATCCCCAGACACCCCAGATCGGCTCCGGCCGCGCCGCGACCCTGCTCCGCGGGTTGCTGGGCCGGCTGAATCCGCTGATCGATCAACCGATTCGCTTGCAGATGGATCTGCAGGGCCGAGTCACTGCGGTCGAACTGTCCCCCGAGCTGCAAGCCCACCTGCAAGCCACCCCAGAAACCCGACCGCTGCGCGAGGCAGTGACCGCCAACGGCATCCAGCAGCTGTTGGCCGGGTTCCTCACGCCATTGCCGGCCACGCCGACCGCCCTGTGGGAGGACCGCCGAACCTACGAAGTCGCCGCCGGCGTGCCGCTGACCCAGACCACCCGGTATTCCCTGGGGCCCTGGAGCGAGCCCAACCCGACGGTGGATGTGAATTTCACCAGCGACCTGACCTTCCCCGAACAGTATCTCCTCGGTGCCACACGCCCCGATGACCCCGAGGCCAGCCCCGCGCGGGATCCCAACCCGCCCAAGAACGCTCCCGCGCCTTTCGACTTCGATCCCATTTCCAAGAAGTGGCCCCGTATCGCTCAACAGGACAGCGGCGGCCGGATCGTGTTCGATGTCCAAGCCGGCTATGTCCGCCAAGCCGCCGCCAAGACTTTGATCGTGACCGAAAAGGCGTACAGCGATGCCAAGATCAAAACCACCATTTCGACCCAAACCCAAGTGGAAGTCCGGCGGCTGTAAGGACAGAGGAATGGGGACAGAGGAATGGGGACAGAGGAATGGGGACAGAGGAATGGGGACAGAGGAATGGGGACAGAGGAATGGGGACAGAGGAATGGGGACAGAGGAATAGGGACAGAGGAATGTGGGACAGTCTGTAGACCAGCAGCCCTCTGCTGGTGGCAGCTTGGTAAGACATTCGTGCATGAAGACGTGCGGGGGTGGGGAAGGTAGCAGGCACTCTCCGAGTGCCGTCCGCCAAAGGTCTGAAGTTCAGGAACAGACAGAGGAATGTGGACAGAGGAATAGGGACAGTCTGTAGACCAGCAGCCCTCTGCTGGTGGCAGCTTGGTAAGACATTCGTGCATGAAGACGTGCGGGGGTGGGGAAGGTAGCAGGCACTCTCCGAGTGCCGTCCGCCAGACGCCTGTTTTGCTGTGCGTTCGGCGTTACAAGTTGCCGCGGCGTTCTTGCTCGATCTCCAACGACTCAAACAGGGCCTTGAAGTTGCCCTTGCCAAACGATTGGCTGCCGCGACGGCAAATGATCTCGAAGAACAAAGTCGGGCGATCCTGCAGGGGTTTGGTAAAGATCTGCAACAAGTACCCTTGGTCATCGCGGTCGGCCAACAGTCGCAGGTCGCGGACGCGGTCGGTGTCCTCGCGGATTTCGCCCACTCGCTCCCACACGTGATCGTAGTACGCTTCGGGGATTTCCAAGAAGTCGACACCTCGTTGCCGCAGTTGGGCCACCGAGTCAATCGCGTCGCTGGTCAACAGCGCCAAGTGCTGGATGCCGGGTGTTTGATCGTGCCAATCCAAGTACTCTTGAATCTGGCTCTTCCGCAAGCCCTCGGCCGGCTCGTTGATGGGGATCTTGATCAATTCGCGGCCCGAGGCCATGACTTTGGACATCAGGGCGGAGTACTCAGTCGAGATGTCGCTATCGTCAAAATGCTTAAATAGCTTGAATTGCAGAACGTTCTCGTACCAGGCCACCCAGTCGTTCATCTTGCCCATCTCGACGTTGCCGACGCAGTGATCCACGTAGAACAGGCCGCAGGGATTGGCTCGGTTGTAATCATTGATGCTCAACTGTCCCATCTTCTTGAATTGCGGCGCAAACAAACCAAAGTGCTTGACCTTGTCCAAGGTGTACTGGCCAGTTCGCGACACGAAGGAATGGACCAAGCGGCCGAAGGAATGGATCCCAGCCGAGACCACCGTGCCGTGCTCGTCCGAGACCTCGCGGGGTTCGTAGGCGGATTGGGCACCATTGGCCAAAGCCTGCTCGTAAGCTGCCACGGCATCGTCCACCGTAAAGGCCACGTCCTTGATCCCGTCGCCGTACCGAGCCACCTCCTGGCTGGCGGGGTGCTGCTCCGTCAGGCCGCTGGTCAACAACAGCCGGATGTTGCCTTGGGTCAGCAAATACGAGGCCACCTCGCGACTGCCGGTCGTCAAGTCGGAGACCTGCTCGATCTCAAATCCGAAACAGAACGCGTAGAAGAAGGCCGCCTGTTTGGCATTGCCCACGTAAAACTGCACGTGGTCCACGTCGATGAAACGCAACGGATCCCGCGAGTGCCGCGGGTCGCTCGAGCGGTCTGTCTCGTGCGAATAACTAGTGTCTGGCGAATAGTTGGGGGTGGTTTCAGCCATGGTCGCTCTCCAATTCAAGCAAAACTAACAGCGGGCGCCGCCGCGACTCCCTACATTAAAGCACCTCAGCCGCGATTGGCAAGGGCAGGGCGTTGGCCTCAAGTGCCGCGCAAGGGCAAACGCCACGCCGTTCGGGCTAGCCGCCACGCCGTTCGGGCTAGCCTGCCCCGCCGTTCGGACTAGCCTGCCCCGCCGTTCGGACTAGCCGCCCCGCCGTTCGGCCTGCCCGTCACGCCGTTCGACTTAGACGCCCCGCTGGTAACCGAACCATTCGATATGTCGACGGGAGCACAAGTGCCAGCCACGCTGCTGGCAGGCACTGTCGAGCCATTGCTCGCGATCGCGGAGCGTTGCCTGCTCGGTCCCCTGCGGCATCAGCCACACCTGTTGCGGTTGCAGAAAGTCAAATTGACCGACAAAGGACTCGATTTCCAGCAGATCGTCCGGCGAATCCACCACAAATTTCAGTTGGCAGGCGTACTGGCTCAAGAGCTGCAGCAGCACATCCGGACGACAGCGGTCCCGTTGGTGCCGCTGCCGCCACTTGCCCGCCAACTCGAAGCTGGGGTCGGAATTCGATAACTTCGGACTGATGCTCATCAGATCGCAGGTCACCGGCAGCAACAGCGTCCCGGCGGTCTCGATCGTGATGTGCTTGCCCAGCCGATGCAGCTGCTGCGTCAGCGGGATCATCTCGGAGAACAACATCGGCTCGCCACCGGTGATCACGACATGATCCAGTTGATGAGCCAGCACCGCCGTCACCACCTCCTCCACCGAGCGATCTTCACCCTCGGGACGCCAGGAGGCATACGGTGTGTCGCAGAACCAACAGCGGAGGTTGCAGCCAGCCACGCGAATGAAGCTGCTGGGTGTCCCCGTCAACTGGCCCTCGCCCTGCCGGCTGGCGTAAATCTCCGAGATGTTCATTTCTTCCGCCGCGGGGACTGCTGCTCTTGCTGTTGCTCGTAGGCCACCAGGACCTCGTCACGATCCTGCTGTTCGAGTTCCCGCGCCAAGCAGGCCAAGGCCCAGGCCCGTCGCTTACCGAACTTCTTCACCGAGAAGCTGACCTTGCGACGCTGACCCGCAGCATCGGTCCAACAACCGCAGTAGGCTTCGTGCTCTTGACCCTGCGAGTCGCGGGAAACTGCTAAATAGACCCCAACTTGGCCACTTTGATTCCGCACCGTCAGGCGGTCTCTGGCAGAGGTCAATTCGGGCAGCTCCTGCTCCCACTGGGCCAATTGCTCCTTGGCTGCCGTCAGGGCCGCTCGCTTGCCGCCCCATTTGGTATCGGCGAAAAACTTCTGATGTTTATTTCCCTGTCGTGTAATTCTGACCATATAGCCATGGGTGCTGCGTTCCTTGATGTCAAATCGTGTGATGCCACGCGCTACCGTTTTTGTACCCATTAATAGGTTCCGAAAGAGACCAGCCCGCCATTGACCAGCCCGCAATTGACTAGCCGAAAATTGATTAGTGCCAAAGCGGCACCGAATAGGTCTCGCACTCCGGGCCCTATGGTGCACCATCTCAGGCTAGTTTGACAAGCCGTTGTGGCGAGCTCCTCCGGGGAATGGCGATTTTTTCGCCATTTTGGCTACCGGGTGCCCAGCAAGTACCACAACAGGTCCTGCATTTGAACAGGATCCAGCGACTTTTCCAAGCCCTCCGGCATCAACGATCGCCCCGTGTTGCGTAGTTCCTGTATTTCGCTTCGTCGCAACGTCTCCCGAGCGCCATCGGCCCGCTGCAAGGTCAGGCGAGCGGCGTTTTCCTCCACAATCAGCCCGGTTGTGGTCCGACCGTCCTCCAATAACGCCACGTAGTTGAAGTACAGCGGGTTGACTTCGCGATTAGGATCCAAAACATGCACCAAGATGAAATCGGCACCTTTGTGCATGGTCCCAGCCAACGACGGCCCCAATTCGTGGCCGTAACCGTCCAACCGGTGGCAACCCGCGCAATGGTCGCGAAACAGGGCTTGCCCGCGAGCCCGATCCCCACCCGCTCCCAGTCGCTGCCGGTAACGGTCAATCAGTTCCTCCAAATCGCCGCGCCCCCGCGCTGCCATCAAAGCCTCAGCCTCCTCCCGCAGCTCAGCCGCCCCGTGACTGGCGACCGCCCGCAGTCGCTCCAGCGGCAATTCGGCCGCCGGCAATCGGCCGTCTCGGACCGCCGCAAAGGTGGCAGCCACGCTCCGAGGTTCGGCGAACAGGGCCTCCAAGACCGCCGCCCGCACCCGCGGACTGAAGCTGGGCCACTCCTCCAGATAAGCCGATACAATTCGCGGATCACGGAACCGAACCAGGCACTGGATCACGGCCAGTTGCACCTCCAAGGGAAACCCGGGCGACAACTTCGGCAACAAGGTCGGTAGCGCCAAATCGGCGTCGACCCAAACCAATCGCTCCATGGCCTCCAGCAGCCGCTCCCGTTGCCCCTCGGACGGCTGCTCCCCCGTCTCGTCGGCCGAGAATTCACGCACGACCGCCTCCGCTTGTTCGATCGCCGCTCGCTCCAGCTGCTCCAGCCACACGGTCGTCGACGCCCAGTTACTGGCCGTCTGGCTGCTGGCCGTCTGGTCGCTGGCTGCCACCCCCGCCGAGCCCCTCACCACTTGCCACAGCGGCTGGACCACCGGCAACCAAGCCGCATCGGCCGCGTCCGACGACTCACGCAGCCTGTCCAGCAGCTGTTGCATCCGCTCTGCATCCCCCTCGGCCACCACCAGATCCACCAGCCGCACGGACCAATCCGACGGCAGCCCGCCGTCCTCGGACGACGCCAGCACCCGAGTCAGAAACTCCCCGGTTCGCTGGCCCAGCGAACTCAGTACTGCGGTCTGCACCCAGCGATCATCGGCCGCTCGCCGGGCAATTTGCCACAGGGCTGCCTGCACCGCCCCGCGGTCCTCGGCCTCCCCCATCTCGCCGAGCGAAAAGGCCAATTGGCAGCGAACTTCCGGGTCGGGATCGTCGGCCAATGCCAGACATGCCAGCAGCAACTCCGGCAGCTCGCCCGTATTTCGCTCGGTCTCCGTCGCTCGGTTGATTGCGGCTGTGGCATCGGCCCAGTACCGCTCGCTCAACAACACGGCATGCCGCCGGACCTGCGGATGCGGATCGACGAGTGCCAGCCGCAGACTGTCCGCTGACAGGACCCCCTGCCCAGCCAAGGCGTACAACGCCTGCAGCCGCCCAACCGCCGCGGGGCACTCCGCCAACAACCGTTCCAGGGGGCCGCGGAGCTGGGTCTGGTCCGGGTGCTGATAGAGCAAGCGGGCCGCTGTCTCGCGGTGCCAGGCGTTGGCATGCCCCAGGGTCTCGACCCATTCCAACGCGGTCAACTGCCCCAGGTCCGGCGCGGGCCGCGACTGGAATCCCGGCGGCAAGATGCGATACAGCCGCCCGCGATCGCGTCCAGAGTCCAGGTCCAAGTGCCGCTTGATGTCAGCCGGCAGACTGTGCGGGTGCTCGATCACCTCGCGATAGACGTCGATCACGTGCAGCGTGCCGTCCGGACCATTTTCGAACTGGGCCGGACGAAACCAGATATCTCGCGACGCCACCCACTCGCTGGCTTCGTCCATCCGCCGACCGACCATCGCCACGCCCGCGCGTTGCAGCCGTTTGCGGTGGATGAGGTTGCCGCCGACATCGCCCACCACGGCCACCATTTGCTGGCCACTCGGGTCGCGCCAATCGTCGGGGTAGGCGTCCCCGCGGTAGATGTTGACCCCCGTCGCGCCGGTGAAGTAGCCCGCCGCGCGACCGCCACCTTCGATCGGACCCCCGACCACACCCGAGACGCGCAGTCGCGTCCGCAGGATCCGCCACGGCTCGACCGGGCTGATCCGAAAGACCTCGGCCTGCGGTCCGTCCGCCGCGATCGAGATCCGCACCGGCGCCGGAACCAGCCGCGGTTGCCGCGCGGCATACCGCGGCTCGTACAGGACCTGCTGCAAGTGATCGCTGTTGGAACAGACGAACTTCCGCCCCCAGTCGTCAAACGCCATGCCGTGCTGGGCCGCTCCCGCCGTCAGGCTCCACTGGCCCGAGCGGGGATCCAACGCCAGATCACTGCCCCGCAATTCGACCGCGGAGTCCGGCCCGTCCTGCGGGCGGTAGACGCGGCCGCCATTCGAGCTGCAGGCCAAATGCAGCCGATTGTCCAACCCCCAACGAAAGGAGTTGGCCAACCCCTGCACGTTGCCTGTCCCCAAGCCCGTCAACACGACCTCACGCTGATCCGCGGCCCCGTCCCCGTTGGTGTCTTTCAAGTACCACACGTCCGGCGCGTCCACCACGTACCAGCCCCCGTCGTAGGGAAACAACGCAGTGGGCCAGGCCAACTGATCGACAAATACCTGGCTCTGGTCGTATAAGCCGTCCCCATCCAAGTCCCGCAGCCGAGTGATCCGCGACAAGCGTTCGTCCCGCCGCTCGCTGTAGCCCCGCATCTCACACACGTACAGATCGCCGCGTTCGTCCCATTGCATGGCCACCGGGCTGCTGACCAAGGGCTCCGCCGCGGTCTGCTGCAGGGAAAAGCCATCTGCCACCACAAACGAATCCAACGCGCGAGCCGGCTCCAATGGTGCGATCCGCGGCAACTGAGCCCCATAGTCGGGCGCCACCGGTTCGTCCGCCAGCAATCGCTCCATCCCGGCCATCAGTACAGCCTCCGCCCCCGGCCCCACGTTGCTCGAACGGGGCTCGGTCTCGTAGCCACCCTCCTCGTAGGCCCGAGCCGTCCCGATGTAGCCAGGGGCATAATCCCCATAGGCCGCCATCGCCACGGTCAAGTCTGGCCGCAGCGCTTTGGCCGCCAATTGGTACTCGACGAACAACTCGCCCGGCATGTGCAGCACCCGCACCGGCCCGACCCGCAGGCAGGACAGCTCGATCGCCTGTCCCGACTGGGCCCGCAACCAAAAGGCCAAACGATCCGGGCTGCCAAAAAAATCGGTCGGCTTCCACTGGGGCAACTTCCGTCGCAGAGCCACACCGTCCAAGTGCTCGGCCACGGGCAGATGCACCGGCTCGACCTGCCACCCGATCAGCTCCGGCGTCAACGGCAGTCGCTCGGCCCCCTCCCGCGCCTCCCGCATGCCTTGGGCCACACGACCGGCCAGCACCAACCGGTTGCTGGGGCTGCCGTCGTTGTACTTGCCCGCCCCCAAGTTCCCACCGGCTCCGTTGAAGTGCACGTGCAACGCCGAGGGCACGTCCTGAGATTGCATGAACCGAGCGATCCCCGGAAAGTCCGGACTGGGCACGCCCGTGCGGTAATAACTCTGCGGATGGCAAGCGTAATAACTGAGCACCGCCGCCGGTTGCTCGTTGTGGTAGAAGATCAGCGACGTCAACTCCGGGTCGATCACACCCTCGGGTTCCGCCCGCAGTGCCGGATCACGCGTGGCCGTGAACCGCGTGGCTCGGACCTTGCCGTCCGGCCCCAGCAGCCTGCGGTTGGAAGCCACCTCCCGCACCCGCGCCACGCCGTAGCCGAAGCTCTGGATCGGGACCGCCGCGGCCAGGCTCTGCTGCACCGCCACGCTCAGACGCTGCAAGACATCCCGCGCCAAGCCGCTCTGGTAGAAGCCCAAGTCGCTCACGCCGGCCTCGATCAACAACCGCTCGGCCGACGCGTCAAACCGCGGCGCGTCGTGCTGGTGCAAGCTGTGCACCGCCACACGACTGGGGTCGGTCCCCGCGGCCGCCGCCAATACCTCGCGGAAGCGGTCGTGGCCTTCATTCCCGATCCCGATCCAATCCACGGCACAGAGCACGATCGGGTCGCCGGCTCCTAACAAGACAATGCCCCGACACCGCAACCCCAGCTCCTCCACGCGGCGGACCGGATCGTAGGCCATCCACATCCCCACGCCCGGGGTGGCGTCGATATCGAAGGTCGCCAACCGCACGCCTGGCTCGGCCGCCTGGTCAACCGCACCTGGAAGACTGTTGGGAGTCGCAGCGGTATCAGTGGCCGGGACTAGAATCACCGCAGGAGGACAGACCGCAGCAGGACAGACCGCAGCGGGCGTCAGGGTCGCCAGCCCTACGCAATTCAAAATGCAAATAGAGAGCCATTGGGAAAAGTAGTACCGTGGCCCGCCGCTGGTGCCCCAGCGTCTCGCGGTGGTTCTCTGTCGCAGAGCGGCCGCTCCAGCCACCGTTGGCTCCGATCGCCCGATTCTCAACGCGTTCGATCTGGTCATGGCGGGCACTCCAACCTCAAATTGGACTTGAGTGGACACCCCTTGCCCCAGGGGCTTGTCGGTCTCCCCCAACCGTTCACGGGTTCACACCCAGAGGCTGCCGACAGTTCTCGGCAATGCCTCAACGGCTGTCCGCATCGTTACCGCAGTTTCGCGCTCGTACGCCTACAGCAGCTTGCGGACCACGGTCGGCAAAATACCGCCGTTCTGGTAGTAGACCAACTCGACCGGCGTATCGATCCGGACTGTCGCCGCGAAGGTCACCACCGAGCCGTCCGGCTTGGTGGCCACGACGGGCGTTTGGCCCAATGGCTTGATCTGTTCCAATTCGGGGAAATCAAACACCTCTTCGCCGGTCAAGCCCAAGCTCTGCCAGGTCGCACCCGACGGGAACTGCAGCGGCAGGATGCCCATGCCCACCAAGTTGCTGCGGTGGATCCGTTCGTAGCTGGCGGCTAATACGGCTTTGACCCCCAGCATCATGGTGCCTTTGGCCGCCCAGTCCCGCGAGCTGCCCGTGCCGTATTCGGCCCCCGCCAGAATCACCAACGGGATGTCGGCCGCTTGATAGGCCATCGAGGCGTCGTACACCGACATGACTTCGCCGGTGGTCAGCAGCTTGGTCCAACCGCCTTCGGTGCCCGGCGCCACTTGGTTGCGGATGCGGATGTTGGCAAAGGTGCCACGGACCATGACGCGGTCGTCGCCCCGCCGCGAGCCGTAGCTGTTGAAGTCGCGCGGCTCGATACCCCGCGCGATCAAGTAGCGACCGGCCGGCGTGTCCTTGCCGATTGAGCCGGCCGGAGAAATGTGGTCCGTGGTGACGCTGTCGCCCAGGGCCAACAACACCCGAGCACCTTGGATCGGTGGGACGGGCGGGGCCTCGGTGGGTCATCGCCGCCATGAACGGCGGCTCGTGGATGTAGGTGCTCTCCTCCTGCCACTGGTACAGTTCGCCCTTGGCCACCGGGATCGCGTTCCAGGTCTCGTTGCTCTTGAACACGCCGTTGTAGCGAGCCATAAACATGTCCGGCGTGATGCAGTCTTGCACCACTTGGTCTACCGTCTGCTTGGTCGGCCACAGGTCGGCCAGCATCACCGGTGCCCCCGCAGCGTCGTGTCCCAACGGCTGGCTGGCGAAGTCGATGTCCACCGTTCCCGCCAAAGCATAAGCCACCACCAACGGCGGGCTGGCCAAGTAGTTGGCCTTGGTCAGCGGGCTGACGCGTCCCTCGAAGTTGCGATTGCCCGATAGCACCGCGGCCGCCACCAAGTCGCCGTCCGTGATCGCTTTGGCCACCGCGTCCGGCAGCGGTCCGCTGTTGCCGATGCAAGTCGTGCAGCCGTAGCCGACCGTTTGGAACCCCAGTTGATCCAAGGGGCCGCTCAAGCCCGCCTTGTCCAAGTAGTCGGTCACCACGCGCGAGCCCGGCGCCAGGCTGGTCTTGACGTGCGGTTGCACCGACAAGCCCCGCTCGGCCGCGGCCTTGGCGATCAGGCCCGCCGCCACCATCACCGACGGGTTCGAGGTGTTCGTGCAAGACGTGATTGCTGCGATGGCCACTGCGCCGTGGGTCAGGTCGTAAGCCGACCCGTTCTCCTGGTACTGGCCCGTGGCCGCCAACTTCTCGGCCGGCAGGGCATAGCCAGCCGGTCCGATCGGGGCGCTCAAGGCCTGGCGGAACGTGGACTGCATGTCGGCCAAGGCCACCCGGTCCTGCGGTCGCTTCGGACCCGCCAAACTCGGTTGCACCGTGGACAAGTCCAGTTTCAGCTGCTGGGTGTAGACCGGCTGCGGAGCGTCTGGCGTGTAGAACAGGCCCTGGCTGCGATAGTAGTGCTCCACCAACGATACCTCGGCCTCCGTCCGGCCCGTGCGACGCAGGTACTCCAGCGTCTCCGTGTCGACCGGGAAGAAGCCCATGGTGGCCCCGTACTCGGGGGCCATGTTGGCGATCGTAGCCCGGTCCGCCAAGCTCATCGAGGCGTAGCCGCTGCCGAAGAACTCGACGAATTTGCCCACCACCCCCGCCTTGCGGAGAATCTGCGTCACGGTCAACACCATGTCCGTGGCCGTGGCCCCCGGCGGCAGTTGACCCACGACCTCAAAGCCGATCACTTCCGGCATCAACATGTAGATCGGCTGGCCCAACATCGCGGCCTCCGCCTCAATGCCGCCCACGCCCCAGCCCAACACACCCAGGCCGTTGATCATGGTCGTGTGGCTGTCCGTGCCGACCAAGGTGTCGGGCAACGCCACGACCTGGCCCTGGCTCTCACGCAGGAACACACCCTTGGCCAAGAACTCCAAGTTCACTTGGTGTACGATCCCGACATTCGGCGGCACCACGCGGAAGTTGTCAAACGCCTCCTGGCCCCAACGCAGGAACTCGTACCGCTGGCGATTGCGTTCAAACTCCAGTTCCACGTTTTGGGCCAGCGATTGGTCGCTGCCGAAGAAGTCGACCTGCACGCTGTGGTCGATCACCAAGTCCACCGGGACCAAGGGATTGATCTTCTTGGGGTTGCCACCCAGTCGCCGCATGGCGCTCCGCATTGCCGCGAGATCGACCACGGCCGGCACGCCGGTGAAGTCCTGCAGTACCACACGAGCCGGCTTGAAGGGGATTTCGACCTGGGCGGGCTTGGCCGCTTCCCAAGTCGCCAAGTTCAACACGTCCTGCCGCGTGACCTCGAAGTCGTCACAGTTCCGCAGGACGCTCTCCAGCAAAATGCGGATCGAGTATGGCAGGCGGTCGATCTGAGCCAAGCCGTCCTCCTGCAGCTTCGCCAAACGAAAATACGTGGCCGACTGCTCCCCCTGAGCGGTGGGGTAAGTGAACGTCGCTTGAGCTTGAAACGGGTTCGCGGCGGGCTGACTCATGGGTGGCGGTATTTCGTTCGGTTGATGGAGCTAAACACAGGAATGGATAACGGCCGGGAGGGCATCGCTGCCCGACCCAAGGCGAGCGACACGGGGGCAAAATCTGCCCCCGGCAGACGCGGCAAAACGTCCGCACCAGTTTGTCGCGAAAACCGCCCCATGTCAACGCGTCCAGCGTTGCCCAGCCGGTAGTCGCGAACATTGGAAACAGCGGGGCCGGCCGAAAGTAAGGTGGAACTCCCAGCCTCGAGACCTCGCCAAATGAACCCGTTTGACGCCGAGGGCGAACGAGGGACCGGGGGGGCGACCGCCTAAAGGCGGAACTACGAGCGGTTCCACCTCGCGACTGGACGAGATCCATTGCCACGGTGAGGTCGCCTGGCCCGCATCCCACCGGTGGCTTATGCCACCGGCAGGGGTTGTGCCGGCCCTCCGGGCCTGGGGGCGTCTGGGTTCGTAGTGGCATCTTTTGGCAGAGGTTTTTCAACCAAGGAACCAAGAACCAAGAACCAAGGAACCAAGAACCAAGAACCAAGAACCAAGGAACCAAGAACCAAGAACCAAGAACCAAGAACCAAGAACCAAGAACCAGAACAGAACCAGCAACCAACAACCAACAACCAAGAACCAAGAACCAATAACCAATAACCAATAACCAATAACCAATAACCAATAACCAAGGAACCTGTCCCCCAATCTTTCTGCCCAAAATTTTTCTGCCTATCCCAACCTTGGCGTCGCAAAAGCCCCCGCGCCCCTCAACGCCCCAACCCTACGCCCTACGCCCTACGCCCTTCGCCCCAACCCTACGCCCTACGCCCTTCGCCCCAACCCTACGCCCTACGCCCTACGCCCCAACCCTACGCCCTACGCCCTACGCCCTACGCCCCAACCCTACGCCCTACGCCCTTTGCCCTACGCCCTCCACCCCAACCCTACGCCCCGCTCAGCCGATGCGCTGCGGATGGGCATAACAATTGAACCGGCGCTCGGAGGCAAAGCCCATCAAGGTCACGCCAAACGTCTCCGCGCACTCCACCGCTAAACTGGAGGGAGCCCCAATGCCCACGACGACCGGTACCCCGCCCGCCACGGCTTTCTGCAGCAGTTCCAAACTGACGCGGCCGCTGACCACCAACACGCGTTCCTCCGCCGGCAGGTGATCGTCCAACAGGCATCGCCCCAGCACTTTGTCCAACGCGTTGTGACGCCCCACGTCTTCCCGCAGCAGCTCCAGCTCTCCGTGCACGGGAAACAAGGCCGAGGCATGCAGCCCGCCCGTCGCGTCGAACACCCGCTGAGCCCGTCGCAGGGCCGCGGGCAGTTGACCGATCCAGGCTGGCTTCAGCCGCAACGTTTGGCCTCCGACCGGCCCCCAGTCCTGAGCGGCCAGGGCTGCCAACGACGCCTTCCCGCATAACCCGCAGCTGGAAGTCGTGTAGAAGTGCCGCTGGAATCGCTGCGGATCGAACACCACATGCGGGGCCAACGACACCCGGACCAAGTTCTCCCCCGCCACGATCTCCTGGCTCACGCTCACGGCCTGCAAGTCCGCCACCGAGCGAATCACGCCTTCACTCAGGAGAAAGCCCACGGCCAGCTCAAAGTCGTCGCCGGGCGTCCGCATCGTGATCGATAGGCTCTGGCTGATCCGCCGCGTCTCCGGGCCATGCGCCACACGGATCTCCAACGGCTCCTCGACTGCCAACGCGTCGCGTTCCACCGCTTGACCTTGCCACTGGCCGCCCGCAGCGTCTCCGTTCGACTCGGTCGGTCCCGGCACCCGCACCCACCGTTGCACGGGTACGCTGCGCGACCGATCCCCTGCCGTCACGTGGCCAGTCGATTCGAGACCAGTCGATTCAGGACAGGAGGGAGTGGCGCCGTCGGGCTCGGAAGGCTTCGGATCAGCGGCCACGGCCAGACTCCTGGGTCAGAGAGAAATGAACAGACGCCCACCGAGTCGCCCTGTTTCAACGAGCGGCTCAGTGGCTCTTTGTGCCACAGCCGCCACGCAGGGCACACGATCCGCACCCGCCGCTCGACTTGCCACCCTCCGCTCCACTCGAGCAGCCGCCCGATGTGCCGCACCCGCTGCCATCGCTGCCGCAGTTCGGGCCGCAGCCGGTGATCACCGCCTGGGTAAAGCGACGAATGCCAGTCGCCTGATCGAATTGTTCGACCAAAGTGGGCGTGGCGTCATCCAAGGCGTCATCGACATCGCCCAGAAAATGAAAATACAGCCGCATCCCATCCAAGGGGACATCTACATCCAGCACCCATTGGGCAAAGCCCTGTTCCTCCAGCCAACGGTTGCAGGCCTCGATGCCCGCCGGAGCGGCCGCCGTGATCCGCTGCCAAGTCAGCAGGTCCGAATCGGTCGCACGCCGCACGACCGGCCCAACGGTTTCCTCTGCGAGCCCCGGTTCCGAGTCAATCATTCGGACTCGGCCCAGCTCCAGTCCGCGGCCCGTCTGGCACACGATCGCATCGCCCACTTGGAGCCCCTCGATCTCCGTCGCGACAAAACGCCCCCACACGCCCGTGGTACCGACCTGGGCCAAGACATGGCAAGCGGGCACAAGTTGGGCTGTAGGTGAAGACATCGATCCCTCTTGGGCGGTGGGTTACCAAAAACCAACCCTATGGGTAACCGTTCACGGGTGGGAGGTCATCCTTGGGGCTGGTGCATTCCGCAAGTCGGATGGTTCTCGGGGCAAACATCTAGCATTGTCCAGTTGCTGTGACTCGCAAACGATCGTACGGTTAGCCCGACTTGCTGCATGACACCCTACGAGGCGTGAACGGTTACCCCTATGGTTGTGTAACGAAGCCCAGCCCCTGTCAAGCCCAAACGCCCCATCCGCGGCCACCAACCGCCGCCAACGGGTTGGCAGGATGGTCCTGCCGCGACAAGCGTCGGGCTCGTGCACCGCCGCCTGCTCCTGAACGACGCCCGCCCTGGCTGACAGGGCTCGATGGGTGAGAACCGGCCGGGGCCGCGCTGGGACTTTCCGCGGGGCTTACCAATTTCGCCAAAACGGTCATAATGGGCCCCCTGAGAGCCGGGTTTTCCCGCGGAACACGCTGGTTGGTTCGTGCTGGCCGGTTCGCAGGTGTCGTCCCTTCGCGGAGAGTTGCTTGAGCCCGTATCTGCTGCTGTTTGTCTATTGCACGGTTCTCACCGCACTCGCACTCCTGGGCGGTTGGCTGCCCGCCCGCTGGAATTGGAACCACGTCCGCATCCAGTTGGTCATGAGTTTTATCGCCGGATTTATGCTGGCGGTGGCCCTGCTCCAGTTGTTGCCGCACGCCTTTGGGATCCTACAAGATGGCCGAACGCTGGGCCTGACCGTTCTGGCGGGCCTGTTGGTGATGTTCTTCCTTATTCGTATTTTCGACTACCATCACCATCACTTCGCCGACGCAAAACACGATTCGCTCAGTTGCGCTCACGAACACGACCACACGCACGAAGTCCAACCGCTGGTGACACTCGGCGGCCTGGCCGCCAAGTCCGCCGACTCGGTCCCAGCCGTGGGTGGCTCCGGCGGCAAAGCGGCAGTCGGGCAGGGCAGTGGGGTCGGCAGCGGCAACAGCTTTGCCTGGTTGGGACTGCTGATGGGCCTGGGGCTGCACTCGATCATCGAGGCCGTGGCGCTGGCGGCCGCCCTGCAAGCCGGAGCCATCAGCGATGCGGCCCTGCTCAAGAGCCTCGGTATCTTCCTGGCCATTGCCCTGCACAAGCCATTGGATGCCATGAGCATCGCGTCGGTGATGGCCGTCGGGCATTGGACGCCGCGTGAGCGGACTTGGGTCAATATCGCTTACGCGGTCTCGGGGCCCCTGGCGGCGGTGTTGGCCTTTTTCGGTTTTTCTTGGATTCCAGCCGATACCACCTTGGCCCTGGGCTTTGCTCTGGCGTTCTCCGCCGGCACCTTCCTCTGCATCTCCCTGGGAGATCTGCTGCCCGAACTGCACTTCCACTCGCACGATCGCGGCAAGTTGTCCGTCTGCCTGCTGGCCGGCGTGGGACTGGTGGTGTTGCTGGAGTGGATCCCGTTCTTCAATCACGGTATCGTCGCCCCTTAACGATCGGAGACACCCCATGTCGATCCGCGGATATCGCGTCATCGCCGCCCTGGGCCTCGGCCTCGTCAGCTGTCTGGGAACCCTTGCCATGTCATCCCCGCAACCCGTCCCTGACTCGTCCCCAACCCCGCCACTGGCAGGCGATTCTGCGACCCGGCCCCGCCAAGATCTGACGGACGAGCAAGCGGCCGGATTGGCCCGTCTCGCGCTCAAGGGCCTGGATCAAGAGTACCCGAACAAACCCAGCAACGTGCTAGCCGGTCCAGCCGATGTGCGGTCCCCGCGGGAAATGTGCCCAGCGTTCTACGGCTGCTTCGATTGGCACTCCAGCGTCCACGGGCATTGGATGCTGATTCGCCTGCTCAAGCTCCAACCGAACTTTTCGCTGGCTGCCGAGATCCGCGGGCGACTGGACCAGCACCTGACGCTGGAGAATATCCAAGCCGAGACACGCCACTTTCAGCAACCCGAACACAAGTCCTTCGAGCGGCTCTACGGTTGGGCCTGGTACTTGCGGTTGGTCACCGAATTGCATACCTGGGACGATCCGCAGGGGCAGGCCTGGCGGCAGAACCTCCGCCCCCTGGAGGATTACCTCGTCGCCGCTACGCTCGAGTTCCTGCCGAAGCAAGCTTACCCAATCCGCACCGGTGTGCACCCCAATACGGCGTTCGGCTTGGCCCAAATCCGCGACTATGCGGTCGCGGTCGGCCACACGGCCCTGATCGAATTGATCGACGCCCGAGCCCGCGATTACTACGCGGCCGATATCGATTACCCGGTCGGCTACGAACCCTCCGGCGAGGACTTTTTCTCGGCCGCTTTGAACGAGGCCGACCTGATGCGACGGGTGCTGCCGACCGCCGAGTTCGCCGCTTGGTGGGGCCGCTTCTTGCCGGACCTGCAGCGACCTGCCGTCCAGCGTTTCCTGACCCCAGTGGCCGTGACCGACGTGACCGACGGCAAGCTGGTGCATTTGGCTGGACTCAACTTCAACCGCGCTTGGACCCTCCGCGGCGTGGCCCTGACGCTGCCGGACACGCATCCGGACCGAGCTCGCTTGCTGCAATCCGCCGAGCAACACACCCGCGCCGGTTGGGAGTACGTCTTCACCGGCGACTACGCCGGCGAACATTGGCTCGGCACCTTCGCTGTCTATGTCATTACCGAAGTGGCCGTGCCGGACTCCGATCGCGGCTAGGGCTGGGCGGCGGTGTTTAACCGCAACGCCGTCGGCGTCCGCTGCGTGGTGCCGGACTCTGCATTTGCAGAAGGAATCAGGGGCAGAGATGTCCAACGATACGACTTGCTCGCCGCCAAGTCGTGTTTGCGGGCGAAGTCTGGCTGTGGCGTTGTGATTTTCGGGGCGACTTACGCGGCGTGTTTGGTCTTGGACTTCGACTTGGCCTGCTCGGCCGCCAACTCCTTGACCTGCTCGACGTTCAACACCGAGAACTGGTAGTTCTGGCTCTCGTCACCCTGACACAGCACAATCGCCTGATCCGTCAAAAATCGTGGCATCAAATTCCAGCACTTGGCCACGACGTCCGGCGAGTTGTCCCAGCCGATCACGACCAATTCGATATCTTTGAGCGAGTTGGCCGTTCGAGAGAGGGCGGAAAAGGCATCGCCCGGCACTAATTTGACTCGGGCACCCAAAGCCGACAATTGCGTATGGGCCGCCTTCAGCGTCAAGGGATTCTCATCGGCCTCGGGGTGGGCCTCAAACAGATCGATCCCCACGAAGTTCACGACCCGCGGACCAGCACCACGAATGGCCACTTGCAACATCCGCTCGCTGCGGACCGCGTCCTCCATGCCAATCTCAAGAATCGAGGCGATCTTGTGCTTTTGGATCAGGCGGTAACAGATCCGGTCCTCAGGCAATTGGGCGAAATACGACCACCAGACCGTTTGCCAATATGAAGCAGCCACGTGCCAGCATCCTTGCTGATTGATTGTGCAGAAATCGTTCGATTCGGAGCTCGCTGGGTCGCGACGCTATCGCCCGCTTGAGCCGGGTCGCTCGGCACTTCCCTGGCCGATACTCCCAGCGGATCTACCGCGCCAACTTCACGTACCGACGTCCCATACAGGCGTCTGGCGACGCTGGCTCCTGCTTCTATTCTCGGCAAAACGCCAGCGACTTCTACAGGCGGACTGGGGGCGAATTCTCTCGGAAGCCCGAATCCCGCTTGCTGCCAAACTCGCAATACACCTGGGTTGGACCCACGACTCACGCTAAACCGAGTCGCTCTTGGTCGCGTCGGACGCTTCCGCCTGAGCCAAGACCGCGGGGATGGCCACGCCCTCCGCCAATTCTTCGCGGACGACGGCGAAGTCGCGCGGCGCTTCGATGCCCAAACGCACGGCACCGCCTTGAAAACGCACCACAGTCACCACAATGTCGTTGCCAATCAGTATTCGCTCGCCCGGCTTTCGACTCAGTACCAACATGGCTGGCTCCCAATCATAAACAAAACCGACACTCGCTACCTGACCGCTCAAACGGGACGCGGGCTCTCGACAGGGTCCGACGGACGATATAATTCGTTGCAACCGGGGTTGCATCCGCGAGCTGCTAGCGGCACTCGCGGGTAGCCAGCCGGTCCTGTCCATAAGCCTAAGGGCTGCGAGCCGCGTTTTCAACAAGTATTCCGGAAAAATTCATGTCTCACAACGACGAGCCAGAAATCAGTGAAAAGGCCTGGCGCCTGCTGTCCGAGAACCGGATCGAGGCCGCACTGGCCGACGGCGAGTTCGTCGACCTGCCCGGCTTCGGTAAACCCGTCTCGTCGATCGACCAGCAAGTGGAGGCCGAATTGGCCCAGTGGCGAGCGAAGCGGGACAGCGAGGCCATCGAATCGTCCACGCCCCCGCCCAACGCTGGCGGTGCCTCCGACGCAGCGAACTCCGCGGGTTCAACGGACTCCTCAGGATCACCGAACTCCGCGGGTTTACCGAACTCCGCGGGCAGTGGGGCTCAGCCTCTGCTGTCGCCGCCAGCCGCCAGTCGCCCGCCCGGCGTGCGGTCCCTGTTGACTGCAGCGGAACGAGCTCAAGCCCCGCGGTTGACCGTCTGCGGGGTGCAGATGGATGTGCAATTGGGCCAGGTCGCCAGCAATCTGGCTCGGATCGGCGAACTGGGGGCGGCCGCCGCGGCTCGTGGAGCGCGGGCCATCGTGTTCCCCGAGTGCGCCTTGACCGGCTACGGCTTCGATTCCGCGGAGTCGGTGGCCCAGGTCGCTCTGACGCCGGATTCCCACGAGCTGCAAACCTTGGCCGATTGGAGTCGCCAATGGTCGGCCGCCATCCTGGTCGGTACCGCCTGGCGCGAGGCCGACGGGCGGCTGCGGAACGCCGTGCTGACTTTCGACCAAGGCCGCTGGATCGATACCTATTTTAAGGTCCACCTGCCCTGGATGGGCTTGGATCGCTTTGTCGTGCCGGGGGAGCATTTGCATCAGCCGATCGAGATCGGTGGGGCCTGGGTCGGCATCCACATCTGCTACGAGGGAGGCTTCCCCGAAGTGGCCCGATCCATGGCCCTGGCCGGCGCGGATCTGGTCGTGCTGCCCACCAATTGGCCGCCGGGATCGGGCGTGTCGTGCCGGGTCATTCCCTCCTGCCGAGCCCTGGAGAACCGCGTCTACTTCATGGCGGTCAATCGCGTGGGCGAAGAGGCCGGCTTTCGCTTTATCGGCAACAGCTCCTGGTCCCACCCCAACGGCGTGGAGGCCGAACGGCTCAGCGAGTCCGAAGAAGGGTACCTGACCGCCATCATCGACACCGCCGAAGCGCGGCAGAAGCGGTTGGTGATTCAGGCCGGCAGCTACGAGGTGGACCGGATCGCCGATCGCCACCCAGCCCTCTATCACAGCCTGACGGCGGAGCCGCCCACGTCATGATTGTCGCCACCAAAGGAACACCGTGATGCTGAGCCCCCGCCGGGTCCGAGACGCCTACCGTTGGCTATTGTCCGCCTGCCTGCTGGTTTGGGCTGCGGGCCTCACCGGCTGTCGGGATGCGACGCCGCTGCCGCCCGGACCCTGGCCCGTGGCCAACACGAGGACACACACCGCATCTGGACCAGTCCGCGTGGTCGTCACCGTGGGCATGGTGGCCGACATGGTCCAGGCGATCGGCGGCTCGCATGTCGAAGTGGACGTCCTCTGCGGCCCCGGCGTGGACCCGCATCTCTTCAAGCCCACCCGCGACCATGTCGCGCGGCTCCTATCCAGCGACGCGGTGATTTTTGCCGGCTTGCACCTGGAGGGCAAGCTGCACAATCTCCTGTTGCGGCTCTCCAATCAACACCCCGTCTACGCCGTGGCTCGCGGTCTGCCCGCCGATCGACTGTTGGGCGCCGACGATCAAGCGGACTCGGAAGGAGTCGTGACCGATTTGGAGTCGATCGCCTATGGCCAGGTCGATCCGCACGTGTGGATGGACGTGGAGCTGTGGGCCGCCGCGACCGAGGGCGTGGCCCAGTTCTTGTCCGCCTACGATCCCGCCCACGCACGGCAATACGCCGAGAACGCGGCTGCCTACCGCGCCGAGTTGCTGGAGTTGCACGCCGAGGGACGTGCGCTCATGAGTCAATTGCCCCCCCATCGCCGCTTGTTGGTGACCTCGCACGATGCCTTCCGCTACTTTGGCCGAGCCTACGGCCTGCAAGTGGAGGGCGTGCAGGGCTTGTCGACCGAGTCCGAAGCCGGGCTGCAACGGATCAATTCGCTGGTCGATCTGTTGGTCGAGCGACAACTGCCGGCGGTATTCATCGAATCCAGTATTTCCGCCAAAAACATGCAGGCCTTGCTGGAGGGCGTTCAATCACGTGGGCAACGCACGACCCTGGGCGGCGAACTGTACGCCGATGCCCTGGGCCCCGTCGATTCTTCCGCCTCCCATTACCGCGGCATGATGCGGCACAACTTCCAAACCATCGCCCGCGCCTTGGGCGCTAAAACCCAATAAACTTGAACAACGCGTCAAGCATTTCGAGTAGTGAGATCAGATTCGACAGCGGAGGTAGCGGAATGCGTCAAGCGTTTCGATCACCCAGTTCAGACTTTGCCCAATGAGTAGCGGAACGCGTCAAGCGTTTCGTGCCGTGTGATCGGACGTTGCCCCGTGGGTAGCGGAACGCGTCAAGCGTTTCGTGAAGCGTGATCGGACTTCGCCCCGTGGGTAGCGGAACGCGTCAAGCGTTTCGTGCCGTGTGATCGGACGTTCGCCCCGTGGGTAGCGGAACGCGTCAAGCGTTTCGAGCCGTGTGATCGGACTGGGCCACCTGGGTAGCGGAACCCGTCAAGCGTTTCGTGTAGTGTGATCGGACTCGGCCCCGTGGGTAGCGGAACGCGTCAAGCGTTTCGAGCAGTATGATCGGACTCGGGCCCCTTGGGTAGCGGAACGCGTCAAGCGTTTCGAGCCGTATGATCGGACTCGGGCCCCGTGGGTAGCGGAATGCGTCAAGCGTTTCGTGCAGTACGATAAGACTTTGCCCCTTGGGTAGCGGAATGCGTCAATGGCTTCTTGGTTTTTCCAGACTTACGCGAGAAATTGCGGCCCGTTTCAATAAAATCGGGAATAACACGGCGTTTTCTCGTCAATCGAAAAGCTTGACGCGTTCCGCTACGGAAAAATCAATAATGCGTCAAGCGTTTCGAGCAGTTTGATCGGACTTTGCCGCGGTAGCGGAATGAGTCCGGGGGTTCCAAAGACGAGCGGCAAATGCATACAATACGCGTATGGATGGAAAGAAGCCTACAAGACTGAAACGCTTGCCCCGGCCGAACTACTGCGGAACGGCATGGGTGCATTGGATACTGGCGATTGATGAACGGCGAGTGGGATGGTTGGATGCAAAGCTACTCTACCGATTTCGTGAGGTTCTGACCCACACGGCGTTCCGCTATCAATTGGCTTGCCCCATTTTTTGTTTGATGCCCGATCACATGCACTTGTTGTGGGTAGGGCTGGCGGAAACCTCGAATCAGCTGACAGCCATGCAGCGATTTAGGCTGGATATGAACGATTCGCTGCAGCGTATCGGCTATAGTTTTCAACGTCAGTCATACGACCACGTTTTTAAGGGAAACGAATTGGAGCAGAACGCGATCGAGGACGTCGTCGATTACATTGCGAGGAACCCAGAACGAAAGCAATTAGTTCCTTTGGGTGGATTTGCTACTTATCCGTATACGGGGTGCTTGTTGCCAGGTGCTTGTCGATTGCGTCTTTTTGAGGAAGGTTCGTGGCGTGAGATTTTGCGGACGCTAGCTTTCTTGCGTCGTACGCAATGCTTCAGAGTTCCCGATCCCTCTCGGCAACTTGACGATGGTGAGTTTGGTAACTGAGTGCAACGTGATAAGACTTTGCCACTTGGGTAGCGGAATGCGTCAAGCATTTCGAGCAGTTTGATAAGACTCGGGCCCAGCTACGCACGTCGCTACGTCCGATCGAGGGTAGGAAAGACGGTCCACGGGGTTGAGATTTTTCTAGGGTGTCGAAACGCTTGACGCGTTCCGCTACGCACGCTGCTACGTCCGATCGAGGGTAGGAAAGACGGTCCACGGTGTTGAGTTTTTTCTAGGGTATCGAAACGCTTGACGCGTTCCGCTACGCACGTCGCTACGTCCGATCTAGGGTACGGAAGACGGTCCACGGGGTTGAGCTTTTTCTCGGGTATCGAAACGCTTGACGCGTTCCGCTACGCACGTCGCTACGTCCGATCGAGGGTAGGAAAGACGGTCCGCGGGGTTGGGCTTTTTCTCGGGTATCGAAACGCTTGACGCGTTCCGCTACGCACGTCGCTACGTCCGATCGAGGGTAGGAAAGACGGTCCGCGGTGTTGAGTTTTTTCTCGGGTATCGAAACGCTTGACGCGTTCCGCTACGCACGTCGCTACGTCCGATCGAGGGTAGGAAAGACGGTCCACGGGGTTGAGCTTTTTCTCGGGTATCGAAACGCTTGACGCGTTCCGCTACGCACGTCGCTACGTCCGATCCCAGGGGTAGGAAGACGGTCCGCGGGGTTGAGCTTTTCTCTCAGGTGTCGAAGCGCTTTGACGCGTTCCGCTACGCACGTCGCTACGTCCGATCTAGAGTGGCAGGAAAGACGGTCCGCCCGGTGATGAGTTTTTCTCAGGTATCGAAGCCTTGACGCGTTCCGCTACGCACGTCGCTACGTCCGATCGAGGGTAGGAAAGACGGTCCACGGGGTTGAGCTTTTTCTCGGGTATCGAAACGCTTGACGCGTTCCGCTACGCACGCTGCTACGTCCGATCGAGGGTAGGAAAGACGGTCCACGGTGTTGAGTTTTTTCTAGGGTATCGAAACGCTTGACGCGTTCCGCTACGCACGTCGCTACGTCCGATCTAGGGTACAGAAGACGGTCCGCGGGGATGGTTTTTTTCTCGGGTATCGAAACGCTTGACGCGTTCCGCTACGCACGTCGCTACGTCCGATCTAGGGTACGGAAGACGGTCGAAGGGGTTGAGCTTTTTCTCGGGTATCGAAACGCTTGACGCGTTCCGCTACGCACGTCGCTACGTCCAATCGAGGGTAGGAAAGACGGTCCGCGGGGTTGAGCTTTTTCTCGGGTATCGAAACGCTTGACGCGTTCCGCTACGCACGTCGCTACGTCCGATCTAGGGTACGGAAGACGGTCGAAGGGGTTGAGCTTTTTCTCGGGTATCGAGAACGCTTGACGCGTTCCGCTACGCACGCTCGCTACACGTCCGATCGAGGGTAGGAAAGACGGTCCGCGGGGTTGAGCTTTTCTCGAGGTATCGAAGCAGCTGACGCGTTCCGCTACGCACGTCGCTACGTCCGATCGAGGGTACGGAAAGACGGTCCGGGGGTTGAGCTTTTTCTCGGGTATCGAGGCAACGACGCGTTCCGCTACGCACGTCGCTACGTCCGATCGAGGGTAGGAAAGACGGTCCGCGGTGTTGAGTTTTTTCTCGGGTATCGAAACGCTTGACGCGTTCCGCTACGCACGCCGCTACGTCCGATCGAGGGTAGGAAAGACGGTCCACGGGGCTGAGTTTTTCTCGGGTATCAGAAGCGGCCGACGCGTTCCGCTACGCCGTCGCTACGTCCGATCGAGGGTACGGAAAGACGGTCGACAGGGTTGAGCTTTCTCGGGTATCGAAACGCCCGACGCGTTCCGCTACGCATGCGCTACGTCGATCGAGGGTAGGAAAGACGGTCCGCGGTGTTGAGCTTTTTCTCGGGTATCGGAGCAGCTTGACGCGTTCCGCTACGCACGTCGCTACGTCCGATCGAGGGTAGGAAAGACGGTCCGCGGGGTTGAGTTTTTTCTCGGGTATCGAAACGCTTGACGCGTTCCGCTACGCACGTCGCTACGTCCGATCGAGGGTAGGAAAGACGGTCCACGGTGTTGAGATTTTTCTCGGGTGTCGAAACGCTTGACGCGTTCCGCTACGCACGCTGCTACGTCCGATCGAGGGTAGGAAAGACGGTCCACGGTGTTGAGTTTTTTCTAGGGTATCGAAACGCTTGACGCGTTCCGCTACGCACGTCGCTACGTCCGATCGAGGGTAGGAAAGACGGTCCGCGGGGATGGTTTTTCTCGGGTATCGAAACGCTGACGCGTTCCGCTACGCACTGCTACGTCCGATCGAGGGTAGGAAAGACGGTCAAGGTGTTGAGTTTTTCTAGGGTATCGAGCAGCGACGCGTTCCGCTACGCCGTGCGATGTCGATCGAGGTAGGAAAGACGGTCCGCGGTGTTGAGTTTTCTCGGGTATCGAAACGCTTGACGCGTTCCGCTACGCACGCTGCTACGTCCAATCGAGGGTAGGAAAGACGGTCCGCGGGGTTGGGTTTTTTCTAGGGTATCGAAACGCTTGACGCGTTCCGCTACGCACGTCTACGTCCGATCGAGGGTAGGAAGACGGTCCGCGGGGTTGGGTTTTTTCTAGGGTATCGAAACGCTTGACGCGTTCCGCTACGCACGTCGCTACGTCCGATCTAGGGTGCGGAAGACGGTCCACGGGGTTGAGATTTTTCTCGGGTATTGAAACGCTTGACGCGTTCCGCTACGCACGCTGCTACGTCCAATCGAGGGTAGGAAAGACGGTCCAAGGTGTTGAGATTTTTCTAGGGTATCGAAACGCTTGACGCGTTCCGCTACGCACGTCGCGATGTCCGATCGAGGGTAGGAAAGACGGTCCGCGGTGTTGAGTTTTTTCTCGGGTATCGAAACGCTTGACGCGTTCCGCTACGCACGCTGCTACGTCCGATCGAGGGTAGGAAAGACGGTCCACGGTGTTGAGCTTTTTCTCGGGTATCGAAACGCTTGACGCGTTCCGCTACGCACGCTGCTACGTCCGATCGAGGGTAGGAAAGACGGTCCGCGGGGTTGGGTTTTTTCTCGGGTATCGAAACGCTTGACGCGTTCCGCTACGCACGCTGCTACGTCCGATCGAGGGTAGGAAAGACGGTCTATGGGGTTGAGATTTTTCTAGGGTATCGAAACGCTTGACGCGTTCCGCTACGCACGTCGCTACGTCCGATCTAGGGTGCGCAATCCACTCACTGTCGCCCGGTTGCCATCCGTGTCACTGTGTGAAACTCCGTGGCTCCTTCTGCATTTTTCTGCCCCCAATCTTTCTGCCTGTGACAACCCCGGGGGCCGCGTCTAACTCACGCCGAACAGGCGGCAGGCGTTGGCGGTCGTTTCCGCGGCTAACTGCCGCTCGCTGATGTTTCGCACCACCGCCAAACAACGACCCGTGTGCACGACCATCGCCGGATGATTGGGCCGCTGCCCGCGATGCGGATGCGGTGTCAGAAAGGGGCAGTCTGTCTCGATCAACAAACGATCGGCCGGCACCTGCCCGGCGACCTCGCGGATGGCCGCCGCGTTCTTGTACGTGGCCATGCCCGCGAAGCTGATCATCAGGCCCAAGTCCAAACACTCGCGGGCCGTCTCCCAACTGCCCGTGAACGAATGCATCACGCCTCGCAGCGGTGCGGCAGCAGAAAACTCCCGCAATGCGGCCAAAATCTCCGCGTCGCAGTCCCGACTGTGGATCACCACCGGCAACCCCGTCGCCACCGAATGGGCCAAGTGCCGCCGAAAGTTCTCCTGCTGCACCGCCAACGGGGCGTCGTCCCAGTACAAATCCAAACCGGTCTCGCCCAATGCCACCACACGGTCCTGCCGCGCTAACTCACAGATCGCCTCCCAGTCCCCCGACGCCGCCTTGGCCGACTCGTTCGGATGGATCCCAACCGCGGCCCAAACTTGCACCGCCGCCTGCGAGTACGCCTGGGCCAACGCCACACTGGCGCGTGAAGAAGCCAGGTCGGTGCCGATCGCTACCACCCGGGTCACACCCGCGGCCGCAGCCGTCTCCAACCACTGGGGCAAATTCTCACTCAGATCCGCATAACTCAGATGAGCATGCGTGTCGAACCACTCCATCAAACCTTTTCGTCGAACCGAGCTTCAATCCGATTGAAGACCGGCCCCTCCAATCCCTCGTGAGTCCGCCCCTCCAGCAACCGTCGCTGCGCTGGGCCCTGGTCGACTTCATACCAATAGGCCACGCGGGGCTCGTCATACTTCCAAGACAACAGAATCGGGCGACCATTACGCTCCGAAGAAAATGCCACCAAGCCCTCCTGCAAATCCACTGACTTGGCACCCAATTGCACCAATTCCGCCACAAACCCAGCCAATCGCTCGGCGTCCTGGTCCAATTCCTGCTCGATCGCCAGCCACTCCTCGGCGTAGATGTCCTTGAGTGGCTTGCCGCCACGACGCTGTCGCATGTCGGCCAAACGCTCGCGTGTCTCGGCGATCTGTTGATGCAACGCCACCGCGTCCCGCACGATCCGCCGCACCAAGGGCAACCGAGCTTCCGCCGCCGCCAAAGTGAGCGGTTGTTCTGTCATTGGAGTAGCCATCGACTCTCTCGCCTTTCTCGCTTGTTCAGCGTGAACCCGAGGTTGCCCGTTCTCAACCCACTCGAACTGGTCCGGCTGGAAACCAGCCTGACCGCATGCTCGATGGGCTCTCTTCCCGTATCGGCTCGGCAACGACCCAGGTATCTCCACTTTTACTGGCAACCGGGAATCCAGCAAGCCCCACACCGCTTAATTTCCCGTGAGGATCGCGAATGCAGTCACTTTATTGGGGAAAATCCGGTCGTTTTGACGCAGTTTCTCCTCGGTTTCGCCTTCGTGGTGCCCCCCATCCCCGGGACCCGCAGGCGGATTGGCTGCGGCTGCTGCCACGACCCCAGGACCGGACACACCGACTCGACATGGACAGTCCCCCGCCCGCTGGGGTTCGCGCCCCAGAGATAGTCGCCCAGCCCCGCCAAACCCTCGCTACTTCGACACTTGGGCGACTCGATAGTTCCGGGGTCCTGGGTAATCCAATTGGACTAGGTGGTTTCGGTAAATTTTTGTTAGAATGCAGGCCAACCGCAGAACGAGCACAGGGTCGGCGAGCGGACTCGTTTGATTTTGGCCATCCGAATGGAGTTGAGTAGATGAAGTTAACCAAGGTAGGTTTGGAAAACAGCGGCGCTTTTCGCTCTCTGATCATCGATGAATTGTCGCTGGGGCTGAACCTGTTGCTCGGCGAGACGGGCTCGGGCAAGAGTACCCTGCGGCAAGCGGTCGCGACCACCTTATTCGGCGACGCTTCTGGTGCGTTTCTGCCGGCCCAGGGCCGCGAGGGCCGGGCCGCCGGCGAGTTGACTTGGTCGATCGACGGCCAGGAGTACCGACTCCGCCGAGCGGCTGGGCAGAGCACGGACAGCTTGACCGCCGTCCGCACCGGAGTCGCCGAGCGCTCCCTGACCCGCGATCTGGGCCCGCTCACAGCGGCCGACTACGGCACGTACTATCACCTGAGCTTTGTCACCACCCCCGAGATCGAACAGCGGATGGTCCGCAGCCTGGTCGAGCGATTCGGCGTCGGACGCGGCGCGGGGCCCTGGGCCTCCGAGGCCGAGTACCAACGCTGGCGCGAACAGGCCACCGACCGCCGCGACCGCTTGAGCCTGGACGAGAGCCAGAGCGAGCGTTTGCGGGGGCGACGCGAGCGACTGGCGGCCGAGTTGGCCGAGGCCGAACTGAACCATCGCACGCGACTGGCCGATCTGGAGCGACGGCTGGAACAGGCCCGCGTGGAGCTGGGCTCCAGCGAGAGCGAACAGGCCGGATTGCTGGCACGGCGACGCGAACTGGAGTTGGAGTTGGAGGCCTTGAACGCGCGACGCCCGCGGCCCCAGCCCGCGCCGGTCACGCCGCCACCGACGGACCTGAGCCAGTACCTCCGTCGGCTGTACGGTCGCTTGGATCGGCTGCAGGGCGAGATCCGGCGGAGCCTGGCCGTCAAACGCGACGTCCGCCGACGCTTGCAGGCCCTGGCCGCGCAGCGGCACCGACTCCGCACACCCGACGACAGCTTGGAGCACCGTCAAGCCCGCGGCTTGCGACGGCACCTGCTGCGGTTGGAACAACTGCTCCGCGCCACCGCCGGTCCGCTGGGCGAGACCGCCGGTCCATTGGGGGCAAAGGCCTGGGCCGATCTCCCCAGCACCGCTTCCCGCGTTCCCGTCGAAGGTCCCGGCGTGTTGGGCCAGGATTTCCTCTCCTGGGAGACGCGGCCCTGGGACGCGGCTGCCTGGGAGACCGCCGAGTGGCGTATCGAGGCCTGGGAGGCGGGATTGGCGGCCCTATCGCCGGCGGAACGCTGGCTGCGGATTCACCGCGAGGTGCTGGCTCTCCGCGCCGAGCTGAGCCGCCTGGCGACCTCGTCACAACGCGCCTGGTGGCTGGCAGAAACCCGTGACCAACGCCGCTGTCTGTCGGAACTGCAGCGCCGCCTGGCGTGGCTCCGTCGCCGCCGGGCCGCTCGGTGGGAGGAACTGCAACGCTGGGATCCCCAGGGTTACGAACTGCTGCAACATGGCGATAAAGCGTTCCTCGCCCACGCTCGGCAGCAGGGCCATTGGGCGGCGCGTGAACACTTCCTCGGTGCGTTCCCCAGCCATGCGTGGGCGCTCACCAGCCCTGTGTCGCCGACCGAAGCCGGCCGGACCGACGACCCGACGCTGGCCCAACGCATCGCCCTTTGCGAGACCGAGCTGGCCCGGGTCCGTGCTCGACTGATTGAATTGGATCCGCAGATCGCGGCCGCTCGGGGCCGCTACGAGGACTTGGCCGGACAGTGTCGCTTGCTCCGCGACGGGCTGAACTTGGACGCCCTCCGCCGCGAGCTCAAGGACGTGCAGCTCCAGCTCGAAGTGCTCGACCCACGCCTGCGGCAACTCCGTGAGGACGTGCGGCGCGACCAATCTTGGTGGAACCTCAAGTACGACGGTCTGACCGATCGAGCGGCCCATTGGTGTCGGCAGCTCACAGCCGGTCGTTTGACCAGCGTCGGGGTGGACCCCAAACAGCAACACCTGTTCGCAGTCGATGCCGCGACCACCACTCGCCCTTTTGGCAACCTGTCCCGCGACGCGCAGGATCTGGTCTGTCTCAGTTTTGCCTTGGCCGTGGTCGAGCGGGGCACGGCCGGCGGCCATCCCTTGCCGATGGTCCTGGACGATTTGTTCGCCAATCTGAATGTTCAGCAAAGCCAGACGGTGATCGACGCCTTGTGGGACTTCGTCAATGCCGGCCACCAGGTACTGTTGTTGGCCAACGAACGCCAGATCTCGCAGCGTTGGTTGAACCGGCCGCTGACCGCCAGCGAGCAGTCGCGTCTGGCCGTGTTCCAGTTCCCCGACGGGGCCGCGACGCTGCAGCGGACCCAGTGGCCGTTGGTCCTGCGACCGCTCCATTTGACCAAAGCGGTGGCGGCCCCGGTCGAACCCGCCCCCTCCCCACGCTGGCCGCTGATCACCGAGCAGACGCCGCTGGCCCATTTGGACTTGATCGAGCCCGAGTGGCTGTTGGTGCTCAGCAAGCACCGCATCGTAATGATCGGCGACCTGCTGGACCTGGATCCCGACGACCTGCCGTCATCCCTGCGGATGCATGGCGTGACCGTCGGCCAGGTGGATCGCTGGCAAAGCCAAAGTTGGTTGCTCTGCTGCATCCCGGGCCTCCGTCCCTACGACGTGCGGTTGTTGGTCGGAGCGGGCATCACGGAGCCCGAGCAGTTGGACGATTTGTCGGCCAGCGACGTCTTGCGTCGGTTGGAGATTTATTTGGCCACCGAGGAGGGCCAGCGGACGATGCAGCGGGGCACCGAGGAAGAACGCGCTCGCTTGCATGGCTGGATGAACGGCCTCCGCGACAATCGCCACAGTTGGGGCGCTCGGCGGACCCAGCGGAGCTATGGCAATCGCCGCGAGCGTTGGGGCCGATCTCGACCGGAACGTCAACCGCGGGCAGCGGAGCCCGCCCCGAGTGTGCGCTTGCACGAGGCCACGAAGGTGGTGAAAGAGGTCAGCGAGCCGGAAGGGCGATTGACGTTTTATCTGAATTTGGACGATTCTCTGGAACGTGCGCCGTCGATTGGCCCCAAGATGGCCGAACGTTTTGCCGCGGCCAATGTCGTCAACGTGCGTCAGTTTTTACAGTTGGGGGCCGAGGAATTGGTCAAACGACTGAAGCTCCGTCGCTTGGACCTGAAGACCTTGCAAGATTGGCAGCGACAGGCCCGCTTGGTCTGCCGCATTCCCAACTTGCGAGGGCACGATGCCCAGTTGCTGGTGGCCTGCGACATCGACGACCCCGAGACGCTGCTGCGGCATTCGCCCCAGGAACTGTTGGCCAAGGTCACGCCGGTGGCTCAATCGAAGGAGGGCCAGCGGATCCTTCGCTCCTCCCCCGCCCCGGATCTAGCAGAAATTCAAGATTGGCTGGATTGGGCCAAACACCACCGCTTACTGCAAGTGGCATAAACTCGCCAGTGAGTATGGGGGCCAGCCGGCGTGCGTTAGCACCCGGTTCCGGCGAGGCCTGTGGATATGGAAACCAGCGGATGGGATGCCTGGGCAAGCCATGCTTCCTCGTTCGCTTGATTGCCTGGCGCCAATCCAAAGTCCCCGCCCATGCTGAACGTGTCATTTGCAGATTAGCGCAGATTAGCGTTCCTTTCTCCTCTCGGCTGATTCGCAGCGGAGGGTTCATACCCGTACTCCATCCCGATGAATCGGAAGGTCACGCCGTTCCACCGTTCTTGGCGAAACGCCTTGAGGGCTTGTTGATTTTTCCGTAGCGGAACGCGTCAAGCGTTTCGATTGACGCGGAAAAGCCGTGTTTTCGACCGACGTCCTCGAGTTGGACGGCCCATTCGCGAGCAAGTCTGGAAAAATCAACAAGCCCGCAAGCGTTTCGATTGACTGGAAAACGTCGTGTTTGTCGCCCGATTTCATTGAATCGGGCGACAATTTCGCTTGTAAGACTGGAAAAATCAACAAGCCCTTGAGCGGTTCTCAAGCCGTACTCACCGGGTTTGTCTTCCTCTGCGTCCTTCCCCCCTCTCGCGGTTCACCCGTTTTGCCCGCCCCATGATCAGCCGTCATTCAGTGACTTTTTGATTAGAAACATCCGACTTCGGAGTCATCAACGATCAGGCTTAGGCGACCCAGTCGCCCTGAAATAGGGGAGCCGTTGTGTCGGTTACCCAATTGCTTGACCGGGCCCGTTTCTTTAGTAAACTTGACATCCGATGGGAATTCAAATCGCCTGTCAATCAGTTTTTTATTGCCAGCTATTTAAAGAAAGGTAGTTATGTCTGCTCCAAATAATCCCGGTTCACCCCAATTTCGGCCTCAGCAGGGAAAGCCGCAAGTACCGGCTTACCTGCAGCAGCAACCTAGCTACGCGGCCGGAGTGCCGGGTGGGGCAGGCGGCTACCGTCCCAATAACCTCGGCGCGGGCGGCGTTGGGTCGAAGAAACCCGTTTCGATTTTGATCTTCGGGATTTTAAATTTGGTGATTGGCCTCTTCAGTCTGGGTTATGTCATCTGGCAGGGTGTGATTTTGGGGATCGCTTTGAACCGGTTAAAAGAAGGAAGTGGGTTCACGCGTGATACGTTGCTGTTGGTCTATGAACAGATGGGGTATGTCCAGTTCCAGATTGGCTCCGTTGTTTTGGGCGCTTTGCTGACATTTGTGCTCATCGCTGCTGGGGTTTTGCTGCTGATGGGTAAAGAAAAAGGACGAGACCTGTCGGTCAGCTACAGTGTCGGGGCCATCATCTTTAACCTGTTGTCGACTTCATTCCAGATCTTTACCGGACTCACGCTGCTCGGCAGTTCGGATGCCCCGAAAAGGTTCGCTGAGCCAGCCGGCATGGCGGTCATGACGAGTGGGATTCTGGCACTCGCCTTTCTGATTTATCCAACGGTTTTACTGATTTGTATGACCAGGAAATCGGTCAAGGACTACCTCCAGTCCAACCAGTAGTAGCCAGGGTTTTCCTGTCGCTCCTGCTCGTAATCTCGCTCTCGCTCTCGCTCTCGGTCGTGCTCGTGCTCTCGGTCGTGCTTTCGGTCGTGCTCGTGCTCGTAATCGTAATCGATGACAGCCCGGATGGCGACAGCTTAGCCAATAGCTATTAGCTATTAGCTCTTGGTTCTTGGTTTGGGGCGACAAACTGAATAGCAACTAATCAATACCATCACCAGTGTCGGACCTCCGTGCCTAGGCGCGTCAAGGTAAAGGCAGGCATCGATTGGCTATGCTTTACAATTTTTTTGCCCCAAATTTTTCTGCCTTTTGCCTTCTGCCCTACGCCCTACGCCCTACGCCCTTAGCTTCTTAGCTTCTTAGCTTCTTGGCTGAAAACCCTCTGCCCAAAGATGCCCCCCAGAACCCGAGTGCCCGCAGGGCCGGCGGGCCGGCACAGCCCCTGCCATTGGGCGTAGGTCACCGGTGGATTGCCGGGCTAAAGCTCGTGGTTATTCGATCCAACCGCCGCCCAAGACCTGCTCGCCGGAGTAGATCACGACGGCCTGCCCGGGCGCGACCCCCGTCACCGGCTCGGTAAAGTCCACCTGCAAACGCTGTTGCGGCAGGACGGTAATCGTGGCCGCTTGCGGCGGGGTGTTGTAGCGGATCTGCGCGGCCCCCTCCAGCGTTTGTCCCTCCACCGGACACTCGTCCAATAGCCAATTGCAGCGATTGGCCGTCAATTGTTCCCGGGCCAAATCCTCCCGCGCCCCCAATACCACATCGTAGGTCTGCGGATCGATCTTGGTCACGAAGGTCGCTTCACCCAAGGCGATCCCCAACCCTTTTCGCTGACCGATCGTAAACCGTTCAATCCCCTGGTGGCGCCCCAGCACCCGGCCCTGGCGATCGACAAAATTGCCCGACGTGTCCACGGCTTGATCGCGCCGCTGCTTGACGAACTGGTCGTGATGGCCGCTGGTGACAAAACAAATTTCCTGGCTGTCTTTTTTCTCGGCTACCCGCAGACCGACCTCGCCCGCCAACCGCCGGATCTCCGTCTTTTCGTAATCCCCGATCGGCAACAGCATCCGTCGCAGCAGGGGCGCTTGGATCCCAAACAGAACGTACGATTGGTCTTTGGAGTCGTCTCGCCCACGGAGCAACCGAGGCAAGCCGTCCGGGCGTGACTCCTGCGGCACCAACCGAGCATAATGGCCGGTCGCCACGTACTCGGCCCCGACCGAGTCGGCATAATGAAATAATTTGCCGAATTTGATCCAATTGTTGCATTGCACGCAGGGGTTGGGCGTACGACCCACGGTGTACTCGGCCACAAAATAATCGACGATCTTTTTGAACTCGTCTTCCAAGTTCAAGGCATAGAACGGAATCCCCAAGCGATCGGCCACCATCCGCGCGTCGGCCGCGTCCGAGGCACTGCAGCAGCCCTGCTTGTGGTCGGCCCGCTCCTGCAGGATTGGCAGCACGGGCGAATTGGCCAAGGTGCCATCCACGCTGCAGGCCACCGCGGCCTTTTCGCCGTGACGCATGAACACGCCGATCACGTCATGCCCTTGCTGCACCAGCAGATGAGCGGCCACGCTCGAGTCCACCCCACCGCTCATTGCCAATACAATGCGTGCCATGCTTTTAGTTACTCCTCGCGATTCCCCAACAAGCCACTGCGCATCAGGTAATACAGCAGCGTCAGTAAGGTCGAGACCGCTGCGGCCACGTACGTCATGGCCGCCGCATTCAAAACGGCATGGATCCCCGTCGTCTCCTGCGGCTGCACGATGCCCGCTTCGACCACCAACCGCTTGGCCCGCGCACTGGCGTCGAACTCCACCGGCAAGGTGATCAATTGGAACAACAGGGTTCCGGCAAACAAGATCATACCGATCAGAAACACGATCTGGCCCAAAGCCGCCGAGGAGGCCATCAGCAGCAGCCCACCCAGGATCACTAACGGGCCCAGTGTGCTGCCAATGTTGGCCATGGGCACCGTCAGCGCTCGCAGGTGCAAGGGCAGGTAACCGGTCGCGTGCTGAATCGCATGCCCAGCCTCGTGGGTGGCCACGCCGATCGCCGCCACCGATTGGCTGCCGTAAACCGATTCGGATAGGGCCAGAACCTTGTTGGTTGGATCGTAATGGTCGGTCAGGTGGCCCGGCACTGGGACCACTCGCACGTCGCGGATCCCGGCTCGGTCCAGCAGTCGTTGGGCGGCTTGGGCGCCCGTAAATCCCCGCTGCGAACCCACGCGACTGTAATAGCTGAAGGCACTGCGGACCAACAGACTGGCCCCGCCCGACAGCAACAAGCCCGGGATCAAGACCATCCACAAATACATCGTGTCAAAAAACAACATCGCTCGTCGCTCCTCTCACAACGTCTGCCAATGGATTCGATACTGCCATCGCAGGGCGGTTCGGCCGGTGACCGCGACGTCGCGGTCTTCCACTCGCACGACCGAACATTCGGCCGGCAGGTTCACAGCCAAGGAGTATTCGGCGGAGAGCGGCGGTGCTTGTCGCTGGATTTGGTAACTCGGCGGCAACAAGTCACCGGTCGCCGCGGCCAAAGTCAGTCGCACCTCGCGGCACAACCCCTCCGGCTCATTCAGGCGAAACAACACCACTTCGTCCGCCGCCCAATTGTCAGGGCCTGCGTCCGGGAGAGAAACGTAGCAATTTCTGGGCCAGATCTCGGCCCCGCGGGCTTGGCAGGCCCAATCGAATTCCAACTGCGGCAGTTGTCCGTCGGCCGCCACACCCAGCGACCACATCGCCCCGCCCGCCATGCCCACCCCCAGTGCCACTTGGCCCGGCCCGCGGGCCTCCACGCTCATGTCCTGCAGCGGCGGACTGGGCGGAAAATCCTGCACATCCGACCCCTCGACCGACTGCAACAGCACTCGCTCCTGATCCGCCCAGCCACAGACAATCTGGTGCGTGAACCGGTCCCGCTGCCACACAAACCGAGCGGCCAACCAGGGCTGAACCGCCCCGCCCGCCGCTCCTACCGACGGCGTCGCCACCGTCCATGCTTTAGTCACGATAGTCAGTCGCCTTGCTTGCCAATGCCACCCAGGCCCTCTTCTTTCGCTCGCCAGGCCAAGTACGCGTCCAGGAAGCCTTGGATGTCCCCGTTCATCACCGCGTGGAAACTGCCCATGGCATGCCCGGTCCGCACGTCTTTGATTCGCTGGTCCGGATGCAGGAAGTAGTTGCGAATCTGCGACCCGAACCCGACCCGCGCTTTGGTCTGGTACTTGGCCGCTTCTTCCTCTTCCCGCCGCATCTCGGCCAACTGGGCCAACTTGGCCCGCAACATCTTCCACGCCTGGTCGCGGTTCTGGTGCTGGCTGCGTTCGCTCTGGCACTGCACCACCGTGTTGGTGGGCAAGTGAGTCAAGCGTACCGCGCTGTCGGTCTTGTTAACGTGCTGTCCACCCGCCCCGGATGCCCGGAAGGTGTCCGTCCGCACGTCCTCGGGATCGATTTCGATCTCCGCCTCGTCCTCCACCTCGGGCGAGACATCCACCGCCGCGAAACTGGTCTGCCGCTTGCCCTCCGAGTTGAACGGGCTGATCCGCACCAAGCGGTGCATGCCCGTCTCGCCCTTCAAATACCCATAGGCCATCGGCCCGCGGATGGAGATCGTGGCCTGGTTGATGCCCGCCTCGTCGTTGTCGCTGCGATCCAACAACGCCGCCTCGAAGCCCTGGTCCTTGGCCCAGGACAGGTACATCTTCATCAGCATCTCGGCCCAGTCATTGGCGTCGGTGCCGCCGTCCCGCGCGTTGATGCTGATGATCGCGCCCGCTTGATCGTGCGGGCCGTTGAGCAACGCCTGGAGCTCCAGGTCGTCCAGTAGCTTTTCCCAGCGATCCAGCTCCGCGGTGATCTCGGCCACTAAACTGCTGTCCTCCTCCGCCATCGCCATCAAGTCCGGCAGATCGGCTTGGGCCTTGACCAATTCGGTCAGTTTCGCAGTGGAAGACTTCAAGGCCTTCAATTGCTGCATCGTCGTCTGGGCCCTGGCCGAGTCATCCCAGAAACCCGACTGGCTCATCTGGTGCTCTATCGAGCCTATTTCGAGAACACGCTTGTCGTAGTCAAAGAGAGTCCTTGAGTTGGAGGACTCGGGTCGACAAAGCTTCACAACGGTCTGTCCAGGCTTGACTCATGCAATCTTCCTCTCAAGTTCAATCGGCGGCCCCGGTCCTCCCCCCTCCGGGCTGGGCAGTATAGACTTGACAGCCCCGCATCGACAATCCGACTGGTGTTCCCGTGAGCAGCGAAAAATCTCTGGCGATCGTCCTCCGTGTGGTGGACTTCAGTGAATCCAGCGCCGTGATCACACTGCTGACCCAATCGGCTGGGAAAATCAGTGCCATGGCCAAGGGGGCTCGCCGACCCAAAAGCGCCTTCTTCGGCGCCATCGATACGCTGTCGCTCTCGCAAGTGATTTTTATTCCTCGCCGAGCCGGCAGCTTGGACCTGCTGACCGAGGCCAAGTTGGTCCGCCGCTTCCGTCCCTGCCAATGGTCCTTGGCGCGACTCTACGCCGGCTATTACCTGGCCGAACTCCTGGACGATTTCACGGAACCCCATGAGCCGCTGCCCGAACTCTTTGCACTGGCGGTGCAGACACTGCACGACTTGCAGACCCCCGAGACCGACTTTGCCTACCAGAGTGTCAGCGCCATCCTGCTCCGCTACGAGATGCGCATGCTGCAGTTGCTGGGCCACGGCTTGGGGCTGACCCACTGCGCCGGTTGCGACGCGCCGCTCATACCCGCGACCCTGGCCGTCACTGATCCGGTCGATCATCTGAGCAATCGTCGCATGGGCAAGTTGTTCTTTAGTCTGGCCGACACCAGCCTGGTGTGTCGTGATTGTTGTCGCGGCCGCGGTAGCCTGATTGGCTTCAGCGAACGAGCGGCGCAAATTCTGCGTATTTTTCAAGATCCCCACGACCAGGCCTGGCGGACCCATACCCCGTGGGGTTCCCATCCCGTCTTCCGCGACCTGTTGGACCAGCAATGGCTTGGGCTACTCAACCGTCCCTTGCGACTCACCCCCGCCATTCGCCAATTGACAAAAAAGGAGCATCAACGCCAAAGTGCTGCTCGTACAAAAGCAGTGCGAGATTGACGGACAGGCGGGCGGAGGGTGAGAATAAGATCGATTGGCGGGGCGATTCAGAGACTCAGTTTGTGGTACATCATCAAGTGCTGCTCGTCTTCAAATGATGGCAAACATTGGAAGCCAAATCGGGTGTAAAGATGTTGGGCCGCTCGATTTTCTTGATGAACCTTCAGCGTCAATAGTTCGACATGCTTGCTAGGAGGTTTTTCTATCTGTATCTGCCGCGCTAGCCGTTTAGCTTGTCCGATCAGATGCTCCATAATTTGGTTGGAATACCGCCATTCCGGATCGGGCGGATACCCACGGTACCGCTGATCCAGGCCAAGTTGCGGGATATACAACAATCTCGCACGCGATCCCGCCGGCGGAGGCCACCGCTTCCAACCCGTGACTGCTAACGAGGAAAATCCAACGATTGCGTCTGCGTTATCCGAGTTTCTATAGAGCCAGACCTTGGTGTTGTATTTCGAGATGGACTCTAGCACTTCGGAGGTCGTAATCCACGCGGTCGCCGCTTGCGCCCAAACTTCCACACCGCAATGCAGGTCGGCCAACCAACTCTGATCTGCTGGCGTGAATTCATCAGCAAAAAGGGGGTGCCCTCCCGTTTCGCTCAACTACGAGTTCCTCGTCCGCGATGGGAGTTCGCGAGTTCTGACGTTGATTGAAGGGCTTCGGCTCGCAACATCCAAGGCGGCAGCTTGCTCTACCGTCAATTCCTGTTCAGCCAAAAAATCTGATACGGAATCCAGAATCCCTAGGACCTCCAGCTGCGGCCATAACACCCTGGGTTCCACTTGTAACGCCGCGGCCAGCTTGAGGATCGTTCCGCGTCTCGGTCGAGCCCCGCGGCTCAAAAGCTTGGATACCGCCGACTGGGTACAACCCATTCTGTCGGCCAATTCTTCCTGCGTGATCTTTTTGCTCTCGAGTAACTGACTCAAGCGGTCTGCAAACGAGGTCGCATCGGTGTCGCCAATCGGTCCGCAATCTACCCGACCACCCAGTACCGCGAAGATCGTCGAGATCGCCTGACGCTTTTCCTGGTCTGTCGCTTGCTCGCGCTCCAGGTCGGCACACAGTCGGCGCACCGTTGCCTGTACCTCCGAACTGCCCTCGATAAAACGCTTTAGCAACTCACGCTGCGCAGGACTCATCGCCAGTAAGGCACGCAAAGCCTCCAGCGGCACCTCATTCAATTCGATCGTTGCCATCCACACACCTCAACGCACCCCAAGCACCTCTCCCAGGCAGTCAGCGGACGATTGTCATCACCCGCCTCCCCCCTACCTCAGCTCGTTCATGACATTATTATGACGTACGGGCGGGAAGTCAAGTTCGCTTCTGTCGGAATTGGCTCGGGAAAGATTGTCCCTAGAGATGATGTGCCAATCCCATTCAACTGACGCCTTTACCGCACCGATCCCAAAATCAAACGGTGACAGAGCATTAGTTCCAGTCGGCGTTCAAGCCGCGGTCGTGGTTCCAACCATCGTTGGCGGGTGCGATAGGGGCGACGGGCAACGGTTGAGCGACCGGTTCAGCGACCGGCACTTCGAAGCTGGCCAAACGCACCGGGCTATAGTCCCACGGTTGTTGCACATCGCGATGAGCCGTCTGGTCGCCACTCGAACCGCTCGGGGGGGTGTTGTACTCCCAACGCTGAGCTGGCACGGGGTCGGGCCACGCCGGCGGTGCCAACGTCGCGGTCCCGCTGCTGGGCCGCGATTGGGTGCCGAAGTCATCCAAGATCGAGCGACCGGTGGCCGGCGGCGGAGTCATGGCCGGGGCGGGTTCCGGATCGGGAGCGGCAAAGCCCGAGGGGAGCGGTGGGTAATAGACCGGCGGCGGCGAGCGACGCGGCGGGGCCTGGTAACCGCTGGCCGAGCTCATGCCGCTGTAGGCGTTCGGATTGGCGTAGGGGTTGCCCAACGCCACGTTGCCAGCGGGAAAGTTCGGGCGGAAGGCCCCCGCGCGGCTGGCTGCATAAGGATCGACCGGCGTTGGCATCTGGCTGCCCAACATCGGTACCCCATCGGCCGGGACTTGCGACGGCATCGTCGGTGCACCACTCACGCCTGGAAAAAATCCGGCGGACGGGGCCGACGAAAAGCCGGTTGCCGGCATCCCGCCCGGCACCGGGCAGGTCGAGCAACCCGCACTCGTGCCGCAGTCGTTGGTGATCGTCGTCACCGGCACTTGATAATTTTGCGTTTGATACACGGGACGATAGGTCGTGTAGGGGATCCGCTGCAGCTGCCACTGGTAGTCGGTGCAGGGCCGCATGCAGGTGGTCGTGCAGCCCGACGTCGGGTCGGTGCTGGTCACCGGACGATAGTTCGTCACCGGCACGCGTTGCCAAGTTGTGCGGTAATCCGTGTACGGCACGTAATTGACCGTTACTTTTTGGCAGGTCTGCATGCAGGTCTGCTGGCATTGCCCCGGCATCAACGTGGTCGGAGCTTGTGTAAACGAACCCGAAGTCGCGGTCAGACCCACCGGAGTGGTCTGATTACCGCCCCCGCATCGCTGCTTGATCCAATCGAGCAACGGGCCAGCCTCGACGGACGCTGGGAACAGCGACCACAGACAAACGCACAGGACGGCAAATCGAGTCGGCAGGTGACGCATGGCCACGGGCTCCAGCCAAAGGACGGTTTGGGGGTTCTAACGGACGCCGAACCTTAGGTCAGGTTGAGAACCGTCCCCGCAGAATCCGATCTCGAGCGTCCAGAATCTCGCTCGACTGGGCAAGCCGTGCCGGTCCTGACGATTGTGGGGGCGGGTTGATTTCTTCCGCTGCCACGTCCGATCCGGGGTAAGGAAAACGGGCTCTCGCGACTACGTCCTTTCCCGGGGCCCGAAACGCTTGACGCGTTCCGCTACCTCCGCTGCCACGTCCGATCCAGGGTAAGGAAAACGCTCTCGCGACCACGTCTTTTCCCTGGGCCCGAAACGCGTTGACTCGTTCCGCTAGTAACTCCGCGGCGAGTCGGTAGCCCGCCTCCGCTCCCTTTTCGATCGGCAGCCGATTCGTTACGATTGGCGGGACGTGTTGCGACTGCCCGGTCGCTTCCTTTCCAGGCCTCAAATGTCGGAGGAAATCGCCCATGCAAACGGCTTCCGCTCAAGAACTGACCCAAAAGAAGTGCCTGCCCTGCGAAGGTGGGGTCGAACCCTGCCCGCTGGACTTCAGCCAACAGCAACTGGCCCAACTCCCGGGTTGGACCCTGACCCCCGACAACAAACGCATCGCCAAAAAATGGACCATGAAAAACTTCATGGCCGGCATGAAGTTCTTCAACGACATCGCCCAATTGGCCGAAGAGGACGGGCACCATCCCGACCTGCATCTGGTCGGCTACCGCAACGTCACCATCGAGCTCTGGACCCATGCCATCGACGGCCTGAGCGAGAATGACTTTATCCTGGCCGCCAAGATCGACCAACTGCCCTCGGCCCAATAACTTCCGCCCACTAGCCAACCCCCACTCGCCACCTCCGCCGCCAGAAAGCCATTGCTCCCATGACGAAACACATCTTTGTCACTGGCGGCGTTGTCAGTTCGTTGGGCAAGGGCTTGACCAGCGCCTCGTTGGGCATGCTGTTGGAACGCCGCGGGCTCCGCGTGCGGATGCAGAAACTGGATCCGTACATCAACGTCGATCCGGGCACCATGAGTCCCTACCAGCACGGCGAAGTCTATGTGCTGGACGATGGCAGCGAGACCGACTTGGACCTGGGCCACTACGAACGTTTCACCAACAGCCCCCTCACCCGGAACTCGAACTTTACCACCGGCCAGATCTACCTGTCGGTGATCGAGAAAGAACGCCGCGGCGAGTTCCTTGGCAAAACCGTCCAGGTCATCCCGCACATCACCAACGAGATCCAAAAGTGCATCGCCGCACTGGTCGCTGAGGATGTCGACGTGGTTATCACCGAGATCGGCGGGACGGTCGGCGACATCGAGAGCCTGCCGTTCTTGGAGGCCATTCGCCAATTTTCCCTCGAGGTCGGCAAAGAGAACTGCCTCTACTTGCATCTGACCTTGGTGCCGTACCTCAAGGCGGCCGGCGAAATGAAGACCAAACCCACGCAGCATTCCGTCGGCTTGCTCCGCCAGATCGGTATCCAGCCCGATGTGCTGGTCTGCCGCACCGAACGCGAACTCAGCCGCGAGGACCGCGAGAAGATCGCGTTGTTCTGCAACGTGCCCGTCCAGGCCGTCGTCGAGGAACGCGACACCGACTTCTCGATCTACGAAGTCCCCATGGCCCTGGTCGATAGCCAACTGGACCAGTTTATCGTTAAGCGACTCAATCTGCCCGCCAAGGTCCTGGACCTGTCCGATTGGCAGCGTTTGCTGCACCGCTTGCGAAATCCTGAAGTTGAAATCAATGTCGCCGTGGTCGGCAAGTACGCCGAGCACCGCGACGCTTACAAGTCCATCTACGAGGCCATCGACCACGCCGGCATCCAAGTCGGCGCCCAGGTCCGTGTCACTCGTTTGCAAAGCGAGCAATTGGAGACCGAAGGCCCGGAACGACTGTTGGCTGGTTGCGATGGTATCCTCGTGCCCGGTGGCTTCGGCGAACGAGGCGTCGAAGGCAAAGTCCAAGCGATTCGCTGGGCTCGCGAACGCGGCATCCCTTTCCTTGGCATCTGCCTGGGCATGCAATGCGCGGCCATCGAGTTCGGCCGGAATGTCGTCGGCCTGGAAAATGCGGGCTCGACCGAATTCGAAAAGGACGTGACCCATCCGCTGATCTGCTTGCTCAACGAACAGAAAGAAGTCACCCAAAAAGGTGGCACCATGCGTTTGGGCGCCATGCCTTGTGTGTTGGACATGGCCAGCAAAGCGGCGGCCTGTTACGAGACTGGCCAAATCCAAGAACGCCACCGCCACCGCTACGAATTCAATCACGCCTACCGGCAGCAATTCGAGGCCCACGGACTGCGATTCTCGGGTACTAGTCCCGACGGAAAATTAGTAGAAATCATTGAACTGGATTCGCACCCTTGGTTTGTCGGTGTGCAGTTCCACCCCGAATTCAAATCCAAGCCCACACTGCCGCACCCCCTGTTCTGCGGCTTCATCGAAGCCGGTGTCCAACGCCGTCGTCGCCGCCGTGAACAATCCCACGATAACAACCCCAGCGAAGCGGAATCGGTTCTGTAGGGCGATCGTATCAGGCACTCGGAGAGTGCCGTCCGCCGAAACCCCAATCGCTAACACAGGGCCGCCAAAGAACTCGCTAACTCCCCTATCCGACCCACAGATCACGACTCTTGAGGTGATGTGAGTTTCGGGGGGCGACGCCGTCTGGGGGCGAGTTGCGTTGTTTAACCGCAACGCCGTAGGCGTGCGCTGCCCCTCGCTCGGTTTTATCTCGGCTGGCGTCTCCTCGTACAGTCTCCCCCTACCGCACTCCGTGTCTTTTCACACTTCGACCAGCAGAGGTTGCTGGTTTACATAGTGAGGTGGCATGAGTTTCGGGGGGCGACGCCGTCTGGTGGCGAGTTGCGTTGTTTAACCGCAACGCCGTAGGCGTGCGCTGCCCCTCGCTCGGTTTTATCTCGACAGGCGTCTCCTCGTACAGTCTCCCCCTACCGCACTCCAAGTCTTTTCACGCTTCGACCAGTAGAGGCTGCTGGTTTACAGGGGCGGACGGCACCTCTGTCTTCATTCCTCTGTCCCCATTCCTCTGTCCCTTCTCACTTCGACCAGCAGGGGCTGCTGGTTTACAGAGGCGGACGGCACCTCTGTCTTCATTCCTCTGTCCCCATTCCTCTGTCCCGATCTCACTTCGACCAGCAGAGGCTGCTGGTTTACATAGGGCTGCCGGTTTACAGGGGCTGCTGGTTTACATCCTGTCTTCATTTTTCTGCCCTCAATTTTTCTGCCTTCCTCCTCCCCCGACTGCTGAGGCAGTTGTGTTAGATCGTTAGCACAAAAAAACGCTGCGTCACTTTTTCTTGACACTCCCGTCCGCGTCACCGAGTACTCTTCTGGATCTTGCTCCCGCCCGACTTGGAAAGCCCATGCATGTCCGACGAACGCCGCCACGATTTGGACGCCCTCCGTGCGGCTGCCATGTTGTTGGGCATTGCCTATCACGCCGCCTTATCTTTCGCCGCCGGTATGCCCTGGTTTGTCCAAGACACGCGGCAGACCGTCGGCCTCTACTACTTTGAATCCGCCTCGCACGGCTTCCGCATGCCGCTGTTCTTCCTCATCAGCGGCTTCTTCACCGCCATGCTCTGGCAAAAACGCGGTCTCCGCGGTCTCTGGGCCAATCGACTCACGCGGATCCTCCTTCCCTGCCTGCTGGGCTTGGTCACCATCGTCCCGCTGACCAACTGGAGCATCGGCCTCTCGATCCGCAATCAAATGCAGCGAGCCGCCGCCCAGCAAGCCGAGGCCGCCGCGGCCATCCCCAGCGTCTGGCTTGCGGTGGCCCAGGGCAACGTGCCCCAGTTACAAGCCGAACTGGCCGCGGGTCTGGACACGGCCACCCTGCACCCCCAATTCGGGACCACCCTCTTGGCCTGGTCGGCCTTGCACGGACAAGTTGCCACGACCGAAGCCCTGCTGGCCGGCCGGCGCCCGACGCGGGCCAGCCCAACCTGGACGGTTCGACCGCTCTGCACGGCGCGTGTTTCCTGGGCCGTGACGCCATCGTCCCCGTGTTGCTGGCCGCCGGCGTCGACTGGCAGGCCCGCGACGCCCAGGGCAACCCGCCACTGACCGCCACGTGGGCCGATTGGGGCACCACCCTGTGGCTGGCCAATGTGTTGGGGATCCCCATCGATCCTGCCGCCGTCCAGGCCGGACGCCAGCGGATCCAACTGCAGTGGGAGCCAGCCAACACCACGGAGGAACTCAGCAGCACCCCACCCGCAAACCGTGCCAACGGACCGAGCCCCTGGCGGCAACTGATCCAAGGTCTAACCCAGATGCCGCTGTTTGCCCACCTCTGGTTCCTCTGGTTCCTCATCTGGTTGGGACTCGGCTTCACGCTGGGAGTCGGCCTCTGGTCCAGCAGCCAGTGGCTCGTGCCGACGAGCGTCCGCGGTCTCGCCTGGGGGCGGCTCAGCCTCTCGCCTTGGGTCGGGGTCGGGATGATCCTCTTGACCTGTTGGCCCCAGAGCCAGATGGGCGGGACGAACATCGGGTTTGGACCGGACACCTCGATTGGGTTGTTGCCCATGCCGCACGTGTTGTTGTATTACGCATTATTTTTTGGTTTTGGCGTGTGGTACTTCGCCAGCCAAGATAGGGCAGGGCGTTTAGGGGCTGGCTGGCGTTGGACATTGCCCCTGACGCTGTTGCTGGGGTATCCCTTGGCCCTGGAGTTCAGCACGGGCCATTGGGGGTGGGGCCGAGCCTGGGTGCCGGAGGGTTACCACCGAGCGCTGGGCGTCGCGTTGCAGGCTTGGTTTGCTTGGCAGATGAGCTGGGGCTGCATGGGGATGTTCCGCAGTTTGATCCGCCAAGGCCAGCCCTGGGTGCGGTACTTGTCCGATTCGTCGTATTGGTTGTACTTGGCCCACATGCCCTTGGTGGTGTTGGGCCAGTTGTGGTTGCAGGACGTTCCCTTGCCGGCGGTGGTCAAGTGGCTGGCTCTGACCGTGGGCGTGACCGTGATGTTATTGATCGTCTATCAATTTGCCGTCCGCCACACCTGGCTCGGTCGCCTCCTCAACGGCCCCCGACGTTAAAGTGTCGGTAACCGTTCACGCCTCGTAGGGTGTCATGCAGCAAGTCGGGCTAACCGCCCGATCGTTTGCGAGTAAGAGCAACTGGAGCACGCTACCGGTTTGCCCCGAGAACCATCCGACTTGCGGAATGCACCAGCCCCGAGGATGACCTCCCACCCGTGAACGGTTACACGTATCGTCAGTGAGCGGTACGGTGATATCGATCGCTCTCGATCCAAAAGTCGCTACTCCGGCCAGCGAACCTGTTTAGGTCAACAGGCGTCCTAAATTTCGCCACGTGAGAAACAACGTAGGCAAGCGTTTGATCGTTGTCGTTCCTCCGGCGCGAGGCTTTCTGCCGTGGCAGTTTTAGTTTCGTGTTCCGCATCAGGGTTCTAAGAAACGACAGCGATTGAAGTAGCTCAGTGGGTAGAGCACCAGGCGGTTAACCTGGCGGTCGCGGGTTCGACTCTCGTCACACGCAACATTTGGTCGCAAACCAAATTTGGCGCGCAAGCGTCCACCAATCGCTGGCGGGCAACGGTTGCTTTGTTCAGTCTGCCTGGATGGGTTCAGGGGATTTGGCAACATTTCGGAACACTGCTTCGGCAGCCTCCGATACACCCCCCAATCACCGACCATTCCGGCAGCAGGCCAACCTGCTTTGCAGATGAATGTCGAGTCAAGTATGAAGGCGTGGAAACCACGAACAAGCATCTGGAGTACCTCGTGTCTCACCAGTGCCTTGCTCATGGAGCGAAACGCGGGATAGCTTGACTCAAGTTCCTCTCCGCACCGTTGGCTTGTGATTGACAAGCAATCCGTTGCCTTAAGGCTTGCTACTTCCGTTCCGTGCCACCACAAACAACACTCAACCTAAAGAAAGGGGGCGGTCCGTATGTTTTTGAAAAAAGTCACCATCCTTAGCTACGAGATCGGCTTGAAGTTTCACGCTGGCGAATTCAAAGGGCTCTTGCGCTCCGGCGATCACTGGATTTTCGATCCCTGGAACAAGACGCAGGTTCGCGTGGTCTCCAAGCGAGCTCCCTGGCTAATGGACGAACAATTGGACATCATTGCCAAGTCCGGCGCTTTGACGGGCCAAGCGGAAGTGGTCGATTTGAAAGACCATCAACGCGCTTTGGTCTGGATCGACGGACGCTTTGCTCGAATCTTGGGTCCGGGTTTGCATGCCTACTGGTTGGGACAGCGCGACGTCCGTGTGGAAGTCGTGGATGCCGATCAAGTTCGCTTCGAACACGTCGAACTCAAAAGCATCGCCCGCGCTGCTGAGACGGCCCGCTGGGTAGACATCCATAAAGTGGAGCGGGACTGCGTCGGTGTTCTGTTCATCGACGGGCGGTACGTCGAGCAACTGGGACCCGGTCTGTATGCCTTCTGGAAAGATTCCGCGGAAGCGCGGCTGATTCCACTGGACATGCGTGAAGCCCAGTTGGACGTTAGCGGCCAAGAGATCATGACGCTGGATAAGGTCACGCTGCGGATGAACGCCTTGGTAACGTTTGTGGTAGCCGATCCCCACCGAGCGGTCTCAGCGGCCAGTGACGTGCGGCAGTCGTTGTACCGGGAGGTGCAATTGGCCTTGCGAGCGGTGATTGGCGGTCGCGAGTTGGACAGCTTCTTGACGGGCAAGGACGAGGTGGCTCAGGAGCTGGAACAATATGCACGCCAGCAAGCTGCGGCCTTGGGTTTGGAAGTTCGTGCAGTGGGAATCAAAGACGTGATTCTCCCGGGCGAGATGAAAGACCTGATGAACCGCGTGACGGAAGCCAAGAAGGCTGCCGAAGCCAACTTGATTGCTCGTCGCGAGGAAACGGCCGCGATGCGTAGCCAGTCCAACACGGCCAAGCTACTGGCGGAAAACCCCACGCTGATGCGGCTCCGCGAACTGGAAGTCTTGGAAAAGATCGCCTCGGCGGGTCGGCTGAACATCATCCTGGGCGAAAAAGGCCTCGCGGATAAAGTGGTCAACTTGCTGTGAGCTGACACGTCACACCCTGGCGGAAATTCTCCGCTGGGGTGTTTCTGTTTCACATGGCAGTAATCGTTCGCCACGCGCTGATTCGCTGCGCCCATCATAGGGCAACGTTTCGGACGACGACTTTCCACGCGAACTTTACTTGGCTGCGCACGACCAGTCCCTTCACTCTTCTCGACTCTCGCCTCACTCGATCGCTCGCAGGGGGATCTCGATGCGTTTGGCCGAATCGTGATCGCTCCGCAGCCGCATGCCGAACTGCGTCGGACCCGTAGCTTGGAACCGCAAGCGAGACACATCCAGCTCATAGCCGGCCGCCAAAATCATCACACTGTAAACCTCCGCCGGCAAACCGTGAAACTCAAACTCACCCTTCTCGCCGACGGCGACTTCGCAATAGTCCCACGCCGGGTCCCGTCCCAGCCGCACGGTGGCCTGGGCCGGCAACGCTTGCCCCGGAGGCACCACGATCTGGCCCGTCAACGCTAGGCTGGGGATCAGCGTCAACTCACCCACATCGGTGGACCGACCCGCATACGGCGTGGTCAGCGGGAAGTTCTTCAACACCCCACGATCAGGCTCCCCGTCTCCTCGCTGAATGTTGTCCAGACAGATGGTATACAACACATAGGGTTCGTTCGGCTGCAGATCCACAAACTGAAACTGCCCCAGCTCGTCCGTGCCCACGACTCGTTCGCTGGCAAAATTTAGTGAGGAACGATTCGTTTGCACGATCCCGATGGCTCGGTTCCGCACCGGTTTTCCGGCCCACATCAGGGTCCCCGAAACAGCGGCACCCCGCATCAATTGGATTTGGGCCGCCGGTTGATGCAGTTCAAAATGCTGCGACGCCGAAACGGCAAACCCAGGCGCGGAGGCCCGCACATCCAGTCCCAACTTCGGTTCCTCGGTGGTCAACATAAAAAATCCAAAAGCGTCCGTCACGGCCGCTCGATCCACATCTCGCAGCAGGCCAAACCGATGTTGCTCGGGTGTCTTCGCACCCACAGCAGTCACTACAGCACCCGCGATCGGCTTCCCGTCCGGATCGATCACGCGCCCCGAGAGCGACCGCAGCGGCGGCAGATTCCTAGGGTAAGGCTGCAGTTTCACCTCCAATGGACTCGCGACGGGATCGAGCCACTGGGTCAAGTGAGCACGATGTCCCGGGGCCATGACCAAGACCGTAAAAAACAACTCCACATCCAAGCCCTCGATGGCGAACTGACCTTGCGCGTCGCTGGTCGCAAACTTCCGGCAATCCGTATAACACGACGGACAAATCGTCCCGACTCCCTCACGCGGCTTGGCTGTGAACATGCTCACCGTCGCCCCCGCCAACGGCTTCCCTTCCTCGTCTCGAATCGTCCCGGACAAGGTGGCGCCATCGGTCAACCCACTACAGGCGAGCAGGCAAAAGCAAAGCCAGTGCAACATGGTTAGTCCTTGTCGTTGATCAGGGAGGGATCCAGCACAATGCGAATGTCTTGTTGGTTTCGTTCGATGTCGAATTGGACCGGAAAGCGTGACGAACCCGACTTGACCGGCAGATAGGCGTAGATCGACAAGTCCCGCTCAGGCAACTCCTTGATCTGAAATCGCCCCTCGGCATCGGACGTCGCGCTGGGGGAGGACTCCGGCCGAGTCCAATCGTAAATCAGCCGTTGTCGCCCGCGGAGTTGAGCCAGGATCTTGGCGCCGGGGACGGGCTTCCCATCCGGATCGACCACCAGACCACCAATCGATTGGCTCAGCGGCTCCAGTTTGACATCCGCCAACGCCACTTCCTCCTCGGCGTCGCGAGGAACGATCCCACGGTAATGCGGCCAATCCAAATCCACGGCCCCAAACTTTGGGCGAACATAAATAGTGTACTCGTCTTCCGCCTTCAAACCTTTCAAGCGATATCGGCCTTCCGCATCCGTGACCTGTTCGTCGCTCGGGTGCATCTTTCCCATCGTTAGATCGATGGTGCCATCGGGCCGGAAGTAAGGTGTCCGTCGCTCCACCAAGATGGGCACCCCAGCGATCGGTTGGCCCGACAGCAGCACTTGACCGACCAACACCACATCCGCCTTTGTCGCGCGGGCGGCCTCCAGATCCTCTCGCTTCGTATTGGTAATGAAACGCAGCACCAGCGGCTCGTACTGGATCACCTGCACGTTATCGCCAAACGGTATCGCCCGATCATCCACACGCAACCTCACCGTATCCTGTGCCCCTTCGGGTACCGCAATCTCGAAGTTCCCATCCGCATCGGTCAACCCGCCGCCGTAGTGTCGATTGCGTTCCAACGCGTCGATGTATCGATTCGCCAGCGGCCGATCCTTCTCATCAATCAACTGTCCTCGAATGAGGACCGTGCTGCTGAGTTGGATCGTCGGCCATTCCAGCCCCTTTGCGTTAGGCAGAAGTGTCAATGGCTTGGTCGGAATCGGCTGATCCCAACTGGAAAAGCCCAGCGGAGCAGCGAAGATGTCGACGCGAACGTCTCCCGGTAGGGACCGCATTTCAAACCGCCCGTTTTCATCGGTGATCCCTCGCTCGATTTGCGAATGCCCATACCGAACGCTGACGCCCGCGTTAGCGATCGGCGCGTTGGTCTTGGAAACTACTCGCCCAAACACCTTGGGAGCGTCCACTACGGGAATCTGCAGTTGCTTGACCTCGCCGGCGATCAAAGTGAAGGCTTCGGGCATCACCGGCCGCACGGGTCGCTGAGGATCGATCCGCACATCGAAATACTCTGTATTTCCGATCGCCAATCGCGGCACCTCGAAGCGACCCTGCGCATCGGATATGACTTCAGCAAAGCCCGAGACCGGATTCTCGCGGTCCGACGTTCGCGTGTTGAACCGCAATCGAATGCCAGCTGTCCAAGCGGGGTTGTCTGCTAGGAACCGGCCTCGAACCGACGCCGTGGGTTTTAATTTTACGTCCGGAATCTTTCCATCGGGAGGTTGAACTAAAGAAACATGCTGCTGACCGAATTCCACCGATTGTGTTACCATCAAAATCCTGTGGTCTGGATCCGCCGATCCGTGCCCCAACGCCGACAAAATGACTCGGCCGTCCTGGTTCGTCATTCCTGTCACGATCGACGCCAAAGCCTTGGGCACAAAATGCCTCCGCTGCGAAACTTCGACATATTGCGGTCGCACCTCCACGTCCGCCAACGGCTCTCCATCTGGTCGCAGGACGCGCATATTGATCTCGTTGGCCAGTGACAAGCGTAGTGTGTATCGTTTCTCCGGATCTTCTTCCTGACGCAGTGCCGCGTAGACACTCGTTGCCATCAAGTTGTAGCCCGGTGCGTAGGCCCACACGGAGGATTGTCGCTCCCAGGCCGGCCGCTTGATCTGGTCCATCGGACACTTCAATTCGAAGTTGCCATCCGCATCCGCGGTGGCTGTCAAAACAACAGACTCGTCTAAATCCAGCGGGAAGACCAACTGGGCGCCCGCCACCGGTCGATCCTGCTCATCAATCACCCGGCCACGCACCCACCTGAAGTCCTCATCGGAACGGCTTTCAACGACTGCGGCTACCGCCGGAGTGATGCTTGCCGGCGAAGAGGCCTCGCTCCACCGAATCGAACTCAGCATGCAGGTACTCAGCAGCAGCAGGCCGCTGGCCAGTCCCCAAAAGACCCGCGTGGACTTCGTCGGCAAAACCTGTGAGGACGTCAGTAGCATCGTGATCCTCCGCGTGAGTTGGCTGGCACGGTCGTGGAAGGCAATGGCTCCCGGAATAGACAACTGTTGTTGCTGACGAGCCAAAGACAACAGCAATTCGCAGTAACGCAAGTGATCATCCGACGCCCCGCGAGCGCCGACCGCTCGATCGTCCGCCACCAAGTCCTGGCAAACGCGTAGCTCGCGCCGCAGACTCCAATACCACGGCTGATACCAAAGTACATACCGACACAGATGGATCGCTCGCCACGCCCACAGATCGCCGGCCTGGATATGGGCCCATTCATGAGCCAGACAAAATCGCAACGCGGTCGAATCTCCCTCCGCGATCGCTCGCGGCAGCAACAACGTAGGCCGCCACCCACCACCGAGTAGCGGAGCGACGACTTCGTTTGATATCAGTATTTTTACGTTTTGAGTCGCTCGGTCGCTGACGGTCTGCCACATCGCCCACACCGTTTCATCGGCTGCGGCAGCGCGTCGGCACAGGCGCCTGAGTTGAATCGTACCCACCAGTGATTGGCTGAGGAAAACCACCAGCGACACGGCGTAGGCGATGCCCAGTATCCCGGCCGCTACCGACCACCATCGAGCGCTTTGAGCGGACGTGACACCGGCCTCTGTGGCGCCCGTTGACTCCGCCGAGATCGATGGTTCGGGCGCAGAACCGACGCCGGCGGATTTGTCCGTCGCGATGCCTGGCTCGACGTCCTTTGGCTCCCTGGCCGTTCCCAGGGCCGACAGTGCGGGATCAGATGACATCGTCTGGGGATCCGTCGGAACTCGCGGTGTCTGTTCGACGCTCGCAGCGTTGGGTGGTGTCACGGTATCCGCGCTGCTCGGCGATGCAGAACCAGCGGTTGTATCGAGTGTCGCGGGCTCAAGTGCCGCGAACAGGCCCACATGCCAACGGGGGCCTGGCATGAACCTCAGCGAGATGGGCAGCAGGGCAGTGGCCAACAACCCCAAGACGATCAGATTCGCGCGATCGATCGGTTGTCGCAACCGAGCCACGCCCCAAGCGATCGCGCCCAGGAGCAGGGTGCTGGCAACCGCGAATTCGAACCAACGCAGAACCCATTCTTGTGCGTTCATTGTGTCACTCCTGGTCTTTTTGTTTGGCCGATCGAGCTTTGGCGATCAGTCGTTCCAATTTTCGCATTTCATCCGCTGAAACGTCTTCGGCCGCCAGCATATTGAGCACCAACTGGTCCAGCGACCCATCGAATACTCGTTTCAGGAAGCGGGAACTGACCTGTTTGATGGTGTGCCGTGGTCGATAAACCAGCGCCCGACCCTCCACGCGTTGTTCCACCAGGCCCTTGTCCGCCATGATCCGCAGCAGGGTTTGCACCGTAGTGACGGCCGTTTTTCGCTCGGCATTTAACGCTCGATGCACGTCACGCACTTTGGATTCGCCCAGCCTCCAGAGCACCTTCAGGATATCCAGCTCCCGTTCGCTGGGACTCACATCCGCCTCAGACATCGCTCACCATTTGGTCGTTTTTGTTGTTTCTTTGACTTGTTCTGCGAGCCGCTGGAACCCGCCCCCCCACTGCTCGAGTCGCCCGCCCGACCGGTCTCCGGCGGCCCCGCCTCGCTTTACTAAACTAATAGTTTAGTTGTGGTTGCATCGCCTGTCAACCGTAAAAGTGCTCAGGACGCGTGGGCCGCCAAAGTAGCCGGCACTCTCCGAGTGCCGACCGCCAAAATTCAACCCCTAACACAGGTCCGCCAAAGAACTCGCTAACTCCCCTATCCGACCCACAGATTACGACTCTTGAGGTGGTGTGAGTTTCGGGGGGGCCACGCCGTCTGGGGGCGAGTTGCGTTGTTTAACCGCAACGCCGTAGGCGTGCGCTGCCCCTCGCTCGATTTTCTATCGACTGGCGTTTGCTAGTACAGTCTCCCCCTACCGCACGCGAGGTCTTATCGCACTTCGACCAGCAGAGGCTGCTGGTTTACATCCGGCTGCTGGTCTACCGTGGCTGCTTGTCTACATAGTGTGGTGGTATGAGTTTCGGGGGGCGTTGCCGTCTGGGGGCGAGTTGCGTTGTTTAACCGCAACGCCGTAGGCGTGCGCTGCCCCTCGCTCGGTTTTATCTCGACAGGCTTTTGCTAGTACAGTCTCCCCCTACCGCACTCCGTGTCTTTTCACACTTCGACCAGCAGAGGGCTGCTGGTTTACAGAGTGAGTTGGTATAAGTTTCGGGGGGCGTTGCCGTCTGGGGGCGAGTTGCGTTGTTTAACCGCAACGCCGTAGGCGTGCGGCACGCCCCGCAGCTCCGGTTTTGACTCTCGACTGGCGTCTCCTCGTACAGTCTCCCCACCACCGCACGCCAGGTCTTTTCACGCTTCGACCAGCAGAGGGCTGCTGCTGGTTCTACCATGAGTGAATTGTGGTGATGTTTCGGGGCGACGCCGTCTGGGGGCGAGTTGCGTTGTTTAACCGCAACGCCGTAGGCGTGCGCTGCCCCCTCGCTCGATTTTCTATCGACAGGCGTCTCCTCGTACAGTCTCCCCCTACCGCACGCCAGGTCTTTTCACACTTCGACCAGCGAGGGCTGCTGGTCTCCAGAGTGATTTGGTATGAGCTTCGGGGGGCGACGCCGTCTGGTGGCGAGTTGCGTTGTTTAACCGCAACGCCGTAGGCGTGCGCTGCCCCTCGCTCGGTTTGATCTCGACAGGCGTCTCCTCGTACAGTCTCCCCCTACCGCACTCCGTGTCTTTTCACACTTCGACCAGCAGAGGCTGCTGGTTTACACTGGGCTGCCGCAGCGTGGGCCCCCAAAGTAGCAGGCACTCTCCGAGTGCCGTCCGCCAAAACGTCAACCCCTAACACAGGCTCGCCAACGAACTGAACAACTTCCCCTAGCCAACTCACAGATCACCTGAAGTGGTCCCCTAAACCAGCACCGTCTCATTCGATCTCGTTCAGGCTCTGCGAGTTATAAATGAAGCCGCGGGCGTTTTGTCGTCTGAATGGCAGCTTCATGCGTCGCCTTCTTTCGGCCCTTTGCCACGTCGCTTTTCGATACGTTTGATCTCTTTTTCAAAGTCGCTTTCGAATCGCTTGTCCTGTGTGACGCGAAAGTTTGCGTATTGCTCTTCTGCGAGTTGTTTTGCCACTTCAGCGGATACCTTGCCGGCATTGGTCAAAACGTCGTATTCGTTGAATTGCAGGAAGGCATCCAGCTTGCTGATCCAATCCGTCATTTTCATCGGTCGCTGGCGGGCTGCCTGGTTCTCCGCGTAGTCCAGATACATCGAAACGATTCGTTCCAACTGCTTGATTTCTTGCTCGATCAAGTAGTTTTTGGCGATTGATACATCGGACTTCAGCACCTTGCCGTCCGGGGCATTCTTCCAGTTTGTTAGACCCATGGACGGCTTTGATGCATCGGCTCGTTCGGCGATGATCTCGGCAGCGGTCTTACCGGTCACTGCCCAATGCAGCTTGTTCTGTACGGTTTTGAAAAAGGTCTTAGTAACGTCCGCCGCCGCGTCATAGTCGATGCTGCACTGTTCGTAGATATCGGTGATTTTGAGGTAGAATCGTCGCTCGCTGGCGCGAATCTCGCGGATGCGTTCCAGGAGTTCGTCAAAATAGTCCTTCCCGAAACGCTTGTTTAGTTTCAGCCGTTCATCATCTAGGACAAATCCCTTGACGATGAATTCCCGCAGCGTTTGGGTGGCCCAAATGCGAAACTGAGTGGCTTGGGCGCTGTTTACCCGATAGCCGACCGAGATGATCGCGTCCAGATTGTAGAACTCGATTTCTCGGCGAACTTCCCGGTTTCCCTCGATTTGAACTCTTCGAATTTTTCGAAGAGTTGCCTCCGGGGTCAGTTCTCCGGACGCGTAAATCTCTTTTAGATGGTAACTCACGGTGTGGATTTCGACCCCAAAAAGCTCCGCGATCCGCTTCTGGTTCATCCAGAACGTTTCCAGCTCGTAGAGCACTTCGACCCGGACCGCCCCCTCGGGTGTCTGGTAGAAGATAAGCTCTCCTTCGTTCGGTTGATCCGGCTCGCTACTCATATCAAGTTGATCTCCATACCGGGTGAAACGCAGAACGCTCTCCCTATTTTTGCCGGCGATGCCGAGCCACCTTCGTCAAGAAATTGAACTTGAAAAGGTGGGCCAGATCGGTTTCCTTTTTGGAGTCATCACAAACCTAATGGCGACCCGACCTGACCCACCGGGCGCATTCTAGCAACGTGCCAGAGGTTGTCCAGTTGCTCGCAGAGCACGACTTCGCTGGCATGGCCAACGCCAGACAGATTCTCATTAGCGAAGCGATGAAAATCGAACGCGCAGTACCTCAACGTCGAATGGGAAACTCGACCAACGAGCTACCTCACGCTCAAAAAGTCAATAGTAGAAAGGATTATCGGTTTGACGCGAATTTATAGAAATAGGGTTGCTTTATCGGTCTACAGAGGGCCGCAGCGTGGGCCGCCAAAGTAGCAGGCACTCTCCGAGTGCCGTCCGCCAAAATTCAACCCCTAACACAGGCACGCCAAAGAACCGAACAACTCCCCTATCCGACCCACAGATTACGACTGTTGATTTGGTATGAGTTTCGGGGGGACACGCCGTCTGGGGGCGAGGTGCGTTGTTTAACCGCAACGCCGTAGGCGTGCGCTGCCCCTCGCTCGATTTGATCTCGACAGGCGTCTCCTCGTACAGTCTCCCCCTACCGCACTCCGTGTCGTTTCACACCTCCACCAGCAGAGGGCTGCTGGTCTCCAGAGTGAGGTGGTATGAGTTTCGGGGGCGATTGCCGTCTGGGGGCGAGTTGCGTTGTTTAACCGCAACGCCGTAGGCGTGCGCTGCCCCTCGCTCGATTTGATCTCGACAGGCGTTTGCTCGTAGTGTCTCCCCCTACCGCACTCCGTGTCTTTTCACACTTCGACCAGCAGAGGCTGCTGGTCTCCAGAGTGAGTTGTTGTGAGCTTCGGGTGGCGTCGCCGTCTGGGGGCGAGTTGCGTTGTTTAACCGCAACGCCGTAGGCGTGCGCTGCCCCTCGCTCGGTTTTATCTCGACAGGCGTCTCCTAGTACAGTCTCCCCCTACCGCACTCCGTGTCTTTTCACACTTCGACCAGCAGAGGCTGCTGGTTTACTCAGCAGCTGTAGCTGGTATGGTATGAGTTTCGGGGGCGTTGCCGTCTGGGGGCGAGTTGCGTTGTTTAACCGCAACGCCGTAGGCGTGCGCTGCCCCGCGCTCGATTTTCTATCGACAGGCGTCTCCTCGTACAGTCTCCCCTACCGCACTCCGTGTCTTTTCACACTTCGACCAGCAGAGTGAGTTGGTGCTTGTTTCGGGGGCGACGCCGTCTGGGGGCGAGTTGCGTTGTTTAACCGCAACGCCGTAGGCGTGCGTTGCCCCTCGCACGATTTTATCTCGACTGGCGTCTGCTGGTACAGTCTCCCCCTACCAGACTCCAAGTCTTTTCACAGTTCGACCAGCAGGGGGCTACTGGTCTCCAGAGTGAGGTGGTATGAGTTTCGGGGGGCGTTGCCGTCTGGGGGCGAGTTGCGTTGTTTAACCGCAACGCCGTAGGCGTGCGCTGCCCCTCGCTCGATTTTATCTCGACAGGCGTCTCCTCAGTACAGTCTCCCCCTACCGCACGCCAGGTCTTTTCACACTTCGACCAGCAGAGGCTGCTGGTCTACAGAGTGAGTTGGTGTGAGTTTCGGGGGCGACGCCGTCTGGGGGCGAGTTGCGTTGTTTAACCGCAACGCCGTAGGCGTGCGCTGCCCCTCGCTCGATTTGATCTCGACTGGCGTCTCCTCGTACAGTCTCCCCCTACCGCACTCCGAGTCTTTTCACACTTCGACCAGCAGAGGCTGCTGGTTTACATCTGGCTGCTGGTCTACAGTTGCTGGTAGTCGACAGAAGCTCAGTCGCGTTGAATTTTTCTGCCCCCAATCTTTCTGCCTGCTCCATCAAGCGCCGAGATACGATGCGGAACACCCAGAACGCTGCGACCGCCAATTGACCACCGACCACGAAGCCCATGCCGATCAGCGGGGAGTGGCCTTACTCCAAGAGATTCCGCAGGCGGCGGGATCGGCCGACTTGGCCAAGTGGATCAGCGTCAACGAGGTCACGGACCCGAACGATTCCGGAAACGAGTGGTCGCCTGTCATCTCGGGTCTCGCTGTACGGCAAAACAAGTGCTTGAATCCCCGTCACATGATAGTCCGTGCGCCCGCGGTTGTGATTCCACCACTCCGAGTTCAGAAAAAATTGTCGTTTCGTGTCAGACACCATCGTTCTGGAGCTTAGGGGGTAGGTTGTGTCTGTTCCTCCAACGAGTTCACCAACGTGGTGAGACGTGTGTCAACGGTGTCTGATTTGAAGGATTGGTTATGGCGTCTTCTATTGTTCGTTCCGTCGTATTGGGAATCATCGGGTTACTTGTGCAAGCGCCAATCGGCGTTGCCAGCGCGCAGGACAGCGTGCAGGTCAGCGTGCAGGACAACGCCCCGGGCGAGACCCCTGTGGCGAAGGGTTCCGCTGCCTCATCATCCATGAAAGTCCAGTTGACCAATGCGGGGGCCTCGCCCGTTAAGGTCCGGCGACTTAATGGAAAAGAACTGGAAATTGCTCCCAAAAAGTCGATGGCCTTCACGGCAACGGCCCTGCCATTGACTCTGGAATTTTTGCCGAGTCCAAACGTCGACCAGTGGGTGGAGGTCGAATTCCCCAAGGCCGGAAACTACAAATACGAAACGACGGGCGAGACCTTCTCGGTAACGCCTGTGGAGCCGGCCGCGAAAACGACCGAGAAGAAAAGGAACGTCGGTGGCAACGTCGCCGCCGCGAACACGGGTCGTGGCACTGTGGTTTGCGGTACTGTGGTTTGTGGCACTGTGGTTTGTGGCACTGTCGGCCGTGGCAATGTCGCCCGTGCGAACACGGGCCGTGGCATTGTCCGTCGTGGCACTGCGGGTCGTGGCACTGCGGGTCGTGGCAATTCTCGTCGTGGCAATGTGGGTCGCGGGAGTTTGCTGCGGCCCAGGGCCTCGGCAACTCCAGGCGTCTGTTGCTGCGTAATTTGCTGCTACTAAATTGCTGGTGCCCCTCGTTTGCTGATGTCCCTCGTTTGCTGGTCCCTCTCACTGGTGCCCCGTAAGCGAGGTACTCCTGCCACCGTCCGATCTCCTGCTCCCCGGATCGGGGAGCAGACGGATCGTCCCAAGAGGTCGCCTTACTCCAAGAGATCACCTTATTCCAAGAGATCCCGCAGGCGACGGAGGACGCGGGATTTGGCCTGGTACACCGAATGGACGGGGATACCCAATTCCTCGGCCACGAGGTCGGGCGCGATCCCGTCCATGGTCGTTCGCCAGAATGCTTGAAAGGTTTGGTTCTGGATCTCCATCCGGACCAACTCCAAGGCCTCGTTGATCACCAGCCGATCCTCGGATAGCTCGGAAAGATCGGACAGATCGGCCGCCGGTTCGGGATCCGCCGCGGCTTCGACCAAACGCCAGGCCGTCGTACCGCCGGCCGCTACGGGCTTATTGGCGCGCGTCTTTAGATAGTCGCGAATCTTGTTCTGCGTGATCGTTCTGATCCAGGCGCGAAATGAATCCTCCGCCGATTCTTTTTCGAATCGACCGAGCCCCGAATAGATGGAGCGAAAAACTTCCTGGACCAAATCGTCTTCGTCCAACCCAGGCGTTCGTGACTTACGCAGCCAATAACGGACCAACGGCGAGTAGAGCCGGAACAAGGTCTCCCAGGCGGCGGGATCGGCCGACTTGGCCAAGTTGATCAGCGTCAACGAGGTCACGGACCCGAACGATTCCGGAAACGAGTGGTCGCCTGTCATCTCGGGTCTCGCTTTGCGACAAAACAAGTGCTTGGATCCCCGTCACATGATAGTTCGTGCGCCCGCGGTTGTGACTCCGTCGTTCCGATTTTACAAAAATTTGTCGTTTCGTGTCAGACGCCATCGTTCTGGAGAATAACGGCCGAGCTGTCATGGCGCGGTCCTCAACCAAGACACCACTGTGGTGAATTGCCGATCAGAATTGTCGGATGTGAAGGTTTGATTATGTCGTCTCCCGTAGTTCGTTGGGTACTGATCATCGTCTTTGGGGTCTGGGTGCACCATTCGTGCGGGATTGTCGAGGCCCAGTCTTCCGCTAAGCAAGAGTCGACCGCCAAGGCTGGTGCGACCGAGTCCAAGGTGCAACTGACCAACGGGGGGGCCACGACGCTAAAAGTCCGGCGGCTGGCAGGAAAAGTCCTGGAGATTGCTCCGAAGAAGTCGCTGAGTTTTACCGCCAAGACATTGCCGCTGTCGCTCGAGTTGTCGACCGGTTCGTCGACCGGTTCGTCGGCCGATTGGATCAAGGCGGAATTCGCCAAAGCGGGAAACTACCAAGTCGAGACGAAGAGCGGGACACTTGTTATCACGCCCATCGCGAAGGCTGCGGCACCGCCCAAAAAGGAGATGGTTCGGATCTCCAATCCCGGCCCACAAATAGCGAAAGTAAAAAATTCCAAAGGAAAAGTGCTGGAGATTCAGCCCAAGAAAAGTGTATCGCTGTCGATGGCCCAGTCGCCATTTAAGGTCGAGTATTGGTCGGGAAGCGACGTTACTGGCTGGAACGTTGCCATGCTGGAGCGACCTGGGCATTATCCGTTGCAGTACATCAACAGCCGCTTCGCATTGCCCTTGATACCTATTGCCGTTTCCGGGAACGCGGGTGGCGGCTCACGTGGGAATATCGTTGGCAACACGGGTCGCGGAAATACTGGTCGCGGAAATACTGGTCGTGGCAATGCTGGTAGTGGCAATGCTGGTCGTGGTAGTAGCGGTGGCAATGCTGGTCGTGGTAGTGGTGGCGGTGGTCGTGGTAGCGCTGGGGGTGGTGGCGGCGGTGGTCGCGGTAGCGCTGGGGGTGGAAGTGGCGGCGGTGGTCGCGGTAGCGCTGGTGGTGGAAGTGGCGGCGGTGGTCGCGGTAGCGCCGGCGGTGGTAGTGGCGGCGGTGGTCGCGGTAACGCTGGTGGTGGCGGTAGTGGCGGCGGTGGTCGCGGTAACGCTGGTGGTGGTGGTGGTAGTGGCGGCGGTGGTCGCGGTAACGCCGGCGGCGGGGGCGAAATGGCGGTGGAGTGTGGGAAATAACGGAGGTGGTGGCAATGCGCGGCCCTTGCCAAAACTGGACGCGCCAACCAAAAAGCTGCTGGACAATGCCCGGGATCTATCGAAGAAATATGCCGCTGCTGAAAAATTGGCACTCGAAAAAGAAAATGAATACAACAAAAAAGATGCTGAAGCGTTGAAGAAGCAACTCGAAGTCAATGAAGCCAATGCCAAAGAGAACGCAGCGATGGCCAAGTATTATGATGCAGAAAAGGCCCTCAATGCAGCCAAGGCGAAAGTTCCGCCGAATCCGACTGAAATTGCCCAGGCTCAAGCAGATTTTAATGCTGCCGACAAAGAGTCTGATGATTTAATCGACGCGTCCCGGAAGAAGGAGCAGGAACTCAAAGACGCAGAAGATGAACGCGATGATGCGGCTCGCGACAAACAAGCTGCAGATGACAGGGCCGGCCGGTTAGCCGTGGACAAGGAAGCCGCCCAAGACAAGTTGATGGAATCTGACGGATTCAAAACAATGTCGGTCGACGATCAAGAGGACGTGCAAGCTGCCGCAACCAGCGTTGACGACCAGTCCGCTGGCGGCAGGCTGGAGGACGATATGGGAGATGCAGACTCAGACTCAGACGCGGATGCAGATGCCGACATGGACGCGGATGATGACGCGGATGATGACGCAGATGATGACGCAGATGATGACGCAGATGATGACGCAGATGATGACGCAGATGATGACGCGGATGCGGATGCCGACATGGACGCAGATGATGACGCGGATGATGACGCGGATGCGGATGCCGACATGGACGCAGATGATGACGCGGATGATGACGCAGATGATGACGCGGATGCGGATGCCGACATGGACGCGGATGATGACGCGGATGATGACGCAGATGATGACGCAGATGATGACGCCGATGATGACGCGGATGATGACGCGGATGATGACGCAGATGCGGATGCCGACATGGACGCCGATGATGACGCGGATGATGACGCGGATGCGGATGCCGACATGGACGCAGATGATGACGCAGATGATGACGCGGATGATGACGCGGATGATGACGCAGATGCGGATGCCGACATGGACGCCGATGATGACGCGGATGATGACGCAGATGATGACGCAGATGATGACATGGACGCGGATGCTGACATGGACGCGGATGCCGACGCCGATGCCGACATGGACCTGGACATGGATGCTGACGCTGATATGGACCTGGACATGGATGCCGACGCTGATATGGACCTGGACATGGATGCTGACGCTGATATGGACCTGGACATGGATGCTGACGCTGATATGGACCTGGACATGGATGCTGATGCTGATATGGACCTCGACATGGATGCTGACGCTGATACGGATCTGGACATGGACTTAGACATGGACACGGACATGGACTTAGATATGGATCTGGACATGGATATGGATATGGATATGGATATGGATATGGATATGGATATGGACATGGATATGGATATGGATATGGACATGGATATGGACATGGATATGGATCTGGACATGGACTTAGATATGGATCTGGACATGGACTTTGACATGGATCTGGACAGGGATTCGGATCTTCTGCCCAGCCTGCAACGAGGCCGTGATGAAATTCGCTTAGGCGGTCCGATCCAAGAAACTCAGCTGCGAATGCTGGCCTAATAGTCGCCTAATTCCCGTCACAAAACGGCCTGGTCCGAAGCCGAAGCGACATCGTCCCGCGAGCCCCACCGAGGAGCTCGGCGGGCACGCGCGGCGAAAAACGATTGAGCGCCTTCGTTGCGTCAGCAGTGACGCGGGTATCTCGTGAGTACTCTGGCAACCAAGGAATCGCTCATGTCGTCTACGTCCATGGCCGAAGCAGGCGCGACGGGATTCGCCACTCGATCCGGTCCGAGCAACGGTTGGCTCGGCCGGATCACGGCGGAACTGGGAATCGATTGGCGATCGTTGTTTGCGTTTCGATTGGGCTTGGGTTTGCTCTTGATCTGGGATGCGCTGGCTCGAATCGGTGACGCCAGGGCCTTCTACACGGCCCAGGGAGTGTTGCCCCGCGGGTTGTGGCTCCAGGAATTTGCCGCGCGCTACCCATTGTGCGTGAATCTGGCTTCCGACGAGCCCTGGTTTGCTTACTCGCTCTTGTTGGCCTTGGCTGCCATGGGGCTCTGCATCGCCGTGGGCTATCGCACACGCACCGCTCTCGTCTTGGCGTTTTTCCTGTTGGGTTCACTGCATAGTCGAAACCCACAAGTCCTCTCGTTGGGCGATTCGCTACTAAGAATGCTCGTCTTCTGGGCCATCTTCTTGCCATGGGGCTGGTTGGCTACCTGGACGCAGCAGGCCGCCGCCGGTGATCGTTCTACCACAGACGTTTCGAGTCCGACTTCGGCCTGTTCGCTGGCTGTGGCCGCGTTATTCTTGCAAGTGGCCGGAATGTATTTTGTTACTGCCCTGATGAAGACAGGCGATGCCTGGCATAACGGCCAGGCTTTGTACTTGGCACTCAGCCTCGAACACATGAACTATCCGTGGGCGCGGCAGCTGTTGGCGTACCCGGACTTCTTGCAGTTCTTGACCCATGCCACGATGGTCCTGGAATATCTCGGCCCCTTTCTGCTGCTGGGGATTCCCTACCCCCGAGTATCGCGGTTGGTCGCGGTGGTGATGCTAGCCAGTCTCCACATCGGGATCATCAGTGCGATCCGCATCGGGATCTTTCCTTGGGTCAATTTGGTCGCATTGCTGCCGTTTTTGCCAGCTGCATTTTGGTTGACGATGCCGACAACTTTGCTGCACTGGGGATTCCTCCTCGTACAGCTACTCGTATTTCATAACGCCGATCACAACCGGACCCCCGTGGCCAGCGGCGGGCGTTGGCTGTCATCCGCCGGGACAGCCCTCGGGCAGCTCTGCACGCTGGGGTTTTTGGTCTATGTCGTCTGGTGGAATCTGGGGACGCTCAACGCCAAATGGGCTCTGCCCGCGGAATGGAGAGTCGTGGGTTACACGTTGCGATTGGACCAACGCTGGGGCATGTACGCCCCGGAGCCAAGCGATTTTGATGGCTGGTATGTGATGGTCGCCCAGACAGCGGATGGGCGCGAATTCGATTTGTTCCAAGATGGGGCCGAAGTCAATTGGGACAAGCCCGCCGATATCGCCGGCATGTTTCCCAATTTCCGTTGGCGGAAGTTCCTCATGAAACTCGTGTCCCGCAGGACCCCCAAAGCTTTCCGCGCTTCTTATGCGGACTACCGGGTCCAGCAATGGAACAACCGGCATTCCCCGGACCAGCAAATCAAGCAACTGGATATCTATTTCTTTGTCGAACGCACGTTGCCGGAAAATCAAGTTACTTTGAACCGACGACGAGTTCACACTTACACTACCGAGAAAACATCTACTGCCGAGAAAGCATCGCAGGTGTCGCCATGAAGCCAACTCAAATCACCTTGGCCTTGATTGCCTTGACCTTCCTTGGTGTGGGCGGTTGGGGCCGTGGTTTGTTCCATCGGCAACCGGTTCAAACCGTGAGTCGCACCGCCGCGGATCCGCAGCAAAGCAGCATAACGCGACCGCAATCGTCGCCTGAACAATCCCAGCCTGATCCGCAGGCTGAAACAAGCCAGCCCAACGCTGGACGGCCATCTGCCAATATGGAACAGGCGACTAGCGAGGCCGATCAAGCGTTCCTGCGCGAACTACGGCGCGTCCTGCAAACGGGTGAAGAAGTTCCCCGCAGCGGCTCGGCGTTGGAAACTGCGTATCGCGCCAGCACCTTTCCGCAACAGTACTATGGCTTTGTGTTGAAGATTTACCAACCGGGTCAAAGTCCATTCAAAGCCGTCTCCACTCGCGATGATGCGTGGGGCGACATCCACAACGTGGTCGCGAAGTCGGCGAAGCATACGCGACTGTCCCAGTTCAATCTCGCAGACGCCGCGCAATCACGACTGCAAATCGATTTTATCCGCGACGAACCCCGGCCCGTCAAAGTTCGACAACTTTCACAAACGGCTATCGACGAGACACGATTTGAGATGGGCGTGGACGGGGTCATGGCCAGCGATGGCAAAAAGACCGTCTACTTCTTGCCCGGTGACGCGTATATTCACTCGCTGTTGACCGTCCAGCAATTGTTGGACGTGATCCTGCGGTCGTTTCCCTCGCCGAGGGAATCCGTCGTGCATCTTAGTCGGTTTCAATCCGACAGCTACGTCAGTTACGAAGATCGATGGTTGCGGTTGTTCCGAGGTCATCCGATCCAACCACCTTTTGAAACAGATCAATTGCGGCCAGCCGCGTTGGCGGGTTCCGACTTTTTGGTTCGGACCCAGCTCCCGGACGGTCGCTTCCGTTATTACTACGACGCGGCGAATGACTCCTACAAAGATCATCAACATCCCGATCGTGATGTCGTCAAAAATCCATACTACAATGACCTGCGGCACAGCGGCGGCGCGCTGTTATTGCTGCTGGACTTTATGGAGACCGGTGATCGCAGTCGCCTGACGGCCGCGAAAAAGGCTCATGAATACTTGGCGCAACACCTGGTTCGCTATGAAACAAGTGCAGGAAAGCCGGCCGCGTATGTTTATTACAACCGCAAAGGCAAGTTGGGGGGGGCCGGCATTTACTTGTATGTGCTCTCCGAGTATCGGCGACTGTCCGGTGATGCGTCTTTCGCGGAAGTCGAGAGCTTGTTGGTGAATCACATGCTGTCAGAGATTCAGGACGATGGAGAATTCATTTATTATCACGTCTATTTGGATAAACGAGTCGATCGAGAACGAAATCGCGAACTGTTTTCCTTCTTTTACCCGGGGGAAGCGCTCTGCGGGCTGGTGGCCTACTACAAGAACTCGGCCAGTGCCGACGAAAAAGTGGTCCTCAAAACAAAGATCCAATCGGCTCTCCGATTCTTGGTCGAAGAGCGGCCGCGATTGTATGCCGATCAGTTTGCGGCATTGCCTTCGGATTCCTGGTTGATGATGGCGATCAATGATCTCTGGGACGTACCCGAGTTACGCTGGGACGGTGCCCGAGATTTTGTTTTGGCCGACGCGGAGCAAATGGTGGCGCATATGTACCACGAGACGGATGCGTTGTACCCCGACTATTGTGGTTCCTTCTATTACGACTACGGCGACTTCCCGTTTGCGGATGGCGCCCGCGCGGAAGGCTTGTTGGCGGGCTATCAATTGGCAGTCAAAGTGGGCGATTCGGCCAAGAGCGAACGATTTCTATCAGCCCTCAAGAAGCTGGCTTGGGCCACCTTGCATTTGACCAACACTCCCGAGTCGGTCTACTCGGTACCGAACCCCGCCATGACCTTGGGAGGGATTCGTTTCAAGCATACTCGGCAATGGTTTCGCGTGGATACGATCCAACACGTCGCCGGTTTTTACTTGAAATTTTTGCCCGAATTGCGGCGGTTGGAGCCTCAAAACCTCCAAACCGCCGCTAATTCGGACCTGCCGGAGGATTGAGCAACTGCCCGCGGCAGCCCGAATCCGGATGGAAATGGCCGAGTGTGGTAAAGGGGGCAGGAGTCAATTGCCGGAACGGCCCTGCGGGTGCTTCGCACAATTGACTCCTGACCCCTTTACCACACGCCAAGTGTTGGCTGTGACAAAGCACTAGAAGTTCCCGTTTCGTGTCAGATCCCATCGTTCTGTAGGGGAATGAGGGCGGGTTGCGAGGGTTCCTCCGACGAGTCCACTATAGAGGTGAAGTGTCGCTAGAAAGCTTCAGATTTTAAAGGCTTGTTTATGTCCTCTCGAGTCGTTCGCTTGGTCCTATTAGGCGTCATTGGGTTACTATTCCAGACGCCCAGCGTTGTCGTGGCGCAGTCCGACGCCGCAGCCGAGTCCAAAGCCAGGACTGGCGATGGGAATGCCGGTCGTGGCAACACGCGGCCCTTGCCTAAACTGGATGCACCAACCCAAAAACTGCTTGACGAAGCACTGGCCATCGCGAAGAAGTTTTACGCTGCCAATCAAGTATTACGCGAAAAAGAACCCGACTACCGCAAGCTAGAAAAGGATGCCCTGAACAAGAAACTCGAATACGATGAATCATTGGACGAGAAACGTAAAGCGCTCGATAGGCTGAATCAAAAGGGTTACGCCCTGGACTCAGCCAAGGAGACGGGCGATCCGGCTAAAATTGCCAAGGCTCAGGCAGAATTTCATGCTGCAAACATAGAAGCTCGTGGTGCAATGACCGCGCACCGGAAGAAGGAGGAGGAACTCGACGACATAAACCGTAAATACTATCCTGCGGCACGCGAGAGATCAGCTGCCTTGCGCGAGGTCCACGATGATTTGTCCTGGGAAAAGAAAGTTGCCCTAGATAAGTTAATGAATTCTCCCGGATTCAAAAGACTCGGGGACGGCGATCATGCCGATGTCCTGGGAGCGGTATTGAACGTCGGCGATGACGCCCAAGTCGATGGCAAGATAGCGTCAGTGGAAGATCCCAACGAGAATGGAAGCAGTTTCCTTCAGCTCGATGTGGGCAATGCGGTTTCTGACGCCAATAGGGAAATGGACGTCGACACGGACGGGGGGCGAAAGGGCGGTGGAGGTGGGAGAGATACCGGAGGTGGTAGTAATGTCCAGCCCTTGCCTAAACTGGATGCACCAACCCAAAAACTGCTGGACGAAGCACTGGCAATAGCGAAGAAGTATTCCGCTGCCGATAAGGTATTAAGCGAAAAGGAACCAGAATACCGCAAGTTAGAAAAGGATGCCCTGAACAAGCAACTCGAATACGATAAAGCATGGAACGAGCAACGTAAGGCGTACGATAAGCAGGAACAAAAGGGTTACGCCCTGGACGCCGCCAACGAGACGGGCGATCCGACTAAAATTGCCAAGGCTCGGGCAGAATTGGATGCTGCAAAGAAAGACTATGGTGATGCATCGACCGCGTTCGAGAAGGTGGAGCGGGAACTCGACACAAACAGTGAATACAGTAAACACGTTGTTGCGGCACGCGACAGAGAAGCTGCCTTGCGCGAAGTCCACAAAAATTTGTCCTTGGAAAAGGCAGTCGCCCGAGAGAAATTATTGAATTCTCCCGGATACAAAAGGCTCGGGGACGGCGATCGCGCCGAAGTCATGGGCGCGGTATCGAGCGTCAACCAGGCACTGGAACTAGCGAAGAAGTACTCCGCTGCCAATAGGGCATTGCAGGAAGATAAGAAAACAGAAAACCTCAAGCTAGAAAAGGCTGCCCTGTACACGAAACTCGAATACGATAAGTCATTAGACGAGCAACGTAGCGCGTTCGATAAGCTGAAGCAAAAGGATGCCGCCCTCCAGTTAGCTCGAGGTGGGAAGGGCGGTCGGGGTGAATATAACAAGGCTCAGGCAGAATGGGTTGCAGCAAAGAGAGAATTCGGTGATGCATTGAACGCGTCCCGGAAGAAGGAACGGGAACTCTACGACGCATACGAGAAAATTGCGGCAGGCGACAGACAAGCTGGGTTGCTCGAGGTAGCCGCCCGACAGGAGTTGTTGAATTCTCCTGAATACAAAAGACTCAGGGACGGCGATCGTGCCGATGTCCTGGACGCATTATTGGGCGCCGACGATGACGCCCAAGTCGATGGCAAGATTGCGCCAGTAGCTGGCGTTGGGGAGAGAAGTGGCGGTGGAAGTAAACTGGACAAGGCAACCGAAGGTCTGCTGGACGACGCACTAGCAACAGCGAAGGACTATGCCGCTGCTATTAAAGTATTTCGAGAGAAACAGGACGAATACCGCCAGATAGAGCAGGATTCTCTGAACAAGAAACTGGAACGCGATAAACTAAGTATCGAGCAACGTAAAGCGTTAGACAACTATAAGCGAAAAGATTCCGTCCTCAGGGCAGCCAGAGAGAGCGCCAATTTGGCTGAGTTTGGCAAGGCTAAGGCGGAACGGGTTGCTGCAAACAAAGAATATAATGATAGTAGAAAGGCGTACCAGCAGAAGCAACAGGAATACATTGAGCTGCTTAGAGCCTATCTTGCGGTACGCGACGGACAAGTTGCGATAATCGAGGATGTACACAAAAAGTTCTTGGAAAAGAAAGTCGTCTTAGACAGGTTGTTGGATTCTTCCGGATTTAAGAGACTCGGGAACCGAGATCGTGCCGATGTCTTGGGCGCAGTATTGAGCGTCGGCGATCCCGCCCAAGTCGATGCAGCACGCGAGCGAGTGAACGCACTTCGCGAGGGAGCGGACTTCAGCGTAGGCGGTGACGCCCAAGTCGATGGCAGGATAGCGTCAGTGGAAGATCCCAACGAGAACGGAAGCAATTTCCTTCAGATCGAATCGGCCACTGTAGACTCGGATCGCGATGCTGGTCGCGGCAAAGCTGGCAAATCTGGCAATAACGGCCAGTTGGAAGATGATATGGGGGATGCAGATTCTGACGCCGACATGGATGCCGATGCGGATGCCGATGCTGATACCGATGCTGATGCTGATGCTGATGCAGACGCTGATGCCGATGCAGACATGGACGCCGATGCCGATGCGGATGCGGACGCTGACATGGACGCTGATGCGGATGCGGATGCGGATGCCGATGCAGACATGGACGCCGATGCCGATGCGGACGCTGACGCTGACATGGACGCTGATGCGGATGCGGATGCGGATGCTGATGCCGATGCAGACATGGATGCGGATGCGGACGCTGATGCCGATGCAGACATGGACGCCGATGCAGACGCCGATGCCGACGCCGATGCGGACGCTGACGCCGATGCTGACATGGATGCCGATGCTGATGCTGATGCTGATATGGATGCTGACGCGGATGCAGACGCCGATGCCGATGCTGACATGGACGCCGATGCGGACATGGATGCCGATGCCGATGCTGACATGGATGCCGATGCGGACGCGGATGCTGACGCAGACATGGACGCGGATGACGATGCCGATGCGGACGCGGATGCTGACGCAGACATGGACGCGGATGATGATGCGGATGCCGATGCGGACGCGGATGCTGACGCAGACATGGATGCGGATGCCGACGCCGATGCGGACGCGGATGCTGACGCAGACATGGACGCGGATGATGATGCGGATGATGATGCTGACGCAGACATGGATGCGGATGACGATGCCGATGCGGACGCGGATGCTGACGCAGACATGGACGCGGATGACGATGCGGATGACGACGCCGATGACGATTCCGATGCTGATGCGGATGACGACGCGGATGACGACGGCGATGACGATGCGGATGACGACGGCGATGACGATGCAGATGACGATGCGGATGACGATGCGGATAATGATGCGGATGATGATGCGGATGATGATGCAGATGATGACGCTGATGACGATGCGGATGACGATGCAGATGATGATGCGGATGATGATGCCGATGACGATGCCGATTCGGATGACGATGCCGATGACGATTCCGATGACGACGCGGATATGGACCGTGCATGAATCTGGACGACGACGCGGATATGGACTTCGACATGGACCTGGCCTGGACATGGAAATGGTCCTGGATTTCGACTTGAAGTCCCACCCCAATCTGGAACGAAGTCATGACGAAGTCCGGTTAGGTGGTCCGCTTCGCGAAATACAGTTACGTATGGCTGCCTAAAAGAAAGCAAAATGGCGACCTGGAAAGCAGGCCCAGGTCCCGCGCTGCAAAAAGTACTTTGGGGCAATTTATTGCGACCAGGGCTTTGTCACAGCCAAAGCTTGCCGTGTGGTAAAGGGTCAGGCTTCAATTGTGCGCAGCACCCGCAGGGCCGTTCCGGCAATTGACTCCTGACCTCTTTACCACACCGATCCCAAATTCAGACGGTGACAAAAGCACTAGGGCGACTGGAGTTCCAAGCCAGGTCCAACGGTACCGATTCGGTTTCTCGCCAGCAATGAAACGACTGGCCAGTCACTCTCTGCCGGTGGAATGCCTCGCGGGGTTGTCCTACAATGTTGCGTAACCGTTAAGCCATGGTCGGGCCCGAAGCCGCCAGCGGTGAGCCGGGGATCCGAAGCCTTCAAGGTCAATGTCGCGAGCTATCATGAACGAAACCGAGATCCTCATTGGCGTTTTGCAGATCGAAGGTGCCGCCGCCCGAGAAGAGTTTCTCGTACGGGCCTGCCAAGGAAACACGGAGAAAATTGCGGCGATCCAACGGATCCTGGCGTTGGAAAAAGTCTTGGCCCAACCCAGCCCAGCCAGCTCGCGTACCCCACCCAGCGCAGACGACCCAACGGCAGCAGAGCCAGCCGCCGCGGACCTACTTTCCGCCCCGGACCTACTTTCCGCCCCGGACCGGGTTTCCGCCCCTGACCGGCCAGATCAGCCGACCACGGAATTTTTGCCATCCCGCGACCTGGCACAGACTTATGGGCCGTACCGCCTGATCGAGGAGATCGGGTCCGGCGGGATGGGCGCGGTGTGGCGCGCCCGGCAATCCAAGCCCATCCGTCGGGATGTCGCCATCAAGATTATCAAGGCGGGCATGGATACCAAGTCCGTCATTGCTCGCTTTGAAAACGAACGCCAAGCGTTGGCGATGATGGATCATCCGAATATCGCCAAGATTTTTGATGGCGGTGTCAGCCCCGGGGGCCAGCCCTACTTCGTGATGGAACTGGTCAATGGCTTGCCACTGACCAAGTTCGCTGATGAGGCCCAGCTGACGACCAGCGCACGCCTGGAACTGTTCAGCCTGATTTGTAATGCCGTTCAACATGCCCATCAAAAGGGGATCGTGCATCGCGACTTAAAACCCGCCAATATTCTGGTGACCTTGGTTGATGGCCAGCCCGTTCCCAAGGTGATTGACTTCGGCGTGGCAAAGGCGATCGGCGGCAGACTCGTCGATGATTCGATCGAAACGCAATTTGGTGCCGTCATTGGGACATTGGAGTACATGTCCCCCGAACAAGCCGGCTATTCGGGGGTCGACATTGACACGCGGGCCGACATCTATTCACTGGGAGTGATCCTCTACGAATTGCTGACCGGTTTGCGGCCGATCGATCGAGCTCGGCTCAAAGCCGCGGGAATCGGCGAGATGATTCGTGTGATCAAGGAAGACGAACCGTCCAAGCCCAGTACTCGACTGTCGACCAACGATGCGTTGCCCTCTCTGGCGGCGATGCGAAAGATCGATCCACGCAAGCTAACCGCCTTGCTCAAAGGCGAACTCGACTGGGTTGTGATGAAGTGTCTCGAGAAGAATCGCGATCGGCGTTACGAGACAGCCAGTGGTTTGGGGCGGGATATCCAGCGATTCTTGGCGGGTGAAACCGTCGAGGCCAGACCCGCTTCCGCCCAGTATCGACTGCAAAAATTTGTCCGGCGAAACAAGGGACTGGTGATCGCAGCCAGTTTAGTCACCTTGACCCTATTGGCGGGCATCTTGGGAACGAGTCTGGGGCTGTGGGAGGCCAATCGCCAGCGAGTGATTGCCGTTGAGAAGGCTGACATCGCGGACAAGGCGCGACTCGAAGAATCGCGGCAGAGACAACTCGCTCAGACGGCGAACCAACAAGCCCTGGATGCGTTGCAAACGTTCACTTCCGATTTGATGGAAGATCTGCTGGGGAGTCGAACGACCATCAACGAGGTGGAACGTAAAGTTCTCAATGATGCCATGAAGCAGTGGGAACTGTTCGCCAATGCCCAGGGGGATTCGATCGAGGCACAAAAGATGCGAGCCCAGGGCGCGAATAATCTGTCGATCATTCAGTTTCGCCTGGGGATGATCCAACAAGCGGTCGACAACGATCAACAAGCCGTCAACATCTGGAAAGGCTTGCACGGCAGCCAACCCGAGAATAAAGAATTTCAGAAGCGATTGGCCATCAATTACCAGAATTTGGGAGGCAGTCTCCGCGAGAACGGCCGCCGAGCCGAGGCGGGGGAGAGTTTTCAGAACGCGGCCAATCTGTTGACGTCGCTCTCCCAGCAGGACGAGACGGACATCGATTCACGGCGGCGACTGGTCAAGGCCTTGATCAGCATAGGAAACGTGCATCGAGATAAAGGGGACTTCAACGAGAGCATCGTGGCCTATACCGATGCGTTGAAATTTCAAGAACAGCTAATCCAGCTGGAGCCGGACAATGATTCGTTTCGGGAATCCAAAGGCGGTTGTCTCTGGAGCTTGGCGACAGTTGCGTTTCAGATGAACCAACGTGAACAAACCACCACCTACTACAAACAAGCCATCGAGGTCAGGGCAGCGGTGGCGGCCAAGTATCCCAGCGATAAAGAGAGGGCCTTTGAGCTGGCCCGCTTGAACAGCGAGTTTGGTGTCACGCTGTCCGACTTCGAGCAGGACCAAGAGAGTATTGTCTATCTGCAGCAAGCCTTGGGGATTCATCGCGACCTGGTGGACCAATTTCCTTCGTTCGACAATTATGCGTATGAATTGGCCCGGACCCTGCGGAATTATGCCAATACGCTGCGATATTTGAAGCGGTTGGAGGAATCCATGACCAGCGTCCAGCAGTCGATCGAGATCTTCACGCGTTTGGCTCAGAAAAACGATTCAATCCTGAAGTACCACTCTGGCTTGGGATTGAGTTGGCGGATTTTGGCGGAAGTTCAATACGATTTGGGGCAGTCGGACGATTCGCTGTTGTCGTTGGGTCGATCGATTGAAACGCTGGTGAGTACCTACCGACGAGACACCAACCACCGGCCGGTACAGAACCAACTGGCGATGAGCTATCAAATGCGAGCCGAACTGTTGGTGAAAATGCAGCGATTTGCGGAGGCGGTGTTGGACTGGGAGCAAGGGCTGCAGTACTGTCGAGAAGGCGATCGCAGCGAATTTAAGATCCAGCAGGCGTACGCGCTGCTCAAGTCCGGAAAATTGGGCGAGGGGTTGATCTTGGCGGAAGCCGTATCGGTGGAGCCGTCACTCAGTCGGTTCCATCAGATTGGGCTGAGCAAAGTCTATGCCGTCGCCAGCCAGAAGATCCCCGAGCGAGCGGAGGAATTCATGGATCGGGCTCGTCAAGCGCTGAAACAGGCCATCCAATTGGGCTTCGATCGGCTGGACAAGTTACAAAACGAGGAAGATCTGCAAGCGTTATTGGGGGAAGCCTACTTCAAAGATCGGATGACCACTCCCGAGCGACCCAGCCCAGATCAGTAGTCGTTCGCCAGCCGAGTTGCGTGAGTTGGTGTGAGTTGGTGTGAGTTGTTGTGAGTTGTTGTGAGTTGTAGTGAGTTGTAGTGAGTTGTTGTGAGTTTCGGGTGGCGACGCCGTCTGGGGGCGAGTTGCGTTGTTTAACCGCAACGCCGTAGGCGTGCGCTGCCCCGCGCTCGATTTTATCTCGACTGGCGTCTGCTAGTACAGTCTCCCCCTACCAGACTCCAAGTCTATTCACACTTCGACCAGCAGGGGCTGCTGGTTTACAGAACACCGCTCAAGTCTTTCACACTTCGACCAGCAGGGGCTGCTGGTTTACAGCAACACCGCCAAGTGCTCTGCTTCGCACGACTTCGACCAGCAGGCGGCTGCTGTACAGTCTCCCTACAGAACACCCGAGTCTCTCCACACTTCGACCAGCAGAGGCTGCTGGTTTACAGAACACCGCCAAGTCTTTTCACACTTCGACCAGCAGGGGCTGCTGGTTTACAGAACACCGCCAAGTCTTTTCACACTTCGACCAGCAGGGCTGCTGGTTTACATGAACACCGCCAAGTCTTTCACACTTCGACCAGCAGGGGCTGCTGGTTTACAGAACACCGCCAAGTCTTTTCACACTTCGACCAGCAGGGCTGCTGGTTTACAGAACACCGCCAAGTCTTTCACACTTCGACCAGCAGGGGCTGCTGGTTTACAGAACACCGCCAAGTCTTTTCACACTTCGACCAGCAGGGGCTGCTGGCTTCTACAGAACACCTCCAAGTCTTTCACACTTCGACCAGCAGGGGCTGCTGGTTTACAGAACACCGCCAAGTCTATTCACACTTCGACCAGCAGGGCTGCTGGTTTACAGAACACCGCCAAGTCTCACACTCGACCAGCAGGGGCTGCTGGTTTGCCAGAACACCGCCAACACGCTCTGGTTTACAGCATCTCTCGGACCAGCAGGGGCTGCTGGTTTACATTGGGCTGCTGGTTTACCGAAGTCCGGCCGCGTCCATTTTTCTGCCCCCAATCTTTCTGCCTGTTCCCCCGGCCGCAGCTCCAAGAACCAAGAACGAGGTTCAATAACCACAACTGGCCATCGTCCGCCAGGTTCCACTGCATGGCAAACCCGTGCTGCGGGAAGGCGATGTCGTACCGCTGCGTGTCCTGCTTGCTGATCCAATCCCAGCAATACCCGGCCACCAACCGAGCCCGATCGGGGCCCTGATCCAGCTCCAGGATCAGGTCCCGCATTTCAGTCGGCGAATCGCAGACCCGGAAGTCGTAATCGATTCCCGCCAGCGACTCGTTGGCCGTGATGCGAATCTGCAGCAGATGGTCCAGCCACGCCAGGTAGCCATCCGAGCCATTGCAGCGGAACTGCGACGGCAGCTCCATCTCCACCACTTCGGCCTTGTGAAACGCCGCCCACTTCAGGATCTCGTCCCGCGTCACATCCCCCGAGGACCCGAAAGTTCCGGGAAAAGAAGTGAAGTCCCGATTGGTTGAGAACGCTTTGGGAAATTTTTCCTAGTGTCAATTGACTTTGCGCCTAACCTATCCGATACTGAGTATAGACCCTGTTGCTCTCGAAGCCCCAAGTTCCACTTGGGGCACGCCGAAAGGCATAGAGAGCGCGGGGTTTTTATTTTGGCTTTGATTTCGCGCCGTCGATTTCGAACTCTTTTGGGATAAACTTCCAGTGTCGATAGGGGTGCTTCCAGCGGTTGGTGATATCACCTTTATCGCTCGTCGATAGGCCAATGTTGAAGTTTGGGTAAATCTGGCGTATCCGTCCGAGAATGAACTTATAGAGTCGTTCCTTCGCAATGGTTCGTTTTCCTCGCATTCTTTGCGATGGTAGCTTTTCTTTGTGCTTGTCATTTAGTCGGAAGCACATGGCACCGAGCACAATGTCTAGGCACTGCAATAAGATATGATGCTGTGAATCCACCTCGGCAATCTGATCGGGCAGGAATCGAACTCGCGCCGCACGGAACTGAGGATTTTGATTGAGTCGCAAAATGTAGGATTTGAACGTCAGATTTTGCTCCCGATTCGATGGCAGTTGGTCAAGATTTAGACGCACATGCACCCGTTGATCGTTGATTGTCGACAATGGCAGCCCAAATGCATGTTTTAGAAATTGGTAATACAGAAGGAAGTATTCATTGCGACGTTGCTCCTGGCTCAACCCGATTGGGACATTCCGATTTTGAGTAAACATAATGCGAACTTTGACTTTGTCCGCGGCAATTAGGTCAAAAAAAACACTCATCAGCTCGATATATTTAGCCAGGTAGTTCTCGGTAACTTTCTGCCACTTGACCTCGCTCATTAAATACAAACGCAATTTACAATTCTCTAATTGGTTGACGACTGGCTGAAGGTCTGGTGATTGCACCAGGGCCCCGCCATAGAAATTGGAGAAATAGTTGCCAGCCTTATCCGATTCGTCCGTATAGATCACGTATTCCCGTGGTCCCATCATTGAATCGTGATACCTATCCGTCATTCTTGGAACTCCGTGAGTGAAATGCCATGAGCTAGGCAAAAGTTTAGCAAGGCAGGCGTACCGTTGCCACTATCCCATGTGGTTCCCGCTTTTGCGTCGGGGGCTGAGAGTCAACCTCGATGCAGCACGTAACCCGAGGGGGCGTGAACGGCGTTAATAGCGAAGCCATAGACGGTCGTCGCCCGGCGCGCGGCTTTGTCTTGTGCTGCCTGATGTCGCTTGCCGACCCTTGTTCACACCTCTTCACACTAACAACGCGTAAGTCTTGTCACACTTCGACCAGCAGGGGCTGCTGGTTTACAGAGTGAGTTGGTGTGAGTTTCGGTGGCGCCGCCGTCTGGGGGCGAGGTGCGTTGTTTAACCGCAACGTAAGCGTACACGACCCGTTGGCTGGATCCGGTCGTGATTAGGCCTCAGCTTGCTGCTTGGAGCGACTTTCGCATTTACGCTTGGCTGATCGCAGCTTGGCCGTGTCCGCCTTGTAGCGTCGCTCCTCGACCCGGTACGTGCGTACTGCCTCCGGATGGTGGGTCTTCCAGACGTCTGGTAAGCAATCGGCGGCCGAGGCAGTCCCCCGGAGTTGATGAGTAATCACACTTTCTAGATACGCCGCGATATCTAAATCTTGCCGGTGGGCACTCGCTACCAGGCTCATTAAGTTGGCGTTCCGCTGGGCTGCCTTCACGCTGCCCATGAACAGCCAGTTCTTTCGCCCGGTTGCCAATAGACGCATCAGGCGTTCACATTGATTGTTGTCGATCGGCAGTTGGCCGTCCCGGGCGAATTCACATAATGCTTCCCAGTGATTGCGTAAGTAGTTGAAGGCACCACTCAGTTTGCTCGCCGGCAGAATGCTGTCCGGAATCGGCCCATCCAGCCAGGCCTTGAGGCGGTCCAGAATCGGTCGGGATTCCTTGTTACGCAAGTCCTTGCGTGCATCGGCCGACCATTGGCTGGTTCGCCGTTCAATATCATAGAGTTGCTGCATCAACGCCAACGGATACGCCGCGGCAACGGGATCGTGACTCTGGTTCTCGTATATGTGGCGCGCGCATGAGCCCAGCACGCCAGACGGATCATTTTGATCCGGGCGTCAGAATCACACTCATATTGCCAGAATAACAATCAGCCATCACGTGCCCCGCATAGCCCGCCAAAAACTCTTCAGGGCCATCTCGGTGCCGCGACACGCGGAAGTCGAACATATCATAGGGTGCTGTTGCATCGAAGCTCGTGTAGCCCCACATCTTGGCGTTGATCGATCCCTTGTCTTGGTCGTATGCCTCTTGCATCTTCTCCACCAAGCGTTGCTGCCGCAGGTCCTGCGTTCCCGCTGTCAGCTTCGGCATTTCCTTGGGCATGATCAGTTTGACGCCGGTGTCGTCCACACCAATGCAGTAAGCCTTCAACAGCCGTTGACGCATGATTGCCAGAATGTCACTGGTCGCGTCTTCAACCAAAGAGGTCAGGTACTCCAAGGTTGAACGAGTCGGTGTCCAGCCCGCTGCCGCAAACATGTCTTGCAAGCGATAGAACGGCAAGTGCTGGGCGAACTTGCCATACACAACCGCCGCGCCAGTCGAGGGATGGTATCGCCCCTTCTCACCCAGGTTTGCCTCGCCGTCAACCGGCAGCTCACGCTCCAGATTCGCGGCATAGGCCAGTACCGGCTTCTTATACTGTAGGACCACCAGTTTTGCGGGGATCGTCTTCAGTGCTTCGCTAATCTCGTATCGCTTAACGATCAGCTCACCGGAGTCAATCCGTAGTTGATACGGTTGCGGGATAGCAACTTCAATCACCTCGCGTGGTAAGCATGCAGGAAAAGTGTTGGCCGGCTTCTTGTGATCCTTAGGTGGCTTTTTGCGATCATAAGTGATGCGTTGGACTTCAGCCTCGGCCGCCTTCCGTGCGGTCTCGAGTTGTGCCAAAACTGCCGCTTGGTCGCCGAAAGGAAGTAGCCTTTGATCTGGATTGATGAACTTCTCTCGACGCTTGCCCGACTTCAGCGCATGGCACTCGCGCTCCAGCTCCGCCAATGCTTGCTTCATGGCTGCCAACTCTTCACGATGTTGCGTCAGCATCTCACTCATCGTCAATATGACTTGGTGTGCGGTACTGAGGTCGTTCGGCAGTTCGCGTGCGGTACTCATGATCATTGTTTTACTGTAAACGTTACACCAGCGCAAGAGGTGTTTCTTCTAGATCCGAAAAATAAAGCCATATTTCCTGATCTAGTATGACCCAACGCTAGGTCGAGCCGACTAGCGGTGACTTGTAGCGCACTCTTCGCTTGATGCTACTCAGTTCAATGCCGGATAAAATGGAGTGGAGTTCGGTCGCTTCGATGATGACATGCTTGCCATCAGGTGAGCGCAGTGGGCGCTGGAAACAGCCACGCTCCAATCGTTTCATCCAGATGGCGATTCCGTCACTGTCCCAATACATCAGCTTGACTCGATTGCGTCGCTTATTGAGGAACATGAACAGCCCCCCGTTGCGCAGGTCCAAGCCAAAGTCAGTCTTAATCAGGCCGAAGAGCCCGTCGAAGCTTTTGCGAGCATCGACGGGTTCGGTATGCAGATAGATCTTGATTGCCGGGTTGAAAGCGAGCATGGTTTAGGCCACTTGCTCCAAGATCTTAGGTAACGAGCAAATGGCATGCAGCGGCAAGAAGATGGACACACCACTGGGCAAGCGAATTTCGAGATTGGTGTCCGCGGATGCGACCGACGATTGGACTCGGAGGAAGCCAGGCGACGTTTGCTCCAACCGGAGCTTTCTCCGCCATTGGTAAAATGAGGGCACGGAACAGTTCACAGATCGGCAGAATTCGGCGACCGATTGTTCGGATGCTTCGTACCGAGCGAGCCGCCTCGCCACATCTCGACTTTCGTGGTCGGGTGCGATTCTTGGACATCAGGGCTTTTCGTCAACTCAGTGGACGGGGTGTCGAGGGCCATGGAAACTCCTTGGACTTGGGGGCATTTTGCGAGGCAAAGACCCCTAAGCCTACACCATGAACCCGAGCCGCAACGCCGTAGGCGTGCGCTGCCCCTCGCTCGGTTTGATCTCGACAGGCGTTTGCTCGTAGTGTCTACCCCTACCGCACTCCGTGTCTTTTCACACTTCGACCAGCAGAGGCTGCTGGTTTACAGAGGGCTGCTGGTTTACATTGGGCTGCTGGTTTACCGAAGTCCGGCCGCGTCCATTTTTCTGCCCCCAATTTTTCTGCCTGTTCCCCCGGCCGCAGCTCCAAGAACCAAGAACGAGGTTCAATAACCACAACTGGCCGTCGTCCGCCAGGTTCCACGGCATCGCAAACCCGTGCTGCGGAAAGGCGATGTCGTACCGCTGCGTGTCCTGCTTGCTGATCCAATCCCAGCAATACCCGGCCACCAACCGAGCGATGACAGTCAAGAAACGCCGGATTTCTTTCCCTTTCCGAACCACGACGCTGCCAATTTTGTGTATCCTGGACCCCGATCACCGTCCAACCGTACCGCGTGACGGATTCGTCTTGGCGGTGGTGCCGCACATTCCCGTTGCGTGGATCGACGAAATGAAGTCGATAACGGGTTGTGAAATTCCGTTCACTCGGCATTTCCACCACTAGCCGTCCACGTTTGCTGCTTGAGCTTGCCAGATCGCGCCGCTTGAAGACGAGATTCGGAGGATGCTGAAGGAGCTCATGGGATAGCGAGTCACAGAGCACCGCACCGGAGAACAATGGATGAATACGATCCGTCTTTCCAAAAAGACTGATAAAGAAGGTTCATTATCACTCGTGATCCCGCTCGGCAAACCCGACCAGGAGTACGATGTGGTGATTGTGCTAGAGCCGCGGCCGGCCACTCCGATACCGGAAGAACGTGGTTGGCCCCCGGGTTACTTCGATCTGGCGGGTTCCATTGATGATGCAACTTTCATGCGGCCCTCGCAGGGTGAATTACCGAAGCCGGTGGAGTTGGACTAGTGTACTTAGTCGATACCAACGTCTGGGTTTCATTCTTGCGAAACGCCGCCTCGCCCTACGATCTACAAATAGCGGCCATTGCTCTGGCCCATCGATGCACGCTGGTGACGCACAATGTTGCAGAGTTTCAGCGGGTCCCCGGCCTTACTGTCGAGGATTGGGAGAGCGGCTAATGAGTGCTCGCTAGTCGACTGAACCGTGGAGTCACATGCCCGAGCACGTCCACTTTTCTGCCCCCAATTTTTCTGCCTTCTTACCCAAGCACCAAGCACGAAGCACCTCGCACCAAGCACCTTCCCCCTGCCTACTCCCGATACTCGCCGGGTTCTTCGGCCGCTAGAGCACGTGGTTGTTGGCTGGCGAGCCGAGCTTTTAACCAGAGATTGGTCTCCAAGTCGCTGGCCCAGACAAAACAGCCTTTCTGTCCACGGGTCATCAGCGTGCGATAGGTGTTTTTGATAATGCCTCGCGCTCGTCGGGCGGCCTCTAGCGGATCGTGCTTTTGCAGCTTTTTGTAGCCCTTGATCGAGGAATCGTTGCGCGACCGAGCTTCCGGAATGGTCTGCCAACGCCCGTTGCGGATCACCAAGTCCGGACCGATGATCACACCCACATAGCCCAACTCCAGGCCCTGGCAGGTGTGGATGCAGCCGATCTGGTTCACCGACCCCTCCTTCAATAACCACAACTGGCCGTCGTCCGCCAGGTTCCACTGCATGGCAAACCCGTGCTGCGGGAAGGCGATGTCGTACCGCTGCGTGTCCTGCTTGCTGATCCAATCCCAGCAATACCCGGCCACCAACCGAGCCCGATCGGGGCCCTGATCCAGCTCCAGGATCAGGTCCCGCATTTCAGTCGGCGAATCGCAGACCCGGAAGTCGTAATCGATTCCCGCCAACGACTCGTTGGCCGTGGTGCGAATCTGCAGCAGATGGTCCAGCCACGCCAGGTAGCCATCCGAGCCATTGCAGCGGAACTGCGACGGCAGCTCCATCATGCCGCAGATATTCCCGCATTTCCACACTTTAAACCAGCAGAGGCTGCCGGTTTACCGAAGACCGGCCTTGCCTATTTTTCGTACCCCAATCTTTCTGTCTGTCGTGTTCAGGACCGAGCACTCACCGTAGTCCCTAATCGGCCTTGTACCCTCGCGATTTCCAGTCAACGCCTCCAGGTGCTGGAAAATGTGGCCAAATACCGTTTGCGACGTTCTAATTTTCACTCAAATCCTACATTGCATCTGTGACCAGCACGGGATAAACTGCAACGGCTATGCATTAACTAAACGGGAGGATGGATGTCAAATACACACGAGTATGTTGTTTTCGATCGAGCAGAGCTGGAGCCAGCACTCTCGCTGCGATGGGGGGATTTCGATAAAAAATACCGCGGTTGGGGACAGTGGTCGTCGGCTGAAGAGTTTTTGGTCGATTGGGCATTGGATGATCAATCGCAGATTGAGGCTGTCAATCAAATTCTAGCTAAAAAGACCGTTCGCGCGACGCTTTTAATGTGTGACGATCCCTTTCACTTTCTGTGGGGACTTCTTGATTCAAAACGGTTTATGAAAATGAGAGTCGATGTCGACAAGTGCGATTACTCATCGGGCGACGATCTTGTTTCGTGTGCCGGCGCTGGGTTCATTCGAGGTGTTTTGTCGTTGGCTGCATTCACAGCCGTGTATCAGTTGCATGCATCAGGAATAAATCCGTTTGACTCACTCCCGCCAAAGGTTGCCTACAAAGTAATGTGTCAAGCGAATGGGCCACCAATGCTGCCCTGCCGTCCTGATTTGATGCAAAATATTGGCGACGGACTCGGAATTTCTCAGACTCGCAGAGTCCTCGAGTTCCTCGATCGGGCATGGCGCGAGCGATGGCCGCTACACATCGATGGCCGAGAGATGCAAATAGGTGACAACATTCGTTCTTCTGTGGTTGCAGGCAGGTTTGCCAAGCAAATACGTCGGCGATCCTTCGTCAAACCTTGCATGTTCCGCTGGCTCGAGCATTGAGTTAGGCTTATGCCAATTTTGTGATATAGCGACCCCGCACTTTAATCAAAAGACACAGTTCAGTTGCAAAAGGAAAAGCATTGCATGTTGCCGTTTATAACTGATTATGATCCGATAGGAACGAGTTCTCGAAGCGTTGATCCGCTGGGCGCGCTTCAGACGTACGGTTCGCTAGCGGAAATGCTGTTACCCGGCATAACAACGATCACTACCCGGTCGCGATATCTGTCAATGCTTTGTGCTGCGATAGCTAACGCGGACTGTAATATCACATGTTTGCCAGGTCCCTCGGGGCTCGCGCAGCGACGACAGGCAGTGGAACCGTATGAGCGTTTGTGGGCATTAGCCTGCGTTGCTGCTCGAAAAAGTGGTACTAAATTTGCTGCCGATGGGCTACGCGGAGTTTCATATGCTGAAAAGATGTATGATTTTTACGCCGACAGTCGAGGACCAATAAGTCCGGATTTTAAATTGCTCAAGCATCAGTCTCGAACTGGAGCAATTGGAACTTATTGGACGGCGCTCATTGGCGGTAAGCTGGCATGTGCTGATACGGGTGCATTGACTCAGGCGGGGACCGAACTGGCGAAGCAGTTCCCGAAACCAGAGCTGACGGGTCGAGATTTCAAGCGGCTCGCGGATCCAGTCTCTTCGCGGCGGATTTCGATGACTTTTGATGGTCTGATTTCGTGGTCCAGAGATTGTCATTTGGTCGCGATGAATAAAATGGAACGCGCGCTCCTCGGAGACGCATTGACTGCTGACGATAGTCGAAATTGTGTTGAACAGGCCTTGCAGGCGCTGAGTACGAACAGTGGTCTACCAGATCGATGGAACTTAGGATCTATCGTGCAACTCCGCCGAGAGCTACGCAAGATCGAGAAGGCTAACTCCTTAGGTCTGCCGACAGTGGTCACGGCGATCATCGTCACAGAGCAGTTCCATGAAGCAGTCCTATGTGCCTTTCATTTATTGCAGTGGTGGGGGACGCAGAATTCTTCAAAGAGAATTGATGCCTTGTTCTCGGAGCAATTCACCAAGCAGGCAATCGAGCGATGTCGTGAAACGGCTTCCGCTCTCGGGAAGTTCAGCGAAACGTCTGAGGCTTCGTTTCTGCTTGATACGATTAATGGGTTTGCGGGTTTTGCGAAGGCTGTCGAGTATGCGAGAGAAGGCATGAGCGTAGTTGAGGAAATTCTCCGTCGACACCATCAAGTTCAATCGGGTAAATTCGATGGAGGTGTTGCCAAATCGGATTGGATAACCATGGAGAACGGTCGAGTTCTTCGGCCGTCACCAATTTTCCAGCGTATGGAACCCCCCTTCGCTGCGGACGGTAAAGAGTTGACGCATCCCTATCGGTTGGAGCCGTTCATACACATGCTCCGCGAGAACAAAAAGCTTTCTCAAGAAAACAAGAGGCCTAGAAGATAACATGGATAATGAAAAACGCCTTCTTGATAGGTATATTCCGCCCGCGGATGGATTCGTACTAGAGTCTATGATAGCGACGACGTATCAGATTGACTTTGACTTCTTCGAAGAGGAGCTTCTGGCGGCGGCATTAGGAGTAAGGTCGCCAAGCAGTCGTATGCGGGCATTTCGGTCAGAATTGGAGCGAAGGCTTCAGGCGACCGATGTTACGGTTATGTATTCCCCGCTCGGTTGCAAGCAGTTGGCCCGGTGCTCGCCCCGCATTGATCCAATACCAATCGTGGATACGAAACAACATGCCAAGATTAGTTTGTTGATGTGGATTCGAGATGATCCCGAAGGGGGTATTCCCGAGCGGTTGATTCGATTGATAGTGGGCTCTGCAAATTTGACTCGGCAAGGATTTCGGCAGAATTATGAGTGCATCGTCTCCTTGGACTACGGTGGGCGACAGAGTGCGCCGCGAGCCCTGCTCATGTCAGCCATTGAAATACTCCGTCGGATTGCGGATGAATCCAATAGCCCTCAACTAAGGCGACAGCTCTCTATATTTCACGAGAAGGCCGAGTCGTTGCCAGAAGGTAAGTTCCCGGATGATAGCCCGTGCGTTATCGTTATGGCAAATGAGGTGCTGCCAAGGATGGAGTCTGAGTGGGCGGTACTATCGGAGACACCGCCAGAAAAGTTGACGATCGTCTCTCCTTTTTGGCCAGAGGGGATAAATGCAGCGGATGCGATCCAGGATGTAATGCGACGATTCAGTTTCCCGCCGACAATCGAGCTTGTTTGTCGCGGTGCAGCAAACTCAACCGGTAAGGGCTGGGTACCAGAGTTTGATGCCGATGTTGCAGTGGAATTGAAGGGTAGGCTTAGCTCACGTCTGTTCCTTCGAGCGGCGTTGCCGTTCGCGGGAGACCCAATTGAAGTTAGTGGCACTACGGATGACGATGAAACGGAGGACTATGAAATCGGCAAGAAGGTTGCCAATGGAAGCACCGACAAAAATCAAGTGTACCGGCAACTTCACGCTAAGATGATTATTCTAGATGGACAGGCGGGGAGTGTTTTGTACGCGGGATCCTCTAATTGTACACGTCGTGGTCTGGGATTAGGGGGTCCGAAGAGTTGGGAAGCCGGCATGGTCTATCGCTTGTCCGCACGACGACGTCGACAGCTTGACTCGCTTCTGGACTTCGCAGGGCCGGCGATCGAAGTGCTTACCGGTACGGCGCCCGTGACTGAAATGCCAACGAGGGAAGATGAGATTGATTTTCCAGGTTTTCTGTCCGAGGTATCGGCAAACGGTACGGAAATCGCTATTCGCTTTCGGGAAGACTCTTCGATCCCAAACGACTTAGTCTTGCTTATGCCAATTTCGCCTGCTGTCGACCGAAATTACCGGCTTCTCTACAGTTTTCGCGACGACTCAGCGGCAGGAGAAGAGGTGGTTGTAGATCTGGCTGATTGTCCGCGGTGCGATTTCAATCTGGGCGAATTGCCTACGGAGAATGATACGATAATACCACACCTGTTTATTGAGGTACGCTGGGACGGCAAGCACGCAATTTTCCCAGTTCGTTTTGACGAAAAGGCAACACTTCCGCTTCAATTGGTCGGTCGTAAGCCAACCGAGGGTGAGCTAATTGATTACTTCCTGCTTGGGCGTGAGCCCAGCGATGCGGACGGTGGAGGGAATAAGACATCGGATGGCGAATCCAAAGGAGCGAAGGATGATGTCATTGATACGCGTCGCATACTAGCGTACTTTATTCGAAAATTTGTACAGGCGATACCAGGTATCGAAGTTGCGCTGGATCGGGCTAGCTATTCTCAGACGGCCTTGGATGCGGCTCTACGTGGACCTACAAGTCCACTTGAACTCGCAGAACGAGCTTTTGCTAGCCTTGGGCAAGCGACAGGCAACCACGAGCCGTTGAAGACGCCAATCGCTGTTGGTTTTCAGCTTACTGAGATTTTAGCCGCTTTGTTGCGTTGCCGAGACCGATTACATGATGGCCCGATTCGCAACTGTTTCACACCAGCGGTTCTTCGATGTCGTGAGTTATTGGAGAAGCTCGAGGAAGCCCATCCTGAACTAGCACATGGACCATTTCGTATTTATCGCGATCGTTTTGTTGGAGTAACTCTATGATTCTGTCACCAGATATCGATTTGGGGAAATCCTTACGGCAGGTCTTTGGCAATGAGTCTGATTCCGAGAACCAGGTCGCGATCGATCAGGCTCGCCAGGAAGTGACCTCCAGCGCCATTTTGAAACGGTTCGTTGCAGGTGGTAACCAGCGTCGGGAGATAATGATTCTTGCGGATGAGGTGGGGCTCGGGAAAACCTACGTAGCGTTAGCTGTCGCTGTCTCCATTTTGGATGCGATACGTACGGGTAAATCCCCCGAAGGTCTGCCTTCGAACAAGCCAGCGGTTTTAGTCTTAACGCCTAATAATGATGCTTTGTTCAATAAATGGCTCCGCGAAGCGGAGGCCTTCAAGGTCGATTGCGCTCGTACGAAAGGCGCTCTGGATTGGTTGAATATCGGCAGCCCAAACACTAGAGCGAAAAGGTCTTCTGGTAACATTGTCGATCTGTCGCGGCAGTTACGGGCCGCGACTCGCAGTCAGCCAATGCTTGTGATTGCCAAGCATGGAGCTCTTGGGGCGGCATTAAGTGAACGTGACCGATCTCGGCGGCGAGCTCTAGCTTCTGTGTTTGAGTACTTCAGTATTCGGCCTGATGACCGGAAATGGTGGTGCAAACAGGTTTTTGGAACAATCGCGAAGAGCATCGTAGCGGAAATGCTTGACCTGCGACGCGCAAGTTCATTGTGGCAAGACGATCTTGAAGTTGGTCTCCGTCTGCGACAGTCTTATCGTCGCGCGATCCAAAATGACCATATTGCTCAACGCTTCGACCGAATTCTCGAAGAGCGGAACGGCAAACGGCTTTCGGATGCATTGGATGACCTAACACGATTTGCGATTGCTGGCGAGATACCAAGCTTGCCCCTGGTTGTTGTCGATGAAATTCATAATCTAAAAAACGAAACCGTTCAGTCCCGCAAGAATCTAGAGTCTTTTTTTTCCGGCAAGATATGTCGTTTCTTGGGGCTGTCCGCTACTCCGTTTCAACTTCGTCAGGACGAGTTGCTCAGCATTTTGAAATTACGAAATGTGCTAGATATTCCCCGAGAACGGCATCAGGGCCTGGACTCAGCGGTGGACCTGTTGTCGATTGCAATGAAGTCATCGCGTACGGCTGGCGATCTGTTTCGGTATCGTTGGCGTGGCTTGCAAGCTCACGACCAAGCCGCAATTGACGCCGCATGGCAATTTATCAATGAGCTGCCCCAATCTGAGCAGCCAGGGCAGGCGAGCCAGTTGCGTCCGCCGCGAATCGCACATGCTGTCGAGGCGGCCATAGATCTATGGCGTAGTAATCGGGAGTTGCAGCGACATCTTCAACCGTTTGTAATTCGACATCACCATTCACGAGGGTATCGTGGGCATTTTGTCGGTCGCAACGTTATTAAATATTTTTCAAGCGGAAGTTCTC
>JAGYIQ010000049.1 GCA_018402565.1 Pirellulaceae bacterium | reverse complement strand
GCACCACGATCGAGGGCGTTGGCGGCGTTGGCGCCGTCGCCCTTTCCAACTCCTGAGCTCGGACGGGAGTGCCAGTGTCGCATGGGCAGAGCAAAGCCAGCAGCCCCAGGCACATGAGCCAGGGAGTTGCTATTCGCCTGAGCTTGGTGGATTGACTTGGGTAAGTACTCGGCATGATCAAGGCATCTTCCTACAGGACATTGGCTGAGGCGCCGGGTCGGTCTACTTTGTGGCCGCTGCTTATAACGTTATCACTTGATCGGGCGGGCTGCCAGCCAGAGCCTGGTACAGTTGTGGAAAGCACCCGGCGACCACACCATTGACGAGACCGCGGGCGTGGACTTCGCCAGTGCCGCACTGTGAGAACTCACCATCCGCCAATCCACGTCGCACGGCACATTGGTCACAGACCATGAGTAAAATGTTTCGTTCGGCAGCCATCTTTGCCAAGCGTTCCCCGATCGGGTCCCCTTGTCGCAGGCAGAACAGGTTGTCATCAAAGAACATCATGCCAACGACTTCAGCGCCGTGGTTTCCTTGTTCCAGTTGCGGCAGGATCATAGTTGCCAACTTTACGGTGCTGGCCATGGATGTGGCGAAAATATAGGCGACTTTCATTTTTGTTCCTTAAGCGGTGGGGGGGAGTGGCCGCCAGTAAATCACCGTACAGCCGAAAGCGATGATCAGGCAACTGACCAGCAACCAGGTTGCTGGCAAGTGGGGTTGGGTTATTTGACCGATGTTCCAGCCGAATCATGGCGTTAGACTCGCCTCTTGACTCAAGGCCGAACAGCCAGAAGATTGGGTGGTGAAACGCTCAAATCGAAGCTCCAGTAGCCAATTGGGCAGCGGCTGCAGGGTGCCGGCGGATTGGCAACTTTGGGCCCACCGGACCAGGTCCTCGTATTGCTGGGGAGCGTGTAGTCCGCCAAACCACTGCGGCAAATCGTGGGGCACCACGAGGCAGCAGACGTTGGCCAAGTCGCAAGGGCCCAGGCAACCACTGATCGTCAGCTGGATGGTGTCGTTTAGCCGCCGCTGCTTCCACTCGTGTTTTAGCCGTTCGCGAGGCAGTTCCGGAAAGCCTTTTTCTGTTTGCCCACAACAACAGCCCTGGCAAAACATCAATTGACCCAAGACTTTGGACCGGCGTGTCTCCAGCGTCCGGGCTGCCTGTTGGGTGAGCAACAACTTTTGAGTTTGCGCATTGTAGTCGGGGTTCATACCGGAGCTTTTTCGGGTTGAAGTTCAAAGACGACGACCACACCGTTGGCTTGTCCGATCGCCAATCGCTGACCGTCGGGACTCCAGCGGAGGCCGGTGCCGGCCGCCGACAATTTGCAGGCCGCGATGGGTTCTTGCCGATCGGCCAGGTGCCAGAGGAGTAGGATCCCCTCGTGATCGGTCGAGGCCAGATAGTCGCCCTGCGGCTGAAACGCGACTTGTGTGATCTTGCCCAGCCCGGCCTCCCATAGATGGGGTCGGCGACCGGCCGGGCCAGCACCGCTGCAATCCCATAAGACGATGGCTGAGCCGCCGCCAGTGACCAACCAGCGAGACGAATGGTGCCAAGTTAGTTCCAAGACTTTGGTGGGGAAACCCGACATACGAGCGTCTTTGCCGGACTTCACGTGCCAGAAGTGGATCGTCGAATCCTGATCGCCGGTCGCGATATACTTGGCATCGGGGCTCCAGGCCAGCGTCAGAGAGGAGCCTTTCCAGGTATACTTCCGCGGCGAGCTTGATTTGCCGGGCACATGCAACGTGACTCCATTGTAGGCCACTACGGCCACCGCGGAACCGTCCGGGTTCCAAGCGACGTCGGCAATCGTGCTGTCATGTTCAGCGGATTGGTAGAACACCTCACCATTGACGGCATTCCAAAGCTGTAGTGACTTCCCCGCAGACCAGGCCAGCACATCGCGGCGAGGACTGAACGCGACCCGTGAGACCCACGACGCCTGACTTCGCAGCGTCAGGGGCGCGGAATCGAATCCGCCCGACCAGATGCAAACACAGCCATCCTGGCCACCACTGGCGGCCAGTTGACCGTCGCGGCTCCAAGCCACGGCATTGGCCCCCAGTTGATGCTGACCCACGGAGCGAAACTGAGCCCGTTCACCGAGATCCTCGATCGCGACAACCAGGCCCTCGACCGTTACTGCTAAAAGTTGTCGACCGTTGGGAGCCCATTGCAGGTCGATTACATGGTCCGGCAGGGCTACGTACCAGCACTCCTCCAATTGGGCGGCAACCGATGTCGCACTTCGGTTCATGCCAAACATGCGGCGAATCCTTGATTCAATGCCTCGCGATTGAGGTTTCGACCAATAAAAATCAGTGAATTGCGTCGCGGTTCATCGCCCCACGGCCGATCCTCGCGTCCGTCGAACAGCATGTGTACGCCTTGAAAGACATAGCGTTGATTGGAATTCTGGAACGCCAAAATTCCCTTCATTCGGAAGATGTCTGGGCCATGCGTCGCCAGCAGTTCTCGCAGCCAGTTCTGGAACTTGGGCAGATCCAAATCGCCTGGGGTGGCAATTCCCACCGATGTGACTTCTTCATCGTGTTCATGGTCGGGCTTGTACTCGCGCGAGACGAGCGGCTCCAGCGCCTGTCCCTGTTCATCGGTCAAGACGGCGGCAAATTCATCGGGGTGGTGTTCCGTAAACCAGACATAAGCGCCTGGCTGATCGATCAACCAAGTGTAGCGGAGGGCCTCGCCTTCGAGTCCCACTTGCAGGAAACGATCGTCCACTCGGCATTCGCTGCCCGGCGGGCATTCGTGCTCGGGGGACGAAAACGCACGCACGGCAGACTCAACTCGCTCCCGCATGCCCGCTTCACTGGCGTGGACGGCCGGCGTGCAGAACGCGCCCATGGTTGGGTCGGGCCCGGGCTGGAAGATCCACGTGTATTTCCCGGCTGCCAAGTCGTACAAGCCGCTCCATTCGAACGGATACTCCGGCTCCAAAAACTTGGGGTCGGTCTCGAGCGCACGGCTCAAGTCAAAGCCGCCCAAATTAAGAATCTTGTCAATATCGACGGCAGCATCTCGGGTGCGATGGATTCGTGCAGCTGCGTTCATTGCGTGAATCCTCGCTTCCAATGCATCCAATTCGGCGGACGTCACTAGGTCGGTCTTGTTGAGCAAGATCACATCGGCAAACGCGATCTGCTCTTTGACCTCGTCGCTATCCTCGATATGCAGTAACACATGCTTGGCATCGACCAGCGTCACGACGCCATCGAGCGACATTTGCGAGCCAATTTCGTCGTCCATAAAAAACGTCTGGGCCACGGGGCCAGGATCGGCCATGCCTGTGGTCTCGATCAGGATGTAGTCGAATCGATCGCGACGTTTCATCAAATTGCCCAAGATACGAATCAGATCGCCGCGGACCGTGCAGCAAATGCAGCCATTGTTCATCTCGAATATTTCTTCTTCGGCTCCGATTACCAAGTCATTGTCGACCCCGATCTCGCCAAACTCATTCTCGATCACCGCAATCCGCTTGCCGTGTTGCTGGCAGAGAATACGATTGAGCAGCGTGGTTTTGCCTGCTCCCAAAAAGCCTGTCAGAACGGTGACGGGGACCTTGTGGTCGGCGGTGGGCGAGTTGGCAGTGTCGGTCATCATGGGCCTCGTTTGTTTGAAATCGGGTTAAAGACGCCATTGGTCAAATTGAACGCGAGCGGGATTGATCGGCACGATAGTCCGAGGCATTGATCGGTTGGCGGAGCGTGTAACCAGGGTTGGCCATCCACTGCCCTCCGCCATCGATCCGCTCTAGGTGCAAATCTAGTCTACTTGCAATTGAAATGCAACTGAGGTATTGTAGTAGGACTTGGCTGGTCAATGGATCGGGTCGGGAGAGGGCTCTGTTCGTCCCCGGGGCAGCAATGGTAGCGGATCGAAAAAGTCACGATTAGAGCGAGAAGGCGTATGTGGCGAATGAGACGATTGAGTCAGAGGTCGCAAGTCGCGTTGGGGCGGGCTACGGTGAGCGGGGGACGGTTGAACGGTGGGAGTTCAGGGTTGCCAGCGCGTCGGCATTGTCGCTGGCCAAGGTATCTCTGGCTGGGGTTGGTCGCCTGGCTGAGTTGGGGAGTGTTGGTTGGCTGCCAAGGCAGTGGCGGGTCGGCCGGCAATCCACTGAAAGATGGGACTCGTCTGCCGATAGTGGCTAGTTTTAGCATTTTGGGGGATTGGTGCGGGCGGTCGGGGGCCGCGGGTGTCGGTGACGACTTTGGTTGGACCCAACGAGGACGCGCATGTTTATTGCCGCAGCCGTCAGATGGCGTCGCGATTCAACGGGCAGCGGTGGTCTTTGAGATGGGCCTGGGGTTTGAGACGTGGCTGGAATCGTTGTTTGTCGGGACCGGCTCTGCGGCTCGGCGTGTGGTGGTGACCGAGGCGTTAACGCCCGAGCTGATTTTATTGGCGGACGGGTCAGAAACCTCTTCGGGCCAAGCGATCGGACCGGCTGAGCCCGATCCGCACGTGTGGCACTCGCCAGCGTTGGTCAAACGCATGGTCCAGCGAATTGCCGACGAGTTGACGCAACTGGATCCCGCGGGTGGGAGCGACTATCGGCAGCGAGCCGAGGGCTATTTGTTGGAACTGGACGCGTTGGATCGAGAAATCAAGACAGGCGTGGCCGCCATCCCGGAGGCTCGGCGGCACTTGGTCACCACGCACGATACTTTTGCCTACTTCGCTCGGGACTACGGTTTTCAGGTCAGCAATCTGTTGGGGTCGGTTTCCAGCGAGGTCGCTGATCCGTCCGCCGCTCAGATGGCCGAGTTGGTGGAACGAATCCGACTTCATCGGGTTCCGGCGGTCTTTAGTGAAAATATCTTGGATGAAAAGCTGACACAGCAGGTCGCGCGTGAGGCGGGAGTCCGGGTTGTGGGCACACTGCGGACCGATGCCCTGGGCCCGGCGGGAACCGATGGTGAAACCTATTTGGGCCTGATGCGTGGCAATCTCCAGATCATGGTGGAGTCACTCCGATGATCTCGGCGGCGCGAGCCCAACCCTGGTTTCCCTACGGTGGTCGACGGTCGCTTGAGTGGCGGGAGCCCGCCTGCCCAGTTCAATTGATCGATTGTGAAGTGCGTTACCCGGAGTCGCCCATCGCTGTGTTTCAAGGTCTGAGCCTAACGATCGAATCCTCGCAGTGGACGTCTGTGGTCGGCCCCAACGGCTGTGGCAAGAGCACGTTGTTGAAGTTGATTGCAGGGGTACTGCAACCGGCGTGCGGCCAGGTGCGTGTCTTTGGCCGGAAACCCCCGTGCGGCTGGCAATTGGCCTTTCTGCCGCAACGGAACGAGATTGACTGGCGGTTTCCCATTAGCGTTGCGGACATGGTAGCCACGGGCCGTTACGTGCATGCCGGCTGGCTGAAGCGACTGGGACCAAGCGACCGTCAGCGGGTGGACGCATGTCTGGAGCGTGTCGGACTAGAGTCGCTGCGGCGTGGCGCGATCCAAGCTTTGTCCGGTGGCCAGCAGCAGCGAATGCTGCTGGCGCGGGCCTTGGTGCAAGAAGCCGAGTTATTGTTGCTGGATGAGCCGATGGCCGGGGTTGACCAGCAGTCGAAAACGGTCATTAACGACCTGTTGGTGGAACACGTGCGAGCGGGTGGAACGGCGATGGTGACGACGCATGAGCTGTCAGCCGCCTCCTGTAGTCTTGGCCCGATTGTTGATCTGGGCCAGCGATAATGAACTACCTGTGGGAACCATTCCAATACGGCTTTATGCAGCGGGCCTTGTTGGCAGCCTTGATGATAAGTGCCACCTGCGCGTCGCTGGGGGTGTATGTGGTGCTTCGCCGGATGGCATTTTTTGGCGATGCGATTGCCCATACGACGTTACCGGGATTGGCGATCGCTTATTTGAATCGTTGGAACCTGTTGGTCGGTGCCTTGCTGGCAGCTCTGTTGACGGCTGTCGGGATCGGTTGGTTCAGTCGTCGGCAATTGGCAGAGGACACGGCCATCGGTGTGCTGTTCTCGGGTATGTTCGCCTTGGGCATTGTGCTGTTAAGTGCTGCGCGGAGTTCACGCGACCTGTCGCATTTGCTCTTGGGAAACATCTTGGGCGTGACGTCAAGCGATCTGATCGGGATCGGCCTGATCGGATTGGTGGTCGCTGCCGGTCTGGTCTTGCTGAGCAAGGAGTTGATGTTGATAACGTTGGATCCCCAGCACGCCCGGGTGATCGGGGTGCCGTGTGAAACTTTACGTTGGTTTTTGCTGATCGGCTTGGCCATGACTGTGGTGACCGCAATCCAAGCGGTGGGAGTAGTGCTGACGACTGCCTTGTTGGTCACGCCTGCCGCGACCGCATCTTTGCTGACACGGCGACTGGGGGGGCTCTTCCTCGGAGCGGTTGCTTGGGCCATGATCAGCAGCGTGGTTGGCTTGTACCTGTCGTATTACTGGCGTTTGCCCAGCGGAGCGGCCATGGTATTGGTCTGCACCTGTGGGTTTGTTCTGGTTTGGGCGATCCGTGAGTTCGCTGGCTGTTGTGTGGGTGGAAGGGCGATGAAAGGGTAAACG
>JAGYIQ010000048.1 GCA_018402565.1 Pirellulaceae bacterium | reverse complement strand
AAGGTCGTTCTTTTGGTCTTTTCCAAGCTGGCGAAGAATCTTCCGCTCTTCTGCATCGCTGGCAGTGAGCAGCTTCTTGACGAACTTCTTCATCCCATCACGGGTGAAGCCGTCCAGCATTTCGTCCAGATCCAAGTCCAGTTTCATTACAAGAGCCCTGACAAAAGGGAATTAGAACCGCCGCCACCAAAGGGCGACACCATGCCCCCCATGAAGTTCATGGCGTTCTGCTGGGATCGGAGCTGATTCATGTACTCACGCTGGGCGGCGTCTTCTTGGAGGCCAGATAGCGCATAACCAAACTGGCTGCGCTGCGAAGCGTCGTCTAGCGAAAGGTTGGCGTTGGAAAACGAATCGGCCATGCGCCCCGCCTCGGCGGCTGCCATGCCCCGTGCGTAATTGTTGGCCGCCTGCGAAGCGCCGGCGGAGGAAGTGCCCTTGGAGGACGAAAGGCCGCCACGCTGAAACTCCTTGGAGGCGTAACGCGGATCGCCTTGGGCAAAGGCCATCGCCTGGTTGTAGTTGTACTCAGCGTTCTGCTGCTGTCCCGAAAGTTGGTTGGGGTTTTGGGGCTTGGAAATGGCGACGGTATTGCCGGCGGCCTTTTGGCCGGGCTTGTATTGGTCAGGCGTCTTTAACATCAGAGCAGCCCTCCTAATAGTCCGCCGCCGCTCATCATCTTGTTCATCCAGCCGTACGCCATGTCTTCTTCAGCCTGCTGGCGCTGGTAGGCGTTCTGCTGCTGCTGGCCAAGAAGTTGCAGGCCGCTCAGCGCTGATTGGTTTTGGGCGGCGTTGGCCCGCATGGCGTAGTCCGCAGACTGCTGCGTGTTGCCCCGGCTCAGGTCCATCGCAGCCTTTTGGCCTGCGGCGCGGTACACGTCCCCGTATTGCTTCTGGACGGCGGCGTTCTTGTATTTCTGCGGCGCCGGCGATTGCAGCCGCGCCATGCTCTGCGAAGGGTCGAACGGCGCCTTCTGGGCGTCTATGTTGGTGTAGGCGTTCACCGGAATCTCCCTCCCCCGCCGCGCGGTCGGAGGCGGTCCGGGGCCGCGCTAGGGTCCATCCAATACGCCGGGCTGCCACCGTCAGCATAGAACTGCGACTGCACGCCGGGGGACCCGGTGTTGAAGCCGTAGTCCGACATGCCATACAGGCCGCCAAGAGCGTTGTAGCCAGCCGACAACTGGCCGCTCATATTGTTCATAACGGACGGATCCATAAGCGCGGCACGGTTCGCCCCAAACTCATTTCCCATCAGACCGGCCAGAGCCATCGCCTGGTTGTCGTCGCTGTTTAGGTCGCCGCGCAGGTCATTTAGGAACCCGTATCCTTGGTTGACCATCCCTGTTCGCTCTCCAGAAGAGGCGCCGCGCGTCACCCGTGAGCTAGACCCGCCGCCGCTTCGGCCCCCAAAGGAACTGCCGCCGCCACCCATCCCTCCAGAGGCGATAGTCCCCTCGGAGCCAGAGACGTTAAAGCCCCCTCGCCCCCTCCCCCAAACGATCCGCCGCCGCCCCAATGAAGTTGGCGTTTTGGAACCCGCTGGCAGATTGCGCCCAGCGTTCAGTCCGGCCGCTGTCATATTGCGGCGAAATTCCCAAGCTGCCCATGGTGTTGTAATAGCTATTCCCCATCTGCCCGTAAGCGTTAGCTGCTGCGACGGACTGATTAGCTAGGGCGTTGTTGCGGCTGACGCCGTATTGCCCCATGGCGTTCTGGCCGGCGATGCCCAGCCCGCCCATGGCGAATGCGGCGGTGTCAGCGGCTTGCCCGGCCGCAGCATTCCCGAACTCATTGGAATAGCCGCCGGGCCCTTGAAAAAACGGTCCTTTGCTGTGGCATTCGCCACGTTCTGAAACATTGCCTTTTTGGTGGCGTGGTTCCCGGGCGAGTATTGCAGGTAGTCTTTCGGAATCTTCATGGGGCGCGGAGGCGTCCTTATTGGTGGCGGGCGGGCTCTCTTGGGCAGCCAAGCGCTCCCTAACTACTATTGCCCGGTTTGGGCGGATTTCTTGCGGGCCCGGTTGCAGGCCATCCGGACCAGCTTCCTGCCGGCCATCCGCAGGAACGGCAGCTTCCTGGCCTTGGCTGTTTCCTGCATCACATCCACTATCTGTTCAATGTGCTTTAGGGACTCATCCGGCCCCCAAGAGTCCATCTGGCGGGCCGTGGAGTTGCACTTGCAGGTGGGGCTGGCAGTGATTCCGAACGCGGACAGGAGGGCCTTCAGCTCCGTTCCAGGGCCATGTCTGGGCACAGATACAGGCGGCTCGCATACGTGAAACACATTGGCGTGAGGAGATCGCATAGTAGCGCCGCAGTCGCAACGACAGACATATCCCGGCCCATGTGGCTCGCAATGGCACAGACGCATCAAACGCAATCTCCAGCGCAATCAGTACGGCATGAGGTCCAGCCTTGGAAGTCATAGCACTGTTCGCAAAAGGGAATCCCTCCATCCGAAAACGTGAGTTCCGTAACCTCGCACCCCTCCCCTAAAACCCATTCCACCACGCACGGCGCGCTGGACAAGCTGGCCGAAAGGGCCCCGCACTCCGAAAGCGATCCGCCGCCAATGACCGCAGAGAACGGAGAGCCTTCGGCTATTCCAGACAAGAACGGCGCAAAACAGCCGGACTTTTTGATGAAGTTCAGCGTAATCTGCGCTCCTGGGTAGCAGGCGTGCGGCTCGCACTCCCCGTCGCAGCAGTTGTATGGAACCCCCGGAAAAAAATCCTCGCACGGCAACCCGTAGTTCGGGCAATCAGAGTCGCCGTCTGGGCAGGGCACGGGCGGCGGTGGCGGCGGTGGGGGCGGATCGTCGCAGCAGCAATCGCCGGCCGTGGCAACGCCAGAGCCCGCCAGCAACCACTGCCCGCCATAGGTGCGAATGCTCATTGCACCTGCTCATAGTTGACCACCGCCTCCAAGTGGCCAGAGGTGGCGGCGTAAATGCAGATGCTGTCGCCCTCCTGTAGGTAGACCGGGGTGTTCCGGGTCACGGGCTGGATCGGGATAGTCACTGCCTGTCCGGCCAAGAGGTGGTAGTAGGTGGTGCCGTTCGACACAGCGACGGTCACAGCGCAACTGGTGGCGGCGGTGATGTTGCAGATGTGGACGCTGCTGACCTTTTGAAGGGCGTTGCTGGTGGTGGCGTTGCTGACCACCGCAGAGTAAGTGGTGCCCACCAGCGACGGGGTATTGAAAGCCTGGATGGTCGCGCCGGTCTTGATGTTGGGATTGCTCATGGCATGTCCACCAAGTTCCCTGCGGAAGCATTAAGCGGTGTGGATGGGCAGGATGTGCCGGAGACAACCGTATCGTCCTGCTCGGCTGCCAGGCTCCCAAGCAGCGTAATGGTGCGGTATTTCTTAATGAGGTTTGTCCCGTCCCACTCTACATCCGTGACCAGCGATACTTGAACGCCGGCAAGCGGCGGCAGGTAGCCGCCGGGATCCCCCGGGTCCGGAAAGAATATGTCCCCGCCAAAGAATATATTGTCGCCAGTGATCGTTAGGTCTGTGGTGAATGAGTCTCCGAGGTAAGTCACAGGGCCTGCTACGTTCACCGTAGTGCTGTTTGCATCGCCTAAGTTGATGGTGTCGCCTGCTACGTTCACGGTTGTGGTGTTCGTAACATCGCCAAGGTTTACGGTAGTGCTGTCAACATTAAAAGTGTCACCTTCAACGAACACATCGCCGCCTTCGATGTACGTGTCTCCGGCAAACTCATTGGGGCCAGATGAGTAGAACTGCTCTACCGTCGTCGGCCCGTAGGTTGTGCTTCCTCCATAATTGGTGACGCTATAGTTGTAAGCCACCGAGTTGTACACAGCAGACTCGTTGTACACGTCGCCTTCGTTAACTACTGTTTTCTTGTTAGTGACATTCTGCCGGTTGATGACGTTGTGGTTGTGGTTCACAGGGCCGTTGACAATCATCGGCCCCTCATTAAAGAAAGCGTTTTGATTGGTGATGTCGCCTTCGTTGTTGATGGTTGTGGAGTTTATTTCTTCGGTGTTGACCGTAGTTGTGTTGACCGGCCCCATGTATGTAGGGCTGTTTATGATCACGCCCGTGTCGTCCCACGGGTATTGCCCGCCCGGCCACTCCGGATACGGAATCGGCTGCCACTTTTCCTGCTCTGGGTAGGGGATTGGCGTCCACGGGACATGCTGCCACGGCGGGAAGTTGATGATCTGCTGCCGATTAACAATCGATGGCGGGACGTAGAACGACGGTGTGCCTCCGGTCGGCGGCATGCCCGGGAACATGAAGCGGTTGTCCCGCGGGTTGCGGGTGAACGCCACGCCGCCTCGGTGTTCCAGCGGCGATTGGCAGTTGGCCACGCCCTGCATCATTTCCTTGGCGGAGATGTCAGGAACCCCGGCTCCTCGCAAGGCGTTTTCGATTTGGCCCGACTGCTGAGTGAACATTACTGTGCCACCCCACCTACGGCGATTCCGTACAGAGTCGCTGCCTCGGATGACGGGCGACTTAAAGACAAGGCCACGGAAAGATGGCGGTCTGTGCCGGCGGAGCGGTCATCGACTCGTCCGGCGTAATGACAGAGAGCATACCCAGTCGCATCCCCAAGGGCCGAGCGGGCGAGCTTTAAGGTTTAGTGTGGCGGCGGCACCGCCTGGGTGGTGAACCCGCCGCCCCTGTCCGTGGCCACCGCTGACGGCCGGGGAGTTGCAGAGTTGTTGTAGTGCAGCCCCAACGACAGATTGCAGTCGGCCGTCGTCGGGTCGTAGAGGACGCGGATGGTCCGGTCGTTTTGCTGCGGAGCCAAGCTCATGTTGCCCGTTCTCACCTGGCAAGCGATGGCAGCGCTCGCGCCGGCAGAGTCGATGTCGCTGTCACCCGTGTCAAATTTCAGCAATGCCCCACTCTGCCCCCCCGCCAGCAGTGCCTGCCGTCCCCCAGAGGAAACGCACTCGGCTGCGGCAAAGGTTTGGGCGTATGTTTCCAGCCACCACGCCTTGGTCATTGGGTGGAAGCACAGCGCCCTGTCGGGAAACCCCGCCGCCGCAGAGAAAAAGAACCGGGCTATCCGCGTAGTAGGATCCACTCGGACGAAAAACCACTTGGACGATTCCCAGTAAATTATGTTTTCCGCCCAGAAGGTTTCCACTGGGTCCGATATCGGGACCGCCTGCGAGCCGTCCAGCACGTACATCCCCATGCTGTCCACAACGTAGGCGACGTTGTCATAGACATCCCAGCACCGCTGGTTCAGGCAGCCCCGCTGGCCGATTAGCGTAATGTTGGCATCCAGCAGTGGCTGGGAGACAAACGAAAGGCGATAGCAGTGCCGCTCTTGGAAAACCACCATTCCGCCGCCGAATGGCATGAGCGCAGTAATGCGGTCTTGGCCCTTGACGTTCTCTTGGATGACGATCTGGTTCGTTTCGGGCACCGACTCCGGCTCGTCGGCCTCTGAGAAATACAGAGCGTTGGGCTCACTGACTGTGGAATCGGATGTGCCGTCGTACTTCTTTCCCGGCACATCAACTCCGTACCATGCTCGGTCTTGGAAGATTGCCATCGACCGCTTGTTTTGCGGTGGTGGGTTGAAGCGACGGGCGTTGACTTGTCCGTTGGGCAGCGTGATCGGCAGGGCGGCAAAACCATCCCGCGAGGGGTCGGCAAGCTCTGTGTCAGAGAGCGTGTCGGCGTACGTAGCGACGTTGTTGGCAACCTCGGCAACTTTGTAAAGGACCAAGGCTTGGTCAGCCGTGGTGCGCCACAATTCGATCTTGCTGACGCGGGCCTCCATGCCGGCGTTCGACCAGTTCCATGTCAACCCGGCAGCGGCCGTGCCAACTTCAATATCGCCCAGCTCGCTAATGCTAGAGGGGATCGGCCCGCCCTTGGCTTCTGTGGTGTCATCAATGTAACGGAGGGCGTACCAATACTTCCCAAGAATCGCAGGCTGCGATTTGGCTTCGGCAGCGGCCTTGCGGCGCGCATACGCAGAGTCCGGTTCAATTGCGGCCGTCACGCCAACGCTGTTCCAGACGCCACCAGAGCCCAAAGCAACGGAATCAATAGCGCCATCCATCACAGTGGCCTGCGCAAAGGCGCCGCCGCCGGAGCCGGAAAACCGGACCCGAGGCGAGCCTTTATATCCACTTCCGCCCGCCGTCACCGACACTCCAGTGACGCGGTATTTAGTGGAACTGCCTCCCGGGAGTCCGGCATTAAAAGACTCTGTAGTCAGCGACAGGGTGGCGCCCGAACCAGCGGAGTCCCCGTCAGGGTCGGACACGGTCACGCTTGGCGGAGTGGTGTAGCCCTTGCCGTATTTTAGCATATCGAACCCGCCGCAATGGCCTCGCGTGAGCTTGGCCTTGGCCTTTGGCTCGCCGCTGCCAGCAGAACTGACACTTAGCGTCGGAAGCGTGCGATACCCCTCGCCAGGGTCCGTGACCTGAATGCCGACTACATCGTACTTCGCCGTCCCGGAAGTGACGGTGACGGTGGGCGCAGAGGCAGGGGCCTTAATGCCAAGCAGTTCAATCGACGCCTGGGCGTCCCATCGGATACCCCTCGCCTCGCCATTGACACCGTAAACGTCGCCATTGCGGCCACGGGCGAACGTCATCGGCCAGCCGGGAGAAGCTCCGGCGCCTGCCGGGAGCGGGAGTGCGCTCATGTCACGCCCCTTGCAATCCGAATGGTGCCATCAGCGGACTGGTAGATGATGGACTCAGAGGCGCCGATTGGGCACCGGAACATCCCCACTACCTGGGTAGTGCCGGCGGTGTGTGTAGTGAATGACACCGTCGCCTGCCCCCCACGGGCCGTCAGTTCGCCGGGCCTGCGGCACTGAAAGTTGACTTGGGTTACTGCTGCCCCGACCGGCAGGGCGTAGGGGCTGCCGTTGGTCACCAGGCCACGCCAGGTGTCGATGGTGATCATTGGCTTAGCTACTCCCAGTCCTGCCCGGTCCAGCGCTTGCCAAGCCCTCCCGTGAGCTGGCCGCCAGATGCCTTCACCCACCGGCCAGCCTCGTCGCTCCAGACCATAGGGCTCCA
>JAGYIQ010000047.1 GCA_018402565.1 Pirellulaceae bacterium | reverse complement strand
TGCCACAAGTCGATTAGGAGTCCCCTCCTGATTCATCTGGACCGGGTACAATGACCACCCGTCTGCTCCGCATCAGTCGACCTACGATACAAGGATACAGCGGATGAGCAAAGTTTGTGTGATCAATGTGGTGGGGCTGACCCCCGAGCTGCTGGTCCATGCTCCTCGCTTGTCGGCCCTGGGTCCGGCCACCCCGTGGCAGTGCCCTCTGCCGGCCGTTACCTGCACCGCCCAGGCCACACTGTTGACTGGGACCTTGCCGCGCCAGCATGGGATTGTCGGGAATGGCTGGTACGACCGCGCCAGCGGCGAGGTGCGGTTCTGGCAGCAATCGAATCATCTGATTCAGGGCCAGAAGCTGTACGAGGGCGTCGAGACCGCCAAGTTGTTTTGGTGGTACAACCAAGGCGCGCCGGTCCGTTGGTCGGCTACCCCCAAGCCCCATTACGGCTGTGACGGCTCTAAAGAGTTTGGCATCATCGACAAGACCGATTGTCAGTTAGAGCAGAGATTGGGCCCATTTCCGTTTTTTTCGTTTTGGGGTCCGAAGGCGGGGTTGCCCTGTTCCCAGTGGATCGCGGGGGCGGCGGTGGAAGTGCTGCGGCAGCAAACGCCCGCCTTGACGCTGGTTTACCTGCCGCATCTGGACTACGACGCCCAGCGACTCCCCACCTGTCCCCCCGCGCGTGTGGCGGAAGTGGATGCCTGTGCGGGGCGGATCATTGATCAAGCTCAGCAGTCTGGGGTCCAGGTGGTGGTCGTCTCTGAGTATGGACTGGTTCCGGTCCAGCGACCGATTTACATCAACCGAGCCTTGCGTCAGGCCGGGTTGTTAGAGGTGCGTGACGGGCCGTTTGGCGAGATGTTGCAGACCTTGGAGAGCGAAGCGTTGGCGGTGGTCGATCATCAGGTTGCGCACGTGTATGTGGCGCGGGCCAGTCAACGCGACGAGGTGCGGCGGCGGTTGTTGGATTTGCCAGGGATAGCCGACGTTGTGCCGCCGGGTGACTTGGCGTTGGATCATCCGCGCAGTGGCGATTGGATTGCATTAGCGGAGCCTGATGCGTGGTTTGCTTATTATTATTGGTTGGACGATCAGCGCGCGCCGGACTTTGCTCGGACGGTCGATATCCATCGCAAGCCCGGTTATGATCCGTGTGAATTGTTCATGACTTCAGCGTGGCGAGCGGCCGCGCGGTTGTTGCAAAAGAAGCTCGGTTTTCGTTACCGCATGGACGTGATTCCGCTCGACGCCACCTTGGTCCGCGGCAGTCATGGTCTGACCCCCAGTCCATCGGCGGGTCCCCTCATCATCGGCCCCCACGCACCCAGCCACATGACCGAATTCAAGCCCTACCTCCGCGACCTCCTCCACGCCTCCCCCTAACCTCCGCCCCCCACCAAAACCCTCGCCCGCCGGATGCAGTAGTTGGTGCGGAAAACTTCCGCAGAGTCAATCAAAAAATTCCTGCAGCCTAATTGCGGTACAGGGAGACTTTGAGTACAAAAGGATTTGTGGTTCGTGCAAATGGGATGGTGACATGGCGAATAAAAAAATTCTTGTCCAATGGATTGGGCATTCGGACTTGAGGTCGCTGGCGGCGAATTCGTCGGCAAATCGACGGGACAAAATCTTAGCATTTATTGGTGGTAACGTACCCGCAGTTCATGATTTGGGACCCACAAAGACCCTGCTGGCCACTCAGAAATTCGACGAAGTTCGGCTGCTGACAAACTACCCGCCCGATTTTAACACCTGGTTCGCCAAGTGGCTCGGTGGCAATTCGCTCGTTCGTGAAGTCACGCTCAGCAAGCCGACCGATTACTCGGCGATCTTCCAAATCGCCAATCGAGAGTTGGAGTCGCTAAAGTCCGAAAAGGATTGGGTCGAATCCGATCTCTGTCTGCATCTCAGCCCGGGAACGCCCGCGATGGCGGCGGTTTGGTTGTTGCTCGGGAAAACGCGTTTCCCGGCCACGTTTTACGAAACATACGGCGGTGAATCCTGGATTACCGACGTTCCGTTTGATCTGATCGATGTGATTCCTGAAGTCCTGAGAAATCCGGACATCCATTTGCAGCACCTGGCTGCTCAAGCACCAGCGGAAATCGAAGGATTCGAAGATATTGCCGGCGAAAGTCGAGCAATCCGAGAGGCGGTCGGGCGGGCGAAACGCGCGGCCATACGCAGCGTTTCTGTCTTGTTGGTCGGCGAGAGCGGCACCGGTAAAGAAATGTTCGCCCAAGCCATCCACCGGGCCAGCAACCGGCGTGACAAACCACTGCTTGCCATCAACTGTGCCGCCCTGGCGAAATCGCTACTGGAATCCGAATTGTTCGGCCACGCCAAAGGATCGTTCACCGGCGCAGATACCGATCGAAAAGGCCTGTTTGAAGCCGCGGACGGGGGTACGGTGTTTCTGGACGAAATTGGCGAATGCGACTTGGAAACCCAAGCAAAATTGCTCCGCGTCCTGCAGCCTATCACTGGCGAAGGCCCAGCGGTGCGCCACATTCAACGACTAGGCGAAAACAAAGACCGCCGTGTCGACGTGCGAATCATCGCTGCCACAAATAAGGACTTGTTTACGGCGATCCAAACGGGCGAATTCCGCGAAGACCTTTTCTATCGGCTGGCGGGCATTTCCATCAACCTCCCGCCACCCGCGACCGAAAAGCCGATATTCCCAAAATCGCGGAACGCATCATGGGGCTACTAAACCGGCAATTTGAAGCGGACCAACCGGGCTACGAACACAAATCCCTTTCTGCTTCCGCAATTTCATTTGTGAAATCACAACCGTGGCGGGGTAACGTCCGGCAACTGTACAACGCGCTGATGCAGGCAGCCGTGCTCACAGATGGTAAGATCATTGGCCGGCAAGAAATTGCCGCTTCCATTGCGGAAATGCCAGATTCGGCCGGCACCGCACGGGGCTGGTTTGACCGTCCCTTGGGTGACGAATTCGACCTGGAGGGGCACCTTAACGAGATTCGCAGCCACTACTTACGTCGTGCGATGGACGAGGCAGGCGGGGTCAAAGTCAAGGCCGCCCGTCTGCTCGGCATGAAGAACTATCAAACACTGGATGCCCAACTCAAACGGCTGAAAATTACCGGCGATTGGGGCAACGAGAAATAAACATTTCATCCAGGTTACCGCCCATTGGCACGTGATGTGCATAGGGTGGTGGGCATGGACATGGGACGTGACTTACCGATGGAATCGCGAAACTTTGAATTTTTGCGCGCGAAGTGGCCCGAATTGGCGGGACTCGGTGGCTTTGCAGAAACGTATGCCCATCCGGATCCCGTTGGCGCCATCGGCAAACTTCGGTCCTTCTGCGAACAAATCGTCGAATGGGTACACCACCATCATCGCTTGCCCAAGCCCTACCGCGCCAACTTGATTGACCTGCTGAGCAACCAGGCATTCAAAGACGTGGTCCCCGAAATCATTCTGTCCAAATTGCATGCAATACGATTCGAAGGCAACAACGCGATCCATGGCAACAAGGGCGACACCACGATTGCCCTGCGTTTGACGCGTGAAGCGTACAACGTCGCTCGTTGGCTCTACGTCAACTATACGACGGGCGAAATCAGTGACTGCCCCGACTATGACGATCCACCTGCCGGCGGCGTCGAAGGCGTCAAGCAACGCCGCGAAAAGAAGGCGATTCTCGAACGGATCGCGGCCCAGGAAGCTCAGCTACAAAAACTGTTGTCCGATCTGGCGGTTGAACGCAGCCGAGCGGACCAAGCCGAATCCACCGCCCAAGAACGCCAGGCGGCCTTGGAAACGGCCCTGCGAGCGACCACTCGCTTGCAAGCGGTTGACCCAATGGCATTTAACGAAGCGGAAACCCGAAAATATCTTATCGACCAAATGTTATTGGACGCGGGCTGGGATGTCGGGCAAGGCACCACCAGCACGGCGGAAGTTGTCAAAGAAGCACCCGTCAAATACCAAGTCGGAAAATCGGGCCTGGGTTCTGCCGACTACGAACTCGATGATGACAACGGCAAGCCGCTGGGAGTGGTCGAAGCCAAAAAGACGGCCGTCGATCCCCAGATCGGCCGCCAACAAGCCGTTCAATACGCCGACGGTCTGGAAAAAGAACATGGCCAACGCCCAGTGATTTTCTATACCAACGGCTACGATCTGTGGATTTGGAACGATGCCGCCCATGAACCACCCCGGAAAATCTACGGTTTCTACTCCAAGGACAGCCTGCAACACGTGATCTTCCAACGTACTGCCAAAAAACCGCTCAGCGAGGTCGCGGCCAATCCCGACATTGCCGGGCGGCTTTACCAAATCGAGGCCGTGCGCCGAGTCGTCGAGAAGTTTGCCGAAAAAAAACGCAAAGCTCTGATTGTACAAGCGACCGGAACCGGCAAAACTCGCGTCGCGATCTCGCTCTGCGATGCCCTAATCAAAGCCAATTGGGCTAAACGGATCCTGTTCCTCTGCGATCGCCGTGAACTACGCCGGCAGGCCAACAACGCCTTCAACGAATTTTTGCCGTCCCTGCCGCGAACGTATGTCTCGGGCGCCTCCGTCGGCAACACAACCGATCGGATCTTCCTGTCGACCTATCCGGCCATGATGAAGATTTACGAAACGTTTGACACCGGATTTTTTGACTTGATCATCGCCGATGAATCGCATCGCAGTCTCTACAACCGCTACCGCCAATTGTTCGAGTACTTCGACTGCTACCAACTGGGGCTTACCGCGACCCCGGTCGACTTTGTTTCTCGCAACACTTTCAAGATTTTTGAGTGCGACGAAGGCGACCCCACCTCGAACTACGATTACCCAACCGCCGTCGCTCAGAAGTACTTGGTCCCCTTCGCCGTGGACACCCACACCACGCCCTTCCTGCGTTCCGGTATCAAATACTCGAAAATGACGCCCGAACAGCGGCAGCAATTGGAAGAGGACGAAGTCCTGCCCGCTGCGATCGAATTCGAACAAGGCGAAGTTGACAAAGTCGTCTACAACAAAGACACCAATCGCCACATTCTCCGCAACCTCATGGAGCATGGCATCCGCGTCGGCAGTCGTTTGGGGAAAACCATCGTCTTCGCCCGCAGCATCAAACACGCGCGGGTCTTGGAAGAACTGTTCAACGAAATGTACCCCCAATATGGCGGCAAGTTCTGTCAAACCGTCGTTAGCGACGACCCCCGCGCCGAATCGTTAATCGACGACTTCAAAGGCACTGGCACGAACCCCGACCTCACAATCGCCATTTCGGTCGATATGTTGGACACCGGTGTCGATGTTCCCGAATGTGTCAACTTGGTATTCGCTAAGCCCGTCTACTCCTACGTCAAGTTTTGGCAAATGATTGGCCGCGGCACCCGGTTGTGTCCGAACCTATTTGGACCCAGCTTGGACAAATCGTACTTTCAAATTTTTGACCACTGGGGCAACTTCGAACGATTCGAAACGGAATACCAACCGGCCGAACCATCGCGACAAAAGTCGCTGGGCGAACGGGTCTTTGAAGCTCGCCTGCAATTGGCCGACGTGGCCTTGGCCCAGCAGCACGTCGGAGGCTTTGAGCTGGCCACGGCGTTGCTCAGTCAACAAATTGCCGACCTTCCGACGGGCAGTATCCCGATCAAAGAAAAGTGGCAGCAAGTCCTCCAGGTTTCTTCCGCCGAAACCGTCCGGCACTACGATGCGGCCACCCGAGCCACCTTGCAACAAACCATCGCTCCCTTGATGCAGTGGGTCGATATCGCCAAATTCGAAGAAGCCTACAAGTTCGACCGGTTGATCGCCCAACTGCAAGCCGAACTCATTCGCGGGGGCAACAAATTCGCCGATTTGCAGGATGTCGTGGTCAACTTGATCAGTAGCCTCCGCATCAACTTGTCTCAAGTCAAAGCCAAACTGGCGGTTATCGAACGAGTGAAAAGCGCCGAATTCTGGCAAGAAGTCACGGTTGCCGACTTGGAAGAAGTCCGGCAACAGCTGCGTGGGATCGTCCAATACCGTCGCCGCGACGAAGCCGTCGGCCAATCCCCGATTACCATCGACGTGAAAGAAGACGAATCGGGAATCGAACGCCATCGGCACAAAGTCCGCCTGGATCAACTGGGTGATCTGGACATGGCGGCTTATCGGAACCGCGTCAACAACGTCTTGCAAGCGATCATCGACCACAACGAAACCTTGCGTAGAATTCGTTTGGGTGAACCGGTCAGTCCCCAAGACTTGGAGGACTTGTGTTCGTTGGTCCTGACCCAAGAACCCGGTTTGGACCTGCATGACCTGATGGAGTACTTTCAACAGGCCGAATCCTTGGACCAAGCGATTCGCGAGATCATTGGCATGGACGCCGACGCCGTTCGCCAGCGTTTCACCCAATTTGTCCAAGCACATCCCAATTTGGCATCGCATCAAATCAAGTTCTTGGACCTGCTGCAAAACCACATTGCCAAATACGGGTCCCTGCACACGGACGACCTGTACGAGCCACCCTTCACGACCCTGCACAGCGACAGCTTGGACGGCCTGTTTGACCAGCAACTGGCCGACGAGATTTTTGATATCATTGGGTCTTTCAACGGACCACCGGAGGCAGAACATGGCTGATAAATCACGACACGTCCAACCCCAGTTCGCGGAAATCGACTTTGCGAAGTTGGTTTCATCGATTCAGGTTGCTAGCGACAACTTGTCCAAGGCGGCCTCGCACGCTGTCAACTCGGCAATTACGCTTCGAAACTGGATCATCGGTCATTACATTCTGGAATACGAACAGCAAGGTTCCGACCGGGCTCAATACGGTGCTCGTCTGATTGATCAATTGTCCGAGCGCTTGGCACAGTTGAAAATTCCTCGAGTGGATTCCAGGGACCTGCGCCGTTATCGCCAGTTCGCTCAGGTCTACCCCCAAATTCGGGAGACACTGTCTCCCGAATTCCATAAACTACTGCCAGTACGTCAGTTAGAGTCGGATCAAGAGATTCGGCAGACAGCGCCTGCCAAATCGAGCGGCGAGCTGATTGCGAGTTTTTCGTTCTCGCACTTTTGTGAACTGATTCGGTGTGAATCCCCTGAAAAACGAA
>JAGYIQ010000046.1 GCA_018402565.1 Pirellulaceae bacterium | reverse complement strand
CTGAAGAGCGCACCGTCCAGACCGGGGTGGACGACGACATCTACTTGGATCTCGCGCAAACCGGCAGCCCGACACCGACCGTGATCGGGGATGTGTTTGCCGTGTATCAGGACAATCCGAACACCCACGCCGCGCCGCGTGAAATCGCGTTCTCGCTCGACCTGGACAAGATCCGGTTGCCCTCCGACTGCCCCGATACGGTGTATGTCAAATTCCGGTTGCCGTCTCCCGATCTGTCTTCGGTCCTCGCCACGGCCCTTGCGCAGACTGTGCCGCAGATCCTCGCGGACTACACAAAGTTCTCCCTGACCGGCGACCTCTTGACGGAGGACGGGCAGCTCGACAAGGCGCAGGTCATGTATGGCCGGGCCGAGTTGTCACTGGTCAAGGAGACCGAGAAATTTACTTACCAACAAAAGCAGGTGCGCCGATGGACGGCGAACGTCGGGCCTTATTGAACAAAAGATAACGAAGATAACGAAGTATTTTCCGAACCACTGAAAACCGAAAACTGAACCACTGAAAACTAATCCTATGGGCTTCCCTAATACCAACATCACCAACTTCCGCACCAAGATCGTGCGGTTCACGCCCGTCGTTGACACCTCGGCCTACGCCGCCAATGACGTGCTTTTCGACAGCACCGCCGTCCTTCTGAGTAGCAACTCCTCGGCCGGCGCCCGTGGCACCATCCTCTCGGCCTCGATCCTCGACCGGGCGGACACCGCCGCGCAGACCATCCGTTTGTTCTTCCTGCGGAGCAATGTGACCCTCGGCACGGTCAACGCGGCTATCAGCATCACCGACGACAATGCGGCTGAGATCATCGGCACGGCCAGCGTCACGACGAACATCGATTTGATCGGCAGCCGCATGGGCGAAGCGCAGAGCTTGGTCATTCCCTTTGAGCTGACTGATCAGACCCTCTACGTGGCCGCCACGACCGGAGGCACGCCGACCTTGGGCAACGCCAACGACATCCGTGTGCGCCTCTCGATTCAGATGGAAAGCCCCGTCTAAACCCCATGCCGCTCCCGTTCCAGCCCAGGTCGCTTGACGCCGACGCCGCCGCTTTCATCCAGCGCAGCGGAGCGACCGACCGCGCCGCCATCAATGCGTTTGTGCGAGGCATCAAGGCACTCGGCCTGTATGACAACATGGTCTGCTGGCCCCTCCGCAGCAGCCAAAACGCAGGCACGGGAACCACGGCGTATTCGCTGGGTGGCTTAGGGACGTTTAATGGGACGCTGACCAATGGGCCGACTTGGGAGGTGGATGGGATTGAATTTACAGCCGCCGAAGATCATTATATTTCTACTACTTTGGCCCACTGGGTTGATGAGGACACTTTTGCTTTTTGCGTAGCGGAACCCGCCAGCACAGCGGTTGTCGCATTTTCTTCAAGGCTTGGAAGTGGCGGCGCAGAACTTTGGGCAAGAAACATCAACGCGCTTAGTCTTCTAACTCGCAACTCGGCGAGCGGAACGGCCAACGCCTTGGTAAATTTGGCGTGGCCAGCAAGCGGAAGTTATTATTTTGCTGCAAATCACGGAACTCGTAGCGCAAAAGCCTTTGTTGAAGGCAGCTTGAGTGGCGCAAATTATTCATCGGCAACTGCCGCGACAGGAACAGGACAGTCGCAGGGCGGAAACTGGACAATCGGAGGCAGCAACCCTTTCGTTGGCGTCTTGGTGGGCAACTACGAAGGGACCATACCGCTGTGTGGTGCCGTGCGAGGCAATGTCAATCAAAGCCAAAACGCACAATTTTACACCCTCTACAAGCAAACCCTCGGCACCGGATTGTCGCTTCCTTAACCATGAGCTACGAACTGACAGCCCGCACCATCGCCGTGTCTCCCGAAGCCGTGGCGACACTTTTCCCTGCGCTCCTCGCCCAATACGGCGAACCGTTGCCAGACGGATCGGAGAGCGTGCTGACCATCGGCGGCCATTGGGATGACAGCGCACAGACACGCATCCGTGCGGCCTCGTTGCACAAGGGGACGATCACGGGGCAGACGCTGACCGATGGCCGCGTGGCCTTCACCTGCCTCTGGCAAGCCGACCTCGCCGCTGCATTTGACGCTGGCGACATCGAGGGGGTCGCGGAGTTGAGCGCGGAGGAGTTGGCGGGGCTGATGCCGGAGCCGGAGGGGATGCCATGAGCTACTGGCATGAACATCTTTCGACCGTGGAACGCGGCGCCTTGGGCACGTTTGCCAGCTTGGGCTCGGCGGCGGTCAGCATGGTGTCGCAGCTGGAAGTCTACCTCCGGGTCGCCGGGCTCTGCGTTGGCCTGGCGGTCGGCATCATCACTCTAATTTCGGTCTGGCACGACCTGCGGAAAAAGCAAAAAGGAAATAAACTATGAACACAACGAACTGGAAAACAACCACCCTCGGCATCTTAACCGCCGTCATCGCCCTCGCCACTGGCGCCCGCGAGCTTCTGACCAGCGGCAGCATCCCCGATCTTGGCCTTATCGCCGCCTCTCTCATGGCCGCCTGGGGCTTAATAAGCGCCAAAGACAATGACGCCCGTCTCTAAAATCGCCGCCGCCGTGCTCCTCGGCCTCGCTCTCCTGCTCATCGCAGGTTGCGAGACGGTGCGCTTCGGACTTAGCGCGACTCACGAAGGCAGCACCATCACGGCGAGCTACGGTGACGGCAAGACCGTCATCGAGGCCGAGCAGGACGGCAGTAAGGTGGGCATAAATTACCGCCGCTAAAATGTGGACGTGGATACTGAGACTATTTGGCAGACGGTCCGTCGCTACCCCAGCGCCGGCCTCGCCGAGCTATGTCTCCGTATCCAAGCCGAGCTTCACCGTCGAGCCCAGGGCCAACTACGACGAGCGTCGGGTCTTCACGCCGAACAAGGGCAGCCGGGTGATCATCCCCGAGGCAGTGGTCCTGCATCACTCGGACGGGAGCTACCGCGGCGGGTGCGCGTGGATCGCGAACCCAGCCAGTGACGTGAGCTACCATGTGCTCATCGCCCGCGACGGCCGCCGCACCTCATTTGCCAACGACACGGAGCGTTGCTGGCACGCGGGCCAGAGCCAGTGGCAGGGACGCAGCGACCTCAATAGCTGGAGCCTCGGCCTAGCCTGGGAAGGCAACACCTACGACTACCCCTTGGGCGAGGCGGCCATCGCCAGCGGATTGGAATGGCTGCTTCCGCGCATGAAGCGGTGGGGCATCGCCCGACACATGGTGCTCGATCACCGGCTGGTCTCCCCCGGCCGCAAGAGCGACCTGGCGCCGGCGCAGTATGCGCTCTTTCAGCAACGACTTTGGATGGCACTTAACTAACTAACGACTATGGCTAAAACAATCACTCAACTACCCGACGCTACCGTAGTCAACGGCAGCGACGAACTTATCATCCAGCAGGGCGGCGTGACCAAACGGGCAACCAAGACCGAAGTGCTGGCAGGTATTGCCAACGCCGACGTGGATGCGGCGGCCGCTATCGAGGGCACGAAGATTGACCCTGACTTTGGCGCGCAAAATGTGGAAACAACCGGCGCGGTGCTAGGCGGCCCCGGCACCGTGTTCTCCGGTTCAAGCAGCGGGGATATGGTGCGCATTACCCAAACGGGAGCGGGCAACGCCTTGGTGGTTGAGGACTCAACGAATGTAGACGCCACGCCTTTTGCGGTAGACGCAACCGGCACGGTCATTTGCGGGCATACGGTCGCAAATAACAATGTTAACAACGCCTTGGAAACTCATGGCTTGACGCAAAGGGATCTCTCCATTTTCAGCTACAATGAAAATCGATCCAATGGCTTCCCGGCGATCCGCTTTGCGCGTTCTGCCAGCGGGACGGTTGGGGTAAATAGCCTAAACAACACCGTGCCGTTGCCCTTATCAACCGGGCACACGATTGGAGTTATAGATTTTCGTGTGCACGACGACACCAATTTTGTGCCCGCTGCGACAATTTCGGCCGCGTTGGACGGCGTTGCGGGAACCGCAGACATGCCGGGCCGACTGCTCTTTGCGACCACTGCGGACGGCGCCGCTACGCCGACCGAGCGAATGCGGATTGATAGCGCAGGCAATGTGGGCATCGGTGGTGCACCCAACGCGGCGGCTGCGCTGGATGTGGCCAGCACAGTGGCGGGCTTCCTCCCGCCGCGCATGCCAACAGCTTTGCGGGATTCAATTAGCTCACCGCCCGCTGGACTAATGGTTTACAACACATTGACCAATAAGCTCAACTTCTACAACGGCACCGCGTGGGAGGTTGTGACCAGCGCCTAATATGCCCCTAGAGTCACCAATCCAGCGCGACGGCGACATGGGATTCATCGGCTTTGCCAGCCGGATGAACCCTCTGACGTTGCCCGCCGGCATGCTCCAGCTCAGTGAGAACATGCGGCTGGATCGCGGCGTGGCGGTGACGCGCAAGGGGGCGAAGCGGATGGCCAGCGGGGTGGCGCCGGCTGACACGCCACTGACTGTGCCCTTCGTGCTGACCAATCCCGGACCCGTGGTGCGCTCAATTTACGATGGCGGCATCTTTGCCTCCGCGGTGGTTCGCTCGCCAGACGCGGTGAATAGTTTTGAGGTCATCGTCTTGGCCGGCCGTGACCGGGCTTTTATTTCGGCCTTTGACGGCTCGACTGAGTTCAGTGAGCTCTGGGCAACGGGGGTGATCTTGACCGACGACGACGAGTCGATCATTACTGACACGGGCGAGTTGATCATTGCGACCATCCTGCCCGACGAGATCGCCTTCCCGACCTCGCCCGACGAGACAATCGATCCGAGCGACAACGTGAGTATGGTGCAGGCGTTCAATCGCCTCTACTTGCTGCGCGAGGCGAGCCTGTCGGCACCAGGCTTTGGGACCAAGAACATGACGACCGCCGCGGGCGGGTTCGATGTGACCGGCACGGTTGCTACGGTAAACTTGGATGCGCACGACTACCCAATCGGCGCCCGCGTGCGGATCGAGGGCGGGGCATCGGCCGCCTTTAGCGGGCAAGAATACGATATTCTGACCACTAATCACACCGCTGACAGCTTTGAGATTGAGGTTCCGCCGGACACTCCGAGCGACACGGCAACAGCCGGCCGCACCGTGCGCCGGGTCAAGGCGCCGCTGTTCTGGGATCTTGATCCGACGACCAGCTTTGTGCGCTCGCCGGGGGGCGTGCCCGCCGGTCAGCCGGCAACCTTCAAGACGCTGCGCTCGGCGGGCTTCGCCAGCTACAGCAACGGGCGCCTCATCGTGCCGGATGGCAGGGACAGCGTACTCATCTCTGACGTGCTGGATGCCAATTTCTACGACCCATTCTTTAGCAGCTTCCGGGCAAACCAAGGGAGCAACGACTTCTTGGTTGCTGTGCAGCCGTGGGTTGAGGGCGCATTCTTGGTTTTCATGCGCAAGTCAATCTACCTGGCGCACGTCAACCAGTTTGCCAGCACGGACGGCAGCGCCTTTGCTATCGACACGCCGATCAGCAAGCTGGAACTACTGACCGACGAGGTCGGCTGCTCGGCCCGCCGGAGCATCGCAGTGGCGGGCAGCTTTGTTTTCTTCCTCTCGGACAGCGGCGTCTACCGCTTGGACAGCCGGCTGGACCTAAAGCTGCGCGGCGACACCAAGCCTTTGAGCGACCCGATCGCTGACCAGTTGGCCAACGTAGACCCCGGCTACGCCAGCCGGGCGGTCGGGCTCTGGCATAACAATCGTTACCACCTGGCCGTGCCCATCGGCGACTCGGAAATTAACAACGCCATTTTTATCTGGTCGGCGCTTAACGAACAGTGGGAGACCCGCGACGACTACGGCTTCGGGGTAGACGATCTTTTGGTCGCAACCAACGAGCGCGAGCGGCGGGTCTTTAGCACATCGCAGGCGGGCATCATTATGATGCTGGATGAGCTGGAGGCCGGTGACGATGCGCCCGACCCCTCGGTGCCTAACTACATCGGCACTGTCCCTGGCCGCATCGTCACCCGCCGCTACGGCATGGGAACGATGAGCAGCAAACGCTTCACCCGCGTGCTGGCTGACGCCGTGCTGCCCGACACCGGCGCCATCCGCGTGACCGCCAACCTGCGCAACCCTGACACCAACGAAGTGCTGGTGCCGGGTCTGACCAACGACACGGGTAGCAACAACGACTTTTCGCTCAAGTTGCCGATCCGCCGCAAGGCCCATTACGCTGAGATTACGATTGAAACTTTGGCCGACCGCCCTGAGATCCGCAACGTGAGCATTGAAGCCGCCCTGGCCAGCCGCCCGCAGACGGACACTAAGATTGCGGCATAATTTAACCTCAGAAGAACACAACTATGGCAACCATCACCGTCACTCCCCTAAAGTCCTTCATCTCCGGCGAGACCGTCACGCCGGCTGAACTCAATAAACTCGGACAGTCCACCGTGGCGTTGACGGCTGGGACGATTGTGGCGGCAGACATTGCGAATGCAACGGTGACTGCCGCCAAGCTCGCCACCGTGACGGCGGAAGCGCTACTGCCCGCCGGCGCTGTCATGCCGTTCGCCATGAACTCGGCGCCCGCTGGTTGGCTGGCGGCAGATGGCGCAGCGGTCAACCGTGTCGGCACATACGCCGCACTGTTTGCCGCTATCGACACGACATACGGTGCGGGCGACGACAGCACGACCTTTAACCTGCCGGACCTTCGCGGCTACTTTGTTCGTGGCTTCGGGACCAATGCCGACCTCGTGGAGTCTGGCACGTTCGGCACGAAGCAGGCTCATGCGCTTAATAGCCACACGCACACAGCGACAACCGCGTCGGCTGGCAGTCACTCGCACACTACTACGGGACGATATATGAGTATAGACGGGGGCACTAATGCGTCTGGCTTTGGCGGTCCTGGAACATACCCGTATCGGCAAGATGTTAATGCCGCAGGAGCGCACACCCACACAGTAACTGTCACAGACACCGGAGGCACCGAAACCCGCCCCGCAAACATCGCGCTGCTGTATTGCATCAAGTTCTAAGCATGACCCCATGGCAACTCGCACAGCAATGGCAAGACACCCACGACACGCAGGACTTCTGGACGCTCCTCGGCGAGCATCTCTCAGCGGGCTACGTCTGGAACTCGCCAAAGGTCTTCCTGCTGGCCAGCGAGGCCCGCTGGAATGCGGAGGAGGAAACCTTTGAAAGCGGCGATCCCAACTGCTGGTTCGTGCGCCTGGCTGCTGCTGCTGGCCACGCAAATGCTGTGCGGGAGTTTCTGCGCGTGGCGCCGAAGCCGCACCAATATGTCGGCTGGTGCCGGCGCAACCAATTTGAGCCCCGGATTTACCGGTGGGATAAACTAATCAAGAAAACAGGAGGATAAAACTATGGGAGGATCACCAAGCATGCCAGCACCGCAGCCGCTACCGCCGGCGCC
>JAGYIQ010000045.1 GCA_018402565.1 Pirellulaceae bacterium | reverse complement strand
TGGCTGAGCGGCCGCAGCGGAGCTGAGTCGCTGCGACCTCGCAGCCCTCAGACCACTTCTTTCGCGACGATCGCAGCGATGCTTGACTCCGCAGGAATCGTGCGCGAGACTTCGGTGGCCCGGGGAGACGCTGCCCTAGGCCGAGCGGGCGATTAGCTCAGTTGGTTAGAGCACTAGCTCGACAAGCTAGGGGTCATAGGTTCGAGTCCTATATCGCCCATTACCCCCCCACAGGAACCCTCGCAGAACTGCGGTTTTGCGGGGGTTTTTGCTTTTTGGCAGAGGTGACGGTTTTTTTCGCCGCTCCCCCACCGGACCTTTGAATGCCAGAAACTGACTGGTTTTGACGGGACTGGCCAGGAGCTAGTGCAACATCTGGTGCAACGCCGTCGGTGCCCGTCGTCCCAGCCGAAACGACCGGCAGCATCTCAACAGCCCCGCCTAAGTCCAGCAGTGCTGAATCCGTATAGTGCTTCAGTGTCGTTTCAATCCGGGCATGCCGCATCAGCGTTCTGAGGGTCACAGGCGGCACGCCGGCTGCGGCAAGGTGCGACGCAAACGTGCCCCGCATGGCGTGCACGTCGACCGTGCGGCCTCTCTCATCCACCTTGGGGATCCCCGCAGCGGCCAGGTCACGGTTGAGAACCTTCACCAGTTGTTCCGGCACCCGAAAGAGGGGCTCGTCGACAGCTACATGGGCAGCGCCTGCGACGTCACCCTTGTGGCGGCAAAGTGCTTCGGTTTTCTGTTCGATCCACTGCCGTAGTTCAGCGGCAACATCTGCCCGCAGAGGAAGCGTCGCGGACTTGCCGTTCTTGGCGTGAACGCCGCGAAGCTGGATGGCCGGGCTTGCATTGTTGAACACGACATCGCCCATGGTCAGCGCCGCCAACTCGCCCCGCCGTAGCCCGGTGGTGAATAGCACGCGGTAGATGAGGGCACGTTCCTGGCCGAGTCTGTCCTTTTCAGCTGCAACTTCCGGCCGCAAGCGGCTCCGGCCGCGTTCGGCGGCGTCCGCGATCATGTTGAACGTCAGTTCAGCCTGCCTCCATGTCGCCCGGGATTGCGGAGGCCGATCTTCGTCTGCCAGCCGTATTGTCTCCCGACCGAACTCAGCCAAGGGTCTTAGCCGCGTTGCGGTCAACAACCTTTCGAGCTCGTCGGCGGTCAGCGCTCGCCGCTTCCGTCGTATGTCATCAGCCTCTTCGAGTTTTCGCAGCCGTGCAAATGGATTTGATGTCAGGCGGCCGGCCTCAACAAGCCAGTTTCCCCAAGCCGTCAGTGCCGCAAGTTTGGCGTTCACGGTGCGAGGCGCCGGGCGAGCCGGCGACGTGCCCGCAGCAGTGGCGCCGACGGCAGAGCGATCAGGAAGTCCCAAAAGTCTCGACACCCAGCGTTCGACAGCTTCGCGGCTGAAGTCAGGAAGACGCTTGAATCCACACTCAACGACGATCTGGTGCAGAGTTCGCTGCACGTTGGCGACGTGCTCCGGGGACACGTTGGTGCGAGCCCCTTTGCCCCGCTGTCGAGACAGGGCAGCGACATAGGCATCAACATGATCAACGATGGGGGATTCGGCATGTTCAGCAACATGCGCCTCCTCAGTCGTAAAAATACCCGCACGGACCTTTTCGGCCTGCCGCTCCAGGTCAGCGAGAACCGCCCTGGCGGCATCCCGACCTCCGCATCCAGTGGCGACGACACGAACGATCCCGTTGCCGTCCCGATACTTTGCGGAATAGGTTCCCGCCTGCTTTCGGATTCGGGGGTTATCACCTTCGGTCGCCTCTGCCTGTTGCTGCTTGCCCTTACGGTCCTTCCAAACGGCGAAGCGTTTGCCTTCCCGTTCGATGATCTCAGCACCAGCCGGCAGTGGCCTAGTGACGTGAGCCTTGAAGACACTTCCCATCGCGGACTCCTTTCGCTGGCTTGCTGGGCATCATGCCGACCATGCCGGCATAGGCGACCAGGGCGCCTGCCGACTGCAGTCGTTCTCCGGTTGCCTTCTAACGTCGCTGTACGCGATGGAGCCGTGGACAGTGCGACCCGTCGGGATTCATGCACGGCCTGCAGCCGAACGTGAACGCGCGTCCCCTATCCTACATGCCTGACCTCCCGCCACAAACCGTTCCGTGACAGAGGCCTACCGGGCTAGCGTGTCACGCCCATAGATTCCCTCACCGCCACCTCCAAGCGGCGAGGGAATCTAGGCGAGTCCCAGGTGTGATCCCGGCCAGCCCTGGTTTTGCCGGCCCGCACAGCCAGCGGCAGTAACCGGTCGTTGAGCCTGCTCCAAGTCACGATGCCGTCACCGCCTGCAGTGCCGGCTAGGTTTCGGGCAGCCGTCGTCCACCCATTCTTCTAACGCCCGCCGCGGCCAACGGACCAGACGCCCCAGCTTAACGGGCTGGGGGAACCTCCCCCCGTCAACGAGCCGTCGAATATGGCGTTCACTAACGCCAAAGTCCTCGGCAACCTGGGGAAGACTAAGCATATTAGGGCTTACCTTCTCACTTGCCATCTGCTTCGTGGCATCTACCGGGTTTCCCGACATCCGTTTCGTCTCCAAACCTTCGGGTATTCGCCAACAGCGGTCCACCCGACGCGGATGGGGCAGTTGGTGTCCTGACATGTAGATTCATGTCCCCAGAGGGTCAGAAACGGTCCACCAAATTCTGAGTTTTTTTGATGGGCTCCCGTATGCGATGAAAGGGCGTCTGAACAACAGTAACACCTGGGCTCGCTCGGCAACGTCGGGTTCCCGTCGCGTCAACGCATACAGCGAGGCATAGGGGAGCCTGCTCCTCCATGCGGCCTTGCCACGTCGTGGCATTACCCTTTTCTACGGCCGCGGCGGCGAAGCTGTGCGGCCTGCTGTCGGCGCCACCGGGCCTTACTTCTCCGCTTTCTGAAGCCGCGGCTCACCAGCAGCTCTGACACCGTAGCCGACGCATCGACCGCTTCCCCTGGTGCCATGCCCACTCGCTCGCCGCTTCAGTTCATCAACGATGCACCGTGGGGAAGCAGTCAAATGCTTGGATGCCCACACCAAGTAGTCCAGCGGGACGTTCGCTACAGGTTCCCCAGCGTGCTTCCCAAACGTAATGCTTCCCTCATCCATGTGCAGTTCACCGTGTCTAGACCGGTAGCTTTTGAGGGTAGGGGGGAGCCTTCCTCTGGCATCCGATGTGCCGTGAACTTTGGCAGCCTTAGGAGGCGGAATCTCAAAAATCCCTGGTCCGCCAGTACGGGTGCCAGGGCTTCGCGCTGCTTTGGTCTGACTTTGGTGGACTTGCCACTCCTGCGTATGGGCAGGCTGTCTTTAGGCTCGACAGTTTGTGTTTTTGAGTCGCTGGTCCGTACGAGACGATCTGACAGCGACATAAATCCGCCGCCCGTTGTTGCCCAGCTGGCAACGAAGCTGCGGTTCCTGTCCAGCCAGACAGATGCGCCCATAAGCTAAGCGGCCAAGAGCCTTAAAGTCTGCGGGTCGACAATCTGAACCTGCTCAGAAGTGTCGATGATGACGCTGGTCCCAGCGTGGCACTCAACGCACCACTCCCCTTCGTCACCCTCGTCTGCAAACTTCATAAGCTCGGCCGCGTCCTCTGGCCTGCACACAGCTAAGAGACATCCATCCTTGTCATCAAAGAACCGAAGAACATCAATGTCAGACATACTTTGCAAGGGAGTTCTCGCCAGTAAAAGAAAAAGGGAAACGGACGCAGTCTATTAAGAAAGACGTCAACTGTTGTTCTGTAAGCCCATGTGCCCTTTAGGAAAGGTAGAGAGAAGTGTCGAGGTAGAGAGTCCATAGGCAGGCTTGTTACGCCTACCTTGGACCTCCACACTCAACGATCTCCCTGTGCCCTTTGAGGTATCGGTGTCGTTTTGTGTCACCCCTGCGCATGCAGGTCAGGGGCTCGCCGCTTCTTTTACCACTGCACTGGCTGCGACATGGGCTATCGGCTTTCGGTCTGGCCCTATCAGTCGTGTCGCGTCGTCCTCACCCTGCCGGTCACCCGACAGCCTCCGCCCCTGAACTGATTAACCGCCGGCCAGCAGGGGTCACATGGCCGCCGGGCGCTAACAACTATTATGCAGCAGATTCCTGCCGATCCCGTATCTCTCTCTGAACAGCGTTCGAGCATCTGGCGATTGGGCAGGAGTCCCTCTGTGACATTTATGTCCCTGCCAGATGGAAAACGGCCGCCCACTGTTCGCGCTTTTTTTCGCGTGACATCGCCCCCGAACGGCCGCCGCTCGCACTTGCCGTGCACCGACCAGCCACAAGCCAGCCAGCATCACCTCAACGGGTCAACGAGGTAACCGTTGGGGCTTGGGGTCCGCACCACCGCCGCCAAGGAAAAACAAAACCGTCAGTGGCTCATTCTTTGACTACCGCGGACATAAATACTGTGAGCGTCGGACGTGAGCACGCCACCATGTGCTTCGTCCCTCGTCGATCGCCAACCAACGCCCCATGGAGAGACCGATGATGCCACAGCCGTTAGAACCCACTGCTGAAGCCCATCCCGAACAACTTGCTCCCATGCTCAACATCTCGCAGGTCGCCAAACTCCTCGGCATCAGCGGGCGGCACGCCGTCGGCTCGTCAATCGACGCAGGCTTCCGAGCCCTGCTCGGCTGGGCTGGCTAACACGCTGGCCACGACGCGTTCTGGGAAAGTGGATAGACGCTGGATGCCCGTCCGCTCACGAAGGGAGCCCAAGTTCGTAGCTGCATACGTGCTGCACGACACTCGCCAGTTGATACACCGCACCCGTTGTCCCAGCGAACCACAGGATATCCAACATGCCCGCCAAAATGGCCCGCCGGACCACCCGCCAGAACCGTCCGACTGGTGTCTCCCCAATAGATCCGCGCACGCTTCCCGTACCAGACCGCGTGAAGCTCGCTCTCGCAGCGGCACATCGACTGGGGGGATCACCAGTCGTTACTGCGGACAGCCTCCTCAAAGCTCGCCGTACGGCTGGCAACGCCCCGGAGCGATAACGGACGGAGCCCCGGTTGCCCCTCCGAAAAACTCTGGGGCACTGCGGTTCAGTTCCCGCCGAATGAGGGAAAAAACCGCGGCCATACCCGAAAACGCCGACAGCACTTACCCCCGCCGCCAACTAGAACGGGTACTCGCACTCCTCCCGCCTATCTCCCCGCCGTGCTTTCCTAGTACGCATCGTCAGCAGACGTGTTGCTACGGCTCCAGAGGGAACTCCAAACACAAAAGCCAACTTTGAGAACGATAGGCCCATCTCGTCTGCGTAGGCACAGATCCATAAAAAAACCCTCTCGTCGCCATCAGTCCCGCCAGGCCAACAATCACGTGCGCAACCTTCCGCCCTTGACGGCCTTAATAGCGACGTACGCTCGAACGCCAACCCGCCGGCTTCGGTTACGACAACTCGGAACGACTTATTCCGCATTTCCCCCCCGTCAACCAACCCAAACCGCTGCGACTGGGTTAGCAAAACCCCGTTGTGATGCTCCACGTCATTTCTCCACCCGCCATCACTGCGGCCAACCTCCGCCATCACGGCTCCAACGCCTGTACGCTGACGGTCCCACCCGACCGCGGTAACCGACGGAACCCCCCGACAATCAAACCTCACACGCACGTGGCCAGCAATAGGAATGGCTCCGAATGGATCGACCACTGGAAAACTCACCGCCCGCCTCTGCCACAAACCACCCGTTCGTACGCCGTGTTCCTTTGGCCCCGAAATAACAAGTGTGCTAGCCGACCCTGACCCCACCAACTGCACTCGCACACTCGCCGCAAAGCCCCCTCTCGGCTTGCCCCTCCTACACCCACCAAGCCCGCCGTCCACCAGCAAGTCCTTAACGTCTGACATCACGCCCGGGCTATCCGCAGCCAAGTAAATAGGTATTCCATGAACGAACTTACTTTCAAGATCAACCTGCATAGGCTGGCTTCCGTCACCGGAGAGAGCCCGCACGACTCCCATGCCACGCGGCACGATAACTTCGTCCGCCTTGCCCTCAGCTGCGAAATTCCAAATACGTCGCAGCTCTCGACTCAAAACAAGTTCCTCCGCTGCGTACTCGCCACGCACCGTTGAGACATCAAGCGTCTCCCCTTTACCCCGATATGCCTCCGGCCGAATAAACTTCGCCCGGTACTGAACATCTTCCAACGCTGCAACCAGTTCAGCGACCTCCCCTTCTGCGATGGTGCCGGATGTGCGCCGCTTTAGTTCATTGGCGGATGCCCACAAGCGTTTCAGTAAGCCAACGGCAACCCAATTGAAGCCGTCCAGATCCCCCTGCAACGCACGACTAAACCGGAACCCATCCGCATTGCCGAGATGAAAAACTGTTCCTGGACGCACTTCGCGGCCCAGACGAAACAGCCCACAGCTATCACCAATCACCTTCCAGCCCGGGCCCACGGCTCCCATGTTCGTCGCGTGAACCTGCTCCGTCGTTTTCGCCACCGTCGGCGGCGGTGCAACCGACGGCGTTCGAGTGGGTAACAATGCACCGCGCTTCGAAACGCCATGCGGGTGGTTGACGACATCTACATTGCCACCACCGTCCGGCACGCCACCGTACCCGTACCTCCCAGACTTCAAACGTGCCTCCAATATTCGCCGAAGGTATCGCGAACAATCGGACCTCCGAGGTACGCCTTCATCCAGTGCGGGACGGCCGTCGCTGCCAACAGGGGTGATCTCTGTTACGCCCTTCTTTAGGTCATGCCGCATAAACCAACGCTCCAGCCTGTAACTCCCGTCACCGCGAAGCGCCTGCTTGACAAGTTCCGCAGTCCTTACTAATCCCGGGTCGGCTGACTTAAGGTACCTCTCGCACTGCATCGCGATACTGTCATCTGATAACTGGCAAAAATCGTAACGGCTCTTATTGACCTTATTCTCAACAACAATCATACTCCACCGCCCGTGCCTTGGCTTTCTGACGTACAAAACATCAATCCCATGGACCTTACTTCGCTTGCTCTTCAGCTTTTCATAAAGACCCTTTCTCCTGCCACGGTTAAAATACTTGTGGCAGAGTTCGTCCCCCAACCTCCCTATAGCGAACGTATCTTCAAAAAGCACTATGCCGACAAGTGTAAGCGATTGGGCTTTCCAGGTTTTTTCGCTACATTCAGGTATAGGTGGCACGGCCGCTGGGGCAGAATCATCCTGCCGCCCCGCTCGCTTCACGGCCTCAACGCGATTGATACTCGCCCCTGGCTTCTGACCGCGACTCCTTCGCATCCGCCGCCCAATGAGCAAAAGCAGCGCGACACAGAAAGCATCGATAACCAGCACTACGATCAACCGCTCATCCGTGGTCAGGCCTTCCCACGCAAGTCCGATTGTGGCCCCGTAGCGATACAACTCCCCAAGCAGCCTATGAAGGGGACCTGCCATCTTCGCTTTCTCCAGGTGTTTGAAACGTCTCTACGCCCTGCTTTGCATGCGACGTAGAGCATCTCCCCCGCCCCGCCCATCTCGGAGTGAGTTGCCGGAGAGCCGCCTCGGCAACTTCCACCTACGACTTCACCCCTATACTAGGGGGACGCCTGCATAACTGCAAGTAATCACTTGCTGCGACTATCGGATAAGTTCCCCCTCGCCCGGTATTATGTTTATAGGGAAACGGAGGCACATTTGTCCGCGTCAACACCAGCTATCGCCGATGTCAGATTATTGGGAACGCCAGCGGATGGCGGTATCGCAACGTCGTCTACCGCCCCTCTGAAGCAGATTCAGGCCACCGAATGACCCCAGAGAAGCAGGCACGCGTCATCATCGACCAGCACCTCCGGGATGCCGGCTGGACTGTGCAGGACGCTGCGGCCATCAACCTCAGCGAATCCAAG
>JAGYIQ010000044.1 GCA_018402565.1 Pirellulaceae bacterium | reverse complement strand
AAGACATCACACCGTAGCCCTTAAAATAAACATCATCGTCAAGGGGACGCCGGTGATCAGCAGCTGGCCTTCTGCATCGCCCATCACTTACGGGCAGGCCTTAAGCAATTCAGTGCTGTCCGGAGGCAGTGCGGACGTAGACGGATCATTTGGGTGGACCACACCGACCACCGTCCCGCCGGTCGGGACCAACAGCTACAGTGTGACTTTCTCGCCGGTGAATACCGACAACTACCAGACGGTAAGCACGAATGTGGCCGTCGTGGTGGCACGCTACTACTCGCAGGACGAATACGATAGCTTTGGCGCTCTACAATTCAGCAACGGCCAAAGATCGGTAACCACGAACCCAGCGGCTTTCAGCCTCTACACGGAATCACAGTTCGCCGCCAACCGCATCACCGGAGTCGCCGAGGGTAAGGCCGAGGTGATCGAAGTTCCCGGGTCCTATGGTCTCTACGACAGCACCTCGATCATGGACCTCCGCATGGGCGGCTTGATGATCCAGAAGCAGGGCACGGACGCCACAATCGTTTTTCAGCCACAGACCACAACGGACTTGGTAACGCTGCCCTTCACCAACAACGGCCCGCCGATCACCAACGCCATACCGATGCCAGGCGACAAAGGATTCCTGCGCGTGGAGGCTATCTATGTGCCGACGGGTGATTTGATTGACGTTCAGACCGTTGATCAGGGGACCGGCTTCTCACGTTCTAGCGGCTTCACTTGGTAGATCCCCACGTCTTGCCGATGCCGCCCTCAACTTCCACCGGGCAGTCCTTGGCGAGTTGCTTCATGCCGTCGAGCATTGCCGTCTTGGTCGTTGTGAGAACCTCCCCGGCGTCCTGCTCCCGGCACTCCACCACGATCTCGTCATGGATGGTTGCCACGATATGTGCTCCCTCGGGCAGCCGGCCGTGCAGGAGGATGAGGGCGTGCTTGATGGCGTCCGCCGATGTTCCTTGGACCGGCGTGTTGACCAGATCGGTGAACCTCGGCCACGTGTTGCCCTCGGGCAGGATGCGCCGGCGTCCCGCCAAGGTGCGTGCATCGAACGTCTCATGCGAATTCGCCAAGTCCATGCACCGCCTGTGCCAGCGTTGGAGTCCGGCATAAGCCCGGAAGAAGCTGTCACGGATCTCATGCGCCCTCTTCTCGGATAGCTCGACGCCGTAGGAAGCCTTGGCGTAGCGCACAAGCCCCCGAGCAGATTGCCCGTAGAGCAGTCCAAAGTTCACCGCCTTGGCAAGTTGGCGGTCCTCCTTGGTTACCTCCGCCACGGGCTTCCCGAGGACAATGGCCGCCGTTGCCGCGTGAAGATCAATGCCGGCCTTGAACGCCGCCAGCATCCTCTCGTCCTTGGCGATGAACGCCGCCATGCGTAGCTCGATTTGCGAGTAGTCGCAGACAACCAAGAGCCGCCCTGGTGGTGCGATGAAGCACTCGCGCAATTCTCCCCGCGCCACGTTCTGGAGGTTGGGTTCCTTGCAGGAGAAGCGTCCGGTGCGGGTGCTGGTGGGATCGAAGGTGGCGTAAATCCGCCCATCGTGAATTTTCTTGAGCAGGGTCTCCGCTTGCTGTGCGAGCTTCTGTGCATCCCGGAAGGCGATGATGCCGGCCGCCAGCTTGGTGTCCGCCATGCTCTGCAACGCCTCGTTGTCCGTGGACTCCACGTTCTGGCCGGCGTCCTGCAACGCTTTGAGGAGTTGCTTGGGCGAGGCCATATTGATGCCGCCGAGACGTTCCTGCATAACCTTGGCCGCCTCCGAGGCTTGTGCGCCGGCCCGTGCCTTGATGTCCCCGAGCCGTGCGGTGTCCACCGCAAATCCGGTGGCGTTGATCTCCACGATGACGGGAAGCAAATCGGTCTCCAGCCGTAGCACGCCGTTGAGGGTTGCCGCCTTGGTTGCTGTGGTGAGGGCTTTGAGTAATCCGGGAAGGTGCGCCACGTCCGCCGCCGCGTAGTCGAGCTGCTCGTCCAATAGCAACATCCCGCCCCAATCGGACTTGGCGAGTCCCTTGGGCAGATCGATGCCGAGGTGGTGCTTGAGGGCCGAGGCGAGGTCGTTGGCGTTGTTGGTCCCGAGGTTGAGCAGACGGGACATGACCATCGTGCAGAGGATCGGGCCTTGCGGGATGAGACCGCACTTGGCCCGGAGGAAGCCGAGGTCGAAGAGGGCGTTGTGGATGACCACGGGCACTCTCGCCATGATGCTGCCCAAGGGACCGAGATCGTAGCCGGTGGCCTTCAGATCGATGATCCACGGGATGCCCCCGGCCTTGATGGTGAGCGTGCGGATGTCCCCGAGGCGCGGGTCCAAGGCGTTCTGGCCGTAGGTTTCCACGTCGAGGAACATCCCGTTTTTGCCGGCGAGGTCTTGGGCTACCTCGTTGAGACCATCTCGGGACGTGACCAATCGGTATTGGGCTTTGCTCTCTTCTCGGACGGCTCGGACGGGTGTTTTCAACTCCATTGGGGATTGGGTGCTTTCTTGGTCTATTTCTTCTGTTGTTTGGGGATTTTGCATCACGCGTAGTTTGGTTTTACCCGTCCGGGGCGTCCGAGGATTGGGACTTTCGGGTGGATTGAGTGGTATGGGCGGAGTGGCGGCCGGCGGGACCGGACTTGGAAAGAAGCGTCCGAGGCGTCCGAAAACATCCGCCACAAGCACCTTGGGTGTTCCAATGGGTGTCATGGGTTCACCCCTTCCTTGAGTGCCACTCCCCTGAATCCGCGCACGTTGGTTCCCCGCTTGATGTCGTGCCGTTGTGACAGCCGGAAGATTTCCAGCATGAGGTGGTTCAGTTGTGCCTTAACCACCGTCGAGGGCAGGGCTTCCCAACCGCGTGAAGGGCAGAAGTCGTAATAGGCTTCCACGATCTCGCTCACGGCCATATCAGCGTCCGCACGGCGTTCCAAGCACTCGGTGAGAAACACTCGCAGGGATTCGCTTTCCTGTAACAGCGAGTCAACCACACCGAGCTGTCGCGGCGTCAACACAAGCCGCCCGTGTTCCTCCACCTCGCGGTAGACTTGGGCGAGACCGGCGAGTGCCCAATTGAGGATTCCTGCTCCCTCGGCTTGCACCAGCTTGTGGGGAAATTCCGGCTCTGGTTTGGCAACCGGTTTGCCCTCGTAGCGCACGATGAGGAGTCGTCGCCTCCACGCACCTATATCGTGCTGTAAGCGCACCTTGAGGCGTGAGTTGGCGGTGATGATGACAAGGAAGTCGCCCTTGATCTTGCACGTGTCGGCCACGCCTTTCGCCTCGGTGTCGAGGTTGTCGCCGCCCACCAAGGCTTTGAGGACGCTTGCGCCACGCTGTCGGAGGAAGTCCGGGTCCACGTCCACGCCGGTGAGTAGCGTCTTGCCAATATATCGGTTGGTTTCAAATCGCTCAGAAAGGTTCTCGGTGCGGAGTTGTGTGCAGTTGGAGAGACCGATCATCCTTTGGAGCACAAGCGAGAAGGTTGACTTTCCTTGGCCGCTCTCGCCGTCGAGGATGAGGATGCGTTGGATGAGGTTGCGTCCGAGCAGGCATAGACCGGCATAGCGTTGGAGCAGGGACACGTCCTCGGGATGCACCGCCGGGATGACCAGTTCGTTGAGAAACCTCGGGCAGTCCGCATCCGGGTCGAAACTGATCGGCGCGGCGTTGCGGGAGCAGAAGTGCGGCGAGAACTCCACCAACCGCGCACCGCCCTCGGAGAAGTCGATCACGCCGTTGGCGAGGTGGACGGCCGGCGGTCTGTCTGCGAAAGCCCCGCGCTGTTCCGTAATGCCCCGTAGCTGTGCGACGAGGTGGTTGAGTGAACTATCACCCCGCCATCTCTCCATGCCGCGCACGCCTCGGGACCGGCCCTCACGTAGCAGGAGGGCGGACATATCCCGCTTGATGCTGTCCCGCGTAGTGGAGAGGTAAAGCCCTGTGCCGGCATCGTAGAGGTAGAACTTCTGCTCCTCCGGTTCCCACAGCATCACGTTCTCGGTGGCGTAGAGGGCGGCCCAGAAGGCTTCCCCAATGCCCGTGACTCTGCCCTCGGCGTTCTGCATGAACGGATCTCCGTAACGCTCGGTCAGATCCGCATCGAAAGCACCGCCGAGCTGCTCGGGCAGCATTTTTTCACAATGGGTGTTCACGATGCCCGGACGCTCCTCTTCCGCCCATGCCAGGAGATGCTTCAGCCGGCGTCCCTCACAATGCCCATGCAGGCACTTGAAGTTGGGCAGTCCGCCGTCCTCCGCCTCAAAGATTGCCGTCGAGGTGTCGGAGAAGTCGCCCTTGGTGGAATGCTCATCGTGCCACGGGCACTTGATGGAGTGCTTAGGCTTCTCACCGCCGATGCGCTTGCCGTAGATGCCGAGATCCTTGGCGAGTGCCACGATGTCGAGCGTGCGCCAATCGCCGCGCCCCGTGCGCTTCTCCTCCTTGGTCTCCGGTGCGAAGGTGCGCTCAAGGAATGACCAATTCACCTCGGGAACCTTGCCCTTGCGGAGCCACTTGTAGACGCCGCCGTTGGCGTGACGGCTCGGGGATGCGACCACGTTGGAGGGTCCGGTGAAAATCTCCGCGTGCAGATCCTTGGTGATGTCCTTCTTGATCACGCCGCCGGAAGGCTTGGGTGCGTCCTTGCAGATGAAGTGCAGATGCACGCCGCCGGCCGGTGTCTCCTCCGCTGGCACTTCCGCCAGCTCGGGATGACGCTCAAGCCATGCCCGGACTCCCGCACCGCCGTCCTTCTTGCCGTCCTTGTAGCTGTCCAAGTCCACGATCACTTGTGGAGGGCGGACCACGATGCCGATGTTGTTGCGGTTCCCGTTGGCAAACGCCGCCCCGAGTTCCGCGTCGGTATCGAGGCCGAGGAACTTGCTGTCCTTGTAGCCCTGCATCCTTGGCTTCTTGCCGCGTTGGTTTTCGTTCCCGTCTTTCGGGCCGTAGAGTGGTTGCACCACAAAGCCGAGATCCCGGTAGGTCTTGGCCGCCTCCAGCATCGAATGAGGGAACGCCTCGGGGATGATGATGTTCATGGGTGCGGTGCGTTCTTGAACCTCTCGTCGGCCACAAGGTCCGCCGTCTCGGGATTGCGTGCGTCATCGTCAAGCTGCTCCTCGCGGGTGCTGTGCGAGACCGCCGCGCATCCGTGCAGAGGCTTGGAGAAGGCTTGTGAGGCGATGAGGGAATCGACGTGCGCCATTCCCTCGTTGCTTATGTAGAGTTTGCCGTAGAACTCTCGGATATCGTCCTCGCGGATGATCCCCAACTTGCGCCATCTGTGGATGGTGCTCCGGCTACGCTTGATTGTGTTCTTGCGCCAATCCTTCAGGCATTGGAAGCCGCCGCCGGCCGGATTGGGCAATCGTGCTGTTTGGTCTAATTGCGTGTTCACACGCTCAATCTGCTGGAAGCGCAGACCATACTAAAGTGCAAGTAACTGCCGTTGAGTAACTTGCGGTAAATGTCCCGAAAAATTACCGCAGTGCTACTCGGGCAAGTTGAGCTTATACCTTCTTGTGTGCTTGCGTGCCTTAGCCTCGACGCGCTCATCCCACAGTTCATTGAATATGCGGCTCGTCTGCGTCTGACGACTACGCCAAGGAGTCTTGAAGTCACCGGCCTCATGCCTCCGCTCCATGATGCGCGTAAGCAGGCGACCCCATTGGCTTCTTAGCACATCAGCGGCTTTGCCATTGCCGATAGCAAACGGATGTTTTGGTAAAACCTCAGCTTCAAATACCTCGTTGCTTCGGCTGAAGTGATCCATAGCCGCGTCTAAAACATCCTCGCAGAAATTACGGTAGTCCTTGTCATAGTGGGCGCTAGATTTTGCGAGCGTCCTGCGAGCTTCCCGCTTGCGCAACATTTCTAACTCACGTTGTGTGTGCGCGTGGACGGTGTGCAGGCCTTCAGCCGCATGCTTTGCAGCAGCGGATTCCGACACCGGCGAATTGCTCCGGGTCCCTGCAATCTCGCACAGGGCTTTGACCATTTGCTCTGTCGCCTGAAACAGTTGATCGGCCGCGAATGCCGCTAACGGGTCGCCTGCCAGCGCCTTATTACGTAACTCCTCCGCATAGGAAGTTAGACCGGCGGACTGATAACGGATAAGTTTAATCGCCTCAGACTCGTCGCTTACTTGGCGGTTCACCAACTCCCAAACTTCATGCTGAATTCGGTTGTGCTCCTCCTGTGCAAGGCGCATTCGCTTCGCCATAGCCGCCACCTGCTTGGCCCATTTGGTTTTACTTTGGCCCTTCCTCGGCTTGCGATTCCGGGCGGCGACCTCAAAGTTAATCGACTCGTAAGTCCAAGTAGTTGCTGCCGGCTCTGGCTCCGATGGCAGCGACAACTTCTTGGGTGGTCGCTTCTTTTTCATGAAATGCCTTGGTAACAATGATCGAAACCGAATGGTCGGCTGAGGGAATTATTTGATCAAGATTTGTCGGCCTATGCTCACTTGGGCCGCCGCCGCCCGCGTCAGCTCCGCGCCTCACATTCGGCGAGCTGAACATCGGCGCTGCTTGACGCAAAGCAGAGCGGGTGATAATTGCTGCTTGGTATTACGCCATCAAATGTGTTTGCTTGTCGGTAATGAAACAATTGTACACAATTACCAAATTCGCTGCCGTCCTTACTGCTCTCTCACTTTGCGGATGCGCGACAATCTTGACGGGGACAAAATCCAAGGTTCGCGTCGACACAAATCCCCCAGGCGCGTTGATCCAGGTTGACGGCCTCGACAAGGGGCAGACGCCCGCCGACATCAACCTCAAAAGGGGGTCGAGCGGTCAGACCATCACGCTCTCCAAGAAAGGTTACCAGACCAAGTCATTTGAGGCTGAAACGGAATTCAACCCTGTTTCAATCCTCAACTTATTCGGGTTGCTGGCATGGGGAATCGATGCGGCAAGCGGTGCGCTGTGGGTCTACAAACCCACGTTTTATTCCATTAACCTTGAGCGGGCGAACTAAGCGCGGCGAGGGTTAGGTCGCAGGAGAGTCCGAAAAAAGGTCATTGGGTTGGCTTTAGCGCAGGATTGGGGGTTTGGCAAACTTGGGAGAGGTTTGTGCCTGTTGGCCCAAAGAGTGTCATAGCTTTTGCCCAAACTTTCGTTTGGTCGATATGGTCGGGGGTATTGACGACCAACGTTTTAGGCTACCCCCGCCGCCCCTCTTGACCGGCCTGGCGGTCAGCCGGCGGCCTGTTGCTGAAGCTCCACCACGTTCTCGGGCTTCTTGAAGAGGGACAGCTTGCTCGCCATGTCCGCCTTGTGATCCTCGGAGATGTGACCATAGACCTTGCCGATCAACACTCCGCCGTCACGATGGCCCACCCACTCAGCGATGGTCATGTAAGGGACGCCGGCCATGACGCACTTGGAGATGAAGAGGTGGCGGAAGTCATGGAAGCCGAGATGCGGCATCTTCACCTCGTCGCGCACCATCTTGAACGAGTCCCAAAGCGTGGTGGCCGGGATGTCCTTATCGCCGCGTTGGGGTGAGGGGAAGAGATAGGACGAGTCCTTGGGGTGGTCCGCCTTCATCTCAAGGAGCAACGCCGCCAGCTCGGGACTGAAGTTCACGTGACGTTTGCGGCGGTTCTTGCTTAAGCCGTCCGCGCCGATGGTTACCTTGCGGCGTTCAAAGTCCACGTCTGCCCACTTGATCCGGTAGGTCTCCTTGCACCGAGTGCCGGTGAGGGCGAGGAACCGGAGGTAGTAGCGGAGCTGCTTAGCGTTCCTGGTAACCTCGGGCCGGCAAGCGTCGAGGATGCGCTGGAACTGCACGTCATCGATGAGTTCCCGCTTACTCTCCACCACGGGCAGCCTTAACGCCCGGACCTTGGGAATCTCCGCGATGCGCTCCCGCTCCTCTTGGAACTTGAGGACTTGGCGGAGGGCTTGGACGTAAAGGTTGGCCGTGCGGTTGCTGATCTTCTTGCTGCCAGATGCGGCGTCCCCGGACGTGAGTTCGTCACGCACGCCGAGAATGTGCTGCTTGCGGATCTTGTCCACGCGCATTTGCCCCAGCTTGTCCTGCCATAGATTGAGGTGCGTGGTCTCCCCACGTTGACTGGCGGGACTCTTGGTCGTGGAGGTGGACGATGCCTTGTATTCCGCGATGGCATCCGCCAACTTTGGCGCATGGGAAATCTTCACAAGTGTGCCCTTGCGGCGTTCGCTCTTGAGGTCCGCCATCTTTTCGATGGCTTGTGTCGGCGTCTCCGCCTCCAGCACCATCTTGGTTACCTTCATCACGCCGGCGGTCTCCACGGCCATCTGTGCGTAGAACCTTCCGTTCCGGGTCCACAGACCGCGCACTCGGCGGCCCTTGTAAAAGACTTGTTTGAAGGCTTGTTTGCTCCTGCTTGTCCCGTTGCGTTTCATAGGGTCGAAGTAGAACAAAAAGTAGAACAAATGCAAAGACTTTCTCGCATCAAAGACGTAAGTCGTTGCTTATGAGACA
>JAGYIQ010000043.1 GCA_018402565.1 Pirellulaceae bacterium | reverse complement strand
GCTGAGCTACGGGCCCGAGTACTTGTTTTATAGGGTTTTTTTGCTAGGCTGTCCAGCGAGGAATTAGGACGACAACCGGTACGACAACCGCTCAGCATTCTTTGGAGGCCCAACCTTGCCACTTCGCCACACTACCAGCGTATCGAAGAATACCCCGGCTGGCCGACGCTCCCAAACCAGAGGGGACCAAGTTCCCGCCGCTACCGGAAGGCGCTCGCCGAAGGCCAAGAAGCCGTATAGATCGTTTCCCTTGACGCCTCACCGCAACGGGCAGTTCTGCAAGAAGATCCGGGGAAAAGTTTACTACTTTGGCTCCGTCGCGGATCCCGACCGAGCCCTGGCCAACTATCACCAGCATTGCGACGGGCTGCACTCTGGCGCCATAGCTCAGGTCTCGCGCGGGACCGGCCAAATTACCTTGCGGGAACTGGCTAACGAGTTTCTGAATGCGGCTGCTATCAGACGGGATGGAGGGCGGTTGACCGACCGTACGTTTGCCGATTACCACCGAACGTGTGCCGCCGTCATTTCAACGCTGGGGCGAGATCTGCCAGTGGAGTCAATTGGTAGGGAGCATTTGCTGGAACTGCACCGGCGCCTTGCTAAAGGCGTGAGCGCCGTAACACTAGACGGCCGGATCGGGATCGCTCGGAGCTTGTTTAAGTTTGCCTATGACGAGGAGTTGGTGGAGCGGCCGCTTCGCCTTAAGTCGCTTCCTCGCCCTGAAAAGCGGGTGCTGCGGCGGGATCGGGCTCAACGTGGACGGCGACATTTCCTTCCTGGAGAGATCCGAACTTTGGTGCATGCCGCGCGGACTCCGCTGCGGGCCATGATCTTGCTTGGTATCAACTGCGGCTTAGGCAACACCGACATAGGCCGGTTGACCGAGCAAGCCATCGATCTGGAGCGGGGCTGGCTGGACTTTCCCCGACCCAAAACCGGGGTCGACCGTCGCTGCCCGCTTTGGCCGGAGACGGTTGAGGCCATCTGCGAGGTGATGGATCAGCGAAACAACCGCAAGTGCCCGGTGAAAGATGAAGCCAAGGATCTGCTCTTCGTTACACGCCAAGGCAGGGCGTTCGTTCGCACAGTTCCGAAGTTTGAGCCCAATGGCCGTCCCAAGCCCACTGAGCATGACGCAATAGCAACCGCATTGAAGCGACTTATGGCTGACCAGGGAATTGCCATACCTCGTTTGGGCTTCTACGGACTCCGGCGTTCGTTTGAAACCTTCGGGAGCGAGACCGGTCAACAGGTAGCCGTCGATCACATAATGGGCCATGTGCCGTCTAGTAGCGATATGGGGGCGGCCTACCGGCAGTACGTAGCGGAATCAGCTCTGCGGGTGGTAACCGAACATGTTCGCAATACGGTCTTTGGACCGCTGCCCAGCCGCACGGCCCGAGTTTAGAAGTATTCAGTCATCGGCGCAGGCCGACCCTTTCGCCTACCGGGGCTCTCGCAATTCGCCCCAGTGTCCTCCCGGCCATTCTGCCTGGCTCGCTTGAATGACTCCAGGGCGTCCCATGTGATGCGGTACCGTGCCCGGGACGAGCAAGGGCGGCGAACGTCGATTGCCTGAAGTGCACCAGACCGGATCCAATCCAGCACGGTATCCTTCGACACCCTTAACTGCTGGCCGACGTCGCGAGGGGACAGGGCTGGCGGAGGCCCTCCGTGGGGAGCACGGCCCGCGGGGCTCTTGCCCGCAGCCGGAGGGCTTTCAGACTTCAGTTTCCAGTCCATCGATCATCCTTTCCGGGCCTGCGGTAGTAACCGGCCCAAGGCGAGCGGAGCGGTCGCCGAGGGCCGGTTACGTGAGCATCCGTCCAAAGGTGTCATTCGCCTGCCGCCGAATCATGCCAGTGACTTTTTGGGCCATCAGTCTGCTGGTCGACCGCCTCGTCCTTCAGCGCAACGCCAAGAGATGGAACCAGTTCGGGCGGCATCAAAAGCTCAGAGAGCGGTCCGCTGTAGTGCTTCCCCTTCTGGTAGATACCGCAGCGCTCCTCATCTAGGTCGAAGTAGACAGCACTCAGGCTGAACCCCAGTGCGAGAAGCTCCTTATACAGCACCAAGGGAGCAGCTCCGTACGTCCAAAACACGCAACAGGCGTCCGTTATCCGACCGTCCTCTGCCCGATGCACTACGGCTTCCTCACCATCAAATTCAGCATCGCACTCGCAGACGCCTACTTCGCCCTCCATTCCACCCCGATTAAAGTTGCACCAAGCGACTTGCGAGTCCCAGTCGCCATCCATGATGTGGAAAGGCATAGGAAGATATCTATGGCACGCCATGCCGTCGTTGTACACGCAGACAAAGTGACTGAGTTCCTCCTCGTCCGAGTGGGAGATAGTGAGCTTGTTGAAAAATCGCATAAAGCACCTTCTAGTCAGTGTGATATGGAGCAATTCATAGCGGGGAGAAACATGTGTCCAGCCTTGCGATGCCCGCCTTGTCAGTTCACGCAAGCTGTTTTCCAGGGGCAAAATCCGGGCCAAACAGCCTCATTGCGACCCCAGTTCGTTGGGCCGGCTTGGCTGAGTGGGGGACAAACGTATCGTAGTCCCGAAGTCACGCAAGCGACTTTCCAGGAATGCTTGTTTCACACTGGAAATTCGCGATTATCGGGCGGCCAACAGCAATGGGGCGTCTTTGTCCCAGGACAGCTCGGCGTCCGGCTCTTCGGTCGCCGCGTCTGCCCATTCGGTCGCAAGTTTGAGCGGGAGAAGGAAGAGGCTTCCGTCGGAGTAGACCAGTCTGTGGTTCCGTTTTCGCTGCGACAACTTATCCAAGGCCGTGGTGTCTGCCCCAGCGGCAGTGGGACTTTGGGTGAGGTAAGCGATCGCTCCCCCTTTCAGATGCGTTGGGCGGTCAAGTACGGTTAGGGCATCAACGTCGCGAGGGACGGTGAATTGCTGGCCAAGTGAGAACAAGTAGTCGCCATGTCGAAGGTCTCCTTCCCCCTGATGTTCGTCGGCCTTTATTTCGGCAGTAGCCTCATCGGCAACCGTGACGCGGTATTGCACAACCTGGCGGCCGTTGACCTCGGTCTGCCGAGCCTCCCATTCTCCGGTGGCGACAAGCTGCTGGATGGGTTCATCGATAACGCCTCGGCGATTCGCCCATTGCCAGGCGTCTGTGCGGGTAAACCAATCGACTTGTTCCAAAGCGCGTTGCCGGAGCCGCTCCAGATTGCGATCAATGCCGCGTGGTAGCGCAGCGCTGTTACGTCCCGTGATCAACGGGCGAGCCAGCGCGAGGCAATGGATTGTGAATGCCTTGGCTGCCCGGAGGTGCGACAATCTGATTTCGGTGTCGCCGTCCAGCACGGCCAAGATCATTGCTACGCGCTTGGTCAATGGCGGCAGCCTGGTGGCGAAGTTCTCAAGCCCGTCAAGCAACGGGTGTGAACTTCGGCACGCCAGGTAGAAACTTTCCCACCCAGCTTTGGCCTCGGCATCGAACTCGTACTCGCGCGGCGCGGCGGTGACGGAAAAGTCACTGCCAAGGTTCGCCAGTGCGCTGCGGACGCGTGTCACCAAGTGCTCGGGGATCGTTCGGTCACTCCCATGAGGTAGGTCCCTGACGTGCTCAGTGACAAGCCAGAGGAAGCGGTTGTGGAAGCCATTGACAAGGTCAAGCTTGCTGGAAGCCATCGCCCCGTGGAGCTCAGCGGGCGTGATCGAACCGATAAGGCCGATGTGTGGGTTGGTGGCTCGGACGGAGTCATTCTTGGTGTTGTGTTGAAGCGTCAGGCCATCCCACGCCAACCGGAGCACTGGCCCCAACGTGTCTCCACTCCTGCCCTTTGCGGTGAAGATGATCTGCATCTCCTGCTGAATGATCAGACAGCGCTTGTCCTTGACGGCTGGCACGGCAATTTCCCAGACGGGTGCACTAGACGCATTCTTCCCGCGTTGCGGCTTGGCACGGACACGCTCGTCGGTAACGAGATTTATGAGTGCGGGGCCGCTCTGGACGTCGCGGTGCAGCTTCGACGGCAGTGATGGATCGACGGCTGTAGCGAAGCGTTCGGCACGGTTAGAGGCGCATCCCTTACCCCTCCCGGTCTCGGCAATGACCAGGGCGAATAGGTTTGCGTAGTGCTCGCTATCTCCGCCCCAGCATTTGGCTCGTCGACCGATCAGTACACCGATCATTACCAGCAGTTGGCCATAAAACGAGAAGTAGTCGGTCTCCAGGTGTGGCTCGCTGAGCCTTGCGTACTCCCCCAGCGGGCCGTGAAACGCGTCGTCTAGCGAGTAGCTGAGAGGATCAGTCATTCTGGGCCTCCTTTCTCGCATCGGCGATCCATGCGGTCACGGTGTCTTGCTCCCAAATCCGCCGCCGCCCGTATCGAACAGGCCGCGGGAATCGGCCTGCCGCTACCCATCGCGCGAGAGTTCGGTCACTTACGCCGAGCAGCGAGGCTATCTCGGCAGCCCCAAGATGGGGCGTTTGAATAATTGTCATCGTCACAGACTCCAAAGACTCATCGGGCAGCCGGAAGTTCGACTGCGGAAGCGGTTTTTTCGCCTCTAAGGGTCAATGTCCGCCTTTGGCGAGTCCTGTTACGCGACGTCTGGAAAAATTTTTGGCTGAACCCCGAATTCGCAGTTCGCAGTTTCGCACTCCCTGCGTCTGTGAGTTGCGACGTGTCAATTCGCAAAAGTTGTGAAAGGTGGTTTTGGTGCTGAACAAGCATTGACTGTTTCTGTGAATCTTTTGTTTGCTTTCCAGTGGGCACACGGTGCGAAAGTGCGAATTGCGAATGTCCAGCAAGCTCAGAAGCACCGCACAAGCCGATCACCCGCAACCCGAGACGACGGGACCACCGGCAGATCCCACACCACACTCAAACCACCCACCAAACTACTGCGCCGGTGCGTCACTTTCCTGGGGGTAAAGACTCACTTTCAGGGCGGTTCTTGTGCTCGGGACCACCTAGAAAGTGAGAAACTTTCGGAGGTCGGGAGCCAACCCCATCGATTACCTGGCGGGCACCGGCGTGGTCGACCTCGGCTCTATCGGCCAGTCGGCCTGGGCCGCCCGGTGCAGTCGCCGAACCTCGGTTTCAAGGTAATAGGCACCCCGGTGACGACCCGCCCTAGCGGCCTTGGCCTTCCCCGGTTTGATGATTCCTTCGTCGTATAGGGCTGTAGCGATGGCAGCCCAGGACAGCCCCTTCTCCCGCATTCCAACCACTCTCTGGCCCAGTTCTCGCTCAGCAACCAGGGGTGCAAAACGCTTGTGCTTGCCGGATCCGACGCGTTGCCATCCGTAAGGCCTGTAGTTGCTATAGGGCCGGCCCTCCCGCCGTAAGTGACCGATCGTCTCCCTCAGCCTCTGACCCAGGAGTGCGCGCTCAAACTGAGCGAACGAGACCAGTTGATTGAAGAACAACTCGCCAGCCGCGGAGGTCACGTCGATCCCCACGTCCAAGATGATCACATGGACGCCGAGTTTCTTCCACACATCCAGGGTGTTCGCCGCATCCATCAGCGAGCGGAAAGCGCGATCCACCTTTGTAAAAGCCACCGTATCCCCTGGCGCTATCGCATCCCACAACCGCTTGCCAGCCGGTCGTTGCTTGAGCGGTTTTGCGCCACTGACGTCCTCATCGACATAGACCCCGGCCAGCTCCAGACCCGAGGTCGAAGCGAACGCGCGTAGCCGCTGCTCCTGCACCGTGGCCGAGAGTTCTTGCTGATCGGTGGACACCCTACCGTACAGATGAATCTTCATTGTCGTTACCCCAGCGATACCCACCAGAACATCACCCCCAAGATCACGCAGCAGCACAGGAAGTCAGCAATCTCAGACATTCGAACCTCCAAAGGTAAGTGGGCCATGAAACAAAAAACCCCCGCCGAAACGCTCGGCGAGGGTCCAACTGCGTCGTTGAGAGTGTGCGGTCAGCGCGGTTCGGAGGCGAACCTCACGCCCAGGAACTCGTCCCCATCAAAGAGCGCTCGGCCGACGACCCTGGTAGTGTCTGACAGCCAGACGACCTGAGAGTGATCATCGCTGTCGTAGTCATCTAATGGCCGCGCGATCGGGCAGAAGCTTTGCCATTCCGGCCCTGAAAGCAGCGCAGCCGTCAGACGGCCACCCACGGCCCCACAGAGCCGATTCCACGCCTCAGCGACTGCCGGCCCGTCTTCGCCTCTGGCAAGGCTCCGAAGGTCTCGGATCGCACTGGCCGCAGCCCGCAGGCCGATAGGAGCGCCCAAGGCTTTCACCGCTGGCTCGGTATCGAAAAGCTCCTGCAGAGTCTCCAGGTCATCGTCTCGCATCAACAGCCTCCAGGTCGGGGAAACAGACCGCTTTGGGAGTATAGGGCCCCCTCAGCAGCTACCGAAGTCGAACTCATCGTTGCCATGCTTATCCTGCGTGATGCGGACGAACACGGTCTTCTCGCCATTGCTCCAAAGCGGAATCGTCCCGGCGGGATAGGACTGCCTGTGCAGCTCCACGCCCTCGGGCAGCGGGCACCAGTTAGCCCAGACATCGTCCAGGCCCTCGCTCGGAGCGACGTTCTCAAGCGTGATGAACGACTTGAATAGCCTGGGACCGATACCCCGCAGCAGCATTTTGCAGCAGGACAGGATCTGCGTCGGGCTGGTGTCAGGCTTTGGCCCGAGATCAAGCAGCGCATGCCTGGCGGACAAGAAGTTCTCCACATTCACAATGGTATTGAGCTTGTTCGTCACCTCAAAGGTATCAAACAGATCCTGCATCACCTGGGTATCGGTCATCTCTTGGCTCCGCTCGGGTTTCGCGGTCGCTCGGAGTGATTGACCGCTACTAGATATCCCGTTGGGCCTGTACAGAAAATTCCCGGTGATCTCGGAATTCTAGGAATCGCATGAATCGGCGGCAGTTACGCCACCAAGAACACCGGATTCCGCCCGTAATCGGTGAAGCACTCGGCCAACACCCGCTTGCCGGTCGGGTCCACATACAGCGTGACTTTCCCAGGCGAGGGTGGCGTGAGCCGACCGGAATGGTTGACCTCGGGAAACGCATCGTCGGCTTGGAGCAGGGCCGTCATCACGGTGGGCCCGATAGCCCCGGCGAACTTCTTGTAGGCCACCACCGCATCCTCGGCCCCAGCCTTGCCCTGCACACAGGCGTCCAGCTCCTGCTTGGCGGCAACCAGCGCGTCCACATGGACCGGCCAGTTGAATGACTTACTGAACACCTCGGTATCGAACAGCCACTGGATCGCATCCATCGTCATTCCTCCTAGAAATGGCGGCCCTCCCGTCAAACCAACGCGGTTGGATCGTTAGGCCGCCCACACACGTAATTGCCTCACGCCCGGAAAAATCCTGGGCACAGCGGCAGATTTTCCCGAAGTCGCTCGCAGGCAACGACTTACGGACCTTTCGCACGGAAGAGCGTGCTGACCGCCGCATTGATATAGGCGGCTGACCGGGAGAAATCCGGCGACGAATTTCGGAAGGCTCCGAAGCGCCCACAAGGCAACGACTGACGGTCGTTTTACGCGGAAGAGCGTGTTACCCATCGCAGGATATGCACATCTGGCCCAAAAAAATCCGGCCGCATTTCTCGGAATGTCCCCAAGCGCCTGCCGGGCAACGACATACGGCCAACGGCTCAGCGGACCCCGAAATCGAACACGTCGTCCCCATGCTTATCTTTGGTTGGCCGGCAGAACACGGTTTCCGAGCCGTTTGTCCAAAGAGGGTGCGGCCCGGCCGGGCAGTCGGCCTTGCTCAGGGCGGTGCCGGCCGGCTGCGGGCGGGGTCACGCCCAAGCCTCCTTCAGTTTGCCGACCAGCGTCTCAGCCAGGCGGTCATAGTCCACGCACCCCGACACATCGATCTCCTCCGCCACCTTCGATGCAATGTCATCGTTGTCCACTTCCACGTAGCCCGCCACGTCTTCTGCATCCATGTGGTACGCGACGTCCTCGGCGGATATGCCCTCTGCAATCTTGGCAGCGATATCGGCATCATCAATCTGGTCGATGACCCGGTCCGCCAGTTGCCGGCTGACCGAGTTTCGAAGGTCATCGGATGTCGCCAGCTCACCGGCCAGCTCACGCCGGAATTCCTGCAAGCATCCTACCGCCAGCGCAAGGCGCAGGTAATCCACGGGCTCGGCCGCATCGGTCACGCATCGCTTCACCACGGGCAGGATCACCGCATCGACCCGGGCCCGCACCCATTCACGCATTCTCGTCATCGCGCACCTCCGTAGCTTCGATCACCCGACAACGACCCGCTATCTCCTCCAGCGGGATACGCTCCCACCGGGCCGTTGAATAGAAACCTTGCCACACAAACCGCTGGGCGAATGCCTCAGCCGCAGCGTGGGCCTCCTCCAGCGTTCTGTACACCCGATCTGGGGTGATGGTGATGCCGTCCGGCGATAACACATCGAACACGTCACGCCCGATCATGCGATCACCTCCTTTCCGCGTACCGAGATTGCTTCGGTCCGGTACTGCTGGGCCAGCTCCTCCACCAGTCGCAGCCGCCGAATGAACTCTGCCCGGTCGGCCTGGTAGTCGCCGCCGATCTGGTAGTCCCTGCCGTGCGGTTGCCACAGCCGCATCTGATGGGCCGCATCCTCCAGGGCACGGTGCACGGTCATCATCTGATCGACCAACCGCTCTGCCGATGATCCATTGATCCACGGCTTGGGGGAAATCCTGTGCATGTCACACCTCACGCCGCCGTCGACGGATGCACACGGGAGAAGACACCCCGC
>JAGYIQ010000042.1 GCA_018402565.1 Pirellulaceae bacterium | reverse complement strand
CCATGCCGGCTTCACCGCGGTGGGCATCCCGGCTTCGCTGCGACGGTTTAGCGCTTTGCATTGTTATGACAACGTACGGCCCGAGCGTCTGCCGGCCCTACTGCAGGACGGCAACCCCAGCGGCGCGTGGCGATGGGTCGATGGCCAATGGAAGGTGTAACATGCTGGAACGCTTGCGTGTGATCGATTCGCATACCGGTGGCGAGCCGACGCGGTTGGTGATCGACGGAGGACCAGACTTCCAGCGTTTGCTGACCGAGGGCTACGTGGGGCCAGCGGACGACATCGCCCAGCGGTTGCGACACGTGGTCCGGGCCCTGGAGCGCGACCACGAGGACCTGCGCCGCGGGATCATCTGCGAGCCACGTTCCAGCGAGCACTGGGTGGGGGCTTGGCTATTGCCTCCCGTCGATCCCGCCAATCTGTGCGGCGTGATCTTTTTCAACAACGTCGGCTACTTGGGCATGTGCGGCCACGGGACGCTTGGGCTAATGGCCAGTCTGGCGTATTTGGGCCGAGCCAACGTGGGCACTTATGGGATCGAGACACCCGTGGGCGTGGTCCAAGCCGAGCTGCGCGACGCTCATCACACGACCATCGGCAATGTCCCCAGCTTCCTTTACCGCAGCGATGTCTCCGTGCCGCTGGTCGATCGAGCGTCCGTGGTCGGCGACTTGGCCTGGGGCGGGAACTGGTTCTTCTTGGCTCAGGCCCCGGCCGAGGCGGGGCCGCTGACCTTGGCGAACCTGCCCGGCCTGCTGCGGCTGACCTTGGAGCTGCAAGCCAGCATGGAAGCACACGGCATTACGGGTCCGCAAGGCGAGCGGATCGACCACGTCGAGTTGTTTGCGGCGGGAGAACCGGGAGCGGACAGCCGGAACTTTGTGCTCTGCCCGGGCGGTGCCTACGACCGTTCACCGTGCGGGACCGGCACCAGTGCCAAGGTCGCTTGCCTGGCGGCCCACGGGAAACTGGCGTCGGGCCAGACCTGGGTCCAGGAGAGCATCACGGGCAGCCGCTTCACGGCCAGTTATCAGCCGCTGACGGCTGCGGAGAAAGCTCCAGCCGGGTGTCCGGTCGGAATGCTGGCAGTGCGACCATCGATCACAGGTGCGGCGCATGTTTGTGGCGATACCACTTTAATTTTTGATCCCCAAGATCCTTTTCGCGCGGGAATCCCGGCATGAAGTCGCAACGAGCGGTCGTGATTGGCGGAGGCGTCGTCGGGGCCTTTTGTGCTTGGTACCTGCGGCAAGCGGGGCACGAAGTGACCGTGGTCGAAGCCAAGCAATTCGGCAGCGGCTGCTCACATGCCAACTGCGGTTACGTCTGCCCGAGCCATGTCCTGCCATTGACCGCTCCTGGGGTGATCGGCAAGACACTCAAAGCGATGCTCCGGCCCAACTCGCCGTTTTCCATCCGTCCTCGGCTATCGCCCCATCTGTGGCGTTGGCTGGCCAACTTCGCGCTCCGCTGCAATCGATCCAGCATGTTGGAGGCCGCACCGACCATCCATCAGCTGCTCCAGTCGTCGTTGCAGTTGTACGAGCAGGTGTTGGCCGCGGAGCAGATGGACGTGCAATGGGAGCGACGCGGGTTGCTGTTTGTCTACCAGGACAAGCACCACTTCGAGGCCTACCACGAGGTCGATCAACTCTTGAGTCAGCAGTTCGGGGTGCCGGCCGTTGCTTACGCCGGCGAGGCGGTTCGCGAGTTGGAGCCCGCCTTGAAGCCGGGCTTGGCCGGAGGCTGGCATTATCCCGGCGACTGTCATCTGCGGCCGGATCGGCTGATGCAACAATTACGCCAGCGATTGGAACAGCGCGGCGTGACGATCGTGGAGCAGGCACCGATGACCGACTTCCTGCGATCAGGGTCACAGGTCGTCGGGGTCAAAACCGCCGCCTGCGAGATCCCAGGCGATTGTTTTGTGGTGGCCACGGGCGCTTGGACACCGTTGCTGAGTGAGGCGTTGGGCGTGCGAGTTCCGATCGAAGCGGGCAAAGGCTACTCGATCACCACGACCCGCCCGCCGATTGTGCCGCAGATCCCGCTGATCCTGGAGGAACACTCGGTGGCCATCACACCGTTTCATGACGGCTACCGGATCGGCTCGACGATGGAGTTTGCCGGCCTCGACGAACGCTTGAATCCTCAGCGTTTGGAGCTACTCCGCAGCGGGGCTCGGCATTATTTGGCCGAACCCTACACCGACCAGGTACAAGAAGAGTGGTATGGATGGCGGCCGATGACCTGGGACGGCAAGCCGGTGGTCGATCGCGCACCCGCGGCAGGCAATGTTTGGATCGCCGCTGGACACAATATGCTGGGGTTGTCCATGGCACCGGCGACCGGCAAGTTGGTCGCCGAGTTGATCGACGGGGAAGTTCCCCACATCAACCCGCATCCGCTGAGTCTCCGCCGCTTGCAGTGGGCTTGATGGCAGTGGGCTTGATGGCAGTGGGCTGAGTCGAGCTAAGGAGAGCTGAGGAGAGCCTTGAGTCATGATTCGAGCGGTGCCGACTGAAAATCTGTTTATCGGACACGCCTTGGATGCCAGGGATTGGGCGGCCTTGCACGCCAGCGGGATCCGCGCGGTGATCGACGTAGCGATCAATGAAGCTCCGGCGGTGTTGCCGCGGGAGCTGATCTACGTGCGAGTGCCCTTGTACGATGGCGGGGGGAATGCTGCGGAGTCGCTGCGGTTGGTTGTCGACACCACCGAGCGTTTGGTGCGGGCGGGGACTCGGACCTTGGTGGCTTGCAGCGCCGGCATGAGCCGCGCGCCCTCGATCGCCGCTGCCACCTGGGCCCGGCTCAGTGGCCTGGAGCCTGACACTTGTTTACAACGGGTCATCGCCGGGGGCCCAAACGACATCTCGCCGCTGTTCTGGGCCGACCTCAAGGCCGCCTTGCAATGATCGGGCCACAAAAGGCGATTTGATCTTTCCGTAGTGGAATGGGCGGGTAGAAGGGCGGAGGGCTTAGGGCGAAGGGTTGGGGGTGTTTGAGGGCGACGTTTATGAAGGCCTCAGCCACGGATAGCCACGAATGACCACGGATGGATCAGGGGCGACGGTGATTGGATTTAAAGACAAGATGAACACCGATGCCACTGCGCGGCGGGAACACTGCCGTCTACAGGGGTGATAGACGGCTCCAGCATGCTTCGTAGCTAATCGAATCCAGCCCGGATGGAAAAGAAGGATCAATGCCCCTTGGCCACATCGCCACATTCGGCCTCAGCGACAAACACGTCCCACTCCAGCGACTGGTTCCAACCGTTTGCATATACGACAGCCAATTCTAGCTTCAAAGTATGCGGAGGGCTGCTAGTCTACGGCTGACACTATTCCTCTGTCCCCACTCCTCTGTCCTCATTCCTCTGCCCTCATTCCTCTGTCCCTCGTTCCTCTGCCCCCATTCCTCTGTCCCTCATTCCTCTGTCCTCATTCCCCTGTCCCCATTCCTCTGCCCCCATTCCCGCGGCGGGCTGCAGCTATCGGTCGCGGTATGACCGGCTCGGCTCACTGGCCCGTGACCCACTCCAGTGGGAAGCGAGCGAAGGTCAGGGTCTCGACACTGTCCCGCTCGCCACATTCGTAGAGAATGCCAATCTCGCCATTGGGTAGATTGGCCAAGCAGGAATAGGCCGAGGGCCGCGGATCGAGCAGCCGGCCCTCGCTCCAAGTTCTTCCCTCGTCCTGACTGGCGCGGAGCGTCATCCGTTCGCGGCGTTGGGAGTTGTTGTTCGAGAGCAGCAGCACGCCCGAGGGATGCCGCAACAGTCCCGCCATGCAGATGGGATCGGTCACATCCAGCCGGACATCGACCCAGCGTCCCTGGCTCAAATCGTCGGCCCACTGCCAGCGGGCCCAGGCGCGCTGCGGGCCGCGTGTCTCATTCCGCATGGTGATCAACAGCGAACCATCACTGAGTTGGGCCAACTGCGCTTCGCTGGTCAACGGCGTCTCAGGGATCGCCGGTGGACTGATCCGCCATGTCTCGCCGGCGTCCTGGCTGTAGATGAAGCAACTGGCGGGTTGATTCTCCGCGTTCTTGAATTGGGCCGGGAACACCAAGGTGCCATCGACCAATTGGAGGCCAGCTCCAGGGCCATTGAACAACAATCGCCAAGCCGGGTCCTTGATCTGGGGCGTGATCGAGCGGGGGGCCTCCCAAGTCAATCCATCGTCGGTGCTGCGGGCGATGACCAACTGCCCCGTTTCGGCGGGCTCCATACCCGGTCCGGAACCGTGCCAACCGCGATTGCCCTGCGACCACAGTGCCGCAATGAAGACATGTCCGGAGCGTTCGTCCACCAAGATGGCGGGGTCACCCACCCCGTTGCCGCGCGATTCGGGCACCGACTGGTCGTAGTCCAGGGCCACGATCATGGGCCCCCAACTGTCCCCCAAGTCGGTGCTGCGACGAACGCCAACATCAATATTGGCCGGCAGATCGCCTGTGCCATTCCAGCGAATGTCGAAGGCCGCAATCAGCGTTCCTCGCGGCGTCACCGCCAAGGCCGGGATGCGATAGCTGCGCGAACCGTCGTCACCCGCCTGCCGCACGATCACCCGCTTGATCGTGTCGTCCTGCGGTTGGCGTCCTGCGGCGACATTGGCTCGGATGGCGGGAGCGCCGCCATCAGCCACACCATCAGCCACACCATCAGCCACAGCAGCAGCATCAGTGGCACCACCAGCAGCAGCAACGGCCCCGACCACAGCCGCTACGGGGCTCGACAACCAGCACGCCGCTAAGAGCGACAGCAGAGCCGCCGTCCCGCGGCCAACGGCCTGCGAAAAAAAAGCAGCCCGAGGCGATGATACCGTCATGTGCCTACTCCAGGAAAAATATGGGGCCGTCAGCGCGGCGGGATGTGGCGTGGCGTGGCGGGATGTGGCGTGGCGTGGCGTGGCCACGGGCGTTGTTAGGGAGTGCCTTGCATGAGCGTCGTGACGTACTTGCCCAACCGATCGACGGGAATACCCAGATGCACGACTTGGCCTTCGCGGTTGATCAACAGTCGGTAGGGCAACCGATCGGCGACCACCTGTTGTGCGAAGGTCGACTCCAATCCCATCTTGTTGGCATTGCCCGATTGCAGGCAATACCAACGCGGCGGGCGTGCGCCGAAGAAATCGCGAGCAGCCGTCGGCGAGGCATCGACATTCACACCGACCATCACAAAGCCCTTCTCACGCAGCTCTTCAAAAATCTTGGACTCGAATTGCAGTTGGTCGCGCAGATTCTTATCGGCGGTCGTAGAGAAGAAGGTGACCAACACCACCTTGCCGGCCAACACTTGCGGATCGAAGGCTTGGCCTTGCAAGTCGACCAATTCCGACCACTGCAACGATTGGCCCACCAAACCCATTCGCTGCCGAATTCGGCGGAGACTGGACAGGACTTCGGTGCTGCCGCTGTCGACCGGCAACTTGAGAAACGCCGTCTCCAACTTGGCCGCCACGGTATCGGCCGAACGGTAGCAGGCCTGCCGTTCAAATAACTGCATCCAGGGAGTCATCTCATTGTAGAGCGCGACAGTTACCCCGCTATCGACGATCCGCTCCACGCCGGCCGCCAGTTGTGGGAGGTTTTTCGTTTCATCCGCGATTTGCGCGGCAATCAGTTGATCCAGGCGAACTTCGGCCATCGCAATCTGCGCTTGCAGCGAGTCGACAATCCCGCGAATCGGCGCCTCCTGGCTGGGTTGTAGCCCATCCCGCAGGGCGGTCATGACTTGAATCGCCTCGTCGCGTTTGCCCTGCGTAAAGATCGCCGATGCAGCCTGGGCCAATTCGGTCGCCAACTCGAAGTCGTCGTAGTCGGCGGCCAGGGCCTGACCGATGTTATTGACCAATTCGCTCACACCCTGACTGGGATCACGGCTGAATCGCCGCATGAAGCCGCCAGTTCTTCCCAACATCCCCATGCGCCGAAAATCACGATTGTCGCTTTGCTGCAAGCGTTGGCAGAGTTCCTCCAGCTGCGCCCCTGCCTGGGGTTGCTGCATCCCGTCCTGCCAACTCAAAGCATCGATCTGACTCTTGATCGCGATCACTTGGTACTCGTATGACGGCTCCAATTCCAGCACACGGGTGGCCTTCTCCAATCGCTCGGCTTGGATCTGGTTGAATTGCTCCATCGATTGCACGTCCTGCTGCAATTCGTAGAGTTTCTGCAAACGATCGATCAAGCGATTGACATCTTCGCTGGCAGCGGTCGCCGCCCCAGCCGCGTTGTTCGGCTGACTGGTCCCACGCCCGCCGGTCGTCGCGGGCTGGGCCTCTGAAAGAGATGGATTGGCAGTGGAATTGCCACCCGCCGCCGGTGGCCTGGGGGTGCCATCCAGTGCAAAGGCGGCATCGGCTGGGGATTGGGTCCCGGCCGCTGGCGTTTGGAACAAGGCGTCGATCTGGGCCGCCAACTTACCCGTGCCGCCGCCGGCTTGCTTCGCGTCACTGCCTGCCATGCCACTGCCTGCCGTGCCACTGCCGTCTGACTGGGCCGACGACCCCGCGGTGGCCGAGGGGGTTGTTGCGGGCTGCTCGGTCGGACTGCAACCGCTCAGCAGCAACCAACTCAGTCCACCGAGACACAGTCCCAGGCAGCCATGGGTTCCTAGCACAGCACTGTGCCACAGGCGAAAGCCAGCCGAGGTCGATTCAATTTCTGCAGCCATCGATCGTTGTCCGTAGAGGAAGAGCGACCCCTCACGCGAGGCTTCGCGTTTGTCAAAGCATCTTCACATTATAGCCAACCAACCGCAGGTAGACGGCGATCATTTTCCGCCCAGGGTCGGCCAAGTTGCGATGGCGTTACGACCGCCCACTAGCGCGGGACGGGAACTCGGCGTTTTTCCATGGTGACCAAATTGCCACTTTGGTTGTATTCGACCACATCCATGAAGTGCCGCATCATCATCAGTCCGCGGCCGCTGCAATTGGCCAGGTTTTCGGGACGTGTGCAGTCGGGGACGTCCTCCAACTTGAAGCCGGGACCCTCGTCTTGAATCTCGATGCGAAATTGCTGGCTGTTGATCCAGCACTTGGTGTCGACACAGCGGTCGCTGTCGTTGCGATTGCCATGCTTGATGGCGTTCATGAAGGCCTCTTCCAAGCACAAGTGGGTATCGAGTTGCTCCTTCTGGGACCAACCCAACGATTCCATCTGTTCCAAGATTTCTTGGATCATTTGGGCTGCCGATTCCGCTTTGCTGCAGAACCGGCGTTCGATCGTCCATTCCCACTTGGCCTGTTGCATGCGTCTATTCCTGTGCCGCGGCTTTCTCAACGTAGGCCTTGACGGGCGCCTTCCAATAGTCCGGCAGACGCACCATTTGTGCGACCAACGTCTCGCTCTCCTCCCACGAGCCCTGCTGCTCCAAACAGTGAAAAGCCATCCAGACCGCCGAGGCCCGCGCGGCGACCCCGCAGTGCAGCACGACCGTTTGGTCCGCCTCTTTGGCCGACTTGAGCAGCGTACAGACTTGCGCGATTTTCTCCTCGGTCAGCTCTTCCGGCGATCCGACGGGAATCTGAAAGTACTCCAGACCTGCCGCTTCCGCCGCGGCCCGCGCGTCCCAATCGATCTCGCCCTCCCCCCGCACGGAGATCACCTTGGTCACACCCGCCGCTTTAATGGCAGCGAAGTCCTCCGCTTGCGGCTGGCCCGCCAAATAACACTGATCGACCAAAAACACGGGCTTGGTGCTGCCCAAGGTCGCGGTTTTGACCTCCGTGGCCACCCCACCCGCTCCCGCAGCAGCGGCTTGGCCAGTCGCTCCGGAACCTGCTGCTCCTGGACCTGCTGTGTCGGTCGCAGGGGCACAGCCGACCACCGCCCACCCACAGACGCAACCAAGTAACGCCAGGCAAACCCAGGCGCGGGCCGCCACTCGGTTAACTGCGACAGGTTCCAGACTTCCACCAGACATGATGCTCTCTCTTGTTTCTGTAGTCCCCGACCCGCACACCCCGGTGTTATTATACGCATCGCCCAGGAAATATCAGCCCGCGGGCCAACGCGTTGCGTCCGCAGGCAGAGGCTGGGCGTTTCTCCAGACAAACTGGCCCTCTTAGCTACCCTCGATGCCCAATTCCGCGGCATGCGGCTGCAGGGCGGCGATGATCCACTCGACCAACTGCCGGGTCTCGAGCCCCAACAGCTCGCAACCGATCTGAATTTCCTGCCGATCGACCTTGGCAGCGAATTTTTTGTCCTTGAGCTTCTTCAGGACGCTGGCGGGTTCCAGCGTGGCGATCCCGCCGGGCCGCACATAGCAACAGGCACAGACAAACCCAGTCAGCTCGTCCGCTGCCAACAAAGACTTGGCCAACAGACTCTCGGCGGGCACACCCCAGTGCGTGTAGTGGGCGGCCACCGCGTCGGCGACCGGGGCGTGACCGTGCTCTCGTAACCAAGCCACGATCCGGTGCGGATGCTCCTCCGGCCACTGCTCGTAGTCCGCATCGTGCAGCAAGCCCGTGACACCAAACTCCAGCTCCTGGTCCGGGGCCAACTCACGAGCCAGTTGTCGCATCGTCAGCTCCACCGCTCGCGCATGGCGGCGCAGGGCCAAACCCGGCGTCCAGTCTTCCAGCAGCGTCCGCGCGGCGTCGTAAGTCAGGCCGCTGGCGGTCGCTTCCGTATCGTTCATGAAGATTCCTTCTGCTGCTCGAGGGCAGTTTGTTGTTCTAGTCGCCGAAGGGAAAACCAAACGCTTAAGGGCTTGTTGATTTT
>JAGYIQ010000041.1 GCA_018402565.1 Pirellulaceae bacterium | reverse complement strand
TTGATTTGGCCAACGTTGGCCGTTGGAAGGGCCGACACAAACTTTTACGGGGCTCCTGCTGCCGTCTCACGTGTGTGCAAGTCTTAACTCGCTAAGCGGTTTAATTGCATCGTGTCAGACGTTAGAACTAGGGCTTCGGGGCGAAGCGAGAGCCAGTAGCTTGATCGGGAAGCAGTCTGATGTGCCATGCAATGATGTATCTAATCTCGGGCCCTTTTTTGGTGACGGAGCGGCCGACGGTTGTCGCTGATCGGTGTTTCGTTCCGCGAGGTGTAGGCCTGACACTTGGCTGTCTGATCGCAGCTGCGTTGGGCTGGGGCGGATCGATGAATCATTTAGCGATCGTCGCCGCTCAGACTCTGCCCGGAGCTGACAACTCAGTTGAGACTCGGGTCGGCGGTACGGAGCAAACTGCGTTGAAAGTGGATCGTTTTTTTACGACACGCGACGAGGCCAAACAGTTGCCTCTGCCGAAGGAGTCTGCCGTTTTTCAGTTTGCGATCTACGGTGATCGGACTGGGGGTGTACCGGAAGGTCTCAAGGTATTGGAGCAAGCCGTTGTCGATACCAATTTGATGGATCCTGACTTGGTCATGACCGTGGGAGATTTGGTTCAAGGCTACAACCAGACACCTCAATGGTTGATGCAAAAGGACGAATTTCAGGCGGTCATGAATCGGCTTCAGATGGACTGGTTTCCAGTTGCAGGAAATCATGATGTTTATTGGCAACGGCAAGATCCCAATAAGCCGCTGGGGCAGCATGAAAGGAACTACGAACAGCACTTTGGGCCGCTGTGGTACAGTTTTATGCATAAGAATGCCGGTTTTCTCGTGTTGTTTTCCGATGAAGGCAACCCTGAGACCAACGAGAAGGGCTTTAATGATCCACAATTGCAGATGATGAGTCAGCGTCAGTTGGATTTTGTGCGGCAGGCGCTTGAGCGGTTGAAACATCAGAAGCATGTGTTCGTCTTTTTGCATCATCCGAGGTGGATCGGTGGCAACTACGAGGGATCGAATTGGGATCAAGTGCATGAGATCTTGGTTGCCGCCGGCAATGTCTCGGCTGTATTTGCGGGCCATATTCATCGCATGCGATTTGATGGCAATCGGGACGGTATAGAATACTATGCTCTGGCGACGACCGGGGGAAATCTGTCTGCCGATTTTCCGGACGCTGGTTATCTCCATCATTTTAACGTGGTAACCGTCCATGAGGATCGCTTCCAGGTCGCGACGATCCCGGTGGGCAGTGTCGTCGATCCAAAAACGTTCACGCAAGAGTACCTGCGGGATCTTGAGACGCTCCGCAACCTCGTACCACGAACGGTGCGAGAATTGGAACTGACACCAGACGGCAAGGTCACTGGTGTCTTGGAGTTGGCGATCGATAATCCCTTGCCACACTCGATCGATGTTTCTCTGACGGCCAACCTCTTTGCTGGCTGGCAGGTGTTGCCCGATCACCAACACGAGATCGTGGAGGCGGGTGCAAGTCGAACGATGTCATTTCGGTTCTTGCGTGAGATCCCATCGGCGGCCGCCGACACCGGCATGGATCCTTTGGCAGATCTTAAAGTTCCGTTGCTGAGTATGGAGGCCGATCTGTTGAAGGATGGTGCTAGATTGCGCGTGCCGGGCAAGGACTTGCCGGCCGGCATGCGGTTGGGCGACGTTCCTGCGGATTTCTTTTCTGGAGCAACGAATCGTGCTTTTGCGTCCGGCGGTACCAGCGCTGCGGAGGTCAGTGGAATTCGAATTGACCATCGTTCCTACCAGCTTCCACAAGGGCCATTTACCCTCGAGGCCTGGGTTAAATCGACGTCAAACGAAGGTAGCCAAGGAATCGTCGCCAAGACGCAATCGTCGGAGTATGCCTTGTTTGCCCATCAGGGCCGTCCGTCGTTCGATGTTCACTTGGACGGCAAATACGTGATCGCTCGGGCCAGCAATGAGCTGCCACTGAATCAATGGGTCCATGTCGCCGGCGTGTACGACGGGCAGCAGGTCGTGTTGTATGTTGATGGCGAACAGGTGGCGGCGAACATGGGCAGTGGCGTGAGGACGGAGAATCAGCTTCCATTGATGATTGCTGCCGACCCGGACGGAAAGGGACAGGCGACTCGGCCGTTCGTGGGAATGGTCGATGAGGTACGACTGTCGCTCGGGGCGCGTTACTCCACGGATTTCCAACCTCGTGAGCGGTTTGAACCGGACGCGGACACCGTTCTCCTGTTTCACCTGGATCAAACTATCGGCCCCTATTGGATTGACCACAGCCCCCGAGGCGTGTTGGGCCGCAGTGTGAGTCCGTGGGGTGAATTGGTAGAGCGGAATTAAAGTGAATAGGAAAATTGGAACGCCCCTCGTCCCCCGCTTTTCGGTCCGAGGCTACAAGTCGCCCAGTTGTTGACGCAAACGCCGCAGGATGCGGCTTTTGGCTTGACGAATCGAGGCTGGAGTCAGGCCGAGTTCCGCCGCCACGACGGAAGTGGCTTGGCCATCGACGACCGTCCGCCAAAAAGCCGTCCAAGTCCGCTCTTGGAACTCGTCACGAATCTGTTCCAAGCCCCGAGAAACAACGCCGCTCCACACTCGGGACAATTCGCCATCGCCATGCGTCTGCGACTCGAACCCAGCCAGGTCCTCAGAGGACTCGGTTGCTGATTCCAGCGGATCGACTTGTGCGTGTAGTCGTCGGACGGCGGAGCTGCCGCCCTGAGCTTGATCCGGCCGAACCGCTCGTCGCCAATCGATCAATTTTCGCCGCGTCACGACGGACAGCCAATTCAGAAACAACCCCGAACGGCGACCCGTAGCCGCGGAACTGGCGTGAAGATCGGCGGGTACAGCAGTGGTCGTGGTGGTCGTTTTTTCGCCGTGACTCGATCCGGCTTGCCTAGCATAGGGCTTGCGAAAGTCGGGGAGTTGCCGAGCGACCGCCATAAACACCGCCTGGGTCACGTCGGCTACATCCGCCGCTTGTAATCCCGAGCGACGGCACCAATAGCCGATCAGCGGTCCGTACAGATCGACCAACTGACGCCAAGCACCCGGATCCTGGGCTCGGACCCGATCCAGCAAGCTCATCGAACTGGCCGCACTGCCTCCGCCATTTGAACCTGCGCCGTTTGAACCTCCGCCGCTGGATGACCCGCGGCCGACTACACCGTTCATGGCAACTCTCTAAATGGGGGTTGGGTGTCCGAGGCTCAGCGCGCGATGCCTCGTCCGGTGGACTTGATCAGGTCAAACGCGACGTCGAATCATCAGGCCGTTTCCAGTCGCCCTGGCAAACCGCCACGCAGGAAAATAGTTTCGCGAAAAAGCCGTGTCACACCCCAATCGTTTAGCTCATCGTACCATAATGGGTCTCGGAAGTCTCGCTCTTGGGAAACCACGCCATGATTAAAACTGCCTCCTGCCCGAACGACGCGGCTTTGCAACATTATTCCGAGGGCTGGGCCGATGCAATCGAGACGCGGGAGCTCGAGGAGCATTTGACCACCTGTGAAAAATGCGAACAACGGCTGAGCGAGCTGGAAACGGCTCGAGCTTCGGACGGGCTGATCGAGGCCCTCCGCCTGCGGGGACAAATTCCTACGCAGGCGATGACGACTGGGAATACCCCATCATCGTCGCCTGTTGCGGTGGATGATCTGGAGGCGGATGCGGAGTTGCAACAGGTGTTGGCAGAGATCCGCGAGTGGCCGTTGTCTGCCGTCGCCAGTCCGGATGCGGAGGTGCCGCTGCCCAAATCCGTGGGCCAATACGAACTGTTAGAGCGGATCGGGCAGGGCGGCATGGCGCACGTCTACCGAGCTCGCCACTCCAAGTTGCAACGAACCGTGGCCGTCAAACTGCTCAATGTTCCCAAGTGGCAGGTGGATCGGTCCCTGGCCAGATTGGAGCGCGAGATCGCAGTGGTGGGACAACTGCATCATCCAGCCATTGTCGCGGCTACCGATGCCGGGCAACATGACGGTACTCCGTACTTGGTGACCGAGTTCATCGATGGACTGAATCTCAGTCAATTGGCTCGGGCCGTGCCCGCAGACGCCCAGTTGAAAACGGCGGACGCCTGCGAGGCGATTCGTGTCGCGGCGCTCGGATTGGCGCATGCCCACAGTCAAGGGGTTACCCATCGCGACATCAAGCCGTCCAATTTGATGATCGACCGGCAGGGGAACGTCAAGATTCTGGACTTCGGACTTGTGCATTTAGAAGGCTGGCAGGACGAAAATTTGGAGTTGACCACGGTCGGCCAGTTGCTGGGAACCTTGGACTACATGGCCCCGGAACAAGCGGATAAAGCCACGGCGGTCGATCATCGGTCGGATGTTTACGCCTTGGGGGCCACGCTGTTTCGGCTCTTGTGTGGTCGAGCCCCGTATGCGGCATCGTTGTACCAATCGCCACTGGAGAAGCTGCGATTGTTGGCGTTGACCGAGCCACCGAAGGTGGAAACACTGAGGCCGGATGTGCCTCGGGAGCTGGCGGCACTGGTGGATCAAACCTTGGAGCGAGATCCGGCGCGTCGGCCGCCGAGTGCCGCGCATGTGGCGGAGGCTTTGGTGCCGTTCTGTGCGGGCGCGGAACTGGGGGCGTGGGTGCAGAGGGCGATTGCGAATCCACCGCTGCCGTTGCCCACCGCCGCCAGAGGGCTGGCGACACCGCTATCGTCGATGATCGATTCGGCGGACCAAACGAAGCAAGTACCGGCAACCCAACCCGCGGGTCGTGGACGGTCGACCTGGCCCTGGTGGATCGCAGCCGCCGCCGGGGCCGCGGCGATGTGGATGGGGATCCTGTTTATCTTGGACGAGCAAAAGGGCCAGTTGGTGATCGAGTCCGAATCGGCTGACGTGCGGGTGACGTTGAGGAGAGACGGCCAAGCGTCCGCGACGCTGCAACTTCAGCCGGGATTGAATCAAACGCGAGTGTTTGCCGGCACCTATGAAATTGAAATCGATGGCCCGGCCGATGCGTTTCAAATGGATCGCGATACGATCGTGATCAAACGCGGCGAGGTTGTTCTGGCCAGAGTCAGTCGCAGGGCAGTGGCGGGCAGCGATATGGCAGCCCCGGCATCAACCGTGGCAAGTCCGGGGAATGGCCTTGGCGTGGGCGTCGTGTTAGACCCGCCGAGAGTCGATCAGGCCACCTACAAAGGTCTCCCCTTCAGTCACTGGGCAACGGTCTTTCGCAACGAACGTGATGCCGAACTTAGGTTTGAGGCGTTTACCAATCTATCTCGCTTTCATTCCTCAGAAACCTACATCCAGCAATCACGGGAACTCTTGGTTGAAGCGATATTGGAATCTCATCGAACCACGTCGCCGGGGATGGAAAAAATACTGGATGTCCAACGAGAAGTCTATCGGCTCAATCGAGCACAGATGCTGCGAATCGCCGATTCAATCGAACAGGTTGAGCCCGCTGAACAAGCGAACATGATTGCCAGTCTGCAAAAACTGACACGCAGCTATCCTCTGACGGACGATCTACAATCATTGCACGAGGGCCTACTTGCCTATTTCGAAATGATTTCAAGAATCGCTGCCAAGAGTCACGATCGCTGGACTCCCGAAGGAAAAATCGAAATCTGGAACGCCATCGTTTTGGCGGTGCAGAGCGTAGAAGGTTGGCTCAAATATCGGCCAACCGCGAACTCAAAACTGGTCGGGGAAGCCCGCTCTCTGGCCAAAGATTGTCTGGCAAAATGTAAGTTTGATTTATCGGAACTTTATCCATGGATCGAGCGAAACCATATCGAAGAACGGCCATTTGCGCGGGAGTTGGTCATCGAGGCTCTTTTGAGTGCGATTCCGAATCAGCCCAGTTTGGACTTGGAAACAGCCAAACTGTTGACGGTGATTCAGCGGCTGGCGCCTCACCTCACCGACATACAGCGTCGCTATTTGCGTTCTCGTTTGGAGGACTGGCTAAAAAAACTAACGATCGCCGAATTGAGTCATCCGATTGCAGAAACATCACGTCAATTCATGCAAATCTCGGTCCGGTCCGATGGAAGTTTCTCTTATCATGCGGGCGATGAAGAGGATGCGTTTAATCCGTCGAATCGCTTGCGGTCGTTGGTGCGTTTTGGCAGTGAACCTGAGCGAATCAACACGACCAATCAACTTGTGGCGCTGCAGAACTGGGTGCTACGCGGTTCTGTAACGCGGACGGCCGCCGCGGAGGACGAATTCCAGTTGTTGATTGGGACGCCCCCGATGCTGGGCGAACTGTTAATTTCGACGTGGGTGTTGCTCCATGAAGGGAAGTCGGATCATCACGGTCCACTAATCGAGAAGCTCGTTGCTGACACCCGATCCGCTTTCGATACCTTCTCGCAGTTCGTTCTGGAACATCAAAGGGTTTTTCCGTCGGTTAATCAGGCCATCATCGACTCGAATGGTGTACGAGCATTTGCTCCCCCGGCCAGACGTCGAGGGACATTTCGCGATCTAAACGCACTCGAGATTGCCAATGTCGTCGACGAGGTCTGGGCGAAGCTGGGGTTGAATCCTGAACAGTCCATTGCGGCTGCAACGTTTCGCGGCGTGAAGGTCACCAACCCGAAGTGGATGGGAGAATACAACAAACCGTCAGAGCTGGACATTAACATCGTGGAGTCGAGTGACTTGGATAAAGATGGTCAAGTCACCAAAGACGAGTTGTTTAGCTATTTGAGTCAATGTGATCCGCTGCAAAAAATCGAAGGTGTCTCGGCTGTGACTGCTCGGACGATGCTCCTACACCACTTTCTCTTGCTCCTCTTAGGCAGGCCGGTACCGGACTTGAAGCTGGATGCATTACCGGATAATGGGTCATCGGATGGGCCGAGGTAAGCAGGCTCGACGGCCAGGCGGCCCGAACGTAGTCAATTGGCCCCGCCTCATCGCGAGTTGGTTCCGTTTGTAGGTTCCCTCTCCGCCCCCCGCCGGTTCACCGGTGGGAGCGAAAGTTTGGAGGCGAGAACCCTTGCTCACGCCCAAAGAGCTACACTACGACCGCACCGCCCCCATGTCGTACTCGCCGAACGTCCCCACGTAATAGCTGGGGCGTAACACGGGTTGCTGGCCAAACGCAAAGGCGATGTTATTCATAAACCCCAACGCAATCGTCTCCGGAGATTCTTCCACATTCCCCCGTAGCGCCATGTGCACGTGGTCGGGCATGACCGAGATACTGCCCAGCCAGTAGTCCTTCTTCAGAGCGTTTTTCTCACATAACTGTTTGATTCGATTCAACGACACCTCGTCTACGAAACGTTCGCGGTGTTCGGTGACAAGCACCAAATGCAAGTCATACCAATAGCGACCTCGGTTCGTCGCCGTCGGTTCGCGCAAACTGACGTAATCGTTCACGTGCGTGTACCGTGCGATCAGTTCCGCAAACCGAGGGTCGATGAATTGCGCTTTCGCGACTTGATTCGCGATGTAACCTTCCACCTCTTCGCGTTTGTTTTCGCCCAACGAGCGAAAGGCCACTTTGCGGCTGAATTCGATCCGCGTCCCAGCGATCCTCAAGGCGTATTGGAGCCGTGCTTTGACTCGGGCAGTGAAAAGGGTCGGAGCCACGGTGGGAAGGACACTGCACGTGAACTGGAGCTGATCGGGATGCCAAAGCTTCTCAAGCAGTCGTATGCCGTCCGCTTCCCAGGTACTCGACAAGGTGTCGAAGAAGCATGGATCGGGTTGGGTAGGGAATGAACCGGTGGACGGCCAGCCTGTCCAAGTGTACCGCAGTTTGAAAGACGGAGAGTCGATGTTGTCCGGTCGGTAAAGAGGCGTAGGAGTCAATGTGAGTTACTCCGAAATTGACGAACGGGTTCGGTTTGATGACGCCAATACTACCAAACTTGCGCTCCCACCGGTAAACCGGCGGGGGGCGGGGGGCCGTGCTTGTAGGCTGGGCCGTTCTCGCTGTCAAACTTGTGGTCCCACTCACGCGGATTTGACGGCACAGAAACACCACGTCGTTTCCCGTTTTTCGGAGGCGATTTGTGGGGGACGCCCGGTTTTGGGCGATTGGTAACTGCCAGGATCGGCCAATTCGATTAGACTGGGGGTGCGGTGACTGACGGCCGTGTTGGATCGGGGCTGGAATCGATATGTGGGAGTTGGCGGATGAGACTGGCTTGTGCTCAGCGGGGCTGGCGATGGCGGCTGATGGTGGGTTTGGTGGCCTGGGGGGCCTTGGCCGGTGGTTTCTGGAGCGGGTCGGGCGACGTCCGTGCGGATGACCGCAAGCCTTTGGACCACGAGGCCTATGACCAGTGGAAGTCGGTTTCGGGACGGCAGTTATCAGTCGACGGCAAATGGCTCAGCTACCAGACCTCGCAGGGTTGGAGCGATAGCCAGGTCCGCAAGCTGTACGTGCGGAGCACGGATTCCGACGTGGAGTACCAGATCGACCGGGGCCGCAGCGCGACGTTTGATCGCTCCGGGGCTCACTTGCTGATGATTGTCGATCCGGATCCAGCGGCGGTGAAGAAGGCCGTGGCGGACAAGGTAGCGGAAGATCAGCGCCCCCAACCGGCCCTGTCGATCTTGAGTTTGGCCGACGGGCGGGTGCGAACGGTGCCGGGCGTGCGTTCCTTCACTTTGCCTGAAAAAGGGACGGATTGGGTGGCGTATGTGATCCCGATGCGGGGGGCCGCCAGTGTCACGGCCCAGCGCGGCCAGGTAGATAAAGAGCTGGTGCCACGACAAAACGCTGCCGGTGTCACGGCCTTGGTCAAGCTGCTGGGTCCCGCGGCCAAAGCCAGTCCTGCGGCGGGCCAAGGGAAAGGTGAAGCGGGGACCACGAGTCAGGAGTCGAATCCAGCGGCAGCCGCGGCGACGAG
>JAGYIQ010000040.1 GCA_018402565.1 Pirellulaceae bacterium | reverse complement strand
AAATTGCGACAAAGCACTAGTCCCTGGCCCAACCGCCCAAAGCAGTTGTCATTTTGCCAAAACGCTCCGGCAAAGTCAATCTTGATCCTGACCTTTGAAAAAAAGAGATCGTTGAGACGTGAGGGCTTTAAGGGCCTGACGTCACTCATAAGCGATCCAGCGCAAGACGCGTTGACTTCAACGCTGAGCTGACCGCCAACTCCATCACATGCGATTGTCATTTGACAATTGTGGGGGTTACCTCGAATCGACCATTTCAATTTTGATTCCAGACGCTTCAACATGGCGATTGATTTTTTCAAATATTATTATGAGACAACGCTCAGAAGACCCGTGCGCAAGAATGTCGCGGCGTCCGTTGACGTACAAGCTAAGACTAGGCGAATGCTCTTTCCGGTGTGTGCCAAAGTAAATCGTTAGCTGATCGGTGGCACCTGACTTTGTCAATAGTTGAGGCAGATGTGAAAAACTGTGGGAATAATGGCTTTCATCCAGCATCAATCTCTCACACGAAAATCGAGCCAACCAGGTCGCCAACAGACCATACATAACAACGTAGGCCAATCCGATTAAAGATGTCACGAACAGCATCGGCAATAAAGCCAGCTTCTCTCCCAAAAAAACTGACATTAAATAGTGAAACGACAAAAAGCTCACAAAAGCTGCCCAAAACAACGTGAATGCGGCGAGAAAGGCAGATGTGAATTTGTCCTTGGAAACGCACTGATTATTCCATTCAAGCACCAATCTGGTACCTTCGGTTTGATCCGTTTTAAAATTCATGACAACACGACGCAAAGCAAGAGGATGGCCGCGATAACCCATCAATCGTTATCTTAGACCCGTTACATCCTCGGAGGTGATACATCGGCTACGTTCCTAACGCAATCACTTGAGTCAAGTTCTTATTGGTTATCGTTGTCTTTTCCGATGTCGATTTCCTCACGCCATTCCACCATGGTTTTGTACTTGCCATCTTGAGCCAAATACGAAAGAAAAATCTTCATGGTATCCACTCCATTTGGCTGAATTGGGCCGAATTTCATTTTCTTAGGAACCCCGCTTTTCACAGAAGACCAGACGATTATTGGGTCATCCGGGGCCGTGTGTTCGGCAAGGATGTTCAGATTTTCGAAACCTCCATGTGACAAGGACAATTGCGTTAACGGGCGCTGGTTCCAGTCGATTGACTTGAGGTGTTCTTCCAACTCCTCAGCTGTAACATTCGCTTTAGATTTTGGTTTCAAAGATCCGTTCTCGATGGCTAGTATAATTAGGGTCGAACCGCTAGCCGTAGATTTAGGCTTCAAATTCTTGGACGAGCTGGTGTTGTCAAGAGGATCGTTTCCGCCCAACTTGCTGGTAGGAGCCTGAGGCAAGGTTGCAAATTTCTCTGCCGTAACAAGTTTGACGGATCCGCTAAGCATGAGCACCAACCCGCCAACGTTAGGCGTCTGACTTTCGTAAGCCAACAGGTGCTGATCATTCTCCCATCCACTGTCAAAAAACGTGGAGTTCCACAGAACGATGATCTCGCCCTTGCGGACGCGGTCTGCAAATCCAGACAGATCGCGAGTTTGGTTTCCTGCATACAATCCTTCAGGCTCGTAGTTCATAAACTCATTGAGGCTTGCAGGTGGGCGTGAGTTCACATCGTAGAATTCGTGGAAGTTCAAGCCTGCATTCCTCAATTCATATTTTCGCATCAATTGTTCTCGTTCAGGAACCATTACGAAGGCGTAATAGCTCGAAACCGCAATGACGATTGCGCTAAGTGAGCCAACCCATGCCAATTTGGTGAAGCGGGCGTGTGAACGCTGAGGAGATTCATTCATGGGATCTGTTTTGGGCATAACGGGAAAGATCAACCGGTGCGAGGGTTTGGTTTGGGGTACGGGACACCGTATTTCGAGCACTCGGTTGCACCGGTTTGTTTGTTATGCCTGTTTTTTTGGATCGAATGTTGAAGCCTTGCCAGCGTACTCCGTTCACGTGGGTGACCGCTTGGCAGACCCCGGCCTACATTGTCTTCCAACAAATCGGCAGTTGCAACCAGCCCAGTGTTCAACAGTCAGCCGCAAGTTTCGTCGCGCTGGGAGTGGCATAACGTTTGCGATAACGGAGTGCGAGGAAACCAGTCTGCGATCCATTGGCGGCTTTTCGAGCACTTTCGTTGATCGCATTGTTATGCAGCGCGTTTTCAAGGCTCGATATCCTCAAAACGGAATTCTACCTTTTCCTGACGCTCATTTGTGGTCTGGTGCACAATCGTAATTGGGAATATGTCTTTGAACGCTGTTTCGCTGGGGACTTCGAACCAGTACTCAGCAAAATCAAATCCATCAGGAATTGCCGCGTTGGCGATAACGCTCATAAAACGCTGATTTCCATTCATGAATGGACGCAATTCTAGACCGTTCTTTAGTTTCAAATGAGTTGGTCCAATCGTGGTGCCTTGGTTTTTCTGGGAAAGTGAAATTGCAATAGTTCGTTTGAATTCACCCCGATCGGCGATGTACATTTTCAGCTTGTTTGGAACGTTGGCAGTTGGACCAAGCCTTTGGATCTGAATCTGATTTACTAGGACCTCAACCCCACAAATTTCTTTGCGCGCGACGGGCTGGAAGTCATTTGTAATTGAGTTCTCGTTGGACCCCATCCCTAGGGTTACCGTGGCAGCAAGTAATAGTAAAGAGATGTATTTCATCGTTTTCTCGGTTGGGCTGGATTGAGTCGTTCACAAAACGCTGGGCTATTAAACAGCTGAACTCTCTAAATGTTTCGGAGAATGTCTAAGCCGCATAACGGGACCGATCACCCACGCCGCGACGAGCGATTCACCATTTCAAAAGCCCCCAATTCGCGGCTGGGGTGCATCGGATGGTTCGCCATCATCCGGGTTCGGAATCGCGAACGACGTCAGCCACGTCAATGTATCCTGCGCCACAACCGGGAGCAACATCGAACGCTGGGCTTCGGGCATTGGGGCAGGCGTTGAGATTCAGGCTGTAGCTGGCCGCCGTTTGGTGCTTGCGGTCTCCGCAGACGCTTGCATCACAAGTCCGCAGCGTTTCGGGCGTTGGATGTTTCGCGTTGGACGTTGCCCTCGCGTGATGCTTCAACCCGTCGTTGAAGCTTGCAGCATTAGTCAGCAGGGCCAGGTGCGAGCGATTGGACTCAATTTTGCGTTGCGACACATACCGCGCGGCCGCTCAAGTATGCAACAGAATTCGGCGTTGATGTCGGGGCGTTGGCCGGTGGTGGTTGCACTGGCGAACGTTCGAAATCACCGCAGCCGCCGCGATTGATTTAGTTAGCAAGCTCGACCCGACCGGCGGCTTCGGTGCATTTCCTGGTTCTGCATTTATTCAGAAGCTATTGAGTATCCTAGCACGTTCGCGAGTCGCTCAAGCAACGCACGTGTCCGTGATTGGTGAGAATCGTAGAGATACAGGACTTGGATCGGCCCGTTCGGGATTACGATGCATTTCAGGAAATGCTCATCCGACCGTCGGTCGTTTCCAACAATCATTTCAACCGCATTCATAAGCGGCACCATCGCCTGATCCTTCGCTTCATGCGTCAGGTCTGAACGCTGTGCGAGCACTTCCGCAGCGTAACGTACTCCGCGATCTTTATCGCATTGCACGAATCCGAATTCAGCCGTTGCTCTGCGCACCACTTCTTCAACAGCTAAGTTTTCAGCATCGTTCTTTGGCTGCAAGTTTGTCATGGCTGTGAATGCAGAACTCTTTATTACACGCGGCTAGCGCGTGATAACTGTTTTTGACGGGGTGTATCCCCGCTAAGAGAATAAGTATATTTTAGAACGTTGTCAACAAGGCTATCCTGGAAAATGGCTCGCTGAGCGCGGATATTAATTTTCCGGCACGCTCGGCGGAAGTGAAACCAGCCAGAATGGCCTGGGCCACGCCCGGTCCTGCCGCCCACGCAGGCGATTTGGCGGACACAGGCCATTTGGCGGACGTGGGCCATTTGGCGGACGTGGGCAAATTGGCGGCCGCAGGCTATTTGGCGGACGTGGGCAGACAGGCCAAACTACGGCGAAAGAATGGCACAACGACCGCCCCCAGATGACGCGATCCAGGGTGAAAAACTCCCGTGAACGACGGCCCCGAGCCGCGGGCGCGAGATTTCACCCGTCCGCCACTGGGCCTAGATCACGCCCCCCTACACCTCCCTGGTCCAGAAAAAAACATGCTCAATACCTTCAAACAACTCGTCGCCACTCACTCCAAACTCTCCGACAGCCAAAAAGACTGGTTTCCCCGACTCGTCCGCCAATTTGTCTCGCACTCCCAACAAAATCCCAACCAAAACCTGGACTGCTCCCGGGCCGTCGTGGAACCGTTCCTCCGACACCTCAAACAATCCGGCAAAACCGCCTGGCAACGGCTCCAAGCCCTGGAAGCGATCCAGTTTTACGCCAGCACGCTCCCGGGCGGGGGCGACCCCGCTCTGAAGGAAATGCACGCTTTGCTGGTGGCTGCCAAACAACGCGAGTCCGCTGCTGGCCAGTCGAACGCGAACCAGACGCCCGAAATCGATCCCCAACTGCTGTACGCCCAGCCCGGCCCCGTCGGCCAACTGGATCCCAATGAGCCAGAACTGGATCGCGAATTGCGCAAACTCTTGCGCGTCCGGCACTACGCCTTGCGGACCGAGACCGCGTACCTGAACTGGGTCCACCGTTTCCGCGGTTTCCTGCAACGGCCCGATGTCGAATCGGCCACGGAACGCGAAATCCGCGACTTCCTCTCCTACCTGGCCGTCGAAGGTCAGGTTGCCGCCAGCACTCAAAACCAAGCGTTTTCCGCCCTGCTGTTCCTGTTCCGCGACCTGCTAAAACGCGAAATCCAGTTCCTGGAAGCCGAGCGGGCCAAAACACCCGAACGCGTTCCCGTCGTCTTGACGATCGACGAAGTGAGCAAGCTGCTCCAGCACTTGGGCGGGGCCGAGCAGTTGTTTGGACGTTTGCTGTACGGGGCCGGACTACGGCATTTGGAAGGGCTGCGTCTGCGGATCAAGGACGTGGACCTGGAGGCTCGTCAGCTAACCGTTCGCGATGGCAAAGGAGCGAAAGATCGGGTGACCGTATTGCCAGACGCCGTGATTCCCGATCTCCGACGCCAGATCGATGCGACCCGCCTGTTGCACGAACGCGACTTGGCGGCCGGCGGAGGTCGAGTCTGGTTGCCCCACGCCTATCGACTCAAGCACCCCGCGGCCGAAACGCAGTTCATTTGGCAGTATCTGTTCCCAGCCGCTCGCCTGTCGACGGACCCTGTCTCTGGCCGGACCATGCGCCATCACCAACACGAGTCGGTGTTCAGTAAAGCGTTGCGGGGCGCAGTCACGCGAGCTGGGCTGCTCAAAAAGGTCACGCCGCACACCCTGCGTCACAGCTTCGCGACGCATTTGCTGCAAGGCGGTGCAGATATCCGCACGATCCAAGAGTTGCTGGGGCACAAAGACGTTGCCACAACCATGATTTACACCCATGTGCTGAACCGCCCCGGCCTGGCGGTCGTCAGTCCACTGGATCGATTGGCGAATTCGTGACCTCGGGGCGTCGTGCGTCTGGGGCGTCGTGCGTTTGCACAACCCGGATCGGACTTAGGAATCGTCTGCAAATGAGTTACCGTACGAGTCGGACTGGGCCAGCGTCCAGTTCCAGCGACAGCCGGGCTGCCGCGTGCGATCCGGCTGATATGCAAGTCGGTAAAGACAACCGGGTGCTAACGCGGTCCGGCTGATTTCTAATACGATCGCTTGATTGCTGACGAGTTGAGACCGCCGAATTGGCGAAAACCTGTCCCGGCCTCCCGCTAACAAGGAACCTTGGATTGAACGCACACACCGCTGGGGAGAACGCGCCGTTCCGAGATCGGTTTGTCATCGACAACCCGCGGTTGGCGTATCTGGACGGCAACTCACTGGGGCGATTGCCGCGGGCGACGGCTGAGCGAATGGCGCGAGTCGTCGCGGAGGAGTGGGGGCAGGGGCTGATTGGCAGCTGGAACCAGGCCTGGCTGCCGCTGGCGCGACGGATCGGCGACAAGATTGGCCAGTTGATCGGGGCCGCGCCCGGCGAGACGCTGGTGTGTGACTCGACATCGATCAACCTCTACAAAGCCGCTTGGGCGCTTTTGCAGCACCGCGGGACTCGGTGGCGAATCGTGACCGATGCGACCAACTTTCCCACCGACCTGTACGTGCTGGAGAGCCTCCGCCAGCAACTCGGGGCGGACTTGCAGCTCGTGCCGGTGCCATTGGATCAAGGCAACCATGCAGCCGTGCATGCGGCTCTTTCGGCGGTGTTAGACGCCAGCACCGCGCTCGTCTGCTTGTCCCACGTCAACTACAAAACGGGGTACGCGTTTGACTTGGACACCGTCACCCGTATGGCTCACGAGGCGGGGGCACCGATCCTGTGGGACTTGAGCCACAGCGTCGGCGCCGTGCCGCTGGACTTGACGCGTGCCGCTGCGGACGCGGCGGTTGGCTGCACGTACAAGTACCTCAATGGCGGTCCGGGCGCACCGGCATTTATCTCGATTCGGCAGGCTTGGTTAGAGAAGTTACGGAACCCGATTCCGGGCTGGTTCGGAGCCGCTCGGCCGTTCGACTTCGGCCCCGACTACGAACCGCATGCGGGGATCGAGCGGTTTGCGGTGGGCACGCCACCGATCTTATCGTTGGCGGCGGTGGAATGTGGAGTCGACTTGACGTGTGAAGCCGGTGTGAGCGAACTGCGCCAGCGGGGCTGGGGATTGATGCAGCGGTTCTTCCAAGGTTATGACGAACGCTTGCGGCCCTTGGGTTTCGAGTTAGTGACCCCGCGGGAATGCGAGGCGGCGGGGTCGCATGTTTCTTTGCGGCACCCGGCTGCGTGGCAGATCACGCAAGATCTGATCCAGGGCTACCAAGTGGTGCCCGATTATCGCCGGCCCGACATCATTCGGTTCGGGATCACCCCGCTGTACACCCTGGCCAGCGAAATCGAGCAAGCGATCGGGGGCCTGGAGTCGTCCGTGAGCCTGGGTACTTATCGTTCCTATCCCGAACAACCACGTGGTGTGACATGAACCTACGCGATTGCTGTGACTTGGCTAACGCACTTCGGGAGACGGGCTTCACCGCAAGATCGGGGGTTAAACTAAGTGATGCGTTTGATTCTTGCCGCTTTAAATGTCACATCGATCTGATTTTGACTTCACCCGATAAAGGTCCCGATTAGCCGGTAGTGGGAGCAGGAGTGCCCAATGGTGAAACTCCTGGTTCGCTGCTTGACGGCAACGAGTCGATAAGGCTTTGTGGCTTCCGTGCGGGTCGCGTCACCGCCGGCATCCCGGAGAGCCGTTGTCGTTCGCGTGTGGCCTGGGCAATGGCGTGATTATCCCCTCCGGCCGCCATGGCGAGTCTTTCACGAGTGGAGCGAATTTCATCAACAATTGGATCCGACATCTCATATCTCCAGTAGGTCGAAAGGCGTACAAATTAACGGCGGTTCGATTCCTCGATCACGACACGCACGATCAATTCTCGGACGATTCTCGGGGTTTGCAATGTGCTTGCAGTTCCAGGTCAGCAGAAATTGTATACCGTGAACGGCCGCCATGGAAATGTGAAAAGCGTCAATACGGGCCTGTGGTGGTATTTGAAGCTCCGTCGCAATCACGTTAGCGAGTGATTCAACATCATCATTCAGGTCGAGAATCGGAATCTTGTTTAGATAAATGCGCCGCTCGGATGCGGCAGAGGGATCGCCATTATCACATTCATCAATTACGAACTGTGAAACAAATACGTCAAATTCTGGTCGACGTTCATCCCACCACTCGCGGGTCGACAGTTGGTTCGCCGCAACTCGAACGTCTCGGCTACCCCGCATGGCTAAGTAACCGATGACGGTTGTCTCGCGATACGCAGAACGCTTCATCTGGTTAGGCCATTCTTGCTACGGTAGCAACTTTTCACCCGTTTCGAACGCAGTACAGTTGCCCAATCCGCCAACAATCCTCCCCCTCAAGGTTGACCCGTTCAGTTCCATTGTCAACATGCCGCTGTCGGCCCGAAACGCCGCTAGACTGGGTCGAGTCGAGCGTTTCCACCGCCCGTGCCGGCGGTGAGGTTTTGTGCTACGGTAGAGGGGTTGGTAAGGGTGGCGGCGTCATGGAACGTGTTCCTGACAGCGTGGGGCCCGTTGTTTTTTTCCGACAAATACACGAGATTACCGCTCGAAACAGTAAAAGTTGGGCAAGAACACGGCGTATCCATCTCGATCGAAATGCTTCAGGGTTGGTGAAAGATGTCCGAGCAAAAAACCGAGCGGCCCCAGGTCGCACCGTTGTTTGGCGACGATCCGCGTGTGATCATGGCTGCCGAACGGACGTTATTGGCCTGGGTTCGGACCGGCCTGGCGCTGATGGGGTTCGGCTTTTTAGTCGCTCGGTTTGGCCTGTTCATGCAAGAGTACTCGTTGCATAAGGGGGAGACGGCTGCTGAATCGCCGGCCTGGTCGGTGGGGATCGGTGCGTCATTGGTACTCTTGGGAACGGTGATCACATTGGCTGCGGGTTGGCTGCATGGGCGGAATTTGCGGCGTATCAGTGGCGCCTCCCTTCACTTTAGGGACGGTTTTATCTTGGCGATCGCCTGCGCTGTCGGGTTAGGCTTGGTGGGTGGGTTTATGTGCATTCGCTTGATCTGGTTGTGAGTATGTGGCCCAGTGGGAGTTTCTCCGACCGTCGCAGCCAGCTCGCTGTGGAGCTACCGAATTGCCGGGAGGTTAAAGATTCTTCGGGGGACCTTCCTTAAGCCGTAACCTCTCACGC
>JAGYIQ010000004.1 GCA_018402565.1 Pirellulaceae bacterium | reverse complement strand
TGCATTTCCCAGTGGAGTCTCAACATGAGCCGAAGTGCCGATCACGATAGTCGCATGGCAAACATGACCTTTGCGGAAGTCTATCCCCATTACGTGAACAAAGTCGAACGCAAAGGTCGCACCGTCGACGAGCTGCATCAAGTCATCACCTGGCTGACTGGCTTCGATCAACCCGCCATCCAGCAAGCGATCGCCGATAAGCTGACGTTTGAGCAGTTTTTTCAGCGAGCGACCTTGCATCCCAACGCCCATTTGATCACAGGGACCATCTGCGGCTATCGGATTGAAGAGATCGAAAACCCTCTCACTCGACAAGTCCGCTACCTAGACAAATTGGTCGACGAATTGGCCAAGGGCCGGAAAATGGAAAAAATCCTCCGCATGGCTCCGACCGTTTGACCGTAAGTCAATGCCGGCGGCTAGCGCCTTGCCGCTCACCGAACCGGCGGCTAGCGCCCAATGGCACTTACTTTAGATCGTTCGGCGTAATTTTGGAGGGTGGTTTCTCTCGTTTTTCAAACTGAGTGTTTTTGGGTCTCCTTTGGTAGGCTTCACGTTTGGCAGTTCGTCCAGGTCGGTTGGGTAGTTTGTCTTTGGTTGCGTAATGTAACGCAACTACAAACGCCTCACGCCACATTTTGGGATCGGTATGAAGATGCCGAAGCAGAAACGTTTGAAACGTCGTCCAAGTTCGCTTGAAACTCATCTTTCGCGGTTCGACTTGGTTAATCTCTGCTGCTTGTCGCCTGAACTGGCCAACTAGATTATAAGCGACGATGGATGTGTATAGTTCTTTGTAAAAAGTGTCGAGACGTTTGGCGCGAATATTCTCCGTATCGAGCACCACTTTCAGATTGCGGATATCGAACTCCACTTGGACACGATGTTTAAAAAGTTCGGCTACCGTTGTGGCATCCTCGTTTAAGCTTGTCACGATATACAGGGTTAGCTTTTCGCTAACGACAATTTCGTGAAGTGTGGCATTAATAACCGCATCTGCCGGCAAGCTTGGTTGGGTCTTGCGGTTTTTAGCAGTGGGAAGCCAATTCAGTGAATAGGTCTTCGAGTTGGACGTTGTAGATGTAAGAGTTGCATGCTTACATAGCGAAGTGAAATTTCCCGCATTCATTCGAAACAGAAAGTCGTGACCATATCGCACCGCTTCGTAAGCGACTCCAAAAATTCCAAAACCGGAGTCAGCCATGACGACCGATTGGGCTGGAAGTTTTCCAATTCCTTGACGAGCCAACTGCGTTTCCGAGACCGCATGAGGGCCATACATGGGGCCCACTTCAGGCAACGTCGCGCAGCCACTACTGAGCTCATGAAAGACCGTCAATAGGGCGATGGGCCAGACTCCTTTGCCATGCTGATTGGATGCCGGAGGGAATGCTATTTCCAGCTCTTTTTCTGGAGCCAGTGCCATCGTCGTACCGTCGATCAAATAAATCGATCGCCCCTCGAGCAACGGCTTGCTCGTTGAAAGAATGGCTCGGTTAACTTCCCCGACGAACCACTGAACAACGTCCAAGGGAAGGCGAGAACGGGCGGCGCTATATCCCCCCGTTGCGGTCGAAAGGGTACCGTCAGAGAGCCGCTTGTTAGTCGGAAGGTACGAGGGACGAGTCTCCAACAAATGCTTGACGGCCGCTTCTAGGGACGCGTCAGGTTTCAGGCGTTGATACACCAACATCCATAAAATCACGCTCGTTGTGTAGACGGCGTTGTGCCGCATCGGGTGGATTGTATCCGCGTCACGGAGATCAACTAATTCACTCAGTAGTTCAAACGCTCGATCAAATTCAGCGGCTTGAGTATCCGTGAATGCGATTTTCGGTTTCTTGTCGACCATGACAATTTGGCTCCTTATTTGGGGGAATAAGGATCGCTGCGCATATATCGTGCCAAGCTTTCTTTTTCTGGCGTTTTTATCTAACGTAAGTGCCATTGGGCTTGCGCCGCTCCGCTTAAATGTACCGACACCGGGCGGCTTGCGCCGCTCCGCTTAAATGTACCGACACCGGGCGGCTTGCGCCGCTCCGCTTAAATGTACCGACACCGGGCGGCTTGCGCCGCTCCGCTTAAATGTACCGACACCGGGCGGCTTGCGCCGCTCCGCTTAAATGTACCGACACCGGGCGGCTTGCGCCGCTCCGCTTAAATGTACCGACACCGGGCGGCTTGCGCCGCTCCGCTTAAATGTACCGACACCGGGCGGCTTGCGCCGCTCCGCTTAAATGTACCGACACCGGGCGGCTTGCGCCGCTCCGCTTAAATGTACCGACACCGGGCGGCTTGCGCCGCGCCGCTCACTGAACCGGCGGCGACTCAAAAAAGGAATCGTCCGCAAATAAGTTACCAAATTAGCCGGAACTGGCCCGCGTTCATTTCCTGCAAAAACGGGGTGCTTACGCACTCCGGCTGATTTCCAATTCGATCGGTTTACTACGGACGAGTCCTAAGCCTGGCGCAGCTGGAGCAACAGTTCATGCAATGCGTCCGTCGCTGTCGCTTGCTCGGGCAACTGACTTGCGGCAAACGCTTCCTCCAAGCGGGAACGCCAATGCAGGTACTGAGCCTGATGAAACGGCAACGCTTCCGGTTCCACGGTCCCCTGCTCTGGCCCCGTCAATTTCCTAGCAACCAGGTCCGGTAGGTAGGAAATCCGAAAGATCTCGTTTAACCGCAATAAATTCGCTTCGACTTCGCCGGATTGCATCAGATGAATGCCTGTCAGCAGCACGCGATAGACATACAGCAGGGGCTTGATCCGTGGCTTCGATTCTTTCTGGAACAAATCCCATTGCCTAGCGGCAAATCCCAAGTAGTGATGGGCGTGATGGCGAGTGAGGCAGTTGGGAGCCAGGGCCTTGAGCTGCTCGTGGGCCGGTGTGGTCGCCACCACCAGTGGAGACAGTAGTTGCTCCATGACGTAGCCATTGTTCTTCAGCATTAGCCCAATGAACTTTTTGACTTCATGGGTCACCAGATCCACTTCGACCCCTTGGTCCACGCACGATTGATCGATGGTTTCTGGGCCCAGTCGCAGGCCCAGTAATTCAGTCAAAGGCAGGCAGTGAATACCGCGCAAGTCATAATCCGAATCGGGTGAGGGAAACCCATACAGATGAGCACCACTGATCGTAGCGAACAACAGCGGATAAGGATGCGACTGAACTTGCGCCAGTACCGGAGCCGGAAAATCCATCGTGCTTGTCTCACTTTCAACGTAATCCACATCGCTTAAGCACAGGCCGCCTGCCGAGCTCGGATCAAGAAGTCGTTCGCCCATTCATAGTCCGGTCGTTCAGGCAGTCGCGTCTGGGTCAGGGCATGGTCAAAGTCTTCGTGTAGCTGCCGCCTCCAGCGGTCCGTCTCGTCCCAGGTCAGTTCCCCGCGTTTGACAGCGAGTAGCCTCTCCCGCTGTCCGTCTTCAACGCGAACGGAGACTCGGCCTTCGCGCAGGACGACAATGCCGGACATCAACAATCGCAACAAGTGCATCACATGTTTCCATTTGACTCGACCTTGGTTGCGAACGTCTGCCTGCATCTTTTTAAACTGCGACAGGGCGTATCCATTGAAGGTCTGGTACACCAAGCGTGAAAGAAATCGAGCCCGACCCTCCAGCAATTCGGCACTGATCGGTGTCGACTTCTCCACGATGGGAGTGTAGAGGCATTCCAAGACATTGGGGTTCGCCTTGAGGGCCAAAATTAAGAATTTTTGGATCTCCCAGTAGGCTTCCTGAGTGGCTTCGCATTCCAAAATCTCGGGAACGCCGTACAGCGACCAGTGCCGTTGTGCCGGCGGGAGATAAAAGCCGCGACGATCGACGTCCGAGGCATCATCGGCCAAGCCATAGGCCTGTGAACCAATCACACATTGGTAGATGACATGCGAAAACAAGTCGCCATTGGTGTCCTCGAGTGTGGTAGCCGAACCGTCCAGGGCTTGAAAAGCCGCCAAGGTGGTCAGGTCGTGGGGCAGGCAACTTTCCTCCAGTCCATCGGGGAAACGCACGCGATAAATCGGGTCCTCCACAATCGCTGATTTGACCACGACCCCCACGCCACCGCGAGGATACTGCGTCCGGCCATTTTGCCCGATGATGGCTCGCAAGATCACCACTTGCGTCCCGACGGAATAATAGGGCAAATGCCGCGGCTGCTCATTCATTGCCAGGACGCCAAGGCGTTAACGCCAGTTTCCGCCCCGAGATGGCTGGGCGACTCAGCTCGCGACTGCGTTGGTAGTCATCTTCCGCCACCCCGACTTCCCACGGGTCCGGCCCCACCCAGGTGGTTTCACGGCCGACGAGCTTTATCTCGCCTGCTTCAAAATCAAAAGTCAAGCTGGCCCAGAGCGGTTCGGCATAGGGGCACGTATTCGCCAGCCAAGGATGGGCCGCTTGGAGCTCGGCCCCGTAGTTGTCATGTTTCTTGTCGACCCAAACGTACGAGGCGCTGTTGATCTGTACATGTGGAATCCCATCGCACTCGATGACATAATCCAAATGCGCGTGACCGGCTAAGACCAAGACCACTTTGCGAAAGCCGGCTTCACGATTGGCGCGTGCCAGGACCTCGCGGACCTTCGCTCCACTGCGTACGTGCTTGTCGTAACAGTCGATCGGCTGATGGATCAGGATCACCGTCGGTCGCTGGGTGGCCTGCAAGTCCTGCTCCAACCACTGCAACTGTTCGTCATTGACATTGCAGGGATAGCCCGGTTTGCCGTCGGGATCGTTGCCATCCAAAACGACAAGGTGCAAGCCGTGAAAATCCTGGCTGTAGTACCGCCCCGGACTGCCGTAGTATTCGACTGCTTGTTCGCGGCGATAGCCTCCATCCGTATCATGATTCCCCAGCACATGAATCTTTTCGCCGGAGAACGCGTTCCAGGCCGCTAGGAACGCGTCGTTCCGTGCGTGGGGAACGCAAAAGTCACCCAAATTGACAATGCCGTGCGCTGCCTGCTGTTGCATATCGGCGACAAAGGCCGAGATCCGCTCGACGCCGTCATGCATGATGTCCTGATGGACATCAGCGATCAAGCCCAAGCGGACTTGCTGATCACCGGGACTCTCGCCAAGAGCTAGTTTCAGTTCCGGCACTAGCCACACGCAACAACCAGCGCTCGCTGTCTGCAAAAATCGGCGTCGATCCAATTGATTAACCCCATCACTGCCGCTTTGCCGACTTGTCAGATTCATCGAGCACTCCTCGGTTCAGGATTCACGTTTTCTTAATCGAACCCACTTGGCGTAGGTCCCTATCCGCCAGAGCCATTCGAGCGGCCCGTAGTGGAAACGACTCATCCACAGGTTAGCAAATACTAGAATCAAAAGGTAGATCCCTAGGACCCAGAGGGCTCGCTCGGCCCAGGTGGTACTGCCAAATCGCCCTAGTCCCCAATGCAACATCACGGCCGACATCAGGAGGCTCTCCAGCAGATATCCGGTCAACGCCATGCGTCCTAACGCGGCGATGCGCTCTCCAAGCCAGGCGAAATGACCGGAATCAACCCAGTTCATAATCAACACCAAGTACATCATGGTCATCAGCGGGCCCCCGATCTGCAACGCCAGGGTTTGGAGCATGGCAATCGCCGGTGTTACAGACGTGTATTGGGCCAAGATCAGGCTCAAGATGTTCAAGGGTAGACCGACAATTAGACCCACCGCCAACAATCGTCGCCGTAGGCTGGGCCAAGGCTCCTGGAAAAATCGTACTTTGACCAAGGCAGCGCCGACGCAGAAGCAGGGCAAGATCACCCAGGTCATGACCAGGATCGAAAACACCAGGCTAAACAGGTAATTGAACAACCGTACCACGACTTGTGCTACCCACGGGCCTTGAGCCATGGCCTGTGTTTCCAACAACATCAGCCGCGAGTCGTACTGCTCGGTCTGATTCCAGTCTTTCAATACCTCGAAGTACTGCATGACCAACGTGTCGGCGACCGGCATTTCCTTAATCGTTGGTTCGGGCAGCGGCCCGGCCCACCACGAGAGGGCGAACAACCCCAGCAAGATGAGGAGACCGAAGCTATAAGCGGCCGCAGCAATCCACAGAAGTACGCGAGCGGAGGCATAGGCCAAGGCCAACATGGCTGTGCCCACCAAGGCATAAATCAGTAGGATATCGCCCGCCCACAAGAAAATGACATGCAATCCACCAAATAGTGACAAGAGGATCAGGCGACGGAGGTAGATGGCCACAAAGCTGCGGTCGTTCACGCGAGCGGATTCCCACAGGATGGCCAAACCGGCACCAAACAATAGCGAGAATAGCGGGTAGAACTTGCCGGTACAAAATAGCAGGGTTAAACCGTAGACACCTTGGCTGAGCCAGCTCTCATCGGCCGGACGACTGGGATCCAAGACTGCGGCAAACGGTTCCCCGAACAACGCGGCATTCACAAAGAAGATGCCCAACAAGGCGAGCCCCCGAGCGACGTCCAACGCCGCGACTCGCGGTTGTTTTGTCTCGGCTGCTAACGTCGCCATGGTTCAATTCTCTTGCCGTTAATGGGTATTCTGCCACTGAGAGTCTACCGGGACTCCCCGCCGAGTCCATCAAGGGCGGACCACGCAGAGATTTTTGACCAAATTCGTTCCCCGAGCAATGATCTTGCCAGAAATCCGACGCAAATCGGGCCGAAGCTCGCGGCAACACGCTTGACTCTCACCGCCCCAATCGCCGCTGAGCTTGTCGGGGGTTAGCTCTGGTAGCAAGGCAACTCCATGCACAGTCGCTACCTTAGCACCGCCGGTGTTTGGCTGAGTATCCGATCCGATTCGTTTCGACCCGCCACATGCCCCCCCAGGACGCCCGCCCAATACAACGGGCTGGCGTAGTTCGGAATGAAGCCACCCACCGCGCTGCCTGCGTAGGTGCCGTAAGCGGGATAGAGAATACGGGCTGCTTCGGCTTGCGCGACGGGGTCGCCCTGCTCTTCCAGATAAGCGAAGACGTCTGCTGTGGCGACCGACTCGTGATACAGTGGTACGACCGGCAGCAGATAAGCCACTCCGTAAGTTCCCTTCCATTGCCTTCGAGCAAAATCTTTGGCATGCGCTCCCTCATGCAGAGCGATCGCAGGAATGTCCGAATAAATGTGAATGGTGTTGGTGTACGGATTGTAATGGTCCCCACCAAAGATTCGACCCGGGAAAACCGTCTCTCCGAGAACGCTCAAGGTGCCCACGGTGTACCGCCAACCGGCGCCGACCTGCTTGTTGCGGACCAGTCGCACCCAGTCCTCGCCGGGTCGGTATTGATTCAGTCGGACACGCACGCCGTCCAATTCGTTCTGTTCTAGGTACTCTGCCATAGAGACTTCTGTCTCCAGGCCGATGCGATGATTGTCGACGCGACGGTCCCACAGGATCAACTTGGATGGGATGCCCACCACCCAACCGATCCCGTCGACGATCGGCCGAGGGGTCCCGCGTTGGATTTGCGGTGCATCGTCCAGCACTTGTGGAGCCAAGTGCGAATCCGCCAACGGGATTTTACGCGGCGTTAGCGGATGGGTCCGACAGCCCAGCAAACAGACAAAAACGACGATCCATACCCAACACAGGCGATGGGGACAAACATGGTGTGACCGCAGCATGACAAGCACTCCAGACGCGGGATGGAGACGCGTTACTTAGTCATTTGTCGGCCGCCAGTCAAGGCCAACGGTTCTGGGAAGTAATGCTGGCGCCTGCAGCCCGCATCGCCTCAATCGCCCGCTGGCTATCACCCGGCTGTAGATCCACTCCGCGGCAACCGTCCTCGATCAGATGCGTTTTAAAGCCCAGGCGGACCGCATCCAGTGCCGTGAATTTCACGCAATAATCGGTCGCTAAACCCATAATAAAGACGTCCGATACATTGGCCTCCCGCAAGTACTGTTCCAGTCCTGTCGCTCGTCGGCCGCCGTTGTCAAAGAAGCCGCTGTAACTGTCGATCTCCGGGGCGTCGCCCTTGCGCACGATGTGATGCAGCGCGTCCACGTTCAATTCAGCCGCAAAGTTGGCACCGTTCGTCCCTTGGACACAATGCACTGGCCAAGCAATCTGAGGCAGGCCATGCAGCTGGAAACACTCGCCGACCGTCAGCCCTGCCTGGTTGGCCGCGAAGCTCTGGTGGTTGGCCGGATGCCAGTCCTGCGTGGCCACCACAACCTCGAAGTGTGGGATCAAGCGATTCGCGATCGGAATCACCTCTTCACCGGCCGGTACGGCCAAGGCTCCCTCTCGAATAAAGTCATTCTGCAAGTCCACCAGTATCAAGGCGCGTCGTCGTGAAGTGGAGGAGTTCATGATTTTGTCTCCAGTAGCATTGGGGCTAAAGTTCAAAGTGCAAACCCTGTTTCACAAGCAGTCGGTAGCGACTACGGTTGAACCGATACAGCCGAGCCGCTCGATGCGCGCCGCGGGAAAATTCCTCCAAGGGTTCGAGCAAATCCATCGCCAGTAGCTTCTTGCGGAAATTGCGTTTGTCCAATTCTCTACCCAGGATGGTCTCGTACAGCGATTGAATTTGCGTGAGCGTGAACTTCCGCGGCAAGAGCTCAAAGCCAATCGGTTGATATTGCACCTTGGCTTGGAGCCGTTGGTAAGCAGTGTCGAAGATTGCGCGATGGTCAAAGGCCAACGCCGGTAACTGGTCGACTCGGTGCCACGCGACCGCTCGAGCATCACTGCCGGCTGCGGGTTGATGATTGACTTGCCGAACCAGCCCATAATAGGCAACGGAAATGATCCGTTCCCGCGGGTCGCGTTGGAGGGCATCAAACGTGTACAACTGTTCGAGGTACAGATCGCACACGTTGGTCTCCTCTGCCAGCTCACGACGAGCGGCAGCCTCCAAGGTCTCGTCGATTCCCACAAAGCCACCCGGCAAGGCAAACTTATCGCGATACGGATCGGCCGCTCGCTGGATTAGCAACACCGAGAGTTGATCCTCCAGCAGACCAAAGACGACACAGTCGACGGTCAACGCTGGTCGTGGGTACTTGTAGGTGTGGCTCATCGTCGCTCTCCTGGGCGATCGCCATCGATCTCGGCTCGGCCCTCGAGCATCAACCGTTGACGAAGTTCATGCAAGCCCTGCTCCAATCCCACGGGATAGCGATGCGGATGATCGAATCGACGAATCCCCGCATGCAACGTTGATAGCTCGTTCGTCGCATGACGCTGGATGTCAATCAAGCTAGGCAAATCCGCGAACTGCTTACCCCGACGGAGCATTGGGACCAACAGATCGCGGAAGCTGCGGTGCCTGCGACCGCTGATGGGCCGCGTCGGATCTTCAGGATCCACGGCCATCCAGGGTTCTTGTGGGACTGCCAACTCGTTGTAGATCACATCTGCCAAAGCCGTGCCATCGTCGCGAAAGTAGCGTCGGACTTGCAACTTGCCGGGGATCGAATTTTTGATGGGTTGCTCCGAGAGCTTCATAACGGGACGCCAGGCAATGCGATCCGTATCCGACAAGTCTTCCTCCGAATCGCTTGCAGCCCTTTGATCAGCTTCAATCGCACTCAGTTTATAGACGCCACCCAGTGCCGGTTGGTCGTGGCCCGTCACTAGTTTTGTGCCCACGCCCCAGACGGTGATCTTGGCGTCTTGATGCTTCAAACTCTGGATCAATCGCTCGTCCAGATCGTTGCTGGCAACAATGACGGCGTCGGTGAAACCGGCCTGGTCCAGCAGTCGGCGAGCCTGAAGGCTGAGCCAGGCCAGGTCTCCGGAATCCAGTCGGATGCCGACCATGCGGTGACCGCGTGCCAGTAAGCGTCGACCCACTTCGATCGCTCGGCGCACGCCTTGCAATGTATCGTAGGTATCTACCAAGAAGACACAATTGTTCGGCAAGGCCTGGGCATACTCGTCGAATGCCACCAGTTCCGAATCATGCGACATGACCCAACTGTGGGCATGCGTTCCTCGAACTGGGATTCCGTACAACTTCCCCGCCAAGACATTCGATGTGGCTTGACATCCACCGATAAACGCCGCTCGAGACGCTGCCAAGGCACCATTGATGCCTTGAGCTCGTCGCAAGCCAAACTCCAGCACGGTATCTCCACCCGCCGCCGCAACAACGCGAGATGCCTTGGTCGCGATCAAGGTCTGATAGTTGAGCAGGTTCAGTAGTGTCGACTCCAGCAACTGGCACTCCAGCAACGAGCCCTCGATTCTCAGCAGCGGCTCGTGCGGAAAGACGACCGTGCCCTCGGGAATCGCATCCACATCAACTGACAGACGCAAGGACTCCAGATAGCGCAAAAATTCGTCTGGAAACAATCGCTGCCCATCGTTTCCCGCCAAAGTCGCCAGATACTCGAGGTCCTCGGCAGTGAACCGGTAGTTGGAGATATAATCGAGTGCCGGCTGCAGCCCCGCCGCCACCGCGTATCTACCGCCGAACGGCGCTCGTCGGAACGACAAATGGAAGATCGCCCGCCGATCAGCTCGGCCGCGAGCCCAATAGCCATACGCCATCGTCAGCTGATAAAGATCCGTCAGCAACGCCAAACCACTGTAAGAATCACTCACCTGCAATCTCCTGTCCCATACGGGGGTGCTGCTCCAGGCACTGCCAGAGCAGCTTGCCTGTTGTAGTGTATAATATACACTAACACTAGGTGCGTCAAGGGACAATGCCGTTTTTTTTCGCTGGCCATGGAGATTGACCGGGCTAGCCGGCAGAGTAAACTGGATCGGCCCGCCGTGCGGAGTCCGCGAGCAAGCCGCGTAATGTCATTGCCTGCGCCCAAGATCCATTTCTACGAGAGTTGACCATGCTCAAGTTCTTTGTTTTCTCCTTGGTGGCTTTGGCATTGATTCCGGCTTCTGGCGGTGCGCAGGAGGGGCCGAGTCCGAAGGGGTACTGGGTCTATTTGGGCACCTATACCAGCCCGGAGGGGAGTCGTGGGATCTATCGCAGCTTGTTTGACCCAGCCAATGGAAAATTGTCTGAACCGGAGTTGGCAGCGGAGATCGATAGCCCCTCGTTTCTCCATATTTCACCCGATGGCAAGTCGTTGTACGCCGTCAATGAAAGCAATGCAGAGGGGGATGTGGTGTCTTATGAGCTGGATCCGCAGTCAGGGCAATTGAGCCGCTCGGCGACCTTGAGAAGTGGCGGGCTTTCTCCTCCAGTTTCACGCGCGCTTGGTATACATTTTGCTAGCGGCGGCCTTGGTGACTGCCTGGTTGGAGGAATGGGTCGACGCCGGCGTTATTTTGCTGTTGTCATTGTTAACGGGATCATTGGTTTCATTCAGGAATCGAGTGCTGCGAAGGCTTTGGCGGCCTTGGCTCGGACGACCGTGACGGAAGCTGCGGTCGTACGAGCGGGAGACAAAACTGCGTCGCATTTCCTCCCGGTTGATTTGGTTCCTGGAGATATCGTGCTGCTGCAGTCCGGCGATAAGGTGCCGGCCGATTTGCGGTTAATTTATTGTCGTGATTTGCAAATTGACGAGTCCGCGTTGACGGGCGAATCTGTCCCGGTAAGCAAGCAGACGGCCGCCTTGACGGTGGAGGACGTGACCTTGGCAGACCGGCAGAACCTGGTGTTCACCTCGACGTTGGTTACCTACGGCCAGGGGTCGTGTTCGCCACTGGTAGCCGTACGGAAGTGGGCAAGATCTCACGCCTGATGTCTGGTGCGGATGCCCTCGAGACACCCCTGACACGCAAGATTTCCGCGTTCAGTCGCCTGTTGCTGGTCGCTATTCTCAGCTTGGCCTGCCTGACCTTTGTTGTGGGGTGGCGCGTGGACAGTCTCCGGTCGAAATGTTCATGGCGGCGGTGGCTTTGTCGGTGGCGGCCATTCCAGAGGGTTTGCCGGCGGTGGTCACTATCACGCTGTCGATCGGTGTCGCGCGAAATGGCTCGACGTAAAGCCATCATTCGCAAGTTGCCCGCAGTTGAGACCTTGGGCAGTACCACCGTGATCTGCTCCGACAAGACAGGTACTCTGACCGTCAACCAGATGACGGTGAGCGAAATGTTTGCTGGTGACGCCGTTATCACTTGTTGGGGAGCGGTTACGACCCGACGGGCGAGATCCGGAGCGCGGCAGCCGCGGGATGCGACTTTGCCGACAATGTTGCGCGGGAGTGTTTATTGGCTGGGATGTTATGCAACGACTCGGCTTTGGAGCAGAAGGCGGGACGCTGGGTGGTGCATGGCGACCCGACCGAGGGTGCACTGTTGACTTCGGCGGCCAAAGCGGGTGTGGATTCGAGCGATTGTGCAGCGGGCATGAGACGGATTGATGTGATTCCGTTTGAAAGCCAGCATCAGTACATGGCGACGCTGCATGATGGCGGTGTCGACGGGAAGCGAAGGCTGTTGGTGAAAGGAGCGGTGGAGGTTGTCCTCGGCAGTCAATAGACAGGATGGGGTCTGATGGTAGCCGAATTCCGCTCGCGTCATCGGAGTTGCTGCAACGGCTCCATGCGATGGCCGAGAAGAGGGCTGCTGCGTGTCCTGGCGTTCGCCTCCCGCTGAACTCCCAGCGGACACCACGTCGTCGGTCAACCATGTCGACGTGAGATGAATTGACGTTCTTGGGGCTTTTTGCGGGGATGCTCGACCCACCACGGCCAGAGGCGATCCTCTCGCTGTGCAAGCCTGTCAAGCGGCTGGCATTCAGGTCAAAATGATCACTGGCGATCACGCATTATTTGGCAGCCCAGGCGATCGCCGGACAGCTGGGCTTGCGGTGGGCGAGAGGAGGGCGAGGGAGCCAGGCCGGTAGTGTTGACAGGCCACGACTTGAGTCAACAAGATGATGCGGCGTTGGCAGAATCCGTCGAGCGAAGTATTGCCGTGTTTGCTCGGGTGTCCCGGAGCAGAAGCTCCGCTTGGCACGCGCCCCTGCAATCGCGTGGGCTGCGTGGCGGCGATGACGGGAGATGGCGTCAACGACGCCCCCGGCCTTGAAGCAAGCGGATATCGGCGTCGCGATGGGCATCACGGGCACCGAAGTTGCGAAGGAAGCGGCCGACATGGTGCTGACGGATGACAACTTTGCCACGACCGCAGCCGCGGTCGGCGAGGGCGGGGTGTGTTCGATAACTTGACAAAGTTCTTTGTCTGGGTTTTGGCCCGTGAATCTGGGGAGAGGTTTGGTAATCCTGGCGGCGGTGATCAGCGGCGCCACCTTCCCCATCTATCCTGTGCAGATCTTGTGGATCAACATGTGTACCTCGGTGCTCTTGGGCTTGATGTTGGCATTCGAGCCCAAGGAACTGGGACTTCTGATGGAACGCCCACCACGCGTCCAACCACGCCAATTCTGACAGGCACTTTGATCCTGCGCATGTTGATGGTCGCATTCATTGCTGCTTGCCGGCGCTTTGGATCTTTCAATTGGGCTCTGGGGCAAGGGTACAGCGAGGACGCACGCAGCCGGACGGTGGCGGGCGGTCAATGTTTTTGTCATTGTTGAAATGTTCTATTTGTTCACATGTCGCTCGCTGACAAAATCGATGTTCTCGCTGGGGCTGTGGACGGAATCGCTGGATGATCCTCGGTGTTGCCTTGATGTTGATTCTGCAAATGGCGTTTACCTACACACCACTGATGTGAATTTTTCTTTCATAGCGAACCGATCGGCTGGGACGCTTGGTGGAGAATTTTATTGACTGCCATCGCAGTGTGGCGTCATCGTGGAATTGGAGAAGTGGGGGAGGCGGCGATGGGGACGTCTAAAAAGTCGAATAGTCTCTCCTGACAATGGACCCAATGTCTCCCCAACAACCAGGGAGCAAATACATGAGCACAGGAGTCAGCGCCCAAGCGACTTCGCCATCCGGCACGATCGCCATCGCCGCCGTTGCGGTCGTAGTGTGGTTGTTTTTGTGGCTGTGGAACGTGGTGGCTGAAATCGGACAGTAACCCACCGCGTGGGGGCTCAAAGTCGGGATGATGCATCGGAAGTCCATTGCCATGCAGGACATAATGGATGGCGGCGATTCGCGACGATTGGAAACGCGTCGAGGGTGCGGCCGCACGTTCATGGACGACTTACGGCCACACGAGTCCAGTGGTACCTGGCGGTGCCGGATTACCGGGGTCAACGGGAAAGTCTCGAGAAGCCACGAAAGACACTGCGACGTTTCCGTTCAAGCCTCCAGGGAAGCTTCGAATCGGCTAAGGAAGCGGCCCTGCGGTTGGAGAGGAGTTGCTTGGACTGCCACATCCAATTGAATGCGCAAAAACCATAACCTTCGGTTAGAATGGAAGCCGACCCCGGCCCCAGAGCACTGGATTGCTGGTGAGTTGACACCTCACAGAAAGTAGATTGATGTCCAAGAGCTTGTTGGTTTTGCTGTGTGTTTTGGTATTTGTACCGGTTGTCAGCCAGGCCCACGAGGGGCAGAGTCCGGAAGGCGGTACTGGGTCTATTTGGGCAACCTATACCAGTCCCGAGGGTAGCCGCGGTATCTATCGCAGCTTGTTTGATCCAGCCAACGGGGCACCTGTCCGCAACCGGAGTTGGCAGTGGAAATTGATAGTCCTTCGTTCCTTAACATCGCTCCTGACGGCAAGTCTCTATACGCCGTCAATGAGAGCAACGAAGAGGGGGATGTGGTGTCTTACGAGCTGGATCCAACGACAGGGCAATTGAGCCGCTCGGCGACCTTGAGAAGCGGGGGCGCCACGGCTTGTCATATCAGTACCGACTCCGCGAATCAATTTGCCGTTGTGTCGAACTACTTTGGAGGCAGCTTTGCGTTCTTCAAACTGGATGCCACCGGGCGTCTGGAATCTCAGATTGCCTATTACCCCATCCCGGTGATGAATGCAGCGGGCGAGTCTCGCGAGGCTCGCGGTCACTGCGGTTTCTTTGATGCCACTGGGACCGTGGCCCTGACCTGTGACGCTGGTCAAGACAAGGTTCACATCTATCGCATCGATCGAGAGCGGGGCACCGTCACTCCGAACGATCCGCCCTTTCTGGAAATGCCCGCTCTGAGCGCTCCACGACACATTCATATCGCGGCCGATAATTCTGTCGCCTTTGTCAATGGCGAACGAGACATGACGATCAATGTGGTACGGATGGATGTCGCCGGCAATCGGTTTGAAGTGGTGCAAAGTTTATCAACATTGCGAGACGGCGAAAGTGTGCAACCGGGTTATAGCACGGCCGAATGTCGAATTCATCCCAATGGCAAGTTTGTCTACGTCTCGAACCGAGGCCATGACACCATTGCCGCCTTCAAGTACGATTCGCAGACCATGAGCGTGACGCGAGTGGGGCACATCACGGGAGATATCAAGGTCCCGCGGAACTTCAACATCACACCCTGTGGCAACTGGATGTTGATCGCCAGCCAGGATGGGGGCAAAGTGGGCGTCTACCGAATTGATCCCAATACCGGCTTGGCGACTGAGACGGACAACATCATCAAGATCGATCGCTGCGTTTGTATCAAGTTTTTGCCACAGCCGTAAAAAGCTGAAGTGGTTGCCCTCAGAGAGTTGTTAATGCTTCGAATCAATCCGGTGTTTCAGCAATGGGTCAGGACTTGGGACCCGCTGCGGAAGTACAGAATTTCACCCGCGACGTTGGGTGACCGGGTGACTGCATGACCGGCTGACTGCATGATCGGGTGATCGGGCCTTGGGCAGTTGCAGTTCGGCTACGAGCTGGGATGGCTGGCTAGTGCTCAACTGGCCAGCGGAGCGAACGTGGATTTTAGTAATGATGGGGAAATGAAAATGGGATTTAGTTCAATTGGTCGATCGATATTGCTGTGGACGCTTTCTTATTCTGTGTTTTTCTGGGGCAACGACGAGTTTGCCAGCGGTCAGGCCACCGCGACGATCGTGGGGGTGAATGTGATACCGCATCAGGTCGAGGAGACCATGCGTTTTCGGCGACCGCGTGACGAGTCACTGGCGGCCCGTGTCCAGTTGTTTGTCCAAGGTACGGCCCTGCCAGAGCGCTTCAATGGCAAGACGCCCGAAGAATTGTTGGTGTCGGGCGAATGGGCCTGGCATGATCTGCAAACGGCGGTCCCAGCACCCGCGGATGCAATGACGGTCTGGACATTCAATGGCAAATCATCCCGTTGGGGGGTGGGCCAGTCGTTTGTGGTCAGCAGCGAGGGTTTGGCCGATACCACCATCCCCATCGAACGGTCACCCTGTCGCATTCTGTCGGTCACGTTTTTATCGAGTGACGGGCACTTCCAACCGGACACCCTCTGTCTCCACTTGGCCAATGATGCTGCTCAGAACTTGCAATTGACGGGGGTACGATTGTGGTTACCCGAGAGTGGTGCGACGTGGCAGATCCTCCGTCCACAGAGCCCCTTGCCCATCGAAATCGGCCTGGCCGCCCACAGCCGCGGGGTGGTGAAGCTCAAGACCGAGCGCCTGCCGTTGACGTATGCGGCCGTGGAAGTGCAAACGACGACCGGATCCTTGTGGGCGCATCTGCGGATTAAACGCGAGACGTTTGATATTAGTGGTGGGTGGGTCAACGACAAACTTACCCGGGAACCGTACCTCACGTTGCTAAAACATTTACACATAAATACTGGGCAAATCGATCACGTCGGTGGCTACACGGACAATCCAGAATTGTACGATCGTTATCCGATCAAATTATTCAACCGCCTTTGGCCGCTGGAGACATGGGATACGGACGAGTGGTTGCCGAAGATTCATGCGGTGGAGTTTATTGGCGAGCCACAGTTTGGTGGTGGTAAGCCGATGGCCCCTCAGGAAGTGTTTGATCAATTGTTGCCCTACCGCATCAGCCGACTACCGACGTCCGTGACCTTGAGCGATGAGCGGACGTGGCGTTGGTATGCGGGGCTTTCGGACTACCCGCACTACGACGCCTATCGAGTGGTTGCGCCGGCTGCGGATGCCTGGGGAGCCTACGATCGATGGGAGGGTCGACGTATCACGTGGGGAGCGCCCTTGGAGACGATTGGCGACATGAGTCGCAATCTGCGCGAGATCAGTCGGCCGGCACCGGTCGCCTATTGGTCCCAGGGGCCGCACGATGGTTGGGGCGGGGGCTTGTTCCGAGGCGGTCGGAAGCGACGTTCGCCCACACCGGATGAACTCCGGTCTCAGGCCATGCATGCTTTGGCCGCGCGGATCACGTCGCTGTATTGGTTCAATCTCAGTCTTAAGTCACTGTTGAAGTTTCCGGATACGTGGGAGCCCATGCAACGGATCGGTCGCGAAATTCGTATGTTGGAGCCGTTCTACTTGGAAGGAGACGCCTACGACTTTCAACGCGTCAGTCGCGAGGGCCAACCCGATTGGGAACTGTCGACCTTGGCCGCCCCCAATGCGGCAGTGTTGTTTGCTATCGATACGGCGTACACGGCCGACGAGCTGGAAAACGTGTTCAAGTTTGGGCCGCCGCGGGCCGCCGAGTTTTCCTTCAGGCTGCCACCCTGGTTATTGACACCACAAGACGTGTTCCGCGTCGATGCGGATGGCAGCCACGAGGTGCAATGGCAGCCCACCCCCGACGGCGTACGGATCAACGATCAACAGCAGTTGGATGCAATCTACATCGCCACGTCCCACCCCAGCTTGCGTGACGAGATCGAACAGCGACGCCAAGCGGCCCTGGCGGTCGAGGCCGCCAACCCGGTCGATCAAGAAGCGCTGCGGCAACTGATGAAGTGAGCACGCTCGATTGGTCTCGGAAGCATTTTCAAGGCGGTGTTAGCCCTAAAACATCCGCGGATGCGCGATTGACTCTGGTGAACAAATCCCGGTTTTGTACCAACTTTAAATCCTGATCGTAGGTGGGAAGCAAACGCTTCATGTTCCTTTGACCTGCGGTTGCTGCGAGGAGGTAAGACCAATTCCGTCGCAAGATTTCCTGGGCGATACTGACGGCAACAGAAGCTCCAGGGGACGCGCCGAGAACAGCGGCCAGTGAGCGATCGTGACTGGAGACGACTTCAGTCCCAAAGTAAATCGTCCCACCATCCGTTCGCTTGATCGTCTGCACGCGGATGCCGGCGTCTACCAAACGCCAGTTCTCAGCTTGTGCCCGGGGATAGAACTCTCGCAGTGCTTGCATACGCTGTTCGTGACTTTGCAGGGCCTGAGCGATCAGGTAACTAACCAAGTCACGGTTGTGGATTCCAGCTCGCAGCAGGGCCGCCAAGTTGTTGAGGCGCAATGAACGAGGCAAGTCACTCCAGTGGCCGGTTTGCTTGAGAAAACGCGTGGTCCAGGAAGCAAAGGGACCGAACATCAGTTGCGGACTTCCATTTAATCGACGACTGTCCAAGTGTCCGGCTCCCAGACTGGGCGCCGAAATCGGCGTAGCCCCGTAGACTTTGGTGTGGTGCCGAGAGGTGAGATCAGGCGCGTCACACACCAGCCATTGCCCCGCGATGGGAAAGCCGGCCAGCCCGCGAAATTCCGGAAGTCCAGTGGCTTGGAGGAGTGGCAAGCTGCCACCACCCGCGCCAACGAAAACACGCTGTGCCACACAGCGGCGCGTCTCTCCTGAGACAATACAGCGTAGTTCGGCTTCCCATCCCTGTGAAACTCGCCGTAGTCGACCGACTCGCCAGCCGAGCATTAAGCCACATCCATCTTGTTGGGATAGCCAATGACACATTTGTTTGGCCAGTTGGCCGTAATTGATTTCCGTGCCCCACCCGCGAGTCATGCCTATCGGTTCCTCGGCTCTTCCCTCTATTACCAGAGGAGCCCACGACTGGATAGTGATTGGATCTGCCGTCCATTGCATGCTTGAGAAAAAATGATGCTCGATCATCGCTTCATGCCGAGCCCGCAGGAAAGATACGCCGTCCTGACCTGTCAAAAAGCACATATGGGGAACGGGGTGAACGAACTCACGTGGATCACCCAAAACTCCTTGGACGACCAATTCGCACCAGAATTGTTTGGAATATTCAAATTGCTCAAAAATTTGAATGGCTCGCTCAACAGGTACACGTCCGTCGGCTGATCGCTGCGGCGTATAGCTTAATTCACAAAGCCCTGCGTGGCCGGTCCCGGCATTGTTCACGGAATCGGAGGCCTCACAAGCCAATTCCGTCGCTGCTTCGACCAGCTGCAGTTGCAGTGTCGGATCAACTTGCTTTAGCATGACTGCGACCGTCGCTGACAAAATTCCACTGCCAATCACCAGGACATCAAGCGTTTGTGGCATATGGCGACGATATCAGAATGGGTGACAAACTGCGAAGAAATCGCTCTACAATGTGACGCCTGTCTTTAGCTGGGTGGCTGCTGATCGAGAACCTCGAATAATTCTGCCGTGTTGAACAGCCAGTCCGGGAGGACAGGGGCAGCACTGATGGTATCACCTGCCGAAAAAACGCGAAATTGGTTTGGAGCAGAATACGCTGTAATCGTCCTCAGTCGATGGTCAACGATCCAGACGAGTTGCACGCCCGCCTGAAAATACTCGCGTCTTTTTCGCGACATTTCACTGTAGGTATTTCCCTGGCTCAAGATCTCAATTACGAAATTGGGCACCAATTTAGGCAAGGGTGCGACCGGTAGCTTTCCGTTTGGCAATCGGCTCCAAGCAACAAACGCCACGTCGGGGGCACGCACCGTTTCAGGGTACAACTCGGTAAATCCATCAGCCCCAGTCACAATCCCTAAATTCCTTGAGGTCACGAACGACCCCATCCAGCGGACAAGCACCGCCCCAAGCAAGGATTCCAACCAGCCCATCGGTTTCTCCACCAGGGTACCGTCAATCAATTCGCACAGACCGGTACGGTCTTCTCGGACCAAAAGCCAATCCACAGTGGTCGCCTGGCCGGGCGGGGGATTCATGCGGATCCGATCCAACGGGATGTTACCCAAATCTGCCAACCGATCTTGCATTGTTTCCGGATAAGAAATTCCCATAACGCCTCATCGTACCATCTTGCGGATCCGCTCTGCTCCATAGTAGCCCGTGCAACTACAATCTTAGCAAACTCTTCCCAATTGCCAAGCTTTTCGTGTGCTGCGGGATTCAGAAGCACTGGACGCCATCAAAATCGGAAGTCGCGAAAGGTTAGGTTGGCTACCCGGGTTTCCGTCACTCGTTCCAAACCATCACCTCGGTCACCCCGCTGCGGGCGTCGCCGCGGTGGGTAAACAGGATACGGACTTTGCGGCTGGTGACGGGGCGGAAGGCCGCCGAGTTCCACTGGCTACCGAGGGGTTGCTCCGAGCTGAGTCGCACGTCTTCGACCGCTGCCCAATCCTGCCCATCCCAGTACTGGATTTCGAACTTCTCCGGCGGCTGGACACCACCCCGATCGTCGTAAATCCCCAACTCAACCCGCCGGAACTCCGTCGGGTTCCCAAAATCGATCTGCAGCCAATCACTCTTCGTCTGGGACTCGTAGCTGGTCCAGCGATTGGTCGGTGTCGGCGAAAAATTTGTGATGCCGTCGATGGCCGAACGGGGCACGCCCCCAAAACGGTCATGATGACTGGCGGTCGCCTGCGGGAAAGCTTGGCTGCCGTCGTTGTAGGCCAAGTTGCCGGCGGGCGGTGGAACCGTCGCCAGGGGCAATTGGGCGGGGCCCCAAACTTCGATCTCCGTTAGACCCGAACGAAAGCCCCCAGCGTGTTGCAAGGTCGCCCGCAGACGTTGCACCGTTATCGACTCCAGCCGCAGAACATACGGACGTCCACCCTCCGGGGCGGGCTGCTCGGTTGGCATGTCGAGCGGCTGCCAGGCAGCGCCGTCCCAAGACTCCAACACGATTCGCTCGGGGGCCCGAATCGACGAGTCCGCGATCTGGGTGTCGTCCAAAACGTACAGCTTCACGGTGTGAACCTCTCGGGGTACGCCCAAATCGAGTTCAATCCAATCGGATGCGTTGGGCGAATCAGCGCTGGTCCAACGATTCGGTGGATGCAGCAAGTACCAGTAATTGCCGTCCTGCAACTTCGAGAGTGAAGTGCCGGGCGCGGTGAACGAGGCACTCATCCGTGGGTAGTAGTGCCCGTCGTTGTTGACTGCAAAATTGACATCCACGACGTTAGTCGGCGCAGGGGACGGCGCGGCGTCACGCAGCGGCAAAGCACCGGCCAACACCACCGGGAACAGCGTATCGCCGGTGTAGATCGTCTCTCCATCTACCAGAATGTGAAAGCCGGATCCCAAGCCATAACGTTGGCCCGACTTGTCCCAGACGACACTCAGCGAGTAACCACGGTAGGGAACATCGTCCAGAGCGAAGTAGTCCCAATCGGCTGGGGCGAGGGGATGCAACTGCAACGTGTCGTCGTCCCGCGGGATCAAACCGACCAGCCCAGTAATCACTAAGTCGCAGAAGCCCGAGTGCAGATAGTGTTCGGAGTGATTGTAGCCGTCGTGTCCCTCGAACGAACCCGTATCCGGATGCAGGGCCTCGGCCAAGTAAGGCCGACCGTCCTTGCGATGCGAGCGAGCATAGATGCCCAGCATCTGCACATAATCGTCGGAGGTGAGGGTTTGGCCGTCGGCTTGCAAGAAGTTGGCCAAGCCCTTGAGTGTTTGGGTGGTTGCATACGGCCACGATTGGCCGCTCCACCAACAGCACGAGTTCTGCAACAAGAACATCGGATCGTTGCGTTCGACCGTCGATGGCCCGAAGTCGGCATAGAAGCCATCGCGATCCATCAACTTTTTCCAAGCTTGATCATAAGGAGCTTCGTCGGCCAACAGATTGAATTGCCACGGCACGTAGCCGATCAATTCGCGACCATACGGACTCCCTGCAAATTGGCCACTTTCGTAGGTGCGGGTCAAGGCCTTCAGCTGATGTCCGTCTCGCTCCTCGTCGTTCTTCAGGATCGGGAAGAAAAACTGACGCCGCGGGTCCCACATCCGCTCCAGCATAGCCTGCCGCAGACTGTCGGCTTTCTGCCGATAAGTCTCGGCCAAGTCCTCCTGATTGGCCAACGTGGCGATTCGAGCAATGGCCTGGGCATCGGCCCACATGTAGGCATTGAACGAGGGCCGGTAGCTGGGGGCCCCGCGCAAAATATCTTGAGTTTGTCGGCTGTTGATATTGAACTCCATGCCGTCGTCGTGTCCAGTCTGCCAAAACAGACCGACTTCGGGGACAAAATGGCGTTGTTCCCAGGCCTGGTAGTTGCGGATCAGGTCCGGCAGCAGATCGATCAGCAACTCTCGATTGGGGTGGACTTTATCGATCTCCCAGGCGGAATCCGCCAACCAGGTCGAGTAGTTCCGGGGCTGGGCGCCCGGGGTGCGGAACCAGTACTTCGAGTAATCGTTGGCGATACGTGGCGAGCGGAGCCAACGGGCTTCGTAGAGTTGGAAACCGGCCGGGCAGCTGATCGCCCCGTAAGCGCCGGACCAGAAGGGCCGATCGATGAACTCGGTGAACGAATACCCACTGTTGGGGGACCCGTAGGTGAGGTGCTTAGTGAGCAGGTCCCAGCGATAGTAGTAAGTGGTGGTGATGTCGGGATCGGGGCAATCGAAGAAGGGGATTTGCTCGGCGTACCAATCGAAGTCTCGGTTGTCCCAGAAGGTTTCCCGCTGCAGCAGAGTCTGTTTGTCCAAAACCTGAGCTGTGACAGAGGTTGGCAGTTGCAGCAGTACAGCGAGGCAACACAGGAGGTAGGTTCGGTAAAGCATCAGTCGATTCTCGCTACAAACGGGTATTTGCCGACGAATGGGGGCAGCAGCCCAATTTCACAGGCAGCCCAATGTCACTGGCAGACCTGTGTCACTGGTAAACCTGTGTCACTGGCAGACCAATTTCACTGGCAAACCTGTGTCACTGGCCACGATTCGCGTCAGGGGCTTCCGCTCCAGTTTATTCGCAGTGTGGGTGAACGGAAATGCTCTGCTGGTTTTTTAATCGCTCTCCACGGGGCAGACATCCACGGAGACTTTGAGTTGATTGCGGCCGTCGCCCAGGAATACTCCTCGGAAGGGGACAATGTCTGTGTAGTCCCTACCCCAGGCGATGGGGACATGGTTGTGGTCGCACCAATCGTTGTTGGTGGGATCGAGATCGACCCAGCCTATTTCTGGACCGGCGTAGAGCGAGGCCCACGCATGGGATTGGTCGGCACCGACGAGCCGTTCTTTGCCCGGGGGAGGCAGGGTTCGCAGGTAGCCACTGATGTAACGTGCGGCTAGGCCCAGCGAACGCAAGCAAGCGATCAGGATCTGGGCAAAGTCTTGGCAGACTCCGCGGCGGAGGGCAAAAGCCTCCTCGATGGGTGTGTTGACGTTGGTCGACTTGGGGTCGTAGGTAAAGTCTTGATGGATTCGGCGCGTCAGTTCAAGAGCGGCCTCCAGGACGGGGCGTTGCGGCAGGAAGCTGGTGCGAGCGTATTCGGCGAAGGTCGATACCAAGGGAATCCGCGGCGAAGCGAAGTGAAATCCGGCCACTTCTAACATTTCCTCGTTCAGCTTCACCAAGGGACCTGCCGGATGGAACTGCAAAGTTTCCCATGGCGGGGATTCGTGCAAAGAAGGTAGGGATTGGCCCAGTACCTCGACTTGGCTGGCGGCGGTCACCAACAATTCGGTATGACCTTCTTCGATACCAAAGACATGGACCAAATTGCCAAACACGTCATGACGCTTGATGGACCAAGTCGGGGCGGGGTGAACCGTGAGGCGATGCCAGAGGCAGCGGACCCAATGGCAGTTGCGCGGGGTCAGGATCACTCGATTGTGACTGACGCTGATGGACGATTCATAACGGTAGGCTGTGGTATGGACGACTCGATATTTCATAACAGCGTAACTCGATTTCCTCAATCGGCTCTCGCCGTGTGATCAATGCTTCCCAAGTGCCGCTGGAGGGGAGCATGAACCAAGTATCTTCCCGATATGGTTTGCGATAGTTCTGTCAGTTGTCCCTCCAGTCCTTGGAGCAACTTACGCAACGCAGGCCGTTGCTCGCCGCGTGTTTGCATCAGTCGTTCGGGGTCAGTCATTCGCACCGCATGTTTCATGGCAACGGCTTGTCTTTGATCGGTGCGAATCTCCTGCGTTTGTGGATCGCTCGGCAAGTGATTGACATGCAGTTCAATCAGGTCCAATTGGTAGGCGATCGAGCGTGGATTGGACTGGTCATGCAGCAACAAATCACAAGCGGCGGTCGGGTGGAAGTGCGTCAAATAACGCAGGCGATACGTCATGAGGCTATCGAGTACCTGCAAAGCGGACTCGATCACCAAGCCAGATTGAGCGGTCGTTGTGCCAAACATCACATCCAAGCAGGTGACCGACTGCATGGCCCTCTCGATTCTGCGACCGATATCGAGGAAACGCCATCCGAGTGTTCGTGTTGTGTTTTCGGCTACCAAGCCAGCAAATGCCGCCATCATGCCGATCACACGATCCAACAGTTCCGTGGTGTCGGTCACGTCGGGTGCCGAGGGACCGTCCGGGCGTCGACAGAGTTGATCCAGTCGATGCAGGATTCGCCAGGCGTCGACCGAGAGACGATCGCGAACCGCGGCGCTGAGTCGAATGACGTGATCAAGCGAGCTGCGAAACCCCAGCGGCAGTTGCTCGCTTTCGAACAAACTATTGGGCAGGCTCTGTGTCATGGCGGGCAGGGTTTCACGGATTCCCGGTAGAATCAGATCGGGCTCGAGATGCCCGCTTTCCGCCATGGCTCGGAGGACTCGCGAACCATCCAAAACCCCTTCTCGCTCGTTTTGCAGCAGCAACAGCGCGACTCGCAGCAAGCGGGCACCGGCTTCGGCCCGTTCAATGTTGCGTCCCAGCCAGAAGAAAGAATCGGCCACGCGACTGGGAAGTTCCGCACCGCTGCGTTTGAGCACGATCGGGCCGGTCAGTGACGGCAGTAGGCTGGCGGCAGGCGCCAGTTGGTGTCCTTGAATCCAGACGTCTTGACTCTTTTCACCACTCGTTGGCGATTGATCCAATAGCCGCGGCCGGTAGGCCACCCGAGCCAAACCTCCGGGCAACGTCTCGAACCCCTGCTGACCCGCCAGGACAAACCCCCGCAGCGCCAACGGCCACTGCTGGACTTGGTCGGCATACCAGACCGGTGTCGTCGAACGTTCCACGATCGGCTGGGCGACAAACGCCTCAGGAGTGGCCAAGACGCGTTGCAGTAACGACTGCTTATCTGCCGTCGATAATTCGGCCGGATAAATCGGGCGCTGATTGTCCATACGGAAGGCCGGCCGAATCATGATATGATCCAGTCGCATTTGCAACCATTTGGCGGTCGGTCGATCCCCGAACCACCAAGTGGGAATGGTGGGAAGTTGCAGGTCACCTAATTCAAAGAATTGTGCTATTTTTTCCAAGTAGACGCTCAGGAGTGGCGATTCTACCAAGCGACTACCTGGGCTGTTGATGACCACTACATTGCCACTACGCATGACCTCCAACAGACCGGCGACACCCCCGGCCGACTGAGAGCTCAACTCCACGGGATCGCTGTGTTCGTCGTTCACGCGGCGCCACAACACATGGATCGGCACAAGGCCGCCGAGCGTTTTGAGGAGCAGTTGATTTTTGCGAACCGCCAAGTCGTCGGCCTGTACCAACGTGTAGCCCAAGTAGCGAGCCAGATAGGCGTCTTCAAAAAACGAGCGGCTGCCGGGGCCTTTGGTCCAGACGGCAATGTGAGGGTTCGCCTCGTTGGTGGGAGCCAGGCCGAGTAACGTCGAGTGCAACGATTGAAAAAACTTGGCCAAGCGTTGTACCCGGCAAGCTTGGAAGGCATCCAGCATCAAGTTGGCGGCGATCAAGCGATTTTCCAGCACATAACCCAGGCCGAATGGAGCGCGGGTACGATCTCCTGTGACCCAGTGTTTTCCCTGCGCGTCGCGGGTCAGATCCGCTGCGTAGAGGAACAGATGATGGTGTCCGAGCTTGGTGAGTCCGTGATAAGACGGCTGGTAGGCAGGATGCCCGAAAAGAAAATAGGGTGGCAAGACGCCTTCCCGCAGCAAGTTTTGCGGTCCCCACAGATCCTGCAGGATCAGGTCCATCAGCCGAGCCCGCTGCTCCAGTCCGACGGCGACCTGTTGCCACGATTCGGCCGTGTAAAGGACGGGAATCGCGTCAAAACTCCACGGCCGCGAAGCGCCCTCCGACAAGTCGTAGGGATTGAACGTCACGCCATGGTTGGCGATTTGGTCGGCCGCCTGCTGCATGCGGCGATTCAGCTCAAGCGGACCCACTCGATTGAGTTCGGTCTGGAGGGCCAACCAATTGGCCCGCACTTGTCCATCCCGAGCGAACATCTCGTTGTAGGCATCGGGCGGAACCGTCAAGTTTTCAAACAGATCTCTCGTTTGTACCAAATCCGTGGCCTTGTTCCGCTACGATTCTTGCCCTGCCCTGCTCTCCTGGGCGGGCCCGGTCGTCACGCGTCGTCGCTGCCTCGGCCGTAGGGTCTCCCCGACGCCAACCTCGCCGAATGGCCCCTGATTCTAATCGCGAAACGGATGAACTCACAAGCCGGGCGGCTACGCGAAGCTCACCCCAGTCAGTACAATGGACCCCGAACGGCTCGAACGACGAGCCGCATCGACGCTGAACTCGGGAACCAACCGATGACCATTAAAAACGCTCGCCCTTGGGTTTTGGCCGAGACTGCCTACGGTGTGGTCAAGGACACGACCTACGATTTGGCCGTGTTGCCGATGGGGGCTACCGAACCGCACAACCTGCACTTGCCCTACGGTACCGATTGGTACGAGGGCACGCTGATTGGCGAAACGCTGTGCGAGCGGACTTGGAACCTAGGGGGCAAGGCGATCCTCCTACCGACCATGCCCTACGGCACCGAGACAAATCTGGCCGAATTTCCGCTGGCAATGAACCTCAATCCATCGACCTTGACGATGGTCATCGCCGATCTGGTGGAAAGTGTCGAGCGAGCTGGGATTCGCAAGCTGCTGATCCTCAACAGTCACGGTGGCAATGACTTCAAGCCCGTCCTGCGAGAATTGGCCAATCAGACCGAGGTGCACCTGTTCCTGTGCAGTTGGTACGCCTGCCTGAGCGATGTCTACTTCGACATCTTTACCCATCCCGAGGATCATGCAGGGGAGTTGGAGACCAGCTTCATGCTCAACTATTTCCCGCATTTGGTGGCTCGCCAGCCCGACGGCACACTGGCTGCAGATAGTGGTGCCACGCGGCCGTTGCAATTCGAGGCCCTGCGTAAGAACTGGGTCACGATCACTCGACCCTGGCACTTGCTAACACAGAACAGCGGCTCCGGTAATCCGCATGCTGCCACCGCTGAGAAGGGCCAAAAAGTGATGGAAGTCATCTGCCAGCGGCTCGTACCCTTCATGGTCGAGTTATGCCAAGCAGATATTGATGAGACCTTTCCCTTCCAGGACGTCGATCTGGCATGAAAACCTTGTGTGAACTTAAACGCAAGGAGTTGGCGAAGTTTAGTGAGGCCTGGTTGGAGGAGAAGGCAACGCATGGCTATTTGTGTCGCGATTGCCTGCGTTTTTTTACAGACAAAAAGCGATTGTGCGACCCCGTCGCCTTGAAGAAGGTCTGGAAGGTCCCAGAACCGCTGGACTTGGAGTCCTGATAAGTCGCGAAAGCCAAATTCCGCGGAAACTACTGAACGATCCGCACCGTGGTTCCACGCGGGAGGAGAATCAGTAAGTCCTGCATGTCTTGCTCCGAAAATTGCAAGCAACTGCCGTTCGGGTTTCCGCCCGGCGAATGCAGCACGGCGATCTGTCCCACAACCAAGCAAAACCGACCGAAGGGATTGGTCGCCGCTAGGGGCTCGTGACGCTGCTGTTCCTCTTGGGCCGGGATGCCCTGGGTCGAGACGAACGAGATGGGTTCTTCGATCAATTCGTCGGGGGCCGAGTCGCCGATCACAAAGCGAAACCGGCCCGCGTACAGCCCACCAGCAAACATGGTTAGATACCCCGAGGACAGACGAGCCTCGGCGGCAAACGGCCCCGGCACCACTTTCAACTCAGCCCCAGGTTGCAAAGGCGTTTCGTCGGCAACCGTTTCCGGAAATTGGTTGATCCGCGCCAATAATCGCGACGGCATCTGATACCGAGCCGCAATCGACGATAAGGTCTCGCCAGCTCCAACCACATGCCCAACGGCCAAGGTGTGCTTGTTGGAGTAGATGACCTCGCCCGCCAATCGATCAAGCCACTCAACCAACTGCTCGCGATCCTCGACTGCCAACGGTTGCTGGTACCAGGCCGAAAGCTCTCGCAGGGCCTTGGTCCAGTCGCCGTTCTGGATATCCACTCCAGCCGTTTCCATTGCCATGCGCAGGCCTTGTGTCAACTCCATCCCAGGATCCACCGCGGGTGCTTGATTCGACTGGATCGGGAGCAGGTTGGGATCCGCGACCAAGCCCGCCGTCGGACCGGGGCCGGTTCGGGCGGAAGCCGCCGGGAGATTTTGTCGGTCCATCGGCGTCGCCCCCCAAGGTTGGGGGGGGACGGTGGGTGAAGCGGGTGACATGCCTCCATTGCCAACGGGAGACTCGAAGCCCGCCGGTGCGACTGCAGCAGTACCACTGGAATCCCAACCAGCAATGGGCTGGCTGCTGGTCGCGGCAAACTCAGACGGCAGTGGCTGAGATGGCAGCGTCTGAGACGGCAGTGTCTGAGACGGCAGTGCCTGAGATGGCAGCGTCTGAGACGGCAGTGAACCTGTGGGTAGGCTTGGCGATGGAGTAGCGATCAGATTCGATGGGAGTGCCGGGCCAGGAGTAGGAGGCAGCGCGGGCTGATTTGCCAGTCCAGTTTGGTGTCCGGCCGCAGGTCCCGCCGACAATGCCGCCGCTCCGCTGGTGGAGGCTGATGGTCCGAGCATGGCTGGCGGACCGTTCAACTGGCCCGCCGCCGGCTGTTGGCCCGCCGCCGACTGCAGGGCGGGATCGTCCGCGGACATCAGCATCTCGGGAGCCGCGGAGCCCTCTTTCCGCCAATTGGGCGGCTCTGACACGAACATCTGGTAGGCGCCATAAAAAATGCCCGCCAGGATGATCATCATTGAGGTATTTTTGAACGCTTCCATGCGGGAGTCCTCCGTGACTCGCTATTGATTGATCCAACCGACGCCGTAGCCCACGGCCCTGCCCAGCGGTTAAATTATTCCATTTCTTGAGTTAGAACCAGTTCAATCCGCGAAATTTCTCGCGGTGAGCAACACGATACGCTAGCAGAGGGCTGGCTGTGGCCGGCCAGCTGCTTCAGAACCAGGCCTTTGTCGACGAGTCTCAGGAATTCGGCCGCAGTTTCGCTCGAATTGCCGCCAAGCGTTCTCCCAATTCTCGCTCGTAGCCGCGATCCGTCGGCTGGTAGTAGTTCTTCTCGACGCCTAAATAATCTTGCGCCGCAATTCCATCTGGGAAATCATGGGCGTAGAGGTAGCCTTGCCCGACACCCAATTGTTTCGCGCCGGCATAGTGACCGTCGCGGAGATGCGAGGGAACGGGGATGACTTGCTTGTTTCGCACGTCGTCGCGGGCCGCGCCAATTGCCACAGTGGCCGCGTTCGACTTCGGTGCGCAGGCCATGTAAGCCACCGTCTGCGACAAGGTCAGTTGGCCTTCCGGCAGTCCGATGAACTCGCAGGCTTGCATACAAGCTACTGCCAGCGGCAAGGCCTGGGGGTCGGCATTGCCGATATCTTCGCTCGCCAGAATCACCAGCCTCCGCGTGAGGAAGCGGATGTCTTCGCCCGATTCCAGCAACCGGGCCAACCAGTAAATGGCGGCGTCCACATCGGACCCGCGAATGCTCTTGATCAGGGCACTGGCCAGATCGTAATGCTCTTCACCCGTGGCATCAAATCGCAGTGCGCTGCGCTGCATGCACTCGCGAACCAAGTCGGCGGTCACCACCAGCGGCCGTTGTGAGCTGGACAGAACGGCGATCTCCAGCACATTCAGGGCTTGCCGCGCGTCACCGTCGCACCATTGGCACAATTGGGTCACGGCAGCCGGATCCAACGAGACTCGCGTTTCGCCCAAGCCGCGGTCGCGATCGGTCAGACCGACTTGCAGCAAGCCGGCGATCTCGCTCTCGGTCAACGGTTGGAACTGGAAGATCTGGCTGCGACTGATCAAGGCCGAGTTGATCGCGAAGTAGGGGTTCGAGGTGGTCGCGCCCACCAAGTCGATGATGCCGTGTTCGACGTCACCCAACAATCCGTCCTGTTGCGTTTTATTGAAGCGGTGGATCTCGTCGATAAACAGCACCGTTTTGCCACCGCCGGTCTCGACCCGTTCCTTGGCTTCCGCCAAAACTTGCCGCAGTTGTGGTAGGCCATCGGTGATGGCGCTCAAGCGGGCGTAGTGCTTGCGGCCCACCCCAGCCAATAAACTGGCCAACGTCGTCTTGCCGCAACCGGGCGGTCCGAAGAAGATGACACTACCCAGCCGATCGGCGTCGATCAAGCGACGCAGCAGTTGACCTGCCCCCAGCAGGTGGGATTGGCCGACAAATTGGTCCAGGCGTTGCGGACGCATGCGGGCCGCCAACGGCATCGCTCGACGCGCGTTCTCCTGTTCCTCGGCGTCGAACAGCGACTTCATCGCGGGGTCCTGGTATCCGGTGGCCTGGTGTCTGGAAACAATCGTAAACTCACCCCTTCAATATACTGAACCCTCATGCGCTGCCATAGCTACCGCCGGACAATTCGAACCGCCATGCCTCGTTCTGGAGCGGTGCGACCTTGGTTGCTGTTCGTCTTGGGACTCGTGTTGTTCTTCGGGATCGCTGTGGCGGTCATCTTGGTCCTGACCGTTGACGATTGGCAACGCGACTTGAGTACCAACGTGGCTCAGACGCAGCTGGATCACTCCGACCCCAGCCTGCGGTGTGTTGTGCTGCCAGACGACCTGAACGCCGCGGCAGAAAAAGTGCGAGCGGTCGCCGCTGGACTGCCGGGCTGGAGCGAATCGCACGCGGTTGGCGATTCAGCCGACGAACTGCGTTTCGAACGCACGACTCGGTGGTTCCGCTTTGTCGACGACATCACCGTGCAGTTGACGGCCACGGAAGCTGGGACCCGCATTTCCGCCACGAGTCGCTCGCGGGTGGGCAAAGGAGACTTGGGGCAAAACCCACGCAACCTCCGCGAGTTGCTCGGGCCACTCAGGGCCCCATCGCCGCTCACAGAATAATTCAGCTATCACACACTCTGTAGTCGTTTAACGGGTGACGACAAACGCGATCAGCATGGCGACCCAAACGACATCCAAGAAGTGCCAATACCAAGCGCAGTGATCAACGGCCCAGTGGCGTTCGTGGTCGTAACGTCCCCGGTAACATTGCACCAAGACGTAGCCGATAAAGACCAAGCCACCCACGACATGCAAGGCGTGGATAAACGAGAAAGCGAAACACACGCCGTAGAGTCGCGTCAGACCGCTCTGCTCGATGTAGGCGAAGTGTTCGTGCAGCAACTTGTTCATGCCCAAGCCCTGGACGATCAGGAACCCCAGGGCCGACAGGAAACCCGCTTGCAGGTAGGACAGGCACAGGTGCTGCCGTTCCCGCGCGACGCTGTGCGCGGCCAAATGCAGCCACAAGCTGGTCAGGACCAATAAACCGGTGCTGATCCAAAACGACAGCGGCAAATCGAGCGGGCGGTAGACCACCGGTTGGGCTAACTCGCCCGTCGGCGACTTTAGCCCAGCGATCAAAACCACGTAAAAGGCGATGCAGGCGGCAAAGAACATGCCGAGCGACGCAATGAACAAGACAAAAACCAAGCGAGCCTGATACAGATCGCGTCGCATCGAAAAAGTATCAGGCGTCTCTCGCAGCATGGCACAAGGCAAGCGATTAACGCTTGTAATAGTCGGAAACGTTCGGCAGTGTCTCGTAACTGTCCATCAGAGCAAAACCGATGAACAGAGCAAAAAACAACAGCGATGAGAGAAAGACTAGGACGTTGAAGCCCTTGTCCCAGAACATGTGCATGAAGAAGGCACCCACCAGCACCGCCTTGACGGTGGCAATGCCCATCGAAACCAGCAATTCAAAACTGCCCAACTCCACGTTATCGGCAATGAATACCGTCAGTATCGTCAGGAAGATCAAAGCGCCGAAGGTACCCAGCAGAACCCAAACCGGGGCGGGATGCGCGAAGTGCTCGCCGTGCCCGTGTCCATGGTCATCGCTTGCAGCATGAGTGGTAGTTGCGTGTTGTGCCATCGGTATCTCGGTTTGGTTCTGTTGGGTTGTCTTCGCAGCGATCGGATCGGCTTCTATCAGTTCTTACCGCCGCAGCCTGCAGCAGCGTCGGACTCACTGAACGCCTTAGCGGATCAGGTACATCAAGGGGAACAGGTAAATCCAGATCAAGTCGACCAAGTGCCAGTACAACCCGACAAAGTCGACGGGGCCAAAATAATCCGGACGCCATTGGGCGGCCAGCGAGCGATAAAAAATCCACGCCAAAGCGGCAATTCCGGCAATGATGTGAACCGCGTGCAGCCCGGTCATGCAGTAATAGATGCTGAAGAAGACTCCCAGCGACTTGTCCAACGGAGCGGTGCTGCCAGCCGGAGCCTCCGCTGCTGCCGCTCCATCAACGACCGCCGTTTCGACTTTGGGGGCGGCGTCATCTGCCGAGAACACTACCGGACGAACGGCGTCTGCCGCGACGACTACCGCGGCATGATGATCGTCGTGGCTATCGTGCTTCGGCGTCATGGTCGCCATCCACAGCACACCGACACCGACGCCAGCAAAGTAGCCCAGCATCGTGATCGCCATCCCGCCGTAGAACTGGCCAATCAGCTTTTTGCCCGTGTTCAGGTTGAGAATGGCACCCAACAGGAAACCCAGCAGCAAAACACCAAACGGCACGCAGAGCATGACCAAGTAATTGGAGATCAAGGCGTGATCGTGTTTCGCCAGCGGATCGTACGAGAAAAGATTGCCCGGCAGCAAGCCGAGATCCCACTTGTGGCTGTACTCGACCGCTTTCACACCCAGAAACAAGGCCGCACAGACCATTGTCGCCAAGACACTGATGGCCGTCGTTCGGTTGTCCCCCAACTGGGCCGCTCGCACGCCCCAAGCCATGGTCAAGCTGCTGAACAACAGCACGATCGTGTTCAAGCCACCCAGCAACGTGTCCAGGTGATGGTGGGCATCGATGAACACGTCGGGCCGATTGTAGCGGTAGATGATGTAGGCAACGAACAAGCCACCGAAGAACAATACTTCGGTGACCAGGAACAGCCAAATCCCCAGCTTGCCGGAATCAAACTGCTGTTCCGCGCTGTGGAAATGGTGTGCGATAAATTGCCCGTGCTCGTGGTCGTGGCTGTGTTCCAGATCCACCAACTCGGAGTACTCGTCGCGAACTACATTCGTTGTTGCCATGAAATCATCCAACTGAAACTAAAGGGCGCTAACCCAAATCCACTGCCGCCATGCCTGCGGACACTCAAACTAATTGGACACCGGTGCCGGTGTCGGTTGCGGAGCCGGGGCCGCCTCACGCTTCGGAACCACTGGCACGTAGCCGTCGACGGACTCGTCATAAACCACCGACGAGAAGTCGTACGGAGCCGAAACGATCACGCGATGCTCAAAGTTGTGGAACGACGGCGGCGAGCTGGACTGCCACTCCAAAGTCGCGGCACCCCACGGATTGCCACTGGCCTTGCGGCCGAAGAACCAAGCATAAACCAGAGTCATCACCGCACCAAAGATCCCGATTCCCAGTGTGAAGGCACCGATAGTCGAGAGTTGGTGATAAATCTGATAGACCGCTTGGTACTCATGATACCGCCGCGGCATTCCGAGGCTACCCATGATGAACTGCGGGAAGAACGTCAGGTTAAACCCAATGAACACCAGCAAACAGAACAGCTTGCCCAACGGCTCATTGTACATCCGACCGCTCATCTTCGGCCACCAGTGGAACAAACCACCCAGCAGGCTGGTCATCGTGCCACCCACCATCACGTAATGGAAGTGGGCCACCACAAAGTAGGTGTCGTGCAACGGGATGTCCGTCGACAGAGCGCCCAACCACAGACCCGTCAAACCACCGATGCCGAACAAGAAGATGAACGACATGATGTACATCATCGGAGTCGAAAGGTTGATGTCGCCACGATACATCGTGCACAACCAGTTAAAGACCTTGATCGCCGAAGGCACCGCCACCGAGAATGTGATGGCACTGAAAACCAACGATGCCATCTCGGACTGACCACTGGTGAACATGTGGTGTCCCCAGACCAAGAACCCCAACAAGGCAATCGCGACACTCGACAAAGCGATGAATTTGTAGCCAAAGACTTCCTTGCGGCAGTGCACGCCCAACATTTCGCTGATCACGCCCATCGCCGGCAAAATCATGATGTAAACCGCCGGGTGCGAGTAGAACCAGAAGAAGTGCTGGTACAACAGCGGGTCACCGCCGTAAGCCGGGTCAAAAATACCCAGCTTCAAGAGTCGCTCGACGATCAACAAGAGCAAGGTGATACCCAGAACCGGGGTGGCCAACACCTGGATGATGCTGGTGGAGTACAACCCCCAGAGCAACAGAGGCATGCGGAACCAAGTCATACCCTTGGGACGCATGGTGTTGATGGTCACGATAAAATTCAAACCCGTGAAAATCGAGCTGAACCCCAGGATAAAGGCACCTAAAGTCGCTGCGATCACGTTGGTCGAAGTCGTTGTGCTGTAAGGCGTGTAAAACGTCCAACCGGTGTCCAGACCCGAGGTGGCCAAGACCACGATGAAGAAGAACCCGCCCGCCCAATACAGCCAGAGACTGGCCAGATTCAAACGCGGAAACGCCACATCTTTGGCCCCCAACATCATCGGCAAAACAAAGTTGCCGATGATCGCCGGAATACTCGGAATGATGAACAAGAACACCATCACTGCGCCGTGCAGTGTGAACATTTGATTGTACTGGGCACTGGTCAGAAACCAAGGTCCGGGTGTGTACAGCTCGAGTCGCAGCACCAGGGCGAAGATACCCGCCAGGAACAACGACAGGATCACGCCGTACATGTACATGATCGCAATCCGCTTGTGATCAAGCGTGAATATCCAGGACATGACTCCGCGCGAAGCATCCAGATAATGGTTCGTGGGAGCATGACCAAAAAGTTGCTGCTTTTGAGTCACTGTCGCCATGGTGGTTACCTCCTTCGAAGGTACGTTCTACTTGTGCTTGTTTAGTGTTTTGTGTTGGTGTCGGTCAAAGGTGCTATGGTGATCCGCTGCCGGAAGGTGGGCCTGTCTCGCATCGCACAGCCTCCCCACTCCCTCTTCCCACTCCCTGGTGGGTGCCGTCCGGACTCCGCCAAGCCGCTACTGCGGAGCGACTGCTGCCTCGGCACCGGCTTCCACTTCCGACTCGGTCGCCGGCTTGGCCGGCTCGGTGTAGGTTCCCCCATCAACTTCCCGCAGGAAGCGGATGATGTACCCAATTTGTTCCGGGGACAATTTGCCCTCGAAGCTTGGCATTTGGTTCGGGTAACCCTTCACAATTTTGGCATCGGGTTTGCGAATCGACTCCGAAATGTAATCTTGCCACTCGTCGGACTCCGACCCACTGAAGCTCAAAGAGCTACCGTCGGCGAACTCACGATTGGTCAAACTAGCCAACCCCTTGAAGCTGGGGCCGGTCTTGGCCGACCCGTCGTAGGAGTGACAACCCCCACACCACAGCTTGTACAGGCGGTGGCCGTTGGCTACCGGGTGATTCTGGTCCTCACGCCAGCGGACGTTCTTTCGCAGCATCTCTTTCCACGGCTCGGCGTGCACAATCACGTCGCGGACCATCTTCGAGTGCCCCTCGCCGCAATATTCGGTGCAAAACAGTTTGTACTCGCCGATCAAGGTCGGCTTGAACCACATGGAGTGCTTACGTCCCGGCATGATGTCCATCTTCGCGCGGAACTCTGGCACATAAAAACTGTGGATCACGTCATTGCTGGTCATCTGCAAACGGACAGGCTGGTTCACCGAAAGATGCAGTGTGTCGGTCACTTCACCATTGGGGTACGTAAACTGCCAACCAAACTGCAACGCCGTCACTTCGATCACCTCGGCGTCGTTCGACGGAGTTTTCAGTGTCGCATAGCCGTTGGCACCCTCAAAGAAGATCCAAATCAAAATCAGGCTGGGCCCGATCGTCCACAACAGCTCCAACCCCAAGGAGTGCGATGGAGATGGCTTGGGTACGTATCCCGGACGTCGTCGATAGATGACAGCGAACCACACCATCACCACCACGATCGCCACAAAAGAGACGATCGAAATCCACAGGATCGCATTGAATAGGAAGTCCGTCTCGGCCGCGAAATTCGAGGCCTGCTTCGGTAAGTAAAACTGTGCCAAACTCTGTAGCGGATTGATCATTTGCTTCTCTCTCGTACTTCCCGGCCCAGACCGCTGTCGACGACAACGACTTGACCAAGCCCACCTATGCTTGCTCTGTTTCCAAATCGATCAGCGGACGTTCATCCGTCTTGATTGGTCCCACGGTCCGTCGGAACCAGTAGGGGATCAGACAGGCTGCCAAGGCCACCACCGTCACCGCTCCACCCAGCTTCATCAGGAACATCGCATTGGGCGTGTAATGGCCCGTCGACGTATTGAACTGATAGCAGGCGAACAAGAACCGGTTAATCGGGCTGCCAATCTTGCCCTCTGCCGCCTCGATCAAGGCCTGATCCAGTACCCCAGCCTCGACCTCCAAACCGTGGATGTAACGCACAACCTTACCACCGGGGCTGCACAGCACAATCAACGGCGGATGGACATAATGACCATTCGGCAGTCGCTTGTACCTAAACCCGATCGTGTCAGCGATGCGGCGAATCTCGGACGACTCGCCTACCAGGAAATGCCAGCCGTCCGCCGTTTCAGGCCGATCGTACAACGCCAGGTACTTGGACTTCGTCTCCCGAGCCTTGGCAGGACTCTCGGTCGGATCCAGACTGATCGAGACAATTTGAAAGTCTTCCTTCGGCCGAAAACCCATCTGCTTCAACGTGTTGGTCAAGTTCTGGAACTGGACGCTGCACAACATCGGACAATCCGAATAATTCAGCGACAGCAGCACCGGCCGCGTGCCGTCAAACAGGTCGAACAGTTGCTTCCGATTGCCTCGATCGTTCGTAAACCCGGCATCCAACGGCAGGTCCACCCCAGCCCGCTCGATCACCTCGACGCCCGCTTGGTCGTCGATGATCTGCTTCTTCATCTGCCCGTAACTCACGCCACTGCTGGCCACGACCAGCGCCGCCGCAACCACAACCACGAGGCGACCGAGCCACTCGCCAAACTGGCTGGGGCGACCGCGAAACCGACTCGTGATGGCGACTGCGTTGTTAAACATGGTTTTTTGTCAACCTATTCGGCTGGCTTGGCACTCCACTCGGCGACGATCTTCGACATCGATTGCCCGATCGGCTTGATCTTCCGCTCTTCCGACCCATCGCTCAACATCTGCCGCTCTTCCATCAGGTAAGCGGTCGAGGTGCTGACCGAATCAGCGCTCTGACGTTCGACCCGAGACTTGTCCCACTGGAAGTAGTATCCCTGGACAAACGCGATCGACGAGTACGTCAAAATGGCAGTCACGACCGTCAGCAGGATCACAACCGGTGCGTTGATATCCGCGTAGTGCGGTTTGGCGTCATCGATCACCGCCGGGATGTGCTCGCTCATGGCTAACTCTCTCTGTCCTGTTATTCTAGTTCCCGAGTTGTCGCTCGTTAGGTTCGTTTTTTTCTGCCCAACGCCTGTCCTACCCTGCACCGATGCCGGCCCGCCGCACCCATGCTAGCCCGCCGCACCGATGCTGGCCCGCCGCTCCCTGCCGTCACTCCGCTTAATGGACCTTGAAGTTCAAGGATTCCTTCAAACGCGGGTCCCGCAGCGGGATCAGCGGCCGGTCGCCTGCCTCCCAGCAGAAGAACGCGGCGTACAGCATTGCCATGCCCAAGAAGCAACATGCCTCAACGGGGCCAAAAATGTGCCGTGGCGCCTCGCTGGCAACCCCTTCCAAGGCCGCCAAGTCGTTCAGACTGACGAACATCTGAGGCATCACGATCCAAAAATGGTCGTACCAGTGCATTGCCAGTAGGGCTATAACCGCATACCAGAGGAAGTTCTTGTTGCGACGAAGTGTCCGAGGCATCATCAGCAGGAATGGGATCAGGGTGTGACCCAGCAGCAGGACCAGGGACGCCCAGGCCCAGCCACCCTCCAAACGCGGCAGGTACCAGATGGTCTCTTCCGGGATATTCGCGTACCAGATCAGCAGGAACTGGCTAAAGGCGATGTAGCTCCAGAAGAAAATGAAGCCGAAGGTGAACTTGGACAAGTCGTGGTAATGGTCGGTGGTCACATCCTCGGTCAAAATCCCGTTCTTCTGCAGCATCAGCAGAATCAGAATGATCGTGCAAAACGCACCCAACATTCCGCCGGCGAAGAAGTAGATCGGCCAGATGGTGCTGAACCAAATGGGTGCCAGCGACATGGACCAGTCGAACGAGGCGAAAATCACAGTGATGGCGAAGAACAGCGTGGCGGGAGCACTCCAGAACTGCATGCTGGTCGTCAACTTGTAATCGCCGTTCTCGTCCTGGATCCGCGAGCGGTTCAGGTAGTAGCGAGCCACGATGCACCAGACCCCAAAGTAGATCAACGCCCGCACGCCGAAGTGGGTCGGGTTCAGGTAATAAGCCACCTTGTCTGGGGCCAATATTTCAGTCGCGTAGCTGGGGTTGGCCCACAAGTACAGCAAATAGTCCGGCGCTCCGTACACCGACGGTGCGATTACTGAAAGCAAAATCGGGATAAACAGGACTGCCAGGTACGGAATGGTTCCCGCCAAGATCTCAGCAATTCGTCGGACCGCGACACTCCACCCGGCTCGGGTCAGGTGCTGCACGATCACGAAGAACAAGGCTCCCAGGCTGATAGAGACGAAGAACAGGAAGTTGACCAGATACACGTGCAGGAAGCTGGTCACTCCATTGGCGACGAAGAACGACAGGAAGAAAGCGGCAATGATCAGGCCGATCCCGCCAATCCCGCCCAGCAGGATCAAGCTTCCACCTGCATCTCCCAGGCTCACATTCGGCGATGTGACTTTCGTTTTCTTGGCAGCGTGCATGTCTCAGGTTCTTCTCTTCAGGTGACTCTTCAGGTGTTGCACAAAATGATCGACGAAATCAGCGTTTGGGGCCAAAACAACCGGCTGGCGACGCGCCGACCGAGGCCCCTGGCCTGGTTAGTTTTGTCCGCCGCTAGCCTCGGTGGTTTCCGCTTCGGTCGTCGTGGCATCCGCGGCCGCTGGTTCGGCTTCCGTCACGGGAGCCGGCGGGGTCGTCCGGACGGGAACCCACTTGCCCTCCTCGTCCTCAGCCACGGCATCCGCCAACGAGTCTTGCAAGGCCTTGACGTACAGGACAATCGCCCAGCGATCTTCCGGCGTAATCTGCGATCGGTAGGGGCCCATCGAACCGCGACCGTTGGTGATCGTGTCGTAAATTCGTCCGACCGGTTGGTCCACCACGGTATAGTCGTGCAAGCTCTTGGCGTTGACCCAGGAAGCTCGCCCCAATGCATTGAGCGTCAACGCTCGCTGGTTCACCATCCCATTCCCCTCGCCCGTCGTGCCGTGACAAACCGCACAGTAGATGTCGAAGCGTTGCTTGCCGCGTTGCATGGTCTGGGCATTGACTGCGAATTTTTCGTTCGACGGGAATTGGGTAAGCCAATCCGGCTCGGCGGGAGCTTCGTCCTGAGCGTTGGGAATTGACACATAGCTTGCCCCACCTGCGTTCAACGCCAGGCCGGCCTCTGCACCGGAAATCCCCGTGTAAAAGGCTCGGTCGTCCCGCAATTGGCCGCGAATCACGGTTCCGGGGACCTCGCCACGCATCGCCCGCAAGTCGCGGAACATCGGGCGTTCCTCTTCATCGCCGACCGCAATGTCGGGGGCGACCTGTTGGGCCTGGGATTTGTACTGCCAGTCCATATCCGGGTTGAAGTGCAGACGTGGCACCGTGTTGCTTTCCCCCAGCGAGCGATAGAGGATCGCTGGTGGCAGGGTACAAACGGCCAACAGCAACACAAACACCATGCGGACGAACGATGGCAACTTGTGATCCGTCAGATCCAAGTGCACCTCTTCCAACGACTGGGCACCCCATTGCTCCAACTGGTTGCGAATCGTCCGCGGGTTGTAATTCGGGTCTTCGGCTTCGATCATCAAGAAGAAGCCGTTATTGGTCGCCTTGCGGAACCGGGCAATCCGATGCAGCGGATTGGCGAATTTGGGCAGGCCATTCAGGGCCAAGCTGCCCAAGAAAGTCGCAAAAGCACTGCTCAAAACGATCACTTCGAAGGTGACCGGAATATTCGCAGGCAAGCTGAACAGGGGTTTGCCGCTGATCAAAAACGGGTAGCCGGGGAACGGTCCGATCGAGTCGGTGGCGTTGACGGCGTACTGCAAGCCCATGGCAACGAATAAGCCGCTCAAGCCAACGGCCAACACCAGGAACGGCAGACGCGTGCGAGTGATACCGATCGCGGGGTCGATCCCGTGGACCGGGAACGGACTGTAGGCATCCATCCGGCGAATCCCAGCCTGCCGAGCCTGATCACAGGCGTCGACCAATTGGTCCGGCGTGGAGAACTCAGCCAAGATCCCGACCAAACGCGAAGTGGGCCCAGTCGCTGGGGCACTGTGCGAATTGTGTGAAGTCGATTGCGTCATGGTTGCTTATCTTCTTAGTTCCAACTAATCCGTCTCGTTCCGAGTCAGCCCCACTCGTGCCCCTGGCCCGACCCGCGGGCAACTACCGCCTAGTGATGATCTTCCTCATGCTCGTGCTCGTGCGGCATGATCGATTTGACCTCCGCCATCGCGACCACCGGCAAGAACCGACAGAACAGCAAGAACAGCGTCATGAACAAACCGAAGCTCCCAATGAACATGCCGATGTCGACGTAGGTCGGCCGGAAGTACCACCAGGACGACGGCAGGAAGTCACGGCAGAGCGATGTGACCGTGATCACGAACCGCTCGAACCACATGCCGATGTTGACAAAGATGCAGATCACCACCATGGCCCATGGCGTCGTGCGGACCTTCTTGAACCAGAACAATTGCGGGATAAACACATTGCACGTGAACATCGTCCAATAAGCCCACCAGTACGGACCGAAGGCTCGCATCACAAACGTCTGCGTCTCGGTCTTAACCCCCGAGTACCACGCCACGAAGAACTCGATCGTGTAAGCAAAGCCCACCATCAGGCCGGTGGCCACGATGATCTTGCACATGTTCTCCAAGTGCCGCATCGTGATCAGATGCTGCAAATTGAACAGAGCCCGAGCAGGTACCAGAAGGGTGATCACCATGGCGAAGCCCGAGAAAATCGCACCGGCCACAAAGTAGGGTGGGAAGATCGTCGTGTGCCAGCCCGGCAGTTGCGAAACCGCAAAGTCAAAGCTCACGATCGTGTGCACGCTCAACACCAACGGAGTGGCCAGAGCAGCCAAGATCGTGTAGGCCATCTCGTACCGATGCCAGGCCCGCGCCGATCCGGTCCAACCCAGTGACAGGATCCCGTAAATCATCCGCTTCCACTTGTTGGTCGCTCGGTCGCGGAAAGTGGCCAAGTCCGGCAACATGCCCATGTACCAAAACAGTGTCGAGACCGTCGCATAAGTGCCCACCGCGAACACGTCCCACAACAGCGGGCTGCGGAAGTTCGGCCACATCGCCAAGTGCTCGGTCGGGATCGGGAACAACCAATAAGCCACCCACACGCGACCAATGTGCACGCCGGGAAATAAACCCGCGCAAATCACCGCGAAGATCGTCATCGCCTCGGCCGCCCGATTGATACTGGTCCGCCAGTTCTGCCGGAACAGAAACAGAATCGCAGAAATCAGCGTTCCGGCGTGACCAATACCCACCCAGAACACGAAGTTGACGATCGGCCAACCCCAGAAAGTCGGGTTGTTGTTACCCCAGACACCAACCCCCGACAGAATCAAGTGCAACAACAGCGTGCCCAGCATGCCCACCAGGCAAAGGCTGATGGCCATCAAGACGTACCAAGCCCGCGGCGGCGCCGGGGACTCGGCAATCGAAGTCACCGTGGTCGTCACTTGTCCGTAGTCCAAGCCACCCGTTATCAACGGAGAACGTTCGCGCGGATCGTCCCACGTATTGTTGTAGACTTCGTCGATTGTTGTTGCCATCTCTACCACTTCTCTCTGAATCTACTCGGCCCCAAGTATGTTCAACTTCCCACCAACGCGTTTGCTGTTGTGCTCTTACTTGCCCCGGGCTTCCCGTCGCCCCGGGCTTCCCGTCGCCCCTGCCCTGCCCTGCCCTGCCCCGCCGGGATGCTACGGCTTGGCAGCGACGGCTTCCACCTTGGGCTGCGGCGCCAGGGCCGGGTGCGGGTTCCGCACGCGAGCCAGGTACTTGAGCCGCGAACCCAGATTCAACTCATCCAGCATGGCGTAAGCCCGTGGACTCTTGAACTCGGTCGCCACCTTCGAGCCTTTCAACGACGCGTCGCCGAAGACAATCGCTTGGGTCGGACACACGTCCTGACAAGCCGTCGTGATTTCGCCATCAATGAACTCGCCACGTCGGAAATCCCGGCCTTCGTTGCGAGCTTGAATCTTGCCGTTCTGGATCCGCTGGACGCAGAACGTGCACTTCTCCATCACACCGCGGCTGCGAATGGAAACTTCTGGATTCATTGCCAAGCCTTGCAGCTTGACGTCACCTACCGGTCGACGGATACCACCGTCCAAAGCCGCCAATTGATCGGGGTACCCGATGAACTGAACGGCGTTGGCGTAGTTGTGGTAATTGAACTTCCGCACCTTGAACGGACAGTTGTTGCCGCAATAACGCGTGCCGATGCAGCGGTTGTAAACCATGTCATTCAAGCCCTCGTCGCTGTGGACGGTGGCCGCCACTGGGCAAACCTGCTCGCAAGGGGCGTTTTCACAATGATGACAGGTCACCGGCTGAATGACCACTTTCGGGTTCTCGTACAGCTCCTGGCCGGGCGCCGAGTTACTTAACTCCTCGTTGTCCCGTGGCAAGAAATACCGGTCGACCCGGATCCAAGACAATTCGCGTCCGCGAATCACTTGGTCTTTGCCCACCACCGCGATGTTGTTTTCCGCCTGGCAAGCGATCACGCAGGCACTGCAACCGGTGCACTTATTCAAGTCGACCGTCATGGCCCACTTCGGCATATCTCGATAGCCCGGGCCAGGCGTCAGATCAAAATTGTGTGGGTGATGCCCGCCCACCTTGGGCCAATGATCGTCATGCCCATGCCCACCCCCGGCCTTGGCCACCGGTGCCGCCACGACGGGAGTCGCCACAACCGCCGGCAGGACCTGGCCATGACTGGTCTCATCGCCGCCATCCGCTTTGTGTTCTTCGTGTTTGTGTTCTTCGTGATCGTGGCTGCCGTCCTTGTGATCGTGATCGTCCGCGTGGCTATGGTCGAGCTTTTGCAGGAACGCCAAGTAGCTGGCTAGCTCACCTTCGCGAGCCAAACGTGGGACTCGTTCGTTGACCACCGACAGACTGAGGGAGTCCACATAGTGGTGCTCCTGGGTCGTGGCCACTTCCTCAAAGTTTTGGGTCGGACTGATCGCAGCCGAAGCCATGAACCAACTACCAGCCCCACGGAGCGTGTTGACGTTGACGCCCACCGATGGAGCCCGCGTGGCGGCCTTGCGACTGCCGCCGATGCGACCGGCTTCGGTGCGTCCGTAACCGTAAGCCAGGGCCACCACGCCGGGAGCCATACCCGGCACCAAATGGATCGGTACCCGCACGGATTGCTCGCCGACGTTCACCTTGACCACTTGATTCTGACGCACACCCCAGGTGACCGCCGTCTGAGGCGAGACCATCGCGGGGTTGCCCCAACAAACCTTGGTGATGCCGTCCGGCAATTCTTGCAGCCAGCCCAAGTTGGCGAACTGCCCGTCGAACACAAGACCACCTCGCCCTTTCCGGCGGCGGAAAATCCGCCCAGCCGGAGGCCAAATGTCCTGCCGAGTTGAAGTCGTGTACAGCGACCATTGAGCGTAACCCCTTGCGAGGTGGCCGCCGGGATCAAAGAATCGGCCACAAACCCGTCGTGCAAAGACTTCCTCCACACGGGCTCCGCCAGCTGAGCGGTCGCCTTGACCAACTCTTCTCCCGAGGCCGGCTGACCAGCCAAAGTGGCCAGCATCTCAATCAACGACACGCCAGCAAACAACGGGGCGATCGTGGGTTGTCCCAAGCACAGCGTACCGTCCGAGCTTCGCCCATCGGACCACGCCTCCAGACAATGGGCCTGGTTGACGTGCCAAACACACGCCGCCGCGGTCTCGTCTTCGTACAAACCCAAGTGGGCCGAAAACTCGACGGCAGCGATTTTTTCTCCCAGGTTCAGCCCAGTGGGGGCCGCGTACACCGGGTTGCCACCCAGGATAAACAAACCCTTGACATCGCCCGCCTCCAGCGAGTCCGACAGGGCTTGCAGCGAGGCTTGTGAGCCACCGCCGACCGGGGCCGAACAGACATGCAAATCAACCGTCGAGCCAATCGCTTGCAGGTCGTGGTTGAGCTTCCAAACTCGAGCATGCAGCTCCGCGGTGTGGCCCTCGCCCAACACGATCAAAGCATGGCCCTTGTTCGCGTTCAGGTCGCTGGCCAAGGCCTGCAAGAACTTGTCTGCGTCCGTCTCCTTGCCCGCTGCCGAATACTGGCCAGCCAGCGCTTGCTCCAGGGCCGTCACAAAGGACTCGATCTTCGAGGACGCCAACGGCAGTCGCTCGTCCGCCATGCCGGCCGTCACATTCATCATGCTGCCAACCGACCACAGTCGGGACATCTTCTTCCGGGTGTCCACGTCGCGTGTCTTGATGAAATCACGCGAGTGTTCGGGTTCGCACAGATCCCCACCGAATGGATCGCTGTCCAGCGCCAAGACCACTTCCGCTTGATCGAATCGGTATCGCGGACGATGCGGAGTTCCGAAGCAGATCGCCGCGCCCAGCACCGTATGATCGTCATTGACAGCCGCATACTCATGCCAACCGGCCGACGGGTACTTATCAGTAAAAGCTTGCTTCAATCTCGCCACCGTGGGACTGGTGGTCGGTTCGGTCAGCACAGCCATGCCCGCGCCGCCAACCCCAGCGGCATCCGACGCCAAAAATTCCGTCAACTTGGCCTGGAACTGCTCCAGGGTGGCCTTCTCCAAACGCAAGGCCTTGCCGCTGGACTTGGCTCGCACCTTGACATCGCGGCTGCGGTCGGGATCGTACATCTGCAACGACAACGATTGCACCAACGAGGTACTGGCGATGCTCTGAGTCGGATGCCAACTGTTCCCATCGACCTTGATCGGCCGCCCATCGTAAACGACCGCCACTAACGACCGAGCCACTCGGCCGAACTCGCACAGCGTGCTCTTCTTGACAGGCACCCCAGGCACATAACCCTCGGGGCGGACCGCAAATGGACGAATCGTCTCCTGCTCGTAGCGACAGCCGGTTGAAGCCGCACCCAGAGCCGTCGAAGCGCCCATCAATTGCATCCAACGACGACGCGTCAAACCGTCCCCAGACTCCTCTGAGTGGTCCGCGGCTTGATTGGAAGCGGTCTGCTGCACTAAAGGCAATGGTTTCATATCGTTGAACGTCCCAAAATTCCAGTCGATTGGTTCTCGTCTACACCCCTGCCCTGCCGCAGGACCCCGTCCAAACCGTGAGACCCCTCCCAGTCGCAGCTGGCACTGCTGCGAACCCAGCGGGCCTCCAGCCGATTAACGATGGCAAGTCGAACAATTCACGTTGGGGTTGATCCCCAATTCCTTCCGCCAAAAGGCACCATAGGACTCTTGATCCTCGAACCGGTGCTCTTTCCCCTCCTTGTCCACAACCACCTGCGGATGCTCGGGGCCGATCTTGAACTCCAAATCCGTCACCAAGTTCGGGTCACGCAAGTGCGGCTCGGGATTGCGGTGGCAGTCCAAGCAAAACTTCATCGACAGGGTCTTGGCCTGCTCCACCACGACCATCTGATCGACGCGACCATGGCAAGAGACACAACTCACGCCCCGATTGATGTGGGCACTGTGATTGAAGTACACAAAGTCAGGCATGTCGTGGACCTTGACCCAATCCACACTGTCCGGAGCCGAACCCGGAGGCTTCTCCTTGGCCGTTTCCAAACTCGAACGCACCGGCGCCAACAACGGGCTCTCCTGGTGCACGACCGCCAACGTTCGACCCGCGACCACTCGATCGCCACCGTGGCAGTTGCCGCACGTCGCCGTGGGAGGAATCGCGGCATGACCAGCGACCTCGACCGTGTTGTGGCAGTAACGACAATCCATCTTCAACTGCCCCGCGTGCAATTGGTGGCTGAACGGCACCGGTTGCGTCGGGCGATGCCCCACGTTGATGACGTCCGGATGGATCAAGAAAAAAATCATGTTCGAAAAATAACCCCCGAACACGACCGCCGCAGCCAACACCACTAAAAACAGCTTGTTGACCCAGTTGGGGAAATTGAATTCTTGCATGGTTCCTGCAGTCTACTTCCCGAAAAGTTGATCAACTCGATGCACTCTACTCACCGAGTCTCGTTCCTCGCGACTCGCCCAACCAGGCGATCGCTGCCATTGCTCACCGAACCCCAAACTCGTCCCGCGACGTGCGGAAACAGCCTGATCAGGCCGCTCCCCGGCCGCGCGATGCTCCAGGGCACTCCGCCCGCTCCCGTCGCCCAAATCGGACCCGCCCTATCATCAGGTATTTCCAGCCCAAGTCAACGAATTAGGCCCCTTCCATCTGGTCGCACCCCCAGCCACAGCAGCAGCTGGGTTCTGCGGATTCGGCCGATTCGCGGCGTACGCCCACATGTTACAATTTTCACACCTGCCTTCGTAACCCGACATGCTGAGTCAAATTGTCGCTTGGCTGTTATCTGGCATCCGAGGGTCCACGGCGGGTGAGCCCAAGACGCCCCGAGGAAGTGGGCCAAGCGAGTCGGCTCATCGGCCAAGTCAGCTAGCTGCATGCAGTGGTCTAGCGGTTTCGAGCTCTTATTTGGTACCCTGTGGCGTAGGAGTTACCGATTGGGTGATCCGTACGAGATGTCCCGGATGGGAGGCCGTGTGTTCGGCTGGCCAGTGAAAAATGGCCGGACGAGACCTTGGGTTAAGGATTGAATGACAAACATGAGTGACGAAACGCCGAAGGTGGTGGTGACTGGATACGGGGTCATCTCGCCGCTGGGCAATTCCGCCGACTCGGTGTGGCAGGCCCTGCAGTCGGGACGGAGCGGGATCACGGCCCTGGGGTCGCCCTACGAGCACCTGCCGACAAAGGTGGCTGGCCAGGCCCGCGAGTTTACCGGCGATATAGCGAACTTCGGCGAATTGGAGAAAACGCTCCAGCGGACGGTCAAGAAGGGCCTCAAGTTGATGTGCCGCGACATCCAAATGGGGGTCGCCGCCGCCCAATTGGCCATCAATCACGCCCAACTCAGCACCGCTCCGACCGACCCCGACGTGCGGCGGGATCGCATCGGCGTCCTGTTCGGTTGCGATCACATCTTGAGCATCCCCGACGAGTTTGTGGATGGGGTCAAGGCCTGCTTGGATGCCGACGGCAACTTTGACTTCAACCTCTGGCCGGAGAAGGGCTTGCCCAAGGTCGACCCGCTCTGGTTGCTTAAGTACCTGCCGAACATGCCGGCCTGCCATGTGGCGATTTACCACGACTTGCACGGCCCCAACAATTCGCTGACCGTGCGCGAGGCCAGCAGCAACATGGCGATTTCCGAGGCCCTCTGTACCTTGGCTCGCGGCAGCGCCGATGTGATGATCGTCGGCGGCACCGGTTCGCGGATTCATACCTCGCGGAGCGTGCACTTGGCCTTGCAAGAGCAGATCGCCGTCGGCGAGGTCGATGCGGCCAACCCGAGTGTCTCGGGGCGGGCCTGCCGGCCGTTCGATAGCCACCGCAGTGGCATGGTGTTGGCCGAGGGCGCTGGGGCCATGATCCTGGAGACGCGCGAGCACGCGTCGCGCCGCGGTGCTCCCATCTTGGGCACCATTCTGGCGGGCGCCAGTGCCGCGGTGGCGGACTCCCGCGGCGTCCCGAACTACCGCCGGGCCTTCGAGATCGTGCTGAAATCGCTGTTGCAGCAATCGGGTTTGCAGCCGGCCGACATCGGCCACGTCAACGCCCATGGATTGGGCACTACGAGTTGCGACCAACAAGAGGCGGAGGCGATCGCCGCGGTCCTGGGTCGCGAGGTCCCCGTGGTGGCGGCCAAGAGCTACATCGGCAACTTGGGGGCCGGCGGCGGCATGGTCGAAGCCATCGCCTCGCTGCTATCGATGCAGCACGGGACCCTGTTCCGCACCATCAACTGCGAACAACCTGACCCGGCGTGCCCAATCAACGTTGTGACCACACAAGACATCGCACCCGGTCGCTGTTTCGTCAGCCTGAGCATCACGCCGCAGGGCCAAGCCAGCGCGGTCCTGGTCGGCGACGCCAGTTTCGCGGCCTAAGGGCTGGTTGACTTTTCCCTAGCCGAGGGCTTAGGGCTTAGGGCGTAGAGCGTAGGGCGTAGGGCGTAGAGCGTAGAGCGAAGGGCGAAGGGCGTAGAGCGTAGGGCGTAGGGCGTAGGGTTGGGGCGTGGCGCGTAAGGGCGAAGAGCGTCGTGCGAAGGGCGTAGAGCGTTTGAGCGCTAAGGTTATCAAGGCCTGAGCCACGGATGGACACGAATGAACACGGATGGATGAGGGGCGACGGTGATTGGATTTAAAGACAAGATGAACACCGATGCCGCTGCGCGGCGGGAACACTGCCGTCTCCAAGCGTGATGGCCTTTTTCAGCTGAGGGCTGCAAGTTTCAGACAGGACGTGGCGGCGGTGTTTAACCGCAACGCCAGAGGCGTGCGCGGCACCAGGCTCGACGTGACCGACACACAAGACTCCGCAGCGACGTTCACCCGCACCGCCGGCGGCGTGCGTGGGTCCCTTCAGGTAGGACTTGGCGGCGGTGTTTAACCGCAACGCCAGAGGCGTGCGCGGCACCAGGCTCGACGTGACCGACACACAAGACTCCGCAGCGACGTTCACCCGCACCGCCGGCGGCGTGCGCGATACCATGAACAAGTTCCGGGGTATGCAGACGTTCAAACCCTTTCGAGCCCAACTCTTATGGCAACGCATCACCCGTCGAGAAACCGATAACATACCACTCGACCAACACAATCTCCGAGCCAACACGAACTAACCTCGGCTCTCAATCACGAACCAGCGTAGGGCTGCTGGTCTACAGCCTGTCCTCATTCCTCTGTCCCTCATTCCTCTGTCCCTCATTCCTCTGTCCCTATTCCTCTGTCCCTATTCCTCTGTCCCCATTCCTCTGTCCCCATTCCTCTGTCCCCATTCCTCTGTCCCTCATTCCTCTGTCCCCCATTCCTCTGTCCCTCATTCCTCTGTCCCTATTCCTCTGTCCCTATTCCTCTGTCCCCCATTCCTCTGTCCCTCATTCCTCTGTCCTCATTCCTCTGTCCCCATTCCTCTGTCCCCATTCCTCTGTCCCTCATTCCTCTGTCCCTATTCCTCTGTCCCTCATTCCTCTGTCCCTCATCCCTCTGTCCCCCATTCCTCTGTCCCTCATTCCTCTGTCCCCCATTCCTCTGTCCCTATCCCACCTCCTAGCCACCAGAGTGCAACTGGCCCGCCCCCGCTTCCGTCGTGGCTCCGCCCGGCGGAGCGGCAACTGACGGCTACCCAACCCCAAAAACAATCAAAAAGAAGGCTCGTCGCCCCTTGGCCACACGGCCCCCGCGGGTTCACCCGTGGGACCGAAAGTTTGGCAGCGAGACCGCCCCTCAAAAAAATCAAAAAGAAGGAACTCCACCCCTTGGCCACACGGCCCACCTTCGGCCTCGTGCCGATGGGGCGATGACTGGCCGGCTACCAGCCCCCCCAAATAATCAAAAAGAAGGCTCTTTGCCCCTTGGCCACATCGCCCACCATCGGCCGCGTGCCGATGGGGCGATGACTGACCAGCTAAACGCTCGATCCATGCCGATCAGCATCCCGCCATAGTCACAGCTGCGATCTTCCACTTGGGCACCTTCCCACTTGACCTTTTTCAGCAAATGCCAGTCCTTTCTCTGGAATTGGTGCGTTGCGCGAGTTGTAGAATTGTATTCAACATTCCGGCTCGATTCCACGACTTGCAATAACGACCACCCCCGCTTGCTTCCACAACTCGCTCCACGACACCCTACAGGGACCCGATGGATACGTCAGTTTCGGCGGTCGGCCTTGGGCGTCGTAATGGTAGGTGACCGTGTAGGTTTGCCCCGAGTAAGTGGTCGCTTCGGTGGCCAATTGCTCGCGGTCGTTGTAGGTTTTCCCGGTTGAGGCTGCGTATTGGGAACTGGAGGTCCCGGTCTCGCGCCCGTAGGCATCGTAGGTCATCTTCTGGGTTTCCGTCACGGTCCCGCCCGAGTTCTTGAACTGGACTTGGGTGACATTGCCCAGAAAGTTGTAGGTCAGGTTCTGCTTACGACCGGAGGGCGAGGGGATCTCCAGCGGTCGTCCGGCACCATCAAACGAGTTGATCGTTTGGACTCCGGCATCTGAGAACGTCAACGAGTTCCGAGTACCCTGCAGAACGTAGCAGGTCACGGTCGCAACATGTTGCAAGTATTGAGCAGAAGAAACACACCACAGAACCCGAAACTTAACCTACGTCTTCAAAACTATACGGCGCACCCCACCAGTAATTTGGGTCGCGAGGAGCAAGCCATCGGTTTTTGATGACGCCGCGCCAAACTGCTTTTCCGGGTCCTTCGCATAAATAGAACTCTAAACCAACTTGAAGCAAGTCGTGTGGGGCTCTTCTAGATGCAAACTGAAATACAACCTCTGCTTGCAATTCGTCCGGTGTTAAGGACTTAATTTGGCGTACGACAATGTCCCAACAAGCATCTTTCATATTGAGTGCAGGAATCTCGGCAACTTGTAGTGTTGGGTTATACTTGAGCCAGGGTGCGATGAAGCCATCGAATCCAACCCAATTCAGTGTTGCGAGCACCGCACTCGATTCAGTTATGTTCATAGTTGGGATATCTTTCATCACTTCGGAGGATGGATCGTGATCGGTTTGGGTAAACACGACAATTGTCGTCCCCATACTACTTTTCCATTGCCAATTCCATCGACATTGCGAGTTCGTCCCACGTCTTGCAGAATTGTCGCAGGAATGTCCACTTCAGCAATACCATCGGCCGGAAACCCAAGGTCTGGCGCAACTTCATCTGCCCACCGTTTTGCATCGTCATGGTTGTCTAAGAAGTGTTTATCTTTCATTGTACTAGGGCCCGGTCTCCAACCGTTTGTTTGAACATCATCAATCTCCGCTTGCGACATCACACGAAATCCTTTTTGACTCTTCTTACACTCACTTGGCCCCCAAGACACGGCCCCGCGCCTGAGCCGGGCCATTCGCCGCTTCTCTAACAGAGTTCGCTCTGATGGAGACAATCTCTTAATGAAATCACGAACACTCTTTAACCCTCCCCTGATGCCAGTTGGTGGCGAGAAGCCTACCGTGCCCTCGAGTGCCGCGTCTTTCGCGGCATCCCCAGCTTCTTTCAGAACGATCGCACCAAGACCATACCAACCATAAGTGCTGACTCCGTAAGTGATTCCGGCTCCGCCAAGCGAGACCCCCGCGATGCCAAAGGCCCCTAACTTGGCCCGGGTCAACCATAAATCGACGGGATCATGCGGTTGTTTAGACTCATATGAGAACAAGTAATCCTCGTACTTCAGGTTCGAGAATTCTTGAGTGTTTTGCGCGTGGTAGGTTCCTGTCCAGCCTCCCAGCTTTCAACAAGCTTTCCTACAACAAGCATCCAGGACCCGGTTGCACTCAACTTGAACGTCCGTCGTGCTTCCGATAACATCCCCATCTAACCAACCGGAATAATGACGAAGCGAGGTGGGCCGAAGGTAGCAGGCACTCTCCGAGTGCCGTCCGCCAAATGTTGGAAGTCTGGAAACGCTAGTCATCAGCGTCCCGCTACGAGGCGGTCAGATTCGTTACCGAGGTTTGTTATGGGGCGACGTTTTGGCGGATGGCACTCGGAGAGTGCCTACTACTAGGGTGCCCCGCACTTCGGCAGTGGGCCAGATCAGTAGCCCTCTGTAGACCAGCAGCCCTCTGCTGGTTTGAAGCGAGAGACGGTTATCGCATGTGCAAGCGTGCGGATCCGCGGGCGGAGTTTTGAAACGTTTTCGGTCGATTCCCATGGGCCGGTGTGACCAAGGGGCGACGGGCCTTCTTTTTGATTATTTGAGTGGAGACGGTAGCCGGTCAGTCATCGCCCCGCCGGCGTGAAGCCGACGGTGCCGATGTGACCAAGGGGCAACGGTCCTTCTTTCTGATTATTGGGGAGATGGCGGTAGCTGGTCAGTCATACCTCCACCGGGACAAGCCCGAGATGGTGGGCGGGGATGTCGACCAGCAGCCCGCTGCTGGTTGGAGGTGAGATAGGGACAGAGGAATGGGGGCAGACGAATGAGGACAGGGGAATGAGGACAGGGGAATGAGGACAGGGGAATGGGGACAGAGGAATGGGGACAGAGGAATGGGGACAGAGGAATGGGGACAGAGGAATGAGGGGCAGAGGAATGAGGGACAAAGGAATCGGGGCACAGGAATGAGGGACAGAGGAATGAGGGACAGAGGAATGGGGACAGAGGAATGGGGACAGAGGAATAGGGACAGAGGAATGGGGACAGAGGAATAGGGACAGAGGAATGGGGACAGGGGAATGAGGGACAGAGGAATGGGGACAGAGGAATGGGGACAGAGGAATGGGGACAGAGGAATGGGGACAGAGGAATGGGGGACAGAGGAATAGGGACAGAGGAATAGGGACAGAGGAATGGGGACAGAGGAATGAGGGACAGAGGAATGGGGACAGAGGAATGGGGACAGAGGAATGGGGACAGAGGAATGAGGACAGAGGAATGAGGACAGAGGAATGGGGACAGAGGAATGAGGGACAGAGGAATGAGGGACAGAGGAATGAGGACAGAGGAATGGGGACAGAGGAATGGGGACAGAGGAATGGGGACAGAGGAATGGGGACAGGGGAATGGGGACAGGGGAATGGGGACAGGGGAATGGGGACAGGGGAATGAGGACAGAGGAATGAGGGACAGAGGAATGGGGGCAGAGGAACGAGGGACAGAGGAATGAGGGCAGAGGAATGAGGACAGAGGAGTGGGGACAGAGGAATAGTGTCAGCCGTAGACTAGCAGCCCTCCGCATACTTTGAAGCTAGAATTGGCTGTCGTATATGCAAACGGTTGGAACCAGTCGCTGGAGTGGGACGTGTTTGTCGCTGAGGCCGAATGTGGCGATGTGGCCAAGGGGCATTGATCCTTCTTTTCCATCCGGGCTGGATTCGATTAGCTACGAAGCATGCTGGAGCCGTCTATCACCCCTGTAGACGGCAGTGTTCCCGCCGCGCAGTGGCATCGGTGTTCATCTTGTCTTTAAATCCAATCACCGTCGCCCCTGATCCATCCGTGTTCATTCGTGTCCATCCGTGGCTCAGGCCTTCATAAACGTCGCCCTCAAACACCCCAACCCTTCGCCCTAAGCCCTCCGCCCTTCTACCCGCCCATTCCACTACGGAAAATCAAATCGCCTTTTGTGGCCCGATCATTGCAAGGCGGCCTTGAGGTCGGCCCAGAACAGCGGCGAGATGTCGTTTGGGCCCCCGGCGATGACGCGTTGTAAACAAGTGTCAGGCTCCAGGCCACTGAGCCGGGCCCAGGTGGCAGCGGCGATCGAGGGCGCGCGGCTCATGCCGGCGCTGCAAGCCACCAAGGTCCGAGTCCCCGCCCGCACCAAACGCTCGGTGGTGTCGACAACCAACCGCAGCGACTCCGCAGCATTCCCCCCGCCATCGTACAAGGGCACTCGCACGTAGATCAGCTCCCGCGGCAACACCGCCGGGGCTTCATTGATCGCTACGTCGATCACCGCGCGGATCCCGCTGGCGTGCAAGGCCGCCCAATCCCTGGCATCCAAGGCGTGCCCGATAAACAGATTTTCAGTCGGCACCGCTCGAATCATGACTCAAGGCTCTCCTCAGCTCTCCTTAGCTCGACTCAGCCCACTGCCATCAAGCCCACTGCCATCAAGCCCACTGCAAGCGGCGGAGACTCAGCGGATGCGGGTTGATGTGGGGAACTTCCCCGTCGATCAACTCGGCGACCAACTTGCCGGTCGCCGGTGCCATGGACAACCCCAGCATATTGTGTCCAGCGGCGATCCAAACATTGCCTGCCGCGGGTGCGCGATCGACCACCGGCTTGCCGTCCCAGGTCATCGGCCGCCATCCATACCACTCTTCTTGTACCTGGTCGGTGTAGGGTTCGGCCAAATAATGCCGAGCCCCGCTGCGGAGTAGCTCCAAACGCTGAGGATTCAAGCGTTCGTCGAGGCCGGCAAACTCCATCGTCGAGCCGATCCGGTAGCCGTCATGAAACGGTGTGATGGCCACCGAGTGTTCCTCCAGGATCAGCGGGATCTGCGGCACAATCGGCGGGCGGGTCGTGGTGATCGAGTAGCCTTTGCCCGCTTCGATCGGAACTCGCACGCCCAACGCCTCACTCAGCAACGGTGTCCAAGCGCCCGTGGCCACCACAAAACAATCGCCTGGGATCTCGCAGGCGGCGGTTTTGACCCCGACGACCTGTGACCCTGATCGCAGGAAGTCGGTCATCGGTGCCTGCTCCACGATCGTCACGCCGCGCTGTTCCAATCGCTGGCGTAATTGTTGCATCAGCCGATCCGGCCGCAGATGACAGTCGCCGGGATAATGCCAGCCTCCGGCCAAGCCCGGCTTCAAGGCGGGCTCCAACTCGCGAACCGCCTCGCCGGCGTAAGCAACGGCCGGCACCCCGAACTGCTGACTCAAGAGTTGATCGACCTCGTGGTAGGCCTCGAAGTGGTGCTTGTCCTGGTAGACAAACAGCAACCCGCGTCGCTCCCATTGCACGTCCATCTGCTCCGCGGCCAACACCTGCTCGTACAACTGCAACGACGACTGGAGCAGCTGATGGATGGTCGGTGCGGCCTCCAACATGCTGGATCGATTGCAGCGGAGCGCGAAGTTGGCCAGCCAACGCCACAGATGGGGCGATAGCCGAGGACGGATGGAAAACGGCGAGTTGGGCCGGAGCATCGCTTTGAGTGTCTTGCCGATCACCCCAGGAGCGGTCAACGGCAGGACATGGCTCGGGCAGACGTAACCGCAGTTGGCATGCTGAGCAGCCGCAGCCGAATTGCTTGGCTTCGACCACGGTCACTTCGTGCCCCGCTTGCCGCAGGTACCAAGCACAAAAGGCCCCGACGACGCCTCCGCCAATCACGACCGCTCGTTGCGACTTCATGCCGGGATTCCCGCGCGAAAAGGATCTTGGGGATCAAAAATTAAAGTGGTATCGCCACAAACATGCGCCGCACCTGTGATCGATGGTCGCACTGCCAGCATTCCGACCGGACACCCGGCTGGAGCTTTCTCCGCAGCCGTCAGCGGCTGATAACTGGCCGTGAAGCGGCTGCCCGTGATGCTCTCCTGGACCCAGGTCTGGCCCGACGCCAGTTTCCCGTGGGCCGCCAGGCAAGCGACCTTGGCACTGGTGCCGGTCCCGCACGGTGAACGGTCGTAGGCACCGCCCGGGCAGAGCACAAAGTTCCGGCTGTCCGCTCCCGGTTCTCCCGCCGCAAACAACTCGACGTGGTCGATCCGCTCGCCTTGCGGACCCGTAATGCCGTGTGCTTCCATGCTGGCTTGCAGCTCCAAGGTCAGCCGCAGCAGGCCGGGCAGGTTCGCCAAGGTCAGCGGCCCCGCCTCGGCCGGGGCCTGAGCCAAGAAGAACCAGTTCCCGCCCCAGGCCAAGTCGCCGACCACGGACGCTCGATCGACCAGCGGCACGGAGACATCGCTGCGGTAAAGGAAGCTGGGGACATTGCCGATGGTCGTGTGATGAGCGTCGCGCAGCTCGGCTTGGACCACGCCCACGGGTGTCTCGATCCCATAAGTGCCCACGTTGGCTCGGCCCAAATACGCCAGACTGGCCATTAGCCCAAGCGTCCCGTGGCCGCACATGCCCAAGTAGCCGACGTTGTTGAAAAAGATCACGCCGCACAGATTGGCGGGATCGACGGGAGGCAATAGCCAAGCCCCCACCCAGTGCTCGCTGGAACGTGGCTCGCAGATGATCCCGCGGCGCAGGTCCTCGTGGTCGCGCTCCAGGGCCCGGACCACGTGTCGCAACCGCTGGGCGATGTCGTCCGCTGGCCCCACGTAGCCCTCGGTCAGCAAACGCTGGAAGTCTGGTCCTCCGTCGATCACCAACCGCGTCGGCTCGCCACCGGTATGCGAATCGATCACACGCAAGCGTTCCAGCATGTTACACCTTCCATTGGCCATCGACCCATCGCCACGCGCCGCTGGGGTTGCCGTCCTGCAGTAGGGCCGGCAGACGCTCGGGCCGTACGTTGTCATAACAATGCAAAGCGCTGAACCGTCGCAGCGAAGCCGGGATGCCCACCGCGGTGAAGCCGGCATGGCCCGTGGCGGGGAAAGGCCCGCCGTGATTCATGGCCGCCGAGACCGCCACGCCGGTTGGCATCTTATCGTTCAAAAGCCGACCGACGCGTTGTCGCAGGACGGGCGTCAGACGCGCGTAGGCGGCTTCATCACTGCCATCGGTACTGGAGTAGATCCCGCCCGTGAGATTGCCCTCCAAGTGTTGCAAGATCTGCCGAGCCTGCTCGACGTCCTGGGCCAAGACCAACAGTGATGCCGGGCCGAACATCTCCGTTTGAAACGCCTCGGGGTTCTCCAAAAACTTGTCGCCAGTGACTCGGAGCAAGGTGTTCTGCACCGCGACGCGGCCGCCTTCCTCGATCGACCGACCACCGACCAGCAGTTCCGCACCAGCGGCATGGACCTGGCCAATCCCGGCCAATACGGATTGTTGGACTTGGGGCGAGAGCAATGTTCCCGCGGGCGCCTCGGCGAACTTGGCTTGCACGCCCGCTACAAACGCCTCGGCATCTGCCCCGCCGACCAAGATGACCAAACCCGGGTTGGTGCAGAACTGGCCCGCAGCCATCAGGCAACTGCCCGAAAACTCCGCGACCAACTCGGCGCCACGCTGGGCCAAGGCCCCCGGCAGGATGACCACCGGATTGATGCTGGACATCTCCAAATAAGCCGGCTTGCCGTACTGGTCGCAGGTCTGCTTGATCTTCAGTCCTGCCGACTTGCTGCCAGTAAATCCGACGGCTGCCAACCGCGGGTCGCTCATCATCTTCAGCCCATAGGCACTGGACATGCGATAAATCAATTGAACCGTGGCCGAGGGCAACTCGGCGGCCGTCAAGGCTTGCGCCGCCCACTGGGCCAAGCGAGCCGTCGTGCCCGGATGTGACGGATGGCCTTTGGCGATCACCGGGTTGCCCGCCGCGATGGCCGCGGCAAAGTCACCACCGCAGATGCCGTTAAATGCAAAAGGAAAGTTGTTCGGTCCAATGGCTAGCACTGGGCCGATGGCCGCATGCACCGAACGGATCCCCGCCGCGGTGTCGATGGTCGGCAGGGCCCAGGAACCCGTACGGCAAGCCGCCGCGGCTTGCCGCAGTTGGCCGACTGTCCGCGGGATCTCGACGTCTTTGAGTCGCGGCGCCACCGGCAAGCCCGTCTCGCTGGACGCCAGTGCCGCCAAGGCCTCGGCGTCCGCTTCGATGGCCGCCGCGTAGCCTTCGAGAAACAGGGCCAGGCGTTCGCGTGGCACATCGACTAGCGCCTGGAAGGCCGCGTCCGCCGCCGCCAACGCTCGCTCGCAGTCCACCCAATCGCTGACCGGATATCGACCCGCCAAGGTCGCACCGGTCGTTGGATTGATGGCCACAAACGACTCGCTGCCATGCGACTCGGTCCACAAGCCATCCAACCAAACCTTTGCCATCTCACTCACTGTAGTTATCCCTTAACAATAAACGCTATCTCAGATCAATGCACGCTTGGACCTGGGGACTCGTCCGCAAACCCGTTACCGAATGAGCCGGAACCGGTCAGCGTCCAATTCCCGCAACAACCGGGTGCTGAGCACTGTGGCTTAGGCCTGCGGGCGATGCTTGATGCCGCGGCGGATGATGCCCAGCACGCGATCTCGCTCGGTGCCCACCAGCGGCAGTCGCGGCGGCCGAGTCAACTCGGTGCCGTAACCGCATTCGGCATTGGCCAACTTGATGTACTGGACCAACTTGACGTCGGTGTCCAAGTGCAACAGCGGCATGTACCATCGGTAGACCTCGACCGCCCGCTTCCAATCGCCCGCCTGAACCAAGTCCCACAGCAGTCGATTCTCCGCCGGGAAGGCGTTGACCAAACCCGAAATCCAGCCCGTGGCACCGACCATCAGACTCTCCAGCACAATGTCGTCGACGCCACAGAACAGAATATAACGATCGCCGCAGAGGTTGATCAGGTCGGTGATGCGACGCACATCCTCGGACGACTCTTTGATCGCCACAAACTTGGGCTCATCCGCCAATTCCACGAACTCTTCCGGCTTGATGTCCACTTTATAGGACACGGGGTTGTTGTAGATCATGATCGGCAGGTCGCTGGCCTGGGCCACGCCGCGGAAATGAGCGGCCGTCTCGCGAGAGTCCGAACGGTAGACCATGGCCGGCAGCACCATCAAGCCGTCGGCGCCAGCCTTCTGAGCGTCCGCAGCATAGCGACAAGCCAAGGCCGTTGTGTACTCCGCCACACCGCTCAGCACCGGAATCCGACCCGCGACATGATCGACAGTCGCCTTGAGCACCTCCAGCTTCTCGGCGTACTCCAACGAGCAGTTCTCGCCGACGGTCCCCAACATCACCAAGCCGTGGATACCCGCCCCGATCATCGCCTCGACGTGCTCCAGCGTGCCCGGGAGGTTGACCGAATAATCCGAGTTGAACTGGGTGGTCGCCGCAGGGAAAACCCCCTGCCACTTGACCCGGGTACTGCCCGCATTTTGCGATTGGTTCGCCAGGGCTTGGTTTGACTGGGATTGGTGTGTCTGCGAGTGGATTGTCATGGTTGGCTCCTCGACAAGGAAGTGTTTTTTGTTAACAATAGACAAATGTACCTGGCGGGGTGCCGGTGTCAATGGGGCGCGGGGGGAGCTCCGCCCAGCCCCCCGAACTGCGTTGATTGTAACGTTATTAAACAAGATGAACTGGCCGCCCCATGAACCCCTCGCAACGACTTAGCGACTGGATCGCCCAAGATTTGGCGACGCGTCTGGCAAGCCCCGCCCCCCTGCCCTTCCGACTCAACTCCCTCGAACTGGCTCGGCACTACGGCAGCAGTCGCACACCAGTCAACCAAGCCCTGGAGACGCTGATCGGCCGCGGTTTGCTGGAGAAACGCCCCAACGGACGCCTGGCCCGGACCCAACCACCCCCTCCCAACGACCTGGCTACCCACCACGCCACCAGCGGGCAGGAGGCGTCGCGGCAGTCGATCCGCGATCAAATGGTGCAGGAGGTCGTCCGCCTCAGCCTCCAGGGTCAGGCCAATTTTCTGCGCGAGAACGTCTGGAGCGAGCGACTCGGAGTCGGCCGCGGCGGGCTCCGCTTGCTCTTCAGCGAACTGGCCGGCCAGGGCCTCGTGGTGCATGTCCCCCGCCGCGGCTGGCAGGTCCGGCCGTTCGACGCCAGCGATATGTTGCAGTACCTTGAAATCCGCGAGGTACTGGAGCTCGCCGCCCTGGACCTAGCCCAAGGTCGCCTGGATTCCACCCGTCTCCACGAAATGTTGGAGGGTAACCCGACCACCGAACTCCCCTCGCCCACACCCACAGCCCCCGCCCCACTCAACAACGAGATCCACGGTTACCTGGTTCAACAGGCCGGCAATCGTTACATCGCGGATTTTTTCCATCGCCACTCGAACTACTACGCTCAACTGTTCCAGATGGCGGCGGTCGAGACAGGCTGGCGCGACGCCATGGCCCAACAGCACCGACAGATCCTCACCGCGTTGCTGGACCAGGACTGGCACTCGGCACGAATCGCGCTGGCCGACCACATCCGTGCGCAGCGCCCCGTGGTACAAGCCCTGTTGCGTCAAGTGCGCAGCCCAGAAGAACCCCTTTCAATCCAATAAAAATCATCGCTCCGCGCGGAAGACAACGGATGGTTTGCCCTCTCGTCGCGGAATGCAATCACGGCTTGTTGATTTTTCCGTACCGGAATGCGTCAAGCATTTCGATTGAGGCGGAAACGTCATGTTTTTGCCCGATTTCATTGAATCAGGCGGCGATTTCGCGTGTAAGTCTGGAAAAATCAACAAGCCCTTGACGCATTCCGCTACGCATGCCGCGACGTTTGTTCTAGGGGCACGAAATACTTGACGCATTCCGCTACGCGCCGCGACGTTTGTTCTAGGGGCACGAAATGCTTGACGCATTCCGCTACGCATGCCGCGACAAAAAAACACCGCCGCGAATCTCGCGACGGTGTCTTGGTGCTATCAACACTTTCCTCGAAAGAGGGTTTACGGTTGGTTGCCCTTCTTGGCTTCCAACGCCTTGCCGATGTACTCGCTCAAGCCTGGCCCACGCAATTGGCGGGAGGTGCCCAGGATCGCGCCGGTGTCGCCATCGACCAACAACACGAAGGGGATGCCGCTGACGTCGTGCATCTTGCCCAGGGTCGTGTTCCAGCCCTTGCCTTCGTAGATCTGGGGCCATGGCATGGATTCTTTTTCCATGAATTCCTGGAGTTTTTCTTCCATGTCCTCTTGGTCAAAGCTGATGCCCACGATCTCGAAGCCTTGATCGTGCCAGTCCGCGTAGGCCTGTCGCATGTTGGGCAGTTCCGCGATGCAGGGTCCGCACCAAGTCGCCCAGAAATCCAGCATCACGATCTTGCCGGCGTAGGTACCGGGGAAGGTGATCTCGGTGCCATCCAAGGTGGTGGCCGTGAAGCTCAGGGCCGTCTTGCCCAAGGTCAAGTCCGGTGGCATCGGGGCTTGGGCCAGCGACTCGCTGGCGGTCGTCAAGAACAGCTTCCCATCCGCGACACTCAGTTCGTAGGTCGTACCGGTGAAGTTAAACGGCGTGCCGACCCGAGCGATTTCGTAGTTGTTGCTGCGTTGCCCGTTGCCATCGCGATCAATCCAAATGACCGTAGTCGCCGAAGGGGCACCCGCCAAGACCGTCTCGAAGGACTTGCCATCCATGGTCAGCGTGTACTTGTAACCGAAGTCGCCGTAGTACAGCAGCGTGTTCTTCAGAACCGCACGACGTTCGTCAGTGGGGTCGAAGCGATAGGCTTCCACGCGAGCCATTTGGCCCGGCGTCATTTCGATGTCGAAGCTACCGCGGTACATCGTGAACTCGCCCTGTTTGGTCCCGGTCCACTCGACGGCTGGATCGTTGGTGAAATCCCCGTCGCCGTTGGCATCGACGAACAATCGGGCAGGCTCGCCTTCCGGTTCATCCAGAATGTACTTCCAGCTATTCCCACCGAATTCGACCTGTCCGTACTTGGGGTTCTTCAGATCGGCCGGGGGCGTCTTGGCCACCTCAGCCGACAGGTCCATCTCGGACCGGATCGGGCTATAACCGCCCGACATCCGAGTCAGCCCCGACCCGACGAACTCGGAGGGGACTTCATCCGCGGCCGAGCGAGCGTTGGCTCCGAACGACACCGCCATACACAGCGGCAACGCAACCAGGCTCCGCGTCAAAACATTCTGCAACATCCGATAACTCCAACAGGAAAAAGGTCCGGTCCCCAGCCACCATTTGGCGGGTTGATTGTTCCTCAGCCCGCCCCATTCCCGGGCGGGAAAGGCCGCGACCGACGGGAAATCCATCCGTCACGATTCAGGGCTCGCGGTACATTCTAATCCCCTCGCCCGGCTGCGGTTAGTCGGCTACGGGACAATGCGGAACTTGCAATCGGTAGTCAATTTGCCAACGAGCGTCCGCGTTTTGTCGATTTACTCCCGGAGGCTACCTGTTAGACTGAGGGGGTTGGAGGGGCAAATCGTCTGCCTGTTTCGAGTTACGGGGAAGAAATGCTTCGCGTGTTGATGCTGCGGATCAGCTGCTGCCTTCTGTCGCTGGTGAGCGCGCCCTGTTGGGCCCAGTCGTTTTCTGACAAGTCCGCCGATGGGGCAGCACTCCCACAAGTGCCGGACGGTTTTGAAGTGATCGAGTTCGCTCGCGAACCACTGGTCCGCCAGCCCTGCTCGCTGGCGTTTGACCGCCGCGGCCGTTTGTTTGTCGGCATGGGTCCCCAGTATCGCAGCCCGACTCCGGAGACACCGGGCGACAGCGTGGTCCTGTTCCTGGACACCAATGGCGATGGCCAGGCCGATACAACGAAGGTCTTCGCCGCCGGATTCAATACGATCCAGGCCATGGCTTGGCGTGGCAATGATCTCTGGGTTGCCAACGCGCCCGATCTGACCATCGTCCGCGATTTGGATGGCGATGATCAAGCCGACGAGTACGTGCGAGTCTACACGGACTTGGGCAACTTGGAGCATGGCCTGCATGGGCTGACGTGGGCTCCCGATGGCAAACTGTACATGAGCAAAGGCAACTCCAAGGGCCTGAGTGAACCGGGGCGCTACGCACCCAAGCCGTTTCGCGATTTGTGGGGAGTGACCGCGCCCGACAATGTGCCCGACTTCCCACCGCCACAGGTCTTCACCCGAGACTCCTACCAACGAACCTACCAAGACCCCGACGATGACTGGGGGCTGCATGGCGGGATGCTGCGCTGCGACGAGGGAGGGCACAACTTGGAAATCGTGGCACGCGGTTTTCGTAATCCTTGGGATATCGCCCTGGATGCCGGGTTCAACTGGTTGGGTACCGACAACGATCAAGTGGGCGGCGACCGAGTGATCATGCCGTTTTACGGTGCCCATTTCGGTTGGAACCATCCTTGGAGCAGTCACTGGGACACCCAGCCCCACGCACCGACGGCCCAGGTCAGCGGTCCCTTATTCGAGGGCTCCGGTACGGGGATCGTGTTTGGTGATTCGCCGCAGTTCCCCGCTGAGTACCGCCAAGTGTTTTTCATCAATGATTGGCTACGCAAGACCACGTTCGTCTGGCGCCCCCAATGGGACGGTGCGCTGTTAAAACCGCAAGGTGGTGATTGGGAGCCCTTTATCGTCGGTGGCCCATCCCTGTTTCGGCCCACCGATATGGAGTTCGGACCAGACGGGGCGCTATGGATATTGGGTTGGGGCAGTGGCTACGGTGCCGAGTGGCAGGACGGTGAACTAACCAACGAAGGGCGGATATTCCGAGTCCGCTGGAAAGAGGCGGCCCCGGCCGAGCCGCTGAAGGTCGACAAGCCGCTGGACCAGTTCTCCGTCGCAGAATTGTTGACGGAATTCGCCAGCCCACTGCCCGTCCGACAAATCGATGCCCAAGTTGAATTGGTCCGCCGAGGAACTCGGGTTCAAGAGGAGCTGCTGGGAAAACTACGCTCGGCTCAACTGCCCGAGCTCATCGAAACTTGGACCGCTTGGACCCTCGGCCGAATCCTCACGACGGCGGGCGATTCCTCTGTCACGGCGGCTGATCGTTTCTTTCAGTCCATCGCGACCGAAGCCATTCCCGGATCGCTCAACCTGCAGATTCAATCAATTCGCATTCTAGCGACGCGAATCAACAGCAGCTCTCCAGCCGAATCGATCGACGCTGACCTCGTCGAGCTGATCGCAGCAGTCTACCGCACCGCAATCCAGCATCCTGAACCACGCGTGCGCATGGCGACCGTGCAAGCCATTCATCAGTCGCATCTCGAGCGGCTGCTGCCCGACTTGCTCGAGTTGTTGGAAGCCGAGTCCGATGCGGTGATCAAGTACGCCGCCTGGCAGGCTCTCCGCTCTGTGACATCGAATGCGGACCTGCGAGCATTCTTGCTGGAACCACGAGCTGGAGTGCGCCGCGCCGCACTGCTGGCGCTATTGGAAACTCATGCGTTGGAACTATCCCAAGTGGAAGCCTTGGCCGGCAGCGATCCGGATGCTGAGGTCCGCGCGATCGCACAGCTGTGGATCGACAAGGCCTCGCGCGGGGTCCAGCAGATTGTCAAAGGCAAGCCGCTCCAGGCCGCCGGCGATCCGACGACCCGCGGATCGGCAACAAGTCGAGTCGCCGCGATTCGCAATGTAAAATCTCGCGGCAGCGCCGGTTACCGCTGCGTCCCCGCCGGTATGGTGGTGGGGCACCCGATCTACAGTGATCGTCCCTACCGCTTGCAAGATTTTTCTGCGGAGTTGGTGGGTTACGACTTGGTGCAGACCGCCAACAACGACGATGGCTCAACGGGAAAAAAGTTTCTGAGTTTTGAAGCCATCGTACCTGTCCGCGTACTGGTGGGACTCGATCATCGTCACCCCCAACCGCCCAAATGGTTGCGCCGGCGATTTTCGCCCACCGATCTGACGGCGGTGACGGATGAGGGCGTGACGCTGATGTTTTACGAGCGGACGTTTCCCAGTGGCGTGGTCGAAATGGGCGGGAACACGGAGGATGGCCAAGCAGGCGGTAAAGGCAATTACATCGTGGCAGTCACGGCCGTCCCACCCAGTCTCCACGGACAGGTGACAAGCACCGAACAATCGCTCGAGTTGCTGAGCGAGGGCGATCCCGAACGAGGACGTGTGCTGTTTCATCATGCCGGGGGAGCGGGCTGCGCCAAGTGCCATAGCCTGACCGACAGCGTCAATGGATTTGGCCCCAATCTCGCCGGCCTGGCGGCTCGAGCCAACGCGCGGCATATCGTGCAATCGATCGTCGAGCCCAGCGCGGTGATCACCGAAGGTTTTAATCAATTGAATGTGCTGACCGACACCGGGCAAGTGTTCAGCGGCGTGCTGTTGGAAGAAAGCGGACTGACCCTGTCGCTGGGTCTCTCAACTGGCGAGCGGGTCGACATCCCCAAGTCGATGATCGAAGAGCGCTCCAGCAATCCGACCTCGGCCATGCCCAGTTCTGCTGAGGTGTTGAGCGCTCAACAGGTCGCCGACTTGGCGGCTTATCTGCTGTCTTTGCCCAAGACAGCCACGAGCGTCGGCAAGGTGTCGGCAGATCCCGCCGGATTCTCCGTGGAGCCACGCGACGACCGCTTGCTGCTGGCACTGGGTGGCCAAAACGTGGGAGAATTTGTGTTTGCGGATCCAGAGATCTTGCGACCCTACTTCTCCAACCTCCGCCTGCTCAGCGGTCTGCAACTCACTCGCCAACATCCGCCGGTCGCAGGTGTGGATGCCACCGATCATCAGACCATGCACCCCGGACTGTGGCTGGGTTTTGGCGATCTCAATGGCCAAGATTTCTGGCGGAATAAAGCCACGATCGCGCATCAGCGGTTTGTGGCGGAGCCGCGACTGGAAGGGGAGCGGCTGTTGTTTGCCACCGAATGCCAACTCATCACCCCGGCCGGCGAAACGCTGGGCCGCTTGAGCAATCACTATACATTGATACCTCGACCGAGCGGTTGGCTGTTGATCTGGGCGGCGACCTTTCATGCCGACCAGCAAGCGATCGTGTTTGGAGACCAAGAGGAAATGGGACTGGGCGTGCGAGTGGCAACCGCGCTGACCGAAAAAAGCGGCGGTCGTTTGTTGAACTCGGGCGGTTTGCAAACGGCCGCACAGACCTGGGGCCAGTCCGCTCGTTGGTGCGACTATTCCGGCGTTGGACCGGGAACCGGTGGCATCCTGTTGATGGCCGATCCGCAGAACTTCCGCCAGAGTTGGTGGCACAATCGAGACTACGGTGTGTTTGTCGCCAACCCCTTCGGACGCCAAGCCATGCAACAAGGCCCACCGAGCGCGGTGACGGTCGCTCGCGGCGAGGAACTCACGCTCACCTTCGGCGCGTTGTTCCACGACGACCAAGCGTTTGATGCAGAAGCCGAATTCCAGGCCTTCGCACAAGCCACGCTCAAATGAGGTCGTCCGCGGATGGACACCACTGCCGCTGCCTGGCCCACAACAAAATGACCGTTTTCGCTCGGCTGGAACTCCCGGTTGCCACATCAGAGAAGTATTGAAATTGGCAACTTTTTTGGTTTGGCTGTCCATTTGCGTGTGCGGGACTCGGGTTAGAATAGGGACGTGGCGAATTGAATTAGGGCCGCGTCGACCGGCTGTTCTCCCCATTCACAACCGACCCCTAAAACCCTCCATGCTGATCCGACCTCACTGCCATTGGCCATGCAGGCCATCTCGAGCTAGCCGCTGGTTGAAGATTCTCTGTGGATCTGTCTTTTGGGTGATCTGCCTGCCTTGCTGGTCGGTTCCCGAGACAGCCGCACAATTCTCGGAGACGGTTTTGTTCGAGGAGGACACGAACGGCTTCAAGCTGTATCGGATCCCGGGCATTGTGGTCACCGCACGTGGGACGGTGTTGGCCTATTGTGAGGCACGGAAGTTCACAGAAGCCGATCGAGGCGAGATCGAGATTCACCTCAGACGCAGTACCGATGGCGGTCAAACCTGGGCTGCCGCCGTGCAAGTCGCCCACCATGGGCCGCGACTCTCCCGCAACCCTCACATGTCGGAAAAGAAAAAAACCAAGAATATGGGGGGCCCCGACGAGCAGACCGTCAACAACCCAGTGGCCATCGTGGATCGCAGCGGCGCCGTTCATTTGTTGTACTGCGTCGAGTACATGCGATGCTTTGCCATCCGCAGCGATGACGATGGTGTGACCTGGACGCCACCCGTCGAGATCACCGCCACCTTCGAAGCCTTTCGCGAGCAAGTGCAATGGCAAGTCATTGCGACCGGTCCTGGGCATGGCGTACAATTGGAAAACGGGCGTCTGGTGGTCCCTTTTTGGATGACCGACTACGAGCGGCGTGGCAAACTATCGCATGCCGTGGGAGTCATTTACAGCGACGATCAGGGCCATTCCTGGCAGGCCGGTGAGATCGCGGTCCCCAAAGGGGGCGAGCCAAACGTGGTGCAGTTGTCCGATGGGCGAGTGATGGTCACATCACGCAATGGCGACGCACGCAATCGCCGTGCCTTTGCGATCAGCCCCGATGGTGTTTCGAACTGGTCAGCTCGAGAGTTCTTCGATGAAATTCTTGAACCGGGTTGTATGGCTGGAGTAATGTCCATTCCCGGCGATGGCAGCGACTCCCAGCCTTGGCTGCTGTACTCGGCACCCTACACCACCGAGCGCTTGCATCAGGAGCGTCGCAACGTATCGATTTACGTCAGCAAAGATGACGGCAAAACATGGCCGATTCGCAAGCAGTTGTATGATGGTCCCAGCGCTTACAGTGATTTGGCAGTTTTGCCAGATGGGCAAGTTTTGTGCTTTTACGAAAAAGGCGTCGAGCATCGTCACGGGGACCGTGGCCGGCCGTGGGCTTATCGCTATTTGGTTGTCGCAAAGTTTGATCGAGACTGGCTGATGTCTGCGCCAAACGAGCAATGAAACGCGTTTTTCTTGATTAGAGAGTCACTATCGTGGTCAACAAAACAGCGGGCCTGATCGCCGCACCATTCACCCCGCTGCGCGACGATGGCCGGTTGAACCTGGATATTGTGGCGGCTTACGCCCGCCGGCTACAACAGGATGGGGTCGTCGGCGCTTTCATCTGCGGGACGACCGGCGAGGGACTGTCGTTGACAACCAGCGAGCGCTGCCAATTGGCGGAACGTTGGGTTGAAGTTGCCCCCACCGGCTTACGAGTCATCGTGCATGTTGGACAAAATTCGTTGGTGGACGCGTGCGAGTTGGCCGCCCATGCCCAGCGGATCGGGGCGGACAGTATTGCCTGCATGCCGCCGACGTTCTTCAAACCCTCGGGCCTGAAAGGAGTGGTAACTTGGTGCCAACAGGTTGCCGCAGCCGCGCCGGAGTTGCCATTTTACTACTACCACATTCCATCGATGACCGGCGTGAATATACCGGTCAGCCAATTCCTTAAGGCCGCAGGGCCGCGAATCCCTAGTTTGATCGGCGCCAAATTTACGCATGAAGATCTAGACGATTTCGCAGAATGTCTCGCCTTGGACGAGGGGCGATATGACATGTTATTCGGACGAGACGAACGGCTGTTGAGTGCCTGGGCGGTGGGGGCTCGGGGAGCTGTGGGTAGCACCTACAATTTTGCGGCTCCGCTGTATCTTTCGATGATCAAGGCATTTGATTCGGGTGACCAGCAGCGAGCCGAGGAGTTGCAAGCGTTGGCCGTAAAGATGATTGACCTGTTAGTTGCCTGTGGTCCTCATCCGATTGCGACCTTCAAGCAATGGATGGCAGAGCATGGCATCGATTGCGGTCCAACTCGTCTGCCATTGGAGGGACCCACGGCCACTGATTTTTCCCAGGCAGTACTGCAGCTCAATGCGTTAGGTTTACGTTGCGGACTTCGACAAGAATCCAGCGCGGGGGCCGTGTAGTGGACTGCGCCAGAGGAATAAAGTTTATGAATACGAACGTTTGCGGATTTTCCCTGGCCTGCGTTTGCAGTTGGATCGTACTGTCAGGTTTGCCTTCAGGTTTACTGCGAGCTGACGAGCATCGCCCCAACGTCTTGATGATCATTGTCGATGACATGAACGACTGGGTGGGATGCCTGAATGGCCACCCACAAGTTCAAACACCGAACATCGACCGCTTGGCTGCCCGCGGATTGTTGTTTACCAACGCGCATGTCCCGGCTCCCGTCTGCAATCCCTGCCGAGTCAGCGTGCTGACAGGGCGGAACCCCAATTCGACTGGTATCTATGCCAATAATGTTGTGTGGCACGAGGCGTTCCCGGGGATCACAAGTCTCCCCGGCCACTTTCGTGCCAATGGGTATCATGTCGTCGGCGGTGGCAAAGTCAATCATCACACTCCGGGGTTCAATCGTCGCAGTGACTGGGACGAGTATTTCGATCAAGTCTTTGATAGTCACTATCAAACAGAACTGGCCCTCACAGGCAAGGTCAAAAAATTCCAATGGCCCGCTGGTTTTCCGCTCAATCAGCTCGAGGCCGTGCGTTCACTGAGCAAACCGCCGCAGAACCCCAATGAATTCGATTGGGGGCCGTTCGACGTGGATGACGATGAGATGGGGGACGGGAAAATGGTCCAGTGGGCCAAGCAGTTCCTGGCGGCCCCGCCCAAGCAGCCATTCTTTCTGGCGGCGGGTATCTATCGACCGCACTTGCCGTTTTATGCGCCGCGTAAATACTTCGACCTGTACCCTTTGGACCAAATCACTCCGCCGTTGATCAAGGCAGATGACCTTGATGATCTGCCGGCCGGTGGACAGGCCATGGCCGCTGATCGCCGCGGCGACTATGAATTGGTCTTGCGGGAAGGCAAGTATCGAGAGCTGCTGCAAGCCTATCTGGCCAGTATCAGTTACGCGGATGCGTTGGTGGGGCAATTGCTGGATGCGTTGGATGCCAGCCCCTCTGCCAATAACACGATCGTTGTTTTCTGGTCGGACCACGGTTGGCATCTGGGAGAAAAACAGCATCTGCACAAGTTCACGCTATGGGAACGCTCGACTCGGATTCCATTGATCATCGCCGCACCCAAGACAACACAACCCAACACACGGACCGCTCGGCCCGTCAGCGCCGTTGATTTGTTTCCGACCCTCAATGAACTCTGTCACCTGCCGGAGGTGACTGGGTTGGATGGAGCGAGTCTGATAGCATTGCTCAAGGACCCAGCTACCCCTGGAACTCGTCCGGCACTTACTACCCATGGGCAGGGAAACCACGCCCTGCGAACCGAGCGTTGGCGGTACATTCGTTATGCAGACGGAGGAGAAGAACTGTACGATCACCAGCAGGACCCACATGAATGGACCAACTTGGCCGACTCGGCTGAGTACCAAGACACCAAGACCGAGTTAGCACGCTGGCTTCCGGTAGAGAATGCTGAGCCGTTAGATAAACCCAATCGCAAACCTCCAAAAGACAATTGATTGCGATGCGAGACGATCGGATCGACCGCAGTGGGCTGCGCCAGAAGTCCGTCCGGAGAGGGGAACTTGAGCGAGTTCCTCGACGAGTGATAGAAAATTATATTGTCCGGTTCGTGTCACTCGCTTTGGCCCTGATGCCGTGTTATACGTTTGCGCAGCAGCCTGATAACGTGCTGTTTATCGCCGTGGGTGATCTGCGAACCGCCTTGGGCTGTTACGGCCACCCGATGGTTAAATCGCCACATCTCGATCGTCTGGCCGCTCGCGGCGTATTGTTTGAGAAGGCGTATTGCCAGCAGGCGTTGTGCAATAGTCCGAGCTGATTTCCTTTCCACAGCGAAGTTTTGTTCCAATGATCTCTCGAAGACTCACTTGTTTCACACCGCTCTTGCTGCTCGTGATTTCCGGATCCGCCTGGGCCGATGAGGGATTGAACTGGCATGCGCTGGCACCGTTGCCGGACGAACGAGGCGTGGCGGGGCCGATCGCCGGCAGCGATGGCACGTCGTTGATTGTGGCCGGAGGTGCCAATTTTCCAGGTGGACCACCGTGGGACGGAGGCACCAAGGTCTGGCACGATCGAGTGTTTGTACTGGAGAGACCGGACGGGCAATGGTTGGATGCCGGTCGTTTGCCTCGACCATTGGGCTATGCAGTTAGCCTTTCCTATTCAGGCGGGCCGTCGATGGAGCCAGGCGTGGTCTGCTTGGGCGGCAGCGACTCGCAGCAACACTATGCGGACTGCTTCATCGTGCGATGGAAGAACGGACGGGTGGAGTTGACCGATCTGCCCGCACTTCCGCGGGCGCTGGCCAACGCCAGTGGAGCCATGCTGGGTGATACGATCTACGTAGCCGGTGGAATCGAGACGCCGGCTGCGACTCAGGCCGAGAGTCACTTTTGGGCGCTCAACCTGAGTCAAGAAAATCCGCAGTGGGAAGCATTGCCCAGCTGGCCGGGGCCACCGCGAATGCTGGCGGTGGCTGCCGTACAGGACCGGGCCTTTTACCTATGCAGCGGTGCCGAATTGTCGGCGGACGCCGCGGGTAAACCGGTTCGACGCTACCTGACAGACTGCTACTGTTATCGTCCGCAGCAGGGCTGGAAACGCGTGGCCGATCTGCCACGCCCAGCGGTCGCCGCACCCAGCCCAGCACCGGCGCTGGGTCAAGCCAGCTTTTTAGTCCTGGGAGGCGATGACGGCAGCCTCGTCGACTTCTCACCCCTGGCAGATCATCCGGGGTTCCCGAAAACGGCACTGGCCTATCACACCATCACCGACACTTGGAAAACGCTTGAAGATTTGCCACTGTCGCATGTGACGACCGCGACGATCCCTTGGCGAGGCCAATGGGTCGTACCTTCCGGTGAAATCCGCCCGGGCGTGCGCTCGCCTGACGTCTGGGCGATGCAAGCTCGCGCACAGCAAAAGAGCTTTGGCGTTGTCAACACGGCAACCGTGTTCGCCTATTTGCTGCTCATGGTTTGGATCGGCTGGGTATGTGCTAAGAAAAACCAGACCACCAACGACTACTTTCGCGGCGGGCAGCGAATTCCCTGGTGGGCGGCGGGCCTGAGCATCTTTGCGACGATGCTGAGCGCCATCACTTACATGGCCATCCCGGCCGCCGCCTACACGGACGGCTGGACGTTGTTCCTGGCGAATACCTACGTCTTGATCATGCCGTTGATTGTGTTTGTGTTCCTGCCGTTCTACCGCCGTTTGGATGTGACCTCTGCTTACGAGTACTTGGAACGTCGCTTCAGTCTGGCGGTGAGGTGGTTGGGTAGCGGGCTATTTATTTTGTTCCAGTGCGGCCGCATGGCGGTGGTCCTCTACTTGCCCGCGTTGGCTTTGGCCGCGGTTTCCGATTTGAATATCGAGACCTGCATCGTGGGAATCGGACTCCTGTGCATCGTCTACACGGTGGTCGGTGGCATTGAAGCGGTCATTTGGACCGATGTCGTGCAGGCGCTCGTATTGATCGCCGGAGCGGTGATCAGCATTGTCTATTTGAGCTACCAACTGGACGGCGGGTGGAGCAACACTTTCCGAATTGCATCCGAGGACGGGCGGTTATTTGAATCGGTCAATTGGAGTTGGGACCTGACGATGGCATCGGCTTGGGTCATCATGATTGGCTCCTTGTTCCACAACCTACTGCCCTACGCGGCCAGCCAGGATGTTGTGCAGCGGTACCTGACGACAACCGATGAAGCGACCGCCGCGCGCGGCATCTGGCTCAACGTACTCCTGTCGGTTCCCGCCCAGGCGGCATTTTTCTTGATCGGGACGGGACTCTACGTCTTCTATCGACAACAACCGGAACGGATGGACGTGACCCTGCAAAATGACGCCGTATTTCCCTTTTTTGTGGTGAGCGAATTGCCGATGGGATTGGCCGGTCTCATCGTGGCTGGCATTTTCTCTGCAGCCCAGTCAACCCTTTCCAGCAGTATGAATTCGATTGCGACCGCCTTTGTAACTGACTTTTATCGGCGACTGTTGCCACGGACGACCGATGCTCAGTGCCTGCGTGCCGCTCGAGGGACGACGATCACGGTTGGAGTGATCGGTATCCTAGTCGCATTGCTGCTGGCCCGGACCGACATTCGCTCCGCTTACGAAACATTCATCCAGATCCTGGGTTTATTTGGGGGCGTCTTATCGGGGCTGTTTGTCTTGGGCATCTTTACACGCAGCGCGACGGGAGCCGGTGCCATTGCCGGAGCCCTGATCAGTGCCGCGGTCCTGTTTGCCATTCGTTGGCAACAGCCGCTGCAAGTATTTGCCTACGCTCCGATCGGCCTGCTGACTTGTGTCACAAGCGGCTGGTTGCTCAGTTTGATCCTGCCCAGCAAACGGCGGGGCCTGAGCGGGCTCACGTACTTCGATCTGCCGCGTTGACCACTGATCAGAAACTCTCGTTGAGCGGGACGCCGTCGTTGCGACACATCAGTCGCTGATACAGGCCCATCTGATTGACATCACCCAAACCCGTGCCGCTGTAAATGGGTCGGTGATCGATATCGTCGCTTAAAAATTTGATGGAACCGTCGGCAAAGCAGACATTAACGCCCGCCGGATGCATACTGCCAAAGCCCGTATTGGCACCTGGGGGCGTATTCAAACCGGGGTTGGCGTCGGGACTGCCACTGTTGCCCGAGTTGGGAAAGGGCGCTCCGTGGGGTTGGTTCAAGCGAGCGCCTGCCCAGCTGACGACATAATAAACACTGCTATGGCTCACGGTGTTGCCGCTGCGAATACCCAACCAAGCACCTGACCGACGGATCCTCGTGTCGGCTTCACCCAGAGCAATCGTGTTGCTTGTTCCATCGATAATCTCGGCCAATCTTACTTTGCTGTTAGCAAAAAACAGCCCGCGGCCGTCGCGCGAAATGGCATCGGTGCCAGAAGCCCCAATGCGAATCTGGGGGGCAATTACCCCGGCCGAGCCCTTGTAATTGCTGACGGCCGGCTGCCGATCCCCCGGGAAAGGATTGCGTCCGGCACCACCGACGGGCAACAAGAAATTGCCATCCGCTCCAACGTCACTGGGACATATGAACGTCGGAATCGGAGTTTGCATCAATGGGGTCAAATTGGCGGGCGGTGCAGCAAAGAGGGCGTCCAGCGGTACGCGGGTGACTCCCAACTGATCAAACAACGCACTTTGCTCGAGGTAGGGAAGAATCCTGGCTCCCCAGCCCCAACCGGCTCCTCCCCCGGTGCGAATATAGCCACTTGGCAAAGCCTGCCGCGCGGACTCGTAGTTGAGATTCGCCAGCCACAAGTTCTTGAGGTTGTTGCTGCATTGCGTCCGCCGAGCAGCCTCCCGCGCCATCTGTACAGCCGGCAACAGCAGCCCCATCAAGACTCCAATAATGGCAATAACCACCAACAATTCGACCAAGGTAAATCCTCGGTGCTTCTGACCACGCAAGTTCATCTGGCTCTCCAAAATATCTGAGGGAAAGACGCCGCCCAGCGCTCATTCGTTCACTCGTTGGCTGTCAGCGAAAAGTCGATTTGATTGTCTTTCGACGCCACCACTTCCGCCGTTAATTCGCTCGCTCCATGATATCGATCAGGCAGTATTTCAGGACTCTTTTTAATGGGTGGGTCGGCATCCCGATCACCCTCTTGAAACGTCGTGATCTTCACCTTGTGCCGCCCAGCCACGGCCCCCAGCACCCCCGCGTTGTACATCATCGTGTATCGGCCCGTTTCGTCGGTTATGCCAAAAGACGCCGGACCATTTGCCTCCGGTTGGAAAACGACGGTCGCACGTGGCAAGGGCTGGCCATCCAGCGTCACCACGCCGCTGACCCGCGCCAAGTCCGATCGGGTGTTGGAACACCCCATCAATCCGACGGCGACCAACAGGAGACCCCAACAGATGAAACCTGAGAGTGGACTGTTCGCTGGCTTCAGCATGGGCACCCTTCGCTCTTTTTGGATAAAGATCTGTGGGATAAAGATCTGTGCACAACTCCAGCATCCGCCTAGGGCAGTTGCCGGGTTGTTTTGCGGGGGCACCGGCGGACGTTCCCGAGCCTGCGAATGAACCCAACGGCGTGCTTGAGCCCCCTAACTATAGCCTGCGGGGGCTCCTGGGCATATTGTCAATTTAATGAAGCTTTTGTACAATTTAATGACTGGCGTCCCGTTCCCAGGGTGATTGCTGGTCATCGGATGGCGCGGTTTCATCACTACTGACTCGATTGATTGACATGAACTCCCGCAACGCATTGAGCCATTTTCAGCGGAGTCCTGCGGAATCGCAGGCCGAGCCGCGGCGACCAGGGGATCGCAGCCGGGACGTGCTGCTGACCTTGGGTTGGTATTACCCAGAGATCCATCTGGGGGTGGCCCGATTTGCTCGTGAGAACCATTGGCACCTCACCTTTGACTTTGATGAACCCGTTCCCAAGCGTTGGCAAGGTGATGGCGTGTTAACACTGTTGGGCACTCGTGTGGAACTGTGGCAGCAGCTCAAGGCGTTGCAGTTGCCCGTCGTCGATCTAGCGGAAAGTCGACCGACGATTTCTCTACCGCGTGTCACCATGGACAATGCCGCGATTGTCGGGATGGCCGCGGAGTACTTTTTGGATAAAGGCTATCGGCAATTTGCCTTTGTCCATCGCTGGGAGTTGGGCGTGAGCCAACGTCGACGCAGGTGTTTCAGTGAGATCATTCAGGCGCGTGGCTACGATTGTCACCTGCTGTCGTGGCAAACGGAACGTGGCCGCCGCGCCGATACTCGGGAGCAACGCAAGGCTTGGTTGGTGAAACGATTCAGCGAGCTGCCTAAACCGTTAGCGGTTTTGGCCCGCGACAATGAGGCCGTGGAGGTGTTGGAATCGTGTTTGGCGGCCGGATTGTCGGTTCCCGACCAAGTCGCTGTCCTGGGGATCGACAACACGGAGACGATTTGCAATTGCCTGTACGTGTCGCTCTCCAGCATCGACCCCAATCTGGAGCTGATTGGCTACGAGGCCGCGGCGCTGCTGCAGCGACTGATGGACGGCGAGGCACCACCGGAGCAGCCGATCTACATTCCTCCGCGTGGGATTGCCGAAAGACGCAGTACCGATAGTTTGGCCACCAGCCATCCGCATGTGGCAGCGGCACTGAAATACATTCGCGATCATGCCGCGGAGCCGATCAGCATGAGCGACATTGTCAAGCATGTCCCGATGTCGCGGAGCGGCTTGGAGAAGGCCTTTCGCGAACACTACGTTCGCGCCCCCATGGAACAATTGCGGCACATCCGCTTGGACATTGCCAAAAAGCTCCTGCGAGATACCGACGATTCGCTGAGTAAAGTGGCGCGGTTGAGTGGCTTTCAGACCGCCCATGGGTTATGCCGCATCTTCCGCCAACAAATGGCCATGACCCCCAAACAATATCGGGATTCGCAAAACAGTTCCCGCTGATTGGCCTGACGATGGGTGTTGAGTCCCGCCCGATTCGCGGATTGTTGATTTTGTTGTGCACCCCTCTTTTTTGAGCAGAGAATCTCGGCATTGTTGCCATCGCCCCACCCAGCGGTACGGCTGTAGCGGGCAGTAGTGATTATGCCCATAAACATACTCTCTATGGACATCAATGATTGTTTACATTCCATTAAGCGGGTTTAAACTAGGGTAGTTCGCCCTTGCGGCATCGTCGGCCTGGCGGGTGCAAATTACCTAAGCACCGCCTTGCGGCTGGATCCGTTCCTTTTCCGCATAACAGTTGAGGACCCCACCATCATGAGAATTTCACTAATATTCTGCGCAATTCTACTGCTGGGCTATACCGCGAATACTGCGTTCGCAGACCTTGTCGACGTGTATCGCGCCACGGACGGCGATAGAAACTGGGCTAATGCTCAGTGGAGTGCCAACGCTGATGGGACTGGCGATGCAGTAACCCCAACGGCTGGCAACTACGTTATCTTCAACGTCGATTCTCTGAACGCAGCCAATATTGTTTCTACAACTCGAAGCAACCGCGCCGTGGGTGGATTTGAGTTTCGCAGCACGGGCACGACCGTCCTGCATGGCGGTAACGGTGACTACAATTTGGACATCGGTGCAGCCGGTATCACGATGCTGGATGGTGCGGGCCACGTGACGATTGGTGCAACAACGACGGGCGGTGCAGCAGCGACGGGTACAAAAATTCAGCCGCGCCTGTCTGCCTCTCAGACTTGGACGAACAACTCGGTTGCCAGTAACCTCTACGTGCCGGGAGGCGGAAATAACAACGTCATTCGCTTAAACGGTCATAGTTTGACTCTAGCTGGAACCGGGGACTTCGTTTTGGGACAGATTCGTGGCGGTGCTCTGGGTGGCAATGCCAAGATTGTGGGTGACTTGAACTTTAGTAATTTGGACCCCTTTGGTTTGATTTTCGATCCAACCTGGACCTTAAATGTTTCTGGCACAACCACATTTGGTGTTGGTACAGGCACGCATAATACGTTTGGGATTGCAAATTTGGTTGGACTGGATTCCACCGTTGGGCTTGGCAGCTACACCTTGATCAATGGCAATGTAGACTTCACCAATGTGATTAACGTCGGCCTTGCCAACGCGTTCGACATCGGGGACGGCAAGTTGGCTTATTTCTCAAGTGGCAGCCTTGTGCTAAATGTCACCGCTGTACCTGAACCATCGTCCTTATTATTGGTCGGGGTCGTGGGTGGCTTGCTTGGCCTGCGTCGCCAGCGTCGCGCGGAGGTCGGGACCAAGGCATAGGAACGGGGCAAAGGGGTTGACCCGAGTTCCCCGGCGGCGACTCGCTTGCGGTGGAGAGTTACAAGCTGCACCGCAGCCCGAGTTGACGAACCGTCGGGACTCGATCGGATCCAAAGCCAGTGAAATGGAAGACTTCCAGCAGCCCTTTGTGGATCACGCGGGCTGCTGGTGTTTTTTAATTCGTCGCGATTTCCAGCGACTGCTTCCCAACGGATTGTCTAAATGAGAGCCTGCATCACCTGCCTCACGTTTTTATTAATGGCTTCGGCCACAGAACTGGCTCGTTGTGAAACGAATCCCCCCAACATCGTCCTCTTCTTGATCGATGACTTGGGCTGGATGGATCTCGGCTGCCAAGGCAGTACCTACTACCAAACGCCCCACATCGATGCTTTGGCGCGTGATGGAGCCCGCTTCACCAATGCCTACGCCGCCTGTGCGGTTTGTTCCCCCACCCGAGCCGCCATTCTCACGGGTAAATACCCGGCTCGCTTGTTGCTGACCGATTGGCTGCCCTCCGGTCGCTGGGACCCGCAGGCCCGATTGATGTCGGGGCGGTTCCTCCGCGGTCTGCCGGTCGAGGAACTCACCCTGTCCGAAGCACTCCGCAGTCATGGCTATCGCACCGCCAACATCGGCAAATGGCATTTGGGCAGCGAACCATTCTCACTGCCCGAACACCATGGCTTTGATGTCAACGTCGGTGGCAACGCGCATGGCGCACCGGGCAGCTATTTCTACCCCTATCAAGGCGATTGGCTGATCCCCGGAACCGAACTGCGAGCGAAGTGGAATGTGCTGCCCGATGGCGAGGAAGGGGAATACCTGACCGATCGGCTGACGGAGGAAGCTGTGCGGTTCATTCGTGATACTCAAGTTACGCAGAACCAAGAACCAGGCACCAAGAGCACGGCGCAGCCGTTCTTCCTGTACTTCCCACATTACGGGGTGCATACACCCCTGCAAGCCAAACCGGAAGTCGTCGCCAAATACGCCGCAATTCCAGAATCCGAGCGACAGGGGCTGCCTGAATACGCGGCCATGGTCGAGAGCATCGATGACAGTGTGGGCCGCGTGTTGGAGACCTTAGAGGAACTCAAGTTAGCGGATAATACGATCATCATTTTCACCAGCGACAATGGTGGCTTTTGGAAAGCTACCGACCACGCACCGCTGCGCGCCAATAAAGGTGCCTACTACGAGGGTGGCATCCGCGTGCCATTGATTGTCAAATTGCCCGGAACGGCCAAACAGAGTGTGGTCGTGGACGAGCCCGTGATCAGCAACGACCTGTATCCGACGTGTTTGGCAGCCTGTGGATTGCCGGCACTTCCGAATCAGCATGTCGATGGACTGGACTTGACCCAACTCGTGCATGGCCACGTCACCAACCTGAACCGACAATCGCTCTTCTGGCATTTCCCACACTACAATGAACACCCCTCCAGCGTCCCGTCCAGTGTCATTCGCAAAGGACCGTGGAAGCTGATCGAGACCTTCGACCCAGCTGGATACGAACTGTACAACCTTGATGAAGATTTAGGTGAGACGATCAACTTGGTGGAAACTCAGCCCGCCAAATTTTCGGAACTCCGCGAGGAGTTGGCTGCTTGGCGAACCGAAGTCGGAGCCGAGATGATGCCGCCGAATCCGAACTACGATCCGGACGCGGTTGGAAAACCGAAAAAAAAGAAAGGCGAGCGGGCGCGCCAAAAGGCTGCCTCACTGTGATAACCTAACGCTGAACCGTTGCCAGACAACTTCCCGCCCAGTCACCCCAAAATAGACCATGAAAAAACAACGAACAACACCGTTGGAATCGGTACTTATGACATCGATCGTAAGGGCGACATCGATCATTATGGCATTGGGTGCCCTGCTATCGCCCACCAGGCTGCCAGCCCAACCACCAAATGTGCTGTTCATCGCCGTCGATGACTTGCGAACATCGCTCGGATGCTACGGCGATTCCTTGGTACAATCGCCGAACATTGATCGACTGGCCAGCCAAAGTCGCGTCTTTCAGCGCGCTTATTGCATGCAGGCCGTCTGCGGTCCCTCACGCACGTCGCTGTTGACGGGCCGTTTGCCGGATAACACCAGAGTCTGGCACAACCGCAATCTGTTTCGAGATACTCATCCGGACTTGGTGACCTTGCCGCAGCACTTCAAGAACAATGGCTATCACGCGATATCAATGGGCAAAGTTTTCAGTGGAAACGAGCTAGAACTGGATCCTGCCTCCTGGTCGGAACCTGAAATCCTCAAGCAGCCAGGCTGGAGAAACTATGCCAGACGTGATTCGGGAGAGTCGGGCAAAGGTGCCGCCTGGGAAGCTGCGGATGTTCCTGATGATGGTTATTCGGACGGCAAACTGGCCGCCCTGGCTATCGAGAAATTAGTATCCCTCAAAGCAAATGAAAAGCCGTTTTTTCTGGCCGTGGGTTTCCTCAAACCGCACCTGCCGTTCAACGCTCCCAAACGCTATTGGGACCTGTATGACCCCAATATTTTTGATGTGAGCGATGATGGTAGGCAGGTCCAAGACGTCTCGATTCATGCGCTTCATAGCCACCGCGAGTTAGGCGGGTATCGCGACATCCCCAAAGACGAAAAAGTGGATGCTGCAACCACTCGCCAATTGCGGCATGGCTATTATGCCTGTGTCAGTTACGTTGATGCACAGGTCGGTAAACTGCTCAATGAGCTCGAACGATTGGGATTGGCCGAGAATACCATCGTGGTGTTGTGGGGAGACCATGGCTTTTCATTGGGCGAGAAGAACCGCTGGTGCAAAGGGACTAATTTTGAACGTGACACCCGCATTCCTCTGCTGATTCGGGTTCCGACATTGCCGCAGTCGGGTGTCCCTACGCAAGCGTTAGTCGAAACGGTCGACTTGTACCCCACGCTTGTCTCGCTTGCCGGCTTGCCGTTACCAGACGATCTGGATGGTCGCAGCCTTGTATCAAACCTCAACGATCCACAGGCCAGCGGTCGCGACGCGGTGCTCAGCCAATTCGCTCGACCTTTTAAAAAGACGGCCCCGGAGTTTATGGGGTATTCGCTACGGACCGACACGCATCGTTATACCCGCTGGATCTCGTGGGCCGATCGGAAGACCGTCGCCGAAGAATTGTACGACTACGGCGATAAAAATTGCGCCAGCCATGAGAACGCCTATTGGATCGAACAACGCAACATTGCCGACCTGCCCGAGCAAAAAGCGACTCGCGAACAACTCAGCGCGCAGTTGGACCAGATGCTACAGCAGCGAGTCAAGAGTCCGCCACCAGTGGAAGTTGATTTCGACGCATCGCAACCGAAGAAGAAACGCAAGAAATCGTGACCGTTCATGATCTGCAGGGTACCGTGGAGCAGGTCGTTATTTAACGGGCTTCCGCGGAGGCAGATCCGCTGAGTACGGAGATGTCTCGGAGCAACAAACGGACGACTTGCGCAATGCGCCAGCCCCTAGTATCAACATCAGGCCGCGAACGGAAACAGATGATCTTAACCCGCAGATATACCGAGATCCAACGTGAGTAGCCAAATCCGCATTGCCCTGTTTATGATTTCTTGCATCAGCCTCCTAATGCAAAGTGTGTTCGGCCAATCGACACAGCACCAGGGTGATGTCTCGGACGTTCGAGTCATTCGCCGTGTCGAACAGCATCCTCAGGCAGGCAAGGTCTGGCAGCCAGTCATCATTCAAGGGGACAAAAAGAAGGATCTGTTGGTGGCCTTTGGTGTCCAGATCACCGGCAAATCGGATATGGGAGATATTCTTGTCAGCCTATCCAGAGACGATGGAGATTCTTGGATGGAGCCTGTTGTGGTGTTTGATCATCGCCAACGTCAGGGGGCGATCCAGTATGCCTATGCAAACCCTGTCTTGTATCGCGCACCGAACCAGGCCGTGATCTGGTGCTTTGCCATGCGTTGCCCCATCGTGCAAAAGAACAGCGAAGAATCGCAGCTTTGCGGAGCCTTCACAGCCGACGGAGGGCGATCTTGGACCCCGGTGGAAATGGCCATGGAATACACTGGCCCGCTGATACTAAACGCTGGCATTGTGGAGGCCGAGTTCCAGGGCCGGAAGCGATTTCTACTGCCAGCACACCGCAACACGCTGGCATCCGATCCGCGCGGTTCTCGCGATCATTTTATCCTGAGCAGCACCAGCCTCTTGGAATGGAAACTAGAAGCATTCATTCCACAGCCGACATCGGCTCGCGTTTTTTTGCACGAGGGGAACATCGCACCGGGCGACAATCCTGGGGAACTCAAGATTGTCATGCGGACCGCCAATTACGACGAAGACAGCTTGACAACCGATCCACCCCGAGCCTACTCCAGTGTGAGTCGCGATGGTGGAAGGAACTGGAGCGAGGCCACCGAGGAACCGGAGCTGCACAACGCCAAGTCGAAAGGCTTCTTTGGGCAAGCTACCAATGGTACTCACATTTATGTTTACAATGATGGTCCGCCCCAGCGGACCAAAACCGCAGACTTCCCTCATGGCGGTAGAACTTCTTTGCGCTACAAGATCAAACTGGCAGGTGGAACTTGGAGCGAGCAGAAGACTTTTTACGATGCCGGCATCAAGAACTCGTACCCGACGCTCATCGAGGTGGCACCGGGCGAGTTTCGCGCGGTCTGGGATAGTGGCACCATCGATACACCTCGAACCCACATCCAATTCGGCAAGTTGTCGATTGGACACTAGTGTCGCGGTTCGCTCCGCGGACCAACACCATCCAACGGTTCGCGGAGCGAACCTCGACCATCCTCCTGCATTTCAAGCAAAGTAGCTAAACATGGTAATCCGATTGTTCTGTATGGGGATAGCGATCCTCTGCGGGCTGTCTCCAGCACTCGCTGACCAGCCGAATATCTTATTGATTGTCTCCGAGGATAATGGACCGGAACTGGGGTGTTACGGCGACCAATACGCTCGCACGCCACATCTGGATCGCTTGGCCAGTGAAGGGCTGCGTTTTAATCGAGCGTATGTACCGCAGGCGGGTTGCAGTCAATCTCGCGCCAGCTTTTTGACGGGACTGTATCCTCATCAACATGGTCAGATTGGCTTGGCGACTTGGGGTTTTCGCCTCTATCGCGACGACCTACCGAATTTGCCGCGGAGCCTGAAACAGGCGGGCTATCGAACGGGCATTATCGGCAAACTGCATATCAATCCGGAGTCAGCGTTTCCTTTTGACTTCCACCAGATCAAGTCTGGCAACTTCGCTCGCAAGAACCTATTGGATTACAGCAAACATGCTGCCACATTTTTTAACGCGGGCGATGAACCGTTTTTCTTAAGCGTCAATTACCCCGACGCCCATGATACTTGGCTGCGACAGGTCAACGGCCTACCGGCAGAACCGCAGGTCGCAGACGAAGTGCAAGCCATGAGTTACATGGGCATCGATCCGCCCGGCATGCGCGAGATGGTAGCGGATTACTACAATTGCCTCAGTCGGTTGGATTCGTTGGTAGGGGATCTGCTGTCCGAATTGGAGCAAAGCGGTAAGGCGGAGAACACTGTCGTCATTTATTTCGGCGACCATGGCGCGGACATGCTGCGGGGGAAAAGGACCTGTTACGAAGGGGGAGTACAAATACCGCTACTGATTCGTTGGCCGGGGCAAATCGCACCACAGGTACGCAGCGAATTGGTCTCGACCATCGATCTGGTGCCCACCCTAATGGCCGCGGCTGGCGTGCCATCGGCAGAGCAGCTACCGGGTCTGGCCCTGCAACCGTTATTCCAGCCCGGGACAGTCGAGTGGCGCCAGTACTGTTTTGCCGAGTATCACACGCATGCGGCGGCGCCAAACTACTTTCCGCAACGGTCCGTATGTACGGAGCGGTATAAACTGATCGAGACGCTGCTACCCGGCGAAGTTCATCCCGACTACGATCTCACGCTCTCCAAACTGCAGAAGGAAGCTCGGCGGCGCGAAATCGCCGGTGGACTCGATTTATCGGCTGCGATTGCCCAGGCCTCGCCGGCAGTCCAAGCCGCTTATGCTCGCATGCGTCAACCGCCGCGTTTTGAGCTGTACGACTTACAAGCAGATCCCTACGAGTTTATGAACCTGGCAGATTCACCGGAACACGCCGATATTCTGAATGAGCTACAGACCGCCCTGCAGACTTGGCGCGTCGAGACACACGATCCGTTGTTGGATCCAGCCAATTTGCAGCGGCTGAGCTCCGAAGTTCGCTCGATCAAAAAGAAGGCGTTCGCGAAAGAGCATCATTGGGGCTATCCAGATTATTTCTTTGGCCAAGAGCTCTCCCCTGCCCCTCCGGTACAGAAAAAAACGAAGCAACAAAGTGACGATGATGACGATGATTGAGCCTGCGTGGCAGAACTCGTTAGGAGTCCAAAACCGAAAGCTTGCTCGCGTTGCTGTTGCCTTTATTACTTACGTTCCCGAAAGGACTAGCTGCGTGATCGGGATCGATTACGCAATGCGACATGGCCGCGCATTTTGCATTTGAAAATCTTCATTACTCATTAATCATTCTGGTTTTCCGTACGAAATCCGGTGATGGAGTTGGAGAATGGCCGACTTCCAGGCGGTCGTTTCGCCAGGTCGCTGGGATGTCAACATGGACAGAAAATGAGTAATGATTATTGGAGGATGGAAAATGCAGAATGAAAGGCACCTCGATGCAAGCGGCGTTTGTTTAACCGCGTTGCCAGTACGTCTGTTGCTGCTTCTCGCCCAATTGAATTCGCGTTGCCATGTGGTGCCGCATTTTGCATTTGAAAATCTCCATTACTCATTAATCATTTCTGTTTTCTGTGCGAAATCCGGTGACCGAGGTTTAGCACGCCGGTTTCCAGTCAGCCGTTTCATTGTCAAATCTGGATCGTCAGGACGGGCATGGAATGAGTAATGAGTATTGGAGAATGGAAAATGCAAAATGAAGACCGCGTCGGTGCAGGCGGCGTCTGTTCAGCCGCGTTGCCATTGCATCTGTTGCTGCTTTTCGCCCAATTGGATTCGCGTTGCCATATGGTGCCGCATTTTGCATTTGAAAATCTCCGTTACTCATTAATCATTCTGGTTTTCATGCAAAATCCGGTGATGGAGGCGAAGGATGGCCGACTTCTAGGCGGTCGTTTCACCAGAAACTGGGATGTAAGGACGGGCATGGAATGAGTAATGATTATTGGAGAATGGAAGATGCAAAATGAAGACCGCGTCGGTGCAGGCGGCGTCTGTTCAGTCGCGTTGCCATTGCATCTGTTGCTGCTTTTCGCCCAATTGGATTCGCGTTGCCATATGGTGCCGCATTTTGCATTTGAAAATCTCCGTTACTCATTAATCATTCTGGTTTTCATGCAAAATCCGGTGATGGAGGCGAAGGATGGCCGACTTCTAGGCGGTCGTTTCACCAGAAACTGGGATGTAAGGATGGGCACGGAATGAGTAATGATTATTGGAGAATGGAAAATGCAGAATGAAAGACTCGATGCAAGCGGCGTCTGTTCAGTCGCGTTGCCATTGCATCTGTTGCTGCTTCTCGCCCAATTGAATTCGCGTTGCCATGTGGTGCCGCATTTTGCATTTGAAAATCTTCATTACTCATTAATCGTTTTGTTTTCTGTGCGAAATTCGGTGACCTAGGCGAAGGATGGCCGGCTTCCAGGTGGTTGTTTCACCAGAAGCAGGGATGTCACGATGGGCAGGAAATGAGTAATGATTATTGGAGAATGGAAAATGCAGAATGAAAGACACCTCGATGCAAGCGGCGTCTGTTTAGCCGCGTCGCCAGCATGTTAGTTGCCGCTTCCGGCCCAATCGAATTCGCGTTGCCATATGGTGCCGCATTTTGCATTTGAAAATCTCCATTACTCATTAATCATTCTGGTTTTCATGCAAAATCCGGTGATCGAGGTTTAGTATACCGGAATTCCAGGCAGTCGTTTCATTGTCAAATCTGGATCGTCAGGATGGGCACGGAATGAGTAATGGTTATTGGAGAATGGAAAATGCAGAATGAAAGGCACCTCGATGCAAGCGGCGTCTGTTAAGCCGCGTCGCCAATGCATTAGTTGCCGCTTCTCCCCAATTGAATTCGCGTTGCCATATGGTGCCGCATTTTGCATTTGAAAATCTCCATTACTCATTAATCATTCTGTTTTCGGTGCGAAATCCGGTGATGGAGGCGAAGGATGGCCGGCTTCCAGGTGGTTGTTTCACCAGAAACTGGGATGTAAGGATGGGCACGGAATGAGTAATGATTATTGGAGAATGGAAAATGCAGAATGAAAGACACCTCGATGCAAGCGGCGTCTGTTAAGCCGCGTCGCCAGCATGTTAGTTGCCGCTTCCGGCCCAATCGAATTCGCGTTGCCATATGGTGCCGCATTTTGCATTTGAAAATCTCCATTACTCATTAATCATTCTGGTTTTCATGCAAAATCCGGTGATCGAGGTTTAGTATACCGGAATTCCAGGCAGTCGTTTCATTGTCGAATCTGGATCGTCAGGACGGGCATGGAATGAGTAATGATTATTGGAGAATGGAAAATGCAGAATGAAAGACACCTCGATGCAAGCGGCGTCTGTTTAGCCGCGTTGCCAGTTTATCTGTTGCTGCTTTTCGCCCAGTCGAATTCGCGTTGCCGTATGGTTCTATATTTTGCATTTGAAAATCTCCATTACTCATTAATCATTCTGGTTTTCATGCAAAATCCGGTGATCGAGGTTTAGCACGCCGGTTTCCAGGCAGCCGTTTCATTGTCAAATCTGAATCGTCAGGTCGGGCGGGAAATGAGTAATGAGTATTGGAGAATGGAAAATGCAGAATGAAAGCCACCTCGATGCAAGCGGCGTCTGTTAAGCCGCGTCGTCAGTATGTTGGTTGCCGCTTCCAATCCAGTCGGATTCGCGTTGCCGTATGGTTCCACATTTTGCATTTGAAAATCTCCATTACTCATTAATCATTCTGGTTTTCATGCAAAATCCGGTGATCGAGGTTTAGCACGCCGGTTTCCAGGCAGTCGTTTCATTGTCAAATCTGGATCGTCAGGACGGGCATGGAATGAGTAATGATTATTGGAGAATGGAAAATGCAGAATGGAGACCGCGTCGGTGCAGGCGGCGTATGTTAAGCCGCATCGCCAGCATGCTAGTTGCCGCTTCCGGCCCAATCGAATTCGCGTTGCCATATGGTGCCGCATTTTGCATTTGAAAATCTCCATTACTCATTAATCATTCTGGTTTTCATGCAGAAATCCGGTGATCGAGGTTTAGCATAGCCGGAATTCCAGGCAGTCGTTTCATTGTCAAATCTGGATCGTCAGGACGGGCATGGAATGAGTAATGATTATTGGAGAATGGAAAATGCAGAATGGAGACCGCGTCGGTGCAGGCGGCGTCTGTTAAGTCGCGTCGCCAGTTTATCTGTTGCTGCTTTTCGCCCAATCGAATTCGCGTTGCCATATGGTGCCGCATTTCGCATTTGAAAATCTCCATTACTCATTAATCATTCTGGTTTGCCGTGTGAAATCCGGTGATCGAGGCGGAGAATGGCCGACTTCCGGGCGGTCGTTGCACTAGGAAGTTGGGGTGTCACAATGGGCATGGAATGAGTAATGATTATTGGAGAATGGAAAATGCAGAATGAAAGACTCGATGCAAGCGGCGTCTGTTCAGTCGCGTTGCCATTGCATCTGTTGCTGCTTCTCGCCCAATTGAATTCGCGTTGCCATATGGTGCCACATTTTGCATTTGAAAATCTCCATTACTCATTAATCATTCTGGTTTCCGTGCGAAATCCGGTGATCGAGGCGGAGAATGGCCGACTTCCAGGCGGTCGTTTCACCAGAAACTGGGATGTCACGATGGGCAGGGAATGAGTAATGATTATTGGAGAATGGAAAATGCAGAATGAAAGACACCTCGATGCAAGCGGCGTCTGTTAAGCCGCGTCGCCATTGCATCTGTTGCTGCTTCTCGCCCAATTGAATTCGCGTTGCCATATGGTGCCGCATTTTGCATTTGAAAATCTTCATTACTCATTAATCATTCTGGTTTGCCGTGTGAAATCCGGTGATCGAGGCGAAGGATGGCCGGCTTCCAGGCGGTCGTTTCCCAGGTCGAAGCTGGGATGTCAACATGGACAGAAAATGAGTAATGATTATTGGAGAATGGAAAATGCAGAATGAAAGGCACCTCGATGCAAGCGGCGTCTGTTAAGCCGCGTCGCCAATGCATGTTGGTTGCCGCTTCCCCCCAGTCGAATTCGCGTTGCCATATGGTTCCACATTTTGCATTTGAAAATCTCCATTACTCATTAATCATTCTGGTTTGCCGTGTGAAATCCGGTGATCGAGGCGAAGGATGGCCGGCTTCCAGGTGGTCGTTTCCCCAGAAGCTGGGATGTCAACATGGACAGCAAATGAGTAATGATTATTGGAGAATGGAAAATGCAGAATGAAAGACACTTCGATGCAAGCGGCATCTGTTAAGCCGCGTCGCCATTGCATGCTAGTTGCCGCTTCCGGCCCAATCGAATTCGCGTTGCCATATGTTTCCACATTTTGCATTTGAAAATCTCCAGTACTCATTAATCATTCTGCTTTTCGTACGCGAAATCCGGTGATCGAGGTTTAGTATGCCGGAATTCCAGGCAGTCGTTTCATTGTCAAATCTGGATCGTCAGGATGGACAGGGAATGAGTAATGATTATTGGAGAATGGAAAATGCAAAATGAAAGACACCTCGATGCAAGCGGTATCTGTTAAGCCGCGTTGCCATTGCATCTGTTGCTGCTTTCCGCCCAATTGAATGCGCGTTGCCACATGGTGCCACATTTTGCATTTGAAAATCTCCATTACTGATTAATTCCTTTGTTTTCTGTGCGAAATCCGGTTATGGAGTTGGAGAATGGCCGACTTCAAGGCGGGCGGCTCCGCGCAGATGAACTCGGTCGAGAGCACGTTGAAGCATACCCACGGAGAATACAGCCCTGCCCACATGGCCTCCGGCGGATCGATCCTGGAGGTCGCCAAGCTACCGGGAGACGCCCCGCTGGGTAGCAGCGGCATTCAGATTCGCTTCGGGACGGGCCAGATCATCGAAGGCATCCGTCCCGGCCGGGTCGTGCGGGTCCGACCGACGACCTGGCCCCTGGTCAACCTGTCACGTGAAGAATACCTCAGAGAGAGTCTTGAGGAGCGATTTCCCAGCCCCGATATCTTTCCGAAGTACTAGTGCTTTGTCGTCGTGTGGTAAACAATCGGCTGCAAGCCGAGGCCTTTAGCCAAATGGCATCGCGATTTTTCATCCTTCGCACTGCGCGAGAGACTGCGTCAGCCAGGACTGCGGCCCGCGACTGCGGCGGATTGGGCGCAGCTGGACTCGCAGGAGTATTGCAAATAAGACTTCGAGTTCGGAAACAACGTCACCTACTGCCATGCGTGGTGCTCGTATGGATTTGCCCTTTGCCCGAGCAAACTCGGTCCAACGGGCAATCGCCTGGAGACCCGTTCTACGGTATACTAATTAACACCCTCCACAGGAGCAAACTCATGGCCAACTTCCTTCGTCAAAACTGGCTGCTCAATCGTCGCCACGTGTTACGCGGACTCGGTGTCTCGCTAGCGCTGCCGCTGCTCGACTGTATGCGTCCCCTGCTCGCCGCCGACAAAGCCGTGCGTCCCAAACGCAGCGTCTTCATCTACCTGCCCAACGGCGTCAACACGCAGGAATACCAGATGGCCACGGCGGGCAAGGACTATCAAATGTCCAAGCCCTTGCAGGCACTTGAAAAGCACCGCGACGTCATCACGCCGTTCAGCGGAATGTATCATCCGCATGGCCTGGGCCACCATCACAACTGTTCAACGATCTGGCTGACCGGTGGCAAAATCGGGCAGTCAGAACGCAACACGATCTCGGTCGATCAACTCATGGCGACCGTGACCGCGCCGCAAACGCGATTTTCGTCCATCGAGCTGAGTAACCAGGGGCATTCACTATCTTATAACGCCGATGGGATTCAACTGCCCGCGCAGGGAAACCCGGGCGTTGTGTTCCGGGAATTGTTTGAAGAACCCAAAGCGGGCGTGGCCAGTCAGCGGCGCGGACTGCAGCGACGCAGCAGTATTTTGGATGCGGTCATCGACGAGGCCGCGACCCTCGACCGCCAACTGGGATCGGCGGATAAGGGACGATTGGAGCAGTACCTAAGTTCTGTGCGGGAAGTCGAGATTCGCACACAGCGGGCTGACAAATGGCTCGATGTCCCTCGCCCCAAGATCGAGGACGCCGTCGCCTCGCAGCTCAATCGCGATTTATCACTGGAACGACTCGGCGAGTACCTGCGGACCATGTACGACATTCTGGTGTTGGCGTTCCAAACGGACATAACTCGCGTCGCCACCTTCAGCACGGGGAACGAAGGGACTGGCCCCGCTGTCCCCGAGATTGGTGTAAAGCAGGATCGTCACTCTCTGTCTCATCACAACGGCAACCCGAAACTGCTCGCCGACTTGATGTCTAGCGACACGTTTAACCTACAACAGTTTGGTTACTTCCTCGACCGACTGCGTGAGGTGAAGGATGCCGATGGACCGCTGATCGAATCAACAATGGCCCTCTACGGCAGCGGGATGGCCTATGGACATAGTCACGGCAACGCCAGCCTGCCGATCATTCTGGCCGGTGGCACGGCGCTCGGGTTCAAGCATGGCCAGCACATCGATTACAACCTCACCAGAGATTTCCAGGGCTACGACAAACATCCCGGAATCTATCACAGCGCCGTCAACAGCAAGGCTCACCTCAGCAATCTCCTACTGACCATGGCACAAAAAATGGATGTACCGGTCGAACAATTCGCCGACAGCAACGGCATCGTGTCGGAGGTGATTTGATGCAAGCCATTTCACGAGTGGCGATTGGCGCGGCGATGTTACTGGCAAGCGGCAGTTTTGCATTGATCGCAGCCGCGGATGAGCCAGTCGCACCGCCGTTCGCCGACCCAAGCAAAGCTCGGTACATCTCCGGCGAACTGGTCTATATCGATGCTGTGAATCGTCGTGCCGGTATTCGTTTGGATGGCGACGAGAACCGTTACTACACCGGTCCACCGCATTGGTTTGCGTTGCTGCCTTACGCCTGCGTCTGGCATCACGGAGCCCGTGCGGAACTGCGCGATCTACCCCTCGGCACCCATGTGCACGGGCACTTTATCGCTCCGCCTGCTGGCGAAGAAGCGACGATCCCATCCCTTCCCGACGACAAGCAGCAGTTTGCGATTGCCGAGAATCATGCGCTGCTGATCGAAGACGATTTCAGTTACTACCAGCGTCGCGGTCAGGCCTGGAACGTCGTCTCGGTCGATACCGCCAAAGAGAAGATCACGCTCAAGCCCATCGCCCTGCCACCCGCAGCCATCGCAGACGCCCCGACGGCAAACCAACCGCACGCCGTACTGCCAGGCGGCGGTCAAGCCGGCGAACTTGTAACGGCCGGCATCAACACAAGTTTTACGTTCGATATCGATGAGCGTTCCGAGATCTGGCAGGGATCGCAATGGGTCGAACTCAGCCAAATCCGACCGGGCGACAGTGTGCAATTCAACTTGACTTGGTGTCAGGGTTGGGGGCAAGGTGAGTTCCGCATCGGACGTTTGTGGCTGGACGAAGCGAGCCGAACCAGGGCGACTGAACGACAGCGGCAGCGGCATGTGCAGTACGAACGAGAGCGCTGGACGGCCGGTTGGATCGATCACATCGAGCACTTCGATTACGGCGGTGGCATCGTCACGCTGACGCTGTTCGATGTCGATCCGCAAATTATTGCTGAACTGTCACAGGACCGGGACGAGCGGATAGCGGTTGCCGTTTCGCATAAGACTCGCCGGACCTGGTTTCACCGCGCGGATCGCAAGTTCGCCAAGCTGGTTGAGTGGAAAAATCTCGAATCGCCGCCGTTGGGCAGCAGCGGCGTGCAGTTGAAGCTGCAGTTCGTCGAACTTTTGGCCGGCTACACGCCCGGTGGCATCGTGCGAGTCAAGGCGGAGAGCTGGAAGTTTGTGTCGATGCCACCGGAAGAGCGTCTGACTTCAGCGCCAGATCAAGAACGCGCCAATCGCATGGTGCTGCCATGGTGAGCAGTTCAAGAAGCAAAGCCACAACTTAACGAAAGTCTCAAACAGGAGCTCGCCATGAAACGCTTGTTGCCTTGCCTTTGGATGATTGCCCTGATCGGGCAAGCCGTGCTGGCCGTCGGTGATACCCCGCTTGTAGCCGAAGGGGCAAAAGTCATCAAACTGGGTGGAGACATGAAGTTCACGGAAGGTCCGGTCTGGCTACCCGACCAAAGAAAGCTGATCTTCTCGGACATCCCGAATAGCAAATGGATGCAATGGACGGAAGACGGCGGCGTATCGGTCTATCGCCCAAGCGAACAGGCCAACGGCAATATACTCGACCTGGAAGGTCGGCTGATCTCGTGCCAACATCTGGCGCGTAACCTTGTGCGCATCGAGCAGGACGGCGAGATCACGGTTTTGGCGGACCGTTTTGAGGGCCAGCGGTTTAACTCGCCGAACGATGTGGCAGTGCGGTCGGACGGCACACTTTGGTTCACCGATCCACCGTGGGGCCTGTCCGAGCCAGGTGAATTGCCCGGTCATTTTGTGTTCAAACTTGACCCGCAGACGGGTAAGATCGAAGTCGTCATCGATAACCTCGCCATGCCGAATGGGATCGTCTTCTCGCCGGACGAGACGCGTCTGTATGTGGCAGACACGGGCGGCAACTCCAGACACCCCGACCCAGCGTTTCATGACCTCCCTCCCGGAATTCATTGCTACGAGGTTAGCAAAGACGGGCAATTGGGGAAGAAGCTGTTCACAATTCCCGAGGGTAGCGACGGATTGAAGGTCGATGTAAAAGGAAATCTCTACACGACCCATGGCAACGTAAAAATTTACGATCCGGCAGGAAAACTGCTGGAACAGATCGATGTGCCGGAAGCGCCGGCCAATCTCTGCTTTGGTGGCGACGATTACAAGACTTTGTTCATTACTGCCCGCACCTCTCTGTACAGCGTGCGAATGGTGAATCCAGGTGTAAAAACTGGTGTGAAAACGGATGCGAAACCGGCTGACTCACCCTCGCCTGCCGAACAGGACGAATTCGAAGTCAATGTACTGCCGTTTTTTAATGCCCATTGCCTCCGCTGTCATGACGCCCAACAACCGCAAGGAGATTTCCGGCTGGACACACTGGCACATGACTTCGGTTCGCAACAGATCGCCGAGCGATGGGCCGAGGTACTGTTTCGGATCAGCTCTGGCGAGATGCCACCCGTGACGGAACCGCAGCCCCAGGCCGCAGAACTGGGTCGAGTGTCGGAGTGGATTTCGCAGCGACTGAAAGAAGGGGAAGCCGCCCGGATGGCCCGGCGCGGGCCAGTGACGCTCAATCGGCTCTCTCGTGAGGAGTACTCAAAGACGGTATATGACCTATTGGGCGTCCACTTCGACCCAACCATGCCAGGCGCTCTCAACGAGGATCCCCGCTGGCACGGCTTTGACCGAATTGGGGCGTTGCTGACGCTCTCGCCGTCACATGTCGAGCGGTATCTCAAAGCGGCCGATACGGTCTTGCAGCAAGCATTTCCCCTAGAGCAGCCCAGTTCCACGACCAATCGTCAATCGGCTCCGAGCCCGCAGCGCTGGCTGATCTATCCCAGCTTGCTACACGGTCAAATCCGAATCCCCACGTCCGGTCTGTATCGCATCCGTGTCCAACTCAGCGGTCTAACATCGTTCCAAGGCCGTCTGCCGCGATTGAGTATTTGGAACAGCAGCCTCAAACGCCCCGAGGTCGGTCAGGACGTGCTGGCGGCGGAGGACGCTCCAACGGTCATCGAGTTCGAGGCTTATTTGCCTCAAGGCAGCTTTCAATTGATCAACGAAGCCCCCGGCAAGCTCGATGATGGCCCGACTCCTGGAGCAACTCCCACCTTGCTGACTCGCGTGCAGGACTATCGCCCCAATCCGATCGGCTACAAGCTGTTCCTCGAAGACGGTCGCTCGATCTTTCCATTGCTGTTGGTGGACTGGTACGAGTATGAAGGTCCAATCGTGCCGGAATCCGATCTCCGGAAACGCAAAGATTTTTTTCCAGCGAGCATTAGCGGCAGTTCCGCGTCGGATGCTCAACAGCAGGAATCGCAGCGGCGCGAGGCCCGCGAATGTCTCTCGCGGTTCATGGCTCGTGCGTGGCGACGGCCGCCCACTGTCGCTGAGGTCGACCGCTATCTGGACGTGTTCGATACGGAGCTTCAATCGGGAGAAAACCCACGCTCCGCTTATCTGTCGGCGATGGCCGGAGTGCTCACATCGCGCAACTTTTATTACGTGGTTGAAGGCTCCGCCGCTGCCCAGCGAGAGCGAATCGACGATTGGGAATTGGCGTCGCGGCTGTCGTACTTCCTCTGGAGTTCACTGCCCGACGACGAGCTCATCTTACAAGCCAGTCGCGGTGAACTGCACCAACCCAATGTGTTGCAACAACAGGTGAAACGGATGCTGGCCGACGAAAAGTTCGGTCGTTTTCTCGCGGCGTTTCCTCAGCAATGGTTGCAACTGCATCGAGTTGGCCAATTTCCACCCGACCCCGAAATTTATCCAGACTATGACAAATGGCTGGAACGCAGCATGGTGCTGGAATCGACACATTTCTTCAGTGATGTATTTGCTCGCAATGCCTCGCTCCGCGAGTTCATGTCGTCGGACTGGACCATCCTCAACGCTCGGTTGGCAATGCATTATGGCATTGAGTTTCCCCAACAAGCCGGCTTCCACCGCGTTTCACTCGCGCCGCGTGACCAACGCGGCGGACTGCTGACCCAAGCGGCGGTGCTCTCGCTCACGTCGGACGGAACACGCCATCGCCCGGTACATCGTGGTGTCTGGGTGTCAGAAGCGATCTTCGGTCGCACGCCGCCACCGCCACCGCCAAACGTCGAGCCCTTGGAGCCGACCCCCAGTGACAAACCGAAAGCGACCATTCGCGATCAATTACAAGCCCACGCGACGCATGCGATTTGTGCTTCCTGCCACCAGAAGATCGACCCACTGGGCTTCGCCTTCGAGAACTACGACGCGATCGGACGGTGGCGGACGACAGAAAAAGTGACTGGCGGGCTTGGCGATGACCCGCTTGTGCAAGCCGGCGGGGCCTTACCGGATGGTCGCACCTATGATGGGCCCGATCAATTCAAGAAACGGCTCATCGAAGATCTGGATCGGTTCGTCGAGTCGTTCATCGAACAGCTTGCCACTTACGCTCTGCGTCGCGTCATGACGATCGACGACGCCCCCCAAATTCGAGCCATCGCCAATGCCAGCAAAAACGATGATTACGGCTTGCGTTCGATTATTCAAAACTCAGTGGCCTCACCCTTATTCCAACAGCGGTAGAAGTTGCAGGTCAATTCGTTAAACTAGTGCTTTGTCACAGCCAAAACTTGGCGTGTGGCAAAGGGTGCAGGCGTGAATGGTGCGTAGCACCCGCAAGGCCGTTCCGACAATTGACGCCTGCCCCCTTTACGCACCCAGTCGCGTATTCTGGACACGGATTTACGGCATTCGAGCCATGGACAGCAACAGAAAAAGTGACTGGGGAGCTTGGGCCTTTATTCCAATAGCGGTCGCGGACCACCGACAAGCCCCGGCCGCTCAGCCTCTTGTGTACAGCCTGGGACACGGCAAGTTGGCCACGGTCGTATTGCTGTGGACTGGTAAGGACGATGCTTGAAGTGGAACAAGATTTGTCGACGATTCGGGTCAGCGAGAAATTGCTGGTCGTGCCCAGCCAAGCGGTGCTGCCAGCATTCTGTGTCAAAACGGGCCGTCGCCTGCAAGCCAAAGAGATGAGATCGGTCGTTCTCGAATACAGTGCTCCAGCGGCTTTTGATCCGATGCATGATTCGTTCCTGGCTGGCCTGCTGGCCCTGCCAATGTCCATTTTTGTGGGCTGGTACTTGCCAAAACGCTGCCAAATCTCTTACGGCTTGAGCCGTGGTCCGCGACTGGTGTGGTTCCTCCAAGTTCTATTGCAATACGGTCTCTTGCTAGCCATTGCTGTTGGTTGCTTGGCGGCCTGGTGGTACAACCAGCCGGCGCTGGTCTGCCTCCTGGCGCCGTGCGGATTGCTGCTGTTGCTACGATGGGTGGTCCAGCCGACAGTTGCCCCTCTGAAAATCGTTCGTTATAGCGATGGCCAGTTCTACATCGCGGGATGTGGACCAAAATTCTTAGCAATCATCGTAGCTCGCGAAGCGGCCCTGCTGCCCAGCTCCGAAAGACCGGATTCGTCGGTATAAAACCCACAGGCCCAGTCCAAGTTCGGTAACGGTTCACTCAACTTTCAGAAACGGTTATACTAGCGTGGCAATCGGCACCGTATCGAGAGAGGAATTTATGGCCAAGCGATCGCTATTACGGCTCCTGTTTGTCATTTTCTGGGGCCTGAGTTGTGGCGGGGTAACCGCGCAGGAGACCGTGCCTGTGGGCACTGCGACGAGGATCTGGGATCAGGCGCCGCACAATGCCTTTACCGATCTGGTCCGATTCAACGATCGCTGGTTCTGCGTCTTTCGCGAGGGCCACGGGCATGTGTCGCCCGATGGCGCCCTGCGAGTCATTACGTCGGTCGATGGCGAGACCTGGGAATCGGCAGCTCTGATCACATCGGACAACTCGGACTTGCGCGACGCCAAGATCACGGTCACACCCGACGGTCAGCTGATGCTCTGCGGGGCCGAGGCCCTGCATGACAAATCGCAGCATACCCATCAGTCATTGGCCTGGTTCTCACCCGACGGTCGCAATTGGAGTGAGAAACACGCCATCGGGGATCCGGATTTCTGGTTATGGCGTGTGACTTGGCACAAGGGCACGGCCTATGGCATCGGCTATGGTTGCCGTGAAGACAAGTCCGTGCGCCTGTATTCAAGCTCGGACGGAAAGCAGTTCGAGACCTTGGTCGAACGCTTGCAGGATGTGGGCTATCCGAACGAAACGTCGATCGTTTTCTCAGACGATACCGCGTATTGTCTGTTGCGACGTGACGGGCGAGCCAGTGAGCCTAACACCGGCTTGTTGGGTATCTCGCAAGCGCCCTTCACTGACTGGGAGTGGCAGGATCTGGGCACGCGGATTGGTGGGCCGCATATGGTTCGACTTCCCGACGGTCGCTTTGTGGCCGCCGTACGCCTGTACGACAAGCAGGTCCGCACGTCGCTGTGTTGGGTCGATACGCAAGCCGGGAAACTGACTGAGTTCCTGAAATTGCCTTCAGGGGGCGACACCAGTTACGCGGGTTTGGTGCTACACGACGACGAGTTATGGGTTAGCTATTACTCGTCGCATGAAGGCAAGACAAACATCTATCTTTCGCAAGTGCCGGTACCGGCCGCCCCTTGCGACATCGGCTCGCGGCGCGAGCTCTTTGTCGACCATTACCTGATCGAGCGTTTGGACAACGCCGTGCTCAAGCTGCATGAACCCCGTCTGGCACCGCCGTCAACGGAACCGGCCGATAACATGGAATACGGGACCGTAATCAAAGACGGCGATCTGTTCCGACTGTATACACGCGATGGTCGCGGAGCAAGATTTGATGGCGATACGACCGAGGTCACTCGGTACTGCGAAAGTCGCGACGGGATTCACTGGACGAAGCCAAAACTGGAGATCGTCGAAATCGACGGCTCCCGCGACAACAACGTGATCCTGCAGGAAGCCCCTTTCTGTCATAATTTTTCGCCATTTCTGGATCAGCGGCCTGGAGTGCCGTTAGAGCAGCGATTCAAAGCATTGGCCGGGACCGTGAAGTCGGGCTTGGTCGCGTTTGTATCGGCCGATGGGATTCACTGGTCGAAGCTCCGTCCTGAACCGGTCATCACCTACACCAAAGAATACGCGTTTGATTCGCAGAATGTGGCCTTCTGGTCGGCAGAGGAAGCCTGTTATGTCTGTTACTTCCGACACTTTCTGAACAACCAACTGCGCTCGGTTTGTCGCACCACATCAACAGACTTTGTGACGTGGTCGGATCCGATACCGCTGCAGCCGAACTTTCCCGGCGAACACCTGTACACGACTCTGACCCATCCCTATTTCCGAGCCCCACATATTTACATCGCCACCCCCACGCGATTTCATCCCGAGCGAGGCGAGAGTACGGACATCCTGTTCATGACCGCTCGTGGGAATGTTCGCTACGACCGCACGTTTCGCCAGGCCTTCATTCGACCGGGACTCGATCCGGACCGCTGGGGCAATCGCTCCAATTACGCGGCACTCAATATCGTCCCGACAAGTCCTACGGAAATGTCGATTTACACCACCCCGTTCCGTCGGTTCACGCTGCGTACCGACGGCTTTGCCTCGGTGCATGTGGGCGCGGATGTCGGTGAATTATTGACGCGGCCACTTCGCTTTTCCGGCAAAGCATTGGAGATCAATTATTCGACCAGTGCGGGTGGCAGCGTACGAGTGGAAATTCAGGATGAATCCGGCCAGCCGATACCCGGTTTCACATTGGCCGACAGTCACCTCCTGGTCGGCGACCAAATCGAACAAACGGTCAACTGGAAGCATGGCAGCGACGTATCGTCGCTGGCCGACAAACCCGTTCGCCTGCGGTTCGTGATGCAGGAAGCAGATTTGTTTGCCATCCAGTTTCGGGAATGAGCGACTTTTGGGACGGTGTTGTTTTCTCCCACATGTACAAGCCGCGAGCATTTAGTTTCGGCTCCATTTTACTGTCGTGGCCTCGCCGCCATCGTTCATTGACACCGGTAAAAAAGGATACGTATGAACCCCGATGCAAAACTGCGGATTGGTATGATCGGCCTGGGGCTGATGGGGACAGCGATGACCGAGCGGTTACTGGAGCATGGCTATCAAGTGGACGTCTGGAATCGCACACCAGCAAAATCGGATCCATTGATCGCGCGCGGTGCTCGTTGGTCTTCCAACCCGTTGGCTGACTGCGACCGAGTGATCATCAGTCTCTATTCGAGTGATATTGTCGAATCGGTCGTGGAGTCGATGTTGGCGGAACTGGCGAACACGCAAACACGGCATTCGCTCAGCGGTACGATCATCGTCGACACGACGACAGGTGTTCCAGCAGAAAGCCTGGCATTGAGCAAACGGTTGGGCGATTTGGGGGTGTCGTATTTGGATGCCCCCATCTCTGGCTCCAGTGAACAAACCCGGCGCGGGGAAGCCACCGTGATGGTCGGAGGAGGGCGCGAGGCGTTTGAGCGTTGCGCCGATTTATGGGCAATCCTGGGTGCGAAAGTGTACCATGTGGGCGTTAACGGCAGTGCCTCCAAAATGAAATTGGTCAGTAATCTGGTGCTGGGGTTGAATCGAGCGGCATTGGCCGAGGCTCTGGTGTTTGCCCAAGGGATAGGGATTGATCCGGCCGCGGCCCTAGATGTCCTGAGTGGCAGCATGGCTTACTCGCGTGTGATGGATGTCAAAGGACAAAAGATGTTAAACGAGGATTTTGCCGTGCAAGCCAGACTGTCGCAGCATTTGAAAGATGTGCGATTGATTCTGGACAACGGCGTGCAGCTTCCCTTGTCCGAAGTGCATTGCCGACTATTGGAGCAAGCGGAAGCGATGGGCTGGGGTGAACTGGACAACTCCGCAATCATCAAGGCGATTCAAGCATGTCAACCGTAATTCCGTCAGGCTCGGATCCGATCGACGCACCCGCGGAGCCTGTGAGCTTGTCGCCCCAGAATCGCCTGTTGGTCTTGGTAACCTGCTTTGCGGCTCTGTTCTTTGACGGAGTAGAGTTAGGCTTGATGCCCATCGCATCACTGTCCGTCTCACAGAGTCTGCTCGGGGAGGCTTTTACTCCAACGCTCGGTGGCGATTGGTTCGCTCGGTTCACGGCGGCGTTGATGCTGGGTGCGGCGGTCGGCGGGATCGCCTTGGGGAGTTTGGGGGATCGGATTGGTCGCACACGAGCGATGGGGGTCAGCATCCTTTTTTACTCGGTGTTCGCCGCCATGGGTGGTTGGGTGCAGACCCAGGAACAGATGCTAGTTTTACGCTTCTTTGTGGGTCTAGGAGTGGGCGGATTGTGGCCCAACGGGATTGCGTTGGTGGCGGAGTGTTGGTCAGCTGCCAAACGGCCATTGGTCTCGGGTGCGATGATGGCCGGATTGAACAGTGGTATCTTGCTGCTCTCCCAACTGGCTCGGATCTGGCCGGTTACCGCGGATTCGTGGCGTTGGATATTTTATTTGGCCGGTGCGCCGGCGTTGTTAGGGATTTTTGTGCTGTTGGTCTTGCCCGAATCCCCACGCTGGCGAGCGACCGTTGGAGCCGTGAAGGCTCGGTCAACGCCGCTGCGAGAGTTATTTTCGGCCAATTTGATCCGCTTCACACTGGTTGGAATTGCCGTCAGTGCGATTCCGATGATCGGGGCGTGGTCAGCAAGTAAGTGGATGATCCCATGGGCGGATCAGGTCGCGGGTCAAGCATTCAGTGGTTACAAAGCAGCCACTCAAGGGTTCTGGGCCTTGGGAGCGGTGGTCGGGAGTTTTGCGGGTGCCCAGTTGGCGGCTTGGTTGGGCCGACGCCTTAGCTATTTTCTGATCAGCTTGGGCGCTGTCAGCCTGACCATGGCGATGTTTCTGTTGACCGCCCCCTTGCGTCCGGAATTTCACGCCATCGTGTTTGCCCAAGGGCTGGTTTCGACCTTGTTTTTTGGCTGGTTGGCGTTGTACCTGCCCGAACTGTTTCCCACGCATGTCCGCGCCACAGGCAGTGGGCTGGCTTACAATTCAGGTCGGTTCGCCACCGCCGTTGGCGTGCTACTGGCAGGCTTTCTGTTCACTGCCCTGGGCGGCGATTATGCCAGGGTCGGCGCGATCTGTGCGATTGTGTACGCCGCCGGGGCCATTGTCATTTGGTTCGCACCCCAGACCGGTGACGAACTCTGATCGACTCCTGGCTGCCCGCAGCTTGCGCTGCGCAGTTAAGTCTGGGCTTCAATCTGCCAATCTCCGAAGGCAGCAGGCGGAGCAATCGAAAATTCGATCGGTTGTCGGGTCCGCGGGTGGATGAACCCCAGCGAGATGGCGGCGAGCAGGAGTTGGGGGCGAGCCGCGGGAGACCGATTGGGAACGCCGGGCATTGGGAAGTGCTGCCGCGGGTTCTTGTGGTAGAGCACGTCGCCGACGATCGGCTTGCCCAGATCGGCCAAGTGGGCGCGGAGTTGGTGCTTGCGGCCGGTCTCCAGTCGCAGTTCCAGCAGCGTCAGCGGACCATGCACTGCCAGTCGCCTCCAGTGAGTGATGGCCCGTTTCCCGTGTTTCGGATCACTGGTCGGTCGGACGGTGCCATCCACCAACTCGACCAGCAGATTTTCGATCGTGCCGGAGTCGGCATCCATGTGACCATCCACGATCGCGCGGTACGTTCGTCGAGCCGATTTGTCGGCGAACTGACTCTTGAGCGATACAAAGGCGTCGGTATGCAGCGTGAAGACGCACAGTCCCGAGGCGTCTTTGTCCAGGCGGTGAACCAGGCCAACGCGCCCCCCTCGCAGGGGCAGCGAGCTGCGCAGGATACCCAGGGCCGTCGGGCGACGCTCGTTGGGCGACGAGCTGGTGAGCAGACCGACCGGTTTGTCGATCACGATCAGATCGCGATCTTGATGAACCACCGTAAAGGGGAGCGGAGCAACGCCCCGCGCGGACCTGGGGGCCGACTTGTTTGACGGACCGCTGGCGGTTCGACGGGCCCCGGTTCGGTTGGGGGCGATCTGTACCTGAGCCCCAGCGGGCACGGCGTCCTTTAGGGTTCGCGCGGGGGTGCCGTCGATCGAGACGCGACGGTCGCGGATCATTTCCCGCAGCGTCGTCATGCTGGCCTGCGGCAGCTGTTGGCGAAGATGATCGACAAGTTCCATAAGAATCGCTCAGGACAGGAAAGGGCACCGCACCCAATCCCTACGTTACTAGCTACCGCAGCCATTGCCTAGCATCGGAAGTCGAAACGCCTTACTCCTGGGGCCGGAGGTGCCCGTGCGTAGTACAGGGCTTGTTGATTTTTCCGTAGCGGAACGCGTCAAGGGCTTGTTGATTTTTCCGTAGCGGAACGCGTCAAGCGTTTCGATTGATGGGAAAACGCCGTGTTTTTGCCCGATTTCATTGAATCAGGCGGCGATTTCGCGAGCAAGTCTGGAAAAATCAACAAGCCCCTTGGCACCCTCGTTTAGGGACAATCGACAACTTAGGCCGGAGGCAGTCCTAGCCGGCTTCGGGACGCTCGATGCGTTCCAAAGCGGCGACTTCCTTTAGCTTGTTCAGCGCGCGAACTTCGATCTGGCGGACCCGCTCCTTGGTGACGCCCATCAGCACACCCACCTGTTGCAGGGTCAACGGCTCTTCTTTGTGGTTGAGCCCGAAGCGGCGGATGATGATCTGCTGCTCGCGGTCGTCCAGGTGATGCAGCATCGCGCCGACCTGGATTTCCAATTGGCGTTGTTCGGCCACCTGGTTGTACCAATCCGCTCGCTCGTCGGGTGCCGCCAGGAAGATTTCCTCGGCCGCCGTACGGAAGCGGTCCCGGTACTTGAACTCGCCCGGGATCGTCCGGCCGTAGTTCTTGATGATCGACCAACTGGCGTAGGTGCTGAACTTGTTGCCACGCGTGTAGTCGAACTTCTCGCAAGCCCGGATCAAGGACATGTTGCCGTCGCTGATCAGTTGGAAGAAGTCCTCCTGCGACTTGAGGTGCCGCTTGGCGATGGACACCACCAAACGCAAGTTCGATTGCACGATCTGGTTCTTGGTCGCCACGGCTTCGGCATGCAACGCCTCGATCTGCTCCATCAACCGCGACAACGGTTGTCCAACCTTGAGGCCACGCCGCAGCTCCCCGGCGCGGAACTTCAAGTAGTTGTACTTGCGGAACAGGTGGTATTCCTGCTCGCGAGTCAGCAGCGGCATCTCGTACAACGCGGCCATGTAACCCGGCAAGCCCACTGGCGCCTTGATCCGCCGCGGCGGCGTTTCCGGTTGCGGCAGCGGTGCACGAATGATGCGTTCTGCGTCGCGTCCGTGAAACTCCAGACTATCGACGAAGTCCAACGACAGCTCCATGATGGCTCGCGCCCGTTGCTCGTTGATCACACGATGGATCGTGGACGTGGAGCGCTCGAAGCGACGGACCAACCAGCCCATCGACTTGCCTTCGGCGTGATAAGCCGCGATCTGCTGCTTGGTCGCATCCGACAACGGAGCCGATTTGTCCGGAAAAATGGCCTTGTCCGGATGCTCGCGGTCGTAATCGCGGATCGTGTAGCGAATGGTCTCGGCGCTGCGATTGATCTCTCGAGCAATTCGCCGAGCCACCTCGGAGGGCGTGAAGCCGTAAGAGGCAAATCGTCGAGCCACCTCGAGGATCTCGTCGCGGTCCTGCTCGGACATGTGGCTGAACCGCTCCCCACGCGAGACCTTCTCCGGGTTGGCCTTGATAAACGCCTCGACGCTGCTCCGCAGGAAGCCCAGCCGCTTGCGGTGGCCATCGAAGATAAACTTGCGGCTGACCAGGCCCTGGCGACGCCAACGCGACACCGTCTTGGTGGAGATATTATGCATTTTGCATAATTCATCGACCGTGTGCACCGGTTGGCCTACCGATTCGGCCGGGATATCGGCCGCGTCCGACAAGTCCTCAATCAAGAGCAACAAATCGGACGACCAAGCCACGCCGGGCAGTACCTCGACGCCCGCGTTGAAGTCGCGCACGCCGCAGACACCCGTCGCAATGAAATCGTAGCCGTAGGTCTTGGTCGGCTCCAAAGTCGCCAACAAAGCCTCGGCACGCTGAGCGTCGGCAATCAATTGCCGTTGCACGCCATGAGCAATACGTTGCTGCACCAATTCCAGCAGCAGTCGGCTGTGATATTCCTGTCGCATCTGACTCTCTCCCTCCTTCGCCTGCCCATTGGACTCGGCATCTTGCCAGCGAAATTATCGAGGATCGCGGGCTATAGGAACACCGGTGATCCCGGTGCCGCACAACCACCAACTCTCAGTAATTTCGCCGCATTCCCCTTGAAACACCCCGTTGGCTCGCCAACACCCCGTTGACGCATCTGCATCGTCTTGTCTGCAGTGTCTTGTCTGCATCGTCCTGTCCCTAGACCGTAACTTCCGCCCCGCTGTTCTTGCCCTCATTCTGTGTCCACCCTGTAACGTCCACGTTGGACTCGGTCGGTCACCCCGTCGGGCGACTGGGTTTAAGTGCAAATGCCGGGCCAGTCCCTCGGTTGTCTCGGGTTTTGCCCCTTCGGCACCCCGTTCCACACATCTGTTACGAGCCAGGCCAATTTTCGAGACCGACGTCGGCCCGAGCGAAACGTTTGTCGGGCTTGTTTTTTCCCGACAAACACGCCAAATCCCGCTCGATTCACGCAAATCGCTCGAAGACACGGCTTTTTCCAATGCCATCGAATCGCTTGACGCGGCCCGCTGCGGAAAAATCGACCGGCATTCAGCCCGGTCTACGCCCCAACCAGCCAGCAGCAGATTGGGATGACGTCTTATTTTGAGACAAGGAGCAGCCCCCGCGATTCCGAGGAACCGCTCGGTCTGACTCTCACTTAGACGCAGCAAACGGGCCGATCGTCTAAAGAATCCGAGGGAAACAGGAAGTTTTTTACCAGATTTTCTCCGTATCGCTGTTTGCCGTATTGGCAGGTGTCGTCAAAGTGATGTCGCTTGTTTTGCTATGGGACACTGTTTTGGCCCATCCCTGGAGCGGTTGGAGGGAGTAACTAACAGTCCAGGACCAAGCAAAGTCGGCGACCACCGTGGGGGATGGCCGGCGAGCGATGGTGAACGCTGTCGCGATGTGTCGGGTGCCGATGTCCTTTGAGAAAAACCAAGCTGCCCTGTTTTGCTCGCTGGATCGCCGACTCGCCCACCATCTGGTACTCGGTGGCCGGTCCCACATAAGTCGTGACCAAGCGGACGTAGACATTGTCGCAGTGAAATTTCGGGCAGGACTGGGTGTCGACGATTTCGATCCGCAGATTGGCCGTCCGCAGCTCGAACGCTTGCAAAAAGGTCAACGCAATTTGCTCGATGTCTTCCTGCAACTCGGCATCCACCAACCGCAGTTGCCGCAACGCGGCCGCCACCTTGCTCGCGGCCGTCGTGCGTGCGATCCGAGTCCGGAAATCTGTCACAGGCGACTGCTGGATCGCCTCCGATGTTCTAGGAAAGCTCTTCCGATCCAAAACCAAGATGTCTTGGGGACCCGTTTTGAGCTCCAGTAGCTCGGCCATGTCCCAGGCCAGGGCCACGGTCCGTTGTTGAGTCGACGTTTTCATGCACGGTTCCTCTGGTGATATGCTCCCTCTACGAGTCTACATAGGTGCATATCGATTGCAAATGCATTCAAGGAACAGCTGGACAGCTGGTTACAATCTGCTTACTTGCAATTGGATTGCATTTGTATATGCTGGTTATCGGGCTTATTCATGAGGGAGTGGAACGATGGTGTTGGTGACCGTGATGCTGTGGTTGGGCTGGGGGTGGCAGCCAAGTCAGTTGGACTGCGGTGCGACAGAAGCGGACCCTCGCGTGATCTCGGTCGTCGTGCCCGACCGGGAGGCCGAGCGGCTGGTGCGACAAGAACTGCCGCGAGTGCGAATCGTGGTGCTGCGAACCGAGCCGAATGAACCGCTTGATGTCCTCTTGGAACGGGCCTGGGATTGCCGAGATGCCGACTGCTTTTTCTACGATCCGCAGCGCGAGTGCCTGTCCCTGGCCAGCGTCCGCGAGCGACTCCGGCAGCAAGGGGTCGTGCCGATCAATCTGGCTCAGCAATTGTCGAACTCGCAGCGTCTGCCGTACGTCTTTCATGGAACCGAAGTGGCGGGGCGGTAAGTCGGCCGCATTGCCAGCGCCGGTCGGGGACTTGAAGCATTAGGCTTCTGCCTCGTGCGCACGATATTGCACATTCCACGCCGGGAACGGATCGGGGAAGGTCTGCCAGGCTGCAGGACCTAACGCCGCTTCTGCGTCGGTCAGCAAGCAGGCTTGGAGGGAGTCGTACAGCGCCAGTTCGTCCATCCCGATCCCAATAAATACCAGCTCCTGGCGGCAGTCGCCGACTTCTAGATGCCAGACCCGTTGCAGCGATTCCTCAAAGCCGGGAATCTGGGGCCAGTCGTCACGCGGCACGGCGGCCCACCAGAATCCGCCGACATCCAACCGGGCGATTCTGCCAGCCTGCGACCAGACGCCAATTTTGTCGAGTCGCGAGGCCAACCAAAAAAATCCTTTCGAGCGCAGCACCCCCGGCCATTCCTGGGCCAGTCGCTCGTAAAAACGTTGCGGGTGAAACGGTCGTCGAGCGCGATAGACAAAGCTGGTCACACCGTACTCTTCCGTTTCACTGGCGCCCTCCCCCCGCAAGGTCAGCTGCCAGCCGCGTGATTGTTTGGCCACTTCGTAATCGTAACGCCGGGTGCCCAAGACCTGTTCCAAAGGCACTCGGCCGAACTCGCTCCGCAGTTTGAGCGCATACGGGTTGAGTTGCTCGATGAAGGCGTCGATCTCATTGGCCTCTGCCTCGCTGACCTGATCCATTTTATTGAGCACAATCACATTGGCGAACTCGACTTGATCGATCAATAGATCTGCCACGGTCCGCGTATCCTCGGCCGCAGCGGCTTGCCCCAAGCTCTGCAGGTCGCGTCCCAGCTTCAAGTCCGCCAGGAAATTGGCACCATCCACAACCGTCACCATGGTGTCCAGCTCAGCCAAGTCCGATAACGCTTGGCCATTGCCGGCGGCAAACGTGAAGGTGTCAGCCACTGGGGCTGGCTCCGAGATCCCGGTCGACTCGATCAGCAGATAATCGAAGCGACCTTCGCGGGCCAGTTCCGCGACGGCCAGCAACAAGTCTTCCCGCAGCGTGCAGCAGATGCAGCCATTGGTCAGCTCGACTAGTTTTTCTTCCGTGCGACTGAGCGCGGCCCCGCCGCCGGCAACCAGCTGCGCGTCGATGTTGACTTCGCTCATGTCATTGACAATCACCGCCACCCGCAGGCCGGCTCGATTGCTCAAGACATGGTTCAGCAGGGTCGTTTTCCCAGCACCCAAAAAGCCGGACAGGACCGTGACCGGCAATCGCTTGTTCATGCTTAGCTTCCTATTCAATCGCCTTTGGGCGACTGCTCCAGCTGTTTTTGAGCGGCAATTTCGGCATCCAATTCCTCGTCGGTTTTGGGCGGGAGTTTATCCAGCAGATGTTGCGGGTGGCAGTAGCCGTGGCCATCATCCATCCAATCGCGGAGCAGTTCGATCGGGTTGGGCGGTGTTTCTTTGTCGGTCGAACGCAACCGCCGGTACTCGCCCAACAGATGCGTGGCGCGTCGCTCCAAAGTCAGGTCCTCGGGGCCGGGTCGACTGAGTTTGGGGACCGCGTAGACAAACCGCCCCGAGCGGCTGGTGAAGGTCGGAATCTGGCGAAAGTCCCGTTCGACAAACTCGCCCGTGGTCCGCTGGTGCAGGCCGGCTTCGACAAAAAAATCGACCGCATATTCGGGATAACCAAACAATAGGCCGAATCCTCGCCAGCGATCGCCCGGTTGGCGACAGCGTTCGATACTCAGCAGGACTTCACCCGGTGGGGACTCAGTGGTGATGCCCCACTGCCCAAAAAACTGCGACTGTCGCTCGACGAGTGCCCGCAAGGACGGCACATGCACGACATACGCCGAAGCGTATCGCTGGCCACGCTGGGCCGATTCGTACACCAGCACATCGGCGTGGAACAAGCCCGGTACATTCCAGGGTCGCAGGGCAACGCGCACTCGTTCGACCTCCGTCAGATCCAAGGGTTCCAGGGCGAAGTAGCTGCCCCAGAAACCTTCCGACGCCGGTTTTAACTGGCCGACCAGCGTGTAGAACGCCTCGCCATCCAGTGCCTTGAGGAGCAATTCTTGGGAAAATGATTGTGCTTCCGGCGCGAGCCCCTCGAGCGAAAAAAAATCGCTCCGCGGGATCGCCTGCGGGTGCCGTTGGACCGTCAGCGACGGTTCCGCCGTCGGGGACTCGGCGCGGTTGTCCGACAGTTGCACGATTGGCGGCGTGGCCGTTTCCGACTCCTGAGCCCAAACGAGAGTGCCAGTGTCGCATGGGCAGCAGATTGCCAATAGCCACGCGCTCGATCGCCAGATAAGCGACCAAAGCTGGGGAGTTGTTCGGCAAGCGGGCGACTTCATGATCTATCCTGTGATTGGGAACAGAAAACGCGACGGAATTGCGATCTCACGACTGCCGCCGCAACGACCGAAACCGGTTGCTACCGCCCGAACCAATTGAGTCGCCTCCCTTGACAGCCTAACCTAAATCACTTGCAATTCAAGTGCAACTAGCATCGCCAGCACGAACTGTGGAGTTCAAAACATGCCGATTTATGTCTATGAGATTGTCACGGCCGAGGGTGAAACGGGGGAGACCTTCGAGTGGCTGCAGGGATCAACGACCCGCCGCTGACGGTGCATCCGGAGACGGGCGTGAGCGTTCGCCGGGTGCTGACGGCCCCCAACATGGCCGGCACTTACTCGGATATGAAAGCGGCCGCCAATCTGAGCAACAAGAACTTGGCCGCCAAGGGGTTCACCAAGTACGTCAAGGCGGGCGACGGCAAGTACGAAAAAGCCGCCGGCCAGGGCCCTAACGTGATTTCGGCGGATGGAGCTTGAACAGGCTCTCGGCGGATGAAGTCCCAGTGGGCAGAACGGTTCCGATGGGCTGGCATTTCTGCTAAACTAGCGACTCGCGTTCCTGCCACAAGTCATTTCCCCCAGGGCCCTTGGATGAGACCATTTCGCGCCGCTGTGATTGGCACGGGTTTTATTGGGCCGGTGCATGTCGAGGGCCTGCGGCGAGCGGGCGTCCAGGTGGCAGCCCTGATCGGCTCGACCCCGGAAAAAACACGCACCGCCTGTCAACGCTCGGGGATTGCCCCCGACCACGAGTCGCTACAGTCTGTCCTGGACGATCCGACAATTCACGCCGTGCATCTGACCACGCCCAACCAACTGCACTATCCCCAAGTGCAAGCCGTCCTGCGCTCCGGCAAACACGTGCTCTGCGAGAAGCCGCTGGCGGTCGACTCGCGACAATCCGCCCACTTGGTCGAATTGGCCCAAGTCGCCGGCGTGGCCGCGGGTGTGGCCTACAACATTCGCTTCTATCCGCTCTGTCATGAAGCTCGAGCACGCGTCCACCAAGGCCTGATCGGCCAGGTATTTCATGTGACGGGCAGCTACGTCCAGGACTGGTTGCTGAAGGCCTCCGATTTCAATTGGCGAGTCCTGGCGGAGGAAGGCGGAGCCCTGCGTGCGGTGGCCGATATCGGCACCCATTGGCTGGATTTGGTGCAATTTATTACCGGCCAAAAAATTGTCTCGGTTTGCGCCGACCTGCAAACCGTCCATCCCCAGAGGCACCGACCGGTGGGTGGCAGCCAGACGTTCTCCGGGGCGGCGGCCGCGGGCGCCCCTGCCCCGTCCCAGCCGACGGCGATCCAGACGGAAGATGCGGGTGCGGTGCTGCTGCAGTTGGCCAACGGGGCGCGAGGCGTGCTCTGGGTGTCGCAGACCACCGCAGGACGCAAGAATTGTTTGCGGTTTGAGATTGCCGGTGCGGAGCAGACGTTGGCCTGGAACAGCGAAAGTCCCAACGAACTGTGGATCGGCAACCGAGACACCGCCAATCAGTCCTTGATCCGCGACCCGAGCTTGTTGCAGGATTCGGCGGCCCAGATCGCCGCTTATCCAGGCGGGCACAACGAGGGGTTCCCTGACACTTTCAAGCAGCTATTTTGCCAATTTTACCAATACATCGAAGTTGGGGATCTGTCCGCTGCTGCGCCGTTCCCCACCTTTGCCGAGGGCCATCAGGAGATCTTGCTGTGTGAGGCGATTCTCCAGAGCCACCACCAACGCGGCTGGGTGACGGTGGGCGGGAAGGGCGTAGGGCGTAGAGCGTAGGGCTAAGGGCGTAGGGCTAAGGGCGTAGAGTGAAGAAGCAGGGGTGAAGAAGTAGGAGCCCGGATTGGCGCCTCGGTGCAACTCAAGGCTCAAACAGGCTGTGAGGGCTGCTGGGGTCGACAGGCGAGATACAAACCCGATCGCAGCGGACTGACATCCGGCCCTCCGGGCCTCACGAGCAACTGAACAAAGGGGCACGCCACCGGTGGCTGACGCCACCGGCAGGGGTTGTGTCGGCCCTCCGGGCCTGAGAGCGGGCGATTGGGTTCAAGCGGGCAGCAGGAGGCAGTGTTCCCTTCCATGCGCGTCGTTGTGTCCGCCCTGCGGGCCTGAAGGGCGATTGGGTTCAAGCGGGCAGCAGGAGGCAGGGGGCGCTGCCGTGCGCGTGGCAGGGCTTCCGAATAAGTACAACTCTGAGATTTCAGATTTGACATTTGACAAAAGAACGCGCTGTGTCCTACGCCCTACGCCCTACGCCCTACGCCCTAAGCCCTAAGCACCAAGCACCAAGAACCAAGAACATAAACATGAACTATACCTACGAAGAGCTGGCCAAAACGATCGACCATTCCTTGTTGCATCCGACGATGACGGATGCGGAGTTGGAGGCTGGGTGTCGTGTGGCTGCCCAGTACGGAGTGGCTTCGGTCTGCATCAAGCCCTATGCGGTCAAAGATGCGGTGCGTTGGTTGGCGGGATCGAGTGTCAAGGTCGGTGCGGTGATCGGATTTCCGCACGGCAATGGCTGCACGGAGGCCAAGCGTTATGAAACGGAACTGGCCTGTCGCGACGGCGCGGTCGAAATCGACATGGTGATCAACATTGGCAAAGCGTTGGGTGGGGATTGGGATTACGTCGAGGCGGACGTCCGGGCGGTGTGCCAAGCGGCGCATGCGCACGGGGCCAAGGTCAAGGTGATCTTCGAGAACGATTATTTGACGGCCGGTGGTGCGGGCCTGTCGGCGGACGATTTCAAGCGACGCTTGTGTGAGATTTGCGAGCGAGCGGGGGCGGATTGGGTGAAGACCTCCAGTGGTTACGGGTTCGTGAAGCAAGCGGACGGCAGCTACAACTACCGCGGCGCAACCGAACACGACTTGCGATTGATGCGTGCCACTTGTTCGGCGGCCGTGCAGGTCAAAGCGGCCGGCGGCGTGCGGGACTTGGACGGTTTGATCAAAGTGCGAGAGCTCGGCGCGACTCGGTGTGGCGCCACTGCCACCGCCGCGATGCTGGATGAAGCCGCGCGACGCTTGGCTGCCAACGATTCCCCAACTGCCGCTGATGCACCCACCGGCGGGGCGGCTGGCGCCCCGGCAAAGGGCCAATTGGGTCAAGGCGGCTACTGAGAATGTGCAGCGCTGCCTGTTCTGTAATGACAAGGGGCGTAGGGCGTAGGGCGTAGGGCTTAGGGCATAGGGCGTAGGGCGTAGGGCGTGTGGCGTGTGGAGTGAACCTGACGGTCCGAGCGAAATTCGCATGTGGTCGATTACTATCACGAGCAGGAGCGCGAGCACTGACAGAACATTCCATTGAGCGAACGGACGGAACAATGCTTGCGGCGGAGCCGCATCCGTGTTGATCTTGCCTTCCCATCCAATAACTGTCGCCTCTAGACAATCCGTGATGATTCGTGTCCATCCGTGGCTCCTGCCTTCAAAACCTTGGCGTACAACTCCCTACGCCCCGCGATTAGCTTTACGCACTTCGCCCCCAAATGTTTCTGTCATACTCCCAACAAATTGTGTCGGCCCTCCGGGCCTAAGAGCGGGCGGTTGGGTTCAAACGTGCAGCAGATGGTAGAGGGCGCTTCCATGCGCGTCGTTTTGTCCGCCCTCCGAACCTAAGAGCGGACGGATGGGTTCAAGCGTGCCGCAGGTGGTTTGGGGCGCTTCCAAGCGCGTGGCAGTGCTTCCGCACAAGTACAACTCTGAGATTTCAGATTTGACATTTGAAAAAAGAACGCGTTGTGCCCTACGCCCTACGCCCTACGCACCAAGCACCAAGCACCAAGCACCAGGCCCGCCCTACAGTCTTGCATGTGGCGGCGACAGCGTTCACAATCGACGGTTGGGGGGCCTGGGCGAATACAATGGCTGGTGTGGGTCGATCGAGCGAAGTCGGGCGTTAACGATGAGGAGTGGAACGATGTGGTTGCGAGTGTTGCTGGGGGTGTTGTTCGCGTTTGGGGTTGCTGCGATGGGTGCCGGAGAGCGGTCGGCGTGGGCAGATGAGCCCACGGCTGGGGAGTCCGTGGCGGACGAGCCGATCAAGACACTGTTGTTGACGGGCGGTCCGATCCACAACGCAAAGGCGATTGGCGACATCGTGCAGGGGGTGTTGGCCGAGTCGGGCCGCTTCGAGGTGACTCGCGTGCACGAGGATTTGGATGCGTTGTTGCCTGAGCGGATTGCTCCTTACAAACTGGTGATCTTTTTTTGGACCTTGGGCGAACTGACGGACGCTCAACGAAAAGGGTTGCTGGATCACATCGCGGCGGGCAATGGCTTCACCACGTTTCATTCGGGGGCGGACTCGTTTCGCGAGGATCCGGTCTATCGCGAAATGGTCGGTGGCTACTTTGTCACTCACCCGGCCTATCGGACGTACCAGGTCAGTATCACCAAGGTCGACAGTCCCATCACGCGGGGGATCACCGAGTTCATGATTACGGACGAGCAGTACATCTTGAATGTGGATCCGCAAGTGACGGTCTTGGCCAACAGTTTGCACGAAGGCCAGTTGATGCCGGTGTTATGGACCAAATCGCACGGCCAGGGCCGCGTGTTCTACAGTGCCTTGGGACATGATACTCGGGCAGTCGAGCAAGAGATGTTCCAAAAGTTATTGCTCCGCGGCGCTCTGTGGAGCGTCGGTCAAGAGTAAGGACGTTTGAGTAATTTACTTGCCGAATTGGAAATCAGCCGGAGTGCGTTAGCACCCGGTTTTCTTATTTGCGGACAATTCCCAATTGGGCCCAATCCACCGTCGCAGCTAGAACGAGAGCCAGTGTGATCAATCGATTGAAGCGAATCGGCGAAAGTTCCGCCCCGCAGTTTGGTGTCTGGGTGACCTTGGAGAGTCCGAACGTGACCGAGGCGATCGTGGCATTGGGACTGGACTGGGCGCTGATTGACATGGAGCACGGCCACCTGACGTGGGGCGACGTGGTCGGCCATCTGCGTGTGCTCAGCGCGCGCGGGGTGCCGGGCTTGGTGCGCGTGCCGGACTTGACCCGCGAGTCGCTGCAGCGGGCGTTGGACATCGGTGCGGACGGGGTGGTCGTGCCGATGATCGGTCGTCGCGAACAGTTGGAGTTGGCGTTTCAATACGGCAAGTATCCGCCGCGGGGCGTGCGGGGCGTTGGCGGCGAACGCTGCGTCCGCTGGGGGTTGGAGACTTTGGACTACGTCCGCTCCGCCAATACCGATTCGCTGATCATTCCCTTGTTGGAGACGCGGGAGGCCGTGGAGAACCACGCGGCCATCTTGGAGGTGCCGGGCTTGGAGGGCGTTTGGTTTGGGCCGGCTGATATGTCGTCGAGCTTCGGGTGCTTCGGCCAGTGGGACGAGGGACCGGTCGCCGAGGCGATCCTGACGATTTGCCAAGCCGCGTCGGCCAAAGGCATCAGCAGTGGTATCATGGCCAAAGACAGCCGCGAGGCTCGGGTGCGTCAGGCCCAGGGCTTTCAGTGGATCACGGTGGGTACTGATATCAACCTGATGATGAACTCCATCCGTGGTTTCCAGTCGGCGTGGCAAGCTCCAGATTAAAGCCCCGGATAAAAGCCGCAGATTAAAGACCCGGATAAAAGCACAGAATAAAGCCCCAGATTAAAAATGCCAATAGAAAGCAACCCGCCCATGTCGACGCCGCGCGTGATTGATTTATCGCATCCGATCCACGAGCAGATGCCGCCGTGGCCGGGGACGCCTCCGGTGGAGATCACGATACTGGATCAGGCCGAATGGACGACCGCCGAGCAGCGGCATTCGAATGCCAGTCGCTTGGCGATGAACATTCACTGCGGCACGCACATGGACGCACCATTTCATTTTATGCCACTGGGGCGGACGATCGATCAGGTGCCATTGGACTGGACGTATGGTCCAGCCACATTGGTCCGCCTGACGAATCAGGGGCCGGGCACTCAGGTGACGGCTGCCGACTTGCAACCGTGGGAAGCGTCGCTGCGGCGAACGGGTAAGGCGATCCTGCAGATGGGTTGGGCGGAACGTTGGCAGCAGGCGGATTTCTTCGACAACTTCCCGGTCATCTCGGCCGAAGCCGCGCGGTTCTTGGTCGATTGCGGCGTGCATTTGATCGGTGTGGAGACGGCATCGGTCGATATGGCTCCGCACGACACGCACTTGGTGCTGTTGGGCAACGACTGCTTGATTGTTGAGTGCCTGCGGGGCTTGGAGCAAATTTCCACCGACGAGTTTCTGTTCTGTGCCACGCCGCTCAGCGTGGCCGGACGCGATGGTTCCCCCGTCCGAGCCGTGGCGATTTTGCCGGAATAACCCGAGCGTGTCATTGGTTGGGTGTTGACCGCCTGCCCAGTCGTGCTGGAGAGGAGAGTTCGAGCCATGCGAAGTGAATCCGCTGGGGGGTGGGCCCAGGTCGTGTGTTGTGTCTTTCTGGAATTTTGTATTTTTGTAGCAGTGTCGCTGGGGACGGCCTGTGGAGGGGCCTGCGGCGGAGCGGTCTGGGCGAGTGACACGTCGAGTGACACGTCGAGTGACACGTCGCTTGGAGCGGCGGGGGAGCGCCCGAATATTGTCCTGATCGTGTCGGACGACCAAGCTTGGACCGACTACGGCTTCATGGGGCATCCGCAGATCGAGACCCCGCACTTGGATCGATTGGCGCGCGAGAGCGCCGTGTTCACGCGGGGTTACGTGCCAACGGCGCTCTGTCGTCCGGCCTTGGCGACCCTGATCACGGGATTGTATGCCCATCAGCATCGGGTCAGCGGCAACGATCCCGCCCTGTTGCCTGGTATGCGGGGTGGCCAGGCGGAACCACCCGAGTATCGCGACTTGCGGGCTCAGCTGATCGCTCAGTTGGATCGACACCCGACGGTGCCGCGGTTGTTGGCCGAACGCGGTTACCGGAGTTTTCAAGCGGGCAAGTGGTGGGAGGGGAGCTTCGCGCGGGGTGGGTTTACGGCCGGTATGACCCGTGGCTTCCCTCAACCGGGGGGGCGTCACGGCGACGATGGCTTGAAGATTGGCCGGCAAGGTCTGCAGCCGATGTTGGACTTTATGGACGAGTCGGCTGCGGCCGAGGAACCGTTTTTTGTGTGGTATGCGCCTTTTTTGCCGCACACGCCCCACAACCCGCCGGAACGCTTGTTGCAAAAGTATTTGGACAAGGGGATCGCGTCGGTGCCGATCGCTCGATACTACGCCATGGTGGAATGGTTTGACGAGACGTGCGGGGAGTTGATCGGCCACTTGGAGCAGCGGGATATTCGCCGAAATACGTTGATACTCTACGTCGGTGACAACGGCTGGATTCAGCGCGCCGACGGTGATGGGTTCGCTCCGCGTTCGAAGCAAACGTCTTATGAGGGAGGGACGCGTCAACCGATCCTGTTTTCCTGGCCGGGCGTGATTCGGCCGGGCGAGCGTGGCGAGCAGCTGTGTTCGAGCGTCGACTTGGTGCCGACGCTGTTGGCCGCGGCTGGTGCCGAAGTGCCGACAAGTTTGCCGGGTTACAATCTGCTGCCGGTGTTGCAAAGTGGCGACCCGACGCCGCGTGATGAAGTTTACGGCGAGGGGTTTGCGCACGACATCGCTGATATCGATAATCCCGAAGCCTCGCTGTTGTATCGCTGGGTGATCGCGGGCCGCTGGAAGCTGTTGTTGACTTACGATGGACAAATGGGACGCTACGGCCGGAACCACCAGGACGCGGAGCGCCGTCCTCAGTTGTTCGATCTGTTGGAGGATCCCCACGAGACACAGAATCACGCGGCCAATCGACCAGAGCTGGTGCAGGAACTGGCGGGGAAACTGCAAGCCTGGTGGCCAGTGACCCAGCGACAGGTGTTGACCGAGTGGCCCGTGGACGAAGAACCGCAAACCCCAGAGTCCGAGATCAACGCAGCGAAAGTGGAACCTGGCTCACACCTGTTATCGCAGCCCCAGCCACAAACCCAGCCCCAGCCCGAGCCACAACCCGAGTCACAACCCCAGCCCCAGTCGCGACCTAACGTGGTCATGATCGCGGTGGACGACTTGAACGATTGGGTGGGTTGTTTGGGTGGTCATCCTCAGGCGTTGACGCCACGGTTGGATGCCTTGGCCGCGCGCGGGACCTTGTTTACCAATGCTCACTGTCAAGCGCCGTTGTGCAATCCGTCGCGGACCAGCGTGTTGTTAGGAGTGCGGCCATCGACTTCTGGGATTTACGGTTTGGAACCGTGGTTTCGCGAGGTGCCTGAGTGGCGCGAGGCGGTGAGTCTGCCGCAACATTTTGCGCGGGCGGGCTATCGGACGATGGCGGCGGGCAAGATCTTTCATCATGGCACGGGGGCGCCGTCGCGGGCGGCGGGAGGGTTGCCACCCGAGTTCCAGGTCCGCGGTCCATCACCGGGGATCGGCGTTCGACCGGCAGAAAAGCTGATTCCCCCGACGCCGATGGGAAATCATCCGTTGATGGACTGGGGCGTGTTTCCGCATCGCGATGAGGACAAGGGTGATTATCAGGTGGCTTCTTGGGCGGTCGAACAGATTCGAATGGCCGATCCGCAGCAGCCGTTCTTTTTGGCTGCGGGATTCTTCTTGCCGCACGTGCCCTGTTATGCCACGCCGGACTGGTTTGATCTGTATCCTGAGGCAGACTTGATCTTGCCGCCTATTGGGCAGCAGGACAGGTTGGGGACGCCGCGGTTCTCGTGGTACTTGCATTGGCAGTTGCCAGAGCCCCGCTTGGCTTGGGTGCAACGCGAAGGGCAGTGGCAAAACTTGGTGCGAAGTTACTTGGCTTGTACCAGTTTTGTCGATGCCCAAGTGGGACGGTTGGTGGACGCCATCGACGAGGCTGGCTTGGCCGACAACACCGTGATTGTGTTATGGAGTGATCATGGCTACCACTTGGGCGAAAAAGAGATCACCGGCAAGAACACCCTGTGGGAGCGGAGTACCCGAGTCCCACTGCTGTTCGCGGGTCCGGGTGTGGCGCCGGGGCAACGCTGTGCCGAACCGGTCGAATTGTTGGATATTTATCCGACTTTGAGCGAACTGTGCCACCTGCCGCTGCCCGCGGGAGTGGAGGGACTCAGCTTGGTACCGCAGTGCCAACAAGCCAAAACAGCGCGCGAGCGACCGGCGGTGACCACGCACAACCCTGGCAATCACGCGGTGCGTAGCCAGCATTATCGCTACATTCGCTACGCCGACGGCAGTGAGGAATTGTACGATCATCGGGTCGATCCGCACGAATGGCGCAATCTGTTGGCGGACGGCTATGATGGCATGGCAACGAGTGATTCGGAGGAACGGATCCAGACGGTGCAGTGGCATCGCCGACACCTACCCGTCGAGGATTGTCTGCCGGTGGCGGGCAGTGCGCATCGAATTTTGACCTACAATCAAGCCACGGACGAAGCGACTTGGGAGGGCACGTTGATCCGTCGGGAGGATCGCGTGCCGGATTGATCGGCTGACCCCTTTACCACACGATCCCCGTGGAACAGGTATTAAATTTTGCCATCGCCCTGCCCTGCTGATGATCGGCCCTCGCCTGCGGTGGGTTCGTGGCGTGAACGCTGGGGGTTGGACGCGGCGGTTGGCTATTCGTTATTGGCCCGCGGTTGGCAGTTTTTGGCTGGACCGGTCAGCTTGGTCTTGATTGCTCATTATTTTTCGCCCGAGACGCAAGGCTTCTTTTACACCTTCGCCAGTCTGATGGGCTTGCAGATCCTGTTTGAAATGGGATTGCATACCGTGGTCATCAACATGGCCAGTCACGAGTGGGCGCGGATTCGCTGGGTGCCGAGTCTGGGTTGGCAGGGTGACCCGGAGGCTGGGCAGCGTCTGTTCGGGTTCGGTCGTCAGGTCGCGGTCTGGTACCTCGCCGCCAGTGTGTTGTTCGGAGTGGGGATTGGGGGCGGGGGTGTGTGGCTGTTGGGACGCCCCGAGGTACCGTTGGCGGAGTGGTTGGGCCCGTGGGTCGCGTTGGTGTTGTTGACGGGCCTGCAGTTGTGGACCATGCCGCTGGTGTCGTTGCTGGAGGGCTGTGATCAGGTGGCCCAGGTCCAGCGACTGCGGGCGGGGCAAGCGATCTTGGGCAACTTGGCTGTCTGGGCCGTGATCCTGGGCGGTGGAGGTCTGTGGGCCGCGGTGGCCTCGGCTGGGGTCAAGTTGCTGTGCGAGTTGGCGTTGATCGCGCATTACCGAGATTTCTTTCGTCCCTTTGTGGCTCGACGCAGTTCGACGGCGGCTGGAGTGGATTGGCGGACCGAAGTCTGGCCGCTGCAATGGTCGATCGCTTGTCATAGTGTGTTGCAATATTTGGCCTTTTTTATGTTTTCGCCTGTTTTGTTTTATTATCATGGGCCGCAGTTGGCGGGACAGATGGGCATGACCTGGACGATCCTAACCACCATGCAGTATGCTGCCTTCAGTTGGGTACAGACGCGGACACCGCGGTTTGGCATGTGGATTGCCGCCCGGGAGTTCGCGGAATTGGACCGAGTGTTCTCGCGGATGGCGTCGATTGCCTCGGCCGTGTTGGTGATGGGAGCGGCGAGTTTGTGCGGTTTGGTGGCGGTGTTGCCCATGCTGCCTTGGGCTTGGGGCCCCTCCCTGTCCGAGCGATTGTTGCCCTGGGGGGCGACCTGTTTGTTTGCCTCCAGTGTCTGCCTGATCGGTGTGTTCCAATGTGTGGTGACGTATTTGTTGGCGCACAAACGCAATCCGTTGTTGCCCGTCAGCGTGGTGGGGAACTCCTTGATCGTGGCTGGGGTGATGTTGGGCGGCGCGACCTACGGGGCGGAGGGGGCCGGGGTGGCTTTGCTGAGTGTCTTGGCGATTTGGACGGTGCCGGCCGCCTTGTGGATCGGCTACCGTTGCCGGCGAGAGTGGCATCAGAGTTAGAGGTAACGCAGGGAGAAACCGCCGGCTTGGGCCGCGGTGATTTGTGTGGTGATCTCGGCCGTCCCCAGCGAGTTGATTTTCTGTTGGAGCCACTGGGCTTGTTCTTCGTCGGGGGTGAAGGCAAACAACGTGGGGCCCCACGAGCTCTGCCCGACGCCGGGGATCCCCCAGCCGCGGACCCGTTCCACCCAAGCCGCTGCGGCCGGCGACGCAAATGGTCCGCCCTGGACTTGGGTAAAGCACTGGCCCGCAGTCAAACCGTACTCGTAGAGGGCGCGAGCAAACGCGGCGAAGTCGGCGGCAGCGATGGCCGGAACCAAGGCGGACCGTGTCAAGTTTTGCAAGTGCGCCGTGGTGTTAGGCGGGATTTCCGGCAGCTCCTGAAACGCTTGGATCTCGCGGGCACCATGCAAGCCGATCTCGGACTGCTGCAGGATCAACACGACGCGCCACTCCGGTGGGACCTGCCAGGCCCCGTCCAGAATCCCTAGCTCCTGCGGGCTGGGCTTGCCTCGATCTACGATCAAGCCGCCGCGAAAAAAGCCATGGGTACCCACAGCGCTGCGCAGGCCCCGACCGACACTGCGAGCCAACTCGACCGGAGTCAGATCCACCGACAAAAAACGCCGCGTCAAGCACTGGCCGACCGCCAAGGCCAATTGGGTGCCCGCTCCCAGACCGTTGTGTTGGGGTGGGCAGGACAGCAAGGTCAGCTCCACGGGCAGCTGCGTGAAATCCGCGTCGGGGTCCCAGCGTTGCGGCGTGGCCTCGCGGACGTAGTCGAACCAACGCTGGACAAACTGCTGGACTCGGCCACTGGCGTCGTTCTGGATCGACAACCGAGCGGCGGGTTGCAGGCGAAGCGTGACCGAGGGGTGCTGGATCATCATCCCGACACCGCCAAACCAAGTGGCAGCCGGTGAGTCGGCGGCAGCCAGCGCCTGGTGGGCGGCGGGTGCTGCCTGCGGCCGGTGTGTTGCCTGTGTTGCCTGTGTTGCCTGTGTTGCGTGTGATTCGTGTGCTGACGGGGACTTGCGGCCGTCCGCCGGCTGTCTGGTGCGCGGGGCGAACTGGTAGAGACCGAAGTGCAAACGACTGCCGGTGGTCAACTCCCAGCCGGCGTCGTGGTCTGCCGCGGGCAGTGTCATACCGACTCCTCCGCCGTGGGCCGCGGTGACGAGCTGCTGGGTGACGAGCTGCTGGGTGGGGCGGCGACCTCGAGTGACGGGTCGCGGATCGTCAGCCCGCGGTGGGCCAACCAATCCAGCACCCAGTTCCAGGCTGCCAGTTGTTGCTGGCCGGCGGTTTTTTCGATCAGCGGCTCGAGTCGCAAGAGTTGCTCGCGGAGGTCCGCGGCGGGCAGCAGTTCAACGCGAGTGGCCAGGATCGTGGCCTCGATGACGGCGTGCATCGCGCGATTGAAGGCGATCAGGTTCCGGTGTTGGGTCACCTGCACGACTCGGCAGGCCACTTCCCAGCGTGGCCCGACGGCCTGTGTCGACTGGACCACGAACTCCCACCAAGCGGCGGCGTCACGTAAACCGTGACCGGCGACTTGTCGGGCCGGCAGCAGGGTCGGCTGTGGTCGAGTGGCCGTCTTGAGGGCGCTTTGTGCAAACAGTAGGACGTCGTCGGTGAAGTTGAGCACCCCTGCACCGGTGGCCAGCAGATTGTTCAAGGTCTGCGAAGGTTCGTACGGTCGCAGGACAAAGTCGGTTCCGGCAGGCTCCAGCCAATTGAAGTCCGCGGCGAAACGGGGTCCCATGGGAGCCACGTTGGTGTGCCCTGCGAGGTCTTGGGTTGTGACCAAACATTCGAGGATCATGGCAGGATGACTCCCGGCACGGGCGGCGTGAGGGCACTGGGTATGGGCGCTTCCGCGGGTCGAGTGCCCGCGGACCAGGCGTCGACTGCCACGTGATTTTTGGGGGACATGTGGGGCCGCGGTTGGCAGCCTGGCGGGTAAGCGTCGCACAGTTCACGAGGTCGCGCCTGCGGGCCGTTTGGGACGTCGACGGCTATTAGGGGGCCGAGGCCGGCCCAGCGGCAGAAGCCGGCCAGCAGTGCCAAGCCCGGCGGCGTCAGGATCGACTCGGGGTGAAATTGGTACCCCACGATCGGCAGTCGTTTGTGCCGCAAGGCCATGATGGTTCCATCGCTCAGGCGAGCGGACACGTCAAAGAAACTGGGCAGGGTCTCTTCGCGCACGATCAAGCTATGATACCGCCCGGCGATAAACGGCTGGGGCAGATCTTGCAAGTCGTGCTGTTGATCGTGATAGATCCAATCGGCTTGTCCATGGACGGGGGCGGGGCCACGCACGACCTCGCCGCCGAGGGCTTGAGCGATGGCTTGGTGCCCCAGGCAAATGCCCAGCAGCGGCAGGCGTTGGTACAGCCGCGCGACCAAGCCCAAGCAGACGCCGGCTTGATCGGGCGAGCAGGGGCCGGGTGACAAAACCACGCCGCGGATTTGTCCGCTGTCCACGCGCTGTTGGACCTGCTCCACAGTGATGCGATCGTTGCGCACGACCTCGACCGCCAATCCCAGTTGCTGGAAGTAGCGGGCCAGGTTGTAAACAAAACTGTCGTAGTTGTCGATCAACAGGATCATGCGTAGGACTTGGTGGAGTCTTGAGCCGCCAGCAACAGGCCGCGGGCTTTATCCAGGGTTTCGCGGTACTCTTCGGCGGGTTGGCTGCCCAGGACGATGCCGCCGCCAACGGGGATCTGGCACCAATCGCCGCACAGCGTGGCCGTGCGAATCAGAATGTTCCAATCCGCATTGGAATGGCCATTGGCGTCGGGGAACCCAATGTAACCCAAGCTGCCGCAGTAGGCACCCCGAGCGACGGGTTCCAATTCGTTGATGATCTCCAGGGCCCGGACCTTGGGGGCACCCGAGATCGAACCGCCGGGGAAGACGGCCGGCAGCAGATCCCAAGCGGTGCAGTCGGCCGACAACCGTCCCTCGACCACGCTGACCAAGTGTTGCACGTGGCGATACGACTCCAAGCCACACAGCCGCGTGACCTGGAGAGAGTCAGGCCGACACACCCGCGACAGATCGTTCCGCAGCAGATCGACAATCATCACGTTCTCGGCGCAGTCCTTCGGGCTGGTCTGCAGCGATTGGCCCTGTTGTTGGTCCCAGGTCCGATCGCCCGACAAGCGGCGGGTACCTTTGATCGGCCGTGTCTGCACCCAATCGCCGCGGACACGGACCAAGCGTTCCGGCGAGGCGCTGATCAATCGGTGATTGTCCAATTCAAAATAAGCCGCAAAAGGCGCCGCGTTGTGTTGCCGCATGCGGCGATAAAATGTCAGCGGATGGCAACGCAGCGGGACCAAGAGTTGTTGAGCCAGATTGACTTGGAAGGCATCGCCGGCACGCAGATAACCCAACACCCGGTCGATCGATTGCCGATAGTCCTCGGGCGTGGCGGAGGCCCAGACCTCGTCCCAGGCGATGTCGGTCGCCCCCATGTCGGTCGCCCCCGCGTCGGTCGCCCCCGCGTGAGTTGCCAACGGGAAGTAGCGGTCCAGCTCCAAGTGCGACGACCAGGGCTGGCCGGAGCGTGCGGTCAGCGGCGATTGTGGAGGGGCTGGCTGGGTCAAACGCGGCAACCACTGGTGCAGTCGTTCCTCGGCTGCCGTCTGGCGTCTCTCCAGATCCTCGTGTGGATATCCGGTCGCGATCAGGACGAGTCGCTGGGTGTGGTGCTCCAGGGCCAATACGAAGTCGTAGACCCCCATGGCCAAGGTGGGGACTTGGAAGTCGTCACGCTGCGGCGGCGGGACACGCTCCAAGGCGCGGCACCAATCGTAGGACAGCAGGCCCGCTGCACCGCCGGCGAAGGGCGGAAAGTCGGGCGGCAAGGTCTCCATAACAAACGACTGCACCTGCTGTTGGAGCCGCTGCCAATCGGCCAGATCGCAGCGGCGGGTCTGGTGCCAGACCTGGGGCTCGGGCAACAGGAAACTGTACAGCGGTTCGGGTTGGAGTTCGTTTCCCTGGGGGGCCGGCGGAGTCAGGCCGGCGTCGGTCGGGCGGACGGTCTCCAGGAGCAGGCTGCCGACCCCGAGCGGGAGGGTTGGTAGTAGGCAGCTGAGGGTGACCGCGGGGGAGCCGCTGCCGCCGCCAGTGTTGGCGTTGCGACTGTCGACGGGTGCGGGAGCGGTTGGAGCGGCCGCTGTGCAGGGGGCGCTGGTAACCAAGCCCGGCAGGTCCGCCGGCGAGAGCTCGATGAACCAGGGGCCAGCGGGTCCGACTCGCTGGATGGGAAAACGGGAGGGGGACGTCGACGGGCGAGGCATCGGGATCCGGTCGGGGTGAAGGTCGGCGGCCGTCGTGCCGCGGCAAACGCGTCCCAACGGAGAAGGTCCGCCTGATTGTAATCGGCACTGCCGCATCGCTGCAGGGCCTGTCCGCTCCGCTCTCGGAGCACGGGTGAGTGGTACAGAAACGCGGTGGTGCAGAAACGCCGCGAGCGAGCGGCCGAAAAAGTGAGAAGCAGGGGCTCGATGGAAATAAAAAAGGTCACGGCAGGTCGTTCCATCGTCTTGCCGTGACCTCTATCCTGAACGGGACTTCCTGTTGTCCCGTCCCTCCGGTCATTGCATCTATCGACTGGAGCGAATGGGGCAACTGAGGGGAGTCAGTGAAAAGTCAGTGGAATCCTCGATTTTGCCGGGCTTTTTCCCGCTAAAGCGAGAACTTGGGGCGACTTTTTCGGTAATAGGGCCGCACCCGTTTGCGAGAATTCCGCTCTGCGACTAGTCTAGAAGCAGCGGGGAGTCGAAAAGCAATGGGCGGAGCGGGCGGGTCTGCGCCCGAAGCGAGTGTTTTGAATCCGAGGACAAGATCTGATGGGACTGCGAAAGAACGTGGGTTGGCTGAGCGTTGCTTTGTTGGTGGGGGGCTGCAATACGCCCAGCAACAGCGAACTCCGCGAGCGCAGTGAAGTTCTGGCGGCCAAGGTTGAATGGCAAAAAGCGGCCGCCGAGTTGCGCGACCAAAAGAAATCGGGCAAGGGCAACCCCCAAGCGAGTGGTGCGGCCAATGCCATGGCGGCAGCGTTGTCGGCCCAGGTGGCCAGTCTGACGGGGGAAAATCAGCGGTTGAAGTCCGAGATTGCCACCCTCAAGTCGGCTCAGAGCACCCTGGCCAAGGCAGCCGAGGCCAGTGCCATCGAAAAGGTCGTCGCCTTGGGCGGCAAGACACAAACGGACAGCGACGGCATGGTCACGGCGGTCGATCTGTCGCTGGGCAAGTTCACGGCCGAAGATTTGGCGGTCTTGCAGAGCTTCACGCGGTTGAAGCAAGTCAGCTTGTCGGGTGGCGATGTCGGCCTGCCGGAGTTGGCGATGTTGGCCCTCTGCCCGACCATCGAACGCTTGGACCTGCCCAAGACCGCGACCAACACCGCCGCTCTGCAGCACTTGGTCAAGTTGCCCAAGCTGCGTTACTTGGATTTGTTCCGCGCCGATGTGCTGGATGATAGCTTCGAGGTGTTGGCCCAGATGCCCAGTCTGGAGCAGATTCGGGTCGGGCAGACCAAGATCGGCGACGACGCCTTGGTTTACTTGCGCGGCAATCAAACAATCAAAGCTCTGGACCTGAGCGACTGTAACCGCGTTTCGGACGCTGGCTTGGAATCGATCTCCGGGTGCAGCAACCTGCAGTTCCTCAAGGTGTGGGGACCGCAGATTACCGACGCGGGGTTGGGACACATCGGCAAGATGACCAACCTGCGGGTCCTGGGGTTGAACGACACGCGAATCACCGACGCGGGCATGCCGAACTTGGCCAACCTCAAGAAGTTGGCCGAACTGTATCTGGTCCGCACGCGGATTGGCGACGAAGGCCTGAAGTCCCTGCAGGGCTTGGACCAAATCGTCCACCTGCGGGTGCGTGACACGCAGCTGACCGACGCCGCCCTGCAATCTTTCACCGGCATGAAGAAGTTGCGAATCTTGGACCTGAGCGAGAATCGCTCGCCGGGGATCACGGACGCGGCCGGTGCGTCGTTGGCCCAACTGACCAACTTAGAGGAGCTGAACCTGTGGTCCACCAAGGTCAGCCATGAACTGGTCGGTCAATTGCAAGGCCTGCCGAAGCTGCGTTGGTTGAACTTGGATCAAACCGAAATGACCGATGCCGTGCTGCCGATCCTGGGGGGCATGACCAGCTTGGCGTGGCTGCATCTGGGTTCCAACGACATCACCGAAGCTAACATTGCGGAGTTGGAGAAGCTGCCCGCCCTGAAGTACATCAGCTTGACGCGGACCAAGATTGAAGAAGACGCCTTCTGGGATTTGGCCGATAAGTTGGAAGCCAAAGGCTGCTTCGTCGACGGACCGTAGAAGGCCGTGACGGCAAGGAGGTAGTCTCGTCGGGTGTCATGTAGCAAGTCGAGCCAACTGTACGATCGTTTGCGAGTCAGGGCAACTGGAAAGCGCCACCGGTTTGCCCCGCGAACCCGCCGACTTGCGGAATGCACCAGTCCCCAAGGATTACCTCCCACTCGTGAACGGTCATGGGAACACTCATCTGCGCTAATTTTTAGATGACACACCTTCCCAGCGGCACGTGAAGGGATGAATCGCAAGAGGCGAGAAGGACGCAGAGATGGACAGACACCGAGTGTGCTGATCGTCTGAAGTGTGCCGTATCAGCGAAGATTAGCGAAGATTAGCGTTCCGTTCCACTCGGCTTCCGGTCACTGGAACACTAATCTTCGCTGATTTGCGATAATTGTCAAATGCCATATTTAGCCTGTGGGGCGTGAACGGTTAGGTCGAAAATCCCAAATTTTGGTTTCGGTCACGATCACATCGACCGGGATATCATGGCCGGGTTCGTGGGGCAATTCGGGCACCACTTGGTCATCAAAAGCCAACGCGATGCACAGCGCATCCGCCTGGCGGTCGCGCAGCAGACCATCGTAATAGCCCTTGCCGTAACCCAAGCGATTGCCGCTGTGATCAAAGGCCACGCCTGGCACCAAGAATACATCCACTTGCTCAGGCCCCACCTGCCGATCGCTGGTTCGCACCGCTGCTGCGGGCTCCAACAAACCGAATCGACTGGGCGATAGTTCACTCCAAGCCGCCAGACGATACAACAACAAGCGATCGGGCAAGCAGAACGGCACGGCCAATATGGGGCTGCCCAACGGCGCCTTGACGGGTTGCTGATGGGACTCCGACCCAACCGCCATCTGCTCGGGCGTGGGCAAGAGCAGGTCTTGCAACCATCGACGCGTTTGGACTTCGGGTTCGATGTCCACGTAACAGCACAGGGTCCCATGTTGCACTTGCGGGAAGGTGGTCAGCAATCGTTGCCAGATGGCCTGGCTTTTGTCGGAACGTTGCTCGACGGCGACTCGTTGGGCCAGCATCCGCACACGCCACTCGCGTTTGTTCATCGCATTTTTGTCCTGCATCAAGTCGGTGGAATGGAACGGCGCAGGAACTTGATAGGAATGATCAGGCCCACGACGGCCACGGCCACCGGCCATTGTTGCGGATTGGCGTACAGGCAAATCGCGGCATTCAGGAAAATCAAATTGCCCAGTGCACCGATGATCGCCACGCGGACGTTGGCCTCGGTGGGTTGCCAGATTCCGACAACCGCCTTTCGCAGTACGCTAAAGTTGAGCAGCAGCATGGCGCCGGGCCACCACAGCTGCGGGGCGGACCAAGACCCCAGATCAGCGCGTCCCAGCGGTCGAGCGGGCAACACCACCAAGCCCCAGGCCAACATCAAGATTCCCAGCGTCAGAAACGTCAGGCCCAGGATCAAGTGGCCGATTTGAGGGCCCTTCGATTCGCTGCGAGCGTACCAAGTGATGCCCGTGACGTAGACCGTCATTGCCGCGGCGCACCCCAGGACATCGTTGGACCAATAGCTGAGTGGCCCCCAACTGGCTCGCGCGATGGCCTCGGACGGCATCACCGCGATCAGTGGCAGGCTGGCGCCCAGCAACAAGTTCAGCCCGCGACAACTGCCCATTAGGAACGGGGCCAAGGCGGTTCGTTTGGCTGGCCCGTCGTACAACCAGATGGCCAGGGTCAACGGCAGAACGATTGCCAGCGGCCAGGTCCAGGGAGGCAAGGCGGAGTGAGTGGCGACTTGTTCCAAGGCATCCGCCGTCAGGCCTGCTTGGAAGGCATAGCCGGCTCCGCCCGCTGCGATCAGCCCCAGTCCCCACAGGCCAAAGGTCAGCAGCCGAGCCCCCGCGAGGGGCAGCGCCCCCGTCACCAGCGGACGTTCCGGACTGTGTTGACGATCTTCCGGCAGGTCGTACAAATCGTTCAAGGCCATGCCAAACGAATACAGACAGACGCTGGCCAAGCTCAGTCCAAACAAAGGCCCCCAGTTCAACACCGATCCGGTGGCCAGCAGGTAGCCGGCCACGATATCGGCCACGGCCGTGGGGGCATTCGAAAAACGAATCAAACGAAGAAATGCCAACAAGCGAGGGTTCACTTGGACTCCTGGGCGTCGAGGGATGGGGTGGACGAACCGTAGACATGATAATTGATTCGCTGAATTTGCTGGGGACCCCGAATGCGGTAGCGAATCCCGCGCCACGTGACATGCGGCATCCGGCAGGCCAGGAGGGTCGCCAGCGGGTAGCAGAGTTGCGTCAGCAGCAACCCGATGATCGCTCGCCAACCTCGTGACCAAGTCCACCGATTCGCCGGGTCGACCGCCGAGTCGAAACTCAGGTTGGCGAGGCAGCGATCCGCCATTTGTTGCAATTGCCACCAGATCAGCAGGTAGACCGCCTGGTAGACCGCGGCGGCCGCCACCGTTCCGGTGACCACCTCCCATCGCCCGAGCGACACACCCGCGACAACGACCGCGGCCGCCAGCAGTTGCAAACCGAGGGAGATGATGGCGTGGCAGGCCGTCAACGGGAAACTGGGGTGGTACAAACGCATGTCCAGGAGTTGTCGGGCGATCCAGCGAGTCGCTGCGGCCACACCGACCGACTCGTAACTGCGGACCAGCAATCCGCGAGCGGTGACCACTCGATAGCCTGCGGCTGCCACCCAGGTCGATACTTGCGTGTCTTCGAACAGGGCCTTGTCCCACGATTCCAGCAATCCGCCGTGGGCCAAGACCTGGCGACGAACCGCCCAGCTGCCGCCCCAGACGACATGGTAGAGGTGCATTTGTGGGAGTGAACCCAGGTTCCAAAAATATCGCACAATTCCACCAAACAGATGGCTTGTCGCTCCGTCCTCATCAGCAGTGGAGGAGGGAAAGCACGAGTACCAGCGGTGACCGGTGGTGGCGCCGATGGCGAGCGCCGGCGAATCGGTCGAGGAGTTGGTCAGCATGGGATCCAGTAATCGTTTCAGCCAATCGCGGGAGACTTCGCCGTCGCCATCGGCAAAAGCGAAGTAGTCGGGCGGATCGGAGCGGTGCAAGAGTTCCCGCACGACTTGGGCCAAGCCCAAACACTTGAGACTGGCGGTGTCCGACTCCAGTCTCAACACATGCAGCGTCCAGCGATGCCGCAGCTCTGCGGGGAGTCTGTGTAGAAGTGGCACGACGGGGTCGTCTACCGAGTCGACCACAAAATGCACGTGGTGATTGACCTGCGTCTGTTGCAAGTGCCCCGTCAAGTTCGTCAGCAAACGCGGGTCGGCGCCGCGGAGCGCGATCACGACCGCGCAGGCGTCGGCGGTGCCGGGCCCAGTGGATTGCCCGGTGGATTGCCCGGTGGTCGACACGGTGGACGGCCCGGTGGACTGCAAATCGGACAGCCCAGTAGACTGCCCAGTAGACTGGGGCTGCATGAAGCGCAAGTAGTGGATCACTACGAGCCACTGCACAAGCGCGAAGAGCACCAAGCCCGCGCCGACACCCCAGGCAGCCAGAGTCAAAAGCATGAGCGGCTCGTCAAGGTCGTTGAATGAAGTGGCTGGCGTAGGAGCGGACTTCCATACCGTTGAGGACATGGACCAACCGCAGGGCCTGGACGGTCGAGTCGCTGTATTGGCCCAAAGGCACATGGATCAAGCGTTTGCCATAGAGTTTGGCGATGCGTTTCCAGGAATATCCGGGTGCTAACGGGCTCAGCAACGCCACATGCCGCTGCTTGGCATGACGACAGGCGGCCGCCAGGAGTCGCTCTTCCAAAGTGGTGGTGAAGTCGAACATCGGTTCGCGCCAGATGTCAGAAATTCTGCGTGGCGGGAAGAGGAACATCGCGCCGCCGTAGGTCGCCGAGCAGATCCCCGGTCCCACGGGGTTGCGACTGAAGTCCGTCGCATAAAACGCCAACGTCGACTCATCCTGGTGCTCGGCAAACCAGGTCGTCCGCCAAGTGTACTCCCGTGGATCGGCGGGAGTATCGAAGAGCATCACGACGGCATCCAGTCCACTGCGGACGGGCGGGTTGATCTTGACGTAGATGTCCCCATCGTACCAATGCCGCAGGGTCTCGCGGATGTCGATCCCATCCATCACGCTGCTGGTGAACTTCTCGCTCTTGGCCGCATCCGCTCCCATGATCTGCTTGGCCCGCTGGAAGACGGCCGAGCGAAACTGCTCGATCCGCTGGTCCTCGGGCGGGTAGCTGCACTGATAGCCGGTGTCCCACCGCTCCATCCACTGGCGTTGATCTTTGCGCCGTTCACGCTGCGGCTTGAGTTCCAAATGCCGCCACGACAGCGGCACGCCCGCCAAGCGGTTGACCGCCCCGACGATCTCGTGCGACGGCAGTTCCAACTGCCCCAAGCCCATTTTGATCTTGGGGACGTGAGGGTCGTCCGGCGGATCTAAGCCCAAGATATAGCGTTTGGCGACTCGCAACACGTGGTAAGCATAGGTGTCACCAGCGATCTGCTGAGCAGCCTGCACGATGGTGATCAGATCGGGCGTCAGCCGCCGCTCCATCAACGTTAGGTTGCGAACGTACTGCAAGCACTGTCGCAATAAGAGCGGCGTGATCTGGCGAGCCGACTTGCCCAACTGCTTCTGATACGCGGTCCGGGCCGACAGCAACAAACGTTTGACGCCATCGATACTCAATTCCGAGTCGTCGCCCAGCGTCATCCGCGCCTGCTCGTACAGTCCCGTGATATAAGGTAATTCTCCAAATAGAAAATACAAGGAACGTTTGCGGACACCGTAGACTTGCGGCGTCTGCGTCCACTCGTCGGCCGGTGGTTTGGCGTCCGGTTGAAAGTAGGCCTCGCGGATCCATGGCCAATCATGAAAGTCGCAGACCAAGAGGATGTTCTTGTTGTCGATCGACAACTGCCGCAACTGGTAGGCCATGTGCCGGATGCGCGCCAAACGCTGTGGCTGGGTCGGCCGCTCGATGTGCGGCAACATGGCCGCCGCAAACCGCTCGATCGACACGCGCTTCAAACAATACGGATCAGCCGATTGCTGTTGGTACGGTTCGTAGTGATTGACTTCTAAGTCGATGAAGTGCCGCGGGATGTGCTCGCCGATGCCCGTGCGAATCGCCGCGATGATGGCTTGGCAGGGATCGATTGGGACGTAGCTGCAACTGACGTCCGCCTCCCAGTCCTCGCCATCCTCGTAAGCGTCCGGCAGTTCGTGGGGGCCACCCTCGTCAAACCCGTCGATCTCTCCGTCGGTGCCACTGGCAGGATCGTAGCCGGCGGATCCCGCACCGCCCTGCTTCCATGACTCGCTATCCAAGCCCAATTCCGACCCCGGCTCATGATCGTGATCGTCATCGTGATCGTGGTTGCTCCTGTTGGCACCGCGGTCCGAACTGTTCCAGGAATCCTCGTCGCTGTGAAAGGACTGGACCACGATGCCCGGTCGAGGCAAGTTCAGGACGGCTTGTTCGATCGGAGCTTGAAACGAGGGTGGGAGCGGGATCGCCAACGCATCGAACGAGCCTTGCAGCATCAGGCGGCGGACTTCCCAGGCGAAGTCGCCGCTGCCGTGCACGACTGGGAAGACACTCACGCGAGGTCCGATCTTCAACAGCGCGGGATGATTCCAAGCCATGGTCTTGCAGTTTCCAGATTGATAACCGTTCACACCCCGTAGGGGGGCGTGGAGCAAGTCGAGCTGACCGTACGATCGTTTGTGGGCAAAACACATGGGGAGTGCCATGAGTTTGACCTGCGGGCGATCCGCTTGCGCTTGTGCACTAGCCCATTGGACGACCATCCCATCCGAGAACGGTTTCCAGAGTTATACGCCTGATCGCAACCCATCAGCCGACTTGCGGAACGCAGCGCACGTGAGCCGCACGGCTTGAGTCTAACCAATTTTGGCGGCCTGACCAGTTACACAGAGCGAGGTTTGGTCAGATCCAGCAGCAGTTGCTGGCGGGTGGCTGCATCGACCAACAATGCCAGGGGGCGGTAGGGTGCCCAGCCCATGATACGCCGTTTTTGCTCGGGGACCGGCCCGCCCGCTTTGCCGCACACGCTGCACTGGCGTTGATCGCTGGCCATCGCCGCACCGCAGCGACTGCAGTGCGGGGTCAGCCACCAGTCGTGGCCGTCCGAAAAGCCGGCCGGCACGTACTCGGTTTCGATCGTGTCGCCCCGCTCGGCCGCCCACTGGATCGCTCGGCAGAACGCCGCCCAGCCGGAGAGCGGTTCGGTGGCACTCGGTCCAGATTGCGAGTCCCACCTCGAGTCCGAGCTCGATTCCGATTCCGATTCGGATTCTGAGTTCGCGTCTGCTGCGTTGGCGGTGACCGCGGTCGCGGTGGATTTGCTGGGAGCCCGCGTTGCCGGCAGGGCTTCGGCCAGCTGCAGCAACAGTGGTCCGGCCAAGGTTTGCCTGGTTTGGCCGGGATGCCACCAGGCCTGCCAAGTGGCCAGCGGCGAGGTGCTCGGTCTTGCGTTTCGCCAGCTGGCTTGCGCAAACAGTGTTTCCTGCAGTTGGAGCAACGCTCGCGGTTGCTGGTCGACGGAACCTGCCAGCCATGGGGGACGCGGCAGCGGTTGGGGTAGCGCTGTCAAACGCCGCGTTTGCTGGCTGAGGGACGACAGGTCACCGAACATCCACCACTGCGAACAGCCGGCCAAATCCGAGCTCGTGTTGGCTGGGACGTTGGCTGGGTCGTTGGCTGGAACGTTGGTTGGGTCGTTGGCTGCGACGTTGGCTGGGACGTTGGCTGGGCAAGCTTGGCAAGTGGCCAGTGCCTTTGGTAGACCGCCGAAGGCCTGGGTGGCTTCGACGGTGGAGAATGCCAGGTCCTGAGCGCGAGTGTTGCCGGGGACGCGATCGTCGTTGGCGGTCAGCAGCGCCCAATCGCCGACGACGGCTTGGCGCGAGTGGGCTTCGGCGATGGCCCCCAGTGGTTTGAGACTGGCTTGCACGGCCAGCGGCGAGCGGGGCCGGCGGTAATACTGAGCGAAGTGCTCCAGCAGGGGGCAAGGGTGCCGGTACCACCAGACCACCATGGGGGGCGTCGGGCCCAGCCAACGGCAGCGAGCGGCGGCGGAGGAATCGGGCTCCGACATAACAGCCAACCCTGTGGGGCTCAGCCCTTCTTCAAACGGGATTGGATGTTGCGGAGCATTTTTTGCTCCAGGGCCAGGTCTCGACCGATCGAGAACCAACGGAGCCGGCTCCCGGCGGGATCATGGAAGGCAGCGGCGGAGTCCTGCAGGGCGTCGATCGATTGGTCGTGACGCGGCAGACCGCTGGTGACCACCGAATGGTCCGGGGGATGGCGATCTTCCAATTCTTTGTAAACCTTGACATCGATCAAGTAGCCCTGCCCGTCGGGGATGACTCGGACTTTGGCCCAGCGACGGATGGTTTGGAGTGTCCCCAGTCGCCGTTCTTGCAGCGTGGCGGCGTCCTTCCGCCAGGGCTCGAACACCCCGGCTCCGATCCTCGGTTGGGTCTCGATCCAGCCCTCCATCAGCACGTTGTCGACAAGGGCAATGCGCTGTTCGCGGCGGATTTGAAAATAGTCGTCCACTTCGTCGGAGACTTGGTCCATGGCGAAGTCGCGATCGCAGGCCGGCACAAACAGCGGGTTGGGAAGTTCGGGATACTGGTCGGCCCGTCGCTCTTCCTGCCGCAGGTTCCACAGCCGGCAACCCGACGAAGTCGTCAAACCAGCGGCCAAGACCAACACCATTAGCAGGCACTTCTTCCACGACCACCGCCCGACGCCACCGCTCCAATCACCAAGAGTAACGGCTCGCGTCACCATCCGTTGGGTCGCGGACTTAGACAGCAAACGCTGGTCCGTCTGGTATTTGCTGGTAAGACGCACAGAGTAATTCCGAGCGAGGACGTTGGGGGGAGGCAATCCAGGGCCGGCAGGGAGCAGTGGATTCATGCGAAATCCAACTCGCCATCCGCGTGAGTTGATTCCTTAGCAAATGTCTTCAGGCGCAACAAGACGAATGCCAGTGCTCTGCTGCCAGCGATTATGGCTTGCCTATGACACGCCGTCGCATCTAGACGGTATCGAGGGATTGGTTGACGAGCGGGAGGGATCAGGTATAACGCGGCGGTCAGACAGGGGCGTTGTGCCAGGGACGTCGTGCCAGGGGCTTTGTGCCAGGGGCGGGTGGGGGGTGTGGCAGGTACGGGTGTTAACCAGAATTAGAGAGAGTGCCAAGTATGCAGACTGCCGCAGAAATCAAGCAGAAACAAGGTGAACTCAAGGCCGGTTATCAAGCCGACCCGGCCTCGGCCATCAGCCACCTGCGAGCCCGCGCCATTGTCGATCCGAATCATTTGTCCTGCCATATCGAACAACCCGCGGGACTGAATCCCGCCGGCATGCATGCCCTGGGCGGCGGCGACGGTTCCTGGGTCTGCCCCGTCGAGATCATGCTCTCGGGCTTGGCTGCCTGTGCCGGTGTGACGCTGGGGGCGGTCGCCGATTCAATGAAGATCACCTTGCGAAACGCCGCCGTGGAAGTGATCGGCGAGATCGACTTCTGTGGCACCTTGGCCGTCAGTCGCCAAGCACCCGTCGGCCTGAAGAAAATCACGGTCCGCTTCGAGTTGGACACCGACGCGCCGGAGGCCTCGGTGGCTAAATTGGTGGAACTGTCTGAACGCTACTGTGTGGTCTTTCGCACCTTGCAACAACCGCCGGAAATCGTGACCGAAGTGGTACGGTAGTCGGTGAGTTGAAACGCGGGGGGAGAGAAGGTAACCACGAAAGACACGAAAGAGGGACTGGCGGGGATTTGGCGAAGGGACTCGCTGACGATCGGTTGGCGATGTCTGAAAATTTCCTGCCGGCCTGAGGACGGAGACACCGCAGAGGCGGAAGTACGCAGAGAATACCGAGCGACCGCTGTCTTCCTCTGCGCCCTTCCCATCTCTCGCGGTTCAAACTTCCGGCCGGCCCAAAAAAGTGAACACCGCAGAGGGGGGATGTCCGCCGAGAAGTTTTGGCTAGGGGATGGTGCGTTCCACAAGTCGGATCGTTCGAGGCGTCTACTCGTGACATTCTCCAGTTGCCCTCGCTCGCAAACAATCGTGCTGTTAGCCCGACTTGTTCCACGACACCCTACGAATTCCTCCAGCCCTTCCCATTTCTCGCGGATCAAACTTTCTCCGCGGAGTGAACGGTTACCGTTCTTTCTCCCCTCGCAGCCTTAATTCGATCCATGGCGGTTGTGAACGCCGTCGACTAAATCAACTCCGGTAGCGGCGGGTGGTCGACCAAGAACAGCGGCCGACCGGTCGGGTCTTCGATCGTCGTGGCACCGATGTTGATCCCCCGGTTGAGGAAGCGAACCGGTTGCCAGGCCGCATCGTTTTAGCAAGCCGCTAGGCTTTGACATTGTTGCTCAGGAAGCGGTCGACAACTGCTCGATTTTGGTCATGCAAACCAAAGCCAACCAGATCGCGCGATAGCGGCCGTCGGGCCCGCGTTGCATCAAGTAGCAAGTACTGCTGTCCACGGCGACATCACGCAGACCACCTATGTCGTAACTCGATCCATCGTTCATCGTCACGCGCACCGGACCATTCTCAATGGCTTGCAGCAGTGTTTCACGATCCATGATCGATCTCCCATGACTCCTGACGATCCGCCAACAAGAAAAAAACCGCAGAGGGGGAAGTACGCAGAGAATATCGGGCCACCGCTGTCCTCCTCGGCGTCCTACCCATCTCTTGCGGTTCAAATTTCCTGCTGGCCCGAAGAGATGAACTGCAGAGGGCGGAAGTACGCAGAGAATACCGAGCAACGGTTGTCTTCCTCTGCGCCCTTCCCGTCTCTCGCGGTTCAAATTTTCTGCCGGCCCGAAGAAGAAACACCGCAGAGGCGGGAAGTACGCAGAGAATACCGGGCGGCCGCTGTCTTCCTCTCGCGCCCCCTTCCGCCTCTCGCGGTTCAAGTTTTCTGCCGGCCCGAAGGAGAAACACCGCAGAGGCGGAAGTACGCAGAGAATACCGAGCGACCGCTGTCTTGCTCTGCGCCCTTCCCATCTTTGCGGTTCAAATTTTCTGCCGGCCCGAACAGGTTTGAACGCAGAGGGAAGCAAAGCATGGCAAAGATAGTATCGGTTGTCGTTATCTCTCCGCGTCCTCCCACCTTCTCGCGTCTGAAATTTCGTCACCATGAGGAAAAAACTGCAGAGGCGGAAGTACGCAGAGAATACCGAGCGACCATTATCTTCCTCTGCGACCTTCCCATCTCTCGCGGTTTAAGTTTTCTGCTGGCCCGAAGATGAACCGCAGAGGCGGAAGTACGCAGAGAATGCCGGGCGGCCGCTGTCTTCCTAGGCGTCCTTCCCATCTCCAGCGGTTTAAAATTTCTGCCGGCCCGAAGATGAAACACCGCGGAGGCGGAAGTACGCAGAGTATACCGGGCCACCGCTGTCTTCCTCTGCGACCTTCCCATCTCTCGCGGTTCAGGTTCTCTGCGGGGCGTGAACGGCTACAAACCTTTCTAGGTTTTCCTTTCGTGCGGTTCGTGTTTTTCGTGGTTGTCTGTTTTTTTCAAAAACCGAGTGCTATCGCACGTCGGCTGATTGCTGCTTAATTAGTTTAATCACGGACGAATTCTTAGTCGTCTTTGTCGGTAGAGTCTCCGGAATCGTTGTCGGCTTGCCAGACGTTGTTGGTTCTGCGATTGTCGGGCAAGCGTCGGTCGGGATCGACAGTGACTTTTTGCAGGGTCTTGCCGGCGATATCGAGGCGAATGGGCCAGCGGTTGGTGTAGTGCCAGATTTGTACGGGCAGCGCAAGGCGTTGTTGGGATCCGTCGCTGAACGTGACCTCCAAGGTGACGGGCATGACCATCGGGCCGTAGTTGCCGATCACGATTTCGACCGCGTCTCCGGTGGGCGTGGGTTCGACCGAGACGACGCCCTGATCAAGTCGGAGGTTCTCGAGGAACCAGCCGCGCCAGAACCAATCCAGGTTCATGCCGGTCCCATTTTCCATGCAGCGGAAGAAGTCGGCTGGCTGCGGTGACTTGAAAGCCCAGGCGCGGATGTAGTGCTGGAAGGCGGCATCGAATCGCTCCGGACCCAAGACGTCTTCACGCAAGTACTGCAAGCCAGCGCCTGGTTTGGCATAGGCCAAGCGGCCGACGAGGTTCGGCTGGATTTGATCCGGTGGACGAACCACCGGGCCACTGGCGGAGCTGGCGTTGAACCGACCGAACTGCCGCAGCGACACGGGCCGTAGGGGCGCTGGCGGATCGGCGCCATAGACTTCCTCGTCGAATGTCTCCAAGCGATCGTACGCGTTCATGAAGGTGTTAAAACCCTCGTCCATCCAAGCGTGGCGGCGTTCGTCTGAGTTGACCACCATCGGGAACCACGTGTGTCCGATCTCGTGTGAGGTGACTTGAAACAGGAAGTCGCGGTCGTTATCGCCGCTGCAGAAGAGCATCATGGGATACTCCATGCCACCGGAGGGTCCGTTGACGTTGGTGGCCGTCGGGTAGGGGTAGCGGAACCAGCGCTCGCTGTAGTGTTGCAGCGAGTGCCGCAACATCTGGGTGCTTTCCGACCAGGCGGCTTGGGCTTCGACCGGATAAACCGATTGGACCAAGACCGCTTGGCCATCGTCCCACAGCACCGCCGCGGCGTCCCAGATGGTGGCGTTGGAGGCGGTCCAAGCAAACGAGCGGACTTGGTCGGCTTGAAACCGCCACGTCAAAGGCCCCTCGCCGTCGGGGTAAGCAGCCTCGGTGCCGATCTCGTCGGCCGAGCGAATCGCGACCGTCGTGCGGCTGCCGGCGGCAAACGCCAGTCGATTGAGTTGCTCGGCGGTCAGGACTTGCTGCGGATTCTTCAGTTCGCCGGTCGCCAGAACGACGTAGCCGCGGGGGGCGGTGATCTGGACTTCGTACGAGCCGAAGTCGGTGTAGAACTCGCCTTGGCCCAGGTACGGCAGGGCGTTCCAGCCGTGCACATCGTCGTATTTGCACACGTGCGGGAACCACTGAGCGATTTGAAAGATCTTCCCGGCCTCGACGCGGCGAATGCCGTGGCGATTGATGCCATCTTCCGGGACCTTGAACGACCAAGCGATTTGAAACTTGAGCTGTCCGCCGTTGGGAGCCACGGGCCTGGGCAGGTCCAATCGCCCCAGCGTATCGTGGACGACCAAGTTCAGTTCCTCGGCACCGGAGCGGACATATTGAATGTCGTAGCCGCCGTTGACTCGGCCGCGGCTTTGCACGCGTCCGCGGGGCTGCGAGGCTTTCCAGCCCAGGCTCTCGTCGCGGAAGATGTTCTGCTCGAGTGACAGCCAGAGGAACGGCAGTGGGTCGGGGCTGTGGTTGGTGTACGTCACGTGGGCCACGGCCTGGACGGTTTCTGCGTCAGGGTCCAACTGCACTTCCATGCGGTAGTCGACCTGTTGTTGCCAGTAGTCGGGGCCGGGCAGGCCAGCGGCGGTGCGACGGCGGTTGGGCGTGGGCAGATCGAGTGGCGAGAAGATGTTCCTGTCGTTCCGCGCCCGCATCGCGCGGTAGGGTGTCTCGGGAGCTGCCGCCTCTTGGGCCAGGGTGGTCAGGGGCACTGGCCAGCCCCAGGCTTGGCTGCTGAGCAGAACGGCGAGGCAGCAGCCGAGCAACCGCCGGATGCACGGGTTCCGTCCCGCTGGGCCGTTAATCCAGCGGCGAAGATATCGGGTATTTCGAGGGTCCAGGGTCTGCCGAGTGGCTGGGGCCATGGTTGTACCTAGCAGGGAGTCGGTGGAACGAGGAAACAGTGCTTTGTCACCGTTTGATTTTGGGATCGGTGTGGTAAAGGGGGCAGGCGTCAATTGCTGGAACGGCCCTGCGTGCTCCGCACAATTGACTCCTGCCCCCTTTACCACACGCCAAGTTCTGGCTGTGACAAAGCACTAGGTTGCCGCGGCAAGCCGCGTGGATTCTAGCGTAGCAGATTCTCGGCGGTGCGGGGGCGGTGTCGGGGCCCTGTTAGGGCGGTGTGGGTGATTGGCCGAAGCTTGTTGGGTAGAGCGATTATGGTAGAATTGAAGTAACCGTTCACGGGTGGGAGGTCATCCTTGGGGCTGGTGCATTCCGCAAGTCGGATGGTTCTCGGGGCAAACCGGTAGCGTTCTCCAGTTGCTTTGACTCGCAAACGATCCTACGGTTAGCCCGACTTGCTGCACGACATCCTACCGGGCGTGATCCTACTGGGTGTGATCCTACTGGGTGTGATCCTACTGGGCGTGAACGGTTACCTGGAGTGAGGGTCGGAGGACTGACGATGGTGGACTTTACCATAACGGGCGAGGAACTCTGGCGGCGGATGGAGCGTGCGGTGGAGAAGGTCAACGAACGTTTGCGTAAGACGGTTCCGCTCGGGATGCTGTGCATGTGTTATTGGTGGGCAACGTCGAACGCGGAGGCGAGCCGAATCCAGATATCGAACCGTCGGCTCGAGCCGATGACTTCACGACCATCTCGTTGGAGGGTTTGGTGCGGATGAAGTTGAACGCGTTTCTCGACAGAGACCGTATGCATCTCCGCGACATGATCGGTCTGGGGTTGATCGATGGAGCGTGGCCGCAGAAGTACCCAGAACCCTTTCGCACCCGGTTGCAGGACCTGTTGAACGATCCCGACGGTTGAAGTCGGTACGGTTGGGTCGGTACGGGTGAAGGTGGCTGGGGTCGATTTTAGATAAAGTGTGATTAGGAAGAAAGAAAGCAGAAAACATGCCGTGGTTTTATCAAGAAGCGCCATTCATCAGTCGAGCCGAGATCGAAGCGATGTGCCAGCGGACGCTGGATGAGGCGCGGACGCGGTTGGGTTGTGACTTCCGTCGCGTGTTGTTGTTGCCGCCGGATCTGACGCGGGCCCATTCGGGGTCGGGTTGGATCACCGAGACGATCTACAATCTGTTGCCGGCCACCTGCGACATCCATGTCATTCCGACCTTGGGGCAACACATTCCGCATACCGAGGCCGAGAACAAGTGGATGTTTGGCTCGATACCCCACGAGCGGATCCACCCGCACGACTGGAAAGGGGGCATTACGAACGTGGGCACGATCCCGGGGGACCTGGTGTCCGAAACCACGGGTGGGATTGCGGACTGGGATATCCCGGTTGAACTCAATACGATGACGGTCACCGAGCCGTGGGACTTGATCATCAACATTGGGCATGTGGTTCCGCATGAGGTCTTGGGGTTCGCCAATCATAACAAGAACTACTTCATTGGCTTGGGTGGTAAGCAGACCATCTGTGCCTCGCATATGGCGGCGGGAGTGTACGGCTGCGAGAACAACTTGGGGCAGCTGATCACGCCGCTCCGCGCTTGTTATAACTGGGCGGAGGACCAGTACTTGTCGCATTTGCCGGATCTGTATTTCCAAGTCGTGATGTCGCGTGATGCGGAGAACCGCTTGGTGCACACGGGCGTGTATGTGGGTGACGATTTGGAGACGTACTTGATGGCGGCCCGGGCCAGTCGCGAGCAGAACATCACGGTGTTCGATCGACCGGTCAAGAAAATTGTGGCCGTCATGCAGGCTGACGAGTTCCGTGCTACCTGGGTGGCCAATAAGGCCGTCTACCGCACGCGAATGGCGATGGCCGATGGTGGCGAGTTGTTGGTGATCGCGCCGGGGGTGGAACGCTTCGGTGAGCAACCGGAAGTGGACGCCTTGATTCGCAAGTACGGGTACCGCACGCGGAACGAGATCTTGGAGCTGTACAAACAGAATCAAGACATGCAGGATGTCGGGCATGGGACCGCTCACTTGATTCACGGGACCAGTGACGGGCGGTTTACGATTCGTTATGCGCCCGGGAAGCTGACGCGGGCCGAGATCGAGAGCGTTGGCTACGAGTACGCTGATGTGAACGAAGTCTTGCGTCACTACGACCCCGCGAAGATGACCGAGGGCTGGAATACGATGCCCGACGGCGAGGAAGTCTTTTTTATCAGCACCCCTTCGGCTGGTCTGTGGTCCACGCGGGAGAAGTTGGCCGGTCGCCGCCCTGCCCCGCTGTAAGCCGCGTCTGTCTGGTTCTGCGTTCTTCCCATCTCTCGCGGTTCAGCTTTTCTGCTGGCCCACAGGAGGAGAACCGCAGAGGGGGGAAGTACGCAGAGAAGACCGGGCAGCGGCTGTCTTGCTCTGCGTTCAAACGATTGCTGGCGGTTCATGTTTTCTGCTGGCCCGAGGGAGGAGAACCGCAGAGGTAGGAAGTACGCAGAGAAGACCGGGCAGCCGCTGTCTGGCTCTGCGTTCTTACCATCTGCTGGCGGTTCATGTTTTCTGCTGGCCTGAAGGAGAAAGAACCGCAGAGGGGGGAAGTACGCAGAGAAGACCGGGCAGCGGCTGTCTTGCTCTGCGTTCAAACGATTGCTCGAGGTCCATGTTTTCTGCTGGCCAGAAGGAGGAGAACCGCAGAGGTAGGAAGTACGCAGAGAAAACCGGGCAGCGGCTGTCTTGCTCTGCGTTCAAACGATTGCTCGCGGTTCATGTTTTCTGCTGGCCCGAGGGAGAAGAACCGCAGAGGTAGGAAGTACGCAGAGAAAACCCGGCAGCGGCTGTCTGGCTCTGCGTTCTTACTATTGCTGGCGGTTCATGTTTTCTGCTGGCCCGAAGGAGAAGAACCGCAGAGGTAGGAAGTACGCAGAGAAAACCGGGCAGCGGCTGTCTGGCTTTGCGTCCTTACTATTACTGGTGGTTCATGTTTTCTGTCGGCCTGAAGGTGAAGAACCGCAGAGGGGGGGAAGTGTGCAGAGAAAACCGAGTGATGAGCTTCCTGTGCCGAGTCCTGTTCCGATCGCGGCCTAGGCAACGTGCGGGCCGTGGATGTAAAATGCAGTGGAGACGCGTGAGTCGTTTTTTTGCGGCGGGCAGGATGGTTGTCGAACTTTCGGACCGCCGGGTTTGAGTAAAGATGTTGGATTTTATTTTGCAGCAATGCTGACTGGACTGCGGTGGACACGATCATCATCGGCTCGATCTTGACCGTCGTGTTGTCGGTGGGGATCTTTATCCAGGCCTCGTCGGGTTTTGCGGCGGGCCTGTTGACGATTCCGTTGCTGCTGCTCAGTGGGTACTTTGGGATTCCGGAGGCGCAGGCAGCGCTATTGATCTCGACGGTACCGCAAAACATCTACGGCGTGTGGTCGTTTCGCGACGAGATCCGCGGGCGTGACTTGGCGGTGCCGGGGGTGCTGCGATTGTTGGGCTTGCCTTTGGGGGCGTACCTGTTGTACCAGATCGAAGGGTTTCCGCGGCAGGCGTTGCAGCAGGGCGTGGGGGTGGGCGTGATTTTGGTCACGTTATCGATTTTGTGGTTGCGACCGCGGCCGGTGGAGGTTGTGCCGACCCCGTGGACGATTGCGGCCTTTTTTGGCTCGGGCTTGATGCAGGGCTTGGTGGGGATGGGCGGGCCATTGATGGTGTTTTGGGTCCAGGCGCACGGTTGGGGGACGCGACGTAGCCGTGGCTTCCTCTTCAGCATGTACCTGATCAGTTTGGGGCCGGCGTTTTTGATTTTGTATTTATTTTTTGGTGCTCGAGTCCTGCAGCCGTTGCTGATGACGCTGCTGTTGGTGCCGTGGTTATTGGTGGTGACATGGGCGGGGCTGCGAGTGGGAACTTGGTTGGGCCGCGAGCGACTCCGGTACGTGACCCTGGTGTTGCTGCTGTTGTTGGGTTTGGTCGCCGTTTTGAGTCCACTGTTGCGTTAGGTTGATTTTTCCGTAGCGGAATGCGTCAAGCATTTCGATTGATGGGGAAACGCCGCGTTTTTTCCCGATTTTGTTAAATCGGGCGACGAATTCGCTTGTAAGTCTGGGAAAATCAACAAGCCCTCAAGCATTTCGATTGGCTCGAGAACGTCGTGTTTTCGCCAGGTTTCCTTGACGTGGGCGACGAATTCGCTTGTAAGTCTGGAAAAATCAACGGGCTGATTTTTCCGTAGCGGAACGCGTCAAGCGTTTCGATTGATGGGGAAACGCCGCGTTTTTTCCCGATTTTGTTGAATCGGGCAACCCATTCGCGTGCAAGTCTGGAAAAATCAACAAGCCGAGCCCGGCTTCATCCGATGTTGGGGCAGGTCGGCGATTTGAGCGCAGCCGATCTGTTCCATGACTTGCAGCAGTTGTCGCTTGAGCATAATCATCGTGTGATCGCCGCCGGAGTGGCCCAAGGCGCCGACGCCGTACATGAAGCTGCGCCCGAGGAAGACGAACTTGGCGCCGGAGGCCAGGGCGCAGGCGACGTCAGGACCGCTGCGGACGCCGCTGTCGAGCATCAGTGTGGTGCGGTGTCCGAATTCGTCGCGGAGTTCGGCCAGGGAGTGGATCGTGGAGGGGCCGGCATCCAATTGGCGTCCGCCGTGATTGGACACGATCAGGCCGTCGACACCCAGTCGCAAGGCCAGTTCCGCGTCTTCGGGAGTGACGACGCCTTTGACCACCAGTTTCCCGGGCCACCGGTCGCGGATGGCTTGGATTTTGTCGGCGGTCAGTCGTCCGGAGAAGGTCTTGTTCATGAATAGGCCCAAGTGCTTCATGCTGAGGCCCGGCGGAATGTAAGGTTTCATGGTCTTGAATTCGGGACTGCCGGCCGACAATTGGCCCAGGCACCACGTGGGGCAACGCAGCATTTGCAGGACGTTGCGCAGGGACATGCGGGGGGGGATCGACAGGCCGTTGCGGATCTCTTTGGGGCGGTAAGCAAAGGTGGGGGTATCGGCCAGGATCACCAAGACGGGGAACCCAGCGGCTTGGGCGCGATCCAGCAGCTTGTCGCGGAGTTCGGTCTCGGCGGGATGGTAGAGTTGGAACCAGGCTTTGCCGCCCGTGATTTCAGCGACCGTCTCGATACTGGCGGTGCCGACGGTGCTGAGGATAAACGGTAGCTCGTGCTGCGTGGCGGCCCGCGCCAGGATCTCGGTGGCCCGGGGCCACATCAGCCCTTGCAAACCGATCGGCGACACGCCAAACGGTGCCGCGTAGCTCTGTCCAAACAACTCGGTGCGCAAATTGGCCCCTGGGTAATCGCTCAAGTAACGCGGCCGCAGACGGACGTCGCGAATCTCTTCGGTATTGCGTCGCAGGTTGATCTCCGAGAAACAACCGCCCTCCAGGTACTCAAACGCAAAACGCGGCATGCGCTGCTGAGCCCGTAGGCGCAAGTGATCGATCGACGGGTACTCGGAGTTAAACGCGGCATCCATTGGCACGGTTTTGCTGGAGGCGTTGCCCGCCGCGGCTTCTGGCTTGACCGAGGCTTGTTTGGCGGGGTTCTGATTGAAACTTGGTTGGCTCATGGCGTGGGCGGTTCCCGATCGAGGGGGCTTCGGTGGCGGGTGGGGAGGGGCGCGGGATCTAGCGAAGTTGCAGCCGAACGAAGTCGGCCACTTGGGCCTGGATGGCGACTTCGGTCGGCAGTCGCTCCATCGAGCTGGCGCCGTAAAATCCATGAATATCGCAGCGATCCAGAATGTACTGAGCGTCGGCGGGCATCGCAATTGGTCCGCCGTGACACAGGACCAGGACATCGGAGCGGAGGCGTCGGCCGGCCTCAGCGATCTCCGCCACTCGATCGACGCATTGATCGAGGGTCAGAGCCGATTCGGCGCCAATGGCTCCGCCGGTGGTCAGGCCCATGTGCGCGACCAGGATGTCGGCGCCGGCGCGGGTCATGTCCTCGGCTTGCTGCGGGTTGAATATGTAGGGCGTCGTCAGCAGACCCAGTCGATGCGCGGCCGCGACACACTCGACCTCCAGGCCGTAGCCCATGCCGGTCTCCTCCAGGTTCTGGCGGAAGTGCCCATCGATCAATCCGACGGTGGGAAAGTTCTGGATGCCGGCAAAGCCCAGGGCGATGAGTTCTGATAGGAAGTGATCGCGGAGTAGGAACGGGTCGGTACCGCAGACTCCAGCGATCACGGGGGTGTGCCGGACGACGGGCAAGACCTCGCGCGCCATCTCTTTGACGATCTCGTTGGCGTTGCCGTAGGGCATGAGGCCGGCGAGGGAGCCGCGACCCGCCATGCGGTAGCGACCGGAGTTGTAGATCACGATCAGGTCGATCCCGCCGGCTTCTTCGCATTTCGCGCTGAGGCCTGTGCCAGCCCCACCGCCCACGATCGGTTGACGCTGGGCGATCTTCTGTCGCAATCGGTTCAGGATTTCCGCGCGGGTGGTAGGCATGAATTCTCCAGGGGCAGTGTCTGCAGGTGGGATAGTGTTTGGACGGAGGAATCGTCCGCCAACAAGTAACGGAGAAAACCGGGTGCTAAGGCACTCCGGCTGATTTCGCGAAAACCGGGTGCTAACACCGATCGTCGGAGGTGATTTTAATCGGACTTCCCTGCCTCGGCGACCAATTCGCAAAAATGGTCGACGAGGGCTTGAGAGAATTCGGGAGCATTGATGTCATAGGGCAAGCGAATCAGCTGGTGGTGGTCCGACGTCTGCAGGCGAGCTTGCAATTCGGTGAACAGGGCCTCGTCGGCCTCGGGGTCGTGGAACGGTTGGCCGGGCATGTCCAGCAGGGAGACGCCACCGGCGGGCACGAGCAGACGCCAGGGCGCGGTGGCTCGATTGAGTTTGTCGGCGATGAAGGCCGCGATGCGGCGATTCTCTGCGGGAGTCGTGCGCATCAGGGTCACCTGCGCGTTGTGCACGTGCAGTAGTCGCTGTTGGAATTGGGGTGGGACCGTATCGCGAGCCCCGAAGTTGACCATGTCGACAGCCCCCAGGCTCAGGACGAGGGGAATGCGGGCGGCCAACAGTTTGTCGAACCGCTGCGGGCCGCTGGGGAACATCCCGCCGACCACTTCGTCGGCTACCTCGGTGGTGGTGATGTCCAGGACGGCGGAGATCAGACCGGAGGCGACCAATTGCTCCATGGCTCGGCCACCCGAGCCCGTGGCGTGGAACACCAATGGGTCGTAGCCCAGGGCGGTGAGGGCCTGGCGGACGCGATCGACGCAGGGTGTCGTGACGCCGAACATGGTCAACCCGACGGCGGGACGCGATTCCATCTCCGGTGGTTGGGCCTGGACCATGCCCGCCATTGCAGCCGCGGCATTGGCCAGCACGCGGCGGGAGACGGCGTTCAGCCCCGCGATATCGACGACGGAGTACAGCATGGCGATGTCGCTACAATCGACGTACGGCGCGACATTGCCGCTGGCGACGGTTGATACCATCAGCTTGGGCAGACCGATCGGTAAGCTGCGGAGCGCGGTGGTCACCAGAGAGGTGCCCCCGCTGCCGCCCAGGCCCAGGACCCCGGCGACGCGACCGGCCGCCAGTTCTTGGAGCAGGAATGCCGTCAAGGCGTTGGCCATGGTGGCGATGGCCGAGCCGCGATCGTGCCCCAAGACCGCGGTGGTGTCGGCCGCGTCGCTGTCAACGTCGTCCGCGTCGCTGTCAACGACGTCCGGGGGCAGGAGCCCAGCGGCGGCCAGGACGGTGTTGCGTGGAATGTCGGGCGTCACTTGTGGTGGTCCGGCGGTACCGACGTCGACCATCTGCGAGGCCACACCCGCGGCTTGGAGACATTGCTGCACGTACGCGAGTTCCTGGCCCTTGGTATCCAGTGTGGCGATCAAATACACCTGTGACGACATGCGGTCCTCCCATGAATCGTGGCGTTAGAGGATGGGGCGCAGGAGCGGCATCAGTCCTTGCAGCGTCCGGATCCGCAGACGCTGGGAACCGGACGTACCGGGCGTCAATCGCCACGTCGGCCGGTCCGGCAACGCGGGGGAGCCAGCATGACGTCGCCACAGTGAGTCGTTGATAGCTTGGACGAAGTTGGGGTCGCTCACAAGCAGGGCCAGTTCCAAGTTCAGGCGATCGCCGCGCGGGTCGAAGTTGTAGCTGCCAACCCAGGCCTCGAGTTGGTCAACCACCAGAGTCTTGGCGTGAATGCGTCCTGGCCCGGCGTACTCGCGAACCTCCACGCCGGCTCGCTGCAGTCTTGGTTTTTGGTTCTGCCAGGCGGCGTAGGTCGTGGCCCGGTCGGTGTTGTTGGCGGCATTGGTCAGGACGGTCACGCAGACGCCGCGGCGAGCGGCTTCTGCCAACCCGCGGCCAAGTCGGTGCGAAAAGGCGGGATAGGGCGTCTCCAGCACCACTGCACACTGCGCGCGGTCGATGGCGGCCAGCAATCGAGGTTCGAATTGGCCGCGGCGTTTCCACGTGTCGGTGTCTTGGAGCAACGCCAAATCCCCCGCGGCTGCCGTGCCGGTTCGGCGGTCGATCGCCGCGATTGTCGTTGGCTCCTGGGTCGCGACCGACAAGTCTGCGACGGTCACTGCTTCGGCCGCCAGGGGATCAACCGCCAGTAGCTCGGTTAGTGAGACCGCCCCACAGCTGTCCCAGAGCCAATTGAAATAGTGTCTGCCTTGGCCCGCCAGTTCGCCGTGGAGCAAGAAGTCAACATCGATAAAGGCGGGATCGGCCAGGCCAAAGTGGGGGTCGGTCAGGTTGCGACTACCCAGGATTATCGCTTGGTCGTCGGCCACCATCAGCTTGGAGTGCAGGCGACGATTGAGTTGCCGCAGCCGGGCGGGTTCCAGCGGATGAAAGAGCTTGACCTCGATGCCACAGCGGACGAGTGACTCCAAGTGCTCGTGCAGTTTACGAGCGGGCAGGCCATCGATCAGCAGTCGGGCTCGGAGCCCCTGGGCGGTGCGTTCCGACAGGGCTTGGGCCAGCCGCCCAACGACGTATCCGGAGTCCACGTTGTAGCAGGCGATGCAGATCTCTTCGCGGGCTTGTTGGATCAGTTCCAAGCGAGCGGCCAACGCCGTGTCGTCGTCCTCCAGCAGTGTCCACTCGTGGTCCTGTGCCCAGACCACTGAGACGCTGGGCAATTGGCCGAGGCACAGGCCGAGGAGCGCGGCGGCGAGGAGGCGGACGAAAGCGGACACTTGGCGCGCCGCGGGTTGTTGCCAGTGGCCGCGGGATCGTCGCCGAGCGACGCGTGTCGACGGAGCGGCGGTTGATTCGAGTGCGTATACCATGGGGAGCGAACTTTTAGCAAGAAACTGGAGCGTCCGGTGCCGGAACGACTCTCCGATCCACGGAGTGCCAGTGACATCGACTCGCAGCCACGGCTGGGATGAAGGTTGGTCGCGGGGCTGTAAGGATCGCTCCAAGTGGGCTGAGGCGGGTTGTTTGTGCGGGTTCTGCCAAGTTTAATGCCCTCAGGGCAGCGGCTTCTCAGCGGTCGTGTTCCTCCGGCCTCGAGGGGGCAGATGCACCGCGACAGAGAAAGGCAGCACGCAGCAGTGTAAGAACACAAAACGGGCAGGTACCCGTTCACGGTGGCTGGTCCGATTCCGGGGCTGGTGCGTTCTACGGGTCGTGAACGGTTGCACGGGAAGTCCGCCGCGGGCGATGATCAGTGGGGTGTGTTGCAGTCGGGGCGAAAGTTGATCAGCAGTATCTTTGCCTTGGGGGCTGGAGTGATAGTGAGATGAATTTAATTATACGGTTTAATGGAGCTATTTTTGGTCGTGAGCGGTGTGGCTGGAGGGCGGCCATTGCCTGGATCGGGGTCGGTGTCTCGACGATGGCTGGAAGTTTGGCTCAAGAGCCAGTCCCAGCCGCGATTTCTTCCCAGGTGTCCCAGGCGTTGCGGCGGAGTGACGATGCGGCGGAGGCGCGGGATTGGACGACGGGTATCGGTTGGCAGCCGAACAACGCCTTGTATCGTGCGGCGGAAGCCCACGAGGGGGCCTTGGACGTGTTTGTCGGCGAGCCACGGTTCGAAACGCAGCAGTTGTTCGCCCAAGATCGCTTCCCGAACGTGGTGGTGGCCATGGACGGGACGGTGCTTGCCGCCTGGAATCAGGGCCAGATCCGGCGGAGCGTGGACGGCGGTGGTACCTGGGGCGAGCCGTTGCGGATTGCGGCGGGATTTATGGGAGGAGGCTACACGGTCGACGAGATTTCTGGGGACGTGTTGGCCTTTCTCGAGGAGCGTCATCCGCCGGCGAAGTTGCGGGTGTATCGTTCGTCGGATCACGGTGCAACGTGGAGCGAACAGGCGGGCGTGACGGTGTATCCGAACTCGCTGGGACATGTGCCGTCGATGCACATGAACGAGCATGGCATTACGCTGCGGCACGGTCCATTTCGCGGTCGCCTGATCCGCCCGAGTCGCTGGTATGGGCGGATGAACTACCCGGCCGAGCACTTTCCGACTCACTATACCAATGCCATTTTCAGCGACGATGGCGGCCGCAGTTGGCAGGCGTCCGAGCCCTTTCCGGTGATGGGGACGGGCGAGGCGTGCGTGGTGGAGTTATCCAACGGGAACTTGCACTACAACACCCGGCGGCATTGGGCCCCGCAGGTCGAGGACGCGCTGTGGCGTTGGTCGGGCGAGAGTCGCGATGGTGGGCAGCATTGGGTGCAGCCGCAGCGGTCGACGGTCTTGCCCGACGGGGATCGAGCCAGCAGTTACGGGTTGATGGGCGGACTGGTGCGACTGCCGGTGCTGGGACGCGACATCCTCATCTACAGCAACATCGTCAGCCCGCAGGGACGCAAAAATGGGCATGTTTGGGCCAGTTTTGACGGGGGGCGGACCTGGCCTGTGCGGCGACAAGTATTTGCAGGTAATTTTGCGTATTCGTCGCTCGACTCTGGACGGCCAGGCACGCCGTCGGAGGGTTGGATTTATTTGTTGTACGAGGGTGGTCCGGAGGGGGGTGGCACTTTCTGTCGCTTTAACTTGTCCTGGGTGTTGGCCGGCGAGGCGACTGGCGACGGAGAGGTGCCGCACGACGTGGTCGGGGAATAAACGTATTTGCAACACTAGGATTTTTCACCGGTGCAAGCGAATCCGCGGATTGGTGCGTGAATGGTTGTGAGATGCCACTCGGAGATTATTTAGGGCTTGTTGATTCTTCCAGACTTGCTCGCGAATTTGCTGCCCGATTCAAGGATATCGGGTAAAAACACTGCGTTTCCTCGTTAATCGAAATGCTTGAGGGCTTGTTGATTTTTCCAGACTTACACGCGAAATTGCCGTCGGATTCAAGGAAGTCGGATAAAAACACTGCCTCCTCGCCTCAATCGAAATGCTTGACGCATTCCGCTACGAAAAAATCAACCGGTCCTTGGGGGAGTCCAGCAGCGGTTAGAAGACGCCGAGTCGTTTTTGGAGGAAGAACCAGGCGACGCCGGAGCCGATCAGGACCCAGAACAGTGGGTTGGTGGGAATCCGTCGGCGGCGGATGCTCGTTTTTTCAGCTGCCATCCAGTCGGGTTTGGCGGCGGTTGGCTGGACCGTCGCTTCGATGGCCACACGCTGGGCGGGTTCGAGCGATTCGAGCAATTCTCGATCGATGTTTCGCAAGGTGGGTGGTGCCCAAACGGGTCGATGGACTCGGGTGCCATCGGTCAGCTTGTAAATCGGAAATAAGAGAAATACGAGCAACATAACGACCAGTGCCGCGGTGGATATTACAAAGATGCGGAAGGTGTGATCCACCTTGGGCCTGGTATCGATGGTATTGTCTGACCGGACGTGAGTTGTCTTCATGGTGTTCTCTCAGGCACGATGACCGCATTTTCATTGTCGTCGGGCAGCCCCGTAGCGACCGGGTTGCCGGTGGGGACTTGGCGGTAGCCGGGGGTGCTGCCGTAGGCTTGGGGGTCGGGTTGGTAGTGGGTGCTCCAGCCCCCCCAGCCATCCGAGTAATTGCGGAGGTTGGGTATCCCGGCCAACCAAGCGTAGAAAAACGCGACACTGGAACGCCACCCGCCGCCACAGTAAAACACGACGGGCGCGGCGTGATCGGCTTGCTCGGTCGGCGACCAACCGGCTTGGGCTTGCCAGGCGGCATAGACCTGGGCCGGAGCTTGCAGTCGCCCGTCGCTCCGCTTGTACACTCCGCTGCTGTCGTCGGCATCGCCCAGCCAGGTGGCGGTGGGAATACGACCGCGGGCGTCCAAGTAGCTGTAGCCGCTGCGAGCTCCGGTGTACTCGGCCCAACTGCGAACATCCCAGAGTTGCTGCGTCTCTGACGGCTGTGTCGCCCTGCCCTGCCCCGCGGCGGGAGTGGTTTGGAAGTTTGACGTGGGTGCCGGGTTGGGAGAGGCTGGGGACGGGGGCGAGTTGCTGGGCAACAGACGTTGTCGCAGTTCGGCGGTTTCAATCAGCCACTCGGTGCGTCCTGGTGCCACGAATTCGACGGGCGGACGGTACTGGATGGTCGTCTCGATCGGCAGTCCAGCGGCTCGCCAGGTTCGCATGTCGCCGTCCAGCAGTCGGACATCTTGGACGCCCGCGTAGCTGAGGATCCACCAGATGCGGGCGGCCGCGATGAGTTGCTCGCTGTAGACAATGACCGTTGCTTGGGGGGGAATGCCCAGGTCGCCGATCACTTGTTGCAGTTCCGGCAGCGATTTGAGTCGCCATGTTGGGGAGCCCGTCTCGAAGGCATCGGTGTTGACATGGATGGCGCCGGGCACGTGGCCGCGGCGGTAATCGGTGGCGTCCGCCAAGGTCGCCCAACTGGCTTCCACCACGACAAACTCGGGTTGTGCGTAGGTGGCCGGACGAGGCTGGCTCGCCGGTTGGGCGGCGTGTTGCAGCAGTTGCTGGAGCCAGTAGACCGAGACGAGGCCGGGGGCGTTCGGCAGGCCCGCGGCCGGGAAATCGCCTGGCGGAGGCGGCGGGGGGGTGCGACCGAGCCAAATCACCAACGCGGTGACGAGGATTCCAACCGCTGTGAGACTGGCGAAAAGACCCGCCCAGCGGACTCGGGTGCCCCGCGGCGGCGGTCGGAAGAAGCCCCAGCGGACGCGGCCAGCGGCGCTGGGGGAACAGCGATGGGTGGGTCGTTCAGCCATGTTTCTCGGCCAGGGCCAAGGCGGGTTCGATTTGCCACCGCCCTGTCTGGAAAAAATCCCCAATTTGTGCCAATTCAGGGGCAGCTTCCAGCCGTTGGTCACGCCGCCACGTCTCATTGTAGAACGTCGGGCAGTAGCGGTCACCTGCGTCGCAGATCAAAGTTACGACAGAACCGGTTTCGCCGCGCGTCTGCATGCGGTGGATCATCTGCAGGGCCCCGATAAAGTTGGTGCCAGTGGACGGCCCGACGCGTCGCCCCAGCCATTGTTCGAGGAACAGCATGCCGGCGACGCTCCAGGTATCCGGGACTTGCAGCATGGCGTCGACGACTTGGGGCAGGAACGACGGCTCGACGACGGCCGGCCGATGCCTTCGATCCGCGAGCCGTTGCCGAGGCTGTGCGGGGGCTGGCCGGTGCGGTAGAAGTCGAAGAATACCGAGTGGTCCGGATCGACGACGCAGAGTTGAGTGTCGCGGCCGTAGTAGCGGATGTACCGCCCCAGAGTGGCGGAGGTGCCGCCGGTGCCCGCGCCCACGACCACCCAGGCCGGGTGGCAGTGGGGTTCCAGTTCCAGTTGTCGGAACAGGCTTTCGGCGATGTTGTTGTTGCCGCGCCAGTCGGTCGCTCGTTCGGCGTAGGTGAATTGGTCCATAAAATGCCCGCGGTTTTGTTGAGCCAACTCCTGGCTGGCCGCTCGAATCTGGCTGGCGTCGCTGACGAAGTGGCACTTCCCGCCGTAGAACTCGATCAACTTGATCTTCTCTCGCGAGGTGGACTGGGGCATGACGGCCACAAATGGCAGGCCCAGCAGGCGGGCAAAGTAGGCTTCGCTGACGGCCGTCGAGCCGCTGGAGGCCTCCACGATGGTGGACTCAGGGCCGATCCAGCCGTTGCAGAGCCCGTAGAGAAAGAGCGAACGAGCGAGGCGGTGTTTGAGACTGCCACTGGGGTGAGTCGACTCGTCTTTGAAGTACAAACAGATCTGCGACAGCATTGGCAATGGCACGCGGACCATGTGCGTTTCGGCGCTGCGTTGAAAGTCGGCGTTGATTTCGCGGATGGCGTGTTTGACCCAAGCTTGCGTATTCATGCGAGAGAATCCCTGGTGGCGGAATGGACCAGGGACCCAAAGTACTGCGATGGGACCGCTCGGGGAAGGTGTGCAGCCTCCGACTTGCCTGGCAAAACCAGCAACCGCAGAGGGCGGAAGGTCGCAGAGAAAACCGGGCCGCGGCTGTCGGGCCGCTGGGACCAGTTAAAGGCGGGGGGCGTGGCCGGGCGAGTGGATTGAGAGCTGACCCGTGGCGGGCTGCTCACTCGCTGCGGGGTTTGGCGTGGGGCGTTGTTCGCGCGTGGTCCATACTCCAGCGGGCTAGGTACCAGGCGGCCACCGAGCGGAACGGTGCCCAAGTGTCGACTGGCCAATTGCGATTGTCTGACGGGGCACTCGCCGCGCACATGGAGTCGTCGGCGACGCGTGGAAGCGGCGACTCGGCGGCTGGCCAGAGCTGGTCGAGGCAGCGTCTCAACGCCCGGTCTTCTGCTGGCCAGTGGTCCAACTGGCCCCAGCAAAAAAACAGGAAGTGGGGCAGCAGCGGGGAGTGGTGCTGGTCCAGTAATTCGGCGAGCGGTGCGGTGCGATCGGCCCAAGCGGCTGGGGGGAGTGACGGCGACAAGTCCAGCCGGCCATGCTGCTGCAGCGACCGCAATTCGGCCGCGAAGTGACGCTGCTGGTCCGTCAGACTCGGTTGGGCGTCAGTCGGCAGCGTGGGGTTGGAGAGAATGTCCAACAGAGAGTCGGCGTGCAGGTGTTGGATCAACCAGGCGGTCGGGTCACGCTCCAAACGCACGGCAAACGGTCCGACTTGGCGGATGACGTCCCGCCACCGCGGATCGAGGCCTCGCAGGTGGTTGATCGCAGCTCGAACGTGTTGGGCGGCAATGGTCATGGCTTACGATCGTTAAGATTCCTACAATTGACCCCCGTTGGGGGGGCCGCCAGAATAACGGTTGGTCCAAAAGGCCGTGGTTGGGGTTCAATCAATCGGGGCTCTGCCGATCTTGGTCTGGTGGATTCCATGAAGAATTCGCGAGCCAGTTGGGCGGTGTGACAGTAAAATAGAGTATTCGAGCGATCGATGCAGTGGGGGCCTTTCCTAGTAATAACGATGGATCACTTGGCATGCGGACGACAGCGAAGATCGGGTTAGCCAGTCGCACGGTGGCGTGGGCGCGAACAACAACAGCGGGCCGCACGGGCTGTGCAGGGGCGGAAGTCCCCCACCGTAAGGCTCGAGGTTTTCGCCTTCAGTTCCTGCTCGCGTTCCTCGTTGGGTTGACGTGTGCTCCATTGGTGGGCTCGGCGGCGGCCAGTACTGATGCCACGGGTGTTGCTGCCACGGCAGCGTCTGTTTGGGGCAACGACTCCGAGGCGGCCGGTTTGCAGTTACCGGTCGTGACGCACAAGTCCGCCAGTCTGCAAGAACCTCCTGCCCAGGAACCTCCGGCTCAAGAACCTCCGGCGCAAGATCCTCCCGCTCAAGAACCTCCCGCTCAAGATCCTCCGGCTCAAGATCCTCCGGCTCAAGATCCTCCTGCTCAGGAACCTCCTGCTCAGGAACCTCCGGCTCAGGATCCTCCGGTTCAGGATCCTCCGGTTCAGGAGTCGGGCGAGGTGCAGCCGCCGATGTCTGGCGAAAAGCAAGCGGCCGAGGGCGAGTCTGCTGGAGAAGCTCAGGAGTCGTCGGAGGCAGGGGGAACGGACGGCGACGAGGCGGCTGCTGGGGACGACTCGGCTGTTGGAGAGTCAGGGTCGACTGCCGAGGTTGGTTCGGAGGAGACCGCTGAGGACGCGGAGTTCCAGCAGGTGTTGCTGGGTAAGGTCGATCCGACATTGAATGACTTGCGTCAGTTGCAGCGGCGGGTCAACGGCTTGGTGGAAAAGCTTCGACCGGCGGTGGTGGGGATTCGCATGGGGGGTGGGCAAGGCAGCGGCGTGATTGTCAGTGGGGACGGTTACATATTGACGGCGGCTCACGTGGTGGGACAGAAGGGGCAGCGGGCGGAGATCGTGATGCCGGACGGCTCGACGCATCGAGCGATCGTTTTGGGGACGGACGCGGGCGCGGATGCTGGTATGTTGCGGATGGTGGACCAAGGGCCTTGGCCGTACGTGGAGATTGGCGAGAGCGAAAGTTTATTGCGGGGGCAGTGGTTGTTGGCGTTGGGGCACCCGGGCGGATTCGATCCGGATCGGCATTCGGTGGTCCGCGTTGGACGTTTGTTGGCGGAGCCAGGGCGGACGACCTTGCAGACCGACTGCACTTTGGTGGGTGGCGATTCTGGGGGGCCGTTGTTCGACTTGGAAGGCCGAGTGGTGGGGATTCACTCACGGATTTCGCGGCGGATTCAACAAAACTACCATGTCTCGATGGACATTTACACTTCGCAGTGGGACGAGATGTCCAAGGAGCCGGCCCCGACCTTGGGGTTCCGGCTGAAGCCAGCCAGTGAGACGTCGGAGGTGGTGATCGATCGGTTGGTACCGGACGGACCAGCGGACAAAGCGGGCCTGAAGGTCGACGACCGCATCGTTAAACTGGCGGGGAAAGACGTGACCAACCGTGAGGAGTTGCGGGCCAGTATGGAGGGGGTGCGGGTGGACCAAAAAATCAAGTTGACTGTCATTCGCGAGGGGGCGGAGATGGAATTGGAGTTGACGGTGCAAGGCAGGTAGGTGAGATCACACGGCAGAGGGCCGCTCATCGAGGGGCTGACTGAAACGGTTCGGAGTTAGCAGAGAAAGAAGTGCAACCATGAGTAAGTCGACGGAATCGGACCGAAGTCCGCTGGGTGGTGGCTCTGCTGCAGCCTTGTCCGGAGGTCGTGGACGGCGTCTGGCTGGCAGCGGTTTGACGAGTTCCCGTTGGTTGCGGCTGCTCGCCGCTGGTCTGGTGTTGAGTCTGCTGTTGGCGAGTGGCTCGGTTCACACCGTGTTGGCTCGAACTGCCGACCGCGTTCTGCCGGTCAGCACGGGGTTGGCTGATCCCCCATCTGGTAGCTCGAGAGGAGCGAAGCCGGCGGGCCTGTCTGTCGCGCTCGACGGCCAACAAGACGAGAAGCAAGACGACTCAGCCGACGAGAGGCAAGACGAGAAGCAAGACGGCTCAGCCAACGAGAAGCAAGACGGCTCAGCCGACGGGAAGCAAGACGGCTCAGCCGACGGCCAACAAGACGGCCAACAAGACGAGAAGCGAGAAGAAGCGGAGGGCGACCAGCAGAAATCTCAGCCTCCAGCGGCGGGCGAGCAAGATTCGGCCGATGCGAGTGATGACCAGGGTGATGCGGAGGGGAACGAGGAGTCGGAGTCGGAATCGCCCCAGCGTCGCCGGCGTACGTCAAGGTTCCTGCAGTACACTCGGTTTAATGAGCACATCCAGAACTTGTTGAGTGAGCAGGTACGTTCGGTGGCCAACAGCACGGTCGAGGTCTACGTGGATGATAGTGAGACTCCATCGGCTTTGGGGATGGTGGTTGACACGCAGGGGTTTGTGATGACCAAAGCCAGTATGTTGAAGGGGGCGGTGCGGTGCAAATTGGCCAATGGTCGGATGGTCCCAGCGATCGTTTATGGTGTGGATACTGACACGGACTTGGCGTTGTTGCGTCTGCAGGTGACCAACTTGTCACCGATCCCTTGGTCGTCACAACCGGAGGAAGAGGCCCGCGAGGGTCATTGGGTGTTGACGCCGGGGATTGATGGGACGTTGAAGTCGTTGGGGGTGGTCAGCGTGGTGTCGCGGAAGATTCCATCGGTCAGTGGGTTCATTGGGATCCAAATGCAGCCGCACGAAGTGGGCGTGGAAGTCACGCAGGTGATTCGTGGCACGGCGGCCGATCGGTTTGGGTTGAAAACGTCGGATGTGATTGTGGCGGTGGACGAGGAAGCGGTGTCTCAGCCCAGTGACTTGTCCTCGATGCTTCGCGGCAAGCGACCGGGCGATGTGGTGTCATTGAGTGTCAAGCGAGGGTCGACGACCTTGGCGCTGCGAGTGATCCTGGGGAATCGGGAGGAGGATAACCCGGAGAACGAACGCGCGATCAATCAGAACACGATGTCGGGCGAGATCTCCAAGCGGCGGGATGATTTCCCGTTCGCCCTGCAGCATGATTCGGTTTTGACACCGGAGGAATGTGGTGGTCCGTTGTTGGACTTGGATGGTCGGGTGATCGGCATCAACATTTCCCGTGCGGGTCGAGTCAATTCTTACGCTTTGCCCACTTCATTGGTGCGGGCCGTGTTCGATCGCTTGGCGACGGGACAGTTCAGCCCGGAGGTGGTGTTTGCCGAACGACTGCAGGGTTACGAGACCGTTTTGTTGTCACTGAATGTGGAGGAAGTCAATTTGACGACCGAGAAGACGGTGTTGGAGCGGGAGGCGGCTGAGCAGGCCAAGGCGGTCGGTCAGGCGAAGGAGTCGATCAAGACTTTGCAGGAGCAGATCGAAGCCCTCCAGCGGCAGATCGCTGAGAAGCAGGAGTCTGTGGAGGCGGCGGAGACGCAGGAGTCGCAGATCAAATCCAAGATCCGCAGCAAAGAACGCGATATCGAAAAAACGAAAGAGCAGAAGCAGGGCCTGGAACGCGAAAAGAAGGAACTGTTGTTCGGCGCGAATTGACGGCCAGCGAATTGACGGCCAGCGAACGGGTGAGGCCACGACTGCGGGACGTTTCTCAAGAATGGAGGCTCTGTGGCCAAGCCCACTTATCGGCAACTGCAAGACTGGTTCTATCGGCTGGCGTTGCTGCACCGGACGGGTATCGATCTGCGGACTTCGGTGACGCAGTTGCGACAGACCTGCCAGGGGGCGGCATTGGGGGTCTGGACGGCCGTGGAGCAGGAATTGCAGCAGGGGCATAGTCTGCACGACGCACTGCGGCGGCGGGGCGACTACTTCCCACCGCTGGTGCTGGCGTTGATGGAGGCGGGCGAGCGAGGTGGGCGGTTGGAACAGGCCGCCGAGCGGTTGAGTCTGTATTACAAAGGGCTGCTGGAGACGCGCAAGTCGTTTCTCGCCAGTATCGCATGGCCAGCGTTTGAGTTGGGGATGGCCATTCTGATCATGGGCGCCCTGATTCTGATCCTGGGTTTGGTCTCATCGATTACCAATACACCGCCGCTGGATCTGTTCGGTTTTGGTTGGACGCCGCGGCAGTACTTTGTGGCCTATTGTCTGTTGGTCTTGTCGGCGGCGGGCGGGCTGTTTTTTGCCTATCAAGCGGTGGCCCGTGGCTGGTTGGGCACCTGGCCGCTGGATATTGCTCGGCGGATTCCCTTGCTTGGGCGGACGATCGAAATGTTGGCTCTGTCACGAGCCGCCTGGGCCTTGGCCACGGCCTCGGAAGCCGGACTGAGTGCGATCGAGAGCGTCAAACTGGCCCTCCGCAGCACACAGCAATGGTATTACGAGCGGCACCAAGCGGCGACCGAGTTGGCCATCCGCGGGGGGCGAACGTTGACGCAAGCCCTGCGTCAGACGCAGGCCTTCCCCGTGGATTTTCTGCAAGTCATCGAAACGGGGGAGCTGTCTGGTACCATCCCGGAAAGTTTGGAGCACCTGTCGCGGCGGTACGATGACGAAACGCAGCGGAACTTGAAGACACTGAGCGTGATTGGCGGGGTGATCATAATGCTGCTGATCTTCGTGTCCTTGGGCTTCTTGATCATCTACCTGTACTACAACATCTACTTCAAGCCCCTGATGGAACTGGGGCGCGGCATCTAAACCGTTTCGCGGCGGAATTCCCAGTGCTCCGCTAGGGGCAACGCGGTTTTGGGAGCGAGGGATGAACCGCGAGCGGCGTGGCGGGATGGCGAGCGAGTTCGGTTTGTGCGAGAGATTGGCGGTGTAATTGGCGCGATCGCTACAGATTCCCTATCTTCCGCGAGGGATGATCGAATTCGCCTGAATCATTGCACGAGTTGTCCCAAATTTGCCGAATAACACGGTGGCGACAGTTGGGACGGCACCGTCCAACGTCCGCGTGAAATCAATGCGTTTAGGGCTCGTCCCGCTGCACCGAGGGAAGCGACATGAATCGACTGTTTTTATTGGGGATCGTCACGTTTGCCCTGTGTTTCTGCTGGGACGCGACGGAAGTTCAAGCTCAAGAGCGTGGTTTTGGCCAAACTTGGGGCGGCCAGAACTCGGCCCGAGACTACCAGAAGTTCTACCACTACCCGTACGTGTACTATCCCCAAAATTATTGGGGCAACGAGTACTACCGCAGCGCGGACAGCATGTACTACCGGTACCCGGCTGAGATGCGCGTGCCGGTGTACAACAACCGTTGGCACAACTTCTACCCATCCAATCGCCCGTATCACTGGGGACACCACTTCATTCTGGACGTGTTTTAGTCGCCTCCCGGGGGCCCGGCAGAAAAATGTGGCAAAAATTTGGGGGGTGGGGCTTGCAGGTCTCCCGGGAATTGCTAAAATACCTTCCTCGAACACGGGACAGTGGCTCAGCCAAGTGAACGATGCGACTGAAAAGTCGGCAGCAACAAAAATTCGGCAAGTGACTTGACGATCGCAAAAGTGCTGCTATAATTCAAGAGTTAGAACACGATTCGGCTAGTCCGAATCGCGCCCTTCGGAGGATCCTGCCCCGCCTACGAAGGGCATTTTAAACATGCGACTTCTGAAGTCGCCCAGCCCAACTGGGTTGGATTGAGTAACGGCTCGACCTGCTCGAGCCTAGCCCTCCGCAGGGTCCTGCCCCACCTGCGGGGGGCGCTTTTTTTTATACCCCCGATTTTTTTGGCAGTGTTCCATTTCGGGTGCTCGGGCTGTTTCTATCTCGGGCTGTTTCTATCTCGGGCTGTCGGCATCGTTCCATTGTTGTTCTAATCATCGGGCGGGGGCGGCATTCTAACTGTTTTCGAGCGAGTTGCACCGATGGATCGTCGTTTGCCCCCACCGATACACTACAGCCAGTACCTGCAGTTGGAGCAGTTGTTGGGGTGTCAGCAGCCGGAGAGTGCCAAGTACGGCCCGGCAGCGCACGACGAGTTGCTGTTCATTATCACGCACCAGGCTTATGAGTTGTGGTTCAAGCAGACGGTCCACGAGTTGGAGAGTGTGCGGCAGGAGTTTCTGTCACCGACGATTCCCGACAGTCGGTTTGGGCCCTTGATTCAGCGTTTGCAGCGGGTCCGCGCCATTCAGGGGTTGTGGCTGACGCAGATCGATGTGCTCGAGACGATGACTCCCTTGGATTTTTTGGAGTTCCGCGATTTGTTGGTGCCGGCGTCTGGCTTTCAAAGCATGCAGTTCAAGCGGATCGAGACGCTGTTGGGCGTGCAGCGTCAGCAACGTACGGCAGCGGATCAAGATTTTGTTCGCAGTCGTTTGGGCGCGGCCGACCAGGCGGAGTTGGCTCAGTGGGAGAGTGAGCCCAGTCTGTTGGAGTTGACCGATCGCTGGTTGGCCCGTATGCCGTTTTTACAGTTTGGCAACTTTCAATTCTGGGAGCATTACGGGACGGCCGTGCGCGAGATGTTGCAGCGTGATCGGCAGATTATTGAAACCAACCCTGCCCTGTCCGCCGAACAGCGAGACCGTCAGTTGTCTGCTCACGCGGCGACTAGCCAGCGGTTCGAGGCGATTTTGGATGAAGGCCAGTTTAACGAATTGCGCGATCAGGGACATTTTCGCCTGTCGCATCGGGGGTTTCTGGCGGCTCTGTTCACGCATCTCTATCGGGATCAGCCCATGTTCCATTTGCCGTTTCGCTATCTGACTCTATTGGTCGAGATCGATGAAGGCTTGACCCAGTGGCGAATGCGACACGTCTTGATGGTGCAAAGAATGTTGGGACGTAAGATTGGGACCGGCGGTTCGGCGGGTTCGGAGTACCTGCAGCAGACGATGATGCACAACCGAGTGTTTCTGGACCTGTACGCGTTGTCGACCTTTCTGCTGCCACGGTCGGCGTTGCCGACGTTGCCTCAACAGTTGACGGCTGCTTTAGGGTTCCATTTTTCGCAAGGTTGACGCTGTCGGCGGGGTGGCAGGGAGTAAGTCGGAACTCCAGCGATCTGTTGAAAGCGCCCCGTCGGACTGGGTTCGACCACCACGTTTCCACCCAGGCGTTTGGCTTCGGCCATGCCCAGTCGCAGCCCGTTGATTTGAGCGGCCAGGGGTTGGTTGGCGCGGAAGCTCCCGACGGTCAGGCTGCAATGCACGGCGATGGATTGGTCGGCGACTTCCCATGTGGTCTGTTCAAAGACTTGACGCAAGCGATCTGCGGCGAACTTGGCCGAGGCGACTGGGGTGCTGCCCAAAAATACCAGGAATTGTTGGCCACCCACGCGCACCACGCGGTCAAACCCGCGATTATGCCGGATCGACTCGGCGATTTGATGATGGCATGAATCCAAGATCCAGTCCAGCGCCTGCAGGCCGAGGCGTTGGTTCCAGTGGTTGGTGCGGTCGAAGTCGACCAGCAGGAGTGAGGCCACATTCGGAGTATCGGCGGTCAATTGGCTTTGCCAGTTCTGGACGGTGGCTGTGGCGCCCGCCAACCCCTGCTGGGTCACGTAAGACACGGGCGGGATGGTCGGTCCATCGTCCTTTGGCAAGGCTTGGCTCGAGCCGCTGTGGAATCGGAGGGGTGGCTCGGGCAGCAGCATGACGAGATTGTCGCGGAGGTGGTGACAGGCTTTGATGGCCCCCATCAAGCCGCTGCGCACGCGAGCGGGCGCGGTGTTCTGGGCGGCTTTACCACCGTCTCGGCGGGGCGGCACTGGAGGTGCAGTCGCGGAGAGTGCTTCGTCCAGCAGGCTTTGGCACTCCATCAAGCTGGCTTGCATGGCTACCAGATCGTCTTCGACTTGGGCCCGTTGTTCTGGGTGAATCGGGCGCCCTGCACCACGTGACAGTTTCTCAGTCAGGGTGCCTTCAAAGTCCGTCCACCAGTGGTGAGTGGCTTGGACTTGAGTGGTGATCTCCTGCCAAATCGCCGTCGCTTGCTGCGAATTGGCGTCGGTGGGAACGCTGCCTCGCTCGAGTGCCAACAGGGCCTGCAGGCCCGAATCGATCACGGCAGCCCGCGCCAAGAAATCGTCGTCATTTGTCTGTGGCAGCGAGAAAATTTGTTTCGCTTCGCTGGCAGTCCGTTCCGAAATTGCTCCCGGGTTGGACGCATTCCATATCTCGGGCGTTCGCTCCTTGGTCATCCCACCAGCGATAACAGCGGCCGTCTTTTCCTCCTGGCCCCGCGTGTTCGCCAGCTCTGACACTTCTGACCGGTCCGACACGTCCGATAAGTCTGACGGTTCCGACACGTCCGACCGGTCCGACAGATCTGACTTGTTCGATAGTTCTGATCGGTCCGGCACGTCCGACGGGTCTGAAGCATTCAACCTGTTCGATTCGCCTGGCAAGTCTGACAAGTCCGACAAGTCTGAAGCGTCCGACTTGTTCGACACGTCTGACAGGTCCGACAAGTCCAACTTCTCTGACGCGTCTGACGCGTCTGACACGTCTGACACTTCTGACACGTCTGACACGTCTGACTTGTGAGGCAGGTTTGACTTGTTTGACTTGTTTGAATCGTCTGGCTTTTCTGGCTTTTCTAACTTGCCTGACACGTCTGACAGGTCCGACACTTCTGCAACGTCTGACGGGTCTGACAGGTCTGACTTGTTTGGCATGTCCGCCGCGTTCGGCACATCCGGTTTGTTCTCAACGGGCTGCGTTGAACCCAATCGCTGTAAGACTTTATCGATGTCAAACGGCCGACGGCGGCGGAGTCGATTCAGGCCGGCGTTGAATGGCGGGCAGAAGATGCGTTGATCGTAGCCTTGCTGCCGCCAGCGTTTGGCGCAGAGGCAGCGACGATAGGCCCAAGCGGCCAGGGCAAAGCCCAGCCCGGCGTTGAGCAGCGACATGTAAACGAGGGGCCACATAAGGTTCGAACCATCCCGGGTGGGAGACAAGCGACTTCGAACCTTAGCTCGCCGGCGACCGTACGGCGGAGGCAAGCTACAAAAAATAATTCGTCGCAGCCGGGGCGACATGGTTGTAGGGATTGTATGGACGGAGCAGCAGCACCGCAGGCAGCAGAGAATCTCCTGCGGTGTATCGAAGCGTTGGCCGAGCTGCTAGGAGAGATCAGTTGCTGAAGCCGGAGGGCGCTTTATCGCCGGATTCTGCGGCGACGTAAGCGGGTCCCATGCACAGCGGCGCGTACTGCTCGTGGACCGCCTCGTCGATGTACTCTGGGGTCCAGCCGCTCATGTCTTCGAACAGGCGGATGCAGCGGATGTGGCGATCGTCGCAGAGATTGAACCAGTGCTTGGTGCCGCGGGGGACATTGATCAGATCGCCGCTGGTGACGGTCACGCTGAAGACGGGGCCGTTTTCGGGGTGGATGTGGAACACGCCGCGTCCCTCGACGGTGAACCGCACTTCGTCCTCGCTGTGGGTATGCTCTTTGTTGAACTTGTTCAGCATCGCGTCCAGGTTCGGGGTTTCGCGATGGACGTTGATCACGTCGGCCGTGACAAAGCCACCCTGCTGCTTGAGGCGATTGATTTCGGGTTCGTATGCGGACAGGATTTCTTCATTGGTGGCTTGATCGCCGATGCGTCCGGCGACTTCCCAGTTCTCGTACCAGATGCCGAATGGGGCCAAGAAGTCGCGAATTTCGCTCACGTTGGTCAGTTCGCGGTTTTCGGTGGGGATATGGACAACAGCCATGCGGAAACTCCTGGGAACCTTAGCGGGATGGTCGGGTGGGCAGCTGCGAGCCGCGCGGCTCAGGTCATGAGCAGTTGGCGGCCCACGCATTCTAACAAAAATTCGTAGATTTCAATGTGTCGTTGGGCCTCGGCGACGTCTTTTCCCCAAGTGTACAGGCCATGCTTGCGAATCAAGTAGCCGTGGGGGCCAGGCCCACCGGCGGCTAGGCACTCGTCGAGCCATCGTCCGACCTCGTCGGCCAAAACGGGGATGTCTTGGGTGTTTTCAAAAATTCGGAGTTCGTAGTTGGTCTCGTGGGTTGTGATGCCGTCCAACCCCTTGAGCATTTCGAATCCGTGGATGGGGACATGGCCGCGGTGGAAGAACTTATCGCCCAGGATGGTGGCCCAGACGCTATGGGTATGTAGGACACAGCCGATGTTGGGCAGCTTTTGGGCGGCGACCACGTGCAGCATGGTCTCGGCCGACGACTTGGGCTGGTCGGGCAGCACCGGGCGGCCCTGATCGTTGATGCGAACAAAGTCGTCAGCTCGCAGGCGTCCCTTGTGCATGCCACTGGCGGTGACCAACAGTTCCAGCGGTTGGCGATCGATGATCACGCTGTAGTTGCTGCTGGTGCCGACCGACCAGCCACGTTGGTAGAACAGCTGCCCGGTTTGCACCAAGTCTGCAACTGCGACCTCGCAACCGCGGAGTCGGTGACCGTCGGGAAATGGTAGGCCAGGAAATGGGAGTCCGAGTCCGTGTGGCTGCGACGGGTTGAGCGGCCAGGCGGGAGCGGCCAGGCTGTTGGCGGCGGCGTTGCCGGATGCGGCCGCGGAGGATTCGGCCGCGGTGGGCGGAGGCGATGGGCTCAAGGGGTGGGTTCCTCTAACTGTGCATGCGTGGCAGTGGGTAGACGTCGGCGATGATTTTGGCTTCTTCGATGGCCAGGTCTTTCAGGCGAGCTTTGACTTTTTCCTCGCTTTGGAACAGCTTGGCCATCCGCACATAGGTCGTATGGTGGCGGGCCTCGGACTCGAACAGAGAAGCGTAGAAGTCGGCCAGCTCCGGTTCACGATGGCGGACGTGATCCTTGAGCAGGGCAAAGCGTTCGCAGCTGCGGGCTTCGATCAAGCAGGCGATCAGTAGTCGATCCACGGCACGGTCCGGCTCGAATTTCCGAACCAGAGCATTGAGTTGTTGTCCGTAGAGGCTGGGGGTGAGCTTGCGAAACGGGGTGCCACGTCGTTTGAGCAGTTCCAGCACCTGGAGGAAGTGCTCCAGTTCCTCGCGGACGATTTCCGACAACTCAGCCACCAGATCGGGTTTGTCGACATAGGCGAAGATCAAGTTCATCGCACAGCCGGCTGCTTTTTTTTCGCAGTGAGCATGATCGATCAAGATTTCGTCTAGGTGGGTATCGACCTGTTCCAACCAGCGTTGGTTGGTGTCGGAGGCCAAATTTAGCATGTTTTCACGTCGGTTTTTGCGTAGATGCCCCCATAACCGCCCCAATTCTAGGCGTTTTGGCGGTGATTTTCCAGTCCTGGGGAGAGCCTCGGTCGGGGCGTTCGCTGGCGGTTCTCAGGCTGCGGGCGGGGGGACTTCGGTCGTCCAACCATCGCTAAGGTTGGGCTGGCTGCCCTTGCGGGTTTGTTGATTTTTCCAGACTTGCACGCGGCATTGCCGTCCGATTCAAGGGAATCGGGCAAAAACATCGCGTTTTCCCGTCAATCGAAACGCTTGACGCGTTCCGCTGCGGAAAAATCAACAAGCCCTTGCCGCATTCCGCTACGGAAAAATCAACAAGGCCCGTGGGGGGGGTGGGGTGATTCGCACAGCGAAGAATTTCACGATTCCGGTACTTTTGCCGGCTAGTTTGCCGATATACACTGCAACCCTCGTGCCGCTGCGTCGTAGGCGCAGAAGGTGACGGGACGCCTCCCTTTTTGAAGACGGTCTGCTGAATGTCTTACCGCATCACGCATCTCAAGCAACTGGAAGCCGAGAGTATCCATATCATCCGCGAGGTGGCGGCCGAGTTCAAAAACCCGGTCATGCTCTACTCGGTGGGCAAAGACTCCTCGGTGATGGTTCATCTGGCGATGAAGGCGTTTTATCCAGCCAAGCCGCCCTTCCCTTTGATGCACATCGATACGACGTGGAAGTTCCAGGAAATGTACCGTTTCCGCCGCGACTACGCGATGAAGGAACTGGGGTTGGAGGTGCTGATCTACGTCAACCAGGAAGGCCTGAAACTGGGTCTGGATCCGCTGACTTCCGGTGGCAAGCACACCACGGTGATGAAGACCGAGGGGTTGAAGCAGGCCCTGGATAAGTACCAATTCGATGCCGCGTTCGGCGGTGCTCGTCGCGACGAGGAGAAGGCTCGGGCGAAGGAGCGGGTGTTTTCGTTCCGCGACCAGTTTCACCGCTGGGACCCGAAGAACCAGCGGCCGGAGTTGTGGAACCTGTACAACGCTCGTGTGAACAAGGGCGAGAGCATTCGCGTGTTTCCGCTGTCGAATTGGACCGAGTTGGATATCTGGCAATACATCCACTTGGAGAAGATCCCGATCGTGCCGCTGTACTTTGCCGCGCCGCGGCCGGTGGTCTGGCGGGATGGTGTGATGCTGATGGTGGATGACGATCGGCTCAAGCTCAAGCCGGGCGAGGTGCCCGAGATGCGTACGGTGCGGTTTCGCACCTTGGGCTGCTACCCGTTGACCGGCGCCGTGGAATCGCAGGCGACCACGTTGCCGGAGATCATTCAGGAGATGCTGTTGGCGACGACCTCGGAACGTCAAGGACGCGTGATCGACAATGACGAGGAGGGGAGCATGGAAGACAAGAAGAAGGAAGGGTATTTCTAATCATGTCGCACCAATCCGAATTGATCGCTACCGATATCGATGCCTACTTGGCCCAGCACGAACAGAAGGAGCTGTTGCGGTTCATCACTTGTGGCAGCGTGGACGACGGCAAGAGCACGCTGATCGGTCGCCTGCTCTACGACTCCAAGATGATCTACGAAGATCAGTTGGCGAAACTGCAGAAGGACTCGGTGACGCACGGCACCACGGGGGGCGGTTTTGATCCCGCTTTGTTGACCGACGGGTTGCGAGCGGAACGTGAGCAGGGGATCACGATCGACGTGGCCTATCGTTATTTTTCGACCGCCAAGCGTAAGTTCATCATTGCCGATACCCCGGGGCATGTGCAGTACACTCGCAATATGGCCACGGGTGCCTCCACGGCGGATTTGGCGATCATTCTGATCGACGCTCGACATGGCGTGATGGAACAGACGCGGCGGCATAGCTTCATCGTTTCGTTGCTGGGCATCAAGCACATCTTGGTGGCGATCAATAAGATGGACTTGAAGGACTTCGATCAAGCCGTCTTCGAGCAGATTCGGGCGGATTACTTGGAATTTGCGACACGCTTGAGTGTGCCTGATTTGCATTTTATTCCGATCTCCGCGCTGCAAGGCGATAACTTGGTGGATCGCAGCACGCGGATGGACTGGTATCAGGGTCCAACCTTGATGGAGTTCTTGGAGAGCGTTTACATCGGTTCAGATCGCAATCTGGAGGATTTTCGCTTCCCGGTCCAGTACGTGAATCGGCCGCATTTGGATTTTCGCGGTTTTTGTGGCACGGTGGCTTCCGGTGTCGTGCGGGTGGGCGACGAGGTGATGGTGGTCCCCAGTCGCAAGACGACGCGAGTCAAAGAGATCGTGACTTACGGTGGGACTCAAACCGAGGCCTTCGCGCCTTTGTCGGTGACCTTGACCCTGACAGATGAGGTGGATGTCAGCCGCGGTGATATGATCGTGCGGCCGGGCAACGTGCCGACGGTCGGCAGTCGATTTGAAGCGATGTTGGTCTGGATGTCCGAAGAGCCTTTACTGCCGGGCAAAAATTACCTGATCAAGCACTGCTCGAAGTCGGTCAACGGCCAGATCCAACAGCTCAAGTATCAAGTGGATGTCAACACGTTGCAGCGAGTCTCCAGCAGTCGTTTGGAGCTGAACCAAATCGGCCGCTGCGTGGTGCAATTGACGGAGTCGATCGCCTACGACGACTATCGTCGCAATCGCCACATGGGGGCCTTTATCGTGGTGGATCGCATCACCAATGCGACCGTGGGAGCGGGGATGATCCACCCGCGAAACACCAGCGACGATCGGCCGGACCATTGGGATTCGGTTGCCACTGACACGCTGCAGGTGGACCCCAGTCAAGTGACGCCGCAGCAGCGGGCCCACCGCTACGGCCAGCAACCGGTCACGATCTTGTTGACGGGCCTGCCGGGGGCGGGCAAGACCTCCACGGCCTTGGCCCTGGAGAAACGCTGGTTCGACGAGGGCCGCACGGTCGTGGTGTTGGACGGCCAGCAGATGCGGTCGGGGATCAGCCGGGACCTGGATTTTTCACCCGAACAGCGGTCGGAGAATCTGCGGCGAACGGCCGAGGTCGCCAAGTTGCTGAATGACTCGGGCTTGATTTGTGTGCTGGCGGTGGTGGCTCCCAGTGAAGCGATCCGGCAAAAGGCGGCCGAACTGATTGGTCGCGACCGCTTTGTGGTGGTGCACCTGCAGGCGGACGAAGAGGTCTGTCGTCAACGCGACCGCGAGGGGAACTATGGCGAGGAGCGGCCCGTGATCGCCTACGAAGCGCCCGAGTCGGCAGACTTGGTCATCGACACGGGTGAGACCAAGTTGGAGGACGTCGTAACGCGGATTCAGCAATGGGTCGCAGAACGCGGTTTCTTGCAGTAGCGGTCGGCCTAAAAGGGCTTGTTGATTTTTCAGTAGCGGAACGCGTCAAGCGTTTCGATTGACGGGAAAAAGCCGTGTTTTTGTCAGATTTCCTTGCGTCGGGCGGCGAATTCGCGAGTTGGTCTGGCAAAATCAACCAGCCCTAAAATAGGTTCCGCAGGTACTCACAGGCCTGTTGGTACTCCAACTGCGGTTGTTTGGCCTCCTGCCGAGCGATGGTGGCATAGCCTTGAAAGCCCTGTTGTTCGAGGCCGGCGAGGATGGCGGACCAATCGACCGAGCCGCGGCCCACTTCAACCTCGATGGCACGGCGGGCAGCGAAGTCTCGGACGGCATCTCGGACGTGCAGTTGCAGGGTGTGCGCCCCCAGGGCATCGACGGCCCCCTCGAGCGAATGGCCGTGCAACAGTAGATTGCCGGGGTCCAAATCGATCATCAGGCTGCCGGTGTCGCAGTCGCGGATGAATTGCTCGAGGACGGCTGGTGCAGCAATTCCCGTCTTGGCCGCCAGGAATGCGCCCTCCCGCTGTCCGAAGCGGCCGATGTCGTTGACGACATCCACCCATTGGTCGCGGAGGGTGGTTTGTTCGGGTGAGGGGATTTCGCCGATATCGCAGACCAGACTGTTGCAGCCCAATTGGTAAGCCAGACGCATGTTTTCTTTAATGGCGCCGATGCGGCGATCCAAGTGGGTCGAGTCGCCCAAGCCGTGCCGGATCTGGAAGGTCAGGCAGGCCAGCTTCAGTCGGTAGTCGTCCAACCACTTGAGCAGTTGTCGCACAGCGGTGCGGGAAACGGGTGCAGGCAATTCCTGGCGGGCATCGATCTCGACGGCTTCCACTCCCAGATCAGCGGCGACCGCCAAGGCCGACTTGAGTGGCAGGCCTAGTCCTGACAATTGTACCGATAACTTGAGTTGTAGCAAATTCGAGCCTCCTGACGACACCCGCGGGCGTTGGGGTATACCGATTGTTTCGTCGGCGGGGATTCGAGCCCAGGTGACCCGACCGGCGTGCCGATGGTCCCAGCATGACGGACCAGACGCTGGAACGCTAGTCCGCCCTGCCCTGTTTCCCCGCGACGGATCAAAGTCGCCATTTCCGTTTAGGATACTGAGCAACGATGCACTGTGGCAAGGCCAAGCCCTGGGGAGCTCTCTGGACCTACCGTCTGGTTGTAGGCGGTTGGCTGCGTTGGTCTTGGCCCCTCGTCTTGGGTCTGGTGATCGGCTCAATCTTGGGCAGCGAGTGGTCCGCGGCGTTGGGGCAGCAAGCCTCCGCGACGGTGGCTGAAGAGTACATCTACGCCTGCGATTTTGAAGCCGAAGTCGATATCAACTACGATCAATGGCCGGACGGCTGGCGACGACAAACGGGCACCGGGTTTCCTCGCTACAATCGCTTGGAGATCCAGGCGGACCCGTTAAACGCGGAGAACCGAGTCCTGGCCTTGTCGCTGGATGGCGGGCAGGCAGCCGTCTATTCGCCTGCCATCAAGGTCAGTCAGCAGTGCAGCTACCGCTTGCGTTTTCGCATGTACCTGCCCAGTCGTGAAGCGCATGGCCGGGAGGGTTGGGCGTCGTTAAACTTCTTTACGGCAGACGAGAAGAAGCTGGCAAGTTATGACGTGGCGATTCTCCGCCAGACGGACGACTGGGTCATTGTGGAGTCTCCCCTGGTGACGGCCGAGCAGCCGGAGATCGCATCGGTGGTGATCGGTTTGCATGTGCATCCCACCGAGGCGACCAGTCTGTTTGGTCAAGCTTTTTTTGACGATGTGTCGTTGCAAGAACTACCCCGATTGAGTTTGGAGTTCGACAATCCGCTGCATGTTTTTCTCGATGCCCAACAGGCCATTTTGAAGGGCCAAGTCTCTGGGATGCGGCGAGCGGACTCGCAGCTGCAATTTGAGCTGTTCGACGAGCGTGGCCGCCCTTTGCGCACCGAGCGTCTGCCGTTGCAGGATGAACGCTTTGTGTCGGAGGTCAAGGTCATGCGTGCCGGCTCGACGCAAGGCTATACAGTTCAGCAGTTCCAGTGGAAGTTGCTCCAGGGCGAGACGGAAGAGGCGGCTCAAGTGCACGAGGGCTTTTATCGACTGGTGATCACCCTGTTGGATCGTGATGTCAATCCGTTGGTACGGGAAATGACTTTTGTGGTCGTTGAACAGGAAACGCAGAGTCGCGAGCGACTGTTTGGCATGTCTTTGCCCTTGTCGGTGATTGAGTTGGATCCCTACGCTTTGGGGACAACTTTGCAGCAACTGGGAGTGACGTGGTTGAAGCTGCCCGTTTGGTTGGATCAGGACCAGACGCAGCAAGCCATGAATTTGGGCAATTTGTTGCAACGTCTGGCTCGTTTGGAAATCGACGTTGTGGGCGTTTTGGATGAACCTCCACCGGCGGTTTACAAGAAGTATTGGCAGCACGAGCAGGGTATCTCGGCGCTGACGACGGATATCGGTGTCTTCTTGGAAGCCGTCCAGCCCTTGTTGGTCGAGCTCAGTTTGCGGATCGATCGTTGGCAAATCGGCAGCGATCAAGATACTGGTATTGCTGAGAACCTACGGACGATCGATCGCATGCAGAAGGTGAAGGAGCATTTTCTCAAGTTCGGTGAGCAGACCAAGGTCGGTTTGCCTTGGAGTTGGCTGCAGCAGTTGGCGCCTTCCGAAAAAGAGCATTGGGACTTTCAGTCGGTGGGCAGTCGGCCACCTTTGACGATGGGTGAGTTTTCGCACCACGTCAATCGCTGGAGAGAGCAAACAAGCATGGAGTCGTTTGTGGCTTGTCAACCGTTGTCGTCCAATGACTACGATTTGGAGACGCGTGTACAAGAGCTGTGCCTGCAGATGATCGAGACCAAAAAGTTGGGCGTGTCGCGGACGTTTGTGCCTGAGCCTTTTGCGGCCGACTCCGGATTGTTTCGCGGCGGACGTAATCCGAGCGAAATGCTGTTGCCATGGCGGACTTTGGCCGTGCATCTCAGTGGGGCCGAGTATTTAGGGTCAATTCAGTTTCCCAACAATAGCACCAATCATTGGTTTTCCAAGGGTGGCGAAGCGTTTGTCTTGACATGGAATCAGCAGTCGGTCGCCGAGACGCTGTACTTGGGGAAAAATGCCGTGATGCTGGATATGTGGGGGCGACGTTCGCCGCTTGATCTGGTCGGCGGTGTCCAATCATTCACGGCCGATAAGTGGCCCAAGCTGATCCGTGGTCTGGACTTGACCGTCGCCCTGATTCGTCTCTCGCTCCGCTTCGATCGTACCGCTCTGGATAGCATTTCGACTCGACCACAAAATGTGAAATTGACCTTCAAAAATTTCTACCCTCACGGTCTGACAGGCAGCGTCTTGTTGTCAAACCCCGAATTATTGGCCCGCGACATTCGCTCCGCATTTCAAATCGGTCGTCAAGAGCAGGGATCGCTTGATGCGCCGGTGCAAATTCGTTCCGGGGCGTTGACCAAGCAGCACATGCTGCAAGTGGACTTCAAGTTAGCGGCCGAGGAGTTGCCGGAGTTCAGTGCTTGGCAACCCTTGTACGTCGGTGCGGAGGATGTCGAGTTTACCTTCCGGCAACGGTTGGACAAAAACCGCTTCATCATCGTCGTGACGCTCATCAACCGCAGTCCCGGACCCGTGACTTACACCCTGAGCCTGTACGTGCCCAATCGGAAGGTGACCAACGTGATGTTCTATGAGATACCACCGGGCCAGCAGAGCGAGTCGATCGCGTTGTACAATATCGACGAGTTGGTTGGCAGGACTCTCAAGATGCGGGCCTCCAACGACTACCGCAGTATGAACTATCAGATCAAGGTCGAGTAGTGACAACGATGGTAACGATCGCTCAAATTGATGAACTGCTCAGTCGCTGGGCGCCCGGGGAGTTGGCGGAGTCCTGGGACAACACCGGCCTATTGCTGGGGGATCGTCACGCAGGTGTCCAGCGGTTGATGACTTGCTTGACGGTCACGCCCGCAGTCGTTGACGAGGCGATCGCTCGGCAAATTGACCTGGTCGTCGCCCACCATCCGCTGCCGTTTCGACCCCTGTCACAAATCACCACCGATAGTTATCCGGGCAAACTGTTGTGGCGTTTGGCGACGCATCATATTGCCGTGTTCAGTCTGCATACTCGCTACGATTCGGCCGCCGCCGGGATCAATCAACAACTGGCCGAGAAACTGGGGCTGGACGACATCCAGCCCTTGGAGGCTAGCCCGACGCCGCCGGGGCAAGACGCTCTCGCTACGCTGGGGCGAGGGAGATGGGGACGCTGCCGCCTGCCGCAATCCATTTATGAATTGGCGGCCCATTTGAAACAACTTTTGCAAGTGAAGCATCTGAAGTTTGTCCCCGGGGGCAGCGACGAAATCCGTAGTGTGGCCTGTGGCTGCGGCAGTGCGGGTGAGTTCATTCGCGACGCGCAACGGCTCAGGTGTGATCTATTGGTCACCGGCGAGGCCACGTTTCACACCTGCCTGGAGGCGCAAGCGGCCGGTGTGGGCATGGTGCTCACAGGGCACTATCCCAGCGAGCGATTCGCGATGGAGAGCCTGGCGGAGCGAATCCAGCAGCAGATCGGTCCATTGCAGGTTCATTGTAGCCAAGCCGAAACCGATCCTATTCAATGGCTATGACCGCGGGTTATAATCGCGGGAACCGTTCACGAGTGGGAGGTAATCCTTGGGGCTGGTGCATTCCGCAAGTCGGATGGTTCTCGGGGCAAACCGGTAGCGTTGTCCACTTGCTTTCACTCGCAAACAATCGTCTGGTTAGCCCGACTTGCTGCATGACACCCTACGAGGCGTGAACGGTTACAGAAAGCGAACCCATCGACCGAGATCGGGAAGCAACGTGCCGCAGATGACGTCCGCAAAGCGACGTCAGGCAGTCCGTTTCAGGCAGTCCGTTTCAGGCAGTGAGTTTTGAGGTAGCGAGTCCAAGGCCATGAGTATGAGACAATTGGGTGTCAATATCGATCACGTCGCGACGGTCCGTCAGGCGCGGCGGACGATTGAGCCGGATCCGGTTTGGGCCGCTGTCGAGGCGGAACTGGGAGGCGCGGATCAGATCACGGTGCATTTGCGTGAGGACCGGAGGCATATCCAGGATCGCGACTTGCACTTGTTGAAGCAAACCGTCACGGTGCGACTGAATCTGGAGTGCTCCCTGCAAACCGAAATGCTGGAGATTGCCTGCCAAGTGCGTCCGGAACAGGTTTGCCTGGTGCCAGAGAAACGCGAAGAAGTCACGACCGAGGGCGGCTTGGATATCGTTCGGCAGCAGCAACGGGTCGCCGCCGCAGTGCGACAACTCAACGATCACGGGATTGAAGTCAGCTTGTTTATCGACCCCAGTCTGGAGCAGGTGCAGGCGTCTTGTGATGTCGGCGCGCAGGCGGTCGAATTGCATACAGGGACCTACGCCAATGCCTGGTTGGACGACAAGGTCGGATTGGGTGCTCGCCAGGGTCAGGCGGCTGCGACGGAATTGCAGGTGGTGCGATTGGCGTCACAAAAGGTCCGAGAACTGGGACTCAGACTCAATGCGGGCCATGGATTGAACTACCGCAACGTCCAACCCATCGCCGCGATTCCCGGTATGGAGGAGTTGAATATCGGGCACAGTATCATCTCACGAGCCATTTTCTCTGGGTTGCGGCAAGCCGTCGCCGATATGAAGTCCCTGATCTTGGCGGCGACCGAGGCTTGACGGAATCGGTGCCGCCCTGCATTTTTTTTCAAGTGCTGTTGCCAAGTACCCGTCAACATTGTCACAATGGATCCAGGTGCCAGATGGCGGTAAGTCATCGCGCAAGGGAGGGAGCGGGGTAGTGGCACATTCGCGACGGCGGATTGGTCTCGAGTAGGTTTGAGATCAACAGCTTAGATGGCCGTCGGTTCATTGTTTTCTGGAGTTCATGCAGTGACTATTTTGCGAAGTGGTGCGACCGACAAGTACAGCCAAAATTGGGCTTCGGCGTTCGGTGAAGAAAAACCCAAGACCAAGTCGGCTGCGAAGTCGGGCCGCGAAGCCGCCAAAACCGCTAAGGTGACCGGTGCCAAAGCATCCGCCACCCCAACCACAAAAACAGCCGCGCCCAAGGCGACCGCGACCAAGGCTCCTGGAAATAAACTGGCTGCCGCGAAGGTTGCCAATGCCAAGTCCGTTGCTACGAAAACAGCCGCCAAGGCCCCGGCCGCTAAAGCTCCGGCCGCCAAAGCAAAAAAGAAGACTACCGCCAAACGCTAGTACGTCGTCAACGCCAAGATTCGGAGTGGGAACGCCCGGCAATCGGGAGTTCCCCACCGACTGTTTCCTGGCCCGAACTGGCCACTGGCCCGAACTGGGACCATCAACCGTGAACGGTTGCGTTGAGAAAGCGGGCGTCCGAATCGTTTGACCTGAACGCTTAGCTCTGCACCAACTTCTTGTAGCGGAAACGCTGTGGCTGATCGTCGGAGATGCCCAATCGTTCGCGGCGTTGTGCCTCGTAGGTCGCGAAATTGCCCTCGCACCAGTGCGCGTAACCGTTGCCCTCGAAGGCCAGGATGTGGGTGGCGATACGATCCAAGAACCAGCGATCGTGGCTGGTCACGACCACGCAGCCGACGAAGTTGATAATCGCCTCCTCTAAAGCGCGGAGGGTGTCGACGTCCAAGTCGTTGGTCGGTTCGTCCAGCAGCAGCACATTGCAACCGCGTCGCAGGAGGCTGGCTAGGTGCACGCGATTGCGCTCCCCACCGGACAGGATTCCGACCTTCTTCTCTTGGTCGGGGCCTTTGAAGTTGAACTTCGAGACATACGCACGCGCGTTGACGGTGCGGCCGCCCATCTCCAACAGTTCGTGTCCGCCGGAGATCTCCTCGTAGACGGTCTTGTCCGGTGACAGGATGTCACGCGATTGGTCGACGTACCCCAGTTCCACGGTTTCGCCGACAATCAATTTCCCGCTGTCGGGTTTGTCTTGGCCGGTCAGCATGCGGAACAGGGTTGTCTTGCCGGCACCGTTGGGGCCGATCACGCCAACGATGCCACCCGAGGGCAGGCGGAAGGACAGGTTCTCCATCAGGACCTTGTCGCCGAACGCTTTGTTGATGGCCTCGGCGTTGATCACGACATCACCCAGTTTTCGGCCGGGTGGAATCTGAATTTCGAACTCGTCGGGTTGATCGCTGAACTCTTGGGCCGCCATGTCGTTGTAGGCGCCGATACGCGCCTTGCTCTTGGCTTGCCGAGCTTTCGGCGACATGCGAATCCACTCCAGTTCACGGGCCAGGGTTTTCCGCCGCGCGTCCTGTTGTTTCTTCTCGATATCCAACCGACCCTGCTTCTGCTCCAGCCACGAGGTGTAATTGCCCTCGAAGGGATAGCCCTTGCCGCGATCCAGTTCCAGAATCCAGCCGGCGACATTGTCCAGGAAGTAGCGATCGTGAGTGACGGCGACCACGGTTCCGGGGTATTGGTGCAAGTGCTTCTCCAGCCATTGCACGCTGCTGGCGTCCAAGTGGTTGGTCGGTTCGTCCAACAACAACAAGTCGGGTTGTTGCAGCAGCAATTGGCACAAGGCGACTCGGCGCCGTTCGCCGCCGGAGAGCTTGGTGACATCGGCGTCTTTGGGCGGCAGGTTCATGACGTCCATCGCGATTTCGATCTCGCGGTCCAACTCCCACAGATTTTGGGCTTCGATTTGGTCCTGCACCCGAGCCATTTCATCGTAGACCTTTTGCATCTGGTCGTCCGACAACGGCTCGCTGCATTTGGCCACCAATTCGTTGTAGCGATCGACAATCGCTCGCCGCGGTGCGACGGCCGATTGCAAGTTGCCCCAGACATCCAATTGGGGATCCAGTTGGGGTTCTTGGGGCAAATAGCCACAAGTGAAACCGGGGGTCAGGCGAGCCGTACCGTCGAAGTCGCGGTCCTGGCCGGCCATGATCCGCAGCAGTGTGCTCTTGCCGGAGCCATTGCGGCCCAACACTCCAATTTTGGCGCCCGGGTAGAACGCCAACCAGACGTTCTCCAGCACTTGGCGCGGGCCGATTTTCTTCGACAGATTTTCCATTTGGAAGATAAATTGTTTGCCCATGTGGCTTACTCCCATTCGATCGTAGCGGGTGGTTTGCTGCTGATGTCGTAGACGACTCGGTTGACGCCTTTGACTTGATTGATGATGCGTGTCGAGATCTTGCCCAACAGTTCGTAGGGCAAATGACTCCAGTCGGCTGTCATGAAGTCGCTGGTGTCGACCGAGCGAACCGCCAGCACATTCTCGTAGGTGCGAGCGTCGCCCATGACGCCTACGCTTTGCACCGGCAAGAGCACCGCAAACGTTTGACTGGTGCGGCGGTACCAATCGGCCTTGACCAACTCTTCGATCAGGATGGCATCGGCCGCGCGGAGCACTTGCAATTTGTCCTCGGTTACTTCGCCCAGCACCCGCACCGCCAAGCCGGGACCGGGGAATGGATGCCGCCAGACCATGGCTTCGGGTAACCCCAATTCCAGGCCCAGTTGCCGGACCTCGTCTTTAAACAGGTCGCGGAGGGGTTCGATGAGTTCAAACCCCAGTTCCGCGGGCAGTCCGCCCACGTTGTGATGCAGTTTGATCGTGGCGGCCGGGCCATCAGGCGCAGCACCACTTTCAATCACGTCGGGATAGAGGGTGCCTTGCGCCAGAAACGCGGCGCCGGAAACCTTTTCCGCCTCCGCCTTAAAACAATCGATGAAGGCTTTGCCAATTCGCCGCCGTTTTTCTTGGGGTTCGGTGACGCCCGCCAATTCCTGCAGGAAGCGGTCCCGCGCGTCCACCACATGCAGGTCCGTATCGAAGAAATGTCCGCCAAACGCATCGACCACCGCGTCCCGCTCGCCCCTCCGCAACAGGCCGTTGTCGACCAGAATGCAGGTCAGTTGTTTGCCGATGGCCTTGGCCAACAAAGCCGCGACCACACTGGAGTCGACCCCGCCGCTCAGGCCGCAGATCACTCGCTGATCGCCCACGCGTTGCCGAACCGATTGGATGGTCTGCTGAGCAAAATCGCTCAGACGCCAGCGACCGTCGCAGCCGCAGATGTCGCGGACGAAGTTCCTGATGATCGTCTGGCCGTGCTCCGAGTGCGTGACCTCCGGATGGAACTGCAGACAATAAACGGGCAGCCGACGATGCTTAACCGCCGTGATCGGGCAGCTCTCGGTGCGAGCCAAGGGCAAGAAGTCGTCGCTGACATGATCGACTTGGTCGCCGTGACTCATCCACACTTGGCTGCGGGTCGGGACCCCAGCCAGCAGCCCCTCAGTGGTCAAGCACTCCATCTCGGCTCGACCGTATTCCCTCGAGCTCGAACTCTGCACTCGCCCGCCCAGACTTTGGCAGGCCAGCTGCATGCCGTAGCAGATCCCCAGAATCGGGATACCCAGTTCGAATAACTCGGGCACGCAACGGGGCGCGTTCTCTTCGTAGACACTCGCGGGGCCACCCGACAAGATCAGGCCACTGGGTTGGCGTTTTTGGATCGCTTCCAAAGAGATATCGTGCCGCACGATCTCACAGTAAACCGCCTGTTCCCGCACTCGTCGCGCGATCAGCTGAGCGTATTGGGAACCGAAGTCCAAGACCAAGACCCGCTGCCGCGTCAGATCGCTCAGTTCGCCGGGACTATCTCCATCCGTCGCCATCAATCCACGCTTTCTTGGTCCGTTTTGGTCCGTCTTGGTCCAAATGTGTTACGGCGGCTTCCGTGCTCGGTCGCTCGCCGGTGGGGAAACTCCGAATTGTAAACTTTGTTGCGGGATTCAACAAATGGGCCGGGCTGCTGAAACGCCGATTCTCCGCTAGAATGGGCAGGCCTCGGGAGTCTGGCCGGGCTACTGGGGCCCTGCGGGCAGTCTGGGGCGAGAGATGACGGGCCGTTTTATCCCCGGGAATGCTTGGTTCGCTGCCCATGAAGATCTTGTTCGACGGGGAAATCTACTCGATTTTTCGGCATGGCGGGGTGATACGATATTTTCACCATTTGATCGCTGGCTTGCCCCCCGACGACGTCCCCATTTTGCTGGGGAACCATCTGCCCGATCCCCTGCCCTGCCACCCGCAACTGGAGTTGGCCGTCAAGTCTCACGAGTGGGTTGCCGCCGGGATCAAGCCCATCCGCAAGTGGTTGGACCGCGGCTACTGCCAACGTAAAGTGTCGGAACTGGCCCCTGACATCATTCACCCGACTTATTTTAACGAGGTCGCTCGCGGACGTTACGACCAGCGTAAAGTTCCGCTAGTTCTGACCGTCTATGACATGATCCACGAGCGGTTCCCCGAGCGGACCGACCGGCGAGGAGCCCACAGCGAGAAAAAACGTCGGGCCGTCGAGCGAGCTGACCATATCTTTTGCATCTCGCAGACCACGCAGGCGGATTTGATCGAACGTTTCGCCGTTCCACCGGAAAAAACCAGTGTGACGTTGCTGGCGGTCGATGACCAGTTTTACGTGCCGCAAGTCGATTCGACTGACAGTGGGTCAACTCCCGCTCGCGCGGAGGAGCGGCCGTACTTGCTGCATGTGGGGCGGCGAGATCATTACAAGAACTTCGACCTGCTGCTGCAGGCCCTGTTCCACCTGAAACAGCGGTCGCCTCAACGCGAGTTGCCCTGCCGCTTGCAAGTCCTGGGGCCGCCCTTGACGGACAAGGAGCGGCAGCAGCTGGACGAACTGCACTTGGCTCAGGACGTCAGTTGGCAGGCGGTGCATGCTGACGGAGACTTGAAGGATTGGTATCGTCGGTCATTGGCCCTGGTCTTTCCCAGCTTGTGGGAGGGGTTCGGCCTGCCGTTGCTCGAGGCCTTGGCGGCCGGGACCTGTGTCGTAGCCTCCGATATCCCGGTGTTTCGTGAATTGGTCGGGGACGGCTTCGAGCCGTTCGATCCACATGCGGTCGACTCTCTGGTCGATGCCCTGCAACGCATTCTTGACAACCCCGCCCATCGTCAACAGCGGATCGATACTGGCCGCGCGGCCTTGGGGCGTTTCCATTGGCGGAATACCGTCGACCAAACGGTGGCCGTCTACCGTAGACTGGCGACAAACTAACGTCCCACTGGCTGCGCCCGGGTCGGAGGTTATTTTCGGACCAGCGGGGACCTCAGCAATCGCGGCTCAGTCGTGTCGTGGGAGACAGCAAGGCCTCCCAAGAAAAGTCGTCCGAGGTGGTCTCCACTTGGGCCAAGCAGAAGGACGCCAGCTTGCCGGGCTCCAAGCTACCCAGTCGCTCGGCGCATCCCAGGGCGAGGGCCCCGTTTCGAGTCGCCATCTGCCACAGCAAGCGGGGGTCCTGTTCCGGAGCCAGTTCACGCAACAACAGCAGGTCATCCCAGAGCGATAGACTCGGACTGCTGCCGCGGGAATCCGTGCCCAAAGCCACGTTCAGTCCATCGCGCAGCATCTGCCGCCACGGGTGGGTCGGATGTTGGAAGTAAGCATGTGTCTGCGGGCAATACACGATCGACGCCTGCGGCTGCGCTTGCAACAGCCAACGCCAATCTTCTCGGGCCAGGTAATTTCCGTGCACCACCAATAACCGTGGGACTTGAGCGAGTTCCCGCAACACGTCCCGCACATTGCGGGCTGCGATCTCCTCCGGTCGCCAAACACCCAAGTCCTGGAGCAAGGAGACTAACGGACCACGGCGGTCGGCGAGCAGCTCCAACTCCTCGGGCGATTCAGCCAAATGGGTCGCCAGTGGGACGGCGTGTTGCTGGCAGAACACCGCGCATTGACGGTAAAGCCAGGTTGAAGTGGAGTACGGCGCGTGGGGACTGAGGCCGCGGACAGGGCCGGCTGTTTCAGGCGATGCTGCCGTCAGGGCTGCGGCAGCCCACGCCCAACTGGCTTGGGCCCGAGCGGGTGCCAGGCCGAGGACCTCGTGGAAGACAACGCCGCGAAAAGCCGACGGACCCGTCTGCCAGGCCAGCGCATCGTAGTCGGGTTGCGGCGTAGGATAGCTGAGGATCTCGCCGACCGCGCCCGTCCCCCCGCGCCACATCTCCAGCCAGCCCTGGTGGCAAACCTCCGCCTTGAACGATTCGGACGCAGTCGTCACGGCCGGATCGCCACTGTTTGCCCGCCGCAAAATCACAGCCCGTATCCATTCAGCGAACCCACAGCCGGCGGACAACAACGGCGCGGGCAGGTCGCTGAACTCCAAGTGAGAATGGCAGTTCACCAACGCAGGTAGGATCGCGTTTGTGCCACAGTCGACGTCCGACAATCGCTCGATCGCACCATCAGCATCCGGGACCGCCTCATCCCACTGCCGCCAGACGCGGACCAAGTCCTCTGTCGCGGGCAGTTCGGTCGACCAGGGATCCACCGTGGCCAAAATTTTTGGCGGACCTGCTGGCGACGAACCTACCAAGAGAACGCCGTTCTCCACGACGCGTTCGCCGAATAACGCCCAGCGACCACGGAAGGCTTGAATCGAATGCATGGCAGGCTGACCGGTCTCTGACTTGATTGCCACGTATCGCCACTCTCTTGTCCCAGAAAGTTAGATCGCTGTGTACTGCGGTCCGGATCGGGTGTGTCTCGTGCTTTGTCACACCGGCCCCAAATAGGGTGACAAAGCACCAGTGTGGCGTGGGCCTGGCGGACAGCCTAGCCCCCTCGCCAAAGGCTGAGCCTAGAAAAAAAGCCATCGCAGTGATCACTGCGATGGCTAGAAAGTTTTCCGACCAGCCAGATGGCTGGGCAAGTCATGGTCACTACGACCGCCCGCCACCTTCGCCGCCACGCCCGCCACCTTCACGCCGCGTCCGCCACCTTCACCGCCGCCTTCGCCACCTTCACCGCCGCGTCCGCCACCTTCACCGCCGCGTCCGCCGCGTCCCGCCACCTTCACCGCGTCCGCCGCGACCACCCCCTTCGCCGCGCCCGCCACCTTCACCACGTCCGCCGCGTCCGCCCGCTTCGCCGCCACGTCCGCCGGCGTACGTCCGCCGGCGCCACGTCCGCCGGCGCCCCCTTCACCGCCGCGTCCACCGCCACCTTGGCCACCGGCTCCGGGACGAGGCATGGGGGGCATCATCTCGCGGAGGCCCTCTTGCAGTTCTTCCGAGCTGAGAAATCCGTCTCCATCGGTATCCAGCTTCTTCATTTTGGCGATGCCGGCTTCCAGCTCTTCGATGGACAGTTTGCCATCCTTGTTCGCATCGAACATGCCGACGAACAGATTCGCCATCATGTTGCCGCCACGCCCGCCAGCTCCACCCGGCCCACCTTGGCCTGGACCCCCTTGGCCTGGACCCCCTTGGCCACGTCCGCCGCGACCTTCCTGTTGCCCGCCGCGTTCTTGCCGGCCGCGTCCTTCATTTTCCTGGGCCTGCAGCCCATCTACCGCCAGGGCCAGACCCAGACCCGCCATCAATACTGCAGCTAATTTGCCAATCATCGTTCGCTTCAACATGTCAATCTCTCCCAGAGAAGAACCAAAACCACGGCCCCATCCACCTTCACGCAATGGCCGTGGTTTTGAGACCCAAAAAATCACCCCGGTTCACAGGGACGAACCAAATCAGGACGTTGTCCTGCTTGGAAGGGTGTGAGCCGACACCCTAAGAACACGCTGGATTCGTGAGAGTTTCGAGAAATTTGCCGCGTGATCACCACGGGAGAAAAACACAGACGACCGACAAGTTTTACCTTGCCGGTCGTCCAGAGGTTTCAATTTGCAGCATCGGACTGCTAGAGTCAGTTCCAGGCCAAACGGCTGTCCTCGGCAGGTGCCGCCATCTTGGCCGCCAAGTCACTCAGGTCACCGCCCACTTCGACGTTGCTGACCACGGTCCAGGGGTCCAATTGCACGCCGCCCGAAGCGGTGACAATCGTACCACGGCGATGGTTGACCAAGCTGGCCGCGGTTGGGACCTGGGTCGGAGCATTCCACTTGGGCATGGAAACGGGTTCGCCGGTCCCAACCAAGGTGTCGATCTGCACGCCGGATTCGCCGATCATGTCCTCTTTGGCGATCAAGGCGGCGATCACCGACATGTCGAACACATTTCGCAGTTCCGCAAAAATCTGGTCCTTGTTGATCAGATCACCGTAGTGCTCGGTCATCGATTCGGCCCACTTGGTCGCGATCGGATCGCGTTTGCCGGTCGCTTGTGACTCGCCCTTTTGGTTGATGAAGTCGTTTTCCGTCAGGGTCTTGACGCCGGTGCCGCTCAATTGCCACACCTTGCCATCCTCACTGCGACGCAGCGGGTTGTAATTCATCTCCATCCAGAACCGCGGCGTGTGCGACTTGAGAGCAGTACTGCGGGCCAACAGGCTGATGAAACTGGGCAGTTCCTGAACTGGCGACGCATCCAAGCCCATCGAGATTCGCTTCATGCGGTAGTCGGCCAAGGCCAACACGTTGGCGAAGCGGCTATCGGTTGGTACGCCGGTCAGGATCACGTTCTGCGGGCCCATCGCCTCTTCCAAGCGATTGACCAAGGCTGCATTGACCTGGTTGGCTCGCTCGGCAGCCGTTGTCAATTGCCGAAAGGCGACGCGCGATTCATCCGAGGGTTCGATGGAAACACTGATGCCGGCACCGGACGTGGCTTGTTCCACCGTGCGGAGGGCGGTCATCAGGTCTTCCAGATGCAGAGCCGGCAGGCCGGTGTTCTTGCCCACGACGTTGCCTTGAGCGTCCGCTACCAATTCGTCGGCGGGACCGGCCAGGATCAAGTCCTGGTTCGCTTGATCGACAAACACATACTCGATCCGCACCAACCCGGCCAAAAACCGAGCTTCCGCGGGCAGGGTTTGCCCCTCGCGAGCGGCCTGGGCCACGGCGGCATTCAGCCGACGCAGCGACAGCTTCCGCAGGCCGTCATTGTCGGCGAACAGGCGATTGTTTTCACCCACCACCGCTGCCAATTGGCGTTGCACGGCTCCGTCCAACTGTTCCGGGGTCAAACGCAACACGCCGCTGGCGTCCACGCGGACACCACCCACCGCGCTACCGAAACCCGTACCGAATTGAGCGTGAGCCGAAGTGGCACCGGCTGCGACAACCATGGCCAACGCCAACGCCGCCCAGCGGGACAAATTTGCCCAACGCGACACAAAACCAGCACGAAAAGTTTGATACATCGAAAGAAACTCCGAATTTCCCGTTTAAATTCCCCTGAACGCCCAAGCTTGCGCCGACGTCGAACCCCGTGCTTGACACTTCGACGGTTTCTCGCACCCTCGGTTCGGCCAGGTCCAATCAACCGCCTCGAGTGCATCAATCCGCCCACTGGCTGCTACCGCCAGCCGATCTCGCCCCAGATTCCGCCCGATCTCCCTATCAGGTTAATTGTCGGTTTCCCATTCCGCAAGAAAAGATTCTCGGTGAAATTGGACAATCCGCACAATTGTTCCGGATGCGAGGCATTAAAACCATTGTTCTGTCCCTAGCGATTACTCCCAGAAAAGGGGCTCTCCCCCAGGCCAACGGTCCCTAAATTCTAACACAAAATCGCGTTCCGGCGAGTAAAACCCGGTCCAGCGAGCCAATTATTGCCGCGGACCCCTAAAAAAGGGTAGAATCGGGGGTTCGGTTTCCCTTCTGTGGCTGCCCCAAGGCCCGCTGGGTACCGCCTTCGTCTCCCAATCAGGATGGTTGAATGGCCTATTTGGTAATTCAAGAAGACAACAAGTGGTCCGATGTGTTCCGACTGGTGGTCGGACGGCGGGTGACCATTGGCCGTTCCCCCACCAATTCCATCGTCGTTCGCTCCGAGCAGGTCAGCCGCTACCACGCCGAAATCTTTCATGCGGACGGCCAATGGGTGATTCGCGATCTCGAGAGCCGGAATGGGACGGCGGTCGATGGCGTGCGATTGGTCAGTGACCACACGTTGGATAGCGGTCACGTGATCACGTTGGGGAAATCCACGCTCACCTACTACGCTCAACTGCCGCCACAATTTGGCGTCGAGGAATCGCCGACGCTGGCCCAGCCTCAAGCCACAGCGGCCGGGTTGGAGTTGGACGAAGTGGAGCCCTCGGCCGACAGTCTGTTGGGCGATTGGGAAGCCGACCCCCCGCAAATTGTGCATCGCAAGCAAGAGACCGAGTTGCTGCATCGGGATCACCCGGCCGACGCGGGGTCCTCGATCGGTCGCCAGGCTTGGCATCTTTGCCGACTCGCCTTCACGCTAGCGGGACAGACAACTTTCGCTGCCGCCGCTCGGTTGGCCCTGGATGGACTGTTCGAGAACACGCAGGTCAGTGCCGGCGCGATCTGGTTGGTTCGATCAGGCGATAAAGGTCAGACGCCGGAGCTGGACTTGGTGGCCTCCCGCAGCGACCAACAGCAAACCTACCGGCGGATCTCAAACTACTTGGCGCGGACCGTGACCGAAACCGGAGAGGCGATCCTGGCGCAGGACATCGCCGACGACTCGAATATTGGACTCCGCGACAGCAAGGGTGAAATTCTGGCGCAGAGCGTGATCTGCGCCCCCCTGCGCGTCACGCCGAACTCCGGCGCCGGCCCCGTGCAGGTGCGTGGCCTGATCCATCTCTACACGACCGAAGCCGATCAGGTCCTCAGCGCCCAGGATTTGGACTTCACTTTGGCGGTGGCCGACAATCTGTCGCTCTCTTACAAGAGTCTCAGCCGGCAACAGAAAATGAGCGAAGTGATCTCCGTCACTCGTCGTGAAGTCACCCAACTCCGCGAGCGATTGGGGACGGAAAGCGAGATCGTCGGCAGTGGCCCGGCCATGCAGTTGGTCCACCAACAGGTCGCTCAGGTCGCTCCGACCAACGCTACCGTGTTGGTGCGCGGTGAAAGCGGCGTCGGCAAGGAATTGGTCGCCCGTGCGATCCACTTCAGCAGCCAACGCAACAAGGGCCCGTTCATCTGCATGAATTGTGCCGCCCTATCCGAGTCCCTGCTCGAGAGCGAGCTGTTCGGGCACGAGAAAGGTGCGTTTACCGGCGCGACCGAGAAGAAGATGGGCAAGTTTGAAACCGCCGACAGCGGGACCTTGATGCTGGATGAAATCGGCGAGATGAGCGCCACGGTCCAAGCCAAGTTCCTCCGAGTCTTAGAAGGCCATCCCTTCGAACGCGTCGGTGGCAGCAAGCCGATCAAGGTCAATGTCCGAGTCATCGCCGCCACCAATCGCGATCTGGAACAAGCCGTGCAGCAAGGCACGTTCCGCAAAGATCTGTACTTTCGCTTGAAGGTGGTGGAAATCGATGTCCCCGCCCTGCGAAAACGCCGGGAAGACGTGGCTGAGATCGCGGAGTACTTCCTGCACAAGTTCTGCACCGAATTGGGTAAACGCAACAAACGTTTCACCAAGGCTGCCATGGAACGCATGACCCATTATCGCTGGCCAGGCAACGTCCGCGAACTCAAAAATGTCATCGAACGAGCTGTCGTTCTGTCGACTCGAGACACGATCGATATCGATGAGCTGGCGTTGTCCAATCTGCGTTCCGCCAGTGAAACCAATCTGGAGATCGAGACCGATGGTCCGTGCGAGACCATTTCGCTGGACGAGTTAGAGCGTCGTCATATCCTGAATGTGCTGAACCACACTCAATGGAACAAGAGCAAGACGGCCACGATCTTGGGCGTGGAACGCTCGACGCTCGATCGCAAAATCAAACGATTTGATCTGGAACGCTACCGCGTCAGCTGATGAAGTGGCTGTACGGGGCTTATGGGACGTATCGGTCTTATCGGACTTATGGGACGTATGGGACCTATCCGACCCATAGGACCCAGCGCAATTGCGGGAAATTTACGAGCTGCCCGATCTACTCCGCGCTGCAGGATTCGCCGTCGGGACCAATCCATAATACCTGCTTGTGCGTTGTGGGGAAACGCTCGATCACGCGACGAATATCAGCCAAGGTCACTCGCCGGTACAGCTCCACCACTTCGTCGACTGATTTGAACTCCCCATAAGTCGACCACTGGCTCCCCAGATCGAACATGCGGTTCTCGCTCAATTCGTTGGCCGAACACAACGCGGCGATCGATTTGGCCTGAGCCAACTGCAATTCGCGTTCGGTGGGCAGTTTGTCGCTGAACTCGCGTTCCAGCCGTTCGAAGGTCTCCCAGACCTCCTCCGCGTCTTCGGGACGAGTCGCCAACATGGACATCAGCACGCCGCCAGATTCGTATTCGTAGTGCCCGACTGCCGCCACATCGGCTAGTCCCGTATCGATCAGTTCCCAAAACAGCCGACTGCCGGTGTCATCGCCGAAGATCATCGCCGCCAATCGAGCGGCATACCGGTCCGGATCGTGCAGCGAGGGGCCCGGCGATAACTGCAACACGTAGTGCTGGTTGGCTTGCGGGACCACCAGTGTCTGTCGTCCGCTGTGCCCTTGGACGGTGGTACGCTGTCGCGGTGGGAGGTTGGCGACCGGCCAATGCTTGGTCAATCGCTCCACATCCTGCAGGAGTTGCGGCACGTCGACACGCCCGGCCGCGGCCAAGACCATGTTGCTGGGGGAATAACGTTGGCGATGGTAGGCGGCCATCCCTGTCGGCGTCATCGCCGAGACCGATTGCTCGGTGCCCAAGACCGGTTGACCCAGCGGGTGGCTGGCAAAGTAGGACGTCATGATCTGTTCGTGACCCCCATACGGCGGCTGGTCGCGGTACATGGCGATCTCTTCCAGGATCACCTGCTGCTCCGTGACAAAGTCCTCTTCCGCCAAGGTCGGCTGCATCATGTCGCTCAGCAACTCCACGATCGCCCCTTGGAACTCGGGCAACACCGTGGCGTGGTAAACCGTGCTCTCCTCGCCCGTGCGAGCGTTGCAGTTGGCCCCCAGATCATCCAGTTGCTGGTTGATCTCCAGAGCGGTCCGATGCGGCGTGCCCTTGAAGCACATGTGCTCCAAGAAGTGACTGACCCCCGACAACTCCGCCGGTTCGTCCACGGCGCCCGCCCGCACGAAGTACCCGACCGCGGTCAACTGGCAGTGCGGGTTATCGTCGACGACAATTTCCAGACCATTGTTCAGCTTATAATTGGCAAACGCCATCAGGCAACTCCAACGGTGCGGGGCCCACGGTCACCAGCGAGGTGATGCGGATCGGGTGATCGGCCAGGTATTGATTGACACGAGGGACCGTCAACCGGTTCAACTCAGCATTGATCTCTTCGCGCGTGCGGACGCGTCCGAGGTAGAACCAGTCGCTGGCCATCGCCCCGGCGCGGGAACGACAGGACTCTTGCTGGGCCATCAAACCCGTGCGAACTTGTGTCTTGATGCGTTGCAGTTCTTCTTCCGTGATGCCCTCCTGCAAGCGAGCGAATTCAACGACCATCGTGTCCAGGGTCTCCTGGGCGCGAGCCGCCGTCGTGCCCGCGTAGCTGGTGATGCAGGCCGAGTCTTGCAAGGAGTGGATACCAGCGAACACGGAGTAACACAGGCCGCGTTTTTCGCGGACTTCTTGGAAGAGACGGGAACTCATGCCATCCCCCAGGGCCCCCACCGCACAGCGAATCAAAAAATAGTCGTCTTGGCCAAACGGCACCGACGGCGCGGCCAAGGCGATGTGCGTCTGTTGGCTGCTCTCTTCCAAATGTTGATAAGACACCTCCGCTGGTGGTGTCGCCAGACGTGACGTCTCGCCCCCATGCCAGTCGCCCCACAGGGCTTCGATCCTCTCGATGGTGGCCGACCAATCGAAGTTCCCCGCCAGCGACAGGATCATTTCCGCCGGACGATAGTGACGCTGGTAATAGTCCGATACCGCGTCGTAAGTGATCCCCGGCAACTCGGCCAAGTCACCATCCGGCCACTGCCCCAAGGTGGGGCCAAAGTACTGCTGCCGCAACAATCGCAACGTCTGCTGCGGTAGGTCGTCCTCCTGCGAATGCAGCTCCTGCTGGCAGACCAACAGCGCCGGCTCAAACTCGTTGACCTGCAGATGGGCTCGGCGGGATAACTGGGCGTACAGCGCCAACAGTGGTCCAAAATTTTCGCTCAAACACGAGCCCGAATAACCAATGTGATAGGTGGCGACGTGGTTCGACGTATGCGCACCGAGTAGCTCGGTGGCCTCGAGGAATTCGCGGTTGCCATACTCTCCACAGCCCCGTTCCGACATTTCACAAGTCAAAGCCGCCAAGCCGTTCTGGCCCACCGGTTGGTAGGCCGACCCGGCTCGCAACTGCAGCGAAAAGGCAGCCGTCCGCAGCCAGGGCATGGTCTCTCCCAGAACAACAATCCCGTTGGAGAGAACATGCTTAAACTGTTGGCTTTCCCGCATCCAAGACTCCTCAATACCACCGACCATTAAACCGTCAGCGGTGGCGGCGAAAGATAGAACTGCCGCAACTGCTCCGCCACCGACTCGGCCGCATTCTGACGCTCGGGCAGCCACAACAGCCACAACCGAGCCCGGCGAATCACGCCCTTTTCCAAAAAGCCCATCTGCAAACGATAATTCAGCGAGGCGTCGGAAACGCCGTCCGCCGCCGGTGACAACGCCATCGTCAGGCCACACTGGTCGCCCGGTGCCGTGGCCCAAGCCAATGAACCCGCCGCGCCCGGCAAGGTCGCCCACAGGGCCGGTTGACCCGTCGCCGGCGCCTCCCATGTCAACGGCGGCGTTTGCACTTCGCGTTGACCCGCTGGCAGCGGATGCCAATTGGCCACCCGGCCGTGCCCATCACTGGTCCCCAACCGCATTTGGCTGACCTGACAACCGAAGTCCACCGACCATTCGATCACCTCGTCCAATAACCGCGTGTTGGCCGACACCAACCACTCCAGCCGAAAGCCGCCGCCAGCAATTTCAGCCGCCCGCCAATAAAATTCGATCCCGGTCGGTGTCTGCTCCGAGTACGGTAACTCGGCAATCAAGTCCTCGCCCCGCACGTGGTGCTGCCATTGGGCAGCGTCCCAGGTCAATGGTCCGGACCGCAGTCGCCCCCGCAAGGCAAACGCTCGAGTCAACGGCAGGGGACCTCGGCCGGGTCGCAGCCACTGCGTGATGCCTCCGCCCACATCCGCCAGATCCACGACGCATTCCAGCGACTCCGCTTGGGTCGCTCGCCATCGATACTCTGCTGCTGTTCGTTCCCAACTCATGTCTGATCTATCGCTGCTAAACGTCGTCCCGCAAGGCGTCAAACCCTGTAGGCAGTGGTCCATTTTTCGTAGCCTGCCGCCGGTTCCGACAGGGGCTGACCCCTTCCGGGACACCGCCTAACCGCCTCTGGACCGCCGGCACCGACGAATCGGCTATCCTTGACCGGGGCCCGTGTTTGGTCAAGACGGCCTTTCGCAAGGCGAAAACTCTGGCCCCCCCCGCGGCTGACAGACAGGCCGATCGACCAACGAACCAACGGACAGGCCGATCGACAGTGGCCGCGTTGGGGCACTGGCCGCGTTGTGATTAGACCGGCAGTGTTACTTTCCCAGTCGCTGCAGGTAGGCGACTTGGCTGGTAGCCAGCGATTCGATCTGCCGTTGAGTCAAACGTACGTCCGTCAGTTGGGCGGCCTGCCATTGATCTTCCGGCAGGGCCTGCCAGTTTTCGACCACGAAGCTGGCCCCGAACAGACTGGCTTCCGAGAAATCACAACCGCGCAAATCGGCCTGGCAAAAGTTCGCGCCCTCCACGTCGGCGCCTTGGAACTTGGCGTCGACCAGCTTGGCGCCCTGAAAATGGGCATTGGACAAGTTCGCCCCACGGAAATCCGCTCGCTGCAGCCGACACCCGCGGAAGTTCGCGTCCCGCAGCTTGGCGTCCCGCGCGACCAAGTCGTCCAGTTCCCGATCGGCCGCTTGAAAGCCCCGGAGATCCAAGCCGGAAAAGTCCCGGGTCGCCAGCAACTGCTTGAGGCGTCGCTTGTCCAGATCCGCGGCCAAGTACCGCTGCTCCCGCCAGGGGTCCGCCTCATTGTGATAGCCGGCGTCCGCCTCCCAGTACCCCAGACGATCGTCGACCAACAGCTCCAAACCGCACAACCATTTGACACTCTTGTAAAAATAACGCCCCGGCACAATGTTGCGGAGCGGCCCGCCATGCATGGCCGGCAACGGCCGACCGTCGACCTCCCAAGCCAGAAACGTGCCCAGCTCCAGGGCCGTCTCCAACGCCAGGCTGGAGGTGTGCCCCCGCGTGCTGTGCGACTCGAAGGACACGTATCGCGCGGCCGGATCGACCCCCACCGCGTGCAACACATCCCGCAGCAAAACGCCAGTAAACGACACCCCCAACTTCGACCAACGCGTCACGCAATGAATGTCCACCGTCGGCCGCACCTGCGGCAACTGCTGCAATTCGTCCAGCGTCCAGCGGCACGGGTGGTCCACACAACCGTGAATCGCCAGCGTCCAAGTCGCGGGGACCACCGCACTCTCGCGTTCCCCCACCAACGGCCACTTGTCCCCAGCCACCCGTTGCTGCCCCGGCGGTAATTCCGAATCGTGTTCCATCGTGCTCCTCGAATCGCCGGGTGGGGTCGGATCAGGTGTCATCAGAGTGATCTAACGTGTCGTCAATTTGTCCCGCGGGACGCTGTAATCTAGGGGGAAATGTCATGGCACGCAACGTGCAACGGTGATAGATCCAGCGGCCAAACCCAGCGGCGGTGGAACGTTTGGGAAGGACCGCTTGGCCCAAGTGGGCCCGTTGTTGTCAAGAATGTTTCCACCCGCGAGTCAGAGAGGAACGTGCCATGTTTCGTATTTCAACTTTGGTCGCCGTGACGGTGGCCGCCGGACTGTTGGCAGCAACTGCCGCTGACGCGAGCGCCCAATGCTACGGACGTCCCACCCACGGGTTCGGGACCAGTCAGATTCGGGTCCAGCAAAACTTCTACGGCGTGCCCACGCAGCGAGTACACGTCGGTGGCGGGTTTGGCGCCCCGGTTCACTCCTTCAACCGCTCGATCTACAGTCGACCCGTCTACGGCGTGAACCCCGGCATCGGCTACGGCTGGGGACACAGCAGTCGCGGTCACGGTAGCTGGGGGAACAGCGGTTGGGGACACAACAGCTGGGGGAACAGCGGCTGGGGGAACAGCGGCTGGGGACACAACAGTTGGGGACATGGCGGCCGAGGGATCTCGATCCGCTTCTAATCGGCCACTCGCCCTGCTCGCATCCGTCCCGCGCTCGCAACCGTCCCGCGATCGGCGTCGCGGGACGGAATGCGTCGAGCATTTCGCCGCGATTGCTCCGGCCGCGAAACGCTTTAGAGGTAGATGATTTTCCCGTAGTTGAATGCGTCACGGGCTTGTTGATTTTTCCGTAGCGGACTGCGTCAAGGGCTCGTTGATTTCTCCGTAGCGGAACGCGTCACGGGCTTGTTGATTTTTCCGTAGCGGAATGCGTCAAGCATTTCGATTGACGGGAAAACGACCTGTTTTTGTCAGATTTCCTTGAATCGGACGGCAATTACGCGTGTAAGTCTGGAGAAATCAACAAGCCCTCAAGCATTTCGATTGACGGGAAAACGACCTGCTTTTGTCAGATTTCCTTGAATCGGACGGCAATTACGCGTGTAAGTCTATAAAAATCAACAAGCTCTCAAGCGTTTCGATTGAGTCGAAAACGCGTTGTTTTTGCACGCTTTTCTTGAATCGAGCGGCCGTTTCGTGTCGCAGTCTGGAAAAATCAACAAGCTCTTGAGGGCTCCGGGTGATTTCCCGTTTGGCAGCACGCGCTACGGCGCCAGTTTCTTTAGCTTGCGTTGCAAGGTGCGGCGCGGGATGTCCAATTGCCGAGCGGCTTGGGAGATGTTGCCGTTGCAGTCGGCCAAGACCCGCTGGATGTGTTCCCATTGGGCTTCCGCCAAGCTCTGTGTGCCAAACGACTCCTGTTCGACCGGTTCCGCTTCAGTCGCGGGGATGTCGAACCCCAGGGCCCGGCAGATCTCGTCGGCATCGGCCGGTTTGGTCATGTAGTTGATCGCACCCAGTTTCACGGCTTCCACGGCGTTGGCAATGCTGCCGTAGCCCGTCAGCATGACGGCCTTGAGTTGTGGCAAGATTTCGACAATGTCTTTGAGGATGTCGATCCCATTGCGGCCCGGCATTTTCAGGTCCAGAACCGCGTATTCCGGTTGGTACTGGTGGGCGATTTCGATCGCGGTCTCGTAGCCATCGCCTTCGAACACGACAAAGCCACGACGTTGCATGGCTCGCTTCATGCGGCTGCGGAGAATGTCGTCGTCGTCAACAATCAATAACTTCTTGCCTTCAATCATCACGCTCACCTGGGCGTCCCATAACTTCAGTGGGGAGTTGGCGGGTTGAGTAACCGCTCACGGTCGGCTGTTAAAACTCAGTTCTGGTCGGTTCTGCCGTTCGTGAACGGTTGCTGGGTCGAATCGAGCGGCCTGTGTGCGACAGCGATGCTCGCTCCGCCTCACTTAACTATACCGCGGATTGGAGCTGGGACCAACCGATTGGTTTTTTTCAAACTTTTTCTCGCTGCTGCCGCGGCAAGTAGACCGTAACCGTCGTACCGATTCTCGATTGGGATTCGATCACCAACCGCCCACCCAATCGCTCGATGACGCTACGAGCCAGAAACACGCCCAGGCCCATGCCGTTACCAGGGGATTTCGTCGTGAAGAACGGCTCGCTCACGCGTTGCAGGATCTCTTCCGGCATGCCCGGCCCGCGATCGACGATCTTCACGCACCACTGGCTCCCCAGCTGACTCGATAGCCGGATGGGGCCCCGAGCAGGGACGGCGTCGATGGCGTTTTTCACCAGCGCCCGCAGGGCTTGAGCGACCGCGATGGGCGGCAATTGGATCGTCTCCGACTTACTGGCGACGTCCAGGTCCAACTCCAGCGGTTCGCTGATCACCTTTTGCAGTTCGACCAACACATCTTGCAGCAACCGCTCGGGGGTCACCTGGCCGAACGTCTCCCCGATGACCTGCCCAGCGCCCACGGCCATCCGATTCAAGATCCGCCGACAGCGGTCCACCTCACTGCGAATCAGCGACAGGTCCTCGGCCAACTCCTCGGGCAGGTCGTAGCTCCTCCCCATCGTTTCGGCCTCTTTTGCCACGACCGCGATGGTCGAAAGCGGCGTGGATAACTCGTGGGCAGCCCCGGCGGCCAACGTCCCCAAGGCCTCGTATTTTTCCGACTTGCTCTGTTGGGCCTGAGCCTGACGCAAGTCCAGCTCATGTTGCCGCAGTTCGCCCGTCAAACGGGTCATGAAGTAGACGATCACCGAGCTGCAGGTCAGGAAAGCCACGAATAAACCAAAATGCCGCAGGTCGCCTCGCCCAGCCGAGTAGATCGATGGCAGCGAGCCGGTCTCAGCCAGGATCTCCAAGGGGTGATGGGCAAACAGCAGAAAACCGAAACAGATCGTCCCCAGGAAGTGAAAGGCGATCGCCGTTGAACGCGGCAACAACACCCCCGCCAGACTCAAGTTGACGAAAAAGAACAGACAGAACGGATTGTTGGGGCCGCCGGTCCAGTACAGCAGCGTACTGAGCGAGACCAAGTCCAGGATCATCACCAACAGCAACAACAAGTCGGCCGTCGACACCGTCCGCTCGTCCCGATCCTGTTGCTGAGCCAACCGCACGGACCACGCCACCAAGCCGATGTTGGTCAAGACCGTGATTGAAATCACCGCGCTCAAGGGCGTAAACGGCAAGGTCACCCCAAAGGCGAACATCACCACCGAGATGACCACCAATTGCCCCAAACAGGCGACCCACCGCAGCTTGATCAGCCACGACAGGTTGACCCACAGCCGTTGGCCCGTCCCACCCCATCCCGCCGTTGCCGACCCGGAGCCCATTGGGGTGGGCGGCGACGTTTCGGAACGGTCGTCGGCAGGCGGCGAGGCAGACGAAGAACTCATGGGCACTTCCACAACCGAGGGCCAAGCGGACAATAAGGTGAACCAGGGGTCGGCGAATGCGGTTTCCCCTCTTACAGTAACCGGTCCCCGTCCATCCTCCTAGGGCCAACCATGCCAACCGCGAAACTGGGGCCGAACGCCGGCAACCCACGACTGTCCAAGACCACACTCACCTGCCTGCTGGTGGCACTGGCCATCGTCCCATCGGCGGCCACCATCGGTCTGCGGCTCATGACCCCCGGCGTGAAAGAGGGCGAACTCCCCGTCTCCTACCGCCTCCTCGGCATGGCCGGACCAGACTACTACGCCTTGTCCGCCGAGACTCGACCGCCCCTGGACGACCCGCGACTGCAGATCACCAACACCGGCGACGGTCCCCTGACACAACTCAATGTGATCCTCAATTACTCCCACGAAATCCGCGACCCACACTTGGTGCTGGCCCCCAACCAATCGGTCGTCTACCGACTCAAGCGGTTTTACAACCGAGCCGGCATTCCATTTGTCCCCGAACTCTCGCCCATCAAACACCTGCGGATCTTCGCCAAACAAGACGACCTCTCCCGAGCCTCCGTGCATGTCCCTATCACCATGGCCGACTACGGGCAAGCTGAAGACGGGCAACTCGAGACGGAAGTCGACGATACGCAAACAAACGATCAAGACGCCAGCTCAGAAGAAACCAAGATGCAAACCACCGGTGAGCAAGAGACCGATGATCAAGAGACCGGTGAGCAAAACATCGGTGAGCAAAACATCGGTGAGCAAGCAACGCCCCAGGCTGGCTCTGGCTCCGCCGCATTGTAAATCAGCCGCCGTGCGTTAGTAACCGTTCACGCCTCGTAGGGTGTCATGCAGCAAGTCGGGCTAACCGTACGATCGTTTGCGAGTCAAAGCAACTGGACAATGCTACCGGTTTGCCCCGAGAACCAACCGACTTGCGGAATGCACCAGCCCCAAGGATTACCTCCCACCCGTGAACGGTTAAGTGCGTTAGGACTTGTCCGCCAATAAGTTACCGAACTAGCCGGAACCGGTCCGTATTCAATTCCCGCGAAAACCGGGTGCTAACGCACTCCCGCTGATTTCCGATTCGGTACATTAATTACTGACAAGTCCTTAGCACCCAATTTCTGCTCAGCGGTTGGCGAAGCGGCCTTGATTCAGCGTCAGCGTTCGCTCAAACCGGGCGGCCAGTTCCAAGTTGTGCGTGACGCATAACAACAGACTGCCCAATTCTTGTTGCATCTCCAGCAAGAGGTCCGCCACGATCTTGGCGTTGGCTTCGTCCAAACTGCCGGTCGGCTCGTCGGCCAAGATCAAGATCGGCTGCAGCAGCAAGGCCCGCGCCACCGCGACCCGTTGCCGCTCGCCACCAGACAATTGTCCTGGCAGTTGATCCCGGCGGGCGTTGAGCCCAACGCGTTCGATCAAGGCGTCCGCCCGCTGTTCCTGAGCGGCTTGCACGGTTCCAGTCGCCAACGCGGGCAGCAGCACGTTCTCACGCACGGTCAACTGCGGCAACAAGTGGTGGTCCTGAAACACAAAGCCGATCGCTCGATTGCGGAAGGCCGCCAGCTGCGGGGGCGGAAGATCGAAGGGACGCTGCCCGCCGATCTCCACCACGCCAGACGTGGGGGTCTCCAGCGTTCCCAAGAGGTACAGCAGCGTGCTCTTGCCACACCCGCTGGGACCGACGATGGCTGCATTTTGACCAGCCGCCAGCTCCAGATCCAAGCGATCCAACACCGTCAGGGTCTGGTTGCCTGAGACGTAGGTTTTGCAAAGTTGCTGCACCCGCACGCCACCGCTTGGGGCCGCTGCTCCGAGCGATGGCCGGACCGGTTGGTTGAGGCCGGCTCCCTCGCTCCCCGCATGACTGCTCACTGGGCTTCTCCCTGATGGATGAACTCCGCCAATCGCTGTCGCAGAGGCTCAGGAATTGCGATCGATTTCGGCGGATGACCCGGTTCTACCCGACAACAGACCGCCGTCACAGTACCGGAGGCAAAGGGCTGAATGTTGGGTGTGTCGAACCAATCCCGCGAAGTGAGCCAATGCGGGTTCTTGAGGCCGTCCAAGAAGGGCTGCTGGGGCGCGGCAGACGGAACTCTGAGGTCCGGCTTCACGGGAAAGTCGCCCTGCCCTGCCGCCTGTTCCGCCAGCTCATTCACAGCACTCGCGGGCAGAACCGCCAGGGGTACGGTGTTGCTCCACGAGTCGAGTGACAAGAATTGGAAGCGGTACGTGCAAGATGATCGCCCCAGTCGCAAGACGTGGACTTGCACGCCAAAGAGTTGCTCGAAGCCGATCGGCCGGAAATAATCACAGGTCGCCGCCACCCGCGGCCAACTGATCTTGCCCTCGGGGCTGGGTTGCACAACCGAAAAACCCAACCGCCGCAAGAATGCGTGTTCGGCTCGCTCCATCCAGTTGAAAAACACCGAGAAATGGGCGATGCCGGCCGCGTCGGTATCGCGGAATTCGACCCGCTCTAACGCTTGGAAGTACAACCGACAGGGCCTCCCTTAAAACAGCCGCCCCACCAGAAACCCGGCGAGGCTTGTTGATTCTTCCATACCGGAATGTGTCAAGGACTTCTTGGTTTTTCCGCAGCGGAACGCGTCGAGGGCTGGTTGATTTTTCCGTAGCGGAATGCGTCAAGCATTTCGATTGAGGCGAAAACGCGGTGTTTTTGCCCGATTTTCTTGAATCGGGCAGCCCCTTCGCGACTAAGTCTGGAAAAATCAACAAGCCCTCAAGCGTTTCGGTTGAGGCGTAAAAGCCCTGTTTCTGCTCGGTTTTCTTAAGTCGGACGGCCCACTCGCGAGCCAGTCTGGAAAAATCAACCAGCCCTTGACGCGTTTCGAATTTCCGCACCGGAACCACCCCAGAAGCGTTGGAACACGCCCCTGGGGAGAAAGCCTACCGCCAGGCAATCGCTTCGAGATGCCGCGACTATTCGCCGACGTAGGGCATCAAAGCCATGAAACGAGCACGCTTGATGGCGGCTGTGATCGCATGCTGGCTGGTTGCCGTGCAACCGGTCTTGCGTCGTCCGACAATCTTGCCGTGGCGATTGACCAGCTTGCGGAGGAACTCCACGTCCTTGTAATCTACGAACATCGGCCGAGGACGCTGGCCATCGATGAACAGCGGGTCTCGCTTCGCGGAACGAGCACGAGCCTTGGCTTTAGCCCGCTTACGGGCACGGATGCTTACCATATCTGAGTCAAACCATCGAGGAAACAATTAACGACTGCGACCTGGGACCGCCCAGGCCGGTTCGCCATTATCGAAAAATTCTCCTGCATTGCAAGCCTTATCGAGAAATTTTACGCAGTCCGCCCTGTGGGGCTGGGCACGCTGTACTCGCGGGGGTTTCCTCGCTACGCTGCTCTCCAGGCCGCGTCCCTGGGGCGATGTTCAGACCGCGACCCCAGACCCAGCCCCCGATTCCGCCGCCAGCTACTTGCCCTCACCCCCCCTACCTGCCCATTAGAGCACCCACGCCGATGGCCGAAGATCGCACAAACAAGCGTTTTCCCCACTTGGACGAAATCTGCGTTTCCAACCCACCTGCCGCACCGCTGCAGACCCACCCGAGTGTCCCGGCCGTGCATCTGGCGGCGACCTACGCCTGCGATTCCCCCGATCAAGCCGATCGGATCCTGGGTGGGACCGAGCCCGGCTTCGCCTACCAGCGGGATGGGCATCCCAACGCCGCTCGATTGGCGGAAAAGTACCGCCAGCTGCACCACGCCGACCACGCCTGGGTGACCAACAGCGGCATGGCGGCCCTCTCAGCCATCGTGTTGCAGGTCCTGCGAGCGGGTGATCACTGCCTGATCAGCCGCCACCTGTACGGCCGCAGCAGCGTGTTGGTCCAGCAGGAATTGCCCAAGTTTGGCATCTCGGCCACCGAGTTCGACCCGACGGACTTGCAGACGATCCGAGAAGCGGTGGTCCCCGGTCGGACTCGCCTGCTGTTGGTCGAGACGATCGCCAACCCACTGCTGCAAGTGGCCGACCTGCCGGCCATCGTGGCCCTGGCTCGAGAACTCGATTTTCAAGTCGCCGTCGACAACACCTTCGCCACCCCGTACTTCTGTCGCCCCTTGGAACTGGGCGTGGATTGGGTCTGGGAGAGCGTTAGCAAGATGCTCAACGGGCACAGCGACCTGATGATGGGCATGGTCTGTGGCCATGACTCCCGCTGGGGCCGACTCCGCCAAGTCGTCTCGACTTGGGGTTTGGGCGCTGCCCCTTGGGATTGTTACCTGGCCGAACGCGGCTTGATGACCTTCGGCCTGCGGATGGAACGCGCCTGTGCCAATGCCGCCAATGCCGCACGACTTCTGGCCCAGCAATCCACGATCACCCGCGTCCATTACCCTGGCCTGCCCCAGCATGCCACTCACGAACACGTGGCCCGGATCGCCAATACCGAGGCTGCTGCTGCCCGAGCAGCGGACTCAGGCCAGCCCGAGCCGATGAACATTTGCGGGAATTTGGTCACCTGCCATCTGGACCTGAGTCGGACCACGGTCGAGCGATTCTTGGCCCAGAGCCGGATCGAGTATTTTCCGTCGCTGGGCGAATGTGGGACGACCCTGAGCCATCCCGCCAGCAGCAGTCACCGCCACTTGAGTGACTCGCAACGACGGGAACTGGGGATCGAGCCCGGCACCATCCGCTTGTCGTTCGGCATCGAGCCCTGGGAGGTCCTGCACGGAAAACTCCTGGCCGGCACCCAGTCAATCGGCTGAGTCTCACCAGCCAGGCGGGGAGATTGAGGATTGCTAGGCGATCGCTGGGTTATTGCTCGCGAAACCGTTTCTCCCACCCGACGGGCTGGGTCCAGGCTTGCTCTTTCTGCTCCGGCAGCGAGGGGTTGGGGTGCGGCCGACTGCTGGTCACGACCGCTCGGACGTAGAGTTCCTGGCCGGTCAGTTGGTACTTCGGGTTCAAGCCCGTGACGGTGGCCAGCACCGTGCCGATCTTCGGGCAGTAGCGTTCCTGGACCGTCAGGGTCCGCCCGTCGGCGTCCGTGGCGGCCGGCCAGGTCTTGTCGTAGTCCAATGGCGTGCCGATAAACTGGGTGGTGTACTCGACGCCATCGAGGGCTTGAATCTCCAGTTCCAAGGTGTTGGCTTGGGGGTCGAACCGCACGTCCCGGAGTTCCACGCCGCTGGAGGCATAAAAGTCTCCTCGATTCATGGCCTGGACCAAGCTGTCCGCCTCCAGTTTCTCGGCCCGTACGACCACCCAACCTCGGCCGGGTGTCGCCCCTTTGACGCCGTGGTAGTTATGACTGTCGTCCGTGCCCAAGCCGAACAACGGTGGGCTGGACAAGCGATCGATCCGCAGGGTGTTGGCGATGTCCCAGAACTTCTCGAGGCTGGGGCGCGTCTCATCGCCCAATTGATTGACCGCCGGATGCCCGTTGTAGATTTCAAAGAACGGCTCCTCGACGACAAACGCCAAATCTTCGGGCGTGACCGCCCAGCCGAAGTTTGGATGATTCAAGTGGACCATCACGGAGCGACCGCTCCGCCGAGCTTGCTCGGCCACGGCGCGCACATTGTTGGCGATCGCCTCGCGGACCGTCTCGCCTCGCGCCGGCGGCAGTTCTTCCACCAGATTGGTGGCGTTGAGATGGATCGGCAAGCGACCGACGCCGTCCGAGATCTCCTCGCCGGGAATCAGCAGGAACGCCTCCGGTTCCTCCAACAGGCTGCGGAACTGTTCCAAGGGCCGCAAAGCGATCCGATAGGCTGTTGATTCCGTGGCCTCACGCTCCAACACCCAGTCCGCACCGAAACGGGCTCGGTACTTGTTCAAAACCTCGGCCCCACCGCGACGCTCGATCTCGTCGTACTTCATCCAGCGCAGGTCGGTGCCCAAGACGTTGTGATCGGTCAGCGAGAGGAAGTGGTAGCCACGTTGCTTGTACCAATCCGCGACCATCTCGGGGAAGTCGTCACCGTCGCTCCAGAAAGAATGCGTGTGCAGGTTGCCCTTGTACCAATTCCGAGTCTCCGCGTCCTGGGCCCAATTCAGGCTCGACCCGCCCACCAGCCAGACGAACCCCAACGCTGCGGCCAACAGAAACTTGCTTGAACTTTGGTCATGGCGACTCATCGACCGACTCCCACTCCAGTAGCTGAAAAAATCCAGTAACCGGTAAACTCCAGTGACTGGCAAAAGCGTCCTCCGCTCGTACCACCACCACGCCGTGGCCGCACTCAACGCTCGCACATCCTACCATGCTCGAGCGCCGAATGAAAGTTAATGAATCTACATCAATTCAGGCATAAGATTCAGTGCGTATCGCCATTTAGATACGTCCCAGCAACACCAATACCAAGACAATAACCAAGAGCAGGCCAATCCCACCGCTTGGACCAGCTCCCCAATTGCGACTGTAACCCCAGGAGGGTAACGCGCCGAGTAACAACAGAATCAGAACCACCAACAGGATGATGCCTAACATGGTCGAAACTTTCTTTAGTCAAGTGCTTTGTCACAGCCCAACCTTGGCGTGTGCTAAAGGGGTTAGGCGTCAATTGTGCGAAGCACCCGTAGGGCCGTTCCGGCAATTGACACCTGACTCCTTTAAGCGTGTGGTAAAGGGGTCGGGCGTCCAGGTGATTGCGCGGCACCGTAGGGCCCGTTCGGCAAGCGGTGACGCGCCTGACGCTACACCGATCCCAAATTAAACGGTGACAAAGCACTGGTGAATTTAGCCCCAGTAAATTTGTGAAACAAAAAAAGCCGATGTCGACGAATACAATCTCTGTATTCATCGACATCGGCTTACACTTCAACAAGCCGCTGCAACCAGGCAAGCGGCTCTTCGACTTGTCTTCCAATTCGATCCGTCTTCCAAATGGATCCGTCTTCCAAATGGATCCGTCTTCCAAATGGATCTGTCTTCCAAATGGATCTGTCTTCCAAATGGATCTGTCTTCCAAATGGATCTGCCTTCCAGCTGGCGTTGACCTCGCGTGTGATCGATTGACGCTATGGTCCCGACACGCTGGCCGCGCATTGGCATCATAGCCTGCTGCCGCGCAAAGTCAAGTGGCCGCTATATTTCTCCGCTAAGCCTGTCTATAATGTCTGGCAGCGAGGAGTTGGTGACTTTTTCTGAAAACGATAATTTTGGGTCAGCCCATCTTGAGGGATTGGCCGCACGGCGACAGCTCGGGCTTTTGCCGCGGTAGACTCGGCTCTTGCGATTTGGCCAATTGCAGAATCCAGTGGCGTTTTCTCGTTGGGTTGATCAAGGTCTTATGGTCGCGGTCCTGTGGTCGCGGTTGCGTGGCGACTGTGCTGGGGTGTTGTTGCTGAAAAAGTGGGTAGAGAAATCGAATGTGTCGGATGGATATTTTTTGGTCCCAATTGGACTTTTTAACGGACGGGTCCCTCGTCTGGTTAGGCGGCGGCTTGCTCGCCGGCGTTTTATTGATTGGTATCTTGTTTGTGTTTTATTTTGGATCGTTGTGGATCCCGGCCTACATGTCGCGAGCCGATGTCAGTTTCCTTAGTTTGATCGGAATGCGACTCCGACGCGTGCCGCTGGGGATGATCGTGACTGCCAAGATCATGGCTCGGCAGGCGGGCTTGAATATCTCGCGGGATACGGGCATCAGCACCGAACGCTTGGAGGCTCACCACTTAGCGGGCGGCGATGTCAAGAATTGCTTGCAGGCCATTATCGCGGCCAATCGAGCGGGCATCGATTTGGATTTTGATCAAGCCGCTGCCATCAATTTGGCGGGAAGAGATGTCTTGGAGGCGGTTCAAACCAGTGTCTCGCCACGAGTGATTGATTGTCCGGAACTGGGGCAGTCCGAGAAGACGGTTTTGAGCGCCGTTGCCAAGAATGGAATCGAGTTAAAAATACGGGTTCGCGTGACGATCCGCACGAACCTCGCTCAATTGATTGGGGGCGCGACGGAGAAGACCATCATCGCCCGTGTGGGTCACGGGATCATTTCCGCGGTGGGATCGGCGGATTCACACTTTGAAGTTTTGGCCAAACCCGACAATATCTCGACCAAGGTCTTAGGCCGAGGGTTGGATGGCAATACCGCCTTTGAGATTGTCTCAATCAATATCGTCAGCATCGAAGTGGGGGAAAACATCGGGGCGCGTTTGCAAATCGCCCAGGCGGAAGCGGACACGCGGATGGCCGTGGCGGTGGCCGAAACGCGACGGGCCGTGGCCCGAGCCTACGAACAGGAAATGATGGCCGAAGTGACCCGCTGCCAGGCCCAGTTGGTCTTGGCGGAAGCCGAAATTCCAGCCGCTTTGGCCATCGCCTTTCAAGCGGGGCACCTGCGGCTGACACCCCACACCCCCCCACGACTCAAAGTCACGCCGGGCCGCACGGCAGAAAACGCTTAATTCCAGCCTTGAACCCAGAAAGCACTCGCTTGATTCCCACCCCCCATTACGTACTGTTGTCCGGCAAAGATCGATTGGGCCCCCAACTGATCGCCTCGACCGATGGCTCGCCCATCCAAGTGGTCTACGGCTTTTCCAATAAGGGGCCGTACGATCAATTCATGACCGAGTGCACAATCCCTCTGCGGCCGTACCCACTGGTGACGGGCTATCTCCGCGAGCCCGAATACGTGCCCGACGGCCGACTGCACTTGGTGGTGGTCGACGCTTGCGGCCAAGACGATGCAAGCCTGCAAGCGGCCCGGATCGAAGGTGTGGAGGAAGCCCAGCGAAAACGGGAGCCGCAACTGCTGGCTACCCATCGATTGCATTACAACCCCAGCGACCGAGCCTACACGGTGGAAGAGCTCTGACCCCACAACGCCGATCCACGCGACCGTTTGCCGCGCTTTTTGACTCGCTCTCCTGTCAGCTGACGGTTTGCGATCGCCGGCGAGCGGCGAGCCGGTGATTTTGCTCTTGCCGCGGTTGGGAGTTCTGTCTATCGTCCCCGCGTTCAGGGTTGACTTGTCGTCCACGATGCCGAGCCACACCCGCGAGTTGTTGACTTATCGAGATTACCGAGTGGTGGTGGGATTTGAATTTATGGGTCCACTCGCGCAATTGTCCTCGGTCGAGTTGGGGTATGCCTTCAGTCGACAAGTTCGTTTCACGGAGGCGGCCACAACGGAGTCTTTTCCAGCCGCGTTTGTGCTGCAATGGGTGGGTCATTATTGATCGTTTGCCTTCGCAGATTCTCCGGCGTTGGGTAAATAATCTGAATTTGGGGCACGTCACTTGTCCGGCCTAAAACACGCGACTATGATTCTCGACCGCGTGATTGGCGAGCGGTCGCCGCCGTTCGACGCGAAGAACTCAAGGCGGGGTCAAAACGGCCTGTATGGTCCAGTGGATAAATTTTTGGCGGTTATTGGCGGCATTTGTTGTAGGAACCATCATCAATCTGAGTTGGCAGGATCAAATCGGCCAGCGTTCGGATGGCACCGCCATGTTGGGCTGGGTAGGCTTGGGGGCCAATCTGGGTTTTTTGTCTTTGGCGTGACTTTGGTGGCCTTGTCGCTCGTTGGCTATAACTTGCCGGCGTCGAAATGGCCCTTGAGCCTGGCCGGTCTGCTGGCGATCCACATCGTCGGCTCGCCGACTGCTCTGTACTTGGACTCCACCGCAGCGATCCTGCTCAACTCGGCCTTACTGACCCTGTTCCATACGGCGTTCTTCGCGCAGCTCACGGCCGCTGCTATCGACAATAGCGACTTCAGCCGGACTCGCCGAGGCGGAACGATCGGCTATGGAATTGCCTTTGCGGTCGCTTCGTGTCGTTGGCCGGAACTCAGTTATGGCCTGTTGGTGGTGGCTACCGTCGGTTTGCTGGGGTTGCAAATGCCGGGCCGTACTTTGCTGCAGCAGGTGCTGGAGGATCCGCCGGCTCCACCTGTGCTGGATCTGAGTCCGCGTCAGCGTTGGCTGCGTTTCATTCCACTGTTGATCCTCTTCGCGACGCTGGGGGCGTGCGCTCGAGTGTACGATTCGTTCGGACCTGCCTCGTTGATGGGGACGGGGGTCGGGCTGGTCGCGATCGGCAGCCTGTTGCTGATCGAGGTCGTGGTGTTGCCGCTGACTCGCCGCTTGCCCGGCTTGTTCTGGGTCGTTGCCGCGATTGTGGGCTGGTTGGCCGCCTACAGCACCTTATGGTTGGGCAGTCCGTGGCTGATCTTTGGCGTCAGTTTGGTCAGCATCAATTGCTGTGGCCAGGTCATCTTGCAGGGCCGCGCGCAGCAATTGTCCCAGCGCGGGTCGGCCAACTTGCAGGCCGTCATGACTATTGGTAGCGCGACCGCCGCCGGGCTAGTTTCCGCCCTGGCGGTGCCCTGGTCGCGAGACGGCCAGTCGGCGGTCTGGATCTTGGGACTGCTCACCAGTCTCGCGGGGGGGATCATCGTCTGCGTCACATTGGGCGTGTTGGCCACCAGTCACCGCTCGCAGGCGGCACAGCCGACCTCGCACTAGTGCCCTGCCCTCCGCACGCCGTAATTGGCCGAGTCGGTTTCTCACTTCAAACCCGCAGAGGGCAGCTGAGTTTCAGATAGGACGCGGCGGCGGTGTTTAACCGCAACGCCAGAGGCGTGCGCGGCACCATGCTCGACGTAACCTACAGGCAAGACGCCGCAGCGACGTTCACCCGCATCGCCGGCGGCGTGCGCGGTCGCATGAACCAGTTCCGCGGTATGCAGACTCTCAAACCCTTTCGAGCCCAACTCTGGTTGCAACGCCTCACCCGTCGAGAGACCGATAGCCTTCCAATTTCCTAACACATCTCCGAGCGAACACCTATTGATGCCGGCTCTCAATCACAAACCAGCAGCGGGCTGCTGGTCTACATTCCGGCCCCCGCGGGTTCACCCGTGGGACCGAAAGTTTGGCAGCGAGACCGCCCCCACAATAATCAAAAAGAAGGATCTTTGCCCCTGGGCCACATCGCCACCTTCGGCCTCGTACCGATGGGGCGATGACTGACCGGCTACCAGCCCCCCCCCAATGATCAAAAAGAAGGCTCGTCTGCCCCTTGGTCACATCGCCACCTTCGGCCTCGTGCCGATGGGGCGATGACTGACCGGCTACCAGCCCTCCCCCCAACGATCAAAAAGAAGGCTCATTGCCCCTTGGTCACATCGCCACCGTCGGCTTCATGCCGGCGGGGCGATGACTGACCGGCTACCAGCTATCCCCACAATAATCAAAAAGAAGGCGTTTTGCCTCTTGGTCACATCGCCCCCGGTGGGTTTACCCCGCCGGAGCGAAAGTTTGGGTAGCTAGAACACTCCACCAATAACAATCAAAAAGAAGGACCTTTGCCGCTTGGCCACACGGCCCCCGCGGGTTCACCCGTGGGACCGAAAGTTTGGCAGCGAGAAAGCCCCCCCAAACACCCAAAAAGAAGGATCGTTGCCCCTTGGTCTCACCGCCACCTTCGGCCTCGTGCCGATGGGGCGATGACTGACCGGCTACCAGCCCCCCCAATGATCAAAAAGAAGGCTCTGTGCCCCTTGGTCACATCGGCCACCGTCGGCCTCGTGCCCGAGTGGGGGCGATGACTGACCGGCTACCAGCCCCCCCAATGATCAAAAAGAAGGCTCTGTGCCCCTTGGTCACATCGCCACCGTCGGCCTCGTGCCGATGGGGCGATGACTGACCGGCTACCAGCGCCCCCCAATAATCAAAGAGAAGGATCGTTGCCCCTTGGTCACACCGCCAGAAACACTCTGCGGCAGAGCATTGCTTCGCGGCCAGTCACCGCCCAGCCGTGCAAACAACTCCACGCTTCGCAGAACACGCCTCCCCCAATTGCGGTCTCGGTGGAGGTTGAGCAGCTAAACCCGCGTGGCACTCGACCGCCCAAACCGCACGCCGGCGCCCTCTAGCCTGTCGAACTTTCGGTCCAACGACACAAGGTCATTGGGGCCGCTGGCATCGCTCGTCATCCCGCCCTCAGGCATAGGGCGACTAGGGTTCGAAGGGCGACCGCCTAAAGGCGGAACTACAAGCGGCGGGACCTCGCTTCAGTGTGCCTTCTGTAGACCGGCCCTGAACGTCTCCATTGGTCACGTCTCGCGGCTAGAAGGCCCCGCTCGTAGTCCCGCCTTTAGGCGGAAGGCGCCATGGCGAAACTCCGCCAAATGACTGACCGGCTACCACACCTGCCCCACGGTCGCAAAAAGATGGAGCGTTGCCTCTTGGTCACAGCGGCCCCCGCGGGTTCACCCGTGGGACCGAAAGTTTGACAGCGAGAAAGCCTTCCCACAATGATCAAAAAGAAGGCCCGTCGCCCCTTGGCCACATCGCCCCCGTGCGGGTTCACCCCGCCGGAGCGGAAGTTTGGGTAGCTAGAATCGCCCCCAATAACAATCAAAAAGAAGGCTCTTCACCCCTTGGCCACACGGCCCCCGCGGGTTCACCCGTGGGACCGAAAGTTTGGCAGCGAGAAAGCCCCCCCAATAATCAAAAAGAAGGATCTTTGCCCCTTGGTCACATCGGTCGCCACGGGTTCACTCCTGGGACTGAGCACGAGTTGCTCACCCCGAAATCTTCCTGCCCAAAAAACTTTTTCCTTTCCATCTCGTTCGGCCCTTGTGTCGGCCCTCCGGGCCTTCTGATCGCGGTGCCCCGTCGACCGGTGGCTGACGCCACCGGCAGGGGTTGTGCCGGCCCTCCGGGCCTCCGAGCAGGCGACTGGGTTCAGACGGGCAACTTGTGGCAAGTCGAGCTTGCATGCTAGGAGTACTACGGGAAAAGACGTCGGACTCTGAGATGCGAGATTGAATATGTTATATTTCAGAATTACAAATCGCCAAGAACAAAGAACCAAGAACAAAGAACCAAGAACCTTCTTCCAGTTCGCATCCGTCGCGGCCAATAAAAACGTCCTTTCAGCAGCGAGCCCAACCGCCTGCCTGGCGGCCGGTCTGTCCTCAGCCCGTCCCACGCGACCAAAAATCACTGCCGCCCGTCGGCTCATCTGCTCTGTCGACGCGAAACAGCCCTGTCTTCCGCCTCCCAATCCGACCGCTGGGGCTAAAATCGCCCTATCTTTCGGTTAGCGAAGCCCATGCCAAACCGCGGTCGTCCGGCGGCAGATCCCGGCCTAACTCTCAGAATCGAGGTTATTTACGGGGTATTCTTGAACTGAAATATCGATTGCAGTGTCCGGAAACCACGCATGGGCATAAAAGGCAGCTCAAAGAGAACGCAACTCAGTCCGAAGCAGATACCAAAGTGCGTGACTGCAAGACGCTCGTCGGATACGATTTTGATGAATATTGTGAAGAACGAAATGCAAAACAGAACTGAACGTAGTGTCATTTTGTGCATTCCTCGAGAATTATCGGAAGAATTGCAGCGGATCAACTGATATTTATGCAGTGTAGTACGCACATAAACGAACGTGCAGTATGCAATTATAAACCACAATAAAATGTTCCAATCGCACGAGTTTGTCATCTCATCAGATAAAATCGGAATTGGAAATATTTCTGAAGTATCGCCGAAACGCCGAGCCGAGCTTCCAGTGGCTGTGATAAAGGGCACTCCTGAATTAGACATTAGTTGATACTTGCTTCTAATCGGCCAGCCATGATACAACTCAAAAGTGCCGGGATGAAAACCCGTTCGCGATATCCGTTGCCAATGAGTCCGGTAACCAAATTCACTATGTACATATAAGCTCAGCCCGACAAATATACAGGCGATCCATGAATAACGACAACTACTCGTGAACTCTTTATTCATTAGGGAACAAAACCGGCCTGCAAGTATTCTGCAAAACCCGCCGGAAGAGTATTTTGGCATGTCTGCTTTTCGAATTTGCATATTGGAATCTCAAAAAAACGAGCCTGTGTAACCATCTCTGTCACCGTACGTTCTTTTCGCTCGAATCGCCAGTCAATGCGTGGTATCTTTGTTATCTTCTTATCTTCCGGGAGTTGATCGATTATTTCACGAAGTGATGGATCAATTTCTTCTGTCGGGGTTTCGTCAATGGCTAGCTCTCCGAATCCTGTGTAAGAAATTGTATTGGTAAGCGTTACAGTTCGGTGGCTTTGGTACCTACAAACAGATCCCTTGTCGTGCTGAATTACAGTCAACGTCCATTCAGACCATGGACCGGCTGCCTCTTTCCAGGCGTGTGGGTTGTAATACTGAAAGTGATAATACGGAGGTACAAGCGGGACTTCTTGGATTCCACGGATAATCGGCTCGCACTTATATTTCTCCCACGAACTTCCTCTCCCTCGAAACCACTCAAGGTCCGTGCAAGACGCATCAGCTTGACGAATTTCAGTTTTCGTCAATTGACTTTCATAATTTATCCCCAACCTTTCACTCCAATATCCACTCGAACGAGTGCACTTGCAATGAACCGCACCACTCGGATCCACCCCCTTCACCCCAAAGATACCCCCGGTACAAACTCATCCCATCCACATACCCCAGTGGATCTCTCGTCACAAACCCACCCGTCGCCGGATCGTACCACCGCGCCCGGAAGTGGTAGAGTCGCAACTCCGCATCCCACTCACGCCCGGTGTAGGTGTAACGGTTGGCATAAGTGCTGCTGCTACGAACGGTGCCGTTGGCGGCGTAGATGCCAAGCGTGCCATAAGCGCTGTAGGTGTAGCGTTCAACCAACGTCCCGGCGGCGTTGGTGAGTGCCACAATAGAATACTGTTGGTTGCGATGATAATAAGTTTGTGAGGTTTTGAGTCGCGTAGGCGTAGGGGCAATACAACTTCCAACCGTGGCACTAGCCACCGCGGAAGGACTGCGACGCGAAATAAGGTTACTAATCACTCGAAGGCCCTCGGATAAGTCACGGCGAGAAATCCACCGCCACCCCTAGTTTACCCCGGTCGCTGGGTCAGAAGCAAGCGAATTTGGACTAGGTAGGCGATGTTTCGAGCATTCAGCATGGCAACTCGCCGGCTCCCGAGTTTTTGCAAGGCAAGGTTTGAGTACCGTCCCGATTCATCGGGACTGATTGCAAGTACCGCTGGCGCTGAGGTAGACGAGCAGCCCTCTGATAGCATGGGGTCAGTATAGCAGGAAGTGGCCGTCGTACTCGTACTCGGATCACACTCGAAGTTATCGAAGGTGACGTTGTGGCCAAGGGGCGACGATCCGTCTTTTTGATTGTTTAGGGGGCATGGTAGCCTGTCAGTCATCGCCCCATCGGCACGAGGCCGAAGGTGGCGGTGTGACCTAGGGGCGAAGGTCCTTCGTTTTGATTGTTTAGGGGGCGCTGGTAGCTTGTCAGTCATCGCCCCATCGGCACGAGGCCGGATGGTGGGCGGTGTGGCCAAGGGGCAAAGATCCTTCTTTTTGATAATACGGGGGGGCTGGTAGCTTGTAGCCTGTCAGTCAGGCCTCCACCGGGACGAGCCCGGATGGTGGGCGGTGTGGCCAAGGGGCAAAGAGCCTTCTTTTTGCTTATTACTGGGGGCGGTCTAGCTACCCAAACTTTCGCTCCGGCGGGGTAAACCCACCGGGGGCGGTGTGACCTAGGGGCGAAGGTCCTTCGTTTTGATGATTGGGGGCGCTAGTAGCTTGTCAGTCATCGCCCCATCGGCACGAGGCCGAAGGTGGCGGTGTGACCAAGGGGCGGCGCTCCTTCTTTTTGATTGTTTCGGGAGGGCTTTCTCGCTGCCAAACTTGCGGTCCCACGGGCAAGCCAGCGGGGGCCGTTGTGACCAAGGGGCAATGAGCCATATGGTCGATTTGTTTTGGTGTTTTGTGGCCGGCAGTGGCCGCTTCAGACGGGCAGCGCCACGACGGAAATGGGGGTAGTCCAGCAGCCGGATGTGGACCAGTATCGCTTTGCTGGTTGGGAGTGTGAATAATTGGAAGTGGCCGTCGTACTCGTACTCAGCCTTTGGCGGTACTCGTACGCCTACTCGGATTAGGTGACAACCCGTTCTCCACTATCGCTTTAAGTAATTGATGCTCTCTACGATGCTTTGCAACGGGGCTGGCGAGTGGTCCTGCTCGACATGGCAGTACTGCACACCCGTCGCCTGGGCCACTCGCATGATGGCGGGAATGTCGATGACGCCCGCCCCCAGTTCCTTAAACGCCTCGGGCGGCACTTGCCCCTCGTTGGTGATCACCCCCGTCCCGGCCTGCAAGTTCTTCAGATGGACCTGCGTGACACGACCTTGGAGGTCCTGCAAACATTTGATTGGATCCAGGCCGCCGATCTGGGCCCAAAACACATCCAATTCCCACTCGACCCATTGGGGATCAAACCGCTTCAAGAACAGGTCGAACATCGTGCCGTCGTTGCCGCCGCTGCCCGGAGCGAACTCGAACGAGTGATTGTGGTAACACAGTCGCAAACCCGCACCGCGGAACTTCTCCGCCGCGCGGTTGGTGGCTTCCGCAATGGCAAGACACTTGTCGACCGTATCCCGTTGGGGCTGGCCGATGTAGCCAAACACCACGTGTCGCAACCCGATGCGTTCGGCCAATTCGACCGTCTGGTCGACCGAGGTCACGCCGCCCGCCGTCGGATCAGCGATCGCGCGCCAGTCCATAAACGCGCTGTGGACCATTAGGCCAGCATCTCGGGCGATCCCAGCGATCTCCACGGCCGAACTATCGATCGACATCAACTCCACTTGGCGGTAGCCAGCCGCTGCGATTGCCTGAAGCGTCCGCTCGGGGTCCATCGCCATGTGATTTCGCACGGTGTAAAGTTGTAAACCGATACGATCCATGTACGGCAGATCGGCCTCGAGGCCCCACGCTGGAAAATTCCAAGCACTTACCGCACTACCGGCAGCGGCCATTTTTAACAGCTGGCGACGACTCAAGGACAACATGCGAACACTCCGACGGGATCTGGACACGCAAGCCCCTCGGTAGCTGTCCACTCGGGTACAACCACCTGGCGTCTATTGTACTGGCTAAAGTCAGCCGCGGGGAAGTCACAGACGGGTTCCATTTTACGTAACCGTTCACGCCTCGTAGGGTGCCATGCAGCAAGTCGAGCGATCTCCACGATCATTTGCGAGTAAAAGCATCTGGAGAACGCTACTGGTTTCCCACGAGAACCACCCGACTTGCGGAATGCACCAGCCCCTCGGAATACCTCCCACCCGTGAACGGTTACCATTTTACTGCGCAACGTCCCCCTCCAAGACCCGCTTCCACCGCTGGGGTAGTCCAACGTAGGCTTGGTCGTAGGTGGCTTGCAGGGGCACTGGCACGTACCGCTCGGCCGTCAAGAACAAGGGCATGTAGATCAGTTTCTGGCCGACCGCCGTCGGCTCGACATAGGCGGTCTTAGTCGGGCCGGCGCTGTAGGCGGCTTGCAACAAGGGCTCCGCGGGGCTCAGCCGGAAGGTGTCTTTGTCCAAAATCTTCCAAATTTCGCCATGGATGCCATTGGGGTCCCGCACGGTTGGCGGAAACAGGTCGATAATCAGCAGGTGATAGCCGCGACAAAGGGTGGCAATGGCTTTATCTACAAACACTTCCACGGCATGTTGAGTTGACTTGTTGCCCGGCGACAGCAATTCAATCAAGGCGACAATACGATCGTCGCTGGCATGCCGGATTGACAGCGTTCGCTGCCTGGGCAAGTCATCCGCGTAGTCCGTTTGGACCGTCAAGCGAGTCGAGGGCGGCTGGACTTTGACGGCCACGCCAACCGGAGGCGAATCGATGGCCCTGTCCTCGCGGACGGCTTCTGGCAAAGTCAAGATATCTGGGCCAAAAGGTCCGATGAACTGCTCGGCCAGGGCATAATAGTCGGCGGGCAACAGACCCCCGTTGAGACGGGCACGCAGCTCGGCAATCCACGCCAGGTGGAAGTCATGCCAGGTTCCAGCTCCAACTCGGGTCCAGTCATGTATCGGCATATCGTTTGTCTCCTCACGCCCATTCTAGCAGCGAACGCGACCTGGGCCAAACATGTCGCCGGTGGCCCTCGATGACGAGCGTTCGGGGGCCTGTTGATTATCCCGTCAATCGAAACGCTTGAGGCGGAAACTCCCTGTTTTCGACTTGTTTTTTGAGCCAGGCCAATGTTTTGCTTGCAATCCAGGAAAAACCAAACATGTTTTTGTGATTTCCAGACTTGCAAGTGGAGTTATTGATTGCTAAACTACCCGCTGAGCGTGCCGGGTTTGGCACGCACATGGCAGGCTTTTCGGGGACGGTTTATGGTATCCTTAAGCAGAAACATCGAGACAGGAACTCCGACAGGGGGGACTCCGGCAGGGGGACTCCGGCAGGGGGACTCCGGCAGGGGCTGTTTTTTTTATTTTCTTTCGGCATTCTCGGGTTATTGTTGTTTAGTGCCGCCATGAAGGCGCTCTTTGTTTTCTCAGACCCGTTTTGGAGCGATCGAGTTCCGCTGCATTGGTTCGTGTTCGCGTTGCTGATACCGCTCGAGTTGTTCGTTTGCGTCGTCACCATGCGGGCGTTGTTTTTGGTGCGAATTCGTGGCACTTCTGTACTCCTTGGGACAACTGTCGTTTCTATTTTCTCATTTGCACAGGTTTGGCATTTATTTTCGGATATCGAATCCTGTTACTGTTTCGGAAACGCGGAAATCCCATACCCTATTCAGTTTGGAACGTGTCTGTTTTTGGCAATGACGGGCGTTTATCTGCTGGTGCATTGCCCATCTATTGGCTTGGATAGCTTTGTGCGATTACCAATACGCTGGGATCTTTTGTTTTGGATTGTGGCATTATTCCTGTCCGTGGTCTACTTTTATCGAACGGATGGTGGTCAGGTATTGGCAGGCTTTCGGTCACCTAGCGATCTGAAGTTTAAGTTAGTGGATGTAAAATCAGCCCGCGAAAAGCGTACTTTTGTCTTCGAGATACGTAACGAAGCTCGAAAGCCCATTACGCTCGTTGCTAGCCGGACGTCATGTAATTGTGTTTCGACAGCGGCGCTCCCAATACGACTGCGGTCGTACGAGAAAGCTTTGCTGCGTTTTGCGGTGAAGCTTACGGATGGTCGTCAAGCGAGTTCGGAATTTGTTCGTTTCGTTACCGATGATCCGCGGCAAATTCAGGTCAAGCTTGAGTTGCCAGCGGATCATCATACCTTTAATTTTGCAAGGAGTTTTCCATGAGTCGGAAGTTATCTTTCGTCGCGAACCAACTGGTCACATTGGGGGTGTTGTTGTGTTTGTTGGGTGTTTCTCTTGAAGTATCGATATTCGCGAGGCCCCAGGAAGGGGAACCCGGGGGTGGAAGCGTCGGTGGGTGTCCACCTCAGTGCGAGTTTTCCGATGCTGTGGGTTACTGTGGCCTCAATCCACCCCCGTTATGTGGTACGATGAACGGGTATTGTTATGGTCGCCCGTCTTCCACAACTTGTAATCTCTGTTTTTGCAAGCAGCAGCATGGGCCCGGTTCAGATCCATACGACTGTTTCTGCGACTAGCAAAAAAATGACAGTACCGAGAGGGACTTTTGCGACGATCGGTACTGTGTTTATCGTTCAGCAGGCGAATGAAGTTGGGGGGCCTATCACCATTCGGAGTAGATGTCAATGACTAAAGTATCTCACTGTGTTTTTCTGATGGCGTTTTTTATAATCGCTCCACGTCTCGGTCAACTGCGTGCAGATGAAGCGGTACTCAAGGAAATCAGGCTTGGCTGGCAGGCGGCGATTGCTGCTTCACAGAAGTGTACCACCTTCGAAAAAGTCGTCCGCACTCGAATGGCGGATGGCTCGTCGTCTCGTGCCCGTTATCTCGTGCTGAAGCAGGGTTCAAAGTTCGTCGTCGGGACCAGTAACCACGGAAATGTTCAGGATTCGAAGCAAAAGAATGGAACTTTGCAAGTCTTCGACGGCCATCAGGAGGCGCTAGCCGTGCTCGACGACGCTGTTGACCAAGCATTCTCGCATCAGCAGCCGTGGATCCTAAGCGGTTTTAACCGGACTGGCACACCAGCTCGTCAGCGACCCCTCCGTCATTTTGACGAAGTTGGTTTGGTTTTTGGGAATAGTGTTGTTCGCCTTGGGCACCTGTTTCCCGATCACGAATACATCAGCGTCGATAAGCTGACATCAGAATTGGAAGCCGGGCGGAAAATTTGGAAACTGGAATGGAGTATTCCAGCCGGAAAGAAGCCTGCGGAAATTCGACTTGGGGTAACGAACGGAATCTTATGGCTTGACTCGGAGAAATCGTACCTACCCATACGAAGTGAACTTGTGTCGGCGGGACAGTGGTCTATCAAAGACAAGTTCACGTACCGCCCCAATCTGGGATCGTATTATTGTGAAAAGACTGAAACCCAATATGATTTTTTCGCCGACGGAAAGACCGAGACGGTTTACATCGATACCGAACTAAAACAATTGTCAGATGCCCCGATTCCGGCTGAGGTTTTTACGTTTGGGCATTATGGATTAAAACAGCCTGAAGTCGTTCGTCAAAGCCAATTTCCATGGTATCTGATCATCATCGGGCTGTTGCTTATTTTTGGAACCGTGGTCGTGCGCCGATATGTCAACAGGAGTGTGTAGTATGTTCGAGTGTCGTCTCAAAGTTTGCCGACCCCCGGGAACTCGTTGGTCGCATGTTAACGTGGCGACGATACCGGTAATCGATCGAGTGGTGCGAGTCGGTGCCATTCGGCCGGGTGTTTCATTGATCGAATTGATGTTGGTCTTTGGAGTCATCTCCATCTTGATGGGGCTGTTGCTACCGGCCGTTCAAATGGTGCGCGAATCGGCACGGCAACGGAGTTGTATGAATCATTGTCGTCAACTGGCGATCGCAAACCAGAATTACACAGGCGTTCATCAGAAGTTTCCCGCAACCCGGGCTAACGCTCGGTGGGACTCGCAAGAATACTTGGCAGATCGGGGTTTGTTTGTCGTCTTGTTGCCGTATGTGGATCTGGATTCGTTGTATCAAGCATTCGATACTTCCACGTTTGCAAACAGTCCGCGGAATCAATCTGCACGTGCTGAGGTGCCTCGGATCTATCGCTGCCCCTCGGGACTGGGGCTGGCGGAATTGACCGATGTGTCTGAACGGTTTGACGGAGACGGCATCGCCGGAAATCTCGCTTGGACCATGGAATACAAAGGTGCGGGAGGTGTTTTTGACGGGTTGCAACCTTCGACCGGACGCGCGAGTAAAGGAGCGACAGGAGTGCGGCTCTCCCAGGTTCGGGATGGACTTTCGAATACCATCTTGGGCTGGGAGAGTAGCGGCGACAGGTCCTACCGCCGGGTCCAAGGTAGTAATGGCATGGAGTTGATTGCGACCAGTTTTCCCGACATGCCTGGCTTCTGCATTATAGGAACCGATGCGATTCACTGTACGACAAAACCGGCTTCGGTTGCCTCGTCGGTCTACAGCTGGGTGGGATTGGGCACCGGATTGGTGTATGGATTTGAGGAAAACGGTAGACGGACCTATCCGAATCTGCCCGGCCTTCGGTGTATCAACATGTCGAACACCTTCGGTACCCCGTTCTCCCATCATCCCGGCGGAGTGCATGTCTGGATGTGTGATGGAGCAACCCGATTTGTATCGGAAGAAGTGGATTCCCAAGTCTTCTCGCGAGCCGTGATCATCGCGGATGGACAAATCAACGATTTTTAATGCCGGATGACGGGCCAACGATCAACCATCTGGATCGTTCCGCAATTCCTCCAGTCGTTGTCGTAGGTGTTGTGGGTAACGATTGAGCCATGTCTCATCGACTAGGCCGAGCGAAATCATGTCAAGCAGGTGAACTTGATCATTCCGCCGAAAAGTGTTGAGCTTCATACGCACGATTGTTTCCAGCGGAACGGTCTGGAAATCGTTGGCCCTGGTAGCAGGCTCGATATCAGGGTTGGGCTCTCCACCTCGCTCGACGTTGCCAACCAGCAGCACATGAACCGCGTCACGCGCTGACGCGTCAGGGTGCTCGACAAACATGTCCAACCCAGACGTATTGCTATGAGGGAATCCCGCGACTGTCATGGCGTTGATCAAGGCAGGCAGATCCGATGGCCGAACGAGAATATCGACATCGCGAGTCGTACGTTGCGCGGCTTCGTCAACCTGAGCCACCCAAACTCGAACTGCATGACCGCCGATAACGGCTTAAGGCACTTTGGCCGCTTCTAGGATTCCAACGGTCTTTCTGAGCCATTCATTGACTTTCTCCACCGCTCGCTCCATCCGGCTGGCCCCTTTACCACACGTCAACTTTTGGCTGTGTCAAAGCACGTGGCTCATCTTGCGGCGTGGTCGAGTCGCTTTGTAGTCATGTTTTCAAGCGGCTATGCTAGCGTTTTGGGGCGTTCGGGTTGACGCGAACCGTCGCTAGGCCGCTGGGGAGGGTCGTGACCTGACAGACTTCGTCCGGACTCCCTTGGGTTACGATCCGACCGTTTTGCATCACACTGATGATATCGGCTGACACGTACGCTTCCTGTGGATCGTGGGTGACCATCAACGTGGCAACTTGCGCTGCTTGGAGCAACGCCAAGGTCTCCTGCCGGACTTTCTCACGCAATTCCATGTCCAAGCCACTGAAGGGTTCGTCCAATAACATGACCGCGGGACCGCGAGCCAAGGCTCGGACCAAGGCCACCCGCTGCTGCTGGCCGCCACTCAGCATGTGCGGCATCGCGTCGGCGCGATCCGCCAAGTCGACCCGCGCCAGCCACTCGAGCGCCGCCTGCCGCCTCGCCCCCCGTGGGGCCACGGTCATGCCGTACATCACGTTCTGAGCGACCGTCAGATGCGGGAACAGGGCGTAGTCTTGGAACACGTAACCGATCCGCCGCTGTTCGGGCGGCCGGTGTACCCCCAGCGACTCGACTCGCTCGCCGGCGATCCAAATCTCGCCGCTCCAGGGTCGCTCCAGTCCCGCGATCAACCGTAGCAGCGTGGTCTTGCCGCTGCCGGAAGATCCTAACAAGCAGTGCACTTGTCCGGCAGCCACCGTCAAACTGACGTCGTGCACGACCGCCAGACCACGCACGTAGCCGTGCACCAGATGGTCGACTTGCACGGCCGGCGGCATCGAGCTGCGGGCGGGTGACTCGGTGGGTTCACTTCGAGGCATGGCTTCGCGGCTCCAGTAAATACGAGACCCAGAGGACGGGTAGTAGGCCGACGGCGATAATCGCTAGGGCGCCGGTCGAGGCCTCCTCCAGTCGCTCGTCGTGGGCCAGTTGATAAACTCGGACGGCCAAGGTCTCAAAGTCAAACGGCCGCAGGATCAAAGTGGCGGGCAATTCTTTGACAACGTCGACGAACACCAACAAACCCGCCGCCAACAGGCTGCTCCCCATCAAAGGCAGGTGGACCGACCAGAGCACGCGGAGCGGGCTGGCTCCCAGCGTCCGGGCGGCCTCGCCAAACGTGACTCGGATGCGCGCCAGACTGGTTTCGATCACGCCCAACGACACGGCCAAAAATCGAGCTTGGTAGCCTAACAACACGGCCACCACCGTACCAGTCAGGATCAGGCCCGGCCGAGTCTCTGGGCCCCAGATCGAGCCGATCCAACGATTCAGGGTGTGGTCGAACCACGTCAGGGGCAGCAGCAAGCCGATCCCCAGCACCGTGCCGGGCACCGCATAGCCCAACCGAGCCAGCTGAGCGGTGACCCGCATCAACCACCCCTGCGGTCCACGACGGCTCGCAGCAATCAGCGTCGCCAGTGCCACGGCCGTGAGACTGGCGATCGTTGCTAAATAAAAACTATTTCCTGCATAACCCCAAAAGAGCTCGCTGGCCCGCCGATCACCACCTTGCAGTGTGAGCCAGACGAACATTGCCACGGGCGTGACAAAGCCCAGCAGCACGGGCAGGCTGCACAGGCCGCAGGCCAAGATCCCGGCCACCGGTCGCAGTTGATAGGCCGTCTGCTGGCGGTAGGTCAACGTCGCACTGTGAAACCGGGCTTGTCGCCGAGCGAACACTTCCAGTCCCAAGAGCAAGGCCACGGCCACCATCAGTGAAGAAGCTAACTGCCCGGCCGCCGTCAGAGAATCCAGGCCAAACAGCGTGCGGTAGACACCGGTCGACATCGTATCCACCGCACAGTAACTGACCGCACCGAACTCGGCGCAGGTCTCCATCAGGACCAACAAGACGCCCGCCGCGATGGCCGGCCGAGCCAAGGGCAAGGAAACGCGAAAGAAGCTACTCCATGGCCCATGGCCCAACGTGCGACTGACCTCCAAGGCCGATCCGGTCTGCTCGCGAAAGGCCGCGCGAGCCGCCAAGTACACGTACGGATAGAGGCCGAACCCTAAGATGACAATCGCGCCGGAGAATGAGCGGACTTCGGGAAACCAGTACTGGCTGCGCTCCCAACCCGTCCAAGACCGCAGGGCGACTTGGACCGGGCCACTCCCCTGCAGCAAATCGGTCCAAGCGTAAGCGCTGAGGTACGTCGGGACCGCCAGCGGTAGGCACAAAGCGGCATGCCACAGACGCCGTCCAGGAAACTCGCAGGAAGTGATCAACCAGGCCGTCGTGGTACCCAACAGTCCGGCCAGCAGACCGACCCCCAGGCCCAGCCAGACTGTATTCCAGGCATAACGCGTCAACAAACCCGAGTCACGCAGGTGGGCCCAGGTTCCGCCCGAGTCCTGGGTCAGTGTCCAGAAGACGGTCAGGACCGGCACGGCGACCAAGACCGCGACCAACATCCCCAACCCGTTTCCGCCGACTCGCCCGATCGCTCGCCCGACCCGCCCGCAAGTTCCAGACCAGCCACCGGGTGACGGTTGCCCAGGTCCGAACCCGCGCAGCGAGCCCCCGCCGGACGTTCGGCCGGGAGGGGCTAACTGGGAGTTGGCATCGGCGGCGCCCCGCGACTCGGGGCCTAGGGCCATTGAACGCGGTCCATCATTCGTACGGCGGCGGCATTGTTGTTGCCCAACACCGAGGCATTGACTTCGTCACCCTTGAAGTTACCGAACGACTTCAAAACGTCGGACAACTCCACGCCGTCGACCACGGGAAACTCGTTGTTGGCGATGGCGTAAGCCTTTTGGGCGGCGGGCGTGGTCATGTACTCCAGCAAGCGAATCGCGTTGGCGCGGTTGGGCGAGTGCTTCAAGACGGCCGCGCCGCTGACGTTGACATGCGTCCCGCGGTCCGCTTGGTTGGGGAACACGACCTGCAACTTGGCCGCGATCTCCCGATCCGCTGCATTATCGCCCGACAACATACGAGCAAAATAGTAGTGATTCGAAACCGCCACGTCGCCTTCGCCGGCTGCCAAAGCGCGGATCTGGTCCGTGTCGCCACCCTGGGGGGCCCGAGCCAGCTTGGCGACCAAGCCGCGGCACCAGGCTTCGGCCTGTTCCTCGCCCCAATGGTGAATCAGGCTGGCCAAGAGCGATTGGTTGTACAGGTTGTTGCTGCTGCGGATCAGCACCCGAGCGGTTTGATCGGGGGCCGCCAGTTTCTCGTAGGTGTCCACTTGCGCAGGTTGCACGCGGGCGGGGTCAATGATCAGTACACGCACGCGTTTGGAGAGCCCGAACCACAGGCCCTCGGGGTGCCGCAGCGAGGCGGGGATCCGTTCTGACAAGGTGGAAGATTCGACGGGCGCAAACACACCTTCTGTCACGCCGCGATGCAGTCGCCCCGCATCGACGGCGATGAACACGTCGGCCGGCGAGAACTCGCCTTCGCGTTTGATGCGAGCCAGCAGTGTGTCCGCGTCGCCCTCGATGATGCGAACTTCGATCCCGGTCTCGGCCGTGAAGTTCTTGTACAGAGCCTCGTCGGTGTCGTAGTGCCGGGACGAGTAGACGTTGACGACGGATTGGGCCGCGGAGTGAACCGGCGTCCACCCGCCGACACACGCCAATCCAGCCAGTGCGATGGCGGAGGCCAGCCAGCCGCGGCGACCGCCGTTTGGCGTCGCGGCGATGGCGGCCAGAGAGAATGTCCAGACTTTCATGGGAATACCTTTCGGGGGGAGGGGACAGTTTAGTGAACTTTCGACCAGCGGGAATGGCCGTCTCGACGGAGACCCACCCAATGGTCGTGGCAGATTCGGGCTCGAGGGGTGTCCTCGAACCAGTAATACAGGTTGACCAGTCGCCAGAGGCAGCAGGGACACTTGAGTTGGCGGATCGAGGTTTCGCTCAGTTGGCTGACGACCTCAAACGCCTGCTCGGGCTGCTCCAAGCGGATCAGCAGGGCGGCTGCCGTCAGTCGGTAGTTCGCCGTTTCCGGCTCCAATTGGATCGCGCGGCCGACCGCGGTCAGGCTGTCGAGGAGCCGTTGGGGACCTTGCGACAGCGCGGCACTGAGTTCGTGCCACAAGACGGCCGAGTCCCCCAGGCGATCCAACGTCTCGAACAGCATGTCGATCGCGGCTTGGTGGGCGCGGCGCTTGAGCAAATCGTGGCTCAAGAGGCGGACCAGCGACTCTTGCTGGGTGGTCGCCGCCAGGCCCACCAACAGGTCAATGCCCAGCGATTGTCGGCCAATGGCATAGTACTCCAAGGCCAGGCAACGGGCGGCCAATGGATGCAGCGGCGCTAGGATCGAGGCGGTCTCCAGCGAGTGGATCGCTTGATGGTGCCGTCCCAATAACGACTCGAACAGACCACGAAACTCCCACGCCGCCATCTGCTCGGGTGCGCTGCGGGTCTGCTCGACCAATTGGTCCAAGACTTTTTGCCAGTCGCCCCGGATCAGGTCGCCCGCGAACGACTCCAACAGCTGCGAACGCTTGTCGTCCAGGTTGGCGAACCACTGCGAACAGAGCGTATCGCCGGTCGATGGGTTGCGAATCATGACAGCACCCCCGAGGAACTGGGGTGGTTCCCCGGCCAGCGATAGGTCGGCTGGCGATTATTCAGGGCAAAGGTCATGCGAGAACCGGCCATCCAAGGCCCGAGTAACCCGGCGAGGAAGGTCGCGTCCGCCCAAGCGGCCAAGACCCAGAGGGTGCGGGCGGAGAAGCCGGCGACCCGTCGTAAACATTCCACCATTTTTCTGTCTCCCAAAGCGGACGCTGTGATCGCCTGCCGGCCGGAGCAACCCTCGCTAGGACGAGGTGGGTGGGGGGCAGCAACTGCGATCGGAACACGGGAAAAGACATGGCGGGCTAGCCGGTTGGCCGCGGAATTTTCCCGCGTCGGCCGGCATGGCTGGCTGAGTCAAAATACTCGCTCGATTCGTTTATTGAGAATCGATCTCAATTAGTCTAGCGAGTTGCTGGGGCGGGGTCAAGCGGCGGGTCAGGTTGAGGCTTGGCCAGGGGGCGACTGGCGTCGCGCTCGCGCAGTCGTTCCTGAGCGCCTTCCAACCGGATATCTCAGCGGTTGTTCGGGCTTTGCGCCCGTCTTGGAGGCTGTCGAACGATGTGTCTGTCGGCATCCGGCCGTTTCTTGCGACCGCCGAGTCGGGTGAGACTGAGAAGGGGCCTGGCGAAAGATGCAAAACGTTCGGAACCCGTTCTTGCCACAGGATGGGATTGGGATTCAATGTGGAAGGTCGGCCGATTTGCTGCCGGTGGCTCGGGCGTAGCCGAATTTCGCCGCGGCAACGACGCCCAGGGTTAGCAGTCCGACGATCATGCCGACCAAGAAGTCGATCAGACTCGGCACCACGGTTGCCACGATTTGTCCGACTGGGCCGATGGACCCGATTTCCTGGGTCCACTCGATCACATGGTGATGAAGCCAATCCCAATTATGGACCACGATTCCTCCGCCAACCAAAAACATCGCCAGGGTTCCGACGACCGAAAGTAGTTTCATCAGCAACGGAGCGGCCTTGAGTATCCAATCGCCGAGCAGCCGTTGCCAGCGAGCGAAATAGTGTTCCCCAGCCTGCTGAGCGAGGTGCAGACCAAGGTCATCTAACTTGACAATGATCGCGACCAGTCCATAGACGCCCAAGGTCATGATTGCGGAGATAGCCACCAATGTGGCCAACTGGACTGAGAACAGCGACTGTTTGACGATACCCAGGCTGATAACGATGATTTCGGCGGAGAGGATGAAATCAGTGCGAATTGCTCCGCGAATCTTGTTTTGCTCCAACGCTATTACGTCAGTGTCGGGATTGGCAAGCGCAACTACTCTTTCGCTCTGTTCTTCGGCCAGTGCCTGTTTGTCGTGCAGCCAACGATGCAGAAGCTTCTCGATTCCCTCGTAACACAAGTAAATGCCACCGAGCATCAAGAGGGGAATGACAACGGCTGGCCAAAAGAAGTTCAGCATTAAGGCCAGTGGAACCAAGATTGTCTTGTTGACCGCCGAACCCTTGGCGACTGCCCACACCACTGGCAATTCACGAGCGGGTTGGACGCCTGAAACCTGGTTTGCATTCAACGCCAGATCGTCGCCCAGTACCCCGGCTGTCTTCTTACCAGCGATCTTAGTCATCACCGCCACGTCGTCCAATACCGAGGCGATATCGTCCAACAATGCAAACAAGCTCGATGCCAAAACTCCACCCTCCCATTGCCCACACTCGTCTCGCCACGGATTCTAAAAGAAAGGCTCGCGTTCTGCTAGGCTTTGCGTTCAGGTCGAATCGCGCGAAATGGCTGAGATGCTCCGTATGCCAGACCGACGGTGGCAGACCCGGTACTATCGCCGCCGCCGAATGGTCAACCTAATGGTCGGCAGCCACTGTGCCTGATTGATCCGATCGATGGTGAGCGACGCTATTGATAATCGATCTCAAAAGCGAAGTGGCGGAGGTTGGGTCGTCTGATAGCCGGCCGGCTTAAGGTCCGATTTTGACTGCGAATTTTGAGCCGCGAGTGAATGGTGATTGACGCGGGCACAGCAATCAGCCCGAGGACTTGTCCGTCATTGACCCACCGAATTGAAAATCAGCCGGAGTGCGTTAGCACCCGGTTCTCTTGTGTGCAGGCAAGTCCTCAGGTGGTCGTCGGGGGGATCAGCCAACAGGAAGGGTGTTTCTCCAAGCCGACGTGGGGGTAATAAGAGACGGCTTGCGGCGCGGCCAACAGGATCAGGGTCGTGTGGCGGCCGGCTTGTTGGTGCGAGAACTCCAGGAGTCGCCGGCCGATGCCCTGGCGTTGGTAAGCTTGGTCGACCGCCAAGTCCGACAGGTAAGTGCAGTAGTGAAAATCCGTGATGGACCGCGCGACTCCCACCAACAGTCCACTTTCTGTCCGAGCGGTCGCGATCAGATCGGCGTGTTCCAGCATACCTTGAATGGTGACGGGGCAATCGACCGGGCGGCGAGCGGCCAAGCCCGAACGTTGCAGCACGTCGATGAACTCGGCGGCCGCCAAACTCGGTTGTAACTCAATTTGGATTTCGGGGTTGGACATGCTCAGGGGCTTGTTGATTTTTCCAGACTTACACGCGAAATTGCCGCCCGACTCAAGGAAACCGAGCCAAAACACAGGGTTTCCGCCGCAATCGAAATGCTTGAGAGTTTGTTGATTTTTCCAGACTTACACGCAAAATGGAGGCCCGATTCAATAAAACCGGATCAAAATACGGCGTTTTCCCGTCAATCGAAATGCTTGACGCATTCCGCTACGGAAAAATCAACAAGCCCTTGACGCATTCCGCTGCGGAAAAATCAACAAGCCCTCAGGGGGGTTCGTTGACCGGCGGATTCGGCGTTCCCAGCGACGGTCCTTCAGTCTGACGATGGATTGCGTATTTAGCAACGCCACTGGCAACTGAGACTTCTAGCCGGTTGAAGTTTCGGTTACAACTTTCGGACGGGGAAAGCGGGCTTGGTGGATTGTTCTGGGAATTCGTTGTCATGGGACTGTTTGCGGGGACGCCGTTTGATTTGCCGCCCCGATGCGACCGCTGCGAGCGCTTGGAGGCGGAGTGTACTTGTGTGGCCGAGCCGGCCCCGAGTGTCCCGCCGGAGAAACAGAGTGCTCGGATTCGGCTGGAAAAACGCAAAAAGGGAAAATGGGTCACTACGATTCGGGACCTCGATACGAGCGGCGAGCACCTGCCGCGACTGTTGACTCGGCTCAAGCAACACTGCGGCGCCGGCGGCGCCTTGGAAGACGGAATCGTTGAAGTGCAGGGAGATCACGTGCAGCGAGTGACGGAGTATCTCAAACAAGCCGGGTATCGGATCGCCAAATGAAAGACCGCATGCCTCGTCGACCGTTCGTCCGCTTGTTACTGGCCATGGCCTGGGGGCTGGGAGGCAGCAGCCGTCGAAACACCGCGGATCGCGGGGAGGCTCGCGGTCGGAAACCGGCGCCTCGAGTGTTGGTGGTGGGTGCGGGGTTAGCCGGCTTGGCGGCCGCGCGGGAACTGCACGACCAGGGCTGGGACGTTACCGTGCTGGAGGGACGCGAGCGAGTTGGCGGCCGGCTCTGGACCAGTGATCGTTGGCCCGACTTGCCGTTGGATTTAGGCGCCAGTTGGATTCATGGGACCGAAGGCAACCCACTGACGGAATTGGCTCGGCGGGCCGAGGCCAAGTTGATCGCGACCAGCTACGATTCGAATCGGATTTACGATTCCGATGGTCAAGAGCTGTCGGCGGGCAAGGAGCGGCGGTTGGATCGACTGCGCGTGCAGTTTCAGCGTGCGGTTGAGACGGCTCAGCGAGCGGACAAAGATACCAGTTTGCGGCAGGTGATCGATCGCTTGCAGGCGGAGTTGGGAGCGGATTTGGCTGACCAGCAAATGCTGAATTTTTTGCTCAACAGTGACGTGGAGCAGGAGTACGCGGGCAGTGCTGAGAAGTTGTCGGCGCATTGGTTTGACAGTGCCGAGGAGTTCGACGGGCAGGATGCGTTGTTCGCGTCTGGGTTTCAGGCGATCGTCGCATTTTTAGCGGCGGGGTTGAACATCAAGATGGGGCAAGTCGTGCGGCGCGTGGTGTGGGAGCAGACGCCGGTTCGAGTCATCACCGACGCGGAAGAGTACACGGCGGACCATGTGATTGTGACCCTGCCGTTGGGGGTCTTGAAAGCGGGCAAAGTCGAGTTTGCTCCACCACTGCCGCGGGCCGTCAGTCAAGCGATTGATCGTTTGGACATGGGCGTCTTGAACAAGTGTTACTTGCGCTTCCCGCGAGTCTTCTGGCCAGAGGACGTGGATTGGTTGGAGTGCATTACGGAGCGGCATGGTGAATGGGTGGAGTGGGTCAGTTTTGCTCGAGCTTTAGGTGCGCCTGTTTTGTTAGGATTCAATGCGGCGGATCGCGGGCGGGAGATTGAGAGTTGGAGTGATGCGGAGATCGTGGCCGATGCCATGGCGGCGCTGCGTCGTTTGTTTGGGGACGAGATCCCTGAGCCGATCGACTACCAGTTGACTCGGTGGGCGTCCGATCCGTTTGCCTTGGGGGCTTATTCCTACAACCCGGTGGGTGCGACGCCTCAGACGCGTCGGCAGTTGGCTCGCGGGTTTTCCGACCGTTTATTTTTGGCGGGGGAAGCCACCGAGGCGGAATACTTTGGCACCGCACACGGCGCCTACCTGTCGGGCCTGCGTGCAGCGCGGCAATTAACCGCGGCAAGTGCCAGCAGTCTTGGCAAACGCTGATGGCCAAGGAGGACGGTGACACTCGGTCGATTAAAAACTGACCCCAATTGGGTCGTTGAATGCCGACTCGTTCCGGAGTTTTTGGCCAGTGAGCTCGCTACTCACTGGGTTCGTCCGCGCGGCTTGGGAGTGGATCGACGGCGGGTGTTGTGACTTTGTCAATAAAACGCGCGATGATCTGGAGATAATTGCTTTGTCCTGGTCCACGATCGGCGTGACCACCCCCTTCGATCAGCAGCAATTCGGTGGCCGATCCGCTGGCCGCTTCATGCAGGGATTGGCTCATGAAATACGGGACCTTGGCGTCGACGGTTCCGTGAATAAACAAGGTGGGCGGCAAGGGGTGACGACTGACTTTTTGGAGTGAATCCAGGGGATGACGCAGGATCCAGCCCAACGGGTAGAGTCGTGTAAAGGGCATCTTCCAGTGGACCATGTCTTTGACGGAGGTAAAGGAGTTTTCTACGATCAGACCCGCGGCAGAGGGATAGCGGGTGGCCAGTTCAACGGCGATGGCTCCACCCAGCGAATGGCCGTAGATGACGATCTGTTGTGCGGAAAAGCCGCGTTGCTCCGTCAAGTGTCGCCAGACCGTGTCGACATCTTCGAAGACACTGGCCTGCGACGGTGTGAATTGGCCGAAGGTGGCTCCAAAGCCGCGGTAATCGATCAACAGGACGTGAAAACCCAGCCTTTGGAGGGTTTCGACGTGGCTTAGGTTCCTGCCCAGTGTTGTGTCTTGTCCATGCAGAAACAGCACGACCGGCGCGGTGTCATTGGCCGGCACCCAGTAGCCGTGGACGGTTGAATCGGCGATCTCAAGTTGAAACGGCTCAAATGGCAGCGGTGGTTGCAGATCGGCCGGCGTCCGAGCGACGGTCGGCATGGGCTTGAATATCTCGTGATCTTGAATCCACCACAAGCGAAGTCCCACGCCAAAATAGACCATGGCCAGCACGATCAGGAGTGCGACCAGTCGACGCCGGTATCTGGGAGAGCTGAGCCGCCAGTTTGAATTCATTCTGCCATCCGCGGTCCTGGTTGTTGGCCCGATCCCCCCGCCCGATCCCCCAGCGTGCTCCCCTGCCCTCCCCTGATTGGCCCATCGTTGGATAACAGCAGCCAGCAGTTCGGGTGGTTTACGTGGACAGGCCGGCGTCCGGCGCGTGGCCTTGCAGGTTTAACGCACGCGGCAGGAGAAGCGGATGATGCCGCCGGCATTGACGGGCAGGGGCTTCTCGATGTCCCAGCGGAGGATGACCGAGCCTTGTTCGTTGTCCTGCGTGTAGAACTGGCAGGCCAAATCGCAGCTGGCGCTGCCGGGTACAAACTCCAAGCGATCGGGCAGGTTATCGAGGAGGGTGACGTTGCCGATGGTTTGGTCCCCGACGTTTTTGAATCGCAGGACAAAGTCGATCACGTCGCCCTGTTGGGCCGCATCTTGGGACGCCAGTTTGACGACTTGCAGTTTGGGGCGTTGGAACGGCGAGTGGCTTTCGACGATTTCGTCTGCTTTTTCGACATCGAAGACCACCATGGCGGATTGGAAATCGGCCACCACTTGGACACCCTCGACGCCGCCCCAGGTCAGAGCGGCCTGACGCCCCTTGGCCAACATGGCCTTTTGCGAACCGCTCAGTTCGGCTTGTTCGATGACGCTGACCAGGGCTGCCAAGGCATTGGTGCCGGACGTTTCGCGGGTCGAGATTTGGCCGGAGGTCCAGGTCGGGGCGGTGCGTTGGCGGACGCCCTGGGCGGCGGAGGCGTCCCGCATCAGCCGCATCTGTTCGAACTGGGCGGTCGAGGTCGGGTCGACGTGGCTGCCGACCACCGTTTGTGGCAGCACGCCCTCGGCGTTGAGGGCTGGGACTTGCCGCACGGTCTGGGCCACGTTCAGGACCTGGCGGACGGCGCCAAAACGCGGCGAGTAGATCGCCACGCGGTTGCTGGCGACCACCAGGCGTTGGCCGTTGAGCGTATCGAAGTGGCCGATGGTGTCCTCGGTTTCCAAACCGCTGATCTCCCAGTTGTCCCCGGAGCCGACCAGTGTCTCGATGCTGCGGTCACCGCCGTCGAAGATGTGTTCGGCGTTCCACATGCCCGCATGACCGGAGCTGGGCGGCAACATCTGCGGAATGTAACTGGGGTCGCGGTCCGCCATGGTCTGGTTCCAGTTGACCGAGGCGGTGGCGGGTTGTTCATCGGTCGGAGGGAGCCATTGGGCCGGAGGAGTGAAGGGCGTCAGGACGGAAGCATTGGGTTCCGGCACGCGGGAGCCGATCCGCACGATCGCCATGGGGCGTCCCATCAGGTCGGCGGTGCTGAGCAGATCCGAGCCGGGGGCCAAGTCGAAGGCCGGTTGTGTCGTCCCGACGTGGGTCTGCGTGCGACTGGCTTCTGGGTCCTCCAGGTACACGACCTTGACGACGAAGTTACCGGCCAGGGCGGCGTCGATGTCGGCTTGGTTGATGTCGATCTGGACGGGGAAGCGGGCGGCCAGGTGGGCGGGTGGGTAGAGTCGATGGATGACCTCGACGGTCGGATAGAGCTCGGCACCGGGTTGTTCTCGTAGGTTGGTCAGGCGATAGGTGTAGACCCCACCGACCATCAGGGCTGCATTGACGCGGGTTTGAGCGGGCGAAAATTGGCCGCCCTGCTGCAGCGAGATCTGAGCCCCGCTGCTGGAATAGGTCTGGACCGGTTGAAAGTACCCTGCCCCGTCGGGAATCCGGTAGGCCTGCTGTTGGCCGACGTCTCCAGGGACCATGCCGGTGGAGTGAAACCGGTGCAGGGATTGCGCGTGGGAGACGGTGTTCCCGCCCAGGAAGGCGGAGACCAGGACCAGAAGGGCGACGCCTTGGGCGGCGCGGCTCCGGGTGACGCGGCTCAGGATAACCGAGCAGGCGCGGGCGAAGGGCGTGACTGCTGAGGAAGTTCGGCGAGTCATGGGCGAGGTCCTGGCGAAGGAAGGCAAGCGGTGGTCGGAAGGGGTCGAGCTGCAAAAAACAACCGCGTTCGGCTTGGGATCGCCAGGCACGAACGCGGTTGAATCGAGTCGATAGGAGAGGACGGCTCTGCAAGTCGGTTGGACCGACGGGCCGCCCTTAGTCCGTGATGCAACCGCCGTTGGTCCCCAGCGGGAAGTTGCCGTGCAACATGTCCGCCGGAGGTTGGTTGTTGCTATGGCCAGGGCGAATGGTGCGTTCGGTGACCATCACCTTGTTGGCAGGACGTGGGTAGCTCAGCCCGGGGCGTTGCTGGACATGCATGTTCAGCGTCGAGACCGGTTCGGGGATGTGAGTCGCCGTGTGGTTGTACATCATGTGGCTCTGCAAGCCGGCCGGACCTCCCAATGGGATGTGCGGCGGACCGGGCAAACCGATCGGAGTGCCGACGTGCGGCATGCCGTAGTTGGGGCCGGTCATGCCCGAGATGTACTGGCCGGATGGCGGACCGAACGTCGGGCTCATCATGCCGGCTGGCTGGTTGAAACCCGCTGCCGCGGCACCCTCGCCACCGGCAGCTTCCATGTCCTTATTGCCCATGCGGATGATCGCCAGGATCGCACCGCGGCGGTCGGCCTCTTGGATCGGGTTCACACCGGGATCCAAGCGGGTGCTGACCAGCGTTTCGATGCCGCCGATGGCCAATTCCGCATAGCCTGGGTCCGGAATATAGATGACCTTGGTGACAAAGTTGCCGGCTGTGGCCTGATCGAAGTCCTCTTCGGTGAATTGGACCGGGATCGAAGTGTGGGCCAGGTAGGCGAGCGAACGCGGCGAGGAAGTGGCGACTTCCAGCGTCGGGTAGAAGGTCTCGCTGGGGCGACCTTCGATGTTGCTGATCTTCAAGCGGTAGACACCGCCCTGGATGAAGTTCTGTTTGCCGGGGACAAACAGCGGTTGGCTGTCGTACCCGCCCTGGCCGGTCGCATCCCAGCGGATTTGCATCGACTCAGGTCGGTTGAACTCCACTTGGACCGTTTGGCCCTGAGGAGCCATCATGCCACCCATCATGCCGGGGCCGCCCATCATGCCTGGGCCACCGGGGCCGCCCATCATGCCTGGGCCACCCATGGGTCCATTGAAGGAAGCGGGTGAGACCCCGCCCAAGGGCGCCATGACGCCGGGACCTGGTCCACCGACCCCTGGACCGGGTTCCATCAGCATTTGAGCGGGTGGTAGGTTGTGTGCCATCGGAGCCCCTGTCCGAGACAGAGGAGCGTGACAGCCGGTCGCGGCAATCGTCAGCGCCGTAAATAGGATTCCAAATCCAAAGCGAACTCGCATCAGCTTCCCCTTACGCAGTGGTAGTGAGTGATGCCTTGCCAAACAGCGGGCCGCATCAACAGGGTCGGTTCAGTGTTTTACAACGGACAGAGGAGCGACCGGACGATCGGGAGACCGCCAAGACGTTCCAGACACGCTCAATCCTCCTGGAGATTGACATGGACTCGTTCGCACGTTCCTCCTAGAATCACGCGAGAGCGAGTCGGCGTTGAAGTACCCGAACCATCCATGGTTCAAATTCGCATCCTGTCAGGTACCTCTGCCAATCCAGGGTCCGGTTGGGCCGGTTGGATTGGTTGTTTGTATTGTTCGGACATGGGATAGCAGTTTCTTGCGTAAAATCCGCATATCCGGCCATGATCGGCCGATTCCGAGTGACTGCTAGCGGTCGCTCGACTCAGGCTAGGCCGCGTTTGTGGGACGGAAATCCGCTGGGAGTTGGCCGTCCTGCTGGGCGAGAATCACGGGAAAGTGGCGGAAGCGGGTTTTTGTGTGTTTCACTAGTGTTTTACGGGTGGGAGGAGCTTGATGCATGCCGGAGCCAACCCATTTTCCACGCAGCGGATTCATGCCTTGCCCTACGTATTTGCGGACGGGGAGACGTTGGGCGGCTTGCAGGAGCGGTTTTGGCGTGGGGTCGCGTCGGGGTGGAGGCGGCAGGTTTTGGCTGGGCCGCATGGGAGTGGCAAGAGCACTTTGTTGCGTGAGTTGGGGGCGGATTGGGCGGCTCGAGGTTGCCAGGTCTTGTGGCTGGACGGCACGGATTCGCGTTGCCGGGTGCGGGTGTGGGGAGAGCTAGGGGCGGACGCGAGTCGCTCGGCTGTGGAATCGCCTGGCGGGGGCGTGCGTGATTTGGCGGGTCAGCGTGTTTTGTTGGTCGATTCTGGGGAGCGATTGACGCGATTTGCTCGGCTGCGGCTCTGGTGGCAGCTGGGGGGGTGCCCGACGGTGTCCACGAGTCATCGCGAGCGGGGGGAGCGGGTGTTGTACCGTTGCCGTCCGCGGCTGGAGGTGTTCTTGGAGTTGTGCGCTCGGCTGTTGCGGGGGCCCGACGCGGTTGGGCAGCTGGCTTGGGACCAGGAATGTTTGGCGCGAGTTTTCGTTGAACATGGCGGTGACATGCGAGCGAGTTTCTTCGCTTTGTACGAACGGATGGCGCTGGCGGGCGGCTAGGGGGACTGGACCGATCACTCTGGCTGGTCCTATCATAGCGGCACGCCGAGGTCTGGCTGGACCCCGGGCCGTCGCCGACAGCGGGGCGTAGCGGACTGGCGTGGTGCCGTCTGCCGAACAGTGGTGATGTTGCGAGAGAAGTCGGTTGTGTCCGATGCGGAAGGGTGATTTCAGACCAAATGCCAAAAGACGATTCATTTGAGGTGATGGGGACCGTGACGCAAGCGTTGGCGAACACGCGTTTTCGAGTGGAATTGGAGACCGGGAACGAAGTGATGGCCCACGTGGCGGGCAAAATGCGGAAGAACTTTATCCGGATTGTTCCTGGCGACAAAGTCCGGGTGGAGTTGTCTCCGTACGATCTGACCAAGGGGCGGATTGTGTACCGGGAGCGGTGATTCAACGAGCGGTCGAGGCGATTTTGGGGCCGGAGTGGCTAGGGGAATGGCAAGCAGGCCGGGTGATTCCGAGTAAAGGGCGATTCCGAGTAAATCGTCGGGGAAATTGGAACGTAGCGGCCGTTTGTCGGGTAGAGTCGGGAGTTCCTGGACGGAATCGCCTGTTTGAAACGGACGGGATGGTTGTTAACTTGGTTTTTCGGGAGAAGACATCGTGATTCGAAAGTTGCAAAAGGCAACGGTCGCCGCCTTGGCGGTCTGCTGTACCTTGGGTTCCTCGTTGTTGGCGTTGGCCCAGAGTGGCTCGGCGAATGATCCGGCCGTGATTGTGGCGATCAAGAGCATCAACGGCCAATTGGACGACATCAAGTACATCGGTGAAAAGGCCGGATTTGGCGATCAAATGGCCATGGTCCCGATGTTGGCTCGGGGGTTCCTGGGTGGGGTCGATCTGAAGAAGCCGGCGGGTGTGGCCGTTTGGTTTGATGGACAGCAACCGGTGGTTGTGGGCATGGTCCCCGTGACGGACATCGATCAATTGCTGGACCAATTGGCTGGGTTGGGCGTCAACGTCGATGAAGACGGCGATCTGTATTTTCTGGAGACCCCGGCCGAGGACATGGTCATCAAGGTGGCCGGCGGTTATGCGTTTGTGTCCGATTCCGAGGACGCTCTGGCAACCTTGCCGCAGGACCCGGCTGCCATTCTGGGCGGGGTCAGCAAGGAATACATGCTGGGTGCAAAGTTGTTCGTGCAGCGAATTCCGGCGGAACTGCGGGAGATGGCCATCGAGCAAATGGAAGAGGGATTCCAGCAGGCGATGGACGAACTGGATGACGAGGCGTTGGCCGACGTGCAGCGTGAAGCCAACCAGATGCAGATCAAGCAGTTGATCGACATGGTCGAGACCAGCGACGCGTTGGAAATGGGCATGGGCGTCAGTTCGGCCACCGATAAGTTGATTTTTGATATGGCGTTCACCGGCCTGCCGGGCTCGAAAATGGCCAAGCAAGCCGAGATCTCCAAGGGCAAGTCAAGCGGTTTTGGCAAGTTCTTGGTCGATTCGGCGGCCATGAGCATGAACGGTTACGGCGTCATGATGGAAGACGACAAGGCTTCGACCAAGGCGTTGTTGTCCAGTCTGAAGCAGTCGGCCATGAGCGAATTGGATGAAGATGGCAGCATGTCTTCCGACGAGCTGACATTGGTCAAGGGTTTGCTGAGCGACCTATTCGATGTATTGGACAGCACCATCGACGGTGGCTTTGTGGACTTCGGCGGCACCATGATGATGGACAAAGAAGGCATTAACTTTGCTGGCGGCGTGGCCCTGGCGAATCCGACCAAGTTCGACGAAATGATCGTCAAATTGGCCGGGATGGCCAAGACCCAGAATGAGGTCGCGATCGAAGTTACCGATGCTACCGTCGGTGGCGTGGGCTTCAAGCAAATGGTCATCACCTTGCCCGAAGGCGTCGATCAGGAAGCCATCGACATGTTTGGTGAGAAGATCACGTTGCTGATGGGCCGCAAAGACGCCGCCGCTTATCTGGCGGTTGGCACCGAACCGGGCAGCAGCTTTGATGCCATCATGAAGAACTCGGGCCCGAGTGGCGACGAGATCTCGGCCCAGTACAACTTCCGGGTGATTCCGATGATGCAGTTCGCCTCGCGCAGCCCTCAAGCGGCCGATATCATCGACCAGGTGTTGGCCGGGTTCAGCTCGAAGAACGATCGGATTAATGTGACTCAGAAGATGATCCCCAACGGCGTGGCTGTGAATGCGACCGCCGACGCCGATCTGATCAAGTTGTTTAGTGACTTGGGTCAGATGCTGCAGGGTGGCATGATGGGCGGGGCCGACTTCTAGTCGACTCTCGAGTCAAACGTACGTTTAAACAAACGTTTAATTATTGAAGGTTGTCGTGGTCAATCGCGACAACCTTCTTTTTTCCTCAAACTGCCCAATTTGCCAGTCCGGCTATTGACTTTATGGCCTGTGACAATTAGGATAGACCTCGCAGCGGTCTGTTCTCAGGGCGACTGCTAGCACTCGCGGCTACATTTTCGCTGGAGTTCCCGTACGTCGAAGGGCCTGTAGCCTTTGGGTTGACGAGATCAGCGGAAAGGGGTTGGCTTGCGAACAGATCGCTGGATAACAGCGTTGGGTTGAGGTTTGGCTCGGAAGGGTTAAATTTTGGCGAAATCGCTGCGATTGCCGCTTTGGGGGCTGGAAGAGTGGTGGGATTGCAAGCATAGTAGGGGCTATGGGTAGGTTGATGCTGGTCGTTCGGCATCAGCGGCTGGCAGTAGTGTCGGCCTTAAGTAGTGGAATTTGAGTCAGTTTTGGGGGCATGTCGAGCGAGCTTGGTTGAGACGGAACCGGTTGGCGCGATGTCCGGTGTTTAGATATCAGGAGTTCAGCGGTCGCGTGAGGCCGTTGGTGATGGGTGTCAGAGCCGGTGCCTAAGGCAGCCATGTTTTTGCGGACCTTTTGGGAGTAGAGAGAGCTATGAAAGAACTATTTTCGGTTCTACGATTGGCTGTGTACGTTTTGGCTTTGCCACTGACGATCACGGCAGCGGCTTCGGCCCATCAGTGGATCAATGCATCCGCTCGTGGTGCGGTTCAGGCATCGGAAGCGTCACACGTTGTTCGCTTGTCGGAGTCGGGTATGTTGCGAGGTGTGGTGAACACCTACGCGACCAGCGGCAAGGTTTCGGTTGGCAACTCGGTTGTGAGTTTGCTGCAAGGCAACCAAGTCATTTCTCGAGTGAACTCGGGTGTGGATGGTGCTTTCAGTTTCTCCGAGATCAAGCCTGGCATGTACACGTTTGTGTCGGCCAGCAAAGATGCGATTTCGTCGTTCGGCATCGAAGTCGTCGGTGCGGACTCGGTTGAGGGTGTTTCGGCCCTGCGAGCGTTTGCTGCCCCGCGTAACTCGGTGGTAGAAGGCTTCGCCGCCGCTGCTGGCAGCAACGCTGCTGGTACGGTTGCTGACGGTGCCAAGGTATTGCGTGCGACCGAGTCGGTTGACTTGGTGGACGGCATGTTCCAAGGTTCGGTCGCGGCATTCAACGGCCAAGTAGCTGGTAACACGGTCGCCCTGATCAGTGGCAACCAAGTGGTGGCAGAAGTCGCTACGGACTCGGAAGGTGCCTTCACCTTCGCGAACGTTCAACCTGGTTTTTACTCGGTTGTGGCTCGCGGGAATGGTGGTTTTGCCACGGTTGCTGTCCAGATCAACGATCCGACTGCGGTTGCCCCGGCTGAGACCATCTACACTTCCTTGGTAGTTCGCCAAGAAGGTTTCTCGGTCACCATGTCGGACTCGCCGGTCGAGTACGAAATCGTGGAAGAGATTGTCTCGGTTGAAGTCATCGAAGAGACGCCTGCAGCGGTCGATGCTATCCCTGGCTATGGCTATGGTTCCGTCGGTGGATTCGGCGGCGGCGGCGGCGGCTGGGCGGTGGCGGCGGCATCGGCTTTGGCGGCATCGGCGAACTGATCGGTTTGGGCATCGGTGCTTGGGTTTTGACCGAAGTTATCGACCAGATCGACAGCAACGACAACAATATCCCGCGTCCGGTTCCGGTACCGAACCCACCGCCGCCGATCAGCGGTTACAACTGGATTTACCTGTAAGCTTTTGGCTCACAGGGGATCGAGTGAAGGATAGAACGAAGCGAGCCCGATTTTGTCGGGCTCGCTTTTTTTGTTTCCTGGCCGAGGATTGGTCCTGGGCGACAGGCAGACGGGAGTTGTCGGTACATGAGCGATTTGGGGAGCGCGAATTAGTTACTTTTTTACAGTTAAGTTTTCCCATAGTTCGCACCACTCCTATTTTAAGTCAGTTTGTGATGGTGTAGACTGCGGAGGGTGGGGTTGTAGGGGTTGTATGGGTAGGTCGGATCGTCCACTGAATTGGGAGAGTAGTGATGTTGAGTTCAAAGGTGTTGGGCAAGGTCGCGTTTTTGGCGATGTTGTGCGGGTTTGCTTGGCAGATGGAATCGGCCCAGGCGTGTGGGTTGCGTAATCGTTGTTGTGTGCCGGTCGCTCGGCCAGTGCCATGTCCGGTGGTTGTGATGCCGGTTCGAGTGGTCCCAGTGGCCGTTATGCCGGTCCAGGCCATGCGTCCCGTGCCTGTCCAGTCGTTCCGACCACTGCCGGTTGCCGCGGCACCAGTGGCGACGGTACCGACAACGATGGGTGGTCAGCGAGTAGTGATTCGAAAATACAAGATTACAAAGATTCGCTACAAGGTTCCCAAGAAGCGTCCCGCCCCGATCGTGTGCCCACCAGCCCCGGTGATTTGCCCACCTGCCCCGGTCGTTTGTCCGCCGGTTCCGGTGATGTGTCCGCCGGTGATTTGTTGTCCGGCGCCGGTGATTTGTCCGCCGGTCTGCATTCCGCGTCGTTGCTGCCCGATTCGCAGTTGCCGCTAGTCGGGTGCCCGCGGGGGCGGCTGTTATATTTGAGCAGCCTGTAAAGAACTAGAGACGACCGCCATGGACGATCCATGGCGGTCGTTTTTGATTAGTGGCCGCAGTTGCAGGTCGGGGAATGGGTGGAGGTTGGGCGGTAAGGCACGCCCTGGGTGCGGGATGAGCTAATGGTTGACGCTGGGGTGTTGGTGGTCGGTTCGCCCATCATCTCGGGAGACCAGTCCTCGTAGCTGCCGGTCGCGAGTACGGCCTCGTCGTTCCAGGTTTCGGTACCGACGGTCGTGTCAGCGTAGCGTGTGCCGAGGAAGCGGATACCGGCCAACCTTCTCAATGTGGTCCGGACGGGTTGGGCATGTTCGCGATAGATCATGTCGTTGCCGGCCCCGGTGTAGTTACCGGAGTAGTCGCATGGATCGGGGGTTGGGGGTGTGCTGATCCATTCGCCGATGTAGACTTCCCCGCAGCCATCGCCGCAGGTCAGGCGTTGTTGGATGCGTTGAGCCAGTGGCAAGCCATGGAGAGCACCGATGGGCATGGTCGTACCGCCTTCGCAGCGATCGCAATGTCCCGTAGCGCAGGAGCCGGTAGCGCAGGAGCTTGCTGCGTGGGGGGAATGTGTCGAGCAGGAGTCGCAGGCGGGTTCCAGGTAGTCGGCGTGGACGACGCCACCGTGTCCATAATCGCGGTACGACAAGGGGCGATCCCGCAGGTGACCCAGGCATCCGCTGCACAGGGTGAGCAGGGTGGTGGCGGCGATAGTTGTCAGGTATCGATTCATAAACAGCTTCCGAACCATTGGCCTGGTGACAGGTGGGCAAACGGGGGGCCGGTCGATGATGACTCAGTGGCCGAGGCAGCGTCGTCCTGTTGCCTACCTTCCCTGTTTCGGCTCGTCAGGGGCTGGATAATCAGTAAAATCGGTTTCTTCGTTAAAGTCGCCCCGATTTGCCCGAGCGTCGTGCGCTGTCGCCGGCGACTTTACGGGGCGGTATTTCGTCGGGATATGGGAGTGGATGCGATGGCGAGGGTTTGTGTTGTGCGGTCAGGCGTTGGGGCTGGGAGCACCGTGGGGCTCGGCAGTCGTAGTCCTGTCGGGCGGGGCCATTTGGCGTTGTGGGGGCTGGTTGTTCTTTTGGGACTTGGTCTGTGCGGCTGTCAATCTGCCGGGGATGGGGAGGCGGGTGGTGGGGCGCAGCAGGCGGAGCGGGCTCGGTTGGCGGGCGTGTGGGTGGTGGACTTCGAGGTCAACCAGGACTTGGTGGACCAATTGCTGGACGGCGATCCAGAGCGGCAGCAATCGGTGCAGGAGCGGTCGTTTCGCGGAGCGGCCAAGCAGCTTTTGGATGGGAAAATTGGCGAGTGGAGTGAGAAGTTGGAACGTGGGGTGAGTAACTCCATGCAGTTGGAATTTGCGGCGGACGGGACTTGGGCCAGTCGGACGAAGATGGCGGTCGCTCGGGGAGAGAAACGAGGGACATGGTCGATCCAGGAGCGCGGCGAGGACTTTATGTTGATCCGTTGCACTTGGGTGGAGTCGAAATCTCGGCAAGCGGAGTCGATGGAGACGCGGGTGACCTTTTTGTCTCCCGACCGAATTCGCTTGTTGCCGCCCAATATGGCTGGGACGGAATTGGAGTTGACATTTGTGCGGCAAACTGCGAAGTAATCGAGGAGTGGGGTGGTAGCCGGTCGGGATGAGCGGCGGAGCCTGAGTGGGAATGCAAAGGGAGTTGCGGGAAACATGCGATTGGTTACCGGTATTCGTTGGTGCGGAAGTCTGTTGGTTTTGGCGATGGTGGGCTGTGGGGGGGGCGAGTCGCCGACTCCTAGTGCACCGAAAGAGGCGTCAGAGGCGGTCGGTGGCGGGGTCGGGGCCAGCACTCCCCTGCCCTCGCAGTTGGCCGCTGCCAGTCCCCAATTGGATGTAACGGGAGCGGCGGCTAGCAATCCGGCGTTGGCCGAATCGACGGCCGACTTGACGGGTTTGTTGCAGCCCTCGGCCGACAATCCGCTCGTCGGATCTTGGCTCGGGACCGCCACGCTGGATTCTGGCTTATTGCAGCAAAAGTTGGCTCGGGTCCCAGATGAAGAGCGGGGGCGTCTGCAGAAGATTGCCGAGATTTTCTTGACTTATCAAGTCGCGATGGACCTGTACAGTGATGGCCGCTTGGGCATGGTGGTGCAATTCGCTTTGGACGGTCAGGAGCAATTGGTCAGTGCGACGGGCACATGGAAAGTGGTGCAGCGGGACGAAGAATCCATGGTGGTCGAGTTGGTGGAGCAGATCGAAGGTCAAGCGGCCAACACCAGTCAGGTGCGAATCATGATTCACCCGGACGGTCAGCAGATCGCCAGACCGGCGGAGTTGGACGAGCAATTGACGGTATGTGAGCCGATGTTTGTGTTTAATCGGATTCCGGAGGACTTTCTGCAGCAGGCGACTGCGACTGCGGCTGGCCAGGCTGGCGGTGTGGTAAGGTAGGTCGACGAGAGTGAGTTTCCCGGCTGTAGGGTTCGCTCCTATTGCTGTGACCGAAGGGGCCAGGGTGGAAACACCGGTTTAATCGGGCTGGGGCGGTCGATCTCTGTGTAGGTATCGTGACAGCGGCTGGCTCCATGGCGGGCTGGATTGCTGTTGGCGTCCCCTACCGAGAGAGCGAGTGCAGCGATGAGTCAGTTTCGTATCCGTGTTTGGGCTGGGGTGATGGCTTTCGGGATCAGCTGTGGTTGGTCGGCCTTGGCCCAGGCAGCGCCACAGAAGGGAAAAGAGCCGCCGCGGTTCGGAAATGGGGCGTTTCTGAAGCGGATCTTTGGTGGGTCGAACGACCAGGCTCAGGCACAAGCGGCCGATCGATCAAAGCGACCTGCCCAGCAGAATTCTGTAGAGACGACGGCAGACAAGGCCAAGGCATCGTGGGATCAAGCCAGAAACGCGACCCGTGAAGGTTGGGAAGCGGGGCGCCAGCGTCTCAAGGCAGACTCGGACAAGCTGCGGGAGCGTTTGGGTTTCAAGTCTGGTGAGGAAGAGGCCGAGTCGGCGGCGAATGACGCCCGCGAGGTGCTAAACAGGGGGCGCGAGGCGGCGAATGTAGGCCGCGAACCAGCGGTGGCTTGGCGTCCCGACCGCAGCGAGGAAGCGGCGAATCGACCGGCGGAACCGCGTTCCAAGTTCGCGCCCCAAGCAGGGTCTCGCTCGTCGATCTCGGACCAAGCGGAGCGAGGCGTCGTGGCTCGGTCGGCCAGCGATCGTCGGCCGATTACTGACCGCAGCGGCAGTGGTGAAGTGGTCGCGCGCCCCGGCCCGATTGGCGGTAGCTTGGGTGACAATGACCGCATGCCAGGGCCGGTGAATCAGCCGCGGGTACCAGCGGCTCCGACCTATGCACCGGCAGCCAATTTGTCCCGTTCGGTGGTCGTGGCTGCTGACGCATTGCCGGTGGAGGCCAAGTTTGGAGCGTTTGGGGCGTTGGCCGCTCCGGCGACCCCGGCGGGCTCGGGTTTGCTGCTCAAGGCCGTGCGGCCCAAGTCGGTCGCTGCCCAGTTGGGCTTGCTACCGGGCGATGTGATCACCAATGTCGCGGGTATTTCCGTGGACTTCATCGAAGAAATTGACAGTTTGGTCGAGGTATTGGAAGCGGAAGATGAATTCGATTTGACTTTTCAGCGGGGCGGAAAATCTCAATCCAAGTCCTTCCGCATGCCGCCCCGGTGACCGATTGGGTCGCATCCCGCCGGTTTAAATTTTGAGAAATGCTCTTCACCGACCCCGGTTTTCTGGGGTCGGTTTTTTATTTTACGTGTCCGGATGAGGCTGGGGAGCGTTCGGGACAAGTGGTCGTAGGTTGAGGCCGGAGTACTGGCGAGATCGCTGTGTGTGGGGCCGCGGGAAAGCAATTTTTGTTTGTATCCAAGCGTGTTTTCCAGGTGTCCAGTGTGGGTGGTGATTATTTGGGTGCGGAGCTAGCGGGCCTGAGGGTGTCTTTTGGTGTCGATTGTGGTGTAAATTGTCACCGAAACATGATTTTGGGTGTTGCATTTTCGTGACATGCGGGTACTATTGGATACAGAGCCAGCGGCCAGTGCGGCTGCAATCGGCGACTTTCCCGTTCAAATTAGCTGATTTTCTTGGCAAAACGAGTTGCTCCGCCTAGGTTGTTTGGCCCAGGACGCGAGAGATGGGCCGAGGAGATTGAGGACCGAGACGGAACGTGGAGGGCTTGCTTTGCGGCAGCGGAAGCCGCTGGTTCCCGGAAGTTTGTTGTTGTCTCGCTAGTCCATCCTTTTTCGAAGGAGTCCATCATGGGAAAGAATTCCCGCCAAGGCTTTACCTTGGTTGAGCTGTTGGTCGTGATCGCGATCATTGCGGTTTTGATCGGCCTGTTGTTGCCGGCCGTGCAGATGGCTCGTGAAGCCGCTCGGCGTACGCAGTGCCAGAACAACCTGCACAACATTTCGTTGGCGCACCACAACTACCACGACATTCACAACAAGTTCCCCGTGTCGTTTGGCTGGGGAAGTGACATTTCGTGGCCAGGTGCTACTGGTGCCAATGCTACCCGTCAGGGTGCGAACTCGGACAAGGTCTTGATTTTGCCGTTCATTGAGCGTCAGGACCTGTACGATCGGACCTTGTGGCGTTTTGATCCTTGGGATCAGGCTGGTTGGGGTGGCGACGGCAACCGTCGTGCTCACAGCCCGGTGATCCCGACCTTCGTCTGCCCTTCGGCACCGACGACCTCGTTCCATGGTCCGTTGGGTCGCTTTACCTATGCGATCAGCAACGGTACAGCACCTTCGACCTTCCCGTCGTTTGACTGGCAGGGCTACCCTTGCAAGGGTGACGGTTACGCTGCGTTCCAGATGTTTGGTCCGAAGAATGACTGGGAGATCGATACTCCCCGTACCTTCGGTATGATCAACGACGGCGCCAGCAACACGATGGCTTATTCGGAAATCCTGCCGGATCCAGGTTACGACCGCAATCCGCAGAACATTCCTAATTCGCCGTTTGAGATCGTGGGTGCCCACGTACGTGACTGGACAAGCTGCAACTTGGCCAGCCTGCAGGCGGTGGACGAATGCCGTTTGGCTTGCCGTCAACAGTCGAACTGGTTGGAGCCAGGTCGCCGCGGTTTGCGTGGTGCTTCTTGGGCCAGTGGTTGGACGGGCTTTGGTGTGTCCTTCCAGACGACGATGTTGCCGAACGAGCCCAGCTGTCACGCTTTCAACGGCACGGGTGACTGGTACGGTGAGAGTGCTGTGTCGGCTGCCAGCGGTCACACCTCTTTGGTGAACATCGCTCGGGTGGACGGTTCGGTGGAATCGATCACCAACGAGGTGAATCCTGAGATCTGGCGTGCTTTGGGCACGATCATGGGTCAGGAACTGGAAATCCAAACGACCACCCCGTAAGGCGGGTGAGCCAGCCCTGCGTTGGCTTTCTGGGTCGGTTGACTCTCCGGTCGAACTTGATTTTGAGCTGAAAAGGTCCATCCTGGGTGTCCAGGATGGACTTTTTTTGTGTTGTTTTGGCGAGTGGGGCTGTTTTCTGGTGCCTGTAGAACCCAGTTTAGGGGGCAGATTTGGTGCTTATCTAGTCATTAGACCAAGTGTCCGGTCGCTCTTGGGGTAGAAATTCCCAGAAATTTGTCACGTTTTTTGGGAAAGACTCTCTTAGTCGGTTGCAATTGTGTAACGAATTGCCAACAATTGGATCGGTGTCGGTCGAAGAGATCGGCCTGGATCGGCGGCTTGCCCGACTTCGGTCCGTTGTTTGAGTTGAAATTCGCCCCGTAGAGAGGTGGGCTCGGAGATGAGCTCGCTTGTATCCGAGAGGGTGAGTTGTAGTGGGTGTAACAAGGCGGTCTCAGGTTATGCGTTGCGTTTACGGCAGCGAGTTACTGAGGCTCACTTGATCGCTTGACTTATGGCAACGGATGGGGAGGCGAATGGGATGGGCGAGTGCGCTTCGAGGCTGAGTTTTTTTGTTCAGGCATCCAGAGTTTGTTGTTGTCTCACTAGTCTCGGTCCTTTATTCGAAGGAGTAACTCATGGGAAAAAGTGTTTCCCGCGGTATTTCCCGTCAGGGTTTTACCTTGGTTGAACTGTTGGTCGTGATCGCGATCATTGCGGTTCTGATTGGTCTGTTGTTGCCGGCCGTGCAGATGGCTCGCGAAGCTGCTCGGCGGACACAGTGCCAGAACAACCTGCACAACATTTCGTTGGCGCACCACAACTACCACGACATTCACAACAAGTTCCCCGTGTCGTTTGGCTGGGGGAGCAATGTGGCGTTTGCGGATGGTAATGAAGCCACTCGACAGGGTGCGAACTCGGACAAGGTCTTGATTTTGCCGTTCATCGAGCGGCAGGACTTGTACGATCGGACTTTGTGGCGATTTGACCCTTGGGATCAGGCGGGATGGGGTGGCGACGGCAACCGTCGTGCTCACAGCCCGGTGATCCCGACCTTCGTCTGCCCTTCGGCACCGACGACCTCGTTCCATGGTCCGTTGGCTCGCTTTACCTATGCGATTAGCAACGGTACGGCACCTTCGACTTTCCCAGCCTTCGATTGGCAGGATTATCCAGGCAAGGGTGACGGTTACGCCGCATTCCAGATGTTTGGTCCGAAGAATGACTGGGAAATCGACGTTCCTCGTACCTTTGGTATGATCAACGACGGCGCCAGCAATACGATGGCTTATTCGGAAATCCTGCCGGATCCGGGTTACGACCGCAATCCGCAGAACATTCCGAATTCGTCGTTTGAGATCGTGGGTGCCCACGTGCGCGACTGGACGAGTTGCAACTTGGCCAGCCTGCAGGCGGTGGACGAATGCCGTTTGGCTTGCCGTCAACAGTCGAACTGGTTGGAGCCAGGTCGCCGTGGTTTGCGTGGTGCTTCTTGGGCCGGCGGTTGGACGGCTTGGGGTGTGGCCTTTCAAACGACCATGCTGCCGAACGAGCCCAGCTGCCATGCCTGGAACGGCATGGGCGACTGGTACGGCGAGAGCGGTTACTCGGCTGCCAGCGGTCATAGCTCTTTGGTGAACATCGCTCGGGTGGACGGTTCGGTGGAATCGATCACCAACGAAGTGAATCCTGAGATCTGGCGTGCTTTGGGCACGATCATGGGTCAGGAACTGGAAATCCAAACGACCACCCCGTAAGGCGGGTGAGCGTTGCGGTATCCTGACGGTGATAATGAAAACAGCGTCCATCCCGGTTCGCCGGGATGGGCGTTTTTTGAGCTGCTGGAAGTTTCTCGGATAGGTTCCGGGGTTGGAGTTGGTTCGATTTCTGGTCGTGAATTGCATCCGTTTGGATGATGCTGTCGAGCCGAACGTTCAGTAAAGGTGCAGGATTTTCGCTTGTTGGGGCGGGGAAATAGCGAGGCTGGTCGGAGTGAACTGGGTTGATTGATGGGTAAATCGACGCCAAAACCAGGTGTCGCATGTTGATTTTGGGCGGATTTTACCGCATTCAGGCCGATTTCTGGGAATTTCGGTGCTGCTTTATTGCATTTCCGTAACATTCGGCTAACAATAGGTTTGTGTCGATCGTCAGATTGGCCCGGATCGGCGGCTTTTCCACCGCTGGATCCCCCTTGCACCAAATGGTTCTCTCCGTTGGACGGCCCGTTGGCGTTGTTTGCTTCGCGCAAATCGCCTGAAGTCGATTCGTTTTCGGAGGCCCGTTTGGCCAACAGCTTGTAGATGTTTTGGTTGGATTGTCGCATGTCCAGGATTTTTTTCTTGGTTTTTGCGGGAATCCGTCGGGATGTCTGTGAGTGGATGGAGCGAGGGAGGTTCAGGGATCGGGAGGGTACGCTTTCGGGTGTGAGGTTTCGAATCCGGCACAACGTTTGTTGTCTCTCGCGTTGCACTCATTGTGCAACGTCTCGGTCCTCAATTTTGAAGGAGTAACTCATGGGAAAGACTATTTCCCGCGGTACTTCCCGTCAGGGATTTACCTTGGTTGAACTGTTGGTCGTGATCGCGATCATTGCGGTTCTGATCGGCCTGTTGTTGCCGGCCGTGCAGATGGCTCGTGAAGCCGCTCGGCGGACACAGTGCCAGAACAACCTGCACAACATTTCTTTGGCGCACCACAACTACCACGACATCCACAACAAGTTCCCGGTGGCTTTTGGATGGGGAAGCAATGTTTCGTTTGGTGATGGTAATGAGGCAACTCGCCAAGGCCAGATGTCGGACAAGGTTTTGATTTTGCCGTTCATCGAGCGACAGGATCTGTACGATCGGACCTTGTGGCGTTTTGATCCTTGGGATCAGGCTGGTTGGGGTGGCGACGGCAATCGTCGTGCTCACAGTCCGGTGATTCCGACCTTCATCTGCCCATCGGCTCCGACGACCTCGTTCCATGGACCATTGGGTCGGTTTACCTACGCCATTTCGAACGGCACCATGCCGTCGACATTCCCGGCGTTTGATTGGCAGGATTACCCGGGCAAGGGCGACGGTTACGCCGCGTTCCAGATGTTTGGTCCGAAGAATGACTGGGAGATCGATACTCCCCGTACCTTTGGTATGATCAACGACGGCGCCAGCAACACGATGGCTTATTCGGAAATCTTGCCGGATCCCGGTTACGACCGCAATCCGCAGAACGTGCCGAATTCGTCATTCGAAATTGTTGGTGCTCACATCCGTGACTGGACCTCCTGCAATCTGGCCAGCGTTCAGGCTGTGGACGAATGCCGTTTGGCTTGCCGTCAACAGTCGAACTGGTTGGAGCCAGGTCGTCGTGGTTTGCGTGGTGCTTCTTGGGCCAGTGGTTGGACGGGCTTTGGTGTGTCCTTCCAGACGACGATGTTGCCGAACGAGCCCAGCTGTCACGCTTTCAACGGCACGGGTGACTGGTACGGTGAGAGTGCTGTGTCGGCTGCCAGCGGTCACACTTCTTTGGTGAACATCGCTCGGGTGGACGGTTCGGTAGAGTCGATCACCAACGAGGTGAACCCTGAGATTTGGCGTGCTTTGGGCACGATCATGGGCCAAGAGTTGGAAATTCAGACGACCACCCCGTAAGGTGTTGCGTCCGGTCTGAGCGACAGATAGTTGGCTGAAAGTTTGGCCCACTTAGGAGTCTTCCTAAGTGGGCCATTTTTTGTTGCCTGGCGGACGAGAAGGCTCGCTGGGTGGGACGCCCTGACAGTGCGGCCCGGCGCCCCTGGAGGTCACGGCGCCCCTGGCGGTTAGCGTGGTCTGCCGTTTGGGGCAGCGCGTGCGGAGTGGGCTCCTGGTGGGCTCGTTGTGGGGTGGTTGTGTGCGGGCGAAACGAACGGGTTACGCGGACGCTGATTGACAAGGTTTGGGGTGCGGCTCACACTTGGCTTGTGGGAGGCACTTTGTTTACGGGGGGGTGGGAAGGACGGAAGCAGGATCATGCTTGGCTGCCGAACGGTTAGGTTCTTGTCCATACTGGGGCTGGTGGTTGGCTGCGGCTTCAGTGGCTGTGACTCCGGCGCTGGTCCGGCTCAGAACGGTCCGGCTCAGGACGGCGCGGCTCGGGACGGCGCGGGTGGAAAATCCTCTGTGGGTGGCAGCGAGGCGGGAGCCAAGTCTGGGCAGAGCCGCCCGCGGATTCAGTTCGACGAATTTCTGGGTGAAAAAAAACTAGCGGTACCGCCTTTGTTTCGCGAGGTGGCGACTGAATTGGGTTTTGATTTTCAGTATTGGAATGACGCGCGTGAGAAGCGGTATTTCTTCCCCGAGATCTTGGGGGGTGGCTTTGCTTGTTTGGACTACGATTTGGATGGTTGGCCGGACTTGTATTGTGTCAATGGTCGAGCTTTGCCGTTGACATTGGACGACACGAAGAACTGGGATCGCCTGTCGCGGAATTTGGCGGGGCGGCGGTTGGCGGATGTGACGGAGCGGGCCTTCTTGTCCGAAGGTGGTTATGGGCATGGCAGTGCTTATGGCGATTTGAACGCAGACGGCTTTGACGATTTGGTGATTGCCGGGTTTGGCTCGATTTCGATTCTAATCAATCAAGGGGACGGGACTTTTGAACGTTTGCCGGCGGCAAATTACGCCTACGAGCCGACTTGGAGTGTTTGTCCAGTGATTGTGGACTTGAACATGGACGGTTTGCCAGAGATTTTGGTCACGAATTATGTGAAATGGAATTATGAGGTACCCGCCTGTACCTACGACAATATTCGGGGTTACTGCGGCCCGGGTGAGTTTGATGCGGTGCGTGATTACGTGTTCGAGAATCGCGGTGATGGCGTGTTCGTGGAGACCGGTCTCGTCTGGGGGTTTGATGGCATGGGCAAGGGGTTGGCGGTGGCGGCGGTCGATTGGGACCACGATTTGCGACCGGAGATCTACATCGCCAATGACTTGGTGGCCAATCTGTATTATCGCGTGGAGACGGAGCAGCCCACCTTGTATCGGGAGCAAGCCAGTCGGGCGGGGGTGGGGGTCTGTGTCAACGGTTGGAACGAGGCCAGTATGAGCGTGACGGTCGGCGATTTTACCAACAACGGCTGGGCCGACATCTTTGTTACTAATTATTACAAACAAAAAAATACGTTGTATTCCAATGCGGGGCAAGGTCAGTTTCGCGACGTCAGTTTTGCGGCTCGCACGCAGAAGACGGGTGAGATGTTCTTGGGGTTTGGCGCGGTGGGAGTCGATTTTGACAAGGATGGCTGGTTGGACTTGTTTGTCGGCAACGGACACGTGTTGGGGCCGGAGCATCTGCCGAATCAGTTGACCAACCAGATCCTGCATAACGATCAGGGGGCTTTCGATGACGTGTCTGCACAGGGGGGCGATTTTTTTCAGACGCGGACATTGTCTCGTGGGGTGGCGACGTTTGACTTCGATATGGATTTGGACACTGATATTATCGTCAATCACTTGGATCGACCGGTATCGATCCTGCGGAACGATACGGCGACGGAGCACCGATCGATCGCCTTCCAGCTCTGTCACCCCCGGCACGAACCGTTGGAGGGGAGTCGCATTGAGGTGACGCAGAACGGTCGCACTCGAGTGCTGCCGATCTTTGCCGGTGGCAGTTATCTGACGGATTCGCAGCGGGAGTGCCTGATTGGGGTCGGGGCGGCGGAACGTGTCGAACAGGTGGTCGTTTATTGGCGGGATGGACGTGTGGATCGTTGGGAGGGCTTGGAGTCGGGAGTGCGTTGGCAATTCCAACCGGGACAGAAGAGGCGTCTATGAAAAAGCAACGCTGGTTGTGGGTGGGTGGCCTGGTCGTCTTGCTCGTGGTTGCGGCCGTGGGTGGGAGTTGGTACTGGTGCGAGGGACGTTTGAGTCGATCCGAGCAGAGTTTGGCGGACGGCGAGTTCGGGTTGGCGCGTATCGCAGCTCGCGAGGCTTTGCAGGTGGCTTGGGGAGCCGAGCAACGCAATCGGGGTAAGTGGCTGTTGGCGCAGGCGACCTTGGCCGACGCGACCTTGGAAGAGCGGGTGTTGGAGGACGGGTACCGGTTGTTGGACGAGATTGAGCCGGGAAGTGGCGTCTACGCCGATGCTCGGGTTGCCAAGGCCAAGCAGATGTTGCTGACGAAGATTCAAGTCCGGGCGGCGGAGCGGGTGTTGGAGGAAGTGCTGCAAGTCGATCCGACACATTCGGCGGCCAATCAGCTCCTATTTACGATCTACAGTTTGACCAGTCGCGCGGATCGCGCGGATCCGGCCTTCTGGGTAGGGTTCCAGCAGTTGCCTGCGGAGGAGCAACCGGTCGCCTTTCGTCATTGGTTCCTCAGCCAGTTTACTCGCAATGCTGCCAATCGTGCGTTTGACGTGGGGACCGGGATCGTGCCGCTGGAGCGCGAGCCTTCGGATGACGACATCATTCGTCGGTTCATTGCCTTTAAGGATAGCGAGCCCAATGAGGCGATTCATTACGGGGCCATGGCCAATTGGTGGTTGTGGCGAACGGAAACTCAGACGGCGCTGGAGATCTTGCAGATCGGTCAGGAGCGAGCGGACACGGTGGCCGAGGAGGTCTATTTGTCCAGCTTGGTGCAGGCTTTGTTGAACCAGGGCAACTTCGCTCAAGTGGGAGAGTTATTGGAGACTTGGCCGGAGGCCGAGCGCGGCTTCAATTACCTGCGTCATCGGGGCGTGTACTTGGAGTCGACCGATCAAATCGAGCAGGCCGTAACGGCTTATCAGCAGTGCTTGACCGTGTGGCCGGGCCCGATCGATGCCAATGTGCGTCATCGCCTGAGTCAATGTTTGCAGCGGTTGGGACGTGACGAGGAGGCGGCGGTGGTGGTCGCGCAGACCGAGGTCGCTCGCCAATGGTTGGAAGATCGCTGGGGTATGGTGCGGAAGGCGATTGACTACTTGCATGACGAGCAAGCGGTCGGTGTGATGTTGGATTTTTTCTCGGCGATCGGCAAGCAAGAAGCGGTGGCTTTTTTGACTGAACATCGGGGTCGGATGGCCGCGGCGCGGGCGGGTGCCCCGGCGGGTGCTGCCTTTCCCGCTCCTCCGGCCTCCCAGCTCGAAGTTGGCTCTGAGCCAAGTGCTGCCGCCGCGCCCGCACCCGTTGGTGGGGCGACGCGAGCAGCCACGGAGCAATAAGCGGACCGCTCGCCCGATGTGGGTTCAATTCCGGTTTTGACGGGCTGCAGTGAAAGGTAAGGGGGGGGCGGGTTAGCAGGTGGGGCGATCGATGGCTATCTGTTTTTCCGCCTTGGTGATGTTTCAATCGAGTTTCAAAAAAATTTGTAGCTAGTTGGCTTTAGGGTTCGAATACTGTTATAATTGGGGGTGCTCGACACCGAGCCGGAAGTTGTTGGTTTCGTTACGATAGACGAACAGAGGAGTGCGTTATGAAACGTTGTATGACATTGGGATTGGCGGCGGGATTCGCGGCCCTGGCGACCGTGTCGCTGGTGGGCTGTGGTGCCAACATTGATGAGACGGCCCCTACACCGGAAGTGGACCGGGATTACCAGAAGGAAGCCATGGCCGAGATGATCCGGCGTATGGAGGAGTCCTCGGGTGGTCGCGGTGCGGGAACCAAGGGTGTAGATCCTGGCAAGTACGTTGACGAATCCGCCAAGCAAGATGCTGAGGCCCCGAAGCAGTAATGGACCAAGTCGATTGAAATCGGTTTGGCGGCCATATCGAGGATAGGGTTCGTCAAGTCGGTGGATTGTGACTTTGGCCATTGGATCAAACCGCCGGGCTCGTGGTACGCTGTGCCACGAGCCCGGTTTTGTTTCGGGTGAGTCGCCCGCATCAAGTAAAACGCGGGAAGTCACGGCATTTTCGCCTCAATTGAAACGTTTGACTCGCTGGCACCAGGGGAAATCAGCCCGTCCTGTTCACGCTGGGCAACGATCGCAGTGACGTGTGCCCAGATTTCGGCGGCGATGTCGGCGTTGTGGGCTTGGGCGACGCCGTTCCAGCCGGGAATGCCGTTGACTTCTAATACGTAGTCTTGGCCAGTCGTGGGATCGTGTACAAGATCGACGCCGGCGCAGAGGAGCCCGAGGGAGCGGCAGGCCTGGACCGCCAGTTGCTGGCGGTCGCCAGACAGGGCGATGGGTTGGGCATGGCCACCGCGGGCCAGATTGGTGCGCCAGTCCTGGGTTTGTTGTCGTTCGATGGCCCATCGTTTTTGGCCGATCACCAGCACGCGGATGTCTTTGCCGCCGTGGGGGATGAACTGCTGTTGGTAAATGACCGAGTCCAGGACAGCCAGGGAATGGAACACGCGAGCGGCGTGGTCGTGGTCGGAGACACGGATCAGGCCGCGGCCTTCGGAGCCGAAGAGCGGTTTGACGACGACATCGCCGCCCAGTTGTTTGAATCCGACGAGGGCTTGGTCGACGGTTTGGCTGACGTGGGTGGCTGGGACCGAGAATCCAGCGGCAGCCAAGCGTGAGAGCGTCAGGTACTTGTCGATGGCCAGTTCTAGGGATTTGGCCGGGTTGTAGACAAGCACGCCTTGTTGCTCCAAGGTCGCCAGGACGTCCATCCGGAAGACGATCGACTCCAAGGTCCCGCGTGACATGGACCGGACGATCGCCACATCGCCGGGCTGAAGGGGGCCGCCGGCGACTTCGATCTGTTCGGGAGGGGAGTGGAGTCCCGCCCCAGCGACCGACCGGGGCCCCGGCAACGGCCTGGGCCATGAAAGTTGCGTCGCCAAGTCAGTAAACGGGGCCAGGGAGACTTGCCAGTGTCGCGGGGCGGCCGACAGCAGGCGTCGCGTGTAGTCACCTTGGGGGTCGCCGAGGATGATGGCCCGAGTCGGCACAGGCAGGATCCTTTAATTTTACAGGGTAACGGGGGCCGGTTATAATCGGTGGCGGCCGTATTGTGCGGTCTGGCCAGTGCCCTGTCTATCGGCGGCGGCCAGGACACCGCGCCGCTGGGGGCCCGTTGATTTTTCCGTAGCGGAACGCAGCAAGGGCTTGTTGATTTTTCCGTAGCGGAACGCGTCAAGCGTTTCGATTGACGCGGAAACGACGTGTTTTTGACGGAGTTTCTTGATGCGGACGGCAATTTCGCATGCAAGTCTGGAAAAATCAACAAGCCCTCAAGGGCTTTTTATTTTTCCGTAGCGGAATGCGTCAAGCATTTCGATTGGTGGGAAAATGCCGTGTTTTTGTACGATTTTGTTGAATCGGACGGCGAATTCGCGAGTTAGTCTGGAAAAATCAACAAGCCACTTGCCGAGCAGTGGCTGGGTGGTCGGTGTTCGGTACGTGTTGGTCAGTGATGGGTCGTTGGCATTGATAGGGTCGATGGGGGGGCGAGACAGGATTGGGTGATTCAAGATGAGAAAATACCGATCAGCGGACGCGTTTAGCGACCAACGTCAGCAGCAACTGCAAGCGTTGGAGCGGCGAATGGAGCAATTGGACGATCAGTTATCTTCGGTCGAGACCATGATCGAAACGCGTTTTCAGGGTTTGGGACTTTCGCTGGGAGCGGGCGCGCCTGATTTGCCTGCGGCCGCTGCTGATTTGCCTGCGGCCGGTGGCGACTTGCCTGCGGCCGGTGGCGACTTGCCTGCGGTTAGAGTTCCGCGGCGAGCGGGTCTGCGGCGTGGCAAACCGCGTTGACCCCGTTTTTGTTCCGAGACATTTGGGGGCAATGCCCCGTTTGGGGGGCTGGGCCGGCGGCAGCTAGGACACCTATCTTTAGTCAAAGTGAGAATATCTCTTGCGAAAGGTGACTGTATTCGGTAATTAACCCGTTGGTGGTCGCATGTCGGCCAAGGATGGACTCAACGGAGTATTCGACCAGGGAGCGGTCTTCATGCCAAGTCACTTCAAGTTGCCGGACGGAGTTTGGCGGCTGCACTGGGTTGCACTTCTGATCGTCGCTGGATTGGCGGGCTGTCGGGGCGGTGGGGCTTGCCAGCCTTGCCAGACCTATCAGGCGCCCCCCGCTTATCAACCGGCGCCCGCTTATCAACCGGCGGGTTGGGCCGCACCGCCACCTTACACGGTGCCGACGGGCCAGGTTCGTTATCAGAGTCAGGACGGAGCGGAGGAGCGGGGCCGCTTGTTCGACCCGGTCAATCAGCAGTTTTACGTCGACGCCTCGTTGGATGGGGAGTTGAGTAAGCCGCAGGTCATCAAAGAGGTGGTGATCGAGGGCAATCGGCGGGTGCCGACAGCCGAGTTTCTGCGGCAGTTGAAGTCGCGACCGGGGCGTTATTTCGACCCCGATCTGTTGCAGCAAGACGTGCAGTCCATTTGGCGGATGTCGACGGTGCGACGTGTGCAGGGCCCGTTCATCAATCGAGCGGAGGACGGCATCACGATCACATTTCAGGTTCAGGAGCATCCGTTTATCAGCGAGCTGAAGTTTGTGGGCAATCGGGTCTTATCCGACTCGTACCTAAAAAAGGAAACGGGGTTGGAGGAGGGCAAACCGCTCAACGACTTTGAAGTGCGGATGGCGCGGGAGAAGATCGAGGAACTGTATCGGACTCGAGGGCATACTTACACTTCGGTCGAGTTGCACAAGACCGAGGACCCGACGCAAGTGGTGTTTGTGGTGTACGAGGACCAGCGTCGTCGGATTCGATCGGTGTCGTTCGAGGGAAACACGATTGTCACTGCGGCCCGCTTGCGAGTGATCGTGAAGTCGAAGGCGCAGACCTTGGGCTTGTTTGGCGGGCTGTTGGACCGGGAGCAGGTGGATCGAGACGTCGATCTGTTGAATGCCTATTACATGTCCTTGGGCTACTTCAGCGCCAAGATTGGGCGTGAGGTTGTGGCGGATGCGGATCGAGCCACGGTGGACATCAAGTTCGTAATCAATGAGGGGCCGCGTTACCGGATTCGCAATGTTCGATTCGAGGGGGTATCGCAATACCCTGTGACGGACTTGATGGATCAGTTGAAGCTCAAGCCATCGGAGCAGGAGCAACCGTTCTTTAACGGGGACGCGATGAATGAGGACGTGATGACCTTGCGCGATGCCTACGGCAGCGTGGGGCACATCTTTGCCGACGTCCAGGCCCAGCCGCACTTTTTGGCCGAGCCCGGATTGATCGATATCGTTTACAAGATCGATGAGGGCAAGCCGTACCGGGTGGGCCGAGTGAATATTCACATCGATGGCGATGGGATCACTCGTCGTTCGGTCGTGCTGAACCGAGTCACGCAGAAGCCGGGTGATTTGATTGACATTCGAAAAATTCGTCAGAGCGAACGATTGTTGCGGGCGTCCGAATTGTTCGATGACCCGCAGAATCCTGGGAATCTGCCGCGGATCGTCATTCGTCCACCGGACGAGGCGTCTGGGGGCGTCCGGTAGGTCGTTGGGCCTTGGTTGATCCGTTTTAGACCACACACTTTGGAATGCCATGATGGCTGCAAGTACCTTGCCAAATCTAGAAACCACACAGTCGGCGCAGGGCCGGTGCGCAAGTCTGGGGAGCTCACTCCGTTGCTTAGCTGCCGGCGTGGTGCTGTTCGCAGTCGTGTGCACGCTTTGGTCCGATGTCGCCCAGGCTCAGTCGTATGGGGGCCCAACCGATCGTGGCGTTGCGTCTCGAGCCAGGTTTCTGCCGATTGCCGACGACCGCGGAGAAACGCTGCCGCGGGAGAACTGGAGCTTGGGGCAAGACGGCTACGGCATGCCGCTGCCGCCGACCTCGGCGTTGCCCAATAATCCGACCACGGTTTATCCTGGCATGGGGTTTCGGCCGGGATCGCCGGATCCGGCCTCGATTTATGCCAATGAGACGGCGCAGGTTCCTGGTGGGAATTTGTCCTATTTTAGTGGTAACCCCTCGGTCTTGGGCCAGGGGGCCAACTACGCGGATTTGGATATTTTTGCCCCGGAGGGTCAGACCGGCCGATTTTTGTTCGGTGGTGCGTACAACTCGGATATGGGGTTGATGGGCCAGATCATCTTGGATGAACGAAATTTTGACATTCGCGCGTTTCCTCGCAGCTACCGGGATATTGTGGAGGGTCGAGCATTTCGGGGTGGTGGGCAACGATTCCGTTTGGAATTGGTGCCGGGCAATGAGTTACAGCGTTACATGGTGAGCCTGACTGAGCCGTTTTTGTTTGACAGCAACGTCAGCTTTGGCATCAGCGGTTTTTACTTCACTCGTCGTTTTTTCGATTATGACGAAGAGCGTCTGGGTGGGCGGCTCTCCTTGGGGTATCGCTTGACTCCCGACCTGAGTCTGTCGTTTGCGGTGCGTGGCGAGAACGTCGAGGTCAAGCGACCGCGTTTGTTGACCTCGCCCCAATTGAACAGTGTCTTGGGGGAGCATGACTTCTACATGGGCAGTCTGACACTGACGCACGATACTCGCGATCATCCTTTTATGCCGACCGAGGGACGATTTTTTGAGATTGGCTTGTCGCAGGGATTCGGTAGTTTTGACTTTCCACGAGCCGATTTGGATTGGCGTCGGTACTTTTTGATGTACCAACGGCCGGATCGATCGGGTCGACATACCGTTTCGGTGGGAACACGGTTGGGCTTCTCCGGCAGCGATACGCCGTTGTTCGAGAACTACTTTGCGGGCGGTTTCTCCACGATGCGAGGTTTTGAGTTTCGCGGAGCCAGCCCAGTGGAAAATGGGGTCGTGGTCGGCGGTCAATTCCAATGGCTAAACACGGTTGAGTACACCTTCCCGATCACGGCGGATGACATGATCAAGGGGGTCGCGTTTGTGGACTTTGGCACGGTCGAGTCCAGCACGAAGTTGGACTGGGATACCTTCCGCGTGGCTCCTGGGGTGGGCTTGCGGATCCACATGCCTGTGGGGGGTGGCGGCGGTGCACCGCTGGCCTTCGACTTCGCCTTCCCGGTGGCGATGGCCGACACCGACGACAAGAATATCTTCAGCTTCTACATGGGCTTTGTCCGGTAGGGCCAAGGCTCATGCTACGGGAGAAGGTAACCGTTCTACGGGGCATGAACGGTTGCTGTAGGAGTTTACTTGTCGCGTAGCTGTTGGAAGTACTGGCGGACGTGTTCGCGTTGTTTGGCCGGAATGTCCTGCAGGTCGCTAGGCGTCAGTTCTGGGGATTCGGCGGCCTGTTGCAGCGCGTTTTGGATTTCCATCCGCGAGATACCGGGCCGGTTCGGCCCGCCCACCGAGCCGATCTTGGTGACTTGTCCGGGTTTGACATCGGGCCGAGTGCGGGTGTCGTAAAACTTGGTATCGCCGTCGGCCCCGGGTCCTCCGCCCGGCTGGTGGCCTTCGCCGATACCGTTGCTCGGTTGACCACTTGGCGTCTGCACTTGTCCGCCCTCGCCCATCCCTTCACCCTCCCCGGGCATGGCGTCCTGGCCCATGCCTTCGGCCCCGGGTTGCTGGCCCTGCCCTTGTTTTTGTCCTTGGCCTTGTCCCTGCCCTTCACATTCGCCGTTTTCGCAGTTCATCTCCTGCTTGAGTTCCTCCAATTGGTCCATCATCTGTTGCAGTTGTTGCATTTGCTGGGCGTCCATTTGCATGTTTTCCAGCGGTTGTTGCATCTGTTGGAGTGCTTCTTGCAGTTGGCGCTTTTGCTCGGGTCCCAGGGGTTGATCGCCCTTTAAACCGCGTAGTTGTTCGGCCAACTGTTGGGCTTTTTGTCCGAGTTCCCGCAGTGGTTGGGCGGCCTGTTGTTGTTGCTTCAATGCGGCTTGCTGCTGCTCGATTTCGGCCGCTCGTTCGAGATCGCCCTTGGCCAGGGCCTGGTCCAATTGTTGTTGTAGCTCTTGTTTTTGTTTTTCCAGGCCACGTTCGATGTCCTGCAGCTGCTCGCGGAGTTGCTGCATCTGGTCGGCCAACCGCTCGAGGTCCGCGGGGGTCATCTCGCCTTGCTCCAATTGCTCGGCCAATTGCGCCAATTGTTCTTGAGCCGCCTGGCTGTCACCGGCCTGCAGGGCCCGCTGGAACTTGTCGGCGGGGCCGGACGTTGGGTCCTGCAGCTGATTCAAGCGTTGCTTGAGGGCTTCGGTCTGCCCCAGCCGTTCCTGTTGGTCTTGGATCGATTGCTTGACTTGGTTGAGGGCGACCAGCAACTCGCGTTTGGAGGCGTCCGGTTTGGCCAGCGTCTTTTCCACCTCTTCCAGGGCGCGTTTCATGATTTCCGCCCCCTCGGCTTCCGTCGTGGCGTCCGAGACTTCCGTGGTGCGTTTGGTCACAGCCGAGCGAATGAGTTCCTCTACGGCGGTCCGGGTTGCCTCCGTCAGGGCATCGGCCGAAGCGTCCGCGACGGGCGCGAGGGCGGCGGGCAGATAGGCCAAACCCAGCAACAGGAGGATCGGCAGCAGGGGCAACGCCAAGGTCCAACGCGACCGGATGGGGAACTCGTCGGGGACATGCACCCGCTCGATTTGTTGTTGCGTGTCCAGGACCAACGCCTGATAGAAGTCGGCGTCGGCCTGCCCCGGTGAACTGGCCAAGGTCGCGGAGACCCGCTGCTTCAAGCCGCAGCGACGATCCAACTCCTCGGCCGCACGCAGCCGAGAGGCCTTGCTGCGCCAAGCGTGCAGCAGGCACAGACCAAGGGCTAAGAGGACGGCTCCCCAGCCCCAGGCGGGGTACCAGATCGGGGACGCCGCGGCTGCCGACAGCGGGGCCCAGAAAACCAGTTTCGGAACGGCGATGACGGCGGCAGCAAGGCCCAGACAGACCAGCAAGTACCAAGGCAGCCGTCGTACCAAATCTTGGAGGAACAGCCGCCGCAACACTTGGTTGACTACCGATTCGATTTGCTTCATGAAACCATCCTCGTTATTGGCACTACCCAGCCGCCCATCGGCCTGCCCGTGTCAATTCTATACCAGGAGCGGGTGCGGGCGACCGCTGTTTGAGAAATTTCTGGCGATTGACCCCAGGAGTCCAAGGCCCCACGAATAATGACTGCAACAGGCATGGGGGTGGCCGACGCGAGTCGGTGGAGCGAGTTTTTGGGGTGGAGTTTACGGGGTGGACGGGTGATAGGCCTGAGGGGCCGAAAGGGAGAGACAAATGCAATCGACGCAAAAGTTATTTCAAGTGATCCTGCAGCGGGCCGATCAGGATCGTCCGAGCCGTTGGTTCGACCGAGAATCGTTGGCGAAACGCTTCTGCCAGGAGTTCAATGTGGGTGCGGAGCCGGATCGAGCGGTCGCGGTCTACCGGGTGGTCGAGGTGCCGCTGGCTAAGGCGACCGACCGACCGCGACCTCGGTAGCGGGCGTAGGGCGTAGGGCGTAGGGCGTAGGGGGTAGTGCGGAGGGTGTAGGGCGTAGGGCGTAGGGCGTAGGGCGGAGGGGCGTAGGGCGTAGGGCGGAGGGCGTAGGGCGTAGGGCGGAGGGCGTAGGGCGTAGGGCGTAGGGCGTAGGGCGTAGGGCGGAGGGCGTAGGGCGTAGGGCGTAGGGCGGAGGGCTTAGGGCGGAGGGCTTAGGGCGTAGGGCGTAGGGCGTAGCGAGGAGGGCTGGGCGTGTAGGGCGGAGGGTGTAGGGCGGAGGGTGTAGTGCGGAGCGTGTCGGGCTGAACGCGGTGGGGTTGGGGGACGCTGTGGGCTAGGCGATCAGGCCTGTAGCAATTTGGCCTGTAGTAATTTGGCCTGTGATAATTTGGCCTGTGATAATTAGGCCTGTAGTAATCAGGCCGGTAGTGATCAGGCCGGTAGTAATCAGGCCTGTCGCGTGAGGCGTAGCGGAGGGGTGTAAAAAACGAGCGGCTCGCGGAATTGGACCGCGAGCCGCCGAGAGGGGATGGTGTCGGAAGCCTGGGGGCTTTTGCCGACCTAGTCGCAGAGGGGCTTCTTGCGTTCGGTGATGTTGTTGCAATCTTCCCACTTCTTGGCGTTCAGTTCGATGAAATCCTTCCAATCGGCGGGGACGTCATCTTCGTGGAAGATGGCTTCGACTGGGCATTCGGGCACGCAGGCTTCGCAGTCGATGCACTCATCGGGGTTGATGTACAGCATGGTCTCGCCTTCGTAGAAGCACTCGACCGGGCAGACGGTTACGCAATCGGTGTATCGGCAGCCATCACAGGGCTTGGTCACGACGTGGGTCATCGTATCTCCTTGGCAATAGGGTTCTGGCGGAATCGGGGGGCGAGGTCGGCCAACCGAGGATATCGGTTATTCGAGTGGTAGACCGCAAAAAAAAGCGACCATGCACTGGGAATTTGGTCGTGTCGGGACCGCTCTGGGTCCGGTCCTCGCCTCCCGGATCGGCCGCCTCAGGGCGCCGATCGGGACTAATGATAGCAGTTTTTTCGCGGTTCTGGCAAGTCGAGCCCCCAAGTTCGGAAAACTCGTCTTGCGGAATTTCACAGATTTTCCCTACACTCCACGGCATGCCCTTCGATTTTCGTCGGCTTGGGGTCTCAGGAGGAGGCCGGGTGGACGGGAACAGCACCGGGACAAAAGGAATTGGAACGTGTCGGCATCGCCCTACGATCTTGAATTGATCCAGCGGTGCCTCTCGCGCGAGCGTCAAGCGTGGGAGGCTCTGGTGGATCGTTCGTTGCGGATTGTGGTCCAAGTGGTTCGCCACACGGGCCGGAGCCGGGGGATTGCGATTTCGCCTAGCGACCAAGAGGACTTGGTGGCGGAGGTGTTTCTGGAGTTGTGTAAGGACGACTTTGCGACGTTGCGGCGTTTCAAGGGCGACAGTAGCTACAGCACCTATCTCACGGTGATCGCTCGCCGCGTCATTGTGAGAAACTTGGTCAAGCGTCCGGACTTGCCATTGGCAGCGGACCAGCCGTTGGCCGACCGGTCCCAAATGGGGCTGGTGACCGATCGACTGGGGGGGCCCCATGAGGCGATCGATTCCTTGGCCGAGGTCACGGAGTTGTTGGAGCATCTGAGCCAGACGGAGGCGACCTTGGTCCGGCTCCATCATCTGGAGGGACGCAGCTACGAGGAGATCAGCCGCCAGACGGGGATCTCGGAAAACAGTATCGGTCCCACGCTGAGTCGGGCGCGGGACAAAATGTTGGCGGAGTACCAACGACAAGCACAAACAATTGCCACTCCGGTCGATCCGGCCGTGGGTGGTCACCGTCGAGCTGCCTGACCCACAGCCGCTCGATGGTTTTTTGCCAAGGATGGCCGATGTTCAAACTACTGCTGGCGTGGCGTTATCTCAAGACCCGCTTCATCGCGTTGGCTTCGATCATCAGCGTGACTCTGGGGGTGGCCACGTTGATTGTGGTCAACAGCGTGATGAGTGGTTTTTCGCAGGAGATGACCAATAAACTGCACGGCATTTTGTCGGACGTGGAGTTGGTCGCATCCGGGATGGGTGAAATCGACCGCGTCGACGAGAAGGTCGAACAGATCAAGGCCGTGTTAGGCGACGACTTGCAGGCAGTGACGCAGGTGGTCCGCGTCCCGGCCATGTTGAATTTTCTGGTCCATGGCCAACCTCGTTATCATCAGATCATGCTGATCGGGATCGACGACCTAACATTCGGAGCGGTGACGGACTTCCGCCCGTACCTCACCAATCACTGGCATCGAAATGGGGACGTTTTTCGTTTGCAGGAAGACGGCTACGATCCGGAACTGCCGGAGGCGGGTTGGCCATACCGGCGGGAGAAGTACCGACACGAGCGTTACGTCCGAGCCGAGATGGAACGATTGCTGGAGCGACCGATCAGTCCGGAAGCCATGAGTCGTCCGTTGAGGGACTTGCCCGCTGGGTATCCTGCAACCGGCCCCATGCCGTCTGCCGGTGCTGGCTCACCAGCGAATACGGGCTCGGTCTCTGGGACGGGTTCAGCGACTGGGGCGGACGGAGCGTTGGTGAGTGTGGCGAAGTTGCCACCGCTACCCGCTGAAAAGCCTGTTTTGCCGAAGTTGAGTGTGCAGGTGGCCGAGGGTGAAGGGGCGGAGTACGTGACGGGGGGCAGCCCGATCGGTCGTGGCGACGGCACGCGGGAGGAAGTCTGGAATCCGGCCCCAGTCGATGCCTTGGCGGCGTACCGCGAAAAGGTCCAACTGACACCCTTTGATCCGATCAACGAACAGCGCGTGGGGATTGTGGTTGGGATCGGCATTGGACGTCTCCGCGCTCACGATCCGGTCACGGGCGAGTCGCAGGACATGTTCTTTATGCGACCGGGCGACGACATCGAGATCACCGTGCCTTCGGCCGGCAGCCAGCCGCGACCGATTTTGGAGAACTGCACGGTCGTGGATTTTTACTCCAGCAAGATGCACGAGTACGACAGCGCCTTTGCGTTCCTGCCACTGTCGCATTTGCAGAAGATACGCGGCATGATCGACCCGGCCACCGGTGCTGCCACCGTCAGCGCGATTCAGATCAAGCTCAAGCCGGACGCCAATCTGAACCAGGCTCGCGATCGCCTCCGGGCGGCGTTCCCAATGGTCCAGTACCCGTTGATGGTCCAGACTTGGCGGGACCAGCAAGCCCCATTGCTCAGCGCGGTCGAAATGGAGATCACCATCCTCAATATCCTGTTGTTCATGATCATCGCGGTGGCGGGCTTTGGAATCTTGGCCACCTTCTTCATGATCGTGGTCGAAAAGACCAAGGACATTGGGATTCTCAAGTCGTTGGGGGCCCCCAGCGGCGGTGTGATGTCGATCTTCTTGGCCTACGGCTTGTCACTGGGCATGGTTGGCTCGGGAGCGGGCACGGTGATCGGCATTCTGTTCGTCGTGTATATCAACGAAATCGCGGATGTCGTGGCCTACCTGAGTGGCCGCGAGGTGTTCGATCCCTCGATCTACTTTTTCAGTAGCATCCCCACCTTGCTCAGCCCCACGATGGTGATCCTGGTGTCCGGTGGAGCCATATTGATTGCGGTCCTCTCGAGTGTCCTGCCCGCCTTGCGAGCCGCTCGGTTGGATCCCGTGGAAGCCCTGCGTTACGAATGATGGGTTGGGTAGAACGGGGTCGGTCCAGCCGCTCGACTGTCGCGCTGTCCGCCTTCATTGAGTCGCCCACTGTTACTGAGCCCACTGTTACTGAGCCCGCCGTTACTGAGTCTGCCGTTACTGAGCCCACCGTTGCTGAGCCCCTTGGAAAGAGGATGCTGTGAAAGCCAAACCGACGACCCATCACCGCCCGACAACGGCCCTCGGCCCGGTCTCGTCCTCGCCTGCGCCGGTCGGAGCCCCTGGCCGCGTGGGCGGAGGAGCGGAGCCCGGCGCGACCGTGTTGCCGCACCCCCAGTTACAAGTCCAGCCGTACCGGGCGAACGGATCGTTGGTGTTGTCGGCCAATCATGTGCACAAGACCTACCACCTTGGGGGGCAGAGTATCCCCGTGCTGTCGGGTGTCAGTTTGGCGGTCCGTCAGGGGCAATTTACGACGATTGTGGGCCAGAGCGGGTCGGGCAAGAGTACACTGTTGCATCTGTTGGGGACATTGGATCGGCCGGATCGCGGCGAGATCTGCTTGCACAAACAGCGGATCGATAACCTGCCCTTTCGTAAACGCGACTTGCTCAGGAATCGCGAGATTGGATTGATTTTCCAGTTTTACCATTTGTTGCCCGAGTTGACGGTGCTGGAGAATACACTGGTGCCGTTCATGATTCGCTATGGCGTCTGGCAGTACTGGTTGCGTCGCCGCCAGCATGCCGAGGAGGCGCGGGAATTGCTCAGTCGCGTCGGTTTGGGGCACCGTTTGAACCACCGCCCCAATCAGTTGTCGGGCGGGGAGCGACAGCGAACGGCGATTGCTCGGGCGTTGGTGACCCAGCCCAAGTTGCTGCTGGCCGACGAACCGACCGGGAATCTGGATGCCAAGACCGGTGCGGAGGTCTTGGATTTGCTGCGACAATTGAGCGAACAGCAGCAGTTGACGGTCGTCATGGTCACGCATGACGAGAAGATCGCCGAGCAATCGGACCAGATTATCCGTTTGCGGGACGGAAAAGTGGTCTCTGCGACCGCGGATGCGGCCTGACGGGCGCCTGCCGGGTTGAGAATCTGCCCTGTTGGGGCTGGAAAACCGCTGGCTTGATTGAAATCGGCTGGCGATTCGGTTATTCTAGGGCCGGGGAAAATCCCGCAACCGGGGAGTGCGGGGGTGAATTTTCCGTCGGCGCCGGATTGGGCTCGAGGGGTCTCGGGTTGGGTTCGTGTTGCTTGGCCTCACATTTAAAACCAGGAGTGTCAGTCAATGACCAAAAAAATGAATCAGTCACGTCGTAAGTTCATGCAGGCGTCGGCGGTGGCCGGTGCCGGGTTCTGGGCGGCCGGTGGTGTGGCTCCCAAGGCCAGCCGCGCGGCGATTGAAGAGATCGGCTTCGGCTGTATCGGTGTGGGCGGCAAGGGCTCGAGTGACTCGGACGACGCTGGTCGCGCCGGCAAGGTTGTCGCCATCTGCGATATCGACGACGAGACCTTGAGCAAGGCGGGTGAGAAGTTCCCGGGTGCCAAGAAGTACCACGACTTCCGCAAGATGTTGGAAGACATGGGCAGCTCGATCGATGCGGTGACCGTCAGCACCCCGGACCACACGCACGCGGTGGCGGCCGCCATGGCGATGAAGATGGGCAAGCACTGCTTCTGCCAGAAGCCGTTGACCCGTTCGTTGTGGGAAGCCCGACAATTGACCGAGATCGCCACCAAGATGGGCGTGGCCACTCAGATGGGTAACCAAGGTACCGCCGAATCCAACCTGCGCAAGAGCGCCGCGTTGATCGGCAAGCAGAAGGTCATCGGCAACGTGAAGGAGATTCACGTTTGGACCAACCGACCGGTATGGCCTCAAGCCTACGGTTTGCAGGTCGCCACCCAGCCGGCTCCGGACCACGTCAAGTGGGATCTGTGGTTGGGCCCCAACAAGCCGCACGAGTACAGCCCGGAAATCCACCCGTTCAAGTGGCGTGGTTTCTGGGAATTCGGCACCGGCGCTCTGGGTGACATGGCTTGCCATACGCTCAACATGTCGTTCATGGCCTTGAACCTGCGTGACCCCATCAGCGTGGAAGCCAAGGCCGATCGCCACGACGGCATCTGCTTCCCGAAGTGGTCGGAAATCACCTTCGAGTTCCCGGAATTGGACGGTCGCGCGGCTTGCAAGATGGTTTGGTACGACGGCGGTCAAGTGCCTCCGGCCGAACTGCTGAATGACCTGCCGAAACAAGGCGACAACCACTTCTCCAGCGGTGCGTTGTTGATCGGCGACAAGGGCAAGTTCTACTCGCCTGGCGATTACGGCGAACACGTTCGCCAAACCGGTGTGATTGCCAACGGCGAATTCACCCCGATCCGCAGCTTGGAATGTGATGACTGGGTCCGTTCGCCTGGTCACTTTGTCGAGTTCGCCAACGCGATCAAGGGCGGACCGGCAGCCATGTCGAACATCCAGACCTACTCCGGCGGTCTGACCGAAACCATTTTGCTGGGTAATCTGGCAGTTTGGTCCGGCAAGAAGGTCGATTGGGACGCCAAGAACTTGGTGGCCACCAACACCAGCGATTTGGATAAGATCATTCGTCCGGAATACCACAACGGCTACGAGATCTAAGCTCGACCTGTCCCGCCGCAGGTTCCTCTGGAATACGTGGCGACAGATCGGATTCGACGGTCGCATTGGGCCCGGTGAACTTGTGTCACCGGGCCTTCTTTTTGGCCGGAGGTTTATCCGGCTTTCATTTGTTTTGATTGGACCTTCTTTTTGGGTAAGTCGGTTGGGGGCGGCAACCGGGAGGTCGGGGAGACGTGCAAACGATGAATCCAAGTGACAGAAGACCAGCGGCGAAGCAACTTTTTTTGGGGCAAGTGCCCCTTGGATGGATGTTTGGTGTTTGTCTGGGGCTGTGCCTTGCCGTCGAACTGCTGGGGGTGCGGTTGAGTGCGGCAGTGGTCCAAGACTCGGGTTCGCTCGCCGATCAACGGCGTCAATTGGAGCAGGACTTCCGGCAGGAAATGCAGCGTTTGGCGGAGGACTGCGGCGCACGCGGCTTGGATCGATTGCAGGCCGCGACGCTGGATTGGGTGGCTGCTCGGGACAGCAGTCGCCGTTATCTGTTTCTGCCGCCGACCGATTACCGCGATCCCGGTCGGGAGCAAGACGTGGCTGGGCAGCGAGCGACCTGGCCCCAGTGGTCCGCCTCGGTGCAAACGTACCGCGCGGCGTATGCCACTCGGTTGTATGAACTGGCCAAGGTGGCCGCCAAAGACGAAGCTTGGGATTTGAGCGGCGAGTTGTTGTGGGAGGCGGCCTGGCAAAACCCGGCCGACTCGGACCTGCGTCGAATTTTGGACCTAACAACCAGTCGCGCGGAGTCAGCGCGATTGACCGTGCGAGTCGCGCGGCGCGCGGAACCGACGTTGGGCTGGTCGGCTGGACAATACCGCGAGGCGATGTCGACTCATTTTCGAGTTTTGAGTAATGTCGATGAAGCGACTTTGCGCACGTCGGTCGAGACCTTTGAGGTCTGGCGTCTGCTGTGGCGTCAAGCCGCTTTTGCCTACTGGGCGCCAGCCGAAGGAGCGGTGGCGGCGATTGTCGGCGGCCGTCCCCTGACGGCTGGGAAAGAGAATCGCCATTCGGTGATCGTGTTTGCCAATCGGGCCGAGTTCTTGCGGGTGTTGGGACGTGTGCCGGGGATCGAACAGAGCGTCGGTTATTACGACGCCGCGGCCCAACGCTGTTACTTCTATCTCGATGCGGAGGACCCAAACACCGCGGCCACGCAACGCCATGAATTGGTCCACCAGTTGTTTCAAGAGACGGGGCGCAGGGTCCGACAACCGGGCGAGAAGAGCCACTTCTGGCTATTGGAGGCCGCGGCCATGTATTTTGAGTCGCTGCAGCCACTATCAGCGGAATCGAACGTCGCCCAAGAGGGGGTGCCCTTGCCGCAGACCGAGGGGGGGCAGATTTGGTCTGTCGGTGGTTTCGACGCGCAGCGCTTGCAATACGCCCGGTTGCGCTGGTCGCGCGAGGGCTATGCCTACCCGCTGGCTCGCCTGTCGTCACACGGTCGCCGCGACTTCCAGGAGGTTCCCGATCTGCCGCGAGTGTACTCACAGTCCGCAGGGCTGTTTCACTTCCTGCTGCATGGGACACCGCAGGGGAGCCAGTCGAACGACCAACCGACTCAGACGCAATCGTCACCCCAAATGGTCGAACCCCTACCAAGTGCGGGCGATCTACGAGAGGCAACGTGGAGGATGCTGATCAAGCTCTATGCAGGCCGCGATCGCGCCGATCTGCTGGAAAGTGAAGGCGGTTGGACAGCCGAACAGTTGCAGGCGGCCTATCAAGCGTGGTTGCCGCTCTCGATCGACGACGCCGGGCCAGACCTGCGGATGGCCAGCGGGCAGACGGAGCTGGCCTTGGGGTTCAGCGCCTTGTCCGATGCTCAGTTGGAGCGTTTGCGGGCTCCCGATCTGCGGTGGCTGCAGTTGACCAAGACGCGGGTGACGGATGCGGGACTGCAACAATTGGCGTTGCACCATCGCCGCTTGGCAGAACTGTACCTGGACCAGACGCGCGTGTCGGACGCCGGCGTTGTGCCGTTGCTACAGGCCAATCCCCAGTTGGAGTCGCTGGATTTGGCCGGCACTCAGATTACCGATGCCTCGGTTTTGGCCTGCCGAGATCTGCAGCGATTGGAAGCCCTGTGGCTGACCGGCACGGCGGTTACCGATGCCTGTGTGCCGCAATTGTTGAAGCTGCCCAAGCTTCAGCAATTGGACGTGCAAGGCACCCAGATCAGTCCCGCCAAGCAACAGGAACTGCGGGCGCGGTTCAAATGAACTCGTGGAAGTGCGTGATAAACTTGGGCAACTTTTTCGGTTGCGGAATGCTTTCCTCGTCGATGCGATTGATCGTCTCCGAGAGCGCTTCCAGGGCCTCGACGGCGGCAATCTCGGCCGGGGAGAGATTGGGGATTGGTGCGATGGGTTGCCGGGAACGTTGGGCCTGTTGCTGGATCGGTTGGGCTGCTTCCCGCTGTTGCCGAGATCGCGCGGCTTGGCGTTGCATGGCCACGCCCCACTGCTCCAGCCGCTCGACCAGCCGACGATTGAGTGCTCCGGGCAGCGGATGGTCTTCAATTTGACCCAACGACTCGCTCTGTGCCTGGGTTGGTTGGGAAACTTCTAGCGAGCCGATCGTCGCGGTAGCCGCGGGCGGCACGGGCACGCTGCGTTGGATCTCACTGCGGATCTCGTCCAGGGCCTGCCGGAGTTGCAGTAGGCCGGACAGGCCGTGATCCAGCACCAAGATCATGTCCCCATGTGCCTGGCGGATCGCCCAATTGACGGCCTGATTGATTTCCAAGCCACTGTATTGCACGGTGATCACCCGAGGGGTCTCGGTGTTGGGCCAGGCGACAGAGGTGGCGTCGACCCCCGATACGGGACTGAAGTTTGGTGCCACTGCCCAGTCGCTGTGGGCTGGATTGATCGACGGGCTTGAAGGCAAGGAAGCTGCCGGTGCGACTTGACCTTGGGCCGGTGCGGCTTGACCTTGGGCCGGTGCGGCTGTGCTGCTGACTTGAGCCAACAGCCACAATTGATAGGGAATCGGCGAGTCGTTCAGATCCGCCAACAAGCTCTCGTAGGTCACTGGGCCGGTGGTGATCAGCGGCGAAATGACGGCCAACTTTGTCGGTAGGGTGGCGGGGAGTACTCGGGGAGAGGGAGGAACCGGTTGGCTATTGGCAGGTGTCGAATTCATGGCTCATTCTTCAGCGCGATGACGTGCAGGCGGACTCGGCCTCTGGCTTGATCGGATCGCGGTATCGCTGGGCTGGATGAGGACGCCCCGGAGCGGGGCCAATTTGGTTCCCGAGCGACTTGCTGTAACGCCTAGGTTGAATGTGCAATTTGGGTGGTTTAGGATTTTTGGTTTGACTTTAGCTCTCGTTCGATTTCTCTTGTGACCACCGAGTGATTTCTCTAAGATCTGCCCGCAGCCTGGGGGAGAGGTCATCACAGGAATCGTATTGACCATGAAATTACCGACAATCGTCCGACAGAGTGAGTGCGAGGGAGACGCGTGGTCGCGGTCCGCCCTGCCCTGTCACGGTTGGTCGGCAGACGGTGCTTTTCGCTGGTCGCGGGTCTCCTTGGTTGTTCTCTTGGCGTTTGCTGCCAATGGTTGTCATGCTTTGTTGGTACAGGGCCCCGGTTCCGAGGATCTCTGGAGTCAGATGCGGGGAGAAGTTCGCGCCGACAACCTCAGTGGGGAAGAGATGGTCCTGGTCGATCGCACGGGCCAACCGTTGGCGGCCGCAGGTGGGAGACAAGAGCCAGCGAGCGTCCCAGCTGACTCCATTGAAATCGGAGCTTCTGGTCGGCAGGCCGAGTCGGCTTCGGTCGACCAAGCAACCGCCGCGGTGGCAACGCCTGAGTCAGACGAGCCACAACCGGGAGCCTCAGCGCCCCCGCTTTCCGCTGGTCGCGATCGCATCTCCGCTTGGTCGGACTTCGACTTGGACCTGGAGTTGAACTCAGCTGCGCAGGGCCAGAGTTTTCGCGTGCAGGTGACGGACGATCGGCCGACCGACCCACAAACCAGTCGAGCGGTTTGGGATGAAGCCCAACAGGCAAGGGAAGAGGCGAAGGCCGAGGCCATGTTCCAGGCGGTGCAACGGGTGACGCAGCAGGGCATGTCGCGATTGTCGGGGACGGGGTCCGATGCGACCGCCAGCCCAGCGTTGGCGAATCTGTTGATGGAACAAGTCCAGGGTTCGTTGAGCGAGGATCAGATCCAGCAGGCGACTCGGGCGTTGGATAGCTGGGAGGCGTTGGACTCGCCGCCAACTTTTGATTTGCAAGGGAATCGTCCGCTGCGACTGGACGCTGCTCCGCCTCTTTCAGCGCCTGCCGCGTCCGGATTTCCGCCGCCACCTGCCGCGAGTCCCAATCGGGCAGCTGGTGAGGGGCCCCAGGCGTATGGACCGCAAGCCTATCGTCCGGCCTCGTTGGGCAGTGCGACCGACCCCAGTCGATCGTCGAGTCCTGGCAACGAGGCGGCAGGGCCAGCGACGCAGCCCGTGGGTTGGACGGATGCTGCCCCGGTTCCTGGCGGTCGAATCCCGACAACGGATCCGGCTGCCGCAGGGGAGGTCCCCAGTGAGGAGCATTGGCGGATGGCACTGCAAAAAGCGATGGTGGCCGTCGAGCGAGCGATTCCGCAGGCCGGACATCCGCAGGAGCAACAGAGTTTGGAGATCTACCTGCGGCTGTTGCGACTGCTGGCGGGAGATACCGACCAAGCCGTGGGAACGATCGAGTCGTTGTCGAAGGATCGCCAAGCCTTTTGGCGCGAGCAGCTCTTTGCCCTCAGTCAGATTGTGCAGGCTCCGACCGATGAACAAGAGGCCTTATTAGTCAACCACTCGCGACAAGCGACCAAGGCCTTGGCTCACATGCACAACGCGATTCAAGCGTTGCAGAACGAGGCGACGTTGCAATTGCGACAGGTCCAGTTCTGTCAAGAAATTCGATCGTTTGGCGATTACGATCGCGCCAAGTCGACGTTGGTCGCTGCCGGCGATCCCATGCTGATTTATTGTGAAGTAGTCAATTATCGCTCTGAGCGGATCAGCGATGGCAATGGCGAGTCGTTTCAAACGAACATGGTACCCTCGTATTTGATTTTTGATGATCGTCAGCGAGTGGTGAGTCAAAAAGAGTTTGCGGTGGTCCGCGACCAGTGCCGCAGTCGCCGGCAAGATTTCTATTTGGTCCTGCAACTGGAAGTTCCCAATCTGCCCCGCGGCAAGTACCACGTCCAAGTCAGTGTTGAGGACGTGGAAGGCGGCAAGATCGCGGTATCGGTGCCCTTGGCGTTTCAGGTGCGTTGAGCCGGTCGTATCGAGTCGCTCGCAGACGCCCGCGGATTCGTGCGAACGCTCCCAAGTCGTTGTCCCGACCCTGCCCCACTCACGACTGTTGCAAACGTTACTTTCGTTACAGACCATTCGAGCGGTTTTGCCGAGGTCCGCGGCGTATTCTTGCATGGCTTTTTTATTGGCTGGGGACATGGGTGACCTAGAGTCCTCCAGAGTCCCGCTCCTCCCGCTGGGCGGTGCCGGACCCCGTCGTGACGATTCGGTGCCCAGAACTCACTGGCGCGGTCGCTAGACATTTCTAAGTGACGGTTTCCCTTTCCTGCCAAAACACTGACCCATGAACATTGCTTCATCTCGTCCGGCTGTGCAGACGACCCAGGCTTGGAGTCTGTGGGTGTACCGTTTGTTGGATAGTTTCGCGATCGGCTACGGCGTCATGTACGTGACCTTGGTGCTACCCCAGTACGACTCGGACAGCACGTTTTTGTCATTCCTGGTGGCCTTGGGTTTGTTTATGATCGCGGCCGAGTTCTTCGGCCTGTATCGCGATTGGAGTGCGATGGCGTTTGGCCGTGAGGCGGGCTGTACAATCCTGACGTGGACGGCCACCACGATCTTGCTGTTGGCGATCGGCCAATACAGTCTCTATACTCGCGAATTGTCAGCCGGGGCGTTATGGGTCTGGTGCATCGTGACGCCGATTCTGGCGCTCAATGCTCGGATTGCCTACCGAGCGATACGCCGGATGCTGTTGCGGCGTGGTGTGGGCTTGAAGCGTTACGCCGTGATCGGTTGCAACCCGCTGGGGTTGGACTTGGTGGAAGGGATCTCCAAGTCGGAGGCCTTTCATCTCAAGTTCCAAGGCTATTACGAAGATCGCGACGCCGCGCGGACGCAGGCGGCGATTCACAAGCAGGCCGAGGTTTTGGGCCGAGTCGAGGACTTGATCGCCGAAGTCAAAGCCGGCCGTGTCCATGTGGTTTTTATTACGCTGCCCATGCGAGCGGAAGCGCGAATCCAGCGGATCTTGGCCGAGTTGGCCGACTCCACGGCCTCGGTTTACATCGTGCCGGACGTTTTCGTATTCCAATTGATGCATTCTCGCTGGACCAATGTCCAAGGTTTGCCGGTTGTCAGTGTGTTTGAGAATCCGTTTTATGGCGTGGATGGTGTGTTCAAGCGGGCAGTCGATCTGTCGGCCGGCACCCTGGCCTTGCTGCTGGCAGCTGTGCCCATGCTGCTAATAGCTGCGGCCATCAAGCTGACATCGCGTGGCCCAATTTTCTTCAAGCAGAAACGTTATGGCTTGGATGGCAAGTCGTTTGATGTCTGGAAGTTTCGCTCGATGAAGGTCTGCGAAAACGGCGAGAAGGTCGTGCAAGCCACCAAGAACGACTCCCGTTTGACACCCATCGGTGGGCTGTTGCGCAAGACCTCGCTGGACGAGCTGCCGCAACTGTTCAATGTACTCAACGGCACCATGAGTCTGGTCGGGCCACGGCCGCATGCCAATGCTCACAATGAGTTCTATCGCCGTCAGATCGATGGCTATATGCTGCGGCACAAGGTCAAGCCGGGCATTACCGGCTTGGCCCAAGTCAACGGTTGCCGCGGCGAAACTGAGACATTGGACAAAATGGAAAAACGCATTCGTTACGACCACCAGTACATTCGGGAATGGTCGATTCTGTTGGACTTGCAGATTTTGCTGCGCACATTCGTCGTGGTCTTCAAGACCGAGAACGCTTATTGAGCTCGGTTTTTGTTGCTGAATCTTGACGGGGAGACATTTGTCCCCCTCCCAGCAAAAAAAACACAAAAGGCGCGGATGACACGAGAGGGGAGTGCCGACTGTCCGTCGCTCGTCGACCTTGTGGCTAATCGGTGGTTTTCTTGATGAATCGCCGTAGGCCACCAGGGGCCGCGGTGCCGCCCTCGGTGAGAGTCAGCGGAACCTCCGTTGCCGGACCTTTTTTGTTGGATTTTTCACCGACATTGGCCAGTGGCTCATCGGATAGCAAACGATCCAAGACGCCGTTGACGAAGGCGGGCGAGTCTTTCGCGCCGAAGCGTTTGGCCAAGCGGATGGCCTCGTCGATGGCCACTGCTTTGGGCGTTTGTCCATGGCGGCATTCGAAGGCAGCCAAGCGGATCAAACTGCGATCAACGGCTGACATGCGGTAGACACTCCAGTGCTCCGCAGCGGCCTCGATTTCCGGGTCCAAGCCCTCTTTGTATTTGCGCGTTCCGTCGATCAACCACCACGCCAAATCACTCAGGGTTTCATCTTCTTCGACTTGTTCTCGGATGTACTCGCGATCCAATTCCCGCGAGCGTTGCGGGTTGAATTCATCTTGATACAAGATTTGCAGGGCGGCTTGCCGCGCCAGAGTGCGTCGTGACATGGGGTTATTTTCCTGCCTCGTCGGCGACGGTCTGAGCCCATTGCTGGATGGCCAGTTGATTGCGGATCATGGCTAGGACGGCAGCGGCGGCCTCTTGGCCTTTGTTGCCCATCGCACCGCCACTGCGTTGCCAAGCTTGTTCGACGTCATTGCACATCAATACGCCCATGGCGATCGGCAATTCGTAGTGACTGGACATTTCGCACAGCCGCAGCGAGATGGCTCGGTTGAGATGTTGATCGTGTGTGGTCTCACCCTTGATCACGGCTCCCAGGCACACGATCGCCTGGACCAAGCCAGAGGACGCCAACGGCTGAGCCGCTTGTGGCAGTTCCCAGGCACCCGGTACACGGACCACCACCACGCGGTCGGAAGCAATGCCGCCGGCCGTCAGTGTCTCCAAGGCGGCCTGCAACAAGGCGTCGGTGATGGGGCGATTGTAGTCAGCCACCACCACCGCGACACGTGCGGCCGCCAAATCGATCGAAGTTCCGTCCAGCAATTGCGGCACGATTGGGTCCTTACATACGTTCGGGGTTGATGCTCATCAGGAATTCGGCATTGGTCTTGGTTTTGGCCAATTTTTTCATCAAGCTCTCCAACGCGTCCGCCGGACTGAGGTCCGTGAGCACACGTCGGACGGCATTGATCCGCCGCAGTTCCTCGGCTTCCAGCAAGCGTTCTTCGCGTCGCGTCCCACTGGAGTTCAATTCGATGGCCGGTAGGATCCGTCGATCGGCCAAATGCCGATCCAAGACGATCTCCATATTGCCGGTTCCTTTAAACTCCTCGAAGATCACGTCGTCCATGCGACTGCCGGTGTCGATCAAGGCCGTGGCGACAATCGTCAGCGATCCACCTTCTTCCACTTTGCGAGCCGAGCCAAAAAAGGCTTTGGGGGCCTGCATCGCGTTGGTGTCCAGCCCGCCGGACATGGTTTTGCCACCTTGGGGGACCGAAGCATTGTAAGCTCGAGCCAAGCGGGTGATCGAGTCCATCAACACCACGACGTCCAGTCCGCATTCCACGAGTCGACGAGCTTTGGTCGCCACCATTTCCGCCACCTGAATGTGACGCTCGGGGGACTCGTCAAACGTGCTGCTGATGACCTCGCACTGCCCAGTGATCACGGCCGACCGCTTCATGTCGGTGACCTCCTCCGGACGCTCGTCGATCAAGAGAATGATGACGCAGACTTCCGGAAAGTTCTTTTGGATGGCGATGGCCATCTTTTGCATCAACATGGTCTTGCCCGCCCGCGGTGGGCTGACGATCAAGCCTCGCTGGCCAAATCCCAACGGGCACATCATGTCGATGATTCGCGTGGCCATGTCCTGAGGGTCGTGCTCCAAATGGATCCGACTATCGGGGTGCACGGGGGTCAGCTCGTCAAAGCGTTTGACTTGCGCGCCCGCTTTCGGATCGCGATAATTGATCGCGTCCACTCGCAGCAAGGCGAAGTAACCCTCGTTCTCCTTCGGCGGCCGAATCTGCCCCGCGATCATCATGCCGTCGCGCAAGCCGAACTTGCGAATCTGGCTGGGGGAGACGTAGATGTCGTCCGGGCCACTTTGATAATGATTCTTGGCGCTGCGGAGGAAGCCAAAGCCGTCTGGCAGGACCTCCAAGGTCCCCTCGCCGTACAACAAGCCCCGCGCCTTCAAACGCCGCTTCATGATCTGATAGATCAGCTGTTGCCGACTAGCGTCTTCCACCCGTTCGATCTGCTCTTCGATCGCCACGGCTCGCAGCTCTTCCGTGTTCAGACGATGCAGTTGAGCAATCGAGACACCGTCGACGGTCTGCGGCGTGCGATCCGCCGCTTTGGCCCGGTCCCCCTCGATGCTGATCCGCTCCGACAGCGACAGCGGTTCGCCCGCGGCCTCGATCTCACTCAGCCGCCGATTGGCCGCCGCCGGCAAGTGACTGGCCGGGCCGCGATAACTGAGTGGCCCGCTGCGAGCACCACTGTTCGAACGATAGCCGCCGCTCGAGTTCGAGCGGAAATGGGGGTTGGGACCCGGACCGCGGTTGTCACGTGGACGTTGGTCGCGCGAGTTCCCGCGGTTGGACTCCGAGCGAGTCGTGCCGCCGTTGCGGTCGGACGAACCGCGACGATCGGTCAGACCACGCCGGATGGGACGGCTGTCTATCGGCTGCGGACTAGGACCGGGACCGGGAATGGACGGTGGGGTGTCAGCGGCATCGGTTGTATCGAGTCCGGGCCGAGGGTCGTCGGACTCCGCCGAGGATGAATCGGATGGGGGCATGATCGTCTGCCTTGGGGAAACGAATTCGGGAGGGGAAAAGGAAGGGGGAAGGTGGGAGGGAAGGGACGGGGTAAGGTAGGGCCAGGGAACAGGGGAGGCGGCTGGGTTGGGTTCAGGCCTAGGCTGACCGCACAGCGACCAACGCGAGTTTCATGTGCCGGGGATGTTGCATGTGCCGGGTGTGTTTCGTGTGCGGAGCATGTTTCATCGTGTCGAGGATGCTGTGGCCACCCAGCGGTTCCACAGATCACGAACTTGTCGCCGGGTTTCTGCCTCGGAGCCGTTGTTCTCGATCGTGACCGTCGCCAGTGCTTGTTTTTCCGCCAGCGAAGTTTGCAAGGCTTCGCGCCTGCGCCATTGGTCGATCGTCCAACCTCGCGGCTGGACTCGTCGCCACCGAGTTTCCTCGTCGGCCGACACAAAGACCAATTCGTCACAAAACTCATGCCAACCGGCCTTGATCAAGACCGGTGCATCCAGGATCACCAACGGAACCCCACCGTCACTGCGCCACTGTGCCAATTGAGACTGTGCCAATTGAGGCTCCAATTGCCGGCGAACGATGGGGTGCAACAAAGACTCCAACCACTCCAGGTCTTGGGCGCCCTGTTCGGTCGAGGCAAAAACACGAGCCGCGATGGCCGCTCGATCGATCTGGCCGTCTGCTGCCAGGATCGATTCGCCCCAACGATCCCGGACGGCTTGTCGGACCTCAGTCATGGCGTAAGCCTCATGAGCCAAACGATCGGCATCGATCCACTTGGCTCCTAAGTCTTGAAAGGCACGGCTGACAAAGCTCTTGCCACTGCCAATCCCGCCGACAATTCCAATCAGCTTCATGAAAGTTCGGTCGAATGGACGAGTCGGATGGGGAAGGGAGGGGATGGCCTAGCAGCCACCAGTCCCGCACGCACACGCAACCCGCTTGATTGCCAACTCACGTATTTGCCGATTCACGTGATTTCAAACGAGCACCGCGTCGCACTTGGTTGGACCACGAACGACGAGGGGAGGCGGCGAGAACTCCCCCATTCTAATCCACTTCGTCGGCCCTTGGAAAGAGTCTTTCTGGTCCGGCCCTTGATTTTCCCCAATTCGCAACCCTCCAGCAACGGCGGCCAAGCAACACGGCGGAAAGCTGCTGACGGTTTGGAAGTGCGATCCGGTTGGAAGTACGGTCCGTTTGGAAGTGCGATATTTACAACGGCCACCCCAGCCTCTGTCGACCCGGCTATACTAGCCAACCCAAACATTCCACTCGCGGAGCCCGTTGTGCCTGAACCCGTTGTGCCTAAACCCGTTGTGCCTGAACCCGTTGTGCCTGAACCCGTTGTGCCTGAATTTGATGTGCCTGAATTTGAGACCCACCCGGCAAATGGCGATTCCGCAGTGGCGCCCCTGTCCGTCGCCGGTGCAGCGGAACCCGAGTCGCTGGGGATAACCCAGTGCGCGAACTGCCAAAGCGATTTGAGTGGACCCTATTGCGCGGCCTGCGGCCAGAAAGTCGTCAGTCGCCGGTTGTCGACTTGGGAGATCCTGCGTGAACTGCCCGCTCGCGTCTTTAGTTGGGAGCAAGGACTGTGGCTGACTTTCTGGAGTTTATGGTCCCACCCCGGTCGCTTGTGTCGTGACTATGTCGGGGGCCGCCGCAAGCCCTACGTCAATCCGCTCAGCTATTTCTTGTTGGGGGCCACCTTCCAATTGGGTTCCCTCTGGTTCAGCGCGCCTTTGGTGCGAATGTCCCTCGAGAACAACATCACGATGGCCCGTCAGGATCCGGCTCAGGCTCCGATATACGAGAGCATCGACTCGATTGTTGGCGACGCGGCCTCGGCCATGGCCGATGTGTATCTGGTGGTGATCGCCCAGGCCTACACGTATTTGGCCCTGTTTGCTTTCGCCTGTCCCCTGGCATTGGGCCTCTGGATCCTGCACAGACGCTGCGGTTATCACTTTGCGGAAGTCATGGTCTTTTCCCTATTTGTGGTCGCGCACTGTTTGATCGTCACCGCTTTCACGACCCCCATCATTGCTCGCATCAGCATCTTCGCGCAAGTGCTGACGGCCCAAGGGTTCTACCTGGGTATGATCTGCTGGGCCCACCGCGGTTTCTTCCCTGCCGACTGGAAGTCGCAGGGCCTCACCGCTCTGGCGATGATCGTGGCGATGGCCTGTTTCTTCTTGTCAATCACGGTATTGTTCTTGGTGTCGTGGCTCGCCTACATGGGTTGGATGCAACTGCAGGCCAATTAAACGAAATGTCACACCGGTCAATTGGCATGTTGCAACAGGCATGATGCAACAAGCATGTTGCAACAGGCGTGATGCAGTTTGCGTGATGCAATTGGAGAATCTCGGCCGCGTCGGCATTGGTCCAACCCTGGCCTCTTCTCCGCTCCCCTGCCCTGCCCTCCCCTGGCCTGGCCTCGTCCTGTTCTGGTCTGCCCTGCATTGAGCGGCACAAAAAAAAGCTTCCCCGGTCCAAACGACCGAGGAAGCTTTTGCATGAAATCCCAGAACTGCAGACTGTGTTGCTACAGGCGGAGAGTTACTTCGCTGATCAAGCGGTCAAGGCAGCGGCCTTCTCCGACAGTTCAGCAGCTTTGGCCGTCGATTCCCAGGGGAACAGGTCGCGACCGAAGTGGCCACCGACCGCGGTCGGGGCGTAAATCGGACGCAACAGGTCCAAGTACTTGATGATGCCGCCGGGGCTCAGCGGAAATACTTCCTTGACCAGTTTGCAGATGGCCGCGTCATCGATCTTGCCAGTGCCCTGCGTGTCCACGTGCACGCTGACCGGTTGGCTAACGCCGATGGCGTATGCCAATTGGACTTCGCAGCGATTGGCCAAACCAGAGGCGACGATGTTCTTGGCAACGTGACGCGCCATGTAAGCGGCGCTGCGATCGACCTTTGTGGGGTCCTTGCCACTGAAGGCGCCGCCGCCGTGTCGTCCCCAACCACCGTAGGTGTCCACGATGATCTTGCGACCAGTCAAACCACAGTCGCCGTGAGGGCCGCCAACGACAAACTTGCCAGTGGGGTTGATGTGGTATTTGATCTCGCTGGTCACCAACTCTGCAGGCAGCAGTGGCTTGATGCACTTCTCGATCACGAACTGCTTGATCTCTTCCTGAGTCACTTCCGGGCTGTGTTGGGTCGAAACCACGACCGTGTCGATTCGTACCGGCGTCACGCCATCGTACTCGATCGTGACTTGGCTCTTGCTGTCCGGACGCAGCCACTTGACCTCGCCGGTCTGACGAGCTTCCGCCAAGCGATCCAAGATCTTGTGCGAGAGAATGATCGGCAACGGCATCAGTTCTGGCGTCTCGTCACAGGCGAAGCCGAACATCAGGCCCTGGTCGCCCGCCCCAGTCTCCTTGCCAGCCGTTGCGTCGTCATTCACGCCCTGGGCAATGTCCGGGCTCTGCTTGTCGATCGTCACCATCACGGCGCAGGTCTTGCCGTTGATGCCCATGGCGTCATCGGTATAGCCGGCGCGGCAAACCGCGTCGCGAACGACCTGTTGAAAATCGATGATCCCCTGGCTGGTGATCTCGCCGGCCACGACGACCAAGCCCGTGGTCACCAACGTTTCGCATGCGACGCGACTCTTGGGGTCTTGGGCCAAAAATGCGTCCAAAACGCTATCGGAAATTTGATCCGCCAGCTTATCGGGGTGACCCATGCTGACCGATTCGCTGGTGAATAAATACTTGCCTGAACCCACGGTGGTGCAACTCCTGTTTCGGTGACGGACGTGTCAAAACGACCCCCCATTTTAGAGAAACTGGCTCAAATCTCAATGGGTTCAATAGTAGATATCGATCGATTTCAGCCCGTTTCCCGACGCTCGACGCACACTTTCCAGGCAGCGGGCCGCCGCCTCGATCAGGGTTTCTGCCTGCAAATTCCGGGCAGGGACATCCGTGGCGGCACAGCCTAAACTCAGTGACAAGCCGGTTTTGCCCTTCTGCAGCCGAGTCCCCGACCACTGGCGGACCACCCGCAGAATCTCCTGGCCGCAGCGATTTGCGGCAGTCCGATCCAGCCCCGGCAACAGAACGCCCAAGCGATCGTCGCCCAATTCAACGACCCGGCCACCCTCCAAACGACTGATCCGACCGATCCCGTCGACCAACGCCTGTTGCAGTTGGTCCAGCTCCTCCAAGGTCGCGCCAAACATCAGCGACTCGTATTGGTCGATCTGCACCAAGATAATGCTCAGTGGCTGCCGACACGCGCGACTGGATTCCACCGCGGCCGAGATCTGGCCCCGCAAGACGGGGTCCTCCAGCCAGTCGCTCCAGGCCTCCCGGGGTGCGGACTCCTCCCAGCGGATCGGAGCCGGGCGTCCCGCCGCCGCCATGGCCGAGGGACGTGCATTTGCGGCCACGGCCGTCGTCGCTCCACCCCGGCTGCCTAGGCTGTCGGTCGGGGACAGGCAGTTTTCCCAGCTCAGCGGGGCGGCCCCGCTCGCCTGGTCCGACAAGTCACTCGCTCCGCCCATCGTGGAATCGGGTTGTCCTAAACCTCCCCCTGACGTGTTGGCCTCGGCCCGCACCGCTCGGTCGTAACGAGCCTGCCAGGCGTTCTCCAGGCTGGCGGAAATCTCTGCCGGCTCGCTCAGATCGACGCCAAAACAATTGGCCAAGTGCCGCACCGGCTCGGCAATCTGACCGATCCAACGCTCCAGATCCGCCGCATCCCATTCGAAGAACTCTGCCGCGATCGCCACCAAAGGCCTAGCCAATTCCTCTCGGCCACCGTCGATCAGCTCCGCCAAGTACTCCGCGGCTACCAAGACATGACTGTGAAGCGGAGCCCCAGCCAACGACGTTCCCTCGGCTGCAGCTGCCACATCGGCGGCCACATCCGCGAATTCGTTCACACGGCGAATCAGATTGGGATGGATCGGCCAAAGTGAAAGGACACGCGTCGTCAGAATTCGATGGTCGAAGCCCAGCGAGTCCAATTCCAGTTGGCACAGGTCGTGCCCCAGCTCCCGCGCTTCGGTAACAAACCGAGCGTAGGTTTGCTTGAGTTCTGCAAACAACACCAGTTGGCCAATGTCCAAGAGCATTGCCGCGGAGAACAGATCGCTGCCTGGGATGCCCAGCGGCCCGAACACCGCAGGTGATGCTGTCGCCAACGATCGAGCTGCGATGCGGGTGCCGACGCCCCGCCATAGCGTTCGCAACCAGTAACGGCCCAACTCGTCGGCTTCGATCGCCGTCGACAGGCCCTCGGGAAGCGTAAACCCGTACAACAGACCCGCCAACAGATCGGGCTCCATGGCGGCCAAATCCGCTGCCAAATCCGCGTCCATCATCTGACGCAGTTTGATCCCGCCAAACCGGGGGTGCTGCACCACTCGGGTCACAGCCAGTTGCAATTCCGGATGCTGCTCCAAAACCCGAGCCACGGCGGAGTAGTCGATCGTCGCACTCGTCTCGCCCCGCGTTGATTCCGGCTGAATTGCTCGCCCCACCTCTGCGGCGCGGAGGCCCAGCGGATATTGGCTGGCGATGCGTTGGACAAATCGTCCTAAAACGGTATCGGAGGTTGTCATCCAGGGACGCTCGTGGGGGAACCGGACTCGCTACTAGGCTCTCGTCGGCGTTTTACCACGAACAGTCCACTGGCCCGCCGAGCGGGAGTTCTGTAGCGTCTGTAACAGGCGCGGGGACCTCAACGCCGTGAGATTTTTCGCTGGGAGGTCTGCGTCCGAACACTCGAGCCACGACCCGCCAACTGGAAGACCAACAGCCAAACGCAGGCAAACATTACCAGCAGCAGAATGTGGGCCCAATCGACGCTCATACCGGCTCTCCTGCCGCAGCAATCCAATTTGTCGTTATGAGAGAAACAGCCTGCCACATGGTTATCTTTTAATCCGCCGCTCCTTTATCGAGCCGATGACAACTCTCCTCAGCGAATTTCTCCAGCGACACCGCCGATTTTTCCAATTGACTGCCGACACTGCGAGTTGTACCAAAGATTCGATACGTTCTCCCAACTTTCCAAGCGGAAAGGCAAGCCACCACGCTGAAAAGTCGGTGACGTCACTCGCTTCGCGCCCGTATCTTCTCCTACTCCTACTCCTACTCCGAGTACCGCTTTCGCTAGTCCGTACCGCTGCGAGCTCGTACTGTACTCCTACTCCTACTCGAAAAAAACACGAGTCCGAGTACCGCTTTCGCTGAGTCCGAGTACCGCTGCGAGCTTCGTACTCGTACTCGTACTCGTACTCGTACTCCTACTCGTACTCGAAAAAAAACACGAGTCCGAGTACCGCTTTCGCTGAGTCCGACCACCGCTGCGAGGGAGTACGATATCATGGCTATTTAGCGTTGCGAATAACGAAAGAGGCTGGGAGGGACTTGATTGCTCCGAGACTCCGTCCGACTCCCTCGCGTTGTCTCGAGCGGCTGCGCAGCGACTCTCTGGGCCTGACTGTTCGAGACATTCGGTGGCGAGCGACGCGTGGCGGAGTTCCCGACCTCGGGTGCCGGCGGAGCGGGCAGCTCCTCGGTCTCGGGGCGAAGACGGTAGGCCTCCAACGGATCGATCAAGCGAAACTGCTGTTCCGACGGTTCCGGTCCACTCGGGTAGCGCCCATTTTCGGGCGTGGGCAACAGCGAAGCGGGGTATTCGACGGGTGCCGCCAGTCGTCCCAGCGGGCCGAGGGTCCCGAAGCGTTCTTCCACAAATGCGATGCCATGCGTTTCCAGGATCGTGCCGGTCTCGCGCTCCAACGCTGCCAGCTCCGCGTTGTAGCGTACCAAGGCCTGCGCTTCACTGGAGACCGCATTGCCCCAATCTGAAATCGCTTGCAACAGAACGATAAACTGTTCCAGCTCGTTGCCGATCTCCAATTGCTGCTCCAAATTTTCCGTCGCCGCTTGCCGCACCGCTCGGAAGCGTTCGTACTGGGCATAGAATAGCTCCAAGTTACGGACCCGAATGGCCAAGTTATGGGCGGCTTGATGCAGGCCCTGTTGCAAATTGGCTTGATCGCGTTGGATCAGCAGCTCTTGTTGCCGCAGTCCGGCTCGAGCGGCCCGCAGGCCCAACGGCACCGAGAAATTGACGCCCAGTGACCAATCGTCAAAACCCGTCCCACGGGTATCGAGTCCGTTGGGCATGGTGCCTTCGAGTCCGTTCCAACGGTACAGGGCGACGGCATCGAGTTGTGGTAGGGCGTCGTTGCGACGGACCAGCAAGCGTTGCTGATCGGCCTCCAGAATCAACTTCAATTCGATGATGTCCGGTCGGTAACGTTCGGCCAAGGTCAGTAGTTCGTTCCAATCCAATTCCAGTTTTTGGTCGATCAGCGGGGAGGTCGGAAACAACCGGTCGTTATCGTAAGGGCTCAGACCCAAGACGTTGCGCAGAGCCGATTCCTGTGCCAGTAAGTTGCCCTCGGCCGTCAACAGACTTGCGCGAAAGTTTTCAAACGCCACGCGCGCCTGGGACAGCTCGCCCAACCGAGCCTCGCCGACCTCTACACGATCCTCGGCGCGCTTCACCGCAAACTCCAACTGGCGTACTTGTTGTTCCCGGGCCCAGAGTTCGGTGCGAGCCAGGACCAAGTCCCAATAGCCGCGAATGATACTCTCTATGTGAGTTTGGACGGAATCCTTGAATTGAAAGTACGACCGCTCGGTATCCAGCATGGCGATCACGATCGGAGCTTGGTTGACCTCCGTTCCCGCACCACGCAACAGCGGTTGGCTGAGTTGCAGGGCGGTGTTGGATTGCAACTGCGGGTTTAACGGCGAAATCAAGCCTGGCAAACGAGTGTCAGCGCCCACGACTCCAAAGTCGATCACGCCGCCCGTCAACATCCGCTTCGATAATCCCATGTTGAAGTTGTTGCGGTCGTTGGGGTTGCCCACAATCAAGCTTTGGGTCGGATCCCCCGGATTGGGAATGACCCCGGGACTGTTGCCGTTGAGGAAATTGTTGTTGATCGACAGGTTCGGATCAAACGTCCCACGAGCAGCATCGATCGCGGTATTGTTGATGGCCACATCGTAGATCGTTCGACCCGTCGAAGTGGCATTGACGCCCGACAGAACGCGGACGACTTCCATGTTCTCCAGGCTCCGCTGCAGCACGTCGGACAGTGACAGCGACATCGGCTGGGCGTCCCAGTGCGGGTTGGTCACGGTCGCCGGAGCCGGGGTCCGCGGGATGGGAGCCGGCGCAAACTGCTCGGGTGACCGCAGGGACAGCGAACGCTGTTCCGGCAAGATTCCCTGACGCAGCAGTTGAGCGGAGGTGGGACTGGCCCATCCAACCAACCAAAAAAACAGCAGGATCGTAACGCAGCGGTTGCTCATGCTGCAACGTATCGAACGGATGTGGCAGATAATCGAGTCCTGCCGGTTGATTCATGGCAGACTCTCGCCAAACCCAGTCGAGTCGCAACGATGGTGCCACGCGTGACTAGCGTACGGTTTTTGCTGACTCTGACGACCTTAACGATCGTGACGGTTGTGCATCGAGAGAAGCGGAGGCCTGTGGACGGTTCGTCGGCTACTCGTCATCCTCTCGATGCAACGCTCCCATGGCGATGTCGATGTCGGGCGTGTCCGCCACCACCTCGCCGTCGCGCAACACGATCTTGCGCCGAGCGTTCTTGGCAACCGCGGGATCGTGAGTCACCAGGATGACGGTCAAGTTCTGCGTTTCATTCAGCTCGCGAAACAAGGCGATCACTTCACGACTGGTCTTGGAGTCCAAGTTCCCCGTCGGCTCGTCGCCCATCAGAATCGAAGGACTGGTCGCCAGGGCTCGAGCGATGGCGACCCGTTGCTGCTGGCCACCGGACAGCTGACTGGAGTAGTGATCGAGTCGTTCGCCCAGGCCGACTTTCTCCAGCATCTCGATGGCGATCCGCCGACGCTGGCGACTCGTCATGCCTTGGCGATACAACAGCGGCAGCTCGACGTTCTCCACGGCCGTGGTTCGGTTCAATAAGTTGAAGTTCTGGAACACAAATCCCAGTTGTTGGTTGCGGATCTTGGCGCGTTGATCGCGTGACATCGAGACAATTTCTTGACCATCCAAGAGATAGCTACCACCCGTGGGGCGATCCAAACACCCCAGCGTATTCATCAGCGTCGACTTGCCCGAACCACTCGGGCCGATCAAGGCGACGTATTCGCCCCGTTCGATGTTCAGGGTCACTTCGCGCAGGGCGTGGACTTGGATTTCTCCCAAGTCGTAACTGCGTCGCACCTCGCGCAATTCGATCAAGGCCATGGTGTGTCTCAACTCCCCGGCTTTCGTCGGATGCTGCTCATGTTACTCATAACGCAGGGCTTCGATCGGATCCATGCGGCTGGCGCGACGCGCCGGGTAATAACCAAAGAACACCCCAACAAAACCTGCAAATGCCAAGGCGACCGCCGCCGCCGGCAAGGAGATGACGATTGGCCAATCTTGACCAGGATTAAAATAGTTGATCAACAACGTCGCACCCACCGATGCCGACGAGCCTAGTAAGATTCCAATCAATCCGCCCATCAAGCTCAGGACGATCGCCTCCACCAGAAACTGACGCAAGATGTCATTGCCACTGGCCCCGATCGCCATCCGAATACCGATTTCTTTGGTTCGTTCAGTCACCGACACCAACATGATGTTCATGATGCCAACACCGCCGACCAAGAGCGAGATGCCGGCGATGGTCGAGAGCATCAGGGTCAGGACACCCGTGATGATCCCCAGCGTCGCGGCAATTTCAGTCGTGTCCTGGACGCGAAAGTCTGGGGTTTTGCCGGGTTCAATCCCGTGACGCTCCAACAACAACTGCTCGATCTGTTTGGTGGCTTCTGTCATCCGAGCGGGCGAAACGGCCGAGACAAAAATGGCGTTCACGTTGTCGAAGTTGGAGCCTTGCAAGCGTTTGCGGACGGTCGTGTAGGGCATCAAAACCAAGTTGTCGCGGTCGTTGCCCACCATGTCGACGCCTTTCTTCTCCAAGACGCCGACGACGCGAAAGGGGATGTTGCGGATGCGAATGATCTGATTGATCGGATTGCCGGTCTGGAACAGCTTGGTCACGACCGTATGCCCGATCACACAGACCTTGGCTCCCGACTTGATGTCGTCCTCGGTAAAGAAATCGCCCGCCGCCATATCCCAGTTGCGGACAATCAGATAGTCCGAACCCACGCCCGACAATTCGTTGACGTTCCAGTTGGTGTTGCCGTAGATCAACTGTCCCGCGGCGCCGACCAGCGGGGTGGTCGCCAGGACCGCGTCACACTGGGCGGCAATCTCTTGACTGTCCGCGGCCGTCAGCGTCACGGTCAACGCCTGACGGACGCCCCCGCGTTGCTGCGACTCGGGAAACACCACGATGACATTCGTGCCCAAGGCCATAAATTGGTTCTGCACCAAAGCACTGGCGCTCTGCCCAATCGAGACCATCGTGGTGACGGCGGCGATGCCAATCACCACACCCAGGACCGTCAGACTGGCCCGCATTTTGTTTTTCATCAGCGAACGAATCGCCACGCGAAAGGTGTCCCAAATCGTCATTCCAACCGTCCGCTCTGCTCTACTTTTTCAGACCCGTGACCAACGCCATGCCCTCGGTCAATTCGCCGGACTCGACGATCGTATAACGACTCTCGGAAAACCCGATCCGTACCTCGATGGCTCGCAACAGGTTGTCTTCGACCACCCAGACATGCCGTCGATTGCTGATGGTTGAATTCGTGAGTTCCGCGTCCTCGGAGGTTTCATCGTCCATGGTGTTTGAGGCCGTTTTGGTGGCGCTTCCCGACCGAGTACTCGCGGGCTCACCAGCCCCGTCAGACGCGTCAGACGCATCGGCCTCCTCTGTCCATTGGGAGCCGTCCAGCAGCTTGTGATCTTCCGGTCGCACCCATTGGATGTTCTCTGGGAAATACCGCAAAGCCGCATTCGGGACCTTCAAGACATCGTCCACACTGTCGACCTCGAAGCTCAACTGCGCCGTCATGCTGGGGAGTAACTTGAGTTCCGGATTGGTCGTCGCCACCACGACCGGGTAAGTAATCACGTTCTGGACTTCCGTCGCCCCATACCGAATCTGCTCGATCTCACCCTCGAAAGTCTCGCCTGGATAAGCATCCACGGTAAACGTGACCGGCAACTTCTGATCGTAAGCCTTGCGAATCAAGCCAATGTCCGACTCGTCGACCGTGGCGAACACATGCAGTTTTTTCCGCAAATCGGGAGCCACCACAAACAGCTCCGGCGTCTGGAACTGCGAAGCCAGAGTTTGTCCCGGGTCAATCTTGCGTTCCAGGATCACGCCGTCGACCGGCGAGCGAATGTCGCAATAATCCAGGTTGGTCTGCGAGTTGTTCAACTGGGCTTGCGCTTGGTCAACCGACGCGTTGGCGACCCTCAAACCGGCCGCCAACGCGGCGAACTCGGCTTCCAACGCATCCATCTCGCGATCCGACAAATACCGCTCGTCCTTTTGCCGCAACCGCTCGCCTCGCTCGAGATTGTTCTTGGCCAATTGCAACTGGGCCTCGACACGCACCACTTCTGCCTGCCGCGTCGTCAAAGAGGCTTGGTCGCGATCGACCGCCGCTTGGTACAGCAGCGTGTCCACCTTGGCCAACAAATCGCCCTCTTTGACCTCGTCGTTGAAGTCGACGTGCAGCTCGGTGATCGGCCCCGAGACAAACGCGCCGATCGCGACCTTCAAGACCGGCTCAATTTTACCCGTCGAGGTGATCAGTCGTTTGGCCGACCCCCGCACCACCTCGACCGTTTCCCATTGTGGGCGATTTCGCTCGCGCCAATAGTCTTGTAACGGTTTGTACCCGGCCCAGGCCACTCCGACTATCGCCGAAATCCACGCCAACAGCTTTAACCAAAACTTCATAACATTTCCGCTCCCTGTCCGATCAGGCCGGCAAGGGGAACTCCCAAAACGCAAACACCAAGTGGATGATCAATATCGCCAGGGTCGACCACAAGATCGTCCTAGTCACCGCCTGCGATACATCCCGCTGGCTGTACTTCTCCTGGCTGCCGAAGCGGTAGGAGAAGAATCCCACCACCCAGCCACAACAGAGGAGCTTGGCCAGTGTCCACGCCGTTCCATCGTACATCCAACTGGTCGGTTGCTCTAGGCGATTAAAAAAATATTGTCGCCACAATGGGTACCCATGCTGTGGATGCGTGAACTGAAACGACACCTGGCTGGCCAGCATCGCCACGCCGAAGGCAAAAAACACCAACAGCGGCATGCCCAACAGGAAGGCCCAGGTCACGCTGTGTTGGAGATACCGCCGCGGCTCGGCACCGAACGACCGCAGGGCATCCAGCTGCCCGCTCAGTTTTTTGCCCCCCAGATCTGCCGTGACCGCCGCTCCACAGTGGGCCGCCACCAAGATCGTGCCAATAATCGGCACCAGGATCCGGTAGGAGGCAAAGCCAATCGCCGAGAGCAAGTTTTCGATGATCAAGGGCTCGGTGTAATTGCGAAATGGCAAAAACCGGAACGTGAAGTGGGTGGCAATCCAGCCGACGATCAAGCCGGCGATTCCCATGTAGAACCAATTGGCCGGCCCCATCACCAGCCCCCAGCTCTGACGGTGGAACCGCCAACCCCACGCCGGGCTCCGCCATAACGGCAAGAGAAAAAACAACGAACGCAGTATTTCGCTACAAAACTCTGTGGTGCCGTCCAAGAACCGTACGACTGCTTTTGACGCCTGTTGTCCCCAAGTCAACCGTGCCGGCGCGTCCCCGGCCACCGTCGCGCCACTCGATTCGCCCGCCTCCGCCGCCCCGATCACTTCCGGTTCCTTCTGCAGGTTGGGCGATCGTTCCAACCGCTCACCAATGGTGGCCCACTCCTCCCGCGGCAGTTCGATGATCTGTCGCTGGCCGACATCCAAGAAAAACACGTGGTCGGCAATCGACAACAAATTGGCAAAGTCATGCGTGACAATCACAGCCGTCTGACCAAATCGCTCCTGAGATTGGCGGATCCAGGCCGCGACACGTCCCGCATTGGCCTGGTCCAGGCCACTGGTCGGCTCGTCAAACAGCACCACCGGACGATCGCTGGCCATCGTGCGGGCGATCGCCAGCCGCTGTCGCTGGCCACCGCTGAGCAGCGTTGTACGAGTCTTTTGCGGTACCCCAAACAGGTCCAACCATTGGGTGGCACTGAGGTGGTTCAATCGTTGGCGACGATGGTCCATGGCAAAACGCACGTTCTGCTCGGCCGAGAACTCGTCGAACAAGGCAAAGTTCTGGAACACAACTCCCGCATCCCCAGCGACCGCTCGGCGTGGTCCGATCGAGACCTCCGCCTGCCATTGCACCGCTGGAGAAGACTCCAACAGCCCCGCCATGATCTTGAGGCACAAGCTCTTGCCCGCGCCGGAGGGGCCCAGCAACAAGTGGATCTTGCCAGCCGCAAACGTCAGACTCGGCTGTTCCACCAACACCCGACCTTGAACCGACAATCGCAGGCCACGCACCTCCAGCGGCTGCGGTTCCCCCACCGTCTGCATCCGAGCGTCACTCATGAGGCACCTCGCGGAGCCGGCGCCGGTTCAAAACGTAATTCACTCTCTGACTCAACAAAAAATGGCGGTTGCCCAATCTCCGTTGCAGCACGCACTGGAATCGGCGCCCCCTCGCTCGCTGCCCCGCGGCTCGCGCCTCCTCCGCTCGCAGGTCGCTCGCCTGAGGTTTCACCAGAACTCAGAACGGGATCTGTCGGGTCAGTGCCCACTGGGTCAGTGCCTGTCGGGTCAGTGCCTGCCAACGAGTCAGAGCCTGCCAACGAGTCAGTGTCGTTCGCCTGGGGTTCCGGCACCCAAACCAACCACTGCTGGTCCTTGTTCAAGATCATGTGACGGAGCACCAAGGCGAACTCTTCGTTGACCTTCTCGGGGGTCCCGAACATCTCCTGGCCGATCAACACCGCATAAGGCTCCAACCGTTCGCTGAGACGCTGCAGCGATTGCTGGAACCGCGGAGCTTGCAGTACCTGACGCATGCTCTGTTCGACGCGTGGGTTCTCCGTAATGCCCTCGGCCAAGATCGAACGCACAACACCCCACACCTCTTCATCATCCAATACCTCGCCCAGGCTGTCGCGTATGGCCTGAGTCACCAACGGGTTGGCCGCCAGTTCCCGGACGATCGCGGTTTGCAAATCGACAAAGTCTTGCGTGTGCGATTCCAGAATCGGCATGGCATGTTGCTGCACAAACCGATTCCATTCTCGATTGACCAAGCGATCGGTCGGCGCCACCGAGCCATCGTAGACATAGCGCCAGGCAAAACGCCACAGTGAAACCTTTTGCCACAATTCACTGCCGATCCGCTCCAGCAACGGCGTGGCCTGACGTTGAACCACCGGCAGAATCTCCGTCTTGACCAACGGCACCAATCGTTGGTTGACGATCTTGGCATGATACTTGTCGGACAGTCGATCCAACCGCGGCCGATGTCGCTCCACCGCGCCGCGCAGCTCCTCCTCCAGCACCGGTCGCAAGTCGGCCACCGCTTGGCGAAACAACGGGCCCAGCTCCGCCAAGATCTCGTGCTCGTGTTGTTGTCGGGCGGTGAGCAGGATCGCGTTCAACCGAGCGATGCGTTCGTCGGTCATCATGACTTCTGCCACTCGAGCCAGATTCCGCGCGGGGCGATGCAGCTCCAATCGACCTTGCTGCCAGGGGAAGTCGGCCTGGTAGACGTGGACCTGCAGCGTCGTGCCTGCCGGGGCCCAGAGCTGCGGCGGGTTCGTAACATGCCCCAGTCGCTGCGGGCGGCCGTCGCGATCGAAGTAAAAGACCGGGTCGCGGAAGTTGATGATGAGCGGCTGTTCCAACCGAGCCTCGCGGATGGCGGACCGGGTCCACCATTGCTGCCAAAGGCGCTGAGAACCCGCCCAGAGCGCGTCGGTCGGAGCCAGCGTACGCAGCGCCACCCACGCCAGAATCGGCAGGGCCACCCAAATCATCAGCCCCACAAAAGTGGTTCCGCGAAATCTACTCACGCATGCCTCGTTCCCCAATTGCCGTGATTGTCCCCATCCGTCATCATTACCCCTCGGCTGGGCCCAAGCCCAGTCACTATACCTGGCCAACCCCAGCGGCCGTTTCAACAAATCGTTCGCGATTTGCCCCCGGGATGTCTGTCGTTCAGGCTGGCAGGTCCGTGGTTGATGCCACGCTTCGGTACCCAGGGCCACGGCCATGCCCGTTGGCCTGGTGCCTGCTGTCCTAGTGCCGACTGGCCTGGTGCCGACTGGCTTGCTGTCCTGCTTGCAGGCCTGTTGTCCTGGTGGCTTGCTGCCTGCTCCCGCTGTCCTCCGGCGAAATCACGTGTCCCGCTCCACTCGCTACCTGTTCTTCGACACCGAGACCTCCGGGCTGCCGCGGCAGATGGACGCCCCAGTCGCACGGCTGGAGAACTGGCCCCGCGTCGTCCAGTTGGCCTGGATTCTAACGGACTTTCAAGGGCGGGTCATCAGCCAGCGACAGTACCTGATCCAACCCACTGGTTGGCGGATGCAGCCAGGAGCCCTCCGAGTCCATGGCATCACTTTGGCCCACGCTCGACGACACGGTCATCCCTTGCCCGACGTGCTCCAACGCTTTGCCTTGGACCTGCTCCAGACCGATTCCATCATCGGGCACAACGTGCAGTTTGATCAAAAGATTCTCGGTGCCGAGTTCCTGCGGTTGGGGCAGACCAACCCACTGCAACGCCGCCACGCCCAGTGCACCATGAAGATGGGGGCCGTCTTCCTGCAACGCTGGTCCCAGCTCCCACCCGTCGCGCAGGTCGCCTCCGTCACTGGCTCAGTGGCCACCGACCCAGCCACCGCCATGACCTCCTACTCCGACGGCCCTGTTTCGGCTCGCACTTCCCACACGACTTTCACCAACACCGACGCGCTGGCCCCTCCGCCTGCCGACTCGGGCTTGTTGGAAGTCGCATCATCGGTCGAGACGGACGGTGTCTCGCAGTCGGACAGTGTCTCGCAATCCGACGGTGTTTCCCAGTCGGACAGTGTTTCCCAGTCGGACAGTGTTTCCCAGTCAGACAGTGATTCCCAGTTGGACGGTGTCTCGTTGGCAAACCGCGTCTCCGAAGCCGTTGCCGCCTATCGCATCGATTCGACACAGTTGAACGATTCGCATGTCGCTGCGGCGGCAAAGGGTACCTTCGACGCCCACGCGAGCGGATCGAAGGGAGTCACAACGGTTCAAGCCATGTCGAGCGGAGGAGCGGCAGCCCCTCGACCCGCGGTGGAAGGCGCGACGTGGCGCGACGCGGGCAGCGGTTTCCGCTACCCCAGTCTCCGGCGTCTGCATCGAACGTTGTTCGGCTACGAGTTCGATAACGCGCACGATGCTCTGGCCGACACGCAGGCGTGTTTGAATTGTTTTTTTAGGATGTGCCGCGACACACGGTCGTGACGTTGTGGAAAAGTGTAGACGTTCACGATTGGGCTAGTCATTCTCGGGGCTGGTGTGTTAATCCAGTCGGATCGCGCATGGGGCAAACTCGTGGCAATCATCACATTGGTTTCACACGCAAAAACGATTGTACCATTTGCGCGACTGACTCCACGGCACCCTACAGGGCATGATTGGTGACGCTTTTTGCACGCAAACGATCGTATGGTTAGCTCGACTGACTCCATGACGCCCACGGGGCGTGAACGGCTACAAAAAAACAGCCCGAATCGATCGAGTCGACTCGGGCTGCTGTTGCAATTCAAGGGCCAGTGCGATGACCGACGCGAGCCGTCGGTGCTCCGCGATGGCTGCCTTACTTGATCAACTTCTTGATCGATTCTGGCAGTTCGAATTTGCTGGCCGGCACATCGGCATTGAGTTCGATCTGCGACATCTTGATCTCGACCGCCATGCCGTTGGGAAGCTTTTGCTCCGCCGTGTGGCTCATCAGCAAGTCGCCGACCTTCTTGTACCCACCCGTGACTGTCGTGATCTTCATCAAGCCGAAACCCGAGTCCTGCTCGCCTTCCGATCCGATGATCAGCCCCGACTTTTTCGAGAAGAACATGGTCTTGTCAGGTGACCCTTTTTTCTTGGCGACGACCTTGTAGGCGTCCTCGCCCGCAAACGACTCTTGGCCTACGGTCTCCATCGAGTCGAAGTAAGCTGCCGCGTCGCTGTAACCGTCGATCTTGGCCTGGAACTTCAGGTCCTCGACCATCGCGCCCTCCATTAGCTGCGGCCCAGTCAGATCCGAGTCCTGCCAGGCCACTTCGCCGTTGAAGCCGACCGTTTGTTTGCCGACGCCAGGCATCTCCATGACCATCAACATCTTGCCGTCGGCTTGCATCATCTCCATGTCGCCAGTGATCCCGGCTTGTGGGATGTTGATCGAGCCCGTCGCCTTCAAGCTCTTGATCTTGCTCAAGGCCTCTTTGCCACCGATCGCCTCGATATACTTCTCCAGCAATTGCTCGGCCTTCGGCAGGTCCTGGGCCGACGCCGCTGCCGCAGGCTTGCTGGCGGTCGCTTGTCCGAAGGTCTCGGCAGTGGCATAAATGCCCACACCACCCACAGCCAATACCGCCGCCAATAACTTCCAATTCACTCGACGCAACATTTGCATTTCTCCCAAAATAAGTTTCGAACCACTATCGATACGCCCCATGGAATCACACCTGCTGAACAACTTTCTCTACTCCCGACTCGCTCAAGAATTCGTCGGCCGACTCAAGTGAACCGAGGGATAACATGGCGTTTCCACTTCCAAAGAATCGCTTGAGGGCTTGTTGGTTTTTCCGTAGCGGAATGCGTCAAGGGCTTGTTGGTTTTTCCGTAGCGGAACGCGTCAAGCGTTTCGATTGATGGGAAAATGCCCTGTTTTTCTCCGATTTCATTGAATCGGGCGACAATTTCGCTTGCCAGTCTGGAAAAATCAACCAGCCCGACCGCGGCTTTACTGTTTGCCTTGTTGGAGGATCCATTCGACGGCTGCGGCCAGAACCGGGTCGGTGCCGCTTTGCAAGGCGGCGCGGTCGCGCGGGATCTCCACGTCCGGCGTGACGCCGTCGATCTCCAACGTGCGTCCGGACAGCGAGTGGTAGTCGGACATCGCGTACTGCAAACCGTCCCCATTGGCCAAGCGAACAACATTCGAAGGCAGGACCAGGCCCGCCGTGCGTTGGCCGAACAACCGGGCCGTGCCAGCGTCCTGCATGCCACCCGCCATGACCTCGGCCGCCGAAATGCTCACCTCGTCGATCAACACGGCGACCGGCTTGTCGTAGCGTGGGCTTCGTGGGTTCAACCGCAGGTTCAACTTGGTGCCGCGGAGTTGCATCGTACCCAGTTCCACGGGTTCTTCGACAAACCAGCCGCACATGCCCATGGTCAGCATCATCAAACCGCCCATGTTGCCACGCAAATCAATTACCAAGCCATCGGCATCGCGATACTTTTCAATCGCAGCGGTAAACTCACGCATCACGCGCGGCGCATCCAAGAACGCGTTGAACGATAAGTACCCGACATTTCCCGGCAACTGCTGCGACCGAAATTCGACGGCCACTTCGGGCAGGTTGCCGAACTTGGATGCCAGTCCCACCGGCGCTCCCAACTCGAACTCCACATCCACCGCTTCGCCTGCCAGGTTTTCGCAGTCCAGTCTCAACTTCTGCCCCTCCGCCCCACTGGCGTATTGCTGGGCGATCAAGGCAGCGGCCGTCTCCAGTCGCAAGGTGCTGGTCGCGATCAACTCCTCGGCTTGCGCCACCATCTCCGCCGGGGTGGCATGTTCGGTCCCCGTCAACTTCCAACCGGGACGCACCCCAGCCAGAAAGGCGGGCGAATCCTCACGGACTTCGGTCACTAAAAAGTCGGGCGCCGCATAGCGAATCGTCAGACCGCTGAATCCAGCCCCCCCGCGGGCCTCACGAGCTTCGCGGGTGCTGTAAGTCGAGGCCGGGATCAAGGCAAAATGGGATTGCTTCAGCGACGCCAACAGCGTTTCCACCGCCTCGCGGTACTGGGCCGGTGCCTTTGCCTCCGCCACCATCTCACGCAGTTCCGCCGCCTTAGGCAGAAACGACTGCTCGATCAGGGCGGTATCCCAGTGGGATTCGGAGATCGTCTGGACGACTTCGTCGTAGGACTTCAAGTACAACGCCCGATCGAAGCTGGGCTGTTCGTCGCCTTCGTCCTGGCCAGCCACCTCCGCTTCTTCAGCCGTTTCGACCTGCCCCCACACCGAGTTGGCGGGCAGACCTGCGGGCAGACCAGAGCCCAATCCGAAACCGCCGCACATCACGAGACACACCCAGAGGCCAAAAAACGGCTGGGGCCGGAGGCGTTCCGAACCCAAATTCAACGTCCCAGTACGACTGATCATGATAAGTGGAAACTCCCAGCAAAATTGAAGGATAAGGACTGCCGTCGGTCAGCCTACCCGAGGGAACGGCGATCGGTTTCACCCGAGTTTCGCCGCCCGCAGGTTAATCTTGGAAAAGTTGCCCTCAACTGACGACCCGGCCCGGCGTATCGGCCTGGTTCAAGACCCCGTCCAAATGAGTCAACAGCACCTCCAAGGCGGCCTTGTTCTCACCGCCCCGCGGGACGATGATGTCCGCCTGCGCTTTGGAGGGGTCGATAAAGCGGAAGAACATCGGCCGAACCGACGTTTCATATTGCCGTAGGACCGACTCCAGCTGCCGCCCACGCTGCTGGATGTCCCGTCGCAATCGCCGCATCAGGCAGACATCCAGCGGTACGTCGACGAACACTCGCAAATCGAGCCGCTCGGCTAGGGCCGCGACGTACAGGATCAGGATTCCCTCCAAGATCAGCAACTTCGGCGGCACCAACGTGGCGGTCTCCGGACTGCGATTGTGCAGGGCGTAGTTGTACTGTGGGACCTGCACCGAGTTGCCGCGGCGGAGCTCGACCAAGTGCTCGATCAGCAAGTCGTGCTCCAAAGCGTCCGGATGGTCGTAGTTGATTCGCTCCCGCTGGGCCAACGTCAGATCGCTGCGATCCAAGTAGTAGGAGTCCTCGTTGAGGATGCCGATGTCGGCCGGCGAACGCCCCACCGACAGACGCTCGTAGAGCAACCGAGCCAGCAGGCTTTTGCCGGCCCCGGATGCCCCAGCGATACCGACGATGGTCATGGGCCGGGCGTCACAGCCGCCCGGTCCTGCCGGCGACGCGGCGAAACCAGGAACACTGGGGCTAGGAACACTGGGGCTAGGAACACTGGGACCAGGAACACGGTCAGTTCCCAGGTCTCCCAGGTCGGTGGGACGATCGGTCGCGGTTTTTGTGGGCTCCGATGATTGGGCTGGCGGAACGGGTCGAGTAGCCATGACGCGGGGGCTCCAACAGGCGGGGTAAACAGCAGCAGCGGGCGCAAACCGCCGCAGAACAGTATCCGGGGCAGAAAACCGGTCCTGGGACAGGACACTGGTCCCGGGGCAGAAACTTGAACCGGTATCCGAGAAGGTTGCGGTCACGGGCCAGGCAACAATTCCAAAAACGTACTATACCGGCCCCAGAGGCCTTGTCCAGTCATCCGCGAGTCGAGAAAGTTGAAACACATGGAGAAAGTCGAGCCATGGGTGTAGGTGAATGGGCGGCTCTGTCGGCGGCGATGATTTGGACCGTCTCCAGTCTGCTCTGGGGGCAGATTCGCTTGTCGGCCGCAATTCTGAACTTCGCCAAGAATGGCATCGGCTGTGGCATGCTGCTCTTGCATGTCGGCCTACTCGCCGTGGTCCAGACCGACGCTGCCAACTGGGGGAACCTGGCCAGCACTGCTTGGTTGACGCTCAGTGCCTTGGTCGGCATTGCCATCGGCGATACCTTGTTCTTTCGCAGCCTGCAGATCCTCGGACCGCGACTGGCCTTGGTCATGGCCACCACCGCGCCCCTGTTCGGCTCGGCGATCGGTTGGTTGGTCTTCGGCGAGTGGTTGCCCTGGTTCGGGTGGCTCGGTGTCAGCTTGACCTTGGCCGGCGTGCTGTTGGTCGTCACCGATCGACGGTCCCGCGCGGAGGCGCCCGGTCTGTTCCAAGGGTCGGTGAGGGCCGGCGTCCTGTTCGGATTGGGTGGAGCCCTCTGCCAAGCCCTGGGCGGCGGCCTATCCAAACAAGCCATGCAGGACTGCGGCGAATTGGAAGCCGCGGCCATCCGCACCACGGCGGCCTTCCTTGCGACCCTGTTCTACGTGCTGCTCCGCCGCGAGTTTATCTCCGCCGTCCGCGACGCCTGGCGGTCCGAGAACCTGAAGTACATCGTACCGGCCACCGCCCTCGGCACCTGGCTGGGTATCTGGCTCAGCCAAATCGCCTTCAAACAGGCCCCCCTGGCCATCGCCCTGACACTGATGGCCACCTCGCCGCTGTTCGCCATCCCGCTGGTGCGGTACTACTTCGGACATCGCATCAGCCCCATCGCCATCGTCGGCAGTCTGATCGCGATCGTTGGCGTGTACCTGGCCAGCCAAGCGACCGTGTAAACGAGGAACCGGACGCTAACGCGTTCCGGCTGGTTTGCCTGTCAGCGGCTGGTGGGTGGGGCGATCGTGGGAAATAATGCAGCCAAGGTCATGGATGTTGTATTGATGAATAAATGTTTTTGGTGTGTTTAATTTAATGTCTGTTTTGTTTTCGCGGGCTCGGCCGAGCACCCTCGTGGCGCTCGGGGGCTCCATCGTCGATGGTCATGTCCGGCGACGGTGACTCGCTGGGCACGTCCAACGGGTGGGCTTTGTCGGGCGACTCCAAGTAGGCACTGAGCAAAACTTGGGCGGCGATCTTGTCCAATCGTTCACGGCGTTTCTTGCCACTCAGGTTCGATTGATTGAGAATCTCCCGAGCCAAGGCGGTCGTGTAACGCTCGTCGAACAACACCACCGGACGCTGGGTTTGCTCCCGCAACCAACGAGCGAACGTCTCGGCCTCGCGACTCTTCTCGCTGGCCGCGCCGCTGGTGTGAATCGGCCAACCCACGACCAACCCCACCACTTGCTCGGCGGCGATCAAGTCGAGAAAAAAGCGGCTCATCCGCCGCGCCTCTTGCCGGTGATAAACCTCCAGCGGACTGGCCAGCGTTTGGTCCAGATTACTGATTGCCAAGCCGATCCGAACCGTGCCGTAGTCGACCCCCAAGAGACGACCGACAGGCGGTAAACATTCCACGGGTGTGGTAGAATTTGGGGTCTGGGGATCGGACATGGATTGGCTTTGGTTGTGGTCGGGGGCAACGCATCCTAACGAACCGCGGCGGTGGGCCGCGGTTGAGACGTCCATCGACGGTCGTCCAACGGTGTTCCCAAGTCTAGGCATTGGTTCGCCGCAGACAAGCCGACCCCGGCTCGCGTGTTGTCGCGTCGGTGAGGCGGGATAGCAGGCCGCATAGCGGGCGTGATAGCGAATCGCGTCTCGGCCGACCGCTGGGCGGCTGACTCGGCGAGGGCATAATGCTAACCGGGGCTGCAACTGCCACGCTGCTGCCCTCTCCTCCACACCGCGAGCCTGACGATGGACTTAGATCGAACGACACCCGCCCGTCGCCCCGCCGGTCGCAACGCGGGCACCCAGTCTTGGCGGGACTTGCTGTTCTTGCACTGGGAGGTGCCGCAGGAAGTCCTGCGAGCCCTCGTCCCCGCTCCACTGGAGATCGACACCTACCACGGCCGAGCCTACGCGGCGGTGGTGCCGTTCAAAATGCGGCGGATCCGTCCTGCCTGGTCGCCGGGCACCTGGGGCTTGAACTTCTACGAGACCAATGTCCGGACCTACGTCCATTATCAAGGTCGGCCCGGCGTCTACTTTTTTTCACTCGATGCCAACTCACGTCTGGCCGTGTGGGCCGCCCGCTGGGGCTGGGCCCTGCCCTACTACTATGCCCACATGCAGGGCTCGGCGGGGCCAGCTGACGCCAGCGGCCCAGACGCACTTCAAACCTACACCTACACCTGCCGCCGCGGCCCAGTCCATTCGGAGGTGTCCTACACAACGCCCGCGGAATCGTCGTCGGCGTGGGGCACCGCCCAACCCGAGACGCTCGAGCATTTCTTGCTCGAGCGATACCTGCTGTTCGTGCAAAAAAACAACACGATCCACGTGGGACAAGTCCACCACCCGCCCTACCGGTTCGCCCCGGTCCAGGTCAATCAGCTCCGCGACGGTCTGTTGACAGCCGCCGGCATCGAGACCGGCTCCCGCCCCCCAGATCTGGCCCATGCCTCGCCCGGCGTCGACGTCGAGGTCTTCCGCATCGAGCCGGCCTAAACGCCGAACTGGGACGAGCGGCCGGCGCTCGCCCGTCCGACCAAATGCCCCACGCTCGATCCAGTTCCGTGAACGGCTCGAACGGTTCGCGCGAATTTCATCCGGCAGTTTATGCGCCGAACTTGGACAGTCGCCCGGCGTTGGCCATCGCCAAACCCATCAGGTACTGGGCTTGGAACTGGCCCAGACCACCCCGGAGGCAGGCGTCTTCGCCAAACGTCGTACAGGTGTCCGGCCGGCAGCAATCCGAGTGCAATAGGGTCGGCACGGGATGCCAACTGTGTCCCTTCAAGTAGGCCGGCGTGCTGTGGTCGCCGGTCACGATCAATACGCTCGGCCCCAATTTGCGAATGGCGGGGATGATGGCATCGAACTCTTCGATCCGCTTGACTTTCGCCGCAAAGTCACCGTCTTCACCGGCCGCATCGGTGTATTTGAAGTGTAAGAAAAAGAAGTCGTATTTCTGCCAGTTCTGTTCCAGCACCGCGACTTGTTCGTTCAGATCCTTGGCTTGGCCCACGATGTCCATCCCCACCAAACTGGCCAGACCCTTGTACATGGGGTAGACCGCAATGGCCGCAGCCCGCAGGCCGTAGAGTTCCTGGTAAGAGGGGATGGCCGGCTTGGCCGAGAACCCACGCAGGGTCAGGCCGTTGGCCTTTGGTTCGTCCTTGATCAACTCCCGAGCCTGGGCCACGAACTGATTGGCCAATTCGGCCGTGCGTTGGCTGGCGGCGTCATCGGCTACGGCCGCCAAGGGTGGGACGCCCGTTTGCTGCGGGTCAGTATCGCGAACATGCCCGCCCAGACCCGCACCGCGGAAAATGACGACAAAGCGATGCTCCTTCACCGCGCGGACAATGACCTCCACGCCCGGCAGCTTCACTTGCTGCAGTTTCTCCACCACCAACAGGCTCTCGTCCGATGCGATGCGCCCCGCTCGGCGATCGGAGATATTCCCCGCCGCGTCCAAGGTGCAAAAGTTGCCGCGGACCGCCACGTCTTGGGCCTGCAACTCAAGTCCGATGCCAGTGGCCTCCAAGGCCCCGCGGCCGATCAGGAACTGCATCGGGTCGTAGCCGAACAAACCCAAATGGCCCGGGCCACTGCCCGGCGCGATGCCCGGCAACACCGGGATGCTCAGCCCACACACCCCATCCGCCGCCAAGGCGTCCAAGTGCGGGGTGTTGGCCGTCTCGAGTTCCGTCTTGCCGCCCGGAGCCATCGGCAGGCCGCCCAAACCGTCGGCCACCAACATGACAATCTTCGAATCGTTCTTGACCTGCAGGTCGCGCATCAAGTCATGGTAGGTGGGCATTGCAATCGCTCCAGTACAAGGTTCTCATGGTCGCGCCCCGACAAACAGATCGTCGGCCAGCGTTCGGGCCAGAAGTTTAACATTCTCGGTCTGCCGCCAAAAGGGCCGAGCTCCTGGTGAACAGCGGCTGGTTGATTTTTCCGAAGCGGAATGCGTCAAGCGTTTCGATTGATGGGAAAACACCGTGTTTTTGCCCGATTTCATTGAATTGGACGGTAGTTTCGCGTGTAAGTCTGGAAAAATCAACGAGCCCTTCCGTCGCCGGGGGAGTGGGAGAAAGCCGCGGTATCTGCTTTAATATCGACGGGTTCTCACCCAAACTGGCCGTTCCTTTACCCTGGCGATCCTAACCGCGGTTGACCCGTCATGCACCCGATCCAAAAGACTCAGGACTTCCTCATCGGTATCGACTCCGATGGCTGCGTTTTCGACACGATGGAGTTGAAGCATAAAGAGTGCTTCATTCCCAACATCATCCGCTGTTACGGCTTGCAGGGCGTCAGCAAGTACGCCCGGCAGGCCGCCGAGTTCGTCAACCTGTACTCCAAGAGCCGCGGTATCAATCGCTTCCCAGCCCTAGTGGAGACGATCGAGTGGCTGAATCGGCGGCCGGAAATCCGCCAACGGCAATTGCAATTCTCACTGCCCGAGAGCCTGGTGCAGTGGGTCAAGACCGAGACCAAGCTGGGCAACCCGGCCCTCAAAGCGGCCGTCGCTGCCACCGGTGACGCGGGCTTGGCCCACGCCCTCGAATGGTCGCAGGCGGTCAATGAGGACATCGAACGGATGGTCAGTGGCGTCGCCCCCTTCCCGTTGGTCCAGGAATCCTTGGCCCGCATGAGCCAACAGGCCGACCTGTTTGTCTGCTCGGCCACACCCAACGCGGCACTGGAAAGCGAATGGGCCGAGCACGGCCTTCGCTCGTTTGTCCAAGCCATCTGCGGACAGGAGGCTGGCAGCAAGAAAGAGAATCTGGCCAATGCTCGGCAGTATGCCCCCGATCACTGCTTGATGATTGGCGATGCCCCCGGTGATCACCAGGCCGCCGTTGCCAACGCCTGCCTGTTCTTCCCCATCGTGCCCGGTGCCGAAGCCGAGAGCTGGGAACGATTGCACGTCGAGGGACTGGAGCGATTCTTCAACGGTCGCTTCGCGGGCGACTACCAACAAGACCTGCTGAATGAATTTGCGGCCGCCCTGCCCGACTCCCCGCCCTGGCCGGTCGTCGATCCCTGATCTGCCGCGGCCCCGTGTCGGCCGAACACTGCCAAAATCGTACAACCTCAACTTCCAACCCTGCCCTCGATTCGAAAGTATGAACCGGATGAGTACTGCAACCTGTGACTTCGCCATGATTGGCTTGGCGGTGATGGGCGAGAACCTGGCGCTGAACGTCGAAAGCCGCGGCTACACCGTCGCCGTTTACAACCGCACAACGTCGGTGACCGACGAGTTCTTGGCCGGCAAAGCCGCCGGTCGCCGCGTGGTCGGCTGCCACACTCTGGAGGATCTCGTGCGTTCGCTCAAGCGACCACGCAAAATCATGATGCTGGTCAAGGCCGGCCCAGCGGTCGACGCCCTGATCGCCCAACTGCAACCCCTGTTGGAACCCGGCGACGTGATCATCGACGGCGGCAACACGCACTACGCCGACACCGAACGCCGCACGGCCGAAGTCGAGGCCATGGGCTTCTTGTACTGCGGTAGCGGTGTCTCCGGTGGCGAAGAGGGTGCCTTGAAAGGCCCCAGTCTGATGCCGGGCGGTTCGCCCGCGTCGTGGGAAATCATGAAGCCGATCTTCCAGTCGATCGCGGCTAAAGTGGGTCCCAACAACGACATCCCCTGCTGCGAATGGGTCGGGCCACGCGGCGCCGGCCACTACGTCAAGATGGTCCACAACGGCATCGAGTACGGCGACATGCAGTTGATCTGCGAAGCCTACCTGTTGCTCAAAGAAGCCGCCGGTCTGTCCAACAGCGAACTCTACGAGGTCTTCGATGATTGGAATCGCGGCGAGCTGCAAAGCTACCTGATCGAAATCTCGCGCGATATCTTCAGCGTCAAAGATCCGCTGGGCGACGGCGACTTGGTCGATCGCGTGCTGGACGTGGCCGGCGCCAAAGGGACTGGCAAATGGATGAGCCAATTGGCCTTGGATCTGGGCACCCCCAGTACCTTGGTCACAACGGCCGTGTTCGCTCGTGGTTTGTCCGCCATGAAAGAACAACGGGTCCGCGCCTCGAATGTCCTGGCCGGCCCCGCTCCCACCGCTGCTGCGTCCTTGATCGGCGATCGCAAGTCATTCATCGAGGACGTCCGCCAAGCCCTGTACGCCTCGAAGATTTGCAGCTACGCCCAAGGCTTCGTGCAATTGCAGGCCGCCTCGCGCGAGCACGATTGGAACTTGAACTACGGCAACTGCGCCCTACTGTGGCGCGGCGGCTGCATCATCCGCGCCCAATTCTTGGACGTGATCAAAGACGCCTTTGATCAACAACCCGACCTGGAGAATCTGCTACTGGCGGACTACTTCCAACAGGCCGTCAGTCGCGCTCAGGACGCCTGGCGCCGAGTCGTGGTCGTCGCCACACAATTGGGCCTGCCGGTTCCCGCGTTCAGCGCCGCCCTGTCCTACTACGACAGCTACCGCATGGCTCGGTTGCCAGTCAATCTCCTGCAATCGCAGCGCGACTACTTCGGTGCCCACACCTACCAACGCGACGATCGGCCCGGCACCTTCCACACCGAATGGCTGGAGTTGCGCAAACAACCTCGCTAGGGGCCGCCTAGGATCGATTGCCACAGGGCATCGGTCAGCACCAACGGCTGGCGGGGTAAGCGTCGCCAAAAGGCAGCGTGAAACTCCGCCGCCGAATTGACGCACGCGTCCCAACCTGCTTCCCGCAGCTGCTGGCGCACGACCTCCAACAGGTCGGTCGCACTCAGCGGCGCGGGGGACGCCAGCCAACCGCCTTGATGCCCCAACATTCCGATCAAACGCTCGGGACCCAGGCCCCGCCGACGAATTTCGGAGAGCCGCGTATCGCCATGACGTTTGGCCAGACGTCGTCCGTCCGGTCCCACCACCAACGGCACATGACAGAAACGCGGCGGGGACCAACCCAAGGCCTGGTACAGTTCCAACTGCCAAAAGGTACTGGGGATCAGGTCGTCCCCGCGAATCACCTCCGTCACACCCATCTGGTGATCGTCCACCACCACCGCCAATTGATAGGCCACTTGGGGAAAGCTTTTGCCGATCACAAAGTCGCCCAAGTCGCGATGCGGCCGCGAAGTTTGTTCACCACAAACCGCGTCGTAAAAACGGATAACTTCCTCCTGGCAGCGAAACCGCCAGGCGAACGGCCGATTCGGTTGGAGATTCCCGAACGCGGTGGATTCGGTTCCGCTCTCCGTGGTCGCCGAGTGCGGAAACAACTCCGCTGGACAAGGGTTCTCGCGGCAGGTGTCCGGGTACCGCAGATGATGATCCTCCCGGTGCGGGGCACTGGCCGCCGTCTCAATGTCCTTCCGCGTGCAGTAACAGGGATACAGCCGCCCCGACGCACGGAGTCGCTCCAGTAACTCGGTGTAGACCACCAATCGCTCGGTCTGACGCCATACGCCCGCCGGCCAACCCGGCGACGCCAACTCGTCGGTACCGAGTCCATCCGTTGTGATTGGCCGCGTGATCGGAGCGGTCACTGGAGTCATGGTCGACGGCGTCGGGTCCCAGTCCAGGCCCAACCACTCGAGATCCTCCCAGGTCTGCGAGACGGCCCAGGGTTTGACCCTCGGCGAGTCGATGTCCTCGATCCGCAGCCACAGCCGACCGCCTTGCAACCGAGCACTGAGCCACGCCCAGAGATACGTCCGAGCATTGCCGACATGCTGGGCACCCGTGGGACTGGGGGCCAAGCGTCCGACGGTCGCAGGTCTGTGGGTTGTGGCTTCGCTCATGTCACGTAGTATATAGCGGCGGCATTTTCCTGCAGGGAGCGATCTGGCAATTTATGGACCATCACTTTATTTTTGGTTGCGGCTTTTTGGGACAAGTGCTCGCGCGACAATGGGTGGCCGACGGCCAGCAGGTCTGGACGACTTCGCGCGATCCCGAAAAGGTCGCTCGATTGCAATCGGAAGGTATCCACGCCGTACAAGCCGACCATGGGGACTGGGCGGAGTTTGCTCAACAAAAAACTTGGCCAGCTTTCCGCTCCATCACCGTGTGCATTGGCAACGATCGCCGACAAGGGAGCGACCATCAAGCGATCTATCAAGCCGCCACACAAGCCGCCGTGTTGCTGGCGCAGCGTGCTCCACAGGGCTCCGTCGAGGCACTGGCTCCGCCTCACGCGAACACCCACGCCTCGTCCCGCGTCCTCTTCGTCAGTACCACGGGGGTCTACCAGACCGACGGTGGGGCAACCGATGTCATTCCACGCGTCGATGAAAACTGGCCAGTGGCGGCTCAACGCGACGGCGCCGCCGCCAGTCTGGCGTGTGAGGCGTTGCTGGCCCAGCAAGCGTCGGTGCCGTACACCATCTTCCGCCTGGCCGGGATCTATTCCGTGGAACGCATCCCCAACTTGAGCCGACTGCAGAACGGCCAACCGATCGCGGGCAGTGGCCAGGGCTTGTTGAACTTGATCCATGTGGTCGATGCCGCCACCATCTTACGGCAGGCTGCGGTCGATCCGCCCGCTTGGCCAGTACTCAACGTGGCCGATGGCCAGCCCATCCGGCGGCAAGCCTTTTACGATCATTTGGCCCAGCGTTACGGTTGTCCTGCACCGCAGTTCACCGAAGAGGGCGGTCGAACGGCGGGCCAAAAACAGATCGATACCACGCGTCTGCAAGACTGGTTCCGCGGCCCCTGGCAGTTTCCCAACTACCGGTTGGGCTTGGAGGAAGCCTGATCCTTGGACGAGAGCACCTGCTCCAAGGTGCCGAAGATCATGCGGCCGGCACTGGTCTGCAGCACGCTGGTCACCGAGGCCGAGATGTCTTTGCCGATCAGGTCCCGCGCACCTTCGACCACGATCATTGTCCCATCTTCCAAGTAGCCAATGCCCTGCCCCGCACTTTCGCCCGGCCGCACGATGCGCGTCGACAGCTTCTCGCCCGGCAGGAAGATCGACTTCATCGCGTTCGCTAAGTCGTTCAGGTTCACGACTTGGACGTTGTGCAGCTTGGCCACTTTGTTCAAGTTGTAATCGTTGGTCACGATCTTGGCTTCCAACTGCAGAGCCAGCTGGACGAGGCGTTGATCGACCGGCATTTTGCTGAGATCGGCGTGATCGCGATCATCGATCGACAGGTCGATGTCTTTATCCGCTTGCATGCGACTGAGCACGTCCAGGCCGCGGCGACCACGGGCTCGGCGTAGCTTGTCGGTGCTATCCGCGATCGCTTGCAGTTCCGCCAGGACAAACTGGGGCACGATCAACTTGTGATCAATGATCCCCACTTGCACGACGTCAGCGATACGACCATCGATGATCGCGCTGGTATCCAGCACGTAGGGGCGGCCACCACGGACTTCGCGAGCGAACTGGACGTACGGGACGATAAACCGGAAGTCGTCTTTGGTTTGAATGATGAAGCTGGTGGTGATGTAGCAGAGTGTAATGCCCATCGACAGCGAAATGGCCGTGCGGATCGCTTGGCCGTTGGCCTCATTCGCCGAGATCAATTGGTTGAAGTAGGGATCCAATGCCAACATCGCCATGAAGTTCAAAAACAGGCCGACGATGATCCCGAAGTAGATGCTGCTGAGGGAATCGATCCGCTTCTCCTTGATCAGGACATCCGCAGCAATCACCAGGAGCGCCGCCAGCAGCGTCACGGGCAGGATCCAATAATACCCGTAGGTCAGGAACGGCAGATCCAGCTTGGTCCAGGTCAGCCCGACGCTGCCCGCCAACAAAATAAAGATAACTCTCAGTACCCACAACATCATGGCAAATGACCTTCACACGCTTCCCGCCGCTCGCGACCGGCGACCCACCCCAGCGTCTCGCCCCGTCGCTGGTTTGCAGGCCCGAATCTCCCTAACTTGCCAGTATAAGGCGTCCCCCGCCGTCGGCCATCCCCCAGGCTCCGGCAAGGGCTGGCGACTCCCTGAACCGACTTGTTACCGGCCCGCCATTCGCCCCTTTGCGGCTGGTCGATTTTTCCGCAGCGGAACGCGTCAATGGCTAGTTGATTTTTCCGTAGCGGAATGCGTCAAGCATTTCGATTGATGCGAAAACGCCGTGTTTTCGCGCGACTTTATTGAATCGGGCGACGAATTCGCATGCAAGTCTGGAAAAATCAACCAGCCCTCAAGCATTTCGATTGATGCGAAAACGCCGTGTTTTCGCTCGACTTTATTGAATCGGGCCACGAATTCGCGTGCAAGTCTGGAAAAATCAACCAGCCCCTTGCCCAATGGAGGCATGACTGACCGGCTGCGGGTCTACTGGGGCTGTTCGGCTACCTCCCGAGCCCGCACCTCAGCGGTCAGCGCGACTGGACCATCAGGCGATGGGTGTCCTCAAAGAAACGATCGGTCATGCCCGCAATATAATGAGCGGCCATCTGCTGAACCCCAATCCGCTCCGCTCGCAATTGGTACTTTTTGGGCAGTCGACTGGGGTCCTCCACATAGATCCGCCACAGCGTTTGGATCTTTTCGTGAGCCAACTGCCTGACGCTGATGAGCCGCGGATGGCGGTACACGTTCTGGAATAAGAACCGCTCCAATTCCCGTTTCTGTTCGGCCAACTCGGGGGAGGGACCAATCCGGAAATCACTCTGCATCGCCGCGTCGGCCGAGGCGAACTGACGCTGCTCCAACTCCCTGGCACAGTACTCGATCATGTCCGTCACTTGCAGATTGACCAAGTGATGCACAACCGCTTTGTTTAAAAACCGTTCCGAAAGATCGGCGTAACTCTCGCGCACCGATTCCACGCATCGGGCGATCAACGGCACCTGCTGCAGTTGCTCCAAGGTGACCAATCCCAACTTGATGGCGTCGTCTGTGTCGTGTGCATCGTAGGCGGTACTGTCGGCGGCGTCCACCAATTGGACCTCGAGCAGGGACGGCCGAGCGGCATTGGACTTGTCGGTGCGATCCGCCTGACCGGCCAAGACCTCGGCCGTCAAATTCAAACCGGGTTGCCGATGGTAGCGATACTCCATCTCCTCGACAATCGTCAACGCAAAACGATTATGCGAAAATCCGCCAAAAGGCTCCATGACTTCCGCCAAGGCGTCCTCGCCGCAGTGCCCATACGGCGGATGTCCGATGTCGTGCATCAAGGCCAAGGCCTCGATCAGGTCCTCGTTCAATCGCAGCACACGGCCAATCGTCCGCGCGATCGTCGCCACTTCCTGTGTGTGCGTTAACCGCGTGCGGTGGTAGTCGCCCATCTCGCCGGTAAACACTTGCATCTTGCCACTCAAGCGACGATAGGCCGAGCTGTGCAAGATACGATCGCGATCCCGTTGGAATGGCCCGCGGTAGGCATGCGATGGCTCAGGACGCCTTCGTCCCGCAGAATCGCGGCTGAACATCGCGTACGGGGCCAACAGCCAACGTTCGCGTTGGTCGACAAAACTCTCGCTCATGGCAGTCGCAGACAGGGTGGAGGAGGACATCACAGCTCGTTGCTTCTATGGGATAAAACTTGACGCGCCGCCACGACCGATTCCACTGCCGCTGCCGGCGTTTCCGCCGTCGCCGTCAGGTGCCCCATCTTGCGACCCGGACGAGGTTCCGTCTTGCCGTACAGGTGCCATTGGACTTGCGGCCAGCGACTGGCGACCGACCCCCAATCCGGTGGGCCGCTGCGCCAACAATCGCCCAGCACATTCGCCATGGCTACCGGCTTGAGTTGCTCCGCCGAACCGACTGGCCAACCGCACAAGCAGCGGACCTGTTGTTGGAATTGGGAGGTGGCATGACCCTCGATGGTCAAGTGTCCCGAATTGTGCGGACGCGGCGCGATCTCGTTGATCCACACTCGACCATCTGCCAACACGAACAACTCGACACAGAACACACCCACCACAGCAAACTCGGCGGCAATCCGTTGCGTGATGTCGACCGCCCGTCGGCGGACGTCGGCTGTCAGATCCACGGGGCAGTAAGAGACATCCAGGATGTGGTGCCGATGCGTATTGTGAATTGGACCGTAGGTGACGCACTGCCCACTCACATCTCGCGCGGCCACCACACTGATCTCGTCAACAAACGGCACAAACGCCTCCAAGATGGCCTCGTCGGTGTTCAACGACCGCCACGCCTGGTCCAGATCCTCGGCGGCATCAATACGGATTTGCCCTTTGCCGTCATAACCACCGCTGGCGGTTTTTAAGATCGCAGGGGTGCCCAAGGTAGCCACGCCCGCTTCCAGTTCCGCGAGCGACCGCACGGGGGCAAACGGCCCCACCGGCAACCCGGCCGCCTGCAGTCCGCCCTTCTCACGCAGGCGATTTTGCGACATTTCCAAAAAACGAATGCCGGGTCGAATGGGAGTCCCCGCCGGCACGCGGCGAAACAAATCCAGCGGCAATTTTTCGGTCTCAAACGTCAGGGCGGCGATCTGAGCGAAGAAGGATTGCCCCGCTGCCACGTCGCTGTAATCCGCCACCAAGCTGACGTCTGCGCACTCGGCGGCGGGGCCCGCTTCGTCCGACCAGACAGCGATGCGGTAGCCCATCTGCCGAGCCGCAATGGCGAACATGCGTCCCAATTGGCCACCGCCCACCACGCCCAACGTCGCCCCCGGTTGGATCGGCGCCAGTCCCTGGTCCGACTCCCGCGAACACTCGGTGGCGACGGCGTGGGTCGCGATCTCAGACATCGTGCGATTGACGCTCACGGAATTGCCTCTCCCAGACAAATAACATTGACCGCTGGACTGCCAAGGGCTCAGGGCAAACGGTGGCCCATCTTGTCCCGTTTGGTTGCCAGATACATCAGGTTGTGAGGGTTGACCGGTGGCAGGATCGGGACTTGGTCCACGACTTCCAAGTTGAACCCACGCAAGTTGAAGGCCTCGGTCTTCTTCGGGTTGTTCGTCAGTAAACGAATTTGGTGTAATCCCAAGTCTTTTAGGATTTGAATGCCAACCCCATAATCCCGCATGTCGGCCTGGAAGCCGAGCGCCTGGTTGGCCTCGACCGTGTCCAAGCCCTCGTCTTGCAAGGCGTAGGCCTTGATCTTGGCCATCAAGCCGATGCCGCGTCCCTCTTGCGGTAGGTAGACCAATACGCCACAGCCTTCGGTCGCAATCATACCCAATGCGATGTTCAATTGGTCGCCACAATCGCAGCGCAGCGAGCTCAAAAGATCGCCAGTAAAACAGCTGGAGTGCATCCGCACCAACGGCGGTTGTTGGGCCTTGGTCAAGTCGCCAAACACCAGGGCGATGGGTTCTTGCGTTTCGTATTTGACCTGGTAGACCACGATGCGAAAATCACCGTAGCGAGTCGGCAGATTCGCCGAGGCACTGGGGACGACCAACTTTTCGCTGACGCGACGATAGGCGATCAGGTCTTCAATGGTGATGATTTCTAGTTGATGGCGAGCGGCCACTTCCAGTAACTCGTCCCGATTGGCTCGGTCGCCGGACTCGTTCAGGATCTCGCACAGCACCCCGGCGGGTTGCAGGCCGGCCATCCGCGCCAAGTCGACGGCCGCCTCGGTATGCCCGGCTCGCCGCAGTACCCCGCCCTCTTTGGCCAACAACATATGCACGTGGCCGGGCCGGACAAAATCGCCGGGCTGACTGTTGGGGTCTGCGATGGCTCGCACGCAGGTGGCGCGTTCTTCGGCGGTGATGCCGGTGCGAGCAGAGCGGTGGTCCAGCGGCGTCAGGAAGGCGGTGCTAAAGGGCGACGAGTTTTGTCCCTCGCACAGCGGCTTCAACTCCAGCCGTTGCGCCGTTTCGGGCAGGATCGGCATGCAAAAGTCACCGCGGCCGCTCATCACCAAGTTCATGGCGTCGGGGGTCGCCAGTTCCGCGGCGCAGATGAAATCCCCCTCGTTCTCGCGATTTTCATCATCCAAGACGATGATGACCTGCCCGCGACGGATCGCATCAACGGCGGCCGGAATGGTGGAAAAAGATTTCGTCACGGAGAATCCTCGCTACTGGGCACTCGGTCGCTGGGGGACGAGCCGACCAGCCCCGCCAAGGCGGGACGGTGGGTCGGAGACACGTCTCCTCAGGCCCCATTTCTCTCCCAATATAACGAGCCCTCCCGCGAACCGTCAGGAGTGGGCCGACCAGGCCTCCGACACAAAAAAGGCACGCACCATGTCCGCGTCCCATTGGCTGCCCAGCCCCGCTTCAAACAAGTTTATCGCTTGCTGGTGGTCGCAGCCCGGTCGATAGTCGCGGTCGCGAGTCATGGCGTCGTACGAATCGGCGACTGCCACCAAGCGAGCCATCCACGGGATCTCCTCACCCGCCAAGCCCCACGGGTACCCCCGCCCGTCGGGCTGCTCGTGATGCAACAGGACGATCGGCAGCCAGTCGCGACAGACTTCAAACGGCTCCAACAGGTCGTGCCCCAGCTGCGGATGTTGTCGCAACCGCTCCAGTTCCTCGGCCGTGAGATCGCCCGGTTTCCGCAACAGCGAACGGTTGACTCGGATCTTGCCAATGTCATGCATCAGGGCACCCGCGTGGATGATCCGCCGATCCGAGTCTTCACAGCCGAGATAGCTGGCCAGGGCCAAAGCGGTGGTCGCAACGCGGCGACTGTGTTCATAAGTCGTCAAGTCGTGCTGCTGCAGGCAACGCAGGAAGACATCGACCATGGCGTCTCCCAACGCGGCGGCCTCCCGCGATCGACCAACCCGCTCCAAGTGTGCCTCCAGCAATTGAGCCACCTGCTCGACCCGCTGGGCCACGGCGGGATCGAACTCCGCATCCTCAAAATGATTGTACACGGTCAAGAACCCCCAGATCTCCGCTCCCAATCGCACCGCTCGGACAATCGCCTGCCGCACTTCGGGATACGGCCAAGAACGAGATTGCGATACTTGCCGGTTGACCACAATTGGTTTTGCGACCTCACGGGCTCCCAAGATACCGACCAAGTGAGTCACCAGGTCTGGGCTCAAAGGACAATGCCCGCGTGAGTGCCAGGGACGCAACCTGGGTTCGTCAGGACGATCCGCCGCGACTTTGATGCAGCGACTGATCGAGATCCCCTCGGCGGGAACGCGGTCGGATACGGCGGTCAAACACAGTTCGGCCAATGCCGGTTCGGTGTCCACTTGCCGCAGCGCCTCGTCGAGACGCTCCCAAAAGACGTCGATCCCCAACCATGCCGACGATGACGGCTCAGCGACTGAAGGACTACGGTAGGATAATGGTACGATAGACAAGTCGGTTCAACGCCTGCCGGTCCAAGTTGTGTGTCGTGGTGTAAAAGTGACGGCCGAGCGACCTCCGTTCGAGCGAAATGCTGCCCGCTGAGTTTACCGAGCGCCGTTCTTGACAGTATCGGAGTCCGCTCGCCGGTCGCATCAGCCGCTGACCGCTTTTCGGCATTCTCCGCCTCATCCGCACGACAGCGACTCGCCATCGTCAACTTTGACGATTAGGCAAAACAAAAGGGGAACCGGTCACACCCCGAAAGATTGAGAATTGGGACTGCGACCCTCACGGTTCCGTCCCACGCGACTGGCTCAGCGGCCCTGCGATGCCCGAGCTGGCTGGTCCAAATCGACAAACAGGACATGCGAGGGATTGCCCACTGGCGTGAAACGACCCGTGAAACGCAAACGGCCTGTCTCCCGATCGACTTCGAATTGCGTCACATTGTCGGCCCGCTGGTTGCAGCAATACAGGTACTGCCCCGTGGGATCAAACGTGAAGCTCCGCGGATAATTGCCCCGCGTCCACTCTTCGCCGACGTACTGCAAACGCCCATCCTCTTGTACCGCAAAAATTGCAATCGAGTCGTACAAACGATTTCCCGCGTAAACAAAGCGACCATCGTGCGACACCAACAGCTCGGAGCAAAAGTTGCTGCCAGCGTAACCAGGGGGCAGGGTCGACAGGGTCTGCCGAGCGGTCAAAGTGCCGGACTCGATATCGAAGTCGAACACGACCACGTTCGAGCCTTCTTCTTGCACACTGTAAAACCAGCGTCCATTGGGATGGAAGTGGAAGTGTCGCGGGCCATCGCCCGGCGGTAGAGAGACGCTGGCCGGTTCGTTTGCCAACAATTGGCCACGCGTGGCATCAAAGCGAGAAACAAAAATTTTATCCAATCCCAAGTCCACGTGCAGGACAAACCTTCCCGTCGGATCGGCCTGAATCATATGAGCGTGCGTCCGATCATGACCACTGAATGCAAAGCTGCCCGGCGGTGCATTGGTCGCCGTCGTCGGTCCGATCTCGCCCTCGTCTACCACCACACAGGTCGCCACGCCCAATCTGCCATCCTCCAAGATCGGCAGCACTGCCACCGATCCGCCAAAGTAGTTTGCCACCAACAGATGCCCACCGTTGGGGTGCAGACTCACATAGGTCGGACCCTTGCCACCCGAGGGCACTTGGTTGAGCAAGGTCAGTTGTCCGGATTGCCGATCGATGGCATAGGCCGCGACCGTGCCCTGTTGGTCCGCGTCGATCCGATCGGTTTCATTGGCCGAATACAAGCGATCGCCCGCCGCATTCACCGCCAAACAACTGGGACTGGTCCCCAACTCAAACACCCCCCGCGGCTGTAACGCACCCGTGGCGCGATCCACCTCAAAGCAATGAATCCCCCGACCATTGCCCGGTGGCAAGTCCACTTGAGTCGGCAGCATGTCACGCAGCGGCGAACTGAACGTGCCAATGTAAGCCATCAACGGCCGCTCCTGTCCCGTACTCGTGGCGGTCAGAACCTCGTCGTGGCTCCCGACGGATTTGGCCGCCGAGCAATCAACGCCAACGCCTGCGTCACCTGCGTCACGGATGTCACGGATGGCCAACCGAGCGGTTACTTGATCACTCGCACCAACACCCGCGGTATCCGCTTGGCCCCTGGCTTGCGGGAGGCTCACCACCCCAGCCATAACCAAACCGCCCAACAGGCAAAGGGTCCTGATCCACCGGCCAGCACAACACACCATGGCACGTTGAAAAGCCGTCCGCTCTGGCACCTGGCACTCGAATGGTTTTGGCATCCGTCAGTCTTTCTGAGAAGTTAGCTGCACTTCGATTGTCGGAGCGCGTTTGAGGAATCGGTGTAACCCTTCACCGTGTTTTATCACGAACGGTTACCGAGTTTTAACCCACCAACTCTAAACAGTTAGCCAATTTACTCGGGCCACTGACGCAGCAATTGCCCGTCCTCCACCTTGTAGATCCGGACGCGTCCCGTGTGGTCGCCCACCACCCCATGTTGACCATCGGCACTGACCGTCAGGGCATACAGCGGCTGAGCATCGCTGCTAAAACCGCGAACCAATTGCGCATCGCCCCCGCGATGCAAACGCGGCTGGCCGTCCAACGATACGGTCAACACTTGATCCGTATCACCGACATAGGCAATCGCCGACAGCTCTTTGCCAAATCCGCCGATCGATTGCCGCCGCTCGCCGGTCTCCACATCCCAGGTCTTCACGGTCTTGTCAGCACTGGCCGTCGCCAAGGTCTGCGCCTGGCGATGCCAACTCAGGCCCTGCACAAAGTGCGTGTGCCCCTCCAGAATCTTGACCATGGCCCCCGTCTGAGGATCGTGCAGACGACACAATTTGTCAGCACCGGCCGATGCCAGCCAACGACCGTCCGGCGAATATTCCAACGCCAAAATCGTGTCACTATGGACCTGTCCGAAGTCCCGCTCCACCTGGCCCGTCTCCAGCGACAGAACCTTCAAATCGCCGTAACGACTGGGGGGGCCGCTGCCCACCGCCAAGGTGCGATCGTCAGGACTGAACGCCAAGGCCGTCACGCGAAAAGAAAAAACATCAGTATTCTCGCTGCCAAACGTCTGCTGCAATTCCCACGGCAGACCCAAGTCCCAACGCCACAGGCTCCCATTCCCTGCGACCGTCACCTGGCCCGACGCCACTGCCGACAAACTGATGGTTTCGCTGCCCTCAAACTCGGTCGGCGGTTCCAGCACCGCCACTGGACGACCATCTTCGCTCCGATACAACAGCCCCCGACCCCGCCGATCCAGCAACAGCAGCTGGGCGTGCTCGCTATCAAAATACCCAGCGATCACGGGTGGAGCAGCCACCGATTCAAACTGCTCCCAAGCCGCTCGCGACTCCGCCAAGGTCTGCTGCTGAGCCTCGATGCGGGTTTGCTGGGCGGGGATCTTCTCCTGAGCCAATTGCAATCCAGCATCTGCAGACGCCAAGGCCTGCGCGGCTTTGGCCACGTTCTGCTCCAATGGACCACGCTGCGCCTCCAGATCGACTACGGATTTTTGTTGCGTTTCCAAAGTGTTTCGCATTTCAGCCAACTGCTGCTCCATCGCAGCGATGGCCTGCTCCGTATCCTTGACGGTCTGCTGGGCCGCGGCAATCTCCATCTCCTTGGCTTCTCGCGCCGCAACCGCCTGTTGGTGGCTCTCCGCGACCTTCACGCGAGCCTCTTCCTCCTGTTTGACCGCCGCCTCCAGCCCCGGCAACATCTCGTTCAATCGCTGGATCCAGCCCTCTTGTCGCGCGATCTGGGCTTGCGATTGTTGCCGCCGTTGCCAACGCTGGTAGTCCTCCCCCAGCGTCTGCGTCAGTTGCCCGTCCGTCGTGCGCCACAAGCTGACCGAACCCGCCGCGTCACCGACCAACAAACTTTGGCCATCGGCACTCGACGATACCCACTGGACCGATCGCTGCAGGTCAAAGGCCAGCTCCCAACGCCCGGTCTCGTCGGTCATGACCGCCCGCCAGACTTGGCCGGACTGCAGCACCACCAGCCATTGCTGCGGTCCGGTCGTCACCAATCCCACCACCAGCGGGGCGGTGGACTCGTCGCTCCGAGTCGCTCGCCAGGCCTCGGCGGTCGTCAACGGCTGCCCCGTCCAACTCCCGTCAGCTGCCTCCGGATTCGACGCCCATCGCTCCAACGCCCCCTCGGCGGTCATCACGGTCAAGCTCGCTCCCCCCTCAGACCAGGCCGCGGCCACCGCCAAACGAGTGGTTGTTCCCAGCGTTTTCTGCACGGTTCCCGACGGTGTGGCGACGACCAATTGCTGGTTCGCATCGATCGCCACCGGGCCTGGCCCCTCGCCCTGTGTCGGCAGCACCACCAGCGCTGCCGGTTCGGTGCCCTCGGTCACCGGTTCCCCCGCGTCCACGACCTGTGCTTGGACCTGTCGCTGCCAAACTTTGACCGTGCGGAAGCCCCCGACCGCCAATCGCTGGCCGTCGTGGCTGAAGGCCAACGAGTGAATCAAGTCCTTGTCGGTGCCGGTCAGAGCGGTGCCATCCGCCAGTTCCAAGTCGGGGTCCAGCAAAGGTTGCGGTTGCCAAGGACCCTCTCGCAGGGGCTGCGGGACGATGTAGGCCACGTTGCCCTTGGCGAAACTGAGATAGTGACCGTCCCGCGAGAGCTGCACCGCGTAGATCGGGCGTACGGCCTCCGAGATCTCACGCCATTGGATGCGGGTCTCCGCTCCCGCCGCAGGTGGCTCGGCACCGGCTGCAATCCACTGGGCCACCCATTCGATCTGCTCGGCCGTCAACCGCTCGGCACCGACCCCGTTGTCGTCCGGTGGCATGACCGAATCGTCGGTCGCCCGCATCCTCGCAATCAATTCGCTGCTGTCCACATCGCCCGGCACGACGGTTGGGCCACTGTCCCCACCCGCCATCATCTCCGCGTAGCCCTCCAGGTTCAGACCGCCCTCGGCGCTCTTCGCGTTATGACAAGCCACGCAGTTCTTGCTCAGCAACGGCGCGACCCGAGCTTGATACTCGTCATCGGCCGTCAACGCATGCCGGCCCCCAACTTCCACGCCTTGAGCGGTGGACCCAGGCCCGCAGCCAACTCCCGCCCAGGTTCCGATCCAGACCACGAGGCCCCACGCCAGAGGCGCCACGCTGGAGCGTTGACGAGGCTCGCTTACGGACCGAATCGATTGTGTGAGAAAGTTTCCAAGTGGACGCATCATTGTCTTCCTTTGTGCCCCCTGAGCTGACCTTAATTTTACTTCCCCAATCCCCAAGATGCATCGCTCCAGGCATGAAATACCGTCGCCAGCCGAGATCATTCGCCGGCATAGTCGATTCCCAAGTGCACTCTCAAAATGGCCAATTGCCTAGGAGTTAGCAGCGTTTGTGGTACGGCATTGACTTGAGCCCGACTGGCGTTGATGTCCTGAAAGTAAGCCGTCTGTTCCGCTGCGAAATGAGTTTCTCGCTCGCGATGAATCTCGTTGAATTGAGCGATCTGTGCCTCTGACAGTTCCAGATAGCTCGGCCAGTCGGGGAACGTCAGCGGCACCTCAATCCAGCCCATTCCGAGGACAATCTGATTCGACAGTTGCCGCCAACGTTCTCGTTGTTTCGTGTCTAAGATGACTTGCAAGCGATCTCGCAGGGATTGCACCTCAGGATCGATCACTGCTTGATCCAGATCTTGTCCCGTCTCCTCTTCCGCCTCCCTTGCTTTCGCGAAGGTCCTCTCCGGAGCGGGACGGTAAGCCACACCACGTTCACGAAATCCGATCGATAGGGCCTGGGGGATCGGATACCGTTGGATGTACTCGCTTTGCAGTTCCTTGATCCGCTCGACCTGGCTGTCGGAGAGCCGTAACTCCGACTTGACTTCCGTCGCCAGAAGAACTGTCGTTTCGGCGTGAAGGTTCATGTGCCCGTCCAGTCGTTGTTGTCCGATAAGCAATAAATGCCACGGCTCAACACCACCGGAATAGCCGAACTCGACCGGGTTCGGTTGCAAGAAAAGTGGGAGGTAGTCCGAGGCGTAAGGCGTCTTGAGAATCGGCCGAATGTTTGCGCCAAATGCAAATGGCTGGCCCAAGGTGTCATGGAACTGCTGTTTTTGCCGCGGCAACAAAATCTTGAGTAACTCGGTTTGCCATTCTTCGTACAGGTTCCCCAAAAATTCGTGATGTTCTCGCTTTCGTTCCTCTTCTTGTTCCTTACACTCCTTAATGGCTTGCAAGGATCGACGAACCTGATCGTCTTGAACGTCAATCAATTTCGCTAGGTCGGGATGCAGCCAACAAAAATATCTCGAGTAGGCGGCAACCTCTCGGTAGTGTTTGGATACCGCTCGTTCGTAGTAATGAAAACGAACAATCTGCCGCAACATCAGTTGTTGATCAGGGTTCAGCAACGCCATGATCTGATCAAACGTCCGTTGGTGTTGTTCCGCGTCGTCAAACAGGCGTGGACCGTTGGTTGCCGGATCGAACATCAATTGGCGAATCTCGGCTTTTAATTCATCGGTCAACCCCAGTGGATTGTGGCTCCACATGATCGACAAGAAGTGAGTCGGCCCCAATGTTCGAAAGCGACCCATCTCCTCGAAGCCGTCCTCATCCTGCCCGACCTGAGCGGCACGGATCTCAAACAACGACAAGCTCAATACCAGGAACAATATCATCCAAATGGCAATCGACTGTTTTGCCGGCATCTTGGGCTCCCGCATGTCTTATGATCCCAAAATTAAACGGTGACAAAGCACTAGAGTTTCGCGTCCGTCCGCTTCGGTTCGTCCCAAACTACCCGTTCGACTATTGAACGGCACCAGTCTTTACTGGGCCGGCCGCGGTGCGACTTCGATGACCAACGGTGGCACCGGCAACCAAACGGCAACCTCTTGCGCTGCCGCCTCGGGCGTCACTTTCCATTGCAGCTTGGTCTCGTTATGGAAGCTGACCGTATAGCGTCCCGCGACCGTCTCCGCGGGAACCTGGATGGTGATCGAACCCTGCGTTTGATCCGGTGGGATGGTGACTTCGCTCACCGACCACCCGGGTGGCAACTGCACCGGCCGCACAATCCCCTGCCCTGCCCCGCCCTCGCGTCGCTCCAAATTCAACACTGCTGTGGCCGCCTCGCCCGGCACTACGTTCACCAACGGCTGAGGCCACGACATGCCCAGCGGAGCGGGTGGCCCATCCGCCGTCGACAATCGCGTCTCGGCAACCAATCCCCAACGAATCTTGTCTCGCCGCGGCGAGGCCGCTTGCAACATCGCCGCTGGCCAAGCCACACGCCGCAAAGCGGGCTCTCCCACCGCTCGGCCCACGATCCGCACCGTGCCGCACCATGGCCCCAGTTCTGCGGTACCTTGGATCACAACCGTGGCTTGATTGACCGCGGGATGCACGATCACCGGCACCGCTCGCACGCCCTCCGGCAGACCCTCCACGGTCAGTTCGATCGCACCCGCAAACCCGCCACGCCGCAGCACGTGCACATGCCAGCCCGCCGTCCCACCAGCCGCCAACTGCATGCCCCATGGCCGCGACTGGGCTGGGTCGTTATTGAAAAATAGCGGATGATTCACCAATTGGAAGTCGGGTTGGGGCGCGGCGACCGAAACCACAAAGCGACGCTGGTCGTCCGGACGAGGACTGGTCACTTGATCCAACACCATCACACAGTACCGACCGTCCTCAGGCAACGTGGCACTAAACGCCGGATCGGGACTGGCGATGTTCACCGGCCCAGTACCCACACCCGGTGCATCGTCCTGATGGGTCAACAATTGCAGCGACTCCACTCCCTGCTCGTCCTGCCGCACGCGATACAACAACAACTGCGGATCCGTCCACTGCTCGGCACCGGCCGAAACCACTTCGCACCATACCACCTGCCCGCCGCTGCCCTGGAAATCGAACCGCACGGGCTCCGGTCGCTCGGGAAACACACCCGCCACCACCACCGGCAATTCACTCACGCCGCCGGGACTCGAGTTGGTTGGCACCGACGAAAAGTCCAATCCACCCGCACCCGTGGCCCAATCCCCCAACAACGGGACAATCGACGGCTGGCGAATCGCCAGGCGTTGACGACGGTCTCCTCGTTGGTGCAATGACTGCGTCCAAGCCACCAACCCGCGGTCCACTGCCGACTCGGTCGCCTCCGCCACCACGCCACCCTCCGTCCCCACCGCCACGGTCTCCGCTGCCGGCTCGGTCACGCTCTCGGTTGCCGTCTCGGATGCGGTCGCGGTCTCAACCGACTCGGCGGGCAGGTCGATCGCCCGAGCCGTCAAAGCGTAGTAATAATCCGCACCGCCCTGGTACAGCATGTCCTGGACCTCGACCCAGTACCGCCCGTCACTGGGGACAGCGAAGCGAACCCGAGCGGGAGTCTGCTTGGCCGCTCGGCCGCGGGCCACTTCCTGCCCCGCCTCATTCCGCAGCACCAACACCGGCAGCGCATTCGAGTCCAACGACTGAGAATAAGCCAGCAATTCGATTGCCTGCCCCGCAGTCAAACTCAAGTGAAATCGCTGGGGTTGCGGCCCACGAAATCGCTCCCAAACCACTCGGTCCAATTCCAACGGCGCACCCACGGGCGAATCGACGGCCGCTGCGTCCGGTACCACTACCGGCTGCGTGGTCACCCAAAAGGCGCGCGGGTTGGAGACGCCCGCCGCCCCGACCACACACACATCGTAGATCCCCGCCGCCACTTGCGGACCGATCGAGACTTCGAAGTGCCCGTACCTCGGCGTAGCAACTTGCGCTGGGGCACTGGCAGGGTCCGTCAACAACCGCGCCGTGATGTCCGGGTGCGAGAACACCAACCGCCCAATCTGCTCGCCTTGCTCCACCGCCAACACCTGGACCGACACGGTCGTTCCCGCCTGACCCACGTGCTGACTCAAAGCCTGCAGCTGCGGCGTGGGTTGTGACCAACCCGCGGGCACCAACACCAACGGCAGCAGACACGCCCACAGAATGCTCTGCCAACCGACACGCGAATTCGCCAGCAGTGCACGCTTCACGCATGACAACGCGAGTCCGATGGTCGGTATGGCGGCAAACATCGTCCGGTCGTTCACAAAGACAAGCCTCAATGATTGAACAGAAATTCTTTGGTATTGACGATTGCCCAAACCAGATCCTCGAAGGCGACCTGCCGAGCCGCTCGGCGGGCTTCGTCACTGTCCGCGGCGGCCGTCTCCTTGGCCGTCACGTAATCCCGCGCCGCCCGCAGTTCCTCATCGGTCGGCGGACGACTGAAGGCTCGCAGGTACAAGTCCGCGATCAGTTCATCCGTGGCACTCGACTGCCCTGCAAAGGCCGCCGGTCGTGCTTGGGGTTCGGCCAGCTTGGCTTGCATTTCTTTAGAATTCAATAAATGCAGGCTCTGCGCCAGTGTCGCTTCTTGGGACCGCTCGCATTCGCAGGCCGTGGTCGATTCGGGTTGCCCAAACACGGTCAAGAAATACGACGAGAAACTGGTGTCCGGCAAACTAACTGCCCGCGTCCCCGCTGGCATGCCCGCAAACGGGGTACTGGTCCCCAGCACCTGGTCCACCGCATCCAGCAACACTTCGGCGGTCAATCGCTTGGGATAAAATCGCGAGTAACTGGTTTGGTCTCGCACATTGTGTTCGTCCGCGTCGCGACCCAGTTGATACGCCTGCGAGTTGCAGATCAGCCGGACCAGGGACTTCAGGTCGAAGTTGTTTTCCACCAAGTGTTGCGCCAAAGCGTCCAACAGTTCCGGGTTCGATGGCGGATTGGTCACGCGCAGATCGTCCTCTGGCTCGACCAAGCCTCGGCCGAAGAAGTGTTTCCAGTAGCGATTGGCCAACATCTTGGCGAAGAACGGATTGTTGTCGGCCACCATCCAATCGGCCAGTGCCACGCGAGCGTCCAAGTACTCCGGCACGGGCAGCGCCTCCGCGTCCAATCCGGTGGGCGGCAGACCTTGGCCCGACTTCGGATGCGCCGCACCGGCGCCGCCCACTCGCGAAACAAAGCTGGGCTCCTGGGGCGTGGTTCCAGGTTTCTGCTGCAATTTGCTGAAAAAAGCCGACATCTGGTAGTAGTCCGTCTGGCTCCATTTTTCATACGGATGATGATGGCAACGAGCACACTGCAGGCGTTGCCCCAAGAACATCTGGGCCATGTCCTCCAGACGCGACTCGTTGTTAGGCACCTGCCGATACCAGATCACCGCCGGGTTGATCTCGGCGTCGCCCGCGGCGGTCACCAATTGACTCACCCATTGATCGTAGGGCACGTTCTGTTGGAACTGGTCGCGGAGCCATTGATGAAAGGCAAAGGCCCCATACTTTTTATCTTCCGATTCGCGGCGATTGCGGAGAATGGTCACCCACTTCCTCGCAAAATAATCTGCATACGCGTCACTGGCCAATAACCGCTCCACCAACCGTGCTCGTTTATCCGCTGCCGTATCCGCCAAAAACTCCAAGGCCTGTTCCTTGGTGGGTAGTTGACCAGTAATGTCCAGACTCACGCGGCGGAGGAACGTGGCATCGTCGCAAGTACCGGCCGGGGGAATCCCCAGTGTCTTTAGTTTGTCGAACACGGCCACATCAACGGAGTTGGTCGCGACCGGCCACTGAGCGACTTCCACCCCCAACGGGACACTGGCGCGGAACACGGCGACTTGGCCTTGATACCGAGCCATCACGGCCACATCACCGGCCTGCTGTTTGAGTTGCACAAAGCCGCGATTGTCGACTTCGGCCAGATCCGTAAAGTTGGATTCGTAGGTCGCTCCCCGCGTCACGTCTTCGACGCGGCCGTCGGTGTACAGAGCCAAAACCGCCAGCTGTTGGCTGCTGCCGCGTTGCAACTGCCGAGCTTCTGGGTGGATGATGATCTGTTGGACGCGGCCCTCTTCCGGATTGCCCGCCGGCATGCCCTGGGCGATCCAACGGACCATGCGACGGTACTCGTCCGAATCGGCTTCCAGGCGTTGCCCGCCGCCATGCGGGACCGTGTTGATGGCCTTCTGCAGCAGTAGGCTCTCCTCCGGGGCCGCCGGAAAGACGCGGCGACCGCGACTCTCGTGCACGATGAACTCGTGATCCTCCGCCGGCTCAAAGCCCAACAACGACAACTTGAAACCGTTTTGTCCCGAGGCCTTGCCGTGGCAACCGCCGCCATTGCAACCGAACTTGGTGAAGATCGGAATGATCTGGTTGTTGAAACTGACGGGCTGCAGCTCCGACATCCCGGTCACGGCCAGAGGAGCGGTCGCCGCCAGCGAATCGCCGATCACGGCCGACACGGTGCCCTGGCCATCGGCCGTTGGAGTTAACCAGCCGTCGGGGGTGATCGTGGCCAAGTGCGGCGGGCTAACCGAATAATGCACTGACCGCGTGGCGTCGTGGACTCGGCCTACCCCATCGGTCGCCAATACTTGGACCTGCCACCGCGCGTCGGCACCTTGCAACTGGATCGCATGGTCCCCCGCCGATTCAAACTGCAAGGCGGTGAACGACTCGGTTGACGAGGTTGTTGCCCGCTGCTCCTCCGAGGCTGAAGCCGTGTCCACTGGACCTGAATCCATTGCACCCGAGCCTACTGCACCCGAGGCACTCGCCGAAAGCGTGGATGGATTGCCGGGTAAAAGCACCAGCCACAGCAGCATCACGACGACCGGGCAGCCTGATCTCAAAGCCGTTTTTATCATGGCAAACTCGCAGTTGGGCGGGGGCGGGGCAGGAACGATCCGCGATCCTGTGCAGGTGGGTGGCGACCGAAAAAGTCTCAAGAGACCTGTAGCAGTCGACCTTCATTCTACCATTTTGACCCAGGCCCTGGGCGATCCGCAAGAGAAATCCGCCAAAAATTTTAGGTTGGTTCGGCAGGTGGCGGTGATGGCGTATCGGGTGATATCCGGAGGTTTACCGCATGTTCATTGCAAAAAAACTGTTCTGTTATGACTTGCTCCACAACAATCTAAGTCTTCCTCTGCGTCCTTCCCATCTCTCGCGGTTCAAACTTTCTGCTGGCCCGAAAAAGGGAGCACCGCAGAGGGTGGAAGTCCGCAGAGAATACCGAGCGACCGCTGTCTTTCTCTGCGCCCTTCCCATCTCTCGCGGTTCAAACTTCCGGCCGGCCCAAAAAAGTGAACACCGCAGAGGGTGGAAGTCCGCAGAGAATACCGAGCGACCGCTGTCTTCCTCTGCGCCCTTCCCATCTCTCGCGGTTCAAACTTTCCGGCTGGCCCAAAAAAGGAGCACCGCAGAGGGTGGAGGTCCGCAGAGAATACCGAGCGACCGCTGTCTTCCTCTGCGCCCTTCCCATCTCTCGCGGTTCAAACTTCCGGCCGGCCCGAAAAAGGGAACACCGCAGAGGGTGGAAGTCCGCAGAGAATACCGAGCGACCGCTGTCTTCCTCTGCGCCCTTCCCATCTCTCGCGGTTCAAACTTCCGGCCGGCCCAAAAGTGAACACCGCAGAGGTGGAAGTCCGCGAGAGAATACCGAGCGACCGCTGTCTTTCTCTGCGTCCGTCCCATCTCTCGCGGTTCAAACTTCCGGCCGGCCCAAAAAAGGAGCACCGCAGAGGGTGGAAGTCCGCAGAGAATACCGAGCGACCGCTGTCTTCCTCTGCGTCCTTCCCATCTCTCGCGGTTCAAACTTCCGGCCGGCCCAAAAAAGTGAACACCGCAGAGGGTGGAAGTCCGCAGAGAATACCGAGCGACCGCTGTCTTTCTCTGCGTCCGTCCCATCTCTCGCGGTTCAAACTTCCGGCCGGCCCAAAAAAGGGAACACCGCAGAGGGTGGAAGTCCGCAGAGAATACCGAGCGACCGCTGTCTTCCTCTGCGTCCTTCCCATCTCTCGCGGTTCAAACTTCCGGCCGGCCCAGAAAAGTGAACACCGCAGAGGGGGGGGGCGCCGAGAAGTTTTGGCTAGGGGATGGTGCGTTCCACAAGTCGGATCGTTCGAGGCGTCTACTCGTGACATTCTCCAGTTGCCCTCGCTCGCAAACAATCGTGCTGTTAGCCCGACTTGTTCCACGACACCCTACGAATTCCTCCAGCCCTTCCCATTTCTCGCGGATCAAACTTTCTCCGCGGAGTGAACGGTTACCGTTCTTTCTCCCCTCGCAGCCTTAATTCGATCCATGGCGGTTGTGAACGCCGTCGACTAAATCAACTCCGGTAGCGGCGGGTGGTCGACCAAGAACAGCGGCCGACCGGTCAGGTCTTCGATCGTCGTGGCACCGATGTTGATCCCCCGGTTGAGGAAGCGAACCGGTTGCCAGGCCGCATCGTTTTAGCAAGCCGCTAGGCTTTGACATTGTTGCTCAGGAAGCGGTCGACAACTGCTCGATTTTGGTCATGCAAACCAAAGCCAACCAGATCGCGCGATAGCGGCCGTCGGGCCCGCGTTGCATCAAGTAGCAAGTACTGCTGTCCACGGCGACATCACGCAGACCACCTATGTCGTAACTCGATCCATCGTTCATCGTCACGCGCACCGGACCATTCTCAATGGCTTGCAGCAGTGTTTCACGATCCATGATCGATCTCCCATGACTCCTGACGATCCGCCAACGAGTGTGGTAAAGGGGTCAGGAGTCAATTGTGCGAAGCACCCGTAGGGCCGTTCCGGCAATTGACTCCTGACCCCTTTACCACACGGATCCCAAAATGAAACGGTGACGAAGCACTAGATCAACTCCGGCAGCGGCGGGTGGTCGACCAAGAACTGCGGCCGACCGGTCGGGTCTTCGATCGTCGTCGCGCTGGTGTTGATCCCCAAGTTGTGGTACAGCGTGGCGATCACTTCCTGCATGTGGACCGGCCGTTCCACCGGGTACTCGCCCAAACGATTGGTCGCGCCGATGGCCTGGCCCGCCCGAATGCCGCCGCCGGCCAAAAAGGCCGAGTTGACGTTTGGCCAGTGGTCTCGGCCGGCTTGGTCGTTGATCTTCGGCGTACGACCAAATTCGCCCCAGACCACCACCGAGACATCATCCAAGATCCCGCGTTGGTCCAAGTCCTCAATCAAGGCACTCAAACACTGGTCCAACTTGCTGCCGTGGTCGCGGACCAAGTCGAAGTTCTGGCCGTGGCTGTCCCACCGCCCGAAACTCAAGCTAACAAAGCGAGCTCCCGCTTCGACCAACCGCCGAGCCAACAGCAAGTGATCATTACAAGTCGGTGCGCCATCGTATTGGTATTGATAGGGTTTGCCGTCCCCGTAGCGTTCGACAAGCTTCGGGTCTTCTTTCGACAGGTCCAAAGCGTCCAATAACTTGCTGCTGGTCAGCACATCAAACGCTTTCTGCCCAAACGCGTCCATGCCCTCCATCGCACCGCTGGTGTCGATGTCGCGGCGGAGGTTGTCGAGACTGGTCAACAGTCGCCGCCGATCTTGCAAGCGGTCCAAGGTGATGTCGTGCAGCTTCATGTTGTCCATGCCCGGCCCGTCCGGCTTGAACGGCGAATAGGCCGCGCCCAAGAACCCGGCCGCTCCCGGATCGGACCACGGGACGTGCTGCGTCCGCGAGGCCAAACCGATGTTGGCGGGCACGGCGGGATCGACCGAGCCCTTGAGTTTAGCGATCGCCGAACCAATCGAGGGCCGACCTCCCAGAGCTTGCAAGTCGTCAGGGAACCAACCGCTCATGCACTGGTAGGCCTCGTGGCGATCCTTGCAACCAACCAACGAACGAATGACCACCGCCTTGTCCATCAGACTGGCTAACCGCGGAAACACTTCGCAAATCTGGATCCCCGGCACCCTGGTCGCGATCGGCCGGAACTCGCCGCGGATCTCGGCCGGGGCTTCGGTCTTGATCTCCCACATGTCCTGATGCGGAGCCCCACCCGCCAGAAAAATGTTGATGACGGCTTTATGCCCCAGCCCCCCGGTGGGCCGAGCCACGGTGGCGGCCCGAGCTTCCGTGCGGAACCAATCGGCCAAACCCAGCCCACCGGCTCCAAAGGTCAATCCACCGATGGCCAAGAAATCACGGCGGGAAACGCCGTCACAATACCGAGTCGATCGTCCGAGAATTCGCAACATCTTGTTTCTCGCGTTTCAGGCGGGGGCGGGATCGCTCGGGGGGGAAACCCTCGAGTCGACGTCTCGGGCGGTTACTGTGGGGGGGGAATCTCCGCAGTAAACGCCCGGATTGGGGGGGCGGGATTCATTTCCCGCCTCGGCAGTATACCATTTTGCGGATCGCCCAGGGGGTTGGCAAGAGAAATATTTGAAAATTTCCGCCCCGTCCCCTGGGGTACCGTCCCGCCCCCGTCCAGTCGCTGGCAGGGGACACCTGGAATTTGCCGCCCCCCTCGGTGCCGAATGATAACGTAACCCAGTTCCCCAACGAATTTTCAGAAACAGGATTGCCTTATTCCGATCGAGGCCTGGTCAAGCGAACTAGGAGGTAAACAGCCACAATTGCGGTTGCTGCCCAAATGACGTACGTCAACCATGGAGTTGAAGCTTGGCCAGCAAGTCGTTGCTCGGTGATCGCCGCCTCGACGGTAGGACTGTCTATCGATTTCTCACCGAGATAGCTGTATCCGTTCCAGCGACCAACAATTCGCTGTTGATCGTAATCATTAACATAGTCATTTAACACAGGTCCAATCCGCTGAATACTGAAATCCTCGTCCTGAAACTCTTTGTCGAGTTCAATACGTGTTACAGTGACAATCCGCTCCCTAACAGCTACCCCATTATCGAACTCGGAAACTTCAACCCGATTGGGAAACACCGTCTCATTTCCGGTCTCATAGTACGACGAAATCACGTGCACGCCTGGCATATCAACCTTATGAATGCGGAAGGACTTGGGATCAATCCATACGTTCAGATTATCTGCAAAAGATGTTCGGAAAATCAACTCTTGAACGACCGTTCCTTCATGGTCAATCGACTTGCCAAGTTTCAACGACGTAACGTTTCTAAAGTCGCGCAATTCCTCAAAAATAGTCGTACCAAAATCAGATTGGGGATTTGCGGCAAGCCCTAGGAGAAAAATGTTGTCCATCCCGATTTCGCGGTTCATCGAACCAAACAACAAGTCGGACTTGACCGTTTCTACGGTAAAATTGTCGTGATTGCGAGACAACTTTTGATACCGTATTCCATCACGAATCAAGATTCTTGCAAGCTCGGACCGCGAACCCTGCGAACTCTTAATTATTTTCTTCTCCTGCTGAAAAAAAGCACGATCAGCAGTCCGATCGATGACGGTTTGTTCGCTGGCTTGGTAATGAAAGGGTTCCCCATTCCCCGACTGCTTGAACTCAATGACCGCCTCAATCTCAATTCGTTGCACGGCATCTCGCTTCGCTATTGCGGCAAAAAACAGCGCTTTCGCACGATCATCTATGGCGTCATCGGAATGAGGAGGATCTGGTTTCGTGCCCAAAACAGTTCGGTTGTTGAGTGGGTCTCCGAAAGCAAAAAACTCGCCAGTCGAAGTTTCAGTGACAAAAACCAAACCACAGAAAAGTAGTCCTAGCGAGTATATCATTGCTTCACTTTCATCGGAGATAGATCGGGATTCGCTCTCGTATGGATCAGCAATAGCATCCAAGGAAGTGCATTGGGGTCGCGCCTTAAAGTTCGGGTGCGGGTTCAAAATTGGGGTCTTCACATGTCAGTACTACATTGTCAGCTTGCAACTGTAACGCATGCGTCCACGTCTTTGGCCCAGTTGGATTGGGAGCGCAACCATATGTATGAACTATGGTTTGCCAAAGACAGGGTTGCGAATACCAGCAATCCGCCGTGGCTTCATGAGTGGTCCCGCTGGCTGCCTGGACGATCGTTGACGGGAACCGCTCAGGCTTAGATTCGTAGACCGCTTTTTTGCAATCTTTTATCCGATCTGGGTCGTTCGGGGCGAACGTCGGACATGCCTTCTCCATGTGGGGTAGACAATCTTTGGTTGCTGCTTCTGCAACCTCAAAACATGGGGGTAGCACCGGAGTCGGAATTTGTGCAAAGCCGATCAGCCCAACGAAACACAATGAGGCAATCGCCACTGCAAAACAAAATAGTCTGTTCATCTTGTCAACCCTTCGAAAAACGTGCTACACCCCTGACCGAGTATCACGAACGACAAGCACACGAACGGTGCTTTGAAAATCGTCGCCATGCTCATCTTGAAATCCTATCAGAACTTCGCCTTCTATCGAACTTGATTCCAACTGATCGATCGCTTCCGTGATTAATCGTGCAGTGAATCCATGTTCGGCATCCATTTCGATTGTCACCAATGGTTTCAGGCTTTTCGACAGACTTACCTCTTTCACGGTGACGCCTGGCACCCGATTGAATACCACGGCTTGTGATGTACGGTTTGGATCAATCAAGACGATATGGCTCGGTTGACAGCGAAGTTTTGAGGCCACGCTTGCCGCAACTCGGAGATATCCCTGACCACCGATTCCTGGCACGTCCGCACACTCTAAATTGACTGCACCTTGAATTCGAGTGCCAACCGATGAGTCCCCTGGGTTCACTCGAACGCGAATCCAGCGATCTGAACTTGGTGTTTCTTCATCCGTTGTATCATTGGCGGGCGCATTGATTTCTTCGACTTCTAATCCCAAACCGGCGACGGAAAAGGAGATTCTGTGAACATCACCTCCATCACCTCGGGAAATCTTCACCTGACGCTCGCTGCTTTCATTCGGTCGCAAAGTGCCAAAGTCGATCTCGTTAGGCTCTAATTCAATGACGCTGCGAACGCGTCCCACCAATCGAAGTTCTGAATGCTGACGCTCTGTCGGATTCGGTCGCTCGGTCGCAGGTTTCTCGCTATCCGGTTCACCGTTGCGTGTGTGCCAAAAGATGTGGACCGATAAAGCCGTTTTTCCGGAGCGAGATTGTGTATTCAAGGCGATGGGAAACTCGAGTGTTTCGTTGCTGGCGATTATCGAACCAATCGTTTCGGGTTTCGCAATCAAGCATCCACAAGTCGCCCGGACATCATCAATGTGAATGGCATAGGGGGTCGTGTTTCGCAGAGTAAATATGTGTTTTACAAACGCTCCCGCAAATACCTCGCCAAAATTAAATTCCGCCGAGTCCTGCACCGCAAGCCCGTAAGGTAAGCCGCTCAGTGGTTCATTGTTGCCACGTTGAAAATACCAGAGCCCAATGCCAGTACCCAGAAGCAAAGTCAAAATAATAGCTAAGGTGCGATCACTGACCATATTGACTCCCCGTTAAAATTCGCTCTGGGAGGATGCAATTCCCGCCATGCGATAAAGTAGTTTCCAATCCGTTTCACGCGAGATGGCAGTCGTTGATCCGTCGACCATCACAAACGCAACCTGGCCCGGATGCATCGCTCCAAAACCGACTTCAGCAGCCTCAAGCGGCGTTCCCAACATGATCTTCGTGGGATCCACCAAATGGTCCAGATCACTCATCCAAGGCACATCGCCTCGGATTCGTGCCAAACCGCCGACGGTCCAGAGTTGCACCCGTTGCCGGACACCCCGTCGCCAACGACCAATCGTTTCCCCCGCCAAAAATGTGTTTGATGTGCCGTCCAAAATCTTGCTGAGGTTCAACGGCTCGCCGCTTGACATGGCACCACGGAATGGAAGTCGGTTTGGATCGGCGGGTATTCCACCCGAATGAGCCCCGGCGCAGCCCAAGTAGTTGGCAGCCACCAACGCTCCCGGAATGTCTGGTCGAACATCACTCAAAAAATCAAAGCGGTCGTTTCGACCATCCGTTGTTACCGGCTGTGAGCCACCACCCATTTTTACCTCGACGGGCCGATTGATTAATGAATCGGATGGGCAGTGGAAAACTCCGATTGATGACGTTGACAATTGCTTGAACCCATCGGCCTCGCCAAACCACGTTATCGTTTCTCCACTCCGATTTACCGCGCCAACCAATGATTCACCGCGACGCCTCAAGGCAGGGTGAATGTCCGATGAAAGCGATTGTTGTTCCAAGTAGGGGAGCAATTGAATCCAAAACGAAGAGTGAGGCACCTTGCGCCAATTCGTCCCCGCAGGTTGGTTTCGAAATTCGTTCCAATCGACTGCGTTGGGATAACCTAGTGTTCCCGCTGGCAATTGCCGCTGGCTCGATTCATACGCCAGAGCGGCTAATCCAATCTGCCGCAGATTGTTTTGACATTGACGTAAGCGGGCTGACTCGCGAGTGTACTGAACCGTCGGAATGAGTATTCCGGTAAGTACCGCCAATACAGCAACGACGACCAGCAGCTCTACTAAAGTAAAGCCAATGCGGCCCTGCCAGCTCAGAAAACACCGGGAATTTACCCTCTGGATGGACATTTTTTCTAGCACGCTCCCTCCCCCGTAGGCCTGCTGTTCCAAGTCGCTTTAACGAGTCACCTTTCATTGTACCAGCTTCGGGGGGGGGGGGGGCAAGGGGTGATTTGCAGATTTTTAGAAAATGGGAATGTGAGTACGGTCTCTCCCGGCGGCCTGTTAACTGAGGGGGCGAAGGCTAATCATAGGGACGCTTTTGCTGCTTCCTCCGCTGAACTTGATGAACTGATCCCACCACTGGAGATTTTACTGCCATGACCGACTCGCCGGCCCCCCCGAACGAATCTGCGGCATTGAAGCGAAATGAACCAGCCGATCTCTCAGCCGATGCCGGTACCCCAGTCGCCACTGCCAAGGGGCCGGTGACGCCTCCATCGAACTCGGAGGCGCGGGAACCCGGCGATCCGCTGTATTCTGACGACTACTACGAATTCTTGGAGCGGGCGTTCGGACTAGAGAAAGCCGCCTGGGCGCGGCTGCCGCGAGCCCAACGCAGGGAAGAATTGAAGAAGATCCACGAACAGTACGACACACCCGACGATCTGGATCCCATCCCCCCCGAACTCGGTGGCGGCGTCTGGAATCCCTGAGTCGGCTCGGTATCGGCAGGACAGTCGGAAAACGCGGCTGTGTTACGCGATGATTTTGTCGACCCTTTGACTCGGGCGTTGGGCCGGCCCCAGTCGCTCGGAGACGCCCAGCGTCCCCAAGATCGTGTTGTAGACGTCCAATCCCTCGGCGCCCACGTCCAAGATTTGGCCCGTCTGGAAACGACCATTGGCGCCTGTCACCGCATGGAAGACGCCCGATAATTCGCGTTTGACATCGTTGTGTCGCCCGTCGCCGGATTCGGTCGAGATGGTCAACAGGGAATTTTCCAAGACAGTTCGGCCGTTGGCCTCCCGCGCCTCCTCGCGATCAAGCAAACTGAGGAAATAAGCCACCTCACGCATCTTCAAATGGGCGTGGGCACGCAATTGCGGATTCTCCCCCGATTCACTAAACGCATGCCACCATTCATGGCTGCAGGCATTGGCCCCCGAGGAGTTCCGCTGGGCGGCATCGTCGAATTGAAAGATGCGGCGCCCGTCGTAATCGTATGCCCCTTTTAAGCGAATCCGTTCTCCCGCCGCCAAAAACGTCAGCGAACCGAAGCGGACACGATCCGTCAAGATCGCCAACGCATACAGATCCGCCATCAGACGCCATTCTTCCACCAAATCTGCGACGCTGATGTCGATCCCCTCTCCGCCCGGATCGGCCTGACCACCGTGCAACAACTTGGACTCCGGTGGCAGCGGGGGTTGTTCCCGTCGACGATTGGCCGCATTCTCGCTATCAAACACGCGTTGCTCGTATTCGCGAATGCGATCCAAATGATCCGCCAACCGCGAACGGGACTGGGCCCCCAACGGAGACCGCGGGCCAGTGTAAAAATTGGCCTGTTCCTTGACGGCATCCAGTACACTGCGCTGCAGGCGTTTGTGCCGCGGATCGTTTTCATCCAAGGCCTCCAACGAGCCGAAGATCCGAGCGAACAGGTCGCGCGGTTGCTCCTGCATCGCGGCCGCCGCAGTTCCGTCCGGCAGGAAGCTGTGGATGTACCGCACGGGGCGATCCATCCGGCGAAAGTACGTGCCCGCCACCAGGCTGGGGATCATCCCCGTCGGCAAGCCATTCGGGTACGCGCCCAGCCGAATCATCTGGTCCAATGAAGCGCCACCCGCTCGAGCCGTGCCGTTGGGCGGTTCAGCCGTAAAAGCCGCCGAGGCGCCATCGTAATGCGCGTTGATACCAGGCTCGTCGGCTCGCAGCTGATCCACACCCCGCATGATCAGAAGTTTATCCGCCAACGGCCCCAGCGGCTCCAGGACTCCCGCGAAGCCCTCCTGCTGCAAAGGCGATGGGATCCCCAAACCAAAAAAAACATTGAACGCTCGGACAGGAACATCGGTCGGCCTGACTCCACCCGTCGCAGCCGGTAACATCTCCTCCAACCAGGGCAGACCGATCGTGATCCCCCCCAGACCCTGCAGCATCAATCGCCGCGTGATGGGTTGGCGCTTCGGCATCCGACTCTCCCTCCAAGCCCCGCGAAAAACACTCAGCCACGCTGCCCTACCGTCATGGTAGCCGATCCCAGTCCCCCTCGCCACACAATCCCACTCGATCGAGCAACTTTTGGCCCCGAGCAACCAAACAGCACTACGGATTCTTCAATCGGACCAGGTCGCTGACCAAGATTTCCGTCATCAGGCTAGTATAGGTCCCCCCGTTATCCCAGCCGCGCTGGTGAATCACGTCGATGACTGGCCCGTCGGCGGGAACCAACGGACGACCGATGGCGAACTGAGCCAACTTCCGCGTGATGCCGCGTTTCAGACGATCGCTGTCCGCTAACGCCGCCAGCAACTCGCGCGTCGTCTCGTAGGCGAGCACCTCGTCCGAGCCCGGCCATTGCACCGCCCCGTCCTCCCGCAGGTCGTTGCCGAAGCGATCCTGGCGACTGTAGGCTCCCAGCCCATCGTAACGTTCCAACGCAAAGGCGAAGGGCTCAAATTTGGCATGACAACTACGACAGGCCTGGTCTTCAATCCGCACCATCGCCATGTCACGCTGCGACTGACCCGGCTGGCTGGGTTTGGGTGTCGAATCCACGCACGGCGGCGGATTGCCTATTTTACCGTATAACAAATCTTCCATCACAAACAAACCTCGTGCGACCATCGAGGCCTGATCGCCGCCCACGGTCAACAGACTACCCTGAGTCAGCAGGCCACCCCGTTCAAGTTGCTGCGATACGTCGTGTGGCACCAACACCTCGGCCGCTTCAGCCAGATCCGCGGGAGTCAATGCCTGATCGTAAATGGCCACCCGCCGCAACCACCCCCGCCAGGGGCGATCACCGCTGGTTTCATTGCCAATCGCCAAATGGAATCCTTCACTCCAGTTACTGAAGTCACCGCCAACTTGACGCGTTCCTTGCTCTTGCCCGTTGACATACAACGTGGCTAAGCCGTTGGACTGAAAGGTGTAAACCAAATGGGTCCACGTCAGCTGAGCCGAACCAGCGACTGCTTGCAAATCGGGAGCACCGTTGTCATTAGTCCGAGTCGTTCGGCAGCGGATGTGGTAGGCATCTTGAGATTGCCCCAAGGTCACATTCCGTTGACTGGTGCCCGATGAGATGGTCAAGATACGAGCCGGGCCATCCTGCTCCAACGACTCGGGACGCAGTACGACCTCAATCGTCAACGCACCTTGTTGTTTTAATCGCGCAGTGAGCAGACCAGGTGGTTGGGTCGTCCGCAAGAACCCACCAGCAAACTGCCACGACTGCTCGGTTCCGTCTAACCGGACCTCGCCCAATGTCTCCAAATCGGCAGCAGGGCCCGCCAGCCCCAAGTTCTGCAATGGCTGTGCCACACCGGGCTCGAAAACATACAGCGCCTGCGGCCACCGCAACGCTCGATCGGAAAACCCAGCCGAATCAATCGCCCGTGATTCGCCGGCATGGTTTGACTCATTGACCGCTCTGGCGTCGCCTTGTCCATTCCACCCACGCCAGACTGCCAACTGGGCGGCGTAATCCCAGGGCACACCGTAATGCCGAGCTAGGCGTGGGGTGAGAAACGCAATGGGAGCGGTGAACAGATCGGATAGCGGACGATGCTGGGTCCAAACGACATGCTGGAAATAAGCGGCCGTCTCACGCTGCATGTCAACAGCAAGTTCCGGGTTAAAACTCGGAAATAACTCCCGGTTGGGCCGCAAATGGGACAATCGCTCCAAGTCCAGCCAATCGTGCGCAAAAATTTCAGAATACGTTTGGGCTCGCGGATCCCGCAGCATCCGTTGGACCTGAGCCCGCAGTCGCTGGTCCTGTTCCAGCTCTCCGGCGGCCGCCGCCCGCCACAACTCGGCATCGGGTGGGGCCCCCCAGAGGCTGTAACTCAACCGAACCGCCAGTTCATCGCCGGGTACGGGTTCGGCAGTCGTCGATTCGTTCGCCGCCTCGATCAAGAAGAGAAACCGCGGCGACTGCAATAAACTTTGCAGGACCAAACGCCAACCGGCCGCAGAATTGCCCCCTTCACCGAGCGCTGTTTCGTAGACCGATCGTAGCGCGACAACTTCGGGGGCGCTCAATCCCCCGCGATACACGGCTTGGCCCAGGGCCTGCAGCACCGTATCGACTTGCTCCAAGTCCCGCGCGTCGATCCCCAGTCGCCGCCACAAGTCAACCAAGTCCACTTGCTGGGCAACCTCACGCGCCAAACCGGCATAGGCTTGCACGTGGTCCAAATCCAGCCTCAAGTTGTAGGCCGTGTTGGTGAAGCCATCCGCTCGCGCATCCGCCGGCAAACGCGACACCGCCGATTGGCGGATATCGACACCCGTCATCGCCCGCACCGAACGAACGTACTGCTCGACGGTGAGACGCTTGAGCCAATTCGGAGCCAACCGCCAATCCCCGCCGAACTCCGTCGGGTCGATCGCATCAACAGGCCATACAGCCCCGCCCTGCAACCAATGTTGCAAAGTCGCCAATTCGGATTCGGTCAAACGTGGGTAGCCGACCGGCGGCATATTGCCCGACTCGATCTGGAGCCACATTTGCCCCGCTTCCCAGTTGCCCAAATCGATGGCGGCACCACTGTCGCCGCCCAGCAACGCCGACTCACGACGTGTCAGATCCAGCTCGCCGGCTCGCGAGATCGGGTCGTGACACTCGATGCACCGCCGCGCCAAAATCGTCGCGGCCTGCCGCCCCAGATCGTCCGAGCCCTCATCTCGCTGAGCCGCCAACGCCGCCAACTCTGGGCTGATTGGAGCTGCACCAATCGGTAACGTGGCCGCCGCCGCCGCCCAACCCCAGCAACTCTCGAATCGAACGCCTCCCGCCAATACCAGCCAGCCGCATAGCAGGAACACTGCCCCCGGCCGACCGAACCGAACCAAAGCGAGAACCACGCGACGGCATCGATCCCCACACGACTCGTTCCACTGCAGCCCCTGCCGTGAACTTGGCGATTTGTTCATCGATGCTCCTCAGCAAATGACGTTGCTCCCCGTTACTGGGCGGCTTCCACGGTGATGGCCATCACGACCGGGGCCGTCGTGTCCGGACCCTTGACCAACTGCACGCTCTTCAAGGGCTCACGCCGCTGAGGCATGACGTTGAAGTAGCGGATCTGACGACCACGCAAGTCAAACGCCAGCTCCGATTGCGGGACATCCACCCGCCGGATGTAATCCGCAAAGTGCTCGCCGTTGCTGAGCGGATGCTCCTCGATCGCGCCATCTTCGTACTCCAATCGCACGATCATCGACACCGAGACCTCGTTCGCGTAGGGATAACCCCAACCACTCACGCCACTCAAGAAGTGAATCGCCTTCGTCGGGCCAGTGCACGGCAACGACACTTCCCGCGGATGACGAGACGTGAGCGGGCTGTTCGGCGAACGCAACACAACCACATTGTTGACCTTGCCACCCTGCGGATCAACCACAAAGAACGGCACACCCTTAAAGGTCTGACCGCCCCACTTGTCGAACACCAACCGCTCCACCTCCGCATTCGGATCGATGAACATCCCGCGATCCGAAGCAGCTGTCGCCACCTTGGTCAGATCGATCGGCGAAAACTGGCCTCGAGCCGTCAAGAACTGCAACAAGTCGGTCATTTGAGCGACATTCAACTCTTTTTCGAATCCCTCCGGCATCAGGCTGATCCGCGAGGCGCGGAACTCATCGATGTCATCGCGCAACACCGTTTGTTTCTCGCCCTTGGTATCCACCAATTCAATCGCCGTCTTGGATTCCGAGCTCAGCATGCCCGACAGGACCAAGCCGTCGACCGTCTGCACGTTGTACATCCGATAATTGCTCTCCACGTCCCGATTCGGATCCAGAATATGGATCAGCAATTCCTCTTTCGGATGCACGGCCATGCCAGTCAAGTCCGGGCCAATGTTGACCCCCTCACCGGAGTGCTTGTGGCACTTGGCACAGACATCCGTAAAGATCTTCTTGCCCCGAGCCACATCGCCGGTACCGTGCACCGCGGCCGTGTACTGCTCCAACACCGCCACACGATCGGCATTCGGCAACGCGCCACCGCTTTCGAGAATGGCGACCGCACGTCGACGCAAGGCCTGCCCGCGGACCTCGCCCAACTGACGCCGCTGCTCCAAGCTCAAGTCGGAGACCAACAGGTCGCCGGCTTCCATCGCGTCCAACATGCTACCGGTCCAAGCCGCTCGACGTAGCAGCACCGTAAAGGCCGCCTGTCGCACCACGGGCGACCATGCATCGGCGCTGGTGATCAACGCCGGTCCCAAGGCCTCGGCCTGCATTTCGCCCAAGGCCGTCACCAATCGTGCGGCCAATTCCGCCGGGGTTTGCGGGGTAATGCGGTCCAAAATTTCTTGGGCCGTCTCCATGTCCGTCGGACGGAACGACACCAACCGCTCGGCCGCGGCCACCCGCTCGCCATCCGCTTGTGACTCATCGTCCAGAACCGTCAACAGTTCATCGACCACCGCCTTGGTGAATTCCTCCAACCGGCGACTGCCCCAGCGATCGGCCAATTGCAACAACGCGCCCCGCTGAGCCGTCGGGACCCGCTCGACCATCTCAACCAATCGCTCTTCGACCGCATCGGTCAGCACGATCTTGGCATTGGCCGGCCATCCGGCAAACAAGCCACGCGTGATCGGTGCGACCGTCCCCGGCGAACCCTGGGCCATCGCCTCGATCAAAGCTGTCATGTTGACCGTGGCTTGATTGGCCTGCGACCGAGCAAAATGTTCCGCCACCACTTCACACAGTTCCAAGACCTCGCCCGGCAAAGCCGCTTGCCCAGTCGCTGCCACCAGGAACGGATAAGCATGCCGAGCCGCGGCACTGGTGGCCGCCTCCCGCAACCATCGATCCGTGTAGTTCAACGGATCAGCGATGGCGGTCAACAACATCGCACCAACCGACTGGCTGCCCACGTTGGCCGGGTCACAATCCGCCAAGGCCAAGAACGCGGCCAAGCGAACCTGCGGTTCAGCATCGAACAGCAAGTTCCCGCCGGCGATGGTCCGCACCGTCGCTTCGTCTTTATTCGCCACTTGCAACGCATTGCGTCGCACGCCCGCCGACGGATGCTGCAACGCGGCACCCACGGCCGACAAGACCTCGGGATGCGAAGGCGAAATCACACCCAAGCCATGCAGCGTCCACAGGGCATGAATCGCGCCCACGTTCAAACCGATCTCGTCGATCGATTTGTCGGCCAACAAGGCCAATAACTGCGGCACCACTTCCACGGCCCCGCGTTCCACCAACAGTCGCTGCGCATGCTTCCGCCACAAGCTGGTCGGATGCCGCAGCGTGGCCACACATTGCTCGTTGCTGGCCCCCGCCAAGCTCATCGGCTGAGCTTCTTCCGAGGGCCCAATGATGCGATAGATGCGACCATGCACCTTGTCACGTAGGTCCGTCTCATAAGCATTGCCCTTGCCGGTCTCAAAACCGTGTGGCGTCGGGTTGTGTTGGATGATGTAGTTGTACCAATCGATCATCCACATGTTGCCGTCCGGCCCCAGTTCCGTCTTGATCGGCGCCGACCATTCGTCGTCACTGGCGATCAAGTTGAACGGACTGGTGCTGCGGAAGCCCGCACCCTCCGGGCTCAAGACAAACATGCCGACCAAGTGCCCTGTCGGGCCGTTTACGAACGCCGTTCGATTCCAATACTCCTGTGGATAGGCACGGCCAGTGTACAAAGCATGGCCGGCACCCGCTGTGTAGCCACCGTGGTGGTCCATCTGGCGGACATTCTCGGTAATCGGTGCAAACTTGTGCGTGTCGGCAATCGAAGACAGCGTCAGCGAAGCTCGCCAACCCAACACCTGCTCGTAATACCGATTCGCGATCGGCATGAAGACACTCGGGTTGCGATTGGCCGTCGAGCCAAAGATCAACCCCTCTTCGCTGATGCCCAACCCCCACGTGTTGTTGTCCGTCGGACGAATGAACTCCAAGTCGTAACCTTCCGGTTGGAAGCGGAAGAAGCCCTGGCGGAAGTTCTGGAAGGTCTTCTCGCCATGCTGCGGACGCGAGCTGTTGTAGCCCTGCATGCCCCAGACCCAATTGTCCAAACCGTACTGGAAGTTGCTCACGCCACCGTGCGTATCCCCCAGCTCCCACCCCGTGTAAACCACTTCGCGGACATCGGCCACGTCGTCGCCATCGGTATCTTTCATGTACAAGGTCTCGGTGCCGTTCTGCACGATCACGCCGCCACGCCAGAAGGCCATGGCCGTCGGAATGCTCAAGCCCTCAGCAAACACGGTGAACTTGTCGGCCTTCCAGTCGCCGTCCGTGTCCTCGCAGATCCGAATCCGATCGCGTCCCCCGCCCGGTGGCTGCAACTCGTTCGGATAATCCACCGTCTCGCAGACCCACAATCGACCGCGTTCATCCCAGGCCATCGCAATCGGCTTGCCACCCAAGTCCGGCTCACTGGCGAACAACTCCACCCGGAACCCCTCGGGCACCGAAAAACGCGTTTGAGATACTTCCGGCGGCAGCGGCTTCTGCATCAGCGACAAGTTCTCGCCCTGCGTGCCCCACTGGCTGGCGGCCGTATAATTCGGAATCTTAGCGCCCACGTCCTCGAACTCGAATGGCGGTGGGCCGTCCGGCAGCGATGTCATCTTGGGAGTGGGGAACGGCCGCTCGGCCAAGTAAGCCCCAGCCTCTTCCGGGTCCTGGCCCGCCGCCCAACGAATGCCACGTTCCAACAAGTTGTGAAACCCAGGTCGGCTCCACGTCCGGTGGTCATGCCCCCAAGCCGTGTAAAACACCCGGCCGCGTCCCTCGTCGCGGACCCACGTCCACGGTTCCCGGCCCCGCTCGTCCACTCGGTAACTCAACACCGTGCGGTTGTCCGGATTGTGCTTGTGATGCACGTAGGTCTCGTCCCAACTCTCAAAGCCGCCGTACGATCGGTTGATCGGATGATCGCCGACCTCCTCCGTGCGGAAGACGCCCGTCCCGTGCTCGCGGAACTGGCCACCGATCAACTTGACCATCGCCTCCGAATTGCGAAAACAGAAACTGGCCGAGTGGATCGGGACAAAGCCACCACCGCCGCGAACATACGCCAGAATCGCTTGCTCGGACTCGGGATCGATCTCGTCGATATTCGCGTAAACCAACAATGCGTGGTACTTCTGCAGATTCTCCAACCGGATCTCCGGCATCGCCTCGGTGTAGGTCAGGTCGATGCCGCGACGAGCAAAGATCGGAGCCACCAAGTCGTACCGCTCACGCGGCCGATGCCCGCCTTGATCACCCAAAAACAACACCCGCAGCGACTCCGCCGCCACCGCCGGTTCCATCTCCGCCTCGACCGACGACTCAGTCACGCTCGACGAATCTGTCACGACCGATGTGTTCACCGCGGCTTTTGCACTCGTCGATCCGCAGACCAGCACCAACCAGAGGCCACAGATCACGGGCACGCCGCTTAGCCAACGAATTGCCCGGTAGGTGGACGAGGTCCAGTCGAACGCACCTGAGTGAGTCGACATCGACTCGCATGCTGTTGTTTGTTGCTTCATGTTTGTACTTGTGATTAGTTAGTGAGTACACAACGCCCCAACGCCCCAACGTACCGCCCTCGCCCCGAGTTTTCCTGCCGACCAGAATGTTTGCTCGAAACTCCGCCCTGGAAATGAACCCCGCCCTGGAAATGAAGCCCGCCCCAGAATCAACCGCAAAAGGCGACCGACCGCCCAGCCAGCACCGCAGCATCTTTATCATAACTCGGAAACGGCAACCGTGCCAAAAAGCGACCCATTAACGCGGGTATTTGCGTCAAAAAGGTAAGCCCGGGCGGTGGGATCCGCCCGGGAAAGCCGATTGATGGGCAGTTGCCGCCAGGGCCGCCTTACTTGCCCAAGGTGAATTCGGGCAGGTGCACGATCTTGCCGCCCTGCTCGGCCGACTGATGCGCACAGATACCAACACACGTCCAGTTGGCACTGGTGACGGCGTTCGGCCACGGGTCGCGATTCTCCATCAACGCCGACAGCATTTCGTGCACCATGTGCGGATGCGATCCGCCGTGACCGCCACCCTGGATGAACGACAAGTGGTCCGCATCCTCGATCGTCTGCGTGAATTTGCGGATCGGTTCGGGCAACAAATGCGCGTAATCCGGCACGTCAATCAGTTCCGGAATTTCGTGTTCCGGCTTCTTGGCCGTATGCAACACGTGCTTGCCACCCTCGGTCAACGACCATTCGAAGGACTTCTTCGAACCGTACACATCGATACTTTCGCGATACTGACGAGCCGTGTCGTAGAGGAACCGCCAGACGTGAGCCGACAGGTCGCTGTCCAATAACTTGATATGGCAGGTTTCCACCGCAAACCGATTGCCAGACTTCTTGCGAATGTCCTCGCGGACCTCGCCCGACCCGAAACACGAAACGTACTCCGCCTTGCTGTTGGTCAAACCCAGTACCGGGCTGACGACGTGCGTGGCGTAGTGCATCGGGATCATCGCCTCCCAATAATCTGGCCACCCGTCCATGTCCTGCGGATGCGAAGCCGACAGGTACTGGATCTTACCCAGTTCGCCTTTTTCGTATAATTCTTTGATAAACAAGAATTCGCGACTGTAGACGACCGTCTCGGCCATCATGTACTTCAAGCCCGTCTGCCGCACCTTTTCCACGATCTGTTCGCATTCATCGATCGAGGTCGACATCGGCACGGTGCACATGACGTGCTTGCCAGCATCCAAGGCCTGCAAGGTCATCCGCCCGTGATCGGGGATCGGGCTGTTGATGTGCACAAAATCGACCGCCGGATCCGCCAACACGTCTTCGTAGTTCTGATAGCGATTGGCAATACCGAACTGATCCCCCACCTTGTTCATCTCGGCCACATTGCGACGACAGATCGCGTGCACATTGGCATTCGGATGGGCCTGATAGATCGGAATGAACTCCGCACCAAAGCCCAAGCCCACCATCGCCACATTAAAGGTCTTACTCATTATTCTTCTCTTCGGTTTATAACACTAGGGAACGGATTTTTCAGCCGCAAATGCTTCGTCGCGGCCGAAAAACATCATGTGTTGCCACGTCAGGCCATCAAACTGGTCACGCAGCTTGAAGCCGTTCGCTGGCCACTCCAACAGGATCTGCTCCTTGCTCATTTTATGCAACGGTTTGATCGGCACTCGCGGGTCCTCGGCCCGAAACTCCAACAAAATGGCAAAGCCGTCCGGCTTGAGCGACTGCCGCATGGCCGCCAACATTTGTTCGGGATGCGAAAATTCGTGATACACGTCGGCCAACAAAATGGCGTCAATCTGACCCGCTGGCAGCCGCGGATGATGAACCGACCCCACGATCGGGACAATGTTGTCCACACCCCGACGCTCCATCTCCTCCCGCAACAGCACCAACATCTCGGGTTGTATGTCCACCGCGTAGACCAAACCTTCCGGCCCGACCATCTCGGCCAAACGAAACGTATAAAACCCGTTTCCGCAGCCCATGTCGCAGACCGTCATGCCCGACTTGACCTGGCAGTTGGCCAACATCAACGAACACTTCTCCTCGACTTCCCGCTCCTCACGCGTCAGCCAAGGCGCTCCCAGGTAGTGCATCGTCTGGGCGATCTCGCGACCCTTATAATGCGTCAGACCCGGCGGAACACCCTCAGGCATGCGATCCGTCGACTCGCGAGTGCCCTCCTGACGACGCAACCGAGCCCGCTCCCGCTCCTGCTGCACCGCCAAACGCCGCTGCTCAATCGAGTTCCGCCGCGCATCCAGCTCGGTTTCCTGCTCCCCCTCTTGCCAGCAAGTCAGGCTCGCCGCCCCCCAGACTCGGGGCGCGTCCCCACACATCCCCGCAACAATCCCCACAGCCAAGCCCACCAGCAGAACCCAAAGCGCTCCCGACCGACTCGCGATCCGGTTTAACGAACTTCGGCCGACACTCGCCGCGCTTGACACCCGCGGGAGATCGTCCAGCCGACTTACAGCGGGAAGCACCTGTTGCGGTTTCGATCGTTCGCTGCTCTGCATCTCGTCGTCTCCTCTGTTCGCACACTGGCCCACAACGATTGTCCTGCCCTGCCCTCCTCGGGCCGTTCGCTTGTCCACCCCACCCAAATCCTAAACGGTAACGTTTCTACTTGGCGGACTGCGTGCAGGGCTGATTGATTTTTCAGACTCACACGCGAATTCGCCGCCCGACTCAAGGCAATCTGGCGAGAACACGACGTTTTCGCCTCAATCGAAACGCTTGAGGGCTTGTTGATTTTTCCAGACTTGCTCGCTAGGTAGTTGCCCGACTCAAGAAAATCGGTCAAAAACACGGCATTTTCGCCTCAATCGAAACGCTTGACGCGTTCCGCTACGGAAAAATCAACAAGCCCTCCTCGATAGCCGGCACTACTTTGCAACCAAAGCCTTGAAGGCGGCGATCAGTTGCTTGGTGATCGGTCCGACTTGCCCATTGCCGATCGGTCGCGAATCGACCTTGATCACGGGAATGACTTCCGCCGCACTGCCCGTCAAGAAACACTCGTCGGCCACGTACACATCGTGCCGAGTCAACGTCGTTTCGGCGACCGGAATACCCGCTTGTTGGGCCAACTCAATCACCGCGCGTCGCGTGATGCCGTCCAAGATGCCCGCATTCACATGCGGAGTCGCAATTCGCCCTTGCTTGATCAAGAAAATATTGTCGGCCGTGCACTCGGCCACCTCGCCGTTGATGTTCAACATCAAGGCCTCGTTGCAGCCAGCCTGCAAGCCTTCGATTTTGGCCAAAATGCTGCCTAAATAATTCAGCGACTTGATTCGCGGGTTGATCGATGCCGGGTGATTCCGCACGGTACTGGCAGTGACGATCTCCATGCCCTCGTCGTACAACTTGGCGGGGTACAAGTTGATCTTGTCGGCAATGATGATGATCGAGGCCTGCGGGCAGAGGTAGGGGTTCAAACCCAAGTCGCCGACGCCGCGAGTCACCACCAAGCGGACGTAGCCGTCGGTCAGTTGGTTCAACTCCAGCGTCTTGTAGACGGCCGCAGCCAACTCGTCGGGCGGCATGGGGATCGTCAGATGGATGGCGCGGGCCGAGTCGTACAGGCGATCCAGATGCTCCTGCATGCGGAAGACCTTGCCGCCGTAGCTCCGCATGCCCTCAAAGACGCCGTCCCCGTACAGCAGGCCATGGTCGAAGACACTGACCTTGGCTTCGTCTTTCGGGTACCACTTCCCATCGATGTAAATCTGCAACGCCATCCCGTACTTTCCCAAAAACAGCCAACCCCCGCGAGTCGGCAGGAGACCGACTTCGGGACCATTGTAGACCATTTTGGGTCGGCGGAAAGCACCGTCCGCCGCGGACTTGCTACTGTCTGTTACTGTTGCTGGCTGACGCGTTCGGCCACGGTCGGGCCCGCCAGATCGATCGACATGTCGACGTACATGCCAGGAATCAACAGCCAATGTCCTTCCTGTTGCCGGTTCTGTACCTCGGCCCGAATCTTGAAGCTGTCCCCCACCACTTGCGTATCCAAGTAGGCGATGTAGCCCGTGAACGTGGCGGTTTGCCCGCCGGCCAACTGCAAATTCACCTGCACCGGCCGCCCCGAGATCTGGTGCGGATTCAGCTGCCGCGGGTCGATGTCGCCCTCGATCCACAGCCGCTCCATCTGGACCAACTCCAGGATCGGATCCCCCGCGTTGACCCACTCGCCCTGCCGCTTCAATACCTGGTTCACGACCCCCGCCCAAGGCGAAAAGATGTCGTGGCGGTCCAGCAACTGCTGGGCCTTCTGCACCTGCAACTCGTCCAACTTCACGGCCTTCTGATCGACATTGAAATCGTGCTGGGCCTTTTCATACTGCAAGTCAGCTTGAATCGCCGCCAACTGCAGCTCGTCGCGTTTGGCTTCCGTCCCAGCGTTGCGGCGTACCAAGGTGTCCTCGCGGCGAAAGGCCTTCCAGGCGGTCTCTTTGGCCGCCTGCGCATAGCGTATCCCAATGTCACTGCTGATCTTCAGCTGCGAGGCCTCCAAACGACGCTTGGCACTTTCCAATTCCGTCACGGCTTGATGATCGTCTACCTTGGCCAGCAAGCTATTGGCGTCGACCAAGTTCCCCTCGCGAACCGCCAACGCCCGCAACACGCCCGCCTCGCGAGCCGGCAGTTCGATCTTCTCAATCACCTTCACCAAGCACACGTCCAACCGCACCACGCTGCCCTGGATCGAGATGCGACTGCGATAAGTCGAGGGCTCCAAGGCCACGCCGTCCGCCGCATTCCCCTGCGACGAGCCCGCCAAGCCAGCGGTCTGGCTGCCGCTGGGCACGGCACCCACCGACCCAGTGCCAACGCCAGCCGCACCTCGCATGGGCTGCGCCGTCGGCAACGCGGGTAATGAGCGCGAATCGGAGTTGGGTGTGCCCGCAGGATTCAACGCACTGGCCGGCGGCAAGCCCCGCTGCTCCGCACCGCGATCCGGCCCCAGGGAACTCCCCAGCGAACCGCCCGGCAAACGCGGCGGCAATTGCAAGCTGCGTTCTTGAGCCCCAACGAGCCCGACGAGGATGCCCGCCACAAGACAAGGTGTCACGAGACAAGGTGCCACAAACCAAGGTGTCACGCGACAAGGTGCGACAACCCAAGGTGCCACAACCCAAGGTGCCACAACCGACTTCAGGCTGGGCAAGCGCCACAAACGCAGTAGCGATGAACATCGCGCGATCAAAGAACATCTCATCGAATCATGACTCCCATTGGCAGAGCAATCTCGTTGGCTTAACGTTGGCGGCGGCCCGCCGTTGACTCGGTGATCTGACACCTACAGCCAAAACAGAACCTGAGCTTGCACGGTTTCCCACACTTCGCGGAACAGCACATAACCCAGCGGCCGCTGGCCACAGTGGATCTTGGCCGTCACGCCCGTACCCGGACGACGCAGGAACTCGGGCACCTGTTGATCGTCAAACCTCACCAGCACCCGAATGCTGTTGCCGTGCACTTCATGGACCTCTGCCCGTTGGTCCACTTGCGCGATCGTGCCGCGGTAGGTCTGACCCGGATGTGACGCCAACTGAAACGTGACTTCCACCGGCGTCTCGCTCTCGCGCACCTGACGCAACACGTGCACGGCCCCACGCTCCGGCAGGTAAAGTTCCAACTCCCACGGACCGTTCAAGTCCACGACCGTCATCAAGCGTTCGCCGCCCAACAACCAACGGCCCATCAAGGTCTGCCGCAAGTTCCAATTGATGATCTGACCGTCGATCGGCGAGTCGATGTTCAATTGCTCTCGCTTGTCCAGCACAATTTTTGCCCGCTCCCACATCGTGTTGTAGTCGGCCCGTAGCAGCTGAATTTCTGCACTGACTTTCATCTTTTCCAAGCGGTCGGTCAGCAGTCGCTCGCTGCGTTCTTTCTCTTGGAACAACTCCTTGGTTTCTTCCATTTTGCCGATCAAGCTCAAGTACTCGGCGTCCAAGTCCCGATTGGTCGTCGCGATCAATCGCTGCCCGGCCTGGACCATGACGTTCTGTTGATTGGGCAACGGAATCTCCGTCACCAATCCCTCCGTCTGCGCGTAGACCTCGTGTCGCTGCACGGGTTGGATGATGCCCCTAGCGGACATCGTAAACGAGTACGGCAGGAGCACCATGACCAAGGCGGCGATGACGATCGCGGCGGTCGCCAGTCCCGTCTTGGGCAAGTTCGCCGGAGCAGTCAACCAAGACAATTTGCCCATCGCTTGCCACAGCGGCAACAAGAACACGCTCTGGTGCTCCAACGCATTGGCCAATGCCGCCGCACCATGCCGAGTCACCAATTCGATGCGATTGCTCTTCTCTTCGGGGATCCGCTGATCGCCCAGTTGCTCGATGATCAATGCCCCCAACAGTTTCTTTTTGACTTGTGCGGCTTGTCGAGCTTTCGTCAGGTCGGTTTGGTCGTCGTTGACCGGCGGCGCGTGGACCAAGGGCACAATGGCCACCGCCTTGCTGTGCGATAAATCCAGATATTCTTCCAAACACTGCTCGATCTGTGGCGGCAACTCCTCAGTGGGCCCCACATAAAATAGCGGTTGCTTCGCGCGGCAAACCACCGTCGTCAATTGCTCCATCAAGCGGATCTGGTCGGCGCGGCGGTGCACCCGATCCAGGCCACTGGTGGCCAACACTTTCAGTTTGGTCCCCTCGGCCAAGGCCACACTCACCCGGTCGCACTCGACCAAACGTCGGCCTTCATTGGCCAGGTTGTAGGCCGTCTGCTTGACGTCCAAACTCTCATGCACGCACCGCAGGAACTGGTCCAATCGCCCCCACAGGTTCTGCTTCTCGTCCAACTCCCGCAAGCGACGATTGCGGTGGTACTGGCCAGCGACCTCGGCCATCTGCACCAAAAATCGCAAGTAACCCCGCTGTGTGACCGGCCCCGCCACCGGCCGCTGGAAAATCTCGATCAGGCCCACCACCTGGCCGTCGCATTGGATCGGAGCCAGAATCAACAGCAACGGCGTCGGATTGCCGCTGTCGTCCGTCGAATTGACCGTCGAGGGCAAGACCAAGGTCGGCTGGCCGTCCTGGAAAATGCGTTTCAGCAACCGATCGTGCTGGTACGCGCCCGGACCCTCTTGCGGCAGCCCCGTCTGAGCCAAGTTGATCTGCTGCTCCAAGTTCAACGCTTGCCGTTGCTTGAGCCAAACCGCCGCCCCGATACTCGACAGGGCCGACACGCACCGCGTAGCAAACCCCTGGTAAAACTCGCTGACCGACAAGTCCTGCTTGGCCAATTGCACGATCTCGTCCACCAGGGACTTGATCTGCTCCTGCGTCTCTTGCACCAACCGCGGATCCACCTCCGCCCCCGGGTCCGGAACCGACCCGGCACCCGCTTCCGACGGTCGTCGGACGGCCGATCGGGGCGGCAACGGCATCGCTCGCGAACTCCCGTCCTCCTCGTGCAACCGCGGTCCGACTTCCTCGCGGCCCACCGGCAGAACAAGGTCACTGCCCGAAGACCCAAGCGTTTCCGGCGATGATGTTGGCGGACTGGACATGTGGCTGGCTCTTCCCTGATCCCAATACAAACAAGCTGAGACGGCAGCAGGCCGCGAGCGGAGTGTCCAAAAATCGTCCGCTCAGTGTCAAGAAGAGATTCAAACTGCTAGCACGCCAAAGTAGCAGGCAATCTCCGAGTGCCTCTGGGTTCGAGCATCCTTCGACGATTCGTCAAGCATTATCCACACCGCCATCCCAGGATCGTACTCGTACTCGAAATACTCGAGTACGAGTACCGCTGCGCTGAGTACGAGTACCGCTGCGCTGAGTACGATTACCGCTGCGCTGAGTACGATTACCGCTGCGAGCTTCTTACTCGTACTCGTACTCGTACTCGTACTCGTACTCGTACTCGTACTCGAAATACTCGGTACGAGTACCGCTGCGCTGAGTACGAGTACCGCTGCGCTGAGTACGAGTACCGCTGCGAGCTTCTTACTCGTACTCGTACTCGTACTCGTACTCGTACTCGTACTCGTACTCGTACTGCTGAAATACATGAGTACCGCTGCGCGCAGTACGTACCGCTGCAGCTGTCCTACTCGTACTCCTACTCCTACTCGTACTCCTACTCGTACTCGAAATACTCGGGTGCGAGTACCGCTGCGCTGAGTACGAGTACGAGTACCGCTGCGAGCTTCCTACTCCTACTCGAAATACTCGAGTACGAGTACCGCTGCGCTGAGTACGATTACCGCTCCGATACGCCGTCTCAGAAGAGCAACAAAAACCTACCCCGGCGAGTGACCGCTGTGGCGGAATAGGCCACCCGACCACCCAAGTTTTTCTCGCAACGTGGCGTAGTACCACTGGCCCGGAATCTCCAACATACAGAAACTGGCCGATGCCTGGCGGATCTGCACACAATCGCCCGGTTGCAGGTCGTGCACCAATTTACCGTCCACCACCACGGCCGCCGCCCCTTCGTTGCCACCGATGACCATCTCATAGACGCGGTCTGCCGTGTCGACCACCGGCCGCACCGTGAGCGTATGCGGTGAAATCGGCGAAATTACAAAGGCCCGCAAGTCTTTCCGCACGATCGGGCCACCAGCCGACAAGTTGTGCGCCGTCGATCCGACCGGCGTGCTGATGATCAAGCCGTCGCAGTTGTAGCTGGTCGCCAACCGCCCGTCCACGTACAGGTCAATCTGCTGCATGTTGAACGGCGCCGCCACCCGAATCGCCACCTCGTTCAACCCCAAATGCTGGCTCAACTCCCGCTGCTCGCGGCGGATACTGCAGCGGAACATCAAGTGCTGCACACGGTGGAACTCGCCACTGACGATCCGCTGCAAGGCCTCGGGCAATTGAGCTGGCATGATATCCGCCAGAAAACCCAAACGCCCCAGATTCACGCCCAGGACCGGTCGCTGCTGGTCGGCCATCTTCCGCGCGGCACGCAGTATCGAACCATCCCCGCCAAAGACAATCGCCAAATCCACGTTGTCGCCGCACCAGGGACGATCCCCATCCAGATCCTCGTAGACCACTTGGCAGAATCGATCGACACACGGCCGTAACTGCTGAATCTGGGCCACCATATCCGGCCGACGACTGGCGGTGCTCAACAACGCCACTCGCGGCGACTGGGCCCAGGGTTGCTCGACCGACGGCTCGTCCCCAGAGAACTGCGTTGTATCCATCGACCGGGCTCCTCAACCATCACCGAGCACAGCGGTGGACCTTAGGCAATTTGGTAGTCCGCCTCGATCAGTCCCCGCTGGGCAGCCAATTCTAGCACGGTCTTGACGATGCCGTCGGCGTCCAGTCGCAATTCCGCCAGCACCTCGGCGCGAGATTGATGTTCGACAAACCGATCCGGCACACCCAGCCGCCGGACGTGGTCCGCTCGCAGGCCTTGATCCGCAGCGAACTCCAACAACGCGCTGCTGAAGCCGCCCGTCAGTGTGCCTTCCTCGGCCGTCACCACCAGCGGGCACTCCGTCAGCACTCGTCGCATGACCAACGTATCGAGCGGCTTGACGAAGCGAACGTTCACCACGCCCACGTCCAAGCCGTAATCCTTCAACTTGGCGGCCGCTTGCATGCAGTGCGGCAGTTCCGTACCCACCGCCAACAACATGCCGTCACGACCCCACGACAGGATCTCGCTCTTGCCCAATTCGATCGGTTGGCGATCCTCGGTGATCTCAAACGCGGCGGTCTTGGGGTAACGAATCCCTGTCGCGACGTCCTGCTGCAAGGCAAAATCCAGCATATTTCGCAGGTCGTAGGCGTCGCCAGGGGCCATCACGATCATGTTCGGGAACACCCGCATGTAGGCCAAATCGTAGGTGCCGTGGTGCGTCGGTCCGTCTTCCGCCGTCAAGCCCGCGCGGTCCATCATGAACACCACCGGCAGACCCTGCAGGCAGACCTCCTGGAAGATCTGGTCGTACGACCGCTGCAAAAACGTGCTGTAAATGTCCACGATCGGCCGCATGCCGGTCTTGGCTTGGCCACCCGCAAACGCCACCGCATGCGACTCGCAGATGCCCACATCAAAGAAGCGGTCGGGGAACTCTTCCCGCACCGGTTCCAACTTGTTGCCTTGGCACATGGCGGCCGTGATCACCGTCACCCGCGGGTCCCGCCGCATCTGGTCACCGATCGCCTGCGAGGCCACGTCGGTGTAGGCGATCCCCGACCCCTTCTTCAACTCGACTCGTTCCCCTTCCACCCACTGGAAGACCGGCGGTGTATGGAACAGCACCGGGTCCGCGGCGGCCGGCTTGAAGCCATGCCCCTTTTTGGTGATCACATGCAGCAGGACCGGTCCCTCCTGCGATTTGACCAATTTCAAGTATTTTTTCAGCAGCGAAATGTCATGCCCATCGATCGGTCCAAAGTACTTGAACCCGAACTCCTCGAACAACATCCCGCCGTGCAACCCGGCTTTGACCCCTTCCTTGATCTGCACCAACAAACGTTCGGTGGAATCCCCCAGCACCGGGACCTTGTTCAACACGCCCACGATCTCTTGCTTCAGTCCCGAATAGAACGGGTTGGCCCGCAGTCGATCCAAATACCGAGCCAAACCGCCGACCCGCGGGCAAATCGACATCTCGTTGTCGTTCAGCACCACCAACATTTTGCTCTTGAGCAACGCGGCATTGTTCAGGGCCTCAAAGACGATCCCCGACGGAAACGCCCCATCGCCGATCACCGCCACCGAATGATTGTTGGTCCGCCCCTGCAGATCATCGCCACTCCGCAAGCCGACCATCGTCGAGACACTCGAGCCCGCATGGCCGGTGACAAACAGGTCGTAATCGCTCTCCTTCGGATTGGGGTAGCCCATCAAGCCACCCTTCGTGCGGATCGTATGGAAGCGATGGTACCGACCCGTGATCAGCTTTTGCGGGTAAATCTGGTGGCCCGTGTCCCAAATCAAGCGGTCCTGCAAGAAGTCGAACTCGGTGTGCAACGCCAGACACAACTCGACCACCCCCAGATTCGAGGCAAAGTGGGCCGGGCGTTCCTTAAGTAACTCGCACAGCGTCTGCCGGATTTCGGCCGCCACCTGCTGGAGTTGCTCCAGCGACATGTCGCGGAGCTGGTGCGGAGATTCAATTTTCGGCAGTAACTCGATCACTGTTGTCTCTCCAATACGAACTGGGCCAAGCCACGGAGGAGGTCCGCCCGAGCACCAAACGGCTCCAACCGCTCGGCCGCGCGGCGAATTAAACTCTCGGCCTTTTCCCGACTTCCGTCAACACCGAACAACGCCGGGTACGTCAACTTCCCCCGCTGGCTGTCTTTTTGCGTCTGCTTCCCGAGGACCTCGGCTGAGCCGGTCACATCCAACAGATCGTCGGTGATTTGAAAAGCCAAGCCGATATCTTGACCGAAAGCCCACAATTCTTCTAGTTCCCTGGCGGTTGCCCCCGCCACAATTCCGCCCATTTTCAGGGAAACCGCCAGCAAATCGCCGGTTTTCCGCCGGTGAATGCGCTCCAGCGAAGCCTCCGCCCGCGGCAATTCCTCCATTCGCAGGTCGTCCTGCTGGCCACCCGCCATGCCAGCCGGCCCGGCCGCCGCTGCCAACTCGGTCACGCACCGCAATGCCACCGTCGCCGACCATGGCTCGCCTCCCAGCCAACCCTCCCGATCAGTCACACCGCCAGCCGCCCCGCTGATCCCCTGCCCTGCCGCCGCCCCCTGCCCTGCACCGATCCCCTGGCCCCAACCGATCCCGTGCCCTGGCGCCGCGGCGTATTCATGCCAGCCGCTCCACAGGTCGGCCTCGGCGGCTCGGCCCAGCAGCTCGAAGGCCAAGGACTGGAGGCTGTCCCCCACCAGGATCGCGGTGGCGTGGTTGTATTGGATGTGACAGGTCGGGCGGCCGCGGCGAAAATCGTCGTTATCCATGCCGGGCAGATCGTCGTGTACCAGCGAATACGCGTGGATCATTTCCACGGCACAGGCTGCGGGCAGAGCTGCTGCGGGTCGGCCCCCGCACATCTCGCAGGCCCCCAGCACCAGAAGAGGTCGGAGCCGTTTGCCGGGCGCCAGCAAGCTGTATTGCATGGCTTCGGTGAGGATGGCTGGGCTTTCGGGCCCGAGCGACGAGAAGTGACGCAGTCCGGCTTCGATCCAAGTCCGCCACAGTTCCGCTCGAGCCCGCCAGGGGGCCGAGGCGGTCATCGCCAGCGACTCGGTGGTCTTCAACATCGGTTTGGACACTTCTGACACGCTCCTCGAGGCCCGAGTAATTAACCGCAGACGGTCCGTCCGTCGCGACACGCCAGTCTAACCACCCCCTGCGACAAATTCGACCCGCCACCCCTACCACCCCTACCTGCCTCTCCCTCACGCCATCCGCCAAAGCAGCCGTCACTCTCTGCGTGCCATCCGCCAAAGCAGCCGTCACTCTCCGAGTGCCGTCCGCCAAGCGTGTCGTCATGCGAAGTTCATCGATTCCGGAGCAACGTCACTGGCAGCGTTTCAGATAGGACGTGGCGGCGGTGTTTAACCGCAACGCCAGAGGCGTGCGCGGCACCCTGCTCGACGTGACCGCCAGATAAGCCTCCGCAGCGACGTTCACCCGCACGACCGGCGGCGTGCGCGGTCGCATTACAGACAAGACCCTGCAGCGACGTTCACCCGCACGACCGGCGGCGTGCGCGGTCCCCTTCAGTTAGGACGCGGCGGCGGTGTTTAACCGCAACGCCAGAGGCGTGCGAGGCACCCTGCTCGACTTGCCATACAGACAAGACCCTGCAGCGACGTTCACCCGCACCGCCGGCGGCGTGCGCGGTCCCCTGAGACCAGTTCCACGGTATGCAGACTCCCAAACCCTTTCGAGCCCAACCCTTGTTACAACGCCTCACCCGTCGAGAGACTGACAGCATACCACTTTCCTGACACATGTCCGGGTGAACACCAATTGAGGCCGGCTCGCAATCACAAACCAGCAGCGGGCTGCTGGTCTACACTCTCTCCCCATTCCTCTCTCCCTATTCCTCCGTCCCTATTCCTCTGTCCTCATTCCTCTGTCCCCATTCCTCTGTCCCTATCCCACTTCCAACCAGCAGAGGGCTACTGTTCTACGGCCGCTTCCGTCGTGGCTCTGCCCGGCGGAGCGGCAACTGACGGCTACCACCCCTTCCCCCGGTAATCAAAAAGAACGCTCTTCACCCCTTGGCCACACCGCCCCCGGTGGGTTTATCCCGCCGGAGCGAAAGTTTGGGTAGCTAGAATCGCCCCCCTCAACAATCAAAAAGAAGGCACTTCGCCCCTTGGTCACACCGCCACCGGTTGGTTCATCCCGCCGGAGCGGAAGTTTGGGTAGCTAGACCGCTCCCCCAATAATCAAAAAAAAGGCTCTTCACCCCTTGGCCACACCGCCCCCGGTGGGTTTACCCCGCCGGAGCGAAAGTTTGGGTAGCTAGACCGCTCCCCCCAATGATCAAAAAAAAGGCTCTTCACCCCTTGGTCACACCGCCCCCGGTGGGTTTACCCCGCCGGAGCGAAAGTTTGGGTAGCTAGACCGCTCCCCCCAATGATCAAAAAGAAGGCTCTTTGCCCCTTGGCCACACCGCCACCGGTTGGTTCATCCAGCCGGAGCGGAAGTTTGGGTAGCTAGACCGCTCCCCCAATAATCAAAAAAAAGGCTCTTCACCCCTTGGTCACACCGCCCCCGGTGGGTTTATCCCGCCGGAGCGAAAGTTTGGCAGCGAGACCGCCCCCCCAAATAATCAAAAAGACGGCACTTCGCCACTTGGTCACACGGCCCCCGCGGGTTCACCCGTGGGACCGAAAGTTTGGCAGCGAGACCGCCCCCCCCAATAATCAAAAAGAAGGCGTTTTGCCCCTTGGTCGCACCGCCACCGTCGGCCTCGTGCCGATGGGGCGATGACTGACCGGCTACCAGCGTCCCCCACAATGATCAAAAAGAAGGATCGCTGCCCCTTGGTCACATGCCCAGAAACAGGCTGCGGTGAAACATCGTATCGCGGCCAGTCAGCGCGATACCGTCTGTACAACTTCCAGCTACTCAGAACACACCTCCCCCAATTGCGGTCTCGGTGGAGATTGAGCAGCTAAACCACCGTGGCACTCGACCGCCCAAACCGCGTGTCGTCGCCCTCTAGCCTGTCAAACTTTCGGTCCAACGACGCAAGGTCATTGGGGCCGCTGGCATCGCTCGTCATCCCGCCCTCAGGCAGAGGGCGAATAGGGTATCGAGGGCGACCGCCTGAAGGCGGAACTACGAGCGGCGGGACCTCGCTTCGGTGAGCCTTCGTTAGACCGGCCCAAGCGTTTCCATTGGCCACGTTTTGTGGCGAGTTGTCCCCGCTCAGTTCCTTCACCCAAGGGTTGTACCAAGCGATCTATTGGTACCTGATCGAGCGGATCGCCGAGCAGTTGAAGTCGGGTGAACTGCGCAATTCGACGATCTACGAATTCAATCCCGACGTCGTGTACGTGCCACCGCGGCAACGGGCCAAGTCAAAGTCCGCTGGGCGGACCGAACAACCCACTCTGCCAACGGGTATCCCGCCACCGGAGGAAAACTCATTCGCGGAAAAATGACCGCCAAAAAGTCGCACCTCTCGCGGCCAATAAAAACGTCCTTTCAGCAACTGCCCCAACCGCTTGCCTGGCGGCCGGTCTGTCCTCTAGCCGTCCCACGCGACCAAAAATCACTGCCGCCCGTCGGCTCATCTGCTCTGTCGACGCGAAACAGCCCTGTCTTCCGCCTCCCAATCTGACCGCTGGGGCTAAAATCGCCCTATCTTTCGGTTGGCGAACTCCATGCCAATCCGCGGTCGCCTAGCGGCAGCTCCCGGCCTAATTGTCAGAATCGGGGTTATTCACGGGGTATTCTTGAACGATCAACAAGCGAAAGAGCGGCCAACGCTCCACTAACACCACCTATTACCATTAAGGCGGCCCAAAACAATAGGAACAACCGTCCAATGCCGGAAACTCCGCCGGATTGAAACAGATACGCTGCAACACCCCACCCGAATAACGTACCGAGAACTGAAAAAAGTAAGATGATGCCAAATCGCATTGTGAACCCTATTTTTACAAATTAGATGTTGAGAGTCCAAGTCTTCCTCATTCTCTGTTTGATCGCGATACGATTGAAAGTTCATGAGGTTCCTGATTATTGTTACCCTATTCTCCACGCTTCTCATATCTGGTAACCGCAGTTACAGCTTTTCAGGATATGGTTCCATGTGTCTAGGCCCATGTTGTTTGAAAAATGACTTCGTTTCCATTGCCAGTCGCAGGGGTCAATAACTCGCGGAAACGGGTAGTTCTGTACAATCATACATTTTCCAGAACAACGACTCAAAATTACGTTGAAGCCATGGTCACTGTACGCAGTAGTCGAAATCGACATATCTATTTGATACTTTACTAACTTCAGGCATGATTTGCCATCAATTTTACCTACCGCCTTACCAAAGTTGTGGGCCCAAGCATGACAATAACCGCCATGGATTTCGTTGCCCAATAGGTAACCATTTATGATCTGGTAACCAGGTGTCGCCTCCAACATCGTTGTCTCGTGATCCGCTAAGGGAATTGCCGAGACCAATCTATCGATCTCGTTCATGCACACATCCTTATCGCACAATGCGCATGACGGGTCTGCTGATATTGGATTGGTGATTGATAGGCACATTTTTCTAAAACGACCAAAATCGTGCCCCGATATCAAATTAATCACTGCATTCGGCGGTTGATCTTGAGTGTAGTGCCATTCACCAGTCCAAAATCCGGGCAGAAGATCACCGCGTTTCCTGCCAGAGCACGCTTGTCGACATGTTCGTTGGATTAATGCCCAAGAAACACGATCAGTGGTAAAGGTCTCGATATAATGTTTGTTCAGCATGTGCATGCAAATGCAGTTGATGCTGATTGTTCCGAGCGGATCCACCCCCCTCACCCCAAAATACCCCCGGTACAAACTCAGCCCATCCACATACCCCAGCGGATCTCTGCTCACAAACCCGCCCGTTGCCGGGTCGTACCAGCGGGCCCGGAAGTGATAGAGGCGCAAGTCCGCGTCCCACTCACGCCCGGTGTAGGTGTAGCGATTGGCGTAAGTGCTGCTACTACGAACGGTGCCGTTGGCGGCGTAGATGCCAAGGGTGCCGTAAGCGCTGTAGGTGTAGCGTTCGACCAGTGTCCCAGCCGCATTGGTCAGCCCCACGATGGAATACTGTTGGTTGCGATGATAATAAGTTTGAGAGGTTTTGAGTCGCGTAGGCGTAAGGGCAGTACAACTTCCAGACGTGGCAGAAGCCACCGCCGAAGGATTGCGACGCGAAATAAGGTTGCTAATCACTCGAAGGCCCTCGGATAAGTCACGGCGAGAAACACACCGCCACCCCTAGTTTACCCGGTCGGCTGGGTCATAAGCAAGCGAAATCGGATCACCCAGGGACTAAATCTCGCATTCCGTGCGACAGGACAACATGCACTTATGATCTGTAGCGGACCAACGCCAGCTTGATCGTTTTTGCTTTTGCACCCCAAAACCGAATGTCGTAGCAGTGGTCCGCTGCATTTCGGCCGGCAAATTAGGAGGTCTAATACTTCGGGCCACCTTGAGAATCATATCGACAAGCTGGTCTCAAGGCACGCTCAAGGTCCCTCAAGGTTGTCAAGCTGCAACTTCTAGGCAGCTCGAGCAGTTCGCGACGGGCGAAGTCAGTTTCTCGAAATCACCGAGCCCCCTCGGAGACTCGCCATTCAACTCTTTTTTGCCCGTTGCCCCTTGGCCACATCGCCACCGTCGGCTTCATGCCGGCGGGGCGATGACTGACCGGCTACCAGCCATCCCCCCAATAATCAAAAAGAAGGCACTCGACCCCTTGGTCACACCGCCACCGTCGGCTTCGTGCCATTGGTATCTACACAAATCGCGACTTTTGCTATACACTCGGCATGATCCAGATCAAGCTGAAAGACAAGCGACTTTCCAGTCGTTGGGAACTAATGGTGAGGTGTCACATGCGGGTAGCGTCACCGCTAGCAGCGGGCGTCAGTGGGCTACCTGACGGTAATTTAAAAACGTCTTTCGCTGCCACGCAGGCGACTTGGCGTTTTTTGAATAATGACCGCGTCACCTTTGGAGAACTTGTCGTTCCGCTACAGGATTTCGCTAGAACCGCGTGTACTTCGATCTCAGCCCCATTTGTGCTGCTGGCCCATGACTGGAGCAAGCTCAGCTACCCCGGGCACAAGAGTCGAGAGGACCTGGCAGAATTGTCTAGTTCTAGTGATGTTGGCTACGATCTGGCGTGTGCTTTGGCTATTAATCCAGACGATGGCTTGCCAATCGCTCCCCTGGAAATGCACCTCAAGACAGCCGCGGGGATGCTCAGTACGCGTGGCAAGGTGGAAGTTGCGGGGCACACCGATCAGGTCATGGCTACGATGAACGCGTCCGCCAGTTGGAATTTAGACAAGCCGATTGTCCATGTAATCGATCGTGAAGCAGATTCCGTAGGGCACTATCGCGATTGGACGGAAGCGGGGCATAAGTTTCTCGTTCGTGGCGATGATCGGCGAGTGCTGTATCAAGACAAGAAAGTCAAGCTAAGCGACGTCCGTCGTCAACTACAGGACCAGGGCGGATTTCAATCGGTAGGAACGGTGTTACACAATAACCGTCCGGTTGATATGGAGATTTCTGAGGCGGAGGTCACCTTGTATCGCCCTGCTCGAAAGAGCGTGAAAAAGGTCCGAACGGATGTCCCCGGAGTTCCGTTGCCCGTACGTCTGGTGTTGACACGACTTATTGACGATCAAAAGCAAGTCCTGGCACAGTGGTACTTATTGTCGAATGTTCCTACCGAGTGGGCGGACGCTAAAATGCTCGCCAACTGCTATTACTGGCGGTGGAAAATCGAGACCTATTTCAAACTGTTAAAGTCTAACGGCACTCAAATAGAGGATTGGCAACAAGAAACTGCGGAAGCGATTTTCCGGCGGATACTGGTTGCATCAATGGCCATGGTGACTGTCTGGCACTTGATGGCAACCAATGAGCCGAAGACGAACGAATTTAAGAAACTGCTCATGAGCCTCAGCGGTCGTCAAACAAAAAGATCACGTCCATTTACAGCCGGCGCTGCTGGCAGGCCTCTGGTCATATCTTTCGATGATGTCCATTCTGGAGAAGATTGATATCGACTCCCTCAAGCAAATGGCCAAAGAAATTTCACTACCTATTGCGCTCTTTAATTCGGGGTAGTTGTGTAGATCGGGTTACCCCGCCGGAGCGGAAGTTTGGGTAGCTAGAACGCTCCCCCAATAACAATCAAAAAGAAGGATCTTTGCCCCTTGGCCACATCGCCACCGTCGGCTTCATGCCGATGGGGCGATGACTGACCGGCTACCAACGCCCCCCAATGATCAAAAAGAAGGATCGTTGCCCCTTGGTCACACCGTCAGAAACAGTCTGCGGCAGAGCATTGCTTCGCGGCCAGTCACCGCCCAGCCGTGCAAACAACTCCAAGCATCGCAGAACACACCTCCCCCAATTGCGGTCTCGGTGGAGGTTGAGCAGCTAAACCACCGTGGCACTCGACCGCCCAAACCGCACGCCGTCGCCTTCTAGCCTGTCAAACTTTCGGTCCAACGACACAAGGTCATTGGGGCCGCTGGGATCGCTCGTCATCCCACTTTTAGGCAGAGGGCGAATAGGGTACGGAGGGCGACCGCCTGAAGGCGGAACTACAAGCGGCGGGACCTCGCTTCGGTAAGCCTTCTCTAGACCGTCCCAAGCGTTTCCATTGGCCACGTCTGGCGGCGAGTTGGCCCCACCCAGCTCCTTCACCCTGGGGATGTACCAAGCGATCTATTGGCACCTGATCGAACGGATCGCCGAGCAACTGAAATCGGGTGAACTGATCAACCCGGCGATCTACGTCTTCAATACTGACGTTGTGCACGACCCCCAACGTAGGAAGCAGAAGCTCGTTGGTCGCCCAACGGGCATCCCACCCCCAAGGAAATAAATATTCTCAGAAAATTGAGAGCCAAAACGTCGCAGCGGTTAGAGCGACCAAAGCCCAACGATCAGCAGCGAGCCCAACCGCCTGCCTCGCTACCGGTCTATCTCGAAATGACGATGATCGTTCAAAAATCAGCCTCATCGCGCTGTTCAGCCGTCATCTCGCCGCTGGGCGACCTCACAAATCGCCATCGATCCTAACGACCCTTAGAAAAATCGCCCTATCTTTCGGTTAGCGAACTCCATGCCAATCCGCGGTCGTCCGGCGGCAGCTCCCGGCCTAATCCTCAGAATCGAGGTTATTTACGGGGTATTCTTCAAGAATCAACGGTTCTTGAGACCTACTCGGACGGTGTCCCGATACTATGAACAATTGCGCCATTAAAATTAGAATTAACGAAATCAGAAACCCGATCAAGATGACCCTAGATACTGGAGCAGTTACAGTCATGCATACCCGTATTAACAACACAAGTAAGAACAGCTCATAGATCGCAATAAGCAGCCACAATGGAAACCCACCAGACACCAAAGAATACCCAAACACCGCTGCGATGTAAAGGCCAATTTCGCCGTTTTTCATGATGTCCCAACTCTATTCGAACAGTCCTGCCAGTCTAAGTTTGATCCTATTTGTTATGGACTAGGATCCCATTTGTTCCTATTGAGTAGTTTCGATTTCTGTCGACACTTAAATTGTAAACCGTAGCACAGTCGACCGCGAAGTAAACGTTTTGAACAACTATCTCCCGCCCGCTGCGTGTTAATAATCGATCACCAGGCCTCATCGCTGCGGCCTGTACCCACTGAGCATTGAGGTTTACATTTTCTTCGGCAGCTTCGGGATTGTCAGGCCCGGCAAGGCTGTTCTCTTTTGAGTTGGTCACCCAAAACGGATGGAACTCAGTACAGATAATTTCTCCGAGTTCATCGCCCAAGTCTAGTTTTACAAGCGTCCCTTCAAAAATGAACGATGCACACCTACTACATTACGACTCTCCCAAACTTCATTTTCGATTGAATACGAGCTAACGAAGTCACCAACAACAATATCTTCGACTCGCTTTAGACTATCGTTGCATTGGACCAAGGTCCCTGCGACAAAACATCGGTTATGGTGGCAAATCTTGCTCGATTCCGCATGTCTTCGTGCGTGGTCTTTCCAACACTCCGTTTGGTAGTACTGGTATTCTATGAAATCATTTTTAATAAGCCCAAACAGAATCCGTTCGCAATTGTCCCCGCAGTAACCAAGTGCTCTCGCATCTCGACAGATCTGTTGATGTGAATTGTACATCGCGAGCATTGATGATGAATACGCCCAGAATTCATTGCAATTCAAGCCCCAATGTATTTCACCCATAAACTCAAACGGACACTTTTGTTTTATGTGGACGCATTCATGAAGCAATGTCATCATTAGATTAAGAAAGCCTTCCACATGAATTGCATTTTAGTTGGCTCGGTCCGAGAAAAACCAGTGCGCTTCCGTGCTGCTCTAAAAAGCACATCGGAGCACAATGAGTTACCGGCGGACTGGGATTATTCCCATGGCTAACCAGCCAACGAAACGATCCACGATTAAAAGAGGACAAATCGGACAATTGGCAATAAGTCCTGGCATTGTCTTGAACGCATCGTTAAAGCACTTGGACTCTTGTATCGTCGGAGTCCTAGCACGGTGATTTGCGATCGCGTCGTCTTCCAATCGCTTACAAACAAGGGACTGTATTGCAACGGCAATCCCAATAATTCCTATCTCTCGGATCGATAGTAGACCACTAGGGTCGGTTCCTGGTTGAGCAAAATACCCCCGATACAAACTCATCCCATCCACATACCCCAACGGATCTCTGGACACAAACCCACCCGTCGCCGGATCGTACCAACGAGCGCGGAAGTGGTAGAGCCGCAAGTCCGCATCCCACTCGCGGCCGGTGTAGGTATAGCGGTTGGCATAAGTGCTGCTGCTACGAACGGTGCCGTTGGCGGCGTAGATGCCAAGGGTGCCATAAGCGCTGTAGGTGTAGCGTTCAACCAGTGTCCCAGCCGCGTTGGTCAGCCCCACGATGGAATACTGTTGGTTGCGATGATAATAAGTTTGTGAGGTTTTGACTGGCGTAGGCGTAGGGGCAGTACGACTTCCCGCTGTGGCAGAAGCCACCGCGGAAGGACTGCGACGCGAAATAAGGTTACCAATCACTCGAAGGCCCTCGGATAAGTCACGGCGAGAAATCCACCGCCACCCCTAGTTTACCCCGCCGGCTGGGTCAGAAGCAAGCGAAATCGGATTACCGAGGGACAAAAACCCGCATTCCGACAACCAAGGCGGGATGCACCTATGATCTGTCGCAACCGAGGGCGAGCTTGATCGCTTTTGCATTTGCTCCCCAAAACCGAATGTCACAGCAGTGGTCCGCTGCATTTCGGCCAGCAAATTACGAGGTCTAATACTTCGGGCGCCCTTGAGAACGACACCGACAAGCTGGGCTCAAGGTACGCTCAAGGTCCCTCAAGGGTGTCAAGCTGCAACTTCTAGGCAGCTCTAGCAGTTCGCGACGGGCGAAGTTAGTTTCTCGAAATCACCGAGCCCCCTCGGAGACGCGCCATTCAACCTTTTTTGCCCGTCGCCCCTTGGCCACATCGCCACCGTCGGCTTCATGCCGGCGGGGCGATGACTGACGGCTACCACGCCCACCCCCCAATAATCAAAAAGAAGGCACTCCACCCCTTGGTCACACCGCCACCGTCGGCTTCAAGCCATTGGTATCTACACAAATCGCGACTTTTGCTATACACTCGGCATGATCCAGATCAAGCTGAAAGACAAGCGACTTTCCAGTCGTTGGGAACTAATGGTGAGGTGTCACATGCGGGTAGCGTCACCGCTAGCAGCTGGCGTCAGTGGTCTACCTGACGGTAATTTAAAAACGTCTTTCGCTGCCACGCAGGCGACTTGGCGTTTTTTGAATAATGACCGCGTCACCTTTGGAGAACTTGTCGTTCCGCTACAGGATTTCGCTAGAACCGCGTGTACTTCGATCTCAGCCCCATTTGTGCTGCTGGCCCATGACTGGAGCAAGCTCAGCTACCCCGGGCACAAGAGTCGAGAGGACCTGGCAGAATTGTCTAGTTCTAGTGATGTTGGCTACGATCTGGCGTGTGCTTTGGCTATTAATCCAGACGATGGCTTGCCAATCGCTCCCCTGGAAATGCACCTCAAGACAGCCGCGGGGATGCTCAGTACGCGTGGCAAGGTGGAAGTTGCGGGGCACACCGATCAGGTCATGGCTACGATGAACGCGTCCGCCAGTTGGAATTTAGACAAGCCGATTGTCCATGTAATCGATCGTGAAGCAGATTCCGTAGGGCACTATCGCGATTGGACGGAAGCGGGGCATAAGTTTCTCGTTCGTGGCGATGATCGGCGAGTGCTGTATCAAGACAAGAAAGTCAAGCTAAGCGACGTCCGTCGTCAACTACAGGACCAGGGCGGATTTCAATCGGTAGGAACGGTGTTACACAATAACCGTCCGGTTGATATGGAGATTTCTGAGGCGGAGGTCACCTTGTATCGCCCTGCTCGAAAGAGCGTGAAAAAGGTCCGAACGGATGTCCCCGGAGTTCCGTTGCCCGTACGTCTGGTGTTGACACGACTTATTGACGATCAAAAGCAAGTCCTGGCACAGTGGTACTTATTGTCGAATGTTCCTACCGAGTGGGCGGACGCTAAAATGCTCGCCAACTGCTATTACTGGCGGTGGAAAATCGAGACCTATTTCAAACTGTTAAAGTCTAACGGCACTCAAATAGAGGATTGGCAACAAGAAACTGCGGAAGCGATTTTCCGGCGGATACTGGTTGCATCAATGGCCATGGTGACTGTCTGGCACTTGATGGCAACCAATGAGCCGAAGACGAACGAATTTAAGAAACTGCTCATGAGCCTCAGCGGTCGTCAAACAAAAAGATCACGTCCATTTACAGCCGGCGCTGCTGGCAGGCCTCTGGTCATATCTTTCGATGATGTCCATTCTGGAGAAGATTGATATCGACTCCCTCAAGCAAATGGCCAAAGAAATTTCACTACCTATTGCGCTCTTTAATTCGGGGTAGTTGTGTAGATACCAATGGCATGAAGCCGACGGGGCCGATGTGGCCAAGGGGCAAACGGTGCCTTCTTTGGATTATTGGGGTGGGCTGGTAGCCGCGTCAATCTTCGCCCCGCCGGCATGAAGCCGCACGGTGGCGGTGTGACCAAGGGGCAAAGAGCCTTCTTTTGATTATTGGGGGAGGCTGGTACGCTGCTCGTCATGCCCCGCTGGGGTGAAGCCGACGGGGGCGGTGTGACCAAGGGGCAACGGGCCTTCTTTTTGATTATTGGGGGGTGGGCTGGTAGCCTGTAGCCTGTCAGTCATGCCTCCACCGGGACGAGCCCGGATGGTGGGCCGGTGTGGCCGAGGGGCAACGGGCCTTCTTTGTGGGGTTGTTAGGGCAATGACCCTGGAGTGCGCTGTTGGACTGCCTGGCAGTCTTTCTGTTGAACTGCTTCGCTGTCTTTCACGCGATGAACATTCAACGTGGTATGTTGCAAAAAAAGAAATCGAAAAGCACGCAAGTGGCAAGAATCAAAATGCCTGGCTTGCTGCAGCAGGATTCGATTCGATTACGATTACGAGCACGAGTTGGCTATAACGGAGACTCGGCGTTCCCAAAAAAAACAGGGGATGCCTCAAAGCTGGTGTTATTTTTACTTGGTAGGCAACCAAGTTAACCCAGCAAATCGGAGGTCATCCCCATGAGTACTAGAAGAACCTATCGTCGAACGGCCGTCAAGAAGGTCAATTCGGACCTGTTGTTGGCCCTCAGCCAGAAATATCCCAATAGCTGCCCCGGGTGAGGCCTGGACATTGGGAAGCGCGAAATCGTTGTGGTCATTCGGTGGCCGGACGAGTCGTTCGAATCGCCCTGGAGCGTCGAAAACCCTGGTGAGATCTCAAAATTAGTCGACCTGCTCGTGATGGTCCATGAGACGTGTGGGGACCTGTGCGTGGGTATGGAATCCACCGGGACCTACGGAGAGGCAGTCCGTCGAGCGTTGACGGTAGCCGGTCTCACGGTTCAGCGGATCAGCGGCAAAGCCGCCAGCGACTACAAAGAAATCTTTGATGGCGTGCCCAGTCAGCACGACGGCAAAGATGCAGCAATTATTGCGGAACTCGCCGCGTATGGCAAAGGCACCCTGGCCGTACCAAGCACCGACTGAGCAAGAGCAAAAGATTGCCCATCAGACTAGTCGCTTGGAGGCATTCAGCCGGCAAGCCCAGTGCTGGGGTGGTCGACTCGAAGCGTTGACCGCCAAGCATTGGCCAGAATTGAGTGGCCTTCTCAGTTTAACGACCTGGACCGCGCTCAGACTTCTGAGTGAATACGGAAGCCCTCAAGAGGTGGCTGCGGATCCAGACGTTCGCGAAAAGCTCCGCACCTGGAGTCGTAATCGTTTGACGAAAGAGAGGATCTCCGATCTGATTGATTCGGCCAAATGTACCGAGGGAGTTCCGCCGAATGCCGAGGAAGCCGAATGGTACAAGGAAGTCGCCGAACAGGTTTACGACGCCAGGCGGGAAGTCGAACAGTGCGAAAAACGACTAGAAGCGATCTTGCACGACGATGCCGACATGGCGTCGATGCTCTCGTTCCTTGGCGCAACTACATTGGCAATGGTGTTATCGACCGTTGGTGATCCCAAGAACTACGATAGTAGCGGTGCTTTCCTCAAAGCAATGGGCTTGAATCTCAAGGAGCTCAGTAGCGGCCAACGACAGGGGCAGCGAGCAATCACCAAACGCGGTTCCAGATTAGCACGCAAATACCTGTTTTACTGGGCATTGCGTATGGTGAACGATCCGGCAATTGCGACTTGGTATACGAGGTTCGAGAAAGTGGGCAACAGCAAAGTCCCAATTCCGAACATCGTAAGATGAAAGGAATTAACGCACTGACCCGAAAGCTAGCTCGTGCGTTGTGGTACACACGTGTACATGACGTGGAATTTGATCCTGAAAAGGTATTCCCTGGGCGCCCTTTGGACAAGCCTCGCCGACGACGTCGGCGACCACCCTAATAGGCGCGACAACGAGTCATGTCTACGGCACCGTCCCGCAGCACCAATCATGAATAAGGAGCCCTAGAGCTAACCCACGGTTGAACCAGCCGATTTGTTTAGGAATGACCTTCGTCTCGTGCATTGAGCCGCCTACCGGGTGAGCTACCAAACGAGTTTCAAGGCGTTCCTGAGCATCGGTTCTGAAAGCAATCTTCGATGAAGCCAATTTAGTGCCCGCGTCGAGCAAACGGCATATTGAAACCTATGCCGCTCCGCAGGGACACTCGAGGCAAAAGCTTGCAGCCATTTCAGAGAACTCGCCGAGCGAACAATTCGCTGATTCACGTGGCCTACGCTCGAACTGATGTAACACACCACTACCGATCGACATCGCTGACATACCAAGACGTTTTGAAAACATTTCAACAAACGGCCGCCACTGGTATGTAAAAGCCTACCCGTAACTATCTCAAAATGAGGTCTTGACTTGCAGGGACGAGCACGATTGCTGGGATGAGCACGATTGCAGGGACGAGCACGATTGCTGGGATGAGTACGATTGCAGGGACGAGCTTGGTTGCAAGCATGATGGCGTTGGCTGATGCAGGCGGGTGGCGAGCGAGGAGGCTAAAAGGCCAGTTGGTCGGGTAAGAACTCGCTCCAGAGGTCTTCGTAGTAAGCTCTTAGATCAGCGATTTGGGGGCGGTCGGCCGCCTTGGTGTAGAGGTCGTACGGGTTGAACTGCCGCACATAGTCCAGGTAATGTCGGTCCTGATCGTCCAGCAAATGCGCGTAGGCTCCCTCGCGATGGATCGCGTAACACGAGTGGTAGCGAATCATGTACAACGCCTCCATTGGCAAATAGTTCTTGACCACCTGGTACATGTACTCGTCGTGACCCCAGGACATCAATACGTTGTCCAAGCCACAGCCCGGACGATAAATCCCCGCTTCCGTTTGGTACTCCGGTACCTGATCGTCGGGGTTGTCGCGGAAAAATTCAGAAAAGACCACTCTCTCAGAATAGCGACAGCCAACCGGAAACGTGTCGCCCACCACGGCCCATTGCGGCTCGCCAAACAAGCACAGGACCTTGCCGAAGTCGTGAATCAACCCCGTCAACACAAACCAACGCGGATGCCCGTCGCGACGAATCGCTTCGGCCGTCTGCAACAGATGCTCGATCTGCGGCAAACTGGTGTCCGGATCGCTGTCGTCGATCAGCGTGTTGAGGAATTCCAGCCCGTCCCACAGGCCCATTTTTCGCTTGTCGAGCGACAAGTACTGCTGCCGCTTCTGCTGGACGAACTCCAAACTCTGATGCCGGTGGTTCAGCCGGTAGAACTCGCGGACCGCCGGCTTGACCTGGGTGGTGTAGTCGCGAAATGCTTCGGCGGATTTGCTGCTGCCCTGCGTCAAGGCGGAGACGTCTTCGGGATACCGATCGCGCAGGTCGTCCTCCCACTGTTCCAAGTTGTCCAATGGCCCATCCCCGGCAGCACGATCTTGACTCATGGCGTTTCCTCCCGACGAAATTGACTGGTGGCGGGCAACAGGGAATAGGCCACCAACAGCCCCGACACCAGGCTGATGGCGACCATGAACATATCAAATGCCCCGCGGACGGCGGACTCGACATCGTTGACCAACAGGTTCTGGATGCTGCGGAAGCCGATGCTGCCGGGCACCAAAAATATCAGACCCGGCACCGCCAGTGTGGAGGACGACCGGTTGGTCCAACGGGCATAGATCGAGCCCAACAGGCCGACGGTGAACGATCCGACGGCGCCGGACACGACGGGCAACACCAGCCCGGTGGCTTGTTGCGTGATGGCAAAGCCGGTCAAACACGTCAACGTAATCGGCAAGATGTCGCGCCCTTGGGCCCGAAACAAGATGGCGAAGGCGGCGGGCGCGGTCGTGATGGCCAAGTACCAAAAGGCTTGATTCAGCGGCACGGGGGCGACACCCGCCGGAGTCGTTGTCAATTGCTGGCCCAGGCTACTGCCCAGCGCCACGCCAAAGCCCAAGGTCATCAGCAGGACCAAACCACCGAACAAGCGGGCCGAGCCGGCCGCTAAGTTCTGCGTCGCCAACTCGTTGATGGCGATCGTCAAGGTCAGGCCGGGCAAGAGGACCACCAACGATCCCAAGGTCACGATCTCAATCGACAGCGGTTGCAGGACCAGGCCGACGAAGTACGGCAGCAAGGCGGCGGTCAGGGCACTCAACGGGGCGTAGGTGCGAACCATGCGTGGCCAACGCCCCAGCATTTCGCCGAAGCAGCCCAAGCCCCAGCCGATGAGCAGCGTCACCAGCCACTCGTTCCGGCCACCACCGAACAGCAGCGTCGCCGCACCACTGGCCCAAGCAAACGCAAAACTGGAGACCCAAAAGCCGAACCGTGGCGGCTGTTGCAACAGCTGCGGCAGTCGAGCCCGCGCCTCGCGGAGCGTCAACCGACCCTCGACCAACTCGCGTTGCAGGGCCTGCAAGTCATTCAGCTTGCCCAAGTCGATGTCCGCCGGCGTCACTCGTAGCAACAACGTTCGGTACTGGTCCGCTTGCCCAAAAGAGAAAAAAATCGACGTGGGTGTGGCGAAGACACTGACCTCCAACCGCAATTGCTGGGCCAACTGCAGCAGGTTCTGCTCCAATTCGTCGACCGCCATCCCGTTCTGGTGCAACGCCTTGGCCAATTCCGCCACGAACTGCTCGGCGATTTGGTTTTCCACCAACCAATTCGCCGGCGAAACCGGGGCAGAAACGGGAGCAGCGACCGGGGCAGAAACGGGAGCAGCGACCGGGCCGGAGCCCGCTGCCGTTCCCACTGCCGAGGGATCCGAATCGATTGGGGTCATGGACGCTCGGCCGGGTCGTCGCCCGGCATGACCCCACGGGCGATCTCGTCTTCAAATTGGTCCATCAAGGGCCAATCGATGGCGCAGGTGCCGAAGTCCGCTCGATGGCAGTATCGCTCCAGTCGCTCGATGGCGGCCTGCAGCAGCGCATCGTCCTTGCGGAACACGGGCCCATGGCTGGGCAGGAGCCACTTCACATCCGACGCTTGAATCCGTTTGAGCGAGCCGATGAACTTCAATAGGTCGCTGCCGTGGTGGGCATCGATTGCACCAACACAGCCGTCTCGGTAGATGTTGTCGCCGCTGAACAGCAGGTCTCCGAGGCGGAAGCTGAGTTGGCTGTCGGTGTGACCGGGAGTCAGCCAAACTTCCAATTGCAGGTCGCCGACGGTCAAGATGTCGCCATCGTTGAGCAGCGTTTCGACCTCGACCGGCGGCATCTCCAAGTCGATCCCCTGGGCCTCGATCAACGCAAATGTCTTGAGTCGATCGCCCACCGAGAGACTGGCGGCTGCCAAGGGATGGGCCGAGACAGTCGTTTTAAGGATTGACTTGGCCTTGGCCAAGCCTTGGATATGATCGACGTCGGCGTGCGTGGCCACCAGTGTCTTGCAGCGTTGGAAGGGGAAGTCCAGTTGCCGGACCATCTCCAGGATTTCGGGGGTGGTCTCTTCGTAGCCGATGTCGATCAAGATCCATTCGTCTTGGTCGAACACCAGATACACGTTGCAGCCCAGGACCTGCTCCAATTGGTGGTTGACCTCGATGACGTGGGGGAAAATGGGCCGCCGCTGTAACATGAAAAGGACCTACTCCGCGAGAAAACCGAGTGCCCGTCGAGTGACGAGCCCATTGCCACCGGATTTTACCCGGAAAGTACCCCAGCCGACAACCAGCAGCCCGCGTCGGTTCAGTCGGCTGGGCGGAACACGATTGACTGGAAACCGTTGGCGGGCAGTGTCACGGTCAGCTTGACGCGTTGGCGCGGGTCCAGTGGCAGGACGGTCGCTGGGCCGCCCTCCACGCTGACGGCGACTCGATCGGACAGGCCCGTGTAGTAGAGTGGCACCCAGATCTCGCGCGAGATCGGCTCGGGCAGGGGGTTGAACAGGCTGAGCAGTCCGCGTTCGGGGAGTTGTGGGTTGACATGCAGCAGCCCATCCCAATCGCGAGCATCGGCGCGGCGGAGGTGGATCACATCGCTCTCCAGGATATCGCGGTGCGACTTGTACCAAGCGACGACGTCGCGGACCATGTCCCGCGTGGCGGGTGCGTCGTACAGGCGCGGGCCGCGGTAACAGGCTTGCACGCCCGCTGACAGATTGGCCAGGAGCATCAGGCGGTAGTGCTCCAGATGCTCGGAGAGCGGTTCGATGGTGGCTGCGGCTCCCCCGCCGTGGTACTCGGTCAGCGGGACGAACATCCAGCCCATGGAGGGGGTCTTGGTCCAGGTGCCGTCGAAGATATTCTGCCGGGTGTGGATCAGCTGTTGGGCGCGGGGCAGCGACCAATTGACCTCGCGGTAGCCCATGCCACACTTGTTCGAGCCGGTCAGGTAATAATAGTCGGGTACATTCAGGTAGATGCCCTGGGCGCGGCAATCGCGGTAGAAGTCGCTGATGACTTGCCACTGGGCCCATTGAGAATCCTCCAAGCCGTATTGCAGGGGTGGGCGAGGCGTGACGTCCCAATCGCCGGGGTACGATCCGTCGTGCTCCAGGAGTGAAAAGCCGGTGCGTTGCAGGAAGCTGCGGAGTTGGGCGAAGTAAGCCTGGCCCCAGGGACTGGTCAGGGCCGGACAGTGCCCATGCGCCGGGCTCTCGCCGGGCGGGCTGACCACGTCTTGGCCGTTGCCGATCTGACGACTGGAGAGCAGCGAGTAGCCGCCGATCTCGATCCCCAGCTCGCGGGCCTCGGCCGCCAGCGACTGCCACTGGGCGACGTAGGCCGGGTCGTTGTTCTCGATGTTGAAGCCGGAGCCGAAGGACAGGATCAGCATCTCGAAGCCCACGTCGTGGCACTGTTGCAGTGCTTGGCGGACGGCGGTCGGATCGGCTGTGCGGAGGTGCATCATCAGCGGGTTCTCGGTGACCCAAGGTGCGAGCACGCGGTACATTTGTCGCAGGGCCAAGCCGCGTCGCTCGCGGTCCTCGCTGTCGTACACCAAACTGAAGACGCGAAACGACTCGAAGGTTTGGCCGGGCTCCAAGCGTTGGGCGGGGCCGCGCGCGGGGGACACCTCCAACAGGCAGGGCATATTCTTTAGATAATTGACTTGCGTGTCGAAGGTCGGGTCGGGCAACCAGCGGACGGCGTGTCGATTGGCTTGCTCAAAGTTGAAGCCACCGAAGGCTTGGTCGGTCTCCACATGCAGCACCGTGGGGGCGGGTAGCGGGACGCCGGGGCGGTCCTCGACCGGGTTGCTGTGCTCGACGACCGCCAGACGTTCGGCCGTGAACCGCTCGATGGTGCAAGTGTTCTCACCGGCGTTGCGAACCGTCAGCCACTTGCTCAGCAGCGGCAGCCCATCGTAGATCTCGTAGTGGACGGAGACTTGCAGTTGGGGTGGAAGTTGGGGTTCGGGTTGGGGTTGAGCCGTTGACGTTTGCCCGTTGGCTGTGGTCGGGTTTGTGTCCGAGTGGGTTGCGGGTTGTTCGGTCTGGGGAGGGAGGAAATCCAGTCGCAGGTGTCGGCCGGCGGGTGGCCAGGTGGCGTGGGGGGCGTGGTTTCGCGGGCGTTGCCACTCCATTCGTGGTTGAATGTCGCCGATTTCGTAGCCAGCCAAGCGCCAGGCGGTGGGAGGCGGCGTCAGGGCGGCTTGCCACTCGGGGGTGAGGAAGGCTTGGTTGGGTTGGCCTGCCAGCCCGCCGATGATCAAGTCCTGCCCGTCGACTCGCAGCAGGGCTTCGGGCTGGACGGCTCGCAGGAGCGACGCGCCGGTCATGAGGCTATCCAGGCCGACGGTGGCCAGGCCGGTTCCGGCCGGGTCGGGATGCAGGGCGAGGGTGCGACGGATGAGGCCGTTTTCCAAGATCAGTTGGCGGTTGTCCGGCGTCACTGTGATGACGGCTGGGAAGGGACTGCGGTCCAACAGCCAATCGGTGTGGATTTGGTAATGGTCCGGCAGTTGGGCCGCTGCGGGCGCGGGGGCCCAGAGGCCGATCGTCCCGAGGCAGAACAGACTGAGGCAGAACAGCCCAGCGCAGCAGCGGAGGCGGGGAGCGGTGTTGACCCGAGGGGTGACAGGATTGCGTGGCGGCATCGGCGAGGGTCTCGGTTGGGGGGAGGCGGGAGCGGTTCGGCCGCTGTGGTCGGTCGAGCAAGTGGGGCTCGTGATTCGTCAGCTGTGATGTCGAGGCATCAGGTCAGGGGAATTTGCAGGCCATCGTGCGCGAGGCGGACGTGGGGTGGCAGGGTGGCGTTGACTTCATGGTAATCCAAGTGGCAGGAGCAATGTGTGAAGTAGGCCTGCCGCGGCTGGAGTTGTTCGACGACGGCCAGGGCTTCGTCGAGGTTCAAGTGTGTGGGGTGGGGTTGGTAGCGGAGGGCGCTGAGGACCAAGGTATCGAGTCCTTGGAGGAGGGCCATCGAGGCGGGTGGGATTTCCTTGACGTCGGTGCAGTAGGCCACGTTGCCGATGCGAAATCCCAGGACATCGAAGCGGGGTCCATGGCGGACGGGGATGGGCTGGATGGGCGTGTCCAGGACCTCGAAGGGTTGGTCATCGATGCGATGGAACTGCAGGCTGGGGACGGCCCCGGCGTGGGTGTGGACGCGATTCTCGAAGGCGTAACTGAAGGATTGCTCCAACCGCTGTTGGACTTGGGCGTTGCAGTATAGGGGCACGGGCCCGCCCAGGTAGAACTGCATCAATCGCAGGTCATCGAGGCCGAAGATGTGGTCGGCGTGTTCGTGGGTGTAGCAGACGGCGTGGATCAACCCGAGCCCCTCGCGGATCAGTTGTTGCCGCAGGTCGGGCGGCGTGTCGATCAGCAGATTTCCATGGGGGAGCCCGAAGACCGCGCTGCAGCGGGTGCGGTAGTTCTTGGGGTCGTCGCTGGTGCAGACCGGACAGTCGCAGCCGAGGGATGGGACGCCGACACTGGTGCCCGTCCCCAACAGGATCAGTTTCCCGCGGATATCGACCGTCCTAGCTGGCTTTCGGGTATTCAAAGTACCACAGACTTTCTACGATCACGGCTGGGGTAAGGGCTTTGTCACCCTTTAATTCTGGGAGCGGTGTGGTAAAGGGGTCAGGCGTCAATTGCCGGAACGGCCCTGCGGGTGCTGCGCACAATTGACTCCTGCCCCCTTTACCACACACCGCAGAGTTGTTGGTGCTGCCAAAGCGCACGGGGTAAGCAAAACAGGGTAACCGAACCCTTAGGGGAAACAAGGTGAGGCGTGGTGAAGCAAGCGGGACCAACAGCAGAGCGGGAGAGCAAACGGGGCAGTGGTCTGCCGTTGCGACGGTGGCTGGCGGCGGCCACGTTTGAGACGCGAATCGCCGCGTTCACACTGGTGAACATTCTGGTGGCGGTGAGTAGTGCGGCGATGTGGGGCGCGGAACATTGGTTGACAGTGGCCCCGCTGTGGCTGAGTTTGGCGGTGGGCGGCTTGCCGTTGGTGGTGGGCTTGTTGCGAAAGTTGTGGCAGCGCGAGTTCGGCAGCGATCTGTTGGCGGGGATGTCGATCGTGGTGGCCGTGGTGTTGGGCGAGTACTTGGCCGGGTCGCTGGTGGTCTTGATGCTCTCGGGAGGTGCGGCCTTGGAGTCGTACGCGGTCCGCAGCGCCTCGTCGGTGTTATTGGCCTTGAGTCGTCGCTTGCCGTCGGTGGCCCATCGGCGGCTGGGAGCCAGTTTCAGCGACGTGCCATTGGCCGAGATCCAGCCGGGGGACGAGCTGATCGTGTTTCCGCACGAGTCGTGTCCGGTGGATGGCGTCGTGTTGGAGGGGCACGGCGTGATGGACGAGAGTTACTTGACGGGCGAGCCGTTTCAGATCAGCAAATCGCCCGGTTCGGCGGTGATTTCTGGGGCGGTCAACGGCGAGTTGGCCTTGGTGATTCGGGCCGAGCGTCGGGCGGAGGACTCGCGGTACGCCCAGATCATGCAGGTGATGCAAGCGGCGGAGCAGGATCGGCCGCGGCTGCGTCGGTTGGGCGACCAATTGGGGGCCTGGTACACGCCCGTGGCCCTGTTGGTGGCGTTTGCGGCTTGGGGCGTGTCCGGCGACCCACTGCGGTTCCTGGCCGTGTTGGTGGTGGCCACGCCCTGCCCTCTGCTGATTGCGATCCCGGTGGCCATCATCGGCTCGATCTCGTTGGCGGCCAAACACGCCATCATCGTCCGCAACCCTGGCTGTTTGGAGTTGGCCGACACCTGCCGGACGATCATCTTCGACAAGACGGGCACGCTGACCTACGGGGTGCCCAACTTGGTGCAGTTGGTGGCGCGGGACGGGGCGACCGAAGATTGGGTCTTGGCGATGGTGGCCAGTCTCAGTCGGTACTCGAAACATCCCTTGTCGCTGGCCTTGGTCCGCGCGGCCGAGCAGCGGCACTGTGCCGTGTTCCCGGTGGCGGAAGCTTACGAGAAGCCCGGCCAGGGCTTGGTGGGTCGCGTGGGCCAGCACCAGATCCAGATCACCAGTCGGAAGCAGTACTTGGCCCAGTTCCCGCCGTCGGGCGACCTGGGACAGGCGAGTAAATTGGGCCAGGCGAGTGAATTGGGCCAGGCGGGAGGTTTGGGTGCGGCGGGTCCGGTGCCGGAGGGTGCCGAGTTATTGCCGCCGGAGGTGGCGGGGTTGGAGTGCGTGATTTTGTTGGATGGGCGGTACGCGGCGACGTGTCAGTTTCGCGACACGCCGAGGCGGGAGGGCGCGCCGTTTGTGCAGCACTTGTCGCCGCGGCATCGGATTGACCGCACGATGTTGGTGTCGGGGGATCGGGCCAGTGAGGTGGAGTATCTGGCGGGGCAGATCGGGATCTCGGTGGTGTATGCGGGGCAGAGTCCCGAGGAGAAATTGGAGATTGTGCGGCGGGAGACATCGGCTGCTGGCACGATTTATGTGGGCGATGGGATCAACGATGCGCCGGCGTTGGCCGCGGCGACGGTGGGGATCGCCTTTGGGCAGCACAGCGACGTCACCTCGCAGGCGGCGGACGCGGTGGTCTTGGACAGTTCGTTGCAGAAGGTCGATGAATTTTTGCACATCAGTCGGCGGATGCGGCGGATTGCCCTGCAGAGTGCGGTGGGCGGGATTGCCCTGAGTCTGTTGGCGATGGGGTTTGCTTTTGGGGGGTATTTGACGCCGGTGTGGGGGGCGATGGTGCAGGAATTGATCGACGTGTTTGCGGTGCTCAATGCCTTGCGGGTCGCTTGGCCGCCGGGCGAGCTGCGAGATTTCTGAGAATCGGCGGGTTTCGGCTTTGAACGAATCCTCGATACTTGGTATGAAATTTGCGACCTGCTACAATCGGCGCGTCGTGGAACTGACGGAATGGCACTTGTACGCGCTGAGGGCAGCGTTGCTGACGCCAGCGTTGGCAGTGACTGCGGCCGCGGGGTGTGCCTGGCGTGTAGGGCGTGCCCAGGTCGTCGGCGGTTGGCCGTGGCGTTGGCGCGGGGGTGTGGCGTTGGCGCGGGGGTGTGGTGTTAGCGCGGGGGTGTGGCGCGGGTCGGTGATGGTGGCGGAGGCGGGCGGGTTCGGGGAAAGCTAGCGGAGTGCTGGCCCTTGTCGGGTGACGGGCGTCGGCGCCCATGCTGAAAGAAGCGAAAAATCGATATGGATACGTTAGAAAAGTCGTTTGATGCGGTCTCCGGTTTTTTCAGTGGGCTGCTGCGCGGCTTTGAGAAGGGGGTCACCGCGGTCTTCGGTTCCTCGAATGCGAGGACGTTGAAGAAGTACCAGGGGCGGGTCGAGGCGATCAACCAATTGGAGGGTCGGTTTGCCGAGTTGAGCGACGATCAATTGCGGGGTATGACACAGAAGTTCAAGGATCGTCTGGCGGCCGGCGAGACCTTGGACGACCTGTTGCCGGAAGCATTTGCGGTGTGCCGCGAGGGTGGCAAGCGGTTTCTGGGGTTGCGGCATTACGACGTGCAAATGATTGGTGGTATGGTGTTGCACGGCGGCAACGTGGCGGAGATGGTCACGGGTGAAGGCAAGACCTTGGTGGCGACCTTGCCGGCTTATCTGAATGCGCTCACGGGCAAGGGCGTGCACGTGGTGACGGTCAACGACTATTTGGCTCGGCGCGATATGGAATGGATGGCCCCGTTGTACATGGGGTTGGGGTTGTCGGTGGGCGCGATCCAATCGGACATGCGAGTGGCGGAGCGGCAGGCGTCTTACGACTGCGACATTACCTACGGGACGAACAACGAGTTTGGCTTCGATTATTTGCGCGACAACATGCGGCCGGCGGCGCGGGGCGACAATCGCTTCCCGCGTGAGATGCAACAGTGCCAGGGCCCGTTGCACTACGCGATCATCGACGAAGTGGACAATATTCTGATCGACGAGGCTCGGACGCCGTTGATCATTTCGGGGCCGGCTCACCAGGAACGCCGCCTGTATCAAGAGGCCAACCGCATTGCTCAGGCGCTGAAAAAAGAGCTGCACTTCAATATCAATGAAAAGGATCACGCGGTCACGCTGACGGATGACGGCGTGCGGGAAGCGGAGCGTTTGGCGGGCGTCGAGTCGTTTTACACGGCTGGCAACATGGAGTGGCCGCACTTGATCGACAACGCGCTCAAGGCCAACTTCTTGTACAAGTTGGACGTGAACTACGTGGTCAAAGACAACGCCGTGGTGATCGTGGACGAATTCACGGGTCGCTTGATGGAGGGACGCCAGTGGAGCGACGGCTTGCATCAAGCGGTCGAGGCCAAGGAGGGGGTCAAGATCAAGGAAGAGACGCAGACCTTGGCCACCATCACGCTGCAGAATTACTTTAAACTGTACGAAAAATTGAGCGGTATGACCGGTACTGCACTGACCGAGGCGCCGGAGTTCTGGAAGATTTACAAGTTGGACGTGGTGGCCATCCCGACCAATCGTTCGATGCAGCGGATCGAAAAGGTCGACGTGATCTACGCCACCGAGCAAGGCAAGTGGAAGGCCGTGGCGGACGAGGTCGAGGCGATGTGTCGGCACGACTTTGTCGACACGAACCAGGGCCATCGTCATCTGGGTAAAATCACGCAGGAAGATGAGAAGTCGCTCACGATCAACAGCGAAGGTCAGTCGCAGACGTTTGAGAAACGATCGTTGGCTCGCATCCAGCGGCGAGGGCGGCCGATTTTGATCGGTACTAATTCGATCGAGAAAAGCGAGTTGTTGAGCTCGATCTTGGTGCGGCGGAACATTCCGCATGAAGTTTTGAACGCCAAGAACCATCGCCGCGAGGCCGAGATCATCGCGCAGGCGGGGCGGATCGGCGCGATCACGATTGCCACCAACATGGCGGGTCGCGGTACGGACATTGTGTTGGGTGGCAACCCGGAGAACATGGCCTGGGCCCAATTGCAGGACAAGTATCGTACGCGGTTGGACGTGCCGCGGGACGAGTGGAACGCGTTGGTGGAGGAGATCAGCCAGCGGGAGAAGATGAAGGAGGAGGGCGAGCGGGTCAAGGCGATGGGTGGTTTGTGCGTGATCGGCACCGAACGCAACGACGCGCGTCGCATCGACTTGCAGCTGCGTGGTCGCTGCGGTCGTCAGGGCGACCCGGGCGATAGCCAGTTCTTCTTGTCGTTGGAAGACGACTTGATGCGGATCTTTGGCGGGGCGTGGATCCAGCGATTCTTGGGCAGTTCCTTGGGTGAGGACGCCTTGCAGAGCAAGATGCTGTGTCGGCGGTTGGATGCGGCCCAGAAAAAGCGCGAGGAGATGCACTTCGAAGCGCGAAAGAATCTGCTCGAGTACGACGAGGTGATGGACGAGCAGCGGAAGCGGGTCTATCGCTACCGGCAGCAGATCCTCAACGGTGTGAACTGCCGCGACCTGATTCTGAACATGATCCAACAGCAGATCGAGTATCGCATGGAGCAGTGTTTGGAGCCGAAGTTCGGTTGTGAGATGTTCGCAGCTTATGCGTCGTCGGAGCTGCGGCTGAGCAAGGCGATGGAGGGTCGTGATTTCCGTGGCATGGACTACGAGACGGCGCTGGGTTATGCCTTGGATCAGGCCGAGCGCTTGTTGGAAACCGATCTGTTGGCGGCGATCGATGAAAACCTGCCGGACGGCGATGAAGACGCGCATCTGGATTGGAACTGGAACGCCATGGTCAACGTGCTCAAGAGCCGTTGGAAGGTGGAGACAAACGAACGCGAGTTGAAGAAGATCGGCCGCGAGCAATTGGCGGAGGTCATTTTGGAGCGAGCCAAGGCGGCGATCAACAAGACGGACCTCCGCGAGGGGGCCTCGATGTTGAACCCGGACTATGGCCGCCAGGTCGGTGTGCGTTGGTTGAAGGACAAGTTCGGCATCGTCTTGGACATCGATGAGATCTGCCGCATGGAGCCGGCGCAAATTGTCGAGCGAGCGACGCAGGAAGCTTACCGCCTGTACGATCAGAAAGAGGCGACGTATCCGCTGATTGCGGCGCTGACTCGGTTTGCCCGCGATGAAACGGGTTTGTTGGATCGCGAGGCCCTGATCGAGTGGTCGGCGCGGCGTTTCAACGCGCCGTTGACCTTGGAACAGATCACTGGGATGCAACGGGCCGAGATCTTCCAATTCCTGCTGCAGCACAGCACGAACTCGCAGGAGCGCGGTCGTGAAGTGGAACAGAGCCTGGAAGGGAAGCTGCGGAAACTGAAGATCGAAACCGTCAAGATGATTGGCGACGTCGATCCCGCGGTGGTGAGGTTGGCCGAGGACCTGGGCCAGGAGCTCGGGTTGACGTTGGACACCGAAGACTTGCGCGGCATGACGCCCGAGCGAGTGAAGCAACAGTTCCAATCGTGGGTGCAGGATCGGTTCCATCCCGAGATGCGACGGATGGAACGCATGGTCCTGTTGGAGATTGTCGACTCCGCCTGGAAAGATCACTTGGCGGTGATGGATCATCTGCGGACCGCCGTTGGCCAGCGTGGCATGGCGGCCTTGGATCCCAAGGTCGAGTACAAACGCGAAGGCAAGGCCCTGTTCGATCGCCTGTGGGATTCGATCGGTGAACGAGTGACTGACTTGGTGTTTCGTGTGGAGCATCTGAACGATCAATTCGTCCGCACCACCATGGTCGACCATCGGGCTCGGCAAGTGGAGATCAAACGTGAGCCCAGCGAAGCGCCGATGCCAATGGGCAAAGAGACCTTGAGGCAGCAACAGGCGATTGAGGCGGCTCAGCAAAACAGCAGCGAGCCGAAGCAGATCACCGTCCGCAGCGGCAGCGAGCGAGTTGGGCGGAACGACCCCTGCCCTTGCGGCAGCGGCAAGAAGCACAAAAACTGCTGCATGAATCTCTGATCATGCGAGCCTGGTGCTACAACGCCGCGTACTTGTTGCTGCTGCTGTTCTGGGGACCGGTGCTGCTGTGGCAGCGGCTGGTGAGCGGCAAGACTCGGGGCGGCTGGGCCGAGCGTTTGCTTGGGCCGACGGTTCCTGGCGGTGATGGTCGGCCGACGGTGTGGCTGCACGCGGTGAGTGTGGGCGAGGTCAATCTGTTGGTGACCTTGGTGCCAGCCTTGCAACAACGGTTTGAGGGGCATCGCTGGGTGATCTCGGCCACGACCGACAGCGGCTTGGCTCTGGCGCAGGAGCGTTTTCCCACGGCGACCGTCGTGCGCTTTCCGCTGGATTTTTCTTGGGCAATGGCACGCTTGATTCGACAAGTGCAGCCGGCGTTGGTCGTTCTGACCGAGTTAGAGATCTGGCCGAATTTATTAGCGGCTTTGCAGCGTCGCGGTACGCCGGTGGTGGTGGTCAATGGCCGCTTGAGCGAGAAGAGCTTTCGGCGATACGGTTGGGTGCGGCGCTGGCTGCAGCCGGTCTGGAGGAGTCTGGCGTTGGTCTTGGTGCAGACCGAGGCGTATCGCCAGCGGTTTGTGGCCTTGGGCGTGCCGTCCGAGCGGTGCCAGGTGGTGGGTTCGATCAAGTTCGATGCGGCCGGCAGTCGTTTGCGGGACGGTGGTGAAGTGGAGTCGCTGCGCCGCTGGGCCGGATTGACTGACGACGATTGCGTCTGGTTGGCCGGCAGCACCTCGGCGCCCGAGGAGGCCATCGCCCTGCAGGTGTTTCAAGAGCTGCGCCGCGAGTGCTCGGCCTTGCGGTTGGTATTGGTGCCGCGGCATCGCGAGCGATTCGCGGAAGTGGCGGAGTTGTGTCGCGGATCGGGACGAGTGGTTTGGCAGCGCAGTCAAGGTGAGCCGCCTGCTGGCTTGCGGTGGGAGATCTTGGTGGTCGACACGATTGGCGAGTTGGCCACTTGGTGGGGCACGGCTCAGGTGGGCTTTGTCGGGGGCAGCATGGGAGCCCGCGGCGGGCAGAGCATGATCGAACCGGCCGGTTGGGGCGTGCCGCTTTGTTTTGGTACAAATACTGGTAATTTTCGCGACGTCGTCTCACTGTTGTTGGCCGAACAGGCGGCGGAAGTGGTGCGTGATGCCTCGGAGCTGCGCCAGTTTGTGGGGCGGGTTTATCGGCAGCGGGACTGGGGGCGAGCCATGGGGCAGCGAGCTCAGGCGATTGCCTTGTCGCAGCGGGGGGCCACCGAGCGAACCGTGGAGCAGCTCCAAGCATTGGGTTGGGGCGTTCCGGGGGGTGTGGGCGAAGCGGTCACACGAGTGGAGCGGGTTGGGCAGGTTGAGCAGAACGCTGAGGGCGCAGCGGTCGATCGAGTCAAACGGGTTGAAGAAGGCGATCGGGTGGCGAGGGGCGGGCGGCAGGCCGACCGAGAAATGGGAGCGGAGCCATGATTGAAGTGGTGCTGGCTTATGTGGCTTGGGTTGGGTTACTGAGTTTGGGAACCTGGGGCCTATTCGGATGGGACAAGCGCCAAGCGGCTTTGGGGGGGAGAAGGATACCCGAATCGACGCTACTGACGCTGTCGGCTCTGGGCGGTTGGCCCGGGGCATTAGCGGGAAGTTGGCTATTTCGCCACAAAACAAAAAAAGAGTCGTTTTTGGTTCTGCTGTATTTGACGATCCTGTTGCATGGCAGCGTGGCGGTTTTGGTGCTGGTCGTGCTGCTGCGTTTCAACGGTTGGGTGTAACGCAGGTTGCTGATTGGGACGGATGGGATTGGTTCTTGGTTCTTGGTTCTTGGTTCCGAAATCCGGCTAGAAAACCGTTGTCAAAAGAGGCCCGATCAAACCCACCGCTTGCTCTTAGGCCCGGAGGGCCGACACAACCTCTGCCGGTGGCGTCAGCCACCGGTGGGATGCCGCCCAATTAGCGATCCGTGACCAACCGTCACTACGGCAAGTACCGACGAGTCAGCACGGCCTTGTCCACGTTCAGGTTCTCGCCCGGGAAGAACCCGACCGGAATCGATCGGTCCACCACGTAGAACGCTCGGTCCCGTCGCACTTGCCCGCGATCCAGGCCGTATTCCCGCCCCACCGCCGTCCGCCACTCGACCAACCCGTTGTTGAACGATACCGACTGCAACGGTGCGTTCGGATTGTCAGGCACCGGCACGGCCACCTCTTCCATTTCGAAGTAGCCCACCGTGATCCACACCGCAAATACACTCGAGCGTTGCGTGGTCATGTTCGCCATCCGCTGACGCTTCTGGTTGCGGAAGTACTCGTTGCGATTCGTATCGTACAACAACACATTCCCAACCGGTTGGTGGTCGAACATTGGCACCGGCGGCCCTCCCGGCACGGGGCCCCACAACGTGGACAAGGTGTCATAAAACCGATCCGGTGGCAGGCCAGGCAAGGATTGCGGCAACCGAGTCGATCGGAGATCGCCCGGATTGAAGCGTTCGGCGTTCTGCAGCCACGGGCTGTGCCGGAGCGGCGTCTGACGTCCGTGCGTGGCCCCCACAAAACTGTTGTTGGTTCCTACATTACCAAAACTCGTATTGCTGGCTGGACTGCTGTACATCGGACTGCCCATCATGGCATTCCACGTCGGTTCGTAGTTGATCGTATTCAAGTTCAGCTTGCCCGGGATCCTGCGGTTCGACAGGAAGTTGTACGGTGCTCCATACCGCGGCCCGTCCGGCATCAAACCCGGTGTTGTACCACCTACACCCACCAGGTCCAAGCCAAAACCGCCTGCCATCCGCGCCAACGGACTTAGCATCGTCTCTGTGCCGACAAACGGAGACGGCACGGTAGTGAACTCAAACAACCGAGCCGGAGCCCGCATGAATGCCGTCTGGCCAAAAAAGTTGAACAGGTAACTCGGGATCCGATCCGTCAGGTCAGGGAACAACGCCACGTTTCGCAAGCCAGCATTGGCCGCCGTGTTCAACAGGGCATCGTCCGTGTAATGATTGTGCTGTCGCGGATCCGTCCAGATCACATGCTCCAACAATAGACCATTGGACTGGACCGGTACCGATGCCAATTCGAATTGGCTGATCACCGGACGGTTGGCGATCCGCAACCACGGCACCGTATCGAGCGACGCTGCGTAGGCCTGATTGACAGCGCCCAGCGAGAACTGCTCCGCCGTTCCATAGCCATTGACCGGGTCAAATAGCGTCAAACCGACCGGGAAGATGCCATCGTTCGAACCCGGGATCGTCGTCACCTGCCAGGTTCCTGCGGGTGTTCGCAACCACACGTTCTTGTTCTCGACGTTGTTAACCAAAGAATTATGAGGCATCGGACGCGTAGTGTGCGCAAACTCAGTTGCTAGAACGTCAATCCGTCCACGTTGGCTCGAAGTCACCATCGTCGGTTCACCCGGCACCGGCCCAGGTGTATCGCGCAGTTGCGTGTCCACTCCCACGCCGCCGTATGCATTGAGGTTGACCGCCAGATCATCGAAGGTCAGATACGGATTGAGTACTGGGTGGAAGGCCTGTTGGGGATTCGCCAATCGCTGCAACACCACGTGTCGATAGCTGCGCACGTTCGGATCGTTGACATCTAAAATCTCGCCATACTTGGAGATTTCGTCGTCAATGTTCGTATAGAACGGATCGCTGAACGACGCCTCATAAAACCATCCGTCCGCCTCGGGCACCGCGTCCCCGCCCGCCGAATCCTGCAGAGGATAGCCATTGACGGGTCCCGAAAATGCCAAGCTGCGATGCTGGGCCGGCGGCGTCGAGCCAAACACTCGATCCATCGGCACACCGATCGTGTTGGGTACCAATCGCATCTTGGCGGGTGCATTGGTATCAAAATAACCGACCTCAATCGGTGCTCCTGGGTTCAGGCGAATGGCCGGTCGATCCTCGGAATGGATCGCCGGGTCGTAAGTATTGTCCGTCGGGGCGCCCAAGATACGACCGAAGATCGTCATGTTCCGCGTCAAGGGCACTTGGTCGTGCGGTCCCGCCGACCCAACCACCGCGTGCTGCCCCGGTTGCACCACCAACGGATCGTTGGTACTGGGGTAGTGCTGCACCAAACCCGTCGCCAATTGCACGCGTTCCGGATCAGTTGCCATATCAACTCCGTTGTCGGAGATGTAATCATTGATGTTGGCAATCAGGTTGCTCGGGTTGGCAAAGAAGATCGTCCGCTCGATGTCGTCCACGCCCCCTTGAGCGAAACGACGTTGGTTGCCGTTGACCAAGTGATCGCGACACATGGCATCAAAATCAGAAATCAGCCAATCGGGATTTAAGCCCCGGTCCTGTTCTTTGACCACCAACAGCCGATAGACCGGTTCACCCGCTGGCGTCAATTTCCGCAAATTCACGCCTTTTTCCGTCGGCGTTAAACTGGCGTGCGTATCACCCAAAGACTGGTAATCCGTGAACGGTACCAGGTTCGGGTTGTACAACTCGATAAAGGCCGAGGGGATCGGCATGTGGCCCTGCCGCGCACTCATGCCGACGATGTGGCTCCGGTGATCATGGAAACCGACCGCTTCGGTCAACAACAAGTCGGGACGCTCCACACCCCAAACGACAAAGCGTTCATTCTGCGGGCCAGCCCCCGGGTCAAACGGGTCCACGACCGGCAGCTCAAATCCCAATTCCACGCCACCCATGCCATTGGGCCGCGTTCGCAAGTTGCCGTCCACATGCCAGCCGTTGAACGGGTTGATGTCGAACTCAAACGGCGTGCAGGTCGAATCGGGGTCCATGAAATCGACCACGTTGATCGCCCATTGAGCCACTGCGATCCGACGACGAATCGCCTCCGGCAACAACTGGCCAGTCGGAACCGCGTAATCTGGCTCGACCATCATCAACATCAGCACGTACAACTGCCGAGCGAACGCGGAGCGCGCGAGAAACTGATCGATATCGCCATTTGAGGGCACATTGCCATCCTGGTCAAAGTCCAGGTCGATGGGGGTACCCGCCAACACGTTCAACGTCACCGCCGTCTGGGCTCCGCTGCTCTCGACACCTCCGCCCAGAAACGGATCGCCGTAGTCGTCGATCGAGAAGCTACCGTTGTCGTCCACACCGTTGCCAAACCGCCGATGCAGGTTCAAGGGCAAACCGGACACAATGTCCTGGCCCAACATCGCCAACACCTGCTGCTCCACCGCTCGGACCACATCGCTGGCGGCTGGTGTGACGAATGCTCTGGCCGGTTGGAAGTGACTGAGAGTGGCGTCGATCTGCGTGGTGTTGCCCGTCAAGTCGCGAGTCAACAAATGCCGGCGCAACACGCCCGCTAAGTTTGCTGGCAGGGCCGGCACCTCAAAGCTGTGCGTGGTCAATTGGCGGCGAGCCACTTCATTATTTGCCACCGTCGTCAGCAGCGCTTGCAGGATCTGCCGCCGCGACTCGGCTCCCACCAAAGCATTCGAGCGGAGATTCATTGCCGCCGCCAACACCTGTGGGAAGTCCGCGTCGGGCGCCCGTAGCAGGGCTTCCAAGTCCGCCACATTGAACGGCTGGTCCACATCCGGGCTATCCGACGGCTGTTGCACGGGAGCCAACGTCGCGTAGTTGAAATAGCGGTACGGAGACCCCTCGGTGAATAGGTTGAATTCGTAGGGCGTATCGACAATCTGCGTCAACAGTGGTGTCGGGCTCTGGGCAAACGGCAGCGACATGCCGACATTCCCCGGCGGCACAAACCAGGGCGGCAACACCGATTGGCCACTGGGCTCAAACACCAATTGGCCCTGGTAGTCGCTGGGGCTGCTGTAAATCCCACCCGTCAAATTAGGCAGAATATTGTCCAAGAAGCCGAACCACCGAGCCGCATGCAGGGGATTGGTGAACCCCAATGCATCCGGTGCGCCAACACCTGGGCCACCCGCAGCCGGCAGACCATATCGCGTCTGCAGGGCCCGCTGTAGGGCAGGGATCCCCAGTACCGCGGACAATCGCACCTCGGCTGGCCCATGCCCTTGGCCGTAGGGGACACCAAGCGACGAGACTTGGTTGGCACCGCGGAACAGTTCGGCCAAGCTGCCGTGGGCATTCAAATTGAGCCGCCCATCCAGGTCCTCGATCTTGATCGCCACCAACGGCTTGACTCTCGTCCCATTGGGCATTGCCACCGGTGCCAGGCCAATATCGATCCAGATCGAGTCGTTGCGACCGTCCCCGTCGGCATCGACGTCCAAGCCCGAATTCAATGCCAAGCCCAAGGCGCTCAAGGCTGCGGGTTCATTCCCCAGCAACCCGTTTAATAGGTGTTGCCAGTGTTCAGGAGCGGCACTGTTGAAGCCGTTGTCGGCGAAAAAATTGTTCGGTGCGAAAACAAAATTGGGTGTCCGCATGGGACTGGCGTAAGTCCCTGGAGTAAAGAATCGGCTGTTCGGATTCGAGCCCGTGAAGTTGGGATTTTCCAGTGGACTGGGGCGTAAGGCGGAGTTCGCAGCATTTCGCAATTCTTGCCACGTCGTGGCACTGGGGTCGATCGTCAACCCCGCGAACTGTCCATAGCGATGAAACGATGGAACGACCTGGAGATTTTCGGGGAAGGCAGTGGAACCACGCGCGTCGCGGGCCAAGAACAAGTTGCGGTTCTGCAACATCGTCCCTATGTCATCACTGACCACATCGTAAGGTTCGTTCGATTCTGTAAACGTTCCATCAAACGGTCGCCCGTTGACCACGAACCGAGTCCGCAGCGATTGAGCGACACCTTCGGCAGTGAACGCCCAACTGCGTTCTTGCGGCTGAGCCAACACGAAGAAGTGACAGCGAACGTCGGTGGGATTGGCGACGTTCGGCAACAACTCGAACTTGTATTCTAGGATCGGCATCGTGACCCCCGCCAGCGGACCGTCAGCAAAGGTCAACCAACGACCCAAGAAGTCATCCCGCGACGCCCGCGTCAGTGCATTGATCGTCTGGGCATTGGCACCTGGCTGCTGGGAAGCGGTCAATTGCACCCGCAATACCTGATTCGCGTACCCCTCGTCAAAGGCCACCAAGTCGCACGTCCCGGAGAACTCACCCGAGGCGTCTTGAACACTGAATAATTCGACCCCGTATTGATCGGACAACAGCGAATGCCCACGGAGGATGTGCCCAGCTGCCACGTCGCGCAGCAACATGTAAAACACGTCGTCCACCACATTCGCCGGCTTCAATTGCTCAGTCCGCTCCACCCGCAACTTCCGGTCGCTGGTCCGCAGGTACGAACCGGACATGGCCACGAAGGTGGTGACAAACAAAAAGAAAACCACAATCAGGCTGATCACGAACAAAAGCGCGACGCCATGACGAGACGCTGGGTGTTGAGCTGGTGATCTGCGACGCATCGCTGGTTCTCCCAAAAACATTCAATCGATCCGGAAAAGTTCCCGTGACTTGGATGGGCAATCACCCAAGTTCTCTGCCCTGCGCTACCCCACTGGCTAACAATTAGTACTCGGTCGACCCCAACCGCACTTCCACTTCGCGAATGTCCACTGCCCCGGGGATGTAGATCGCGCGAGTCAACATAAACGGTTGAGGTTGTGGCATCGACGGGATCGACGGTGCCGAGTACGCAGCGCCCATCATCGCCACGAAGTAGCGCTGACCGCCGCTGGCCAGATCCCGGTCCGAGCTGCGAATTTGGTACGGCCGCGCGTGCTCCCAGGCGTAGACATCCATGTTTGCCGCGTTGCGAAACCAGGGCACAAGAATCAACCAGCCGCGGCTTTTGAGGTTGTCGCGGGGAATATTGACATTGGACAAATCGGGGTTGAAGTCCACTTCCTCCAATACTAGGTCCATCACTCCGCCCGGCTTCCGCACCAATGTGGGCGGTACGGTGTTTGGTTCAAACACATTAAAGACCCGATCAAAGCTGTTGGCGTCCAGGCGACGATTGCTAATCACCACGCTCATCAAACGATGGACCGAAGACCCCGGTTGATTGGTCGGCAGCACCAACGTCAGAGCGGATTTCACGCCTTCGGCTTCTCGACGCATGGCGGAGTTCGTGGCCAAGTCGCGGACAAAAGCCTGGGTCGGTGGCAAAACATCGCTGGGGGCCGGCACGGTCTTGAGCATCGTCCGCTGACCGAACATGGCTTCCGCCATCGCGGCTCCCACCGGTACGGTTGTGCCCAGAGCACGGCGAACCGACACCCGATCCGTCGGTACGACCGTCGGTGGACCGCTGGTGTAGGGAAACAGATTGATCCGCGTTGCATCGGTCTCCGGCAACGCCGCATTCAAATTGGGCGAGGCGATCAACATCGGATCCAAACAGTACGCGCCTTGTGGCTGAGCATTGACGCCAACAAAAGCATTTACGCCCGCGTCAAACCTGACCCAACGGTTCGTATTCAACGCGCCAAAGCTCTTCACTCGTTCGATCACATTGGCCGCGTTCTGTCGGGTCGAATCATTCGAGATTCCGACTTGGCTCATCCGCGATGCCAAGGGCACCAACACCAGGATCCCAAAAACGCCAATCCCGGCCACGCCAATTGCCGACAGCACTTCGATCAAAGTCAAACCACGACGACGGCGAACGGGACTGCATTCGGTCCGCAGACCGGTCGTTGTAGCCCACACACGCTGAGAAGTTGTCACTGGAATCCTCATGGTTTAGCGCTCCGAAACACTTTCCGCCACGGCCACGTGCGCCAGGTCCAAATTCATGCCCGGTTGGGCCTTGACGATCTTGGGCGTCGACATCTGAGCTCCCAACATGATCCAATGATCGCCCGGCAACACAGGGGCCGTCACCGGCAAGAGGGAACGCTGTTGGAAGTTGTCTTCGCCGATCAGCAAGAACAATGGAAACAGCGGATGCAACGGCCCGGTCCGGGCAATGCGAGCATTGTTCGGACCAAACACCACCGATCCCGCCGCCGTGAACCGCGGGCTCATCACAAATGCTCGGCTCACTCGGCCGCCCCCTTCAAATTCGATTCGCGGATAATAAGCTGCTCGAATCGGATTGTCCGACAAACCAATAAAGGTGGGCGAGGCGGGGTTGCGCAGCTCCGCGTCCACCAAATCCGCCAACGCGGGAGCTCCGAAGGCACGAATATCGTCACCCGCATTTTGTACAAACGCCAACTGCGTCAGCGCCGGCGAGTTCAAAAAATCACCCCCGTTGAAGTTGAACACATCGATGTCGCCGAAGCCGGACGCCGCCAATGAAATGGCCATGCCCGACGGCAGGTCCAAATAATTCAGCTCATCCAACATCGGTGGCTGAGTCACCTCAAAGGGCAACAATCGCGACAAAAACTGTCCCGGCGTTCCAACAGACAAATTTGGAATGTCCGAAACTTCCGCCACATCCGGCGTTGGCGGATACAGCACACGATCTGCTGGCCAAAACCGAATTGGGCCGCCACCCGCTCGCTCCGGTACTGTCGTGGCCGCTACCGTCCAATCGGCCACCGGCCCCGCCGGTGGAGCAAACTCGGGGCCTGGCTGAATCGGTTGCAGGCCCGAACGCGGCCCTTCCACAGAACTCAACGGAGTCTGTGGATCGAGCCGGCAATAGACCTTGGCGACCGGTCCCATCTGACCCACCACAGCCGGCATGGGAAACGACTGAAACACCAAGTACTTCTCCGGACGATCCCGGAAGCTCAAATATTGATAGGTCTGGATCTTGTTGGCGTCGGCGTTGAACAGATAGAACACCTCAAACGGCATGCCGCCTGGCATGGTCGGAGGATTCCCGCTCGGGACACCTGGTACCACCACGATCTCGCTTGGCGCTTTGATCGCATAGGCGGTTTCGTCCTCGCCGCGATAGGCCGGTCGTGGCCGCCCGCGATACAGTCGATTGCAAAAATTCGGATTGTTGACATTCCGTTCAAAGATCACGTAGGAATTGCCTTGGCGGTCGGCCGCCGCAATCGCCTCCATTAGGAACGATCGCACCGCCTGCGTCGCCAACGCCACGCGGTTGTCGTTGCTGGTCAATCGCACCACTGGGATCGCAATCGCCATCACCGCCACCATGATGCCGATCACCACCAATAATTCCACCAGGGTAACGCCGTGGGCAGTCTCCAAGCGGGCCATTCGCGTGTTCCGCTTCGCGCTGCGGTAGCGTCCGTCGTTCGTCATGACTGGCTCTCCCATTTTTCGTTCAACCCACACGCCAACGATTCTGCCTAAAACGTGGACACTTTAAAGTCCAACGCCCGCGGATCCGCCAGGTTATCGGGATCAAAGCCGGGTGATACATTGGTGCTGTACAACACAACTCGTACTCGTTCCGGCGAAAACACATCCGCCGAAAACGCGGTCGGCACAAAGGTCTGGCCGTCCTGCATATTGAACTCGGTCATCCAAGCGGAAAACTGATCCAGCGGCATGTTGAATAGCCCCACGCCTGCTGTGGCTGGCACCGTCCGAGTCACCTCGACCTGGACTTCCAGACGGAAATAAATCGGATTGCCCCAAGCATCGACGATCTCCGGAAACCCATCTCGATCCGTGTCCGCAATTTCCGACTCACGGATCAGGGACAAAGCCGGTTCGCCGTCCACCCAGATACGTCGTAGAACCGCATGCAGCAGTTCGGCTGAATCGGTCTTGGCATTCGAATTGCCCATACCGCCAAGTGCCAAGTTGCGGATCGCCTGCAAGTCGTTCGGCACCGCATGGAACGGTTGAAAGTCCTCATTCCCGTTAGCGCGAATGAAGTAGACCGAAGGCACACCCAATGGCGACACGGTCGGCCGAGTCACCGTCTGGCCCATGTTTGGCATGATCAATTCGGCGCGGTACGGAAACCGATACATCACGTCCACTCGACGAGCTTCCGTCGTGAAGCGTTGAATCCGCGACAGCGGACCCTCCGGTAGGCGACGATGAGGGCCAACCGCGAGAGGGAAATCGCCCACGGGCGGCGTCCGCACGGGCACGCGAGCCTCCAATAACTCCAACAACTCGCGTTGCAGGATCGCCTCGATCCGCTGCATTTGGCTCCGTGTCCGCAACTCCCGCGCCCGCTCCTGAGCGCCCGCGACCGTAAACGCCAAGGCACTGGTCACCACGCCGATAATGCTGATCACCACCAACAACTCCGTCAGCGTAAAAGCCGATCGTGGCTGCTGGCTGCGAATTTCATTCTTTGACCGTCGCATGATATCACACCTTCGTTCAGGACACTGGCCCAACCCCGTCGCCCAACTACAGCCCCAAATTCTCCGCTTCATCCATCGAATCCAGTCGCTTGGAATTGGCGAAATTGCAGATATTGTCTCGCAACAACTTGGCCACACCGCCCGCCCCGTAAAGTTGGTCGCGGCCCGGCGCGATGATCTGGAACTTACCCGCGGCAAACATGGTCAATGCCGGCGGAGTGCCATAACCGATCGGCGTCATCGGAGCTGTCTCGTTCGGACCCACGTTGACGAACTTCATGCCCACCGAATTATTCAAAATGTACGGCGCGAACAAGGTATTGGCCGACGGCGTGTTCGGAACCACCTGGGCCAACGTGTCGACAAAGTACAAGAGCGGCCGATCCGAAGACTCTTGGGCCGCCGATCGCAAGAACAGCGGCACGTCCCCAGCAAAGTAAAACTGCTGACCCGCATGCGGACCCGCCGTCCAACGGTTGCCGCTGGGACTAACCCAATATCCCAAAGGATCCACCGCATCTGTCGTGAATTCGAAGTAAATCAACGGCTTCAACATGGCCGTCCGGTTCTGGTAGATCGTGTTCGCGCCCAAGTCGGTCACGGGCAATTCGTTACTGCGACGACAGAACTCCGATAGCGGATAGATCGAGCTGTTGCTCAGGCCACCACCCAGCCAAAAGTTCAAGGCGTTCGTCGGGTTTAAGAACTGGCCCCGCTGGCGGTACCAAGCCACAATCGGGAAATCCGTCCCCGGAAACGCACCAACCGCCGGCTGGAACTCGCGATGATTCGGAGCAATCTGCTGCAGCAACGGCCCGTACCGCTGGACCAACTGCTGCAACAACACCGCGTCACTGGCTGCCGGGTTCAACCACTGAATCGCCGAGCCATCCGGGTCGTAGTACTGATCCGGAGGATAAACCGACTTCTCGTTGCGGAAACTCTCAACCGCCGTGTCCAACTGGCTGATCCGCGTCGATATCCGGAACTCGTACGCCGTGGTCACGGCCATCATCACCGCCGGAATCGCCAGACCAGCCAGCACGGCGATGATCGCAATCACCACCAATAACTCCGTGATCGTGAAACCCGACCGCAATGCTCCGCCCCGCCGTAGCAAAGGGCCCAGCCCCGCTGAAAGAACTCGTGACTGAGTACCAACCGTGATGTGCCTGTTCATGCGATTAAACTCCGAATCCTACGTCTGTACCAACCCGTACCCAGTACCCGAACTCCAGCAAATCCACTCGCGAGTCGCTCCGCCCTAGTCGTCGCACCCATACCGCATCCGCAAATCTTGAGCCAAACGTGTTAATTCAGCACGAATTTTTGCGGCAACGGCCCCGCGGGAGGACCGGCGGCTGGAGCTCCGCCAGTCGCGACGGAATGTCACGCCAAGCCAAATCCCATTATGACGAAATCTAACGCGTTTGTCCCCCGCTAATTCAAATATTAACAAGTTTTCCCCAGCCCCGGTCACTACTTCCCCTTGCAATCCACCCGGCCCACGAGAAAAACGTCTCAATTGCTTGTGAGTCTCTCATTTTGAGACACGGGGGCGTGGGGACATGGGGCTAGGAGGTGCCCTAGCCTCCATGGGGCTGATCGGACTGATCGGACGGATCGGACGGATCGGATGGATCGGACGGATCGGATGGATCTGCATTGCCGCTCAACGGCGGTTGGAACTTTGTCGGGCGATCGGTATAAATATCACCCGGCTCCTGTCAACGCCTCGGTTGGCGGTGACGGTCCGCCTGATATCGTGCCAACCCCGTGTGATACCAACCAGGATCTAAACCGATCATGTCGACTTCCTCTCCAACATCCGCTGACGCACCCACCCGCATCGAAATGGATTCCATGGGCGAAGTCCGGGTGCCACAGAACGCCTACTACGGCGCCCAAACCGTACGAGCCGTCGAGAACTTTCCCATCTCCGGTTGGACCCTGCCCCCCGCCTTGATCCACGCCATGGGGTGGGTCAAATTCGCCTGCGGGGTGGCCAACCGCGACATCGGCTGGCTGAGCAAAGCGACCAAAAATCCGCTGGATGCGGCCAAGATCCAGGCCCTGTTGGATGCCGCCCGCGAAGTCGCGGACGGGAAACTGGACGACCAGTTCCCGATCGATGTCTTCCAGACCGGCTCGGGGACCTCCAGCAACATGAACTGCAACGAGGTGATTGCCAATCGCGCGATTGAGCTGATCGGCGGGGATCGCTTCAGCGAGAAGAAGGTGATCCACCCGAACGATCACGTGAACATGAGCCAGAGCACCAACGATACCTTCCCCACGGCGATCCATGTCGCCACGGCGTGCGAGATCAAGCAGCGGCTGCTGCCGGCCCTCCAGCGGTTCCATCAGGTGCTGGCCGAGAAGGCTCGCGAGTGGGCCGATGTGATCAAGATCGGCCGGACGCACTTGATGGACGCCACGCCGTTGACCCTGGGCCAAGAGTTCGGCGGGTTCGCGCGGCAGATCGAACTGTCGCTCGGCCGAGCGGAGTCGGCCCTCAAGGCGGTCCTGGAACTGCCCGTGGGCGGTACGGCGGTCGGCTCGGGGATCAACAGCCACCCCGAGTTCGGGCCACGCGTCGCCGCGGAATTGGCCAAACAGACCGGCATCCCCTTTGTCGATGCGGCCGACCATTTTGAGGCCAACGCCAACCGCGACGGCTTGGTCGAGTGCCACGGCCAACTCAAGACCATCGCCACGACCCTGTTCAACGTCGCCAACAACATCCGCTGGCTGGGCAGCGGCCCTCGCTGCGGCTTCTTCGAGGTGATCCTACCCAGTCGCCAACCGGGCAGCTCGATCATGCCCGGCAAGGTCAACCCGGTCCTCTGCGAAAGCCTGATGCAGCTGACCGCTCGCGTGATCGGCAACGACGGCGTGATCTCGCTCAGCGGAGCCTCCGGCGGACAATTCCAACTGAACATCATGATGCCGGTCATGGGCCACACGGTCCTGGAGAGCATCCACCTGCTGAGCAACGGCATCGATGCCTTCATCGAATTCTGCGCGGCGGGCTTGGAGGCCAACCGGGCCCAATGCGAAGCGGCCGTGGAGCAGAGCCTGTCAATGGTCACCAGCCTCAACCCGCTGATCGGCTACGACCTGGCCTCCAAGCTGGCCAAAGAGGCCTTCGCGTCCGGGAAGACGATCCGCCAACTGTGCCTGGAAAAGGAAATCCTGCCCGCCGATGTGCTCGAACGAGCCCTGGATCCGTTCTCCATGACCAAGCCCCAACCCGAACTGCCCTCCTAAGGTTGGCTGCCTTGGTGAAAATCAGCCGCAGTGCGTCAGCACCCGGTTCTCTCCCGAATTGGGAATCCGTCGCAGTGCATTAGCCGGGATTTCGCTCCGGGCTGGCTGATTTTGCTCTTCGTCCTGTGGCCCGATTGGGTTAAACTCAGCCGCGATTCGAACGCCCGTGTTCCCATCGCTCACAGACTCGGTCAAGGATGACGTCATGCCCCGTGCCACTCGCGACAATCGTTGCTCCCACGCCTCCCCGTTCTTTCGCGTGGTCCCAACCCTTTCGCTTGCCGTTGCTGCTGCGGTCTGTCTGTGCCTGACCCCCACCAGTCACGCGGGCGGTTGGCGGCAAGCGACCGACCCGGTCGCGGACGTCACCGCACCGGCTCAGGATCGCCAGGCCCTGGATCCCGCCGAGCAAAAAGCCCGCTGCGAGCGACTGGGGGAGCAATCGCGGACCGCCAAGTCGGCCAAGGATTACTCGGCCCTGATCGAGGCGATTCAGGCGGACTTACTCCAATATCAGTACCTCAGTGCCTACGAAGAGTACCTGCGGACGCTGGCGGCGTTCGCCCTGACGCGGCGCGGGGAGCTGCGGATGGAGGTGGGCTTCGAGTTCGCGTTGGCCAACAACGAGGCCCAGACCGCCCAGGCGTTTGATCAGGCCATGAGCGACTTCGATCAAGCCCTCGCGCACCAACCCAGCCAATGGAAAGCGCATTTGAACCGCGGCGTGATCCTGGGCAAACGCAGCCAATGGGAAGACGCGGCGGCCGCCTGCCAAAAGTCCATCGCCGCTCGCCCGGCCCAGACCCACGCCTACTTCAATTTGGCTGAAATCGAGTACCAGATGGGTCGGTTTGCCGAAGCGATCCAAAACTACGACAAGGTACTGGCCACGGCCCCCAACGATGTGCAAGCCCTCAACGGCCAAGCTTTGGCCTTGATCGCCGACGGCCGAGGCGCGGACGCAATTGGAATTTACGAGTCGTTGGTCGAGCAACGTCCGCAAGAGGCCTGGTTGTGGGCGAATCTGGGGGATGCCTACCAGGACCAAGGTCGTTGGTCCGACGCCGAGCGTGTCTACCTGCGAGGGTTAGAAATCCAGCAACACTCGTCGCTGTATCGCCGCTTGGCCTGGCTGTATGCCACCTGTCCCGACTCGCAGTGGAATCGTCCGGAAGCGGCCGTGGCCGTGGCCAAACGAGCCATCTCCGGGGCCAAACAAGTCACCGCCGCCCACTGGGACGCCTTGGCCGCTGCCCAAGCCGCGGCAGGAAGTTTCACCGACGCTGTCGATAGCCAAGCCCAAGCCTTGCTACTGGCTCCCGACAAAGCCGAATACACCCAGCGTCAGTCGCAGTACCAACAGCAGCAACCCTTCGTGCAAGTCTTGAAAGTCGCCAGCGAGAAGGCATTGATTCAGTAACGGGCAGCCCATCGTCAGCATTGAAACTTTCCTGCTAATTTTCGTTTTCCTGCTCGTGCTTGTAATCGTGCTCGTGCTCGTAATCGTAATCGAATGCAGCACGGATGGAGCGCGATCAGACAGGCGGTTGAGGGGCCGAGGTGAAGAAAAGGCAGAAAAATTTTGGGCAGAAAGATTGGGGAAGGTTCTTGGTTCTTGGTCTGGAGGGCCAGCACAAATCGTCGCGTGAATGAAAAGGCAGAAAAATTTTGGGCAGAAAGATTTTGGGTGGTGGGTTACCTGATTGTTTTTAATTTTACAAGTTAATATATACACATCTTAATTATCATGAACTAAAAATCTCACTCGCAAAAACCGTGCTGGATTCGATCACGAGCGCGAGGGCGAGCACGAGCACGCGCACGAGTTGCACGCCCAGCAATCTTTCTGCCCAAAATTTTTCTGCCTCTTCCGGCCCGTCGCGGTTTTGTGTCCGCCCTCCGAGCCTCAGAGCAGACGGATGGGCTCGGCGGGCAGCTTGTGGCGAGGGGCTTTTTTTGTTTGCTAGGAGCTGGGCTTGGGAACGTGTGTGACGCTGACGTTTGAGGTTTGAAGAAATGGAAAATGAGTAATGGAAATTGGAGAATGGAGAATGAAAGAACCAAGAACCTGTCTCGCTTCACCCAGGCTGGATTCGATTAGGATTACGAGCACGAGCAGGTGGTGTCCGCCAAGCTGCTAGAAAGTCGCGAATGAAAGAGTCGTACAAGGTAAAGCCTAGCCAGCAACCTTGGCCCCGAGTGATGCGTGGGATCGGGCAACCGATCCGGCGAAGCGTTCACAGGGGTACAACCAGGCTGTGTATTGAGCTCCGAGAACCGAATCGTCTGAGGTGGCCGACCCACTCGTGCTACAGGGGAAGGCAATAGTCATGTCGAACGTTAACGGCGAGTCCGATATGAACCCCACGGAGTCTGAGACCACACGCATGGTTGGAAACTTTCTAGACGGAAGCGGAGAGAGCCCCGCAACATCCCAGTCTCCCATGGACGGGGATCGGTCGGAGAAGACGATAAGTCGCCATACCGACATGCACGTTGCGGGGCAGTCAGACAGCCCCATAGTACCGGAGAAGCCGACGAACAACGAGGGTGTGCCACCCTCTGCGGAGTTGGTGGAGGGAAGGGGGCTGACCAATGAGAACGCCGAGCAATCGCTACTGCACCGGACATCGAGCCGGAAACCAGGTGAGAAACCGCCTGAACGCAGGTCGCGCGGATTGCTAGGCGTACGTGAAGCGGCACAAAAGGATAAGAAGCTAAAGTTTACAAACTTGCTTCACCATGTCACACCGGAGCTTCTGACAGCCAGTTTCCATGCATTAAAGAAACTGGCTGCCCCAGGAGTCGACGATGAGACTTGGTCCGATTACGGAGTGGACCACGAACGGCGGCTCATAGAGCTGCACGGCCGAATCCACCGAGGTGCATACCGCGCCAAACCCTCCAAGCGGGCATACATCAAAAAGGGGGATGGCAAAATGCGACCGCTCGGCATCGCCGCGCTGGAAGACAAAATCGTCCAGCAAGCGATCCGAACGATCCTGGAATGCATCTACGAACAAGACTTTCTCGGGTTCAGTTACGGCTACCGTCCTGGACGCAGCTGTCACCAAGCCTTGGATGCCTTAATCGTCGGAATCAAGAGCAAGAATGTCAACTGGATTATCGACGCGGACATTCGCGGCTTCTTCGACAACATCAGCCACGAGTGGCTGATGAAGTTCCTAGAGCTGCGAATCGCTGATCGACGGGTTCTTCGGCTGCTGAAGAAATGGCTCAGAGCCGGAGTCTCCGAGGATGGGCAATGGTCACCGACCACTGTTGGAACACCGCAAGGTTCGGTGATCTCACCGCTGCTGGCGAACGTGTTCCTGCACTATGTCTTTGACCTTTGGATCCACTCCTGGCGGAAACGCCCAGGACGAGGGGAGGTCATCGTCGTTCGCTACGCGGACGATTTCGTCATTGGATTCAGCGAGGCGGATGCCAAACAATGTCTAGCAGATCTCCAGGAGCGAATGACCAAGTTCGGCTTGGAACTCCACCCGGAGAAGACGCGATTGATAGAGTTTGGAGTCCGCACCTCAACGACGAGCCAAGCGAAACGAAGACCCACCCGAAACGTTTGACTTCTTAGGGTTTACCCACATCTGTGGTTCAACCCGCGGAGGCCTACCGACAATCCACCGCCGCACGGCCCGGAAGAAATTCCAGGCCAAACTGGCAGATATCAAGGAGAACCTGACCCGCAGGCGCCACGACAAACTAGCCGAAACCGGCAAGTGGCTCTGGCAGGTCTCGCAAGGTTGGTACAGGTACTACGCTGTTCCTGGCAACTACGCCTGCTTGCAACGCTTCCAGAAAGCCTTGCATCGCATGTGGCTGGCGGTCCTCCGTCGCCGCAGTCAGCGTGGACGCCGACTAACCTGGGAAAAGTTCTCCCTCCACTGCCGGCGGTGGCTGCCCAATCCTAAGATCGTGCACCCTTATCCTGAAGATCGCTTTGCACGTCGTTATCAGAGGTAGGAGCCGTATGCGGGAAATCCGCTCGTACGGATCTGTGCGGGGGGCGGCCAGTAATGGCCGTCCCTACCGCGATAGCGCTAGTACGTAGCGCTAGTACGTAGCGCGAGCACGTAGCACGTAGCACGATTTGGAGAATGATGAATGCTCAAGCGTTCTGCGCGGAAAAAGCAACCAGTCCTAACGCAGGCCGGGCGAGGAATCGCTGGCGACCAAGCCGCTGGAGCGGCCCTCCTCCACGAAGAACTCGGCCCAAATTGGCAGGTGTTCGGACACCTCCAAAGACTGTGGGATGTTCAAGTTGAACTCGCGGAGAAAATCAAACACGCCGCTCCGGCCGGTGAACTCGACGGTCGACTTGCCATCGATCACCACGTTGTCGCTCTGGTACGTCCCATCGACCAGGGTACTCGGCGAACGCACCAACCAATTGAAGCTGCTGCCCGCCACCAACGGCGCCAATTGCTCGTCGCCCGCTTGTAGCGTCCCCAGCACGATCACGTCGTCCTCCTGCCGGCCGTCTTGGCGGACCGCTTTGCTCAAGTTCAACAGGTGCTGCAACTCGGCCTCCGCGGTGGAGGCTTCCACGTGCCAATTGACCAGCGAGAAGGTGAAGGCCCGCTCCGGGCTTGGCCCCAGGCAGCGGAACCAGCCCACAAACGGGGGACGATTGAGCAACGCGTCAGGGTCGGACACGACGTAGGGCTTGCCCGCCGGTTGGACCCGACGAGTATCATAAATAAAGGCGTACTGCTGCGGTGCCGTCAACCGCCCCACGCGCGGGCTGGTCAAGATCCCATACTGCCCGCCGTTGCGGTTGACATGATCCACCAGGGCCGCGATCACATTGGTATCATCGGTCCGAATGCCCTGCACCGCGACAATGTCGAATTGGCGGATGATGCGGCCGTAGAACTCCATCACGTGGAACCGCTTGGACTTGGCCAAGCCGTAGTTATGCAAGTTGAACGACGCCACGCGGAGCAAACCCGGCGGCCGCTGCGGGTCCGTCGCCGAGGCCGTTGGGCCCACCAACGGGGCCGACGTGAGCAGATTGGACGACTGTGCGGTCAACGAGCCGAACTGCCGCGACGCCACCTGAAACGCATCCGAGACGTTGTGGATCTGGTCCCGATGGAACAACAACCAGCCGCCGACCACGATGATCAGGACAAACAGCAGCGAGCGCGGGTTGAAATTGGCTTTCATCAAGTGACCCATCTACGGGAGTTCGCACGGCGGGGCGTCTTCCGAAACTCGCCGGAGCCGTGTTATCTTTTATCGGTGTTTCCACCCAACGTGATGCTCGGGAAGCTACCCGCTCCCGGACAGTCTCGATGTTTTCCGCACGCGAAACCCGCACCAGCCGTGCAACCGCTACGATCGCTCCCCTAACCGCACACGGATTTGACCATGACTGACTCGGACCGCGGTTGGTGGCGGATGCTGGACGCCAATCTGAATCGCTGCGGGGAAGGTCTCCGCGTCGTGGAAGACTGGTGCCGCTTTGTCGCCGACGACAAAGCCCTGTCGCAGACGACCAAACAACTGCGGCACGACCTGCACAACCTCAGTCAAGCCTGGCCCTGGCAGGCACGCCTGGCCGCGCGGAACGTGATGGGCGATGTGGGGCGTGAGATTACGACCCCCAGTGAAACGACCCGTGAAAACGCGCTCAGCGTCTTGCAGGCCAACCTGTACCGCGTGCAACAGAGTCTCCGCGTGATGGAGGAAGCCACAAAATTGCTCGGCTTGGCATCCAGTGCCGCGGTGGAGGCCCTGCGCTACCGTTGCTACGACCTGCAACGACAATTGCTGCTGGCGGCCGCCGCTTCGTCCAGCCCCGCCCCGGCGCCACAATCACACGAGAAGGCCCCATCCGAGCGGCACCAACGACTGGAGCAAGCCACCGTCTACGTGCTGACCGACACGGTCGGAACACTGGAGGAGTACCAACGCCACATCCAAGCATTGGTGACCGCCGGCGTCGACGTGGTGCAACTGCGCGACAAACGCTTGAGCGATCGCCAACTGTGGGAGTACGCCCAGTGGACCGCCGCCGCGTTGGCCCAGACACCCGTGCTGTTTATCGTCAACGATCGAGCGGACATCGCAGTGGCCGTCGGAGCAGACGGCGTGCACGTGGGGCAAGACGAACTGCCCGTCGAGGTCGTCCGAGCGATCGTTGGACCGGAGCGTCTGATCGGCCTATCGACTCATTCAGCGGCCCAGGTTCAAGCCGCCCAGTCGACCTCGGCCAATTACTTGGGCCTGGGGCCCGTCTTTCCCTCCGGGACCAAAGACTTCTCGTCCCATGTGGGCGTTGCCACCCTCAGCGAATGCCAACCACTGCTGGAGCGGCCCACCTTTGCCATCGGTGGCGTCCACACTGAAAACGTCGCCCAGGTCCACGGAACCGGGATCCGCCGCGTCGCCGTTCAAGCCGCCCTCGGTCCAGGCCGCGTCTCACCCACTGCCGTGCAACAACTCCGCCCCCAGCAGTAACCATTCAAGCGGAGCAGCGCAAGCTGCCCGGTCCCATTCAAGCGGAGCAGCGCAAGCTGCCCGGTCCCATTTAAGCGGAGCAGCGCAAGCTGCCCGGTCCCATTCCAACCACCAACCGGCACCGGACGGCTCGCGCCGTGCCGCTTCAAATACCGGACGGCTCGCGCCGTGCCGCTTCAAATACCGGACGGCTCGCGCCGTGCCGCTTCAAATACCGGACGGCTCGCGCCGTACCGCTTCAAATACCGGACGGCTTGCGCCGTACCGCTTCAAATACCGGACGGCTCGCGCCGTACCGCTTCAAATACCGGACGGCTCGCGCGGTACCGCTTCAAATACCGGACGGCTTGCGCCGTACCGCTTCAAATACCGGACGGCTCGCGCCGTACCGCTTCAAATACCGGACGGCTCGCGCCGTACCGCTTCAAATACCGGACGGCTCGCGCGTACCGCTTCAAATACCGGACGGCTCGCGCCGTACCGCTTCAAATACCGGACGGCTCGCGCCGTACCGCTTCAAATACCGGACGGCTCGCGCCGTACCGCTTCAAACACCGGACGGCTTGCGCCGTACCGCTTCAAACACCGGACGGCTTGCGCGGTACCGCTTCAAACACCGGACGGCTTGCGCCGTACCGCTTCAAACACCGGACGGCTCGCGCGTACCGCTTCAAATACCGGACGGCTCGCGCCGTACCGCTTCAAATACCGGACGGCTCGCGCGTACCGCTTCAAACACCGGACGGCTCGCGCCGTACCGCTTCAAACACCGGACGGCTCGCGCCGTACCGCTTCAAATACCGGACGGCTCGCGCGGTACCGCTTCAAATACCGGACGGCTTGCGCCGTACCGCTTCAAATACCGGACGGCTCGCGCCGTACCGCTTCAAACACCGGACGGCTCGCGCCGTACCGCTTCAAATACCGGACGGCTCGCGCCGTACCGCTTCAAACACCGGACGGCTTGCGCGTACCGCTTCAAATACCGGACGGCTCGCCATACCGCTTCAAACTACCGGACGGCTCGCGCGTACCGCTTCAAACACCGGACGGCTCGCGCGTACCGCTTCAACACCGGACGGCTTGCGCCGTACCGCTTCAAACACCGGACGGCTCGCGTATGCCGCTTCAAACACCGGACGGCTCGCGCGTACCGCTTCAAATACCGGACGGCTTGCGCGTACCGCTTCAAACACCGGACGGCTTGCGCGCTGCCGCTTCAAACACCGGACGGCTTCGCGCGTACTCGCTTCAAACACCGGACGGCTCGCGCGTACCGCTTCAAACACCGGACGGCTTGCGCCGTACCGCTTCAAACACCGGACGGCTTGCGCCGTACCGCTTCACACACCGGACGGCTCGCGCCGTACCGCTTCAAACACCGGACAGCTCATGCGTACCGCTTCAAACACCGGACGGCTCGCGCATACCGCTTCAAACACCGGACGGCTCGCGCCGTGCGCCTGGAAACACAGAATGTTTGTTTAAAAACAATGTTAAGTTGTTTCCGCTCGTAGGAGCGGGAAGAGGATGATGTCGCGGATGGAGGCGCTGTTGGTCAGCAACATGACCAAGCGATCGATGCCGATCCCCAAGCCACCCGCGGGCGGCATGCCATTGCGTAGCGCGCGGATAAAGTCATGATCCATCCGCGCCATCGAGTCCTCGGCCGACATGCCCGCGAGTTGCGTGCGGAACAGTGTCTCCTGCAGGTCTGGATCGTTCAATTCGGTGTAGGCGTTGGCCAACTCCATCCCGTGCACGAACAATTCGAAGCGTTCGGCAATTTCTGGGTTCTGCCGATTGCGTTTGGTCAAAGGACAGATACTGGCCGGGTAATCCGTCACAAACACGGGCCCCACCAACGCGTCCTCCACAAACGCTTCGAAGACTTCACTCTTGATCACGTCGGGGTGTTTGCCGGCGGTGGCCAACCCGCGCCCGTCGGCAAAGGCTCGCAGGGCGTCGGCATCCCAGGGATCCACTCCGGTCACTTGCTGTAGCAGCTCGTGGTAGGTCGCGCGTTGAAACGGCGGCGTGAAGTCGATCTGCTTGTCCGTCCCCCAGGGCAAGCAGTACGGCGCCCCGATGGCCTGAATCGCTCCACAAATCAGCTTCTCGGTCAGGTCCATCATCGAGCGATAGTCGCCATAGGCCTGGTAAACTTCCAGCATTGTGAATTCGGGGTTGTGCCGCGGACTGATCCCCTCGTTGCGGTACACCCGGCCCAGCTCAAAGACGCGTTCCATGCCACCGACCAGCAATCGCTTGAGGTGCAACTCCAGGGCAATCCGCAACACCAACGGCATGTCCAACGTATTGTGGTGGGTTTCGAACGGCCGGGCGGCGGCACCGCCCGCGATCGTGTGCAACGTCGGACCCTCGATCTCTACAAACGCCTCGCTGGCCAGGGTCGCTCGGATCGAATCCACGATGCGACTGCGATGCCGGAATCGCTCCATGGCCCCTGGGTTGTAGGCCAAATCGATGTAGCGGCGGCGTTGCCGCATCTCCGCATCCGTCAGCCCCTTGTGCTTGTCCGGCGGCGGGTCCAACGTCTTGGTCAAGACATGGATCCGCTGGGCAAAGATCGACAGCTCGCCGGTCTTTGTGTACCGCAGTTGGCCATCGACCCCGATCAAGTCCCCCAAGTCGAGGCACTGGATCAACTCCCAGTTCTCCGGGCCGACTTGATTTTGTCCCACAAACAGTTGAATCTCGCCGGTCCAGTCACGAATATCGATAAACTGCAGTTTGCCCTTGTCGCGATGCAAGACAATTCGCCCCGCAGCGCGGACTTCCGGCCCGACCACCTCGCCCGGCGGCTGCTGAGCCAACCAACTGCGAAAATCGTTTTTGGTCTCCTCCGTAATCGTCGGCAGAGCAATCGTCTGACCTTCCTGAGTCCGGTAGACGATCTCATGGATGCGGTCGCGAATCCCGTTGATCCATTGGCGATCATCAAATCGTTGGCCGTAGGGATCGACGCCCAATTCGATCAACCGCTGGAGCTTTCGACGGCGACTGGCCAGCAACGAGCCCAGGTCTTCGGACGCCGATTGAGATTCGTTACTAAGGTCAGCGGATTCGTTCATGGGGGTTTCTAAAACGGGTCGATCAACAAGTTCTTCAAGCAGGACCTCTGCCGAGGTCCTCTGAGCCAGCGACGCGGCGGTTTACGAAGGGTTCGGGCCCCGCCGGGCTCGCAAGCGACGAGCCAAATTTAACAAACTTTTCTCGATTTGGGAACGGTCGGGCTCGGCACCTTTTTTCGGTCGCACCACGATATCCCACCCCGTCGGCAATTGCGGCGTGCAACAGCGGAAGGCGTCGCGGATCAAGCGCTTCCAGCGGTTGCGTTGGACCGCGTTGCCGACCTTCCGTGAGACGCTCAGGCCCAACCGCAGTTGCTGGTCGTCCCGTGGCATGCCATTGATGACCAACATGTGATCGGCGGCGTACACGCCGCTCCCATACACCGCGTCAAACTCGCGTTGTTTCCGCAAACGCCGCTCTCGAGGGAATTTCGGCATATCAGTGACAACACTCCGCGTTCTTGCCCAACCACCGCTGCCGGATCGCTTGTCCGATAAACCAGGCGAACAGCAACAGCAGTAGCGCCGCCGAAACTTGGCTTACCCAGCCGATTTCGTGATGCTCGCCGCCGTGTTCGTGTTCGTGACCATGCTCATGGGTCAACGCGTCCGTGGGCCCGTTTGTCCCCAGTCCCTGTGGCTGGAACGCATCGAATAAATAAGCTGCCAAGAGCGAACCCAGTACAACGGTGACAAAGTAGGCGACGAAGGCCGAGCGACTGAACGACCGATAAATGGCTCCGATGGTGGCCAAGTTGGTGGCGGGACCCGCCATCAAGAATATCATTGTCGCCCCCACCGATAGCCCTCCATGCACCAACGCCGCCGCCACGGGGACCGACGCCGTCGCGCAAACGTACAACGGGATGCTGATCAGCAATGCCAACGGACCCTGCAACCATTGGCCCTGTTCGCCCAACATCTGCTGGACCGAGCCCACGGGCAGCCACAATGTCAAAGCCGCCGACAACAACACGCCAAACAAAACCCACAGATAAATCGACCGAATGATCTCGATCGCGTGCCGCCCACTGTCGATCACGTAGCGTCCAACCGCGCCGCCGCCCAGCGCCACCGACCGATCTGCTGGGCTAGCCATTGCCCCGTCTGCTGCCCCGTCTGCTGCCCCGTGTGCTGTCCCGTGTGAGCCAACTGGCGAGGCACCTGTGGCGGCGGAGTTCGGTTGCAGCACTGGCAACGATAGCGTCTTGCCGCTTGTCATCATTGGCGGTCTGTCCGCCGCCGACTTGGCACTGGCGATCGCCTCGAGCCGCGTGCGTCGCCGCTCCCACCACTCGACGCAGCCACCGGCTACCACGCCCAGCACCAACGCCACGACCCACTTGTAGAGCGCCAGCGGCCAGCCCAAGAAGGCTGCCGTGACCAGAACCGAATCGATTCCCGTTTGGGGCGTGGAAACCAGAAAGCCGATACTGGCTCCTTCGCTGGCCCCGCTCTTCCGCAACCCGATGCCCGTCGGAATCACCGCGCAACTGCACAATGGCAAGGGGACGCCGAACAACGAGGCCCACACCACACCGCCGTAACCGTTCAGACGACGTTTGATGAAGGCAGTGGGCGCCAAACCATGGATCAAGCCCGCCAGGACCGCCCCCAGCAAAAACCAGGGAGCCAGTTCACACAGGGTGTCCCACGATCGCCACAACCAAGTCGTCACCCATTCCAGCAACAATCGACCATCCTCAACATGTAACCATCACCGCCCCATGCATTGACCCCTCGCTCACTCACCGACTCAATCAACTTGTGCGGCGGTTTTCGCTGCATCAATCGTACCCCAGTGCCTCGTTCTTGCGTCGTTGTCGGTAGTATTTCAGGCCGGGGAAGAAGAAACAACCTGCCGAGACGATCCCGAACAGCGTATGCCCCCACGACGGGTACCAGGCCATCGGGAAGGCTGTCAGGAACAGCAGCAGGGCCTGCAGGTAGAAGGTGCCGGACAGCATACCGGCTTTGATCAAGAACACCATCCCACTGACGATCCCCAGCATGGGTGCCAAGGCGAGTGGTTCGAGTTGCAAGTACGTTTCCAGGCCGAACAGTCCGACAATCGCCACGATACTGGCGGCCCACACATGCGCGATCTGGCGTTCCACGAAGGTGACTGGGCCCATGCGTCGCCGCACCAACCAGAAGACGGAGGCCCAGGCACCGAAGCCCAAGGTCCACAGGAGGAAATAGCTCCAGCGAGTTCCGACGTTGATCCACAGCATGACATCGGTGGCGATGCAGGCCAAGAACAGCACCAACGCGTGCCACATCCACAGCAGTCCCCAGTTCTCCAACACGTTGGCGTGATAGGTCTCGCGGAACATCCGCGACAGGACGTCGGTGAAACGGCCGCTGGTGACCAGCATCTGTTCGTGATTGACGTAGGCCAACAGGTCGCGAGCCAAGTCGCCGGCCGACGCGTAGCGCAGGTCACTGGGTTTCTGCAGGCACTTCAAGCAGACGCGTTCCAGATCGCGATCGGCCGAGGGACGGAGGCGCCGCGGCGGCACCGGTTCCTGTTCGCGGACCATCAAGACCGTGTCCAGGGGCGACTTGCCGATAAAGGGCGCCTGCCCGGCCAAGCAGTAGTAGAGCACGGCCCCCATGGAGTACACATCGCTGGACGCGTTGATCTCCCCGCGGCGACCGCAAGCTGCCTCGGGAGCCATGTAGGCTGGCGTGCCGACGATCGCTCCCGACTGCGTGAGGGGATCGCGGGCGACCCCACCCCCGTCTTCGCCTCGATCCGAGACGTGGTGTTTGGCCAGCCCGAAGTCGACGACATGTGGGTTTTGGTTTTTATCAATTAATATATTAGAAGGCTTCAAGTCTCGATGCAGCACGCCGTGTTCGTGTGCGTACTGGATGGCTGCGGCAACTTTCGCCAAAATCTCGGCGATGACATGCGGCTGCGAATTGCTCCGCAGGAACTCGATCAACGTGCAGCCTTCAATCAACTGCATGCTCAAGTAGGCGTGTTTGCCATCGTCCGAGAATTGGTAGACCTTGGTGATGTAGGGGTGGTCCAAACAGGCGGCCGCCTCCGCCTCGCTCCTGAACCGCAGCCGCTCCTCGCGAGTCGCCAAAGAACCGCGGATGATGAGCTTGAGAGCCACCGGGCGATTCAAGCTGATCTGCCGCGCCCGATAGACGACCCCCATGCCGCCGCGTCCCAATTCTTCCAACAGTTCGTAATCGCCAAACCGCGTGGGCAGGTTGGAAAAGTCCGCATCCCAGTCGGCATCGTCGGGCGTTGGAACGTCCGTTTCCCGGACCAATCGATCGATAACATCGGACTGCGACTGAAAGTGCTCCGCCGCCTCTTGGGCGCGGAACTTGCCCACGGCTTGGGCCACCACCATCGTGCCCCACAGATCGCGAATGTCGTCGGCAAAGTCCGGGTATTCGGATAGGGCCCGCTCCAAACTCAGGTCCTCCCCGGCTTGCAGGCGGTTGGACAGGTCAAACAGGGCCAACGCCACCGCTTCGTCCTCGCCCGCATTCATCTCGTCGTCGGGTGCCACTGCCATATGTCAACACAGAATCTTCATGGAACGCTCGGACCGGTCTCCCGCAATCGCCAGACCGACGTCATTATTATAGGATGGGGCCCGACACTTCGAAAGCCAATCACAACCATTTGGTGCAGCCGCACAAGGAACCCTGCATGGAAACTCAGACGACTCGCAATCCGTGGCGAGACCCATTGGTCTGGTTTATCGTCGTGTTTGTACCGCTGTGGATCGTCCTGTTGTTGACGTGGTGGAACGGGTTGGCCGTGACCGAACGGCTGCCCATTTTGACCGTCGGCATCCTGGACACGATCCTGGTCTTTGCCGCCGCAACGACACTTTTGGTGCTCAGCGTGGCCCTGATCTTGCGGTGGCAGTCGCGTTTACGCTGGGCCGCGTTGCTGGGTTTGACCGCGACCCTAACCGCGGCCGTCGTTCTGATCCCACAGTACTTTGAAGTTGTCTTGGATGGCGATATCCGGCCCCAGGCCCTGCGCTGGAAACAACCGGCCGAGGCCCTGACGGTAGAGGCCGACGCGGGCCAGCCGCCACTGAAGTTGTCGCCCACCAGCTTCCCGCAGTTTCTCGGCCCCAACCGCGACCTGTCGGTACCCTGGTTTGCCTTGGCCGAGAACGCGAAGGCTCAGGACTGCGAGGTGGTGTGGCGACGCGAACTTGGACCCGCTTGGTCGGGCTTCTCCGCCGTCGATGGCCTGGCGTTTACCATGGAGCAACGCGGACCCATGGAAACCGTGGTGGCCTACCGCATCGCCGACGGACGTCTCGTCTGGTTCCACGAAACAGCGCGTCGCCATGCCGATCCCGCCGGCGGGGTCGGGCCACGGTCCACGCCGACCTTTCACGATAACTTGTTGTACACCTTGGGGGCGATCGGCAACCTGATCTGCTTCCAAGCCAACACCGGCGAAGTCCAGTGGCAGTTGGATTTGACCAACGAGTTCCAGATCCCCGTCGAAGTCAATCAACCCGATTCCGCCGACCGACGCGACGTGGAAAAAAGCAATCTGAACTGGGGCCGCGCCGCCTCGCCGTTGATCGTCGGCGACTTGGTCGTGGTCCCCGTCGGTGGCGCCAGCGGACAACCCCAAGTCTCTCTGGCCGCGTTCGATCGACTGACCGGCGAGCGGCGTTGGACCGGCGGCCAGCGGGCCATCTCGTACGGCTCGCCGACCTTGCTGACACTTCTGGATCAGCCTCAAATCGTACTCACGACCGAATCCGAGGTCTGCGGGTTCGATCCGCAAGATGGCCGAGAACTCTGGAGCCATTCCCGTCCCGGCAACAGCAGCGGCGACGCCAACACCTCGCAACCGCTGGCCGTCGGCGACGATCAGCTACTCCTGACCAAGGAATATGGACTGGGGGGAGAGATGATCCGCCTGACAAAGAACGAGGAAGGCGTTTGGTCCACTCGGAGTCTTTGGCAGAACTCGCGAGTCCTGAAAACCAAACTGACCAGCGCCGCGGTCCGCGAAAATTATGCCTACGCCATCTCCGGCGGGATCCTCGAATGTGTCGAGCTGACCACGGGCTCGCGGGCCTGGCGGGGCGAGCGAGTCAAACATGGCCAACTCCTACTCACTCGCGATCACCTGCTGATCATGTCCGAGGATGGCGAGCTGTCAGTCGTCGCGACGGACCCGAAAGAGTACCAACCGCGGTTCACTCTACCCGACGTCCTCAGCGGTCGCTGCTGGAATACCCTCTGCCTCTACGACGACTTGCTCCTGGTCCGCTCCGATCGCGAAGCCGTCTGCCTGCGACTGCCCACCCGGGCCAACGCTGAACCTAACGCTGCCCCCAACGCTGAACCTACTGCTGCCCCCAACGCTGCCCTTACCAGCGAACCCGCCGCGGGACTGGGGGTGATCCGAGCGACGCGGACGGTGGCAAATACTTGGCGCAATGAAACGTTAGGAAATCAAGACGGCAACTCGCAGAAGCAAGAGTCCGCGCCTCCCGCGCGCACGCTGGCAGAGTGGTTGGGGGACTTTGAGGCCCAGATGGCTCAGGACCAGCGACGCGAGGCGTTGGCCACCTTGGACGGCTTGCTGCAACAGTACCCGGCCGAGACCTTTGCCTATTACCAACGCGGCTGCCTCCGCTGCTGGCTGGGAGACTTCACCGGCAGCGTGGCGGATTTTGACCACTATGTGAAACAGCGTCCAGAATTCGAGCAGCGGTTCTGGGAGCGAGGGATCTCGTATTACTTCACCCAACAGTACGCCGAGGGCGCCAAGCAGTTTGAGCTTTATCAAAGTTATCACGACAACGACGTCGAGAACTCGGTGTGGCGATACCTCTGCCAGGCCAAGGTCGATGGCCACGAAGCCGCACAAAAGCAACTCTTGCCAATCAATAACGACCCTCGCATTCCGCTGATGGACATCTACCGATTGTTTCGCGGCGAAGCCACGCAGGCGGATGTGATCGCCGCCATGGAGGCGGGAGACCCCAGTGACGCGGAACGGCAATCACGACGGTTCTACGGGCATTATTATCTGGCCCTGTACCACGAAGCGCACGACCGTCGCCCCGAAGCTCTGCAACACATCAAGACCGCCTTGAAAGTGCCCGCCCAATCCCCGCGGGTCAGTCGCTACATGTGGGATGTGGCCAAGGTCCACCTACAGACCTGGGAAAAAACGCCGTAGCTGATCACGGCGGTCGGCCTTGAACTATGAATGGGGGGGCGTGTTGCGACACGCCCCGAGCTCAGTAAATTGGCCGGTTGTTCTCGACGAGAATGCAAGAGGTCAGGCCGTGATCTTGCAGTTGCCAGTACGCGCGGGAGACGTCGCGATGGTTGGGTTGTTGCGGGACGACCAGGATTAGGTGTTGGATGATTTTCCCCAGGACGGGCAGCCACATCAGGCGTTGCCACAAGGGCAGGTGTCCCAAGTCCAGCACAACACCGCTACCTTGTCGCTGGAGATCGTCGATCAGGCGAGTGAGGCATTGCAGGATGGGCCCCGCGGCTTGGGGCGGTAGGTAATAGCGGATCGAATCAGTCTCTCTGCCTGGTGTCGCGGACGGGTAGTCGGCGTCTGACGCGGGGACCAGGGCACAGGTCAGCGGCCAGATCTTCAGGTGGGGAGTGCCGGGCAGGTTGGCTGCGGCGGTGGCAACGGTGGTTTGCTGCTGGGCGGCAATCACACTGGTTGTCCACTCGGGCCAGGACCCATCGGCCTCGATCTCCAATAGCGTGGCCAGGGCTGGGCGATCGATATTGGCGTCGATCAGGAATTGGGGCGTGGCCAGGGCGTGTCCGGGGTCGACGCGCCAGCGTGTGCGGGGGGAGGGGTTGGATGAGGTCGGCTCAGCGGGACTTTGAGTCAGGTTTTCGAGCCAGCTCACTGGCTGAGGGCGACGGTCGGTGTCGCGAGTGCCGAGCGGTCCGCTGGCTGCGGAGTCGCTGTGCACGTGACGACCCCCGAGTGAATTTCGCTCGCGGCGGGCCGCGTCTTCGCTGCGGCTCAGGGCCAGGGCGGCGGAGACGGTGGTGGTGCCGCAGCCCGGGTGGAGCCCCAGGCAGCCGACGACCGAGTTGGCTGGGATTCGAGCCAGAAGGGCGGACCAAGCCGACGTGTTTTCGGTGGCCAAGCGTTGGATCAGGTCCGGCCAGGGCCGGTCGACCAAGTTCGGTGGGCCTGGCTCCCGTTTCACGTCCCCGCCTGGGGCGGCTTCCGGACGCAGGTGGGCGATGACCTCGCGAACGGACTTTTTGGCTCGGCCAGTCGCTGGGGCTGGCTCGGGCGGCGCGTCCGCCAGCGATGTTTCCCAGTCGGGCGTGGCGGTGGCGGGGCGGAGAAACAAGACTTCCGGTATTTGCACGTTCGACATCCCTTAATTCTCAAAGATACCGGCATGGTTCGTGTTGCTGGGGGGCGTCTGACGTCCCAGCCAGGAGATCCGCAGGCCCGATTCGGCGGGTGCCGTTTGGGCCGCCGGTGGTGCGGCGGTGGCAGCGGTCTCGCGGCGAGAATTGGCGAAGTTCACGACCATGATCACCAGAATGGTGCCGATCAGGATCTGAATCAAAGCCACGATCCAGTACGGATAATCGCCGGCGGCTTGGCGTGAGCGGCGAGTGGCCGCAGCCAGGGCGATCGACAAGTCGCCGCCGCTGGTGAACGCGCCGTGGGTTGAATCAGCAGTGTGGGACTTGGCATTCGACTGGGAATTAACGGGGCTGGCTTCCCACGGAACTTGACCGGGCGGAAACGCGGCCGCTGCCATCTCCGCCAGGCTGGGCGAGGCCGGCTCGGTGGTTCGAGGGGCGAAGCGGACGTCGGCCGAAACGGCGGACACTGCTGATTTCGCAGCACTCAAGTGTCCGGTGGCCGAGTGTCCAGTCGCCAAGTGTCCGGTGGCCAAGTGTCCGGTGGCCAAGTGTCCGGTGGTTGCGGCGTCGAAACGGTTGACGGTAGTGGTCTGGGACGAGTGGGACGGGGAAGCGGGCCTGGTCGCCCCCGCCGGAGTTTCGGCCCGGGAGCGAGCGGCGACGGTGCTTTCTCTCGCATGCGGCGTCTTGGCGGCTGGAGAGGGGGCGGATGCCGGGGTGGGTCCGAGTGACAGGCGGACCCGCGGAATGGCCGGAGCCTGCAATTGTTCCCGTGTCAAAGGGAAATATTCGTCGATCGAATCGCCAGCCGTAGTCGGACGAGTGGCTGGCGTGCTTCGGACTGCCATATGCTGAAATCGCTCCGCGAAAACGACCCGATACTAGTTCCCACCCCGAGGAGCATCGGCGATCCGAATTGGCAATCTTTAACGGTTTGGCCGGTTTTGACGGCTGGCGACACCTGCTAGCGCGGAGCCGTCTGGCGAGTCGCCGCGACGAGTTCGATGGGGGAGTCGGTCCATTGGCCGTGGAAGACTTCGGTGGCGGGTCCTTTCATCATGACCGAATGGTCGGGTCCAGGCCAAGTCAGCTCGAGGTCCCCGCCCAGCAGATGGTTCAAGATGTGGGCGTCGGTGCGGCCGGTCAGCACGCCAGCCACGCAGACGGCACTCGCGCCGGTCCCGCAGGCCTGGGTTTCGCCCGAGCCGCGTTCCCAGGTTCGCTGCCGCACCTCGTGCCGGCTCAATACCTGGACAAACTCGACATTCACCCGCTGGGGAAACACTGCGTGGTGCTCGATCTGCGGGCCGATCTGCCAGACCAATTCGTCGGTGATCTCGGGGACGAAGATCACGCAGTGCGGGTTGCCCATGGAGACACAGGTGACTTCGAAGCGCTGACCGCCGACTTCTAAGGGCTGCGCGATGACGGGATGGCCGGGCAGCGTGGTCGGAATCCGCTCGGCGACCAAGATCGGCGGGCCCATGTCGACCGTCACGTGCGAAACCCGATCGTGGGTGTCGCAGGACAACTCCAGTTGCAGGACGCCGGCACCGGTCTCAATGTGGAGCTGAGGCCGGCGACAGATGCCGTGATCGTAGACGTACTTGCCCACGCAGCGGAGGCCGTTCCCGCACATCTCCGACTCGCTGCCATCGGCGTTGAACATCCGCATCCGAGCATCGGCTATTTCGGAGGGCAGGATCAGGATCAACCCATCGCCACCGATACCGCAGTGCCGATCGGCCACGAGTCTGGCCGCCGCCGCCGGGTCGCGCGGGATCGGGTGTTTGAATCCGTCTACATAGACGTAATCATTGCCGGCGCCGTGCATTTTGGTGAACTGCATGAGGGTAACTTCCTGTTCCTAACTTTCCAGGGAAAAGCGACTTGCCTGCGAGCCCCCTGATCGCGACAATTCTAGTACAGGGAGCGTGAAAGCGGAATCGACGGTCGAGGGATCGAGTCGGCCGTTGGAAAGGAGAGACCCCATGTTCGTGACTGCTGGTTTTGAGCGTTTAAATAGACGTTGGGTCCGGTGTATGACCTTGGCGGCCGGCGTGTTCTGTTTACTGGCAGCCCCGCATTCGGTGTGGGCCCAGCGGATTGTCGACAACGGCCCACGATTTGCGGCCGATACGGGTAGTGCCTGGTCGGCAAGGGCTAATGGCACTGCGGGTGGTAGCGGCGCGTGGGTCGGTGGTGGTTGGAACGGTGGTGGCTGGAACGGTTGGTCGGTGCCTTACACCGTCCGCTTGGCTGGGCAAAACCCAACTTTTCCGCTCGCGGTTTACGGCTCGCCGCGGCAATACGGCGCCCACGATCACGGATTCCGGCATGTTCGCCACCCCGACCAAGCTCGGTTCAATCAGTTTGGCCGGAATCACTGGGTGGCGACCCCGTTGCTGCCGTGTTGGCAGCCCGGCCCGCCGGTTTGCTGGCAACCCTGGTCGCCGTGGTGCGGCGTCCAACCGATCTGCAACCCGTGGCTGGCGCCACCCGGTTGGGGGTGGAACAATCCCTGGGGCTGGAACAACGGTTGGAACAACGGCTGGTGCGGTTGGAACGGGGGCGGTTGGAACGGGGGCGGTTGGGGCTGGCAGGGTTGGCGTCGACAAGCGTGGGGGTGGAACGGTTTGGGGTTTGCTGGGGGGATGGCCCAGCAGGAAGTGCAGCTGTTGGCGCGACCGGGTGCTGGGGTCATGGCCCCGTTCGAGTTGACGGTGGCTCCGACGGATGTCGCCAACGCGTTGATTGAAAGTCGAGCGGCGGATGTGCTGGCCCAGCAGCGTGCAGTGGCAGCGGCGGAACAGGCAGCGGCCCAACAGCGAGCTGCGCGAACTCAGGAGCAAGCCACCGTGGAACGCGATCCGTTGGGTCGACCGCGAGTCGCATTGCCTGTGGTCCAAGCCAGTGGAACGGGGAACGGGGTGGTCAACTCGCGAGTAGAGTCGCCTGCCAAGTCGGCGGCGAACGTTCCGCCAGGAAATGTTCGGCAGGTCGCTGAATCGTTGGAGCAGCGGCGTGCTGCTCAGGCGGAAGCCGAACGACAACGGTTGCTGGAGCGGCTCCGCGGGGAGGGCCCCAAGACGGGCGGCCAATAACAACCAGCCGTCGAGGCGTTCCGTTACGGAAGAATCGATAAGCCCCTTTGCGTTGTTGTCGACTAGTGCAGGGCGGCCAAGGCGGCCAGTAGTTGGTCGACTTCGGCGGGGGTGTTGTAGTGGACGAATCCGATCCGCAACATGCCCTCGGGTTCAAACCCGAGTTGTTCGCTGAGTTCGAGAGCGTAGTAGTGGCCGTGCCAGCAACAGATTCCCTGGGCGGCCAACGCCTCGGCGAGGTGGGTGGCCGTCCGCGTCTTGTGTCGCAGTGAGAAGGTGCTGACGCGTTGACCGGCGTTGCTGCTCCAGTGCTCGGCAGCGGTGCTTGGGCTACTGCTTTGGCCGCTGCTGTCTCCGGGTGTGTTCGCGTTGCAGCCGACTCCGATCAATTGGAAGTTGGGCAATTGGGCGAGCCCGTCCAAAAATTGGCGGGTGAGTTGGGATTCATAGGCTTCGATGGCTGCGAAAGCGGCGGAGAGACATTGGCCGCGATTCTCCAGCGGGATGTTGCCCCAGTGTGAGCCCCAGCGTTGCAGGTAGTCGACGCAGGCGGCGGCACCGGCGATCCCCTCGTGGTTCTGGGTCCCTTGCATCCATTTGTCGGGCACCGCGTTGCCGGCGGGCCGCACCTTGTACGCGGCAACTTGCTCCAGCCATTGGCGGCGGCCCCACAAGATGCCGACGTGTGGGCCGAAGAACTTGTAGGCTGAGCAGACGACAAAATCCGCGTCCCAGTCCGCAGCTTGAATTTGGCGGTGCGGGCCCAAGTGGACGGCGTCAACGTAGGCGAAGGCGCCCACGGAGTGGACCATTTCCACGATTTGTTTGACCGGATTGAGACCGCCACTGGAGTTCGACGCTGCGCCAAAGGCCACCAAACGCGTGCGCGGCGTGAGTTGTTCGGCCAGTGACTCCAGGTCCAAGTGCAGCGTGCCGGGGCGGAAGCCAACCCAGCGGACCTGCACGCCGCGATCGCGCGCGGCCAAGACCCAGGGGGAGACGTTGGCGTCGTGGTCCAAGCGAGTGACAATGATCTCGTCGCCCGGTTGCCAGGTTTGAGCTAGGGCGCGGGACATTTGAAACGTGAGTGACGTCATGTTCGGACCGAACACGATTTCGTCGGGGTCGGTGACGCCCATGAATTCGGCGAAGCGTTGTTGGGCCGTGGCGAACATGCCCTCGGTCTCGATCGCCGTCAGAAACGGGCCATGGCGATTGGCATTGCGTTGGATCAAGTAGTCGCCGATGGCATCGATCACGGTTTGCGGCACTTGCGTGCCGGCGGGGCCATCCAGGAACAGCAGGGGGCGGCCATCCGGCAGGGAGCGTCGCAACGCGGGGAACTGGGCACGCAACTCGGGCAGGGAGGCTTCTAGCGGCAGCATGAATTCGGCTCCTGGTGGCAAGTGGAAAACGCCGGTCGCGGCGACTCGGTAGTCATGGATCGGGCCGCGTAACGGCGAGCGACTTGTCCGTCGTCATGCAGCGGAATCTATGCGGGTTGGTTGATTTTTCCGTAGCGGAATGCGTCAAGCATTTCGATGGAGGCGAAAACGCAGTGTTTTTGCCCGATTTTCTTGAATCGGGCAGTCCATTCGCGAGTAAGTCTGGAAAAATCAACAAGCCCTTTTAACGCATTCGGCGACGGCAAAATCAACCAGCCCTTGGGGTTGGGTGGTCTGGGTTACAGGACGCGTCGGGCGGCGGGGTAGCTGCCCAGGACGGTCATCTCTTTGCAGTGGGCGCGGGCCTCGCCGATGATCTCGGCAAACGCGGGATTGGCGGCGTGGCCTGTCGCATCGATAAAGAACTTGTACTCCCAATTGACGCGGCCACTGGGGCGTTTGTCGATGTGAGTCAAGTTGACCCCGGCTTGTTTGAAGACCGTCAGGACCTCGACCAGGGCACCGGGACGATCGGCCGTGACGAACATCAGCGATGTCTTGTCGTCACCCGACGGTTCGGTCTTCTGGCGGGAGAGGACCAAGAACCTTGTCGTGTGGTTGGCTTGATCTTGGATATCTTGGAACAGGGCGTGCAAGCCGTAGGTCTCGCCCGCCAGTTCATTGCCGATGGCGGCCACGTTGCCAGCCGATTCGCTTTCGTCTTTGGCCCGTTGGGCGGCGGTGGCGGTGCTGTCCATCACCACCAGATCCGCGGCGGGGAATTGCAGAGCCAGCCACTTGCGGCAGTGCGCGAAGGCTTCGGACGTCGAGTAGATCCGTTGGATTTTATTGGGCAACACGTTGCTGAGTAGGCAGCGTCGCAATTCCAGTTGGACCTCGGCGTAGATGTTCAGTTGTTGATGGAATTGTCCGAAGGCATCCATCGTCTCGGCGACGCCTCCACCCGAGGAGCTCTCGATCGGGACCAAGCCGTAATCCACGTGCCCGCGAGCGACTTCGGTGAACACGCCCTCCACGGCTCGCAAGTCCTCGTAGTCGACACTCGAGCCAAAATGTTTGACAGCGGCGTAGTGCGAGTAGCTGCCGACGGGACCGAGATAGCCGATCCGCAGGGGTTGCTCCAGATGGAAGCTGCCGCTCATTAATTCGCGATAGATCGCCTCGATCGTCTTGCCGGGCAGTGGACCTTTGCTCAGTCCCAACACTTTCCGCAACACTTGCTGTTCGCGATGCGGGGCATAGATCGGCGTGCCATTCAAGCGTTTGATTTTGCCGACTTGCACGACAAACTCCGCGCGTTGATTGAGCAGTTCGACCAAGCGGGCATCAATTGAATCAATCTGTTGACGTAGGTCAGTCAGATCCGCCACGGCAGGCTTCCTTCCACGGGTTCCACTACAACCACCACACGTCCAAGCCCACCGCGATCAACAGGCTGACGCTGATCACGGCATTGACGTGGAAAAACGCGTGGTTGACTCGCGACAGGTCCGTCGGGCTGACGATCGCGTGCTGGTAGGCCAATAGCATACCGATCGCAGCCATCGTCACAAAGTACGGCCAGGAGAGTTGCAGCGCGGGGGGCACGACCCACGGCAATGCGGCGAAACACAGAAACGCCACCGCGTGACTGGCGGCTGCAAACCGCAGGGCTCCGGGCACGCCCAACCAGACGGGGATGCTGTGCAAGCCCGCGCTGCGATCCGACGGTTCGTCTTGGCAAGCGTAGATAATGTCGAAGCCCCCGACCCAAAAGAAGACACCTGCGGCCAGAGCCAGAACCGCGGCCCACTCCCCGGGTTGCTCCATAGCCACCGGGCCACGGATGGCCACCCAGACACAGAGGGGCGCCAAGCTCAGGGCCAGGCCCAACCAATAATGGGCCCAAGCGGTGAAGCGTTTGGCCAAGCTATAGCCGAGCAACACGGCCAAGACGGGCAGGGCCAAGGCGGCCGGCAGCCAATTGGGCCAGAAGCACAGCGTGCCCGCGAAGAAGACGAGGGTCGCGGCGAGCAGGAAGGTCACGGCGGTCCCCAAGCCGATGTCTCCACGGGGGATATGACGCTGCTTGGTGCGCGGGTTGGCCGCGTCGATGTCTCGGTCCACAATGCGATTGAACGCCATCGCGGCACTCCGCGCCCCGACCATGCAGAGCAGCACACCCGCCAGGCCCCTCAGGCCGTCCCACACGCCGTTCGAGCTGCCCATCGCGTCATCGGGCAGTGGCATGCGCCAGGCCATCAATAACGCCATCAGGGCAAAGGGCAGGGCGAAGATCGTGTGGCTGAAGCGGATCATTTCCAACAGCAGTCGGACTTGGCGCAGCAGGGAAAACACGGTCGATCCTTGGATTAGCGAGGTCAATGCCCACGCCCGAGATTATGTCGCGAGATCCCGCCAGCGACTAGGCGGGACCCTGCCGGCGGTGAGCGACCATGCCCTAGTGCTTTGTCACAATTTAATTTTGGGATCGGTGTGGTAAAGGGGTCAGGCGTCAATTGCCGGAACGGCCCTGCGGGTGCTTCGCACAATTGACGCCTGACCTCTTTGCCACACCCCAAGTTTTGGCTGTGACAAAGCACTAGGCATTCGCGACCGCTTGCATGGCGTTGAGGATATGTCCACGGATGCGGCGATAGTGGGTCAGAGTGCCGGTGTAGGCCAAGGTCAGGGCCGCATTCAAGTTGGTGTCGACCACGCGTTGCATCTGTTTCGCTCGCAGCTCCTTGATGCTGTCGACGATCCGGCGACTGGCGTCCTTCGCCTCGTCGGCCGAAGGCAGCGATTTGTTGGAATAGCCGCTGACCAATTGCTCCAGATAAGCAAAAATCTGAGCATGCAGGTCCCGTAGCTCCCCTTGCTGTTCGGAGGAAAGCGACAAGTCCTGACGCTGGAGTCGCTCGAAGTCCTTGGCGATGTTGGCCAAGTGATCGCCGATGGATTCAAGTTCATGGGCCAAACGCAACTGGGCTTGCCCTTCCGCAACGACCTCGGCCGAAACCGTGCTCTGCAGCGTCCGCGTTAAGAAGGCCACGATCTCCTGTTCGATGTTGTCCAGTGTCTGCTCGTCGGTATTGATTTGAGTGAAGTTCTCGGGAGTCAGTTGGTCGTCGTAACAAGCGGAGTGCACGTGTTCCATGAGCTTCGCCGTTCGTTCAGCCATCACCACCATTTCGCGGCGGCTCTGCTCGATGCCAATCGCCGGGCTCTCCATGCTACCCGCCGACAGGTACCTCAGGTGCGGGACTTCGGTTGTCGCCGTGTCGGGAATCAACCACATCAACAGTCGAGCGAACTGTGGGACAAAGGCCAAGAACAGGGCCGTGTTGCAAATGTTGAAACTGGTGTGCATCGAGGCGATCCCGCCCGTGATGATCTTGGCATACTCGGTCTTGTCGGCAAACGCCTCAAAGTTCATTGTCAGGGGATCCACCCCGTACACCGATTGCACGCCCCAGGCGACCAAGCGAACGGCGATGGGGAAGCTGATGACCACCCAGGTGACACCGATGACGTTGAATAGAACGTGAGCCAAGGCCGCGCGTTTGGCGTTGGTCGTGGCTCCAATCGAAGCGATGATCACCGTGATCGTGGTGCCGATGTTTTCGCCCAAGATAAAGGCCGCTGCAGCTGGGAAGGAGATCAACCCCTCCGAGGCCACCGCCACCAAAATGGCCAACGCCGCGCTGCTGCTCTGGACCAAGAACGTCAATAAGCATCCCAACGCCACGCAGAACAAAATGCCGAAGTAGCTGTCGGCGTTGAGGGTCGCCAGCATCGCGTTGATGCCTTCCATTTGCTTCAGAGGGGCGACGCCATCTTTCATCAACTGGAGCCCGAAAAACACCATGCCCAATCCCATCACCGCCATGGCGATGAATCGTACGCGATCGCGTTTGGCGAACACGTACACCAAGGCCGCTGCCCCCAATACCGGCAAACCAAACTCGCCGACCTTGAACATCAAAATCCAACCCGTGATCGTGGTGCCGATGTTCGCACCCATGATGAACCCCACCGCCTGGTGCAATTGCATCAACCCGGCGTTGACCAAGCCCACCATCACGACCGTCGCAATCGACGAACTCTGCACCAGCAGGGTAAACAGGGTGCCCGTGCCCGTCGCCAAGAAGCGATTGTCCGTGACACGGCTGATCAAACGCCGGAGACTGGGCCCCGCCACCGTCTGGATGCCCTCGGATAAAAACTTCATCCCCAACATGAAGACGCCTAAGCCGCCGATGACTTTGAGCAGAATCACAACGGCCTGGGTCACAATCTCAATCATGCTGGTTTCCGTAATCAAATGCCCACATCACAGACGCTCACGCCGCGACCGGCGGTTGCGGTCGCTAATTATGCCCCATGATTGGGTCAATCATCGAGGGGGGCGAGCCCTAGTTGGGAGCGTCTGGGGCGTTAATTTATCTTAACTTATGGCCCGTTTTCCGCCCGGTTGGTCTGTTCGACCACCTACTCCACGGTCTCGCTCCCCGTCCGCTCCAGTTCTTGTTCGGCGGCCCCCACCAGGCGTTTGAGTTCGGCGATGCGTTGGTCCGCCAAACGGACGGTCGCCGCCAGCAACTGAATCTTGGTGTCCAAATCGCCCCGAGCGTCCCGCAAGTGCTCGTTGACCTCCACCTGCCAACGCAAAATATCGGCCGGTGCGTCGCGCAAGGCCCGCTCGCCCCGCGCCCCCCGATTGTCGAACTCGCGCTTAACATCCACCAACTGTTGTTGCGGGGAAGTGGAGCGAGGCCGCTGCCCACGACGAATAATCAGGCGGAAAATGACCCACCCCAGTACCAACAGGCTGAGGCCGACCCCAATCAACGGGCCCAGGTTGTCCATGTCGCAACCTCTCCAGAAGTTCGTATTGCCTGTTTTCTCCAGACCCCCTGCCGACCAGACCCCCTGCCGACCAGACCCGGCGTTGGCAAGTGCACGGATCTGCGGATGATTGTAACGGAGGCTTGGAATTCCTGACAGCTGAAAAGGAACAAAACATGTGGCTGGGCCTGAACGCTTCCCTACAACACGCACTGCCCCGGAACTTGGCGGCGGCCGCGGAGTCGGTTGTGGGGGCCACCACCAGTTCGGCTTCAACCGCCCCGACTTCAACTGCCCCGACCTCAACTGCCCCGGCGTCGGCCGCGCGGTTGGGCCAGGTCGGAGTGACCGCGTTGCAGATCGAGACGCTGCAACCCTGGGGGCGGAGCTACGAGTCGATCTTGGCGGCGCTGGAGGAGGACGGCCGGTTCTACGTCGAGGGAGACGGGTCGTTTGTCGTCTGCGGCCATCAGACCGTCGGGCCCGAGAACCAGCAGACGTTGTGGTTGGGCGACGACGATTCGCTCGTTAAGACCGCTCCCACACCGGGGTGGCGACCACCCGCCGACTCCGGCATCTCGACGGTCGTGTGGCGAATCGAGGGCAACCTGTTCGCCGGGACCCATGACCTGGATTACGCCACCGTCAATGGTTACGCCCCATGGCGCGAGTGGCAACAGCTCCTGAAGATGCTGGAGCCACTGTCAACAACGCACGACGATGGTCAAACGGGTGGAGCGACCGTGACGGAGTTGGTCGTGCAGCTGCACCGCTTCGGCCAATACATCCGCTTGGAGGGGCCGCCCCACGGGGTGTCGTAACCAGCTTGTCGTAACCAGCTTGTCGTGACCAGCTCGTCGTGACCAGCTTGTCGTGACCAGCTTGTCGTAACCGGGGTTCCTGGCGTGGCGGCGGAGAATCAGTCGGACAGGTGGTCCAGTTCCTGTTGGACCCAGTCGCGCCCCAGTGGCAGAGGATCGATGAGGCTCTCGGCGACGATGCCGTTGTGACCAGGCAACGACAGGCGTTGCAGGTCGACTTCCTGTTCCAGTTGCACCAACCAGGCGGGGACTTCCAGGCCGACGCCCATGGGTTGTTTGGTCAACGCCTCGGCCTCTTTCTCCAGCAGTTCGAAGGCGCCTTGGGCGGCTTCGGTATCTGGGTGGTGAATGGCCGGTTCGACCAGAGCGCACAGCCGATCGATATGCAGCGGTTGGACAAAGCGTTCACTCAAGCGATCGGCCACGGTTGGCATCCGCATCGAGTACTTGGCCTGCAGTTTTTTCAGCTCGCTGAGGTAGCGTTCGGCCTCGCCCTCAACCCGCTCGGACAGTTGTCTTCTCCAGCGTCCCGCCACGCCATTGCATTGGTTCTTGACCAGGACTTGGTGAGCCCAGACGACCGGCTTCAAGTGCCAGGCGACTCGGTCGTACTTGGTGCGGAGACGCAAAAAATCCATAAAGGTATAAATCAAATCGCCGCGATCGGATTGGGTCGTGGTGCTGTTGTAGTCGCGGTACTCGCTGAAGTTCTCCAGCACCGCTTCCAGTACCAGGCTGAGGTAGCGGGCCGCATCGGTCAGGGTGATCTCGTGGTCCAGATCGTTCAATAGCTCCAAATCGAGCTCTTGGCTGGACTCTTGTAGGGACCGCAGCCAGGCCTCGACGCCTTGATGCAAGACGGCGCGGATATTTCCCACATTGAGGAAATCCTGCGTGAAGATCTGCCCGCCATAACGCTTGATGAACCGCACGGTCAGGTCCCAGGCATCGTTGTCGAGGGTTTTCTCCAAGACGCTCAGTCGCAGCGTGCGGCTGTGGTTCAACCAGGCACTCAACATCGATTCGGTCAGCTGTTCCAGTTGCCGGAACAGGCGTTCTTCCGCGACAGCATCGGCTTTTTTTCGCGCCTTGCGGGCTCGCTCGCCGTTTTCGCTGCCGTTGTCCTGGTTGGCCAGCACCAAGGCATGAACCATCGAGCAGAACCCGTTGCGAAACATCTCGTCGTACTCGGTCACGGCACCGAACCCCACGCTGTTGCGTCGCTCCATCGAACGAGCGATGCGGAGCAGGGAGACGGTGGCCTGGAACATGCCCATCAACGGCAGACTGGCCAAGGCCCGTTGGAAGCACTGCTGCCGGACGCGCGTCGAGATCATCTCGTCGGCATTGCCCCCGCGTCCCAAGGGGACATACAGCAGCGGTTTCTCTGCCAATTCGTGCAGCAACCCGCTGAAGTCGCGACTCACCCACTCGGTGTTTCGCGTCAGGATGCCGGCGAACAATCGCAGCCATTCCGGCTCCGACACGCTGGGAGGGAGTTCACCGAAAGGCGTATCGCCGATCAAGGCGGCCAAACCGTGTTGGACGGATCGCAGGCCAACGACCGCCATGTGCATCTCCACGTTGGTGGCGGTGATGCGATCCAGCAGCGTCTCTTTGATCAGACGCAATCGATCGTATTCCATCAAGGCGGAGACATCACTGCTTTTCGGCAGACGCATGCCGAGGACATGATGCAGCAAACGAGTCAGGCCGGTTTGGTAGTCGGCGGCTTGGTTGATCCATGTCTCCAGTACCTCGTTGCGTTGCCGCACTTGTTCGATGTCGCTCGCCGACAACTCCTCCACACTGAGTACCGGCAGCGGAATGTGCGAGGCTTCGAACCAGAGGATCGCCAGCGTGTTGAGGAAACTCAAGCGATCGATAATCCGATCGGCTTCCGCTTCCAAGGCATCTTGCTTGGACGTGTCCGTCTCGTAGATGGGGCCCTCGACACCGTCGTCGGTGGAATCGGTATAGACCACGTCCTCGTAGGCCGCGCCGAACAGGGGATCCAGGGCGTCGTCCTCTTCCTCCTCTTCCAGATCCTCGTCGTCGAAGTCGTCATCACCCTCGTCGTCGAAGTCCGCGTCGGTCGCATCTGGCGGTCCGCCACGATCTGCCGCTGAATCCAGCGACCTGCCGCGACCAAAATCGCTGTCCGCCGGCACTTGAAACTCGGGGACTTGCCAATACTCGTCAGCGTTGACTTCTAAATAATCGTAAAACTTACGAATTTGCTGCCAAACTGCCTCGCGTTGTGCGAAGTTTTCAGCCTGGTTGAAGCGGTCCTGTTGCAGGCCCAGCCAGGCCAGGACCAGTTCATGGTAAGACGTCTCGCCTTGCACCAAACCGATGTCGCGAGCTTGGCTGAGCCAATGCACCAACAAGGCCTGGGAAGCCACCGTGTCCTTCCGCTCCAACAGGGCGTCGACCACCAATTGATAGGCCTTCGGCGAATCAAAAATACTGGCGTGCTGAGCCCAGAATCGCACGTCACCAGCGGCAGCGCCCGCCGCCTTCCAGAGACGCAACGCTTCGGCCACCAATTCGGCCGCGTTCAAGATCCGGGCCGCATCGACAGCCTGCAGGGAAGAGACTTCGTGGGCCGCGTACTTCCGCCACCACTGCATCATCCGCGAAAAATTCGCCCGGACATCCATGAACAAGTCGCTGTCGTCCGAGACAGCCGCTTCAGCCAACAGGTGCGAATAGATGTCCAGCGTGTGTTCCACGATGCCGACCAAGTCGTCGGCGCGGTGGTCGGCCACCGAGTTCTCGACCGCCGGGAACAATGGGTAGTTGCCGTCAAATCCCAGCAAACACCAGGGATCCAAAAGCGCGCCGCAATCGATGCCCCGCACCACCGTCTGCTCGATTTGCAGCAAGTCCGCTTGGCACTCATGCAGCGACCGCTTGACACATTTTTCGGCGGCCGACGCCAACAAACAGTCGATCTGGCAAATCATGCGAGCCGAAGTGACCGGCACAATCGCGGCTTGCCGCGCCGCCGCTGCCGGATAGCCCATCTTGGCAAAAATTTTGGACAGCTGAACATGCTGCACCTGTGTCGCCCGCCGGGCCCCCAGTTCCGCGTTGAGATGTTGCCGGACACCCCCAAACGGTTGTCGCTTGACCTGCAGTTCTTTCTCCAACGACTCGCGGTGGGGACCATGCACGGTCTCCAACAACCAGTCGTAGTAGTCGTCACGATAGTTGGCGATGATCGGCATCAGACTGGACAATGTCACCGTCGAGTCATGGCTGTCCGGGCCGCTGCCACTGACCCCGGCCCCCATCAGAATGGTCCCAACCAAGGTTCCCGCGACTTCAAATTCCGCCTGCTCTCGCGGTTGCTCCGACACTTCAATTCGTTTCAACAAGGCCTCGATCATCATTTGATGAACGATGAACCGCGTGTAGTTTCCCTGGGCGTCGATGCGATCCGGGTCCCACAGACCAAAATGGTAGTTGGGCCGCTTGTTGACCGGGTGATCAAAATCGTACGCTCGCACGTCGATCGCCAGTTCTTGCAGATTCCCCGGATCGAAGTACGCTTCCTGCAACAAATTGGCGGGTACCTGCTGCAAGATCTCCAGGCTCCGCTTGATCAAGCTCTGAGCGGGGCCCGTTGCCACACCCGCACCGCGGATGTAGACCGGGACCGGACGAAAACGCTCGTGGGCATAAGTCGTGTGCTGAACCTGTTCCAAAGTGGCCACCGGACGGTAGCCGACATAATCGTTCAAGCCGTTGAGCACCTGCTGCAGGTCCTGGTCTGTCCACTCGTCCACATCCGGGAGTGACAACGCCGCCTCAAAACAACTGCCCACAAAAAAGGGCTGGAATAAGTCGGCATCGGACAAATGAAAGAATAAGTCGACGTGGAACTCGCGGTAGGCCGGCAACAATCTACCAAAGACAAAATCGATCAAACGCTGCGCACGGCGACAATCCGCAAACGCCGGCGACAACCCCGGCAGGACTTCAGTCGCCTCCCACAACAAGCGACGCACGACCACCAAGGTCGACCACGAGTCCCCCGCCCCGCCCGCCGGCGAGTTGGACGACGGCTCCAGACCCGACCCTGGCCTCGACCCAGGGCCGTCTACCGCCACCTGAAATACCTGGTCCAAGGCCGAAAAAAACTGAGGTTCGCAGTGTCCGGACGAGAAGATCAACGGGCCCAATACTCGTTCAAGCGAAACTTGCAGGTCAGGGAATGTCAATCGTTTTTTCTCTTCCACGCTCTCGACCTGCTCGTGTTTGTCACTGACCTTCAGTCCCGCGGATCAAACGCCACGGATCAAACCCCACGGATCAAACCCTCCAGGCTTGAGCCACGAATCAAGGCCCGCCGCGGATCGGTACATTCCCACGCCCTCGTTCGCCGCTCCGCTCCTACCCGACCCGCCAGCCTGTCCCGACCAGAAGCGACCACTTGGTGACCCCGTCTTCGGCCACCAAAATGCGCGTTTATCGTAGGGAATCCGAAGAATTTGGTCTAGGACACGTGCCCAATCGCTAAAGTCGTCACGATCCGTCGATTGTCGCAGGCCGTGTCGGTGCGTTCCGGGTTCTGAGAGCCCTGCGACGGGGGACCGCGCCGACCGTTCCCGCCGACTTCGAACGCGTTTTGCCGGATTATTTGCCGAAAACGGCGCGGGTTTCTAGAATCGGCAACTAAACTTAATAGAATCGTACCCGCCCAACCGGTCCGCGGCAGTGCCGTCGGGCCGCGCGTATTTGGGCTCTCCCAGGGTACGGACAACCGAGTCAAGTGGCTGGTCCGAGGACGGGCTGGTCCAGATGTGGGCTGGTACGGGGTCCTGGGGGCCGCTCGCCGGGCGGTGCGGACTTCTCCGCACACGGACATTGATGTTTTCGAAAGCTGAGTCGACTATGATTTTTCATTCCGCACGCAAGTCATTCGTTCTCAACTTGGTTTTGTTGGCCGGAAGTGCGTTCCTGGCGACCGACTCCGCGGTCGCTCAGAGCCGAGCTGGCCGGCAATCGGACGTCGAGAGTCGACTTGGCCTGACGCGGTTGTGGCATGCCAATGCGCCCGCCAGTGTCACGAATCGAGCGGCCATGCCGCTGAAGGTTTTTATCCCGCGTGAATCCACCGCGGCCTTCACGCTCACCAAGGAATCCGTCACCGGGCCCAACCCGGTCGAGGTGCCCGATTCGATCGAGGTCTTGGTCACTCTGCAGACCGAAAACGGTCGCGAAGTGGTCAGCAGTCGCGAACGCGGCTTGCACGGAAAGGTGCTGGGCGTCAAGGGTGCTCTGCAGTTGGCCCAGGTCCGCAAGGAGTTGTTGGAACGACGCGGACTGACCGTGACCGAATCGGTCGACTTTGTCCCCAACGCTCGCGTGTTCTTCGTTTCCACCGATGGCCAGGTCCAGGCGATGGACGCCGAGACGGGCGGCGTGTTGTGGACCCAGCGGCTCGAAAAGGGCCCCGGTCCTCTGTTGGGGTACGCCGTCAGTAGCGATTACGTGGCGATCACCCACGGTACCAGTATCGACATCCTGGATGCTCGCAACGGCGAACTGTTGCGACACTTCGGCCTGCGCAACCTGCCCGGAGCGGGGCCCGTGATCGCGGGCAACCGCGTCATCTCCCCCGGTGCCAACGGCCGGTTGGAGTTGCTGACGCCGTTCGGCACCAACCGGTTCCGTTCCGATATGGGCGGCTTCCATGGTCGCCTGCAACTGCCGCTGACCGAGTTGGAGAACTCTTACGTGTGGGCCGTCGAGGACCAGGTTTACGTCTCGCTCAAGCCCTCGCCCGCTCGACCGATCTTCGGCATCCCCACCGCCCAACCAGCCAAGGTATCCCCGGCAGGTATCGGCAACCTGCTGTTGGTGGTCGAAGATACCGGAGCCATCAAGTGCTTTTCGCAGTCCTCCGGTCTGGAAGTTTGGACAGAATTCGCTGGCGAACCCGTCGCTCAAACCCCCGTCTTTGTCCGCTGGAATGGCGATCTCAACTCGCCCGGAGAGGGATCGGCTCCCGCTGATGCCGAACCTGCGGCGCCCAGCGATCCGGCCAATCCCTTCGGCGGTGCGGCCGCCGATCCGTTTGCCGCCGCTCCACCAGCCAATCCGTTTGGGGCTGCTGCGACCGACACTCAAGCCGCCGACGATCCGTTTGGTGCCCCAGCCGCCAATCCGTTTGGAACGCCCGCTGCCGCCAACCCCTTCGGTGCCCCTGCCGCCAACCAGGATCCATTCGCTGGCGGTGCTGCCAACCCGTTTGGAGCCGCTGCACCCGCCACGCGGGAAACCGATTCGCAGCGGGCGGACGGTGGCGATAGCGGCATCCGCCTGGCGCCGTCCGTCGATGTCGAAAGTCTGATCGGCACAACCGACCAAGTCGCCGCGTTGCTGGTCGATGAAGTTGGCAACATGCGGGCCATCGATATGCGGACCGGTAAGATGATCCCGTCCTTCCGAGCCACCGGAATCCAGAAGGTCCTCACCGTCACTCGCGACCGTATCTTCGCCAAGTCGCTCGATCGCGAACTCGTCGCGTTGGACATTCGCACCGGCAATCGCCTGGGGACCCTGTCGATCCCGGGCGACTGGGAAGGGGTTGTCAACTTGGTTTCGGATCGCGTCTACCTGCAAAGCCGGACCGGCCAAGTCGTGTGCTTCCGGCCCACCAATTCGCTGGTGCCGCTGTACCGCCGTCCAACCGAAGTCGAGGAGATCGGTCAATCCGATTTGGAGAACGAGGCCGCTCCGAGGCCCGCTGATGCCGGCGAATTCAATCCGTTTGGCGATTTTGGCGGCGGCAATCCGTTCGGCGGTGGTGCGGCCCCGACAACACCGCCGGCCGAAAACAACCCGTTCGGCAATCCCTTCGGCAATTAGCCCGCAACCCAGCCTCTGATCGGCAGTCTCAGTGTCGGCAGTCTCAGTGTCGGCAGTCTCAGTATTGGCAGTCTCAGAGTTGGCCGTCTCAGTGTCGGCAGTCTCAGTGTCGCGGCGTCGCCGCGTCGTGGGGCTGCTCCGCCACCCGTTCCACCGCGGGTTCAGTCAATGGACCCACGAGCACCAATTGGTTTTTGGTCAGGAAGTCGGGTCGGGTGGCCAGCGGCCCGTAGCCGGCTGGCAGTTTCGACAGCAATTCTGGCAGATGCTGCTCGGGTGTCACGATGCACGAACTCGGGTGATGTCGTAAGAACTCGGCCACGGTCGCCCGTGGTTTAACTTGCCAATCATGGTCGCGTTGCAGGGGATCGGCACTCGAGTTTGTTCCCCCAGCGGTATCCGTCCCAGTGACAGTGGCTGTCCCGTTGGTGTCTGCGTCCGCGTCCAATTCCCAAATCGGTTGTCCAGCATAATACACCCAGGTGGACTCCAGATCGCGATAGCCGGCCAAGCGGCCATCGGTCTGTTGCCGAGAACGCGCGATCTCCCACAATTCGTCGGTCGTTCGAAACTGGGAAACATAGGACGTGGCAAAGCCGAAGACCAAGACGGTAAACAACCAACTGGTGGCCACCAAGGTCTGCGCCACTCGCTGCGGTCGCTGCTGCTCATAAAAGTAGGCTGCCAACAAACCGCCCAGCACCAGAACCGCGCCGATCAAAGGTAGCCACCGCACCGGCCAGCCCATTTCGCGGGTCACCAAGATCCATAAGGCCGCCGCGACGACGATACCGACCAGCAGCCACGTGGCCCACCCGGCTCGCAGCCAGAGCGGGCGTAAGTTCAATTGCCCTCGGCTCAATTGCCAGGGCACGATCGCCAAGAGCACGGCCACGGCCGAATAGCAGGGCGTGACGTAACTGGGCAGCTTGGTTGATGCCAAAGAAAACACGACAACTTGCAGGCCAACCCACACCAGGGCCAAGGTCAGGCCACTCGGCCAATGCCGCGGCGTCTTTCCTGACTGCCACAACGTCAGCAAGCTCGGGACAACAAAAATGCTCCAGGGGAAAACGCCAAACACGATCGCCAGTGGGTAGAACCACCAGCCGCCGCGATGTCCCTCCATGGCCGTGGTCGCTCGCTCCAAGTGCTCACGTAAAAAGAACAGTTGCAGGAACTCGCCCTCCGTGCGTAGTCCCACCCAAACGAACCAGGGCAGGGCGATCAGGCTGACCATGGCGACCAACCACCACGGTTGCATTTGCCCGACCGCACGGAAAAATCGTCCTGGGTGAGCCACCGTCAGGCAGCGATGCAAGAATCGTACGCTGCTGCCACGGAACCCGCTCCGGCCGGCCGTTTCGCTCGGTCCGACCGCGGCGAGAAAGCTGGGCCGCGAAGTCTCGATCAGAATAAACAAACCAATGATCAAGGTCGGCAGCACGACGGCCACTGGACCCTTGGCCAAAACCCCCAGGGACATGGCGGCGTAAATCAGTGCCGCGCCCCGCCAGTCGGGAAACCAGCGGCCCGGGACTCGCAGTCGCGTCGACAAGTCGTCAGCCAATACCTCGTCCCAGTTCGTAGCGGTGGCCGCGCGGAAGGTCAGCAGGGTGTAGAGTGTGATGGCCAACGTCGAGAAAAATATCAACGGCGCATCCGGCGTGGCCGCTCGGGAAGCCATTGTGAACATCAAGGTGGTGGACAGGACGATCGCTGCCCAGCGGGCGAGCCCGGCGCACAACAGGTGCCGCGTCCACAGGTACGTCAGCAGGACCGTCCCCACACCCAGGGCTGCCGACCAGAACCTCGCCGCGAACTCGGTTGTCCCCCACACGGCCATGGCCGACATCATCAGCCAGTAGGTCAGGACGGGTTTCTGGCCCCGCAGTTCGTCGTTGAACATGGGGGTGACCCAATCGCCCCTCGCCAGCATCTCGGCGGCGCAGCCAGCGTTACGCGGCTCGTCCCGGTCCCACAACTTGGCACCACCCAATTGGGTGAAAAAAACCGAGCCCGCAAACAGGGCCAAGAGGGCTAGGTCCCACCAAACCGACGGGTGGGATATCTGCGAAATCGAGCCCGCGGTCCGCGGGCTCGCAACGGGGGGCAGGCTTCCTGGTTCTTGTCGCATGATCAACGCTTCCTTGCGTAGTTTCGACGGGCCCAGTCACTCGTGCTTGGGCCAAAGTGGACTGTAGTGAGTCCGCTCGTTTCCTTACTTCTCGCCGGTTTCCAGCACCGCCATGAAGGCCTTTTGCGGGATGTCGACGTTGCCGATCGACTTCATCCGCTTCTTGCCTTCTTTTTGTTTGGCCCACAATTTTTTCTTCCGCGAGATGTCACCACCGTAACATTTTGCGGTCACGTTTTTCCGCAGAGCCTTGACGGTCTCGCGAGCTACAATCTTGCCACCAATGGCGGCTTGCACGGCGATTTCGAACATGTGGCGACTGATTTCGTCCTTGAGTTTCTTGGCCACGACTCGGCCGCGTCGCTCGGCGTCGTCGCGATTGCAGATGATGCTCAAGGCATCGACCCGATTGCCATTGACCAGGATATCCACACGAGCCAATTGGGCGGGTTGGTAACCGATCAGTTCGTAGTCCATGGTGCCGTAGCCACGGGTCGAGCTCTTCAATTTGTCGTGCAGGTCGTAGATCACCTCGGCCAGAGGCAGGTCGTACGTCACCAAGACTCGGCCGCCCAGATATTCCTGTCCGGATTGCACGCCCCGTCGCTCTTGGCACAGTTTCATGATCGTGCCCACAAATTCTTCCGGCACAAGAAAATTGCAGCGGACAATCGGTTGGCGAAACTCGGCGATCTCTCCCGCGTCGGGCACGTCCTGTGGCTTGTGAATCTCCAACACCTCGCCGCTCCGCAGCAGGATCTCGTAGGTCACATTCGGAGCCGTTTGCACCAGATCCAGATTGGCTTCTTGCTCCAAGCGTTGCTGGATAATCTCCATGTGCAGCAGCCCCAAGAAGCCACAGCGGAATCCGAAGCCCAACGCGTCGCTGGATTCGGGCTCGAACTCGAAACTCGGGTCATTGATCTGCAGTTTGGTCAAGGAGTCCCGCAGTTCGGAGAACTCCTGGCCGTCCGAAGGGAACAGCCCGCAGTAGACCATCCGCTTGGGTTTTTTGTAGCCTGGCAGCGGTGCCGCGGCGTTGTCGCCGGGGATGCTGACCGTATCGCCCGTGTCCACCTCGGTCAACGACTTGATGTTGCAGATCAGGTAGCCCACCTGGCCAGCCGTCAGCTTCTGAGTGGCCACGCGTTGCGGGCGGAAATGCCCCAATTCCAACACGTCGTGGTTGGCTCCCACGCGGAGGAAGCGAATCTTTTGCCCTTTATTGATCTCGCCTTGCATCATCCGCACGTACGTGATCACGCCGCGATAGTCGTCGTAGTGAGAATCAAAGACCATGGCCTGCGGCGGGGCCGCGATCGCGCCCTTGGGGGCTGGCAGCCGAGCCACAATGGCTTCTAGCAATTCCGGGATGCCCAGACCCGTCTTGGCGCTGCACCGCAAGATTTTGTCGGGGTCCACGCCCAGCACCTGGACGATTTCCTCGGCCACCTCATCCGCCCGATGGTGCTGCAGGTCGATTTTGTTGATGACCGGGATGATTTCCAGATTCTGTTCCAGGGCCGCGTAAGTATTGGCCATCGTCTGGGCTTCGATCCCTTGAAACGCATCGACCACCAACAACGCCCCTTCACAGGCCGCCAACGAACGTGACACTTCGTAGTGGAAATCGACGTGCCCCGGCGTGTCAATCAGGTTCAGCTCGTAGGTGTTGCCATCCGCGTGTTTGTAGTCCATCGTCACGGCTTTGGCCTTGATCGTGATCCCGCGTTCACGCTCCAATTCCAAATCGTCCAGCAACTGGGCTTTCATGGCCCGCGTCGATACCGTGCCCGTCTGCTCCAACAAGCGATCCGCCAGGGTGCTCTTCCCGTGGTCGATGTGGGCGATGATGCAAAAATTTCTAATTCTGTCTTGTTGCATTGCTGGGGCTGGTTCGGAGGGAGTGACGCGACTCGTCGGCCGTCCCACCGCGAAAGCGGCTGGCGCCAGACTTTCCCATCTTACGCGATCTGTGGCCTGCGAGGGAAGTGGAAATTAGGTCGCGGCTGGCTTTTGGGGCAGTTACACGGGAAGTTTAAACGTAACGGTTCACGGGTGGGAGCCATTCCTTGGGACTGGTGCATTCCGCCAGTCGGATGGTTCTCGGGGCAAGCCGGTAGCGTTGTCCAGTTGCTTTGACGCGCAAGGGATCGGACGGTTAGCTCGACTTGCTGCATGACACCCTACGAGGCGTGAACGGTTACGTTTAAATTAAGGAGTGGGTGGCTTTTGGGCCGCTCGAGCCAAGCCCGCCGCGCCGATATAGCCAGCGTCCCCGCCCAAGGAGGCAAAGTCGATCGCAATCCGCTGGGCCAGCAACGGGAAGGCGTGCCGGTCGACCCCCTGTTTGACCCGGTCGAGGAATTGTTTGCCGACCGGATGATCGCTGCCACCAAAGTTCATGGCTCCCCCCAACACAATGGCGCCGGGGTCGATGGTGTGCATCAAGATCACGATGCCGCGAGCCAGATAATCGGCGGTGGTCAAGATGACTTCCAACGCCAGGTCATCCCCAGCCTCGGCCGCCTGTGAAATTTGCAGGCCGGTCAGCTTTTGCTCCTGGGCCAACACCGCCTGCAGCGAACTGGCCCTGCCCGCCTGCAGTTGCTCCGTCGTCCGAGCAATAACTGCCGTGGCACTGGCGTAAGCCTCCAGATGTCCCGGCTGCCCACAGGGGCACATCCGCGCGTCCGGGCCGTAATCGACGGCAATGTGCCCGATTTCGCTGCCGTGGCTGTTCTCGCCCTCGACCGACAGATCGCCGATGATAATGCCGCCGCCAACCCCCGTCCCCAAGGTGATCATCACCAGGCTAGGGTAGTTCCGGCCAGTCCCCACCCAATACTCGCCGTAAGCGGCCGCGTTGGCGTCGTTGGCATAAGTGACCGGCTTCCCGACCGCCTCCGCCAACCGGTCGCGAATGGGGTAATGCCGCCAGCCCGGAATGTTGGTCGGATCGAGAATAAAGCCACGCTTGATGTCCATCGGACCGGGCGTTCCCAGGCCGACGCCCAGGATCTCGGAGCGTTCCAATCCAGCGGTCGCCAACAAGCCGTGGATCACCTGGGTCGTCCGCCGAATCGCATCAGCGGTGTCCTTTTCGCCCTCGGTCGGGAAACTGGTGTAGGCCAACGTCCGGCCCAAATCGTCCACAATGCCAATTTTGATCGACGTCCCACCGACGTCTACCCCGACAAAATAGGGGCCAACGGCTTCTTCACGAGTAATGGTTTGGGCAGACATTCAGAGATCTTGATCCAGGAAAAACCACGTTAAAGCACGATCGGACAGCACTCGCGGGTGCCGCGACCGATGGCTGAGCCACGCGCTCGCCCGCGACTGGCCGAGTATACTTTTCAACCGCAAAACTCACAATCGGACATTTTTTTTCACCCCCAGACGCATCTCGCTCCAAATTCAGTGAATTTTGCAAGAATCGTCCGCCCGCGGGGACTTGTAACTACGGATGAACCTCGGCCATAATTGACCGCGGGAGGCGATAACTCGGCCCCGCCGGCTGCGGTTCCCATTGCACGTCGAACGATTTTGGGTCGAACGATTTGTACGTCGAACCATTGGTGCGTCGGACCATTTGTACGTCGAACCATTGGTGCGTCCAAGAATTGGTACTGCGTAGAAATCGTACGTCGAAGAAATTGCCCGACGTCACGCGTTGCGCGGCGAAGAGATTTTTCCAGGCACGGGATTTTCGACACCGGGGATTTTGGACACCGGGGATTTTGGACACAGGGTTGTTTTGACAAAAAGTTTTTTCCACAAACAGGAAGCTTGGTTTATGAAACGGAACGTTTGGTTGGCGGCAGGTCTGATCGCTGCGGGCGTGGTACTGGCCGCGGTTGATGTTCGATCGACTGTCGCCCAAGAGACGGCCGCTGCCGAAAAGTCCGCCGAGATCCTCGGTATTGGTTCGAAGGCCCCCGCCCTGGACATCGAGCATTGGGTCAGCAACGGCAACGGAGCCTTCAAGCCCGTCACGAAGTTTGAAGAGGGCAACGTCTATATCGTCGAGTTCTGGGCGACTTGGTGCGGCCCTTGCATCATGAGCATGCCGCACTTGGTCGAGACCCAAGAGAAGTACAAGGACAACAAGGTCCAGTTGATCAGCGTCAGCGACGAGGATCTGGACACCGTCACCCAGTTCTTGGAAGGCGAAGTCCGCGGCAGTGAAGGCAAGACCTACGCTCAGTTGACCTCCGCTTACTGCCTGACGACCGACCCGGACCGTTCGGTCTACACCTCCTATATGGAGGCCGCCGGACAGAACGGGATTCCCACGGCGTTCATCGTCGGCAAGAAGGGCCTGGTCGAATGGATCGGACACCCCATGGAGATGGACGAACCGCTGGAGCAGATCGTCACCGACAAGTGGGACCTGGCCGCCGCCAAGAAGCAATGGGAGGTCGCCCAAGAAGCCCAACGCGCCCAAATGGAAGCCCAACGGGCCCTGCAAGGCGTGTTCGCTCGTCTGCAAAGTGGTGACTTCGAAGAAGCACTGAAGATGCTGGATAAGGTCATCGCCGATACCGAGAACAAGGAGATTGCCATGCAACTCCGCGGCCTCAAGCTGAACGTGATGATGCAGACCGGTTCCACCGAAGCCGACGTGATCCCCGTCGCCAAAGAAGTCCTGCAAGCCATGTCCAGCGAACCCATGGGCATGAACAACCTGGCCTGGATGATCGCCGAACAAGCCGCCGAAGGCTTCTTCACCAACAAGGAGTTCTTGGCGGAAGTGGCCGGCATGACCGAAACCGCTGCCGGCGGCGCCACCAAGGCCGACGATTGGCAAGTTTGGGACACCGCCGCCCACCTGTACTTCCATGCTGGTAATATCGAAAAGGCCATCGCCGCTCAGAAGAAGGCCGTCGATAACCCCAACAGCGCTCAGGCACCCGAAGTTGCTGAGTTCCTCAAGAAGTTGGAAGGCATGAAGTAATTCATTCCTCCTCAACCTCAGAGAGTTGCTCGCGGAAGCCGCGAGGATAAAAACGCGAAAACGCTCGAGTCGGTTCAAACGGCTCGAGCGTTTTTTGTTTTGGTGCTTGACTTGTGGTTTGTTGGTGTTTTTTATGGTAATATTAAAATATTTGTGGCGTTGGGTTTCGTGCTCGCGGTGGCCCCTGGCGGCTACTCCGTCGCAGGCGGTTTCGATCGCCGTGGTTTCGAAGCTGTGATGAGTTGAGCTGTGATGAGTTGAGCTGCGAGCTGTTCTCAGTCACCCGTCAGCCGGCGACGCGTCGGTCGGGGGGCGGTGTCGGATCAACGCCGCTGGCCAAGTGCCCAGTCGCGGGCCGAATCACTGTCCGTCAACTCTCCATCCAATTGCTTTTGTCGCAACTCCGCCAGGAGTCGGCCCAGTTCCGGGCCAGCACAAAAGCCGGCCTGCCGCAGTTGATCGCCCGTCAACAGCGGAGCAGGATTCAGTCGCTCGAGGGGCCAATGGAGGCAGTCTCGAGCACGAGCCAGCGAGGACCGGTCCATCCAGCCGCTCGCAGCCAACACCTCCGCCGTGTCCAATGCCACCTCGATCTGCGGCAACAGCAGCACCGGCTGCAGGCGGCTCCACGGCATGTCACCAGCCCGAGCCAGCACGGGCAAGCTGTGCTGGATCGTCTTGAAGATCGTCTTGGATTCGTTCGACAACCGCCAGGCGTGCACCACCGCCTGCATTCGAGCGGCAAAATCGCGGAGCAAGGACGAGGCTTCGTTCGCTGCCAGCGATGCGAAGTGCGATCGCCTCGCGGTGTCTCCTGTCAACCGCCGTAGCAACTCCGTCAGCGTCAGAACCGCCAGTGATATCTCCAAGCCCTCGCGCCGCGGTGGCAATTCGCTCAGCCGCCGGCAGGCATCACGAAAGTCCTCCGCCCATCGCCGTCGCTGCTCGTGGACGTCTGGCGCGACGTTCTCTGGCACGACGTTCTCTGGCGCGATGTTCTCTGGCGCGATGTTCTCTGGCTCTGGCTTCGATGGCTGCTCCGACAATGTGGGTTGTTGAAGCGGTGGTTCGGACGCCATCGATCGAGTGCCCTCGGCCGGGCTGCGTGGCAGTGGAGGAAACAGGATGCCCATCAGTCCCGACGCCCATAGCAGTTCCAAGCCGCGGCCACGCTGGGGACTTTCTAGCATTCGTCGCATTTCAGCCGCGATGCGTTCGCCGCTGACGGTTCGAATCTCCTCCGCCAATACCTGGATGGCCGTTCGAGTTTCACCGTCCAATTCGAAGTTTAATACGGTGGCGAAGCGGATCGCTCGCAGCATCCGCAGGTGGTCTTCCTCGAACCGCTCGCGCGGGTTGCGAATCGCTCGGACGATCTGCCGCTGCAGGTCTGCCTGCCCACCGACGTAGTCCCGCACTTGGCCACGCACCGGATCGTAAAACAAGCCGTTGATCGTGAAGTCGCGTCGCTGCGCATCGTGCTCCGGATCACTGAACGTCACTTGGTCCGGATGCCGCCCATCCGAATACTTGCCATCGCTGCGGAACGTCGCGACCTCGACGTTCCCGGTTGTTTTATTGCCGATGACGGTGATCACGCCGAAGGCCGCACCCACGGGAATGGTGCGTCGCGCTCCAAAGATTTGACGTACTTGCTCCGGCGTGGCCGACGTGGCCACGTCGTAATCCTTGGGAGCTTTTCCTAACAATTGATCGCGTACACATCCTCCGGCAAACAGGGCTTGGTGCCCCGCCTGCTGGAGTTCCACCACAATCCATTTGGCAAACTCGAACGCTGTCACGGACCCTCGTCTTTCGGCTCGGTTTCTGCCAAGTGCCACAACAGGGCTTCTTCTAACTCGGTCGGGCTAAAAAAATGCGGGCCACGGCCGGACTTGAACAAGACTTGGCGATCGCCGTCCAACAGGTACAGCCGGCTGGGCATGCCGCTGAATTGACGACCCACGGGGTCGTCCATCTCGTCGACCACCAGCGGGAGTTTGCTACCCATAAACTGTTGGCACCGCTGCGCAACCGCGGATCGCTCGTCGTACTTCTTCGGCTGCGGCAAGACGATCTCGGCCGATTCGTTGCTCCGCATCGCCCACCCGTCACTGGGGTGAGCTTCGCGAACATAGACAACCAGAAAGTGGAATTGGTTCTGATACCGATCGAATAATCGTTCCAAATTTCCGGCTTGGGCTCGGAACGGCCCGCATGTAAAGTTGCCAAAGATTAGGACAACGGGTTTCTGCTGGCAGAGGTCGGAGAGGGTTAGGCTGTCGGCCGCCAATGTTTTCAGTGTGAAGTCAGGAGCGATTTCACCCACGTTGGGGCCGGGCAGGTGCGAGCCAATCTCCTGTCGCTCCAGGCCCAGCATCAATTGGCTGGCAGTGGGCCACTCCATTGGGCTGGCGGTCGCCGTCACTCGTGGGGGCGGTGCCAGAATCTGTCGCAGCTCGTCGATCGACCACGCGTTCTGCTCGGTTCCCAACAGCGCTTGGCTGAATTGCTCCAACTCGGCTCGAGTGATCAGTCCGTTGTCGTCCTCGTCCGCCTGACGCAGCAACCGAGCGACCGGACCACTGGCCGACTCCACGTTCCAACGATGGTCCTCCTCCGACAACACGCCGTCGCCGTTGCGATCCAGTCGTTGGAACCAACGTTGCGCGCCGGGGAATTCGTCGCGGGTTAGCCAGCCGTCGCCGTTGTCATCATAAGTCGCCAACATCTGGTCCCAGGCGTAAGCCGATTGCGGGGTAGCCAAGCGGAACCAGCCGTCGGTGGGTCCCATGCCGCGGCCTTGCCGTATCGCATCCAACATCGCCCGCGCTTCTGAATCGGGCGGCAATGCCTGTTCCAGTCGTTCCGCAGCTGCCTGTGCTGCCTCGTCCAGTTCAACCCGGTCCGACTGACTCTCCTGCGCCGCTAAATGATTGGCCGTCGCAGCGATCATTAGCGAGGTGGAGAGAATACCCAGCCACACGCACCCAGCAGCGACGCCTCTAATCGCCCTGCCAGACCAGCGTTGCGGCGGCAGTTGCCTCGTCGCGGGACACGCCTGATGAGCTCGCGTCGCAACGGCAATAGACTTTGTCTCGAGCCAACCAACCACGCGGTTGTCTCGAAGTTCCGACTGTCTCTGATTCATCGGCCGGCTCTCTCGTCTCAAATCAAGTGCTTGCGACTCGGGGGCACCACCCGGGTTAGGTAGCGTTCCCCCCAGCCACTCGGGGCTTGTTGATTCTTCCAACCAAATTGGAGACGATCGAGGCCGTTAGCACAACGCCGGTGCTACGGCACCAATAGGTAGCGAATGACGTTGCGGAACGGCTGGGAGCTGACGTAGGCCTTGGGTTGCCCCAGCCAGCCTTGCGAGATGTATGTCCCGGCCGGCAGAGAGCGGGGAATCAACGGACGCCAGCCGCCTTGGTTGGCGGCCGCGGCGTTCGGGTTGGGCATCATCGGCTGAGCGTACATCCCGGGGGCAGTGGCGCCCGGCATCGGCCCGTAGACGCCACCGGCCGTGGGCGGCAACATCGGCGGCTGGTTGGCGAAGGGCTGTTGAACAAACCCCTGCTGAAAGGCCGTCGGCTGCGTCATCATCGGTGTTTGGCAGCTGGCGCAGGTCGCCGGATTGTAGCCGGCCGCGACTTGATACGGTGCGGCAGCCGCGTTGTTCATCGGCACGTACTGCACGGTCGGCACCATGTAACCACCCGTCCCCGTCGGGATCGCGGCATAGTTCGGGGTCGTGGGAGCGGCCTGCATTGTGGCACCAGCCGGCATTGTGGCACCGGCCGGCATCACGCCACCACCTGCCGGTACCATGCCACCACCGGTCTGTAACCGGGCCGCTGTCATGGGATCGGCTGATTCGCGAATGGTTGTCAGGGTGTTGCCGTTGCTGGGGAAGTGCGTGGTGGCGACCACCCCGCCGCCGGGTATCGGTGACGATGACTCGACCCACTCGGAGTTGTATTGGGCCGTTTGAGCGACACCGCCACCCAGGCCAGGTGGGCCCACCAAGTTCGACGACTGGGCCTGGACCGAGGCGATTTGCCAACCGAAGGCCGCTCCGCAGACCAACAGGACAACGACCAACCACAACGGGCGGTCGACCCCGAGTCCAACCGACCCCTGAGCCCGGCGGTTTGTAAAGGCGGAAGATTTCATCAGCAAGACTTCCCAATCGAATCGTGGAGCGGAATTTGCAAACGGCGGCCAACGACACCCTCCGCCTGGTGGCATCCCGGGCCGGCTTAGCAAAAACCGGCACCTAGGTCAATTCTATCTGACAGTCCGCCCATTGGCCAATGTTCAAATCCCGTTAGCATGGTAAATTTGCCAGAAAGCCCGGGGCAAAGCCAAAGAGTGAAGGAAAGTAGGATGTTTCAGAACCTTACCGCCGCCCCCGATGACCCCATTTTGGGCCTCAACGAGAAGTTCAAGCAGGATCAACGCAGCGGCAAAGTGAATCTGATCGTCGGTGTGTACCAGGACGAGTCCGGGGAAATCCCGGAATTCCAAGCCGTGGCCGAAGCCCGACGACGGCTGGCGGGACCGCACAAAGCCAACTACTTGCCCATCGAGGGTGACCCCGCCTACGGCACCTTGGCCACCCAATTGATCCTTGGCTCCGATGCCCCGCGCATGGCTCAAGGGGCCTGGGTGGCCGCCCAAACGCTCGGGGGGACGGGCGGACTGAGGGTCGTGGCCGATTTTCTGGCTCGCTGCCAAGTCGTCCAAACGGTTTGGCACACGAATCCTACCTGGGTCAACCACCAGGCCATCTTCCAAGCTGCTGGCTTGCAGACCGCCGCCTTCCCCTACCTTGACGCCGCCGGCAAAGGCCTTGATTTCACCGCGATGATGGCCGCTCTGGAGCAGATACCGACCGGGCAAGCGGTGCTCATACACGGATGCTGCCACAATCCAACCGGCGTGGATCCGACGCCCGCCCAGTGGCAAGAGATTGTCACGTTGCTCAAGCAGCGACAACTCCTGCCGATCCTGGATTGTGCCTATCAGGGATTCGGGGCCGGCTTGGAGGCCGATGCACTGGCCTGCCGCTTGGTCTCCGAGCAGATCGACGAGGCCGTCATCATCCAGTCCTTCTCCAAGAACTTCAGCCTGTACAATCAACGCGTCGGCGCCGCTATTTTCTTGACCAAGTCCCAGGCCGAAGCGCAGGTCCTGCGATCGCAAGTCAAGGCCGCCATCCGCGCCAACTACTCGAATCCACCCCAACATGGGGCGGCCATCGTCCGCACTGTGCTGGGCGATTCGGAGCTCCGCGGCAGCTGGCAAGCCGAACTGGAGGACATGCGCCAGCGGATCGCCACCCTTCGTCAACGGTTTGCCGCCTCGCTGCGCGAGAAATGCGCGGTGGATTTCTCGCACATCAGCCAACAGGCCGGCATGTTCAGTTTCTCGGGTTTGACCCCCGAACAAGTCACTCGGCTGCGGGACGAATTCGGCGTCTATTTTGTCGGCAACGGTCGCATGAACGTGGCCGGGCTCAACGAGAGCAACTTGGAGCCCACGACCCGAGCCATCGCGGCTGTTGTCAATTCGGTCGTCCCGGACACGGTCCCCGCCAACGCCTAGTGCTTTGTCACAGCCAAAACTTGGCGTGTGGCAAAGGGGTCAGGCGTCAATTGCCGGAACGGCCCTGCGGGTGCTTCGCACATGTGGCAAAGGGGTCAGGCGTCAATTGCCGGAACGGCCCTGCGGGTGCTTCGCACAGGTGGCAAAGGGGTCAGGCGTCAATTGCCGGAACGGCCCTGCGGGTGCTTCGCACAATTGACGCCTGACCCCTTTGCCACACCGCATCTGACCCTTGCCACACCGCATCTGTATCCCCAGGCTGGCGGATGTGACGTGGATCCGCGAGGATGCAGGTTCAGCGGGTAGTCATGTCCGCCGACCCGGCCGGCCACGCGAACCAGGAGCGAAGACGATGAATTGGATGGAATGGTACGATTCCCTGCAGAAGCCGGGCTGGACGCCACCGCCGGAAACCATCGGCTTCATCTGGCAATGCCTGTACCCCGTCATCTTCTTGACGTGCGGGTTCGTCTTTGTGCAAACGGCTCGGGGCATCTTGCACTGGAGCGTGGCGTTGCCCTTCGCCATCAATCTGGTGTCCAATCTGATCTTCACACCCATTCAATTCGGGCTCCGCAACCTGCATCTGGCCGCGGTCGATATCCTCGTCGTCTGGCTCACGCTCCCTTGGATGATCTGGGCCGTGTGGTCCCATTACAAATGGGTAGCGATCGCTCAAGTTCCCTACTTCGTTTGGGTGTCGATCGCCACCGTCCTGCAGTTGTACATCACTTGGTGGAACTGGGATCGCTAGGGCGGCTCGTTGTAACCACAGAAACCACGGGACCCACGAAGAGCACTGGAACCACGAAAAGCAATAAAAGGACGAAAAGCACGAAGGTTTCGCGTGGATACGCTCCGTCCCTCAAGCAGCGTTGCAGCCGCACCCTCAGATGCTTTCCACTCGAATCGACCCTCCACCTCTTCACTTCCACTCCTTTATCTCCCTGCTTCCCCACAGCTTTTTTTGTCTGTCTTTTTTCGTGTCGTTCGTGCCTTTCGTGGTTCCCGTCTTCCCCCGTTACTGGCCTGAGATTATTCGTGCGGTTGTTCCCACCATTGAGTCTCTGTTGGCGCATAAAAAATCCCACCGGCGAGATGCCGGTGGGATGGATGGAACTCGACGAGCGGCGGCGGACTAGCCGACGACTTTTTCCCACGAGCTGCCTGGCTGCATGATCTGGTAGCTCAGGTCTTCGTTCGGCAGGACGGGTGGCACATCGTCAAAGGACTTGATGCTATCGAAGTCCGCCAGCGCCACGGTGCTGTTGAGGGCCTGCTCCCACGAGATCTCGCGGCCGGTGTAGGTGGCCATGCGTCCCATGATCGCCGTCATGGTGCTCTTCGCGCCATAGTCGCCTTCGTTCGGGATCCGCCCTTCTCGCAAGTCGGCGAACAGGTGATGGTGCTCCTGCTGCCAACCGTTGACGTTCCGCGGGGCTCGCCAGACTTCTTTGCCCTCCTTGTCGTAGATCCGGCCACGCGAGAGATCGGCCCATCCGTTCGAGCCATGCGCGTATTCGTTGACCGAATTCCAACAGCCCGGAATGTGCCGGCATTGGCTCAACATCACCGCGCCGTCGCCGTAAGTGAACTCGACGAAGTGATGATCGTAGATCTCGCCGTGCTCGCGACCGGTCCGTACCTGGCGGCCACCCTGGCCCTGCGCCTTGACTGGGTAATCGTCGAACAACCAATTGATCACGTCAACGTTATGAATGTGTTGCTCCACGATATGATCGCCGCACAGCCAATTGAAATAGTACCAATTTCGCATTTGGTACTGCATTTCCGATTCGCCGGGCCGTCGAGCATTCGTCCAGACGCCGTCGCCGTTCCAATAGGCGCGAGCAAAATTGATGTCGCCGATCGCGCCGTCCTTCAGCCGAGCGATCGTTTCGCGGTACATGGGTTCGTGATGTCGCTGCAGACCAACCTGCACGGCCAAGTTCTTTTGCTTGGCGATTTCGTTGGCCGCCAACACCCGGCGAACCCCAGCCGCATCGGTCGCGACCGGCTTCTCCATGAAGACATGCTTGCCGGCATTGACGGCCGCTTCGAAGTGCATGGGCCGAAAACCGGGCGGCGTGGCCAGGATCACCAGATCCGCGTCACTGGCCATCACGCCTTTATAGGCGTCAAAACCGACAAATTGGTTGTCCGGCGAAACCTGGACCTTTTCGCCGTGCTGCTTGCGACATTCCTCCAAGCAACCGTTCAAGCGATCCTGGAAAGCGTCCGCCACCGCGACCAATTCCGTCGACCCCTCGGTATTCATGGCCTGGGTCGCCGCGCCCGTGCCTCGCCCGCCGCAGCCCACCAAGGCGATCTTGATCACTTCACGCCCAGCCACATGAAAGGCGGGGACGGCTGCTGCCGACTGCGTCACGGCAGCACCCGCAGCCAAAGCGGCCGAAGTCTTCAAAAAGCCACGTCGCTGGGCCGTCGAGTCAGCCTGGGCCGTCAAATCTACTTGAGGCGAGTTGTCATTCATGGGCGGTCTTCCTAGAGTTAAAGGGGCGGGAGAATTCGGGCGTCGCCACCCCGTATCCGACGTCCAAAATCCTCCACCACGATAACACCAATCCCGCTAGGATTCAATCACCGCCCTTGAGCCCGCCCGAACGGGGGATCGAATGAGCCCAGCCATGCGCCCGCTACGATTGCTGAACCCGGCCCTGCTACTGACGCCCTTCATAATGCTGGCCGTGACGCTGGCACTCCCCGCGGGCCTGCTGGCGTGGCCGCCCCAGATCACCGCAGACGCCGCGTCCCATCTCACCACCGAGACACTGGTCGATGAATTGCAGGGATTCGTCAAAGAGGAAGTCCACATGGGCGTCCGATTTCGTATCTCGATTTATTGCGACAGCCCCGCCGCAGCCGAGCAGGCCTTTACAGCGGCCTTCGCGGAGATCGCTCGCTTGGAGCAGGTCTTCTCCGATTATCGAGACGACAGCGAAACGCGGCGATTGGACCACGGCCCGCTCGACACACCGCTGCCCCTGTCAGCCGACATGCACCAATTGTTGCTGCGATCGGTCGACCTGCATCGCCGAACCCTCGGCTACTTCGACGTCACTTTGGGCGCACTGACCAAGCCCTGGCGAGTGGCTCGGAGGGCCAAGCGACCACCGGCCGACGAGGAACTGGCCGTCGCCAAAACTCGCGTGGGCCTGGAACGCCTGGAACTGACCGAAACCGCTCATCTCATCAAGCGTCCCCCGGGCTGTGAATTGGACTTCGGTGGAATCGCCAAAGGCTATGCCGCCGATCAAGTCCTGCGGTTGCTAGCAGAACAGTTTAAGGTGACTCGGGCGTTGGTGGACGCCAGTGGCGACTTGGTCGCCGGCGACCCGCCGCCCGGACAACGGGGCTGGCAAGTCGGGCTAGCCCGGCCCGCCAACGAGCCCGGGAAGCTCCGACGAGTCTTGCTCGCAAACCAAGCCTTGGCCGGCTCCGGTGATGCCAACCAATTTCTCCTCGCCGACCAAACTCGCTGGTCCCATTTGCTGGATCCCCTGCGACGGGAGCCCATCGTTGGCAGAAACTTGACGCTGGTCTTGGCGGCCGATGGCACCACCGCCGATGCCCTGGCCTCGGCCTTGTCCGTTTGTCCAGCGGAACGGTTTTCGCTCATCTTGGAGGCCTTCCCCGACGTGGACGCCAAACGCTACAGGCAATTGGTCGACGATCGAGATCGGGAAGTCCTGGAATCGCCGAACTGGGCTGCAAGAACGCTAGCACTTGAGCTGCCCCCCACGAGTGATTCGGGTCAAAGATGAAGGAAATATGATTTCGACGGCGCAATCTGTGCCGCGGGAATATTCGGGAAGTTCGTTCTAATTTGAAAAATCGGTAAGCTCGGCACAATCAGATTGCCGAACAGATAGGAGACGAGACCCAGGGAAGGGGCCGGCAGAAGTAGCCTTCTGCGTCATCTGAACCATAAAACACCCATGGAAGCGGCGATGAAATTCAAGTTAAAGTATCTGGCGGCAGGTACCTTGGCGTGCCTTACAACGGTTTCCACAGCTACCAACTCGGCCACTTTCGGCTTCCAAGCGGATCAACCCAGCCTGCAGTCCTTGCTGCAGGCCCCGCGAGCGAACTCGTTGCTGCCACGCCCCGTGTTAGCTGCTGAGCCCGCGGCAGGCCTCGTTCAGCAAGTGGCATTTACTTCGCAAGATACCAGCTCTTCTGGGCGTTTGTTGCCCAGGCCAACTCCGTTGATTCAACCTCAGGTTCCGACACTGGCCCCCGCAGCTCCGACCTCGGGTGCCCCGACTGCCGGTGGCGCCGCGCGGCCGCTGGTTCCAATCCGCGGCGGCAACTCGGAGGCCACGGCTCTGCCGGCTCCGATCGTCAGCGGCCCGACTCGACCGGCGACACCCGCTCCGACGTCGTCGACGCCGAGCTCTTCGCCACAAGTTCCGATTGTGACCCCGTCGACCGCCGGGAGGACGTCCGCTCCGATTATCACCAGCCCGTTGCCGAGCCACATCAACAAGTCGGTGTTGGGAGCTCCGGTCGGCAGCAGCGTGACGCCGACCCTCGATGTAACAGCGCCCGCGCCGATCCTCGGCACTCTGCCGCCGACTATCGCGACTCCGAACACTACCGCGATCACCCCGATAAATACTGATAAGTCTGCCACAGGCACATCCACAGGCACCGCCATCACCGGTTCGTCGGCTACGACCAAGTCGCCCGCGACTCCCGCGACTCCCGCGATAACGCCACCGACACCAATCACTGCTCCGGCCATCCCAACTGTGCCAGCCATGCCGGCCATCCCAGTCGGACCGATCTCGAACAAGGTAACGACAGGTCGTGCACCTGCTGACGATGAGATCCAAGTGACGGAGATGTCCGTCGAGGCAATGGCCGAGATGATGCAGGCGTTTGGTTCAAAGCCCAAGGTTCCCTCCTCGACGATCTCGACCACCAAAGAACGCGTTGAGGCGATCGGTTCTGGCAACCTGATGATGTCCGGCCAACCTGCCATCCCCGCGGTGATCGGCAGTGGCACGCAAGGCATTTCGGCGTTGCCGACCAGTGCCCCGCAGATGATCGAACCGGTCTATGAAAGCTATGGTCTGAACTTGGGGCACGAGCGACCGGACATGCCGTCTCGCCTGCCGTACGATGGCTACGGTACCATCAGTGGTGCGTCGGGTTACGCCCACACAGAATTTCTCTACATGGCTCGCGATGGGGGAGATTTTTCGCTCTCCTACGCCCCGCAGCGTGATGGTTACGACTTTGAGCCGGGCGTCCGGTTGACGATCGGGAATCGCTGGGACAGCATCGAAGGCCGCGAGATCGGCGTGACTTTGCTGCAGACTCAGACCTCGCACACGTCGGTCGCCAGCCCAACGAATTCGCTGTTCAGCTGGCTGCAACCGGGCAACGGTTTTACAGACGCGAACCTCAGTTCCTTCAACAATGCTTCCTTCCACCATTCGTTTTACAAGTCGCATTATTATGCCGGCGAGTACAATCGAATGAGCTGGAACTGGGACGTGATGTCGACCTTCATCGGCTTACGCTACACCGGCATGGACGAACTGTACGCCCTGCACTCGGTGGGCTCCGGCGGCGGACTGGGTGCTTATCGCTTGCGAGCACGCAACCACATGATCGGTCCCCAAGTCGGCGGCTCGTTGCACTACGACATCGGTCGCAAGCTGTCTTTCAGCTTGGCTGCCAAGATCGCGGTCTACGCCAACTTCTACCAAAGCGATACGGAACTTGCGAACGAATCGGTCCGCTTGATGGATGTGAACGACTCCCGCGTCGACTTGGCTTGGGGCTCGGAGTTCGGTGGCTTCGCTCACTACAGCCTGACCCCGCGGGCTCGACTGAAGGCTGGTTACGAACTGTGGTTCTACGACCGAGTCGCCACGAGTCGCGATCAAATGACCGGCTTTGTCTCGCCCTTCAGCGGAGCGGTCGCCAACAACCGCGACGAGGCACTGTTCTACGGCTTCAGCGTGGGCTTGGAACTGTTCCGCTAAGCAGCGGGCGGCTCGCAGTCGACGAGGCTAGCGGTTGCTGCAAGCGGACTCCTCCTGGCTGACGAAAAACGGCCAGTGGATAGCGGCCAGTGGATACCGGTCAGCTGGTACCGACCAGTGGGTACCGATTAGTGGGTACCGATTAGTGGGTAACGATTAGTGGGTAACGATTAGCGGTGCCGGTAATCAAGTGTGGATCCAGTCGCTCATGAGTCTGACATACCCCCAAACCGTGCGTGAATTTTGTCAACGCATCGCGAGTCGCGGGGCTGCGGGTGTCGCGGCCCTCGGGCTGACTCTGCTGGTCGGTTGTCAATGCTGGGGACCCTCGGCGACCTGCCTGCGACCACATGGACCGGTCGTGTCAACCACGGAAACGCTGCGACAACAGCACCTGGAACGCTCTCAATACCAGCGTCAGATCCCCATGTTCGATCGATACTTGGAGGGGGGCACCGACGGGCATCAGCAGATACCCTCGAGCTTTCATCCGGTGCCGACGCGCAACGTGTTTCAACCACCGCTGTCCGCCGAGCCGCTCTGGCCGAGTTACCCGGTCGATGGTTCCGGTGCTCCGCTCCAACGCGGCGGGACGACCAACGGCGAGGAACTCCCGCCACCGCGTGGCGGAAACTCAGAGGGGTGGTCCGACCAAGAGTCAGACGATCAGTACGAATTTTCCACAGAACCCTGGGAAGATGCCGACTCGGCCCGTCGCCGATCGAGTCCGACCCACCGCGAAATGGTTCAATATCCAAATAATAAGCAAATCGACCGCCCCGTTGCCGATTGGGTTCGAGGCAATTACGGCATCGATGTCAGGCGATCCCCTCGCTTGCACTCCGCGCTGCAACCGTCCGGCGGAATCGAACCCCGCTATCGCTAGGCGGCGATTTTGAGTCGGCAGACGGCTTGAGATACAAGCAGAGCCACAAGCCGCAGACGATCAGGAACGTGGCCGCCCAGGGCGTGTAGCTCAAACCAATCAGCTGGCCTTGCTCGTTCGCCTCAAATTCTAAGACAAATCTCAACCATTTCGACTCGGCAAGCTCGGCGGGATTCAAAAAGGCGAATTGCAACGTGAGCGCATTGTGGGCGGCATGGTAAGCGATGCAGGGCCACAGGCTGGCGGTTCGCCAGGCTAAAAAGCCAATCAAGACTCCGGTTGCGGTGGCCACGATCGACTGCTGCAATAGCCCGTGCATGGCGCCAAATAAAATCGCTGAAATCAAAATCGCATTGAATGGCTTCAACGCCTTGAGAAGCCCGCTGAAGACAAAACCGCGGAACGTCAGCTCTTCGCAGATGGCGGGCGCAATTGCCATCACCAACACGATCGCCCACATGCCCGGCGCACCGCCGACAATGTGTTGTAATGTCTGCTGTATCTGACTCGTATCCATCGACATGGGATAGAGATGCATGACGAACTGTTGGAACCACAGGATCAGCGGATGGAAACAAACGGCCAGCCCCAGGGATGCGACCCAGGTGGTCCAGGGCACCGGCCGTAGACGCAATGTCTCGACCCAGGATCCTGTCGAAGCGATGGCCAAGACGATCGGTGGAAGGGCGACCGCGCCCACCAACACGATCAGCGTATGCCAAACAAAACTGTCCCACGCCGATGGGACGGGAGCCGCGGCGGTCAAAATGACCTTTAGGCTCATGACGACACCCAACAGCATGACAACTTGCGCAACCGCAGGTACTGGCCCAGCAGGTCGCAGGAGGGTCACCAACCAGGGCAACAGAGAAAAACGCTCCACCGGTCGGAACAGTACCGACTCCTGCTGGAATTGATACACCGCCCACCCCAACGCCAGGTAAACACACCAACCGTTGACCAACAGGACCGGCAGCGTGAACCGAGCGGCCATCCAGTACTCGCCCTCCAACAGCGATCGCAGCCAAAACAACATCCCGGTCACCGGGATTAGGCTGATTCCCAAATCCAATTGCATGCCTGGCAACATCGGTAGTGTCAGCAGCGGCAAGCTGACCATCAAGATGGGCATCAGGTAATGTTGCCCCTCTTTGGTACTGCGAGCAAAGGCCGCCACGGCCAGGGAAATCGCCGAGAACAAAGCACTGATCGGCACCGCGCCCACCACCAGCCAGGCCAAGGCATAGAGCGGCGGTGGACCAAAGTTTGCCAAGCCTTGCTCCGCCGCCAATGCCCCCAATTGACGACTGACAAACCAACCGGTGGCGACGGTCCCCAGCAGGTTGACCATGCCGGACGTCAAACTGAAGGCCATCGTGGTCCAGAGCTTGCCCAGCACGATCTGTGTCCGAGTCGCAGGAGTGACCAACAACGCCTCCAACGTGCCACGTTCCTTCTCCCCCGCACAGCAATCCACTGCACAGTAAAACGCTCCGGTCAAAGTCCAAAGAAATAATATGAAGGGAAGGATCTTGGACCAGACCTGCGAATTCAGTTGTGCCGGCGGAGCCAGATCACTGGCGGCATACTCAAACGGCTCGTTCGCTACTTCGGGATGGGCCTCCGCGGCGGCGGAGCGACCCGCTATGTACCAGGCCTGCAGGATCTGCTCGACACGCCCAGTCGCAATCCGCGATTGATCGCTGACCGTGTTCTGCAGCAGATGCAAGCTGGGCCGACCTGCTTGGCTTTGCTCCGGGTCAACTTCCAAGCTGCCGTCATGCGGGGTCCGAGCCGCGGTTGGAGCGATCCACAACAAGACGTCCGCTTGACGCTCGCGTAACAGCGTCTGAATCTTCTCCCGTGCTGCGATGGCAGCCGCCGAAATCGGTTCGGGCTCTTGCACCACGCTGTGGATGGCGGCCTCGAACGTGGCGTCCACCTCGCCGAGAAAGTCCAACTTCGCCAGTGACTCTGCCTGGCCGTTCAACCATTGTGGGTTCCAGTCATCGTCCACAAACAGCGGGCCTGGTCCGGCTACTGCGGCCGGCTGCAAATGCTGCTGTCCGATCACCAGCACGCGGGTTGGTTTTTCGCCCACGAACTGCATGACTTGTAGCATCGCCAGACCCATAATCGGGTAGAGCAATAGAGGTAAAAAGATCACCGACAACAGGGTCCGTCGGTCGCGCCATTGGTCCAATAATTCGCGGCGAAATACATGCCAAGCCAAAAAATAGGGCTTCATCCCACCACCTCACTGGTCGTTAACTCGGCCGCCAGCCCCGCTGGTCGATCCAGCGCTTCCTCCTGCACCTCCGTCGAGATGATCCGGAAGAAGAGGTCTTCCAATGAAGCCTCGGTGTAGGTATCCATCAATTCTTTTGCGGTCCCCTCGGCGACCAAGCGACCTTGGTGCAAGATCACCAAGCGATCGCAGATCCGCTCCAACTCGCTCATGATGTGCGTGGAGAAAATAATGCATTTGGATTCTTCTCGCAGTGCCATGACCATCTCCATGACGCTGCGAGCCGCGACGATATCCAGCCCCAGGGTGGCTTCGTCAAAAATCAGAATATCAGGATTGTGTACCAAAGCACGAGCGATAGAGACTTTCTGCTTCATGCCTGTCGACATGCGGCCGCACAGCTGGTCGCGGAGGCCCGTCATGCGAAAGCGGACAAACAATTCGTCGATTCGATCTTCCAACTCATCGGCCGGCAAGCCATAGAAGTTGCCGAAGAATCGTACGTATTCGGCCCCCGTCAATCGATCGTACACCGCGGTGTTGGCCGAAACAAACCCCACCTGGCTCCGTACGGCCGCGGCGTCATGGACGACGTGGTACCCCCCCACCCAGACGTCGCCGGTGGTCGGCGGCAGAACGGTACTCAAGATCCGCAGCAAACTGGTCTTGCCAGCTCCATTCGCACCGACCAAGCCCACCACTTCACTCGGTTGAACAGAAAATGTCACGTCGTCCAACGCCCAAAAGACGGAGGATATCCCATCCGGGTAAGACTTGCCAACTTGACATACTTCGATCATGGCGTCGCCGTCAACTATAAATTAGGAGCATCCTGAATCAATCTCTCCCCAGCTACGACGGCGTCGGCGTAGCATTCCGCCCAGCAAACAGAAAGAAGGTACCTTCCCCCAGACGAAATGCCGGCAACGGTTGGGGAAAAAAGTCCGAATTAACGTTCGGCAACCAGCAAAGTTGTTACAGTCGGACCCGCAGCCATCACCAATACGCGATCGTCGGCCACGGGCGGACCCAACGCCTGGTAGGCTGGAAGCGGCGTAGAAGACGCGTAGAAGCGGCGAGCAACTCAGTTGGCGACGTCGTCGCGCCAATAGATCCGCCGCTCGGACATGCCCAATCTCTGGTCCAGATAAGCTTGGATCACCTGGGGGTAGAGTTCACACTCGACCTGAAACACGCGCTGCTGCAAGGTTGTCGCCCCGTCTTGCGGTTCAACCGTCACCACCCGCTGGGCAATGATCGGCCCGTGATCGTACTGGTTGTCGACAAAATGCACGGTGCATCCCGAAACGTGGCAGCCGTAGTCCAGCACCGCTTGGTGCACGCGGAGGCCATAATAGCCATGCCCGGCAAAGGCCGGTATCAGGGATGGATGAATGTTGATCACGCGGTAGTCGAAGTCGGTCGGGATGGTCAAGTGTTTGAGGAATCCACCCAACACGACCAACTGAATCCCAGCGGCTCGACAGGCGGCGAATACCGATTGTGAAGCCAACTCGCGCGATTCCTCACTGCTGCCGAAGCGTACCACCTCAGTGGGAATGCCGGCTCTCTCCGCAAATTGCAAACCAGCCGCCGTCGCAGAACTGGAGACGACTAGCCCAATGTCAAACGGCGTTTGACCCAGCACCGCGGACTGCTGTTCACGCCAGCGGATCAAATTGGCCAAGGTCGTGCCACCACCCGAAATCAAGACAGCAATCGTACGCTGCTGAATGGGCTCCCAGGGAACAGAATCAAATGACATCTTGCTTGATCGATCTGCGGCTACTGGTCGAATGAGGCTTGAAGAACTCGGAGGCGAACTGCTGGCTCGATTCCAAAACCTGCTGGTAGCCTTCGCGGCCCCATGTCGCGCCCAACAATTCAACTTCGACCCAGCCGGCATAGCCCAAATCCAAGATCTGGCGCAAGCGATGGTCTGGCAACAAATGACCCTGGCCCAACAGGCAGTCGTCGCGGCGTTTCCCAGCTCGCGGTAAATGGACGGAATCCGAAATTTGCACCAAACCCAACTGCTCGATTCGACCGGGCAATCGATCCCAGATCTCCGTCAAGAAGCTGGCGTGATGCGTGTTCAGCACAAACCCCACCGCATCTGCCGGATAGCGGTCAATGATTTGAAATACGGCTTCCCAATCATGCAGAAAGTTCCACCGTCGCGACACCGACTCCAACATCGGTTGCAACAACAACCGAATCCCAAATTCCTCCGCCAACGGCAGCAACCGATCGATGGCCTTGGTTACGCAACGACGCGCATGCGAATCGATGTGCCGGTTCTTGGCGCCCGTGTGCAACAATACGCTGGGTGCCCCGAGGTCTCGGGCCATGTCCAAGGTCGCCATCGCGTCCAGCACGCTCTCACTCCAAGCCCCATCGCTGCCCGTGAAACCACCCACAAAACTCAAGCTGGAAACGCTCAAGTGATTCTCTTCCATCACTGCCCGCGTCTTCTCCGTACCACACTCGTCCAACTTGAATCGCCACAAACCTGCGCCCTGAAAGTGGAATTGATCGTAGTAAAAGGCATCTTCTTCGAGGGTCCATTGTTTCGACGTCACTTGATTGATCGAAAGCTGGACCATGATTGAACCTCGATGTAGGAAAGGCTGATTAGAAACCGGCTGTGCCGGGACAAAACTCATTGGCCAACGGGAATCGCATGCCTGTCTTTGCCCCACTCAGCGACAAGATACCACTCAGCGACAAGATAATCGTGCATACGAACCCATGGGCCCAGACCACAGCCATCGGCCCTCAAGACCGAACTGCAGACGTCAACACCGCTCCTCGGCGTTGAGCCCAAGTCTATACGAAGTCGCAACGGTTCGCCAACACCAAAGCGACTACTTTTTTTTCTACGCGGTTCCGCTATTGACAAGCCACTCGCGGCGTGTTTCTCACAGCGGGCACGTCCATACGAACCCGCAGCCACTGGGCGCGAGTCGGTTGATCACACGAGACGATCCGACGGAGATACACTCTGCCGCGGGCGTTCGCGCTGCAACTTGCAGCGGTGGCCTGCGGCGCAACAACCACGGCCGTTTCCGCTCGCGGTAAAAAGCAAACGCCTGGGGAGGCTTGACCGGCGCGGCGCCATGGTTAACCTAAACCCACACAGTGACCCAACGGGGGCTTGCCCAACGGCGTTTGTTTTTCCGCCCAGGAATCCGATGACCCTACCAGTTTCAATCGCGCCGGAAGGCCAGATCAATGTGTTGACACCCGCCGGTTTTCAATCCGGCTGCTGGAAACTACAACCGCCCCATCGCTGGGCGGCGGTTTCGCAGGCGGGCGCGGGTTCGCAGGCGGAGATGGGTTCAAAGGGGGGCGCGGGTTCAAAGGGGGGCGCGGGCGCTGTCGATCAACCTGAGATGCCTGGGGCCGGCCGCGTCGTGGCCAAAACCTTGTCCGCGGGTCTGCAGCAGGGCGTGCAGGTCGTCCGTGTGACGACGGCTCGCTGCGACGTGGAAGTGGTGCTCAGCCGCGGCGGTGGGATCGGGTACCTGGCCTTTGATGGCACGTCCGTTGGTTGGCGCTCACCCGTTCCCGGTCCCGTTCACCCCAATTTTGTGCCCCTCTACCGACCCGATGGACTCGGTTGGCTCGCCGGATTCGACGAAGTGCTGGCACGTTGCGGCCTGTTCAACGTGGGTGGCCCCCAGTTCAATGCGGAGCACCAATTGGTCCACCCACTGCACGGCGATGTGGCCCATTGTCCCTGCCAATCCGCCGCAGTCCGCTACCTACCTGACTCCCAACAATTGGCGGTGGAGACATCGACCGACATGGTCCTGTTCCACTTCCATCGCTTGACCCTCAAGAGCTCGCTCCGAGTTTCGCTGGTCGCCCCCCAGATCGAAGTGTTGGACACGATCGTGAACACCGGCGGACGACCCGCCGACATCATGCTGCTGCACCATTGGAACTTCGGGCCCCCGGTGGCCGATGGCGGCAGTCGCCTCGAAGTGCCCTATCGCGAAGTTTCCCCCCGCAACCCGCACGCCGCAGCCGCCGTCGCGAACTGGGACACCCTCGATCCACCACAAGCGGGCAGCGAAGAGACGGTCTATTTCTTGACGCCCCAACCCGACCACGACGGCCGTGGTCACGCTTTGCTGGCACAGCCAAACGCGGCGTCGGGGTTGCATCTGACGTGGGACATGAGCACCATGCCCTACCTGACGTTGTGGAAAAATCCGGTCGCTGAGGCCGATGGCTACGCCGTTGGCATCGAGCCCGGTACTTGTTACCCGAACGGTCGCGATCACGAGTCGGCGGCCGGTCGGCTGCGGCACCTGCCACCGGGCGATTCTCTGCAAATCCACGTGGCGCTTACAGGTTTGCCCTCCGCCGACGCTGTCCAGTCCGCTCGGCAGGCCATGCGAGTCCACCAAACGACCGATGCGACCGTCTTTCGCTCGCCGCAAGCCAAGTTTGGCCCGGTTTGACGGACGGTTATAACGGTCCTGCCGTTGAGCTCTCGCCCGGATCGCAAATGGCTGGCCACAATCCCCGGTCAAACGCCGAATTGGTGGGTCAATGACCTACGTTTCTGCTCGGCTATGCGACCCCGTGGGACCGGTTCTCACGTGACCCATTCGGGCGCATGGCTGGCGTTTCATTCCCGCTGCTCATCGGTCTTGCCTCTCATGTCGACACTCGAATCGGTCCCCTCGACCCAACCTTGGCTGCCAGTTGCACTTCCTGGTCAGGCCGAATTGTCGGTGCCACTTCCCTCGGCTGCTGATGCCGCGTCTCCCGCAGCACCCACCGCGAACGCGACCCAAGGACCGTGGCGGGACTCGCTCCGCTGCCCAAAATGTCACCAGCCCGTGCGACCAGCCAGCGATTCGTTTATCTGCCAGAATCAAACTTGCGGTCAACAGTACCCAATCAGTCGCGGCGGCCCTGTCCTGATCAACGAAGACAAGAGTGTCTTCACTCTCGCCGAATTTCTCGATAATCAACAAAATGTCTTCAGTGAAACGCGCTCTTGGCGGAGCAGAATCAGTGGACTGCTCCCCGATCTGGATCTAAACCCCGTCGGTGATGCCTACATGCAGAAGTTCAAGCAACAACTGCTCAGCCGTTTCGACCACGCCCGCATCTTGGTCGTGGGCGGCAGCATCGAAGGGGCCGGCCTCGCCTGTTTGGCCAATGATCCACGCATCGAATTGGTCGAAACCGACGTAACGCTCAGCGACAAAACCCAAGTCATTTGCGATGCCCATGACCTGCCTTTTGCCGACGCTGCCTTTCACGGAGTGATCGTGCAGGCGGTGCTAGAACACGTGCTGGACCCCTGGCGAGTCGTCTCGGAGTTGCATCGCGTGCTCTGTCCAGACGGAATTGTTTTGGCCGATACTCCCTTCATTGCCCAAGTGCACTGTCGCCAATACGATTTTCATCGCTTCACACGCCTGGGGCACCGCCGTCTGTTTCGACATTTTCAAGAACTGGACAGTGGCATCTCCGGTGGACCAGCCGTGGCGACGCTGTGGACGCTCCGTTACTTTGCTCTCAGCTTCTGCCGTCGGAATTGGAGCCGAGCGGCCGCCAGCTTAACGCTGCGTTGCTTGCTGTTTCCCCTCAAGTATCTCGACCTGTGGCTGATCCATCATGCTCCGTCAAACGATGCTGCGATGGCCTTCTATTTTATTGGAGCCAAGTCCGAGTCACCGTTGAGCGACCAAGATTTGCTCAGCCAGTACCAAGGCGGCTTCTGAACTCGCGGCCGATCGCAGTTCGAACGCCAGAGGGTTCTGTTCAGCCGTGATGCGTCGCGAAGTCAGCGGTTGACTGATCGCGCGCCGCCGGCGGCTCCGTAGAGCAGGTGGCTCTGACGTCGTTGGTCGAAGGCCGCCAGCTCCGCCAGCCATAAGGCTTTGATGTCCGCCCACTCCCTGCCCGATAACAGGGCTTCCGCGACTTGGCGATTGCCCAACAGTCGGTTCAGCTCTTTGGTTTCCCATTGCGGGTACAATTTCTTTAAAGCCGCTCCAATCGCGATGCCACAGTCGACACTGGCAAACTGGCTGCGATCGGTGACGATGACTTGAATTCCTCCGCACAATTCACCGGCATGCTTGCTGGCTTGCGGCGTGAATCTCACGGGCACAAATCGCACGCCGGGCAGGGCTTGGGAATTCAAGACGCCCGCCAGCCCCACGCCGTCGATCCAGGGAGCCCCCAACCATTCAAACGGCGTGTCCGTGCCGCGGCCGACCGACACGTTGGTCATCTCCCACAGCCCCATGCCCGGATACAACAGGGCCTGGTTCAAGCTCCGCATATTAGGTGATGGATTGATCCACAGCAGGCCCGTGGCGTCCCAGTACTGGTCGCGCGACCAGCCCTCGCAGGGGACGACCCACAGGTCCAAGTCCAATTCCAGTTCGCTCCGCAGCAGCCCTGCCAACTCGCCGACCGTCAGCCCATGTCGCAGCGGCAAGCGATGGTAGCCCACAAACGACTCGCTGCCCGCGTCCAACAGCGGACCCTCGAGGGTAACGCCATCCAAGGGATTCGGCCGATCCAACACCACAAATCGTTTGCCATGCTCCGCCGCCGCTCGCATCGCCTCGCCCATCGTGGAGATGTACGTGTAGAAACGCGTGCCAATGTCCTGAATGTCGAACACCAATGTATCGACCTCCGCCAACATCTCGGCCGTCGGACGCCGCGTCTTGCCGTACAAGCTGTAGACGACTCGACCCGTAACCGCATCCACCGAATCGCCAATCTGAGACACGTCCAAATTGGCGGCCGGGCCGTGCTCTGGGCTAAACAACGCCGTCAGGTTGACGCGCGGATGTGTCGCCAAAATTTCGCTGGTCAGTCGACCCTGTCGATCAACGCCCGTCGGATTGGTGATCAACCCCACTCGCTGGCCCGCCAATCCCTCCATGTCAGCGCGGACCAAGACGTCGATCCCCGACAAGACCTCGCCGAACGCCGGCCCTGGAATGTTTGATCCAAACGCCGCATTCTCCTCGCCCTCCCAAGAGGTCTGTGCCGCCACGACCACGTTGGCCAATTGACCCGCTAAACCGTTGACGCTGCCACCCCCCGCAGGATGCAATCGCTGGCTGAGGAAAATCAAGAACAGGTCCTGCTGCGGATCGATCCACAACACCGTGCCCGTAAAGCCGCCATGGCCATAGGCCGCATCGCTCAGCAGGTCGCCTTTGTTCGTCGAGAAGCCCGTTTGTTTGTCCCACCCCAGACCACGCCAACCCCGTGAGACCGAGTAACGCCGCGTCATACGCTCCAGACCCGCGGGGGATAAGATCCGCTCAGACGCCGGTTGCGGTCCTAACAAATGCGTGCGCAGCAGGGACTGGGCGTACTTCGCCAGATCCGCGGCGGTGGAAAACAAGCCCGCATGCCCAGCGACACCGCCCATGTGATGGGCCCGCGGGTCATGCACTTGCCCACGCAGCCATGCCCCCTCCCGCTGCTCCGTCGTAGCCGCCCGAGCTTGTAGGGACGGCGGCGGTACAAACCCCGTCTCGGCCATCCCCAACGGTTCAAAAATTGCCGCGCGACTGTACGCGTTTAGGTCCTGCCCAGTCACACGTCGCACGATTTCACCCAAGACAATGAAGTTGACGTCGGAATACTTGAATTCTGAGCCGATCGGAGCCACCAAACGCAGGTCGCAAATCCGCTCCCAGGCCACCTCCGGCCCCTGCAGGTAATCGTCCAACGGATTGTCCGGAATCAAGCCGCTCTGGTGGACCAAGAGCTGCTCGATCGTGATCGCCTCTTTCCCGTGCCGGCCGAACTCCGGCAACAGGTCGGCCGCCCGTTGCCCAAGTCGCACCTCTCCCCGCTCCACCAATTGCAGGATGCTGGTCGCCGTCGCAATCGGCTTCGTGAGACTGGCCAGATCAAAGACGGTGTCCTCGGTCATGGCCAACGGTTCCGGCAATACCGCCTTGTTCCCATAAGCCCGCTGCCAGACCACTCGGTCATGACGACCAAAACAGAACACACAGCCCGGCATGTTCTCGGCTTCGATCGCCTGCCGGATCAAGACGTCGAGCCGCTCCAGTCGCTCCGGGTCGAAGCCCGCCTCACGCAACGCCGACTCGTCGGCATTCGCAACCCGCGTCGCCGGTCCCACACGTCGTTCCGATTCCCAGGGCATCGTTGCCACTGAACACGCGCGAACAACCGACCCGCCCTCGCTCGGCCAAAATAGCCAGCCCCCCAGACAGAGGACCACCAACCCGGCCAATCCCAGTTGCCCCAGTTGCTCCAGTCGCCCCAATCGCCCCAACACTCGTCGCACTTGTCGCTCGGTGCCAGAACCCAGGCTTCGGACGACCGCTGCGGAACCCTCGGGAATCATGCTTTCGCTCCTCGGCTGCCGCCTGTTGAAATCCACCCCCAACCACGGCCCCACTCGTCCGCAGCCCTTCACTCTTCACTCTTCACTCTTCACTCTTCACGAGCTGGTTCGGTCGCGATGACGGCGATCATCGCCCGGCAGAAGTCCGGCAGGTCGTCCGGCTTGCGACTGGAGACGTGATGGCCGTCGACCACCACGGCGACGTCTTCCCACAGGGCTCCGGCGTTTTCCAAGTCGTCCTTGATACCGGGCGAGCCGGTTACCCGCACCCCGCGGTAGACCTGGGCGGAGATGGCCAACCAGCCGCCGTGACAGATCGCAGCGACGCATTTGCCGGCCACATGGAATTCGTGAATCAAGCGTTTGACATCGGGATCGCGCCGCAGCTTGTCTGGCATAAAACCGCCCGGCAGCAAGACAGCATCAAAATCCTCCGACCGCATGTCTCGAATGGCCACATCCGATCGGCACGGGTAGCCATTCTTGCCGGCGTACACCACACCGGCCTCCGGACCCGCCACGACAAATTCGGCTCCCGCCTCGATCAATCGCAGCTTGGGATACCACAATTCCAAGTCCTCGTAGATGTCCCCCACAAACGCCAGACAGCGCTTGCCACTGAGCGGGAAGTCGTGATTCGTTTTTATTGTCATGTTTCATTCACTCCTCGAAGAAGGCAGGGTTTCTAGCCCCTTTTGACGCCGCCAAATCCAATCGGCGACCACCACCGCGGCCAAGATGATCAACGGAATCATCGCGGGTTGTCGATATCGCAAAGACCCGACAAACACCCCATGCAACAGGGTGATGTAGACGGCTGGCCAGAGACATATCGCCCAAGCGTAATCGCGCCCGGCGTATCGCCACGCACCGATTAAGCTCAAACCCATTAAAGGTATGAATCCTAGCACAGTGATGATTGTTAACGCCCGAGAATTGACCTCGGTGGCCGCTGGCCACGGTCGCCAAGTCCGCCAGACCTTGACGAGAAACAATCGAGCCAATTCGGCGGGATGCTCCCGTCCCCACTGCCATGCAGTCGACAACAGCAGGTCGTTGCTGGCGACTTCCAACTCGATGGCCGCCCGATCCGCCTCGGCCGCGTCCAGGTGTGGCAGTTGTTGCTCCAACCACGCGCGATGGTTCTGCAGCAACGGCCGAGTCACTCGGTAGCCGTGCGTCATGTCACTACTGCCATCCGCCGCGGGATTCCAGCCATCGTACAGACTCGCGCCCACTTGCAGGGTGGTCGGTATCCAACGCCCCGCCAACTCGTAGTTGCGGTACCACCAAGGCAGCAGGCTCAGCGCGATACCGCAGCCCATCGCCAGGCCAATCGCCACTTGCCGCGGCCGGGCAGAATAACAGACGAAGCCAATCCCCAGGGCACACGGGGCGAACAACAGCCAACTGGGCCGGACCAAGATCCCCGCCCCTGTCAATAAGCCGGCCAGAAACGCCAAAGCGGCGGCGACCCACGCCAGCGGCTGGCGCCAGGCCATGGTCCACGCCCAGAGAGACAAGACCAATAACGGGATAAACACGGCCTCCGCCAGCACAAAGATGCTCATGGCAATCGCGCCCGGTTCGACGGCCATCCCCAGCCCCGCTAACAAACCGATCCGACGATCGCCCGTCAAGTCGCTTGTCCAGGCGATCAGGAACCCCACGGCCACGGTCCCGAACACACAGCCGATCAACCGAGCCTGAAGGACACGGAAGGGTTGACCGAATGCATCCGCCGCCACCATGCTCGCGGCCAAAACCGCCGGATAGCCAGGAGCTCGAAAGATGAACTGGGGCGGTTCCCCAAACCGATACGATCCTCGCTCGGCCCAATTCCCAGCAATCTCCCAGTACGTTCCGCTGTCACCCCAGGCGAGCGTATCGGCCGACACCAGCCGACCCTGCCACACCACGGCCGCCGCCACTCTCACCGCGAAACTCAGCAGTAAGATACCCAGCAACAACACAATAAACCGAGTCTGCCCCAACCCGGCGCGGGTGGCAGTTCCGTTCGGCAGGAGTGGCTCGGCTTGTATCACACCGACCAATTTAGGCGGTCACCGCCGCCGGTCAAGCCGAGGGGGTTTTCTGTTCAAGCTTCGTTTACAAGCCAACGCTAGCGGGTATACTGGGGCCACTCGCGGTCAGGGGACGGAGGGGAAACCGCCGAAAACCTCCCACCTACCCACCTGCCTGGCCGGAGTGGCCACGAGTTAAATTGCCTGCCTCCGGTCGCTCCCCCAACCGCTGGCGGAGTTTTGCCACTGCGGTTGTCGTGTGTCCCCTAGCCAGCATGCAGCCGCGCCAATTGATTTCGGGGCTCGATGTCCTTCCTACAGTCAAGTGAGAACAGAAGATGGTCAATGATTCCGATGAGAAACCCTCGCAATTGATGTTTTGGGGGTGTTTTATCGCCCTGATCACCACGGCGTTCGCGTTTATCACCCGCGCCTTTATGGTGAACAACGACGCCATGTGGCCGGCCGACTTCGGGCTCGATAAGGTCCAAGCCCAAGTCCTGTTCGGGCACGGCATTTGGCCGTTTGCCATCAGTATCATTCTGTTCAGCTTGGTCATCGATAAGATCGGCTACCGCGTCGCGATGTTCTTCAGCTTCATCTGCTACGCGGTCTACGCTGCGTTGGCCCTCTGGGCGTACTCGATTGTCAAGGAGCCGGGCCTGGCTGGCGACGCCCTGCTCGAAGCCCGTAGCTCGGGTTTGACCCTGCTGACCATCGGCTCCATTGTCTTGGGCTTGGGCAATGGCACTGTGGAGGCCTTCATCAACCCGATCGTCGCTACGATGTTCAGCAAAGAAAAGACGAAATGGCTCAATATTCTGCACGCCGGTTGGCCGGGCGGGTTGGTTCTGGGCGGCTTGATCACCTTGGGCTTGGGCACCACCGCCACGGAAGATTGGCGGAACTTGATCTACATCATCGCGATTCCCGCCCTGGTCTACGTGGCTATGCTGGCCGGTGCCAAGTTCCCCGTCAGCGAACGCGTCTCGTCAGGTGCCACCTACAAGGACATGTTGGCCGAATTCGGTTTGCTGGGCGCGGCCTTGGCCGGTTTCCTGGTCGTCAAACAGTTGGCCACCGTCTACAACGGAACCGTGGACCCCGCTTCTGCCATCTCTGATACGGTGGTCTACGCCGTGGTCGCCGTATTGGCCATCGCCTACGGCGTCTATTGCCAATCGCTGGGACGCCCCATGTTGTTCCTGCTGTGCATCATCATGATGCCCCTGGCCACCACCGAGTTGGGGACCGACGGAGCCATCTCCGGTATCATGGAGAAACCCATGGAAGAAGCTGGCTACAGCGGCTTGTGGGTGCTGATCTACACCTCCGGTATCATGATGGTCCTGCGGTTCTTCGCCGGCCCAGTCGTGAAGGCTCTGACCCCACTCGGGTTGTTGGCAACCTGCGCTGCCCTGGCCATCGTCGGACTGTACTGGCTGTCGTTCGCTCAAGGCCTAGTGGTGATCTTCGCCGCCGCCACCCTGTACGGTGTGGCCAAAACGTACTTCTGGCCCACCATGTTGGGCGTGGTTGCCGAGCAATACCCCAAGGGCGGAGCCTTGACCCTCAACGCGATCGCCGGGATCGGTATGCTGACCGTCGGCGTGTTGGGCGGTCCACTGATCGGCAAGATGCAGGAAGACTCGGCCAAGGCCGGCATCGAAGCTCAAATGCCCTCGATGTACACCAAGATCCAAGCCTCGCCTGACCCCACCTACTTCCTCGGTGCCTACCAAGCCATCGACGAAGATAAGGTCAAGGCCCTGCCAGAAGAGGAAAGCCAGCGAGTCAACCAGATCGTGTCGGTCGAGAAACAAGGTGCCTTGGCCAAGGTCATCGTGTTCCCGATCTTCATGTTGGTCTGCTACATCGGCATGATCCTCTACTTCCAGTCCAAGGGCGGCTACAAGCCGGTCGACGCCGCAGCGGGCAGCGGACACTGATCCTTGATCTCCCCACCTGAATTGCTCGTTCCCTCAAGCGGTGGCTCTCGTTGGTCTTCAACCACGAGAGCCACCTTTTTTTGACTTTTGTCTCAACAGGATGAACACTCCTGCATCGACCGGCAGTCGCTCTGCTGGGCAAACCCCAGTCGATCGGCTCAAGTTTCCTGATGCGTACGTCCGAAATATCTTGCGCAGGCTAGCTTAGTCGCCTGGATTACCCAGGACTCCTGTTTTTGCTGGGTCGATTTCGAATCGCACAGCCGATCGCGCGATTGTAGACTAGGCGAACAATCTTATTCGGCACCAAAAAAACCCACACAACCGTCACACGTGGCGGGGCGTCGACACAAACCGCCCCGCATCTGCCGGGTTCCTGTCGTGAACCCCGGGACCAGGGTTCGATCTAATCCCGGCGTCGCGGTCGGCTTGTGTCTGACCCTCGGCGGTACCCGAGGTCGATCCTGGCCGCAGGCAATTTTGCTAGCAAAGTCTGGTTCAATCGAGGAATTTTGCACATCTCGTCTTCGACTGTTGGCTGTTTTTCGCTAAGCTCGGCGGGCAGTTGGCGGTGGCTCGAGATGACTCAAGGAGCCTAGGATAGGATTTTTCGCGCATGGATGACACGAAGCTTCGGCCCCAAAACCGAACTTGGCACAGGATGTTTGCAGCCGGTATGGCTGGAACTGCCGCTCTGATCACAGGTCTCAGCACCGGGGTCAACACCGGGACTCACGCTTGGGCGACGGCTCAAGAAGCCACCACCACCGAGCCGATCTTGCGGGTCAGCTTGAACTCGGAGGCCGCTGGAAAGCCCAACGACACGGGCTCGGCTGATCGCGTCGCCGCCAACACGGCACCCGCTGCCGCCCCGCATCCCTTGGATCCGGCGCTGTTGTTCGCCGAGGAGAAACTGCGGCATCTGGAGCAGAATATTCACGACTACCAAGCCGTGATGATCAAGCAGGAGCGGATTGGTGGGACGCTCATGCCGGCCGAATACATGAATATCAAGGTCCGCAACCGACGGCAACGACCCAATGGTGGCCAACCGTTCTCGATCTACTTGCGTTTCCTGCGTCCTAACGCGATCAAGGGCCGCGAGGTGATCTACGTGGAAGGTCGGAATGACGGCAATTTGGTCGCTCACGAAGGCGGCGTCCTGGGTATGATCCGCGTCAATCTGGCACCCACCGGCACCTTGGCGATGCGTGGCCAACGGTACCCGATCACCGATGCCGGTATTGAGAATCTCGTGCGGAAGCTCATTGAACGGGGAGAACGCGATCGGCAGACCGGGCAATGCCAAGTCGATTTCTTCGAAAACGCCAAGGTCATGGATCGCGTCTGTACGATGATTCAAGTCAAGCACGATGTCGAGAAGGAACCGCTGGACTTCCACATCGGTCGCATCTATATCGACGATGAACACCAAGTTCCCATCCGCTACGAAGCGTACCTGTGGCCCAGTCCCGGCGAAAAGGATCTGCCCTTGCTGGAGAGCTACACCTACGCCAAGTTGAAGATCAACGTCGGTCTGACCGACAAGGACTTCGACCCCAGCAACAAGGACTACGAGTTCCCGTAATGCCCGCTGTCACATCGCCAGCCGCTGCGGCGGGTGACGATTGACTAGCGAGTTGTCGGCTCAAAACCAGAAAAGCGACCGATCCTTGATCGGTCGCTTTTTTCTGTTCCGGGGCGTTGGGACCTGCCCCAGCGGCGACTAGAATAAACGAGTCAGACGATCCCAAAGCTCGATTCCCGCTCGCTTGGCGGCCCATGCCATGAAAAGTCCGATCACCGCCCTGCCGCAGATCTATCGCAATGTTCGCCGAGCGACCGAAATTGCCACCATCCTCAGCAAGTACGGCCTGAACGAGATTATCCGCCTGAGCCGCCTCGACGGACTCATCCCCGGCTGGCGACGCGATTCGCCCGAAGCCGAAAACGAACAAGATCACTACGAGGTCCGGATCCGCCGCGCCCTCGTCGATCTGGGGCCGACCTTTGTGAAGCTCGGCCAATTTCTCTCGACGCGACCCGACATCGTCGGCGTCGAGCTGGCCACCGAATTGCAGTTGCTCCAATCCCAGGTTCAGGCCGATGACTTCGCCTCGGTCAAGGAAACCGTCGAAAAGGAACTCGGCCAGCCCCTGAATGAACTGTTCGCTCACTTCGAGGAGTCGCCCATCGCTTCCGGTTCGATCGGGCAAGCCCATTTGGCTCGTCTGCCCTCCGGACAAGAAGTGGTGGTCAAAGTTCAGCACCCAAAAATCCAGCAACAGATCAAGACCGACTTGGAGATCCTCACCGGTATCGCCCAATTGGCGGAGCAATTCGACGAGCTGAAAAACTATCAACCCACTTTGCTCATCGCCCAATGGCGCCGAGTGATCACGGCCGAGTTGAATTTTCTCCGCGAACAACAACGCTTGGAACAGTTTATCAGCCTGATGGGGAAGGAGAAGGGACTGAAGATCCCCCAGCCGGTGCCCTCGCACAGTTCCCATCGGGTCCTGACGATGGAACGCATTTTTGGTCATTCCTTGCAGCGATTGCACGCCAATCCACCCGCCGATCTGGATCTGACGGTCGTGGCCAAGAATGGCGCAGAAATCTATTTGAAGATGATCTTCAAGCACGGGATCTACCACGCAGATCCACACGGTGGCAACATTTTTATCATGCCCGACGGTCGGATCGCCCTGATCGACTTCGGTATGGTCGGCCGCATCAGCCCCCAACTCCGTGAAATGATCGAGGAGATTCTGCTGGCAGTGATCAGCCAAGACGTCGCCATGCTGGGACTGCTCATCCGACACGTCGGGCAAATGCCGAGTCGCATGGATTTGGCGGATCTGGAAGGTGACCTGGCCGAGTTCGTCTCGCAGTATACAACCCAGACGCTCGATCGCTTCGATGTCTCCGGCGCGCTCAACGATATCGTCACCATCGTCCGTCGCCATCAAATCACCTTGCCACCCGAAATGGCCCTCCTGATCAAGACGCTTGTCTCCTTGGAGGGCACCGGCCGCCTGCTCAACCCCAACTTCAACCTGATGGAGATTCTCGCGCCCCTCCGCCGCTCCATGCTCTTCGATCGACTTTCTCCCAAGCGAACCCTGCAGCGACTGCGGCGTCTGGTCTTTGAGGTTGAGCACCTGGTGGATCGCTTGCCCGAACGCGTCGGCAATATTTTAAAAATGGTCCAAGACGGTGAAATCAACGTTCAAATCAATCACCACCGACTTGGCCCCAACGTCAACCGACTCGTGATGGGCATGATGACCTCCGCCATGTTTCTCGGCTCCAGTGTCCTGCTCAGTATGAAGGTTCCGCCGCTGTTGTTCCGCACCGAGGGACCCTGGGGGCTGCAAGAGCTCAGCCTGTTCGGTCTGATCGGGATGATAATGACTTTGCTACTCGGACTGCGTGTCCTCTGGTCCATCCGCAAATCCGGCCACCTCGACAGCGAAGACGGCTAACCCCCATCGTCGACTCGTATTCTAACTCTTACTAAAAATCATACTCTTACTCAAAATCGTGCTCACTACTCAAAATCGTGCTCGTGCTCGTGCTCGTAATCGTAATCGAATCCAGCCCAGCTGCAGCGAAAAAAAGGGGTTCTCAGTTCTCAGTTCTCAGTTCTCAAAATCGTGCTCGTGCTCGTGCTCGTGCTCGAATCCAGCCCGACTGCAGCTAAAATAGGGATTCTCAGTTCTCAGTTCTCACTACTCAAAATCGTGCTCGTGCTCGTGCTCGTAATCGTAATCGAATCCAGCCCAGCTGCAGCGAAAACAGAGGTTCTCAGTTCTCCGTTCTCAAAATCGTCCTGGTACCCGTAATCGAGCTCGTAATCAAAGCGACCATCGATCTCGAAGGGAGCGTGTTATCGGGTCCTCAAATTGAATAAGTGCAAACCTCTTTTTTTCAGCCGTCCGAAGACGATGCTGTCATCGATTACGAGCACGATTACGAGCACGAGCACGATTGTTTGCTTGCTAACTAACCACGAGCACGACTTGGCGTTGCTTGGCGTCCCCGCTGTGCAAACACCGCGGCGACTACTCCGCGTCCGCTCGCAGTTTCCACGCTCGCTGCCATTGCGGCTCGCCCGGCGTCATCCCAAAGTCTTCGATCAAACGACGCTCCATGTCCGGCAAGTGTCCCGCACCATAAAATACACCGACCTTCTTCTTCCCAGCGTCAATCTGTTGCTGCAAGACTTTGAATGCCTTGCCATTGCGATGCGTGATGATCGTCGATCCATTGTCGCCCTCCCAGGCCTTCATGCCGACGTCCATCTTGATCAACTGATTGGCGGCCGATCGACGCAAGCGATAGATCCGATCCTCCGACGATGACAGCATGGCTCGCAACATCTCGGCCTCGCCACCACTGCCTCCCATCGCGGCGCTCATGCCCAATGTCCGAAAGAACATCTTGGCAACCGATTCGTTGTTCTCCGTCATTGACTGACCGAACTCTTCCGGGGTCATGTCCGCATGCACAAAATTACTGGGGCTGTAGTCGATATGCTCCAATTGAAACTGTAATCCCAACGCGCTCATCATGCCCTTTTGCAAGGCGGCCACCGGATTCATGCCGTCGTCTGCTCGCCGCTCCACTCGCGTGCCCTCCGGCGCCACCAATTCGTACAACAAGGCGTCGTACTTTTTGAATTGCTCGTTGAAGGCCGCGAAGTAATCCTCCTCCCCGATGTGTACTACGCCGATCAACTCCACGACCAATTCGGTTCCGTCCGGCAACTTCTTGGTGAATGTGATGGTCGACGTGTCCATCGAAACGACCCGGCCCTTGTCGTCTTTCTGCACCCGAACGTACCGATCGTGCTTGCCAGACTTCTTGTCGGTCTTCTTTGCTTTCCCCTCGTCAACCTGCGGTTCCTGAACCAAGGTCGCCGACCCGGCCGAATCTTGGCCGAACCCGCGGGCCAACCCGCAATCGCTACCGGTGGTCAGTGCCAACCATCCCAACATCAGGACGATACCGCGACCAAACGACAACCATGCCTCACGCCGCCGTGTGGCCACTGCGTTCGTCGACAATCCACTATGCAACATCTTGCTTCGCCTGCAGTTCATTTCCATGTCACCTCGGTTCCAATCCATCCCCATGCACTCAGCAGCACGCGGCCCACTCAGCAACCCACGCGGTCCCCTCAATGTACTCAATTCCCGCCTCGCTGGCTACAAAATTAACCCGATCAACCGAGAGACCAACAAAAAAAATCCCCGTGTCCAACCGACACGGGGATCTAGCGTGAGTTCACAACGCGGCGTCTCGACACCTAGCGTCGACGGCGACCCGCCAAGTGGAAACCAGCGGCCGCAGCCAAAATCAACAGGGAGCTCGGCTCCGGCACGCCACTCAAGCCGTTCATGCCGCCCAGGTCACCGCTGCCGCCAATGCCGCCGCCAAAACCAGCCCGGCCACGTCCGCCCCAATCGACCCAGCCATCGTCTCCGTAGCTAGGCATGCCCGGCCAACTTGGACTCCCAGGTCCGGTTGGGCCCGTTGGATCGGTCGGGCCACCCGGGCCGTCCGGGCTCGAACGGCCGTCGTCATCATCCTCGCCGTCCGGAGCCGGCGGCTTCGGAGTCACCGGACCCGACGGCCAACCGTCATCCGAACGACCACCACCCAGGCTCGGTACTGCGTATCCCAAATCACGGAACTGAGCCAAAGTCACGTCGGACAAGAACGCGTTCTCAGTCGCGAAACCAATCATCAACTCGCCCACACCCGTCTGCGGATTGAAGAAGTATGGGTCATCCCCGGACCAGTGACCGCCGGCAGTACCCGCACCACCACCAGTCTCCACGGGTACAAACGGTGCAAAATCCTGACCGGTTGCCTCGCGATAGGCTGCCAAAGCGTTGGGGCCGATGAAACCAGCACCCGTCTGAGAGCGGTAGCCAAAGTCGTCCCACACGCCCGGGAATCCCAGTGCATGGAATGTCTCGTGCATGATCGTCGAACGCAGCAACCCGGTCGCGGCCATGAATGCCATGTCATTGGTGTCGTAAGTCGATGTTCCCGCACGCACCACCGCACCTCGAGTGCCATGCTTGGCGTAACCAGGCCCACCCCAACGCAATACGTCCGTCGGGCCAGCCATCGCTAAAATCCCAAACTCGCCGTCGATATCCTCGAAGGCCACGTCGATCGTAAACCCAGAATACTGAGCTTCAATCGCCCGTGGACCACTCCAAGATACGAGCAACTGCTCGATCTGGGTCATCGTCTCCGAGAAATCGTTGAAGTACTGGTTGAACTGACCAGTACCCGTCACGTCGTAATTCATCGTAATGCGAAACGGCACATCGGCCTTCGCCGGCGCAACGCAGAGAACCGCCGTTAGCAACGCGGCCACCAAGGCCCCACGCCACCGAGAAAAGAGCTGCATCATTGTGCTTCCACCTAGAATTGAGGTCAACTTCCACCACTCCACCGCCAGCCCCGCTCCGGTCGCCGTCTGGCATGCAACATAAAAATCCAGCCCCACGCTCGGCATCCAACCCGCACCTACATACTAGTTGCCACGATTCTCGCCTTCAACGGTGATTTTCACTCGTTTTTGCCACCCTACGACCATTACAACCAGCACAGGATCCGCTAAAGCCATACTTTTGGGGGGTGCTGTGGCCTCCGTGGGGCTCGGTGCGGGTGCTATATTCCCGAAATTTTACCTTTCTTATTCAACCCGTACAAAGCTGACTTCCGATACTACCGTTGACGTTGCTCCTGCCCGCGTCAGTGCATTCCCCGATAGGGCAGGTTTTCGATTGGCTGAAAAATGGAATCTCAACCATGTTGAAGCGATTATTCTCGACCACCTTTGCCGTCTTGTCGATGGCGATCGGAACCACGACGCTCCCGGCGTTCGGTCAGACCGGGCTTCTAGGCGACCCCGAACTGGGCGTGGGACCGACCCCCGATGTCCACGGACAGTTCGAGACGAGCCTGTTCAATTACGACGCCCAGCTGTTCGCGCCGCTGACCTTGGACGACATTCGTACCAAGCCGCAAGGCAACACCGGCTGGTACTTCACCTACGACCGCACCTACATGTCGGTCTCCCGCCCAGAAGCCACTTCGATCGTCAACGCCAACGCCGTTGCGACCGGGAACGACTTCACTTGGGGCAATCGCTTCGACATCGGTCACATGTCCGAAGCCGGCACCGGCTGGACGTTGAACTGGCTGAACAGCGAGGGAAGCTTCTTCTCGCAAGGCCAGGACGAACTGATCGCCAATCCCTTCATGACCCGCACCACGCTGGCCAATGTCGAGATCAGCCGCTTGTTCCGCCAGGAACTCTCGAGCGGGGCTCTGATGGAACCCTACTTCGGGTTCCGCTGGCAGGGCTTCAACGACGAAACGATCGAAGATTCGATCGTGCCCTTCTTTACCACTGCCGACGGCAATCGGTTCAAGCAGCGCACTAGCAACTCGAACTTCGGTGCTCACATCGGGTCACGCTTCAGCAAGACGATGGGCCGCTGGAGCTGGCGAGCGGACGCCGCTCTCGCCGCCGGCTACAATACCCAACGCTACTTTGCGTCGGATATGATCTTCGGCCCCGATCAAGTAGCTGTCTTCGAAGCCACCTTCAACGATAACTCCTTCGTTCCCACCTTGGACTTGGGCGTCGATGCCGCCTACCACCTGACCCGCGATATCGCCCTGCGAGCCGGTGTCCAGGCCCTGCACATGTGGGACGGAGTTGTCCGAGCCGACACGCGACCAACCGGCCTGAACCCCTTCTCCGCCTTCGGGCTGGGTGAACAGGTCACCGGGATCCGCAACCAGTCGCTGACCACCGTTGGCTTCACCTTCGGGCTGGAATGGCGTCGCTAGTCCGCGGCACACGACCCCACAACGAGTCGTGACCCAAACCGCCCTCCAGCACTCGACTCCAGCCAATCGAAACGAAAAAAAAAGCAGCTCTCTATCGGGGAGAGCTGCTTTTTTCGTTTGTGTAAGCCGACCGTTCGGACGTGTCAGCAAAAACTTACCCAATTGCAAATCAGCCGGCCAGCAAATCAGCCGGCCAGTAAATCAGCCGGCCAGCAAATCAGCCGGCCAGCAAATCAGCCGGCCTGCGTTAGCACCGGGTTTTCTCTGGAATCCACCCGCGGTCCTAGACCTGGAACGAGCTGCCGCAGCCGCACGAACGCTTCGCCGACGGATTGTCGAACTTGAAGCCGCGTTGATCCAAGCCCTCGTAAAAATCCACGGTCGTTCCATCCAAGTACAAAGCACTCTTCTTGTCGACGACAACACCCAGCCCATGCTGGAGGTACAAGTTGTCCTTCGTCTCGTCGAAGTTCTTGTCCAATTGGAACGTGTACTGGAAACCCGAGCACCCACCACCGGCTACGCCGACGCGGACCTTCACATCTTCTCCCAGAGTACCGTCCTCTTGGATGATGCGGTTGATTTCCTTCACTGCTTTTTCGGTCAAAATCACAGCCATTTTGCTTTGCTCCTATATTTCGAAACAAATGGTTCGATAAATCATAGTCTGCTCGTCCCGTTTGGGAAAGCTGACCTCACACATTTTTGCCCACTCACCAATCCAACCCGGCCCTCATCCGCCCGATTTCGCCGGTTTTGATCGCAAAGTCAAGTCCAATCGAGTTGGCGATTGGGCCCCACACGCACGCATTACCCCCCCGCCCAGGCGACATCCTGCCGTCAGCCCGACCGGCGAGCCGCCTCGATTCCCCGCAACAGTCGTTCACCTGCCAACTCGATGTCCGCGTCGGACAACCACCGACCCAAGCCCAAACGCAGACTGCACCGAGCCGCTTGCTCGCTCAGTCCAATGCCGGTCAACACGGAACTGACCCCCGGATTGGCACTCGAGCAGGCACTGCCACTGGAGGCCGCCACCCCCGGCGTGCACAACAGTATCGTCTGCCCCTCGATTCCCGGCACCCCAAAGTTCAAATTGTTCGGCAGCCGCGGCCCACCCCGCCTCCAATCCGGCCCATTGAGCTGAATGTCCGGTACACCCTGCCGCAAAGCCGACCACAATCGGTCCCGCCAGGCTCCGGCTCGAACCACCAGCCCCGCTCGCTCTGCCCCCACTAACCGCAGGGCCGCCCCCAGGCCCACAATCCCGGCAGTGTTCAAGGTCCCCGAACGCAAACCGAACTCCTGCCCACCCCCGACGATCTGTGGACTCAGTCGCACCGGCCGAGCCCCCGCGTACGTGGCCCGACGCCGCACAAACAAACCACCCACCCCCTTCGGCCCACCAAACTTGTGCGCAGAAAAGCTGACCAAGTCCGCCGCCAACTCTCCGACGTCCACTGGCACCCAACCCATCGCCTGTGTCGCATCGGTGTGGACCCAAGCGCCCACGCCATGGGCCAATTCCGCCACCGCTCGCAACGGCTGAATCACGCCGATCTCGTTGTTGGCCAACGCAACCGACACCAAGGCGGTCTCCTCCGACAATTCAGCCGCCAAAGCCCGCAGGTCGATCTGACCCGGCCACGCCGCTCCGTCCCCGCCCTCGCTGCAGTCGCCCTCGCTGCCGACACCCACCCCGCCCGCCGGCCACCCCGAGCCCCCACCATTTGGCGTGTCCTCCCCGCCACCCGCAGGTTCTCGCTGGGGCTGCACCGGCACAAAGCTGACCCGCCAACCCTCACGTTCCAATTGCCGCATCGGCTCCAAGACACTTGGGTGCTCGATGCCAATCGTCACCAAGTGGCGACGCTTTCCCCGCCACCGCAGAGCAGCACCAAAAATCGCCAGGTTGTTGCTCTCGGTCGCACCACTGGTGAACACAATCTCGTCCGACTCAGCGCCCAAGAAATCGGCCACGTCCCGCCGCGCTTGCTCCACCCACTCCCGCGCCCGACTGCCAAACCCATGACTGTGACTGCCCGCGTTGCCATAGCCGCTGGTCAAACAGGGCAGCATCGCCTCCAGAACTTCGGGAGCCAACGGCGTCGTCGAGTGACCGTCCAAATAAATTGTGTCGTCCAGGTCCTCGACCATCGACTCACTCTCTCCACCGATCACTCAAGACAGTAGTCGGAACAAACTCAGGCCACTCGCCCCATGGGCCACTCGTCCCGTGGGCTATCGAGGATTTGCCTCGACGACACTCCGCTCCACATTGAACAAGTACTCCAGGGCAATTTGCGACCACGTTTCAAATCGGTCCCAATCGCCCAACAACTCTTCTCGCTCCGAGAACCCCGCGTCCACTAAGTCTTTTTCCCGAGCCCTCACCCAGGGCTCCACCAAATCCACGACGTGCACAACGCCCAAATGCACTTGGCCCACCGCATTGGAGTCGTCGTTGATCAATCCGATCGGCTGACCAGCCATTCCGCCTTCCACCAACTTGCGTTGCAGGGCCATGCCCGACTCCAACGACAAGTCTTCGACCCGCGTGACTCCACCCAACAACTCGTCGGCCTGCTGCGAACCAAACGAAACTTCCTCCAATAACTCGCGTTGCATGCCCGCCAAGTACGCGTCCGGATGTTGGGTATCCTCCAATGAAATATGCCCGCCTACCCCAACGCTCTTCTTCGCGTGCAAACGCTGCTCGCCTTGACCGCTGCCCCGAGTGTAATGAAACACCCGCCAAACACCGTCGTCCGATCGATGCCGAAAGACAACGTAGGGAATCAGCTGCTTGAAACTGGGGTCCTGTTCCATCTCGCCACGCAGCCGATAATCGATCTGCTCACTGCCCAGTAAGACCGGCAAATACCGCTGAACGTCATCGCAGAATCCTTGGAACCTACCGAGTTCGTCCAACAGCGAAGCCGGCACCACCAAGATCTGTTCATCCATGCTCACTGGCCAACTCCTCAAAAACACAAACCGACTTCACGCCGAAAAAAAAACGGCAGACCGCGGCTAGACACACGACGCCCGAACAGCCATCCAACCAAACAGACAACGACTCGTACTTGGATAGACCCCGGCTGACGTCGACTCGCTGCGGCATCAAACAATCAGCATCGAGTCCCCGTAACTGAAGAAACGGTACTCTTTTTCAACCGCTTCTTGATACGCACGCTTCATCAAAGCGTCTCCCCCAAACGTGCGGACCAAGACCAACAAGGTCGTGCGAGGCAAATGGAAGTTCGTCATCAAGCCGTCCGCTAAATGGAATTGGAATCCCGGACGAATAAATAGATTGGTTTCACCACAGAAAGGCTGCAAGCTGCCACTTCGCGAGGCCGTCTCCAAGGCTCGCATGCTGGTCGTGCCCACCATGATGACCCGCCCCCCAGCCTGTTTGTGTTGCTGGACCAAAGACACCGTCTTCTCGTCCACATTGCACCATTCGTGATGCATCGAATGATCTGCCAAACATTCGGTTTGCACCGGACGGAATGTGCCGGCGCCCACATGCAAGGTAATGCGACCAATCCCGACGCCCTCTTGCTTCAGTCGCAGCAACAAGTCCTGAGTGAAATGCAAACCCGCGGTGGGTGCCGCTACCGCCCCCAGATGCTTGGCGTACACCGTCTGGTAGTCACGCATGTCGGAATCCAACATGTTGCCACCACGAATGTAGTGGGGCAGCGGAATCTGACCGACCTCTGGCAACAAGACCGTCCATTGCTGCCGAGTCGTCTTGACCGCCTGACGCAAAGGCGAGTCCTCATCCAATAAATGCAATTGCGGCACCGCCGCCCAATGCCCATCCTCCAACCGAGTCACCATCAACAGAGAAAACGATTCCCGCCCCTGCCGGTCGAATAACGTGACGACCTCACCCGGTTCCACCTTCCCCCGAGTCTTGCACATCAACCGCCAGACACCCTGATTGTCCGACTCCAAGAACAAACCCTGCCAACGACCACCCGTCTTCTGCCGCACCCCTACCAACTTGGCCGGCACCACCCGCGTGTCATTCAATATCAAACAATCTTTGGCCCGCAAGATCGATGGCAGGTCCCGCACATGCCAGTGTTCAATCGATTGCCGCTGACGATCCACCAACATCAACCGAGCATCCCCACGACACGCCAATGGGTGCTGAGCAATCAAAGACTTCGGGATCGGAAAATCGTACTCGTCCATCTCCGAAGGCTTAGCCGTCTCCGACGGCGTGGATTGAGTGCTTCCAGCCACTGATTCTGACATCCCAGTATGTTCCTCATGATTGTGATCGTATTCCCGCCCCGCAGCCGCTCGTCCGTATCGCGGCCCCGCTGCCTTTCTTGGTACTATAACAACCGCACCCCCACCCGCCAGCACCTAACCTCCCATTTTTGCCCCGATCAATGCCGCACTCCATGCACCCCACAACCAAGTTGACCCAGATGCAATCGAGTGGCACGAAACGACCTACCCAAGCAACCGCCATGCCACTCCCAGCAACCTCAGACGACTCACGCCGTTCCTCCACCCGACCCCTTCGCGTCGCCCTGCTGATCTCGGAATTGGAGGTCGGCGGCGCTGAGAAAAATCTCGTGCGACTCGCCATCGGATTACAACAACGTGGCCATTGGGTCACCGTCTATAGCCTCGATCCCGCACCCCCACCCCCCCAAGATGCCCTGGTCCAACAACTGCAATCCGCCCACATCCCCCTCCGCTTCCTCAGCCAAACCCCCAATCGTATCGCCAACCGCCAAACCCACGCCGCCCTCCGGCAAGCCCAGGCCGACGACCAGGTCGATCTGGTCTACAGCTTCCTCTTCCGCGCCAATTTGGCTAACGTTCGGGCCAATCGCGGCTTCCCGCTCGATCACCCCCTCCAAGCAACCACCCGCTGGCTGCGACGCGTCTGGCACCGCCTCCGCACATCCACTGCTCCCCCATCAGCCGCCGACCCCGCGAACGCCGCCGACCCCGCGAACGCCACTCGAGTCCCAATCGTCGACCCAAACCGCCCGCGGCACTCCACCGCCTTGCCAATCGTAGTCGGACTCCGCCAAGCCGATCCCCGCCCGCTCGTCCGGCGCCTCGAATCCGCCCTCCTACCCTACGCCCAAGCCGCCGTCTGCGTCAGCCAGCACGTGGCCCAGCACTACGCGCCCAACCGCCCCGTCCTGGCCCCCAACCAACTCTCGCCCCAACTCACCGGACAGCTCCTGGTCATTCCCAACGGTATCTCGCTCCCACTCGACTCGCTCCGTTCGGCCGATCCAGGCCCCTCAGGCTCTCCAGACCCCCCAGGCTCGTCACTCGGCCCAACGGCACCACCACCCGCCGACCTCCTCGAGTGCCTAGACACCACCCCAGCCCCCCTCCCGCACGACTCAATCCACCCGCCGCTCACTCCCCAGTCCCCCACCACGGCAACGCCCACCACACCGTCCCCCACCACGGCAACGCCCACCACGGCAAGTGCCAAGTCCAACGGCTTGCCCCACCTCCAGCCACCCCTATCGTCGCCCGTGGGGCTCGACCCACTGCCCGTCCTCCTCTACCTCGGTCGACTCACCCACCAAAAAGGACTTGATGAACTGCTAGCGGTCAGCCCCAGGTTGCTGGCGGCACTTCCGCAACACCACCTGGTCCTCGTCGGGCAGGGCGACCAACGCGAGGCCCTGGAACGCCAAGCCCAAGCCCTCGACTGCCGCCATCGGATCCACTTCCTCGGCTGGCGACCCAATCCCCTGGACTACTTGGCCGCCGCCCAGATCGTGCTGCTGAATTCCCGCTGGGAGGGCCAACCAAACGTGATCCTCGAAGCCATGAGCCTGGGCAAACCCGTCGTCACCACCCACACCGCCGGCATCGATGAAATCTTCCACGACCCAGTAACCGCCACCCCGCCTGGCACCCCCTCCGCAGCCTCCTTAGCCACCCGGCCATCTACCCCGACCACAATCCCAATCACCGCCCCAATCAACGCCCAAACCGAACTCTCGATCGACCAAGCCCGAGCCGCCCAAGTCATCCCGATCGGCTCTCCAGAAGCTCTCGTTGCGGCTGTTTTGCACCTGGTCCAAAACCCCGCCACCGCCGAAAAAATCGGTCTCTGGAACCGCGCACGCGTCCAAGAGCACTTCTCCCTGACCCGCTTCCTGGACTCCCACGAACAGGTTTTCCGCCAGCTAGCACCCGAGTGACAGCATGCTCGGAAATGGGCTGCGAATTTTTACAATCGCCGTAAGTTGCCTATTGGCAGTGGTTTATGGCGATCGACGAGCTCTCGCTGGCGGTCGCTCCCCCATTTTGTAATTGACGCTACCGCTAGGTCGAGTATCTTTTCCTCTGTCGCCCGACGGCGGCGTTTGAGCACATGGTTGAGCGTCCGTCCGATGGCCCGGTTGCGGAGCGAGTCGCGGGAACAAGGCCACAAGTTCCTTCGAAACGCCTCCCACTGGCGCAAAGATTGTCGACCGGTTCGGGCCATATGACAGTTGTACGTTGGCTTTGGGCGTCCTCTGAAAACTGAAGCCACACGCGCAACAAAAAGCGGCCCCTCGACACGATGTCGAAGGGCCGCTTTTTTTTGCATCCTGGCCGGAACTAAGCCGACCCGTCAAACACGACTGTCTCGTTAGCCTCGTACTCGTGCTCAGCCTTGGGCGGTACTCGTACTCGTACTCATACTCATACTCGAGTTAGGCTACCCGTCGAGTACACTCGCCATTTGATTGAGTAACCGAACGAACCGTCAACTGCCAATCGGCCTATCTGGGTAAAGAACCAGCCCCACGTTTCTTTAACCTCTCACGGTCGGGACAGTCATTCTCGAGGCTGATGCGTTCCACAAGTCCGATCGGCGGATCATTCCCCATTCACTTCGCAATCGCTCGCGGGCCAAATCGATACAGACTCTCGCTGGTGCGAATGTACAGTTCATTGCCCACTGCCACCGGAGCCGCCATAATCGCACCGTCCATTTGGCTCGTGCCCAGCACATTCAGCTCCCGTCCCGGTCGCAGTACAAACATCTGGCCCGCCTGGTTGCCAATGTAAATCTTCCCGTCAGCCAACAACGGTGACGAGGAGAATTTCCCACCCAAACGCTCCGACCAAATTTCTTCGCCGGTCTGTTGGTCCAAACAAGTCGCAATCCCGGCGTCCGAGACCACATAGATCAGTCCGTCGACCAACAACGGCGAGGGCATCGTCGGCATCCGTTGGTCCGCCGTCCAGCGAATCCGCTCCTCGGAAGTTCCACTCAATTTTGTGTCCAAATCCACGCACATCAGTCGACTGCGGTCAAAGCCCGTGCAAAAGTAGACCAAGCTTCCGGCAATCACCGGACGCGGCACCGTGGAGTAGCCCAACTGGCCGTACGACACTCGGTACTGCTCGCGGCCCGTCCGCGGATCGTACACGTACAGCCAATTGGCTGCCGGCGATACCAACAGGGCCTGCCCGTCTTGCACCGTGACTTGTGGCGTGCAGTACGCTTTCTGCTGATCCGGCGAGGATGACATCTCACCCGACCGCGGCACTCGCCAAGCGACCTCGCCCGTCGCGCAATCCAGTGCCACGATCGATTGGGTGTCGACGCCATCCGCATGAAAAATCAAACGATCTTCAAACAACACCGGCGAGGATCCTGGGCCCATGACATGCTGCAGTTGGATCGTGTCGTTTTTCCACAAGACAGCCCCGTCCGTACGTCGCACCGCCGCCGTGCCATATGATCCAAAGTGACAATAGATGTTCTCTTGGTCCATCACCGGCGTCGGCGAGGCATAGCTGTTCAAGCTGTGAATCGTCTCCGGCTCAGCCAAATGGAACAATTTGATCGCTTGCCGCTTCTCACCCGTCAAGCGATCAAAGGCCAACAACACCAGGTCCAAACTCGGCGGTGCCGCCCGACGACGGCGACCCGCGTCAGCTCCCTGGCCTTGGCCCTCCGCCGCCACCGGAACGGCCGAAGTGATCCACAAGTAACGCTCATCCAGGACGGGCGACGACCACCCCGACCCAGCCACCGGCACGCGCCACGCCAATCCCGCGCCGATCGTCAAATCGACCGGCAAATCGAAACTTCCGACCGCCACACCGTCGCCGTTCGGCCCGCGAAACTGGGGCCACAACGTGGTCGGATCGACCGGATCCGATGCGCTCCCCGCCACAATCAACGTTTGGGACGCAGGTTCTTGCCCGACCGCGGTCGTTGTCTCACCCCACGACACGCCGCCCACACGCCACGCCGCCATACCAACCGCCGTCGCTGCGATCGCCGCCGCCACCATCGTTCCTCGGATCATCGCACCCATGCTGTTTTTCCCAACTAAAGCTTGCTGACTGGTCACCCAATTTCCTCCCCACTTCGATCTCATCGCTTCCCGTTGCTCGCCGTGACCCGAGCCCGCGGCGGCAGATAACTCTCGATTCGCTGCAAATGCGCCCGGCCCTCGGCCAACACCGCGGCACCACCGTCCCGCGCCTCGGCCGTCCCCAGCCCCACCGTCTCCCGCTCAGAACGTCTCGCGGCCCGCCGCTGCGACGGCTGCCGTTTATTGCTGGCCACCCGCCACGCTGGCCACTTCCGCTTGCCCCCCCCCAGCGTACTTCAATTTGTAGTAGCGAGCGACCAAGGCGGAAATTTCAAGTTCGATTTTATCCGCCAGCCCCACGCTGTCGCCCACCGGCTCTTGCCCCAAGCGACTGTCCGCGGCATCTACGCCGGAGAGTTTCACCACTGAGCCGCCGGTCGCTGGCTCGGGGACCGCCAACACCCCACGGATTTCTTCCGACCAATGCCGCGCAAACTCGAGCGCTGTCATCGATGGTTGCCGCCCAGAAAATCCATATTTCACAGCCAATCGCTCCAGCTCCGATAAGATGGCATCCGCCCAGTGCCCCTCGAAGTCCGTTCCCGCTGTGTTCCCTCCCAATCCCAACCAGGCCCACCATCCGGACCGACCCACGCTCGGCCCCGCTCGACCCGCCCGCCGTCGCCGCCGCGCCGCTTGCCGCAAGACAATGATCCAAAACACCAAGATAGCGCAGCCCAACAGCAGCCGCGCTCCCACCGACATCTGCAAAAAACGACCGCGGATCGTCTCGACCAACGCCGTCGGGTCCATCAGGGCTTGGAACACACTCGAGCCCAATTTTGAGGACTTCTCCGCGCCCGTTTGACTCTCTTGAATCCCCATGATGTACTCGTCCCAGAGCGACTGGGCCAAGCCCAACGCATCCCCAGCCGTACCGAACAAGTTCAAGTCATCGTCCAATTGGTCCGCCGCAGGTGTCGCGTCCAATCGCAACCAGGCCCCGCCGGCCCGCGCCACCTGCTGGGATTTCATCTCCTCCGAACAATCCAACGGCCGCAAATACGCCTCGACCCAACTGTGGGCATGCTTTTCCTGCACCAGATAGTGGCCCGCCACCTCGTTGTACCGAGCCGTGCGGTAACCGACGACCACTCGAGCCGGAATCTCCAAACTTCGCAACATCAAGCACAAGGCAGACGCGTACAACTCGCAGTGCCCACTGCGGTAATTGGCGACAAAGTCTTCCACCGGATCCAAAGATTGATCACGCACAATCGAGCGAAAATCGGTCGTGTAGGAGAAGTCGCCCGAGTTGGCCAAATAATCGGCGATCGCTTCGCACACGACCTGCCGCCGCGAACGATCGCTCCCCAAGCGATCGCGAATCTCGCGGGCCTTCGCCAACAGGGTCGGATAACGCTCGGGGTCAAACCGAGTCAAATGGCCGTAGCGACTGTCGTAGTCCTCGTTCAGCGGTTTGTCGTAGTTCTTGGCATTGAAGTTCAGGAACGGCGAGACATTTGGCAAGCTCTGTCGCTCCACGCCGTACACCCCCAGCTCGTAGCGGAACGGCGTCGAACTGACCGAACCCGTCGCGCTGAACCGCAGCATCATCTCGCTCTCCATATCGAACAAAATGTCCCGCGATACGTTCAATGCCGGCGCCAGCGGCAAGGCGTAGAACAACATCGGCTCCGAACGCGGCACCATCACGATTTCCTGCCGATACACCTTGCCCGCAAACGTCGGCAAACTGGTCAGTGCCGACGAGGGGACTCGCGATCGGTACGGCAACCACCCGGTGGACTCGGACTTCAAGACTTCCAGAGTCGCTCCCCGCAGGTACACGTCCCCGTTGAGTCGCATCGATTTGCCCGTCGAGGGATCGATGACCCGCAGCCGCAACGCTTCGCTGTTGTTTGGCTGCAGCACCCCCGACGGTTCCAAACTGTCAATCTGCCGCGTCACCCCCGTGGTCTTCAGCTGGATCGAGTCCGCGTCCAAACTGTCCTCCAGACGCGGGATCGTGACATAGATCGACATGCCCGCCGCGACACTGAAAAAGGCCAACAGGCCGATGGCGAAAAATGCCGAGCGAAAACCCAAGGCCTGACTGTCGCCCGCTCCCGGCCGAAATGTCATCAGCGGCCGGACCACTTCCCGCTTCCGTACGCGACGCTCGTCCAGCTCGTTGTTGTTCTGGTCCATCTTCAGAGCCACGACCAATTGGTCGCGGTACAATACGATGCACGACAACGCCAACAACACGACAAAGGTGTAACTGATAAAGACCAAGCCCTGCTGCAAGTCCAAACTGAACACCGATGCCACGACCGATTGCAGCACACTCAAGATGGTCATCTGCCAATACAGCCGCGGCGACTTGGTCTGCAACAACATCGTCAACAACAGATAGCAGACCATGTCCGACACGATCGCTAAATGCCGCTCCGTGGCCTGGAACCAGAAAAAGTACATCGCGTAGGCGCCAATGCCCAACCCGATCGTGTTGGCCGCCCAACTGGGCAGCTCGTACCACTTCTTCACGTCCACGACGTACCACAGCGGCAACGGCAACAGTAACAGCAAGATCAGCGGCCACACTTCACCACGAGCCAACATCAAGAGAATGCCGTTGAGCATCATCATGACGGCCATCAACATCTGCACTTGCCATCGAGCGGATCTCATCACATGACCTCCTGTCTCGGGGAACCCGCCGCTGAAACCGAACCAACCCCCACCGCGACGGTCTCACGTCCCGCCAACGCCGGCTCGTCGGCCATCGCCCACACGTCCTCCGCCTGCGGCTCCAGATACCAACTGGACAACCACGCATCCCCCGGCGTCAACCAAGTCCGAATCTTGCTCTGCACTTGCCAAAAATCCCCGCCACTCGGTGCTCCGTTCGTCCCGCCCTCCGCGCCACTCTCCGCGCTACCCTCAGCGCCAATCTCACCGCCACCCTCAGCTGCCGGGCGAGTCGCGACCAACCGCGCGTACTGGTCGATACTCAGCGGGGACAGCACCACCACCGGTGCCTCGCTGCGACTGGACCGCACCGTTGCCGCAGCCCCATCGCTCTCCGCCGAGCTGGCAGCTCCCCCGACCACCAGCCGCTGCAGGGCGTCTGCCAACCGCCGCGGTTCATGATGCGGAGCCGCCAATGCCAATCGCCGCTGCCAGGCCAACCACGCCGGCTCCGTACAGGGAAACTGGATCGATTCGACCGTGTCCGCCACCAGGGTCAAGGTGACGTTGTCCAACTGTCCCGCTCGCACCGCCTCCGAGACCGTCGCCAGAATACTCAGCAGCCGCTCCGTGAGCTCGACCGCCTGCCGGCCGTCCATGGCAGTGCCATCGCCCGGGAAAGCCGTCAGGGCCAGGTCCCCTCGGGCACCGCCCCAACAGTCGACCACCAGCGAAAAGGCCTTGGATTGGCTGTGTTGGAACTGCCGCACCAACAGTCGATTGTGCCGCGCCGAGGCCCGCCAATGGATCCACCGCTGCGAGTCCCCCGTCGAGAAAGGACGCAGGTTAAAGAACTCGTCGCCGCTACGAGCGATCTGGCCCGCCTGCGAGTCCCGCCAACCCAGGCCCAACATCTGTTCGATCCAATTCTGACTCAGTCGCCCCACTGCCGGGCCCACCAACACCGACTGCTCGGTCTCGTCCCGCCATTCGCGGCGGACCAACCCCAACGGGAAGTGGGTCGACAGCGTCACTGGCCCGACCCGATATTCCCCGCGGCGATGGAACTGCACCGACTGCTCGACTGCTTGGCTACCGCCAGGATGCACGGCCGCGACCAGACTGTAGTGCTGCTGGGAATTGCCCAACAGCCAATCGGCCCAACGCCGCCACAGGCCCGGGGCAGTCGGATCGCCGCCAGCGACCTGGACCACCGCGAATCGCTGGGTGATCAGCAGAGAAAAGGCACTCAAGCGAGCCCGAGTGTTCTCGATGAGAAAGCCGAACTTGACCGGTTGGCCCGCCCAGATCGCCTCGGTGGGCAAACGCTCGAACCTCAGCCCCCGCATCAGGGCTCGCGACCAACGCCAATTGATCAACATGGCCGTCGCCAGAATCGCGCTGAGTCCCACCAGCAAGGGGATGTTGCGGAGAAACGACCCCAGCACCACAAACGCCAAAATGAAGAGGTAGTACCAACCCTCCCGCGTGACCACACTCCTCAGGCGTCGGTTCGTCATAAATGGTTCGACTCACACCTTCCTAGAACCGCCCCACAGAAACCAGCCCCGCCGACTGCCCCCGTGCCCCGCTCTCACCCGCGAGTATAACCCACCGCGACTCCCCGCAACATCACGCCAGCCCGACACACAAAATTTCCCCTTCCCCAGAACCTTCGTACCGGCTACACGGCGTAGAGCGTAGAGCGAAGTGCGAAGTGCGTAGAGGCGTAGAGCGAAGTGCGTAGGGCGTAGAGCGTAGGGCGTAGAGCGTAGAGCGTAGAGCGTAGAGCGAAGTGCGTAGAGCTAAGAGCGTAGAGCGCGATGTCGCCCCGCCGCCCTCTGCTGGTTTGGTGCTAAATAGCGTATGGCGTAATGCACCCCCGCCGCCCTCTGCTGGTTTGGTGCTAGATCGCGTCCAGCGTAATGCACCCCCGCCGCCCTCTGCTGGTTTGGAGCTAGATACCGTACGGCGTCGGTCGTAGGGTGCCATGGAGCAAGTCGAGCCAACAGGGACGATCCTTTTCAAGGACAGCCCCTGGAGAATCGCCCGGTCCAGCGGCAAGCACAATCCGACTTGCGCAATGCACCATTCCCCTAGATCGCGTCCAGCGTAATGCACCCCGCCGCCCTCTGCTGGTTTGGAGCTAGATACCGTTCGGCGTCGGTCGTAGGGTGCCATGGAGCAAGTCGAGCCAACAGGGACGATCCTTTTCAAGGACAGCCCCTGGAGAATCGCCCGGTCCAGCGGCAAGCACAATCCGACTTGCGCAATGCACCATTCCCCTAGATCGCGTCCAGCGTAATGCACCCCGCCGCCCTCTGCTGGTTTGGAGCTAGATACCGTTCGGCGTCGGTCGTAGGGTGCCATGGAGCAAGTCGAGCCAACAATTACGATCCTTTTCAAGGACAGCCCCTGGAGAATCGCCCGGTCCAGCGGCAAGCACAATCCGACTTGCGCAATGCACCATTCCCCTAGATACGCGTCCAGCGTAATGCACCCCGCCGCCCTCTGCTGGTTTGGTGCTAGATACCGTACGGCGTCGGTCGTAGGGTGCCATGGAGCAAGTCGAGCCAACAGGGACGATCCTTTTCAAGGACAGCCCCTGGAGAATCGCCCGGTCCAGCGGCAAGCACAATCCGACTTGCGCAATGCACCATTCCCCTAGATCACGTCCGGCGTAATGCACCCCCGCCGCCCTCTGCTGGTTTGGAGCTAGATACCGTTCGGCGTCGGTCGTAGGGTGCCATGGAGCAAGTCGAGCCAACAATTACGATCCTTTTCAAGAACAGCCCCTGGAGAATCGCCCGGTCCAGCGGCAAGCACAATCCGACTTGCGCAATGCACCATTCCCCTAGATACACGTCCGGCGTAATGCACCCCGCCGCCCTCTGCTGGTTTGGTGCTAGATACCGTTCGGCGTCGGTCGTAGGGTGCCATGGAGCAAGTCGAGCCAACAATTACGATCCTTTTCAAGGACAGCCCCTGGAGAATCGCCCGGTCCAGCGGCAAGCACAATCCGACTTGCGCAATGCACCATTCGCTGAGGCAAACTGCCCAACCTTGAACGGTTCCCCGCCGGCCCGCCGGTCCGACAAAGTTTCTCTGGGTGAATCGAGGGCAAAAAATTTTGGGCAGAAAGACTTCGGCAGCACGCAACCCCCGATTGTGCTTGTAATCTGCATCAACTTGCAGCGACTGCATCAGAATGCGCGTCGGCGAGCCAAACTCGGTCCTCGGTTGTGGCGTTCACCCATTAGAGGTTTCAGATTTTGCATTTTAAAATTTAAATTTGACATTTTCCGTTTCAAGTCTGAAATTTCAAATTTCAGCTTTGAAATATCCGACATGCGTTTTTCGCCACCACCACCTCCTTCAATTGGACGCGCACCGTGCCCCAAGCCGCCCCACCCGCCTCCGGCCCAGCGGGCCGGCCCAACCCCTGCCGGTGGCGTCAGCCACTGGGGGCGGGCTCTGAGATCAAAAGGCCCGGAGGCCGACACAAAACCGCGTCCCAAACGGCCCCGCCTGAACCCAAACTCTGGCCGCCCCTTTGCAACCGCTGCCCCCTAGCTGCTCGCCCCTCGCCCCTAGTTCCGACCCCCTCGCTCCTCCAAATAAAAAACCGTCCGCCCCTCTGGACTTATTCCCAACCCACGTTAAGATTTGCTCCAGGTCATGCCGATACTGGTAATCCCGGTGCGGCAAAGCACCTAATCCATCGCGGGATGGAGCAGCCCGGTAGCTCGCGAGGCTCATAACCTCGAGGTCGTCGGTTCGAATCCGGCTCCCGCAACTTTGTTTTGCTGCTCGCTAGTCGAGCAGCGATCGCCCATCAGGCCGACGCCTCAAAACGTCGGCCTGTTCGCGTTTCTGGCCCCTGTTTTCCCGGCATTTCGCGAAACTCTCGCCCTCCAACTCTCTCCATTTCCGACCCCATTCCGCCGACCCGCGCAGGTAAACTTTTGGGGACACTTTTCGCCCCCTTTCGCCCCAAATCTCGGCACTCTAAGTCTCTAGATACGCAGGTTGGGCCATGTTCAAATTGCTTCATAATAATCGCGGTCTCTGAGTAGCTGTGGGTGAAACAGCGTAAAGGCTACGATTGCCGCGAATCGGCACGACAGGTGCAATACTCCCCAGTTACAGAGAGTTGCCTTCGGCAGTGGCTGCAGAACCTGTCAGAATTCAAAACGTACGAATACCAGGCGAGCGCCGAATTGATTACAGATAATATGAGGGATCAAATATCACAACAGTACTTGGACTGATCAAGAGGTTGGTGTGGCGATTGGCAGAGGCGTGCCGCTCTTCGCCGTTCGATTGGGAACGCTGCGTCAACTGTTGGGCCACTGGACTGGGAAAACCTGGTTCAATGGGACACAGAGTTCGTGACACTCTCCGGAGGAAGATGAGAGGGATTTATGGGCGTGACGGTCTGGAAATATCGGCTTTTCCGTCCTCTTAGAGCAGATTTCTGAGAATCGGGGCAACCAATCGAGTTTTATCAATTGACAATATATCATATCCGGTATGCAATGTAGCCAATAGATCCGGAGTTACCAATGGCAAAGCGTACCAGGAAGGCACACGCAACACGAAACCCTTGACGTGGCTGCATGGCGAATTAAACACGCCACCGTTCACGACAGAGGGCAGGTAAGAAGCCGAGCCACTCTACGGATGCTGCAAGCAGGTCAACAATTGTATGCCTCAAGCCGAAATGCTGCCGGACGTCGGGCCTGCCGCGGAGCTTTGCGAGTTCGATGGTGAGAACTGGCGTATCATGTACCGAATCGGGAGATACGGACGCAGTTTTTACCCTGGATGTATATGGGCAAAAAGACCCGGAAAAATCCCGGATGAGGGTTATCAAGCGTTGTCAAAAACGCATTAAGAACTACGACTCGGCAGCGAAAGCGGTCGGCAAAAACGGCCCAAAAATGATAAGGGACTACTGATGAAACAAAGCAAGCAAAAGCACCGGCGGCTGTGGAAAAGTTGGCGATGCAGCCGATTTTTTGAAATGAATGAACAAGAACGCCAACTCCTCGAGACAAGAGTCGCTTTAGCGAAGCAACATTTGACAACGCGAAATAGTGATTATCACAAAAGCAATTTGGCACGATTGAAACCAGCCAGCCTGAATTAAGATCAGCGGGGCAGCACGGGATGTACTAGGATCAATCATCGCGTAATTGACGGTGGCGGCCGGAGTCGCTTTGTCGTCGTCGTTGGAAAGAAACGGATTGCCAAGGGCAAGACGAAAAAGGACACAGCGATTGACGTTGTATTTGAGGTCGCGTCGGATTGACGCAGACTATGAACTGAGTCGGAGCTCTGCGGGCCAGCGGAGCTGTGCATCACCGAGTCTCGAACGAGGTTCGAACTGAGTTCTGCTCCCGCAATCTTTGTTTTGCTGCTCGCTAGTCGAGCAGCGATCGCCCATCAGGCCGACGCCTCAAAACGTCGGCCTGTTCGCGTTTCTGGCCCCTGTTTTCCAGGCATTTCGCAAAACTCTCGCCTCTCCAACTCTCCCATTTCCGACCCCGCTCCGCCGACCCGCGCGAATCCTTTGGGGACACTTTTCGCCCCTTCTCGCCCCAACTCACGGCACTCTCCAACTCTCTTGACAGGTGGGTTATAGAAAAGTCTCTAATTCCATAACCCGACGGATTTTCATAAAACTTGACCGCCAGGTTATGTATCCGCGTCGCAATCGAGATTCTTCGAGCTGATTTTGTCAATAATTGAAGCGAGGCCGTCTTTAAACTGGATTGTCAGTTCACACACGTTAAAGTGGGAGAGAATTCGCTCGACCAAATCAACAGGTCGATGCAACCGCGTAGTCTCGTCAAGACCGCCCCAATATGTCGAGAACTTGGAGGCGATCAACTCCGGATCGTTCGCCTCCAGCAGGACCGAGGGAATCAATCCGTGTGCGTCTTACGCACCGGTATTGACTCCTGGGCAAGGTGGACGTCCCCCGCATGCGATCGGCAACGCAAGTAACGATAACGGATAACTCGAATCGAGACGCTAGTGCTCATGGGGCGAAGACACTGCCCGCAGTACAACAGCCTTTGAGTTGAAAGAAATCAAAGAGAGACTGTCTTCACTTTTCCATCGCGAATTACCGAACTCCGTTGCTAAGCAGAGTTGATTTTGAACAATGTCAAACACAGCTTGGGGAAACGATTGGCCTCCATGATCGCCTGGTAACTAAGACTTCCCCAGGATCGAATCTCACTGATGTAGGCTCGGTTCGACAAAAGCTTGGTGATCCATCGGGGCGTCCACTTCCTGATTCGTTATGATTCATCCAAAGTGCTGAATTCGCCAAGCGAGCGAGTTCGCTGGGCTTTTCCCCTTGCGAAGCCAAACGGAAACTCCTTACTGATTTGTCCGCTCTGGATGAACAGCCATCGTTTTTGAGGTTTTTAACGCTGGATAACCAAACGGAACCCTGCCTACAACTTGGCTTCGCCGCGCTTAAAAACAGCGCCTAAAACTGCAGCTTAGTCCGCCTGAGTCGTATCGATTAGTTCACTCGCAGCACCTACGATGCAATAAGGACTGACAGCGGAGTTGCCACCAGGAGTTTGCATCAGATGTGTAATTGAACGCCATTCCGATTAAATTGCCTAATACCCTGCAGGTCTAACAAGCGTCGTCAGTCGTGACGATACCAGACGATCAACCGTTTTACGTCCCCAGCTTCGCTAATGGCAGCCAACAACGTTTACTGAGGGCGCGCCAAGGTCTCGCCTGATCTGACTTCATCGGAAGACGCCGTCGCGCATGGCGAAGCGCGCGAATCAGCTAAATCCTGGCTAAATGCGGAGCTGAGCGTCAGATGTAACTGCTGATCCTGTCACGTGACTATCGAGCATAGATTGCGGTGTCTTGATTTGACTGCATGGCTCAATGTGCAGGCATTCTGGCGACAAAACCGTCGAGTGTTAAGCAATCGCTGAATTCTTGTTCGTATCCAGCGGTCATCGGAGTTCCATTCATGGAATCACAGCCATTAAGCTAGCGTCGAAGATTGTTCTTGTTTCTGATTGAACTCGGCGCGTGCTTCGGCGGCAGTTAGATGAACAATTTTGCCGTCCTGCCAAATTACGATTGATGTACCGGTTCGCTCAGCCACTTCACCGCCTGACGCCCTGCGTCGCGACAGGCGGCAGCTACTTTCTCGTCCATCGACATCAAGTTGTTGACTGGATTGGATCGGACTCATGATTTTCCCCTTCAAAGGACTGTATTAACTTCCATACTTCAATGTTACCTACCCATTCCTTCCCGTCAGATCTTCGCCAAATCACTTCGGGCGGGGTAATGAAACCATTCAAAACCCATGCTCATCCACGATCGGTGATAGATGGTTGAGGTTTCTAGCCCCCGAGCGTACGTCGCCGAATATCCGGAATGGCATATCGTGACCGCCATGTGCCACCCGAGACGCAATCCGCTGAATGGCCATTTCGCGCCAGGCAACCAGAGAAACATTGGGTAACTCGACATCCAGTTCTTTCCAGCGAAAAATTGGCGGCGATATTCCAGTGCTTTGTCACAGCCAGTCTTGGCGTGGGGGAAGGGGGCAGGCGTCACCAGTGAAGTACCTGCAGGGGCTGTTCCGGCAATTGACGCCTGACCCCTTTACCACACCGATCCCAAAATTGATTGTGCCAGCACTAGCCCCGAAAGTGTAGTTTCAAGGCAAAACTGGCATTACCCAACCTGCCTGTCGAGTCGTTGCAGGAAGATTTGTGACGCCGCAAGGCGTGTCGCTCTGGGGCGAATGGGGAGAGTCCACGCAATTAAGTCGGCGTTCAAAACTCGTCACACCAACATAGTGATTCGCGAATACTCTTCGACAGCGTCGGCTTGCCAAGCGCCACTTGGTCCAGCGCGATAACGCTGACGTTCGGCTATCCGATTTGCCTGAGCTGCCCTCATCGGTCATAGCAGTGCCTCCAGATAAGGCCGCATGGTTTTGGCGACCCTCAGCGCTTTCGCGTATTCCATCAGGAGATCAACTTTCACGTTGCCTTGCGACAGGTAGGACTTGAGCGCTTCAAGGGCGACATCGAGCCCCACTTGATTGCGCCGACTGAAACAATCCACTAGACTCTTTTCGCGCGAGTAAACACGAATCGCCACACCATCGGAGTGATGCGTCTCGATCCCAGTACCATAGGCCGACATATTGAGTCGCGAGACTCTCACGGGTGGGTAGTTCAGCCTTGGCGGCTCGCCGTTGCGTGGTATCGCGATCCACACCTCATGGGGAATTTGTGTGGTCAGTTCATGGAAGGCAAGTGCCGATATCAGGTAGATGACAGCCTGCGGAATTTTCACCGCGACGGTCACCAGATCGGATTGACTGAGAGAGGGCATTTCGGCAAGTCGGTAGAGCCCCCGGGCAAGTTGCTCGACTTGACCAGCATCGCGCATCGCGTAAAGGGTATTTCGAGTAATACCAGCTCGAATAACCTCGGCCATTCGCATGATTCCGCCATGTTGACGAAACACCTTGGCGGCTCGTTCCACGGCACTCGTTGAATTGGAATGAATCACGGTACAAAACACCTCCTGAAAAGCAAGTTGGGAGGTAATTTGTACCACGCGATTGGAGGAAAGTCAAATCCCTGATTACCGCGAGAAACAGCGATCCCGATCTAAGGGAAGATGAATCGCCTTTAAGGCATTTTTAAAGATATATACGCTCACGCTGTGTGTGTTCCATAACCCCGAGGTCACCCAAGAGCCAGCCCGAATTTCAACTGAAGTAAGGGCATCAAACAGTGTTTGACCCTCTGGTTATTGCAACAGGCCGACGCCTAAAAACGTCGGCCTGTTCGCGTTTTTGGCACTTGTTTTCCCGGCATTTCGCGAAACTCTCGCCCCTCAAACTCTCCCCGTCGCGACCAATATCCGCCCCTCAGCGGGGAAGCACCCGGGGAAGCACCCGGGGACACACTCGCACTCGGGGAAGCACCTGTGGGGAGAAGCACCTGGGGATACACTCACCCGGGACACACTCGGGGACACACACGGGGGCACACACACTCGGGGACACACGGGCACACTCACTCGGGGACACACACGGGGACGACACTCGGGGACACACACGGGGAAGCACCCGGGGACACACTCGGGGACACACTCGGGGACACACACGGGGGGGGACACACTCGGGGGACCCACACGGGGCACACTCGGGGGCACACTCGGGGGCACACTCACTCTCACTCGGGGACACACACGACCGGGGGACCACACGAACGGGGGACAATCAATTGCTTGGGGGTGCTTGGGGGACACACACGAACGGGTGCCATATCTCGGGGGCGTCCCTTTTTGTTTGTGGGGGTGCTTGGGGGACACACACGAACGGGTGCCCGAACGGGTGCCATATCTCGGGGGCGTCCCTTTTTGTTTGTGCGCAATCGCTTGGGGACACACACGAACGGGTACCATATCTCGGGGGCGTCCCTTTTTGATTGTGTGTCCCCAAGGTCCCCAAGGACGGTGTGACCAGGGACGTTCCCCATGGGCGAAGTTAAAGGCAAGCGGGGGGCTGTGCGATTCTTATCGACCTGGTTGGGAGAAATCGCCGAAAAGTTTTGGCAATTGCTGCTATGAGGAGAAGCTCAGTAGAATCTGCCGAAGATGGCCGACCATGCTAGAAGATAGCCAATCGCTAACCTAGCGTCGGCGATTGAGAGACATGGCTGGACAACCTAAGGCTGCGTTAATGCAGCAATGATTGCCGAGAAAAGGTGGTTCGGTCGCCTCGGGTGGAAACTGCGGGCCGCAGGAAGGTACGGTGTGCCTATGGCAGTTCAGAACGGTCCCGGGGCCGCGCTGAAGATTTGGCTGCAGCGGGATGATTGGCTATGTGCCTAAGCGACGATTTTATTCAGATCAGTTAGGCATCAACTGCCGCGTCCTGGCAGGAACGTTGTAACGCCGACCGCTATTGCGGCCCCGCGTCGCGTCGATCACCGTTGGCTTGCCGGCCACCGCACTGAATAGCTCGCCAAAGTTTTTGGTCAACTCGCACCAAACCTCGGCGTCGATCCCCAATCGCTCGAACAGCGGAGCCGTCGTCGCGGGCGTGGCACCACGTTTGTCTGATCGCAGTTGCCGCGCGGTCCAATCCAGCAGCTCCAAGTACTGGGCGGTCGTCATCGGCAAAAACCCTTTGTCGCTGGCTCGTAGCCCACCCGTATGTACGCACGGTCCGGTCCCACTGGCCTCCTCCGTCAGGCAGATCGGACTCAGCGACCGAGCAATCGGCTTGAGCCTCTGAATCGGATCTGCGTCGATCGCCGGCTGGGCACCATTCGATGTTTGCCCCGTCGCCTGGGCGCGCAACTCCAACGCCCGTTGCTGGGCCGAGGTGTACACGCTGGTTTCGATCGTCTCGGCTAGACCTGCTCGAATCACGTTCAAGTCCACGTAGGCTGTACAGGACAGAATCGCAGTGTCATCGAGCAACCGAACGGCTCGGAATCGTGCCTGCCAGAACTTGCCCGTCTCGCCGTCTTCCAGATTGGCTCGTCGACCGATTTTCTGGCACAGTAGCCGCATCCACCAGGAAATATCGCTCAGCCGCAGGCGGATTTGCTGTAACTTTGCGGAATCCTTGATGATCGCGTCTAACTCCTTTTGCGTGGGCTCTGCCGGCTGGTTGTTGCTATCGCGGCGTTTGGGACAGAGCATGAGCCAGCGACGGGCGACCTCCGCGTCATCCCAGGTTTTGACCACGTCTGGCCGAGACCGCAGGATCAAGTGGAAGTGATTCGATAGAACTGCAAAACAGAGCAGATCTATGGAAAATAAAGCCGCGAGATTCTGGAGCTCGGTTTCCATCCATTCTTTGCGATGATCGTAATTCTTGCCAGTCACGGGATCGTCGCCCATGAGGAAGCACCGCCGGACGGTGCGGTTCATCACGTGTACGGTCGCCACTTCTTGCGGACAATAGACGTCCGCGCGTGTCATTCTGGCCATCTTGCACCTCCACTTCACAAAAAAACGATCAAAGATATTTCTGAGCCAATTGGCTGCCTAAGAGGTATTTTCCGCATCGTTGTGACACATCAGGTCACACCCTAGTGAGAATCTTCAGATTTTTTTCTGGCGGGAGATCTGGGGCCGCCAGTTTTCTGCACTGGTCAGGTCCCCGTGTCCCCGCGGGGGGCCGCGATTAGATGTGTGTCCCCGGGGGGCCCTCCTCCACCTTAGCAGCCAATTTTTGCAGCGAGAGTTTGGATTGGGGCAGTTTGGCCAGCAATGGTCTGAAATTCTCCAGCACGCCTGAAGCCGTCCCGCCTTTGGCTCCTTTGGTGGCAACGCGGAATCGCTGCCAACCGGCACCCTCGGCGTCAAAGTCTTGCGGAAGAACGGCCTTGCGAATCACAGAGATCGGATCGGTATGATTCTCCGAGACCTCGCCTGGCTGATCGTGAGGCATCGACATTCCTTCGCCGAGCGCAGCATTCGGCACTTCCACCAGTGGAAGCGATTCTACGTCGGCTGCGTTATTCAGCGACGAGTCCGGCGTGTCATCGGTGCGCGAGTCGTTTGCGGCTGGAGCCCGATTGCCTTTTGACTCTTTCTCTTCGGGATGCCACTCACGAGATTACTCGCCTACCTTCCGAAGCGAAAACTTGCCGTCTTCGACCTGCACCGATTCGCCACCGTTGCGAGTCAGCATGGCAGCGATCACGTCGGTCGAAGTGTTCCGTGGCACGAATTGCACACTGCCGTCTGCGAACACAGCGTTCCACCCTTCTACCCCAAGTCCGCCAATCGGTGGAAGCGGCTCGCCAGCAGTGAATGGGACATCTTCGGGTTTCGTCCATGGAATGCCAGTGGCGGATTCGGCGACAAGGATGGTTAGCCCGAGATCGTCCTGGAAATCTTCGAGTCGCACCGGTTCGTCGCCGGTTCCAACAGCGGTGTCGGCACCTACGAATGAGACAACATTGGTCTCCGTACTTTGTCGCCACGAGCTGGGGTGACGGTAAAGCTCCGGCATGTTCGCAAGCAGCGACTTGTTGTGCTCGCTGTCCCACGGCTCGTCAAGCTTGTACTGGGCGTAGAGTTTCTCTTGGCCGACATACGGCAGGATGGCGACCCGCCACGAAACGGGATGTGCGGCACCGGGAATCTTTGTGGAAGCCGACGGCAAGTATCCGTGCTGCGACTCGAATTGAAAGAAGCCTAGGCTGATATTTTGCATGCTGAATCGAACATGATCTCGCTGAAGCTTCTTGGCATCAAACTGCTCCCCAAGCATCTTGACCACTGGGCTCATCGCCGGCATCAGTGGGACATCCAACAGCGTATCTTGCGGCGTTGGCTCTGTGACTCGACTGAGCAACAAGGAAGCCGTCGCAGCGGCGGCGGATTCCTGATCCTTAAAGAACAGTTCATCTGAGAGCTGGTTCAGATTTCCTCGAATCAGAGTCATCGCCTGGTCGCGAATCTCAGACACAGCCATCGCGACCTCATGGTTTCGCTCCTGGGCCTTGGCACGAACTGAGAACTGAAGCCGAGGCTTCTCTCCAAGCGAGACGGTCGCTGTCACGAACTTTGCTTCTCCGTGAACAAAGCGAAGTTGTTTCAGAATCTCATTGATTGCCCCCGCGTTGGCACTCGCTTTTTCAGGCCCGAAGTCCAAAATCGCGTGTGGATTGGCGATCAGGAAAGCCTCGCAGTCCTGCATCCCTTTGGAGACCTCTCGAAGCTCATTGGGCATGGGAACGTTCATGGCCAACTTATGCCCATCGAGTTCCTTGCGTGTGCCCAGAACGACCGTTTGGCGGTCAATCCGCCGGACCAGAAGGCGTCCCTCTCGACTTACGTAACCGGTACTCTTGTACTCCGATTCCGCGTCGCCACGCCCCAACTTTTGGATGCCGATGGCTCGATCAACCTCTTCCATCGCATCTCCTTGTTCGACGGTGAGAACGATGACTCGTGGATTCGACATGCGACTGGGTTTTGACAATGTGATGGCCAGTACTTCGGCAACATTCTCATTGACAAACAAGGAAGTAAAACCTGCCAAGGGTGGCGCGTTCTCACGTAGCTTTGCCAGTTGCGGATCACGCAGGATATTTCCCGGCCGAGCTCCAATAACTTGTTGAGCATTCGCAGGGACAAGAGACAGGTCGAAACTGAAGGGCCGTGTTGCCTGAACTTCACCTACATGCTCTGTTGCTTGTGCTTTTGTCGTGGACTCTTTCTGCTGAAACACCGAATCCAAGCCTTGCTCGCCCGGGCCGCCCGGCATGTCGGTCTGGTGATTGAGATTGGAATCAGAGACGATTTGTGGGTCGGTCGGCTCGCTTGAATCCTTGGGAGCGTTCCCGACAAATTTGCCCTTCTTAAACTCATCCGACATGCTCAATCTCCCCTCGATCAGAGTCTGAATTGGGATTTCTACTTCGTATAAAGACTGAACTTTCAGACCAAGAGCCCGTTTTTCATTCTGAGGAGTCTTGAATTGCAGCGTCGCCAAACATGTATTGTCCGGCGCATTGTCAAAGTCGATCGACTCCAACGTGAACGACTCCACAACGTTGCAGGTCTTCATGCCGGACACTGTCGGCCCCCATCCGATGACGAGCAGCTCAGGCTGAGCAACCCCAGTAATGCGGTTTTCGTAAGCGAATGCAGCCACGGAGGTATAGCCTCGAGCAAACTGGCCCTCGGTATAGGCCAGCGTGGGATGCCGTGCGTCCAGTTTTCGCAGAAACTGTCGCCCTTCTTCTGTGCGAAGTAGTCGCCTGACAATGTCGCCTGCCGGTTCGTCGCTAACGCCGGTCGCCAAGAATTTGTCCAGGCTCTTGTAATCCGTTTCCGGATCGCTGAGATTCAACAGCGACAGCCCGCCCGCCCCCAACATCGCAAACAGGATAGCTGCACTAATCCACTTGACGATCGAACCGCCGGCAGCTCGAGTTTTCTGCGGGGCAGGCTGCGGCTTGGAAACTATGGGCAGTTCGCTCGCAAACGGCTGCAACGCATCGGCGACTTCTTGCGGTGATTGAAACCGCTCGGCCGGTTTCTTGGCCGTCATGCGGTGGATGATGTTTTCAAGTTCCGCCGGGACGTCTTCCCGAAATCGGCTCAGTGGTTCCGGTTCTGCTTCGGCTTGTTTCTTGAGTTTCTCAATTGCCGATCCTTCCCCAAACGGTGCACGCCCGGCCAGCAAGTAGTAGAGTGTCATGCCAAGACTGTAGATGTCACTGCGACCATCAACTTGGCGAGCATCTCGAGCCTGCTCTGGCGAAATGAAATCCGGAGTTCCCATGATGGCTCCGGCGACTGTCAGATTTCCGTTTGCGTCTTCGCTGATTGGTTCGCCTGGCGTGGCCTGCGGTGCCAGCGACGCAAGGCCGAAGTCGAGGATCTTGACGACTCGATCCTGCGTGACCATCATGTTGTGTGGTTTGATATCGCGATGTACCATGCCACGTTCATGTGCGTGCTGCAGTCCCATCGCTGCCTGCCTAATGTAATCGCACGCTTCGGCGACTGGCAATGCGCCTCGTTTCTTGACCGTCTGAGACAAATCAACACCCTCGATGAATTCCATCACCATGAAGTGGAAGTCACCGGCATGATCGGCGTCATGCGAAGTCACGATGTTGGGATGAGAAAGTTGTGCGGCAGCTTTGACTTCACGATGGAAACGATCGATGGCTTCCGCTTTCTGAACCAGTCCGCGGTTGATGACCTTCAACGCCACTGTTCTTTCCATCTTCCGGTGACGGGCTCGATACACATCGCCCATGCCGCCTTTGCCGATCAGACCAAGCACCTCATAGCGAGGATGTTCGCTCAGCGGTGGCGGAATGTCGTTAGGCGCAGATCGCGATATTGGCGTCACAATGTCGTGAACAGCCGTTTGATCCGTCGGCAATCGGCCGGCTTCCTGCAACAGACCTGCGAATGTGTCCTCCGATGACAGCTTGACGATGGTCTCGCAGCAAGGCTCGCACTCGCTGATATGACTATCAATAGCGACCGCTCGTTCCTCCGACAATTGCCCAAGGCTGTAAGCACTTAATTCCTCTCGGCTCGGGTGTGCGGCAAGTTTCTCCATGGATCACTCTCGGAATGTCTGTTTGGTGTTGGTAACTCTGACTTGGTAAGCGTTTCTGGTAACCGGTTAACGTCCAACAGGAGGACTCGCTTCCAGTCATGAAGACCCACTCCCAACAGATCTTGTCAGCTCTTTGGGAAAAAACTTGATGACGACTCGATCAAGCCTGCTGACTCTTGACGTAACCTCCGAGTGACACGAGACTTAGCGAGACAAACAGCGTTCAGAGAAATTCCCATTTCCTGAGCTACGACATCGGGTTTCGCGCCCTCCAAAGATACGCGACAGAACGCCTTCCAAGTCTTCGGCTCGAACTGAGGTTCGGCGAGGGCCATCAGCTGTCGAAGGACATATTGGTCGTGCTCCCGATCCCAGGTCTGGCTTATATCGCTGGCCGGGTCGACCAACTGTGCCAATCTGGCATCGATATCCGAGTCGCCCCGTGCCTGTGGGCGACGGTTCCGTGCCCGCCAGAATTTCCGTAACCGATTGATCAGAATCGCCTTCAGCCATCCACGAAAAGCGCCCGGCTGTCCACGATGCTCAAACTTGCCGAGATCTTTGGATACGGCCAGCAAAACTTCTTGAACGAGGTCGCTCGCGTCGCTGTCTTGGACGTCGTATCGCCGCAACCACGCCCGAATCAAAGGCGTGTAAAGATCCGCCAACCGATTCCACCCCTCGTTTTCTGGGGATTGGCGGAGGCTTTCTAGAAGACTGAGCGAGGTTTCATGCACGTTGAGGGCGGTCCTTTCTCGGGTCATTATCCCCTGGCAGCAGGGTCGTGTCAATTCAGCTCGATTTGCCGTTGCCTTCCACACGGTTGCCGATTTCAGGGGGGTAAGGGGTTCGCTGCTTCTTTTTGCAACAAACAATGAGCAGCGCTAACGTGGATCCGTACAAGCAGCTCTTGGCAATCAATAGAGCCGGAATCATGAATCCAAAGCACTCGGGGACACACAGGGCAAAGCACTCGGGAGAAGCACTCGGGGAGGGGAAGCACTCGGGGACACACAGGGGGAGCACTCGGGGACAGACACGAACGATTGCCATATCTCGTTGGTGTTCCTTTTTGATTGTGTGTCCCCAAAGACGTTCACCAAAGACGTTCACAGGGGATAGCACTCGGGGACACACACGAACGAGGAAGCACTCCCGCAATCGCTTGGGAAAGCACTCAGGGACACAGGAAAGCACTCGGGGACACACAAAAGCACTCGGGGACACACACGAACCAGGGGGGACACACTCACACTCACTCACTCACACTCACTCGGGGACACACACGAACCGGGGGAGAAGCACTCGGGGGACACACTCGGGGGACACACACGAGGACACTGGGAGAAGCAGGGAGAAGCACTCGGGGGAGACACACGCAATCGCTTGGGGGGAGCACTCGGGGACACTCGGGGACACACACGCAATCGCTTGGGGCGCAATCGCTTGGGGACACACACGAACGGGTGCCATGTCTCGGGGGCATCCCTTTTTGATTGTGTGTCCCCAAGGACGGTGTGACCAGTGACGTTCCCCATGGGCGAAGTTAAAGGCAAGCGGGGGGGCTGTGCGATTCTTATCGACCTGGTTGGGAGAAATCGCCGAAAAGTTTTGGCAATTGCTGCTATGAGGAGAAGCTCAGTAGAATCTGCCGAAGATGGCCGACCATGCTAGAAGATAGCCAATCGCTAACCTAGCGTCGGCGATTGAGAGACATGGCTGGACAACCTAAGGCTGCGTTAATGCAGCAATGATTGCCGAGAAAAGGTGGTTCGGTCGCCTCGGGTGGAAACTGCGGGCCGCAGGAAGGTACGGTGTGCCTATGGCAGTTCAGAACGGTCCCGGGGCCGCGCTGAAGATTTGGCTGCAGCGGGATGATTGGCTAGGTGCCTGAGCGCTGGTTTTCGCCAGATCAGTTAGGCATCAACTGTCGCGTCTTGGCGGGGACGTTGTACCGCTGGCCGCTTTTGCGGCCGCGTGTCGCGTCGATCACGGTGGGCTTGCCGGCTACCGCACTGAATAGGTCGCCAAAGTTTTTGGTCAACTCGCACCAGACCTCGACGTCGATCCCCAATCGCTCGAACAGCGGAGCTGCCGTCGCGGGCGTGGCGCCCCGTTTGTCCGATCGCAGTTGCCGCGCAGTCCAATCCAGCAGCTCCAAGTACTGGGTGGTCGTCATCGGCAAGAACCCTTTGTCGCTGGCTCGTAGCCCACCCGTATGCACACACGGTCCGGTCCCACTTCCCTCCTCCGTCAGGCAGATCGGACTCAGCGACCGAGCAATCGGCTTGAGCCTGCAGATAGGGTCCACGTCGTTCGACAGATGGGCACCGGGCGATGTTTGCCCAGCCGCCTGGGCACGCAACTCCAACGCCCGTTGCTGGGCCGAGGTGTACACGCTGGTTTCGATCGTCTCGGCCAGGGCTGCCCGAATGACGTTCAAGTCCACATAGGCTGAACAGGACAGAATCGCAGTGTCATCGAGCAACCGAACGGCTCGGAATCGTGCCTGCCAGAACTTGCCCGTCTCGCCGTCTTCCAGATTAGCTCGTCGACCGATTTTCTGGCATAACAGCCGCATCCACCAGGAAATATCGCTCAGCCGCAGGCGGATTTGCTGTAACTTTGCGGAATCCTTGATGATCGCGTCTAACTCCTTTTGCGTGGGCTCTGCCGGCTGGTTGTTGCTATCGCGGCGTTTGGGACAGAGCATGAGCCAGCGACGTGCGACTTCCGCATCATCCCAGGTTTTGACCACGTCTGGCCGAGACCGCAGGATCAAGTGGAAGTGATTCGATAGAACTGCAAAACAGAGCAGATCTATGGAAAAATAAAGCGCGAGATTCTGGAGCTCGGTTTCCATCCATTCTTTGCGATGATCGTAATTCTTGCCAGTCACGGGATCGTCGCCCATGAGGAAGCACCGCCGGACGGTGCGGTTCATCACGTGTACGGTCGCCACTTCTTGCGGACAATAGACGTCCGCGCGTGTCATTCTGGCCATCTTGCACCTCCACTTCACAAAAAAACGATCAAAGATATTTCTGAGCCAATTGGCTGCCTAAGAGGTATTTTCCGCACCGTTGTGACACATCAGGTCACACCCTAGTAAGAATCTTTAGATTTTTTCTGGCGGGAGATCCGTGCGTGTCCCCAGGGACCAGGGGCATTTCCCTCCCCAGGGACACCAGGGACGCCCCGCGAGGGACAGGGAATGTTGAGTGTCCCCAGGGATCCCCTTCCCGGGAACGTTGTGTGTCCCCAGGGACGCTCCGTCCCCAAGGACGGTGTGCCAGGGATTCTCAACGGGATGGACGTCACCAGGGACGCTCACGACGGGCAGGGAATGTTGTGTGTCCCCAGGGACGGTGTGTCTCCGGGACGCTCCTTCAGGGACGGACAGGCAGGGTATGTTGTGTGTCCCCAGGGACGTGTGCCCCTCCCGGGAATGTTGTGTGTCCCCAGGGACGGTGTGTGTCCCCAGGGACGAAATTCCAGGGACGGGGACGAAATTTTAGTTCAATAAAATATTCGAGACAGCAAAACCGACCGTCCACGAAAAGAAGCTGCGAGCTGTTTGTGCTCAGACCGATTGGAGCGTGCAGCGGCGAGAATTCACGCAATACCACGCGACATCGTGCCGTAAATGACTGGCCGAGCACAATTCCCGTATAGTATCCACTTGATGGAAGTCGGCAGCTGGGGAATTCTGCGTGCCGGCAGCGAGGTTCTTGAGCATCACAGGGATTCTGAAAATTCAGACAATCGTTTCACTGTCTGTGGCAAACCTTGTTGATGCAGGGTCTTTAGGAAATCGTCGACTGTTTTGGGTGGGTTTCGCAGCCTTCCACGCATTTCGCGTAAAGCGGAAATTACACGCGGGGTGTAAAGCGTGATCATGTTCGAGACGAACTCATCGGGGTGCTCGGTATAAATGTCGTACTTTGCTAATTCCGCGTCGTCAAAATCGCGCTGGTTGAAGGTGATGATCGCATCGGCATCGGAGCGAATCGCTACTGCTAGGACATGGCGATCGTCTGGATCAGGCAGGTGAAGCGACACGATCAAATCCTCGTAGCCAATCACGAGGCTATCGACCACGGCAACGTTCATTTTCACACACGTAGCCTGCAATTGCTCCATTGTAAGATCAGGCCGTTTTTCAAGTAGATTGCGAGTCCATTCGTCATGAATTTGCTGTGACCATTTCGCCCGGTAGAGACCTGCTGCTGCCAAGCTCAACAGAAGGTCGCGAAGTGGCGCTGGATAGAGGACGCACGCATCAAGCACAGCCGTAAAACTAGACAAGGTTCAATACCCCATATTCAGGTCTTGTGCCTGGTCCGCCAATTCTTGAAGCCCGTCTTTGCTCCTTCGTTCCTGTTGTTTTTTGTACTCAAGCAAATCACAGAATTTGATTCGCCGGTTCCGTCCCACTTTACGATGGGGAATTTCACCCAGGTCGAGGACTTTATTCAGGTACGGCCTCGAAACGTTTAAGATGTCTGCGGCTTGCTGAGTCGTTAGCTCTTCATCCATCGGTATCAACGTGAACGGTTTGCCTTCCGACATTACCGATAGAACCTTCATCAGCACGTTGAACACTGTACGTGGAATCTCAATTTCTTCGCCGTCACCTTCGCGTTGGATGGTTACACGCGACTCCGGAGCAATCTGGCGAGCTAGAGTACGGCTAAATGCCTTTGCCGTCTCGGTGTCTACTTCGGATGGCACAAAAGTCTCGTCGAGAACTGCCATTTCAATCTCCTTTGTGGTCAATGGGTCGCTTCCGTGACCATCGATCTCCTCCAGTAAACAGTAGACTATTATCGAAACAAAGGCCATAGTCGCAACAGACGAAACGATCGAATTTGTCGAATTGCTCGGAATAGGCTTCGTAAGATGCCCCTCTGCATGATATCTATAGCCCCTGAGTATCCCAAAAGCCCTAAATTCAGCGATTTTCGCAGGGACCTGACACCATCTCGACCGCCGGGTTATGTGCCGTCATGCTTAGTAAGCATTAAGCGTTCAGGACGCTCCAATCAGGGTTCCCGGCTAACAAACATGGGTTTCCCGGCAAAATCCTTTGGCAAACGGCCGCGCGAGCGACGCCTCGCCTGCGGATTCGGCCTGCGAGAATTTGCAACTCTTGTGGATGTAAGCTCCACCTACATCTCGCAGTTGGAGCAGGAAAACAACGACCCGCCGACGGCCGAACGAGCCGCCAAAATGGCTGAGATTCTGGGCGAGAACGCTGATGAATGGATCGCTCTCGCCGGACGGGTCCGTGACGACCTGGAGGGCATCATCCAGAACCAACCGATTGTGATCCCCGCTCTGTTGCGTGAGACAAGCGGTTTGACGGTGGAACAACTGAGGGAACTTGCGGACCAGGCGAAGAAGATGAAGGAGGCCAATCAATGAGCAACCGGTTTTCGGTGGTTGACCGCGAAGTCCCCTACCTTCACCAAAAACAGATTGAGCGCGAGGCTCGCTAGATAGCACTCGGGGACACACACGAATCGGTGCCATGTCTCGGGGGGGGGCCTTTTTGATTGTGTGTCCCCAAGGACGAGGACGGTGTCTAAGGACGGTGTCCCCTGATTGTGTGTCCCCAAGGACCTTTGGGACGTGCCGCGGAATGTTGTGTGTCCCCAGGGCCCAGGGAAGGTGTGTGTCCCCAGGGACCCGGGAATGTTGTGTGTCCCCAGGGACGTGCCGCGGGAATGTTGAGTGTCCCCCAGGGACGTGCCGTGTGTCCCCAGGGACGTGCCAGCAGGCCAAGACGACGGACAGGAATCTGGCGAGACACTTATGGCGGGCAACTTAGATTCCCAGACACGCGTCCAGTTATCGCTGGAGAGACGAAAGTCCGGTTCCGACAACGCTTTGTTTGTTGGAGCTCCACGTTCATCTAAACGAATCTCTTGATTTCGGATTCTCGCCCCCATTTCACGTCCTCTCCAGGAAACAACTGGCGGAACACAGATCGAAATTGCTTATATTGCAAAAAATAAACTTTCTTGTCCCACTCCTCCTGGCTCGCAACGATCATGTCGTGCAGTCGGCCAAGGCAGTCTGCTAGCAGCTCGCGTGCTCTGATCGATTTGCCGACTTGACACCAAATTGCCGCTAAGGTGCCTACCTCGTCTCGATGACAATAATCATCGATATCATCGCATATTTTGATTAGTTCTTGCTCCGCAGCTACCAAATTGCCGCAGCGAAACCACGCTAGTCCTAAGACGCTGTAGCCAAAAAGGCTATTCCATTTCTTTTCAAAAGACTTTATCCATTTTGCGGCTTCATCTTTTTGATTGGCTTTGAGCAACTCATCGATGAAATCGAGAAACAAATCCGCTAACAAACTCAAACGGCTGTAGGCCTTGATTTGCACATCTTCGCTGGAATTTTCCACGATAGTCGCAAAGTCGGAATAGACGGCGATAAAGGTCTCGCCATATGGAGTCTGTCGTTCGGTAGAGAGAGCATCGATGTATCTTTTGAAGTGTTTAGTCAACGGACTTCGCCCGCAAAGCAGTTCATTACGTCTCTCCAGCGAGCCGGTGGAAGCTTCCGACATAAGTCGCTGGTAGGCGGTGATAATTTGCTTCCTGTCTTTAGTTGAGGTAATCGAACATAGGTATCTCTTGCGATCTTCAGTTGGCGAAAACCCGAGCAATTGTCTGCCGATATGAATTCTTAGGATCATGCTGTCGTAGGTATCGTTTGGGTGAACGAACCCGGAGTATACTTGCGGACTCTTTGGCTGCTCGGATTCCGGGAACCAGGTTGTTCGCGGTCCGTCCAAAACGACCCAACCTTTTTCGCCCTCCAATTGTCCTGTTGCCAATGCTACAAGTTTCGCCGGATAGTTCAACGCATCGGACATTATCGCGACGTAGGTAACCACAACTTCGATGAGTGGCATTTCTTTGCAATGCCCAAGCATGGATTCGTATTCGTCTGGATCAAATACTTCGATTTCTTTGATCAAACCCGATTGCAGTGCATCAGAACTGCAGTGAAAGGCATACAGATCTTCCGGCGGGCGTTGTTTCGATTCGTAGCCAACGGTGCGCCAGGATACACCACCGTGAAGTCCAATCTCGATTTCATCGTCGCCGATTCCGTTTGGATCCTTTACAACATACTGGATCAACCATATCTTTCGTGTTGAACAATCCGGGGGCCATTGAAGTTCCCGCTTATCGACGACCGCTAGCGAATCTGGGGCTCTTCCTAACTCGCGGTGATTCTGCAAAGCGGCGGAAAATTGCTCCAATATCGCGAACGACTCAAGCGAGCATTCAATTGGGATAAGTTCTTGTCGATTCAATTCGACTAGGTAATTGCGAGCTAGTTTCGAGTAACTTGGATTTTGACAGAAGCGAACCAACCATTTTAACGCTGGTTGACTTCCCATACGGGCGGCCGAACTGGCGGCTGCCGCTTGAACATGTCCGATGGGGTGCTCAAGTCCGATCGATAAGAGGTGGTTACTCGTAGGGTTGCTGACAAACGGTATTGCCCTCGCGGCACTTATTGCCGTAGAGTAAAAGGGGGTCGATTTTTCCAACGCTTCTTGCAGAAATTGATGCCCCGCAGCTGAATCAAAGGGATGGACAATGAGATTAGATTGTAGGGCTGCGAGGTTCGCTCCGTTGAGCAATGTGTCCGCAAATGATTCATTCGAAATCGAGCTACTCAACGCGCTGAATATCTCTTCACCATCCGGATGTCCTTTCGCCAACAACTCAAAAATCTTAGTCCAGTAGTAGGATCTTGACGCGTTTTCGCAACGGGAAGCAATCAACAGACGATCGACAGCCTCAGGTGCTCCATATAAGAGGAGGATTCGAAGAAAGAACACTAGTTCACGCAGTTCCGATCCGTCGGCGTGCTCTCGCCTCCGATCGTAAAATCTAAGCAGTTCAGGAAGCCCGTTTTTGTACAGTACGCGGAACGCCGGTGTGTCGTGACCATCCACGTTTTGGAAAATCTCGCTCAATGCCAACACCGCTTGCACATAGACTTTTTCGGAGAGTTTCCTGTTCGACAATTCACGAAGGGCACGGCAAATGGCTCTTGCGTCGGCGGCCGTATGCACCGGATAATCTTGTAACTGGCGAAGGCTTTCCGGCATGTCGCCGTTTCGCAGGCCATTTTTTATGGCTGTTTGCAATGCACTACTAGAAAACATCTTAAAAGTCTCCATTGCGATTGTTGGCGATCGTGTGCGAGAGATCAGGACTTTCGGATACCGGGAGCGCGGGCGTCACGCCGCATTGGCCGGGGCGCTCTCGGCTTCTACCTCACTTGGCGTTCGATAACCGCGCGTCTGGTGTAGACGCACGGTATTGTAAAACGTTTCGATGTATTTGAAAACTGCGACTCGGGCTGCTTCCTCATCGGTGTACTCGTGATGGTTTGTCCACTCGTGCTTGAGTGATCAGAAGTATCACTCCATAACCGCATTGTCATAGCAGTTGCCTGTACGACTCATCGAGCAAGTAATCCCAATCGTCCGTAGCGTTCGTTGAGACCGCTTGGGGGACACAAACGAACGGGTGCCAAGCACTCGGGGACGCACACGAAAGGGGACAATCGCGGGGGATACACACGAACGGGTGCCATATCTCGGGGGCATCCCTTTTTGATTGTGTGTCCCCAAGGACGGTGTCCAAAGACGGTGAGACCTGATTGTGTGTCCCCACAAGGATCCGCACAAGGAGGACGGGGTGTCCCGGGAAGTTCCCCATGGGCGAAGTTGAAGGAAAGCGGGGCGCTGTGCGATTCTTATCGAACTGGTTTGTCGAAATCGCCGAGAGTTTTTTTAAACGCTGCTATGGAGAGTAGCTCAGTAGAATCTGCCGAAGATGGCTTCCGCCAAACTGCAGGTCGATCACTGAGTGGCCTGCGAATACCGAATGATTAATGAGTAATGGAGATTTGAAAATTCAAAATGTGGGGCCATGTCGCATCGCGTACTCGTTCCGACCGGCAGCGGCAACTGATGTGCTGGGGTCACACTCTTATTTGCAAACTATCGGGACGGGTATGAAACGCCCTGGAGCGTTGATTGGGTGTGCCCGTTTTCGACTCGATCCCATTTTTGATCACACTGCTAGCTGAGGGATTTACAGAAACAACGTTTCATTACCGGTTGGCTTCCGCCAAACTGCAGGACGATCACTGAGTGGCCTGCGAAAACCGAATGATTAATGAGTAATGGAGATTGGAAAATTCAAAATGCCGGTCCATGTCGCATCGCGTACTCGTTCCGGCCGGCAGCGGCAACTGATGTGCTGGGGTCACACTCTTAATTGCAAACTATCGAGAAGGGTCTGAAACGCCCTGGAGCGTTGATTGGGTGTGCCCGTTTTCGACCCGATCCCATTTTTGCTCACACTGCTAGCTGAGGGATTTACAGAAACAACGTTTTACTACCGGTTGGCTTCCGCCAAACTGCAGGTCGATCACTGACTGGCTTGCGAAAAGAAAATGATTAATGAGTAATGGAGATTTGAAAATTCAAAATGTGGGTCCATGTCGCATCGCGTACTCGTTCCGACCGGCTGCGGCAACTGATGTGCTGGGGTCACACTCTTATTTGCAAACTATCGGGACGGGTCTGAAACGCCCTGGAGCGTTGATTGGGTGTGCCCGTTTTCGACCCGATCCCATTTTTGATCACACTGCTAGCTGAGGGATTTACAGAAACAACGTTTTACTACCGGTTGGCTTCCGCCAAACTGCAGGTCGATCACTGACTGGCTTGCGAAAGAAAATGATTAATGAGTAATGGAGATTTGAAAATTCAAAATGTGGGTCCATGTCGCATCGCGTACTCGTTCCGACCGGCAGCGGCAACTGATGTGCTGGGGTCAGGCTCTTATTTGCAAACTATCGGGACGGGTCTGAAACACCCCGGAGCGTTGATTGGGTGTGCCCGTTTTCGACCCGATCCCATTTTTGATCACACTGCTAGCTGAGGGATTTATAGAAACAACATTTAACTACCGGTTGGCTTCCGCCATACTGCACGTCGATCACTGACTTGTTTGCGAAAAGAGAATGATTAATGAGTAATGGAGATTTGAAAATTCAAAATGCGGGTCCATGTCGCATCGCGTACTCGTTCCGGCCGGCAGCGGCAACTGATGTGCTGGGGTCACACTCTTATTTGCAAACTATCGGGACGGGTCTGAAACGCCCTGGAGCGTTGATTGGGTGTCCCGTTTTCGACCCGATCCCATTTTCGATCACACTGCTAGCTGAGGGATTTATAGAAACAACGTTTTATTACCGGTTGGCTTCCGCCAAACTGCAGGACGATCACTGAGTGGCCTGCGAAAACCGAATGATTAATGAGTAATGGAGATTTGAAAATTCAAAATGTGGGGCCATGTCGCATCGCGTACTCGTTCCGGCGGGCAGCGGCAGGTGATGTGCTGACCGCCATCTATTCCACAAGCTTCCTAAGGTCGGATTCAAAGCGGCCGTTGATCTTTTGCAGACTCTGGTCCAATCTTCACTGTTGGTTCTTTGTTCGACACGGTGTGACCAGCAATCGGTCACCGTTCGTACTGATCTCACGATCTGTCTCGGCGGTGATCTGGAGCATTTCAAGAATCGGTTTGTCAATCACCAAAGCTAGGCTGTTGCCATGCTTGATCAGTGTTTTCTTCATTACGGAGTCCTCCATTTGGTGTATACACACAGTGTATACCACAAAGCAGAGTCGTTTACGTCAAAACATGTTTCGCTAGTGTACGACTCTTTCCTAGAAGCACTTGCTGGTAAAGAGCCCTTTACCAGGGCTCACGACGTCGGCCTGTTCGCGTCTCTAGCCCTTGTTTTCTAGGCGTATTGCGGAACTCTCGCCTGTCGAACTCTTTCTTATTGTCCTCACCACTGAACTCAGTCGTTCCGCCAATCACAAATGGCGGATTGTGCGATGCACAACCCTGAATGGGCCGCAATAATAAGACTGCTGAAGCAACCAACTAATGAGCAGACCACGAACGAAATTAAGTCCAGGATACAACCGGAGACGTAGTGGCAATCGACCCGATTTGCGGAATGACTGTTGACGCGGCAACTGCCCGAAGTGCCGAGCGTGACGGTCAGACCGTTTACTTTTGCAGTGAGCATTGTCGTCAGAAATTCCTTGGCGACAAATCAGGAGAAACTCTGAACGCTGGCGACGATCACCAGGGTCTTGATCACCATGGCCAGGATCACCATGGCCAGGATCACCGTGGCCAGGATCAGCAGGGCCAGGATCAAAATCTTGTTTTTGAGAATCCGCCAGCAGGAAAATATACCTGCCCGATGCACTTGGAGATCGAGCAAGAGGGGCCGGGGCAATGTCCGATCTGCGGTATGGCGTTGGAGCCGAAAACGGTCCAGCGGGATGCGGAGGAAGACGTCTCGGAACTCCGTAGCATGACCCTGCGGTTCTGGGTGTCCACCGCCTTGACCGTACCGGTTCTGTTGATAGCGATGCTCCCCATGATCGGCGTCCCAGTGGATCGCTGGCTGGGAGACACGCTGTTTCTGTGGCTCCAACTGCTCTTCAGTACGCCCGTGGTGCTATGGGGCGGCTGGCCATTCTTCGAGCGGGGCTGGCGGTCGATCGTTACTCGCAACCTGAATATGTTCACGCTGATCGCCATCGGCACGGGGTCGGCGTATTTGTACAGCCTTGTGGCCGTTTTGTTCCCGTCACTCATCCCTGACGCCTTCGGACATCAGGGGACGGTGCATGTCTACTTTGAAGCGGCGGCGGTGATCGTCACCCTGGTTCTGCTCGGGCAAGTGCTGGAGCTGCGCGCCAGACGTCGCACCGGAAGCGCCATTCGCGAGTTACTGTCACTGGCTCCTCCCACCGCCCGAATCGTACGCGACGGCCAGGAGCGGGAAGTATCGTTGGAGGAAGTTCGCGAGGGCGACATCCTGCGGGTACGACCCGGCGAAAAGATTCCCGTGGATGGAAAAGTTACAGACGGCCGGAGTACGGTCGATGAGGCAATGATTACCGGCGAACCGATGCCGGTTCAGAAACAGAAGGACGACTCGGTGATCGGCGGGACAGTCAACCAGACCGGCTCGTTCCTGATGCTGGCGGAGAAGGTCGGCGGGGACACGGTGCTGTCTCGGATCGTGGACATGGTGGCCGACGCTCAGCGAAGTCGCGCTCCGATCCAGAAGGTCGCTGATACCGTGGCGGGCTACTTCGTGCCTGCCGTGCTATTGATTGCGGTTGCTACGTTTCTCGTCTGGGCCATCGTTCAGCCGGAGCAACCAGCCCTCGCCTACGCCTTTGTCAATGCTGTAGCCGTGCTGATCATCGCCTGCCCGTGCGCCCTGGGGCTCGCCACGCCCATGTCGATCATGGTTGGAATCGGACGCGGCGCGACGGAGGGCGTTCTTATCAAGAACGCTGAAGTGCTGGAGACATTGGAGAAAGTCGATACCGTCGTGGTCGATAAAACGGGAACGTTGACCGAAGGTCGACCGAAGTTGACTGAATGTATTTCTGCGGGCTCCGTCTCCGAGGACGACCTGCTCCGTTGGGCAGCCAGTGTTGAACAGAATAGCGAACATCCATTAGCCCATGCCATTGTGGTCGGCGCCAAGGACAGGAATCTGTCAGTGCCAGCTGTCGACCAGTTCAACTCCGTGACGGGAGGCGGCGTGTACGGGACCGTCGAAGGCAAAAAGACGCTGGTCGGTAATCGCTCACTGCTAGAAGAGAAGAACGTGCAACATCTTTCAACTTTGGACGAGCGGGCCGACGAGTTGCAGCGACAGGGGCGGACCGTGATGTACATCGCCGTGGATGGCCAGTTCGCTGGACTGGTCGCGGTCTCCGATCCCATCAAGGACTCGACTGCCGAGGCAGTACAAAGCCTGCATGACCTAGGATTGAAAATAATCATGCTCACCGGCGACAACGCGAAGACCGCCAAAACGGTGGCCGAAAAGCTAGGAATTGACGAATTCCATGCTGGGGTACAACCTGAAGACAAGCACAAACGGATCAAAGGCCTGAAAGCCGAAGGTCGCAAGGTTGCGATGGCAGGCGACGGCATCAATGATGCTCCTGCTTTGGCCGAAGCCGATGTGGGTATTGCAATGGGCACCGGAACCGACGTGGCGATCGAATCCGCAGGGGTCACGCTTGTCAAAGGCGATCTGCGGGGCATCGTGCGAGCCATCAAACTGAGTCGCCATACGATGCGGAACATTCGCCAGAATCTGTTCTTCGCCCTGATCTACAACGCTCTGGGCGTGCCGATTGCGGCGGGTGTGCTGTATCCAATCTCGGCCCACCTTCTGCTCAACCCGATGATCGCAGCTGCGGCAATGAGCTTCAGTTCCGTATCGGTCATCGCCAATGCACTGCGTCTGAGGATGAGCAAGCTGACATAGTCCCCTAGGAATGAAATATTCACGATTAAGGCTTAATGGCAAAGTGACTCGTCAACAATAGGATGGCCTGGACGCGGTGAACCGGCAATCCACCAGGGTAGTTTGGTTGTTTACTCGATGACGCATTGGTCGCTGATGCGAGAGAATACGATCGTAATTCGCACGAGCATCATGGAAACGCGTGACGAGATGCAGGTCGACAGGTGGTTTCCGATCCAAGTGCTGCTGATGCGTGGTCAAACCGGAGGATTTAACGGTGTCGGACCAATCAATGCGGTAGTCGACATCTGAACAGTAGTCCACTCAACTCCAAATCTAAGGCAGGTACAACAGGTATTTTGAAAAGTGGATTATCGACTCAACGCAAAACATCAATCGAAAGCGAAGTCATGCAACTGCTTACAGCGAAATGTCCCTACTGTGGACGCGATGTCGAAACGACCATCGATCATACCGCGGAGCCAATCATTTGCCCCAAATGTCATAAGCCATTTGAGATGGAAATTCCATCTGTGGAGGTGACTTCGGTACGCCAAATTGAAGTCCTAAGCACGCAGGACAACATCGCAACCAAACCCCAAGAACACACTTTGCATCGAGTGCATCCGGTGGTGTTTCGTGCTCGCCCACTGGGGACGCTGATTGTCCTAATTGTAACCGTGGCAGCCGTCTATGGACTATGGCTTGGACTAACAATGGACGACTCCGCCAGCGAAGGGAAGCTCCTTGGGTCAACTACACTCGCGTCTGTCAACTGGCTGCTGTGGATATCAGTCGCTGCGTTGATTCTTGTTGTCGGGGTAGTCTCCTCTTGGGTTACGACGAGCATGACGACGACGCTGATAGTGACCGACAGCCGGACGGTCTTTAAACGCGGGATTTTCCGCCGGGATACATCGGAGGTGCAGCACGATGACGTCCGCAATATTCAAATCGATCAGTCGCTTTTTGAACGACTGCTACGGATTGGTGAAATTGGCATATCGAGTGCTGGACAAGACGAGTTGGAAATCGTTGCCTCGCGTATTCCAAGTCCAGAAACGATTAACGAAACGATTCGCCAAAACCAGCGCGGTTAGAGGGGGCGGTTGATGCTGTTAATCATGTGCTGGATTGCGGTTAAGCGGCTAGTCCTGCGATTGGAATTGACTCGTGCTTTATCATTGTTTGATTCTGGGATCGGTGTGGTAAAGGGGGCAGGAGTCAACTGCCGAAAAGTCCCTGCGGGTGCTGCCCACAATTGACGGCTGTCCCGTTTACCACACCCCAAGTTTTGGCTGTGACAAAGCCCTAGTTGTTATTGACGCGACGGATGGGGCCAGGCACAAAACCGCGGTGCTGCTGCACGGCGATCTGGGCAGCCGCTTGGCTGTTGGGGGCCGTAACCACCACGGTCATTGGACGGCCGCGAACGCTTGGTGCGGGGACGAGGGTGACTTCCCAAATGTTCGGCGCACCCACAGCCCTCGCCAATAGATTGAGTTTCAGCACTTCCATCTGCTCGTGCTGCTGCTGCTGCTGACGCTGCATCCTTTGATACTGCATGGCCACTTGCTGGAACAAAAGCCACCTGGGGACGCACCATGTCTTGGCTATTAAAGCGAAATGCGTAAGCACGCGATTGATACGGGAACGATTTGGTCTCCACCGGTTTTCTGCAGTGTCGACCGACTCTGGGCGGCTCAAGTCCAGGTCAGTCGGCCTGTACTTTGGCCAAAGGCTTCCGCTTCGATTCCCGCGTCCTGCAGCAAGCGAACAAACAAATTGCACAGCGGTTGGTCGTGATCGTTTCGCAGGTCAACGTATCGGCCATGCGAATAGCTACCACCAGCCAGAAAGATCGGCAGGTTTTTGGCTTCGTGTGAATTGGCGTTGCCAAGATTGCTGCCGAAGACGATCGTCGTATTGTCCAGCAAACGGGTACCGAATTCAGTGGGCTGTTTGACTTGCTCTAAAAGACTGCCAAAACACCGAACGATACCGGCCTCGATCTTCTCTAATTGCCCGATCTTGGCAGGATCTTGCCCATGATGAGACAGATTATGGTGATCGGTTGAAATCCCTTCAACCTGGGGAACGACCGCGTGATCCTGCACCATCACGGTGATGACTCGTGAAGAATCGGTTTGTACAACCAGCGGCACGAGGTCCATCAACAATCGGGTTCGTCCGAGCAAGTCCGATGGATCGTTAATGTCGACCGGTGGCTCAACGTGGACAGTCGGCTTGGGTTTGTCTATCCAGCCTTGAGCGGCGGCGATTTTGGTTTCGGCTTGCCGGACAGAATCAAAGTAGTCATCGAGCAGGTGATTGTCCGACGCACTGGCTCGACCGCGCAGCTTCTGGGTCTCACTGCGCAGTTGATCCAGAATGCTGCGGCCCTCGCCAAGTCGTCGTTGTTGCTCGCGTACCTCGTCCGGCTTGCCGTCCAGGAACATTTTTGAAAAGACGCTGGCTGGAGACGTTTCCGCCGGGATCATCACACCGCCGCTGGTGTACGATTGGCTTTGAGCTTTGGCGGTCCCCAGGGTCACTGACGAAAAGCGAGTTGCGTTGCCAAAGTGATTGGCTGCGACTTGATCGACGGAAACCGAGTTGCGAAAACCAGCCATCCCCGGCTTCCGCGCCGCCGTCAACCAAGTCATTTCGCTGTCATGCGGTTGCCGTCCGGTTTGTTCCTCGTGCGAAAGTCCGCTGAGGAGCGTGAAGTCGTTTCGATGAGCTTTCAGGATTTCCAGGTAGGCCGTCGACTCGTAGTCTGGGCCAGTCGTCTTCGGCCACAGGTTCGGCGAGTGCAGTCCGAGTGCGGTGCAGACAAAGATCAGTCGCTTGGGCGGCGCTGCGCGACTGGTCGCCAGCGCAGGCGTCATCGACTCCAAAAAAGGAAGTCCGAGTGAAATACCGGCTGCCCGCAAGAAGGTGCGGCGATGGAGTGAACGCGTTGTCATAGGTATATCCCAATTACTTTTGGCGGAACAGACGGCTTTGGACGACGGCGTGAATCAGATCTCGTACGGGATAGTTGTTTGCTTCGGTTTGCTTTAAGATTGCCTCGATGACTTCGCGATCGGAAAACTCGATCTCCCCGCCGGTCGAGTAGACAATTAGCTGGGACACAAAGTTGCGGGCGACCTGTTCCTTTTGGTCCATCAAGATTTTTTTGAATTCAATGATGTCTCCGAACTGGCGACCAGCGGCTGTCTCGCCGCTGGGGTCAACCCGTGGTCCAGCGTGATAAGTCGCTGGCGAGAACTGCGCAAAGAGACCCTCGCCCGGTCCGCTCGAACGGTAGTTCGTGCGCAGACTCCCAATTGGATCAAACGACTCGAGCGCAAAACCTGGTGGGTCAATCTTCCGATGACAAGCTTGGCAGGCCTCGTTGTCGCGATGCGCCTCTAGAATCTCTCGAATCGTCGTCTTGCCGCGTGTGTCCGGTTCGATCGAGCCAACGCCGGGCGGAGGTGGCGAAGGTGGGGTCCCCAACAAATTGGTGAGCACAAAGTTTCCTCGAGTCACGGGTGATGTAACCGTTCCATTGGCCGTTGTCTTCAGGACCGCAGCTTGTGTCAGCACGCCACCGCGGGGACTACCTGCGGGAAGTTGTACCTTGCGGAAATGTTGACCCTGGATGTTCGGAAAGCCATAATGTTGGGCCAAGCGTCGACTCACGAACGTATAATCTGAGTCGATGAGGTCGGTGAGCGAAGCATTTTCCCGAATGAGATGGGCGAAGAAGAGTTGCGTCTCTTGCGGGAGTGCATCGCCGAGGAGTTCATCGAATTCTGGATAGAGTTTCGCATCGGGCGAAGTCGCATTGATCTTGTGCAGTCGCAGCCATTGGCCCACAAAGTCGTTGACGAAACGCTGCGAGCGAGGGTCCTCCAGCAGGCGGTCAACTTGTCGTGCCAATTCCACGTCGGTATTCAGCGCTCGGATGGAAGCCGAGTCAAGCAACTCAGCGTCCGGCAGACTCTTCCATAAAAAGTAGGACAATCGACTGGCGAGCGAAAAGGAGTCCAAGTCTCCAGGCTGACCTGCATGCATGAGAAACTGAGGCGAACACAAAATGGATCGTAGCGGTACGGGGATCACTTCGTCAAATGGCAGTCCTGCTTCGATGGCTGGTTGAGCGAGTTCAACAAACGAGTCGATTTCCGCAGGTTGGACTGGGCGACGAAACGCACGCTCAGCAAACTTGCCGACAATCTCCCGTACGTGCTCAATCGGATGTTCGGAGAGTTTGATTTCCGTAGCACCTGTCTCTGTACTCGTCAGAAACTCAACCCCGTGTAATAGGTCACGAGTACTCTTGGGCGGCCACTTGTCGTGAATCGGTCCAGCCACGCCCAGCGATCGAATCGCCAATCCCGGACCTTGATAGTCCTTGACGTCGATGGCCCGAAGCGCGATGTAGGCGGTGCCCTGATCATCCGCATGCATCGTCACATAGAAGCTGTCGCCGGGTTCAAGATAGACATCGGTTTCGATGTCCGTAGGCTCACCAGGATCGAGATCACCCACTTGAATCAAGCTCGCATCGCCGCTGGGCCGCTTGGCGATGATCTTGTAGGTGACCGGCTGTTTCGCCTGGAAGGCTTCGAACTGCGCTGTAATTCGGTAGATACCGGACACGTCGATGCTCATACCCATCGATCGGTATGAATGAATCAGATAGTCGTTGTCGACAAAGATCACGACACCTTTCTCCAGGCGTCGCATGATGTTGCCGCCTTCATGCAGCTTCTTGTCATCAAAGTACCGGAGGTTGGCACTGTTCTCGAAGTCCAGGCTTACCGCACGATACGGATTCGGGCCGAGAGCAATGGCTTGCGCCAAGGCTTCATCCGCGGCCTGCAAGAAGCCTTCCATGTGGATGGCAGAAAGTCGCTGAGTGTTGCCTACGGTATCAAAGCTTCCTGAATCAACTTCATCGGGAAGATGTTTTGTTGCATCCCATTGGATGCCCAACAAGTCCTGTACCGTGAATCGATATTCGGACCTGGTCAGCCGCCTTGCTGGTACACGTCCAGCGCGTTGCTGTTGCGACAGGCTGTATTCTTGCAACCAGTTCTTGAGTGCATCCGTCGCGGCGGCTGCGATCTCAACATCGGGGCGTGCTTCGGAAGGCGGAGGCATGGTACCGTCTTTAATACGATCAAAGACATGAACCCATTTTTTCATCGACTCCGGGTCGGCCAAAGCGCTCGACAACGATTCCAGGTTCAGCGAGGTCTCTGTATGCGAATCATGACAGTGAATGCAGGTAGCTTGGACCAATGCATCAATGTCTGGAGGAATGTCAGTGAACTGTCGAGCACTCACATGCGTCACGGCAGCATGGGTCCACGTGCAAAGAGTGACATAGTGAAGCCAGATAGGCAGCCCAAATAGAATGACTCGTAGCGCATCAATGTCATGCCTGCGCTCGGAGCGAGTCGTTGTTTGCACCGCAGCCAGGTCGTGATCGGAATGACTCATTTGATCATCTCAATCCTGATGGGACGTCCATTAAAGGCGTCGCGGATTCGACGATGCGCATTGCGAAGTGCCTCGAAGTCGAGATCAATTCGGGCTGAGCATTTGGTAAGTATGTTCATCGCTCGCTTTCCAATCGGAGTCTATCGGTTCGGCTGTCACTTCCCACCAGCAGTTTGAGAATCGTGAATCGCTCGCTGCGAATTCGATTCATGTCCAGCGGAGTCTTCATTTCGGCTTCCGCCTGACGAAGGTGGGCTTCGTAGTCCTCGCTCCATGGTGCACCGGCACAGTCGATCGAGCTGAAACCATCTCGATTTTGCGCAAGCGGATCGGCTCCATACGCCAGCAAGACGCGCACGATTTCGGTATGCCCCAGGAATACGGCCATATGCAAGGCGGAGTTGCCGTTGTTGTCAGTCAAGCGAACGTCGGCTTGGTGGCTGAGCAACAACTCGGCAGCCGCCGTCTGACCGAACACCGCTGCGATGTGCAACGGTGTGTAGGCTTCTTCTGTCCTCGCATCAACAGCGACACCCTGATTCAGTTCCATTCGAAGCATTGACAGATCACCGCTTAACGCGGCGACCCAGATGTTCCGCTCGATCCAGGAAACGCTGTTAAGTAGGTTGTTCAAAGACGGTGCAGCCATCGCTGGACGAGCAGGTGAGGCATCCATGACGAAGAACGCCAAAAGAGTTGCAGCCGCCAAAGTGGAGATGGCAGAAATCCACTTCCAAAGTCCGGAAGATTCCGCTTGGTGGCCAGGCTGAATACTCAATGGATCCGTGGCCGATGCAGCGACCCCATGTAACGGTTGTTCCGCGAGGTGCAGATGAGCGTCGATCTCTGCTTGCAACAGAAATTCGTGCTGTAGTGCGATGTCGCCTTCCAACAGATTTTCAAGATCGCGTACTTCTTCTTCGGATGCGATCGCTAACAGATACTTCTGTACGAGTTCATGGGAACGAGTATTCATGGAGCCTCCGTAGCCAGGCGTTGGCGAATGCAAGCGACCAACTGTTCTCTTAACCGCCCCAGCAGCTTATAAAGTGCATTTGGGGATTTTCCTTGACGTTGGGCGATCTCCACCACCGAGGCGTTTGAACGGTGGGGTGCCAGCAACAGCTCGCGATGCTCCGCAGAGAACTGATCCAGGCAGGTGTGGAGCGCTCTACCACGTTGGGTCACCTCGATTGCGGAGTGAGTCGCGTCACGCTCAGCTAGCGTGCATAAAATGTCGTCGCTGAGTACAGGCCGCCGTCGCCGGAGCTTCTCCAACTGCTTCAAGCATTTGAAGCGGAGAATCACCTTAGCCCAGGGGATAAATCCGTCGGCACTCTGCAGTTGACCTCGTTTCTGCCACATCGTGAGCCTGGCTTCCTGCAAGGCCTCGTCCACCAAATCCCAATCTATCACTACAGCACGCGCAAAGGCACGTAAACCCAACTCGTGTTCTGCAAGCAGGGCCAAAAATGCCGTTTCGGACAGTTGGATCTGGGGTGTCGCCTCATGCATACGCAGTATTATCCGCATTCAGCCCCCGAACCTGCCAGATTCCGAAAAAAAATTCCTCAGACGCCACGGCGAGGGCCAGGTGCGGCGACGGAGGTCGAGTTGTGATCTGACCTTTATAAAGATGGCCCCGATTTTAGGACCATGAGGGCAGGTTGCTGAGAGAGCCGGCGCAGCACGTGTTGGCCGGCCTGAGTTGGTCCGCAGGCATTGACGAGTGTCAGCCCTAGGTAGAGGCCACACAAGGGGTCAATCGGATGGTTGAACCGCGAGAGGGTGAAGGACGCACAGAAACACGAGCGTCGGGATTTCAGCTCGCCCAACCGGCCGAAGGACTAAAGTTTCGGTGTATGCGTGCACGGTCGCGAACGCACCGCGTCCGACGAGCCACTGGGCAACGGGCGCACGCGACTTTCCGAGCCTGCTGTCGCAACCGTTGTCAGCAGCCTGCCCAAAGGCACGTCGTTCGATTTGGCGTTCGAGCGGCAAGCGAGGTCACAAGGGACGAGTTCGCAGTGGCAACTCGACGACTCGCGGCCCTAGTTGTTATTGACGCGACGGATGGGGCCAGGCACAAAACCGCGGTGCTGTTGCACGGCGATCTGGGCAGCCGCTTGGCTGTTGGGGGCCGTAACCACCACGGTCATCGGACGACCGCGGACGCCCGGTGCGGGGAAGAGAGCGACTTCCCAAATGTTCGTCGCACCCACAGCCGTCGCCAACAGATTGAGTTTCAGGACTTCCATCTGCTCGTGCTGCATTTGCTGTCGTTGCATCCGTTGATACTGCATGGCCTCTTGTTGGACCAGGAAATCTTCGCGAGTTCGAGCTGCCGAGTCGTTGTCGGCAGCCAACCACGCTTCCCAGCCGGACCGCAGCAGTTCTAGGTCTTTCTCGCTGAACAGAAAGAACGGCACAGGGATCTCGTCCTTGTTCTCCAATTGGAGCATCACGCCCTCCAGAGTGTACTCTTTGGGTTGCCCTTGAAACGAAACGGCCAAGGTTCGCAGGTCCGAATCGTCGGCGATGGTCTTGCCCTCCAGCTTCGAGAGACTGGCGAGTACCAACTTTTGATGCAATGCGTCGAGGTTGCTGAAGTTTTTGCCGTTGATCGTGACGGAGCCCAGCTTGCGATCGACCACCAGGTCTTTTCGGCCATACGCCAGCACTCGTCCGCGGATCTGCCAACCCGAGGCCGAAGTCCAGGTATGCCAGTCCTCTGCCGATGGCACTTGGGCTTCTCGCTGATCCTGTTCCCGTTTGTCAGCAATGAACTTTTGGTCAGCTTCCGCCAGCTCGGCGATTTCCATCGCCACCAGCTTTTCCGAGCCGGTTCGTTTGATGACGACGGTGGTGTCGTTGTAGGCAAACAGTTCGCCCTTGATCGAGTAGGCGGCTTTTCCGGCCTTCCAGGTCCGGGATTCCGCGTCCTGTGCCACGGGAGCCAACAGCAACGCCACCAACCAAACGAGACTCGACATCAAAATCATTACAAAACCTTCTGCGGTAAGTCCCAAGTACCCCGTATCCGCGCGAAATTCTACTTTCCGGACGGCCAGCGGTCGAGCGTTGCCATTCTGAACACCCGCCAGCCCCAAACCGCCCCAGTTGCCAGGTCGTCCCGGTCGTCCGACAACGCGAATGCGCGTCCTTAAATCCTAATCTAGAAAACAGGGGAATCAAGGTGTCGGCTGGGACGTAAATGCCCCGACCGCCCTTAGCCGGGTGGTGGAATGGGTACAAAAATCAGACTCGTCGACGGGGTGCTCCGGATCGATCGTGGCAGAATCTTCGCACTTTCAATCTAACCGCTCGCTGGTGGTCGACCATCGACCATCGCTTGTTTCACGAATGGTTACGATTATAATAAGGCCAGACGTCGGTTGACAAATTCCCAATTTCCTCACATTTGAACGGGCGGTTTATGTTACGTCAGGCTGGGATTGGTAGTGTCGTATTTCCTTCGCCGGCCGGCCGGCTGTTGGCTTTGGTGACTTTGATCGGGGTGGGATTATTGAACGGTTGGGTAGTTGCCCAGAACCAAGCCGCAAAGTTCAAAGTCGGCGATCGGATCGAATTCGAATTCCACGGCGAGAAGCAGCAACAGGTTGTGATTGAATTGGTGGGTGGCGGATGGTGTCGCGTCGAGGCAGATTTTTTCGGTCGTAAGGTTCGGCATCTCGTTCCTCCCCGTCGAGCCAAGTTGGTTAGCTCGGCCAAACCACAAGGCTTTCCGGAGGAGTATCGAACCTGGACAGACGCCACTGGCAAATTCCAAGTTGAAGCCACGATCCTTGATCTCACCGATACCGAAGTAAAGCTACTGAAGAAAGACGATAAATTCATCACGATCGCTCTCGATAAACTGAGCGAAGCCGACCGAACCCATCTGAGTGAAGTCCGCGCGAAGGTGGCCGTGGAAACCAATCCGTTTGAAGGTGGAACGTCGATCCAACCGAGTCAGCCCTCAGGCAGTGTCGATTCGTCTCTGGGTGGCATGCAGGCACCCCAAGCCGAGCCCGACCTGAAGGTCTTTGGAGACGGAGAACTGCCGATCGAAGGCCGCACCGTCAAAATCGCCAAAGAAGTCTCGCTCGACTCCGCCTTGTTTAGCTATGTACCCGGTCCGCAACGGGAGTACGTCAACGACAAGTCGATCGACTTGCCGCCGGCGCGATTTAGTGCGGATTATCAGCCGCACACGAGGTCTCGGCTCTTCTACAGTGGCAATTCCGGCGAACTGCTCGCGGTTTACCGGACCAATCCTTTTCACGATACGTCACAAGCGATCCTGGTCGATACAGACAGCGACGAGGTCTTTGGGGACTTTACGTTGCCTTTCAAAGAGGTGAACGATGTGGTGGTTTCGCCGGATAAACAATCGGTTGTTACCATTCACAATTCGTTTGGCGTTGGCTCGGGAGGGCTCGTGTTTTGGAAACTCGCTAACGACCAGTTGGTACCGGAAAATGCCTGGAAGTTTGGCAATTTTTCGCAACGGGATCGGTTCACTGCCCACTCGTCGTTGTTTGTCGATGATCAGCACTTGTTTACGATCGGCAGTCATTTAGCATTGTGGGATCTAGAAAAGCAAGTGTGCGTTTACTCGGTGTCCAATCCGGGCGCATGGGGCCTCAGTCGCGACCATTCTCATATCGTATTCTTTCAAAAAGGGTCCCTGTGGATTTTGCGACTAAAGGACGGAACCCTCGTCGGTCAAATTCGAGGACAGCAGAAATTTATGGCTTCGTTAAGGAACTTGGATGTCTCACCTGATGGCCGATCATTGGTGGCGTCCAGCGGGGCGGCTGTCCATGGGTTCGATCTGACAAACGGACAATCGCTGTTCTCATTTGAAACCGGGTATGCGATCAACTCTGTGGTATGGGCCGACAATTCTTTGTTGCTGGTGAATGGCGGACGAATTGTTGATCCGAAACTGCAAGTGGTTGTTTGGAACTTCTCGCTGGCCAACGAGTTGTATCGCGCCCAGACCGGCTCGACCACTTGGATTGTGACACCCGATCGCGTTTTCGGACTGGAGTTGATCAACGAAAGTCGTCGACAAGAAATTGTTCGGAATACGGCGGACCTCAGTGCGGCGGAGATGCTCGTGTTCGGCCGTGGGAGCCGAATCTCGCTGGCGGTTGAGCTAAATCACTTGGGCAATGCGTCGGAAACAGTCGCCAGAGCATTGCACGAGCGTCTCGAGCAGTTGGGATTTGTGGTGGATGAGCAAGCCCCGCTGCGTTTGGAGGCCGTGGTCCTGCGGGGTTCGGAGAAGCAAGAGATTGTACGTGATCACTTTGGTCCGAGGATTGGTCCGGGGTTTGGTCCGGGGTTTGGTCCGGTTCAGGAACGTATTCGCTATACCCCTCACACGAGTTACTTGAAGCTGAAGATGAATGACGACGTGTTGTGGCAAGTCTCGACGACTTATTCCGCGAGTGGTCCAATCCTGCGTGTGGAGCGAAATGAGACCGCCCAAGATGCCGCGGATCGGATTTGTCAACCCAAGCCCGCCTTCTTCACCGATGCGGCGATCCCGTCCACGATGGCACGACTCCCAGAAGACCGTCCACCAGGAAAGTCTCACATCACCGCCGCGGGGGTGCAATGAGGCTCATCGCGGACGCAGGGGAAAGTCATCGCCGTGAGGGCGTGCGTCGCTTGGCAGGGCGTCATTCGGCATCAGTAACGGAAGAAGGCGGCTGCACCACTGGTTGCGGGCATTTGCTCGGCTGGGACAATCACCACATCGCCCCCCAGATTTAACGCCATTGCTGCCATTCTGTCCAAAAGATCTACGGAGTCGACTTGGTCTGCTGGAAGGATCTCGATAACGCCCGTCAGCGGGTCTAGTTTTCCGCGAATCAGGCGATCGGCCTCGATTAGCAAGCGTTTGACTCGGCCAGCCACCAACGCCTCAGCTAGGTCGGCTAAATCGCTGGTACCCAAGCTCTGTGCTTCAGCGGTTTTGAAGTCGGATATTTGTTTGGCCATCCGTTCCTCAAGCTGAGGTTCCATGACCTGCCATGCCGCCGAACGCATCTGGTCGAGTTTCAAGGAGTCTGGACTTCTAGTGAGGCCGATCGTCATCAGGAAAGGGTTGTGGCTGATGGCGTGGAATGGCTCCTGATATTCGGGTAACGCTGCCAGCATCAGGGGTAGTCCTGACGGGCGTGAGTGGTGTTCGAGGATACTGCGATCGATCGAGCGGAAGAATCGGTCGCGGTCATTGTCCACTTCATCGGTCTTGTCTCCGTGCGCGTGGACAGATGGGGTTGTTCCACCATTCCCCGCACGGGCTGCTCCGGCACCGTATGATGCCACCGTTAGGTGCTGCTCCGTCAGTTCCGATCCCAGCGCATCGTCGATGGTGGATGGGAAATGACTCACAGAGACTTCATGTAACGAATTGCGATTTCCCTCAAATAGCTTGGCTTCATGCCGACTGAGTGCCAGCACGTGGTAACGGTCCGCCGCCTGCAATTCCAGTAACAGCGGCTTCAAGTTAAAGCCATCGGCCACATCGACCGATTCCACGACGGCTCGATGAAGATCAAACTGGTGCATGCCGTCCGGAGAGCAAAGAATCGCGAGTCACTCGGTTCGCCGGTTCCAGAATTCGATGTCGTACGAGAGGCTCTGCAGCTTTGACCGTTCGTATTCCATTGACATGTCTGGATAAAGCTGCTGGATTTTGATCCCGAGCGTCTGGAGCAGATTTCTAAAGCGAATCGCGTCTTGCTGGTTTTCCGGATGGCGTTGATGCGTCGGTAGGTAGAGCGAGATGCAGGGTGGTTTCTGTTCCAGGTATAGTTGGGTCAGTTGGTTTTGCGTGATCTGGTACATGCCAAGGTTCTCAATCGGGACGTTGTGAATACGGTTTTTGTCGGGGAAAGGCGGTGATTGATTCATCCGGCTTCCTCTCCCGCGAAGGATGTGTGTCCCTTGTGACTGTCTCCGGCCGACACCTTGACTCCCCTTTTGGCGTTGAAACGCCCAGTTATTTCTGCTGCCAGCGATCTGCCGGGGCGACGACATTCGTGTCGTCAACTTGCAGCCAATCGTCGTCCGTCGGGAATTCGTCGACGGTATCCTCGAAGGCGATGAAGCACCCGATCGGCTCGGTCCGTTTGACCTGGATCGGCTGCCTGTCAACGATCGCTTGTAAGGCGTCCGCCAATTCGTGGGTCGTCGCTGCGGCTCGCTTTTTGCCAAAACCGGCATGCAAATTGTCGATACGTCCCTGATAGACGGCCTCTTTCTCTCCGGCGGCGAACACGAGGACTTCTGGGGTGACCCGCGCGCCTACCCGACGAGTGATCGTCTGTTGGGGATCGACGACGATCGGCACCTCGATCTCGAACTGCCGAGCGTGTGTGATGGCCCGCTCGGGTGTTGTCCCAGAATGTGGATGGATCATGAACCAGCGTACTCCGTGGTCGGCATGCTGACGGGCCAATTTTTTCAGCAGCGGCTGATAGGCGTTGGCAATCGGGCAGTCGACGGATATGAAGACCAAGACAACGGCTCGGGTCGTCTGGTCCTCAAAAGGGGCATGGTTTTGCCCCGCAACATCCGTGAACTCCCAGTCCTGTTGCGGTGGCGACGCCTGGCCCACTGTCGCCACCAGGTTCAGAATGCAAGCAGCCGTAACGATGGCTCTCCGAAGATTTGTCTTGCACATGCTGGAATCACCTTTCGCGTCGTGTGGACGCATTGGTTGCTGAGCTTCCGCGGACGATGGGTTCACGGCCAACCACGCCCATCCCAAAATTAAGTGGTGACAGACCACTAACCCATCTCACCGTTTCCGAGGTCGAAAGCGTTCAATTAGGTCACCGAGTCGACCGAGCTCGGTTGAATCCAACGCACCGTCGGAGTTTTGATCGAGCCTGTCGAACATTTGCTCTCTCATCCGCTCGGGAGCTTCGGACCTTTGCAACTTGTTGTCGCGATTGTCATCGAGCTGCAGCAGCATTTGGCGGATCCCATCGCCGGTCGAGAATCGATCAATGATCGATTTCGTAAAGTGTTGCCTGACGGCGTCCTCCAGGTCTGCCCGCTGACTTTCATCACTGGACGTGACCATCAATGTGACGCTCCCCATTTCATCGGTCGATTGACGACCCCATCGAATGGGTTGGGGGGGGTGGTGAGGATTTTCTGGGTTTTCCGCCGAGTTGTCATAGACGATATCGGTGGTGAGTACGGTGCCGGCAGGCAATTCGATTCGCTCGGCGAACAGGTAACGATCCTGCCAATCCAAGTCCCAATCGTCAATCTGCATCAAAGTGATTTCCTTCCCAGCTGGTGTTCGTGCGATCATCTTGATCTCTCGACAGACGTAATGGGCGTGCCCACCGACGCTGACGGCTTGAACATCGACGGGAAGCGTGAACGATTCCGAGACACGGTAGGCCTTTTCTCCCGCCGGAATATCGATATTAGCTCCGAAGCCGAACATGGGCGGGACTTGGATCGTCACCAGTTGTTTGGCGGGGGGCCGATCTGCAAAGTACAAAGCCAACTCGGCTTGCTCGGTCTCGGGTTTTCCGGATGGATGGAAGTGCGTCTGCATGACAATATCCGAGCCTTTGGGAAGTGGCATTGCCAAGTCTCCAGGCAATTTGGCTGGTATCGCACCCGGCACGTAACCACCTAGGCTGCGAGCCAGGGCATTGTCGATCCCCCCCTCGTCGCTGGCTCTCGCCCCTGCTGGGTTTCGCCGAGCGGCAAGTCGATTCATTAGACCGCCGATGGCTGGTGAGTTGCCCCCTGCCACGCCGCCAAAGTCGCCGAGAAATCCCATCCCAGAGATGCCGGCTGTGCCATCGGAGCCGTCCATTTTTCTCGCGCTGCCGGAGCTGTCCAGGAAGAACAACGCATGATGCATCGCCGACTGTGCACTCGAGCGCAACTCGACCGCTTTGACCCATTTGTCTTCAGTGAGCTGAAGTGGAAACACAAACGATCGATAGATGTCTGGACCATCGGCAGGAACAGCGAATTTGCCATTCATTTTGACTACCAGATCGGGCTGGCCGAGGCTCCAACCATTGGGAAATTCTGGCGGTGCTGGAATGGCAGCTCTGTCGCCCTCGGGACAGCCAGCGGCGATCCAGCGGCGAATGATGTCCTTCTGCGACTTGCTCAAGCTGCGATCGTTCAAAAACTGAACGTTATGATTGACGGGTTTCCAGGGCGGCATGTAGTTGTCCTCAATGACGGCTTCGATCGTCGCCGCCCGCTGGCGCACGTCGTCGTAAGTCAACAGCGAGAAGGGGCCGACTTGGTCCGGTCGATGGCAGGACGAGCATTTGTCGTAAATGATCGCGGCCACGTCGCTGGAGAACGTTACCATTTTTTCTGGATTCGATTGGCTGGTGGCTCGACCAGAGTCTTGACTCCAGCTCGTTTGTGTGGCGAGACTCCCGCAGCCGACTAACAGTGCAACCAACGTGCACTGGAGGCGAAGGAATCGGCGGACAATGCCCGCAATGGGGCGAATGGCGTATTGGTGCTTCTTCATGGCTTGTCCTTTGTGTTGAAGGTGTCTGTGTTCAAAGGGCTCGAGTTCAAAGGGCTCGAGTTCAAAGGGCTTGTGTTCAAAGGGCTTGTGTCGAAGGTGATTGTCCCGCGTGAGCCCGAGTAATGGCCTTCCGCTTCAAACCAGTTATCTGGTAACTCCGGTTGATCAACGAATTCGATGACAACTTTTTCACGACCCGATTCGGATGCGGCTAACGACCAACATGCTTCGATGCGGATCGCCACTCCCGATGCCTTGTCGGACCATAGTTCAATGGTTGCAGGTAAGTTTGTATTTGCCAGATTTTTTCGCTCGCCCACCACATGTCGGCAGACGACGTCTTTGCCTTCGCGAGTGCCAATCGTCGACTCGCCCAGTTCCCTCAGTTGATAGCCGCGCGACATGCGGTCCAAAACGGTCGTGACATGCAAATACGGCGTTGACAATTGTTCTTGGGCACTCAGCCAGCGGCTGAGTGCCAGGTCGTTACCCGTCAGAACGGGACCGATTGCCGGGACGACCCATGTCGCATCCCCATTTTTGCCCAACCACAAATCCGCTCCAGGTACAACGGCGGGATGTCGCAGTGCGAATCGGTCGTGCCCCTTGACGTACAGGTCATTCTCGATCTCGTACGATTGTTCACCCGATTTATAAGTGACAGTCACGAGGTATTTTCTCGCGATTTGTTCTGCCGCCGCCGCGATGCTTTTCTCGATTGCCGCGAGTGCCGGTTGGATCGGGCTCACAGATTGAAGCACAAACGACATTCCGACAAGCAAAGAGGCCGCAATTGCAATTGAAATCCAACGATTCCAGGTTTTGCGAGTCGTGGTCGGGGCAGCGTTAGACGATCGATCGGAGGCAACCCCCTTTTCCTGTTCGATACGCTGCATGACTCGCTCAATCCGCTCCGCCACGGACCCCTGGTCCTCGTCGTAGGCGACGGATAGCAGGGCATCGATGTAGGACTCGCGAAGTCTGTCGAGTGATGGGGGGTCGTTATTCATGTCAGTTCACCTACTGCGGCCAGTTTACGTTCCAAGCAATCGGCCAGGCGTAACTTGGCCCTGGTCAATCGTTTCTTCAATGCCTCCGCCGTCAATTGCAGCGATTTGCCAATTTCAGGAAGTGGCAATGAGTCGGTGTACCGCATCCGCACCGGTTGCCGATAGGGTTCCGGCAATGCTTCAACGCAATCTCGCAGGGCCGACAACTTTTCTCCCAGCGTGTCGCCGCCCAGCCCCTGGACTTGAGCGAATCGCGATTCGAGCCATTCCAATGCTGCACTGTCCAGTGGTTGACCGTGCCCGGCACGCTCGCGGAAGTGACCTAACGCCAAATTTCTGGCGATCCCGCGCAGCCAAGCACCGAACGGACGATCCCGATCGTATTGCTCGATCTTCCTCCAAGCCACCAGCATCGATTCCTGAAAGAGATCATCAACCGCGTCCTTATCGCGTACGACGGACCGCAAATACGCGAGCAGCATGTCGGCATTCTCGCGAATCAGTATTTCGAAGACTTGTTCTGGCTTCATGAGTTCGCCACAGGAAGATTTCGTTCACCCGACGCGCCGCCTTGGATTATTCACGCGACACGCCAAAATGGGGACAGCAATTTTTTTTGACGACGCGGTTAAGGCAGCAAACGGTGTTCTCATTCGCCATCGAGTCGTGTCCGTAGTTCCATTGACAGTCCAAGTGGGTGGGCAGTTGACCTAATAAGAAGATTTCTTTTTGAACGAGCTCGGCGGATACCGGGCCCCAGGGCTGCGGGGGCGTCGCGTCGAGCCGATCGCAGCAGCGGCGCGGTGGTCGAGGGGCTGGAAGCGGGGCTTGGCGGTTGCGAAATGCAGAGATTGGGAACCGGTATGCGTCGCTGGGGTGTCCTTGACTCGGCCTGGGTCTCGGATACGGTTGGTAGGGCGATTGATTCGGCGTCAAATAATCCGGTTTGGGAGAGAAAGGGCTACGTTAAACGGGTACTTGCTGGCGTTTTTGGGGGAGTTTTGTTGGCGATAGGCGGTACCGTTGCCTACATTCTGTTGATTGGCGTGCCCGGCAGTTTAATGGCTCTACTCTCGATTGCCGCGGTTGCATTTGTGATTGGCGCGATTCTGGGGAGCCTGTTTCCCAAGTTCTTTGGGCTTGTTTTTGACGCGTTTATGGACGTCTGAGCCACCCCGTGCCTTATCGTTCGGAGAAGTGCGATCTGGGGAACGATCGATTGGTCCATGGTAACAACTCCATGCGGCCAGTCCCTTGCGGCTCGGTCAGCGGCAACAGGTTTTCGGGCAGCCCGAACGATGATTCAGAAGATGGGCACCCACCAGCATTAAACCACCCAGCGGAGTCAGCCAGGGGACCAGCGGCTCGAACCACGTTTGCGAGGCGGCAGGTTGATTGGCAACCTCAATACCTGCAGGCAGGGGCGATGTGACGCCGGTTGGTACGCATTTGGTACAGAAGGTATCTGGACAGGACTCGTTAATCGAGCCCTTGGCCAAAGTCGTATCAACACTACAACTGGCGCAGCAATCACCGGCAAACCCAAAGGCGGCGATCGAAATCACGGCCAGTCCCATCGAGCCGATCAGGGCCGGCGTCCAACGTCCGTGACGTCGAAAGCCAGGCACAAAAGCGGCCAGCGCAATCGCAAAACAAGCCACCGCCATCCATTTGTGAAACGACTCGTCCGCCAAAAAGTTCAGCCCGAGCGACGGCAAATAGGCAATCACAAATGGCATCGCGGCGCAGTGAATCGCGCAGCCGATCGAGGCCAGCATTCCCAGGGAATCGCTCCAGTGGACGCGGGGTTCGGTCCCCGCCGAGCCCAGCGAGTGGATGGCAGGCATCAGGCTTGGGGTTGTTCCGTCGTTGGTCTGCGTCATGGGGTTCGTCGTCATTAGCGAAGGTATCCAGTCCGTCAAAAAACACCTGAGGTCCGGTTGGTTTTTTGGGTCGCCGAATCTAGCAAGCCTGTCGATTGCGGCGTACACGCCGCGGCCTGGCCAAGTTCCAGGCCTCGGCGGGCGACGTTGCTGGGCGGCCACCTCGAACAGGGATATTAAAATGCAAAAGCAATTGAATTGCAATAGCGGTTTGGGGAGGTCCTGAATTGCCGACCGAGTTGGTGCGACTGACTGGGGCGTCCTACGACGAGGGACGCTGCGGTGGCCGGGTGGTGGTTGGCCGTGCGATCCAGGTGTTACGGTTACGTTGAATCTTAACCAATTGTGGGTTGAGAGCGTGGAGGCGAGGGGGTAGTCTGAACGCCGTGCAGCGGTGGGTGACGTACGGGGCCGGTTGCACGTGTTAGTCGAGAGGGCTTCAAGCAACGGTGCGACGGGAGAGCGGTTATGCGAGGTGTTTGGGTTGCCGTATTGGCGGCGGTTTATCTGTTGCACGGACTGTCTGGTCAGAGTTGCGCCAAAATCCTGGCTGCACCGTGGCCCCAACAGGCGGGTGCGCCGAGTGAAGGGGAAGCGAATCCTGCCCCCAAACGTTGGTACAAAGGCAATCTCCATACGCACTCGCTGTGGAGTGATGGCGATGACTTTCCGGAGATGATTGTCGACTGGTATCGGGAGCGAGGCTATCATTTTCTGGCGATGTCCGATCACAATATCCTCAGTGAAGGCGAAAAGTGGATATCGTTGACCGAGGTGGAAAAGCGGGGCGGAAAACAGGCCTTTCCGCGGTATCAAGCGAGGTTCCCAGCAGATTGGATTGAAATGGAAGGAACGCCCGAGACCGGGTCGAAAGTGCGGCTTCAGCCGTTGTCCAAAATCCAAGCGGCGTTCGAGATTCCGGGCAAGTTCCTGCTGATTCCGTCTGAAGAAATCACGGACAAAGGCGTGCATATCAACGCCACCAACATCGGCGAGGTTTTGCAGCCACAAGGTGGTGCATCGTTTGTCGATATGGTGCGGAACAACTTGCGAGCCGTGGCGGAGCAAGCGGAACGAACGGGTCGCGATATCCTGCCGTCGCTCAATCATCCGAATCTCAGTGATCGGGGCCTCAGTGCTGAAGAATTGGCTTGGCTGCTCGAGAATCGCTTTTTTGAGGTCTGGAACGGTGTTGAGGGAGACGGAGATCTGGGTAGCGTGAAACGCCACAGCTTAGAAAGAATGTGGGACATCACCACAACGCTGCGGCTGACCCAGTACAACGCACCGCCGATGTATGGCTTGGCGACCGACGATAGTCACAATTATCACGGAAATCAAAAAGCGAAGCCGGGGAGAGGTTGGATTCAAGTCCGGGCCGAGTCGCTGAGTACTCAAGCGATCTTGGATGCGATGAGAGCCGGTGATTTTTATTCGTCCACCGGAGTCGAATTGACGGAACTGGCTTTTGACCCGGTCACTCGGCGACTGTCAATCGCGATCCGACCCGATGGGGAGGCCCAATTCACGACTCGGTTTATCGGGACTCGAAAAAACTACGATACTAGCACGACCGCTCGATTGGATCCGGCAACCGGCGAAGTCGTGCCCGGGATACTCGATTATTCCGCGGAACTGGGCGAAGTCTTGGCCGTCGTGGAGGGATTGCGGGCAGAGTATCAGTGTACGGGTGACGAGCTCTACGTCCGTGCGGAAGTGACAAGCTCGGAAGCTCCCGAGTTTCCGACCACAGAGAGCCCGGTGCAAAAATGTTGGACGCAGCCGTACGCCTGGCAGGTTGGGCCGGCGGCACCCCGCGGTGACGGCCCCGACGTCCCTGGCCGAGAACGGAGCGGCAAGGCGGAACCGACGTTGCATCTGAATCGGTCGGGGCTCGGCGATTGAAACGTCTGTCGATGAAATTCTGACTGCGGAGTCAACGTGGAGCCACAGAAAGAAGGCTCCTGTTGACGGCCATCAAGCTGACAGATCCCCATCAACGGGATGTAGTGCTTTGTCACATTAATTTTGGGATCGGTGTGGCAAAGGGGTCAGGCGTCAATTGCCGGAACGGCCCTGCCGGTGCTTCGCACAATTGACGCCTGACCCCTTTGCCACACCCCAAGTTTTGGCTGTGACAAAGCACTAGCTTGTTTCAACAAATGTCGTCTTGACAATGATCTGTGGGGAGGGATACTGGGGGAATGATGGCTGACCCAGATCCCGCGGCGGATGGCGCGATACCGTTTGATTCTCCATCGCAGCGGGTGTTTCTGCACCTGTGGCGGACGTACGACCTGTTGAAGGCGATCGAGGACGAATGTCTGGCGGGGTTTGGCGTTTCGGCCCAGCAGTACAACGTGTTGCGGTTGTTGCGAGCCAGTCATCCGCGGGCGGTGCCGACGATGCAGCTGGGACGCAACTTGGTCTCGCGCGGGCCGGACATCACGCGGATGTTGGATCGGCTGAGCCAGCGGAAGTGGATCGAGCGGATTCGGCCGAGCGACAATCGACGGCGGGTGGATGTGTGCATCACCGCGGCGGGGCTGGCGTTGTTGGATGAGATGGACCGAGCGATCATCCCGATGCACGAGCGGCAATTGGGGCATTTGAGCGACGAGGAGCGAGAGCAGTTGATCGGATTATTGAGAATCGTGAGACGACCGCATGAGGCCCAGGTTGTGGAGCCACGGCCATGAGCCGCGTTTTGGCAGATCCCTCGCCCGCAGCTGCTCGCGGTTTCCTGGCCTGGGTCAGTCAGCTTCGTCCGTTTCTGATTTGGTTGGTGTTGTTTTATTCCGCCTGGTTGACGATCGTCGCGGTGGGTGGTCACTGGGAGACGGTTCGCTCGCATTGGCCGATCGCATTGGCCATGTCCTTCGGTTCTTACATTGCGGGTTCGACACCGATGGGGGGAGGCACGGTCGGCTTCCCGGTCTTGGTCCTGCTGTTTGAGATGCCTGGTTCGCTGGGTCGAAACTTTGGACTCGCGGTGCAATCGATCGGGATGGTCTCGGCGTCGATCTATATCTTCACGGTCGGGCGCCCGTTGCACTGGAGTTTGCTACGGCCCGCGCTCTACGGCGCACTGCTGGGAACGCCGCTGGGGGCTGCGTTTGTGGCTCCCTTGATCCCGGACTTGTGGGTGAAGCTGCTATTTGGAGTTGTATGGGCGAGTTTCGGGATCATGCATCTGGTCAAACTGCGGGAGCTCATCTCAGCCGACGGGATCTCGCAACACTGGCGATCGTGGGACGGATCGATCGGCTGGATCGTTGGCCTCGTGGGCGGGGTGGTGTCATCGATTACCGGTGTGGGCATCGATATGTTGATTTATGCGACATTGGTGCTGCTGTATCGAGCGGACTTAAAAATTGCGATTCCCACGTCGGTCGTGTTGATGGCTTTCACTTCCCTGGTCGGTATTGCCTCGAATGTGGCACTGGCATGGACTTTCCCCCAGGGTTATGCGGTGGAGCCCGCGGTCTTCGCCAACTGGTTGGCGGCGGCTCCCGTCGTGGCCGTCGGGGCGCCGCTTGGGGCTCTCGTTGTCGAGTGGATTTCCCGCAAGCCGACCCTCTTGATCGTCTCGGCACTCTGCATCCTGCAGTTTGTCTGGACGTTGGTGCAGGAACGGGTGAGCGGTACGACCTTGGTGGTCTCACTCTTGGCCGTCCTGGCTTTCAATGGCGTTTTCCATGTCCTTTACTCCTTTGGGCATAGCCCCGCCGCCTACGACGGGGAGCCGCACGAGTGAGCCAGGCACACCGAGCGGCGGGCGCTGTGGGGGTAGCCGTTAAATACTAGTGCTTTGTCACAATTTAATTTTGGGATCGGTGTGGCAAAGGGGTCAGGCGTCAATTGCCGGAACGGCCCTGCGGGTGCTGCGCACAATTGACGCCTGACCCCTTTGCCACACCCCAAGTTCTGGCTGTGACAAAGCACTAGGTGTTTTTACGACTTCTTTTTTGGCTTGCGGACCGGTGGATCGGGGTGGCGTCGCAGCCAGCGATAGATGGTTTGCACCGTTACCCCGTATTCTTCCGCAATCGCCTGGATGCGATGGCCTTTTCGGCGCAGCTTTGCCACTTGATTGATTTGGGCGACGGGCACACAGGGAGATTTGGAGGGGTGCGCCCCCGTTCGCAGCGTGACCCCTCTATCCAGCAGGCATTTGCGAACGATTGCCACTGAATAGGCATGCAATTTGGCAATCGTGCCCATGTCCAAGCCTGAGTGATAGGCTTCCACAATGGCATCTTGGGTGAGCCGATCTATCTCACGCACGTACTTGATACGCGGGACGTTTCCCTTGACTTTGGTCACCAGGGTCGTCGAGCTCGTAGTCGCCTGGATCCCTTGGTGAATGAGCCACCGCGTGACCGTTAGCGGACGTCGCCCCAAACACATGGCAATTCCAGGCACCGTCATCCCGCTGCGGAACAACCGGGCGGCTTCTTGGGCCTCTTCGGGCAGTTCAACTTTGACGGGTTCCGGCTGGCTGGCAGCCCACGATCTCTTTTTTGCAGACATAGATCCAAATATGCCTTTTTCATCAAAATGCGGTTGTTTGTGGTGCGTTGATAAATCTATCCGGTGTTCGTGTCACACCTGTTTATAACACAAATACTTTGGGACAATTGTCTGTGCCTCGGAAATCTGTGTCGTGGGAATCTGTGTCGAGCGGTATGGAGTTGGCTAACCGGGGTATTATCCGTTGGTCAAGACGTTGTTGATGATCCGGCCATGCACATCGGTCAGGCGAAAATCACGGCCCGCGTGTTTGTAGGTCAGCCGAGTATGATCCAAGCCCAATTGATGCAGCAGGGTGGCGTGCAAGTCATGCAAATGGACCCGACCTTCAATCCCGCGGAAACCAAACTCATCGGTTTGCCCAAAGGCGAATCCGGGTCGGAAACCACCGCCGGCCAACCACATGGTGAAACCGTTGGGGTTGTGGTCGCGACCTGTGCCGTTATTTTCCGAATACGGAGTGCGGCCGAATTCACTCCCCCACCACACGATGGTGTCTTCCAATAAGCCTCGTTGTGCTAGGTCCTGCAATAGGGCGGCGACGGGCCGATCGACGGCCAGGGCATGATCGGCATGTTTGGGTAGATTCGAATGCTGGTCCCAGGCGGGATTGGCCGAATTGTCGCCATAGTTGACTTGAATGAATCGGACACCCGCTTCGCACAGTCGTCTGGCCAACAAACAGCGGCGTCCATAAGAACGCGTGGCTGGTTGATCGATCCCATAATCCTGCAAGGTGGCAGCGGTCTCGTTGCTGAAATCCAAGATCTCAGGAGCGACGGTTTGCATGTTCCAAGCCAATTCGAGTGACTTTGTCGCGGCAGCCAACTCGTCTGTGAGGGCGTCCGCTTCTCGGGACGGTTGCCACTGGGCTGCGTTTAAATCCCGCAGCAGTGCTTGGCGAGTTTGCTCTTGGCGATTGGTCCGGGGACTCTGTAGGTTCGCTAACTGTAGCTGATCGCTGCCGGCTAACCCCAACGGCGTACCCTGCAAGTGCGCCGGTAGAAAAGCGGAGCCAAAATTTCGCGGCCCGCCGTTGCCCAGCGACGGGGCAATGGACACAAACCCTGGTAAATTTTCGGTGTCCGGGCCCAAGCCGTACAGCACCCAGGAACCAAAAGACGGCCGCACAAACTGAGTGGCTCCGCAGTGGAGAAACAAGGTCGCGGGTCCGTGGGCAACGCCCTCGGTGTGAACGGCATGCAAAAAACAGAGTCGATCGACTTGCGTGGCTTGGTGGGGGAATAGCTCCGACACCCAGCGTCCCGTCTGCCCATGCTGCTGGAAGTTCCAGGGCGTCGGCAACAGGCGTTGCGGCGTGGCTTGTCCGATCTTGGCCAGCTGCCTAGCGTCGTTGAACGTGAGCACCTCGCCGGCGCGTTGGTTGATCAATGGCTTGTAGTCAAAGGTATCGACCTGGCTGACGCCTCCTTGCATAAATAGGAAAATAATGCGTTTTGCCGCAGGACGATGATGCGTTCTGGAGGCAAACTCGCTGGTTCGGTCCAAGCCATTTTCGGGTGCCGATCGGTTGGCTGCGGCAACCGACGAGGACTCATGCTGTGCCGTCGCCGACGAGGCCAATAGGCATTGGGTTGCCAACGACGCAAAGCCGCAGCCAATTTGGCTCAGCCAGTGGCGACGGTCAGCGGTGGCCGGCCCCAGCGGATCAACGGCAGTGATCTTGGGTGAATTCATTCGCGGCTCTCCGATATATGTGGTGGTAAGTCCAAGTAGCGGAACTCCAGGGAGGCGAAGAGGGCCTGCACCAAATCCACCAGTGGATCGTAGGCGGAATCGGCCGGTTCAACCGCGTCGCTGGAACGACCGGGCAGATCGTTCGGCTCGGCTACCTCCGACAGAAAGGCAAGGCAGCGAGTTAACTCGGTGCCCGTAGGATCTCGCTGCAGGCAATGTTGGTAAGTCAGGCGAACGACTTCAAGCATGGCGTCCTGGTTAGCGGTCGTGTTGGCTAGTGCCATTTGTCGGACACGTGCAGCGGTCGCGTTGGCTCGTGCGGTAACCCAGGGCGAATTCCAGAGGGCCAGGGCCTGAGTGGACACCGTGCTGCGGGACCGCCGCCCGACCGAGCGACTGGGGTCGGCAAAGTCGAACTCGGCAAACAGGTCGGGCAAGGCATTGCGGAATACGGGCTGATAAATGCTCTGGCGGAGGGACCGATGTTCGTATTGGTAATCGGTGACCGTGTTGGCGGCGATGGTCGAGCCCCCCACCGTTTCATCCAACTCGCCACTGATCCGCAACATCTGATCGCGGAGCGCCTCTGCCGAAAGACGCCGTCGATGCCCGCGGGCGTACAGTCGATTGTCGGGGTCCATGGTTGCCAGTTGGGGCGTTGACTCCACTCGGCGTTGGTACGCGGCCGACGTGACGATCAATCGAACGATGTGCTTTGTCGAGCCCCCGCTGCGGTGGAACTCGGCGGCTAACCAATCCAGCAGCTCGGGGTGCGTCGGCATCGCTCCCATGGTTCCAAACTCGTTGGGTGTGGTCACCAGCCCAGCACCCATGAGCCAGGCCCAGAGTCGGTTCACGTAGACGCGGGCCGTCAGCGGATTCTCCTCTGCGGCAATCCACCGAGCCAGAGCCAAGCGACCGTCAGCCCCAGCCGGAATCGAGGAAACGGAAGGAAGCGAGACGGCTGAGAGAAAGCCACGGGGTGCGATGGAGGATGGCATTTGGTGGTTGCCGCGAATCAGAATCGGCAGGTCGGCCTGGGTGGGCTTCGACACGACCGTCATGTACTTGGGTTGCTGGTCCAGCTGCTGTTGCCAGTGGCGACGTTGCGATTCCAGTTCTTGGATCTGGCTTTCCAAGGCTTGTCGCCGATCCTGTTCGCTCGTGGTGACAGCCTCCGTCGCCCCCGAGTCGGAGGCGGCGCCGGATGCTCGGTTCGCGATGGGAACGGGCAGGAATTGGACGGCATCGGCCATCACATGCCCATCGGCACCCTGATTGGAGATCATTACGTAGGCTTGGCCATCGGTCTCGAAGCGGAAGGTACCCAAGCTGTACCACAAGCCGTCTTCGGGAGGCGGCTGACGTTGGTTGACCAGGACGGAGGTTTGTCCCGCAGCGCTAAACACGTCCACCAAGGTCGTGGTGGCACGATTTTCTCCGGCCGAGTAAGACAAGCGAACTTCGTATTCACCGGGGGCCAGGCCGGCGGGTTGGAAGGTGGCAGACTTTTCTCCCCGCTGTTGATTCCGATCATGGCGATAGCCTGTGCCGACGTACGGCGCGGTGTGTTGCGACTCGAGCCAATCGCCGACGAATTCAGCGTCTTGATCGTCGACCACGACACCGTCGAGTTCTGCGACGGGGATCCCGCGTCGCTCGGCTAGCTTGGCGGGCAGGGCAGCGCGGAGGCCACGCAGGGTCTCGGCGGATTCCGTCAACTGACGCTGCAGCTGTTGTCGCTCGGCCTCCTGGGCGGCGCCGAGCGGCAAGGGCAGTTCGACCCATGTCGAAACGTTGTCGTGCTTCAACCCAATTGCACCATCGAGGATCCCGGCCAGGGCGTAATAATCACGAGTCGGAATCGGGTCGAACTTGTGATCGTGGCAGCGAGCGCAGGAAATGGTTTGACCCAAGAACGCCTGGCCAATCACATCCAATTGTTCATCGATGTAATCCAGTTCCAGTAGGCGTTTGTCTTGGGTTTCAAGATTGGTGTTGCCCAGGGTCAAGAACGTTGTGGCCACCAATTGGTTGTGATGTTGCTTGAGGGCTGCGTCAGAGTCGCGAGCCGAGTCCTCGGCGGTCGGTGGGGGGAGTAGATCGCCCGCGAGTTGCTCGACAATCATTTGTGAGAATGGACGATCTGCATGGAATGAATCAATTAAGTAGTCACGATATCGCCAGGCCTGGGGGAGCACAAAGCCGCGGAGCGTGATCGAGTCGGCGTAGCGGACGACATCCATCCACAGCCGCGCCAGGACCTCGCCGTAAGCGACTTCCGCCAACAAGCGGTCCACCTCAGTTGTATAAGCGTCGGCGAACTGTGTGGGATCCGATGGCAGGTTCTGTAGAGCTTCGTAAGTGGGAAGCCGTCCCGCCAAGTCCAAGTGCAAGCGGCGCCACCGTTGACGGGCATCGGCGACCTCGACGGGAGTGATGCCGGCGCGAACTTGAGCGGCATGCAGCAGCCAGTCGATCGGGTGCTGGCCTTGGTGCCGTGCGGGCGAAACATCGACGGGGGTTAGCGGTCGGTACGCCCAGTGTTGCTGGGCATCGGCCACGGCCAGCGCTCGGATCGGTGACTGGTCTGGTTTGCCTAACGGAGCGTCAGCCGTGTTGCTTTGGGCAGTGCGAGGATCGTAGGCCCCGTCCGCGATCCAGCGTTGGAGGTCGGCCAGCACATTTGCCGGGAGTTGGCCATCGGGCGGCATCTCCAGGTGCGAGTCGCGGTAACTGACGGCTTGCCACAGCAGGCTCTCTTCAGGAGCTCCCGGGACGATGGCCGGCCCAGAGTCGCCGCCGCGGAGCCACGCGTCGCGAGTCTCCAAGCTCAGGCCGCCTTGAAGGACGGTCGAGTCGCCATGGCATTCGAGGCAATGCTGGACCAGGACAGGGCGGATCCGCGATTCAAAGAAATGCTCGCGTTGCGTTTCCAAGTCCCCGTCGATCTCTTGCCGGGGAAACCAGGCAGCGTCGCAGCTGGTCTGGCAATGAAACGCAGCACTCACCAAAATCAGCAACCAGCCGCACACCCAACGCGTATCGCGATCACGGGCCGTGCCGGCCAGGGCAGTGCCTATCCATCTAGCTCGATCGGCCGGGAGCCGCCCAGACGCAGACCGAGCACCCGCCAACGTCGCCGCTCTAGGTAGGCCGCCGTCCCCGCATCCTCGTGGCAAGCTGGTCTCTCGTGGCCTGTTCTGCATCTGTCTATCGCTCAGCGGTTGGAGCCCACGCGCTTGAAGCGCGGGCAAATGATCAGGGAGTGTCCCGCAGCGGACACACAACGATACGACTAATGTAACCGATACCCAGTCGATTTGCACGCCAAATCCCGCAACGCAATCGGCGGTTCCGTGAAATGTCGCGTTGCGATACCCGTTGGTGACAGCTTCTAGCGTAAAAAGCGTCCAGCTGTTACTGCTTTGAGCATGCGTGACAGCGTTTCCCGCATTTTATTGGCCTGGCCCGGTGGTTGCTTCTGCGTTTGTGATCGATTAGAAATGCGTCGAGGCCGAGCCGCCAAGTGCCCGCACGAACGGCTCGGGAAGCATGTAGTTGTCGATGTTTACGAGTCACTTGTTTCACGACACGACACGAGGCGACACGACACGACACGACACGAGGCGGGGCGTGAACGCTTATGTTTACTATTCACTTGAGTCAACGAATCCTATCCATGGGAGGCGAGGCGATGCGAGTTCTTTTCTTTGGATTTCTTTTCGGCTGGTTGATGACCAGCTTACCGACGAGTGCCTGGGCGGTGGACGAGCCGACCAAACAACCGCTGCGAGTCCTGTACTTGGCTCGCAATGATGACGCTCGCGAGTCGGCCTTTACTGAATTTTTGGCGGCCAACTTTGTGCAATCGTCTGCGATGAAACGGGAGCTGTTCAAGCCCGAAATGGCCGCAGCTTACGATGTCGTCTTGCTCGATTGGAGCCAAATGGAAATCCATGACCCGAGCGCCCAGTGGGATGCCGCTCGCAACTATCCGTCACCCTTAGGAGATCGGGCCCAGTGGTCCACGCCGACGGTGTTGTTGGGTTCCGCCGGACAAATCCTGGCTGGGCCGTGGGAGACCATTGGTGGTGCGGGGTGAACCTGCTTGGATCCATTCGCGTACGTGTTACGCGACCACGCCGTTTTGAACTCCCCAATCCCACTCGATTTGAAAGCCACTCAGCGCATTCCCGTCCCCGTCGCTTGGAGTTCGGTCATCAAGGACTCCGAAATCGAAGTCTTGCCGTTGATCGATGAGCCGCAACCGAATGCTTCTCCAGGATGGTGTACCTATGTCACGGAACACAATCAAGTCCCAGAGTTGGAGCCGATCCTGGGAGGTGTCAATGCCAAGACGCCGGCAGCAGGAGCGGTCTGGCGTCAGGGCCATTTGATGCATTTTGGATTCGAAGAATCGCCCGCGCAACTGAATGCAAATGGCCGCGCTTTGTTAGTAAATTCGATTTGTTACATCGCCCAATTTGTCGAAGACCGTCCAAACGTTTACACCCCAAGTGTGTTTTACTCGAAGAAGCGAATCCTGGGTCGCGAACTGATCGGTCGTTTGGCGGCCGATCCCAGTCGCGATTTGGATCGCTACTTGAGTGCGTATTTGGCACCGTCGTTGTACGCTGACACAAAAGGCCTTAGTCACGCCGACCTGGCCGCCTGGTTTGTCAAGGCCGAGCCCTTCATCACGATTGACGATGCGGGGAAGTTAATCATCGACCGGGACGCGGAACGCTTGGGGGTGATGCCGGCAAAGATCGAGTTCTTCGAGTCGGTGTTGTCGATGTTGGAGCAGTCCGGTGCCGATCATGCGACGGCGAAGGCGTTGTTAAAACGCTATGCTCCGGATGGCCCAGCGGTCGAGGTGACGGTAGCGAGCGACCAGTGGGTTGCCGAGTGGCGACAGTGGCTCGGCGAGAATCGCGATTATCTGTTTTTTTCGGATTCGGGTGGATTTCGTTGGTACATCGATCGCTTGGCCAAACGGAAGCAGGTCCCAACCGAGGGGCTGCGGATGCAGGACCGAGCGAGCAAGTCCGCAGCTCTATCGCCTGGGGAACCCAGCGAACAAGAGCCGGTTTCGGTCCAGGTCAGCCTGTTGCCGTCACAGGTATCGCCTGGAGAGACGTGTTCCTTGGTCGTCCAAGTGAACGTGGCTCGGGGTTGGCACATCTACGGTCGCCAACCGCACCGCGGTGTGGCCGTACCCACACAATTGGAAGTGGAACTACCGGCCGGAGTGGAATTGGCGGGCGATTGGATCGCCGACGATGCGGTGGCCGATCCGGCAAGTGGTGGCGCGTCGGTTTACAGGAACCAAGTGGTCTTTCGGCAGCGGTTGCGTGTGTCTCCGTCCGCATCACCCCCGTCCGCATCACCGGGTGCACACACGCTCTCGGTCAAGCTGATCTATCAGGTTTGCGACGAGGAGATCTGCTCGCCGCGACAAGTCCAGGAACACTCGACGGAACTAGTGGTTCGCTAACAGACTTGGCGGACGAAAATTGGCTCCAGCCGCGGGGGTTACTGGGTCATTTTCGCCGCGACTCGCTCGGCCAGCCGCCGCATAGCGTCTTGCAGGCCTTGTTTGCCACTGAGTGTTTCGCCGATGTCGAAGACGGTGCAAGCCTCCGAGTCCGACGCCAAGACGGTGCCAGTGTTCTGTGAGCGGATCTGCAAGTCGATACGGCAACGGGTGGCGACCCAGTCGTCGCGGCGATAGGCGAATTCGGATTGGGCCTCACCAACCACCGCCAGTTCCGCTCGGCCGGCATTGGGGTGATCCCCTGCGAGTACCTCAAAGCCGAGTGCCCGCAGGAGTCGTTCCAGTTCCGTCACGGCCGCGGTATCGATATCGCCTCGCTTGGACTGCAGCTGCACGGTCACCGTCGGCAGTGCCTGACCAGCGAATCCTTGGCGGATGCGGGACACCCAATCGGACTCTTGCTCGACGCGAGGTAGTAGAGAGAGCCCTTTATTTTTGAAGACCAGTTCCAGTTCTGCGGCCAGCTTATCGACCAACTGGCCCAGATCCCCGTTGGCCGGTCCCTTGACCGAAGCGCCCGCCAAGCGACTGGTTTCGGAACCCATAACCTTGGCGATCAAGTACAGGTCGTTGTCGATGCGTACCACCGATCCGGTCACCAGCAAGCGGGCTCCCGAGAATCGACCGAGTTGATTCGCTTCGGCTGCGTTCACCAAGCCGGATCGACTCAGCTTTAGTTCATCGAAAATACGATCGATTTCCGCTCGCTCGACCAGCATCACGTAGTCTGACATGAGCAGCTTGATGGTCAGTAGATCAACAACGGCCGTGGCAATATCCTTTTCTCGACTGGAGTCGTTCGTCCGGCTGGTTGTCTCCGTGGTGGTCCGCGTTTCGTTCGCCAGGTCTCGCAAGCGAGTCTCGCGATCAGCAAAAAATCCTTTCCTCGCATCCTCGGTCTCCTGAGCGCCGGTGCGCGACAGTTGTTCCGTTCGAGTCCGCGTCTCGGTGCCACTTTCGTTCGAGGTCCCGGAGATGGGCGATCGTCCCTGGAAAGGTAAGATGGCCGCGGAGATAGGAAAGGGGTTCTGCGGTGGAGCCGATTGGGCCCGAATCGCACCCTCCCAGCCACACAAGATCGCCACTCCGACGATCAACTGCAGATAGTTTTTGGTAGCCATGTACGTTGCACCTTTCATTTGCCGTGGGTTCTGTCGCTTAACGTTCATTGGTGTATCCCTGTTGTGCCATCCGTTGGACCGTTTCGCGGCGGTCACGAATTTCGTCGTGTGCGGCGCTGATCGCTCCATCCGCCCAAACGCATGCCTCGGGGGCTCAGGCATCGTTGGGATCCAAGCATTCGAAGACGACGACAAATCGTCGACTGCTGGACCCGTTGGACTTCACTTCCCATAAGACGCTGGGTTGGTTCGGCTGTAGCACAAATGCGGTTTCTCGCACATCATCATGACACTCCGCCCATAAGCGGTTGTCCGGCAGCAAGTGCACCCAGGCCTCGACGTCACCCGGTTGATCCTTGGCCGCAAAGTGTTGGTACTCGACATTCGTAATCAACTCTTCTTGGGCCACCACTTGCCAAGGTTGGGCCACTCCATCCACCGCGGCAGCCGCTTCCATAACCAAGCACCGGATGACCAAGGTCGGGCGTTCGCCCGTCACTTCAAGCTCCGTCGTTTGGATCTCGTCAATGTCCCAGCCAGCTTCCGTTTTCCTCGCCACCACGGGCTTGGAATAGAGACGTTGGATTTCAGTAGCCAAGATTTGTGTGTGATGCAATTCGTCGTCCGAAAACGCAAACTGCTGCAAGGGATCCTCGGCCGTTACCGTACCAGCCAGTCCGTCCGCCTTGGGTACAACCGAGCCGTTAAAGAACAGCGGGCCGATAGCCAATGCGATGCCCGCGGCAACCACCGCTAGGAGGCCGCTCAGCAGGGGGCCACGCCACAATCGCCGCGGCGATGGGTCGACCGACTGGGGCTCCTCGTTCACCGCCAACGGATGTTCCGTGAAGCCGTTCACTTGGCCCAGCAGTTCGGTGGCTCGAACCTCGTGGGGGTCTGCCTGCAGTGCTGCGGAAACGCGCGCCCACATCCGCGCGACTTGGTCGGGAGGGCAATCGACTCGTGCGTTCCAGTCCGCCAACAAGCCGTCGAGCGGATCGGGTGGGGGAGTCGGCGAGTTTGAGTCCGAGTTTGAATTTGAATTTGTGTTGTTCATCGTCGCTTGCCAAGTTAGGGGAGTTCCACCCAGAGAGAACGCAAGTTGGGATCGGACTTTAGCTTGCGTTTGGCCTCTGCTATGCGTTGGTAGACAGCCTCTGCCGAGCACTCCTGCAGGAGGGCTATCTCGCCCGCCGTCAGGCCATCGATATGCATGAGGATCAGCGCCGTCCGTTGTAGATCGGTCAGCTTTTCCAAGGCCGCGTGAAACGCCGCCTGAATCTCAGTTTTTTGCGACTGATCGGCGGGATCCGGCAATCGCGAGTCGATCGGGTGCCCCCAATCCCCTTCCGCATCGAGACTCACGTGGTTGCGTCGTTTGCCACGGCGAAACTCGCTGCGGATCGTATTGAGCAAAATCGTGTAGCTCCAGACCCGGAAGCCGCTGGTGCCCGCAAAGGCTGGTAGCCCCCGAATAACCTTCAGCATCACCTCTTGGGCGATGTCCTCAGATTGATTGTGCGACAACATCATGGCGCGAGCCGTGCGGTAAAACTGGGGGAGGTAGCGGGTTGCCAGCCGAGCCAAAGCGGCCTGGTCAGCCAGCGTCCTCCAGCGAGCGATCAGGTGTTCATCGGTGTCGAGCATGGCGTTGGTTATTATTGCGAGCTGAGGGTCGTCGTCCGGTCAATACGCAGAGTCTCGCGGGGTTCTCGGAAGTTTAACCGACTGGGGCGGAGAATCTGAGGAATATTCTCCTCAGAATTTTTTGGTTTCTGGGTACCAAGACTTAAAGATCCAGCGGTTTGGATGCTGGAGCTTGGCCCCGGGGGGGACTTCACTTCCCTCCGAGTCTGAAACGCTCTGTTGGGCTCGGAGGATGGTCCGGAGGTCGCTGGACCGAAGTTGCCGGGTTGGGTAGGCTGGATTTAGCAGCCGTTTGAGGTTCTTTTTTGCTGGAGGATTTTATCGCATGATTCGCCGGTCGCCGCTGATGTTGCTGTCCCTGGTGGGGAGAGTCCTCGTTTGTCTGGCCGGACTGGTCATGCTGGTCGCGGGCGGAAACCGAATGACGACTATCGGATGGGCCGCCGGGGGCGAGTCCAGCGGTGAAGGGTGGCAGGCAGACAAAACTCGAGTTTGGGCGGTTCTAGGCGATGCACTGGCGGTCGAGAGCGGATTCACCGATCTGCTGGCGGTCCAGTTGGCCGGAGCCGAATTCCAGCTGGTGGAGCGAGCACAGCTGGCTGAGTTGGAACTGGAGTTGCAGCGATCGTTGGAGCTGGGCTCTGTGGAAACGGCGATGGAGATGGGTCGCCGAGTCGGAGCCCAACGCCTGATTGTCTGTCAGTACCGGCGGGACCCAAATCGAGGGGACGAAGCTCCGCCGCAGCTACGGGTATTCGTTTGTGACGCTGACCTCGTGGCTCGGATTGCGACGGCCAATTTTGACTTCACGGATCTCAGTGCCTGTGCCGCCAATGTCACGACCTGGCTCAAGTCAGCCAACACGTTTCCCCGGATTGACCGAGTGATTGGTTTGGCCCCGTTTGGATGCCAAAATCTTGGATTTGACTACTTGGACATTGGGCGAGTGGCTCATGATTATCTCAGTGAACAGATTTTGGCGATTCCCGGAACCGCTTTGATCGAGTGGCAGGAAACTCGAGCCATGAATCGGGAAATGGACGTCACCGATGCCGCGGGCGAGCGGATCGTACCCTGGTTGTTTGCCGTCGACTATCGAGTGATCTCTGAGGCAGAGCACGGGCCACCGCAAGTCGACGTGACGTTGCGGTCGCAATCGGTTGGACCGTCCAGCGAGGAGCACGCGACGCTGGGGTTGGTCGCGTTGGAAGGTTGGCTGCGATCGCGGATCGTGGAAAAATTGCTGCAAGCTCAAGCCCGCGAGGGTGGCATGAGCCGACCGGAGCAGTTGGCGTTTTTGCGAGATCGAGCCCAGACGCTGTTTCGATTGGGGGCGGTCCAATCCACCGCCCAAGTCCGAGAAGTGATCTTGCAGATGGACCCGACGGATGCAGCGGAGCGTTTGCGGTTGATCAATGATTACGGCCAGGTCACCAAGACGCGTGATAAGAAGCTCCAGGTCGAGGTCCTCCCGTTCACAACGATGGAGATTCAAGCTCGGAGCTTTCAGCGCGAGCATTTTGAATACTTGGTGTGGAATCGCCAAATCTCTTACGACGACGCTTTGAACCGCTTTCCCGAATTGGCATTTGACCCCGATTACAAAGTGGCAGAATGGCGATTGTCGCCCAAATACAATCTCAAGCCGGTAGAGCTAGTCCGCTCGCTGGGGTCGTTAGAGGCCGACTTGCAATTTGTACGACAGATTTCACCGGCGATTCTAAGGTTGAACCCGAATCCAACGGCGACCACGGCGGAAGAATTGCAACGGCGAGTGGCTTGGTCTCGAGCCGTACTGTCGGTGGCCAGCTTGAACCTGTGGTTCAACTTCGGCTCAGAAGACAGTCGCATCGCAGCGATTCGCCTGATCACGGATGTGATTCCGCCAGACTTCCCGACGATCGAACGGGGAATGTGGTTGTTTGATTTCTCCAGCTTCCCTCGGCAGCATCTGGCCACGTTTGATTATGACACGATGAGGGGCAGACGCATCGAGGTCGGCATGTGGGCCGAGGATCTGCGGGATTTCTACGCACGGTATGAGAACGCCAGCCATCGGCACGTGCGGTTGTACATGCGTTTGGCAATCTTCAACCACTTTCACGCCATACCGATGGGCCTGCATGATCGCTTCAACTCCAAGCAGGCCAGAGATCACGAGTCCATTGCGAGTTTGGAAAGGCAATTGGAGACCTTGCAGCAGGAGGCTCGGCAGTCGACTGGAGCAGAAACGCGGGGGTTGGTACCACCCAACCAAGACCATTTGGATTTTGTGCTGGATCGGGTGGTTCGCTATCGCCGTGAACTCGATCGGCAGTACAAAGGTGTGCGTCGAGGTGACGTTGGAACGACTGCCCCAAAGTTCGCCGGCACACCGATCCCGGAAACGGAACCTGAGCTGGGACGATTGAAGTTCGATCCCCTGCCGCTGCTCGTCCCCAAACTGGATTACGATTCAACCAAGTGGCAAGCGGATGGGCCAGGGCATGACTTGGTGAGTGATAATGACCGAGTCTATCGGTTGAACGCTACTGGTACGTTCCACCCGATCAGTCCAGAGAAGGGGTATACGTTCATTGATGATGACTTGGTGTGGCTGTTGGAGCGTGGGGAGTCGAGCACGGTCAAGGTGTCTGCCAACGATCGCAACGGTGTGCCGGTGTTTCGTGACGAAGCCCTCGAGTTACCTCCATGGATTGATTTTAGGGGCATCGGAGTGGGTAAAGGGAAGGTCGTGATTGTCGGCTGGTTTGACGGCGGTACTTGGTGTGGGTTGATGGAGCGTCAGGGGCCTAAAATTGGTTTTCGGGTCTTCCATGAGGCTCGAGAGTACTTGGCGTCGGAGGTACCGGAGGAGGTCGAACGAGCATCGAAGTCAGTCAACACGCGTTTCGAAGCAAGTTGGTTGACAAAAGGGAGCGACGGCCGAGGGGAATGTGTGCTGGTCGGCAGGGATCGGATGACTCCGATAAGAATTGATCTGAATCGTTGGCATGTCTCCGTGATGCCGTTGAAGGACGCCCATTATCAGTTCGAGTCTGTGATTGCCAACAAAAAACTCTTTCAGAGCAAGGCCAGTTTCGTGTATGAGTGGGAATTGAGTGACCGTGGCAACTCGATTCCAACCAAGCGAGTCATCGGTGTGGACCATGTTAAGGAGGTAGAACAAGGTAATGCTGCGGCAGGAAATCGGGCGGGAACGATGATTGTTGAGGGGGATTGGTTGATTTTTCCGGGGTGGACTTGGTATCGTTACAATGTGAAAACGAACAGAGTCGAGCGGCTGGTGAAAACACGGCTTCCGCCGGAGTTTCAAGTTGGCGGGACGGGGGCCAGTTCGCTGCATGGGATTGTCCACTGGAGTTTTCGTGGAGATTCTGAGGTCGGACAGGTGTATCGCGTGAGGATTGCACCTGATCCAAGTGCTGGTGTGGGATTGCTGAATTTTATCAAGGATCCCTTCGGGTCCATGGCCGGTGGCTCCAGCGACGAGGGGAGATCTCGCGAGGCGACCGGCGAGCCAGTCGGGTTGATACGGCAGATCGGGTATCCACTAACTTTTGTACTGGTCAGTTTGACGCTCGGCTTCTTGTCGCTTGTGGTACTGCAATACCTGCGTCCGCGGACTCGGGTGGTTACTCGGAGTGTCATGCTGCCGGGTTCAACGCAGCGCGTCTTCCGGGTGATTACCACGTTCGACGACCAAGCTTGGAATTCCGCGGCGGAGTCCGTTAAGGTGCTTAGCACCACCGAGGAGCAAGAAGCGTGGGAGGAAGTCTCGGTTCACGGTCAGACACAGCGGCTAAAAATAATGCAGAAGGTGGCGAGCCAGTTTTACGAGGTGGAGTTTCATGGCAGATTCAAACGAATCGGCCGACGCACCTGGCGGGTCGAACCCCAGTCACCGCGTGAGACTCGGTTGGAGTTGACTCACACCGAAACCGACGGAAGTGTGGTGGCCCGAGTGTTGGGGTATTTTTTCAGTAATCTGGACGAGACGGTGGACGTCTACCTTCGCGATCTGGACAAACGCCTGCGACGGAAGGCGAAGCAGTCTAGTTGAGGACAAAGCTGGCGGTGCTGTTGTTGGCAGACGACTGTAGTGGCAGGCCTGGGAGGGGTGAATTCGCTGGCAGCGGTTCAATTTTTTGCGAGCGCCACGCGACCCCGATCAATTCGTCTGGCGGCATTGGGCGACCGAAGAAGTAGCCTTGGATCAGGTCGCACTCCAGACGCCGCAGGACTTCGACCTCGGATGCCAATTCTGTGCCTTCTGCCACACAGGCCATCCCCAGGTGTCTGGCTAGGTTGATGATGGCCTGCGTCATCGAGACCACTTCCGGTGACTTGGCAAAGCTGGAGACGAACGAGCGATCGATCTTGAGAATGTCGAATGGGAATTCATGCAGGCACGACAGAGACGAGTGCCCTGTGCCAAAGTCGTCGATGGCCAAGCGGATGCCAAGGGCTTTGATCTCACGGAGCAGTTCTTTGGTCCGGCCGGGGTCCTTCATCACGGTCGATTCGGTGATCTCGAACACCAAACACCGTGGGTCCATACCCGTCTCCTGCAGGATCGTCTGGACGTCTGCCAAAAAGCCTGCGTCGGTCAGTTGGATCCGCGAGATATTGACCGTGACGTATTCTGGGGCCAGATCGGGAGCGGATTGATGCCATTCCAACCATTGTCGGCAGGCTTGTTCCAGGACCCAGCGGCCCAGTTCGGTGATCAGGTGGCATTCTTCTGCGATCGGGATGAACTCCAGCGGCGAGACCATGCCAAGTTTGGGGTGTCGCCAACGGAGCAATGCCTCGACTCCGCAGAGTTGCGTTGAGTTGGCCCAGACGATCGGTTGGTACACCAAGTGGAACTGCGAGAAGTTCTGCTGCGAGCGCAACGAGTTCTCCAGTTCGAGGCGTCGTTCGACGGCTACCTGCATCGACTCGTCGAAGATGACCCAGCGGGCCTTGCCGCGGCTTTTTGCCTCAAAGAGGGCAATGTCCGCATCTCGCAGAATGTCGGTTGCTTGTCGGTACTGCCGCGAGCTGAACACGATCCCGATACTGGCGGATGCCTGTACCACGTGACCATCGACGTGATAGGGTTGCGCCAGATCGGTGAGGATGCGTTCCGCGACGCGCACGGCATCTTCGGGACGTTCCAGATTATCCAACACGATGACAAACTCGTCACCGCCCCAGCGGACGGCGGCGCCCTGTTCCGGGGAACTGTTTACCAGCACGGTATCGTAGACACGCAGGAGGCTGCGCAGGCGGCTGGCGACCTCTTGGAGCACATGGTCGCCGACCTGATGCCCCAAACTGTCGTTGATCAGCTTGAAGCGATCCACGTCCAGGAACAACACCGCAAAATGGTAGTCCTGGCGTCGCTTTTGCAGCTCGATGGCGCGTTCCAGTCGACTTTGCAAGAATTGGCGGTTGCCCAATCCTGTCAGTTCATCTGTCCGCGCGGCGACGGCCAAACGCTCTTCACGGAGTACTTCCTCGGTCACATCTCGCTGGACCGAGACGAAGCCGTCGATGGTACCATCGGCAGAACGGATGGGGGAAACCGAAACGTCGGTCCAATACAGTTCGGGACGATCGAGTTCGGGTGTCTCCAGCGACGCGCGACGTCGATTGCATTGCCGGCCCGCCCACGGTCGGCCGGACAAGATGGTCTTCCACATGTCGCGGTAGGTCGCCACATGGGCCGGACTGTGTTCCAGACTTCCCAGCGGTTCGCCCAATGCCTCGTTGGGGGCGAAGCCCGTGATCGCCTCGAAGGCGCGATTGACGCGAGTAATCTGTCCCTGGGGATTCGCCAATAACACGGCGTCGGAGTGCGAATCAATGGCGGTAGCCAGTCGATGGACGTCGGCGGTGGCCGTTTCCAACGCCAGTTCAGCGGCTTTTTCGGCGCTGACATCCATCGAGATACCCATGGCTCGGGTGGCTACACCGTTATCATCGTAGGCCGTGACGCGACCGACGGAGGAGAGCCAGGCCCATGAGCCATCGACACGACGCATGCGATATTCGACACGAAGTTCCGACGACCTCCCAGTCAATAACGCGTGAAATGCCTCGTCGACCCGATGGATGTCTTCATGGTGGATCTTTTCATACCAACGACGCGTACTGAGAAACTTGACGCTGAGGTCAAAGCCGATAAGTGTCAGGCCTCGACCTGCAAAATGCATGAATTCATTGCAAACGTCAAGATCCCAAGTCGCTAGGTTGGCGGATTGGACGGCCAGGTCCAGTCGGTTGCGTTGGTCTTCCACCAATTGCTGTTGTTCGATCTCTTGTGTAATGTCGCGCGCCGACATCAGTAGACCACCGACGGCACCTTGGGAGTCACGCCAGGGGTGGACTTCCCATTGGTACCACTGGGATTTGCCATTGGGTGACAGAGAGTGTTCGCGGTCCATGACGTGCGAATCGCCAGCCAAACAACGCTGGTGGATTTCTCTCAGTCGCGACGAAATGTTCGGTACAGCCGCGTAGTGAGATTGCCCGGCCCATTCGACGTTTTCATCCAAATCGAAGGCCTGTAACCAACGTCGCGAGTAGGCTATGTACCGCAAGTCTTTGTCAAACATGGCGACCGCCGACGGCGCGTGTTGCACGAAGACCTTCATGCGTTGTTCGCTGACACTCAGAGCCTGCAGGATGTTCTTGCTGGCGCGAATGACATTCGTTTGATTCTGCAGACTTGTCCATACCAAGCCACCGAGGACGACTGCCAGTAGTGATCCCATCGCGGTCGTGCCCAACACGCGGTACCACAAATCGACTTGAGCCTGGCGGTAGTGTTCGCCCGGATAGACCAAGCATAAGACACCGGTAGAGTCGTCAGTCTCCGATACCAGAGGTGCGAAAACGTGAAAAAAGTTGGGCGTCTGACTCCAAACCGCCGGTGTCATTACAACGGGCTCATCGGAGGATAACAAGAGGAGCCGCAGCTCGCGATCGGCGACCATGCGCTCGGTCGTTTGGCGAGCTTTGGCTACGATTTCTGGACGGTAGATACGGTCTGGTGCTCTGCCGGTCGACGAGGCGTTTTCAGTTTGCGAGGCCGATACGACTGTCAGGCTACCTTTGGGGGTAAGTCGCGCGATCGAAGCATCGATGAACAGTCCGGTGGGACGCAGTAATTGGGCCAATTCTGTTTGGTAATCACGCTGACGCTCGGGGTTGGCAAGCGGTGTGTCAGGACGCTCCGGCGACGCTGAGAAGTCGAGGTTGGTCGCGATCATCCGTGCGTTGGCACGCAACTGCACGACCACGCTGTCTTCCATCGCCTGTTTTGTGCGAGAATACTCGATGACAATGACAGCACCCACCAGTACCAGCATCAGGCCGATCAAGGTCAGGCTCAGACGTACGGGTTGCTCCGTACATTGCAGCAGGCTGGTTGTCCGTTTTTGGGGTTTGCTGTCGCTCATGCATATCACGTCGTTGGGAGTTGACGTCTACCCCAATACCTAACTCCGCTGGGAGATTTTGGCTCACGCGGGTTGCAGGATCCTATCACCGCCGAAGCAGTTGCAGGATTCGGGTAGGGGACCAAATCAGGGAACCCTAGGTTACGGCAAACAGACACTGCGGCGTTTTTTCATGGTCATGGCGGAGTTCGCCAGTCGTAACGTCGCTCGGCCGGTACGATTGCCAAAATTGATGCCATAGCTGCGTTCGGCGCAAGCTGCGGGAGCGGCACAATCAGCCAGGGAATCAGCTAGGGAATCAGCCAGGGAATCGGGCAGGGAATCGGGCAGGGCGGCGGACAGGCGTGGAGGCGGGAAAGGGCAGCGGGTAGGCGTCGAGCGAGAAGGCTGATGGCGGGCAGAGTCGAATGGGCAGTGGTCAAATCAGCGAGGGCATCGTCGGACAATCGGTGGATGGGAATACTGATCGGCGCGGACCTGCGCGGATCTACGCGGAACTGCGCGGATCTGCGCGGATCTGCGCTGATCGGCGGGGATGTGAAATGGTCAGGAGACTGCGGAGGCGGGTAAGTTGTAGATGCAGTGACGTTTTTGCAAACCTCGGTGATTGGAGGCAGAATGGATCTTCCTGATTTTGTAGGAGTACCGATTGGGGATTGGCAGGATTTAGGGTCACGAACGACCCGACTTGCTCATGCGCACCGATCTTGAAATGCGACCGGCAGCTCGGAACGGTGACAAAAAAAGAGCCACTCTGACGAGTGGCTCTGGCGGTGAAATCTCGCGAACGAGGTTCAGTCGGGGCAATTACTTGCAGACAACGCGAGCCATTTCGCAAATCTTGCAGGAGTAACCCCATTCGTTGTCGTACCAAGAGACCAGCTTGACGAAGGTTGGGTCCAGCATGATGCCGGCGTCGGCATCAAAGACACTGGTGCAAGCCTCGCCGCGGAAGTCGGTGGCGACCACCTTGTCTTCGGTGTAACCGAGGACGCCGCGCAGGGCACCTTCGCTGGCTGCCTTCATCGTGGCACAGATTTCTTCGTAGCTGGTCTCTTTGTTCAGCTCGACCGTCAAGTCGACAACTGAGACATCGGACGTGGGTACGCGGAAAGCCATCCCGGTCAGCTTCTTGTTCAGTTCGGGGATCACCCTGCCGACCGCCTTAGCCGCACCGGTCGAACTGGGGATGATGTTCTCCAGGATCCCGCGGCCTCCGCGCCAATCCTTGTTGCTGGGTCCATCCACCGTTTTCTGAGTGGCGGTCGCAGCGTGAACGGTGGTCATCAAACCACGCTTGATGCCAAACGTGTCGTTGACAACTTTCGCCAGCGGAGCCAAGCAATTGGTTGTGCAGGAGGCGTTGCTGATGATCGTCTCGCCAGCGTACTGCATGTGGTTGACGCCGTAGACGAACATCGGGGTCTCGTCTTTGGAAGGTGCACTTTGAATGACCTTCGTCGCACCGGCATCCAGGTGCTTCTGGCAGGTATCCAAGGTCAAGAACAGGCCGGTGCAGTCGACCACAACATCGGCGCCGACGTCACCCCATTTCAAAGCGGCCGGATCGCGTTCGGCGGTCAAGCGAATCTTGCGTCCGTTGACGACCAACGTCGAACCATCGACAGCGACTTCGCCTTTGAAACGGCCGTGGACGCTGTCGTACTTCAGCATGTACGCCAGATAATCTGGCTCGAGCAAATCGTTGATGCCGACGATTTCAATGTCTTGAGAAAAATTTTGAACCGCCGCGCGGAACACCATTCGGCCGATGCGGCCGAAACCATTGATGCCCATTCGAACTGCCATGCGTTAACTCCATTCGCTGTGATGTGAACCGCCACGGGGGCGAAGATGCCAACAAGGCCCACGCGAACCACCCGGTGATAACGCCGGGGTTCCTTGCCTCTCGATAATGGGGCGTTGCTACGGAGCGATATTGTAGCGATTGAAGGCCATATTCGGAGGGGGGGATGCGGCCGAATCCCGCCACCCCTTGCAAACCCTTTTGAACCCCAGATCACAGTCGGTTGTTAACGTGAAAAAAACGACCGTTAAGTCCAGCGGAACTGGGATGGAAGAACCCGCTGGGATCAGTCCGTCAGCCGTTGCTGGCGGGCGTTGAGCATCATTTCCTGAACCTTGGTATCGTCATCCAATTTGAACTCTTTGGTGGCGAATTCTGTTAGTTCCTTGAACATGTCCGAGATTTTTTTCTGCTGTCGCTTCTCACTGGAGGCTAAACGCCGTTCGTAATCGGCCAGCAAATCGCGCCATTGGTTGACGCCTACCATTTGACGGTACAGCTCGTAGTACCGATTTGCCATGGCAAATTCATTCTTTTCCAAGGCCAAGCGAATCCGCTCGGCCAGAACTTTCCGTCGGGCCCAGAGGTCCAGACTTTCGCTCTTCAATCCGGAGACGACGCCTTCGGCGGTGATGCGTTCCTCATCGTCTGGCAACAGCTTCTCCATTACGGGCTTGTAGCCCGGCATCACCGGCAGACGGGCCAAATTGCGTTCGCCGTTTTTGACCAGTAGCAAGCGAACACGTTCGTCGCCTGGTTCGATTTCAATCACGCCGTCCCAGTTGGTTTTACCGAGATACTCAAAAGAGTCCTCCGTCCCATAAATCGAGCGGCTGTAAATTTGGTAACCGTTGAGCGGGAATTCGGCCAGGTCTCGGGCGCTGGTGCCGCGGAGGGTGAACAAGCGAATGGTGGTGTTGCCGGGAGGGGTGCGAACGACGATCCCGATTTTTTCGGTGTTGCGTCCCTTCTTGCGTGTCAGGGCCACGTCCGCACGATTGACCGAGACGACTCGGGCGCGAACATACGGTCCATCGACGGCATCCTGTTGAACCAGCATGGTGAAATCGAGCGACTCGATGCCCTTGAGTTCAAAGACGCGGCGGCGATTGGCCAGTCGCACGACCGGTTCAAAGATCTCGCCGGTTTCGATCCAACAGGGGCTGGTGCGATTCTCCACCAATTCGAACTCCGCATCGCTGCCCGGCTCGGCGTCGGGATTCCGCTCGGAGCGGACCATGAGGCCATGGGCTCGTACGCGCGTTGTGACGATATCTTGTTCGGAATGTTCGATGCGGACGATGGGTCGAAAGGCTTGGGCGATGGTGTCGGCCACTCGTCCCGGCAGTGGCAAGAACTCGGCGGTGGTGCCCGAATAAGTTGGGCCGAGTGACCAGCCGTTGACGTCCAATTCGTTGAGGTCGTAGGACAATTCAGCGCCGGCATGTCCCAACCGTACCAGCACCAACTTATCCCATGGCTTCAATGCCTCGTAGAATTCCACGGGCAGCTCAGCGGTATTTTTCTGCCAGGTCGTCAACAGGTCGCGCCACTGGTTGGGGACAACTTGAGTGGTGGTTTTCCAAGCGGCCGGTTCGATCAAGCCCAAGTCACGGTCCAATTGCTGGCTCAACATTGACATGACAGCCGATGTCCACCGGGGATGGTCGTCGGGGATGAGCCAGATGGCTACTCGGTAGGGCCGGAACGACCAGGGCAGTGACGGTTCTTCCTGTTTCGCTGCGGCATCTGCGGCGTTGGTGGTGACTTCGGTAGCCGGTGTTTCGTCCACTTCCGGCTCGGCGGATTGGCAGCCCAGCAGACCGACGAATGCGACGAGCAACAGCAACAGCGGCAGACGCAAGTCGACCGAGAGGTTCTGGTCGCGGCTGGGAGTCATCGTGGGCCCCGCGATTGACTGCCCAACAGTCGTGGGGCGGTCAAATGTCGTCAGGCCATGATTGTCGATTCGTTGTACCGAATACACCACATCGTTCCTTGTCAGAGGCTCGTCGCATCCCCAGCCCGTAGCAGCCCTGTTTCCTACCGTCTCGGTTACGCTATTGTCTGCCCGCTTGCTTTGCCGTTTTGTTCTGACCGACCATCCGCTATCCCGTGAGGTCGGGCGGTCGGCCCGCATGACACTTACTCCAGTTCGATGCGCCACTCTTCGACATTCTGATACAGGGTGTTCAGATCGAAGCCCAAGTTGCGGACATCGCTACGGAAGGCGTAGTACTGCGGGACCTGCCACAGCGGCAGGATCGTGGTTTCGTTGTAGACCTTCTCGTGTAGGTTTCTCAGTGCCGCACCCGCACCCTGCCAGTTGCGGACGCGGTCAATTCGGTCGAGCGCGTGTTCCACGGAAGAGTTGACATTTTTGACCAGGCCGGTTTGGCCAAAGATGCGTCGCGCGTCGACCAAGGGCTCTTGCATGGTGCATTCGACGAAGACAAAGTCATAGTCGTCATCGGGCGGCATCACCAAGCCTTCCGGCAGTTCACGCAACTTGACCTTGACGCCGATGGCACCCCAGTTGCGGGCGACGAAACCGCAGATGGTCTCCGGCTGGGCACCTTTGGGGTAGGCCAAAATCAATTCGGGGGGTTGGGGGAGATCCTGCGGTGCCGGGGCATCGTCAGGGTTGTCTGTGGTGGCTTGGTCCACCAAGGCTTGGGCGTCGACGGGTTCGCCGGCGGGTCCAAGCTGGTTGCGGGCGGTGGCGGCCTGTTCTTCCGTCATCTCGCCGCGAGCCACTGCCGCGCGGATCTTGGCTTCTTCAATCCGTCGATTCAAGGCTTGAATTTGGCTGGCGGCCATCTGGATAAACACCGCCCCCAAGTCCTGGCTGTAGGGAACCGGGCGGATTTTAAAATTGTTGGCGTACATCAACGGATCGCTCTCGTCCATGCCGACGGGGAACGGTCCGCTGATGACTTGATAGCCGTCCAAGTCCTGATCGTCGGTCAGGATTTGCCGCACCAGTTTCTCGCGGTCGATGGCATAGAGCAAACCGCGACGAAAGGCTTGGTTCTTGGTCCAATCGTTGCGAAGATTGGGAATCAACCAATGGACCGAGGGGATCTGGTACCGTCGCACTTCGATGTCTGGCAGTCGTTGGAGTCGCAGCAGTTCTCCCGGGAAGACGCGATCCAAAACGTCGATCGAGCCACTGATCAGGAGTTCGGTCCCGCGGCTGGGATCGGCTTGCAGCTTTTCCAGCAACAGCGGTCGCTTCTGCGTCATACTCGGGGTTGGCTCCGTCGTCACATTCGGCTCGTACAACACGCGATCGTCTTCCACCTTGAGGACGCGATAAGGACCATCGCTACCCGGTTGGTCGGTCGGCATCAGCGGAGTCTGCAACAGAGCGGTGGGGAGTAGAAACGGATAGTTCAAGCGAAAGCGGACTCGGTCGGGCCCTTCGATCTCCACCGTTTGGAGAGCGCGAGCCCAGACGGGATGGAAGTAGTTGTGACGTGGGGTGGCGACCGAGTCCAACATACGGGCCAATTGTGTTGCGCTGAGGAGAGGGTCATCGAATTCCTCCTCCGACATCCGCAGGCGGACGCGGTAGTCACGCCCCTCTTCACCGATGGCGTCGATGCTACCGTGTTCAAACCGATAGATCCCGCCATCTTCGTCTTGGCGGACAAACTCCAACAGCAACTTGCGGACCAACTTGCCTGTGCGGCGAGCCGCCCAGGATTCGATCACCCGCGGATCTCGCGTTTGGGGCAGTTGGTCGACGCCCACCACGACCATCGGGTACTGCTGGATGATCATCTTCCGCAGTTCGATCGCCTGGGGCAGGTCCGGCGCGATATCCAACATCAGTCGCAGTCGATCCTGAGCCAGCACCGGATCGCCCTGGGCCAATGCCTCGTTGAGTGAATCAAGGTATTGTAACGCGTCCTGCCGGATTCGTTCGGTCCACTCTTCCTTCAGTTCCGCGGTTTCACGCGGATGCCGCTCGGAGATCGTAGCCAGCAGCGTTCGAACCTCGCGGAACAGCTTCTTTTGATAGCGTTCCTCGACCAATTTCGCTGCACAGAATCGAATGCCCTCGCCGGCCGTTTTGACTTCATCGCCCAAGTTGAAGCGGCGTCCCGGGAACTTGGACTTCAGTTCTTCGAAGCAAGTTAAGGCGTCCCAATACAAATTCTCCATCAACGCCGTGCCCGCGTCGCGGACCATGATTTCGAATAAGTCGACTTCCGGCCGTCGGCCCTCGAACATCGGATGGTTGAGCAAGTAGTTGTAATAGCGGTAGGCTTCGGAGAGGTCGTTCTTGGCTTCCAATCGTTTCGCCACCTCGAGGATGATCGCTGAAAACGGCCGAATCTCCGCGATGTTTGTCCAGGGGGCCGCATACGTGATCGTCGCGTCCGGCTCTTCCAGCAGCTTGAACAGCGCCTTCCCGCGTCGCGGCAAGGGTTCGCCCAACGGCAGTCCGAGGGGCTGGATTTCGTAGCTCTGCCCACCAGAAAAAATGATCAAATCAAAGGGGTCGCGATCGATGATCGGACGCGAATCGTACTTGAAGTAATCGTAGCCCGAATCCTGGGCCGCGGCCGGGCCGCCCACTATCAGGTGGGTCAACAGGCAGGCGATGATGCCGACCCACAGTGGTGCCAACCGATTGTCAGGCCGCGTCTGTTTGGGGGTGTGGGACCTCATCCGTTACTCCTTCCCCGTGGCTGCTGGGACGTACAGGATGGCACCATCGGGGGTGGTGACGATCCAGCGATCACCCAGTTGGGCGGGTCCGGCCTGCAGGGGTTGCCGCAGGTCGACTTGTTGTTCGATTTGCCCAGCGGCCAAGGTGACCACCCAGCCGGACTTGGTGGCCAAGTGCCATCGGCCAGCGTCCGCGACGGGTTGTCCGGTGATTTCTCCCAGCGAGCCACTGGGGATGGTCGCTTGGATCTGCAAGTCGGCGCCGACGACGATCCAGTTGCCGGCGTTTGTCTCCAGCAACAGGCTGCCATCTGCGGCGGCCCAGGGACCATTGCGAACGTACTCGGGTAGCGTGACGTTGGCGATTTCGGCCAGGGCGGCGTCCAGCACGACCAACTTATCAGCGGAGGTTGGGGGTGCTTCTTCCTCAGTCGCGTCGGCTCGCGTCCGCAGGACCACGGCGGTACCGTTCGAGACGCGGACGGGGGGCCGCAGCACTTTGGTGTCCTCCCAGACTTTTTCGGCGGACTTCGCCAATCCACCGCGGACGACTTGAAGCTTGTAAGCTTCGCCGCCGGCGTGAATGGCCAGGAGTGTTTCCGGATCGAGAACCACCGGGGGGTGCCAAGCGACCGTTTGGCCCGGGGCCAACGGCGGACGGAAGCCACTGGGGGTACGGCTGCCGGTTCGCAGGCTGACCAGGAACACTTCACCTTGGAGCGAGCAAACCGCGGCTGTCTCGCCGAACAGGATCGGTGGGCAGGCCAGGGGCAGATTGTCGTCCGACCAAGTCGACTGTCGCGAACGAGCGTTTTCGTTTTCGGCGAACAGGTTAAAACCCATGCGTTCCCGTCTCGCCATCGGGCTGGTGACCAACCCGAGGCCCTCGGGGGTGGCCAAGGTGTGCGTGAATTGGAACATTTGTCCGGTGGTGGAGCCGCGTCGCAGCGGGGTCTTCAATTGCAACGGTTCGCCGTTGGGTTCGAACTCGAATTGATCGCCTTGGCTGTTGATGACGTAGGCTCGATCTCGCACCATGAAGGGCAAACCCGCCAGGGCCGCGCCCAAATCGACCTGCCATTGGCTCTTGAGGCTCAGCATTTCGGCGGCGGAAAGAGTTGCTGCGGCAGCGTCCTTTTGGCGACGAAAATAGAACAGCGTCTCATCCACCATCCTGGGGGTGGCCAGAAACGTGTCGGTCGGGTGGGTGGCGGTGACGCTTTCGAATGACTGCAGCTGTTTGCGGAGAGCGAAACGCACGATACCCATGCCGGTCACATAAAAGTGCCCTCCACGTGCCATCAACATGCGAGGGACAACCCCGGGAGTGGGTTGAAACTTGGTGCTGATCCCTTGTACGACGGGGCGTTCTCCTTCGTCACCGATGGCCGATAAAACGGAGACATTTCCCTGGTCGTCGGCCACAATCAAGTCGTCGCGACCGTAACTCATCAAGGGGCTGTTCAACCGACCAGCGAAGTTGTAACGCGGTTGTGGGCGCTCGAGGCTCCAGCCTCTCTGTTGGGTGCTCAGGACATGCACGCTGGAGTTCTGCGGTTTGGATTCCGCGATATAAATCAAACCGCGTTGGGCGATGGGCGGGTGCACGATTGTCCCGGCGTCATGATTGAGCAGGAACACCTCTTTGCAGGCCATGGATTCCGACTCCAACACGTACAAGTACCAGTGACCACCGGCTTGGTAGATGTATTGGCCGGTGGCGCTGACGCCGACGGGCGATGTCACTCCTTGGGGTAGCGTTGCTTGGCGAATACCGCGTCCGGTTTGGACATCGATTTGGTGGATGGAACCGTTGGCGGTTGACACGTAGAGGAAATCTTTGGTGGCGACCGGTTGCCAAAACTTTTCGGGCAGCGTCACCTGCCAGGCGACATCGCCGGACAGGGCGTCAACGCACAGCACGGCGTTGTCGCGACCGGAGGCCAGTAGCCAGCGTTCGGGGGCCGACTCCGGGACGGGTTCGGGCGTGTAGCCTTCGTACTCGAAGCCGACGTACCGCCGCCACAACACTTGGCCATCGGCGGCGCGGACCGCGTACACCGTGCCGTTGATGACAACCGGCAACACCTGCTTGTCGGAGAGATTCAGTGTGGGGCCATTCATGGTAGCCAAGAGAATGGCCGACGGGTTGGGGGCGGGAGCGACGGGCGTGAGATCCGATGCAACGCTTTTCACCAGCGTCTGCTCGCGTTGGGCGATCAGTTGACGGACATCGCGGACGTCGCGTCGCACTTCAAGTTCCGGGTAAGAAATCACCAATTGGCGGTAGGTCTCGAAAGCGGATGACGTCTGACCGTCCCCGACAAAGCGGTTGATTTCCTCGAGGGCTGTGGTCTTGGCCGACTCCGTGTTGAGCTGTCGAGCGACCGTATCAATCAGGTCGTTGGATTTGCCGATCATGGAGCCCACGATCGCCCCGGAGCGTTGGCTGGAGGTAATGTACATCGAGTTCTCGACCAGGCTTCGAGCCGTCAAGGCTTTCTGGTGGAGTTCGCGTTTGCGTTGCACATCGGCAGCAGTTTGGGCCCGTTGCGCCAGGCCGATGGTGGTCTTGGGCAGGATATCCGCCAGGTCCTCGCGGGCGTCGCCGAACTGATCTTCCAACTCGATGGTCGGCAGCAGTTCCAGGGCTTTCTCCAGGGTACGTTCGTGATCGTTGGAGCGGTAGGGAATGAACAGGTCGCACATGGTCAGGCGGACCTTCGCCAGGCTGGCGCGGGCTTCGTTGGGGAACCGAGCATAGAAGTCGGTGAACTTGGCCTTGGCATCGGTGAAGCCACCATTTTTGTACGAGCTGTCTGCCAAGTCCCACAATTGGTTGGCGGAGAGGGTATTGAAATAGATGGCCAAGCCGACGGCGACGGCGGAGAAAAAGAGAAACAGACCGGCGCCCACCCACAGCCAGGCGCCTTGCCACGGGTTGCCCTTGACACGTTTGCCAGCGAAGGCGGAGGAGATTTTCCCTGAGGAGGCCTCGGAGAGGGAGCTGCCGCCGGCCGCGGACCCGGCACCCCAGGGCAGATCGGGCTCGTTGGGTCGAGAGCTCCCGAAGTCGATGTCGGGACGAGCGGGAGGATCGGCCACAAAGCCGGTGGGGTTACTGACGAACTGCCCTTGATCCAAGATCGTGCGATCGGCGGGAGAGGGGTCTTGCGAGCTGAGGGTGGGGTTGAGCAGTTCGGACTGCAGTAGGGCAGCGCTGTCTTGTCCGGGATCATTGAGAAATTCGGTCAAGAGTTTCTCGCCGGTCTGCACCGAGACAAACTTCTTTTTGACCATATAAGTCACGATCGCCTGGGCCGTGGGCTCTTTCGGGCTCTGCGCGACCTTGGCCATCACCTTCTCGATGACATCGGCGGCAACGGCCTTTTTGTCGGTTAAAAATTCAATAAATTCGCGAGCTGGCATTGCTTTCCTCGTTCCCACATTCAATCACTGACCCCGGCCCTCATCCCCCACTGCGTCGGCGGCCGAGTGGCCGCTAACACTTACGGTCCACCGACAACCGAAATGGCGATCTCGTAAATTTTTGCATCGGCGCCGGCGTCCCAGGCGTGGATGACCGCGCCATGGGAGCAGTTCTCATTGGCCTTGATCAGCAGTCGTTTGACACTGGGGCTGTCCTGTTTCATACGAGCCAACTTCTGCCACATTTCGACCTTGCCGGCGGCCTCTTCCTCTCCCGCGTCACTGGATGTGAGCGTGTAGTTGTCATTTTCATCGATGTAAATTTCGATGGCATCGGTTTCTTCTTTATCATCGGTGACCACTTCGCTGGGGTCGTCACTCAAGTCCGGTTGTTGTTGGATGGCCTTTTGTAATTTGAACGATGCGGTGACCATGAAGAAGATCAACAGCAAGAAGGTCACGTCGACCATCGGCGTCATGTCCATTTCGGCCTCTTCGCGCGGGGCGCGTTGACCGAACGGTAGGGTCTCGGGTTCTTCTTCCTCTTCAAACCCTTTCCAGGTCATGGGCTTGAACTTCTTGTCGCCCTCGGAGGCCGAGGCTTTGCGGGCAGCCGACCCCTCGTTGCGATCGTGGGCGGGCGATAACGCTGCCGTTTCAGCGACCGAAGCCAATTGGCGGAAATCGGGGTCGTTTGGTTGCCCCAGGTCAAACAGACTTTGATCGGGGTTGGGATCGGCGTCCCCATCGCGGCCGTTTTTCTTGAATTTACTCATGCCTGGACCCTTGTACTTTCAGTGGGCTACTGCCCTTCGTTGACCGCCGCGTGGAGCGTGATCTCGCGGCCTTCGGGGATCCCGCGATTGGCGGCTTGTTTGGCCAGTTTCATGTTCCGCATACGAGTCTGATTGCCGGCGCGAATGACGATATACTTGATTTTGTCATTTTGCGCCAGTTGCTGCTCGACGTACTGTTGGATTTGTTCCTCGAGATCCTCTTCGGTTTCGAAGATGCCCGTGCCCTTCTCCATGGTTCGTCCCAGGTAAAACATGGCATCCACATCGGGAGCGTTTTGGTCGATATTGATCATGACGGCATCTTTCGCCGCGATCGCCTCGCCATGTTTTGCATAGGGCAGGGGGATGGGCGCTTGTTCCTGCATTTTGGAGGCGACCACGAAGAACGCCAGCAACAAGAACGTGATATCGATCATGGGCGTAATGTCCAATTCCGAGTCCTGGGCTTTCCGCCGCGGCTTGAACACGCCCGTATTTCCCGCTCGTTCACTCATGTCTTGCTCAAATGGGGGCCAAATCAATTGTCATGTCCAACGCGGCCGAGTCGCGGCCGCGTGAGTCCGAGACGGCTACTTGGAGGGGAAACGGATCGTCGCTTCCCGCAGCATTTCGAAGAAGAAGTTGAGTCCTTCGGCCACCATCTCTTCCATCTTCTTGATTTGGATGTTGATCGAGTTGACCGCCAACACCAGGGGAATAGCGATGGCCAGTCCCAAGGCGGTCGTGATCAAGGCGAACATGATGTCTTCAGCCAATTTGGAGGCTTCGACTTGGCTACTTTCGGCCAACTTGCCGAAGGCGCCCATCATGCCCAACACGGTCCCCAGTAGCCCCAGCATCGGAGCGGACTTGATGACCGTGTTGACCCAACTGATGCGATGGTCGATGTCCGACAGTACGTCGCGTTGAAAGCGATCTTGAGCCAATTGGCGGACCTTGTTGAACCCTAACGACCGGTTGTCGATCGCCAGTTGGGACAGTTGGCAGAGAGCTCGCGGGTCGTCCGTGCAGATGTCACTGGCCGAGCGAAAATCGCCTTGGGCCAGCGGTTGCTCGAGGGCTTGCAGGAACTCACCTTGGGTGGCGTCCGAGGCGAACTTTTTCTCACGAACGCGGTAGGATACCACGATCAAACAATAGGCCCCCCAGGCGGCGACGATGCCCATGGAGGTATAGATAGCATAGCCTACGACTTCAAAAATGTTCATTCTGCGTTATCCGTTCTCTCTGCAACGCCCCGTCCGATTTGTGAAACTCCAGCCACTCGTGATTCGCTTTTGCCCCAATTGCCGCCAGTATTTATCCGACCAAGTGTAATTGTTGGCGGTAACTAACGGCGCAAAAAACGATCGATTTCTTGCATCAATTTGTACCGGCTCAGCCCGCTCCGCCAGGTCACCGCTTTCAAAGTGTTTGTTCGCTCTCCGTCCATTGGTTTCGGGCACTGGTTCTGCTGCGGGAAGTCGCCAAGATAGGGCGACTGCTGTCCGCCGGCAACTGGACTAGACCCGTTTCGGGCCCCGCCTAGCGTCGTTTCGTACAGCGGTCAATCCGCGACCTCGCCATATCTCGCCCCAACATACCTCCACTCCATCAGTTGACGTAAGTGATCTTGGACAATTCGAAGCGGTAGTTGCCCGGCGACCCGACCACGTTGAAAACCGTGTTCTTGATGTCCTCGATCCGCTTGTTATCGCGTTGGATCTGCTCGCTTTCCAACTGCCCCAAGCGATTGATGATATCGGTCGGGTAGAACTGGACGGGGATCCGCTCACCGGCATTGGCCACGTTGGCGGCCCTCAGCAGGTTGATATCCCAGTTCCGCAGTTGCGGAATCGTGTGGGAGAAGTACATGCGTTTCTCCAGACGTTTGGCGCCGGCCTTGACGTTGGCGGTGCCGGAGACGTTGGTCAGGTAGACGATGTTATCCCCAACTCGTTCGGCACCACCCAATTCGATTTTGAAAAAATCCAATTGCTGTGCGTACTCGCCCATGGTGTTGACCGAATACAGGATCTGCCAGCGTTCCCAGGGTTTGTTGACGGTCGGGCCGTCGCCACCGATGCCCTTGGAGCGGCGATCCCCCAAGCCCTTGCCCGCGCCCATTTGGGTGGCATCGCCGGCCACGCTGTCGTTGGCTCGGACGGTTGAAATCACGTCGACCGACTCCAACGCCTCGGCCAACTGGGGTTCTTGCACCTCGGGGAACTCCTCGACACCCGGCTCTTCAACGTCTTCCGCGACGCCTTCCGGGTTCGAAGTTTCACCGGCAAACGCGGCGAAGGAATCGGGGATGGACCGCGTCTGCTTGAGCATGCTGTACCAGATGAAAAACATCACGGCCGCCAACAGGCCCATGATGATCACTCCAGACGCCAAGCCGCCGGAAACTCGCTCGTACTGCGAGACCTTGGTTTCGACCCGAATCAAGGGCCGTGCTACCAATTCCACTTGTTCGCTCATGCTCCATCTCCTCGACGCTGCCGTGTCTTTGGACTGTCAAATTACAACAGATGCCATTTTCGTTGCCGACGACGCCGACTCGTGACGTTGTCATCTGGTGTGAAGAAAAGCCTACACTCACGCGACCTTGTTCTCTGTCGCCACTCACGCGACCAAGTTCTCTGTCGCGACCTACTTGAGGTCCACCGGTAACAACTGGGCGTCCGGCTTCAAGCTCAGGTACCACTGCGACCAGTACTCGTACAGTTCACGGATGCCCTGCTTGTACTTGTCGTCATCCGTGTCGTACTCGTTCCCAACCAGTTTGGCGGTCGGCACGGGCGGCGTTTGCGTTTTGCGACTGACAAACTGCAACGCGATACTGGCCTCTTGCACCACCGTGGGGTTGGGGTCGGTCAAGGCGTAGATCAAGGCTGGGCAATTGTCGATCAGTCGGACTTGTCCCAATGCTCGCACGGCGACCATGCGAATCTGCCAGTGCTCGTTCTTGACCATTTCCTTCAGCATCAGCAACTGCTGGGAGCGGGACTTGTCCTTGATCGACGAGACCGCGGCGTTGCGAAATGAATCGGCAATGTCCTGCAGTTCGTCTGGGCTCATGTCGGCCTTGACGCGATTGAGCAACTCGGCGATGTCGCGTTTCTCTTCCTCGTTGATCACCTTGCCCCCGCGGATATTGGTCTTGGGTCCCAAGCCCATGCCACCGTCCAGTGAGGCGTCCTTGGGCAGGTTGGTCAAACGCAGCGTGGAACGAACCAGGAACAAGACCGCCAAGGAAGTGTGCACCGGTGGGCCGCCTTCGCCGATCTGGTTGACATAGCCCTCGGCGTTCTGCTTCTGCTTGATGTACTCGACCCCCTGGTCGTACCAGTCCGGTACTTCGCTGACGGCGCCGTCGACCTTCTCGCGGAACGTCGCGTAGCGCTCGAATCCGTACAAGGCATAATAGGCCCAATGATTCGTCTCGGTGCGGAAGTTGCGTCCGAACCAACCGTTGGCGCGTTGCTTGGCGGCGTTCAAGGCCTGCACCGGCACGTCCTTGGGGACTTCTTTTTCTTCCTTCTTCGCCGCTTGGTCCGCCAGCAAGTTCTCCACCTCTCGTGGGGTCAATCGCTCGACAAACGAAGGCAAGTCGGCGAACACATCACCCTGCTTGCGCGTGACCAGGCGCTTGGGGGGCGGGTTGACCCCCAAAATATCGCCCAACATGTAAAGGCTGCCGGCACCGGCCGACACCAGCGACACGTGTTCGGAGCCCCGCTGATTGCCGATCGGGTGATAGTCCCAGCTGCCGTCCGAAAATTGATGGGCAATCCAGAACCGCACGGCGCTGACACTGTGGTCCAACGGAATGTCGAAGCCCTTGTGATGAGCCAGCCAGAGGGCCAAGCAGCAGTATTGGGTCTGCGAGGTGTCGGAGTTCGGACTCTGGTTGTAGCTCCAGCCGCCACGGGCATCCTGCCGGCGAACGATAAAATCGATGAGCGTGCGAATCTCGCGGTCGTAGGCCTGGTCGTTGTACTCGACCAACAACATCAAGGCGACACAGGGTTCGTACAGACGATACATTTTTTTGTCGTCTGGATTGTGCTGCCGCAGGTTGTGGCCATCGAAGCCGTCGGCGACACGCTGGGCATAGTCAGGGATCGCGCTCAAGACCGTTTGGACCGCCTTGTTGACGACGGGGTCTTCGCGAAAGCCATAGTCGTCATAAGAGTTGAGAATCGCCAAACCGCTGAGCACGGATTCGCCCCAACCGCCGCCGAGGTCAGACTTCAGGTAAGCCACCGCCGCCCGCACCATCCGCTTGACCTCCGGGTGATTGGGGTCGTACTGGATTTGAGCCACTGATGTTTGCGGCCACAGGCACAGCAAGCTAGCGAAGATGGCCGACAGCACCCAACACGGGCGGCCCGCTGCGGCGTCGGGAGAAAAGAGCGTCGTCAGGGAACGCCAGGCCCGGATCGGCAGTCTGCGTCCAAACGCAGGACCCCGCGACAGCGTCCCGCAATCGATGTGCCTCGTCATGTTCTACTCATCTAGCTGTATGGAACTCAGTTTCCAACCACGCCCTCCGCCCTTGATGCCCGGCCCGCCCGATCAGCCCAGCCCGATCAGTCCAGCCCGATCAGCCCAGCCCGACTAGAAATGGATTCTAGCCGGAACCCCCCAGCCGATTCAATCATGGCACCGCTGCAAGCCCTTCGAGCCACATGGGTGCGGAGGAACTTACGGTGCGGAGGAACTTACGGTGCCGAGGAACTCACGGTGCGGGGGAACTTACTGTGCGGAGGAACTTACGGTCCGTGAAAAGCGATCGAGAGCCGCTGCGGCCGTTCGATCGATAATCCCCGAGCTATCCCCCTGGGAAATCCTCACCGGGCAATCATTCTCAAGTGAACCCAGCCAGAATGCGGCATGTCCCTACTCCAAGGACGAGGCAAGACATTGGAGTCCGGACAGTGCATCGAGCGGCGGGCCTCGTTGATGCCCTAAGGATACCCGAGGAATGGTCCTCTGTCAAATATTTTTACTGTCGGATCCAAGAAACTTTTGGCGGGCGAAGGAAAAACGCCTGCGAAGCGATTGACGCTCCACGCCAATCCGCTAAACTACCCCGCAGATATGACTCGGTCAGGTAGCTCAGTTGGTAGAGCAATGGACTGAAAATCCATGTGTCGGCGGTTCGAGCCCGCCCCTGACCACTTCGGTAAGTGAGTTGCCAAAAAAGTGGTTGCTGTTTCTCTTCTGTTGCCCTTGGTTTCAATCGGGGCGTTTAGGACCTATAAGAGCTAGATCTATGGGACGTATGGGACCTATGGGACCTATGGGACCTATATGAACCCATGGGACACATAAGACCCATATGAGCGATCAGACCGATCAGACCGATCAGGCCTATCAGACCGATCAGGCCTATCAGACCGATCGGCCCCGTTGATCAAATCCAGGTGTCAAACGGGTGTCAAACGGGCGTCACGCCGCTATGGCCCCGCTAGCCGATCAGCCAGCGGGCGAGGCTGAAGTAGCAGATGAGTGTCACCATGTCGGTGGTCGCCAAGGCGATCGGGCCAGCCGCCACTTGGGGCTCGCGATTCAACCAACGCAGGACGTTGGGGATGGCGACGCCAATCATAGCCGCCGCCGTGACTCCACCGGCAATCCCGCCCAGCAAGCAGAGGGGGACCAATGCGTCGCGCAGCCAGACGCCGGCGACTGCGGCCACGACCGCTCCACAGGCCAAGCCCAACAAGATGCCGGTCACGGACTCCAGTTGGAGTTTCCGCCCGATCGAGCGGAGGGTCGGGTTTCGCCCGTGCAGGGCCTGTAGGGCCAGGCTGACGGATTGGATCGCCACGCTCTCGGCCAGGGCCAGGACCACGGGGATGAACAGCGCCAGGGCCACCACTTTTTCCAGTTGGACTTGGTACATACCGGTCAGGAACGCGGCTAAGATTCCGCCAGCGATATTGGCGATCAACCAGGGGAAGCGGCTGAGGAACGCGGTCCAAGGGTCATTGACTTCCGTTTCCGAGAGATGCACACCGATCAATTGGAACAAGTCGTCGCTGGCTTGGCGGCGATCCAAATCTGCCAACTCGTCGGTGTACAAGTCGACGTCGACCACGCCCATGATTTGGCCGCTGGCGTCCAGCACAGGAATGGCCAGCAAGCGGTGCTCGACGAACACCTCGCAGGCCTCTTTTACCGACGCCGTCGCGGGGATGCTGACGACTTGGCGGACCATGATGTCTTCCAACGCGGTCTGGGCGGGACTGAGCAGCAGCCGGCGGGTCGGCACCACGCCATGCAGGCGACGTTGGTCGTCGATCACGTAAAAATAGATGATCCGCCCTTCCGGTGGCGCTTGGCGGAGTTCTTGTAATGCTTGTTCAACCGTTTGTTTCACACGGAGGCAGGGGAACTCGCGACGCATCAATTCGGTGACCGGGTCCTCCAACTTGGCGTGCGTGGTCCGAGTCAGCATTTCGATTCCTTACCGTCCGTGGCCCAAGATCTGCGCGCGAGCGTGGGTCAACGCCGCCAGTTTGGCGGTGGCGACTTCCGCACTGCTGAGCGGATTGTCCGCAAAAGTGGCAAAGCCACAATCGGGGGTCAGCATCAAGCGGTCGCCGAAACGCTGCAGCGCGGCCTCCACGCGAGCGACGATCTTGGCCGAGTCTTCTACCGCGGCCACTTTCTGATTGACCATGCCCAAGCCCAGTCGCCGGTCGTGCGGTAGATCCGCCAGCATGTCCCATTCGCCCGCTCGCGGCGTGCAGGCCTCGAGAAAATAATTTCCGACCGGGACTTGGCAGAGGAATTCCAGCAGCGGTTGGTAGCTCCCGGACAGGGCCTTGCTTTCATCCGGTGTCCAGTTGCCACGGCAGATATGCAGAGCGATTCGCTCTTGTGGCAAGTCGGCGGTGAGTTCTTGGAACAGTCGCAGGGCAAAGGCCAGTTCCTCGGCAGGTGGGAGTCGCTCGCTGAGGGCCCCGCACATGAACGACCGCTTCTCGCTGGGTTGCCCAAACACGACTTCCGTCAACACCGGTTCGTCGAACTGCACGAGCGCCACGCCGGCCTGCAAGAGTTCGACCAATTCCTCGCGAAGCACTCGGACCACATCGCGGGCCAGCGCATTGCGGCAGGTGTACGCGCGATCGGACACGCATTCCAACCACATGGTGCGGGTCAGCAAGTAGGGGCCGGGCAGGGCGACCTTGCACGGGGCGTCGGCCAGGCCAGCGACAAAGCGATACTCGTGCACCGCCAGGGGCCGCGAGCGACCGAGGGGGCCGAACACGGCGGGGTGCCGAACCTCGGAGGCGGGAATATCCAAGGCTTGCAGTTCGGCGGCAAACTTGTCGGGATCGTCGACGTAGGGCAAGAGATCGGTCAGGGGAATGAGTTGGCAGTTGTCCAGGATCCCGCCGACGAAGCTGGCGTAGTTGTCGCGGCGTTGTTCGCCGTCGGTCAAAACTTGCACGCCGGCCCGTTGTTGGTGGTCGACCACCAGCCGCACGGCGTCATCGGCCGTGGCTTGAAATTCCGCCTCGCTCAGTCGACCCTGCAGCCGCTCGGCCAACGCCTGCATCAACCAACGCGGTCGCGGCCAGCTGCCGATGCCCATCACCGGCAGGGCGGGCAAGCGGACCGCCGCGGGCAGGTCGGGCAGTGGGACCGCGGCACGTGGGCCGGAGGCCTCGGGCGCTACAGTCGTCCCCACGGCCACCTGGGTCTCGCTCGCAGACTTGGGCTCGATCCGGTGTTGTGGCTCGGTCCGTTTTTCCGGCTCGATTGCCGACGGCGATTCGATCGGCGTTGTGGCCCGTTTTGGCGTGGTTCGAGCGCCTTTAGTGACCACGAATCGGGTCTCTGGGCCGTGAATGGACTGCCCGACCAAGGGGTTGTTTGTCAAGCGACACCAGGCGGGCAGGTCGGTGCGGACCGAGGCTTCGCGGGAGCGAATCTCCAGCCGCTGGCCGACTTCCAGCGGGTCGATGTGGCGACGAATCAACAGCAGCAGGCCGTTGCCGCAATCGAGGTCGCCGCCGTCAAACGAGGCGTGCGGGGCCAGGCCAGACGCTGAATCCGTGGCCGCTGAATCCGAGTTTGCTGAATCCGTGTTCGCTGAATCCATGGCCCGGTTCATTGGACTGGGGTTGGACGGGTCCCGCGACATCGGCGTCTCGGCCAGCGGCCGCGTTGCGGAGTCAGGCGAGTTGGCCGGGTCGTTGTTGGCCGGGTCGTTGGCGGGCGACATGGGGGGGGCAGCCTAGAAGGAGACGCAGGGGCTGCCATCGGCCAGGAACTCGACCAATTTCGCGCCGCCGACCAGGGTCACACCGGGGATCAGTTGGTCCTCGGTCAGGCCGCGTTTTTTGAAACAGGGCGAGCAGACGTAGACCAAGCCGCCGGCTTCGATAAAGCCACTCATGAGTTCCGCCAGGGGAGCAAAGCCCGTCTCGTGGATCGTTTCCGCGACGCCTTGTTGGGCCAATCGCACGCCTTCGGTCGAGAGGAAAACGAGGGTCTCCTGGTCGGATCCCAGGGCGGCGTTGGCCACCACAAATCCGACGGTCGCTCGGTCGGGATCGTCCAAGGAACGGGTCAGGTTGACGCAGAACTTGCCGGGCATGTCATTACTCCTGTTTGCGCTGAATCCAGTAATCGGGATGTTGTTCGTGTAGCAAGGGGTTGCCCGTCAGTCGGCACCAAGCCGGAATATCGGCTTGCGCGCCGGCGTCCAGTGCCGTCAGACGCAGCACCGCGGCGGGGGGCATTTTTTTGACGCGGACCTTGAGTTTGAGGATCAGTTCCCCACAGCCCATCTCGCCCGCGTCCCAATGTTCGTCGGCGGCTGTCGGGCTCATGGTGTGTCCTGCAATGATGGTGGGCGAACGGGCGGGTGACCGACGCGGGGCGTTGTCACCGCAGCTTCAAGGTGGCCACGACGGGTCGGTGGTCCGAGGCCGTACGTTCTTGGATCACTTCGACACCGTCGACCGACCAGCGATTCGCGGGGCCCGCGAAGATGTAGTCGATCTCGATCTCGGGGGTGGTCGAGGAAAACGTGAAGCGATCGTTGGCGGGTTTGGCCGCTTCCAACAGGTCTCGCCCCAGCATCTTCAGGGTACGCGATTCGGGCAGGTCGTTGAAGTCACCTAACAGGAGATACGGGGTTGGCCAAGTCTCCAAAAACAACTTGACGGCTTCGGCTTGGGCCCAGCGGAAGCGGTCGTCGCGGACCCAATCGAAGTGCACATTGACGACCAGTAGTTGGCTGCCATCGGGCATTTGCAGCTCGGCCGCCAAGGCGACGCGGGGCTCATTCCCGTCGGGCAGTTTAATGGCCGTCGACTTAAGAATGGGGTACCGCGACAAGATGGCCATGCCGTACTGACCGCCTTGAAATTCCATAAAAGAACCGAACGCTTGGTGCAGGCCCAGTTGTTGGCCCAGAACGGCGGCTTGATCGACACCACCACTCCGCGTGGCTCCCCGATCCACTTCCTGGAGGGCCACGATATCCGGCGTCAATCGTTGCAGGACCTGGCCGACGCGGTTCAAGTCCACTTGATCGTCGGTGCCGAGCGCATGGCGGATGTTGTACGTCACCACACGCAGCTGGCCCGCGTCGCTCTGGCCGCTGGCTTGAGGCCAAGCCGACGGCTGCGGGATGAGTAGCAAAACGACCCACCAAACGCGGATCAGATTCAAAGGTAGTGGCTGCGTGGTCATAAGTGCCTTCCTCTGGTGGATGGAGGAGATCGATGCGGGTCAACCGCGTAAGAACCAGCCCAGACCCAGGAGAACGCACATGATGCCGCCCAGGAAGACGGTCATCCAGAGGGCAGAGCGGACGATGTTGGCCAAAATGTACGCGGGGCGTTCGTCTCTTGTCGCGCCGAACACGATGGCGGCGGCCGCAATCAGCGGCACGATATGCATGTAGGGAGACGTGAGTAGCTGCAGCATCGTTTTGATTCCTTGTTCGTTCACTCAGCCAAAATTCGCCGGTCGGTTGGCCCGCGTCGGTCAGTCTTTGGACTCGCCGCTTTTTGGGCTCGTCGCGGCGTCTTTGGGTTCGGCGGTCTTGGCGGTTGTCTCGGCGTCGTCGCTTGGATTCTCCTCGTCCTCTTCGTCGCCTTCAAACAGCATGCCCGGGCCGGCGAAGGCGTCGTAGATGACCAGTAGATTGAGCAGTCCGGCGACAAAGGTGTAAAGGGTGGCGATGTCGAACAGGTGCCCGAGTTCCGCGTGCCAGGCGGACAGCACATCGGGTTCGCTGAGTGTGACTTCGCCGTAGGGGGCGGCCATGAAGCCATCGGGGATCGCGGCAGCGCCCAGTCGTTCGACCTCGGCCGGATCTTCGATGCGACTGAAGGCGGGCCGGCCGGCTTGGTTGGGCGGGTAGCGGTAGTTGCGAATCCACAGTGGCGGGGCGTTTTCGCTACCCGCGGTCGCTTGAACGATGGCGGGAAAGGTGGGGGCCCCGACCAGGCACTGCACAAAGAACTGCCACCGCACGTCATTTTGCTTGAACGAAGCGTAGACGACTCGGCCGTCCCCGAGCCAAAATCCGACAAAGTAAACCGTGAGGATCGTCAGGGAAAACAGCAGCCCTTTGGCGTACCGGCCTTGATAAAAGTGACCGGCACCGGGCAATAGCCAGGCGTACAGAGCGGCCAGGTAGCGATTGCCCAACTCGACCCGAACTGTTCCCTTGGGGGACTCGAAAAAGACCACTCCGCGCTCCTCGAACACAAGACGTTGCAACTGCCCACGCGTCCGTAGTCTAGCGGAATGCTGGATTTGCTCCTAGTGCTTTGGCACCGCCGAAAACCGGGTGCTAACGCACGCCGGCTGATTTCCCGGTCAGTTGTCGCGGCAGACGGCCGAGGCAACGGCGACGGCTTGTTCGTTGATCCGCGTCAATGATTTCCCTTCGAGGAGGCCTTGGACCAGTGCTGCGGTGAAGGCATCGCCGGCGCCGACGGTGTTGCTCGCCGCGATGGGTGGTGCAGCGACGTCGCTCAGGCCTTCTTCCGAGAGCAGCCAGGCCCCTTGCGGGCCGCGGGTCACGGCCAAGTACGCCAACTGCAAGCGTTGGCGAATTTGTTTGGCCATCTCAAGATCCGAGCCCGACACGCCAACCAACGCCGCGACTTGGGGGAGTTCGTCTTCGTTGAGTTTCACCACATTCGCGATCTGCAGGCTGGAGAGGGCGATGGGCATTGAGAAGTGCGGTTCGCGGATGTTGACGTCGAAGACTCGCCAGGCCTGTTTGGCAGCGGAGGCGAAACGTTCGATCACGACGCGGGAAGCATCGGAGCGTTGCCCCAACGTGCCGAAGCAGACGGCTTGGCAGGCCTGTGCTAGACGCCCCAGTGCCGGGGTCCAGCACAAGTGATCCCAGGCTTGGTCGTCGCCAAATTCGTACTCCGCTACCCCGGATTGATCCAACGAGACGTGCACTTGACCGGTTGGCCAGGGATTGCTTTGGATGTGGTCGGTGCCGACCCCGCAGCCTTGGAGTTCCGTCAGGGCCTGCTCACCCAGTGCGTCCTGTCCGACCGCCGAGACCAAGTGGATCTGGGCGAAATCCCCCATCAAGCGGGCCGCAGCACAAGCAAAATTCGCTGGGGCTCCGCCGAAGCGCGGTCCCGCCGGCAGCATGTCCCACAGGATCTCACCCAAGCCCACAATCACCGGGCCGTCCATCCGCGCCCCTTTCTACGTCACCAACGATCATCTCGCTGCAACTTGAAAATGCTCATGAAATACATTCCGATACGCCAGCTCATTCGGCGGAAACAAACGAGCGAATTGCTCCGCCGAAAGAGCTCCTCGTTGGAATCGTTGTTTCGGGAATACCGGAAACTGCATGTCGGTTATAACACGAATTCCGGCCGCGGCGACTTGGCCTTTGAGTTCGTACAACTTGTCGTGCTGCCATTGGGTCAATTCGATGAACGGGATGCCCTCGGCGACGGCGACGACATTGGGCGTGGAAAACGGCGAGAAACCTACAAAGTCGTGCTGGGCGGCAGGCGCATAGCTGCGGACATGCCCTCGGCTTTGGCCCCCGCTGAAGGTCAGGCTGTGCTTGATTTTGTCGACTCCCCAACCCTCTTGGTAGAAAAAGGGGTTGTTCAAGACACTGCGGATGGTGAGTTCCGAATTCTCTTCGATCGGGTAGTCCCGCAGATTCTCGTCCCCGCCGTCCCCGTCCAGCAGGTACTTCCAATCCGGGTAACGTTGGCGAATGCCGTGGCACAGGGCGTCGGTCATCACGGCCGCCTGGACATCCAACGGTTTGTAGTCTTCGATCACTCGGACGGCGCGACGGTAATCCAGATCCTCCAGGGGAACTTCGATCACCTCCAACAGCATGTCCAAATTCAGTGCCCGGAGAAACGCCGCCGCTTGTTGACTGTCTGAGCCCTGGCCATCCACGGACAGTGTGAACGCCTTGAGTCGAGCGGGGGATTGCCCGTCCAAACGCAGCAGGTGGTAGGTCAGCAGCAAGATCACGCCACTGTCGATACCGCCGCTGAACAGGACCCCAATCGGTTCGTGGACGGGGATCGATCGCAAGTAACTCTGGATTTCAGCGGCCACCGTTTGCAGGTACTCGCGACCGATCACTTCGATGTCCGGCGGCAACGTGTCGCGTTGGCTTTGCACAAAACGTTGATAAACGGGATTGGGATCGGGACAGCCGACCAACGAGATCTCGGTGACATGATGGGCTGGCACCATGCGGGTATACGAGGGATGAAACTGATCCAAGAGGCCGTCTTGTTCCAATTGGCGCCGAATTTGATCGATCCGTTCGGCGACGATCAGCACTGGGCCATCTTTTTGTTTGGCCAAAAAATAACGCATTGGGCGACCAATCGAACGAGCCATGCGGATGCGTCGCCCCTCGCGATGCAGCAAGGCGAACTGCCCATCGATCTGGCGAACCTGTTCGGGCTGGCAACTTCCCACGCGTTCCACCGCCTCTTCCAAGGACATGTTGAACAACAAATTGCGGGTGGGATCCAGCAAATTGATCAGGCGTTCGACCGGCGCGTGGGGCAGGGGAGTGGGGCTGTTCATGGGAGTCCTGGGGGCAAGCGGATCCAAACGGCAGTCGCGATCCCGGCGATGCCCGTGTCGCGACGATGGCTCCGTATTGTAACGCGCCTGCGAAACGGCTGAAACTCAGGTGAGTCACCGTTCGGTAACCGTTCACGCCACGTAGAACGCACCCGACCCGAAGCTTACCTCCCAGCGGTGAACGGTCGCCCGATCGGTACCCCTGGCGTGGGACCTTCTGGCGTAGGGGCCTATTCCCGTGATGTTGATTTTCATCAACATCGGCGTCACTCGACGTTCCCCAATTAAATTGAAGAGTGTTCGCGCATCTCGCCGCCCAGCGGTGGGTGCTGGGGAACGTGCCGGCGCAAATGAGCTGGCAGATCGCTGACCGAACCACGCACGACACCAAGTAACGCACCATGAATCACCCCGAGACACCCTTGACCGAGATCGCCGTGATCGGCCTGGCCGGACGCTTCCCGTCCTGCGGCGACGTCGCGGCGTTCTGGCAATGTCTGCTCGAGGGACGCAGTGGGGTCAAGACGATTCGCCCACCGCAAGGCAGTCGTTTGCCAGAGGACCCGAACTACGTGGCCAAGGCGGCGACGGTCGAGCAGGCGGATTGTTTCGACGCGGCATTCTTTGGGATTCTGCCGCGATCCGCCCAGGAAATGGACCCGCAGCACCGCGTGTTTCTGGAAGTCTGCTGGCAGGCCCTGGAGGATGCCGGGTATCGGCCGGACGCCACCGAGGGACGCGTGGGACTGTTCGCTGGCTGTCATCAGAATACTTATATTTTTCTGCGTTTGGCGGCCGATGCCGACTTGCGCCGGTCGCTGGCGGATTCTTTTCCCGGCGGCAATCTCAATGCCGAGATCCTCAACGACAAAGACTATTTGGCGACTCGGGTCGCCTACCACCTGAATTTGCGTGGCCCTGCAGTGGCGGTCCAAACGGCCTGTTCCACATCGCTGGTGGCGGTGGCTCAGGCCTGCCAAAGTCTCGAATCGCGGCAGTCCGACATGGCCTTGGCCGGCGGCGCGTGTCTGACGTTTCCCCAAGATCAAGGCTATCTGCACACCGAGGACAGCATCCTGTCGCCCGACGGTCATTGCCGGACCTTCGATGCGGCAGCCCAGGGGACGATCTTCGCCGATGGCGTCGGGGCCGTGCTGCTGAAGCGACTGGCCGATGCCCAACGCGACGGGGACGCGATCTACGCAGTCATCCGCGGCTGGGGGGTCAACAACGACGGCGGTCAGAAAGCGGGTTACACCGCGCCCAGCATCGAAGGGCAACGGGATGCGATTCTGCAAGCGCACGCCAAAGCCCAGGTCTCGGCTGATACCATTCGATACGTAGAAGCACATGGCACCGGCACCTTGGTCGGTGATCCCATCGAAGTCACGGCCTTGACGCAGGCCTTCCGCCAATCGAGTGATCGCCAGCAGTACTGCGCGATCGGTTCACTCAAGTCGAACTTTGGGCACTTGGACGTGGCGGCCGGGGTGACGGCTGTGATCAAGACCGCGTTGGCGCTACACCATGATCAATTGCCGCCCAATCTGCATTTCACTCAGCCGAACCCGCGAATCGACTTCGCCACCAGTCCGTTCTTTGTGCAGTCGACGCTCACGGCTTGGCCGCAGCCCCGCCGATCTGGGGGCGGTACCGCGGCGGGCAGGCGTGAGTTCCTTCGGAGTGGGCGGCACCAATGCTCACTTGGTGCTGGAGGAAGCCCCCAGCCAACCGCTGGCCAACGAGCCGGCGGCTGGAAGTCTTGATTCCAGTCACTTGTTCTGCCTGTCCGCCAATTCACCGGCGGCGTTGCAGCGGCTGCAGCGGGCTTGGATCGAGCGTTTGGATGCTGAGCCAGCGTTGTCATTGGCCGATGCCAGCTACACGTTGCTGACGGGTCGCAAGCCGTTGCCGTACCGCTTTTCTGCGGCCGGTCGGACGGCGGCCGATTGGCGGGGGGCGTTGGAGTCGGGGCTGCGCCGGACGCCAGTGGCGACGGGTCGTGGGGTCCCGCGGCTGCTGTTTTTATTCCCTGGGCAGGGCTCGCAGCATCTGGGGATGGCTCGGAACTTGTACGCAAACGATCGCCGCTTCGCTGCACACTTGGACGCTGCTGCGGAGGCGCTGCGACCGCATCTGCCGGGCGACTTGCGTCCGGTGATCTGGGGTCAATCTCCCGATTCGGCTCGCTTGGACGAGACTGCCTGGGCCCAACCGGCCATCTTTATGGTCTCTTACGCCTTGGCCCGCTGGCTGCAGGACTGGGGGATGGAGCCGGTCGCCGTCATGGGACACAGTGTCGGTGAATTTGCGGCGGCGACGATCGCTGGCATCGTGTCGCTGGAGGACGGCGCTCGCTTGATCGCCGCCCGCGGACGCTTGATGCAAGACCTGCCACCCGGAGGCATGTTGGCGATTACCGCCGATGCGGCCACCGTGGCTGGGCGATTGCCGGCCGGCGTCGAGATCGCGGCATTTAATGCCCCGCAGTTACAAGTGGTCGCGGGTCCACGGCAGGAGATCGAGCGACTGCAGGTCGCCATCGAGGCCGGCGAATGGGGCGACGATGTTTCCGCCCGACTCTTACGCACGTCGCATGCCTTCCACTCGGCCATGATGGATCCCGCGATCGAGCCGTTCGGGGAAGTGATCGCCCAATGCCGTTGGCAAGTTGGGCACCTGCCCTTGATCTCGACCGTCACCGGGGCCGCGCTATCGGCGACCGAAGCGCTGGACCCGGAGTACTGGGCTCAGCAGATTCGGCGTCCGGTTCAATTCTCGTCGGCGCTCCGCGACTGGTTGGCTCGTGAACCACGCACTGTGTTGTGCGAAGTTGGTCCTCATCAAGCCTTGACGGCCCTGGTGCGGCAGCACTCGCTCGCCGCCCGATCGCAAGTCGTCGTCCCGGCCCTGCCGCCGGCCAAACAACCCGAACACGATGACCAATACGCCTCCGTGGCGCTGGGTCAGCTGTGGGAAGCGGGCGTGCCGCTTCTCGTTCCCCATGTCGGTGACGCCACACCGCGTCGTCGACTGCACTTACCCACTTATCCCTTCGAGCGGACCCGTCATTGGTTTGAGGTGCCCGCAGAACCCCAAGAGGAGCCACACGACAAACAGACAATTGAAACACCTGATTCATCGCCTAGACAAAATTCGGCCAGCGATCATCCTGACCCGCTGAAAACCGATGAAACACCTCCTCTCCCAGCAGACTTTTCCGGGGCATCCGGCTTGAGGTCAAGCCGCGATCTGAGTCCGTTCGGCCACGAACTGATTCAGCACCAACTAGAAATCATGAGACGGCAGGTTGACCTGCTGGCTCGGTCGTCACCGTCGGGTGGTTGAGCCTTGGCTCCATCGCTGGCGGATAGCTAAACACACCGTGACAAACCAACTCAGAGCGTTATCTGTATGCCTTCATTGACCGATACGGCTCGGCAGGCCGCCGAGCAGCAATTGAGTACGATTTTGCGCGAGTCATCCGGATTGGAACTCGCGCAATTGGACCGCTCCTCTACTTTTTTGGAGCTGGGCTTTGACTCCCTATTCCTCATCCAACTCAGCCAGCGGATCAAGCGTCGCTTGGGCGTGAAAGTGGCGTTTCGCCAATTGATCGAGGACATCGCCACTGTGGATGGTCTCGTCAACTATTTGACCGAAAACGGTAGCTTTGAGCCGGCCACATCCACGCCGGCCGCATCCACGCCGGCCACATCCACGCCGGCCGCTGCCTCGGCGAGTACGAGCGCCAACCCGGAGCCGGTGTCGCCTGTGCAGGCCGAGCGGGAGTTGCTGCGTTCGGAGGTGGTGTGTGCCGAGGCGGGTGACTGCCAGTGGGACGGCTCGTGCGACGACGCCGGTGGCACGGCGAACTCGGCCCATGCCTCGACCCCTGCCGCTGCCCTGCCCGCGGTCGTGCCCGCTGTCGCGCCGGCGCCGGCACCCGTGGTCATGCCCGCGGTCATGCCGGCTGCGCCGCGGGTGGTCGCATCCCAGGCGATCCCCTCGTCCAACGACCGGGCATCGTCGGGAACGAGTCTCTCGGTTGGGGCGGCGCGGTCGGCGCCTCCCAGTCCCGCGACTCGGCCGCTCTCTACAGCTCCCACCGGGCCGCTCGGGGTACCAGGGAGCCTGTTGGCCGAGATTGTCTGGCAACAGAATCAATTGATGTTGAAGCACTTGGAGTTGTTGCAGGGCGCCAGCGACCTGGGCGGCGCACCGGCTGAGGCCTGGTCGAGCCCCGCGGAAGCGTTGCCAGCGCCGGTCGCGCTCGCCGCCCCTGTCACCGCACCAGCACCAGCACCCGCACCCGTTCCAGTACCGGCACCAGCGCCAGTAACAGTACCAGCACCGACACCAGCAATTGCGGCAGCCATCGCGTCGGTGACTGCGCCGGCCAGCGGTTCGACCTCGAGTCGCTCTGTGGCGGGCGGAACCGGAGTTGGGGGAGCCGAGTCGGCAGCGGCGGCGAGCCAGGCTGCAGCCGGCGATAAGAAACGAGCGACGTTTGAACGCTTTGGTCCTTACAAGCCAGTGCGCCGAGGAGCGGGCGGCGGTTTGACCGAGCAGCAACAGCGGCACTTGGACCAGTTTGTTGCTCGGTACACGCAGCGGACGGCCAGCAGTCGGCGGCATGCGCAGACGCATCGCCCGCATTTTGCGGACCCGCGCGGGGTGGCCGGCTACCGACGCATTTGGAAGTCGATGGTCTATCAGATTGTGGTGGAGCGGTCTCAGGGCAGCAAGCTCTACGATATCGATGGCAATACGTACGTCGACGTCGCCATGGGGTTTGGGTTGAATTTATTCGGTCAATCGCCCAGCTTCGTGACGGAAGCGGTGCAGCGACAGTTGCTGCGCGGCGTGGAGATTGGGCCGCAGACACCGTTGACAGGCGAGGTCGCCGAGTTGCTCTGTCAGTTCTCGCGGAAGGACCGTGTCACCTTTTGCAACACGGGCTCGGAAGCCGTGATGGCCGCGCTGCGGTTGGCGCGGACCGTGACTGGCAAGAGCAAGACGGTCTATTTCAATAAGGACTATCACGGCAACTTTGACCAGGTCCTGTTGCGTTCGCCAGCGGCCGCGGGCCGAGCGGGGTCGGCTCCGGCGGCTCCGGGCGTACCGAGCTGTTATTCCGACAACACGATCGTGTTGCCTTACGGGACGGCCGAGACCTTGGAGATCATTCGTCGCGAGGCCCACGATATTGCCGCCGTCTTGGTGGAGCCGGTCCAAAGTGCGGATCCGTTCACCCAGCCGCGCGAGTTCCTGCAAGCGTTGCGGACGTTGACGCGTGAGAACCAGATTGCGTTGGTAATGGACGAGGTGATCACTGGGTTCCGAGCGGCACCCGGTGGGGCGCAGGAATGGTTCGGCGTGTGGGGCGACATGGCGACGTACGGCAAGGTCCTGGGCGGCGGCATGCCGATCGGGGCTCTGGCGGGAACGGCCGAGTACATGGACGCGTTGGACGGTGGCAATTGGCGGTACGAGGACGATTCGGAACCCGAGGCCGACATGACCTTCTTCGCGGGTACGTTTGTGCGTCATCCGTTGGCCATCGCGGCCGCCTACGAGGTGCTGAAGCGGGTCAAAGAAGAAGGTCCGGGACTGCAGCAACGGCTCACCGAGCGAACGACCTATCTGGCTCAGACGCTCAATCGCTTCTTCGAGCAAGAACAATTCCCGATCCGTGTGGCCCAGTTCACGTCGCTGTTCCGCTTCATGTTCCCGCCGGATGTGGAGTATGCCGACATGCTCTACTTCCACTTGTTGGATCGTGGCGTCTTCACGCGAGGTTGGGGCGATAACTGCTTTCTATCGACGGAACACAGCGACGAGGATATCGAACATGTGATCCGTGCGGTGCAGGAGAGCTGTCGCGAGATTCGCGCGGGGGGGTTCTTCCCCGAACCGGCCGACCCCAGTCGCTCGGGGGCCGGTAGTGTCGTCGTGGCCGAGCGGGTTGGAGCCAGCGGAGCGGACGAAAAAAAAAAGACTGAATCCCTGATCCGAGTGGTCGAGACGATGTCTCCGAGTCAATTGCGGGTCGATATGCCCGTGGCCGAAGTGCGTACAAGCGGCTCGGCGATCGAGCGGATGTCGACCATCAACCCGATCCAGGAAGAGGGCGAACTGCCGCCGCTGTTTTGCATGCCGGCCGCCGATGGACTGACCCTGGTCTATCACGAACTTTCGGCCTGTTTGGGGAATAACCAACCGGTCTACGGCCTCGATTCGCCGGCGATCTACCGCGAGGCGATTCCGGACACCTTGGAGGCGTTGGCCGCTCGGTTCATTGAGGACATGCGGGAGATCCAACCGCACGGACCGTACCTGGTGATCGGCTACTGTTCGGGAGGCACCACGGCCTTGGAGGTGGCCCAGCAGTTGCGGCAACAGGGTGAGACGGTCGCGCTGTTGGGGCTGATCGAGACGTACAACTGGCGGGACGCACCCTCGACGCACCCCACGTTTTGGGTCAACGCCGACTACCAAAGGCAGCGATTGTTGTTCCACAGCTACAACTTCCTCTTGCTGCCGTGGCGAGAGAAACGCCAGTTCATCGGCTCAAAATGCGTGGCGTTGGGTCGGCGGCTGGGTGTGTGGCGAGCTGCCGTGGGCGGCTGGTTTCGCACCCAGAAGCTGCAACGCGAGGGGCTGGTCAATATGGCGGAGATCTGGCGCAAACACGACGACTTGGCGGAGGCTTATCTGCCCGCCAGGTACCCCGGCCGGTTGGTGCATTTCCGACCGAAACAGGACTACCGCTGTCACCGCAGCACGGAATACGAGGCAGAGGCGGTCGAGACGCACCGGTTGCGAGTGTTTCCGGCCGGGATGATGGTGCGCCCCTTCGTCGCGGAATTGGCCACTCTGCTGCAACGAGAAATCGCACAAGGGTTGGCGGAAACCGCCACTCGCGATTGATTGACAGTGTCACTTTAGGGCAGTTTGGGTGTTTTGGGGCAAATAGGGGCCTTGTGCAAGTGGGGCATCGGATCAGACTAAAAGAGTCCGAGTTGGCCGGCCACCTGTGGTCGGAGGCTCGGCAACACACCAGTGAGTTCGCATCAACTATGTCAACATTGTCCGATCTGCGGATCGAAACCCGGCCGGTGGTCCGCGCCCGGGTAACTGCCGAAGCCAACGCTGACTGTGGGGTCATGGACCCGACGGTGGCGGGTGACGTGTCGGTGCAACCCGCCTCGGTGGCACTGGATCGATCGCTGGCCTTTTGTGGCCTGCGATCTCGTCCGACACCGGTGTGGAAGCGGATTTTGGACTGCGTGGTAGCCGGCGGGCTGCTGGTCGTTTTGTCGCCATTGTTGTTGGCCATCGGTCTCTACATTCGCCTGGTGTCACGCGGTCCGGCCCTGTTTACCCAAGGCCGGATGGGATTGATGGGCGATGAGTTCACGATCTACAAGTTCCGCACGTTGAAGTGCTCGGCGGGCGCGACGGCCGAGCATCGCCAATACGTCGCCAAGTTGTCCGAGAGTGATGGCGTGTTGACGAAGCCGGACTTGCGGAGCCGAGTGATTCCCGGCGGGGCATTCCTGCGACAGACGTCTTTGGACGAGTTGCCTCAATTGCTGAATATTTTGCGGGGCAACATGAGTCTGGTGGGGCCGCGGCCGGATGTGATGGAGTGGCAGGATTATAAACCCGAACAACTGCGTCGGTTCGAAGTTGTCCCCGGTGTGACTGGGTTGTGGCAAGTCAACGGCAAGAATCGCCTGACCTTCGAACAGATGATCGAACTGGACGTGCGCTACGTCGAAAGTCGGTCACTGTGGTTGGACTTGTCCATACTGATTAAGACGCTGGTGCTGTTGGTCCGTCGAGACAACGAATAGCGCCCAGATCGAATTTGAAACAAGGTTTGCGGCCGTGTGGACGCAAGTCAATGTCGTGCTAGTTTTTGCAAAGTGAGTGGTTGCATGGTCCGAGTCGGAATTGTCGGTTTTGGTTATTGGGGTCCAAATATTGTTCGCTGCTTTGCAGATCTTCCAGACTGCAAGTTGACAGCGGTTTGCGACAAGAGTTTGGATCGTTTGATTCAGATCAAGGATCGTTATCCGGCAGTCCACGCCTTTGAGACTTTCGATCAGCTGTTGTCGAGTGGGCTGGTGGATGCGGTGGTGATCGCCACTCCGACCGCCTCGCACTTTTCGCTGGCGATGCAAGCCCTGGAACGCGGCTTGCATGTGATGGTGGAGAAGCCATTGGCGGAGACTGGCGAGCAATGCCGCGAGTTGATGGCGACGGCGGACGCCAATGGTTGTACCCTGTTTGTGGGGCACATCTTCCTGCATTCTTCGCCGGTGATCAAGCTGCGAGAAATGATCGCGGAAGGCGAGTTGGGCCGCATCAATTACATCAGCAGCCGTCGTTTGAATCTGGGGCCGGTCCGCAAAGATGTCAATGCGTTGTTCGACTTAGCGACGCATGACATCTCGATGATGTTGTACTTGTTGGGCGAGCGACCCGTGCGAGTCAGTTGCAGTGGGATCGATTTGCTCAAGCCGGGCAACCACGATGTCTGCAACTTGACTATGCATTTCCCCGACAATCGGATGGGTATGATCCACGTGAGTTGGCTGGACCCCCGCAAGGAACGCGTGCTCACCGTGGTGGGTGATCGCAAGATGGCGGTCTACGATGATTTGGACCAAGAGAAGATCAAGATTTACGACAAGGGGATCGTCGCGCCACCGCCGACAGGTGACTTTGCCGACTTCCAGATCTCGTATCGCTATGGCGGCAGCTACAGCCCGTTTATCCAAGAACGAGAACCACTGAAGGCAGAGTGCGGCGATTTCATTCGTTGCATTGTGGACAGCAAAGTTCCGGTGACCGGTGGTGAGAACGGCTTGGCGGTGGTCGAGGTGTTGGAGGCGGCCAACCGCTCGCTGACCTTGAACGGCGCGCCCGTGGCCGTCGGTCTTGCTGGGGTGGAAGCCACGACCGCCACAGCGGACTTGAAGCGCGTCGCGCGATAATGCTTTAACCCAACGGCGGCATCGGCCATCCCGGTCGAGCCGCTGGCTGGGCGCTCAGCCCAAACCCTTGTCTCATGACATGCCGGGTATTTCCTGCCTGGCACATCCTGTCTGGCATTCCCTGCCAGGTATTTCCTGCTTGAGAGTTTCCATGGCCCGAATCCATCCGACCGCCCTCGTCGAATCGACTGATATTGGTGCCGACACCAGCATCTGGGCCATGGTGCACATCATGGCGGGGGTGAAGGTTGGTCGCGGCTGCAATATTGGCGATCACGCCTTTCTGGAGACGGGGGCGGTGGTGGGCAATCAGGTAACGATCAAGAACCAGGTTCTGATTTGGGAGGGCATCACGATTGAAGACGACGTCTTTGTCGGTCCGCGAGTCACGTTCACCAATGACCGCTATCCGCGTTCGCCCCGCATGCCTCAAGTGCGAGACCGGTACCAGTCCAAGGACGGGTGGTTGGAACGCACGGTGGTACGGCGTGGGTGTGCGATTGGCGCGGGTGCCGTGCTTTGTCCGGGCATCGAGTTGGGCGCGTATTCCGTGATCGCGGCGGGAGCGGTTGTCACGAAAGACGTGCCCGCCTTTACGCTGGTCCGCGGCAATCCTGCTCGGCCGGCGACCGACGTCTGCGTGTGTGGCCAGCCCCTGTCGGGATCCTGGCGAGTCGAGCCGTGCGGAAAATGCGGTTTAACCGGTTTTGACCGCGAGCAAATACTGACACAAAGCCAAAATACTTAAACGCGGCAATTGAAGCAGCCGTGTGGGGCAAGCACTATGAAAATTGGGTCGGCACGATGCGTGTCGTGACTGGCCCCATCGTCCGTCGCCGGTGGCGGTGGACGCGCGGCTCGGATGCCCACCTCGTTTCGTTTTTCAAACGCTGGGTTCAACCGATTCGCAACGGTGACTCGGCGTTTGGTCACAATTAGCCAAAAGCAAACGTCCATCATGAATCTGCCTCCGATTCCGTTAGTCGATCTCGCCACTCAGTCCCAGAACATCCGCGACGAAGTCCTGCAGCGGATGGCTGAAGTCATCAATGCCGGACGCTACATTCTGGGCCAAGAGGTCGCCGAGTTCGAAGGAGAATTCGCGGCTTATTGCCAAGTCTCCCACGCGATCGGCGTCGCCAACGGCACAGACGCCTTGCATCTGGCCCTGCGAGCCCTGGAGATTGGGCCGGGTGACGAGGTGATCACGGTGGGCAATTCGTTCGCCGCGACGGCGTTTGCCATCGCTTATACAGGTGCGACGACCGTCTTTGTCGATATCGACCCGGTGACGTACAACATCGACCCGGAGCTGGTCGAGCAAGCGATCACGGACAAGACGCGAGCGATCATACCCGTGCATCTGTATGGTCAGCCCGCTCCCATGGTCGAGATCATGGAGATCGCTCGACGCCATCAACTGTTTGTGGTCGAGGACTGCGCTCAGTCGCACGGAGCGGAGATCGACGGTCGACGCTGTGGCTCGTTTGGTGATTTTGGTTGTTTTAGCTTTTATCCTGGCAAGAACTTGGGTGCTTTTGGCGATGGCGGGGCCATCGTGACCGATAAGCCAGAGTTGGCTGAGAAGGTGCATCTGCTGCGCAACTACGGTCAGAAGGTGAAGAATCGCCACGATCTGTTGGGCTACAACTGCCGACTGGATACGCTACAAGCCTGCGTGCTATTGACCAAGATGAAGCACATCGAGTCGTGGACGGAACAGCGACGACAGGTGGCGGCTTGGTATGCCGAGGCTTTGGCGGATACCGATTTGGAGTTGCCGCAAGCCACGCCGGGGATGCGGCACGTCTATCACCTGTACGTCGTGCGACACCCCGAACGAGATCGACTGCTGAAGCACTTGGCCGAACGCGGCATCTATGGTGGGGTTCACTACCCGAATCCGCTGTTCCGAGCGGCACCGTTTGCAGATTCGGTAACCTTCCCCTTGGAACTGCCGATCTGCAGTCGCTACGCCAATGAGATTCTCTCACTGCCGATGTACCCTGAAATGACCCAGCAGGATGTCGAGCGTGTGGCCCAGGCCGTGCGTGAATTCTCGCTGGTTGAGGCTATTGAACGATGAACCAAGATTTGTTGACCAGCGAGCGGGAGTCGAGCGAAGAGCGTTCGCAGCGGCAACGGCCGAGCGAACGCGGACCGTCAACCGGCGTTTCGCGTAGTGGCAGCCGTTTGTCTGCCGGAGCCGCTCGGCTCGCGGCCGGCGACAGCGTCAATTCCCTGCGGCAAGACCTGCGAGCGTTTCGTCTGACGCCGCTGGTCGAACCTTTCTTCGTTCATCGTTGGACATTGATACTGAGTCTGTTCTGCGCCGGTCTGGCGTGTTGGGTCGCTTTGCTGGTTTGGCCGCGGAGTTATCAATCCGAGGCCAAACTGCAGCTGCTGGTCGGCCGTGAATCCGTCGGGTTGGATCCCAGTTCCACCACCACGCAGACGTTGTTGATGCAGAAGACCTTGGAAGAGGATGTCAATTCGGCGTTGGAGATTCTCGGGAGTCGAGACGTCGCCGAGCACGTGGTGAGTGAATTGGGTGCTGAAGCGGTGCTGTCCGGTTACTTGCCTGCCGCTGGAACGGGCGAGCGATCCGGTTTGGCCAAGTGGTCGGATTGGGCCAAGGCCACGGCGGTGGATGGTCTGTTGACGATTGCGACCGTGGCGGGCATCCGTGACAGTGTGAATGATGAAGAGCGAGCCGTGTTGTGGCTGCGGGATAACGTCAGCGTGCACGCGCCGAAGAAGTCCAGTACGATGATCGTGAGTGCTGAGGCCAAGTCGCCGGAGATGGCGCAGGCGATTGTCAACTCTTACACCAAACACTTCATCGATCGGCACGTCAACGTTTCGACGACGGCGGGATCGCTCAAATTTTTTGGTCAACAAGCGGCCCAGGCCGAGACCGAATTGACGGACATGATGCGAGGCCGCAGCGAGTTGCTGCAGAAGAACAAGATGGTTTCGGCCAGCGCGCGATTTGCGGCGTTGACGACACAGCAGGCGACCATCGAGGCCACGATTCTGAGCACGGTGGCACAAATCAAGCAAGCTCGATCGGAGTTGGCGGATCTCGACCAGCGGATCGGGGGGCTGGAGTTGGAGACCGTGGCCGGAACGCAGACCGCTCCGGACGCCACCATCTCCGGCATGCGGCTGGCCCTGTACACGTTGGAATTGGAGCAACAGAATTTGGCGCTCAAGTACCAAGCCGGGCATTGGCGTCTGCGTCAAATAGAGGACCGAGTGCAATCGGCCCGCTCGGAGTTGGCCAAGTTGGAGCAGGAGAGCCAGAGTCTGAGCATGGCTCCGAATCCTCTGCGGCAAAAGTTGGAGGAAGATATCCTGCGGGCCCAAACGCGGATCGTTGGTTTGGAGTCGTTGTTGCAGGAATCCGAGCAGCAGTTGGCGGAGAAGCAGCGCGAGATCAACGAGTTGTTGACCTTGGAATTGCAGTTGGAGCAAATGGATCGCGAGATCGACGTTGCGAAAAAGAATCTGGCGTTGTTGCGTGAAAAAGAAGAGCAATCACGCGTGGTGGAGAATCTGCGGCAGCAACGCATCTCAAGTGTGGGAATTGCCCAAGCCGCTAGCTTGGATAACAAACCAGCCAAACCGAACAAAATCGTGATCATCGCCGCCTGTTTGGCAGCGGGCCTGGGCCTGGGCCTGGGGCTGGTCGCCCTGCGGGAAGTGGCGCGGAAGACGTTTCGTCACGCGGACGATTTCGAGCGATTGATGGGTTATCCGGTGTTGGCCGAGGTCCCCTATCTCAGCCGTCTGGCTCGAGGGCCGGTCCAGCGAGTCGATTTCTCGGCCGCACCCTTGGCCAGTCTGCGTCAGGCGGGGGAGGACGCTTACGGTGAATTGGTTTTGGCCGGTGTTGCCAATTCCGATCTGCCACGCGCTCGCCTGCTCGGTGTGCTTGGGGTCGATAATCAAAGTGGCAGCACGACCTTCACCATGCTGTTGGGTTGGCTGCATCTGGAGTCCAGTTTCCAGCGTACGACTTTGGTCGACCTCGACGCTCAGAATTCGTCTCTATCGCATTGCTTTGATGTGGTGGGCCACCCGGGGATCGTTCACATGGGGTCGGCCTGGGCCGATGCCGCGGAGCCGATTGGCACGGCGGCAACTCACTCCTCGTCTCGAAGCGCGACGGTCTCGGCGGTGGTGCAGGAGAGCGGTCTGCCCGCCGTTTCGGCGGCTCAACAGAATTTGGCCGTGTTGGAGCAAGTGGCGGCGGAAAGCGATTTGGTGCTTGTGGACTTCCCTTCGGCATGTCGTCCCAGCCCGACGCTGGGTTTGGCGGCGCAAATGGATGCGATGGTGTTGGTCGTTGAGGCGGAGCGGACGACCGCCGAATCGGTGGCTCGGGTGGTGCGACAGATCGAACGTGCCGGCGGTGTGATCGCGGGCGTGATTTTGACCAAAAGTCGTCGCGTTGTGCCGCGTTGGTTGGAAAATATTCTAGGGTAGATTCGCTCGTGCAACCCATTCCGCTTCGCTCTCCGTTGATCACCGGCCGCCAGTCGGTCGTGCGCGGACGCTTGACCCTGGTCGAGCGGCTCCTGTTGGGAGTAGCGATTCTGGAGATTCCGTTGGGGATCGATAAATACTTTCTCTACCAGGAGGATCACGGCAATCTGGGGGCGGTCGCTGGCTTCTCTGTCTCGCTCTTCAGCCTCTGCTTGGTCAGTTTGTACGGTCTGTGGGGCTGGGGTGTCGTGCGGCGAGACATCTGGCCGCAGGCGACGATATGGGGTGTGCCGCAGATCGTGTACTTGGGGGCCGTGGCCCTGAGCGTTTTGTCTGCTCAGGTAGCTCACTTGGCGTATTGTGATTTATTTTTGTTGACACAAGCGTATGCCTTGTTTTTCTTTTTGGCCAATCGCTTGCGATGGGTCGATGACTTGGTATTTGTGATCCGCTGTTTGGCGGCTGGGATTGCCTTGCAGGGAGGCATTATGATGGCGCAAAAAGCCCTGGGCCCAGCGCTTTACGGCGTGACCTATCAAGTCAGCATGCTGAAGTTTATCGTCTGGGAAGATGGGCGAACGGCGGGGACGCTGCATTCGGCGGTGTTGGCGGGGAGTTGGTTGGCGATTCTGTGGCTGGTCGTGCTGCCCGTGTTCATTGCCCAGGACCGGCGGGGTTGGCGTTGGCTGTTGGGCTTCGCTTTGGGCTGCGGCGTTTTGGGGATGTTGTTTACCCAAACGCGCGGCGCGGTGATCACTGTGGGCGTGGGATCGCTTGTTCTCGGGGTGGCATTATGGCTGCGTGGATGGTTGCCCGGTTGGACGTTGCGGATCGCCGTCGTGGGCGCACTGCTGGCGTCGGTCCCCGCCATCAGCATGTTGCAGAATCGAGTTCTAAAAGGGGACGAGGGATCCGCAGAATCACGAGTGCATCTGACTGCGATTGCGTTGGAGACGATTCCTCAGAGCCCCATGTTCGGTCACGGTGCGGGCAACTGTCACTTGGCGTGTTTGCCGGCCGCCAATTCGGGTCGTTTTCGCTCGGAGTGGTACTTCACGATTCACTGCAAGTATTTGATCGTCTGGATTGAGACGGGTCTGATTGGTTTGGTGGCATTTTGTTGCGTGTTGGGCAATGGGATTCGTTATGGAATCGTCGCCTGGTGGCGGCGGCACCCGCTGTTGTCGCCGCTGGGCTTAGGTTGTGCGGCCGCGATCACTGGTCACGCGGTCCACATGTTTGTCGATATCTTCAATTCGCGGCCTCAGGTGCAGACGCTGTGGTTGGTCATTGGGGTGGCGGCCGCGGCCGCTCGGCTGTCCACTCAAGTGCCTCGGGCGACTGGGGGGGAAGCATGAGCGGATTGAAACGCACCGGCAAGAATGCGGCGATGTTGCTGTTTGGTACGCTGCTGCGAATGGTCTCCACGTTTGCATTTATCGTTTTGGCGGCCAATTTCTTGGGCGTAGAAGGGTTTGGCAAGTACGCCTTGGTGGTCCATTACTACGAGCTGTTCATCAGCCTGACGGCCACGGGGGCCGGTATTCTGTTGACTCGTGACATCGCGCGTTGGCCGCAGCGACGTGATTCATTGTTCAGTTCGGCGACGGCTTTGGTCTCCATCTTCGGTTTGTTATCACCGCTTGTTCTGGTGGGCTTGGCGGTCGGTTTTGGTTATTCGGCAGACACGACCACGGCCTTGTGGATTGCCTGCTTGGGTTTGATCCCGGCGGCGATCGGCGTGATCTACGAAGCGGTCTTTGTGGCTTTGGAGCGAGCTGAATTCGTGACGATTGGGTCCGCCGCGGAGAGTCTGGTCCGCGTGGGTACCGGGACGCTTGTGTTGCTGTCGGGCGGGGGCATCATCGAGTTGGCGTGGGTGATGGTGGTATCGCGTTGTCTGCTGTTGGGGGTTTACGTTGGGCTGTTGCGGAGCATCTGCGACCATCGCTGGGACTTTAATCTGGGATTGACCCGGCGTTTCGCCCTGCGCTGGCGAGTGTTTGCGGCGGAGAATTGGATGGCGACGATCTACACCAGTCTGGATGTGATTGTCTTGTCCGCGGTCGTGGGTGAAGCGGCGGTCGGTTTGTACAGTGCGGCGTGGCGCTACGTGCGTTTGGGGGCCGTCGTGGCCAAGAGTTTTACCACAGCGGTGTTCCCGTTGTTGGCGCGAGCCTATTTGGAGTCGCGGTCGCAGTTCTGTCAGATCATGCAGCATGCCTTCCGTGGCATGTGTTTGGTGGCGATGCCGGTGATTGCCGGAGTGACGGTGCTGCCGACTCGAGTGGTCGGGCTGATCTACAAGCCGGAGTACGAAGCGGCCGGGCCGATTCTACAAGTGTTGATCTGGGTCCTGTTGCTGGAGTTCCTCAATCCGTTTTTGAGTCACATCCTGTTTTCGCAGGGCAAGCAGCGATTGTCGCTGATTGTTGCTGCCGTGGGACTACTGACGAACGCCGTCCTGATGTTTGTCCTGGTCCCCTGGCTGGGTCCGGTCGGCGCGGCGTGGGCCTGTGTGGGCAGTGGGGCGATGGCCACCGCCAGCTATTTGTACTTTACGCGGGAGTTGGGACTGATTGCGGGGCTACTCAGCGAAATGGCCCGTGTGGCCTTGGCCGCATTCGGCTTGGGGGTGGTCCTGCTGAGTGTGGCGGAGCAGTCCTGGCCGTTGATTTTCCTGGTGGCGACCGTCACTTACGGGGTGCTACTGTTCGTCGTACAGGCCATTCGCTGGGATGACCTGCGTTTCATTCGACAACATCTTTTCCAGAGAGCCTACGCATCATGAGTTTGAAGCAACTACGAATCGGCGTTATCGGATGTGGCGCGATTTCAGAAATCTACCATCTGCCGGCCTTGGCCGCCCATCCAGCGACTCGGCAGGGGCTGGCGTTGGCCGAGCCCAACGTGGCTCGCTTGCAACAGATGCAGCAGAAGTACTCGGCCCAAGTGGCCGTGACGGACTACCGCGAACTGGTCGGTCGAGTGGACGCGGTGATTATCGCCACGCCGCCGCATCTGCATTATGGCATGACCAAATTTTTCTTGGAGCAACGGATCGCCGTACTGTGCGAGAAGCCACTGACGGAATCCATCGAGGAAGCCCGCGAATTGATCGCTCTCAGCGAGTCGCAAAACACTCCCTTGTTGGTCAACCAAACGCGACGATTCTTTCCCACCTACCAGAAGATTCGCGAGCTGATCGCGACCGGGGTCTTGGGCAAGTTGCAGTCGATCACGTATCACGACGGCGTGGATTTCGAGTGGCCGGCGGCGTCGCCGCATCACTTCAAGCCGGACGCGAAGGGGGCGTGGTCCGATACCGGCGTTCACTTGTTGGACTCGGTCTGTTTCTGGTTGCAGGCTCAACCGAAGTTGGTCCGCTCGTTGAACGATTCGCAGGGTGGCCCCGAGGCCCTGACCACCGTCCACTTGGAGCATGACGGCTGCCAGATCGAATTGAAGATCAGTCGACTGGGGCGTTTGTCGAACACCTTTCAGATCGTCGGGTCGCTCGGCAGCATCGATGCCGAGTCGGAGGATTGGGACGAAATCACGGTGAAATTTCATGCCGGTGGCCAACGACGGTACAAGTGCGCCAGCAACAAGTTGAAGTATCCCGATTTTGCCAAGCCGATGTTGCAGAACTTGATCGATGTCCTGCAACGTGGGGCCGAGCCCATGGCCAGTGGTCGGAGCGTGTTGGGGACGATCGAATTGCTGGAGGCGGCCTACGAACGCGCGGAGACGTACGTCCAGCCGTGGGACCAGCATTTTGCCGCGTGGCGACAACAGGCTCCCTGGCAGGCACAAGACTCAGAACGGGCACCTCGCGTGTTGGTGACCGGGGTGTCTGGGTTCGTCGGTGGTCGGGTCGTGGAAGCGATGGCTTTGACTGGGTTGTTTCAGCCGGTTTGCGCCGTGCGAAACTGGTCCCGCTGTGCTCGGGTGGCAGTTCGTCCCGTGGAGATCGTCGCGTGCGACATCATGAACTTGGAGCAGGTGCGGGCGGCGGTGCGGGACGTGGACGCGATTGTACACTGCGCGTATACCGACGACCGAGCGGCCATTGTGGAGGGGACGCGGAATCTGCTGTCGGCGGCAGCGGAACATGGGGTGGCCAACTTTGTCTACCTCAGCTCGGCGGAAGTTTATGGGCCATCGCGCGTGGGTGAGGTCAACGAGTCCGAGTCGTTGCAGCCATTGGGGCGAGCCTACGGTGACGCGAAGTTGGAGGCCGAGCGGCTGTGCGAGTCGTTTGCCGACCGAGGGGTGTTGGTCACCACGTTGCGCCCCAGTCTGATTTATGGGCCGTACGGCGAGTCGTGGTCGATCGGTGTCGCGGAGCGACTGATGTCTGGTCGCTGGGGGATTTTTGAAGGGTTTGGCGAAGGCTACGCCAATTTGGTATACGTGGATGATTTGGTGCAGGCCATATTCTTGGCGTTGCAACAACCGGGACAAACGCCACGCACCTTCAATGTCAACGGACCGGAGATCCCGACCTGGAACCAGTACTTTCAGCGGATGAATCGGGCCTTGGGGCTGCCGGAGCTCCAGGCGATTCCGTTGTCGGCCTCGCGGCGGACGGCGTGGTTGATGGATACGGTGCGCGACGTCACGAGCGCTATCAAGTCGCGATTTGAGGATCGATTGATGGAGATTTATCTCCGCGGGGGCTGGGCCAGCCAGATGATGAAGCGGTTGAAGAATCGCTTGGCCAACACGCCCAGTGGCGGTGAATTGCAGGATTTGTACACGCGGCAAGCGAAGTACTGTGACCAAGCGATTCGCGACACATTGGGGTACCGACCGATGTTTGATTTGGACTCGGGGATCGATCAAACCTTGCAGTGGATGTCGCTGCATGAATTGGTTGACGCGCCCGGTTCTGTGGGTGAGTCAGCGGTCGTCCCCCAGTCGCACGATTCGACCACGGCGGAGGCCTTGGCATGAAAATCGCGTTTCTGTCGTACTCCTTCACGGAGTACTCGGTGCGACATGTGAACGAGATGGTCCAGGAGCACGACGTCTTGTTGCTGTTGCCAGCGAATCAGATGGATGGTGCTGAGTCGCTGTTGGATCCGCGTGTCCAGTACATCGGGTTTCATCGGCCGCGGTATCGGCAACCTTGGCAGCAATGGCAGGCGATTCGACAGATTCTGCGCGCGATCCGCAAGTTCCAACCGGATGTGATCCACTACCAGAACGGCCACTTGTTCTTCAATTTTGTGCTGCCTTGGCTGAAGAAGTACCCGATGGTGATTACGATCCACGATCCGCGTCAGCACCTGGGTGACAAGGAATCGTTGAAGACTCCCCAGTGGTTGATGGACTTTGGATTTCGTCACGCCAATCAGGTGATCGTGCACGGGAACGACTTGGTAGACGTGGTAGAGAAAGAGATCGGCTTTCGACGTGATCAGATCCATGTGATTCCACACATCGCGATTGGAGAACGGGCCGAGCGACCGGCGGATTTAGAACGCGATCTGCGCTTGCTATTCTTCGGCCGCATCTGGGAGTACAAGGGTTTGGATTACTTGATCCGTGCCCAGCCCTTGGTGTCGGCCGTGTACCCGCAGGCCAAATTCGTGATCGGCGGAACGGGTGAAGACTTTGATCGCTATCGGCGGATGATGGTCGACCCCGAGCGATTTGAGGTCCACAATGATTGGATCAGTGACCAGCAGCGAAGTCAAATGTTTGCCGAGGCATCGGTCGTGGTCTTGCCTTATGTGGAAGCCTCTCAGAGCGGGGTTATTCCGTTGGCTTACACCCATGGCAAACCGGTCATCGCCACAACGGTGGGTGGCCTGCCGGACATGGTGGAGCACGGCCAGACCGGCCTGTTGGTACCGCCCCGCGATGTGGAGAACTTGGCCGAGGCCATGATTCGACTGTTGGGCGATCGGGAGCTGCGGCAGCAGATGGGTGCGGCTGGGCGGGATAAGTTAGCCAGAGAATGTGCGGCTCCGGTCGTTGCCGCTCAGACGATCGAGGTCTATCGCCGAGCCTTGGGCCAGGGTTCCCCCGCGCTTGAGGTGGCTCGATGAACGAAGTCATTCCACGTTTGCATCAGTATCTGCAGGAAAACCACAATCAAACCGGAGCGTTGGTAGGTTCGGATCCGGGCGTGCGTTTTAATTATCGACTGTGGCGATTCCTCAAGAGTGCCACTCGGTGGTATCCCTGGCGTGACGGTCGTTGCTTCATGCAGACGCAGGGCTATTGGGTATTGGCGAATTGGCGTCTGGCGGCAGCTGGCCATGAGGCGGCAGCGGAGATAGCGACGGTGTGTTGCGAACGCATCATGTCCGCCCAACGTGCCGATGGGGCCTGGGTGTTTCCCGACCCAGAATGGCGGGATCGCGTCACCACGGTCGAGGGGCTGTGGGCCTCGTTTGCGTTGTTGGAGACGTTTCGCCAGACGGGCGAGAGCCGTTGGTTGGAGCCCGTACTGCGTTGGGATCGGTTCTTCAAGGAGCAGATCGGATTCCAAACCTATCGCGATGGCTTGGCCGTCAATTACTTTGCCGGGCGGGACGACGCCCTGGTGCCCAATAACTCGTTTTCCGCCATTCGGTATCTGGCCAGGTTGGATCAGGCGACCGGTCGAGCCGAGAACCGGGCGACGATCGATCGGTTATTCAACTTTTTGGAACTGACGCAGCAGAGCAGCGGCGAGTTTCCCTACGAGTTGAACAATCCGCGGATGCAGCACTTTCAATGTTTCCAGTATCATGGCTTTCTGTTGTTGGATATGTTGGATTATTTCGAAGTCAGTGGGGATCCGCGAGCGGTACCGATCATGCAAGGCTTGGCTCGGTTCTTGGTGACGGGGGTGACCGCAACCGGTGATGTGCTATACCAATGTGGTGTCCCGCATCGCCATGTGAATTACCACGCCGCGGTCACGATGGCAGCCCTGCAGCAGTTCTGTTTGCAGTGTCCCGCGAACTGCGACGCTGACTTGTCTCAGCAGATTGCTGGGTGCGTCCAGCGAATTGAACGGCAGTTGATTGGCCGACAGCGAGCGGATGGAAGCTTGCCGCATTCCCGCGGCGACTATCGCGTATTATCGGATCAACGTGCTTATCCGCGATATCTGGCCATGATGTTGCTGCATTTTCTGCTCACCAGGCCCGCGGCCGCGCGTGCCGCGTCCTACACTAGTAGGGAATCGCTCCAATCGGAGCAACCCGCACAAACGGCCACGGAGGCGGAGCGGCGGGTTTCAACCTTGAGCTTAACACCGCACTTCGCAGCGATGAAGTCTTGAACCATGTGTGGCATCGTCGGCATCATTGACCAGCAACTTGACTCGGCGGCCGTGGCAGCAATTTCACGGCGGATGGCCGATGCGATTGTGCATCGCGGTCCCGACGATCAGGGGCATGTCGCGATGTTGGGTGGCGGCATTGGTATGCGGCGACTGAGCATCATCGACTTGGCAGGTGGCCATCAACCGATCAGCAACGAGACCGGTGATGTGCATGTGGTTTGCAACGGCGAAATCTACAACTTTGTGGAGCTGCGGCAGGATCTGTTGGCTCGCGGGCATGTCTTTCAGACGGGGTCGGACACCGAAGTTGTCGTGCATTTGTACGAAGAATACGGGGACGATTGCCTGCAGCACTTGCGGGGAATGTTTGGGCTGGCGATCTTGGATCAGCGGCGCGGGGGCCGATTGCTGTTGGCACGGGATCGCTTGGGCAAGAAGCCGATCTTTTATGCGCAAGTCGGTGATCGCCTGTTGTTCGGCTCGGAGATGAAGTCTCTGCTGGCTGCCGAACCGACGCTGGCGACGCCTGATTATCGCACTTTGGGCGAATTCTTTCAGTTTGGGTACATCCATCAACCGCGGACGATTTACCGCGACATTTTGCGTTTGCCGGCTGCTCATTGCGCGGTGTTTGAGCAACGACGACTGACGCTGAAGCCCTACTGGCAGTTGAACTTCGCGCCGGAAATGGGCGTCTCGGCGGAGGAGTGGTGCGAGCGATTGGACGCGACGTTGGTGGAGAGCGTCAAGATCCGGCTCCGCAGCGATGTGCCGCTGGGCGTGTTCCTCAGCGGCGGTTTGGACTCCAGCGCCATCGTGGCCTACGCCAGCGAGGCGGGGCTGAAGCCACTGCAGACGTTTACGATTGGTTTCGATCGAGCTGAATGGGACGAGTCGGACGATGCCGCCCGAGTGGCTCGGCATTTCGGGACCCAACATCACGTGTTGCGGTTGGACGAAGCCGCCATGCGCGACTCGTTGGACGAGACCTTGTTGCGGATCATCGCGCATTGTGACGAGCCCTTCGGCGATTCTTCGGCGCTGCCGATGTACCATGTTTCGCGTTTGGCACGTGAGCACGTGACCGTCGTGTTGAGTGGTGACGGCGGCGATGAGATGTTTGCCGGTTACTCGATCTACCGCGGGATGCAGTTCGCCCAGTCGTATCGTCGCTGGTTGCCGCAGTGGTTGGGGCGGCAGGCGTTGCCGGGTATGGTCCAGGGACTCGCACGCTGGGCTCCGGACGGTTGGCGATATCGCGGTTTGCATGTGGCGAAGATTTTGCGTGACAGTGCTTTGCCGCCGCAACTGGCCTATCGGGACAAGGCCTCGATTTGGCAGGTCAGCGAATTGCGTGACCTGTTGAACGAGGACGTCTGGCCGCAGGTGGAGTACGTGGGGACGCAATACTTGCCAGACGATTTGTGGCGGATACTGCAAGGGCCGGGCGAATTGATTGGGCGGTTGACGGAACTGGATATCCGTTCGTACCTGTTGGACGACATCTTGGTCAAAGTCGATCGCATGAGTATGGCCCACTCGTTGGAGGTCCGGTCGCCGCTGTTGGACCAGAAGGTCGCGGAGTTGGCGGCGCGAATGCCGACCGACATGAAGATTCAGGGACAGTCGGGCAAGGTCGTGCTGCGGCGCGTGCTGCAGGGGCGGCTACCGGCCCCAGCGTTGCGGAAGGGCAAGCAAGGTTTCAGCGTCCCCTTGCGCGATTGGTTCCGCGGAAAGCTGTCTGGCTGGGTCCACGATTATCTGGGGCCGGGCGGCTATCTACCTGCGGAATTGTTTCGCCCAGAGTCGGTCGAGCGACTGTTGCGGGAACATCAGACGGGGCAAGTCGATCATGCTCGAAAAATCTGGTTGTTGTTGACCTTTGCGGCTTGGCATCGCCAGTACCAGCGGGGTGGGGCGATCGAACCGGCGATCCTCGGTGGCACTGCGCCCGTACACCAGCAACGTGCGGGGGCAACATGCGAGTCTTGATGATATGCCCCGAATTGCCGACGGACCAATCGCCTGGGAGCATGGCGCCGGGGGCTCGTCAGATCCAATCGATCGCGGCGGCGGGAGTCGACGTGCAAGTGATCGACATGCGGGGTATCCCCAAGTTGAAATACCTGCAGGTCCTGCCCAAGGTGCGACGAGCGGCACGGAATGTCGACTTGATCCACGCCCACTTCGGCTATTGCGGGTGGTTGGCTTGGCTGGGCAAGAAGTGGGCTGGCAGTCGCGTCCCGATCGTCATGTCGTTTATGGGCGATGACTTGTTGGGGACCCCGGCGAACGAAGCCGGCAAGTTGGAGCGCGCGAGTGTATTGGCGGTCGACATCAATCGCAGGATGGCCAGTCGCTACGACCAGATCATTGTCAAAAGCCAGGAGATGGCCGAGCAGTTGCGTGGGATGCCGTGCCATGTGATCCCCAACGGCGTCGATCTGGATGTGTTTCGCCCCGTGGATCGAGTGCGGGCACGCCAGGAACTGGGTTGGTCCGAGTCGGGTTGGCGGGTGTTGTTTCCGGGTGATCCCAGCAATCCGCGGAAGGGTTACTCATTGGCTCAAGCCGCCGTGCGACTGGTGGAGGACTCGTCCGGTCAACCGGTCGAATTGGTGCCATTGTGGGGGGTGCACCCGGATCAAGTGCCGCTCTACATGAACGCCTGCAATGCCATGTTGATGACCTCGTTGATCGAGGGCTCGCCGAATGTCGTCAAGGAAGCGTTGGCTTGCAATGCGAATGTGGTCGCGGTGCCGGTGGGAGACGTGCCGGAGATGCTGCAGGGGATTCAGCAATGCCAGACGACCGCGCGGGCGGCGGGGGAGATCGGGGCGGCCTTGGAGAGGCTGCTGCGAGCGGATCGGCCCAGCGACGGTCGAGACGTGTTGCAAACGCGGGGCCTGAGTTTAGCGGGGGTGGCCCAGCGGATCCTGGGTATTTATCGGCGAGCATTGCAGCGCGAGCCGTGTGATGCGAAGGGGGTTCCGACCGACGATATGGCGTGTACCAGTCAGTCCAAACTTACTTGAAAAATGGCAACATGAAATTTGAAGAAATCTATGCCTTGGTTGGGCATGTTCCGTATACGGCGAAAGATCACGGTCAGTACCTGTACGATCTGATTTTGCAGCAGGAAATGACTGATATTCTGGAATTGGGAATCGCGCATGGAACTGCCACTTGTTACATCGCCGCAGCCCTGCAGGAGCTGGGGCGCGGTTGTGTCACGGCGGTCGACTTGATCGACGTCGATTTCCAACCGACGGCCGAGGAGCAACTGAAGAAGGTGGGCTTGGACAAGTATGCCCAGGTCGTGCGGATGAAGTCTGGTTATACCTGGTTTCTGCATGACGAAATTGCGAGGCAGACGAAAGACGACAAGTGCCAAGAGGTGTACGACTTGTGCATTATCGATGGTCCAAAAAATTGGACGATCGACGGTGCTGCCTTCTTTATGGCAGACAAGTTGTTGCGCAAGGACGGCTGGATGATCTTCGACGACTACGATTGGACGTATGCCTCGGTCAGTCGCGACGGCGATACGACCGACGGCATCTCGCATCGCAGCTTGTCGGAGGCCGAGATGAAGATTCCTCAGGTTCGCGAGGTGTTCCAATTGTTGGTGAAGCAGCATCCGCATTATGGCACGCTGAAGGTCATGAACGACTCTTGGGGGATGGCTCAGAAGACCATGACGGCGGAGAAAAACTACACAATTGCCTTTGAGCGGACGACCCGAGACCTGTTGGCTCGGGTTGCCACGGGTATTTATCGCCGGTTGCGCAGTTAGTTCTGAGAAGGACGCGGGAATCTCATGTGCGGCATAGCCGGTTATTTATCGACGCCTGGAAGCATGCTGGATCGGACGATCCTGAGCGACATGTTGCAGGCGATTTTGCATCGCGGTCCGGACGAAGACGGTCGGTTGGAGGATGGACCGTTGGCGATGGGCATGCGTCGGCTGAGCATTATCGATTTGGCGGACGGCACACAGCCCATTTTCGATGAATCGGGACGATACGGGATCGTCTTTAACGGTGAGATTTACAACTACCGCGAATTGCGGCAGCAGTTGCTTGCGCGGGGACACCAATTAAAGACTCACAGCGACACGGAAACGATCGTCCATCTGTACGAGGAATTCGGTGCCGATTGTCTGGAGCATTTGCGCGGCATGTTCGCGTTTGCGATCTGGGATCAGCGGGAACGATCGCTGTTTGTGGCGCGGGATCGCATGGGCATCAAGCCGCTGTACTATAGTCAGACTTCGGCCGGTTTTGTATTTGGGTCTGAGATCAAGTCGTTGCTGTTGCATCCGGCGGTTCAACGCCAGGTCGATATCCAGGCCTTGAGTCAGTACGTATCGTTGAAGTACGTACCCGCGCCGCGGACGTTGTTCGCGGGGATCTCCAGTCTGGAGCCGGGGCATTGGCTGCGGATCCAGGACGGTCGTGTGGTCGCGAAGCAGCGGTATTGGGATCTGCCGTTTGCGGACCCGGAGCAGATGGCGTCTCTGGATCGGATCGGCGACTCGGACGGTCGCAGACGCAGTGACGAGGAATATACCGATGAGCTGCTGGCACTGCTGCAAGAATCGGTGGCGTTGCATTTGCGGAGTGACGTGCCGTTTGGAGCGTTTTTGAGTGGCGGGTTGGACTCGAGCACGATTGTGGCCCTGATGGCCCAGCAGTTGTCGGCGCCGGTGAAGACGTTCTCGGTGGGTTTTGATGGCGAGGGGGTTCAAGACGAACTGCCGTACGCGGCTCAGGTGGCGCAGGCGTTTGGCTGCGAGCATCACACGCTGAAGATTGGGGCGTCGGACTTCTTGAGCTTGGCCGAAAAAGTCCTGTGGCATCTGGATCAACCGATTGCGGATCAAGCGACCATCGCCACGCACATGGTGGCCAAGTTGGCTCGGCAGCACGTCAAAATGGTGTTGACGGGGGAGGGGGGAGACGAGCTGTTTGCGGGGTATGCTCGGTATGCAGGCGAGCGATACGCGCGGTACGGTCAGTGGCTGCCCACGCCAGTGGCCGCGGGGCTTCGCTGGGGCGCTGAGCGATTGCCGGGTTTGCGACGAGCAAAAATTGCGTTGACGGCCTGTTCGTATCGCGACGAGGCCCAGCGGTTTGCCAATTGGTTCCCCATGTTTAAAGAGGACGCCAAGCGGCAGTTGTTTGTGGCGGGGCGGGCCGCGTTGGGGCAGGGGGTGGCCGAGGTGTTTGCGGCCGAGTTGTCGCGGTGCCGGGCGACCGATTCGGTGCAGCGGATGTTGTATGTCGACAGCAAGTTGTGGCTGGTCGATTACCTGCTGTTGCGTGGCGACAAGTTGACGATGGCCAATTCGCTGGAAGCGCGTGTGCCGTTGTTGGACCATAAGTTGGTCGAGTTTGCTGCTCGGTTGCCCGCGGATTTGAAGTTGCGCGATGGCCAACGAAAGTACTTACTAAAACGAGTGGCTCGGCGGTTGTTGCCCGCAGAAATTATCGATCGCAAGAAGCAGGGGTTTCCGATTCCGATCGAACGTTGGTTACGGGGTGAGGCGGCAGGTTTGATGCAAGATTTGTTGAGTGATGAGACGCTGCGACGGCGGGATTTCTTTGAACCTGTCTACGTTCGGCGTTTGATGCAGCAGCATTTGTCGGGGTATTGCGATCATTCGACCGAGTTGTGGGGATTGATGAGTTTTGAAATGTGGCAGCGGCAGTTTATCGATCAACCGCCCCGGCGCGAGTTTGGCGGAACAGTTGACATCTGCGGCAGTGGTGGGCAGGGAACGGGGGAGAACGCCCCGGGCTTGGCACCGATAAGCTCGGGGGGGGCCACATGAGTCCTGCGGTAAGATTGCTCGAGTACGGCGAGTTGCCGCAGTGGGATCAATACGTATTGGATCATCCGCACGGGTCGATCTTCCACACCAGTGGCATGTTGCGGTGTCAGTTGGCGACCAAGGATCATTATCCATTTGCGTATGGGGCCGTGACGGACGATGGCCGGTTGTGTGCGTTGTTGGTGGCGAGTCGCGTCGTGACCTCGTCTGGGTTGGGATTGTCACTGGCGTCCCGGTCGGTTCTGTACGCCGAACCGTTGGCCAGTCCCACGGAGGAGGGCAGGCGTGGGCTAAAGCTCTTGTTGAGTGAACATGATCGGCAGATGCAAGGACGCGTGTTGTTCGCGGAGGTACGGCCATTGTTTCCCGCGGTGGAAGTGGATCGAGTCCTGACGGAGCAGGGATACGAGCATCTGGGCTATTTGAACTATGAATTGGACTTAGAACCCGACGTCGATGCCTTGTTCTCCCGACTGGGGCCGAAGCGTCGAAACAACGTGCGGGCGGCGGCGAGGCGCGGTGTCCAGGTCCGCGAGTGTGAGGGCAATGTAGGTACGCAGCAGTTGTATGCCATGTTGACCGAAAGCTACGCGACGTCCCGTTTGCCGATGGTGGATCGATCGATATTCGAAGCGGCTCAGCAGGAATGGGGGCGTGATACCTATCGGGTCTACGTAGCCTATTTGGGGGACCGCTTAGTGGCAGCGGCTTGTTTTTTGACTTACAAACGCCGAGTCATTTGTTGGTTTGCTGGGACGGTTCGCGTGCCAGGGGTCTCCGCCACCAGTTCGGTATTCTGGGAGGCGATGCGTGCCTATGCCTTGGAGGGCTACGACTTGTTCGATTTGGCTGGCGGAGGTTGGGAAGGCGAAGGATACGGGCCGGGCCGATTCAAGGCCAAGTTTGGCGGTCGTGAGGTCAATTATGGACGGTACCGCAAGGTGTTTTCCCCGTGGAAGTTTCGAGTGGCCAGTGCCGTGTACGATCAGGTGCGGCGATTCATTGCACCAAAATCAACGCTCTTGGGTCGGGGCGAACGCTATCAAGACATTCATCAGGAGCCGTTGTCATGAGTCAGCGGTCTTCCATGCGGATTCTAATGTTGTTGGAGAATTCCTCGTTTCCCGAGGATAGTCGGGTGTTGCTGCAAGCCCGATCGTTGACGAGTGCCGGTTATGCGGTGACCGTGATCGCGCCGACCGAGCCGGGTGCCCAGCGGTTGTGGGAGATCATGGAAGGCATCCAGGTCTACCGGTATCCTGCGCCGCCCGAATGGGGCGGTGTCTTGGGGTATTTGGTCGAGTATAGCTACTCATTGCTCATGCAATTTATGTTGACCATTTGGATCGGGATACGGCATGGGTTCGACACCATCCACATGCATACCCCGCCAGACATGAATGCACTGATTCCGGCCTTTTTTCGCTGTCTTGGCAAGCGATTTGTGTACGATCTGCATGATTTGTCGCCGGAGCTATACTTGGCTCAAAAGCCAGGACGACGGGGAGGCGTCTTGTATCGCTTGCTGTTGTGGTTCGAACGCTTCGCCAGCCGTACATCAAATATGTCGATTTCGACCAACGAATCTCAGCGGGATCGCCATGTTGAGCGGTGTGGCGTGTCCCGTGACAAGTTTACCGTGGTGCGAAATGGACCCAATGAAGCGTTTTTGCAGGAGAATGTTGAGCCTCGGCGCGTGGTGACTGAGAAAGATGTCCTGGTCTTGGGTTATGTTGGCGTGATGGGGCCTCAGGATGGAGTCGACTACCTGATCCGGGCCTTGGACTGTTTGGTGAAGAAGTTCTCGCGTGAGAATGTGCGATTGGTATTGGTGGGCAGTGGAGCCTCGGTGGCTGATTTGCAGCAGTTGGTGGAGAGCCTGGGCTTGAGCCACTACGTCAAATTCACAGGAAAAGTGCCATTTTCTGAGGTTCCCGGCTATATTGCTGGATTTGATATCTGCTGTACGCCTGACCCGAGCAATCCGTACAACGACAGTTGCACGACGATCAAGACGATGGAGTACATGGCTCTGGGGAAGCCGGTCGTCTGTTTTGAGACGACCGAGAACATGAAGACCGCTGGGGACGCGGCGTTGTATGCGAAGAATAACGATATTAATGAATACGCAGCCTTGGTCGATGAATTGGTTGAGAATGCTGGCTTAAGAGGAGGACTGGGAAAAAGGGGTAGGCAGCGGATACAAAGTGAATTATCCTGGGATCATCAGGCTCGGCGTCTAATCGCCGCTTACGATCGATTGCATCAGCGGCCCTAGTGGAGCAGTGACGTGATGAACAACGAGACCGGGATGCCGGGGCGGGCAGGTCTGGCAGGCCAAGCTCTGGCAGGCCAAGCTCTGGCAGGCGAATCTCTGGTAAACGAAGGTCTGGCAGGCCAAGCTCTGGGTAATCTAGATGTGTCTGGTCGGGATCCATTTGCCCAAGGTTTATCCGGCGGGGAACGGGAGGATTCGTTGGCCCAATTTGCCTTTGCGGGGCCGGTGGGGAAGGTTCTGCGGGAGCATTTCAACCGGGACATGGCCCAGGCGCGGCTGACGTGGAAGTTTCGTTTGTATTATCATCTGCGACCGTGGTTGGCCCAGGGGATGCGGCAAGCGCTACAGCGGTCTCGAAACCGATCGCTGTCCATGGCGGACGACTGGTTTATTCCAAACGATTTTATTCTTGATTTACAGGCTGCGATCCGGCTGGAGGCTGGCGAAGTTTCGGCTGAGCATGGTTTGCGGCGGGAGGTCGCGGAGCTACATCCGTGGCCGGACGGGCATCGGTATGCGTTGGCTTTGACGCACGATATCGAGGGGGCGGAGGGTTGGAGTCGCGTGCGGCAGATCGCTGAAATGGAGGAGTCTTGTGGGCTGCGTTCTGCTTGGTACGTGGTGCCCCATTTGTACAAGATCGATTACGGATTGTTGGATGAATTGCGGCAGCGAGGCCATGAGGTGGGGATACACGGGTACAATCATGATGGACGTTTGTTTTTAAGCCGCGGAATTTTTCGCCGACGCGTACCGTTTATCAATGCCGCGGCTCGAGCAATGTCCGCCAGTGGTTTTCGGGCGCCCATGGTGCATCGGAATCTGAATTGGATGCAGGATCTGGAATTTGATTACGATGCCTCTTGTTTTGACATCGATCCCTTCCAGCCGATGCCGGGTGGGGTCGGTGGGTTTTGGCCATTTATTGTGGGCAAGTTGGTGGAGTTGCCGTACACCTTGCCGCAGGATCACACGTTGATGGTGACTTTGGGTCAACCGGCTTGTGAAACGTGGCTGAGAAAGTTGGCCGTGATCAAGCGGTACTCGGGTTTAGCCATGTTGATCACGCATCCAGATTACTTGAATTCGGCGGAGCGGATGGACCAGTATCGCCAATTTTGTCAGCATGTGGCTGGAGATTCTGAGAAATGGTCCGCCCTGCCACGGGAAGTGGCCACTTGGTGGCGTCAGCGGCAAGCGACCGTGGTCGGCGATGACGGGCAATTGGTTGGTCCGGCGGCCGATCGTGGGCGGCCCGTCTTGCAGCGGACGTTGTTGGATGCCTGAGCCGTGCACCAGTGCGAAGTTTGGCAGGGACCCTGGACGGTTACCGGTATTGGACGGCTTTCGTGGCTTGGCGATTCTTTGGGTGACGCTGTACCGCTTCGGCGAGATCGGCTGGACAAAAGAGGTGGTGGGCAGTGCGCTCAGCCAAGCGGTGCTGTTGGGCGCGATGGGGGTCGACCTGTTTTTTGTGCTGTCCGGTTTTTTGATCACCGGAGTTTTGCTGAAGGCACGGGAGGATTGTGACCGCTATTTTTTGAAGTTTTACTGGCGGCGATCTCTTCGCATCTTTCCGTTGTATTTTGGCAGTCTGTTTCTGTTCTTGTGGCTCCTGCCAGTGGGGCTCGGCAACCGAGCCGTGTTGGAGACCGTTGCGGGGAATCCCTGGCATTTGTGGTTCTACACCATGAATTGGGAGATCGCGTGGCGAAATGAATGGTGTTTCGGGGCGTTGAACCACTTTTGGTCCTTGGCAATCGAGGAACAGTATTATCTGATTTGGCCCTGGATTGTCTATTTGCTGGGGCCGCGATCGCTGCAACGGCTGTGTGTGACTTTGGTCGTGGTTTTGGCGTTGGGGCGAATCGGCTACAGTTGGGCGGAGTTGGGATCGGTCAGTGAGAAGACTTACACATTCTTTCGTTTGGATGGATTGTTGTTGGGGTCTTGGGCCCAGCTGTGGACACGGCAATTCGATGGGTGGCGGGCCTGCGTGGGCGCGTATCGCTGGGCGATGGCCGGGTTGGCAGTCCTGTTCGTATCGAGTTTGTTCTTTGGTGCCAACGACTTGACGATTCGGTACACGCTGGTTTCTGCTTTGGCGACCGCGACCTTGTTGGTGGTGTTGGCCGACGAGGCGGGGGCCTGGGAGTCGCGGTGGTTGGACTCTGCGGTGCTGAGGTCCCTGGGGAAGTACAGCTACGCGATGTACGTGTTTCAAATGCCGTTGATCCCGTTGCTGGCACCGTGGCTGTCGGTGGAGCGGCTGCAGGGATGGGTGGTCCTGCCGTTGTTGGCGGGTACGCTGTATGTGGCGATTCTGTTTGCGGTGACTTATGCGGCCGCCTGGATTTCCTGGCATGTGTGGGAGCGGTGGTTTCTGCAGGCTCGCGATTTGTTTTTTGTCGCCGATCGTTGTGGCCCTGGAGCGCGATGCTCGGCTGGATTTGGAACTGGGTTCCGTCGTTCCGTGGCGGAGGACGCGAGTCAGGCGGGTTCGGCGGGGGATCGTTGAGGCACGTGATGCGAGTGGCGTTCTATACCAATTTGACGGCTCGCGACAGCCTCGGCGTGTTGCAGCGATTGGAGTCGAGTTCGCAGCATCGCGTGGTGCGCGTGTATTTTTACGACACCGTTTCGGAGGCCAGGCAATCTCCGATGCGGATTTGGCGTGAGTTTGGGACGTGGCGTCTGGCGGCGAAGGTCTGGGAGATGGCCACGGAGCGACTGCGTCGCGTTTTGATGCGGAGTTGCTCGATGCTGCCGGGTCTGCGGCGGTACCGATGGACGCCGCGATCGGCTTGGGAGTGGGCGCAGTTGCAGCGAGTGCCGTGTTCCGTGGTGCGGGATTTGAACGACCCGGAGTATGCGGCACAGCTCCGCGACGAACAGATCGACGTGTTGCTGGTTTGTATCTGCAAGAACATCCTGCGGCGCCCGGTGCTGGAGGCGGCGGGCGTGGCAGCGATCAATATTCACCCCAGTCTCCTGCCGCGATATCGCGGCCCATTGCCGATCTTTTGGATGTTGTACCACGGGGAAGCGGAAGCGGGAGTCACGTTCCAGCGGATGACCGAGCGGATCGATGCGGGGCCGATCGTCGCCCAGTTCCCTGTTACGTTGGATTTGGAAAAATCCGAAGCCGAACTCAGTCGGCAGTTGTTTCAAGTCGCCGCCGAACAGGTGGATGAGGTGTTGACGCGAGTGGTAGAGGAGCCGGTGGGAGGGATGGTAGGAGAAACGTGCGCGACCGCCGATCCAGGTTGTTATTATTCTTATCCAAGTAAAGACGATATTCGAGAATTATCGGAGCGACAGCGGGCTCGTCGTCGACGGTAGAATCTACCTCGGGCGAGGGGCGAATGGGCCTGGCAGCGGCTGGGGGGCCGCCGTTCTGATGGCCCAAGGCCTGTCAGGCTACAGAGAGTGTGTTGCTGACGACTTGCTCCACGTCATCTTACAGGTCTTGGTCGGTTACGATTTGGATTCATTGGGGCGAAGTGTCTGACGATGCGATTGTCGGTAGACGGCGGGGGTCAGGAGGAAGGTTTCGCGGAATTGGCGGGTGAGGGCACTTTGGTCGGAGAAGCCGCAGTCGCAGGCGATTTGGGCCAAGGTGTTGGCGGTACCGCGGAGCAGTTCGGCGCTGCGTTCCAAGCGGCATTTCATAATGTACTTTTTGGTGGATAAACGGAAAACTTTTTTCATGCGTCGATCCAGCTGCTCGGCGGAGAGGCCGATCAGGTTGGCCAGGTCATCGACCCGCAGCGAGTGGGCCAAGTTCTGTTTGATGGCTTGGACGACCAGGCTCAGGTTGTCGATCGACAGTTCACTGTCGCTGGGGGTGTGCAGATCTTGGGAAACGCCGATCACGCCGGCGACTTGGGAAACGGGGTCTTGATAGGGGAATTTGTTGGTCAGGTACCAGCCCATGGAGCCGTCGGGGTTGGTGATCTGCTCCAGTTGATCGACGACGGCTTGGCCGGTTTGAAAGACGTCTTGATCTTGTTGGTCGTAGGCTGTCGCCAGTTCAGCGGGAAAGAAATCGCTGGCGCGTTTGCCGACCATGGCCGGTTTGTTGGGGGCTTGGACGCGAATCACGAGGGCGTGGTTGACGGCCAGATAACGTCCGTCGCGATCTTTGACACAGAAAACGACGTCGCACAGCGTGTCGAACAGGGTCTCCAGCAGTTTTAAGTCCGCTCCCACGTTCCCACTCATCGGTTCGCCTGGCTCATGGTTCAATCTTTGCTGACTCCTACGGGACGCTTGAACCATCAGGGTAGCGGAAGCGGGGCGGCTGACAAGGGTTGATCTGGCGGGAGTTGGGTGCGGCGGGGCGTGGCGTGTCACGGCAGCGGTCGCCGTCAGAATCGACAGGATCCGCATCGTGTGGACCGGAGTTGGGCCACCACAGGATTTTGGCGATTTTGGCACTGTTCGACGAATGGTCTACTACGATACGAATGAATTGATACGGGGCGGCGGAGCAGTGGTTGGTTGTTGTCGCGGTGAAATTGTGGATAGACGCTACCTATATTCCTGGCTGACCTTTTCCGGAGTGATCGGGGTCGCATGGTTGATGTCGCAGATGGACGGTGCGTCCGATCGGCGACCGGTGGCAGCGTCATGGACGGAAACGACCGTGGGCGCGGGAGTGCCGATGCCGTCTGCTGCGGCTGGGGGCGACTCGATTTCGGGGGATGCCTCGGGCCTGGCGGCTGGAGGTACCGGGGCGGCGAGCGGTTCGGCGACTGAGGGGACTTTGGCTGGTCAGGCCGAGCCGCGGCGTTTGTCGGCTCGTGGTGCCACGCCCACGATACCGGGCCTATTGGACGACGATCCTTACGGCGATGGGGTAGCCGCGGGGAGCGGTGTGAATCGTGGACCTGTCCAATTTGATATGGCGGAGATGGCGGGTCAGCCTGCGGTGGGCCCGGTCGTCAAGTCGACCAGTGGCGTGCCGTTGCGTCCTGCGTCGGCCGCTCGTCAGACGGAGGGAGCGACGGCGGGTTTGACCCCATTGCCGGCGGATGCGCCAGCGATCGACGGTTCCACGTCGCCACGTCGCGCGGTGCCCTCGTTCAGTATGCCGAATGCGGCTAGTCTGCCGAAGATTGCGAGTCCTGCGGAATTGCAGCCACAGTTTCTGCCAGGGGAGCGGCACGTGTTGCGTCCCATTTTGCGATCGGGTGTGCCACCCACGGCGACCCAGCCGGAGGGATTGGCCGGTGGGCGGGCCGGTGGGCTGGCCGGGGACAGCGAGCGGGGATCGGCCGGGGACGCGGGGCTCCGCGTCACGTCAGCGGGCTCGGTATCGAGTGGCGATTCGGCGTGGGACGCGCCGATGCCGGGGGTGAAGCCAGGGGGGGCGACCGGCACGGCGGGAGCCATGCACGATCCGTTGTTTGTTCAGGCGGCGGAGGATTTAATGAGTGCCGCTCCGCTGGGGGCATGGCCCAGGACGCAGACGCCTCCGAGAGCTATTGGGCCGGGCGGAGCTATGGGACCGAGTGGCGCGGTTGCGGGTGAGATGGGCGGGACGGCTTGGTCTGGCGCGGGGTTGGAGCGAGCGAAGTCGCGTGGCGGTGTTCGGCCGCGACCGGGCCAGGGCGATTATATTTGGCATGAGATTCAACAGAATCAGACCTTGGAGTCGATCAGCCTACAGTACCAGGGCGACACCAGCTTGGTTGGGCAATTGTTAGAACTCAATCGCGACGTTTTGGCGGATCCGCAACTGTTGCCGATCGGTCGGGCGATTCGCGTTCCCATTCGTTAGTGTTCAAGCAGAAATTCGCCATGTCGTTGCCGTATTCGGAAACCGATCTGCCACTGGACGGTGGGGCTCTGGACTTGAATTTGGCGGTCAGTCGCGAGATCACTCGCCGGCTATCGCAGCCTTGGTTCCAGCGGATGGGGTGGGTTTGGTCGGGTTTTTCGGCCGAGCAGCAAGTGGCCGTGCAAGACGCGCGGGCGTTTCTCTTCGCCGTTCGCGAGGAGGTCTTTTCGCTGGCGGATTACGAAGCGCGACGTTTGAAACTGGAGGGCTGGACGTTTTCTCTCAGCCAGGCCTTTATGGGGCAGGCTCACTCGGATGCAGCCGCGGCGATTGCGGCGTCAGCGGAGGCTTATCGCATCCCGCGAGCCTTTTTCTACGATCAACTGGCGGCGATCGAGGCCAATCTGTTTCGCGAACGGTTGGTGACGAGCAATGATCTGTTACGGTTGGCGTATCGCCAGAACGGCGTGTTCCTGCAGACGGTTGCCCAGGTGGCGGACCTTTACGAGCCGGCTCATCGGGATTACTTTTTGTGCTTGGGCATGGGCGCGGGGCTGTTGGACGTGCTGTTGGATTGGGAGCATTGGGAGCGATCGCATTGGCTCCCGGTGCCGTTGGAGTGGGTGTCCGAGGTCCGCGGGGGTGTGGCGGCGGTGTACCAGGCTGATTGGCGTCAGCCGCTGCGGGTGACACCGCGGGCGCGGCGGCAGTTGTGGCCGAGTTTGCGGCGGCGTGTGGCGACCTTGGGCATCGAGACCTTGAGTCAAGCCAGCATGCCCCTTGGTGTGCAGCAATCAAACATTGGCCCGACGCTCGAGGGTTGGTCGCGGCATTGCCTGGATCGCCTTTACGAGTTGTTCGACCAACCGCAGTAAAGGAGTGGTCGGGTCGTAGGAAATTCGGGAGAGGCAGGAAATTCGGGAGAGGCATGGAAAACGGAAAAATCGCTGATCGTTTGGAGCATCTGGCGGCGCTCTTGGAGTTTCAGGGTGCGAACCCATTTCGGTTGCGGGCTTACCGCCAAGGTGCGGAGGCGATTCGGGCTTCCGCCACGGCAGTGGCTGCGGCGGTGGAGTCGGGCGAGGATCTGACGGCCTGGGCGGGGATCGGTGACAGCGTGGCGGAGAAGTGCCGCGAATTGGTGCAAACCGGGCAGCTGCAACAAATTCAGGAATTGGAACAACAGATCCCTCCGACGGTATTGGATCTGCTGCGCGTCCCCAATTTGGGACCGAAAAAAGCGGCGGTTTTGTTCCGCGATTTGGGCATCGAGAACCTGGATCAGTTGCGTGAGGCCTGTCAGGCTCAAAAGGTGCGAGGCTTGAAGGGGTTTGGGGCCAAGACCGAGGCCCTGTTGTTGGCGGGAATCGAAATCGCGGCACAGGCCAATTTGCGCTGGCGGATCAACGATGCCGACCAGATGGTTCACGCGTTGCGGGAGCACCTGTCGGCGTGTTCGGCATTGCAGCGTCTGGAGTTTGCCGGCAGTTTTCGCCGCGGCAAAGAGACCGTGGGCGACTTGGACCTGCTGGTGCTGGCGACCGACGGCGCCGCCGTGATGGACCAACTGGCTGGGTTTGCGCCGGTCGCCCAAGTGATTGCTCGCGGTGGCACCAAGCTCAGCGTGCGATTGGACAATGGATTTCAGGTCGATTTGCGGTTGGTCGGTCCCAAGTCGTTTGGGGCGGCGCTGCAGTATTTCACCGGTTCGCAGCAACACAACGTGGAGCTGCGGCATCGGGCCAAGCAACGGGATTTGAAGATCAACGAGTGGGGCGTGTTCCGGCTGGGTTCGCCGGCGGAGTTGGCCAACGACCCCGACCTGGACGGCTGGGTGGCTGGACGAGAGGAGGCCGATGTCTACGCAGCGGTTGGACTGCCGTGGATCGATCCCCGCCTGCGTGAGTTACGCGACGAGTACGCTTGGGCCGATCGGGACGCTCTGCCACGGTTGATTCAGGTCTCGGATATTCGGGGCGACCTGCACATGCACACGGTGGCCTCGGACGGCGAGAACACCATTCTGGAGATGGTGGCGGCGGCCAGGGAACGCGGCCTGGACTACATTGCCATCACCGACCATTCGCAGCGCGTCTCGGTGGCGGCGGGATTGACCCCGGAGCGTCTGCTGCGGCAATGGGAAGAGATCGACCGACTGAATGCCACGTTGGGCGGCGAGTTTCGGATCCTGAAGAGTATCGAGTGCGATATCCTGGAGGATGGTCGCATGGATCTGCCCGACGACGTGTTGGCTCGGGCCGATTGGGTGATGGCCAGTGTGCACTTTGGTATCAAACAATCGCGTGAACAGATCACAGCCCGGATTTTGGGTGCGATCGAGCACCCCAGTGTCAGTGCGATTTCGCATCCGACGGGCCGCTTGATCAATCGTCGGCCAGCGTACGAGGTGGACATTCCAGCGGTCATCGAACACGCGGCGAAACACCGCAAGATCTTGGAGTTGAACGCCAGTCCCAAGCGATTGGACTTGGATGATCTGCATGTCCGTATGGCTCGGTTGGCTGGGGTGCCGATCGTCATCAGCACCGACTCGCATGCCGTGGGCGGATTTGACAATCTGCGATTCGGCGTGCAGCAGGCCCAGCGTGGTGGCTTGTCGCGGGAGCACGTGATCAACACGCGGTCGTGGCCAGGCATCCAGGCCTGGTTGCGAGGCGACGCGTCGCAGGACTGAGCCGCTCGGCGAGTGGGATGCTCTTGAGCGATGGGGCGTATGGGACCGATGAGGCGAATGGGGCCTATAAGGCCTATGGGACCTATGAGGCCAATGGGACCTATGGGACCGATCAGACCGATCAGACCGATCAGACCTGTTTTTATCTGTTTGACCTAGGTCGCGCGTTTGTTGGCGCGGGGGTGTGCTTGGTCGTAGGCTTGGCGGAGGCCGGCGGTGCTGAGGTGGGTGTAGATCTGGGTGGTCACGAGGCTTTTGTGTCCCAGCAGTTCTTGGACGCTGCGGATATCGGCGCCGCGGTCCAGCAGGTGGGTGGCGAAGCTGTGGCGGAGTGTGTGGGGGGAGGTCTTGAGGTTGAGGCCGGTGATCAGCAGGTACTTCTCCAGCATGCGAGCGACGCTGCGGGTGGTCAAGCGTTTGCCGAACTTGTTGGTGAAGATGGGCGACGTGGGTTGGGGGCGTTGGTGGGACGCCAGGATACGTTGTGGGATCCAGGCGTTGAGGGCGTCGACGGCGTAGCGACCGAGGGGCGCGAGTCGCTCGCGTTTGCCCTTGCCTTTGACTCGGACCAATCCATCGTCCAGGTCCAGGTCGGCGTCACTGATGCCGACCAATTCGCTGACGCGTAGGCCGGCGGAGTACATGGTCTCCAAGATGGCTTGATCGCGTTGTCCAAGCGGCGTGAGCGGATCGGGGGCGGACAACAGGGTTTGGATTTCCGGGGTGGTCAGGAAGTGCGGCAGCTTGCGGTGCGGCCGCGGGTTGCGGAGTGGCTTGGCGGGGTTCTGTTCGACCAGGCCCTCGCGTTGAGCGAATTTGAATAGGCCGCGCATTGAGGCCAGCCGCCGCGCGATGCTGGTGCGAGCGTATTGGGCCTCGTGCATGGCTGCCACGTACGTACGCAAGATCGATGGATCGACTTGAGCCGGGTGCGGGCATTGCCCCAGGACCTCGGTCAGATAGTCGGCTAGGCTCAGTAGGTCCTCGCGGTAGGACTTGATCGTGTACTCCGACGCGTTCCGCTCGACCTTGAGGTACCGGAGGTAGCGTTGGATCACGTCTTGCATGGCGGTGTCTGACTTGGGGGGGCAGGACCCAGCGAAGGGGGGGCAGAGGGACGGTGGCGAGAGGGACGGTGGCCAGAGGGACGGTGGGCAAAGGGACGGTGGGCAAAGGGACGAGGGCCAGAGGAGCGGTGGGCCAGCGTGGTGGTGAGCCAGCGTGGCGGTGGGCCAGCGTGGTGGTGGGCTATTCTTCCCAGGCGTTCCCGGAGTCGGCCACGGGGTGGTCCACTCGGCGGCGTTGGTCGGGCTGTTCTTGCCGCAGGCGTTGGCTGAGGACCGCGGCATCGTACCAGGAGAAATTCAGGGTCGGATCGGCGGCGAAGCGACCCAGTGTCCGCAGCGTTTCTGACTTGTTGGCGTCGGTGTAGAGAAAAATGAAGCGTTCCTCGCCTTTGGACAATGCCAACACGTTCACATCTTTCGACACGCTTGCCTCGTTTGCCACAGTGTTACTTTCATGCCAAAGTTCGATGGAGTCGGGTCGATCCATGCCTGGACGCATTTCAGCTATTTCGGCGGATTGCTGAGACGAGTTCAGTGGAGTTGTCGGTGGACAGGGGTGTAACGAATATTTGCGTCGTCAGTGTGCTGGCGCGATTTCCGGCGGAGGCGATTCACTTTGGCGTGCTATCCTCAGTCGGTCCACATCGAGCGTGAGGTCGGGACGTGGGTCGGGCAGTTCACTCGAATTTGCGGGCGGCGGGGTTAGGGCTGGTAGGTGGCCAATGGCCAGCGCCACACGGGTCGAGCGTAGCCGGCGCCACCGCGAGCGGTCAACAACTCGCTGATGTGCAAGTAGCAGCAGAAGTTGATGAAGTCGTCGGTGCGTTCCAGGTAGGACTGCCAGCCGCCGAAACGTGCATCGTCGCGGAAGGCGTAGTAGCTTTCCAATCGAGCGGTCAGTTCCGAGTTGCTGCCATCGTACTGCTTGATCAGCTCCATGACGGGTCCGGCTTGCGGGAGACTGGGCGGGCGGGTCGCTGAGGGGCGGTCGGGCACAAAGCCATTGGGGTCGGGCCAATCGGCGGGCAGTGCGTCGGGTTGACCGGGCAGCATCATGCCGGCCATCGCGGCGGGGCTGGCGGCAAGTGACGCCGGGATGCTGCTGGTTGGTGCCCCAACCGGGCTTGGGGACCGAGGTTGGGAACCAAGAGGAGCGGGGTCTCCCGTGCTTGGCAGTGCTGCGTTGGTGGCGTCAGCTGACCTTGGGTCGGAAGCGAGACGGGTGTTTGGGCCGCGACGGAACGCCTGGGCGGCCGTGGCGGAGTCGGCTGGCGGTTCGGCGACTGCTAGCGGCGTTTGGGTTTTCATCTGTTCGCTAGCAAGTGCGAATTCGGCCTCGAATTTGAGGTCTGCGGGGATGTACTCTTCTTCGGCGGTGCCCCAGGGCAGGCCGTAGCCGGGCGGGATGGGGTGGAAACTGGGGTTGGCGGCGTACCAGCGAACGGCCAAGCCCAGGCGGGGTGGGTAGTAGGGGTCGAAGTCGGTGATGGAGCCGACGACAATGGCATCGACGCCCAAGTCCCGCGCCAATTGCTGGAAGTCGGGGGCTTGGTCGACAGGGATCGGCTGTCTCGCCAGGTGGTGATCGACGACTCCGACGGGTAGGACTTCGAACCCGGGGATCTGTTGCAATTGGTGGCGATAGCTATTGGCGACATCGGCGCCGTTGATTTGGGCGAAGCCGCTCTGGTTGAAAAATGGCACCACGGCCACTTTGCGTAGTTGTGGAAACGGGTTGTGGATGTGGGGGCGATCGAGTCGTTGAGGCAGGAGGTTACATCCCAGTTGCGACAGGCAGGCCAGGATCAAGCCGAGTAAAAACACGGGTGGCCGAATCGCGGCGTGCGCGGTGGGGCCGCGGCGATGGTCGGTAATTCGTGGTGGATCGGGGGGCAGCCAGGGCATGGTGCGTACTTCTGGGCGGCGGGTGACCGCGACCGAGGAACGTGGTCCGTGGGACAGTCCGTAGGACGATGGCTCGTGCCTATGTTTCAGAAGTCCTATCGGCACACTGCGGAGGAAGCGTTAAACTTTCCCCGGCTTACCCAGACAAGTTGAACGGAATTTTCGGTAAAGTTGGCGTCAGCTAGCGAGTTTGCCGAAGGAGCTGAAGGAGCTGCCATGACGGATAACGACCCACAATCAACCGAGAACGCGTCGAACCGCCCGCGGTCGGAGATTGGGGGCGACGTGGTGGGGGGCGAAACTGCGGGATTCGGACCTGGAGCGGGAGCGGGTGGAGCGGGTGACTCGGAATCTTATGGGTTCTGGAGCATGACGTTGGTGCCATTCCGGCGGGCCCTGGTTCGGGGGCTGGCGGTGGTCATGCCGCCGTTGTTGACGATTGTTTTGTTCGTCTGGGCGTGGAAAACCCTGGATTCTTATGTGCTGGAGCCGTTGGAGGGGACCGCTCGTTACGCGATTTTTGTCGCGATTGCTGACATGCGGCATGAGCCGATTGTGCGTGAGCAGATTCTGAATTTGCCGCCGGAGAGCAGTAAGTTGGGTGAGATCGACGGGCGGGAGACCTACATTGCGTCGGACGGGACGAGATTGATTCGGATCAAGAAGTTTTGGATCCCGATCGAGATTTACAACTGGGTGGAGACTAGCCCGGGTTCGGAGGAGCCGATCACGGCCGCTGCGTATTACGACCGGTACATTCAACTGCGTTATTTGCGGCGTGAGGTGGTCATGCCGTTGTTCTTGATCGCCTTTATTATCGTATTGTACTTGGCGGGCAAATCTTTGGCGGTGGGTATGGGGCGGATGTTGTGGAACTATGGCGAGTCGATCGTGAATCGACTGCCTTTGATTCGCAACGTCTATTCGTCGGTCAAGCAAGTGACGGATTTTGCATTTACGGAGAACGAGATTCAATGCCGGCGGATCGTGGCCATCGAGTATCCACGCAAGGGAATTTGGTCGTTGGGCTTTGTGACGGGGGAGGGCATTGAAGACATCAAGCAAGTAACGCAGGAGCCGATGGTGTCGGTCTTGGTGCCCACGTCGCCGATGCCAGCGACGGGGTTTACAGTGACGGTGCCGAAGAGCGCGACGGTGGATTTGAATATTTCGATGGACCAAGCCATCCAGTTTTTCGTGAGTTGCGGCGTGGTGACCCCGAAGGTGTCGTTGGGGGCGGGAGTGGTGGAGGGGCGAGTGGACCGTAAATTTATGGATGGACCGAAGACAGAATGATCCGGCTGGGAACCAGAAACAGTCAGTTGGCGTTGTGGCAATCGAATTGGGTGGCCGATCGGTTGCGCGACTTGGGACATGCGGTCGAATTGGTGCCGTTGACGACGGCGGGCGATGTCGCGGTCGGTTCGCTGCGTGAGTTGGGTGGGGACGGGTTATTCACCAAGCGTCTGCAGATGGCGTTGTTGGCGGACGAGATCGATTTGGCGGTTCACAGTTTGAAGGACCTGCCGACCGATCCGGTCGAGGGACTGGCATTGGCGGCGGTACCCCCGCGGGAGGATGTGCGGGATGCCTGGGTCAGCAATCGTTTCATGTCTTGGCAGGAGCTGCCGGCGGGTGCCAAGGTGGGGACCGGTAGCTTGCGGCGTGCGGCTCAATTGCGTTGGCTGAGGCCGGACGTCCAGGTGGTGGATTTGCGTGGCAACGTGGATACTCGGCTGCGGAAGCTGGATGAGGAGCAGTACGACGCCATCATCTTGGCCTGCGCTGGGTTGCGGCGGTTAAACTTGACCGAAAGGATCACTCAGGCGCTCGATTTGTCTATAATGTTGTCGGCGGTAGGGCAGGGTGCGTTGGGCTTGGAGACGCGGAGCGCCGATGCAGCGACGGTGGCAGCGGTGTCCCAGTTGAACGATGCGGCGACGGAGTCATGTGTGACGGCCGAGCGGGCGTTTTTGAACGAGACACGAGCGGGATGTACGGCTCCGGTGGCTGCCCATGCGGTGTTGCGTGACGGCCGATTGCATGTGGCCGCCGCGATCTTGAGCCCGGATGGTGGCCAGCGATTGGATTGGCAGATCGGTGGACCGGTCGAGGGGGCTGGGGAGTTGGGGCGTCAATTGGCGAAGCAATTGTTATCAATGGGTGGCCAGGCCATCCTGGAAGCGAAAGAAGAGCAGCGATGATGAGTGGAACGTTGGTCGGACGGGCGATGTTGGGTTGGGGCTCAGGATTGGTGTTGGCGAGTCTGGCGTGGGTGACGTTAGCCGTGGGCCAAGAACAGAGTGTGCGGCCCGGGATCAACGACGACTTCATGCAGGCCGATCCGTCGAGCTATGTCGAGCGATTCGAAAAAGAGGGACGTGAGGTCTACGATCAGCGGATGACGATTGTGCAGGCCAGTGGCGTGGAGCCGGGCATGGTGGTGGCCGATGTGGGCGCTGGCACGGGACTATTCACACGACTGTTTGCTCGGCAGGTCGGCACTGCCGGTCGGGTTTATGCGGTGGATATCGCTCCGAACTTTGTCTACCAATTGGTGCGCGATTGCCGGCAGACGGGCTACGACAATGTGATTGGCGTGATCTGTGACGAGCGCAGTTCGACCCTGCCGCCGGAATCCGTAGATTTCGTCTACATTTGTGATACGTATCATCACTTCGAGTACCCCTACGACACGATGAAGTCGATCCATTCGGCCTTAAAAGCGGGCGGGCGGTTGATGGTGTTGGACTTTGTCCGTGAAGAGGGGGTCAGCAGCGATTGGATCTTGAATCACGTCCGGGCGGGTCGGGGTGTTTTTCAAGCCGAGATCGAACAGGCGGGTTTTGAGTTGGTGGAGGAAGTGGACTTCCTCAAGGACAATTATGGCTTGATTTTTCGCAAGCGGTAAAACGCTGGTGGATTCAAGCTCGCGGGAGCCTGAGGGTCTCCGGCGTCTACCCAGGGAGAACGGACCATGCGAATGTCAAGTTCGATTGTGAAACGACTGGGATGGGGACTTTTGATCGTCTTGGCGGTCGGGTCGGTCCTGGTGGCCTGGCGGTGGGGCTTCCGCTCGGTGGCTCCGTTGGTGGCGGTACCCTATGGGGATACGGCGGTGTCGCGGGAGGGATTGCCGCGGGCCGAGTTGTCATTCGAGGCGAATGCCGAGTCAACGGTTGAAGCGCGGGCGGAAGTCTGGAGCGAGTCGTTGGGGCGTCGGGCGGCGGTGATGGGGACGCGGTCGGTGGCATCGCCGGCGATGGGGTCGGCGGTTGCCGAGGCTGCGGACTCGGCGGCCTGGGGCTGGGATTTGGCTGCCGAGGCCCTCCCATCCTTCGATACCTTGGTGGTTTGCCCGGTGGCATGGCGTGAGACCTTGGAGCCCTGGTTGGCTTATCGAGCGGGCCAAGGGCATCGGATTGGTTTGGTGGATTGCCCGCCGTCGCCGGAGCCATTGAAGGAACTGCTGCGGCAGCATCATGCGACGGGTCTGCAGTTTGTCTTATTGGTGGGGGACGTCCCGGGTCTCTTCGATTTTCAGGGAACCCGTGTGCCCACTCGTTATGTAGCGTCCGAGGTCAGTGCTCGGTTTGGCGGGCGAGCCCGAGTGGCGACGGACCATTGGTACGCGGACTTGGATGACGATGGCGCGCCGGAGTTGGCGATCGGTCGTTGGTCGGTTCAATCGCCCGAGCAGTTGGCGGTGGTGATCGACAAGACGTTGCGATTTGAGACGGATCCGGACCCCGAGTTCGCTCGGCGGCGGATCGAGTTTGTCGCGGGTGTCGGCGGCTTTGGGGCGATTGAAGACAAGGTACTGGAGGGCGCTGCCACCCGCTTGTTGACGGATTTGATTCCGCGGCAGTTTCAAGTGGGGATGACCCACGCCAGTTGGCGGAGTGTGTATTGCCCGGGTCCAAATAGGTACCACGAGCAGGTATTCGCCAGCTTGAATCGCGGCGCGTTGTTCTGGGTGTACATGGGTCATGGCTCCTTCGACTGCTTGGATGCCGCCGCCTTTCCCGATCGCATTGTGCCGACGATTGATACGGGGAACACCGAGCAGATCGCCAGTGTGGTGTCGCCGATCGCCTTGTTGTTGGCCTGCTCGACGGGCCAGTTTGATCTGCGTCAGGATTGTTTGGCGGAGACCATGCAGCGTTCGGAACAGGGACCAGTGGCCGTGATTGCGGGAACCGGCGTGACCGCCCCGTATGGACTGGCGAGTTTCGGTTTGGAGTTATTGACGCTGTACCGGGACCAGGAGGTCCAGGAGGTGGGGCGGTGGATTCAGTTGGCCAAGCGGCGCATGGTGGAAGGCGCGCGGGAAGCGGTGGTGGCGTCGGAACTTGAGTCAGAGGCCGAAGGGGTCGATTACCGACAGTTGCTCAAGCAGTTAGCACGTTTTTTTAGTCCGACGCAGGACATGTTGGAGCAGGAGATCCGCGAGCACGCGGACATGATGACTTACTTTGGCGATCCACTCCTGCGTTTTCCTCATTTTGCGGAAATTGGCTTGATGGCGGAGACCTCCAATGGCCAATTGGAGTTGCTGGGGACCTTGCCGGGCGATTGGGGGGACGAGATCGAGGTCGCGGTGGAAGTGGTTCATCCCTTGGACCGTCTGGGCTTTCGCCCGCAGACGCGGCGACGCTACGAGGCTACGGAGGCCTTTGCAACGCGGTTGGCCGACGAGTACCAGCGGGCGAATGACCCGGTGGTTCATCGTACGGTGGTGTCGGCACGGGGGGGCAGTTTTTGGTTGCCCTTAGCCAGTTTAGGGAGCTTGCCGGATCGGTTTTGGATTCGGGCCTCGGCGGCCGACGGCACGTCGCAAGCCCTGGGGTATTCGGAAGTGGACTTGCGGAAGAGCCAGCCGGACATTGCTGCGGTGGCCATCGATCTGGCTTCGGCCGAGTTCGTCAGTTCGGATACCGTGACCGAGGAAGCCGTGACCGAGGATACCCTGACCGAGGAAGCCGTGACCGAGGAAGCCGCGATGCCGGAGGCGGTCGCTCAGGAGAGGGAGGGGCAAGCGGGGTCGGTGCAGGAGTCAGCGCAGGAGTTGGTGCAGGAGTCAGCGCAGGAGTCGGCGCAGGAGTCGGCGTTGACGGCCGACCCGCCGCAAGTGATTGAGTTGTACGATGGTCAGACGACGCAGGGTTGGCGCACGACGTCGTACGGTGGGGAGGGAGAAGTGTGGGTCGAGGAGGGCGTTTTGACGCTGGAGATGGGGCAGGTGTTGACGGGAATCACCTTTGATGGGGTGGCGGGTTTGGCAGCGGCGGACATGCCGCGTGAGGACTACGAGATACGGATTCGCGCGAAGCGGATCGACGGCAGTGACATGTTCTGTGGCGTCACCTTCCCGGTGGCGGATGGTTACTGCTCGTTTGTGGTGGGTGGCTGGGGCGGCATGACCGTGGGCTTGTCCAGTGTCGATGGCAAAGACGCCGCTCGGAATGCCACGCGGACCGTGCACCGATTTGAGCCGGGGCAGTGGTACGACTTGCGGATCAAGGTTTCGGCGGAAAAGATTGAGTGTTGGATCGATCAGCAGCAGGTGGTGGATCAGCTGCGGTCGGGACACGAGTTTTCGATCCGTCCCGACGTTCGACTGTCGGAGCCCTTGGGTATTTTTTGTTTCCAAACAACGGCTGGTTTTGAAAAGATTCAGATCGTGCGACCAGCGAAAACGCAGAAGTGAGTGGACGGTGATCAAGGAGTCGTTGCCGGAAGATGTGGATCATCACTTCTTCATGAAGCGAGCGTTGCAGCAGGCGGTGTTGGCGTACGAGGCGGATGAGGTGCCGGTTGGGGCGGTCATTATCAGTCCCGAGTTGCGGATCATCGGCGCGGCGTTCAATCAGAAGATCCAATTGAGCGACCCGACGGCGCACGCCGAGATCTTGGCGATCACGCAGGCGGCCGCGGCATTGGGCGATTGGCGACTGGCGGGCTGTTCTTTGTATGTGACCTTGGAGCCCTGTCCGATGTGTGCAGGGGCGATCCTCCAGGCTCGCTTGGATCATGTCATTTTTGGCGCTTACGATCCCAAGGCGGGCGCGGTCCAGTCGGTCTACCAGTTGTTGAGTGACTCGCGATTGAATCACCAATGCCAGGTGATCGGCGGGGTGATGGCGGCGGACTGCGGCCAGCTCTTGACCGCCTTCTTTCAAGAGAAGCGGGCTCAAGGCAAAAAGTAAGCCCCGAGTTTCTTGTGGTTTTACAACAGCGGCTTCAGGGGGTTCCTGAACGTTTGAGGACGGTTTGGCACGGCCAACACCGGGACGGTCGTCTGTCGGTGTTTGGTCTTTCGCCGCGATAGGTTTTTCAAGTCAACTATCGGGGCCTGGTGGCCGTCGTGGGGCGGGAGTCGCGAGAGGACGTCATTTCGATTAAACTGACAGAGCGAGGTCGCATGCGGGGACGGGTTGCGGACCGTGGTCGATTGAATCGTTACACATCGAGAAGGAATGAGTTATGAATTGGAGTGGGTTTGCCCGTGGTTTGGCAATGATGTGGGTAGGGTGTTTGGGCTTGGTTTTGGCGGCGACTTCCACGGCGGTGTGGGGGCAGGACGAGGACGGCTTCAAGTCGATCTTTGATGGCAAGACCATGGAGGGGTGGGATGGATTGAAGGGCTATTGGAGTGTCGAGGACGGGGCGTTGACCGGCCAGTTCACGGCCGAGAACAATCTGGCCAGCAATACGTTTTTGATCTGGCGTGGTGGGAAGGTTGGCGATTTTCATTTGAAGTTGAAGTTCCGCATGCAGGAGGGGAATTCGGGGATTCAGTACCGCAGCCAAGAGTTTGATAATTTTGTGGTCGGTGGGTATCAAGCCGATATGGACTTTGGCAAGCAATGGATTGGGATTTTGTACGACGAACGAGGGCGGGGGATCTTGGCGACGCAAATGCAAAAGGTCAAGATTGCCGCGGATGGCGAAAAGGTGGTTGAGGCGTTGGATGGGGACAAGCAGGCGTTTTTGGATGGTTACCAACCTCAGGAGTGGAATACCTACGAAGTCATTGCGCGAGGGAACCAACTGAAGCATGTGATCAATGGAGTGACGACCGTCGAGGTGCACGACGACCAGAAGGACGCAGCCGACGCGGAGGGTATCCTGGCGTTTCAGTTGCATACGGGACCGCCGATGAAGGTCCAGTACAAGGACGTGCAGTTGAAGGTCTTGAAGTAGTTTTTTACGGAAGTCGGTTTCGTATTCAATCGTTGGAATCGTTATTGGCGGGAGAGTCGGTAGAATCCGTCTCTCCTGCCTGGTTTCCGCAGGTTCTCGTGTGAAATTCTTGGCGTCTGGACGAGGGACGTGGTGCGATCGCCGATAACTGCAGGGCGGACCTCCCAGTGTTTCCCTTCGGTGGAATCTTGCCATGCCCTTGCCCAATTCGGAATCGTCATCCTCTGCCAATCCGACTTCGGTGGACGTGGCACGAGTCGTGGTGCAGACGGCCTTGCGCGAGCAATGGGAGAAGTTGATTCGCAACTTGACTCCCGAAAACTTGTTGGCGGTGATCCAGCATTGGCATTTGTGGCAACCGGCACAGCGTGAGGTGCTCAAATCGAAAGAACTGGATTTCTCGCAGGCCATTCGCGCGGCCTTGTGCGACAGTGACTTGCAGATCAAACACAATGCCTTTGATGCCATTGCCGACTTGGAAGTTGTGTCGTTGGCGCCAGACCTGATCAAATTGGCGATGCAGCCCAGTTACGTGCATCGATCGACTTCATCGGCCGTGTTGATGCGGTTGGTGAAAGTGCTGTATGTCCGGAACCAGATGATCAACGAGGCCCCTCGGCGGGATCGAGCAGCCGAGTTATTGGGATTGCCGACTGGACAAGTGGATGAAAGTCGTCAATTGCCACCGGCTCCGGTCTTCAAGTGGCCGTCGGGGGTGCCCAAGTTGCGGCAGATAATGGAAGCCGCCCTACAGCACTACAAACTGGGTGGGCGGTCAGAGGTCTTGACGGTTTATCTGACGTTTGCTGACTACGATGACGTGCTGTTGGATCGTATTCTCTCCGATAAAATGCATCCGGCTCACGACGATATGGTGGAGTTGTTGGAGCATAGCGAGACGGAGGCGGTGGTCGAAAAGTTGGCCAGTTTCCTGTTCTTGACTCGGCCGGTGCCGTGCATCACGTCGGTGTGGCGACGGCGCAACGACCTGCTGTTCCTACGCAAATTTTTACAAGTGATTGGTCGCAACGAACAGCTTGAGGTCACCAGCAACTTGCGGCGCCTGCAACAGCCCTTCTGGTTGGGGGAGTTGATTGCCGACATTAGCGGTTTGGCCGAGCCGGAGCAGTTTGCATTGTTGACTTTGATCCAAAATTGTTTGCCCTACGAAGACGAGGCACTGGATGCCCTGCATTTGATCATGCAGCAGGCGACGCTGGTGTTGAAGCGGCGGATTGTGGCTATGATCACGCAAGTGTCCGGCATGCGAGCCAATCAGATGGTGGGCGAATTGTTGGATCGGGAGACGGATGCCGAAATCTTGATGCTGTTGATTCCCGAGTTGCGGCGGCGGAACCTGTCGCGAGCGATGAAACGCTTGCTCAATTTGTTGGATCACGGCCACGAAGGCGTGCGACGGAAAGCGGCAGAAGCTTTCCATGACTGTACGATCCAACGCTACTTGGCGGCGTATGACTTGTTGGAGGAACCGGTGCGGAGAAGTACCGGGCAGTTGGTCCTGAAGGTGGACCCCGCCACCAATCGGGTCCTGGCCGAGGAATTGTCGAGTGGGAATCGGATTCGGCAAGTCCGAGTGTTGCATGCGATCCGCTCCATTGGCAACGTGGACGAGCTGTTCAGTTTGGTGTCCAAGGCGGCCCAAAATCCTGATGTCAAGTTAAAGGTCGCCGCCATCGGAACGTTGGCCGGCAGCTTGCAGCCAGAGGCCAAGGGACTGATTCGGCGTTTTTTGGTCGATGAAAATCCAGCCATACGCAAGGCGGCGGAGAGTGCCCTGGACGTGACCCCGGAGATCTTTGGTGAGGTGGGTAACGATTGAGCGACCGATAGTAGCCGAGGGTGTTTAGTCACCGAAGACGCGGTGCGGCGTGGATTTCAATCCTGCAGCGGTTGTCTTCAACCCCGGTCGGCGGTACTCTGAGACGCCGCGTGCGTGGCGTCAAACGGCGATGCGCTGTGCGTTCCGTTCCTGTTTCTCTCGCACTTGTTTGGAACTCGCTTTGTCGACGACTTCCCCCAGTTTATTGCGGTACGATCACGCTCCGGTGGGCGATCTGATTGGCATGACTGTCGAACCTCATCAGACCTGGGGCGAGGCGACCGTGCGGTTGGATGTGGATGCCAAGCACCATAATCCGATGGGAACCGTGCATGGTGGCGTCTTGGCTTTGCTGGCGGACACGGCCATGGGAGTCGCGTTCGGCCGCACCTTGGACGATGCGCAGAGTTTCGGCACCATCGATATGCGGATCGATTTTGTCCGCCCAGTGACGACGACTCGGTTGACTGCGGTTGGACAAATGGTCAAACGAGGGGCTCGGGTGGGCTTTATGAAGGCCGAGATTCACGCACAGAATGGGAAGCTGGTGGCGACAGCCAACTGCACTTGCCTGGTGACGTCTGGGGAATCTACCCAGGGGGAAACCACCCCCTCGTGATCGCCCCCTCGTGATCACCCCCTCGCGTTGGACCGGAGCCGCTGGCGGGCTAGTGTGCTTCTAGGCTCCACGACCTCCGATTGGGGGAGTTCGGCATTTCAGGTTGACTCTTTCGCCTAAATGGCCTTCAATATGGCATGAGAGTTGCGGGCCAAGTGTCGCTGAGCAGGTGCTGTTGACCTGTGGGCCGTTAACTGCGGAAGGGAGTGCCGACGATGATCTACATGATGATTACCTTGATCGTGGGCGTATTGCTATCGGCGTGGGTGATTCTAGATGCCCTCCGACCCAAGAACGAGGACGGAGCCTTTGTAGCGCCACGGCGGAAAGAGCCGAACCGGGTGTGGGACACGATTCGCACCGAGAAGTCGTCGCCGCCCAAGCCCGAAGTCAAATCCCTGAAGCAATCGGATTGAGTCGGGTTCATCCGGATTGAGTCGGGTCGCGGCGGGGGTGGGCCGAGCACGAGGGCTGGAGCGAATTACGGCTGGCTCTCGAACGGGGCCCACTCGCGGTCGAATTGGGCTTTGGCGACCGGGTTGAGGATCTCGCTGCCGGGTTCGCCGGTTGTGGTTGGCAGAGCCGTGCGCGCGATCAGGCCCAGGATTACGCCGGCGACGATCAGCCAACTGCGGCGGAGCAGGGTGATGAAGATCCACCACAGGGTGCGCATCAGGGGGTTCCTTTCACCAACCAGACGTTGCGGAATTCGACGGGATCGGTGTGATCCTGGAACAAGATCGGTTGAGGTTCCGGTCCTTCTTTCCAGCCGGCTCCCGTTTTGGCCGTGATTTCGACCTTGTCGTGGATCACGACCCCGTTGTGCAGGACGGTGACCCGAGCATTCTCGGTCTTCTGGCCCGCGTCGTCGAATTTGGCGGCCTGGAACCAGATATCGTAGGTCTGCCAAGCGAGTGGCGGCAGGGACAGGTTGGCTCGCGGGGCACGTTGTCGGTAAATGCTACCGGCATTATTTTCCACGGGCCTTTCCCCAAACGAGTCCAAAATTTGGATTTCGTAACGTCGCTGCATGTAGATGCCGCTGTTGCCGCGGTCTTGGTTGCTTTTGTCGGGTTGCAGCGGCAAGCGAAATTCGACGTGCAGGCGGAAATCCCCCACAGGAAAATCGGTACTCGCGCCGACCGCCAGGTTTCCGTCGGGGGAAAGCTTGGCGTTGGTCAAGCCTTGGATCTGCCCGTTGCGAAACAGTTGGATGGCCGTGGGTGGCGGAGCCAAACCCAGCGTGGAGCTGAACCTTTGCACGCGATTCAGGACCGCCGACTCGCGACCGGGCTCGCTCCATTGCACAAAGCGATAAACGGGCTGGGGTTGGAACTCCAGTCGCACGCCGCCGGCCGATGCCAATACCAATCGCCCCCCGTCGAACTGGCCCTCCATCGTGGTCGGGTACGGGTCCACTCGCTCGGTGTCGGGCAGGCCACCCGGCAGCAAGTTGGCCGTAAATCGGCCTTCGCCACGAGCCACGACTTGCAGGCCATACGTGCGCCATACGCCGTCGACCAGCATCGACCCACTGTACTCGCCCTGAACGTACTCGATCGGGTACGGCACCGCGTCATCGGCGTGAGCGGCCACGGGCAGTGTCAGGGATAAGCAGAACGTGAGGGCGGCGGCGACCAAGCGAGCGAACCGTCGTGGACGTCGAGCCGAAGCTGGCAGTTGCCGGCAACCCAGGCAATGGTGGCGTGAATGCATCATCAACAGTCAATTCGGGCTGGGGAAATCCCCGAGCGTAAGTTGCTCGAGGATGGGACCTGCGGAAGGGAACGCGATCGGCTGATCCGGTTCAAGCTCCGTTCTGGGCTTCGGCTAGCCTGCATGCCCCAGCCCCACGTTCCTCATTGTAGTTCCTCGGCTGGCCGCTGGCCACCGCGAGCCCGGTTGCGTGAATGTTCCGCCCGCGGTGGCAGGTGTGCCACAACGATCCAGGCAGTCAAGACAGTCAAGACAGTCAGGTCAGTCAGGTCAGTCAGGGTCCTCAGCGCAGTTCCGGGAGACTTGCCAATAGGAACGTGGCGGGTTCCGAGGCGATCAACTGTTGGGTTGGGCACTGGTAAGGCAGCAGCACCGTGCTGCCCAATTGGATGCGCGGGCTGCCGTGCGGCGGGTTGCCTGTCGTGTCGGCTGCCGAGCGGAGTTCCGCGGTTCCGCTGAGGCAGATCAGGATTTGGCAGCGATCGCTGGGCAGCGAGCGCGAGCCGTGCAAGGTGAATCGGCGCAGCGTGAAGTAAGGACATTCTACTAGCTGCTCGCAGTCGCTGCTGCCATCGGCGGGGTGCGTCCCGTTCAGCGAGTCGGCCTCCAGCCGAGCGGGCTGCGGGACGACCGCGGGGACGGGGCCGCGTTGCCAATCGGCCACCGCCAAGGCTTGTTCGATTTGCAGGGCGCGTGGTCGGCCATCGTCGCCGACCCGATCCCAGTCATGCAGGCGATAGGTCGTGTCGCTGGCTTGTTGCACTTCGGCCACCAACAGTCCCGCGCCGATGGCATGGATCGTGCCGGCTGGGATGTAGATGCAATCGCCGGCTTGGGGCGAGAAGTGGTAGAGGACCTCGGCCAGTCGTCCATCTGCAATGGCCTGTTCGCAGGCCGCTCGGTCGACACCGGGCAACAGCCCCGCGTAGACTCGGGCCCCGGGAGCCGCATCGGCGACGTACCAGGCTTCGGATTTGCCCAGGTCTGGTGGATCCAATAGAGCGGCCTGTTGGCTGTTGGGGTGAACCTGCAACGACAGGTTTTGCTGGGCGTCCAGCCATTTGACCAGCAGGGGGAACCGTCCGCGAAGGCCCGCCGGTTGGCTGGCGGCATGAATTTCCTCGTACCAGCGTGGGCCGACCAATTGTGGGCCGTAGGCCTGCATCAAATCTCCCAGGCTGCGGCCCATCAACGATTCGGGGGCTCCAGACGGATCGCTCGGAGTCTGCTTCTCATGCTGATGCTGGCTGGTAGCTGGCCCCGCCGTCATCTCGATTTTCTCCTCAGTTCGACTCTGGCTCGCCCCGTCCCAGTGGCCCGCCCAGCCCCACTGAACGGTGCTTTGGTCGGCCCCATGGTCGACCACTTCCCAGCTTTCGGCGAAGCGGCCGGTCGCGGCGATCGGCTTGTGCAGCACTTCCCCCAGACGCCTGCCGCCCCAGAGATATTGGCGGAAGACGGGTTCAAACCAGAGGGGCGAGACCCACGTTTTCAGATCTTCACTCATCAGATGCAGCACTTTCAACGAAGCGGTAGTCACGAGTTTGCCACTGACGTCCGAGGGCCGGGGCTGCGGCAACGGCCCAGCGGTGCGACGAACGCGCCATTTGCACAGCAATCCACGTCTCCCTCGAATGCTCGGGGGCCTATTATTGTCACGATCCGGGGCATCCCGCAATCCGCTGCAATCGGCGAGTGAGGCCGGCGGGCCCGGAAAACTTGGCCAATGGGGGTCTGATTGAAATGCCGTTGGCGGGTTAGAATAAGGCCTCAGGAGCTGCCGGGAGAGCCGCGGGGCGAGCACGGCTGGCCGGAACCGTTGTTCTCGCTTACCTCGATCGACTTGACCATCCATGCCGCAACCTAACGACGACTTGTTTCAGGACTCGCGAATGACCTTCGGCGAGCACTTGGAGGAACTCCGGTCTACGCTGGTCAAGGCGATGATTAGTCTGGCGATCGGGATCGCCGCCAGTCTGTACTTCACGCCGGCCGTGGTCCAATTCCTGCAGACGCCGGTCGAACGAGCGATCAAGCAGTTTCGGGTCAACAAGGCCCGCGCGGAGCTGGAGCGGCGGTACGGCTTTGTACCGGACGAAGAAGCGTTTCTGTTGAGCGAGTACAATCTGATCCCGCAAGAAGTGCGGGTGCATCCGGCCGATCTGTTGCGGCTGCTGCAGGCGTATCGTCCCGAAGATTTTCCCAAGCCCATCAACGACCTGGAGTTCTCTGGGCTCAACATCCCCGTGGAGCTGCTGCAGCCTGTGGCCGCTCGGTTGTTGACGCCGGAGGCAAGTGCCACCGACGAGGCGACTCGGGCAGGGATCGCCGCGATTGCCGCTCGATTGACCGACGACGAACGCGCCGCTCTCCTCAAGGTGCGCGGTAGCCAGCCGGCCGAAGTCTCGTCCGCGGAGCAAGTCCAGGTGCTCAAGCTGCTGAATCGTTTATTGCCGCTGGAGACCTTGCATAAAGACCCCGCCTTGGAGCCGATCTTTAGCGAGTCCCAGGCGAGTTGGCTGACCCAGTTCTGGAACTCGTTTTGGCAGGTCGACGCCGAGACTGACAACCCACTGACAAAGATTCGCCAGGCATACGAAAAGAAAGGCGATCCTCGGTTGTTGCAGCGTCTCAATCGCACCTTGATCGAACGACTGGTGCTGCCGCAGCAAGCCCCGAACGGCTACCAAACCTTGACCCTGTGGGAGCCGGCCCAAGCCAGTACCGTGGCCCTGGGAGCGGGCGAAGGTTTCATGATTTACTTGAAGGCGTCCCTGTTGACCGGCACCATCGTGGCCGGTCCGTTCATCTTTTACTTTCTCTGGACGTTTATCGCCGCTGGGCTGTACCCGCAAGAGCAACGCTACGTCTACCTCTATCTCCCCTTCAGTCTGGCGCTATTCGCCGCCGGGGTGCTGGTGGCCTTCGTCTTTGCCTTTGAGCCAGTGCTCAAGTTTTTGTTCTCGTTCAACATGTTGTTGGGCATCGACCCGCAACCGCGGATCGGCGAGTGGTTGTCGTTTGTCATGCTGTTGCCGCTGGGGTTCGGCGTCGCCTTCCAACTGCCGCTGGTCATGCTGCTGCTGTTCCGCATCGGCATCATCAGCCTGGAGACTTACATCAGCCAATGGCGGATGGCCATTCTGATCATCGCCGTGATCTCGATGTTGGCGACGCCCGCCGACCCGATCAGCATGCTGCTGTTGGGCGGACCGCTGATCCTGCTCTATGTGTTCGGCATCTTCCTCTGCCGCATGATGCCCGCCACTCGCCGGGCCTTCCCGGAAGGCTACGATCCGGCCTAGCTGTTAGCTGTTAGCTGTTAGTGGTTAGTGGTTAGTGGTTAGTGGTTAGTGGTTAGCTGTTAGCTGTTAGTGGTTAGTGGTTAGTGGTTAGCTGTTAGCTGTTAGCTGTTAGCTGTGAGTGGTTAGCTGTGAGTGGTTAGCTGTGAGTGGTGAGTGGTGAGTGGTGAGTGGTGAGTGGTTAGTGGTTAGCTGTTAGCTGTTAGCTGTGAGTGGTTAGCTGTGAGTGGTTAGCTGTTAGCTGTGAGTGGTGAGTGGTGAGTGGTGATCCATGAGTTTCGTGGTTCCCTGCGCCGTGTGGTCACGCCAGACAACCACGCCAGACAAACACTAAAGTGGAACCAGCGGGGTGAGACGGGCGTCTCACCCCGGTCCGCTGGCGAGTCGTTACTCCCGCGTCATAATCATCTGACTATTGCCCATCTGCGGCAATGTTCTCTGCCAGCGGACGACTCGGTTGGTGGCCGTGTCCAGCCAAAACTGGGTGATGTCGGCTGGGCTTTCGAGGTTGACCAAGTCGATGCGGAGGCGTTGCCCCGCTTCGGTATCCTCCAACCCGACCACGCTCAAGCGGCAGGGATGCACTTTGCCCTCATCCAGATTGGCCACATTGACCACCCATTGGCTGCCCGGTTCGCGTGGCAGGCTGCTGACCAGGAAGGTGACTGCCGGTCCAGCACAAAGCAGTGCGCGCTTGGTAGGTCATTTCGGAGGATTCGATCTGGCCATCCATGTCAATCGTGCACTGGATGTTTCCGTCGGCGAACTCGGCGGTCAGGACGCGCGGGCTTTGGGCGGTGCGACGAGACCGCGGTTGCAGGGCGTCGGAGTACACCGCTTCGTCCATGATTTCGCCAAAGGGGAGCGGATGCGATTGGCGATACTCCAGCCGTCGTCCTGGCGCGAGACGCGGATCTCGGAGTCCATCTTGATGCGGTTGCCATCGGGCAGCTCAAGCGTGATTTGCCACGTCTCGACACCGGCCTGGATCTGCAGGTCGAGCGGGGAAGGGCGGGGTCCACGGGCACGGCGGCGGCCGGCGTGTAGGTGACATCTTGGATGTCGACACGCAGTTCCTCCAAGCGATTGGCGACTTCTTCCGGGCATCTCGGCTTGGAAGCGCCCAGCCAGTTTCTCGGCCAAGAAGCGTTCGACTTCAGCGTACATGGCCATGCGATTGACCGGTTTGGCGAAGCCGTGACCTTCATCATCCGCCAAGATGTAGCTGACATCATGGCCGCGATCGCGGACGCGATAACGATCTGATCGGCTTCCGCTTGTTTCACGCGGGGGGTCGTTGGGCGCCCTGGATGATTAGCAACGGTCGCTGGATGCGTTCGGCCTGAAACAGTGGGCTGGCTTGACGAATCAGGGCCTCGCCTTCCGGTGTCCGCGGATCACCGACCATGCCGTAAAGGAACGCGCGAGCGGCCTCCCAATACGGCGGGACGGAGTCCAGCAAGGTGAACAAGTTGCTGGGGCCGACGATGTCGACACCGCAGGCGTACAGTTCGAGGAGTGAAGGCCAAACCGGCCAAGGTCGCATAGCCACCGTAGCTGCCGCCCATGATCGCGACGCGCTTGCGGATCGGCGATCCCTTGCTCGATTAGGTGCTTGACGCCCCAAGTGATATCGTCCTGCATCAACTTGCCCCACTGCAGGTCGCCGGCGTTGAGGAACGCTTTGCCGTAGCCACCACTGGCGCGAAAGTTCGGTTGCAGGACCGCGTAACCACGATTCGCCAGGAACTGGACCCTCGGGGTTGTAACCCCATTGTCGCGGGGGCCTTTGGGGCCGCCGTGGACCAGGACAACGATGGGCAAGTTCCGCGGTTCCCGTCCAGCGGGCACGGTCAGATAGCCGGGAATCTCCAGCCCATCGCTGCTGGGGTACCGCACCGGTACCATGGGCGCCAAGTGCTCCTCGACGGCCTTCAATTCGGGCCGAGGCGTGTATTGATGAATCAACTCTTTGTCTTCGCATCGAAGTACCAAGCCTCGGCCGCGTAGCGATCGCCGGACACTGCCACCAAGAACTTTTGATAATCCAATGTCGAGCTCTGGAAGGCGATTTCGCGGCCGGGGAATTGCTCTTGCAAGAACTGGTAGTTGGCAGCCCAATCAGGATTGCGCCAATAGTACCGCGTGCGATCGTCGGTGTAGGACGTGGAGATAATCTGTCGTGTATTGCGATCCAATTGCAGGCCGCCGAAATCGACGCGACCGTCCGGATCACTTTCCACCAACTCCAGGACCAAGGTGCTGGGGTTCATCTTGAACAGTGTGGGAGAGGTTCAGGTCGCCTTTGTTCGTATCCAAATAGAACGCCTCGTTGGTGGCGTCCCAGCCCCACGACGGTGGCACTCTCGGTGACAGACGTCTGTAAATCGGAGTCAGCGTCTCGCCGTCTTTTCGCAGCAGGACCGTGTTCCCCTGCTCGTCCGTCCGGCTGAGTAGTCGCAGGTTGTCGTCCCAATCAAATTCATAACCGGTGATGCGGTCGTTGTTCTCATACAGCAAGGTCAACTGGCCCGAGGCGATGTCCAATTGGTAGAGATCGTGCCAGGCCTTGTCGCGATCGTTCAGGGCGACCCACATGCGATTGGGGTCCCGCTGACTGACATGCATGATTTGGGCCGTCACGTCCTCGCGTGGGGTCAGGTTCCGCGAGGCGGGCACTTGGCTGGCCGGCAGCGGACTGGCGTTCGGATCCACCGCAAACACGTTGATGTTCTTCGTCGCCGTCTTTATCCTTGACGTACAGCAAGTAGCGGCCGTCTTCCGTCCAGGCGTACCCGTAGAGCGGTCGCGCCGAGTCGGTCAGTGGCCGCGCTTCCTCGAAGGGCTGATCGAAGGCCTTGACCCACAGGTTCATGATGCCATTGTAAGGCTTCATGAACGAGATCCACTTGCCGTCGGGACTGAGTTGCCCACCCGAGATTTGCGGATTACCGAAAAATAACTCGCGATCCAACAAAGGCGTGTCTTGCCCGCGTGTGGTGGTCGCCGATACTATCAACATGAGTAAGCTCGTCAAGAAAATGGGTAGTTTCATCTCGCGTGGGTCTCTGTGAGGGGGCGATGGACTGCAAGCAGTTCAGGCCGAAGCCATGAACCAGGCAAGCGGACCCAGCTCCGGTCACGAGCGGTTTCAGAAAAATCACCGCTATTCGGATATTCTCGAGGGATTGTAGCCACTGACAAGGTGACGGTCTCAGGCGAAATCGCCTTGCAGCCACCAACGTCCCGTACCAATTTCTTGGAAAATCCAAAATCGTTCGCCGGTCCCGGTTTGCACACGAAAATAGTCGCGTCGTTCCCAGCGTCCCTCCCACCATTGGGACTCGATCCGCTCCGGTCCGACCGCCTGTTGGACTCGTTGGCTGTTACCGGGCAGTGACAAAACGGCGGGCACCCAAGCCGTCGTCCCTGGCAACTGAAACTTTTGGGCGGCGGGGTTGGCCAGCGGCCGAGGGGGTGGTACAACCGCGTGGGTCGCTCGAGCAGGCCGTGGGGTTGGGTCGTGGTTTGTCGCCCGCGCGGCTTGGCGGATGTTTGTCGCCGGACTTGGACTCGCGGGACAAAACCGCGTTCGGGCAACGCCTGCGGCACCCAACGCTTTTGCAGGACGTGGTCGGCCCCCAACCGCGCGGCGAGTCGATCGAGGAGCGTGGCGCGGTGACGCAAGCGGGTGTCCGCACTGTCGGCAAACAACCACTGTTGCTGCGGTTTGTCGGTGGCGATCAATGGGATCAGGACGTGCACGGCTTTGACCTCGGCGGGCAGTTGCACTCGTTCCCACTGCAACTGCAAGAGGGACTGCAGGTAGTCGCTGTCCTGAATCGGTTGGACCAATCGCAGTGAAAAGTGCAGCGGCGGTCGATCGGCGACGAACCATTGGCACTCCAGCGACATCACGCCACTCTGCAGTGCGGAGATTCGCGGGAGCAACTCGGCCAACAAGTCGCGAACGTGATGCTGCAGGACTTCGACGTCGGTCGTCGGGTACCCAGATTCCGCCAGCTATGAAAGGTGGTCTCTGCCGCGCAGACTTGGATTTTCTCTTTGCTCTCCCCGGCCATTTCTGCCAACCGCCAGTTCAATTCCGAGCCGAAGCGGGCGGGCAGGCTGTCGGCCGGCAATTGCCACACCTGCTCGATCCGCTCGATGCCCAAATCCGCAAATTTTTGGCAGGTGTCCGCGTCCACTCGCAAGCGCGGCGATTGGCAATTGGCCGATCGCCGCCTGTTGGGCCGCGCCTCGTGATCGCGGCCAAAGCGGCCTGAGCGGAGGGGACCAGGGCCGCCACGCACCAGCGAATCGGGCAGGGCCGTCAGGTCGCCGTAGACGGCCAAAGCCCAGGCGGCAGCCCAGTGATCCGCAATCACGCCGCGGACCTCATAACCGAGGGACTGGCAGTAGTCGGCGACCTGTTCCAGCAAGCCGGCCCGCCGCCGAAGAATTTGTGGGTCTTGCCGATGTCCAACAACAGCGTGTCAAGAAACGGGCGATGGGGATTGGCGGGGCGGAGGCCGCAGTACGGCGTGAACCGCTGGCACTGGACCGCCAACTGCTCGAGTGCCGCCACGTCGCCCTCCGGGTCGATCGCCTGCACGTACCCGGAAAATTGGCGTTTGGCCTCCATCAAGGGCATCCCTAGCTGGATGCCTTGCTCTCGCGCCAGCTCATTGCAGGCCCACACGCAGCGGGCTTGGCGACCGGACTTGCCGTAGAGCACGATGGGCTGCTGCCGCAGTTCCGGCTGTTCATGACAGAGCCGCTGCATGGGCCACTGGGGCAGGTGCAGGCAGAGGATACGTTCTGACGAGCGGGTGGGGCGAGTTCCGGTTCATGAGCCGCGTCTCGCTGCGGAACGTTGTTCGTGCGGTGCCGTCGACCGCTGCCCGGTCGGAGCATTCGTTGGCAGGGCGGCTGTGGGCGTGCCCGCAGCAGCCGAGTCGCTGGCGCCGGGCTTGGTGAACCACGGGTCGCTGGAGCGCGGCAGGCGTTGTTGCAGGAACACCGAGGGACGCCGGGCTCCAAAGGGTCGTGGTGGTTGTGGATTTCCAGTTGCAGCGGGGGGCGTTCGAACCGCCCCACACCACGCTGGGCCACGACTTGCACGATCCAGTTTTCGGCGCTGCCGGGCCAGTTTTCAGCACTGCCGGGCCAGTTTTCGGCACTGTTTGGTACCGCGTCGGCGACTCGAGGATGGCTGACCAACCAGTGAGAATGGGGGTTGGGGCGGACTTCCAATTGCAGCGTCGCCCAAGTCGGATGCCCCAGGACCTTGGCCGGTCGCTGCAGCAGTCCCACCGTCTGGCCACGCTCGGCTGCCAATTGCCAGCGTCGCTGGTAGCGTTTATCCAGCTTATCGATGGCGGTCCAGACAGCCGCCACGGCGCGATCGGCCAACGCTTGCTCCAAGGCCCAAAGGTGGTCATCTTCCGATTGGGGGTGGACAAACAGGACATTCTCCAGGTCCACGCCCAGTGATAAAAGTAGGGCCGGGTAAAGGTCTGCTGGCGATCGATAATCACCAACAGGCCATCGTCGCCGCAGACAGCTCGCGCCAAGATCATCGCCAGAGCCGTCGCACCGGAGCCGCGACCTGAGGCGATCAGCTCCACGGTTTGGCCGCGGACCAGCCCACCTTGCGGGAACCAGTCGTCAAAGGCGGGGCAGCCCGTCGACAGACCCTCGACGCGCTGCCGGAGGTGATGGATGCCAAGCCCGCAACACCAGCCGATTGGAGTTGTTTCTGCAACGCTTGCAGGCGCTGCTCGCGGCTGGCGGTCACTGTTTCACTCTCACTTGGTTTCGGGCCACTCATTGGCTAGTCCCTGTTGGTTCGGTGTTCCTAGGGTGTGGTAGAGGGGGCAGGAGTCAATTGCCGGAACGGCCCTGCGGGTGCTTCGCACAATGGCGGGAGTGGTAAAGGGGTCAGGAGTCAATTGCCGGAACGGCCCTGCGGGTGCTTCGCACAATTGACTCCTGACCCCTTTACCACTCCCGATCCCTTTACCACTCCTGACCCCTTTACCACTCCCTCCCTCCCTCTATCGGCGAGGATCCCAATAGAATCGACAGCCATGACACATCAGGTCACACCAGTCCCGCTTGAACCGAGCCCACAAATAGCCTAATTTGAAACCGACGCCGGAGCAAAAAACGGCTCCCGTTTGCGGATCAACGGGTGGAGGCCACTGCGGCGGCCCCGATGCCCTCACGACAGGCGGAGACGATGTCCCTGGAAGAACTGAAGTCAGAGCCCGCGGTGTGTTGGTCCTCGCCGCTGCAGCAGAACAATCGCCACCAGGGCTCGCCGGCCGTGGTCAAGTCCGGCTTCCACCCGACCCGCTGGGGTTGGTTCCCCTGGGCCCCGGATCCCTGGGACGAGATCGTTCACCCGGACGACCGGGAGCTGGCCGAGCGACTGATCCCCAGCCCGCGGATCTTGACGGTCAATTGGCACCACGACGACCCCGAGTACTCGGTGTTCGCCTACGGCTGCCTCCGACTGAGGCTCAAACCGAGTCTGTGGCGAGAGGTCGTCGACCCCGGCCGCCAATTGGGGGACTTGGTCGAGGTCTCCAGTATTTTCAGCCACCACGAGCCCACCTTGGTGACCATCGAAGAGATCTTCTGGGACCACGCCGCCGAAAAGATCCGCTTCCTGGTCAGCAACCGCGGACAACATTGGCCGCAGCCGCTGGACAACGAGCAGCTGATCGACGACGGGCGTAGGGGCGTAGGGGCGTAGGGCGTGGCGGTACACCAGCAGCCCTCTGCTGGTTTGGGCGAAGGAGCGTAGGGCGTAGGGCGTAGGGGGGGGAGCGTCGAGCGTTTCGTGAACCCGCGACCGGAGGATTCCATGTCGCAGCGGGCTTCGTACTCGTACTCGTACTCGAAAAAAAACTCGAGTCCGAGTCCCGCAGCCCTGAGTCCGAGCCTCGCAGCGGGCTTCGTACTCATACTCGAAAAAAAACTCAAATCCGAGTCCCGCTGCGTCGAGTCCGAGTCCCGCTGAACATGATTTAACGTAAAAAATAGATAGAATGTAAAGGTAGCAAGGAAGCCAGTGATGGAAAACTTTAGTCAACGCTTGAATTCCGCGATCCGACGGACTCGGTCGCCCTTGGTCGTGGGACTGGATCCGCGGTTATCGCTGTTGCCAAAGACCTACGAGTCGCTTGTGACGGGGACGGAGTGGGATCAAGCCCAGGCGTTCCGCGAGTACTGCTGTTGGGTGATCGATGTGGTGGCTGACTTGGTTCCGGCGGTCAAGCCACAGTTGGCCTTCTTCGAGGAATTGGGCCCAGCTGGCATGCAGGCCTTGGCCGACGTCGTCCGCTACGCTCGTGAGAAACAGTTAATCGTGATCGGCGACGGCAAGCGCGGCGATATTGGCACGACCGCCCAGGCCTACGCCGCCGCGTATCTGGGGGCCACCAGTGCTTGGGGCATGGACAGTTTGACGGTCAATCCGTACCTCGGGGTCGATACCCTGCAGCCGTTCCTGCAGGTCGCTCGGGCCCGCCAGGCTGGGGTGTTCGTCTTGGTCAAAACGTCCAATCCTGGCAGCGGCGACTTTCAGGATTTGGCGGTGACGGGTGGCGAACTCCCGCACGGAGCCGATCCGACGACCCTGTACCAGTGCGTCGCCCAGCACCTCGATCGGTTATCCCGCGAACCGGCCGCAGAGATCGATGGCGACGGCCTGTGCGAGATCGGCGCGGTGGTCGGTGCGACCTATCCGGCGCAACTGCAAGCCTTGAGGTCGGTAATGCCCCGCTGTTGGTTGCTGATCCCGGGCTTCGGCGCACAGGGCGGCTCCGCGGCCGACACCGCGGGTGGCTTCCATCCCGACGGCCTGGGCGCGATCGTCAACAGCTCACGAGCGATCCTCTACGCCTTCGACCCCGCCGATCGCAGCCACCAATGGGTGGACGCCGTGCGGCAAGCCACCGTTCTGGCCAACGAACAACTCCGGGCCGACACGCCGGCCGGAAATCTCTGACCGACACCGCCCTCGAACGGGGACGACCGCGGGACGCGCCGGAGTTATACCAAGCCGCACGTGCCAAGCCGCGCGAGCCAAGCCATACGAGGCAAGCCGCGCGTGCCGTGAGAACTGTGCCGTGAGAACTGTGCCGTGCCAGCCGAGCTTAAACGGCGGGCAGACCCAGGATGCGGCGCCAGGCGCTGAGCTGGCCCAAGTGGGTGTTCTCGTGCACCAACATCAAGTAGGGCAGGACGATGCCGACCTGTGGCATCAGTGGCTGCCAGCGCTCCAGCGACGTGGGCAGTTCCAAAGCGGCTGGTCCGCCGGCTCGCAGCTTGTCGATCACGCGTTCGTGACCGTTCAGGTACTCGGTGATCAGGCTGTCTTTCGCCGCATAGCGACTCCGGTCCAATTCTGGCTTGGACTGCATGCCGAACTCATGAGTTTTCGGATCCTCGAACGCTCGCCCTTCGATCAGGGCCTCCATGATGGGCAAGTACACATTCAAGTGGCTCAAGACCCACGCCGGATGGTTGGCCACCGCCGCACTGCCCGACGGTTGCGCGATCATTTGGTCCTCCGAAAGATCGGCGACCAACTTGGCCGCGTAGTCCATGTTCTTGCGGAAGCCGTAAATCAAACCTTCGATTGCGATCGACATCAAGCGTTACTCCTGAGTTTGGTCAGTGGTTAGTGGTTAGTGGTTAGTGGTTAGTGGTTAGTGGTTAGTGGTTAGTGGTTAGTGGTTAGTGGTTAGTGGTTAGTGGTTAGTGGTTAGTGGTTAGTGGTTAGTGGTTAGTGGTTAGTGGTTAGTGGTTAGTGGTTAGTGGTTAGTGGTTAGTGGTTAGTGGTTAGTGGTTAGTGGTTAGTGGTTAGTGGTTAGTGGTTAGTGGTTAGTGGTCAGTGGTCAGTGGTCAGTGGTCAGTGGTCAGTGGTTGGTGGTTGGTGGTTGGTGGTTGGTGGTTAGTGGTGGTCAGTGGTTGCTGGTCAGTGGTTGCGGTCAGTGGCTGCTGCTGGTGGTTGTGGCCGCGTATGGCTGCCGTAATCGCGTAGGGCAATGCCCTTTACTTCATGCCCTTCACTTTCACTCTCACTCTTCACTTTTCACTTCTTCACTTTTCACTTTTCCTTACATTTTCAATTTTCAATTTTCAATACGCCCTACGCTCTACGCTCTACGCTCTACTCGCTACTCGCTACTCGCTAGGCCCAAACCAGCAGAGGGCTGCTGGTGTACCTCTACGCCCTACGCTCTAAGCCCTACGCTCTAGGGCTGCCAGCGACGAATCTCCAGTCGCCGGAAATCGGCCGTGTCGTCAAACGATCCGAAGCCGATTTGTCCCGCGCCTATGCCGGTGTGGACCGCCGTCATGACCGGTTTTTCCATGTTATCAAAAAAGACATGGATTTTGCCGCTGTGGTGGTTGCGCTGGATGCGGACGTGGTGCCAGTCGTCGTCCCACCGCGTGCCGGGCGTCGTCGACTCGGAGATCTTCACGCGATCGGCTGCATCCACTACAAAGATCTGGTTCGCTCGGTCGTCCATCTCCGAGGCCAGGTGCACGTAGTAGAAGCGATCGGGCGCGGCGTAGCCAAAGAACAGGCACACATCGCGATGGCCGTATTCGCTGTGGGTGCTCTTGACCCACACATCCATCTGGAAGCTGTCGAACTGTTCCTCTTTCCACAAAGCGATGTGCAGGGGACTGCGGTGGGGCGGTTGGTAGTCGCTGGCCTTGAGGAATTGGCTCAGGACTCGTTGACCGCCCGCATCGCTGAATCGCCATCCCTGCGGGTCCTTGAACTCCCAACGAGCATCCTGGGTGGCGTCGGCGGCGTCCCAGACCACGGCGGGTGGATCGATAAACGACCCCGCCGGCTCATCGACCTCGAGTGACTTCCCGTCCTGGGCTGCGGAACGCCCTTGGATCGCCAAAACCACCAGCAGGGACAGGCAGCAGAGCAGGGCGACCGACACGCGGAAGGGGATCCGTGGCGGTCGGGGCTCAAGCGGGTTGCGGGAGTTGCCCCCAGCAGCTTGGGCCTCGGGGCTGGTCGTTTGTTCGTGTGCCATGTTCGAATCCTGACGCGTTAGTGGGTCGATTCATCCAGTGGATTCCGCCGTTCGGCAGTTGGAGTCGGAGTCTTGGCGGCCTAGACCGCATCGGCGATGGCTCGCAGTTCTTTTTCCGCATTGAGGAAGAAGCGTTGACCAGCCGCGCGGGCCTGGTCGTTCGTCGGCTCGCTGGTGGGCGGTTCATAGTAAAACATGTAGAACTTGACCTTCGGCTCCGTGCCACTGGGGCGGATCGCGATTTGGTTTCCCTCCTCGTCGAAGTCGAAGATCACCAAGTCGCCGCGGGGTCCGTCCAGGGGCTGCGGGTCTTGGCCGGCTTGCAAGATCTGCAGGTTCTCGTAGTCGCGGATCCGCAGCGTGTTCTTGCCCGCCAGACTCGCGGGTGGGTTTTGTCGCAGGCCGGCCATCAGAGCGGTCATTCGCCGCATGCCGTCGGAGCCGTGCATGAAGATGCTGATCGTGTGCTCGGCGTGGTAGCCGTACTTCAAGTACAGTTGCTCCAAACGCTGGTGCAGCGTGACCCCCTCGGCTTTGCATTGGGCGGTCAACAGGCACATCAGCAGGCAGGCGATCACGCCGTCTTTGTCTCGGGCGTAAGTGCCGGCCAAGTAGCCGTACGATTCTTCCGTCCCCAGTACAAAATGGTCCGCGCCGACCTGGTCGATCACGCTGCCGATCCACTTGAAACCGACCAAGTTGTTGTTATGACAGGTCGCCCCGTAACTCTCGGTGATGCGTTTGCCCAAGAGCGACGTGACCAGGGTCGTGATCGTGTAATGCTCGGGCGTCAGCGTTCCGGCCGCCTGCATGCGTCCCAAGGTGTAGTCGATCAGCAATGCGCCCAATTGATTGCCAGTCAGGGTACCCCAGGCCGCGCCGGGTTCCCACGTCAGTGGGGTGGCGGCTCCCATGCGATCGCAGTCCGGGTCGGTCGCCAGGATCAAGTCGCCGCCGTGTTGCTGGGCGTGCTCGATGATGGCGTCGAAGACTTGGGGATTTTCTGGGTTCGAAACGTTGCCGGGAACGTTGGGGAAGTCGCCCGAGGGCTGGCGATGCGGTTCGTAGATCTCGACTTGTTGGAAGCCACAGCGATCCAACAGCGAGGCCACGTTGAATTCGCCGACCCCGTGCAGTGGCGAGTAGATCACGCGGAGGTCGCGCGGGCCGGGGTAGTTGAATGCCAGGTGTGCCTGCAACAGGGCCTCGTCCGTTTCTGGACCGACCATTTCGATCTGGCCGGCCGCCAACGCCGCAGCGAAGTTGGCCTGCTGGATCTGTTGCACCTGCATCACCTGTTGGATGACGCCCTTGTCGTGTGGGGGGACGAGTTGCCCGCCGGTGGACCAATAAACTTTGACGGCATTGTCCGACGGCGGGTTGTGACTGGCGGTGACCATGATGCCGCAGTGGCATTGTTTGTACCGCACCAGAAACGACAGTTCCGGCGTGCTGCGATAGGGTTCAATGAAGAAAACTTTAAATCCATTGGCCACCATGATCTCCGAGCACAGTTCGGCGAACTCGCGCGAGCGGTGCCGCGTGTCGTAGGCGATGGCAAAACGCAGTTCGCCGGTCGGGTGGATCTGCCTGAGATAATTGGCCAACCCCTGAGCGCTCTCGCCGATGGTGCGATGATTGATGGCGTTGCAACCGATCGGGTACATCTTGCCGCGTCGCCCGCCGGTACCGAAGGGGATAACGGTCCAGAAAACATCGTCCAACGTTTGCCATTGGCCCGATTCGACGTGCTCCAGTACCTGCGTGACGTAATCGGTATAACGAGCATCGGTCAACCACAAGCCGATGTTTTCGGCCGCCGCGGCGGTCAGGTGGCCTTGTGCGACCGCTTGCGACACGGCCTCCAGGGCAGTTGAGACGCGGGGGGATGTTGTTGCTTGACTGCTCATGATGGGCCAGGTCTCCGGGGAAAACGCCGAAAAATCGTTCGCGGACGTGCACGCGGCTGCGCGTCACAAGCTATGATAGTAACGGTCCGGTGCGATTCCTTCGAGTAGCCTGTAAGAGCGGGTGGGAGAGACGCCGGCGGCGTTCCGCTCGGGGATGCGACGGATTCCTAGGTTCCTTTTCGCGTTTGGTTTTCTTGATGAATTCATCGTCTGATTCAGCCGCCTCAGCGCAGCCGATCATCAGTGTCTCGGGCCTGAGAGGCCTGGTCGGCTCCAGTCTGACGCCCGTGACGGTTATGCGGTATGTGGCGGCCTATGCCCAACGGCTGCGGGCCTTGGCCTCGGGCGGCGAGCGACTGCGAGTGGTGGTGGGCCGCGACGGTCGCGAATCGGGGCCGATGGTGTTGGAGGTCGTCTCCAGTACCCTAGCGGCCTGTGGCATCGACGTCTTGGTGGCCGATCTGGCGGCGACACCCACGGTCGGCGTGCTGGTCCGCGACCAACAAGCGGCGGGGGCGGTGCAGATCTCCGCTTCTCACAATCCACCGCCCTACAACGGCTTGAAGCTGTTCGGGTCGGACGGCCGCGTGATTCCAGCGACCGCGGGCCTGGAGGTGCTGGCGGCTTACGAAGCGGGTCAGTTTCCGTGGCAGGAGTACAATGCCCTTGGTCAGCGGCATGTGCTGGAGGACACCACCTCCGCTCATCTGGCCGCGGTCCTGGCGACCGTCGATGTGGCTCGCATCCGCGCCGCTCGGTTCCGCGTGGTCTTGGATTCCAATCATGCCTGCGGCAGCCTGTTGGGCCGCCGCTTGTTGGAGGCGTTGGGGTGCGAGTTCACGATCCTGGGCGAGACCCCGGACGGTCAGTTTGCGCATCGCCCCGAACCGACGGCCGACAACTTGGCGGGGGTCACGCAGATGGCTCAGCAGTACGACGCGCAAGCCGTGTTTTGCCAGGACCCCGACGCGGATCGGTTGGCGATCATCGACGAGCAAGGCCAGTACATCGGCGAGGAATACACGCTGGCGTTGACCCTGCAACATGCACTGGCCAGTCGCAAGGCGGCGGGCTTGCCGCTGGGGCCGGTCGTCACAAACTGCTCGTCCAGTCGGCTGACGTTGGACATTGCCGAGCGATTCGGGGTGCCGTGCCACTTGAGCAAAGTGGGGGAGGCCAACGTGACGGATCGGATGCTGGCGGAGCAGGCGGTGTACGGCGGCGAGGGCAGCGGGGGGCCGATCGACCCGCGTGTGGGCTACGTGCGCGACAGCTTCGTCGGCATGGCTCAGGTGCTGGATGCGATGGCCGCCTCGGGCCTGCCGATCAGTGGATTGGTGGCCCAATTGCCGCGTTACGAGATCCGCAAGACGACGATTTCGGTCGGGCCGGAACAGGCGAACGCCGGGTTCGCCGCCCTGTTCGATCGTTTGGAAGCCCACTTTCCCGACGCCCGAGCCTCGCGGATGGACGGACTTCGGCTGGATTGGGACGACGCTTGGCTGTTGATCCGCCCCAGCAACACGGAGCCGATTGTGCGGGCAGTGGCCGAATCGACCTCGGCGGAGCGGTCCACCGACTTGTGCCGAGTGGCCGGAGCGGTGGCGGCCGCGACCTAGAGTAACGATCGGCGCGTAACGATCGGCGCGTAATGATCGGCGAGCAACGATCGCCAGGAAGGGGCGATCTGCTGCATTGGCGGGCCTGTGGTCGGTCGGGTTGCCCGCATATTCGGCAAGTCCGGGCCCGGCAGGCGGCCGACTGGGGTGGAACCTGTGAAGCCGGGGTGTTTGCCGGTTTTTTAGCGATTACAATGGGTCGGTTCAGGCCCGACGGCGTGGGTCCCGGGGAGACGCCGTCTCGAAGAAATCCAGCCAGCTACAACGATTCACCAGCTACCAAGTTCACTTGTGAGGGATTTGCCAGATGCAACGACGCATGATGTTCAAACTGAAGGGTGCCGCGATCGGCTTGGGGTTGTCTTTGGGCTTGGCAGCGACGGAAGGCCTGTTGCCCGCGGCGATATTCGCTCAACAGACGACCGACTCCGTTCGCTCGGAGCATGTCTTCGGTGCCAATATTCATCGTTATTACGACGGGCAATTCGCCGAACTGCTGCAGGATCTGGACGCCTTTGTCAGCGATGATGTCGAGGATCCACGTATTTTTTACTTGCGCGGATTGGCTCAGTGGAAGACGGGATTGACGGAAGCCGCAGCGGCCAGTGTCCGTCGGGGTGCGGAATTGGAGGCCCTCCAGTTCGGCCAGCGAAACTACAACATTGCTCGCGCTTTGCAGCGGATCCAGGGCGATGAGCGAGCGATGATCGAGACTGCGCGGGTCGACGCGATGGCTCGCCGCGGCGAATTGCGATCGGCCAAGGCCGGCATTCCTCGCAGCGAAATCTTGGCCCAGATGGGCCGCAGCATCCTGGACCCACCCCCAGTCGCTCCGACGTCGCTGCCGAACCTGCCGGATCCGTCGACCTTGAGTGACACAACCGCGCCGTTTGGTGCCGGTTGGGAAGCCGCCACGGCAACCCCGCCGCGTCGACCCAAGCCGGCCCCGAGTGTCCAGGCTCCGACGACCGATGCCTTCGCTCAGCCGCCCGCCGCGGCAGGTGGCGACGATCCATTCGGCCAACCAACCGGTGGTGGCGACGACCCGTTTGCCCAGCCAACTGGTGGTGGCGACGACCCTTTTGCTCCGCCCGTTCGGCCGGCCAATCCAGCGGGTGGCAACGCCGCGGCTGTTGCTCCGCCGGTGAACATGCAGAACGTCAACAGCGGCAAGGTGCTGGGCAAGTTCTTCGGCGCTTTGACCTCGCCGTTGCGCAAGGCCGTTGAGCAGGGCGCCGGTGCGGTGCAAGGTTTGCCCGGCGTCGGCGGTGGGTTCCCTGGCGGTGCACCGGGTGGCGACTTTCCACCAGGCGGTGATTTCCCACCGGGTGGGTTTGGCGATGGGGATTTTCCTGGCGGCGACTTGCCCCCGGGCTTTGATCCCGGCTCGTTTCAGTTCGGCGACCGCGAGTAAGTCGAGTCGCTGTCGCGAGAACTCACGGTTGGGGCTGGAACGCTTGGTTGAAACTGGGCTTGTTGGGTGAAGCGGCGGATCGCTGCTTCCAAGACCGTGTCTGCTGCGGTTTCACCGCTGGTTGCCTGTCCATTGTTCGTTGGTCCATCCAGGTTCGGGCGGGCGACGGTTTGCACGACGACCTCGGGCTGGACCCCCTGCATCTCCACGCGTTGTCCGGTCGGCGAGAAGTACTCGGCGGTCGTGAGTCGCACGCCGCCGCGACCGGAGGTCAGCGGCAGAATGGTTTGCACCACGCCTTTGCCGAACGTCCGTTCGCCCATCAGTAAGCCGCGGCGGTGGTCCGCGATGGCGACGGCCAGGATCTCGCTGGCGCTGGCCGAGTTCTCATTGATCAGGACGATCAGCGGCAGATTGGCGGCGGGGCTGTTGGCGTTGGCCGCGTAGGTCATGTTCTCGGCGAAGCTGCGGCCCTTGGTGGACACGATCGTGCCTTGCGAGACAAAGCGATCGACGATGGCGACGGCCGCATCGAGGGCGCCACCGGGATTATCACGCAGGTCCAAGATCAGGCTGCGGAGTCCCTGGGCCTGCAATTGCAACAGGGCGCGGTCGAAGTCGCTCGGGGTGTTCTTCTGGAAGTTGGACAGCTTGATGTAGCCGATCCCGTGGGCCGCATCGGCGATCTTGGCTTCTTCAATGCTGGGGATTTCCACTCGAGCTCGCTCCAGTTTCAACCGGTACTGCTTGCCTTCTGGGGTTTCGACGACCACGGTCACATGGGAGCCAACGCTGCCCCGCAACAGGTCAGCGGCGGCGTCCGGTCCGATGGTGGAGACGGCTTGATCGTTGACAGCCAACATCTTGTCACCGCCGCGGATCCGTGCTCGGTCGGCCGGGCCACCCGGGATGGCTTTGACGATCTCCAGGTACTCGGGTTGGCTCCGCAGCTCGACGCCGATGCCGACGAAGTTGCCGCGGATCTGCGAGTTCAAGTCGTCGAATTGGCTGGGGCTGAGGAACGTGCTGTAGGTATCGAGAGCGGAGGCGGCCGTCGCGGCCAGTTCGTGCAGCGTGATACTGGGCGATAACCCGACTTGGGTTTGCAACTCGCCCACGACTTCACGCACCGCGTGAGTCATCTCGGTGTGATTGCGGATACTCATCCCCGCGTACTGGTTCTGGATATTTTGCAATTTCTGCCGTGTCTCATCGTCCCGTTCGCGACCCCACAAATGGGTTTGGAACTCTGGGTAGTCGCTGGCGATGACCAACGAGCGGAGGCCATGATTAAAAATCTCGGTCCAATTGGGTTTCTCCAAATGGTTCAGTTCGATCTTGTAGAGGATCTCGTTGAGGTGAGCCCAGGCCATGTCGACGGAGTCACCTTGGGCGTAGGCCAGGTACTTCGCGTCGTGCAAGCGGTGCCGCAGGTCGACGTGGATCCGCGCGGTTTGGCGTTGACGGAGCAGTGTTGAGCTATGGGGGGCTTTCCGCAGCGCTGCTTGGTAGACCGACAATGCCTCGGACCATCGATCGCCGTTGGCCAACTTCTGGCCCTCGGCCAAGACGGTCTGCACCCATGGGTCCGCTTCTTGGCTCAAGGCCGAATCACGGCTGGCGATTGGCGTTGGAGCGCTGAAGCCGCGGGTGTTGCTGTTGCTGTTGCTGCCGCCGACCGCTCGCCAGCCGTCCGAGTCGCTTGTGTCGTCCGAGTCGGTTGTGTCGGACGCCCAGTTGGAAGTCAGTGTGATGGGCTGCCATGCGGGCGACGGGGCAGCTTGGTCCTCGGTCGGCAACAGCTGCGGGACCTGGGATCGCCACTCGGTGGGGCGGGGCGGATTGTTCGAGTCGAAGTCCGTGGCCAACGAGTGGAGCGACGGCGACGCCAGGGGTGCGGAGACCTGAGCGAACGCTGGAATGGCGCTGGTCGAGTTGGGCAAGCAGCCGAGGAACCCGAGTGAAATCCAGGTCGCCCATGGTCGGGTCAGCCGGCGGCGCGACGCTTGACACGACGACCCGTGCCAGGTGCTGCGACTTCGGTGGAACAACGAGGGGAAACTTGTCATGGTCAGCCGTCCGCAGGAAAGCGACACAGCAACCCTTAACCCGCGGCAACAGGAATTTTGCCGGGATGAGTGACCGTGTCATTTCAGGATAGTTGGAAACGCTGGCGGACACCGCTGAGTGAGTGGCCCGATCAGGAAATCGGGACGGAACCCAGCGATTAAGTCCAGCGTGACGATGGAAGCTCCCAAGCCTAGAACATAGATTGGTCCCAGCTGAGGAAATGAGAACAACTTCCTTCACTTTTTCGCCGGCAGATAGTCGCCACCGGAACAAACCGCAAGGTCGGTTCGGGTTGTGTCAACTTTGAGGACAAGCCTCGAGCCGGAGTCAGAACTTCCTGTTCCCCGTGACGGTGCGCGACCCGCCAGGAGACCTGTCGGGAACCGCCGCTGTTCGCCACCGAGCGACTGGGGGTAATACGCTTCTGCCGACTGGTCGGTTCACAAAAAATCCCCCGTCCCCCTGCGAATGGCTCGGCTCCTATTCAAGGCTCCACCACCCCACGATAGAATGCAGGCTCGACTCCCCGCCCCCCGCTCGAAAAAACGTCGAGTCCGAGTCCCGCGGCGAGCGTCGTACTCGTATATCCCACTCCCCGTCCCTCATGCCAATTAGAAACGAACGAACGTGATGTCAGCGAATTGGGAACGAATGACCGGATTGATTGCGGCGACGCCGACACCGTTCGATGCCGAGGGCCAGGTGGCGTTGGGGTCCATCGAGCCGTTGGCCGAACAGTTGTCGGCGTCGGGTGTGGCGGCGGTGTTTGTCTGTGGCACCACGGGGGAGTGTTCTTCGCTGACGGTCGAGGAGCGACGGCAAGTGACGCAGCGTTGGCGAGACGTGCTGCGTGGTTCGGCCCTGCGCTTGGTCGTGCATGTCGGCAGCAACTGTTTGGCGGATTCCGCGGCCTTGGCCGCCCATGCCGCAGCGGTGGGTGCCGATGCTGTCGCGGCCCTGACGCCCCATTATTTTAAGCCGCGCGACGTGGAGACCTTGGTCCAGTGCATGCGGCCGATCGCCAGTCAATGTGGCGAATTGCCGTTTTATTTTTATGATATCCCCAGCATGACGGGAGTGGGGTTGTCGATGCCGAAGTTCTTGGATTTGGCCGCCCACGAGTTGCCCAATCTGGTGGGCCTCAAGTTTACCAATACCGACATGACAGCCCTGCAGCATTGTTTGCAGGCCAGTGATGCGGCCTGGGAGATCCTCTGGGGGGTCGATGAAGTCCTGTTGGCCGCGTGGGCGTTGGGCGTCCGCGGCGCCGTCGGCAGCAGTTACAACTTCACCGCCCCGCTGTACCTGCAAGCCCTGGAGGCAGCCGAACGAGGCGATCTCCTGACCGCTCGGCAGCACCAATATCAGGCCGTGGAACGCATCGAGCTCTTGGCACGCTATGGCTACCTGGCGGCTCTCAAGTATTGCTTGAGTTGCCGCGGGGTGCCCATGGGTTCGGTCCGCTTGCCGATGAACGGCCTGACCGCGGAAACCCAGCATCACCTCCATCATGAACTGCTGGCGGCAGGATTGATTGACTAACCGCCCTAGTGCTTTGTCACGGCCAAAACTTGGCGTGTGGCAAAGGGGTCAGGCGTCAATTGCCGGAACGCCTCTGCGGGTGCTTCGCACAATTGACGCCTGACCCTTTGCCACTTCGATCCCAAAGTTAAATTGTGGCAAAGCACTAGCGATGTCTGCAGCGATGGGGCAATCGGGTGGTAACTTAGCGCAGTGGACGGTTATGAACATTTGTCACAAGTTGGGGGATCCGTGATGAAACTCTCGCCACGACTGAGTATGGACGCGGCGGCCTTGGCGGCCTTTTATCGCGCGACGTTACTGGAGGACGTCTTGCCGTTTTGGTTCCCGCGGTCAGTGGATGTCGAACACGGCGGCTACTTGCATTGTTGCGCTGCGGATGGGTCCATTGTGGACACCGACAAGTCCGTTTGGGCTCAAGGTCGAATGGCTTGGATGGTATTGACTCTGTACAACACGTGGGAGCCACGCCCCGAATGGTTGGCGTGGGGCCAGCACGGTGTGGAGTTTCTGAATCGCTATGGGTTTGACGCTGACGGGCGAATGTTTTTCACTTTGACTCGGGACGGCCGCCCGCTGCGGCAGCGGCGTTACGCGTACAGCGAGGCGTTTCTGTGCATTGCCGCGGCGGCGTTGTTCCGTGCGACAGGAGACGAAGCCTACCGCGAGTTGGCCGTGCGGTTGTTCCGCCAATTTGTCGAGTGGAATTTTACCCCGGGTCGGATGCCGCCCAAGTTCACGGCCCAGCGACCGATGGTCGGAATCGGGCCGCGGATGATTGCCCTGACGACCGCTCAAAGTCTCCGCAGCGATCTGGGCCCGGATCAAGAGTGGACAACCTGGATCGATCGCTGCATCCACGAGATCGAGACACTGTTCGTCAAGCACGACCAGCAAGTGGTGATGGAATCGGTCACGCCGACCGGAGCCATTTCGGACCATTTCGATGGTCGTTTATTGAACCCTGGCCACGCGATTGAAGCGGCCTGGTTTGTGCTCGAGGAGGGGGCCTATCGCAACCGGCCGGACTGGATTCGCCTCGGGTGCCAAATGCTCGATTACAGTTGGCGGCGCGGGTGGGACCCCGAATACGGTGGGTTGTTTTATTTTCGCGATCTCGCTGGGCTTCCCGTCTCGGAGTACTGGCACGATATGAAGTTCTGGTGGCCGCATAACGAGGCGATCATCGCGACGTTATACGCGGTCAAGCTGACGGGCCAGTCGTCCTTTGCTGACTGGCACGAGCAAGTGCATGCGTGGAGCTTTCGCCATTTTGCGGATCCTGAACATGGCGAATGGTTCGGCTACCTGCAGCGGGATGGTCGCTTGTCCAACACGCTCAAGGGGAACCATTGGAAGAGCTGTTTTCATTATCCGCGGATGTTGTGGAAATGCGTTCAAATTTTGTCGTCTTGAGCCGGAACGACCCGGGACCAGAGGCCACGCAACACGGCAGAGGCAACGACGGCGATGATCAAGGCCAAAGCGGCCGCGTTCCACTGGCCGTAGAGCAACAGGCCGATGGCGAATAAACAGCTGTAGACAGCGGCGCAGCCGGCGACCACAAAGCTCAGGTCCCACGGCAAGTTCCACTCGGTGGAGCACTCCCGTAGTTCCCCTTCTCGCTGGGCGTCCGCCACGACGTGCCGCCAACCCGGGCCACCCGGTTGGACTTGTCGATAGAAACGCCGCAGTGTCGCCGGGCTCTCGCCGGGCAGGAACCACGCCGCCGACACCCAGCAGACGGTGGTCACGGTCACAATCAACAAGAATTGCTGCCAATCGGGCAGGGCGGCTTGCGGGTAGGCTCGATCGAGCGAAAAGAATATCGCGGCCATGGCAAACGACGCCACCATCGCTACGATTTCGGCCCACGCGTTGATCCGCCACCAAAACCAACGCAGGATATACAATAAGCCCGTTCCGGCGCCCACCTTCAACAGCAGCAAGAAGCCGTCGTAGACACTGCCCAATTGCAACGCTAGACCCGCGGCCAAGCCCATCAGCACGACGGTGGTTGCACGTCCGACCGCCACCAACTCGCGCTGGCTGGCTTCCGGCCGCAGAAAACGCAGCCACAGGTCGTTGACGATGTAAGATGACCCCCAGTTCAAATGGGTCGAGAGCGTCGACATGTAGGCGGCGACCAACGAAGCCGTCACCAAGCCCAGCAGGCCGGCCGGCAATCGCTGTAACAAGGCCGGGTACGCCAAGTCGTCGCGGACCAGTGCTGTCGGCACGCCAGGCAACTCCTCCTGCAGGCTGGCCAAGTCCGGAAAGATCACCAACGACGTCAAACCCACCAAGATCCACGGCCAGGGACGAATGGCGTAGTGGGCAAAGTTGAACAACAGTGTCGCCCCGGTCGCGTGCCGCTCGTCCTGTGCTGCCAACATTCGCTGGGCCACGTAACCTCCGCCGCCCGGTTCGGCACCCGGATACCAAGCCGCCCACCACTGGACCGCCAATGGGATGATCAAGATCGTCATCGCCAAGTTTAGTCCCTCAGTAGTGGAAAAATCCAAGGCCGGCCAAATCGCCATCCGCTCGCTGACCGACGGATGCGACCAAAGATTCGTCAGGCCTCCGACCTCCGGTTGATTCACCAAGACATACGCCGCGCCAATCGATCCAATCATGGCGACGAAGAACATGACAAAGTCGGTGATCAAGACACTGGTCAGGCCACCCAAGGTGCTAAAGATGACTGTGACCGTCACGGCCACAGCGATCGTCTGCAGCGGCGTAAAGCCAAACATCACGTTGCCGATCTTGATCGCCGCCAACGTGACATTGGCCATGACCAAGACATTAAAAATCAAGCCCAGATAAACCGCGCGGAAACCACGCAGCCAAGCCGCCGCCGCTCCACCATACCGCAATTCGTAGAACTCGACGTCGGTCACCACCCCAGACCTCCGCCACAGTTTCGCGTAGACGGCGACGGTCAACATACCCGTCAACAGGAAGGCCCACCACATCCAATTTCCCGCCACGCCGTGCTCCCGCACGATGCTCGTGACCAACAGCGGCGTGTCAGCGGCGAAGGTCGTCGCCACCATGCTCGTGCCCAATAACCACCAACGCTGGTTCTGGCCCGACAAGAAGTAGTCCCGCGCACTGCCCACTCGCCGCGCCGCCCAAGCACCCACGGCCAATGTGAACGTGAAGAACCCGACCAAGATCGCCCAATCCAGCGATTGCAGTTGCATGTTTTGAACCTAACAAGTTGCCAACCCCAAACGGGGCTCTCCCAGTTCGAAGGGGTGAATGCTAGCAAAAGCCGCAGGGCGGGGACAGGCAGGGCCGCGACGCGAGGCCAGGTCCTCGCCGATTTGGGGTTGGGCGTATCGACGGAGCCTGTTATTTTTAAGGCGAAACTGTTCCCGCGAGCCCACCCCATGACTGGACACGGACGTCCAACAACGCAGTCCCCATCTCGCCCGCTCCGCAACACGCAGTGTCTCGGTGGGGTTGGCCACGCATGTCGTGCCCCTCGCAGCAACTCTCCAGACGCAATCGCCGCACCAATCAATCAGGACTCGCGGGGTATCCCCAGGGTCGCGGGTCGGCTGCCCTGGGCCGGACTCCTGGCCGCATGGTGCTTCGGCCTGTGCTTCGGCTCGTTCTTCGGCCTGTGCTTCGGCCTGCCCATCGCCTGGGGGCAACGTCTGGGGCCGCTCCCCCAGTCGAATGGAACTGCGGTCCCCCCCGCGACCTTGCCAACGATCCCCTCTGCCGATGGTCCGGCCGTGTTGGCTTCCCCACCGTCTCTGGCCGCGGGAGTCAATCCTGCTCAATCAGCCGACGGGGACTGGGCGACGCCGCCCACCACACTCGACGAAGCGGCCGGGATTCTCCCCGTCAATTTTGTGGAGCCTGCCGCCCCCGCGGCTGCGGTTTCCGTGCGACTGAAGTTTACCCTGGGCGGTGAAAAGGCCGTCGCGTGGGAAGGCCATGTGCGAATCAAGCTCCCGAGCGTGGGGCATTGGGAGACGGTGACCCTGCTGTCGATCGAGCCCAGAGCTGTGGGATTGATTTCCATCGCGCCCGATGCACAACAGGTTATGCTGCGGCACTTGCCAGAACTCAAGTATCAGAGTTTCGCGGTGGATTTGGTCGCCGATCCCAACGTGCAACTCGAGATACAACTGCGTTCGCCCGACAATCCGCAATGGTCGATCTACCAAGCCGTGTCGCTGGCGCAATTGTTGGAACGCCCCTGGAGCGTGGGCTTGGCCAACAGCGGACACGGGCTATGGGTCGAGCGAGCGGCCGAGGACGCGATTCGATTCGAGACGTCGGTCGGCAGCGATGTGTTGGTAGCGGGCCAACCGATTCAAGTCCGCGTCGTGCCGAATCGATTGCCAGTCGCGACAAACTCCGCGGTGCGTTATGACGCGGTGCTGACCGAACTGACGGCCGGCAAGCGGACGGTCTGGGAGGAACGCGGCGAGTTGACCAACGAGGGAGGCGGGCAATGGCGGCCTTTGACGCTGCCTCACTGGGCCGCGGGCCCGACCCCCGGTGTCTATCAGTTGGAAGTAAGCTTTAGCATCACGAAGTCGCCGTTGGCTTTCCTGCAAAGCGGCGCCACCTCGCCCGTCCTGGCGCGACGTCGCCTGCAATGGGTGGTTGTGCCCGGTGCCGCAGACGCTGAAGCGGGCACGTTCGATTCGATCGACTGGAGCTTGGAAGATCGCTTGAATATCGAGCCCGCCCAGTTGTCGGCGCCGAGCGGGTTTCAGGCGTTGCAGGTGGGGCGACTGGCCTGGCTACCTCGCGCCCAGCCCTGGGCAAAGCTGCTGCCAGAGTCGTTCGCATCGCGCAGCAGTGAGAACTTGCGCACGACGGAAATCGACGGCAGCGTGTATTGGGAATTGGGCACTCAACAATGGCGGAGCATCGAATTGCCCGCCTTGGAGGCCGGTTGTTATGCCGTCGAGGTAGAATGGTTGGACGCACCCGACGTGAGCCTGGGGCTCGATCTCGTACAAGCCGATCGCTGGGGACGCTGGCCGCACTGGACCACTGGCAGCCAATGGACGACCGCGACCGATCCGCTGGCGTTGCCCGCCATGGACCGTGACCAAGTGGATGCGGTGGGCCGTCGCACGTGGCGAACCTTTCATTGGGTCAACGCCCCCGAGGCTTACCAGCCGGCCTGGCTGTGCTTGGCCCATCGTGGCCCCGCCACCGCGCTCCGCGTCGGCAATCTGCGGATTCAAAAGGTCAACTTCTCGACCACAAGGCCCTCGGCGGTGACGTTGGATGCACCGACCAGCGGATTGGTGTCCAGCTTTACCGGCGGGCCGGATGTGGGCTCCAGTCGACGGTCGGTCGGTTACTACATCGAGACGCCGTTGTTATCGTCGCTGTTCGTCGGACGGAAACCCAGTGAAACGGCCAGCGATCCGCCGCTGAACGATTGGTTGTCCTACCAAGATGCCACGGATCGTTTGGTGGAACATCTGCGAGTCAAAGGTTACGGTAGCGTGTGGTTGCCCGTCCTCAAGCAAGGGGGGGCCTTGTTCCCTACCACGCCTTTTCAATCGTCGCCACGCTTTGAGAACAGTGTGTTTGGCGGATTGGGGCAGGGGGCAGCTCGCCTGGATGTGGTCGGTCTGCTGTTGCACAAACTGGATCGGCAGCAACTGACACTGATGCCGGTCTTTGACTTCTCCACTCCGCTGCCACGACAGCAAGCGGAGACAGCGGCGCGTGGCTCCGACGAGCGGTACGCTGCCGACGGTACCGCACTGCCCCAGTCGACGGTCGCTGCGATTGCGGTTGACTCGGCTCTGACGCCAGCGATCCCGTGGGCACCTGAGTCTCAACGCGACTCGCGAGAACTGGTCGATCGATTCGTCGCACGATATCGCGACCATCCCTCGTTGGCGGGCGTGGCCTTGGAGTTGGGGCCCGACAGCCCTTGGCTCTGTCCTGACGAATGGACGGGGCTGTCGTCGACGACCGCAGCGGAGTTCTTGAGCGATCGCGGGCTGGCGTGGCCCACCGAGACGCTCGGGCCGTTGGCAGAGGTCGCACCGGCCGTGCTCAAACGCTGGGTGAGTGAAAACGCCAGCCGAGCGTGGTGGGAATGGCGGGCGGAACGGATCACAAGGTTCTTCGTTCAATGGCACGAGGAACTGGCGGCGATCCCTCGACCCGCCGGTCTGCCGCCGCTCAAGTTGCAACTGGTCGTCAATGGCCTGGTGCGGCAGCCGCAACTCTCGGAGGGGTTGTACCCTTCCTTGCGTCGTCGCCCCGAGTGGAATGACGCGTGGCTGAAACTCGGCTTGCAGCTGGATGGACTACGCGGACCCGGCGGTCCAGGGCTGGTTGTGCAACAAGCGGCCGCACGGGGTACGGAGTTGGCCGAGGCACGGCGGGCTCGAACCTTGCATCGCTCGCCGGAGTTTTGGCAGGCGATCGAGGCGGTCGGCTCGCTGGGGTACGTCGTCCAACAAGCCACGCGGCAGGCGACGGTCGAGGCCTTGAGCGACAGCCCCTCCGATCATGTTGGCCAAACACCCCAGGGGCTGAGCACGGTCACGCGGGGCCACGGGTGTGAGGTCGCCTGGTCAGATTCGCTCTGGCGGCAGGATTTACGGCATTTATTGAATCAAGTCGGCGGCGTGCCACGCACGGATTATCCGGCCGAGGCCCGCTTTGCGGCTGCCTACCAACTCCTGAGGGACGAACCCTTCGCGACCCTGTATCAAGAGGCCGCATCGCCCGTGGCGATCCGGCAATCGCAGGCCGCCTCAACCCTCGAACAAGGCTACGCCGTGAACGCTGCCCCCTGGCCCGTGACCGTCGTTTTGCAAGTCCAGCTGCCTGAGGCAAACGCCCTGGCTCAAAGGAACGATTCGACTGGGGCGACGGAATTGACTTGGCGGAACGTGGTCACAGGACAACCGATCGCCGCCGATGCCGCAGCGGCAGCGGGCTCCAATGGCAATCAAGCCGTCAACGTTTTACCGGTCAGTTCCGGGTTGGCGACCGGTGCCAATGGAAGTACTAACGGGACGGGCCCCAATGCAAATGCGGCCAGTGCCAACACTCCTGTCCCCAGCATTCCTGTCCCCAGTGCACTTGGCGACAACTCGTCGATGGCGACCCAGTTGGATGGGCGTTTGCGGCCAGCTGCTTTGGGGCCCCCTACAACGCGCGTCGCTCGAGTCACCCTGGAGCTGCCTCCGCACTCGCTCACCGTTTGGACGGGCCCGCGCATGGCGTTGCAAGGCGTCACGATTGTGGAGTCGACCCCGACAGTGGCCACCTGGTTGCAGGCGGTTCGCGAGTCGTTGTTCCGTCGCCTCCGTCAGGCGGCCACCAACGCCGTTCCGCTGACGGGGCTGCAGGATCCCGGCTTTGACGGAAGCACCGGTGGTACAACCATGGGAACGACGATGGCTTGGACGCACGGCCAACTCAAAACGGGCCAACAGATCACGCGAGATTCCGAGGTCGTTCACGGTGGCACTCAGAGTTTACGCTTGGTCAATCCCGAGGGCGTGTTGTGGCTCCGCAGCGCCTCCATTGTTCCACCCAAAACGGGGCGTCTCAGTATCACGGCCTGGGTGAAAAACCATCCTCAGCGTCCCGCCCCCGCCATTCGCCTGGCGATCGACGGCCAGACGACTCAGGGAGCGCCCTACTATCGCTTCGCCGAGATCCCGTTGGACGGTGGCAACTCCAGCGATGTCAACGCGGTCGGCGGTTGGCAACCCGTCGCGGTGCATTTTGATGACTTGCCCGAAGAGGGCTTGGTGAGTGTGCGTGTCGGGTTTGATATGATGCAGGCCGGAGAACTGTGGATCGACTCGGTTCAGTGTTTCGATCGCTGGTTCGATGTCAACGACCAGAAGGTCCTGTCCAATCGCTTGGGTTTGGCCACGTTTTCGCTGGAGAATAAAAAGAATCTCTGGGCCACCCAGCAAGCCCTGGATGACTATTGGCTGCGTTTTTTGTTAGCCTATGTCCCGGACCCGAACCAAGTCGTGGAGGCGGGGCAACGCTCGCAGGACGTGCCCGCGACCGACCCGCGGCTGAGAAACGCGCGGGGACGTCGCTTCTTGCCGCTCCGCTAGTCGCGTGGTTCGCGGTGTAATGACTGACAAGTCCTCTATTAACACGGCCCCTCATGAATACGGCCTCGGACGACAATCCTTTTGCAACCCCCACCGCAGCGTTGGGCGTAGAGCCCGGAGAACAGCGATTCTATGGATTGGCGGTCCACCAGTTCAAGTTCTCGCAGCTGCGTCAGCTGAGTAAACACCCGCTTGTCTGGTTGTATCTCTTGTTCCGCCGACCCTTGACCAACTCGGCGGATTTGTACGTCTCCGGAGTCGTCAACCCGCAGGACCCGACGGACCTGAAGATCAGCGATTTTGACCCGCACATCAAGGAGCGTCTGGCGGTCCAGCATCCCGCCTTGCGAGCAGCCGGTTTTCAATTTGTTGGTTTTTACAATGGGCCCGCTTTTGGCTTGGCCAAGAATGTCGGCGAACTTTGGATTTCCAATAATTGGGTTTGCCTAAACCTGTTGATCCAAACGGTGGCGCTGCGTCGCGAGAAGCGAGTCCAAAGCTGGCAGTCGTTTCTCTCCTGGCGCGAGAACAACAATGTGGTGGTAACCACCAATATCGTTCAGAAGGTTGGCGAGGACCCCGTCGTGGAGGATGTCAGCCTGCCCAACGCCGACGTGGAGACGCTGCTGCGACATCATCGACAGCGACTTTCAGACGCAACCGATCTGGTTGCCATTGACGCCGAGAACGTCTGGGGGTTCATGCAACAGCTTGTACGCCGAGAGCTGCGGAATCTCGAGACCCAAGGTCTGTTACAAGCGGTCAGTCCAAAACAATTGCAAACGTTGATTGGCCTGTCGCAGTTCATTGACTTTCGCGATCGTACCGTTCCACTGTGGTTGCGTGCCCCGCTGTCGTTGAAGGTGCCGCTCTACCTGTGGGTGGGAATTCTCATCAGTGTTGTACTGGATCGGCCCGTGTTATCCTTCGGGTTGGTGCTCTTGCCCATGTGGTGGCTGTTCGTATGGATCGTCTCCGGACCCATTTTTCGGTACTGGATGGCCGCCGATCCGCAAGACCGTTTGTCGATCCGCGATTATTTTCATTATCTTCCCAAAGCCACTCGCCAATGATCACTCCGTCAGTCGACCAGCAGCCCGCTGCTGGTTTGAATCGAGACGTGGCCAGAGGAATGTTGGACAGACTGTAGACCAGCAGCCCTCTGCTGGTTTGAAACGAGACGTTGGACAGAAGAATGTTGGACAGTCTGTAGACCAGCAGCCCTCTGCTGGTTTGAATCGAAGCGTTGGACAGAGGAATGTTGGACAGTATTGGACAGTCTGTAGACCAGCAGCTCCTGCTGACGAGCGTTGGACAGAAGAACGTTGGACAGTCGGGATGCGGTGAGTTCAGAGGAATGTTGGACAGAGGAATGTTGGACAGAGGAATGGGGACAGAGGAATGGGGACAGAGGAATGGGGACAGAGGAATGGGGACAGAGGAATGGGGACAGAGGAATGGGGACAGAGGAATGGGGACAGAGGAATGGGGACAGAGGAATGGGGACAGAGGAATGGGGGACAGAGGAATGGGGACAGAGGAATGGGGACAGAGGAATAGGGACAGAGGAATGGGGACGGAGGAAAGCTCTTTGCTGGTTTGAATCGAGATAATTCGCCGCCGAAGACAAGGCAGGTTGGTCAGCGAGTGGAGTTCAGAGGGCAGGGCCCTGGGGGGATAAGAAGTCGGGGTAATCCGAGTGAAAAGTTCGACTGAAGGGTCTGGAGAGCGGGCCTTGGCCCTGTAGATATTTTTGTGTCATCGTCGCTGCCCCAGCTTGCCTTGCATTTTCCTGCTCACTCTTCTTACCCCATTTCTTCCATTCCCCTGTCCCTATTCCTCTGTCCCCACGTCTTCATTCCTTTACCCGCGTACCGCTGCCCCTTACTCCCTCATTCCTCTGTCCCCATTCCTCTGTCCCCCTTCTTCATTCCTTTACCCGCGTACCCCTGTCCCATGCTTCCTCATTCCTCTGTCCCCATTCCTCTGTCCCCTCTCTTCATTCCTTTACCCGCGTACCCCTGCCCCATGCTTCCTCATTCCTCTGTCCCCATTCCTCTGTCCCCTCTCTTCATTCCTTTACCCGCGTACCACTGCCCCATGCTTCCTCATTCCTCTGTCCCCATTCCTCTGTCCCCACTCTTCATTCCTTTACCCGCGTACCCCTGCCCCATGCTTCCTCATTCCTCTGTCCCGTTTCCTGGATGACCAGCGTGTGACGGTCGGTGCCTTACTCGAGGTGGCACCAGCCGTCGCGTGTCGTCTCACGCTGCTCGACAGCGCCGATCTGGGTGGTCAGCGAATAGCCCTGCGATGACAACCAGCGAACACAGGCGTCGGCCTGGTCGCCAGGCACCCCCAACAGCAAGCCGCCACTGGTTTGCGGATCCAACAGGAGACCCGCCAGAGGATCGGTGCTCGAAAGGGCGACGCCTTTGGGCCCCTGAGTGACTCCGCTCAAGAAACACGTGTTGTTGTCATGCATCGTGGAACGAATCCCCTGAGCCATCAGGTCGCGGACGCCAGGCAACGCCAATCCCTCCACAGCGCTTACCGACAAACGCAACTGTTGGTCTGCCGCAGTCATTTCATGCAGGTGCCCCAACAGGCCAAAGCCGGTCACATCGGTCAAGGCGGTCACGGGAAACTGAGTTAACAACTCCAATGCCACGGCGTTGGTTTGCAACATCGAGTCGACGGTCGCCGCATAGGTCGTGGCCGAACAGCGTCCTTGATGCAGGGCCGCCAAGGCCGCGCCGGTGCCCAGGCCTTTGGTCACCAACAACCGATCGCCCGGCCGCAGGCCTTGTTTGGCCGCTGGTACCACCATGCTTGACGTTTGCCCCAAGACCGTCAACGCGATCGATAGCCGCGGACCCTCCAAGCTGTGTCCGCCAATCAACTTGGCTCCCGCCCGACGCAGTTCCTCCAACACGCCGGCCATCACTTGCCGCAACTGTTCCTCCTGAGCCCGTGGAGCACCAAATGGGATTTCGACCGTAGCCAGGACCTGTTGCGGTACGACTCCCGAAGCCCACAGGTCGCTCAAGGCATGCACGGCCGCCAGGCGACCCGACAACCAGGGATCGGACAGCGGGGTCGGAAAGGCGTCCACAGAAATCGCTAAACCCGCCAGGCCCGCGGCGGAAGACCTCGGAGCCTCGCTCTCGGCACTCGCGGCTCGCAGCGGAACCATCGCCACGTCATCCTGCAGCTGTTGCCAATCGATCGGCGAATGCCGAGCCAACCCGGCGATGGTCCCCTGGGCGCCATCGGTCGCCAGAGACACCGGACTCTGAAAGTCGTGACTCAGTTCTCGCAGGACCCGCCGCAGCAGGTCCGCACCCAATTTACTGCCACAGCCCAAACAACGCATGGGCGCCGCCAACGCCACCGAGTCGCTCGGGACGACACTGCCCGCCGCCGCTCCGACACCCGACATGCGACCTGTGATTTTTTCCGCCAGGGTTTGGTACATGGCCATGAACCGCGTGTCGATGCGGTCCTTCCACCGCCAGACCCAGCGGCCTTGAAACGACCACCCGCGGTACTCGCCCATCGCCTGCCCACCCCCGAGATTGATTAATTTTAGGAAATGCGATTGAGGACGATAAGGCTGCAATGATTGGCCCTGCGACCAACGGCGCACGTTGTCCCACATCACCGGTCCCTGCCGCACCGCAAACACGCCAGCCTTGGGCAGATCGACGCCCTGGATCGTGCCACAGTCCCCACCCGCCCACACCATTGGGTCCGCGATGCTCTGCAGATTGCGATTTGTGAGCAGGCACCCTCGAGCGTCCCGCGGCAAGTCGAAACAAGCGGTGACCGGGGCCGCATGCCCAGCACCCAAGAAGATCACCAAATCCGACGTCCATCGTCGCCCATCACTCAGCACCAACGCGCGACCTTCGACCGCCGCCAACTTGGCCCCACCCACCAACTCGATCCCCGCTTGCTGAAAATGAGCCAAGATCTTTCGCCGCGTCGAAGCCAAGCACCCCACCGGTGGCGACGCCGCGCCGCTGATCAATCTCAAACGGTATCGATCACGCGCCCAGCCCATCCGCTGCAAAAAATACGGCAGGCAGAGCACGATCTCAACGCTGCCCAAGCCTCCACCCACCACGTCGATTTGAACCGTCGCCCCCTGCGAACCGCTCGACGAGGCCTCGCACACCCGTACCGCCTCCGTCAGCCGCTCGAGGAAACTCTGCATCGGCTTGATCCCGACCACTGGCAACGCCGACTCGCCGTCCCTTCCCGCTCGCACACTCAATTCCGGCGGACGACTGCCGACACCGACCGACAGCAAGTCGTATCCCAGTGTCCGGCCGCTGGCGAAGTACAGCCGCCGCCGCTGGCGATCCACACGAGTCACTTGATCGTGAATCCAGGTGACTTGCGCCGCCGAGAACAGCGGGACGAGGTCGATCTCCATCTGCTCAGGCGAATAATCCCCCGCTAAAACGCCGGGCAGCATTCCCGAATAAGTTGCCAGCCATTGGTCCGTGACGCAAACCAAGTTCACGTCGGGCAGAGGCGTCATCGCCCACTGCTTGACCAAATGAGCATGGGTGTGGCCAATACCCAACAAGACGATTGTTTTTGAGCCAAGTCGTTTCTCCATGACGCTCAGTCTAATTCCTTCCAACGCTGTCGGCGAGGACCGCTGACCACTGAACCTCGTTCCTCAGCCCCGCGCGTTCCCCCCCACTGGTTTTGAAGTTGCCCCATTCGCATTATCATCAACTCGCTACCTCCCAAAACCGTTTGTCTCGGACCCGTCCATGTCGATCGGCACGCCCACCACCAACCCGTCGCCACTGTCGTCAGTCTCGCCGCTGTCGTCATGGCCCAGCGTTGTCGATTGGCGAGCGATGGTCGTGGCCGTGTGCCAGATCCTCGGGGTGGCCAGCGTGTTCTATCTGTTTTCAGCCGCGGCGGTGCCGGACGTCAACGAGGCCCACTACTGGACAAAAGCCAAACATTTTTGGGACCCGAATTTCTGCCCAGGCGACTTGTTTCTTGGGTCTGCCGATGCCCACTGGTCGTTTTACGTGACCCTGGGCCAGTGGACGCGGGTCCTGCCGTTGGAGCAAGCCGTGTGGTGCGGTCGCTGGACGGTCTGGTTGGCCATGGCCACGGGTTGGTGGGCGTTGACCCGAGTCTTCCGCCTTGGCACCTTGCCCCTGTTGGGCTCGGCCGCTTTGCTGGTCGTGGCCACGCGGTGGGGGCATTTGTCGGGCGAGTGGGTCGTGGGCGGGGCCGAGGCCAAAGGTCTGGCCTTCGCCTGGATCTTTGGAGCGCTGGCCGCCGCTTGCTCGCAACGATGGTCCGCCGCCTTTGCCTTGGCCGGCATCGCCGCTGGCTTTCATGTCTTGGCCGGCGGTTGGATCGTCGTCTGTTTGTTATTGGTCGGCGACATCCGGCTACTGGCAAGTTGGACGATGACCGATCGGCTGCAAAACAACCCGTCGGAAGGATCGCGGTTAAAGCCCAGAGGCGACAATGCGGCCACTCTGCTGATCGGTCTGTCGATCGGCGGCCTGGCCTCACTCCCGGGACTCGTTCCCGCGCTCGCTTTGACGTGGGGCCAGCCCGCGGAGGTCAACCAAGCAGCGACCGCGGCTTATGTCTTGCAGCGACTACCGCATCACTTGGTTTTCTGGTCCTTCTCGCCCATGCAGTTGTGTAATTTCTGCCTTTTATTGCTGGCGTGGCTCGTCGCCGCCTCCGGCAGTCGTCAATCCCAGGGCAGGCAAGACAGCACCTCGCGTCAGGTGCTGCTGGGGATGGTACACGCGTCTCTGCTGATCGCTGCGATCGGCGTGGCCCTCAGTCTGGCGGCGCTGGGGGAGACGACCGAGTCCCAGTCGGCCGTGCGCTGGCTGCGGTATTACTGGTTCCGCACAGCCGATGTCCTGCTGCCGCTGGGGACTATCCTATTGCTGTGCCAGTCCTGGGGACACGCAATCACTGAAAGAGCAGATCGCCAGGACGCTCGACCCAGTCGCCCCAGCATCGCGGCGGCCCGGTCTCTTTCGCTGACCCTGACACTGGCCGTGACGCTGGCCGTGACGCTGGTCGCGTGGGAGGGTTGGCTCAGTTATCGCCAAGCCGTCCGCGACCCGCGCCCGAATGCGGATAAAGCCAGCCTGCCGCTGGATGCCGATCCCGCGCGGACAGCCGCCATCGCTCGGCATTGGCAGGCCGTTTGCACTTGGAGTCGCAACCACACGCCGCCCGACGCCGTGTTTCTCACGCCCCGCGGCCAACAGACTTTTAAGTGGTACGCCCACCGCAGCGAAGTCGTCAGCTGGAAGGATGTACCGCAAGACAGTGCGGGCATCGCCGAGTGGCAACAGCGAGTCAACGCGGTCGCGCCGCTGTGGTCCAATGACTTGGGAGTCGCCGTGGCCGATCCTGTCGCAGTCCACGAACTGGTCGAACGCTACGGCGTGACGCATATCCTGATGACCCAATACGCCTACGAACTCCAGACACGCTGGGGACGCCGGCTCCCCTATACCCGCGTCTATCCCGCCTCGGCCCAAGAGCGAACTTACTACGTCGTACTGGACGCCCGCGACTGGCGCGGCGCTCCCTAATCGCAGCCACACGCGACCCTCCGCCCTGGCTCGGCTGTCGATCCTGATCCGAATCGTGACAGACCCGTAACAACCGCCCGCGGCACACGGCCACTCCATGTCCAAGCGGCGCCCTGACAAGATACAATGGGGCAGGCGGACGACGTGTTTGCCAAAGCCGCGTCGAGTCCATGGCGTTGCCTGCCAACGTTGACTTGAATTCTGAGTTCGCTGGGTGTGGAGGGAGTGACCCTTGAAAAATCTGTCTGACATTGGCCGCCTACAAGCCTGGGTCTGCTGCTGCACGCTGCTGTTCTTGTCGATCCTGACCGGCTGCCCAGACCCGGCGGCTGCGCCCGTGCAACAAGCCGGTCCGCAACTGTCCGAAGAACAGCTGGCCCAGCTTCAGAACGCCCCGTTGCGGCTGCTGCTGGTCGGTTCGCCAGCCTTGGCCGAGGAGATCAAGCTGCAGTTCGAGGGCCGCGGCGACACGACGCTGGTTGTCGAGGCCATTGACCAGAAGCAATGGCGGACGTTGCCCCTGGCCGATGTTTTAGCTTATGACGTGCTGCTGGCCCCAGCCGATCGGGTGGTGTCGCTGGCGATCGACGGCCAATTGCTCAAGTTGCCGCCAGCCTGGCTGGAGAAGTTCTCGCCGTCCACCTGGTTGCCACTGGAGCGTCGCGTGGGCCGGTGGGAGCAGGACCTCTTTGCCGTGTCGCTGGGCCAACCCCTCTGGGCGGTCATGTACAACGCGGGACAAACCGACGAGGCAGCTGCGACGGAGTGGCCGCGGACTTGGTCCGATTGGCGAGCCGCCGTGCAGCGAGATCAAGCGACGAGCGACACTCCGCAGTGGCTGGAATCATTGGCCGGGAATGGACCCGCCCTGGCGGTGTTGCTGCGAGTCGTGGCATTGGCCAAAAGCCCCGCGCAAACCGATCTGTTCTTCGATCGTCGCACCGGCGAGCCGCGTTTGACTTCGCCACCCTTCGTCCAAGCCCTCGAGGACCTGCATGCCACGTACGGCGCCCAAGCCGCGGAACTGAAATCGTTGACGACGAACGACTTGGTCCAGCGAGTGAGCTCCGGGCAAGCCAAGGCCGCGCTGCTGCCGGTTCCACGCTTGGACGATGTCAACGCCGGCACCGTCCAAGTCAAGTTGGCCCCGCCACTGGTCGCCCGCCGACAATACAACTTCTTTGACCAAACCTGGACCCAGTTGCCAGAGGGGGGGCCGTCGAGTCAGTTGATTGTGGGCACTGGTCCCGCCGTGGCGGTGCTGCGGAAGACACGGAAGTCTCAAGCGGCCATCCGCTTGATGGAGCTGTTGGTCGAGTCGCCGACGGCCGAGGCGTTCGCTGGCTACAATGCCGCCGCCACCCCGTTCCGCCAAGAACATCTGAGTGATATTCGACTGTGGGCCGGCCGGCAATACTCGGTCGACGCGGGCTCGGCGTTTCGCGACCTGGCGACCTTGGCCAGTGACGAGGTGCAGGGCGGGGCCGAGTGGCTGCCGCCGCTGCCGGGGAACTCGCAACGGCTCGAGGCTCTCACGGAGGCCGTCTGGGCCGTCTTGGAAGGCGGTCAACCACCGGCCGCAGCCTTGGAAGCCTGCCAACGCCGCTGGGTCGAGATCGCCGCCGAGTCAAAACCCGAGTTGAATGCCGCCATCCTCAATCGCTGGAAATAAGTCCCTTGCCCTCGACCTCGCCGATGAAATGGGAGCTGGCTGGCCTCCGTAACTTGACGGCCGATTGGTCCGACGTGGTGCAGCCGTTTTGGGAATCGCCCGACGGCCTAACGATTGCTCGAGTTCCTGGAGCAAGAGCGGCAGCACTCGCCGATCTTTCCGCCGGCCGCCCAGGTGTTTCGCGCCTTGCAACTCACGCCCCGCCGAGCGACTCGCGTTGTGATCGTGGGCCAAGACCCCTACCATGGCTCCGGCCAGGCGGATGGGTTGGCGTTTTCGGTGCCTGCGGGTGTGCCGACCCCGCCCTCGCTCCGGAATATTTTAAAGGAATTGGCCGCGGATCTGGGGCAAGCCCCACCGCCCCGTTTGATCTGGGGCATTGGGCCAGCCAAGGGGTGTTGCTGCTCAATACGACGCTGACAGTGCGGCCCGACGCAGCCGGTTCCCATCGGGGACTGGGCTGGGAAACCCTCACCGATCAATTGATCGCATCCGCCAACCAAGTGACTCGGCCGCTGGTCTTTGTCCTCTGGGGAAAAGATGCCCAGGCCAAAGCGGGTGGCATCAACACGACTCGGCACCACCTGATCTGCTCGCCGCACCCGTCGCCTCTCAGTGCCCATCGCGGCTTCTTCGGCAGTCGACCGTTTTCTCGCGCCAACGCGTTTCTCCGCCAGTCCGCCCAGCCCGAAGTGGCCTGGCTGCCCAGCTAGTGCTTTGTCACAGCCAAAAAATGGGGTGCGGTACAGGGGTCAGGAGTCAATTGTGCGCAGCACCCGCAGGGCCGTTCCGGCAATTGACTCCTGACCCCTGTACCGCACGGACCCCAAAGTTAAGTGGTGACAAAGCACGAGTGCCGGTCTGCCAATTCGGTACAAAGTTGTGAAGTTGGGAAGACTTTGCGGGTTGAGTTGACTTTGGCTATTGTTCCGATCTTAGCGCGAAATTCTCAAAGTTTGATTCACCCGAAAGTAGGCGTCGAAACTACTGTGCAGAGTGGTGCGGTTGTATCGCGAGTTCGCAAATTGCGCCAAGCTCGGAAAGTATCGACGATGTCGGTAAAGCTGCTACGGGGTTCCGTACCGGCTATGCCGCTCGCCGCGTTGTGGTACGGCCCAGAATAAGGATCAACAAGATGAAACGCTACTGGTTATGCTGCGGATTGGCCGCAGTCGGATTGGTGTCCCAATCTGCCGCTGAAGCTCAGGTCAACTACCAAACCACCCAGACCTCAGCCCCCATCATCACGCCGATCTCGGCACCCAAGACAACTCCGATCGGTGGCGGTGCCGCCAGCGACTGCGACAGCGGTTGTGACAGCAAGGCCAGCGACTGCTGCGACTCGGTCGGCAGCTTCCGTACCCTGGGCAACGAGGGCTTCTTCCGTCGCGGCGGTGGTTTGCTCCGAGGTGGATTGCTGGGCGGTGGTCTGTTGGGTGGCATCATCAAGCCATCGGATCATTGCTTCGACGACTTCATCAGCCCGATGACCAACCCAACGCACTTCGAAGATCCCCGCAACCTGACCGAAGCTCGCTTTATCTACATGCGGCACAAAGTTCCTCAAGCCGCCGCCGGCGGTGAAATCAACCTGTTCGCGTTGCAACTGCGAGCCGCCATTACCGACCGTTTGTCGGTGATCGCCACCAAAGACGGCTACATTTCCTCGACCAACCCCCTGGTGGATGACGGTTGGGCCGATGTCGCCGCGGGTCTGAAGTACAACTTGCTCCGCGATCCCGCCGGCCAAGGTCTGCTGTCGATCGGTGGTACCTACGAACTGTCCAACGGTTCGACTCGCAGCCTGCAAGGCAATGGCGACGGCGTGTTCAATTTCTTCCTCAGCGGTGCTCAGAAGTTGACCGACCGAGCGAACTACATCGGTGCCTTCGGCGTGCGATTGCCGCGTGACACCGTGGCCGAAACCAGCATGATGTTCTGGTCGCACCACATCGATCGCCGCGTCACCGAGCGACTGTACTTGTTGGCCGAAGCCAACTGGTTCCACTGGATGGATTCCGGTGCGGGCGGTATCCCCGGCGTCGAAGGTGGCGATCTGTTCAACTTCGGCTCGACCAACGTGACCGGCAACGACATCGTGACCACCGCCGTCGGTGCCAAGTTCAAGCCCAGCCGTCATCAAGAGTTGGGTGTGGCCATCGAGTTCCCCGTGACCGATCGCCGCGATGTGTTGGACAATCGTCTGACTTTCGACTGGATCATTCGTTACTAGTCCTTTGCCGAGGCTGCGTAGCGACCTACCGCGGGTGAAGTCCACACCCGCGGAATCCAAAAAACACCCGCCACGTCCAGGCGGGTGTTTTTTTGTTTATTTATCCCCCCAGCATCCATCCGCCTGAACCCTACGTTCCCCCCCCGGCCCAGCATGGCCGCCCCATCCCCTGCGCTAACGCCATCCACTGGAGTGAGCGGCAAGGCGCTAGCCGCCGGTCTCCCCTAACACCGCCATCCACTGCGCTAACGCCATCCTGCGGAGTGAGCGGCAAGGCGCTAGCCGCCGGTCTACCCTAACACCGCCATCTACTGCGCTAACGCCATCCTCCGGAGTGAGCGGCGAGCGCCAGCCGCCGTTCTCCCCTAACACCGCTATCCCCTGCGCTAACGCCATCCTCCGGAGTGAGCGGCAAGGCGCTAGCCGCCGTGTCCTACCCTAACACCGCCATCCACTGCGCACACGCCATCCTCCGGAGTGAGCGGCAAGGCGCTAGCCGCCGGTCTACCCTAACACCGCCATCCACTGCGCTAACGCCATCCTCCGGAGTGAGCGGCAAGGCGCTAGCCGCCGGTCTCCCCTAACACCGCCATCCACTGCGCTAACGCCATCCACCGGAGTGAGCGACAAGCGCGCTAGCCGCCGTTCTCCCCTAACAACGCCATCCACTGCGCTAACGCCATCCTCCGGAGTGAGCGGCAAGGCGCTAGCCGCCGGTCTCCCCTAACAACGCTATCCACTGGAGTGAGCGACAAGCCGCTAGCCGCCGTTCTCCCCTAACACCGCCATCCACTGCGCTAACGCCACCGCACCAACCGCCCGTCTACCCTAGCAAACAATGTCTCCTCCATGTACTGGCGACCCGTCTCGTTTGAATACAAATAAACGATAACTCAGGGATAGCCACGCAATCGTCGCCCTCCCGGTTCGCGCGTCGCCTGATGGATTCGCCGACATCGGGCCGACTGCCAGCACTCCGCGGCGCGGGACTCGGAGTCCTTTGAGGGCAACGGCTCGTCGCGCGTGACACTGGCGGTGGGCCTATCCAGTTCACAGCAGAAAAATCGGTCGGGTACCCTTCCGCGAGCAAACCGGGTAACATGCTGCATGACCTCCCAATCAAGAACGGTGACAGCTTTTATGTCAAATGCACTCAAAACTTTGATCGATTCCGGCACCAAACTCTGGTTAGACAGCATCGACCCCGACTTGGTGGTGCAAGCAAAGGCAGACGGGGCGACGGGCGCGACCTCCAATCCAATCATCGTGGAGGCTCTGCTTAAATCGGGTAGGTTCGATACACCGCTACGTGAATGGATGGACCGTGGCCTGAGTGATTCCGAAGTCGCGTGGCAGATGACCGATCAATTGGTGCGTTCCGCTCAGGATGTATTCAGCGACATTTGGGAGCAGACGAACGGCAATGATGGCTATGTCAGCTTCGAGCTGGATCCGTTGATCGAATCGGAGGGACTCGGGTTGGACTTCGAACAGCGAGTGGCGACCTACCTCGATTTGGGCCAGCGTTGGTCGGACGGTCACAAGAATCGCATGATCAAGGTACCAGCGACCCCGGCCGGCTTGGCAGCACTGGAGCCCTTGGCTGCCGCCGGTATACCACTGAACGTGACCTTGATCTTCAGTGCCCGGCAATACGAGGCCGCACGGGAGGCGATCTGGCGAGGGGCCCAGTCCCGCGGGGATCTGGCAGCATTTAAGTCGGTCTACAGCATCTTTGTCTCACGAGTGGACGTCTACGCGGACCAACATTGTCCAGGATTGACGATCGCTCAAGGCCTAGTGGGTATCGTCAACTCCCAACGGATTTGGGCCAGCAACCAGGAGTATTGGTCAACCAAGGCATGTCCGTTGGCACAAGAAATTGTCTTCGCCAGTACCGGCACAAAAAAACCGGAAGATGTCGCATGGAAATACGTGCAAGCTTTGGCGGGCAGCGACATTCAAACCAATCCGCCACTGACGAACCGTTTGACAGCCGAATCGGGTGTGACATTCACGCGGCAGATCGATTGTTGGCCCAGTCCCGCGGTCTTGGCTGAAATCGATCAACACGTGGATCCTGCGCACATGGAGGCGACCTTGTTGCGTGAGGGTCTTGCCAAATTCGCGCAGCCGCAGTTGGATCTGCTGACCTTGATTGCTCAGATTCGGTCGCGTTTGAGTTAAACGACGAGCGGCTCCAATTCGGTGCAAGACGTGACCAATGTGCGAGGTTGTGCGGGTCCAAGAAACCACCTGTGAACAAGGGCCTGCTGCGTGTCGTTTCACCTTTATGTGGCCTTCTGAGAATAATGAGAGTTTGGGCCGCGGTAAGTCGAGACTAACAACCCGAGTCATACGGACCATTTCTCGGATGAGGATCATTGTTTTGCCCAGTCCCGACGCATCTGGATTAGGATTCTCGCTAAATCTCAGCGATGCCGCGAATCGGAACATCCTGCTGGTTTGCCCAGCAGGATCTTTAGGTTTCTGCTAACAGCGGAGCGCGAACGAAATCCCGCTGGCTTGCCCAGCGGATCTTTAGGCTTCGCCGGATGGATCATTGGCTTCGCTAAAGCGTGGAGCTGCGAGCGAAAATCCCGCTGGCTTGCCCAGCGGATCATTAGGCTTCGCCAAATCTCAGCGGGAGCGCGACAAAATCCCGCTTGGCTTGCCCAGCGGATCATTAGGTTTCCCTAAATCTCAGCGGGGCGCGATAAAATCCGTTGGCGCCCAGCGGATCATTAGGCTTACCGCTAGATGGATCGTTAGGCTTCCCGCTAAATCCCGCTAGGGACGCAAACGAATCCCGCTGGCTTGCCCAGCGGATCATTAGGCTTCTCGCTAAATCTCAGCGGAGCGCGACAAAATCCCGCTGGCTTGCCCAGCGGATCATTAGGCTTCCCGCTAAATCTCAGCGGAGCGCGACAAAATCCCGCTGGCTTGCCCAGCGGATCTTTAGGCTTGCCGCTAGATGGATCTTTAGGTTTCGCGCTAAATCCGCTAGTGCAACGAATCCCGCTGGCTTGCCCAGCGGATCTTTAGGTTTCTCGCTAAATCTCAGCGGAGCGCGCAAACGAATCCCGCTGGCTTGCCCAGCGGATCTTTAGGTTTCTCGCTAAATCCGCTAGTAGCGCGCAAACGAATCCCGCTGGCTTGCCCAGCGGATCTTTAGGCTTCCCGCTAGATGGATCTTTAGGCTTTCCGCTAGATGGATCTTTAGGTTTCTCGCTAAATCTCAGCGGAGCGCGCAAACGAATCCCGCTGGCTTGCCCAGCGGATGATTAGGCTTCTCGCTAAATCCGCTAGGAGCGCGCAAACGAATCCCGCTGGCTTGCCCAGTCCCGACGCATCGGGATTAGGCTTCTCGCTATGCCTCGTCGGATTCCCAGCGCTTGATATAGCTTGCAATCGAGGCCGAACGTAATTCGCCGAATGATCCCACATAGGCACTCGCCTGCCATAACCGCTTCACCCGAGCTCGAATCAATGCCATATCGAATTTCTCTATCATCAATTCTTGCGCAGCATTCATGAGTGCGACCGCCACCGACGCTGGTAAAACCGTCGGGTGCAAATCGACTGCCACATGAACATGATCAGGTAAAATCGAGACCTTCCGAATGACTACTTTCATCTCAGTCTGCATCGCTCGCCAGCGTTCGGCCACCATCGCTGCTGACTCTTGTGAAAATACGCCTCGTCGCCACTCAGTCGCCAGTACAAAATGATACTGTAAACAAGTCACCGCATGATCCGTTGCCAACCGACGGTCGTCTGCATCGTGGCGGTCGTAGGTTCGGATGTACACTGGCGATTGCGCGCCTGAACCATAGCCGTGATGTTCGCCTTGGCGTTCGAGATAAGCGGCAACCTCTTCGGCAGTTGATTTTCCGGTTGTGGTTGCGAAGTAACCTCGGCCGAGCCACTGATGCTTCTCTTCGGGCGACCCACCAGCGGTATTCGAAATCCACTTGCTGAGACGACCTTTTATCTTGCCGACTGCCGATGACGCGGAATCAGTGACGGAGAGGCTGACCAGGGCTCGGCTTTCAATCTGTGTGCTATTAAATTCGAGCAGATGGATGCCGTATGGAGCAAGTAACTCTTTAAGCGTCTCGTTATCGAGTTGCTGAAGCCATTGGATCGGCTTTCGTCGATGCGTGTGAAACGCAAAATAAATCCGGTTACACCATGCAAATGCAAGTTCATCAGCGGAAAATGGGGGGATGTTCATGCCTAGATCTTCGAAAACGGTCGAACGGACCGCAAGTAGGGGTCCAAAGCGAGAAGCCTAACGATCCTTCTAGCGAGAAGCCTAATGATCCGCTGGGCAAGCCAGCGGGATTTTTTCTCGCGCTCCACGCTTTAGCGAGAAACCTAAAGATCCGCTGGGCAAGCCAGCGGGATTCGATCGCGCGCTCCTAGCGGCTTTAGCGAGAAACCTAATGATCCGCTGGGCAAGCCAGCGGGATTTTCTTTCGCGCTCCACGCTTCTAGCGAGAAACCTAAAGATCCGCTGGGCAAGCCAGCGGGATTTTTTCTCGCGCTCCACGCTTCTAGCGAGAAGCCTAATGATCCGCTGGGCAAGCCAGCGGGATTCGATCGCGCTCCTAGCGGCTTTGGCGGTAGTCCCAAAGATCCGCTGGGCAAGCCAGCGGGATTCGTTCTGCTCCACGCTGCTGGCGAGAAGCCTAAAGATCCGCTGGGCAAGCCAGCGGGATTCGATCGCGCGCTCCTAGCGGCTTTAGCGAGAAACCTAAAGATCCGCTGGGCAAGCCAGCGGGATTCGATCGCGCGCTCCTAGCGGCTTTAGCGAGAAGCCTAATGATCCGCTGGGCAAGCCAGCGGGATTCGATCGCGCGCTCCTAGCGGCGATTTAGCGAGAAGCCTAATGATCCGCTGGGCAAGCCAGCGGGATTTTCTCCGCGCTCCACGCGATTTAGCGAGAAGCCTAAAGATCCGCTGGGCAAGCCAGCGGGATTTTCGATCGCGCGCTCCTAGCGGCTTTAGCGAGAAACCTAATCCCGACGCGTCGGGACTGGGCAAGCCAGCGGGATTCGATCGCGCGCTACTAGCGGCGATTTAGCGAGTAGCCTAATCCCGACGCGTCGGGACTGGGCAAGCCAGCGGGATTTTGTCGCGATACACGTGTTTAGCGAGACACCTAATCCCGACGCGTCGGGACTGGGCAAGCCAGCGGGATTCGTTTGCGCGCTCCTAGCGGCGATTTAGCGAGAAGCCTAATCCCGATGCGTCGGGACTGGGCAAGCCAGCGGGAGTTTGTCACGCTCCGCTCAGATTTCCCGCAGAGCGCGAACGGATCCGTCGCTCTCAAGGGTCGACCGCCACGCATTTAATCCCACCGGACAGGGTCTGGGCGACGGGACAATGGGCGACGGCGGCGTGCAAACGCGCCACTTGCTCGGGGGTCAGCAAGGGCCCCTCCAGCAACACGGTGTAGTGTAGCTGCACACGCTCGGGTTGGGTGCGATCCAATCGCACCGAACAACTCGCGCCCTCCAGCGGGTAGTCGTACTTTTTGGCCGCCATCTGCACCGTCATCGTCACGCAGGTGGCCAAGGCCGCCTCCAATAACTCGTGTGGGCCAAACCCCAACCCGCCACCACCTTTGGCAACCGACACGTCCGCGATCGCTTCGCACGTCCCATTGCTAAACGCCGTCCGATACGGCTCGATTAAACTTTTGGCTTGGATCATCTCTTGCTCCTCTGTTCGTTTGCCATGGCTATTGCTTGCCAACTTCGCGTCATTAGCTCAGGGCTTGTTGATTTTTCCGTAGCGGAATGCGTCAAGCATTTCGATTGACGGGAAAACGCCGTATTTTCGCCGGATTTCATCGAATCGGGCGACAATTTCGCGTGAGAGTCTGGAAAAATCAACAAGCCCTTGACGCATTCCGCTACGGAAAAATCAACAAGCCCTACAGGCGTTCACCCGCCGCACAGGCCGCCAACAGTTGAGCAAACCGCGACGCGCGGGTCGCCGGCCTTTTTGCCGTCGTTACCCAGTGCAGAACGACCTTGCGGTAACTGGGTGGCGTGCTCTGGAAATACGTCCAAGCCGCTTTGTTTCGCTTCAATTCCCGACTTTCCTCAGGGCTAAGTTCAGCCGCCTCCGGCTGCTCGTACGCATACACTCCCGATTTGGCGTCCTGCCGATGCGCAAATGCCAACCGCCCTGCCTCGGTCATGCGCCCACTTTCGCTCAGTTGCTCAAACTTGGCGATATTGACCGCGCTCCAGATGGAATTTGGCTTGCGGGGAGTGAAGCGGATCTGATAACGCTCGTCGTCGATCCGCTTACGCACGCCATCGATCCAACCAAAACACAACGCTTCGTCGACCGACTCCGACCACGACAAACTGGGACGCTTCGACCCCACCTTGTAATAACCCACCATCAATTCGGTGGCCGAAGCCGCATTGGCTTGCAACCAAACGCGAAAGTCACTTGCAGTTGGGAAATACAACGGCTGTGGCATGGTCTATCAATTCCTCGTTGTCTGCTCGATCTCCGAGTCCAACACTACTTTCCGAGACCTCAGAAAACCGGGTGCTAAGGCACTCCGTCTGATCGCCCTCAATGACCGCCGCCCTCAGCGTTCACAGTCAGCGTCCTGCGGCTCAATTTGCCGTCCTCCATCTCGTAGAGCGTATCAAACACGTCCAGCGACCGGTGATCGTGGGTGACCACGATAACGGAAGTGCCATGTTCACGTGCCACCTGGGAAAACAACTCCATCACTTGTCGACCACGGAAACTGTCCAAAGCGGCGGTCGGTTCATCGGCCAAGATCACAGACGGGCGATTGGCCAAGGCGCGCGCCACCGCCACCCGTTGTTGTTGACCGCCAGACAACATCGATGGATAGCTCTGCGCCCGATCTTTGGTCCCCAAATAGTCTAATAGCTCCAGGGCACGCAGCCGAGCCTGCCGACTGGACATGCCATTCAACTCACAGGCGATTTGCACATTTTCCACCGCTTTCAAGAACGGAATCAAGTTGGATTTCTGAAAGACAAACCCCAGGTGCCGGCGGCGAAAGGACCGCAAGTCCGTCAGGGCGAGCGGCCCATCCACAATCAGTTGACCCGCGATATAAATTTTGCCGGAGGTCGGTTGATTGATCAGGCCAACCGCGGTCAGAAACGTCGACTTCCCCGATCCACTTGGCCCCAGCAACGCGACGACCTCGCCCGACTTCACCGTCATCGAGGCGTCCTGCATGGCGACCACCTCGGTGTTGCCCGACCCGTAGATTTTTGTCAGGCTCTCGGCTTGGATGGCGACCGACCCTGTTTCGCTCGCGGCAGACGAAACTCCGCTCATGCCAGCGCCTCGTTGGGTGCGACCGTCATCGCTTTCCAGACCCCGAGCGCGCTGGAGGCGATTGAGATGAAAAACACAATGGCCGCCAATTGCACGAGATCTTCCGGCGTGATGATGACTCGGCGAGGGAAATTCGGGAAGATCTGTTGGCCCACCAGGTACGCAATCGCAAACCCACTCGCACCCAAGATCAAGGCCTGCTGCAAAATCAAGCCCAACAAGACGTAGTTCGGGGCGCCAATCAACTTGAGCAAGGCGATCGAGTGCAGCTTGTCCAATGTCAGTGTGTAAAGGATCAAAGCCATGATGATCGTGGCAATGATCGTCAGTAACACGCGAAACAAGCCGATTTGGCTGCGAACCTTCTCAACCGAGCCCTGCAGCAGCAGGTTTCGCTGCTCGTCAGCGGTGTAAACCGTCACATCGCTCCAGCCTCGAATCGTAGCGGCGACGGCAACCGCATCCGTGGGGTGCTCGACGTTGATCAAGACGGCATTGATCGTCGGCCGAGCAACCGCAGGCAGCTCGCGCGCCTGGCGACTGGCGTTCTCCAACAAACTAGGCTGTTGAACTGCCACATCAAACAGACGCGCACGAGACTCTCGCGCTTCACGCTCCAGGCGTATCGCTTCCCCCGGCACGTCCAACTGAACCGCCAAGGCATCGCTTGAACTGAAAAATGCCAACCCATCGCCACCGGAACCGATCATCCCACGCGCAACTCCCACCACCTCGTAAACCTCGTTACCCAGCGGGATGCGGTCTCCCACTGCCAACTTGAGCGTCTGGTCGACGACGACTTCGAACCGCGATTGCCCCAGTATCCGTCCCGCCACTAACGGGATCCAGTCTCCTTTGTCAGTCGGCCAGCTCAAGCCCAGGACCGCCATCCGCAGCACTCGCCCCGCTCGCTCTCTCTGGATCGTGTGATAGACAAACTCCCGCGATTGCCGAACTCCCGGTACCGCCAGGACTCGGTCGGTGAGCGTCTCGGGCACCCGCGAGATCTCTGCAAACGGACCGCGTGTGCCGCGCTGCACAACCCACAGATCCGCATCCAGGCGATCGATCAGGAGCGTCGCATCTTCCACGACCCCGCGGTAAATACCGCCCATACCCATGACCACCATCAGCAACATGCCGATGCCCACCGCGGTCAGGACGAATCGGCCAAGGTTGTAGGCGATATCTTTGATGGCCAAGTTCATCGCTGCTTCACCCGCTGGCCGTCCTTCAGTGGCGTACCGTCCACGGCCCGAATGAGAATGTCGCCCTCCGCCAGACCGCCATCCACCGCGATGTGATCCTTGGCCCGCAAGATCACCGCGACGGATTGCTGCTGGGCGTGACTCGCTTGCTCGCGAAACAGCCTGGCCTGCTGGCCGTCCAATTCACAAAACGTCAACGGAACGATCAGGGCAGCTTCGCGCCGGTCGTGCTCGATAAACACCTCGGCCCGTTGGCCAATGGCCCAAAAGTCCGGCCGCTCCAACAACTCGACATCCACCACAAGTTCTCGGGTCTCGCGATCGGTTTCTCTGCCAATACGCACGACTCGACCAACAAAGGAACGCTCCGGAGCCGAACGAAACACAATCCGACTCGGTTGCTGCAGTCGCAACTTGCCAATCTCCGTCTCGTCGACCCAGGCGCTGATCCAGAGCGTGTCGACCGAGATCAACGTCAGGATACTCGAGCCTGGGACCACGATGTCCCCCACCTCACGGCGGCGTCTGATTACCAGCCCATCAAACGGCGCCGTGATCGAAGTGTCCGCCAGCCTCGCTTGGTGGTATGCCAACGATTCCCTGGCGGCCAACAGCGATTTCTGACCCTCGACAATGGCGAATTCGGCCGCAGCCAAACCCGACTGAGCGACCGTCAAGGCCTCGAGCGATTGATCCAGTTCCTCGGAGCTGATGGCGTTTTGTGCCGCCAGTGAAACTTTCCTGTCGTGACTACGAGTGGTCTGAGTGACCACGGCCACCGCTCGCGCTTGATCGGACTTGAGCCGATCGATACTCGATTCCGCCACTTGAACGTTAGCCGCCGCGATGGCGACTTGTTGTTGGAGTTCTTCATCATCCAACCGAACCAAGACCTGCCCCGCTGTTACGCTCTGCCCCTCGTCGAACGAGAGCTCCTCGATACGCCCGGCGATCTTGGAGCTGATCATCACTTGGGTTTGGGCTTCCAGTGTCCCCGTCCCCATCACCTCGGACAACAGCGTGCCGCGTTTGACCCCATGGGACTCGACGTCAATCGGCGTCCACAGTCTCCAATAGAGTAAACCGCCAATCACAGCCAGCAACGCCAGGTATTTCAGCCATCGAAAAAAAAGGTTCTGTGCCATGATCTCAATCGTGATTGCCGCTGCAGCGGTCAACGCCATGGGTCGCAAGTGCGGCCGCGGCAGTCACCGTCGAATTGGCTTTTGTACTCAAAAAACACTTGCTGCCACACAACCGATGCTGGGTCACACTGTCCACGGTACGGACGGTGGCGCTACCCCAACATGGCTGCCCCAGTATGGCCGGTGGTCCAGTCCCAGCGTTTCCGCGAGGCGTTCCGTCCCAAGTCGAGACTAACACAAAGGCTCTCGGCCTGCAATTGACAGGAGCGGACTGTCGTTGGAACACCCCCATTCGACCGCAGGTCGCGTCTTTATCAGTGTCGATCAGCGAAGATCAGTGTTCCTTCACGTCCGACAACGACCGCAGGTCGCGTCTTTATCAGCGTCGATCAGCAAGGATCAGTGCTCCCGCTTGCCGTCACTAAGAAGTGTTAGCGTTCGAGTTGACGACTATTACGAGGAACTCGTATATTGACGTTTTTCCCGGACGGCAGGGCGGTAGCGAACGATGCGGACCTCGCCTGGAAACTCGCATCGCTTTAACTCCTCCTCGATGATCGCTTGCACCTGGGTTGGATCGCCGCCTCCTGATCCGGCTCCGATCAAGGGCAGCGCGATGGACCGATAACCGTGGCGATCGGCCAAGGCGAGCGCGTTGTGTACCGAGTCACGAATCGAACGTTCTGACGACCGCCACCACAGGTTGATGCCGGCCACGTGGATAATGGCTTTGAACGGCAAGCGTCCCGCCGAGGTTTCTACCGCCTGGCCCAAGGGGATGGGCCCCATCCGCCCAAGTTCACGAAAGGGTTGTGAGCCGCCGCGGCGTTTGATCGCGCCGGAGACGCCTTGCGGAAGCAATAGCCACCACGGAATGATGTTGCGATTCCAGGCATTGACAATCACCTCGACGTCTTGATCCAACAGGTCCCCCTCCACGACGCTGACGTTCATGTACTCGGGTCCTTTTCGATCGGCGAAGTGAGTTCTTGCGGCAGGACTATTCGCTCGCGTTGTGCTGCATTCTTGCGAAACACGACACTCAGTAACTCGCCAACCCAATCCGATAGCAGGAGTACGAGCAGCGCCACGGTGAGTCCCGTCGGAAAAGCGATAGGGAACACGGGGCTCGGGATCAACAGGCCATACGCAGTTGCCAAGTAGCCGAAGCAGGCAATCCCGCACACTGCACCGAGCAGGAAGATACGCACGAATCGAGTTACGAGAGACGTTGTGCTCATGGATTTAGGCATTCGAGAGTGTCGTGTTATTCATCATCGTCCAGCGGTGAAATTGTCCAAGCACTGTCGCGGTCGCTCCTCTCGGCGTAGTACCCAGGCGGCAGGGTCGCCAATGCTTGGAGGCTAGGGTCGATTGTCAGCATCTGGTGCAAAGCGACCAAACTGATATTGGTCGACAAGATGACTCCGCCATCAGTAAAGGACCACTCGCCGTCGGTGTCATGGGCTACAAACCGAGTTGGATGGTTGTCGCGAATGATCGATGTGTGGACAAAAACACCGAGGTTCGGCGGCAGCGTCTCGAAATAGTTTTCCACGGTCATGATTCTCTTTCACTTGGCACTACAACAAATGAAACCACTCGGCTCGTTGTCTCGACACGCCTTCCGCCGTGTTTGCTTCGGGGCGCAAAGGGCCTCACGACGTTTGGGCACGGCAGAGCCATGCCGAAATCGTGGCTCCAGTCCTCACAGTCGCGAGACCACAAAAAACAGTCCAGCCAGGATCGCCACCAGGATCAAGATCCCGTAGGCGGCTGGGATCCCTCGAGGGGCCGGCGCGGCCGGATCCGAACCGCCTCGATGGCTACCACCACGAACCGCCAAGCCCGCGATGGTGATGACAATGCCCACGCCGATCACATACAGACTGGGCAAGCGACCATTCGGTCCACCATTGGGTGGCAAGGCCGGAACCAGCCAGCAGGCGACGACGCCGTAGATCAATACTAGAAGTCCGAGGGCTAAGATCGCCCCACCCGGCGTTTTGATCAAGCTTGTTTCCCTCCAGCCAAAACTGCCCCCAGATAAGCCATCGGCAGGTACGCTAACCCCAAGTCGGCGACCATGAACCACAGGGGTCCACCGAGCATCGCGACGGCGGCGATGCCACCCGCCAAGAAAAACAGGCCAATGCCCAATGCCAGGTACTTCGCGCGGCTGGCCGCCAGTTTCGCGGCGACGAAGGCCCCCACCAGCGTCCCGACCGCGTGCCCCAAGAAGGGAAAGAGGAAGTTGGCGGGAGTGAATAACGCCATGCTCTCTTGCAGTTTCTCCATCGATGAGACGTCCGCGCCCTCCGGCAGCGGTACAATCGACGGACCGATATTCACCAAGGTGATGTTCGCTACGGACCCCAGCACCACGCCGGCGATAACGGCCAGCACATTTTTTGCGGTAGTATTCATGCAGCACCTGGTGTGATCAGGATTCCGCCTTCCAAATGTAGGGTTGGAACGGTTCATCGAGAGCCGTTTGAGCCAAATGATTGATGTAGTTGCTCAAGACCTTCTGTGACAAGATCAGGACGACCTCCAGCAGGTGTTGTCGAGAAAATCCGACCTCAAAGAACGCGGCCAATTCGGTATCGTTGACAATCCCTCGTTGTCGCAACAACTGCAGGGTTGTCTCTCGTAGGACATTCAGTTTTTTGGTAGGCAAATCCGTTTGGTTGCGTAAGGCTTCCGTGATTTCGGGTGCGACCTGCATCAGGTTCGCAATCATGGTGTGGGCCGGAACGCAGTAATGACAGCCATGCTGGACGTTGATCGATTGCCACACAACCGTCAGCTCTTCTCGGTTAAAGGCCGTCTGTTGCGCCAGCTCATGCAAGCGTTGATACGCCTCCAGGGTCGCGGGAGACTCCGCCATGACCGCGTGCAGATTGGGGACCATCCCAAAGGCCGCCTGCGACTTCTTGAGCAAGGGTTTCGATCCCGCTGGGGCTGATTCTAGGTTGTGGATTTCGAAATTAGGCATCGCTGACCAAGTAATGAAGGTGTCTGTTAGGGAGATCGTAACCGTTCACGCCTCGTAGGGTGTCAGGCAGCAAGTCGGGCTAACCGTCCGATCGTTTGCAAGTGAAAGCAACTGGAGAACGCTACCGATTTGCCCTGACAACCCGCCAACTTGCGGAATGCACCAGCCCCGAGGATTACGGCCCACCCGTGAACGGTTACGGGAGATCGCACCGTACCCGAATCCAGCCGAGGCACAACGGGCTACCCGTCTCTTCCAGGCTGCCCCTCGCCGCCATTCTGCCTGGCCGTCGACCCGAGGTCAAGATAGTTCACCGCACCACTGGCGTGATCGCAGACCAACCACGCCACTGCAGGCCGTACGCCGAAGTCCAACAATGCGTATTGCCCAAAGATTCAGCCATGACGCAAACCCTTGAGTCCAATACCCACTCGGCCCACAGTTCCATGTGCAACCGGTTGTTCTGCCAATTCTTCGTGCGGAGTTACCATTCCTCTAGTGCTTCGTCACCCATAATTTTGGGATCGGTGCGGTGAAGGGTTCAGGCGTGAATGGCCGGAACGGCCCGGCGGGTGCTGCGCAACATTGACTCCTGCCCCCTTTACCGCACCCCATTCTTTGGCTGTGACAAAGCACTAGGAGGGTAACGTCTGCGGTAACGAGGATCACCGCGAAAACACTAGGATTTTTAAACCCGCCTCCTCGAGGGCTCGCGTTCCCGGGTTGGGTGTCTGGAGTCTGCGAGTGACCTGCGAGCAAGTTCAGCGATCGCATACACGATCGTTTTAGTTTACTACACCAGAATTCCAAACACCACGGTCAGAGAGATACGCGTATAGGACATAAAACGATAGTCCACCGAAGAACATGGCGACCACTACCAATAGAAGGGCAATCTTCTTAAGCCAGCCCCGCGAAACGGCAAAACAAATGTACGCATACCAGGCAATCCACCCCAATCCAATCACCGCCCCGAGCGAGCTGATGGCAGCGTGAGGCCAATAGAAGGGGCCATAGAAGGGTTCGGTCTCGCCGCTCCACACTATCAGCGGGAAAGGTGCTATCGCACCGACGACTGCAGCCCACGTCAAATACTCGGCCAGCCATCGGGGGCGTCGTGAAACGACTCCCACCGTGCTTCGCGCTTGTGGCGGCTGGTACGGATTGGGCGATTCACTCGAGGACATGCGATATCCAAAAAACGATAAGTTACACGCGGTCAGCGAGTGATAATGAGCAGTTTGCCGAACTGGCGAGTAGCGAGGATAGCGCCAAGTTGACCATATGACTAGCGCCTTGTCAATACATAATTTTGGGATCGGTGTGGCAAAGTCAATCTTGATCTCGGCTGCGGAGCATACCGAAGCGTCGAGACTTGAGGGAGCTAGGAGGGTAACGTCCCCGCATCACCGTGTGGCGGGATTGGAGATGTTTTAAGACGCGTTAGCCACCGCAAATTGGCCGGATGGCAGGGTCAACTGGCGACTTGGTCAATGGTAAAACTCGTTGTCGAGGTCCGACTCGTAGTCCTCCGTGCCGTCAAATCCAAGTGTCTTCAGTTTTGAAAAATAGTCCGTGTAGTCAAATTCGTCTTCGCTTTCCCAGGGTTCTAGATCCCAAATCGCGTCTGCCATCCAACCACACCAGCGTGGCGGGGCTGGCCATTTCCGAAAATAGGCGATTCGATCATCGAACGATTTGTCTTGTTGCCTCCACCATTCGCCGAATGCCATCACGTGAGTTTCCCCGCCGCCCATCCGCCAGCCGATGCTGTATGGATGCGAGTCTTCTACGTAGATCCACGGCGGCGGGAAATCACCGTATTTGGCAACCATGCTTGCGACGTGGTCGAGGTACCATTTCTCTTCAGCGTATTCGCCCATAATAATCCAAAACCAGTGGTAAGTCAGGTAATGTTGCGCATAGGCTGGTCGGCAAAACAAAAGGGCGACACTGGCGAGATTATCGCCCGGCAAAATCGGCTTCAATGGGGCCGTGATCTTTCGACCACGGAAAGCAGATGCCGATCGAAGATAACCCGCGACCTAATTGCCACGTGCTTCAATGGGGCCGTGATCTTTCGACCACGGAAAGAGATGCCGACAAGTTTGTCGCCGACCTGCAATTGCCAGCTTCAATGGGGCCGTGATCTTTCGACCACGGAAAGGGGTACTCAAACTCTGGGTGCTCGGCTACAGTTGTTCGCTTCAATGGGGCCGTGATCTTTCGACCACGGAAAGCTGCTGATAGTTCAATAAGCGTACCCGCCGACCGCATCGCTGCTTCAATGGGGCCGTGATCTTTCGACCACGGAAAGCTGGACCTAAACCCTGTCGATGGTGGCGACGTATTCGAGCTTCAATGGGGCCGTGATCTTTCGACCACGGAAAGGTGCGACCTGGTTGTGATTGGATCGCAGACAAGCACGCTTCAATGGGGCCGTGATCTTTCGACCACGGAAAGAAGCAACGGCCATGGCGCATTACTCGAACCCGCTGGACGCTTCAATGGGGCCGTGATCTTTCGACCACGGAAAGCCTGTAGGATTCGCTCGGCAACCGTCATCGCAGCCTGCTTCAATGGGGCCGTGATCTTTCGACCACGGAAAGATCGTCCCGCCTGCTGGATCGCGACTACCTGTTGGACTCGCTTCAATGGGGCCGTGATCTTTCGACCACGGAAAGCGAGAACCGGTGACCGCCGCCCATTCGGGGATGGCGCTTCAATGGGGCTGTGATCTTTCGACCACGGAAAGGCAATTGGCCGAAATGGGGTGTCGGTTTGACGACCAGCTTCAATGGGGCCGTGATCTTTCGACCACGGAAAGGGTGGAAGGAAAGCGAACTCCGCAAGGCCATCAAACGCTTCAATGGGGCCGTGATCTTTCGACCACGGAAAGCCAACTGAGCGCCCGCCCCCGAGCGTCATTGGCTGGCAGCTTCAATGGGGCCGTGATCTTTCGACCACGGAAAGGCTGAAACAGCTGAGCCTCAGCGTCGAGCCGGCAGTACGCTTCAATGGGGCCGTGATCTTTCGACCACGGAAAGTCATTAACCGCTGACATCTGCCCAAAGGTCAGTTGACTACGGCTTTCAATGGGGCCGTGATCTTTCGACCACGGAAAGTTGGGTCGGACGCGTTAAGTCCAGCGTTCGAGCGCCACGGCTTCAATGGGGCCGTGATCTTTCGACCACGGAAAGTCAGCACTGCAACTCGTAATGCGATCCGGTTGCTGACGCCTTCAATGGGGCCGTGATCTTTCGACCACGGAAAGCGAAGCCAATCGCACGCAGCGACGCCTCGGTCTGAGATCCGCTTCAATGGGGCCGTGATCTTTCGACCACGGAAAGGTGCGTTGAGCGATCGTGGATCAGAGGTGGCATCTGAGCTTCAATGGGGCCGTGATCTCGACCACGGAAAGCGAACAAGGACAAAGTACGACCTGAGCATCAGTACGGGCTTCAATGGGGCCGTGATCTTTCGACCACGGAAAGAGCAGCCGGTGGCGCGGCGTTCCGAGTGAGGCCGCGTCAGCTTCAATGGGGCCGTGATCTTTCGACCACGGAAAGGAACTGACACTCACTGCGACCGTATCCGTTTTGCGGATGGCTTCAATGGGGCCGTGATCTTTCGACCACGGAAGGCGTGGTCGGCTGAGGCGATTCCGAGCCGGTGGCCAACGCTTCAATGGGGCCGTGATCTTTCGACCACGGAAAGATGGCTGCAGCGGACGCGCATCTGAGAGATGCCTGGAAGCAGAGCTTCAATGGGGCCGTGATCTTTCGACCACGGAAAGCCTTCGCCATGTCCGTTGGCCTACCAGACCTCGTCCCGCGGCTTCAATGGGGCCGTGATCTTTCGACCACGGAAAGCACACCCCAATATCTGACCAAATCCGTTTTGCCGTCCGGCTTCAATGGGGCCGTGATCTTTCGACCACGGAAAGCGATGCGGACGCTATTGAGGCAACGCACGGTGGCATTGCTTCAATGGGGCCGTGATCTTTCGACCACGGAAAGGATCGACGCGTACCACAGTCGCGTCAACAACCGCACGCTTCAATGGGGCCGTGATCTTTCGACCACGGAAAGCCATGAACTCCCTCGCGAAGACTGCCGCGCGTATGCTGTGCTTCAATGGGGCCGTGATCTTTCGACCCTGGAAAGCCCGCCGACCGCTCGCCTAATGCCGCGGTCGCCTATCAGGGCTTCAATGGGGCCGTGATCTTTCGACCACGGAAAGAGCGAGTCGTGGATTTAGGTGTGGTAGGGACTCACAGGTTGCTTCAATGGGGCCGTGATCTTTCGACCACGGAAAGTCGACTTTCCGCCGGTGAAGTCGATCACGAACCGCTTGCTTCAATGGGGCCGTGATCTTTCGACCACGGAAAGGCGAGTGCCAGATGATTGGTCAGTTGGTCTTCGACGACAGAGCTTAATGGGGCCGTGATCTTTCGACCACGGAAGCGCGGGCACACATTCTGCGCTACTTGCCCGACGGCATGAGCAGGCTTCAATGGGGCCGTGATCTTTCGACCACGGAAAGCCGATTTGACAGTGTGAACGGCTCGACCTAGCGGCACTATTCATGGGGCCGTGATCTTCGACTACTGGAAAGCGCGCTCGAACAGCGAACAGGCCACGAGCTTCGGTAGCTTCAATGGGGCCGTGATCTTTCGACCACGGAAGACGCCGCGACGCGTCGTGCGACATACTGGTGATCGCTGCGTTAATGGGGCCGTGATCTTCGACCACGGAAAGCGATACATCGCTGAGGCGATCGACGTTCTGACGCGCAACGTGCTTTCAATGGGGCCGTGATCTTTCGACCACGGAAAGGCGGTTTAGTGAGACGCTTATTGTATCCGATGCAGGCGTGCTTCAATGGGGCCGTGATCTTTCGACCACGGAAAGCTGCAGACTGCCGGACACGCCACGACGGACGCTGCTTCAATGGGGCCGTGATCTTTCGACCACGGAAGGCGATCTTGGCGCAGCACGGCGCTGAGCACTCGAGCGGGCTTCAATGGGGCCGTGATCTTTCGACCACGGAAAGGGGCGGGTGAAACGAAGGCCTGTTTCCCGAGGGAAAACCGACCATTCGCGAGCACCTACCCCCGATTCTAGACACGCGAGCACAGCGAGACAACCCTAACTCGCCTAAACCTCTGGCTCTACACGACTTATGGCTTGCGAGCGACCCCCTACCTTTTGACATCACCTCGCCGCTCGCACGCCAATCGCCCCCCACAGTCCCTTCCACCTGGGCCACACGCCAGCCCAAAGACACCCAGGCATTGACCCCAGAAATTCAGGCACCAACTCGCCCAGACACCAGAATGCCCCGACCGAACCGTTCACACCCCGTAGGCTGGCGTGGAACAAGTCGGGCTAACAGCACGATCGTCTGCCAGCAAAACCAACTGGAGATTGCCACAAGTATTCGCCGCGGTCGCACCAAGCTCAACGAGTCACAAACACCGGATAATTGGCGATCTCGCCGCACAACATGCGAGCCAACAAACGGGTTTGTATCTCCAACATCCGACGATAACTGACCCGATACCCGAACAATGGGTGCGTCACCAGTGCGTCCATCCGCGATTCAAACGCCAGAAAGAATTGCTTCCGCCCACGCGGCGTTAAACTGACCGCGTCGCCCGCTTGCACAAAATCCTCCGGCGTCACCATGCGACTATTGATCGCCGATAAAACGGCCGAATCGGCAATCAATGGTCGGAAGGGCTCCATCAAATCCAAGGCCAACGCCGGTCGGCCATAACGCGGCTGGTGATAGAAGCCCAAATACGGGTCCAGGCCGACCAACGCGCAGGTGATCATCAACTCCTTGGCCAGCACACTGTAGGCCAAAGACAACAAGGCGTTCACCGGATCACGCGGCGGACGTCGATTCCGCCGCGAAAAATCAAAAGTTAACCAAGGAGAATCGCTTACCGGACTCAACATTTTGCTTGACCCGTCCCCGCTGCCAGCCTCACTCGCCAGCGGGTGCCCACCGTCCTCCGCTGAGTTCAGTTCGGGCTCAAACGGATCGGCATTAGTCCCCACCTTCAACATCCCTCCGAACTGGGAAAAGTAGGCCGCAGCCGCCGTTCCCTCAATCCCCAACAACTCAGGAAGCTCGGTACACTGGCTGGCCAATTGCTCCATACGTTTCAACAATCGAACCGTTCCCGCTGGCACGGCCGTGTGATTACGCATCAGCATGACTCGGCTGTTGCGAATCTTACCGACCACCAACGCATTGGCCAGCCGCTGGCAAAATCGCGGATCGTCCGCCCGACGAAACTGCTCCCGCCGAGTAAAAATGTTTTTCAACCCGATACCGTGAGTTATTCCGTAGAACCAATGCCCCAGCGAAAAGAAGCCGACGGGAATCTCGGCTTGCATCAGACCTTGCAACGCTTGCGTCGAAATCTGGATCGGCCCCATCAAGTTGACTTGGTTGGTGTCCAACAGACGAACTTCACGGATCGTCTTCCCCTTCTCCTTGATTTGCAGCATGTCGCCCGATTTGCCGACCACCAAGCCCGGAGTATTGACGTACAGCGGGCGGCGCTCGTCCCGAGCAGACAACAGCCGCCTGATCGGGCGTTCTTCGCGTTCCGGCATCGATATCTGGTACAGTCGCGGCCCCAGATCAAACAGGGTGCCCTGCTCCAATACTGGCTCCGCGCTCACACAGGCCCGAGACTCGTCGGGCAGGCAAATCCCCACCAAGGAGCACCGAGGGCACTTCGGGCTATCGACCAAGGGCGGTGGCAATTGACCGTCCCGCAACAGGGCACGCGCCCCAGCCAGGGCCGACTCAGTCAGTTGCTCCAACTCGGCAGTGATCGGAATGCGGACCCGCTGCTTGCTTTCTGCAAAATAGAGGATCCCTTCGTTGCACTGGTAGCCATTTTCTCTCAATACAAAGGCCTGAACGCACAATTGAACTTGCTCGGGTTCCCACGCCGTAGGCGAGCCGTCGTCGCCGATTTTGGGGCGTCCGCGCTTGTAATCGATCGGTGTGGCCACGGTGCCGCTAGCTTCGACCAGATCCAACTTGGCCAAGACCTGATGGCGGTCGCTGGCCAGCGTCACGCTGCGGGCATGCAGGCGAGGCTGCTCGGTGGCCTCGCCGGCCGGAGCAGCTTCTGAATCGGTCTCGCTCTCTTTGCTCCCGGCAGTTGAAACCCGCGGCAGACCTTTGACGGTCGCATCAACGCGGCGATGTTTGATGGCGCCGTCAACCGTGTCGCTGTTGTGCGCGAATTGGCCCTCGACATGCTCCAGAAAGAACAACCGCGGGCAATAGACAAACTCGTTGACCATCCGAGCCGGCAGGTAGTCGTCCTGGGACTTGTTCTCGGCCCAGCCAGTGGCAGATGAGTTCTGTATCATTGAGTAACTCCAAGTTAGATTAGTGGGATTAGGGGGAATAGCAAGTTCAGGAAACGTTGAAGCGTATTTCGTTCAGACGAAACCGTCTCGCGCAATGGGCTTGGTTACCAGGCTCGCGGGCCGGAAACGACTCGGAATCTGGCATTCAACCTTGTACCGAGCTCCGCTGCGATCAATGGGTTAATGCATCCGCTACACAACGCAGCAGGCGGCATCGATCGGGGCGTAAGCTTGGCCGAGTGCGGTAATGACGCGTTCCCCGCGTTGTTCGCTCGGGCCCAGATCGACGAACAGGACTTGATCGAGATGGTGATGAATGATCGCCCCCAAATCCGCCTGGCACTGGAGCAGTTCCGTGGTCGAGAGCTGGCATTCAAACACGCTGTACTGGAGATGGTCTCCGTAGTTTTTCATCGTGCGAAAAACTTTTCGCAGCCGTTTATCATCGCGAATATCGTAGGTAATCAGAAAACTACGACGCATGCTGGGCCTCCCGGGGAAATACCGTGGGGGGGGCACTCCATTAAAAAGGTTGCCCGGCGGCCGATGCCGGGTTTCGGTGCCCACACGCCCGGTTGGGCTGGGAAGAAGCACACGTTGGGTGCCAGTTTAATTGGGCCGGATCAAATTGCAAAACTTTTTTTACTCTCGGCCCCACAGCGAGATTTTTTTGGTATGCTGGGCTTTTGATGAAGTTGATCGCAGGGTCGATCGACACAGGGTAGGTAGGTTCGAGCAATTCGTGGCTCGCGCCCTAGTGAAAGGCAGGTTAAGTATGAGGCAGTCTGATATGATACGTTTTTGCCGGCATTATCGCGAAGAAGAACCGGAAGAGCCCGGGTCTGTTGCTAAAGGTCCGTGTCTGAGTATCGCTCGGACAGCGGTAGAATCCGATTGACATGACATTCGGAGCCTCGCGTGTCTGGCGGCTCCGAAGATTCCGGCAGATTGTGACCTTATGTGTCACTCGGGCCTTTTAGGATTGGTGTCGTGGCTACTTGAGTAGCCGTGCGAGTGGCATCGTTCAAACGCCAAGGTTAAAGTCGGTGACTTTAGTCTTGCCCTGGATGTGCCCCGTAGGATGCTGTTGAGCAAGTCGAGCTACCCAAACGATCGTTTGCGGGCAGTAGCAACCGAGGATTCCCAACCGTTTGCCCCGAGAAATAAACGACTTTCGGAACGCACCAGCCCCGAAATCGGACTACCAACCGTGAACGGTTACCCAAGAGTTTTAATAACGCCCTTTCAAGGAGTATCCCGTAATGAAACTTTCCGATCTAAAAACCGCGGTCAAAACCGCAGCTGCGTTTCGGTGCCGTACCAAACTGCAACCCGCTGGTGGCGAGGGAGACAAGGTCTTTCCACCAACCTATGCCGGCGCCGTCTATGCTATGGAGATGCGACGCGTCAAAGGGTACGACGAACTAGTGCGATGTGTGTTGTTGGATTCTGTTCAAAGTCAGGCGAATCGTGCCGAAGAGGCGCTTCAGGACGCTGTTGATGAAGGACGCATTAAGATCCCAGTGGTCGAGGTAGACTTCAGCGAAATTCCGATTGTGGAGCCGGGTTCTGATGAGCAGGGATTGTTCGAGCCTATTGGACGAGTGACCAGCCTCGAAGCTCCGCACCGAATCGCCGATGCGATCCTCCGCGACAGTGAGTTGAACGGAACTCCGTTTCGAAACTCAGATGAAGGCAAGAAGATCATTATGGCTACGCTCAAGAATGCGACGCCGCTATTTGAGCTTTGTCCGACCTCGCTTGTCTATGGCATCTGGGATTCGACAGGCCCCAAGGGTGGCTTGGGTGTCAAATTCCAGCGTGCCATCGTATCGGAAATCATCGGAATTGATGTGACGTTAGGCGTTAAGACCAGTAGTCGCATGGATCCGTTGAGTATCCAACTCAAAGCAGGGCCGATTTACCAAGGCAGTGATGGAACTTGGACAACCGATGTGAGCCAGGCCAAGCTCGACAAGAAGAAGCCTGTTCTGGCGGGAAAAGACGGCAAGCCATCGGAAGTCAATCATGGTAATATCGCTCCATCGCTCTCCGACACTGGACGCGACCCGCTTGGTGATGACGGTCAACGCATCTATCTCGCTGGCGGTGTCACGATCAAATATGCGGAGCAAACGACAGTGCTATCGCTACCTGCGCTACGCCGACTACGGTTCCCACTTGATGCAAAGTCTAAGAATGATCCAGAGGTGAACTTGGCAGCTCAGACGGTTCTGGCTGCGCTCGGACTATGCGGAGCGGTTTTATCCGCCGAGCGCGGACTTGATCTGCGTTCGCGATGTCTTTTGTGTGTTTCAGCGAGCCGCAATGGGAACTTCTCAGCGGGAATGGCGACAGCCCTCAAACATTTAAGTTGTCTGCGGATCAGGCAATCAAACTTCTCCAAGAGGCCATTGTAGATGCGAAGTCAAGAAGGCTTCCGTGGCGCGATGACGTGTTGATCCTGAAGCCCGCCGCCAAGCTTGTTGATTTAGTGCGCAAGAGTCAGGAGTTGGCCGTGAAGAGTGGTGCTGACGAAGCGGGTGCTGAATGAAAACACTGACAATCGGGGTTGATTTTATTACCGGCCGATGTGTCGCAGCCAGCGCGTCCAACCGCGATCAACCTGAATGGCCACCACATCCAGGGCGATTGTACATGGCGATGGCGGCTTCCGTTTTCGAAACCGATGAGGAAGAAAGCGAAGTTGCTGCACTGCATTGGCTGGAATCGCAACATGCACCGGAAATCTTCGCTAGTGAATCGAACCCGCGGTCACTTGTCAAGTTTTATGTCCCGGTCAACGACAAAAATACAGTTAACAAATCGGGTTTGCAGTCAACTCCAGGGCTGATGCGTTCGAAGCAGGAGCGAAGTTTTCCAACTTCGATTCCGCTCGATCCGACCGTCACGTACATCTGGCGCAATGTGGATGGTGTTGAATCGCATATAGGGGCATTGCATTCCATATGCTCAAAAGTGATTCGTGTGGGACATTCGTCTTCCTTTGTTCGGGTTTGGGTTCAAACCAACATGGAAGAATTTGAGACGGCTTCAACGACACGCGTTAGATGGCAACCCGTTTCGCAGTCTTCAAAAATTCGGGTACGTGTGGCTAGTGAGGGAGAATTTAATCGTTTAAAGGCGGCGTGTAATGCTGATCGCATCGAGCAGTTTGTCGGCTTGAAGGTTGCGATCGAGTCAACAAAAGGAAAACCCCAGAGGGAGGCAAAGGCGGCTTTTGAGAAACTGTTTGGACAGGTGTACGGGAAAAATTTACGCGCTCCTGAGCCGACTCCTGCTACTATCGGACTCTGGCAAGGTTACCGCTGTTTGGGTCAGGACCAAACTGGGCCTGAATCTGTCCAGGGCGATCACTTTGACTCGGAGTTGATGATCCTGACAAAGCTGGAGGGCCGGAACATCGGGGTACAAGACACGCTTGCTTTAACAACGAGGTTGCGCGACGCCTGCATGTCTCAATGCCCGGTCGTGCCGCCTCCCGAATGGGTTGGCGGACATAACTCAGAAACCGGGATGCCAACTAGACTGCCCCACACTGCGTTCCTTGCTTTGCCATATGTTGGCAACAGGTACGCGGATGGTCATGTGATGGGTTTGGCGCTTGCCTTCCCGAATCGAACGTATGTTTCTCCCGCCGAGCGAGGCCGCTTGCTCGGTCCGCTCTTCTATGACGAAGATGGTGAAGCGCGAATCATAGAGTTAAAGCTTGGTAACCGTGGTGTCTGGTTGCTGCGACTGGAGGAGCGTCCAGAACCCCCGATCTCGCTGCTGAATGGCACATGGACCGGCCCCAGCCAGAGTTGGGCTAGTGTAACACCTGTCGTTCTGGATCGTTTCCCAAAAACAACGATTGGCGAAGACCGTCGTGCTTGGGAAATGGAAGTGCGAAGGACGATTGCAGAGTCCTGTATTGGATCAGGATTGCCCGCACCAACCGAAATAGATCTCGATACAACAGCGTGGCACACTGGTACGCCACGAGCCTACGCGAAGACCCGTCGATTGCGTCAGAGAAATTCGGCGGATGAACACGCACCACTCGGTGATGGCTTTCCTTTGATGCCTGGAAGGCCGGGGAAACCAAGGCGCCCCCAAATCCATGTTTTCCTGCGATTCGATCAAGCAATTGTCGGACCCGTTTTGATTGGTGCCGGGAGATTCTTCGGGTATGGACTTTTTAAGCCGATTATGTTAGATGGGATAAGGAAATGAACGATAATAAACTTATGCCACTTATTTTTGATGATTTTGATGCTTTCTATGAGGCCCTGTATGGAATGCCTCCGTTCGCGTGGCAGAAGCGGTTAGTCCGTCAAGTTTGTACAAATGGCTGGCCAGCGTATATCAAGCTGCCTACAGCTAGTGGTAAAACCGCAGCGATCGATGTGGCGGTGTTTTCACTCGCGTATCAAGCGGCGGAGGCCAATCGACAAGGAGGACGGATCACGACACCACGCCGAATTTTCTTCGTTGTGGATCGACGTATTATCGTGAATGAAGCATATCGTCGCGCTGCTGCTGCTGCGAAAAGACTACGAAACGTGCTGGATTCTGAGTCACAGGTCATAGAAACGCCGGATAACAAACGAGTGCTGACCCGAGTCGCCCTTTGGCTTCGAGCTCTCACAGCCAGCGACACGGCGCCGCCGCTTGACTGTTTTGAATTGCGTGGTGGCATCTATCGAAATGATGCATGGGTAAGGTCATTATTACAGCCGACCGTCTTAACCAGCACTGTTGATCAAGTTGGCTCGAGGTTGCTGTTTCGAGGGTACGGGGTCGCCGACACCAGTTTGTCGATCCATGCCGCACTTACCGGCAACGACAGCTTGATTATTTTGGACGAGGCGCATTGTTCAAAACCGTTTAGCCAAACGCTTTCAGCAGTGAAGGCGTACCGCAGTGAAAAATGGGCGAGCGATGGCGTGCCTACGCCATTTCAATTCGTTGAAATGACTGCGACGCCACCTGCTGAGGCAACAGGGCAAAGCGTGCTCGAGCTAACTGAGGAAGACTACCGTGTTGATCCGTTGCTCGAGACTCGTCATGCATGCAGCAAACCAGTCAAATTGATTTATGTTTCGGGAGCCAAAGGAGCAAAGTTAAATAAAGGCATTACGACAAAGCTTGTGGAGCAGGCGGTCGATTTGACCAAAGTTCACAAACGCAAGAAAATTGCGGTAGTTGTTAATCGTGTTGCTATTGCTCGTGATTGCTATAGCGAATTGGACAAGAAATATCCTGGTCGGGTTCATTTGATGATTGGTAGAATGAGACCGATTGATAGAGATGAATTAACAAAAGTATTGCATCGTGAATTTGGCTCATACCAGAATGACAGTGGGATAGATTCCTCTGTGGAAGCGGACGCTCAGTTCGTGGTCGCAACGCAATGCTTGGAGGTTGGGGCCGACCTCGATTTTGACGGGATGGTGACGCAATGCGCGAGTCTTGATGCGTTGCGACAACGTTTTGGTCGCTTGAATCGGCTTGGAAATACGGCCGGGGCGTATGGAGTTGTCGTCGCTGCGGAGGGTGACGTGCCGCCTTTGGATAAGCTTAATCCAGAGAAGCCACTTGATCCGATCTACGGCAACTCGCTCGCCAAGACGTGGCACTGGTTGTCTCGGTTGAGTGGTTTCTCGACCGCTGAATCGCAGTTATGTCTGAAGAAAGAATCCGAGAATATCGAGCAGGGAAGTCCCACCATTGATTTTGGAATTAAGAGCTTGGACAGTTTACTTCCGAACGGCGAAACCCTCGCGGAGATGTTGGCTCCATCCGAGGATGCGCCGGTTCTAATGCCCGCTCATCTCGATATGTTGTGCCAAACAACTCCGCGCCCAACACCAGAACCAGACGTTGCATCCTACTTACATGGACCGAACCGTGGACTCCCAGAAGTTCGGGTCTGTTGGCGTGCAGATCTCGATCTATCGCGGAACTCAGCCCCAGAGACAGATTGGGTTGATGCAGTTGATCTCTGCCCTCCTTCAACTGCCGAATGCCTGGCTGTACCACTGCAGTTTTTTCGTCAGTGGCTGCGTGGCGAAAAGGCATTCGACACATCGGGCGACGTTTTGGGAGAATTGATCGAACCGAGCGACGATCATGACGATGCGAAACATGCTGGAAGTGTTTCTCGAACAGTGCTTGTATGGCGCGGAAGACAAAATGTAACGCGCAATAGCTCTCATCGTTCATTCTGTGCCAACGGAGGTTCCGCTTCTCGGATCCGACCGAATGACACCATTGTTATTCCTGTCGAATTTGGAGGCTGGGAAGTCTTTGGCCATTTGCCAAGGGCTCCAAAGGAAAGTTCAGAAACCCCGATCGAAACTTATAGTGCGATGATGGGCTTGATTGATGACACTGAGAAAACTGAAAGACTTAAGGCGTTGGCGGAGGTCGATGTTGCGGACAGAGCATTTTTAGGCAATCGTGCCAAGACTATTCTCCGTGCTCATCCCAAGCTCATCATTGAACGCTCACTTCGTACGCTTGCGAACGAACTGTTGGTTGCTGCAAAAAGTGAGAACTGCGATTTTTCAATAAAGACCTGGTCGAAGAGGGCTAGGGAAATTCACAACGAGCTACCTAAGGAGGAACTGGAGGTAAATGAGGGAACCGCATCAGCGTTAGTCAGGCTCACCGTGTCAATGGATAATGGTTTCAAAGGGAGGATTTGCAGGTATCCGGGTGGGGTGGTATGGATCACTCCACCGCATTTTTCGTTAACCCGGTCAGAAATTCTGCCGTTGTCGACTTTTGGCGACGATGCGGATGAGTTGCTAGACGCTGGAAGGTTCTCCCTTGTTCAGCACTTGTCGGACGTTCACGCCGAAGCTCGCCTGTTGGTTGAAGGGTTGGGGCTGTCCCGCATTCTCGCGGAATCCACGGTGGCGGCGGCCCAGTTTCACGACATTGGGAAGGCCGACCCACGTTTTCAAGCAGTGTTAATCGACAAACCTCTCAGCGTGGTGTACATGCAACCGCAGTTGTGGGCTAAATCCGATAACCGCGGACGCCAAACCAAATCGGTTGTCCCAAGTGGTTTTCGACATGAAATGCTTTCCCTTCAGCTTGTCAATTACTTGCAAGTTTCCCAAAAACATATTGACCAAGAGCTGTTTCGTCACGCTATCGCTTCACATCACGGTCATGCCCGACCGTTTGCTCCGACATGTTTCGATACGGAACCAGAAGACATTGATCTTAGTAGCCTTGGGGGAGGCATTATTTCCTCTGAAGCTCGGCGACAATGGATACCCGCTCATCGACTTGACTCGGGCGTCTCGGAACGATTCTGGAGTCTTAATCGCAAGTATGGATGGTGGGGGTTGGCTTTTCTTGAATCCCTACTCCGTCTTTCGGACTGGCAAGCCAGCGCGCTCCCTGGCCGCGCTGCGCAGTCGCTGACGTTCTCCTCGGACGATGCGGAGGACCCTAAGTCAAAAACACGAAATGACAGAGTCTCGACACTGACCTTGGAGGGACTTGACGGTAGTAACCCCTTAGCGTTCCTTACAGCCCTGGGCGCATTCCGCTCGCTTGTAAACCACGCTCCGCAATCTCAGTTCAAATTGAGTTGGGCGAAAAGTAGAGGAGCATGGCGTCCTGTTTTGAGGACGTTTTCGTCGGAAGTATTGACGGAGGAATCGCTGCTTGACGTGCTTGAAGCATGTTTGGATGTTGCGGAAGCCGATCATCCATCCCTCCGTCTAGCTACACTAATTGATACGATTGGCATCCGAATGTGCTTTCGAGAATCGTCCGAGACGTCGACAATGCAATGTCGCCAGGATGCCGAATGGTTGAGTTGTAACGGCTCAGATCTTGCAGACTCATCATCGATTTCGCAATTGCAAACAACCCGCCGAGATTATCATTCGATTAACATTCGAGGACTATTGGAGAAAACGAATCGCGAGCATCTTCGCCGCTCGTTGTTCTTAGCTTGGGACTACGCAGATCCGATCGCAGGCTTGTCGTTGCATATCGAACCACGCGAGGACCGTCGGCATGCGTACCAGTGGCACACACCAAGCGGCGATCCGACGCGAGCGGTCAGCGGAGGAATGATTGGGGCCAATCGACTGGCATTGGAGGCATGGCCCCTGTTTCAATCTCTGCCGGCAGGTGACAAGCTGACAACCGTAGGGTTTCGCGGTTTGAAGGCGAACAACACACGATTTTATTGGCCTGTTTGGAGCGTTCCGATTGATCTGGAGACGCTTAATAGCGTCTTAAGTCTCAGCACACTGGACACGTCAGATGATCGTGAAGTTGCGAGCGTTCAAGCCATGAGTATAGAGGCCGTCTTTCGTGCCCGTAGAATTCTTGTTGGAAAAACGCCGAATTTTACGATTTCCGAGCCAGTCTTGGTCAAGTGAATCCAGTTGGAGCCAGCTTGGGGCGACAGCGAGGTGGTAAGGGGCGGCTGCCTTTTAGTTGAGCCTGGGCGAGGGGGCTGCACCGCGGAAACAGCAACAGGCATACTGAGAATTGCCAACAGATTTGGCGGATGATCCATGATTTAGTCGGATCTGCTGAAGTAGGGGAGGTCAGATGCAGCGTTGCGTGCCAAGATGGGATCCGACCGGTGTGATTCCATGGTAGCGTGGCGGATGACCGATCAATTAGCTAGTTCGGCTCGCATTGATGGCTATGCCCGTTTTGAGTCGGATTCGTTGATCGAAACCTTCGATTTACCCGAACAACAGGTGGATACCGAGCACACGGAGGCGAACGTGTTACTAAAGGGAATGACCGAACTTGCTCAGCTACAGTCGGAGCTGCCGAAATTGATTTCGCTGCTCCAGTCGCGTTTTGGTTGAACTAATAGTGGCTTCGATGCATAATTGTCCGATGGTATTGTGACACAAGGGAGGCAAATCAGTGACGGGCGAAGGTGGAGAGGCTGAGTTCTATCGATTGGAGCATCCACTCGACTCGATCGGTGCATGCCCTGCACCGCTACGACGAGCAACGACCGTTTACTGGCGTGTCATTGCTCCTGCATGCGGCCTTCAAACTACCGCGTTGGCAGTGACCAAAACACTCCCCATCGCCGAGGCAGTGCATCGGGCGCTGGTGGCTCTCGCGGGACGTGGACAAAAGATCGATTGTCCCGAACTAATCGGCCAAGATCGTTTTGGTCAGCCCCTGAGCGATGGCCACCAACACGCCAAGATCTTGCCCTTAGACACCGACGGCGATTCCGTCATCGACCACGTCTTGCTACACACCCCCATTGGGCTGGGACCGCTCGCTCTTCAAGCTGTCCAAACGCTGACCGCTCTGCACCTGCCAGGTCAAAAACCCGTTAGGCTGCAGTTGATCGCCAGCGATCAGCCCGGAAAACCGATCGCGCCACGCGTGCTCCTGCCGGCTCTTGGTGCACGAATATGGTACAGCCTAACGCCCTATGTCCCGCCACGTTTTCTTAAACAGTCCGGAAAGAATTCTTTGCTCGGACAAGTTCACGCCGAGTTGGCTAGCCGCGGCTTTCCTCCCGTCGTCAACTGCCAACAGGTTCCAGAACTCTCGCAGCAATTCCTCTACTTCGTACGATCTCGACGCACCGGCAAACTTCCTCCTCCACAGAACTACGGGGTGGGGTTACGCCTGGAGTTCGCACACGATATCCACGGTCCCTTAGCACTTGGCTATGCCAGCCACTTCGGACTGGGGTGGTTCCGCGCAGAAGATTGCTCCTAGGCGCAGCGCGACCCGTAACCGTGCGGCGGGTGGGACCATTCACGCGGCTGGTGCGCTAGAAAAAATCGGCTCGTTTCCGGCTTTTTCTCATGTCATTATCCACTTGAAAGTCAAGCAAACGATCAAGACGTTCATCCGACTTGCTCCGACATACCCTACGGGTGAGAGGACGTCGACAGGTAAGGAATTGTCCGCAACTAAGTTGCCGAATTGCCCGAGCCGTTCAGCGTCCACTTCAATGTGATGGCTGAATCAGCCAAGTTATAACAGGTGTAATCATGCCGACAACCTCCGACGACGCGAAGTCGCTGTACCTATCGGAACTGAAAGAGACGTTGGAACGCGACCATAAAGGGCAATACGTTGCGATCGTCAGCCCCACTAGAGGGCATTACGTCAGACCCACGTTTCTGGAAGCCGCTCTGGCGGCTCGCGAGGCCGAACCGGGCCATGTCCCGTTCATAATCCGTATCGGCTATGAAGCAGCATTTCACATTGGAGCAGCAAAGACGTGAAAGCTTGGGTCGATGCAGAAAATCGTGCCATGGTGGAAGTTCAAATCGCCGAGCATGCATGATCTCCACGCCAGCCAATTCATGCTTGGATTGATACCGCATTTGATGGCTATCTGGTAATGCCCAAAACCGAGATCGAGCGATTGAGACTCGGAGTGCTGGCAGAGACTGATGCCGTCCTTGCGGATGGGGCGATGACTCGGCTGCGTTGCTACTATTGTGTGGTTGAATGGCTAGGCCAGATCGTGCCGGTACAAGTCGTAGAGACTGCCGGAAATCTACCATTAATTGGCACGGCTTTACTGGCAAACGTTGAACTGAGGATCAACTATCGGACTGGCGAGTGCGCCCTGTCGTGATGAACACTCGGTGGGGCTTGTAGCTTTGTCTGCCGACGGCGGTTTGCCTCTCCACATTCCGTCTGAAGGCGGGACTACAAGCGGGGCTGACGCGGGGTGGAACGGGATCTATTGGCGAGGTGGCGCTGGTGGGAGTTACCCTACTATGCGTGAACGGTCCGGTTACTTCTTGCGTCTCGGTTGGAACTTTGTCGACGCAAGGTCCTCGTGGACGGTGCGTGTCACGAAGAATACCGAGACGGATAGTTCCCTGGATATCTGACTCACGCGACGTCCCTCCCCGTGTAACCGGAGAATGGCCTTTCGCTGGGCGGCAGATAGCTCTTGGCGTTTCCTGCCGCTATTGTGACGTAGATCGATGCCCTGCTGTTTCAGGTGTCGGGTGATCTTATAAGAGGTGCATTTCAGCTGTTGTGCAACTTGCTTAACGTTCCGGTAGAGTTGGTAGAGCCTGACGGCTTTCGCACCTTTTGTCGATGTTAGCGGTTGGCTAGTGAATTTGTGGCTACGCATGGCAATGCCTTCGTCCAGCAAGATTCGTCTGATCGCGTACGGCTTTCCGCCGGTCCGGGCAGCGATCTCGATCACGGTGCAACCCGATTGGTACAGGCGGGTAATTCGTTCGCGGTCACTGGCGGAGTAGTTGTTGACACTGTCCTTAAAACGGAGTTGCACGCCCGCGGTCTCCAGCAAACGTACCACGGAATGGCACGAGATTTGCGTTTCGGCAGCGATCTGTTTGACAGACGTGCCAGAACGGAACCGATCCACGAGCCGGGCGGCCAGCGTTTCTACTGTTAGGTCCTTGTCACCGATCAGCAACAGCGCGCGAGCAAGCGGCTTACCGACCAGGCCATAGGGGCGAAGTCGCCTTCGCACATTCTTTTCGTTAAATCCTTCGTCTCGGCAAATTGCACGCAGGCGTTCCCCCGATTGATAGCGAGCCAAAATCCGATTGAAAGTCTGCGGATCGAGCTTACGATACCGTCTCTTCTGTTGTGTTTGGCGTTGCATTGTCATTTAGCTAATCATCCAATCCTTCTACGCGAGTGTGCTCGGCCAACAGGCACTTGACTCGCGTAATCGTCAAGGGGCTGTTGTACTCATTCTTGCTATTCAGTGTATCAGTCGAGTGAACGCAAATCAGTCCCTGTGTCGAGGGACAGGGAGTTGAGCGTTTCGGAGGCGGCGTGCCATGCGATCGGATACCACGGGCAAGCGTGCCGAGTGGGCAACCGCATGGACGCCGGATCGGACTTGCTGGTGCTCTCTGTGGTAGGCGTCACTCGTGGCGGTGTTTTTCCATGGCGCATTCCGCGTGAAGGTGGGACTACGAGCGGGGCTGGCTCGGGGTAGAGCGGGGGCTGTTGGCGAGGCTGGGTTGCCAGTACGGTGATTGGACCGGAATGAAGCAACGCTCGAGATTGGTCCAAAAAAGGTCACGCCATCAGATGGTCGGACTATTCCGGAGTGTGCTCGCGTTCTTGTTCAGCATCGTGGGATGATTCTGGCAACGTACCGAATAGTCGCGACCGGTTCGACAGTAATGCCGTCAGTTCCTCGGCCGGTAACCCCAGTCGTTGAATTAAATTGGTGCGAGTTTCCGACACCGAGAAAACCGGGTAATCGCTGGCGAATAAGAACCGTTTTACGCCAATCTTAAAGACTAGCTCTGCCAGTCGGTGGCATCGTTCCGGGGTCGTTCTCGGGAACTCAGGGTTATCGCCGATGATGGCTCCGGACAAATCAAAGTAAACATGCATATCCCGAAGGACAAGACTTTCTGTGCAGCGAAGGTGGTATCCCAGCAAGAGATTTTCTGATGAGGTGTTGAACCCCCCGGCAGAACCGAGATGTGCTAAGTAAAGTTCAAGACGTGGGTGCGGCTCAATCACATTCTCCCAAAACCAAGCAGTTTGTCGCAGATCGAGCTCCTCGCCAGCGCTTAAGTGGAGAAGGACTGGCACGTTCTCGCGCGCTGCCAGTGATAAGATCTCTGATAGCTGTTTCCAATGCTCCTCGTTTTCGAGATCGAAGTCGCAGGCCGGCAAGTGAAGCTTTAGCCCCGTCAAGTTCGGATTGGCTTGGCAGCGTGCAAATTCTTCGACGGCATAATCTCGGAAAATATTTACAGAGAAAAAACCGACAAGTTTAGCTGGGTGCCTCGCAACGGAAACGGCGATGTAATCATTCTCTGCCGCGACGAGGCGTCGTTCCAACTCACCGCTAGTGCAGATCGCGCGGAAATCCTCAGTCGAGTACAGGTGGGCCATAGAAATCAGAAACGCACCAGCCGACTCATTTTGCCTTAAAATCAGATTTGCGTCAGTGTACGATTCGTCTCCCCGAGAAAACTCCATTCCCAAAGATTTCCAATCGGCAACTAAACGAGGGCTTAGAACGTGCACGTGATGATCGTATGTAAGGTGATCCTGGTTCTGTGCAGTGACGATAGAGTAAGTGCTAGCCATAGCCAGCCAGGCACCAAGTGCAAATATATTATTATGCATAATGCTCTCCGGTGGAGTTGAGGTGTAGAACGCTCAAATTTGCTCGATTGCCTCCGAGTGGCGGCGATTGTTTGGCTGCTTGGCCGGCAATTCGTGCGATCATTTTTGTTCTTCTAGATTCGGCCTTTGGCTCGTAACTACTCGCGATCTCGCAAACTATCCGACCAGCAATCTAGCCAAGTCAAACCCAAGATACAAGTAGCTTTCGAGCGAGATTTCGCTGTGCGTCGTCCTGGAGAACGCGGCCGCTACTTGGCCTCAGGTCGAATCAACTGATATCCGCAATTCGACCATCAATCATCATCGAAAGCAACGTCAGGGCGGCCAGCCACTATAAGGGTGCACCCGCGTTTAGTCCATTCGGAGAGACGACTGCTAAGCCAGTGTGGTGAGCAAACGCGGCAAAATGTACGAGGTTGCCGCCCAGGACAAAGGTCGGTACCCGGTACTTGATGGCCTCCTCGGCGTCCGGCGCGGCAGCCCGGACAATGCTGCGGATCTGCTGCAAGATCGCTTGCACGTCGCTTGGGAAACTCGAGATGTACGCGTCAATCGTGGTCGGTGGTGTAGTTGGTTTCATAGCTGCTTCAGCGGGTAATGTTGTTCGGCGAAGTTTGGCGATTGCCGTTTTCTGTTTCCCTCCAGGCCGCAGCCAGCTGATCGACCTGTTTGATGAAGCCGTCTTTCCCTTCGATGTAGCGGTTCATGGAATGCGGGTACTTGGTAGCGAGATCCAGTTTCAGCTGCGAATATCGCGTCGCCCAGTCCGGATGAACGAGTAAAAAGTCTCGGAATGCCAGATGCCGAGCAATTTGGGCGTTGCCAGTTTCATAAACGTGGATTTGGTGCGTGCGTGTCCCAGCGTCGTCATCTTTCCGAAAGTAACGTCGACCGGCGATCCCGAACTCACCCATCACTTGGTAATCGATCGTTTGCATTTCTGCGGTACGTCCGTCAACCGAAGCGATGTCGGCGACGACAATCAAGACATCGATCACTGGCTTGGCGAAGATAGCGGGTATTGCCGTGCTGCCAATATGATGGGCGGCGATCGCATTATCACCCATCGCGGCTAAGAGCAATTTGGATTCCGCGAGGAAGTGGTTGTTCCAGGTGGAATCATGCGGCACCAGGACGACTTCGGTTGGCATGTGTCAGCGGTTCCCGAGCATGTGGATATTTTTGCCAAACGGTGTTATGTGCGATTCGCGATCGTGGTGGACCAATTCAAAACCGCCGCCGAACTGGGCGTGGAGTTCCGTCGGCGAGTAACGGACGACCGGGAGTCCGCTGCATTGGGTCGGGCCATCCTCGGCGAAGGTTGCGACGATGACATGCCCCCCGGGTTTGACAGACCGTAGGACCTGGGCCACGTACGCGCGTCTATCGGCCTCGTCGGTCAGAAAGTGGAAGACCGCTCGGTCGTGCCACAGGTCGTAATGCTGAGTGGGAAGGTCGACTCGGGTCACGTCGCCGGCTATCCAGGTGACTCGGGGGCCGGATTCCTGCAGGCGCTGCCGCGCGACTTCCAACGCCTCGGGGGAGATATCCAGCACGGTCAGGTTGGCGTAGCCATGTTGGAGCAGGTCGTCCACCAGCGTCGAGGCACCTCCGCCGACATCGATGAGATTGCCGGTCAACGGCACCGCCGTCGCCCGGATCAACTGCAACGATTCCTCGGCGTGCTCCTGGTACCAACTGACTGCCTGGGCGTCTTTGGTCTTGTAGACGGTGTCCCAATGATCTTGGGTCTGCATGGGGGCTCCTCCCATTCTGCGGGGCTGTGCGGGCAATTAACTCCTGCCCTCTTTACCACACTTGCCCCAGCGACATCTCGAGTCGTACGTTGCCTATTTTCAGGTACTTAAATCAGAGTGGGGATGACAGGAATCGAACCTGCACTCCGTAAAGGAACTAGATCCTAAATCTAGCGCGTCTGCCAGTTTCGCCACATCCCCAAATGAGCACTCAAATCGCCGCCAGTCGGCCTGGCGATTTGAACCCGTTCGGTTGAACTCTGGCACAAGTGTAACGCCCACCCACCTGGGGTTCAAGATCAGCCGCCAAAGTTTCATGGTTCCCAAACGCCTCGTACGCGGCGCAAGCCGCAGCCCCAGCCCCAGCCGCCGGTGATTCCGAGGAAAACGGGTTGGGTGCCGAATGAAGAAGGGTAGACTGGCGGGTGGTGAGGTGGCGGGCACAAGACAGGTATGGGTGGTGCTAGGGTAGACCGGCGGCTAGCGCCTTGCCGCTCACAGAAACAGGTATAGGTTGTCCAAGGGTAGACCGGCGGGTGGCGCCGTGCCGAGCACAAGAAGGGTATGGGTGGTCCTAGGGTAAAACCGGCGGCTGGCGCCGCCGCTCACGAGGCGCCGGCAGGTGGCGGCGGTGCCGCTCACAGAAACGGGTATGGTTGTCCCTGGGAGTAAACCGGCGGCTGGCGCGCGCGCTCACGAAACCGGCGGGTGGCGTGCCGCTCACGAAACAGGTATGGGTTGTCCTAGGGTAAACCAGCGGCTAACGCTTTTGCCGCTCACGAAACCGGCGGGTGGCGCCGTGCCGCTCACGAAACGGGTATGGGTGGTCAAGGGTAGACCGGCGGGGCGTGCCGCTCACAAAACCGGCGGGTGGCGCGTGCCGCTGACGAAACGGGTATGGGTTGGCTCCTGGGGTAAACCGGCCGGGTGGCGCGTACCGCTCACGAAACCGGCAGGTGGCGCGCTTGCCGCTCACAAGGAAACGAGGTATGCGTTGTCCTGCAGGGTAAACCGGCGGCTGGCGCAGCCCGTACCGCTCACGAAACGGGTATGGGTTGTCCTAGGGTAAACCGGCTGGGTGGTGAGGTGGCGAACACAAGACAGGTATGGGTGGTCCTAGGGTAAACCGGCGGCTAGCGCCTTGCCGCTCACGAGACGGGTATGGGGTGTCCAAGGGTAAACCGGCGGGTGACGCCGTGCCGAGCACGAAACGGGTATGGGTTGTCAAGGGTAGACCGGCGGGTGGTGAGGTGGCGAACACAAGACAGGTATGGGTTGTCCAAGGGTAGGCCGGCGGGTGGTGAGGTGGCGAACACAAGACAGGTATGGGTGGTCCTAGGGTAAACCGGCGGCTAGCGCCTTGCCGCTCACGAGACGGGTATGGGGTGTCCAAGGGTAGACCGGCGGCTGGCGCCGTGCCGCTCACGAAACAGGTATGGGTTGTCCAAGGGTAGGCCGGCGGGTGGTGGTGGCGAACACAAGACAGGTATGGGTTGTCCAAGGGTAGGCCGGCGGGTGGTGAGGTGGCGAACACAAGACAGGTATGGGTGGTCCTAGGGTAGACCGGCGGCTGCGCCCTTGCCGCTCCACGGAAGACGGGTATGGGGTGTCCAAGGGTAGACCGGCGGCTAGCGCCGTGCCGCTCACGAAAACAGGAAAGCTGGCCTGACGGAGGGCGAGCGGTGTGGTAGTTTGCTCGGATCGATAGGGGGCTGGCCCGATGATTGTGATGGACCGAGGCGCATGGTGAAAAGACGATATTGGTGCTTGGTAGCGTGGGTGGTGTTGAGCAGCGGGCTGCTGGTCAATCCGAGTGAACTGGCGTGGGCCCAAACGAATCGGTTCGCGACGTCTCAAAGCCAGGCGGGCTATGTGCACTGGATCGAGCTCTACGATGCTCAGAACAATCGGATCTCGCCCGAGAGCAACCGTCCCTATTCGCCGCTGATGACCTGCGGTCGGTGCCATGACGTGGAGACGATTTCGCACGGCTTCCACTTCCAGGCGGGCCGCACGGACTTGGAGCTGGATCGACCCGGCCAACCGTGGGTCTGGAGCGACCCCCAGACCGGGACGCAGCTGCCGCTGTCCTATCGCGGCGGGCCGGGCACGTTCCACCCGGATCAATTGGGGATTACTCGCTGGCAGATGGCCGCTCGCTTCGGTGGCTTCTTGCCGGGCGGTGGACCCGGGAGCGAGGAGGGCCTGGCGGGCGGCCCGCGGGTTGCCGACTCGGCCACGACCGTGACTGGGCAGGTCGATCGCTCGCATTTGACGGGTCCGCTGCTGATCGATTGCATGCTGTGTCACCATCGCCAAGGCAGCGGCTACAGCCCATTCACCTGGACGGAGCAAATCGAGCAGGAGAACTTCGCCTATGCCCCGGCCGCGGCTTTGGGGGTGGCCACGGTGCAGGGCCAGACGCGGCGGCTAAAAGACGATTTTGATCCAAAGGCCGAGGGGGCAGCGGCCCAGTTGCCCGCGGTGCAGTACGACCCGAACCGTTTCCGCCACGATGGTCGGGTTCTGTTCGATTTGGTTCGCAAGCCCGAGAACAACGCCTGTTATTACTGCCACACGCAGACGGCAGCGGACGCGGTCCAGGGCCAGCGGTGGTGGCACGACGAGGATGTGCACGTGCGAGCGGGCATGGCCTGCGTGGATTGTCACCGCAACGGTTTGGATCACGAGACGGTACGTGGCTTTGCCGGCGAGAGGCACTCGGTGGGCGCGGCCGCAAGCGTGCTGTCCTGCCAGGGCTGTCACTTGGGAGCGGATTTTGGAGCGGAACAGGCGGGCCACGATTCGGCGGGCCGGGGACCGGCGGGCGAGCGGGCTGGGTTGGCGGGAGGCGAGCTGTCCGCGGGAGGAGCCGGGCTGAGGTCCAGCCTGACGATGCCGGGCAAAATGGGGGCGCCGCGGCCGCTGCATGCGGGGATCCCGCCGCTGCATTTCGAGCGGATGGCTTGCACGGCGTGTCACTCGGGGCCGTTGCCGGACGAGCCGCCGTCGGTCCTATTGTCGCAGGTTCATGGCTTGGGGGCCCACGTCAAGTGGACCGGTGCCGAAGCGCCTTGGGTGGGTGCGGCCGTTCAGTTGCAGCGATCGAATCGCGAGTCGGACGATGAAGGCCGCTATGCTCCTTTCCGCTGGATGTGGCCCTCGTATTGGGGCGAGCGTCAGGCGGATGGTTCGGTGGTGCCGCTGCATCCGGAGCAGGCCGCGGCCTGGTTGCGCAAGCCGCTCAAAGTCCGCCAGGATTTGGCGGGGGAGATCGGCGAGATCAAGTTGACCCTGGCGCAGCGCCGCGAGTTGTTAGGCGAGGACCGTGCGAAAGTGGCTGAAGCCGAGCGGACGGCGGAGGAGGTCGCCCAGCTAAAGGCCTTGGAGGAGACGTTGCGGCGAGCTCAGATTGACGAGCGTTTGGCGGCGGGGTTGGCGGCCATCCAAGCCGAGGTGACGGGCGCGGCGGTGTTTGTCAGTGGTGGTCGGATCCATGCGTTGGACGACCAGGGACGCGTGGTCGCGGAGGCCGATGCGGAAGCGATGTCGGGCCCTGCCGCTCCCGTGTTTTGGCCACTGGGGCACAACGTTCGGCCCGCCACGCAGTCGCTGGGGGCGAAGAGCTGCACGGAGTGTCATCGGTCGGACAGTCCGTACTTTACCGAGCAGCTGACGGCGGTGGCCGTGGTGCCTGGCGCTGAGACACCGCGGTTGGCGCTACCGGCTCCGCTGCAGGGCGATCGCACGCGGTTTGCCGCCTGGAATCAACTGATGACGGGGCGAGCCCAGTTCAAGTACTTTGCCTTGGCGGCGGTGGCGGCCGCGGCGCTGGGGCTCTTGGCGGCCTGTTTGACGGGAATGCTGCCTTTTTCCGAGACCGCGGCGGGGGTTGGGGCTCCGACGTCGGCTGGGCGATGGCGTGTGTTAAATACTGCGTTTTTTGTCTGTTTTGTGATCGCGGTGGGGATCTTGGGGTTGACCTCGTTTGGGTCGTTGGCTCGAGGGTCGGCGATGTTGGGCTGGGCATTGTTGGTGCACGTGACGGTGGCGGGCGCGTTTTTGGGGTTGTTGGCGGTGGTGGCCTGGGCGTGGCTACCGGCTCTGGTGGGTGGCCGCGGTGGCGATGGCGGGCAGACTGCGACGGGTTCGGTTTGGTTGGTTCGATCGGGGTGGCTGATGGTGGCGACTTGTTTGGCGGCGGCGGTGGCGATTGTGCCGGGGATGTTCCCTTGGTTGGGGACGGCCGACATGTTGCAAGCGGTGGCGTTGCATCGTTACGCGGGCGGCGCTGCGGTGGTGGTCACGGCCGTGCACGTCCTGTTGCTGTTGCGTGAGCGTTGTTGGTGTCCGAAGAGAAGGTAGTGGATGTATGCGTGAGGCGTTGGGACGATTGATCTTGGCCAGTGGCTCGCCGCGGCGGGCAGCCTTGATGGCCGAGTATGGCTACGAGTTTGTGGTGCAGGTGCCGGCACCGGAGGCCGAGTGTGGCTTGTGCTCGCAGGAGAGCCCGCCTGAGTTGGTCCAGCGATTGGCGTGGCAGAAGGCGGCCGATGTGGCAAAGTCCGTACCCGAGGGGATCGTGATCGCGGCCGATACGGTGGCGCATTGTCACGGCCAGATACTGGGGAAACCAAAGAATCGCCAGCATGCCGCCGAGATGTTGCAGTTGATGTCGGGCCGCGTGCATCAAGTGTACACGGGCGTGGTGGTCTGGCATCGCCCCAGTGATTTGCAAATGAAGGACGTGGTGCGGAGCGACTTGCGGATGGACAAGTTGGATCCAGCGGCTTTGGAGGCGTATTTGGATACGGACGCGTGGGAGGGCAAAGCGGGCGCGTTTGGATTCCAGGATGGCTTGGATTGGGTGCACTTAGAATCGGGTGATGCGACCAATGTTGTGGGGCTACCCATGCCGCGGCTGCGGGAGTTGTTGGAGTATTTAGGACGTATGGAAGGTTAGGTTGCACTGTGGTCGC
>JAGYIQ010000039.1 GCA_018402565.1 Pirellulaceae bacterium | reverse complement strand
CACGCCGCTACTGTCCCGTCGCGCTTCAAGGCAGCAGTGATATCATCCCCCGCCGCAATCTGCACCACATCGGTCAGATCGGCAGGCACCATGGTTTGGCCATAGTCGTTCAACCCCCACGCCACCACGGTCCCGCTGCTCTTCAGAGCTACTGTATGATGGAAACCCGCAACTTGCACCACATCAACCAAACCAGCAGGCACCGCGGTTTGACCGAAAGTGTTGTTCCCCCACGCAACTACTGTCCCGTCGCTCTTCAAGGCAATGGCGTGATCAGACCCCGCCGCAACTTGTACCACATCAACCAGACCAGCAGGCAGCGTGGATCGAGGAAAAAACATGCTGTCCCCCCACGTCACCACGGTTGTCGTTGAACCCTCTCCTAACTCCATCCGTTGTGGCACTGGTAGCGGGAAACTTATAGGCCGCGTTGGGGTGGGCAAAGGAAACTGCGCCCAAACAGCAGACGCACTAACAATCAGCAGGAGGAACCAGCGCATGACCCTCACACTTCGACCGGACCGCCTCCAACGCAAGTAGATACGCATAAGTATTATCACCTATAGTTCGCAACTCTCTGGTGCTGTGTGGGTTGCGGGCAGGTGCGTCCGCCGGCCGCAGAAAACCCGTGGCAAATGGCGTAGATATAACAGCGTTTAACTACGCACTTTGTTATACGTATACCATTGTGCACCAACACTTTAAGACACTTAAAGCACCAGCAGTAGCCACACATAAAGAAGCAGCAATCTGGTGGCGGTGGCTACGCTTAAAGATCTGCCATTGCCACGCGAAAGGCAAATAGCGGAAGGGCAGGGACCGCCAGCACAGACACCCGCCGTCGAGGATTGGGCTGCCTACGTGCAAGGTCTCCGGGGCGGCACAGACACATCGGGAAAGGACTCCGCTGGATCATAGCCGTGGGAACGTCTGGGCAACCGGTAAGGGGCTGGAGGCGGCTAAAGAAAAAGCGCGACCGCTTGATCGAATTGTTCTACTTTTTGTTCTACTTCCACCGCCCACTCGGGAACGCCCGTGAGGAAAGGCATCCACCCGCGAACCCGCATAAACACAGGGTTTACGGGCTTTTGGTTGGGCGCAATGGGACCGAAAAAAGCACCAGAAAGGAGGCTTTTAAGTCCGATGTGTCTGCCATTCCACCACGCCGGCGAAGGCTGACAGCTTGTAAACAGAAGGAAACGAAGTCAACAAAGCCTGCCGCCCATCACCAAGCCGACACCGCCCAGCGCCTTGCCTTCTTCGACCACACCACCAACATCACCAACCTCCCAACGCAATCCGCCAACTGACCACCCAAGCCATGCCAGAGGGGCGGAGGGGGTCGCGTAAAGCGGTGAGCGTCAACGTCCCCTACCAATCCAGCCTCGGAAAATTTCACGGCGGCGACTATGACAAACTACGCGCCAACCTAACACCGTCTCCTTGTCATCCACCAAGCGCCCTCAAGGGGTCACAAGTCCCAAAGATCAAAGGGAACGCTTCCGGCGTTTCCACGCATACACCGCGCCCGCACCCAACAAAAGCAATGCGTAAGTTGAAGGTTCGGGGACACTGGCCAGGCGGAACCCCACGAGGAAACCCTCGTTCGATGGGCCGCTGTGGGCGCGGTTGGTGGACTGCAGGTCTTTTACGAGGTCGAACCAAGCGCCCCCGCGGAGGCCCCGGTCCGAGCCAATCACCGCATCGTTCCATTCAAACAAGTTGCCACCTTGATCGAAAGTGCCATAGGCACCGGGACTGTTGCTGAACACACCGGCATCGGTGAGGTAATTTGTTGAGCTGAAGTAATCCACCGACTGCGTGACAGCGAAGTCGTCCGCATAATAGTTCGCTTGATTGGGGTCCCCACCGATGGTGTTGCCCGGCGCGGTGTCACTCTGCGTGGGATAAAACCAATATCCCGCATTGGTCCCGTCGCTCTTGTAATACGCCGCTTTATACCACTCGTCCTCGCTCGGCAGACGCCACGTCGCCCCGGGATTCACGGGGTAAATCCCGTTGGTCGCGCCGCCCAGCGTGTAAGCCCCGGTCTCTGTGCTCGCGCCATGGGTCGCACCGTTGTTCATCCAGTTGGCAAAACGCGCTGCATCAAACCAACTCACGTAGGCAATCGGATGGTTGCCGCTGCCGATCACCGAGTAGCGGTAGGCATCGCCCGTCGTTCCTGCCCCGCTGCGACTGATGCCGGCGATGTTGAGATCGCTCGCCATGCGGGCGTCCCAGAGATTGATGAGGTAGCTGTCGCCCGTTACCGCGGCCACGCTCCCAAGGAACGTGTTGTATTGGCCGATAGTCACTTCGTATTTGCCGATATCGAAGACATAGTCCACCGCGCCGAAGGTGGTGCTGTCGGCGGTATTGCCGGGGTCGCCCACGTTCACCATCTCCAGGCTGACCAGCGGCTGGGCAGAGCGGCTGGGGACGAGGGAAAAAACGGAAAACAGCGCAACCACGAGAATGCGACGAGTTGTTGTTTGCATAACTTGACCAGCGGAAAATACACCCATACCCCGAGTTTGTAACCACCATACCATAGGAGGCAATCGCGGGCGGAATCAGGCCTTCGGCCCGACCGGGAGCCTTCTTGGAACCCGGCAAGGCAGGCAGGAACGATGGAAGCGCTGCCGTGCGGATTTTCCGTTAACTGGCTATAACTCACCATCCCCCAACCTGCCGCCGCGGCGCGCTCCACAGCGCACCTGCGCCGGTCATTGTCACTCAGCTTCGATGCGGCCCTTCAAGCGGTAGAACTCGTGGGTATTGGTCAAGGCGCCAACATTCAATTCGCCCTCAGGTGTAATCATGTTGGCCGTGATCGGCACAGGCGTCCACTGCCGCGACAAGAGGGCTGTAGTTTTTTCGACGGTAAGAATGACAGGCCCGGTTGGGGCAGACGAATTGGGGCTTGCGAGACGAAAGCCGCAGGTCGAATCCGGGTGGGCAGTTCCTAAGGTTTTGCGCGACATGGAGCCCGTGCCGTCCCAGTAGGCGCCGCCCCGAAACCCCCGCTCCGAGTCGCCGCCAACCGTGCGATCGTTCCACTCCTCCACGTTGCCGCTCTGGTCAAACGTGCCGTAAAAACTCCCACTGCCTGAAAACGCTCCCACGTCCGTGAGGTAGTTTTGGCTCAGTTCAAAGTTGGCCGACTGTGTCACGGACAACACACCATTATAGTAGTTTGCTTGGTTCGCCGCACCCCCGATAACATTTCCTGGGACCGCGTCACTCTGCGTGGCGTAAAGGAAGTAGCCCGGACTGCCGATACCGCCATGTTCCGGCGAGTAATACGCCGCCTTATACCACTCGTTTTCGGTCGGGATGTAGAAGGTAGGAGCAGCAAACGTATTTGGGTTTATCGCGTTTTTGGCCATTGCATTGCCGCTGGTGGCACCGTTGACGTTGTAAGCACCATTCTCCGTAGTCCTAATGCTCTGTGCTCCCGTAGGCTGGCCGTTGGCCATCCAGTTGGCAAACCGGGCCGCGTTGAACCAACTCACCCAGTAAATCGGACGGTTGCTGCTGTCACCGCCATTGTTGATCACGCTGTAGATGTATGAGCCATCATTACCCGCCCGTGAGATACCAGCGAAGTTGAGGTAAGTTGCCATGCCGACATTGTAGAGGGAGTGTGTGTCCGTCTTGGCTACCGCATTTAGAAACTCCGTATATTGACCAATCGTCACCTCGTATTTGCCGATGTGGTACTCGTAGGCCACAGAACCGAAGCCCCCCACGTCTGCTGCGTTCCCCGGATCTCCCACCGGCACCAAGTCGTAGACGACGGTGGCTTGGGTTGTGGAAGCGAGGGTGAACGCAGCAAATAAGACAGTTACGGCGGTAAAGCGGAACGTTACTTTCATGATGACTAAATACAATACACCCGCCCCCCGGATTAGCAACCGGGGGCGTGGTACCGCAACGCCATGCGTCCCTGCTCTGCCAGCGCACGACCAAGCCAAAGAGTCCCCAGAAATCAAAGAGAAAAACTTCCGGCGCTTCCAAAATAGGTCACTCCTGCTCCCAGCAACAAAAGCACATAGGTCGAGGGTTCGGGGATGCTGAGAGAAGGGACACTGGCAAGACGGAGTCCCACGTAGACGTTCTAGAGCGTGAGGTTGGCCATCGAGATAGCGTAGGAGTACTTCTGCAGATCGGCGTCGGAGCTGAGCCAAGTACCCCCGGCGGAGCCCCGGTCCGAACCAATTACCGCATCGTTTCATTCCTCGACGTTGCCACCTTGATCAAAGGTGCCACAGGCGCTGGCACTGTTGCTGAACGCGCCGGCATCGGTCAGATAGTTCTGCTTGTCGGGGTAGGTAGACGACTGCGTCACGGAATAAACCCCATTGTGGAAGTCGTTGGCTTGATTGGCATTCCCGCCGATGTGGTTGCCCGGTGCGAAGTTGTTCTGCGTGAGATAAAGCCAATATCCTGCATTGCGCCCGCCGCTCTTGTAATACGCCGCGCCTCAGCCTAGCCCTACCAACCCACCGAAAGGCGCAAGGCAAAGGGCGTGGTCATTCAACTACGGTGCGGATCTTCAAGCGGTAGAACTCGCTGGTGTTGGTCATCGGACCGACATTGATCTCGGTGACAAATTGCCAATCGCCCGACAAGGTAGCTGCCTCTTCGACGGTGAGAATGACGTTCGTGACCGGCGCAGAGACACTGGCGACGCGGAACCCGACGAAGCTGCGCTCGCTGGAGGGGACGTCGTAGCCGCGGTCGGAAGACCGCACGGTGATGACGAGGCCGTTGGCCCAAGATCCTCCGCGGATGCCCCGGGAGGAACCGATCACGGCATCATTCCATTCAAACATGTTGCCACCTTGGTCGAAGGTGTTATAAGCACCTGCGCTGCCGCTGAACGCACCGGCATCGGTCAGATAGTTTATCGAGTCGGAGTAGTCCGACGATTGGGTCACAGCATAAACTCCGTTATAGTAGTTGGCTTGATTGGCCACCCCGCCGATGAGGTTGCCCGGTGCGGTGTCGCTCTGCGTGGGATAAACCCAGTAGCCTGCATTGGTCGCGCCACCTTTGTAGTATGCAGCCTTGTACCATTCGTTCTCGCTGGGAATCCAACAGGTCGCCCCCGGGTTTTTGGTAAAACCCACGCCGTTGGTCGCGCCATTCAGCGTGTAAGCCCCGGTCTCCGTGCTCGCCCCATTGGTCGCACCATTGTTCATCCAATTGGCGAACCGCGCCGCATCGAACCAACTCACGTAGGAGATCGGACGGTTGCCGCTACCGATCACCAAGTAACGGTAAGGACTGACCAAAGTTCCATCCCCACTCCGACTGATGCCAGCGATGTTGCCCTTGCTCTCCATGTAATGGGACCAGAGATTGATGAGGTAGCTTTCGCTTGTCACCGCGGCCACTGAGTTAAGAAAGGTGGTGTATTGCGCGATGGTCACTTCGTATTTGCCGATGGCAAACACCTCGGCCACCGCGCCGTAGCCGGTGGTGTCGGCGGCATTACCGGTGTCGCCCACCGTCACCGTCTCGATCGTGACCAGCGGCTCGGCCTGGAGATTGGGGGTGAGGGTGAACGCAGCAAATAAGACAGCTACGGCGGTAAAGCGGGTTGTTGTTTTCATTAGTTATGAGTGAACAATATACCCGCCCCCCGGATTAGCAACGGGGGGGCGTGATCGAGCGACGCCGTGCGTTCCTGCTCTGCCAGCGCACGAAGTGAAGGCTCCGCCGATCCGTGGAACGAGGACGCTAAACGGGTCGCATCGTTGGGGTAACTACCGCCGCGCAAGGCACGACTCTCGGATGGGGAGTTGTTCGCACCATCGAAAGCCGTCTCGTTCATCTCCCAAACATTACCGCCTTGGCCCATGGTGCCGTAAGAGCTCAAACCACCAGCAGTGCTTACCACAGCCGGAGAAAAACTCACAAATTGGTAAACCGCACTGCCCGGATCAGTCCCGCTGGCCACCGCCGTCGGGGCGCTGCTGCTCGCCGTGGGATAAACGAAATAATTCGAGCCGGCAGGATTATAATAAGCGGCTTTGTACCACTCGTTCTCGCTGGGCAGAAAATAAAAGGCGTCCTTGTTCCGATAGAGGTTTTCTCCGCCCGCCGTCCACGCCTGCCCGCTGCTCCAAGGATTCATACTCCATGCGGAACCGTTCCATGCAAGATCATAAGCCGCCGTCTTACCTGTGCTCGTGTTCAACCAGTTGACGAAAGCCGCCGCCTCGTACCAGTTGATGTTTGCCGCCGGCTGGCTGCCGCTCCACGCCCCAGCCGTCACGTTGGCCATCCAGCTAGCCGTGGCCTTGGTAATGGCGTCTTGGGAGATTTCATATTTCCCCATGCGGTATTCGTAAGGCACCGCCCCATAGGTGGTGGTATCAGCCGCGTTACCCGCGTTGCCTATGTTAAGGAAGTCGATACCGAACGTGTTGGCACCGCTGCCGAAGGTGATCAGCTCCGCCTGGAGGCTGGAGTTAAGGGTGAAGGCGGCAAAGAGTGCCGCGACAAGGTAGGATCTTTTCATGGTTTTTTTTGGCCGCGGTGAGTTGAAGCAGCAAAACCGCCTCGCTACCCCAACGTCAGACCCACGGCCGTGGGGCCTGAAAACCTAACAACAAACAACGTTTTATATCCGCCCCCGGCTGGGCCAAGTCGAAAATCTATTATGGCGGCATTCTCACAAAAAGCCGCCCGCCGCCCGGAGGCCCGATGGCACGATCACGCCTGAGGGCCAAGTCCCCAAAGATTTCAGACTTTGCTGGCTGAGGTGGGGACGAGCGGCTCGCTTGTCCGCTCTCTCTCCAACGGACGAGCGAACCGCCGACGGCGCCAGCCCGCGTAAGCCGCGCCGCCCGCAAAGATGGCCATGGCGGCCCAAGTGCCTGGTTCGGGAATGGGGGTGGCGTCACTGGCGAGGCGGAACCCGATGGTGCTGCTCTCATTTGAGGGATTGCTGCTGGACCGGTAGAAAGACCCCAATTGGTTGTCGACGTCGCGGCTTTGCCAAGAGCCCCCGCGGAGGCCCAGGGAGGAAACGGAGATCACCGCGTCGTTCCACTCGGCAACGTTGCCACCTTGATCGTAGGTGTCATAAGCGCTGGCGCTGCTGCTGAAAGCACCGGCATCGGTCAGATAGTTCTGCGTGCTGGAATAGCTCGACGACTGCGTAGCGGCGTAAAAGTTGTTAACACGATAGTTGGCCTGATTGGGCGCCCCGCCGACCACGTTGCCCGGGGTACTGTCGCTCTGGGTCGGGTAATCCCAGTAACCGGCATTGGTGCCACCGCCCTTGTAATATGCCGCCTTATACCACTCATCCTCGCTGGGTATCCACCAAGCCGCCCCGGCGTTCTTGGGGATGATGCCTGTTGTCGCCCCGTTCAGCGTGTAAGCCCCCGTCTCCGTGCTCGCACCAACGGTCGCACCATTGTTCATCCAGTTGGCAAAACGCGCCGCGTCAAACCAACTCACGTAGGAGATCGGACGGTTACCGCTGCCGATCACCGAGTAGGAAAAACTCCCGCTGATCCCAGCCTGCGTAATTCCAGCCATGTTCAGATCCGTCCCCATGCTCGGGTTGTAGAGCGAGTAGGTGTCCGTCGCAGCCACAGAACTCAGAAACGTGGCGTATTGCCCGATCGTCACCTCGTATTTTCCGATCTCGAACTCATAAGCCACCGCGCCGTAGCCGGTGTCGGCCGCATTGCCCGCATCGCCTACGGTCACGGTGTCAATCGTGAGCAGTGCCGCACGAAGGTTGGGGACGAGGGTGAAAACGGCAAAGAGCGCCGCGACAAGGTGGGATTTTTTCATGGTTTTTGTTCTTTGGGGCCGGTGGTTGAACCGACAAACCGCTGCGTTGCCGCAAAGACAAGCCCACGGCCGTGGGGGCTGAAAAGAAGCACCGCACTATCCTTTTTATCTTTCTCCCGCGCTGGGGCAAGTCGAAGATCCATCATATCGGAATCGTCACAGACAATCGGCCGCCGTGCTGGCCTCGGCATGGGACGTGGCTCGACTGGTGAACAACATCGATCCCAATTGGGACGCACTGCTCGCCGAGAACGAGAACGACGATAGGCGCGGGGCAACCAAGATCCTCATGGGAGCCATCAGCATCCATGCCCATGAATCCAACGGCCGGAGGTTTCCGCCAATACCATGACAAACTTTTCGCCAACCTACCGCCGTCTCCTCGCCCACCACAGCGCACCCGCGCTGGTCATGAGGAGCAGGGCGTAGGTGGACGGTTCGGGGACGACAGTGACAACCAACCTCGACGGCTTGCCGTAGTTGTATTCCAACGAGCTGAACGTGTCGCCGCCGGAATCGGTCCGCAGATTGAAACCAAAGAACTCACCAGGGACATTGCGGACAAAATCCGTCGCGTCGAAAAACGCGTCTTGGCCGTAGCCAAGATTGACGGGCAACGTCAGTGTCCCAAGCAAAGTGCCGGCATTATAGTCATCACCGGTGATCGCGCCGTCCGCGTTTCCGTAGCCATAAATAGCGACCGTCAAATCGCCGAGCGGCAAGGCGTAGGGATTGAGAGCCAGTTGGAAGGACGCGAACTTGCTGGTGTCCAACGCGGCAAACTCCAGTGCGCCGCGGAGGGAAGATGAGGTCGCGATGTATTGGTTGGTGATGGCTGTGTTGGTCGAATAAATGGTGCCATCCGTCACAGGCAAAACGTCAGCCGCCGATGCCGGCGAGTTCAGGGACGCAGCCACCAACAACGGGACAACGAGGGATGCGGTGCGCAGGATCATTAAGCGAAAAGCCTTGAGCTCCTCCCGCCATCCTGCAAGCCAAAACAATCCCCGATTCCCGCGACTTCCCACTTCTCCTGCCGCCCCAACTTCTTACCCCAACCTTTAAA
>JAGYIQ010000038.1 GCA_018402565.1 Pirellulaceae bacterium | reverse complement strand
AGATCACGCGGTGTGGTGATTCAGACCGATGGCGCTGGCCCAGGCGGCAAGGACCGCCCGCTGCTCGTCGGCGAGGTGCCGCAGGTCGAGTGGGCCGTGGGGCGGGGCAGTGCTGAGGGCATCATTGAGGGCGGTCCGTACGAGCTGGCGGGCAGCGTCGTCGTCGCTGAGGATCAGCGGCGGTCGATCGGGAAAGCTGATGCGGGCCGGCAGGACGCGGATAGCGGCGGCGTTGGCTGGCTGATTTGCCGCGGCGGGGGCAACCGCGGCCGGCGGCGAGTAGGCGTCAGCCGCGGCGTAATCGACCGTGTAGCCCATGTCGTCAAAGGCCCCGACGGTGATGACGCTGATCGGGTTTCCGCTGGGATCAATAAAGCCCGTCATCAATTCGTTGCCGAAGACATCCTCATTCCAGTGGGCATAGGCGGTGCCGCCGCCGCCGGTTGTGTCAAACGGCACACCCTGCGGGTCGGCTGCAGCCCCGAACACGCTGTTGTATTCCCGGACGGCGTTGGGGCCGGTGAAGTAGCTGCCGTCTTCCGACACATACTGCTGAAAGCCAGCAGCGTCGGGAAAGCCGAGCGCGTGGGCAAACTCGTGGATCATCACTGCCACGAGGTCTGTGCGGTCAACGTCGGCCTCGTCCACCCCGACCTCCGCGACGAAGGGCAGGCCGTCGGCATCGGTGCGGAACTCGAGCGGTCGGGCGTTGGCCAGCGTATTGCCGTCGCCATCGGTGCCGACGTCACCGAGCAGGCCCAGTTGAATGTTGATGAGGATGTCGTCAACCAGCCCATGGGTAGGGCTGATGGCGTCGGGCAGGTCTCCAACGATGATCTCGGTCCAGCGTTCGGCTGCCTGGGCCGAGGCGTTGATGATGCTCTGGGGAACGTCATTGACAAAGTTGAAAGTGATCGTGAACTGCTCCGGCGGCACGTAGTCATCAATGGTGACAACGTGTGAGAGTTCTGCCGGCGTGCCGCCAACCGGTCGCACGTAGACCCGGAGGGTTTCGATGCCCTCGGTGACCTCGACGGCATCGCGGAGCGACTGAACGGAAAACGTCTTTTCGGTTTCCCCTGGAAAAAAGGTAATCCGCTGGGTGCGGAACATGTAGTCGGAGCCGAGCAAGGCTGTGAGCGACTCAGTCGATACCATGACGCTCTGCGGGATCGGTGACGCGGCGTCCATCGTGATGCGGAACTCGGCCGCGTTTCCCTCGGTGACGGTCGCGTCTGCGGTGATCGGCGTCAGGCTGAAGCCCGCCGGGCAGTCGCGGCGTTCGAGGAGTTCGTGCCTGCATCGCAGTTGACGAATTCGGAGTGAACTGGTGCTCATGGCTGCTTGTGCCCCCACAGTGGACCGACAGGATGGTTTACGGCTTGGAATGCTTGTCGCGAAGAGATAATATTTTTTCGATATGCTAGGTGATTCGGTACTGCTGGTTGCGAACTCGTTTCACAACCTGTGGGCCGGATCAATTCACTGGTTTTCACAGGCTTGCCTGACCGGTTTGGTCGGGAGTTCGGTTTAGCAGGCTGTGGAATAAGTCTGCCGCCGCAGGATGCGGCGACCGGCAACCCCGAAAACCCTCGGCGTTTTCGGGTGTTGCCCAAGTGGAGAAAGGCCATGGATGGCTTTTTCCATGGACAGTTAGCATCGAGGACACCGATTCTCCCTTCCCGGCCGGTTTTGGGTGTTTTCAAAGTCACCACGGGCGGCATTGGCGTACCGCAGGCTGGTTTCGTGTCGCTATTTACGCATCTAAAGGAGCGTGTTGAGCGTGCGGGGTTGGGGAAACCTCACCGCGAGACTTGGTTGAGGTTTCGCTTTTCACTGTGAAGCGTCGATTCCCGAAACGGGGTAAGCGACGTGAACCGCTGCAGGTTCGGTCATCCGCGGAAATCCCCGGTTTTTGGCAGAATCCGGCGGTTTTCCCTCCAGCGAACCAAATTCTTGCGGCTCCGTAAGAAAAGAACGAAAATAAATTTCAGCGAAGTAGCACGAATCAGCTTTTGGCATCGGGAATCTAATTCGAGACCTTCTGAGGATCTCTAATAGGGGGGGCAATGGCTCTTGCGAACATTTTTTCGAGGCTTGCTTTGATGAAGCGTCCGCGGCGAACGGGGCGGTGTAGAGCGGTCACTGGACGGGGCAGCCATGGCAATTTTTTCGCCGTAGCGGAGAAACTTGAGCCCAGAATTGCCCTGACGGTGAATGTCTTTACTCACAACGCGGGCGGAGACTCGCCGGGCTATGCAGCCTTCATTCTCGATGAAAGTGGCGATGACCTTTATCTGCGGCAGACGCTCCAGACGATCGGTGCGGGCAGCGAACCGGTCTCGTTTCTCGAACTGGCAGACAATCCTGGGTTCTTCTCAAGCTTCGACGTCGCCTTCGATACGAACAGCGTCGTTGACGGTAACAACTACCAAGACATTTTTGTGTCCCAGGGAGTGCAGAACACCTGGACCCAATCTGTGGGATCTGGCCGGTCTACAACCCTGCCCGATGCGAACAACGTTGCCCCTGTCGGAGGCTTCGCCGGTTTGGAAGCAGATGAGACCTTTCACGTTCTGCCGGGTACGTTGGGCGGTTCTCCCAATTTCTTTTCAAGCAATTTTGTCATCACGCTTGACAACGGGGCCGTCGATGGTTCGACATTTGCGACGCAAAACTTGCTTGATGAGCAAGACGGTTTGATTAACGGTGAATGGCCGCTCGTCTTTAGTAATAATCAGACATCAATCACATTGCCGTTTTCCGGCGCGGGAGATGATGATATGGGTGTCACTGGTACGGTGAATCTTTACACTGGGCAGATCAGCTTGAACTATACCGGAGACGGTACGACCCTTAATCCTCAGACGACCTTTTTCGTCAACTATGCGTCGCCGGTCGTCGCCGATGATCCCAGCACGGTGACCTTGGCGACGGGGCTGACCGTCGATGCCGGATTCGCGGTCGATCTGCCCTCGCCTGATTCAACGATCACTGTCGCCAGCCCGATCAATTCTCCCTCTCGGGGAACTGCTGACCAAGGCCTGCTGGACCTGCGGGCGACGAATGTGCTGGTCAATGCACCCGTGGTGGCTGACGGCGGCACCCGGGTGCTTGAGTCGCGTTTCCACAATTCGCCGAGTGTCGAGACAAACGTCGTCGGGGATGTCTATGCGTCGAACATCGTGCCGATCTCAGATGCTGCGAGCGTTCAAGTCGGTGCGCGTGTTTTTGTCGACTCTGGCAATGACGCTCCCGGTTTTGAGTGGTTTCCAGCCGACACCAATGTCGTTGCAATCAATGGCAACGAACTGACGCTTTCGCATGTCGTCTCGACGCTTTCCGGTGACCCGCTGGACATCTACAATCCCAGTTCGGTTGCCTCAGCGTCGGTCACCCTGGCGGCAGGGGAAGAACTTGTAGAATCAGCGACGATTTTCCTCGACGGCCCGGGGCCGTTTGATATTCAGCCCGGCGCGGTGGTCCAACCACAGGGTACGATCGAGACCGACACCTACATTCCGCTGAATACCTTCGTGGCGGCTGTCAATACGGTCACGGGCCGGGTTGACCTGACGCGGCCGGTGTCGTTGCCTGTCGGGACGACGACCATCGATTTCTACAACAACGGCTATGACGACACGAAGGTCGAGCGGTTTGAGGCGACCACGGTGATTGAGTCGCCGAGCTTCAACTTCCATATTGCAGATGACAACAGCTCAGACATCCGTGACCGCGGGCGACTCTACGTTGCCGGCAGCAGCGGTCTGCGGGGCGTGGGCGGCGGAACAGCAAACCTGCTCACCGCAAACGTTGCCGCGTCGGACATCGTCTTTGAGGGCGATGTTGCGGCTGCGACCCAGAGCTATCTCTTCCAGACGACAATCACTGAGGCCCCATACACCTTCACCACCAAAAACAGTTCAGGAGTTTCGACTGGGTCGCTTTCAGGCACCACGCTCGATGTGACCCTCGCCAATGCGACGCCGCCCGAGGCTCAGAATGCCGTCATCCAGGTTGTCGATCTCGATACTGCCGTGACGAGCATGCGGATTTCGGCGGAGGACACGGCCGCGATGAACCCTCCGTTCCCCGCCGACGGTCCTGATGACCATGACCCAATCCCGGAGGGTCCCTTCCCGTTTGCGATTACGATCCGAGAATCTGATGACCTCTCGATCGACGCCAACCTTGCCTCGGGCGGGCCGGTGGACGTCACTGTTGGGGGCGACCTCGCTCTGACCTCCACGATTCAGTCGAGCCAGGATCTGTCGTTCACGGCAGGAGGGGCCATCACGGGCACCGCCTGGCTCACAACCGTCGATGGGCAGATTTCTCTGGAGGCGACCGATGTCAGCATCGACGGGCTCGTGCAGGTGCTGGCCCGGCCCTTCGACGGGATCACCACCGATATCACGGTCACGGCGACCGATGGGTCTATCGCCCTCGGCCAGGGCGTGCGGGCGGTCAACAAGATTCTGATCGACCAGCGTTCGGCCGCGAGCCCGGCGACCCCGGGAGGCGTGCAGAGCAACGGCCTGTTGGCCGCCTACGATGTTCAGGTTTTTGCTGACGGTGATGTCGACATCGATACCGCAGCTCCGTTTGTTGACGTGTCGGTGGCCAGCGTTGTCAATGGGCAGGCAAATAACGCTCGCAATGTTACGGTCGTGTCTGGCCGACCCGGTGAATTCAGCATCAGCACTGCAGGAGGATCGGCCAGCGTCACCGCCCGCGGTGTCGACGTCAATTCAGACACGCCGAGTGTCGCCGACGACGTTGCCGCTCTTTCGCTCACTCTTCGGGAGACAGGGGTGTTGTTTGCCTCGGCTCCGGAGGGGAGCATCGATGTGACGGCGGTCAGCAGCGACACGCTGGTGATGGGCGTCGCCGCAGACCTGCTTGCGGGAACCGCGGCCAACATGCAGGCAGCCGGCTCGGTCAAGGTCCGGACAACCCAAGCGCCGGTGACCGTGCTTGATGCCGCAATTGCGGGGCAGGGGAGCCTTCAGGTTCGGGCGGTCACCACGACGGCGGACTTGACGGCTGTGTCCTATGCCCAGAACACACCGGGAATCACCCCCTCGACGATTACTGCGAACACTAATGGTAGTATCAACGGAGCCGCCCTTGCAGCCTTCGGCGGGCTTGACGCCGCGACCAATCCGTTGCGGTTCCGGGATCTCGTGCTCCTGAATCAGCAGGCGAACGCTGAAGAGAACGGTGTCTATCAGATCGTGAGCCTCGGGAATGCGTCTGAGCCTTGGCAGCTCCGCCGCTATGCACTCGCTGAAACGACAGCGGAACTCCCAGTCGGCCGACGCATGTACGTCACCGATGGTGACGATCGTGGGAACACGTACCGGGTGAGCGGGTATGCCAATGTTCTGAACACCACCCCGCTGCGGGTTTCACCGGGCTTGGCCCGGTCGGCCGATGAGATTGCGGTGCGGTTTGCGACCGAGGCGATTTTGGACGGCACCTTTAACGCTGGCGCCGGAACTATTACCGGTGCGTTGGGTTCGGGCGTTCGGCTCCGCGTCAATGAGACCCCGGTCAACGCAGGCGACCTGATCTTGGTGCAGTTTGGTGCCGAGCCGGGGGGAGCGGGCACGAACACGACGCCAAGCTCAGTCGCGAATGGTGTCTATCAGGTGACAACTGCGGAGGGCGCCTGGGTGCTTACCCGCTACAACAACCCCGAACCACCGGCCGATCCAGAAGGAATTGTTGAAGAGGCCACGGTGCTTGTCAACGAGGGATTTTTCCGCACATCGCGGACCGGCCAGACCTTCCAGGTGGCCTACGACGGGCTCGGGCTGGTTGGCCTGACGATCGCCGACGACACGGCAAATGTTGTGAGTGAGCTTGGGTCGTATGATCCACGAGACACGACGACTCTGGTGGTAAGTACTGCCGGGGGGACGAACCAATCGGCGGGTTCGCTCGGGAAGATGCTGACGTTAGCCCAGGACAATGCCGCCCTCGATCTTGCTGGCCAAGAAGTGCTTCAGGCTTTACGTTTTGGAAACGTGCTGGGCAGTATTACAGGGGTCACGGGAACGATTGGACTGCGTCAAGAACTCCCGAATATTGAACGCCCGCTCGTGATTGACGCAACCCAGCGATACAACCTCTCTCCGGGGGCCACAAGCCAGACCTTGGTGATTGATGGGTCCCGGATTACGGCGAGTTCGGAAAGCACCTTTGTCACTAGGGCAGATGAGGTGAACGGGCTCGTTCTCCTCGCCGGCGCGTCGGCTGACACCACGAGCAACCCGTTTCGACCTCTCGAAAGCACGGTAAGTGCGTTGCGTTTCGGCGGATTTGAGCAGGGGGCCGCAGTTGTTGTGGACGGGGCAAGCAATGTGTTGCTTGAAGATCTCACCGTGGGGCAGAACTCCAACAGTGACGCCCAAGCAGTTCGGTATGGGGTCAGAGTCACTGGTGACAGTGGTAAGTTGGGCCCAGTCACAGTTTTGGATGGGACCTTTACCTCTGCGACGATTCCCACGAACCCGCAACTCCCGGCGACGTCACCAGCAGTGACCCCGCAACTCGATGGTGCCGGAGTTTTAATCGACGGGCTCTCTCAGAACACGCAGGTTGTTGGCTCGACGGTTGGTAGTCAAACTGCCGGGAACGTGGTCGGTGTCTTGGTGAGAAGCTCAAACAGCGACACATCGTTGAACCAGGTCGGTGCTCGTCCGATCGATCGGTTCACCGCAAAGACGACACTGAATCTTTTCACGCTGGCGCTGCCTGATGCCGTCGATATGAACGACGTTTATCTTGGGCAGACGGTCTCTGGTACGGAGATTGCGAGTGGAACCACAATCATTGCAATCGACCGAGCGACCAGCGTCGTTACGCTCAGTGATGCAGCAATTGGTTCGAATTCATCGGCGATCATCACGTTGGGAACGCCGCAGCGAACGACTGTCGGGAAGAACTTCTGGGGAATCCGGCTTGAGTCTGGTGCAACTCGTGTCGTGAACACCGATGTGGAGAACAACATCCTTGACGGGATATTGATCGGAGATGGGGAAGGAGCAGCCGTGTTCGCGGCTATCGGCGCGAGTACGACTGCCGACTCTTCGAGTAACGCGATTTACTCCAATGGCCGTAATGGCATCCGCTTTGCAAAGCAGATTACCAAAAGCACTGGTCCGGCGGAAATCCAGATTCAAGGGAACTATGTCGGGAGGACGGTGACCAGCACGACGTTCGTTGGCAACGCACAGGGCTCGTACTATTGGGAGGGGTATCCATCGAAAGGCGATGCTGCGTTCGCAAGCCTTGGGTACGATCCGGAGACTCAAACTCCCGTACCTCCGCCCTACATCACAGCTGATCCGCTCTTCGATAGCCTGATCACACCGGCATCAGCCGGCGGGACAGTCGATGCGAACGGCAACGTGAATGCCGACTTTGTATCCGGTAATGGCGGTGGCGGGCCCGTTCCTCCAGGGCCACCGCCTCCAAATGACGGCAATACCTGATCGTACGGGCTTGGATCGTCACGCCATCCCCAGACTCGGTTGCTGTGATTCAACGCGGAGGCAGGTCTTGGCCCGAGTGGGCGACCCGCGATCGCTCATGCATGGCTGTGATGTGCTGGCCCCGAGGGCCGGAGCTTCAGGATCTGCGTGTCTCCAAAAACGATCTGTGCGCAGAGAGGGCTGCCGGTCATTACGGAGAAATCTGCGCTCCACCGACGTAGACAGGCACCGATGATGGGTTGTTGACATTGTCCCCCGTTCCAGCCTGGGTGCCTGACGTCCCGTCGATTGTAAAGGCACTGCTGATATTGATCGTGCCGGGGTTTGCACTGTCGAGTGAAATGGCTCCGAAGGGAGGGTCGCCAAACGGTGTCGCGCTTGTGGTTTCATTAGCTGAGATCACGGTTGTGAGTAAGTAGTTTGGCGTGGTTGTGTCGCCCGATCCGTTGTCGTAAATCTTGATTGCCGGCATTGTTGCCGAGGCGGTTTCGATGGAGCTTGCGCCACCGATGCTGACCGCGCCAGCCGCCGTGGCAGAAAATCCAGTGGCAAGTGTGCCGGGGAGGTTCATTGTCAGGTCGCTGAAGGTGGTGGTGCCAGAGAGATCCGACAAGAGAATGCCGTCGGTCGTTCCGCCCGTCACTTCGATATTATTGAAAATGTAGGTTCCTGCCGCGGGCGTACCGGGAGTGCCGGCAACCCGAATCGCCGTTGAGCCGGTGCTGGCGAGCGACGCGCCTGTCACGCTGATTGTGCCGAGAGCGTTTTGGATCAGGATGCCATCCCCGGTATCCGTGAAAGGTGTTGCTCCGGGGCCATCAAGCGTAACGCTTCCGCCAGTTGTGGCATCCACCTGAAGCAAGTAGCCAGGAGCCCCGCCGGCTGGAGGCGAATTCGACGCTGTCCCAAAATAGGAGAAGGTGGGGCTGCCTTGGCTGACGAGAATGGCAGCTCCGTCAACACTGCGGACAATGCCCGTTCCGGCGTCTGAGCGAATCGACGTTTTGCTTTCGTCGTTGAAGACGTAGATGCCCTGATCGACGGTGTCGGTCAACGACACGTTTCCGATGTCGATTGTGTTGGTATTTGCATTGGCCTGGACAATGATGCCCTCGCCTCCAACGTCGGTTACCTGATTCGCTGTGATCAGAGAACCGGCAGGAGGATTGCCGGAGGCGATGTCGTACGTCCCAGTTCCGGAGTTGTTTCTGATGACGATGAGTGGGCTGACTTGGCCGCCAGTATTTGCGGTGTCGCTGAAGATGATGCCGTCGTATGAGGCCGCCGTCGTGCCGGTGTTGTTTTGAATCAACAGGCCGGCTCGGGTCATGTTGGCGATTGACGTGTCGGTGAACTCGATTCCGCCGCCCGTGGCCCCGTCTACGCGAACACCTCTCTGCGCAGCTGCAGTCCCGTCACCAGCAAACGTGACATTGCGAACGGACGATCCGCCGGCATCTGAAATCGTCGTGCCGTAGGGATTGGCGGTGGTCCCGACAGGCTGCATCGTGCCATCCAGATTGCCACTCGCCACAAGGCCTTCTCCAGACCCGGTGATCGTCAGGTTAGCCAGCGTTACACCGCCCTGACCGCTCGTGTCAACACTCGCCCCACCCGGATTGCTCAGCACCGGGTTGGCGGCTGTCTGGGCGGCGATGGTGTAGAGCCAGTTGCCGTTGATGAGCGTTCCGCAGCCGGGCTGGGCGGCGATCACGAAGTTGCCGCCGCTGCCGACTAATGACTGATTGGCGGCCTGGAACGCAAACGTGCCGCCATAGGTCGTCCCCGACAGTAGCGTGCTGGTGCCCTGATTGACGTAGACGATGTCCCAGGGGTTCGCGGCAGCCGTCTGGGCTTCTTGCAGCGTCGTGAACGGGGCCTCGGCGGTGCCGTTGCCGCCTACGGCCGCCGCGTTGTTGACATGGATGACATTCCACGCCTGGCCAGGGTTGCCCGGGTTCAGCACAATTTCCGGTGTCTGGTGGGCCCGGACGATGTGCTCGTTGCGCATCATCGGCTGCTCGAGCTG
>JAGYIQ010000037.1 GCA_018402565.1 Pirellulaceae bacterium | reverse complement strand
GTGTTTTTACGACTTCTTTTTTGGCTTGCGGACCGGTGGATCGGGGTGGCGTCGCAGCCAGCGATAGATGGTTTGCACCGTTACCCCGTATTCTTCCGCAATCGCCTGGATGCGATGGCCTTTTCGGCGCAGCTTTGCCACTTGATTGATTTGGGCGACGGGCACACAGGGAGATTTGGAGGGGTGCGCCCCCGTTCGCAGCGTGACCCCTCTATCCAGCAGGCATTTGCGAACGATTGCCACTGAATAGGCATGCAATTTGGCAATCGTGCCCATGTCCAAGCCTGAGTGATAGGCTTCCACAATGGCATCTTGGGTGAGCCGATCTATCTCACGCACGTACTTGATACGCGGGACGTTTCCCTTGACTTTGGTCACCAGGGTCGTCGAGCTCGTAGTCGCCTGGATCCCTTGGTGAATGAGCCACCGCGTGACCGTTAGCGGACGTCGCCCCAAACACATGGCAATTCCAGGCACCGTCATCCCGCTGCGGAACAACCGGGCGGCTTCTTGGGCCTCTTCGGGCAGTTCAACTTTGACGGGTTCCGGCTGGCTGGCAGCCCACGATCTCTTTTTTGCAGACATAGATCCAAATATGCCTTTTTCATCAAAATGCGGTTGTTTGTGGTGCGTTGATAAATCTATCCGGTGTTCGTGTCACACCTGTTTATAACACAAATACTTTGGGACAATTGTCTGTGCCTCGGAAATCTGTGTCGTGGGAATCTGTGTCGAGCGGTATGGAGTTGGCTAACCGGGGTATTATCCGTTGGTCAAGACGTTGTTGATGATCCGGCCATGCACATCGGTCAGGCGAAAATCACGGCCCGCGTGTTTGTAGGTCAGCCGAGTATGATCCAAGCCCAATTGATGCAGCAGGGTGGCGTGCAAGTCATGCAAATGGACCCGACCTTCAATCCCGCGGAAACCAAACTCATCGGTTTGCCCAAAGGCGAATCCGGGTCGGAAACCACCGCCGGCCAACCACATGGTGAAACCGTTGGGGTTGTGGTCGCGACCTGTGCCGTTATTTTCCGAATACGGAGTGCGGCCGAATTCACTCCCCCACCACACGATGGTGTCTTCCAATAAGCCTCGTTGTGCTAGGTCCTGCAATAGGGCGGCGACGGGCCGATCGACGGCCAGGGCATGATCGGCATGTTTGGGTAGATTCGAATGCTGGTCCCAGGCGGGATTGGCCGAATTGTCGCCATAGTTGACTTGAATGAATCGGACACCCGCTTCGCACAGTCGTCTGGCCAACAAACAGCGGCGTCCATAAGAACGCGTGGCTGGTTGATCGATCCCATAATCCTGCAAGGTGGCAGCGGTCTCGTTGCTGAAATCCAAGATCTCAGGAGCGACGGTTTGCATGTTCCAAGCCAATTCGAGTGACTTTGTCGCGGCAGCCAACTCGTCTGTGAGGGCGTCCGCTTCTCGGGACGGTTGCCACTGGGCTGCGTTTAAATCCCGCAGCAGTGCTTGGCGAGTTTGCTCTTGGCGATTGGTCCGGGGACTCTGTAGGTTCGCTAACTGTAGCTGATCGCTGCCGGCTAACCCCAACGGCGTACCCTGCAAGTGCGCCGGTAGAAAAGCGGAGCCAAAATTTCGCGGCCCGCCGTTGCCCAGCGACGGGGCAATGGACACAAACCCTGGTAAATTTTCGGTGTCCGGGCCCAAGCCGTACAGCACCCAGGAACCAAAAGACGGCCGCACAAACTGAGTGGCTCCGCAGTGGAGAAACAAGGTCGCGGGTCCGTGGGCAACGCCCTCGGTGTGAACGGCATGCAAAAAACAGAGTCGATCGACTTGCGTGGCTTGGTGGGGGAATAGCTCCGACACCCAGCGTCCCGTCTGCCCATGCTGCTGGAAGTTCCAGGGCGTCGGCAACAGGCGTTGCGGCGTGGCTTGTCCGATCTTGGCCAGCTGCCTAGCGTCGTTGAACGTGAGCACCTCGCCGGCGCGTTGGTTGATCAATGGCTTGTAGTCAAAGGTATCGACCTGGCTGACGCCTCCTTGCATAAATAGGAAAATAATGCGTTTTGCCGCAGGACGATGATGCGTTCTGGAGGCAAACTCGCTGGTTCGGTCCAAGCCATTTTCGGGTGCCGATCGGTTGGCTGCGGCAACCGACGAGGACTCATGCTGTGCCGTCGCCGACGAGGCCAATAGGCATTGGGTTGCCAACGACGCAAAGCCGCAGCCAATTTGGCTCAGCCAGTGGCGACGGTCAGCGGTGGCCGGCCCCAGCGGATCAACGGCAGTGATCTTGGGTGAATTCATTCGCGGCTCTCCGATATATGTGGTGGTAAGTCCAAGTAGCGGAACTCCAGGGAGGCGAAGAGGGCCTGCACCAAATCCACCAGTGGATCGTAGGCGGAATCGGCCGGTTCAACCGCGTCGCTGGAACGACCGGGCAGATCGTTCGGCTCGGCTACCTCCGACAGAAAGGCAAGGCAGCGAGTTAACTCGGTGCCCGTAGGATCTCGCTGCAGGCAATGTTGGTAAGTCAGGCGAACGACTTCAAGCATGGCGTCCTGGTTAGCGGTCGTGTTGGCTAGTGCCATTTGTCGGACACGTGCAGCGGTCGCGTTGGCTCGTGCGGTAACCCAGGGCGAATTCCAGAGGGCCAGGGCCTGAGTGGACACCGTGCTGCGGGACCGCCGCCCGACCGAGCGACTGGGGTCGGCAAAGTCGAACTCGGCAAACAGGTCGGGCAAGGCATTGCGGAATACGGGCTGATAAATGCTCTGGCGGAGGGACCGATGTTCGTATTGGTAATCGGTGACCGTGTTGGCGGCGATGGTCGAGCCCCCCACCGTTTCATCCAACTCGCCACTGATCCGCAACATCTGATCGCGGAGCGCCTCTGCCGAAAGACGCCGTCGATGCCCGCGGGCGTACAGTCGATTGTCGGGGTCCATGGTTGCCAGTTGGGGCGTTGACTCCACTCGGCGTTGGTACGCGGCCGACGTGACGATCAATCGAACGATGTGCTTTGTCGAGCCCCCGCTGCGGTGGAACTCGGCGGCTAACCAATCCAGCAGCTCGGGGTGCGTCGGCATCGCTCCCATGGTTCCAAACTCGTTGGGTGTGGTCACCAGCCCAGCACCCATGAGCCAGGCCCAGAGTCGGTTCACGTAGACGCGGGCCGTCAGCGGATTCTCCTCTGCGGCAATCCACCGAGCCAGAGCCAAGCGACCGTCAGCCCCAGCCGGAATCGAGGAAACGGAAGGAAGCGAGACGGCTGAGAGAAAGCCACGGGGTGCGATGGAGGATGGCATTTGGTGGTTGCCGCGAATCAGAATCGGCAGGTCGGCCTGGGTGGGCTTCGACACGACCGTCATGTACTTGGGTTGCTGGTCCAGCTGCTGTTGCCAGTGGCGACGTTGCGATTCCAGTTCTTGGATCTGGCTTTCCAAGGCTTGTCGCCGATCCTGTTCGCTCGTGGTGACAGCCTCCGTCGCCCCCGAGTCGGAGGCGGCGCCGGATGCTCGGTTCGCGATGGGAACGGGCAGGAATTGGACGGCATCGGCCATCACATGCCCATCGGCACCCTGATTGGAGATCATTACGTAGGCTTGGCCATCGGTCTCGAAGCGGAAGGTACCCAAGCTGTACCACAAGCCGTCTTCGGGAGGCGGCTGACGTTGGTTGACCAGGACGGAGGTTTGTCCCGCAGCGCTAAACACGTCCACCAAGGTCGTGGTGGCACGATTTTCTCCGGCCGAGTAAGACAAGCGAACTTCGTATTCACCGGGGGCCAGGCCGGCGGGTTGGAAGGTGGCAGACTTTTCTCCCCGCTGTTGATTCCGATCATGGCGATAGCCTGTGCCGACGTACGGCGCGGTGTGTTGCGACTCGAGCCAATCGCCGACGAATTCAGCGTCTTGATCGTCGACCACGACACCGTCGAGTTCTGCGACGGGGATCCCGCGTCGCTCGGCTAGCTTGGCGGGCAGGGCAGCGCGGAGGCCACGCAGGGTCTCGGCGGATTCCGTCAACTGACGCTGCAGCTGTTGTCGCTCGGCCTCCTGGGCGGCGCCGAGCGGCAAGGGCAGTTCGACCCATGTCGAAACGTTGTCGTGCTTCAACCCAATTGCACCATCGAGGATCCCGGCCAGGGCGTAATAATCACGAGTCGGAATCGGGTCGAACTTGTGATCGTGGCAGCGAGCGCAGGAAATGGTTTGACCCAAGAACGCCTGGCCAATCACATCCAATTGTTCATCGATGTAATCCAGTTCCAGTAGGCGTTTGTCTTGGGTTTCAAGATTGGTGTTGCCCAGGGTCAAGAACGTTGTGGCCACCAATTGGTTGTGATGTTGCTTGAGGGCTGCGTCAGAGTCGCGAGCCGAGTCCTCGGCGGTCGGTGGGGGGAGTAGATCGCCCGCGAGTTGCTCGACAATCATTTGTGAGAATGGACGATCTGCATGGAATGAATCAATTAAGTAGTCACGATATCGCCAGGCCTGGGGGAGCACAAAGCCGCGGAGCGTGATCGAGTCGGCGTAGCGGACGACATCCATCCACAGCCGCGCCAGGACCTCGCCGTAAGCGACTTCCGCCAACAAGCGGTCCACCTCAGTTGTATAAGCGTCGGCGAACTGTGTGGGATCCGATGGCAGGTTCTGTAGAGCTTCGTAAGTGGGAAGCCGTCCCGCCAAGTCCAAGTGCAAGCGGCGCCACCGTTGACGGGCATCGGCGACCTCGACGGGAGTGATGCCGGCGCGAACTTGAGCGGCATGCAGCAGCCAGTCGATCGGGTGCTGGCCTTGGTGCCGTGCGGGCGAAACATCGACGGGGGTTAGCGGTCGGTACGCCCAGTGTTGCTGGGCATCGGCCACGGCCAGCGCTCGGATCGGTGACTGGTCTGGTTTGCCTAACGGAGCGTCAGCCGTGTTGCTTTGGGCAGTGCGAGGATCGTAGGCCCCGTCCGCGATCCAGCGTTGGAGGTCGGCCAGCACATTTGCCGGGAGTTGGCCATCGGGCGGCATCTCCAGGTGCGAGTCGCGGTAACTGACGGCTTGCCACAGCAGGCTCTCTTCAGGAGCTCCCGGGACGATGGCCGGCCCAGAGTCGCCGCCGCGGAGCCACGCGTCGCGAGTCTCCAAGCTCAGGCCGCCTTGAAGGACGGTCGAGTCGCCATGGCATTCGAGGCAATGCTGGACCAGGACAGGGCGGATCTTGGCTTCGAAGAACCGCAGGCGATCGGATTCCTCTTCGTCGATGTGCGGTGGTTGGGCATAAGCAGCCGAGCCGTCGTTCGAAACCCAGCCTCCTCCGAAACCAAGCGAGATCGACAGCCATAAGATCGGCCATTTCCACCAGCGAAACCGAACTTCCTGGTTCGCGGTCAGTCGACGCCAACGATCGTTTGGCCGTCGAACACGCCGGGGCGAAGCCCACGCCAAGACGGCCGCTCGCCACGGGCCGGGACCGCCGCATCCAAATTGCATTTTGATTGGTAAGTGTCTGTTCGGCATAGGGCCAATGCTCAGTAGTTTAAACCGATGCTTTCAGCACATGGCGAGTATCCTGTGGTGGACGCCTCAACAGAGCATTGTACCAGAAGTCCTACCCAGGTGCACGAAACGGACCGCAATGCGGCGGAGGCTTTTGGGAAGCGGCGAGATTTTTATTGTTTCGTGTCCGGAATGGTGGGCTGAGTTCGTCGCTATACTGTTGTCATGGGCGCGGCGGTTGGTTCGTGGCCCGATTGGCGACTTTGGAACCGTGTTTGCCTTGATAGGAGCTGATGATGCCCAAGTACATGCTGATTTACCGAGATCCCGCCGAACCCCAATCTCCGCCCCCGTCGCCGGAGGAGATGCAGGGTTTCCTGCAATTGTGGGACGGATGGTTCAAGCAGTTCCCAGACCAAATCGTCGAGATGGGCGACGGTTTGCTGCCGACCGGCCGAGTCCTGCAGCCCAGTGGTGTTGTGGCCGATGGTCCCTATGTCGAAGCCAAGGAGATGATCGGCGGCTTCTCGGTGGTCCAGGCCCAATCCTACGAGGAGGCCGTTGAAGTGGCTCGGCATTGCCCGATCACCAAGATCGGGGGGGCCATTGAGATCCGCGAATTTGCGGTTTACGTCTAGGAAGAGGCGGCCCTGTGAGTCCCGCGTCATCGCTGGTCGAGCATTTTTTCCGGCACGAGTATGGTCGGTTGGTCGCGTTGTTGACTCGAGACATGGGGGTGCGTCACCTGCAATTGGCCGAGGACGTCGTCCAGTCGGCGTTGTCCCGCGCGTTGGTCGCCTGGCCACGCTCGGGGACGCCGACGGATCCATCCGCGTGGCTCTATCGAACGGCTAAGAACTTGGCGATCGATACCCTCCGCCGGGAACGCCGTCGTCAGCTGCTCCCCCAGGACGGCAGCGGACTGCCTGATCCCGTGATGACGGGGCTGGGTGACGAGGATTTGCCGCGTTTCGAAACCGAAATCGGGGACGAATCGTTGCGGTTGCTGTTTCTCTGCTGCCATCCCGCCTTGGCCGTTGATTCCCAAGTCGCGCTGGCGTTAAAAATCGTCAGCGGTTTCGGCGTTCAGGAGATCGCGCAAGGCTTGTTGGTCACGACCAGCAACATCGAAAAACGCCTCAGTCGCGCCAAAGAAAAGTTGCGGCAACAACCATCGGCCTGGATTGAATTGAATCCGGCCGAAGTCCTCGAGCGGCGTGACGCCGTGCTCTCGACGATTTACCTGATCTTCAATGGAGGTTATGCCACCACCCAAGGGGAGTTGCCGATCCGCCGCGACCTGTGCGGGGAGGCGATTCGCTTGGCTAAAATGGTGGCCCAGCATCCCGTCTGCCGCGTTCCAGCTGCCGAGGCCTTGGTGGCACTGCTGTTGTTGCACACCGCCCGATTTGATGGTCGAGAAGCGGCCGATGGTGGGGTCGTGCTCCTGGCTCACCAGGACCGACAGCGGTGGGATGGCGACCTGCTGCGCGAGGCGATGGACTACGCGGGCAGGGCCGCCCGTGGGACGGAGCTAAGTCGCTACCACTTGGAGGCAGCCATCGCCTGGGAACACTGCCGGGCGAGTACCTTCGAGACGACCGATTGGCGACGGATCAGCTCCTACTACCGCCTCCTATCCCACCAGCATGCCTCGCCCATGATCCAGCTCAATGCGGCCGTTGCGATCTCTTACGCGGAAAGCGTCGAGGCAGGCCGCGAGCGGCTGCTGCAAATATCGGATCCGGAACGGCAGCGGCTCCGTCCCTGGTGGGACTGTTGTCTGGCCCAGATCCACGAACGCTTGGGACAACCAACGCTCGCCCAAAGTCATTGGCGCGACGCCTTGGCCCTGGCCGGCAGTCCAGTCCAGCGGCAATTTATTCAGAGTCAATTGGATCGATTGAGCTCGTGAGTCGGATGGAGCCAATCCCTCGCGGGCCCAGGACCCTGTGACAAAGCACTAGGATGGTCTGTTTGACTCGACGGCCTGAGGTGTGTATGGTTATGCTAGTACATTTGCGTCGGTTGGTATCCTAAATATAAGGAGTCGTAAATGGCCCGAGAGAATCGCGTGGGACCATTGAACCGTTGGGCTCGGATGGATTTCGCCATCGTCTATTGCTTGCTGTGCTTGTTATTCGTTGAAGTTTCTGGTGCGACTCATGTGCCGCCGTCCCGTTCGCGGGAGATGCTTGACCTCTCGGACAGCGAACAGGAGTCGGCTAATTCACGCGTCGAGGAGTCTTCGGCCAAGGTCGAGGAGCCGGAACTCGGAGTGAAGTTGTATGGCGATGCAACCTCGATCACTTTGACGGCTCCTGGGTTAAGTTGGACCACGTCGAACGACGGTTCAATCTTGGTGCTCGGCTCTCGCGCGCCAACCTTGTACTTCTGGTCGTTGTTGGAAAACCGAGTCCTCTATACGATTGAGCGACCCGATGGCAACGCGATCTGGTTTCCCAGTCGATACGCGGCCAGTGGTAAGGTATTGGCTGCGACCTATCAGACGTGGCAAACGCCCGATGAAGACCAGGCCGATGACGACGCCGCCAGTCCTTGGTCGACGTCGACAACAACGACGGTCTTGTTCATCGATCAAGCCGGTCGTGTTCGCAGCGAAGTCGAAATCGCGGATGCCTTTCGTACCCAGCGTCCGCGCGACATCGCATTTTCTCCCGACGAAAGGCGTTTCCTTTTGGGTGGCGCCCGGATGACAACCGTGGTGGATGTCGAGTCCGGCGAAATAATTGCCCAACGGCCCGACTTCCCAGACCCGGTTTTTCTCGATGATACGCGAGTCGTCTCGGTGAGTCGCAATGAACTTTGGAATGTTGACACCGGGGATGTGGCCCCTACCCCCGTGTCGATCTTTCCTCGTAATTCGCAATTGTACGTTACCAGCAACGATTGTCGACAGATTTTGATCAACGTCCAAGGGCAGGGTGCGATGTTGGTGAGTTTGCCCGACGGCAAGCGAACGCCAATCTCGAAAATTCAGGGATACATGGGCGGCAATTTTTCCTCGGACGGCAGGTACCTGGCCGTCAGTGGTTACGGTTTTGGCGGAAATGATCGATGCTGGTTGGTCTACGACATTGAACAAGAAACGGTCGTCGGAGACGTGATCTCGGACATGGCCATGATTGGTATCTGCGGCAATCGGCGGCAATTACTCGTCTGGCACGGAGCGATGCGGACGATTGACTTGGAGGGCGCAGCGACGATTGCCGAGCAATGGGAAAGGATCAGGAACAGCCCGATTCAGGCCAACCGCTTGCAGTTCGGAAACCAAAATCAAACTCTGATCGGCGGGCAGGGGCAGTTTTCGTTCGACTTGGCAGCCCTTCAGTTTGAACGGTTGGATCAATATTCCACAACGCTACAGCCCTTGTTGGATCAACCGAGCTTTATCTTTGTCAATCATCGCGAACCCGGGTTGCTGGGGTTTCATTATGGGCAACAGTACGCGGTGGCTCGGTATGACGTGCCCGAGGGCAAGCTCAGCAAGCTGTACAAAATCGGTCCTCGAACGTCCATCCTGGCCGGAGCCCGATCATTGTTGACTGGTGGACCGCAAGCCGCGCCGACGTTGATCGAATCACGTGGGTTCTTTGTCTCTGCGGACTCTTCAAAACTGTACGATGTGCGGGCCGAGTCAGGGCGGGGGATGTTTGTCAAATCGTACGACCTTCAGGCAAACAAGCCGCTGGAGGATCAGGAACTCGAAATTCCAAGGGACAAGGTTGAGCACAACGAAACGACGGTGACAATGTCGGGTGATCTTCGCAAGATCGCAGTCGCGAATGACAGGTTGGTTTGGTTGGTCGACTCCCAGACCGGTCGGCTTGAAGAACATTTTCAGTTGGCTCACAAGCCACTCCAGCTCCGTCTCAACGACATAGGTTCGCGTTTGGCCGTTGTTTACTCGGGTCGGCGAGCGGTTGAGTCCGGGGTGGGCAAGGAGTTTGCCGTTTACGATACGGCTGCCCATCGGATGTTGTACTCGCAGACGACGGACACGATTTTGGCTCTGGAGTTTCATCCTCAGCGGCCACAGTTAATGCTCGCGACCCAGGGCCAGGAAAATCGCCTGGAGTATCTGGACGTGGATCAGGGGCGGCAACTGAAGGAGCAAAAATCCAATTACGCGGTAGCAATGTCGGCTGGGCTGGCCTCGGACGGGAAGCGAATCGCCTGGGGGTTGGTCGATACCCGAGTGGAAGTTTGGAACTTGGACCTCAAACGATAGTGCTTTGTCACAGCCGAAACTTGGCGTGTGGT
>JAGYIQ010000036.1 GCA_018402565.1 Pirellulaceae bacterium | reverse complement strand
ATAAAAAATGAAGGCGCCGAGAGTCAAGAACCGCACTCGCTTCAGCCGTGCTGTATTCGATTACGATTACGATCACGAGCACGAGCAGGACCAAAAAAAGCACGAGCAGGACCAAAAAATGCACCCAGAACCAAGCACCTTTCCCCCATTTTTCTGCCCAAAAATTTTCTGCCTTGCCTTCCCGCCACGTCCTTGTGTCGGCCCTCCGGGCCTGGGGGCAAGTGGGTTCGAGCGGGGCAGATGGGGGCCACATTGGTTATCGTCTGTGGCTCTCGGTGTTTCCAACGATAGGGCGTAGGGCGTAGGGCGTAGAGCGTGGGGCGTAGTGGGTGCCTTGTACTCAGCGCAGCGGTACTCGTACTCGTACTCGCGGCTCGTTTTCGTTTTCGATTACGATTACGAGCACGAGCACGATTCTGATAGCGAGGTTTGCTGGCCTTCGCCCTTCGCCCTACGCCCTTCGCCCTTCGCCCTACGCGGTTGTGTCGGCTCAAGTGTCGGGTTCCAGCGTGCCGGCGACGACCATGTCTTTGGCGCGTTGGATCAATTGGACGACGACTTGTTTTTGGCTGGCGGGGACGGCGACTCCTTGCAGGTTCTTGAGGGTGCGGAGTGCTTTGCGGGGCCAGCCGAGTTCCAGCTGCACGTGGGCCCAGCTGAGCCACAGGGGAGTGGTGACCTGCTGGGGGAAGTTGCTGTGCAGGATTTCGAAGTACCGGTGGGCTTCCACCCAGTTCTGGGCTTGGACGTACCGTTGAATGAGTTTCTTGACCAGGGTTTCGTCCCATGTGGCATGGACGTTGTTGGCCAATAGCTTGGCCATGCGATGATGGACATCGGTGAAGCGACCTTCGTCTATCAAGCGAATCAGGTTGGGTAGGGCCGCTTGCCACTCCTGGCGATCGGCTTCGCGGCGTTCCGCTTCCAACTCGGCGTCGGTCTTGGGGTTGAGTTCAATTTCGCGTCGGGCGAACTTGGTGCCGAAGGCTCGTTCGATCAGATTCGCTCCGATTTCTGGAACCACTTCGGCCATGGTCATGAAGATCGCCAATCCAAAACCCAAGACGTAGCCCGTAAAGTGCAAGCCGTCAAAGCCCGTTCCCCTGAACCAAAAGAAGGTAAAGTCGCCGGCGGCGTACAGGCCTGCCAACACCAAGATGGGCACTGGAAAGCGATAGTTGACGAACACCAAGTGCAACCAGAACCAAATCGAGCGATTGTAGGCATAGATCACGGCTACCCCAATCAGGGCGTAGTTGACGCCCGAGAGCCCGCGGAGGTATCCGTTGATATGGGCGCCGCTCAAGTCCATCCACACCAGAAACACTTGGCTGGCCATCGAGTGGACCCAAACACAAATAATCACCACGGCCATGAACCGCAAAAAGCCAAAGCGGCCTTCCAAGGTCACTCCCAGGACCCAAAATCCGGCGATGTTGAACAAGAACCGCCAGAAATTCGTGTGTACCAAAGGGGCTGTGAACCAGGACGAAAATTGAATCACGGTATAGTTGATGCTACAGTCGTCCAAGAACAACCGACTGGTCAAGCCCAACAAGGTGAACACGGTGCACAGAATCACGAAGATCGTGGTAAAGTAAGGTTTGTAAAAGACAGCGCCCACGGGACCTTGAGGCAACAAAAACATCCGCCAAGCTCCATCAGGAAAATAACGCGGCTACTCATCAACGCCGGGGTGAAACTGACCGCTCTCTGGGGCGCGGCCACTACTTGGGTCGCGGCCACTCTCTGGGTGCGGCCACTCTCTGGGTGCGGCCACTCTCGACAAAGGTCTCAGGCCGGATCGCTCTCCAGTCTACTCGCCAGGGCGGCCCATGTCTCGGCGGCCCGGGTTTCAGTGGTCCGGGTCTCGGCGGCTAGGTCTTGGTGCCCTGGGACTCGGTGTCTTGCGTCGCGGTGCCCTAGGTATCGGTGTCTTGCGTCTCGGTGTCTTGGGACTTGGTGGCCCAGGTCTCAGCGGCTCGGTCGAAGGCCTCGAGGAACTGGTCCAGCAGTTGGTCGAGGTCCTCCAGGGAAATGCAGGGGGGCGGCATGAGGATCACGACGTCGCCGATCGGGCGGAGGATCAAGCCAAGTTCCCTAGCGTGTTGAGCCACCACGTAGCCGGCCCGCTGGCTGAAGTGGAACCGTTCGCCGGTCCCGCGATCGCGGCAGACCGTGACTCCCGCCATCAAGCCACGCTGGCGGACCTGCCAGACGTGGGGCTGGTCGGAGAGGGCGGCCAGTCGCCGGTGCAGCAATTCAATTTTGGGTGGCAGGCTTTGAATCAGCCGTGGCATCAAGTCCAGACTGGCCAGGCTAACGGCGGCCGCCAGCGGATTGCCGGCGAACGAGTGTCCATGGTACAGCGTTTTCTGCTCAGCGATCTCGCCCAGGAAGGCCTCGTAGATCGACTCGGTGGTCAGCGTGGCGGCGATCGGTAGATAACCGCCCGACAGCCCCTTGCCCAAGCAGAGGATATCCGGCGTGACGGCTTCTCGAGTGCAGGCGAACCAATCCCCCGTGTGCCCAAAGCCGGTCGCGACTTCGTCCACGATCATCAGCACGTTATGCCGCGAGCAAATCTGGCGGAGCAGTTGCAGAAAGCCGGGCGGCGCCGGCAGAATGCCACCGGCTCCCTGCACGGGTTCGACGATCACGGCAGCGATTTGTTCACCCTGCTGTTGCAGCAGCGTTTCCAGGTCCTGGCCCAGGGCGGGATCGCACGTTTCGCCGGCCGTCGGGTCCGCTTGGTCCGGGCAGATGGGATAGGGCAATTGGTGGTTGGGCGGCAAGAGCGTCAGAAACGGCGAGTGAAAAAAATCGCTCCGCGCCACGGCCATCGCACCCAGGGTGTCGCCGTGATAGTTGTTTTCGAAACCGACAATTTGTTGCTTTTTCGGCTGCCCCAGATTGTGCCAGTACTGGATGGCGGTTTTGACCGCGATCTCAACGGCCGTGGCACCACAGTCGGAGAAGTGGCAGCGAGTCAAGCCCGGCGGCACCACATCGACCAAACGCTTGGCCAGCAGCGTGGCGGGGACATTGGCTTGACCCAGCATGGTCACGTGGGCCACCTTGGCCAACTGCCGCTGCAGGGCCGTGTCCAAGTACGGATGACGATGCCCATGGATGTTCAACCAGATCGACGAGCAGCCATCGTAGTACCAGCGTCCGTCGGTCGCTTGCAGCTTGACGCCTTGCCCCTGCACAATCATCAGAGGATCGCTGGTCAGGTACTGCCGCATGGGCGTAAATGGATGCCACGAGTGCTGGGCGTCCCAGGCTTGTAGTTGTTCGTTATCGACGGCCTTGCCGTGGGTCGGATCGATGGCCACGCCTATCCGTTGGTCAGCTTCGTTCATCCGGCCCCTCCGAGCTGGATTTGCCGCAGGGCCTCGTACGCCGCGACTCCGACTGAGCACGACAGGTTGAGGCTACGGACTTGCGGGCGGATGGGGATGCCCAGCTTCCGATCCGCGTGCTGCTGCAACAGTTCGGGCGGCAAACCTGCCGTCTCGCGGCCAAAAACCAGTACATCGCCGCGGTGGAACTGGACGCTCGTGTACATCTGCTGAGAGGTCTTGGTGAACAGCCACAGCCGCGGTTGAACGAAATGGGCCATGAGCTCTGCCCAATGATCCACGACCTGCCAGTTCAGATGCTGCCAGTAGTCCAAGCCCGCCCGGCGGAGGGCCTTTTCGGTGATGTCGAAACCCAGCGGCCGGATCAACCAGAGTTTCGCGCCGATGGCCACACAGGTACGTCCAATGTTGCCCGTGTTGGGCGGGATTTCTGGTTGGTACAGCACCACATGGAACAGCGGTTCGTAGGGTACACCCGCATCGCCGGGCACGCCCGAGGCGGCGGTCCCACGGGTCGTCCCAGGAGTCATCCCAGGGGTGGACGCACCCGGGTCAAGGGCAGGGTCGTTCATCGATCCTCACGGTTAGGGCGGGTCAGGGCTTGGCGTTCGAACCCCATCAGCCTGCAGCAGCGGCGGTGGAAACTTGGGCGAACGCTGGCACTTCATAACCGGCCCGGTACTGGCGGGTCAAGCCCTGTTGCGCGGCTGGGTTGTCGATGGCCGTCTCGCTTTGCGGGTCGAACCGCAACTCTTGGCCCAGGATCAGAGGCGTCCGATCCGTATCGACTTGGTTGGCCTGCAAATGGGCCATCAAGCGTTGGACCGAATCCAAGAACCGCTCGTCACCCGCGGCGGCCGCCAGCACTTCCTCCACGGACGCGGCCTTGCCCAGTTGATGCGACATGGCACCCGTATGACAAAGGGCACTGGAGACGTGTCCCTCCAGGATATCGGCGTGCAGGGCATTGGCGTCGCGCTTCTCGATGGCAGCCAGGAAGTTGGCGAAGTGATTGCCTCCTTGATTGAAGTCCTGTACCACTTGACCATCGTTATCGTATGCGATTGCCTGGTGGTAGCTGGGGATCACCAACCGCCCGCCCTCGTAGAAGACGATGACGCCGATCTGCGAGCCCAAGTAGTTGTCCATGCTGGAGCCCCAACGATTGTCTTGGAACTCCTTGCCTTTGGGCAACCCGCGCGTCTCGAAGATGATCGGCGCTTGTTCGTAAGCGTGGATTACCGTCTGGGTGTTGGGCGTATCGCCAGCGTCTTCGTAGCCCAGGCGGCCGCCGATGCTGAGGACACGTGGGGAGATATGGCGATGTCCGACAAACCAGCGGGCGATGTCCATCTGATGGATGCCCTGGTTGCCCATGTCGCCATTGCCGGTGTTGAAGTCCCAGTGCCAATCGTAATGCAACCGTGGGCGGTACAAGTCGCGCATCTCGGCCGGGCCGCACCACAGGTCGTAGTTGACGGTTTCTGGGATCACCAGCGGTTGGTCCCGCTTGCCGATCGCCTTCCGCGGCTTGTAGCAGGTGCCGACCGCAAACAGCAACTTGCCCAAGCCGCCCTCGTCGACAAACCGCTTGGCGGTCTGCAACGCGACACTGGAGCGAGACTGCGTCCCGGTTTGCACGATGCGGCCATGCTGCCGAGCGGCGTTGACGATCTGGCGTCCCTCCCAAACATTGTGCGAGACGGGCTTCTCGACGTACACATCTTTGCCAGCGGTCACGGCGGTGATGGCGATCAAGGCGTGCGTGTGATTGGGCGTGGCAATCGTGACAAAGTCGATGTCTGGACGCTGGACCAATTCGCGAAAGTCGCTGACGGCGTCCAAACGCCGCTCGTGCTTCTTTTCGAATTCGTTGATCGTATTGTCGAGAACCGCGGAGTCGCAATCACAGAGCGCGACCAGGTGTTGGTGGATCGAGCCGATGTGGGACTTGCCTTGGCCATTGACACCGATGACCGCGCCCCGCAGTTGCTCGTTGGCTCCCATGATCCGGCCGTAAGAGGCGGCCGTGAAGGCTGAACTGCCACCCCAGCAAAACGTGCCGGCGACCGCGGCCGAGGCACTCTGCAGAAAACTTCGCCGCGAGGCCGCTGGGCGGCTGTTCGAATCGATCGGTTGGGAAGGGGACATCATGGACCTCCGTTGAGTTGCGGTGGGAGTGGACCGAAGAGCAAGTGCCTTCGTCCGTCGAAGCTGGCCCCGTTGAAGCTGGCCCCATTGAAGCTGGCCCCGTTGAAGCTGGCCCCGAGCCGACATCCGTCGCCGGCCGCTCCCCCCAGTGTAGCGGAAATCGCAGTCGGGGGCCACCGCCAAAACACCCGCCTTAGTCTGGGCCGCAAAGCGTGGCCAAGTACCCTAAGACGAGCGGCGCGAAGGGTGGCGAGGGACAATCCCGGTGGACCCGTACGACCGGGATGTGCCAGGCGCTCCCGACTGCCCCCAGCCGTCCCGATAGCCCCAGCTGTCCCGATAGCCACCAGCTGTCCCGATAGCCCTAGCGATCCCAGCCGTTCCGACAGCCCCGGCGATCCCGACAGCCCCGGCGATCCCAGCTGTTCCGGCTGTTCCGGTTATCTCGCCGGAGTTGGGATGTCGTTTATTCCCCGCGGCGGATTTGAAAGTTCTGCTCGGAGAAGTCGTCCCCGATCAGCAGGACCGCGCGATAAAAGCCAGGCGTGAGTGCTCGACCGCCGCCCCCGGCTCCGCCGCCGCGTCCGCCTCGTCCGCCTCGTCCGCCGCCACCGGAAGGATAGACGGCTCGATGCCAGCCAACTTCTTTTTTGACGGGGAGTTTGGCCACTTCTTTGCCGTCGATGTCCTCGATCAGCAGTTCCATTTCTTTATCCATGGCGGCAGGATTGATCTGGTACCAAATGACCACGCCGTTGGGGGCGTTGGGAGCGGTGACTTTGCGATCGCCCGCAAAGGAACTGCCCTCTGGTAGGCGGTACTGCACCCAGTCGCGGACGGAGAACACGTGCCCGGGTTTTTGGTCGACTTCGGCCGACGTTTCCTGCAGCGGGGTAATATCATCCATGATAAAGATTCCGCGGCCGTGGGTGCCAATGATCAGGTCTCGCTCGCGTGGATGGACCAAGAGGTCGTGCACGGGGAGTTTGCCGAAGCCATTCAAGCGTTGCCACGACTTGCCATCGTTGGTCGAGACGTAGCAGCTCAGATCGGTGCCCACATACAGCGTCTGGGCTCGCCGCGGATCCTGCTTGATGACATTGACGCATTCGTTGGGCAGGTTGCCGCTGATCGAGTTCCACGTCCTTCCGCCATCGGTTGTCTTGAAGACGAACGGACGGAAGTCGTCCTCGCGGTAGCCTGTGAACGAAACGTAGGCCGTGGCCTTGTCGGCATGCGAGAACTCGACTCGGCTGCACCACCACGCTTCTGGTTGGGTGGGGAAGCCTCCGGAGATGTCCTCCCAGTTCTTCCCACGATCGCGGGTGATGTGCACCTTGCCGTCGTCCGTGCCGACGAGCAGCCAGTCGGGATCGAGAGGGGATTCCGAGATGGTCGTGATGGTGCAGTGCGGCACGTTGCCGGTCAGCTTGGCTGGGTCGGCCGTCGTCAGGTCGGGGCTGATGGTCAACCATTCGTCGCCTTGGTTGTACGACATGAACAACTTGTTGCCACCGAAGTAGAGGGTGCCTGTGTGATGACGGGACAGGAGGATGGGTGAATTCCAGTTGTACCGATCGCGACTGCCCGACCGCGGTTCGGACTGGGGTGGCCGGATCGATTTGCGTTGGCCGGTGGCTCGATTCAGGCGATAGATCGCTCCGAATTGGGACTCGGCGTAGATCAAGTTATGATCGTTTGGATCGACTTGGACATAAAATCCGTCGCCTCCGCCGACGCGATACCACTGATCCCGCGTGACCCCGCCGGCGCCTTGGGCGGGGCCGCCCCAGGTGCCATTGTCCTGCAGACCGCCGTAGACATGATAAGGACGTTGGTTGTCCGCCGTGATGGCGTAGAACTGGGCCAAGGGCAAGTTGAAGACATAATCCCAGGTCGCACAGCGATCGTAGCTGATGTGGAAACCACCGTCGTTGCCCAGCATCACGTGGTTGGGATTCCGCGGGTTGATCCACAGGGCATGATGATCGACGTGCACACTCCGTGCGCCGGCTTGGTTGAATGTCTGGCCGCCATCGTCCGAAACGTACAGGGGCACGCTGAGGACGTAGACTCGATCGGCGTTCTGCGGATCGACGGCAATCTGCCCGTAGTAGTAGGGCGGATTGCCACCCACCGGTTGTCGATTGGTCTTGCGCCACGTGAGCCCTGCATCGTCGCTGCGATAGATCTCGCCGCCGATGTCTGGCGTGCGGGCGGCGCGAGGCAGCACCAAGGTCGCTGCGATCTCGCGTTCTTCGCGGCGGAAGACCCACTGGATCCGATCCCCCGCTTGCACCCCGCGCAAATACGTACGCAGGGCCTCGGTTTCCCATTCGGTGGTGCCGCCCACCGAGACAAATTGGTCGCCGTTCTGCAGTCCTGCCTGCGCTGCCACGGAGCCGTTCTGTAACTCGGATACCGCCCATTGCTCGTCCTGCCGACTCAGTTGGAAGCCAAACGGGGTCGCGATGAGTGCGGGATCGGCGGTGGCGGCGGCGCCCTGCTGTTCGTCGACTTGCTTGTCGTCTTGCTTGACAGCCGTGTCGCCGTCTTGTTGATCGTCCTGGTTTTCGACGCCATCTTGCCAGGACAGATCACCCTCGAGGCCCGCGGTCCCTTCGCCCCCTGCGCTCAACTGCGCTTCGTCCGCCGTGCTCTCAGCGACCTGTTGCTCATCATCGATTTCAGCTGCCGAGGTGGCATTCCGATTGCCTCGGCCGCCGCCTCGGGTATTGCCGCGGTTGTCGCCCCGATCGGTGCGGGGTGGGCGTGGGTTGAAGTTGGAGACTGTGGCGTACATCGTGTCCGGTTTGGAGGCGAAGTAGGCCAAGCCGATGCGCCCCAACGAGCCGCCTGGCAATCCCGCATCGACTCGAGTCCACGTTTGTCCGCCGTCAGCGGAGCGATGGATGCCGGAGCCCGGTCCGGCTTCGTCCAGATTCCAAGCGCGACGCAACCGTTCGTAGGAAGCCGCCAGCACGACGTCTGGGTTCTCGGGGTGAACGATGACATCGATCACGCCGACCTTCGGGCTGATGTAGAGCACTTTGCTCCAAGACTCCCCGCCGTCGGATGACTTGAACAGCCCGCGTTCCTCGTTTTCGGTATACAAGTGACCCGGCACTGCCACGTACACGACCTGCGAGTCACGCGGATCGACGACGATTCGGCCGATGTGATACGAGTCGCTCAGGCCCATGTGTCGCCAGGTCTTGCCGCCATCGATCGACTTGTAGATACCATTTCCTTGCATGGAGCTGCGCTGGTTGTTGGCCTCGCCGGTTCCCACCCACAGGATCGAGGGGTCTTGTGGGTCGAATGCCACATCGCCGATCGAGATAGCGCCTTCATTGTTGAAAATATTGCTCCAGGTGGTCCCGTTGTTTTTGGTCTCCCACAGGCCACCCGCGGCACTGGCTGCCAGAATGTGGTGCTCGTTTTGAGGATTGACTGCGATGTCGACGATGCGTCCACCGGTGGCCGTGGGGCCGATCGAACGCCAAGAAAAATCCTTTAGCCAATCGGCTTGCTCCGACTCCATGGCCGCATAGATGGCCGGTTCGCTCTCCGTGGGCACCTCCTCCGACGACTCGACTGGTGCAGCGGCGGCCGAGTCTTCCTCACCCGCGACCTGAGCCACCTCGTCGGCCGCTTGGGTTGCTTCGACTGCCGCTTGAGCCGCTTCGACTGCTTCGACCGCTTGGCTGGTGTGGGCCCATGTGAAGTCCCCCAGCCAGCAAAGGCCCAGCCAGCCAAGGCTCGCGAGGCCACACAACATACAAATCCGACTGCCGCTGATCTGGAGCTTCATTCCTTGGTCCTAATAAATGGCCCTAATAACTTGCCAATTCGGGCAATGGGGTCTCGGCACCGGCCGGTGATGCGGCTGGTTGGATGTTCGCCCCAGACCGGCTCTGTTAACCGATGGGAGCAACGCTCTCCAGTTTAACCAGAACCGAGGCAAGATGGCGCGGGTTTCCCGGCCTTCCACGCGAAAAAACTCGAACAACAGCACTCGAGGGCGGTGCGTCGGAGCGAGTGGCGTGGTCAAGCAGTTGTTTTCATCATGCGGTAGATAGCCACTGCCCAACCACCCAGGATTCCGAACGGGGCGGCGATCATCAGCCCGATGCTGAGCGCGTAGCCGATCTGTAAACGTCCGCCATGTTCCGCCAGCGTGTCCTTGCAGTTGGGGCAAGCCCAGGTCGGCTCGACCGCACCCAGCACGATCCAAACGGCGACCAGGACAGCCAAAAGCCAGGGCAGGTCACGTGAGAATTTCGGCATCTAACGGTTTCCCTAAAGGAGCAGCGGAACGCGATCTAGTTCCCGGTTGAGGCCTGCCTTGCCCATTTGGGGCCTGCGAGT
>JAGYIQ010000035.1 GCA_018402565.1 Pirellulaceae bacterium | reverse complement strand
GACGGCCACTCCAACACCGGGGCCGGCGGCGGCGGGCCGAGGTCGAAATCGCCGAAGAGCAAATAATGGTCCGAGGCCAAACTCGATGCATTGGTCGCCGGAACTGGACCGGTCTTCGGCAATCCCGCGCCCGCGACATCCAGCGCGCTGTTGTAGACTTCCGTGCGGAACGGCCGCGACCGCACGGGCGCCGAGGCCATGATGTAGTCGAGCAGTGACGAGGAACTCGTGCGCGTGCTCCAGGTCTTGGTATTCCCGTTGACCTGGGCCATGGGAACCCGTGCCATGGACACGGTCGAAAAGTAAAAATCAGGGTCTCTCCGGTATTCCACAGGCCAGGCAACATCCGAACCGAGAACATAGCTGCGGGGCAGACCGGCCGGCAGGTTCGTGAAAGCAACGTTGTCGGTGCCGACCAGATTGAAATCCCCGATGATAAAGACATTATCCAAAGCGGGGATGCTGCTGGCGGCGACAAGTTCCCGCACCCGTCTCAATTCGATGGCTCGACGGAAACTTTCCTGTCCGGAGGACGAAGAGCAGCACTTCGGATGCACCACCACGACCAGCGGGTCGTTCGGCGTGCCCGGCACGTCGATTTTGACCGCCAGGTTCTGCCGCGTCATCTCGTTCGCACCGGCCGGCGACGTCACCCAGTTGGTCATGACCACCGGAAAACGGCTGAAAAAAGCCGTCCTCAATGTCCTATCGAGCGGCGTGGTACCCGAGAGGACCACGTGCGGGTATCCCAATCTGGCGGCCATTTGCTGCAGATAGTTCGCCTCGTTAGTTCCCGACCGGGCCTCGACCAGTCCGACAATGTCGGCATCCACCCGGGCCATGACGGCGGCTGCCTGCTCGAAAGAGTCCGTTCCGGGTGCTTCGAAGCCCTGCAGGATGTTGAACGAGGCCAATCGGATCGTTGCAGCTGACGCTATCTGAGCCGCCAGAAGCAGAAGCAAAACAATGCGGGTGAAAAACACGGAATATTCTGGGGCGAACCGACGCGCTAAAATCTATCCGTTTTCCAGCCCAACGCAAGGCCGCCCCAGCCTCACCCACGCCCATCAGCGTCCCCGTTTCCCACCAACTGAGCCACTGAACACCGAATCACTGAACACTGCGGCCTACGGCCGCTCCTTCATCCTTCTCGTCACGCCCCCCTGTCACACCGTAGCCGTTCGCCTCGGCGAACGCGAGGGCTGATCCCCCTCTCCGCTTTGCCCTCGGCGTTGCCTCACGCCATCTCCACTTCGTTCCGGTTCCGCTCTCCGGTCTCCGCTCTCCGATTCGCCCTCGGCAGTTTAGTCGCCGCGGCGACCTATCTCCGGCCTATCGGCCTCCGCCCTCCGCCGTAGGCGAACGCAGTTTTAAGTCTGTAAGTTTGTAAGTTTTAAGCCTTCAGCCCGTGAAGTGCGCAGCATACTTCACCGGGCCACCTTTCAGCTTCCAGCCCTTCCGCCTTCCCATCGCTCCGACATTCATCATTCAAAATTCATCATTCAACATTAACCATCCACCTCTCCCCCCGCCCCTACCCCAGCCGGCAAAGTCTGAAATCTTATGGGAACTGGTATCAGTCGTGATTCCGCGGGCCTTGCACAACTCAAGTTTCTTGGGACACGAAAAACCCCGCGGTGTTTCCACCGCGGGGCTCTGTGAAACCAATCGCGTTCGGTTACTGACCGCTCAACGTCGACTCCAGGCGCAGGAACTTCTTCCCGTCCTCCCCGCGCGGCGTGCTGAAGATCTGCCGCTCGCAACCTTCCGGCACACCGTCCTGATCTTCGTCCGGCGCCATCGTCACCCCATTAGAGGACCACGTGCCGCCCACGAGATCGATGAGCGCCGTACCTTCGGTGGTCAGGCTCAGATCGTTGGTCCGGACGATGGCTGTGAGCGTGAGATCGGTGGCCGTGATGCCGGTGACAGGTGCCACCCCATCGGTCGCTGTCGGACTGCTCGCTCCGCCGATCGCATACTTCAGCAAGTTCGCGTCATCCAGCGGCGCCCCTTGCGCCCAGTCTTGGAAGGTCTCGCCCCCGCCGCCGCTGCCGGTGATGTTGAAGAGCTGCGTGGCCGGCTCGAATCCCTCAGCCGAGGCCGTGAGAGTCGCATTGATGCTGACGCTTCGATCGAGCGCCACCACATAGATGGTCACGGCACTCGAGCCAGCCGGAATGGTGACTGCAGTCGGCAATGGCAGGTAGTTGAGCGAGCCATCAATATCGGCTGCGAAAGCACCCTCCACGTCTTGGGTCAAGTCCACCACAAGGTCGGCATCAGTCGCGCCCGCACGGCGGACCTCCACCGTGGCTTCCTCGGTCTCGCCCGTAGCGCCGGCCGTGAGCTGGACTTTATTCGATTGCAGGCTCAAGGAAGGCGTCCCATCGAACACGATATCGCTCATGCTCCGCGGGCCGACGGCAATTACCGTGGCACTCGTCCGCTGCACGATACCGGTCAGCGTATTCGGACCCGAGGGAATCGTCGCACCATTGACGTTCGAGTCGCCGAAGATATTGCGGAAGGCATTGACAAACGCACCCGAGGTCGAGGCGTCGGCAATCGGCGTGGTGCTCCCGCCACCGCCGAATGTCTGGCCAGCGTTTTCAAAGGTCACGTCTTGGAGCACGACCAACATCGACTGCACGTCATTGTCCAGCGTCGCGATGGTCCTCGGGATCGGCGTGACCGCATTACCAGTGGACACCGGCGCGCCGAAATCCTGCACCGGGACCATCTGGAGCTGTCCTCGGAAGGTGGAGATGCGTCCGATGATGCCGGCCACATTGTCACCCGCGGTGTAGACGGTGGTGATCGTCCCCGCGGTATCATCAATCTGGATACCGGCCGCGTTGTCTTGGAAGAACTTCGTATTGCGGTTCGAAGTGCCTGCCGTGAAGGTCACTTGCCCAGTCACCCGGTAAATGGTGCTGCCTGTCGGCGAGGCGCGCAGCGCGGTGAGGTTCGCGACATTGAGCGGGAACTGATAGATTGCGCTGGTCACCAGACTGGCCTCTTCTGTGGCAGTATCGATCGCCACCGCCCGCAGATTCACGGTGCCATTGCCATCGACCAAGGTGATGCCCGTCGCATCATTGTAGAGATCACTCTCCAGGCCCGGCGCTGTGCCGTCCGTCGTGAAGCGCACTTCGGTGCCGGCCACGTAAGACGAGAAGTTCGACACCCGCACCGTCTGGTTGGCAAAATACGTCCCGGCCGGGACGTCGAATTCTGGGGCAGCCAAGGCGGCCGCGCCGACCGTCAAGCTGACACTACCGATGCCGATCTGCCGGCGGCTGCCGCTACCGGGCGAGCCAGCCTCGCTGCCATCGGACGACCAGGAGATTTGGAATGTCTGCCCGGGCGCAACCGACAGGCCGCTGACTGCTGTCTCGACGGTCGAGTCCACCCCGTTGGCTGTGGAGAAAGCCAATCGCGGGACTTCGGTGCCTCCCACGCTGACGGTGTAGAAAGGAGAGCGCCCCTGATCGGCTCGCCCCACGAGCCCCGTGTAGGAGACCGTCATATCAGTGATCGTCTCGGAGGTATCATTGCGCAGGGTCAGAACCTGCTGCACGACACCCGTGGTTCCCGTATGCTGGTATCCGAAAACATTGACGGTCTCAGAGTTGAACTTGGCCCCTGTGGTGGTGGTTTCCCACGCGCTGTAAGTTTGAGCTGCGGCTTGCAGTGACCAGCCTGCGGGGAGCGATGCCGCACTGGTGAATCCTGTAAAATCCTGCGTGTAACCCGCCGCGGTCAGGCTGGCCGGAAGCTGGACGGTCCCGGCGACCCCCAGATTTTCCGTGGTTGCCCCGGCACTACTCAGCACTAGGTTGCCGGAAACTGCTCCCTCGGGAGCTGTGGCGGCCAAGCGCGCGTAAACCGTTCCCGAAGCCTCGCCGCTGGTTTGAGCTAAGCTAACGCTCGGGCCGAAAACAGAATTATCCAGCGAGACCTCGAAACCCGCGGGCGCGGCGACCAAAATCGACTCGGTAAGATTGAACCCGCTCACCGTCACGCTCTGAGAGGCCGAGGGCGTGCCGAGAAAAGTGGTGAAAGGAGTGAAGGTGCCAGCTGGAAAAATAGTGGGTGTCGTCACGCCACCGCCATCAGCCAATGTGCCACTAAAAGTGAGCGGCCCCGCGAGTCCTCCTGTGCCGGAAGAGGCCTCTGCATTGTAGACGTAGACCCGGAAGGTGACAGAGCTGAGGTTTTCGTAGGCCGCCCCCGAAGTCGTGATTTCATTGCCCGTCCAGTTTGAGTTGCTGTCCGGCACGGTGATGACACCGCCGTCTTGTGCCACGCTGGCATTGAGTACACCTACGGGGATCGGCGCTGCAAAACCATCCACACTCGAGCGCCATTGCCACTGGCGAGGACCGGTGCCGCTTCGCCCAATGCCGAAAGTCAAACCCGGCAGATTGATCACTTTCCCCGGCGCGGCGGTGATCGTGAACTCGAAATACTTGGTCGGGTCGAGACTGCCGGTGAACACATCACTTCCATTGGTTGCTCCGGTGGGCCAACCTGTCGCGCGGGAGTTGCCGCTGCTTGAGCTGGTGGTCACGCCATTCTTGGTAAGAGGGCTGACAGAGATTCCCGGAATCGCCGTGCCATTGTAGGCAAAGGAATCGACGTTACCCGCTCCTCCGAAAGTGAACGTGCCAGTGAAAGCTTGCGCGTGGAGGTTGCCGGCCGTGGCCAAGAGCGCGGGCAGCATGATCGCACAAAGCGGGGTGAGAAGACGGGAGAGGGATTTATTTTTCATGAGGGTTAGTCGGGCTGACTTGGCCATGACACACATTCGCGTTTGGCCGGTCAACCGCAAGCACTTTAACCACTTGTAACAACATTGTTACGAACGGAAATTGCTGACTTTTCCGCTCAGGTTGGCAGCCAACCCTCCGGGACAAGCTGGCAGGTAACAACAGCGCAAAACGTGCCGCGGCGGAAACGATTGACACTCGGTCATCACGCCGCTAATTGGCTTCGTGCTGCAGATTCCTCCAAAGTAGCCAGGACTGCTCTCCATCGCGCTCGTTTTGCATCCTCGGTCCGGCTTGGGCCGGCTCTGCGGGTGGTGTGTTTCAACGCAAAAAGGCTTGTATCAGCCTGTTTTGGGCATCCTCGGTCCGGCTTGGGCCGCTCCCTGCGGGTGGTGTTTCAACGTGCAACGGCTTGTACAGCTCGACCACCAAAATACGGGATCCCAGATTTTACGACGCCGACGTGGTCGGCCTCGCGAACTGATGGCTCTACGACCCGAACCGGCAGACATGGGTCCTTGATGACGTCAACTCCCCGCACTTACGAACTGGCTTGCCCTACCGGGCGATCGACTCCCGCGATCCACTTCAACGCCATTGCTTCGCGCTACCTGATCGAGGAGGTGATTTGGGTCGATGCGGCCATGACCCGCCGCATACCTCTGGTACGTCTTGCCGTGCCTTCCACCGAGCAACGCATCTGGTCGCCATGTGCACCTGCCCGCCACACCAACGCTTTGACCAGCATATCCGTGCGGCGGACTTCTACCACCTGCGGCAGGCCGTTCAAACCCACTGCGATACGCAGAACGACCTTGTCGTTTGATGGGAGACTTCAACCGCGTCGCCCGGCAACGACGAGTTCACCGTGCCGCGCTACTCCGATGTGCAATACCCGTCGCGCACCGAGGGACGCGGACGGATATTTCGTAGCCGAGTCCATCTTCAAACCGATGCCCGCTACGCCGGGCCGGGAGGGGAGAACTGACTTGGCGCAGCGACGGCACGCCCCCAACGGTGCGCCTGACCATCATGGTCAACGAACTGGTCTGGCAACTCGGCGTAGCCGCCGAGTGTCTACGATGTGCAAAAGGATGCTGCGGGGGACTCAGCAATACGCCCCGCCGCTCCCGGGAGCAGCTACGGGTCGGACCACTGCCCGTCTTTGCCGACCTGAACCTGCCGGAGGCACCGGCACGCCGCCCGGCTACCAGGATATGACAAACTCGCTGACCTGAAGGGCCCGGCAGGCGGCCCTTTGTCCCGCGGATGAATTCTACACACTGCGCAACACCGGCTCGAGCCTCTGGAATGGGCGGCGGAGTGCGACGCGCTGTGGATTTCGCTCGCCACTCCGGCACTAAGCTGACGGCCACGTGACCGCGGGCAAGCTTCGGCTGACATCGCCGCCACCATGCCGGCCGGCCGGCCAGCGCGGTCTTGAACTTTGTCAACCGCACCAACGGTCTCGGGACGGAGGCCGGAGCTTCGGTTCTGGTCGGAGCCTTTTCTGACGGCGCACCGATGCGCCGGGTTATACGGTGACCGAGACCGGTTTGGCCGCATGTGGCCGCGCGGCACCCGGCTGTATGTGGCCACGACGGCCCCGCCGACAGGGCCGCCAACGATCATCACATTTGATCACCGATCGCCTGCTCGAGAGCGCATCGACCCCGGCACCCTGGGCCAAGGTGGACGCTGCGCCCGATGGCCACCCGTTCCTCGCCGCCGAGGGCTCCAACACGTGGGCCGGTTGGTTCAACGCCGACCGGGTCCCGTCTGCTGCGCCCGGTTTCCGGCGCCGGCGTCCTCGAGGGCAGCCTCGACCCGTGGCGACATTCGGGGCCGTGCCGGAACATGGCGTGGCCGTCGTCGCCTAGAGACCGCAGACGCGACGGCGGGCAACCCGCAGGCCGGACGCGTTGTTGGTGCCAGGAGCCGTCACGGTGATGACGATATCGAGCCCGGGAGTTTTTGCAGATTCCCCTGCCTGATCGCCGACTCGGCGGCGGATGGCAGATATGACATTGACGTGCCGGATGGGGCCTCGCCGCATGGCTGCAGCGCGGCGGATCCGGGAGCCTGAAATGAGGTGGCCATCGGCTCCGCGCCGGATACCGTTTGGAGACGGAATTGCGGACCCCGGCATGGGAGCCGGTGACCGAAATGCACGCCGGCCTGCGACTGGGAGATAGTTGGACCGCGCCGGAGGCAGATCGGCGCACGGCTCCGCTTTCTACAAAGTCGAGCTGCTACCGGCAGAGTGATACCAGTCCAAAGGTTGGGGACTTACCAACAGGCCAAGTTGGTAGGGTCCGGTTCTGGCGAACTCGAAGGCGGACCTCCCATCACGCCAACGCTGCCCGCTACCTGCTCCCCGCTCTCATCCTTCATCCTTCATCCTTCCCCTTCATACTTTCCACTGCCCCCTACGCGCCGGTTTGCCCTGGCAGTTTAGTCGCCGCGGCGACCTATCTCCAGCCATTCGGCCTCGCCCTCCGTAGGCGAACGCAGTTTTAAGTCTGTAAGTCTGTGGTAAGTTTTAAGCCTTCAGCCCGTGAAGCGCAGCATACTTCACCGGCTCCGCTTTCCGCCACCTTCACTTTACTCCACCTTCCACCTTCCCTGCTCCGCTTCCGGTCTTCGGTCTCATCCTTCCCCTTCACACTTCATCCTTTCCCACCCCCTCCTACCTCTGCCCCCTCTCCGCCCCCACTGCATCTTCCATAGACTCTCCGGCGTTGCCCCATGAAGATGCGCGGCCGTATGCGGCCGCGTAGTCGGGCCCGACCACCAGGTAGACACTGGGCAACGAACGCAAATCCATCTCGGCCGAAGACGCGCTGGCGGTCCTCCGTCCTGCGCTAAGACGCGCACCTGCACCATACTGACCTTCGCGACCGCGGAATTCTGCACCTCGGCGCCACCTTCAGGTCGGCCCCGCCATCGATGGAAAGCAATGTCCGCGACCCCGGCAAAGTTGACGATGCGCAGCGGCGGTCCGGCGCATTGACGCCCCGGCACCCCGGGCGATGCGCGCTCTACCGCACCACCATTGCATCCGGATACTTGCCGTATTCCGTCGCCACGAACGGTGTCAGATAAATCGGCTGCAGCTGATCCGCGTAGCGCCCGTATTGTGTTGCCCAGCCATCGGGAGGTTTGGAGCCGGGCGCATCCCACTTGAATGACTCGATCAGTTCATCGTTGTAGCCGACACCCACCTGCGCCGCGACCGGCGCCCTGAACCTCGCCACCGCGCTCGGTGACATAAATAGCACCGCCACATGGCTGCCGGCTTTCACGTTGGAATACCCGCCGTGCCCGGAAAGCACGCGGAATTGGCCATCTTCTCCACCAAGATATCATAATAAAAGCCAAGCTTCATCCGCCCGCCGGAGACCTGGAAAGCGGCCAGCAGGCGCACCCAAGTCCCCCGCCCGGCGCATTGGCGGACTCGGGCTTGAAGTCTCGCACTTGATCGGTGGCGGGGCGGCGAAGATGCAGGCGCCTGGCCCGAGGCTGGGTAGGCAAGAAGCAGTGTGGCACAGCAGACAAGGAGGGTCAGGATCGTATTCATGGGTTTAAAGGAACTTTTGATAGCACCTGCAAGCGGGGAGCGCCAGTTTGGGGATCAGCGTCGACAAAAACATCGGCCTCCAGCAGTGCGTAGCTCGAAGAATTGCCGGTGCGGTATTCCCCGCGCGAGTAAACAGTGAAAATGCGGCTTTGCGTGACGGCGCCCCCGGCCATAGCTCGGACAACCGCCTCGCGGCCGAACTTGGTGGTGGTCACCGCAGAAAGATTGGTCATCGTCGCGAGCACGCCACCCAACGAGGCTGACTCCGGAGCTGGTAAAACGGCAAAATCGGCAGCCGCCGAACCAGCGAGTCCCGGCGCATTGGTCAAATAGGCTGTGGCAGTAGCAAGCTTTCGCGTCAGCACGTTGAAGCCTCCATCTTGCACCAAGCTGTTGGACTCCGTGATTTCCGGGCCGGCCGCAGACGGCGGAACGAAGGGCATCGTGGTGTACGCATTCGGCCCGTTGGTGAAGCCGCCGGCCAGATAATCCAACAGGTGATAGTCGGCGGTGGCAGCCGGAGTGTTGGTCGCCGTCAAATTCAGCGTCTGCCACGGCTTCCCCGTCCAAAGATATCCAATCTCGCCGATAGATTGAAAGTTCGTTGATCCGAATCTGCTGAGATGATTGTTGACTCGGGCCGAACGGAACCAATCAAAATTCATGGAGACTCCCTGTGCTTGGTCCCATTCCGGCCCGACGCCGTTGGTGAAGTTGATTGCGGTGGGCCCGGCGGAGGGTGCCGGAATGCTGCTGCCGAAAGACGTGACCGAAGGCAGATTCGTCCATGAAGCACGGAGGAAGCCGGCCCGCGGGTCGTTGTTCAGGTAGAGGTTCGGCGTACCCGCATACGGCCCGGCGGAGGAAAACTTGACGATCAACGAAATGGGCCCCGCGCCACCAGCAACGAGATTGGTTGGAAAGACATCGATCGGCATGTTCGTCGGGAAGATTTGCACATACCCGCTGGCGCCGCCGCCGGTCGGGGTATAACGCAGGCGCAGTTTTTTGATCACATAACGCGCATTTTGAAACGTTAAGTTGGTCGGGCCGCGGGCAGGCCAGTTCCCGGTGGTGAAACCGTAGAATGGCGTGGCATAGCTGGCCGTTCCCGCCAAGCCGACGGTCTGCGGCCAATTGTTGCCGGAGCGCGGGGTGAACACGGATACCGGGCGCGAGGAGATCTGCTCGCTCAGATCATTGGTTCGAAAGTATGGACCGGCTTGGTTACCCAACATGCCGTTCAAAACGGTGCCTTCGACTGCAATATTTATTTCTGGAGTGTAAGCGTTGGCCGAAACCAACGTGCTGGTCCAAGGAAAAACAAGTCCCATCGAGCAGAGGACACGGGTCGAGTTGACCTGACCACTGCCGGTCTGGCGGTTGAAAATCAGACCGGCCGACACAAAGTTGATGAACGGATGACCAATGATGCGGCCGGCGCTGTCCGCCTTCATCTCGACTCCGAAATAAGTCGGGTTATCCACGCTGTCCGTGGTCGGTATGAGATCGTCATCGAGGTAATCCAATAAATTTGCTACGATCTGTTTTTGCTCGGTCGCGGAATATTTTCCAGCCGTGGCCAGCCAACTCAGGTCGCCTCCGCCCCAGTTCGTGGCTTGAACTGGATTGGACTGCAGCAA
>JAGYIQ010000034.1 GCA_018402565.1 Pirellulaceae bacterium | reverse complement strand
TCTCGCCCACCTGGGTGCCGCGGAGCTTTCTTCACCCCGGCAAGCGGGTGCGGCTCCATCCCCACGACTACTACGCCTACGGCCTCGACCGGGGCGGCATCGACGAGCGGTGGTTTGCCAGCACGACGGAAGCGGCCAACGAGGGTCGGGTCGCCGACGAGGGGCTTTCCTGGTGCATCGTGGAGGGAGAGCGGTTTCTGCTCCGCGACGCCGTGGCCGAGGGCCAGGCCCGGCTGGTCGGCGCGGGGATCTGGAAGCAGTATGGGAAGTGGCCGGTCTATTCGAAGTTTTTCGACAACATGGGGCCGATCCCTCACCACATGCACCAGTCGTTCGACGACGCGAAGTTGGTGGGCCAGGAGGGCAAGCCCGAGAGCTATTACTTCCCGCCGCAGTACAACAACTGCGACAACAACTTCCCCTATACCTTCATGGGGCTTGAGCCGGGCACGACGAAAGAGGATGTGCGGCAGTGCCTGGAGCACTGGAACCGGGGCGATAACGGCATCCTCGATCTCTCCAAGGCGTATACCTGCATCAAGGCGATCAGCAAGAAGAAGCTCGAGACCATCGCTGCCTTCCGCGAACAGTTTGTCGCCGGCGCGAAGGAGAAGGGGCTCGGGGCCAAGGAGGCCGAGGAGGCCAGGGAAAAAACGCGCTGGTCTCGCGTTGGTAGTTGCGATAATCTTCCCCCCGCGACTTCAAAGCCTGACGTTCCGTCGGTGGGATGCCCGTGACATACAAAATAAAGTAGAGCATGGCAAAGGGCGCAAGCAGCGTCAGCCAGCCATAGGGGGCAGTGATGGCCAAGCCCACGTAAGCAAACCAGTGCAACCACTCGAAAAAATAGTTGGGATGTCGCGAATAACGCCACAGCCCAACGCGACACGTGCGACCACGATTGGTCGGTACCTCACGAAAGCTCTGCAATTGCCGGTCCGCGATGCTCTCGCCGCCAATCGCAATCAGTGCGATCACAATCGCGGCAATGTCAAAGGCACCGAAGGGGGTCGCATTTCCCGCCGCCAAGAACATCGGCAGGCTGAACAAGGCCGCGGCAATCGCTTGAAAAAAGAAAAAGCCCAGCATCTTCGCGGGGGCCTTCTCTCCCCAATATTCCTTCATCGCCAAATATCGGCCATCTTCGGGCATGACCCGTACGCGATGCCAAATGTGAAGCGCCAAGCGGATGCTCCAGGCCGAGACGATCACTGCCAATACCGCCCGCCGCCATCCGTCGCCGTCGCTGGGCACCAGGCAATACATCAGAGCCAACGCACCGACACCCAAGGTCCAGGCAACGTCGACGATGCCCGCATTGCCTTTTCTACCATGGGTCCACCACAGACCGCCCATGACAGCCAGTAGACCCAACGTCCCGATACCGAAAGTCCATCCCAACATCAATTTTCCGCCAGACTGGAGGAGGCCTCCATCGTCGTGCTACCTAGATGTGGCCGAGGCCCATGCGGACCGACCACCGATTTGTTGCTCACGCTGCTCGTCCCCGAACGCGTCCCGTTGGACGCGGCGACGTCGGTGGACTTCCCGCTGCTCGGTTGCCGCTGTCGTACGACCGGGGCAATGCAAGCGGGCCGGTCCAGCACCATCTGTACCGTCCCAACATGCCCCTCGGCAAAGCCCGCTTCGCAGTACGCCAGATAATAATCCCACAAACGAAAGAATCGTTCGTCAAATCCCAAACCCTTGATCGCATCCCAATGACGATGGAACTCGGTCCGCCAACGCCGCAAGGTCTCGGCGTAATGCAAACCAATTTCTTGAGTATCGACCAAACGGAAATCCGAGGCCCGCGTCACCGAACGCAGCACTTCCGCGTTGCTGATCAAACACCCGCCCGGAAAAATGTATTCGCGAATAAAATCGATTTGGCTCAGATAATGCGCGTATCGCTGGTCCAGGATCGTGATTCCCTGGAAGGCCATGCGTCCTTCGGGCTTGAGCAGGCGACAACACGTCCGGAAGTACTCGTCGTGAAACTCGAAACCGACCGCTTCGATCATCTCCACCGAGACCAACTTGTCGTACTGGCCTGTCAGATCGCGATAATCCATTAACTGGAGTGTCACCCGATCTTGCAGTCCAGCGGCCGCGACCCGCTGCTGAGCGATTTCCAACTGAGCCGGCGAGAGGGTCACGCCGGTGACACGGCAACCGTAACGAGACGCGGCGTGAATCGCCAATCCACCCCAACCGCAACCGATCTCCACCAAATGATCTTCCGGTTGCAAGTCCAGCTTCTGGCAGAGCAGGTCGATCTTCTCAAGCGAGGCGGCCTGCATCGAATCGTTGCTTTGCCACTCGGGCCCCGAAGCTCCTGCCGCCAACTGCAAAGACGGGAAAACACCGCTGGAGTAAGTCATGGTGGGATCCAACCACAACCCGAAGAACTCGTTGCTAAGGTCGTAGTGAGCCCGGATGTTTCGTGAAGCGTTGCTCCGATGATTCCGCTTCAACCAATGGCGCAGCTTGGATCGCAACCAGCGAAGCCACGGCTGCTGCCCAAATGTCGGCGCTTGGAAACGAGAATTGATCACCAACATGCGTAGCAATGGCACCAGCCGGTCGATCGAAAAATCGCCCTCCATCAAGCTCTCTGAGAAACCCAAATCGCCGCCAGTCACAATGCGGCGGTAGGCCGAAGGACGAATCACCTGCAAGGTCACCGGCGGAATGTCGCCAGAACCGTCACCGAAACAGTGCCGCCCGTCGGCATCGACGATCGTGAGATGCCCACTCTGCAGGCCACGCAGCTGTCGGAACAAGGCCGAGCGAAACCAGCGATCGGAGCGTTGGACTTGGCCCAATTCCGTCGGCTCACTCGCCGGCCGCCAGTCCACCTCGGTCGCTGTCGCTGGCATGTTCCGCTGCTCTTTCGTCCGAATACTGTTGGCAACCGGAGAGGCCTCTCCTGCCAAACCGCCTCGCCCAACCCCCACTTTCCCCTCAGTCTGTTGACCCTCAGCCTGTTGACCCATGCCCGAAAGACCCGTACCTGAAAGACCCTTGCCCTGTTCCATCAATTCCATAGACGCCTTTCTGGACGCAAAATGGGACGACCGCAGCCAAAACCAACGACATTGTACACCACTGGCTTCGTCCGACATACACGGCCAAACGTCATCGCAGGCGAGCTGACAACCCAACCGGCCTTAGGTCCGCTGTAACCGACGCGCGAGCCCCGTGTTAACCAATATTTGCCCCTCACAAGCAGAGGCGTCGAACTCCCAAGCGTCCGCTTTCGTTGCTCGCCAACCGCCCCACCGCCTCGTGACTCCACGGTCATTCGCAGGCCTTCGTGTTGCCATCGATCCGTGGCGAGACGGAGGCCTGCTGCCGATATCCGAACGGCACACTCTGCCCCGTTTCGCGCAGACCGGGGTGAGGGACGTACGGGACCTTGCGCCACCATAACAACAGGGCCTGCCAGTAGATCCCCCACACTACCGCAGCCGTCATCCAGGGGAATCGCAGCAGTGCCAGCCACCGCCAGCGACGCGTCATCGGTCGTCGCTGCAAGCTCAGCGTCACGTTGAACGCCCGCGAGCGACTCGCGGAAGACCCCGCCGACTGCCGACCAACACTCGCTTGATCCCCCACGACCTCTGCTTGCGACGCGCCGCCCGCATTCGGTGGTGGCTCAGCCTGCTCGGCCAATTCCCTCCGCTCAATCCCCGCGCCGACATTCGCTCGAGGCACATTTTCGATGTGCATCGTCAAGTGATCGTCGGCAGCGCGAATATCCCAGCGATAGCCGTAGTCCATGCTCAAGAACGGCGAGACATGCAGGACTTTTTCGCTCAGAATTTCGGTATCCGAAGCACGTTCCGCCGCAGTCGCCTGGGCTCGATCGATCACATAACAATGGACCTGCCCCCACGGCGTGTTGCTGACCTCCGCCACCATCGTCTCCCAACGTCCCGCCGAGTCCAAACAGAAGTAGAACGAGACAGGGTTAAAGACCAACCCCCAATACCGCAAGTGTGTCAACAGCAGGATCTTGCCGGTAGGTCGGGGCCGGCCCGTCGCGGCGACCATATCCCGCACGGACTCGGCCAACGGCTGCTGAGGATCTCCTAAATGATCACTGCGCCGAAACCTGGCAATGGCCGGCCGGATAGCAGACCACGTCCATGACCCCGGAAAGGCATTGGGCAGGTCGGTCAAATCCAAGCCGACCAGAAACAGTCGATAGCGAAAGGCGTGCTCTACGGGCGTGAACCGACGGTGCTTGACCCATCCGAAGTACAAACCACTTTCCATGGGTCCATTCCCAATAACTTCTGACTGACTTTCAGGGCACTCTGGAGTCCATCTTCGTGAAACCCATTCCCCCAATAAGCACCACAAAACGATAACCCCTCGTGATCGATCAAGTCGTCATGCCGCTGCTGGGCGGCCAACCTCCCGATCGAAAAGATGGGATGCGCATACGATAGGCGTTCGATAACTTTGGCAGGATCGATCGCGGCATCCTCATTCAAAGTGACACAAAACGTCTGCCCCAGTGTCTGCGTGTCACTAAAACCTTGCAAGCGGTTCATGTTGTAGGTCACGGTCGCCTGTTCACCCACGCCATTCGCGGAGGCCGAAGTGGCCGGCAGCCGGTAGTTCCACGCTGCCCACGCCCGCCGCCGTCTCGGCAGCACCGAGTCGTCCGTATGCAGAGTCGCCTGGTTGCTTTGATACGAGAAGGCACTCAGCGTACCCCGCAGCAACGACCCCGCCGGCGGCTCCAAGATCCTCAGAGCCTGATCCGCATGACAAGCGAACACCACGTGGTCAAATGTCTCATCGATCGGCTGGACGTTCCCCGCCGCATCGGTCTGACGTCCCAACACCCGCCAGCGCCTCGCAGCACCCGCCTGCCCAGCCCCGGCCGTCGGATCATTCACCAAGCCCCCGTCGATGCCAGCAACTTCGCCAGCGGTGGGCCGCACGTGTTCAATGACCGCACTCGTGCGAATACGATCCGCATACGGGCGAGTCAGCGGCTCCAGGTACTGCCACGAACCGCCCACCACCACCCGCCATTGCGGGCGATTGCGAATGGTCAACAAGCCGTGGTGATGATAAAATTGACAAATAAAACGGATGGGGAATTTCTCGAAGGTACCCGTCGGGCAAGACCAAATCGCCGACCCCATCGGCAGGAAGTACCGGCGATAGAAGGCCTCGCTGTAGCGATGCTGCCGAAAGAACTCGCCGACCGTCTGGGTCTCGTCCTCCGTCTCCAAGTACTCGACTGCCTGCTTGGCGAAACGACGAAAGTCGAACAAAAAGCGATAAAAGCTGGGACGCAACAAGTTCCGCCGCTGGGCAAAGTAACTGTCCAACGTGCTGCCACTGTACTCAATCCCCGACGCATCGCACCGGACACTGAACGACATCTCGGTGTCCTGGCCGCGCACCCCCAACAGATCGAACAGTCTTATCAGGTTCGGGTACGTGCGATCGTTGAAGACGATAAAGCCCGTGTCGATCGGCAGGCAATTCCCCGTCGGACGTGCGGTCTGTTCACCGACAGGTCCTGTCACGCGGCGCAAGCTCTGGCAATCCACCCAACGGGTATGAGTGTGGCCGCCGATCCGCGGCTCCGATTCGAACAACACCAAATCAAACTGCTGCTGCAGGAAGAAGGCCGCCGAGCAGCCCGAAATGCCGCTGCCAATGACTGCCAATCGAGGTCGAGGGTGCATGCGTATCCTAACCAAACCCGAACCTTTGACCGGGTCAATCGCTCGTAAAAACAGGGATCAGTCCCCGAGGTTCCGGGTACCGTGGCCTACAGGATAGGCGGTGCAGTCAGGACTTACCAGCGGGCGAACAGTCGCCGTCGACTCGGCACGAGCCCCCACGACCCCGTGACAGCCACGGCCGGTACCAAGCAAAAATCCGATACACGCGGTCCATGGCCGGACGCACAATCGGCCACCGAGTCCAAGCCACCACCCAGCCCCAGCCCAACAGGCGGTAAAGGGAATCAAACGTGTCAATGCCCTCGGTCCAACGCCCATCCGGGAACCGACCGTGCATCGAGGCCATGAAGTCGGCATGCGTCTTGCCGTAGCTGGCGGCATCAAAATCGGCAGCCGCAATGTCCGTGAACTGGATCTTGCTCTCCTTGTCCTTTCGCTGCAGCCACGCAATCTCCCGCTTGCACAACGGGCAATCGCCGTCGAAAAAGACTTCAAATTCCGCTTGCATCGTCATGGCCGCTCGTACCTACTCGCGTCGGGCCTGTTCACATCGGCCCTAATCACACTGGCCCTGTTCACAGCGGCCCTATTCACACTGGCCCGTCGCTCCGCCGACCCCGCGGTACTGCGTCTCGGCGTCCAGCTTCCCTCCCGCTAACCGCGGATTGGCGGCGGATCGTAACGCGGTTCCAAGCGATTAAACCCGCGCGACCTGAGTCCCTCCCACCCGACGAATCAACCGACGAGCCTGGAGGACGGTCAGCGTCGACAGGACCCGACTGATGGGCAACTCCGTCATGGCCACGACCTGGTCGATCAGTGTCGGCTCCACCCCAATCGCCTGCAGCACCAACGTCTCTTGCGGATTGAGCAGCAGCTCGGCCGGTTGCCGGATTTCGGTGGGGCGGCGACCAACGACCTCGCTGGATTTCGCGTCCATCGAACCGACCGGCACGTCTGCTCCGACGCCAAGTGCTGACGAGGTTGCCGCCGTTGCCAGATGCGTTTCTGGCGAATTGTCGTCTTCCGTTTTATTTGGGTCCAACACGAGCGGCTGAGCCAGAGGGCCCAGGCTATCCAGGATGTCCTCGACACATTGCACCAAGGTCGCACCGTCGCGAATCAGATCGTGGCAGCCATGCGAGCCGCTGCTGTCGATCCTGCCTGGGATAGCGAACACCTCGCGGTTCTGCTCCATGGCGTGCCGAGCGGTAATGAGGGCACCGCTGCGCTTGCTGGCCTCGATCACCAGCACTCCCAAACTCAGCCCTGACACGATCCGGTTGCGTTGCGGGAACGCCCCCGCATGCGGCGGCCGGTGCAGAGGCACCTCGGACAAGACGGCTCCGTTGGCGATAATCTCTTGGGCCAACTCCGCGTGCTCCGGTGGATACAGGTTGAGCAGGCCGCTGCCGAGCACCGCGACGGTACGCCCCCCAGCGGCCAGGGCTGCCCGGTGGCTGGCTGCGTCCGCCCCGCGCGCCAAACCCGAAACCACGCAGAAACCGGCCTGCACCAAGCCACGCGCGAACTGCTGGGCGACCTGCATGCCGTAATTCGTCACATGCCGCGATCCCACCATGGCGATCGCCAATCGATCGGTGGGCAACAGATTGCCCCGGCAATACAGCACCGGCGGCGAGTCATCGATTCTGGCCAGCTCCAGCGGATACGCGGGAGTACCATGGATCAAGAGCCGGATCTCATGCGCCTGGCACTCCTCCAGCTCCTGTTGAACATTGATCTGCCCAGGAGCAGTCGCGATCGCCTGAGCCAGCGACTTGCCGACACCCGGGAGGGAGGTCAACTCGGACACCTGGGCCGAAAACACCGCCTCGGGCCCCCCGAATCGCTCCGTCAAACGACGGTACAACCTCGGTCCAACCCCCGGGACCATGTTCAATAAGAGCGCCGCTCGGGTTCCGTCATCCATCGGTCCAGCCTCCCAAATCGGAGTCAATCGAAGGCGGACACGGTCGCGGCCCGCCACTGCTGGAGCCCAAGTATAGGAGGACGCCCTACCACCCGATAGCAGGGACAAACACCTCTCGCGACGGGGCCACTTGATTCCCCGGCCGCTCGAATGCCAAGGGCGACTCGCACTCGTTGCGATACACCACCGCCCGAATCGGGAACAGCAAGGCCGAATTGGTAAAGTGCAAGCCCGATCGGATCGGCTGGATCGCAAAGTATGGGCTGGCGAAGCCGTATCGCTCCACGCGAGCATCCTCAAACAACAGCGGCTGGTAGGTGATGTTCGGGGCGATCCAGGTGGCAACGCGACCGATCTGAACCTGCTCGAACAACGGACCCTTCGGTGCACCCGCCAAGATGCCCTCAGCAGCGTCCTGCGGATGCGTTCGGTCCGGGAAAATCCCCAACTTCAGGGTCTCCACGCTCTTCAGCGTCCAGCCCGCAGGTATCGGGCCCACGTCGATGCCGTCTTGGAAGGGCACGGCAACCACTTCGGTCGGCCGCGGTCGCTCGCCACTCAACAGCGTCGGAGCCAACGGGATCGCCTCGAAGTTTTCGGCGTCCAGCCAGGTTTCGTCGTGCGAAACCTGCCGAGCGGACGCTCGCAGGGCGGCGGGCAAATAGCCAGCCGTCGCCGCTGCATTTGGGCCACGCCCCGTCCCGCGGGACGCCGCGGCCCCGTCCCGTTGTGCGGTCGCGTCCCGTTGTGCGGTCGCGGGCAACGTTGAGACGCTCGGCAGCCGAGTTGCCGCGGGCGATGTCGCCACGTGGCCGCTCTGTCGAGTTACCCTGGCTACGGGCGGAAGCCGATAAGGTCGACCTTGCGTGCCTTCCGACCCATCGGTCGCCCGGGGGACCATGCCGGTCGCCGCGGTCGACAAGGTCTGGGCACTGGCAATCCCCAACGGACTGTCACTCGCCAGCGGCAAGGCCGGTCCAGCCGTCACCAAGAGTAGGGTGGCAAGCCACCGCCAAGATTGTGGGAAGTTGTTGGGCATTCGCTTCATCGGTCGTATCCTCCGTAGGACACTATCGAACCGAACGACCGGCCATTTCAGCATCTCAGTCAGTCCCGCCAGATTACTCATAATGCCGACGACCCGCACAATCCCTACCGCTTCACTAAGTGCATTATCCTCGCGGTGGACCAACCGACCGTGACTGCTCCAACAACTTCCCTTCGCTACCTTGTTTCCCCCTAGACTTGGCGGCAATGCCCGCGAATCTTCCAGGCAGCACGAGCCAGCAGGTTGGGTTCCGCTAGGAGGTCGAGCATTCCTTTTCTTCCAGCACACTTGCCTCCGACCGTCGGACTTCAATCCGTCCCCAACGCCATCGGAACACCACGACAGCAGTCACGAGCCCTAACGCCAAGACGACGCGGCGACCGATGCTGTCCTGCAACAACCAATCGAAGTCCCAATTCCAGGGCGCGGCAGGTTCCAACGGTTCAAAATCGGTCACCACTGGATCCTGGTCGTACAAACGAGCGAACAGGGCCTCCGGATCCAACCCAGCAGCAATCCAAGATAACTCGCGTTGCCGTAACTCCTGGTACCAAGCCTCGGCGTCCGCCAGTTCCGCTGCCAGGTCAGCTTCCACCTCCTCCAACGTGATCGCTCTTGTCCCGCCATTGCCCACAATCTGATGCACCAGAGCCGTGCCCGCTAACTGACGGTATGCCTCTTTGGCCTTCGCGTTCGGCGCCACAGCCGCCGCTCGTAAATAGGCGCGCGCTGCCATCTGCTTGCCATCCCATTCCTCGGCCCCGTCGGACAAAAGCGACCCAAGTGCCTCCAATAAGATCGGCGAGTCGTGTTGTCCGAACCGCATCATGCCCAAGACGCCTTTGATGGCTGACGCATTGATGTCAGCTGTCCCGAACGGATCCGCCCCTGACGATACGGGCTGCGATCGATGAACTCCACCCGCCGAATCAGCTGGCACAACGGAACCCGATCCCTTGCTGTTCCCCAGCTTGCTTTCTGCTTCCGCCTGCGCCAAACGCTCCTTCTGCTGTACAAACGTTGCGAAACTCTCGCGCACCTTGGGAATATACCTTCGAGTCGCACTGTGCGGATACAACTCCGGCACGGGAGTCTCGATCATCGGCAATTCAAGCACACCGTCTTGTTGACGCTGCAACACGTATTCCACCAACCAGCGTTGGTACCGCTCCCGCCCGAAATGCGCGTTGGGGTTAATCGCCAAGGCCTGGTCGATAAACTTTAGCCCCTCGTCCATCTTGCCAGCATGAATGTAGAATGTCCCCAGATTCGCGGCCGACTCGTACCGACCAGGTCGCAATTGCTCGGCCTTCCAACCCGTTTCAATCGCCTTTTCATGTTGGCCCGTTTTGTCGTACGCCACCGCCAAGTCGTCCCACAAGGCAATGTTCTGCGGGTCTGTGCCAAGACGCTGCTGACGATTCTCAATCCGCCACCGATAAAACTCAGGGGAATGCCGCAAAAACTTTCCTGTGATCAGCTCCAGAACCGAGGGAAAGCGACTCCGCTCCATCCGCAAAGTGTCAACATCCCACAAACAAGCCACCGCCACGGCGGGCCCAGAAAGCACCAAACTCAAACAGACAATAAAACGCCAACGCGTGAAAACCGACATGATCCAACTCCCAGGTGAAAAGCGTTCCGACAGCCTGCGGACCCACCTTGAAGGTACCCGGCCTGTCAGCTCGACGCAAGCGAATTGCTGAATTTCCAACAAAAAAAGCTCGGGAAGGGCAGCCAATGTCTTCCTCT
>JAGYIQ010000033.1 GCA_018402565.1 Pirellulaceae bacterium | reverse complement strand
ATGACGACATCCTGATTTCCGCCGCCGTTACGTATGCCGTCGACGTGATCGTCACACGCGATGGCCCCGAATTCATACGCTCTCCTGTCGACGTCCACGAACCGCGAGAGTTCACCCGTATCATCACCGGGTAGGTTCCTGCCGATCTTGGTTCAAGAGCCCAGCGTGGGTGCCCACGGTACTGATCCCACACCAAATCCAGATTCGGTTTGGTTCGGCGAACGACCCGCATCACGGGGCAGCGGGAGTTGATATTGCTTTCAAATCCGCTGGCCACCACCGCTCCCGCGCATGCGATAGTTCGGCCAAGCCCCCTGATTCCGGTTCACGGTGAACCAAGACACCTCCTTCTTGCGCTAAACAAAGCCTTCCGCAACGAGACGGCTTCCCTTGGAGGTAATCTCGTGCCGTTGGCCGGACCCACCGGCCACCCGGCAGTAACTCTCCGAGATCAGCTTGGTTTCGACGCCCGTGAATTCCAAACGGTAGCTGAACCCGCCATACATGCCGGGGACGGGGAACCACATCTCTGGATGATCCAGCTCCAGCAGCGGCTCCAGCTCTGGCAGCCTCAGCCCGTGGTGGGGTAGTGCCCGGTCAATCCGCCTCCGGATTACCTTGTGAAAGTGGGATTGAATCCTCTGAAGCGCACCGTGAGGAACGTGGTGCTTGAGCACCGGTTCCAGACCTTCAACTAGGTGGTGATGCCCTTGCCGCTCAGCAACATCAACGGGGCGCTCACCGCGGGCATTTCGAAGCGTCCGCCACGCGCCCAGTTCAATCAAGCGATGAACGACTGCAATAGCTGCACCGGCGTGGGCAGCTTGATGCAATGGCGCGAAAAGCGATTTTCCACCCGGGCGACACGAGTTGACAAACTCCCTGTGCTCAGAGATCAGTTCGAACATGCGCGGCCAGTTGTACGCCTTAGCGGCATCTGCAAGTGCAAAGCGAGCCGTTGCGGCCCAGTCCTTCAACGTACCCGCTTTCGTTATGCCGTCCCAAACGATATCCATCAGTTACTCTCCATCGCCGAACGCCGGCGATCAGCGGCTCGCGACCTTGGACTTTCCAAACCCGCCCAGCTACACCACTGGGCGCCGCCGCGCATCGGCTCCAATGCTTGGTTAGCCGCTTTGGCTGACCCGGAAGGGCAAGCAGCATCGAGACGCGACTTTCCACGAGTCCCAACAGCTTGTCCGAAAGATCGCCAAGCTTTCGCATTAGCTTAACGGTTGGATACGTTCCCTTACCTTGCACATCAAACGCGCCATTTTCAACCACCCAACATTCGTTGGAATCTCAAACCGTGTTCCCGCACGCCTGTTATTGTGACAGGCGAGAATTCGACGCGATGGCGAGTCTGGCCCGAACACAGCATCCGCGTTCGGCACAACCCTCGATAATCCAAAGGCCAGCGTTACGCCAAAGAATCCCGCGACGAGCACGTTCACGACGAGCGAGAAACCGATGATTGCCACGATTACCACTCCGGCAAGGGGTCACGGACAAAATGTGAGGAATTGAAGCGGCGATACCCGTCGCTTCGGTACCCGGCCATGCACGACTGAGGCCCGTTGCCTCGGACTGGTTGCAGGGCGGAACCCTTGGACGAACCAAACGGCACGGGGCACCACCGCGAAGCCGCATCGCTGCTACCTGTTGTTCCTCCGACCACACCAACCATCCACTGGGCTGTCTCCTGCTCTTCATGAGCGAACGACAAAGTTGAGCAGCTCGCAGCCAACCGGCTCACCATGCCGCTGGACGCTATCGCGAGTCTGCTCCAACGCCTGGTTCGCCGCCCCTTGGTCTTATCCCCGAGATTGCCACGCCGAAGAGTCCCGTGCACCGTGAAGGACAGCCAGTACCTCGATACGATCTGCTAGCACGATGAAGTAGACGATGTACCGGAACTGCTTCAGCCTCGCGGCGCGCACATCCTCCCAAACCTTGCCATGCAACTCCGGCATCGTTTCGATGCGGGCAAGCACTTCCCGAACACGGGCAAGAAGCTGATTTCCGAGGCCAACACGAACTGCGTCAAGTTGGTCGCGGGCAACCTGGATATCGGCCTCGGCCTCGTGCCGCAGGATTACCGGAAGGCTCACGAACCACTTTCAAGCCGCTCGAGCACCTCCCGCCACGGCTTGCCGACGCCGGGGGATTCGGCGGCACGGCCGCGGCGTGTGGCGAGTTCCGCCACATGCCAATCAGGGATGTCCTGGGGTTCGACCTGTTCCGGCAGGCTATCCCAGATCTGCTCGATGAGATCGAGACGATCGCGCACGCTCAGGCGATCGATGCCCAATGAATCGATGCGAACAGCCACGGGTGTTCTCCTGGATGGACGGCGAGTTGGCACACGCAGTTTACCGCCTGACACGGAGTGGGAAAACTCCGGGCGGCCCTGCGTTGGCAGCCATCTATTGTTTGGCAAACGACTGCGATCAGCGGCTCGCGCCCCCTCGGCTAGCCACTTCGCGGGATTCTATCGCGAGTCCGCTGCATCGGTTGGTTCCGAGGGCTTCTTAGGATCAATCGCTGAGGCGGCGTTGTCGCGGGCCTTGCGCTCAGCAATCTCGGCCGCCATCTTCTGGTCGTATTCCCCGACGCCCGGCCCCACGAAGCCCACCTTGCGAGATCCGCCTTTGCTTCCTCGAACGACTCGCCGCGGTCTTCGAGCCACTTCACGAGCACCCGAAACAGTGCCCGCTGCTTAGGGAATATTCATCGAGGCGATCTTCTTCCATGGCGACAAGGTGGATCAGACGCTTGTGTTCGTCGTCCATGTGCATCCGAAAGTTGGCACCCGCTTCGAGCATCGTCAGGGCGAGATCGAATCTGCCCGGGCCATGCCACGGCTTCCATCACAGGCGTGGCATCTGGGGTCAACGCATTCATGTCAGCCCCCAAGGCGATGAGCCGCTTCACCTGTTTCAGCTTTTCCTCAGGCTCCCGGCCCAGTGCATTGACGACCGCCTTGAGCGGCGGACCGTCGGCGAGTAATTTTCCTGAGTACGGATGATTCGGATCACCTCCGTGATCAAACACGGCGTCAAAGTATCCGGGAAGGGACGTCTTGCACGCTATAAGCGTGACCGAGTCTCCAGGCCTCATGTAGTTGCCAAGATTGAAATCACTCTCGATCACGACGTTCGGATCGGCACCATACTCAAGCAGCCACCTGAACCGAGGCAGACGATTATCCGGAAGCGCCCAGAGCAGCGGCGTCATTTTGCCCTTGCCCTGCGCATGACGTCGGCCCCGCGCCTTCACGAGCCGCTCCATCTCGGCCAGATCGTTGGCCTCGATGGCCCGGCACAGCGCAATGACTTTTGGATCAGCAAAGTAGTCCTCGGCCTTCCACCCGCACTTCTGGTGGATCGTCCGGCCCGGCAGCAGGTTGAGGATGCCGCAGCCCGTTGAGGCACAGAGCAACGCAGAGGCGATGGTCAGGGTCGGAAGAAGACGCATGCGAAACCCGAACGGTGGTTGGGCGCGTCCGAACGCCAGTTGCTCAGAACGCTCAAGCTGATCAGCGGCGGACCACGGGCATGGCCTCACCGTGGGATACAAGCCGCCGTCTGATCCAGCGACTGGTTCTGCGGGTGCTCACTCTGTCTTCTTGAATGAGTCCTTCGTTCGGAAGTGGTGCATTTCTTTGGGCCGCCCAGACGCGTTCCCAAACACGTCAAAACTTTCGACAACCAGCTCACCGTCCTGAACCTGCAACGTCATGAAGGTGCGAATGTCGGCTTTCTCGTCCTTATCTTTGTGGTCCCAATACGCGACACCATGCGTGAGTTTCCGGACATCGACCGGCTGATCGGGCCCATCGCTATCGACAGCCATATACAGCGGCGTTCTGCCCCAGTCGCAGTCGGGAGGCCCGCACTTTCCCCACGCGTGAATGACCCACCCGTCGGCTCCCTCCGTTACCTCCAGCCGCGTTATCGAGGCCGTGTCTTCATCGACGTTGATCCACGTACCGGCCAAAGGAGGCACGGCATACGCCAGCGACAATTGCAAGAAGAGCACGACGAGCAAGCACACGAGAATACGTGTAGCGGTCTTCATGATCGAGTCTCCAGATTGAGATTGAACCAACAGCAGAACGGCAAAGCTGATCAGCGGCGGGCCATTGGCTCTGCGTCACCGCTGGATTCTATCCGGCGTCTGATCCAGCGTGTGGTTCGCCCTCAGGCTCATCGCCGAGGAGTGTCTTGAGTGATCGCGGCGGATCGCTCAGAAAACGCCGCGTGACCTGATAGTGCTCGGTGCTCGTGTAGGCCACATCGCGAATCCCCTGTCGGTCGAGCAGATGGATGCGGGCGTCGGGGTAAGCCATGATGATCGGGGAGTGGGTGGCGATCACGAACTGTCCGCCACGACGAATGTAGTCGTGCATCAATACAAGAAACTCGACCTGCCGCGTGGGTGACAGTGCCGCCTCGGGTTCGTCCAGTAGATACAGCCCGTTGTCCCCAAACCGGTTTCTGAACAAGGCAAAAAACGACTCCCCGTGCGACTGCTCGTGGAGCGACCTGCCGCCATAGGCGTCGATGATTGGTGGGCCAACACCCGGCCCCTGATCCAGTCGCTCGATCTCGCTCGCCACGTTGTAGAAGCTTTCGGCCCTCAGGAAGTAACTGTCGCGGGGTCGCGTGAGTGCCTTCGCCAGCCGGATGCATTCACCGAGCGGGGAGTGTGTTGCCCGGGTGGCGAAGTTGAAGTTCACGCTACCACCCTCGGCGTTGAGCCCGTAGGCAACGGCGATAGCCTCAAGTAGCGTCGACTTGCCAGCACCATTCTCGCCGACCAAGAACGTGACCTTCGGATGAAACGGAAGGGTCGTCAGCTCACGAACGGCAGGAAGGGAGAACGGAAACCGCTCAGGCTCTGCGATTCGATCCCGGAGCACCTCCATGTGCAGGAGGTATGGCCCAGGGGTGCTTTTTCGCTTCCGCACCATGAGTGTTGTTCCGGCGGGCGAACGCCTGCGATCAGCGGCTCGCGACCTTATGCGAACCACACCGAATAATTTTATCGCGAGTCCGCTGCATCGCTCGGTTCGGCCGTCTCGCCCAGCGTTCATCCTGGCCGGGACTTGCGCGCCGCGATGAGAAGCCATACGCCTGCTGCGAGGGTGAGGGTGGCGATCAATCCATACCATGTCCTTGCCGCCGTGACCGCGGCCGCTCTCTTGCCTTCGCGTTCGGCCTCCCGTCGAGATAGGGCCTCAATCTCTGCCTGCAGGTATTCGACTTGAAGCTGATTATTCTCTCGCACTGCTTGCACCAAGGCCTCGCCATGTGCAGTCAGCTCCCGCGATTCCCGCAAGAGGTCAGCTGGGTCTCGGATGTCCGTGACTGGCGGGCCCTCGGGTCGAATAGCAGCCCAGCCGCCGTACGCCGCGAGAAGAAGTAAAGCCGCTGCCACTACCCAATCGGGCGGTTCGGGGATGTTGCGGCGGCGCGTAAGTGATTGCCACAGACCCATGGAAAACCGACTTTCTGCAAAAGACCTGATTGCTGCGTGTGGCAGCACCAGCCGGGCCGAACGGCAAAGATCAAAGGCTCGCGGCTCTCGGGTCGGCAATCACCCTCGACGACGCCCGCGAGTCCTTTGCATCGGTTGGTTCGCAGTTTTGTTGAGGCAAGTTGGCACAATCCTGCTTGACGCGCGCGAGAACAGCGTGAAGCAGCTGCTGCGTTGCATCTTCGGATAGACCCGGCTCTCCGACGAACACGGCCTCCGGGACACTCGCGCCGCTGAACATGAGCGTCCGCCTACCGCTACGCCGCTTCGAGGGGGCGACGCGCAGAGACTGGAGACACGGTTCAGGGAACAGGCCAGCGCCATTATTCACACGGCCATTCTCGACAACGATTCGCTGCTCAGCGTTCAGCGCTATCTCTGAGCCCAAGTATTGGCGGAAGAGCTCGAAACACAGTGTTGCCAAGGCGAAGAAGGCACCATGCTGAACGCTAGCATTCCAGCGGACGACAAAGACTTGTGCTCCGAACAACGCTGCGCATGCAACGAATAAGCAGGCCATTGCGACTTTTGGCGATGCCAGAAAGCCTGGGACGCGACCGTAGACAGAAGGTAGCCACCGAAATACTCGGGTTACGGGCGGGCGATATCGAAGAACCCAGCCGCTTGGCTGATCTTCAATTCGCCATTCATCTGGAGCGAGAGAGTCGTGACTCACCGTAGTTACTACTGCCTGCGAACGGCCGCGATCAATGGCTCGCCCACAGGCCTGCTACACCGCAGGACGATGCCGAGTCCATTGCATCGCGTGGTTCCGGACCGAGTCGTGGAATGGAGTTCGCACCGCCACCCCACAACAGGATGATCCTACCAGCACTCCGGGGTCGCGGGCCATTTGAGATGGCTCGCTTTGCGGGCCAGCACAACCACGGGCCTCTTCACCGTGGAATCGAGCCACCGCTGGAAGCACAGCGCCTCGACGCCTCAGGTGGCTGGACATGGAATCAAGTCCTTTGAGCCCCTGTCGCTGGACTCGGCCCCGATGAGCCCACGACGTTTGAGCCCGCGACGCTCAACCTACAACTACTTCGAGGACACGCTGGAGATCGCCCGGCTGCGTATCACCCAGGCCGATTGCTCAAGCCGCAAGCGACAGAGCCGGGCTGGAACGACAAAGTTGAGCAGCTCGCAGCCAACCGGCTCACCATGCCGCTGGACGCTATCGCGAGTCTGCTCCAACGCCTGGTTCGCCGCTCCTTGGTCTTATCCCCGAGATTGCCACGCCGAAGAGTCCCGCGCGCCGTGAAGGACAGCCAGTACCTCGATACGATCTGCTAGCACGATGAAGTAGACGATGTACCGGAACTGCTTCAGCCTCGCGGCGCGGGCATCCTCCCAAACCTTGCCATGCAACTCCGGCATCGTTTCGATGCGGGCAAGCACTTCCCGAACACGGGCAAGAAGCTGATTTCCGAGGCCAACACGAACTGCGTCAAGTTGGTCGCGGGCAACCTGGATATCGGCCTCGGCCTCGTGCCGCAGGATTACCGGAAGGCTCACGAACCACCCTCAAGCCGCTCGAGCACCTCCCGCCACGGCTTGCCGACGCCAGGGGATTCGGCGGCACGGCCGCGGCGTGTGGCGAGTTCCGCCACATGCCAATCAGGGATGTCCTGGGGTTCGACCTGTTCCGGCAGGCTATCCCAGATCTGCTCGATGAGATCGAGACGATCGCGCACGCTCAGGCGATCGATGCCCAATGAATCGATGCGAACAGCCACGGGTGTTCTCCTGGATGGACGGCGAGTTGGCACACGCAGTTTACCGCCTGACACGGAGTGGGAAAACTACGGGCGGCCCTGCGTTGGCAGCCATCTATTGTTTGGCGAACGGCAAAGATCAAAGGCTCGCGGCTCTCGGGTCGGCAATCACCCTCGACGACGCCCGCGAGTCCTTTGCATCGGTTGGTTCGCAGTTTTGTTGAGGCAAGTTGGCACAATCCTGCCCGACACGCGCGAGAACAGCGCGAAGCAGCAGTTGCGCTGCATCTTCGGATAGACCCGGCTCTCCGACTAGCACGGCCTCCGGGACACTGGCGCCGCTGAACATAAGCGTCCGCCTACTACTACGCCGCTTCGAGGGGGCGACGCGCAGAGACTGGAGACATGGTTCAGGGAACAGGCCGCCGCCGTTATTCACACGGCCATTCTCGACGACGACGCGCTGCTCCAAGTTCAGTGCGATATCTGAGCCCAAGTATTGGCGAAAAAGCTCGAAGCCCAGTGTTGCCAAGGCGAAGAAGGCACCTTGCTGAGCGCTAGCATACCCGCGGACGACAAAGACCTGTGCTCCGATCAACGCTGCGCATGCAATGAAAAAGCAGGCCATTGCGACTTTTGGCGATGCCAGAAAGCCTGGAACGCGACCGTAGACAGAAGGTAGCCACCGAAATACTCGGGTTACGGGCGGGCGATATCGAAGAACCCAGCCGCTTGGCTGATCTTCAATTCGCCATTCATCTGGAGCGAGAGAGTCGTGACTCACCGTAGTTACTACTGCCTGCGAACGCCAAAGCTGATCAGCGGCGGACCATCGATCATCCATTCCGCTGGATTCTATCCGCCGTCTGATCCAGCGTGTGGTTATCCACCGACGTACTCCGCTGGAGCCACTCTTGGTGTAACGGCTGCAGGAGTATCTCGCCGAGGCCGCCAGGCAATCCACAGACTAGAGATCAACGCCGCGCCTGCGAATGCGATCCCTGGCACCGCATAAGGAAAGACAAGCCTGAAAACGAACGGGTTCCTGATCGAGACTGCGGCGTACCGGTCTGACCCCGGAATCCGGCTCCAAAGCTCTTGCTGGTCGGGGCTGAGCTTTGCGAGATCAGCGGCGTCCAGAACTCGCAGAGCGAAGTTGTCGGGGGGGACCGCGTAAGTGTTGTCTCGTAACCACAGCCCGAGGATTAGCAAGGAACTTAGCCCAGCCCAAAAGGCCAAAGCGATCAAGAAAGGCACGAGTGAAGTTGAGCTACAGCTCGCAGCGACTTTGGACATCGACTTTGTCCTGTGAGAAACGCAGAGGGGAACTTTCCTGTTCAGGATAACGACGGCGATCAGCGGCTCGCGACCTTCGACTTTCCATCAGGATCGATTTGATCGCGAGTCCGCTGCATCGCTTGGTTAGCCCTTTCGTCGCAGCAGCAGGTCATACTCTGCGTGGCTACCAATCCAAATCCAAACGATTTCTTCATTCCGCTCGGTTGCCAACGCACGATGATGCAGGCCTACGCGAGCTGACCAGAGCCTCCCAATCCGCTTGTAATGTAGGGATGGATGACGCGGATCCTGGAGCAGCATCTGGTAGCCGCGATCGGCAAGCTGCTGAATCTCATCCGGCAAAGCCCGGTAATGACTCCAGAAACGCGGGCTTGCGCGATGCTTCATCGATCGGTGCAGCGGCCAGCGTCCAAGTCATCTAGGGCTTCACTAATCAACCAGTCGAGCCGCCCCGTGGCCTCGTCTTCGGCGATCTGTCGATCCCAAGCAGCGGCGTCAAACTCGGCGTACCAAGCGCGAAACGCCGCCATCTCACCGGGAGACAGCTGCTGGATCGCCGCTTCTATTTCTTCGACGGTGATCATGGACGGCAGTATACCTTTGCGCGACGGCAATTGCAAGAAGAAGCGTCAGAACGGTTCTATTCATCGATATTTCCCTTTCTTGGCTAACGATGGCGATCAGCAGCTCGCCAAAAAGGGATTATCCACACCGCAGGACGTTAGGGCGAGGCTGCTGCATCGCTTGGTTCTGTCATGGGTGCTAAGGGAGGCGTTCAGAAGCTCGTTTACCTCGGCTCCGTAGGTGGATCCCGAGAACGCGTCCCTCAGCGCGTCGCGAACCGTGATCGCGTGAGCATGGCGGCTACGATGCCCATTGCCACGATGAGCGCCGCGAGCCCACCTGCCCAATCACCGCCCGCAACCACCAGATAGGCCAGCGCAACGACCATCGCCGCCGCCTCGCCCACCAGCAAACTCCAGAATCCGAATGAACTCAGTCCCGACCGGCACATCTGGCGGATATCGCCTTCAACGGGCCGTCGCTCGGACAATACACGGTCGCACTCGCGCAAGACGGGCCTCGCGCGCTCAAGATCCGACCGATTGATCCACACCTGGGGCTTTGGGCCAGACTCGCCAGTGTTGGACACGTCCTCGATAACAGTGGCGTCGATCCCAGCGTCGCGCAATGCGCTGCACACCAGGTGGGCCTCTACGTTGCTCGACGGGGCATAAGCCTTGTACGGGTCGTGAAGTGTCATGTCTCGATTCCCAGATGGACAGAACGACTAAGCTCAGCAGCGGCGGGGGCCGAGGAAGTGATGAATCTCAGAAAACCTACAGGCCCCCGCCGTCTGCTGCAGCGTTTGGTTCGGCTGGCCTTTGCTTGTACTGGGCGAAGCCGTAGTACTTGGGGCGGTCGTCGAGTCGCACATGCAGCCACGACACGCCTGCTCCAGCGGTGCTGAGCCACACCGGCTCGGCCCCGACCCGCCGGGCCATCGCCTCCCCGACGGACTGCCAGAGGGCCTGCCGCTGAAGGGCTGGGGCCTGCCGGACGAACGCGGCCAGATGCCCGTAGGCTGACGGAGCAGCAACCGGGCACGGCACGACCATAATGGCATCCCCTCCGAGGGTGGCGAACACGGCGACACCGGCCTCCGCACCAGCGAAGTGCTCCGCGAACGCCTCCGGGTCCGGGCGACGCGCTAATCCCGGGCTGTCCAGCAGCACGAACTCGAACGGCCGCGACACGGTGCCTGCCGTGACCGGGGGCGTCTCCCACCGAAACGCCGAGTATGGGGCGTCGGCCAGCAGCGCGTTGAACTGCGACCGGAAGCCCGCGTCGCCCTGCCAAGCACGGATCACCTCGGCAAACATGGCCGGGCGCGAGTCAAATGCGACGGCG
>JAGYIQ010000032.1 GCA_018402565.1 Pirellulaceae bacterium | reverse complement strand
GCGCCACCAACGTCCGCCGGGAGTGATAAAATATTCCCGGCCGGCTAGAATGCCCATGTTTCGCCGGATTTTGCAGATGTTTTGGTTCCAGGCTGCGGGAGTTGAGAGTCATGAGTTCCAACGGATTTTTTCATCGCCTGCCGGCACTGGTCATCGTCGCCGTGCTGGCCGTCGCGCTGGGGTGCGGCAAAAGCGACCCCTTCGGTCGGCAGCCACTCAAGGGATTCGTGACCTGGGAGGGCAAGCCGATCAAGGTCGGATCGATAACGCTCGAGCCCGCTGAAGGTCAGCCGGCCGGTGCAAAGGCGTCGATCCGCGATGGCGCCTTCAACATTCCACGGACGGCTGGACCCTGTCCGGGCACGTACAACGTCTGGCTCCACGCCTACGATCACAGTGGCGAGCGGGTGGACATCCCTCCCCCCAAGGAAATCTTGCCCCGGAAGTTTCTGACCACGCCACCCACCCAAGTCACGATCAAAAAAGTGGAGGGCGAACAAGTCAATGACTTTACGTTCGACCTCAAGTGAAGGTCCCGCATCGCTGCGGCCGAACGAGTGTCAATGGCACAGGTCACTGAGCAGATTCGCCCCCCTGCGTCGTAGACAGGGCCCGCCAAGCATTCAACGCGACTCCCTCTTCAATGAATGTGACGGATCCGTCACACAGTCCGGCGAGCACGCCGCCGCGGTGTCGGCTCCGCGCGGCCAGTTGGACCTCAGCCTCCGGGGCGAAGCAGGGGAGTCCCTGAAGGGGTTGATCATTGCAATACCGCGTCTGCTGAAATGCGTCTGGTTGCGTGGTGTTGGGCTGGTAGTGACCGTGGAATACCGCACCCGGACCCCACCACGTGAAGCCGCGCAGGTCAGATGCGGTAGATCCAGTGTTCGGTCCCATAATCGTTTCGGAAGCCATCAGTGTTTTTGCCAAGCCATCGGTGACGTCCTTAAACCGCACAACGGGACGTCGCTGGTCCCGTGGATCCGGCGATTGCGTCGCTCGTCCCCAGCGGATGAACGGGGCGCCGGCAAAGCGGACGCCGTTCAGCGGTGTGCCGGCATTGGGAACATCTTGCTTCCGATTGGTATTGCCGGCGTTCACGACGTAGTTGTGCCTCGAGCGGTTGCTTTCAGCCGTCGCCACTCCGTTCGTTCCGGCACTGTCACTTGGGCACCGAAGTCCAGAGATCACTGCTCGGGTCAGGGTATTGTTGACGGCCGCCGAGTATTTTCGAGGCGTGCCATCTGCTCGGAAGCCGGTCTTGAAGCCCTGGTAGAGGTTGAAGAGATCAACTTGCTCGATGTAGGGAAGGACTGCGACCTGCCAGGTACCGCAGTCGCCTCCTTCGCCATAGTCGCTCGCCGGCAAAGCATTGCTCGCGTCGTGCAGCGTATGGAACGCCAGGCAAACCTGCTTGAGATTGTTGGTGCACGACATTCTCCGAGCGGCCTCGCGGGCCGATTGCACGGCCGGGAGGAGCAGGCCGATCAAGGTCGCGATGATCGCGATCACCACCAAGAGCTCCACCAACGTGAACCCGCTTGCGATTTTGTGTCATGAAGACACCCTCCTATAAGAATGAAAACAGGCATAGCTCACTGGCGGAATCCCGCGCCTGGCGGCCAACAGGAATCTGCCGTCTCGCGGCTATCGGACTGCGCCCAAACGATAAACCCGTCGGGTCCACGCGGTGGCAGTCTCATTCTATTATCCCGGTGTCAACTGTTTTGATCAACGCGCGATCGTGTTTTTAATTGTATTTCAAATGCATTTTTATTGGTACTGTTTGTTGCATGAGGTTACTTCCCCGAGTCGTGCGCGATACTCTGCGGCGAGCAAGGGAGCTGTTTGCGGATACGTAGTGTAGCCAAACGAAAACACGCCGCAGGTTTGACCTGCGGCGTGTTGCCGAGTTTCGCATTGTCGCTGCATCAGGCCTGCCTGCCTGCCAATCGAGGTGGGTTAGCCGCGGGCGTCGGCGTCTTCGCCGGAGGTCGGCACGACCCAGACCTTGATTTCGGTTTCCACCTCGGAGTGCAGGCGGACCTTGACCGAGTAGAGTCCGACCTCTTTGAGGACGCCCTCCATCTTCAGTTGTTCGCGGGAGACATCAAAGTCCATGGCCTTCAGAGCCGCCACGATGTCGGTGGCACTGACGCTGCCGTACAATTGGCCTTCGTCGCTGGCGTTGGCTTCGATGGTCACGCTCTGCTTGGAGAGTTCCGCGGCCAGATCCAGCAGTTTCTTCAGGCGTGCCTTCTCGATCGCTGCCAACTTCTCACGGTGCTTCTCGACCATGCGTTTGTGGTGATCGGAGGCAATGGTCGCCAGGCCTTGGGGCAGCAGGTAGTTGTTGGCATAGCCGGGGCGGACGCTGACCACGTCGCCTTGCTTGCCCAGATGATCGACCGATTGGACCAACAGCAGTTCGATCCCACCATTGTCGGTTTTGGGCAATCGTTTGAAGCCTTTGACCGAGGAACGACGCTTTTTGGGTTTCAGGTGTGGCATGGTTTTTACTCTTGTCAATCGTTGTCGGGGGGCGACCAAATCATCCCACCGGTTAAGGCCGTGTTACTCTGTCGACCGAAGTCGATCTCCAACCCCAATCCATTTTCGTGCGTTTGCCGCTTTGGGCCGCTGCCAGTCTTCCGACCAAGCTGCCAGTCTTCCGACCAAGCTGCTAGTCTTCCGACCAAGCTGCTAGTCTTCCAACACAACTTGTGTGACTGCCCGTTGTTTTGTCCGCGGCTCAACCGCCGAGGGGGGCGTTGGGAGCAGTCCTCCCAACGCCACTCGAGGGTCTTGACTCAGTTTCGGTGGTGACCGAAATCTGCGGGCATCGCCCGGAGCGGGAGCCGGCTAGGCCGACCGGTCCGTTTAAAACCGACCGGCCGAATGGAACCGGACCGCTTGAACCGGCCCGGGGAATCAAAAAGGAATGTCTTCCTCAGCGACACCGTTATCGGGCAGGGTGTTGGCGGCGACGGCGTTAGCCGCCAGGTTAGCCGACATGTGGGGCGCCTGTCCGCCGTTGGCGTTGTTGGCCCCGCGTGTCCCCAACAGTTGCAGTCGCTCGGCGACCACCCGCATCTTGGACCGCTTTTGCCCGTCTTTCTCCCACATGTCCAACTTGAGTCGCCCTTCGAACATCACTGGCGAGCCCTTGCTCAGGTACTCGGCGGCGATTTCCGCGGTGCGTCCCCAGAGGATCACGTCGACAAACGTCGGTTCGTCGACCCACTCCCCGTTCTTTTTGACCCGATCGTTGACTGCCAAACCGACTTCGGCGACCGGAGTCCCCTGGGGGGTTTTCTCCAGCTGCACGTCCCGGGTCAGGTTACCGATCAGGATCACTCGATTAAAACTGGCCATCGCTAACACTCCTGCAATTTTGTTGCTTCTCGGCCGTCATTGTCCGCGTTTGCAACGACAAAAAAAGCAGTGCAGCCCTTGCACCGACGTCCATTTGTCCCATCTCTGCCACGTCGCAGAGTGGGCTGGAAAGCCCCATGGTACCAAATTTCAATCGAAATTGGGCGGCGACCCGAGTTTTTTTTACTCGTCGGAGTCGGCGCCAATCGGCTCCTTCATTTCAGCAGCAAGCGACTTCATTGGGCGTTCGCCCAGTGCCATGGCAACGAGGGTCTCGGTCAAGCGTGGGTCGATCTTGATCGCCAAGTGCCGGATGATCGTGTCGTTGATCACGCATTGCCGTTCGATTTTCGCCAACTCTGGTCCGGCCAGGTTGAAATAGCACAACCAGTACACGCCCTTGCGATGACCATCGATGGGATAGGCCAGACGTTGTTCGTTCCACAATCGATTGGCCAGGACGCTACCGCCATGGGCTTCGATCAATTCTTTGACCATGTTCGCCATGCCACCGGGATCTTTGGCGTAGGCGTTGGGGTCCAGGATCAGCATCAACTCGTAAGTGTTCGCTTGCAAAGTCATCACTCCTAAAAACGCTAGCCTAACGGCTATGATTCCGAGCCGCTCGTCACGCCCGATTAATTTGTCACGCCCGATTAAATTGATTCATGGCCGCAGCGATCCCCGCAGTGACCCACACACCCACAGCGGCCGCCGCGTTGGCGACCGCCAATTCCACGATCGGCGTTTCCGCCGGGGCGAACTTGCTCAGGACGTAGTCGGCCGTCTCCCACCCCGGGGGCGTTTCGCCAATTCCTATTCGCAATCGAGGAACGTCCGCCACACCCGCCGCCCGAATGATGTCTTGGAGACCTTTTTGCCCACCCGACGAGCCGCTGGCTCGCAGTCGCAACCTCCCCAGCGGCAAACTGAGATCGTCACACACGACCAGTAGGTCGGCGACGGGCAGTTTGTAAAACGCCAGGAGCGGTCCGATCGCTTGTCCACTCAAGTTCATGTACGTCAGGGGCCGGACCAGCAGGACTTTGGCCCCGCCCAGCCGAATTTCGGTCAATTCTGCCTTGAACCTGCCCGAACCTGATTTTGCCGTGTTCCGCCCTTTTTCGCTGCCGACAGGGGCGGTTAAGTTAGCCTCACCGGCGGCTTTCGCCAAGTGCGCCACCACCGAAAATCCGATATTATGTCGGGTATTTTCGTACTGCAGGCCGGGATTCCCCAGCCCGACGACAATCTTCATCGGAGGAACCCCAGCTTCATCGAAGGAAGGTCAGCTCCTGGTTTGGCCTAGGCCCGCAGCAGGTCCACGTGCAGGACTCGAGTGCCAAACGGATCGTACTGAACGGCTTTCAGGGTCACCTTTTCGTTCAGTTCCCCTTGCAGTTCGAAGTTCGCCAGACCCTTGCTAACGGCCAAGCTGATCTGCTTGGCACACAGCGAAACGTCGACGCTGCCGCCTTGGCCACCGTACACCACGGCAGGAATCCGTCCGGTTTGACGGAGTCGGCCGCACTCGGCGGAGCCCTTTTCGGTTCGTAGTTTTGCGTCCAGATTTGTCACCGGTCGTTCTCCCAGGCACTTTTTTTGCCAATCAGGCTCCCACAGGCACCTCGCGAGTGGGAATCGCGTATTGTGACAAAATGATTTTCGTTGACAAGCCCAAAAGTTGCCTTGCCAAAACCTACCCCGAGCGATTAAGTTTATCCCTCCCCAAAGTTTTTGGTCCCCACAGGCTGAAATTGACCTCCATGCCCACGCCACCCTTTGAGTACGTCGAACCGATTGGGCACCGCGTGTTGGTGCGGAAAGACGAGCCCAAGCGGCAGACCAAGGGCGGGATCGCCCTGCCCGACGACGCCGAGATTCCGACGATCACAGGCCGGATCGTGACCATCTCCGCGGCGATTGAGAACGATGAGGACTTGCCGCTGCGGCAGTACGACAAGGTCTTGTTTCATCCCAAAAACGCCATCCCCGTGGATTTTGAGAGCGACAATCACCTGTTTGTCGTCCCGGTCGAGGACATCGTGGCCGTGTTTCGCCGCTCCGATCCACCCAGCGGCGAGGCCTGAGTCGCCCGCCGATGCCCGGGGCGGCGGAGCGTGCTCCCGCCGGTCTCTGCCGCGGTCCCGATTCCACGCCCCGATTCCACGCCCCGTTTCCACGCCCCGTTCCGTCCCCTTGAGTGTCCGTGCCAAGCCCAACCCCGACGCGTTCCTGAAAGAGATCAACTGCCATGCGACGATTCCTGATTGCCGGCAACTGGAAGATGAATCTGAGCCGGACCACTTGTGTGAGCCTGGCTCAAGCCATTGCGGCCGGCTGCCCGCAGGGTGGTCGGACCGAGGTGGCGGTCTTCCCGCCGGCCGTGTATCTGGAGGCCGTCCTGGCTGCCGGTACCGGCTTGGTGGTCGGCGCCCAAACGGTGAGTGAGTATGCCGACGGCGCGTACACGGGCGAAATCAGCTGTGCCATGTTGCGGGACCTGGGGGCCGCCTCGGTGATTCTGGGACACAGCGAACGCCGCAACGTGCTGGGTGAAACCAACGCCCAAGTCAATCGCAAGACCCTGGCGGCTTTGGCGGCGGGCCTCCAGCCCATCGTGTGCGTGGGCGAGCTCTTGGAGCAGAGGCAGGCCGGGCAAACCGACCAGGTCGTGCTGGAGCAGTGCACGGGCAGCTTGGCCGAGCTGACCGCCGAGCAAATGTTGCAGACCGTGATCGCCTACGAGCCGGTCTGGGCGATCGGCACGGGACAGGTCGCGACTCCGGCTCAAGCGGAGGCCGTTCACGCGACGATCCGCCAGTGGTTGGAGGGCCGGTTCTCGCCGGAGGTGGCTGGCCAAGTACGGATCCTCTACGGCGGTAGTGTCAAGCCCGACAATGCCAGCGAGCTCCTGGCTCAGCCGAACATCGACGGGGCGTTGGTGGGCGGTGCTTCGCTCAAGGCGGACTCGTTCCTGGGAATCGTGGCTGCCGCCGAGGCGCTGGTCCAGGCCTGAGAAGGCACGGATTGGCCAGTGGGGCGTTGAGTGGGCGTTGAGGGTGAGTGGGTGCAACGAGTGGGCTGCCGTTGCACGATTTGAGAATCCTGGTCTAATGACCGGCCTTGACCAGCGAAGGGGAGTGCCGTCAGAGCGGCCAGCTCCGTTCGGGGAATTTTTTTGAAGGTGTCGACCGTGTTACTCGCGAACCTGTACATCCACATCGTGATGGGATCCCTGCTGTTTTTCACCTCGATTTTCATGATCTTTTTGATCCTGATCCAACGAGGGCGTGGCGGCGGTCTGGCGGGAGCCCTGGGCGGCAGCGGTGGCAGCAGCGCCTTCGGTGCCAAGGCGGGCGACACGTTCACCCGCGTCACGGCGGTTATGGCGATCTTCTGGTTTGTGCTCTGTTTGCTGACCATTCTGATGATCCAGGGGCCGCGGGTTACCCCGGTCGCGGACCGCAAACCAGGTGCCTCGGGCGGCAGCACGGCGCCGGCTCCCGCCGATCCGGCCCAAACCCCACCTGCGACCACCGAGCCAGCGGCCGGCAAGAGCATCGAGGACCTGCTCAAGGACATCGCCCCCCTGGAACTGGATAACGACCCGCCAGCCGCAGAAACCACGGGCGGCGAAACCACCGGTGCAGAAACCACGGGCGGCGAAACCACGGGCGGCGAAACCACCGGTGAAGAGAATACGGGCGGCGAAACCGCTGGTGAAGAAACCACGGCCGGCGAAACATCCGGCGCTGAGACGACCGGAAGTGAGACGACCGGCGGAGAGGCGGCTGGCGGAGAGGCGGCTGGCGCTTAGCACGTGGTAGCTGCACGGGTGTAAACGCACGGGTGTAAACGCACGGGTGTAAACGCAGGGCCGAGTCGTCTCGGCTGAAGCCTAGTTGCCACGTGCATCGACGTTTGGCGGTCGGCTGGGGATCGAGCCCAGGGGGCGTTCATTGGTGCTGGTTTGATTTCCCTGGCGATCGATTCCAGCAGCGCTGCTTTCCTTCCTGCACAAGTTTCCTCTCCGTACAAGTTTCCTCTCCGCACAAGTTTTCTCTCCGCACAAGTTTCCTCTCTGTAAAAGGCCGGTAATTTGTTACTCAGCATGACGGGCCAGGGCCAAGCATTGGTGTCGCAGGCGGGCTGCACCGTGCAAGCCGAGATTCGTTCGGTCAACAATCGTTTCCTCAAGGTCGCGGTGCGTTGTGGCGAGCGATTCAATGAGCTGGCGCCGCGGGTGGAGCGGTTGGTACAGGCTCAGGTCCGCCGCGGGACGGTGAACGTCAGCCTCAAGGTCTCCGCTGCTGGGTTGAACAACAGCTACCGGATCAATCCGGAGGTGTTGCACAGCTACCAGCAGCAGGTGGCGTCGCTCTGTGGCGGGACGTTGGACTGGGGGCAACAACCTCAGTTATTGGCCGCGTTGTTGGGTCTGCCGGGCGTGGCGGACGACGGCGGCGGCGACGCTGAGTCCTTGGAGGTGGTCTGGCCGATCGTGGAATTGGCGGTCAGTGAATCGATCGAGCGGCTGAACGAGATGCGGGCGGTTGAAGGCCAGGCGATGGCCCGAGATTTGAGCGAGAATCTGGAGCAGATTGCCGCGCGTGTGCGGGAAATCGAGCATCGTGCTCCGTTGGCTAGCCAGAGCTACCAGCAGCGAATTTTGGAGCGGATCCAACAGTTATTGGCGACTGCTCGGAGCGGGGACGCGGGGCTAGCTGCGGCTTCTTCCGAGTCGGGAGGGCCGTCGATCGACTTGATTCGCGAGGTGGCCGTGTTTGCTGATCGCTGCGATTTCTCGGAGGAAACCGTGCGGTTGCGCAGTCACTTGACGCAGTTTTCGCAGTTGCTGCAGGATCGGGATAGCCAGGGTCGGAAGATGGACTTTCTGATCCAGGAGTTGGTCCGTGAGACCAACACCATCGGCAGCAAAGCCAACGATGCTGGGATCGCCGGCCAGGTCGTCGAGATCAAAACCTGCATTGAGCGGCTGCGGGAAATGGTCCAGAACATCGAGTGAGTCCGGGGGCGTCGGGTGTGGGAGCGAACCAGAGCAACGGTGGGATGATGGCCAAGTTGATCGTGATTTCCGGACCGTCCGGGGCGGGCAAAAGCACGGTTGTCCGCGAGATATTGTCGACGTGTCGGCAGCCGATCTGCCTCAGCGTGTCGGCCACCACCCGTCCTCCCCGCCCTGGAGAAATTGACGGCGAGAGTTATCATTTCCTCACGCTGGAGCAATTCGCCGCTTACCGAGAGCGGGGTGAGTTTTTGGAGTGTGCGGAAGTTTTTGGCCGGGGGGACTGGTATGGCACCTTGCGGCAGCCGGTCCAAGCGTCCCTGGCGGAGGGTCGCCACGTGATCTTGGAGATCGACGTGGCCGGCGCCAAGGCGGTCATGGCGGAGTTCCCCGGGGTCCTGTCGGTGTTCATCCATCCCGGCTCTACCGCCGAGCTAGAGCGTCGTTTGCGGGGGCGAAACACCGAGTCCGACGCGTCGATTGCCCGTCGCTTGGCGGTGGCCGCCGAGGAACTGACGGCCGTGGGGCTATACCAACATGTCATCGTGAATCATCATGTGGGCCAGACGGTCGAGCAAATCTGCCGTCTCATCGAACAGGGAGAAGAGCATTGTACGAAGAATTGAAAGAAGAAGACATCGTCAACAAAGTGGGCGGGCGCTTCAAGCTGTCGACCTTGCTGCAAAAGCGAGTGGTGCAGTTGGCGCGCGGGGCTCGACCTTTGGTCGCGACCACCAAGACCGACCGGATGTCGATCGCCCTGCAGGAGATCTTTGAAGACAAGATTTTCTTGGATCCTGAAAACGAAGTGGCTTTCCGCAGTCCCGAACCGCAGACCGAAGCGCCGGAACTGGACCTGGACGACCTGTAAGCAACAGGCCAGGCATTTCGATTGACGAGGAAGCGTCGTGTTTTTTCACGACTTCCTTGATTCGGGCGGCGAATTCGTGGGCAAGTCTGAAAAAAATCAGCCAGCCTCGGAGTATCGCGGGCAATCCCCCTATCCGCCAGGCGAGTTGGGGGATTATTGCCTTGCATCCACCGCCAAACGCACGTATAACGTCAGTTGAACGAACCATCTCCAGTCATTCCCGGGCCCTGGGCCTGCCCCCATAGCGAGAACCTCGGTGGCGACTAGCAAAACGAATCCTGCCAACACTTCCGACGACCAAGACTCGACTCGACCCGGTTCGGCTCGGGTGCCGACGTCCGTACCGCCTGGCGCACCGGGTACCAGTCTGGAAGATGCCGTCGAATCGGGGGTTGAAAAGGCGATCAAGGAATATGGTCCGCCGGTGGTCACTGCCGTCTTGGTCGTGGTCGTCGCGATGGCCGCTTCGGCGTTTTATTTCAGCCGCCGCGAGGCCACGGTCAGCAACCAATGGGATTCGATCAACGTCGGATTGCGTTCAAGCAGCGTTTCGACGCTACAGGGCACGGCCGATTCGGCTCGCGGTACCTTTGTCGGCGCGGTAGCGACCCAAGCCGCCGGCATGACCGAACTCAATGCAGCCTTGGAGAAGATGGTCCGCGACTCGGCCAAAGCGAAGGAAGAAATCAAGTCCGCCATGGAGCGGTTCAAGCAGGTGGTCGATTATCCCTACGCCAACGACCTGTTGCGACAGCAGGCCAAGTACGCATTGGCGTTTTCGCACGAGGCGGTGGGCGAGTTTGACGCCGCTCTGAAGCTGTATCAAGAAGTCTCCGAGATTGAAGGATCGCCGTTGGTCCGGTTGGCCAAGGACGGTGCCCTGCGTTGCCAGGACGAGAACATCCGCTCTTTCCAGGAAAAGTTTGCGGCTTGGAAGCCCAGCGAGAGTGGCCCGGCTCCGGACCTGCAGAACCTGCAAAACCTGTTGAACCAAGACGGGCAACTGAATCTGGACGCGCTGAAGAACCTGAACATCGATGCGCCCCCGGGCCTGCCCGGTCAGACACCTCCGGCGACCACCGAGGGCGGCGAGAACCAAGCCCCGCCGGCTGAAGCCCCACCGGCTGAAGCACCGCCGACTGAAGCCCCACCGGCTGAAGCCCCTCCGACCGAGGGTGGCGAGAGCCAAGCACCGCCGGCCGAAGCACCTCCGGCCGAAACCCCGCCGGGCCAGGCGCCGCCAACTGAGAATCAGGGTGGTGGCGAGTCGAATGGGGGCTGAGCCTCCGCCGCGGTGGGTTTCGGTTGCTTGTGGCGGATGAGTGCAGTAGAATAGGGGTAACCGTTCACGGGTGGGAG
>JAGYIQ010000031.1 GCA_018402565.1 Pirellulaceae bacterium | reverse complement strand
TGGTCGAGCACAACCTCGAGGTGATCGCGGCAGCCGACTGGGTGATCGACATGGGCCCTGAAGCGGGTGCCGGCGGCGGCCAGCTGGTGGTCGAGGGTCCGCCGGAAGACATCCGCATTCACGCCGAGCGGTGGGGCAAGCAGCGGGGCAACGCCGCCAGAAAAAAGGTCCACGCAGCGACCCAGCCACCCCTCCTCCGCAGCCACACCGGCGAGGCGCTCAGGGGGTTTGTGTGAACATCTTTTTCGTCGATGCCCGGCATTACTGCCGTTGTTTATCTCGCAAGACGCACACAGCCTTGGAGTTTTGTATTTCCGCCAGAGAGCATGGCGTCTCGTCACCATCGCCCCTCAAGGCCCAGCGTCACCCCTTGAACCACGGTTCCCCCATTAGCAACCAGCGCCGCCGGATTGCTCAACTGCCGGGTTGGCTGGGCGATACTCTGCAACCAATATCCAAGGTATCCGAAGCGCAAGTCAAGGCAGCTGGTAATCGAGACGACACCTGTAAAACCAATTTCACCGACAAACGCACCGGATGCCGGCTGTTCAGAAACACTCCAGTTTTGGTCGGGCGAGCTGTTTGAGATGAATGCCGAGCGTGAAACAGCCGAATTGTAATAAGCGCCCCCCTTCAGGACTGATTCGACCTCGATCCAGGTGTTCGTATAGAGAAGCGCGTCGATCCCGATTTGACCGCCATAAAGGCTGTTGATCACGTTCGTGGCGTAATTGTCGAAAAACCCAGGAGCGGTTGGGACTGAGGTATCAAGCGAGAACGACTCATTCCACTCCAGCCACCGAAAACCACTAATGAACTGCAGATTCCCCTGTCTGAGCGGCACGCGGCCATTCAACTCAAGCGTCTGCAGGCTACTCCCTAGGTTGACCGTTCCGTCATCGAAGAAGGGATTCGGCGCTGGCGGAAGGATATCGACTGGCCGTAGGGGCACTGTCGCTGCACTGACAAACCGCTCGCTACGAAAATTGAACGCCCGAACATAGCCTACTTCAACTGCCGCGCCGTCCGAATTCGTGCGAAACAGTTGGATGCGCGGACCGGCCGCGAGTGAGCTTTCGAGTTGTTCGGCATTCAGCACCAGCTCCCCTTGCTCAGTCACGAGATCACGGCTGTACGGCGCATTTCGCCACATGACGATTGCGTCAACGCGGCCTGTCCAACAAGCGTTCCGCTGGCCAAAGCATTGCTTGCACCAATCACCGTATTGCTGAACTTTGACACCGTCGATGAATCCGGAAGTCCACTCCCATTCTTGATCAGGGCTGACGCTGTTCTGGTTTGAGCCCTCCTTTGAAGATTCGACCCAAGCCGACTGGCCTTCGGCATCATCTCCGATGAGTGCAACGGAAGACTGCTCAGTCGACCAATCTGTTAACGCAGACTGCTCAGGAACCGGTTTTAAAATCGATCGGGCAATCGGCTCTCCGACAAACTGGTCGAAAGTGATCGTATCCGGGCCTGGAGGATTTGGCGGTTGTGGGGCAAGTCTCTGACCGATTTCCAGGCTCGGGCTGCTTTGGTCAGACAGCAGATATTCAGCAGCAGGACTAGCCGGAGCGCAAGGCAACATTCCCATAAGTAGGACCACTGCAACGAGCTGCTGCTTCAGCTTCAACCTCCAGCCTCGCCCGCAATCGAACGTGAGGATGTTCATCCCGTGATGAGTCATGGTTGTGACGAATCCGCTTGTTCTCGTGATCCAGCCGACGACGCACTTTGTTCATCGTCATCGGATAGCAGCGATCGTGACAAACATTCCGAGCTAAGACTCTAGGCAACTTGGGGAAGCCGCGGAGCGGATCTCGGAGGGAACGCCGAAAAGATAATGTCGATTTCATCTGCAGGCTTGACTCGGCAATCCCCGTATTCGTCGCGGGCCCGCCGGGTGCTTCGCGAGGGAAGCACCGAAACTGCCGCGAACCTGCCCAGGAACGGCTGCCGCTCTCAGCTAAGACTCTGCCACCGGAGGGGATCTACAACAGCCGAACGATTTCCCAAAAGTCTTCCGCCACGGACACGGTTGTTCGCATCCTCGCGGCGGGTCGCTCGCCATCAATACCGGACTGGGGCAGTCAGGCCGTAGTTGCTGATGCCAGTGTTTGCGATCGTTGCGACACGGAACTCATATGACAAGCCCACGGTGAACCGGTCGGAGGTAAAAAAGAGATTGTCACTCGACGTAGTGCCACCGAATGACCATTGCTCTGTTCCCGCCCGCCGATACTCGACCCGATAGCCGCTCAGGGCCCCGCCGGATGGCGGTACCGCTGAATTCCAACCGACGATAATTCCGCCATTTGTTTCCTTCCATGCCAAGATCCGGCTGGGGGTTGCAGGCGGTGTCCCCACCGTTATCGCACTGCTGGTCAGGTAGTTGCCGATGCCGAACCGCGTCTTCGCCGCCACTCGGAACAAGTACTGCTGACCCGTCACCAACTGATCAACCACGGCGGATGTTGCGGCAAACTCCCCGTCGCGAACCCAGTTACCGCCACTCACCGGTTTGTACTCAACAATGTAGCCCTGAATACCCACGCCGCCTGTTTCCGCAGGAGCCCTCCAAGAGAGGGCAACCTGACCAATATTGGCAGTAAGTGTCAGATCAGTAATCGAATCGGGAAGACGGAACGGTTCAACCGTTAATGTCGGTGAGAACTTCCCTCGGCCGCTTGAGTTTTTGGAGGCAACCCTGACCTCATATGATGTCGCATTTTCAAGGCCCGAGACAGTCGCCACAAGATCGTTGGCAATGGATTCCGTGAGTCTTATCCAGCCTGACTGGCCGACCGCGCGATACTCAACGACATATTCCGTCAATCGCGGCAAACCACCTTCAGTCACCGCCTCCCACGTCAGGCCAACGCTGCGATCGGCTGGGCTGGCATTGATTCCCGTCGGCGGCAAGAGCAAACCGACTGTCTCCGGTCCAGCAACATCAGAAAACCCACCCAGTCCGACCGCATTGACTGCCGCCACCCGGAACTCATACGTCTCACCGTTCACCAGACTTGAAACGCGGTCTGTCATTTCGGTCGTTCGGCCCGCCGTTTGCCAAGTTGTCGTACCGGCCACCCGATACTGCATTTCGTATTCAAGGATCGGGAGTCCACCGGTGTTCGTGGGTGCCTGCCAGGCAAGGTCCACCAACCGATTGCCACCATTGGCGATCAAACCCGTTGGCGTTGCGGGTTCGGATGTCGGCCTTCCGCTGACAATCTTGCCTTCACCTGCTCCAAGACTGTTGCGTGGCGTAACTCTGAACTCATAGTCCTGGCCAATTTCCAGATCTGGGATAGGGCTCGGTGACGACAGAGAGTAGCCGAGTGAGGTCCAAGTCGCCGAATTAACAGGCTTGTACTCCACTTGATAATCCAGAACTGGAAGTTCTGGCAGGCGGTGCGGCGTGTAGACCCACTCCACTGACAGCGTTTCTTCGCCGGTCACCGACACCTCAAGTGCACCGGCCGGAACGGATGGCATTCGGGACTCGACAGACTCCGACCAATCACTGAAGCCCAATTCGTTTCGAGCCTGCACCCGAGACCAGAGAATCTTACCTGGAGTGAGGCTCGGCTCGTTTGTGTCATTGAAGTCAACTTCTGGAGTAATGCCTGCATGCGGGTAACGCTGCCAATTTGGCGTTTCAGCCGGGTTCGTCAACGAGTACTCGACCGCATAGCCTTCGAGAGTACGACCACCGTCGTCAGGCACCGCCCAATTCAAAAGAAGTGTGCCGTCATCCTGCGGGGTTCCGACGAACTCGCCCACTCGTCCGGGTGCCGAAAGCACCTCAATTGCAGGGCTCGTACCGAAACCGCCTTGTACTTCCTCACCCGAAAGCGTCACGGTGGTCACACCTGCAACCCTAAAACTCACCGCTGGTTGCCGGCCGAGGTCATCTACAACAGCGTTCGAGTCCGTCGGGTCACTATCACTATCAGGGACGAGCTCCCAACTCGCCCCGCCATCAACCGATTTCTCAATCACATACCGGGTGATCGGATTTTGGGGATCCGCCGCCGGCTCATTCCAGGAGAGTTGTGCCGTTTGATTCCCGGAGTTGCCTTGTACGTTTTGTGGTGCCGGGAGCACACCGCGTGGCACCGCACGTACCGGATCGGCATACCCTCCCCGACCAATACGACTCTCAGCCGCGACCCGAATTGCGTACCGCTTGTAATTATCAAGTCCACTGACTTGTATCGATGCCTGCGGCGCGGCAACCTGCTGCTGCTGAACCGAAGGGTTCAACGCCGGATCCCACACCAGAGGCGCTCCAGTATCTTCCTGCCATTGCACACGATAGCTGGTTACCGGAGTTGCAGCTAAACTTCTTTGCCCGGTCCAAGAGACCAGCACCCCAGAATCCTCGGCTGTCGCCTCAACCCCCTGCACCACCCCAGGAACATCCGCAAGCGCGACAACGAATATCGTGCGATTGCCCGCCGCATTGGTTCGCAATGGATTATTCGCGCGGTCGGTCACCCGTCCCCTGACACCTGACACCTGGTCAGCCGGTACTGAATCAACCTCGATCTGATATTCACCAAGCGGGAAGACAGAAATAGCCCGAAAGAGTACCTGGTTTGTGCTTTGGTTGTAGCTCCATGTGTAGTCAATTCCATCAAGGAGCCGGACAGGCCCAACCCCAAGCTCTTCAGTCTTGCTGTCATTGCGGGTAACTACAAACGCGTCGGAGCTGACCGTTGCCTTGTCGATTCCTGCCCCGAGATCCTCAAGCTTGATAGCAATGGTGCGGACTCCCCGGGCCTCTGCTCCTTCGATCACAACGCTGTCGACGCTGCCGTCGGTATCTCGAGGCGAATCACCCTGGTCAAGCGGCACAACGATCCGGCCGAAGGGCCGCGACTGATCAACCCGCTCGACTGCTCCACGGTCCTGGAAGACCGTCCCACCAAGCCCCGGTTCGTTGGCCTGCTGCGGATCATCAACCCGAAGCTGACCATAAATATCCCGAATAGGGGTGACGATCGGCGAAGGGGCGATTCCGAGCGGCTCTGTCACCACCCGGTACTCGTTGCGGTCCTGAAGCGAGCTGATCGCGCTATCGACAATCGCCGCACCTATGCTCGGGTAAAAATTTCCACCCGCAGCATTGATGAACGGTGATTTATTGAGGGTCAGACCAAGGTTCTGATCAGCCCCGAAAACCTCGATGCCAACCGCATGGAAAGCCGACGTCCCAATGACCGTCCGCTCGTTGCCATCGCTGTCCAGCCGGGAGCTTTCATCCACCCGAACGCCCGTGGCCAGTTCGGCAAACACATTGTTCAGGATCGTTGGACCCGCATTCTCGTTAACGTCGATTCCTACCGCTGCGGAATCTGCGCCACCATAGATCGTGTTGTTGACGATCCGACCATACGGCACCACCGACTGCGGCTGGGCGTCGGTGTTGGTCACGCCGCTGAAGGCAACGCCGGCAACGCCAGCCCCTGAAATGACGTTGTTGCTCACCACGGCGCCGGGAACCAGCCGTGAGTTGTTGAGCACCGGTAGGTTTCTGGCAACACCGAAATCAGTTTCATTCGTGACGCCGATATAGTTTCCAAACGGATCGTCAGAACCGTTCCGCCCAGCATCGATCCGCACACCGTAGCTGGCCGCTGCCGTGACGAAGTTACTCTGAATGACAAACTGGCCCTGCTCAAACTCATGCACGTTGTTGGCGTCACCAATCGTGCCGGTCGTCTCCACCGGCCGTGAGGCGAGGATTTCGACTCCAGAGAGCACCACACCGTCGTTGTAGGCCCCAATGGTGCCATCCCCGTCGCTGCGGCGGCCTGTGTGAAAGAAGGCAACCCGGGTGTTGGCGGTGAAAATGGAACCTGTTGCCGGATGGGGCACGATCGTCGGATCGGTCGACTGAATCATTTCGACGAGATCAACCCAGCGTTCGCCCTGCGAGCCTTCGGCCGGCGCGACAAGGTAGGCAACGTCACCAGCGTTGCCGAACACTCCGAACTGGTCGACGGTGATCCAGTCGCCGGTTCCGTCGAGGTCGACCGCAATGCCGTCACCACTGGGCAGGCCTCCGTCGTTGGCATCACCAGGAATATACGTGAACCGGCTCGGCAGCGGCGTGAAAACCTCATCAGTCGAGGGGATGAACAGCCCTAATCCGGCATTGAACATATCAAGCGTGTACCGCAACACCGCCCCAGGCTGGCCCTGCAGATCGACGCCCCAATCGGCAATGCTGTGGCTCGTGGTCGTGAGCGTGGCATCTGCTCTGAGAGCCACCACCGCGTCGTCACCAACACCGTAGGGATCGGGCGTGACCGTCCCGTTGCCGCGGCCAGTCACCTCAATCGGATTCACGTTTCCAATATCGGCATTGGCAAAGCTGGCTGACTGCAGTGTGAGCGGTTTGGTTGCCGCCGCTTGGACGAAGCGATCATTGGTGTCGAACTGCCGAACGATACGGGTGGTGCTGTCGCGGTGCCAATCGGGACCGGCAGTCTGCCGCGGCATGTCGGCAAACTCGGTGCCGCGACGGATTTCCAACTGGTACTCACCAGTAAGCGCCTGCTGAGGATAGTCGACGGTATCCGTCGGCGTGCCCAAGTCGAAGAATCCCGTCGCTGTCGTCGTCCCGCCGTCGGAGGTCACCATTTCACCACGCTCGGCAAAGCCGATGATGATGTCGTCTACGTAGAAGCCTTCATGGTCGTTGTTGAGGCTCCGTGAACCCGAATTGGTTACGCTCTGATTGATGAAATCGCCGACACTACTGGCAAGCCCCAAGATGTTGTTCTTCGCTATTCCTGCGGCAAAGAAGCTGAGCCGCTCGTTGGCGACAAAAGTCACTCCTACAAACGGATCGTCTGCGGCCAGCGTCACGGTGTTGGTCGCGGCATCAATGGCGACAATTCGCGCAGGTCCCTCAGAAACTTCAACGACGCCCCCGACCACGGCCAGCGTCTGCTGATTCACGCTGGGCGTCCTGACGGCCAGCATGCCAACCTGCAGGCCTGCGACCGAGTCGAGAACCACGTCGTAATTCGAACCGTTAAGCGTTGCATCCACGGCCACGCTCCGCTCAGCCTCAGGCTCGATTGTCGCGTTATCGAGGAGGTCGAGTTCACCCGCCGTGCTGAAGTCAAACCGCAGCAGCACCGACGACTCACCCGCGAACTCGGCCAGGTCAACCCGCGCCTGCCGCCAGCTGCCAGTGTTGTCGAAGAGCTCCTGAACCTGCTGCAGCCGAGGGCCGGAAGTTCCGTATTGCAGCGAGTTGCCAATGTGCGTTGATGCCGAGAGCACCGGCGGCAGCTCACCGCGAGGCGACACCCCGTCTTCACCGGAGCGAACGCTGTTGTTGGTCGCCAGCAGTTCCCAGGTGACCCCGCCGTCACGCGAGGCGACCACCCGGGCACTATCCCGCATTGCATCTGCCGAGCCCGAGCTGTCCTGCTCCTCCGTGTCGAGATAATAGTTGAAGTAAAGCGTCGGCTTGTCGGTGGCAGAATAACCGACCAGACTGAACGAATTGGTCTGAAGACTGCCGTGGGCTCCGCCAGGCAGGTTATAGTTATCACCGATGGCCTGCGCCCCACGGGTCAGATCACCCTGCCAAAATGGACTTACGACGCCGAACTGCCCCCGTTGGCCGCTGTAGGTGTAGTAGGTGTCGGCGACAAGGTCTTCGATTCCGAAGTACATACTCGTGTTCGACTCCGGGGCCGGAATGACCGGCCGCGTGTTGTCCGGGGCAGTGAATACGCCGTGCCCTGCATCACTGTCCCGCTGCTCTGTCGGATGCCAGAGATTGATGTCGAGCGGTGAAAAAGCAAGGCCGGTAACCGTTCCGATGCCCGTGGTCGGTAACGAAATATACGAGTCGGTGATGCCATCAAAGTCGGTGTCGAACACGTTATCGACAACTGCCGCATCGCCCGTTCCGTTGCCGTCCGGATCAATGCAGATCAGTTGACCACTGGTGGTGATCGCAAAGAACATCCCCGCATAACGACCTCCCTCAAGATTAACCGGCGCTGTCGCCAACCCTGCCAACTGACTGCCGCCGAGCAGACCGCTAAAGTCGCGGGCGTCGGAAATCGTCAGCGCGGTGTTCCAGTTGCCGGGCGTTGCAGCCCGTTGGGCGACCTGGAAGAACTGCCCGTTTTGACTCACGCCATAAAGCGCACCGCTCTCATTGCGGTACTGGAGGCCTGTGGTGAAGCCAGTGATCGTTGTCCCATCGTTGTTTCCACTCGGATACAGGCCGTCGAGGTCGATCCCGGTAGGAATGAAGCCCATCCGGCCGCGGCCATGCGCCTGCGGTGAAGCGGTCGAGGTCGCCGCGTTGCCGTCATTGTCAGCACCGTAGAGAACTGAACGAGTCCCCGGCAACCCTGCCAAATCCCGCACGGAGTAGACGACGGGTGAAGCGGCGGCACTCGTCAGTCCGCCAACGCTGTAACTGGCTTCACCAGTGCGGCGGATTGCCAGGGCATCAATGGTGCTCTCCGTGATCGCCCAGACATTATCAGCCGGAATCGGTGTCCCCGTCGCGTCATCCTTGATTCCATCACCACCAAGGGTCGTGGTCGCACCAGACGCTGGGTTGACCGTGTAAACCGTGCCGAGGTTTGCTCCGTCATTTCCGGGCTCGTTAATGTACGCCATCAGGGTCCCATCGGTCCGCATGTCAATGTCGCCAACAGCACGGTTGAGGTAGTTGACGATGTAGCTTTCCTGGCCTCCCGTGAACGGATCGATCGTTTGCAACCCGTTTGATGTCGATACAAATAAGGTCACATCTGCCAGCGTGAAGGGCCGGACATTGGCCGTGAGCGGGATGTGACCGTTGGATGAAAACTGGTTTCCGAGATTGATCAAACCGGGGGAGTCGATCCAATTGCCGTTCGAATCGTAGCCCGTGTAGCCGATGTGATCTTCGGCAATCCGCCCCAGCGACGAGATCGGTTCAAGCCGAACAAGCGGATTGGTGGCATTGGCCGTGAAGGTCTGATCGAGCGTTGCCGGCAGTCGCTCGTTCGAAGACACAGCGACGTAGTAGGTCTGTGGCCCTTCGGAACCGGCGGGCAATTGGACGCTGCCGATGAACGGATCCAACTTTCCGACTGATCCACGGGTAAGATTATCGACATCACCGCCGACCTGCCCCGGGCCGGGCTGGTCGTCAGCGATATCCGAGTCACGTCCCACATAAAGCAGTTGGCCAGCTGCGTCAAAGACTGACAGAGTCAGGTCACCGCGAAACCCGTCAGCGTAGTCAATATCAAAGACGGTGGCCCAGGTCTTGTCAGCATCGCTGTGGCCGAGCAGCGACTGGATGTCGTCGTAGGAGAGTGTGAACGTGTACCAGTCGACATCCGCCTCGCTGCTGATCTCGCCCGCCACACTGATCGTGTTGCGGTCACTAGTCAGCAGGTTGCCGAGGGCCTGTGCAGACGCCAAGCTGTCGTTCTGGTCATTTGGGTGTTCACCGGATGTGCCCACCAACGGAGAATTGTTGGGCAGCCCGACGACATCAATGCCAGTGACGGGATAGCGGATGTCAGCAAAGCGGACGGTCGATCCAGGGGCTTCGTCACGCTGCCGCAGACGAAGACTGAGGTCGTATCTGCCGCTGGTCTGGCCCGGAGCGAGCGGGGCCGCTTGAACGAGATTTGCCTCATAGGTGGCCTGATCAGCCCCGACTTCAGGCTGGCTGCGGACGCGAATGAAGTACTTCTGCTTGGTACCTTCGGTGCCAGGCAGCGTCAGCCGCATGCCGCCGTCACGGGGATTAGTGGTTTCATGGTCGCCACCCCGCGAGGGGTCCTTTACGAGCGGGTAGGCACCGAAGTTACCGGTGCCGGGTTCAAAACCGAGGGTATTCAAAGAGACGGTGCTGTAATCGAAGTCGACCTCAAGGCTCACACCGCGCCGCGGCGGCACATCAAAATTCAAGTCGAGTTCACCTGTCACGTAATTGATGACACCGGAAACAGCTCTGCTCGGTGGATTGCCAACGGGAGTGAAGAGCAGCGTCCCATCCCGCTGTGCCCGGAAGGACTGAACCGCCGTGTCACCGTCATAGATAATACCGGCTAACGAACCGGGCAGGATTGAAACTGCGCCGCTCGTCCCGGCAAGCAACGAGAATTGCTGTCCGCTGAACCGTAGCGTCGCCCCGTCCTCGACATTGACATCTTGATTGAGGGTGATCGTGCCAGCCAGCGGATCGACGCCGTTAACCACGATTTTGGTGCCTGGCAAGACACCCGGACCGGCAACGAATGATCCCTCGACAATGTTGGAAACGTCCGCCATCCTGACGGTCTTGCCTGTATAACCAAAGCCGATTATTTCGCCGCCGCCAGCCTCAAGTGTGACTGGCTTAGTCAGTTCGATGAGGTTCCCGACCGTCGGAATCTCACCCACCGAACCATCGGCAAGCGTTGCCCCCGGGGGGACCGCTCCGGCTGCGACGTTCTGCCGGGTGACAAGCGAATTCACCTGCAGCGGTAAGCCGTCATTCCCGTCGTCGATGACGAGCAAACTGCTCTCAAAACCAAAACTTGTCATCCCGGCGGGCACAAATCCCACAAAATCATCTGGGCCGACTGTCACCTCAGCCGTGAGCGTAACGGTGCCCGTGGCTTCGTCGAACGATTCCACAGCCGTGTTCGCCGGCACACTCGCTGCCCCGATTCCAAACACAGTCGCCCCTGGAACCGTAACATTTCCGGCCACCGCCAGTTGCTTTGTGAACGCCTGACCACCAGCATCGGGCGCATCTGCATTGAAGAGGAATCTCAACCGCTCCTGATCGGCGACACCTACAGGATCAGAGAGCGTCACGGTATTCGTATCGCGATCAACATTTGTTACCTGCCCTCGCTGCGTGAGTCCAGAAACCGGGTCAAACTGCTCTAAAAGCATCCCGCTGACCACAGCGTCGCTATTTTCCAGGACGATCTCGGTACCGCCGAATCCTGCATTCAATGTCCGTGAGGCTGGATCAAGGGCCATTCCATCCACTGCTAAGAGCCTGACAATGCTCTCTCCGCCAACCGTCACGAGCGTGTCATCAACGCTCGTCCCCTGCGGATCGTCAAACCCAGGATTGGCAGTCAACCTTGCCCCCTGGGGAAGTGGTGTATCGACAACCAGTAAACCTGTCCGTGCCACGGGATCATCCGGGTCGATGTCAACACGGAAGAATTCATTCCCGGCGACCAACACAGTGTCCGCGAACTGCACGGTGTGAAGTCCCGCGAGTGCCTGCACGCCATCCTCAATCGCTGTGACCGTCTCCACAGGGCGAGTGGAACCGAAGACCCCGACCTGTGAACCTGCCCGCAACGTGCCGAGTTCATGAACGATGAACTTGGTTGCGGCAATTTCAGAACTGCCCAGGCCAGCAGCGATTTCTGCACTTTCTCCTGTCGGCTCCCTGACAGCCACGTCGATTTCCGTGACGTCCACCGTGAAGTCCCCACCATCATTATCATTTGGATCCGCCGTGTCGTCAGCACCAATGAAAAGCTGGTATTCGGCCGAAAGGTCAATTCCGTTGAGGGTCCTCGGGAGATTCACTACCTGCCACCCATCTGCCCCCAGATTGAGCTCGATCAGGAGTTCAGCTGTGTCTACTCCGGTCGGAGTAATCGAGAACCGCAGGCCACGAAACGCCGTTGAATTCAGCCTCTGGCCGCCCGGGAGTTCAGTCTGCGGTCCTCCAAGATCTCCGACACCATCCCAGCTATATGAAACATGATCGCCAGAAGGCTCGCCTATCGAGCTTTCGGCGTCGAGATGGATCACGAGTTGATTGGCACCGGACAGGTAGACGGGGCCACCTGCGGAGTTATTCGATGCGGTCCACGGGTTCGCCGCACCGACTTCTTGCAAAATGACGTAGAGTCCGCCATGGGTCGTATTATTGATCACCGAAGTCGGATCGATACGAAACTCCAGTTCAGCTCCCAAGATACCTCTCGGCGACATACCGAGTGGCTCGCTGAAAGCAAGCGCCCCGGGTTGGGGCTGGCTGGTGCCATCACTGAGACGATAGTATTGCGCCCCAGAATCAGACTGCCAGCCATGCGTGCCACTCACCTCCGAGCCGACTGGGCGATATGGCGGGGCAGGATCCGAAAGGCTGACAGGATTATCGAAATCTTCCAGAATCTGAGACGTGCTGGCAATATTCGGAACGATTGAAAGATCAGAAGGCCCAACGCTGTCACGAACTTCGTAAAGATTCGATCCGTCGTCAACACCTCGCACCGATAGCCCTGAGCTCGGCCCGACAATCCAGACATCGTCATCTGGTAGACGATCAACTCCGCCCAACGCGGGGTCGTTGAGTGAGTCGAAGCGAACGTATCTTGCATCGATACTCTCGCCGGGAGAACCGGCGACGTCAAAAATGATCCAGTCATCATCACTGAGTGTCACCGGCCCATCGAGCGTGACTTCGCTGGTCGATTGATTAATCGCTGTGACCATCCGGTCCACCGAAGCGGGGTTCTGGAGAGTGGATCCAATCCGCACAACGGAAACGTCGTCAACGACGACGTTTGTTGAGCTGACGAAATCCCCCACGATCTTCGTCGCCACCCCAGTTATTGTTGTCGCAAATCCGACTGGCTCCGCTGCAGTAGCCGTAATCGTGGCTTCAATGCCGTCAACGACGGCCCCCACTCCCAGAACGGCTGAGCCCGCTCCAAGAACATTTCGCTCCGGTCCCTCCACGGTGTTGGCACCACTCGCATTCGCCACCACACCAAGCCCCCTCACCTGCCCCGA
>JAGYIQ010000030.1 GCA_018402565.1 Pirellulaceae bacterium | reverse complement strand
TTGGCTATAACGGAGACTCGGCGTTCCCAAAAAAAACAGGGGATGCCTCAAAGCTGGTGTTATTTTTACTTGGTAGGCAACCAAGTTAACCCAGCAAATCGGAGGTCATCCCCATGAGTACTAGAAGAACCTATCGTCGAACGGCCGTCAAGAAGGTCAATTCGGACCTGTTGTTGGCCCTCAGCCAGAAATATCCCAATAGCTGCCCCCGCGTGGGCCTGGACATTGGGAAGCGCGAAATCGTTGTGGTCATTCGGTGGCCGGACGAGTCGTTCGAATCGCCCTGGAGCGTCGAAAACCCTGGTGAGATCTCAAAATTAGTCGACCTGCTCGTGATGGTCCATGAGACGTGTGGGGACCTGTGCGTGGGTATGGAATCCACCGGGACATACGGAGAGGCAGTCCGTCGAGCGTTGACGGTAGCCGGTCTCACGGTTCATCGGATCAGCGGCAAAGCCGCCAGCGACTACAAAGAAATCTTTGATGGCGTGCCCAGTCAGCACGACGGCAAAGATGCAGCAATTATTGCGGAACTCGCCGCGTATGGCAAAGGCACCCCCTGGCCGTACCAAGCACCGACTGAGCAAGAGCAAAAGATTGCCCATCAGACTAGTCGCTTGGAGGCATTCAGCCGGCAAGCCCAGTGCTGGGGTGGTCGACTCGAAGCGTTGACCGCCAAGCATTGGCCAGAATTGAGTGGCCTTCTCAGTTTAACGACCTGGACCGCGCTCAGACTTCTGAGTGAATACGGAAGCCCTCAAGAGGTGGCTGCGGATCCAGACGTTCGCGAAAAGCTCCGCACCTGGAGTCGTAATCGTTTGACGAAAGAGAGGATCTCCGATCTGATTGATTCGGCCAAATGTACCGAGGGAGTTCCGCCGAATGCCGAGGAAGCCGAATGGTACAAGGAAGTCGCCGAACAGGTTTACGACGCCAGGCGGGAAGTCGAACAGTGCGAAAAACGACTAGAAGCGATCTTGCACGACGATGCCGACATGGCGTCGATGCTCTCGTTCCTTGGCGCAACTACATTGGCAATGGTGTTATCGACCGTTGGTGATCCCAAGAACTACGATAGTAGCGGTGCTTTCCTCAAAGCAATGGGCTTGAATCTCAAGGAGCTCAGTAGCGGCCAACGACAGGGGCAGCGAGCAATCACCAAACGCGGTTCCAGATTAGCACGCAAATACCTGTTTTACTGGGCATTGCGTATGGTGAACGATCCGGCAATTGCGACTTGGTATACGAGGTTCAAGAAAGTGGGCAACAGCAAAAGTCCCAATTCCGAACATCGTAAGATGAAAGGAATTAACGCACTGACCCGAAAGCTAGCTCGTGCGTTGTGGTACACACGTGTACATGACGTGGAATTTGATCCTGAAAAGGTATTCCCTGGGCGCCCTTTGGACAAGCCTCGCCGACGACGTCGGCGACCACCCCAATAGGCGCGACAACGAGTCATGTCTACGGCACCGTCCCGCAGCACCAATCATGAATAAGGAGCCCTAGAGCTAACCCACAGTTGAACCAGCCGATTTGTTTAGGAATGACCTTCGTCTCGTGCATTGAGCCGCCTACCGGGTGAGCTACCAAACGAGTTTCAAGGCGTTCCTGAGCATCGGTTCTGAAAGCAATCTTCGATGAAGCCAATTTAGTGCCCGCGTCGAGCAAACGGCATATTGAAACCTATGCCGCTCCGCAGGGACACTCGAGGCAAAAGCTTGCAGCCATTTCAGAGAACTCGCCGAGCGAACAATTCGCTGATTCACGTGGCCTACGCTCGAACTGATGTAACACACCACTACCGATCGACATCGCTGACATACCAAGACGTTTTTGAAAACATTTCAACAAACGGCCGCCACTGGTATGTAAAAACCTACCCGTAACTATCTCAAAAATGAGGTCTTGACTATGCTAGAAAAGCACGAGCACGATTGTGTACTCGAGTGCGATTGTGTGCTCGTAATCGTGCTCGAAACCAGCTTGTTGCTTTCGATTCTCGCGCGCTGAATACGAGTGCCATTTCATTGCCTACGGTGTACCTTGACCAGTACCGAGCGTCTCGATCGAGTCAACCGAATGACTGGACGCATCGGTCCCGAGGTCGCACGGCGGTGTGGCCAAGGGGCGACGAGCCTTTCGCTAGGTTACCGGGGGGCGGGCTGTCCCTTCACTCTTCCCCCTTCACCCTTCACCCTTCCCGCTCAGCCGCCCAACAGCGTGTGCGACCGCTCGATGGTCATGTATTCGGCGACCGAACCCAGCGAAGGCGCGTCGAAGTCCAAGATAAAGCCCTGCGTGAAGGCGCTCATTTTTAAATAGGTTTTCATGTAGCGACGGATGTCTTTGGCCCGTCGCGAGTCCTCCGTGCGGACTTCGACCAAGAAACGATTGGCGATCGTCAAATCCGGGATAAAGAAGTAGCCCTCGACCGGCAACGCATGATAAAAGGCCTGCAGACGCGGTTTGATTTGGAACGGGATCCCTGTCGGTCGGAGTTCCATGCTCAGGGCTTCGCGGTAGGCGTCCACCAACAGACCCGGCCCCAACTTCGAGTAAACCTCGGCGATAGCGGCCAACAAATGGCCAATGAACGGATCGTGTTTCAGGCTGTCCGGGAGATGCATCGGCAGGAACTTCACAGGCCAGGTCACGAGCGGAAATGACGACAAGTGCTGTCTCAACCGACCGACGGACTTTGGTGGCCTCCAACCGATGGGCCGGTCACCGCGGGCTTCTCTCCCTCGGCAAATTCGGCTCGTGCGGTTTGGCGGATCCCTAAATCCAGTGTTGATCAAGCGTTAACCTGCTATTGAAACCGCTGGTCCGCCCAGAATCAAGTTAATTCTCGCTGCGACTGGCCGAATTCTTGCCTTTGACTGGCGGATCGCGTAAGATGGGAGCGTGGTTTCGGAAGCCACTCCCGCCGATTCGCTACTTCCGCCCTGCCCCGCCCTCCCCGGCTGAGTTCCATGAAGCTGCCCATCGAACATCCCCGCCTGGCGGGGTCGTTCCTGACATTCCTCTGGTTGGTCCTCGGTGTCGGACTCGGTTCTGTCGCCGCTCAAGATGTCGCGGAGGACTTCTTCGAGACCAAGATCCGCCCGATTTTGCTGGCGAAATGCGTCGAGTGCCACGGGCCCGACCAACAAGAAGGCGGCTTGCGGCTCGATACCCGCGCCCACCTGCTGCAAGGTGGCGGCTCCGGGCCGGCAATCCTAGAAGCCAACGCCGCGGAGTCGTTGCTGCTCAAGGCGGTCTCCTACCAGCACGAAGAGCTGCAAATGCCCCCAGACGGGCCACTGGCGGCTGATACCGTAGCGGCCCTGCAGCATTGGGTCTCGGCCGGTGCCCCCTGGCCCGAATCGGTCGCCATGGGCAGTCCCCTCGAGGCTCGCTTGCTGCAAGATCGCGAGCGACACTGGGCGTTTCAGCCGCTCCAGCGCTCGAACCCGGCCGACTGGACGACCGGCCCCCATCCAATCGATCAGCGTATCGCCCAGAAGTTGCGGGAACAGGGCTTGGAAGCCAATCCCCCAGCCGACGACCGGACGCTGGTCCGTCGACTGTACCTGACCCTGATCGGCTTGCCGCCTACTCCCGCCGAATTGGACGCGTACCTGGCCGACAATCGCCCGGACCGCTGGTCGCACTTGATCGACGATCTGTTGGCTCGTCCCCAATACGGAGAACGCTGGGCCCGGCACTGGTTGGATGTCGCTCGCTACGCCGACACGCAGGGCTATGCCTTTGCCAAAGACCGCAGCTACCCACACGCCTATACCTATCGCGATTATGTCGTCCGAGCCTTCAACGCTGACTTGCCCTACGATCAATTTGTTTTGCAACAATTGGCCGCCGATCAATTGGACTTGGGCGACGATCTATCGCCACTCGCGGCACTCGGGTTTATCACCGTCGGCCGTCGTTTCATCGACCACAACGATACCTTGGACGACCGCATCGACGCGGTCACACGTGGCTTGTTGGGCCTGACGGTGTCCTGCGCCCGTTGTCACGATCACAAGTACGATGCCGTCAGCGCGGCGGACTACTACGCCCTCTACGGGGTACTGGCCAGTAGCCCGGACGTGGAGGTAAAACCGCCGATCGGACCCAAGCACGAGGTCGAGGCGCTGCAGGCTTATGAGGGGAAGCTCCGCGAGATCCAAGGGCGGTTGGATGGGTTTCTGGACGCTCAAGTCGCCGCCACCAAACAACACGCCATCGATCGCTTGCCCGACTACTTTCTAGCCGCTCACCAACCACCGGAAGGCATGGACCTGGAGAATCGGGATCGCGTGCCTGTGCAACCGGACGACTTGCGACCCGCCATGGTCCGCCGCTGGAAGGAACGCCTGCAACGGATGGCTCGGCCTCGCCAAGCCGAATCCCGCTGGTTTCGTCCCTGGCGAATCCTGATGGCGTTGCCCGAACAGGATTACGCCCAACACGTTCAAGCCCAGTTGGAAATGTGGCAAAGTCTGGCCGACGGCACAAACGAGGCGGCTGGCGAGGACGAAGACGAGGGCAGCGCGGCCGAGTCCGAGCACGACGGGGGCGCGGTGGATGCGGGGGCTGATAGCGGCCCACAAACGCCTCGGCTGAACCGCCGGCCGATCGATGCCGAGCTTTTGCAGCAGTTGCAAGCGGCCCAATTTCAGTCCAAGCAGGACGTGGCTCGGTTCTTTGCCGATGTGCTCCGCAACGTGTGGAGTACCTTTCAAGAACACGGCGCCAACGACGCGGCCGTGCTCAAAGTCGACGCACCACTCCGCTTCGCCATCGAACTGTTCCGCGGCGATTCGCCGATCAATGTCCCCAAGTCCCAGATCGGTCTATTCGTTTCGGACGCGGACTACGAACAGCTAAAAACATTAAAAACAGAATTGGATGAACACAAGGCCACCGCTCCCGCGGACCTGCCCAGGGCGATGACCGTCGTGGAACGGCAACCGCCAGTCGATCCGTACGTGTTCCTCCGCGGCAATCCCAATAACCGAGGCCCCGCAGTCCCCCGTCGCTACTTGACGCTGCTGTCGCGGGACAACGAGCCCACCTATCCGGCCGATCGCAGCGGTCGCTTGGAGCTGGCTCGGCAGATCGTCGACCGCGACAATCCGCTCACCGCTCGTGTCATCGTCAATCGCGTCTGGATGCATCACTTCGGTCGTCCCCTGGTGGCCACCCCCAGCGACTTCGGGGTCCGCTGCGACCAACCCGACCAACTGGAACTGTTGGACTTCCTGGCCGATTACCTGCAACACCACCAATGGTCGCTCAAGGCCCTGCATCGGTTGATCCTGACCAGTCACACGTTTCAGCAGAAGAGCCAAGCCAGCCCCGAAGCCTTGGCCGCTGATCCGACCAACCGCTGGTACGCTCGCATGAACCGACGCCGCCTGGAGTGGGAAGCTCTGCGGGACTCGCTGCTACTGGTCACCGGACAATTGGACGGCTCGATCGGTGGACCAGCGGTCGACCTGTTCCGCAGCCAAACCTCCAGTCGCCGCAGCCTGTATGGGACCATCGATCGTCAAGATCTGCCCAATTTGCTCCGCAGTTTTGACTTCGCCAGTCCCGATACCAGTGTGGCGATGCGGCCGCAAACCACCGTGCCGCAACAAAGCCTCTACTTGATGAACGGACCGCTGGTCGCAGACTTGGCAGGCAAGTTACTGGCGGACCCCCAGTGGCAAGCTCAGGCGGACCCCGAAGCTCAACTGCACTGGCTCTTCCAACGGATCTTGCTCCGCCGCGCGACGGTGGCCGAAGTCGATCGCTGCCTGCAGTTTTTGGCCCAAGTGGAAGTCCCTGTCGGTGTGGCAGATGACCCAGCAGCACCACCCGTGGCGGAAGAGACGGTCGTACGCCAGCGGTGGCAGATGCTGGTCCAGGCCTTGTTGATGTCCAACGAGTTCAGTTTTGTGGATTGAGAGAGTACATGAGCACCCGCGATGATTTCGAACGCCTGAGTGGCATCACCCGCCGTGACATGTTGCGCCGCGGTGGCATGGGCCTGGGCATGTTGGGCTTGGCCTCGGTGATCGGCTCCCCCACCCAAGCCCAAGACCCGGCCGTCAGCGCCACCAGTCCCATGGCACCACGCCCGCCCCATTTTCCGGTCAAGGCCAAACGAGTCATCCACCTGTTCATGAACGGCGGACCGTCCCACGTGGACACGTTTGATCCCAAGCCAGCCCTACAGACCTGGGCGGGCAAAGAACTGCCGATGAAGAATCTGGCCACCGAGCGACGCACCGGTGCGGCCTTCCCGTCGCCGTTTCGCTTCGATAAGTACGGTGAGAGCGGGATCGAAGTCTCCGAACTGTTCCGCCACACCGCTCAACACGTCGACAAGATGGCCGTGATCCGCTCGATGCATGCCGATGTGCCCAACCACGAACCGTCGTTGCTGCTGATGAACTGCGGCGACAGTCGTTTGGTTCGCCCCAGTATGGGGTCGTGGTTGAACTACGGCTTGGGAACTGAAAATCAAAATTTACCAGGATTTGTCGCACTCTGCCCCGACGGCTTTCCGATCCTCGAGACCCAGAATTGGCAGTCGGGCTTCCTCCCCGGCGTCTATCAGGGGACGTACGTCAACACCCGACATGGGGAAATTGAAAAGTTGATCGAAAACGTCCGCAACTCGCAACTCAGCTTGCGGCAACAACGCGATCAATTGGATTTGCTGCGGTACCTGAACGAGGGGCACCGCCAACAGCGCGGTAGCGACGATGCCCTGGAGGCTCGGATCGAAGGCTTTGAGCTGGCCTATCGCATGCAGACCGAGGCCTCGGATGCCTTCGATATCGGGCAAGAACCCGCCGAGGTCCGCGAGCGGTACGGCGACTCGGTGCAAGCTCGACAGATTCTGATCGCTCGTCGCTTGGTCGAACGGGGGGTACGCTTCGTGCAGGTCTGGCACGGAGCGGGACAACCGTGGGACCATCACGATGATATTGAAGTGGGCCATCGCAAGTTGGCCGACGAGTGCGATCGAGCCATCGCCGCCCTGCTGCAGGATCTGGAGGATCGCGGCCTGCTGGAAGAGACGCTGGTGATCTGGGGCGGCGAGTTCGGTCGGACGCCCGTGGTCGAGCTACCTCAGGCGGGTGCCAACGCGGGTAAGATCAACGGCCGCGACCATAACCACTGGGGGTTCACCATGTGGATGGCCGGTGGCGGCGTCAAAGGTGGCACGGTCTACGGGGCAACCGACGAATTCGGCTTCCGCGCCGAAGAGAAACCGGTGCATGTCCACGACCTGCACGCCACGATCTTGCACCTGATGGGCTTCGATCACACACGACTCACCTACCATTTTGCTGGTCGTGACTTTCGCTTGACCGACGTCCATGGCAATGTGCTGCACGATATCATCGCTTAGTCGGAAACCAGCCGGCGTGCGTTAGCAGCCGGTTTTTGTGTCATTCGGCTAGGGTAAATGATAGGAACCGGACGCGTATCCGTTCACGCCCCGCAGGAAATCTGAAACGCGAGAGCTGGCAGGGACAGGAGGAATTCGTAGGGTGGAAGGCAGGGAGAATGGGAAAGTATTTGAGAAAAATGAAAAAGGAAAAATGGAGAATGGAGAGTGCAAAATGTACGCCCTAGCGGTTAGCTTTTCGATTTTGCACTTGTCATTTTCCATTCCCCCTTTCTCTCAGTCGTCGTGCCTCCAGTACCGGCCTTGTGCCGGCCCTCCGGGCCTGAATGCATTTCCCCTACGCCCTACGCCCTTACTCGCTACGCCCTACGCCCCTACGTCCTACGCGTTCTGCCCTACGCCCTACGCCCTACGCCCTACGTCCTCCGCCCTACGCTAACCGCTAACCGCTAGAAGCATGGCTGCAGGGGGGCGGAGTGGGGGAACCACGAAAGGAACGAAAGGTCGGTGTTGGTGGATCGTGGGATTAGCCTGCTGGGTGAACCGCGAGAGGCAGTAAGGACGCAACAGATTAGTGGTGATTAGTGACGATTAGTGTTCTGTTCAACTAGGATTCGGGGATGGGAACACTAGTTAGCGCGAATCTTCGCCAATCGGCAAATGGCACATTCCTCCTACGAGGCGTGAACGGTTACCCGGACGCTAAATCGCTCCGGCTGATTCGCGCGTCGCTACCGAATTGGAAATCAGCCCCGGTCGACTCGCTGCACGGTTGCCCAGGTTTTGTCGGTTTCGTAGACGCGGACGGATTGCAGTGGTAGCGTGGCCGGAAGTGACTGGCACAACCAAGCGTATACCACCTGGGCGATGTTCTCCACCGTCGGATTCAACTGCTGGAATTCGGCCACGTCCAAATTCAAAAAACGATGATCCAAACGCTCCAAGACCTGTTGATTGACGATCCGGTTGATCAACGTCACGCGATCGATCTGCTCGGTTCCCTCCGCTGCCGATTCGCAACGTCCGACGTGACTTGATATCGGGCAAGCCACCGTCACTTCCAAGCGGTAGTTGTGCCCGTGCCCCGACGCCCGATTGCATTTGCCAAATACGTCGCGATTCTGTTCCTCGCTCCACTGCTGGCAGTGCAGGCGATGCGCGGCCGCAAATTCGTACTGTAGGGTCAATTGCAAGGACGGTGGCTGGTGGTTGGCCTGCGAGGCAGATGGCAACGATTCGGCGGACGTCACGGGGTCGATTTCTTTCGTCATTGGGTCAAGGGCCGGGTGCCCCACGGCAGGAACGCATGCGGGAGTCGAGGTGTGGGAAGGCCGCTGCGACCGCTCGGGATGCTGCCACAACAGGGTTGCGGGTGGAGCGAGCCGCCACAGGAGCTGATGCAAATAAATCGAGCGACTCGGGCGCTGCCGCGCGACTTCTGCGTAGCGGCGTTCCAACACTTCCGCCACCGCCTGCAAGAACTGGTCCGCCCCCAGCCACGGGTCCACCCCGTTCTCCACCCCAGTTGCCATCGGCACGACGCCGAGGGCATGGACTTCGGCACAGGCCGCCACCAACCATTGGTCCATGTCGCGGATGTCCAACAAGTAGCCGCCCACGGGATCCGCCACGCCCGCAACGGTTGTTTCCATCTGCGCGTAACTGGCCCACGGCCGCGGACGCCCCCAGGCCCACCAACGGTTCTCGTCGGCCCGGGGCCGAGTCAAATCCGCCGCCTCGATCGGCAAGTACAAACGCGTTTGTCGAGTCAACGTTAGCATGGCTGTTTGGCCACGGTGACAATCGTGCCGGTCGGATGCTCGGCGGTGGTGGCCAAGCCCACAATGGCCGCCGCCACTTCGTCCGCCGTCACGCACTGGTCGGCCGGAAAGTCCGGGAACAGGCGACGCAATAACGCCGTCTCCACCGCCCCGGGGCGAACCCCAACGACGCGGATGCCTGCCGCTTGACCTTCATTGGCCAGGGCCCGAGTCCACGTCTCCAGCCACGCTTTGCTGGCGCCGTACAGACTAAAGCCCACGAACGGGTCCACCGCCGCCAAACTGGTGATGTTCACGATCACGCCGCCACCCCGAGCGACCATGTCCGGCCAAACCGCTTGGGTCAGCCGCCACGGTCCGGCCACGTTGACCGCCCAGACGGCGGCTAAATCCGCCTCGGTGGTCTGGTCGCAGGCCACCAACGGTGCGATGGCCGCGTTGTTGACCAACACCGACACACTCCCCCAACGGCCGCGAATCTGGTCGATCATCCGACCGATGTCCTCCGCTTGGCCCATGTCACAGACGCAGGTCAACAGACGCGCCCGCATGGACTGCTGGTCAGCCTGCGGGACGATCTGTTGACAGCGTTCCAAGGCCGCGGCGTCGCGGCCGCAGATCGCCACGCGATAGCCCAAACTCAAGAATCGCTGGGCCGCCGCCCAGCCGATCCCGGCCGATCCGCCCGTGATCAAGACGACCTCGGTGTTGCTTGTGTCTGACGTCATCTTAGCCCAGATCCGCCAACAGGAACGAATTCAAGTCTGTCTCGTTGATCACCGGCTCGCCCCGCGACACGTTATCCAACCGGCCCTGACCCAACCACAGCTCCAGTTGATCCACCAATGAGAACAGGTGGTCGAACGAATCGACAATAAACAACAATTCCTGAAAATGATCGATCTCGAAGTACTGGTTGACCACCCACTCCAATTGCAGCGGATGCCGTTGCACCAAGTCCGAATCAATACAGTGAGCGATCTCGGAGTAAGAACTCAAGAGGCCGCTGCCGTAGACTTTTAACTCCGAGCCGAACCGCATCAAGCCGAACTCGACCGTAAACCAAAAGAACCTGGCCATCGCTCGGATGTTGCTCTCCAGTCGCTGCAGCTGCTCGTGGCGATCGCCCCGCATCTCCTGAGCCCGTTGGGCGGCGAACCGCGCGACTTGGCCAAACCGCACCAACACGTCGGAGAACTGACGGTCCGTATGCATGGGGACATGACCGGCGACATCGTGAAAGATGTCTGGTTCGGGCAGATAATCCAGCGTCGCGGAGTCGCGGATCGTGATCGTGGTCGGGAAGTTCCGCGTCCGCAGACAATCGAAGAACACGTAAGCCGGCACGTAACCCGCCACTGCCTTGGAGACAAATCCGCTCAGCGGCGACAAGAATTTGTTGATGTCGTCCAACCGCGGAATGCGATCGCCCGGCAAGGCCAAGTTGCCCACTCCCTCCATGAACTTGGGGTGCGCGTAACGCTGCCACCGAGGCAAGATCCGCGCGTACAGCTGCCGCCAAGTCTCCTGGTTCTCTTCGCTGTACAACTCGTAGGGTTGATGAATGAAGACCTGGCCCGCGGCCTGAGCGGACTCGATGAACGGAGCTTTGGTCGTCGTGAGTCCGATGGTTTGCGTGGTCATGGCGGCGTTCACTTTCACGAAAATAAGGTCCGAACCAATAAAATCCTGCCTGCAAGCTCCCCACACCTTAACTTTATCCAGACTTGCGTTTCGGGCAAGGCCGGGCGACCCTAAGACCCGGTTCGCTTCCTTAGGGGCGGTGTTAATGGCTAGATTGCGGACCTAGCCCGAGGTCCTCGCCTCGGCGTCCCGTTGACACGCGTTCCAGCCCACCGCTAAGCTTGAAGCCGTGCCATTTCGAGGCGCCAGCGACTCGAGCGAGGGGCTCGGGAACGCTGCACCTGAGGACGCTGGTTTCAAAGTCGCCGTATCCGAGGACGCCATGCCATTTTATCATCGCTTGGGAATCTTGCCGCCGAAACGCCACACGCGTTTCGAGCGGTCTGGGCCGAGTTACTTGGACGAGGGACTGTACTACGAGCACGTGATCACGACCGAAGGGTTCGCGCGGGCCTACTCGATCCAGTACCACTTGCGGCCGCCGACTCGGAATACCGCCGTCGAACGCTTGGCGGATTTGGTAGTGGACGCCGTCGAGGACCAACCGTTGCGGCAGCACCACTTTCGTTCGGGGGAACTGCCGCGGAGTGGCGACCCGATCACGGGACGCGTGCCGTTTGTGTTCAACCAAGACCTGATCGCGTGGCGCTGCCGACCGGCCGAGGCCCAGCGAACGTTGTTTCGCAACGCGGCGGCCGATGAGGTGGTCTACGTGCACCAAGGCAGCGGCCACCTGCTGTCGACCTTCGGCCGCTTGCCCTACCGTCGTGGCGACTATGTGGTGATCCCGCGGACGACGACCTACCAATGGGTGTCGGACGACATTGCCGCCGAGGATCACTTGGTGCTGGAGTGTACCGGTCCGGTGCGTTTGCCGCCGAATTATTTGAATGAAGATGGCCAGTTGAAATTGGGCAGTCCGTACTACGAACGCGACTTCCATCCACCCAGTCAATTGGAGACGATCGATCGCGAGGAGAGCGTGGCGGTGATCGTCAAGGATGGTCGCCGGATGACGCGGATTACTTTCCCCCATCATCCGTTTGATGTGGTCGGCTGGGATGGGTTTGTCTACCCCTACACGTTTAATGCTTGGGATTTTGAGCCATTGACGGGCACGATTCACTTGCCGCCGCCCGTCCAGCAAACGTTCGATTGCCGCGGCTTTGTCATCTGCACCTTCGCACCACGGTACTTGGATCATCACCCGCGGGCGATCAAGGTGCCGTACGCTCACAGCAACGTGGAAGCGGACGAGGTGCTGTTCTACAGCGACGGCCAGTTCTCGTCGCGGCGTGGCGTCAGTCTGGGTTCGATGACTTTACATCCGGGTGGGATCCCACACGGACCGCATCCGGGGACAATCTTGCGGAGCATGTCCGAGGAGCGAACCGAAGAGATGGCGATCATGTTCGACACCATGAACAAGTTGCATTTGACCCCTCAGGCCATGCAATGGGATGATCCCACTTACCCTTACAGTTGGCAGTGACCCCCGATGTTGATTCGACCGGAAGAACTCTCCGTCCGTGAAATGTACGGCCACTTGGTGGCGATGATCACCCCCCGCCCGATCGCCTGGGTGGCGACGACCAGTCCCGCGGGTGTGGTGAATTTGGCGCCTTTCAGTTTTTTTAACGGAGTGGCCGCCCAGCCTGCCTCGTTGTGTTTCTCCGCGGTCAACAATCGTGACGGTAGCCCCAAGGATACGATCCGCAACATTGAAGCGACCGGCCAATTTGTTGTGAACATGGTGCCAGCGGCCTTGGCCGAGGTCATGAACCAGACGTCGTTTGAGTACGCTCCGGACGAGAGTGAAGTGACGGCCGTCGGCTTGGAGACGCTCGCCAGTCTCCAGGTGCGGCCGCCCCGCGTGGCCGCCTCGCCCATTCAGTTGGAGTGCCAACTGATCCAAGTCGTCAAGGTCGGCAGCGGACCCGCGGCGGGGAACTTGGTCGTCGGCCAGATTCTTTTGGCCCATGTCGCCGACGAGGTGCTGGACGAAAACGGCAAGATCGACCCCGCTCGAGTGGACACCATCGGACGAATGGGCGCGGCCGATTATTGTTGGACCCGAGAGCGCTTCGCATTGCCACGTCCGACTGGGCCGAGTGCGTAGTGCGTAGT
>JAGYIQ010000003.1 GCA_018402565.1 Pirellulaceae bacterium | reverse complement strand
ACCGATCCCAAAAAGTAACGGTGACAGAGCACCCGAATTTTTTGCTTGTGATGCGGTTGACGAGGGAACTAATCTTGATTGCTGCTGCGAACGATCTTGCGATACAAGCCGTTGACCTGCGGAAGACCTATCGAGAGGGTCTGATCCGGCGGCGGGTCTTCCAGGCCCTGAATGGTGTCAGCTTCGAGGTCCCGGCCGGCTCGGTGTTCGGCTTGCTGGGGCCAAATGGTGCCGGAAAGACGACCTTCGTGAAGATCCTGATGGGGATCATCCGTCGAACTTCGGGCACAGGCACCGTGTTCGGTGAACGAGCCGGCAGCATGGCCGCTCGCCGCTTGATCGGCTACCTCCCCGAGAAACTGGCGCTGCCCACTTACCTGACGGGCTTTCAAGCCCTCGAGTACTGCGGCGGACTGAGCGGTATGTCGGGTCGCCAGGTCCGCGCCCGACGCGATGAACTATTGGAGATGGTCGGACTCACCGGTTGGGGCAACTCGCGGATCTCCAAGTACTCCAAGGGCATGGTCCAACGACTCGGGTTGGCCCAAGCCATGCTGCATCGCCCCAAGTTGTTGGTCCTGGACGAGCCCACCGATGGGCTGGATCCGAAAGCCCGAGCGGGCGTGCGAGAGATCTTATTGCAAATGAGCCAGGAGGGCGCGACCGTCTTTCTCAATAGCCACTTGTTGCAAGAAGTCGAGGTCCTCTGCCAGGAGGTCGCGATCTTGTCCGAAGGCAACCTGAAGTACTGCGGCTCGGTGGCCGGCATCCACGATTTTCTGCACGTCAGCCGCGGCCAACAATCCAATTTGCACATCAAGTTGATCGTCCAAGGCACCCGAGAGCAAATCGCGGCCGTGGTTCCGGCAGACGGCGAGCGGAGCAGCACGCCAGACAGCGGCCAACCGACCGACTGGAATCCGCGTCAGATCCCGACCGCCTGCGTCGAATCGATCCGCGACGACCAGTGGTTGATCTCGGAACAGGTCGCCGATCAGGCCCAAGTGGACGCGCGCATCGATCTGCTCCGCCAGGCTGGCTTGAGCATTGTGTCGCTCACGCCGCAGAAAATGACACTGGAGGCCGCGTTCCTGGAGTTGGTCGGGCACGCCGGCCCCAGCAACCCGGGCCACTCCGGCGGACAGAAACTCCTGCCGGCTGGCCAACGTGCCTGAGACGCCGCGCCTGCGTCCGAACCGGAACTACATCCGGCATGCTCCTTCCATCCCGCACACCAGCGAAACTTCCATACGGTCTAGGTACAGTCCATGAATCAGTTTATCGCCATCATGAAAGAGTCGCTCTGGTCGACCCTCGCGACGCGTCTATTGTACTTCGAGATCTTCGGCGTGCTCCTGGTGCTCGCGGCCATGGCTCCCTTGAGCTACCAAGAGAAAGTCAATTTTGCGGTGGCGAGCTACGAGGTCCGCCAACCGCTCGAAACGCTGAGATTCTGGACAAAAGCGGCCCAACGAGACACCGATTCTCCCGCCAAGTCGTTGTGGGGCAGCCTGCCGGCCGAGCAGCAAGCAAAACTGCAGGCGTTGACGGAGGCGAATGACAACGACGCCAGCCCAGGGAACCCGGGCAGCCGCCGCCGTCAGCTCATGAACCTGAAGCAAGATCTATTGGATGCCCTCAACTATCTGATCCGCGAAACACGGTTTTGGGACGATCCACAGTGGGCCGACCAGATCGATAATCGTCAAACGAAGAGCATGTGGGAACAACGCAGCACGCTGAATGCTGATTATCAGAAGCGGTTGGGGCGGCTGATCGTGCAAGACAGTTTCCGCGGCCAACTGGGCATGCCCCCGGAATCCAGTGCCGAGTTGATTTATGGCCCGCAGAGCCTGTACCCATTGCCCGTCTCCGGCCTGGGGCTAGCGGACATCATCCGCAGTTGGCTCCCCTTCGTGTTGGATAAACTGTTTCTGACCGTCGGCGTGCTGCTGGCGATCCTGGTGACCGCCTCGCTGGTCCCACAGATGCTCGAGGAGGGCAGCCTGTACCTGCTGCTGAGCAAGCCGCAAACTCGTGTGTTTTTGCTTTTGTCAAAATATGTGGGCAGCGGTATCCTAATCCTGATCATCAGCTCGCTGTTCCTCACGGGCGCCTGGTTGATCCTAGGCGTCCGGTTCGGCGTGTGGATGTCCGAGATCCTCTGGTGCATTCCGCTGGCCGTGACCATCTTTCTGGTCTATTACTCGGTGACCGTCTCCGTCGGACTGGTGTTTCGCAATGCCATCCTGTCGATCATCGTCACCATACTGTTTGCCGGCAGTTGTTACCTCCTGAGTTTTTCCCGCTACACGTATTCGGCCGTGGTTCGTTTGCAACGCACCGCCGACGTGGAAGCCGCGGGTGACCAAATCTTCCGGCGTTCGGCCCATAACCAAGTGCAACGCTACGATCGACAGAGCAAAGAGTGGAACTTGGGCTTCTACGAACTGGGTCGCGAAATACAGCCAGAAGTGTTCAACTCGTTGTCCATGGTCATGCCCTCCCTCCGCGCCGCAGATGTGGCTTACCTGCCGGACAAACAGCTGCTGGTCGGACAACTGCAGACCTTTCCCCCACGCCCCGATAGAAACAAGTACCTGGTCGCCGCCCGCGTCAATCAGCAACCGGACTTCGTCAAACCGAACATCCTGGGGGAGCTGCCGTTCGGTGCCGTCGGTTTCTGGTCCGACGACAGCGGCCGACTGTACACGGTCACCAGCTACGGGGCCGTCCATTACTTGAATGACGCCGGCCAGGCCCGTTTGCAGGACGCCGCGCAAGGCAAGTTTCCACCGCCACCCAAAAAGAACAACGTGGAGGAGGACACCGAGGAAGAATCCACGGCCGTAGAGGCTGACGAGTCCAATCGCGGAGACAGCGATGGAGGGCCCAATCCCGAGTCGCTCGACGATAAACCCACCAGCGATCCCCAATCCGACGATGGCGGGAAAGCTGACGCGGACGCCTCCAACGAGTTCAGTTGGGTCCCGGCCGGCAACCTGTCTTACGACGGCCCCCAAGCCTTCAGTCGAGTGGCCTTCGATCCGAATCGCGACACCAGCTTTGTGTTGGGACGGACGTCTCTGTCTCGCGCACGACGCACCGAAGATGGCTCGTATCAAATGGAATTGTCCGTCGCCCTCCCCTGGGATTGGACGCTCCTCAACCGCACCCCGCTCGGATGGTTGCAGGGCCAAGTCCTGCTGCCGCTGCGTGGCAACGAGCTGTTGGTGATGGATGCCGAGTCCCTCGAGCCGGTAGCGGAACTGCGTTTGCCACGCGCCAGTGTCCCGCTATCGTTGGCCTGCGACCAAACGCTGGGCATCGCTGTGATTACTTACGCCAACGGTGAAACCTGGGTGTATCGCGCCCAGGACCGCTCCTTGCAACGGCAACGCTTCGTGCGGGGCCTGGCCAGTGGCGCGACCTTTACCGCCGATCATCAATTGGTTATTGCACACGATGTCGACAACGTATCGATCGTGGACATGCCCTCCGGCAAACTGCAGCAAACCTTGCCCATCAACAAGTCACTGATGCGTATGGGGTACGATTGGGGCGTCGAGCCGCTGTATCGTGTCTTCCCCAAACCGAACGAATGTTATCTGCTGATCCAGCACTTGGCCAACAACGGCCAGGTCGATCAAGCTCGAGCAGAAGAGACCAGCCCGGAGTTCGACATCGACACACTCAACGCGGAAAACGACAGCCCATGGTTGCCGCTCCGCTCCAGTGTCGCGTTCGCCGTCGTCATCATGCTGTTCAACTGCTGGTACTTCTGGCGGCAAGAATACTAAGGACTTGTCACTGGCAGTGGTTGTGCCGCCCCGGGGACAGCCGGGTTCTAGTGGGCCCGGATGAAGCAATGATTTAATTTCTCCGTGGATCGCTCCACGAATCGTGCGGGGTCCGCAAGTCAAGTCAAATCAAGTCGTGCTCGTGCTCGTAGTCGTAATCGTGCTCGTAATCGTAATCGATAGCAGCACGATTGAAGCGAGAAAAGGCTGTTAGCTGTTACCTGTTAGCCTTTGTGCTTTGAAATGTAAAAAAGGGAAATGTATCTGCTAATATGCGGCTTCTCGTTTGTTGTTTTTCACTCCTCAGTTTATCTGCACGTCGCCATCTGAGCCCAATTTGCGTCTAGTCGGCCCCGCTTGTAGTCCCGCCTTTAGGCGGAATGCGGAGAGAAGAAACGCGGCCTACAGACAACCTCCCCCGGTCCATCGCCTGGCCAAATGCTTCCGCTTGGTTCCTAGAAGGTTTTCTCCGCGTCCTTTCCCCCTCTGCGGTTAAGGTTTTCTCTCGGTCATGAAGCGAACCGGGCCGTCGCCACTACTTTGTCACCATCCAATCTCATTCAAATCAATCTGCGGCTTGCGGTCTTAATTTTTTTTGCCAAAAAATTTTCCTGCCTTCGATTTGTGCCGCGGTTGTGTCGGCCCTCCGGGCCTAATGGTAAACTAGACTATGCGCGCGCCTACCGGTGGCTGACGCCACCGGCAGGGGTTGTGGCGGCCCTCCGGGCCTGTGGGCAGTAGGGTCCAGACGGGCGGATGTCGGCAAAGTTGAAATCCACCTAAGCATCCGTTGTCTGCTGCCAGGAGCCTCGAGCCAACAGCTAACAGCTAACAGCTAACAGCTAACAGCTTTTCTCGCTGCACTCGTGCTGGGTTCGATTACGAGCACGAGCACGAGCACGAGCACGAAAAACAGCGGTTTTCTCTACGCTCTACGCTCTACGCTCTACGCTCTACGCTCTACGCTCTACGCTCTACGCTCTACGCCCTACGCAGTTCACCCGCAGGGCAGTGGTCCGGGCGAAAGGGGGGGTGGGTTACGACGAGACGCCGACCGATTTTTTTTGCTCGATCAACGCGTCCAGTTCGGCCTTCAACCTTGGCAGGATGGTCTCGTACGAGTACTGGCCCAATTCTTCCGGACCACGTTTCAAATTGACAAAGTTGGGGCCGCACCACAGCCCCAAGTCGGCGTCATCCGTCTCGCCAGGTCCATTCACGCGACAGCCCATGACGGCGATCGTCAAGCGATGCTCCGCGGCGTAAGCGGTCATGGCTTTAACCTGCTGAGCCAATTCGACGAAGGCCTCGTTTTCCACTCGCGAGCAACTCGGGCAGGAGATGATGTTCAACCCCTCGCCAAAATTCACCACACTGCGAACGCGGCCGGCGTAGATGTCGGCCAGGATCTCGCGTGCGGCGGAAATCTCCAGCCCCTTCTGCGGGTTGGGTACCGTCAACGAGACGCGGACGGTGTCGCCGATGCCGTTGCCAATCAGTTGCTCAAAGGCGATCCGCGTCTTGATGATGCCGTCCGGCGGCAAACCGGCTTCGGTGACCCCCAAGTGAATCGGGACATCCGGACGCCGCGCCGCAAACCGCTGGTTGATCTCCACCACCTTGCTGGGGTCGGAATCCTTCAGCGAGACGCAGTACCGAGTAAAACCCAAATGATCCAAGTGCTCGCAGTGAGCCCAGGCGCTCTCCAGCATCGGGCTGATGGAGTCGTGAGCGGGGAAGCGGTCCTTCAGGTCCGGGTCCACGCTGCCGCAATTGACACCGACTCGCAGCGCAATGTCGTTGTCCCGCGCCACCTGAACCAAGAACTCGACCTTCTCCTGCCACGGCTTGTGCTTCTCGTGGTGGTACAGATGGCCAGGGTTGTAGCGAACCTTATCCACGTGGGGCGCGACCAACTCCGCCAGACGGTAGCTCTCCTGCAAGTCGATGCACAGGTTGGCTTTCGTCTGCCGCCGGATCTCGGCCACCGCCACAGCGTCTTTCTTGCTGTCCACCGCAATCCGCACCACATCGGCGCCGGCGTCGTGCATCAGATTGACCAACCACACCGTGGCGTCAATGTCCTGGGTGCTGGTGGCCGTCATACTCTGCACCGCGATCGGACTATCGCCGCCGATCGTTGTGGTGCCGATTTTAACTGTTCGAGTAGGATTACGCTGTATATTGACCATGCAGATCCCCGACCGACGACCTCAGGAGGGGTAAAAATGGGAGCGCTGGGGCTCGAACCCAGGACCTACGGATTAAAAGTCCGGTGCTCTACCGACTGAGCTACGCTCCCGACTCTACCAGATAGCTATCTTACCAGACAGCTGGCCGGCTTCCTAGTTCGCGAGGAAAGTGATTTCAGCTGCCACGAGCGCCTGAATGGGCATTCGAACCAGCCTGACTACCTTCCCGCTGCCGCCCGACCGAACCCGATCGGGAGGGCGAGATCCTACCAACGCTAGGTCCGCAAAGCAAGGGGCACCTTCACGCGGGTGGTCCAGAGTGTCGCACCTGCCGCGCCAAGACACCCTGGCCACCACGCTACATCCGCTACAAAGCGTTTTACCCCGTCCGTCCAGTCAGCCCGTCCGCCCAGTCAGCCCGTCCGTCGGCCGGAGCTGAGGTGGCAAGAACCGGGTGCTACGGCACTTCGGCTGATTTCAAGCCCTTTAGGGCTTCAAGTACCCATCGAGCCACTCGAAGAACACTCGGTGCCACAGGACGCCGTTCTGTGGTTGGTTCACCCAATGGCCTTCGTTGGGGAAGTACAGAAACTTCGAGGGCACGCCCTGCAACTGCGCCGTTGTGAACGCCTCGAGCCCCTGGTTGATGGGCACGCGGAAGTCTTTCTCGCCGTGGATCACCAGCAGTGGCGTGCGCCAATTTTGGATGAAGCGATTGGGCGAGAACTGCTCGTACTTCGCCCGCAGCTCAGGACTCTGCCAATACGGACCGCCCAGGTCCCAATTCACAAAGAACAGCTCTTCGGTCGACGCGTACATTGACTCCAGATTAAACACGCCGCAGTGGGCGATCATGGCGGCAAATCGATCGCCGGCGTTGCCCATCATCCAATAGACCGTGTAGCCGCCGAAACTGGCTCCCACCGCACCCACACGTTTTTTGTCCACGTAGGCCTCACTCAACAGCGAGTCGGTCGCTGACAGCAGGTCCTGCATGGCTTGTCCGCCCCAATCCCCGCTGATCTGGTCATTCCAGGCTCGGCCGAACCCAGGCAGGCCACGGCGATTTGGCGCCAAGATGATGTAGTCTTGGGCTGCCATCAAGTGAAAGTTCCAACGGTACGAGAAGAACTGGCTGATCTGCCCCTGTGGGCCACCCTGGCAGTACGTCAACATCGGATACTTCTGCTCGGATTGCGGATCAAATCCTGGCGGATAGACCACCCAACAGTGAATCTTCTTTCCGTCCGTGGCCTCGACCCAACGTTCCTGCACGGTCGGCAGCTCCAGGTCCGCCAAGCGGTCGGCGTTCAGTTGCGTCAGCGGTCGTTCTGCACCGGTGATCCGGTCTAGCCAGACCAAGTCGGCCGGGCGAATCATGTCGTTCTTGGACACCAAGACCGATTGACCGTCGGGCGAGAGATCCTGCAATGCGTAGTTGGCTTGGCCCTGTGACAGCGGCTGGATACCGCCCCCTTCCAACCGAATCACAAAGGTCTGCAAGCAGCCGCGGTAATCGGACTCGAAGGCCAACCCTGAGCTGTCGGGCAACCAGCGAGCATGGTCCGCGTTCTGGTCCAGTCCCGTCGTCAGATCACGAGTGGTTTGTGAACGTCGATCGTAGAGCAGGATGCGGTTGCGATCGGCTTCGAAGCCCGCTCGCTCCATCGAGTGGTACGCGATGAAGCGGCCATCGGCCGAGTACTTCGGGTCGTTGTCGTAGCCCATCTGCCCTTGGCTGATGTTCCGCGGCGTTTGGCGCCCCTCAATGTCGATCAGGTACACGTCCGAGTTGGTCGATTCGGCCATCCGCTCGTCGATCTTCGTCGTGTAGGCCAACTCCTGGCCGTCCGGCGCCCAGTCGAATTGACTGGCGCCGCCAAACGGCGGCACCGGACAATGGGCCCGCATGCCGGCCATCAAGTCGCGGCTCTCACCGACGCCGGCTTGTGGATCCAACGGTGCGACATGCAAGTGGCTGTAGGAAAAGTCGTGCCAGCTGTCCCAATGCCGAAACATCAACGCGTCGATCAGTCGCGCGTCGGCCTTCGGCAAATCCGGGTAGAGTTCGTTCACGGTCGGGTCCAGCTTGATCCGAGCGGTGTAGGCCACGTGTTGCTCGGTCGGCGAGACCTTCAAATTGGCAACACCGCCGGCGATCTGCGAGATTTTCCGAGCCGTGCCATCGCCAACCGCCCAGCGATAGACTTGTGCTCCAGCGGCCCGATCGGCTGGGTCGACACCGGAGAAATACAGACGAAAACTGGTCGCATCCCCGCGCCATTGCAAACCGCCAATTCCTGGCCAGCCCGAGACCAAGGCCCGCGCTTCGCCACCCTCGGCCGGCAACAGCCACAGGTCCGAACTGCCGCTGTTCTCGGCCAGGTCGAACCGTCGCGTCGAGTACGCAATCCAGCGGCCGTCGGGAGACACGACCGCCTCGCCCAGCCGAGTCAATTGCCAGAGCAACTCGGGGGTCATTCGCCGAGGTGCCACGCCTTCGTGAGCGGCAGGGGCTCCGGAATCCAGAGCCGAGGCCGACGGTAGGGCGAGACTGCACCAAATGACCAAGAACCCGTACAACCAGCGGGCAGTCATCGACTTCAGTAGTTTCATGCTATTCTCTTTTCTTGCGATTTGTGTTTAATCGCGGCGTTGACCAAAACCCAAGAAACTGAAGATCAAGAACAACGTGCCAGCGGTCAGTAGTCCCGCGCCCCAGGCCATCGCCTCGAGCGGTGTACGGACCAAGTTGATCTCAATCCACGGCGGCGCGAACTCCTCGCCCAAGCTGACCGTGCTGATGCCCCATACCAACAGCCCCACGCCCGCGCCCATCAACAGGACCGCCTTGATTTTCGCAGAGATGGCCATGATGTGCGGCCGGAAGTAGGCCAGGGCGGTCACACACCCCAGGATAAATCCAATCGCGGCACTGCCGAGGGCCAATACCCAGGGCCCCATCTGATGTTCGGGAGATAATTCGATCATGCGGGATCCTCATTCAGCGGGAAATTAGGATTATTTTCAGGCGGATGCAGTTTACCCAAAGCCGAGGCGACGACGGTGGTGACCGCAGCATCGCCGGTGACGTTCACCATGGTCCGGCACATGTCCAGTACCCGGTCGACCGCCAGGATCAGTGCCAGGCCGCTCTCGGGGATGCCCACCGCGGACAGGACAATGACCAACATCACCATGCCTGCGCCAGGGACCGCCGCGGAGCCAATCGAGGCCAAGGTGGCGGTCATGACGATCGTCAATTGTTCTTGCAACCCCAGATCAATGCCGAGGGCCTGAGCAATGAACACGGCGGCGACCGCTTGGTACAGGCTGGTGCCGTCCATGTTGATGGTCGCACCAATCGGCAGCGTGAAACTGGCGACCTCCGGGTCCACTCCCAGGTTCTTCTCGACACATTCGATCGTGACCGGCAACGTCGCCGCGCTGCTGCTGGTCGTGAACGCAAGCAGCTGGGCCGGCAAGATCCCGCGGAGGAACCGCTGATAGGACAGGGGACTCCACAGGACCACCAACGCCGGGTAGACGCCGACGATCATGATCGCCAACCCCAGCACCACGGTTAGGCCATACCAAGCCAACGCCGAGAACACTCGCCAGTCACTGGTTTCAGCCACCAGCGTCGCCATCAGAGCGAACACGCCAATCGGCGCGGCCAACATGATGAAGTCAATCATCTTGAGCACAATCTGATTGAGCCCATCCACAAAGGCCTTGACCGCAGCGACCTCGTCGGGAGGTAGCATGATCATCGCCACCCCGAAAAACAAGGCCCAAAAGATCACCTGCAGCATGTTGCCGTTATTGGCCGCCGCTGCCACCAAGTTCTCCGGCACGACGTCCACTAACGGCTGCAGCGGGCCCTTGGCTTGTTGCTGCTGGGCCGACGCCGCTATCTGAGCCACTCGGTCGGCATTGCCGCTATCGCTGTTCAACCGCTCCTGAACTTCCGCCGGGATCCCTCGGCCGGGCCCGATCAAATTGACCGCCAACAACCCCAGGCTGACGGCCAAGACGGTCGTCATCAGGTACAGCCCAATGGTCCGTCCCCCCATGGCGGACAATCGCGACATGTCCTTCAGGTCCGACACGCCCTTGATCAGGGAGGCCATGATTAGCGGGATCGCAATCAGTTTGAGCGAGTTGACAAAAATTTGGCCGAAGGGCTTGATCCAATCGCCCACAAATCGAGCGGGCGAGAAACCCTCCCACACCGCGCCCAAGGCCACCGCCGCGGCGCCTCCGAGAAGCCCCGTGATCAACCCCAGGAGTATCTGCCAATGCAAAGGCCAAACCCAAACCGCCCACAAGGGCCGGGAAGTGCGACGATCGGCTGGGGCTATGGGCTTCGGCGAGGTGGGCGGCGTGTTCATAGCCAGCATGGTAACATACGGTCCAACGCTTGACGACAACCGCCCGCGGCCCCATGCTTTGGGCACTCCAGCCACGCAAGAACGGTCCCTCGAGAAGGAACGCAGCACTTGACGGAACGACTCACTCCATTCGGTACTCGCAGAGGCAGCGACCAGTCAGCAGGCCGGTGCTCGTCGTCGCTGAAACTGGCCCTCGCTCTGGTCGTTTGCCTCGGACCATGGCTGGGCTGCCAACCGTCACCTAACCCAGAAGCGACTCCGCCACCGAGCAACGCCGGGACAGGAAGCAGTGCCGGGACAGGAAGCGGTGCCGGGCGACTGGGGAACGGCGGGCCAACAGTGGCCTCGGCCAGTGATCTGCCCGATTCGAATTTGACCCCAGGCCAATCGCTGACCGGTCCACCTCGCGGCAGCGATCCGCCGACGGCCGCGACGAACCGACCCAGTGCCAAGGAGTCGAGGAGCGGGAGATCCGACCCAATCCCCGACGCGGTTGAGCCCTCCAAACCGCTCGCGGACACGAAATCGACGACGCCAACCCATTCGCCAGTTGCGACGGCCGACGGTGCAACGGCCGACGGTGCAACGAACGACGGTGCAACGAACGACGGTGCGACGGCCGACGACGGGTACCTGCCGCGGCGACGCCTGCCTCCCTTGACCTTGGTTCCCGTCGATCCGCAGGCCCTCGATACCTTGCGGGCCTTTGGCTTGCAGGCTTCCGTCTCGCGACACTTGCTCCTGTTGACCGACCACCCCGACGCGGACGCCTTCGCGGAGTTCCACCCGGTCATGCAGCAGGCGGTGGACCAGTGGGTAGAGTTCTTTGGAGCCGACGCTCGACGATTTGCCGATTGGCAGTTGACCTGCTTTTTGATCGTCGATCCCGCCAAGTTTGCGGCGGCTGGGCTGCTGCCGCCCGCCGGGCAACTGCCGAGTGGACAATTGCCGCCGGGTGGCTGGCAGTACGGCAACCAGATTTGGGTCAACCATCAACCGGGGCCGTACTACACGCGGCACATGTTGTTGCATGAGGGAACCCACGCGTTTTGCGCCTACAATTTCGGAGCTCTCGGCGCACCGTGGCTGGCCGAAGGTCTGGCCGAGTACCTGGCCTTGCATCGCTGGCAAGACCAGCGACTGGAGCTGGCAAGTCGTCGAATCGACAAAGAAGATGTGCCTTACTGGGGCCGCGTGAAACTGATTCGCGAATCCTATCAATCGGGTGCGCCTAAAACCTTGACGGAAGTCCTGCGTTTCCCACCGCAAGCGTTCCCGCAGACCGAATCTTATGCCTGGAGCTGGGCGGCCGTCAGCCTGTTCGATCAGCACCCGCAGTGTCAGTCGATCTTCCGGCAGCACGTCCAGCAACTGGGTAGTCGGACCGATACCGAATGGAGCCGACAATTCCTTCGCGATTTGCCGCTGGCCCTGGAGCAGCTGGAAACCCAATGGCAGGTCGACACGACGGCCCTGCAGTACGGTCACGACTTCGCCCGCACCGCCATCCGCTGGGCGACCGCCACCCGGACGACCGACGAGGCCTGGACGGTCACGATCCCCGCCGACGGCGCCTGGCATGCCACGGGCTTAAAATTGGCACCCGGCCAATGGGAAATCGTGGCCAGCGGCGAGTACCAGATCGCGAGCGAGGGCGGGGCCGCTTGGCGAGCTCGGCCCGACGGCATCACCATCCGCTACGCTGGCGGCGCTCCGCTGGGTATGCTCCAGTACGCACTGGAGGGCGAGAGACCGATCTTGGCGGGCCTGTCGGCTCTGGCAGAACCGCAGCCGCTGGGAGCTCGCGCGGTGGTGAACTCCACGGGCGAGGCCCTGTTCCTCCGCGTCAACGATTGGCCGAATCGACTCGATGACAACGCCGGCCAGGTCGAAGTAAGCGGCCGCAAGCGGGACACAAGTCCCTGAGTCACAGCCTCGGAGTCACAGCCTCGGAGTCATGACGCCTGATTTCCGAGTTTTTCGGGAAAGAGCAACCTGGGGGGGCGAGCTCGCGGGGCGGGAGGTGACCGCTGATCCAACCGTGTTAGGAGTAAAGGAAGAAGGATTGTCTGAGTTCAACCAATTCGCCCGCTTGGAGGCGGATGGACTGCACAATGTGTCGCAGCTCCTGTCGCATGCGGCCGCTCAGGTCCCGCATCACCGAGCGGTGGTCGTACCCCAGCGCGGGGTTGGGCGTCGCCCCACGTCCGCGGGCACGAGCGGCGGGCCAGTCTCCGCTGATCCGCCGGGATGGCGATCGATCACCTACGCGGAGCTGGACGACTTGACCAGCGACTTGGCCCGTGGGCTGCTGGATTCGGGCATCCCTCCCGGCACCCGCTTGGCCTTGATGGTGCGGCCCGGCATCGAGTTCATCGGTTTGGTGTTTGCTTTGATGCGCGCCGGCATGGTGCAAATCTTGATCGACCCGGGCATGGGCCGCCAGAACATGTTGCAGTGCTTGGCGGAATGCCAACCGCAAGGATTTGTCGGCATCCCGTTGGCCCACGTCATGCGGTTGGTGTTCCGGCGGCGGTTTCCTGACGCGGTGCATCATGTCACGGTGGGACGACGCTGGGGGTGGGGCGGGTCGACTTACCAGCAATTGCAAGCCTGCGGCCGCGGGTCGCAGCGGCTGATCAATCAGACCAAAGCCAGCGATCAAGCGGCGATCATCTTTACGACCGGGAGTACCGGCCCGCCCAAAGGCGTGTACTACTCGCATGAGATGTTCATTCGCCAAGCCACACAAATTCGTGATTTCTACAATATCCAGCCGGGCGGGGTGGATCTGTCCGGCTTCCCGCTGTTTGCGTTGTTCAATATTGGCATGGGGGTCACCACCGTCATCCCGCAGATGGACCCCACGCGGCCGGCCGACGTGCACCCACCGCACCTGATCCGCGCGGTCGAGCAATGGGGCGCCAACCAGAGTTTCGGGTCCCCGGCGTTGTGGAATACGGTCAGTCTGTACTGCGAGCGGCACGGGATCCGGTTGCCCACGCTGCGGCAAGTATTCTCCGCGGGGGCTCCGGTGCCCGGCCATGTCCTGCGACGTGTGCAGGCGTTGCTGGGCGAGGGCGGTCAGATCCACACGCCCTACGGGGCCACCGAGGCCTTGCCTGTCGCCTCGAATTCGGCCGCCGAGATCCTCGGGGAGACAACGGCCGAGACCGCGCGTGGCCGAGGAACCTGTGTCGGCCGCCCGTTCCCCGAGATCCGCTGGCGAGTGATCGAGATCTCGGACGGCCCCTTGTTGACCTTGGCCGATACTCGCGAGGTGGCCTGCGGGGAGATCGGCGAATTGATGGTCAGTGGCTCGGTGGTCAGCCCGCGCTACGTGACACGGACGGAGGCCAACGACTTGCACAAGGTGCACGACCCGCAGACTGACGCCGTCTGGCATCGAATGGGAGATGTGGGATACTTGGACTCGCAGGGCCGTTTTTGGTTCTGCGGCCGCAAGGGACACCGCGTGGTCACGCCTCACAGGACCCTGTTCACGATCCCCGTCGAGGCGATCGTCAACACGCATCCCGCCGTCTACCGCTCGGCGCTCGTGGGCGTCGGACCGTTGGGAGGGCAGACCCCGGTCCTGGTCGTGGAACCTTGGCCGCAGGCTTGGGGCAAAGAGGCGGCGGCCCAGCAGAAGTTGTTGGGGGAGATCCGGGCCATGGCCGCCGCGGCGCCAGGAGCCACTGACGTGGGGCTGGACGGGGTCAGGCATTATTTGTTATTGAGGAAATTGCCCGTGGATATTCGGCACAACTCGAAGATTTTCCGCGAGAAATTGGCGGTGTGGGCCGCTGGCCAAATTCCCGCGACGGAGGCCTCATGAGAGCACTCGTTACCGGCGGCGGTGGGTTCTTGGGCAGCGCCATCGTGCGTCAGTTGGTCCATCGTGGCAACCGCGTCCGCGTCTTGGGGCGCAATCCCTACCCGTTCCTCGAGAAATTGGGGGTGGAGACGATCCAGGGCGATGTGCGCGACGCCGCGGCGGTGGCGGAAGCCTGTCGCGATTGCCAAGTCGTGTTCCACACCGCGGCAGTGGCCGGCATCTGGGGTCCCTGGGACCGGTACCATTCGATCAACACCGTCGGCACCCGCAACGTCATCGATGCCTGTCGCCAAACCGGCGTGCAACAGTTGGTCTACACGAGTTCCCCCAGCGTCGTGTTCAACGGCGCGGATCAGGCCGGCGTGGATGAAACCGAGCCCTACCCGCGGCGGTTTTTGTGCCACTACCCGCACAGCAAAGCCCTGGCCGAACAGGAGGTGCTGGACTCGCACGATCGCACGCGCCTGTTGACCTGTGCCCTGCGGCCCCATTTGATCTGGGGGCCGGGGGACCAGCACTTGATACCGCGGCTGTTGGAGCGAGCGCGGCTGAATAAGCTGAAGCGGGTGGGCGATGGCGAAAATCAAGTCGACATGATCTACGTGGACAACGCCGCCGCTGCGCACCTGCAGGCAGCCGACGCGTTGACACCCGATTCGCCGGTCGGCGGCCAGGCGTACTTCGTCAGTGAAGGCCAGCCGGTAAACTTGTGGCTGTGGATCAACGAAATCCTGATGTTGGCGGGCGTGCCACGCGTCCGCCGCTCGGTGTCGTTCTCCACGGCTTACACGGCCGGCCGATTGATGGAAACGATCTACGAATGGTTCAACTGGCAGGATCACGAGCCGATCATGACGCGGTTCCTGGCCTGCCAATTGGCGCATCACCACTACTACAACATCGGCAAAGCCCGCCGCGACTTCGGGCTCCGCTCCGTCGTCTCCTTCGAAGAGGCCATGGATCGGCTGGGACGCTACCTGTCCGGTGAAACCGCCCTGGCCGACCAAACGATTCCCTACAATCGCAGCTTGGAGGAGGTCGAGCGGCAGCGGCAACGGCAACTGGATTGGCAGGAAAAGTACCGCAAGCGGTCTGAAAAGCCGGCTGAATCCCCGGAAGACGAGGACCTGGAGGGGTACGATGACGAAGAGGATATCTACGAGGATCCGGCGGACGCGGCCCCCGATCCCGATGATCGATCTCGCCCTCCCGGACGCGATCGCTTGGCCGCGGGTGTCGAATATGCCGATGAAACAGAGGACTCGAAATGATTTTGTCCGGTGAGGAGATTGCGCGGCGGTTGGGTGGCGACATCAACATCGATCCCTACGATCCCGCGAACCTGAATCCCAACAGCTACAACCTGACGCTGCACCACGAGCTAATGGTGTACGAAGAGGTCGTGTTGGACATGAAAAAACTCAACCGCGTCCAGCGACTGGAGATCCCCGTCGGTGGCCTGGTTCTGGAGCCGCGCCGGTTGTACCTCGGACGCACCGTCGAACGCACCGAAACACACAATCTCGTGCCGATGATCGAGGGGCGCTCCAGTGTCGGGCGCTTGGGCTTATTCGTCCACGTGACCGCCGGTTTCGGCGATGTCGGCTTCAAGGGCTACTGGACCTTGGAAATGTTCGCCGTTCAACCCGTTCGCATCTACGCGGGGGTTTCGATCTGCCAGATTTTCTATCACGAAATCAAAGGCTCTTACGAAGAGTATCGCAGCGACAAATACCAGAATAATCGCGATATTCAGCCCAGTCTGCTGTTCAAAGAGTTCGCACCGGACGAAGAAGAGAACACGCAGCTGCAGTTGAAGTTCGACTGATGGCATCGGCTGGCTGGTGATAACGGCTGGCTGGTGATAACGGCTGGCTGGGTGGTGCGGGCCAGTTGTCTTCACCTGGCCGCGGTGGCAGTCGTCGGCTCGTCGGCTCAGGTTGGTCGTCCGGATTGGGTAGCGGATCGTCCGTCGGCGCATGGCTTCACTTGGCAGACGACACGCCAATCGCTGAGAGAGCCTGCCGGAACGTGCGTGACAGGGTCGGACGTGGCAGGGATACCCGTTGCGGTTTTGCCCCAAAGAGTCGTATACTTTCGGCGTCTAGCACGAGGAGTCGTCGATTTTTCGGGACCGGAATGCGTCCAGCACCTCGAATGAGGCGGATACATGCCCCGCAACCCGAAAAACGGCTGTGTCAGCAGCGTCCTCCGAGTCGGTCTCGGCCGATCGAAACCGTCCTCGATCGGCCCGGTTCAGGCTGCTCGAGCGGAATATTCGGTCCTCCGGCCCCCGCGGTGGACGGTTTTTGAGTCGAAATGTCGCATGGCCTGGCCTGGCGACAGGGTGAATCGGTGCCAGGGGATTCGGGTACTTCAATTGATTGGTCAGCTCGCCGGTCGGGTGAGCGACCCCATGTTGGGAAGGTTGCGTTGGCGACATGACGAACGAACTGACGTTTATCCAGAAACACGAATTCCTGCTCCGCAGGATCCACTCGCTGACGGGCCTCGTACCCGTCGGTTTGTACATGTGCGTCCACCTGATCACCAACGCCTCGATTCTCAATGGCGTTGAAGCGTTCCAAAACGCTGTTTACGCGATTCACTCGTTGGGCAACGCGCTGGTGTTCGTCGAGTGGGGCGCGATCTTCCTGCCGTTGCTCTTCCATGCGATTTTTGGCGTGTACATCGCCTACAGCGGGCAGTTCAACACCAGCAGTTACGGGACCGCCAAGAACTGGCGGTACGTCGCCCAGCGAATCACTGGCCTGATCGCGTTCGTGTTCATCGTCTCGCATGTCGCCCACATGCACGGATGGTTCCATGTCGGCTTCTGGGAGAAGTTGATGCACAGCTTGGGGCTGGCCCAATTCCGTGCGTACAACGCCGCCAGTACCGCGGCCATGGCCATGCAGGCGAACATCGTCTGGCCGATTCTGTACGCAATCGGCATCGCGGCCTCCGTGTTCCACTTCGCCAACGGCGTCTGGACGATGGGCATCACCTGGGGTGTATGGATCTCACCCGCGGCCCAGAAACGAGCTGATCGGATCTGTGCGGCTATCGGCGTGGGTATCCTGTTGATTGGCTTTAGTGCCCTGGGCGGTTTCATGACGCTGGATGCCCAAAAGGCCGAAGACATCGAGAACCGCATGTACACGGAAAGTGTGAATACGGGTCGAGTCGTTCCGAATGCGAAGAAGCTGACCAACCCGAAACTGTTGGAAGAACAGGCGGGGACGGCGAAACCGTAGTCGTGAAGCGAGGTGCTCCGAGCACGCGGTTAAGCCAGCAGCAGAAGGCTGCTCGTGGACGGGGCGAAGCGGTTTGACGGGGCGAAGCGGTTGGACGGGGCGAAGCGGTTGGCTCGTGTGCGTCAAGAACGCACACGAAGCTGGCGTGGGTGTGGGGCGTGGCCCAGCGGGTAGTGGGGTGTTGGACAAGTCGAGTGAATTGGGCGGACTAGACGGAAGGTAGAGATCCAATGGCGAAGCAACGTGTCGTGGTGGTAGGCGGTGGCCTTAGCGGTTTATCGATGACCATGAAACTATGCGAACTGGGTATCCCAGTAGATCTGGTCAGCTTGGTACCGGTGAAACGCTCGCACAGCGTGTGCGCCCAAGGTGGGATCAACAGCTGCAACGACGCCACGCGGCAATTGGGCGATTCGGAATGGAAACATTTCGACGATACCGTTTATGGCGGCGACTTTCTCAATCACCAACCGCCGGTGAAGGAAATGTGCGAGTGGGCCCCAAAAGTCATCGACCTGATGGACCGGTTGGGTGTGACGTTCAATCGGACTGGGGAGGGTTTCTTGGACCGCCGCCGATTCGGCGGAACGCTGTACAAGCGAACTGCCTTTGCGGGTGCGACGACCGGCCAGCAACTCCTGTACGCTCTGGATGAACAGGTTCGGCGTTGGGAAGCCGAGGGGCTGGTGCGTAAGTTCGAGCATTACGATTTCACGTCGCCGATTGTGGATGACAACGGTGCCTGTCGCGGCGTTGTGATTCAGAACTTGCACAGCATGGAGTTCTTGGCGTTGCCCGCCGACGCGGTGGTGGTCGCCAGCGGCGGTCCTGGCTTGGTTTACGGCCGGTCCACAATGAGCGTCATGTGCAACGGCAGCGCCGCCAGCCGCTGCTTCCGAGCTGGTGCCAAGTACGGGAACGCTGAGTTTATCCAGGTGCACCCGACGGCGATCCCCGGGGCAGATAAGCTGCGTCTCATGAGCGAGTCGGCTCGTGGGGAAGGCGGTCGCGTGTGGGTGCCACGGCGGTCGCAGGACACACGTGACCCGAAGCTGATCCCCGAATCCGAGCGGTACTACTTTCTGGAAGAGCGGTACCCCGCCTACATGAACCTAGTGCCCCGGGACATCGCGACGCGCGAGATCTTCGACATCTGCGTCAATGAAGGCCTGAGTGTCGATGCCGACAAGATGTGCGTCTACTTGGACCTGACGCACATCCCGAAAGCGGAATTGGATCGAAAGCTGGGCGGCATCTTGGACATCTATCAGAAGTTCCAGGGCGTGGACCCGCGCGAGGTCCCGATGAAGATCTTCCCGGCCGTGCACTACTCGATGGGTGGCCTGTGGACGGATTACGAGCGGAGCAGCAGCGGTGGCTTGGTCGTCGGTTCGCCGCGGAACCACGAGACCAACATCCCCAACTTGTACGCCATTGGTGAGTGCGACTACCACTACCACGGTGCCAATCGACTGGGTGCCAACTCGTTGCTCAGCTGTATCTTCACGGGCTTGATGGTCGGGCCAGGTATCGAAAATAAGCTGAAACAGTCGAAGACTGCCGCGGCCGACCTGCCACCCGCCGTCTTCCAGCAGGCAGTCGCAGCGGCCAAGGAACAGCATCAGGCGGTTTTGCAGCGGCCCAGTAGCGATCAGAACCCGTACCAGATCCACCAGGAATTGGGCGACTTGATGACTCGAGCGGCGACCGTGGTTCGCCGGAACGACCAACTCAAAGCCGCCATCGCCACCGTCGAGGAGTTGGAGCAAAGGGCCAACGTCGCGACCGTAGTCGATACGGGCAGCTGGACGAACCAGAACGTGATCTTCACCAAGGCTCTGATGGACATGTTCCCATTGGCCAAGGCGATTCTCTGGGGGGCGTTGCAACGAGACGAATGCCGCGGTGCCCACTTCAAGCCGGACTTCTCGATGCCCAGCCTGACGTCGGACACACGAGAGGGACGCCTGCAAGAGGCGGAACAGTGGTGTGATCGCTTCCAAGCCAATACGGACAAGTGGTTGAAGTCGACCATCGCCACTTTGGTCGATGGTCAGCCGAAACTTTCTTACGAGGACATCGACACTTCGTCTATTCCGCCACGTCCGCGGCTATACGGGTTGGTCGGTGCCGAAGAAATTGAGACCGTGTGGAAGCGACGGGCGGCCGCCAAGTCGGCTCAGGTCGATCCGATGGCCGCTCGAGCGGCGGCTGCTCCCGCGGTCGCCAGCTTATAGCGGCGGCAAGTGGGCCGGTGCCGGGGCGATGGCCCGACCGCCGGGCTCCACAAGTCACCGTCAGCAAGCAAAAACGCCGAATCCAGAACCCAGGACCGATTCAGGAACCGAGAGAAAGCGACGACCATGATCGCCAGTAACCAACCGAGTGTGATTAAAGTACGAGTCAAGCGGCAGGACGGGCCCGGTCAAGCTGCGTACTGGCAGCACTTCGACATCCCGTACGAGGAAAACCTCAACATCATCAGCGTGTTGCAGAAGATTGCGGCCAAACCGATCACTCGCGACGGCCAGCGGGTCGCCCCGATCGCCTGGGATTGTGGTTGCTTGGAAGAAGTGTGTGGATCCTGCACGATGTTGATCAACGGGCGGGTGCGACAGAGCTGCTCGGCTCTGATCGATCGCTTGCTGGAGGATTCCCCCAGCGGCGAGGTCGTGCTGGAACCGATGAGCAAGTTTCCTGTCGTGCGTGATTTGGTCGTGGACCGGGCTCGCATCTTCCAGGCATTGAAGAAGGTCAAGGCTTGGGTCGAAGTCGATGGCTACTTCGATATGGGACCCGGCCCGAAGCAAAGCCGAACCCAGCAAGAAGCGGCCTACCCGCTGAGCGAATGCATGAGCTGCGGCTGCTGCTTGGAAGCCTGCCCACAGTATGCCAAGGTCGAAGTAATCCGCGAGGCCGGCGAATCCGAGGAAGCGTACCGGCAACGTGTCGAAGCAGCCAACAGTGTGGCCTTTATCGGTCCACATGCGATCAACCAGGCGGTACTGTTCAACAGCAACCCCACCGGCCAGTTCAAGAAGGCCGAACGGTTGGAGGCGTTGACGGAACCGGGCGGCATCCAAGTCTGCGGCAATGCACAGAACTGCGTCGCGGTGTGCCCCAAGCACATCCCGCTTACGACCTCGATCGCCCAGGCCGGCCGAGCGGTGACGGTGCACGCTGTGAAGAAGTTCTTCGAGTGAGAGCCGTGACGTGCCGATCATCATCGATGGCTACAACCTGTTGGGGACCTGTGGCTTTATAGGTCCCCGCGGGGCCCCAGGAATGTTGGAACGGGCCAGGAACCGCTTGCTGGGGTTCTTGGCCCAAGTTTTTTCAGTCTCTGAACGCGGCGACGTGACCGTTGTCTTCGACTCCGCGGTCCGATTGCCCGACACACCGGACTACGTGCTGCACAACGGCATCCACGTGCACTTCGCCACGGGGCATCGCGACGCCGATGAGATGATCATCGACATGTTGCTGCGGCACTCGGCGCCCAAGTCACTGCTCATTGTCTCCAGCGACCACCAGATTCAACAGGCCGCCCAACGACGTCGCGCCAGATTCGTCGACTCGGACAAGTGGTACGATCAGACCGTTGCAGCCAACCGCACCAATCCGCAAGTCGCTGCCACCGCTGCGGAAATACAACTCGAGGTGCAGTTGGAACTCAAGGAAATGTCGGCGGCCGGGGCAGATCCCGATCAGACCAAACTCCTGGAGGAGTTCTCTCAGAGCTTGGAGAAATGGGTCGCCCCGCAACACCCCGCTGCCGCTGCCACTTCCAAGCCCACGTCCGCGTCCGCGAAACAGTCGGCCCCGAACCCGGGGCTGCCCACCGCCAGGGCTGCCGAACGAGTGGGGCGGCGGTCGGAACCGACTGGGGAAACGCCACGGCGTCTGGAGGTCGACTCGATCGACGAGCAGGAAGTTGCCGGTCTGGATCTCCGCCCCAAGTTGGACACCCCGCTGAAGCATGGGTTGCTGACCGACCTGGACGAGGACCAATGGCTGGCGGCACTGGATCGGGAATTCGAGGCGGTTGGTTTAAGCGGTGGCTTGCAGCCCGTGACGGATGACTTGCGGCCCGGTTCCACAACGCCGTCTTCCTTGAAGCAACCCAGCGATCAACGGGTGCCTGCGAATGTTACCGCGGACACCCAGCCCGGCCCGACGGCCGTCGACGGTGCCGCACCCGTGGCGCCAACGGTCAAGTCGGTTCCGGCGGGCCAAGCGGACCCGACCTCGGTGCCCAAGCCCAAGCCCAAGCCACCGACTGCCAACGACACCGGCGTTCAGGCCACTGGGGATATGGGGTGTGCCCCGAGTGAGGACACGCGCGGAGACAGCCAGCCGTTCGCCGCGCCCGCGGTCAGTGACCAACAGGTCAGGCGGTGGAACCGACAATTGGCCGAGACCGACGTGACGATTTTTCCACCCGGCTACGGCGAGGACGTTCTGTTCAGCGATTCGTTCGAGATCGACGATCGCCTGAAAAAGAAACGCCGACCGGGCAAGAGCTGAGCGGTGGTGGCTTGGTTGTGACAGCGTCCTGGGCTTGACCCACTCCCGCCGCCCAGCGGCTTCTTTTTAGCGTCGTTGGAACGTGGCTGGACTTTCCTCGGCGGCCAACTTCAACTGCTCGGCGTCCAGGAAATAGACGTGGGAGTCGTCGACAATGATCGGGGTCGACCAGTTCTTTCCATCGTCCCCGTTGATCACATTGAAGAAGAACGTCTTGAAATGTTCGGCGCGGTAATTGTAAGGAAATTGGCTGACGATGTGGTCCTCCAGTGTCAGGTTCTCCACGCCCGGGCGAGCGAAGTAATGCACTTGGCCGTCCGGCGTGACGCTGATGCCCAAGGTCCACCAGCCTGGCTGTGTAATCGGCCGGCCGGGAAAGTCGTAGCCGCGAGCATCGCTTCGCACTCGCCAGTGATATTCGATCTGACCTGACTTGGATTGTTTGGCCGGGGTTTTATCGGCAAACAAGCCGGGCCAGTACGTTTCAGCTTCCTTCTTCGGGCTGGAGAACCGCCCCCGTCCTGAAGTACCAGAAAGTTTGGTTGTCCCGAGAGACAGGCGGAAACCGAAATGGGCGCCCGCATGGGAATTCCACTCTTCGAACGGCGGCAGGTAGATCCGCGTCACGACGCTGGGGCACTGCGACACGGGCAGCTTACCGCCGAGCCGGGTCTCCACGTCGCAAACAAAATCGTCCTGTTGATTTTTGTAGGACAAACGACCGGGAACCCCCGTTTGCAGGCTCCGCAACAACAGCGCGCCCGAACTGCCCTCCAAGCCGCCGGCCGGGGTCTCAACGCGCTGAACGACATCCGGCACGCCGCGTTTGACGCCCTCGTACCAGCGACCGTTGGACACCTTCGCGCCCGGACTGCGGACCTGTCCATCGATCTCCTGTGAACTCTTGGGCAAGTGCAGGTCGCATTTCCACTCCGGGTCCTCGAAGTCGTCCCCGACTTGTTCGATCCGGGTCCCGCTACCGGGAACCAGGCCTTTGGCTGCATCCAGGGACAGGGACTGAGCAAAAACCACAGATCCGCAACCGAAGCTGCTGACACCCATCGCCAAAGCGAGCAGTCGAGTGAAGTTGGAACGCATCTCGATTGACTCCGTTGATCACCAGGAGAGAATAACCCCGTTAAAAGGTATCGGCGTGAAAATTCGTCCAATCGCCACAATCATTTGGTGTGACCCGTGATTTCTTGCCTGTAGGTTGTCAAGCGACGATTTAGCCGCTTGGGTAAACTAGGCAAGGTTTGCTGGTTTTAATCGCTATGCTCGAGAGAACGGTTGTAAGTTGGGATTGAGACCGAAGGGCGTGAAATTACGGTTAATTTGATTAGCACAGCTGAGCCTAATGTCCGAATTGAGCCCAAGACACCTGCTGGTTCGATTGTGCACAACAAGCCGAACATCCGGAGTCTACCTGGCAACACGATATCGCTTACAATCCTGGCCGTTAAACCTACAGAGTCGCCATGTCACGCATCAATACCAACGTCAGTTCACTCATCTCCCAAAATACCCTGCGGCGTACCGGCGGTGATTTGAGTACGGCCTTGTCGCGTTTGAGCACCGGCCTGAGAATCAACGCCGGCAAAGACGATCCTGCCGGGTTGATCGCTAGTGAGAACCTGCGACGGGACATTACCAGTGCTCGGATGGCGATCAGCAACAGCGAACGAGCCGGACAATTGATCGCAACTGCCGACAGTTCCTTGGGGCAGGTATCGAGTCTGCTGAACGACATTCGGGGTCTGGTCGTGGAAGCGGCCAACCGAGGCGTCATCAGTGACGAGCAGGTGGCCGCGAATCAGCTGCAGATCGATTCCTCGTTAGAGGCGATCGATCGCATCGCCCAGACTACGACGTTTCAGGGACGCCCGCTGCTCAATGGTAGTTTGGATTTTCATTTCACCGCAGCCGGGGTTAACGGCATCGGCTTGGACACCGCCGTGGACGTCAGGATCCACAAGGCGAACCTCGGACCGCAAGGCGCGGTCGACCTGCAAGCCGTCATAAACAATCCAGCTACCCAGGCTTCCCTAACCGTAGGTGTCAACGGATTCAACAACGGCGTCTTAAACGACGATCTCGTCGTCAAGTTGGCCGGCAAATCCGGCTCGGAGGTCTTCACCTTTCAGGCCGGGGCCAGCATCGATGACATTGTCGCTGCCATCAACTTGGTGTCTGACGGGACCGGCGTCACCGCGACCAACAACGGTGGCGACTTGGAACTGAATACGATCGAGTACGGCAGTCGCTCCTTCGTAGACTTGGAGGTCATCAGCGAAGGACCGGCAGGTACCTTCGGCGAAAATGCCTCGGCACGCCGCTCCACGGGAACGGACATCGACGCCACGATCAACGGCATGTTGGCCCGCGGCGATGGCAATACCATGTATGTCAACTCCTCCAATTTAAATTTGGAAATTGCTGTCGAGCCCGGATCGTCTGCGGCTGTCGAGTTCCGCATCGAAGGCGGTGGGGCTGTTTTTCAAATGGGCCCGGCCGTGGTCAGCAACCAACAGTTGCGAATTGGCATCCAGAGCCTCAACACCGGAAAACTCGGTGGCACCACCGGACGCTTGTACGAACTCCGCTCCGGCAACGCGCGAGAGTTGGCCGGCGATATCACGGGCGCCGCCAAGATCGTCGACGAGGTGATACAGTCTGTGTCACAATTACGCGGTCGGCTCGGCGCGCTGCAACGAGCGACAATCGATAGCAACGTTGAATCATTGAACGAGCTGCTCAACAATCTGACGGAGGCGGAGAGCAGTATCCGCGATGCCGACTTCGCAGCTGAAACCGCGGCGTTGACACGTGCCCAGGTCCTAACACAATCCGGCACCGCCGTATTGGGGATCGCCAACCAAGCCCCGCAGAACGTTCTGGCACTGCTGCAGTAACATGATAAGGGCCGAACCAGTCGCCGCGTGATCGGTACACGTGTTCCACTCCAGTTTCCCTCCAACTCGGACCCAAACAATCGCTAGGAAGCGGATACTTTAACAGCCTTAGATCTTAGAATGCTCACAGTTTAACATGACTTGGCTATCTGGCCGGCGCGGTCGTCAGAACCGTCGCCGTTGTTGCTTTGTGTATCTTCAAAATAACTAACGGACCATTGCCCACTCTCGGGTGAACTGCGTCAATTTGCTAAAAGTTGCTTAATTTTCTCGGACGATAGCACTCCACGACTGGATGGATCGGTCAGTCCCGACTTTGCGAGATTTCAGTAACGTCTGAGATTGCCAAAGTCAGCTCGAATGGTGTCGGGGACCAACGTTGACGCGTATCGTCAACGCTGGGGATCTTGAAGGTGAGACAAAGTGACGACGATGCGATTTCGCGGACTGAGACCGGTCAGTGAAAGTGATCGCAGAGACATATACAATCTAAGGATTTTGACATGAGTCGAATCAATACAAATGTCAGTTCTATGATCGCCCAAAATACCTTGGGGCGGTCGAACTCCCAATTGCAGACGGCTCTGAATCGTTTAAGTACGGGTCTGCGAATCAACTCTGGCAAGGACGATCCGGCGGGGTTGATCGGTAGCGAAAACCTCCGTCGTGACATCACGGCCACGCGTCGAGCGATTGGCAACAGCGAACGAGCAGGGCACATGATCGCCACCGCGGACAGCGCTTTGGGCCAAGTGTCGAACCTGCTCAACGACATTCGAGGGTTGATCGTCGAAGCTGCCAATAGTGGCGCCTTGAGCGATGAACAAATCGCGGCCAATCAACTCCAAGTGGACTCGTCCTTGGAAGCCATTGATCGTATCGCCAAGACCACCACCTTCCAAGGTCGCTCTCTGCTCGACGGTAGCATGGACTTCCAGGTCACGGCAGGTGGTGCCAACGGCATCGGTCTCGATACCGTCCGCGATCTGAAAATCAATGTCGCCAACCTCGGTGCCCCCGGCTCGGTCGCCGTCGATGTGAATATCCTCAACGCAGCCCAACAAGCCAATTTGACCGTCGGGGCCAATGCCTTCACCAACAACGCCCTGAACGACGACCTCGTGCTGAAATTGGCGGGTAAGGACGGTGCCGAAGTCTTTACCTTCCAATCCGGGGCCACCGTCGACGACATGGTCAATGCGTTCAATCTGGTCAAAGACGCCACTGGTGTGGAAGCCGTCAATAACAATGGCGTCATCGAGATGAACTCGATCGCCTACGGCTCGAAGAGCTTTGTCGATATCGAGGTGATCACCGAGGGTGCATCGGGCACCTTTGCCACTAACCTGTCGGCCATCCGCGATACCGGTGCGGATATCAATGCCACCGTCAACGGCGTCCGTGCCAACGGGGATGGCAATACCTTGTCGGTCAACAACACAACCTTGAGCTTGTCTTTGACCGTCGAGGCCGGAAGCAGTGATGCGGTCCAGTTCAGTATCAACGGTGGTGGTGCCATCATCCAACTCGGCCCCGATGTCGTCTCGAACCAACAAGCGCGGTTGGGCATCCAAAGCTTGAGCACTGGCAGCTTGGGTGGCGAAACCGGTCGACTCTACGAACTGCGAGCCGGCAACTCACGGGACTTGACATCGGATCCCACCAACGCGGCCAAGATCGTCGATGAAGTCATCACCAAGGTGGTCGAACTTCGCGGCCGCTTGGGTGCATTCCAAAAGACGACCATCGATTCCAACATCGTGTCGCTATCCGATCTGTTGAATAACTTGACAGAAGCCGAAAGCGCCATCCGAGATGCCGATTTTGCCGAAGAATCGGCCATGCTCACGCGAGCTCAAGTGCTGGTCCAATCCGGTACGTCGGTCTTGGGAATCGCCAACCAGAACCCACAAAACGTGTTGTCGCTGTTGCGATAAACCGAATTGCGATAAACCGAATCGCGATAAACCGAATCGCGCAACGCCGCATAGTGTTCTCCGCTACCGAGCCGATTGGGGGCCCCCAGTCGGCTCGGTTCGTTTTTTTGTAACCGTTCACGCCCCGTAGGGTGCCATGCAGCAAGTCGGGCTAACCAGTCGGTTGTTTGCGAGTCAAATCAACTGGAGAACGCTATCGGTTTACCCCGAGAACCAACCGACTTGCGGAATGCACCAGCCCCGAGGATTACCTCCCAACCGTGAACGGTTACGATTTTTTGACGCTGTTCACGACCAGCACGACGTTGTCGACCAAGTCGTAGGGAAAATAAGATCGATTTCAAGAAAAGCCGCCGGTAGCCGTTTCACTGGCTCGAGACGATTGCCATCTCAAAGCCAAGGCTTGGGGCAGGCCGCTACACGTTCGGGGTTAGCAGACGTGTTTGTGGTACAGAACTCGCCTCAATCGATGCGGCCAACTGCTCAGCCGAGTGTCGATACAACACGAGTGCTTTGTCACCGTTTCCGTTTGGGATCGTTGTGGTAAAGGGGTCAGGCGTCAATTGCCGGAACGGCCCTGCGGGTGCTTCGCACAGTTGACGCCTGACCCCTGTACCACACACCAAGCTTTGGCTGTGACAAAGCACTAGTGCTTTGTCACAATTTAATTTTGGGATCGTTGTGGTAAAGGGGTCAGGCGTCAATTGCCGGAACGGCCCTGCGGGTGCTGCGCACAATTGACGCCTGACCCCTTTACCACACGCCACGCTTTGGCTGTGACAAAGCACTAGGGGCGTTCGACCAGCATGGCGACGGCGTTGCCACCGCCCAGACAGAGGCTGGCGATGCCACGCTTGAGGTTCCGTTCGGCCATGGCGTGCAGTAGCGTGACCATGACCCGCGCGCCGCTGGCGCCGATCGGATGCCCCAGCGAGATGCCGCCACCGAGTGGGTTGACGCGATCTTGTGGCAGGTTGAGCTTCTTGCAGCAGGCCACCATCTGGCTGGCGAAGGCCTCGTTGATCTCGAACCAATCGATATCATCCAAGGTCAGTCGGACGCGTTCCAGCAATTGTGAGATGGCCAATGCGGGTGCGATGAACAGGTCTTTGGGTGGCACACCAGCGGTATGGGCGGCGACGATCCGTGCGACCAGCGTGGGGTGGGCCAGTTTAGGTTGCAGCCGCTCGAGTGTTTTTTCATCGACGACGACGACGGCGGCCGCTCCGTCGCTGATGGTCGAGGCATTGCCGGCGGTCACGCTGCCGTCGGTTTTGAAGACGGGTCGCAGTGCCGCCAGCCCTTCGTAGCTGGTGTCCGGCTTCAGGCATTCGTCGCGTTCGACGACGACGGTCGCTTTCCGTTGGGTGACCGACACGGGGGCAATCTCGGTCGAGAAGGCGTTGGCATCCCAAGCGGCGGCCGCTCGTTGTTGACTTTGTAGTGAAAAGCGATCTTGGTCCTCGCGAGTGACTTCGCAGGCTTGGGCGATGTGTTCGGCGTGCAGGCCCATGTGGCAGGTTTCGAAGGCGCAGGTCAAGCCATCGTGGACCATCGCGTCCTGCAGTTTGTACTCGCCCAGACGAATTCCCTCGCGGAGGCCGCTGGCCAGGTGCGGTGCGGCGCTCATGTTCTCCATGCCGCCCGCGACAATCAGCGAGGCGTCGCCGCAGCGGATGGCTTGATCCGCCAGCATGATGGACTTGAGCCCGGAGCCGCAGACCTTGTTGATGGTGACTGCGGCAACGCTGCTGGGCAGACCCGCCGCCAGGGCCGCTTGGCGGGCTGGGGCTTGGCCGACCCCGGCCTGCAGGACATTGCCCATGATGACTTCGTTGACATCCAACGGGTCCACGCCGGCTCGTTGCATGGCGGCGGCGATGGCGACCGCACCCAACTTGGGGGCAGGGACTCCGGCCAGTGACCCGCGGAAGCTGCCGATCGGCGTGCGAGCGGCGGACACGATGTATGATGACGGCACGGAAGTTCCTTTCAGGTAGGGAGCGACGTCCGGGTGGCCCGCCGCCGTGGATCGGGTTCGACCCAGGAAAATCGCGAGCGCCTCGGCGGGAAGAGCTGACCGCCAGCGAGCCTCGTCGGTACGCGTTTGGCACCGATTGCGAAGAGCCAGGGATCGGTTCCTACGTCTCGGTCTCCAGGCCCATGCATTTTGTCAGCGCGACGACCAAGGGCGTGGAAAGCTCCGCCGTGCATAGCGTATCGGAATCGAATCGACTGTTACAGTCCCCCTTAACGCCGTTTGGACCGCCGGTACAATGCGGAAACAGGTGCCGCGGCTGCTGAAAAGTGGGTGCGGTGGTTACCTTTTCACGCGTCAGGATTTAGAATTGGCGACTCGCTCACCGCGGGTGGCGAGGGATCGAACGCCCCCGGTTCGTGGGTGGTATTTTTTCAGGCGAGGATCAAGATATGGCAGCGTTGACCGACTTAGAGAAGCAACAGATTGCAGAAGCTGAGGAACTGCTGTTCTCCGGGCCGACCAAGGAAGGGTTTGCCAAGGACCTGTTCTTTGGCAAGTGGCGGGCGGACTCGATTCGCCCCTTCCCTAGTCTGGCGAGTCTGCCGGCCGAGGTCCGGGCGCGGAGCGACCAATGGGTGGCCAAGGTCCGCGACTTCTGTCGCTCGTCGATCGATCCGGTCAAGATCGACCGCGAGGCCAAGATTCCGGAGGCGGTGATCCGCGGCTTGGGGGATATTGGTGTCTTGGGCATGACCGTGAGCAAAGACGCGGGCGGCCAGGGCCTGAGTCAGTACGAATACTGCCGCGTGATGGAGGAGATCGGCGGCCATTGTGCCTCGACGGGCGTGTTCGTCAACGCTCACCATTCGATCGGTCTGCGCGGCTTGGAGTTGTTCGGTACACAAGAGCAGAAGAAGCGCTGGATGCGTCCGCTGGCGGCGGGCGAAAAGATCGCTGCGTTTGCGTTGACGGAACCGGAAGCGGGTTCGGACGCCAGCAACGTGCAGACGGTGGCGGTCCCGGACGCGGATGGCCGTGGCTTCACATTGACAGGCGAGAAGCGTTGGATCACCAACGGCGGTATTGCTGATGTTTTGACGGTGATGGCCCGGACGCCGGACCCCACGACTCCGAAGGGCAAGATTACGGCCTTTTTGGTCACGCCCGACATGCCGGGCTTTAAGGTCTTGGAGACGCGGATGGAGAAGTGTGGCATCCGCGGGACCGCCACGGGCCGCTTCGCCTTGGAGGGCGTGTATGTGCCACGCGAGAATATCCTCGGGCCGATCGGCAAGGGTCTGCGAGTCGCGTTGACGGTGTTGGATTTTGGTCGCACGACGTTTGGGGCTTGCTGTACCGGTACGGCCAAGTACTGCTTGGAGCAGATGATGGCTCGGGCCAAGGATCGCCGCCAGTTCGGCAAGCGATTGGCCGACTTTGAGTTGGTCAAAGGCAAGATCGCGGAAGCCGCAGCGGACATCTATGCCATGGAGAGTGCGACGTACCACACGGCCGCTTTGATCGATAGCGGAGCCGACGACTACATGGTGGAGACGGCCATGATCAAGGTCTTCGCCAGCGACCAATTGTGGCGGATCGTGAACGATACCCTGCAGGTCTGGGGCGGAGCGGGCTTCTTCACCGATCAACCGTTCGAGCGGATGATGCGAGACGCTCGGTTGAATCTGATCGGCGAAGGCGCCAACGATGTGTTGCGTTGCTTCATTGCGATGGTTGGGCTACGCGGCGTCGGGATGGAGCTCAAGGGCATCTACGAGGGTGTCAAGGGTTGGAGCCCGCAGGCCTTCCTGAATGCTGGCAAGATGCTGCGTCGCGCTCCGTCGATTCTGTGCCCGCACGATGTGCTGCGGCCGCATGCTCGAGACTTGGGCAAGCAGATCGGCGTGTTCGCTCAGGCTTGCCAATCGGCTTGCATCCGCCATCAAGAGAGCATCTTGAACCAGCAGTTCGTGCAGGCTCGGTTGGGCGATGTGGCCACCGAGTTGTTCATGGCCAGCTGCGTGTTTGCTCGGGTGATTCAGTTGTTGGAAGATGACATTCCGGACGAGCAACAGCAGTTGGAGATTCAAACCGCGCTGCTGTACCTCAAGCTGGCCAAGCAACGCAACAGCGTGCGGTTGAAGGCGATCGGTAAATCGTTCGACGACCAGTTGAACAAGGTTGCCGACTTGTGGCTGGAGCATTGATGCCGGCTGGCGAGTAGTCAGTCCGATGACCGCGGGCCGGCCGAACGGTAGGCCCGCGCCAGGTCCTCGGTTGGGCGACCGGCAAAGTACTGCAGGACCAACCACCAGTTGCCGCAGGTGCGGCGGAGGATGCCGTCGCGCTGCCAGCGGCGAGCACTGGTGTGGACCGTGGTGTCGATGAGGATGGGGCGGCGGATGCGCGCGAGTCGGCGGCTGAGGATCAGGTCCTCCATCAGCGGGTCGGTGGGGAAACCGCCGACGGCTGCCAATGCCGCGCGAGTCAACCAGAGGCCTTGATCGCCGTAGACCCAACCCAGCGTTTTGGAGCGGAGTTGATTGCCGCGTTCGAGGAGGCGGAACCGCCACCGCGGATCACGGATTTGCTGGCGGAAGCCACCCCAGAGAATACTGGGTGTCTCCGAAGATTCCACCGCCGCCACGCGTTGCCGCAGGGGCTGGAAGGCGTTGGGTTGCAGAGTGCTGTCGGCATGCAGAAACACCAGCACCTGTCCGGAGGCGTGTTGCGCGCCCCAGGCTTGTTGGGCACCGCGTCCGGCGGTTGGTGATGTCAGGACCGTGGCGCCCGCGGCGGTGGCTTGGGCACAGGTCGCGTCCGTGCTGCCGCCATCGATGACCAGGACCTCGTTGGCGCCGGCCAGCCAGGCGGAATGGACGCTGTGGGCCACGGACTGGGCTTCGTTCCGGGCCGGGATGATTACGGAAATGCTGACATCCGTCACAGCGAGCGGCCTTTAGTAGCGAGGCACTTGCGGATCGACTTCCAACGACCAGCGATCGATCCCGCCTTCTAGATTGTAGACTTGCGTGAAGCCGTTGGCCGCGAGCCAGTACGCCACTTGTCGACTGCGGACACCGTGATGGCAGTACACTACAATCGGGTTGACGCGGTGATCGTTTAGTTCCTCCAGCCGATCGGCGATTTCACTCATCGGCAGCAGCTGGCAGCCATCAATCCGCGCGTAGTCATGTTCGAAGGTTTCGCGGCAATCCAGCAGCAAGAACGGGTGTTGGTCATCCAGCCATTGGCGGAGGGTCGAAGGGGAGAGGGAGTGCATGTGAAAATTCGCGCCAGATCAGACGAGTGTTCGGATGGAGTGTGCCGGCCCTTAGAATACTGTTGATCACCGCGCGGGACTTGGCAAGGGGCCACAGGCTGCCGTCCCTGGGTGAGATCACTGGTTTTGGCTTAGTTTAGCGTGATTTTCTCGTCGGAAGCAAAGGGTAGGAGTGATGTGTTGTCAACATTGAACATGGCTATGGGGCTATCCGCAATCGTTGCGATTCTCGTTGGTTTGGGTTGCTCGGATGCTGGGCAGGCGGGCTCGAATTCGGTTAAACCGTCTCCGGCGGTGGAAGCCAAGGCATCCGAACCGTCGACGTCCCCAACGGTTGTCGATTTAGGGGTTGCGACAATGACGGTTCCACCGGAGTGGCAGTGGATTCAATCCGGTGGCTCTCGTTTTGGCGGGATCTTGGTTCCGCGGGGGACCAGGAATCCGAATCAGGCGCAGCGGCTGATTCAGGTCCATGTGGGGGAGAAACAATTGGATCTGGACGAGTCCGCCAATTCACTGGCGGAGAAATTTGCTGGTTCGGTGTCCGAATTGCCGTTTCAGATAGATGGGGAACGAGCCTTGCGGATTGCGTTTAAGCCGGCGGAGGGCCAGATGCTGCCGCACGAGGGGTTAGGTGTGGTGCGTGGGTCGACGAATTTGCTGTTCCTGTCAGCCTCGAAGGAGGCGGACGAGAGCATTTGGCCGAATTTGCAAGAGATTGTGACAACCCTGAAGTGGACTGATCTCAATTAGATCCTTTTTCTGCGTAACCCTCCGATCGGCTTTGATTCCTGGGGACGTGGATTGGGTTGGTCCGTGGGTAACCGTTCACGGGTGGGAGGTCATCCTTGGGAGTGGTGCATTCCGCAAGTCGGTTGGTTCTCGGGGTAAACCGATAGCGTTGTCCAGTTGTTTTTGCTCGCAAACGATCGTACCGGTTAGCCCGACTTGCTACATGACACCCTACGAGGCTGATCAATTTGCCGGTCATGATTCCAACGCTGATGAATCACTGGAACCGTTCACGGGTGGGAGGTCATCCTTGGGAGCGGTGCACTCCGCAAGTCGGTTGGTTCTCGGGGTAAACCGATAGCGTTGTCCAGTTGTTTTTGCTCGCAAACGATCGTACGGTTAGTCCGACTTGCTACATGACACCCTACGAGGCGTGAACGGTTACGAATTACTTTTCTTCCAGGTCAAGCAACGGCTAGTGCTTTGTCACAGCCAAAGAATGGGGTGTGGTAAAGGGGTCAGGAGCCAATTGTGCGCAGCACCTGCAGGGCCGTTCCGGCAATTGACGCCTGACCCCTTTACCCAGGTGCTGAGTTTGCCTGAACCGGTCAGTGTCCCAAATTAGCGAAAACCAGTTTCTAACGCACTCCGGCTGATTTTCAATTCGGTAGGATAGTGACTGAAAAGTCCGCAGGGCGGATGGGTGGCTTGATTCCAAATGTGGGTTGTGAATGAAAATGGGATGAAGTCGATTGACTTCGGATGGATCAAGGCTCACAATCGGTGGGTTGGTGTGGGGTATTTGGTAAACGATCGTTGAACGGCCACAATAGGTCAGGACTGCTTAACAGGTTTACCAGTCGTTTGAGTGTCCTGACGGCACGTCCTATTCTAATCCAATACGCAATGAAAGGCTAATCATGCAAGCGAATCCAGTCGGTTGGTTCGAAATCTACGTCGAAGATATGGCACGTGCGGTCAAGTTTTACGAAACGGTCTTGGGCACCAAGCTGGAGGGTTTGGAGTCGCCGATGCCAGATGTAGAAATGATGGCATTTCCGATGTCGATGGAAAAGAGTGGTGCGTCGGGCGCGTTGACCAAGATGGAAGGGTTTCCCCCCGGTGGCAACAGCGTGCTGGTGTATTTCAGTTGCGAAGATTGTGCGATCGAAGAAGCGCGGGTCGTCGATGCCGGTGGACGAATCCAGTTTCCCAAAATGTCGATCGGTCCGTACGGTTTCATTACTTTGGCCGTCGACACCGAAGGGAATATGTTCGGTCTGCATTCTCGCGCGTGACCGGTCGATGGTTACTTTCTGGATGGGGTGTTTTCTATGCTAAAGACGAAGGAGACTGGGGTGATGATTATACCGACGATGCGATATCGGGACGCGCAGGGGGCGATCGAGTGGCTCTGTGCGGCGTTTGGATTTGAGCGGCATCTGGTTGTCGAGGATGGCGAGGGGGGAATTGCGCACGCGCAATTGCGACTTGGCAACGGCATGATCATGCTCGGGTCGGCGCGGGATGATGAGTTCGGGCAACTGCAGGGCCCAGCGACGGGTGGACTGGTGACACAGTCGGCCTACATCGTGGTCCGGGAGATCGATGCTCATTATCATCGAGCGGTCGCGGCGGGTGCGGTTATAAAAGTGGCGATTCGGGATGAAGATTACGGGGGCCGTGGCTACTCCTGTAGTGATCCTCAGGGGCAGCTTTGGAATTTTGGTAGCTATGACCCGTGGGATGAGGCTTCCACTCCAGTCCAATAACGATTCAAAGCGGTGGCGTCTGGTGAGCAGCCGAAATGGTCGAAACCGCGATTGGCTCTTGTGGCTGGATTGTGTCGGTGGGCTACTGGTGGGGGCGTTGGTGCTCTGTTTTCACTCGTGGCTCAGTCAGATCGAGGGGCTCCCCGCATCCACGGTCGTGGTCATGGGCGGGGCAAATTTAGTCTACGGTTTTTTTTCGCTCTTTGTGACCACTCGGCGGGTTCGTCCAGCGCGTTTGATTCAGGCACTCGCCGTGGCGAACATGTTCTGGTTGGTTGTGTGTGTCGGCGTCGTTGTGGTCTGGTGGGACGTGGTCACGTTGTTAGGGGTGAGCTTGATCGTCGGCGAGGGGTTGTACGTCGCGACGCTGGGCGCGGTCGAGTGGTTATGGCGAGATCATTTGGCCTAACGGTTCACGGTTGTTAGCGAGATTTTTGGGAGCTGGAGAGGAAATGTTAGGGAGGTTGAATCAGCCCATCGACCTTCGCCCATTCTTCTGGGCGGTAATCACTGTGGCATTGGTTGCAAAGCAATTTGAATGGGGAGTGAGGTAAAGAATGACGCCGGGTAAGTATGAGCAAACGATTGATATCGCCTCGGCATTCGGTTTCACCGAACGTGAACTCGTCGGTCGTGCTTTCGAGTGGTACCTGCTTCCACGCTTCCCTGAGTACAAGTCGCTAGTGTATGTGGGTGACACTTCGAACCAGCCGTACTTAATCTATCGAGGAAACGACTCTTATTTGATCGTCGACGTAGCGATCACGGCAGCCGGAGGAGATGCGGACATGATCCCCTGCCGACAGTGTTCGGCTGGTGAGCCCGTAGAGTGTGGTAGTTATGAGTATCTGATTTCTGGACTTTCAGCAGCGTGCCAAGGCAATTACGAGTCTGGAGTTTTGTTCGCAGACATTCTCGTGGCCGTCTTAGAAAAACGAGTTCGCTACATTTTGGCCCTGGGGGAGCTTCTAGAAAGCACAGGCGGTCGCGATGTTAAATTCCACAGGTTGGTGGAGTTCCAATTCAAGTGATTACGGTTTGGGTTTGATTTAAAGTAACCGTTCACGGGTGGCGGGTAATCCTCGGTCATGGTGCATTCCGCAAGTCGGATCGTACATGGTGCAAGCCGGTAGTGTTTTCCAGTTGCGTTGAGTCGCAAACGATCGTACGGTTAGCCCGACTTGCTACATGACACCCTACGAGGCGTGAACGGTTACGATTTAAATGATGCGGTCAACGAGCGGGGTGGCGGTGTTGTACCGTTGGAGGTTGTCGAGGAAATGCTGGACCAAGCCCACCATTTCTTCACGAAAGCCACCGGCGGTGTGAGGCGTGATGTAGCAGCGCGGAGCGGTCCAGAGTGGATGGTCGGGCGGCAGCGGTTCGGGGTCGGTCACATCGAGGTAAGCGCCGGCCAAATGACCGTCAGTCAAGGTTTGGGTCAAGTCGCCTTGGTTGACGGTGGTCCCGCGGCCAATGTTATAAAAGTGCGCGTGGGGCTGCATGCGAGCAAATAAGTCGCGATCGAAAAAGTCTCGTGTTTGCGGACTGGCGGGCAGAATATTGATCACGTGATCGGCCAAGGGCAGGTACTGCAAGTGTTCGGCGAGTGGCACGGTCGGGATCGATTCGTCGCCGCGAGGTTGGCGGCGAACGCCCGTTAGTTGCATGTTCAGCGGCGCCAACAATTCGCACAAACGCCGCGCGATGGCGCCGTAGCCGTAGATCAGGACCGATTGGCCATTGAGCAAGAAGGAGCGTCGGCGGAGCTCCAGATACCCCCAGGGGCGATCGGTGCATTGCTCGTCGTAGCACGGCAGAAGTTGTCGAGCGTTGGCCAGGAGCATGGCCAGGGCATGTTGGGCACAGGGTTCGGCATAGACCTGTGAGCTGTTGGTCATCACGATGCCGCGCTGGCGCAACGACTGCCGCAGGTCGTCGCGATCGTAGGCGGTGTAGCCAGCGGTCGTCAGGTGGACCCAACGCAGCCGCGGCAAGTGGAACAGTTGCTCGACGTCGGGTTGCCCAAAGGCGATCTCGGCATCCGCCAGTCGATCGTCGGGTGGCGCGGACACGAGGTTGAACTGGCTGGTGATGGTCGCATTCAGCAAGTGGTGGGGGGCAACGCCCTGTTGCAGATGTGCCGTGGCCTCTGCGGGAAAGATCGCGTTGGTCCAAATGTTGAGGGCTGGCGTCATGATCGGGTGGTTCGCTCCGGCTTTGAGGGCTGGTTGATTTTTCCGTAGTGGAACGCGTCAAGGGCTGGTTGATTTTTCCGTAGCGGAATGCGTCAAGCATTTCGATTGACGGGAAAACGCCCTGTTTTTGCCCGATATCGTTGATTCGGTCGGCTATTTCGCGAGCAAGTCTGGAAAAATCAATAAGCCCTCAAGCGTTTCGATTGAATTGGGAACGCCGTGTTTTTGAATCATTTTCTTGAATCGGACGGCAATTTCGCGTGTCCGTCTGGAAAAATCAACCGGCCCTTGTGGCATTCGGCTCCGTGAAAAGTCAAATGGTCCCTTAGCGTTTCTGGGGGATGCGGTTGATCGCGCTGAGGATCGCGGCGATGGTGGCCTCGACACAGTCGGTGGAGACGCCGCGGCCGCGGTATTCGCTGCCCTGGTGTTCGATGCTGAGGGTGACTTCGCCCAGGGCGTCATGGCCGAGGGAGGTGGCGTTGATTTTGAATTCGCGGCAGTTCATGGGCACGCCGGTAAGTTTTTCGGTGGCCAGAAACGCGGCATCGATCGGGCCTTCTCCGTCTTGGATCTCGATATCGTGGATTTCTCCAGCTCGTTGCAGCTTGAGTTGGAACTTGGGGGATTGCCCCAGTTGCAACTGCACGGAGAAGTCGGCCAATTCCCATTGTTCTTCGGTGGTGCCATGGAGTTGGCTTTGGATGATGGCCATGATATCGCCATCGAAGACTTCTTTTTTGCGATCGGCGACGCGTTTGAATTCCTCGAAGACCGCCTGCAGTTGTTCGCCGGTCAGTTCAAAGCCCAATTGTTTGGCGCGATCGGCCAGGGCGGCGCGGCCGCTGTGTTTGCCCAGGACCAGGTCCGTTTTGACCAGGCCCACGTCTTCGGGCCGCATGATTTCGTAGGTGCTGGGCTCTTTCAACATGCCGTCCTGGTGGATGCCGGCTTCGTGAGCGAAGGCGTTGCGGCCGACGATGGCCTTGTTGCGTTGGACTTCTAGACCGGTGATCGAAGAGACGAGTCGGCTGACGGGGACCAATCGTTTGGTTTGGATACTGGTTTGAAAGCCGTAATAATCATTGCGGGTGCGGAGGGCCATGACGATTTCCTCCAGCGAGCAGTTGCCGGCTCGTTCGCCGATGCCATTGATGGTGCATTCGACTTGGCGGGCCCCATTTTCGACGGCGGCGAGGCTATTGGCGACGGCCAGTCCGAGGTCGTTGTGGCAGTGGATGCTGATGACGGCCTGGTCGATGTTGGGTACTTTGTTGACCAGTGTGTGAATGACGCGTCCCATGTGCGTGGGGGTGGCGTAACCGACGGTGTCGGGAATATTGACGGTGGTGGCGCCGGCGGCGATGACCGCTTCGACGACGCGGCAGAGGAAGTCGGGTTCGGTGCGAGCGGCATCTTCCGGCGAGAACTCGATGTCGTCGCAGACGCGTTTGGCGCGTTGGACCCCTGCCACCGCGCGTTGCACGATCTCATCGGCGGTCATCTTGAGTTTGAACTCGCGGTGGATGGCACTGGTGGCCAGGAACACATGGATGCGGGGCGAGAGCGAGTGTTTGAGCGCTTCCCAAGCTCGGTCAATGTCTTGGTCCGAGCAGCGAGCCAGACCGCAGATGACGGGACCGCGGATGGTCTTGGCGATTTGTTCGACGGCTTCAAAGTCACCGGGCGAGGCGATCGGGAAACCGGCCTCGATGATGTCGACACCGAGATCTGCCAGGGCCTGGGCGATGGTCAGCTTCTCCTCCAGATTCATGCTGGCGCCGGGCGACTGCTCGCCGTCGCGGAGCGTGGTGTCGAAGATGCGAATGCGAGGTTGGGAGGAGGTCGCCATGAGCCAAAGTCTCCGCAAAAAAAGGGGTGGGGGCAGGCCTTGCCGCCCTTAATCTAATTTTAACCTGGCCATTCAGCGAGGGGACTGGCGGTGCCTGCCCACCGCCATCGTTGCTGGTTGCATTGCCGGTCGTGTTGCCGGTTGTGTTGGCCGCTTAGTCAAGCGGCTTCTCGGCATGCGGCAGCGATTCGGGCAGCACGGTGACTGGGGACGAGATCCGCAGCGGGGTGGGGGCGCCGACATCGAATTCGGCTTGGATAAAGTTCGCCGTCCAGCCCGTGGCGGGTGGCTCGAGTTGCACGCGGTACGCGCCGTTCTCGTCGGGTGTCAACCGCGTGGGTTGGTAGTTGCGGCCCACCGTGTCGACGCGAAAGTCGCGGGCGGTGGGATTGTGGCATTGCCAGAGGGTCACGGCCTTGAGTTGCTGGCCTGCGGGCAGGTTCGGGCAGGTGACGATCCAGCTGCCATCGGCGTCGCGTTCCCAGGCCAGGGTGGGGCGTTCGATTTGGTTGACAATCGAGTAGTGAAAGGCGATCAAGCTATCGAGCGCGTTGGTTTCCTTCAGCGAGTGCTCGGAGTTGGGGACGTAGCAAAGATGTTTTTCGCCCGGGAGTTGATCAAAGTAAAACTGTGAGGAGTCGGGACAGAAGAACTGGTCGCCGGTGGCATTGATGACACATTTGGGCATTTGCAGGCGATCGCGATAGGCGTAGGGATCGACCAACTGCAGCAGGGCAGGGTAGTTCTCCGCATCGCGGCGTTGCATGATCTGATGGTGGACGTAGTCATCGATCGCGGGTGCCCAGAACCCATAGGTGGCGAAGTGGTGTCGCATGGAGACGTCCACATTGAGGACGTCGATGACGATGGGGGCGATCGCGATGACTCGCGGATCGACCGTGGCGGTCAACCAAGTGGTCCAACCGCGTTTGGAGCCACCGGTGACCACGAAGTTGTCGATCGTGGTGGCTCGCGTGTCGTCGGCCAAGACTTTTTGGACGGTGTCCATGGCTCGGACGACGGACTTGGTCATGGGCAGTTGGGCGGGCCATTTGGGGTCCCCGGTCCGGATGAACTGGTCCCAGGTGTAGGCGATCAGGTCGTCCTCGACGCGGCCTTGTCCGTCTTGATGAAAAATGAGTGGTTGGTTGGGGACCATTTTCAGTTCCGCGACAACGCTGCCGGTAGCCAGGGCGATGGCCATGATTTGGCCCTCGGCGGCGGCGGGTGCGGGGCGATCGTTCCCGCCACCGGCGACGAACATCAGGGCCGTGGGGGACTGGCATTGGCGGGGGCGGAAGATGGTCAGCCAGTGTCGCCACTCGGTGCGGTTGACTTCGGCTTCGGTCAGCCAGGTCTGCGAGACCATGTCGATTACCCACGCGGTTCCCGTCGGCAGCTCTTCGCGGCGGACGATCTCGAAGCGGTAGGCCGGATCGGGTTTCGCCACGTACAGATCGAGAGCGGTCGGGGCGGTATTGATTTGGACCTCGTAGGCCGAGCGGGTCGGGTCGGCGGCCAGGTCGGCTGGAGTGCCATTGGGCTCTTGTACCAGCGAACCGGACCGAGCCGGAGTCGTGGGCGATGTGGACTTCGCAGGGGCAGTGGCAGGGGCTTGGGCTGGGGCCTGAGCTTGGGCTTGAGCAGGGGCTTGAGCTGGTCCGGCCGAGGACATGGCGAGTGACAAACCGAGGCCGATCCAGAGGCCACTGGCCCGGCACGAACTCAGGTAACTACGAGACAATTGTTGCCCAGCCAGGTTGAACCATCGCCGCATCGCACCACTCCGGAAACTCGGTCGCTTTGACAAAAACCCCGCTGGCAAGTATACCAGGGTCGGGGGGCGTTTTAACAGGTAGGAGAGGGGGGCGGAAGGCCGTGATTGGCAGGAAGATTCCTTCATAAAACGGCGGTTCCGGGATAGAATGAAGCGGGGACTGGGGCGACTTTTTTTGGCGATGGCCGACCGGCAGAGCAACACATGACAACGGCAACTGAGACCACGGCACCGATTCCCTTTCAGTCCTACAAGGGGTTGTCGAATGACGAATTGCGTCAGCGAATCATCGAGGGCAAGCGGCAGTTGGGCCGACGTCTGTTGATTTTGGGGCATCACTACCAGCAGGACGAGGTGATCGAGCACGCGGATCTGACGGGGGACAGCTTGCAGCTGAGTCAGTTGGCCGCCCGGGAGACGGAGTGCGAGACGATCATCTTTTGTGGTGTGCACTTCATGGCGGAGACCGCCGATATTCTGGCGAATCGCCCCGAGCGGCTGGCGGCGGGCGCCAACCCCGTGCAAGTCATCTTGCCGGACTTAAAAGCGGGTTGTTCGATGGCGGACATGGCGGCCATCCGCCAGGTGGAGAGCTGTTGGGACGAATTGTCGGATGTGATCGACACCCAGCGATTGGTGCCGGTCACGTATATCAATTCGGCCGCCAGTCTGAAGGGGTTTGTGGGGCGGCATGGCGGGATTGTTTGCACCAGCAGCAATGCTCAGGCGGTGTTGCGTTGGGCGTTTGAACGCGGCGATCGTGTGTTGTTTTTCCCCGACCAGCACTTGGGACGTAACACGTCACTCAAGATGGGAATCACGAACGATCGCATGCCGGTGTGGGATCCGTATGCTCCGGCATTGGGTGGCAACACCGAGCAACAGTTGCTGGAGTCACGTGTGATTTTGTGGCAGGGGCACTGCAGCGTCCACCAGATGTTCCGGCCCGAGCATGTGCATGGCTTTCGCGAGCGAGTGCCGGGGATCAAGATCTTGGTTCATCCAGAGTGTCCGCAAGAGGTCAATGACTTGGCCGATATTTCTGGTTCAACCGGCAAGATCATTGAGACCGTGCAAACAGCGCCACCGGGAACGAAGTGGGCGATTGGGACCGAGTTGCACTTGGTCAATCGCTTGAAAAAGCAGCATCCGGAGCAGGAAGTCCATTTTCTTTCTCCCGTCCTGTGCATGTGTGCCACAATGTATCGGATTGACTTGGCGCATTTGTGTTGGGCCATCGAGAATCTGTTGGCAGGCTGTGCGGTCAATGTGATCCAGGTGGATCGCGAGACGGCGGATTTCAGTCTCGCGGCACTGGAACGCATGCTGACGGTCAAGTAGTCGGTCCGAGCAGAGTCGCGTCTTGGGAAGTAGTGATTGTGGATCAATATCGACTGGAAGTGGTCACCGTGCCCGCTCAGGCTTGGTTGTCTGTCTCTTACGCAGCCAACGAGCAGACCGTCGCCGAGCAGGCGGAGGCGGCCGTCAGTTTCGTGTTTACGCTGGCTGCTGAGATCGGTGTGGCAGTGAGTGGCCATCCGTTGACGCAGTTTTCGGATCGCGTGGGCCCAGAGTTTATGGCGGCGACCGGCTTCCCCATCGTGGAGTTGGTGGACTTGAACCTGTTTCCACTGGCGAAGATGGCGGGACGATGCGGCAGTGCTGGATTTGGCCCCTTGGAGCAAGGCTGGCTGATGACGGGTCGCGCGATCACCACCCTGCATCGCGGGCCGTACTCGGAGTTGGACGTCGCTCATCGGACCCTACGAGCGTGGGGCCGGGACAACGATTTTGTGTTCCGCGGTGGGCCGCGTGAGATCTACTTGACCGACCCTTTGATGGCGACCGATCCTCGGCAACTGCAGACTCGTTTGTACCAGCCCATCGATTAGCGAAATGGGTCCAGCTGAGCGTTCGCCACGCGGCGTAGGGCGAAGAGCGTAGAGCGTAGAGCGTAGGGCGTAGGGCGAGATGTAGACCAGCAGCCCCTCTGCTGGTTGCGCCTAGATAGCGGCCGATGCGTAGGGCGTAGAGCGTAGAGCGTAGGGCGTAGGGCGTAGGGCGTAGGGCGAGATGTAGACCAGCAGCCCCTCTGCTGGTTGCGCCTAGATAGCCGCCGAGGAGAGGACAGGCAGAAAAATTTTGGGCAGAAAGATTGGGGGGCTTGGTTTTGGTTTTTGGTTTTGGTTCTTGGTTCTTGGTTCTTGGTTCTTGGTTCTTGGTCGAAAACCTCTGCCAAAAGAGGCCTCTTCGAACCCATCTGCCCCCAGGCCCGGAGGGCCGGCACAACCCCTGCCGGTGGCGTGAGCCACCGGTGGGATGCCCAATGTTCCAGTGGCTCATGAGGCCCGGAGGGCCGACACAAGTACCGAGCGTTATATAGAGGCAGAAAGATTGGGGGGCGTTGCGTTGAGGGGTAGTGTGGCGTTTGAAGGACAAGGCTTGGAAGACCGGAGCCACGGATGAACACGAATGTACACGGATGGTTCCAGGGGCGTCGGTTATTGGATTTAAAGACAAGATGAACACGGATACGGCTGCGCCGCGGGCATCCTCCCGGCCGTTATCTCAATAGAACGTTCCATCATTCGTCTTGATCGTGCTCGTGCTCGTGCTCGTGCTCGTAATCGTAATCGAATCCAGCACAGAAGAAGCGTGAGAGGTGCTTGGCTCTTGGTTCGTGCTCCTAATCCTAATCAAATACGCCCCCTTTTTCTAGTCAAGTTAGACCTTATTGCATCATAAAAAAAGATTAGATCTCGCCTTGCGAGGGCAGTGGCAGGTTTGTTTCGAGCACGATTACGAGCACGAGCACGAGCACGACCGGGGAGAAACGCTTTGGCGATTGGGTTGAGTCGACTGGTGTAATCCTAATCGAATCCAACACGGTTGAAGCAAGATCGTTCTTGGTTCTTGGTTCTTGGGCCGAGTTGGCGGTGTCTCTGGTCGGGGTTGAGACGTGGGGTCAGCGAGGTTGGCGGATCTGCCCCAGCAGTTGATCGGCCCAGCGTTTCAGTTGGTTGGCCTCGTCGACCAAGCGATTGGCTTCTACTAGTCGTTGGTTGGTGCGCTGGGCGCGCTCGCGGATCTGGACGGCCAATTCGTTCAGCCGGTTGCAGTTGCCCAAGACCTCTTCCGCCAGTCGTTGTTGTTCGGGACGATTTTGTCGTCCGGGTATTTCGTACTGTTCGATCGTCTTAAGCGAGGCATTGGAGCGGAAGATCAGCGACGACTGTTCGGCGTACAGTCCCCAAGCGGCGAAAGAGGCCATTTGCTTTTGGTAGTTCTTCAGCGAGTTGGAGACCTCCTTGGTGGAGAGTGCCTGTGGGGCCGGCGGTTGCACTTGCGGGCGGCCGGTGAGAAAGTCTTTGACAAACGCCACGCGATTGCCGGCGCTTTGATTCAAGTTGGTTAGGTAACGCGACAGTTCGGCCTGTGTCGGTTGGCGACCTTGGACCTTCTCGCACAGGGCGTAGATGAACGTGATGTCGTTGTTCCGCCCGATGCGTTCGTAGAATTCTGTACTACCTAAAATGTAGGCGCGGACATCGTCCATGGTCAGGCCGCCGCGGATCAGGCTATCGCGCCAGGCGTTTGATTCGGTCGGAAAGGGATCTCGTTGGAGATATTGGTTGTACCAAGCGTTGACTTGGGCCATTTGGCCTTCGATCGGATTGATGACCGGTGGGGCGATTCCTCCGCCCGCGTTCAGATTAACGGAGATATTCGTCAGATTGCTGGTCCGCCAATCTTTGACCAACAACGTGATCGGTCGACCTCGTCCGGCGCGGGCCAGTACTTCGCGTTCCAGATCGTAGGTGACGCCGTTGACGATGCCGACTTGGTAGCCATCGACTGTGAGTACCGTATCCCGTACTTCCAAGCCAGCTTGTTGGGCGGGCGAGCCGGCCAAGACGCGAGTGATCAGGACTCCGGTGGGTTGATTGGTCCCGTTGGCGCCAAAGCCCTGGGCGGGCGATACTCCTGGGGGAGCCAAACGCGCGTTGTCGTTGGCTGCCGCGGAATCGCGGTTGCGGATTTCTTGGGCATTGAGCGGCGGAACGACTGTCAACGTAGCCAGCAGTAGCCAGGGGGCGAGGACCAGGGCCAGGGCAATGCGAGTGCGACGGTGTTTGGTTCGTTGTGCTGGGATCATCGAAGCGGCCTCATGTCTGGAGGGAAGTTTGAGAATCGAAGGTTGCCTGGTCGCGCGGGGAGTTGACTTGGTCTGGCTTTCCGTCTTTGCTCGGCGACTTTTGCTGGTCACCCATCACAAGCAGTCGGAAATGGTCGCAACGGCCGCTGTTACTGCAATTCGTTTAACATTGTCGTCAGTTGCTGTCGGGCGGCATCCCGCCGTGCCTGAGACAGGGGGGTGAAGCGAGTTCGCTGCACCACCGTCAGGCCTTCGTCGCTGAGGATAAACTGCAGAAAGGCTCGTTCGGCCATCGTCAACTTGCGGTCAGGACTGCCGGAGAGGACGAGCAACAGTTCTCGCTCGAGGGGATAAGTAGCGGCTGCGTCGCCATCGCTCAGGTTGCTGGGCAATTGGGCTGGCGAGTCGTTGTCGGCGGCGATGGCCAACACGTGGGAGTTGTCATCGAGCCAGACCGCCGATAGGAAGCCAAGTCCCTGTGGCTCCTGGGCCACTCGCTCGAGGACCTGCGCGTGGCTGTCGCAGCTGACCATGGCGTTCGACAACGTTGCACCTGTACCTAACACTTGACGCTCAAAGGCGGCGCGTGTTCCTGACAATTCATTGGGACCGACCAGGACCAGCGGGGTGTGGTTGGTGGTGTCCGTCGGCACCAATTGATTCCACTGGGGAGGCGTGTCGGTGCCACTGCTGAAGAGCTGCTTGAGTTGAGCCATTGTGATGGAGGATACCGGGCAAGTGGGGTGCGTCACGACCGCGATCTGATCCCGAGCGACGGGCACCTGCCAGACCTTGTTCACGCCAAGGGTGGTTAATTCAGCCAGCTCATTGTCCAGCAATGCCCGACTCATGGCGCCGATGGCTGGTGTCTTTTCCGCCAGCATGGCGAAGGCCAGCAGTGAGCCTTCGGGGCGCAATTCGAATTTGATGTCAGGGTGTTTCCGCGAGAACTCGACCGCCCAGGCTTCGAGGAGCGGCTGCATGGTTCCCGAGCCATGAATTCGCACGACCGATTCTGAGGGGCTGGGTAGAGTCGAGACCTGGATTTGTTGGGCCAGGGCGTGAGCGTGGTTCAAGCACAGACAACTCACAAGGCAGGCCGCCAGGGTCCCTAGGCAAACGCGACGGGAATGCGGTTGTCGCGTCGCAACGCGGTCGCCGCGGTCAGCCGCAAGATCGCCGCGATCAGCCGCAAGATCGCCGCGATCAGCCGCAAGGTCCCAGCGATCAGGGACAGGCGACAAATCCTGGAGGCTTGCTTGATGTAAGAACGTCCAACGGTGCATTGACGATTTCTCCAGGTCATGGGTCAAGCGACGGTGCCATGATATTGGCGATAAAAATATAACATTCGTTCGTTGTATCTGGTGACGGATCCCAGAATCAAGTCCAGGATCGTAGCGTAAAGCGCAGTCAAATGCAAGGCAGACTTGAGGCCCAGGGTCCACGCGGATGATTTTTTGTTGGGGCGAGTGACGGGGGGACTGGGTTCCGTCGCGAGCACTTGTCTAAGCGGCTAGGCTTGGTCTGGGGCACAAGCTCTTAACGCAACCCTCACGTATGGACCGGTTGCGATGCGAGCGCCCATGGCGGAAATTGGGGATGAAAGATCGCACTCGGAACGTCTCCCCAACACAAAGTCAGCTTGTCCATGAACAGATGCTTGAAGAACGGTGTTTGTCACTCGATCGGGATCGATAGGAAGATCTCTTTGTGGTTGCTCATGATATTGGGCCTGGCGCTCTTCGAGGGAACCGGTGGCGGCATTCTGCAGCGAGCAGAGGGTCAGGTGCCGACCATTGAAGTGGAATCAGGGTCGCGCGGTGCGCAGCATCTCGAGGCGGCTGCTCGGTTGCCATTACCCAAGCGAGACTACGTCGAACGAGTTCTTGTCGCGAAGCTTGATCCGACTGCAGCCAAGGAAATCTCCGGATTGGTCCGGAGTCGAAAGCAGCCTGGCATTTATTGGTTTATCAATGATTCAGGTGATGCGCCGCGAGTTTATGCTGTTGACGATCGAGGACAAATGAGAACTCACTCGGAGGGCGAGTCACAACCAGGCGTGCGGGTGGCGGGCGCCGTCAATCGTGATTGGGAGGACATCGCCGTGGATGACTCCGGCAATTTGATTGTCGCAGACGTCGGAAACAATCGCAATCAGCGGCGTGACCTGACTTTGTATGTTGTGCCGGAACCAGAAGTCTCCGCGTCGGAAGTCTCGCCGGCAGAAGTCCAGGTGGCAAGGGAGCTGGTGGTTCGGTACCCGGATCAAACAGCCTTTCCTGCCGCCGAAGATCAGTTCAACTTTGACTGCGAGGGTGTTTTTACGGTAAAGGATGATATCTTTTTGCTGACAAAGCATCGCAGTGATGACTTGACGACCCTTTACGTACTACCCAACGCCAGCACGAACCAAGATGGCGAGTTGCGGATGTTGGAGCGATTCGATAGTCAGGGCGGGGTGACCGGGGCCGATTGTTCGGCGGACGGTCTACGATTGGTGGTGACAACGTACCAGAGTATTTGGCTGTTCGAACGACCTGATGTGACGGCATCTTTTTTTGGTTCCGATATCTGGTGGGGGCCGTACTGGTCGAAGCAGGTGGAGTCTGTTTGTTTTGATGGTCGTGACCGAATCTTGTTGGCCGACGAGCAGTTGGGTGAGGTTTACTCGGTCGACTTGGGCGACTTGACGCAAGTTCAGTTGGCAGGGCAGCCGTTGTTTCCGGCTGACCCCTTGCCGACAGCGAATGAAATGCAAGCGATGTTGCCGGGTGGTTGGACGATGGTCGTCCTGCCCGACACGCAGTACTACTTTGATCAGACGCGGCGGATTCCGCCCTCGCCCGAGGTTTTGGCGACCACCTTTGACTGGATTTTGGATAAGCAAGTCGAGCGGAATATCCAGCTGGCTGTGCACGTCGGGGATATCGTGGACAACGACACGGATGCCGAGTGGCAAGTGGCAAGAACGACGTTCGCGCGTTTGGATGCTCAACTGCCGTACATTTTGGCCACGGGCAATCACGACTACCATCAGAATGCCAGTCTCCGCGAAACCAAGCTAAACGATTATTTTCTGGCGGATGGCATGCCAGCACTCCAACGACCGGGAGGGCTGATGCTGCGAGAGATGTACGAGCCGGGTCGCTTGGAGAATGCGGTGTACGAATTCTTGGCTCCGGATGGCCGGCCGTGGCTGTTCTTGTCCTTGGAATGGGGGGCACGAGACGAGGTCGTCGAATGGGCGGATGCATTATTGAAGGAGCGGAAGTATCGAGGTCACACGGCGGTGTTGGTGAACCATGCGTATCTCTACCACGACAATACGCGACTCGATTGGGCGAAGAAGGGTAAGACTCAGAACGGGAATCCACTGAGCTACGACACTGCCAAGAGTGGCGACAATCATGATGGCGAGATGTTGTGGCAGAATTTGGTAAGGCGTCGTTCCCAGTTTCAAATGGTGCTGTGTGGGCATGTGACCGGGACGAAAGAGGAGCACCTGTTCTTGGGGCAACGGTCGGAGGTTGGTTATCGACTGAGTGTCGGTGACTCGGGGCATCGCGTGCACGAGATGTTGTTTAATGCTCAAAGACAGGGAGAGGCGGGCGACGGCTGGATTCGGCTGCTGGAGTTTTCCCCCGATCAGCGGACCGTGGTCGTGAAAACCTATTCGCCCTACCGAGACGCACGCGGTCTGCCGGCATGGAGGACGGATCCGGAGAATTACTTTGTGATCAAGCTGACGCATTTTTAGCATTTGCGGCTGGTTGATTTTCTCGACTCGATGGGGCAGTCGCGAAACCGACTCGACGTGCGTCTCAGCGCCGTGCGTCTCAGCGACGGGGTTGGAACACGCGGAGGTCCAGCGGCGGTGGTTGGTCTCGCAGCAATGCGGCCAGGCACAGGGCAGTGCCGACAGACCATTGGAGGCCGCTGCGGAAATGGCCGCTGGCCACCCACAAGTTCGGATGTCCGGGAATCGCGCCCATGAGCGGCGTGTGGTCGAAGCTGGCGGGCCGCAGTCCGGCCCATTGTTGGACTACCGGCCAGTCGAGCAAGCCGGGCAAGGTCTGGCGAGTGAACGACAGGAGGTCGTCGCGGGCGGCAGTGGAGGTTGTGCCATCGAACCCGACCTCTTGTTCGGTCGAGCCGACCAAGACGTGCCCGTCCTGGCGAGGTACAAAGTAGCGTGTGCCGACGTTGATGATCGATTGAAAGGGGCGGGTTGGCAATTTGAACAGCAGCATTTCGCCTTTGACTGGAAAAACCGAGCCGACGCCACGTAAGTCGGGTACCCAGCGTTGCAGCAGTTGCGATGTCCAGCTGCCGGCGGCCAACAGCCAGCGATCGCAGCGCCAGGATTCCTGGCTGCCCCACGAGACCGAATGCGTGGTTGGATCCAGGGCGAGTCGTTGGGCGGCGGAGGAATCGAGGGCCACGAACTGGACGCCCAATTGGGTGCACGCTAGCCGGAGGGCCTGCAAGTGACGCGGGTTGCGGAGTTGTGCCTCGCCGGGAACGGCAACGATGCGGCGGCAGGTCTCTAGAGAGGCATGTTGTGCCAACCAGGGTTGGTCGTGTTGCCATTGTTCCGCGATCACGACGTGTGTCTCGATACCAGCTATTTTCCAAAATGACTGTAATCCGGCCAAAGCGGCTTGTTCTCCGGTCGACATGGCCAAGTAGAACCCACCGCAGCGTTGGTATTGGTTGTCGATACCGGTCCGCTCCAGTAGTTCGCGCGACCACTCAGGCAGTTGTTGCAGCGACAATTGCTGGAGTGCCTCCAAGGGGTCGGTGGTCGGGGTTTGCACCGGGGGCGGCAAGATTCCCGCCCCGGCCCAAGAGGCGGCGCCGGGGAGTTGGGCATCCAGTACCACGATCGACTCGCGGGCCGAATCCCGTGTCTTGGCAAGTTGGTAGGCGATGGAAAGTCCGATGGCGCCGGCCCCGATGATGCCGAAGGTCGCATGCTGGGCCGTCATTCCGCTGGACCTGTGAATTGATAGCGGCCATCGATCATCCGCAAGGTTGGCCCGTTGGTAGCGTCGCGTAAAACGGGTGGCAATAACTCGGTGGGGAACTGCTGCAGGCAGACGGGGCGTGCGAATCGCTTGATGGAGCCGGTTCCAATGGAGGTGAACGAGCCGATCGCGGCGGGGGAGGGCCCCCCGTGCATCATGGCATGGTTGACTTGGACACCGGTGGGGAAGCCGTTAAAAATGATGCGTCCGACCTTGGTTTGCAGGATGTCGATCAGCGGTTTGGCGGCGTCGTATTCCTCTGGGGTGGCGAACACGGAGGCCGTGAGTGAGCCTTTCATTTGCCGCGCGTATTGCAACATCGACTCGATGTGATCGCAGGCCACAAACACGGTCGTGGGTCCAAAAATTTCTTCTTCCAATGCAGGGTGTTCCAGCAGGCGGTTGATCGGGGTGGCGAAGACCGCGCCGCCGACTTGGCAGGCCGAGTCTTCGTGGTCCTGGGGGGTGGTGGTGACATCGAGGCCCGCGGAGGGGGCGGAACGTGCAGCGATCGCTTGGCGATAGGCACCCGCGATCCCCGGATGCAAGAGCGTGTAGTTTTCGGCCGCGACCTTTTCGGCCACGGCTTGCCGCATGGCTTGCCAAGCTTCCCCGTCTGGGCCTAGCAGCAGGCCGGGCTGGGTGCACATTTGACCGCAGCCGGCCGTGATGCTGCCGGCCAGGGGCGTGACCAGTTTCCGCCAGCGATCCTGGCTGAGGGCCTGGGGAAAGAAGAAGACGGGGTTCACGCTACCCATCTCAGCGTAGACCGGGATCAACTGGGGCCGTCGGCAGACCGCGTCGAAGAGCGCTCGACCGCCGGCCAGCGATCCGGTGAAGCCGACGGCTTGAATGTGTGGATCTTGCACCAAAGCTTGTCCCACTGCATGTCCGGCCCCGTGCAGCAGAGAGAACAGGCCGGGGTGCAGATGCTGGCGGGAGATCGCTCGATTCAAGCAGCGAGCCAGGATCTCGCAGGTGCCTGGGTGGCCGGGATGGGCTTTCACGACGACCGGGCAGCCGGCGGCCAGGGCAGCGATGGTATCGTTGCCGACGACGCTGATGGCCAGCGGGAAGTTGGCAGCGCCAAAGACGGCGACGGGACCAACGGGCAGCCACAGACTGCGACAATCGGGGCCTGCGGGACTGGGGCCCGCGGTACTGGGACCTGTGGGACTGGGGCCCGTGGGATTGGGGCCCGTGGGATTGGGGCCCGAGGGATTGGGGCCTGCTGGACTGGGGCCCGAGGGATTGGGGCCCGAGGGATTGGGGATTGCGTGATCGATGCGAGGTTCGGCCCAGCTGCCGTCGCGAACGACTTGAGCAAACAGACGAGCTTGATTGACGGTGCGTTGGCGTTCGAATTGCAGGCGCGGCCGAGGCAAACCGGTTTCTTGTTCGCAGCGTTCCAGCAGCGCGTCGCCGGCTGCCATGACTTCATCGGCGATGGCTTCCAGCAAGGCCGCGCGGGTTTCCGGGTCGGCTTGGCGATATTCACAAAACGCTTGCTGAGCGGCCAGGCAAGCCGCTGCGATTTGTTCGGAGGTTGCTTCCCCGAATGCCGGTTCCAGGTGCGCACCCGTGCGGGCGTCCGTCGCGCGGAAACTCGCGTTCACTGGCGGAACGCCTTGGTTGGCGATCCAGTGCAGTCCGGCCAGTGGTTCGGTGAGATGTGCGGCGGTGGCGGCAGAATCCGTCGTTTGGCTCATGGGGGTCCCCATTCTGGCTTGTGGCTGAAGCGATCGTCCCCGTGAGAAACCGTTGGCGGGCTTCAAGCGTCACGGGGTCGGCGTGTGGCAGCCCAGAGATTGTTCAATTTCAGTAATTTTATCCAATCTTCGTTGGTGTCGTCCACCGGCGAAGGGCGTTTCGACGAAGGCCTGGACCACGGGCAGCAGGTCGCGTTCGCGCCACAGGGTTCCCGAGAGGCAAAGCACGTTTAGGCCGTTGTGTTCGCGAGTCAACTGCGCGGTTGGGGCGGAGTCGCAGACGGCGGCTCGGACGCCGGGGAACTTGTTGGCGGTGATGGCCATGCCGACGCCGGATCCACAGATCAGAATGCCGCGGTCCGCATCGCCGCGGGAGACCAGTCGTCCGACTTGGCCGGCGGCTTCGGGGTAATCGCACGGTTGGTCGCTGTCGTGCGAGCCAACGTCGATGACTTCGATGCCTTGGGACTGCAACCAGGTGGCAGCCTGGGCCTTGAAGCCGACGCCATGATGATCGCTGCCGATGGATACTTTCACGCTTGATCCTCCAGGCCCTGGGGTAGATGCAGTTGAATTTGCCGAGCCCAGGCTTCGATATACCCTTGCATTTGCTCGGCGCATTCTCGGTAAACCTCGGTGGAGCCACCGATCGGGTCGGCGACATCCTCAGCGCCACCCGACAGCACATGGGTGCGGACGGCGGCTTGCGGGAAGTAGCTCAGCAGCGCGTGTTTGTGGCTGTGAGTCATGGTGAGGATCAGATCGGCGGATTGCACGAGGCTTTCGCTGACTTGTTGGCTTTCATGCAGGGACAAGTCCAGTTGTCGTTCGGCCATAATGGCAACTGCCTCGCGGCTGGCGCGGCTTCCTTCGTGAGCAGCCACGCCCGCGGATGCGACCATGATGCCACGTTCGGCCAATTGATCGACCTTGCATTGGTATTCTCGAGCCAAGGCCTCTTTCATCAGGCACTCGGCCATTGGACTGCGGCAGGTGTTGCCGGTGCAAACCAGCAGCAAGTTGAAGTTTCCCATTCTCTTTAGCGTCTTTCTAGCGATGACCCCTTCGCGCAAGATCGTGCAATGATCCCCATCGATACGCATGACGGTGGAGGGTTGACCAAAACGGCAGGGCCCATCATCCACCACCATGTCCAAATTCTGCCCCAAGGCCGCCAGGACCTCGGCGGCGGTCACCGGTTCCGGATGTCCCGTCACGTTGGCACTGGTCAACACAACGGGCCCGCGACAAAACCGCAGCACTTGTCCGAAAAAAGGGTGGGCGGGGACTCGGATGCCCAGGCTGCCATCCGGCGAGACCCGGTGCTGGACCGATTTGGGCAGTTGGGTGACGATACTGTCTGGGCCGATTTCCGGATAGACGATCGTCAACGGTCCGGGCCAGCAGCGGCGGGCCAAACGCCGACCCAGGGGCGACATGTTGGGTACATAATCCAGGGCATCGTCGACACTTTTGACGGCGATTGCCAGGGGGCGATCCGATTGCCGCGCCTTGTGTTGGCTGAGTCGTTCCACGGCTTCTGGGCACAAGCCACTGACCGCCAATCCGTAGACCGTTTCGGTGGGCAAGGCCACAACCTTGCCCTCCGCCAACGCCTGAACGGTGCGATGCACTGCGTCGTTGGGGTCGTGAATTTTCTGCAGGTCCAGGACGATGGCGGGCATGACGCGATTCGCGACTTTCTAAGCTCAGCGGTTGGCCAGTTCAGGTCAAATGGCGGCGACGGCTCACGGGGTGGTGTCTGACAAAACGTCCTGTAGGCTCCCCAGGCTGAGCAACCCCATGGCCGTTCCGTAGCAGCGGCCCAGCTCGTGTGAATCCACAAAACAACCATCCACTTCGGGCAGTCCGAGCACCAGTTGACGGTGTTGTTTGGCAGCCGCTTCTCGCCAGGCGACATCGGTCAGGTGGCCAATGGCTTCGGCGCGGCTCTCCATGTCGTACCAGAAAAAGAAGCCGCCGTAAGACAAGGTCGAGGTATGGTTGTCGTACTTGTAGGCCACTTGCAGCTTGTCATGATGCAACAGAGATTGCTCGACGGCGAACTGCAAGCGAGGATCATCGGATTGCTGCCAGAGCCACAGGGCCAATTCGCAGATCGGCATGCGTCCGGCCGACGCGGGGATGTTGCCCTCCGCCTGGCGATTGTCGCGGTTCCCACGCCCATTGCTGTAGGGAAACGCGCCGTTGGCGAAACGATCGCGGAGCAACGATTGTAGGCCGCGTTCGACCACTTGCAGGTCGACCGAGGCACCGACCTCTTTGGCTCGTGCCAAGGCCACCAGAGCGGTCGCGGTCACAAACGAGTTGCTGTACTCGTGGTACCAACTGCCGCGGGTGCCTTGGACGCTTTCTAGAGACTGCACCGCCTGATTGACGGTGGCCAGTTCCTCTTGCCCTCGGCGGAAACGTTCGGCCAAGAATCGCAGCCGATAAGCGTGAGCCCAGAGGATCTCGTCTCGATCGATCAAGTTGATGTTTTTCGGATCGCGGACAAACGCCGCGGCGCGGTCGAGAGCCGCGTCGATGTCGGCCGCGCGATCGGGCAGGCGGTCCTTGGCTTGCAACAGCGACAAACCCACCAGGGAAGTCACCGCGACATACACGTTGGGCAGGCTGTCCGTGCCGCCAAAGTCGTAGTCGCTGTCCACCCACGCGCCGTCGGAGCGTTGCATCCCGAGCAGAAACTGCGCGCTGCGTTCCCAGATCGCTTGATCCGCGTAACAATCGCTGGGAGCGGCACTGCCGACGGATTGTCGACCGGCGGTTCGCGCGGCTGGCGGCAACTCCCGATGCGTTTCAAAGCCGCGGACAAAGGGCCCGAACCCCTCGCGTTCGGCCGCGGCTTTCCAAGCCAATGGGTGCTCAGGAGCCGACTCGATGGCCGCTCGCCAGGTTTCTCGCGCTACCTCATGCCGACCTTGGTAGTACTCCAACATGCCCCGCATCAGCAGCACCTGCAAACGAGTCGCTGGTTCCGTCGGCAGGCGTTGCCACACCTCGTCCTCCAGCGATAAATCCGCGGGCCAGGTTGCCATGCCGCGGCGAAACGCGATCAATGCGGCGGCATCTGCAGGCAGGTCCCAAATCGCCTCCCAGCTCTCAGTCGCTTCGGCCGCTGCGGGGGTAGCTGCTGCTGGCGCGGGTGACGAGGCCCAACCGCGAATCAAATGCAGGAGCCAATCGGGTTGCAGGGTCGTCAAATGATCGACGCGACCTTGCACTTGCCCGTCGCTGCCGACGATCAGGAATCCCGGTTCGACGAATTTATAGGGCTGCAAATCAAATCGGGCCGCGGAATCCGCATCGGGCGTTTGCCGAACCGGTATGAATTGGTCGTTCAAGAGGCTGACGATCTTGGGCCAGGAAAACGGGCCCGCCAGCATGTAGCGATCGATTTCAATCTTGCGATCAGTAAACGTTTGGGGCACGGTGTTGACGTACCAGAAGACCGGCTTGCCGGACTCGGCCGACTCCGCCAAGGCCTCGTCCAGCGTTTCGCGCCAGCGGACTGCCGTCCCGATCCGCTGGGCGATGCGACTGGGTTGGACCCGCAGTTTCTGGGTCGAGTTCTTCAGTTCCGCGGCGGGCGGTGACTCAGGCCGCGTCTGCTGGGCGTCAACCACCGCGACCACTCCCCAGTCGGAGGCTGCCGCGAGGCTCAGGGCGATCAAGGCCATTCCGCACCAACGTCCGAGTCGCCCAGTAATCGAGCGCTCCCGACTCCAGCGGCCAACGCCGGCAAATGCCGATCGAGACAGTGCCGATCGAGACAGTGCCGATCGAGAGAGAGCCAATTGAGACTGCGTGTGGGGGATGTTCGCCACGAGTGCACCTGGGGAGAAGTCAACGGGTCCGGGGCAACCATGCCGCCGGACCGTAGTATCGCAGATTTCAGTGGCCGTTAAAAGTCGTTGCCAATCCAGTTCCTCGTCCAAGTCGCTCGGTTTGTCAGGACCCTTTCGCCTGGGTCGACACGCTTGAAATGCCTGGGGTCCGGGAAAATTACCCAGCCTTAGAGGATCTTCCGGTCGTTGAAACCGCGCGGGACCTTAGGACTTCTTGTCGAGATTTTCGCTGATCTCGGTGTCGCTGACGGCTGCCGACTCGATGCCGGTTGCCGGCACGTCCAGGCCGGTCACCCAGCAGAGCGAGTTGAGGATGACCTTGCGGAAGTCGTCATGCTGCCAATTGGCGTGGAAGTGGCCGCCGGTGAACCCAAAGCCACGTCCACCATCAGGCCGATCGACCGCCCACAGCAATGCCTCTTGCCGTCCCGACGCTTGTTGGATGTGCGGGTAGGGGCCAGCTGGATAGACGTACGGGCCGTTGCGGACTTGGTCGGAGGGTTGAGCGACCAGGATGGGTGTGAACTCCACACCGTCGACCAAGGCGGGGCCGTCCCCCGAGAACCGATCGGCGAAGCGCATGTTGAAGTACCATTCGTCCTTGATCTCGAATGGTTGAACGCCGTGACTGATGGGGTGGTTGGGGAACTGGGTGAACTTGGCATCCCAGATCGGATTGCAGGACCACTCGTGTTCGTAGTGCCCACCGATCCAGCGGCGGAACTGTTCACCGCCGCGGTTGGCTGGGACCTCGACGCCAAAATGCATGCAACCGAACCCGACGCCCTTGGCGATCAATCGTTCCAGCAGTTCGAGTCGCTGTTCCTGGATAGCCGGGTGTCCGCCACCGCCATCGGAGAAGATCACGATCGCTGCGGCGTCCTCCAGAGTCGACTCGTCTTTGACCCAGCCCTGCTCGTGGCGTTCAACGGTCAGGCCCGGGACTGCTTGCAGGCGTTTCTCCAGCAGAATGGTGCCCGCGCGGAACTCGTGCATCATCCGAGGATGACTGGGGCGCCCGGCGATCAAGACCAACTTTTTCGTCTGGCCAACCGAACGCAGGGGGGCGGCTTGCAAACAAGCAGGACCGGCGACCAAGCCAGCGGCCATCAAACGCAGGAACGTGGAACGATCCATCATGGGTGACTCCTAAGTCAATTCGTACGGGATCAGGACTTCTTCGTGGTCGTAGAGAAACGTCACTCCACCGGTGGCGAAGTTGGGGACATCGGCGATCGTGGCCTGGCCTTCCGGAGAGGCCAAGATCGCATCCATATCGGCCCGCGTCCGCGCGTACAGGCCAACGATCATGTAGTAAGGCGGCGGTGCATCTCCCACGACCGATTCGCACAGGCCGATCGTCCAACCCAACAGGCCCTGCATCTGCCGAGCCAACGGAACATGCACCTCGCGATAGTACTTCTGGAACGCCGCCGGGTCTGCGGGATGTCCGTACAGCACAGTCAGCCGAACCATCGTTTGCTCCGTCTCGCGCGAATGGATGCCCCACCCCCTCAGTTTAACCAAAACAGGGGCAGAATCCTACCCAAGAGCACGGACACGGATACGGCCACGTGCACGGCCATGCACACAGCCAGGCCGCCGAGGTCGCCAGGGGGGCCCGCGTTACCGAGGCAGCGTGACAGGTTACGACCCGGGGTTACGGCCGAGCATAGACGCGGACGTAATCGACTTCGAACTGCGCCGGAAAGACGGACTGGGCATTTGGCGGACCGACAAACCCGCCACCCACCGCCAGATTAAAAATCAAGTGAAAGTGCTGGTCGAACGGCGCGGGGAAGGGGGCCGAGACGGAGTCCCACTGCTTTTGAGTCTGATACAGTTGGCCGTCCACATACCAGCGAATCTCACCTTCTTCCCACTCCAGGGCAAACGTGTGAAAGTCGCTGGCGAAGCTGCCTTCGGTCAACTTGAACTGCGTGCCCGAATGCCGGTTGTCTGGCCAGTGTCCGCCGTAGTGCAGAGTGCCCCACACTTGGTTGGGCTCCTGGCCTTTGTATTCGATAATGTCGATCTCGCCACTGGCGGCCCATCCACCATATTTTTCCTCGGTGGGCAGCAGCCAAGCGGCGGGCCACAACCCGGCCCCGGCTGGCATTTTTGCGCGGATTTCAAAGCGTCCGTACTTCCAGTCGCCGCGATGTTTGCTGCGAATCCGCCCCGACGAGTACTCGCGGACGGTCCCCTGGATGCCATGGTTGTCTCGCCGGGCTTCCAGGATCAAGCGGCCGCCTTCCACTCGGACGTTCTCGCGTCGATCCGTATAGATCTGCAGTTCTTGGTTGCCGCCCCCAAACGCATTCACCTCGATTTCCCACTTCGAGTAATCCAACGATTCGCCATCGAATTCGTCTTGCCAAACCAGTTTCCAGTCCTTGGCGGCCGCGGTCGCGGGTTCTGCGCTGGGCTGCGGCAGGGCCGACTGGGCTGCCGCCGTGGACGTCGTCGTGGAAGTCACCGTGGCTACCGCCGAGTCGTCATTGGCTGCGACGCAGGCAGTGCTGGCGGTGGGGTTTGCGAAGAGGCAGAGGACTGCCACGAGGATCGCCAGTCGGGTGGCGATGGTGCGGAAACTCCGCGGGGCGGGAGTCTGGGCGGCAGAGGCAGAAGTCGTGTGGCCGTTCACGGTACACCTTTCAGAGAGTCGCAGGGGACCAGGGGAGGAGTGGGACGGGGAACAAGCTGCTCGCGAGCCGGCAGGCTCGCACGGAGCAACCCGTCGGAACGAGGCGTGACGCCGATGCCCCGTGCTGACTGACGGGGTTCGCGTAACGCTGCTGCGCTATTGTAGCTTAGGGAGTAGTGGGTGGGGGGTGTGGAGGGCGAATAAGGGTATGGGGGGCGACCGCCTGAAGGCGGAACTACGAGCGGCGGGACCTCGCCATCAGCACCCGTGTTCCGCCGAGTTGGCTCCGCTTGTAGTCCCGCCTTCAGGCGGAATGCGGAGAGAAAGAACGTCGCCGGTAGATGAAACGACCCGCGGCGGGACATCGCCAAATGCTCCCGTGTTCCGCCGAGTTGGCTCCGCTGGTAGTCCCGCCTTCAGGCGGAATGCGGAGAGAAAGTACGTCGCCGGGAGGTGGAACTACGCTTAGGCATGTTCTTCCGCCAGCACGCCCATGACCAATTTGGTCAGGCGGGGGGCGGCATCGTTGGCGGTGGCGATGATGTGGTCCACGTTGGCGGGCTCCAGCGCATCGGGCAGGCACATGTCGGTGATCACGGAAAAGCCGACCGTTCGCATCCCGCAGTGGACGGCGACAATGACTTCGGGCACCGTGCTCATACCGACCACATCGGCGCCGATGTTGCGGAGAAAGCGGTACTCGGCGCGGGTCTCCAGGTTCGGGCCAGCGACGGCGACAAACACGCCCTGGTGGGCCACGATGTCTTGCCCCCGAGCGACGCGGAGGGCTCGTTGAATCAATTGAAAATCGTAGGGTTGGGACATGTCGGGAAACCGCGGTCCCAAGCGATCGTCGTTGATCCCAAACAGTGGGTTGTCACCCAACAGGTTGATCTGATCCTCGATCAACATGATATCGCCGGAGCGATAGTTCGGGTTCAAGCCGCCGCACGCATTCGAAACTACCAACAACCCCGCACCCATCGCGTGCATAACACGGACGGGGAACGTGATGTCCTTGAGATGGTAGCCTTCGTATTTGTGAAAACGGCCTTCCATGACCATTACAGGCAATCCATTAAGCTCGCCGCACACCAGTCGTCCACGATGACTGGTGGCTGTTGAACGCAAAAAGTGTGGAATGTCGGCGTAGTCCAACGACGCCTCTTCCACGATTTCCTTAACCAATGGACCGAGACCGGTGCCGAGAATAATGCCGGCGTGGGGTTGGCGATTCCAAACCTTTTTGATCGCCGCTGTTGATTCCTGAATTTTATCGTACAAATCCAGCATGAAGCTATCCCAGTCCGCTAACGTCGTTCGAATCTTTACTCGCTGGCTGACAACCCGCCATCTGCCCGCTTCACAGACATTTCCACCGAGTGGGACAAAACTTAACCCCTTCTTCTGCTGGCTTCAATCCCCGGTGGGAAAAAAACGCGATCGCAACGATAGCCCTGAAAATGCGGGGTTTAGCGAGGTTTTTGTCGGGGTAGGTCAAGCTGCCCCGATGCGATCGTCAAAAAAAAACGGGCGGGTGGCTCGGGGGCAAGTCCGGGCCGCTTGTGGCTTGACAGAGCGGCGTGCCAGGGGTACTCCCCGCTTTCATGTCAACTCGCCAAGCGCACTCGGTCCGCGCTTGCTGTGGGGCGCCGCTACAGCCCGTTTAAGCGACACGAGTGGCGCAGGCCCTACTTCACATACGCTGCGACCAACACCCGCGATCGTTATCGTCGACGAATCGTTGGATTGGGTCCCGTGCCTCTGCCGTAATTGCAGGGGCGGGGCTGTTGTCCCAGCGGCCAGATCGACGCGGTCGCGGTTCGATTGGCGCGGTCACCGCACGCGTGACTGGGTTCGGACACCGAGCGAGTTGCCGAATGCCGTTTCCTTCGCCGTGGATGGCCCAGTGTTCGTGTCGTCCGAGATCCTGAAGCAGACCCATGACAATCATCCTATCAACTTGCTGCACCGGATTGGCTCCACTGGGCCATCGTCTGCGGCTACTCGTGGGTTGTTGGCTGGGGATCGCCTTGTTGACTTGGCTAGTTTGCCCCCCGTCGCCGGCATTCGCCCAAGTTTGGGTGGGGTATGCGGCGTTGCCGAGCTTCAGTGAAAACGCCACGCAACTGCGAATGGGTGAGGCCCATCGCTTAGCAAAGGTCGAAGCGTCGCTGGTGGGGCAAGTCCGAGCAGAGGACGAAGTGTGGCTGATCAGCACGCGGGAGCTGTGCCAAAGGCGGTCGCCAGCCCAGGGCTCGACGCTCCAAACCGCCACGGTCGCGCGGTGGCAGGACGGCGTGTGGCTGGGCGAAACACTCGATCACCTGCTGCGGTCGATCAACGACGACGCCACGCGTCACAATCTGTTGTTTATTCACGGCAATCGCACCGATTTCCACTGGGCCAGTCTCCGCGGGATGGAGACGTACCAGTCGTTGATTTGGCATCCAGAGGCCCGGGTCTGTGCGGCGACTGCCCCGCCCGTCCGTTGGATCATTTGGGCCTGGAACAGCGACCCCATCCCCGGCCCGCGACAAGACTTGGCAATCAAGAAGCAACGAGCGATCGATCAGGGCACGTATTTGGCCGAGTTCTTCCACCAACTCCGCTGCTCACAACTGGGCGTGATCACCTACAGCCTGGGGGCGCAGGCCCTGGCCAGCGGCTTGTGCGATTGGCAGGCGATGCTGGAGCGGCCAACCCCGGGTGAAATGGCATGCCCCGGTCCAAAGATGCGGGTGGTGATGATCGCGGGGGCCCTGCCGACTCAGTGGTTGGATTCCGATAGCGGGAAACAGTGCCTGACCGCCTGTTTGGAGCATCTCACACTGCTCAATAATCCCCACGACCGTGTTTTGGACGTCTATCAAAAGTTCACGCGTCAGCAGCCCATCGGCCTGCGGCAAACCCAGTTGACCTGTTGCGTCCCCAGCAGCACCTATCTGTTGAACGACTGCACACTCACCAACCATTTCCTCTCGCACTACTTGGAACTGCCCGGCACGCGAGTCCTCATCCGCGATAGCCTACTACCAGCGGTGCAACCCGTCCCAGAGCCCGTTCCGGTTCCGGGCCCTGAGTGGGGCGACTCAGACCAGTAACGCCAGCGTTAAGCCGAGGAGCAACAGCAGCTTCATCAGGGTCAAGCGGCGGTTGGCGAGGCGGCGAAAGACGGCCGAGGCCTGGAGGGCGCTGATCCGCGCGATCCGTTGATCGACGGAGGGATGCAACCAAGTCGCTCGGTCTGTGCGGCTTTGTGTTAAGATTGCCGTTTTTTTCAAGGCCGCGACCAAGTCCTCGGCCTGGACTCGCACCCCTTCCTCAACTATCAATCCGCCGCCCGTCAAGTCAGTGGCTGCATGCTCACCGGCTACATGCTCACCGCTTGGAGGCTCATGGCTTGGAGGCTCAGTGGCGGGACGCGGGAGTCTGTCGTCGGGTGCGGATGGCGGCTGAGGGGTTGGGAGCGTTGGAGTTCCGCCCGCGCGATTCGTCGGCTGCAAGGCCTGGTCCACGACAAAAGCGTCGGCGTCGAACTCCAGTGACCGTGAGACGAAACCCAGCAGCAGGAGTGAGGTCACGAGCCAGGCGGAAAAAGCCAGAAATCCTCCACCGAGACGCTCGAGGGAGTCGTCCGCCAGGGACAGGCCAATCGCGTCAGCCTGCTCGATGCCCAGCAGCAGTACCTGGGCCGCCAGTGCCAAGGTCGCCATCCGCCAACCCAAGTGATAACGCCGCAGGTGCCCGGCCTCATGCAAAAACACGGCGCCGACCTCGGACCGGGTCAGCGCCCGGCACAACAAATCGCTGATCAGGATCTTCCGCCAACCGGGCAGACCGCCCAAGACCATGGCGTTGGCGACGCGGTGCTGCGTGTTCCACTGCGTGACTTCACGGCAACCGAGCCGCAAGGAGCGGCTGATTTGGTGCGACCAAGCTCGCAAGACGGGGTCGTCCAGTGGGCTTGTCGGGAGGAGGCAGCCCAAGGCCAGCGGAAAAATTAGCCAGACAACGGCCATCGATCCGACGGTCAGCGTGACGACCTGCGTCATCCAATCCAATTCCGTCCAAATCGGGGTGCACTCCAACAGCTCTCGGCCCCCGACGACCACCATCAGCGGCAGGAGCACGGGCAGTAGGTACCACTGCATTCGCGCCAGCAGGTCGGTGGCAATGTGCTGCCACAGACGCCAGACGGACAGCCCCGGCAGACGGCTGGCGTTCCACAGCAACGGCAACGAAGGTGACGTCCAGACCCACTGCAGGCCGAAGAGGTGCGGCAACACGATCAACGTGGTCGCCCACAGGCCATGGTTGTCCGTCACTCGAGTCACCCAGTGGGACCAACCCCAGCCCCAGGTCAACGAGAGGGAGGCGACGGCCCAGGTCGCGAGCGATAGCCAGCTCTGGCCGTGGGCAGACAACGGCCCGCGATGGGCGTTCCAGCGTTGCCAGCCCAGCACGGCCACGGTGGGCAAGAAGACATGCAGCCAAAGTCCCAGCCAGACGACGAGGAGGGTGGGTGCCGGTCCCAACCACCACGCTGGCGTCGGCCATTCCGTAGCGGCCACAGCCAGCAGCAGCGGGACCGCGATCAAAAACTGAATGAGCAACATGCGGCGTCCCGGGGCGAAGACAACCGAAGCGATAACCACATCGCCTGGGGTACTGCCATCTTAGTCAGGCGATCGACCCCACCCCAGCACGGTTGGCTTTTGGCAACATGCGATACCGCGAACGGGAGGCCGGCAGTGAAGTCAGGCAGTGAAGTCAGGCAGAACCCGGCTCGCGGGCCTGGCCCAACGCTGCTCCAGAGGCTGATAGAAAACGCGGACCAGAACCAGCGGGGTTAAATAACCAGGCCCGGCGGGGCCGGATGAAGCGACGCGGTGAGGCCGGATGAAGCGACGCGGCGAGGTTAGATAACCAGGCCCGGCGTGGCCGGATGAAGCGACGCGGCGGGGCCGGATTGGCCTGGACCTGAGTCCGGAGCGAATCTCCATGGAAGTGCGAGAGCGGAAACCGCCCCGAACACAGGATGCCAGTCAATGTTGTGATGTTCAGGGACGGTTGGCTCAAAGCTCCGCCGCTGCGAGAAGAAAATCAGACCGGCCCCCGATCACGACGGGTGAGACGGGAAGAGACCGAAAGCCGGCCTGAATTTTCTCGCGATCGACCGAGCCCACTCGCTTGCTGCTACCTAACCAACACCAAGCAAAGCGTTCTCGAGCGACCACGACGAAACCATTAGGCAACCCGTGTGCCAAACGTGGGCTCGGAGCGAAAGAAAAACTGGGATTGCCCTTTAGTGCAGCGATTGTCCAAGCCGTCACTCCGGAAAACGCGGCGATTTGCGGCGCATCGTTGTGCACGGTTCGGCCGAACTGCCTACCCTTACTGCCGCCGCCCCCAACGGCAGACCCCGGGCTGTCTCAACCTGTTACTCTCTTCTCATTTTGAGACAATTGCAGCTCAGGTTGCCGCGGCTCAGGTGGTCGCAGTTCAGGTGGGCTTGCGCTCAGGTGGGCTTGCGCTCGGGAGATGTTCAGGTCGGGAAACGACAGCGGGCTTGGCTCGGTACTTTTGGGGCTCTTGTCGGCCCATGCCAGTGAGCCAGCGTTGATTTTGAGTAACCGTTCACGGTTGGTGGTCCTATTTCGGGGCGAGAGGTACCAGGTGCTGCCCCTTGGTTGTGCGTCAGAAGGACGTGTTGCGCCCTACCATGACTGAAACGACGAATATGAAAAAATGGGCCAAGGAAAGAGCGAACAGCAGCCCGACGATGTGCTTCCGCTGGGTGGCGGCGTAAAGGCTCACGCCGACTGAAATCAACAAACTGAGTGGTAGGCAGCCAAAACCCGTGAGCACCAACAGCAACACAATCGGTTCAGCACCCGGGCTATGGATAGAAGCCCCGTGGAATCCGCCAATCACCGAGACAAAAGGAAGTCCAAGGGCCAAGACGTAGACGGTCGTCAGCTTGGTGGCTTCCCAGTCATCTTCAGGTCCCGCCGCTGCTGGCCTGATTCGCTCGTCTTTACCTTCAGTCATCGCTTCCCTTCCGCCGGTCTCCAATGCTCTGTCACCGTAAAATTTTGGTCACGGTAAAATTTGGGGTTCGGTCTGGTAAAGGGGGTTCTCTTCGTCTGCTGGGTTCTCTGCGGCCGCTGGGTTCTCTTCGGCTGCTGGGTTCTCTTCGGCTGCTGGGTTCTGAGGTTCGCCCGAAGCCGGCGAGCTTGGTGGGGACGGTGAGGTCGATGGCTGTGCTGGGCGGGTGGAGTCAATCACCAGGCGCCTTAGTTTGGCCTGTCCCCAGGGGGCGACGGAGATTTCGGCCAGGAGATTGCCCTGGACTGCCGCCTGTTCCCACGCTCGGCCTTGGCCTTCCTGGACGTAGAACGCTTCGATTCCAAACCGTGTTCGCTGCCCCGGTCCGGGGAACCGTTGGCCCGTCAGGTAAACACCATTTGCCGGCCGTTGGTGACTGGCGGAGACGGCATGCCAAGCCGGCGAGTCAGCCAACGGCTCCAATGCGACGTAAACGTTTTGCCCCCACTCTCCCTGGTCGATTGGTTCCATGCTGCTGATGTCATAGGTGAGGATCACATAGTCACCGCGGAAGAAGTCGCGCGGGTCGACGGGTTCCACCCGCAGCACCACCGTCGTGCCGACCAGCAGCGGGGCCGACTCGAGGCCAATCATGCCGACCAGCCAAAAGAGGTTCAAGCCCATAGCCCCCCATAGACAGGCTCTCTGGCGGGCGCGACAAACGTCCAGGAAGTGGGTGAACCACACGGGCGTGGTCCAACGTTTGCTGTCCGTGGCCATGGTTGCCGTGGTCGGTGTCGTGGTCGTTTCCGAGCCGGGCAAGCGTCCCCAAAATTTTGCCAGAACCAACAGTGCCACGCCGCACAGGGTGAAGACCACGGCGGACCCCAACATCCCGCCAACGGCACCGAACAGGTCCAGGTAACGCACAATCGCCCAGATTAAAAAGTACAGTACCCCGGCTGCAAACGGACGGAATCGTTCCTCTCGGGCCCCGACGTGGATCAAATAAATCGATAGGCTGACCATCGCAACATTGGCCAGGACCTGGGGAATCAAGGTGGTCAGCCGATGGAAGGGGATGATGGCCGTCCAGGCGGTTAGCGCCAGCATCAAGACCAGTAGCCCGGCAGGTGCCCAAGTTTGACGATTGCCCCAAGTTTGACGATCGTGTTGTGTCCGCCACACGCCGAACCCTGCTAGTCCCAGCAGTCCAAACACCGCGAGAGTATACAGCCGCGCGGTCCATGGCTCCGACCGCAGCGGCGCAAACAGCCAGCCCACCTGGTAGGTCGTATCGGTCCAGTACCACCAAGCTCCCATCGGCAGCAAACTCCCGGCAGTCAGAGCGGTCCCACAAAGGCGAAACGGGATCGCCATTGGATCGTTGGAACGATGGGTTTCGGCAATCAGCAACAGCAACGCTCCAAAGCCGCCGGCCCAAAACAGAATCAGCGACGAGTGGCTCAAGTTCAAGGCGAATACCTGCCAGCAAACCCACCACGTGAGCAGGACCACGTACAGGAAGACACCGTTCGGCGAGACGCGTCGGTAGGCCCAGATCAGACCTGGAGCCGCCCAGATTGGCAAAGTCCAAACGCCCACCGGCAGGGGCCCTCCGGCCCACATGGGACGAATGCCCCGGCTCCCCATCGTCTCCGTCATGGTCCACATGGCCATGAGTCCCACAAACAGCGCATGAATCAACAAGGAATTTGATAGCAAGGCGAACGGTAAAACCCCAATCGCCCACCAAAACACGCCGCTGGGGTAGTGGGCCGGCAAGTGAAACGCCTGGGCAATCAACCAAATCCCCGCGCCATAGAATAAACACCCGAGAAAAAAGATGATTTGGCTAAAAGCTGGAAATCTGGGCTGCAAGTAAATGCCCCAAGAGTGGGTCGCCGCAACGAGTCCCAGTACCAAGCCCAGCTTCAAGTCGCGCGAAAGCGCCTCCCAGTTGAAGCTGACCAACAGTAATGCCGCCAGCCCAAAAAGAAAAACACTGAGGGCAGACAAGGCAAACGATACCGTTTCGCGACGCTGCTGCCCCTCAAGCAACTCGACTTGATGCAGCTCCCGAATTCCCGCCGCTTGCTGCTCGCTCAGCAGGCCTCGCTCCTGCCACAATAACAAGGCGTCCGTCAGCCAACGCCGTACAGCCAGCGGTAGGTGGTTTTCCGGCATGTTCAGGGTAGCTCCGAGTGATAGCAGTCATGTCGTGAGGATTCGCCCCGTTTTACGACCCGCTGCCCTTGGAACAGTTGATTGTTCTCGCGTTCGCCATGCGAAAGTATAGACCACCGCCCAGCCGTCGTGTTGTCGCAAGATGTTCTTCAGCGGAGCCTGAAAAACGCTCAGGGACGACTTTGCGACAGGGTAGGGTGCTAGCTAGGCCGGCTAGGGTTGTAGATCAATCTTGCTATCACTCTCGCTGTTTTGCTAAATATCCGCGACCGATGCTCTCGGTCCGTAGCCACTTAACCCCCGTCCCTCGCGCGATAGAGGCCTGTTCATGACCTTTGACCGGCGCCGGTATAACACCCGACACAAAACCTCGTCGCGCTGGCCCGCGCAGCGGACGCTGTCGCTTGTGGCCGGGATATGTTTGGCGACCTTTTCGGGTTGCCAGTTCCAGATGGCCCGTCACACCGCGGATGGACGTGCTTCCTTGCAGGCAGGTCAGATGGCTCAGGCGGTCGATTCATTCCAGCAGGCATTGATGGCGAATCCACAAAACGCCGACGCCAACTACAACTTGGGTGCCACCTATTATTACCTGGCCAAACAGACCGGCCAGTCGCACCTGAATCCGAAGTCGGAGGATTTGTTGCGGCAATCGATCGCCTTGAACCCAGGGCATGTCGACGCCTACCGGACCTTGGCGGCATTGTATGTCGAGACCCAACGGCCGAACGAGGCCTTTCAGTTGATGCGCGGCTGGCAGGTCTCGCAGCCATCCAGTCCGGAGCCCTTGGTCGAGATGGCTCGGCTGTATCGCGAGCATAACGACGCCACGCGAGCGACCCAATACTTGGCGGATGCCTTGACCTTGGACCCCAACAACGCGCGGGCTTTGGTGGCGATGGGGCAGGTGCGAGAGGAACAGGGGCAGTACGAGTTGGCGTTGAAGAATTACAACCGCTCGTTCCAGGCCAATGCCTACCAGCCGCAGGTGGCCGAGCGGATTGCGGCGTTGCAGCAGCGAGTCCAGTCGGATGTCAATCCAGCAGCGGGCACTCGGTACGCCAATCCAAATATGAACGCCTATGTCCGCTGAGCCGAGGGGTAGCCGATGTGGGCGGATGGGGCATAAACAAAAAAAAGCTCGGCTGCCGTATCCGGTCAGCCGAGCCACCCCCCCGGGTGTGCGATGTTCTGCTGACAGAGTTATCGGCAGGACTTGCCGGTTCGATGAAGCAATCTTTGCGGATTGGATCGGTCGCACGGCTTGAGTGAAAAAGGATGATTATGCCACGAGTGCCGGATTTTCCGTGATTTGGTTTGCCGATGTTACCCGAATTACTAAAAGTAACGGCGAGATGGGTTGGCGGCCGCCCTTTTGTCTCCAGCCATAGTCATGCAGGCGTTAGTTCCCGAAGGTCATACACGATGGATTCGCAAACTTCACCGCAGTTCAGTCGTTCGGTACCGTTACTTCCTACGTACATCTACGGCATTGGCCTGGCGTTTTCGCTTTTCTTTCTCATTCGCCAGGGCTGGCTCTCTCATCCTTGGTTGGACCGGTACATCATCGGGCATCCGATTTCACTGATCGAGACCGGCATGTTCTGCGTCGGTGCCGTGGCTCTGGGGCTGAAGGCCTGGCAGTTGCAGCGCGAACGACAGCAGTTGCAGGGCTGGCGTCCGTTGACGGCGGACGAAGCCGAAGCAACGTCGGCAGTGGATGTTCAAGGTCCAGAGACAGAAGGTGCGTCGGCAGGCGCGGGTACGGCCCTGCAGGCGACTGGTGGCAGCCTCACGGGTGGCGACTCCAGTTGGCAGGACGATAGTACGGCGATGGCCGAGCGATTTTTGCTCGCCTTGCGGGCTCGGTCGGCGGCCGATCGGCACAGCAGTTTGGTGAGTCGCATCGCTGCGGTGTTGGAGTTTGTCCGCAGCCGGCAATCGGTGCAGGACGTCGATCAGCAGTTGAAGCATTTGGCCAATCAAGACGCCGATGCGCAACACGAGAGCTATTCGTTGATCCGCTTGATGGTCTGGGCGATTCCGATGCTGGGCTTTTTAGGTACGGTGCTCGGTATCTCCGAAGCGTTGGGCGGTTTGAACTTGGGCGCGGATGCTGACTTGTCGGCGTTGATCACCAGTCTGAAGTCCAGCTTGTACGTGGCGTTCGATACCACGGCCTTGGCCTTGACGTTCGGCGTGGCGTTGATGTTCGCCCAGTTTGGTTTGGATCGCGTCGAGACAGAAAATCTGCGTCAAGTCGATGCGTTGACCGATTCGTTTGTACACACGCACTTCCAGGTCGCGGCGGCTCAGACGGAGCAACCCAGTCGCGCGATCAGTCGTATGGGCCAGGCCTTGCTCAAGGCTACGTTTAGTTTGGTAGAGCATCAACACGAGCTATGGAACGAGAGTCTGGTCGCGGCCCAAGACGCCTGGATAGCAGCGACTGAAAACAGCGCCCAGCAGTCGGAGACGATGTTGCGGACGGCAGTGGCGGAGGCCGGCGAGCAGATCGCGACGCGGTTGACCGAGGCCCTGGGGACCGCCGAACAACAGTTGGAGCATCGGGCTCAGCAGTGGCAAGTGTCCATGTCGGATAATACTCGCGTTTTGGCGAGATTTCAGGAAAATGCGGCGACGCATCTGCAGCTCTTGGAAAAGTTCTTTCAGAATGCCTCGAGCCTGTCCGAGCAGCAACAGTCGTCGGTTGGGCAGTTGATCGGCAGTATCCAGCAGCTGGTCGAGCAAACGCAGGTGACTCAGTCCACGTGGCAGGAAGACCGGGCCGAGCAGCGGGAAAAGGAATCGCAGGTCACCGCGGAATTGGAACGGCTGCGGTCGGCTCAGTTTGCGGCCACGCGGGACCGTCAGCGGGAGGTCGAGTCGCGGATGGCGGCTGAAATCGCTGCCCGAGAGGCGGCCGAGCAGCACGCGCGAGCCGAAGCGGAGGCACGCACGGCGGCCGAAGGCTTGGTCAGTGCCGAGACGATCGCTCGGCGGCTGGCAGAACAGCAGGCTCGAGCGGCTGAAGAAGCCAAGCAGCGTGCCGAAGAGTTGGCCAAAGCCGCAGTGGCCGCACGCAAGTTGGCCGAACGCCAGCTGACGCTGGAGGCTGAGAATCGCCGCTTGCGGTTGGAGCAGCAGGCCAGCGACGAGGCCGCCGCCGCGGCTGAAACGGAGCGTTTGGCCGCAGAGCAGGCTGCCAGTGCTGCCAGTGCCGCTGCGGCGTTGGAGGCGGCTCGGGAGACGACGCGGACGGCGGCAGCGTTGCCAAGTCTCGCGGCACTGGAAGAACCCGAGTGTGTCGCTGAACAGATGACCGAGGAGATGGCCGCGGAGATGGCCGAGTTGCCGGTCGAGTTGGCCGTTGATTTGCCGGCGGTAGTGCCATTTGCTGTTCGACCCGACTCGCGGATGGCCGCGTTGGGTGGCGTAGGTCAGTTCGCTCGGTGGGAGGACGCCGTGGCGGAGGTGGTGTCCGGGGGAGTGGAGGCCCGTGTTAACGAAGTGGACAGCGATGTCGTTGACGGAGGGGTTGAGGAATTGTGTGCTGCCGAGATGTCGGCAACTGTGGCGTCGGTAACTGTCGCGTCTGTACCTAGGGCGTTGGTAACAGAGGCATTAGTGCCGGTGGAGTTGCCACCGGTGGATTGGGCGGCAGTGGCGCCGGTAGCTGGTGGCGAGGGGGCAGCGTCGCAGGTCGCCGCTGAGTCGTCGGCGGCTGAGTCGTCGGCCGCTGAGTCGTCGGCCGCTGAGTCGTCGGCGGCTGGGGGGACGGGGCGTAAAAGTGCGGAGGAAGTCAAGGCGCGACCGGTCAATCCGCACGTGCGTTCGAATCTACTGCCGTTTCCTGATGCCAAGATTGTCCGAGCTGCATGAGTCGAAAACGCGAGCCGCTGGCGCTGTCGTTGTTTCCGTTTCTCGCCGTCTTGATTTGTACGATGGGCGTGTTGGTAGCTCTCTTGTTATTGGTGGTCAAGCGCGCGGAGCAGTCGGCGGACGAGCAGGAGTTGGTATCGGCCGCGGAGGTGCAGCAGCAGTTGGCCGACGTCGAGTTGGCGTTGGCGGAGGCTGGGCTGCGGAATCGATTGCTGGAGGGCCGAAGGGAAGAGGCTCGGCAACGGTTGGCCAACCAACGAGGGTTGCTGGGGCACCTCGACAATGAGCTGATGGGGTTACGGCAGCAGGCACAGGTCTTGGCCGAGCAGATCGTGGCGTTGAAGTCTCCGGCGGCGTCCGGTGCCGTTTCTGGTGAATTCGAACAACAGTTATTATCGCAGCGGGCGACATTGGCGGCACTGGACCAACAGATCGAGGCGGAAAAGGCGGCGTTGACTGAGGAGCGGTCGGAGCCAACCAGTGGGCGAGCACCCGTGTATTCGATTGTTCCCATCGCCGCCAAGTCGGGGACGAACCGTCGTCCGATCTACATCGAATGCCGCGAGGAGGGTTTGTACCTGCACCCCGGCAATATCCCACTGACGTTGGACGACTTTGTCCTGCCGCTGACGCCCGGCAATCCGTTGGACGCGGCTTTGTTGGCCTACCGCGAGTACTGGCGGAGTGCACTGGGCAGTGGGGCGGGCAGTGGCAATGCCTATCCCTTGATGGTGGTCCGTCCAAGTGGTGCGAAATGGTACGGTGTGGCGCGGCGGGCGATGAGTGGCTGGGATCAAGAGTTCGGTTATGAACTGATTCCAGAAGATTGGGACGTCAACTTCGGGGCAGCGGATCCAGGATTGGTGGCGGCTGTTAAGGCGGCAATCGATACGAGTCTCGTGCGGCAGAATGCATTGGTGGCGTACGGACAAGCGACGCCCGCCAGTTACCAAGCGAGTGCGGGAGCCAGCGATAGTCGAGGGGCCGAAGATCGTGGCCTGTCGCCCGCCGCCGACGGAGGATTTTCAGTCGCGACGCGCGGCTTGTCCGAGCGACGAGCATCGAGTGGGACAGCGAACGCCTCGAGAGGCGCGGATCCGATCGCCGCCTTTTCTTCGCAGTTCCATGCGACTCGCGGCGAAGGCAGCGGGCTGGCGGGGACTGAACCCGCGAGCACGGGTAACAGCTCGCTGTGGAGTTCCTCGCGGCAGACGCCCAATGCCACCAGTCTGGTGGCCGCTGCCACTTACACCGCCCCTCGCGGCGGCGAGAGCTTCGGTGCGATGGGCGGGCAGTCGATGGCAGCGACTGACGATGGTCAAGCCGGTGCGAGGGCTTCGCTGCCGCCCGCGGGTGCACGTGGGATGAGGGCTCCGGCTGGGTCGTTCACGGCCAACGGCCCAGTAAACGGCCCAGCAATGAACAGCAACGGTTCGAACAGCAACGGTTCGAACAGCAACGGGTCGAGCAGCGATGCAGCGAACGGCATGGCAGCGAACGGCATGGCAGCGAACGGCATGGGGACCCGGGGTACGGGTTCAGCGGCAGCCGGGGGGGCGTCGTCGAGTCCAAGCGGTGGGCGTTCGGCGGGTGGTGCGGGGGGGATGTCCTCGCCGATGGGGTCGGTTTCGGCGGCGGGGCAAACGCCAACAACGGCGGAGGCGACGGGCGGGTCGGGTGCTTCAGCGGACTGGAATCCGCAGGCGGTCGCGCATCAGCGTGGTGCGGATTGGGCGCTGCCCTCGCGTCGCAACGCGGTGAGCGCCTACCATCGGCCGATCCGCGTTCAAGTGACCCCGGGGGCGTTGGTTTTGGCGGCGGGTGAAGGCAGTTCGCAAGCGGAGACACTGCCGGTGGAAACTTCATTGGAGGCGGCGATCGATCCCTTGGCCAATGCGATTTGGCGTCGCGTGGATCGCTGGGGCTACTTGGGGTTTGACGGCTATTGGAAGCCCGTGCTGCATCTGCAGTACGCGCCGGACCAGCGTGGGCTGGCGGTGGAGTTGGAACGACTGCTGGAGGGCAGCGGCTTGCAGGTTCAGCATCCAGATGGGCAATCCGCAGGGGGCAAACGATGAGTCGCAAACGTTCCGGTCCGCCGATGGAGCAGGATTCGTTCCTGGATATCGTCGCCAATTTGGTCGGTATTTTGATTATTTTGGTGGTCGTGTTTGGCGCTCAGATTGGCCAGACGCTGAGTAGCAAGGCATCGCCCGAGATGGCGGAGGCCGAGGCGGCATTGGCACAGCAAACGGAGTCGTTGCAACGGTACCAGGTCGAGTTGCAGCAGCGTGCGGCGGAGCAGGACGAGTGGGAGCAGTCGTCGGTTCAACAGGAGGCCCTGATTCAGCAACGGCGTTTGGAACGGCATCTGGCCATGCAGCAGTTGCAAGCCATTAAAATCCAGGTCGAGGAGCGGACGTCCGCTTTGTCGCAGGAGCAGCAAGCGGAGGTTCGCCTGCGGCAAGAGCTGGCTCGGCAAACGGCTGAAATCGAACAAAAGAAAAAAACACTGCAAACCATTCGGCTGGCCGCGTTGGAGGTGTTGGAAGAAGAGGAGTCACCGCAGGCGATTATCGAGCATTATCCGACGCCCATCGCGCAGACGGTGTTTGGCCAGGAGGTGCATTTTCAATTGCGAGACAATCGGTTGGTTTGGGTGCCGTTTGATGAGTTGGTCCAACGCCTGCGGGCCACTTGGGAGACACATGCGGAGAACCTGCCCGTCGGGCGGACGACCACGGAGACCCTGGGGCCGATCGCCAACTTTCGACTGCAGTACGAACTCATCAGTCAAGAGAAACCCGTGCCGACCGCCAACGGGATGATCGTGACTCGCGTCGTGTCGTTGCAGCGTTTCTGGCTGCTGCCCGTGCAGTCCGGTCTGGGTGAGGACGTCGCAGCCGCCTTGCAACCGGATTCCGGATTGCTGGCGGTTCTGAAGAAGCACCCGCCGGCGGATACCACAGTGTCGATTTGGGTCTATCCCGAGAGTTACGCCTCGTTTCTCGATTTGCGCAAGGTCCTCACCCAGCGTGGGTACCGCGTGGCGGTGTGGCCGTTGACCCAGGACCAACGAATTTCGGGCAGTCCGGACGGCCTCCGCGCGACCGCTCAATAATCATCCGCCGCGGACGACGGCAGTGGCCATGGCAGTGATTGCTTTGCTAGCACATTCTGGTTGGTTGGAGTGTTTCGGATTGACGATTTGGCTTCAATGCTGAGAATCAGCGGGCATGAGTGAGTCAAGGACGACTTGCTGCTGAATTGGAAGCGTGCGGCTGCGAGGCCGCTGGCATGGAGGCCACCAATAATGTCTGTACTCGGGACTTCTCGGCTCGGTATTCCTCTTCGTTCGATTCTGCCCGATGCGGCCTGGATTGGGGCGGAGGATTTTGTGGTACGTTCTTGTTGTGGGAAGGCGGACGAGTGTCGTCCTGGCGATCTGTTTGTCGCATTGATTGACGCGGATGAGGACGGACATTTGCAGGTCGATCAAGCCGTGCGGGCGGGGGCCAGTCTGTTGTTGGTGGAGCGATTGGTGGTGGCATCGGTTCCCCAGTGCGTGGTGCCGGACACTCGACGGGCGTATGCCTTGGTTTGCCAGGCGTTGGCGGGCAAGCCGACCGATTATTTGGCGACGATTGGCGTGACGGGGAGTCACGGTAAGACCAGCATCGCGAGCTTGTTGGAGAGTATTCTGGCGGCGTCCGGGAAGCGAGTTGGTTCGATCACGTCTTTTGGGGCAACGGTCGCGGGTCGTGGTTTGGGTCGTGAGCCGATGGTGTGGAGCGCGCCGCAGTTGTCATTCTTTTTGGCACGCCAGGTGTTGGAAGAGTGCAGTCACGCGATTGTCGAGTTGCCCAGCCAATGTTTGGCGAGTCATCAGGCGATGGGCGTGGAGTTGGACCTGGCGATTTTGAGCAACATTCGCCGCCATCACTTGGAACAGCATGGGACGTTGGCGAATTATCGTCGGGTCAAGTCGCGGATTCTGCAGCATCTCAAGCCGGGTGGTTTGGCAATCGTCAATGCTGACGATCCCGTTTGTCATGAACTCTTACCCGAGATCACCGTACCGTGTTTGACCTACGGTATTCAGCAGGAGGCCAATGTCCGCGGCCAGATCTTGGAGCAGGCCTGGGGGGAGCAGGTGATCATGCTGTCGGTGGGCGATGATTCGATCATTGTCCGGACCGCACAGACGGGGGTGCAGTTTTTAGAGCATGCTTTGGCCGCGGCCACCGCGGCCTTGGCGCTGGGGCTGGCCTTGCCCGAGATCGCGCGGGGCTTGGAGCAATGTCACGTCATTCCTGGGCGGATGCAGACGGTTCAGTGCGGGCAGGCCTTCGGTGTCATGGTCGATGCGGCCGATACCGCGGATCAGTTGGCCGTGTTGTTCAAGGCCGCGAAGTTCGATTCAGTGGGCCGGACGATTTGCGTCTGTACGCACCATCCGGAGCAAACGCGGCAAGAGCGTTATCATCTCGGACGCATCGCCGAACGCGGGGCGGATCTGGTCGTGGTGACGGGGCGGACGACGGTCAACGGGGAAGTGAATTACGAGCCGATCCATCAGATCTTGGATGGAATGAAGCGACCGGGTCGAGCGCAAGTCATGCCCGATCGAATTCGAGCCATCGAGTGGGCCTTGGCAGAGGCTCGGCCGGGCGACACCGTCTTGGTGGCCGGGGCTGGACATCTACCGATCGTCACAGCCGGCGAAGACGAGTGGCAGGTGACGGATGCGGACGTCTGCCAGGCTTGGTTGTACGAACAGTCGCAGTTGGGAAGTCCGGCTGCCAACGAGGCGATCGTCTACAACATCGATGATTATCGCTAGTATTCGGCTGGTGCGACTTTGGCAAATTTGTTACCAGTGCTGCGGCGGATCGGGTGCCGTGGGGCGATTCGGTCACGGATGACCTGTACCAGATTGATTTTGGACCTTGCTGAGATAGACTCGGAGTACCATGAACCGACACTTTCTATTGGCTGTCTGCCTGCTGTCGCTGGGCGTTGTGGGTTGTGCCAAAGGTGCCTTGTGGAAGCTGGGGTACCTCAGTCCGCAGGCTCGTCAGCAATGGGCTGATGAAGAGAAGATCGCGAAGACCTGGCCGGTGCTACGGGACGAAATGACGGGTTTGGCGGAACAGGCCCAGGCCAGTAGTCTGGCGGATCAGCAGCGTTTGGCGAAGCGATTTGCCGACATGTTGGAGAAGGACAATCGGATGCTGGTGCGGCTGCACGCGGTCAGGCTCTTGGGCGAGTTGTCGCCGGAAGCCGCCATGTCCTCGGTGGCCGTCGCCGCGCGGGATCAGAACGCGGACGTGCGAGTCGCTGCCTGCGAGGTCTACGGCCAGATGGCGACCGCGGATGCGTTGCTGCAGTTGACACAGCTGTTGCGGAGCGACGCCAGTGAAGACGTGCAGATCGCCGCGATTCGCTCGATTGGACGGTTCAAGTCCTCGGAGGCCGCCCTGGCGTTGCGTTCGGTGCTGGAGCAGGAACAGCCCGCCTTGCAGTTGGTCGCTGCCGAGAGCTTGGGCAAGATTACCGGTGAAAAGTTCGGCAAAGATGTCCCCAAGTGGTTGGACTACGTGGCCACGTTGGGACCCCCAGCCGACAGTGCCACGGCGCTGCCTGTCCAACAAGCGGCCCATCAACAGCCCGACGAGGTCAAGTCGTTTCTCAACTCGATCAAGCAATAATGCATGAAGCTCTTGGCGTTTTCAGATGTCCACAACGATTTGGCCGCTTGCGAACGCTTGGTGCAGGTCGCTCGAGCGGAGGCGGTCGACGTGGTGGTGGGAGCCGGCGATTTTGCCGTCATGCGGCAACGACTGCGGCCCACGATTGAGGCCCTGGCTCCGATCACTCAGCCGCTGATTTTGGTGGCGGGGAATGGCGAATCAGTCGAGGAGTTGCGGGACGCCTGTCAGGCTTACTCCCACATTCACGTGCTGCACGGCTCTTCCTTGTCCTGGGGCGATCACGTGTTTTTTGGGCTGGGCTACGCCGTCCCAGAGACGCCGTTCGGCGCTTGGAGCTGTGATCTCTCGGAGGCCGATGCCACGCAGCTGTTGGCCGCTTGTCCAACGAACGCGATTCTCGTCAGTCACTCGCCCCCTTTGGGCCATGTCGATCGCAATAGTCGCGGCCACTCGGTCGGTAGTCGAGCGGTGCTGCAGGCGATTGAGCAGCAGACGCCTGCAGTTGTCCTCTGCGGCCATGTCCACGACTGCTGGGGCCAGGCCAGTCAGATCGGGTCGACGATCGTGTATAATTTAGGCCCGGGTGGTAAAGTGTTGACCGTGCCTCCCGCCACATAAGGCCGTTGACACGGAGGGGAACTGCACAGGGCCAGCGGGAAACCGCACAGGGCCAGCAACTGCACAGGGCCAGCAACTGCACAGGGCCAGGTGGCAACCGCACAGGGTTAGGTGCCACTGGGTTGTCCTGTTCGCTGGGCTGAAGGAGATAGAATGTTGATTCAAGCGAAACGGTTGTCTGTGGGTTGGGCGGTTTTTCACGAGGGCCACGGCCGCGGTGAGCCGGGCACGGGCGAGACCCTCTGGCATTACTTCACCGAGCTGGATCATCTGCCGCTGTCAGTGGGGTCCGTGTTGGCGTTGGCATTTTTGTCTTGGTTGGCTGTCAAAATCTGCCGCCTTTGGTTGCGGCGTTGCTCGAAGATGCCAAAGAACACCAGCGTGGCGACGCCCAACGTGATCCCGAAGGCCCACCAGGGCCAGACATGACCCAGTTGTTGTTGGGCATGGGAAACCATGGTGAACATGGCAACCAACAGGAACAAGACGCCCAAGACAATGTACTCGCGAATGTTGAGTAACATGCCCGTCAGCATGCCCAGCACGGCCAAGCTGGCCAAGATCATCGGCGGAGCCAGTGATGCCCCGATGCCATGAATGAACAACTCGCTGGTGGAGCTGATGTAGATCGCGGCGAGGGCCAGGTAGCGCAGGGAGGTGGCGGCACGTGTTCCCAAGCGCGGGGCCTCGATCCAGGAGATCACCAAGGTCGCCACGGCCGGGGGGATCAGCCACAGTTGCGGGTGGTTCTGGAAGCTGAGCAACGGGAAGCGATCCAGCAACAGCCACAGGGCCAAGTTGCCGCTGGCGAAGGTGGCCAGTCTGGTCCAGAACCCGGGGTGCGTGAGCGTCAGGCAGCCGTAGACCAACCCCGCCAGTAACAGTACCAGCGACCGGTCGGTCTGGGCTGGCCAGCCCAACGAGACGCAGGCCGCTGCGGCAGGCAGCAGCAGCAAGGTGGTCGCCAGGGGCTCGGCCAGGACGATCAGGCCGCGTCGCTGCAGCCAATGCCATACGCCGATGCCGCCGAATGCCAGGCCCATGGCGGCGTAGGGCCAGTACTGTTGCAGCCCAAAGCGGAACAGCCCAGGCAGGGTGAAGGCGCAATGGGCCAAGGTCGCCACCAATAACAGTTGAGCCGCATAGACCAAGCCCTGGCGTGCCGGCATGTCCCAGGTGAGGACCTGTTGATCGGGTTTCAAAGCCAGCACGATCAGGGAAACGGCCAGGCCCAAAGTCATCAAGGCCACCAGGGCGGCTTGGGCAGTGGTGGCCGACTGTGGCTGAACGTCCACCCAGCGACCGAATTCGATCAACAGAATCGAGCTCAAGCAGCCGACCGCCAGCATCAGTAGGATGAGCGACGATTTCTGCAAGGCCTCGCGCCAGGCGTCGGCGGCCCGCAACGCGTGGGCGATCACAAAGCCATAAACCAGGTAACCGAAACCCAAGACCCAGTAGGTGTGGAACAACAGGCCCAAACCCCATGTGTCGCCGGAGGGTACGGTCGTCCAAGACAAAAATAGCGCGGTAATCGTGAACAAAGTGATGGCGGTGTAGCGCTGCCAGGCCTGTTGCGTCGCCATGGCAAACGCGACAAAACCCAGGCCAGCCAATAAGGGGCCAAAGGTCGCGATCTGTCGCTCCCACAGCGTGGCGGCGTTGAACTGATAACCGAGCGTCAACACCACCAGTATCGCAGCGACTGTCGCGGCTAAGGGCGGCAACCAACGCCAGGCGGCTTGGCGAGTGGCGGCCAAACGCGGGACGCGGAGGCGGCGGCCCAACCGCTCAAACGAACGAGCGTCATGCAGGCAGATACCCCAGGCGAAGATAGTCGCACCGGCAGAAATCAGCCACGCCAGGCCCTGAAAACGGTAAGAGGGCAGGAGCCAAGCGGCCAAACAGGTACTGGTCGCAGTCACCGTCGCCAAGCTGATCCAGGCCCGAGGGCTGATCCGCCAGTGCTCGCGATCGCACCACAGGTTGAGCAGGGTTAGCCCGATGCTCATACCCAAGAGCACCGTTTCTCGCGCTTGCAGGACATGGCCCGGCTCCCAAGCCAACGCAAGCATCACCACCGCCACAGCAGCGAACAAAGCCCAACGGCCGAACTGCAGCGGCGAGCGGTGATTGATGCTATGTCCCCGGTAACGCCGCAATAAGTAGGCGGTTGTCCAGGCAACTGCGATCAGCAGGTAGGCCGCCAAGTGGACGCTGGGGGACAACTCCCAGGACCTGGGCACGAGTCGCTGCGGTGGGTACTGCACCCAACCCGCCACCACGATACTGGCCAGGGGCGCCAACAAGAACGGCAACCAAGTCGCTTGCCGAATCGCACCCAAGGTCACGCCCAAGCCCAACAGACAGGTCAGCATCCCGCGGAAGTGCACTTCTAACGACGGGAGCGTGTCGAGTCCGCGGAAGCTGAACAGCAGGATCAGGCCACTCAGCATCGCCCACAGTCCGCCGACTGTGAGCCGCTGCGAGTCGCGGAACCATGGATTCGATTCGTGCTGTTGCTGGCCGAGGGGTTGCAAGCCATGGGCCACGGCCATGCCAGCGGCGATGACCACCCAAGACCAACCCAGGGCCAAGAAGGCCAGTCCCGGCGACCATTGCCCCCAGCGTTCCAAATTCACGACCGTCATCGTGGCGGCGATCATGGCCACCACGACCGCAGGGACCAGCCACCGTAACGCGTCCCCACGCCGAATGTCGCCGCGGCCAGTAATGCCGCGTCCCGTATCACCGCGTCCCGTGTCACCGCGGTCAGTATCACCGCGTCCCGTGTCACCGCGCAGGAACAGGACGTAATACAGCGGCAAAAACACCAATACCGTCACTAGGCCCACGGTGTTGCCGGCCGCCTGGATCCAGCCCAATGGCTGCGTGGGTTCCAGAAAATACTTCGCTACGACCAAGCTCATCAGGCCCACCAGCAACGCGGCATTAAACAGCGTGTGCATCTGCAGCGGTTGCCACCAACGTCCCACGGCGAATGGCGTGTGGCAACGTTGGCGATTCGCCCACCACGCCCAGCCGTACAGCGTCATGCCCGCCGAGACCATCTGGACGATCATCACAAACCACTCGGTCGCCAGTCGCGGGTGCGGCGACAGTACAAGTAGCAGCAATTGAAACACGACAATCGATCGCAACAAATAAGAACCAGCGATCGCCAAGCCGCGGCGATGTTGACTGATGCTGAGCATTAGAACCATCGCCAAGAGGATGGCTACCGGCAGGCCGTAGGTCGCATCGGTCCGCAGGCTGCCCAGCCAAGTGCTGCGGGGCGAGACACCGGATACGGCCGGCCCGACCAAGAGGAAGCCGGCCACCGCCAGGCCCGTCAAGGAAAAGACGACCGCGACACAACCGACGACCCAGGTCCAGACGATCGCTTGACGGACCGCCGGAAGGGCTCCTAAAGGTGGCTTGTTTAGCGTATCCGAATATGCGACTCGATCTTCCTCCTTGTCCGCTTCCTCGTCGAGATCGGTGCCGGTCGCCGCGGGCTTTGGCAGAGCAACAAACCAACCCGGCAGGACAAAAGATAGGGCCGCACCGAGCAATCCGAGGGCGGCGACGCTCCAGCGAATGCCGGAGGCGGCCCGCAGGTCATCGTCCCAGCGAACGCCTTGGGCCACAGCAGTGAAGATCAATAGCCCCGCCGCCAGGCCCCCCAGTTGAGCGGAGACCAGCGACCACGGGCCCGCCTGAGCCCGTCCGCGACCGAGAGAGCGGAACAGCAATCCGCCGGCCCAGCCCAGGAGTACCGCCGTGGCCAAGTTGACCACGCTGGCCAACTGCCAAGTGACCGGTAGACGCGTCGGCGCCACCGCCCAGATCTCGCGGTTGACGGCGTCCAGGCAGCCGGCCACCACGCAGCCGATCAACGCCAAGGGAACCAGCGCCAACGCCAACTCGCGCGGGCGGAATTCTCGAGATTCATTAGCGATGCTCGTTTTTAATTCTGGAATAGGTTTAGTTAAAATGGTTAATGGAATAAAATCGCCATCTTGTTTGGGCTCGTCATTGCGGTCGGATGCCTGCGTCGTCTCGGTCACTTCGTCGCCGCGTCGATCGAGGGAGCTCATCGTTCGACCCCGTCGGTCGAACCATTCCGCGACCAGGCATCCCAGGCCGACGACCGCGGCGGAGACAAAGGCCCAAGCTGCCGTGCCCACCTGAGTGGGCTGGAGTTCTGTCGCCTGGTAATGGGTGCCCACCAAGAAGAGCAGGCCCAGGCCAGCGGCCGATTCGCAGCGAGCCTGGCGCCAACGAGGACAGAGGCAACCGGCCGCCAGGGTCGTGATCGTCAACACGCCGCCACTGGCAGTTGCCAGCCGCGAGTAGGGGTCGGTGACGATCGCGGCCCAGCCAAGGAGCAGGCCCAGGTGACCGACGAACCAGGCCGTTTCGGCAAAGGTCAACGCCGGCAGCGACTTGCGACGTTGGACTTGACAGACGCTGGCTGCCAACAGCAGGGCGGTCACGCTGGCTCCCGCCGCCAGGCCTCGTTGCAGCGGTTCGATTCCCCAAGTGCCCCAGTGCGTCTGGAGATAGCGGTTGCCAAACGACGCCTCCAGGCCGGTGGCCAGCAACAACAGGGTGCCGACCACGGTCAAGGCGATGGTGCTGCGCTGTCGGAAGTTGCCCCAGAGCGCGGCGGCCACCACCATCAACGCCACACTCAGCAGCAGGCCGCTCCCCAAGAGCGAATCCCAGCGATCGGCCGCCGGACGGTAAGCGCCGATCAACGCCAACAGGCCGCCGCAACTCACCAGTCCCACGGCGGTCAAGAAGTTCCAGCGTCGCAGCCGTTGCGGAGTCGCCTCCCACCAATGACCCTGCCGCACCCCCTGATCCTGCCGCACCCCCTGACCCTGCCGCTCTGCGTGACCCTGCCGCTCTGCGTGACCCTGCTGTTTTGTGTGATGATCCGAGGTTGAAGCTGCCAGGGTCGCCGAGCCGAAGTAACGCACGATCAAGGGGGTCGCGACGGCCAACGTTGTACCGGTCAATAGGAACAACACCGCGGCTCGGCCGTTCAGGACCAGGTCCAGGAGAATGGCGGGCGCCACGATTTCGTTCCAAGTGATGACGCCGGTCCAGAGTCCGCGGCCGATCAAAGCCGCCAAGAGCAGGCTGACCAAGGCGGCGGGTAGATAGACGTAACGTCGCGTCCAGGCGGCAGCGACGCTCGCGGCGCAGGTGTAAAGGACCGTGAGCAACAACAGGTCACGCGGGCAGCGCCAGGACCACGCCAGGAGGACGGCCAAGGAGAACCCCAAGACACCGATCAGGGCCCAGCTGACCCAGACCAATGGCCGAAGCGGTTCGGCATGCAAACGCCGAGTCAGGACCGCCAGCAGGCCCAAGAGGGTACAAACCCAGATCGCCGAGCCGGGGGCCAGCGACGACAGCACTTGTGGCGGGTCCGGCGACTTCATCAGGAACAGTGCGTAGGCCGTCCCCAGCGAAAATAGGGAGATTCCCGCCACAATCCAGACGCGTGTTGCCGAGTGCCCGGAGGCGCGCGGTCGCGCAGCCAAGGTCCACGTCAGGCTGGCCCAGGGCAGCACCACGGACAACACCAGCGGCAGAAAGGCCCACAATCGCTGCGGGTGCTCGTGGGCCCACGGCCAGCGATTGATGAAGATCATCCCCAGGCCGATGGTCAGCGGAGGCAGCAGCAGCTGCCAACGTCCGCGGCGCAACAAACAGCCAGCGGCCGACCATGTGATCCAACCCAGGCCCGCGGTCCCCACCCCGACGGCCGTCCACAGCCAGGGATCGCTCAGCGGACGCTGGCTGTCGGATTCGGCATTAAACAAAATACCCGCTAAAAAGTTTAAAGGCACCAACAGCAGGCTGATCAGCAACAGCCCGCGACTGGTGCTGCGCAGGCGCCACCGCTGCAGCGTGTAGACGCCCGCTTGGTGCACCGCCAAACTGATCAGGAGAAACAACAGGGCCGGGAAATACGGCACGGTGTCCTGCAGTTCACGCCGCAAGCTCAAGACCAACCCCATCGCGCTGCCGACGATCAGAATCCCGCTCGCCAATTCGCCCCAATGGATGTTCTTGGCCTCCATGAAGCCTTGGCTCCACTCGGCCAAACTCTTTCGCGGCGCGCGGGGCGGTGGGTCGGGCATGTCCCAAGGCGCCGGCGTCGTCAGAACTGGTTTGGCTGGCGGGTCGTGAGATGCCGTGGCCGGGACCAATGCGGCCGGGACCAGTTCGGGTGCGACCAGTGCCGGCGTGGACAGTTCGGTTGAGGCCAGTGTGGGCGTGGACAGTGCGGCCGGGGACAGTGTGGGCGTGGACAGTATGGGCGTGGACAGTGTGGGTGTGACCAGTTCGGCCGAGACCAGTGCCGGTGCGGCCAGTGTGGGTGGGATCGCCGAGATCGTCGTCGGTGGGGCAGGGGGGATTTCGCGCGGCCCGAATGAGCTGGCTGTCGGATCGGCCAAACCCGTCTGCTCGAGTGCCTGCACGAGCCGTGCGAAATCGTTCTCGCTCAGAGCGCCGCGTTCCGCTAGGTCTTGGTACAGTCGCTTCAGCAGCCGCGAATGATGCTCGGGTGGCAGCCCAGCGACCAGTTCTCGGATTTGCATCACGCGATCGAACAGCGTCAGAGGGACCGGTCCGCTGGCTGGCCCGAGTGACTGGCGGCCGGCCAGTGGTCTGTCGGCCAGTGGTCTGTCGGCCTGTGGTCTGTCGAGCGGTGAAGTCCAACGATTGATGAGGCGGTAGAGGGCTACGACTATGGCGACCAGCAACGCCAAGAAGCCAAAGGTCAGCAGGAGCGAAACCCAGAAGCGGAGCATGTAACCACCCAAAAAAAGCCAGCGGTCGCCGAACTATCGGTCGGGCAAACCGAGGGGCTGTGCCGGCCAGTATGGCCGCCAGTCGCGGGAGTTGCAAGCTGGAAGACCCCTGGGTTAGGCCGCGCGTCGGAGCGGTTCGACCGCGGTCGCTGCAGGGGTATCGACCGCGCCGCTCAGGTCGACCTCGACGGGATTTTCTGCCGGGAAATCGGCCGCCAAATCGAGGTGGGTGGGGTCGGTCGCTGAAGTGGGCAGGTGCGGGGTATCCGTGCGAGTGGACAGCACGGCCTGCAGGCAATGGGTGGCTGCGGCCAGGCCGATGCCAAGCCCGGCGGTTAGCTGTCCGACCAGTGACGAGGCCGCGGCGGTCGACTCGCCGACTTGGCGGGCTGCCTCTGCCGCTGCCTCTGCGGCGGCCTCTGCGGCGGCTTGCCGGCGTTCCTCGGCACAGAGGTGGCGGATCGCGGCGATGTAGTCGAACATGGAATGGTCGGCGACAAAGTCAAAGCGTCGCTGAGTCCAGGCTTCTCGCAGGCCTTGCCAACTGTCGTGGAGGCGTCCGCTCCAGGTCAATTTGCGCAACTGGCCGGCAAAGTTGAGGTACCATTCCTGGCCGCAGTGCCGATACCCCAGCCAGGTGGGGGGGACGGTGGGGACGATGTCGTTGTTGTTGACCCAGCGATGATGGCGCAGGCGAGTGAACTGCACGTAGCGATGGTTGCCGACCCGTGGGCTGCCGTACGTGTACAGTTCCTCGGGGTTGGACTTGATGTACGAAATCTTGCAGCGACCCGCACAGATGGTCGCCATGGCTCCACCCAGGGAATGGCCGGTGAACCACAGGGGTTGCCGGTTGCGGACCAGGGCCTGCTCCAGTCGCGGCCACAGTCGATCCATTTCACGTTTGAAGCCGCGGTGGACCTTGCCCACGGTTTCCGCGACCTCCATCCAGAGATTGACATTGGCTCGGATGTCGTACCAATCGTGGGGTTCTGTTCCGCGGCAGACGATCACGGCATCCCAGGGGCTTTGGAACCAGTAGGCCTGGGCACCCTTTTGGTTGAAAAACATGCTCTCGCGAAACCCGATTTTCTGGACGGCCAGCGAGGCCTTGTCGGGCGGGAGGTAGGCCAGCATCGAGAGCTCGGCCATCAGCAGGCTGCGTTGGAAAAAAGTCAGGCTCTTGAGCGGGCCGGTAACCTGAGAGTACAGGTTGATCTTCTCGGCCAGTTGCAGTTGTTCGGCCGTGGTGTTGGGCGAGTTCGGCATGGCGGGTACCGCAATGGACAACGGGTTGGACGATTGGACTTCGCGCGGGAGGGTATTCAAATTGACCGACCGCTGCAATGTCAAAGTCGGAATGCAGCGAGAAAGAACGCCGTTCACAGGCAAAACTACCATCGGCGAACCCTCGGCCACCAGCTCCCGTGTTACGCCGAGTTGGCCCCGCTTGTAGTCCCGCCTTCAGGCGGAATGCAGCGAGAAAAACGCCGCCCGCAGGCAAAACTATCATCGGCGAGCCCTCGGCCACCAGCTCCCGTGTTACGCCGAGTTGGCTCCGCTTGTAGTCCCGCCTTCAGGCGGAATGCAGCGAGAAAAAACGCCGCCCGCAGGCAAAACTACAATCGGCGGGACCTCGGCCACCAGCTCCCGTGTTACGCCGAGTTCGCTCCGCTTGTAGTCCCGCCTTCAGGCGGAATGCAGCGAGAAAAAAACGCCGCCCGCAGGCAAAACTATCATCGGCGGAACCTCGGCCACCAGCTACCGTTTTGTGGCTGGGAGGCCCTGCTTGTAGTCCCGCCTTCAGGCGGAATGCAGCGAGAAAAAAACGCCGCCCGCAGGCAAAACTACAATCGGCGGGACCTCGGCCACCAGCTCCCGTGTTACGCCGAGTTGGCTCCGCTTGTAGTCCCGCCTTCAGGCGGAATGCAGCGAGAAAAAACGCCGCCCGCAGGCAAAACTGCCATCGGCGGAACCTCGGCCACCAGCTCCCGTGTTACGCCGAGTTGGCCCCGCTTTTAGTCCCGCCTTTAGGCGGAATGCAGCGAGAAAAAAACGCCGCCCACAGGCAAAACTACAATCGGCGAACCCTCGGCCACCAGCTCCCGTGTTACGCCGAGTTGGCTCCGCTTGTAGTCCCGCCTTCAGGCGGAATGCAGCGAGAAAAAACGCCGCCCACAGGCAAAACTACCATCGGCGGAACCTCGGCCACCAGCTCCCGTTTTGTGGCTGGGAGGCTCCGCTTGTAGTCCCGCCTTCAGGCGGAATGCAGCGAGAAAAAACGCCGCCCACAGGCAAAACTACAATCGGCGAACCCTCGGCCACCAGCTCCCGTTTTGTGGCTGGGAGGCCCCGCTTGTAGTCCCGCCTTCAGGCGGAATGCGGAGCGAAAAAACGCCGCCCGCAGGAAAGACTACAATCGGCGGAACCTCGGCCACCAGCTCCCGTTTTGTGGCTGGGTGGCCCTGCTTGTAGTCCCGCCTTCAGGCGGAATGCGGAGAGAAAAAACGCCGCCCGCAGGCAAAACTACAATCGGCGAACCCTCGGCCACCAGCTCCCGTGTTACGCCGGGTTGGCCCCGCTTGTAGTCCCGCCTTCAGGCGGAATGCAGCGAGAAAGAACGCCGCCCCCAGGCAAAACTACCATCGGCGAGCCCTCGGCCAACTGTCTCCTTTCCGCGCCAAGGCGATTCTCAATAAATTTGAGGGAAAATGTCCTGGTTTGTCTGTTTTTGTCGCCTATAATTTACGGTTCAAATGTGCGCTCTTGCGGCTCCTGGGGGAGCGGTGCGCAATCGATCTGTTCAGGCAGGGCTGATTAGGTAAGATGTGCGGGATTGGGGCGGGGTGAGCGGTCCGTAGGCGCCGAGGCGGTGGCGGGCTGATTGCGCGTAGTTGATGATCTCGGCACCGAACTTCACGAGGGACGACGGTGATCTCGGAAAATAGTGAGCATCTGGTGTGGGCCCTGCGGTCAATTGCAGGCCACTTTCAGACGGACGTTGATTTGCAGCGGCTCCGTCATTTGTGCGTGGAGATCGAGTCCCAGTCGTCGGCGGCCGAGGATTCGCTCAGTCAGAATCTCGGCCCGATTGCTCGGCATTTTGGCTTCCGCATCAGCCACATGCAGGCCAGTTGGACGGACATCAATTCTTTTTTGGACGAGGGTTTGCCGGTCGTCCTCTTCTGCCCGACTCGGACGAAGGCCGCCCCGATTGTCTTGCGGGCCCGGAAGGGCAGTCGTTACTTGGTCGACGGCTACCTGTTGGGGGAAGCTCGCTGGCTGGCCTATCAAGAACTGATGTCGGATGCGGGCGCGAGCCATTCTGAGAATTCGGATCGGATGTCGATCCAGGTGGCTCAGAAGGTGGTGGCCGTGGGTACGGGCGCCATGGACAGCTCCTTCCCGTTGGTTTGGCTGTGGCGTTTCTTGCGTTCCGAGCGGCCTGACTTTCGGATCTTGGTCTTGTTCGCTGCGGTGATATCGATTTTGGCCTTGGCCACGCCGATCACGGTTGAGGCCTTGGTCAACACGGTGGCGTTCGGTCGGTATTTCCAACCAGTCGTTGTCTTGTCGCTGATATTGTTTGTCTTGTTGAGTTTCCGTGCGGCCTTGATCGCGATGAGCACTTGGATCGCGGAAATTGTGCAGCGGCGGTTGTTCGTCCGAGTCGTGTCGGACTTGACGTACCGCTTGCCCAAATTGGATCAATCGGTCTACGACAAAAATTATGTGCCGGAGTTGGTCAATCGTTTCTTTGATGTGATTGCGGTCCAGAAGGCCGTGGCGACCTTCTTGATTGATGGCATCATGGTGACGCTGCAGATTGTCATCGGCATGGCCGTTCTGGCCTTTTATCACCCGGCTTTGCTGGGGTACGACATTGTATTGCTATTTTTCCTGACGGTCTATTTGTACATGATTGGCCGCAACGCGGTGAACACTAGCTTGGTGGAATCGAAGTACAAGTACAAGATGGCCGCGTGGATGGAGGAGATCACGCGTGCGCCAAACGCCTTTCGCCGCAACTCGGGCTTGAATCTGGCGGAGCATCGCTCGGATGAATTGGCTCAGGGTTACATTGGGGCGCGTGCGGCTCACTTCCGGATTTTGATGCGGCAGATCATTTCCACGTTGGGGATCCAGGCAGTTTCGGCAACGGCCCTGTTGGCGTTGGGAGGCTACTTGGTGATCAACGGCGGCTTGACGCTGGGCCAATTGGTGGCGGCCGAATTGATTGTGTCGGGCATCTTGGGGTCGGTGGCCAAGATGGGGAAGCACATTGAGTTGTACTACGACACGATGGCGTCTGCCGACAAGCTGCGGCATTTGTTGGAGTTGCCGATTGCCGAGGACGGCTATTACCCACCGGTCGACTTGAGTTGCCTGGGTGACGTGAGGGCGTCGAAGGTTTCGTTCCAGGGTAGCGGGAAGGCATTGCGGTTTCCCGACTTCCAAGTCGTGGCGGGCGAGGCCTTGGCGGTGGTCGGGGCGCCCGCGTCTGGCAAGACAACCTTGCTGCAGATGTTGGCTGGATTGCGTCTGCCCAAGGCGGGGCAGATCAAGATGGCCGGGGTCTGTACTCACGAGCTGAACTTCTCGTTGGTCGAACAGGAGATTGGCTACGCGGCCGGGATCGAGGTGATCAAGGCCACGATCGCCGAAAACGTGCATCTGGATCGGTCCAACGTGCGTTCGACGGACGTCCGCGAGGCTTTGCAGAAGGTCGGGCTGTTGGCGGACATCGAGGCGTTGCCCGACGGGATCGATACGGAACTGGAGTCGCTGGGCCAGCCGCTCACCGAGTCCCAGTGCTTGCGGCTGATGTTGGCTCGTGCGATCATCGAGCGGCCCAAATTGCTGTTGATTGACGGGACATTGGATCGATTGTCCGACGCGCTCTTGCCAGATTTGCTGCCGGAGTTGATCGGGCCGCAAGCGCCGTGGACCACCGTCGTTGCTACTGGTCGCTATGCCGTGATTGCCACCTGCGACCAACTGTTGGATCTGGACCGCGGCGAAGTCCGCAACCCCAAATTTGAGGTGCGATAGCCATGGGTGCCATTACGGAACTCTCGAAAGCAAAAAAAGACAAGCGGCTGCTGCCCGTTGTGGGCTTGGTCCAGTCGTCTGTTTGGGCCAAACAGACCGCTCGCTATCTGCTGTGGACCGTCGTTTTGGCCGCGGCGGCGTTGTTGTTCCTGCCCTGGCAGCAGACGTCCCGCGCGACCGGACGCGTCGTGGCCTTTGTGCCCCAGCAGCGTTTGCAGAGGGTGACTGCCCAGGCAGAAGGCGTGATCGGCCGCATCGGCCCTGATCTGCGCGAAGGGACGGTGATCAAGAAGGGCGATTTTATCATGCTCATCGAGCCTTTAGCTGCCGGGCTGAAGGTCCAGATGGAGCAACAGCTCGATTGGTCCAGGAGCAAGCTGACCTTATCGGAGGCGGAGGTCACGGCCCTGGAACGCCAGTTGAAGTCGTACGAAGAAGCGCGAGATTACGCGGTTTTGGCAGCGGATCAAATGGTCCTGGGTGCCGAGAACAAGCTCAAGGCCAAGCAGGCGGACTACGTGGCTTATCAGGCCAAGGAGCGTCAGGCCAAGCTGGACTTGGATCGGCAGGCGACCTTGACCGAGGAGGGCCTGCGGGCCGAACGAGAGTTTGAAAAGATTCGCGCCGAGCACGAGACGGCCGCGGCGTTATTGACCGCCGCCGCGCGGGAAGTCGACGCCGCTTTGAACGATGTCGACGCGAAACGGAACGAACGGGAACAGAAGCTGCGGGAGGCCCAGGCCAAGGTCGATTACGGCCAGGCAATGCTGGAGAAGGCCCGTGGTCAGGTCGCCACCTACGAAAAAGAACTGCTGGATTTGCAGATCAAGTTCGATTCGACCTTGGGACGAACCGAGATCTTGGCGCCGCAGGACGGCACGTTGCTAACTCTGCCTGTGTTTGAGCAAGGCCAACAAATCAAGAAGGGCGATGAGCTGTTCACGATCGTGCCGGATACCGACCAAAACGCCGTCGAATTGTTTGTGGTGGGCAATGACCTGCCGCTGATTGAGGTGGGGGCGGAGGTGCGCCTGCAGTTTGAGGGTTGGCCGGCGGTCCAGTTCGTCGGCTGGCCGTCCATCGCGATCGGGTCCTTCGGCGGCCAAGTGGCGGCAATCGATGCCACGGACGACGGACAAGGCCAGTTCCGGATCTTGGTGCGTCCCGACCCAGATCAGCAAGACTGGCCGTCCGGGATCTACCTACGCCAGGGCCTGCGGGCCAACGGTTGGGTGATGTTGGGACAGGTGCCTTTGTGGTTCGAGCTCTGGCGACAACTCAATGGGTTCCCGCCGGCGACCTTTAAAGATCCGAACGAGGAAAAGCCGTCCAAGGTGCCCAGGATCAAGTCCTAACCCCTCCGAGGCCTTCCACTCCTGAATGCAGTGAATGCAGCCGTGCCGCCACCGGCCCAACGTTCGGCCGCGGGTTCTGCTCGCGCCGGACTGCGAGGGCCCGTATCGAGGGGCGGCAAAATCGCTTTTTTCGCACTGATCGTTGCGTTTTACTCTTCTCTGTCCGGCCAGAATTCGATAATCAATGGCAGAGGCTGACTGCGGACTCACCCGAGTCGCGTCGGCCTTGCTGGCTCGTCTAACATCGGTTGCGTTTACTACCGAGAGTGTTGGGTGAGGTCTAGTCTTGTCTTTCGTCCCACGGGTTGTTCTGCCAATGCGAAGATGGCAATGGTTAGCGATTGGCGCCTGCGGGGTCTTTTCTGGCTGTTCTTTGAGCCAGGCAGGCAAGCCCACTTGGTTGGAAAACCCGCGGCGGGAGCCGGTTGCGGCGGTGCGGCCAGTGATGAGTCGGCCGGCAAATGTGGTCACGGGTTCAGCCAGGCTGCCAGTCGATGCAATGGCGGAAGCGACGAGTCTGGCTGCGACAGAGAGTCCCTTGAGCGGCAGGGCCTCTCAGGTCCGCGCGTCTCAAGTCCCAACGCCCACCGTCCCAGGGTCGCGTGCGACCGCCTCCGGATCGTCGCTACCCGAGTCGACCAAGGCTGCAGATTCTGGGCCCACCCGATCACAAAACGCCACGGCCGGCTTGCTCAGGTCGGAAGCTCAAGCAGATACGGTGCGACCCGCCGCCTTTGCCACCCCCCCGCTGCGCCAGGCAGCGCGGCGACAAGATCCGGCGATCCAAGACGTGGCACCCCAAGATCCAGCGGACCAGAATTCAGCGCCTCAAGGGCGGCCGTTCCAGTTGCCCGATTGGATTCAAGAGGCGGTCAATAGCCAGATGCCGACCGAGTTCGGTGGCGATTTGGGGTCGCGTGACTTGGACGCCGAACTGGCGAGGCAGCTGGACTTGGCAACAGTCGTTGACTCGGCGGTCCAGTATTACCCACTGATTCAAGAGACGATCGCGCTGCGTCAGATTGCGGGCGGTGATCAATTGGCTGCCTTGGGGGCTTTCGATACCAAGCTGAAGGGGGCGGCACTCACAGGGGCAGTCGGTTTTTATGAGAACACGCGGGGCTCCTTGTCCGCCGAGCAGCCCCTCTGGAACGGTGGTTCGACGTACGCTGGCTACCGCATCGGTCGCGGGGATATCCAACCCTGGTATCAAGAGCGGGTGACCAACGAGGGCGGTGAGCTGGCAGTCGGGTTTGAACTGCCGTTGATCCGCAATCGGACCATCGATGATCGTCGCGCCGAGCTGCTGAAAAACGAACAGGATGTGCTGGCGGTTGAACCGTTGATTCGCCAGCAATCGTTGGAGATCGCGTTGTTTGCCGCCGAGGCTTATTGGAGTTGGTTGGCCGCCAATGCGAAGCTCGGAATCCAGCAGGAGTTGCTGGAGATCGCCACCAGCCGCACGGTGCAAATTGAACGAACAATCGAACTGCAAGATCGGCCCCCGACCGATCGGGTGGATAATTCCCGGTTGATTGCCACTCGGCAGACCTCGCTGATCAACGCCCAGCGTCGCGTGGAGTCGGCCGCCATCAAGTTATCGATGTTTTACCGGAATCCGGCTGGGTCGCCGATCTTGATTGGGGCCTCGCTCCCGGACGTCAAGTTTTCGGAATTGGACTTGTCCCAATTGTCGACCTTTGAGCAGGACCGGCAGTTCGCGCTCGAGAACCGACCGGAACTGCAGTATCTGGTCAACCAGGCGGAACGGCTGCGGATCGAGCTGCAGCAGGCCGGCAATATCGGTCTCCCCGAGTTGAACTTGGTCATGGATGCCTCGAAGGACGCGGGGGCCCCGTCGAGTGACAAGCGGGACAAGTCGCAGTTCGAGCTGGAGAGCGGCTTGCTGGGCTATTGGGAGCCCCAGCAACGCAAAATGCTCGGTAAGCAACAGGCTGTGCGTGGCAAGCTGACGCAGTTGCAATTCAAGCGGCAGTTGGTGGGCGACAAGATCACCGCCGAGCTGCAGGACGCTCGCTCGGCCCTGAACGCGGCAACCCGCAAGTACCAGCAGACGCAGGCCAACGCGGAATTGGCTCGCCAAACGGCCGAAATCTTTCGTCGGCGATTCGACGAGGGCGACGTGGATCTGATCATTCTGAATATCTATGAGGAGGCCGAGGCGGCAGCCCGGTCGGATGTCATCGATGCCAAGGCCGAGTACCGCGTGGCCCAGGCCCTCTACCAGATCGCCCAGGGCGAACTGCCCCAGTGAACCCACCCAGCGGGACGCGGTTAATGGCCTCTGCGGGCCGGTTTTTGCCAGCGGACACGGTTCCCGATTCGACGGCGGACGGTTAGAATGGGCCTGCAATTGTCGCGTTTGGTCGGGTTTCTCGGTCGGACGACCGCGGCCCATTCGGTCGGCGGGAGGCTTGCTGGTTCTTGCGGCGATTGGTTCGAGGCTCACTTACAAAGGTAGCGGCTGGTGTCGAAGTTGATTTCTCTGCCCATTGTGGCGCAAACTGCGGCGGACGAGAGCTCGGTGGACGAATCGACCGTCAAGCGATTGCCGCGTTGGTTGAAGAAGCCACTGCCCAAGGGCGGTGTTAACTTCACTGCCGGTCTGATGGAGGAGTTGGGGCTGGAGACGGTCTGCGACAACGCCAAGTGCCCCAATCGTTCCGAGTGTTATTCACAGCAGACCGCCACGTTCATGATCCTGGGCAACACCTGCACGCGGCCCTGTGGTTTCTGTGCCGTCAAGCGTGGACGGCCCGGCGCTTTGGAGGCGGACGAGCCCCAGCGATTGGCTCAGGCCGCACTGCGGTTGGGTCTGAAGCACGTGGTGATCACCAGCGTCACGCGGGATGACTTGGCGGACGGCGGAGCCGAGCACTTTCGCCAGTGCATTTTGGCCGTGCGCGAACTGGTGCCGGATTCCACCATCGAGGTTTTGACGCCGGATTTTGTCGACAATCTGGCCGCCGTCGAGACCCTGATGTCGGCTCGGCCGGAAGTTTTTAATCACAACACCGAGACCGTGCCGCGTTTGTACCGCCGTGTCCGCGGGCCCAAGTCCCGTTACCGCTGGACGATGGATCTGTTGCGGACGGTCAAGCAGATGGACCCGCAGGTCAAAACCAAGAGCGGCCTGATGTTGGGTCTGGGCGAAACGCACGACGAGGTGTTGGATGTGCTGAGCGACTTGCGGGACGCCGATTGCGACTTCCTGACCTTGGGCCAGTACCTGCAGCCTTCGGAAACGCGTTATCTGAGTGTTGTCCGGTATATCCATCCCGACGAGTTCAAATTCTTGGGCGACATGGCCGAGCGACTGGGGTTTAAGAAAGTTGCGTCTGGCCCGTTTGTCCGCTCCAGTTACCACGCCCGCGACATGGCCGAGACCGTCTGAATGATTGGGGTTCCTGGCAAAGACTGAATAGCAGATGGACTCTTGCTGCGCGTTCTTTCGATCTTGCTAACAATCGTGCTCGTGCTCGTGCTCGTAATCGTAATCGAATCCAGTACAGAAGAAGCGTGAGAGATTATTCTGGCTTGTGCTAACATCGCGCTAACAATCGTGCTCGTGCTAACAATCGTGCTCGCGCTAACAATCGTGCTCGTGCTCGTGCTCGTAATCGTAATCGAATCCAGTACAGAAGAAGCGCGAGCTGTGCTTGGCTCTTGGTTCTAGCTCGTAATCCTAATCAAACACCCCCCCCGTTGCTAATCAATTTAGGCCTGATTGCTTCATGAACAAAACGATTGGATCGCGCCTTGCGAGGCCAATGGCAGGTTTGTTTCGATTACGATTACGAGCACGAGCACGAGCACGACCGGGGGGAGAGAACCGCTTTGGCGATTGGGTTGAGTCGACTAAGGTAATCCTAATCGAATCCAGCACAGAAGCAGCGAGAGCGTTCTTAGATTCTTGGTTCGTGTGAGCTTTCGGATCTCAGATCTGAAATATCAGACTTGCAATTTGAAATCTGACTTTTTTGTTTTTTCACAAGCATCGCCACTCATATGGATGACAACTACCCCATTTGCTGCCCACTTGAACCCAACTGCCCGCTCTGAGGCCCGGAGGGCCGGTACAACCCCTGCCGGTGGCGTGAGCCACCGGTAGGTTGCACCATTGTCTAGTGGACCGTGAGGCCCGGAGGGCCGGCACAAGAAATCGCCAATAAGCAAAGGCAGAAAAATTTTTGGCAGAAAGATTGGGGAGGCGTAGGGCGTAGAGTTGTGGCGGTTAGGGGCTAGTGGGGCAAGATCAGGCTGAGGTTAAGAAGACTGGAGCCACGGATGAACACGAATGGACACGGATGAATCAGGGGCGACAGTTATTGGATGGGAAGGCAAGATAAACACCGATGCCGCTGCGCGGCGAGCACACTCCCGGCTGCTATCTCGTTAGAACGCTCTAACATTTTTCGTGCTCATGCTCGTGCAAACAATCGTGCTCGTGCTCGTGCTCGTAATCCTAATCGAATCCAGCACAGAAGAAGCGAGATCGTTCTTGGTTCTTGGTTCTTGGTTCTTAGTTCTTAGTTCTTGGTTCTTAGTTCTTAGTTCTTAGTTCTTAGTTCTTGGTTCTTAGTTCTTAGTTCTTAGTTCTTAGTTCTTAGTTCTTAGTTCTTAGTTCTTAGTTCTTAGTTCTTAGTTCTTAGGTTCGTTAGTTCTGAGTTGACTGTAGTAATCTTAGTTCTTAGTTCTTAGTTCTTAGTTCTTAGTTCTTGGTTCTTAGTTCTTAGTTCGTGTGAGCTTTCCGATCTCAGATCTGAAATATCAGACTTGCATTTCGAAATCTTGCTTTTTTGTTTTTTCACAAGCATCGCCTCTCATAGGGATGACAACTACCCCATTTGCTGCCCACTTGAACCCAACTGCCCGCTCTGAGGCCCGGAGGGCCGGTACAACCCCTGCCGGTGGCGTGAGCCACCGGTAGGTTGCACCATTGTCTAGTGGACCGTGAGGCCCGGAGGGCCGGCACAAGAGATCGCCAATAAGCAAAGGCAGAAAAATGTTTGGCAGAAAGATTGGGGAGGCGTAGGGCGTAGTGCGTAGAGTTGTGGCGGTTAGGGGCTAGTGGGGCAAGATCAGGCTGAGGTTAAGAAGACTGGAGCCACGGATGAACACGAATGGCCACGGATGAATTAGGGGCGACAGTTATTGGATGGGAAGGCAAGATAAACACCGATGCCGCTGCGCGGCCAGCACACTCCCGGCTGCTATCTCGTTAGAACGCTCTAACATTTTTCGTGCTCATGCTCGCGCTAACAATCGTGCTCGTGCTCGTGCTCGTAATCCTAATCGAATCCGGTACAGATGAAGCGAGATCGTTCTTGGTTCTTAGTTCTTGGTTCTTAGTTCTTGGTTCTTAGTTCTTAGATCTTAGTTCGTGTGAGCTTTCCGATCTCAGATCTGAAATATCAGACTTGCATTTCGAAATCTTGCTTTTTTGTTTTTTCACAAGCATCGCCTCTCATATGGATGACAACGACCCCATTTGCTGCCCACTTGAACCCAACTGCCCGCTCTGAGGCCCGGAGGGCCGGTACACCCCTGCCGGTGGCGTGAGCCACCGGTAGGTTGCACCATTGTCTAGTGGACCGTGAGGCCCGGAGGGCCGGCACAAAGATCGCCAATAAGCAAAGGCAGAAAAATGTTTGGCAGAAAGATTGGGAGGCGTAGGGCGTAGTGCGTAGAGTTGTGGCGGTTAGGGGCTAGTGGGGCAAGATCAGGCTGAGGTAAAGAGAGACAGAGCCACGGATGAACACGAATGGACACGGATAAGCCAGGGTCTACGGTTTTTGGATTTGAAGGCACGATGAACACCGATGCCGCTGCGCGGCTAGCATCCTCCCGGCTGCTTATCTCGTTAGAACGCTCTAACATTTTTCGTGCTCATGCTCGCGCAAACAATCGTGCTCGTGCTCGTGCTCGTAATCCTAATCGAATCCGGTACAGATGAAGCGAGATCGTTCTTGGTTCTTAGTTCTTGGTTCTTAGTTCTTGGTTCTTAGTTCTTGGATCTTGGTTCGTGTGAGCTTTCGGATCTCAGATCTGAAATATCAGACTTGCAATTCGAAATCTTGCTTTTTGTTTTTTTCACAAGCATCGCCTCTCATATGGATGACAACTGACCCCATTTGCTGCCCACTTGAACCCAACTGCCCGCTCTGAGGCCCGGAGGGCCGGTACAACCCCTGCCGGTGGCGTGAGCCACCAGGCCAGGTTACACCATTGTCTAGTGGACCGTGAGGCCCGGAGGGCTGACACAGAGATCGCCAATAAGCAAAGGCAGAAAAATGTTTGGCAGAAAGATTGGGGAGGCGTAGGGCGTAGTGCGTAGGGCTTAGAGTTGTGGCGGTTAGGGGCTAGTGGGGCAAGATCAGGCTGAGGTTAAGAAGACTGGAGCCACGGATGAACACGAATGGACACGGATGAATCAGGGGCGACAGTTATTGGATGGGAAGGCAAGATAAACACCGATGCCGCTGCGCGGCCAGCACACTCCCGGCTGCTATCTCGTTAGAACGCTCTAACATTTTTCGTGCTCATGCTCGTGCAAACAATCGTGCTCGTGCTCGTGCTCGTAATCCTAATCGAATCCGGTACAGAGGAAGCGAGATCGTTCTTGGTTCTTAGTGTCTTGGTTCTTAGTTCTTGGTTCCTGGTTCTTGGTTCCTGGTTCTTGGTTCGTGTGAGCTTTTGGATCTCAGATCTGAAATATCAGACTTGCATTTCGAAATCTTGCTTTTTTGTTTTGTTACAAGCATCGCCTCTCATATGGATGACAACTACCCCATTTGCTGCCCACTTGAACCCAACTGCCCGCTCTGAGGCCCGGAGGGCCGGTACAACCCTGCCGGTGGCGTGAGCCACCGGTAGGTTGCACCATTGTCTAGTGGACCGTGAGGCCCGGAGGGCCGGCACAAGAGATCGCCAATAAGCAAAGGCAGAAAAATGTTTGGCAGAAAGATTGGGGAGGCGTAGTGCGTAGAGTTGTGGCGGTTAGGGGCTAGTGGGGCAAGATCAGGCTGAGGTTAAGAAGACTGGAGCCACGGATGAACACGAATGGACACGGATGAATCAGGGGCGACAGTTATTGGATGGGAAGGCAAGATAAACACCGATGCCGCTGCGCGGCCAGCACACTCCCGGCTGCTATCTCGTTAGAACGCTCTAACATTTTTCGTGCTCATGCTCATGCAAACAATCGTGCTCGTGCTCGTGCTCGTAATCGTAATCGAATCCAGTACAGAAGGAAGCGAGAGAGGTGCATTGCTCTTGCTTCGCGCTCGCGCTAACAATCGTGCTCGTGCTCGTAATCGTAATCGAATCCAGTACAGAATAAGCGCTAGCTGTGCTTGGCTCTTGGTTCTAGCTCGTAATCCTAGCCAAATACATCCCAGTTTCTAATCAATTTAGGCCTGATTGCTCCAGAAAGCAGAAAACAATCTGATCTCGCCTTGCGAGGCCAATGGCAGGTTTGTTTCGATTACGATTACGAGCACGAGCACGAGCACGACCGGGGGAGAGAACCGCTTTGGCGATTGGGTTGAGTCGACTAAGGTAATCCTAATCGAATCCAGCACAGAAGCAGCGAGAGCGTTCTTAGATCTTAGTTCGTGTGAGCTTTCCGATCTCAGATCTGAAATATCAGACTTGCATTTCGAAATCTTGCTTTTTTTTTCACAAGCATCGCCTCTCATATGGATGACAACGACCCCATTTGCTGCCCACTTGAACCCAACTGCCCGCTCTGAGGCCCGGAGGGCCGGTACAACCCCTGCCGGTGGCGTGAGCCACCGGTAGGTTGCACCATTGTCTAGTGGACCGTGAGGCCCGGAGGGCCGGCACAAGAGATCGCCAATAAGCAAAGGCAGAAAAATGTTTGGCAGAAAGATTGGGGAGGCGTAGTGCGTAGAGTTGTGGCGGTTAGGGGCTAGTGGGCAAGATCAGGTTGAGGTTAAGAGGACTGGAGCCACGGATGAACACGAATGGCCACGGATGAATCAGGGGCGACAGTTATTGGATGGGAAGGCAAGATAAACACCGATGCCGCTGCGCGGCCAGCACACTCCCGGCTGCTATCTCGTTAGAACGCTCTAACATTTTTCGTGCTCATGCTCATGCAAACAATCGTGCTCGTGCTCGTGCTCGTAATCGTAATCGAATCCAGTACAGAGGAAGCGAGAGAGGTGCATTGCTCTTGCTTCGCGCTCGCGCTAACAATCGTGCTCGTGCTCGTAATCGTAATCGAATCCAGCACAGAAGGAGCGAGAGAGGTGCATCGCTCTTGGTTCGTGCTCGTAATCCTAATCAAATACACCCTCGTTTCTAATCAGTATAGACCTGATTGCTCCAGAAAGCAGAAAACAATCTGATCTCGCCTTGCGAGGCCAATGGCAGGTTTGTTTCGATTACGATTACGAGCACGAGCACGAGCACGACCGGGGAGAGAGAACCGCTTTGGCGATTGGGTTGAATCGACTGAGGTAATCGTAATCGAATCCAGCACAGAATAAGCGAGAGCTGTGCTTGGCTCTTGGTTCTAGCTCGTAATCCTAATCAAACACCCCCCCGTTTCTAATCAATTTAGGCCTGATTGCTCCAGAAAGCAGAAAACAATCTGATCTCGCCTTGCAAGGCCAATGGCAGGTTTGTTTCGAGCACGATTACGAGCACGAGCACGACCGGGGGGGAGCCGCTTTGGCGATTGGGTTGAGTCGACTGGCGGAGTCCTAATCGGATTCACCCCCGTTTCTGATCAAGCTAGATCTGATTTACTCCAGAAAGGAAAAAACGATTGGATTGCGCCTTTCGAGACGCTGCGGACTCAATCCACCAGACGCACGGGTTGGTTGGTTCGCGCGGATTGGTAAATCGCGGCGATCAACTCGACGCTTTTGCTGCCCGCCGGGCCGTCGATCAACGGCGACGTTCCGGTATCGATCGCCCGCACGATATCGGCGTACTGCAGCGCGTGGCCGTGATGGCCAATCGCCGCCGGATCCGCTGCGCCACCTCCCGTAGCGGTACGACCGGTGAGTTCCGCCAAGATCGCCGCGTCCGTCGCTTGTTCCTGGGCAAACTTCCAGACCTTGAGGTCTTCTTCCTCGATCACCGCCGAGCCTTGATCGCCATGGATCTCGATCCGTTTGAGCATGCCGGGGTACACGGCGGTCGAAGCTTGGATCACCCCGAGAGCCCCCGAGCGGAACTTGAGGGTGGCGGTGGCAACATCTTCGACTTCGATCCGCTCATGAGCCAAGGTCGCCGTGTGGGCCATCACTTGCTCAACGGGGCCCATCAACCACAGCAGCAGGTCGACGCTGTGGATGGCTTGATTCATCAGGGCACCGCCCCCGTCCAGTGCCCAGGTCCCGCGCCAGGCACCGCTGTCGTAATACTGCTGCGTGCGGTACCACTTGACGTAAGCATCACCCATGGTCAGCCGCCCGAAGCGGCCTTGGTCCACCGCGCGTTTGACTTGTTGGGACGCTGAATGGAACCGGGAGGGGAAGATCGTCGACAGGACCACGCCCGCCCGGTCGCAGGCCTCGATCAACTGCTGGCAGCGTTCGACGGTCACTTCCAGTGGCTTCTCCACCACGACATGACGCCCGGCAGCGGCGGCCAACAGGCCAGGCTCCAAATGCGCGCCGCTGGGAGTACAGATCGCCACCATTTGCACGTCGGGGTCATGGCACAGTGATTCGACATCGTCATGCACACGGCACGGAAAGTCCTGGGCGAACGCTTCCGTGCTCTCCCGCCGACGACTGGTGGCCGCTGCCAGATGCAAGCCCGCCGTGTCTGCGATCGCTCGGGCATGAAACTTGGCGATCATCCCGCAGCCCACAATCCCAACACCTAAACTCATGAATGCTCGACCTTCCGTTCAGCAGAATCGCCTTGTAATCTTCCCCGTGTATTTTTCCCCGCGTGTTCTTCCCCGTATGTTTTTCCCCGTGTCTGCCCACAGTGGTTCACTCTCTCAACCTTAATCGATCGCCTTGTCGGCTCCCAGCACCCGTTGGCGGAACGGTCCACCGCCGGAGTCTAAACAGGGGTCGCTGTCCCGATGTGGACCAGGGACCATTGTTTCTCCAGGCGTTGCGGGGACACCTTGATGCTGGTGCCGAGCGGTTGCGCGAACAACGAAATGCGGTACTCCTCCAACCACCAGCGGAAGACTTCCAGTTCGGGGTCGACGCGGTTTTCCAAACGAGTCTGTTCCTGTTGCCGCTCGTAGCGACCCCAGTACTCCGCGACTCCTTCGAGTCGATCGTGATCCAGGGACACGGAGTTGGCATCGAGTCTTTGGAGGCGGTACTCGATCCCGGCGACAAAGCGTGGCACGTGCTGGAGCCAGGCCCAGGGCGTGTTGACCAGAAAGCCTTCCGCCAGTAACCCGCGGAGCTGCCCACGAGCATCGTTGAATGTTTTTATAAAACGATTATTTGTTTTGAGATCCGCCAGTTTCTGATCGACCTGGTGGATGGCGGTGGCCAAGGCGGGAAGCCACTTGGCGATATCCACCGCGGCCCCACCGACTTGTCCCACCAAGCCCCGTTGGACGTGGCGGTAGGCGGCTTCGTCGCGGATCGTTGTCGCGGTAGCTCCCAACGCGTGCTTGACCAACACACTCTCCAGGCCCTCTTCCAGAGCCGCGGCGCTGAGCCAACGGGACAGGAGCAGCTTGCAACGATCCAGATTTGGCAGCTCGCGGACTTGTCGTTTGAGCGATTTGTGATGGGCCAAGCGGAGGAGGCGAATCACCCCCAATTCATGGCGGGCGGCGGCCAGGCTACGGTTGTCAAACAGGGCGATCCCCACCGTTTCGCCTTCATCCACCACGGCGGGATAGGCCGCCACCTGCACCGAGCCACGCTTGAGCACGGTCTCCGAGGACAGGGCGCCGAATGTCCAGTCCGTCTGCTGGGTCAACTGCCAGTTGTGGTCTTGGATCTGGTTGCCACCGGAAACCCCTTGCGCTTCCAATTGCCGGCGGAGGTCGGCGATCGAGCGACCTTCGGCCAGCGTCTCGCCGTCGGAGTCAACGACTCGGACCCCCAAGGTCAGGTAGGCGTCGATTTTCTCCAGATCGAAGTCAGCCACGCTCAACGGCACCTCGGCCTCGGCGGCCAAGCGACTGGCGACTTCCGAGTAGAACGAACCGTGTCCGAACGTCAACGCCTGGGCGACACGACGGGCCGTATCCGGGGCGGGCACCAGATTGCGGCGAACGGACTTGGGCAAACTGCGAATCATCTGCACAATTTTGGTTTCGATCCAACCCGGCACGCACCAGGCCAATTGCTGGTCGGACAACTGCCCGAGGCCCTCGGCGGGAACGGTCACGAACACGCCATCCCCGGGTTCGCCCGGCTGGAAGGAGTAGGCCAGCGGCAGGGACATGGCGCCGATCTCCAGAACCGAGGGATAGTCTTCCGGGCGGTAGTCGTCCTCCAAGCGGATCATGTCTTCGATCCGCAGGTGCAGGGCCTGGATGGCAGCCGGCGTGGCCTGTTTGAGGAAGCGTTGCAGGGTGGCGGCATCGACCACATCGGCCGGCAACCGCTCGGCATAGAAGTCGACGATGCGTTGTTCGTCGATCACCCAATCCAAGCGGCGGCTCTTTTCGCAGAGTGTCTTTAGATCGCGTTGGGTCTCCCAATTTCGCTGTAAAAACTCGGGGGCCGGTTGCTCCCATTGCCCCAAGAAGAAGCCCTCCGCCAACATCAGCAGTTGGCTTTCACGCGGATCGATGCGACCGTAGGGCACTCGACGGCGGGGGACGATCGGCAGCCCGAACAGCGTCACTCGCTCGTTGGCCGTCACCCCACAGGCTTTTGGATTCCAACGCGGTTCGCTGTAGCGGCGGTTCACGAGGTGCTTGGCCAGGGGCTCGATCCAGCCGGGCTCGATGGCGGCCACGGTGCGGCCGAACAGGCGCGAGGTCTCGACCAATTCCGCGACCATGATCCACTTGGGCAACTTGTCCAGGCCGGTGCCTGGCCAGAGTTGGAACTTGACGTTCCCTGCCCCCGTGTATTGCTTCAGCTTCGGCAGCTTTTCATCCCATTGGGCAATGCCCGAGAGGAAACCGGCCAGCAATGAGCGATGGATGTTGGCATAGTTGTCTTGGGCCGACGCCATCGGCAACTTCAATTCACGGACCACTTGTCGCAGTTGGCGGTGCACGTCCAGCCACTGTTGCATGCGTTCGGGCGAGATAAAGTTCGAATGCAAGTATTTGCGAAATTGCGTCTTGCTGCGTTTCTCTTTCTCATCATGATAGAACTTCCACAGCTTGAGATAGGCCATGAAGTCGCTGCGTTTGTCTTGGAATTGGCGATGAGCTTGATCAGCGGCCTGAGCCAGTTCGACGGGTCGCACGCGTGGGTCCGGCACTTCAATCGCCGCGGCGATGATCAAGATCTCGGCCAGACAGCCCTGTTCGGCGGCCTCGAGGATCATCCGGCCGATCCGCGGGTCGATGGGCAGTTTGCCCAACTGCCGTCCAACGGGTGTCAGGTCCCCCTGTTCGTTGATCGCGCCGATTTCGAACAGCGATTTCTCGCCATCGTTCAAGGCTTCCGGCCGAGGCGGATCGAGAAACGGGAAGTCTTGCAGCGGGCCAAGCTCCAACAGCTTGGCCTGCAGGATAACGCTGGCCAGATTCGTGCGACGAATTTCCGGTGTGGTAAATGGATCCCGAGCCTGAAAGTCGTCTTGGCTGTACAGGCGGACGCAGACCCCGGGGCCGACGCGGCCGCAGCGACCGGCCCGTTGATTGGCCGACGCTTGGCTGATCGCCTCAATCGGCAGGCGTTGCACCTTGCTGCGAGCCGAGTAGCGACTGATGCGAGCGGTGCCGGTATCGATCACGTACTTGATATCCGGCACCGTCAGCGAACTTTCCGCCACATTGGTGGCCAAGACGATGCGGCGTTGGGCCGACGGTTGAAAGATGCGTTGTTGGTCCGCCGCACTGAGCCGCGCGTAGAGCGGAATGACCTCGCTGCCGCCGACCGCATCGCGACCCAAACGGACATCGCGGAGCTTGCGGCTCAGCGAGAGGATGTCCCGCTCGGTTGGCAAAAACACCAAGATATGTCCCCGGTCCCGGGCTGCCAACTCGCGGACCGCTTGCAGGACGGACTGTTCGGGATTCGTCCAGCGACCGTCTTCGAATTCGGGGCTGCGATACTGAATGTCGACCGGGAAACCGCGGCCCTCGACGGAGATGATCGGCGCGGGTTGGCCAGACGCAGTGGCGAAGTGCGCGGCGAAACGCTCGGCATCGATGGTGGCCGAGGTAATCACCAGTCGGAAGTCCGGCCGTCGCTGGCAAACGCGTTTTAAGTAGCCCAAGAGAAAGTCGATGTTCAGGGAGCGTTCGTGGGCCTCGTCGACGATAATCAAATCGTACTGGTCGAAGTCCCGATCGCTTTGGGTTTCCGCCAAGAGGATACCGTCGGTCATCAGCTTGATGTAGGACCGTGGGTTGGTGTCATCATGGAAGCGGATCTTGAAGCCGACTTCGTCTCCCAATCGCACATTGAGTTCCTGTGCGACTCGTGCGGCGACGCTGCGGGCGGCGATCCGCCGCGGCTGGGTGTGGCCGATCAGCCCCCGCCAACCGTAGCCAGCCTGTAGGCAGATCTTGGGCAATTGGGTGCTTTTCCCCGAGCCGGTCTCGCCGCAGAGGATCACGACTTGATGCTCTTGAATCGCGGTTCGGATCTCGGTCACCCGAGCGTGGACGGGCAGGTCTCCTGCGTAATGGATCGCTGGAATTTGGTCGCGACGCCGGCGGGCCAACAGCCAGGAATCTTGCAGTCGGCCGAGGAAATGCGAGCAGAAATCGGCCTTTTCGCCGGAGCGAGCGGCCAGCTTGTCCAGTTCCGCGGCCAGCCGCAAGATCTCGCTCCAAACGCGCGCCGCCGGCGTCTGCATTCCCGAGCGATCGTCGCGGCGGGAGTCCGCACCGGAGTCGGCGGGCGTCGACGGAACAGTGGTCGTTGTTTCAGCGGTGGAAGATGGGGGCGCGAAGTCGGCCGGCGAGGCAATTGCGGGCGCCCGCTCTGGACCGACAGCCGCTTCACTTCCCGTCGAGCCAGATTCGCTGGAGGGAACGGATTCCAACACCGGTGCCGAGGATGGAGGTGACGGCAGCAGTGACGGCGGCATTGACGGCGGTGATGGTGACGGCGGCGGTGATGGCAGTGGTGACGGTTCGAGGGCGTCATCGGCCAGGCGGCGCAGATTGGCGTTGACCTGTTGCCACAAGTCGCGGACGCCGTTGTTGGCCCGGGCGGCGTCCTGCAGTCGCGATCGGCAGGACTGCCAGCGTCGCTGCAGCCATGGCTGGTCGCGCCGCAAGCAGGCTTGGAGCAGAGTTGATACGGTGGCGAAATCCAAGATCGGGGCTTTCTGGCGTGGGAGCAATTCGAGTGGCGAGCTCAGCGGCTGGGGCGTTGACGCGGGCAGTTGTCCCAAGCCGCTTCCGCCTGGTCGGCAAACGAGATCCGCTGCCCGTTACTGGCGCTCAACCGGCAGGCATCCATGATTTTCATCGCTCGGTAGGCATCGTTCAAATCGGAGGACACGCGAATCAAGCTGACGATGGCTCGGTAGAACTGGGTCAGCAGCTGCTCGCCCAACGGCCGCTCGTAGTCCAAACTCTCGCTGTGTTGGCCGCTTTGGTCGAACCAGATCAGGGACGAGGGCAGGTCCAAGAACGCGATGCCGTTGGCGCAGCGAACCTGGATCGACGCGGGGCGTCGGAACGCCACCGCGTCCTGCCACTGACTGGGGATGTAACTGCCCAAGCTGACCTGGGCCAGGACCGGAGGCAGTTGTTTGGCGGGCACGCCGTCGAACTCCAGACTGACGACCTGGTACTCGGTGGTATCCATGTCTGGGGTGTTCGGATCCACGACGCTGGCGACGCTGGCCGGCGAGCGACCGCAGAGATAACACACCCAGTCCAACAGCTCCATGATCTCGGTGCGGCGGTAGTTGCGATGGCGACCGTTTTGTTGCGATTTGTTCGCCTGGGCAGGGTTCATGCGTTGGTGGCAAAAGATCAATTGGGGCGGTCCAAGTCGCGTGGCGATGAGTTCTTTCAGTCGCACGGTCGCGGCGGCGTGTCGACGCGAGAACTCGGCCATGAAGGCCACCCCGCTGCGATCGACGCGTTCCTTGACTTGAGTCGCTTGGTCCGGGCTAATCTCCAAGGCCGCCGCACTGTAGACCGCTTTACCCGCTTCGCAGGCGGCCAACATCGGCAGGTGCCCCACCCAGTCCGGCCCGAGCGACAAGACGGCCTCAATGTCGGGCCGTTCCACCATGGCGCGAAAGCCATCCATCGGGACGGCGTTAAAATCCTTGGCGACTTGATTGGCCCGTTGAGCCACCTCGCAGCAGACCGCTCGGACGTCAAAACGGTCGGACAACGCCAGCAACGCGGGGCGATGCCGGGTCTCCCAGTGCTCGCCCAAACCGACTAATCCAACTTTTACCTTCATGGTCATCGCCTTCCTGTGGTCGCTTGCCGCGGTTCGCGTTCGCCGATTATACCTGAAATTCGCCGCAGATCAGTCGGCCACAGCCAAGAGTCGGACACGAAACGGGGCAGCGACGTTCGCCACGCCGCTGGGAATCTCGCCCGCAGCCGCATTTCATCGCGGCAGCTCCGCTTGTCCCCCCGCTCCGTGGCGCCAATGCCAGCATTCAAAAACGGCTCGGCAAAAACTGGGGTTGTCGTTTTTTTCGATTCGGGACACGTTATTCATTATCGGTCAGGGATTGACCGCCATCACCAGTTGTTGGTTACCCATGGAAGGGTTTTTATGACACACGGTTTCACGCCCGCCTCGGCGGCGCTGGAGAAGTTCATCCGCGCGACGGACGCGTCCCACAGTTGCGGACTCGTGGGCGATGCCCCCATCCGGCACGCCCTGGCCGCGAAAAGTCCAGCCGCAAATGAGCATTGGGCGAACGGGCTCCGGGCAAACGGGCTCCGGGCAAACGGGCTCCGGGGAAATGTCCTCGGTCTAGCTCGTTTCGGAGTGTTGGTCGGGTGCTTCTGGATACTGGTCGGTGGTCTCTGGGCCGAGCACTCGGTGGCGGCGATTCCCGCTCTCGATGGGACGATCGATGGGACGTTGGGTGGGGACGCCATTGCCAATCCAGCGGCCGAGGCGGCGGTCCCGGACGTGAAGCTGTTGTACTTTACCCAAGCTTCCTGTGGGCCGTGTCGGCAAATGCAGCCGATGATCGAGCATCTGGCGGGACGCGGCTTTCCGATCGTCAAGATCGACGCCCAGACTCAGGCGGAATGGACGCAGCGGTTTCAGGTCCAACGGACGCCGACCTTTGTCTTGCTTCAAGATGGCCAGGAGTTGAAGCGGCACAGCGGCGTCTTAAGCTCGTACCAGATCAATGCCATGTTGATCGATGCGGGTTACGCCGCCGATCAAGATGTCTTGACCAAACCGAATGCCCTGTCGCCGCTGGTGAATTTCTTTGATCGACTGCGGCCCGCCACGGGTGGTGGGCGCGGAGGGGTGCGTGGGGGCGCCAGCGCCAGCGGCGCGGCCGTCGCGCTCGGGCCGACCACTCGTCAATCTTCCGATCCGACCGCCGCCATCCCCTTGGCCGAGTTGTCCGCCGCCGAACAGTTGGCGTTGCAGGCGACGGCTCGCTTGAAGGTCGAGTACCAGGACCGCGGGCAAACGGTGACGGACTACGGCACTGGCACCGTGATCCACCGCCATAACGACGATATCTTGATTCTGACTTGTGGGCATGTGTTTCGCGACAGCCGCGGGCGTGGCACGTTGCGAGTGGAGCTGGATTTTTCGCGGGGCCAGCCCCAAGAAGTCGTGTTGGGGCAGCTGCTGCTGTACGATGACGGCGCGGCCGATGTCGCCTTGGTCGCCGCCAAGACGCGACTGCCCTTGGCACCAATGCCGCTCGCCGATGCGGAATTGCGTTTGCAAGAGGGCACGCCGACCTTCAGCGTGGGCTGCGACTTTGGGCAGCCAGCCACCGTTCGGCGCGGCAGCTACTTGGCGGCCGTACGCTGCGGTCCGGTCCAAGCGGCCAGCGAGCCGGTAGCGGATGTGATGGCCCGGAAATTTGCGGTCGCCGGTCGCCCGGTCGTCGGACGCAGCGGCGGAGGGTTGTTCACAACCAACGGGCAGTTGATCGGTGTGTGCAATGCGGCCGTCGTGGAAAGCAACGAAGGACGCTACTCGGCGATCGATAACGTGCATGCCATGCTGCAACAAGCCAAGTTGGCGGCCACCGTAGAGCAGCCTTACGTCGTCGCCAGCGAACGTCCACTGGGTGCCGCCGTCGATAACCTGGGTGGCGGCTCAGTCGCTTTAGCGGCGACCGATAGCCGACGAGCCACCTCTCGGCCCGGACGCTTTCTCCCGCTCATCGAGGCGCCGCAAACGCTGGCCAGCCAGCCGGGTCCACGCTTGCCGGGCCCAGTCCCCCCAGCGAGTCCTCGCAGCACACAAGCCATGGGCCAGTCCCTCCGCTAACCATAAAAAGGGGACGGCGATCGCAACACGCCCAGGGCCCGTTTTCTTCGCCACTATGTCGATGTCACGCGCCATTGGGTTTTGATTCGACGGACGTTTCGGCGGATAATCAAGGGGAGGCGAGCGAGGATGGGAGACGATCCGTAGCGGGAACTCCATTCGGCGACAACCGTATCCAAAGACCCAGGGATCGCATCGAGTAGTTGGTCAAAGACGTCCAGCACGAGACGATGCTGGACGCCAAAATCGACTGCGAGGGCCGCCAACTGCGGTTTGCCGATGAAGTCAGGATTGAAGGTTCCGCCAATCCCCATTGCCAGATCTCTCGCTAGGGCCCGGTAGTTCCGTGTGCAAACCAAATCGTAAAACGGAGCCAACCCAATGGTGCCATCCGCGTCGTACAGCAATGACAAGTTTTTTGCATGAGCATCCGCATTGCCGACCATCCAATTGAACAATGTCCACTTCAATAATTTCTGGATCTCTAACAATGGAAAAGCCGTATGCTGCCGCACGATCATCGAGCAACGATGCAGGCTTGGTCCACCTTCCTTTTCATATTTGTTTGCCGCATTGATACCCAGAGCTTGACAAAAGTCTTCTTGATGAAGTCGGCGATATCCTTGGTTGTCGCGCATGCGATCGTAACGCTCGATGATCGCCAACCGACCGGTTCCCACGGGACGCAAGTGCAGTGAAACAACGGGTATTTGCACGGTCGCCGCCAACAGGGTGACGAACGACTCGTTCTCCGGAAGGTGCGAGAAGTGCGGGGAAGGAAATTTGAGAATGTGCGTGCTGGGCGCGCCGTCCACAGGGATCATGATTTGCTCGCCCAGCACATGAACGGGAAGTTTGTCTTGAGCCCCCGCCAATGAAAGTCGAACTTGTTGCTGGCCCGTGATGGTCGAGAACACGGATCGCTTGCCAACAACCCAGCGTTTCAATTGCTCGTCCGCGACCGGCTTGTAGCCGGGAACTGGGGCGGTCGCTTCGCTTGATCGAACGCTGTCGACACTCAACGTCCCAGCGCAGTCGCCGCCAATGGCCGTCAGTAACTCGAAATCGTTGCCAACGGATATTCCCAACGCGGCACAAATTTGCTGCCGAGTCTCTGCCTCCGGGAGAAGATTGGCAAAGAAGTGATGGCTGGTCAACGCGGAGTAACTCCCGTCGAGCGGCAACGATACCGATATCGGAAAGGAGTTCGAGGCCGCCAACCACTCAGGGGCGTAAGTGAACTGCATCAATCCAGTCTCCGCGACTTGGATCTGGCCAATCAATTGCTGTTGGTAATGAACGTAGAGTCTGCCGCTCATGTGGGATGGCCCTTGGCTCGAACAAAGACCTCGAAGCCAAACTGCTGCAAAACCTCCATCGCCATGCCAAATTGGATCGTTCGCTTGCCTCGCTCCAGTTCCGACAGAAATCGGACGCCGACACCTGCCAATCCGGCTGCTTGCTGCAGCGTCAGCCCCGCCTGTTTCCGTCGCTGGCGGATCAGGGCTCCCATGTCTTCCGGTTTTGTGACCTTGATCATCGCCTTCACTAAAATATTCCCGTTGGGGAAAATCCAGTTGGGGACAATGCTGAAGCTTTAGCACAACTTGGCCAATCATTGTCCCGCTCGGTAAAAATACGCCCAATCCCTGTGAAAGTCAAGTAGAATTGTCCCGTTCGGTAAAGATACACCGATGGACCGGGGCAGTCCAGCAGAATCTTCCCGCTCGGTAAAAATACGTCCAAGCACGAATGACTCGCCTGGGGTTGTCGGTCGCCGCACGGAACACCCCGCTTTTCTGGCTGCTGCCTGGCCCAGTGCCGCCGCGGCCACCGATTGGATCGCCGAGCCGTTTCTGCAACCGGGTTGGCAGGCTCTCCGAGTGCCTTTCGCAGCAAGTTTGATTGGTCCCTCCCAGTCAAATCAGGTCGTGAGGGACAGGCAGGAACCCGCCGATCCGCTCGGTTAACGGTGGCTTCTTTGCCGTTCCAAATGCAATTACAATGAGATTCGGGGAGCGCGGGGCCAGAACGATGGACATGAATAAGGAACGATCGATGTTGAATTGGCGTCGCAAAGCCGGAGGCGGCTGCGGATTGGCCCGCACCGCAGGATTCGCGATCCTGGTCTGGGTAACCTTGGCAACGGCAGCCGGAATCGCCGCCGAGGCCCTGGCGCCGGCTCGGTCCGCTGGTGGCATGGGAACCAACGCGGAGGCGGCGGCCGCCCAACCCCTCGGGGCGAGGAACGTCGATTCGGAGCAGCTGGCCGTTGTCGACAGCCCCTACGCGTTGGAATTGGCCCCACCCGCAGCCGTCGCCCGATCTCAACGCATCGTGTTGTTGGCCGGCGACGAGGAGTACCGCAGCGAGGAGGCCCTGCCGATGCTGGGGAAGATCCTCAGCCAACACCACGGCTTCCACTGCACAGTCCTGTTCTCTCTCTCCGCTGATGGCACTTATATCGATGCCAATCACCAGCCCGGCGTGGGGGGCCTGGAGGCCCTGGCCGACGCGGATCTGTTGATCATTTCAACTCGCTTTCGTCGCCCGTCGGCCGAACAAGCCGAGCATTTGAACCGCTTCTTGTTGCAAGGCAAACCGGTGATTGGCTTGCGCACGGCCACGCACGCTTTTACCGGCCGCGGCTCGTTTGGGGATTGGTTGCCCTACGACGATTTTGGCATTCGGATTCTGGGGGAACGTTGGATCAGTCATCACGGCGGCCACAAGGTCCAAGGGGCCCGCAGCGTGGTCGAGCCGGCGTTTCAGGATCACCCGATCCTCAGCGGTGTCGATTCATTCTTTGCCCCCAGTGATGTGTACGGGGTGGTCAACTTAACGGACGCCGATCAAGTTCTGCTCCGCGGCGCCGTCACCGAGACCCTCGAGCCGAGCTCGGCCCCTGTCGACGGCGGTCAGAACGACCCCATGCAGGCCTTGGCTTGGCTGCACACCTACGAGGCGCCCGGCAACGTGACAGGCAAGTCGTTCTGCACGACCGCCGGCGCTGCAGTTGACTTGGTCGACGCGAACCTGCGGCGTCTGATCGTCAACGCGACCTACCACCTGTTGGGGCTGGAGGTGCCTGCCGCGGCGAACGTGGCCCATGTCGATCCGTTTGACCCCAGTTTCTACGGCTTTATCAACGATCCGACCTATTGGCCGAAGCGCAAAACGGTGCCCGCCGACTTTGGGCTGGGGCAACCCATTCGCCGCGACGATCCGCCCGGCAGTCCGGCCTGGCCGTTCCGCGACCAAGACCTGCAGTCGTCGGACTCGTCCGCCGGCATCCCTCTGGTGGACGGCCAACGCATTGCCTTGGTCGGCGGCAGTTTGGCCGAACGCATGAATCTGTTCGGGCATTTTGAGACGTTATTGCACACGCGGTTTCCAGAAAAAAAGTTGGTATTCCGCAACTTCGGTTGGCCGGCGGACGAGGTCGCCATCCAGCAACGGCCAACGAATTACACCGCCATTGACGATCCGTTCTTGGTCTTCGGCCCCGATCTGCTGGTTTGCATGTTCGGCTTCAACGAGTCGTTTCAAGGTCCGGCCGGCATCGAGGCGTTCAAGGAGAATTATCGGCGATACTTGGCCCAACAACGCGAGCGATTGTCCAAGGAGGGCCAGGCACCAAAGTTCGTGTTGGTCAGTCCACTGGCGTTTGAGCCGACGGGAAATCCCTTGCAGCCCTCGGGCGAACAAGAGAATGTGAATTTGGCGTTGTATACCGCGGCCATCCGCGAGTTGGCCGAGGCGGAAGGGTTGCCGTTTGTGGACCTGTTCGCCGCCACGCAAGCACGGTTCGCGAACTCGGATCAGCGTTACACCATCAATGGGGTGCATCTGAACGAGGCCGGCGATCGGTGGGTCGGCCAGTGGCTGGACCAGGCCCTGTTCGCTGCCGCTCATCCTCGCACGGCAGCGGATGGCCAAATCGACTGGGGCTCGTTGGAGTCCATTCGTCAGTGGGTCAACGACAAGTCGTGGGTCCACTTGCAAGACTATCGCATGCTCAACGGCTGGTACGTCTACGGCGGCCGCCGCACCTGGGATACCGAAACGTTTCCGGCCGAGTATCGCAAGATCCGCAACATGGTGGCCGTCCGCGATCAGTACCTTTGGGACTTGGCTAACGGTCGCCCCGTCGCCGACCAACCGGATGATTCGAACACGGGCGATGTGGTGGTACCGCAGACGATGTTCGGCACCCGCGATGATAACTTCCGCCGTGGCCGCGAACCCGAGGAGCTGGTGTATCCGACGCCCGAAGAGTCGATCGCTACGATGAAGGTCCCGGAGGGTTTTCGAGTCGAGCTGTTCGCCAGCGAGCGCGACTTCCCGGAGTTGGCGAACCCCACCCAGATGGCGTTTGACAACCGCGGTCGTCTCTGGGTTTCGTGTATGGTGACCTACCCCCAATGGCAACCTGGGATGGTCCGCCCGACCGATCGGCTGTTGATCTTTGAGGACACGGACGGCGATGGCAAGGCCGACAAATGCATTACCTTCTACGACAAGTTGATTTGTCCCACTGGCTTTGAGTTTTGGGATGGCGGTGTCCTGGTCGTCGACGAACCACGCATTCTGTTTTTGAAGGACACGGACGGGGATGATCGCGCCGACGTGGTGGAGCACTGGATCGATGGCATCGCGACCGACGACACGCACCATACCATGGGCGCTTGGGAGATCTCGCATGGCGGTTTGATCTACATGCAAGAAGGCATCGCCATGTCGACCACCATGGAGACCCCTTGGGGTCCCTTCCGCAACAAGGATACCGGGGGTTCGTATGTGTTTGACCCGCACCGCCTGCGGTTCCGCCACTTCATCACGCCGGGTTACGGCAACCCTTGGTGCATGGTCTTCGACCGCTGGGGCAACGGCATCATCGGCGATGGCACAGGTGCACAGCAGCACTGGGCCAGTCCCCTGTCGGGCCAAGAGGTGTCGTCACGCAAGACGTTGCGTCCAGTGTTCGACAATCAAGGCATGCGGCCGGCGATTGGTAGTGAATTCCTGCTTTCTCGGCATTTTCCTGATTCCGTCCAGGGTCAATTCATCTACGCCTGTGTTATCAACATGCACGGGATGCCGCGATTCACGGTCAAAGATGAGTCGTCTGGGGCTGGGTTCGAGGGACAACGCATCGAGGACCTGTTGGACTCGACGGACATGATGTTCCGACCCGTGGATCCCCTGATTGGGCCAGATGGCGCCTTGTGGTTCGGCGATTGGTGCAATGCCTTGATCGGACACATGCAGTACTCTCAGCGGGATCCCAACCGCGACCAAGAACACGGTCGGATCTATCGCTTGGTCTACGATAACAAGCCCTTGTTGGACCCGGTCACTTTGCACGACAAGTCGGTCCCCGAGCTGCTCGACGAGTTGCTGGTTTACGAGCTGCGGACCCGCTATCGCGTTCGCTCCGAATTGCGGGCTCGGCCGGCCGACGAAGTCTTGGCGGCGGTGGATCGTTGGGTGGCCAACGCCTCGGATCCGCAACAACTCTGCGAGGCGATGTGGATCAAGGAATCCTTCCGAGTGGTCGATTGGGCCTTGATCAAGCGAATTCTGGCGTCGTCCGAACATCGGGCTCGCGCGGCAGCCATCCACACGGTGGCCAACTTGTACGATTTGGATTCGCAGAGCTTCGCGGCCCTGCAAGCCGCGACGCGGGACCCGCACCCACGCGTGCGGTTGGAAGCGATTCGCGGCCTGAGTTTCTTCCCGACCCTCGAGTCGATGCAGGCGATTCTGTCGATCGTCGAGCAACCGCTGGACTATTGGTTGGAGTACACCTTGGAGCACTCCCTGCATGCCATGCAAAGCGTCTGGGGGCCAGGTGAACGTCAACCCGATTTTCTGGCTGCGGCCTCCGACGCTGCCCGAAGCCATTTTCGCAATTATCGTGCCGCCAGTGGCCCGGGCGGGGCGGCGGTCGAGCCCTTGACGCGAGCCGACAATGGAGATCTGCCCATGCCACAACGCATGGAGGCGATCCATACCCTGGCCAATCTGGCCGGTGGCAACGCGGGCCGCGGCAAAGCGGTCTACCAGAGCGTCTGCAGTGCCTGCCATCAGGTCGGCGATCTGGGCAAGAAGTTCGGCCCGAACCTCTCTGATATCGGCGCCCGGATGAATCGGGTGGACTTGATCAAGTCGATCCTGATGCCGAACGAAGAGATCACCAAAGGCTACGAAACCATTCTGGTGCTGACGACCGAAGGTGAGACGTACTCGGGCTTTATTCTAGAAGAGACCGAGGACCTGCTCCGCTTGGGCATCTCCGATGGCAAGGTGCTGGAATTGACCAAAGAGGACATCGAGCAGCGACGTGATATGAAGGCCAGCTCGATGCCCGAAGGTTTGATGAAGACTGTCGCGGCCATCGAATTCCTCGATCTGGTGGCCTACTTGTCCGAGCAGAACGGGATGCAGAAGGTCCAACACGATGGTTGGGTCTGGGCCCAGTACACGACCGAGCTGCCGTTGCGGCAGGACGGCCAGTGGGTCGAAGTCTCGCGCCAAGGGCGACTCAAGTTGGGCGGCGATTTCCCCTCCACATGGAACGTCGAAGGGCACTTGCTCCTGAGTCCCCTCGCGCCCAAGCAGTTCGACTTCGCCTTCCATACGCCCGAGGAGATCGACAGCCCCGCCGTGACGATCGATCTGCAGCGTGTCGTGGATCTGCGGAAGTTGGTCGTGCAAAATCGGCAGAACCCACAGTTCGCCGGACGGGCCGAGGGCTTGACGTTGTGGACCAGCATCGACGGAGAACGCTGGGAGCAGGTCTGGCAAGCCGAGAAACCCGAACTGACGTGGGCGATCGAACTGCCCGACGGACAGAACGCCCGGTACTTGAAGTTCGGCCTGCAGCGACGCGGAACGCTGCACCTGTACCAGGTCACTGCGTTCGGTCCAGCGACCAGCGAATAAGCGGCGAGTGCGAAGACTGCCGAGCAGAATGAAAACAAGCCCCAAGGCCATCGCCTTGGGGCTCGTTTTTTCGTAACCGTTCACGCCCCGTAGGGTGTCGTGAAGCAAGTCGAGCGAACTGCACGATGGGTTGTGACCGAGACACATGGTCACTGCAACGCTAGTGCCCCACGAACGATCCGACTTGCGTAACGCACCAATCCCCTACAGGCTCAGCTTGATGGTCTTGACCATTTCCAGGAACCGCTTTTCGTGTTCTTCCATGGTCTCTTTTGGGCCGTACATCTTGAAGTAGTAGTTGCCTACGACCTTGGTTTCGACGATAGCGCCCAACATGCGGTAGCCTTTGCGTTGCGTGGCATTGCCCGCAAACGGTCCAGCGGAATCGGCGTAGGTGCCAGTGATGTCGACCCAGTGCACGGTCATGCCGTTGACCTTTTCCTGCTTTTGTTTGGTTTTGTCTTCTGTGTCCGATCCGTCCTCCTGAGAGAACTGGCCGATCCAACGTTCCAGGTTCGCATCGACGGATCCGCCGGAAGCCATGATCGTCAAGCGAGCTGGGTCCACGTCGGGCTTGCTGCAGTTGGCTCCGAATTCGGCCTCGACGATGTTGAAGCGAGGTTTCTTCTGTTCCCAGACCTTCGGGGCTTGGAAATCCAGTCGCCCTTCCGCCAAGACGACCTCAATGGTCTCTTCCTTGACCGCTGCGGCCTCGTCCTGTGTCTTCTCTTGGGCTGCTGCGGCGTCTTGAGCCATAGGACTGGCCGCGAGCTGACCAACCGACACGAGGGACAGCACGCCCACTGGCAGGCAGACCACTGGCAGGCAGAGCAGGGCGGTTGAGAGCCAACCACCAGACAGGCAAACGTGAGTACGACGCATGATTCACTCCAAAGCGGGGGAAAACGGTTTTGCTTCACAGCGTTTCCACGACGGGTGCCGCTGCTACCCCCAGTCTAGCTCAAGGGTCAATCCTCTTGAAGGTACTGCCGCATCGCCCGACGGCGGCGACTTCGTCGCGGGGTTTCCGCGTCGGATTCGGGCAGATATCCCCCCAAGAGTCCAAAAAACATGAGCAGCAGCAGGGCGCCCGTGATGCCGACCGCCAGACCTTGAGGCGTCAGCGGCCTCACATTTTGGCCCGGATCAAAAAACTGCAGCAGGCCGCAGCCCAACAGCGTGCCAACGATGGCGATGACCATGGTGGCGACCGAGTTCGTCGGTTGTTTGCGGCCAAGAATCCCCGCGACCGCCAGTCCCACCAAGCAGCCCAGCCCGATCCAGCTCAACAGATAGTCGAGGCCGCTGGCCAATTGCGCCAGATTGATCTCGGTGACTTGCGTTTCGATTTGCGCCAACAGCATGCGTTCCTCCGTGTTTCCCGCCCCCGATCCTCCGTCCCGTTCCAGACGCCAGTCTAATAAGATTGGGCGAAATGGTAAATCTAGGGAGCCGGGACGCTAGCAGTGGGCGAGGTCCCGCCGGTTGGGGTTTTTCGTTTAGGCGGGGTTCTTTCTCTCCGCATTCCGCCTAAAGGCGGGACTACAAGCGGTGCCAACTAGACGCACAACGGGCTCAGGTGGCCATGTGCAGATAAACTGAGGAGCGAAAAACAACAAACGAGAAGCCGCATTTTGGCAGATACATATCACTTTATTACATTTAAAAGCACAAACGCTAAGAGCTAAGAGCTAACGGCTAAGAGCTAATGGCTAATGGCTAATGGCCAACAGTTCTTCTCGCTTCAATCGTGCTGGTTTCGATTACGATTCCCTATTCGCCCTCCGCCTCACGCTGGGACTACAAGCGGTGCCTCCCAGCCAATAAACGGGCTCATTTGGCGAGGTCCCGGGGCTTGGGGTTTTTCGTTTAGGCGGGGTTCTTTCTCTCTGCATTCCGCCTCAAGGCGGGACTACAAGCGGTGCCTCCCAGCCAAAAAACGGGCTCATTTAGCGAGGTCCCGCCGGTTGGCGTTTTTCGTTTAGGCGAGGTTCTTTCTCTCCGCATTCCGCCTAAAGGCGGGACTACAAGCGGGGCCTCCCCGCCAAAAAACGGGCTCAATTAGCGAGGTCCCGGGGCTTGGGGTTTTTCGTTTAGGCGGGGTTCTATCTCTCCGCATTCCGCCTAAAGGCGGGACTACAAGCGGTGCCTCCCAGCCAAAAAGCGGGCTCATTTAGCGAGGTCCCGCCGGTTGGCGTTTTTCGTTTAGGCGAGGTTCTTTCTCTCCGCATTCCGCCTAAAGGCGGGACTACAAGCAGGCCTCCCCGCCAAAAACAGGCTCAATTAGCGAGGTCCCGGGGCTTGGGGTTTTCGTTTAGGCGGGGTTCTATCTCTCCGCATTCCGCCTAAAGGCGGGACTACAAGCGGTGCCTCCCAGCCAAAAAGCGGGCTCATTTAGCGAGGTCCCGCCGGTTGGCGTTTTTCGTTTAGGCGAGGTTCTTTCTCTCCGCATTCCGCCTAAAGGCGGGACTACAAGCGGGGCCTCCCCGCCAAAAAACGGGCTCAATTAGCGAGGTCCCGCCGCTCGTAGTTCCGCCTTCAGGCGGTCGCTCTCCGTTCCCTATTCGCCCTCCGCCTCAGGCTGGGACTACAAGCGGTGCCAACTCGGCGTGAAACGGGCTCATTTAGCGAGGTCCCGGGGCTTGGGGTTTTTCGTTTAGGCGGGGTTCTATCTCTCCGCATTCCGCCTCAAGCTGGGACTACAAGCGGTGCCTCCCCGCCAAAAAACGGGTTCATTTGGCGAGGTCCCGCCGCTCGTAGTTCCGCCTTTAGGCGGTCGCCCTCCGTTCCCTTCTTCGCCCTCCGCCTCAAAGCGGGACCTAGGCGTCGGGAGACGACTGCAACAACTGCAAGAAGGCGGCTTGGTCCAGGACCGGGACTTTGAGTTCCCGAGCCTTCTCGAGCTTACTGCCCGCGTTTTCACCCGCCACAACGTAGCTGGTCTTCTTGCTGACACTGGAGCCAACTTTCCCGCCATGTTGCTTGATCAGATCGTGCAAGTCATCGCGACCGTAGTCGGGCAGCGTGCCGGTCACCACGATGGTCAGGCCAGCGAGACGCGTGGACGTGGGCCCGCGAGCGGCTTTCGGCTGGGTCATGTCGACGCCCAATTGCAGGAGCTCGTCGACGGTGCTTTGGCCGAACTCGCTGCTAAAGTAGCCAGTGACGCTCTTGGCGATGACCTCGCCGACATCATCCAATTGACTCAGCTGCTCGGCCGAGGCTTTTCGCAGGGCCGCCACATCGCCGAACTCGGCCGCCAAGACCTCGGCGACTCGCGTGCCCACGTGGCGGATGGACAGGGCGTTGAGGACCCGAGCCAGGCCCCGCGAACGACTGGCGTCGATGGCCGCCACCAATTTCTCGGCCGATTTTTGCCCCATTCGCGGCAACTCCAACAGCCGCTCGACGGTCAGGCGATACAGGTCGGCGTAGCCTCGTACCATGCCCGCATCGACCATTTGTTCGACCCATTTGTCGCCGAGTCCCTCGATGTCCATGGCGCCCCGCGTGGCGAAGTACCGGAGTCGCTCCTTCAGTTGCGCGGGGCAGAGGGGGTTGGGGCAACGGATGAAAACCCCGCCAGATTCTTGGACCACGGCCGCCTGGCAAGCGGGGCAATGCGTGGGGAAGGCGAACGGAGGCAGGTCCGCGGGCCGTTGGGCCAATTCAACGCGGACGATGTGGGGAATGATCTTGCCGGCCTTCTCGACGATCACCCAATCGCCGATGCGAATGTCCTTGCGTTGGATCTCTTCGGCGTTATGCAGACTGGCGCGGCTGACGGTGGTCCCGGCCAATTGGACCGGCTCGAGTTCCGCGACGGGCGTGATGGCGCCGCTCTTGCCCACCTGGACCGCGATGTCGTTGATCCGCGTCAGTGCCTCGTACTTCTCCCACTTGTAGGCCGTTACCCACCGCGGACTCTTGCTCCGCAGGCCCAAGAGTTCACGCTGTTGGAAGTCGTTGACCTTGATCACAATGCCGTCGACTTCGAAGTCCAGGTCCCCGAGTCGCTCGATCATGAACTGGCAGTGCTGCAAGACGTCGTCGAAGTGATCGAAGACTTGGACCATGGGGGTTGGTACCAAGCCGAAGTCGCCGATCTGCCGCAGGAACTCCTGGTGCGACTTGGCCTCCAAGCCCTCGCAGTAGCCAGTGCCATGGCAGAAGACTCGCAAACGTCGTTGCGCACAGAGTTGCGGATCGAGCAGACGGATCGTGCCGGCGGTCACATTGCGGGTGTTCTTGTATAGCGGCTGTCCGCTTTCGGCTTGCACTTGATTCAAACGACTCAATTCTTGATTGGTCATGTAGACTTCGCCGCGGACCTCTAGGATTGCGGGCGGGGCGGGCGTGTCCAGTCGCAAGGGGACGTCCAGGATCGTCCGCACGTTATGCGTCACGTCGTCGCCGACTTGCCCATCGCCGCGCGTGACGGCCCGCACCAATTCGCCGCGTTCATAAATCAAAGCGATCGCCACACCGTCGATCTTGAGCTCGACGGCCCATTGCGGCTCGCGCCCGTCCAATCCCTCGCACACGCGACGGCGAAAATCGCGCAACTCCTCCTCCGAGTAAGTGTTCTCGATCGACAGCATCGGCACGCGATGGGACACTTGCTGCAATTGGCTGACGGGCTGCTCCGCGACTCGTTGGGTCGGACTGTCGGGTGTGATCCACTGCGGGTGTTGGCGTTCGATCTCGATCAGACGTTGCATCAAGTGGTCGTAAGCGTGATCGGAAATCTCCGGTTCCAAGTCCACGTAGTACTTGCGATCGTGGTGGCGGATCTGTTGACGCAATGCGTTCAATTCACGAGCCAATTCAGAGTCGTTCATGGTCACTCAGGGGTCCGGGCGCTGGATGGAAATTCGGCCCAGCATTACAACACAAAGCACCGCCCTCGGGCAACTCCCGTTTGCGGGGGGCGCCACTTACCGCATTGAAAACCAGCCGGAGTGCGTTAGCACCCGGTTTTCTCTCTCCCGTTTGCGGGGGTCGCCACACGGGTGGAGACACCAAGGTAAAAGTCTCAGTTTGAGTACCGCCGCCTCGAGACGGAACTACCAGCGGCAAGACCTCAGCACCGGAACCCGTTCCACGCCGAGTTGGCCCCGCTCGTAGTCCCGCCTTCAGGCGGAGGGCGGGGAGGAAAGACACCGCCTGGAGGAAGACACTGCCTGGTGGACCCGGCTATAATGGAGCCAAGCGAGGGAGGGCTGGCCAAGCCGGCTCGAGTCTTTCGCCCCCGAACTGCACTCGACAACAACGATTTGCCCGAGGACTCCAGCGATGCTGACGCCGCCTGACAACCCGCCCTTTGAGTTTTCTCTTGGCCTCGACAACAGGTCTGCAAAGCAAATCCGCTCGGGGATGCGCCAGGTCTACACGGGGGCATGGCAGCGCCTACGACCGGCCCCTGTTCTGGCTGCCATCCTGGTCTCCAGTTTCCTGTGCGGTCGCCCGCTGGGACCGGTGCAGGTGCAGGCTGCGGCCGAAGTTGCGGCCCAAGATTCTGGCGTGCAAGAGACCAATCCCCTGCGGACATGGACGGATCGGACGGGCCAGCACCAGACAGAAGCGGAATTTGTGCAGCTGCGGGGCACGAATGTGACATTGAAGTTGGCGAGTGGGCAACTGATCGAAGTGCCGCTGGAGCAGATGAGTGACGAGGATCGCCGAGTCGCTCGGCAGGCAGCGGCCGCCCAGCGCCCAGCGACTCGGGCTGCACGCGGGAACGCTCCGGCCGGCCGCGGTACCGGTGAGGCGTCGGGCAGCGAGCACGGGAGCGACTCCGGAGTGAGCGGTGGCGAGCGAGTGGAACGCGAGGGGAATTGGTCCCAGTGGCGCGGGCCGAATCGCGATGGCCTCAGTCGAGAGACCGGTTTGCTGCAAACCTGGCCGGACGGGGGGCCACCGGTCGTGTTTCAGTCCGAGGGGTTGGGCGGCGGTTACTCCAGTGTCGCGGTGGTCGACGGACGCGTGTTTACGCTGGGGAAGTTTGGCGACGAGACGCGGTTGCTGGCCGTGAGTGCCGAGGACGGACGACTGTTGTGGGAGGCGACGCTGGGGACCGGTGGCGACAACCCGAACGGCACACCGACGGTCGATGGAGACTTGGTCTATGCAGTCTCGTTTGCTGGAGATTTGATCTGTGCCCAGGTCGAGACGGGCGAAGTGGTGTGGCGGAAGAACTTTCCGCGTGACTTCGGCGGCCAGATGATGTCCAGTTGGGGGTACAGCGAATCGCCTTTGGTGGACGGGGACCAAGTCATTGTGACCCCGGGCGCCCGCGACGCGGCCCTGGCGGCCTTGGACAAACGCACTGGCGAGGTCCTCTGGAAGACCGCCTTGCCGGCCAATCCTGGACCTGCCGGCCAAGATGGTGCGGGGTATTCTTCGGTTGTGATCAGCCAGGCGCGCGGGGTCAAGCAGTATGTCCAGTTCGTCGGTCGCGGGGTCATCAGTGCCGACGCAGCCACCGGCAAGTTTCTCTGGGGCTACAATCGCATCGCCAACGGCACGGCCAACGTTCCCACGCCGATCGTCAGTGGTGACTTTGTCTTCTGCTCGTCCGGTTACGACGACGGTGGCTCGGCGCTGTTGCGAATCACCGGGTCCCGCAACCAATTGTCGGCGACCGAGGTGTGGTACAAACGCTCCAAAGACTTGCAGAACCATCACGGCGGCATGATCCTGTTGGGCGATCAGGTCTACATGGGACACGGACACAACAACGGATTTCCGGTATGCTTCGACTTGGCGACCGGCCGCGATCGTTGGCGGCCGGGCCGCGGTGCGGGTACTGGCTCAGCGGCCGTGGCCTATGCCGACGGTCGGTTTTACTTCCGCTACGAAAGTGGGGTCATGGCCTTGATCGAGGCCAGCCCGCGGGACTACTTTGAACGCGGCCGGTTCCGCATCGGTATCAATAACGGACAGAGTTGGTCGCTGCCCGTGATCGCCGGTGGAAAATTGTATTTGCGCGACCAGCATCAATTGATCGTTTACGACATCAAGCGGCGTTAACTGATTATGTTTCGTTTTATACATGCGGCCGATTTGCATCTCGACAGTCCCCTGCTGGGCTTGGAGCGATACGCCGGAGCGCCCGTCGAGGCGATGCGGTCGGCCACGCGGCGTGCACTGGAGAATTTGGTCCAATTGGCGTTGGATCGACGAGTCGACTTTTTGGTGATCGCCGGAGACTTGTACGATGGCGATTGGAAAGATTATCACACGGGCTTATTCTTCAGCCAGCAGATGGGGCGGTTGGCCGCGGCCGAGATTCCCGTGGTAATGATCGCCGGGAACCATGACGCCGCCAGCCGGATGACGCGGTCGCTGCGGCTGCCGGAGCATGTCGAATTGTTGCCGCCGGGTCGAGCGGCGACGGCCCAGAACCCCCGCCTGCGTTCGCTGGGGGTCGCCGTCCACGGACGCTCGTTTGCAGAAGCGGCTGAGACACAGAATATGGTGCCCGAATACCCAGCGGCTGTACCGGGCGTTTACAACATCGGCCTACTGCACTCGTCGTTGGTCGGCACCGAAGGACACGATCCCTACGCACCCTGCTCGCTGGATGACCTGCGCAGCAAAAACTACGACTACTGGGCGCTGGGACACATTCATCTCCGCGCGATCATGTCGCAGGATCCTTGGGTCGTCTACAGTGGCAACACGCAGGGGCGGCACGTCCGCGAATGTGGTGCCAAGGGATGCTACTTGGTGACCGTCAACGACTTGGGTGTTGCGACGTTAGAGTTCGAGCCGTTGGACGTGATCCGCTGGGAGGTCTGTCGCTTGGCGGTCGATGAGTTGGAGTCGTTGGAGGAACTCTACACCGCGTTCGCCCAGCAATTGCGGCATTGGCGGAAGCAACACCCGGGCTTCCCCCTGGCCCTGCGAGTCGTGTTGTCCGGTGTGTGCTCGTTCCAGGAAACATTGTTGGCGGACGAGGAGCGAGTGACTCAGGAACTCCGAGCCGTGGCCAATGACGTGGCTCCCGGCGAGTTGTGGTTGGAGAAGGTACAGATCAGATCGACAGCCCCGGCCGCCGACGTCTCGCCACGTCTGGGCGAGGGGCCAGTCGCCGCGATCCATGAGTACGTCCAACAGCTGCCCAATCGTTCCGAGGAACTGGCGTTGCTGTTGACCGAGTTGGCTGACCTCAAACGCAAATTGCCCCACGAAGTGCTCGAATCGTTGGGGGACTTTCTACGAGCGGATAGCCCAGAGGTCACCGACTGGTTGGCCGGGGCGGAAGCGACAATCCTGCGTCAGATGGGGGCTCGGCAAGCAGAATGAACATTGACCGTTTGGACCTGTTGGCCTTCGGACCGTTCGACAACCACGTGTTGACCTTCGGCCAGCCGAGACCCGGATTGCATATCGTGTACGGACCGAACGAGGCCGGCAAAAGCACTTGCCTGCGAGCGATCCGGTATTGGTTGTTCGGAATCCCCAATCGCTGCTCGGATGATTTTCTGCATGGCACCAGCAAGCTGCAACTGGGCGGCAAGTTGATCAATCCCGGCGGCGAGTCGCTGGAGTTCGTCCGGCGGAAAGGCCGCAAGGACACGCTCCGAGCGATCGGTGACGCGGCGGTGCTACCTGAAACTTCGCTCCGTCCCTTTCTCCAAGGGGTGGACGCCACCACCTTCCAGCAACGCTTTCATCTGGACCATCAAGAACTGGTCAATGGTGGACAAGCCCTGGGCACCAGCAGCGAGGTGACCGAGGTCCTCTTCGCGGCCGGCGCGGGCATTGCGGACATTCGCGCGATTCAAACCGAACTGCAGACCCAGTGGCGCGGCCTGTTTCTGCCCACGGGCAACAATCCGACTCTGAACGTCCTGATCAAACAACACCAAGACCTGCGGGCTCGACAACGCGAGGTCGGTTTGTCGGCTGCCGACTGGACCGCTCTCGAGCAGCATCTTCACACGGCTCAACAGACGCGAGCCAACTTGGACGAACAGCTGCGCACGGCGCGCGGGCAGCGACTGCACTGGGAACGGCTGCAACGAGCGATCCCGATCGTCGAACGCCTCCGCGGCCAGCAGATGGTGGTCAGCCAACTGCTGGAAATCCCCAGCCTGCCGGCCGACTTTCGCGAGCGGCGGATCGAAGCCACCACCGCCCTGGCGACGACCCAACGGGCGGGTGAAGAGGCCGAGGCACGCGTCAAACAACTGCAGGAAAAGGTCGAAAACACTGCGCTGCCAGGCGAGTTGCTGGAATTGAAGCCCACCATCGAGTCGCTGTTCTCACGCTTGGGCAGCGTGCAGAAGGCGGAGACCGACCGGCGGCGGTTGTTGGCCGAGTGCCGCGGGAAGGAAGAGCAGATCGCCGATCTGCAACAGCAATTGTCCGAATTCTGCCAGCCAACCCAATGGTCGGAATGGCAACTGACCACACGACAACGCCAGCAGCTGCAAGCCTTGGCCAATCAGTATTTGACTTGGGTCGATCGCCAGCAACAAGTGGACGAAGCTCGCCGGGAAACCGCTCGAGCGTGGGCAAAGGTCCAGCAACAGTTGGCGGAACGGGAGGCCCGTGATTCGGTCCCCGAACCAACAGAAATGCGTCGCTTGCTGCGGCCGCTGTCCGTCAGCAGCGGCGTCGAGAAGACCTGGCGGGAGCTGGAGCAAAAACGCACCCTCGCAGAGCAACAATTGGCGAACTTGGTGGAAACGCTGCCTTTGTTTCATGGCTCGATCGATCAAGTGACCTCGCTGTCGGTGCCCCTGCCTGAGACGGTCGAGGAACGCGGACAAGAACTGGCGCGGTACGAACGCGAGCGAGATGCGGCCCAACAGCAATGGCAGCAACAGTTGGCTCAGGCACAACGATTGGAGCAAGAACACCACAGCTTTCAAGCCACCCAACAGGTGCCGACCGAAGCCGAGTTGCTGGCGCTGCGGGAACGTCGCGATCAAGCCTGGCAACAGGCCTGGCAGTTGAGGCACGATGACGACGGCGAAGCGGCTTTTCAAGACGCTTGGCAACAGTTGCAGGTGACCGATCAAGTGGCCGATCGCCTGCGCCGCGAAGCCGATCGCGTGGCTCAGTTTGCTCGCTTGTCGATCGATCTCCAACAGGCCCAAGTCGGTGCGACTCGCGGTGAAGCGGAGCTGGCGGCCAAACAGCGGCAGGTGGAGCAATGGCACGACGCCTGGAACGCGTTGTGGCGACCCTGCGGTTTGCAGCCGGCGTCGCCCCGCGAGATGTTGTCGTGGCTGAGGCGGCATCAAGAAGTTCTCCGCGTGGCGAACGAGTGCCGTCAACTGCAAGTGGAAGGCGCGGCATTGGCACCCAAAGTCCGCGAGGCGCGGTATCAGGTCGAGCAGTTCCTGTTGGCCTGCCACGCTGCAGCCGCCCGTGACACCGAAACACTGGAAGATCTGCTGGGACGCTGCGAGGCGGAATTGGATCGTGTCGACCGCGTCTGGCAGAGCTCGTTTAAGCTGGAACAGAAACGCGACCAACTGCTGGCGGAACAAGAACGTCAATTGGAGCAAGTGGAGCAGCTACGCGAGTTGCAGACCCAGTGGAACGAACAGTGGAGTGCCATCCTGCGCGAAGCGCAGCTGAGAGCGGATGTCATGCCGATCGACTTGCCCAACCTGTCGGAGAGCTACGACCAATGGCGACAGGCACAGAAGGAGGTCGAACAACGGCGGCAGCGGATCGCCGGCATGGAGCGGGACCAGAAAGCGTTCAATCAGGAGGCGGAACAGCTGCGTGGATTGGAGGAGCGTTTGGCGAACCTGCCCGCTGAGGAAGTGGTCCGAGTGTTGTTCGAACACGCGTCCCAAGCCGAACAGGTTCGCACGCGGTTGGAACAGTGGCAACAGGAGTTGGAGACCGCTCGGGGCCAATGGCAAGGTCACCAACGCGACCGCCAACACTGGCAAGCGGAACTGGCGGATCTGTGTCGTATGGCTCGATGCGCCGACCCAGTGGAACTGTCGGCGGTGGAAGCCCAAGGCCTAAAACGAGCGGAGGCGGAGCGGGAGACGGTCAATCTGAAAATGCAGTTGGCGCAGTTGGCCGACACGACGAACCTCGAGGATTTGTTGCAGGATGTCGCCGCCTGTCAAGCAGAGGATGTGGCGTGGCAATTGGAACAAACGCAACGCCAGATCGACGAATTGGAACAAGGAGTCGCCGAGCAGGCAGAGACGATCGGGCGCCTGAAACGGGAGCTGGAACAGTTGGACGGGAACGCGGTGGCCTCCCAGTTGGAGGAGGAAGCTCGGCATCTGGCGGCTGCGATTGAACAGCACGCACGCCAGTACATCCGACTGCGCTTGGCGACCGGGATCTTGGATCGTGTCATGGAGCAATACCGCCAAGCCAATCAAGGCGGCGTGTTGGGACGCGCCAGTGAATTGTTTGCGGGTTTGACTTTGGGCTCGTTTGCTGGACTGCAAGTCGAGTTGGAAGGGGATGGCAGTTTCCACCTGGTGGGAGTGCGGCCCGACGACAATGCCTTGGTGCCGACCTCCGGCATGAGCGAAGGGACACGGGACCAAATGTACCTGGCGGTGCGAGTGGCCTTGTTGGAGAGCTACTTGGAACGCAACCCGTCGTTGCCGTTGTTGGTGGATGATCTGTTGATTACATTTGACGATCAACGCTCCACCGCCGCGCTGCAGGTTCTCAGTCGGCTGGCACAACAGACGCAGGTCATCTTTTTTACGCATCACCAAAGAATGGTGGAATTGGCGCAACAAGCACTGCCAGCCGACACGTTCTCACTGCAGACGCTGGAGCCAACTCGTTCGTAATTGAGCGACCGAATTGGACATCAGCCGAACTGCGACCATCCACAGTGAACGGTGGTCCTGCGTTTTTCAGGCAGATCCATGAACGAGCAATGGTTTGTCTGGTCAGGCCACCGATTGATCGCGGAACGAGTGCTTGGTTATGGCGATTTGCCGGCAGGGTCCTGTTCGGCGGGCTGGTAAGGCTGCCAGCCCAAACGCTGGATCGCCCGCTGGGTCAGCGAGTGTTGCTGGGTCAGTTTCCAGATCAACCCGGTGCGGATGTTTTCAATCGCCAGCAACAGGGGGCCTTGGTCGATCCCCAAGTTGTCGGGGCTCGTCCAGTTCAGGTCGACATTGAAGGCGTCAGCGAAACCGTAACCGCCCTCGGCCACCGGTCGCCAGACTCGCGGTTGGCCCTGCTCGTCGACCAAATGCCGCATCGAACGCAACGCCTGCAGGCTGGTTTCTGGAGTGAACATGATGGCCGACCCAGCGGCATACGGAGCAACGGTGCCCTCGTACCAATCGTCTCGTTCGATCAAGTTGGGCTGCAGGTTGGGGACGATGTAGCCCTTGGGCCCATCGCAGGCGCTCAGCCCCCACCGCCCATCGGCCAGCGTGCGGTAGACGCTGGCCTGTTGTTCGCAGCGAAGGCGATGCGTGTCCACGGCCCGCCGCGAGTTTTCGAACCAATCGATCGACGGTTGGTCACTGCCAAACGCTGCGGGGTCATCCGCGGCAAAGGCTCGATAGTCGATCCAACAGTGGCTAAAGAAATAGGTGAATAAAGCGCCAGGATAGGTCACCGCAAACGGTTCGCCGTCCTGCCAAGCCTTGATGGGGCGTTGGGTTTCGTAATAGCGATGCGGCGGTAGGGCGTGCTCGGGCACCGGCGAGCCAGCTGCTAAAAAATAGATCAAGCGTTCTTCATCGCCGCTGTCCTTCCAGTGATACGTTAGGAAGTCGCCGGGCCCCTCGGGTTGGCGGGGATCGGTCGGCCGCCAGCCCATCGACAACAACTGGCCCTCGGCCACGGCAAAGGCCTGCCAATCGGTCTCTGCGATCAGTCGATCCACCAAGCCCGCGACTTCGCCTTCAAAATACACGGCGGCGGGAAGAGCTCCGGCCATTAGCAAAGCATGATCCACGGTACTGGCGACCACTTCGTAACCGGACAGCGAGACACCGGCCGTGTTCAAGTCGGGAAAATGCAAGTAGACACCGCGGTGCTTGTTGTCGGTCCGATTCAACAGGCCGTGGAGCACTTGCATCGCCCGCTCCTCGCCTTGCTGTCTCGTGATCCAGCCCCGCTCGACACCGATCGGCAGGGACGACAATTGGAAGCCAACCGCCGCGATGCTGGAGACCGGCCCCAGTCGCCGATCCTTGACCAACGGCACCGGGTCCCCGACCTCGTCCCAGAAATACCGAAAACAGCCATATTGAATCTCCTCCAACAGGGCGTGATCGTCGGCGGAAAGGACATATTCTTGGGCCTCCAACGTTCGCGGGGAGCGGAGGATCGAATCCGCGGCGACCGCCGTCGAGGAGTCTTGCCCATGCGCGAGGGGCACCGCGGTGCTCAGCCACGGGACAAGCACCGCAATGACCGACATCAGCCCCACGGTCAGGGCAAACGAACGACGCGACATCGGCCGGACGGAGGGTATTCTTAACAAGTTCAAGCTCCTAAACTGGGAGTGGACAGAGGTAACCGTTCACGCCTCGTAGGGTGTCATGCAGCAAGGCGGGCTAACCAGTCGGTTGTTTGCGAGTGAAAGCAATTGGACAACGCTACCGGTTTGCCCCGAGAACCATCCGACTTGCGGAAGGCACCAGCCCCAAGGATTACCTCCCACTCGTGAACGGTTACGGGCAGAGAGCCGAGGGCGGACGAGTGGTGAGTTCGCTGGACGGACGCGTGTAATCATGAAAGTGTCGATGTCGATGTTGAAGTTGAAGTCGTTGCGGAATTTGCTGCGGGTTGTCGCGTGTCTCTCGCTGGGCTTAGCCTGGCACACCTGCGGTCCATGGCAGGTTTGCCCAGTGCTTTGTCACAGCCAAAACTTGGCGTGTGGTAACGGGGTTAGGAGTCAATGGTGCGACGCACCCGCAGCGCCTTTCCGGCAATTCACGCCTGACCCCTTTACCACACCGATCCCAAAACGAAACGGTGACAAAGCGCTGGCAGGGCAGGACACGTTCGTCTCGCTCACCGAGCCGATCGTCGTCGCGATGATCGAACCAGTGACAAAACCCACGACAGAACCCACGACAGAGCCCGTGTCGGAACCCGTAACGGGCCTGGTACCCGAGCAGCCAGCGGAGGCGTTCGCACGGACCGCCCGTGTGGACTTGCCCCAGTTCCACGTGCCGGGTTTGGAGCCTGAGATGGCTCGGTTGCAACGCCTGCACGCCCAGCACCATCCCGCGGCCTTTTCCGATTGTACTTTGTGGGATCGTTGGTTGCCACACGCGACCTTATGGACGGGTCCCGAGGCGGTCGAGCGTTATCGCCGCTCGTTGCTGCAGCGACGAATGGACGACGAAGGGTACGTATCGATGCAACAGCATCGCGGCATGGCCCACAGCGAAGGTTGGCCGTTCCCGGCATGGCAGCAGAGCACGGGGATGGGGTTTCATTTCTCCATACTGCAGGAGGAGTGGACCGTGCAGAACTTTCGCACCGTCGCTTCGGTCGACACGACCGGTTGGGAACTGGAGGGCGGCGAGTTCTTGGGGATCGACCCAGCACGCGGCTTGCGGATCCGAGTCACCGAACCGACGTTGCGGTTGACGACACCCGCGTTCCAATGTGGCACGATTGTCGCCCCCTTCGTGCGGCTGGAGTTGGGCGTGTCGGAGTGGCCCGCGAGTGCCGCGGCGCGGTTGCGTTGGCAGTTTGCCGAGGAAACGGATTGGGAACCCACGCGGTTCTGGGACTTGGCCCCAGCCGATACGACCGGGTCCCTGCATTATCTGAACCTGCCCGTCCATCGGCATCCACAATACGCAGGAATGTTGCAGCGTTACCAAATCGAAGTCTCGGGAGCGGTCGGCAGCGAATGGGTCCTGAAGTCGTTGATCACCGCGATCGATACTCGGCATCCGATCACCAACGCCAACTACTTGCGGGCCTGCAGCGACTACGTGCAGTGGACACAGGACCAAGCCTTCCTGGCGGAGAATCTGCCGCGAATGCGATTGGCGCTAAAGTATATGATTGACGAATTTTCACTACAACAGCAGCGGCACGTTTGGGTGCCGTGGGTGGGCCACGATGGGCGCAGCGGGATCATCTACAACGCTGCCGGCCAAAAGAGCCTCCGCCCGGGACTGGGGGTAGGAAACAACTACTGGGATTTGTTGCCGTTCGGCGGGCACGATGCGCTGGCGACCGTCTATGCGTACGATGCCCTGCGTCGCATGGCCGAATTGGAGGCGGCACTGGAGTCTGGGTTGCTGGGGAGTGGTAACAACGCCGCCGCGTTGGCCGAATTTTCCGCCGCGGATTTGAACGGTTTGGCCGATTCGATCCGCAGCGACTTTCAGAAAAGATTCTGGAATCCCGAGACAGGCCGCTTCTACGGTTGGATCGATGTTGATGGACAAGCTTACGACTACGGGTTTACCTTTGTCAATCTGGAGGCGATCTACTACGGCTTGGCCTCCGAGGAGCAGGCCCAGTCGATCTTCGCCTGGCTGGATGGGACACGGCTCGTGGCTGGCGATACGTCCCAGGGTGCGGACATCTATCATTGGCGGTTTGCGCCCCGCGCTACCACTCGGCGGAACATCGAGACGTACGTCTGGGCTTGGTCAGCACCCGAGTCGATTGCATGGGGTGGTCAAGTGCAAGACGGTGGCGCGGTCCTGGGCTTCAGTTACTTCGATGTGATGGCGCGCTTGCAGCAGCAAGGGCCGGACGCGGCTTGGGCGCGATTGCAGGCCATTCTGGCTTGGTACGGGGACATCGAAGCGGCCGGGGGCTATCGCTCGTACTACCGTGATCCAGCGCGCGGGACCTTGCAAGGCGGCGGCACCGCCGGCGGACTGGGGTTGGACTTTGAGTTCATGGAGAGTGTCTTGGTGCCTCAAGTGATGTTGTATGGTTTTTTAGGGTTTCGGCCTACCGAGACTGGTTATGAAGTGCACCCGCGACTGCCCGCCGGCTGGCCCTCGCTAACCATTACCAACATTCACCACGGAACGCAGCGACTCGATATCACCGCCCACTCCGACGGGAGAGTGGTGGTTGAAACGAGGTGATAGGTTCTTGGTTCTTGGTTTTCCTGCTCGTGCTCGTGCTCGTAATCGTGCTCGTAATCGAAAACAGCCCGGTTGAAGTGAGAAAGGTTCTTGGTTCTTGGTTCTTGGTTCTTGGTTCTTGGTTCTTGGTTCTTGGTTTTCGTGCTTCTTATCGTAATCGAACGCAACACCCAAGTGAGTCGAGTACGAGTACCGCTGCGCTGAGTACGAGGCACCCGCGTAGGGCGTAGGGCGTAGGGCGGGAGGCAGAAAAATTTGAGGCAGAAAAATGGAAAGCATCGCCGACCGATGCCTGCCTTTACCCTAACGCGAACCGTGCTCGGAGGGCCGACACCATGGATGGTATTGATTTGTTGCCATCAAGTGTGTCGCCCCAAACCAAAAACCAATAACCGAGAACCCATCTTTCTGCCCCAAATTTTACCGCCACTAACTCTTTTCTTCCTGGGCGTTCCGCGAGGTCGTTGCGCGGTACTGACTCGCTACGTTAACTGAGGGACGCGCAAGGCGGCAAAAGCGGCGATGATCTGCTGGATGTCCTCCTCGCTCATCGTGGCCGTGGGGGACAGCCGGATGCGACATTCCAAGGGCTTGACCGTTGGGGGCCGAATGGCGGGTGCCCATAGCCCTCGTTGCTCCAAGGCCGCGGCCACGTTTTCCGCGGCCAAGTGGTCGCCGACGATCACGGCCAACAAGGGTGCGTCCAGGTCGCCGATCGTCCGCCAGCCCTGCTGCTGCAAGCCAGTATGCAGGGTCCGCACGTGTTGCTGCAATGCAGCGCGCCGCCACGCTTCACTCCGCGCGATTTCAATCGCTTCCAACGCCGCGGCCACGCTGCTTCCCGCCAGACTGGTGGAATAAATCAGCGACCGAGCCCCTTGGATCAATCGCTCCGTGTCCTCCCAACTGCCGACCACAAAGCCGCCCTGCGACGCCAGCGACTTGGAGAGCGTGCCCACGATACACACAGGGGGCGATCCATCCGACGCCGCGCCATCGGCCACCCCACCAGTCGTCCCAGCGCCGTCGTTGGGCTGGGCCGCGGAATGTTTGGCAGTCGACAGCGAAAACAATCCCGAGCCGGAATGACCCAGGACGCCGGTGGCATGGGCCTCGTCGACCAACAACCGAGCGGAATATCGCCGAGCAATTTCCCCGATGTCGCTGGGCCGCGTGCAGGTACCGTCCATGCTGAAGACGGAATCGGTCACAATCCAGCGGGGACGCTGGGGCGAGCTCTGCTCCAACAATCGTTCCAGGTCGGCGAAGTCGCGATGGCGGTAATATCGCACCTGGCGACCGGGCTGCTCGGCAACTGCCAATCGCAGGCCATCCACCAGGCTGGCGTGGTTCCGCCGATCCGCAAAGACCTGCGCGTCCTCGTCCAACAAGGTCCGCAGGGCCGCCAAGTTGGCCGAATAACCGCAGGGGAACAACACGGCTCGACCCGCCCGAGTCGTAAGCTCGGCCGCCGCCCCACCCGTGGCCGTCCCATCTGCCACGACAGGCGAGCCGCGACCAGGGCTCACGCGGGCCTCAGTGCTCAAGCCGGCTTCAGGGGTCAAGCCGCCCTCGGGGTTCGCGTCGGACTGGGTGGAAGACTTCCAATCCGCCAGGGCCTCGGCCAATTGGTCGTGCAGGGCCGTGTAGCCACTGAGCAGCGGCGACGAGCCCGTGCCGGTACCCCACGCCAGACTGGCGTGTTGGGCGGCGTGGATCACCCGCGGATCGCTGGCCAAGCCCAAGTAATTATTGGAGGCCAAATTCAGCAGCCAGCGATCGCCCACAAGAACGCGATCGCCCTGGACTTCATCGATCCGCTGCAGGCGTCTGTGAATAGTGGGCTTCGGCACGGTCGGCTCAGCAGCTACCGCTTCCCCCGCAGCCCGTGGCGACCGAGGTGCGGTTAGTCGCCCCAGCGGCTTGGCCACACGCCCCAGTCCCGCTCCCGCCGCCCACGGCTTCGGCCGGGCCGGCAGCCTCGCTGCTGTGGCACGAACCCGAACCGTTCTGACAGTCACCCCCGCCGCTCTGGCAGGAACGGTTGCTGGTCGAAACCGTGTTGCTTGAGCCCATTGCGTTCGGGCCCATGGAAGTTGCGCCGAGGGACTCGATTTCAAACCCCGCATCGCGGATCATCTGATGATCCATCTCTTCTTCTTGGCCGGGCGTCGTTAGGTAATCGGACACGAACCAGGAATTGGCGGGATAGAGCGAGAATGGCTGCAGCGTGCGCAGGTGTTTCTCGCGGCCGGCACTGCAGCGAATCTCGACGGTGGGGCAGACGAACCGCGCCACGCAGAGGACCTTGAGACAATACTGTGGGGTCAGTGGGTAGGCCTTGTCGGCCAAGCCAGTGCCCGGAATCGGCACCAGGAAGTTGATCGGAATCGAGTCCGCTCGCAGGTCGCGCAGTGCCAGGAGTGTTTGCACCAATTGCTGCGGAGACTCTTGCATGCCGACAATCAGACCCGAACAGGGCGAAATGCCCGCTTCTTTGGCCGATTCGACCGTCTCGACACGCTGTTGGTAGGTGTGGGTCGAACAGATCTCGCGGTAGTGTTCCTCGGCGGTGTTCAGGTTGTGGTTGTAGCGATCGACACCGGCCTGCCGCAATTGCGTGGCTTGACCGTCTTTCAGGATGCCCAAGCAAGCGCAGATCTTCAAGCTGGGCCAGCGTTGCTTGATTTCGCGGGTCGCATCCGCAACGGCCTGCACCTCGCGTTGGCTGGGGCCGCGGCCGCTGATCACCAGACAGCAGGTGGAAGCGCCGTTACGGACCGCTTGAGCCGCTCGGTCGACCATCTGTTCGGCAGTCATCAGCGAGTACTTGGGGATTTCGGACGTTGCGCCTTTGGCCTGCGAGCAGTACTGGCAGTCTTCCGGGCAGAGGCCGCTCTTGGCATTGACCAAATAATTCAGCTTAACTTGCATTCCATAATAATTCCGACGAATAATGAACGCGGCGGACAGCAGTGCCAGCAATTGTTCGTCGGGCGTGGCCAATAACTCGAGGGCCTCGTCCAGCTGAATTTGGCGTCCTTGGATGACTTGTTGGGCCAGATCGGCCAGGTCGGTGGAGTGGGCGGCGATCATGATTCGTTGGATTTCGTTTCTATGTTCAGGGAGATCGGCGCGGCAGTCCCCGCCGACTCGTGGGTTGCTTTGTCTCGCAGCGTGGCTTGGATCTCCAGCAATTCGGCTTTCAGCTGCGAGTGGAACGCCGCGTCGCGTCCGCGGCGGACGGCCATGTTGATGGCGACCCAGTCCCAGAAGGCCAAGACCAACACGACCATCAGCAATGCGACGACCGCGGAGAAGGCCACCAACTGCCAGCGTTGGTCTTCGGCGGCCGGGATGGCAAACAGCACCAATCCCACGGCCACGATCAACGCATTGGCGAAACTGCGTCGGATGAATGTAGTTCCTCGGCCAAATTTTGACAATTCGGGCAGGTCGCTACCGCTCCAGAATACCCACTGGAAGGCCAAGCCCAGGAAGATGGCGATCGTCCCCAGGCTCCAGAGAATCCCATTCATTTGACGTAATCCTTCGCCCATTCCAGGAGGACGACACCCACCTTGGCCATGGACAACGGCGAGCACTTGTCGACGGTGTCCTTGGTGGTGTGCCAGTAGTATTCAGTGGCGTTGATCTTAGGGTAGTCGAAGTCGATCAGGTCCGTCGTCGGGATTTTGGCGATTTCGTTCAACGGGAGGTGATCGTCGCGAACCTCATGCCGAGCCCGAGGGACAAAATCCTTGATCCCCAGTCGCTCGGCTTTGCTCCAAATGTCCTTGGTCAGCGGCCCTGCGTACTTGAGACTGTTCTTCTCGTAGTACAACTCCAGCGTCCGATCGGCGATCATGTCCACCAGCACTCCCGCCACGTAGCGATGGGCGGGGGGGCTGCGCACGTATTGTTCAGCAAAATGCGTCGAACCCAAAAACAGCGGGTCTCGCTCGCGGACGTAAACCAACTCTTCCGCGTCGAAAAAGACCAAGTCGATACCCAGTTTCGGCCCCAACGTCTGCAGGTGCGGGGCCATCACCATCAAGAAACCCACGCCACTGGCGCCGTCGTTGGCCCCATCCATCCTCGCTCGAGGATTGACGGGGTCGCGATCCGCATACGGCCGCGTATCGTAGTGGCAGCAGAACAGGATTCGCTCGGTACGCTCCGGGTGCAACTGCACAATCAGATTCGTCAGCGTCGTGTTCTTCCGTGTTTCCGGGTGCGGCACGTCAAAGGACTGCACGGCCACGGACAAGCCCATGTCCGTAAAAAAACGCTTCAACCCCGCCTGCTGGACCAACATGGGTTTGCTGCCGCTGATCCGTGGCCCCATCTCGCACAGTCGTTTGATGTAGACTTGGGCAGCCACCGCATCCAATTCAAAGGTGGTTTTGCCCAACACCTTTTTCATGTCTCGCCGTTCCGCCTCGGTCATCGCGTCCAGTGCCCACTGCCGATCGGCCTCCGTGATGGGACTGATCAAATAATCCTCCCATTGCTTCTCCAACGAAACCGACGGCGGATCGTCAGCTTGCTCGGCCGTCTCCTGGCCGCTGACCGACGCTCGCCCCAGTCCGCCGACCCAGCAAACCAGAACGACAAAGGCGCAGAAAAAATGCCCACAACGCAAACGCCATGGATGGGCTGCCAAGGCTGGCCGAGATTGGTTGCAAGTCATGGCGATTCACCAGGGTGATGTGCCCGAGACGGTTGGTTGGATGGGCCAGACGCCGCGGCACGGGGCGCCAGCGACAGGTGTCGTCGCCCAGACGAGTCGACAGGGGGCGGCGTCGGCACGCTGACGCACCCATCATACCCTGTCGCCCGACCGATCGAAACCGGTGTATGGCTTAGGGCTTAGGGCTTAGGGCTTAGGGCTTAGGGCTTAGGGCGTAGGGCTTAGGGCTTAGGGCTTAGGGCTTAGGGGCGAAGGGCGAAGGGCGAAGGGCAGGAGGCAGAAAAATTTGGGGCAGAAAGATGGAAAGCATCGCCAATCGATGCCTGCCTCTACCCTAACGCGACTAGGCACGGAGGGCCGACACCAGTGATGGTACTGTTTTGCCGCAATTCAATTTTGTCGGCCCAAACCAAGAACCAAGAACCAAGAACCAAGAACCAAGAACCAAAAACCAAGAACCAAGAACCAAGAACCAAGAACCTTTCTCACTTCATCCGGGCTGTTTTCGATTACGAGCACGATTACGAGCACGAGCACGAGCAGGAAAACCAAGAACCAAGAACCAAGAACCTTTCTCACTTCAACCTAGCTGTTTTCGATGCCGTTTATGCGACATACAGATAATACGTCATTTAAGCGAAGTAACGGCCGGAAGGATTTCGGCCGCGGAGCGGCATCGGTGCTTATCTTGCCTTCCAATCCAACAACCGTCGCCCCAGGGCATCCGTGCAAATTCGTGTCTATCCGTGGCTGCTGCCTTTCTAACCTTGGCCCACAAGGGCGTCTCCAATCATCAACGTCGCAACCAAGAACCAAGAACCAAGAACCTTTCTCACTTCACACGGGCTGTTTTCGATTACGAGCACGATTACGAGCACGAGCACGAGCAGGAAAACCAAGAACCAAGAACCAAGCACCAAGAACCTTCCTCACTTCAACCTAGCTGTTTTCGATGCCGTTTGTGCGACATACAGATAATCCTGCTTTTAAGCGAAGTAACGGCCGGAAGGATTTCGGCCGCGGAGCGGCATCGGTGCTTATTTTGCCTTCCAATCCAATAACCGTCGCCCCAGGGCATCCGTGCAAATTCGTGTCTATCCGTGGCTGCTGCCTTTCTAACCTTGGCCCACAAGGGCGTCTCCAATCATCAACGTCGCAACCAATAACCAAGAACCAAGAACCAAGAACCTTTCTCACTTCACACGGGCTGTTTTCGATTACGAGCACGATTACGAGCACGAGCACGAGCAGGAAAACCAAGAACCAAGAACCAAGCACCAAGAACCTTCCTCGCTTCAATCTGGCAGTATTCGATCACAACCACAAGCAAGAGGTTTCAAACGCGGCGTGACTTCAGTGCTGGTAGCCGCCGCCAGGGATCGGGATCAAGCCATTGGGGGACCGCAGCAGCAGCTCGCGAGATTCCGTGACCTGGCCAATCCGAGTCAGCGAGCAGCCCAAGTCCAACTCACCGCAATCGATCGAATCCAGGACCTCGTCCGCTTGATCACGCGGCATCGTCAACAACAGCTCAAAGTCCTCGCCGTCGAACAAGGCGTGGAGCAGCGGTCGCGGGGCCGCCGCCCACTGTGGCCACGCCGGGAAACGCTTTGCGGCTGCCTCCAGCCGCTCGTCGGACTGACGAGCGGCCGCGGCGATGGGGATCACGTCAGCATCCAAAACCGCCCCGACTCCGCTGGCGGTCAGCAGGTGTTGCAAATCGCAGATCAACCCGTCACTGATGTCCGTGGCACCGTGCACCCTCGCACGACTCAGCAACTGCTCGATGGCGTAACAACGCGGTTCAAATCGCCAGTGATGGCCCAAGATCGAACCGCCCAATTCACCCGTCACCAAGATCGAATCGCCCGGTTTGGCACCCGAACGCAGTAAGGGGCCTGATCCCAACAGCGAGCCCGCACCCAACAGCGAGCCATTGAGCGTGACGTTGACGACGACCCCGCCATCCCAACTGCAAGTGTCACCGCCGATCAAGGCCACGCCAAAACGATCGGCCAAGTCCAGTAGCCCACGCGTGATCGATTCCGCTTGCCGTCGACCGTCGGCTCGGTTGACAAGCAGAGAGAGCAGGGCGGTTTCCGGTCGAGCGCCCATCGCGGCCATGTCACTCAGATTCACGGCCAAGGCCTTGTAACCGACCGCGACCAGATCAGCGGGGTCGCGCAAAACAAAGTGAGTGCCCTCCGCCAAAAGATCCGCACAGCACACCAACGACTCGGGGCACTGTACCACAGCGGCGTCGTCCCCAATCCCGACTCGGATCCGCCGACCCAAAGCCGTCGGAGATGCGCCGCCCCGACGCTCCAACTCCGCGGTCAACCAATGCAGATAATCCGATTCCATTCCGCGCTTGCTCGCTGTTGGGGTGCCGCTTTTTCCGCGAGCATAATCCACTAACTTAAGCCCAATGGCAACAGGGCTTGGTGCTTTGTCACCGTTTCATTTTGGGATCGGTGTGGTAAACGGGTCAGAAGTCAATTTCCGGAACGGCCCTGCGGGTGCCGCGCACCATTGACTAGTGGGTGTGGTAAACGGGTCAGGAGTCAATTGCCGGAACGGCCCTGCGGGTGCTACACACAATTGACTCCTGACCCCTTTACCACACGTGACTCCTCTACCACACGCCACGTTTTGACTGTGACAATCCACTAGTCGTCGATCAAAGACCCCAGCACCCCCAGGGGGTTCGGCGAGCCGCTCGTGGCGACAATGGCCGATGACGAATTGCCAGAATGATCGGCATGCACGCCCTGAAAGTGCGGTTGGCGGACCGCTTGGATCGGCGCAGCCAAATGCGGCAACCAGAGCCCTCGTTTGATCAAGTCCTGCAAGCTCTCCAGGTCCAGCGGCTTGAGGAGACAGAACGCGGCCGGTGGCAGTGGCCCGTGGCTCGTGCGATCCTCCCAGAAAAAGATGGCCGGCAGATCGACCAAGTGTGGGACCGCTCGCAGCGCCGCCAGCAACTCCAACCCGCCATCGTCCTCGATCCAGCCGTCGATCAGCACCAAGTCCAACGCCAGGGAATGGGCCGCGCTTAAGGCCGCCCGACGCGTTCGCGCCCCATGCACCTCCAACTGCTGCTGGTGCAACGTCGCGGACAGCCCCAGCAACGTCAGGGCGTCAGGGTCCACGACCAACACAATAGGTTTGATTGCTGACGCCATCGCTGTAATCTTCTCGATCCCCAAGGCACGCGGTCGCTCATGCTCTGTCTTCGACTGCCAAGCGGCCCCAAGGTTTGCTCAAACGCTAGCACTGGCCCGATTCCGCGAGCCGAATGGGTGCATAACCGCTGCCATCGTCAGGATCGGACTTTCGCTGCTGGTCAGAATTTGCTAGGGGGAACCACAGCACGAGGGGCTGGGAGCGGGGACACGTCGCAGGGACCTTTATTTATGAAGTGGCTGAGAATGATCGGTGCATGGCAGCGCAGGGGCCTGGGCTTTGTCCTGGCCGGATTGACCTTGGTGGGCGGACTGTTCTCGCTGAGTGGCTGCGGCTCCTCGAATGACACGGCGAATACCGACCCGGAATCGAGTGATGGGGCGTTGGCAAAAGCCGCGGCGGGATCGACGCTGGCTGACGCCTTGGCCGTATGCAGAGGATGATGTAAAGGGATGGCAATGGAGGCGGTGCCTAACGCGATGCGCAGCAGGTGCGGCGCTCCTTGGCAGCCGCCGAGCCGATCGACGGCGGCCAATGGTTGGACGAACAGATTCGCCAGGCCGCTCGGCTGCGGCGGGACGGCCAGTACCAAGCCGAGGTCGAACATTGGGACGCGTTGGTCAAGACTCTGGAACGCTCGATTGGGCCCGGCAATTGGATCGCGGCAGGCGCTCGGTTGAGTCGCCAAGTTGCCACCCGTTTGACTCAGCTGACAAGCGAGCAGCAGGCGGAGTGGAAAAAGTTTGAATCGTTGGAGATGCGGTTCCTGCAAAATAGGGACGAGATGCAGGAGTTGCGAGCTCAGGGCAAGATCGAGGCGACGCAGTTCGTCAATGCCACTCAAGAGCAGTTGAATATCTTGGAACAGCAAGCCGGAATCGTGCGACGTCTGTTCGGCGAGCCGTCGCACCTGTTGGCCAACTTGGCCTACAACCAAGCGGAGACGTTGGTGTCGGTCGAACAGTGGGAACCCGCGTTGGTGGCCATCGAACGCTGCCTGTCGCTGCGGTATGCCGTGATCCCGGTCCGCCACCCCGATACCCTGGCGGCACTCAAGTTGATGGGCCACATCGCCCAACAAGTCCGAGACGTCGCGTTGGCCGAGGACTGTCTGCTCAAGGCCGCCCAGGCCGCCGAACAGGTCTGGGGGCCCGAGAACCTGGCGTTTGCCACCTATGCCAATGACCTCGGCGTGTTCTACTACGCCATGGAGAATGGCAAGCCGGCCGGCACCCCGCGAGACCTGTCCAAGGCGAACTACTGGTTGGAGCGAGGCTTGCAGATACGGCGACTGGCACTGGGAGATGCTCACCTGTTGGTCGCTATCAGTCAACGCAACTGCGCTTTGGCCAAAATGGCCGAGGCTGCGACCAAGCCGAGCGAACAACAGACCTTGGACCTGGCCCTGGCCAACGGCCTGCTGCACACGGCTCGGCAGACCTTGGACCAACAGGCTTCCGCCGCGGCCCACGAGTTGGTCGGGCACGTGACCAGCGAAGCGGCCACCGTCAAGATGCTGCTGCACGAGTACGATGAAGCCGAAGCCCTGCTGGCCCAATTGGCGAACCAGTGGCAGGCCAACCCGCAACAAGTGTCGTTGCCCGTCTCTCCCGCAGTGCTGTTCTATCGTTGGGGACTGGCCAGTGCCAAGCAGAAGACGCCGCACAAGTTGGTGGCAGCCAGCAAACTGATGGAACAGTCGATTCGCTTTGGTGCCGACTCCGCAGCCGATGCTGCGACCGTCAACTCCGCTCGGCAAGCCCTGGCTCGCTTGCAAGAGATCGCTCGCGATGGACTCCCGCCAACTGACGGTCCCACCGAGCAAGGCCAAGACTCAAACGGCCCAACCGCCGTGGTCGGCTTGCCGCAGCTGCCCAGCGATCAGATACCGAATCGATTGCCCAGTCCACTTGGAACAGCCAGTGGAACAGCCAGTTCGACAGCGGCGAATGGCGCGACGGCCGGGGATGGGTCGGCGGTTGTGACGCCCGTAAGAGTGGTGGCGTTGCCAGCCGTGGATGATTCGAAGTAGGGGCCTCCGCTTTCCATCCGCTCTCTCTTTTTTGCAGATTGTGAGTCAGCCCGTGAGTTGGTTTCGATCGTCACTTTCGCCTCGGCTCGCGTCTCAGTGGGCCGCAATGCCAAACGCGCATCGGCCAAGCGCGCATCGGCCAAGCGTGCATCGGCCAAACGCGCATCGGCCGAGCCACGTGCTCACCAGTCTCCTCGGTGTCTGTCTGACGTTGGCTGCAGGCGACGGTTTATCCACCAGCGTCTGTGGGGCGACTCGTTCCAGTGCCCCCCAGGCCCAGGACTCGAGCGGGGTGCCGCGTCGCTCCGATCTGGACTACCGCTCGCCGCGGCCATCCACCTCGCCCTCGACCTCGCCACTAGCTCCCTTACAAGTCACTGCGCCAAATTATCCAGGGGTTGGTGAACCGACCGGGTTGCAGCCGCGGACAAATGCGCCCGCCCCAGCGGCTCTGCGAGCGGAAGCGGCGACGACGGTCCGTCTGCCTGGCGGAGAGACGGTACCACCGCTGCCCACGGATCGTGGCATCATCCAATCGCCAGGGCATTTGAATGACGTGGCTTTTGTCGATCCACTGCAGGGAGTCGCGGTGGGCAACCAAGGTTTGATTTGGCGGACCACCGACGGCGGGCGACGATGGGCGACTGTCCGCTGCGATTGGCCCGGCGATCTGCATCGGATCGTGTTCGCAAATGCCAAACAGGGGTGGATTGTCGGTGGACGGTACTTGCCCGCGACAGGGATGCACGAGGGAGTGGTGCTGAGAACGGAGGATGGGGGTGTCAGCTGGCGACGCTTGACGTCGACCCTGCTGCCTCGTCTGACAGAACTTGGATACGATCACCAGGAAAAGAAGCTCTGGGCCTTCGGAGATCCCAGCGGCCAGTTTCCCTCGGGACTGTTCGAGAGCATCGATCTGGGGACCAATTGGAGCGACGTGCCGCTAGAGGTCGGACGCGGCGCGATTGGGCCTTTCGCTCCAGACAGCGAGCGATCCGTAGCTGAAGATTCCACTAGCCAAGCAGGTCGTGCGGCGGCCTATCGACCCGGACAATGGGTGGTCAGCAATCACTTCGGCGTCTGGCGACTGAGGAATGGCCGAGGCACAAAGTTCGATTACCTGCCGGCGAACCAGGCCGTTGGGCGTGCCAGCCAAACTTTCATCCACAGCGAGCCGGGGCAGGGTTCGACCTTCGCCCCCGCGTTCGCCACCGAGCATGACTTGGCGGCCACGACACTCAAGTTTCGCGCGATACGGTCCGGTCAGGGCCGCTGGGCAGGACTGGGTGTCGATGGGGTTCTGTACGTGGCGGACGACAAGTCAGACACCTGGGAACGTCACCCCGCTCCGACCGAAGTGACGCTGGCTGGAACAGCACCCGCGGTAATGGCGACCGCGGGCGATTATATCTGGGTGGCCCCGCAAGTCGGAAAAAAGTTATGGCAGTTCAATACACGCAGTCGGCAGTGGCAGTCGCAACAGTGGCCCTGTGCCATGACCTGCCAGTCGCTCTTCTTCTTGGACGACCAAACGGGTTGGGCCGTCGGCGCGCAAGGGTACGTGCTGCACACGCAAGACGGTGGAGCAAGTTGGCATTGGCTGCATCGCTCGCAGCCCGGATTGGGCGTGTTGCTACTGGCGGCCGACGCCGCAGATGTCCCGCCCGAGTTGCTCGCGCATCTGTCGGTGAACCACGGCATCAATGTCGGAATCCTCTGTGGCGATAGTCGCCTGCCCTGGGGCGTAACCGCCCAGGCCTGCTGGCAAAACGAGGCCGCGCTGTTGGTCGCCGATCCCACCCTGTTTGACACCCAGCACCCCAGTGGAGCGGAGTCTCGCCACTCGGACGTCGCGGCAGAGGCCCCGAGTCCCGCGGCGGATTTTCGGGCGCAACAAGTGGTTAGGATTCAAAATTATCTGTCGGCCTGGCAGCCGCGTGTGGTCTTGGTTTGTCCACCCCTCGCTGCGGCGGGGCGACGCCAGTCCGTGGCGACCGACTCCAACGGGCGGACAACGCAGCGCCAAATCGATCAAGGCTTGTGGTTGGAGACGATTCAGCGGCAACGCGCCAGCGGCAGTCTGGGGCAAGTGGCCGTGGTAGCGATGGTCAATGATGGCGGGGGCGACACGAGTATCTCGGCCCAGGGTTTGGCGGCCAACGTCGGCCAATTGCTGGAGGATGTGGCCTGGCCCAGTCGTCAGTTGCTGGCGGCGTGGGAACCGGGGCGAGCGCTCAGCGAACACTCCGGTCCCGGGGTTGAACCATTTGGACCGGCGAACCTCCCGTCGGGCACAACGCGTCACGATCGCGGCAACCGGCCAACCACTTGGAGCGTGCGAACGCTCATGCAGTGGGAACTGGATGAACTCAGCTGGTTCCATGCCAAGAACGCCGCGCGGGGGACGTTGGGTCACAGCGTGGCCGTACGACCCGTACGCAGTCGCCAAGCGGCCACCAATCTCGATTCCATTCACCAGATGACTCGCAAGTCCAGTTGGATGTACCAGATGCAGGCGGTGACTACGGATTCCCCCGCGCTGCGACGCGAGTGGACTCAAGCGGTCGGCATCGGTCTGATGAACCTACCGCCGTCACTGCAGACACAGTGGCTGTTTGATCTGGCCCACTTGTGCGAGTCCCGCGGCGATGCCCGCAAGGCGCTGCTCGCGAGATGGGAGATCCTGCAGGCGGGGCTGGATCGTCCCGAGGCTCTGGCCGTGTTGCTCCCGACACTCGTCGGGTTGATCAGCGACGAGGGGCAATGGCCCAACCGCCTGGAGGCCAAGATTGCGCGGCAACAACGGTTCGCGGAGCTGCAGCGGCAGTTCGCAGCCGAAGCGGCCGACGGCCAACTGAGCGAAGCAGAACGTCGCGCGAATGCCCTGCGCCGTTTCGGCATCGAGCCGGAAATGGAATCGCGAGTCCCAGCGGAGATTATCGAGCGAATCCTGTTGTTGGACACCGTGCAACGCGAGGCCGTTCGCGAGGGACGGATGGAACCCGACCCAGAAGTCGCCCGACGCGCGGCGGTCCCCCAAGCTCGCGTGGTGACCGATGCCCAAACCCAACAGCAGCAATCGCGCTTCGGCCAAGTGCAACGACAAACCACCACGTTGACCTGGGATACACCGCTCAGTGCCGATGGCTTGTCAACCGCCGCAGCGGCTGCCGGACCAGTCCTCAATCCCGCGGCCTTGACGGTCGTCGATGCATCGGCCGAGCAACGCTTGGAGTGGGCTGCCAGTATCATTCGACAAGCGGATTCCATCTGGCCCGGACTGAGCGGCCTGCCGGAATGGTGGCAACTCAAGGCCCGCGTCAAACAACGCCAACGCGATGTCGCCCAGACGGAGATCGCCTGGAAGCGATTGGAGGAGATGGCCGCCGAACCGCTGTTGCACGGTACGATTTACTCCAGCAACCGTATCTTCGCGCACCTCGCTCGGGAACGAGCCATGTCGATCGCGTGGGCGGAGGCGGGGCCGTCCGCCTCGTTGGCAGAGGTCGGCCGACGACTGGCAATCCAAGTCGCCTCCTCCGGCGATACTGCCGCCATGACCGTTCCCGGCGTCAACTCGGGGGAAGCCAGCAAACTATCGACCCTGCCCGTCTTGCCTGTGACCTGGACGCTGGAACGACCGCTGCTGGACGGCCAACTCGACGAGCTGTTCTGGGAGGCGGACAGGCATCCCATCGTCCGTTTGGCTCAGGACGAACAGTACTTGTACCTGGCGCTGCTTCTGCCAGACACGGCTAGCCACACCACCGGCCCGCCGCTCTGGCCCACGACCCCACGCGACTCTGCGGTGACCGGCGGCAGTGCCGGAGTACCGACCCGTGCCGGAGTACCGATCCGTGCCGCAGCATCCGGTCGCGGTCCGAACGCGGCCCGCGACCAGGTCGATCCGCAACAGCTCTGGACACTGACGCTGGATACGGACGGCGACGGTCTGAGCAGCTTCGTCATCCAACTGGATGGCAACGGCGGCGTGGCCGAGCGTCAGGGGACGCAATGGAGCTGGAATCCCACGCTGTTCGTGGCGTCGAATCCAGAATCGCGGCAGCGGGTGGTCGAAATCGCGCTTGACTTGGATGACTTGTCCATGGAACGCATGGGCCAGCCCTGGCAGTTGCAGCTGCTGAATCCCGCTGGCGAAGTCCTCGTCGATGCTTGGCTGCAATTGGAAGACCTATTCGGCCAGTAACACGGAACTTGCTGCACACGGCGACGCTCCGACGGCGACGGGCTAGGACAGCAGTCGACACTGTGGACGGGGTGCGCGGATTGGTTGACTGCCTTCTCATGACGACTGGCAATGTCAGATCGACGGAACTAAAATTGGCACCGCGGTCGGACATCTGCGAAAGCCGACGCTGGTCAGCATAAGATCCGAACCTTCGAGGACTTGGCTTACATGTCGTTTGTTGATATTTTTGTATTGTTGGTTTTTGTCCCAATGGGGCAAGCGGTCTCCGATCTCGCGGTCTCCGATCTCGCGGTCTCTGAGCGCTCGGTCTCTGAGGAGCCGGTCCTCGTTCGCTCGGCTTCGGAACATTCGCTGTTGGCGTTGGGAGATTCCTATACCATCGGTGAAGGCGTGGCCGAAGAAGATCGCTGGCCGGTGCAGCTGATACAATCACTACGCCAACGCGGTGAGAGCTGGAGCACGCCACGAATCATTGCTAAAACCGGTTGGACCACCGACGAACTGCAGGCTGCCATCCAGGAACAGGAATTGGCCCCGCAGTACGATTGGGTCACCCTGTTGATCGGCGTTAATAACCAGTACCGCGGACGGGATCTGGAGGAATACCGCCAGCAGTTTGCCGAGTTACTGGAATTGGCCATCGAAAAAACGGGTGGCAATCCGCAACGCGTCATCGTCCTCAGCATTCCGGACTGGGGCGTTACGCCCTTCGCTACCGCCCGCGGCCGAGACCCAGCGGTGATCGCCGCCCAAATCGACCAATTCAACCAAGTCAACCGCCAGGAAACCTCCCAGCGGAACGCCCACTACGTCGACATCACGCCATTGAGCCGCGAGGCCGCCGATCGCCCCCAAGAATTTCTCGTGGCCGACCAATTGCATCCATCCGGCGAAATGTACCGCCAGTGGGCCTCGCTTGCAGCCGCGATTATCGTCGCCAACCATCTCGAAGCAGTCAGCAGTCAACCCGCCAACCAGCCGCAGATCAAACCAACCGAGACCTGGGTGGGCAACGCTTGCGACTGCGGCACGATCGCGACGAGCCATCCATCACCCCCAACCTGCGGCACCCGCCCCCGCTTCGGCTGGCGCAGCCGCCTGCGAAACCACCTCCCTCGGCAATCCCACCTTCGGTAGCTCCACAGCCAGCTGGCTCCGACGGTCGGAGAACCGCAGAGGAAGGAAGTGGGCAGAGAAAACCATGCCACCGCTGCCTTCGTCCGCTTCCTTCCCATCTCTTGCGGTTCAAATTTCCTGCCGGCACGAAGGAGTAAAACCGCAGAGGAAGAAAGTGCGCAGAGAAAACCATGCCACCGCTGCCTTCCTCTGCGTCCTTCCCATCTCTTGCGGTTCAAATTTCCAGCCGGCACGAAGAAGTAAAACCGCAGAGGAAGGGAGTACGCAGAGAAAACCATGCCACCGCTGCCTTCCTCTGCGTCCTTCCCATCTCTTGCGGTTCAAATTTCCTGCCGGCACGAAGAAGTAAAACCGCAGAGGACGAAAGTGCGCAGAGAAAACCATGCCACCGCTGCCTTCCTCTGCGTCCTTCCCATCTCTTGCGGTTCAAATTTCCTGCCGGCACGAAGAAGGAGAACCGCAGAGGAAGGAAGTGCAGAAAACCATGCCACCGCTGCCTTCCTCTGCGTCCTTCCCATCTCTTGCGGTTCAAATTTCCTGCCGGCACGAAGGAGGAGAACCGCAGAGGAAGGAAGTGCGCAGAGAAAACCGAGCCACCGCTGCCTTGCTCTGCGTCCTTCCCATCTCTTGCGGTTCAAATTTCCTGCCGGCACGAAGGAGTAAAACCGCAGAGGAAGGAAGTGCGCAGAGAAAACGATGCCACTGCTGCCTTGCTCTGCGTCCTTCCCATCTCTTGCGGTTCAAATTTCCTGCCGGCACGAAGGAGGAAAACCGCAGAGGAAGGAATTACGCAGAGAAAACCGAGCCACCGCTGCCTTGCTCTGCGTCCTTCCCATCTCTTGCGGTTCAAATTTCCTGCCGGCACGAAGGAGTAAAACCGCAGAGGAAGGAAGTGCGCAGAGAAAACCATGCCACCGCTGCCTTCCTCTGCGTCCTTCCCATCTCTTGCGGTTCAAATTTCCTGCCGGCACGAAGAAGTAAAACCGCAGACGAAGGAAGTGCGCAGAGAAAACGATGTCACTGCTGCCTTCCTCTGCGTCCTTCCCATCTCTTGCGGTTCAAATTTCCTGCCGGCACGAAGGAGTAAAACCGCAGAGGAAGGAAGTGCGCAGAGAAAACGATGCCACTGCTGCCTTCCTCTGCGTCCTTCCCATCTCTTGCGGTTCAAATTTCCTGCCGGCACGAAGGAGAAGAACCGCAGAGGGAGGAAGTACGCAGAGAAAACCGAGTCACCGCTGTCTTCCTCTGCGTCCTTCCCATCTCTTGCGGTTCAAATTTCCTGCCGGCACGAAGGAGGAGAACCGCAGAGGAAGGAAGTACGCAGAGAAAACCATGCCACCGCTGCCTTCCTCTGCGTCCTTCCCATCTCTTGCGGTTCAAATTTCCTGCCGGCACGAAGGAGTGAAAACCGCAGACGGAAGGAAGTGCAGAGAAAACGATGCCACTGCTGCCTTCCTCTGCGTCCTTCCCATCTCTTGCGGTTCAAATTTCCTGCCGGCACGAAGGAGTAAAACCGCAGAGGAAGGAAGTGCGCAGAGAAAACGATGCCACTGCTGCCTTCCTCTGCGTCCTTCCCATCTCTTGCGGTTCAAATTTCCTGCCCGCACGAAGAAGTAAAACCGCAGAGGAAGGAGTGCAGAGAAAACCATGCCACCGCTGCCTTCCTCTGCGTCCTTCCCATCTCTTGCGGTTCAAATTTCCTGCCGGCACGAAGAAGGAGAACCGCAGAGGAAGGAAGTGCGCAGAGAAAACCACGCCACCGCTGCCTTCCTCTGCGTCCTTCCCATCTCTTGCGGTTCAAATTTCCTGCCGGCACGAAGAAGGAGAACCGCAGAGGAAGGAAGTACGCAGAGAAAACCATGCCACCGCTGCCTTCCTCTGCGTCCTTCCCATCTCTTGCGGTTCAAATTTCCTGCCGGCACGAAGGAGTAAAACCGCAGAGGAAGGAAGTACGCAGAGAAAACCATGCCACCGCTGCCTTCCTCTGCGTCCTTCCCATCTCTTGCGGTTCAAATTTCCTGCCGGCACGAAGGAGAAGAACCGCAGAGGAAGGAAGTACGCAGAGAAAACCATGCCACCGCTGCCTTCCTCTGCGTCCTTCCCATCTCTTGCGGTTCAAATTTCCTGCCGGCACGAAGAAGGAGAACCGCAGAGGAAGAAAGTGCGCAGAGAAAACCATGCCACCGCTGCCTTGCTCTGCGTCCTTCCCATCTCTTGCGGTTCAAATTTCCTGCCGGCACGAAGAAGGAGAACCGCAGAGGACGGAAGTACGCAGAGAAAACCATGCCACCGCTGCCTTCCTCTGCGTCCTTCCCATCTCTTGCGGTTCAAATTTCCTGCCGGGCGTGAAGGAGAAGAACCGCAGAGGGAGAAAGTGCGCAGAGAAAACCGAGCCACCGCTGCCTTCCTCTGCGTCCTTCCCATCTCTTGCGGTTCAAATTTCCTGCCGGGCGTGAGAGGTTACGGCTTAAGGAAGGTCCCCCGAAGAATCTTTAACCTCCCGGCAATTCGGTAGCTCCACAGCGAGCTGGCTGCGACGGTCGGAGAAACTCCCACTGGGCCACATACTCACAACCAGATCAAGCGAATGCACATAAACCCACCCACCAAGCCTAACCCGACAGCGCAGGCGATCGCCAAGATAAAACCGTCCCTAAAGTGAAGGGAGGCGCCACTGATACGCCGCAAATTCCGCCCATGCAGCCAACCCGCAGCCAATGTGATCACCGTTCCCAAGAGTACCAATGACGCACCGATCCCCACCGACCAGGCCGGCGATTCAGCAGCCGTCTCCCCTTGATGCAACGAGTACTCTTGCATGAACAGGCCAAACCGAGCGACTAAAAAGCCGAACCCCATCAGCGCCAGGCCGGTCCGAACCCAGGCCAATAACGTCCGTTCGGCAGCCATGATCACACGCGGATCGTCGCCAAACAACGGTGCGACCTGGGGCTGCTCGGTTTTTTGCTCGTCGCGTAGGTTCATGTCACACCACGTGGTTGTTCGGGATAGGAACGATAAGTACCCTGGCTCACGGACGACTCCAGGCCCCCGATCGCTTGCTCGATTTCGCTGGCCAGGGTGTACAGCGGGGTGATCCCGAACCGAATGATGTCGGGCCGGCGATAATCGGGCACCACTTGGTAGCCCTGGATCAGATCTTGCGTGATCTGCCACGCAGCCGGGTGCCGCAAAGAAACATGCGACCCCGCCGCCTCGCATTCCCGCGGGGTCACTAACTCGAAACCCAAGGGCCGCAAGCGTTCGTCATAACCTTGGAAGAACCGCTGCATCAATCCCCAGCCCCGCTGGCGCAGTTCGCTCACACCGGCTTCACACGTCAAGTCGACTCCACATTCCACCGCCGCCAACGATAAGATCGGTGGCGTGCCCACCGCAAACCGCTCGATCCCCGCATGCGGTTCGTAGTCGGGGCCGAAGTCGAACGGCCGAGCGGCTCCGAACCAGCCCGGAATCGGGTTCCGTAACTTCTCTAACCAAGCCTGCCGAATCGAGATAAATGCCGGTGCGCCCGGACCGCCATTGAGGTACTTGTACGTGCAGCCAACCGCCGCGTCCGCAGCGGCACGCGTCAAGTCCAGCGGCACGGCGCCGACGCTGTGGCTCAAGTCCCACAGGATCGGTGCCCCCGCCTCGTGAGCCATACGGGTGACGGTGTCCAAGTCAAACGCGTACCCCGTTTTGTAGTTGACGTGGGACAAGCAGACGAGCGCGGTGCTGGCGTCTAACACCGCCGAAAGAGCCGCATGCACGGCTGCATGGTTGCCTTGATCCAATGGCACCGGCACGAGCTGCAAGTCCGCCCCGAGTTGCTGGCGGAGGCTCTCCAGCACGTACAGGTCGGTGGGAAAGTTGGTCGCATCGGTCACGATTCGCCACCGAGTCCCGCGGTGCTGCAAAAGCGCCCAAGCGGCTTTGTAGAGGTTGATCGATGTCGAGTCACACACCAGCGTCTCGCCGGGCGCGGCCCCGATCAACTGGCCAATCTTGTCGCCGATCCGTCGCGCCAGCGGCAGCCAGGCCTGGTTCCAGCTGCCAATCAGCCCCTGCCCCCACTCCTCCGCGACGACTCGCGCCATTCGCTCAGCCGTCGCCCGCGGCAATCGCCCCAGTGAGTTGCCGTCCAGATACGCCAACCGCGGGTTGTCGATGACAAACCGATCTCGGAACGGCGCGTTCTCCCCAGCGGTGTGTGCGTTCAATCCAAGGTTCCTTGTTAGCGGGAGGCCGGGACAGGTTTTCGCCAATTCGGCGGTCTCAACTCGTCAGCAATCAAGCGATCGTATTAGAAATCAGCCGGACCGCGTTAGCACCCGGTTGTCTTTACCGACTTGCATATCAGCCGGATCGCACGCGGCAGCCCGGCTGTCGCTGGAACTGGACGCTGGCCCAGTCCGACTCGTACGGTAACTCATTTGCAGACGATTCCTAAGTCCGATCCGGGTTGTGCAAACGCACGACGCCCCAGACGCACGACGCCCCGAGGTCACGAATTCGCCAATCGATCCAGTGGACTGACGACCGCCAGGCCGGGGCGGTTCAGCACATGGGTGTAAATCATGGTTGTGGCAACGTCTTTGTGCCCCAGCAACTCTTGGATCGTGCGGATATCTGCACCGCCTTGCAGCAAATGCGTCGCGAAGCTGTGACGCAGGGTGTGCGGCGTGACCTTTTTGAGCAGCCCAGCTCGCGTGACTGCGCCCCGCAACGCTTTACTGAACACCGACTCGTGTTGGTGATGGCGCATGGTCCGGCCAGAGACAGGGTCCGTCGACAGGCGAGCGGCTGGGAACAGATACTGCCAAATGAACTGCGTTTCGGCCGCGGGGTGCTTGAGTCGATAGGCGTGGGGCAACCAGACTCGACCTCCGCCGGCCGCCAAGTCGCGTTCGTGCAACAGGCGGGTCGCATCGATCTGGCGTCGGAGATCGGGAATCACGGCGTCTGGCAATACGGTCACCCGATCTTTCGCTCCTTTGCCATCGCGAACGGTTAGCTGACGAGCCTCCAGGTCCACGTCCTTGATCCGCAGACGCAGCCCTTCCAAATGCCGTAGTCCGGCCCCGTACAGCAAACGTCCAAACAACTGCTCGGCCCCGCCCAAGTGCTGGAGCAGCTTGCTCACTTCGTCGATCGTCAAGACGACGGGAACGCGTTCGGGTGTTTTGGCCCGCTCGGCTTCCAGGAACTGGATTTCGCGTTTTAGCAGGTCGCGGAACAGGAACAGCAGGGCGGAAAACGCTTGGTTTTGAGTGCTGGCGGCAACCTGACCTTCGACGGCCAGGTAGGAGAGGAAGTCGCGGATTTCGCGTTCCGTGGCCGATTCGACATCGGGCCGTTGCAGGAAACCGCGGAAACGGTGGACCCAGTTCAGGTACGCGGTCTCGGTCCGCAAGGCGTAGTGCCGGACGCGCAAGAGTTTGCGTAATTCGCGATCCAGTTCTGGCTCATTGGGATCCAGTTGGCCGACGGGGCCGGGCTGGGCGTACAGCAGTTGGGGATCGATTTCGGGCGTCTGGTTCGCGTTCGACCCGCCAGCAGCGGACTCGCGTTGTTTGGCAGCCACCAGCAAAGCGTGCATTTCCTTCAGAGCGGGGTCGCCCCCGCCCGGGAGCGTGCTGGCGTAAAACTGGATCGCTTCCAGGGCTTGGAGCCGTTGCCAGGCGGTTTTGCCGGATTGTTTGAGGTGTCGGAGGAACGGTTCCACGACGGCCCGGGAGCAGTCCAGGTTTTGGTTGGGATTTTGTTGGGAGTGCGAGACAAATTGGCGGACGAGTCGGGGAAACCAGTCTTTTTGGCTGTCGGAGAGTTTGGAGTGAGTGGCGACGAGTTGTTTGAAGGTATTGAGCATGTTTTTTTCTGGACCAGGGAGGTGTAGGGGGGCGTGATCTAGGCCCAGTGGCGGACGGGTGAAATCTCGCGCCCGCGGCTCGGGGCCGTCGTTCACGGGAGTTTTTCACCCTGGATCGCGTCATCTGGGGGCGGTCGTTGTGCCATTCTTTCGCCGTAGTTTGGCCTGTCTGCCCACGTCCGCCAAATAGCCTGCGGCTGCCAATTTGCCCACGTCCGCCAAATGGCCCACGTCCGCCAAATGGCCTGTGTCCGCCAAATCGCCTGCGTGGGCGGCAGGACCGGGCGTGGCCCAGGCCATTCTGGCTGGTTTCACTTCCGCCGAGCGTGCCGGAAAATTAATATCCGCGCTCAGCGAGCCATTTTCCAGGATAGCCTTGTTGACAACGTTCTAAAATATACTTATTCTCTCAGTGGGGATACTCCCCTTAAAAAACAGTTATCACGCGCTAGCCGCGTGTAATAAAGAGTTATGCTCCTAGATCCTCCAAGTCTCCACGGTCCCTTTTGTTCTGCGGCCGGGATCATGATGACAATTTTACCGAGGCGTTGGGGCAAAATGACAAAACGTTGGCGGCAGTTGGGCCAGGGGGCTGGTCGGAGCCTGGACGGTTGGCGGGGCATGGGGCAAATCAGATAACGAACAACCGCGCAGTTGCCGATCGGGCGTTTGCTGAAGTCAAAGTCCCCCTGCGGCAACCGGGTGATTTTGGCCGTTATGCTGCCTTGCAGATCCACCAAATCTTCATCACGGTCCCTGTTGTTGCTCGCGGCCGGGATCAAGATTGACTTTGCCGAGGCGTTGGGGCAAAATGAAAAAATGTTGGCGGCGGTTGGACTGGGGCTGGTGCTTTGGCCTGGACTCCTGGGGGCCACGGGGCGAAGCTGTAGCAACAAAAATGCACCCGAGTTGCCGATCAGGCGTTTCCTGAACTCAAAGTCCCCCGCACGGCAACCGGGTGATTTTGGGCCGTTATCCGCGAAATGCACAGCGTGACTTCTGAAATCGAAACCTGGATTCAATCTACGCAGTTCGATGCGGATGGATACTTTGGCCCAACCGGTTTCGAGCGTACAGTAACGCTCTACGAAACCCCAGATAGTCTTTCGGCCAAAACCTGCATTGATCGATGGCTCGGGCAAGGCTGCGTCTTTTCTGATGGCACCGGTCGCTCTAAGTATCAACAATTGATTTCTGCCGTCCGATCTGCCACCAGCGCGATCAACAAAGCGATATTGGTTCTACGGATACGGCCGCACGAACTAATGCTTTGCTCCATACCTGTTCGGTGCGAGTGTCATCCACGAATACGCCACGGAATGGAACCTAAACAGCTTCGAGACTTCACCTGCGCCTGAAGGCGGCGTATCGTGGCTTGGACTCGTCGCGTCCGATAAACAGTGGATGCTTCTGCTCGAACACAATCCATGCAATGATTTCAAAATCACTTTTCATGGGACGGCGGATCTCTGTGCAATGGTCACCCAACTGTTAAACTGCGGATAACAATGCACCGTGCACGCGGAGCCGCCGACGCGCGCGGCTGCCGGATGGGCAGCTTACGAGCGGCCCGGTGACGGCTCACGCCGTCCTGCCGTCCCTTCTGACAACTCGCGAACGAACTTAAACAATTCTTCACATCGCAAATACTTGACATCTGCATCGACTCAAACTTCTATAACGTTCGGAGGACGTGGATCCTAAGACACACATTTACATCTGGGAGTTTCGAATGATTAATTTAGACATCGCTGGCTTCTATTATCGACTTTCTGTTCCGGCCGACGGCATCGTCACTGTGCTTGACTTGTAAGCAGCCTGCAGAGGTGTTCAGGCGCAATCAACGGAGGAGTGTTGGATTTTCGTCTGGACTTTGATAACAGTAAGGTTCATTGAAAACAATCTCGGTGGACTACGATCGAGACCAGCAATCCTGGATCTCGTCAAGAGAATCTGTCACCATCACTGCCGAAGCGACGTCCGACTGGACCCCTATTCATTTACTGACGTGATCTTGATCCCGCGAACCGTATTAGCAACCCAGGGTCGGGTACCGGGGTTGCATGTTTGGCAGTACTACGTTTCCGATGCTGCTGGGCTGATGAAATCACAGTTTAACCCGTTGACTGGACTGCGTGGTATCGCTCGGTTTGCCGAATCAGATCAGCTGCCATTTGGTGCATCCACTTGCTGATGAGCGTTTCAGTCGTTTGCGCGACTGATTAGCGGTCTGGCCCAAATCACTTTTTGACTCGCAGCGTACGATGCTGCTTGCAAAGAGTGGCGGCTTAGTCGCTTGGAATCAAAGCTGCGATCTGAAGTAATGAAAGCGCGCAAAGAATTAATTGTCTGAATCTAGGTAACGAACAGCAACGGGCGGCAACGCTGCCGGGATCCGGAGAGAAACGGACGAACAAGGAATGCAACGGAGTTTGCGGGTCGCGTGTTTCCTGATGGTCAGGTTTCTGGCCGCAACCCCGTGATTGCAAAGGCGTTACTCGCCGGGTCCCTCGAATGCAACGCCCCGCTTACCGTGCGGCCGGGATCAACATTGACTTAAGTTCGTGCTGCGGGGCAGAATATGAGTTCAGGGCGGCGATTGGGCTCTGGGGCCAGGCTGGGCATCGGGAAGGGACGCTGGCGGGGCCCGCAGGGCGAAGCAGCAACAAAAATGCACCCGAGTTGCCGATCGGGCGTTTCCTGAAGTCAAAGTTCCCCCGCGGCAACCGGGTGATTTTTGGCCGTTATGCTCCTGGGTCCCTCAAATGCAACGGCCCCGCTTACCGTGCGGCCGGGATCAAGATTGACTTTAGTCGTGCTGCGGGGCAGAATGTGAGTTCAGGGCGGCGATTGGCTCTGGGGCCAGGCTGGGCATTGAAATTGACGCTGGCGGCGGGGCCACGGGGCGAGCGTATAACTAAGTGAGTCGCACCCGAGTTGCCGATCGGGCGTTTCCTGACGTCAAAGTCCACCCGCGGCAACCGGGTGACTCTTGGCCGTTAAGTGCTCCCAGATCCCTCAAATCTCGCGAGTCCCTTTTTGTTCTGCGGCCGGGGACAAGATTGACCCTGCCGAGGGGTTGGGGCAAAATGACAAATGGTGGCGGCCCTGGGCCGGGGGCTGAGTCTGGCCTGGACTCCTGGGGGGACCAACGGGGCGAAGCGCCAACAAAAAAAAAGCACCCGAGTTTGCCGATCGGGCGTTTCCTGAAGTCAACGTCACCCGCGGCAACCGGGTGATTTGACCGCGTCTCGCCCTTCAACCACAAACCAACACCGGAAAGGGAGACAATGAATCGCACCATCACTACGATCGTAGTCGTCTTTGCGACTCTGTTCTGTTCACGGCGTTTTGCAATTAAGCCAGACCGTGCACGTATCCCCCGAATGCGACGACGTCTCCGTGTCGAACAGCAAGCAAGATCGCTTTACTGTTCAGTTCCACCATTGTTCATGATCCGAAGACAGTTACGAATCCTTCGTAAACGAACCACTGCGTCCGACTCGCACCGCCCGGCTCAAGATCACTGACGGAAGCCGTCTACCATTGACACTGCCCCAATCGCACCAAGTGTCAACAAAGATGGAATGCCTCGCTTACGAATTTCGGGTATCGAAGGAACATGCGAGTCATTCATCACCTGATTGTTTCGGAGAATCCATCTGGCTTCATAGGCGATGGAACCATCTACAACTACAGCATCCTGGCACCCCCGATGCACTACAAAAGCTATTTGAAAACGCAGGGTGTAGCCACCGAAACTCCCGGCCACCCGCTGATTGCCAAAGAGCGCCAAAGGGCGAACCATCGCATGCAACGGAGCCGGCGGTCGGGTCGGTTTTGAAGTCAACGCATCTCGCGCCGGCCCGCTGATGCGTGTCGTTATGCTCCTAGATCCTTCAAACCTCCACGGTCCCTTTTGTTCTGCGGCCGCGATCTAGATTGACTATGCCGGGAGCCTGGGGCAAAATGACAAATGTTGGCGGCGGTTGGACTGGGGCTAGGTCTGGCCTGGACTCCTGGGGGGCCACGGGGCGAAGCGCATAACAATAAAATGCACCCGAGTTGCCGATCGGGCGTTTCCTGAAGCCAACGTCCACCCGCGGCAGCCGGGTGATTTTTGGCCGTTATTTGGCAACAATGATGAAGCTCAGTGAAGACGTCCGATCCAGATTGCGATTCCTCGCTTTCTATATCGCAAACGGGACCCTTTGCGCGGACGTTATCCCCGACGATATGGATTACTCCGCGATACTTCAGGAGCCCAGCGCATTGGACATGACATTCGCAATTTGGAGCAATATTATCGAACTTGACGACGACGGAAACGTTACCAACGATGGCCACGCGACGCGTCGAGCTGCACAATTCGTTCGTCATTGTATCGATTCAGAGTACGTCGTTGATCCGCCCTTTGAGCCATGGGAATTGAAGCTTGTATAACGGCACGTGCGACTATAGTTTTTCGCCATCTCCCCCGCATGCGAGATCGTCCGACATCGATATGCCAAATAACCACCGATTGCAACCGAGCGGCGGATTGGGCTGGTTCTGATGGCGAGTCTTTTTGGCCGCCGCCGGTTGAATCGTAACGTTATGCTCCTAGATCCCTCAGACGTCCACGCCCCTTTTGTTCTGCGGCCGGGATCAAGATTGACTTTGCCGAGGCGTTGGGGCAAAATAACAAATGTTGGCGGCGGTTGGGCTTGGGCCTAGGTCTGGCCTGGACTGCTTGGGGGCCACAGGGCGAAGCGCATAACAAAAAAATGCACCCGAGCTGCCGATCGGGCGTTTCCTGAAGTCAAAGTCCCCCCGTGGCAATTGGGTGATTTTTGGTCGTTATGCTCCTAGATCCCTCAAATCTCGTGGGTCCCTTTCGTTCTGCGGCCGGGATCAAGATTGACTTTGCCGAGGCGTTGGGGCAAAATGACAGATGTTGGCGGCGACTGGGACTGGGTCAAGGCCTGCTCTGGACTCCTGGGGGGCCACGGGGCGAAGCGCATAACAAAAAAATGCACCCGAGTTGCCGATCGGGCGTTTGCTGAAGTCAACGTCCCCCCGCGGCAACCGGGTGATTTTTGGCCGTTATCCGACTGAAGTAGCCCTCACTTGCGGCATTGTTGCCGACGCCCCGCTTCATGGGTAGAATGGCGGTAAGGAGACAACTATGGACCTTTACACCGACGCGATTCGCGATTTGCCTGCTGTCGACCGGCTTCTTCTAGTCGAACGCATCTGGAGTGATCTTACGCGCCCAGATACTGAACTGCCAATTTCGCGGGCGATTCTAGATGATGCGAAAGCTCGCCGAGATGCAATGGCTGCCGACCCAACACTAGGCAAAACACATGAACAAGTCTGGAGCCGTATCGAAGCTTGGCGAAATGCCTAGAACACCAAGATACCATCCTGACTTTGACGCCGACGTCATTGGCGGGGCTGAGTGGTACGCAAAGAGCAGTCAATCTCTCGCTTTGGACTTCACTCAAAAGGTGCAAGACGCAATCTTAGCATTACTTGCTGACCCAGAGCGCCGATCGGCGTTTGAGTATGGGCTCCGATACTGGCCTGTTGTTCGGTTCCCGCACGTTATTCTTTACGACTTGACAGAGGCCGAAGTTCTCCTGATCGGTGTGTATCATCCATCGCAAGAACCGGACCAATGGCTTGCACGACCCGGATAACCAAGCGATACAACCGAGTTCTCGATGACGTCGCGCTTACTAAACAATCAACCCCTCGAACCGGCTGATCTTGGTCGTTATGCTTCTGGATCCCTCAAATCTCGTGGGTCCCTCTCCATCTGCGGCCGGGATCAAGATTGACTTTGCCGAGGCGTTGGGGCAAAATGACAGCTGTTGGCGGCGACTGGGACTGGGTCAAGGCCTGCTCTGGACTCCTGGGGGGGTCTACGGGCCGAAGCGCATAACAAAAAAATGCACCCGAGTTGCCGATCGGGCGTTTCCTGAAGTCAAAGTCCCCCCGCGGCAACCGGGTGATTTTTGGTCGTTATCTGGCGTGAAACATGAAACGCTTTGTTCGCGTCGTTGTCTTACTTCTGATTGGTGTCACTGCTCTGTTGGTTCTCTTCACCATCATGGCATGGCCACTGTTTACATCTGAAGAAACAGAGTTGACGGGATCATCTTTCGACCTGAGTGAAGCTAGCTTCTTCGACGAAACTGGGATAAGTGGCGAAGGTCATAAAATCTGCATCTATCGAATCCCCGAAGATGCCGCCCGGCGCCTCAACGCCGCAGATTACCCACTCTCGGAGTATCCAATGTGGTCCGCCCTTGCATTTGATGGCTACAAACGAATTCAATGGGTGCGATCAACCGGCACTGTCACCAACGAGATTCAGATTGTGCTGCAGTCCGTATTTTGTAGCGAATTTGTCGGGGGGGTGACGCTTGACGACGTTGCCACGATTGACGATGCGCGTGTGTTCGCCAGTGAGTTATCAACGCGAGATGGAACTCTAGTCGCAGGTTGGCATACTGTCGACGATGGTGGTGTAATCACGAACTACTTTATGTACGTGATGAACCTAGACCAGAGGATCTTAATTAAACTGTCACTGTTGACGTAGCTGGACGCCCGATAACCAAGCGGTGAACGGGAGCCGCCGGTCGCGAGAGTTTTTAGCTCAAATGTTTTAGGTAGCGGCCCCGTTACCGCCAACGTTCGCTGACAAACTAAGGTAACATGGAATGCGGTATCCGACGTGGACCGAATCGTTTACTTTGCTTGCGATATGCTTCATTCTCTATGGCTTGATGTTGCCGTCTTCGCATGAAATGCGAGAGCGTGAGCTTCGCAATATGGCAAAAGCATGGGAACCTTCCATCGAGACCGAAATCGCTGATCAAAATTTGATCAGAGCTGACGTCGATTTGCGTGGAATTTGGTCGCGAGGATCTCGCAGAGGTGGCAGTGAGCTTGAGATTTTCCAGACAGATGATCCAACTGTATTCCGTGTAAGATTTTGGTCCGGAAGTGGAGGGGGCTGCGAATGGCAAACTACTGCGAAGCGTGAAGGTTCACGGCTGACGCTGGCCAATCCAGTTGCCGACATTTGGGATGATGCTTTCAAATCGTTTTGGATCGTACAGGTCGATGGTAAGGACTATTTGGTCCCGGCGCCGTCAGTAGCGCGATTCAATACAGAAGTGGCGAGCACAGAAGATTGGCATTACAATGTTTTCAAACGAGGTCCACGGTAATCAGCGAACAAAGGGTTGCAACGGAGCACTCGATCAGCGGCTTGGGCAATGGTTGCTCAACTCCTCGTGCCCGCTGAACCCCGCCGTTACCCGCGCAACGACCGCCAGCGTCTTTTGACATGACATAGGACACCACGAAGTTCTCTGATGCATTCAACTGGAAGCTCCTACTTGCTACGACAGTCTCCCGGTGCTGAACAATTCGGCGGTGCTTCCGTGAAAGTACGTCCGAAACGTGGCGACACCGGTTCACTTCAAATCCGTTTGTCTGACTTTCGCACACGCGAGATGTTGGGCGACGACGCGGAGTTTCTACGGGGCATTTCAGAAAAGGCATACGAGCGATTTGTTCGTGACTACATGCTTGCAAATAACGACTGGGATGTAGAGATTTACGATTTTGCATATCATCCAATCGATACCAGCGAGCGGACCGTGCACATTGCCGTGTATAATGCTCTGGTGTCGGCTTTCTCTGCGTGGGATCATACACTCGCAATTTGGAGCCGAAGACGCGGGTAACAATCGCATGCAACGGAGCCGGCGGTCGGGTCGGTTTGGAAGTCAACGCATCTCGCGCCGGCCCGCTGATGCGAAGCGTTATGCATTGAAATCTCTACTTATGCCTGACCGCGGAAAAATTGAGATTCGCTTCATCGGTGCATCGAACATGGCTGCTGCAATCAAGGCGTTCCGCCAAGCGACAAACTCGACTATTGCAGACATACGAGATTCGTTCGCGCGAAACATGCCAATTCTTGCCGCTCAGCTTTTTGGCCGTGATCACCAGGAGACCGAACGACGACTGCTGGCACTACTCAATGAACTCGACGACCTCAGCCGCAGAGTATGACATTGTCGTCGACGGCAACACAGAGTCTCGCAAGTACTTGACGAACATTTTGCAGGGGTGGCGTGACATCGGATTGGAGACCAGAATGATGACCAATCTGGAAATCGGCGAACCCGATATTGAAACACTGGAATGGCTTCAAAGCACTGCGCCTGCCACTGTTTTCCGAGGCACGCTTGAACAAATCGTCAACGACGATGGCTATAATGTCGATTCCGAAACATTGGCTTGGGTAAGAGATCGACTCGAACATGCATAACAAACGATTGCACCGGAGTCGCGGGCCGGGCTTTTCCTGAACTGATCTCACTGGCCGCGACCCGGTGAATCGTAGCGTTATGCCACCGCCCGGACGCGAGAACTTGCGGCTGATGGTTCGACGCTTGACTCGTTCTAACTCCCAAATCGTTGGCGCAGAATGTGGACTGGGGATGCAAATTGGTCCTCACCTGAATGGAGTACGCTCGCAAAGTTTGAACTCTGGGTCCATGAAATCGATTTAGACCTCCGAGTACTCGAAACGCGGTTTGCGGTACTACAAAAAACCGAACTGTTGGGTCAATCTGGCTTTCTTAGAATGCAATCACCGCGCGACGAAACTTGCGGCTGACTATTGAACGCTGGACTGGTTGCAACTGCCGATTGGTTGGAAGACAATGTGGGCAGGGGTCTGCCGAGCGGTCACCCAGGGGAACGAAGTTCGCTCGCAAAGATTCAACACTCGGTCCAAAAAATAGGCATAACCAACCGGCGCAACCGAGTGCTCGAAACACTGTATCACGCACCCCAAACCCAAACCCTCGCACCGGTTGACCTTTCCCGTTATGCTCCTAGATCCCTCAAGTCTCGAGGGTCCCTCTTCATCTGCGGCCGGGAGCAAGATTGACTTTGCCGGGACCTTGGGGCAGAATGACAAATGTTGGCGGCGCATGGGCCTGAGGGTAGGTCTGGCCTGGGTTCCTTGGGGGCCACGGGGCGAAGCGCATAACAACAAAATGCACCCGAGTTGCCGATCGGGCGTTTGCTGAAGTCAGAGTCATCCCGCGGCAACCGGGTGATTTTTGGTCGTTATCGCAATCAAAACCTCCCTGTGAGACTATAGAACCGATCATGTCGACCGACATAATCACGAACTGTTTCCGACGCGCTATCGACCAAACCGTTGCTGGTTTCGGAGATTGGTGCGTAACGCTCACGTCTCCACGTGATCAAAGTCGCTGGATACAGGTCACCTGGGAACACCTGAATCTCGCTTTTCCGGATGGCGTTGATTTGGATGGTGCAATTCGCGTTTTTCCGACTGTTCCAGATTTGGAAATGATCGACGTTCAACCTGGAACGCAACTTACGTTTGCCCACGGAGCCGACTTCTCCCTGCCGGCCATATCCGCATTTGTCATGAAGTACTCGGAAGTCGTAATGGAAGAGCCGATTGACGAAACATGGATCATGACTGAGGAGCAATTGTGACGGTTGCGACTTGGATCGCCCATACTGCTGGCGATACTAATTGCGATAACAATCCAATGCACGCGAGTTGCGGGTCGCGCGTTTCCTAATGGTAAATCACTTGGCCGCAACCGCGTGATTGGTGTCGTTATCCGATGGAAGTCTCGCTTGACTTGCCTCTTGCCACTTCAATTTTGGACTGCAAAGACTGATTTGTGATATTTTGAACGCCAGCATCATTCGCCATAGGTGGTCTGTCGCCATCGCTTACTCTCGGCCTGGTCGGTTTGCGTTGGCTGCATTGCTGCTTGCTGCCGTTGTTACATTGTTGTTCGCTTGGTTTACTGCGAATGACAATCTCAATTCATTTCCCCGGATTCTTAAGCCCCTGTTGATCCCAGGGATTTTTGGACTTTATGTCGTTGGAACCGTCACAGGGTCAATAATCCTGGCGTATACCGCGTACGCCATCTGCATGACCGTTGTATACTTGACAATCGGAACGCTCGCGGATTTGATGATTCGCTTGGGACAATTGAAATTCGGCGGACACAATCAATCTCGTTCAGACGTCGGGTAACCATCGGTTGCAACGGAGCGGCGGTGGTAACCGTTCTGGCAATGGCTAAGTCATTCGCCGCCGCCCGCTGAACCGTACCGTTATGCATTGAAATCTCTACTTATGCCTGACCGCGGAAAAATTGAGATTCGCTTCATCGGTGCATCGAACATGGCTGCTGCAATCAAGGCGTTCCGCCAAGCGACAAACTCGACTATTGCAGACATACGAGATTCGTTCGCGCGAAACATGCCAATTCTTGCCGCTCAGCTTTTTGGCCGTGATCACCAGGAGACCGAACGACGACTGCTGGCACTACTCAATGAACTCGACGACCTCAGCGCAGAGTATGACATTGTCGTCGACGGCAACACAGAGTCTCGCAAGTACTTGACGAACATTTTGCAGGGGTGGCGTGACATCGGATTGGAGACCAGAATGATGACCAATCTGGAAATCGGCGAACCCGATATTGAAACACTGGAATGGCTTCAAAGCACTGCGCCTGCCACTGTTTTCCGAGGCACGCTTGAACAAATCGTCAACGACGATGGCTATAATGTCGATTCCGAAACATTGGCTTGGGTAAGAGATCGACTCGAACATGCATAACAAACGATTGCACCGGAGTCGCGGGCCGGGCTTTTCCTGAACTGATCTCACTGGCCGCGACCCGGTGAATCGTAGCGTTCGTCGGACTTAAAGCTGACCCGGTCTTCGTGGGGAGGTTGCCACGCAATCAACCCCAGTCATGCCCGAAATCAACTTGCCCCAATCCGCCGCCTTGTCTGCTGGGAACTGCAATGCTTTGTCCTTGTGCTGCTTCGCCACCCACGTAACAAACACGCCGCCCCGCAACTCGTGGACATACATCGAACCGTCCGCACTCGTAATGTACACCTGCATGATTCGCTCCGTTTGTCCGCCAAAAGCCGACGAACAAACCAATGCACCCGAGCCCGCCATCAGGTCGTTTTGAAATGGGAAATCACTCGGGGCGGGCCGGGTGATTGGAAACGTTCGTCGGCCCGAAAGGAAACCAAATGAATCACCTCAACTTTGCAGCACTTGGCTTGTTGTTTGTCGGCCTAATAACCACGGGGGTCATTTCATGGTTTACACTTCGGCAAATGTCCAATTCCCTTGAACGACAGAATGCGATTCGATGGATCGCAGCGTTTGGACTGTCAATCTGCACATTCATGAGTGCAACGCCCTTGGTCGGTCAGGATCAACTCTGGTTTCTAATTCTTCCATTTGCCGGGATCGGTTTGTCGCTTGATTCACTTCATCGCATGGTGGAAGATTGTCGGATGAAAGCTTCCAAGCACTCCAGTAATGCAATACATGACGGGACTGCAGGATGATCGCTTGACATCCCGGCGTTTACAGTAATAGAGAGCGTATCTCCCCCGTGAGATGGGCGACGAACAAGCGGATGCACCCAAGCGGCGAAGCGGTGCGGTTTTAAAATGGATCACCTTTCGTCGCCGCTGGGTGATCCGTAGCGTTCGCCAGTGCAACCACCACCGGCCAACGCTCGTAACATCAACGCCGGCTTGTGTCGCACCGTATAGCGGCCGCGCGGTATGTGTCGCTGAGCAACATTGAGCCCAACAACTCACCGACGCAGCACCTAAATCCCTTGCTGACTTATGTTGCAAGCGTCAACGACGCGTTGAAGCATCATTCGCGGGCAACGTCCAACGCGAAACATCCAACGCCCGAAACGCTGCGGACTTGTGATGCAAGCGTCTGCGGAGACCGCAAGCACCAAACGGCGGCCAGCTACAGCCTGAATCTCAACGCCTGCCCCAATGCCCGAAGCCCAGCGTTCGATGTTGCTCCCGGTTGTGGCGCAGGATACATTGACGTGGCTGACGTCGTTCGCGATTCCGAACCCGGATGATGGCGAACCATCCGATGCACCCCAGCCGCGAATTGGGGGCTTTTGAAATGGTGAATCGCTCGTCGCGGCGTGGGTGATCGGTCCCGTTATGCGGCTTAGACATTCTCCGAAACATTTAGAGAGTTCAGCTGTTTAATAGCCCAGCGTTTTGTGAACGACTCAATCCAGCCCAACCGAGAAAACGATGAAATACATCTCTTTACTATTACTTGCTGCCACGGTAACCCTAGGGATGGGGTCCAACGAGAACTCAATTACAAATGACTTCCAGCCCGTCGCGCGCAAAGAAATTTGTGGGGTTGAGGTCCTAGTAAATCAGATTCAGATCCAAAGGCTTGGTCCAACTGCCAACGTTCCAAACAAGCTGAAAATGTACATCGCCGATCGGGGTGAATTCAAACGAACTATTGCAATTTCACTTTCCCAGAAAAACCAAGGCACCACGATTGGACCAACTCATTTGAAACTAAAGAACGGTCTAGAATTGCGTCCATTCATGAATGGAAATCAGCGTTTTATGAGCGTTATCGCCAACGCGGCAATTCCTGATGGATTTGATTTTGCTGAGTACTGGTTCGAAGTCCCCAGCGAAACAGCGTTCAAAGACATATTCCCAATTACGATTGTGCACCAGACCACAAATGAGCGTCAGGAAAAGGTAGAATTCCGTTTTGAGGATATCGAGCCTTGAAAACGCGCTGCATAACAATGCGATCAACGAAAGTGCTCGAAAAGCCGCCAATGGATCGCAGACTGGTTTCCTCGCACTCCGTTATCGCAAACGTTATGCTCCTAGATCCCTCAAATCTTCACGGTCCCTGTTGTTCTGCGTCCGGGATCAAGATTGACTTTGCCGAGGCGTTGGGGCAAAATGACAAACGTTGGCGGCGACTGGGACTGGGTCAAGGCCTGCTCTGGACTCCTGGGTGGTCTACGGGGCGAAGCGCATAACAAAAAAATGCACCCGAGTTGCCGATTGGGCGTTTCCTGAAGTCAAAGTCCCCCCGCGGCAACCGGGTGATTTTTGGCCGTTACGTCAACTGAGAATTTCGCCAAGATCGTAGCTCCGTCGACGAATTGCAGTGTATGAAGACAATCTACGTCGTCCCGGTATGCCTGATTTTCATCGTTATCGGATACTTAACCGATATTGCGGGCCTTGTATCTCTCGGCTTATTGCTGGTTTCGTGCTGGTTATTGATTGCAGGCGGCGCGGTATATCTCCTTTGGGCTCTTAGCAATCGCTTTCGACTATTGAATCGGAAGCCCTCAAAACATTTAATAATCGCACCATTACTGCTAACCCTGTTTGGAGCAAGCGGTTTACTTGGGATTCTGCTTTCAACCCGCCCAGCGCTAAATGACTCAACTTCGGGAACAATCGACAATGAACTCAAATACATGTTCGAAATGGACCAGTCCGATCGTGTCAGTGGTCGATTTATTTTGCTTCCTGGTAGAGATACGGCTCGGCTTGCCAGAACACGTGAGATTGTCAGTGTCGCTTCTGGTTCGCTGAGTGCTGAAGCAAAGTATCATGCCGCGATGATTTTCCAACACGGTGAGTCTCCGTCGGATTTTGAATCGGCTTTTTTCTTGGCACGTTCGGCTTCTGAGACAGGATTTGCCAAGGCTGACAAGTTGTCTGAAGCGGCTTTTGACCGGTGGCAGTTGTCAATTGGTAAACCACAGAAGTTTGGAACCCAGTCAAAGATCAGTATTGGAATTACGGGTATCAAGTCTGAGCCGCCCGAATCGACCGATGATTGACGTAACCAAGCGATGCAACGGAGCGGAAATGGCGTTCCGATTTTTCCTGAATTCAAGATCAACCTCGCCATTTCCGCCCGCTGATCGCCGTCGTTCGCCCAACTAACAAGCATCAATGGCAGCACTTGAATCAACGTCGCTGATACTATTCTCTGGGCTTGCTGCTGACGCCAATGTCTTTGTCCCGCAGAAGATTGCGTTCCCACAGCTTGTCGTCCCGAAATGGCCAACTCCAAATCCGGACGACACTCTGGACTCTTTCTGCGACCGCCTCGCTGACGAGTTGCGACCGCACGGCAATGCATTCATTGGCGGTGCCTCATTCGGTGGGATTGTCGCGCTTCACGTCGCACAACGTCTTAATCCATTGGCGGTGATCTTGATTGGCAGCGTACGTTCGCCCGACGAGCTTTCACGAATGGCGAGGTTTTGTCGCCCTTTGAAACCACTCATTCCACTGATCCCTGTTCGCTTCATGCAGTTTTGCTGCATCCCGATCGCATCCAAGCTCGCTGAGCGATTCGCTCCACTTCTATGTGGACTTTCCCGACAATTCCGTGGCTCCGATCCGATCGTCTTCAAATGGTCGCTCGCTCGCATACTCGACTGGAAGTCCACACCGAATCTTGACTGTCCTATCTTTCGCATCCACGGTGATCGTGACTACGTTTTGCCGATACGCTACACTCAACCTGAAGCTGTTGTTGCCGGTGGCGGCCACGTCATTTCGCTTTCGCATCCATCTGACGTAAACGACTTTCTTCGGTCGGTGATCATCAAAACGGTGGGCGAACCATGCGATGCAACGGAGCCGGGCTTGCACGGTTTCACGAATGGACAACCAACTCTCCCGGCCCGCTGATCGCGGACGTTATGCTCCTAGATCCTTCAAACCTCCACGGTCCCTTTTGTACTGCGGCCGGGATCTAGATTGACTTTGCCGAGGCGTTGGGGCAGAATGACAAATGTTTGCGGCGGTTGGGCCTGGGGCTAGGTCTGGCCTGGACTCCTGGGGGGCCACGGGGCGAAGCGCATAACAAAAAAATGCACCCGAGTTGCCGATCGGGCGTTTCCTGAAGTCAAAGTCCCCCCGCGGCAACCGGGTGATTTTTGGCCGTTCGTCAAGGCGGCAGTACGGCAAGTATGTCTATAAGCTTCAGACCTTTCGGCAACAAGTGTAACCCAGATGCCCTCGCGGAATATGAAGCGCAGTGTTCGATCAAACTTCCGGCTGATTACCGTCAGTTCTTGATGGAATACAATGGGGGCATCCCAAGCAAACGTGGTTTGTACCTAAGAGGCTGTGGAACTAGCGTTATATTGGACGTACTCTACGGTATCCACGATGAACCGGGACTTGACATGCGGTTCTCAACCGAAGAATGGAAAGACGAAATGCCTGAGGGATTCATTGTGATTGGACGTGATCCCGGCGGCGCGATGTTTATCCTGGGTACGTCGTCAGAACCGAGTATCTACTATTGGGATCATCAACATGCACTTCCTGGTTCCTCAGAAGAACTTGGAAACACGTTTTATCTTGCGGAAACGTTTACTGAACTACTGGAACTCGTACATGAATGAGAACTGGAAACAGAGTTCTTGACGAACCAAGCCATGCACCGGAGTGGCGGTGGCCAACGTTTTTTTGAAATCAAAGTCTATTGCCGCCACCCGGTGATGGCGGTCGTTCGTGGCTCCAAGACATCCGTAGCGTCACGACCAGTTGCTGTCCAACAACTGACAAGAGATCAGAAACTAATGTGTTCGAGGGTCGCTGCCCGACGCATGCGGAATATCAAAAACTGAATTGGTTCGAGCTAGATATTAGCGGCAGCGCTGGAATGTAATTCAACTGACAAAAGCTAAGCACGCTGCGAGCGTCACTCCGGGTGCCTTTATCCGTTCCATACCGTCGCGACCACTCGCAACGAAAGCAACCAGCTTGAATCCCCAGGGAACGTACAGGGCTGACGAAAATATTGCAGGGGCGGGCAGGAATCGGTTATACTCCCAGCATCAGCGGTGGGTTCTGCAGGACTGACAAAAAGAGCCACGAACCATCGCATGCAACGGAGCCGGCGGTCGGCTCGGTTTTGAAATCAGCATCAATCGCGCCGGCCCGCTGATGCGTAGCGTTATGCTCCTAGATCCCTCAAGTCTCGAGGGTCCCTTTTGTTCTGCGGCCGGGATCAAGATTGACTTTGCCGAGGCGTTGGGGCAAAATGACAAATGTTGGCGGCGGTTGGGCCAGGGACTAGGTCTGGCCTGGACTCCTGGGGGGCCACGGGGCGAATCGCATAACAAAAAAATGCACCCGAGTTGCCGATCGGGCGTTTCCTGAAGTCAAAGTCCCCCGCGGCAACCGGGTGATTTTTGGCCGTCATCTGTCATCATCATGAAGAACTTCTGCCTATTGATCGTTGCCGCCGTCACATCAACACTGTTGATGGGATGTGGAGCATCGCCGTCCCCAGTCAATAGCGCTCCCACATACCTGACAGATCTGAGCTATCCCTACATTGCCAGCGAGGTCCGCAAGTCCCGAATCGTCAGTGCGTGTTCAACAATTGAACCTGGAATGACATTGGTTGAGGCATACGATATCGCCGGAAAGCCGGACGTGATTCGGCCTCTGTATGAACCACAAATCATGAATCCAAACCAAATTGGCAATACGCATTGGTATTTCATTCAGATTGATGATCCTGACAATACGACAAACGCCTCGCTTATGCGTCTTTCAACCGACAACCAAGACGTCATAACCAAGGTTGACCATTGGGGATTCGACCTGCAACAGGAAAACGGCAGATAACAAAACGTTGGACCGGAGCGATAACAAACTGGGCGTTCGCTTCGCTCGTTCACGCATACTCATCGCCCGGTCAACTTCGACGTTATCCGGCTCAAATGCAATCAATGGAACAGCAGACCACAAGCTTTCGATGCTCGCTCAAGCACTTGCTGACTTTCGTTGTCTTCGCCGCAATCGCTTGTGCCATCCCGAGTTGTATCGGGCGATTGGCGATCAGCACAGGCACACTTGAGCGTCTTTACGAGATTGAAGGATCGCTCACGAGGGATCAAGTTCTTGATATAGCTGGCCCACCACATTACCGCCGCGGCGACAAAGAATTCTGCTACAATGTTTGGAACGGCCCCATATTCTTCAGCGATATGTTTTGTATCGAATTCGACGCCGATGGAAACGTGACGTGGATGTCTTTCTGAAGTTCCGAATCGAAATGGGACGCCCAAGAAATCGCTGGATAACCAACCAATGCACGCGAGTTGCGGGTCGCGATTTTCCTTGTGGTAAATCACTCGCCGCAACCGCGTGATTGGTACCGTTATGCTCCCAGATCCCTCAAGTCTCCCCGTTCCCTTCTGTTCTGCGCCCGGGATCAAGATTGACTTTGCCGAGGCGTTGGGGCAAAATAACAAATGTTGGCGGCGGTTGGGCTTGGGCCTAGGTCTGGCCTGACTGCTTGGGGGCCACAGGGCGAAGCGCATAACAAAAAAATGCACCCGAGCTGCCGATCGGGCGTTTCCTGAAGTCAAAGTCCCCCCGTGGCAATTGGGTGATTTTTGGTCGTTATGCTCCTAGATCCCTCAAATCTCGTGGGTCCCTTTCGTTCTGCGGCCGGGATCAAGATTGACTTTGCCGAGGCGTTGGGGCAAAATGACAGATGTTGGCGGCGACTGGGACTGGGTCAAGGCCTGCTCTGGACTCCTGGGGGGGCCACGGGGCGAAGCGCATAACAAAAAAATGCACCCGAGTTGCCGATCGGGCGTTTCCTGAACTCAAAGTCCCCCGCGGCAACCGGGTGATTTTTGGCCGTTATTTGGATAAAGAATCACAACGTAGATTTGCCACGGCGCAGATCGCTTCCCGACGAGGACCTCCTGCATGCCGTTCATCCCGCGAAAATACTCGGTCGTCTATCTCGTGATCGGTTTGCTGGTTCTGCTTGGTGCCGCTGACCTATTTTGGACTGCGTACACTATGAAGGTGATTCGTCCGGCGCTTATAGGCATTGGTGCTGTTATCGCAGCGCTTCTCTTGATTGCCGAATGGCGAGCGTCGGCTCGACCACCAGAATAGACAATGCCACGTAACCGCCTGCCACGTACGATGCAGAACGGGGTATCGAAACCAGATTGAACCGACCGTCTGCATGGCCTGAGAGTCCCGAATCCTGACTCCCATAGCTGACGGTGGGGCGCAGCCAAATAACAACGCAATGCACCCGAGTCGCGAAGCCGGGCGTTGTGACAATGGACAAACTTTCGTCGCGACCGGGTGATTGCCCGCGTTATTTGGCAAGAGATAGAGGCATCAGAATGAAAATCGCTGTCGCTCAATCACGGCCGATCATTGGTCCGGTTGAGCGCAATCTTGCCGGACATCTGTCTCTTATCGATGTTGCCGTTCGATACGGCGCACTGCTCGTCGTATTTCCGGAACTTTCTCTCACTGGGTACGAACCGCGAATTGCGGCCTCGCTCGCGAGAATGCCGGACGACCAATGTTTCGCATGCTTGCAGACGACTGCGGATCAAAGCGGGGTTTCGATTGCGGTTGGTGTTCCCACGCTTGGCCATCGATTGCCGCGTATTTCCACGCTGCTGTTTCGGCCGATGTCAGAGATTCAGGTCTACTCAAAACAATTCCTTCACGCAGATGAAGAACCGTTCTTCGAGCCTGGTCCCACATCGGATGGCATGATACATGCAAATCCCTGCGTGGCGCTAGCAATCTGCTACGAATTGTCCGTTCCGATGCATGCTCAGCGAGCAATTGAATCCGGTGCCACCGTGTACATTGCGAGTGTTGCGAAGACTGATCGGGGCGTGGATGAGGCTTGCCAGCGATTATCCAAAATTGCTCGAGAGTATTCGATCGTGGCGATGATGGCGAATTGCCTTGGCCTGCTAGATGGTGCGGAATGCGTTGGCCGTTCCTCGGTTTGGAACCGCAATGGCTTTCGCCTGATGCAGCTTGAGCCCGCGTCCGAAGGTATTGTCGTGCTGGACTACCAGACAGAAAATGTGGTCGCTGCGACTTTGCCCGCAAACAGCCAATAACAAAAAAATGCACCCGAGTCGCGAAGTTGGGCGTTTTGATAATGGACAATCTCTCGTCGCGACCGGGTGATTTTAGTCGTTATGCTCCTAAATCCCTCATATCTCCACGGTTCCTTTTGTTTTGCGGCCGGGATCTAGATTGACTTTGCCGAGGGGTTGGGGCAAAATGACAAACGCTGGCGGCGTTTTGGCCAGGGGCTAGGTCTGGCCTGGACTCCTGGGGGACCACGGGGCGACGCGCATAACAAAAAAATGCACCCGAGTTGCCGATCGGGCGTTTCCTGAAGTCAAAGTCACCCCGCGGCAACCGGGTGATTTTTGGTCGTTATGCTCCTAGATCCCTCAAATCTCGTGGGTCCCTCTTCATCTGCGGCCCGGATCAAGATTGACTTTGCCTAGGGGTTGGGGCAGAATGACAAATGGTGGCGGCCCTTGGGCCTGAGGCTAGGTCTGGCCTGGACTACTGGGGGGCCATGGGGCGAAGCGCATAACAAAAAAATGCACCCGAGTTGCCGATTGGGCGTTTCCTGAAGTCAAAGTCCCCCCGCGGCAACCGGGTGATTTTTGGCCGTTCCCCGACTGATGAAACCTGAATGACTTGGGACATCGAACGAATCGCTAGTATCCTCCGTGCGACTATAGAGCCGCCTGAAGATGACGAGCAGCGACCGGTTTGGCACCGCCTTCATTTCCATGATGGAAGACTGAAGTATGTGCTCAACCTGATGCCAGAAACCTGCTGCGTATTTCTCGCTGCTGATCCAGATGAACCTGAACAGGGTTGTCCAATGCTCGAATATGGCTTCACGTGTACTGATATCGAAGTTGGAGCAAGCGCGTACCGGAAAAATGAAATTGCGATCCGATTCTACGAACATCGTGACACATTCGGTGGGTTGCGTCTGACACTAACACCACGACATGACAAAAACTGGTACATTTGGGCTAACGTTGGCGGCGACCACGCAGGTGACGGCACATACCGAATCCGATAAGAATCGCGGGGAACCATCGGTTGCAACGGAGGCCGCGAGTGAGCGTTTTTGAAGTGGAGAGTCGTTTGCGCGGCCCCGCTGAACCGAACCGTTATCCAACTGAGAACATGCTTTACGGCGATGACGAATGGCGACCCGCGTCCGAATCGGAACTGGCCGATTTGGTTGACGTTGCGATGTGCGAACTTGACCCGGACCACCGACGATTCTGGAATGCGATCAAGATTGAACCAGTCAAGTGGCATCTTCACCCGTGGGGTGACGCCGGCGGAGGATTTTGGGTTGTCGCGACGCTCGGCTCAACTGCCGTTTGGTACAATGATATCGAAGATGGGTTCAATACCTCTCGATTTCACTCATTCGGTGAACTCGACGAGTACCGGTGCGATGACCTCGACCTTAATCACGTTGTGTATCAACTTCGACGGTGGGTCGTTGATGCTGTGCCCATGCCCGGAAAGTTCGGACCGCCACAAGAACTGGACGACTAATGGACGGGAGACGGCGGATAACCAACCCGTGCACCGGAGCCGGGCTTGCGGCCGGTTTTGAAATGGTTGACTTTACTCTCCCGGCCCGGTGACGGGCATCGTTATGCCAATTTGTTCACTGGAAATGCATTTTGCGTCCTCCCAGCCCATCAACAATGTCGACCGACGACGAAGCTATTCGCTACGGCTATTGGCCACATCGAAGAATGTCTGGTGACATTCCTTCCCCAATCCGTGACGTATCCGAATACGCGGGTGCTGAAGTTTTGAACATTGCGTGCACGCAAATGGGGCTCTCAGTAAGTAGCCAAAAGAAGCTGGTAAACAACTGGACAGCGGAATTGCCAAGAGTACCGGCCAAGACAATCGTCTTCTCCACAAAGGTGTCGCAGCAGCTGTTTGATGCGGCATGTTCGGCCCCTAATCTAGAGGCACTCTTTATCGATTGGAGTGCAATGAAGTCGCTTGAGGCTGTCGAGCACGCCAGTGGCATGAAAGCGCTGTTTCTCGGAAGCTCTCCTTCTGTCGCGAGCTTACGACCATTGGAATCTTTAGATCTACTAGAGTGCTTGTTTCTGCAGAATCCCGGTTCCCCTGTTGACCTGAGCTTTCTCAATGAACTCACTAGCTTGCGAGAATTTGGGCTATCGTCTGCGCGAGGGCGGAAGATCGGAGTGTCGAGTCTAGAGCCCGTTGGCTCACTCGCGAGTCTGGAGATTCTGTGGCTTGTTGGGGTCAAGGTTTTGGATGGTCGGTATTGTCCACTTCATAAACTTCACAATCTCAAATCGCTTCGCTCTACGCTTAACGCTGAGTCGACTGAATTTCGAGAATTGTGTGCTGCACTCCCTTCGATCAAATATTTCCACCCGGTGGGCTAGTCGAATTCTATGGCATAACAATCGCATGCAACGGAGCCGGCGGTCGGGCCGATCTTTGAAATCAACGTCGCTCGCGCCGGCCCGCTGACGCGAAGCGTTCCGCAGGACAGCCATACTCGCCCAAGTGCCGTGCTTAACAAAAAGCCTTGCTTGTCTAAAGCAATGCTCAACAAAAGCCATGCTCTTTCATAGTCATGCTCAAACAGAACCATGCTCGTTCATAGGTATGCTCAACAAGAACCATGCTCTTTCATAGGCATGGTCAACAAGGACCATGCTCGTTCATGGGCATGCTCAACAAGGACCATGGTCGAATACGCGGGCGATGGACATGTTTTTGGGTTAAGGAAAAAATGACAAACATGACGTAATCCCGTAGTATCGCCGGCGAGGAACACCTGCGGAACAAACCGATGCACCCCAGCGGCAACACGCTGGTTCTTACATCATTTATTTTCTCGCCGCGGGGTGATCGGAAACGTTATGCTCCTAGATCCTTCAAATCTCCACGGTCCCTTTTGTACTGCGGCCGGGATCTAGATTGACTTTGCCTAGGGGTTGGGGCAGAATGACAAATGGTGGCGGCCCTTGGGCCTGGGGCTAGGTCTGGCCTGGACTCCTGGGGGGCCACGGGGCGAAGCGCATAACAAAAAAATGCACCCGAGTTGCCGATCGGGCGTTTCCTAAAGTCAACGTCCACCCGCGGCAGCCGGGTGATTTTTGGCCGTTATGCTCCTAGATCCCTCAAGTCTCGTGGGTCCCTATTCATCTGCGGCCGGGGGCAAGATTGACTTTGCGGAGGCGTTGGGGCAAAATGACAAATGTTGGCGGCGGTTGGGCCAGGGACTAGGTCTGGCCTTGACTGCTGGGGGGCCACGGGGCGAAGCGCATAACAAAAAAATGCACCCGAGTTGCCGGTCGGGCGTTTCCTGAAGTCAAAGTCACCCCGCGGCAACCGGGTGATTTTTGGCCGTTCGTTGCGGAGGACAGGCAATCAAACGACCGGTTCGCTGGAGAATTACTATTCTTGAACTGCTTGGCGTTACCGCCGTCATTGCGTTGGTCTTTGCCGTTTGGAAAACTGGACAGGATCGCGGAATCGTCGCAACCGTCATCTCGGCCTCGTGCTTGGCATACTATTTCAACCGACTACGACCACAGATTTCCCCGCTGCCGACGACGTTGATCTCGTTACCGCTAATTGCATTCGGCGTCTTTCTGCTTTCATTGACATTGGGATTACGCCACCCACCGTTTATGGTTCCTGCCGATTGGGAATGGCCGCCATTTGCATCTTTTGGAGAACGGGCAGTACATGCGTTTGCGTTATCTATCTGGACATTCATCTTCGGAACGCCCACAATTCTTCTATTGGGGACGTTCCGACGTTTGCTTAGATCGTCACAATTAAGGACTAATACGGCAACGAACAATCCGATGAACCCAAGCGGCGGATCGGGCGTTTCCTGAGATCAACATTTTTTGGCCGCCGCTGGGTTATCGGTGGCGTTATGCTTCTAGATCCCTCAAATCTCGTGGGTCCCGTTTGTTCTGCGGCCGGGATCAAGATTGACTTTGCCGAGGCGTTGGGGCAAAATGACAGATGTTGGCGGCGACTGGGACTGGGTCAAGGCCTGCTCTGAACTCCTGGGGGGGCCACGGGGCGAAGCGCATAACAAAAATGCACCCGAGTTGCCGATCGGGCGTTTCCTGAAGTCAAAGTCCCCCGCGGCAACCGGGTGATTTTTGGCCGTTCGTCCTTGAAGTAGGTCATGTATCCAATGAGTTCCCGAAGCATTCTGATCTTGGCAGTAATGTTCGTGGCATCCGCCGGTTGCCAGCGGGACACTTCGTTCCTTCCTGGCGAATTCGACTCGGTAACGATCTATTCGCTGGAGTGTGACTTTGACAACTCGTCGTTGCCAGCTGACGCCGAGCTGTTTCATGGCAACTTGGTTCTTGGGAAAACTGAGGTTTCAAAAGAAAAAGGCGAAAACGTGGTGTCCGCGATTCGTGCTGACATTGCGAAAGGTTCAACAATCTATAAATGCTTTTGGCCTCATCATGCGATAAGGGTGATGGCCGGAGGCAAGGAACTTGACATTCTGATCTGTTATAAGTGCCGAGGTTTTGAACGCACAAAAAATGGAAAACTGGTTACAACTTCATTTCCCATGGATGTTCAGTCGCGGCAGACTCTCAATGAAATACTTCAGACAAACGGCATTGAGTTGTCGCCGGCTGCTACCGAGGAACTCTCAAAATAAAAAGGACGAACAATCGGATGCACCAAAGTCGGCGAAGGGTGCGTTTTACCAGTGGAGAGATCATCGCGCCGACTTGGTGATCCGTAACGTTAGGCGACCTATCCACTTGATATCCGAACCCGAGCAAGCTCATCGCAACGCTAAACCAAGACGCCATTGGCTGCGGTACGGCCTTCGCGCATTATTGTTCGCAACGGTCGTCATTGCGGCGTTGCTTACGTTGTTTGGCAGGCACGTGATTCGCATTCGAACGGAACGCCCGGTTGTGGCACAAGTCGAGGCCGCAGGGGGTTCGGCTTACTACGACTACCAACTTGAACCTGGACGCGTTGACACAACAAAGCCCCCAGTCGGGTCTTCCGTAATCCGTTCTATTGTGGGCGACGACTTTTATGCCACGGTCAATGTGGTCTTTCTTAATGATGCGGGCACAACAGATGCCGACGTTGAGAAACTGCATCAACTCTCCAACCTATTGGATCTTTCAATCACTGGTTCTGGTGTCACCGACGACTGTATTGACGACCTTTTGCGTGTTCGGAAACTACGCAGCCTTAAACTCACGGACACATCCATTTCTGCTGACGGGCTTGCGCGGCTTTCTCAATCATTCACGCTTCAACAGATCGCACTTTATGGTTCTTCTATTACTGACGACCATCTGAAACAGCTTTCCCAGTTCCCGAATCTCCAATTCCTTCAGATTATCCGTGCACCTGTGACAGATGACGGAATCGCCTCGCTGGCGGCGATCACCAAACTGCGCCAACTCGACCTGTTCATGACTGGTCCTGGATGGCCCAATCCTGTTCCAGGTTCGCGGAACACGAACATTACCGATTTTGGAATTCAGAAGCTCGGGCAACTTTCTGATCTAGAACAGCTTAGAATACTAACAACGGCAATCACGGACGAGGCTTTGGGAACGATCGCATTGATGGCGAAGCTTAGATTCCTGAAGCTAGATGGGCATCCAATCACTGATGATGGGATTGTCCAACTGCGGTCATTGACATCACTCGAAGGGCTTCACTTGGCGGACACACAAATCGGGGATGCAGCACTCGATACGATTTCGCAATTGAAGTCTCTGCGATACCTAGATCTATCAGGTACGTCCATAACTAATGCCGGACTGGTTCATCTCTCGACACTATCGGACCTTGAAACACTAAACTTGAATAGAACCACGCTCACAAATGATGGTTTATCGTCGTTGGCGACACTGGTATCGCTGCGAACTCTGGACTTAGAAATCGACAATGGAATAACACATAATGGTGTTGACGCGTTGAAATCGCAATTACCGAGTTGTACAATTAGATTTTGGGAAATGAGACCGGACGGTTCTGGTGTACTTGCCGGAGCCCGATAACAGCGGGTCGCCTAACAATCGCATGCAACGGAGCCGGTAATCGGCTCTGTTTTGTACACCGGCCCCATTCACACCGGCCCGCTGATGCGAGTCGTTATCCGACTTTAAGGTCTCCTGCCTTGATGCCCGACTGGTTGAAAATAATCGAAGCTCACCACACGAAAACCCATCCCAAGGACGGCTACAATCTTGTGATCCGACCTCCGGTCTCACCCGATCAACTTGACGAGCTTGGAGACACACTGGGCATCCAATTCCCCAATGACTTCAGATCTCTTTATATGACCTGCAATGGCTTTGGTGTCATGCACCAAAACGACGACACTAAAAGGATTTGGTGGTTGTTCCGACCCGCGGAAGAAATCGAAAGCTTCATGGCTGATATACGGGATTGGTTTCGCGAAACTCACAACAAATACGCCAATCGATTTTTCCCATTCATCGACTTTTCAAACGGCGATGGAATCGGGTATTTGGTCGAGGAATCCGGTATACTCATTGATGGCTTGTTCTGTTTTGAACATGAAAAATACAGATTCAAGCCCGATCAGGACGTGAACGAGTTCCTAACGCACGAACCCATCACTATCGAAACATTCTTGACACACATGTGACACTTGGCGGATAACAAACCGTTGCACACGGAGCCGCGGGCCGCGCGGGTTTTGAAATCAATATCGTTCGCCGCGGCCCGGTGAACGGTCCCGTTACGTGCCTCAACGGATGATTGACGACAATGGGGCAACGCGTTTTCGACAAAGCTGAATTCTACGTTCGTCGCAGCAATCGCAAGCGGCTCCGTCGATTGCTCAACAAGCACCGCTATCTGCTCTGTTCCGACGAATCGTTCTTGCTACTTCACGCGATTTGGTTTAACCGCGGACTCGTCCGGTGGCTCCTCGATCGTGGCGTCCATCCTGATTGCCGCCTTGGAAGCGATGGAAACACGCCACTAATGCAAGCAGCGGCGGATGGCGACGTGGAACTTATCCAAACTCTTATTGACTACGGTGCAAACCCAAACGCTAGAAATGAAGGAAACGAACGCCCGCTTGGATTTGCGTGCGCATGGACACAATGGTCTGCCGCCGAACTGTTGCTAAACGCCGGCGCAGAGGTGAATGCATTAGAAGACGATCACAGCACTTATCTCGACTGGGCGACGGTTGGCGCGCATACTGTTGGGGTAGACATGCTGCGCTCTCATGGTGGACTTCGATTTGACGAACTCCGCCGCAACAGCAGCACGTAACCATGCCATGGACCGGTGTGGCGGTGGAGTGCGTTTTTTGAAATCAATGTCAACTCCCGCCACCCGGTGATGGCGGTCGTTATGCTCCTAGATCCCTCAAATCTCGTGGGTCCCTCTCCATCTGGGGCCGGGATCTAGATTAGATTGACTTTGCCGAGGGGTTGGGGCAAAATGACAAATGTTGGCGGCGGTTGGGCTTGGGGCTAGCTCTTGCCTGGACTCCTGGGCGGCCACGGGGCGAAGCGCATAACAAAAAAATGCACCCGAGTTGCCGCTCGGGCGTTTCCTGCAGTCAAAGTTCCCCCGCGGCAACCGGGTGATTTTTGGCCGTTCGTCAGCAAGAAACTGGTAACGCATGGCATCCGCGCGGCATCAACTCGACCTGCCTGACTTGCGCCGAGTTCATGAACTCATCGCAGAAAGATTTCCTCACGAGTACCTCGACGTTGGACTTGGGGCAGTTGGGCTCTTTTTGAATGATCCGCCGAAGAATGCGGGCTACAGATGCACTCCCGCGAATTCGTTGACAATCGCCGGCCTTGGCGTCGACGGCATCCACATCGGTTGCGTAACCGAATCTCACGAAATTGACCCGCTGGCACCAATTGTCATCACGATCCCAATGGCGTTCGAATCACCAAACTTCATCGTTGGGGAAACGCTGCGAGATTTTCTGTGCCTTGGATGTCGCAACGGCTACTCAAACCTCACAAATCTGCACACTCACTTCGACGACACGATGGACTACTACCAGAGATCCGACGAAGAAGTATTCGATGATCGCGTTCCCGGTATTCTAGACACGCTCGCGGCGGAACTTTCACTCGAACCGTGGGCAGATGTACGACGGCACTTCGACGAACTACAATCACGATTCATGTCGGTACTGCGGATGCCAGCCAATCCGTAGCGCTGAAAAGCTGACGAACCATCGCATGCACGGGAGTGGCGGTGGCCAGTCGATTTTGAAATCAACGTCAACTCCCGCCACCCCGTGATGCGGGCCGTTATCCGGCAGGAGAGCTTTCAATGACGCGATTGCCCATGATCGTTTCATTACTCGCGATTTTGTCCGGTTGTTCCGAGCAGACGAACCCAAATCCGATGACACCTACACTATCCTCCTCAGACGTTGTGGCCTCAGATGCCAGTCTCAAGAGCGATGATCCCTACGATGTCGTTGGCTCCAACATCGCTTTTCTGAATGCGCAACTAGAACAGCATTTGCGGCACGATGAACTGTCTCGCGACGGACTCCGCAGCTACTACGTCGATTATTACCTTGCCCAGGTCAACAACGGAGGCTTCTCCCAATTCGTTTACAACTCTCGTTGGGATCGAGATACGATTCGCTCTATTCGCGAGGGCTTGCGAGCAATGGGTGCCACTCGGCATCTTGAATTGTTCAACGAGAGCGCAGCGATCATCGAGCAAATTGGCGCCGATGGAATGGAAAGGTTCCTTTCGAGCGAATACTTCGGCGAGAACAAGGAACGTGACATACTTAATGCCTTTGACGACAAGTTCTTTGAATTATCAAAAAGCGATGACCTCATAGAATTGAATTCCAAGTGGCTGAGATCGTTACCCAACTTAAAGGTCTTAACCCGCGAAGAAATGAAAGCTGAGGTCGAACGTCGAGCAGCGGCTCTGCCGGACCGTCAGGCGCGGGCTGCACAGGCACTTGCAAATGAGCCACGATTTATGAAGCTTATCCGTGCTCTATGCCAAGAAGCTGGTCACGAATTAACGCGAGTAACGGCAGGTGATCCGACCCACAAGTATAATGGGAAAAACATTCTGGCGTGGCACTTCATCACAGACAAAGGGCATCATTACATGGTTGACGCCGACGGCGATGCGATGATGTTCAACGGGGACTCGCACCAGCAAATTGTATCAATCAAAGCGACGGAACAATTTGGGACAGAATAGCCGGATATCAAGGCGGTCAACCCGAGCGGCGGATCGGGCGTGTTCTGAAATCAATGGTACTTGGCCGCCGCCGGGTTACCTTGGTCGTTATGCTCCTAGATCCCTCAAGTCTCGAGGGTCCCTTTTGTTCTGCGGCCGGGATCAAGATTGACTTTGCCGAGGGGTTGGGGCAAAATGACAAATGTTGGCGGCGGTTGGGCCTGGGGCTAGGTCTGGCCTGGACTCCTGGGGGGCCACGGGGCGAATCGCATAACAAAAAAATGCACCCGAGTTGCCGATCGGGCGTTTCCTGAAGTCAAAGTCACGCCGCGGCAACCGGGTGATTTTTGGCCGTTATCCGACAGAAGAGCAAACCGCATGAAGTATGGATCGGCGTTTGCCATTCTCGCAATGTTGATCGCGATCTACGCAGTTCGCGAGGGCGGTTGGTTCTACGTTCTTCTTTGGCCTGCATTGTCTCTCGCCTTGGTGTCCATCGCATACTTCGGCGCTGGCGTTTTCATCTTCGGCAAACAACCCAGCGGTAGGCTCTCGATTGGCCGTTCACTATTGCTCGCACCGTTTCTCGTATGTCTCAATTTCGTTTGGCACGCAGTTCGTTTCTTTTCTCGCGAGACTGCGTTCAATCAACTCACCCACAACGTTTTCATCGGTCGTCGGCTTCTGTCGCACGAACGTGCATCAAATTTTGATCACATCGTTGACCTGACCTGTGAATTCAACGAACCTCCAGCGCTTCGAGAGTCGGGCTACATCTCATTTCCAACACTGGACGGACACTATGCGGACCAAGAGACGCTGCGTCAGCGTGTGGCTCGAATCGCCGAACTTGATGGGACGGTTTACATTCATTGCGCTCAGGGGCACGGACGCACTGCGACTCTTGCAATCGCCTATTTGATTCAACAGGGGATTTCGGAGACAATTGATGATGCTGTAAACTACGTACGCGAACGTCGCCCCAACGCTCACCTCGGTCGTACTCAACGCACAATGCTTGAGGCAATCTATGGAGCGGGTAACCAAGCCGTGAACCGGAGCGGCGAAGTCGGGCGGTTTTGAAATAGAAAATCTTTCGTCGCCGCCCGGTTACGGCAATCGTTATCCGCCTGAGATCTGAAAAATGATTGAACGCAAATTCAGCGATCTCAGCAAACTGACGTATCGAATCTTCGCTTTCGAACGCAGGATCGCACATACTGTCCGCTTGACCGTCATGGAATGGAACGGGGTGTACGGCGATGGCTCCCGTGGTAACGACGATGGCGTATTCATGCGTGTGACAACACTAGCCGCGCTGTCTGCATGGCACGCAAATGGCGTTGTCTTTGACCTTCGCAATCTCCATTACCAATGGGGCGACAAGATTTGGGAAATGTTTGGGCGAGGTATTGACCCATCTGGTGTCGAGGATCTCCCTTATGCAACAGTAGTTTCCGAAAAATGTATGCCAGGATTCAGAACCTGTATGTCGATTATCGAACCTGCATTCGATACAATGGAGGAAGCGATCAAAGATGTCGTGAACAGATCGCATCTCCGGCTCGTAGAGATGCTCGCAGAGTTCGATGGCGGATAACCAACCGTTGCACCCAAGCCCACGATCAGGTGCTTTTGAAATGGAAACCTTCATCTCGCGGGCTGGGTGAACGGCATCGTTCTGTGCTGCGATCAAACGTTGGAGTTCTTAGGATGTCGTTGCTATCTGAACTGTATGTAAGCTCCGCCACAGACGCGGTAAGATACGACGACTCACCAGAACCATTTGCACCTCATCGTGCTGAATACCAAGGGCTAACCTACGAGGAATTCGCCAACCTTTGGGCTGTACTGTGCGATCGCGAGCCAATGGAAGGCGATGCGGACGCATTCGACACATTACTCAACGTCGATGGAGGACAACGGCTGATCAATCGATTTCCAGATGACTTCGTCACTCGACTCGCTGCCCTGAGCGAACATGATCTTGAATCTGTCGCAGAGAAATGGGTCCAACACGGCGAATTGTCATTTATGGAGTGCAGCCCTAGCGACGTAATTCCAATCCTTGAATCACTGAGAAACCTCGCAGTCGTCGCCGTAAAGGAACAAAAACTGCTTTGCCTCTGGATGTGTGTTTGATTTCTAGATTGGATGCATGCCGACGCAAAAGACACAAAACGCACAGAACAAAGCGTTGCACGCCGAGCCGCCGATCGCGCGTTTACTGGAGTCAAAGTCACTCGCGGCGGCCGGGTGAACGATGCCGTTATGCTCCTAGTTCCTTCAAATCTCCACGGTCCCTTTTGTACTGCGGCCGGGATCAAGATTGACTTTGCCGAGGGGTTGGGGCAAAATGACAAATGTTGGCGGCGGCTGGGCCTGGGGCTAGGTCTGGCCTGGACTCCTGGGGGGCACGGGGCGAAGCGCATAACAAAAAAATGTACCCGAGTTGCCGATCGGGCGTTTCCTGAAGTCAAAGTCCCCCCGCGGCAACCGGGCGATTTTTGGCCGTTCGTCTACTAGGCCCACTAAAACGCTCTGTCGACAGCGGCGCTGACCAGCGTTACAATGGGGCAATGGAGTCGAGCGATGGAAATTGAAACATTTATTGACACGTTGAACCCCGAGCAGCAGCAGGCTGCGTTCGATCTGCTTTGGCAGCGTTTGGCTGCTGATTCACGAGCATTGAATTCTCCTGCTTGGCACGGGGATGTGCTTGCCTACCGCACCGCGAATCCAAGTAACGAACCCAACATGTCTGTTGCTGAGGCTAAGATTGCAGTAAAGCGAATTATCGATGAACGTCGAAGTTCGCAATGAGGCACATTTGGATATTGCCGAAGGAGTGGCTTTCTACGACCGGCAAGGCCACGGCGCTGGCGATTACTTTTACCATCGGATCTTTGAGGACATTGATTCGCTGAGCGACCCGGCGGGTATTCACGAAAAGCATTTTGGCTACCATCGTAAAATTGCGAGCCGCCATCCTTTTCTCATCTATTATCGAATGGTCACAACGGGCGTCGAGGTGGTCGCGGTCCTCGACGGTCGGTCACGTCCTGCTGATATTGATGCGTTACTCCGACGGCGATAACGTGGACGAACCAAGCGTTGAACGCGAGCGGGCGGTCAAGCGGGTTTTGAAATCATAGTCAAACGCGCCCGCCGCGTTAACGCGGTCGTTCGCCGACGATCGCACCCTTAATTGGACAACACCACTCACAGTCACTGGTTCGCTATGCGACAATGGCATTCAACTGACATCTTTACCGTTTACCACGGCGATAACTTGATTGGGACAGCAACGAACTTATGCGCGGATCAACCCTGGATGCATGCGGAGTTCCAACCGAGCCCGACTGCTGATGCGTACCGAGAATTCTTCGACGCATGCACGGATGACGAATCTGAATTGCCGGATCCGGGAGACCGATACCCCTCGGAATACTTTGATGATGCAATGTGGACTGTTGTCAACAATGCGGGAGCCAAACATGGAATTTCTCTTCCGGCGATTCATTGGTCCGATGGGGAGATTGCATGGCGGTGGCGCGATGGTGATGATATGTAGACTACAGGGCAAATGACTCGGCCGAATATCAATCCCAAAAGCGAGCGGCGAACCAAGCCATGCACGGGAGTGGCGGTGGCCGGCGTTTTACAAAATCAAAGTCAACTCTCGCCACCCCGTGATGGCGGTCGTTATGCTCCTCGATCGCTCAAGTCTCGACGGTCCCTTTTGTTCTGCGGCCGGGATCAAGATTGACTTTTCCGAGGCGGTGGGACAAACTGACAAGCGTGGGCGGCGGTTGGGCCAGGGACTAGGTCTGGCCTGGACTCCTGGGGGGCCACGGGGCGAAGCGCATGACAAAAAAATTCACCCGAATTGCCGATCGGGCGTTTCCTGAAGTCAAAGTCACACCGCGGCAACCGGGTGATTTTTGGACGTTATCCGATGAAACGGTTACATTTCATTTTGAACAGCCAGCATCGACTTTGGGGAGCTTACGTGCTATACTCAGAGTGGAGGATAAACGATGAATCTTGATCAAACCATTTCAGATCTTTCAACGCTTCCAATCGGTGATCGTTTGCGTGTCGTTCACGCAATTTGGGACACGCTACCCGACGACGTTGACCTTTCAACGACGCCGGAGCAACAAGCTGAACTTGATCGCCGATTGGCGGCCCACCGGGACGACCCTAGCTCGGCAATTTCGCACGACGAACTGATGCGACGCATCAATAACCGTCGCTGATGTGGCATCTTTCCTACATCGGACAGGATAACCACCGCATGCATCGGAGTTGCCGCATGGCTGTTTTCTGTACCCTCGCTTGACCGGTCGGCAACCCGGTGATGCGTGACGTTATATGCAAGAATCTGTGACCGAAGATGACTCGCCAGCTGCAGAAAATTGACGACGACATCTTCACCGTCTCAGGTGTCTTCGACCGTGACGAATGCTTGAATCTCGTTGCACGCGCCGAATCAATAGGCTTTGAGGCGGCGTCTGTTCGAACCTCAAGCGGCCCGCAGATGATGACGCACATTCGCAATAACGATCGCATTATATTCGATGACGTCGAGTTGGCCGGCAAAATGTGGGAGCGCATTCGAACATACCTACCCACACTGGACGGTCAACATGCCTGTGGCATTGATTCTCAACTGCGGATCTACCGGTATTTTCCCGGCCAACAATTCAAACGCCACAAGGATGGTGCTGTCACCAACGATTTGGGGCAAACAAGCAAATTGTCGTACCTAATCTACCTCAATGACGACTGCGATGGCGGGGCGACAACTTTTCGCGATTATCGCGATGTGAACGGTGTGCGGGAGAAGATCGAATTCATTGTGATGCCCGCCACTGGCACAGCGCTACTGTTTCGGCACGAGCGCTGGCATGAGGGCACTCCGGTCGAATCTGGAGCGAAGTACGTACTCCGCTCCGACGTGTTCTTCACATTACGAAGCAAATAACCAAGGGTTGCAACGGAGCGGGCGAGTCGGGCGGTTTGACAATGGTAGCTCTTTCGCACCCGCCCGCTGAACCCCGTCGTTATGCTCCTAGATCCTTCTCTTCTCAAGGGTCCCTTTTGTTCTGCGGCCGGGATCTAGATTGACTTTGCCGAGGCGTTGGGGCAAAATGACAAATGTTGGCGGCGGTTGGGCCTGGGGCTAGGTCTGGCCTGGACTCCTGGGGGGCCACGGGGCGAAGCGCATAACAAAAAAATGCACCCGAGTTGCCGATCGGGCTTTTTTGGACTCAAAGTCACTCCGCGGCAACCGGGTGATTTTTGGACGTTCGCCACCGTAGCTTTCCGTCATGGGTCGACAACTACCAATCATCGCCTCGCATGAAGACGAAAGATCGTTACTGAGTTATATTTCACTCATTTCTCCGATTCGAGTTTTTGTCATGCATCGCCCTTCCACAGAACAATTGTGGCAAGACAATTGGATGGTCGATGACATCAGTGACTTTCAATACTATGTTTGGTTAACTACCTTTCCATGGACACCGGAGTATGGACAGACTGGAGGCAGACGCTGCCCAGCCTCACGACGCGGTTATTGGTACATTGCGAATTACCACAATGCACCTGTACTCGAGATATCGCGTCCCCTTAGTAACAGTAGCTTACCCGGGAGAGTTTATTGGGCGAAGTACTTCTCAGCGTCCAATGGTCTCGACTACGATGTCGAGGCATTCGGGAGAATTGTGGATCGCATTTGGACTTGGATACGAAAACAAGGCGCACGCGTGAAGGACCACCAAGGTGGACTGGTCACATACACGCTTCCTGATGCGTACAGAATTCGGACCCAGAACTGATATTGTGGCGAGCAACGCGTTGCACCGAAGATGCGTAATCTGCCGTTTTTTGAATTTAGGTTTACACCCGCATCTCGGTGAACGCGGGCGTTATGCGGCTTAAACCAAATGTGTACTGCCCCAGACATCTCCAAAGGACTTCTGCAGATTGAACGCGAAATGCAGAGTATGTTGGCCGGACAAACGCCACCGTATGATGCTGCCTGGAATATCTGGGGCAAGGCTATGTCCTTGGTGACCGATTCACCTGACGTCATGCATCCATTTTGGTTGATATGGGGATCGCTCACCGATTGGGTCGAAAATCGCCCTGACGAACAGCAACTGGCTGAAACAAAAATGCGTCGAGCAGCTACTGAGTGGCTTGAGCTGGATCGTGATGATGTCGCAGTCGTCAAAGCTTACTGTGATCGATGGGTGTACGACGAAATGGGGTATGCACGAGATTGACGTAGAACGGCAAGCGGATCTGAATGGTCCTCCCGCTAACGCCACGAACAAAAAAATGCACCCGAGTTGCCGATCGGGCGTTTCCTGAAGTCAAAGTCCCCCCGCGGCAACCGGGTGATTTTTGGTCGTTATCCCATCGAAGCCCGAGCACAATCGGAGACGCCAGCCTGATGGCACACCCTGACATGGACGCTTTGCTCGACGAAGGACTGCAGACTGCAATTCACTTCCTCGAAAAGAACGGCGAGTTCTTTCCATTCGGCGTCACAATGGCACCTGACGGAAGCCTCGCACACGCACAGGGATACACCGGCGATGAATGTCCGCCTTCGCAGGAGGTCATTGACTTGCTGTTGCGTGGATTCAAGACCGGCGCAGCATCCGGTGACTATAAGTCTACTGCACTGATTTCTGACGTGCGGATATCACTCGATGGCGAGACGAAATCGGATGCAATCAGCGTTACAGTTGAACACTTTGACGATCAACCCGTGACTTGCTTTTTGCCATACACGAAATCCAATGGAACATTCGAGTTTGGCGAGATCGTTGCGGAGCGTGCTGAACGTCGTGTGTTTGACGGCTGACAATGGAAACTGGATAACAATGCCGTGCACACGGAGCCGCCGATCGCGCGGTTTGCCAATGGAGTGCGTTTCTCCGGCGGCCCGGTGACGGCCGACGTTCGCCGAACGAAGATTGCGCGTAACACAGATGCATTTCGAATTCCAACCTCAGTTTCAGCTCAAGAAGGACGAACCCCGCTATTTCGTGCGATCGCTCAACCAGTCAGACACACGATATGTTGACGGGTACAGATACCAAATTCAGTTCCTCAACGAAAACGAAGAAGGGGAGTCTTCAATCGAGTTCAGGCCTGAGGACAATGACTTCTCCGCATTCCCATTGCATGTGCCATTGTCCGTGGTCGATGCCGCCCGTAGTGGCGTTTCGGACTATGTTGACGAACAAGGCAATTGCCGTCTACCAGGATTTCTTGGTGGCCACAAAACCGGGACCTCAAATAAGTGGTTCGGATAGTGCGGCAGCCGTACTGTATAATGCGACACAATCTAGATCCCGACGGCGAACCATCGCGTGCACCGGAGTACGCGAGCCAAGCGTTTTGGCAATTGAGAGTCTTTCGCGCGTACCCGGTGACGCGTAGCGTTCGGCGACAGATGCCATGGAGCCATGACCAGTCATGTGGGCGTTGTTAACTAATCCCGGACACTCCGATAGCTTTGGCGACGACGGAACAAGCTATACGCCGATGGCAGCGCTACTGGCGGATCTCTCCAATCGCCAATATGCGGAGCAGCTCTTCGGCGTTCGTTCACTCTCTACATTCGGCATCACGACGGCACCCTCCTACGCCCAGACTAATGGACACGACTTTGTTCGAATACAATACGATCCTGCCAAGAGACTTTTTCACGTGATCTACGATGAATGGATTTCCGCAACTAGAAATCCACCGCATCGTATGGCGTGCTCGCGAGAGTGCGAAAGCGACGAAGCAGGCTCCATCATTGATGTATACGTTGTGCGATTGATGCTGATCTCGAACCGGAAGGCCGAACAATGGGATGAACGCGAGCCTGAATAGGCCAACTGGCTCGCTTCGCTCGGTGATGTCAACTTCCGGCCGCGTTATCCCAGGCGTTATGCTCCTAGATCCCTCAGACGTCCACGGTCCCTTTTGTCCTGCGGCCGGGAGCAAGATTGACTTTGCCGAGGCGTTGGGGCAAAATGTCAAATGTTGGCGGCGGCTGGGCCTGAGGCTAGGTCTGGCCGGGACTCCTGGGGGGCCAGGGGGCGAAGCGCATAACAAAAAAATGCACCCGAGTTGCCGATCGGGCGTTTCCTGAAGTCAAAGTCCCCCCGCGGCAACCGAGTGATTTTTGGCCGTTCGTGGCTTAAACCAAATGTGTACTGCCCCAGACATCTCCAAAGGACTTCTGCAGATTGAACGCGAAATGCAGAGTATGTTGGCCGGACAAACGCCACCGTATGATGCTGCCTGGAATATCTGGGGCAAGGCTATGTCCTTGGTGACCGATTCACCTGACGTCATGCATCCATTTTGGTTGATATGGGGATCGCTCACCGATTGGGTCGAAAATCGCCCTGACGAACAGCAACTGGCTGAAACAAAAATGCGTCGAGCAGCTACTGAGTGGCTTGAGCTGGATCGTGATGATGTCGCAGTCGTCAAAGCTTACTGTGATCGATGGGTGTACGACGAAATGGGGTATGCACGAGATTGACGTAGAACGGCAAGCGGACCTGAATGGTCCTCCCGCTAACGCCACGAACTAAAAAATGCACCCGAGTTGCCGATCGGGGGTTTCCTGAAGTCAAAGTCCGCCCGCGGCAACCGGGTGATTTTTGGCCGTTCGGTCCTTTAACGCATTAACACTCATGAAGATAATTGTCGTCACCGGCGAGAAAGCGATTGAAGAGCTAAATCGCTTGCAATTCGAGTTCACATCGAGCGGTCTCTGGCCTATCCTAATTGGCGATGACGAGGAACTTGAACGTATCGAAGAAGGCTTGGAGGATTCGTCCGAATCGCCCAGCGAGATTCTCGCGGCCGGCACTGCCATCAATGTGGAAAAATGGTTCGCAGACAGGACCTCGCAAGATCCCGAACTTTATCAATGTGAAGATGGTGATTGGCCAGACGTTGATCCTGGTGAAATAGGCATCGTGACGCATTTGAGTGTCTCCGGATCAAAACCGAAAAAGAAAGTTTCGATCGCACTACTGGCAGTTGACAACTCGTTCGATTCGTTCGCACACTTGAATTGGGGTGGCTGGAACGATTGTCCTTTCCCACAGGACCATTGCGCAATTCACCGACACTGGAAAGCGAAATACGGTTCCGAGGTTGTTAGCATTACCGGAGATATTGTGCAATGCGTTGTTTCAAATCCTCCGCGTGATCGTGACGCTGCATTGTTACTTGCAAGGGAGCATTACCGTTACTGCTATGACATCGTGGATCAAGGGACCGGAACGATCGCGGCTCTTGCTGCGAGTTTGATAAACGCAGGCACGTGGTACTTCTGGTGGGACTAAAGACCGAACCAACCGTTGCACCCAAGCCTGCGATCGGGTGCTTTTGAAATGGATGCGTTCACTCCGCGGGCTGGGTGAACGGATCGTTATGCCACTCCCAGCGCGACGAAACATGCGGCTGACTATTGAACGCAGGACTGGTTGCAACTGCCGAATGGATGGACGACAATCTGGGAGGGTCTGCCGAGCGGTCACCCACGTGAACGGAGCACGTTGGCAAGGATTCAACATTCGGTCACAAAAACAGGCATAACCAACCGGTTCAACCGTGTGCTCGAACAACGTGTCCCGTACCCGAAACCAAAACCCTCGCACCGGTTGACCTGTCCCGTTATCGGACCTACCCCTGCTTCGCTGTCAGGCTGGATGCTTGATTGCCAGAAGGCCTGCGTTGGACTAAAATGATGACGGAGGTAAATCATGACGCTGGAATCACTAATTGGCGGGCTCACTCGCGACGAACAAATTGTTGCGATGGAACTTCTTTGGAAACGCTTGACGACTGAGAATCCATCGGCTGCACCACCAGACTGGCATCGAAGTGTCGTCGCCGAACGCGTTGCGGCAATTGAAAGCGGGAGAGAAGCACTTTCTGACTGGGCAGACGCCAAAAAGCGGCTTGCAGATCGACTTCAATGAAGTTAAAAATCTCCGCTGGAGCCGAACGCGACATAGCGGACGGGTGTGATTTATACAATGAAATCGATCCGAGCTTGGCCATGTATTTTAATGACAGCATATCCGCTGATATTGATTCACTAATCCTGTATGCTGGCGTACATGCTAAGGTTGATGGTTGGCACTATACTTTTGCAACTCGCTTTCCGTTTGTGATTTGGTATGGTGTCATGGGCGATCTGATTATCGTCTACGCTGTGCTCGACGGAAGACGTGATCCAGGTCATAATGAAAGGGCATTGCGGAATCGGCGACGTGAGGTCGATTGATCCGATAACCAGGCGTTGAACGCGAGCGGGCGATCACCCGGTTCTTGAAGGCATGGCCCAACGCGCCCGCCGCGTTAACGCCGTCGTTATGCTCCTAGATCCCTCAAATCTCCACGGTCCCTTTTGTTCTGCGACTGGGATCTAGATTGACTTTGCCGAGGCGTTGGGGTGAAATGACAAGTGTGTGGCGGAAGTTGGGCTTGGGGCTAGTGTTTTGTCACAATTTAATTTTGGGATCGGTGTGGCAAAGGGGTCAGGCGTCAATTGCCGGAACGGCCCTGCGGGTGCTGCGCACAATTGACGCCTGACCCTTTTGCCACACCCCAAGTTCTGGCTGTGACAAACCACTAGTCTATTCCACTAAATCCCGGCGCGCCGGGACCGAGGGCAATGGCAAACAAAGTCTGAAGGACAAAAATCGATTCTTTGAAATTGCTCGAGGGTCGGCGTTTGAATGTGCTGCAATTCATGATGTCCTACGAGTTTGCGATACGATTGACGATGATTCGATTTGCTTTGGAAAAACCGATCTTAAACGGATCGTGTCGATGTTGACTCGACTGATCCAACGAACCACCGGGGTATCGGAGGATCGAATCGAGTACGAGTACGAGTACGAGTACCGTCCCGATTCATCGGGACTGAGTACGAGTACGATCCCGCCGCCCAAACCTGACGAACTAAGCGATGCAACAGAGCGAAAATGGCGTTCCAAGTTGTTTCCCTGAAATCCAGATCCACTCGTGCCATTTCCGCTCGCTGATCGTCATCGTTCTCCAGGGCATTCGTACTCGTACGACCGGTGGCTTGCGTACGAGTACGCAGGCCATTGCCGTCCACCGCTCGTGGCGAAATGCCGTGATCGGTTACTATTCCTGTTCGATGCAGTACAGTTGCGACTCGGTGCGGATAAACATCTGGTCGCCGACAATCGCGGGAGAGGCGTCGATGGTTTCGCCCAGATCGTTCACCGCCAAGACTTCTCCGGTGGGGCCATGTTTGACCACCACCACGACACCTTCGCGGGAACAGAAATAAACTTTGCCGCCGGCGGCGACGGGCGAAGCGTAGACCACACGCATCTTGGGTAGACGGGTTTCATCGACCACCACATCGCCGGTCTTGACGTCGCGGGCCACCATCAGCGGGTTGTTTGATTTGACGAAGTACAACACGCCGTCATACAGAACCGGCGAGGGCACGTAGGGAGCCGCACCGCTGCCCGTCCAAGCCACCTGTTCCGCTGAATCGGTGATGTCGCCTTGCGAGTTCAAGGCCATCGAGACGATGGCGTAGCCTTGGTAGCCGGTCATGCAGATGACGTTGTCTTCATGACGCACGGGCGAGGGGATCGGGTTGCTGGCTTGACCACCGCACTCCCAAATCAGTCGACCCGTCTCCAAGTCATAACTTCGCACGCGCTTGCCGTTGGTCACCACTTGCACGGTGTCGCCCAGCGGCGTGATGAACGGAGTGGCCCAGGTGGTCGGTTCATCGCGCTCGGCCCGCCACTTCTCTTCGCCGGTCGTGGCGTTCAGGGCCACGATGAACGAATCGCCCTCGTGGTCCCAGGGAATCACCACCGTGTTGCCGTAGAGGCTGGCGGAGCTACCCTCGCCGAAACTGTTGCGAGTTCGCATTTGGCCCAACTCCTTCTGCCAGAGGATCTCGCCGCTCATGTCCAAACAAAAGAAGCCGCGTGAGCCAAAGTTGGCATAAATTCGCTTGCCATCGACGATGGGTGACGCGGCCGAAAAGGTATTGGTGCCGTGGCCCGCTTCGTGCGGTGTGCCTTCGGCCACGACTTTTCGCCACAGCTCGCGTCCGGTTCCTCGATCCAAACACAGCACCACGAACTCTTGCGGTTTGGCCGCCGCTTGACCGCCACGACCGCCGCCGCCACGACCACCGCGACCGCCACGCTCTTGTCGTTCCTGTCGCTCTTGGGTCGCCTCAACTCGTCCATCGGTGCTAAGTCCAGCCGTGCCCGGTCGTGGCGGGGAGTTGCGTCGTCGGTTGCTGCTCGCTTCGCCGCGCGGACCCCGTTCGCCCCCGGCGATGGTTTCGGCCCGCACATCACCCACCGGAGGACCACCCCCGAGCGTGGGCAGTTCCGGGTCGTTGAGTTGCGGTTCGGGCCCGGCGGCGCCCGGCTTTTCGATGGCGGTCATCAGGTAAATGCGATCTTCCCAGACGATCGGGCTGCTGCTGCCTTTGCCGGGGATGGCGACTTGCCACTTGATGTTCTTGCCGTCGCCAAATTCGGCGGGCGGGTTGGAATCCGGCGCCGAGCCATCACCGTGGGGACCTCGCCACTGGTGCCAGTTCCGTTGGGCTTGGGTCGCAAAGTCCTCGTCTTGGGCCATCACCGCGGGGACCAGCGAGTTGGCCAAGCAACCCCAACCGACTAAGCTGACCAAACCAGCCAAAACCACCCCGCGGGTCAGGCGGTGCACCCGCGCCAGCGGATTAGGACCGATCGGGACAAACACGCTCTGATTCTGCTGGGACAACATCATCGACCTCTCGCCGGTTTGCTGGGGCTTTTTCCGCACAACGCTACTTTCATCGTAGCGACGCCATTGCGACTCTCAACCCGCCTCTCCCAGAAAGGTTGCGTGTAAAGCCCGTAACTTGCGGTTTTTCCGGGCCTTGGTTACGATCAGCCGCGATGACCCACGATTTACTGCAACAATTCGTCAACCGCTTGCTGAAAAACGAGCGACACCGCGGCAAGCTGGCCCGACGGCAGGAACTGGACTGTTACCGCCTGTACGACCGGGATCTGCCGGCCGTGCCGTTGGTGATCGACCGTTACGCCGACCGGCTGTACGTCGCTCAGTACCTACGGACGGAGGAGAGCGAGCGGCCGGACCCGCAGTGGGAGGACTACTTGGCGGCGATCTCGTCCACCTTGAGTGTCCCCGTGGAACACATTCATCTCAAGCAGCGGCGGACCAAGGGCGACCCGACGCAGCAGTACCAGAAGTTGGCCGACGAGAAAAACCTGTTGATTGTCCGCGAGGGCGGGCTGCGGTTTTACGTCAACTTGACCGACTATTTGGACACCGGCCTGTTCCTGGACCATCGGCTGACGCGGGAAAAGTTCCGTCAACTGTCCCGCGGGGCTCGCGTGCTGAACCTGTTCTGCTACACCGGGGCGTTCTCAGTCTACGCGGCCGACGGCGGCGCGGCTCAAGTGGTCTCGGTGGACCTATCCAATACCTACTTGAACTGGGCCCAGCGGAACTTGGCACTCAATCGACTGTTCGATCCTGACAAGCACGAGTTCTGTCGAGCCGACGCGCTGCAGTATCTGCCGACCGCGCCCGCCGAGGCCTTCGACTTGGTAATCTTGGATCCGCCGACCTTCAGCAACAGCAAGGCAATGGCCGGCCACTTCGACATCCAACGCGATCATCCGACTCTGATCAACCAGACCCTGCGGGCGCTGCGACCGGGCGGCACCTTGTACTTCAGCACCAATTGCCGAAAATTTCGCTTGGACAAGTCGGCCCTGCAAGCTGGCTTTGTCAAAGACATCACCGCGCAAACCACCCCGTTTGACTTTCAAGGCCGCCTGCAACGCTGGTGCTTTGTCATCAAAAAGCCCCTGCCAGAAGGCGAGACACTCCCCTGATGAATGCCCACTCGAGAGCGGACACCGCCGTCACCACTAACGAATCACCCTGCCCTCCCTTGGCCGTGCTCTGCTTGAGTGGCGGGATGGACTCGACCAGCCTGTTGCTGCATTTGTTGGCCTCGGGACACCAAGTCCACGCCATCAGCTTTGACTACGGTCAGAAGCATCGCATCGAACTGGAGAAATTAGCTGCTAATTTGCATTACCTGGAAACTTCTGGTTGGCCTGTCGCGCATCAAATTCTGGACCTGTCGGGTTTGGGCGAGGTCTTTCACTCGGCCCTGACCAACGCGGGCTGGGATGTGCCACAAGGATTTTACGCGCAAGACAACATGAAGCAGACGGTGGTGCCCAACCGCAACGCCATCTTCGCTTCGGTGGCGTATGGCTTTGCCCTGTCGGTGGCCACGCGAGCCCAGGCCCCCGTCAAGTTCGCCTTGGGTGTGCACAGCGGCGACCACGCCATCTATCCGGACTGTCGACCGGAGTTCTACACCGCGCTCATGCGGGCCTTTGAGCTGGGCAATTGGGACAGCCATTGGGTCACGCTCTACTTGCCGTATTTGCAATGGGACAAAGCGGCCATCCTGCAGGACGCTGCGGGGAGCGTTGCAACGTTGCAGCTGGATTTTGAAACCGTGTTCCGCAATACCTGGACCAGCTACCAACCGGACGAGCAAGGTCGCGCCGATGGTCGGACGGGTTCGGACGTGGAACGGATCCTGGCCTTTGCTCAGTTGGGCTGGGTGGATCCCGTCACTTACCGCGAACCTTGGGAGCAGGTGCTGGAACATGCTCGCCGAGTCCAACAGGCGTTTGAATCGGGCGCGTCGCGTTGAGGGTCCGCTTCGAGTAGACTGACACCCGCGTCGCAGTCGGGCAGCCAGCCGACAGAACATCGGCCGGCAGAACGTGACCGTGGGGCGATCGGCGCAAGCGGCTCTTCGGTTTGATCTGTTTGAAGGAAAGCTGTCCATGCCCAAACTTCCCGTTGGCCCAGTCGGTCCAACCTCCCGCTTGAGCGGCACGTTTAACGGCGCGGCTGGGTCCACGGTCAATGTTCCCGGCGGATCGGAGCTGGGTCGCGGGCCGACCCCACTTGCACCACTCGCACGGTTGGCCCTCGGATTGTTGACCGCTCTGGGATGGCTGGGGGCGTTTGGTGTGGCGCCGGCGTGGGGTGACATTCGCTTGGCAAAGCTCTTTGGCGACTCCATGGTTCTACAACGGGAGGCCGAGGCGAATTTGCATGGTGTGGCGGATCCCGACGAAGCGCTAGTGCTCTCGATCACGGGCAAAGATCTGGAGCCGCGCGAGCTGAAGACCGTCTGCAATGCGCTGGGTGAATTCAGCCTCAAGTTCGCACCACCACCCGTGGGTGGGCCCTACGAACTGACCCTGACCGGCGCCAAGTCCAAAGTTGTGATTCGCGACGTGATGGTGGGCGATGTCTGGCTGTGTGCTGGCCAGTCGAACATGGCCTGGTCGATCAGCAAAGCGGCCGTCGAAGAAGCCGCCGCCACCGCCAATGAACGGCGCGGGCTGAGGTTCATCACCGTGCCGAACACCGCCAGCCCACAGCCGCTGAAAGAGATCGCCGGCGGCGCCACCTGGGCCCGGTCCAGCGCCGAGTCAGCCGCCGAGTTCTCCGCGGTCGCCTGGCATTTTGGTGCCCACTTGGAACAGGACCTGCAGGTGCCGATCGGCTTGATCCACACCAGTTGGGGCGGGACGCGAGCCGAGGCCTGGGTCTCGCCGACCGCCTTGGCCGCCGAACCGCGTCTGGCGCCGCTGTTGACCAACGCCGAATTGGTGGGCGAAGCCGCCAAACCCCAAGATCGGCTGTCCAGTCTCTACAACGGCATGATTGCGCCCGTGCAGTCGTTTCCCATCAAAGGAGTGATCTGGTATCAGGGCGAGGCCAACGTCGGCCGCGGCGATCAGTACCGTACCCTGCTGCCCACGCTGATCGCCGATTGGCGCCAGCAATGGAAGACGCCCCACCTGCCGTTCCTGATCGTGCAATTGGCCCCGTTCCGCTACAAGAACCAACCCCCGCATGCCCTGGCGGAGGTCTGGGACGCGCAGCGCGAGACCTATCGTCGCGTGCCCTACACCGGGCTGGTGGTCACCACGGACCTGGGCAACTTCGAAGACGTGCATCCGCTGCAGAAACAGGCCGTCGGCCAGCGTTTGGCCCACTGGGCCCTGGCCGAGGTCTATCGCGGTCAGGCCCTGCTGCCGATCGACCGCCAGCCCGCGGCAACGGCCGAGGCTCCGACCGAAGCCCCAGCATTGGCTACAGCGACGGCGGCGGCACAGGCCGCTGCCAACCCGATCGACGCTACCAGCGGCTCGGCGGCGGGTCCGGCGGCACACCCGGCGGCCAAGCTCTACAGTGGGCCCTTGTTTCAAGCAGCCACCCTCGAGGGGGGCCGGATCGCGATCGATTTTCTGGCGGCGGACGGCCTCCGCTCCGCCGACGACCAGCCCCTGCGGGAGTTTTTGGTCGCGGGCGCTGATCAAGTCTTTCACCCGGCGGAGGCCGAAATCCTGGATGGCCGCGTGTGGGTCTCCTCCGCAGCTGTCGCCCAGCCCGTGGCCGTCCGGTTCTGTTGGAACGACACCCCGAAGCCCAATCTGGTCAATGCCGCCGGTCTGCCAGCCAGTCCTTTCCGGTCGGATGATTTCCCCCTCAGCTCCTCCGGCAAAGATTATTGAGCGAGGGCTCACCCGCCCCGCCGGCGACCGAGCTCGCCCAGCCAGCCGCTGTTTTGGGTTTGGCCGATTCGCCAAAAATCCCTATGCTGTCTCCCGACGTGGGTGGCCTCTCTGAGAAAGCAATGCTGGCGTGTCGGGATACGATTGGGTCAAATCGGGAAGAGGTCATGGGCCGAGGGCGAACGCCGGCGCCGCGGCGAGGGGCGTGTGGCTCTGGGCAGCAATCAGCCTGAGCGCTGTCGGCTTGACCTGTAGCGGCTGCTTGCACTCCACCCTGAGGACCATCCCGGCCGACCTGCGAAACGCCGCCTCGGCACCGGCGCCATCCGAGCCGTTGGAGTGGCATCGCGTGGATCGAGGCCAACTGGCGATCCATACGACCTTCTATTTGCCACCGACGCACCCGTTGATCGAGGAGATGGTCAACCTGCGAACAGACGTGTTGGAGGTGCTGCGAGCGACCCCCTCGACGGAGCCGATTCAGGTTTATTTGTTTCGCAATCCTCGGGAACTGGCCCAGATCACCCAGCGGACCGGTGACCCGATCTTGCAGCGTCGGGCCTACTTCTTGCAAACGCCGGATGCGCTCCGCGTCTACGCCGCTTGGACTTACGATGTGGCCGTGGATCTGCGGCACGAGCTGACGCACGCCTACATTCACAGCGTGCAACCGCAGGTGCCACTTTGGTTGGACGAAGGGTTGGCCGAGTACTTTGAGGTTCCGCGTGCGGAAGTCGGCCGACACCCCCTGCATTCGCAGTACCTGCGGCAACGCCAGCTGGACGGTGGCCTGGACCTGAGCTTGGCTCGGTTGGAATCACTCCGCGATCCCGCCACGTTTGCCCAGGCCGATTACGCGCAGTCGTGGTTATGGGTGCGGTGGTTGCTATCACGGACGGAGACGGCCGAGCTGTTGGCCGAGTATTTCGCTAATCTGCCCAAGGTCGGAGAACCTGCCTCTCTGCTGCCAAGACTGGCTGCCATCGGGCCACTGGCCGACATCGAGGCCCAGGTTGCCGGCGGTTTGGTGGGGCCTTGACCCTCCCGTCTCGCCCCATCAACCCCAATCCCGGTGTGGTAAAGGGGTCAGGCGTCAATTGTGCAAAGCACCCGCAGGGCCGTTCCGGCAATTGACGCCTGACCCCTTTACCACACCGATCCCACAATTAAATGGTGAAAAAGCTCTAGGCAATCGTCTGTTGCACGTGTAGACTGCTGCCCGACCTACATGTCTTGTTTTGGTGGTGGCTGCCATCAGGAAATTGTTGAGCTAACAGGTTTGGACCGCCAGCAGCGGACCGAACGGCTTGAGCAATTTGCAGCCGATTGAACCGCGGAAGAGACCCAGGACAGATGGTTTTTCGCGACAAGTCTTCACCCACTTCGCTGACCCGGTGCCACAGGCCTGTGCCATAGCCCAGTGCTACAGTTGCCCAGTGCTACAGTTGCCCTGTGCTACACGTGCCCGGAGTCAAACTCACAGATTGACCACGCCCTTCGCGGTTTGGCCGATGCGAGTTTACTGGTAGCGAGTTCGAAGCAGCGTCGCGTCAACGGGCGATGCCAACGAACGAACTCCCACCAGAATGGAAAACTCGATGTCCGAAGTGACCACGACCGTCAGCCTCGAGGCTGGCGCTGCGCCGCTGTTATTTACTGATCTGGAAATCCGTAGCGAGATCCAGCAAGCCATCTTGGATGCCGGTTATGTACAACCGACGCCCATCCAGGCCCAGATCATTCCCCACGTGCTCAACGGCAGCGACGTGTTGGCCCAGTCGCAAACCGGCAGCGGCAAAACGGCCGCGTTTGCGCTGCCCGTGCTGTCCAAGATCGAAGTGCCCTCGCGCCGCAAGCCCCAGGTATTGGTCCTGGCGCCGACCCGCGAGTTGGCCATGCAAGTCTCGGCCTCTTTCCAACAGTACGGCCGCCATCTGCCGGGCCTGAACTTGGCGACCATCTACGGCGGACAAGATTATGAAGTGCAATTCCGACAATTGCATCGCAATCCTCAAATCGTGGTCGGCACACCTGGTCGCATCATCGACCATATCAACCGTGGTAGCTTGGACCTGAGCGAAATCGAATGCTTGGTATTGGACGAAGCGGACGAGATGCTGAACATGGGCTTCTTGGAAGATGTCCAGTTTGTGTTGGAGAAGATGCCCGAGAAGCGTCAAGTCACGCTGTTCTCCGCCACGCTGCCGCCCGCCATTCGCGAAATTGCTGAGCGTTATTTGCGCGACGCGGTCAAGATCACCATCAAGCAAAAAACGATGACCGCCGAGTCGATCACTCAGCGGGCCGTGTTTGTCGGCATCCCCGATAAGCTGGATGTGTTGGGACGCTTTTTGGAAATCGAGACCACCGATGGAGTGATCGTTTTCACAAAAACCAAAGAAGCCACCATTACGGTCGCTGAATATTTGGTGGCTCAAGGCTACAAGGCCACCGCTCTCAACGGTGACATGCCGCAGAAGGTTCGTGAGCGAGCCATCCAGCAGTTGCGCAACGGCGCCTTGGACATTGTGGTGGCGACCGACGTCGCCGCGCGAGGTTTGGACGTGCCGCGGATCAGCCACGTCTTCAACTACGATCTGCCCCACGACAGCGAATCTTATATCCATCGCATCGGACGCACCGGCCGTGCGGGCCGCGTCGGCCATGCCATCGTGTTCCTCACCGGTGGCCAGCGGAACAAACTGCGGCTGATCGAACGGGCGACCAAGCAGGCCATCGAAGTGGTCGAGCGTCCGACCGCCAAACAGATCAACCAACTGCGAATCGCCAAGTTCCAATCGACCCTGTCCGCGGTGGTCGCCGAACAGGACATCACGTTCTTTCAACACTTGGTGCAACAATTGGTCGCCGCCCAGCCGACCGTGACCGTCGATCAAATCGCGGCCGCCGCCGCCTGGTTGGCCCAGCAGGGACGACCGTTTTTGTTGGAAGATCGACCGCAAGGTCGGCCCGGTCGAGGCTTTGATGATTCGCGTGGCCACGGCCGTCGCGATGATTTCCAACGCGGCGATTTCCAACGCGGCGATTTCAAAGGACGCGATGATTTCAAGCGGGGCGACCGAGGGCCACGGGGACAAGACTTCGAGCGGGGCGATTTCAAACGCTCCGACTCTCGCTTCGGCGATCGTCCACGATCTCGGGATGAGCGACCTGAGCGTACCGAGCGACCGCAACGGACCGAGCGACCGCAACGCGGGGAAACTGGCCGTGGGACCTTCGCGCGGGACGAAGCCGCACCAAAGTCGACCTCGCGGAGTGGCCCGCCGGCTCCCGGCATGAAGCGTTATCGCCTCGAGTTGGGCTGGGATGATGGCATCCAACCGGGCGGATTGGTCGCGACGATCGCCAGCGAAGCCGGCTTGGAAGGTCGCCAGATCGGTACGATCAATATCCAAGAGACGCACGCGTTTGTCGACTTGCCGCAAGATCTGCCGCTGGATGTGGTCGAATCGTTGGGACAAGCCAAGGTCCGCGGCAAAGCGCTGCGACTTTCGCCCGCTGCTTTTACTCCGCCCACGCGGGGCTTATCGAGCGGTACGGATCGTCCAAACAAACCAGGTCGCCCGAACAAATTTGTTGCCCGCGGCAAGAAAGGCCCGTACAAGGCTGGGCCGGGAACCAAAGCCGACAAGCCCTTCAAGACCGGCAAGCCCTTCAAACCGGGCAAGAAACCCAAGCCAGCCGCCGCGCGACCTGCGGCGGAATAGAGGGACAGAATAGAGATTGAACCCAATGAGAATTGAGACGATCCGAGTTCGTAATTTTAAGGCGCTGCAAAATATTGAGCTCACGAACCTCCCGGCCTTCTGTGTCTTTGTTGGCAAGAATGGCAGCGGGAAAACGACGCTCTTTCGAGTCTTTGCGTTTCTGAAACAATGCCTAGAACATAACGTTAGAAGTGCGTTGAACGCGGAGGGTGGCCGAAATGGGTTCAAGGACGTTGCCACACGGGGACATGAACTCGAACCCATCTACATTGAGATCCAATTTCGTGTGGAAATCGCTGGATTTACACGCCTTGTAACCTACTCGTTGCAAATTGGTCTCAATGAAGATGGGTTGCCCGTTGTGCAACGCGAAATCTTAAAGTACGACCGAAACGATGCGGGTAAACCGTTTCATTTTCTCGATTTCCACTTCGGCTCCGGATACGCGATCACGAATGAGGAGGATTTCTCTAAGCCCGACGACGAACTCGAGCGAGAACCGCAAAAACTCCATGCGGTAGATACACTGGCGATTAAGGGGCTGGGGCAATTTGAGCGATTCAAAGCCGCTCATGCAGTGTGCACTTTGATCGAAGATTGGCATGTTTCTGACTTCCACATCAATGACATCAGAGGTGTCAAAGATGACAAGGACGCACAACATTTGTCAGCCGACGGATCGAATCTGCCTGCATTTGCCCGGTACATGCTCGAGCAACATCCTGTTGAGTTTGATATCGTCAAACACAAAATGCGCGAGCGAGTGCCCGAAATCTCCGACATTGAAATCCGGGTCGCCGAAGATGGTCGTCTACTGGTTCGCTACCAAGACGCGGCCTACAGCGAACCGTTTATCGACAAAAATGTGTCAGACGGCACTGTCAAACTATTCGCCTATTTGCTCCTGCTCCATGATCCCAAACCCTACCCGGTGATCTGTCTTGAAGAGCCAGAAAATCACCTTTATCCGCAGTTGATGACGCTGCTGGCTGAGGAGTTTCTACTGTACACCCAACGCGGCGGGCAAGTCTTTGTCTCAACGCACTCTCCTCAATTCCTCAACGCAGTCCCTCTCGAGAGCGTTTTCCATATCGACAAGGTCAATGGTGTGGCGAGAATCGTGTCCATTTCGCAGGATCCGCTACTGGCATCACAAATGGTTGCCGGTGATAAAGCCGGCTACCTGTGGGAACAGGGTATGTTTGGGGGAGTGGCAGAGAGGGTCCACCGCCGATGATCGTATTCCTGACAGAAGAGGAATCGATGCGCGTCACTCTAGAAAGACTCGGTGCGCGATTTTGGCCCAATAAATTAGCTGGCGTGGATTGGATTGCTTTGTCGTTTCAGGGAAAAGCTGATTTGGAAAAGAACATTCTGCCCAAAATGCGACATTGGCGATATGGCAAACCGCATTTCATCATCCTCAGAGATCAGGACGGGGATAACTGCCAGTCGGTTAAGTCAAACATTACTGCTCGGGCTGAACTCGCCAACCATCCGTTTTCAGTCCGAGTGGTTTGCAATGAATTGGAAAGTTGGTTTTTGGGGGAATTGGAAGCTGTCGAATTAGCCTTTCCAGATTCAAAGGCTGGCAAGCAGCTAAATTCTGCTAAATTCCGCGATCCGGACGCGTTAGCGAACGCCAGTCAAGAACTTGAACGGCTCACTCGTGTCCCCGGCAAAGTGGGACGGGCCGACGCGATCGCGAATTTTTTTATTCCAGAAAAATGCAGATCTCATTCCTTCCAAGTCTTCTGGAAGACCATTACTAACCTTTTATCTCTTGACGAAGCCGAGCGGTGATTCAACTGCCATCCATCCCGGGAAAACGCAGGCGGATGCGGACTTGTCGACAAGCGGTCCCACCCAGTGCAAAATCGCGGCAAGCGGTCGGTCGCTGCTCGTAATGCCGACAGGTCGCGGTTCCCGCGTCGTACCACACGCAGGGGCGAACCTCGAATTGCTGGCCGGCGGTTTCGCGCACGACGACCGCCTCCCACCATTCTGCCGAAATGCCGCGGGCTGCGGCCTCGCCTGGGGCAAACGGCGGCAGAGGCGTGACTTGGCAGCAGGCCCCACAGCCGCTGCAGGTCGTCGGGACCTCAAGTGGAAGCAGCCGTAGGTCGATCGTCAATCTCCACGTCAGTCGTCTAAAGCGATCACTTCGCCACCGGCCCGCGTCCCCAAGGCTCGCCAGAGAGCCAAGTCGATTTCTTCCACCACCGACCGCACCGAGCCGTCCATCATGGCGGCATTGACCAGGCCGGTATGGTAGCTGCGAGCGGTGATCACCGCGTACGTCGCCTCGGTTGTGCTGGTGGCCTCTTGGCGAGAATTGTAATCGATATCGCTGCCGGCCGGGCACTGGTTCGAGACGCTGTTGAGGATCAAACGGCCATTGGGAGCCAAGCCGGTCGTGAAACCTTGATGATGCACCCGCCCGTCGGGCCATTCGGTGTGGCCGTTGGGGCGACACCAGGTAAAGGACGTCGGCACACGCGCCGCCACGGCTGCGGGATCCGGCGGCGGGATCGATGGACCGCCGACCAGCGATTCGTTGCGACCGTAGAACTGCCGAGCTCGCACGTCCGCCACCATCAACGTGTTGCTGGTGCCGTCCAGAATGTTGCGGATGCCGATCTTGGCATTGGGGCCAAACATCCCATCCCCCATTTGCCCAGTCACCGGATCCCAAATCAACCAACTGCCAAAGTTAAACCCATAACACGTCGGATACAGTGGACTGGCCAGCTTCGGGCTGACGTCGCGCGTGACGTTCGAGTTGGGATCGGTGGGACAAGCGTAAGTCGGGATCTTCAGGCCACTGATCACGGGCTGATCGTCCCAGGCCATATTCAGATTGACCTGATCGTAGACATTGCCCTGCTCCAAGTAGGGCAACAGTCGACCGTGAATGGACCATGAGCTGTTGGTGTTGATGGCGCCGACGCCTTGAATCACGGCCGAGGGCGGAAAGGTCCGGCGACCGCTCTCGTAGTTCATCATCGCCAGACCGATTTGCCGCAGGTTGTTTTTGCACTGCGCCACCCGAGCCGCCTCCCGCGCCATTTGCACGGCCGGCAGCAACAAGCCCATCAACACCCCGATGATGGCGATCACCACCAACAATTCCACCAACGTAAACCCGGCGCGCGAAGGTCGACCGAGCACTGCTTTTCGTTTTGTCATCCCGTTCTCTTTCGACCCGATTGCACTGGCGATTTGACGACAGCTCGCCCGGGATCAAGTTTCCACCGAAGCGGGCTAGATCCAGCTTCCGAGCGGCACTGGCCCTCACCGCCGATCATCTCGAGCATGCAGCGACTTTCGGGGTAGGGCCTGGGTGTATCGCTGGATGCCGGCCACTAAGGCAGTGTAACTGGAATCCCGTCGTTGCGGCCGGCCATGGCTCGAAAAATGTTGATGTCCACGTCGGTGGCGACCGTGTGGGTCGAACCGTCCATCAACAAAAACAAGCAGCCACCCGAGTGAGGACTCCAAAATCCGCCAGGACTTCCCGTCGGAGCACTTGGCCCGCCGGTGCGAACGTGGCAGCTTACCATGGTGATAGCGGGCCGACTCGTGGCACCGACGGCTTGCCCGCGTCGTTGTGCCCACCACGGGGAGAAGACCGTGCGAGCACCTGGGATCACTCCCGCCCAACCGTTCGGCGTGAACATGCTGGCCCGCTCGCCCAGGCCGATGGTATTCGACGTGCCATCGGTAATTTCAGCCACTCGAACGGGCACATTGCGATGGAAGATTCCATTGAACGGGGTCTCCTCGTACATCGCGGTGTAGCGTGGGGCATTGGCCGGATCGCCCCCGCCCACACAACCCGCATAACTCAACGGTGCCAAATCGGTGACTCCCAAGGAGGTTGGCCAAACAGTGACCAAATCACGCCATGTGTCGGATGGGCAGAGGTACCCAGGGATCAACGTCCGCCGAGCCACCTGATTGATCGGGTCGGCGATCGGTAGCGTGAAGTTGATGGTGTCGTGCAGATTGCCCATTTCCATGTACGGCATTAAGCGGGCGAAGACGCTCCACCCCGGTCCGGCTTCCGGCACACCGTCGTTTCCTCCCCCGGACCACGACCCTGTCACCTGCGAGATGAATCCAGCCGGAAAGGCCCGTTTAGCCGACTCGTAGTTGTGCAGCGCCAAACCCATTTGTTTCAGATTATTCGTACACTGGATACGCCGTGCTGCCTCCCGCGCCATTTGTACGGCCGGCAGCAACAAGCCCATCAACACCCCGATGATGGCGATCACCACCAACAATTCCACCAACGTAAACCCGGCGCGCGACGGCACCACTAGCGATGCTGTTCTCTGTGTCATCCCGTTCTCCTTCGACCCGATCCAAACTGTGATTTAAGTCTCGCGTTCTTGGATAGAATCGGTGGCTGCACCGCCCAAACCCATCTCGAACCAAGCGCTCGATATCGCCCTGGAGGCTGGCCTCCAGCACGGCTATCAAAGCAGTTAAGGCAATTTCAGTGCCAAACTGAGTAATTAAGACGATAATTGCCCAAGACCGCCGGAGAAATCCAGAATATCCTCGGTTATGTTGGTTTCTCTGGCCCCGCAGGCATCACGCCGATTCGATGCAGGTCAATTCACTTGATTACATGGCCAGCTTTTTCGTCACTGGTGGACAAAAATCCGCCACTCTATCCAAGCGATCGACCGCCTGCGCAACAACCGATGGATTGATCAGCTGAAATGGGCGTATCGAAACCTAACGATCAAGTCAATGATCTCGCCGTGTCCAGACTGTACTGTAATTAGAACTGCGAGGTTTGAAATTGGATCTTTTGATTCGGCGTTGTCTCGGGCAGGCTTGAACTCAAGCAATAGAGCATAGCCCATTTCTTGTTGACTTAATGCGATTGCTTTTATACTCGCATCCAGACAGTCACAGGAGGTCCGGGTGACCTGCAGTTGATCATAAGCTGCCAGACCGAGTTCACTTAACAGTATACAACGGTAGGAAGCGCGGTCTTTAAAAATGACTCCTGCGTCGATCTCAACCTCTTTGTTGTTACGGATTATCCGCAAGCCTTGATCCGTCGAGTCGCAGCCACTTGACATCAAGATCATTGCCATTAACGTCGCTGCGGCAATCGGAAAATCAAATTGCCTAGTCCTCATTTTTTGTTTCGCCAACGTATGGTCAAATAAACGGCTAGGGATCCAAACGCCGCCGCCGCCAACCACATTCCCAGCCGTCCCCGAGCAGGATCGACCGGTGTGACCAAACCAAACCTCTCAGGCCGATAACCGTCCACCGATTCCGATTCGTTGGCAATCGTCTCCAACGCAAATGATTCTTTTTGCCCTCGCCGATCGATCTCTACTCTTTCGATCAGCGTTGGGTTCGCCGAGCTGGATGAAAACTGGTTGGTTATTTCAACGCTCTTCTCGCTTCCCTGCACCTGGAACTTGAGCTTACCAATGACGTGTCTGCCACTGCCGAAATCACGAATCCAAATTTTTCCTACATAAGCTGGTACCTCGTCCCGCGCTTCGGTCGACCACTTCCAACACCGACCGACGTCCACTGAGTCATCGCTCGGTACCCGCTCAGCGTTAAAGCTGTCTAAACATGTAATCGAGTAGAAGCTTACATCAAATAAGTTACCGCCTGATGTAATGCTAGAGCAATAAGTTTCGGCCGAGTATAAGGCGCTACCGTGATCTAACCAATCAAAGCCATAGTTCGTCATGACCGGACTCGCCGAATCAATACCTGTCCCCCAGTACACCAAGCGTCCATTCCTCCCAACGACTGCTTCATTGTTCTGCGTTTCGCTGGAACCCGACAATGACACCCTGACAAACCATTGTTCGACCGACCGAAAGCTACCGCGAATTTGTTGCTGTCTAATTACTATCTCTCGTTCACCCTTCAATCCATATTCCGTTTTGGTAGCCACGATCGAGTGCCCGATCAGCGACTTTAGTCCCTCCCCTTGGCTTTGCCTGGCTGCTTCTCGCAACTCGCTGAGATCATCTGCTTTTGCTACCGCGGCAAGCACACACACGATCCAGCATATCTGGCAAAAAGACGTCGCTTTCATTTAGTCGTCCCAGTTGTTAATCGCCTCGGCACCCGCAACTGTAGACAAGGCGATGACGATTTCATCATCCGTGGTAGCGGACAAGCTACTGACACTTCCATCCGCAAAGCCCATTTGTATGACGCCGGCTGCATGAACCGATCCATAGGTTGATACTCCATGCCCCGAACCTGCAAACGGATCAGGTTCTTTCCAAAATCCCCATCGACTCTTTGCCGGACTGCTGGCCAGATAATTAAGAGACCTTGGGATCCGGTGCCGCTCGCTGTCATCGCCACCCCCGCGAACTTCACCGACCAGGAACGTGTGGGTCGCACCGTCGCGGATGTCTCGCGATTTCACTTTCGAGTTGACGTAAAACACCCCCAGTTGCTCCGGCCGCGTTCCAAGATTTCGTCCGCTGAGTCCTCCGTTTCCCAAATAAGACGTAAAACCAGCATTTGGCAGTGGAGAAGAATCGAAATACCAAACGTAGCTAACATCCCAAGGCTCCGCTGCGTAAACGCGAGAAACGGCGGCGTCAACCGCTAACGAAGGACATTCAAACAACGGAAGTCTGGTCCTTTGGATGAGACTCGCGTAATCCGTGTCCCACCAACGAGCGGTATGCGGTTGAAATGGATTGACCGAGTTCTGACGAAGTTTGAAGTCCAAGTCACCAAGTTCCACATAGCCCAGAACATGGAGCAAATGGCCTGCTAGAGATCCCTCGTAACGAAAATCCAAGTGCGGCGTGTCCGCCACTTGAAGCGTGCCGTAATATCCCGGTGGGAAACTACCTCGAGCTGCTTCGTGATTTAAAAGCCCCAATGCTATCTGCCGGATATTGTTCTTGCATTTCGCTTGCCGCGCCGCTTCACGTGCCATTTGTATTGCCGGTAGAAGCAATCCTGCTAGAACCGCGACGAGCCCAATGACAACCAACAGCTCGACCAACGTCACTCCGGCCTTTGTGGTTTTCATGGGTAGAGACTTACGCTTATTCGTGAATGTGGGGCCCTCGCTAACAGGCGAATTTCCGTGGCTGCCCCTTGAAGTCTTTGCTTGTCAATCACGAACTCCATTTCGTGAGTTTGAAACGGCTCGACCACCACCGGAAAGACCGGACCGCTGACACAAGTACATTCGGCTTGGACATTATCAATTTTCAGCTGCCGCAACGACCGGTTTATCAAGGTGACGACTCGCAAGCTAGTTGAATCGCTTTCGTGTTTCACTCTTACGGAGGATCCGACGCACGGCAGTAAGCTGGGAGAGATACTCGTAACAATGAGTAGCACGACCATTGCCACGATGATTAGTGACACGACACGAAAAAATGACCCGGACACAAGCACCAGCATTCCCCCAATACGGCGACGAACCTCACCACAGGAAATTTACGGCCCTCGTTAACTACACTTAAGTCGGATTCCGACTTCGTCAACGGCGACCAACTTCCTGAACACGAAATTAACCCTATGGCCAACCCTTTGGATATGAAACATCCTTGTTCCGCACATTACTACCTCTTGCATACACATTTCGCTCGAAAATCGTCTTTGCATATCTTCCACGGATCACTCTGATCGCACACTTGTCGCAGGACCGAGGTTTTGCATCCATCAAAGGCGCCGCCAGTGGTGTAAGCTTGACCCTTTGCGCAATCGGCTACCACGGGAACCACTCCTGGTCCCGTGCTCGCGCACACGGCTGTCGCCACAAACAAGAAACTCAAAACAACGCACAAGTCGCGGACGTACACAAAGAAATTTCTCACTCTCACACTCCCGTTTTTGAAAATTCCTTAGCCAAATGCGGCATACATGGCACATTTCGGCCAGACGATGGAGGCGAGGTTCAAGAGCTACGCCGGCGAGGTTCAAGAGCTACGCCGGCCACATTTTAGTTTAATCAGATCCGCATGTCAAGCCACGCCAACCGAGCATGGTCACGAATCCCTCTGCGAACGGACGAACCGATAAACGTGCCAAAGATCCACGAGTTGATCCCTGGCCCCCGGGTCCCCCGAATCGAGCCGTCGGCCCGAGGCCGCCGCAATTGGGTTAGCGTCCACTCGGCTTTCGTATCGCCGCTCGAGTTACCCTTCGGTTCCGATTAAAATTGACGGAGTAGTGCATCCCATTTGGACGCAAAAAGCTCTTCACTCCCGCGGCTATCGAAGTCATCCCATGCCTCCTCAGTCGCTCAATCGCAAACTGCTGATTCCGCTGCTCGTGGCAGTGGTGTTGGCCACCGCTCTGGTGGCGACGGTGGCGTATGTCCTGGCGGGCAGCCGAGCCGAACGGGAGCTGGAACAGCGCCGCCGCTCCATCCAAGCGATCTTGGAATCCGATAACCTGCCCCTGAACTCGGCCGTCTTCCAAGTCCTGGCGAATTTGACCGCGGCCCACTGGTTCGCCCTCCGTGCCGACGGATCGATCGTGATGGTGGCTTGGTCGGACGATCTGCCCGCGGCCCTGGACCCCGAAGATTGGTCCGCCTGGCAAGCGACTCTGGCCGACGTCCGGCCGTGGTCCCCGACCCAAGAAACCACCGCCATTCGCGTCGGAACCACCCGCTATCGCGGCATCCATTGGCGACGGGCTCGGCCGCGGACCACCCGCGACGGCGTGCCCGTGACTTCGCTGATCGTGCTGATCGACGAGTCGCAGCAGGAACGCTTGATGGCCCAATCGATTGCCCTGCCGGCCCTGGTCGGCCTGATCGCCATCGGCATCGTGGCCGCCGTGACCCTGGCCACCACCACCCGCTGGGTACGAAGAATCTCGCAATTGCAGCAAGGCGTCCGCCGCATTGCCGAAGGCGACTTCCAAACCCAAGTCCCCGTCCACGGCCAGGACGAGCTCAGTCAACTGGCCACCGATGTGACCCGCTTGGCCGCCGAACTCTCCGGTATGTGGGACCGCTTGCGGCGGCTGCACAGCGAACAAATGCTGCATCAACTCTCCGCGGGACTGGCACACAACCTCCGCAATAGCCTGGCCGGAGCCCGGATGGCGATCGAGTTGGCGGCTCTGGCCAATCGACCGAAACTCGCTGCCATGGACGACCCCTGCCGCCAGGCCCAAGCCGAATCGCTGGTGGTCGCGGTTCGCCAAATCGAGCAAGCCGAGGAGTACATCCAGCGCATCCTCTGGTTGGCCGGCGGTCGAGAAGCGCCGCCGCGACCCATGACACTCGACCAGTGCCTGGCCACCCTCCGCGATACCCTGGATGCCACCGCCCGGCATCGTGACAAACAGTTACACTGGAGCCTGCCCTCGGCGTTGTCCGGGGCTCGGGTGGCCGACAGCCAGGTGTTGCTGGCGGCGGTGAGTAATTTGGTCTGGAATGCCTTGGAAGCCGGGCAAGACGTCCTGGTAACTTGGCAACCCACGGAGCAACCTGATTCGGCGCTGGTCTGCGTCAGTGACAATGGCCCTGGGCCACCGGTCGACATCCAGGACCGGATGTTCGAGCCATTCGTGACGGCGACGGTGGATGGCAGCGGCCTGGGCTTGGCGTTTGTCGCCCGCGCCGCCCAACGGCTCGGCGGTCAGGTACACTGGCAGCGGAGCGGCGATCGCACCGAATTCATCATGACCTTCTGCTGGAGTTAAAAACCACCTTATGAGAGTGGCTTTAGTGATCGACGATGAGCCGGCCATTTGTTGGGGGTTTCAGAATTTGTTGCCGGCGGCGAACGTGTCCGTTTTGACTGCGGGCAGCGCGGCGGCGGGCTTGGCCTTGGCAGCTCAACATACAATCGACCTGATCTTGTTGGACGTGCGTCTGCCCGACGCCAGCGGCTTGGACTTGATCGAACCCCTGCGGCAGCATGCCCCCCGAGCCGCCATCATCGTGATGACCGCCTACGGCGAGGTGGACGTCGCCGTTGCCGCCGTGAATCAAGGCGTGGCAGATTACCTGCACAAGCCCTTTCGCCTGAACGATGCCATCGATACTTGCCAACGGGCCCTGGCCCGGCAACAGGCCATCGAGCTGGCCGCGGACAGCACTCCCGACACGGACACCGATCCGCTCTCGGCGACGACTCCCGCCAGCCGACCCGGACAGTTGATCGGCCAATCGACCGCCATGCAGCAGCTGTTCCATCAGATTGCCTTGGTCGCCGACAGCGACCTGTCGGTCCTGATCGTCGGCGAAACCGGCACCGGTAAAGAACTGGTCGCTGAGGCGATCGTCCGTCACAGCCGCCGCCGCGATCAAGCGTTTGTGGCGGTGGCCCCCGTGACTTATAACCCCAGTCTGTTGGAGAGCGAGTTGTTCGGGCACGCTCGCGGCGCTTTCACCGGTGCCGATCAAGTACACCAGGGCGTGTTCGAAGCAGCCAACGGCGGCACTATCTTTTTGGACGAGATCGGCGACCTGTCCCTCGGCGCCCAAGTCAAACTGCTCCGTGTCTTGGAGCAAAAGACCTTCTCCCGGGTCGGCGAAACCATCGGTCGTGCCTGCGATGTCCGCGTGTTGGCGGCCACGCATTGTGATCTCTCGCAAGCCGCGCGTGAGGGTCGCTTTCGCGAGGATTTGCTGTACCGGTTGGGTGGCGTGATCCTGCAGATTCCTCCCCTCCGCGAACGGCCCGAAGACATCGAGCCCCTGGTCAAACACTTCCTCAATCTGGCTGGCTACAACCTGTCGCGGTATGGCTTGCCCACGGGACTGTTGGACGACCTCCGACAACGGCCGTGGCCGGGCAACGTGCGTGAGCTGCGAAACGTCGTGCAACGGGCTGTGGTGGTGGCCCGCGGTCGCGCGCTGCTGTTGGACGATTTCACCACCCCCGCGCTGCCGCTGCCCACACCTCCCCAAGCAGAGTTGGCCCAGGCCATCGAGCAGTGGGCCAGTGCCCAAATGCTGACCACCCACGCCCCGGACGCGCCGCCCAACCCCAGCGGTCACATCCCCCTGTTTGAACAGTTCATGGCCCTGGCCGAACCGGTCTTGTTCCGCACGGTCCTCGAGGCCTTGGGCGGTAATCGCTCCGCCACAGCCGATACACTGGGGATCCACCGCGCGACGCTGCGCGAGCGTTTGGCCAGGTATGGCATCGAATGACCGATCAAGCACCCAGATCAACGCCGCCGACACATGGGTTAAGCCCTGGACCCAAGCCGAGTCCTAACAAACACTTGCTCGCAATAGCCGCATTGCGAAAGACGATCGCTGTGCTGTGGGCTAGCCCCAACACTGGGTTGGGCGTGACCGTGGGATTGATTGGCTTGGCCACCGGTGGCCGGGTTCAATTCCGCGACGGCTGTTTGGAGTTTTGGGGCGGTGGTGTGGCTTGGCTGCTGCGTCGGTTCCCCGTGCGTCCCGTGGCGATGTGTTTGGGTCATGTGGTCTTGGGTCTGGACGCCGCTTATTTGCGGCGCTGTGGGCGGCACGAACGAGTGCATGTTCGCCAGTACGAACGCTGGGGCCCTTTGTTTCTACCCGCTTATGGTCTCGCCAGCCTGATCGTCTGGTGGCGTGGCGGCCGAGCCTATCGCGACAACCCGTTCGAGGTCGAAGCCTACAACGAAGCCGGCTGAAGAGTTGCCTCGCTGTGTTCGACGCCACCTCCACGCAGAAATACCAATTGTCACCCAAAACTCTTATTCGGCCTCCAAACTTTTGCTTCCTCAGCTGAATGGGTGGGTGGCTGCGGGTTCGTGGAGTGTCTCAAGTTGGTGTTTGGGGCAGTTTCCAACGTTATGTATGATATGAGCTGAATATCACGCCAATATTTGGCGGATGATCCATTTTCTTCTTGCACAAGCGGTGACGCATCGATATAATTTGGAACGTCGGTAGTGCGGACGGAAGGCATAAACGCCCTCTTCAGTACTTGGAGGTAGATGCAGTGACTCTTGATGGCGTACACTCGGTGTCGTTCGGGCCTGGAAGATGGGGCCTGGAAGACGGGGCCTGGAAGACGGGGCTTAGTGGCAGCGAGCCTTTCTCTCGCCTTCCCAGACCCGCTAATCCGAAATCGAATTCACGCGTTTGCAGTGGGCTTGGTTGCGAGTTGGGCTTGCCAAATTGCAGAGCGCCACCGGAAGTTTACAGCCGAGTTGATCAGCTTTAGAATCACGCTGATCCCCAGTCTTTATTTGTGAATTGGAGTTTGCTTTTGATTTCTTAGACTCTAGTGTTCTGAGTTGAAGAAAGAAGAAGCGTCCAGTCTTAGGGGCATTCAAGACGTGTGCGAACAAGTGTTACCGGCGGTTTACTTAAGCCGTTTGAAGGTTTGGTTTAGGTAGTCGCTTTATCTACGAAAAGGAGATTCCTGTGTTTCGAAAATGCTACTTCACCCACCAAGTTCTGGGTTTGATGGTCGCGGCCACGGTACCGTTTGCAGTTGGCAGCGTGGAGATTTCGCGCGATCGCCTGACCAAGCTCACGGGTGGACTTGAAGACTGTAATATCCGCGATGGCTTCCAGTTTAGTTACACACCGTGCACTGGTGCTTCAACTTGCACCGGAGAAGCGCGCCTTTTTGCTACGGACCTTGAATTCGGGCCGCGGATCCATTTGTACGAGATGCGTGATCATTGCGAGATTCAAAACCACATGTGTGATCCTCGACAATCTTTCACCAAGGTCGGTAGCGAGGAGGACGGTGAATGCGTCGATAACCAGCCGGTTATGCCTTAGGTTTAAATGACACAGAATCAGGCGTTGTTGCCGGGGTCAGTCGTCAGCACCCATCTGGGTGCTGACGACTGACGTATTGTTGGCCGCCTCCCGCTTCATGACGGAGTTGCCGTATGTCGTGCTTTGTCTTCTTGGCATTATGGTGGATGATTACTTCAAGTGCGGTAACGCAACTTCATCTCGGATCGACCTGTCTCTACTTGCAAGACTCTGATGATCGGATGCTCGGAAATGATGCCTCCAATTCGCTGCCTGGCCAGGTAATGCAGGCATTGTCCATTTTTGATCAGGCGCTCGTTGACGCTACCGTACAAGTTACCATCACCGAATTTGATGCGACGGGGGCCATGATCGCTCGTGTTAGCGAGTGGATCACTTCTGACAGAAAATCAGGCATGTATCAGGCTGAATTAGCCCGATACGCGTTAAATGTTTCAGCCAACCATCCGGTGTTTCTGCAAGTCGCCCGATCTGGGCCGGACAATAGCTTGCTCATCCAACAGACCTTCACGTTTGATAATGGCCGCGCGACAAACCAATCCGCATGGATACGATTGTTTGGCGAAGCTACGACGTTTGACTATCGCGGCTCAACGCCGCTTTTTGGCCGGTTAATTCCGGAGGTTGCCAGTATTTCCGCGATTCAACAACAATTAGACTGGCGTGTGGTCGACGGTCCTGACACGCGTACGACAGTTGGCCAAGGGAATATCGGTCAATACGGACAGTTTGAAATCACGCTTTCCGGAACAGACAAATCTCTTTTACAAACGTTTTCTCGCACGATCGCAGAGGGTGATCGGATCACTGCCTTTCAGCACATGGGGGCCGCACGAGATCCTCTTGCCAATCCACGTTTGATCGTATGGGAGTGTACTGAGTGGACGAATCCGGTTTACGACCTCGAGTCCATTCCGACTAAGCTCCTTAGCATTGACAGAACCTCTTTGATTCGCAGAAAAAACGGAGCAGAGGAGACCTTCCGCGCCCAATGCCGCTTTGACTATATCGAGAAACGACAGATCTCCTACCCTCGTATTGCCTGGTCGCTCCCGGAATTGGTCGTTCCCGACGGTAACCCGGTGGAGACTTCTCCAACAGACCATCGACGTTTCGAGTTTCTACGGGAGAACGTATTCTTAATAGTCGATGACGCAGCTGAGTCGGCGGTACGAAAGATTGAGTTCGAGGGGAACCCGGCAAAAACAATTTCGACTTTATCGATTGCCACCATGGCGGTCATGGTGATTTTTATTGCTCTGGCACTTAGTTGGATGATTGTCAGAATGCGAAATTGTCGACGGCAGAAAGGGGATTAATCGTGTCTATTCAAGTTATTGCCACCCTATTTGCTTGCCTGCTGTTCTGCCAATCGAGTATAGGCAACGACCAGGAGCTGGGCCATGAGTTCAACGTATCGTCGTTTCACAAAGCCTACGTCCGGAGCTGGGCTAGCGGCAATCATTGTGGCCTGTACGCCGCTGCCGCGGCCTTGAATGCCATTGGGGTAAAGTCGGAGCCCGCGGATTATCTGCGATCAGAGTACATCAGTTCGCCGGCCGGGAGCTCGGTCATGGATTTAGTCCGATTAGTCGAGGCAGCTGATGCCCAAGTCGCCGTGACCCACCAGCTCAATGGAAGCACCCTCTATTTTTCTCAATATCCAATACTTATACATTTGGACGGATCGCGCCGAGTCGAAAGGACTAATCATTGGGTCACTTATCTGGGAATGCGGGAGGGGCAACCGTTAATTTTCGATCCTCCGCATGAACCGCAGGCCATCGCCTTCGGCGATTTGCTGTCACAGACTAGCGGTGTTGGGATCGTGGTAATGCCGACAGATGCGATACCAGCGTTCTCACGGAACTGGGTTGACAAAGTGGAGCTTACAGTTTGGATCGCGTTCGTCTTGGTGCTTTTGCTCGGCGTGAAAAGGCGAATCGATGATAGAAACTTACTTGGTGGGTTTTTGGTGCTATTTTCCGTTGCCCTGTTGTTATCCGCCGTGCAACAAGCGTTTCCGTGGTCGGGGTACCTGAACGACCCAATCACCATCGGGAACTTTTCTGAACGCTATCAAACGCCCTTGGAGCTTGATAGTGTTGGTTTTGATGAGGTTGAACAGCTTAGATCGTTGAATGCCGTTAACATCGTTGATGCTCGTTTGCCAGCGGATTTTGCAAATGGCCACTTACCCGGGGCGATCAATTGGCCGGTCGATGCGTCTTCCGTCGAAGCCAGAAACGCGACCCGGCGACTGGACATGAATAAGCCCGTTTTGGTCTACTGCCAAAGCGAGGCGTGCTCATGGGGTGACTCCGTTGGTACGCGTCTGTCTCGACGCGGCTTTCCTGCCGTTAAAATTTATCGAGGAGGTTGGCGTGATTGGAGCGGCAGGCAGCAATGAAAACTAACGATCCGCCCCTTGAATCTCACGAGATTGTCCTGCGGCTAGTCTTAAGCCTAGTCATCGGTGGACCTCTATTGTTCAGTGGTATCGGGCATATCGCGAATCTGCATCTGTTCCTCGAAAGTGTCTATCGATACAACCTGCTGCCTATTGATCTGGTCCCTTGGGTCGCCAGCGGACTTTCTTCCATAACGGCCGTCGTAGGTGTATCGCTGGTTTTCGGGCTGTTTTGGAGCAGCGCTTGTGTGGTCGCTGCCGGACTCTACTTGCTGTTTGCCACCGCCCAAGCCGCTCAGTTGTTCCTGCAATCGAAGTCCATCGACTGCGGTTGTTTCGTTTGGATCTCTCATCCTACAAGCTATTTCAATGTGGCTGTGCTGTTATGTGTTGGACTACTGGCTTTATCAGCCGGACTGCGAACAACCGCCTATCAACCGCGAAAGAAGAATCATGAGAACTAATACTGGAAGACCAATCTACAAAAGCTACCGCTGCACTACTGTTCCCGCACGACTCACTTTGGGCGCTGTATGTGCCACGATCTTGATCAGCGCCTTGATCCACCACGAGGGCACAGCATTGTTTGGGCAAGATGCCACTTTTGTTGGAAAACTGCCGGATAAGACAGCTGCCGTGGTAGAGATTGGAAATTTTGCCGCCATCAAGCGTCAGTTGGAAGCTGAATTCGCGACGGACCTGGAAACCGCTTGGCAATTGTTGGCTGCCGATCCCTTCCCTCTGGCACCGACTTCTGTCGCGATTGAGATAGCGGATCGATTCCGTAGAACCGGTGTTCTCTTGGATGACGTAGAACGCTGCTATTTTGTTTTACACGACTTCGAAAACTCGATGCCAAACATGAGTCTTTTGTTACAACTTCCGAACATCGAGATGGCCGAGTCCATTTCCGCTAGCATTGCCGAGACGGCGGTGCCTATTCGCAACTTGGTTGCAGCCCCGGAAGAAAAGGCTGGCAGTAACACCGAAAGTTCCTCTCCAACAGCCGAGGAGGGTGTGAAGCAATACGCTGCGACGCTTCGAAGTTTGGACAGCGTAGCTAAAACCTGGCAGGCGAAAACAATAACGATTGACGCAAAACATTTCGTTCTAGTTACGAATTGCGATATAATCGAGTCACAAGTGCTTGATTCAAGTCAATCGAACGGCCGCAAGTTATTGAATTCACGGCGTTATAAGACGTTTCAGCTGTTTTGCCATCGGTCTGCGGCAGATCATTCCGATATTCGCGTTTATGCAGAACCCGCGAGCTTTAGACCGTATTTTTCTGATTTGGAAGATGCACAGTGGGATGCCATGCAAGTTTCGCAACTGCCTGTGCTCGCGGCAGTGGTCAAATTGCGATTTCTTCCAAAACCTTCACTCATCCTGCGGGGACTAATGACGACTACGTCTACCGCTGAGGGAATCGGTGGTGAATGGGCTTGCTTTGAGCCGCTCAGCGAATTACCTCCGATTTTTGGGCGGCCCGACAGGATACACGCCGTTGGTTTCGGAGCGAACAAAGGTCGCTATATGGAGTTACAACAAAAGTACTACTCCCAAGCTTACGGGCTGAATTCTTACGAAACAGCCATAAAAAACATGTATGGTTCAAATGACGCTGCTATGATGAAAAGCCTGAAAAACAGCGATAATGCTCGGTATCAGGTGCGTCTGCAGACAGATCGACCGGCACCACAGACGTTGTCTTTTTCACGCATCCAAGACGAGCAGGCGATGCTAAACGCTGTCGCTGGTCGAGTCGCGCAAGAGAACAAACGTCGTTCCAACCTAACAACCGGTCTGGAAAAATCTCAGTTTGAAGATGCCATCGTGTGGGACTACCCCAACCCGCAAGAGCTACCCAAGAATTATCCCATTTTTGCGATTGCGGATGGCTGGTTCATTGAGGGGCCGAGAGAGGTGGTTTTGGAACAGCTTCGGTTCCTTAATGAGCAGAACGAGCCGGTTGTTGATTTGATGGAACTTTTTCCCACAGACATGCGGGAAGAAGCACGCGCTTTTCGACCGAGCATGCTGACGAAATTCTCGTCTCAATACAACCGGTTTTTGGCTCGAGGAGAATTAATTCGCCGCTTAGGGGAGAAGTATCCCTATCCTCGCGATGAAGAAACCACACGTCTGTTCCAGCAGGTCGCGTTCGGCGATGACTTTGAGTTCACCATTGCTTCCCGCCGCGATCGCATGGCCTATGTGCAACATCGTTTCCACGATCTGTTGCGCATACGGTTTGGAAATCAGTTTAGACTTTTTCGCATGAACAATGGCAATTACGAGTTCCTCTGGCTGTTGACAGAATAGGTCGTCCGAGCCGTAATCACACAAGGCTTCCCAGTGATTGCGCAATGAGCTGAAGGCACTAATCAGTTCGGTTGTTGGCATTGTGTGCAGCGACGAGCCCTAACCCTACACTATTAACCCGAATCAAGATCGAATTTTCCTCGGTGACCAGTGTAAGCTTACTCGTAACAAAAAAAGGAACGCGGCGTGGATGCCGCGTTCCTCTCGTGTGGCTTTTCGGTGGTTGCTCCCGGCGACCTGAGCGCTGGGCTCAGCCGGTCGCACCGTGTCGACCAGAGCACCGTGTCTACCAGAGCAGCGCCGTTACTCGTTGCTGGTGCCGAACAGCGGTCCGCTGCTGCCCAGACCGCCCTTGAGTTCGACGTCGGAGCGCTTGGCGGTCTTTTCTTCCGCTTGCACTTCGGCCTCTTGCTCGCTGGACCAATCCAAACGGCGGCGGGACAGCCCGATCTTGCGTTCGTCGGTGTCGACGCGGAGGATCTTGACTTCGATCTCCTCGCCTACCTTGACCACTTGCTCGGGGTTCTCGACCTTGTCATCGGACAATTCCGAGATATGCAGCAAACCTTCCAGACCGTCTTCCAAGCCCACAAAGACACCGAAGTTGGTGATCTTGGTGACCTTGCCCTTGACCTTCTGGCCAGGTTGGTAGTTGGACGGAATGTCCGTCTCCCACGGGTCGGTGCCCATCTGCTTCAGACCCAGCGCGATGCGGCGGCGGTTGGTGTCGACCGCCAAAATGCGGCACTCGACTTCCTGGCCCTTCTCCAACATCTCGTTGGGATGGCTGATCTTGCGGGTCCACGACATGTCGGACACGTGCAGCAAGCCGTCGATCCCCTCTTCCAACTCGATGAAGGCACCGTAGTTGGTCAGGTTGCGAACGCGACCCTTGACCAACATCTCCAACGGGTAACGCTCTTCCACGTTGTCCCACGGGTTGGCCAGCGTTTGCTTCATGCCCAACGACATCTGTTCGCCCTTGCGATCGATGCCCAAGACGCAGACGTCGATCATATCGCCGATCTGCACCAATTCGTTGGGATGATTGACTCGCTTGACCCACGACATCTCGCTGATGTGCACCAAGCCTTCGATGCCCGGTTCCAACTTGACGAAGGCACCGTAGCTCATGACGTTGACGACTTCGCCCTTCTGGATCGAGCTCACCGGGTACTTGGTCTCGACGTTGTCCCACGGATTGGGCAACATCTGCTTCATACCCAAGGCGATCTTGACTCGTTCGCGGTCGATGTTCAGAACCTGAACTTCGACTTCTTGATCGATCGAGACCATCTCGGAGGGGCGTTGGATGCGCGTGTGGCTCATGTCGGTGATGTGCAACAGACCATCGATCCCACCCAGATCGACGAACGCGCCGAAGTCGGCGATGTTCTTGACGATACCCTTGCGGATTTGACCGACTTCCAATTCCTTGAGCAGCTTTTGCTGCGCGAACTGACGCTCTTTTTCGATCAACGAGCGACGGCTGACCACGATGTTGCGGCGCTGTTCGTCGATCTTCAACACCTCGCACTGCACCACGCGACCGATGTAGTCGGCGATGTCGTTCGGGCGACGGATGTCCACCTGGCTGGCCGGCAAGAACACGTGCACGCCGATGTCGACCAACAGACCACCCTTGATCTTGCGGATGGCGGTACCAGTGACGATCTTGCCCTCTTCGACCTCTTGAATGACGCGCCGCCAGTGAATGATGTGGTCGGCTTTCCGCTTGCTGATGCTGATCAGCCCTTGCGGATCGTCGGTGCTGCCCAGTTCATCTTCCAGGTCCTCGATCAGCACCTGGATCTTCTGACCCACTTCCGGCTGCGGCTCGTGGTCATCCCACTCGTGGCGGAAAATGTTGCCTTCGCTCTTGAAACCGATATCGACCAAGACCACTTCATCGTCGACCTTGACGATCGTGCCTTCGACAATCTTGTTCAACTGAAAGTCGGCGTCCACGTCTTCTTCTTGGCCGACGATCACGTTGTCCAGGATCGAATCGTCCTGGAACAAATCTGCTAACTGTTGGGTGAGGGAATCGTCTTCCAGATCCCGAATCAAAACTCGATTAACCATTCAATAAACTGCTTTCTGTCGGTCGCTGGCTGATCCGACGTCATTACGGGTAGCACATTTGCACCGCGCTGGGCCGATACGAACCGAGCCGCGCAAACATGACAGTAGGAATGGGGCATGCCAGACCTGGGGTGTATCGATCCTCGGGCGACCAGCGGTTGAACCGACCTGAGGAAACCCCACAATCCTAGCGAAAAGCCCCATTTTCGCAAGGCGAACCGGCCCTCCCAGCCCAACTTTGCCACAAAAACGCGCCAAGGTTTGTTTGTACTTTTATTGAAAGATTGTTCAATGTCCCGCGGGCGGAACGCTACCCGCGGGGTGGGCTCCATGGGACCATGGGTCCTATCGGACCTCGGAGACGGGACAGCCGCCCCTACGAAAAGCCTGTCGACTCGCTGCCGACCACGGTGCGGGAGCAGGACATTGAATCCGGGTTCCAGCGGAAACTCGAGGCACTTAAGTACACCATACGCCCCGACATCCGCGACCGAGCAGCCCTGGAGCAGAACTTCCGCCAGAAGTTTGAAGCCCTGAACCAAGTCCACCTCACCGACTCCGAGTTCGCGCGGCTGCTGGACGAGATCGTCAAGCCCGCCGGCAGCATGAAAGCGGACGGGCGCAAGCCCGCCGGTGATTCAGGTGACAACGCCTCGAGCGAGAATGCGGCTAATTCTAACGAGACACCGGACGGCTCGCGCCGTTCCGCTAACATCCCGAAAAAGGCCGTCATCGAGGCGATCCTGTCCAAGCACGATTCAGCCACCGGTGGCCGACGATTCAACGCGATCCTGGCAACCGCCTCGATCAATGACGCCATCGAGTACTACGGACTGTTCCAATCGCTCCAAGCCGAGCAACAAGCGACCGACCCGGACTTCCAACCGCTCCAGATCGCTTGCGTGTTCTCGCCCCCCGCCGAGGGCAACCCAGACGTGAAGCAGATCCAGGAGGACTTGCCCCAGGAACAAGCCGACAACCAAGTCGACCCCGAGGGCAAGAAAGCGGCCCTGCAAGCGATCCTGGCCGACTACAACGCCAACTACGGCACCAACCACCGACTGGCCGAATTCGACCAGTACTACCAGGACGTGCAGAATCACATCAAGGACCAACAGTGGCCGCATGAGCCATTTGATCAGGCCCGAGTTCTACGCACTCAGTTTGTCTGCCCCCTTCTGTACCCTTGCACTGCATTCGTGAGCCAAGGTATCTCGTAATCTCCCGCCTTCTCGACTGAAATAATATCAGATATCGATTTAGAATCGGTCGGAGTCGTATCGCCGTGATTCCCGTAGAATCGGTAAACAGCCGGCTCCACATTAGTTATTCGGATAATGGCTCCAGTGTCAAGTTCATGACCCCATACAAGGGTACCCGGTTGCCGCTCAGCATCTAGCCGCCACAATTGAACTTGCACTGGCGTATCGAATGGTGATTTTCCAGAAATTTTGGAATCATAGATTACCAGATTGACCCGAAACTCGCGCGAGTCGGATGGAACGAAATGAAAAGTAAAGTTTCGAAGCGACGCTTGATCATTTGGACGAAAAGCGAACAGCAAATACTGGCGATCCGACTCAAATTTTTCGAAGTAGAAATTGCCGTTCATGTCTGATGCAGTTGATTTAATGTAACGTCGGAAGTTGTACATGTCCTGCATAAAAACTGTCGCGTTTTCGATTGGAACTCCAAGTTCGTTTGAGACCGTACCATAGACCCGTCTAGAAGTTGGGTCCGAAAGGTCGATCACGTCCGAGCTTGAAAAGTTTGCTTCCACCAATTGCCGGTTCGTTACAGAAACCAACTTCTCGAAAGTACAGGCACCATTAGCTGCCATTGCCCGAATTCGATAAACACCTTCTGGTACATTTGTAAATATAAATTCTGTTGCGTGACTCGAGTAGACTACGCGAGCATACGATTCATTGGACAATACAACGGGCGCCCACGGCAAAAGAGTAAATCCTCGGACAACTCCGAATTGAGCGACTTCTGCCAAGTTACTTTCTTCTTGTGTTGATCTGGACTTCAATTCTTTTGAAAGTAAACTCACTGGCGAATTTGGGATAAAAAACAAATGTGCCTCCGGCGACCGCCAATCAAAGTGTCCAGAATACAAAGAGACAAACTTGCACCAATCATCAGCCCACGGCAACTTGTCTAAGGATTCAATTCGCAAATCGCCCGACACCGTACTCAAACCATCAAGACCAAATTTGATTGGGCTAGGCAATAGTGTTACGCCTGAAGATGTCCGATATACTCCTATAATTAGATGCTCGATTTGATCGCTGTTTTCGATTTCCCCTATAACAAGCCCGAGATTAATGGAGTCACAAAGTGTTATACTGCACGAACCTTGCCTGACCGGGGCCGAAGGTAACTCTGAGGCCCAAGAAAATGGCAGCAAGATTACCCGCCCTGGTTCAATATCTGCATCCGCAAACGACACCGTTACTTCCGTACTTTTTTTCTTCTGCAACTGCACGCTGCAATAACTTGAGTATCCATCTCGAACGACTTGATTCGTCCGAACGGTCTCTGCAAAGCCCTTGGCTGCCACGAAGATCAACTTGGGACCAATCGAAGTATCGGAAATTCGATACTCACCCTCACTATCTGTCTCTGCGACACTTTCGATCTCCAATCCGCGATCTAGTAACGACGAAAGCGACGCGTCATTGATGACTCGATCCAGGCGAACAACCGATACCCTTGCACCCGCAACCGGTTGTTCTTCTTGATCCAAAACACGACCATAAATGGCCCGGGATCGATCCCGAAAATACTTGCCGATATCTTGATTTTGAGTCGACGAATAACGAATCTGCCACTCGTCAGAATTGCGAATGGATTGTCGCGAGACCGCGAAACAAATCATCCATACTAAAAAACACAAACAAATGCCTAGCGAAATTCGAAGTAAACCATGAAATTGATTGTCAGTATCTCTACTATTCGCGGATTCCATAGGTACGCCTTTCCGATGGAGAAATTTGAAATATTTCGTCAAAGATAAGATAGATCGAGTTGTACGCCTGCTGGGCGTTTTCCCACGGCACGGCAAAACAATGTCCCATCTTCTCTCGAGAAAATCTTGTTGCGTCACAGGAGTACGCAATCCTACCAAGTCCATACCGTGTCTGCGCAATTTGAATTGGACCATCAGTAGTTGGCCATAAATTGACATCGCCAAATTGTACTGCGAAACGGCCCTGATCGTTGGAATCCGAGTGTACAACACACTGAAGTCCAAATTTTGCGCAGATCGCTGCGGTCGCGGGACTCCCTATTTCATCGATGACAAGGAGGTTACCGCCACCAGAGACAAATTCTCGCATTTTATTTAGGTAGCTATCTGGCGGAACATTGACTGGCCGAATCAATACCACGGCCGCAGGATTACTCTGAAAAGTTTCCTGGTATTTCCATGCAACTCGTGGTACCAGACCCATCCGCTGAATCGAAACGAATAACGTATCAAACGCATCCTTTGCCTCCAAGGACCCCATTGATCCTAAGGTTTCCGGAAATGCACATTGCCCACCGTCCCACAAAAACACAACTTCTCTGTCGGGTACAAGTGGCCTAGGGGGCGTGTTAAATTGAAAATTAATCAAAGTTGCGATGAATGCTCCAAGCCAAAACGCTCCTAGCACACTGCAAACACTGAAATTGCTGATGATGCGAACGAGCCCAGAAGCTACAAGCAGCAAGAGCAAAATGCAACCCGCACCGACTGACAAAGTACGATTCCAAACATCACGATGATTCAGTTCATTAATCAAACAATTTGCTAATACGTTTCGATTACTCTTAAAAAACGCGAACGACGAAAAAATGGTGCTGTCCGTGAACGCAATGACTTTTCCTTTTCCAAGGTCTCCGGACGCACATAATACCGTCGGCCCATAACGCTCCTCGGGATAGCTTCGTCTGGTTCCAAAAAAGCTCGAATTCGCATAATCATGCGGCTCGGACTGACAATCGCCAACAACCAAAATAGGCTCCGCCGCCAACGTGAGATCTAAGGAGCATGAAGTCATAAAGACCAGATCCTTAACCGGCAAAACCCCAGGGTGTGAAAACAAATGCGGTCGTTCATAGATATTAAATCCGCCGTGAACCCTCGGAGTAATCGAATCATATCGGAATCGAATTCCCGCATCATGGCAGAACTTGTTCAGACGAGTACTCATGCCAAACAAATTGGTGTGATCACTTATCAACAGAAGCCCACCACCATCTCTTGTCCACTGTAAGATTGCCGAATGCTCCTCAGGACTTAGATCCTTTTCGGGAGTTTTGAGGACGAGAATATCGTATTGTTCCAGCAGTTCACGAGTGTAAAATTGCGAAACATTAACGTCAACGCACCATGTTCTACCCAACCATTCGGCCATGCTTGAAAAACTATACGTCGAAAAATCGCCGAACCACTCACGATCAAGTAATCGTGCTGTTGGCTCCCAATCCTCTCCAAGACGGTCATCGATCAAGACTCGCCCTCCCAACTCCTTTTCAGGGATCCGGACAAGAAGTAGCAAAGTAGCCATAAAAACGCAACTAAAAACCAATGCCATCGTGCGGATCGTTGCAGACCGAGTGGAAGTTGCGGGAACTGGTTCTAGTATCAACCCTCTACACAATAAGAGCGGCGGAAAAACAAAGAAAACAACTGCGGTAACGGCGACGCCATTCATCCAGGCCAGTACTCTATCACCCCCATCAAGTGACAAGACATCTACCGACTCGAAGTAAATCCAAAACGGCACGACAAAGCGAAATAGCAATAAGCCCCAAGCAATTCCAATGACAGCTATTGCATACTTTAGACTCAGTCGCGCGCCTAGTTGTAATTGGTAAAAAAAATGGAGCAGCAGAAAGAGTATCATCCATCTTAGCCCCGTTTTCTCAGGTGATAATAACAATGAGATAACGCCCTCAGGATGCGCAACGTGAAACAAATTTCCATCCCAAATACATTGCACACCACCGAAATAAAGCACTTTGCTCGCTGCAAGACCAAGCAAAGGCACTTGCGGGGCATAGATCTCCATGTGTCTCAGTAGCTGATTGATTGACAATCCTACCGCAAAAAGAGATAACGAGCGAATCCCAGCCGCCAATGCGTCTACCAGAAGCCCTCGCGAGAAACTTTGAGACACAATGCTTGCTAAACCCGCGGCGGCTAAGAACGACATCCCGTACCATACGGGAAAGTACCAATGATCCGTACTCAACAACATTATGGCAATCGTGGCTAAGACTGGCACGAAATTGCTCAATGATTGGCGAATTGGCACGTAAGTGACTTCCAAAAAACTGGGTTCAAATGACTCAATCGACAGCGGGCGGAGGTAAAAACAATGGAACTACCTTGTCAAAGTCAACTGACAAATACTCACGAAAGAGGGAACGCAGAAACGCCAAATTCGGACTATCCGCGATGGATTGGTCGCTATCAATGTTACGCGAAGAAAAAAAACGAGTGTCACCTATCAACAACAGGCCACCTTTGCCATATGGAATAAACGCCACACAGCGTTCATTCGCAATCGCAACGACTTCTCGCAACTCTTGCAGATTTTTGTCCGTACGAGACGCGGCGTTTAGCTGCACAATCGGGTACGGCTCAACAAAGGTTGGAACATGTTTTTCGATTCTTGCAGGATTCGACACATTTGCCATTGGGCGGTTTAGAATTGCTACGTTGTGAGCATGAAGCAAGCGTTCGGAGGGAACGCAATCGGGCCCTCCACACGCAAGGATCGTTACGCCACCGTTCGCTTCGTAAGTCAGGATGTCATTGACCTCGCTTGCAGATATCTTTCGTCTGGGAGCAATAAAGACCAATGCTCGTGCGTCCTGAAACTCAGAGAACGACCAATGCTCCATCGACAATGCGTCGAGACCCGAACGTTGAAATGCAACATAGAGTGAGCCAATTGAATTGACTCCCAACGAATAGTGACCCGTAGCATTGAAATGCGATTCCGCAATAACGGCATGTTCATTGGAGCGATCAACGACTTGGCTGAATCGAAATGATACAACGTACTGAACCAACAGGAGCATTGAAAGAAAAACACCCACGATGACCGGATTCATCCATGCGTTTTTTGACGGTAACAGGACGACCGTCAGAATAAGAACACATAAACCGACTATCACCGCCCGAACAGGGTATTGGAAGTGCGCGGCTGGGTTGGTTCGTATCCAGTTCAAGAGCGGCAACACATGGTCGCCATAACTGTGGCTGGTGCTACCTTGAAAGGTCGATGTATCGCCGTATGCCACAATCCTTCCACGCCCCACCTCGCAGGTTGCAACCAAGACTTGGTCTCCATACGACTCGCCGATGTCAAAGTGGTAGTTACCGAGAAAACTTCCCATGACGTTTTCTCGCATTCCGATGTCAGAAAACGAGTATTTTCCGACTATCAACGGGCGCGCCCCCCGAGATAACTTTAACGATGCACCAATGGCAATTCCGGGATGGTGTAACTCCATCCGTGAAAAAGGAAACTGCTCTGAAACCGAAAAGCAGCCGCGAAAACCACCGATAACCGGGTACGCCGAATCAAATTCAAATTCTATTCCGTAACGTGAAAGTAGGGAGTTAAACCCTGACTGCAAACCAAAGACATCCGTATGGTCGCCCAACACAAGGAGTGAACCACCGTTGCTCAGATAGTCGTGAATGGTTTCTTGTTCACTTGACGTCCAAATCTTGGGACAATTGATGAGTACAAGAATTCCCGTACTTTCAAGATCCCCGCGTTCGATTGAATCCGAGTCGATCACATCGATCGCGTAGCCATTTGCGCGGCAAAAGACCGGGAGTGACCCAAACATTCCGGGCGTCGGGTCTTCGAATGTTGGCCGCCGCCAATCCAGTCCGCCACGATTAACTACCTTGATGCTGGGCGGTCGCGCAGGGGAGATTGGGTCGAAATCAACAATATTGATCGCCAATGCACCGCAAGACACTACCACAAAAATGAAAGCCAGCCGATTCGGCATCGCCAAACGACCGTGAATCCAGAAACGATTGATCGGGTTACCAGCATTGGAAACACTGGTTTTTTCGGTCCCTTCTACAACTTCAGTGCGACCGAAATAGTTATTGAATACCGCCAACATGGCAGCCATCCCAAGCCAATAAGAGGAACTGACGACCGATAGCCAGATGGGTAATTCTTCCGGTAACCTGCGGATCAAAAAAGGGTAGAAAACTACCGATCCAATCAAGCCGGCGAGTACAAAAATCCGGATCGCTAGTCGTTTCGTTGAAGCAACGGTAAACAGCGAAACCAGCAAATAGAGCACGAGTCCACTTTGCCCGATCGCGGTTGAACTCATCAAGTTAGCCGGTAACAGATCAAACTGACGATAAAACCAAGACAGCGAAACAATGGAATGACCGAGAGGCAATTCGTAGGCAACGCGAAGTAATAGCCATACCACTGCACTGGCATCGAGAACCCGTGCGACTTGATTGTCACTGCTAATTCGAACTTTCAAATCATCCGACGAGCGGAGTAGTGTCACACTCCCTAACACAAAACTCGCCAGCACCAACGATGTCGTCTCACTAATTGCAATGATCGCTAAACCTACCAAAGCGACTGCCAACGGTCCGAGAATTTGCGGTTGCCGGAACCAACCCGTAGGAAGGCGTAGAATCTGCACAGCAAGCAGGCCGACCAAACAGTAAACCGCCAAAGCCCGCCGTGCAAGAAACGAAATCGGATAGAATTCGTTTCCTACAACAATCAATGCAAAGAAAAATACTAGCCGAAGCGCAAACAAAACTTCAACCCCATTCCCCGGTTACTTATTTTGTTCTGATAATACCACTCGTATTTCGGAACGGAGAATTCCCGCCGGACGATCCAAGTAGCTGAACGAGTAGACGACTGGTGGATTAGAGAACCTGAAATCACTCATATGGGCATACAAAGCAAAGCGGAGCCTAAACCAAAAGTCGCTCAACCAATCGATTCGATCAGCCTTCTGCGATACGAGCAACTCATCTTTTGTCGCTGGTATATCACTAACTACTCTCTGCTGTTGCGTAGCCAGTCGCCATGGTTGGTACAGTTGATAGCACGGAGGAAAACCGAAAAAAGCCGCCCAATCTCCGGCAATAATCATGCTCGGAAAAATGTTGTGAGCTAAGTCCATTTGACGCGCCTCGACAAATACTAAATTCTTTTCGCTGCTTTCCTGTATGACGCGATTGATGTACTCGACGTCCAACGAACCTACAGAGGCGGCAACGTCTTGCTCGCCCAAGATTGTCTTCCGCAGTTGTTTACGAATCAAGTAATCTCCACTGAGATAGTACCATCGATCGTTGAACCGCAGGAGCGATGTGTTAGGCTCCAGTGTTGATGGGTTTTCCGTTTTTCGTTTTTCATATTCCAAATCACTATCGGTGGTCTCGCGACCGTGAGTCGTAAACGGCCGAATCGTGTGAAAATCCTGAAATTCGTCATCGTCCGGCAAGTCATCCCACAGGAACCCTGAATAGGAATACTTGTGTTCGACCCTCCGAAAAAAATGCGCGCCGCAGGTAGGCAGCCACTCCGACCTCACCGGAAACAAGGTTGCCGTCATTTGTCCAATTCCATTGCCGCCGAACACATCGACGCCAGTGACATCGGACGGAAATCGTAACGGGGCTGCGAACCGAATCGGCGTGACCTCCCGCAGAAAGCCCAGGCTATCATCAAACGGATATTCGTACACACGTACTACAGATAGATCCAAGAACGAATCTTCCGGGCGCCCTAAATTGCCGAAGATAATCGATCCCAGCATTGTAATGTCATGGAGCCGGCCAGGAAACCAGTCATAATCGGTCATCGGATAGACTCGCTCCCACCAAGCAGTTTGACAGGCCGCAATAGCACGCGAATTTGAATAGACGCTGAACTCGGAAGCATCCCGTTTTGCTGACAACATCAGTCGTTGGTAAAGTCGTTCCTTTGCAAGACAATCATCCGTAGGAGCAGGATTGCGGATGCGTTCAAACAGAACCTGGGCCAACGATAAAGCATCCGTAACGTATAAGAAGCCATCGTCCACGAACCAGCCGATGCCCGCTTCGTCGATCCAATGAATGCCCGCCTCCAACCCATCTGCGGTCGTTCGTTGGCCTCCCAGACGATTCTTTTCAGAACTTAGAAGCTTTGGCAGCGTGGATTCTTGGTCGACTTTAACTCCAAAAACAAGCCCATAGCGATCATCGGAAACCTTGACCACCGCGATAAAGCCGGGCCCTGGCAATACTTCCGTACAGAATCGGCGAAAGTCAAAGACAACATCCGTTCCAGTGATCTTGGAAAACGCCTCAAAAAACTGCGGTCCCAACCGAAAAGAATCCGCATCAGGCCCGTGCCATTGAGGCGGCCATGGAGCAAGTTCAGGTGGAGGGTCATTTGGGTCGCGATTCCCAAACGCATATCGTGGAAACGTGCCTGGGGTTGGCTTGATAGTCACTGATCGCGGACCAATCCCCGTCTGTTCCGCTAAAGCGCTGAATCTATCCAAAACCTTCCCTATTGAATCGGACTCGAACAGAAAAATCGTCTCTTTTGGCAATAGTCGGTCTGGGCGTTCAACAGCCCGAATGGATTGACGACCATCCGTTGAATCCTGAAAGCCAAAGAAAACAATGCAACCAAGAGCCAACAACGCGAAGAATCTTAGCATGGTAAAACTCGATTCCAAAATAATCCCCACTCATTTGACTTAGGGCTGAGGTGGCGGCGGTGGCGAAACGCAGATCCCATCCGGGCCCGGAGGCAGCACGGAAACACCACCTCCTGCCTGGGGAACAATCACACTACAACGCGAGGGCTGTACAGCGCCATCGTTTCCAGTGTGACCTGCATACGTGCTACACCGGCGATTTCCCGGCTGAAGTGGACCACCACCGCCAAACACGGAGCACCTAACCGGATCGCGCCCCTCCCCATTCGGAACCTGAAAAACAGAGCAATACGACTTATCGGCAGCACCACCCCCAATGACCGAACATGTCGAAGTCGAAGCCGAACCTGTCGGAGGTGGGGTAGACGGATCCATGACGCTACAACCAGCAGAACCACCACCAGTGGGCATTGACCTCACCGAACAAGTCCGTAGGGTACCCGTGTCAGTCGCAGCCGCAACAACACTACACGATCCTCGCTTTCCATCCTGAACCTGCTGAACACTGCAGAGCTGATAAATGCCCGTCGCCGGACTCTCAGACATTGTCGAACAATGCGAATTTCGACGATTGTCGTTCACCACCGAACAACTGGAAAGAACCGGTTTACTTGAATCCTTCGGATTACTTTGACCGACAATTACACTGCAGCCCGACAATACATTTCCCCCAGGGGTGGACGAGCCCGTCACGCTACACGTCATGTTTTTATGTATCGAAGTACCTTCACCGCTAACCGAACAAGCATTTGAAGACGAGTTCTGAAATACTGAGCATACCAGAGCGTCATTGGCGGCAATCCCTCCCGCTGCGTAAACAGAACAGAACCCGGCGTGATTTCTGCTTTGCGTACTCGCACCCACTGAACAATTAGGAACGCCGCTCCAAGGCGGCGCCTGGCCACCTAAATCAGTAACAACCGAGCGTTTATAGTATTGCCCAGGAGTCGGATTGGCCGATTCCACCGAACAAATCTGCGAACCATTTATTGGGTGAACCGAGCAAGAAGAGACCTTATCCGGAGATTGGGCCGAACCTCCGGTGGCGGAACATCGCGGAATAGCCGGCACCCCAGTCGGAGGCGACTGTGCTGAACACTCACCACCAAAATCACCATGACCATTTACGTCAATCACAAGCACTGACGTAGGCGCCGGCCCCCCTGGGCCACCACCGCCAGGGAGCGATTCATCCTCCCCACCCGGATCCTGAAAACTCACGAGACGCTGGTTACTCAACTTGCCAACCACGCGTAAATCCAACACTTGAGGGTCCGTCACCCCGTCCCCAAGTTCCACCGAATCAATCTGCTGCCCTGGCGAACTGAGATCAAATGCACATCGCACATCAGAATCGCGAAGCATTCGCTTTTGAAACATCAATGCCCCGGAATCTTCACCGAGCTGTAAACTTCGCGGAGATTGCGAAGCAAAAAGGCCCAAGAAGCAAGCACCTACCACCAAAACCGCAGTCATCCATTCGCGTCGCATTACACGAAATCCTCAAAATAAATAAAGGAGGCCGGAAGCGTTCTGGCGTATTATACACACACACACACACACACAGGTCAATACCCCCCAAAAAAAAACCAACCAAACGTTAGCCACGGGATGGCAAATTGCCTACTCGCGCTGCCGGCTATCAATTTTACGAGCGAATCGTGAACGAATATTATGCCTCGGGCCACTTCTCGACCGTCCGGAATGCTCTCAAGAACCACCGGTAACGCGGCTGGTCGTTGCTTTTGTGACTGTGGACATGGGGTTATGTGGAGCGAGTCGGCTCGGCATCTCTAAAATTCTAGAGAATTAGACTTGACCTGACGCTCGCGATTGGCTATTGGAAGGGGGCTGTTCTCCGAAATCAATCTGGGATCTGAGAAACTCGGCAAGAAATACGAAGACCGCAACGCCAAGCTCTGCACCATCATCCAGAAGATCGCCGATGGGCTCCGCGAGTTTTCCTCTGATGTCGATGCCTTGGGGGACGCCTACATTTACCTGATTGGGCAATTTGCGGCTGGGTCGGGCAAGAAGGCCGGTGAGTTCTTCACGCCCCAACAACCGTCCGACATCCTAGCCGCCATTGTCAGCTTGGACAGCCAGGACCCTGCCTCCGGCCAACGTTCGCGCTTGGGCAGCGTGTTGGACTTTGCCTGCGGTTCGGCCACCTTGCTGCTCAACCTGCGCAAGCGGATGGGCCCCAAAGGAATCGGCAAGATTCTTGGCCAGGAGAAGAACATCACGACCTACAACCTGGCGCGGATGAACATGCTCCTGCATGGGGTCAAGGACTCGGAATTCGAGATCTTCCACGGCGACACGCTGCTCAACGAATGGGACATCCTGCGTGAACAGAACCCCGCCAAAAAGCCCCAATTTGACGCCGTGGTCGCCAACGCCTCCGAGCATTTCGTGAAGGGCGAGCGGCAGAACCAGCTCAGCGATGAGCACATTGCCAAGATCATCGACACCTACCAGTTCCGGAAGGAGGAGTCCCGTTACTCGCGCCGCGTCGGCATGGCAGAAATCGAAAAGAACGACTTCAACCTGAACATTTCCCGCTACATCAGCACTGCCGTCGGTGAAGAGGAAATCGCCCGTGTTGAGTCGCGGGGAGTCGCAGCGGAAAAGCCGTACGGTGCAAAAAGTGCTGGAAAACGCGAGTTTCTCGGAGGTTGTGGCCATTTTAGAGAACGGCCCAATAGCGGAGGAGGGATTCGAACCCCCGACACGCGGATTATGATTCCGCTGCTCTAACCGACTGAGCTACTCCGCCTGATCACCAACACGTGGCCCGATTTCATCATCCGGCCAACGCTGTAGGAAGGAGCCAAATTCTACTCGTTCGGTTCACTTTCGCAAGACCGAACCCCCGAGAAAACGCCCGCTTTGGGCGTTTTGGGCGAAATTCGCCTTGATCCAACACCCCCATAACCGCTACATTTTCACCCGGACCCCCCAACGGCCCGCCCTCCAGCCCAGGCCGCCAACCATCGCCACTTTTTCACGGGAATATCGTGGACATTCGCTTTTACAACACGCTGAGCAAGCAGGTCGAGCCGTTCTTTACCGTCACCCCCGGCGTCGTGCGGATGTATTCCTGCGGACCCACCGTGTACGACTTTGCCCACATCGGCAATTTCCGCTCGTTCCTGTTCGCCGACCTGCTGCGACGGTTCCTGGAAACGGCCGGGTTCTCGGTCCAACACGTAATGAACATCACCGACGTCGGTCACATGACCGAGGACAACGCGGCCGACGGCGGCGGCCAAGACCGCATGCAGGAGGCCATCTCCCGCATGAAAGAGAACAAGAAGAGCGGCCGCGTCCCCGAAGGCGCGATCTCCGACCCCAACGACCCGTACCAGATCGCCGAGTACTTCACCCGCGCGTTCGTCAACGACGGTCGCAGTTTGGCCTACAAGGTCGCCTACGAGTACCCACAGAAAACGCCCCGCGCCACCGAGCACATCGCGGGCATGCAGGCGATGATCGCCGACCTGATCCAACGCGGCCATGCCTATGTGGCCGCCGATGGCGTGGTCTACTTCAGCGTGGAAAGCTTCCCGGAATACGGTCGACTGAGCGGCAATACCCTCGAGCACCTGCACGAGGGCAAAGGCGGTCGCGTGTCGGATCAGAACCAGGCCCTCAAACGACACCCGGCCGACTTCCTGCTGTGGAAACCCGACAACCACCACATCATGAAGTGGGATTCGCCCTGGGGTGTCGGCTACCCGGGCTGGCACATCGAGTGCTCCGTCATGGCTCGGCAGTTGCTCGAGTCGCCCGTGATCGATATCCACACCGGCGGCGAAGACCTGATCTTCCCGCACCACGAATGCGAGATCGCCCAGTCCTGCGGCGCGTCGGGCCACTACAGCTTCGCCAACTTCTGGATCCATGCTCGGTTTTTGTTGGTCGAGGGCGAGAAGATGTCCAAGAGCAAGGGCAACTTCTTCACCGTGCGACAATTGTTGGACGGTACGGCGACGTTCCAGGGCGAAGCGTTGCCGGCCGTGCATCCGGCCGTGCTCCGCTACGAGCTGCTCAAGGCCCATTATCGCTCGAACATGAACTTCACCCGCAAGGGCCTGCAAGATTCCGCGGGCGCGGTCAAACGTTTGACCGAGTTCCGCCGCCGCTTGGAATCCGCAGCGGGCGGGCAGGTCGCCGCACCGGACCTGCAGCACCCTATTGTGCAGCGGTTCCTGGGCTGTCTGGCCGACGATCTGAACATCGCCGCGGCCTTGGGCGTGGTGCTGCCGTGGGCCAACGAACCCTCGAGCGACCCCGCCGCGGATCTAGCGGCCTTCAAGCTGATCAACCAAGTCCTAAACGTGGCCCCATTGGGCGAAGGTTTGCCGGATTGCCAACCGCAATACTACGGCGAGTTCGACGAAGAGGACGAGGCCTATCAAGCCGCCCTCAACTTGTGCCGCGAGTTGGACGCCGCCCGCCAACAGAAGGACTTCGCCCGCGCGGACCTGATCCGCAGCCAGTTGATCGAGGCCGGCTTCGACGTCAAGACGACTCGTGAAGGCACCGTCATCAGCGTCTAGTGCTTTGTCACAGCCATAACTTGGCGTGTGGTAAAGGGGCCAGGAGTCAATTGTGCGAAGCACCCGTAGGGCCGTTCCGGCAATTGACTCCTGACCCCTTTACCACACCAAAATGGAACGGTGACAACCCACTACGGACCGCCGACGTACTTGCGCTCGAGTTGCTCGATTTGGGTCCAGTAATTGCGGTAGTCGTCGCTGTCGGTGGCCGAGTAATTCAAGTTCTTGAACAGGCCGGTCAAACGGGTGAAATAGTCACGAACTTGTTGCTTGTCACGAAAGTTGTAGCGTCGCTCGATCAGTCGCTTGCATAAGAGGAACATCGTCTTCTGCCGCTCGATCGGGACGGTCACGTCGACCGGATCAAAGGCGTCTTGCTGTAAATACACCATATCCAAAAATAAAGCCTTTTGGTGCAGCTCAAAGTCTTCCGTGGTGATGCCTTCTTCGCCCGTGACTTGCATCATCTGCCAGATGTCATGGCCCCGCCGCAGGAGGTCGTGCATTTGCTGGACTGCCGCCGTCCACTGCGGATCCCACTGGGTGTCGAAGTAGGGCTGCAGTTGCTCGCGGTAGCGGGACCACGAAATCAATGGATCGATAGCCGGGTAGAATCGCTTGTAAGCTCGGTCGTACGACAGTCCCAGAAAGCACTTGACGGTGCCCAAGGTGGATTGTGTCACGGGTTCTTCGAAGTTGCCACCGGCGGGTGACACGCTGCCCACCAGGGTTAAACTGCCAGTGGTTCCGTCGGCCAGTTTTAGCAGTCCGGCTCGTTCGTAGACGCTTTTGATGGCCGAATCCAAGTAAGCCGGGAAGGCCTCCTCGCCAGGGATCTCTTCCAAGCGTCCCGACGTCTCCCGCATGGCCTGGGCCCAGCGTGAGGTGGAGTCGGCCAACAACAGCACGTCCAGCCCCATCTGGCGATAGTATTCACCGATTGTGATGCCGGTATAGATCGAGGCTTCCCGCGCGGCCACTGGCATCGACGACGTATTACAGATGATGATCGTGCGATCCATCAGCTTGCCACCGGTCTGGGGGTCGGGCAAGGCCGCGAATTCGTGGATCGTTTCCACGACTTCGCCGGCCCGTTCCCCGCAGGCCACCACGATGACGACGTCGACCGTCGCGTACCGGGCCAGCAAACCTTGCGTCACGGTTTTACCCGCACCGAACGGGCCGGGGATACACGAGGTCCCACCTCGCGCGATTGGAAAAAAGGTATCGACAATCCGCATGGTTGTGGTCAATGGCTGGCTTGGGTACTGCCGTTGGATGATACGCTCCCGCAACAGCCGTTCCGGTATAGGTCGTCGCACCGCCCAGGTCTGAGTCATCGACCAGGACTGGATCTGGCCCAAAGCGTCGCGGACTTCGAGGATCGTCTCGGCGACGGTAGCCGGCCCTGCTTGAACCGCCAGCACCTCCACGGCTTGGGGCAGATCGAACGGTGCCATCAGCTTGTGCGTCAGATGTCGTTCGGGGACGGTGCCCAACACTTGCCCGGCCCGGACCTGATCGCCGACTTTGACTTGGGGTGTGAAGTTCCACCGTGTCGTGGTGTCCAAGGGGTACACATCGCGGCCGCGCTGCAAGAAAAACCCATCCCGCTGGGCCAGCGTCTTGAGCGGGTTTTGCAGTCCGTCAAAGATCTGGCCCATCATGCCGGGCCCCAGCGTCACCGACAACATTTGCCCCGTCAACTCGACGGGGTCGCCGTACCGGATGCCGTGGGTTTCTTCAAAGACTTGCAAATCGGCGACTCGGCCGTAAATCCGCAACACCTCGGCCTTGAGGCGTTCGTCGCCCAAGACCACGTAGGCCACTTCGTTCTTCAACAGTGGCCGTCCATCGGTCTCGATGGTCACGATGTTTCCATTGACGCCTATGACGCGGGCAGCCACATTCGGGCCCGTCGTTTCATTCGACGGGGATGGGGTCGGCGGCGAAGAGCTGAGTGTACTCACCGAGGGTCTCCTTGATCATGGTTTCAAAACGTTGTTGGCCCGCCACCGCATCCAAGCTGGTCCAGCGTTCGATCAGTTCCCACCGAGACAAATACACCAGCACCGCCTCGAACGCGAATGGGTCCGCCGGCTGCAACTCGCCGACCTGCTGGTAGCTGTATTCGAACATCATTCGCTCGGCCGCCAAGGCCTGCCCTTGTCCTATCAGTTGATCGAAGCGACCAATCCAGGGGTACCGACCTTGGAGCTGGAATTCTGGGTGATGATAATTTCTTCTAATTTTTTCTACCCATTGTCCTACGCCTTTAGGCGGCGACAATCCGGCCCGGCGGCGGCGCAGGGCCGCCACCAGCGTGCGAGTGTCCAGCCGTCGTTCAATCAACGTCCAGAGTGTCGGGTTGGTGATCTCCTGTTGCAGGCGGTGATACGCCCGAGCAACATCATCATCGGTGTGATCCAGTGATTGGCGGTCCCAGTGGACAAAGTCCATCCACTGCCGCACGACCGCAGCATCGTCCATATCCAGCAGCTGGAGTCGCTCACGCAGGCGAACCTCGCTGATGGGCGGACGCTCGACGTCGTGCCGCGGCGGCAAGCCGGGCAGGCTGGCGATCAAATCGTAATACGTGCGAAGTGCCACAATCAAATTTCCTGTTCCATCACCGCCCGGTAGCGGGGCGCCAAGTACTGCATCAGCACCGACGTGATCGTGTGTTCGGTCAGCTCCAATTGCACGTCATCTTCCAACAACTTGATCCGTACTCCTGGTCCGGGATCCGTCGACACCGCAAACGTGAGCCCCTCGCGCAGCAGATCACCGGTCAATCCCAACACAAATGCCGCCAAGGAGCCGGACTGCACCTCCTGCACCTCGCGTTGCAGTTCTTCGGCCGTGACGTGCGTTTGCGGCAGCAGCACCTGCCATGGTTGTCGGTCTTCAGCCGGGCGACTGCGAGCGGTCAGCTCCAAAATCATTTGTTCCAGTAGTTTTTGATCGGCCAGCCGGTGGGCCACAAAACGGCTCAAGCGATTGCGGAACTCGTCGTGGCAAGCTTCGCGGACGCTGAGGATCACATCGCGGCTGGCCAGACGCAGGGCCTCGCGACCGTGGGCCTCGTACTGAGCGGCCTCTTGTCGGGCCGCTGCCAAGAGCGTCGCGGCTTGGGCTTGGGCCTGATCCAAGACCTCCATCGCCTGCACGCGGGCGGCTGCCACCAATTGTTCGGCTTCCGCCTGGCCGGCTTCCACGCCCTCTTGCCGCAGTTTATCCAGCAATGCCTGCACGCCGTGAACGCTGGTCGGGGCGGGTGTCTCGTGACTCATGATCGGTCCTTACGCAAACGTATTTCTGTCAAACTTCCTACGGGCGTCGCCCGTCACTTGGGTGGGCGTCCGGCGTTGCTTCTCACGGCGTCGGCAGCGGCGTTACGGGCGTCGCCATATCGCCACTTGCCGGCAATGGCGGGATATCTCCCGACAGGACTAACGCAAAAATAAAGGCAAATACTGCGAAACCTTCCACGATGGCGGCTGGCGCGACCGACAGACCAAAAATTTCCGGCTTGCGTTTACTTACATTGATGGCCGACGCGCAACAGGCGCCTTGGTACATGGCACTGAACATGAGCGCCAGCCCGGCCAACACACCGATCCCAAACAGGCCCGGAGCGTTTTCCACCGTTATCGTTCGTTGCAACGAGAACATGACCACGATGCCGTAAATGATTTGTGAAGAGGGCAAGGCGGAGAGGCCCACGTAGCGGCCATAACCGCCCTCCAAGTCCAGCATCGCTCCACAGGCTGCCTGCCCGGCTCGAGCGCAGCCGATGATGCTGCCGATGGCTCCCAGAGCGGTCGGGGCAAACAAGCCGACCCACCCCAACGCTATCAATAAACCGTCCATTTGTTATGTCGCCTTTTTTCTAAATGCGCGAAACGGTTGCCCCTCTTCCGTCAAGCTCCAATTGAAGAACTCGATGCAATTCAAGCGTAGTCCGTGCACCACGCCGCCCATAATGCCCAGTAGCAAATTGACGCCATGGCCCAACAGCAAAACAAAGAACGCCAGCACCATCCCGATGCCGGGCATTCCATACAAATCGCTGGCGATGTTGTTAAACGTCACCGCCAACTGCGCGCTGGCAAAGCCCAGGGCAAACAGCCGCAGGTAGCTGAGCGTGTCGCCGAAGGCCTTCGTCACGTTGGTCAGTCCCAACAGGCCATCGATCAACCGCCAGCCCCAGTCGCTGGGACGACGGCTCCACAGCGGTCGGCGGCTACTGAAGAGCAGGACCAAGCCCAGACCACCGATCAGACCGCTCCAACCCACTTGTTTCAGTGCCGGTTGGAAACTCTCGGCTGCCCAACCCGCAGACTCGGCCAACCACTGGCTGGCCTTGGTGTCCGCGGCTGAGAACAGCCCCAACAGGTAGCCGCCGGCGATGCCAGCCGCCCAGCCCACGGCGGATAGTGCCACCGTTTGACGCCGCTGTTGCCAGGCGGTGATCAGGTTGGCCAGGACCAGATGGAAGACACCGATGCCCAAAGAGAGCATCATCATGGCATCTTTGTGCGTCAGCAGCGGTTGCCCTTCGACCTGTAATTGTACGGCTGACAATCCGCTCGGCGTGGTTCCGAAGTAGCTGCCGGCCAACACCCCCCAACCGATCGTGGCCAAGACCAAAGCCAGAAACAAGTTCCGTAGCCGCCGCAGGGTCTCGTCGCCGCTCAGCTTCCGCCAGACCAACCCCAAACCCAAGCCATAGATCAAGCCATAGGCCGCATCCGAGACGATCATGGCGAAGAAGACGGTGAAGGAGATGAACATGATCCAGGTTGGATCCCAGGCTCGGTAAGCCGGCGTCATGTAGAACGTGACCGCGTCTTCGGCCCCGGCCACGGCGCGGGGGTTCTGCAACAAGGTCGGCGGCTGCTCGTCTGCCGCTGGGTCGCTGACGGTCAGGGCCAAGCGTCGCTCTTGTGCAAACGCTTGGAGCGCGGTGAGTCCGCTCTGGGGCGCCCAAGCTTGCAGGGCAAATACCGGTTCTTGCGCCATCGTTTGGTGTGTCGCAACCAGCCGCTCCAAGCGATCGTCCGTCGCCGCCAAATCCCGCTGCAGCAACGTCAGCCAGTGTGTCTGCTCCACCCGTTGCCAGTGACAGGACTCCAAGTCGTTCTGCGTGGCCTCCCATTCCTGCCGCAGCTGCGACAACGGTTGCGGGGGCAGCTCCAGATCCTCCCACGGCCACTCGGGCCGGTCCGCGGCGACGACGACCACCGACGCTGACTCGGCATCCTGCGCGATCCGTTGCCAGACATGCGGCTGTTGCGGCAGTGACCCCAGGTCTTGTAGCGGCACGCGATAAAACCACAAGCGCTGACCGCCCAGCTGTTCTGGCGGTAAGGGTTGGAACTCGCCCCAGGGCTCCAACGTCGCTATTTGCTGTTGCAATTGATCCGCCCGATCACTCCATTGCTCGGTTCGCTGTTGCAACGCCAGGATCTCGCGGGCCACGCTCAGAACCGTCTGATCGGGATCGTAATGGGCCCGCTGTCGCGGGTTAGTCGCTGGGCTGGTGGCAAGATAGCGGATGGCGTCCGCGACTTCATTGCGTTCGCTTTGTCCCCGTTTCTTGGCGGCCGCCACATCGCCGACGGTCGTGGTCAGATCCAACAAGTGCAAGCAGCCCAGTTGCTGCAGCCCCGCCAGCACCGCTTCCCGCTCGGGCAGCGTTCCGTACAACGTCACTTTGCTCAAGCGTACTATGCTCATGGGCTATGTTTATTTTTGTTTTTCTGTTTTGCTATTTTTGATCTGACCACCGCGGCGCGTTCTTGGTCCGACAAAAAAATGACGATCTTCCGGATATTGGCTGCGGCTTGGGGGATCAACACCTTTTCGAACAGGTTGACTCGTTGCGTGATCCGCCGCGACGCTGCCTCCAATCGCTGCAGCCGCTCGCCGAGCACTTGCCTGTGGATGCGGTGCTCCGCCAACTGTCGCAGGTCGGCGATCAGTTGGTCGACCCAAAACGGTGTGACCATCCGTGAATATTCAGCGAGTTCGAACTCGACGGCCTGCAAGCGGGGCAACTTGGTGCCCACCAAGTTCTCTTCGTCGATCTGCACCGCTCGTACGCGAATCAGACTGGCCAGATTCCGCGTTCTGACGGTGGAGCTGCCCAGGAGAGGATAAACCTCCGCCACTTGCGCCTCGAGCCGCTCGGCTTCGGTTTGAGCGGCGTCCCATTGAACACGGGCCAGTTTGACCGCCGCCAGCAGCTGTTGTCGTTTCAGGTCCAACGACGGCAGGAACTTGCGGTACGTCTGCAGCTCGTCTCGCTGTTGCTTCAGCGTCGACTTGTTGAGGGCCATGGTCATGGTGCGGCCTCACGGTTGCTGGGCGTACCGGCATTGCCGCTTGGCTCGGCCTGAGCCTGAGTCTGCGCCTGCGCGTGCGGGTGAGCCTGCGCCTGGTCAGATGGCGGGGCGTTAGCTCGCCGCGGGTAATACTTGGCGACCAGATGTTCCCGCATCAGCAGTTCTTCGGGCCCGAAGCACTCGGCCATGGTTTGCCATCCCAGATCCAGGGCGTCATTCAGGGGCAGCGAGACGTCGATCGCCATGAACCGTTGCTGGAAGAGCTCACCGAACTTCAGCATTTGTCGGTCCAGGGACGACAAGTCGAAGGCCATCTGTTGCTTCTTTTCCGCTTCTTTGGCCCCGGCATAGAGCCGAATCATAGTATTCATCACCTGCGAGTGATCTTCACGGGTGACTTTGCCAATGACCTGTTGCTTGAGCCGGGACAGCGAGCCAAACGGGTCGATCATGCCGCGATGTAGGTAGAACTGGCCCTCGGTGATGTAGCCCGTGTTGTCGGGGACGGGGTGAGTCACGTCGTTGCCAGGCATCGTGGTGACCGTCAGCAGTGTGACTGACCCGGCGTCTTTATAATCGCAGGCCCGCTCGTAGCGGACCGCCAATTGACTGTACAGGTCTCCCATGTAACCGCGGTTGGAGGGAACTCGTTCCATGGCTACCCCAATTTCTTTCAACGCATCGGCATAAGCCGTCATATCGGTCATCAAGACCAATACTCGCTTGCCTTCTTCCACCGCGAACCGCTCAGCGACTTTCAGAGCCAGGTCGGGCGCCAGCAATCGCTCGACGATGGGATCGGAAGCTTGGTTGACGAACATCACCGTCTTGGCCGTCGCCCCCGTGTTCTCAAAGGTTTGCCGAAAGAAGTGGTAATCGTCGAAAATCAAACCCATGCCGCAAAACACGATGACCTCGGCGTCGGCCTGGCTACCGACTCGGGCCAGCAGTGAGTTATAGGGCTCACCGGCGATAGAGAATATCGGGATTTTTTGACTTTCTACCAAACTATTGAACACATCGATCATCGGCACTTTTGTTTCGATGAACTTCTTCGGTACGATCCGCATGAGCGGGTTGACCGATGGCCCTCCTACCGTCTCGCGGCGGTTGTCCGTCAATTGCGGTCCACCGTCGATCGGCTTGCCGATCCCGTCAAAGATTCGTCCCAAGATGTTGGGCGAGTAGGTTACTTGTACCGATCGACCCAAGAAATATACCTTGCTGTCTGTCGACAAGCCTTTACTACCTGAAAAGACCTGCAAGGACACCTGGTCCCGTTGAATCTCCACGACTTGCGACAGCGACCGCCGGCCGTCGGGACTTTCCACCACCGCCATTTCGCCCAGCCCGACTTCGGTGGCACGGATGGTCAAAATATCACCCACGATGGAGACGACGCGGGTATAACGCAGCAATTGTCGGATCATGACTTTCTCCTCGGGTGAATCCTGTCCAGACTACTCGACCTCGGACCCCTTGAGAACTGGTCTGCACGCCGAGCCAAACGCCGCTGGCTACGATCACTGCCAAACACCACTGCCAGACACCACTGCCAACGGGTTCTGCCAATCGCCACTGCCAGCGATCACTGCCACGCGCCGCTGGCTACTCCATCAGAGGTTGGGTGTCAGCCAATAGCTCACGGCCCAGAAGCCGAGGCTGATCAGGAGATAGAGTGCGGCCTCCAGCCAACGTTGGGGCTGCGGCCCGGCCCAGGGGTCGTCGACTGTGGTTACCAAGGTCGGCACCGCCCGGCGGCAGAACTCGTGGGTGATCATCAGTCCCACAACCGAGGCCAGTCCCCCCATCCCCGAGGTCCAACCCTGAAAGTCGCCAGCGACCGCTCGGGTCAGCACGATAGCGGTGGACAGCACGTAGCTGGCGGCCGCTCGGGCGTCCCCGCGATTGCGGTCCTGGACCAACCGCTGACGCAACGAGTGTCGCTCGCTGCGGAGATAGATCGCGGTCACTATCAGTAGACCCAGCCACCCAGCTGCGAAAAACCCCAGCGGGATCCACCAGCCGCCCTCCCCATCGCCACTGGTGTCCGCTTCACCCCAGTTCGAGCCGCCAAAGATCAAGCCGGTCGCTAGGACCCAGGCGGCGATCACGATGGCGACTGCCATGTTCCGCCTTTGGTAGACATCGACCGAGATGCGCAACCCGTAGAGCGACAACACCCAAAAGGCGGGCCCCAGCACCATTGCCAAACCCATCACCCAATAAAACAGCTGATACACGCCCACGACGCTCGGGTCGGCGTAGTTTTGCAATACCAAAGTGATCCAGCCCATCGCTGCTACGATGCCCAGGAGCGGCACTGCCGCTGCCGCATTCCCTCGCAGGTACAGCCGGTGCTTCATCCAACCAAGGATAAAGGGGGTGCAGATCAGCGCCAGTCCGATCGAGAGCACCAAAAAAATGACTTCATCGTCCGACAAGCGTGTCTCCTTTTCGATGGGTCCGTTTTTTGGGGGCCGTCATCCGTCGCGGGCTGGCCAGGTTTCGCGGCTTTGTCCGGCAGTCGCCGCGCTGCGGTTATCTGCGCTGCTGCGGCTGTCCGCCCCACCGGTCCAGCGACTTGCATTATAATCGAGCCGGGTGGGTCCTTCGACGGGTTCAGGCGGGCCCCGCTCTCCTCGACCCTGTCTTTCTAACCTTTGCGAGGTTCCACATGTTACCGCGTCGCGAGTTTCTCAAAACGACCTCGGCCTCGGTGTCTCTGCCGACCCTGTTGCCTGCGGCGGCCGCGTCGGTGCCGACCGGTTCCCAACGAACTACCGCCCAGCCTTCCGCCCAGGATCTGGCGGAGGTCGCTCGCGCGGCCGGTCGCGGCAAGCGGGTCGGCTTGATCGGTTGCGGTTGGTATGGCAAATGCGACCTGTTGCGGTTGATCCAGGTCGCGGACGTCCAGGTCGTGTCGCTGTGCGATGTCGATCGCCGCATGTTGGGTGGCGCGATCGACCTGGTGGCTCAGCGACAGCTCAATCGGCAAAAGCCTCGTGGGTTTGCCGATTATCGTCAGATGTTGGCGGAGCGGGATTTGGATCTGGTTTTGATTGCCACGCCAGACCATTGGCACGCCTTGCCGATGATTGAAGCCTGCCAAGCCGGCGCCGACGTCTATGTGCAAAAGCCCGTGGGGGTGGACGTTTTGGAGGGGGAGGCGATGGTCCAAGTCGCTCGGCAGACGGGTCGGGTCGTGCAAGTTGGCACCCAGCGGCGTAGCACCCCCCACCTCATCGATGCCAAACAACAAGTGATCGACGCGGGGTTGTTGGGCAAGGTCGGTCACGCCGAGGTCTACTGTTATTACCACATGCGGTCTCGTGACGTTGCCCCGCCGACCGATGTGCCCGACCATTTGGATTTCGACTTGTGGACGGGGCCAGCTCCCTTGCTACCCTACCGCAGCCTGATGCATCCTCGCTCGTGGCGAGCCTTTATGGAATTCGGCAATGGGATCGTCGGTGACATGTGCGTCCATATGTTGGATACCGTCCGCTGGCTGCTGGATCTGGGTTGGCCCCAACAAGTGCAGAGCCTGGGCGGTGTGCATGTCGAGAAAGGCATGAACGCCAACATCACCGACTGTCAAACTGCCTCGTTTCAGTTCCCGGATCTGTCAGTGGTGTGGCAGCACCGCAGTTGGGGTGCACCCGTCGATGCTCGTTACCCCTGGGGGGCGACTTTGTACGGTGATAAAGGGACGCTAAAAGTCAGCGTGCATCGCTGGGATTTTGAGCCTTACGGGGGCGGTCAGCCTTTATCAGGCCAAGTCCAGTTGGAGATGGACCAGTATCCTGAGGACGAACACGAGCCTGACTTGGAGCGACACGTAGCGCCAGCCATCCGCCGCCACATGCTGGATTTTCTGGCCGCAACCAACGATCGCTCGCGTCCCGTCGCGGACATCTTGCAAGGGCACATCAGCAGCGCGGCTTGTGTGCTGGCCAACCTGTCTCAGGAGCTTGGTCGTAGTTTGGTCTACGATCCCACCACACGAACGATTCCGGGCGATGTCGAGGCGACCGCCCGTTTGGCCCGATCTTATCGCGCGCCCTGGCTGCACCCGCAAACGCTGCTTGTGCCCCATCCATGACCGGTGCCGGGCGATTGCCACGGCTGTCCCGCTTGACCTGGGTGGCCTGCGCGTGGGTGATTGGCTTCGGGCTCGAGCGTTGCTGGCAGCCCGCTGCTGGGGTCTGGGCCGCCGCGGTCCTGTTGCTTCCCTTGGTCGTCTGGGCCTGCTTCCTGTTGGCCCGGTCGCTTCGTCCGGACGCATTGTCCGCTGCCGACGGCGGCCGTCGCTTGGCCACGCCTGCCAGCACACCCTACACGCTGTTGAGCATCAGCTTGTTCGGCACCTTGGTCGTCATCGGTGGGTGGTGGAGTCACATCCGTCAGCCCGGTTCGCGGCTACAGATCGGTCGGCTGGCACCTCCCGACGACGACCTGACGCAGTTGGTTCGCGTCCGCGGCGGGCTGGTTTCCGTCACTCCGATGCTTAAGCCGCCCGAGCGTAATCTGTTCGAATCGTTTCGCTTCAGCGACACCGCGTACCGATTTGTCATCGCGGTTGACTCGTACCAGCGGGATGACGGTTGGCACCCGATGGGCGGCCGGTTGGTCTGTGATCTGTCTGTGCCCGTCCAACCAAAAACTGAGGATGCGGCGGCCGGGACCGTCCAGCATCCCCTGCCGCCCTTCCCTGCCGACATCGGCCAGCGATTGGAGTTATTCGGCAAACTCTCTCTGCCTCCCCCGGCGAAGAACCCGGGCCAGTTCGACCATCGACGGAATCTGTGGTTGTCGGGTTTGGACGCCGAGTTGACACTGAACGATGTTCGACAAGTCCAGACGTTGGAGGCTCCTCGCCCTTGGTCTTCATGGGGTTGGCGATTGCGCGACCATTTCAAGCGTCTTCTGCGGCAGCACTTGCCTGCCGAGCAGCATCCGATGGCGGCAGCGATTCTGTTGGGCGATCGTTCCTTGTTGGGCAGCGACTTGCGGCAACAGTACGCGGCTACCGGCACCGTCCATGTATTGGCCATCTCCGGCCTGCATCTGGGTATTCTGGCTGGCACGCTCTTGTGGTTTGCCCGCTGGAGTTTTATTCCCCAGGTGCCCGTGTACTTGCTGACCATCGCGTTGGTCGTTTTTTATGCTTGGTTGGTCGAGTTCCGGCCGCCGATCGTGCGGGCGGCTATCCTGACGACTGCAATGTGTTTAGCGACACTGTTGGGCCGGCGAGCGTTTTCGGTCCACTCTCTGTCCGTTGCGCTCTTGGTGGTCTTCTTATTGCAACCCCATCAATTGGCTGAGCCCGGGACGCAATTGTCTTTTTTGGCCGTGGCTGCCATTGTCTGGTTTGTCGGTCACCGCGCCCCACGAACTCCCGATCCTTTGCGCGAGTTGGTCCAGTCCGAGCAGTCCGAATGGCGTCGCGGTTTCTCGGTTGTTGCCCGCCAAATCCGCGATGTCTATCTCTGTGGCTTGGTCGTTTTCCTGTTCTGCCTGCCGCTGGTCGCTCACTACTTCAATCTGTGCGCCTGGATTGGGCTGCTGATCAACCCCGTGGTTATTTTGCCGATGACCTTGGCGTTACTCAGCGGGTTTGCGGTCTTTTTGCTCTCGCCACTCTCGTCGACCCTGGCCGATGCCTGCGGTTGGCTGTGCAGTGGTTCGCTGTCCGTCATGGATCAAATCATTGCGTGGGCCTATCAGGTGCCGGGTTCTTATCTGTGGGTTACTTCACCTGGTCTCTTTTGGGTCGTCTCCTGGTACCTCTGGTGCTTGGTCTTGGTGGTCGCGCCCCGGTCGCGGTTGCCCTGGTCAGCTCGGTTGGGTGGTTCGATTCTACTTCTGACTTTGGCCTATCTCAGCCCCTGGCCCCGTTGGCCGGATTTTGCTGACGTCGCTCACACCGCTTCGCCCTTGACGCTGACTTTTGTTGATGTCGGCCATGGCAGCGCCGTAATTCTTCGGACCCCTGATCGACACGTCGTTGTTTTTGATGCGGGCAGTTTCCCTTCCGCCCGCCAGGCCGGTAATCGAATCGGCGGCGTTTTGTTGGCCCATGGCATCCAGAAGGTGGATTATTTGGTCATCTCACACGCGGATCTGGATCATTACAACGGTGTACCGGAGTTGCTGAGGAGATTTTCTATCCGCCAGTTTGTTGGCCCGCCCGGCTTGTTTGCTGATCCCTCGCCCTATGTGCAATCACTGCAGTCGATCGTCACGCAATCCGGCGTTCCGCAACGATGGGTTATCGCCGGTGATGTTTTATGCCAGGGCCAAGACTGGGCGATCCGCGTCTTGTCGCCACAAGCCCAGCCTTACGGCGACGGCGACAATTCCAACAGCCTGGTCCTGGAGCTCAGTTACGGCTCGGCGCGAATCCTCTTGACTGCCGACGTGGAGGGCGACGGGCTGCGGGACCTGTTGGCCGGATTGCACTCTGGTTATCAAGTCATCCAAGTCCCCCACCATGGCAGCCACAACAGCCAGCCTGCCGCCGTGGCCGCCTGGGCCCAGTCTCCCTTGGCCATCGTCTCGGCCTCGTCCCTGCGAGTTCCCGCCGTCACTCGCTCGGCGTACGAACAAGCCGGGTCCCAGGTCCTCGTAACGGACGAAGTCGGTGCCGTGTTGTTGGCCGTTTTCCCCGACGGCCAAGTCACTTGCCGTACCTATCTGGAGCGGCCCTGGCTGACTCGCTGAGCTTCTCTCTCCACCCGTCCGTCGAGCCTTTCGCTTAGACGTCCAGGTTCCGGACTTCGAGTGCGTGCTTTTCGATGAACTCGCGCCGCGGTTCGACTTTCTCGCCCATCAGGATCCGGAACATGTCGTCGGCCGCTCCGGCGTCTTCCATGGTCACCTGCATCAAGGTGCGATTTTTCGGGTCTAGCGTGGTTTCACGGAGTTCTTCCGCATTCATTTCCCCCAGTCCCTTAAACCGGGTTACCGACAGTCCCTTTTCACCGGCCGCTCGGACAGTCGACAGCAGCTGCCGCAAGTCCTCGACGCCTGTTTCACTCTCGCTGCGGTGCAGTACGTACCGCGATTCTTGGCTGCCGGTTCGTTCCAGCGGCATCAAGTCGGCCAATGAGAAGCCGTACTCAGCCAGATCCTTCAGACCATTGTTGATGGTTCGGATTTCATGGATCTCGCTGATCGACAGTCGATGGGCGCTGCGTTGACTGTCATCGGTCTTAGCTGCCCCGGCCGTCGCCGCGTCGTCCCCATTCTCTTCCACATCGCGGACTTTGACGCCATGCTTTTCTTCATAGCTCTGAATGAACGCTTCCATATCGCCCCGCGTATTGAACCACTGGTCCTCCAGGCCCAACGTCAGGTGAAACATGGGCAGCCGATTGTTGACCGGGTCCAAGCGTTCACTGTGGATGGCCAAGCTGATCCCGCGGCGTTCCATCGTGTACAGGGCTTCTTCCATCGCCGCCAATATTCGGCAGAGCTTCTCCAGTTCCTCGCCTTCGAAGACTCGGCCCGTGCGGGGATCGAAGCGGCAGGACTCCATACCGCGACGCAGCAATTGCTGCTTCATTTTCTCTTCGGTCTGGACGTAGTACACCTCTTTCTTCTGCGTCACCCGAAACAGCGGTGGTTGTGCCACGTAGACGTGGCCCTGCGATATCAATTGGTACATTTGTCGGTAGAAAAAGCACAACAACAAGGTGCGGATGTGCGATCCGTCGACGTCGGCATCGGTCATGATGATGACCTTGTTGTACCGCCGCTTGCTGACGTCCTGATCGGCTCCCACGCCGATCCGTATGGCGCTGATCATGCTCTGCACTTCTTCGTTGGCCAACACCTTGTCTTCACGGGCCTTGTACGCGTTGATAATCTTACCCCGCAGCGGCAGGATGGCTTGGAACTCTTTCAGCCGACCACCTTCCGCGCTGCCACCTGCCGAGTCACCTTCCACCAGGTAGATTTCGCACTGCTCCATATCGTTACTGAGGCAATCTCGCAGTTTGCCGGGCAGCCCACCGCCTCCTAGAATGCTCTTGCGTCGCACCTGTTCCCTGGCCCGCCTAGCTGCCTCGCGAGCCTGGGCAGCTTGGATCGCTTTGCGGATTATCTCCTTGGCGCTTTTCGGGTTTTCCTCCAAATACTTACTCAACCGCTCATGGACCACCGATCCGACGATGCTCTCGACTTCCGAATTTCCAAGTTTGGTCTTGGTCTGCCCTTCGAACTGCGGATGGGCCACTCGCAGCGATAGTACCGCCGTCAGCCCTTCGCGGAAATCTTCACCCGTCAACACCATATCTTTCGGCAAGTTGTTGCCCGTCTTGGCGTATTGGTTCAAACAACGCGTCAACGCGGCCCGGAACCCGGAGATATGCGTTCCGCCCTCGTGCGTGTTGATGTTGTTGACGTACGAGTGAACATTCTCCGTGTGCTCGCTGCTGTATTGTAAAGCGATCTGGTAGCCGACGTCGCTCGACTCGCCCTCGATGAAAATAACATCGCCGTGCAACGCATCCGTAGCCCTATTCAGATACTCGACAAATTCGACTATGCCCCGCGGGTAGCAGTAGTCCTCGCGGTCGCTCGTGCGAGCGTCCTCGATGGATATTTTTACTCCCGCATTCAAGAACGCCAATTCCTGCAATCGTTTGTTGAGAATGGAGTATTCGTATTTGGTCGTGTTGAAGATTTGTCCGTCGGATTTGAAAGTCGTCTTCGTTCCGCGACGCTTGGTCTCTTCGCCTTTCGTCACTGGTCCGGTCGGCACACCCCGTTCGTATTCTTGCCGATAGACGTACCCGCCTCGGTACACTTCGACTTGGCACCATTCCGACAGGAAATTGACGACCGTCACGCCCACGCCGTGCAAACCGCCCGAAACCTTGTAGGCACTTTTGGTAAACTTGCCACCAAACTTCAAAAAGGTCATCACGCCTTCGAGCGTCGAGACCGGTCGACCCTCCATCTGGCTCAACTCGACGTGCTCGTCCGTCGGGATTCCCCGGCCATCATCGATGACCGTAATCGAGTTGTCTTGGTTGATCTTGACCTGGACCGTCGTCGCAAAGCCTCCCATCGCCTCGTCGATCGAATTGTCGACCACTTCGTAGACCAGGTGGTGCAAGCCTCGGCTGCTGATGTCGCCGATGTACATGCCCGGGCGTTCCCGGACATGTTCGCGATCGTTCAAATAGTTCAGATCCCCCTGGCCGTAGTTTTCTGATCCGTCCGGTACTCGATCTGCTGCGTTATCTGTCATCGTGGCTTCGTCTGTTAGTTTCTATCGGGTTTCGCTGGGTTGTGCTTGGTTTCGGTCTACTTCTGCGTTACCGGTTCACCCCAAGCTCAGTCTGATTTGTTTGATTCGTTTCTCGGGCGCCGTCTGTTGGAGCTGCTGCACCATCTGGTGTTTGGCAAACTCCAACTGTTGCAAGGTTATCGGATTGTCGACGGTTATCTCCAGTACCCCGCGACTGTACTTCTTGATTCGTGTGTTGCCTCGCCAACCCTTTGGCACGGTTTGTTCCCACAGTTCCTGTAGCGAGGCATCACCCAACGTCTGGTTGTAGCCTTGTCTCGCCAATAACCGGTTGAGTACGGTCCTCAGCGGCTTGGGGTAGGCCCCCGACCTCCCGTACCGCTTCACGTGATCTTGCAAGTCGAACCAAGCCTCCGCTGGTTCTCGCCCATCCCCGGGTGCTTCCTCCATGGCGGCTCTCCTGGCGTTGTTAGTCCCCAGCCCCGGCTGGATACTTAGGCCTTGGTGGTCTTGCGGGTCAGCGGCATGATCACGTAACCGAAGCTGTCGTTGGTCGTCAAGTAAGCCGCTGTCTGCGGACCTTCTATATCCATGCGGATCAGTTGATCTGGTCCGACCACGCGGAGCATGTCCGTCAGGTACCGCAGATCCAGTGCGGTCTGGACGTCTTCCCCGTCATAGTTGATCGGCACTTCGATTCGAGCGTGCCCGATTTGGGCCGTCTGGCTATTGACGACCAAAGTCCCGGCAGCGAACCAAAAGTCCACTCCCCGGGTCTCTGCGTCCGATACGATCGCCGCTTGCCGCAACGCACTGTACAACGTGCCGGCCAGGATATCGACCTTCAGCGAATTCCTCTCTTGTGGTATCGCGTCCTTCCACTTGGGGAACCGCCCTTCGACCAACCGCGAGTGGATCGTGCCGCTGGTGGTTTGCACCCGCAGCTCATTGCTATCGACGGCCAGCTGCAACGGCGAATCGTCGTCCGGCAACATCTTCTCCACCAACAACATCGTCTTGGTCGGGGCGATCGTGGTCTGTTGGGTGTTGACATCTCCTACCAAACGCACCACCCCGTCCATCTTCGCCAAACGTCGTCCATCCGTGGCTATCGCCGTCATGAGTTGGTCCGATTGCGGTTCCAACAGGATACCGCTCAACGCATAACGTGTGCTTTCGACGTCGGCGGCGAAGGCCGTCCGCTTGATCATCTCTTTCAGCACCCGGCTGGGCATTTCCAAGTAGTTCTTGTCGCTGAACTCTTCGACGACCGGGAATTCGTCCGGATCCACCAAGGGTAGCTCAAAACGGCTGCTGACGCCGGTTATCACCGCCTGGTCGTTAACGACCTCAATCAAGAGCTTCTCGTCGATGACCTCTTTTAGGACCCGGCCGAAGCGTTCCACCGGGACGACAATCGCGCCGGGCCGCTCGACGTTGACTAGCGTGGTGTGCAGCCGAATCGCCAAGTCCATGTCGCTGGCCGTGATGACGGCCTCGCTACCGAGCGCCTGAATTTTAACGTTCGTCAAAATCTCGCGGGGACTACGCTGAGGGGCGACCACCGCGGCCAAGGAAAATAGCGCGGCGAAACGTTCACGTTCGATCCAAAGTTTCATGCGTAACCAATATCCTTTTAGGTTAAACTTAATCAGTAGTAGTGTAGGCGAGCCAGTAGCCTGTTCACAAAGCATGCTGGAGGGGCAAAACCCCGGTGAAAACACACTAAATGAACCGCTGCCGAGCTGTGGAAAACCTGTCTACAAACTGTTGGCCCGAGGACAATCGCAGTCAGTCAGGGCCAGGTTTATCGACAGCCGCCAATCGGTGGACGCCGGAGCGGAGTTATCGACGAAACCGGAGACGGTTTACTGACGACTTTTCCACAGCGGCGAGGCGCCGATCAGGACCGAGCCAACTCCAATGGTAAGGGCAAACGAGACAGCAATTGCTGCAACGTGGCTTGCAAAAAGACATCGTTGGTCAACAACGCGTCCATCTTCTTACAGCTGCTCAAAACCGTCGAATGGTCGCGGTTACCGAACAAATGGCCTATTTGTTGATAACTGATGCGCAGGTATTGACGGCAGACCCACATGGCCAAAGCTCGAGCCCGGCAGCATGTGGATGTGCGAGCCGAGCCGCGAAGATCCTTGACCGAGAGTTGGAATAACTTGGCAGTGAGCTTGAGAACGACCTCCGGTTGAACCGGAGTGGGAACCGTCGAACCCAGACACTCGTGAATCGATGGGGGAGCCAAGGCCAAGTCGAAAGGGGCCCGACCGCGTTCCAACAACCAACGATGGGCGATCGATTTGATAACCGTTGGATCACGAAGGCCGGCCACCAACAGCTGCTCGATCTGCGGGCGAGAGATGGTCAAACCGGCCAGCTCAAAGGTTTGTTGCACCAAGACACGCAGTGCCGCCGGCCCCGGCAGTGCCACCGGCAAGGTGAAGCCCATATGTAGTCGCGACAAGAGGCGATCCGATAAGCCACAGCGGACCAACGGATCAGTGGAAATAAACAACGAAGGCAGGCCCCGGAGGGCGCGAGCATCCAAAATTTCGGCCAGTTGCTGCTGTAACAAGGCGTGCGGCGCCAGTCGAGGTAGTTGCTCCAAAAGCACGACAGCGGCAGAATCCAAACGAGAGCGCCAATCCGCCAGCGCATTGACCTCCAAAGCCGACTGAAACGATCGGGCCAAATCGTCGGCCGTTGTCTGCACGACCGTCGCCGCACCAGATGGGGTCAAACGGCTGACCAAACCAGCAGCCAGAACGGATTTGCCCACACCGGGAGGGCCGACCATCGTCAGCGGCCATAACCCAGCAAAAAAAGTGGCGTCGCTACGGGGCTGCTCAACTACCTGCACGACCCAGCGAACCAAGGGATTGCTGTCGTCACCCACAAACATGGGTGCCCCGCCACCCGCTGTATCGGGGCACGAATGCAGCGGCGAATCAGCAGCAGCAAAACTTCCAGCGATCCGAGCACCCGCAGCAGTTGATCCCGCGGCAACACGACCGGCAACGACGAAAAAATGCCCAGCCAACTGCGGGGATTCCGCAGCGGTCAGCGAGGTTTCAGCAGCAGGAACAGCAAGTGGGATCATGCTCGGTTCAGGCAGAGCGGAACGACGGCCCAACGCCACCGTCACAAGTCGAACACAGAAAGTGGTCAACCAACGCCCGAATTGTAGCAAAATAACGAGCGATAAGCGAGGGTAGCGGGGGCGGAACCGAGCAAAACTAGCAGGGAAAATCAGGACCAGGGCGGCCGAAAACCAGCGATACGGGCGGCCGAACCCGAATCCTGTAAACCGCCCCCAGCGGCCAGCCCACTCCCGCTCAGGGTCCGGAGTCAAGGCTGCAAAGTGCTAGCAATTTGCAGCAAGATATCGATAGCGGCGTCCACATCGGCCAAGGTAGTGTCCCGGGCGACGCTGAGCCGCAGGCTGCTGTCGACCAATTCGGGCGTCAGTCCCATCGCCAAAAGCACCGGCGAGCGCTCGCTGGAGCCGCTGGAACAGGCCGATCCGGTCGACAGGCACAGTTGGTGGCGGTCGGCGGCCAACAGCAGCGCTTGGCGGTCCAAACCCGGTAGAGCCACGTTGGCGGTGTGGGGCAGCCGGGGCGCAGCGAGGCCGTTGACCTGAATTGGCCACCGCTGGGCCAAGCCGTCCTCCAAGTGGTCCCGCAGCAATCGCAGACGCTCGGGGACGTCGGCCGTGAACAAGCGGCAGGCAGCGGCAAAACCGAGGATGAGGGGCAGAGGGACCGTCCCGGGTCGGAAACCGTCTTCTTGAAATCCCCCCCACAAGAGGGGGAGCGGCGTGATGCCGGCGCGGAGACAGAGCGCCCCCACCCCGACCGGGCCATGAAGTTTGTGTGCGGTAACCGCCATGCTATCCACCCCCCACTCGCTAAAGCTCAAGGGCAGCTTCCCCAGCCATTGGACGGCGTCGCAGTGGACAGCCGCGCCGAAGCGATGGGCCAACTCGACGACCCGCTGAATCGGCTGGATGACCCCAGTCTCGTTGTTGGCGGCCATCACAGCCACCAAACCGGTCGGTCGCTGGGTTAGTAGCTCTTCCAACCTGTCCAACCGGACCACCCCGGCGCCGTCGACCGGAATCGAGCGAACATCGAAGTTCAAGCGCGCCAGTTGAGTGGCGGCCGCCAACACGCTGGGGTGCTCGATGGCGGACACCAAGACCTGCTGGCCAGCTCGAGCCAGCCCGGCCAAGGCCCAGTTATTGGCCTCGGTGCCGCCACTGGTAAAAACCAACCGATCTGGATGCAGTCCGCGGGTTTGAGCCCCCAGGCAAGCCAGGAGAGTGTCGCGAGCTTCCTCGAGCAGCCGCCGGCCCAGTTGACCGCCACGATGCTGGCTGGCGGGGTTGAGCGGCCCCAAGCGCCAGGCATCGGTCATAGCCGCCAAAACCTCGGGAGCCAATCGTGTCGTGGCATTATTATCTAAGTAAATCACACTCGCTCACTTGACCACCAGGGATTGGTAATGGGCCAGGAGGGCGTCCAACACCAGGACGCGGTCGGTTTGTCCCAAGGCAACCGCATCGTCGCGGATGGCCTGAACGTCCGCAACGATCAGGCGTTGGATTTCACGTTCGAAAGCCGTCGGGTCAGTGGTATCCGCCAAATCGACATAATGGAACAGCTGGGGCAAAACGACATACAGGTCATCCACAGCCAGGCGACTGACCCACGGCCAGAGGCGAGCGGCGCAGGCCGGATTGTCGCGCGACCACTGCACCCAGCGGAACTCGGGACCGGGTGCTGACCGACGGAAATGGTCAGCCAGATAGCGGGCGGACAAGTCGCGTTGGGCAGCCTGAGCCGAATAGTTGTCCCGCACCAGATCCCACCGCTGATGGGCGTCGGGCGAGAACGTGCCAGTCAGCGACAGCGCAATAGCAAATTCGTCGGAGACCGAGACCGTTTTGCCGAAAGCCAGCGGACTGAGAGGTGGCCGCCAGTAAGAGAAGGAGCGTAATTGGAAAGAGTGTGGGCAGACTTCAACGCCGTCGATCTGGCCAAAGGCCAACCAGATGCCAACCGCGGCGGCCAACAACAAGATGGCCACCAAAGCGCGAGCCAACCAGGTAAAAGCGCGGCGAAACACCATGGGCCTGTACAGCATGGGAAGGGAACGGTCCGACCGAGTCGCTTATCCTACTCCGCGAACCGTTGTTCGGGTAGACTTTAAGGCCGAGAAGCAGCGACGTTCTGTCGCCGTCTTACCTGATCCCGAGACCTCAGAGCCAGCGAGCACCGAGCGAGCACCATGCGGGCCGACCGACCTTATAGTCAACCGTGGAATCCCGCGGCGGTATTTGCTCGCCGGCGACCGCACCTGGGCAGCGTCAGCGTGTACTGGGCAGCGTCCGAAAGCCGGCCAAATCGCGGCCGGGCGGAGGAGACGTTGACCGAACAACAGCGGGTGGAGGCGGTGTTGTTGATCGCAAAAGAGCCCCAGGGAGCTCGACGCATCGCCGAGCTGGCCGACGTGCGGGACGCCACCCGAGTCCGCACGATCATCAGCGAGCTGAACCGGCATTACGACCGGAGAGGCCGCGCGTTTCAGATTCGCCAAGTGGCCGGTGGCTACCAATTATTGACTCGACCACAGTTCGCCCAATGGATCCGTCGCTTGCAGCACGTCGGAACCCCCGAGCGTTTGAGCAACTCGGCGCAGGAGACGTTGGCGGTCATCGCTTACCGACAGCCGTTGGGCCGAGCGGAAATCGATGCCATTCGCGGCGTTCATAGCGGCGATGTACTCCGCCAATTGATGGAAAAAGATCTCGTCAAGATTGCGGGAAGAAGCGAGGAATTGGGCCGCCCTTTCCTCTATGCGACAACCCGACAGTTCCTTAAACTGTTCGGTCTGGGTAGTTTGGATGACTTGCCAGCGGCGGGGCAACTGCGGCGACAAAAGCCATCCGATAACGATACTCCGTTGCCGCCAGGGGCGCCAGGTCTGGCGGACAATGGCGGGCTCGAGAGCGATCCGGCGGAGCTCGAGTGACCCGGCGATCGCTGTAAGAAAGAGTGCCCTAAACCGGCGGAACGGTGTTGCACACCCGGCAAAGATCGCTATATTTCGCCGAGACGCCCTAGGCTAGCTTTGACCCCCGACCCAAGTTTCCCCCTCGACCTTTGGAGGAATCCAACCGTGAGCATGACATTTTCAGTATCAGGTCGATCCCTGCCCGAAGCAGAATCGATCGACATGACCGAACCGGCGGTGCGAAGCTGGAATGTCTTCGCGGTCGACGACGAGGATCTGGAAGACGAAGATCTGGTCGACGACGATGACGAGGAAGACGAGTTCGGGTTCGAGGACGACGACGAAGAAGACGACGACGAAGATGACGTCGAGGAGTTCGACGAAGAGTTCGACGAGGAAGACGTCGAGGACGAGGACTACGAAGAGAGCGAAGAAGAAGAAGACGACGACGAAGAAGACGAGGACTGGGAAGAAGTCGAAGAGGACGAAGAAGAGGGCGACGATGAAGAAGAGGACGACGATTGGGACGACGACGATGATTGGGACGATGACGAAGAAGACGAAGAAGATGACGACGAGGATTGGGATTAGCCCGCTCGCCTGACCAAGACACATCCTTGCAGGGGCGACGCCCCTGACACCGGCGGTGAAGCCGGCCAGCGAAACGCAATTAAAAGACGATCGATCGCAGAAGCACGTAATAAAAAAAAGCTGACCGGCGACGGTCAGCTTTTTTTTGCTCACACAGGCTCATTGCCATAGCGGTCAATGCCCAACCAGTGGCAAGTAGGATACCAACGCCCAATCAGACGTCGCCGGTGGGTCCAGCGATCAAGGGTCGGACATGCCCAATTGCTTCATCTTGCGATAGAGATTGGTCCGGGCGACGCCCAACCGATGGGCGACGTCGGTCATATTGCCAGCGGTCAGATCCAAGTGATGCTGAATCAGCTGGATTTGAAATTCCCGCGTGGCTTCGGCCAACGGCAAGTTCAGAGCTAAGTGGTTCAAAGTCGACGAATCGGAACTTGCAGGCAGCGACAGAAACGATAGGTCGCGGGGCTCGACGACAGCGGTGGTCGACAAGAACGCCAAGCGTTCCATCATGTTCCTGAGCTCGCGGACGTTGCCGGGCCAGGGGTGTTGTAGCAGGGCGGTTTGAGCCGCGTCGGTCAATCGCGGCACGGGTCGGCGGGCCTGTTGGCAGAAGCCCTCCAGGAAAAACTGCGCCAGCTCGATGACATCGTTGCCGCGGAGCCGCAGCGGAGGAATTTCCAGAGTCACCACATTCAGACGAAAAAACAAATCTTCTCGAAAACGACGCTGCCGCACTAATTCCGCTAAATTTTGATTCGTGGCAGCGACAACACGGGCCTGGGTCGCGATCGTCCGCGAGCCACCCACGCGGACAATGGTCTTGTCCTCCAAGACCCGCAGCAACTTGGCCTGACCACTCAAGCTCATGTCGCCGATCTCGTCCAAAAAGATCGTCCCGTGGCTGGCCAGCTCGAACTTGCCAGGCCGCGATTCGATCGCATCGGTGAAGGCACCTTTTTCGTGGCCAAACAGCTCGCTCTCCAGCAAAGTGTCGGGGATCGCCGCGCAGTTGACAGCCACCAAGACCTCATCGCGCCGCTGGCTTTCGTAATGCAGCAGCCGAGCGGCCACCTCTTTGCCCGTGCCGTTCTCGCCCAATAACAAGACCGAGAGATCGGTGGGCGCGACGCGAGTCAACGATTCGCGGAGAGTCGCCATCAGCGGGGAGCTGCCGCGGAGCTGGACCGCGGCGGCGGCCTGGGCGGCTGAGGTGCGTTGCGACAGCACGAGCTGTTCGACGCGGCGCAGGCCACTCAACGCGATGGCCGCCTGTTTGGCCAAGAGGACCAGATGACCCAAGTCGCGGGAATCAAAATTGCCCAGTTGCTTGTTGATCAGTTCAAATGCCCCCACGCACTGGCCGTCGTCCCCCCACAAAGGCACACACAACAGCGAGCGGGTGTGGAAATTCAAACGCACGTCGGTGCGGCGGTCGACTTGGGCTTGTTCCACGGGAACGTCCGCATCCACGCGCCCGGGTAGGCCCGTCTGGACGACTTGCCCCACCAGCCCGGCATCGTCGGGTACCCGCAGTTCACCGCCATCGACTCCCAAGGCCGGACGCCCCAACAGCACGCGATTGGCGCGGTCCCACAGGAAAATCGTCGCCCGCTCGCACGGGATCCAAGCCGTCGAGGTCTCGGCGATCTGCTGCAAAAGATCGACCGAATCGGTAGCGCGATTCCAGGCGGCCGTCAAATCCAACAAACCCTGGAGATGTCGCGCTTCATCCTGCGCGCCCAGTGCCGCCTCGTTCCAGGCCCACAAACACTCGACAGCCGCAGACCACTCCTGGACACGCGGCCAGAAGGCCTCGGCAGCCGCCGGGGTCGACCACTGATACACCAGCAAATGATCGCGACGAGGGGCGGCCAGCAGGCCAATCGCCCCCCAGGGAAAATCCAAATCCGGTAGCTCACGATCCAACACGTCGGATAGCCAATCCGCCCGCTGACGAAGCTCCGTCTCAGGGGTGGTCAGCGAGCTGGCTAAGGCCGTCCACAGGCCCTTTTGGCCCCGCCAGACCGACGCGGTTTGCAGCCCCGGCAGCTGCTCCACCACCCAGCGAAGCAATAAGCCGCCGCCGTCGCGGGCGGTCCCGTCCGCTCGAGCCGCCGCCGCTAAACAACCCAGCCCCAAACCAACCAGATCCCGCGCCGGTGAATGCCGAGCAGCCCGCTCAAATATCGAACCCCAATCCGTCAATGGATGACCAAGGGTCGGCAGCTCCGGACTGAAATCACTCATGTTTATCGACCGGTTCTCGCCAGACAACGCACCAGGAACGAACCCCAAAACCCACCGTTACGCGATTTGGACCGCCGTGCTAGACTGTGCCACTGATGGGACCGCGACCTCCGGGTGCTATGGAAGAGGACCCGGGGCGGGCGATATCCTACCAAATCGGCCCCCCGCCCACAAAGCCGCTGCTCCAGCCACACTCGGTTGGTTCAGTTGGCTCAGTCACCTAGGCTGGTTCAGTCACCTAGGCTGGTTCAGTCACCTCGGCTGGCTCAGTTGGTTCAGTCGCCACGGTTGATTTAGTCGAGTCAGTCGAGTCAGTCGATTCAGGCAGGCTTGGGCGACAGCGGGCCAAATCGCGGCCGACCTTGGCCAACCTCACAGGAGAAACAGAGATGGGATTATTCGAGGGTAAGCGGGGCTTGATCATGGGCGTCGCCAATGATCGCTCTATCGCGTGGTCAATCGCCAAAGAGATCATGAATCAAGGTGGCGAGTGCGGCTTTACGCATCTGCCGGACCGAGCCGACGACGACAAAAAACGCAATCGGGCCCGCGTCGAAAAGTGCACCTCGACCAACCCGTTGGCCAAGTTTCTGGTTCCGATGGATATCCAACAAGATGCCGACTTGGAGCATGTGGCCCAAGTAGTGGCCCAGGAGTTCGGACAAATCGACTTTCTGCTGCATTCGATCGCGTTTGCCAAAACCGACGACTTGAAGCTGGATACGATCGACACCAGCCGCGATGGCTTCGCGTTGGCCATGGACGTCAGCGTCTACAGCTTGATCGCCGCCTGCCGCTACTTACGTCCCTTGATGAAGCCCAAGGCCGCCATCTGTTGCATGACGTACCTCGGTGGAGAAAAGTGCGTCCCGGGCTATAACGTGATGGGCATTTGTAAAGCCGCGCTGGATGCCACCACACGCTACTTGGCGCACGACTTGGGCCCACAAGGCATCCGAGTCAACGCGATCAGCGCCGGCCCAGTCTACACCCTGGCCGGCAGCGCCGCCGGCGTCAAGGAAATGCTGGCCGTCTACGAAGGCATGTCGCCGCTGGGGCGAAATATCACCAACGAGGAACTGGGCAAGTCCGGCGCCTTCCTGCTGTCCGACATGTCGGATGGCATCACCGGCGAAATCCTGCACCTGGACTGCGGCTTCAGCACGATGGGATCCCCCGGCAGATTGGCCGAAAAAATGCGGGGCTAGCCCGCCCGTGATCCCAGCCACCCGTGATCCCAGCCGCCGCCGAAAGTCTCGCGAACTAGCTCAGGAACTAGCCCGCCAGCCGACGGCGGCGACCCACCGGTCGACCGCTTCGGTCCTCACACTTAGCCCCGACACTTAATTAGATAACAGGTCAGCGACAGCCACCATGCGGTGCTCGCTGACCGGGTCCAACTGCAAGCGAGCTTCCAGGCGGGTCAATGCGATGACCAACTGGTTCCACTCGGCCAAGGTGTCGGCCGTGTCAAAGCGGCCGGCCTCCTCGCGACCCCAGCCCACCTCGCTGACCAGGATCTCCTCGCCCAATTTCAGCAGGCCATCGGCGAACCCGTGTTCGGGTTGGTCCGCTTCGTCCAACCAATCGACCTCCTCCACTGGCACGACATCTTCCATAACCAGGTGCATGGCCCAGAGCGCCGCGCTGAACGCGTCGTTGGCCGTCACGATGTGAGCTACCAAACCCGATTGTACGTAGAACTTTGCCATGGCGTGATTCCTTTCAAGTGGTTGTCGCGTCGGCGACTCTCGAGTGATTGGCTCGAGAGGTGCCGGCTGGCGACCTGGCTGTCGAACCAACAGGGAGGGGCTCTCGACCGGTGAGTCGCCCGTGTTTCTTCCTGACAGTTGTTAGTATCGCGGGGCTTTGGACTCAGGCGGTCACAGCCACCGCCGAATCGTCTTCGCCCAGAGAATAAGGTGTTCATCGCTAGCACTTCCTGAGTAGCGGATCGATCGACACAGGCCGGGGGACCGAAGGGGCCCGCCGGATCGCTGGATCGGGACCTCGTCTTGAGATCGCGTCCGGCTAATACGCACCCAAGCGGCCGGTGGTTCGGAAAAAAACGAAATTAGCGATCTTAAGGATGGCTGTGAGGCAGTTATTTCAAGCGAGCGTTTGAAAAGAGGTGACTTAGCGGCTTTGAAGCTTCCGTGCTAGCAAGCCAGGAACTAGGCTTTAGAGACTGGAGAGGGATCGGAAGGCGTCGCCGAAAGAATTCTGACCATAGCCGCATCGTGCGCGGAGGATAGCTAGTCCATTGAAAAAAGAGCCTACGCCGCCGACCCGTCCTGGGGCGGACGAACGCAATTATTGGTTATTGACGGGCGTAACGGGTCTGGTCGGCCAGTACCTTCTGCGCGACCTCTTGTCAGCGGGATTGCCGGTGGCGGTCTTGGTGCGTCCCGACAAGCGAGCTTCGGCCGAAGAGCGGGTGGAGGCCATCATGCAGCGGTGGGAGCGGGAGCAGGGGCGTCTGCTACCTCGGCCGGTGGTCTTGGCGGGAGATGTGCGGTCGCCGAATTTAGGCCTATCAGCGGAAGCGCAGGCTTGGTGTCGGCGGCACGTGCGAGGCTGTTTGCACAATGCGGCGGTATTGAAGTTTTTTGGCCCGAGCCGCGAAGGTGAGCCGTGGCAGACAAACGTCGTCGGCACGCGGCAGGTCCTGGCCTGGGTGGAGGACTTGGGTCTGGAGGAGTTCCACTACGTGTCGACGGCCTATGTGGCGGGTCGGTCGGCGGGCCGAGTGATGGAGGGGGACTACCCGACGGAGCCCGAGTTTCGCAACGACTACGAACACAGCAAGTGGGTGGCCGAGGGATTGGTGCGAGCCGCCAAGCTGCGACGACCGGCGACCATTTATCGACCGGTCGTGATCGCAGGGGACTCGGAGACGGGGTATACCAGCAGTTACCATGGCCTGTACCTGTACTTGCGCACGATGGCCTTGTTGGTACCGCAGCAGGAACGCGACGAGGCGGGCCAAATTCTGACACCGATCCGCTTGCCGATGAGTGGGGATGAGCCACGAAACATCGTCCCGGTGCAGTGGGTATCGGCGGTGATCACGCATTTGCTGCAAGCCCCGGCAGCTGCAGGCCGGACATTTCATTTGGCACCCGAGCATGGCATCACACCGCGGGAGCTGATCCAATATTGTTATGGGTATTTCGGCTCTCGAGGCGTGGAGTTCTGCCCGGAGCTGGCCGGGCAGCAAGCGATGGAGAGCGACTTCGCGGCGAAGATGTTCGAGGCCATGAAGATCTATCAAGACTACGACACGACGGATCCGCAGTTCGACACCACCCAGCTGACTCGTCTGGCAGGCCACTTGCCGTGCCCGCGGTTGGACCAAGCCGTCGTCACGCGTTATTTGGAGTTCGGTGAACGAGATCGCTGGGGCAAGACGCGGTCCCCGGCCGTGAATAAGGTCATGGCAGCTCGAGCGGTGCTGGAACGATTGGCTGAGGAGATCGGCGACTTGATGAGCCAATTGGCCGAACGAGGTCCCGCAACGGTTGGCGGACTTGGTATCAACGCGTCGGCCGGGCGACAGCGGCAATTGTGCTTCCAGCTGTTGGGTCCGGGAGGCGGGCCGTATACCATGATGATCCCACCGACCGGGCCAGCCACCGTGCGACCGGGCGTGGCCGAGCGACCGGAGGTCCTGTTGCAGATGAGCCTGAGCAGCTTGCAGAGTTGGCTCAGTAGCGACGACAAGCAGCGACGGCAAACCACCGCCCAGTGGTTGCAGCGACAAGCCGACGAGTGGCCAAGCATTCGGCCAACGCTGGCACGCGAACGGTAGCTGCGGCCGATTGGACCGCCAGCGACTTGCGGCTCGCGGACATAGATAGCCCGTTGCCCCCGTTGCCCACAGTCCATTGCCAAAAGCCCATCGCTCATCGGTGTGCGTAAACGATTGGCGTAAACAATGTGCGTGAACGATGTGCGTAAACGATGTGCGTAAACGCTGGGCGTTATTGGGGCAACTCGATGAGTCGTTCCTGTCTTTCTGCCTCGGACCCGGTCAGTCCTTCTGCCAACTCATCTAGCAGATACACCTCGACCCGCGAGTTCAGCAGCAGCTTGTCAGGGTCGACACCGGCGTGGAGGACTTCGTCGGAGCCCGCGGCGATCATGCGGACGCGGTAGGGTTCGACTCCGAGTTCTTTGACGAGGTACTCGCGGACTTGTCGCGCACGTTGGTAGGCCAAGTCGTAGTGGTCGGAGTAGGTCGAACCGGCCGGCAGCGGCTTGCGACTCGTGTGCCCGCGGACTTCGATCTTTTGGGGTTTGCCGATGATCTTGGGCCCGAGGTCGGCCAGTTTTTGTTTCTCCAGGGCTCGCAGATCGTGTTCGAACTCGGCAAAGAAAACGTTGGTACCAACCACGGTGCGACTGCCGGGCCGAACGATTTGAACCGTGCGGCTTTCGCCGGTGGGGGCTTCCACTTTTTGACCGCCCTGCATCAAGTCTTGTCGTTTGGCGCGGGCCAAATTGGCCACTTGTTGGACCATAGAGTTGCGCGGTTTAGCGGGTCCGGGAATGGTGCTCTCCCGGCTCGAGACATGTCCCAGTTGTTTGCGAATGGATTCGACCAGCGCTTGATACTTTTCTTCTTGTTTGATCTCGCTCAGCGAAACCAGCATGATAAAGAAGGTCAGCAGCAGGGACATCATGTCGCCGAAGGTCACAACCCATTCGGGCACGCCAGGAGGTGGATCTTCATCTTGTGCCACGGATCAACTCGCTTCTTTGGGTCGAGCCTTGGGGGCCAGGAACGAGTTGAGTTTTTGGCGAATCACGCGGGGATTCTCGCCGGCTTGGATGGCCATGATACCGCGAATCACGATCTCCATCGCGGTGAGCTCTTTTTTGTTCAGGGAATTGAGTTTATCGGCGAAGGGTAAGAAAACGGCATTGGAGATAATCGCGCCGTACAGGGTCGTAATCAACGCGACCGCCATACCTTTACCGATGCTGGACGGATCCGACATGTTAGCCAACATCATGATCAGACCCATCAGGGTCCCGATCATTCCGTAAGCCGGTGCGTAGCGTCCCATGGTGTCCATCAGTCCCTTGCCCAGCGAGTGTCGCGCGGCGACCGAGTCCAACTCCGTGCGGAGAATATCCTCAATCACTTCCGGCGGCGAGCCGTCGACCGCCATTTGGACACCCAACTTGATAAACTTATGATCAATATCTGCTAAACGGGATTCCAGAGCCAGGAGGCCATCTTTACGAGCAACTTCGGCCAAAGATACGATTTGATCGATGATCTTCGGGATGCTCTCGGCCTTGTTTAAAAAGACTTTCAGCGAGACTTTGAAGACGCTGAGGAAGTCCTTCAGCGGGCAGGCGATCATGGTGGCGGCGATCGCTCCTCCAATCACCACCATGGCGGAAGGAGCATCGACGAAGCTATTGAATGAACCGCCGCCGATGACAATGGAAACCACCAACAGGACGGCGACCACGATCAAACCAATAATGGTTGTGATGTCCATGATGTCCCCTAGTTCCACTCCGTCACGTTGCTAGACTCCCGAGCGGCTAGCCAGGGATGTCACGGGAATGACTCAATCGCCAGTCGCGCGGCAGCAGGTGCTTCTGCTGCTGATAAGCGATTGCCAGATCCATCACCCGTTCCATCGTTTCGCGGACGATCATCCGATCACCGCTGGTCAGTGTGATGTAGGTATCGGGCAATTGCTCGACATAGCGAATCAAATCGGCATTCAGCACGATGGGGGTGCCGTCCAGCTTGGTCACGCGAATCAAGCGTCTTTCCCTCCGGTCACGCGACCGCCCCCGACTACCCGTTCTCATCCTTTCACTTATCGTCGAATAATCCGAATAAGTTGATCTTAACGGCGAAGATTGAGCAACTCGTCTAGCAACTGTTGCGTCGTCGAGATGACCCGCGAGTTACCGCGGTAGAGGGTGGAGGCCAGGCCCAGATCGATCAGATTTCGACCGATGTCGACATTGGACAACTCCAACGCTCCGGCGATCAATTCGCCGCCGCTGCCATCACCGGGACGGCGCAGGGCAATGCCCGCGTTCACGCCGTGGCCGTACAGGTTATCGCCCCGTTGGATCAGACCCTGTTGGTTGGAGAAGACGGCCAACATCACCTGGCCCAGCAGGCGGGAACTGCCGTTGGAGAACACACCGGTGATCGAGCCATCGCGATTCACAGCAAAACTGGTCAATGTCCCCGCACCGGCACCATCCTGACTCGAGGCCGTCACAACGGCCTGATCGGAGGCCAAGCCGCTGATGATGTCCCAGTTCAAGTCAAACGAAAGCGGATGGTCAGCCGGAACATTGGAGCGACCAATCGTCACGGTGGTGTTGGTGACATTCTTCAAACGGCCCATTCCGTCCAGTTCGATGAGGCCCGTCCCCACGTGGGTACTGTCGCCCACCGTCGGGTCGTTATCGGGAGAATCGGCGTACCAACGATACACCGTCGAATCGCGACTCTGCGACTCCATCACGACCGAGACGCGAACCTGTAGTGGAATTCCCAAGGAGTCGTAGGCCACAAACTCGGTGGCGGCCGTGGTACCGGTCGCCCGTTGCCGATTGGTGAAGCCGATACCCAGTTCGCGAATGCCGTCGGCGTTCGTGATCCGCATCCCGGTTGCGGGGATCGAGACGGAGTTGATGCTGCCGTTGTTGGAGATGATTCGCAGCGCGCCATCCACCAACGTGACACCGGCACTTAAGTTCCCGGGCTCGCCCGGCAAGCGACTGAGGGAGGTGGGAATACCGTTGCTGGCGTTCGGACGAACGATGCCAGCGGAATCTTCGATGAACTGCATCAGATCACTGATGCGTGTGCTAGCCGTGATCTCCATCGATCGCGTAAACGACTTGCCTGCGTCCCCACCCTTCCGCAAGTTCAAGGAGAATTGGCCGAGCTCGAAGGCCGGGACGTAGTCTTCGCCATCCAACACCACGACTTCGGTCAAGAGCGTCCCGGTGTCGACCGGAGGCCCCGAGAAGTTGAGGGCACGATTGGCGGGATTGGTCAAGTCGCTGATCGCGTCGTCGGAGCGATTGTCCGTGAAGGTGGTGCCCGGCGCACCCGAGTGCACCAAGTAGAAGCTACCGGGGTCGGCGGGGGAACTGCGATAGATGTTCACCGTATCGTAGGCCGGAAAGCGATCGCCGGGCGCCGGTGTCGGCGGCGCGGGCAAGTTGCTCAATTGAATTCGGCCGTTGACCACACTGACTGGTCCAACAGGCGGGGAAGGTCGTGTTTCCGGCTCGCCCACCACCGAATAAGTCACCCGGTAGGTGTAGCCCCCGGACAAAAAGTCTTGGTTCAAAGCGTCGGACGACAGCGGGATAGCATTGTTATCTGTGAACCCGGTGGCACCTGGGCCCAAATCCGTCAGTCGAAAAAACTCACTGCCGTTGGCCGCCGTCCGGTAAACGCGCAAATTCTGATACGACGTCGGCTGCACCGGCAAGTTGTTGATCTGAATCGTGTTATCGGCAAGGCCGTTGCCCACCGGCGTGGTGACCGTTAGCGGAGCCGACACCGTGCTCTCGGTGCCGGAAGAGTCCACAAAGACAAATCGATAGCGAAAGGTGGCATCTTCCGGATGCGAGCCACCACCGTCAATCGAGTTGGTGGTGACCGGAGCGATGGAGGGGGCCGGACTGCTGTTGACATTCATTCCTTGGAGCGCAGCGGCCGGAATAAACGAGACCCCCAGCGGCTGGCTCTGCACCACACTGGCCGTGTCGGCGAACTCGCCATTGGGAGGCAGGCCACCCTCGAGTACGACGCTGGTCGTAGCCTGGGCGACAGCGGTCATACCCATCGGGACGCTGAGTGGTCGCATACCATTGGTTTGCAGGTTGAAGTCTTCATCCACGGCAAAACCCAACAGACGATTGCCGTTGGGTGTCACCAGCTCATTGTTGGCGTTGGTCCCGAACACGCCTGCCCGAGTGTACATCTGCTCGTTGCCGGCGCCCTGGACAACAAACATGCCGTCGCCTTGAATCGCCAGATTGGTCTGGCTGTTGCTCAGCGTAATCGTCCCTTGGGCATGCGACGTGGAAATGCCGGCGACTTTGGTACCGACACCAAATTGCCGCGGGTTGACGCCGCCGTTGTTGCCGGTGGGCGCGGAACCTCTGCTCAGGGTTTGAAAAAACTGCGTCGAATAAATCACATCGGATTCTTTGAACCCGACCGTTTGGGAGTTGGCCAAGTTGTTACCCAAGACGTCAATCTTGGCTTCCGCCGCCGTCAAGCCGGACAGCGCCGTCGTCATTGCTGAGGCTAAACCCATTTGAACACCTCACAAATTGTTGTAAGAAAAAAATTGGTATTGAATGAAGTAGACAACCATTGCCACAAGCTGTCTGACCATCCCGCCATCAACCGGACCAACCGGTGATCACTGGTTTCTCAAAATTCGCTAACCCTCAAGTGTGGACCCGCGTCAAGCCGCATCCGTGATAGCCGGTTGGATCGACCGTATTTGATCCATTCGCACTTGGTGCTCGCCGATGTGCAACAGGATTTCTCGGTTGGCTTCGCCATCACCCGAGGCAGAAATCGTCACGCGATCCACCAAACCTTCAATCTCCTGGTTCCCCGAGTCCAGGGCAGCGATGCGCTTCCCCACCATCTGGCTGGCTGTGGCCACCTCCTGCCCCGTGCGGACCGAATCCATGGTGGCAATCATCGAATCATTGGAAGTGATCTGTCGAATCTGGCTGACCTGTTGCAGCATTTGAATCGAGTCCGACGGAGCCATAGGGTCCTGGTTCTGCAACTCAGCGATCAACAACTTGAGAAAATCATTGGAGTCCAACTCGTTGACCGACTTAGAAGCCGGGTTCTGCAAAGCGGGATTGCTCGGTAAAAACTGCGAAGGCAAAGTGACTTGGGACATGACAAAATCCTTTTTGTCGTTGGGGCTCACTGTGGGAGGGTTAGACGATGACGTTCACCGCCCACTGGCCACTGGTGTCTCTCGGCATAGGTTGAATCGTGGTGTCCTGATCCACCGTAGGCGCTCGGCGGCTGGAACCATCCGGGGTAAAAAAACCGCGACTGGATCGTTGTCGGCCGAAATCAGGACCAGGTGAGAACGAACCCGATTGCTGCGAGAAGTCGCCCTGCTGACCCAACTCGACTTCCAAGGCTTGAACGACGATTCCCTGGTCGCTCAGCCGCGCCTTCAAACCGTCCAAGCCCTCCTGCAACCACTTCAATGTCTGCCCCTGCTCCGCTCGGAGTTTCCCGTGCATCACGCCATCCCGGAAGGAAATCTCGATGCTCAACTGACCCAGGTCCACAGGGTTCAACTGCAGTCGCAATGTGGAATCGCCGACCGGCGCGTCCCGCAGGGCTTGCGCCACTTGAGTCAATACGCGCGCCGGCAGGGTACGTGGAGCACCTGCCAGTTCAGGAACCGCTCCATCCGCGTCGACAGCCAGCGCCATGTCACCGCGGTTGGCCACACCGCTCAGCGCCAGGTCGCTGGTTGTTGACTCCACAATAGCAGTTGTTGGCGGCAATCCAGGTGACTCGATAGAGGACTGCGACCCGGCAGTCGGTCCTGAACCACTCGTGGCAGATACCGCCAAATTCGTCATCACCTCGGTTGTAACCCCGGCCACGGTCGCCCCAGCGGTAACGACGGTGCCACCGAGTCCCGACTCCCACAAAGCTCGCGCGGCAGCAGGGGCCACAGACAACTCGTCGAGCGACAGTTGAGACCCATGTCGGACCACTGGGCCACGAAGCGTCAAGTCTTGACGCGCCACCTGGGTGGAGGGGCCGACAGGACCCAAGCGGTAAGCCCCCTCGACAGGCCCAGCGCCGTCCGGCTTGAGACCCTCGCGGGCTTTGGCTTTCGTACCCGAGTTCAAGCGTCCACTCCGCACGCCCGTGCGATCGGATTGGAAAGACAGTTGCCAGCCCGGTTCTGTTTCACTCGCTTCAGTCACCGAGCGGGATAACCTCTCCGAATTCAGAGCATCGGAAACGGCGTCCAACTGGCCCGGCTGCTGCAGATCGGTCACGGCAGCGGTCACCGCGGTGTTGACACCTGGGGCACGCCCGAGCCCTCCGACCAAAGTCTCACCACCAGCCACCCGCTGCCAGGCTCCCTCCAAACGCAACCCACCCTCAGAGCCGGCGAGATTGCCGCCTCGATCCCGCCGCAACGCGACACGATCGATGGAGCGACCGTTGAGAGAGTCGAAAGCTTCGCCAGCCTGTTCCAGGCTCTCGCGGCGAGCCAATTCTATCGCTGCCGCTCGGTCCGCCGTCGGGAATCCCTCGCTCCGCTGGTTGGCAAAACGCTCGAGGCCGACCACCTCAGACAAGGAGCCCGCCGAACCATGCTCGATGGCAATGCCCGTCTGACCCAACCGCGGATCCGCAGTAGGGGCGACCCACAACGGATCGGACCGCCGTTCCAATTCAGCCCAGACTTCCGCACTCGAGTGGCGACGATTGGCAGCGGTATCACGGTCGGAATCTGGATCATCGTCTGGCAGGTTATCCGGGTCGGCCGGAGAGTTGTCCAGTGACGAACCCTCGCGTCGAGATTCGAGTCGACCGAAATCATCCCCGGCGTCGGGCCGGTTGAGTTGCAACGCGCCAACCAACTGGTTGAACCGCAAGTCGGACGTGATGGCCTGGGTGGCCCTACCGGAAGAGAAGGACAGCAGCGACTGCAAGAAATCCCCAGCTGGGGTCGCGGCAGGCGACTTTTCCCCACGAATGCCGTTCCCCGTGACCTGTGTCGCACGTAAGGGATCGGTCGCTGTCGTGGGGACTCGAGTCATGGGATGCCTGGTTCCAAACTGCGGCGTCGGTATTGCTCTAACTGGGACCGCGTCGAGCGGATCGCTTCGACGTCCGGCATTCCCAGACGGATTTGCGTCAACATTTCGTGCAGATACGCCGCCTTGTCCTCCGCTTTGAACTCGGCCAGTATCTTCCGCTGCGTCGCTTCGGGCAACGTCTTTAAAATGGTGACCATGTCGTCGCGATAACGCGACTCGCCGGTCGTTCGGCTGCGATTGATCAAACGAACGAACTGGTCAGCGGCTTGATCGGGTTTGAGGGACCTGATCGTCTCCCGCACCTCTTTCAAGGTCTGATCGGTGGCCGCTCCCTGCAAACGGGCCATCGTGCTCTCGAAATCCGTGCGAATCCGCTCGAATCGCCGGCGACGACCTGCCAATTCACCGTCGATCTGTGCTAAATCATCGGCGCTACCGACCAAAGAACTCTCGCGTAAATCCAAGTCCAATGTCATTTTGGAACGATAATTCTGAATATCCGAATAAGTCAAACTGGTGGGTGCTAGCGGCTCGTCCGTCAACGAGGCCTTCAGCTCGGTCGGATCCAAGCCGTACAAAACCAACGCGGATTGCTTGACGCGATCGGCCGTTAAGTGACCCTGCCACCACCCCCAGGCCAATGCGCCCGCCTGAAACAACACCGTACCGATCATCAGATAAATCAGCAGCGACGCGAGGCCCGATAGCAGTTTGAACATCTCAATTTCCAGCAGGTGTTTGGCGCATCAGACGCAGAATGTCGTTCAAAATGACTTGCTCTTCTTCCGTTTGGAACTCGGCGAATATTTTTGACTGTTCCGCAGGGTTGGATTGGCGGAGGACAGCTAGCATTTCCTCACCAGCCCCGTCGCGAAGCATGTTGATGAAGGTGGCTTTGATCTGATCAGGTGCCATATTGCGGATGGTTTTGATCAATTGTTCGCGAGTCGTTCGCAGGACGTCTCGCTCCAAGGTGGTGATCTTGCCGTTGAAGGTCTCTTCTTGTAGCTCGAAGCGACGACTGGACTCGCGCAGACGGGATTCGACCAGGGCGACGTCGCTGGCCCGCCTCTGCAGCGAGGATTGCTGGGCCGTCAGCCGCGAATTGACAGCCCGGCTTTGCGGGTCGTTGGCTTGCTGTTCGGCAGCCGTCAGTATCTCGGAGCGGATCTTCTTGTACTCCACACCGGCCATCACGGTCTGGACCCGAGCAATTTTCTGTGGGGTCAGCATCCCGCGACTCCACATGGTGGCCAGCAGGACGAATTGGCTGAGAAAAGTCGCGATGCACAACAGGGACAACCCGCGGCCCACCAGCAGCAGCAACGATCCTATGCGTTTCATGTCATGGTCCGTTTTTGGGCAAACTCGTCCAGCGCCGCTTGCTCTCTGGTCAGGTCAAGTCGTTGCTGCGTCAGTCGGTGTTGTTCAGCCAAAGTTTCAATCACTTTGACCTCGCGTCGAGCTTCGGCGAGTCGCAGTTGGCGGCGTTCAATTTCCTGCACCACCTGCCCGCGTTGTTGTTCCAACTGCTGGCCGAGGTGCCGGGTATCGGCTTGGAACCGACGTAAGGCCATCAGGTGGTCAACGTCCAAGTGCTGCTGAGTAGCCAGCCGTAGTTGCTGCTCGATGTCGACCAAGCGCTGCTCGGTCTCCCGGATCTGGTTCAACAGGATCTGCTCCGCCTGGACGGCCTGGCCCAATTCGGCTTGCCGTTCGTCCTGGAGAGACGAGCGCAAGCGCCAGACGGATTGGAGTCGGAAAGGTTGGGCCATGATCGAGCTTCATTAGCGGATAACGGCGGTTCTGGCAAGCGGAATCGTGGGCCGATCAGGGTTTCACGGGGGGCCCAGCGATGGCGGTTCGCAGTTGCGACACGGCATCGGACAGCTCGGAGCGCTCGTGCATGCCCTGCCGCAGGTACTTGAGAATGGCGGGACGCAGGGCGACCGCTTGGTCGATCTCGGGATTGGACCCAGTGCGGTAGGCGCCGATGTTGATCAAGTCCTCATTTTCCTGATATTTCGCCAATAAGCTGCGGAATTTGATGGCATCGCCGCGGTGCTCGGGGTCCACCAAGTCGTTCATCAATCGCGATAGACTGACGCCGATGTCGATGGCGGGGTAGTGGCCTTGCGCGGCCAGCTTGCGACTGAGGTAGGTGTGACCATCCAGCAGTCCGCGCACCGTATCGCTGATCGGCTCGTTGTTGTCATCGCCCTCCACCAAGACGGTGTAAAAGGCGGTGATGCTGCCCAGGGCGGTGCAACCGGCACGCTCCACCAATCGCGGTAACATGGCGAAGACGCTGGGTGGATAACCGCGCGTCGTGGGTGGCTCGCCGGCGGCTAGGCCGATCTCCCGCTGGGCCATGGCAAAACGCGTCAAGGAATCCATCAACAGCAACACGCGTTGGCGTTGGTCCCGGAAGTACTCGGCGATGGCCGTAGCCACATAAGCCGCCTGCACGCGTAGCAGAGCCGGCTGATCGCTGGTCGCCACAACCACGACACTGCGGGCCAAGCCCTCTTCGCCCAAACAATCGTGAATGAACTCGTTGACCTCGCGACCTCGTTCACCGATCAGCGAGATCACGTTGATATCGGCCGAGGTATTCCGCGCGATCATGCCCATCGTGACGCTTTTGCCCACACCCGAGCCAGCGAAGAGGCCCATCCGTTGCCCGACGCCGCAGGTCAACAAGCCGTCGATGGCGCGAACGCCGGTCGAGAGACGTTGGTCAATGCGTGGTCGCTGGGTGGCGATCGGAGCTTCGCAGAAGATCGAACGCAGCGTGCCGGGTGGCAATGGCCCCAGTCCATCGATCGGTTGTCCCAAGGCGTCGATCACACGACCACGCAGGAACGGCGTGACGCTGATTCTTCGATCCGATTTGACCAACCGTAGCGGACTGCCGGGACCGATCCCGGTGGGCTCCTGAAAAGGGGACACCAAAGTGAGGCCGTGTCGAAAACCCACCACCTGGCCTTGGATTGGCGAGCCGACAGCGCGCTGGATCGAGACGACCGCACCCAACGGCGCAGGAAAATCTTCGGCGGTGATCAAATTGCCTTCACTGCCGTGAATCGTGCCCTGGATCCCGAGACTGATCAACGAGTTCAAAGGGGAAGGCTCCGTTGCGATCATCCCACTCATGGTGCCAACTCCTCGGCGATCCGCGCCAACTGGGTACTCAACTGAGTATCGATCGAACCGTACTTTGTCCGCACGAGGCAGCCGCCGATCTGGATCTGCAGGTCTTCGACTACCTGCGTTCGACTGAGATCCGTCAAGCGGGCCACCAGTGCGTCGATCAATGGACCAAAAACTTCGCGATCACTCGGATGGATCCGCAGTTCGATCTGGTCATCCGGACCCGCCAACTGCAAGGCGGCTTCGATTTGCTTCAAGACAATTTCCGGCCGCAACGCGAGTTCACGGCGACAAATTTTTTCCGCGATGCCCACGGCCAAGTCGATGGTGCGTTGTTCCCACTCCAGTCGCCACGCCAACAATTGTTCCTGCAGTTGGACCACACTGGTTTGCAGCAACGGGTCCAACAGTGCTACACGCCGTTGAGTCTCCTGCTGCATTTCCTGTCGAGCCATGGCCAGCGCTTCTTGTCGGGCCTGTTGGATAGTCTGCTGCCGCAAGGCGTCTGCCTGAGCCTGGGCCTGAGTCAAAAGAGCGGCCGCCTGTTGGCGAATCTGTTGTAGATACTGTTCGCTCCGCTGCTCCAAATCTTGCAAATGAAAGTAGGGCTTTTCGGTCTCACCGTCCAAAGCGGGGGCGTCGTTGCCAACTTTGATGATGCCGGGCATGATTTTCTTTCACGGAGTCGATGGCCGAGGGCGGAAGGTTGGCGGATCAGGCGGCGGCCCGCCAACGGGAGCCATTTTTTGGTCGACGAAAACGACCCAAATCCTCCAACAAGCTGGCCAATCGCAACAGGTACTGTTGGGCTTGCTGGATATCCTGAATGCGGGTGGGGCCAATGTTCTGCACGCGGAAGCGAACCTCTTGCGCTTCGCTGCGGGGCAACATGCGGAGGACACGCTCCAACAAAGCGGGCTCGGCGCCACGCAAAGCCAACAGTGTCAGCTGCGGCTTGGCCGTGGCCAACAACGCCTGCAACGACCCGTTGTCGCAGCGGACCAATTCCGCGAACGCCAACCGCGGGACATGATCGGATAGGGCATCTTCTCGCTCCAACTCGGCCGTGGCCAAGCGACTTTCCCCGGTCCCAACTGGCGGTGGGCTGGCCGTAGGCGATTGCCGAGGATCGGAACTCGACGCGGCCACACTGGTGTCTGGTAGCGTTTGAAGCCAGCCTTCGTGCGAGCCTGTCGCGGCGGGCCCCATTGCGTCGGGCACCATTGTGTTCGGTGTGGCGGTGGTCCGAGCCGCAGGCCATTGCAGGGATTCGGGTCGCTCGGATCGGGGAGGCAACGAGGCCGGTGAAGTCGGGCGAGGTGAATCGGCCGCTGCCGAGCTCGACGGTTGGCCGTGCAGCTGAGATTGCACGGCCTGACTGACGGTGGCGGACTGCAGTCGCTGGGCGGCGACCAAGATGTCGGCCAGGGCACTCGAGCCGACCCGCTGCCGCTGCCGCAATTTTTGTCGCTGGCGAATCACGGTTTGCAGCTCTTGCTGCAAAAAGCTCATAATCTCATCATCCAACTCCGTCAGGTACTGGAGTCTTTGCAGCGCAGCGGCTTGTAAGGCGGCCGGGCAAATCTCCAGCAATTGGGCGGCCTTGAGCGGTGGCAGCAGCGACAACACGGCCGCCAGCACGGGGGGCGATTCGCGCAAGACGACCGCCGCCAGCGAATCCAAATCGACGGAAGCCAAGGTATCGGCCAAGTCCAACGGCGCGGCGGTGGTTGGCGCAACCGTGCGTTGGGCGGTGGCGACGGACGATCCATGCTCGCTGGCGACCGCCGCGGCAGCCGGCCATTGGGCCGTGGCACTCCAGTCCACACCACCGGCAGGCGTCCCCGGATCGTTCTCGGTCGCGGTGTTTGGCCACACGCTGGGGACGGGATTGGAAAGGGGAGCAGGACCCCGCGCCGGTCGATACGTGGGCGAGCTATGCCCAGCCCCAGGACTGGCGCCGCCCTGGGAGCTGCCGTAACGCCCAGCGTCCTCGCTGGCCGCCGGCGTAGACGCTGGCAATTGGTCCGTCGCGCCGCCGCCGGAGCTGCGTCCGCGTCGAAACTCGTTCAAGACGTACTGGCGTTCGGAGTCGGTGACCTGGTCCAGATCCATCACCGCGTCGCGGACCCGTTGTTGCAGCTCCACAGGCAGCGAATCGACCAGTCGATCCGCGGCGGCGGTGTCCAGACTGTCGACCAAAATGGCAATCTGTCGGAGGCGTTGCGTGTTCATGGGTTGAGGATTTCAGTGCGGGGCAGAAGTTAAAGGAAGGGATGTTTGAGGACGGCGTCACCGTCGCGGCGAATGTTAGGCGGCGGGTTCCCCGATCCAAGCCTTGAGCACCGAAGCGGCCGCGTCGAAGTCCGCCTCGACCAACTCGGCCAGCTCTTCGCGGATATTGGGTTGCCGGTTCTGGAACCGCTTTTTCAGTTGGTTCTCTCGCGCGGCCCGCTCCTCCTCGGACTCGGGCGTCCGCTTGCGCTTGACAATGCGCGTGGAACCATCCTTCTCGACAATGATCTCCTCGATTTCGTCACCGTCGTCCTCTGGCGGCAAGATACGGCGGAGTTCGGCATCGGCCCGCAGGATCGCGTCATCGTTTCGGGCGGCCGAGTTGACCATGGAACGCAACATGACCAAAGAAACGATGCCGAAACCGAATAAGCCCAAGCTCTGCCAATTGGTGGCCAACCACCCCAGTGCGGATTCCATCGTGGAAGTCGTCGGCAACGCCTCCAACGCCAGACTGGGGTCCATCTGCACGACGATGTCTTCAAAGGGATCTTGACCATTGACGGCGGCGGGCTGAATCAGGGCCCGCACTCGCTCCGAGATCGGTTTCTGGATACTGGTTTCGAAGTACTCTTTCAGCCGGGTCGCGTCGATCGTGGCATCGCCGCCGGCGGGCGTCGGGTTGGCGGCCGCAAACAGCTTCTCGACGGTATTCTGCGGGATATTGACGGATACTTTCGCACGTTTGACGGTCAGGCCCAGTTCCTGTCGATGTTGGATTTCGCCGCCGGTAATGGCAGAGCTCTGCTCCTTGGTCACATCCGTCGAGGACTGGCGGGACTCGGCCAGAGAAGCCTGGGCATTGGCGGCGGCGTTCGCTGGTAAGTTGGTCCGAGTGCCTGGGGCTCCCCCGTTTCCTCCGGTCTGCGAACGGGTCGTTTCACGCTCGTTGTTCTGTTGCAACGTGACGGGCGTATCGAGGGTTCGCTTGTAAGTATTGGTGCCCAAGGTCGGGTCCAATTCCACCTCTACACCGACCACCGCGCCTTGGTAGGCCGCCAACTGCGTGCTGATCTTCTTGCGATAATCGTCTTCCCACCACTTCTTCGCCCGAATCAATTCGCTCTCGGCCGCCGAGAACATGATCGAGTCGCCGGTATACGATTGTCCGGAATTGGTGTCCTGAATGCTGATGTCGCGGTCTTTGATTCCGGCCAGAGAACTGCGGATAACATTCTGGATTCCGACCACGTCGTCGCGCGTCAATTGATAATTGCCGACCGGATTGACGACCACTGCGCAAGTCACTCGCAGCTCGCGAAACGGCGCCCCCTCCAACCGTTCGTCGTACTCCACCGTCGCTTTGGAGACCTTAGGATTGAGGCGCAGCATGTCCTCCAGCTTCTTGATTTTATGCGATTTTTGCATTTGATGCTGAGCCGTACTGCTCAGGAACGGATTGCTGGAGATCGAGGAGTCTTCCGTTCGTAAGATGCCGCTGGGCACAGCGTTGCCGTCGGCGATCGCTTTGGTGTACTTGTCGCGCAGATTCAGCGGCACACGGAGACGATAGCCCACGATTTCGTATTGATTCAGCCCGGCTTGTGACAGGGCCGTCTCCATGACCCCAATTTCCGGCTGAGAAAACTCTTGCCCGCCAAACAAATAAGTCGTGCCGCCACTCAGCTGATACTGGAACAAATACACCATACTGGCCACGATGGCGATCAGCATGATCACGGAGCTGACTTGCGCAGCGGGGGTCATCGAGCGCAACAGCCCGAGCGTCGATTGATAGTGTCGATTAAAGAAGTCCATGGCCTCGTCCTTGAGTGCTTATAACGATCGATCGAGTCCGCCTGACCCAATCGTCCCCCACGAATCGCACGTTAAATGCGAATCTCTTTGATCTCGCGATAGGCATCCATCAATTTGTTGCGTATTTGTTGCATCATGCGGAAGGACATGTCGGCTTTCTGAATAGCAGTCAAAACTTCAGCCGGATTGATGTCGCCCCCGGTCATCAAGGTCTCGATCGCCATGTCGGCCGACTGTTGCATGTCATTGACCTGCGTGATCGACTCCATGATCAGACTCTTGAAGTCTGGCTGGGCCGACTCACCCGTCGTCACCACGTCGTCCGCACGCAGCCCCTGCCGCGTCATTTGGTTCAATTGATTGAGGATCCCCGGCGGGAAATTCCCCAACGAATTCAGTCCCAGGCTCGGATTCATCCGTCGCTCTCCCTATCCGCCCGTCTGGACATCTGTTTTGACCCCCATCGCCTGCCTGCCGATTCCGGCCCACCCTGCCGCAAACATCCCTCTGTCTGTCGCTCCCAACCCAGCATCAGTCACAAAACACTAGGCGATGATCCGCAGGGTTTGACTGGACATGTCCTTGCTGATCTCAATCGCACCAATGTTCGCCTCGTACGTCCGCGTTGCGTTCAACGCGTCGACGAACTCTTGATTCAGGTTGATGTTCGGATACGCGACGTAACCCTGCTTGTCACCAGATTTGATCGCCAACGGATGATTCGGTTGCCAGCGATAAATCGGGTCCGTCTCGTCCAACTCGATGCTCGCTACCTTGACACCCACCGCCCCGTAAGAAGTACCGATATCCTCCGTCGTCTGGAAGATCACGTGCCGACTCTGGTAGGGCTTGGCCTCGCCGTTTTCGTCACGCAACGTCGACATGTTGGCGATGTTGCTGGCGATCGTGTCCAACCGCGTCCGCTGCGCAATCAAACCGCTCGTGCTGATGTCCATTGCCGATAACATAAGCGCTCACTCCTAGATTCTCTCGCTGATCGCCACGTTCAACAATGCGAATTGATTCTGCATGATCGAAATCGCCATGTTGTGCATGGTCCGGTTCTTGGAGATCTCCAACACCTGCTGCTCCAGCCCCACGTCGCTCTTGTCGTGGAACAGCAACGTCCGCATCGAATCGTTGACCTCCTGCATGGCCGAATCGTATTCGTCCACCCGATCTGACGACGTCTCATACGGAGTGTTTCGCGTCTCGATCACTTCCTTCAACCGCTCTTGAAACGTATCACGGCTCAAGTCGCGGACCTGGTAACCCGGCGTGTCCGCATTGGCCAAGTTACCCACCAACACCGTGTGTCGCGATTGAGCAAATCCCACCACCTTTTCCAAGATGGGGATCGTGGTCGACTCAACAGGACTCAAAAAATGAGACATCGAACACCTCCTTGCTGGCAAACGACTCGGGCAAAATCCGGGAACCCCAGTCTCTAAGTACAAAAAAGCTCAAGTTCTGGCAAACCCAGTTTCTCCAGGGACCATCCGATACCCCCCAACCCAACTCCAACGCACACCCAATCGCTCCGTCGAGGCTGGCCACCAAGCGTTCTACTCTGCGCAAACCGCCCAGCCTGCCTATCTAGACGCGACAAGAGGCGAAAATTGACACAGGCGGCCCCCTCGCTAGCCCCAGGCGACCTAGATTCCCCCATGAACCCCAAACGGCAGGCCCTCGGCTTTTCACTCGTCGAAATCGTGGTAGTGCTAGCAATCACAGCAGTGCTGATTGCGGTAGCCGCTGTTCGCGCGATGAGCAATCCCGCCGAGGCCCGCGCCAATTCACTGATGGTTCAAGTGAGCCGCTTGAATGATGCTGCACGAGTGGCGCGACAGATGCATGGTCGCTGGCCGGCGGACGTACACAACAGCATCGTACCCGCTGACATGGCGACGCTCCTGCACCCCAACGGCCTGCGGGCCCCAACCCCGGCCGGAGGCAACTGGGATTGGAACGGACCGGATGGCCCGACCCCGCACGTTGGCTTCTCGGTGCGGTTTGCCACCATGGCAGATGAACCTACTGAAATTCTGCCAATCTTGGAAAATAAATTCGACGACGGGAACCCCAATACGGGGCGGATCCGGCGGATTATCTCCAGCGGCCGTCCGTTCTGGTGTTTCCGCGTCGAATGACGCGTACCGCTGCGGAAAAACAGAACGGCCTCCATCGGCTTGTTGATTTTTCCGTAGCGGAATGCGTCAAGCATTTCGATTGGTGGGAAAACGTCGTGTTTTCGCCCGATTTCATTGAGTCGGACGGCGAATTCGCGAGTTAGTCTGGAAAAATCAACAAGCTCCTGATGTGTACCGCTGTGCCTCCAGCCACTACTGATTTTGCCAGTACCGGAACAGGGCCAAGCCGGTCTGTTTGAGGTCGTGTACGGTTTGCCGCCAGGAACGAGGATCGAGAGATTTTTCGAATAGGCGGAGCAACGAGGTGGTCTGAGCGTCGCGGAGGGAGCCGGCCAGGGCGGGCAAGAGGACTTCCTTAACGCCCCATTGTCGCGCGGGGTCAGCGGCCGTGCAGACCGGCAGCAGGGCCGAAACCCGGCAGCCCAGCACGGAGTGCACGTAGTTCAGAGCGGCTTGCATTTGGCGACCTTTGGCATCGGCGGGGTGCTGCCAATCGTAGGGTGGTTGCCAGACCATCGCCGGTTTGAGCAGATCGACATGGGTCAGCACACCGATCACTGGCGGAAAGCGAAGTTCGGGATGCTGGGCGTAGAATCGCTCCAGTTGTTCCAGCAAAGCTTGGTCGGGTTTTCGTGCGGCCGTGTTGGCGGACATGACCAACAGCACCGCGTCGGCTTGTTGCACGGCCGTCTCAATCTGTTGGCGTTGCTCTTGGCTGGCGCCCGCTTCGCCGTACCCGGGCGTATCGAGTAGTTCGACTTGGGCGTTGGCGGCGGGCCACTTCAGGGCGTAACGCTGGACTTGCCGAGTCGAGGGCAAGACGTCGGTGGCAGCCTGCTGCTCGCCCAACAAGGCATTGATCAGACTGGACTTGCCCGAGCTGACTTGGCCCACCAGCACCAAGCGGACCGGTTCCGGTTCGGGCGGCGGCTCCGGGGCAGCTGCCGCCGCGGCGACGGTCGCTGTTGCGTTGGCCGGCGACGTGGGCTGACCCGCTTCGACCAGGCCGCGGTGCCCAAAGAACTGTCGGTACTTGCGCGTGCCACCACGGAGCCGCCCGCTGTTCATCTCGATCAGATAAAAGCCGACCTGATCGATAAACTTCATGTAGAGTCGGACCAGCAACTCTTGTTGGACCTGTTGCCCCAGCGGCTCGACGGTGGCTTTGGAGGTCAGGTAGCGGAGGACATTGAGTGGGTTGTAGACCATCGAGGACAGCCAGACCGACTCCTGCACACGCTGGTACCACTTGGGCGTCTGTCCCAAGGCTTGCCATTGCCCGATCGTCAGCCACTGGGCGACCGGAAGGGTCTCGGTCGTGAGCATCTCCAAGTCTTCGACGGCCAAGTGCACCGCCGCGATCACTTCAGTGACTTTTAGGGCCGCGTAGGGATTGGGTGCGGTGGGAAAATAGTGCGTGGCTAAATCCTGGGCCAATAACTGAACTTGATCCAAGTAGAAGTGAGGGTCGATCAATTGTTGCGGCGAGTGCTCCTGGACGGCCACTTGTCGCTGGCGGACAATCGCCAGTGCCGCGCGGTCGCGGTCGGTCCAATGCTCGCCCGCTGTCACGTTTTCCAAGGATTCCACGGCCGGCTGCGGCCACCCGCGAGCGACCGCCCAGGCCAGCAACCAGCAACCCGGCAGCAACAGCCAAGCCCAGAAGGTCAGGCCGCTGACCCACATCGCGTACCCACCCAAGACGACGTACACCAGCACGGGCAGGAGCATCAGTCCGCCGACGACCCAGGAACGACGGCTCAGCAGGTGCAACGTCAACATCCCGCCGAGTCTCCGCTGGGAGCGGCCCACAGTTGGGCACCGGCTTGCAGTTGGTGGCGAAATTGCCGCTGCAGTTCTTCGTCCGTGGGCAGGTAGCCGCGGCGACGTTCGGAGAAGTACCATTGCCAGGCCCAACCGGCCGCGTAGGTGATGCCGAAGGTCGAGGCGGCATGGGCCGCCATCCCGACGTACGGAATCAGCTTGAGACCTTGCCGCAGCGCAGCTTGCACCGCCACCGTCCCCCCAACCACACTCATGATCCGGGCCAAGTTGGCTTTATCGAGGGGTTGTTGATAGACATCGGCCAATTGTTTGGCCAGGTGCGTCTGGATGGCGAACACGGCTGGGATATCCACCCACGGGAGCGGAAAGGCAGCGGTCGAGGCGGCCAACACACTGTGGGACATGATCAACGGAGCGCTGCGACGTCGCGACAAATCGCCCAGGGCTTGGTCCAGATGGTCCAAGCACAACACGGTCTGGCGATAGGCGGCTGGCAGCAACTCCAACAAGGCGGTTTTCAGCTCGCGGCCACGGTAGTCGGTGGGCTCCAAACCATCGTCGGGAGTCGTGAGATCCACGGCCACGACGCGATCGTACAATCCCGCCAATCGCTGGCGGTGACTGGCCAAACTGCGCCGCAGGGGCTCGGGCCATTGCTGCTCGCCATCGGCCGCGGAATGCGGTTGTCCCGGATAAGCATCGTGCAACGCGGTCAAGACCAACAGCACCGGCCGCTGCGGATGTCGCTCCCGCGCCGCTCGCCAGGTATCGATCAATTCGTCCAGCGAGTGGTCCATGGCCCGGATCGTCACGATCATCAAGTGGCTCTGGTCTTGCAGCGAGTCGACGTCCGCCAAGTGGTCGTAGTCGGCTTCTCCCAACCCCCGCGTATCGAGGAACTCGATCAACGGCGTGGTCGCGTCTGGAAAGCTAAAACGCTGCGTGTGACGGGTCTGCGGGCGAAAGCCATTGCCGATCTCCGCGTCGGTCGCGCCCGTCAGATAGCGGATCAACGAGGTTTTGCCACTGCCGGTTTTGCCCAACAGCCAAATGACCGGAATCGGGGCTTGGGCCAAGAGTTCGGCTCGCTGTTGTTCGTAGTCGGCCGAACGATTAAATTGGAAATAACTGGCCAAACGATCCCACATCATTTTGTCACGTCGCACGGAATACCACCGAGCCACCCCACTGTTCAGCCACACAACTGCCGAGGATCTCGCCCAAACGCCGAGTCGGAGTCGGGTCGATCCCAGAAAGAGAATATCATGGAACGGCAAATTCGCAAATGCGCATGGTGTGTATTTCTATTCATTTTACCGGGCTTTGGCCTCGCCCGGGCCCACGCCCAAGTCGAACGCAATGAACTGGGCAAGCGACTGCAACGCTTCGAACTGCAATGGGACCAGGCCAGCGAAGCGGCTCGGGTGGCCGCCGCCGCTCCCATGCAGGCTGCCGTCAGCAGTTTCTTCTCCCTGCGTTTGCAGCGAGCCGCTCAGGGACTGGATGAAGCCTATTGGCAAGCCGTCGGACAGGCGCCCTCCGCGACGGGTCAGGCGATTCTGGCCCACCGTCTGGCAATCGAACCGCTGGTCGTCGGCTCTCCGCCCCTGTCGGAGGATCACGCAACAGATGGTTCCTCGTTGGACGATCCCGAGTCAGGTGGTTCCGGCTCGATCGCCTCCAAGTCGGCTGATTCTGCCACCAAGCTGAAGCTGCAGGTCACGGCGTTTTACCGGGCCGAGGCGGTGCCGGCGAATGCCCAGGTGCAATTTTTGTTGGTGCCGCGAGCCACCGGGCTGGCGATCGAACGCCCTGCCCCGCTCCCCGCCCCCATCCCACCACTGGAATGTGACTGGTCCGCCGCCGAGCAAGGGATCGAATGGGATGTCACGACCGTGCCCGATGGCGACTACGAGATCGTCACCCGCGTCACCGTGGACGGCGATAGCTGGACGCTCTTGCCCAGCGGCTGGTCGCGCGTGGCCGCATGGAGCGACCGCTTGGCGGCGTTGGAGGCGGACGTCGACCGCTGGTCCGACCAAGCTTCCGCTGCGGCCGCTGTTCCCTCGTGGGTGCTGGCTACCTGGAAGGAGCACCGCCGCGTGCTGGAGGGCTTGGCCCAGGGCGAAGTGCCCGAGATCGACTACCCGGCCCACCGCCTGCTTCAAGACAGCGAGGCCTTGGTGGCCGCCGTAAAAGCGGCTGCGGTGAGCGACGGAGCCACGAACCTAGCCACCGACGGAGCCACCGACGGAGCCACCGACGAAGCCACGAACCTAGCCGCAGACGGAGCCGTAGATGGGGTCCAAACGGCAGCGACCGATCCGGTGGGACTGTGGCGCGAGCGAAGCACGATGGCGGACCTGTGGATGACGGTGGCCCAGGGGCGTCGCCGCGTGCCCCTGCGGTTGCGTGCCCCGGCGGCTTGGGATCGGCAGACGGCGTTGCCGGTTGTGGTCCTGTTTCACGGGGCTGGCGGCAGCGAGAACATGTTCTTTGAAACCTACGGGGCCGGCGGTGCCGTGCAGGCTGGTCTCGAGCGGGGCTGGTTGGTTGTGGCCACGCGACAAGCCTTGACGGGCATGAGCTTGGACGCCGCCCAGATCTTGGATGAGCTGGCCCAGGTCTTCCCGCTGGATCGCCAGCGGGTCTACTTCCTCGGTCACTCGATGGGTGCAGGCCAGGTGGCCACGCAGGTGGGCAAGCACCCCGACCTGCCCTTAGCGGTGGCCGCCATCGGTGGCGGTGGTCGACCCGGCAATCTCGCAGCCGCCGCTCGCGTCCCTTGGTACGTGGCTGCTGGCAGCTTAGATTTTGGCAAGTCTGGCGCCCGCAGCCTCAGCCAGAGCCTGCAACGCGCCGGCGGCAAACAGGTCATTTATCGCGAGTTCCCAGACGTGGAACACATGGTCATTGTCCAGGCCGCCTTGGACGAGGCCTTTCAGTTTTTTGATAAGCAAAAAAAGTAAGCAATAGCTCGCAATCGTGGTATTTGCCCTCGAGCGCCGCGAAACTCGTACTCGTACTCGTACTCGTATTCGTATTCGGAAAAAAACCCTCGAGCCCGAGTATCGTTAACGCTGAGTCCGAGTAGGACTGCGTGCTTCGTACTCGTACTCGTACTCGTACTCGTACTCGTACTCGAAAAAAACCTTTGAGCCCGAGTACCGCTAACACTGAGTACGAGTGCGCAAAACGATGCAGGTACCCGGACTAACCTCTTACTCACCTCCTCACCTCGAAAAAACCTTTGCGACCAATCACATTAATTCAATCGGTTGTTGTGGGGCTAAAAAAAATCTCTCCATCACCTACTCCATGGCCCGGCTTCGGCGGGCGTTTCTCATCTCGATCGCGGCCACCGCTGGAGGTCAGGGTTGGAGTGTCGCCGTTGCCCAGATCTTCTGGCTGCAGTCGACCGCACGGGGCAGCTGAGCCGCGAATTCGAGTCATTAATCGACCAGCGGTCGAAAGCGTAACCCAATCCGCCAGATCCGCCAGGCGCTGCGGTTAGCGGCAGGGCGACTCGCCAGTCTATAATGGGCCTTGCTGCGCGGTACTACTCGCCGGGTGCGAAAGCATCCAGGCACAGGCCACTCTTCGTCGACGGCGGTAACTTCAGCAACGGTCGCACGACAGCTTCAGGTGTGCAAGATATGTGCGGGCTCGCTTCAGCGCGACCGTTGTCTTTGATTAGGGAGGAGCTCAATACCAGCCACCGCTCCCACGTCGCTCGCGGCGGTTATCCCCGCGCCTGTTGGCATAGACCATCGATTCGATCCCCTTTTGCTGCCTGCATTCAGGCCGCAAACCCCTGCCAGGCTCTGCCGATAAAGAGTGGCCCCAGCTCTGTTCTGATTGTTGTTTCTATAAGCCAGCCGTCGGAACGCTGCACCGTATTATCGGGAACCAATTCACGCATTAAATTATTTGCTCACGCAATCGCTCCAGTCGCAGCGCGCTGCCCATATTTGTTGCTCAATCATTGATAAGTTGATCATAAACAGCGATGTAAAGACGCTGGCAGAGCGGTTTCTGAACATCGGAAAGTCTGATCGCCAGGCCATGGTGGTGATGTTTGGCGGCGGCACACCAGCTCATCAATCCATAGCATCGTCATCTTCTTCTTCAAAGATCGACTGGATCAGGAAGCGCTTCCGCCAGTACCAACTGTGCTAATACATTGGTAGAAGTGGGCGAACCAGGATGCCGCTATTTATAACTCGCCGACCGCTGCCGAACCTAATAGCAGGGCTGATCACACGCCACTGGCATCCACATATAACTGCATCACTGCCCCAATCCACGCACCACACGGTGCCACAGGCGGCCCGCCATGCAGCCACCAGCCACTCAGCCGCTGATACCCCGCTCAATGAAAGCACCACCGGCATGCTTCCTGCCAGCTGGCGGCGCGATGGCGAAACCTTGCGAGTGGTCTGCCCAGCTCCATATCCGCCTGACCAGCTCCCTGCTGCTCTGCCACTATTTGACTGGGTTCTTACACTCAGCGGCTTTGACTAAGACCCTCCGAATGGATAATGGCACACTTTTTGATCTTCGGTCAACTCGACCCGTCGGCCCAACTCTCAAGGTCGCGCGGCCGTTGGTCAGCACTTCCGCCATCCAGGCAAACACTCCGCACGTTTTGCCGCCGACGGTATCGTCGTGTTGTTTTCGCGATCGCATCTCCCTGCGTGTCCCCACCACTGGAAGCTGGAGCCGCCCATTCTCCGAGATCCCGTGCAGACGCTTTGGCCGTCGCGCACGAATACACCACGTCTTGCAGTCGGCGATTGTCCCACTCGCCAGACGCTCGGCCCCGGCTACGCCCGGCCCGTCCCCAGTTCGTGGCTGCCACAGCTGGTTCGCGCCGTCGCTCTTGGATCCGCGGGGCCCAACAGCCGGTCAGACAAAACGCAGACGATAGACTCTGACCCGGCACACCGCCGGACTATCCGCCGGTAGCAGGTCCGACAAGCGGAACTCTGCGGGCCACTGCGCCCGCGGCAGCAAGCCACGTCGCAGCCGGAGCCAGTGGGCCGGTTCACTGGGCCCGAGCGATAGCCGGCGACAGGACGCGCACCAGGACCGACGGCCGCATGATCCGGCACGCCCAGCCCAATGGCGATCGTCGCCAACCCAGCCCCGGCGACGCTGTACAACCGATTCGCCGAGCCCAGGACGGAGATACGGATCATGGTCGCTTGAGATTCCGTTGCGAAAAGAAGTTGCCCAAGGCGGTCACGGAAGCGTCCTTTTTGCTCTCCGCGATCTCCCCCAGATCCAAGGCGTCGGGGTCCACCTCCGTTGCCTGGGACGGCCGGAGTTGCGGCAACCGCGAAGGGTCCGCTGTCCCGGCCTTGGCGACAAGACTGCTGTCGATGTGCACTTGCGAGACCGGATCGACCGTCGGTAAGCCCTCCAAACGCACGGCCGAGTCTGCCGGGCTCGGCGAGATCATCGCGGGGGTCGGCGTCGGGCCCGTGGCCCGGTCGAGTCCCGTGCTAGTCGGTCCCGTGCCAGTCGAGCCCGTGCCAGTCGAGCCCGCGCTGGCTGGGATCGCTCCTGCGCGCTCGTCCTGCTCGCACGACGGCGGCTCCGGGGCCAAGCGGCTGGTGTCGGCTACTGGCGATTCGGGACGCCAATCGACCGTCTCGTCCGCAAAATCCGGCTGGGTTGGCACGGTTGCCTCACCCAGGGCACCCGGGTCCGCAGATTTGGCGTGAGCGGGATCCAACCACTGGCCCACCTGAAACACGACGCCACCCAAAGAGACCTGGTCGCCGACTCGGAGCGGATGAGCCCCCATCGCCAACACGCCGTTGACGGCCGTGCCGTTGGTCGAGCCCAGGTCGCGGACGTGCAGGCTGTCATCCGCCAGGTAGAAGCGGCAGTGCAGCCGCGACAGCTTGCGATGCTGGATCACCAGGCTGGCGTCCTGGCCACGTCCCACCGTCGCCGGCAGGCTCTTGAGCTTGAGCACTTTACCGATCAGCGTCGTGGGAGTTCCCTCCGGCACCTCAATCAACTTTAAAGCGTACATCATCCATCATCCAGTCGAACTACGACATGCCACCGGTGTGTTAAAGGAGTTAAGGTGTGGTAAAGGGGTCAGGAGTCAATTGCCGGAACGGCCCTACGGGTGCTGCGCTGGTGACTCTGACCCCGCTCACCGCACGCGAATCAATTGCCGGAACGGCCTGCGGGTACTATGCGCAGTTGACTTCTGACCCCATCACCACACCTCAATGTAGCACGGGGCGAGCGGCGTCACAATCAAATTTCGCGAATGCTCCGACCTGCCGCAAAGAACCGGCACCGATCGAGGACCACCCACCGGGGACGGCTGCTACAATTCAGCCAGCGGAAAGTCTAGCCAACCGCCCCGGGGAGCAATTAGGGTGGGACGACTGGCCAGCCCTGCAGTCGCCCAGGCTGGGACGCAGACCGGTCGCTACACGATCACTGGCCCCGATCACTGGCCCCGATTACTGGCCCCGATTTTCTGGGAGCTTGAACCTCCCCGAGACCGCCCTGGACCCAGAGAGTCTTCACGGTGCCCACAAATAACCTGGATCAAGTGACTGTCCCGATCGCCGCCTGGGGCGCTGCCCGCACCGACGACGGCACTCCAGACCCGCAGGTGGATGCTGGCGACCTGGGAAGTGGCCGGCCGAGCCGTGGCGGTTACCGACCGGCCTGGGTCAAACGCGGCCTTGTCAGCGGCGGCGCATGGCAGCCTGGCGTGGCTGCTTTCCAGTCCTGCGACCGGGTGGGCTCAAGACTCGGATCAACCGGCGGACGAGGCGCTGCGGGTTGAACTCGGGTTTGGTCTCGCCGTTGGCGTTTCGCAACATCGGCCCGGCACTGATGTCGGGTCGCATCGGCGACATCGTGGTCGATCCGCAGCAACCCTCCACTTGGTACGTGGCCGCTTCGTCGGGTGGTGTGTGGAAGATCCGAGGACCGCGGCGTGACGTAGCAGCCCATTTTGATCAATACGGTTCTTATTCGATTGGCTGCTTGGCCCTGGACCCGCAGGATCGCTTCACGCTCTGGGTTGGCACCGGCAGAGAACAACTCGCAGCGAAGTGTGGAGTTACGGCGACGGCCTCTACAAGTCGATCGACGGCGGTCGATCGTTCACCAAGATGGGCCTGGGTGATAGCCAGCACATTGGAAAAATAATCGTACATCCCACCAATTCACAGGTTGTAGTACGTCGCTGCGCAAGGTCCACTCTGGAGCGATGGCGGCGATCGCGGCTTGTATCGCACCAGCGACAGGGGCCAAACCTGGGACAAGATCTTGGACATCAGTCCGCAGACCGGCATCAATGAAGTTCGCTTCGACCCCCAAAATCGAGATCCTCTATGCACTCGTCCTATCAACGCCGCCGCCACGTGGGTGCTGATCAATGGGGTCCCGAGTCGACGATCTACAAGTCCACGGATGGTGGGGACACATAGCGGAAGATCAATCGCGGCCTACCTGGCGGCGATTTGGGACGCATCGGTCTGGCCGTCTCGCCGATCAATCCCGAAGTCGTCTACGCGGTGGTCGAGGCGACGGGTGACAGCAGCGGCTTCTATCGCAGTGCCGATCGCGGCGAATCGTGGCAGCGGATGAGCAATTACGTCTCGGCAGCCCGCAGTATTACCGAAATCGTCGCCTGCCCGCACCAACTGGATCGCATTTACTCACTCGATACCGTACATGATGGTCAGCGAAGACGGTGGCCGCAATTTTCAACGTCTGGGGGAAGCCGATAAACATGTCGACAACCACGCCATGGTGATCGATCCACAGGACCCCAACCACCTGTTGATCGGTTGTGACGGCGGAGTCTATGAAACTTGGGATCGCGGTGCGACCTACGACTTCAAAGCCAACTTGCCCATCACGCAGTTTTACAAGGTCGCTGTGTCCAACGAGCGGCCGTTCTACTACGTCTACGGCGGTACTCAGGATAACGCGACGCAAGGCGGACCCTCGCGGACCACCAATTCACATGGCATTCGCAACAGCGACTGGTTTATCACCGTTTTTGGCGATGGCTTCCGGACCTGCAGTGGACCCACCGACCCCGACACGATCTATTCGCAGTGGCAGTACGGTGGCTTGGTCCGCTTCGATCGTCGCTCGGGTGAAACCGTCGACATCAAGCCGCAAGAGGCGGCCGATGGGCCACCCGCTCCGCTGGAGTTGGGACTCCCAGCTGTTGATCTCGCCGCACCAGCCGCAGCGGATCTACTACGGCTCGCAAATCCTGTTTCGCAGCGACGATCGCGGGGATTCTTGGACGCCGATCAGTGGCGATCTGAGCCGCGGCCTCGATCGCAACCAACTCAAGGTCATGGGCAAGGTCTGGGGCGTGGACGCAGTGGCCAAGAATGGCTCGACATCCTTGTACGGCAATCTGGTCGCCCTGGCCGAGTCGCCGTTGGTCGCCGATCGATTGATCACCGGTAGCGACGATGGGCTGGTGCAAATCACTTCCGATGGCGGACAAACTTGGAAGTCCATCGATCGGTTCGGCAACGGACGTGCCCGAGTACGGCTACATCAACGACATCGCGGGCCGACCACTTTGACGCCAACACACTCTATGTCGCCATCAACAATCACAAGCGCGCGACTTTCGACCTTATTTGGTCAAGTCGACCGATCTGGGTGAGACCTGGACGGACATCACGGGCAACCTGCCCGCTCGTGGCAACGTCTACGGCATCCGCCAGGACGCGTGAAGCCGGGTTGCTGTTCTGCGGCGCGGAATTCGGTTGCTTCTTTACCGTTGACGGCGGTCGCAAGTGGATCCAGCTCAAAGAGCGGGTTGCCCACGATCGCCATTCGCGACATCAAGATCCAGCGTCAGCAGAACGACTTGGTCTTGGGTTCGTTCGGTCGCGGAATCTTGATCCTGGATGACTATTCTCCGCTACGCAGTTGTCAGTCGACCTGCTGAAGACGGACCACGTGTTCCCCATCAAGACTGGGCAAATGTACCGCGGGTTTCGCCCTTGGCCCTTAGCGGCAAGGCCTTTCAAGGAGCCAACTTCTTCACGGCACCCAATCCCGCTTACGGTGTGACGTTCACCTTCCATTTTCAGTCTGCCCTGCAGACTGAAAAGCAGAAGCGTCAACAGGCCGATGCCAAACGCCACGCCGCGGGACAAGACGTGCCCTACCCCACTTGGGAGGCGCTCAAGGCCGAAGATCGCGAGAGCCCGCCGCAACGCTGGTTGACCATTCGCGATACGGCCAGGCCAAGTCGTGCGTCGGCAGCCCGTCAGCACCGGCCAAGGTCTGGTGCGGACCACTTGGGATTACCGCTACGCGGGTCTGGGAAGCGGACGTCGCGGTGGTAATGGTCCATTGGCCGCGCCCGGTCAGTACACTGTGGAAGTGGAGCAACGCGTGGGCGACGAGATCATCGCCGTGATTCCGCCCACCTCGTTTGATATCGAACCGATCACCTTCGCCGATCTGACGGCCCAGCAGCGTCAGGAAGTGATCGACTTCTGTCGTCAGGCGGGGCAGTTGGCCAACACCGTGCAAGCGGCCAGCCAACTCATCGCCACAGCCCGCGGTCAATTGACGGAGCTCGAGGGTCTGACCGCCACCGCTCCGCAAGTCGATCCGGCCCTGTGGAATGAAGTCCGCAACTTGCAGCTTCGCTTGCTGGACCTGGAGGAAAAACTGACCGGTGACCCGACGCGGCCGTTGCGAAACGAAGACGCCCTGCCCGGTCTGCAAGGCCGCCTGCAAACGGCCTTGGGTGGCAGCTCTCAACAGCACGACTGGACCGACCACCACGCATCGCCAACAGTACGACATCGCCGCCGGGCAATTCGCCGAACTGGAGAGCCAGCTGCGACCACTGTTGGAGCGTCAGGTGCCCAAACTGCTGCGGCAATTCGATGAAGCCGGCGCACCCTGGACCAGCGGCCGCGGGCTACCGAAGTAAGCGCGCGACGGGATTTAGCCGCGGCGATTCACGAAATATTCCAGCGTAACCGGGTCACCCGCCATTCCTGGCAGGGGCGGTGCGCCCGCTTGGCGGAGCCATTCGCCTATTCCACGAGTTCCCGCCAACATAAAGTCCCGCAGCAACAAAATCGTGGCAATCATGCCCACGGGGATCGTCCAGTACGCAAACCAATGCAGGCGGCGCTTGGTTGATAAACCGCGACAACAGACTCAACGCGATCCAGCCCACGACGAAGGCCACCGCGGCCCCGACCGCCAACATCGCCGGCGGCGTGGTGGAGCCGCGGCTCGATTACGTCCTTCAGCTCCAGCGTCATGGCCCCGCCAATCGCTGGGATGGCCAACAAGAAACTGAAGGTGGCAGCTGCTTGGCTGCGGAGACCCAACAGGATGCCCGCGAAGATCGTCGATCCGCTGCGAGAAATCCCCGGCAACAGCGCGAAGGACTGGAAGCAGCCGATGAGGAAGGCTTGCCCATAGCTCAACGTTTGATAGTCACGCAGGGATTCTTCGTCGCCCTGCCGCTGTCGCAGCATGGGAATACTCAGCATCAACAGCCCCGTGATCGGCAGCATCAAGCCCGCCGTCAGCGCCGCCGGGAAGCCGTCCATCAAGTTGAAGCCCAGCCACTCCGGGGCGATCTTCTTCAGGAAGATGCCCAGGACACCCGCCGGGATCGTGCCCACGATCAACAGTGGGATCACGCGGCGATCCTCCTGTAGCAAGGCCCAGATCCGCCGGTGATAGAAACAGAGAATCGACAGCAGTGTGCCGCCGTGCAACACAATGCTCAATTCGTCCTGGCCCTCCGACAGGCCCAGGAAATACGCCCCAATGCCAAATGCCCCGACGAACTGATCGGCAGGAACTCGGCGATGCCTTGGACAACCGCCAGAATCAAAAGTCCGATCCAATCCATGAGACGTTCCCTATGAAAACTTGACCCGCGGCGAGCTGCCCGCGGCGAACAACCCAGCCAATTCGGTGATCTATGGCGACGCAGCCGCCCTTGTGCACTCCGCCAGGGACCCCTGCTCATCCCTTCGGCAAATTGAGCCCAAAGCGGCCAGTAACCTCGCCGCGGATCGGGCCGCCTGCAACGCCGGGGACACGGCCCCGTCGCGGGCCCGCGAACAGCTATTGTGATTGGCAAAATCGACAAAACGTGGTCCAATGCCCGCCGAACCAGGCAAGAATTCGCATGTGGGGCGCGTTTCCTGCCGATTTTCCCGATCAGGGGACTGGCTGACTAGCCCTGTCCTCCGCCGCTCTCACGCCGTTCCCAACCGCAGACGCCCATGTCATCGACCCTTGCCCCCAGCGCCGCCGAAAAACCCACCTCCGTCGACCGCAGCAAGATCAAGTTTTTGTTGCTGGAGGGGATCCACGAATCGGCCGTCAAGACCTTGCGAGCGGCCGGGTACCAGAACTTGCAACTGCACGCCACTGCCCTCGAGGGCCAACCGCTGCTGGAGGCCATCAGGACGCCTCGTTTGTCGGCATTCTGCTCGCGAACCCAACTGACCGCCGATGTCTTGGCCGCCGCGGATCGCTTGTTGGCCGTGGGTTGTTTCTGCATCGGCACCAACCAAGTCGATCTGGATGCCGCCAAGTGGCGTGGCGTGCCGGTCTTCAACGCGCCCTACTCAACACCCGCAGCGTGGCCGAGTTGGTCATCGCCCAGTCGATCTTGCTGCTCCGTCGCGTGCCCGAACGCAACGCGCTCTGTCACTTGGGGCAGTGGGACAAGACCGCCGAACGCTCTCACGAACTCCGCGGCAAGACCTTGGGCATCGTCGGCTACGCGGCATCGGCACTCGGCACCTTGGAGTGTCATAGCCGAGCCATGAGCATGCCGTCCTGTTCTGGGCGTCGTCGCCAAGTTGCCGTTGGGCAATGCCCAGCAAGTGGACATGGACCAAGTCCTCTCTCAAGCCGACGTGGTCGGTTTGCATGTGCCGGAGACCGCAGAGACCATCGATATGATCGGCCAACGCGAATTGCAGATGATGAAAAACGATGCGGTGCTGATCAACGCCTCCCGCGGCCAGGTGGTCGATATCGACGCCCTGGTCGCCGTTGCTGGACAGCGGCTCGCTGTTGGGTGCCGCCATCGATGTGTTTCCGCTGTGACGCCAAGTCCGGTCGAGAAGAATTTGTCTCGCCCCTCCGCCGCTTCCACAACGTCATCCTCACCCCACACATCGGCGGCAGCACCGTCGAGGCCCAAGCCAACATCGGCGTGGAAGTGGCAGAAAAGCTGATCCGCTACTGCGACAATGGCACGACCGTCTCCAGTGTCAACTTTCCCGAAGTCTCCCTGCCGGCGTACCCCAGCAAGCATCGCTTGTTGCATTTTGCATGAAAATCGACCGGGCATCCTCTCCGCCATCAACCAAACGCTGTCCGAACTCAAGATCCAACATCAGCGGCCAATACCTGCAAACCTTCGGTGAACTGGGTTACGTCGTGGTCGATATCGATGCCCAGTACTCGAGCGGGCACTGATGAAAATTCGCGAAATCCCCGGCACGATTCGCTGCCGCGTCTTGTGGTAAAGCGACCCATGCGGATTGTCGTCAAGTTGGGACCAGCGTCCTGACCGGTGGCACCCGGCGACTCCAACGAGCCGTCATGGTCGAATTGGCTCGGCAGGTCCAACAGCTCCGTGCCGACGGTCATCAAGTGATCTTGGTCTCCTCGGGCGATCGCCGCTGGACGCGAACAATTCAGCCGCGCGCAGAAGCAGGCTCCGCCCAGGCCAACCCCCAGCCATTCAGCGGCCAGCCCTGCACGCGTCGAGGCAAATCGCTGGAGAGCCCGATCGACAAGCAGGTGTTGGGCCGCTGTCGGTCAAGTGCACCTGATGTCGGTCTGGCGGTCTTTGTTCGAAATTCATGGTATTTTGGTGGCTCAGCTGCTGCTGACACGAGCGGACCTGGAGCATCGTGAACGGTTTCTCAATGCGCGATGCTTTGTTAGGACTGTTGGCGGCCGATATTGTGCCGATTATCAACGAAAACGACGCCGTGGCGACGGCGGAAATCAAAGTGGGTGACAATGACAACCTCTCCGCTCGCGTGGCGCTGTTGGCCAGCGCCGACCTGCTGATCATGCTGACCGATCAACCGGGCCTGATGACCGCCGATCCGACGCGCGACCCCACGGCCACACTGCTGACCGAGATCGACACGATCGACCAACGTTTGCAGGCCATCGCCGGCGGCAGGCGTCAGCGGATTGGGCACCGGTGGCATGGCCACCAAATTGCAAGCGGCCCAAATCGCTCGGCAGAGTGCGGTCGATGTGATTATTGCCGGCATCAGACAAGCCGATGTCCTGCCGGCTCTGGTCGCTCAACGAGGATTGGGGACGCGGATCCGCGCGGTCGGCAGCCGCTTGGAGAGCCGCAAACGCTGGCTGCTGTCCGGTCCACCGCCCCAAGGTCGCTTGGAACTCGACGAAGGCGCTGCACGCCCTGCACGATCAGAAAAAGAGTCTCCTGGCCGCCGGCATCACCGCACTCAGCGGTGATTTTCAACGAGGTGACGCCGTCCGCTTGGTCAACCCCCAAGGCCACCCGATCGGCGTGGGACTGGTCCGCTACGCATCCGACGAATTGCAGCAAATCAGCGGCCGCCACAGCGACGACATCCCCCAACTGCTGGGCTACAGCGTCGGTGGAGTCGTCGTGCATCGCGACGAATTGATCGTCTTCGCCTGAACCACACCGATCCCAAAATAAAATGTTGACAAAGCACTAGTTTGCCCCGAGAACCAGCCGACTTGTGGAATGCACCAGCCCCAAGGATTAACTCCCACCCGTGACCGGTTATAGCAGCAGGCTTTCGATCAGCATGCGAAACGTCCGCATTTCCGAGTCATGGTCCACGCCGTCGACCGAGGCGAAGTGGGCGCAAAGTGCTTGGTTGTAACCGTACTTCCGCAGCTGATTGATCAGCTTGCCGTAGTCGATCACGCCCTGGCCAATCCGCACCTGCAGTTTCTTTTCGGTCGAATCCCGCAAGTGCACTTGGAACACGTACTTCATCAGGTGTTCCAGGTCGCGGTTGGCATACGGGCCGCAGAGATATTGGCTGGGGTCGAAGGAGAACCCCAAACCCGGGATGTGTTCGCACATGACTTTGACCGTATCCGGGTCCTCGGTCAACCGTCCCAATTGTCCCTTGACCGCGATCCGCACGCCGTAGCCTTTGGTCAATTCGGTCAGTTGTTGCAGCCGCTCGACTTCCTCGTTGAACGGCGTCCCCAACGGGCTGGAGGGAACGCTGATCGTGACGATCTTGGCGGCCTTGGCCACCTTGCAGCAAGATTCGAACTGCGCGAAGTACTCGCGCCCCGTGGCGGCAATGTCCACGGAAAAGCCGACGATCTCCAACCGCAGGGTGTCCTGGCAGGTGTGCAGACCCCAGGCCAAGTCCTCGTGGATCTTCGACGGGGGCACGTGGCCGTTTTCGTGCAAATCCAGCTCGATGGCTGAATATTCCAAATCGATCACCTTCTGACAGGCATCTTTGATGCTCAGGTGAGGAAAACATTCCAGCGAGGCGGCGACAAACACCTAGCGATACTCCATTGAACAAAGCGGCAAATTCAGTGGTCGGGCCACCGCGAGGCCATTCCGGTGGGCTCATTCCCAGTGGCACCATTCCCAGCAGGCAACGCTTGCCGACCAGGACCGCCCATTGTCGCAGGTTTTGCCGAAACCGTGAATAGCACTCCCAGCCGACGCTGTCAGGGATCGCGACGCGGCCACGACCACGGCTATAATGGCAGCACACTCCGGCCACCGCGGGTCGTCCGCGGCCCGGCCGCGTCGACCTCGGACCCCATCACTCTCCACGGGAGACGGAAACCATGAAGCAAGCGATTCCACACAGCACGAGCCGCGGGCCGACGGCGGCCCGACGACACTGGCTGGCTTTGGCCGCTCTCCTCGGAGCAGGCCTACTCCCAGGAGCAGGTCTACTCACCGTGGCAGGTCTACTACCAGGCGGCCACGGCTACGCTCAAGACACTCCACCCGGCGGCCAGGCCCCTCCCACTGCGGCGGCTCCCGCGGCGGAAAGCCCAACCGCCGCGGCGGCAGCGACCACCTCGGGCGACCCCGAGCTGATCGCCAAGTTGGAAAAGTATCTCACAGGAGCGACCCTCAAGGGACGCTACACGGTGCTGGGTCGCGACGTGCCCCCCGCCGATGAGGAGTACACCATCCAGTCGGCCAAGAAACTGCCCGAGGGCGACCTCTGGCTGCTGGAGGCACGCATCAAATACGGCAAGTGGGATCTGACCGTGCCCCTGACGTTCTCCATCAAGTGGGCCGATAAGACGCCAGTCATCACCGTGGAAAAGCTGACGATTCCGGCGATGGGTACCTTCTCCGCCCGCGTCCTGTTCCACAACGAAATGTATTCGGGAACTTGGTCGCACGACGACGTCAAGGGTCAACTGTTCGGGCAAGTCATCCCGGCGCAGCCGGAAAACTCGGCAGCACCGGTGCCCGCCCAGGACAAATAAACCGTTTTGTCGATAACTTTGGTCGATTTGATGGCCGCAGCCTTGATTTTTAGCCCTATTTTCTAGCAAAATAGGAACGATGCCGGCCCGCCTACCGAGCGGCTCGGGTCGCATGGTGGCGCGGTGTGGTCGGTAGCAGCGGTTGAACGCAGCGACCAGTTAAATCCTGGGCAAGCGTTCAATCACGGCGAAGCGACAGACGTGGCGGTTGGGACTAGTCTTTTGGAAGGTAAACGAACCGATGCCGATCAAGGTCAAATGTGGGTCCTGCGCTGCCGCGTTTTCTGCCAAGGACAATCTGGCGGGCAAAAACGTTAAGTGCCCCAAATGTGGCGCAGGCATTCGCGTCCCAGCCCCCGCCACCTCCCCGTCTACCGCCCCGGCCGGTCGTAGTGGAAGTGCGGCAGTTCGCAGCGGCGCGGCCGGAACCGTCGCCGGCAACCTGGGTGACCCCCTAGCCGATCTGCTGGATGAGGTCGGCGTCAAGGGCGTGGCCACGGGCTCCGTCTGCCCGTCCTGCGAAGCCCCGATCACCCCCGGCGCCCGACTCTGCATCAGCTGCGGCTTCAACCTGGAGACCGGCACCCATATCCAGACCTTCGCCTACGAGGACGACGCCGACGAATTGTCCGGCATGACCGAGACCGAAAAGATGCTCTACAAGGCCGAACGCGAGATCGACGACATGCCGATCTCGGGAGAAGGTCAAGACTTCGGCGACGGCGCTTCCGCCTATTTGGTGGCTGGCGGCGTAGCCGTCGTGGCCCTGACATTGACGGCCATCGGTCTGCTGATCACCATGGGCTTGCAACGCATGGCCGACTCGACGGGCTCCGCCCAGGTCGCCGTCGTCGCCTCGTCGATCTTCTTCCTGATCGGCCATGTCTGGATGATCGTCATGGCCTTCATGGAACAGCCGAAGTACGGGGTGATGTGTACCTTCATCCCACTCTTCACGCTGGTCTATGCCTGCATCCGCGGCGTGTGGTTCGCCGTCTTTATGATGGTCGTAGGCCTGTTGGTTGGCTCCGCCGCCTACGCCTTCATTATCTACTCCTGAGATCCGCGACCCCGAGCAGGCAAATGGTGCATTGCGCAAGTCGGATCGTTCAAGGGGCAAACAGGTGGTGTTCACCCGGGCGGTGGGTCACGCAAATGCTCCGGATGGGCCAACGACTTGCTCCATGACACCCTACGGGCCCAGCTCGGGTAGGACTTTGGTCCCAGGGGCACGGTGATACAACGCGAGTCGTACTCGAACTCGTCGCGTGGTTCGAGTGGGAGTTACAAGGGCAAATGGTGCATTGCGCAAGTCGGATCGTTCAAGGGGTAAACAGGTGGTGTTCACCTGGGCGGTGGGTCACTCAAATGCTCCGGATGGGCCAACGACTTGCTCCATGACACCCTACGGGCCCAACTCGGGTAGGACTTTGGTCCCAGGGGCACGGTGATACAGCGCGAGTCGTACTCGTACTCGTCGCGTGGTTCGATTAGGAGTTACAAGGGCAAATGGTGCATTGCGCAAGTCGGATCGTTCAAGGGGTAAACAGGTGGTGTTCACCCGGGCGGTGGGTCACGCAAATGCTCCCGATGGGCCAACGACTTGCTCCATGACACCCTACGGGTCCAACTCGGGTAGGACTCTGGTCCCAGGGGCAAGGTGATACAGCGCGAGTCGTACTCGTACTCGTACTCGTACTCGTACTCGTACTCGTACTCGACTTGTTGCATTCGAGTACAAGTACCGCCATCGGCTGAGTACAAATCCGACGGCCATCGTCTTCCCCGTCGTCAGGGCTGCTGCACTTCGACCGTGTCGACTTCCGCCCGCTGCCTCAGCCCGGTGTTGGTCAGCCCGGTGTTGGTCAGCCCGGTGTTGGTGTTGGTCAGCGGCTCGGCACGCCACTCACCCGATGGGAGCCGGCTTGGGATTGAGGTTCTTCCACACAATAATGCCCACGGTCCCGAACAGGCCGATACCCGCCGCCACCAACCCCGCCCACAAGGCCCAAATCCCGTCCGGCGAGCCGCCGACCACGATCGCCACGTTGGGGTCACGCGGCAGGTACTTCAGCTCGACTTCCGAATTCGGCCCGATCTCATCGCCTACCACATGCGCCTTGAAGAACTTGCTGGTTACCGAAAACTTTTTCGAGTACTGGCGGCCAGAAACCTTGTAAGCGATCTGAAACGTGTAACTGCGACTGCCGCGCCGGCCCGAGCGTTCTTCGCCGGACCAGATCTCGCCCATGACTGACACGCCGTCTTTGTCGAATTCGGCCATCCGCGTTTGCTCGGTGTAGCCATAGATAATGCCGCCGATACCAGCCAACAAAGCGATCACAAAATAATACATGACAGGTCCTTTCATTAACCACGTCAAATACCAAGGAGGATTAAAGGTAACCGTCCACGACCCGTAGGATGTCGTGGAGCAAGTCGGGGGTGAACGCACGATCGTTCGCGTATAAAAGCAACTGGAGAATGCCACCAGTTCGGCTTAAGTCAAATCCGACTTGCGCTGGCGCACCAGCCCCGGAATAGGATCACAAACCGTGAACGGTTACGATTACAGAATGGGCCGCCACGGGATTGAATCGCAGTAGCGAACCGACTATCGACCACCAGCGTAATTTGCCGCTACTCGGCTGTCAATCAACTGGCAGCGGCCGATCTTTTGGTTAAGATACGAAGGCCCAACCGCAATCTCGCGGCCCGTGGCGGCGTAAGCGGGCGACAGGCCCGGAGAACAGGCCCCGCTGCAGAACTGGGTGCTGGCCCGGGTGCTGATAATTGACCTTCCATTGCAAGGAAAAAAACGATGAATGGTGAGATGACTCGCGAAACAAGTCGCTGCGGTGGCAGCCGTCGGAATGCCTGGCTGATGGGGGCTGCCGCTTGTGGCCTGCTACTGGCCGGAATGGCCGGCGCCAGTCGCCTCGGCTCGACCACCCGCGACGAGTTCACCAAGCCCACCATCGATCTGGGTATCGTCGTCAGCGACCTGGAGCAATCCTCCCAGTTCTACACCCAGGCCATCGGCTTCACCAACAGCCGCGAATTCTCCGTCGGTGCCGACTTCGCCAAACAATCTGGCCTGACTGATTCGCACGACCTCAACATTCAGGTCTTTACCTTGGGGGCCGGACCCGCGGCTACCGAAATCAAGTTGATGGAACTGCCGGGCGTGACCAGCCAGAAGGTGGATCACGAGTACATCCACTCCAGTCTGGGGTTCAGTTACTTGACCATCCATATCCGCAGCACCGACGCCGCCTTGGAGCGACTGAAAAAAGCTGGCGTCAAACCCATCGCCCAAGGTCCCGTGGCTATCCCAGGCACCGATGCCTACCTGACCATCGTCCGCGATCCCGACGGCAATCTGGTCGAATTGGTCGGCCCCAAATAGTCAGCAGTCTGGTTGATTGTTACCGTCCGCCAACTCGTACTCGTACTCGTACTCAATCCCGATGAATCGGGATGGTACTCGTACTTGAAATCGCCTGCTGCTGATTCAGCATGATCTCGAGTACGCGTACCGCCATTGCCTACATAGAAATGCCGCGCAACAAGCTGACCCGTTCCTCGATCGTCGAGCCTAAGAGGGTTACGCGCCCGGTGATTCCAAACGCCGGCCAAACCGCTAACGACCCATCATGGGGCCAACCAAGCGGATGAACCGCGAGAGATGGGAAGGACGCCGAGAAAAACGCCCACCGGGGTTTGTCAGCGTTCTTCCCTTCTCAGCCTTGCTCCCCCCCTGGCTTTCGCAGGGCGGTACTTAAACTCTCGCACCAGCCCCGACCACGGCCGGAATCGCCACCTCGACCTGCCTCGGCTCGCGTGTCCAACTACATAAAGACCGTTAAAAGCGCCAGCCTTCTTGCTTCGCGTTGCCTCGAGAAATTAGCGCAGATTAGCGAAAATTAGTGTTCCCCCTCGCCCCCTTCCCCCTTCTCCCTCACGATCCATCTCCCTCACGATCCTCACTGTTCCTCCCCCGGTATTCCACAGTGTGATCGCGGGTTCCCACTCCCACTCCTACTCCTACTCGAAACCGTCAGCCACCCCCTGAATCCCCAGCCTGACTCAACCCAGTTAGCGTGGCAACCGAAACAACATTTCCGAAAACTCCTGGCCTTCTTGCTTCGCTTTGCCTCGAGAAATTAGCGCAGATTAGCGAAAATTAGTGTTCCCCTCCCCTCCCCTCCTCAATCCTCTCCCCTCCCCCTTCTCTCCTTCCCCTTTACCGTCCCTCCACCGCGCACTCCTCATTCTTCCATCGCGGCATTCCACAGTGTGATCTCGGTTTCGTACTCGTACTCGTACTTGTACTCGAAACCGTCAGCCACCCCCTGAATTCCGTACCTGACCCGAGCCAATTAGTGTGGCAACCGAAACAACATGTCCGAAAACTCCTAGCCTTCTTGCTTCGCGTAGCCTCGAGGAATTAGCGCAGATTAGCGAAAATTAGTGTTCCCCTCCTCCCCTCCTCAATCCTCTCCCCTCCCCCTTCTCTCCTTCCCCTTTACCGTCCCTCCACCGCGCACTCCTCATTCTTCCACCGCGGCATTCCACAGTGTGATCTCGGTTTCCCACTCGTACTCGTACTCGTACTCCTACTCGAAACCGTCGGCCATCGCATGAATTCCCGTCCCGACCTGGCGCAGTAAGCTTGGCCGCCGAAACAAGTTAAAAAACTCGGCACTCTTGCTTTGCGTCGCCGCGAGAAATTAGCGCAGATTAGCGAAAATTAGTGTTCCCCTCTCCTCCCATCCTTCTCCCTTCTCCCTCACGATCCATCTCTCTCAAAATTCTCACTATTCCTCCCCCGCCATTCAACGGTGTGATCGGTTTTTCGTGCTCGTACTCCTACTCGAATCGATCGGCTGTTGAGTCAGCATGATTTCAAGGTAACCGTTCACGCCCCGTAGGGTGCCATGCAGCAAGTCGGGCTAACCAGTCGATTGTTTGCGAGTCAAATCAACTGGAGAACGCTGTCGGTTTACCCCGAGAACCAACCGACTTGCGGAATGCACCAGCCTCGAGAATTTTCTCCCAACCGTGAACGGTAACATTTCAAGCACGCGGACCTTTCTCAGCGAGCCATTCGTTCCACGAGTGCTTGGTAGGCGGCAAACCCTTCGCCCATCAAGTCCTTCCACTGCTCGGGTGGCACTACCTTGTCGGGCCGGTACAAGCACAAAAAGCCACGACGGACATTTAAATAGATATCGGGTGTTTTACAGAAAAAGTCCATTAAGGGTTGGTCCATGAACTGTCGCACCGCCTCCTCGTTTGTGGCTTGCAGCATGAACTTATCCGAGAACTCCGGATGCGACTCGAAATCGATGTCCTGCACCCCGAACCACTCGCTAAACCGCGTAAAGATCGACTCGGGGGCCAAATCAAACCCCGGCACCTGCAAAGCTGCCGACACCAAGGCCACCACGGTCTGGCGTTTGTGCGAAGCGTTTTTGCCGCTGCCGATCGTGTAATGAAAATCCAAAATGTGGATTTCGGTCTCGTCGGTCCCCCCAGATAAATGATTGAGGATCTGATGGCTGTGGCCGCGGCTGAAGTAGGCGACCTCGGTCAACCAGGACATCGTTTCGGGACTGACCGTCGGTTGAAACTCCAAACCCAAGGACTGGGCCAGGTTCTCGATCGCCTCGCGGCGACGCTTGGCCGCCAAATGCGACGTCGCGACCAGTATCAAGACCACCGCCACCACGCCGCCAATCACAGCGAAAGCCAACCAATCCATCGCGGAATCCTTTACGAGTACCATCCCGAAACGGTTACGAAAAATCAACCCGTTCCTCGTGGGCCGGGCCTACCTGCCGACGCCTCTGCCGCCGCACCGCCCACAAAAACTGCTAGCGTTCAACTCGGGTTGACTTGTATCCGACCGGTCCGCTTACAATAACCGATGGTCGCCGGCCCGTCGATGGACAAGGAGCCGCCGATCGACAGCCACCACGGAGAGAAGCGTGACGGGATTAGAAAAAGTGCTGCTGGCGGGGCGATTGCCGCCCACCCAAATCGCCGGGCGGCAGTTGGATATCTTTCAATCGGTGCTCCGACAGAGCTCGGGTGTGCGGCTGCCCAACTTCCAGACGATCTCGGCCGGCGATCTGAAACTGCTCTTTCATCTCTACGACGACATGTTCTTCAACGGGCAGATCGATCTGGCCTTGGCCAACATGGGCTCCAGTCTCTCGTTTCGTTTGTCGCGGCGGATGACCAGTGCTGGCGGCAAGACGACTCGTTGGCACTTCCCCAAGTCCATGCATCGTCCGCCCCGGTTCGAAATCGCTCTGTCGACCACGCTGCTGTTTGAGTCCTTTCAGAACGGCCAGCCGATCATGGTGACGGGCTTGCAGTGCGACAATCGCCTGCAAGCCATGCAGCGGGTCATGGAACACGAGATGATCCATCTCTGCGAAATGCTGGTCTGGTTCCACTCCAGTTGCTCGGCGCAGCGATTCTTGCGGATTGCCCACGGGCTGTTCGATCATCGCAAGTCCAGTCACGAGCTGCTGACGCCGGTCGACAAGGCCCGCAAGGACTTCGGTATTCGCGTCGGCGATCGAGTCAGTTTCTCGGCCAACGGCCAGCAGTGGGTGGGGACGGTGAACCGCATCACACGGCGGGCCACGGTCCTGGTTCCCCATCAAAGGGGCCAAAAATACACCGATGGGGGCAGCTATTTGAAGTTCTATGTCCCCTTAACCCAGTTGCAACGCGCGTCGGCCGGATGATAATGGCCTTTGACCCCGGTCGCAAACTCCGGTCGCAGCGTCGACGGACTGTCGCACTGAAACCGGCCCACCCCAACCCCTTGGCCAAAGCCGCGGTTCCCTCCCCCCTCTGAGACCCACCCCCCAGCAAGGACCCGAATCATGCTCAATCGACGACGTTTTCTCCAAGTTTCCACGGCCGGTGCGGCGGGGCTGGCGGCCGGAGGGTACTGGACCCAAACGGCTCGGGCCAGTCGCTTGGTGAACGATAAACTGAAAATGGCCATCATTGGCGTGGCCAATCGTGCGGCCGACAACTTGAGCGGCGTGTTGCACGAAGAGATCGCCTTTTTGTGCGATGTGGATCGCAATTATCTGCAACGAGCCGGCGAAGCTCACCCGCAAGCGACCCAATTGACCGACTATCGACGATTGTTGGATCGAGCGGCGGATTTTGATGCGGTCGTGGTCAGCACGCCGGACCATCATCACTTTCACGCCAGTTACTGGGCGATGGAACAAGGCAAACATTGTTACTGCGAGAAGCCGTTGACGCACAGCGTGTGGGAGGCTCGCACGTTGGCCAAATTGGCGGCCGACAAGGGCCTGGCCACTCAGATGGGCACGCAGATTCACTCGACACGCAACTATCGAGACGTCGTCGAATTGGTGCAAGCCGGCGCGGTGGGTGACGTCCAGCAAGTGCATGTGTGGGTGGGCAAGGGTTGGGGCGGTGGCGACCGGCCCACCGAAGCGGATCCGGTGCCGGCCCATTTGGATTGGGACCTGTGGTTGGGCGGAGCGCCCCAGCGGCCGTACAAGGCCGATCGTTACCATGCGGCGAACTGGCGGCGGTGGTGGGATTTTGGCGGCGGCACGTTGGGTGATATGGCCTGCCATGTGATGGACCTGCCCTTCTGGGCCTTGGGTCTCGAGCACCCGACCCAGGTCGCGGCCGAGGGCCCGCCGGTGCATCCCGAGACCTGCCCGCTGGGGTTGATCGTTCGTTATCAATTCCCGCGGACCGAGAAGCACGGTCCGCTGCAGCTGACCTGGTACGATGGCGACCGGATCCCACGCGAGATCAACGGCATCGCGGTACCCGGTATGGGCGTGATGTTTGTCGGCACGGAAGGCAGTTTGTTTGCGGACTACGGCCAGTGGCGATTGTATCCCGAAGACAAATTCGCCGACTACCAGCGGCCGCCTCGATCGATCCCGGATTCGGTTGGGCACTACCAGGAGTGGACCGACGCCTGCCGTTCGGGTGGTCCCACGACCTGCAACTTTACCTACTCCGGTCGCTTGACGGAGACCGTGTTGTTGGGCAATGTCGCCTACCGCACGGGCCAGCCGATCCAATGGGACGGTCGTGCCATGACCACGGGGAATCCGGTGGCGGACGGCTTCTTGCGTCGCGAGTACCGCTCGGGTTGGCAGATCGGTTGAGACCGCCCGACTTGCTGCCTGACACCCTCCGGGGCGTGAACGGTTACGATGAGCCGCCCCGAGTCCCTTTTCGCTAGGTGATCCGCCGATATGCGTTTGGTCCTGACAGGAGCGACCGGATTGTTGGGCAACAACGTGGCTCGGTTGGCCTTGGCCGCGGGTTATCACGTGGTCTGCCCGGTGCGGCGGCCCGACGATCGCTCGCTGCGGGACTTGGCGGTTGAAAGTGTCGTCATCGACGCGGCTGTGGCCGCGGCCGATTGGGAGGGGATACTGGCGGGTGCCGACGCCGTGATTCACTCGGCGGCCATGATCCATATTGGCTGGACCCAGCAAGAGGCGTCCTACAGTGCCAACGTGCAATGGACCGAGCGGCTGGGGATGGCGGCCCGTCGGGTGGGTTGTCGCTTGGTGCACATCTCGACGGTGGACACGTTGGCCTACAGTGTTGACGGTCAGGGCGTGACCGAGAACCAACGGCAGCCGGCCAAGCCCGCCAGTGCCTACGTGCGATCCAAGACCGCCGCTGAGCAAGTGGTGCACAGCTTGGTCGACCAGGGGTTGGATGCAGTGATCTTGCATCCGGGGTTCATGTTGGGGCCGTGGGATTGGAAGCCCTCCAGCGGGAAGATGCTGCAGGCGATTGCGCGGGGCCAGATCCCCTTGGTGCCGGCGGGCGGCTGCAGTGCTGTCGACGTCCGCGACGTCGCTCGGGGGGTGTTGAGCGCGATCGAGCGGGGGGTGGCCGGTGAGCACTACATCTTGGCGGGTCACAATCTGAGTTACCGCGAGTTGTTTCGGGAGATGGCGTCGGTGGTTGGGAGTCGGCCTCCGCGACTGCCGTTGGGTCCGGGCATCGCTTGGATGGCGGGTCAGGCGGGCGATTTGTGGACGAAGCTGAGTGGCCGCGAGACGGATCTCAACAGTGCGATGGTGCGGATGGGCCAATTGCGGCACTTTTACAGCAGCGAGAAGGCGGCGCAGGGGTTGGGTTATGGGATTGGCCCCTTGCTTCCGGCGATTCAGGCCGCTTGGGACTTCCTTCGTGCGCCGAGCGATCCTCCGTCGTAAAGCGGCCAGGACAGCCTTGGCCCGAGGGTAATCGGGAGCGGTGGCAGATTGCGCAACGGGAGCCCGTTGTGGGGACGGGGACGGGGTCGGGGTCGGGAGTTCCGTGGGTTCGTCGGCTGGTGTCCGCTGGTGTTTGGGCTTGTCCATCAGGAATATCCGCGCTCAGCGAGCGACTTTCTGGTATCGCTTGTTGGCACAGCAATAAAATGTAGTTATACTCCAGGCGGGGAAAACGCATCAAATTACCCAGTTATGACGCGCTAGCTGCGTCTAATAAGAAGTTATGCTGCAGAAGCGAAGGCGAACGGAATGCCAAATATCGATTCCAATCCATACGCCGTTTCGTCGCACATGGCGACCCTATCCCCGTAGCATTTTGCGGGCCTTGTGGGCCACCGTCTGCTCGTCCTTCGTTTTTCTCTTCTCGTTTTTGGCACTTGGTTCCTTGCTCAAAACCTATTCATTCCTCGTTTGCCCTGACCTACACTTTGGAGATGCTTGCTGAACATTTCGTTGTTCTGGTTGATGTTCGGTTGCTATGCATCGCTGAATATTCTCTTCATATTAGTTCAGAAGAAGTCGAAGCCTCTTTTCTGGCCCCTTATAAGTGGGCCGGTAGCTTCTCTGCTTCTTAATCACGCCCTATGTCTTCATAGAGCGATTTACCTCAATCCTTCCCGAGCCGTTTCACAACGAAACGGTTGATGTTGCTATAATGGCGATTGTTCCGGCCTTTCAGGGTATTGTCCTGGAAGTATCAGCGATCATCCTGCTGTCATGGTTGCGAAATCACGCTGGGAAGCAGATCAGCAACACAGCATAACGATAAAGATGCAGCCGAGTTGGCGTCGGCGGTTTCTCAGATGGCAAGTCATCCGCGCCAACCGGCTGATCTTGGTCGTTATGCTCCTAGATCCCTCAAATCTCCACGTTCCCTTTTGTTCTGCGGCCGGGATCAAGATTGACTTTGCCGAGGCGTTGGGGCAAAATGACAGATGTTGGCGGCGACTGGGACTGGGTCAAGGCCTGCTCTGGACTCCTGGGGGCCACGGGGCGAAGCATAACAAAAAAATGCACCCGAGTTGCCGATCGGGCGTTTCCTGAAGTCAAAGTCCCCCGCGGCAACCGGGTGATTTTTGGCCGTTATGCTCCTAGATCCCTCAAATCTCCACGGTCCCTTTTGTTCTGCGGCTGGGATCAAGATTGACTTTGCCGAGGCGTTGGGGCAAAATGACAGATGTTGGCGGCGACTGGGACTGGGTCAAGGCCTGCTCTGGACTCCTGGGGGTCCACGGGGCCGAAGCGCATAACAAAAAAATGCACCCGAGTTGCCGATCGGGCGTTTCCTGAAGTCAAAGTCCCCCGCGGCAACCGGGTGATTTTTGGCCGTTATCCGACAAATCCCAATGGCGACGAACGACGATGACGCCGACTCAAATTCGCGATGAGCTTGAGACGCTTCTAAACCCTCTCGGATTTACGCTTTACTCGTTTGTTGGTCCAGATCCAAACGCTATGGGCGCTTGGTACATCGATTTCCGCTCGCCGGCACTAACCGTAACTGCGTCCCAAGATCAGAACTGGCGATTTAATATCGATCTGTGTTGGCTCTCGCGTTCGCCGTGCTCCTCGCAAACATATGCGTGGCCCTTGGTCGCTGTCTCACCTCCGTGGTGTATCTTGACGGCGCGCAGCAAAGCATCATTGCTTCCGTGATGTTCCGGAGCAGGCTCACTTGGTTGCGTGGATCATTTCATCGCATCCTCGATGCGGACATGTTAAACTCAGACGAACTCAACGAATGGGCGGTTGCCGCATCGCACGTCATGTTCGCGAGAAATTGACCGAACGTCGGGTAGCCAAGCCATGCACCGGAGTGGCGGTGGCCAGCGTTTCTTGAGGATCAAAGTCAACTACCGCCACCCGGTGATGGCAGGCGTTATGCTCCTAGATCCTTCAAGTCTCCACGGTCCCTGTTGTTCTGCGGCTGGGATCAAGATTGACTTTGCCGAGGGGTTGGGGCAGAATGACAAATGTTGGCGGCGGTTGGGCCAGGGACTAGGTCTGGCCTGGACTCCTGGGGGGCCACGGGGCGAAGCGCATAACAAAAAAATGCACCCGAGTTGCCGATCGGGCGTTTCCTGAAGTCAACGTCCACCCGCGGCAACCGGGCGATTTTAGTCGTTATGCTCCAGGTCCCTCAAGTCTGGAGGGTCCCTTTTGTTCTGCGGCCGGGATCAAGATTGACTTTGCCAAGGCTTTGGGGCAAAATGACAAACGTTGGCGGCGGTTGGGCCAGGGGCTAGGTCTGGCCTGGACTCCTGGGGGGCCACGGGGCGAAACGCATAACAAAAAAATGCACCCGAGTTGCCGATCGGGCGTTTCCTGAAGTCAAAGTCAAACCGCGGCAACCGGGTGATTTTTGCCCGTTACGCCGCTGAAACGATGTCACTCGCTATTCCAACCAACATTGCGACACGCAGCAACCAGCTTCTGTTGTTGCGAGATCTTCTTGCAGCAATGCCGGGACCGGTGACTTGCCACGTCTACGATGGGCGCTTCGCTGTGCACAACAATTTCCAGACCGGAGATTGCTACCACTACTGAGCGAATCGCTGAATGTTCGATCGCGTACGTCCTTGACAGTAGCCGGGCGGGACTCCGCGCCCCAATCGCCGGATTTTGCGGACGAAAATCTTGGAATCGCAAAACTCCAGTATCTGATTGATGATTCAACCACTTACCCCAGATGCGAAATTCCCCGCAGAACAACGGATATGTTGGGTGTCTACATCAGATCAATGTTTGCTGATTTCGATGGTTAGGAATCAGTTACCGTGATCACCTTCAAACGTGGAATTGCTTGATGGACCATTCCAACTGAGTGTAGAATCGAGCGACGTCTCAAGAATTACACTCGCGGACCTGAAGCATCGCCCAGAGTCCGCGCGTGAAGATGGGCGTAACAATCGCATGCAACGGAGTCGGCGGTCGGGCCGATTGTGAAATCAACGTCACTCGCGCCGACCCGCTGATGCGAACCGTTACCCGACTGAATGTCAGCAATGCAGCACGACGGCGATCCAATTGCACTATGCCAGCATTGCGGTGGAAACTCGTGTGATCGTGACACCAACAATCCCGTAGTTCACCGTTGCGTTGCTTGCGGACGCGAGCTTGTTTCACTGGTCGATCCACTTCCTCCCGAAGATCCCAATGGCGATGCTGACGGATTGCTGGTAGTGGAGGATTTCAATGGAATGATGAAGCAGGCGGCTCTCATTTACCGTGACGCTGTTCGGTGTACTCCAAGTGAGGCGTTGGCGTTTGTTAGCGGCCGTAAACCGGAACTACACTGGCCATGGAAACGCGGATTGCACCACCTTGTTGATTTGCGTGACCGACTGCAGAGGATCGGCGTAGCGTGTAGAATCGATCGCGTTGCCGCAACCGACCGTGACGATCGTGCCGCCATAGGTCGCGGAATCGTCGGTAACAATGCCGTGAACCGAAGCGGCGAAATCGGACGGTTTTACATTTGAGAATCTTTCTTCGCCGCTTCGGTTACGGCTGACGTTCGCCAGCAGTAAGATGATGAAGCTCGTCGACGCACATACCGGAATTTGCAGAAGAGCTGTGTGCAGGGACTAGCCGCCGAGGGACACAAGCACCTGGCCGAAACGGTTCATTCAGTAGAGATCGTTGAGCGATGCCTATGTGATGAACCAGGTTGCGTGACGTTCTACGCCGTGCCCAAGTCAACCGCTCCAGCTTGGCCGGCATGCAAACGCGTAATCGCTCCGGTAAAAGGCGTGATGTGTGTGCATTACGCCAATCGGCAAATCCTCTGGGTGGAGGTGCTTGGCCGTCCGGACGATCGAGCGAAGCTTGACCGAATCTACATGCTGTCAGACCCAACTAGTAATTCTGGCGAACCATGCGGTGAACGGGGCCGCCGATGACGCGAGTCTTGAAATCACAGTTCTTTGGCGGCGGCCCCGTTACCGCCGCCGTTATCCGCTCCAGTGTTTCGTGATGGCATTCCTTTACGCACTAATGATCGCCGTTGTACTGACAGCAGCACCGATTGGCATACCAAATGCCATTGGTGGCGTCTTGCAACGCCGCAGGTTTGCGACGTTCGCACTGCTTAGTTGCCCCAAATGCAACAAAGCGTTCGGTCGTCCAGCCATTGATGCAGGCATGGACACCTCACCTTGGGAGGAACTGTGGAGCGACGGTGAGAATCATGCCGGATCTCATTGTCGCCCCATTTGCCGGATTGTTACCTGCCCCAACTGTTCGGCCGATTCCGGAAATCCGGTTGCAAACATCAGGGCGATTTTTTCGGCCCACGCCTCTCCGTCCGTGACCCCGAAGCTTCATCGTGACCAATTCGGAGATTGTCCACGGCGGATAACAATAAAATGCACCCGAGTTGCCGATCGGGCGTTTCCGAAATCAAAGTCTCTTGGCGGCAACCGGGCGATTTAGTTCGTTATGCGCTAGATCCCCAAATCTCCACGGTCCCTTTCATTCTGCGGCCGGGATCAAGATTGACTTTGCCGAGGGGTTGGGGCAAAATGACAGTTGCTGACGGCGGTTGGGCTTGGGGCCTAGGTCTGGTCTGGACTGCTGGCGGGGCATGGGGGCGAAGCTGCAACAACAAAATGCACCCGAGTTGCCGATCGGGCGTTTCCTGAAGTCAAAGTCTCCCCGCGGCAACCGGGTGATTTTTGGCCGTTATCCGAAACATCTCGCATGAAATTTCAGTTTTCGCTCGCTGAGTTGGGAATCTGGCTGCACGGTCATTTTGTTAACGATTGGCTTAGAATTACAATTCCAGTTGTTCTCGATGCTAATTGACGTCGTTCCCATGCAAGCCGGAATTGTTGGTTTGCCGACTTCACTTTCATCGCGACGTGCCTTCTCGCCATTCCAAGACTGAAGCCCGATCCGAATACCGATTTACATTGGCTTCGTTCGATTTCCCGCTGGACCCTCCGCGGGTTGATCATTCTTACGCTGGGGATGCTGACTTCATTAATTGGGCGTTGGGAAGGACGCGGGCAATTCAGCGGAATGGCTAACGCAATCAACTACTGCCAGGCTGGCGGTCCACTTGCCATTGGGACAACCGCCTCTGATATGGGTCCTTAAACTCACGGGAGCAAATCGACTTGTTTTGCTACCTGTATACCTTCTTCTCCTTGGATTCAATATCTTCCTCGTAATGTTAGACTAGCCTTGATTGACAGAAATCACCGTTGCCCTAAGGATAACCATCGCATGCAACGGAGCCGGTGTTCGGTCCCTGTTTTGTACACCAAATCCAATTTCACCGGCCCGCTGATGCAGAGTCGTTATCCGGCCAACCCATGCATGCAGATTGTAAGCATACCAGATACTGTTGGCGGATCGCCGCGGATTGAAGGCAGTCGTTGGACCTGCGCGAACGTTGTCGGAGCGATGTGGTACAATCATTACAACATTGCTCGGTTCCTAACCGAGTACGAAACGAACTTCTACGAAGATGACGTCGTCACTTGCCTAAGGTATTGCGCGGTCAAACAATGCATATTCGACAGAGTCCATTCACACTGTGAACATTGCACTCTCGACGTGGGATGGGGCCAACACATGGCTATGGAAAACGAGGCGGCGATTCGCAACGGTCTGCCGCCGCCAAAACGAGCCGCAAGAAAACTACCGGGAGTTTGCCCAACAACTCTTGAACAACCTTGCTAAGCCAGAGGCCGGATAACAACACAATGCACCCGAGCGGGCGAATCGGGCGTTTTCACAATGGTAAGTCACTCGCGCCCGCCGGGTGATTGTGGTCGTTATGCTCCTAGATCCCTCAAGTCTCGAGGGTCCCTTTTGTTCTGCGGCCGGGATCTAGATTGACTTTGCCGAGGCGTTGGGGCAGAATGACAAATGTTTGCGGCGGTTGGGCCAGGGGCTAGGTCTGGCCTGGACTCCTGGGGGCCACGGGGCGAGCGCATAACGAATAAAATGCACCTGAGTTGCCGATCGGGCGTTTTCTGAAGCCAACGTCCACCCGCGGCAGCCGGGCGATTTTTGGCCGTTAGCGTGGTAATGAATACCTCTGAGTTTGATGCTCTATTGCCAACCTTCGAACCGCTCCTCGGTCCGGACGCGGCAATGGCAGAGATATGCTGATCGGAATCTGGGATTCAATTGGCACCTCATGTTCTGGACGTACAACTGTCTCGACTTGCTGACTTCGCTGGAAAGTCCAATGCAACGCAACGCCGCGCGCTTCGCAGCTCACTTGAATCCCGCCGCGTCAAATCTCGAAGCATGTACGACGTGACGGCACAGCAAATACTCGACACTTAAAAAGACCCCGTTGGCTGATGCTCCGCCCCAGACATAGCCAGCTTAGAAAACGCAACATTCGGACTGCGATTCAATTGTCTCGCTTTGTGATTGCACGAGCTGCCGCTGAATCAGTTTCCATTGATCCATTGCCTCATTTAGCTGGCGCAATCTCACAATGTGATTCCGAAATGGTTTCGACATTCACAATGCCCGTGATCATCGGCCAAGTGATGTCCGTGGACATTCTCCAGGTGTTCGGTCCACCACAACTCAAGCCAAAGCGAAAACGAAAACCAGCTAACAATCGGTTCAACCGGAGCTGCGGGCCGCGCGGTTTCGACGTCCAGGTTGGTTGGCCGCGCCCGGTTAACCGTAACGTCTCGCCAGTGCAACCACCATCGGCCAACGCCGCGACATCAACGCCGACTTCTGTCGCATGCTTTCGCGGCCGCGCGGTATGTGTTGGTGAGCAACATTGAGCCCAACAACTCACCGACACGGCATCTGAATCCCTTGCTGACTTATGTTGCAAGCTTCAACGACGCGTTAAAGCATCATTCGCGGGCAACGTCCAACGCGAAACATCCAACGCCCGAAACGCTGCGGACCTTTGATGCAAGCGTCTGCGGAGACCGCAAGCACCAAAGGGCTGCCAGCTACAGCCTGAATCCCAACACCCGACCCAATGCCCGAAACCCCATGCTCGATGTTGCTCCCGGTTGGGTGCCGGATACATTGATTCTGATCGACATCGTTCGCGATTCCTAACCCGCGTAACATGGCGAACCATCCAGATGCACCCCAGCCGCGAATTGGGGGCTTTTGAAATGGTAATCGCTCGTCGCGGCGTGGTGATCCGGGTCGCTATGCTCCTAGATCCCTCAAATCTCAACGGTCCCTTTTGTTCTGCTCCCGGGAGCAAGATTGACTTTGCCGAGGCGTTGGGGCAAAATGACAAATGTTGGCGGCCCTTGGGCTTGGGCCTAGGTCTGGCCGGGACTCCTGGTGGACCACGGGGCGAAGCGCATAACAAAAAAATGCACCCGAGTTGCCGATCGGGCGTTTCCTGAAGTCAAAGTCCCCCCCGCGGCAACCGGGTGATTTTTGGACGTTACGCAACAAAACAATGCTCCACGAACGTGCAACACTACAGAAAAATCACGAGCGTTTTGTTCGTCGCGTGATTGAACACGAGGTGATTTGGGGGCTCGACCAGGGCAATGGCTTTGCTTGGTGCGAATCCCATGTCGATGCCCGTGCGTCGGTCATTCTGTTCTGGTCGGACGAAGCCTACGCGAAGCGCGCGATGAAAAGCGGGTTCGATGACTGTGCTTTGCGATCCATCACGCTCTTTGATTTTCTATTTCGATGGTTACCCGGAATGGACGCCGATGGTGCCCTCGCCGGTTGCAATTGGACCGCGGACTTGGCTGGGATAGAATTGCGTGCCGGTGATCTGCAAGCTGAACTTGCCACCGCGATGCCCGATGAGATGATTCAGAAGTATCAAGACCAGCTTCGTCAACAAATTGCGGAGCAGAACAACGATGCGTAACAATGCCATGCACACGGAGCACTCGGCGGCGCGTTTGGGCAGTGGTTGCTCAATCGCTCGTGCCCGGTGATGGCTGTCGTTATCGGGAACACCGGAGCACATGATCGATTCCCCATTTTTCCGCGAGATAACGTCTCCCATAAACGAAAGTCAATTGCGACCGTTGGACCGACGTTGTACTCGTGTTCAATTTTGCGGTCCTCTGACTGAAAAGGACTTAGAGAAACTTGCGACGTTTCTCGTTGCGTATCCGCATATAGAATTACGGATGTACGGCGACTTTCGCCGAAACTGCAATCTTCGATTCCTAAAACACTTCCCGTTCGTTCGCCGTCTGTCCATTGAAGCATTCAATCTGTCGGACTTCGATGGAATTGACGCCGTTTCGGATGAATTAGAGTCGCTCACTATCGGACAAACAAAATCAAAACGACATTCCCTCCAGTTCTTGACGCGATTCTCGAAGTTGCAAACTCTTGAAGTCGAATCACATTCGAAAGACCTGGACGTGATTGGCGAAATAAAATCTCTTGAGAACCTAACACTTCGTTCGATCACTCTTCCTGATTTGTCAATACTCCTTCCCCTAAAGTCGCTACTGTCATTGAGCATAAAGTTAGGTGGGACCAATAATATCGAACTGCTTCCAAAAGTTGGCAAATTGCGTTTTGTGAAATTCTGGATGGTACGGGGACTTGCTGACTTGACGCCCATTGCGAACGTATCGACACTCCAATTTCTCTACCTTCACGCTCTTAAGCATGTCGAGACCTTACCATCACTTCGTCCACTTCGTAGACTCCGGCGAGTAAATCTGATCGGAATGAAAGGACTCGCTGAACTGAATTCTGTCGCGAATGCCCCCAACCTAGAAGAACTTGTGGCATTTGAAATGCCCAATCTTGAACCTCATAATTTTGAACCGTTTGTTGGTCACAAAAAGCTTAAGCATGTGCTTATCGAAATTGGCAGTCGGAAAAAGTCCGAAGCGGCAGAGGAGTTACTAAACCTTCCCGATTGTGATCTAGTAGGCGACGGTTTTGAATTCGCGACTACTAAATCCCGATAACAAAGCCATGCACGCCGAGCGCGCGATCGGCCGTTTTTGACATGGTGGCCTCACTCGCGCGTGCCGGGTGATGGCTGACGTTATGCCAATCTGTTCACTGGAAATGCGTTTTGCGTCCTCCCAGCCCATCAACAATGTCGACCGACGACGAAGCTATTCGCTACGGCTATTGGCCACATCGAAGAATGTCTGGTGACATTCCTTCCCCAATCCGTGACGTATCCGAATACACGGGTGCTGACGTTTTGAATATTGCGTGCACGCAAACGGGGCTCTCAGTAAGTAGCCAAAAGAAGCTGGTAAACGACTGGGCAGCTGAATTGCCTAGAGTACCGGCCAAGACAATCGTCTTCTCCACAAAGGTGTCGCAGCAGCTGTTTAACGCGGCATGTTCGGCCCCTAATCTAGAGGCACTCTATATCGATTGGAGTGCAATGAAGTCGCTTGAGGCTGTCGAGCACGCCAGTCGCATGAAAGCGCTATTTCTCGGAAGCTCTCCTTCTATCGCGAGCTTACGACCATTGGAATCTTTAGATCATCTAGAGTGCTTGTTTCTGCAGAATCCCGGCTCCCCTGTTGACCTGGGCTTTCTCAATGAACTCACTAGCTTGCGAGAATTTGGGCTATCGTCTGCGCGAGGGCGGAAGATCGGAGTGTCGAGCCTAGAGCCAGTTGGCTCACTCGCGAGTCTGGAGATTCTGTGGCTTGTTGGGGTCAAGGTTTTGGATGGTCGGTATTGTCCACTTCATAAACTTCACAATCTTAAATCGCTTCGCTCTACGCTTAACGCTGACTCGACTGAATTTCGAGAATTGTGTGCTGCACTCCCTTCGATCAAATATTTCCACCCGGTGGGGTAGTCGAATTCTATGGCATAACCATCGCATGCAACGGAGTCGGCGGTCGGGCAGATTTTGAAGTCAACGTCGCTCGCGCCGACCCGCTGATGCGAAACGTTATGCTCCTAGATCCCTCAAGTCTCCACGGTCCCCTTTTGTTCTGCGGCCGGGATCAAGATTGACTTTGCCGAGGGGTTGGGGCAAAATGACAAATGCGGCCGGCGGTTTGGCCTGGGGCTAGGTCTGGCCTGGACTCCTGGGGGCACAAGGGGCGCAGCGCATAACAAAAAAATGCACCCGAGTTGCCGATCGGGCGTTTGCTGAAGTCAGAGTCATCCCGCGGCGACCGGGTGATTTTTGGCCGTTATCCGTTAGATCTGTCACACAGTGCAGGCCCCAAATGACCGAAGCAAAAACCGAATCCTGGATTTGCATGTTCATGGACGCCATGCCGTTCAATCTTGAGTTCGAGGTCAACGACCTTCGAATCATCGAAATGTTACCACGTCATTGCGGTTTCCACTTGAGCATGAACGAAGCAGCGGAAAAGTTGCTCGGTATCGCGCCACCCTACGATTTCGAAGTGCTCAATCCAAAAATCGATAAACTGCTTGAACGATTGCGAAACGGTGAGAAGGTCAAATGCGACCAGACCTTTCCGGCTGCCACACTCGGCGTCCTTTGGAGCTGGCAACTGGTCATAAACTACGAATGGCATTGGTGCGCCGTGAACCAAAATTGGTGGGAGACTATTGGTGTTTGTGATCCATCTAAGCGTTGCGTGATTCTACCGGTTCAATACTTCCGACGATTAGTCGGGGAAACGGGTGAGATTGGCGCAATAGATGATCGATCGATTGACAAATGGCCGGGAGATCTATTGATTGAGATTAACAATGGGCAACTCCCAATGGATCCTCAGAAATCAATCACTTTCGTTTACTAAATCACTCGGACGGTACAATGATCCAGGAAATCGGATAACCAAGCGTTGGACGCGGAGCCGCCGATCGCGTCGTTCTTGGAGTCAATGTTGATTGGCGGCGGCCCGGTCAACGCCGTCGTTAGCCGTCGTTAGTCGTCAACAGCACTCATGAGTTTCTACGTCTACACAACAACAGACGGGTTCAACTACCGGCACGAATCCACCTCGGTTACCGTCTTCGATGCTTCGCTGAACCAACTGAGTCCGCCCTTCGACACCACCGATGATTGCGATTGCTCCGTGTCACTTTCGACAAACGTCCTGGCAATCGGATACTGGTCCCGCGTCGATCTGGCTCTGTTCGATCTTCGCACTGGCGATCTGAAAAAGACATTTCCATTTCATCGCATTGGACCGTTGGCCACATTTGATCGTGAAGGCGACCATCTATTGTTTAAGAGCGGCAACAAGACGATTCTACTCAATTTATCCACCGCGGACACTGTTGACGTCAAAGGGATCAACGCACTCGATCGTTTGGTCGTTCGTCTCCCACAAAACGAGGCGATCATTCCATCGCAGAAGAAGGACGAACTTCTATGTATCTCACTCGAATCTGGCCACGTGACATCGATACCGCTTCGATTCAATGCAACATTGTTCGACCTGAAACGCAGTCCGTGCGGTTCGCGTCTGATTGCCATAGGCAAAAACAAATCGATTCATTGCATTGATACTGAAGACTGGTCGGTCATCTGGACCACGTCACTCAAGAAGCAATTGCCGGTCGGACACATGGGCGTTGGCCAATTCTCTGGTGATGGATCGTTATTTGGTACCGCTGTAACTGGAAGCAACGGGAACTTCACGTTGGTCGTTGATGCTGCATCGGGTGAGGTCGTCAACAACTTCCCGACACTTTGCTATGGCTTGCCGCATGTCGACACTACGGTCCGCGACCAATCCACACGCAAAGGCAGTTTCGCCGCAAAGACTCTTGATTTATCATCAGGTGCCGCAGGTACGTTCACGCTCGACATAAAAGACGGCTAACAAAGCGGTGAACGGAAGTCGCCGACCAGGTCAATTTTGAACCAGCGTTTTTTGGCGGCGGCCCCGTTACTGCCGTCGTTATGCTCCTAGATCCTTCTCTTCTCGAGGGTCCCGTTTGTTCTGCGGCCCGGATCAATATTGACTTTGCCGAGGCCTTGGGGCAAAATGTCAAATGCTGGCGGCGGTTGGGCCTAGGGCTAGGTCTGGCCTGGACTGCTGGGGGGGCACGGGGCGAAGCGCATAAGAAAAAAATGCACCCGAGTTGCCGATCGGGCGTTTCCTGAAGCCAAAGTCCCGCCTCGGCAACCGGGTGATTTTTGGCCGTTATGCGGCTGAACAGATCCAATCCGCGATATTGGAAGCCCCAATGGCTGACTACCATCCTCGCTCGATCACCGACAGCGCGTTTGACCAGCAAATTGATGCTCGAACTGCGTATCTTGCGACATTCGAGTACCTACGCGCACACTACGAACGAGGGCCCTGGGAAGAGATCGGCGACCTGCTGACGATGCTGTCGCTTGCGAGCGATGGCCTGTCCGCCGATCCCGCTGTGCTGGATGATTGGCTTGCTGGTCTTGCACGCGTTCAATCCTGCATCGCGGATGGCGGGTACAACGACATCAACCTGAAGTTCGAGAAGTGAGTTTCTACCCAGCACAGGAATCCCATGTGGACGGATAACAAAGCGGTGAACGGGAGCCGCCGATGACGCGAGTTTTGAAATCATAGTCTCTTGGCGGCGGCCCCGTTACCGCGGTCGTTATGCTCCTAGATCTCTCAAGTCTCCACGTTCCCTTTTGTTCTGCGGCCGGGATCAAGATTGACTTTGCCGAGGCGTTGGGGCAAAATGAAAAATGTCGGCGGCGCCAGTTGGGCCTGGGGCTAGGTCTGGCCTGGACTCCTGGGGGACCACGGGGCGAAACGCATAACAAAAAAATACACCCGAGTTGCCGATCGGGCGTTTCCTGAAGGCGAAGTCCCCCCGCGGCAACCGGGTGATTTTTGCCGTTATGCTCCTAGGTCCTTCAAATCTCCACGGTCCCTTTTGTTCTGCGGCCGGGAACAAGATTGACTTTGGCGAAGCGATGGGGCAAAATGACAAATGCTGGCGGCGGCTGGGCCAGGGACTGGGTCTGGCCTGGGTTCCTGGTGGTCTACGGGGCGAAGCGCATAACAAAAAAATGCACCCGAGTTGCCGATCGGGCGTTTCCTGAAGTCAACGTCCACCCGCGGCAACTGGGTGATTTTTGGTCGTTCGTCGATCTAATGGACTTTAGCGATGAACACCGTTTACATTGAAACATCTATCGTTAGCTATCTCCGGCAACGCCCGAGTTCTCAGGTTGTGATGGCGGCGCGACAGCTTTTGACGAGCAAATGGTGGGAAACCGAGCGAACCAACTATGAACTTGTTGTGTCGCAATACGTGCTGGATGAGGCATCGGGCGGGGATCCTATATTGGCTTCTGAACGCATTCAGGCACTGGCGGGGATTCCACTACTTCCAAATGCCCCGCAGATTACGCAAATTGCGAACGAGATCATGACTCGAGCGATTCTGCCACCGAAAGCGCAGGTTGACGCGTTGCACATCGCCACGGTAGCCCATCATCGAATACAATACTTATTGACTTGGAACTGCAAGCACATCGCAAACGCGAAGATCTTGCCCCGTATCCATCAGGTTCTCACCGACGCTGGGGTGCCCATTCCGGTGATTTGCACACCAGAGGAGTTGCTTGGAAATGATTCAGAAATCGACGACTGAAACGCCAATTGAAGAAATCCACCGCATCCGACGCGAGATATCAGACCGATTCGGTGGCGACATTGCTGCTATCGCTGCCGACGCGCAACGTCGTGCGCAAGCGTCTGGCCGAGCATTTTGGCAGGGTAAGACGACGAACCAACCGATGCAACGGAGCGGCGGTGACGACGTTTCTGACGGTGGTGAGTCAACTCCCGCCGCCCGCTGATCGTCCCCGATCGGCGGAATCATCCGGCCCCCAGAAAGTTGCAGGTATGTGTCCTGAATTTTTTTGACCCTATCGGAGGAAAGCAAGCATGGCATGGTACATTCATGTGCTACTGGTTCTCGTTGCGTACTTCATCACCATTCCCGCCTTATTTGGCCAGGATCCACCCGAGAAACCTAAGATCAAAGTGGAACTTCGCTGGGTAGAGAGAACGCATGTCGAGGGCTTGACTGCTGAAAAGGGGTTCGTGAAGGGCTACGATCCATCGAAGGACACCGTATACCCGCACAAGAAACCGGCCCTCGTCCTCACCAAGACCGAGGTCTCGGAGGCGAGGCTTCACACGCAAGACTATAGCAAAAGTGGTTTGGGTATTAAATACATGGTGGAACTACGCCTCACTGAAAAGGCTCGCAATGACCTGGCCGATTCGTTTGAAGGCAACGAGATGCGACTGCTAACGGTTCTGGCGGACGGCAAGCATTGGGGGCTGCACCGTTACGAAAAGGACAAGTCCAAGGAGTCTGTCCCCGTGCAGGCACGAGCCGAAACGTTTGCCCCAACCGTTGGATACTTCTCGTCTAAGTCAGAAGCTCAACGCCTTGTGGATGTCTTCAAATAACCGGTTGTTGCAGTGCCCAGGCAACAAGGCGGGCCGAACCATCGCATGCAAGAGAGCGGCGGTGGCCAGCGGATTTTTAAAAACAAAATCAACTCCCGCCGCCCCGTGATTGCGGTAGTTATTTGGCAAGAACATGGACGCAACTGACTACATTGCCGCACGGTTCAATAGGATCATTTCCGCCGTGAACGAACCCGGCGGACGTCCAGATTTGCTTCCCGAGTATGACCGAGCCATTTTTCACTTGCTCTCAATCCGTTGCCAGATTGACATCAATGGTTTTGATTCGGTATTCGACCAACTGTTAACGGAAGACGAACTGTTGTTTTCCATTGGCGTGCTTGAGCAATTGGAATTTACTGCGCTCGCCACGGCATTTCGCAAGGCGCATTCCATCTTGCATGACAGAGGCTTTTACAACCAGCATTCTGGAAACGTCCATGAAAACAAATTGCCCGATGGATCGGGTATACTCGCCGCGATCGAACAAACGGTGGCTGATGATGGTGGCCTCTGGATGATTGATGACAAATTGATCGAACTGATTCCCGAAGAAGCCAAATAACAAAAAAATGCACCCGAGTTGCCGATCGGACGTTTCCTGAAGTCAAAGTCCCCCCGCGGCAACCGGATGATTTTTGGCCGTTCGTCAAGGCGGCAGTACGGCAAGTATGTCTATAAGCTTCAGACCTTTCGGCAACAAGTGTAACCCAGATGCCCTCGCCGGAATATGAAGCTGCAGTAGTTCGATCAAACTTCCGGCTGATTACCGTCAGTTCTTGATGGAATACAATGGGGCATCCCAAGCAAACGTGGTTTGTACCTAAGAGGCTGTGGAACTGGCGTTGTATTGGACGTACTCTACGGTATCCACGATGAACCAGGACTTGACATGCGGTTCTCAACCGAAGAATGGAAAGACGAAATGCCTGAGGGATTCTATTGTGATTGGACGTGATCCCGGCGGGCGCGATGTTTATCCTGGGTACGTCGTCAGAACCGAGTATCTACTATTGGGATCATCAACATGCACTTCCTGGTTCCTCAGAAGAACTTGGAAACACGTTTTATCTTGCGGAAACGTTTACTGAACTACTGGAACTCGTTCATTTTTGAGAACTGAAAACAGAGTCCTTGACGAACCAATCCATGCACCAGAGTGGCGGTGGCCATCTTTTTGTTAAATCAAAGTCTACTGCCGCCACCCGGTGATGGCGGCCGTTATGCTCCTAGATCTCTCAAGTGTTGACGGTCCCTTCTGGTCTGCGGCCGGGATCTAGATTGACTTTGCCGAGGGGTTGGGGCAGAATGACAAATGGTGGCGGCGGTTGGGCCTGGGTCTAGGTCTGGCCTGGGCTCCTGGGGGGCACGGGGCGAAGCGCATAAAAAAAAGGCACCCGAGTTGCCGATCGGGCGTGTCCTGACGTCAAAGTCACGCCGCGGCAACTGGGTGAATTTTGGACGTTATCCCGCTAACCGCACGGTAAAGCGAGCGATCGGGCCAAACGCTGAACTTTCGTTCGCCGACGGATCTAGGAAATGCTCCACAAAACCGGCAATATTTGCTCCGCATTTACGAACAGCAATGCGAACGCAAACTTTCCTTCTTGCTCGAACATGGCGGCGTCGCAAAATGAAAACCTTATCCGGATCACTTCTTCTGATCTTTCCGCTCATCATGACTGGGTGCGGCACACAGAATCCTGTGGGCGGCGGCCCCAATCCGGCACCAACCGTGCAAATTCCAGACGGGCTGAACGAAAGACATGCAGCGAACTTCCTTTCCGGGGCCAAGGAATTGCAAAAAGATGGCGAGTCAGAACAGGCAATAGAGGTACTCAACGAACTGATTACCCTTTACCCAAAGTCCGATGTTGCTGATGAGGCGAGGCAATTCCTTGCTGATCTGAAGAAGCAAAGTCCCAATGCCGAGGCGGCAGCCGGTGAAGAATAGGTCGCAACGCATTCCTCGAACGGGATAACGATCCAATGCACCCGAGCGGCAAAGTCGGGCGTTTACAAATGGACAATCTTTCGTCGCCGCCGGGTGATTGGTGACGTTATTTGGATAAAGAATCACAACGTAGATTTGCCACGGCGCAGATCGCTTCCCGACGAGGACCTCCTGCATGCCGTTCATCCCGCGAAAATACTCGGTCGTCTATCTCGTGATCGGTTTGCTGGTTCTGCTTGGTGCCGCTGACCTATTTTGGACTGCGTACACTATGAAGGTGATTCGTCCGGCGGCTATAGGCATTGGTGCTGTTATCGCAGCGCTTCTCTTGATTGCCGAATGGCGAGCGTCGGCTCGACCACCAGAATAGACAATGCCACGTAACCGCCTGCCACGTACGATGCAGAACGGGGTATCGAAACCAGATTGAACCGACCGTCTGCATGGCCTGAGAGTCCCGAATCCTGACTCCCATAGCTGACGGTGGGGCGCAGCCAAATAACAACGCAATGCACCCGAGTCGCGAAGCCGGGCGTTGTGACAATGGACAAACTTTCGTCGCGACCGGGTGATTGCCCGCGTTATGCTCCTAAACCCTTCAGATCTCAACGGCCCCTTTAATTCTGCGGCTGGGATCTAGATTGACTTAGCCGACGCGTTGGGGCAAAATGACAAATGTTGGCGGCGGCGGTTGGGCCTGAGGCTAGGTCTGGCCTGGACTCCTGGGGGGCCACGGGGCGAAGCGCATAACAAAAAAATGTACCCGAGTTGCCGATCGGGCGTTTCCTGAAGTCAAAGTCACGCCGCGGCAACCGGGTGATTTTTGGCCGTTAGCCCCCTAAACCATGATTACTGCGACGGACCTGAAAGCCGAAACCGAAGCATTCCTTAAAAATCGCGGCTATCCATTCAATCCGAATCTGCCGCAGATTGAAGACTTCGCCGCACTGCGAATTGCGTCGTCGAAAGACGTGCGGCGTCGTTGTTTGATCCTCGCAAGCGTTTGCGGTCGCGCTTATGGTGCCAAATACGACCTAGTCGTACCGTGGATTGACAATCTCGGGCTACGCGAATTCTGCACACAAAACGAAATTTCACTGATTGACGAGCGGAATCCTAGTGAAACGCAAAAAGCCATGTTCGAACGCACGCTGCCGGAGGCTCTGTGGGAATTCGCGTGGGCACTGAAGATGATCCCTAATGTTGATCACTTCGAGCGTTGCACGGAAAGATTGGTTCACATGTTTCCCAAACCCGGCGAAGATCCCTCGGCGTTCCTTGCGGCCACGGATATGCAGGACGCCGAGTCGCTCTACCGCGAGACCGATCGCCTTTACCGGATTCACTGGGCAGTCCGCGATGCAGGCTAAATGGCCGAAAGCCGCCGAACGGCCAAGGCGAGTATGTTACACTGAATCGGCTCCATGCGATAAACTGGATAACGCAATCGGACATTCCGTGGGATGACGTAGATGTCTCAACGTGATGGCTGGGGCTAACCAAGCCGTGAACCGGAGCGGCGAAGTCGGCCGTTTTTGAAATGGGAGATCAATCGTCGCCGCCCGGTTACGGCTATCGTTATTCGACTAACTCCATTGAACGACACATCCCACGAATATGAGTTTGGGGCTGCTGCGATTGCTCGTGCCGGAGAATTCGCAAAACTCGTCGTCCCCAATTCCGACGAGATGCCGTCTCAGGAATACGTCGACAAATGGGTCAAGCCTTTCTACTTGACTAACCTCGTTTACAAGTACTGTACCTTTGAGTCGTGTTTCCGACAGATCGCCGCAGAAATCGACGACCAATTGATCACTGAATTGCTGACGCAACGAAACTGGCGTCCAAGGATTACGGCGGCGTACTTCGTTGCGATAAAACGTATGGCTCATCACTGCGACCATATCGGAAAGCTGCTCCTCCGATCTGACCTGTGTTACGCAGGTAGCGGCTACGCGCTTGCACTTGCTCGCATCAATACTCCGAGTCTCTTGATTACCTCAAAAAATACCTTCACCATTATTTGCGTCGCCCAGATTTGGCATTTGATCAAGCGGACGTACTTGGTGCAGTGAGACACTGTGATCAAATAAACAGAACGGCAAACATCGACGAGTTTCGAGCGCTTTGGGCTGACTTTAATGCTGCGAGAAATGCAGATGTTCCCATTGCCGAGGCTACCCAATGGTTCGGTCAGAAAATAGAAATAGTCAACAGGCTCGCCCAAATCGTCGAATAGCCATAAAATGCACCTGAGTTGCCAATCGGGCGTGTTCTGAAGTCAATGTCACCCCGCGGCAACCGGGTGATTTTTGGCCGTTATGCTCCTAGATCCTTCAAGTCTCCACGGTCCCTGTTGTTCTGCGGCCGGGATCGAGATTGACTTTGCGGAGGGGCTGGGGCAAAATGACAAGTGCGGCCGGCGGTTTGGCCTGGGGCTAGGTTTGACCTGGACTCCTGGTGGGCCACGGGGCGAAGCTCATGGCAAAAAAATGCACCCGAGTTGCCGATTGGGAAATACCGTGTTCCGTACCCGAAACCCAAACCCTCGCACCGGTTGACCTGTCTCGTTCGCCGCCAAGTAAGAGTGTATCATGAAAGTCCACGAATCGCCGCCAGCTCAAGAACGTCTCAATCTCATCGAGGCTGTTATTGGTGACGCTGCTGCCCTACTCGACGTAGACCTAAAGACGGATTCACCCCTGGCCATAATGCAAAAGGTGAACGACACTGTGGTCGACTTGGTGTTTGAGAGACCGACGCCGGTTGCGGACGACGAGAATCCGCACCTTGTGCTAGGCGCTCTTTGGGGTGCGCAGATGGCTCGGCAATTCAACTGGTATTGGGCCGATGTCGTAATCGATGACGAGTTCAACGAAGTTGCGATGATCTCGCCGAATCGAGAGATGATTATCTTTCCGTTCTCATTTACTGCTGCCTGCATCGACAAACAGTGTATCTGCACGATCCTACTTGCGTTTAACATGTTGCTCGAGAATGATCGAATTGGGGAAATCTCTCATGGCACGTATGAGAACATCATGCTGTTGATCCACCACATCGTCCCTCCTTATGAACTCGAGTGAGACGGCGAACAACGCGGTGAACGGGAGCCGCCGATTGAGCTGGTTGTGAAATCATGTTTTTTAGCGACAGCCCCGTTACCGCTGTCGTTCGTCCTTGAAAAAGTCATGCGTCCAATGAGTTGTCGAAGCATTTCGATCTTGGCAGTCATGTTCTTCGCATCCACCGGTTGCCAGCCGGACACGTCGATCCTTCCTGGCGAATCTGACTCGGTAACGATCTATTCGCTGGAGTGTGACTTTGACACCTCGTCGTTGCCAGCTGACGGCGAGCTGTCGCATGGCAACTTGGTTCTTGGGACTGGGTTATCGCTGTCGTTCGCCGAGGAGATTGGGTAGCTTGATGAATGAGAATGAGGAACTACTAGCTTACTTCGAGCGATTGTCGAACGAACAGCCTGATTCGCAGTACTCTATTGGCGCTGCGATGACACGAGAATGGCTGGTGTTGCAGCATCGAGGCAGTGTCTCGCAAACCGAATTCGACAGTTTTCTTCAACGCCTCGAAGATATCGAGTCTCCGGGATCGGGCTACTATGATCTGTGGATACGTGTCAGACATTGGGCGTATGAGGGCGGGCTCGAGGTGCCGAATGATCACCCGTGGAGGAATGGCCGTCGATACTTAGCGTGTAATTCAGTTGAGGGATTTGCGGACCAGTTGACGATTGGCAAAAAGTATCGGAAACTTAAGACAGATGAGGGCCGTCAGCTTGTCCGGATTTGCAACAATCAGGGCAAGCATCGCTGGTATCCGTACAGTTGTTTTGAACCAGAGAGCCAAACTGACAGGCCGCGAGTAAGAAAAGAGGACGGTACTTGATCGCCGTTAAGTTATATCTAGCACTCCAGATCCCTCAAATCTCCACGGTCCCTTTTGTTCTGCGGCCGGGATCAAGATTGACTTTGCCGAGGCGTTGGGGCAGAATGACAAATGGTGGCGGCAGTTGGGACAGGGACTAGCTCTGGCCTGGACTCCTGGGGGACCACGGGGCGAAGCGCATAACAAAAAAATGCACCCGAGTTGCCGATCGGGCGTTTGCTGAAGGCAAAGTCACTCCGCGGCAACCGGGTGATTTTTGGCCGTTCCCCGACTGATGAAACCTGAATGACTTGGGACATCGAACGAATCGCTAGTATCCTCCGTGCGACTATAGAGCCGCCTGAAGATGACGAGCAGCGACCGGTTTGGCACCGCCTTCATTTCCATGATGGAAGACTGAAGTATGTGCTCAACCTGATGCCTCAAACCTGCTGCGTCATTTCGCTGCTGATCCAGATGAACCTGAACAGGGTTGTCCAATGCTCAGAATATGGCTTCACGTGTACTGATATCGAAGTTGGAGCAAGCGCGTACCGGGAAAAATGAAATTGCGATCCGATTCTACGAACATCGTGACACATTCGGTGGGTTGCGTCTGACACTAACACCACGACATGACAAAAACTGGTACATTTGGGCTAACGTTGGCGGCGACCACGCAGGTGACGGCACATACCGAATCCGATAAGAATCGCGGGGAACCATCGGTTGCAACGGAGGCCGCGAGTGAGCGTTTTTGAAGTGGAGAGTCGTTTGCGCGGCCCCGCTGAACCGAACCGTTATGCTCCTGGATACCTCGCATCTCCACGGTCCCTTTTGTTCTGCGGCCGGGATCAAGATTGACTTTGCCGAGGCGTTGGGGCAGAATGACAAATGGTGGCGGCAGTTGGGACAGGGACTAGCTCTGGCCTGGACTCCTGGGGGACCACGGGGCGAAGCGCATAACAAAAAAATGCACCCGAGTTGCCGATCCGGCGTTTCCTGAAGTCAAAGTCACGCCGCGGCAACCGGGTGATTTTTGGCCGTTATGCCACTCCCAGCGCGACAAAACTGCGGTTGACTATTGAACACTGGGCTGGTTGTGACTGCCGAATCGGTGAGCGACAATACTTGCAGGGGACTGCCGAGCGGCCACCCGCGTGTACGGAGTAGGCTCGCATGGGTTCAACATTCGGTCCCAAGAAGCTTGCATACCAAACCAGTGCAACCGAGTGCTCGAATCAATGTGTCCCGTACCCCAAACCAAACCCTCGCACCGGTTGATCTTTCCCGTTATGCCCAAAACAGATCCCATGAATGAATCTCCTCAGCGTTCACACGCCCGCTTCACCAAATTGGCATGGGTTGGCTCACTTAGCGCAATCGTCATTGCGGTTTCGAGCTATTACGCCTTCGTAATGGTTCCTGAACGAGAACAATTGATGCGAAAATATGAATTGAGGAATGCAGGCTTGAACTTCCACGAATTCTACGATGTGAACTCACGCCCACCTGCAAGCCTCAATGAGTTTATGAACTACGAGCCTGAAGGATTGTATGCAGGAAACCAAACTCGCGATCTGTCTGGATTTGCAGACCGCGTCCGCAAGGGCGAGATCATCGTTCTGTGGAACTCCACGTTTTTTGACAGTGGATGGGAGAATGATCAGCACCTGTTGGCTTACGAAAGTCAGACGCCTAACGTTGGCGGGTTGGTGCTCATGCTTAGCGGATCCGTCAAACTTGTTACGGCAGAGAAATTTGCAACCTTGCCTCAGGCTCCTACCAGCAAGTTGGGCGGAAACGATCCTCTTGACAACACCAGCTCGTCCAAGAATTTGAAGCCTAAATCTACGGCTAGCGGTTCGACCCTAATTATACTAGCCATCGAGAACGGATCTTTGAAACCAAAATCTAAAGCGAATGTTACAGCTGAGGAGTTGGAAGAACACCTCAAGTCAATCGACTGGAACCAGCGCCCGTTAACGCAATTGTCCTTGTCACATGGAGGTTTCGAAAATCTGAACATCCTTGCCGAACACACGGCCCCGGATGACCCAATAATCGTCTGGTCTTCTGTGAAAAGCGGGGTTCCTAAGAAAATGAAATTCGGCCCAATTCAGCCAAATGGAGTGGATACCATGAAGATTTTTCTTTCGTATTTGGCTCAAGATGGCAAGTACAAAACCATGGTGGAATGGCGTGAGGAAATCGACATCGGAAAAGACAACGATAACCAATAAGAACTTGACTCAAGTGATTGCGTTAGGAACGTAGCCGATGTATCACCTCCGAGGATGTAACGGGTCTAAGATAACGATTGATGGGTTATCGCGGCCATCCTCTTGCTTTGCGTCGTGTTGTCATGAATTTTAAAACGGATCAAACCGAAGGTACCAGATTGGTGCTTGAATGGAATAATCAGTGCGTTTCCAAGGACAAATTCACATCTGCCTTTCTCGCCGCATTCACGTTGTTTTGGGCAGCTTTTGTGAGCTTTTTGTCGTTTCACTATTTAATGTCAGTTTTTTTGGGAGAGAAGCTGGCTTTATTGCCGATGCTGTTCGTGACATCTTTAATCGGATTGGCCTACGTTGTTATGTATGGTCTGTTGGCGACCTGGTTGGCTCGATTTTCGTGTGAGAGATTGATGCTGGATGAAAGCCATTATTCCCACAGTTTTTCACATCTGCCTCAACTATTGACAAAGTCAGGTGCCACCGATCAGCTAACGATTTACTTTGGCACACACCGGAAAGAGCATTCGCCTAGTCTTAGCTTGTACGTCAACGGACGCCGCGACATTCTTGCGCACGGGTCTTCTGAGCGTTGTCTCATAATAATATTTGAAAAAATCAATCGCCATGTTGAAGCGTCTGGAATCAAAATTGAAATGGTCGATTCGAGGTAACCCCCACAATTGTCAAATGACAATCGCATGTGATGGAGTTGGCGGTCAGCTCAGCGTTGAAGTCAACGCGTCTTGCGCTGGATCGCTTATGAGTGACGTCAGGCCCTTAAAGCCCTCACGTCTCAACGATCTCTTTTTTTCAAAGGTCAGGATCAAGATTGACTTTGCCGGAGCGTTTTGGCAAAATGACAACTGCTTTGGGCGGTTGGGCCAGGGACTAGTGCTTTGTCGCAATTTAATTTTGGGATCGGTGTTGCAAAGGGGTCAGGCGTCAATTGCCGGAACGGCCCTGCGGGTGCTGCGCACAATTGACGCCTGACCCCTTTGCCACACCCAAGTTGAGAGAGTCGGAGTGACATGATCAATCCATACGAATCGCCAAGTACGGTTGGGCTGCCGGAGAATCGTGATCGCCAGCAAGACGTTGACGTCGTGGTGGCTGGTCAAAAACAAGTGATCTTTTCGATCTTTGGCTATCTCCTGTCCGTGCCGATACTGGTTGTAGCCAATGAGTTTCTCGGTGGAACGCCGACAGCTCCCACGGTTACCCCTCAGTTTGTCATCGTGCTCGGCGTGGGGTTGCTCGTCCTGTTTGGTGCGGCGATTAATGCCTGTCGGGGAATCTTTCGGATGGGCGGGGTTTTGTATCCAGGTTCGACGCGATATATCTACGCGATCGGCGTCCTGCTACCCGCGCCCCTGGTCGGGTTGTTGGTGATGTTTGTGGCAAACTCAAAAGCAACTGGCTATCTAAAGGCTCGTGGCATCAAGGTGGGGTTCCTCGGCGCAAAGCAATAACGGGCCGGTCCGAACGCCAATCGGCGCCAGGCCTGACGGCTGGGCGATCATTCGGCTCGGACCGAGTTGATGTATAGTGTGTGCCGATCGCCGATGTTCTTTTCCAAAGCGGATCTTGGGGATGCTGAAATGGGGATTGAGTCAATTCGACGGTGTGGCCGAATCGGACGCACTTTCTGGTGCGGGGGTTGATTACGATATCGCGCACCGCTACGCTGAGCACGTTTACGGTGCCCCGATCGAAGAGATGCCTGCGTTACGAGAAGAAGCGGTGTTTCTATCGACGGTTTTCTGTCCCGCGCATCACCGTTATTCACTCGGTGATGCAGCGACGAACAGTGAGAGAATTCATGACGGAGACGGACGATCAAGAAGATGAGTGGACGCTCTGGTGGGATGCGCGTGTTGCCGCAATGGAGAGTATCCTTGGTGAGTCGGCCGACATGGTTGGTCACGGGCTTATTCCATTCCAGTTTGGCGCGGAGATGGGTGGGACGGCGGACCTCGTCTACTTTCATAACCATGTCGATGGGGTTGTGACGGTAACTTCGGAACTGATCGGATGCGACGACCAGCTCGCGAACGCACAAGGCAACTACGAACTGATGATCTGCTCGCGCGAGGAGGATAATTGGGGACAGTACATCCTCGGCCAACTGGCCCATTACACATTGGAAGCAGTCCTGAATCCGGGCGAAACGATGGACATTGGACCGGCAACTCCAGACGGGTCGACGATTGCCGCGTTCTTGTTTTGTGACTACGGGCGTTTCACGGTCCGAGATCGAAATGCGGGATTGTTATTGTGTCTCGGTATCACGGCCGATGAGTTGGCGGAATGTCGTGCTGGGAATCGGGAACGCGTCGAATCGGCGCTTCAGGAGGCCGGTGTCTACCCGTTCACTGATTTGTTTCGAAAGTCCGTCTTGTAGTTGATTCAGGCATTGCCTGTGTCCCTGATTTCCCGAATGGGCAATGGTATCATGGCTGAGAGCACCGACATCAATTTGCCTCGTGCCCACCAGGCTCGGTTTCCCAATCGTTGTGTGGTGTGCAGTCACGACAATCCGGCATCGCACGTGAAACTGGTCACGGGCACGCTAGGTTGGTGGACTTGGTTGCTGTGGTGTTGGGGTAAGCCGTTTATCGTCCAAGCTCCGGCTTGCCGAGGCTGTGCATGGAAGCTGCAGGCCTGGCGATTCATCAATCTCTTCATGACCATTGCCATTGCGTTAGTCGCCGTCTGGCTGGTTTGGCCGTATTTCAAGGATTCCGTTCCCCGCAGCCTGCATGCGTTGGCCATGATGGGCTTGGCCCTGGTGTGCCTGCTGCCCCAGATTGTCTTTGAAGTGTTCTTTGCCAGGCCCTTTGATGTGACGGCTTACTCGGAGAGTGTGGACTACGAGTTTACCTCGGAAGACTACGCTATCGACTTTGCGATGCTTAATCTGGATGCCAAGCACGTCAAGATCAATGGCGAAATCGTCCAATCGTAGCGACGGCCTACGGCTAATCAGGCATTGAGCCAAACGGCTGCTGATGCACGACGCTCTGAAATCACAGGATTCAGCGGTCCCCCGCCCCGAACCTGGGCATTGTCGCTACGAACGGAACGTTCCGGGTGAAGTTTGGCCGCTGGGCGGCGGTTGGTCGAAATGAGAGTTGGGGAGGTGGTTGGCGAGCGGGCGGAATGGTGTTGCCCGTCAGAGACGATGCCCGGCGTGGAGCGGACCGATGCCTGAGATCTTGCAGCAAGTTTTGGTAAGTGCCGCGTGTTCGGTTTGTATGGTCGTATTCAGCGTGTCGGCGGTGTTGATGCCGTCGCTTCTGGACGCCGTACGATGTCGTGGCACTGCGGCTCTTCCTGGCACTACCTCGTGGTCAGCTGCGTACAACGCTCAATCCAACCGGCAGCAGAAGTGCGTTTCATCCAACCCCTAATTACCCCCCTTCCCCCGCTGCTGCCGGTCAGATTGCGATAGGTTCTGCGGCAGCAGATTAACTTCCCCGTGAGAGGAGTCTCCCATGTCGGAATGGAAGTCACAAGACGAACGTATCGAAGCAATCATTGGTGATGATGAGGCTGACTTTGATGCTTGTTTGGCGAAATTCTACGATCACTTGAAAGCGTCGCTGCAGCTTCCCTGCGATGTGACTGGAATCCAAGATTTCCGTTGGGAAGAGTACTACGTCATTGGTCCTGGCGATCGCAAAGAATACGCCAGACTGCGGAAGGATCGACCGTCGTTTAGAGATGTTTTTGAGTTACTTGCGGTTGTGGCGGATGTCCATTCAGATTGGATGATGTTTCGGGGTAAAGACTTGGGTGCTCACGTCAGAAGGAAGTCTGACGGCAAAAAATTTGGGCTAGGACTTGCCGAGATCGAGGCAGTTGACAAAAAGTCCAAGAACTTTCAATTGCTCAACGACTACTCGGAGTGGTTTGTCAACAATCGTTAGGGACCGGCGAGTTGACGTTGTTGTTTGCAACGGTTCACGCCGTTCGAGGAGTCGACCTGTTGCGATTCGTGGGTGTATTCGTTAGATGGTAGCCGCTGACGTGGTGTAGGTGGGGTGTTCGCTACGAACGGAACGCTGGCGATAAAGTTTGGCTGGTGGGTGGCACATCGTCGAAAGAGGGAGTGGGGGAAACCGCGTACGACCTGAGCGATGTTGCTCGCGCGCGGCAGACCCCGCCCGGCGTGGAGCGGACCGATGCCTGAGATCTTGCAGCAAGTTTTGGTAAGTGCCGCGTGGTTTGCGGTTTGTATGATCGTATTTAGCGTGTTGGCGGTGTTGATGCCCTTGCATCCACGGCAACCGTTGTGGCGGCGCGAGTCACGGCTGGACACCTTGTATTGGTTTCTGCCAGCGATTCTGTATGGGCCATTGGGATTGGCGATGGCCAGCGGGGGCTTGTACCTGATGCATGGCGGGGATCAGGAGCGGATGGCGGCCTTTATCAGCCAAGGTTACCCGCCGATCGCTGGGTTGCCGCTCTGGGCCCAGTTCTTGTTGTTGTTGGCGATATCGGATTTCATTCAGTACTGGATTCATCGCAACTTCCATCGGTCGGCGTTTTGGAAATTCCACGCCATTCATCACTCGCCGAAGGAGGTGGATTGGATGGTCGCGGCGCGTTTCCATCCGGTCAACTTCATCGTGTCGTCGCTGTTTGTGGGGACTCTGATGATTTTGCTGGGATTTTCGCCGGTGCTGTTTGCAATGATGGTGCCGTTTAACTATCTGTACTCGGGGATGGTGCACGCCAATGTGAACTGGACGTTTGGCCCACTCAAGTATTTATTCGCCAGCCCGGTCTTCCACCACTGGCACCACACGATGTCGGATCAGGGCGGGAACAAGAACTTTGCCGCGACGTTGGCCATTTACGATGTGCTGTTTGGGACGTTTTATATGCCCAGCGGCAAGTTGCCCGAGGAGTACGGCGTGGACAGTGACGACGTACCGGAGGACTTCGTGGGCCAATTGTTCTATCCGTTCCTCAAGCCAGAAGTGGCGGCTGAGTTGGCGGAGAGTGGTCGGGTAGCGACGATTGTCGGGACGCCGACGGGCGATGTTGTCCAGGTCGTGGGGGACGTGGCCGACCGAGGGTTGGAGATTGCTTCGCCTGCTCCCTTGATTGCGGTCAACCGTGAGTTGGCCGAGCCCCGAGCAACTGCCTTGCCGGTGGGGTTGTGGTCCAGCAATGATGACGCTGGCCTGGACGATACATCAACTGTCAACGCGCCGGCGTCCGATCCTATTGGTGGTCGAGGCTAAGTCGGCTCGTGTGAGTTTGACTCGATTTTGGTAGCAACTGATCGAGCGCGGCTTGGACTTTGAGTTCTATCAGTGCGTCACCGAGCTTGGGGGTGGCCCAATCGGGGCGACCGTCGTAGTCGGCCGGAGGCGTGTTGTGCCTGTCGGCCGGCGGTAGAGGCGGCTGGCGGACGTGTTGGGGAGCGATGGCCAGCAGTTCGGCGGTGTCGGCCAGGGCGGCGTGGGTGCCTTGTTGGGTGGGGCTGAACCCTTGTTGCTCCAACCAGGTCGTTTGTCCGTGGCCGCTGTAGTACTGATCGAGGAACACGACGGGTTCGGGTCGATGGGACCAGCGGTGACGGAGTCGCTGGGCCGCGGCCTGCAGCGGCGCTTGGTTGGCGCCGCTGTCTCCCAGCAAGACGACCTGGCGGAAGCCCTGTTCGAGGAAGCCGTTGGCGGCGGCCTCGACGACTTGTTGGAAGACGTCAGCGGGCAAGCTGATGGTGCCGGGGTAATGTCGATGGGGTGGCGGCTGCGGCACGTAGGGCAGCACGGGGGCGACGAGCATCTGGCGATGACGAACCGCGATCTGTTGAGCGGTATGTTGAACGATGTGATTGTGTTTGCCGGCGACCAGATGCGGCCCGCCGGGCTCCATTCCGCCGGTGGGAATCAGGACGGTGTCGTAGCCGGCGGCTTGGGCGCGGGCGATTTCGGTCCAGGTTAGATCGGCCAGCCAGAGGCTGGGGAGCGGTCCCTGCCAGGCGGGCAAGTCCGCGCCTGGCAAGTTGGTATTGGCCGGGCGGGAGTGTTGCAGGTCCGTTGGCCAAGTGGCAGTGAGGCGGGCGAAAAGGAGCTCGAGGCCTGGGAGTGGTGCTGGGGGCGCGACGGCGCAGAGGTAGGCTAAGGCAGCGGCGCAGAGGCCGAGGGACAGCCAGGGCGATCGGCACATGAGGACGTTCTTCGGGGACGGGGGCTGCAAGGTGTTTGAATGGTGGAGGCGGGCGACCTCTGTTGGCAGTTTAGGTCAGAGGGCGGACGCTGGCCGAGTGCAAACGGGGTCGGCGACGTGGTTGGTGTCTGAGCGGAGGGGCTACAATCGGCAAGATTGTCACGGCGGGTGGTCCGGCGAGCGTCGAGGCAAGCGAGGTGTCTCCCAAACGCAACGGTCGCGTGGTCTTTTGGCAACCCTTTAAAAAATGTTGACGGAAAGCGACTAGAGTGAAGGGGTCGACCAAGTCCTACTCACATGGAGTCGCCCCGCCCTTGAACAAGCCAGCGATGCATAGTTCTCAGCTCAACGTCTTGGCCGTGGTCTTGCAGGCCAATGTCGACGCGATGTCTGCCATTTCGGTGGAGCGGATGAGCTTGTTGGCCCAGCAGTATTGGACGATATCGCGGAGCCGTCTGTCTTTTTGGAATCACGGCTTGGCGTTTGTGCACAAGACGTTGGCGCAATCTGCCAGTGTTTCGACGGCGTTTGCGGAACGGGCGGAGCAGTTGATCGAGGAGATTCTGCTGAGCCAACTGCATGGACGGGTGTGGGGAGGTTTGTTGGCCTACTATGACGTCCGTCGGGGTGCGGGCGCGGACGAGCGGGTGTGGGGATTGGGCTTGAGCATTGCGGAGGGGCATGCGGAGACGGCGGAGCGGGCGCGGGACGTGTTGCTGACATTGGGTCGGCAGCAGGCGGGGGCTGTGGTGCGGCAGGAGCGGTTGCAGCGGCGGATGGAGCGTTGGACGGATCGGCTGTTGTCGAGCCTGGCGAGGGTGGTGGACGTGCGTCCGTTTTGTTTCGATGGGCAGCGGATCGAGGACTTGGTGGAGGTGCAGGGCAAGATGTCGGAGTTGCCCACGTTGTCGCTGCTGATTGGCGGATTGCAGGCTGCGCAGTTGGAGGTGGGACGCGACGGGTTTGCGGGTCCGATGAATCACGATCTGGGCTGTTTGATGTTGGGTTGTCTGCCGCTGAATGCGCTGAGTGAATTTCGGATGAATTTGGACATTTCGATCATGCGGACGGATCAGGCGACGTGGGAGATGGACTGTTTGTTGGAGCGGGCCTTGTGTTTGGATCTGGCGGCGAGTTCTTGATCGCCGCTCAAACAGACGTTTTGCCGCGGGCCTGTTACGTGAAATTGGGGCAAATTCTGTCGTGCCCCTGATCCTGCGAGCGGTTGTAACCTAGAGTAGGGCCGGTAAATGGGGCAGGCGGAGGGTTGTGAGCAAGAGAGGACGCGAGCGTCGCGATGACGGTGTCGATTTGGGGACGACTGTTCGTGTGGGTGGCCGTGTTGGCGGGCAGCCTGCTGATAGTCGTGATCGTGGCATTGATTATTCAGTTCGGTCGACGCGGGTCGACGGAGACGGGCTCTGCTGTGCCAGGTCAGGACGAGGTAGCGGCCGTGGGTGCGGGTCCGGCGGCGGGGTTGGTCGGGGCGGTGACCTATCATCCGGCAGAAGTGGCGGTGCAGCGTTTGGCGGCGGAGACGCACTATCAGCAGTGGTTGGAGTTTCCTGGTCGGGTGCGTCCGAAGCGATCGACTCGGTTGGGTTTTGAGTTGGGTGGACCTTTGTTGGAACCGCGGGTCGAGATCGGGCAGGCGGTGGCCGCGGGCCAGGTGTTGGCGGAAGTGGACACGCGTCTGTTGCGTGAGCAGGGCCGGCAACTGGAGTTTCAGGTAGCTCGGGCGGCGGCGATGTTGGCCGAGTTGACGGCGGGACCGCGGGCAACCACGATTCGGGCTGCCGAGGCGGAAGTGGCGGCGTTGGCTGCCGAGGCCGAGAGCGCCACGAATCGGCGGGTGCGACAGGCGGAGTTGGTGCGGCAGGGAGCGGTTTCGGAGCAGGAGTTCGACACCGTTTTGACGACGGAGCAGGCGATCTTGAAGCGGTTGATCGCGGCGGAGCAGCGGTTGGCGGAGTTGCAGGAGGGGAGCCGCCCCGAGCAGATCGCGGCTCAGCAGGCCTTGGTGTCGGCGTTGCAGAGCGAGCAGGCCAGTTTGAAGTTGCAGATCGAAAAAGGCACTTTGGTGGCCCCTTTCGCGGGCGCGGTGGTCAAACAATACGCGGCGACGGGACAAGTGTTGGGGCCGGGCCAGGCGTTGTTTGACTTGGTGGAGACGGCGGCGTTGGAGGCCCACATCGGGGTGTCGCCCGAGGTCGCCGCGCAGATGAAGTTAGGACAGACTTACACTTTGTGGGCGGACCAGCGATCGAGCACCGCGGGGCTGGAGCGGATCGTGCCGATCGTGGATCCGCAGACGCAGACGGTGACCGCGATCTTTGGGTTGCAGCCCGGCCAGGATCAGCTTGATGTGTGGATGCCGGGGCGACTGGTCCGGTTGCATTGGCGGGCCGAGGTGGCGGAGGCCGGGTATTGGGTTCCCAACGATGCCTTGGTCCGAGGGCGTCGCGGATTGTGGGCGGTGTATGAGCTGGCAGAGGAACCGCAGGTAGCATCCCGGACGACCGATGTGGGGGCGGCTGAAATCGAGGAGCCACTGGGTCGTGTTTGGTCGATACGTCAGCAGCAGGTCGAAGTCCTGCACGCGGAGCAGCAGCGATCCTACGTGCGGGGCACTTTGACTCCGCAGGCCTGGGTGGTGGTGGCGGGCGGTGATCGGTTGTTGGACGGGCAGCGGGTGGCGCCCACGCAGGTGATACCAGCCGGTGAGGCGGCTGCGGATGGGGGGCGGTAGATGGGGCGTTTGGCGCTTTTGTTCTTCGACAGACCGCGATTGATGTGGTTGTTGTTGGGCGTGATCTTTGTCAGTGGTCTGACGGCGACCCAGGTCTTGCCGCGGATGGAGGATCCGCCGATGAAGCCGCGGGCGGCCACGATTCGTACGGTCTTTCCGGGGGCCTCCACGCCGCGTGTCGAGACCTTGGTGACGGATGTCATCGAGCGGCAGTTGATGGAGTTGGAGGACATTCGGCTGATCCGATCCGGCAGCCGCAACGGCTACAGTTTGATTGCGTTGGAACTGCGTGACGAGATTGAAGATGTGGAGCCGATCTGGGGCAAGATCCGCGACAAGTTAGCGGATGCGCGGCCGTGGTTGCCGGCGGAAGTGGAGCCGGTGTTTGAGAATTTGGAATTTCGCGCCACCAGCTTGATGGTCAGTTTGCAGTGGGCGTCGGACCGGCCGACGCAGTGGTCGTTGTTGAATCGTCTGGCCAAGGAACTGCAATCGGAGTTGCGGGGGATCCAGGGGACGGACAAGGTTGAGATCTACGGCTTGTCCGCGGAACAAGTCCTGGTCGAGGTCGCTCAGGAGCAATTGGCGGCCCACGGTCTAACGATGGCTGGGTTGGCTCAGCAACTGCAGCGGGCGGATGCCAAAGTCTCGTCCGGCAGCGTGCAGGACGAAGGCCGCAGCATGTTGGTGGAATTGACGGGTGAATTCGATTCGCTGCAACGCTTGGCCGCGGTTTACATCGGTACGGCGCGGGACGGTCAGGCCTTGCAATTGGGCGATGTGGCCACGATTCGTAAGACGGTGGTCGAGCCGGTGATAGATCGCGTGTTGGTGCAGGGCCGCGATGCCGTGGTGTTGGTCTGTTACCAGCGACACAATCGGCGGATTGACTTGTGGACCAAAGATGCAGAAGAGTTGGTGGCGAGGTTTCAGGCGACCGTGCCGAACGATTTGCAAGTTGAGGTGGACTTTCAACAATCTCGGTATGTCATGCAACGCTTGCAGTCTCTGCTCATTAACTTGGGCTTGGGGGCGTTGGCGGTGATGGCGGTGGTCTTGGTGTTGATGGGCTGGCGTGGCAGTCTGGTGGTGGGTTTGACTTTGCCGCTGACTTGTTTGTTGGTGCTGACGTCGATGTGGCTGTGGCAGATACCGCTGCATCAGATGTCGGTGACGGGCATGATCTTGGCTTTGGGATTGTTGATTGACAATGCGATTGTGATCGTGGATGAAGTCCAATCGGCCTTGAACGAAGGGTTGCCGTTGCGGGAAGCCATTCGCAGTCGGGTGGAGCATTTGGCGATTCCGCTGGGTGGTTCGACGTTGACCACGGTGTTGGCCTTTGCGCCGTTGATTCTGATGATTGGTCCGGCAGCCGAGTTTGTGTATGCGATTGCGACCAGTGTGATCGTGGCGGTCAGTGGCAGTTACCTGTTGTCGATGACCATCCTGCCCGCGATTTTGGGTTGGCTGCGACGCGAGTCCGCTGATCCGGCCGTGCCGGTTACGGAAGTTCGCGTTGATTCGGCAACGCAGCGGCCGCAGCATTGGTGGCAGCACGGTTGGCAGCATGCAGGCTTGGCCCGGCGGTACCGACGGAGCTTGAAGTTTCTGTTTCGCTATCCAGTGTTGGGCGTTGTGGGTGGTTTATTGCTGCCATTGTTGGGTTTTGGATTGGCCTATCGATTGCCGGAGCAGTTTTTTCCGTCAGCGGATCGCGACCAGTTCACGATCAAGCTGGAGTTGGCGGCCGGCAAGACGAGTGACGAGACCTTGGCGTTGGCGCGTCGGGCTCGCGAGTTATTGTTGACGGATCCGAACATCAAGCGGGTGGATTGGTACATTGGTCGCAGCGCCCCGCCGTTTTATGTCAACTTGATCCCGCTGCGGAAGGACTTGCCCAGTTTTGCGCAAGCTTTTGTGGAGTTGCACTCCGGCGTGGCGGAGCAAGCTTATTTGCGGGATTGGCAGCGGCGGCTGCAGGCGGCGTTGCCGGGGGCGAGGGTCAATGCACAATCGCTCCAGTTGGGCCCACCCTTGGATGATCCGATCGAGATACGGGTGTTTGGTCCGGACCCGGCGGTGTTGACCGATCTGGGTTGGCAGGTGCGGCGGTTGTTGGGCAGTCTGGACCGTGTGACGGCCACGACATCGTCGCTGGGTACGGCGGCGCCTGTGCTGGAGTGGGAGTTCGACACCCAGGCCTTGGCAGAGGCGGAGTTGGATCGGCAGACGGTGGCTGAACAATTGAACCTGGCGTTGGACGGCATCAACGTGGGCGCGATTTTGGATGGGGAGGAGTCCGTGTCGGTGCGGTTGCGATTGAGTGGGGAGGATCGCAGTTCGCCCAGCCGGCTGGCGTCGCTGACGATCAATCGTCCGGCGATCGAAAGTGCGGATTTGGTTCCCCTGTCGGTGTTGGGGTCGTGGGAGTTGAAGCCCGGGGATACGGGGGCGCAGCGAATCAACAATCGGCGGGTCAATGAAGTTCGCGCTCAGGTGGAGACGGGGCACTTGCCCAGTGTGGTGTTGGGGGAGTTTCAACGGCGTTTGGAAGCCGGGGCGATCACTGTCCCGCCGGGCTACGAGATACGCTTTGGTGGCGAGGCCGAAGAGCGGGATCGAGCGGTGTCGAATCTATTGGCGACGGCACCGGTTTTGGTACTGGTCATGTTCTCGGTCATCGTACTCAGTTTTGGTTCGTTTCGGGCCGCTTTCTTGATCGGCGGTGTGGGGATACTGAGCATCGGGTTGGGGCTATTCTCCTTGGTGGTATTTGGGTTTCCATTTGGTTTTATGGCGATCGTGGGCACGATGGGATTGGTGGGGGTGGCGATCAACGACTCGATTGTGGTCTTGGCGGGCTTGATGGCTTGTCCGCTGGCTCGGCAGGGGGATGTGGAGGCCACGACGGACGTGGTGTTGCACAGCACCCGACACATCATTGCGACCTCGTTGACCACGATCGCGGGCTTTACTCCGTTGTTGTGGCAAGGCGGCGGTTTCTGGCCGCCATTGGCGATCGCGATCGCCGGTGGGGTCGGCGGCGCAACGATTCTGGCGTTGTACTTTGTGCCGGCACTGTTCTTGATCAGCGCGCGGCTGCGCCCGGCCACTCGGCATTGATAAAAAGTACCAAGAAAAGCACGAAAAGGCACGAAACAAGGTGCTTGTACCAGTAGCGGCCCAGTGTTTCCGTTCGCTGCGATGTTTTCTCAAGGGTTAGCGACGACGAGCGCGGCCGCCACCGGTGGCGGGCTTGCTTCCGCTGGATTTGCGACCTGTGGCTTTGCCCGCGGGGGGGCGGCCGCGGCCAGGTTTCGCGCGGCCGGGTGCGGCCGATGCTGGTCGCGAGCTGCCGGGCCGAGGCTTGCCACCACTGCGCTTGGGTCCACTGCGTTTGGGGCCACTGGGCTTGGGTCCACTGCGTGTTGGTCCACTGCGTTTGGGGCCGCTGGCTGCTGGGCCACTGCGGGGGCTGGGGCTGTTGGCTTGGCTGCGGATTTCTTTGGCGCGTTGCACGTCTTCCAGATGGATGGGACGTCCGCTGGCGAGTTTCTCCGCGACGGGGTTGACCGGCGCGGCAGGTGTGTCGTGCTCCCGCGACTTGCGGTTCGTGCCCGTATTGCGTTTGGTGCCCGTATTGCCGGCGGTGCGGTTGGAGCTCGAACGCGGTGCGGGTGGTGACGATTTGTCGGTGGCGGAGCGGGGGCTGGGTTTGGGTGTGGCGACCAGATCGGCGACTCGTCGCGCGGCGCGTTTGGCCTTGGGGCCGAGGACGGTGCGTGGGGATTGGCCTTTGGCGACGCGTTCGGCCCAGTCTTTGAGTTCGGTGATTTCTTCGTGGGTCAGGCGGCGATGGGCGCCTTGGGGGAGATCGCCCAGGGCGAGTGGGCCGATGCCGACGCGGACCAAGCGGACGACTTTGTGTCCGATCTTGGCCAGCATGCGGCGGATCTCGCGGTTCTTGCCTTCGTCCAAGACCATGGTTAATTCGGTCGAGTCCTTGTGTCGGCGGCGGATGTCGACGTCTTTGACTTTGGCCACACCCTCCATCAGGTGGACGCCATGTTTGAGGGTTTGCAGATCCTCGAATTTGGGCACGCCGCGGACCAGCACTTGGTAGATTTTTTCCACCCCGAAGCTGGGGTGGGTCAGGTACTGGGCCAGGGTTCCATCGTTGGTGACCAGGATCAGGCCTTCGCTGGATTTGTCCAGCCGTCCGACGTTGTAGACGCGTTGGTGGGAGCTGATCAGATCGACGACCCGTGTGCGGCCGGACGGGTCCTGGGCGGTACTGACGACACCTGGTGGTTTGTTCAGCATGAAGTATTGCAAGCGTTCGCTGCGGACGCGTTGGCCATCGAAGGTGACGACTTGTGTCTCGGGATCGATACGGGTTCCCAGTTCGGTGACGACTTGGTTGTCGACTTCGATGCGACCCTCAACGATCAGGACTTCGCAATCGCGGCGGGAGCCAACGCCGGCGGCGGCCAGGAACTTTTGCAAGCGCATCGTGCTGGCGTCGGTCGCGGGGACGGGCGTGCGTTTCTTCAGGCGACCGGGCTTGCCGCCTTTTTGGCGCAGTGAGGCGTTAGGTCGAGCCGGGCCGTTGGGCGAGCGGCGCGGTCCGCTGGGTGCGGGACGGCGTTGGCGAGAAGATTTGGGAGCCATGATGGACGGGAGCCTCGGTGGTTGGTGCTGGGGTCACAGCACGATCAGTGGTTTGTTAGGAACTTACTAGGATTTTGTTAGGAGCTGGTCAGGGGTTGGCTGGCCTCGGTGATGCTGATGGCGCGCATCAGACCGCGGGCTTTGTTGACGGTTTCTTGGTACTCGGCGGTGGGGTCGCTGTCGGCCACGATTCCGGCGCCGGCTTGCACGTAGGCTTGGCCTTGGTGCAGAACCACCGTCCTCAGGGTGATGCAGGTATCCATGTTGCCGCGGTAGTCCAAGTAGCCTACGGCGCCGGCATAGGGGCCCCGCTTGTGAGGTTCCAGGCTGTCGATGATCTGCATCGCGCGGATTTTGGGAGCACCGGAGACCGTGCCGGCGGGCAAAGTCGCGCCCAGGGCATCGAAGCTGTCGCAGTCGTCCCGCAACTGCCCAACGACGGTGGATGAGAGGTGCATGACGTGGCTGTAGCGTTCGACGATCATGACATCGGGCAGTTGGATCGAGCCCACGCGAGCGACTCGGCCGACGTCATTGCGGCCCAAGTCCACCAACATCACATGTTCGGCGCACTCTTTGGGATCGGCGAGTAAGTCCTGTTCCAGTTCCGCGTCGTGGCTGGGGTTGCTGCCGCGGGGGCGGGTGCCGGCCAGGGGGCGGACGGTGACTTCTTGTCCGACGACGCGGCACATGATCTCGGGGCTGCTGCCGACCAGGGTGACCTCGGGCAACTTGAGATAAAACATGAAGGGGCTGGGGTTGAGGACCCTCAGGGTGCGGTACAACTCCAGGGCTTCACAGTGGATCGGGGCCTGGAAGCGTTGGCTGATGACGACTTGGAAGATGTCGCCGGCCTGGATGTACTGCACGCACTTTCGCACGGCGGCTTCGAATTGGTCCTGGGTGAAGTTGGAGACAAACGGCAGGTCGGCCGCGTCCGCGAACTCGGCTCTTCGGGGCGGCAGTTGTTGTTGGCCATTGAGCAAGCGGCCGGTGAGGTCGTCCAGTTGTTGTTGGGCGGCCGCCAAGGCCTCCACGGGCGACGGGAAGGCATTGGGGCGTACCAGTACGATAATGCTGAGCGTTTTGTAGACGTGATCGAACACGACCAATTGGTCAAACATTCCAAATGCCAAATCAGGCAAATTTCGATCATCGGGTGGCGTGTGCGGCAGTCGCTCGTAGTAGCGGACCACATCGTAACCGAAGTAGCCGATGGCACCGCCGGTGAGGGGCGGGAGATCGGGTCGTGGTGCAACCGAATACTGGGTGACCTGTTGCCGCAGGAACTCGATTGGCTGGGGTGACTCGAAAGTTTGGGTTTGACCTTCGGTCTGGACTTGGATCTGGTTGCCGTAGACGCGGAGGACCGTGTGCGGGTCGACGCCCAAGAACGAGTACCGTCCGACCTTTTCCCCACCGACGACGCTTTCGAACAGGCAGGCGTAGGGCGAGTCCCCTAGCCGTCGCAGGGCCAATACGGGTGTGAGCCCATCGCTCAAGAGCGTCCGAGCGACGGGTATTTTGTCGTATTGTCGGGCCAGAGCCGAAAATTCATCGATATCGATTGTCGCCACAGGCTAGTTCTCTCCACGCTTGCCACCGCCACCGCGGTTTGGATCGGTCAGTATGTCGTGCGGACCCTTAAGTTTCTAGGTCTGCCGTCGCGGAATCCGAGGACGCCAAGGCCAGCGAGATGCGGCGGTTGGCGGCGTCGAGGGTCAAGACTTTGACTTGGATGGTCGCGCCTTTGGGGTACCGTTGCCAAGCCGCTTCTTGCTGCTCCGCGGCGATGGTCGACCGATGCAGCAATCCCACCACGTCGGGTCGCAGTTCGACGAACAGCCCGAACGGGGTCTGGCTTTGCACGCAACCCGGGACCGCTTCCTCGCGAGCCAATTCGGCCAGACTCTCTTCGTTCCACGGATCGGGCTGGAGACGTTTGCGACTGAGGTCGACCAAGTCCAGGGTGTGTCGTCCGCCGCCGATGACGACAAACTCGTACTCCTGCCCCTCGTTGAGGAACAGTTTGAGCTTGGCTTGGGTGGTGCTCCAGGAGATTTCTTCGCGGGAGATCTTGCCGAACAGGGCGTTGCCCAAGTCGACGATCGCCGAGCGTGGACCGACGGCGTGCACACGGCCTAAGACCCGCGAGCCAATCGGGTTGAGCTCCAGGAACTTCTTCAGGACCGATGGGGCCTTGGGGTTGAGCAGCGGTCGTGTCCCCAGTCGGCCATCGGCGCGGCGGAAGAACTCGCCTTGGGTTTCCTCCCATTCACGCATGGCCAACGTGCTGCGGAAGCATTCGTGCTTGACCCAGACGCGGAGCAGTTCACGGACCGCCGAGGGGACCAGGACCAACGGCCCGCGAGGATCGCTGATGGTGCCGTGTATCGCCGTGTGCAACATCCCGCGGAGGGTGTAAGCCAACGACTCCAGGCTGGCGGGTTGCCCGGAGAGGCTCCGCCAAAAGCGTTGGATCAAGTCGTGGTCCATCGGCACCTGCTGACCGGTGGCCTGGGCGCCGAAGTGGGGAATCGCGGTGGCCAAGGCCCAGGGCGAGAGAATGACAAAATGATCCGGGTTGCGGATCGTGTCCACTTTCTGCTGGTGATGCGCCTGGCTGGGTCCCAGCGTGACCTGCACCCGAGCCCCGCGACGACGTTGGAGTCCGGGGTAGCGGACGCGCAAATCAGTTTTTTGCAAGTAATCTTCGCACAGTCGCGAGAGGCTGGCGTTGGGTTCGTGTTCGTTGACGATATCGGCCACCAGTTGCTCGGCCGCGCGGCTAAAACGCGGCGGAACCAACGGCGGGTATTGACCTGGTTTGCCGCGGAGTAAACGCGGCAACATTCGCGACAAGTCCAACAAGTCGCGGGCCAAGTGCTCCAAGGCCAAACGCGCCCGCAGGTCGGTGACGCGGTCGGTCTCCTCCATGTCATTGAAGAAGAAGCCGATCCCCCAACTCCGGGCGGCCAGGACCTGGTCCAGTCTCAGTGCGACCGGTTCGGCAACCCCCTGGCTGACGACGTATCGCACCGAAGTCAGCGGCACCATGTCCTCCAGCAACTCGGTGGCGTCGTCGCGGCCCTCCAGGCTGTCATCGTCGCTCAAGAAGGCGTCGATCGGTTCCAGTTCCACATCGGTGTTGGCTTCGGAAGTGGAGTCGTCCAACACCAAGGCCGCCGAGGTGGGCGGTGCCACCGAACCGGACGAGGGCACTCCGCCGTTTTCACTGGGGCCAACGGGAACGGTTTGGATCTCGGCATGGAACCAATTGTCGATCTTGAACAGTTCGTCCCGCGTTTGGTCCAACAATGCGTGCACGGTTTTGCGGCGCAGGCCTTCCGGATCCGGGAGGCGCGGAGCCTTGAGCAAGAAGCGATAACTGCGCGCAAGACCCGGGCCGAAGCGATTGGCGATCGCCATCTGCTTCAACTGCTCGGCCAGGTTGCCCTGCACATAGGCCGACTCCAGAGCCAAGACCGCCGCTCGTAAGTCGCGGAAAAATTGATCTAGCTCGTGAACTCGGATGCGCGGCAGGTTGGATGGGGGATCCGAACTCAACTTGCCGACCTCACTTCCTGGATGTCCGCAGCAGTCTCACCCGGCGCCCAGTTCTCGTTCGCCCAGATCGGCCAACCGGCTTCCCACTGGCAGGGTCCAGCTTCGGGGTCGGCCAACGGGAACGGTTGGGGAAAGCTCAGTCGCCAAGCATGCAAACACAGCGGAGACTCCGCGGTGGATTGGCTGGCGTTGTGCCCCAATCGCCGGTCGGGCAAGTAGGCGGAGTCACCGACGATCGGATGGCCCGCGTGCCAGAGATGCAAGCGGATCTGGTTGGTGCGGCCAGTGATCGGCTGGGCCTCCACCAAAGCCGTTCCATCGGCGAAACGTTGTCGGACCACAAAGTGCGTCTCGGCGGGCAATCCCGCGGGATCGATCATCCGCAGGCCCTCTGCCGCGGGAGCCGAGCCGATGGCTGCCGTTTCCACGAACGCATCGTCCGCCGGCCAGCCATGGATGCGAGCCAGGTAACGCTTGTCGACTTGGTTCGTCTGAAATAACTGATGCAGGGCGGTCGCGGCCCGTCGATGCCGAGCGATCACCATCAAGCCGCTGGTATCGGCGTCCAGCCGATGCACCAACTTCAGCCGCTGGGGCCGATAAACCTGCTGCAACATCCACTCGAGTGTGTTGCGGTTGAAGCGACCACAGGCGTGCACCGGCAGCGGAGCCGGTTTACTGACGACCACCAGATTGGCATCATCATGCACGATCTCGATAGCGGCATTGACGGCGGGTTCGGTCGTATCCGGAATCAAGTGACGCAGGCCCATACCCGAGCGTACGACCCGATCGGCGGACACGGGTTCGTTGCCCAGGCGAATGCGACCGGCCGCCAGTGTCTCGGCCCAGACCGCGCGACCCACATGCGGATGCAGTTGATCCAAGAAGTCCAGCACACTCAGGCCATCAAAACGCTCGGGCACGTTCAAGGGTCGCAGGTTGTCGTACGGCTGGCTGCCGGGCAAATTGGCTTGAAAGGCCTGCAGCCGAGCCTGGCGTGTGGCTCGTTGTCGCTGCTCGCGGGCGGCCACCAGGTCGTAGCAATGGGGGCATTGGCTGCCGGGTACGTAGTGCGGCGACGCTTGGTCGGCCGGCGTCAATGGCTGCTGGCAGGCGTAACACTGGGTGGTGGCGGTCTCCTCCAAGTGAGGATCCAGAGCCACGCGTTTGTCGAACACAAAGCACTCGCCCCGCCAGTGATCGCCGCCCACCTCTTCGAAATACTTCAAGATGCCACCGTCCAATTGGTAGATCTCGCGAAAGCCCAAGCGTTCCATCAGCGGGCCGGCTTTCTCGCAGCGAATCCCGCCGGTGCAAAACATGACGATCGGCTTCTCACGCGTGGCCGCCGGCAGTTTCTCCGCGGCTTGCGGGAAGTCGCGAAAGTGGTCGACATCGATGGCCAACGCGTGATCGAAGGTGCCAACCTGCACTTCGTAGTTGTTGCGGACATCCAACAGCGTCAGGTCGCGACCTTCGTCCAGCCAGCGTTTGAGCTCAGCGGCGGGCAGCTTGCGAGACGTGTAGCGGGACGGATCGATCTCTGGCACCCCAAAGGCGATGATTTCCTGCTTGATCCGCACCAACATTCGTGAGAACGGTTGGTCGTCGCTGAAGGATTCTTTGGGTTGCACGTCGGAGAGTTCCGGCCAAGACCGAAGTTCGGCGACCAGGGCGTGGATGGCGGGCGGAGGGCCGGCCACAAAAAAATTGATCCCTTCGGGACTCAGCAGGATGGTGCCCTTGATGCCCAGGGCGTGGCACCGCTGCCGCAGGGTCGCCCGTTTGTCGGCCAATCCATCCAGCGGGATAAATTTGTAACAGGAGAGGTTGAGGATGGCTCCGGGGCCCGACCCGCGATCCGTCGCGGACGCGGCCAAGGTCGTGGTGGTCATGGCGGATTACTCGTCAAATATGGTAGGGTCGGTTTGCACTTCACAAACCGACCCTCCCCAGTGTACGACGAGGGCCGGAAATTTTAAAGAACGGTTAGGAAACCCGCGGCTGCTGGCAACCGTGTAACACCGCCCGCACCGCCCAGTTCAAAGGCCCCGGAAGCCCCCGATTCGGGCCCCTGCGTATGGGTGGCGGGAGCTAGCAGGCGGGGTTTCGGCGGCTACAGGTCGTCGGCCATGGCCGGTTGGTAGTCGTCGAATTCGCTGAATCGCTCGGGGGCTCGGTCGTCGAAGCGGGTGTAATCCGCCTGCCAGACCAATTCCACGTCGCCGGTGGGGCCGTTTCGCTGCTTTTCGATGATGATCAAGGCCTGGCCCTTGAGTTCGGCCAGGGCTTCCGGGTCGCCCTTGCGGTAGTACTCCTCGCGGTGCACGAACATCACCACGTCGGCATCCTGCTCGATCGCTCCCGATTCGCGGAGATGGTTGAGCCGGGGCCGGTTGTCGCGGGAGGCCTCGGCCTGGCGGTTGAGCTGGGCCAGGCAGAGGATCGGCACTTTCAGCTCGCGGGCCATGCCCTTGAGGCGACGAGCGATTTTGGCCACTTGCTCCTGCCGCGGGTCGTTGGGGTTGTCCGGCTCGATCAGCTGCAGGTAGTCGATGACGATCAGGCCCAGCTTGTTGTCGCATTGGCGTTTGACTCGGCGACCGGCGGCGGCGATTTCGGAGACGGTCCGCGAGGGGGAGTCATCGACAAAAAACGGTGCACCGGCGATCTGGGCAGCGGTCTTGGAGAGTTTGCCGCGTTCAGCTTGGCTGAGGCTGCCGTTGCGCAATTGGTGGCCGTTGACGCGAGCTTCGGAGCAGAGCATGCGGTCGATCAGTTCGTTGGCCCCCATTTCCAAGCTGATAAACAGTGTGGGTTGGCTTTGCCGAATCGAGACATTCGCGGCGACGTTCATGGCAAACGCGGTCTTGCCCATACTCGGGCGGGCCGCCAGGATCAGTAGCTCGTTTTCGCGGAAACCGCCGGTCATCTCATCCATCTTGCTGTAGCCGGACTCGACGAAGCCCTCCAACCGCACGCCCTGCAGGCGGGCATCCAGCCGATCGAGGAAGACATCCAGGATCTCCCGCATTGGCTTGAGCGAATTGGAGCTGCGATTGTCCAGGATGTTGAAGATCTGCTGCTCGGCCTGGCTGAGGGCATCCTTGGGGACCACATCCGATTGGTAGGCGGTGCTGAGGATATCGGTGCTGGCGACGATCAATTTTCGCAGCGTGGCCTTGCTGGCGACAATATCGGCGTAGTATTCCGCGTGGGCCGCGTTGTTGACCGAGGTAACGACCCGAGCGAAATAGGCGGCCCCGCCCATCACATCGTACTTTTCCTTGGACCGCAGCTTCTCGCGAATGATCGTCGGGTCAACTTTTTTGCCCTCGGCCGAGCACTCCAGGATCGACTCGAACAACAAGCGGTTGGCGTCGTCGTAGAAATCGTCCGGCCGCAGGATCTGGATGACGTTATCCAGTACATCGGGCAGGAGGAAAATCGAGCCCAGCACCGCGGTTTCGGCCTCGATGTTGCTGGGCATCGGCCGGGCCATGACCGATTCATCGAACTCGGGGTTGGGTTGATCGCGGCGGCGATCGTTGCTTCTACGCGGTTTTTTCACTGGGAACTCCCTCTCCAGCTAAAGACAGGTCCGTGGGGACGAGTCAACATAATCAACGGTCCGGGCGGAGGAAACAGCCGGTGGAGCGAATTTGGGAAATTCGTCTTGGGGAAACCGCGGCAGGGGGTTAAGATGCCGTCAACCGTCGGTTTCAGGATTCTGGACAAAACTCGGAGTTTCCGACCGGCTAGGCACCTTCGTTTTCGACAAAGGATGGTCGACGACAATGCTTACGATCAAGGAAATCGCCGAATTGGTCTCGGGAGAGGTCATCGGCGACGAGAATCTGACGATTTCTGGCGCGGCCCCCATTCGGGATGCGGGTCCCACGGAGATCACGTTGGCGGACGATCCCCGTTATGCCAGCAAATTGGCGGCTTCTGCCGCGTTGGCGGTGATATTGCCCGCCGAATTCCCGGCCTGCGACAAGACCTGTGTGGTGGTGGCTGACGTGCACGCGGCCTTTGCCCGTCTGGTGCAGCATTTCTGCCCTCCGACGCGTGGGGCAGTGCGCGGGATCAGTCCGTTGGCCAGTGTGTCGTTGTCGGCTCGGATCGGCCCCGATTGCATTATCGAGCCCTACGCGGTGATCGGTGACCACGTGGAATTGGCCGCCGGTGTCCATGTGGGGGCGGGCGTGGTGATTGAACCGGGTTGCCGGATCGGGTCGCGGACCCGTCTGTTCCCTCGCTGTGTTTTGTACCGCGACACGGTCGTCGGTGCCGATTGCCGCATTCACGCCGGCGCTGTTTTGGGCGCGGACGGTTTCGGTTACGTGACTCGTCAGGGTCAGCACCACCTGTCGGCCCAATTGGGCCGCGTGGTCATCGAAGACTCGGTGGAGGTGGGCGCCAATTCAACGATCGATCGGGGCACCTACAACGACACCGTGATCGGCATGGGCACGAAGATCGATAACTTGGTGATGATCGCTCACAATTGTCGCTTGGGCAAACACAATTTGATCTGCAGTCAGGTGGGCATCGCCGGCAGTTGCCGCACGGGCGACTATGTCGTGATGGGCGGCCAGGTCGGTATTGGCGATCACGTCGACATCGGCGATCAAGCCACTTTGGGAGCGCAGTCAGGTGTTATGAATAACATCCCGGCCAAGTCCGTCTATCTGGGCAGCCCTGCCCTGCCGATCAAGGACCAGATGCGGAACTGGGCGGTGGTGGGCAAGATCGCCGAATGGTACCACAAGTGGAAGGACATGCTGCGGCGCATCGAGCGTTTGGAGCAGGTGCTGCAGGAGGAGCAAACCCGTCCGACGGCGGCCCAAGCGGCAGCCCCGGCAACGACCCAGCCAGCTCCGATGTCGGATCGTCGCGTCGCGTAGTGTCTGCTGTGGAAGGCTGTCATGTTGGATTCTCCTGTCTCGTCGTCGCCCACCATTGCCCTGCCCGCGCGGGTTGGCTTGGTTGCAGGCTGGGGCGAGTTTCCCATTCAGGTGGCGCAGAGCCTGCGAGCCGCTGGGGTGGAGGTCTACGGAGCGTTGTTGCACGATCACGCCGATCCACGCTTGGCCGACGAGTGCACGGCCGTGCAATGGTCGGGTGTGGCCCATTTTGGTTGTAAGCTGAAATTTTTTCGCCAACACGATGTGCAGCATGTGACGATGGCGGGCAAGTTATTCAAGACGGCGATGTTTCGCCGCTTCGCCTGGTGGTATCATCTGCCCGACCTGTTGTTCATGCGTTACTTCTACCACCACTTCATCACCAATCGCGCGCGGCGGAACGACGACGAGCTGTTGTTGACGGTGGTCAAGCTTTATCAAGATGCAGGAATTCACATGGCTGCTGCAACCGATTACGCCCCGCATCTGTTGGTGGCTCCCGGGCAATTGACGCGAGGAAAGTTGTCGACGAGCGATTGGCACGATATCGCTTACGGTTGGCAATTGGCCAAGGCCATGGGCCAGTTGGATATCGGGCAAACCGTCGCGGTCCATCGTGGCGTGGCATTGGCAGTGGAAGCCTTGGAAGGGACGGACGCCTGCATCGAACGCGCCGGGCAGTTGTGTCGCCATGGTGGATTTACCTTAGTCAAGGTGGCCAAGCCGCAACAAGACATGCGTTTCGATGTGCCCACGATTGGTGTGCAGACGCTGGAAAATCTACGTGCCGCCGGCGGGCGTGTCTTGGCTTTTGAAGCTCATAAAACGATCGTCTTACAACAGGCCGATGTTGTGGCCTATGCCAACCGGCATCGTCTGACTTTGGTTGCGGTCGACTCCGCCGAATTGACGGCGCGGGGACTTGGTGAAACTTCTCAAGTGGCTTGATCTCTGCTTGTCAAGCCGAAAAATCGTCGCTTGCGCCGACCGCTGCGCTAATTATTCACGATTCGGCGCCTCGATTTTTGCCCACCGCTGTTGTATACTTTAGGGCTTGAGGAAAAGTCAGTCGCAACGCCACTTTTCTCCAAGGTTTTTGGGCTCGGCTGATAGAAGACGTCTCAGAGAAAATGGCTCACAATCGCTGTTTTTTTTTCGCGCCCCGTCAGTTGATCTCGCGGGTCGGCAAGGAAGCTGATATTTAATCGCTCCGTCGCACGAAGTCGCTGGCCCCACGCGGCCGACCGACGAGGTACGACGAAACGAGAGTGGTGGTTGCCCTGCTGTCCCCTGAAGAATGACTTCCATGAGCCTGTTGACTACGCGTCCGAAGATTTCTGAATTGACGTTTGGCTTGTATGGACGATCGGTCCATCCCGAACTGTTTCAGATCTATTCCACGCGGCGTATCGAACGCGATCGCTTTACCGCACAGATCGACGTGACCTCCAGTGGTCACTTGGTGATGTTCAAAACCGATCAGCGCGTCTTTACTGAAGTGGCCACCAGCGCCCACCAAGAGTTGCCCCAACGCCGCCGACTGTTGGCCACGCGGATCAATGATCAGTTTCAGGATCGGATTGAATGCGAAGGCGGTGTAGTCTATGAGTACCAATACCACCTGGAGCGGCTGAGCCCGGAAACGTTTTCGCACTTGCAACAGGCCTTCACCGGCAGCCCCGTGGTCGATGGACTGTTGCACCAATTCCAGACCAGCGGCCGTGTCGGGATGGCCGCTTTCAGCTACATGTACATCGACACGCGAGTCAACAGTTTTCGCGTGCAAGCCGTGCATACCTTCCCCGATGATTACGCTGTGCTAAAGACCCAGTCGCTGTACCGGTTGTCCGCCAAGCGAGACGCGTAAGCTAAGCGTAACCCTTCACGCTCTGTAGGGTGTCGTGGAAGCAAGTCGTGGAAGCAAGCGGGGGTTTGCCATCATTGGAAGAGGTGGAATCGAGCGGGAATGTTGAGTGCAATTCGACAACTCGCGCAACGCACCAATTCCAGAAAAAGGGGCCGGCAATTGCTGAAAACGGTCAAGTGGGAAGGTGCCCAAGTGGAAGATCGCAGCTGTAATGACAACAGGATGTTCACTGGAGTAGGTTGTCAACAAGCTATGGAAACGGAACCGCTCGGGAGTAGGTGAATTTGACTCAGGGATCAGGGAGGAGTGGCGGGACAGGGCCTTTCCTAAACTCTGCTTGAATGGTCCTGGGCGTTCTCGCTGTCCCGGGCGGTGTAACCAAGGGGCAAAGATCTTTCTTTTTGATTATTGGGGGGATGGGTGGTAGCCGGTCAGTCATCGCCCCATCGGCACGAGGCCGAAGGTGGCGATGTGACCAAGGGGCGACGAGCCTTCTTTTTGATTATTGGGGGGGCGTTCTAGCTACCCAAACTTTCGCTCCGGCGGGGTAAACTCGCACGGGGGCGATGTGGCCAAGAGGCAAAGATCCTTCTTTTTGATTCTTGGGGGGGGCGTTCTAGCTACCCAAACTTTCGCTCCGGCGGGGTAAACCCGCACGGGGGCGATGTGGCCAAGAGGCAAAGATCCTTCTTTTTGATTATTGGGGGGAGGGGTGGTAGCCGGTCAGTCATCGCCCCATCGGCACGAGGCCGGCATGGTGGGCGGGGATGTCGACCAGCAGCCCTCTGCTGGTTTTAAGCGTGATAGGGACAGAGGAATGGTGACAGAGGAATAGGGACAGAGGAATGGGGACAGAGGAATGGGGACAGAGGAATGGGGACAGAGGAATGGGGACAGAGGAATGGGGGACAGAGGAATAGGGACAGAGGAATGGGGACAGAGGAATAGGGACAGAGGAATGGGGACAGAGGAATAGGGACAGAGGAATGGGGACAGAGGAATGGGGACAGAGGAATAGGGACAGAGGAATAGGGACAGAGGAATGGGGACAGAGGAATAGGGACAGAGGAATAGGGACAGAGGAATGAGGACAGAGGAATAGGGACAGAGGAATGGGGACAGAGGAATAGGGACAGAGGAATGAGGACAGAGGAATAGGGACAGAGGAATAGGGACAGAGGAATGGGGGGCAACTGTAGACCAGCAGCCCTCTGCTGGTTTGGGGTGAGTAGAAAAGGATGTGGCCGTCGTACTCGTACTCAGCCTTTGGCGGTACTCGTACTCCTACTCGAATCAGGGCCTAGGTTAACCAGGGCCATGTGACCAAGGGGCAAGGGGCCTCCTTTTTGATTATTGGGGGGAGGGGTGGTAGCCGGTCAGTCATCGCCCCATCGGCACGAGGCCATTGGTATCTACACAACTACCCCGAATTAAAGAGCGCAATAGGTAGTGAAATTTCTTTGGCCATTTGCTTGAGGGAGTCGATATCAATCTTCTCCAGAATGGACATCATCGAAAGATATGACCAGAGGCCTGCCAGCAGCGCCGGCGCTGTAAATGGACGTGATCTTTTTGTTTGACGACCGCTGAGGCTCATGAGCAGTTTCTTAAATTCGTTCGTCTTCGGCTCATTGGTTGCCATCAAGTGCCAGACAGTCACCATGGCCATTGATGCAACCAGTATCCGCCGGAAAATCGCTTCCGCAGTTTCTTGTTGCCAATCCTCTATTTGAGTGCCGTTAGACTTTAACAGTTTGAAATAGGTCTCGATTTTCCACCGCCAGTAATAGCAGTTGGCGAGCATTTTAGCGTCCGCCCACTCGGTAGGAACATTCGACAATAAGTACCACTGTGCCAGGACTTGCTTTTGATCGTCAATAAGTCGTGTCAACACCAGACGTACGGGCAACGGAACTCCGGGGACATCCGTTCGGACCTTTTTCACGCTCTTTCGAGCAGGGCGATACAAGGTGACCTCCGCCTCAGAAATCTCCATATCAACCGGACGGTTATTGTGTAACACCGTTCCTACCGATTGAAATCCGCCCTGGTCCTGTAGTTGACGACGGACGTCGCTTAGCTTGACTTTCTTGTCTTGATACAGCACTCGCCGATCATCGCCACGAACGAGAAACTTATGCCCCGCTTCCGTCCAATCGCGATAGTGCCCTACGGAATCTGCTTCACGATCGATTACATGGACAATCGGCTTGTCTAAATTCCAACTGGCGGACGCGTTCATCGTAGCCATGACCTGATCGGTGTGCCCCGCAACTTCCACCTTGCCACGCGTACTGAGCATCCCCGCGGCTGTCTTGAGGTGCATTTCCAGGGGAGCGATTGGCAAGCCATCGTCTGGATTAATAGCCAAAGCACACGCCAGATCGTAGCCAACATCACTAGAACTAGACAATTCTGCCAGGTCCTCTCGACTCTTGTGCCCGGGGTAGCTGAGCTTGCTCCAGTCATGGGCCAGCAGCACAAATGGGGCTGAGATCGAAGTACACGCGGTTCTAGCGAAATCCTGTAGCGGAACGACAAGTTCTCCAAAGGTGACGCGGTCATTATTCAAAAAACGCCAAGTCGCCTGCGTGGCAGCGAAAGACGTTTTTAAATTACCGTCAGGTAGCCCACTGACGCCCGCTGCTAGCGGTGACGCTACCCGCATGTGACACCTCACCATTAGTTCCCAACGACTGGAAAGTCGCTTGTCTTTCAGCTTGATCTGGATCATGCCGAGTGTATAGCAAAAGTCGCGATTTGTGTAGATACCAATGGCATGAAGCCGACAGGTGGCGATGTGGCCAAGTGGCGACGAGCCTGCATTTTTGATTATTGGGGGGAGGTGTGGTAGCCGGTCAGTCATCGCCCCATCGGCACGAGGCCGACGGTGGCGATGTGGCCAAGGGGCGACGAGCCGCATTTTGGTTGGCTTGGGGGTTTGGTAGCCGTCAGTTGCCGCTCCGCCGGGCAGAGCCACGACGGAAGCAGCTGTAGACCAGCAGCCTTCTGCTGGTTTGTGATTGAGAGCCGACCTCAGTAAGTGTTCGCGCGGAGATGTGTGAGCAAAGTGGCATGCGATCAGTCTCTCGATGAGTAGGGCATGTCAACAAGAGTTGGGCTCGAAAGGGTTTGAGCGTCTGCATACCGTTGAACTGGTTCATGCGACTGCGCACGCCGCCGGCGGTGCGGTTGAATGTCGCTGCGGAGGCTTGTTTGTATGGCACGTCGCGCATGGTGCAGCGCACGCCTCTGGCGTTGCGGTTAAACACCGCTGCCACGTCCTATCTGAAGGGGACTGCGCACGCCGCCGGTCGTGCGGGTGAATGTCGCTGCCACGTCCTGCAAGAAATGGAAGTGGCCGTCGTACTCAATCTTGTTGTCAGGTATCCCTGGGTTCGATTTGGCGTTCCCAGACCTGCCGAGCAGTGACGCTGAGGGGGCGATCGCCGATGGCAGCGGCCGAAAGCCACTCCCAGCCAGCGGAGGTCGCTGTCGCGGACAGACGACTGGCCGCGACGTGGCCCTGGGCCACGGCCAACAAGATGCGGAACCGAGTGACGGCGTGTCGAATCGGCTCACCGAGCGGCTGCAGCTGGACCCGCAGCCCAAACTGCTCGTGGACTTGTTGTTGCAGCCACTCGAGTGCCCGCGGCGGCAGTGGCCACTGCGGCTCGTCTTGCTCGTTGGTCAACAACCAGCCAATGTCAAAACGCGGAAAATCCCATAATCCGGCCCAACGTTGATCGGCGGGCAGGGTTCGACCCAACCAACGTGGCCCGCGCTGCAGCAGCACCAGGCACTCGGTGCGAGCCTCCCAGCGGGTGGGCCGTGACTTGGCTGCGGGGATCTCGGCTTGGCGACCCGTTTGATAGGCGACACAACCCTTCCGCAGGGGACACTCGCCGCATTTGGGTTGATGGCGCTGGCAGACTTGGCCGCCCAGTTCCATCAGGCCTTGGTTGAAGTCGCCGGCACGACACTGAGGCACGATGGTTTCAGCGAACCGCCACAGCAGTTGTTGGTTGGCCGGGGTCGTGGGATCGCTGGCCAAGCCCAACAAACGACTGTAGAGCCGGACCGTGTTGCCTTCCAAGATCGGCCACGATTGCTGCTGGGCGATCGACAGTACTGCGCCGGCTGTGTAGCGTCCAACTCCTGGTAGCGCCAACACTTGGCTGAAGTCTGTGGGGAATTGCCCGCCGTGCTGCTGGACGATCACACCGGCCGCCGCATGCAGTTGTTTGGCGCGGCGATAATAGCCCAGCCCTTGCCACAGTCGCAGCACGTCGTCGATCGGTGCGGCGGCCAAATCGCTGACGGTGGGGAATCGTTGCAGGAACCGCGGCCAATAATCTTGTACCGTCACCACCTGCGTCTGCTGCAGCATCACCTCGCTGACCCACACCGCGTAGGGGTCCTGCGTGCGTCGCCAGGGCAAATCGCGGCGGTGAGCAGCGAACCAACGCAGCACTTTGCGTCGCAGGTCGCGGCAGCCAGCGGCATCTGGCCAGCGGACTTCCGCCGGCAAATCCGCTGGCAATTTGGCCGTTCGGTTCGACGGCCGTTCGGCTGGCGGTGGAGCTGATTTCTCAGCCGAAAGTCGCGACCGCGTCCGCCGCGACTTGCCGGCGTTCGCCGAGTCCTCGACGTCGTTCGCTGGACAGCGCGGCTGGGGCCGAGCGGTCACGGCTTGACCGCTCGCAGCAGCGTGTATTGGCGGCGGGAAAAATACTGGACTTCGCCGAACAGCTGCTCGATTTCTTGCCCCAGCCATTCGGGGTTCTTGGTGACAAACCAGGCGCGGCCACCGCGTCGCAGGACCTGAAACGATAGCTCCACAAAGCGGCTGGTGACTTGGTTCTGTGAATAATAAGGCGGATTTCCGACAAAAAGACTGAAGCGATCGGCGTACTGGGCAAAGTCCTCGGCTCGGCCATCACTTTGCACGACGGTGGCGATCTCGCTCAGCTGATTTGTCTGAACGTTTTCGGTGGCGGCTTGGATGGCGCGGGCGTGGGAGTCGACCAGGACCAACTGTTGCAGTGGCGCCAGCTTGGCGGCGGCGATCCCGATCAGGCCGCTGCCGCAGCCCATGTCCAGCACTTGGTCGCCGGCCACCACATCCAGCGACTCGGCCAAGGCCAGTCCGCCGGCGTCGATCTTGCGATGGGCGAAGACGCCGGGGTAGGTCACTAAGGGGAAGGCGATGCCATGGGGCAGCGTGACTTGGAGCTGGCATTGGAACGACTTGGACTTGCCGGGGCCCTTCAGGTCGGTGGCCACCAACAGGGTCAAGTCCGACCCGCAAGACGACGTCTGCACGTTGCGGAACGAGGCTTGCAGTCGCCGCATCAGCCACAGCGAGGTGCCTTGGATCACACAGGCCACGCGGCCGCCGGGTCGCAAACGCTGGACGGTTTGCTGGATCATGTCGTGGATCAACTCCGTCGACAGGTTGCCGCGATTCAATTGGAACAGGGCCAGGTCAAAGGTGGCATCGGCCGGCAAATCGGCTGCACAGCTTGGATGGAACCGTTTGCGGAAACCGGCCAAAATATGCGGATCCATGCCACGAAAGTGATGGATATCGAATGTCTGGGCCGTTGTCTCGGCTCCGAATACATCGCAGGCAACTTGCCCCACCACTCCCGTGCGGTTGCCGACGGTCAACACGCGGGGGTCGGGCGACGCCAGTGGCAAGAGCGAGGGCAATAGCTCCAGTAACACCCCTTCGCTGGGGTGCAGGCCCGAGCGAGAGATGACTTGCACGCGTCCCGATAAGAACCGTTGCCGCTTGGGCTCGGTTGCACCTTTGGAGCTTTGAAGATGAAAGATCAACGCCAGTCCTGTCTGCTAAGTTCGCCCCTGGGAGCGGGATTTTACTTCATTCGGGTGATTTGCAGGATCCCCCGCGGCTCGTTATTGACCGGCGGCCCACCAAAGACTAGGCTCGAGCGACCTAGGCTCGGCTCGCGGCGCCCTGGTCGCTCGGCGTGGGCGAGGAATGTTCCGCCCGAGTGCCTGGCGAGCGGCTGGCGATTTTCCGGTATCCGTGCGGGGCCGCGGTGGACCGCCGACTCGTCTGGACGCTGTGGGTCCGTCGTTTTAACACAGGAGACAACGCTCATGCGTGTTTTGTTGACGCGCCTCGCACTGGTGGCCAGTGTGATGGCGGGAACCTGCTGGTTGGCCGGTTGCGGGGACCCCGCGGCCGAACCGAAGTTCACTGAAAATCCGTCGACCGGTGATCCCACGGCCGACTTGAGTCCAATGAATCGGCCGCGACCGACCGCCCCGGTGGCGCCCGTCGGGCCCGCCGTGGCGGCTCACCCCGCCGCCATGTTGGAGATTGGTAGTGTCGCTCCAGATATCGAGGGGGGCGGATCTGGACGGCGTCGCTTTCAAACTGAGCGACTACCGCGGCAAAATCGTGGTGCTGGACTTCTGGGGGGACTGGTGACCGCCTTGTCGGGCCATGTACCCGCACGAGCGGTCGCTCGTCAAGCAACTTTCGGACAAGCCATTCGCCCTGATCGGCGTCAACAGCGATGGGGACTTGGAGCAGATTCGGGAAACAGTACGTGAGAAGAATCTCAACTGGCGGAGCTTTTGGAACGGCCCCCAGGGCACCGGCGGCCCGATCTCGGCTCAGTGGGGCGTGAGAGGCTGGCCCACGATCTACATCTTGGACCAACACGGCGTGATTCGATACAAAAACGCCCGCGGACCCGCCATGGACGAAGCGGTGACCGCCCTATTGGCCGAGATGGGTCATGAAGTCGAACTCCAGCACGATGCCGAGGCGGAGCACTGAGCGGGAATGGGAGCCAACAAGTCGCCCGTGATCGTCTACGAAGACAACCACGTCTTGGTGGTCGACAAGCCGGTCTTGTTGGCCACCATGGGCACGGCGGCCGGTGAACGGAGCCTGGCGCGGGAACTGCAGGCGGAGCTCAAACGCAAGTACCAGAAGCCCGGCAACGTCTATCTGGGCATTGTCAGCCGCCTGGATACGGTGACCTCGGGCTTGATCGTCTTCGCCAAGACCTCCAAAGCCGCGGGGCGCCTGACCACCCAGTTTCAGCAGCGACAGGTGGACAAGTGGTACCTGGCGGCCATCCCAAGTGTCCCGTCACGCTGGACGAATTCCCCCGCCCACCTCTCAATGCCAGCGGCGGCAGCTCCCGCCAGTGGTATGCCGGTCGGGCGCGATGCGGGTGGCATGCAGGGGGAGGGGCGTGTGGATTCGTTGTGGTGGCAGGTCTCGCAGCGGCTCGATGGCCGCTGGCTGGATCGGCTGTGGAAAGACGACCAAGCCCATCGGATGCGGTGTGAAGTGGGGGCAGCCGAGTCGGACCGATCGCTCGCGGGCGGCGAGGGGCCGGGGGAGGTTGGGCCGGCCGGCCGGGTTGCGGCCGGCTTGGACTGGCGATTTTTGGGTCGTGGCCCCGACTACGACTTGGTGGCGGTGCGGTTGTTGACGGGCCGCAAGCACCAGATCCGCGTGCAGTTTGCGGCGCGGGGTCTGCCGATTCTGGGGGATCGCAAGTACGGCAGTCCGGCGCCTTTTCCCGCGGGCATTGCCCTGCATTCCTGGCGCTTGGCGTTCACGCACCCGGTGACGCAGCAGCCGTTGTCGTTCGTCCAAAGTCCGCCGCCGACTTGGCGGTCGTTGCCCGAATGCCAACCGGTCGCCGACCTTTTGGCGGGTCTCAATTTGGCTGGTCTCGATGGTCGTTTCGGCTCGAAAGGGGGCGTGAATCGGGTCCGGTCCCGCGGGCGGGTGGCGGGCGTTGATTCGGTCCCCGCTGCCGACGGGTCCTCGGCGGGCCTGGCTTTGGCGTCAAATCCGGCAGAATTGGTAAGATGGCTGATGGAGGCAGATTCCGGGGCCGAGGAGTAAGTGTTTCATTTAATTTTGTGAACAACGCTGGTCAAACCCTACGGGTGTGGAATAATGGAGAGCGAGCCGCCGTAGGCTTGGGCGCCGGAGCTACGTTTGCTTCGAAGTGTAACAGGCATTATCCAATCGGTAGAATTTTGTGCCGCAGCAGATACAACCTTTCTTAGAAGCCGCCCTCAAGAGCCGGTTGGTCAATGAGACCCAACTGCGCGGGGCGATTTCACGGTTGCGAGCGGCTCAGCCGGGCCAGAAACTGCGGGACCCGGACGGCCGCTTGATTGCGGCCGAATTGGTGCGGGCCAAGGCACTGACGGCCTACCAGGCGGACCAACTGCTGGCTGGTCGCACGAAATTGTCGCTCGGGCAGTACATCATCAGCGACTGGATTGGCCAGGGCGGGATGGGGCAAGTCTTCAAGGCGGTCCACGAGATGTTGGGCCAGGAGCGGGCGGTCAAGGTGTTGCCGCTCTCCAAGAGCACTCCCGAGGCCATTGAGAGCTTCCGTCGAGAGATCCGCACCCAGGCCAAGTTGGACCATCCCAACCTGGTCCGCGCTTATGACGCTGGTTTGGATGGCAACGTCCACTACATGGTGGTCGAGTTTGTGCCGGGCACTGATCTGCGGCGGTTGGTCCGCGCCGAGCGGTTGTTGAGTGTGCAGCGAGCTGCCAACATTGTGATGCAGGCCGCCTTGGGGCTGGCTCATGCTCACGAGCGGGGCCTGATCCATCGCGACGTCAAACCGGGCAATATCCTGGTGACTCCCGATGGCGTCGCCAAACTCTCGGACCTCGGCTTGGCGGCTTTCCTCAATGATTCCACCGACCCGCGGGCGGGCAAGATCGTGGGCACGGCCGATTATCTGTCCCCGGAGCAGATCCAAACGCCGACCGAAGTCACGCAGTTGACGGACATTTATTCGCTCGGTTGTACCCTTTATTACGCCATTTCTGGCAAAGTTCCCTTTCCAGGCGGGAATGCCAAGAGCAAAGCTCGACGGCACTTGAGCGAGACGCCGTGGCATCCGCGGCGTTTCAATCCGGACGTGAGTGATGAGTTCGTCGACTTGATCGGCGACATGATGGAGAAGGATCCGGCCAACCGGATTCAGACCGCGGCCGAAGTGGCGGCGCGGTTGGCGCCCTGGGCCAGCGAAAACAGTCCGCTGGGGCATGAACAAATGACTCGGTCGCGCTGGATGCCGGAACCACCGCCGGCCGACGAGAGCGACGAAGACCACGACCACACCAGTCATCTGGAACGGAGCGAAGCGTCCGACGCCATGGGCGAATCCAGCTTCGGGACCCCCAACGGCGACAACACGTTCACCGGTTGGGGCCGTGACGACACACAAACCGAGTCCCCGCCGCCACCACCTACCGGTTTGTCACCGCGAGAGATGCAGCGTCCGGTGGGGATCTCGCCGCTGGTATTCTGGACCGTGCTGCCGATTGCTATCACCGTCAGCCTCTTTCTCGGTGCATTCATCGGCTTCGCGCTCGCCAACGTCGGACGTTGATTCTGGCCCACTTGCCGCCAGTCAATCCGGCATGGCACCCGATCCGCAGCCTTGGGCAGACCCTCGGGGGCCACAGGTGGAGCACCTCCATCCGGCGGATTTTGGGGCTTATTGATTTTTCCAGACTCGCTCACGGAACTGCTGCCCGACCCAAAGAAATCGAGCGAAAACACGGCGTTTTCCTGTCAATCGAAACGCTTGACGCATTCCGCTACGGAAAAATCAACCGGCTCCTTGGCTGGCGGGTGGAACTTGACCAGCGGGTGGAACTTGGCCAGCCGGCGGCTCCTGACCGGCGGGCGGAACTTGGCCAGCGGGTGGAACTTGGCCAGCCGGCGGATCCTGGCCAGCGGGCGGGACTTGGCCGTCCGCGGGTGGGGCGGCTTGGCCGTCCGCAGCCGGCGGGGCTTGGCCGTCCGCGGGGGAGCGGCGTCCATTTGCAGTAGGCCGGCCGCGGGATCGACCGCCGCCGCCCCTTCTTCTTCGGGCTCCCGGTACCACGAACCGCGATCGATCAGGATCTGTCCGGCCCAGAAAAACGGGTGGTCGGCGGTCGGCGGCGCTTCGCCTCGTCCTGTGCGGACACGGGTTTGCCGCTCGAGATCCAGTGGTGCTTGGCGAATCTCTTGAATGGCCTCGCGGAGAGCCACCGAGGGCATGTGCTCCTGCAGTCGCTTGGTCAGCGCCACGGTGAGGTCGTAGGGCACGTGTCCCCCGCTCCGCCAACGCGGCAGGACCATGCTCTGGCAGCCGGCCGCCATCAGCAGGGTGCTGTAGAACTCCAGCTCCGCGCCCGTCGGGCTGCCCTTCATGCCATCGGCAAAGATCGAGCTGCCGCCGGCGACAATCAAGACCTCGGGGCCGACGTTGGGGAAGCCCACCCAGCGATCCACGTCCAGTTGCAAATGGGGATCGCGGCGTTGATCGGCGGTCCAGGGGGCCGGCCAAATCGCTTGGCGGATCTCATTCTGATAGATCATGACTTGCACCAACGGCCCGGTCCACTGACTGGGCACACGACTCGATTGGATCGTCGTCAGCTGGGGCCAGGCATCCTGCAGGGCTTGGTGACCTGCTGTGGCCCAGGCATCCTCGTCACGCATGTCGATCTTGCCGGGATAAAGCACCCCGCGCTGCCAACGCTTGGCTCGCTGTGGACTGAACGCCAAATTCAGCGAGGGCGCGTAGCGGACCGCCACTTTGTCAATCAACAAGGGACTGTCCGGCTCCCCGGCCAGCGCACAGGTCTCAAACGGCAGGTACCACAGCCAACCGGCCGGCACTACCACTAACTCTTCAAACGAATCCCAGAACTCGGGCGTGCCGTTGGGGATCAAGGCTTGAAACAGTTCGTGTGAGGTCTTCTTCCAAGCGTTGTCCATCAAGACTTGGGGCTGCAAAACGGCCGAGGTACTGGTGTGTCCCCAACTCTTGCCCAAGGCTCGCACGGCTTTGGCGACGGCGACTTGACCGAGAGCCGACTGATGCACGACTTGATCTTTTGTCACCAACAACCCGTGATAGACATTGTTCTGAAGCACGATCACCAGACACAGGGTTTTGTCGGGGATCTGTGTTTGAATTCGCTCCAAGTCCACCGGTGGTGGGAACAAGAGTGGCAAGGCCTCGCGTCTCACGGCCGCATGGATCAGCTGGCCCTCGACCACGTTGCTCAATCGCGCCAGGGTCTCCACGTCGCTCTCCCAGGTCTTGAGCCCCGCATCGGGCGGAGCCAGCGGCTGGGTTTGCAATCGAGTCAGCACTGCTTGGGCCTGCTCCAAGCTGAGCTTGAGCGGCGTGAAGCGACTGAGCAACTCCGCTTGGCGGCGCCGCATTTCTGGAGTCAGCTCCGCGGCGGTCCGCGCCAGCAGTTCGCGGAACGACAGCAAGCGACCGCCCAACGGCAAGTTGGATAAAAACTGAACACGGCGCAAATTCTCGGCAGCCACCAAGGCATTCGTGTAGTCGCGTTTGTTTAACTGCAAGGTCAAAGCGTCCGCGAGGAACTGGCTGCGATCGCCGGTCAGATAAGCCAAGCACTCGAAAGGGTCGCGGTCCCAATCCTGCTGCGTCGGATCGCGGAGGACGCGTTCGATCAGGTTGGACATCACCGTGGTGGTCAGATTGCGGCGACGAGCCGGATTGACCAGCATTTCGATCTGGAAGGCCCAGGGCGTCGCGCCGCGATAAGCGATCAGGGCCGCCCGCAAGGTCTGCAGATCGGCGGTTTCGATCGCCCGCACCGTTTGTTGCAGGACGTTGAGTCGCAGCGCCAGTTCACTCCGCCGCATCTCGGCCGTCCGCAGCAGACCGACCGCTGTGGTCAACTGCTCTTTGGCCAAAGGCAACTGCCCATTCTCCAAGGCATTCTCCGCCGCCACCATGGCAAATTGGGCTTGCGCCACACGCATGCCACGCAGCCGAGCCCACTCGAAGGCCAGGTCCAGTTCCGGCAGCAACTGATCCCGGTTGACCGCCATGTGGGCTTTCCCGGCCATCACCAAGGCCTCGCGGACGATATCCATTTGATTGAAGAAGCCCGCCGAGTAGCTGGCTTCCAGCAATGTGGCCTTGGCGGCTCGATAGTTGCCCATCAAGTACTGATTGGTGCCGATGTGCAGCAGCGCGACTGGCGTGAGCGGATGATCCAAGCCATTGATCCGCAGGCATTGCTGCAACACGCCGTTGGAGCGTTCGTAGTCGCCCTCGCCGGTGATCGAGATCCCGTACAGGATGGAGCCGAACGTGGTGGGCAAAATCCCCGGCACGGCGGCTCGCGCTTCGCCCAGCTGGCCACGAAACAGCCGCCCCGGCGCATCGACCTGCGACAGGCTGCCGAGAATCTGGTCCCGCCGCCGAATGATCAGCGCCATCGCTCGCAACAGCTCGATGGCATCGACCGGCACGATTCGGGCCTGCGGCAGCACGGTGTTCCCCTGGTCGCCCGGCACGACAATGTCTTGTCCGAAGGTGGTCGGCAAACTGCTGGGGAAACGACCGATCGAGGGCTCGCGTACCGGTTGCCCCCAAGTGATCCGAGCGATCCGCAAGGCGTTGGGGTCCGGCGTGATCGGCTGGCTCTCCCAATTCACACGGGCAGGCCAATTGATCAACGCCGAATAAATCTCGATGGCCTCGTCAAAGGCCTGCATGGCGGCGGCGTAGTCGCCGGCTTGGTAACGGATCTCGCCCAGCAAATACAGGTAGGCGGTGGAGTCGATCCAACGCTGGTTGCCCTCGCGGTAGCCGCCGCGGTAGAGGTTTTGCACAATCCGTTCGGCCGCGCGAAAATCTCCATTAAAAAAAACGGAATTTTCGCTCTGGAGCAAATAATAATCAGGGGCCGGGTAGCGGCCGAGTTGCCCCCAGGCGACCGACGGAGTGACGGCCTCCCGCGCCAGCCCCCCCACCAGCAAGAGCAGAAAAAATGACATCTTCGGCACGAACCGCAAGATCCGCTGTTTCGTTCGCGATGCCTGCATCGATCACCACCTCAGTTTCGCTGGAGAAAAGTCCCTGGTCACCCCTAACTATAGCCCTTGGGGTGGCAAAAGGCGAGCGAAACCGGGCGGACAGGCGGGAAGGCAGCCAGGCGATGGCCTGAAACAAAACGGATCACGAGCAGGCCGCGACCATTGGGACAGCGACTAATCCTGGCCGACGGTCAACACGGTCATCCAGTCGTGTTGGCCGATATTTTCAGGCGAATCGATGACCAACAGCACGCGGTCGCCATCGGCCAATTGCCAATGTGTGCGGGCGCGGTCGCCGATGAAGGCTTTGATTTTTTGCAGACCATTGATCTGTTGGGGCTCGGCGAAATAGGGAACGATACCCCAATACAGGGCCAAGCCGCGAACCACGTGGCGATGGCCAGACAGAGCGATGGTGGGAATAAAGTCCCGCATTTGGCTCTTGTAGCGAGCGGGCTCCAACGAATCGGCCACGATGACCACGGCTTTGGCGCCCAGTTGCCGCGCGATGCGTCCTGCGCCCTGCACCATGGCTTTGGTGATGTTCGTCGTCGTGCGTTCCCGCTCCGACAGACCGGTCATCTCTCGGTCGGGATAAGCTCGCTCCGTTTCCAACATGATGCGATTCATCATCTGCACCGCATCGTTGGGATATAGACCGATGGCCGTCTCGCCACTCAACATGCAGGCATCCGCGCCGTCCAAAATGGCGTTGGCCACGTCGCTGACTTCCGCGCGCGTCGGTCGGCGATGCTCGTGCATGCTCTCGAGCATCTGCGTGGCCACGATCACCGGTTTGCCATACCGTCGGCAAGCAGCCACGATCCGCTTCTGCTGCACCGGTGTCTGCTCGACTTCGATCTCGACCCCCAAGTCGCCTCGCGCCACCATCACACCGTCGGTCGCCTGCACGATCTCATCCAAACAATCCAGCGCCTCACGCTTTTCGATTTTGGCGATGACTTGCGAGGTCCCCCCCAGCGATTGAATCAATGACTTGAGTTGCAGAATCTCATCGGGCCGCCGCACAAAACTCAGACTCAAATACTCGACGCCTTGCGACACCGCCCAGCGAGCATTCTCCACATCGGCGGCTTCCAGTGCCGGGGCGCTGAAGTTCGCCCCGGGCACATTGACGCCCTGTCGCCCACGCAACACGCCACCGTCGATGACCCGACAGATCGCGCGGTCCGCCGTCTTGCTGTCGACCTGCAAACGAATCAAGCCGTCCGATAACAGCACCTGGTGCCCCACCTCCAGCTCATCGACCAACGGTAGGTAGGTGCAGGTCAGTTCATGCGGGGCGTTCGGTTGCTGGCCCTTGATAAACTCCAAGCGATCGCCGGCTTGCAGTTCCAACTCGCCAGCAAACAGATCGCCCAAGCGAATTTTCGGCCCAGCCAAGTCGACCAAGACCGCGATGTCGATGGCCGTCTGATCACGGGCCGCCGCCACCGCGTCGAACATGGCCTGATGCCCCGTCCGATTGCCATGGGCCATGTTCAAGCGAAAGACATCGACGCCCAGGTGGATCAGCCGACACAATTGGTCCACACTTTGGCTGGCGGGACCCACCGTGGCCACAATTTTGGTGCGAGCAGACTGCAACATGAAGAGTACGCCAAAGAAAGCAGGTGAAGCAGCGGGAAACCCCAGCGTTCCCCACAGCCAGACACGTGGGCGGTGACGCATTCGGCTTCACCGCCCCCCGTTTCCTTGTCAGCGTACTTGATCTGTCGCGAACTGAATACTGGCCTGATGGGCCTCACGCCAACTGCCCCGGTCGGCCATGTCGATGATCCGTTGGAAAGCCTGCCGTTCGACCTCCGACATTTCTAACTTGGCCAACTCGTCCTTCACCACCTGCAACCGCTCGGCATTCTGACTGCCGCAGGCCGTCGCCAGCTTGCGCATGAGTTGGTCACTCTCCGCAGAACCAATCCGAGGATAGGTCGCCCGTGGCAGCCACAGCCAGAGACACGCACCGGCCACCACTACCAGCAAGCCGATCTTCCACAGGCCGCCGCTGTCCGCCGCACCACGCCGTCGCTCATGTTTCATCGCCAGTCGACTCCTTAGAAATCTAGATTGATGGCTTCACCGCCCGCCATGCTGGACAAGGCCGCCCAGACATCCGGATTGGTGTCGTTGGAGATGAACCGCACACTGCCGTCGCCAAACAGAATGTTGGCGCCCTGCCAGGGCGAATAATACTGGCAGACGTGGGCCGTGGGGAAACCCGGCGGATGAATCACGCCTGGCTCACCCGGCGATGGCCCCGAATGGACCAAGACATAGGTGGCCGCCGCGTCACACTCGGTGAACGGGAACCGAGCCGGATCGGTCGGGCAGGACTCGGCGCCCGGGATCACACCGACCCAGGTCTTGTTGGAGATCGACGTGTGCTCGCCGATAAACACCGTATTGCTGAGTCCGTCCAGGACCTCCGCGATGCGGGTCCGCGAGTTCCGATAGAACGGCCCCATGAAGCGACTGCTGGGGATCGACCGCCAATCGGAAACCGTGTAACCCCACGGTTCGTCCTGCCCGACATTGGCCAAGTAGTGCGATCGGCCGAACACACCCAACACCGTGCCGCTGGCGTCCGTCACGTTGATCGCCTGCAAGTCGTCGTCCGCCCCCGGGCTGATGAAGGTTGGTACACGTGTGGCCACTGCGAGGGCGTTCTCGGGTGCCCAGCACGGCAATTGCAAATTCAGCTGATCGTACAAGTTGCCTTGCTCGAGGTATGGCAAGAGCATGGTGCCCCAACCCCAGCCCGGCCCGGCGTCCAATGTCTCGGAGTTGGGCGTAAAGCGGACTGGATCCGACGTGTATGCCGCGGGGAACCGGCCCCGCTGTGCTTCATAGTTCAGTAGGGCCAAGCCAAGCTGCCGTGTCTGGTTGGCACTGGACATGCGGTTGGCCGCCGCCCGCGCCTGCTGGACCGCCGGCAACAGCAGGCCCATCAACACGCCGATAATCGCAATCACCACCAGCAACTCCACCAAGGTGAAACCGCGCTGGACCGACCGAACCGGCCGGACTGACACCTGGAACGCCCGCCTAGACTTATGCATGATCAAACCCTTTTTGTGGAAAAACCTCGAGGACAATCGTCCGCTGACCTGGCGCCGCCGCCCGTCCATTTGCCGCCAGTCCCTTTTGTAGCCTGTGCTACACCTAGAGGCAAAAAAACGAGCCGGCGGAACCGGGCAGGTCAGAGTGTAGCCATTGCTACACCCTTCTAGTGTACTTCCGTTGTGCGAGCCGTCAAGGGCCAGCGAAAAAAAGGCGGCCAGATCGCAGCGATCGCCACCCATGGCTTCGTGCCGATGGGGCGAAGACTGACCGGCTACCACCGCCTCCCCAACGATCCAAAAGAAGACTCTTCGCCCTTTGGTCACTTCGGCCCCCACTGGCTTGCCAGTGGGACCGAAAGTTTGGCAGCGAGAACGCCATCCCCACAATAATCAAAAAGAAAGCTCTTCGCCCCTTGGTCACACCGCCACCGTCGGCTTCATGCCGATGGGGCGATGACTGACCAGCTACCAGCGCTCCCCCCAATAAACGAAAAGAAGGAGTTTTGCCGCTTGGCCACATCGCCCCCGGTGGGTTTACCCCGCCGGAGCGAAAGTTTGGGTAGCTAGACCGCTCCCCCCAATAATGATCAAAAAGAAGGCTCGTTGCCCCTTGGCCACATCGCCCCCGTCCGGGCTCGTCCCGGTGGAGGCATGACTGACCAGCTACCAGCCCTCCCCCCAATAAACGAAAAGAAGGAGTTTTGCCGCTTGGCCACATCGCCCCCGGTGGGTTTACCCCGCCGGAGCGAAAGTTTGGGTAGCTAGACCGCTCCCCCCAATAATGATCAAAAAGAAGGCTCGTTGCCCCTTGGCCACGCTGCCCCCGGTGGCTTCATGTCGGGCAGAGCCACGACGGAAGCGGGGGTGGACCAGCTGCCGTATGCTGGTTGGAGGTGGAATGAAGACAGGGGAATGAGGGATAGAGGATTGGGGGACAGAGGAATGGGGACAGAGGAATGGGGACAGAGGAATGGGGGACAGAGGAATGGGGGACAGAGGAATGGGGACAGAGGAATGGGGACAGAGGAATGGGGGACAGAGGAATGGGGGACAGAGGAATGGGGGACAGAGGAATGGGGACAGAGGAATGGGGGACAGAGGAATGGGGACAGAGGAATGGGGACAGAGGAATGGGGGACAGAGGAATGGGGACAGAGGAATGAGGGACAGAGGAATGGGGACAGAGGAATGAGGGACAGGGGAATGGGGGACAGAGGAATGGGGACAGAGGAATGAGGACAGGGGAATGAGGACAGGGGAATGAGGGACAGAGGAATGGGGACAGAGGAATGAGGACAGGGGAATGGGGACAGAGGAATGGGGACAGAGGAATGGGGACAGAGGAATGGGGACAGAGGAATGGGGGACAGAGGAATGGGGGACAGAGGAATGGGGGACAGGGGAATGAAGACAGAGGAATGGGGGACAGGGGAATGAGGGACAGGGGAATGAGGACAGAGGAATGGGGGACAGAGGAATGAGGACTGGGGAATGGGGACAGAGGAATGGGGGCAGTTGTAGACCAGCAGCCCTCTGCTGGTTCGTGATTGAGAGCCGATGTTAGTTAGTGTTCGCTCGGAGATTGTGTTAGTCGAGTGGTATGTTATCGGTCTCTTGTCGGTTGAGGCATCTCAATAAGCGTTGGGCTCGAAAGGGGCTGAGAGTCTGCTTATCGCGGAACGGGTCTCAGGGGACCGCGCACGCCGCCGGCCGTGCGAGTGAATGTCGCTGCGGTGTCCTATCTGAGGGGGACCGCGCAAGCCGCCGGCCGTGCGGGTGAATGTCGCTGCGGAGGCTTGATTGAATGGAAGCCCGATCGCAGCGATCGTAACGAACATGCCGGCGAACAAGGCCCGGTTCGGGCTCCGCGGCACGGCCCGGGCAAGGATCAGGGCACCCTTCTGCCGATGCTGAGTAGTGACAGGACCCGACCTGAGCGTTGGTGTGTCCCCTCGGTTGCTCCCTTACCCTCGGTTGCTCCCTTCCCGTTGCATCCCAGTTGCCGCGTGTCCCCCCCGAGGAAACTTGCCCTACTCGCCGAGAATGTCCCAGCGATGATGGAACCCTCTGCCGTTGATCGACTCGGGACCACGCCTTGGCAGCGCGGTCTGACGGCTGTGTTTGGTTGTGATCCGCGGTCGCTGGCCCTGTTCCGGATCGGCCTGGGCGTGATGATCTTGTTGGACATAGGGCTCCGCTGGCCGTACGCGGAGGCCTTCTTAACGGATGGGGGCGTGGTGGATCGCCCCACGGCCACCGCCCTGTTGGAGCTGGATTATGGGGTGGCCCCCGCCAGCGTGGTTTGGTCGTTGAATTTTTTGTCGGGCGAACTCTGGTGGCAGCAGGTCTTGTTTGGGGCGTTGGCCGCCGCGGCGACGGGCTTGTTGTTGGGGTGGCGAACTTGGTGGATGACGCTGGCCTGTTGGGTCTTGATCGTGTCGCTGCACATGCGTTGTCCCGTGATCCTCAGCAGCGGTGACACCTTACTCCGCAACGTCTTGTTCTGGTCGCTGTTCACCCCTTTGGGTGCCTGTTGGTCGTTGGATGCCAGGCGCCGCGGGGGACCGGCTGCGGAGGGGTCGCGGCGACAGCCGATTTTGACGGCCGGTACGGTGGGTTTGATAACACAATTAGTTTGCATGTATTTTTTTGCGGGTATTGCGAAATGGAATGTGCACTGGTGGCAGGGCGACGCCATGGAGTACGTTTTTCGTTTGGATCTGTATGCTCGGCCGTGGGCTGCGTTTTTTCTGGATTACCCTTTGCTGCTGCAGTTGGTAACTTGGGGGACGCTGTTTGCCGAGATCGCTTTGATCCTGTTGCTGTTGTTGCCCTGGAATAATCCGTGGTGGCGGATCGTCAATTTTCTGACGTATGTGGCGTTGCATCTGTCGATTGCTGTGACCATGGAGATTGGGCTGTTTCCTTACATCTCGTTGGTCGCCTGGCTACCGCTCTTGCCGGCGGGTCTCTACACGTGGGGGCGCGGGTCGCGGACCGATGACGACTGGGATTGGCGACCGGAGGTAAACGCCGCCAACCTTGACAGCGCGACGGCCATCGCCACGGCCACCCGGCGAGATTGGCGGGGGGGCTTGTGGCACTTGGGTCAAGTGTTTGCCGTTGGCATGGTGGGCTACGTGGTGTTGTGGAATGTGGCGAATATCCCGGTGACCTACTACGGAGATTTGCAGCAGCGTTTGCAATTGGACAACACCCAGTTTGCCCAATTCAAGTCTGCCCGACAGCCTTTCTCCTTGGCCATGCCCGCCGGCCTGCGTTGGTTGGGACCTGCGACTGGCACCGGCCAGCACTACCAGATGTTCGGTGTGCCGCCCGAGTTCAGCCCGTGGTTTGTCTACGATGCCACCTTGGAGGACGGGGTTCGCATCGATCTGATGCGTGTCCAAGCGGTCAGTTACGACCGACCGGCTTCGACCTTGGCCTCGTTGCCCGGTCATCATTGGCGAAAGCTGCACGACAACTTATTGGGCTACGGGCTCCGCGACTTGCAGCAGCGTGTGGCTCGGTACAAACTAGCGGAGTGGAACAAGAGCCATCGCCAGGGCAAACAGGTGGTGGCGCTGAAGGTCACCTGCTTCGCCGAGCGGACCGGCCCTCAGTACGCGGGTAGCCCGCCCGACATCTGGGTGTGGTACGATTGGCGGAAGCCACTGCAGTCCCTGGAGGACCTGCAACAGTTGTTGGAGCGAAACCCCGATCTGTTGCCGGGCTTCTAAGTCGGGGCCAAAACAAGCCCCGCAGGATGAATGCCATCGCCCGCGGCAGCTCGCAGATATTCGTGAACTGCCGCAGTTGCAACAACCGAGCCGCAGAGAGGCTCCGGATGTCACCTGAAATCGAGAACCCGCGCCCATCCCCCCGTGTACCCTTGCGCCGATAACTGGAGCCAGCGACTTGTTACTGTATGCCGTCAGCATTTTCTTGGGCGCCTTTCTACTGTTCCTCGTGCAGCCAATGTTTGCTCAGTTCATTCTGCCCTGGTTCGGTGGCTCGTCGCTGGTGTGGACCACGTGCATGTTGTTCTTTCAGTCGGGTTTGGTCTTGGGCTACGCCTACGCGCACCAAGTCACGCAGCGTCTGGGCCCCACCACGCAGTGGTTGCTGCACCTGATCTTGGTTTCGACCGCCGTCCTGTTTCTGCCCATCCGACCGGACTTGGCCTGGAAGCCGGTCGATGGTCTGTGGCCCTCGTGGCGGGTGTTGGTCTTGTTGACGGCCACCATCGGCGTGCCCTACGTGGTTCTTTCAACGACGGGGCCGCTGCTGCAACGTTGGCAGAGTCTGTCGCACCCGCATCGCTCTCCCTATCGTTTGTTCGCGTTGTCCAACTTCGGCTCGCTGTTGGCATTGGTGGGCTATCCCTTTTTGATCGATAGCCGCTGGACCTTGGCGGGACAATCGTGGCTCTGGTCGGCGGGGTTCCTCTGTTACGCGCTGTCGATTGCGGTATGCGGCTATGCCTTTCAACGTCGGGTACTGGCCCAGGCTCGCCTGCCCGAAACGGACGAAGGCTCGACGGCCTGGAACACGCGATTGGCCGATGCCATCGCCGAGACGCGAGCGACGGCCAGCCCCTCGCTGTCGGCCGTGCGAACCGGTCGCTGGCGATACGTGCTCTGGCTGTTGTTGCCCATGCTGGCCTCGATTCAGTTATTGGCCACCACGAACTTTCTCACGCAGGAAGTGGGCTCCCATCCGTTCCTTTGGGTGTTGCCGCTGGCCTTGTACCTGATCAGCTTCATACTCTGTTTCGAAAGCGAACGCCTGTATGTGCGGCCGGTCTTTTTTGTGGGACTTTCCGCAGCGGCGCTGGCCGCCTGTTTGGTGTTCGATCGGGGCCTCAAGGCCAGTTTCACGGGCCAAGTGACGGCCTACTGCAGCGTGTTGTTTTTCGCTGCCATGGTCTGCCACGGGGAGCTATCGCGGCTGAAGCCCAGCCCGCGACACTTGACGGCTTATTACCTCTGTTTGTCGCTGGGTGGGGCTGCCGGCGGGCTGATCGTGGCCGTGCTGGCTCCGGCGATCCTGCACGACTATTACGAATTTCACATCAGCCTGATCCTCGTCGTGCTCTGCACTTTGCCAATGCTCATCGGTCAGACCATGAGGCAGTTTTACTCGCGCCCACGGCCGGTAGAGGCCTTGGTGGGATCCTGGTTCAGCATCACCGCCGGCGTGGTGGCAGTCAGCGGTGTCTCCGCAGCCCTGTGGGGCATGGCCAGCAAGAACTTCCACGACGACGTCGTGGCCATCTATCGCAACGAATACGGTGTGCTCAAAGTCAATGACCAGGAAGACAAACGCACCCTGAGCCACGGCAATACCTTGCATGGATTCCAAGTTCATGACCCCGCGTGGCACAGTCGCCCCACCAGCTACTACGGCCCCGGCAGCGGACTGGGATTGGCCATGCGGTACTTCCGCCAAGAATTGTCCGGGGACGCCCCAACATTCCCCGAGTCGAACGCAGCGACCGGACGCCAGCAACCGATAAGATTGGCGGCAATCGGGTTGGGGACGGGTACCATGGCGACCTGGGGACGAACGGGCGATTCGATTCGCTTTTTCGAGATCGACCCACACGTGGTTCAGGTGGCACGGCGGCACTTTACATACTTGAGCGCCAGTGCCGCGGACTGCGAAGTGGTGCTGGGCGATGCACGCTTGCAGTTGGAACGGGAGCAGCGATCGGAAGCAGCGACCTACGATGTGTTGATCGCCGACGCCTTCTCCAGCGACTCGATTCCCAAGCACTTGCTGACGACCGAAGCCCTACGAATTTTCCTGGATCGAATCACGCCGGATGGAATTGTGGCGATTCATGTTTCCAATCGCTTTATTGAATTGGCACCACTCTTGGAACGCCAAGCCAGTGACCTGGGGGTTACCGCGATTCATGTGGCCTACAGTCCGCAGAAGGAACGTGCGGAGGATGCCTACCAATACGCGTCCAGTTGGGTTCTGCTGACCCGCAACCCGCTGTTCGCTCAGCACCCGGTGGTCCAAACCGCGGCGAGCAAGTTTCCGGCACAGCTGTCGGAAGTGCGTTGGACGGATGACTTTGCACCGCTGTTGCCATTGCTCCGCGATCAGCCGCTCGGTCCCTGGTTTAGCTCTCAGCCTTGAGCGGCTGACGAGCATTGCCTCCGTTGATCGGTCGACCCTTGGACGGGTGGACCGCGGACATCGCTCGCGTTTGATGTGGCTTTTTGGCAACAAACGGACAGTGGCTGTGGTGGTGAATCATCCTGAGTAGGATGCACGCCACACATCCCGACTGGCTACACAGCGAAACCAACACTGCCCAGCGCCGCGGCGCGGCTGGCGCTGGCTTCGCACCGCCGTCAACTGGCGCTGTCGCCGCGGAGGGGTTGGGTGCGGGTCGGTTGGGCGAGGGCCGAGCCCGGCTGTTGATCGGGCTGTACCTGGCCATGTGGCTGGCCGTGATGGCCTGCTGCGCCAGCCATTTTTTGCGGTACGACGCGCCGCCCGAGGCGATTCCGGGCAGCAGCTTGTTTCTGGGGCTGATCGGTGGCCAAGTCGGTAGCTGCCTGCTGTGGGGCGCCCGCGGTCGGTTGGGTCAACTGTGCCAGCACGCCTTGGCCTGGAGCGCCACCGGCCTGAGTGCCGGTCTGTTGTGCCACTGGTTGGGCGGGCCATTTGAACACTGGTGGCTGGGGATGGTGATCCTGGCCTTGGGTGCCAAAGCGGCAGATTGGGCCATGCGGCAACCGCTGCTCGGTCAAGCCGCCGCGGCTTCGCATCGCCCGGGAACCTTTAGCTTGGCGACTTGGATCAGCTTCAGTCTGTGGGTCGCCGTACTGCTCCGCTTGCTCCCTGGCGTCACGCAGCAGCCGACCGAAACCGCGCTGATCGTCGCGGTTTGGGGCGGGTTGAGCCTGTGGGTCGCCGTACATCGCTTTGCGTTTCGCCAGTTGTTTACTCCAAGCGATCCGTATTGGCAGCGGCAGCGAAATCCGCGGACGGGCCGCGCTGTGGACGCGGTCGGTATTTTGTTGATCTTGAGTTTGTTTCACGCCTTGTTGGGCGCGGGGTTATGGCACTTCTACGCCGGACATCCCTTCGGTTTTTGGCTGGCGTTGGTCTGCGGTACCGCCGCGATGTGGCAAGCGCTCGACCTACAATTTGAAGCCTTGGTGGAGGCCAATAGCGACAACAATACCGTCACAAGCCGGCTCCAGGGCGAGTGGGCAAGTTGCCGTCAGGGCCAAGCTGACGGCCGCGGATGACAGTTCCACGCACTAGTTCGAAGCACTAGTTCCACGCCCCCAACTCAGTGTCTTCGAGTCGGAAGTCTTCGAGTCGGAAGTCGTCGAACAGGTCGAACGAATCGCGCGAATCACTCGAATTGCGCGAATCACTCAAATCGTCGCTGCAATCCGATGCCGTGGGCAGAGCCTCTTCGACCAATGCCACCAGTTGCTGGCGGCGGCTGTGACCTTCCGACGCGCGGTGCACGCGCTCCTCATCGCTCCATTGGCTCTTGATACTGGCAACCCGCATGCGGATTTCGGTCAGCGTCAGTTGGCAGTCCTGGTCAGTATTTTCCATCATCAAAGACATGGCTCGGATTCCTTTCGTTGCTGTCATTGGATTCGATCGGCGAGTCCAACCCTCCCGGCCCTCGGCTGGACGAAACACCTACCATGCATCTGGCGTGCCAAACTGCAGGCCGTCGTTGATTTTTTCTGGCGCGAGGTCCGCGATCTGACAAAAGCAGAGCACGCAGGCGGGCCTCTGGCCAGGCACAAAACAACGACTTTCCCCCACCAAACACACAGATGGGCTTGTTGATTTTTCCTGCCATGGCACCGTGGGATGGCTGCTAGCGAGTAACTTTTTCACGGTCCGCAAAATCGGATGGCGGGCAAAGTCGTCTCGGCCCCCGCGGTCATTTCAACTACAATACCGCCGGACGTCGCGGCGTTTGAACTTCTTGGCTCGGACCGAGCGGAAGGTGCCGCTGGGGGTTGAGAGAGAGTGATCATGGCAAAGCGAAGTGCATTTGAAATGGCCGAGGCAACTCGGCTGGACCCGTACGACAATACGGAGGCCGGCTCCCTGGCCCTCGAACCGACCTTTTTTGATCTGATCTCGGTCCGCGAGACCGTCGAGTCGATCGCGATGGCGATTGTCTTGGCGATGATCTTTAAGGTCTTGCAGGCGGAGGCCTACATCATCCCGACCGGTTCGATGGCTCCCACGTTAATGGGCCAGCATGTCGAGGTGGCGAGCGAGGGCGGCGACTATTTCTTTCAGGTCGGGGCAACCAACGAGGGGCCCAGCAGCCGGCATCCCGGGGATTCCAACTACTGGGTTCATAAGGTCCGCTGCCCGTTGACCTTCGAGATTCGGGAGCTGGCTCGTCAGGGTTTGCCCTTGCCCAAGGACGCGGAGGGTCGGCAGGTCGACGCCCGGCCGAATGATGAGTCCTTCGCGGGGGATCGGATCGTGGTCAGCAAGCTGGAGTACCTGTGGCGTGACCCGGATCGCTGGGATGTGATCGTGTTCAAGTACCCGGGCGCGGCCAAGGTCAACTACATCAAGCGGTTGGTCGGTCTGCCGGGCGAGTCGTTGGTGATCAACAACGGGGACGTGTTTGTGCAGCCCACGGAGGGCTTGGACCCGGCGCTGGCACGGGGCCAGACCATCGCGAGGAAGTCACCTGAGAAGTTGGCCAAGATTGCGATTCCAGTGCAGGACAGTCGACATTTTTCTCCGGCAATGCGGGCCGCGGGGCTCCCCCCAGCTTGGTTGCCCGATGGGCCGCGCGAAGAGAACGCCTCGGGCCCAGCTTGGGTCGAACGTTGCCTGCCGAGCAGCCAATGGCAAGTGCGAGCGGAGGGGCCGGCCCCGGCGACTTACCAACTGACCGGTGCAGCTACCGCGACGGCGGGCCGTTACGATTGGCTGCGGTTCCGGCACTTGGTGCCGCGCCAAGCCCATTGGCGGTTGGTGCGAGCGGGCCAGGCCCTGCCGGACAACTTCGTCAACAGCCCCGGCCACTTGGTGACGGACTACTACTGCTACAACGACGCCATGATTGCCGACCCGCGCTTGGACGGCGCTACCGATTGGGACGAGTCCCGATTCGGGGGGAACTGGGTGGGCGATTTGGTGATGGAGGCCGAGGTCGAAGTGGGGTCCAGCGGCACCTTGGCCTTGGATGCCGTCGAGGGCGGCGTGCATTACTTGTGCGAGATCGATGTGGCGACCGGCCGCGGCAAACTCTCGACTGTGATCTCACAGCCGGAGGCAGCGGTGGCGTTTCTGTCCGACCCGAATCGGGCCGATGGCGGACGCTCGGCTGTGTTGGAGTTCGATACGCCGCTGCGGGGCGCCGGCGCGTATCAGCTGCGTTATGCCAACTGCGACGATCGGATTTATCTGTGGGTCAATGACGTGCCGGTCACGCTGCCGGGCGACGGCTGTTACGTGCGGACCGGCCCGCTGCATCCCTACTACCATCCACAGGACTTCGGCGACGCGCGGCCCTTGGGCCTGGGCTTTCAAGGCGGTGAAATCACCGTCCAGCGACTGGGGGTGGCACGCGATTTTTATTACCTCAACGAGACGGACTTCTCGGTGCGAAGCCGATCGTCGCTGCGGACGCGCTACGGCGTGGCGATTGACGATCGCTTGGGACTGTTCCAGTTCTTTGAAGCGGCAGAACGTTGGATGACACCGGAATTCCAAAGTTTGTTTTACTGGTTTGGCTCGGAGGCGCCGCTGAGTTGGGACCAAGCGTTTCGTTTGAGCGAGGGCCAGTTCTTTCCCATGGGGGACAACAGCCCGCAAAGTGAAGACGCGCGGAAATGGCGAGCGCCCAAGTATGTCGAGCGGCGATTCTTGATCGGCAAAGCGTTGCTGGTGTATTGGCCACACTCGTGGAACGAACCGCCGCTGTGGCCCAACTTTAATCGCATGCGGGCCATCCACTAAGGAGTTGTGGCGTGAATTTATTGGATGTCGAAGGATTGGCAAAAAAGTACGGCAGCCGCCAGGTGGTCGACGGGGTGTCGTTTCAAGTGGACCCCGGCCAGATCATCGGGTTGCTGGGGCCCAACGGGGCGGGGAAAACGACCTCGTTTCGCATGACCTGCGGCATGGTCACCCCCGATCGCGGTCGCGTGCTATTGGATGGCAAAGATGTCACAACTTGGCCCATGCATCGCCGAGCCCGCGAAGGGGGACTGGGCTACCTGCCGCAACAATCCAGTGTGTTTGGCAAGTTGACCGTCGAGCAGAACCTAGTGGCGACGATGCAGTTGTTGGGGCGAAGCGCGCGACAACGGCGTGAAGAGACCGAGCAACTGCTGCAAGAGTTTGGACTGATCCCGATCCGCCACACCCTCTCGGCCCAGGTCTCGGGCGGCGAGCGACGGCGGCTGGAGATCGCCCGCTGTTTGATCTCGCGTCCCAAGATGATCATGTTGGACGAGCCCTTCGCCGGCATCGACCCCGTGACAGTGCAGGGCATCCAAGACATCATCCGTCAATTGGCGGCGCGCGGTCTGGGGATTCTCATCACGGACCATGCCGCTCGGGAGATCCTGCAAATCACCCAGCGAACTTATGTGATTGCAGAAGGGAAAGTCCTCTGCAGCGGCACGCCCCAGGAAGTGGCCGCTCACCCCGAAGTCCGCAAGAAGTACCTGGGCAATATCGAGTCGTTTGAGACCTCTGCCGCTGCCCCGCTCCCAACCACCGCCCCACTGGCCACGGCCACAGAGTCACTGGCCCCAGCGACCGCGGCCCCAGCGACCATGGCCCCACCGACCATTACCCCAGCGACCGTGGCCGCGGCCGGTCCGGCTCGTGTGGTCCCCTTCCAGTTTGTGGAGCCGGAATTTGACGCCGCCACGGCCAACGCAGTGAACCTGCCGTACACCGATAACGCCGCCCCAAAGAACGCCTCAGCCGCGGTCAGTGAATCGCGGCCGGTCAGTTCGACAGCGCGACCCCAGATGACCACGTTCAAATTTCAGGCCTGGGACGAGACAAGCGAGTCCGAGCCGGTGTCCGAGTCGGCCCAACCGTCCGATTCCGCGGAGAGCGTTCGCCGCGCGGTGCCGGCTCGTTCGTTCTTTCCCCAACCCCGGCCGATTGGCCGGGACCGATAATCGAAGAAGGTGACTCTCTTGTCGCGGTACGAACCGGCCTGTTTTGCATCGACGATCGGACCACTCCTGTACCGCTGGTTGCGGCCGCTGGGTTGGCAGGCAACCTCGAGCGAGGAGGACGACGGACGCCGATTTCCCTTGGTGGTCTTCCTGCATGGGGCTGGCGAGCGGGGAGACGACAACGTGGCACCGTTGGTCCATGGCACGTCTGCCTTCTCCGATCCGACTCGGCAGCAACGCGACCCGTGTTTTGTCGTCGTACCGCAGTGCCCGGCCGACGATTTCTGGGCCAGTCTGGAGCGTGTCCACGAGCCGACGCGATTGGCGCCCGAGCCGCGCCGCCCGTTGCAGCAAGTCCTGGAATTGATCCAACACGCGCAGCACGCCTGGCCGATCGACTCGCAACGAATCTATCTGACCGGGCTGTCGATGGGCGGTTACGGTTCGTGGGATCTGCTGCTGCGGTACCCGACCCTGTTTGCTGCGGCGATTCCGATCTGCGGGGGTGGCGATTGCCTAGCGCCGCACTGCGCTGAATTGGCTCAACTGCCACTGTGGGTCTTCCATGGCGACCAGGACGACATCGTGCCCGTGCAACGTTCACGTGAGATCGTGCAGGCCCTGCGCGATCATGGCGGGTCGCCGCAGTACACGGAATACGTCGGCGGGGGGCACGACAGTTGGAGCGAGACCTATGCCAACCCCGCAGTCTTGGATTGGCTGTTCGCCCAACGCCGACCGACCGCTTAACACTTGTCCGTAGTTGACCTACCGATTTGCAAATCAGCCGGAGTGCGTTAGCACCCGGTTTTCTTGCCTGTAGTTGACCGACCGACTTGAAAATCAGCCGGCGTGCGCTGGCGCCCGGTTTACCACGGGGCTTCCATTTGATTGACGATCTGTTGGGCGACGTTGCGGACCATCTGTTGTTGGGCGGTCGTGATTGACTGGCCCGCTTCGGGGACAAACGACACGTCCTCGGTGATCTTGATGATGCGACCTTCGGTCAACGGCATGCCGCTGCGGTTGGTCCAAGTGACTTCGATGCGGCCGGTATAGCCCACGTCGCGGACGTCATCGTTGGCCGACTCGACCAATACCGACTTGCGATCAGCCACCCAAGTAGCTCGCAAGAAACTATCGGCGGTTCGAGCATCGGCGATGCGGTAGGGGGTCCGCAGCTGAATTTCCTTCGCCACACTCTCGGTCAACCACGGGCCCAAGCCACGGCGATAGGTGTCGTTCTCGAACATTTGCACATGCACGGAGCGGACGTCGGGAGTGTGCAACGTGCAGTTGCCAAAGCGGTACATCGAGCAGCCGCTGGAACCCACGATCACGGCCGCGCAGAGCGTCAGTGCCATGGTCAGCGTCAGCAGCCGCGCGCCAGGGGCTGAACCACGATGCGAAACCCCCGACCAACGACCCGCGTAGGCTCTTTGGGTTCCATCTTCGCATGGCGAGTCAGCAGGTCGACAGGATTCGGCGCGGGACATGCGATGCGAGTTCACTCACTGCGAGGGACAGGACCGGGCAACATCGTGCGGACAATTACTTCAAGGTACCGCTGCGGATCAGCGGACGGGTGCTGCGGGGTTCGGGGAACAGGTCCACCAACCATTTGGCCACCTGTGCGGGTTCGTCGGGTTTACCCACCAGGCTCTCCAGTTTGGTTCGTGCGTCCCGCGCCACGTCCGTCTCGGGATAGGATTCAATCAACGTCTCCAGGTAAAACCGGGCGGCCAAGTTCTCGCTCCGCGACATGTGGTAGTCGGCCATGGCCATCTCACGCTCGGCCAACATGTTGCGAATAGCGGCGGCTTGCTGTGTCAGCTCCTCGCGCAGGTCGGCCGATTCGTTGGGGAATCGACGCAGGATCAAACGCAACACGTCCTCGGCCTGCTTGAGGGGTTGGCCCTCGTAGTACTTGCCGTCGTACATCGCCAAGCGACTTTGGAACTCCAGCAAATGGGCGTTGAATTGGTGCCGGCTACCCGGGTAGTTGTTCCGCAAGTCCGCAAAGGTTTCAGCCGCTTCGAAATACTGGTGATTTTCGTGTAGGGCCGTGCCCAACAAAAAGGCGGCGTCGTCGGCCAACTTGCCGGTCGGGTCATCCAAGCGAATGCGATCCAGCAAGCGTCGGCCGTGCCCCGCCCAATCGTTCAGGGGATACTTGGGGTCCGTCAAGTTAACCGGGCTGCTGACGACGGGAGTCTCCTTGGCCACATCCAACCAGTACTTGGCGATGGCGAAACGGTGGGCCTGGACCTGATCCATGTAACGCGTCGCCGGATACAGCTCGACCAACTGCTCATAGGCTTTATTGGCTTTGGTGTATTCATTGGCAAAGAAATGGCTCTCGCCCAAGAGGAACAAAGCATCCTCTTCGATCGTCGAATCGGGCCAGCGATCGGCTGCCTGTTGCAAGTCGGAGACCGCCGCGAGAAACTGGGCCTGGGTGGTGGGAGCATCGGCCGACTGCTGCCAAGCGGCCACGGCCACCTGATATTGCTGGCGACCACGAGTCAACGCCGTTTCAGCGATCTCGCGATTGGGGCCACGCCCGGTCAGCTTCTTCCAGGTTTGCGGGAGCTTCTCCGGAGCAAAATCTTTGGCCTTGATCGAAGTGTCGTGGCGTTCGCTGTAGTACTCACTGCCGCCGTTGGCAGTGGCATTGCGCGCACCCCAAGCTTCTTGGCCCGAGGCCAAGCGATCCCGCGGCATCAAGCTCAGTTCGTCGGGCGTCATCGAACGCTGTCCCCAGGACGAGCAGCCTGCACACAGCAGCAGGCCTAGCCCACCCAGCCATTTGAGTCGTTTCCAACGCTGTTTCACTGCTTGCTTACCTTCCGAACGCCGGGAAAAAGCCATGCACCGGCCGACAATTGGGCGGATCCATTGCCGCCGCAGGTCGCTGCCGAGCGCACCCCAACGTCGGGATTTAGAGGAATCCGCCCCATCGATCAAGGTCAAATCGGCGATCGCCGAGCCTACCCGCCGACCGAGGGCCGGTTGATTTTGCCGTAGCGGGACGCGTCAAGGGCTGGCTGATTTTTCCGTAGCGGAATGCGTCAAGGGCTTGTTGATTTTTCCGTAGCGGAACGCGTCAAGCGTTTCGATTGAGGCGAAAATGCAGTGTTTTTGACCGATTTTCTTGAGTCGGGCAACTACCTAGCGAGCAAGTCTGGAAAAATCAACCCGCCCCTCACCGGCTGGCGCCTTTTTCCGTAGCGGGACGCGTTAAGGGCTGGCTGATTTTTCCGTAGCGGAACGCGTCAAGCGTTTCGATTGAGGCGAAAATGCCGTGTTTTTGACCGATTTTCTTGAGTCGGGCAACTACCTAGCGAGCAAGTCTGGAAAAAGCAACCCGCCCTCAAGCGTTTCGATTGAGGCGAAAAACGCCCTGTTCTCGCACGATTTTCTTGAGTCGGACAACCCATTCGCGAGCAAGTCTGGAAAAATCAACCCGCCCCTCACCGGCTGGCGCCTTTTTCAGTAGCGGGACGCGTTAAGGGCTGGCTGATTTTTCCGTAGCGGAATGCGTCAAGGGCTTGTTGATTTTTCCGTAGCGGAACGCGTCAAGCGTTTCGATTGTCGAGAAAACGCCCCGTTCTCGCTCGATTTCATTGAGTCGGACAACCCATTCGCGAGCAAGTCTGGAAAAATCAACCCGCCCGCAGCGCTGTGCAAAAATTTTCAAGCGCGGCACTTGACTTCTAACTCCGTTCCGCATACTATGTCTTGCATAGCTTGCAGCACAAAGGAGCAAAGCATGAAAATCGAGAGTGAATTGATGCGGGGGGCGGGACCGGCGGCGGTTCTGCAATTGCTGGCCGGGGGCGAGATGTACGGCTATCAGATTGTGGAGGCTTTGTCGGTGCGGTCGCAGGGCGTGTTGGAGATGGGTCAATCGACGCTGTACCCGATGCTCTACAACTTGGAGGCCAAGGGCTTGGTGGTCTCCAACAACCAGCCGGGGCCCAACGGTCGGCAGCGTCGGTACTATCGCCTGACGCCCTCTGGCTTGGCTCGGTTGGAGCAGGACCGAGCCCAATGGACGGCGCTGGTGCAGGGCCTGCAGGCCTTGGGGCTGGCCCCCAGTGCTCGCGGCTTGGCTTGGGCATAGGGCGATACGGAGGACCGACGACCCATGGACATGACCGCGACACCGCTGGCGATGCCGACCACCCGCCGGTCGCCCCCATGGCGGCCGTGGCCATTCCGTACGCCGTCCTGGCGGTTGGCGATTACTGAGTCCGGCCTGCCGGCGGCGGTGCAGCAAGTGTTGTTGGACGTGGTTGGCAACACGCGGCTACTTGCCGACGAGAAATTGGAAGTGGCCGAGGAATTGATCGCGCACTTTGAAGATGGTTTGCAACGGGGCCGTGACAGTGACTCCCTGATCGAAGCATTTGGCGACCCTGAAATGGCCGCCCAACTTATCCACCAAGGCAAACAAAGGAATCGCAGTATGAAAAATCGCATCATGCAAGCCGCTCTCGGATTGGGGGCGCTCAGCGGTGGTGGGTTCTTGACCTTAGTCATCCTGTTCTATTGGGGGCAGCCCCAACCGTCGGTCGATTATTTGGCCCAAATCAATCAGCCGGCTCTGTCGGCCGCCGACCAAGACAAGGGCTGGACGATCTACCGCGATCTGTGGATCAAACACGGCTTTAGCGAAGGGGGCAACTTCGACTCGAAAGCCATGTGGTTGCGGGACGAAGACGGAAATTTTGGTCGCATGGTTCGCCCCGACGACGGCGCGGCTTGGGAGGCAGCGACGCAGCGGCTGACCGAAATCGAGGACCTGTTGGAGGGCTTCCGAGTCGGCGGCTTGCGTCCGGTCTTTGGCGTGCCGTTATACGTCGACATCACCGACTACGAAGAGCAAGATTTTCGCGCCTTGTTTCCCAACCGCGACTATCAAGAGGCGCTGCCACTAGTGAAAGAGCCGCTGGCCGACAGCCTGATGAGCGTCCTGTTGCCTCACGTGCAAGTGATGCGCGAGGCCGCTCGCTTGCTGACCCTCGACACGCGTTGGGCACTGGAGCAAGGCGACACAGAGCGGGCGACGCGGAACATTGAAGCGCTGCTCGGGATCTCTTCACAAGTTACGGAAGGCAAGTTTTTGGTGTCGAGCCTGGTGGGCTATGCCATCCACGCGATGACGATGGCGGTCATCGATGAATGCCTGCACTCGGAAGTGACTTTTTCGGATACCCAGCTGCAGCGGATGCATGCCGCTGTGGCCAAGGCCCAAGTGGACCACATGGTGGACTTGGGCTCGGAACGAGCCATGTTCATGGACCTGGTACAGAAGACCTACACGGACGACGGCCAAGGTGACGGGCGCATCACCGCGGCGGGCCTGGACCTGTGGGAGCAAGTCACGACCAATGTTTCTAGTTCGCAAACCAAACCGAGTGGTTGGAGTTTTGAATCCGTAACCAAGCGCGCCTTGGCCCCGACCTCACTGTTGTTCCTGGCCACCAGGAAGCAGTTGACGGACAAAGCGGACGAACTGTTCCAACGCATGGAAGCCGTGATCAAAGCCGAAGTGCGGGGTGACGCGAATGCGCTCGAGGCCCAACAAGTGGAACGCGAGATTGGCGAGCTGTCGGTCGCCTACACCCCGATCAAGCTGCTGTTCCCGGCAATCGCGATGGTTCGCCAAGCCGCGGTTCGCGTGCAAGTCAGTGCTGACAGCGTCCAAACCGCCCTGGCCGTGATTCGCTACCAACGCCAACACGATCGCTGGCCGACGTCGCTGGACGAATTGGTTGGAACATTCTTGGAACGTGTCCCGACCGATCCTTTCGATGGACAACCGCTGCGGTATCGCCTGCAGGACGATGGCTTTGTCATCTACAGCGTGGGCGTCAACGGCGTGGACGACGGGGGGCAGGCCGTCTTGCTGCGACCGGATGGTTCTTTTGTGGAAGATCCGGCGACCGAACCGGAGCCAGACACCCTGCGGCCGCTGCCTGCCGGCTCGTATGTCCCCCAGAATAAGTACCCCGGCGATTGGATCCTCTGGCCGCGACTCAGCGGGCAAGAGTAACAGACCAGTCGCTGCCACGGGGCGGAAGCTCGGCTCTTAGTTGCCAACCGTATCGAATGGCGACCCGCAAGCCAAGCTAACGCCCAACAGCGACAACGTTGTCGATCCGATTCGGCAGTCCGGCCTCCGCTCACAGGATTGATGGAGTGGGAGATAGAGGAGTGGGTTGGAACGTCGGGACAGAGGAATGGGGACAAAGGAATGGACAGACCATCAGCTCGTGAGCTCGCGAGTTCGCAGGGCAGGCCGCTTGTGATCAACAACCCACTTGCGACTCAAGAGACCCAACTCAGTGCCCACACATTCCCACATTCCTCTGTCCCCCATTCCTCTGTCCCACATTCCTCTGTCCCCATTCCCCTGTCCCCCATTCCCCTGTCCCACTCGCGGTTCAAACCAACAGAGGGCTGCCGGTCGACAGACTGTTTAGCCCGCCAATTGGGCTGGTAGACTTCTCCAGTCTTGCAATCGCGCGACACACCGGCTAACCTAGCGGCTTGCCGCACTAGACAACTAGAACACCTTGCCGTAACGATCGGGCGAGCAGCGGTTGACGAGGGGAGCAAGGCCGGCGAGCGCGCAGCACTTTGGCCGATGTTGGGTTACTTTCTCCTGTTTTTAAGGAACCACGCCAATGAAATCTTTGACTTACGATTGGACTCGAATGTTGCCGAACCGTCGATTCTCAATCTTGATGGGATTAGCGTCAATCTTCATGGCGTACGGCTCCCCAGTCTTGCTGGTCGCACAGAATGAATCCCAGCCGACAGCGACGGATAAACCGCGGCCGGCGGTGATTGCCTTTCAGGCCGAACCCAGTCGGATTTTGGATTCGAACTTTGCCAAGGCGCTCCAACTGCAAAATAGCTTCCGCTACGATCCCCAGGCAGCTCAACTGTGGAAGGCCAAGTCGCTCAAGGGTCTGGTTTCACTGCCCGACGATGTGCAGGCCTTTACCGACATGCAACCCGGCGGGGCGACCCCGTTTCATTATTACTTTGAATTCGAAATGTCCAGTGAACAGCACATCCGAGACCTGAAGGAGGTGCTAGGGCAACGAATGTCGCCACCCGAGGAACGCGGGGGCGTGATGTACTACTACCCTCGGTACGAGACCGATGCCTACGTGGCGGTGACCAAAGAGCGGCGGGTGATCATGGCCAGTGGATCGTATCCCTACGATCCGCGGCGGTTCCCCGCGCTGACCGCGACTGCCGAACGACTGTTGAAAGAAACGCAAAAGGCGTCGGCAGGTGTCGCCATCGATGTCAAAGGCGCCGAGCGGTTCATAGAGTCCGCCGTCGACTTTGGCCAGGAAGCCTTGCCACCACCCGCCAAAGCCTATCTGACGCTGCCCGACAAGATTGTCTGGGCGAAAGCTGACTTTGTTTTGGTGCCCCAGGCGGAAGTGCGGGTGGTGATCGAATCGGTCGACACCGACGCCGCCGCCGAGATCCTGGAGACCGCGCAAGGCTTGGTGGCTTTGGCCAAATTCAGTCTGAACGGCAACGACCCCAACATTCAAGCCCAACGCAAGTTGCTGGAGACGATCAAGAGTCGCTCCGAGGGAAAACAGGTGATCTTGACCGCGGTATTGCCGACGGACGTATTGGCCAAATTGCAGGAACAGAGCGAAGAAATGCGGGTGATGAACGATGTTCGGCAGATGAGCTTGTCGATGCATAATTACGAATCGTCACGTGGCCAGCTGCCCTTTCATGCGCTGCCTGGTCAAAGCGAGGACCTGAGCTGGCAGGTTCGCGTGTTGCCCTATATCGAACAGGGGGAGTTGTACGAGCAGTTCGATCTGAGTCAGCCGTGGGACAGCCCAGTCAACCGACCGCTACTCGACCAGATGCCACAGGTCCTGGGCGAAGGCAATCAAACCTCGCTGCGATGGGTGCAGTCCGACGTTCGCCGCTTCGGCGAAATGACCGATGGCACCAGCAACACGATTGCCTTTATCCATCACGGACCGCCGGTACCCTGGACCGCCAACCAACCGCTGACTCACAACGATGCCGTGCGGATGTTCCTGGCCCTCAAGCCGGGAGAAACCATGATCGTTGGCATGTACGATGGCAGCGTCCAGCGCCTCTCTGCCGACACTCCAATCGAGACCTTCGAGGCCTTGTTAACCCCCGCTGGCGGCGAAGTCGTCGATCCAATTCGTTGATCCGTTAGTAAAACGTTGTTGCTGTACACGCCCTGTTTTCGAACGATTTCCCTGACTCGGACGGCCACTTCGCGTGCCAGTCCGGAAAAATCAACGAGCAGCCGCAGCCAGAGAACGCCCCGTCCCCCCCCACTGGTTTACCAGTGGCTGCCAGCCTGACAGCCGACTTCAGGCGTCACCCACAAACGCGTCTCTGCCCCCCACTGGTTCACCAGTGGGAGCGGGAAGCTGGTAGCTAGAACGCTCCCACCCAATAATCAAAGAAGGACATTCGCCCTGGCTTACACCGCCCAGCATCTGGGCTTTGGCCTGATGGTCCGCAGGTCGGCTGATCGGTCCGACCACCTGTTTTCAAGTCTGATGAACGGGATGGTGTTCACTCGACAGGCAGCTTGTTTGAGCACGAGTAGGGGGCGGTGTGACCAAGGGGAAGAGATGCTTCTTTTTGAATGTTGGGGGATGCGTGATGGGACCCGTAGAGGGCGGCTGGTCTACCGACTGGCCCCATTCCTCCTGCGCCAAAAAACGACCTTCTGCGGCGATCACAGTTCTTTCATTTTCTGACTGCGATGATTACACTAATCGATCGCTTGGAAAGCGGGGTGGAGTGTAAATCGAAGAGGAGCTGCGGTTGGGTTTGCCCACCGGGAACGTCGGTTCGATCCTTGCATCATTCCCTCACAGGTTGATTCCCTCACAGGTTGATTCCCTCACAAAGTACCCGTCTAGTGTTTGTTGCCCTTTGTGAACCGGGATGGGAAGAACCATTGGCTGCGGAGCTGCGGGCGGAATTTTCTGCTGCGCCACTCACGGTCGGTTCGGGCATGGTGACCTTACCGGATCAACCACTCTTTCCAGAAAAATCGCGGCCTGCACTGGTTTGGTGCCGCCAGGCCTTACCGTGGTCCGAGACCTTATCGGCGCCATCGATCAACCAATGGGTCGAAACACTCGGGCAGCGTATCGTGGCCGCGCTCAAAGACGAGCAGTGTCCGTGGGCCTTGCTGCTGGGACCAGCCGTTCCGGAAATGAACTCCGTTTCGCCGCGTCGTATTGCCCTGATTGAACAGGGCCTCCGCGATTGGCTCAAACGCAAACAAAAACGACTCCTCAAGACATTGGCAACGCCGGATATCCCGACACGGGAGGCTTGCGCAATCTTGCAGGTGGCCTGGACGGATCCCACGACAGCCTATTGGTCGTACGTTCCCCTACCGACCGTTCAAGCGGCCGGCGCGGCGCTGAGTCTATTTCCTGCGGGTATGCCTCCGATTGCTGAGGATCACGAGGCCCCCGCGCGCGCTTTCTCCAAGTTGATGGAAGCCCAGCAACGATTGGGCCGATTCATTCGACCTGGCGAAACTTGCGTGGATCTGGGTGCCAGCCCGGGGGGTTGGACTTGGGTTGCGGTGCAACAAGGCGCGCGCGTGATGGCGATCGACCGCAGTCCCTTGCGGGCGGATTTGATGCAGCACGCGAACGTCCGCTTCGTCAAGGGCGATGCGTTTTCCTTCGAACCGACCGAACCGATCGATTGGTTACTTTGTGACGTGGCTGCGTTTCCCCAGCGAACTCTGGAGCTTCTGCGACAATGGTTGGGGCAACGTTGGTGCCGCAACTTTGTCGTCACGACAAAATTTCGGGGCAGCGACGGCTACGAACTGCTACCCGCCTACAAAGAACACCTTCGCTCCAGCGGCTACGAATTTCAACTTCGCCGCTTGAATGCCAACAAGAATGAAATGACAAGCATGGGATGTCTGCCGAGCAACGAAGCGGGCCCTGAGATTGCGTGATGACCAAATTTTTTTCGTAACCGTTCACGGGTGGGAGGTAATCCTCGGGGCTGGTGCATTCCGCAAGTCGGATGGTTCTCGGGGCAAACCGGTAGCGTTCTCCAGCTGCTTTCACTCGCAAACGATCGAGCGGTTAGCCCGACTTGCTGCATGACACCCTACGAGGCGTGAACGGTTACTATTTTTCGCAGCGTTGCATCAGAGCGATTAAAACAGATCCTTCAGCAAGACCTGGTTGGTTACCAGATCCTCCGAGTACCGATTCTGCACAACGCCGTGCGGGGTGATCATCGTCAGGAAGAGTGTGCGCGGTTTTCCCATTCGCTGGCGAAAGACACGCAGTTTCCGCTCGAGTGTTTCCGCGTAGCTTTTTGTGATTACGAAGGGCTTATCGGAGAACTTGATTTCACAAATGTTCATGCAGCGATCGGCGCGATCCAGTAGGAGATCGATCTGCGCTCCTTCCTCGTCGGTCCCAGACCGGGGGACAAACCGCCAGGAGGCAGCTTGTGTCTCCACATCGGCGATGCCAATGGCCCTGCGCACCGCATCCAAATGCTTGAAGCAGATCGACTCGAACGCATATCCACACCAAGCCTCGTAGCGGCGGCCAGCCGTTTGTCGCAACCAATGATTGGCAGCAGTGGCGGAGTGCATCCAGTGCCAATAGAAGACGGAGAACTCGTCGGTCAAACGCAGTGAGCTGCCTTTGGTCTTCTTATCCAGCGAGCTGGTTTCCGTGATGAATCCAGAGAGCTGCAACTCTTCGATCGCCCTGGTGACACCGCCGCCGCTCCGGAGACGCGCCTTGGCTAGAACCTGGTCGCGGGTCAAACCTGCCCAGCTGGTCGCTAAGACCTTGACAATGGCCTCGTGCGTTGTGTACGACTCGAACAGCGCGGCGAACAGGCTGTGATACTCGTTTCGCAACATGCCCTCGGGCCGGAAGCACTCCGCCTCGATGCATTGGGCAGCCGATTGGCCCGGCCGAATGAGATTCAGGTAGTGGGGTATCCCCCCCAGTGCCATGTAAGCCAGTACGATCTGGCGTTGGTCCCAACGAATCTTGCGGTATTCAAGATATTGCTGAACTTCAGGCAAGCGAAACGGCTCCAGGCGAATGCGCCGTGTCAATCGGTTGTGCAGTCCACCGCGCGACTGGACCACATTACGAATCATCCACGCAGCGGCGGATCCACAAATGATGACAGCCAAGTCTCGTTGTCGACTCGCGTAGCCATTCCAGAAATTCTCGAAGCACGACAGGAAGTTGCTCTTGCGCGTGGCCAGCCAAGGGAACTCATCGAAGAAGATCACCCGTTTGCCTTTGATCGGCCCCGGTTGCTCCAGGCACTGCCGCAATAACTCAAAGGCCTCCAGCCAGTTGCTGGGTTGCAACAGCGGCACTTGGGGGAAGGCCTGTCTGAGAGCAGCCTGAAAGTTGGCCAACTGAATTGCCATGCTTTGGTCGTGCATGCCGACGACCTCCAACACCAGTTGCGGCTTCAGGTATTCACGTATCAAGTACGTTTTTCCCACGCGACGGCGACCGTAGACCGCCACTAACTCTGGGTCGGTGGAAGCCAACACCCCATCCAAGACCAGCTTTTCAGCTGTGCGTCCGATGACCTGCTCGCGTTTGGCCGCTTGTTTACCCATCAATCGATCTCCCGCTCCCCAACCATTGCCACCCCTATTTGGCCAAGTATAGACAAAATACCTGGCCAAATCTATGCTGCAGAACCACGATTTGGCCAGCTATTTCCAAAATACACGGCCAAATCTATGCTACGAAACCGCGATTTGGCCAGCTATGTTCAGAATACTTGGCCAAATCTCAGCACCACACGTCCGCCAGAGGCCTCGTCTCGCAGTCCCCGTCAGCGCCAGAGTCGCTTGGCGGAACATCGGTTATAGTGAAAGGGCCTGGGCCAGTTGCCTGCCGCGGAACGAGCGGGACCAGGGGCGGGTTGATTATGTTTCGACTTACACACGACGTTGCCGTCCGACTCAATGAAATCGGGCGAAAACACGACGTTTTCCAGTCAATCGAAATGCTTGAGGGCTTGTTGATTTTTCCAGACTTGCTCGCGAAATTGCAGCCCGATTTAATGAAATCGGGTGATAACAGGGCATTTTCCCATCAATCGAAACGCTTGACGCGTTCCGCTACGCAAAAATCAACAAGCCCTTGACGCATTCCGCTACAGAATAATCAACCCGCCCCCAGGGCGGGTCGGAATGGAGGCCCAAGGGACCGCGAGCAGCCGTAGACGGAGGGACGAATGACCATGAGCAACGCAGAAAAGATGGATTGGATCGACAGCCAGACCTATCTGAGTCGAGAGGCGGGAGCCGCGTTCAAGAGCGAGTACGTGGATGGGATCTTGCGGGCCATGGCGGGGGCCTTGAACCGCCATAACCTGATCGCGACCAACGTCACCGGATTGCTGTTTGCTCAACTGCAGGGTCAACCCTGTCGCGTATTCAATTCCGATACCAAGATTCGTATTCGGCGGCGCGAATCGACCTGGTTTTATTATCCTGATGCCTCAGTGATCTGTCATCCAAATCCGCAACAGGACGCCTACCAGGATCGACCGGTGATGGTGATCGAGGTCCTGTCACGCTCAACCCGGGCGACGGACCTCGATGAAAAAATGACCAACTACCTCAGCCTGTCTTCGTTGGAGTATTACATCGTGCTGGAGCAGATCGCGCCACAGGCGCTGCTCATGCGGCGAGTTGAAAGCGGCTTTTTGCGGGAAACGTACGAGGGTCGAGAGGCGGTGCTGGATCTGCCGCTCATCGGGTGTCGCTTGTCACTGGGCCAAGTCTACGCCGACATCGACCTGTCCCCCGGGGCCGTCCACGAGGAAGAAGTATGTTTCGAGTCTTAACGGTAACAGTCTGCGCGGTCCTCGGGTTGTGTTCCTCGCTCCGCGCTCAAGACGCGTCGCTCAATGTGCTGCTCATTTGTGTGGACGATCTGCGGCCGGAGCTGAACTGTTATGGTGTCGACTACATTCAATCGCCACATATCGACCGCTTGGCTCACAGCGGCACACGCTTCACTCGGCATTACGTCCAAGCGCCCACCTGCGGGGCGTCGCGCTTTGCCTTGCTGACGGGTTGTTATGGCGGACGAGGCAACGAGGCTTTGTTCCAGCGAGCTCGCGACTTGGCGGCCGGTCGACGGGTGCCCCCCAACCTGCCGGGCTGGTTTCGCAATCACGGTTACACCACGGTCGCGGTCGGCAAGGTCTCGCATCATCCGGGTGGGTTGGGCGGACCGGATTGGAATGATCCGCAACAGGTCGAGTTGCCCGACAGTTGGGATCGCCAAGTCTTGCCGGCCGGACCCTGGCAACATCCACGTGGCTGGATGCACGGTTTGGCTCACGGCGAGATTCGCGTGCCGCAGCGCCCCATGGACGTGTTTCAGGCATTGCCTGGCGGCGACGAGATCTACCCTGACGGGCTCAGCATGGCCGCGGCCCTGGAGGAATTGGATGCGTTGGCCGCCGCCGAGAAACCGTTTTTTCTAGCCTGCGGCATCCTGCGGCCGCACTTGCCATTTGGTGCTCCTGAGCGGTACTTGGCCGCGTATCGCGACGTCCAGCTGCCGCCGATTCCCCACCCCAGCAAACCGACGGGGCAAACCACTTGGCACGCGTCGGGTGAATTCAATCGCTACCATCGCTGGGGCCGCGACCCCAACACGGACGCCGCGTTTGCCGATGAAGTCCGGCGGCACTACGCCGCCTGCGTGTCGTACGCCGACGCGCAAGTGGGTCGGTTGATCGACCGCTTGCACCAGCGTGGCTTGTGGGAGCGGACGGTGGTGGTACTGTGGGGCGATCATGGTTGGCACTTGGGCGAACATGCCGTGTGGGGCAAGCACACGCTGTTCGAAGAGTCGTTGCGGTCGCCGCTGATCATTCGCTACCCTGGTTTGCCTCGAGCGGGTGAGTCCGTGGAGCAGGTGGTCCAAACGGTGGACATCTTCCCGACGCTGTGTGAGTTGTGCGATTTGCCGCTGCCGAGCACGGTCACGGGGCAATCCTTGGTGCCGGCCCTCCGCGGAGAGTCGACGGCCGAGACCACGCGTTACGCCATTAGCTACCAACCGCGAGCCGAGACGATCCGCTCGGACCGTTTCCGTTTGATCGTGCATCAAAACGGACACCGAGAACTGTACGACCATGCGGCGGCGGGAGAAACCGTGAATGTGGCGGACCAACACCCAGAATGGGTGCGAGAGTTGGAACAAGTATTGCTGAAGAGGATATCCGTACGTGGCAATTGAATTGACTGCTTGTCCCACGCTGCCAGGATTGCACCTGGGAGTCGTGGAATTTGCCGATGTGACGGTCGGCCCAGCCGATGCTGACGTGCAAGCGTTTGCTCGATTGGTCGCGGAGTGGGTCCGACCGCAGTTGGAGAGCGTCGAGTGGCAACAGGCCTGCCAGGAGGTGCGGCAACTGCTGCGACATGGCAAGTTCAAGGCCTCGGGACGGAGCAAACCGGCGCAGGAGTACTTGGCGGGCTGTGTCAGTCGTGACGGTCAGTTGCCCGTGATCAACGGACCGGTGGATGTGCTGAACGCGGTCAGCCTGCGGTACAATCTGCCGATTTCCTTGTTGTCGTTGAGCAAGGCCTCGCGGCGTTTGCACGTCGGTCGTGGGGAGGCTGGCCAATCTTACGTGTTCAACGCCGCCGGCCAAGAACTGGATGTGACCGACCTGATCACCGTCTACGACGCCTCGGTGGAGCCCTTCCGGCCGGTCGGATCACCCGTCAAGGACTCGATGGCCGGCAAGATTGAAGCCAGCGACCGGAACTTGGTAGCCATCATTTACTGCCCAGATTCCTCGGCGGCTCGCAATCGCTGCGACCAGGCGGAGGCCGAATTGCGAGCGAGGATGCCGAGGGCCAACGGTTGCCTTTTCCCCTCCGCGGACTAAAATACCAGTCCCGCCTCGTCCCTCCCCCTCCCTTGATTCCTCTGGAAAGGAACTGGTTTGATGTTGCTGCAACCGAAGCTGTTTGGCTGGCGCTGGACTGGCTTGCCTCTTATGTTATTGCTGAGTTCGTGTTTGGTGAGCGACGGCGCCCGCGTACAGGCCCAGGACGGCTACGGCACCCTGAGTGGCCAGATTTTCGTCGAAGGCAAAGTTCCGCCGGCCGCCAAGTCCGATGTCAACAAGGACCAAGCGATCTGCTTGGCCGATGGCAATGTGATCTACGATCAAAGTTTGATGGTCGGATCGAGCAACGAGTTGCAGGGCGCTTTTGTCATGCTGATGCTCAAGCCGCGGGAAGAGGTCAAGATCCACCCCGACCTGCAAGCCGCTCCCACCGAAGCCGTGGAGTTGGACAACAACAAGTGCGTATTTGTCCCGCCCACCTTGGCCATTCGCACGGGTCAAACCATCGTAATGAAGAACAGCGATGCGGCCGGTCACAACTGCAATGTGGCCTCGTTCAACAACGCCATCAACATCAACTTGCCGCCCAACAGCCAGGTCGAACACAAGTTCGAGAAGAGCGACAAAGTTCCGGCGGTCGTCAAGTGCGACATCCATCCCTGGATGGTGGCCTACATGTTGATCCGCGACGATCCCTACTTCGCCGTGACCGATGCCGAAGGCAAGTTCAACATCGAGAAAATTCCCGCTGGCAAGTGGAACTTCCAGTTCTGGCATTCGCGCTGCGGCTACATGAAGGACCTGCAGCAGGGCGGTAAGGCCCTGACCGGTCGCCGTGGCGAAGTGGAAGTTGAGATCAAAGACGGCGAAACCTTGGACTTGGGCAAGCTATTGATCGAAGCCAAAGCCTTGGCCGAAAAGAAGTAGTCGCAACGGCACCTTCAGCCCGAGCGGATTGAACAATCGAAATCCCTCGGATGGATCACTTCCATCCGAGGGATTTTTTTGCGTGATCAATCGCCATGGAGACGTGATCAATCGCCATGGAGAGTTGTGGCAAACCATCGGACGAGCACCCTTCCGGGTAGAGGGAGAGCGGCAGTCGCGTCCGCCAGCCGCCCATCGGCATACGGCTAGCAGTGCTATCGCGGCGTGCTATTCTGCCCCCATTCCTCTGCCCCTATTCCTCTGTCCCTATTCCTCCCTGTCCCCCATTCCCCTGCCCCCATTCCCTGCCCCCATTCCCTGTCCCCATTCCTCGGCCCCTATTCCTCTGCCCCCATTCCTCTGCCCCCATTCCTCTGCCCCCATTCCTCTGTCCCCATTCCTTTGTCCCCATTCCTTTGTCCCCATTCCTTTGTCCCCATTCCTTTGTCCCCATTCCTCTGTCCCCATTCCTCTGTCCCTATTCCTCTGTCCCTATTCCTCTGTCCCTATTCCTCTGTCCCCATTCCTCTGTCCCTATTCCTGTGTCCTCATTCCTCTGTCCCCATTCCTCTGTCCCTATTCCCCTGTCCCCATTCCTCTGCCCCCATTCCCGCGGCGGGCTGCAGCTATCGGTCGCGGTATGACCGGCTCGGCTCACTGGCCCGTGACCCACTCCAGTGGGAAGCGAGCGAAGGTCAGGGTCTCGACACTGTCCCGCTCGCCACATTCGTAGAGAATGCCAATCTCGCCATTGGGTAGATTGGCCAAGCAGGAATAGGCCGAGGGCCGCGGATCGAGCAGCCGGCCCTCGCTCCAAGTTCTTCCCTCGTCCTGACTGGCGCGGAGCGTCATCCGTTCGCGGCGTTGGGAGTTGTTGTTCGAGAGCAGCAGCACGCCCGAGGGATGCCGCAACAGTCCCGCCATGCAGATGGGATCGGTCACATCCAGCCGGACATCGACCCAGCGTCCCTGGCTCAAATCGTCGGCCCACTGCCAGCGGGCCCAGGCGCGCTGCGGGCCGCGTGTCTCATTCCGCATGGTGATCAACAGCGAACCATCACTGAGTTGGGCCAACTGCGCTTCGCTGGTCAACGGCGTCTCAGGGATCGCCGGTGGACTGATCCGCCATGTCTCGCCGGCGTCCTGGCTGTAGATGAAGCAACTGGCGGGTTGATTCTCCGCGTTCTTGAATTGGGCCGGGAACACCAAGGTGCCATCGACCAATTGGAGGCCAGCTCCAGGGCCATTGAACAACAATCGCCAAGCCGGGTCCTTGATCTGGGGCGTGATCGAGCGGGGGGCCTCCCAAGTCAATCCATCGTCGGTGCTGCGGGCGATGACCAACTGCCCCGTTTCGGCGGGCTCCATACCCGGTCCGGAACCGTGCCAACCGCGATTGCCCTGCGACCACAGTGCCGCAATGAAGACATGTCCGGAGCGTTCGTCCACCAAGATGGCGGGGTCACCCACCCCGTTGCCGCGCGATTCGGGCACCGACTGGTCGTAGTCCAGGGCCACGATCATGGGCCCCCAACTGTCCCCCAAGTCGGTGCTGCGACGAACGCCAACATCAATATTGGCCGGCAGATCGCCTGTGCCATTCCAGCGAATGTCGAAGGCCGCAATCAGCGTTCCTCGCGGCGTCACCGCCAAGGCCGGGATGCGATAGCTGCGCGAACCGTCGTCACCCGCCTGCCGCACGATCACCCGCTTGATCGTGTCGTCCTGCGGTTGGCGTCCTGCGGCGACATTGGCTCGGATGGCGGGGCGCCGCCACCAGCCACACCATCAGCCACACCATCAGCCACAGCAGCAGCATCAGTGGCACCACCAGCAGCGGCAACGGCCCCGACCACAGCCGCTACGGGGCTCGACAACCAGCACGCCGCTAAGAGCGACAGCAGAGCCGCCGTCCCGCGGCCAACGGCCTGCGAAAAAAAAGCAGCCCGAGGCGATGATACCGTCATGTGCCTACTCCAGGAAAAATATGGGGCCGTCAGCGCGGCGGGATGTGGCGTGGCGTGGCGGGATGTGGCGTGGCGTGGCGTGGCCACGGGCGTTGTTAGGGAGTGCCTTGCATGAGCGTCGTGACGTACTTGCCCAACCGATCGACGGGAATACCCAGATGCACGACTTGGCCTTCGCGGTTGATCAACAGTCGGTAGGGCAACCGATCGGCGACCACCTGTTGTGCGAAGGTCGACTCCAATCCCATCTTGTTGGCATTGCCCGATTGCAGGCAATACCAACGCGGCGGGCGTGCGCCGAAGAAATCGCGAGCAGCCGTCGGCGAGGCATCGACATTCACACCGACCATCACAAAGCCCTTCTCACGCAGCTCTTCAAAAATCTTGGACTCGAATTGCAGTTGGTCGCGCAGATTCTTATCGGCGGTCGTAGAGAAGAAGGTGACCAACACCACCTTGCCGGCCAACACTTGCGGATCGAAGGCTTGGCCTTGCAAGTCGACCAATTCCGACCACTGCAACGATTGGCCCACCAAACCCATTCGCTGCCGAATTCGGCGGAGACTGGACAGGACTTCGGTGCTGCCGCTGTCGACCGGCAACTTGAGAAACGCCGTCTCCAACTTGGCCGCCACGGTATCGGCCGAACGGTAGCAGGCCTGCCGTTCAAATAACTGCATCCAGGGAGTCATCTCATTGTAGAGCGCGACAGTTACCCCGCTATCGACGATCCGCTCCACGCCGGCCGCCAGTTGTGGGAGGTTTTTCGTTTCATCCGCGATTTGCGCGGCAATCAGTTGATCCAGGCGAACTTCGGCCATCGCAATCTGCGATTGCAGCGAGTCGACAATCCCGCGAATCGGCGCCTCCTGGCTGGGTTGTAGCCCATCCCGCAGGGCGGTCATGACTTGAATCGCCTCGTCGCGTTTGCCCTGCGTAAAGATCGCCGATGCAGCCTGGGCCAATTCGGTCGCCAACTCGAAGTCGTCGTAGTCGGCGGCCAGGGCCTGACCGATGTTATTGACCAATTCGCTCACACCCTGACTGGGATCACGGCTGAATCGCCGCATGAAGCCGCCAGTTCTTCCCAACATCCCCATGCGCCGAAAATCACGATTGTCGCTTTGCTGCAAGCGTTGGCAGAGTTCCTCCAGCTGCGCCCCTGCCTGGGGTTGCTGCATCCCGTCCTGCCAACTCAAAGCATCGATCTGACTCTTGATCGCGATCACTTGGTACTCGTATGACGGCTCCAATTCCAGCACACGGGTGGCCTTCTCCAATCGCTCGGCTTGGATCTGGTTGAATTGCTCCATCGATTGCACGTCCTGCTGCAATTCGTAGAGTTTCTGCAAACGATCGATCAAGCGATTGACATCTTCGCTGGCAGCGGTCGCCGCCCCAGCCGCGTTGTTCGGCTGACTGGTCCCACGCCCGCCGGTCGTCGCGGGCTGGGCCTCTGAAAGAGATGGATTGGCAGTGGAATTGCCACCCGCCGCCGGTGGCCTGGGGGTGCCATCCAGTGCAAAGGCGGCATCGGCTGGGGATTGGGTCCCGGCCGCTGGCGTTTGGAACAAGGCGTCGATCTGGGCCGCCAACTTACCCGTGCCGCCGCCGGCTTGCTTCGCGTCACTGCCCGCCGTGCCACTGCCTGCCATGCCACTCCCTGCCGTGCCACTGCCGTCTGACTGGGCCGACGACCCCGCGGTGGCCGAGGGGGTTGTTGCGGGCTGCTCGGTCGGACTGCAACCGCTCAGCAGCAACCAACTCAGTCCACCGAGACACAGTCCCAGGCAGCCATGGGTTCCTAGCACAGCACTGTGCCACAGGCGAAAGCCAGCCGAGGTCGATTCAATTTCTGCAGCCATCGATCGTTGTCCGTAGAGGAAGAGCGACCCCTCACGCGAGGCTTCGCGTTTGTCAAAGCATCTTCACATTATAGCCAACCAACCGCAGGTAGACGGCGATCATTTTCCGCCCAGGGTCGGCCAAGTTGCGATGGCGTTACGACCGCCCACTAGCGCGGGACGGGAACTCGGCGTTTTTCCATGGTGACCAAATTGCCACTTTGGTTGTATTCGACCACATCCATGAAGTGCCGCATCATCATCAGTCCGCGGCCGCTGCAATTGGCCAGGTTTTCGGGACGTGTGCAGTCGGGGACGTCCTCCAACTTGAAGCCGGGACCCTCGTCTTGAATCTCGATGCGAAATTGCTGGCTGTTGATCCAGCACTTGGTGTCGACACAGCGGTCGCTGTCGTTGCGATTGCCATGCTTGATGGCGTTCATGAAGGCCTCTTCCAAGCACAAGTGGGTATCGAGTTGCTCCTTCTGGGACCAACCCAACGATTCCATCTGTTCCAAGATTTCTTGGATCATTTGGGCTGCCGATTCCGCTTTGCTGCAGAACCGGCGTTCGATCGTCCATTCCCACTTGGCCTGTTGCATGCGTCTATTCCTGTGCCGCGGCTTTCTCAACGTAGGCCTTGACGGGCGCCTTCCAATAGTCCGGCAGACGCACCATTTGTGCGACCAACGTCTCGCTCTCCTCCCACGAGCCCTGCTGCTCCAAACAGTGAAAAGCCATCCAGACCGCCGAGGCCCGCGCGGCGACCCCGCAGTGCAGCACGACCGTTTGGTCCGCCTCTTTGGCCGACTTGAGCAGCGTACAGACTTGCGCGATTTTCTCCTCGGTCAGCTCTTCCGGCGATCCGACGGGAATCTGAAAGTACTCCAGACCTGCCGCTTCCGCCGCGGCCCGCGCGTCCCAATCGATCTCGCCCTCCCCCCGCACGGAGATCACCTTGGTCACACCCGCCGCTTTAATGGCAGCGAAGTCCTCCGCTTGCGGCTGGCCCGCCAAATAACACTGATCGACCAAAAACACGGGCTTGGTGCTGCCCAAGGTCGCGGTTTTGACCTCCGTGGCCACCCCACCCGCTCCCGCAGCAGCGGCTTGGCCAGTCGCTCCGGAACCTGCTGCTCCTGGACCTGCTGTGTCGGTCGCAGGGGCACAGCCGACCACCGCCCACCCACAGACGCAACCAAGTAACGCCAGGCAAACCCAGGCGCGGGCCGCCACTCGGTTAACTGCGACAGGTTCCAGACTTCCACCAGACATGATGCTCTCTCTTGTTTCTGTAGTCCCCGACCCGCACACCCCGGTGTTATTATACGCATCGCCCAGGAAATATCAGCCCGCGGGCCAACGCGTTGCGTCCGCAGGCAGAGGCTGGGCGTTTCTCCAGACAAACTGGCCCTCTTAGCTACCCTCGATGCCCAATTCCGCGGCATGCGGCTGCAGGGCGGCGATGATCCACTCGACCAACTGCCGGGTCTCGAGCCCCAACAGCTCGCAACCGATCTGAATTTCCTGCCGATCGACCTTGGCAGCGAATTTTTTGTCCTTGAGCTTCTTCAGGACGCTGGCGGGTTCCAGCGTGGCGATCCCGCCGGGCCGCACATAGCAACAGGCACAGACAAACCCAGTCAGCTCGTCCGCTGCCAACAAAGACTTGGCCAACAGACTCTCGGCGGGCACACCCCAGTGCGTGTAGTGGGCGGCCACCGCGTCGGCGACCGGGGCGTGACCGTGCTCTCGTAACCAAGCCACAATCCGGTGCGGATGCTCCTCCGGCCACTGCTCGTAGTCCGCATCGTGCAGCAAGCCCGTGACACCAAACTCCAGCTCCTGGTCCGGGGCCAACTCACGAGCCAGTTGTCGCATCGTCAGCTCCACCGCTCGCGCATGGCGGCGCAGGGCCAAACCCGGCGTCCAGTCTTCCAGCAGCGTCCGCGCGGCATCGTAAGTCAGGCCGCTGGCGGTCGCTTCCGTATCGTTCATGAAGATTCCTTCTGCTGCTCGAGGGCAGTTTGTTGTTCTAGTCGCCGAAGGGAAAACCAAACGCTTGAGGGCTTGTTGATTTTGCCAGACTCTCACGCGAAATTGTCGCCCGATTCGATGAAATCGGGCAAAAACACGGCGTTTTCCCACCAATCGAAACGCTTAAGGGCTTGTTGATTTTTCCAGACTTACACGCGAAATTGTCGCCCGATTCGATGAAATCCGGCGAAAATACGGCGTTTTTCCGTCAATCGAAATGCTTGACGCATTCCGCTACGGAAAAATCAACACGCCCTTGAGGCGTTCCGCTACGGAAAAATCGACCGGGCCCGGACACGGACACGGCCCGCTACACCAAGCCCCAATACTTGCGGAGTCCCCATTGTAGCATCATGACGACAAACAGACACAGGACAAAGGCGAAGGCATCCGTGGAGGTATCCCCCAGTCGCCACAGTTGGGGGATCTTGATCTCCAACTTCTCGGTCGACTGCAGCAGCGATTCGGCCAAGGTGGCGACCTGTTGGGGTGTCCAGACGCGACCGCCGGCGGCTTGAGTGGCGTCGGCCAACTGCTGGATCAGGCTGGCGTCAGCCACCGGCACCACGGTCTCGCTGTCGATGTCGATCACGTCAAATTCTTGGGCTTCGCGCCCCAGCTCCTCGCCGTTCTTGCTCATCACCACTTCCAAACGATAGACGCCGCCGGCGGTGATGAATTCGGGCTCGACGCTGCCGTTGAACTGCGCGCGATCGGCTTGCATGCTGAAGGGGATGTTGCGAGTTTGGCCCTCGGGGTTGGTCAGCGTGGCGGCGATCTGCACGCCCTCGACATTGTCCCCGCCCTCGCCGCGAACCCCGGCGGCCACGCGGAGAATATCGCCCGAGGGAAGGCGCCGTTTGGACAGTCGCATCCAGACGCGTTCGTCGCCGGCCACATCACGCTGGGCCAACCACAGCATCAACTGCCGCCAGAATTGTTGATGTTGCAACTCGTAGCCAGCACGAATCCACAAGTAGGTCGAATCGCCGGCAAAGGCCAACACGCGACCACCGTAGTTGCCGGCGACCAACAGCGGATCGCGATCCTCGCTCTCCAACAGCACCAAAGCGCTATCTTTGAGTCGATTGAACCGATTCGCGCCCCGCAGTTTGGGCAGCTCCTCCCACGCCGCCAGCACCGGTTGGCCCTCGTCGCCCAAGCGGGTGATGTAATGATCTGTCGCGGGGCGGATCGCCAAGGGACGCTCGATGTGCATGTCCACGCGAAGTGGGGATTCAAATTCCTGTCGCTCGTTTCGCGACATGCGGATCGGCAACACATCGGCCAATGGCGTGTCGGCGTAGCCACCCGGTCCAAAGCTGTGATACCCACCCATCATCAGCAGGCCGCGTCCCTCGAGTACCGATTGGGCCAACGGCTCCAGGTTGCTGCGTTGCGGGCCATGCAAGGCAGAGGCATCGATGTTGTCCAACACGACGATGTCAAAGCTGTTGTCAGCGATCTCACGAGTCAGGTCCAACGGCCAGCGGCCGCGATCACGCGCGTCGATCCAAATCGTCTTGACCTGAATGTCCTTGCTGGCCTGCAGCGATCGCACCAGAAAGTGATGCTCGAACTGCAAATCGCCGGTGACGTAGAGTATCCGCAATCCGCCGGGAAAGGCCTCCAAGTAAGCGGACAGTTGGTTGTTGGTCAACGCCACCTCGCGCGGTTGGTCCGGGACCTGCACACGCAACTTGTAGCTGCCGGGCTGTTCCGGCAAATAACTGAAGTCGACTTGAGCCAAATGGTCGGCCGACGTGGCCGTGATCTGTTTGGTCTGAGCCAACACCTCCACACCATCCGGCTGGCGGACCCACAGTTGCACCGGCACGGTCTGGCGATTGAAGCCACGCAGCCGCACGGCCGAGCGAAATTCGATCTCGTTTTCGGCGAAGCCGGCCAAGTTATCGGGCATGACCTCGATCGCCGCATCAATAAAATCCTCCGCCACGGTGCTGGGGCCCAACACCATGCCGTGAAACGGCGCATCGCGAGCCGCCAAGGAACGCGTCAACTCATTGGCCGTGGTCTGGGGCCGAATCACGTTCGGCACGCCATCGCTCAACATGATTAGCCCAGCGATTCGGCGACTGCGATTCAACCGCATGACCGCGTCGACAGCCCCCAGCAGATCGGACTCGCGTCCCACTGGTGCCGTGGGCAAATCGCCCACCGGCGCGGCCGTGGGTGCCTGACCTTCGGCATCCGCGTCCGCCCCAGCGGCTTTGGCGTTGGCGGAAAACGGCGTCAGATCGCGTTCAAATCCGTACAGCATCAACTCGACATCGTGCTCCGCCAACCGTGGCTGAAAGCCCTGCAACTGCTCCCAAACCTCATTCGCGACTTGATAGCGGGAAGAGCCCTGCGCCGCGTTGGGCAACTGCATCGATTTGCTGATGTCCAACAACACCGGGATCACGGCTCGTTGCTTGAGACTCTCAACCGACAGCAGCCCCGGTCGAATCATGGCCAATAACAACAGGGCCAACGCCAGGAAGCGCAAGCCGATCAGCACGCGTTGCTTGCCAACACTCAAGTCCCCGAACCCCGGCCGCAAGACACTCAGTGTTCCGGCCGCGGCGGCAAAGGCGACGATCACCCACCACGGGAACACCGGGTCAAAACTCAAGGATTCAAACATCGCACCGCGGACCTTCTTGTTAGGGCGAATCGCCCGCCACCAGCTCGTGCGCGGTCCGCTTGCGGGGCGGCTCGCGATAGAACCAATTCGATACCAACATTTCCGCCAAAAACACCACCGCCAACAGACGAATCAAGCTGGGGTAAAACTCCAACCCCACGCGACCGGCCCCTTGAGCCCGCTGGATTTGCTCCTCGTTTTCAGCCAGCGCGTAACGCCCTCGCCCCAACCAGCCGTCCAATTGCGGCTTGCCAATCCGCCCCAAGTCACTTTGGTTGCCCGGCACGTTGGCGGAGAAGCCGCGCAAGTGGACTTGCTGCTGATTGTTGACCCCACGCAGCCGATAAACCCCCGGTCGATCGTTGAAGTCCAAGTACAGACGATTGCGTTCCACCGCCACGTCCACAGGCTCCTGATTTTCTGGCCGGTACAGGGCATAGCGAGCGGGCGCATCCAGTTGATCGTTGGGCAGGACAAACGAGTCCCCGACCACGCCGTTCAAATTGGCCGAACGGATCGTGGCCAAATAACGTGCAATCTCGGTTGTCAGCAACCAATAAGTGAAAGAGCGTTCGTCGCTGATCGCAAAGGAGTTCCAAGGTCGACGGCCGTCGTCCGGTCGGGTGGGGTCGGTGACCGGCGTGGTCATCAGCAGCAACTGCCCCTGGCCCACGGTCGCCTCGACCAACGCCGGAATGTTGTTGGAATACGTGGCCAATACCCGCACCGCCTTGGCCGGCGATTCGCTGTCGGGCACTGCCGTATTATCCGCCTGACCCACGTCGTCGGACTGGCCGACTTTGCCGGCCTCTGCTGTGTCAGCGGCTTGGGTGCCCGCCTCCACCGCAGGACTCGAGGCGACGGCATTCCCCGCCCCCGGCTGCGGCCCGGTTTCACTGGTCGTCTCCGTCGCCTGCAAGCCAAAGTGCATAAAGATCGGCAAGCGATTCCACATTAACACCGTCCGCAGCGGTTGCATGCGAGTGAAGATCGGGTGGTCCCAAGCCGTGGGCTCGAACAGCAAACCGTCCGGTTGCCGCCAAGGCGCTTCAAGCACGCCGGGCAACACCCGCTGGGCCAGCGGGCCGTTGAAGCTGGGGTGCGGCACCGAGCGTCCCTCGACCAAGCTCAAGGCGTTATGCCCCAAGAAGAACCCAACACTGCCGCCGCCGCTGACGTACCGATCCAGCTGTCGCCAGGCATCGTCGCTCAAGGGACCTGGATTGAGAAAGAACACCGCTCGGAAATCCGTTAGATTGACTTCGCCCAACTGCCTGTCGCTAATGACCCGGCAATCGAACACCGCTTGCCCCTTGTCCCGCACAGTCTCCGGCGCGATGGCCTCCAAGAAATTGGCGTCGTTGACGCCCGGCCCGTTGACGATCAGCGCCCGCCACGCCGGCTGTACGGTGATGGTGAAGAAACGTCGATTGTCAAAGCCCAACGCATCCCCTCCTACAATCTCCACCCAACCATGATGGATGCCCTCCGGCAGGTCGGGCACCGAGAACGACACTTCCGTCGATTGCCCCGGCGCCAAGTTGACTTGACTGACGCGTTCCCAGTGCTGCGCAGGAACCAAGGTTTCCCCATTGCGATGGACCGGCTTGCCAGCCTCGGGCTTCTCGATCAACAGTCGCACCGTGCGACCTTCGGCGGGGAGTTCGGTCGCCATCGTTGCATCTGCTGCACCCAGATCGATCGGTTCGGCGACGTCATCTGCCCCTGCCGCCTCCGCCTCAGCCTCCGCAGGGGCATCGGTGGCCGCTGTGGCCCGATTGCGATCGGCGGCGACGGCCGTCATCAGATCTTCGCCCAAGTTCCGTACCGCTTTGCGAGCGATGGTGGCGTTGACCTGGATCGTCCCCCCGGGGGTGATGGCCGGGGTGGGCAAGTCCCACTGATCGATCGACCAATTTTCATGCGACTTGGCACCGACATCGACCACGTAGATCGATAGCCCGTCGTCCAACTCCAACCGCTGGGTAGCGGATCCCGCGGCCGTCCAACTGGGCCGACTCAAGTCCGACACAACAAATAGCTCGCGGCCCTCCAACGGGCTGTCCGCCAACAGCTGCGTCGCTGCCCGCACGCGGTTGGGCAGTGGCTGCGATTGGTAGTTGATCCGCAATGCCGCGATTTGCTGCTTGGCCGCCGCCAGATCCAAGCTGAGCCCGACCGGATTGGGACTACTGTCGACGATCATGACTTGGCTGCCGGCCGGCAAGCGCTCGACAATCGACGCCGCCAAGGTCTGGGCGCGCTCCAGCCGAGTTTGGTTCTCCAAGCGGTACAACATGCGCGGGCTGGTATCGATCACGATCGCAGCCGCCACAGGCTGTTTGCCCGTCAACACGGGCCCCGAGCCACTGTTGAACAATTGTGTCGCCAACCACCCAGCGGCCAGCACATGCCCCAGGACCACCAGGGTCAAAAGGATAATCGGCCAGTTCCTCGCGCGGCCACCGCCTGCGTTGCCACGGCTACCGGGCTCGGTGGCGGTCGCGGGTGGGGCTCCCGCGCCACTCGCCCCCAATCCCTGCGACCCAGCACTCCGCGCCCCGCCCGCGGAGTTTCGTCCATTGGCACTCGCCGTGCGACTGGCCAACGCCTCATCAGCCGATCGCAGTTGATGCCGCCACGACAGGGTCAAAAGCAAGAACAGCGCGCCGGACACCAGCGTCGCGCCCAGCAACAGGCTGGAGCCGAACAAGGCCGTGGCCGCCGCCGGTCGACTGAGCGCCAAAGCCACCAAGCCGATGACCGCCACTCGCAAGGCCAACAGCACCCAATGCCGCAGTCGATAAGACCGCCGCGCGTGTTGTTGCCGCGCCATAACAAATCGGAGCGCCGGGAAAGGCAAACGCTTGGGCTTATCCTGCAACAACAGGTGCAGCACGATCGGCCCCAACGCCAGCACCGCACCCAGACCCAATAGCCAAACATGCAAGGCCGTCATTGCCTATAACCTCATTCGCCGATTCATGAGGTACTCCAACAATGCCTTGTCGAAGGGGGTCTGCGTATCGATGGCCACATAATCGATCCGCAGCTTGTGACACCAATCGCGATACTCGGTTTGAAAATCACGCACCGCGTCGCGGTAGGGCTGCCGCATCGAGCGTCCGTCCAGCCGAACCTCATCGCCGTTCTCCGGATCCTCCAAAATCAAGGCGCCCTCAAACGGGAAGGACACTTCCGCTTCATCCAACACGTGAAACAAGATCACGTCGTGGCCGCCATGTTTGAGTCGACTCAGCGCCTGCCGCACCGGCCCTGGATCCACCAACAGATCGGTAAACAACATGATCAGGCTCTGATGCTTCAACATCCCGCTGATCTGCAACAAGCTCTGAGCTACGTCGGTGGCACCCGTCGGCTGCAACCGCGACAACAGCGCCAACATATTGGTCAGCTGCCGCCGACTACTTTTGGGTTTGAGGCAGTCGCGGACCTTTTGGTCGAAGGTGATCAAGCCTACCGGGTCCTGCTGTCCGATCATCAAGTACGCCAAACTGGCGGCCAGACAGATCGAGTAATCGAACTTGGTCAACTCCTGTCGGTAGGTGTAGCCCATCGATTGGCTTTGGTCCACCGCCAAGTAGCCCGTCAGATTGGTCTCGGCCTCGTACTTGCGAATGTAGTACTTGTCGGTCTTGGCATAGACGCCCCAATCGATGCCGCGCGGATCATCGCCGCGGCGGTACTCGCGATGCTCGCTGAACTCGACGCTAAATCCATGCAAGGGACTGGCGTGCAAGCCCTGCAGAAAGCCCTTCACGACAAACTGAGCCCGTAGATCCAACCGTTTGATCTGGTTGATCACCTCGGGCTTCAGGTACTGGCCGACGCCATTGCTCATGACAGGCTACTCGTGGTTCAGGAAAGCGGCGCGAACAGGCCGACTACTTGGCGTATTTGGAAATGCTGGGCTCGGACACCTCGTGCAGCAATCGCTTGACCGCCGCCTCGTTGTCCATCCCTTCGGCTTGAGCCTGAAAGTTCAAACTGATTCGATGCCGCAGCACAGGCACCGCCACCCGTCGCACATCGTCCAAGCTAACACTCAAACGGCCGTCCATCGCGGCCATCGCCTTGCCACCCTGGATCAAGAATTGACCGGCCCGCGGACCGGCCCCCCAATCCACCAACTCGCGGACAAACTCGGGGGCCGAGACGTCGCGGGGCCGAGTCGCTCGGACCAGTTTCGCAACATATGAAATCACCAATGGACTGACAGCCACGTTGCTGACCAGTTTCTGCAGGTTGACGATCGCCTTGGCCGTCAACACCTTGCGGACCTCCGGTCGCTCACCCGTGGTCGTCGCCAAGAGGATCTTCTCCTCCTCTTCCGCCGATGGGTAACCCACAATGATGTTGAACATAAAACGGTCCAACTGGGCTTCCGGCAACGGGTACGTGCCCTCCTGCTCGATCGGGTTCTGCGTGGCGATCGCAAAAAACGGATCCGGCAAGTCGTAGGTCTCGCGGCCCACCGTGGTCTGTCGCTCTTGCATCGCCTGCAACAAAGCCGATTGCGTCTTGGGCGGCGTGCGGTTGATTTCGTCGGCCAACAGGATGTTGGTGAAAATCGGACCCTCGACAAAGCGGAAAAATCGCTTGCCCGATTCGTCCTCCTCCAACACGTTGGTGCCCGTGATGTCCGCCGGCATCAGGTCCGGGGTGAATTGGATCCGGTTGAAGTTGACGTCCAGGATCCGCGCCACCGTGCTGACCAACAAGGTCTTGGCCAAACCTGGCACGCCCTCCAACAAGCAGTGACCGCGCGTGAAGATGGCGGCAAACAACTGCTCGATGACCTCGTCTTGTCCCACGATGACTTTTTGCAATTCCTCCTTCATCACCAAGCGATGATCGGCGAACTCTTTCATCACGTCGCCCAAACTGCGTTTGCCGGCTGACACGGAGGCCTCGTTTTCTCAAAGTTATGGAATGAAATGGTACACGAGGGCAAACGAACCACTCACGGTCGGTCGCTCTCATCTCCAGCGGGAACTCGCCGAGCTCCAACAGGAACTTGCCGGTCCCCAGCCAGGACTTAATGATCCCAGCGGGAACTTACCGGCCCCAGCGGGAACTTACTGGCCCCAACCATGCGGGCTGGCAGCAAACTCGCTGTAGGCCGCCGCTATCGCGGCTTCGTCCAACAACGACGGTAGAAAAGCGATTCGGTAGCAACACTCGAGCGACTGGCCCTGCGGTACGACATGATCGCCCGCGCCCGACGGCTTTTTTTGGAAGTCGTGCAGGCCAAACGGGTTGGCCGCCACCAACCCATACTCCCGCGCATGCCAGGTGGTGGGATGTCGTAAATTTTTTGGATGATCCATCATCACCACGGTCACCGGCTGCTGATCGATCATGCCGCCGTAGGCCACCCATGCCGCCGACTGGCCCCACAATTCACGATCCCGCTGGCCCTGCGAATTCAACGCCCGGCCATTGGCCGTCGTCACACCCGCTCGAGGATCGTTCGTCAACCGCAGATTCGGGTGCGTTCGTATCGCAAAAAAACCCTCCTTGGTATCACCAAACCGCACCTCACCCGACGCGGCCGTCAACTGCACCTGGTACTGCACCCACCAACCACCCGCCAACGGAGATTGCTCCGGTGACAATCGTCCAAAACTGACCCGAGTCCGCTCGCGGATCACAACCTGCTCGCCGCCCGCTGAACCCTGCTCGGTCGACTCGCTGCCCGACTCGCCCGACTTGGATTCACCGCCCTGGCCCGGCGCCAGCCATTGGTTGACCACCACAAATGCCGCCGCATCGGCCTCGATCTGCGGAGGCGTGACGTTGGCTATCACCGCCCGCTCGTCCCAGTAACTGTAACCGTTGACATCCCCATGAGCCAACCAAATCGATTTGTGATGCGGATGGTCCGTGGCCTCGCCCGCAACCCCTTTGAGCAAGGGGTAGTTGCGGACCATCGAATGCCCACCCGGCCCAAACGCCGGATACAACGCGGGCTTCTTCAATTCCGTAAAGCGGTAACCCGTGACTCGCTCCGACCCCCAACTGACGTCCAACTGGCCTGGAGCCGCCAAACTCAATTGCCACCCGTCCCGGGCGTCCGCCGCTTCATCCGCTCCGACGAACGTGCAGCTCAACAGCCCGACCAAACAACCCACAACCACCAACCACCGCAGCGGCATTGCAACGCCCGAGCATCCGCCTACACGGCACTGTTCTTTGGCTCTCGATTTGGTCTTTGACACGCCACCCAGCTCCCGCTCGTTATCTGAACCCGTTCCGACTTGAACCGACGATCCGGTCCGACGATTTGACCCGGCACCCACACGCCGGGCGCGGTCCCAGCCACGGTGCCAACCCACCTACTGCCTATTGTACTCGATCGGGCCGAGGATGTACCCAGGTAGTCGCGCCCGACGGATAAATCTCTTGCTTCCAGACAGGAACTCGCCGCTTGATTTCATCGATCAAGTACTGGTTGGCCGCGTAAGCCGCCGCCCGATGACTGCTGCTGACGCCGATCACGATCGCCACCTCTCCCGCCACCAACCGACCCACGCGGTGCTGGACCACCAACCGACCCAACGACCACCGCTGCCGACACTCGGCCAACAACCCCTGGATCGCCCGCTGCGCCATCTCCGGATAACACTCGTAGTGCAGAGCCGGAGTCTCGACGACCTGTGTCTCTACGACCTGAGTCTCGACGACCTGTGTCTCGACGACCTGAGTCTCGACGACCTGAGTCTCGACAACTGCGGGCCCACCCGACAATACCACTCCCGCCGGGAAGAAACCCGTGTGGCTCGGATCAGTAAACCGCCGCACCCGCCCCAAGAACACGACCGTCGCTCCCCACCGACCGGTCGCATCCGCCAAATAGTCGTGCGCGCCGGCAACATCCAACCGCTGCGACTTAATTTCTACCCAATCGTCGTCACCACCCAGACCACCTGTCGCCATACAATTTCAAATAATCCATCTATGATTTTATTTACAACAATGTCGAAACCAGCCGTTCCCCGCCTCTCAACGCACCGAGCAAACGCACCGAGCAAGCGCACCGAGCAAAAGGTAGCGGGGGGACATCATCCGAGCGGCCCAGCCCAAACGACTTCCCCCCACCATCCATGGGGACACGTTCACCAACAACAAATCATGACCAACTCGCAAGACCAACGCATCAATCAACAAGCATCAATCAACACGCATGAGGGCCAGACTACCGCCGACGACGCAGCTCTTCCATTTCACGTCGCAGCTGTTGCAACTCCTCGCGCAATTCACGGAACATCTGCTCCACAACAGGCATAACATCCGGTCCCATCGCTGGCGGAGCATGCGGCCTCTCATGATGCGGACCACCGTGATGCGGACCGTCATGTGGAGGGCCACCGTGATGCGGGCCATCGTGATGCGGACCATCATGACGTGGGCCATCATGACGCGGACCATCGTGACGCGGACCATCATGACGTGGACCATCGTGACGCGGGCCATCGTGACGCGGGCCATCATGACGCGGGCCATCATGACGCGGACCCTCGTGCGGAGGGCCATCGTGGCGCGGACCCTCGTGACGCGGACCCTCGTGACGTGGACCCTCGTGGCCGTGTCGCTCGCGATCGTTTTGGCGAATCAAATGCTCGGCGATCTCGTGACTCAAACGCACCACGCGATCAGGCTGACGCTGCTTGATGGCCTGCGTCAATTGCTCGTACAACTCGCGGACGATCGGCTCGGGCTCCCCCCCAGCTGCCTCGCGTTCGCGCCGCATGGCTCGCTCGCGCTCGGCCATCGCTTCCCGCTCGGCCCGCAACTGGCGCTCGGCAATCTCGCGCAACTCGGCCATCTCCCGCTCACGCCGTTCAACCATCTCCCGCTCCCGCCGTTCAACCATCTCCCGCTCCCGCGCGGCAGTCTTCTCACGCTCGCGCGCCTCGTTCATTTCGCGCTCGCGGATCTCGGCTTTTCTCTGGGCTTGCGCGGCCTGCTCGCGGGCTTCCGCACGGCGAGCTTGTTGTACGCGTTTCCGCTCTTCGGCTTTTTCACTCCGCTCGGCATCCGCTCGCCGCCCAGCACCTGCTGTGAGTTCCTCAATCCGAGCTTCGATCTCCTGCCGCACCCGCTGGAGCTTCTGCTCCAATTTCTCGGCCATCTCGGTTTCACCATCGGCCAGACTTTTCTCGATCCGCTCTTTTAACTCACGACTCTCACGTTCCAATCGCTGCTTCAGTTCGCGGATCTCTTCGTCCTGAGCGGCAGTCGCTGCCGTGGGGACGTTGACGAACACCTGGCAGGCGACCGAACCACTGGCGTGGCCAAGACCACCGAGCCAAAGCAGTGCCGCCAGGGCTACCGTGGGTGCATGTGTGACGCGCTGGCACATGATTTTCTCTCCTTCAACAATGAATGCCCCAACAAACTCGCCCCCTTTTACCTTACTCGATACCCGCCGCGGCTGCCACGCGAAAATCCAATGGCGTGTTATGACTGACTAAGCGAATCACCCACACCTAACGACACCGAATTGCACTAGAATCGAGGGCGGCGGCAGGCCGGCCGGATGGTCACCTGGCACCCAACCGCTTCCTAACCGTTCAGGCCCCGTAGGGTGTCGTGAAACAAGTCGGGCAGACGCAGCGGTCACTTGCGCGTCAAAGCAACGGGAGAATGCCACCAGGTTCCCCCCGTGCACGCTCCGACTTGCGGAACGCACCAGCCCCTAGAAATACCTCTCCACCGTGAACGGTTACACCGTTTCTTAACCCCGAAGGACCATCCATGGGAACTGGCAAATCGATTTACCGACCGAGAACTGGGCATGGGTTGGGGCCGCAGGCGCCGATTCGCTCGGCGATCGGTGGCTGGCGATTGACGTTTTTCGGCCTGCTGTTGTTGACGCTGGCGTCGCTACCCAGGCCCACGGTCGGCGATGAACCCAAACGGGGGGAGCCCGTCGCCCGCGATCCGGCCGAGCGAGTGGCCCCGTTCGATCCCGCCGGACACTTGTTCCTGGTCGGTGGCGGGACCTTGCCCGACGAATTGCGGCGAGCATTCGCGATACTGGGCGGCGCTGATCGACCCGACAGCCGCTTGGTCATCGTGCCGACCGCCAGTGCCGCGGCCGATGACCCCAACGAAGATTGGCGGCAGCCCTGGGAGGGACTGGGGTTCGCCCAGATCGATGTGCTGCACACCCGCCAGCGGGAATTGGCCGACCAGGCCAACTTTGTCGAGCCGCTGCGGACAGCCACCGCGATCTGGTTGGCCGGCGGTGATCAAGCGCGTCTGGCCGAGGCTTATGCGGGAACCGCGGTCGAACGGACCCTCCGCGAGCGACTCCAAGCCGGGGCCGTCGTGGGCGGTACAAGCGCCGGAGCAGCGATCACCTCGCAAGTCATGATCGCCGGCGGCCAAGAACAACCTGAACTGGCCACCGGCTTCGACCTGTTGCCTGGGGCGATTGTCGACCAGCATTTCAGCCAACGCCAACGCCAGACCCGCTTGCAGGCCGCCGTGGCTCGGCATCCCGCCTGCGTGGGACTGGGCTTGGACGAGTCGACCGCGGTCGTCGTGCACCAGCGGTCCCTGCGCGTGCTGGGGGCCGGCCGAGCTCACGTTTACTTTGCCGCCACACCCCATCAACCGGCGCGGCAGTGGGAACTGCGACCCGGACAACGGAACTTGGACTGGACCACGCTGGTCCGCACCAATCGCGAGCGACACCTGCCGCCGTTCCCCACTATCGAACCCGCAACACAAGACCCCGCGGCTCCACCCGCGACGGCCGCTGAACCCGCCATGGAGACGACGGCGACCTTGCCTTTGGTGCCGCACGGGAGCCTGTTGATCGTGGGCGGAGGCGGTGCCACGGCGGATATCTGGCAAGCCTTTGTCGAGCAAGCCGGCGGCGCCGAGGCCCGCATCGTGATCTTGCCCACCGCCGTCCCGGCCGCCGAGTTGAATCGGGCGGGTGGGGAGCCCGGCGAAGCCCGCGTGTTCCGGCGGCTGGGAGTCCGCGACGTGCAGGTCCTGCCGCAAACCGATTGGGAAGCCGTCAACTCCGACGCCTTTCGCCAAAAACTGGCCAATGCGACCGGCATTTGGTTCGGTGGCGGGCGGCAGTGGCGGTTTGTGGACGCCTACGAGGACAGCCAAGCCGCTGGCCGGAATGCGTGAATGCCTGCAACGCGGCGGGATCATCGGTGGCAGCTCCGCCGGCGCCTCGATCCAGGGCGAGCTGCTGATTCGCGGGGCACCGGTGGGCAATCAAATCATGGTGCAGGATGGGTACCGACGTGGCTTCGGCTTCCTGCCCGGCTTCGGCATCGACCAACACTTCGCCCAACGCAACCGCTTTCAGGATCTGGAGGACACCCTGCAACAATTCCCCACCATCGTCGGACTGGGGATCGATGAAAGCACCGCGGTCTTGGTGCAACAGAACCAGGCCCAGGTCCTGGGCCGCGGTTCTGTCTATCTTTACGCCACCGCCCATTGGCCAGCCGACGCCGCGCAGCCGACCCGCCTCCGAACGACCGCTCCGACGTGACAGCGGTCAGACCTTCGACATGCGAACCTTCGATCTGATAACGGGCGGCGACTGAAGGCGGGGCTCAATCGTCACGTCGGCCGCTGCCTCGGCTAGAACCGACTTCTGTACCAACGTCGACCGAACCATAACAAAATTCCGCCAGCGGTGGCGGCCAACAAGTACAGCCACCATTGGGAGTCCTGTGGTAGCCCTTCGGGTTCCGGCAATTGATATCCTGACATGAAGCAAAGCTTGAGTAAGCCAGCTTGTTCGGATTCTGTTAGTCTGCGAATAAATCGGATGGTCTTGATGAAGCCGCGTCCTGCATCCTCAATGTCGGTGATCCGGTAAGACCCATTTAGGCCAAGTTGTGAATAATCGAATTCCGACGTCCAACAATGTACGACAATCGATTGTTGGTTATTGTCAATGAAATCAATTCGCATTTCGTAGTACTGTAACTGCCATTCCTGATCCGGTAACAAATCCACACGAATGCTCATTTGATAACCAACCGCCCCTTGCGGGGCTGATGCAGGATCGAGCTCCTCGACGAAATTCGTCCAGTTTACCTCAACGACACGTCTGCTCTCTGAATCTACTCGCGAGTTAACCTTTCCAGTCAGTTTCTGATCGCTCATCTGCGTGAAGAGAAGCTCTAAGGGTAAATCCGAACTTGACACGCCCAACCTTGGGTCCAATGACAATCCACGCATCAGTGCCTGATCGACCGGCGACACCGTCGGAAGCGGATCTACCAGCCACTTCCAAGTCGGGACAGTGCCCCATACAGTCTGTTGCTTGATCCCCCAGAGTTGATGGGCCTGGTTGTAATCAACCTTGAATCCGTACTTTGAGTTCTGGGCAATCACGTTGCTCCAAAGAATTGCGTCGGCGTTCCAGCTCGATTCAGACTTGTCAATCGCAGTCTCCGGCAGAAGCCCGACTTTTCGTATCATTTTGGCATCGCCTGACGAAAAAAATCTCGGCTCTGCCGTGTCCTGCGAACACCCTCCGCGCCACGCGCTTGCCGTTCCTCAAGTTGTTCAATCCGTAAACCCGTTTGACTGTAATTGCGTTTACGCTGCGACTCCCATTGAGGACCAGCCAGTTCCAAGACCTCCTCAACGGTGCTTTGAGCACGACTGTGGTCCAGAGACAGGTCACCAGTCCAGGCCATCGAAACGATAACGACACAAAACCAAATTACTCTCATTAAATAATACTCCGCTGTGTTTTGTTAGGCCACAATAGATCAGTCGCCCCATGGCTGCTGCTTTGTCACAGCCAAAACTTGGCGTTTGGTAAAGGGGGCAGGCGTCAATTGCCGGAACGGCCCTGCGGGTGCTTCGCACAATGGACGCCTGACCCCTTTACCACACTCAAAGACGACGACTGCCCACGCCATTCCACGAGTCGAAAACCCTAATGACACAGGAATAAATGGATCGACAAGCAGGTGGCTCACTTTGCCTGGAACCGCAAGCAGCAATATCGAGATCGCCACAAAATACGCAACAAAACGAATCGACTTTGTTTTGAATTCAGTTCCCGTGCCGGAGTTCCCGTGCCGGAGTTCCCGTGCCGACCTTTTGTTTGTCTCGCCCATCACACCCACTCGCTGATTCCGAACTCTCGCTGTCGCTTATTCCGTCGCGACCTTGCCACGTGAGAGGCCGCAGTATCTGGCACCGATCATACGGATCTTAGCTACGCTTACAAGAAAAAAACTTGGCGACTTGGTAATTTTTCGGAAAACGGTTCGTCACTCCGCAACACACCAACCGTCTCGCCCACTGGACACCTGGAATCGTGCGCCAAGAGCGGTTAAGGACCCGACAAGACCTATCGTAACTTCTAAAGGTTGGGCGGTAATCCTTGGGGCTGGTGCATTCCGCAGACCGCAACGGCGCTCGGACTCTCTGCTAGCACTTCGCGACTAGGCCGGTGGCACCCGAGGATTGCTGGAAAGTGGATGAAAATCAGGGTGGCGGATCGGTACGACCGGCAAGGTCGCCACCTGCCCTTTGGGGTCGATGAAATCCGGTTAACTTTAGGACCGGGGACTGCCGAAGTTTGCTCTAGTGAAATCAGGTTGGTTCTGATCCCGCTTCGTTGCGGTTGGACCATCTGCTGCTCGGTCGGCGGTGATCACGGGAGTGGTCCGTCGGCCAGAGCACTGCACAGCAACGGAATGCGCTGCGGTTAAAGGTAACTGAATGCCTCGATTGACAATCATGGTTCCCTTGATGGATCAAGTGGACGCGTTTGAAACGACGCTCGCCAGCGTGCTTCGCTACGCCACCGAACAAGTGGACGTGCTGGTGGTCTACACGGGTGACTATGCGGACCCCCACGGAATCCTGAGCGAGATTGAAGCGGTGGTCGTGCCGCGATCGCGTGGCTTATCGCGCCTGGGGATGTTGGCCTTGGGCGCTGAGTCGGCCACCGCTCCCTGGGTGTTCTGGTTGTCACCCGGCATCGAATTGACCGAAGCGGCGTTGGAGTCGGCGCTCGCGCAGCTGGATCGCCGCGACTTGGGATTGATCAGCCCGCGGATCTATGCGGCGACGGATGCGGGCGGCGGCGACAGCGAAACCGGGCTGTCCCACGCCGGGTGTTTGGCCAGCAGCGTCGCGTTGACCAAGAATTACCACCCGCAGTATCTAGAAGAGTTGGTGGGCGAACAGTGGCAGGTCGCGACCCTCCGACCACAGCAGCGGGTGATGGGCCCGACTGGGTGGGCGGGTCTGTGTCGCCGCTCGCTCTTGGAGTCCTGGGCCCATGGCCGGACGATGAGCTTGCCCGAAGGCTACGCCGAGTTGGCTCTAGGCGTGTCCGTTCAGGAGCAGGGCTGGCAGCATGACTGGTTGGACGGTGGCTTGATTGCCGGTGATGCGATCACGGCGGAAATCGAACGCGGGTACCGTTGGTGTGGTCGCTCGTCCAACTTGGTGCTGACCCTGGTCGAACAGGAGCAGCCGCAGACTTGGCGGAGTCGGGCCATGTGGAGTGGCCTCCGCGAATTGGGCAGCGGCTTTCTCGTGCCGCGGCTGTGGCCAGTGGCATGGAGCCGCTTCCAAAGCCTCGGTTGTCTCAAGGTCAACGGTCGTCGCGGTTCCGCAACCTCCGAAACTCTAGCAGGCGGCAACTCGCCGCGGCGGAACCAGGCGGCTCTGGAAGCCGACGCCCTGGCCGCCGACAACGAGTCCTCGGCCGCAGCAGCGTCCGGGTCGACGTCTGGTCGTCGCTGGCGTGCCGCAGCCTAGTTCTCTGCCAGCGCCGTATTTCGGCAGCACCGTATTTCGGCAGCACTGTACTCTGGCCGCACACGACCTCGTTCGGAAGGCATCCGTCGATGGGCCGGAGCTCCGGTTTTACCCAAGCTCCGCTGGGCTCACGCTGGGCGGCCGAGCTCGCCATCGAGCTCGCCATAGAGGGCGGAGAACCCTCGCGAGACGTCCAGGTCCCTTGACGCCAGCAGCAGCGGGACTACCCTAAAGGCCACTTGTCTGGTGCTTTGTCAACACCAAGACCGGGGCGGGATCCCCTGAGCCGAGGGGCGTCTGCCTCGGTGTTTTGTGGTGGTCAACGCGGCCAATCCCATTCGGCTGATCCCGCCAATACAGTCAGTCAAAAAGTTCTCGCTGCAGTTATGGCCAAATCCAAAGATAAAAAAAAGGCCGAATCACGCGACAAAATCGTGTCGGACAATCGCAAGGCCAACCACAAGTACGAGATCTTAGAGAAAATCGAGTGCGGCATCGTCTTGCATGGCAGCGAGGTCAAGAGCCTCCGCGATGGGAAGTTGGCTCTGGATGAAGCTTACGCCCACATCCGCGACGGCGAATTGTTTCTGGTCAATGCCGACATTGGTCTCTATCCCCAAGCCAGCTATATGAACCACCAGCCCCTCCGAGCTCGCAAGCTGTTGGTCCACGCCCGCGAATTGGCCAAATTGGCGGGTCGCACCACCGAGAAGGGCTACAGCTTGGTGCCGCTGCGGGTGTACTTCAACGAGCGTGGCATCGCCAAAGTCCTGCTGGGTGTGGGCCGCGGCAAACAAGACCACGACAAACGCCAAGACCTGAAAAAGAAAGACGCCCAACTCGACATCCAACGCGAGATGCGGAAACGCAATCGCTAAGTCCACCCGTGAACGGTTACCGCAATCGCTCGGGCTACCAGCGGCGATAGCGGGAGGGGGTCGGCGTCGCGGCTTCGTTTTCGGCCGCCTCGGCTTCCGATTCGATCGTGCGTTCGTGCGGCTCGATCGAGATGCCCGGAATGTGATCGCGTTTCAGCAGCTGGTTGATCTGGTATTCGATGGCGGTCAAGTCGCTGCCCTGATCGCGCGAGACAAACGTGTAGGCGACCCCTTCCCGTCCCATGCGGCCGGTGCGTCCGACCCGGTGCACGTAATCTTCCGCCAAGCTGGGGACATCAAAATTGATGATATGGGAGACAGTCGAGACATCGATGCCGCGTCCGACCACGTCGGTGGCGATCAGCAGTCGAATCTCGCCGGCGCGGAACCGCTGCATCACGCGTTCGCGGGCCGCTTGGCTCATATCCCCATGCAGCGTTGCCAAGCCGTCGTAGACACGCGCCTTCTCCAAGCGACGGAACAGGCGTTCGGTGCCCAGCTTCGTGCGACAGAATACAATCGACTGTGGCGGTTGTTCGCGTTCCAACACGGCCACCAACAAGTCGTACTTGTTTTCGCCCTCGACCGAGAAGTAGTACTGGTCGATCGTCCGGTTGTCCTGCTCGGACTTGGGCAGGCAGATCAACTTGGGTTGCCGCATGTACAGTTGTGCCAGGCGGAGGATTTCCTCGGGAACGGTGGCGCTCAACATCAATGTTTGTCGTTCCGGAGGGCACTTCCGCAGAATCCGTTCGATGGCGGGGCGGAAGCCGATGTCCAGCATCCGGTCGGCCTCGTCCAAGACCACCACTTCCAAACGACTCAGATCGATCGAGTCCCGCGAATGCAAATCGAGCACGCGGCCAGGCGTGGCCACGACGACTTGGCAGCCTTCTTGCAGTTGCCGTTGCTGGGTGCGAATGTTGACGCCACCATAGACTGCAATGCAGCGGACCTTCTGGCCTTGACCCAATTTGTTGATCTCGGCGGCCACCTGCGTGGCCAACTCGCGCGTCGGCACCATGATCAAGGCCCGCGGCAGTTTTTGGCTGCGAGCGTTGTCCTGCACAGCGGCCCAATCGCCTTGCAACTGCGCCAAAATCGGCAGGGCAAACGAAGCCGTCTTGCCCGACCCGGTTTGGGCTTGGCCCACCAAGTCATGGCCCTTGATCGCCAACGGCACCAGGCTAGTTTGGATCGCTGTCGGTGTCTCGTAACCAGCGGCCCGCACCGCGGCCAAAATCGACGGCGGCAGGCCCATGGCGGCGAAGGACTTGGTCAGTTTCAGCTTTTTACGATGAACACCCGGGCGGTCGGCAACCGATGGCGTCGAGGGCACCGGCGAAGCATCAAAGGTCCGCATCGGGCGAGAAGATTTGGGACGAAAAGCGCCGGAGCGAGGTTTGGGTCGGTTCATGAGTTGTCGGGGGACATGTTCAACGTGTGTCAGGGACTCCGCCCTAGTGTACTCGAAGTCGCGCGGGATCGACAGGGCACCCGCCAACTGATCCCGACACACCGCGAGCGTTTACTAGCCCCTGTACCCCGACGATTGCCCTGTGCTGCAGAGCCCCGGCCTCCAGCTAGCGTTGATGAAGTTTCCTGCGCATGGCGTCCAGCCGCTCGGCTCGCTGCTGCTCATCCTCCAGGCCAATGTTCAAAGCCCGCAGCAAGTGCTCACGCACGGCCGCGCGATCCTGCTTTCCAGTGGCCGCAGTCAATTGACTGAAGCGGTGCACCACCGGGTCTAAACTCATGGCAAGATCCTCTCCGCCACCCGGCAAAGCCTCGGCCAAACCCACGACTGCCGCATCGCCAGCGAATTGGTTGACCAAGTCGGCCATCACCTCCAACTGCCGCATTTGGTGGTCCATCATCTGCTCCACCATGGCATCCGGATCAAATGGGTTGCCGCGGCCGCGGCGATTGCCCCGCTGATTGACGCGTTGATTGACCCGCGCGTTTCGGGCCTGATTCACATCGACTTCCAGTTCCTGGCGTGCCCGGTTCACTTTCTCAGCATCGCCCAAGTCGAATTCCCGGCCATTGACGACCACGCGGCCTCCAACCACATTGCCCAAACGCACCATTTGCCCTGGCCCACCCTGCGGTATCACCAGCCCCCGCATCAAGAGCCGCTGCAGTTCCGGATACTCGGGCAGCCGATCTCCGCTATATAAAGTCTCCGGCACCTCGTCGTTACCCCGACCCGCCCGCTCGGCGACCCCCAATTGTTCCACAACCGTCCGCCAATCCCGATCGATTTGTTCGGGCGCTTCGCGCAGTCGCCGCAGTAGAACTTGAAACATTCGCTCAAAAATCAAGGGCTGAGACGTGTGCAACGGCTCCTGATCCTGCACCAAGCGGCCCATAAACTCACCGTTCTGACGAACAAGAGCAATGGCCGCCGGCGTCGCGCGGTCGCCGAACGATGCCGGCAGCACCTGAGCCAGATAGTGGTCCGCCGCCTGCAATTCCACCACCTCCCATGGCTTTGGCCCCGTCACCAAGCGCGCTCCACCGGCCACCACTTCAATGCAAGTGCCAAAATCGGGCGAGGCCTGCAGCCACACATCGCTGCCCAGCGACACTTGGGCAGTCGCCTCAGCGGCCAACACCAGCTCGGCCGGCGCCGCTGCCCCCTCTGGCACCTGCACCTGGAACCAGCCGTCCAAGAGCTCGACCTCCACCGACTTGCCAGGCCCCGCATTCGCGCCCGCACGCCCGCCCCCTGCGGCCCGACGTAGCCGCAGTTGAACCGGTCCCTGGAAACGAACACTCCAACCCTCCGCCAATTCCAAGCCCGCCTGCCCTTGGGTCAGCCGCAATTCGATTCCCTCGCGCTGCCAGGTCGCCGAATCCCGCCCCAAAGCCGCCATAGGGTCGACTTGCCACTGGGCGTCCGGACTGGTGATCAACCGCCCCCACCCAAACTCGCTGCTCTGTGGCCCGGCAGCAACGGGGCCAGCATCTTTGATCAAATTGGCGGGGTCCGCTGCCAAGTCTTGGTCCTGGTCCAGGGGCAGTTCCCCCGCACGCTTGAAGGGATCCTCCAATACCGGCTCCCGGGGCGGTTGGGCTGCGAAATCCGGCCCCACGCCCGCGGCCGGTCGGGCGGCACCCGCAGCGGCAGGTAGCCCAGGGCCCAAGGCGCCAGGGGCCAAGGCCCCAGGGTCCGAGAGTTGTGGCTCCCCGGCCAACGGGGCACCCTGCGCCTCACCGGCTCCCGCTGTCTCGGCCACCCCAGGCGTCGTGTTCCGCCCAAAAAAACTCAGCAATACCCCCAAAACGACCACCAGCCCCACACCTCCCGTCAGTCCAACCAGCGCCCACGGCTCCAGCCATTTCGATCGACGACCACGACCCTCACCAGCCAATCCCGGTGACAAGACCCGCGGCGGTGGCTCCACCGCGACCGGCGGTGCTCCCGGCAACTCCACCACTCCGACCGCCGTCTCGGAATCCAAAGGCGGAGGCCCACCCAAGTTTTTTTCCACACCGACGACCGCTGCAGCTTCGGCCGAACTGGCGGCCCGACACGCGGCTACGAACTGGAGGTCCGACAGCCGCCCCCACCGGGGAGCGGGCAGCGCCGCCAACACCAGATCGCCGTCACGAGCCGTCTCAGGCAGGGGAAGATGCGCAACCGCTCGTGTAACCAGACGACGAACCCGCAAGAGAATCTGACGGACACTCGCTGGGGTCCGCTGCCGTTGTTCGGCGATGTTCTGGGCCGACCGAGCCCGCAGGTAATAGGCCTCCAAGATCTCGCGATAGCGGAGCGGTACGCTGGCCAGACACCGCAACGCCGCGGCTTGCCAAGCGGCCTCGACGGCACCCGCTTCGGCGCGCGCACCGACAGCACCCGCAGCGACGGCACCCGTAGCGACGGCACCCGCAGCGACGCCGCGCTGGCGATAATGGCGATAGGCCCGCTTCAAGCGGTGGGTACTCAGAGCGTCCACCGGCGGCAGCGAGCGCCGGCGGCGCGATCGCCAACGCCGGTAATCAATGCGACCGCTGTCGCTGCCCTGCAAGGCCCGTACGTGCTGACGAGCCCGCTCGCGAGCCTCACCCAACAGCCAGGCCTGCAAGCGTTTGCGCCCTCGGGAACCACGCCCAAATGTCGCTGTGGCCCCGTCCCCAGTCTCCAGGGATCGTTGTAGAGCTCGAAACACGTCGAGTGCCAAATCGTCGACGTCCTGACGCGGTACCCAGCGGGCCAATCGCCACCGCACCAGCCGCTGGTAACGCTCCACCCAGACGCCAAAGTCAGCCGCTTCGACGGGCGACACTGCCGGCAGACTCTTCGGTTCCACGGGTTCCACGCTCCTACTCCCGGCACTGTCGGACAAGCTCCCGCAGCGACCGCACGGTCGCTCCCCGTTCCCTGGTCGCTGCCCCCAGGCCTATTGTCACTAAATCCGTGGCAAAAGGAAAGCAGAATTCCGCGCCGCTCGTCGTTTCGCCTTCAGGCGGTTCCCTACCAACGGAACGCCCGCTCGGCCCGATACCCCTCCAACCGTTGCTGGACCTCCGCCTGCTTCCCGGCCGGCGCCAGCTTCAAGGCAGCTTCCACCGTGCGAATCGCCTCAGGAAATCGGCCGGCATTTGCGTAGGCGGCCGCCAAGGTGTCCAGGTGCGACCAATCCCGCTGCTCCGAGGCCTTGGTCGCCGCAGTGGCCAACCGCACCGCCGCGTCGGCGTCACGCAGATTGTCCTCCGGGCACGTGGCATAGAACCACGCCAGCCCGTTCTGTCCTTCGGCCAGTTCCGGGGCCAATTGCCAACTCTTTTCATAAGCCTGCTTGGCCGCCGCAAATTGGCGTTGCTGCCAGAACAACTCGGCCCGGTTCAACCACACGCCGGGGTGCTCGGCATCCAAGGTCTCGGCCCGCGCCAAATCCGCCTCCGCTTCGACGAATTGTTTGAGTTCCAACAACACCGCCGAGCGATTGAGCAGGCCGATCAGATCCTCGCCGTCCAGCGTCAACGCTTGATTCAAGTCCTGCAAGGCCGCATCCGCATCCCCTTGCAAGTGCTTGGCCCAACCGCGATTGATCAAGGCCTGGACATTGGTCTTGTCCAGTTCCAACGCTCGATCGGCCGCGGTGATCGCACCGGCCAAATCCAGCTTGTCCATCAGCACCGTGCTCTGACCCACGTAGCCATCGGGCACATTGCCGGCCAATTCCACCGCCTTGACGAAGTCCCGCATCGCATCGTCCAAGCGACCTTGCTCACGCAGGCAGCCAGCCCGATTGATGTAGTGAGCCGGATTCTCTTGCTCCAATTCGATCGCCCGATTGAACTGCTCGATCGCTGCGGGAAACTGGTCGGCCGAGAAATACAGCAGCCCCAAGTTGGCATAGGCCTGAGCGTACTTCGGCGCCAACTTGATCGCCGTTTGAAAGTCCTTTTCCGCCAATTCAAAGCGGCCTTGAGCCGACAGCGTCAATCCGCGATTGCTGAACAATTGCGGCCGCTTGGGATCCAGCCGCAAGGCTTGGTTGTAGGCCTCGATCGACGCGGGATACACCGCTTCATGGTAGTACAACGAACCCAGTATCGAAAACGCCGCCAGGTCCTGCGGGTTGGCCGCCGTCTGTCGCTGGTACAGCTCGATCGCCTCCTCGATGCCCCGCACGTAGTTCTTGTCCAACCATCCGCGCTGACCCTGCAGGGCCAACCATTTGCCATTGGTTTGCGTGATCTTCAAGATCGAGCCCGGGTACAGCTTGCCGACGACCTCGTCCCGGACCTTGAGCGGCCCCTCACCCACCACTACGATCCACTCGCCAGCCTCCTGGGCCTGAGCCACACCGCTGGCCCCCAGAAACAACGCCCCCCAGACCAAGGCCCCGACCCGTGCGCGACCAACTACCGAGCGGCACGCCGCCATCATCCGACCCAGCGGCCCCCGCCCGACAACAGACCGCCGCCCTGACGCACCTGACCCACCCAGCAAATTAAACAAATTCATCAACGCGGACCTCGATAAAACCTCGGCAAACCAACACCCAACCCCAGCCTATTTGCCAAAAAAAATCCGTCAATCGCCACGGGCCTCCCTCCCCCACGATCCGCTTGGAATGAACCCGAATTTGACCTATATTCGCCAACCAACGCGTCAAGCCCGAAGCGCCCCAAAAACAAACGTGGCCCCCATGGAAGGTCTCCCCATAGCATGATCCACGACAACAAGGCCGATTCGCGCCCCAGCTTGCTACAGCGTGCGGTGGCCGAGGTGCAGAAACACTGGAACACCCGCCCGCGATTGGGGCTTATCCTGGGCACGGGCTCTGGCGGCGTGGCCAATCGCCTCAGCGTCGAAGCCACACTGGATTACTCCGAAGTTCCCGGGTTCGTACGCAGCACCGCCACCGGCCATCGCAGCCGCATCATCTGCGGTCGCTTGGCCGGCATCCCCACCATCGCCATGCAGGGCCGCTTCCACCGCTACGAAGGCTGGAGTTTCGACCAAACCGTGTTCCCCACCCGACTGATGGCGGCACTGGGCATCGAGGGACTGGTCGTTACCAACGCCGCCGGGGGAGTCGACCCCCGCATGCAAGCCGGCGATCTGGTGCTGCTCTCCAGCCACATCGACCTGCTGTCCTACTGGCCCGGGTCCGAACCTACCCAGTCGCACGTGGCCACAACTGAGGTGGACCGACGCCCGCCCGTCCGCGGCGACTTGGCCTATTGCAGTCGCTGGCGAGCCATCGCGCAGCGCCACGCCGACCGCGTCGGGATCCCGACCCGCTCGGGCGTGTACGTGGCCCTACCTGGCCCCAACTACGAGACCCGGGCGGAATACCGCCTGATCCGCAAGCTGGGCGGCGATGTGGTCGGCATGAGCACCACCCCCGAAGTCGCGATCGCATCGCTGTTGCAAGTCCCCGTCCTGGGCATCAGCGTCGTCACCAACGTCGCTCGACCCGACGCACTAGAAGAAACTTCCGGCGAAGCCGTGGTCCACGCCGCCCGCGATGTTGAAGCCCCCCTGGGACAAATCATCGAAGCCAGCGTCCTGGAGTACCTCGGCCCCTGACCTGGCAGTGGGCTCGTGGCGGGCCCCTGGCGTCGCTCTACGCATCGTCCTCACGACCCGGGCCGACCCGCCTCCCAGCTCGTACGGCATCGTCAACACTCGTCCCGCGTCGGCCGAAACCGCCGTCACAGAGAACAGCGCAATTACAATCGTTTCAATTCTTCAGCAAAACCGCCGCTGAGAATCGGCCAACGGCACCAGGTCTTCGGGTCCAGGTTCTCGTCGTCCAAGTGAAAACTCGGCGCGTACCGCTCGCGCTTCCATTGGTTGCGGCTGAACAAGACAAAAAAGCGACTGACCCAGACCTTGAGCGTCTCGCGTGGATACTGGGCAAATTGGAATGCCACATGCTCCAACACCTCGGCCGGACTCATCTTGTCGCGAATCGCCAACCGCTCGATCGTATCCAACAAGTCGTAAGGCATCAGGTCGCCCTCGTCTGTCTGCGCCTGATCCGCCGGCCGCAACTCGGCGGTCGGTTGCTGCTGGTTGATCACCTCCACCGCCGGAATCGGCCCCAGGCCCGGTAGGCCCTCGGCGGCCAACCACCGCAACCAATGCCGCAGGAAGTTCTTGTCGATCCCCGCAATCGGCGCCAACCCCCCTGAGGTATCGCCATCCATCGTGGCGTACCCCACCGCCGCTTCACTGCGGTTGCTGGTCGAGAGCAATAATCCATTATGCAAATTAGCCAAAAACCAAACACTGGGCGAGCGAGTTCGCGCCTGGATGTTCTGCAGGGCAATGTCGTCCGTCTGCCAGTCCAACGGGCGACCCAAACTGTCGGCCGCCAACTGCTGATAGAGTTGCACCAAGGGTTCCACGTCCCAGACATGGTGCCGGGCACCGGCCCACGCGGCAATCGCTTGAGCTGCCTGCTCGGTGATCGGTCCACTGTTGGCGGTCCGCTGGTAGACCGTCCAGACCGTCTGTCCCACCAGCTGCCGCGCGAGCCGCTCCGCCTCCGCCGCAGGGTCCCCGACGCTCTCCGCCCCTTCGTTCTGCCCCCGCACCGCAGAAGTGTTGGCCGCAGAAGTGTTGGCCGCAGCAGTGTTGGACGCCGACGTGTTGGACGCCGACGTGTTGGACAAGGTGGCGGCCACCGCCGGAATGTAGCGGAGCTTCTTCAGCAAGCCGTCACGGCCCAAGTGTTTGGCCGCCAGATAATACGCAAACCAGGTCAGCAGAGTGACTGCGGCCGAGTCGGCCCCGCCGCTGAGCGAGACCACAAAACCATGCGAGCGCGATTTGCGCAGGTAATCAAACAACCCCAAGGCGACGGCGTAAGTGAACTCCAACTCCTTGGTCGGCAGATCATCCAACATGGCCGCCGGCATCGGCGCAGTCGTCGCCGAACAGGCGTTGTCCTCAGCGACCAGATCGCAGGAGACCGCCACCAATTCCACATTGTGCAAGGTGGCCAAGGTCGCCGGGGTGGCGGCCGGCTGCGTCGGCGAACTGGGCACCAACGGCGCCACCGGCAGATCGAAGTCCACCTCCACCGTGCGGCTGGTGCCTTGCGCCTGCACCTGCGGTTGAAAGCTGGCGGTTTGCAAACGCAACATCCGCGTCCAATTGATGTCGATCAAGGCCGACGTGACTTCCACATCCGCAAACGAAAAACGCCGACCAATGGCCAACAGCTTGCCGCCCGAGGCGATCATCGCATCGCCATCATAGATCGCTCGGCCCGCCTCATTGCCGACCAAGTTGGCGTACACATAGCTGACTTGAAACGCTCGTGAACCCTCGATCACAAATCGCCGCCGCACCTCGTGCTTGCCAAAGGCGAAGTGGCTGGCGCTGGGGTTGAGAATTACATCGACCCCACGTTGGGCCAAGCCCGCGCCCGGCCGCGAACCCACCCAGGCATCCTCGCAGATCTCGAACCCGACCTTGCACCCCCCGATATCGAAGATCAGATCCCCCAAGGGCGTCGGACGGCCAGCAAAGTCGATCACCACGCTCTGATTGGCCGGCCAGCGTTTGAACCAACGCGGCTCGTAGTGCAATCCATCGCCGGCCAAGTGTTGTTTGGCCGCCAAGCCGACCACCTGGCCATCGACGATCATGGCCACGGTGTTGAACAAGCCGCCCGCATGGGCCACCGGCAAGCCCACGGCCACCGCCAGCCCGCGCGACTCCTCGGCCACTCGCAGCAAATGTTCGCGACTGAGCGCCTGCACGTGCGGCGCCATGTACGCGTCCTCGCAGCCATAACCGGTCAAGCACATCTCGGGCAGGCAGAGAATCGCCACGCCATGGGCCTTGGCCTGCTGCACCGCTTGAATCACGCGTTGCAGGTTGCCAGCCCAATCCAGCGGCGTTTGATTCAAGACACCCGCGGCGACGCGATGCAGCTTCATAAAGTCAATTCGATTCGGTGGAGGGAGGTAGAGAACGGTTGTAGTTGCTGTTTAGACCGCTGTCGGCCCGCAAGTGGAGTTCGGACAAATGCCCCAGTTCCCTCGCGTCCTCGAAGGTCTGGCATAATCCAACTGGTAGATTTTCGTTTAATTTTTCCAAACGCTTGCGAGTCATCCGCTTCGCCGCCACGTCGCGAATGTAGATGCCCTGAACTTGGCCGGGGAACCGCTGGGCTGCCCGGCAGTAGATCTCCGGGTCACGTTCCCCCGAGTCCCCCACCAACAGGAACTTGCGCTGCGGGAACGTGGTCAGCAGCGAATGGATCACGATCGCCTTGCCTCGTTGTCGCAATAACAACATTTTTCGCATTAAATCCGTCCCCAAGCGAAACGTCCGCAAGTGAAACGTCCCGGGTGGAAACTGCTGTTGATTGCACAGCCGCTGCAGGGGGTCCAGCAATTGCCAGGGGCTGCTGGAGACGTAATGAAACTGACAGCCGTTCCGCGCCCAGTCTTGATACAGCTCCGACATGCCGTCCACACTGCGAAATTCACGCAGAAAGGTATTGGCCAGCAACTGGCGGAGAGGCGACACTTGGGTGTCCTTGATCGTATCGTCGATATCCGAAATCACCGACCAACCCGACCACGCGATTTTGGTCGCCTGGCAGGACACCGGCGGGGCGACCGCCGGATCGACGGCGATTTGGATCGGCAAGGGCAACGCTTGTTGGCACAGCCAGGAACCCGGCGATTGACCGGCGGGGATCGGCAAGTCCAGCAGGCGGCAGAGTTCTCGCGCTGGCAAGCGGATCCGGCCGCGAAAGGCCCCCCGAGCATTGGTGCGACGCGGCAGACGAATCCGCCGCAATCCGATCTGGACATCCACGGACAGGTTCCGCAGTCCCTTGGCAATAAACGGGGCCACCCGTGACAAGAACAGCGGATCGCGGAGTTGCTGCGGCTGGGCACGCATCAAGCGACCCATCATGGCGATCGACCACCGGGTCGTCAGCTTGTCCTCGCGTCCTGGACGGCAAGCGAAGCCGTCGCAGGCCAAAATCCACTCCTCGCGACTGGCGTCGGTGGGGAAATAGTAGGGCGGGAAGACCAGCAAGGCTGGGCCGTGTTTACTGCTCCCCGTCTCCTGAGAGGAGACCTCTCCCGTCATGTGATCCACCGTTTCCACTTGTCCGTCGACCGCTGATCCCCAGCGCACCCACCGCCCGCCTACTCCGCCACGCTGGCCACGCAGCCAAACCGCCCCTGTATTATCGTCGACAGCCACTCCGAAATAAAGCCCGCCACGAGCCACCTGGGGAGAGAACCGCAGCCTCGGCGACGACAGCACGGCACGGCTGCCGAGCAGCGGTCGACCCGCGGCAGGGCGATTGCGCCACCGCGTCCGTTCGAGTACAATAGAGGCACGGTGGGTCGGTCGGCTCGACCGCCATTTCGCACACCGCCATTTCGCAAATCGCCAACTTGAACTGGGAGAGACCTCGATGAGTTTTTTGACTGGTAAACCTGTCATCGTTCCTTGGGATTTTTCGGACATGTCCCAAGAGGCCCTCACCAAGGCCCTCAGCCTGACATCGTCGGCCGATCTGATTCACGTCGTCCACGTTACCCAACTCCCGCCAGTCATGGAGCCCGGTGTCGTCTGGGGCTCGCTGGACGAGGGCTCGATCATCAAGCACTGCGAGGACTCGTTCCAAGCCCTGCTCAAGACCAAGCCCGAATGGTCCGGCGTGCACTTCAAGGTCCTGGTCGGTGATCCTGGGTTGTCGATCACCGATTACGCCAAAGATCATGCCGCCGAACTGATCGTGATCTCATCGCACGGCCACACCGGTTTGACCCGCCTGATGCTGGGCAGCGTCGCCGAACGTGTTGTCCGCTTGGCCCACTGCCCCGTGCTGGTGCTGCGGAAGTAAGTCTCGTGGACACGGTGCCCCCAACCCATTGGGGGCAGTCCCCTCCCATTTCTGCTCCTCCGAGGACCAGCCGATGCGTCGCGGCGTGACTAGGGGTTTGACCGTTCTGATTTCTGGGTTGTGCTGGGGCTTGGCCCTGCTGGGCTGCAGCTTGGCCCTGCTGGGCTGCGGCGGTCAAACGCCCAACCCCGCCGGTGACACCGCCAGCGGGACCGACGCGGGCGCTCCCGCCACGGCCGAGCCAGGCACCACAGCGCCACCCAGCCGCGGCGCGATTGGCTACAGCGCCCTCACCTTGACCAACCCCTTCTTCCAAGAGATCGCGGCCAACATGCGCCAGGCTGCCGCGGACGCCGGCTACGAACTGCTGGCCGTCTCCGCCGACTCGGACGTCAAGAAACAAGCCGATCAAATCGATGACTTCATCGTCCGCGGCGTCCGCGCCATTGTGCTCAACCCCAGCGATTCGCAGTCGATCGGCCCCGCCATCAAAAAGGCCAACGATGCGGGGATCCCCGTGTTCACCAACGACATCGCCTACGCCGGTCAAGAAGGTCGCGTGATCAGTCACGTGGCCACGGACAACTTGCAAGGCGGACGCCTGGCCGGTGAAGCCATGCTGGAGTTGGTCGGACAAGCCGGTGGCAAAATCGCCGTCCTGCATTTCCCCCAAGTCGAATCCTGCCAACTGCGGGTACAAGGGTTCTTGGAAGTCATCGAAGCCCACAATGCCCAAGGGGCCGGCGGCCAAGTCCAAGTCGTGGCGACCCTCGATGGCGCCGGGGCTCGCGACAAGGGACACGACGCCGCCCGCGATATCCTGCAAGCCAACCCCGACCTGGCCGCCATCTTCGCCATCAACGATCCCTCGGCATTGGGAGCGCATGCAGCCCTCGAGGCCGCCCAAAAAACCGATCAAGTCAAAATCATCGGCTTCGATGGCCAGACCATCGGCAAACAAGGCATACGCGATGGCAAGATCTACTGTGATCCCATTCAGTTCCCCGACCAGATCGGTCGCAAGACCATCGAGATCCTGCTGCAGTACTTCGACGGCGAGGACGTCCCCGCCCAAGTCCTGATCCCCTCGCAGCTCTATCGCCGCGAAGACGCCCTCCGCGATCCCAACTTAAACTGAGTAACCGTTCACGCCCCGTAGGGTGCCGTGCAGCAAGTCGGCCCAGCTATACGATCGTTTGCGGGCAAAATTGACTGGAGAATGCCGCCAAGTTACCCCGAGAGCTAACCGACTTGCGCTAACCGACTTGCGCTAACCAACCTGCGCAACGCACCAGCCCCGAAATAGGACCACCAACCGTGAACGGTTACGAACTGAGGGAGCCCGGGGTGAAGGAGTCGGCTGCGCCGAGATTGCAGATGCAGCGCATCTCCAAGGCCTTTCCCGGTGTGCAAGCCCTCCGCGAGGTGGACCTGGACGTCTGCGGCGGTGAAGTCCACGCCCTGTTGGGCGAAAATGGCGCCGGCAAAAGCACCCTGATCAAAATCCTCGGCGGGGCACAAACTCCCGATCACGGCACCATCCGTGTCGACGGTCGCAGCGCCCGCTTCCCGACGCCTCGGGCAGCCCGCCAGGCCGGTGTCGCCATCATCTACCAAGAATTCAGCCTGGTCCCCAGTCTAACGGTGGCCGAGAACCTCGGGCTGGGACGCGAACCGCACCTCGGCGGTTGGGTCCGCTCCGGGATCCAACGGCGACAAGCCCAGCAGGCCCTCGAGCGACTCGGCGTGCAACTGCCGCTGGACGCCACCTGCGACTCGCTCTCGGTCGCCCAACAACAAATGGTGGAAATCGCCAAAGCCCTGGCCCAAGAGGCCCGCGTGCTGGTCATGGACGAACCGACCACAACCTTGATGCCGGATGATGTCGCTCGCCTCTTCCACGTGATCGACGAACTGCGGCAACAAGGCATCGCAATCATCTACATCAGCCACCGCTTGGAAGAGATCGAGCGGATCGCCGATCGAGTCACCGTGCTCCGCGACGGGCAGAATGTGGTGACTTGGTCCCGCGGCGACTGGACGCGGCAGACCCTGATCGAAGCCATGGTCGGACGACAACTGGAACAAGAGTTCCCCAAACAGGCGGCACCCCGCGGAGCCCCACGATTGGTGGTCCACGACCTGCGCCGCGGGGACACCGTCCGCGGCGTGTCGTTTCAAGTGCACGCGGGAGAGGTCTTGGGGCTCACGGGATTGGTTGGCTCGGGGCGCACCGAGACGGCCCGTTTGATCTTTGGCGCCGATCGCGCGACCGGCGGCTCGGTCTCGCTCGATGGCCGCACGCTGCGCCTGCGCAGCCCCCGCGACGCCATTCGCGCGGGCATCTGCCTGCTGACCGAAGACCGCAAGCGCCAAGGACTGATGCTGGGCCGCAGCGTGCTCGAGAATTTTGCCTTGCCCAACCTGCCATCACTGGCCACGGCCGGTGTCGTGAACGTGCGGCGTGAACGCGCCGCCTGGGCTGGCCATGCCCAAACGCTGCAGATCAAAGTCCCTACCCCCGAGACCCTGGCGGCCCACTTGTCCGGCGGCAACCAACAAAAAGTAGTTTTAGCCAAATGGTTGCAGTCCCAAGCCGACGTGATTATTTTCGACGAGCCGACTCGCGGGATCGACGTCGGGGCCAAGTACGAGATCTACTTGCTCATCAATCGCTTGGCTCAAGCCGGCAAGGCCATCTTGATGATCAGCTCCGAGTTGCCCGAGGTGCTGGGCATGAGCGATCGCATCTTGGTCATGCATCAAGGTCGCGTCACCGGCGAAATCAGCGATCCGCGACAGGCCACGCCCACCCAAATCATGCGGTACGCCATCGGCTGACCTACCCACCGCGAGAGTAACTATGTCAACGCCCCAACCCGATCCGATCGCAGCGCCTCGCACACGTGCTTGGCAGGCAATGCTGCCGCAGCACCTGCTCCGCGATTACGGCATGCTCCTGGTACTGTTGGGATTGATTGTTTTTTTTAGCGTGGTGACCTATACGGAGCAGCACCCAACCGGCGCTGACGCCGGTCGACAGGTGGCCGCACAAATCGCCGCGGCTCTCGGGAGTGAAACCAAAGTGCTGGTGGTGGCTCGCGAAACCGTCGAGGACCGCGAATTCAGCAGCGCGGCGGTGGCGGCCCTCCAAGCTGCCGGACTGACCGTCGTGGGCGAAGTCAATGGCGGACCGGCCGACGTCCGCGCGACACTCACAGCCCTGTCGGCCCAGCAACGCCTGCCCAGCGCCTTGGCTGTCAACGATGTCTCGGGACGTTGGACGGTGTACGACGCCTTCCCGGAACTGACCAAGGTCCCACGCTACCAACCGACCGCTTATGATTGGCCGAATTTCCTCAAGCGCTCGAACTTGTTAGGAGTCGCCAACCAAACCGCTGTCTATGCCATTATCGCCATCGGCATGACCCTGGTCATCCTCACCGGTGGCATCGACCTGTCGGTGGGATCCCTGGTGGCCTTGTCCGCGGTGGTTAGCGCCCTGTGGCTGCGCGACATGCACGGCGGCAGCCAGGCGACGGTCGGCGGCGTCCTGGTGGCGATCCTGCTGGCCGTGGGTGTCTGTACCGCCGTCGGTGGCTTCAGCGGCTTGATGATCACTACCTGCGGGTTGCCACCGTTCATCGTGACGTTGGGCGTGATGCTGATGGCCTCCGGCTTGGCCTTCCGCCTGTCCGCCGGCGCCTCGATTCCCGAACTGCCCCGCAGTTTCTTTTGGCTGGGGGGTGGCTCCACTTGGGGTCTGCCGCATCCGGTGTGGCTGATGATCGGGTTGTATTGCCTGGCCCACGCCGTCATGTCGCGAACAGTATTTGGTCGCTATGTCTACGCGATCGGCAGCAATCAAGAGGCCGCGCGTTTGGCCGGCGTGGCGGTCCAACCGCTGTTGGTGGTGGTCTATATGGTTTCCGCCGGCTTGGCCGGCTTGGTCGGTGTGGTCCAAGCCTCCATGCTGCAGGCGGGCGATCCCAAATTCGGCCTGATGTACGAACTGGAGGTCATCGCGGCGGTGGTGGTCGGTGGCACGTCCCTGTTGGGTGGCCGCGGCAAAGTGCTGGGCACCTTGATCGGCGCGTTTATCATCGCCGTGATAAAAAATGGCATGAATTTGACCAATATTGATCCGTTCAACCAGAAAATCGTCTTGGGCGCCGTGTTGCTGTTGGCCGTTGGCCTGGACACGGTCAAACGACAGGGCTGGCGGCCCCCGGGCTTTCGGCGCTCGGGCCCGGGCAGCGGTGGAGTTCGCGGCGGTGGTGTTCGCGGCAGTGGAGTTAACTGAGTATGCCTTTTCGTATGTGGACACGCTGGCGGCGATCTCGACTGGCCGCGCGACCGCTGCCGCCCGCCGCCCAGGAGTGGTCGGCGCGCCACCTGCGACGCTGGTCGGAGTTGCCTCCCGCTCTGCAACAGAAGCTGCAAGCGATTGCCTGGATCCTCTATCAGGAGCGACGGTTTGAAGCCAGTCGTGACTGGGCGTTGACCGACGAGATGAAATGGGCCGTCGCGGTCAACGCCGCCCTGATGCTGCTGGGCGTGCGCGATTATTACTTTGACGGCGTCAAGACGATCCTGCTGCAGAAGCAGTCGTTTGTCCTGCCGCAGACCTCGCGGTGGATGGTCAGTCACGAAACCAGTGCCGGGGCGGCCTGGCAGTACGGGCCCATCGTGTTGTCCTGGGCCGATTGCCAAATCGACAGCCCGCTCCGACGGGGCGGCCGCAATGTCATCATCCACGAGTTTGCCCATCACTTGGACGGCTTGGACGGAGAGATGGGTGGGTCGATCCAGCTGCCCACCCGCGAGTCGATCGAACGCTGGGACGAGGTCTTGGCCGACGAATTCGCACGTCTGCAGGTGGCACTGGACAACGGCCAGCGCACGTTTTTGGACCCCTACGCGGCCACGCATCCAGCTGAATTTTTTGCCGTCGCCAGCGAGTACTTCTTCGAGCGTCCGGCGGGGCTGCAAGAGCACCATCCCGAGGTGTTTGAACTGTTGGTCCAATTTTACAATTTTAACCCCGCCACCTTGACCGTCCTGGCCGAACGATAACACCACCCTTCAGATAGGACGCGGCGGCGGTGTTTAACCGCAACGCCAGAGGCGTGCGCTGCACCCTGCTCGACGTGACCGACAGACAAGACCCCGCAGCGACCTTCACCCGCACGACCGGCGGCGTGCGCGGTCGCATGAACCAGCTCCACGGTACGCAGACTTCCAAACCCTTTCGAGCCCAACTCTTATTGAGATGCCTCAACCGACGAGAGACCGATAACATACCACTCGACTAAAACAGTCTCCGAGCCAACACCAACCAACGTCGGCTCTCAATCACAAACCAGCAGAGGGCTGCTGGTCTACATTCCGCCCACCATCCGGCCTCGTGCCGATGGGGCGATGACTGACCAGCTACCGCGCTCCCCCAATAATCAAAAAGAAGGCCCGTTGCCCCTTGGCCACATCGCCCCCGTGCGGGTTCACCCCGCCGGAGCGAAAGTTTGGGTAGCTAGAACGCCCTCCCCCAACCACCAAAAAGAAGGCTCGTTGCCCCTTGGTCACATGGCCCTCGTTAACCTCGGCTCGGATTCGAGTAGGAGTAAGAGTACCGCCAAAGCCTGAGTACGAGTACGACGGCCACGTCCTGCCATACTCACCCCAAACCAGCAGAGGGCTACGGGTCTACTGCTGTTCCTATTCCTCTGTCCCGATTCCCCTGTCCCCATTCCTCTGTCCCCATTCCTCTGTCCTCATTCCTCTGTCCTCATTCCTCTGTCCAAATCAAATCTCCAACCAGCAGAGGGCTGCTCGTCTACATTCCGCCCACCATCCGGGCTTGGGGCTTGTTGATTTTTCCAGACTTGCTCGCGAATTTGCTGCCCGATTCAAGGAAATCGGGCAACAACACTGCGTCCTCGCCTCAATCGAAATGCTTGACGCATTCCGCTACGGAAAAATCAGCAAGCCCTCAAGCCCGGGAAGGTGGGCGGTGTGGCCAAGGGGTCGAGTGCCTTCTTTTTGATTATTTGGAGGTGACGGTAGCCGGTCAGTCATCGCCCCGCCGGCATGAAGCCAACGGTGTCAAAGCACTAGTCATAAAACAGGCCCAAACGCGTGGCCCAGATGGCGGCCTGCGTGCGATCGGTCACCTTGAGCTTGCGGAGCACATGTTGGACATGCTCCTTGATCGTTTCGCAACTGACATCCAGCCGCGCGGCAATCTCCTTATTGGACATGCCACGACACAACCAACGCAGGATTTGCACTTCGCGTTTCGACAACGGCACGTCGTGTTCGGTATCGCTCCGCTGCAACGAATAACTGAGACTGACTCGCCGCAAGTCCTCCGTCGTCCACAAGCTCTCGTGTCGGATGGCTTTCAAACAGGCCGCGATTAACTCGTCGCGCGATGTGCTCAGTCGCAAGAAGCCCGACGCACCAAAGTGATTGCTCCGCGCGATGACGGTCGGGTAGTCGTAGGCGGAATATACCAGTACCGGAAGTTGCGGGTAATCCAGTTTAAATTCCTGGACCGCGGCCAATACATCCGCTTGACCCAACCGAGCCTCCATCAGCAAGAGATCCAACGGCTGAGTCTGCAGAATGGCCCGCGCCTGCTCGACCGTCTCCGCTTCGCCCACCAACATCAGCGGAGAGCCCTGAAACAGCGCTGCCACGCCCCAACGAATCAAGCGCAAGTCGTTCAAGACCAGGACCGAATGCCGCAACAACTTACCGATCTCCTCCGGGCTGCACCTGTAGCGGTGGACTACCGACCGCCGCCCGCGTTCGATTGACCTCCGCCCAGCTCCCTCCGCCACTCGCGCCGTCCACGTCGGCCACGCGTACGATCACGCGCGGCAGGCGATTGAGTCGCCACAGACCCGGCAGATCACCCACCACCGCCACACCGGGCAGGAAGTGCTCCCCACGAATCGTCGGTACATCGACAAAGCGAAAATCGCCGTCGCGCAGTTCGACTTGTCCCAAACGCACTTCCCACGCGTTAGGAGACGGCTGGAGCGTCTCCCCAGCGGGACTGCCGTCGCCGGAGTCGCTCAGCGCCAATGCCGCCACGCTGAAGACCGGTACGCCCGCTCCCTCCGCCACCACGTCCACCCGCGGTCTGGTCGCCGGCTGCTCGGGCTCCGCTCCCGACACGGCCGACGGACTCAGCATCGCCAGGACCTGCAACACATCCTGAGCCCGTTGGCCCACCAAGGGCAAGTTGTACCCCAGCACGTAGCCCGCCGACTCACGTTGGGTCATCCGCCAACGATCATCGATCTGGAACTTGGCCCCGCGCACAAAGCGGCCTTGTCCTAACATGTCAATGCACATAATTCGCTGCCCAGCCATCACGCGTTCTGCCGCCCAGTCCGGCAGTTGCCCTTGCTCGTCCAAGATGGCATCGGCCTGATCACCCAAGTAGAGACAGATTTGAGACGCTTCGTGTGGCAGCGCTCGCCCCGGGTCGCCGACCGCGCTATACACCGCTACCGGGACACACTGCCATGTCCCACGATCGATCAAAAGCCATTGACTGCGGCGAATCGTCGGCGTCAAGTCATGACCGCTGATCGGCAGCCAGTGCAAGTCGGTGGGCAGTCGATAGTCACGGCCCAAGTACAAGTCCCGCAGACGCGCCCGCCACGATCCCAACCAGCCGTCGACATCGGCCCGGTCGGTGTGGATCCGCTCCAGTCGCTCGCTCCAGGCTTGCTCCGTGGCCCGCCGCCACGCTTGCAGCAGTTGAATCTCAAAGGCCTCTCCCGTCGCCGGCTCAAACGGCGGAACGTCCGCTCCTGCCGCAGCCACCGCAGCCGTTCCGGCAGCCTCTGTCGCCTCCGTTGCCTGCGAAGTGCCCGCGGCTTCCGTGGCTTCCGTCGACTCGTCGTGGTCCGCTGCCGGTGCCGGGATCAGCCACGACATCTCATAGTCCCGCAAGAGCTGAAACGGCCGCTCGGGGAAGTCGGGCAACTCGAAGTGCCGCGCCATCAAGCGATACATCGCCTCGCGACCAAAGCGGTTGTAGTTGTGACCGAACTCCACGCGAGAGGTCAGCTCCACGTTGTCGGCAACACCGTATAACGCGTAGAGCTGCTGCAACTCAGGGAAGCCCTTGGTCGCCATCTCTTTGGTCCAATCGTCGGCCGCCGTCAGGCCCTGCGGCTTGGGCGCAAATAAAGCCGCAATCTCCACATTGCCGCCCTCGACGCGGAGTAAACTGCAATTCTCGCAGACGCAGCCGCCCTGCATGGCCGTCCCCACCATCACGGCCGGGAAAGCCACCTGCACGCGCGGATCCAGCGCCGCCACCATAAACGTCTGTGTCCCACCGCCGCTGGCCCCGGTCACGCCGATCCGCTGCGGGTCGACATCCGGTAAGGTCTCGAGAAAATCCAAACTGCGGATCGTGTTCCAGGTCTGCAAACCCATGATGCTCTGGAAGTACGACTCCGCTCGGACCGAGAACAAGCCCCAAGCATCCGGTGCGTTCAGGTGCTCGCGCTGCCGCGCAAACACGTGGGCGATTCCCGCTGGGATCTGCACGCTGTCGGCATTGCCCAACATGTCGTAGTGAAACACCACCGCGCCCATCCGCGCCAGATGCACGCAGCGGGCTTGCAGCGGACTCCGCGCCGCCGACTCGTGGATCTCCGCCCCCGAGTCCAATTCCCGCTGCACCTCCTGGTCACTGGCCCACATGAACCGGCCACGACTCCAGTGACCGTGCGGGCAGAGAATGGCTGGCCGACGCTCGGGCACACTGCCAGCGGCCCCGTCCGCCGCGGCGTCCGGCTGGGCCGGGAGCGGGCGGTACAAGCTGCCAGTCACAAAAAAGCCCGGCAGGCTCTCGAAGCGGACTTTGGCGACGCTGTAGCCGTCCATTTCCAGCGGCGGCGAGATAACCACATTCAGTGGCCCGCGGGGCGGTTCGGGATCCAGCCCCAACACGGTGCGCAAGCTCGCCTGCAGCCGCTCGCGCCGCCGCGACCACGACTCCAAGTCCGTGGGAGCTTGGAAGGGGAAGTAAGCATCCAAACTCCGCGGCTCGCCCAAGCGCGGGTCCGCCATCAAAAACCGCCAGGCCGGCGAGTCATCGCCCGCGTCGAATGGCCCAGCAGCAGTCGCCTCCGCCGGCCCCTGGGCCACACCCAGCGGCACTACGGGTGGCCACGCTAGCACCGCCGCCAGTCCCCCAGTGATTGCTAGCACGATTCGCGTCGTTCGTCCGAGCCGGCGACTGGCGATGAGGATGGCATTGGCAATGAAGCCTGGAAAAAAGCGGGACACAACCGAGGGGCCAGCCGCTTGGCCAGCGTCTCGGCCAGCGTCTCGGCCAGGGTCGCGGCCGACCTTCGCTAGCAGTTTTTGCCTGATCTTCATGGGGGAGTCCTTTACATTTAACGGCTAGCGAAGCTTTGCCGACAAAAACCATTGGGAGGATTAAACTTTCTGTTCCGGTCCTGTCGATGGTACTTCTGGCAAGGTCACTTCATTGTCCACACGCCTACATGGTAGTTGCGTTATAGGAGGAACACCAAGGTGAAACGAATCATCGTCGCAGCGCTGTTGGCGGTTGCAATCAGCACAAGCACCGGATGCTTTCTGCCCATCTACTCGGCGGACCCCGTCGAGCGGACGGAAGAGTTGATCATCACTTCCGAAAACCAACGCGCCATGCGAGACGAATGGCGGCGGTTCTGGTTCTTGGATCAACCCGATCATTCTCGCGCCATGCGAGTCCACGGCGGTATCCTCTAGTCGGCCTGTCGCGGGGCGCGAACCACCCGCTCGCTCCCCGACCAGCCCGACCGATCGCCGGTAGGGGTCCGCGACCGAAACGCCGCGGCGGCCGACCGCTAGTCGCTCCCCCAATTGCGCGTGCGGTCGGCGGGCTCGGATCGCTCTGGGCCAACCCTCGTCCTCACCGGTCCTCGTCTGCGTTTATTCTCATCCCCGCCTGCCCTTATCCCCACCACAACTTTTCCCCACCACAACTCGTCCCCACCACAGCTCGTCCCCACCTGTACTCCTCTTTCACTCGTCGACCCATCTCATCTGCGACAGCATCAGGCGTTTCGGCGTCTGATGCTACTTGTCGTTGCTGCGTCTGACGCGGGCTGAGAGTCGATGATAGGTGCCCGCAAGTGGCTCGGCAAGCAAGTCAGCGTTCCAATGGTGGTGCGTGCGGTCCGCCGACCAAGCGTTCGTACAGCGTTTGCAGACCCTGGCTGGCGATTTGGGGGATGGCCGTCATGTTCGGCACGCGTGCGTTTTCGGGGATCTGCGGGTCGATCACGAACTTGGGCACGTGGGCCGGTGGGCAGTGGATCAAGCCCGCGGCGGGGTAGACCAACAGGGACGTACCGACCACCACCATCACATCGGCCTCGGCGGCGATCTCCGCCGCCGTGTCGATCAGCGGCACGGGCTCGCCAAACCAGACGATGTTGGGACGCAGCTGTGAGCCCCGTTCGCAGCGATCACCCAGCTTGAGTTCCCAGCCGGCGATCGGATAGATCCGGCTGGGCTCCGCCGTGCTGCGGGCCTCGGTGATCACGCCATGCAGATGAATGACCTCTGAGGAGCCGGCCTGCTCGTGCAGGGTGTCGATGTTCTGCGTGATGACGGTCACTCGGTAGAACTGCTCCAATTGAGCCAGGATCCGGTGTCCGGCGTTGGGCTGGACTTCCAGGGCCTTCTTGCGCCGCTGGTTGTAGAACTCCAGCACCCGCTGCGGGTCGCGCCGCCAGCCCTCAGGCGAGGCGACGTCTTCGACACGATGGCCCTCCCACAGCCCGTCGCTGCCACGGAAGGTGGGGATCCCACTCTCGGCACTGACCCCCGCGCCACTCAGCACAACCAATCGCTGCTTCATGTTACGATTTACCCCTTTGTCTCGTTTCTGATAAAATCTCCTCGGTGCTGGTGGCGTCGATCTGTTGGCAGCAGTCGATCATGGCGTCGGCCAGCCCGTACCAGAAATCCGACCACTCGTAGTAGTCGCACTCGCGGGGCCCCACTTCCGCCACCTCTTCGAACAGCAAGATGCCGCGAAGCAAGTGGCGAAAGATCATGCCTTCTTGCTTCTGCAGCTTGTAGCTGGTGATGTAGTTGTTGAAGTTCCAATTGAACTCCCGCAAGCGCCCGATGACCCAGACCGGCTTGACTTTGACGTCGTCGATCCCCGGGTTGTCGTACTGGAACAGCCGCTGAATCTTGAACGGCAGCGAGATGATCTTGGCCGGCGGCTCTTCGGTCCAGACCCGCGGGGCATCGTCCTCCTCGTCGGCCGGCGGTCGCCCGACCAATTCTTCGACCGTGGCCAAACCCAATCGCAACAGACGCGGGTGCAATTGCTCGAGGGCCAGCGGGCCCAGGGGCAATTCTTCTGGCCAGGGGACCCGAATCGCACTGCCCACCGAGGCGGGCATCTCCAGCAGACTCTCGACCGCCATGATCCGCTCGACGTCGTCCGCCCCCGCCAACAAATCGATCAAGTAGATACCAAACACCGGATGAATCGCCCGCAAGCGAATGAAATCATCCAGCCGCAAGTTGGCCCGAGCATGTTGCGGCCGGTAATCCAGCAGCAACTGTCGAGCGGTCTTGGCTGCCGCCGCCACCGCGTCCGCACCACTCGCGCCCGCACCACTCGCGCCCGTGACACGGTTTGCCACATTGGCCTGCAGGCTGTCTGTCGCACTGGCCGTCACACTGTCTGTCACACTGTCTGTCACACTGGCCGGTGGATTGGCCGCTGGATTGGTCGCAGCAGTCGTCCCGCTCGGCCCTGTTTTATTAAATAGACCCTTATTTGCATTTTCGCCGGACAACTTGGCAAACGCCAGCTCGGGTTCGTCAGTCGCAGCCGATTCCGACTCAGCCGTCGGGCCCACGGGGTCTCGCTCCGGCTCCGCAGCCGGCGGAGCGGACTTGGCCGGCGTGGGCGGTTGCAACGCGGCCGCCAACCAGCCGCCGAACACGGGTGCCGCGGCGGCTTCGGTCGCGGCTGCAGGCTCGCGGGACCTTGCCGCATCGCGCTGGCCGGTTTGCTTCGGGCCCAGCTTTCCGCTGGCGTTCTGGGACAGCTTGGCTCGGTTGGCTTGTCCCGCGGCGGCGCGGTGCTCCGTGTCGTCACCGGCCTCCTCGTCCAACGGCTCGCTCTCCGCGAACTCGTCTTCCTCCTCGGCGGCCTCAGACGTCCCTTCCGTCGGCGGCACGACGGCGGCGACTGCGGCCAGATCATCCCGCTCGAAGGGAGGCGGCGGTTCCAACTCGATGAAGCGGCCACGCCACAGCGCCACCAACCGCCGATTGAGCTCCAGGTACTGCTGCTCCATTTGATTGCTGGAGAGCAGACGCTTGCCGATCAGTTGCCTGAGCAGATCCACATCGGCGTGCAAGTTGAGCATGTAAGCCAGCAGCTGCCAGGGGATCGGACCGCGGGACTCCAGGTTGGCGGACTTGGCGACCTGCAGCTGCTCGAACTGCTTTTGCGTCCAGTACACGACCCCGTCTCGCCGCCGTGGCATTTTCTTCTTGAGCTGTTTTTTTGCTTTCAGCAAGCCGGCATCTTTGGTGTCCGCCGGGATTTGGTCAAATTTTTCTTTCCAGCGGAAATACTTGACGTCGTCTTCGTGAGCCAAGGCCACCACGTAGCCGCGGTCGTCGAACTGCGGACGCCCGGCCCGACCGAACATCTGCTGCGCGCTGCTGGGCTCGACCAAGGTCTTTTTGTTAAACGGCCCTTTCATCAGCGTGGGCAAGACCACGGATCGCGCCGGCAGATTGATACCGGCCGCCAGTGTCTCGGTACATACGGCGACACTCAGCAGTTTCTTCTGGAACAGGTCTTCCACAATCCGCCGGTAGCGGGGCAACACACCAGCATGGTGCACGCCGATGCCACGTTGCAAGATTTGCTTGAGTTTCGGCCCCGCGCCTTGCGACCAATCGTACTGATCCAACTCGGTCAACAGCTGCTGCTTCTGGTCGGAAGTCACCAAGGCTTTGCCCTTGAACAATTCCGCCACGGTCCAACATTGGTCGCGGTTGAAACAAAAGACCAGGGCCGGGGTCAGTCGCACGGCTGGGTCACCGTCGAACATTAGCTCCAATTGCTCGGGTAGCGTCTGGTCCTCGACCCATTGGTAGGTCAGGGGGATCTTCCGGTCGCCGCTCTGCACCAACATCAACGATCGATCGTGGCGAAATTTCAGCCAATTGACGAATTCATTACTATTGCCCACCGTGGCCGACAAGAGCAGCGTCTTGACCTGCGGCGGCAGCAGACTGAGCCCAAACTCCCACACGATGCCTCGCTCGGGATCATTGAACGAATGAAATTCGTCCATCACCACCGCCCAGACCTGCGGCCAATCGGCTTGGCCAGGATCCAACAGGCGATTGAGCAGGATTTCCGCCACGACGACCTGGATCGGGGCGTCGGGATTGAGTTTGCGATTACCGGTCACCAACCCGACGACGTCCGGCGAGTAGCCCCAGCGCATCACGGTCTCTTTGAGCTCGCGGTACTTCTGATCGGTCAGCGCGATCAGCGGTGTGGTGTAATAGGCTTTGCGATTGAGCTGCAAGGCTTCGAAGATGGCGGCTTCGGCGATCAGGGTCTTGCCGGTGCCGGTGGGAGCGCAGACCAACACCCCTTGCTGGCTGGTGTACCAAGCGAACAGCGCCTCCTCTTGCACGGGGTAGGGCTGGAAGGGCAGTTGGGCAAAGTAGGCCTCGGCGATCTCATCACGCGTGGCCTGCGGGACGCGAGGAGCTTCATCTTCCGTGAGTGGGGGCATAATCGACGTGGGTTTGGAGGCGGCGCGAGGCTTATTCCAAGAACACGAACTCCTTCAAGTTGAAAATAGCATGGGCGATCGGTTGCCAAGCCAAGGCCGGATCGGCCGGCGATTCAAGCTGCGCTTCACTGGCTGCCAAAAAATCCAGAAATACTTGCTCTTCCGCGGCCGTGATCGGGCGTCCCAGGGCTGACAAGAACATGTGCTGCAAACGAGCGGCCGGGTCCTCGTGTTGCGCGACCACTTGCCGAGCCCACCGCGTCGCTAACTCGTGCACCAACGGGTCGTTCATCAGCGCCAAGGCCTGGGCCGGTACGTTGGAGCGGTTCCGCTTGCCCATCGTCGAAAACGGGGCTGGCGTATCGAACACCAACATCCACGGATTGAGAAAATTTCTGCGAACTTCCAAATAAATGCTGCGGCGACCATTCCCATCCAAGGGGCCTGAGGCCGGCCGCCCACGCCCTTGCATCAAATCCGTCACATGCGCCGGCACGCTCGGGCCGTACGACTGCGAATCCAAGCGGCCGCTGATCTGCAACATCGCATCCCGCAGGACCTCGCCCGACAGCCGCCGCACCGTCGCCCGATGCCACAGTTGATTGGTCGGATCTTGCTCGGTCGCTGCGGGGTCCCCCTGCAGCGACTGCGCGTAAGTCTGCGACAACACGATCTGGCGAATCGCCTGCTTGATCGACCAACCCTGCTCCATGAAACGCAATGCCAAATGATCCAGCAACTCCAACTGCGTCGGCGCGGTACCCATCACACCAAAGTCGTCGGGCGTCGTCACCAAACCCTCACCCATCAAGTGCAACCACAAGCGATTGACCATCACCCGCGCCGTCAAGGGATGCGCGGGAGACGCCGTGTTGAGCGCCAACTGCCACCGCCCCGAGGGATCCTCGCTGGCCCCAAAACGGGGCGCCAATCCATCGGTTGATAGACCCTGCAGCGCCGTCAACGGACCACGCGGTACCGGGTCCCCGAGATTCCGCGAATTGCCACGGATGTAGAGGGGATGATCCAGTCCCTCGCTGCCCGCCGCGATGTACACCCGCTCCTGCGGTGGTGTCGGCGACGACAGCGCGGCGACCTGCCGTTGCAAGGCTTGCCAATCCTCGCCCGCCGCGAGCTGGCCGGGCGGCAACACTCGATCCAGCGGCGCCGGTGTCTCGCGCGTCAACGACCAATTCCAGATCCACTGCTGCAACTTGGCCTGCTCGCCCGTCGCCAAGTTCCAACGTCGCACGCGACCGCTGGTCTCCCGCAGTGTGACGGCGTCGGTTGACCTTACCGAGCTGGCTTCGGCTTCCGCCTCCGCTGGCCATTCGATCTGGCCGGTTTCAGCCGCCGTCCACAGCACCGCGGCCACCCCCGCCAATTGCTCGAGGTCGCGGATCCGCTCTTGGCTACGGCACAACTTGACCAAGGTCGGCGCAGGAGCCAACACCGGACGATCGCCGCCCATCCAAATCTGATCGACTGCTATGAAACCGTCCCCCTCGTCGATCAGCTCCAGATAGGCCGTGTGCCCCACGTACTTGCCGATGTCGCCCGCCAGCGTGCGCCACTCAAATTGCGGCGATTGGATCGGCACCAACGTTTGACTGAATAACAAGTCCGCATGGAGATTCATCTGGTAGCCATCGATCACCAAGCGCAACTTGGCATTCTGACCGCGGACCCGCACATGCAAACGATCGGCCGTCAAGCGAAAGGTCGGCGAACGCAACGTGCCCGCCAGATTCCAACCCAGGCGGCTGCTGTCAGCCACATCCGTGGGCAGTGCCAGTCGCGGGTCATTCGCAATGCCTCGCTCCGCAGCCGTCGGTGCGACTCCGTCCGCCGACCCACTCGTCGAAGAAGCCTTGTCCGCGGAAGCCTTGGCCGCGGGAGTATTAGCCGCGGGACCATCCGCCGCGGGGGCTATGCCATTGGGCAGCAGCTGCGGCTCCCAAGCCCAGGACCGCGGCGAGAAGGCCAGGCCGGACGCCCACCACTTGGCTCGCTCGGTCGGCGAGAAGTCGGTCAGCAGCGTGGCCGATTCGCGAAACTTCTCGGCGGCGGCATCCTGTTCCAAGATGCGAGCGCGGAAATCGGCCCACCAGTCCTCGACCCCTTGGCCCAGCGGCCGCTTGGCATACGAATGCAACAGCCGCAGGGGGTGGTCGTCGGCCGTCGCGGGCACATCGTCCGTCGATTCGCCCGGCAAGGATTCCAGCCACTGCTGCAGCGTTTGCGCCAGCGGCTCGGGCTGACGTAGCAACGCTGGCGCCAACTGCGACCACTGCTCCTGCAACTGCTCCTCGGCCCGATCCCGCGCCGCCATCATTGCCTGTCGATACGCGGCGTGCTCAGCCTGCCGATCCAGGGCCTCGGTGTGTCGCCGGGTCCCCGCGACGATCCCCGCCAGGGCGTAATAATCCGCGGCACTGATCGCGTCGAACTTGTGGTCGTGACAGCGAGCACAGGCCACGGTCAAACCCAAAAACGTCTTGCCAAACACGTCGATCTGGTTGTCGATCCGGTTGGCCTGATCCCCGCGGACATCCACCGGGGCATGGTTCGCCTCGCTCAAGAACCAAAACATCGTGCCCAACGCCGACTCGTTGTGCCCAGTCTCCGGATGCCGTCGCGGCTCCGCCAACAAGTCGCCGGCCACGTGCTCCACCACCCATTGGTCGTAGGGCAGGTCCTGATTGAACGCTCGAATGATGTAATCGCGATAGTGATAAGCCCCGGGCAATGGGTAGTCGAACTCGTGCCCGCAGGTCTCGGCGTAGCGAACCAAGTCCAACCAATGTCGCGCCCAATGCTCGCCGAATCGTGCGTCGGCCAACAACCGGTCCACCGTCTCCTGCTGGAGTTGCTCACGAGCCGTTCTGCCGGCCGCTGCGGTCAACGACTCGGTCGCTGCCCAGGCCTGCTGGAACGCCAGGACTTGCTCGGCAGTCGGCGGCAAACCGATCAGATCCAAGTGCACCCGGCGCAGCCAAGTCAACGGAGCGGCGGCGGGCGCCGGTGACAAGCCGGCCGCTTCCAGTCGCTGCAAAATGAAAAAATCCAGCGATTGGCGCGGCCAGTCGGCTCGCTGCACGGTCGGCAATGGCACCGCTGCCGGTGGCTGCCAGGCCCAGTGGTCTTGGCGACGCTGCTGCAAGTCAAAGGCGTGTGGGTTTTCCGAACGTTGATCCGACTCCAGCGGCCAAGGGGCTTTTTGCTCGATCCACTTCATCAAAGTGGCGATTTCCTCCAGCGGGATCTTCTCGTCCGGCGGCATCTGCACGCGTTGCCCGTGACGGACCGCCTCGATCAACAGACTATTGACCGGATCGCCCGGCTCGATGGCCGCTCCACTGTCGCCGCCCGCCAGGATATCGGCCCGCGACACCAGGCTCAAACCGCCGCCCAACTCGCCATTGGCCGGATCGTGGCAATCGTAGCAGCGGTGCACCAGGATCGGACGCACCTGCTTCTCGAAGAACTCCAGCTGCTCGGCGGAGAACGTGGGCCGCTTCCGCTCGGAGGCGGACTCCTGAGCGCGAGCCTCGGCCTCGGCCCACGAAAAAGCCAAAGTCAGAGATAACGCCCACAGGAGCGGCACACGAACGGACTGGCAGGGCGAGGTCGGGCGTCGGGATATCACCGGAGGATCACTCCCAGGGAGGGCGCGGAGGGGCGGGTGGGCGGGAACCCCTCCATTGTAGTCGAAACCAGGGGGCCGTGGTGGGCGTCAGTCGTGCCAGCCGACCGCATCCTCGGCCAGTTCCTCTGCCGACGGCCGACGTTGGGCCAAGGCCATGAGGAAGGTGCCGACCAACGCATAGCTGACCGCCAAGACAACGACTTGCTGGATCTGCTCCGGCGCCTGCAGGATCCCCGTCCCAGGTTCGGCACCGGGCCAGATCAAAAACATCTCGGAGTTGGGCAGTGGCGAGTGGATCACGCCGAACAGCGTCAGCCCGCCGCAGACATAGAACAACACCGCGGCGCGGACCAACTGCCGATCGATCAGGGCCGCCAAGGCCGAGGCCCACAGCAGGCTGGTGATGATAAAGCCACCGTAGAGCAGGTGCAGCACCGTCAGGGCAGTTTGTGTCTTGGGCGTGAGCGACGCGACCGACAGCCCCGCATTGAGGAAGGCCGGGTCGGTCAGCACCTTGTCCACCATGCCCTTGCCCAACACCGCCAGGGCCGGAATCATCGCCAACGCCACGGCCGTGTAATGCCGCCGCGGTGTGGCGGCAAAGCTCTGGGCGCCGATCTCCAGTCCCACGAACACCAGGATGGGAATAATGGCAACCGAGGGCAGGGCCAAGTAAATGTAGCCGAAGTAGCCCACCAGTCCCGCCGAGCCAATGAACAGGGCCGTCGCCAGGGTGTAAGCGGCTCGTCCACCCATGGTCTTGTAAGCCGGGTGCCCGATGTACGGCGTGGTTTGAATCACGCCGCCGCACAGGCCGGCCACGATGGTCGCCACCGCTTCGACCGCGATCACGCCACCCGTGGAATACTCGTCACCAGCCGCCGCGGCGCTCTCGGTGCAGTCGATCCCGCCGACGACCGTGGCGATCGCAAAAGGCGCCACGATGGGCAGGTAATTGAGGGCATCTCGCCAGACCGCCAGCCACTGTCCGGTGAAGATCGTCGTCCACTCGGTGGGCAGCAGGCCGCCTCGGGCCTCCTCCCAGGTCAATCCCGACTCGACCGGCAGCAGGTGCCACCCCGTGGATCGCTCCAGTCCCAGGATCAGGTAATACAGTAACGAGGCTACCGCCACCGCACCCAAGGCCCCGGGCACGCGATAGGGCAACCGAATTCGAGCCACCAAAGTCGTCAAGACAATCGATAGCGACAGCAGCCCGACCAGGGGCGCGGCGAAGATCTCGAGGATGGGGAAAAACGTGATCAGCACCAGAGCGATGGCCGCCAGAGACCCCAAGAGGCCGGCGCGGGGGAAGGTCCGCCGGGCCCAATTCGAGAAGAACGCAAAGAACAGCTTGAGCAGCCCGGAAAAGACGATGCAGCAGACCCCGATGTGCCAGGCATAACGGGCGGCAGTCTCGGCCGCCGCCTCCGGACTCTCCCCCGCCGCCTGTCCCTGGGCCTGGGCCTGGAGGAAGGCCGGCCCCAGAACCATAAAGATCATCCCGAAGGTGCTGGGGGTATCCAGCCCCAGCGGCATGGCCGTCACATCCCGGCGACCGGTCCGGCGAATCAGCCAGAGGGCCATGCAAAAGAAGAGCAGATCGCCGACCAGGACCCCGATGGCCGTGCCCGGGATCATGTAACGCATTGCAAAAGTTACCGGGAAACCGAAGACGCCCGCCAAGAGGGTCACGGTCAGCACCAAACCGGCCAAATTGTCCAGCATCAGGCCAAAAAAGGCGTTGATATCGCCGACGGCGGTCCAGGAATAACGCTGCTTGGTCATGGTTTTTGCCTTCGGCACGCCATTTGCGGAGAGAACGGTCCGGCAGCGAAACTTGAGGCGAAAAGGCAATTCCGAGTTGGAATGCCGGAATTTCGCCAGAAATCGACTCGCCCGAGCCCAGGCCACACTTTACAATGGAGGGAGTGCACGGAAAAGCTCTCGGTTGGCGAAAAAAAACCTCATTCGAAGCCGATTTGAGGAAAAAGCGCGAACCGCAGGTCAGGACCGTGCGTAGAACATCATGGAAGCCACCGTCGTCGATCTGTTTTACCAACACGGTCGTCAAATACGTTCCAAGGAATTGCCGGTGACCGACGAGCAACTGCTGCTGGAATATCGCCAAACGGGCGACCGGGAGTCGTTTGCGCAGTTGGTATATCGCTACGAGCGGGAACTGTTCGCTTATCTGCGGCACTACATCGGCGACAGGGAACTGGCGCAGGATGCTTTTCAAGGCACCTTTTTGCAGGTGCATTTGAAGTGCGATACATTTGATCCGACGCGGCGGTTCAAGGCTTGGCTGTACGCGATTGCCACCCGTCAAGCAATTGATGCTCGGCGGCGACAGCGTCAGCACGAGGCCGTGAGTTTGGATTCCCCGCCCGTGGGACTGGACGACCAAGTCGCCCAGATCATGGAGTTGCTGGAGTCGAGCGAACCAACACCGGACGCTCGGTTGCAGGAAGCCGAGCGGGTAGTGGCCGTGCGGAAGGCCCTGGAGACGTTGCCGGAGCACCTCTACAGTGTGGTGCAGTTGGTGTACTTCCAAGGCATGTCGTACCGGGACGCAGCGGCGGTGCTCGATCTGCCCGTGGGGACGGTGAAGAGCCGCCTCAGTTTGGCGGTCGGGAAACTGGCGGACGCCTGGGCTCGGCAAGATGCCGGCGGCTGACGCTGGCTGGCTCGAGAAAGCAGGCTGGCTCGAGAAAGCAGGCTGGCTCGAAAAGCAGGCTGGCTCGAACACGGGTAAGCCGAAAAACACGGGTAAGCCGATAAACATAGGCAAGTTGAGAGAAACAGGTAAAGTATGAAGCCGACCGCAGAAGATTTGCTCGGTTACTTATTGGGTGCCCTGGAGTCGGAAGAACATCGCCGTGTCGATCGGGCGGTTTCCGAGTGCCCCGAAGTACAAACCGAGTTGCTGCGGTTGCGCCAACGGATCCACCCCTTGGCTCGGATGGAAGAGGTCCAAGCCCTGGCCGAAGAACAAAACAATGACTTCCCCGCCGGATTGGCTCGCAGAGCGTGTGAGTTCGTGGCCCGAGAAGCCCGTGAGACCCGAGAAGCCCGTGAGACCCGAGAGACCAGCGAGCCCCGAGAGACCAGCGAGTCCCAGTTGATCGTTGAGGCCGTCGCGGCGGCCACGAGTTCGAACGGGGAGGTTATTCCTGCCGCCATTCAGCCCGCCCCCGGCGGCTACAAGACCCCACCCGCTGCCATGTCGCCGGTGCTGGCCGAACTCTCGCGGCGTGCCTCCTGGCAGTTGCAAGATTTCCTCGTGCTTTCCGCCGTCGCAATGCTGGCCGTCGGGATCCTCGCCCCCGCGATTCTCGCCAGCCGCAACCAGGCCCGCTTGGTCGCCTGTCAAGACAACCTGCGTCGAGTGGGCATGGCCCTGTTCAACTATGCCGAAGCCAACCACAACCGGTTTGTCTCGATTGCGAAGACCGGACCCTTGAACGTGGCCGGCGCCTACGCCCCAGTCCTCAAGTCCGGTGGCTTTGTCGACCAAGACCGCTACTTCTACTGCACCTCCGCCGTGCAAAATGGCTTGTCACAACCGGCCCCCACCCCCAGCCTGCAGGAACTGGAGCAAGCCCATCGCCACAATTCCCAAAAATTGGCGCAATTGCAACAGATCATGGGCGGCTCTTACGCCTACTCCTTGGGCTACTACGACCAAGATCAATACGTCGGCCCCTTGAACCTGGGTCGATCCTTCCGCGTCATCATGGCCGATGCCCCCAGCTCGGCGCTGGCCAACCGCGACAGCTCCAATCATGACGGAGCCGGACTGAATATCCTGTTTGAAGACGGCAGCGTGCGACATGCCGCCTCCGCCGCCATCGGGCTCGGGAAAGAATCCATCTTCGTCAACCGCCATGGACTGGTCGCCGCCGGTGCCGATGTGCAAGACTCTGTCGTGGGAGCCTCCAACGTGTCCGCTTGGCTCTCGCCCAATTTCTATCGCAACTAAAGCTCAGATAAACCAGACCCCGGCAGGCCAGACCCCGACAGGCCAGACCCCGACAGGCCAGACCCCGGCAAGCGGGCGACGGTCAGGCAATCGAGTTGCCCGATTTTTGGGGCGGCCTGAAGTTGGTTGGAACGCGGAGCGTTACGCGTCGCGAACACTGGGAATCATCCAATCTAAATGCCGAGGTCGGCGTGTCGAACGGACCAGGGCATCTCGGGGTTCCGCTGCATTGGTAGGCTCTGCTTTCACCCATTGTCTGGTTCGTCGTCGATTCCCAGGGACACAGCGATTCCCAGGGACACAGCGATTCCCAGTGACACAGCGATTCCCAGGGACACAGTGTTGAACAGGGAAGTTTTTGCCCTGAAATCCCAGCACTCGGTTTTCGCGGCGCACTTCCCTCCCTCTCGCGGTTCACCCTCCCGGCTGGCGGTGGGTTAGCTGTTTTTGGGGCACCCTGTGGCTCCGTCTGCCGGCCACGTTATACTGACAGCCGGTTCGGGCGGGCCGAGACGCCGGTGTGCGGCGGGGGTTCGATTCGATATCTACCGCTAAAGGTCGCTGATGCAAGTTGAAATGGTGCTGACGAGGATCATCATCAGTGAACTGCACGACCACCAGATCGTGTACCTCAAAGAGAAGCACGGCAAACGCGAGTTCCCGATCGTGATCGGCGTGTTTGAAGCCGCCAGTATCGATCGACGGGTGAAAAAGCCGGGGCCGCCCCAGCGTCCTTTGACGCACGATCTGTTGGTCAATACCATTGCGGCCCTGGGCGGTGAGCTGAAGCACATTCGCATCCACACGGTCCAGGACGGGACCTACTTCGCCTCGATTTGCCTGATGCACGACGGTCAACTGCGCGAGATCGATGCTCGGCCGTCCGACGCCATCGCCGTGGCGGTGACCTGCGAGCCGTTTCTGCCCATTTTTGTCAACGAAGAGGTGGTGGAAATCGCCACCGAGACCTAACGATTGAGGAATGCTTGATGTCCAGCGAACTTGATATCGACCTGCGGGACTACGTCCGTGCCATCGCGGATTTCCCCAAGCCGGGGATCCTCTTTCGCGACATCACTCCGATGCTGTCCAATCCCGACGCCTTTCACAAGGCCATCGACCTGTTGTGCGCTCGCTATGCCGGCATGTGCATCGACACGATCGTTGCAGCCGAGGCCCGCGGCTTCATCTTTGCCGCCCCGATGGCCATCCGCATGGGCCTGCCGTTTGTCCCGATTCGCAAACCGGGCAAGCTGCCGTATCAAAGCCTGCGGCACGAATACGAACTGGAGTATGGCACCGACACGCTGGAAATGCACGTCGACGCCGTGTCCCACGGCCATCGCGTTCTGGTCGTGGACGATCTCTTGGCGACTGGCGGCACCGTCAACGCCTGCTGCACCATGGTGGAAAAGTGCGGTGGCGAAGTCGTCGAATGCGCCTTTATCATCGAACTGGCTGACCTGGGCGGCCGACAAAAGCTGGCGCCACGCACCTGCTACAGCCTGCTGACCTATTGAGCCGAGCCAGCCGCTCGAGTGCCACCCGAGGTCGGGCCAACGTCTCCCGGACTGGGCGTGACTTGACTGGGCGTGACTTCATTGGACGTGGCTTGACTGGGCATGGCGTGACTTGACTTTTGCTCCTCAGTCCGCCACGATGGACATCAGCCAGGGGCCACTGGCGATTTCTTATCGGACCCTCGAATGATGAACGGTAAACTCCGGCAGCCGCGTGCCATCGCACACGGACTGGTCCGTTGCTCGTATGTTCGGCTTGTCTCACCGCGGGGCGGCATCGCGTTTTTGGTCCTCTGCGTATTGTGTTGTGGTCCTTGGAACCCCCTTCGCTCGCCCGCTCCGGTACAGGCCGCGCCAGTACAGGCCGCTCCGGTGCAGGCCGTCCAGTCCGAGTCGGCAGCTCCGGCCGGCGTCGATCGCATGCTGGCGGCCGGCGAGTACACACTGGCCCTCTCGGCCTTGGGATCGGGTGCTAGCGACATGAGCGGCAACCACGAGTCAAACCACGAGTCAAATCTCGGTGCCAGGCAACGGGTCTGGGAACATCGGCAGCGTTCCGAGCGGCTCGGCTGGGACGCCTCGGCTGCCATCACGGGCCCATACCCATCCTCTGGTGGCCCACTCGCCGGCAATGGCAGTGCGGCACGGAGTGGCTCGGGTGGCTTGAGTGGCTCGGGTGGCGGGCGGCCAGCCGGCGCGGCGGGCGGCATGGTCCAAGCGGACTTTGATTCGCTGATCGAACTGATCCGAACCGTGGTCGAACCCGAGTCCTGGGACGAAGGGGGCGGAGCGGGCACGATTCAATCGTTTCAAAACGGGGTGTTGATCGATGTGGCGGGCCAGTTGCGGTTGAGCCAGCGGGATATGGAACGCACCCCGCGATTGCTGGACGGCGCCACGGCACCGCGTTGGATCCCCAGTGCCGAGCAGCGATTTCTCTCCTTGCCCAAGTTGGAGGCCCAGCTCCGGCAGCATGCCGCACAGGGCACGCCCCTGCCGGACGTCTGTCGCTACTTGGGCGGCCTGTATGAAATCCAGGCGGTAGTGATCGACCCGGATACCAACGACCTGTTTCTGGTGGGCCCGGCCGGACCGTGGCAGATCAACGCCGCGGGCATCGCGGTCAACCAAGACACCGGCCGACCGGTCCTGGTGCTGGACGACTTGGTGGTCGCTTTGCGCAACGTGATGTTAGGGCGTGGCGTGTTGGGATGTTCGATCGATCCTCGGCCGGGCCAGTTCCAGCAAGCGGCCGATTTGGCCTCCAAGTGGAACTTGACGGTCACTCAAGTCAAACAACGTTTTCTGACAGCGGTCGGACCGCAGGACGCGATGGTCTTTGGAGTCCCGGACGACTCGCACGCGGCCCATGTCTTATTGACCGCGGACTACCACATCAAGCTGCTGGCGATGGGATCGGTGGGCGGCGGGCCGCATCTGCCCAGCTACTTGGATCGCTGCCAGATGGACGATTCGCCGACCGAACTGATTCGTTGGTGGTTCACGTTGGGAGAGCCAGTGCTTCACGCCAGCCCGGATGGTCGGCAATACACGCTGGCGGGCCCTGCGATGGAGCTGAAGACCGAGGCCAAGTTTGTGGCCGGCCGCGCCGCACCGGGCCAACCGGCTCCGCCTCGTTCCTTGGCCGCGGAGTCGTTTGTGGCCGACTTCAATCGAAAGCTGCCTGAGCTGAGACGCATTTGGCCGGTCTACGGCCAATTGGAGAACCTGTTCACCCTGTCGTTGGTGGCGCACCTGATTCAGCAACAGGAATTGGCTCAACAAGTTGGTTGGCAGCCCGACTATTTGGTGGGCCGTGCAGGCACGAACAGCGCGAACAGTGGGGAGACGATGACTCATGCGCTGCAGCGATACCCGCAGATCAAAGAAGTGGAGTTGGTGGTCAATCATCGCACCTTCCCGCTGCCAGCTGGAGCGGACGGCCGCCAACAGCGGCAGACGGTGGTGGCCATCAGTGGCGGCGTGGACATTCGCTACTCGGCCCAGCGACTCCGCGAGGGTCTTGTGCCGGCCTCCGCAGCCATCGACCAGCAGCAGCGGCAGCGGCAGTTGGCGGTGCAGCAGAGTCGCTCGGAGCTGCAAGCCGCCCGGGTGGGTTCGGAGCAATCGCCCCAACCGTGGGTTGCTGGGTCCTGGTTTGCCGATCACCCTCTGCAAAACGCTCCGTCCTCGGACGCCGCGCGGCAATAGACCATCGGCGGTTATTCGCCGATCAAGCGACAGACGGTTGTCTCTTGGTCCCATGCCCCCCACGGGTTCATCCCAATCATTTCGCGTCGCACCCCCACGCTTCCAACCAGCAGCGGGCTGCGGTTTCAGATAGGACGTGGCGGCGGTGTTTAACCGCAACGCCAGAGGCGTGCGCTGCACCCTGCTCGACTTGCCATACAGACAAGACCCTACAGCGACATTCACCCGCAAGACCAGCAGCGGGCTGCAGTTTCAGTTAGGACGTGGCGGCGGTGTTTAACCGCAACGCCAGAGGCGTGCGCGGCACCCTGCTCGACGTGACCGCCAGACAAGACCCTGCAGCGACGTTCACCCGCACGACCGGCGGCGTGCGCGGTCCCCTGAGACCAGCTCTGCGGTATGGAGACTCTCAAACCCTTTCGAGCCCAACTCTGGTTGCAACGCCTCACCCGTCGAGAGACCGAGAGCCTACCACTTTTCTGACACAACTCCGAGCGAACACCTATTGAGGCCGGCTCTCAATCACAAACCAGCAGCGGGCTGCAGTTTCAGTTAGGACGTGGCGGCGGTGTTTAACCGCAACGCCAGAGGCGTGCGCTGCACCCTGCTCGACTTGCCATACAGACAAGACCCTGCAGCGACGTTCACCCGCACGACCGGCGGCGTGCGCGGTCCCCTGAGACCAGCTCTGCGGTATGGAGACTCTCAAACCCTTTCGAGCCCAACTCTGGTTGCAACGCCTCACCCGATGAGAGACCGATAGCCTACCACTTTCCTGACACATCTCCGAGCGAACACCTATTGAGGCCGGCTCTCAATCACAAACCAGCAGCGGGCTGCAGTTTCAGTTAGGACGTAGCGGCGGTGTTTAACCGCAACGCCAGAGGCGTGCGCTGCACCCTGCTCGACTTGCCATACAGACAAGACCCTGCAGCGACGTTCACCCGCACGACCGGCGGCGTGCGCGGTCCCCTGAGACCAGCTCTGCGGTATGGAGACTCTCAAACCCTTTCGAGCCCAACTCTGGTTGCAACGCCTCACCCGATGAGAGACCGATAGCCTACCAATTTCCTGACACATCTCCGAGCGAACACCTATTGAGGCCGGCTCTCAATCACAAACCAGCAGAGGGCTACTGGTCTACGGCCGCTTCCGTCGTGGCTCTGCCCGGCGGAGCGGCAACTGACGGCTACCAGCGCTCCCCCAATAATCAAAAAGCAGGCACTCCACCCCTTGGTCACACGGCCCCCGCGGGTTCACCCGTGGGACCGAAAGTTTGGCAGCGAGTACGCCCCCCACAATAATCAAAGAGAAGGATCGTTGCCCCTTGGTCACACCGCCCCCGGTGGGTTTACCCCGCCGGAGCGAAAGTTTGGGTAGCTAGACCGCTCCCCCCAATGATCAAAAAGAAGGCACTCCGCCCCTTGGCCACACCGCCACCGTCGGCTTAATGCCATTGGTATCTACACAACTACCCCGAATTAAAGAGCGCAATAGGTAGTGAAATTTCTTTGGCCATTTGCTTGAGGGAGTCGATATCAATCTTCTCCAGAATGGACATCATCGAAAGATATGACCAGAGGCCTGCCAGCAGCGCCGGCTGTAAATGGACGTGATCTTTTTGTTTGACGACCGCTGAGGCTCATGAGCAGTTTCTTAAATTCGTTCGTCTTCGGCTCATTGGTTGCCATCAAGTGCCAGACAGTCACCATGGCCATTGATGCAACCAGTATCCGCCGGAAAATCGCTTCCGCAGTTTCTTGTTGCCAATCCTCTATTTGAGTGCCGTTAGACTTTAACAGTTTGAAATAGGTCTCGATTTTCCACCGCCAGTAATAGCAGTTGGCGAGCATTTTAGCGTCCGCCCACTCGGTAGGAACATTCGACAATAAGTACCACTGTGCCAGGACTTGCTTTTGATCGTCAATAAGTCGTGTCAACACCAGACGTACGGGCAACGGAACTCCGGGGACATCCGTTCGGACCTTTTCACGCTCTTTCGAGCAGGGCGATACAAGGTGACCTCCGCCTCAGAAATCTCCATATCAACCGGACGGTTATTGTGTAACACCGTTCCTACCGATTGAAATCCGCCCTGGTCCTGTAGTTGACGACGGACGTCGCTTAAGCTTGACTTTCTTGTCTTGATACAGCACTCGCCGATCATCGCCACGAACGAGAAACTTATGCCCCGCTTCCGTCCAATCGCGATAGTGCCCTACGGAATCTGCTTCACGATCGATTACATGCACAATCGGCTTGTCTAAATTCCAACTGGCGGACGCGTTCATCGTAGCCATGACCTGATCGGTGTGCCCCGCAACTTCCACCTTGCCACGCGTACTGAGCATCCCCGCGGCTGTCTTGAGGTGCATTTCCAGGGGAGCGATTGGCAAGCCATCGTCTGGATTAATAGCCAAAGCACACGCCAGATCGTAGCCAACATCACTAGAACTAGACAATTCTGCCAGGTCCTCTCGACTCTTGTGCCCGGGGTAGCTGAGCTTGCTCCAGTCATGGGCCAGCAGCACAAATGGGGCTGAGATCGAAGTACACGCGGTTCTAGCGAAATCCTGTAGCGGAACGACAAGTTCTCCAAAGGTGACGCGGTCATTATTCAAAAAACGCCAAGTCGCCTGCGTGGCAGCGAAAGACGTTTTTAAATTACCCTCAGGTAGCCCACTGACGCCCGCTGCTAGCGGTGACGCTACCCGCATGTGACACCTCACCATTAGTTCCCAACGACTGGAAAGTCGCTTGTCTTTCAGCTTGATCTGGATCATGCCGAGTGTGTAGCAAAAGTCGCGATTGGTGTAGATACCAATGGCACGAGGCCGACGGTGGCGGTGTGACCAAGGGGCAACGAGCCTTCTTTTTAATTATCGGGGGAGGCGTGGTAGCCGTCAGTCATCGCCCCGCCGGCATGAAGCCGACGGTGGCGGTGTGACCAAGGGGCAACGATCCTTCTTTTTGTTCAATCTGGGGCGTTTGTAGCCTTTCAGTCATCGCCCCATCGGCACGAGGCCGAAGGTGCCGGTGTGACCAAGGGGCAACGATCCTTCTTTTTGATTATTGGGGGGCGGTCTCGCCGCCAAACTTTCGGTCCCACGGGTGAACCCGCGGGGGCCGTGTGGCCAAGGGGCAAAGATCCTTCTTTTTGGGTGTTCGGGGGGGGCGGTCTAGCTACCCAAACTTTCGCTCCGGCGGGGTAAACCCACCGGTGGGCGGTGTGACCAAGGGGCAAAGAGCCTTCTTTTTGATTATTGGGGGGTAGCTGGTAGCCGGTCAGTCATCGCCCCGCCGGCATGAAGCCGACGGTGGCGGTGTGGCCAAGGGGCAACGATCCTTCTTTTTAATTATCGGGGGAGGCGTGGTAGCCGTCAGTCATCGCCCCGCCGGCATGAAGCCGACGGTGGCGGTGTGACCAAGGGGCAACGATCCTTCTTTTTGATTATCGAGGGACGCTGGTAGCCGGTCAGTCATCGCCCCGCCGGCATGAAGCCGACGGTGGCGATGTGGCCAAGAGGCGACGATCCTTCTTTTTGAATATTGTGGGGGAGCGGTCTCGCCGCCAAACTTTCGGTCCCACGGGTGAACCCGCGGGGGCGGTGTGACCAAGGGGCAAAACGCCTTCTTTTTGGGTGTTCGGGGGGGGCGATTCTAGCTACCCAAACTTCCGCTCCGGCGGGGTAAACCCACCGGGGGCGGTGTGACCAAGGGGCAAAACGCCTTCTTTTTGATTATTGGGGGTAGCTGGTAGCCGGTCAGTCATCGCCCCGCCGGCATGAAGCCGACGGTGGCGGTGTGGCCAAGAGGCAACGGGCCTTCTTTTTGATTATTGGGCGGGAGCTGGTAGCCTGTAGCCTGTCAGTCATGCCACTACTGGGACGAGCCCGGATGGTGGGCGGTGTGGCCAAGGGGCGGAGCGCCGCATTTTGCACCAAACACTTGGCTGAATGACCGATCACCAGCCCGCGCATCGACACGAGCTGGCACGATCGCTGTTATCCGATCATTCCGGGTCTGGGGGTTCGACGATGCTGGTGAGCCACCACGTCGATATCATCGCCAGGCTGCCCACCACAGAGGCAATCAGCGCCAGCGGAGCCGAAATGACCTCGGGGGCCATCGGTCCCCACTCGCCCAATTCATTCGACGCTTGGTCGGATAGCTTGAGAGCTGGAATCAGCGAGAAGCAAAACGAAAATAGCCAAAAAAGAATGCATAACGCGACTAGCTTTCGAATAAAATAAATGCCCTTGCGTGTGGTCGTCCTCGCCAGCAGGCACGTCAGTAGTCCACCGAAAATCAACGAGGCAGAATAGGCGGATTGAACCTCGACTTGAGTTTTCGCCGAGAAGAACGCAAAGAGCATTGCGCCTTGAGCCATCAGCAGCAAAACGACTCGGAGTTGCACGTGTGCCATCTTCAACGGGCGCGTGGGGCGTCCTCGGGGAACGCCACCGAGCGATTGCCGAACAGGGCCTCGGGCGAGGCCAGGATCTGGCCGGGCACGGCTTGACGCGACATACGATCGGCTCGCTCCAGTCGCCGTTCGATGCTCTGGCCACGCTGCCGAGCCGCCTGCAGGATCTGCTGCGCTTCATTCAATGCGTTCGCACGCGGGTCTGGGGCCGCCGTGATGTTGGCGGGTCCCAGCGCTCGATCGGGAGCCGGGGCCAAGGACCCGAGCGACGGCCACAGCGTCGGGCCCAGACGAGCACTCGCGTCGGCACTCTCCGTCTGACTGCGGGCCATCACTTCACCAACCGGTGCGGTGGCTGCGGGCGTGCTGGCTTGGTCCAAGACCTGTCCGGCATCGTCCAATGCCTGCTGGATCGATTGCAGGTCGGCCTGGGCCAACCGCAACTCGCTCTGGGCGTCCTTGAACTTCTGCAAGTCGAACTCGATGCCGGCGACCGAGCGAATCCCCGAGTCGCTGAGGAACTTCTGCACCCGTTGCGGCATGAGCAGAAACGCGGCAACCGCCGCAATGATCATCAGTTCTCGGGCCGCCACACAGGCGTCACGGATCGCCGCCCATCGGCTGGGTGTCGCTGAATCACTAGGCATGATGACAGATCACTCTCGGCGAAGGGATGCGGGCACAAACTCCGGCGGGGAGAGTACCGCAAGGACGGCGGTCGGAGAAGACCGTTTTGCCAACCGCAGCGTCTGCAGGTGCTAGCATGATTGCAGAACCATGTCGCGGGAACGACGAGACAAAGTTGGAATTGGCTATAGAAAGTGGCGGTGTCGGCCGGGGTTCGATCTGGACGTCGGATGGCGAATTCGTTAAGGATAGACGCCCCGCGCTGTGGCGGGTCCCCAACACGTCCATCGTTGATCGAGTTGTCCATGTTACCTTTACTGCAACGCGTACCGGCATTGGTGCTCCCGTTCGCATTGATCGGTTCTTTGTTGGTCATCTTGGTTCCGCTGCCACCCTTTGTGATGGACTGCCTGTTAGCGGTGAACATCACGGTCTCGGTGGTGATCCTGTTGACGACGATTTATGTGCCGACACCGATGGAGTTCAATATCTTCCCCTCGTTGCTGTTGGCGACGACGTTGGGTCGTTTGGTGTTGAATGTCGCGACGACGCGATTGATTCTGACCAACGGCAGCACGGGCGACATGGGGGCAGCGGGGGCGGTGATCGAGAAGTTCGGCGAGTTTGTGGCGGGCGAGCAGTTGATCGTGGGCATCATCATTTTTACGATCATCGTGTTGATTCAGTTCTTGGTGATCACCAAAGGTGCCACCCGGATCAGCGAAGTGGCAGCCCGGTTTGCCTTGGACGGGATGCCGGGCAAGCAGATGGCGATCGATGCGGACTTGGGAGCGGGCATTATCGACGAGCACGAAGCCCAGGCTCGGCGAGCCGCGGTCACCGAGCAGGCCGACTTTTTTGGTGCGATGGACGGTGCCAGTAAGTTCGTTCGAGGCGACGCGATTGCCGGTATTGTGATTACCGTGATCAATGTTGTGGCAGGTTTTGTCATTGGCATGATGGCGGGCATGCCGATCGCACAAAGTGCCGAGTTATTCACCAAGTTGACCATCGGCGACGGGCTGGTGTCGCAAGTACCGGCGTTCTTGATCTCCTTGGCTGCGGGTTTGTTGGTGACTCGAAGCACCAAGAGCACCAACCTGCCGGCCGAGGTGATGAACCAATTGTTTGGTCGACCGGAGGCCTTGATGGTGGCTGGCGGATTTATGGGTGTATTGGTTTTCACCAACCTGCCGGCATTGCCGTTGTTGACCATCGGTGGCTGCTGCTTTGGGTTGGCGTGGACCTTGCGAAAGAATCAGGCAGCGGCGGTGGTCAAGCAACAGCAGGACGCGCAGCAGAAAGAGGTGGCCGCCCAGAAGACCGAGGAGAAGATCGAGGACTTTCTCACCATCGACGCGATGGAGATGGAGATTGGGGTGGGTTTGATTCGCTTGGCCAATCCCAAGTGGGGTGGCGACTTGCTGAGTCGGATCACCAGCGTTCGCCAGACGGTGGCCTCGGAGATCGGGATCATCCTGCCGAAGGTCCGGATCCGCGACAACATTAGCTTGCAGGAAAACCAATATCGCATCAAGATCTTCAACAACCCGGTGGCCGAGGGTACTGTGTATCCGGACCAGTTGCTGGCAGTGGATTCCGGGATGGCGACTGGCGACTTGAATGGGATCGAGACCGAGGATCCGGCCTTTGGTCAGCCCGCTAAGTGGATCGATCCGAGCCTCCGCGATCAAGCGTTCTTGATGAAGTACACCCCGGTCGAGCCAGCCGCGGTCTTGGCCACGCATTTGCAAGAGGTCGTGCGGCGGAACGCGGAGGACATCTTAACCCGCGACGCCACGAAAGAGTTGTTGGATCAGGTCAAGAAGAGTTCACCGGCCGTCGTCGACGAATTGGTGCCGGGCGTCATGAAGGTCGGCGAAGTCCAACAGGTGTTGCAGCACCTGTTGCGGGAGGAGGTGCCGATTCGCCAGCTGAGCTTGATTCTGGAAACTTTGGGTGACTATGCCACCAAGACCAAAGATCCGATCCTGCTGACCGAATTCGTGCGGCATCGCTTGGCGCGGACCCTGTGTCAACGATACAGCGACGATCAGGGAGTGCTCCGCGTGGTGACTTTGGACCCGGCCTTGGAAGATCGGATCGCGGCCAATGTCGATCACAGCGAACGCGGCCTGTTCGTGCGGATGAAGCCCAACGACATTCAAAAGGTCTGTGATGCCATCCATGCCGAAACCGACAAGCTGCGTCGAGTCGGCTATCAACCGATCCTATTGGTCAACCCTCAGATCCGCGCCTTGGCTCGGCATCTGACCAGCGCTTACCTGCCGCGTTTGACCATCCTCAGCTACAACGAAATGACGCGCGACACCAAGGTGGAATCGGTCGGCAACGTGATGTTGTAGGCCGGAGAAACAACCGCAGCGAAGGTCCCCCATGGAAGTCAAAACCTATCGAGTTCGTTCGGTCGCCGAGGCCCTGCCGTTGATCGCTCGGGAGTTGGGTCCGGACGCCGCCGTGCTCCACACGCGACAGCTCCCCAAACGTTGGCATCAGTGGCTGGGTGGCCCCCAGTGGGAAGTGGTCGCCGGCTTGGACCCGGCCGTGCCCGACCGATTCTCGGCCAGCTGGCACACGCCCGACCCGCTGTCTTCCGACGCACCCGGGTCGACATCGGAGCCGCCACTGGCGTCGCGGTTTGAATCGCGAATTGAATCGCTACGTGGTCTGCCGACGGCAGGGTCGCATCAAACGTTGCTGGAGCCAAGCGGCGGTCGCGGCCCAGCCCACCGTGAGGCGTCGCCCAACGGGGCAGGCTCCGAGCCGTCGATGGCAGCGACCGTGCAACAGCGTTGGCAGGCGCTGCAGATCGATCCCGAGACGATCGATCGCCTGTGGCAGGACTTGGATCTGTCTTCGCTGGATCATGACAGCCGAGGCGGTGATGGGGCTTGGTCGCAACTGAGACAGCGATTTGCGGAGGTCATCTCTCTACCTGGCGAGCTGCCTCCCGCGACCGGCCGCTGTCGCCGGGCCGCGTTGGTTGGCCCCACGGGGGTCGGCAAAACGACGACGGTCGCCAAACTGGCGGCCGACTTTCAACTGCGGCAGGGGTGTCAGGTGGGGTTGATCACCGTCGATACGTTTCGCGTTGGGGCCGTCGAGCAACTGCAGGCGTATGCCGACATCTTGGAGGTCCCCATGCGGGTGGTCAGCGACGCGGAGCAGATGCGATTGGCGACCCGCGAGTTGTCCCATTGCGATTGGGTGTTGATCGACACGATCGGTCGCAGCCCGCGCGACGTGCGTCGGATCGAGTCCCTGCAGCACATTTTGCAAGCCGCGGACTTGGACCATTTGTTGTTGACGCTCAGTGCGTCGAGCGATCCGCGGACCATGGCCGCTGCCCTGCGTGGATTCAGCGGGCCGAATCTGGCACGGGAGACCGCTTTGATCTTGACCAAGATCGACGAGTGCCAAACCCTGGCGCCGCTCTACCCGTTGCTCCGCGACAGCGGTTTGCCCTGGCGTTATTGGACCCACGGCCAGAATGTGCCGGAAGACTTGGGTGTGGCCGCTGATGATGTGGTCGCCTGGTTCTTGGACGAAGTGCAATGGACCGAGCAACCCGTTTGAGAAAGTTGAGAGCCCACCGATGACTCCACAACTGCCTACCACCGCAGTCGCGATCAACCAGCAAGCAGCCCGCCTGCAGAATTGGGTGCAGGCCCTCCGCCCGTTGCCGCAGGGCCCTCCGCTGTGTTGGCTGCTGCATACCGTTACCCCGGGTGTGGATTTGCGGCCCTGGGTCGCGGCGTGCGAAACCGCCTTGGCGGAACTGGGCTGGGAAACGCCGGCCCAGATGGCGGCACGCGTGCTGTCCGAGTCGTCCTCCCAACAACCGTCCGCTGCCAAAGCCTTCGTGGCTTGCACGGAAGGAGCCACCCTGCAGCCAGCGCGTCTGGCGGGAACGTCGGCCATTATTTTTGTGCTGGACACCACACCGCCAAGTTTGATAAAGACATACCACCAGATCAAACAGTTGGTCGGGCAACGTCGGGACTTGACCGGCCATCTCGGGCTGCTCTTCACTCCACCGGTTGGAGCGGGCAGGCAGCGATTGCTGGAGGCATGCCGGCAATTTTTGGACTTCACGCCAATCGATTTGGGAACGATCCCTCGTTTTTCGAATCATTGCCCCAGCGTGGAGCCGCACATAACGACCGCGGATTTGTCCGGCCATTCCATGAATGTCTGGCGACAAGTTGTGCGGCGGGGTTTGTGCGGGTTGTAGGGGCGGCTCCGGCAGTAGCTACCGGCAAGTTGGCAAATTCGTTGAATTTGCTGTTAACTTTCGCCGAAGTGGCTGCCGATAGTCGAACAGGAGCGGTTTCGCTTCGGTTGATGCCCAGATCGGGCGGTCGACCCGTGGTCGTGTGGGTCCCTAGCTGGGGCAGTACGCGACGCAGGGTCTGGTCATCGATCGGTATCGATCTGCGAAATCGGTTCTGGGTGGATACGAATCGCACATTTAACCAACCACGCTTTCCCGCGGACTAACCACGTGTGACAGCGTGATTTGAGACGCGAGTCTTCGCGATGGGTTCACAATACGCAGCAACGCTGGGGCTGATCGCCTTGGCGGCCACCGTGATCCGGTCCTGGCTCAACGGAGTTGATGCCGGCACCGCTATGGTCACAGCCGTGCTGTATTTGGCGGCCTTCGCGTTCCTGGGTTGGTTGATTGGCTGCTTAGCAACTCACGTGGTGGTTAAATCGGTCATCGATAGCCTGCATCGTGAGTTGGAAGAGCGCGAGGCGTCAAAGTCGTCAACGGCGACTGCGGACGGTCGTTAAATTCACTCGGAAATGATCATGGAAGAGTAAACACGATTAGGTCGATCCTTGGATCGGTCGAGATCCGTCACGGAGGATTGCATGGCGACAACCGCAACTGCCGCGGAAGATATCCAGGAAGTTTGGAAGCGATACAAAGCCGAGCCGGCTAACGAGCAATTGCGAAACTTGCTGATCGAGCGGTACTTTCCTCTGGTGAAGTACAACGGCGAACGCATCTGGCAACGCTTGCCGGACGGCGTCGAGCTGGACGATCTGATCTCAGCTGGCGTGTTCGGTCTGATGGACGCCATCGATGCCTTCGATATGAATCGGGGCGTGAAGTTCGAGACGTACTGCGTCCCGCGAATTCGCGGTGCGATGCTGGATGAGCTGCGGACGATGGACTGGGTCCCCCGCTTGGTCCGCTCCAAAGCCTCCAAGCTGAATGAGGCCACCAAGCAACTGGAAATCCGCTACGGCCGCACGCCCAATTTGCAAGAACTGGCGGAACACATGGGCCTGAGTGTGATCGAGTTGGAGAAGATGAAGCTGGACGCCAGCGCCGCCAACCTGGTCAGCCTGGACAAGAAGTACTACGAGACCGACAGCTACAAAGATGTCCGCGAAGTCGACATCTTAGAGGACAAACGCGGAGAAGATCCCACCCGACGCGTCGCCAAGTCGGACATCATGCGATTGGTCACGAAAGGTCTCAACAAGAACGAACGCCTGATCATCATCCTCTACTACTACGAAGAGTTGACGATGAAAGAAATCGCGCCACGCTGGACCTGAGCGAAAGCCGCGTCAGCCAGATGCACTCCAGCATCGTGCAACGCTTGCAAGAACAATTGGGGCGACGCCGCACCGAATTCAACGCGGTCAGCTAGTCCGCGATCTCAGGACCCGCCTGGCAGCGACTCTCCCACAGAGACTCTCCCACAGCGACTCTCCCACAGTGGCTCTCCCACAGCGACTCTCCCACAGTGGCTTGTAACCAAAGCAACGTCAACGCAGCTCCCGCCGCTACCCGCGGCTCGGGAGCTGTTGGCGTTTCCTGGCTCGCCACGATCATTCAGGCCACGATCATTCAGGCCACGATCATTCAGGCCACGATATTAGGCTGGGGGCGCGACCACTTTCGGTGAGTGCTCGACTGGTCGCCGGCCGACCAGCTCCGCCTAGAACACTGCAAAATAGACGTAGATGCCGATGACCGTGGCCACCAAGACTGCGCCGACAAACGGGGCCAATGGCCAGGGCGTCAAGTCGACCGCACGGACGTCCTCCGACTGATACGGCGCGGCGCGGCGAAACACCTGTTGCCCCAAGACACACTGCAGAATCACCAAGACCACAAACACGCAGCCCATGTAGTGGTAGGGAGATTGGAACACGTCCACCACCCAGCCCGTTACCTCGACTGCCCCAGTCTCTGGGTTTTTCACCTCGCCGGAAAAAAACGTCCCCACGCTCATCGCAATCAATCCGACCAACAATGTGACCAAGGCCGAGCGACCATCGGCCCAGCGATTGAACAGGCCGACCATCATGATGGCCAACAGGGGGATGAAGTACACGCCATTGAGTTTCTGGAAGAAACCGAACACCCCGTCGCGACCGTGAAAAATGTTCGGCGCCGCGACAACCGCCAGCACGGCCACGAGCAGGCTGCAAAATTGACCGGTCAACACGACCTCCTTCATCGAGGCAGTGGGCCGCAGCAACCGCTTGTACACGTCCAACGAGAACAGCGTCGCCGCCGAATTCAACACGGAATTGAACGTCGAGAGGATGGCGCCCACGACGACCGCGGCGAAAAAGCCCACCAACCACGCGGGCAGGACGGTACTGACCAACGCCCCGTACGACTTGTTGGCATCGCCCCCGACTTTCGCGGCAAACTCGGGGTCCTGAGTCACCAAGTACGCGGCCACAATCCCCGGCAAGACCAGCACCAACGGCGCCAAGACCTTGAAGAAGGCGGCCATCAATACGCCCTTCTGTCCCTCCGCCAGATTCTTGGCGGCAAAAGTGCGCTGGATGATCTGCTGATTACTGCACCAGTAGAAGAAGTTCAACAACAGCACGCCGGTAAACAACGTGGGCCATGATACGTCCTCGTCGAGTTTGCCCATCGATTGGAAGGCGTCTGGATTCTGGGCCTTGATCTTGCCCAACGCCGTCCATAAGGAATCCTCCGGTCCCATCAGGGCTTGCAGGGAAAACACGGTGATCAACAAGCCGCCGGTCAGCAGGCCAACACCGTTGAACGTGTCGGAGACGGCCACGGCTTTTAAGCCACCAAAGATCGCGTAGGCCCCACCCACCACCGCGATGAAGATGACGACCGTCCAGATGATGGTCAACTCCTCCGTTCCGGCTGGAAAGTAGTTGGGCAACTCCAGCATGCCGATCAGACCCTTTGCGCCGGTATACAGGGCGAAGGGCAATAGCACCAACGTGTAGGCCACAATGAACAAAATGGCCGTCACACTGCGAACGCCACCCCCGTACCGCTGCTCAAAAAACTGCGGGATCGTAGCGATCCCCGCCCGCAAATACCGTGGCAGAAAGAACAGCCCCAGCACCACCAACGAGCAGCCGGCGATCACCTCCCACGCCATGACCGACAGGCCTTCTTTGAACGCGCCCGCATTCAAGCCGATCAACTGCTCGGTCGACAAATTGGTCAACAGCAATGACCCGGCGATAAAGCCGCCCGTCAAACTGCGACCCGCCAGGAAGTAGTCGGTGTCCGTCTCCTGCCGCGAGCCGCGCACCACCCACCACGTCAGCACCGCGACCAAGATCGTGAAAAACAAAAAAGTAACGATTGTCAAAGTCATCGCAGGTCCTAGCGAGCCGAGAAGCTAAAAACGGTACGCGTCTCATAAGTCTCTCCCGGTCGCAACAGCGTCGACGGGAAATTGGGCTGGTTCGGGCTGTCTGGGAAATGCTGCGTCTCCAGACAAAAGCCGCCGCGATTCACGTACGGTTGGCCCGATTTGCCCCGCAAGCGACCGTCGAGAAAATTCCCGCAGTAGAACTGGATTCCCGGTTCGCTCGTATGCACGGTCAGCACCCGGCCCGACTCCGGCTCATACACCTCGGCCGCCAAGTTCAACTGTCCCGCTGCGCCCGGCTTCAAGACAAAGTTGTGGTCATAACCACCGCCGATCTTCAACTGCGCGTCATCCTGGCCAATGTCACGGCCGATCGGCTTGGCGGTTTGAAAATCAAACGGCGTCCCCGTCACCGGTGCCAACTCGCCGGTCGGGATCAAGGTCTCATCGACCGGTGTAAAGGTCGCCGCATTGAGCATCAGCTCATGGCCCAGGATGTCCCCGTTCCCCTCGCCACGCAAGTTGAAGTAGGTGTGCTGCGTCAAGTTGACTGGCGTCGCCTGATCCGTCGTCGCCACATAATCCACCACGATTTGATTGGCGTCGTTTAAGGTGTAGGTGACCTGGACCTGCAGGTTGCCGGGGTACCCCTCCTCGCCATCTCGAGACGTGTACTTCAAGACCACCTGCGATTGTTCAGCGTCCGAGCGTTCGGTCGCCTCCCAGACCACCTTGTCGAAACCCAGGTTGCCACCATGCAAGGCGTTTGGACCATTGTTCTTCGCCAGCGAGTACGTGCGACCGTCGATCGTGAACTGGCCACCGGCAATCCGATTCCCATAACGGCCCACAACCGCGCCGAAGTACGGCTTGTCCGGCGCATTGAGGTAGTCCTCGAGCCGGTGATAGCCCAAGGCCACATCGCCCAGCTTCCCGTTGCGGTCCGGCACCAGAATGGCCGTGATGATCGCTCCGTAATTGGTGATGTGCACCTCCATGCCCTTGGCGTTGCGCAGCTTGTACAACTTGATCGAACTGAAGTCTTCCACCTGGATATCCTCTCTCGGAACCACCGTCGGTCGGCTCTGGCCGCTCCATTCGCCGGCCGAACCCTCCTCTGTCATCCCCCAACCACTGGAGGAGCACGCACCCGCCAACATTAAAGTTGCCAGGAACGCGGCGGCCAACCGCCCAGTCCCCACTCCGGCCCGCAACCGGCTCCGCTTGACTGCCATTATCCCACGCGACATCGTTTTGATCCTTGACCACTAAATGGACGGTTCCAGCCCCTAAGGCGCGGTTAATCCGGCGGATTACCGCGACAACCCCAGCAAGTCTCGAAAAATCGACACCGAGACTGAGCATACTCGGCGGCGCCCGAGAAACAAGGTAGCCAACCGACGCAATCGCCCCATCCACTCGGGGCTTGGATCGACCTTCGCGGCGGATTTTGTGTTGCTCCCCCAGTTCCGCGGCCGATGAAACCATAGCGAGTGTAGCGATTTTGCTTGCTCGGTGGGTCAAGCGTCCCGCGGACGTTCAACGCGGTGCCAACGGCGGGCTACCAGGCCCGGCGACGCCCGTTCCTGTCGGTCCTAGCCAGACGCTGTGGCGATCTCTCGAGGCGAACCATGCTGTCCGCAATGCACACGATCAAAGTTGGACGACTGACGAGCTGTTTCGGTCTGGCGTTGTTTGCTTGGACCTGTGCCACCACCGCCCAGGCCCAAATGCTGGACGGGGCCCGCGTCTCGGGAGTCCCCATCCGCAACATCTCGCCCGCGGCGTCGCCCGCTGAACCCCAACGTGTGGAACGACCGATCTACCCCACGCGTACGATCTCGAACAACGCGCCCGTCGGCGCCGTCGAAGTCCCACCGGCCTATGCCGCCGCCGTCACCGAAGCCCGGTTGCCCAACTACATCTCACCCACCGTCGAAGTCCTGAGTCCCGCCAGCACCCAGCGGCAAACACAGCAGGAGGCCCTGGCGCTGATCCCCTGGAACGAACTCAACAGCGAAGGCCGTCGCAAGATCAAAGAGATTGTCGACAGCCCCTCGATCTACCGCCGCCTGCCCGTCAGCCGGATCCACTGCGATCCCCAGTTCTACCAATTCTCCGTCCGCAACCCCGAGACCATCGTCGGCCTGTGGCAAGCGTTCGGCGTAACCACCATGGGCCTACAACGTACCGGCCCCTACACCTTCGCCGGCGACGATGGAGCCGGGACCGACTGCACCGCGGAACTGGTCTATGGCGACAATGAGAAACACATTTACGTCGGCACCGGAACCTACCAAGGTCCGGTCTTCCGCCGCAAAGTTACGGGCCGTTGCGTCGTCATCCTCAAGACCGATACCGTCGCCGGCGCTCACCAATACTCGCTGACCAATCAGTTGGATGTCTTCTTGCGAGTCGACAACCTGGCTGCCGACCTGATCGCCCGCACCTTGCAGCCCATGGTCGGACGCACCGCCGATCACAACTTCAATGAGTCGCTACTGTTCCTGCAAGCCTTCTCCGAGACCGCTGCCCACGACCCACAACGCGTCGAACAGTTGGTCCAACAACTGAGCCAAGTCGAACCTGAAACCCGACATCAGTTCAAGCAGGTTGTGACCACCGTGCCCGAACGTCAACAACAGTACCAGGCCACAGCCGGCTCGCGCTGACTCCGGCCCCGCAGGTCATTCGAACCGCAGCTCATTCGGATCGCAGGCCATTCGAAACGCAGGTAAGCTGACCCGGCGTCTGTCGGGCCAGGCGCCTGTCTGGCCAGGAGTCAGTCTGGCCAGGAGTCAGTCGGACCCAGTGGCGTTCCGTTGCTCCAACGCCGCGCGTAAGCGGGCAACTTCCGCCTCGGCCCGCAACCGAGCTTCCGTCTCGCGCAACCGAGCTTCCGTCTCGCGCAACCGAGCCGCCGCCTCCTCCGCGGCTCGCTCGCGGTGGGTCAACAGTCGCTCATCGCTCTCTGGCCGGTACAGGTTCAGCTCGCCTTCATCGTCACACAGCCATAACTGCAACTCTTCACTGAACAAGCGCCCGCGGTTGTCGGCTTCCATTCGCTCGTAGCTCCCCTCCCGCCAGCGATGACCTTGCAGCGGTGGCTCCAGGTACTCGCGGGTCGGATCATGCAGGAAATACTCTTTCACCCCGAGCTTCGCGTAGAGCGCCGCCTTTTCGACGACATCTTTCTTTTTTTTTGTTAGAGGTCGTCTCGATCACCAACTGAGGAATAACCCTCTCCAACCACAGGCGATAGATGCGACGTTGATGGGGCTGCAAGCCCTTGGCGATAAAGGCGTCCGGCACGACGAACTTTTTCGGATTCCCCTGCTCGTAATACAACAACAGAGCGCCGCTGACGTAAACGGGTTGCCCGGCGAAGTAACTCTTCAATAGCTCGATGATACGCACCATCGCGTCTCGATGCTGATCGGTCTCTCCCATCGGTTTCCCATCCGACTCGGGGTAGTAGGCAGTGGTGACATCGAGGGGCTTCTTCACATCGATAGGTTTCATAATCTTGTTCACCTGATGTTGCGGTGGACCATCTCGCCCCAGCGGCCCCTGTCCGGACCACGCCCCGGCAGCGGCCCAGCACGGACCCATCCATCTGTTGACCCAATATATCCCGCCGCCATGGCAGTAGACAACAAATCAGTGCAGGTCGCTGTCCTGCGGCGTCCAACGGCGGCGGATTTCGGGATGCAAGTCGGAAACCTTCAGCCGACCCGCCTGCACCGCCTGTTGCAACGCGCTGCTCGCTTGGTCGCGCACCAGACCCGCGACCGCCAACTCCCGCAGATCCGCTGGCAAGTCGTCCAACGCCGCATGTAGCCACTCGGCGGCTTCCGCCAGGGGAACGTCCGCCAAGCCGCTCACCGCCCCCATCTGCAGCTCGTGCGGCGTGCCCGGCTGCAAGTACCGACGCAACTGCGGACCCGCATCTTCCCATCCACGCAAGGCAATCATCCGCAACGCGTCGTAGCGAGTTCCCTGCGGCACCTCTGACCGCTCCACCATCTCCGCCGCCAATCGCAGGCTCCGCTCCAGCCTGGCGCGGAGCTCGGGCCGATCACTCACCAAGCCCTCCAGCCGGATCCCTGGGTACGGTCCGGCTTGGCTGACGCCATTGATCAGGCCGCCACCGATCACAACCGCCTGCCAATCCGCCAGCGGTTGGTCCTCGGCGGGTAATGCCGCCTCCAAGAAGGCCAACAATTCGGCGTCTTGATTGCGTCGCCCCGCCTCGATGGTCAGTTGCCAGACACTCGGAATCACGCGGTACTCGTCCGCCGTGCCCACTGCTACGGAGGCCAGCAAGGCGCGGAGCCGTTCCACCCGTTTTGCCAGCTCTTCCGCCTCGGTCAGCGCGGTGTCGCCCGCTTCCACCGGCGTCGTTGGCGCCCCATCGCCGACGGGATTGAATTCAATTTCAGAAAATAAGGTCCATTCCTGATCCGACTCCCACTGCAACTGCACACGACGGGCGGCGGTCGCTGGAAACGCAATCGACCGCTGCCTTCGAGCAATTTGGTAGATCCCCAATCCATCGGGCGAGTTGTCCCAATCGGCGACCAACACCTCGACCGGCTCCACCCCCGAGTCCGACTCCAGGCGAATGGTCATTGTCTGCGGCGCATGAATGGCACCCGGCCGATGGTTGACTCCGTAAGTGATCCGCAGCCCCGACAATGTTTGCTCGGCTCCCAAGTCGAACGTGACACGATGTTGACGTTGCCCCACATGGTAAAAGCTGACCCACTGTCCATCGTCAAAGCGCTCCGTGCCGAAGTGGCGATTGACCAACTTGGTGGGTGGCTGCGAGTCGGGATAGTTCGGGTGCGGCCCGCCTGGCCCCGGATACTCGTACCGACCTTGCCAAGCCACCGCGCCCAAGTAACGCAGCAAGTCCTGCATGCTGGCCGGTGTGAGCTCCTGTTCCAAACCCTCCGGCATCAAAGATTTGCCCGTCCGCTGCCAGGCCTCGATTTCACTCCGGCGGACGGTGGCCCGCTGACCGCCCTGGCCCAGCAATGTCACGGCCTGGTCCGTTTCGCTTTCCAACAAGCCGCTGACCACCTCACCCGACGTGGTCAACGCCACGTAGGCCGCGTAACGAGCGTCCATTTCGACGCTTGGGTCCAAGATCGAAGCCAATAGGCCGTTGACCGACAGATCGGACAACGCTCTCAAGTCCGGCCCGACCGCGTGACCAAAATCCTCCATGCGATGACAGGCCGCGCAGTGTTGGCGAAACAACGTTCGTCCCTGCTCGGGATCTCCCCGCGAGACGTCCAAGCCCACAAACTGTGGGAAACGCTCCCGCCACGTGCCCTCGACGCGGGCGGCGAATTGTTTCCTAGCTTCTGCCTGCACCGACAAGTCCGGATGATCCAGCAACAGCTGTCGCGCCGTCGCGTCCAACAGGTTGCGGGGCACCCGTCCGGTCTCCATTCCCGCCAACAAAGCTTGCGCCAAACGCGGCGAAGCCTGAATCAAACGCAGCGCGTGCTGTTGCAACTCGGGCGTCAATGTCGGCAATCTCTCACAAAACGCCTCCGCCCAAGTCGGTTCGGCGCGTCGTACCAACCGCGCCCAGGCCTGCAAGCCCGCCCGCTGTACCGGCACCGGCGATTGTGGGCGCAGCGCCTGCTGCAAACCCGCCCGCACCCCATCGGCGTCTTCCGACCAACCCAACAACTCGACTTGCAGAGGCCGGCGGACGTCCACCGCAGCAACGGTATCGACCGTCTCCGACAACTCGGACAACTCGGATAACTTGGACAACTCGGATAAGGTCCGCCGAACTGCCAACGCCAATCGCGCGGTCGCCGGCGCAATCGCCCCCTGATCGGCCTCCCCACGCTGGGCCAAGAGCTCACCCATCAAACACCACCACTCCAGCTCCCAGGGCGCAGCGACGTTCGCCACAAGCGGGCCCTGAACGGCAGTATTGGGAACGTCAGTGTTAGCTGCTGGCCAGGGCACGATAGAAATCAGATCGTTGATCACGTCGGCCTCTCCATTTCCCCACGCCATCCGCACCAACTGCCGCACGGAATCGGGCAAGGCGGCGTCGGGTGCCAAGTCCGCCATTCGCGCGGCGATCATGGCTCGGGCGGATGCGGGTGTCAAACTGCTGTAGACCGCCGCCGTGATCCAGGGATCCTCCGCGTCGCGAGTCAACAAATGATCCAGGATCGGGGTCGCCAACGCCGCGTGCCACTGTCCCGCACTGTAGGCCAATTGCAAACGCACAGCTGCCGACGGATCGTCCACCAAGGCCCGACAGCGCTCGGCCATGCGCTGGGCCATGCGCTCCGCCAGCGAAGCCCCTTCGTTTGGCACGACCTCCGCCGCTCCCGCCGCCACTCCCGCCGCTGCACTCGTTTCGATAGCCAGCTCGCCCAACCATCCGCTTGGCTCGGTCATCTGCACGGCCATGCGTCGCACGGCGGGATGTTCGTCGTTGAGTGCCGCCAGCAAGGCATCGGGCTTCAACCGTCTCCACTGGCCCAACAACGCCAGGACCTGGACCCGCACTGCCGGTCGTTCGGAACGCAGCCCACGCTGCTCCAGGACGGCCACCAGTTGTTGTCCGACGGCTGTCTCCAGTTGCGACGGATCGACCTGCCACCACAGCAGTTGGTGGATCAGGTCCCGTCGCGCTCCATTTGCCGTGTCCAACTCGGCTGCCAATTCCTCCCAGGACAGCCGCGATAAGTCGCTCGCCTCCGCCGGTGGCGGCACCGGCCGATCGCGTGGCACCACACGGTAGATTCGTCCGCGGTCTTGCCCGGCTCGCACGTCCAGCGTCGCGCGGACCTCGTCACTGAGAAACCGCGGATGCTCGATCAAAAAACGATACATATCCACCACATACAAGGCGCCGTCCAGACCTGTCTTGGCCTGCACGGGTCGAAACCATCGATCGGTCGACCAGAGAAACTCGCGTTGCTGTTCCTTCTCGGCTCGCTGACCCCGAAAAGTCACCCCTTGAGGCGCCAAGATCTGGCGATGCACCAATTGATTGACGGGTTCACAAGTGAACGCTTGGTTGTAGTAATCCGTTCCCAACAAATCACTGCGCAAAAAACCCAATCCACAGGCCGCCGTCGGCACACCGGGTGGGCCACTCAACGCCCACTGCACGATCTGGGCCGGTGGAAACAGTTGCTGGGATTGTGGCACCGATACCACTGCCGGTGGAGCCGGCGCCAGTGGCTGGCGCCGCGCGTAGTGCTCGGTGGCTGGATAATGAAACAGCAAGCTGCCATTGTCGCAGCCGAACCAATTCCCCCACTCGTCTCGCGCCCGGCCCTGCTGCGTCCGTCCGCTGACCGCTTCCACTTCGCCACTGTCGGGCCGAAAGCGAAAGTCGCGATTCCGCAAGTCGGTCTCGCGCCCCTGCTCGTCTCGCACCTGTCCACCGAAGATTCCCGCCGCCCCATGCACCCAGTGGTCCAGTCCCCACGTCAAGCTGTTGACCCGCGCTTGATAGTTGTGCGTTTCGAATCCCGACAAGATCGGCGTCACCTCATCCGCTCGACCGTCACCGGTGGTGTCACGAGCGAAGAGCACGTTGGGAGCGGTGGCGATCAGCACCCCGTCGCGCCAAACCTTGACATCCGTGGGGAACGGCAGCCCGTCGAGAAAAGTCGTCGCATGGTCGTACTGCCCATCACCCGTGGTGTCGCTCAACACTCGGATCGATCCACCCGCCTGATAGGCCCCGTCCAGGCCCTCCGGGTAGTCGTGCATCTGCGCGACCCACAGACGACCATCCGGTCCAAAATCGATGGCCACCGGATCCTGGACCAATGGCTCGCTGGCCACCAACTCGATGCGCAGCTCTGGGTGCGTGATCAGGCTGGCCAAGGCCGCCTCCGGTGACTTGGGCCAAGTGCCACCCGTGCGACTCGGGTCGTGGCTGGCCGCATAGTCGGGCCCCAGCTGCGCTTGGACTTCATCCAAGATCAACCGCTCGCAATCCTCGGTCAGCCGGGTCGGCAAGTCGTACCACACCATCGCGTCGCCGCCCTCATAACCGCCCTCGCGCAGGATCCGCCGCGAGGGGATGTAGCAGGGGACATCGTTGGCGTAGGCCGTCACCCACAGCCGCTCGGGATCCAAACGCTGCCGCAACAGGTGCACATAATCGACCACGACCTCGCCGCCCAAGAATACGAGGGCCAAATCCGAGCCAAACGCCCAGGATTGGATCGGGTAAGGGACCTCGGTCGGCAGAGCTTCACCCGCGGCCAAACGCCGCAATTGCTTGTGGGCGTGGTAACCGATGATGCCCGGCTGCTGAGCTCGCTCGCGCCACTGAGCCTCCGTCGGCAACGTGTCCAGCGGCAATTTCAACTCCGCGAACTTTGTCTCCAGGGTGCCTTGGATCGGTCGGGCGGGCTGCTGCAACAAGTCCTCCACCCGTTTGGCCAACTGCTGGCCCTGAGTTTGGGCAGCCGCCACACCGCCCATCATGGCCGGGTTCTGGTCGGCCCCGCAGCCGATCATGACCATGGCCACGGCCGACGGATACTTGGCTTCCAACGACTGGCTGGCGAATCCCGCCCAATCGCCACAGATCTCCAATCCACTGCCGGCCGCCACGCAATGACAGGCGTAGTTGGTCAGCAACAGCACCGGCTGTTGCTCCACATCTCGCGCCACCAGCAATGGCAATTGATGATCCACCACACTACCCCCGCGGCGGTTGATGGCAAAGTCCAACTCACCAGTCACCCGTTCCAACGTGACTCGCTGCCGAGCCGCCAGAGCCTGTCCAGTGACTTCGACTAATTGCTGGATCAATTGTTGCGTGTATCGCTCGCAGGCGTGAGCTTCCTCAGCCGTCTGATCGCGGATCAGCAAGTTGCTCAGGGCCCCACTGAGCATCGGCCCGCTGTGGGTGTGCGACGAGGTGATCGTCAGTCGCTTGGGGTCGATGCCGAAGCGACTCTCCAATTCCGCGGCCACCACCCGCCGCACCGCCGCGTGCACCGCGCAGTTGTCCACGGTCAAGAGCACGTTGGGCGAGTCGCTGCCGGCCGCGACTGCCTCGATCCCGTCGCCACTTTGTCCCTGGTCCTGACTCGGTTCCTGTTCCTGTTCCTGTTCCTGTTCCTGTTCCTGACTCGGCACTGCGCCGATCACCATCGCTCGCGCCCAGAGTGGTTGCACGACATTTTGTGTCAGCTCGTGAGTCCGCCCCGCGTAGCCTGACAACAACACCGGATGCTGCGGCGAGATGTCGACTTTTGCTACGCCCAAGGAGTAGGAACGTTCCGACAGCGGCGTCTCTGCGATGCGCGGGGCGGGGCGCGGGGCAATGCGTGGGGCGATGCGAGTTGCGGGGCGGATCGCAGCGGGCGTAGCGGCCCAGGCTCCAGCGGCATCCCCGCTGGCAGACCCTGGCAACCCGACCAGCAATTGGACTAGCAGCAGGCCCAGCAGCCACCGCATCCGCTGTTGCTCACGCTGCCAAGCTGGTTGAACGCCCCGGCAGGACTGTTTGTTTGTGCTTGGATTTTGGCTACGGTGCACTGCTTTAGGAAGCGAGCCATTCCCCGAATTCCACTGGACCATCGTGTACCTCCTATTCGCCCACTGTCGAACCCCGAGATGGCTACTATCGTAACACACCCCAGCCACACGTCGAACTAAAGCAGCCATTTGGTGGTAGGCGTTTCCCCATTGGGTTACAATGAGATCGGAGCCGGTGGACGCCGAGTGACAGGCCGGGCAGACGTCAGTAGAGTCGTGGACCGCGGGTGGAGTGTACCGAGGCCGGCTGGCCGAGTGTGTTGCAGTACCAACGGGATAGCAGTTATGTCAGATGGTCGAAACGGGTGGAGATGTTGGCGGCGCGGGCCAATCCGATCGACCGTGTGGTTGTGCCGACCTGGGGCGCTGCTAGGAAGTCTCGTGGCCCTGATGCGGCTGGTTGGCGCAGTGGCGGGTCAGGATTCCGATGAGGCGTTGGGAGAGCGTGTCCGCGAGTTGCTCCGCCAGCGGTGCGTGGATTGCCATAGCGCGGAGACGCGTGAGTCGGGACTGCGGCTCGATAGCCAAGTCGGCATCCAGCGTGGCGGGGACTTCGGACCGGTCGTGCGAGCAGGTCAACCGGATCAGAGCGAGCTGTTCCTGCGCGTGACGTCGGATAACGAATCGAAGGTGATGCCTCCGGACGGTGAGGCTCTGGCGCCTGATGAGATCGCATTGCTGCGCGAGTGGATTGCAGCGGGGACTCCGTGGCCTGCTGCAACGCCAGCCGAAATGGCTGCAGCATCCGAGGAACGCGACCCGCGGCTCGACCATTGGGCCTGGCAGGCATTGCGGCCGGTGACGATTCCAGAAGCAGCGACCGAAGTGCCCAGTGCGGAGTCAGTCGAGGCGGAGGCAGTCAAGGCGGAGGTGGGCGAGGCGGAGGCGGGCGAGACGGAGGCGGTCGAGTTGGAACGCCACCCGATCGATCGGTTCATCCGCCAGCGACTGGCGGCTGAGCGGTTGGCACCCTCTCCCTTGGCCGATCGCCGAACGCTGATCCGCCGACTGTATTTTGATTTGCATGGCTTACCGCCTTCGCCGGAAGAGATCCAGGCCTTTGTCTCGGATGCCGACCCGATGGCCTACGAACAGTTGGTCGACCGTCTGTTGGCTTCGCCCCGTTATGGTGAGCGGTGGGCGCGGCATTGGTTGGACGTCGTGCACTATGGCGACACGCACGGTTACGACAAGGATCAGCCCCGTCCGCATGCCTGGCCGTATCGCGACTACGTGATCCGCGCCTTCAACGAGGACAAGCCTTACGTTCGTTTTATTGAGGAGCAGATTGCTGGCGATGTGCTCTACGGAGAGACGCGGGATGGGCAGGAAGCCTTGGGTCTGATTGCGGCGGGGCCGTGGGATTTGATTGGACATTTGGAAGTACCGGAAACCAAGACCGACGGCAAGATCGCGCGGCATCTGGATCGGGACGATATGGTCGCCAACACGATTGGCACATTCAACAGCGTCACGATCCATTGCGCGCAGTGCCATCAACACAAATTCGACCCTGTCACGCAGGAGGACTACTACGCCTTGCAAGCTGTGTTTGCGGCCATCGATCGCGACAACCGCGAGTACTCGACCGACCCGGAGATCCAGCGGCAATGGACCGCGTTGGCCCAGCAAGAGGACGAGTTGCAGCAGCGTCAAGCGGCGTTGCAACGGGAGTTGGCCGAGGGCGGTGGCCCGGAACTTGCGCGGTTGGAGGCTCAAATCGCGACGGCTGGCCAGGACGGCCGCTCGGCGCAAGGCGGCTACCACAGTCAGATCGAGGCCTCACCGGAGACGCTCAAATGGGTCCAGGTAGATTTGGGGCAACCGCGAGAAATTCATAACGTTGTGCTGCACCCTTGTTATGATGATTTCAACGGGATTGGTGCGGGGTTCGGCTTTCCTATCCGCTTTCGCATTGAAGCGGCCAGCGATGCGGCGTTTACACAGGACGTGATCACGATAGCCGATCGGACGGCCGAGGACGTTGCCAATCCCGGCATCGCGCGGCAGATGTTTCCCAGCGAGGTGACCGCGCGTTACGTGCGAGTTTCGGCCACACGATTGGCGCCGCGTTCCAACGATTACATTTTTGCGTTGGCGGAAATAGAAGTTTTATCGGCGGCTGGGGAAAATCTGGCCCTGGGGCAAGGGGTCGAGTCGCTGGACTCGATTGAAGCGGCGCCACGTTGGACGCGGAGCAATGCCGTGGATGGAGCCAGCCCGGCCCAGGCCGCTGTCGATCCGGCCCCGTTGCAGGCTCAGCGGAGGCAGTGGCTGAGCGAGCGCGGCTTGACGCCGTTGGCCGACGAGTTGACCGCAGTGGAAGGTGGCTTGGCGGCGATCGCCACCGAGCGAAACGCCTTGGGGCCACGGCAACAGGTCTATGCGGCGACGACGCACAAGCGCGGGGGGCAGCCACGGCCAATCCATTTTTTGGCGCGGGGCAATGTGTTGACGCCCTTGCATGAAGTGCCCCCGGGTACGCTGTCGCTGTTGGAGATGTTGCCCAGCCGATTTGAGTTGTCGGATGGGCATGACGAGGGCCAGCGGCGCGTGGCACTGGCGCGGTGGCTCAGCAACCATGACAACCCACTGACTTGGCGGAGCATCGTCAATCGAGTTTGGCAGTACCACTTTGGGCAGGGGCTGGTGGCCACGGCGGACGATTTTGGCCTGATGGGTAGTTCGCCCTCCCATCCCGAACTGCTGGATTGGTTGGCCGGGGAATTGCGCGACAACGGCGGTTCGCTCAAGATGCTGCACCGCTGGATTGTCTGCAGTGCCACGTATCGGCAAGCCAGTGCCCCGCGGCAGGAGGGTCTGGCGGTGGATGTCGACAACCGACTGCTGTGGCGGCAAACCCCGCGGCGTCTGGAGGCGGAGGCCATTCGCGATTCTGTCTTGGCGGTGGCGGGGACCTTGGACCTGACGATGGGGGGGCCCGGTTGGCAAGACTTTGTCGTCGAGCACCCCGAACACTCGCCGCATTACAAGTACGAGTTGGCGGACCCGGCCGATCGCCGCTTGTGGCGGCGGAGTGTCTACCGGTTCATCGTCCGCAGCCAGACGCAGCCGTTCCTGACCGTGCTGGACTGCGCCGATCCGTCGATGCGAGTCGATCGTCGCAACCAGAGCATCTCGGCCCTGCAAGCCTTGGCGTTGCTGAACAATGGCCTGATGTTGGTGCAGGCCAGCGAGTTCGCCGCGCGGGTTCGCCGCGAGGCCGGCGAAGACTTGCCCGCCCAGGTCAGGCGGGCTCACGAATTGGCCTTGGGCCGAGCCCCGGACGCGGCGGAGCAAGCCGCGCTCGAGGCACTGGGGTCCGATCATGGCTTGGAGAACATCTGCCGAGCCCTGTTTAACTTGAACGAGTTCGTGTGGATCGATTGAGCCCCGGTCTCCCCGCCGCTCGCCACGGACCGCCACGGACCGCGACGGTCAGGCGGAAACACCCAGCCTGCTCGGCCGGCAGCCAAGTCGCTCGGCCGGACCAACCAACGGTCCACACATTTGAAAACCCACGAGCAAAAGCATGTCATTTTACAGTAAAGCAAAACAAAATCGACATGAATTCCAGCCAGACCGCTCGCTGACTCGCCGCGATTGGTTGGCTCGGTCGGGCGGTGGGCTGGGTGGCATCGCCTTGGCCGCACTGTTGGCCGACCAAACACGGGCTGGCCAAACACGGGCTGGCCAAACACGGGCCGACCAAACACGGGCCGTCCAGGGCGGGAGTCCAGAGGGGCTGGCGGGCCTGGACCGGCACCCGGCGAGCGTGTTCCCGGCCAAGGTCAAGCGCGTGGTGCAGTTGTTTATGGCGGGGCGGCCAGCCACATCGATCTGTTCGACTTCAAGCCGGCGTTGGTCAAGCATCACGGTCAACCCAGCGATTTTGGAGAGCCGGTCGAGGCCTTTCAGGATGGGCTGGGCCCCTGGCTAAAGCCGATCTGGGACTTTCAACCGTATGGCGCCTGTGGCAAACCGCTGTCGGAGGTGGTTGCCCCGTTGGGTGACGTGGTGGATCGATTGGCATTTATTCATAACCTGGTCAGCAGTTCCGGGGTGCATTCGGCCGCGACGTTGTTGCAGACCACGGGGTTTGTGTTGCCGGGGTTTCCTGGGGCCGGGTGTTGGGTCAGCTACGCGTTGGGTTCGTTGAACGACAACTTGCCGACCTATGTGGTCTTGCCCGACCATCGCGGTTTTGCGTCCAACGGGGTGAAGAACTGGGACGCGGGATTTTTGCCGTCGCAGTACAGTGGGACGGTGATCCAGCCGCTGCATCCACAACCTTTGGCCGATCTGCAGCCCCACTCGGTGGGTTCGTTCGCCAGTGCGGCGGCGGATGCCGAGGTGCGAGCCACGTTGGCGGCGTTGAATCAACGGCATCGCGACCAGCGGGTGGGTGATCAGTCGTTGGATGCCCGGATTCAGAGTTATGAGTTGGCGGCGCGGATGCAGTTGGCCGCCCCCGCGGCGCTCTCACTGGAGGATGAACCCGAGCATATCTTGCGTTTGTATGGCATCCAGCCAGGTCGTGTCGACTGGCCGCGCGAAATCAATGCGGCGGAGGAGGCTCACTTGTTTGGCACACGTTGTTTAACAGCGCGACGATTGTTGGAACGCGGCGTGCGGTTTGTGCAGGTGTGGAGCGGCAACGACAATGGCTTCCCGCGGCGCAATTGGGATTCACATGAGGATGTGCAACGCGACCATGGTCCGTTGGCGCGGGGCATGGCGGTCGGGGCGGCGGCCTTGATCAAGGACTTGGCGCAGCGGGGGATGTTGGACGACACGCTGGTGATTTGGACCACCGAATTTGGGCGCATGCCCAGTTCTCAAGGCGGCACCGGACGCGACCATAATCCATTTGTCTTCACCAACTGGCTGTGTGGCGGCGGGATCAAGGGCGGTGTGACGCACGGCGAGAGTGACCAATGGGGTTACAAGCCGCTGGATCGCAGTCGGCCCACACAGGTGCACGATGTCCATGCGACCGTGCTGCGGTTGCTGGGGTTGGATCACACGCAGCTGACGTGGCGACACAACGGCATCGATCGGCGTTTGACCGACGTGCACGGTCATGTGATCGACGCGATTCTGAGCTGATCTCCAGCCGTGCACATGGCGGTTCAGCCAGCGCTTGTCGGATCGACGTGTGAGGCGGTTGAGCGGCGGCGAAATTCTCGCCACAGCAGCGGGGGAAAGGCCCAGGCGTCGTGCCAGTAGCGCTTGACCAACCGCCGTGGTTCGCTGAGCATGCGGTGCAGCCATTCCAGTCCGATGGCTTGCAGCCACCGGGGCGCTCGGCGTTTTTCTCCGGCCAGGAAATCGATGGTGGCACCGACGCAGAGGGCCACGTTGGCAGCGATTTGTGTTTGATGGGCGGCCACCCAGAGCTCTTGTTTGGGGGCCCCCAGGCCGACGACCAGGATCTGCGGTTGGGCGACCGCGATCTGCTGCAGGATTTTCTGATTTTCTTCGGATGATTTTTCAAAACCCAGCGGTGGGCTATAAGTACCGACCACCTGAACGCCGGGCCACTGTTGTTCGATGCGGGCGGCGGCTCGGTCGGCGACTCCGGGTCCGGCTCCTAACAAATACACGCGCAATCGCCTTTCACTGTCGCCATGTTGAAGTGTTCGTTCGTGGGCAGTCGCCAAGATGGCGGGGACGAGATCGGAGCCGGGGACGCGTTCGGGCAGCGGTTGGTTGAGCCAGCGGGCCGCGGAGACGACGGGCCAGCCGTCGGCCAGGACCAGTCCGGCTTGGCGGTAGGCTTGCTGCAGTCCTGCGTGTGACTGCAACTGCACGACGTGGTCCAAGTTGGGCGTGACGACCATCTGGCAAGTGGCGGAGGGTTGGTCGACCCAAGCCAGCACGCGTTGGACGGCTTGTGTCATGGTCAGAGCGTCGATCGCGATCCCGAACAGTTGGCGTTGGGGACCGTTGGCGGGAGGGAGTGTTGGCGTCGACGACGGGACGGGGCGAAGCAATGCGAGCATGGGGGAAGCCCAGGGAGAGGAACGGGGAAGACATCGGAAGATAGGTTGAGGGCAGGGAGCGCAAGTCGGTAAACCGAGCTGGAACCCGGCGGGTCGGACTCGGAGAGACGGCCGGCGTGCGGGTTGTAGGGCTGGGGCCGATTGTGCGGCGAGGCAGCGCCGTGGCGGGTGGGAGACGGGGCACTTCCTCCGCGAGCGGACGGCGGGAGAAATCTACAGTTAGAGGTTCCCCCCGTGTCCCTCTGACCTGCCTTTGCAAGTGATCGATGTCCATGAGCTCCTTTCGTGATTCTCTGATCAAGGCCTATCGTGGCCTGACCCACCCGCTGCGCTGGTGGCAGGCGAGGCATTGGCAATCGTTAGAACAGTCACCGATCGTGGTTTTGTTCTATCATCGCGTGGCCGATCACGACGTGACCGATTGGACGATGACGCGGGCAGACTTTCGCGCCCAGATCGACTGGTTGCAGCAGCACTTCGAGTTGCTATCGATGGATCAGGTGCAGGAGCGATTGCGACAGCGGCGCAACCCGCGTCCCGCGGTGGCGATCACGTTTGACGATGGGTATGCGGACAACATGGACTACGCCCTGCCCTTGTTGGCCGAGCGACGCATTCCTTGCATGTATTACGTGTCGACGCAATTTATTCTCAATCAGAACGGCTTCCCACACGATCAGGCGTTGGGTCTGAATTTGGAGCCGAACTCGGTGCGCGATCTGAAGCGACTGATGCATTGGGGCATCGATATTGGATCGCACACACGCTCCCATCCGGACTTGGGCCAGTTGTTCGAGCGACGAGAGCTGGCGTACGAGTTGGCCGGTAGTCGGCGTGATCTGATGAATTTGTTGGGCGTGCCGATCCGGCATTTCGCATTTCCCTACGGTCAGCGTGTGAATATCTCCACCGCAGCGATTGAGGCTGCCCGGCGGGCCGGCTACGAGACCGTCAGTGGTGCGTACGGCGGTTACAACTGGATGGGACAGGAACCGTGGTTCATTCAGCGGGTGCATGGCGACCCCAGTTTGTCGCGTTTGCAGAACTGGGTGACGTTGGATCCGCGTTGGTTGGGCGTGCGACCGTCGGCCGAATGGTTGACAGCGGATTGGGACTTGGATTCCGACCCTGCGGTCGTTGATACCGAGGTGAACGCTGCGGCGGTGCGGATCACCTCAGCGAGTGAAGCTGCCGAGTCGATACCGCGTGGCAGCGTCTTGCCGGGTGTTTGGTCGGAGCATGCGGCTACTGCGTCGGACAGCGTGTTGCCCTATTCCGAACGCTGAGATGGGTCGATGTGTGCAAGTCTCGATGCGTGCAAGTCTCGATGTGTGCAAGTCTCGATGCGTGTAAGTCTTGGCTATTTGTTTTTGCAGGAATGTCATTGAATGAATGCGATAGGTCGTCCATGTGAGCAGGGGCTCGGTTGTCGAGCGTTGCGGATGGGGTTCGTGATCACCAGCATGCCGGTGGGTGGTGCCGAGACGCTGTTGGTCAATTTGATGCGGCGATTTTCGCAGGGCCGTGTGCAGCCGCAGGTGATCTGTTTGAAGGAACGCGGGGTCTTGGGTGAGCAGTTGGTGGGCGAGTTTCCCGTTCACAGTGGTCTGATCAGGCAGCGGTGGGATGCGAGTGTGTTGTGGCGTCTGCGGCAGTTATTGGTGCAGGAGCGAATGGACGGGGTGGTCACGGTGGGGGCTGGGGACAAGATGTTTTGGGGTCGTCTGGCGGCTCGGTCATTGGGTTTGCCGGTGATCATCAGCGCTTTGCACTCGACGGGCTGGCCGGATGGGGTGGGGCGGGCCAATCGTTGGTTGACACCGATCACGGATGCGTTTGTGGCGGTGGCGGAATCGCATGGCGACTTCTTGGTCGAGCAGGAACGCTTTCCGGCGGAGAAGGTGCAGGTGATCCCCAACGGCATCGATACGGAGCGTTTTCGCTTTTCGGCGGCGGCGCGGGCGGCGGTGCGTCGGTCGTGGGGCTGGGACGAGGCAACGCCTGTTTGTGGTGTGGTGGCGGCCTTGCGACCGGAAAAGAACTTGGGGCTGTTCCTGCGGGCGGCGGCGTTGGTCCGGGAGACCTTGCCGACAGCGGGGTTTGTGATCGTGGGCAGTGGGCCGGAGGAGGCGGGGCTGCGGGCGTTGGCAGCTGAGTTGGGTTTGGCGGATCAAGTCCGCTTTTTGGGGCTGCGGCAGGACACGCCCGAGGTGCTTTCGGGGCTGGACTTGTTTGCCTTGACCAGCGACAACGAGGCCAGTCCGGTGTCGATCTTGGAGGCATTTTCGGTGGAGCGGCCGGTGGTGTCGACGCGGGTGGGTTCGGTGCCGGAGACGGTTGAGGAGGGTCGGTCGGGGCTTTTGGTGCCAGTGGGTGATGCGTCGGCCATGGCCCAGGCCTGGTTGGAGGTCTTGTCGGCAGCCGATCGAAGTCGCGGGTGGGGTGTGGCGGGACGTGAACGGGTGGTGACGCGGCACTCTCTGCAGTCGATGACGGATGGGTACACGGACTTGATTGAATCGATTTATGCGGCCAAACAGCGGCGGGAGCTCTTTCAAACGCAGCGGGCCCGCCCTCGTCGGTAAGGCCCCCCCCTGGTAGAATTTGCGGGTTGAGCCGGGCGTGGACGCGAGGGGACCGAGTTGTCGCGCCAGCCGCTCGTCGGTGGTCGTCCTCAGCTTCCCAGGCCATGAATCCAAGTCAAAAAGTGACTAGCGCCGTTTTGGCTCTGACCGCCAAGTTGTTGAGCGGCGCCACTGTGCGCTGGCGGGGCAGCGAGCCGGATGCGTGCCAGCGGATTTACTTCGCCAATCACACCAGCCATCTGGATGCCTTGGTGCTCTGGTCGGGTTTGCCGCGGCAGTTGCGGGCGGTCACGCGTCCGGTCGCGGCGGCGGATTATTGGAATGCTGGGCCAGTGAGACGCTACGTCGCCGGGTGCTTCAACGCGCTGTTGATCGATCGACATGACATCAGTGTCCGCAACAGTCCATTGGATATCATGTTGCGCGAGATTGGCGAGACCCATTCGTTGATCGTGTTTCCCGAGGGCTCACGCAGTCCTACCGGGGAGCTGCAAGCCTTCAAAAGTGGCTTGTATTACATGGCCAAGAAGCGACCCGACTTGGAGTTCATGCCTGTCTACTTGGATAATCTCAATCGCATCTTGCCACGCGGAGAGGTCTTGCCGGTGCCGCTGCTGAGTAGCATCACGATCGGTGCCCCGTTGTGGTTGCACCAAGGCGAGAGCAAGGACGGTTTTCTGGAGCGAGCGCGACAGGCCATCTTGCAATTGAAGGAGGAGCAGTGATGGCGTCAGCGACCACGACCTTGATGGATACCGATGTGGCTCAGGCGGTGCAGAAGCTATTGGCCATCGATGGATTGACCATCGGCTTGTTGGTGATCGTCATTAGCTTTCTGCTCGGGGCGTTTTTTCTGCTCAATGCACTGAAGCGGCGTTACCACGATACCGTGGATCCCGCGATGGTCCGCGTGTTCAATCGGCGGATCGTGGCCTGGTTGACCATCTACACGTTGCTGGGCGTCACGGTGTTTCTGGGGCCGACCACCACGCTCTGTTTTTTCCTGGGCGTGTCGTTCTGGGCCCTGCGGGAATTCGTCACGATGACGCCCACACGACGGGCTGATCATCGCACCTTGTTCTGGGTGTTTTTTGTCTTTATCCCGCTGCAGTACGGCTTGGCGGCGTATTCGGGGGATCGACGCTGGTTCATCGCCTTTGCGGTGTTGATCCCCGTGTACGGCTCCCTGTTCATCTCGGCACGGATTGCCTTCGCCGGCGAGGCGCAGCGGTTTCTGGAGCGGACGGCCAAGATCCAGTTCGGACTGCTGATCTGCATCTACGCCCTCAGCCATGCCCCGGCCCTGTTGTACTTGGACCTGATCCACTACGATTCGGTCAGCGGCCAGTATCAGGCTTGGGGGCAGAGCAAGTCGCGACTGCTGTTCTTTTTGGTCCTGATGGTGCAATTGAGCGACCTGCTGCAATTCCTCTGGGATCGCCTGTACGGTCGCAACTTGATCGCGGGGCAGATCCATGCCTCCAAGAGTTGGGAGGGCCTGATCGGAGCAGCGCTGTGTTGCGGAGCGGCCGCCTTGACACTGCAGTGGCTGACAGCCATCACCCCCTTCACGATTTATGGGGCCGCCATCATGGGCATGGTCATTTCACTGATGGCCATCTCTGGTACCATGACAATGTCGGCCATCAAACGCGACCGCGGGGTGTCGGATTACGGGACCTTGGTCCAGGGCCATGCCGGTGTCCTGGACCGGATCGACGCGATTTGTTTCGCTGCGCCGATCTTTTATCACTTGACCCGATTCTTTTTGGGCGCCGAGTACGCCAACTAACGAACCACGTGACACAGAAATCCTATGAGTAACCCCTCCGATTCCCAACCGTCGCCAGCCAACGAGGCCGCCCCATCGTCTGCCGAGTCGGCAAACACCGAGCAAGCTGCCCCGGCGGTTGAGCCTGCCCCGGCGGTTGAGTCTGCCCCGGCGGTTGAGCCTGCCCCAGCGGTGCCTGCCGAGCCAGCTTCGGCCACGTTGTCGCAGGCCCTCGAGCGTTGGCAGGTCTCGGTGGACGCCGCCGCCATTCCCGCTCTGGAGAAGTATTGCCAGTTGTTATGGCAACACAACGAGGTACTGAATCTGACCCGGCACACGACCTACGATCTGTTTGTGACTCGTGACCTGGTCGATGCGTTGGAGTTGTCCGCTCAGTTGCGGCCCGACGAGGATATCCTGGATATTGGGTCGGGTGGGGGTGTGCCCGGGATCCCGCTGGCGATCCTGCGACCGGATCTCCGCGTCAGTTTGGCCGAGTCGGTCGGGAAAAAGGCCAAGGCATTGGAGGAAGTGGTGGCCGAGTTGCGGCTGCCTGTGACCGTGTTCGCAGAGCGAGCCGAACGGCTGCTGGACGACTTGCGGTTCGATGCCGGCGTGACGCGGGCAGTGGGTTCAATCAGCAAGTTGACACAGTGGTTTCGCGGCAATTGGATCAGCTTGGGCCGGTTGTTGGCCATCAAGGGACCCAAGTGGGTCGAGGAGCAGGCCGAGGCTCAGGCGGCCGGGCTGCTGAAGAACTTGCAAGTCAAGGTCGCCCATCAATACAAGGTTCCCGGCCAGGACTGGGAGAGCGTGATCTTGAAGATTTGGCCCAAGGGCAATCGCGAGAAGTGATGCGCTTGAGTCACCTCAGCGGGATGGCTCAGCGACTTCTTGTCGGGGATTTTTTGCGGGGAGTTTTTTTCCTGCGGCTTGTATCAGCGGAGTAGCGACCAGGTTTCGGTGTCGGCTTGGGCCAGTGGTCGGAACTTGGGGCGTTCCTGTATCGGATAAAGCGCGGCCAGCGGGGTGGCTTGCTCGTGCGAATCCTGGCCCCAGCCCGGATGTGCCGTCGGCGCAATTTTCTCGGCCAGTGGCAGCCAGGCGAAGGGGCCTGCTCCACCGCCGTTCTCCTGTTCTGCGCCCAGCAGCTCTTGATGGAAGCGAGCCAGCAGGACGCAGCACTGGGGGTCCTGATCGCCGCCGGCGTGGTACCAGTGCTGGACGGTTTGCAGGGCCTCGCTCTTGCGATTCATTTGATAGAGGGCTTCCGCTTCCAGGGCCAATAGCTTCGCGGGGCGTTGGCCGGCCGGGTAGCGGCTGTTGAGGCGTTGCACCATGCTCCACGCTCGGCTGGGACGGCCCTGGGCAAAGTAGATCTGGCACAGCAGCTCCAGCAACTCGTCGCGGGAGTCCTGCCGGGCCTCCGCCTGGTAGGCATCGGCCAGGGCCTCTTCATACCGGCCCTGCTGGTAGTGGATGCGGGCCCGCAAGAACCAGGCCGCCGCCAATTGACGATCGACCTGGAGGACCGCTTCGACCTGCTCGCGGGCAGCATCGCCGAAGCCCTGTACCAACAGGCTCTCGGCCAACTTCAACCGCAACTCGACGTTGTTCTGATCGTAACGCAGGCCCGTCTGCAAGGTTTCGGTCGCCGACAAGTGCTCGGCCTGCAGTGTGTATTGATTGGCCAATTCCAAGTAGTTGCGGACATCGGCCGGCCAGATGCGAATGGCTTCCTGGAAGGCCGCGATCGCTTGGGGGCTGGCCCCACGCCCAGCCCACTCGCTGCCGTTGCGCGAGATCTGGCGGCTGGCACTGATCCGTTCCTCGCGATTGCCCCACAATAGCCCGGAGTTCATCGGCGATTTCCAGAGCGAGGAGCCGGCCATGGTCGAACATCCAACCGAGCCGCTGAGCAGGCCGCCAAGCAAACCGCTGGCCAGGAGGCCCCACAGCAGCCCCATGCGGGAACCCGCGGTCGCCGGTTGGCGCCGAATCTGCCCTGCATGCTGCCCGGAGTGCCAAGTCATAACTGGACCACTGAAGAACCGTTTCCCCCAAGGGGGCGTTCTTAGCAGATGGGCCAGGAAACTCCCAGAGCGTTTCTGCCCGAGCCTCGCCTCCCTCGCTTGAGGGCGGGTTGATTTTTCCCGACTCGCGTGCCGAATCGTCGGCCAACTCCAGCAAACCAGGCGAACGCATGGCATTTCGCCGTCAAGCAAAACGTTCGACGGGTTGGCGCTACGAAAAAAATCAACCAACCGCTAGCCGCTAGCTTGGGAAGGGGAGTTGGTCCAAGCCGATGCCGAACAGCCGGTGGCTCAGGTCATTGGCGGCGGCGAAGCTGCGGTCGTCGTCGGCCTCCAAGTGCACGGTCAGATGTCGATGGGTGTAGGCTTGGTTGGGTTGCAGGGCCAAGGCCGGGCTGAGCGACTCGAGTTCGAAGAAGCCGCCCAAGCGACTGCCACTTTCGTTGGGCCCGTCGTTGTAGCCATTGATCACATCGCCGGCGTATTCGTCGTCCATGACCTGCCAGACGTTGTTGACGTAGCCGATGCCGTGGGGATGCGGTAACCAAGGCGAGCGGGTGGCGTCGTGGGAGGGACCGTTGGTCGCGGGGCCAGCGTCCGGGGGCGCGGGCAAGTTGTACTTGACGATGGTCAGGACGCGGCTGCTGCGGTCCCAAGCGCCCAAGTAGGGCACAGCGCGAGGAAAGGTCAGCCCGAGTTTACTGCGGTACTGTCCGTCGCCGCGGAGAAAAATCACGTGCCGATCGGTGTCGACCACCAAGCGGTCGGGTCCCAAGCGGCCGAAGTAATCGGCATTGACGATGGGCAAAGCGGGCTCGACCCCCTGAGCGCGATACGGCACGATCAGAGTGGCGTGGGGCGAGGGTGCGTTCATCCCCAACACCCAAATCGACAGGAGGCCGGTGGCGGGATCCCAGGCTCGCGGGCCGAGGTTGCTGAGGGTATTTTCGCTTTCGTGCGCGACAAAGGCGCGGCCGGACCAATCGCCGGGGTCGGTCCCCAAGGCCGCTGCCACTTCGGTTTCATCCAGCAATCGCAGCCAGCGATCGAAGCCGATGTGAAAGGACGTGCCGAAGCGATTTTCCAACGTGGCCGTGTGGCGAAACCGGGCTGCGCGGGGCTCGATGGCCAGCACCTCGAAGGGGTCGGTGTCGATGCAGGTCGGCACACGCCAATCGGCGAACGTCAGCGGCTGCTCGACGGGGGATGGCGGAAAAAATAAAGAAAATCGCCCCCCTTCGGGAGCCAGCCAGAAGCGTTCTTCGCCACCGTAGAGGTTGATCTGCGGCACCCGTTGACCGCTGCGAATCAGGTCGTGATGGATCCAGCCAAAGGAGCGATCCGCCGGCCCGGCGGTCGAGGTCATGACGCGTCCTTGATAGGCCGGCGCCAGGATCAGGGCCCGCTGTCGTGGATCGCCCAGGACGATTGTTTCGGTATGGGCTTGCAGGAAGGCCAGGTCGGCTTGAAAACTTGTGGGCATGACGTGGTTCATTCGCTTTCCAAGGAAACTTTCTGACCTTGCCCGTCGACTCGCACCATGGTGACGACGGTCGAGAAGACGACGGTCGAGTTCTCGCTTTCTTCCTGCGAGTTGCGAAAGACTTGGACTTGAAATTGCACGCTGGTTCGCCCCTGTCGCAGCCATTGGCACTCGAAGCGGAGGATCGATCCTTGGCGGACACTCTGCTTGAATTGCACGTTATCGATGGCCACCGTGACAAAGTTCATACCGGGGTAGTGCAGCGTGGCGGCGATCCAGGCCACTTCATCGACCCACTTGAGCAGATTGCCACCGAATAAAAATCCGTAATGGTTCAAATCCTCCGGCATGACTAACTTGTAGGTTTGCATAGTGACTTTCGTGTTTAGGAACCAAGGGCCGCCCAGCGAGGCTGACTAACGCGTCGACTCCAGCAGGCAGTGAGCCGCATTGTAACCGGGAATGCCGCTGACGGCGCCGCCGCGATAGGCCGCGGAGCCCGCCCGCAGGATGCCGGGATGCGCCGTCTCCACGCCCCAGCGACCGACTTGAGCAGGATCATCCGTAAAGAACCAACTGGGATTGTTGTGGAAGATGTTGCCCCGATCCAGGCCGACTTCGCGCTCCAGTTCCTGCGGCGTCTTGACTTCGAGGCATGGTCGCCCCGAGCGGTCCACCGCCAAACATTCGCGGAAGGGCTCGGCGCAGATCGCATCCAAGGCATCGAGGTACTGCTCTTGCACGGCATGTTTCCGCGCGTCGTGATCGACGGCAAATAGCCGGTAGGGCATGTCCAATCCGAATAAAGTTAGGGTGTGGTAACCCTGGGCTTGCAGCTCGGGTGACAGAATCGAAGGATCGGTCAGCGTGTGGCAGTAGACTTCGCCGGGGGGACGGGCCGGCAGGTGTCCCTGCCGCGCCGTGTCGTATGAGACTTGCATTTGCTGGTAACCCTCGTCCAGGTGCAAGGAGCCGCAAAATGCTTGCTCAGGGGTGACGCCCTCGGCCTTGAGTCGCGGCAACCGTCGCAGCAGCATGTTCATCTTGATCACCGACCCCTCGTCGCTGGGGCTCGGTGCCGAGCTTTCGCCCAAGAGTCGGGAGCAGGCTTGTGGAGCCGCATTGAGTAAGACATGGCGGGCTCGCACCACGTAGCTCCGCTGGGCCGCGGTGAAAGTCACCGTTTGCCACTCCGAGCCCGGCTCAACGGCCGTCGCCGGAGCTTGGGTCAGAAACTGGACTCCGTGTTGCCGGCATCGGACGAGTAACGCCTCGACCAAGGCTCGCATGCCCCCCACCGGGACACGCCATTCTCCGGTCCCACCGCCAATCACGTGATACAAAAAACAACGATTTTGCAACAATGATTCGTCGTGCGGATGAGTAAAAACGCCGATCTTGGCATCGGTCAGGAGCAGGCCGCGCAGCGTGTCGTTAGGAATCAACTGCTCGAGAATTTCACCCAGCGGCCGTTCGACAAAGGCTTGCCACGCAGCCCGCTGGTCCGCCGTGCGCAACTGTCGCTCGAAGGACTGCCGATCCTGGAGGGGCTGCCAGAGCGTCGGCCACGCCAGCGCCGCCAGCTCGCCCTCTAATTGCAGCAGTCGTTGGTAGCCCTCCCAGAGGGAGTCGTCGCCCGCCAACTCGCGGAGCGACTCCCGCGACTTGGTCTCATCGTCGTTCCACAGCAGCAGCCCGCGATGCTGGCCGGCCGCCGTCTGCCAGGGCGTAAACGAGGCGACCTGGCGACGACGAGTGACGAAGTTCAACTCCAGATCGTCGATGATCTGTTGAGGAAACAGCGATACCAAGTAGGAGTACCGCGAAATGGATGCGTCGTAATCGGGAAATAGCCGCTGGGAGGTCGTCGCGCCACCGATGTAGTCGTTCTGTTCCAACACCAGCACCGATCGTCCAGCGCGAGCCAAATAAGCCGCTGACACCAAGGCGTTGTGGCCACTGCCCACAATCACCACATCCCAATCGCGGCTTAAAGCTGATAGATCTGGCTCGGCAGTCATTGGATCGGATCCCATCGCTTTAACGGTAAACAAAGTACATCCAGGTCAACAAAACGACCAACGTGAGGATCGACAAGACAAAACTGGTCAGCCCATACCAGCGGGTTGCCGTGGGTTCTGCCCGCAAGACGACACGCTGGCCTTGGTAGCGAATGGTGGTGGTCCCTTCGTTGACGACCACGCGGATCGAATCGGCATTGCCAGCGGCCAACCAAGCACAGACCGGCGGCGACGTCCACCCCGGTAGAGGCGGGGGGGTGGGAACGGGGACGAGCGGCGAAACGACAGCGATTGTCTCGGCTGCGGCCGGAGGAGCGGTCGACACCGCCGCCGATGTGGCCACGGCAGGAGGGGACGCTGCTGCACCCGCCGCCACTTCTTTGGGGGCCGCAGGCGTCGACGGGGTGCGTTTGGAACGTGCCGGTTTTGCACGGGTGGGTTTTGAACTTTCCGGAGCCGCAGCGGGCGACGACGGCGACGGTGATGGTGGCGGCGACGGTGATGGAGGCGGTGATGGTGATGGTGATGGTGGCGGTGCCTCCACACCTCGAGCCAAATGCGAAAAATCCGGGGCCAGCGACTTGCTCTCCGGCACGGCGGGAGCAATGGCCTGCCAGTCGATGGCCGCTGGGGCCCCAGTCTCGGCGGACGATATCCCGGGTGGGTTGGACGCGGGCGGCTTCGAAGCGGGTGGCTTCGACGCGGGTGGTTCAACGGCGGCCGGCGGCTCAGGCTGTTCGCCGGGGCCGGGCGTTGCCGCGCCCCAGTTGGCCACTTCGGCGGGGACCTGGACGGCTGCCGAACAGAAGGGGCATTGCACGATCAGATTCGCCCATTCGGCCTCCACACCAAAGGTGTTGCCGCAATTTCCACATGCGATCTCAACAGCCATGAGTGGGTGGCTTCTCCTGGACGTCCATGTATTGAGGGCCGATACCGCGGGCCGGTCTCGAGGAACCCGCCGGGGAACCCCGTCGGCAGTCCGCCTAAGCGGCCAACTTATAACTCGAGCAGTCCGTACGACCGGTACCGTGGCAGCGAAGTTGTCCCCGAAAAGGACCGCTGCCAATGCTTTGGCACGGCCTCGGCCGCTGCCCGTAGTCTAGCTTAAGGTCGGGGTTTCGAGAACTGCCGCAGCTCAGATGGTAGCCATGGCCAGCCGATTGTTTGGAATTCGTGGGTGGCTTGTCGCGGGTCGACGGGTCCTGACCTTGCTGATCGCCGGTGGTGTCGGCTGGGTCCTGGCTTCCCATTGGCTGTCCGCCCAGGAGCCCATCGGCACAGCGGTGACTGGCGGCGACATGTTTGCCGGCGATTGGTTGGAGAAACCCATTCGTTCGGCTCCGATTTGTCGTGGCCAAGAATTGGCCGACGGCCCGGTGGGCTTGGCCTTTTGGGCACCGCCGACCGTTTCCACGCCACCGACTCGCTCCACCGCCACAGCCATCACCAAAATCCCCTTTCGCTACGGTGATTTTGGCGCCACCAGCTACCCCATCCGGCACGTAACCCAGGGCTACTACCGCAGCCGCACCGATTGGGTCTGGCAGTGAAGCCGCAACTCGGCTCGGGGCTCGACTCAAGGGATGGCTGTTCGCTCTATTGCAATCGTGCACGGTCAAAAGTCGTACAGGGTTATCATTTTGGACAAAGCCGCCGCGTATGGCTGTATGGAGCGACCTTTCCGCTGCCAGCGAACGGCCTGACACGGGCCGCTACGGGCCGGAACGTCGGCGATCTCAGGGCAATGGCTACTCTTTTGGCGCAGTGATTTGTAATGGCCCGAGCGTCAATTCGTCGGGCAAGGTCGTGCCCCAATCCTGGTTGGCCGTAACCATTGGCTTGCCGTTGGGCAGCGGGTTGACGATCCGACACGTCAGGGTGTAATGACCTGGGAGCAACGTATCCACCGCCAATAAGGCCCGATCCGTGCGGTGTTGGCCCGGCAGCAGTCCGGTCCAGTCGGTAGTTTGTCGCCAAGATTGGATACGCTTTCCGGTGGCATCCACGACACTGAACTCCAACGGCCACGCGTGGTACATGGGAGCCAGGCCCTGATTTTGTACCGTCAGGGCCAGCGGTAGCTTGTTTGCTTCAGCGATGGCCCCGTCCACGGGGTCTCGCAGCGGCCATTGCTGTGGATAGTCGACCTGCGAGACGTAGAATTCATAGCCCAGCTTGGCCACTTCGCGTCGCGCGTTTTCGAGTCGTGCGGGTGCGGCCTGTTCACGGAATAGGCCGGTGTCCATGGCCCAAGTCAAATGCAGGGCGGCGGCACAGTCGGCAAACGGTTGGGCTGCCGCTGTCTCCAATGGGGTATCGAAGATGATCCCCCAGACTTCCGGGCGGATCTCGCCACCGATCGGATGCCGCTCCCATTTACGCTCGGCGGCTGCTCCAGCGGCTCGCAGGGCCGGGATAAAAAACCAGTCGTCCTCCGCTCGGCCTGTCTCCAACGTCGCCCAACAGAGGGAGTCGTCGTGGTAGCCAAACGGTCGGCTGGCGTTGTCGACTTGTTGAGCATGCCCAGGCCCAGCCGGATAGCGCAGCAGGACGGGCGTGCTGCGAAAATGCCGCTCGTAGGCTTCCAAGACCTCGGCCTGCACCGCGTGGCTGGCCCACAGTTCCTCGCGCGGGTACGTGTGCCACTCGCCCCAGGTTCCCAACAACCCGGCTGTCAAATAGGCCAATCTTGCATCGCCGTCATAGCGTTCGCCCAGGGCCCCGATAAAATCCACCAACATCCTGCGTAGTGCCAAGTCCTCGTAGTCGGGTGTCCAGATCGGTTGGGGCGGGAACGGCGCGGTGTTGGTGTTGAGGTAGTGATGCACGGTCAAGCCGTTCTCCACCAAGTACGGAGGGATGCCGTCCTGGCGACCAGGATACTCCAAGTAGAAACGCAGCACGGCTTGATTACCGCGGCTGGCGATATCATCCAGCAGCTCCTCGACCGGCTGCCAATCGTAGACACCATCCCCGGTCACGACTCGAGCAATCCCTAGATAACTGAACTCCATGCTGTGCGGAAAACGCCCGGGGGTGGGCCGACGATAGGGCACCAAGCCTTGCAGCGGATTCCCCAAGGGCGATGGCCCGGCTTCCAAGCGTCGGACCTGGGCACCCGCCGGTTCGATCGGTAGCGAGCCGCCGACAGCCAAAAAAATCGTCATCAATGACAAGAACCACCCTCGTCGCACGGTCGGCTGCGGCGGTTGGGAGGGCCTGTTGCTGCAAACGGTCTTTTCGGTCGTGGGGGTCAATCTCATGCCACATGTCTCCGATGCTGTGTTCAGAACTGGCTGTTCCACCCCATGAACCTACCACGAAGGCTGTGATATTACTGGCAAGCCTACCATCTTTGAACACGCGAGTCCTATGATCCCAGTGTCCCCAACACCACTCCGTGTCCCCAACACCACTCTGCGTCCCCAACACCACTGCGATCCTGCCCGACGACGGATGCAACCGGTAGCAAACAAAAAACCGAGGGCCCCAGTAAGTGGGGTCCTCGGCATATGGACAGTCGTTGTCGTGAGAGTGTGCTCCCGCAAGCGGAATCACCCCCCCTCGACGGCATCTCGAATTACTCGAAATCGATCGTCATTTTCTCTTGGTTGTCGTTACCCAGTTCCTGAGTCGCGCGGGGTGCACCCTCTTCGGGTACTTCGGCGGTGCCGGGGGAACCGCAGCCTACGACAGTCAGGGCCACCAAGCCAACCATCAATCCAAACCAATTCTTCAACATTGCATCACCCTTTTGTCTAATGACTCGCGTCCGGAAATCCCGACCAGCGGAGCGGGTTGGGAAAAAACAGAGGCAGGAACCACGTCCTGCCTCTGCATTTTAAACCATACGGTCAAAAAATTCAAACCGGTCGCCAGTCAGACTATTGGTTGCCCAAGTCGAAGTTGGCGCGATCGTTCATACCGGTGAAGTTCCGCCAGTCCATGACGCGAACGCCCTTTTGGACCGAAGCGACCGAACCGTCGATGCGGGAGAAGTTGGCAACTTGCGGGTGCTCGCTGCCGTAACGGAACCAACGGTGACCGGTATCGATCACGTCGTAGGCTTCCATATAGACCGGGTTGGCGATACCCCAAGCGGTCGGCAGACCGCCGGCACCAATCCAGGCCAACTTGTCGCGCATCTTGATGATACCTTGACCGACCAAGCCAGCATCCAAACCACCGACGTGTTCGCCGAAGGCCATGGTGTAGGAGTTACCGTCGGCCACCGGTTGACGCGTGCGCGAACGGTTGGTGAAGGGACCTTCCCACTGCTCCCACTGCGGAATGTTGGCCGGGCCTTGCGGCAAACGACCAATGAAACCGGCGTTGGAGGTGTAGTTGCTGGGTCCCAACTGTGCACCGTCCGGTGCGCCGAACAAGGCACCCCACAGGGTGTTGCTGACCGGACGTTCCGGTCCGTTGACCATGTGGAAGAAGGCGCGATCGGCGTTCTCGGTGATGTTCTGCGTCGGGCAGGTGAAGGCCGGCACGCGAGCCTGGGCCGTCCGCCACATCTCGTCAGTCGCCCACCACTGGGTGGTGGCATTGAGATTCGGCGGTTGGTAGGCGTGCGGCGGGAAGTGGGTGCCTTGGAATACAAAGCGTTCCACGTTCTTCGACACCTGGATCCGGCGATCCAAGTTGTCCAATTCCAAGAACGGCAGCAGGTAGGTCAGCGTACCGATCTTCTGATGCCAGCTGGCGCCACCCGGAGGACCGAGTTGCGGACGCTTGAGCGTATCCCAGCCCAAACCCGATGGGGGCAGAACCTTGTAGGTCGAGTCGTAGTTCAAGCAGGCCAAACCCAATTGCTTCAGGTTGTTGGCGCACTGAGCCCGACGAGCCGCTTCACGTGCTTGTTGCACGGCTGGCAGCAGCAGGCCAATCAAGACGGCGATGATCGCGATCACCACCAAGAGCTCCACCAAGGTGAAACCCTGCTTGCGATTTTGTGTCATAACGACACCCTCCATAAAAAATGAGAACTTGAAACAGGACACTCCACCGAGAACCTCAGACAGTAAGGTATGAAAGTATCATTGGTTCCGGCGACGATCCCAAACTCCTAACGGGCCACCAAACGACTCAAACCAGAACGGCTCACCACCGACTGGGAAGTCTGCTGTTGTCTGCACAAACGTTTGCCAACCACAGTGGTCGGCCTAAATCGAATCGCATGACAGCCCGCCGCGATCGTCACGCTTTGTAGCCAGTAAGCTACGCGGCGTCACGATTCAGATACAATTGTGTCGCCCTGTCGACCGGAAAGCAAGAGTATTTGGTTACACAAATGTGCGTTTTAGACACTTTTAGCAAGAGAAACGCAGGTAGATCCCCCCAGAAGTATGGTTTTTGGCGAGATTTCGATGAAGTGGGGGTCGCAGGGGCGTGGCTAAATCTGGCCGAGCGAATGTTCCTCATCAGCCAGTGCGGGCAAAAAAAAGCCGAGTCGGGACTTTGTCCCGCCTCGGCTTATTTTGATCGGGCTATCGGGTTCGCAAACCCGCTAACTCCTCAGACTATTGGTTGCCCAAGTCGAAGTTGGCGCGATCGTTCATACCGGTGAAGTTCCGCCAGTCCATGACGCGAACGCCCTTTTGGACCGAAGCGACCGAACCGTCGATGCGGGAGAAGTTGGCGACTTGCGGGTGCTCGCTGCCGTAACGGAACCAACGGTGACCGGTGTCGATCACGTCGTAGGCTTCCATGTAGACCGGGTTGGCGATACCCCAAGCGGTCGGCAGACCACCGGCACCAATCCAGGCCAACTTGTCGCGCATCTTGATGATACCTTGACCGACCAAGCCAGCATCCAAACCACCGACGTGTTCGCCGAAGGCCATGGTGTAGGAGTTACCGTCGGCCACCGGTTGACGCGTGCGCGAACGGTTGGTGAAGGGACCTTCCCACTGCTCCCACTGCGGAATGTTGGCCGGGCCTTGCGGCAAACGACCAATGAAACCGGCGTTGGAGGTGTAGTTGCTGGGTCCCAACTGAGCACCGTCCGGAGCGCCGAACAAGGCGCCCCACAGGGTGTTGCCGGCCGGACGTTCCGGTCCGTTGACCATGTGGAAGAAGGCGCGGTCGGCGTTCTCGGTGATGTTCTGCGTCGGGCAGGTGAAGGCCGGCACGCGAGCCTGGAGCCGTCCGCCACATCTCGTCAGTCGCCCACCACTGGGTGGTGGCATTGAGATTCGGCGGTTGGTAGGCGTGCGGCGGGAAGTGGGTGCCTTGGAATACAAAGCGTTCCACGTTCTTGGACACCTGGATCCGACGATCCAAGTTGTCCAATTCCAAGAACGGCAACAGGTAGGTCAGCGTACCGATCTTCTGATGCCAGCTGGCGCCACCCGGAGGACCGAGTTGCGGACGCTGCAAGGTGTCCCAGCCCAAACCCGATGGAGGCAGAACCTTGTAGGTCGAGTCGTAGTTCAAGCAGGCCAAACCCAATTGCTTGAGGTTGTTGGCGCACTGAGCCCGACGGGCCGCTTCACGTGCTTGTTGCACGGCCGGCAGCAGCAGGCCAATCAAGACGGCGATGATTGCAATCACCACCAAGAGCTCCACCAAGGTGAAACCCTGCTTGCGATTTTGTGTCATAACGACACCCTCCGTAAAAAAAATGAAAGCCAAAACCTACAGACAGCCCGCAGTTTAGAACCTCAGACGTATGGATATGAAACTATCATTGGTTCGAAACGCTGTCCGCAGCACCAATCCAACCCGCTCGGCAATCCGCCGGCAACTTTGAGGTCGTGCGCCCAACGTCAACCTCAGATCGGTCTCGCTGCGTCACACTCCGCCAAACTTGCAACCACCCGCGGATACGATTGTCGGACCAAGTCCATGCAATTGAATCGTCAGGGGGCGATAACTGCGCCGTGGTGCAACTTTAAGTATCGCCGTGTAATGCCCAATTGTCAAGACCAGGCTGATGGCTTTTTGGTATATTTCCACAAAAACAAGGTTGATACAAACTGTTTCGAATAGATACGTTATTGATACAATTCGGCGTGTACGACGACCCGTTGCGTGCGAACAAGGCGATTTGACGCCGCGAATCCGCAACTATTCGACGGAGAGCGGTCGGCGGGGTGCCCCCACCCGTTCGGCTGCCATCGCTTTCGGCCGTGACTGATTGGGGTGCGCCAGCCCCAGCCCCAACAAAAGCCCCCGCCATTGAGTCCAATGGCGGGGCTGTTCTCTATTCGACCAGACGCCGGAGGCCAGGAAGTGCAGGCGTTGCTGCCCGACCGCTGCCATCCGTTTCTCGACTATTGGTTACCCAGGTCGAAGCTGGCGCGATCGTTCATACCGGTGAAGTTCCGCCAGTCCATGACGCGAACGCCCTTTTGGACCGAAGCGACCGAACCGTCGATGCGGGAGAAGTTGGCGACCTGCGGATGCTCGCTGCCGTAGCGGTACCAACGGTGACCGGTATCGATGATGTCATAGGCTTCGTTGTAGACCGGGTTGGCGATACCCCAAGCGGTCGGCAGACCACCGGCACCAATCCAGGCCAACTTGGAACGCACCTTGACAATGCCCTGGCCCAACAGCCCTTCGTCCAGACCGCCGACATGTTCGCCGAAGGCCATGGTGTAGGAGTTGCCGTCGGCCACCGGTTGACGCGTGCGCGAGCGGTTGGTGAAGGGACCTTCCCACTGCTCCCACTGCGGAATGTTGGCGGCGCCTTGCGGCAAACGACCAATGAAACCGGCGTTGGAGGTGTAGTTGCTGGGTCCCAGCTGTGCACCGTCCGGCGCGCCAAACAAGGCACCCCACAGGGTGTTGCCGGCCGGGCGTTCCGGTCCGTTAACCATGTGGAAGAAGGCTTGGTCGGCGTTCTCGGTGATGTTCTGCGTCGGGCAGGTGAAGGCCGGCACGCGAGCCTGGGCCGTCCGCCACATCTCGTCAGTCGCCCACCACGAGGTGGTGGCATTGAGATTCGGCGGTTGGTAGGCGTGCGGCGGGAAGTGGGTGCCTTGGAATACAAAGCGTTCCACGTTCTTGGACACCTGGATCCGACGATCCAAGTTGTCCAATTCCAAGAACGGCAACAGGTAGGTCAGCGTACCGATCTTCTGATGCCAGCTGGCGCCACCCGGAGGACCGAGTTGCGGACGCTGCAAGGTGTCCCAGCCCAAACCCGATGGGGGCAGAACCTTGTAGGTCGAGTCGTAGTTCAAGCAGGCCAAACCCAATTGCTTGAGGTTGTTGGCGCACTGAGCCCGACGAGCTGCTTCCCGTGCTTGTTGCACGGCCGGCAGCAGCAGGCCAATCAAGACGGCGATGATTGCAATCACCACCAAGAGTTCCACCAAGGTGAAACCCTGCTTGCGATTTTGTGTCATAACGACACCCTCCGTAAAAAATGAAAACCAACTTGGCGACAGGCCACCAGGAAACCTCAGACGTATGGGTATAAAACTATCATTGGTTCCCGGAACTCGTCGCAACTCCTAAAGCTTCACATCCGCCGACCACCCCACGGGGAACGCCGAAGTCTCGAACGAGACCCGGCCAGCCAACGACACTGAAGCGCACCGATGTGCAACTCCAAGTATCGCCTTGTATAGCAATTTTTCAAGTCCCTGGCACTGCAAATTTAGTTATTTAGTGCATAATTTTATTGATACAGAGCGTTTCTGTTTGTTACGAGATACCGCTGGCGAGATACTTGCGGATAAGGAATTCGTGTCAGTAGCGATACAGAAGGAGGAGATCAGCCCGTGCTCCGCGATTCAAAACCAAAAAACGCCCTCGACATAGCAGTTGCCGTGTCGAGGGCGTTATCAAGTCCAAGAAGTGGCACAGCGAGAAGTCTAGTTTGCTCAGGCTGGCAGCCGTTGCCGCCTCGAGCGTGGCCGGTCCTTCTCTCCGCACCGGCGTTTCAGGCGGAACGCCTTTGGGGTTTGTTGATTTTTCCAGACTTGCACGCGAATTTGCCGTCCGATTCAATGAAACCGTGCGAAAACACGGCGTTTTCCCGTCAATCGAAACGCTTGAGGGCTTGTTGATTTTTCCAGACTTGCCCGCGAATGGGCAGCCCGAATCAATGAAGCCGTGCAAAAACAGGGCGTTTTTCCGTCAATCGAAATGCTTGACGCATTCCGCTACGGAAAAATCAACAAGCCCTTGACGCATTCCGCTACAGAAAAATCAACAAGCCCTCGACGCGTTCCGCTGCGAAAAAATCAACAAGCCCGTTTAGTCGTTGCCCAGATCGAAACTGGCCCGATCGTTCATCCCGGTGAAGTTCCGCCAGTCCATCGCTCGAACGCCCTTTTGAATGGCCGCCACCGAGCCATCGATGCGGGAGAAGTTGGCAACTTGTGGGTGCTCGCTGCCGTACCGATACCAGCGATGCCCCGGATCGATGATGTCGTAGGCCTCGTTGTAGAACGGGTTGGCAATGCCCCAAGCGGTCGGCAGACCACCGGCACCAATCCAGGCCAACTTGTCGCGCATCTTGACAATGCCCTGGCCCAACAAGGCCTCGTCCAGGCCACCGACATGTTCGCCGAAGGCCATGGTGTAGGAGTTGCCGTCGGAAACCGGTTGGCGGGTCCGCGAGCGGTTGGTGAAGGGACCTTCCCACTGCTCCCACTGCGGAATGTTGGCGGCGCCTTGCGGCAAACGACCAATGAAGCCGGCGTTGGAGGTGTAGTTGCTGGGGGCTAAAACCTGTCCATCGGGCGCGCCGAACAGTGCACCCCAAACGGTGTTGCCGGCCGGGCGTTCCGGCCCGTTGACCATGTGGAAGAAGGCTTGGTCGGCGTTCTCGGTGATGTTCTGCGTCGGGCAGGTGAAGGCCGGCACGCGAGCCTGGGCCGTCCGCCACATCTCGTCAGTCGCCCACCATGAGGTGGTGGCATTGAGATTCGGCGGCTGGTAGGCGTGCGGCGGGAAGTGGGTGCCCTGGAAGACAAACCGCTCCACGTTCTTTGAGACCGTGATGCGGCGATCCAAGTTGTCCAATTCCAAGAACGGCAACAGGTAGGTCAGCGTACCGATCTTCTGGTGCCAGCTGGCGGCGCCCGGCGGACCCAGTTGCGGGCGTTGCAAGGTGTCCCAACCCAAACCCGACGGGGGCAGAACCTTGTAGGTCGCGTCGTAGTTCAAGCAGGCCAAACCCAATTGCTTGAGATTGTTGGCGCACTGGGCCCGACGAGCCGCTTCACGCGCTTGTTGCACGGCCGGCAGCAGCAGGCCAATCAAGACGGCGATGATCGCGATCACCACCAAGAGCTCCACCAAAGTGAAACCCTGCTTGCGATTTTGTGTCATGAAGACACCCTCCTATAAGAATGAAAACAGGCATAGCTCACTGGCGGAATCCCGCGCCTGGCGGCCAACAGGAATCTGCCGTCTCGCGGCTATCGGACTGCGCCCAAACGATAAACCCGTCGGGTCCACGCGGTGGCAGTCTCATTCTATTATCCCGGTGTCAACTGTTTTGATCAACGCGCGATCGTGTTTTTAATTGTATTTCAAATGCATTTTTATTGGTACTGTTTGTTGCATGAGGTTACTTCCCGAGTCGTGCGCGATACTCTGCGGCGAGCAAGGGAGCTGTTTGCGGATACGTAGTGTAGCCAAATCGAAAACACGCCGCAGGTTTGACCTGCGGCGTGTTGCCGAGTTTCGCATTGTCGCTGCATCAGGCCTGCCTGCCTGCCAATCGAGGTGGGTTAGCCGCGGGCGTCGGCGTCTTCGCCGGAGGTCGGCACGACCCAGACCTTGATTTCGGTTTCCACCTCGGAGTGCAGGCGGACCTTGACCGAGTAGAGTCCGACCTCTTTGAGGACGCCCTCCATCTTCAGTTGTTCGCGGGAGACATCAAAGTCCATGGCCTTCAGAGCCGCCACGATGTCGGTGGCACCGACGCTGCCGTACAATTGGCCTTCGTCGCTGGCGTTGGCTTCGATGGTCACGCTCTGCTTGGAGAGTTCCGCGGCCAGATCCAGCAGTTTCTTTCAGGCGTGCCTTCTCGATCGCTGCCAACTTCTCACGGTGCTTCTCGACCATGCGTTTGTGGTGATCGGGGTAATGGTCGCCAGGCCTTGGGAGCAGCAGGTAGTTGTTGGCATAGCCGGGGCGGACGCTGACCACGTCGCCTTGCTTGCCCAGATGATCGACCGATTGGACCAACAGCAGTTCGATCCCCACCATTGTCGGTTTTGGGCAATCGTTTGGAAGCCTTTGACCGAGGAACGACGCTTTTTGGGTTTCAGGTGTGGCATGGTTTTTACTCTTGTCAATCGCTGTCGGGGGCGACCAAATCATCCCACCGGTTAAGGCCAGTGTTACTCTGTCGACCGAAGTCGATCTCCAACCCCAATCCATTTTCGTGCGTTTGCCGCTTTGGGCCGCTGCCAGTCTTCCGACCAAGCTGCCAGTCTTCCGACCAAGCTGCCAGTCTTCCGGACCAAGCTGCCAGTCTTCCCGACCAAGCTGCCAGTCTTCCGACCAAGCTGCTAGTCTTCCGACCAAGCTGCTAGTCTTCCAACACAACTTGTGTGACTGCCCGTTGTTTGTCCGCGGCTCAACCGCCGAGGGGGCGTTGGGAGCAGTCCTCCCAACGCCACTCGAGGGTCTTGACTCAGTTTCGGTGGTGACCGAAATCTGCGGGCATCGCCCGGAGCGGGAGCCGGCTAGGCCGACCGGTCCGTTTAAACCGACCGGCCGAATGGAACCGGACCGCTTGAACCGGCCCGGGAATCAAAAAGGAATGTCTTCCTCAGCGACACCGTTATCGGGCAGGGTGTTGGCGGCGACGGCGTTAGCCGCCAGGTTAGCCGACATGTGGGGCGCCTGTCCGCCGTTGGCGTTGTTGGCCCCCGCGTGTCCCCAACAGTTGCAGTCGCTCGGCGACCACCCGCATCTTGGACCGCTTTTGCCCGTCTTTCTCCCACATGTCCAACTTGAGTCGCCCTTCGAACATCACTGGCGAGCCCTTGCTCAGGTACTCGGCGGCGATTTCCGCGGTGCGTCCCCAGAGGATCACGTCGACAAACGTCGGTTCGTCGACCCACTCCCGTTCTTTTTGACCCGATCGTTGACTGCCAAAAACCGACTTCGGCGACCGGAGTCCCCTGGGGGTTTTCTCCAGCTGCACGTCCCGGGTCAGGTTACCGATCAGGATCACTCGATTAAAACTGGCCATCGCTAACACTCCTGCAATTTTGTTGCTTCTCGGCCGTCATTGTCCGCGTTTGCAACGACAAAAAAGCAGTGCAGCCCTTGCACCGACGTCCATTTGTCCCATCTCTGCCACGTCGCAGAGTGGGCTGGAAAGCCCCATGGTACCAAATTTCAATCGAAATTGGGCGGCGACCCGAGTTTTTTTACTCGTCGGAGTCGGCGCCAATCGGCTCCTTCATTTCGGCAGCCAGCGACTTCATTGGGCGTTCGCCCAGTGCCATGGCAACGAGGGTCTCGGTCAAGCGTGGGTCGATCTTGATCGCCAAGTGCCGGATGATCGTGTCGTTGATCACGCATTGCCGTTCGATTTTCGCCAACTCTGGTCCGGCCAGGTTGAAATAGCACAACCAGTACACGCCCTTGCGATGACCATCGATGGGATAGGCCAGACGTTGTTCGTTCCACAATCGATTGGCCAGGACGCTACCGCCATGGGCTTCGATCAATTCTTTGACCATGTTCGCCATGCCACCGGGATCTTTGGCGTAGGCGTTGGGGTCCAGGATCAGCATCAACTCGTAAGTGTTCGCTTGCAAAGTCATCACTCCTAAAAACGCTAGCCTAACGGCTATGATTCCGAAGCCGCTCGTCACGCCCGATTAATTTGTCACGCCCGATTAAATTGATTCATGGCCGCAGCGATCCCCGCAGTGACCCACACACCACAGCGGCCGCCGCGTTGGCGACCGCCAATTCCACGATCGGCGTTTCCGCCGGGGCGAACTTGCTCAGGACGTAGTCGGCCGTCTCCCACCCCGGGGGCGTTTCGCCAATTCCTGATTCGCAATCGAGGAACGTCCGCCACACCCGCCGCCCGAATGATGTCTTGGAGACCTTTTTGCCCACCCGACGAGCCGCTGGCTCGCAGTCGCAACCTCCCCAGCGGCAAACTGAGATCGTCACACACGACCAGTAGGTCGGCGACGGGCAGTTTGTAAAACGCCAGGAGCGGTCCGATCGCTTGTCCACTCAAGTTCATGTACGTCAGGGGCCGGACCAGCAGGACTTTGGCCCCGCCCAGCCGAATTTCGGTCAATTCTGCCTTGAACCTGCCCGAACCTGATTTTGCCGTGTTCCGCCCTTTTTCGCCGCCGACAGGGGCGGTTGCGGTTAGCCTCACCGGCGGCTTTCGCTAAGCGCCACCACCGAAAATCCGATATTATGTCGGGTATTTTCGTACTGCAGGCCGGGATTCCCCAGCCCGACGACAATCTTCATCGGAGGAACCCCAGCTTCATCGAAGGGAAGGTCAGCTCCTGGTTTGGCCTAGGCCCGCAGCAGGTCCACGTGCAGGACTCGAGTGCCAAACGGATCGTACTGAACGGCTTTCAGGGTCACCTTTTCGTTCAGTTCCCCTTGCAGTTCGAAGTTCGCCAGACCCTTGCTAACGGCCAAGCTGATCTGCTTGGCACACAGCGAAACGTCGACGCTGCCGCCTTGGCCACCGTACACCACGGCAGGAATCCGTCCGGTTTGACGGAGTCGGCCGCACTCGGCGGAGCCCTTTTCGGTTCGTAGTTTTGCGTCCAGATTTGTCACCGGTCGTTCTCCCAGGCACTTTTTTGCCAATCAGGCTCCCACAGGCACCTCGCGAGTGGGAATCGCGTATTGTGACAAAATGATTTTCGTTGACAAGCCCAAAAGTTGCCTTGCCAAAACCTACCCCGAGCGATTAAGTTTATCCCTCCCCAAAGTTTTTGGTCCCCACAGGCTGAAATTGACCTCCATGCCCACGCCACCCTTTGAGTACGTCGAACCGATTGGGCACCGCGTGTTGGTGCGGAAAGACGAGCCCAAGCGGCAGACCAAGGGCGGGATCGCCCTGCCCGACGACGCCGAGATTCCGACGATCACAGGCCGGATCGTGACCATCTCCGCGGCGATTGAGAACGATGAGGACTTGCCGCTGCGGCAGTACGACAAGGTCTTGTTTCATCCCAAAACGCCATCCCCGTGGATTTTGAGAGCGACAATCACCTGTTTGTCGTCCCGGTCGAGGACATCGTGGCCGTGTTTCGCCGCTCTGATCCACCCAGCGGCGAGGCCTGAGTCGCCCGCCGATGCCCGGGGCGGCGGAGCGTGCTCCCGCCGGTCTCTGCCGCGGTCCAGATTCCACGCCCCGATTCCACGCCCCGTTTCCACGCCCCGTTCCGTCCCCTTGAGTGTCCGTGCCAAGCCCAACCCCGACGCGTTCCTGAAAGAGATCAACTGCCATGCGACGATTCCTGATTGCCGGCAACTGGAAGATGAATCTGAGCCGGACCACTTGTGTGAGCCTGGCTCAAGCCATTGCGGCCGGCTGCCCGCAGGGTGGTCGGACCGAGGTGGCGGTCTTCCCGCCGGCCGTGTATCTGGAGGCCGTCCTGGCTGCCGGTACCGGCTTGGTGGTCGGCTGCCCAAACGGTGAGTGAGTATGCCGACGGCGCGTACACGGGCGAAATCAGCTGTGCCATGTTGCGGGACCTGGGGGCCGCCTCGGTGATTCTGGGACACAGCGAACGCCGCAACGTGCTGGGTGAAACCAACGCCCAAGTCAATCGCAAGACCCTGGCGGCTTTGGCGGCGGGCCTCCAGCCCATCGTGTGCGTGGGCGAGCTCTTGGAGCAGAGGCAGGCCGGGCAAACCGACCAGGTCGTGCTGGAGCAGTGCACGGGCAGCTTGGCCGAGCTGACCGCCGAGCAAATGTTGCAGACCGTGATCGCCTACGAGCCGGTCTGGGCGATCGGCACGGGACAGGTCGCGACTCCGGCTCAAGCGGAGGCCGTTCACGCGACGATCCGCCAGTGGTTGGAGGGCCGGTTCTCGCCGGAGGTGGCTGGCCAAGTACGGATCCTCTACGGCGGTAGTGTCAAGCCCGACAATGCCAGCGAGCTCCTGGCTCAGCCGAACATCGACGGGGCGTTGGTGGGCGGTGCTTCGCTCAAGGCGGACTCGTTCCTGGGAATCGTGGCTGCCGCCGAGGCGCTGGTCCAGGCCTGAGAAGGCACGGATTGGCCAGTGGGGCGTTGAGTGGGCGTTGATGGTGAGTGGGTGCAACGAGTGGGCTGCCGTTGCACGATTTGAGAATCCTGGTCTAATGACCGGCCTTGACCAGCGAAGGGGAGTGCCGTCAGAGCGGCCAGCTCCGTTCGGGGAATTTTTGAAGGTGTCGACCGTGTTACTCGCGAACCTGTACATCCACATCGTGATGGGATCCCTGCTGTTTTTCACCTCGATTTTCATGATCTTTTGATCCTGATCCAACGAGGGCGTGGCGGCGGTCTGGCGGGAGCCCTGGGCGGCAGCGGTGGCAGCAGCGCCTTCGGTGCCAAGGCGGGCGACACGTTCACCCGCGTCACGGCGGTTATGGCGATCTTCTGGTTTGTGCTCTGTTTGCTGACCATTCTGATGATCCAGGGGCCGCGGGTTACCCCGGTCGCGGACCGCAAACCAGGTGCCTCGGGCGGCAGCACGGCGCCGGCTCCCGCCGATCCGGCCCAAACCCCACCTGCGACCACCGAGCCAGCGGCCGGCAAGAGCATCGAGGACCTGCTCAAGGACATCGCCCCCTGGAACTGGATAACGACCCGCCAGCCGCAGAAACCACGGGCGGCGAAACCACCGGTGCAGAAACCACGGGCGGCGAAACCACGGGCGGCGAAACCACCGGTGAAGAGAATACGGGCGGCGAAACCGCTGGTGAAGAAACCACGGCCGGCGAAACATCCGGCGCTGAGACGACCGGAAGTGAGACGACCGGCGGAGAGGCGGCTGGCGGAGAGGCGGCTGGGCGCTTAGCACGTGGTAGCTGCACGGGTGTAAACGCACGGGTGTAAACGCACGGGTGTAAACGCAGGGCCGAGTCGTCTCGGCTGAAGCCTAGTTGCCACGTGCATCGACGTTTGGCGGTCGGCTGGGGATCGAGCCCAGGGGCGTTCATTGGTGCTGGTTTGATTTCCCTGGCGATCGATTCCAGCAGCGCTGCTTTCCTTCCTGCACAAGTTTCCTCTCCGTACAAGTTTCCTCCGCACAGTTTTCTCTCCGCAAAGTTTCTCTCCGCACAAGTTTCCTCTCTGTAAAAGGCCGGTAATTTGTTACTCAGCATGACGGGCCAGGGCCAAGCATTGGTGTCGCAGGCGGGCTGCACCGTGCAAGCCGAGATTCGTTCGGTCAACAATCGTTTCCTCAAGGTCGCGGTGCGTTGTGGCGAGCGATTCAACGAGCTGGCGCCGCGGGTGGAGCGGTTGGTACAGGCTCAGGTCCGCCGCGGGACGGTGAACGTCAGCCTCAAGGTCTCCGCTGCTGGGTTGAACAACAGCTACCGGATCAATCCGGAGGTGTTGCACAGCTACCAGCAGCAGGTGGCGTCGCTCTGTGGCGGGACGTTGGACTGGGGGCAACAACCTCAGTTATTGGCCGCGTTGTTGGGTCTGTGCCGGGCGTGGCGGACGACGGCGGCGGCGACGCTGAGTCCTTGAGGTGGTCTGGCTGATCGTGGAATTGGCGGTCAGTGAATCGATCGAGCGGGCTGAACGAGATGCGGGCGGTTGAAGGCCAGGCGATGGCCCGAGATTTGAGCGAGAATCTGAGCAGATTGCCGCGCGTGTGCGGGAAATCGAGCATCGTGCTCCGTTGGCTAGCCAGAGCTACCAGCAGCGAATTTTGGAGCGGATCCAACAGTTATTGGCGACTGCTCGGAGCGGGGACGCGGGGCTAGCTGCGGCTTCTTCCGAGTCGGGAGGGCCGTCGATCGACTTGATTCGCGAGGTGGCCGTGTTTGCTGATCGCTGCGATTTCTCGGAGGAAACCGTGCGGTTGCGCAGTCACTTCGACGCAGTTTTCGCAGTTGCTGCAGGATCGGGATAGCCAGGGTCGGAAGATGGACTTTCTGATCCAGGAGTTGGTCCGTGAGACCAACACCATCGGCAGCAAAGCCAACGATGCTGGGATCGCCGGCCAGGTCGTCGAGATCAAAACCTGCATTGAGCGGCTGCGGGAAATGGTCCAGAACATCGGAGTGAGTCCGGGGGCGTCGGGTGTGGGAGCGAACCAGAGCAACGGTGGGATGATGGCCAAGTTGATCGTGATTTCCGGACCGTCCGGGGCGGGCAAAAGCACGGTTGTCCGCGAGATATTGTCGACGTGTCGGCAGCCGATCTGCCTCAGCGTGTCGGCCACCACCCGTCCTTCCCCGCCCTGGAGAAATTGACGGCGAGAGTTATCATTTCCTCACGCTGGAGCAATTCGCCGCTTACCGGGAGCGGGGCGAGTTTTTGGAGTGTGCGGAAGTTTTTGGCCGGGGGACTGGTATGGCACCTTGCGGCAGCCGGTCCAAGCGTCCCTGGCGGAGGGTCGCCACGTGATCTTGGAGATCGACGTGGCCGGCGCCAAGGCGGTCATGGCGGAGTTCCCCGGGGTCCTGTCGGTGTTCATCCATCCCGGCTCTACCGCCGAGCTGGAGCGTCGGTTGCGGGGCGAAACACCGAGTCCGACGCGTCGATTGCCCGTCGCTTGGCGGTGGCCGCCGAGGAACTGACGGCCGTGGGGCTATACCAACATGTCATCGTGAATCATCATGTGGGCCAGACGGTCGAGCAAATCTGCCGTCTCATCGAACAGGGAGAAGAGCATTGTACGAAGAATTGAAAGAAGAAGACATCGTCAACAAAGTGGGCGGGCGCTTCAAGCTGTCGACCTTGCTGCAAAAGCGAGTGGTGCAGTTGGCGCGCGGGGCTCGGACCTTTGGTCGCGACCACCAAGACCGACCGGATGTCGATCGCCCTGCAGGAGATCTTTGAAGACAAGATTTTCTTGGATCCTGAAAACGAAGTGGCTTTCCGCAGTCCCGAACCGCAGACCGAAGCGCCGGAACTGGACCTGGACGACCTGTAAGCAACAGGCCAGGCATTTCGATTGACGAGGAAGCGTCGTGTTTTTTCACGACTTCCTTGATTCGGGCGGCGAATTCGTGGGCAAGTCTGAAAAAAATCAGCCAGCCTCGAGTATCGCGGGCAATCCCCCTATCCGCCAGGCGAGTTGGGGGATTATTGCCTTGCATCCACCGCCAAACGCACGTATAACGTCAGTTGAACGAACCATCTCCAGTCATTCCCGGGCCCTGGGCCTGCCCCCATAGCGAGAACCTCGGTGGCGACTAGCAAAACGAATCCTGCCAACACTTCCGACGACCAAGACTCGACTCGACCCGGTTCGGCTCGGGTGCCGACGTCCGTACCGCCTGGCGCACCGGGTACCAGTCTGGAAGATGCCGTCGAATCGGGGGTTGAAAAGGCGATCAAGGAATATGGTCCGCCGGTGGTCACTGCCGTCTTGGTCGTGGTCGTCGCGATGGCCGCTTCGGCGTTTTATTTCAGCCGCCGCGAGGCCACGGTCAGCAACCAATGGGATTCGATCAACGTCGGATTGCGTTCAAGCAGCGTTTCGACGCTACAGGGCACGGCCGATTCGGCTCGCGGTACCTTTGTCGGCGCGGTAGCGACCCAAGCCGCCGGCATGACCGAACTCAATGCAGCCTTGAGAAGATGGTCCGCGACTCGGCCAAAGCGAAGGAAGAAATCAAGTCCGCCATGGAGCGGTTCAAGCAGGTGGTCGATTATCCCTACGCCAACGACCTGTTGCGACAGCAGGCCAAGTACGCATTGGCGTTTTCGCACGAGGCGGTGGGCGAGTTTGACGCCGCTCTGAAGCTGTATCAAGAAGTCTCCGAGATTGAAGGATCGCCGTTGGTCCGGTTGGCCAAGGACGGTGCCCTGCGTTGCCAGGACGAGAACATCCGCTCTTTCAGGAAAAGTTTGCGGCTTGAAGCCCAGCGAGAGTGGCCCGGCCCCGGACCTGCAGAACCTGCAAAACCTGTTGAACCAAGACGGGCAACTGAATCTGGACGCGCTGAAGAACCTGAACATCGATGCGCCCCGGGCCTGCCCGGTCAGACACCTCCGGCGACCACCGAGGGCGGCGGGAACCAAGCCCCGCCGGCTGAAGCCCCACCGGCTGAAGCACACGCCGACTGAAGCCCCACCGGCTGAAGCCCCTCCGACCAGGGTGGCGAGAGCCAGCACCGCCGGCCGAAGCACCTCCGGCCGAAACCCCGCCGGGCCAGGCGCCGCCAACTGAGAATCAGGGTGGTGGCGAGTCGAATGGGGGCTGAGCCTCCGCCGCGGTGGGTTTCGGTTGCTGTGGCGGATGCGTGCAGTAGAATAGGGGTAACCGTTCACGGGTGGGAGGTCATCCTTGGGGCTGGTGCATTCCGCAAGTCGGATGGTTCTCGGGGCAAACCGCTAGCGTTCTCGAGTTGCTGTGACTCGCAAACGATCGTACGGTTAGCCCGACTTGCTGCATGACACCCTACGAGGCGTGAACGGTTACGAATAGGGACAGTGCCGATACGGGCCGAGTCGCGCGGGCTGCCTGATCCGTCCCCTGGGAAGTTTGGATCGGGTGCTACCGCGTCCCTCGGAAACGCCGGTGCTTTGGCTCCGCTCGCCGCCCTACCCTGCACTCCCGCCCTGCACTCCCGCCCTGCACTCCCGCCTGCCCCCCGCCTGCCCCCCGCCTGCCACATGTGTGCTCCTGTTCGTCTGTTCGCGTCAGTCGCTCGGTGGTTGATACCGCCCAGCGAAACGGTGCTGAGAGCGTCGCCCCGCCGTTTTATGGTCTCGGGGTTGTTTTCTTCCTGGGCTTGTTCTGCGTCGGCTTTTGTCTCGTGGTTGGTGGGTCGGTTTGGGGTGCCCTCGGGTGCGTCCGTCGGATTGAGTGGGTTCTTCCTAACTTTTTGTTGCGCCGCCGGCGGGGGGTGGGCAGCCGCTCAGGATGCGGAGGCCCTGCAGCAGTGGGGGCAGCGTTACGAGCAACAGATCCTGCCGTTGATCAAGAGCCATTGTTTGGATTGCCACAGTGGTGAGGACGCGAGCGGCGAGTTCGATTTGTCGGGCTTGTTGGACGGTCAGTCGGCGGTTGCTCGATTGACGGTTTGGGATCAGGTGGGCAAGCGAATTCGGCTCAATGAAATGCCGCCGGCGGGTAGTCCGGGTTTTTCTGATCCGCAAAAGGGCCAGATCTACGCTTGGTTGGATTCTCGACCGGAGGACGACGACTGCCGCAAGTTGGCCACCGACGAGACCCAAGCCTGGTACCAGGGCGTGGTGATGAGTCGTCGCCTGACACGCACCGAGTACCTCAACGCCATCCGTGATTTGTTGGGAGTGTCGGTCGATGCTCGGTTTGAGATCCCCTCCGACGGTGCCGGTGGTGTGGGTTTCGATACGCACGGTTCAACGCTGTTTACCTCGCCGATCCATGTCGAGCAGTACTTAGCGGTGGCGGCCGATGCGGTGGAGCGAGCTCTAGCGACGCCGGAGTGGCAATCGCACTGGCAGGGAGTGGCACTTGAGACGCCGGCGGCCCGGGCAGCGGCCCAGGTGACGCTGGAGCGGTTCGCCCGGCGAGCCTGGCGGCGACCGGTGCTAGACGTGGAAGTGCAGAGATTGCTCCAGTTGTACGATTTTGCAGTATTCAGCGGCGTGGCGACGGATGCCGCAGACGCGACTCGGTCGGATGAGACTCGTTCGGATGAGACTCGCTCGGATGAGAAATCGGCGGCGAACGGAGTGACGGCGGAGTCGCACCGTCGCGGGCTGCAGCAGGCGATGACGGGAATTCTGGTTTCGTCGAATTTTCTGTTTGTCGTGGAGGCCGAGTCGCCGCAAGGGGGCGTGCAGCCGCTGTCACCGTATGAATTGGCGACGCGTTTGGCTCTGTTTCTTTGGTCCTCGGTGCCGGATGAAGCCTTGTTGGAGGCGGCGGCTGCGGGGCGATTATCGACAGACGAGGACATCTTGGCCCAGACGCAGCGGATGCTGCAGGATCCACGAAGCCGAGCCCTGGGCGAGAACTTTGGCCTGCAGTGGTTGGGGTTGGCCAACTTCCTGACAACCGCTCGGCCGGACGCGGAGCAGTTCCCCGAGTACGATCCGGCCCTGGCGGTTGATTTGCGGGAAGAGGTGGTCCGGACGATCAGTCAGTTGTTTCGCGAGGATCGCTCGCTGGAAACCTTGATTGATTCCCCCATGATCGAAGTGAATGGCCGCTTGGCGGCCTACTATGGCTTGTCGTTGTCGGCGGAGGCAGATTGGCAGCCGGTGACGGTGGGCGATGCGCCGCGGGGCGGGCTGCTGACGGCCGGAGCGGTGTTGGTGCATACGTCGTACCCGCGTCGCACCAGCCCGGTGTTGCGGGGCCGTTGGTTGTTGGAGGAGATCTTGGGGTCCAAAGTGCCGCCGCCGCCACCGGGGGTGCCCGCCTTGGACGATACGGTAACCGGGCAAGCGGCCACGTTGCGGGAGCGATTGGAACTGCATCGGCAGAACCCGGAATGTGCGGCCTGCCACGATCGCATGGACCCCTTGGGGTTTGGCCTGGAAAACTTTGACGCCCTCGGTCGATGGCGGGAGACCGATCAGGGCAGCTCGATCGACGCGCGGGGGACCTTGCCCTCCGGCCAATCGTTTGTCGGCCCTCAGGAACTGAAGCGAGTCGTGCTGCAGCGGAGCGAGGAGTTCCAGCGGCACTTTGTCCGCAAGTTATTGGGTTTTGCCTTGGGGCGTGGCCTGACCAAGTTCGACGATTGTGTAATCGACGATGCCATGAAGGCCTTGCAAGCCCACCAGGGTCGCGTGGTGCCGATGGTCGAGACCCTCGTGTTGAGTTACCCCTTCCGCCACCGTTATTTCAAGGCCGCGCAAGCAGCTCCCTGAGTTGTCCTCGGCCCGATCCCCACAGGAACCGCCCCATGTCATCCTCCCCGATCAGTCGTCGACGTTTTTTGCGTGGGGCGCAGGTCAGTTTGGCGTTGCCTTGGTTGGCGACATTGACGCCGGGTTTCACGGCCGGGGCCATGGCTCGACCCAGTGGGGCAACGGGCGCCGCCGGGCCGCCGCTGCGGAACGCCTTTATCTACTTTCCCAACGGCGTGTGGGAACAGGACTGGAAGCCGCAGGAGGTCGGGGCCGACTACCGTTTGTCGCCCTCGTTGGAACCGTTGGGCGACTTGCGTTCGCAGGTGCTGGTGCTGAGCGGCCTGGACAAGCAGCACAGTCACGGCGGCGACGGTCACTATGCCAAGACCGCCAACTTTCTGACCGGCATGCCGGTGGCCAAGACCACGGGCAAGGACATCAGCAGCGGTGGCATCTCCGTTGATCAATTGTTGGCCCAGCACTTGGCGGGACAGACCCCGCTGCCGTCGCTGGAGTTGGGCACCGAGCCGGTCATCAGCGGTGTGGACAGCAACGTCGGCTACACGCGACTGTACGGTTCGCATATCTCATGGCAGTCCCCGACCCGACCCGTGGCCAAAGAGATCAATCCGCGGATGGTCTACGAGCGATTGTTCGGTCAACGGATCACACGGGACACGCAGCGGGCCGACTCCTACCGCAATCTGCTGGACTTTGTTTTGGAGGATGCGGCCAAGGTCCGACAGAAGCTGGGACGCGACGATCAGTTCAAACTTGACGAGTACCTGGATTCGGTCCGAGCGGTCGAGAAACAAATCGAGTTCGCCACGCGGCCACAACAGCGACCGTGGGAGCCCGAGATCGAACCCGAGTTCCTGGCGGACCAGCGACCCGGGATCCCGACGGACTTCCGCGATCACATCAACATCATGTTGGACCTGATGGTGCTGGCGTTCCAGACCGACTCCACGCGGGTGTGCTCGCTGATGTTTGCCAATGACGTGTCGGGGCGCAATTTTTCATTCTTGGATGGCGTGAACAACAGTCACCATGAACTGTCCCACCACGAACACAACACGGACAAGATCCGGCAGTACCAATTGATCAATCGCTGGCATGTGGAGGTCTTTGCTCGCTTCCTGCGACGCCTACAGGCGACCCCCGAGGGTGAGGGCAACCTGTTGGATCACTCCTTGATCATGTTCGGCTCCAGCATGTCGGACGGCAATCGCCACGATCCCGACAATTTGCCAATTTTGCTGGCTGGCGGCGGCAACGGCACCGTCCAATCCGGCCGCCACTTGGCTTGGGATGGGCAAGCACCGTTGTGCAACTTGTACTTGGCGATGCTCCGTCGCAACGGCTTGGACTTGGAACGCTTTGGAGACAGTGACGAAGAGCTGCCGATCGGCTGAGACGATCGCTGTAGTCAGTCGAGTAGCACGGGTCGGAAACAAACCGCCCCCAACAAAACAAAGGGTGCTGAAAGAACCGCCCCCAAATAGACCAGTACCCCCAATAGACTGGGGCCCCAATAGACTGGGGCCCCACATAGACCAGTGCGGGCGAGAAGATTCGAACTTCCACTCCCTTGCGGGAACATGGCCCTCAACCATGCGCGTCTACCAATTCCGCCACGCCCGCCGACGTAAGCTGGGGACCATTCTAGCTGAGCGGAGGCCCGTTTAGCAAGGTGCCGCGGCCGAGTCCCCGCGGGTTTCTCCCTCGGAATCGGCCGCTCGAATCAGTCGTGCTTGGCGTTCGTCCAGGCGTTGGCGGGTCATGAGTCCCAAGCCGGCGGCGATCTGTTCGAAAGAGGCCAGATAGCCGCGGTGGGTCGACAGTCGCAGCGGGATCTGTTGCTGCAGGACCACGCTGACTTTCCGCTCGTTGGACTCCAAATACGGTAGGTCGTCGTGGGTGAACTCGTGCACTTGCTTCCGCCAGAACCAGTCGTAGCGGATCATCATCCACTTGCCCTCCCAGGCATAGACCTGCAATCGATCGTAGCGGCGAAACGGACCAAAATCCTGTTCAGCAAAGCACCACAGGTGTCGTCCGTCGAAGGCTCGATAGTTGGGAAACCACCACTGCCACCAGGGTTCGATCCAAAAATGCCAGTGGTAATCCAGTCGCGGCCTGAGCCAGGCGTAGAGCCACAGGCAGGCGACAAAGATGGCCACGTTCAACAGCAGCGACAGGAGGGGACTGACGACGTAGAGCAAGAGTAGTCCCAGGCAGACGGTTTTGTTCAGTCCATCGAACAGGGCGTCGATCAGCGGTATCGGGGACAACCAGACCAAGAGCTCCAACAGGAAGCGGACGCTGTGCACCACGAGATAGTTGATGACCGCGACCACCATCAGCACCGCGCCCCAGGTCAAGGCGAGCAGGCCAGCCTGGGCGACGCCGTCTGAGGCGACCAAACTGTCCCGTCCGGCGTTCTGCAGAGCCCCGGGATCGCCCGCGGCCCAACCGACGCCAAAGATCACCAAGGTGATGAGCAAGACCGAGTAGCTCTCGACCCAATCCAGGGCCTGGGCGATGGGTTTGCTGACTTTGGTCAAACGCGGCAGGCTGGTCAGCAAGGTCAGTCCCAAAAAAATCCAAAACGTGGCCGGATGTTTCAACACGGGACTCTTGGCCACCAGGGTCTGGTCGGAGAGCCACGGCCCCAACCAAGCGGCCTCCTCCCATTGGGCCAAGCCGCTGAGCACCGTCACGCCGAAAAAGGGCGACATCGCCAGCGGGCTCAAGGGGCCCAAGTCCAGTACGGCGCCGCCGGCCGACTCCAACACGCCGCCGGCCGACTCCAACACGGTACCGCTGGAGGCCGCCAAGTGCGTCGCGATGGCTCCGGTCAAGACCAGCAATCCGGCCAGTGGCCCGTTCATCCGTTCCCTTCCTCTGCACAGGGCGGGCTGCTCAACGCCAACAGGGCCGGCAGCAGCACCACGTTCCCGAACCAGCCACCCAACATGGCGGCACTCACCAAGCCCCCAAAATAGATCGTCGGCACAAATTGGCTGCTGGTCAAGCTGACAAAGCCCACGACCAGCGCCACGGTGGAATAAGTCAGGGCGGTGCCGATCCGCTGTTGGGCCCAGCCGATCGCCTGCGATTCCCCGCCGCGACCCTTGTCGCCACCTTGGGCCACGACCCACAGGTAGTGAATCGAGCTGTCGACACTCAGGCCGATGCTCACGGCGGCGATCATGGCGACCCCCATGTTGATCGGCACACCCAGCCAACCCAAGCCGCCCAGTAAAACAAAAATAGGCAGAATATTCGGCAGCATTCCTATGATGGCCAACCGCAGGCTTCCCAAGGCTAAAACCATCAATGCGGCGATGGTGCCCACCGCCACCGTGGTGGTCAGCAGGTGGTCGTCCAGCAACGAATCCACGATTCGCGACAGGAGCACAAACAGCCCCGAGACCAGATAGGGCGGGGCCGAACGGTTGGCGGAAGACGTGGCATCCGCGGGCTCGGCGGCAGTGGTGGGCGCAGTGGCGGGCGGCGTGCCACGAGCAGCGTTCGGCCGTTCGACGATGCCGGTCGCCGCCGCGTCCCCAAAAGCCTCTTCCGCCAGGCCTTGAATCTGCTGGATCAGAGCCCGTTTTTGGGCGGCCGACTGCTGCTGCTTGGTCCGCGCGAACAACCGCAAGTAACCTCGCTTCTGCTCGGCATCCCATTGGTACCAATGGTTGGTAAATTGCGGCAAGACCTGCCGCATGAAGCTGACCACTGTGTCGGGAGGCAGCAGTCTCAGGGCGGCGAACTGCCGGGTGACCAACCACACGTCGACCAAGGAGATGACCTTGGCCAAGGCGGGCTCTGCGGGAATACTCGCGTGGTCGGCAGCGGTCTCGGCCGCGTTGTGCTCGGGGTCCGGCGGCACCGTCAGGCCCCGCAGCCGATCCTGGAAATCGGCGATACGCTCCAGGAAGCGACGCTCCAATGCGGGTGGGGTCCGCACGGCAATCTCGATCAGTCCCGCGCCGCCGAATTCGTTCTCGGCAAAGTGATAACCGGCTAGGATCGGCGTTCCCGGGCGGAAGTTTTTGGTGAAGTCGGTTTCAACTCGGGCGAAGTAAAAGCCGCTGGAGGCCACGCCACAGCCCAGGAGCGTCAAGCCGCAGACCCAACCGGGATAACGCCGCACGCGGTGCAGGATCGTTGCCAAACCCGACTCGACGCGCGATTGACCCAACCCACCCGTGACGATCAAATCTCGCGGTCCCCAGAGGATCAGGCCCGGGGCCAACAGACAGACCGACGCCAGGGTCACCAAGCTGGCCAACCCCATCATCAGGCCAAACTCCTGCACGGCACTGACGCGGGCGATGGCCAGGGACGCAAAGCCAGCCGCGTCGGTCAAGCAGGCCCAAAAAATAGGCGGCAATAGACCAACCATCGTCCGCCGCATCGCCTCCTGCCGCTCGTCGCCGGCCGCGCGATGCATGCGATAGCGGACGACCAAATGCACGGTCGTGGCCACGCCGATCACCGTGATGATCGAGCCCAACAGCGAACTGATCATCGATTGTTGGAAGCCCAGCCAGGCCAGCAGGCCCTGCGTCACCATCTGACTCCAGCCCACCACCACGGCCGCTACCAGCAACCACTTGATGGTTCGCAGCACCAACAAGATAACCAAGCCCAGCAGCGTCATGCTGCCGAACTGCAACCACAGCCCGTCTCGACGCAGGTATTCCAGGGCGTCTTCCACCATGACTGGCTCGCCCACCACGTGCGCCTCGGGCAACGAGCCGATGCGCTGCCGCAGTTCCGCGATGGTCTGCCGCGTCTGATCCGGGTTGGCCTGTTTGGCCGGCGAACCCAGGAGGCAGACCAGCACTGCCAGGTCGTTGTCGCGGCGGTGGGTCCAGCCGTCAAACGTGGTCAGCAGGTTGCGAGCGATTTCGTTCTGCGGATCCAACAAGGCCCATTCGGCGGTGCTGCCGGGATACACCAGGGCCGAGATCAGCCGCAACGTGCCCTCCAGGCGATCCAAGCTGAGGACCTCTTCGACCTGGGGCAGTTCCGTCAGCGACTGGGCCAGCTCCCGCATCCGTCGCAGCCCGCGGCCACTGGGGTCGAACAACTCGCGATCGCGGTACACCACCAACACGGTCTCGCGATCTCCAAAGATCGCCTTGATCTGTTGATAGTCGGCCACCGAGGGATCTTGCGTCCCAAACAATTGCTCGACCGACCGCCCCACCGTTCCAGTCGGCTGCCCCATCAGGGTCAGCAGCCACAGCAGGACCCCCAGGCCCAGTCCCCACCACCGCGCGGCGACAACCCAGCCGGCGATCCGATCGGACAGCCTGACTTTGTCGATCGTGGCCGGGCCCTCGCGCAGCGGTGGCGCGGTTGGCCCGGCATCGGGCTCCCGATCCGAATCGTGGGCGTGTTGGTCCATTAGGCCCACTGCCGCTCCGCGCGGGATCGCAATCGATTGGCTTCGTCGTCACCCACGAACTGGAAGGTCGTGGGGGCCAGTTGCAGTGGCCGCTGCAACATCCAGGCGATGGCCGCCGCATGGCAGGTCACATGCGAGTTCCGCATCACGGCGGGATTGGCCGCAGTGGCTTGTCGCGTCTTGACCGCTTGAAAGAAATCCTCCGCGTGGGCGGTCACATCCAGCCCCTGCACGCGTTGGGCGGTGGGACTGAGCTGGGCCCGCAGTGCATCGCTCGAGACCACGGTTTCGCCGCTGTCGCCCGTTTCAACCGAGCCCTCACTGCCGACAAATCTCACGGGGCAGGTCCCCAGTCGCGAGATCCACTTGGGCCCGCGATCACCAAACGGATCCGCGATAAAGTCGAAGATCAGTTGCACGCCATTTTCGTAGTGGCAGACAATCCGATCGGCTTGCGGCTCGTACCGCGTCGGCACAGTCTCGTCGGCTTGATTGGCCCATTGGCAGAGATCGCCGGTGTGGGCTCCCCAGTCCAACAAGCGGGCCCCCGAATCAAAGTCGAAGTAGCCACGCCAGCCGCCATTGACGTATTGCTCGTTGTAGGGACGCCACGCCGCGGGGCCCAACCACAGGTTCCAATCGACCTCGTTTTCAGCCGGCGTCGGCTGCCCGGGCAACCAAGCGTTGTCCAGCGTCGGAATGTAAACCGAGGCATACAGGGCCTCCAACTTGCCCAGTCGACCGGTCTGGGCCAACTGCACGGCTTGTTGGAAATTGGGCACACTGCGGCGCTGGGTGCCCGCTTGGAAAACGCGACCCGTGCGTTGAAAGACCGTCGCGATCTCCTCGCACAAGGCCATCGTGATGCCGCAAGGCTTTTCGCAATAAACATCTTTGCCAGCTTCCGCGGCCAAAATCGCGGCCCGGGCATGCCAGCGATCGCCGGTCGCGATCAACACCGCATCGATCTCGCGGCGGTCCAACAAGGTGCGGAAGTCGCGGATGAACTCGCAGCGACCTTGACCCGGATGTGCGTTGAGCAGTGCTCGCGCCGCCTCGCGACGTTTGGCCTGGACCTCCGCCACCGCCACGCAGCGGACTTGGGGCAGCGGCAGCATGGCTCGCAGGTCGTAAGTCCCCCGTGGGCCCAATCCGATCACCCCCAGATTGATCTGCTCGCTGGGCGGCACCGCAGCGGCCGCCGCGCCCGGACGACCCAAGACGTGGGCCGGCACGATCGTGGGCAACGCTATCGCTCCCGCGGTTCCGGTCGCCCCGAGCGTTTGCAGGAAGCGACGACGGGTAGTGGAACCCGCGGGACGCGGGGTGTTGGGACCCGTGGGACTCGGGGTGTTGGGAGTTGGCATGACGCAAGACCTCGGAGTGGGAGAGCCAGGTAAACGGTTCAAGGCGAATCGCCAGCACCCTTGAATCTTACCCACTTCCAGCCTTGGAGCAAGCTTTACGAGCCAAAATCGCACAGGCTCTGGATCTGAGCCGCGCTGCCATCGCGCAGCCAACCGTCCAATTGGGCGGGATCTTTAAGTTGTTGTCCGCGCCAGGTGGGCACGGCCAAGTAACGGCAATCGACTTCCGGCAGGGCCGTCATGTCGCCCCACAGCTTCTCAAACTGACAGACGGGGAACACGTCCTCTTGGCCGTTCCCCCAGCGTTTCTTGACGTCCTTTAATGTAATGTAGGTCGGCAGCCGGCGGGCAAATTGTCGGACCGCCGGCAGAACGCGGCTCGGCTCCAAGAGCGACTGGCGGGACAAGCCAAACAGGCCCAGCAGTTGATCGATGTCGATCCAGGTCGTCATGGAGTTGTAGTACGTCAGCGAAAATTCGTCCTCTTCGTTGGGCATCGCCAAGCCCTCGACTAGGCGTGGTCGACCGTTGACGCGCGCCAAGCCACCGCCGCGATCCTCCATCCGCCGAGTGATGACTTCGATCGACAGGCACGCGCCGCTGTGCATGTGGGTGCCCAGCATGCCAGGATCGACGGTGGCACCCAACGTGTCGACGTTGTGCAGCAGCAGGTACTTCAGTTGCGGCTGCTGTTGCAGGCATTGGCCCAGCACGCCGTTGAGCAACAGGTTGGGGACCTCGTACCAGTGGCCCACCGGGTGCAGGCATTGGCTGGGGAGATTGTCGACGTAGTCGGTCGCTTCGCCAACTTGCCCAGCCCAATTCAACAATGCGGCTCGAAGACTCTGCCGCACCTTTTGTTGTTGTTGGTCCAAAACTTGTTGCGGCATTTCCTCCCAAGCGAAACGCAGATCGCGAATGGTGGGTACCATCCGCAAGCCCACGCTGCGGCCAGGCGACACGATCACGGGCGTCCGCTCCGTCCCGCCTCCCGCCTGCCAGCGTTGCACCGCGGCGCGAATGGGACCCTCGGTCAGGTAGCCGGTCGTCACGATGTGCAGCGGCGTCCGGCCATGCAGTCGGCCGACCTGTTGGGACTTGGCCCAATGGATGTCGAGAAACGAACGATGTGTGCCAGCCATTCGCACAAATGGGTGCAGGGCTTTGACCACGCCGGCGCCCTGGGTCCAACGGCTACCGACCCCGGCCGCCAGCGTCACGACCGCCACTTGGCCAGCGGCGATGGCCGCGCGGCCCAGGGCCTCCATTTGGGCCGAAACCCCCTCGCGGCAATCGATCACATCCTCGGGTGCCACGTCGCTGATGGTGGTGGCCGCCGGGAGTAGATTTTGCGCCAAGCCCAGTCGCCCCGCCAGCAGATCTTCCCGCAACTGTTGATGGGCCACGGGATCGAAGCCATTGGCCTGCAACAACTCACTCAGCGATTGTCGCGAATCCGCTGTGGTGGAGTGGCCGGGGAGAATCTTGCCGATCAACTGATTGGCCAAGTTCGACTCCGAGTCGCGGCACCGTTGGCCCACGCGTTCCAGTTCGGCTTGGGTCTCGGGCGACAGGCTCTGCACGTCTTGCCGCAGCCAGTGGGGTACCAACAACGGGTAATAGCCGGGCGGATACTCGCCACCGGGCAGGAGTTGGGCCTGCGTGCCATGGTCGTTGATTTCGAAGTCGTACACCACGGGATCCATGGCGAAGGGCAAGGCGTGTTCGAGCTCGCGTTTGGTGTCTTGCATGACCTGCCACAGCCATTGGCGAGCCGCCGTGCGGCAGGTCGGATTGAAGATGAAGCCCATGCCGCCACCCGCCATGCCGCCCAACATCCAGAAGCCCCAGAAGTCCGCGCCGTACTGTTTGCGGCAGCGCTCGATCAGCCGCTCGGTGTACAGATTCGTGCACCAGGGAATGATCTGTTGCAGCGGGCCGGCAAAGTTATGGTCGGTGGCTTGCCCGATCGCGCGGATATCGCCTTGGCGCAGCGACTGCGTGATCTGATCCAGCAGGCCGATGGCCTGTTGTCGCGCCTGCCACTCCGGTCCGCTCCGCAACAAGTACTTCTCCGTCACCATCTCCAGGATCGGGCCAACGTTTTGCGCCATGCCACCGTGTACCAAGACCAGACTGTCTTGCAGCCGTTGCCGAGTTTCCGCCGACACGGTCTGATGATCGAACACGGTATGCTGGGGCAACAGGCGACCGCGGCTGACGCCGTACTCGGGGTCCGTCTCGCTGGCCACGCAGCCTTGAATCAGCTTGATGCCCGGCCAGATACCGCCGCTGTCCTGCCACCCCCCGCCGGAGCCACCCAGCCATTCGCCCAGAATCGCGCGCGCGGCCACGATCCGGCGATCGGCCTCGGTCAACGGTCCGGTCAATGCTGAAACTTGTCCCGTGGCCCGCATGCACAGGGCGATCAGACCTCCGAGCAAATTCGTGGAGACCGCCAACCGCGATCCCTTGGGAATGTCGTTCACTCGGCTGACGATCTCCAACCCCAAGCCCGGTCCCACCAACGGCCGCAGGACCGCCTCGATGCTGGCTTGGTAACCTTCCAACCCCGCGGGGACCAAGCCGGCAGCGATCACGGCCGCCTTGAGTAGCCCCAGATAATCGGCGGCAAAGTCGAACACTTGCCCCACCTGTTGGATCTCGACCACGGCATTCAAGTCGATGCTGACCAAGCGCAAGACCGGTCGATCGATCACTCGCAGCGTGCAGTCCAGCGGTGGTTCCGGCTGTTGATGCCGACCCTGCACCGCCAGATTGACCGAGGCGTTGATGACCTTGGCGCCCTGCGGGTAATCCATGCCGAGAAAGAAGATGTCGCTCCAGGCGCTGTGCGAAAAATCCATGCGGACCGACGTCCGCTCCCGCAACAGGGGATACCCCGAGTGTTCGTGACGCTGCCGCAGTTCGGAGCGGATTTGCAGCGGCAGTTCGTCCGGGTGCCCGGTGCGAAACATCCAGCGATTGCCGGCCACGGTCCTAACACTGCGGCGCACTTGGTCGGCCAGCGTCTGAAAGGCCAGGCGATGGTAGGCGGCGGCCAAGGCGCTGCACAGCGCCAGGCTGGGACCCTCTGCCTGCTGCTCTGCCAAAAACACGTCGACCGCCTCATTGAAGCGACGCTGCAAAAAATGTTGATATCCCGCAAACGGGATCCGGCCGGAGGCAAAGGGGCTCAGTCGCGTCGGCAGGTGAAAGCGATGCAGGGCATAGAGAAAGAACAGAGCCCGCACCCGCTCGTACAGGTTCTCGCGTTCCCGGCGAAAGTGGTCCAACGCTTGCGTCTCGTGCAAGAGCGCCGGCAGGTCGTAGGCTTGCACCTGAGACTCCAACGACAAGTCGCGCACGTCCGAATCGGTTGACGTAATCAAATCAATGAGGGAGCGTTTCATTCGTCCGCCGTCGCTTCTGTTTCAGGACTATTTTGGCCGAGCCAAGAGTTCGATGATCTCGACCAACAGGCGATCGCGATCGGGACCCGACAACGCCAACGCCATCTGGGCAATCAACAGACCGTACGTCTCACCGATGTTGTAGCGTTGGCCGTGAATTTGGCAGGCCAAGTACTTCTCCCGCGAGATCAACCGCCGCAGCGAATCGGACAAGTTGACCCGCGGCGCGGTATCGGCGGAGGTGGCTGGAGTATCGGCCCCGGCGGAGGTGGCGACTTGCCGCGCGGCCGTCACGGCGCTGTCCAGCAGTTCCATGATCGTCGGAGTCAGCACGTGCATGCCGAAAAAACAGAGATAAAAGCCGTTCCGTTGACCGGCTACCATCAACGACTGCTCGGCCTGAGTCGGCGTCGGCTTCTCCAAGATCTCCGTCACTTCGAACAGCGGTTGGTCTTGTGTCTGCGGGACCGGCGTACCGCCGATGGCGCCAAAGAACCGCAACTGGCTCTCGTGAGTTGGCTGGATGGCCGACACGCAACACGACTCCCGTTCGGCGATGGCAATCAACTGGGCGGCACAACTTTCGAGACGATCGCTGACGTACAAGTGATCGCCGACCAGATGCAAAAACGGCTCCTGGCCCACAAACGCTCGCGCCCGCAGAATGGCATCGCCGTACCCCAGCGGCTCGGTTTGTTCGAAGAACGTCAAACGCGAGGCCTGGGCCCCGGCCGCCGCCAAGTACCGCTCCTGCTGGCCCGGTGCGATCACCAAGCCAATGTCGTCGATGCCCGCCGCCACCACCTCACCCAGTACCAACTCCAGGGCACTGCGAGGATGCCCCGATCGATCGACCACGGTCTGCAATGGCAGATGGGTTTGGTCTTTCCCGGCCGCCGTGATGACCGCTTTGCTGATAGCCATGCCGTTTCCACTCTGTTAAAATCGGGTCAAGATCGGCTGCGACGCCGACTCCCCTCATGGTACCTCGCCGAAAAGATTTTGTAATGACCGATTTCTCCAATAGGGCCGCTGGGGCGGTGCGTTTGGCTTCGTGTTCCCGCTGTCGTCAACGGACGCGGTCGCACAGGGTCGGGCTGTTTGGATTAAGCGGACTAGTTGGGCTGATTGGATTGATTGGATTGATTGGATTGGTCGGGCTAGTCCCGCCTGCCGGATCGGTCGGACCTGCCGGACCTGCCGGACCGGTCGGCTGGGTTGGGCAGTTCCCGGCGGTCGAGGTTGCCACGGGTCGGCCGGTGGTGTTTCAGCCTCAGGACCAGGACCAGGACGGGTCCAGCGCCCCAGGGCGGACACCGCGGCAAGAACGGCGGGAGCGAGCGGAGCAGTTGCGGGGCGAGTACGGTCGCTTCCGCGCGAACAACGACTTGCTGTATTACCATTTAGACATTCGCATCGATCCCGAGGCGGAGACGATCCGCGGCAAGACGCAAATGCGATTTCGCATGTTGGCCGACGACCAACGCCTGCAGTTGGACTTGTACGCCAATCTGAATGTCGATCGGATCGTGTGGCAGGGCCAGGAGCTGAAGTACGAGCGGGAGCTCAACGCCGTCTTCATCGATTTTCCGCAATTGTTGCGTGCGGGTGAAGAGCACGAATTGGACTTTTTTTATTCGGGGACACCGGCCACCACGGGTCGGTTTGGCGGTTTCACGTTCGCCCGCGATCCGCAGGGCCGGCATTGGATCTACACCGCCTGTCAGGGAGAAGGCGCCAGCATCTGGTGGCCGAACAAGGACCAGCTGCGGGACGAGGTCGAATCGATGGACATCAGCATCGAGATCCCGACGGGCTTAAAAAATATTTCCAACGGTCGCTTTCAGGGCAGCGAAGACTTGGGCGATGGCTACACCCGTTGGCGGTACCATGTCAGCTACCCGATCAATAACTACTGTGTCTCGGTCAACATCGCCGACTACGTGCACTTCGGCGAGGAATTGGACGGCTTGACCATGGACTATTATGTCCTACCCGAGGACTTGGAGGCGGCGCGGTTTCAGTTCTCGCAGGTCCGTCCGATGATGGAAGCTTTTTTGCATTACTTCGGCGAGTACCCGTTTCAGCGGGACGGCTACAAACTGATTCAAGTGCCTTACACGGGCATGGAGCATCAGTCGGCGGTGACGTATGGCAACGGTTTTAAAAACGGCTACGGTGGTCGCGACTGGACAGGTGTCGGGGTCAGCTTGAAGTTTGACTTTATCATCGTGCATGAGACCGGACACGAGTGGTTCGGCAATGCGGTGTCGTGTGCCGATGTGGCCGACATGTGGATTCAAGAAGGTTGGTGCACGTACCTGGAGTGCTTGTACGTGGAGCATGTCTTCGGCTACGACGATGCCCTCAAATACGTCAACGGTTACAAGACAAAGGTCGCCAATCGGCGGCCGATCATCACGCAGCGCGGCCTGCATCGCGAGCCCAGCCAGGATATGTACTTCAAGGGCGCGTTATTCCTGCACACGCTGCGGAGCATGCGGCAAGACGATGCTGCGTGGTGGAAGCTGGTGCGCGAGACCTACGATACGTTCAAGTACCGCAACGTCATGACCGAGGATTTGGTGCAACTGTTCAACCGTCACTACGGCCGAGACATGCAACCGATCTTCGACCAGTACTTGCGGCAGGCCAAGCTGCCAGTACTCGAGTTGGAGTTCGATGCGGCGGCCAAGGCTTGGCGTTATCGTTGGCAAGCCGAGACGGCTGGCTTTGACATGCCGATCCAAGTGGGCCGAACAGAACAGTGGCAGTTGGTACATCCCACCGCCGAGTGGCAGAGCCTGCCGTGGCCGGGTGCGGCCACGGATTTCCGCGTGGCCACCGACCTGTATTACGTCGAAGTTGTGGGATTGCCCTCGACGGAGGCGGGTGAAGACGCTCCGTAGAACTCGGTCGCCGGACAGGGTTTACCCAGCCAAAAGCCTTGGGCGTGGTCGCAGCCCAACGTTCGCAGGTGGTCCCGGATGACCTCGGTTTCGACGCCCTCGGCCACCACGCGGAGGCCGCAAGTGTGCGCGATTCGGATCATGGAGTCGACAACCGCCAACGCAAAGTCGCTGTTTTCGATGTCGTTGATGAATGAGGCATCGATCTTGACCGCATCGACCGGAACTTTTTGCAGATAGGCGATCGACGAACGCCCGGTGCCCAGATCGTCGACGACGACTCGAAAGCCCATGTGCTGCAGGGCTTGGATTTTTTGTCGTGATTGTTTGACGTCGTGCAGCACGGCTTCTTCCGACAGCTCGATTTCGATCAGTTGCGGCGGGAGACCCTGGAACAAAAAGGCCGAGGCCAAGTCGTCCTGCAAATCGCCGAAGCGAAAGTGGCTAGCGCTGATGTTGATGCTCACCGGCACCAACGTTTGCCCACTGGCTTTCCAAGCCAACAGATCACGGGAGACTTGGCGAATGACCTGTTGCGACATCGGCACGATCAAGCCGCACTTCTCGGCTTCGCCCACGAACTCTTCCGGTTGGCAATAGACTTGGCCGTCACGGAACCAACGCACCAGGGCCTCGGCGCCGACTCGTTGGCCCGTCGCCAAGTCAAACACGCTTTGGTAGTGAACGGTGAATTCCTGTTGGTCGATTGCATCGCGGATGTCCCCGCGGAGCTTGAACAGGCGGCGATGTTCTTGATCCAGATCGGCGCTGTAGAACGAGTAGCAACGGCGACCGTTTCGCTTGGATTGATACATGGCGGCATCCGCCTCGTGCAGCAATCGCTCGGCGCTTTGCCCTTGATTGCTGCGAATGGCGATGCCGACGGAAGCACCCACGAAGGCCTTTTCGTTGGTGACAATAAACGGGTCCTGGAACTCCGCCAAAATTCGCTCGGCCAGTTTTGGCAATTGATTCAGACGCTCGACCCGATCGGCCACAATCACAAATTCGTCACCCGCCAGGCGGAACAGTTGCTCGGCTGGATCCACCAGTATGCGATTGAGTCGTTCGCCAACCTGGATCAAGAGTTCATCCCCGGCTTGATGCCCCAAGGAGTCGTTGACGAATTTGAATCCGTCCAAGTCAAAGAACAACAGGGCCAACATGGGGCCCTCCGGGCGATTTGCCTCCACCGCTCGATGCAGTTGTTCGGTGAAGCAGACGCGATTGGGCAAGCCAGTCAACGCGTCCAAACGCGTGCTATCCCACTTGCTGGACGGCGCAGAGGAGCTGGCAGCGGGAGTGGACTCAGCAGCGGTCGCTTCGGCGATCGGGCCGTCAACGGCGATCAGGCCGTCATCGGCGATCGGTGAGAGGGGGGCGACAATGGCGGAGGCCGGCAGTACCAAGTCGGTCGGCACCGCAGGATTCGGTGGCGTACTCATGGCGTAGGAGTGCTCGCAGACGGGAGTGTCAAGGGACAGGGTGGCTGACATGTTGTGGCTCAAGGTGATAAAGAACAGGCAAGTTGTGCCCACAGCCCCGACGCTATCCCGCCCTCAGTTTTGGGTGCGGTAAAGGGGTCAGGAGTCAATTGCCGGAACGGCCCTGCGGGTGCTTCGCACAATTGACTCCTGACCCCTTTACCACACCCCATTTTTTGGTTGCGACAAAGCACTAGACTGCCTGCCGGTAAACCGTGGGATACAAACGGCGTGTGGGCGACGAAAAAAACTCTCCCAGCGGCACGGCCCCTGATGCGGGCTCCCTACAATGGGTCCAATCCCGATAATCCGTCGCCGAGTGAATAGCCGGTGGCTCAGTTGTAATCGTTCACGCCCCGCAGAGTGTCATGGAGCAAGTCGGGCGAAGCGGGCGATCGTTTGAGTGTCAAACCACGGGCGATTGCCACGAGTTTGCTCCACGAGTTTGCTCCAAGAATTTGCTCCAAGAATTTGCTCCAAGCGCGCTCCGGCTTGTGCGGGCGCACCCGGCCCGAGGATTATCCCGCTACCATGAACGATTGCGTTTAGTTTTGTCGCACGGCGCGTTGAATCCGGATCGGCTCCGTCAGATGCTCGGGCTCCTCAGCCGACAGTTCGCCGGCTTGGACCTTCTCCAACAGCCCCAGGCCTTTGACGACTCGTCCAAAGGCGGCAAAGCCTTGGCCATCGGGGTGGCGACGCCCGCCAAAGTCCAGCTCCGGTTGATCGCCCAGGCAAATAAAGAAATGGTGCTGGGCGGTGTCTGGCTCCAAGCGAGCCATCGAAAGGGTGCCATGCACATGCCGCAAGCCCGTGTCCCGCGTCCGCTCCAAGGGGATCGGGTCGGGAAACTCCTGGGCTCGACTCTCGTCCGCGCAGCCTTGCACCACGGCGATGGGCACTTCTACCGCAGCCTGATTTTCCGGTCGCAAAACGCGAAAGAACTGGCCATTGCTGTAAAAACCTTGGTGCACATAATGCAAGAAATTGGCCACGGTTTGCGGAGCGGCCTGGGCGTCCAGTTCCAATTCGATGTCGCCCAGCGCCGTGTTGATGATGACTCGTGGACGTTCGGGGATCGGCTCGGGCCGCCAAGTAAAGGCCGGAAGTTGGCTGCGATCGAAGGGCGGCAAATGTGCTCGTTGCTCGGCGGGCCGCTCGGATGGTGGTCGGTATCGCCACTCGCGGTCGCCGTAGACGCGTTGCAACAGAGCGGCCAAGGCCGGATCGTAGTCACGCAACTTTTCGCGCGTGTCGATGTCATTGTGCAGTGCATCATTGGCGCGATTGTTGTCGAACCAGGCCTGTGTGCCTTCCGCGAAGTACTCAGCGGCGTTGGAGATCGCGTAGGTTCCGCTCCAGAGTCCGGCCCGTTGGGCCGCGGCGTACGCGGCATTTAAATCGTCGGCAAACGATGGATCCAACTGGCGCATCGCCATCAGATCGATGGCGTGCGAAAACTCATGAATGCAGAGATTCTCGCCGCGGTAGGGGTCCTGTGGGTGCTCCAACAGGTTTTCTTCGCCGCAGCTGACGGCCGGGGCTGTCGGCGTCGCGCCCAGGCCGCGGGCCCGACGATCCCAGAAGACTCTGGGACGCAGGTGAGCGTGTTCCGGGATGTCGGTGGTGTACTCGTTGTACGCCATCACGGCCAAGCGGACCTTGGCCTGGGCCAAGGCACGCCGCAGTTCCGGGCGGTGCTCGGTCATCTGTCGCACGATCCAAGCGGCCTCCTGCAGGGCGGCCGCCGAGACCTGGGAAGATCCGACCACGGGGAAGTCGTCCACCAACAGGACCTGCTGGTAGTGGGGCGACAGGTCAAACGTCGCTCGCAACTCAGGCGTGATCGGCTCTTGGCCCCACCCAGCTGCGATACCGAGCTGGCAGCCCGCCACGACCGCGAACAGCCAGACCAGCGCGACCCGCCGCTCAAGCCATTCACTGGATCTGGCCGCTGCCGAGATAAATCCGCGGGCCGCCCTCATTGTACTTGCAGTTCGACTTGCCACGGTTGACCTTCACTCGCGCGTTGGACTTGCATATTCAGGGTGTAGCCATCGTCGCTGATCGACTTGGCGCGGCCGAAGCTCAGCTTGACCCCGCCGTCGGCCGGTCGCTCGATGCGTCGCAGGTGGTCCTCGCTCCAGGGGTTGGCATCGGGCAGTTCGCGAGCCAGGGCCTCGTTGGCCGCTTGCAGGGCGCTGTCCAGGACCGCGCGACTGCCCAGATCGCCCCATTGTTTGACTTGTCGCAGGCGTTGCTCGATGGCCAGCAGAGCCTGCAAGCCGGGTGCGTCGGGCAATTCGCGGGCCGCCAGCCGCAGGGCGTAGACGGATAGCTCTTGGGTTTGATCCTGGAGCTGCAGTTTGATCGTCGAGGTCGGGCCGTCCGCCAGGTTGGAGCGGTAGCCTTGCAACTCCTCCGCCAACTGTTCGGGGGTGATCTGCAACAGGCCCTGCTGCTGGACGACAAAACCCAGCAGCTCACTCAGCTCTTGGGCGGTCAGCTGCCCCACGTGGTTCGGCCGATCGGGGACTTGGGCGCCGCAGACAATGCGGCCGTCTGCGTAAACGCTGACAAATGGCCGGCGGCGGAAGTCGGCGGGCGTTGGCACACGCAGTCCACCGCTGAGGTCCAAAGTCAGGACCGGTACTTCGGGATCGTTGGGAAAGCGATAAGCGACGGGCATTTCCGGCTCCTCAGGCAGGCGTTGGATGCGGATGTTGCGGTACCAGGTCGGTAGACCGTGGTCCTGCAGGCCGATGTGCCCGCGGCGACCGAAGTCTTTGATCGGCCGCGAGAACTTGTTGGCCGAGCCGTCGGGGTTGCGGCCGGCCTCGGTCCAGTTGTCCGTATCCATGTCGATGATCGAAGTGCCGTTGAGCCGAACCTGGATGCGGGGGCCGCGGCACTCGATCCGCATCTGGTTCCACTGGCCCGGCGGATGGAGCGGATTTTGGGAGGGGGCCACCAGGTCGTAGACCGCTCCCGCGGTGCTGGTCCGCGACAGTTCCGCCCGCCCGTGCGAGTTGGCCACTTGGACCTCCAGGCCGGTGTCCACCGGATCCTGCAGGTCGGTGGTTCGCAGGAAGATCCCGCTGTTGGCCCGGGCCGGAATCTTGAATTCCAGCTCCAGGATAAAGTTCTCGTAGGACTCGGCTGTCCACAAGTAAACGTGGTTGTGCTCCTGGCCGTCGCCGTCGCGATCCAGGAAGATCAGGCCGTCCTGGACTCGCCAGCGACTGTCCTCCGGGACCTGCCAGCCCGTGAAGTCACGGCCGTTGAACAGGGACTCGAAGTCGTCTTGGGCCGACAGTTGGGCTCCTGAGAGCCCCCACAGGCAGACGCCGGCGAGGGCCAGGGCGATTAATGCGAGGCGAGTTTTGGGCGGCATCGGTGGGGCTCCTGGGTGGCGGGCTCGAGCTGGCCGGGTCCCGGACAGTGGCGCAGCGGTCGGCTGGGGGCCGCGGCCATGCTCTCTCCTGTCCAGGATAGTCGATTTTTCACTGGGGGGGGATTGTAGTTGAAGAAGTTCGACCCCATCGGGTACAATGCGGGGCGATCCGCGGGTTGGAGAGCCGGCTCGGTTGCGATTGGACCGCAGCGAGTCCTCACGGCGACCGGCGGTTCCCAGGGCCGGAAGCGAACGCAGCGAAACCGTTTCATTACAAGGAATCCCATTGTCAGATCAAGACACCCCCTCCCCCGAGCCGCTCGAGAATCAAGCATCGGGTCCGGCTGGGCACATCAATCATCCGGAACAGGCCCTGACGTTGGCCCAGGCGGCCGCCAAGGTCTGTCTGGATAACTTTGCCACCGACGTGTTGGTGCTCGACATGACGCCGAAGACGGCGTTGTTCGATTATTTTGTGATTGCCACCGGCACCAGTCGTCGGCACTTGCACGCGTTGAGCGAAGAGATCGATCATGTGTTGCAGAAAGAGTTGAACGACAAGCGAATCAGCCGCGAGGGCTATGACGAGAGCCGCTGGATTGTGTTGGACTACGGCAACGTGGTGATCCATCTGTTTGATGACGAGACACGTCAGTACTACGGTTTGGAGGTGCTGCACAGCGACGCGCCCAAGATCGATGTCTCGCACCTAGCCCCCAAGCCCGGCTCTCCCCAGACTGGCTTTGGGCCAGCGGCAGATTGATTCCATGCAAATACTTGCTCAGATTCGTTCGCGTTTTGCGCCCGCGCTCCAGGCGTTGTTTGTCTCACAGAACCAGACGGCGACGCCGGAACAGCTGGTTCAGGCCTTGGGCATGATCCGCCCGGCGCAGAACTCGCAGTTCGGCGACTATCAGGCCAACTTTGCCATGCCCTTGGCCAAGCCCTTGGGACTCAAGCCGCCCGAGGTCGCCCAGCGGGTGGTGGCGGCGTTGGACCTGCAGGATCTGTGTTCGGAGATCTCCATCGCGGGTCCGGGCTTTATCAACTTGCGGCTGGCCGACGACTTTTTGCGATCGCAGGCCAATGCGGCTTGGGGCGACGCGGGCCGGGTGGCCGTCGGTCGTGGCGGCAGCCTGCCGGTGGCGAGATTGGGGCTGACCGAGCCGGTGACCCCGGAGCGGATCGTGGTCGACTTTTCCTCCCCCAACGTGGCCAAGCCGATGCACGTGGGGCATATTCGCTCCACGGTGATCGGCGATTCGTTGGCCAAGGTCTGTCGCTTCTTGGGGCACGAGGTCATCACGGACAACCATTTGGGGGACTGGGGCACGCAGTTCGGCATGATCATCTACGGGTACCGGCATTTTGGCCAAGCGGACGCTTACCGCGCCGCCCCGGTCAGCGAACTCAGCCGAATCTACCGCTACGTTCGCCGCTTGATGGATTTGTTGGAAAAGTTGCGTGACCTGCCCAAGTGGGAGCAGGGGCTGGTCGGGGCTCGGCAACGGGTGGCCGACTGCCAAGCCGAGTTGGCCGCGGCCGAGTCCGGTGCGGACAAAGCTGCCACGAAAGCCGCTCGCAAGCAATGGCAAGACGCCCAGCAACAGTGCGAGGAGCTGCAGCAGAAGATCACCGCCGCCCAGCAGCAATTGCGACAGGCGGCTCAGGACGAAGCCCTCAGCCGCGACTTGGTCGAACATGCCAACCTGCACGAGTCCGTTTTGGCGGAGACCAGCAAGTTGCATGCGGGCGACGAGGCCAACGTGCAGTTGTGGCAAGAGATCTTGCCGCATTGCCACGATGAAATCGAACGCGTCTACGGGCGGCTGCACGTCGAGTTCGATCATTGGCTGGGGGAGAGTTTTTACCACGACGCCTTGGGGCCATTGGTGGCCGACCTGCAGGCTCGGGGGTTGGTCCGCGTCAGTGACGGCGCGCAGTGCATCTTCCTGGACGACTTCCCCGCGCCGATGATCGTGCAGAAACGGGACGGGGCCTTCCTGTACGCCACGACGGACTTGGCTACGATCGATTATCGCCTCAAGCAATGGCAGCCAGACCGTGTCTTGTATGTGGTGGATCATCGACAATCGGAGCATTTTCTGAAATTGTTCGCGGTGGCGGCTCATTTGGGTTACGGTCAAGTCCGCTGGGTGCATGTCAGCTTCGGCACCGTGATGGGCAACGATGGCAAGCCGTTCAAGACTCGCGAGGGCGACACGGTCGGCTTGGAGGGTTTGATCGACGATGCGGTCGCCAAGGCCTTGGAGGTGGTGACGCAGCTGGACGAGGCCAAAGAGACCGGGCCGGAGTTCTCGCCCGAGCAACGTCGCTCGATTGCGGAAGTGGTGGGCGTTGGAGCACTCAAGTACGGCGACCTGAGCCAGAATCGCACCAGCGACTACCGCTTTGACTTCGATCAGATGGTGGCGTTGGACGGCAATACGGCCACGTACCTGCAATACAGTTTTGCTCGCGTCCGCGGCATTTTCGCTCGGGCGGGTCTCACGCCGGCGGAGCTGCAAGCGACGCCGGCGGCGATTCAATTGACCAACGCGGCGGAGCGGGCCGTGGTCCTCAGCTTGGTGCGGTTCCAAGATGCCTTGGAAGAGGTCTTGGTGGATTATCGGCCCAATTTGTTGTGCAACTATTTGTTCGAGCTGACGCAAGAGTTTTCCAGTTTCTACAATCGGCCAGACTGCCGCGTGCTGGGTGTGGAGCCCGACTTGCAGCGCAGCCGATTGGCGATTTGCGACTTGATGGCTCGCACCATAGAGACGGGGCTGGCGCTGTTGGGAATTCAAGTCGTCGAGAAAATGTAAGCTCGCCCGCGGCGATGAACCGACGGTCGCGGGCCGATCTTTAACCCGGAGCGACCGAGCGACTTATGCTGACAGGATTTTGGACGGTTGTCTTGGCGGGTAGCTTGCTGGTCTACCTGTTGATCTTGTTGGGCATCGGCGTGCGGGCCTCGCGGCAGGCGGGTGACAGCGCCGAGGAATACCTTCTAGCCGGCAGGAACTTGCCGTTGCCGTTGGCTGTGATCACGCTGTTGGCGACCTGGTTCGGAGCGGGTGTGATGTTGACGGTCACCGATGAGGTGGCCGATCAAGGCTTGCCGGCGGCGACGTTGGATCCCTTGGGTGTGGCCCTGTGTCTGTTCTTGGCCGGTTGGTGGTTGGCCGCCCCGCTCTGGAATATGGGACTGCTGACCATCGGTGACTTTTATCGGCAGCGGTTTGGTGTTGTGACCGAGAAGTTGGCCGCGGTGATCTTGATCCCCAGTTACTTCGGCTGGATCGCGGTGCAGTTTATTGCCGTGGCGCGTTTGCTGGAATTGTTCTTCGGGTTGGATTTGTCCTGGGGCATAGTGGCAGTGATGTTGGCTGGCACGCTGTATACCTTGTTGGGTGGTTTGCGGGCCGTGGTCTGGACCGATGTGTTTCAGCTGGGGTTGGTGCTGATCGGAGTGGTGTACTTGGCCGTGGCGGTCGTCGGCGAGGTGGGCTGGGCGGAAACCCAAGTCACGCTCCAGGCGGCTGTCACTGAACCGCGCGGTTGGGGTGAGGTGATTTTGATGCTCGATCTGTTGGTGGTGGGGGCCTTGGGAAATTTGCCGGCCCAGGACCTGATCCAGCGATTCTTGTGTGTGCGTTCCGCGCCGGCCGCTCGTCGCGCGTGCTTTTGGGCCGCTGGCGGATATTTGGTGTTTGGGTTATTTCCCATCGGCATGGGGCTGTTGGCCACCCACGTGCTGCCAGACACTGCGACGGGTGTGGTGATGGGGATCGCCAACAAGTTGTTGCAGGGGCCGTGGATGGTGATCTTTGTGTTGGCGGTGGTGTCGGCGGTGCTGTCGACCATCGACGGGGCCATCCTGTCTCCGGCCGGAGTCTTGGCCCAGAACCTGCTGCCGGCTGGGGTCCGCGAGCGTTGGGGGACAGTGCCGGTCAACCGCGCGGCGGTGGTTCTGGTCGCCCTGTGCTCCTTGGCCTCCGCGTTTTCCGGGAAAGCCGCCTACAGCCTGTTGGAGGAGGCCTATTCGCTGATGCTGGTGGGGCTGCTGGTGCCGTTGTTGGGTGGCCTGTGGTTTCCCCGCCGTCCGCCCAGCGCGGCCATCGCATCGATGTTGGTGGGGACGGTGCTGTGGGTGCCCCATCTGTGGCTGGGGGAACCCGAGTGGCTGGGGCAACCGTGGTTGCAGCCATTGGGGCTGCACTTGCCGCTGAACCTGACAATCACAGTCATCGCGGCGGCGACTTTTTTTGTGGTGGGTCGCAACCGGCCAGCTGCTCCAAGTTCGGCGGATTTGCAGTCCCGCGAGAGCTAGTGCTTTGTCACAGCCAAAACTTGGCGTGTGGTAAAGGGGTCAGGAGTCAATTGTGCGAAGCACCCACAGGGCCGTACCGGCAATTGACGCCTGACCCCTTTACCGCACCGATCCCAAAATTAAACGGTGACAAAGCACTAGGTTGACCCGATTTATTCGGTTGATTAATGTTGCAATTGCAGCTTGATCATCTGGCACTCCTCAAGGATCAGAAAAATGAGATTTGTCGCAGAGCGGTTGGTTCATCGGGAAACAGGTCGCACCCGTTCGACTCTGGCTTGGTCATTCTATTTCGGACTATTGATGTTGGGCTGGAGCGGCGATTTTGGTTTGCCGTCTTTCGTGCAGGCCCAGGTGAAACCGGCCGAAGGTGAGTCGGTGAAGGTATTTTACCTGAACGAATGGCGCGACGGCACGGTGATTGGTAGTCAGGGAGACAAGTTCGGCATCAGCTACGAGTTTGCCAACAATAATCGACAAGCCCTGTTTGAACGCAAGGCCATTCGTCTGGAATGTGAACAGGAAGCCATGGATTTGGCGCGGACCTGGGCCAACGAGTCAGGTCAATTCAAGATTGACGCCGCTCTCAAACAAATCCAAGGCGAGCAGGTCGTGCTGATCAAGGTCGATCTGACCGAAATCACGGTCCCGGTGGCCAGCCTGAGTAAGCGGGATGTGGCCTATGTCAACAAGTTCAAGAAGGACTATGAAGCGGCGGTGGCTCGCGGTGAAATTCCTGGGGAGGTGTCGCCATTGCCGGACGTGGAGAACTTCACCAGCGGCTTCGGTGAATTTGGAACCGTCGCCTTTGGCGAGGGGAAGATTCAACCGCTGGGAGCGCTCCCGTCGTTCTTGCAAACCTTCCAGCAATCGGGGCTAGGATTTAACTTGTTGCGGAAGCGGCAGGAGTTGGTGGCGTTGGTGCCGGTTGGGGGACCGGAGCAGTTGGTCTTGGTTTCGGTGAAGGAAGATAATTTTTTTAACCGCGGCGTGAAGTTCCCCGGCCAATTGTATTGGGTGTCGCTCAGGCAGCAGAAAGTTTTGGGCAGCGTCTTTATAACGCCAGAGGCGCAAGCGCTGGATTATGATCCGCGTTCCCGCTTGTTGATTTCGTACGCACCGCCGGAGCGTGGGGGTTTTTCCGCTCCGGGAGAACTTACCGCGTGGCGTTTGAACCCGGGCGAGACGACCATCGAGCCTTTGGTGCGATGGGAAGCCAAGTTGTCGCTGCGGGCTTGGTCGGCATTTGCCAAGGTGATCAATGAGCGACTGATCTTGGCTAAAACAGATTCGCAAAACTATAAAGTGTGGGACATCGTCGACAAGAAGGAAGTTTATACCGTTAAAGCGCGGAGCTTTTTTGATGCTCCGTTGATCGTGACGCCAGACCGTCAACATCTGTTGGTACCCGAGGATGGATACGTGACCGTGTTGGAGGCTGCGACGGGCAAGTTGGTGTTCCAATTGAAGGTCCCCAGCTCGGTGTCGGGGGTCAACGTCAACGAGAGCGGGACGCGGCTGGCGGCCCTGACAGCCGAACGCATCTACGTCTGGAAGCTGGATGGGGCGGACGATAAACCTCAAGCTTATGAAGCGCCGTTGGTGGGGAATCCCTTCCGCGCGCGGCTCGATTGGTTGGACGACGACCATATTCTGGTGGATGGCTTTAGTGCCAAAACGCTGTTCCGGCTGTCGTTGGAACTGCCGGTGTGGACGTACGAAATGGACGTGTGGCAACGCTCGTTAAACGACGACCCGCTCCGCAGTCGGATGCTAAACGGCCAGGTCTTCTATACCGCGGAGCCGGATCGATTTGGGGGGGCTTTGGCCGTGGGAGTGGTCCAGTTGCCGGGGCCATCGGTGGAGGAATTGACGGCCAATATTGAAAAAGAGTCGCTGTATATTCTCAAGCCGGGCGTGGCCGTGGCCTTGGGAACTCTGAAGGTGAGTGACGGGGAACAGGTGCGGCAATGGATCAGTCAGAAGGTACAGGCCAATGGCTGGACTTTGAGCAACACTGCCGACATTGTGATCGATTGTGAAATGGGGCAGATGCCGCCGCGGACGGAGACTTACAGTCAAATGGGCGGCCGGGGCGGCGAGACCAACGTGACGTACTCGCCGTATTTTGCCAATATTCGCATTCGCCAGGGGAATAAAACCCTTTGGCAAAGCGGTTCTTCAACCGGGGCACCTCCGATTGTTAGCGGCGGGGATATCCAGGGCCAGGTCAGCCGTATGCAGGTCCCGCAATTGGGCTTCTTTGAAGCGGTCGCCATTCCGGAAAAAATAATCGATCCACAGTATGGCAGTGGGTTCGGCAAATCCCAGCTGGGGTTGCGGGGAATCGTGGTGGTTTCGACCTCCCCGGTCGGCCGAGCGGACAACCCAGAGGAGGCCCAACGGCAGGCGGCCGAGGAGCTGGATAAGGCCCGTCAGGCGGGACAAGACGGAGGCTCGGCCCCCGCCGCCGGGGCCGACGGCTTTGGTCCCGGACGTTGAGCCGCTGAGCTGGCACTTGTAACGCCCGGAAAAGCCATACCCAAAACGACCGCCAAGCTCTAGACTAAGGACGCCGGGCGCTGGATTTGTTGACCAGTGGCCTGAGGCAGCTTTCAGTGAAGGAGTTGGTGCGATGTCGGTCGTGGAATCTCAGGTTTCAATTCAATTGCCAGACGGTTCGGTCAAGCAGTTTCCCGCGGGGGCCACGTGTCGTGACGTGGCCGCTGGGATCGGAGCGGGTCTGCTCAAAGCCGCGGTGGCCGCGGTTGTGGATGGGGTGGTGGTCGGCCTGGACTACGTGTTGCCGCTGGGGCAGCCGGTGGCCCTGCAAATCTTGACCAAAAAAGACCCGGCAGCGTTGGGGGTGATGCGTCACAGCTGCGCCCACGTGATGGCGCGGGCGATCATGCGCCTGCGTCAGGGCACCCGATTGGCCTTCGGACCCACGATTGAAGGTGGCTTCTACTACGACTTCGAGCTGGCAGAGCCCCTGACCGACAACGATTTCCCGGCCATTGAAGCAGAGATGCGGCGGCTGATCGCCTTGGACGAGCCCTTCGAGCGGTTGGAGCGATCGCTGGACGAGGCGATCCAATTGTGCCAAGACTTGGATCAACCGCTTAAAGTTGAGCATTTGCAGTCGGGACTGGCCGAGCACGAGCAGGTGTCGTTTTATCGGCAAGGCGAGTTCTTGGACCTGTGCCGCGGCCCGCATATTCCCTCCCCCAAGTGGATCGGGGCCTTCAAGTTATTGAGCATCGCCGGTGCGTATTGGAAGGGCGATCAGTCCAGGCAAGTGCTGCAACGCGTCTATGCCACGGCCTTTTTTACTCAGGAGGATCTGGACGCGCATTTACAGCGGATCGAGGAAGCCAAGCGGCGCGACCATCGTGTCTTGGGCCGACAGTTGGGCCTGTTTCACATCGACGACATGGTGGGTCAGGGCTTGATTCTCTGGACTCCCAAGGGTTCCATCGTCCGACAAGAGCTGCAGGACTTCATCTCGCAGCACCTGAAGCGGCAGGGTTACTCCCAGGTGTTCACACCGCATGTCGGCAAGTTGGACTTGTACCGAACCAGCGGGCACTTTCCCTATTATCAGGACAGCCAGTACCCGCCGTTGATCGATCGCGATCAGCTGGCGGCCTTGGCGGAGGAGGGCTGCGATTGCGCCAAGTTGTCGGACTTGATGAAGTCGGGTGACATCGATGGCTATTTGCTTAAACCGATGAATTGCCCGCATCACATCAAAATCTATCAATCTCAGCCGCGGAGTTATCGCGAGTTGCCCTTGCGGTTGGCCGAGTTTGGTACGGTCTACCGCTTCGAGCAATCCGGCGAATTGGGAGGTTTGACTCGGGTGCGTGGCTTTACGCAAGACGACGCGCACTTGTTTGTCAGGCCCGATCAAGTGGCGGACGAGATCCGTGGTTGCCTGGAGTTGGTCAAGATCGTGTTTGCCGCGATGGGCATGGAGGACTACCACGTCCGCGTGGGGCTGCGCGACCCGCACAGCGACAAGTACGTGGGAAGCGATGAGAATTGGCAGCAAGCCGAGGCGGCCTGCCGTGAAGCGGCTGCGACGTTGGGCAAGCCGTTCAGCGAAGAGCCGGGAGAGGCCGCCTTTTACGGCCCCAAAATCGACTTTGTGGTCCGTGACTGCATCGGGCGACACTGGCAGTTGGGCACGGTCCAAGTCGACTACAACTTGCCGGAACGCTTTGATCTGAGTTACACCGGCAGCGACAACCGACCCCATCGACCGATCATGATCCATCGGGCCCCGTTTGGTTCGATGGAGCGATTTGTCGGAGTGTTGATCGAGCACTTCGCGGGCGTGTTCCCGTTGTGGTTGGCGCCCGAACAAGTGCGTTTGCTGACCGTCAGCGAAAAGAGCGTCGACTACGCCCAACAGGTTGAGGCCGAGTTCCGCGCGGCGGGTTTGCGTGTCAGCAGCGATTATCGGGGCGAGAAATTGGGTGGCAAGATCCGCGATGGCCAACTGGAAAAGGTTCCCTACATGGTGATCATCGGTCCGCGGGATGCCGAAGCCGGCACGGTCAGCGTCCGGGATCGGCACGAAGGCGACTTGGGCGCGATGCCGGTGGCTGCCGCTTTGCAGCGGTTTGTCGACGAGATTCGCGAAAAACGTGTGCGACAAGTGGCCCAATTGGCTCCCCCGCCGGAACAGACGGTGGTCGCCAACGAATATTGATGCGGGAAGGTCCCGTCAACAGCCAATGCGAACGGTCAATCGGCGGAGAAATGTGGGATGCCCAAGGTGGTGGTCGTGGTGACGGGTGGCATCGCTGCCTACAAGGCGGCGGCGCTGGTCTCGCTGTTGGTCAAACAGGACTGGGAGGTGCGTGTGGTCATGACCGCATCCGCCGAACAGATGGTGGCGGCGGCCACGTTTGCCGCTTTGTCGGCTCGGCCCGTCGTCACCGATGTGTTCGACCCGGCGTTTCCGTTGGGGGCCCACATCGAATTGGCTCGGTGGGCCGACGGGATCGTGGTGGCGCCCGCCACGGCGAATTGGTTGGCGAAAGCGGCCATCGGGTTGGCAGATGACTTGAGCAGCCTGCTGTACCTGGCTTTCCCCGGTCCGACTCTGGTGGCTCCTGCCATGAACGCTGAGATGTGGGCGCAGCCGGCCGTGCAACGCAACGTGCGGCAGTTGCTGGCCGATGGCGTGCATTTTGTCGGCCCGGAATCCGGTTGGCAAGCCTGTCGCACGGACGGAGCCGGCAGGATGAGTGAACCCCCCGAGATCCTGGCCCAACTCCAGGGGCTGGCGAGTCGTTCCCAGTGACCGGCAGCCCGCCATCGTCGAACGATGCCGAGCCACCTTTGGTGGCCTGGTGGTGGCGTGGGATCTACATTGTCTTGGGTGTCTTGTTCGTCGGGCTCGGGATTGCCGGGGCCTACTTGCCGCTGGTGCCCACCACGCCGTTTTTGTTGTTAGCCAGTTATTTTTTGACTCGCTCTTGGCCGGCGCTGGATCGTCGCGTGCAACGCATTCCCATCTTTGGCCGCTACCTGCGGGATTGGAATGAGCATCACGGCGTACGACGCGAGGTCAAGTGGTTGGCCACGGCGGTATGTTTGACGACGGCCATGGCTGGCGGTTGGCTGGCGTCGGAGTCGCTGCTAAGTCAATCGCTATTGTGGGGCCTGGTTTTGATCGGCCTGATCGTTGTCTGGCGACTGCCGACCGTTCGCTGACCAGGACACGGCGACTGGTTGCGCAGAAGATGATGCCAGGGGCTCCAACGCCACTCGGTTGGGGTGGATCGCCTGGATCCGCCACTCGCCGGCGATCTCGTCTTGTTCGTAGTAGAGACGCTGCCCGATCAACACCGCGGGACGCCTTCCGCCCGACAAGATCGCGTTGATCTGTAGCGGTGGCTGGGAGGTCGCTTGAGTCGTCTCCGCGGCTTGGCTGCCAGCTGACGGTGGCAACTGCCCGCTCATGGTTGCGGGATCGTCGGTAGAAGGATCCGTCTGTTCTGCGACAAGTTCCAAGGCTTGAAAGGGATTGTGCGCCAGCAGTTGCGGCAGTTCGATGGCTGGCCATGCCTGCAGGACCTCGGACAGAGCGGCTCGCGGCTTCAAGACTGTGGCGAGGGCTGCTGGGGCGGGGGTGCTGACCAGGACGGCCGCTGGAGTGGGTGGGCTGCTGCTGCCGCCCAAGTTTTGCCAGAGAACGACTAGCAAGAGGCAGGCCAGCAAACCCACGACGAGGAGTTTCTTGGCATTGGCACCAGAGGGAGCAGCGGTCGATGAAGTCATTACAAGTCCCAAGATGAAAGCGAGTGGCTGCCCGGTCTAAGCCTGTGGCGATGGCAAGGTGAACAAGACGATCCGCAGGACCAAGCTGTACTGTTGACGATCGCTCCCCGCGGGAGTGATCTCCAAACTGGTGATGCGATTCATGCGCGGGCAATGGCGTAGTTGGTTCAAGAATCGGCAGATGCTGTCGAAAGAACCGTTGGCGGACAACATCAGGCCGCGTCCTTCAAAAATCTCTAGACTCTCTTTTCCCGAGGGGCGAAAGTCGATCAAATCCAGGCTGACTTGGGCGGCTTGTTCGTGAGCCCACTCCAAGAAGTCAATGTCGTCATGGGTCGGTCGCGTCCGCTGCTGCAACTGGTTCTTGCGTTCCTGCCATTGCGCGGCCGTAGCACGTGCGGTTTCCAACGTGGCCAACAAAACCTTGTGTTGGCTGTGGAGCGATTCGACTTCCAATCGTCGCTGCTCCAAGGCGTCTGCCGCTCGATTCAGGGGGCTGAGAAGTCCGTACCACCACCCTCCCACCAAACACAAGACAATCCCTAACCCCAGCCATTGGCTGTGGCGACGAATTCGGGTTAACGAGGTATCGATGGATTCGGCAGACATGATGGTTAGGGCTTGATGGGAGTAGGCGTGGAAGGGAGTAAGGATTTTTGCTGGCAGCGGATCGAAAAGGTCCGGTGTTGCCCGGCGCCGCCCGCACCTTGGATGCTGAGCAACTCCACCGATTCGAACAGTTGGCTGTCCTGCAAATGGTGCACCAGGCTGGTGGCTCGCGGGTCCGAGTCGGCCAGTCCGGCAATCACGATCTGTTTCCTGGCGGGTTGGACTTGGCCGTCTTGCAGTGTGGTGTTACCCAATTCGTCGATACGCAACGAATCCAGTTGAATCCCGCGGCCTTGGCGTTGGCAGCATTCGATGATCGTCTGGAACAAGCCCAGCGGCACCTCAGTCAGCTCCAGCCATTGGGCGTTTTCGACGAGGCCGCGATCGAGTCCGGCTTGCCGTTGCAATTCACTGATTCGTGTCGTGGCTTGGGCAATCGCACTCACCTGCGTCTCCTCCAGAGTCACGCTGCGATTCTTGGCGTCCAATTGCTCCTGCCAGACGCCAACCAAGAGCCACAGCAGGGCCGCTGTCAGGCACCAAACCACGCCCCAGGTCATAAGCTGCCGTTGCCACTCCCAGCGTTTTCGCAGGGAGTGCGGCAAAAGATTGACACACTTCATTGCCACCTCGCCTCCAAGGCATTGGCCAGTGCCAAGGCGTAGCTAGGGTCGTAGGGCTGGGCCGATTTCCACACGACGACTGCCGGGGGAGTGACCGTCGTCACGGGTAGGTCGAGCTTGTCACTCAACCAAGGAGCCAGGCCACCGATTGCGGCGGACGATCCACACAGGGCAACGCGCGGTGAGGTTGCTCGCGGCTGTTGTCCGACCAAGTACCGCACGGTCCGCTGGACTTCAAAACACAATCGTTCCAGCCAATCGTGCAGGCAGGCCGTCACGACCTCACCCAAGGGAGGCAAGTCGCTCTGAGGAGACACGCCCCAATGAGTCAGGGTGGTCGCAGCGGTGCTCAAGCTGATACCGCGGCGAGCGACCAAGGCCTCCACGGCCGTCTGGTCGGTAAACTGGATTTGATTCCGCACGTAGTGTGGTTCACCCTGTTGGCACCAGACCAACGTCACGGTCGTGTCTTCAATATCGACCAGCAGGACGGGTTCGTCTGGGCTGTTCCAGCTGCTACAGCGAGCCAGTGCCGAGAGTGGCGTGCCCAGCGTTCGCAGTTCGCGTCCCCCCACGGCCAATCCCCGACCCAAAAGCGAGGCGGTCTCCTCTGCGGTCCAAACCAGGTGCAGTGTGGGCGCCATCGCCGTTGCGATTGTGCTGGGATTGCTGACCCAATAATCGTAGGCAGCTTGGTCCGCGTCGGTTCCCAGCAATTGTTCGAGCGACTGAGCCACCAGGGCATTCCAATCCTGCGAGTCGGTTGAAGTCGCTGCTTCGCCGACAGCGGAGGGCAATTCAATGGCTTCGTAGTCCATGGCCACCGCCGGAATGGTGGTGACGACCTGGCTGGGACAATAGCCCAGTTCCTCGGTTAGCCATTTTCGGGTTGCCTGTACGGCCGCCGCCGGCTGTTCAGAAAAAGGTTGCGCAAAGGTCAATTGGCCGGCTGCGACAACGTGGTATTGACCGGCCTGAACTTGGCCCGCGACCAGATGAGCCGCGCGATCACCGAGTGCTAAGCCGACATCCAGTGAACGCCACACACGTCGTTGTCTGGTTGAGTTCAGGGCGCCGGCAGATTGCAGTGTCAGCATCATTGTCTCCCTCTATAGACCTTGTCCTGTGGTGATGTCGAGCATCGGCAGCATCACCGACAAGACGATACCGCCCACGACAATCCCCAGGCCAATGATGATCACGGGTTCTGCGATTTTGACAGTATCACGCAATTTTTCTTCGCCCTCGCTCTCGTAGAATTCACCTACCGTCTGTAGGACCGAGCCCAACTGACCATTGGCCTCACCCGTGGCGATCATGTCAGCCGCGGCGGCAGGCACCAACCGATTGTCTTGCAGGACTGTCGAGAAGCCCTCCCCCTTGACGACCGATTGCTCCACACGGTCCACCAAGTCTGAGTAGCAGCTATTGCCAACGGATGACTTCGTCAACTTCAAGACTTGGAGCATGGGGACACCGCTGTCCAGCATCGCGCCCTGCAGACGGAATAATCGACCCGCCAGCAGAGGCGGGCCGATACTGCCAAACAGGGGCAGACGCAGCAGCAGTTTGTCCAATTGGTGTCTTCCACCCGGTGATTTGCAGTAAGCGACCAACCCGATTATCGCTGCCGCCAGGGTGCCCAACAGCAACCACCAGTACTGACGCGCGAGTTGTCCCCCATCCAACATCAACTGGGTGGTCCACGGAACCGTCACACTGGAGGACTCGAAGATACCCGCGAATTGTGGCAATACAAAAAAGACCATCCCAGCCAAGACACCGAGTGTGACGGTGAGCAAAACCGCTGGATAGCCGAGGGCGGATCGCAAGGAGCTGTGGAGCCGCATCTCATCGCGGAGGATCTTACTCAATCGCGTCAGGACATCGGGCAGGGTGCCGGAGGCTTCGCCAGCGGAGACCAAGGCGACGGTCACTTGACCAAATTTATGTTGATCGATCTCCAACGCCTGCGACAAGCTGGTGCCCTGCTCCAAATTGGCGTACAGACGTTCCATGACTTGACGGACGCGATCACTGGTGGCCCGCATGGAAATGCTCCGAACAGCGTCGGCCAAGTCGACACCCGAACGCAGCATGATGGAGAGTTGCGTCATGATCATCAACAGTTCGCGTTTGGGTAATGCTCCTCCGATTGATTTGCTCGGTTTGGTCAGCGACTTCGGTCTGACAGTGACTTTGGGGTCGCGGAGGGGCAGACTCGTCGAAGCTGCGGCGTTGCCCACCGTTCGTCGCGGCAACGCCGCGCGTGTGCCCGACCCTGCCGGGTTACTCGCCGTTTTGCTCAGAGTACTCATTGTTTTGCACCTTTCACCCGCCGCGTGGCGATCGTCACGGAACTATTCGAAAACGGCCACTCGCAAGATTTCGTCGATGGAAGTGGCACCTTGTTCGACCAATTCGATGGCCTGTTCACCCAGGGTGCGAAAGCCATTGGTCACCGCCAAACGACGGATCGAATCGGTGGGGGCGTTTTGAGCGATCAAGTCGCGGATCTCGCGTGTGACTTCCAACAACTCATAGATCCCCACTCGGCCTTTGTAGCCCGTGTCGTAACACTTGTCGCAACCGCTGCCCCGTACGAATTGGCGATCGCGACTGCCGGCGTAACGAATGGCATCCAATTGGACGGGACTGGGATAGTAGTTGCTGCGGCAGTGTGGGCAGACGCGCCGCGCCAGTCGCTGGGCCACCACGCCGACCAATGCTGCTGCAATCTTGAAGGGAGCGACGCCCATGTCGATCAAGCGAGGAATTGCGCCAGGGCTGTCGTTGGTGTGCAGGGTGCTGAATACCAAGTGGCCCGTCAGAGCGGCTTGCACAGCAATCTCGGCGGTCTCAAGGTCGCGAATCTCACCGATCATGATGATGTCTGGATCCTGCCGCAGGATGGCACGCAAAGCCCGAGAAAACGTCATCTGGCTGGCCTGACTGACATGGACTTGGTTGATTTGGTCCAAGCGATACTCAACCGGATCCTCCACCGTCACGATGTTCGACTCCACCGACTTGAGCAATTCGATGATCGAATACAAGGTCGTCGTCTTGCCACTGCCCGTAGGGCCCGTCACCAAAAACAGCCCATTCGGTCGATGAATCAACTCGTTCATCGACTTCATTTGCCGTTCGGGTATTCCCAGACTCTCCAAGTGAAAGGTGATACTGGCGCGATCCAAAATGCGCAGCACCGCCTTTTCACCCAGAACAGTGGGCAGGGTCGAGATGCGCAAGTCGATCGGGCGGCGGTCCACGACCACATGAATGCGACCATCCTGCGGCAAGCGATGTTCGGCGATATCCATTTTGGCCATCACCTTGAGGCGCGAGATCATGGCCGGATGGTATTCTTTTTTCGGGCGGATGATCTCGCGGAGCATGCCGTCGACGCGAAATCGGACGATCGAGTTCTGTGGACCAGCCTCGATGTGAATGTCGCTGGCCCGCTGCCGGACCGCTTGTAGCAACATATAATTCACTAGATTGATGATCGGGCTACTGTCGCTGTCCGCATCCATCAACTCCAAGTCAATTTGGACGGCTTCTTCGCCGACGGCGACCGCATCTTGATCCATGTCGGCGGTGATCGAATCAACCTGGAATCCATCCCCGTAGACGCGGCCGATGAAGTCGTTGATTGTGCTCCGCAGCGCCAGCACCGGCCGAACTCGCAAGCCAGTGACTCGTTCCAAGCGATCGATGATGGCCAAATTCTGTGGTTCAGCCAGCGCCACGGTCAGCAGATCATGGATCTTGAACAGGGCCAGGGCGTGACAGCTCTCGGCCAGTGGCCTTGGGATCAGCTTAGCGACCGTCGGATCGACCAATCCCTCACGGAGCTGAACGTGCGGGACTCCGAATTGGTCGGCCAGATTGGGCAACAGGTCGGTCTCGGACAACAGACCCAGATCCACCAGCGTTTCGCCCAATCGCTGACCGGTCTTTTGCTGGTTCAAGGCACTGTCCAGCTGCTCGCGTGTGATCACGCCGTCCGCGACCAGTCGCTCGCCCAAGCGGGGGCGTGGAACCTGGAGCTCGGCCGGCTCAAACCGCGTGAGAGACAGCGGCATGGAGTACATGTTGGGGTTCATACCGCAAACGCTCCAGCGGCCGAGATCACATCCGGATGCAGTTCAAACTCCTGCTCCAACCCGGTCACGCGCAAGACTTCTCGGACCAAAGCACCGGCCCCGGCCAGACGCATAACGCCGCCTCGAGCCACGCATTCCCTTTGAGCGTCGTACAGCAGTTCCAGGCCGACGCTATCGATGACTCGGACACGACGCAAGTCCGCGACGACCTGTGGTAAACGCTGGGCAATCGTGGTTTGCAAGAGAGCTTGCAGTTCTTGCACTTCGCCTAGAATGACCTTCTCGTCGCAGCGAATGACATCGACACATCCCTGTTGATAACTTTGCGGCATGGTTTCAATCCTGTAGCAGTCCTAGGCGGCGGTGGAATCCAGCGGCAGTGTGATGCGGAAGGTACTTCCCTGATTCAATTGGCTTTCGACCGAGACGTCGCCACCGTGCAAGCGTGCGACTTCCTGGGTCAAGGCCAGACCCAATCCACTGCCCGTGATCTCGCGAACGCGATCATCGCTGCAGCGGTAAAAGCGATCAAACACGCGCGGTAGGTCTTCTGAAGAAATGCCGATGCCCGAATCGCTGACGGCGAACTCGACTTGCCGTGAATTGACGTCAACCCGGAAGGTCACGCGGCCACCGGTCGGAGTGTACTTGGCCGCATTGCCCAACAAGTTGACGATGGCGGCGGCCAACTTGCCTTTGTCGATCGAGAGCTTGGGATACTTCGGTGGCAACTCGCAGCGGTAATCGAGAGACTTTTCTTGCATCTCCGCCGCGACTTTCTGCGAGACTTCCTCGACCAAGCGGCCTAGATCGGTTTCACGGCAGTCCAGGGCCATGGCTCCGGCCTGCATGCGACTGATGTCTAGCAAGTCATCGACCAGTTGCGACAGTCGCAGCGATTCGCTTTGGATGACGTTGTAGAAACGTTTGCGTGATTCGGGGTCCAAGTCATCGCTCATATCCAACGACTCGGCGTAGGCACGGATGTTGGCCAAGGGCGTGCGGAACTCATGTGTCGCGGTAGCCAGGAACTGGTCGCGCATCGTGTCCGCCAGCTTCTGCTGGGTGATGTCTCGGATGGTCCAGACATAGGCAATGGTGCCCCGATCGCTCTTGCGACCCGGACGTCGTTGTCCTCGGAACACATGCTCTGCCGAGTCGGACTGGGTGGTCCATTCGAATCCGGTCTGGGCGTTGGCGGACTGTCGATACCAGAGTTCCGCCACCTCGGCGGCAACCCCGAAGGCATCACCGAGCTTGCAACCGATCAACGACTCCGCCGAGGCGTGACCACACATGGCGACCAGTGCCGCATTGGCGTAAGTGATCCGTCCCTCGGAGTCCACGGTCACCACGCCTTCCGACAGCGAATCCAGCAGTTGTGGGCCAGTCCCTCGTCGGCGGTCCGACATTGACTCCAATAGAGTTGACTTGAGTTCGCTCAACGCGGACCAGACGTGACTCTGCTCGACCAAGCGATTCCAACCGAATGCGGCAGGGGTGTGGCCGGTAGCTGGTTCCAGTCGTGGCAGATCGTCTGCTCCCTCGCGGTCGGGTGATGGTGCGAGTGCCGCTAGACGCTGTTCAAACAACAACGCGGGGCGCAAGATACGCTGCATCCACCAAGCACCTCCCAACAGCAGAGCCAGACTCAGGCAACTGGCCCCCAGCGTGGCGGTCAGCCCATCGCCGAGACTCTCTTTCGTCCACCCGACACCAATGGCCGCGGTGCCGATCAGCAAATACGCCACCAAAACGCGACGCGTGGTGTGACAGGTCGTTGTGGCTGGGGCAGTCATGGGGAAAACTCGTAAGAGGCAGGGTATCAAACGCAGCCTCCGATCCAACGATCTCAGACAACTGCAGGGTTTTGCATCGACTTGATTGTTGCAACCAACTCGCCCAAGCTGAACGGCTTGTAGAAGACGGCCGACAGTCCGAGGGTCTGGCTGATCTGGTCCGTATCCAGTTCAAACGATTTGGCTGAGCACAGGAACAACCGAGCTTCGCGCGATTCGCCCGCCGTTCGGATACCCTGCAAAACTTGCTCGCCGTTGAGCCCGGGCATTTGGTAGTCGGACACCACCACGTCAAACTTCGTGGTGGTGGCCAACTGCAAAGCTTTGCGTCCATCATGAGCCACGGTCACTGCATAGCCACCGCGAGTCAACGCCAGCCGCAGAATGTCTGCCAAAGCTCGATCATCTTCCGCAATCAAAGCGGTCAGTGCGGTGTCCATGAGTACAGCTCAATCAATTAAATTACCAGTTGGCGCCGGTGGCTTCGTTCACGATGAACTGCCCCGTCTGTCGGTTGTAGGCCCAACCCTCCGTGCCAGACGGCGACAGCGGGTTCGCGTCACTAACGATGCGTACGTTGTCGTTGTGATTCGTCGTCGGACCAACTTCGGCGCGTGGGAATGCACCTTGCAAGAACGGTTGCAGTTGGACCTTGATATCGGCGTTGGGCAGAGCGCCGGTCTGGGCTCGGAACAACTCGATCGCGTTGCGAACGACCACCAACGATTGACGCGTACCGTTCTGGCGAGCGGTCGTCGCTTGATCGAACATCCGCGGAGCGGCTACAGCCGCCAAAATACCTAAAATCAGAATCACAATCACTAATTCCACGAGACTGAAGGCTCGACGAACGGTATACGGTCGTGGTGAAATCACGGAAGGCTCCTTCGATGAACAACGCAAACAAACAGGGACAGCTGGCGGTGACGGTGGCGATCAAAACGGTCTGACCGCAACTCTCTGCCAACCCTTGAGCCAGCAGCCCGTACCGAACCTGAGCAGCGAGACTGGATGGTTTGGGCAACCACCTCAGTTTCGGCCATCCAACCCTAGAACGTGGTTCGATACGCGTGATGAAAAAAATGGGATTGCTCGTCGTTTTTTGCTTCGCAGCCAGCTCAGGCCATCCAAACTGCCCAGACTGCACTGCCCGCACAGGCCGATGATTCGCCCCGACCAGTCGCCGCGACTTTCAACGGGCCGCGAGTCGCTCCTTGACACTACTTCCGGAAGCAAAAACCGCAAACTCAGTTTTTTTCGGTCCGCTTCGTCAATCACGATCTATATATGAGCACGCTTGTGGTCGATGACAGACCGACTCGCAACCAACTTGTACAGACGTCAGGATCGAAGTTTAAATTACTTTGACGACCATTGGCATGTGTTGAATCGCTCATGATACCCAGCTTCCAATCCCAACTGCCGAACGAAGCATCGCCCCGGACACAGCTGTTGCAACAGCAGTTGGAGCAGGCATTCGGAGCCCAGTTCAACGTTTGGACACGGTTGACGGACACAACGGAGTGCCAAGCGGGTTGGCAAAAGTCCAACGCCCTCGATCCGCTCGACGCCGTCCTCAACCCAGAACAGCGAACATTGCGTTTCGACCAAATGGTTGCTGCGCGAAGTTCAACCCCTCAACTTTGGCCAATTGCTGAAGATCAAGCCATCTTGGCTGCCTGGTCTGAATCGGACGATTTGCAACCGGAAATCGTTGTCGGCGTGGTCCGGTTGAATCCTTGGTCGCTCGCTCAGGTCGCGGCTCAGCAGGCCGCCCAACAAGTTCGACACGCCGAAGACAAAGAGATGCTGGATCACTACGCGACTCGGCTGTCGGCCAGCTTCGAAGAACTGTACTTTTTGCGTCGACTGTCGCAGCACGTGGATCACTGCGTTGCCAATCGTCCGCCGATCGATGTCGCCTCGGCCATTTTGCCCGACTTGCGACAACTGCTGGAGGTCGAAGTGGTCTGTTTGGTCAAGGCCAGCCCGGCCGAGGGAGAGACGGACGCCGCAGTCCTACGAGCCGAGCGTGTGGTGGGCGTGGCCGGCCAGTTGATGATCTCGGAAGCCGACTGCTGCGATATCATTACCCGGTTCGGTGCTGCCAACCGACGGGTGCTGGTGCGAAACTACCGCGGTACGCTAAGTTCCGCTGCTGAGGTTCCGCCCGAACTGAAGTCCGTGGTCCTGGCACCCATCAACACCCAAGGCCAAGTCTTCGGCTGGTTGGTCGGGCTCAATAAACAGGCCGATACCCTGCAATCGGGTTCGCCCCACAATTCCTTGGGACATGATGAAATCGGTTCCATGGAGGCCACTTTGCTGGAGGCCTCCGCCATGATGCTGGGGTCCCATGTCAGTAACCATCGACTATTCCAAGATCTGGACACCCTGCTGGTTGGTATCACCCACACCTTGGTGGGAGCCATCGAGGCACGCGATGCTTACACTTCTGGACACAGCGACCGCGTCGCTCTGATGGGAAGACGTCTGGCGGCCCAACTTGGGCTGTCACCGGAGCAGTGCCAGGACATCTTCCTCTGCGGACTCCTACACGACATCGGCAAGATCGGCATCCCGGACCATATCTTGCAAAAGCCCGGACGTCTCACCGACGAGGAATTTGACGTCATCAAACAACATCCCGAGGTCGGAGCCCGCCTGCTCCGCGGCCTCAAGCCACTCGAGAAACTGTTGCCCGGCGTCTTGCACCATCACGAATCGTACGACGGTCGCGGCTATCCCTACGGACTACAGGGAGAGGAAATTCCCCTCATGGCCAGAATCCTGGCGGTCGCCGATGCCTTCGATGCCATGACCAGCGACCGTCCCTACCGTGATGGTATGCCCGTGGCCAAAGCCGCCTCGATCCTCGAAGAAGGCAGAAACCAACAGTGGGACGGCCGAGTCGTGCAAGCCTTTTGCGACGCCCGCGAGGATATCGAACGCATCTGCCAACACTTCAAAGCCCGCGGAAACAAAACCGGCTCGGCCATGTCAATTTCCATGGCAGCTCCTCTCGGCGACACCGATCCGCCCCTGGCAGTCGCGTCCCTCACGGCCACGGCCCCCCAGTAACAGACGCTGCCTGCGAGTGTTCCAGCCGGGTGCCCCGGATGGCGGCTGAGCAGAGGTCGACCCAGCTTCAGTGCCTCGATCGGCTAGAATGCAAGCTTTGTGAGTTGTGCATCTTAACCATTTCTCCCTCCCCGCCATCCGAGCGGGCACTGTCTAAAGAATACCCCGACTGAGTTTAATTTTTCTGGCCACTCCAGCCGATGGGAGCGGTAGAGTTCGCGCAATCCGCACAGATTGACACACTGGCGGGCCGCGAAGCTACCGACTCCTGTATGACTGTGATTCATGAGTAATTGGGCGAAGAATACCGAGCAACTCACTCGGCGAACCCTGCGGGTCAGTGGTTCTCCCGCCCAAGCTCTCTGTGGATTGAGCCTGCTAGCATTTTGGATCGGTTGTGCCGCGCACAATCCCTGGACCCCGTCGACGGCGGTCTTGGTGGAGCAGGCCCCGGCTCCTCCAGCGGTGCAATTGCCCGGTCCGACCATGGGGACGCCACGGCCTGGAGCGAATCAGCCGTCGGGGGCGGCAGCAATCGCGGTCCGACCGCCCAACCAGCAAGTGGGGTATGTGAGCTCGAATGCTCAAGCAGCTTTACCCACACAGGCGGAAGGGGTTTCGACTTCATCTCTGATGACTCTGGCAGAAACCCAACCGGAAGTTAGCTTGAGCAAGTTTTTGCCGGCGATCCCTGAGGCCTGGCAAGATTTGGCTAACCCAACGCCAGGCCCACTTGAGTTGGCTGTGGCTCCCGCCCCCTTGGCTCCTGACGCCGTTCGCAGCGAGCAGGATTTGGTCACCATTTCGGTGCGTGATACTCCGTTGCACAGCCTGTTGGCCGCCATTGCTGAACAGCAAGGGCTGAGCATCATCGCGCCCGCTTCCCTGAATGTGAATGTGACGATATCCCTCCGCCCCACGACCCTGGACAATGCTCTTGATGCCATAACGACGATCGGCAATTGCACTTGGTCGCGTCATCAAGACGTGATCTACGTGACATCCGTCGACAAGGAGCAGCCACAGAATTTTTTAGCGCAGGGACGTGTGCTCAAGGTCTTCAATCTCAGCTACATTTCGGCGAAAGACGTTGAAACCGTGGTGCGTGGCTTGATCTCACCGGTCGGCAGTGTGTTTGCTCAGGAAACCGTCAACAACAACAAGTTAAAAGCCGTCGAACAGCTGGTGGTTGAAGATCTCCCCATGTATGTCGCTCGGGTCGCCGACTACGTGTCCCAAGTCGATCAACCGCCCAAGCAGGTTGCGGTGGAAGTCCGAATCCTACAAGTCAAGCTGGGCAAAGACGATGCCCACGGCATCAATTTGGAGCAATTGGCGCGCGGAGCGGGACCAGAAGTCTGGCTCAAGACGCAGACGTTTAGTAGCGATCAGAATCCTGGTGCGGTGTTTACGGTGGGCGGCACTCGGTTCAATCAAGTTTTGGACATGCTGGCCTCCACCTTGGATGCCAAAACCTTGGCTTCTCCTAAGTTGATGATGATCAACGGCCAGGAATCTCGCATTCAAATTGGCGGTCGCTTGGCCTTCTCCACGGCTACGACGACCCAAACCGTCACGGTCGAGGCAGTTCAGTTTTTGGAGGTCGGCACGGTGCTCAGTGTCACACCTCAAATCGGCGATCAAGGGCAAGTCTTGCTGACGCTCAATCCCAAAGTCTCTCAGGGCGAGATCGATCCCGTCACAAAATTGCCGAATGAAGATACGACGGAACTGAACACCACCATTATGGTCCCGGATGGACATGGTGTCATCATCGGCGGGCTGATCCAAGAGTCGGATATCGAACGCCAGTCCAAAGTGCCGTGGTTGGGCGATCTGTGGCTGGTGGGACGCCTGTTCCAACGACGGACGGTTGACCGCGAACGAACGGAAGTCGTCGTAGCCCTCTTGCCGCGAATCGTCGACTGCCACAACTCGCCCACCAGCGAAGAGTTCCACGATCTGCAGCGAGTGGACATGCCAGTTCTCACTCCCGATTTGCAGTCGGCTCCTCGCCCTGAGCCCCGCTTGCCGGACGCGGTCAAACAGCCGATTTGGCCAAAACGGGCCGCTCAATATCGCTGAGCCAACCGCTGGTGTTTTGTCGCCCTGCAGACTCGGGACCCCTTTAACACACGCCAAGTTTTGGCTGTGACAAAGCGCTGGGCGACTGAGTTGTTCGTTTCTGAACAGTCGATAACCCACCCACCAACCAAAAAAAACGCATCGGACATGGTCCGATGCGTTTTTTATTTTTCAATCCCGAGCCGAGCTCGGCGGCTGAAATCAGCCAATGGTTCTTTTGAAGAGCGGTTAGGCGTCAGCCGCGGCTCCGCTCACCAGAGAACTTAGCAACCGCAGCTGCTGGTGGCAGTGCCACAGCTGCTGCTGGTGCCACAGCTGCTGGCGGCGGCGCCACAGCGACCACCACGCAGACGGCTGAACAGGCCACAGCTGCGACGAGGACGGGCGCAGCGAGCGCGACGGCCGGTCGAGCAACCGCTGTCACAAGCGGAAACGCCACAGCCGGTGTTGCAGCCGGTGCTGACCGGAACTTGGACTTCCTTGGCGACGCGGATGCAGCGAGTTACAGCAACTTCCTTCTCGACTTGAACCGGAACCATGACAGTGATCTGCTTCTGGGTCACGGTCGGAACGCACTCGTAGGTGGTCACGTCGTAGGTGTCGGTCTTGGTCTCAGGAACCATGACGCAGTAGGTCACTTGCTTGACCTGTTGCTGTTGTTCCATGCGGGTGACCTTGACGGTGCGAACTTGCTCTTCCATGCGAGTACGTCGCACGGTCACCTTGCGGGTCTTCTCGACCGGGGTGCAGACGTTGACGGTGTACTCGTACTCTTGTGCAACTTGACGGCAGCGGGTCACGGTGTAAGGAACTTCTTCCGTTACACAGTTGGGAACCCACACGCGGCGAGTCACAGTGCGGGTCGCCGGGGCGCAACCAGTGTCACAGCCGGTGCTGCAACCAGTGCTGCAACCGGTGTCACAGCCAGTGCTGCAACCAGTGCTGCAAGCCGAAGCTGCACCGCCACAACGGCGAGCGCCGCAGCGGCTGAACAGGCGACCACCGAAGATGCCACAGCCGCTACCCGCAGCCGAACCGCAGGAGCTGGCGGCCGAACCGCAGCTGCTGGCCGGAACTTCGTAGGTTTGGCATTCCCAAGTACCCATGTCTTTGGTCACGGTGCGAACCAAGGTCTCGGTGTAGTTTTCGTTGACCATGCGAGTGCCCTTGCGGACCTCTTGGCTGGTCACCATCTCGGTGTAGGTTTGGTCGATTTCTTCGGTGTAAGGAACGCAGACCTGGAACTTTTGCTCCACGTCTTCGGTCACCGGTACGCACACGGTGTAGGTGACGTCCTTGACCTGTTGGGTCGGGACCATCACGGTGTAGGTGCGAGTCTTGGTCTCGGTCTTGGGAACACGAGTGTAGGTCGTCACGTCAACCGTACGAGTCTCCGGATGGCACTCGGTGGTCATCACCTTTTGCATCTCGGTGACCATTTGGTTTTCGTAAACGATCCGAGTTTGATAGGTGACGCCACAGCCACCACAATCACTGGCAACGGTGCCACAAGGCGAGGCAACCGAAGTGGCACAGCCACTGTAAACCGGGGTCGCCACTTGGCCGCAGCCACAAGGCGAATCTGCTTGAGCGATGGGAGCGCATGCCGCGAAGCAGGCAGCCATCAAAGAACCAATCAATCGCTTGGTCATGAAACACGAACCTCCAAAAAACGAGAACAAAGGTACACGCAGTCGATCGTTCCAATTTGAAACCATCGCTGCATCGAACAGCCAAATCACAGTCCCATAGTAAAGCTCGAAAGCCCGTTCCCTCGACGACTCCAAACCGCCCGTCAGGCGCCATCCAAAAGATGGCCCAAACTTACACGGCCCGAATCCCCCACCGGCAACACCCTCGCGCTACAACGTCACTCTCCTGCAAGAGGACCTGTAGCAAGAATTCCCAATCAAGGCTATCGCGGAGGACCTGCGGCGCAGCCAAACCAAGTCATCAAGATCGACTCGTCACTATCCCGGCGACGCACAAAAAACAGCACGTAACAGGAATCGTAATCCGCCCATCCACACACCGTCGCCTCACCGCCGTATCGCTCCCCCACAATACGCCAGCCAAACGCTGATTACTTGGTATTTTTGCACCGGGCCTATCTCAGCTGGGCTGCGATAGTACCCACACGATTTACTACCTCATTATAAATGCGATGATCAGCCCATCTGACAATGAACCTTCGCCGCACCCATTTCCAGGCGGTCAACGTGTTTCGCTATCCAATCTTTGGATCGCACACTGCTTCTTGAGTTAGGTCAGTTCGGGTCAGGAACCACCAAGTTCGAACAGAGTGCTATGGTCCAGAAAGCGGCGAGCAACCAGGTTGCTCATTTTCTGCGAGCTTTTCGCGTGGTCAATCCCTTAAACGACCAGCGTACAGACTGTTGGCCTGTAGCCCGCATTTTATTCCAGCTGATTAGGGTGTCAATGGCCTCGGGCCGTGTGAAGAGATTTTCTTGCGTGTGAAATCGATATTTTTTGCAGTTCGCACGAAAATCAAACGCGCGTTTCAATCACGCTCTAGTGGTCAGCCTTTTTTCGCGGCCGAGCCGGTAGCAGTTCCACCCACTCTGCGCTATAAATGGTGTTGAGTTTGGCCACAAATGGCAGCTCCTGCAGGTCCCGCAAAGCCTGCGTCTTGCTGGTGGGTTTCGCCACCAAGCCACCATGCGGTTGAGCCTCCGCGCGATAGCCGAAATCGATGCGAATTCGCCGACCCACCGTCGCCTCCACCGCCCCTTCAATCTGTTGACGCCGATCCTGACGCTGGCAAAGCTCCGCTAAATACTCGTTCTCCATCAATACCCGCCAGTGATTCGGGGTGACAGGCTCCACCGCCACACAGCTCGTGGCCAAGTCCCGAATCATGCCGTCGATCGACTGAAACGCCGCCCGATACTGATCAAGCAAAGATTCACCGCCACCCGGCGGCGCCTGACCCAACTCCGAACCCAGCCCCGCGGCCAGCGTAGAACCCAGCCCCGCGGCCAGCTGCAGGGCCCAGCCCCGCGGCCGGCGCAGAACCCAGCCCCGCGGCCGGCGCAGAACCCAGCCCCGCTTCGGCAGCCACTGCTGACAAGTTGGGCGCCGGGGCGATGACCGGGGCGAAAACCTGTGCACTCGCCACGACCGGCGACAAGCCAACCGGAGGGATACTAGACCCACCGCCGGCCTCGGGCAGGTCCGGTCCCGCCGACGGGTGCCCGACGGACTGAGCCGACTTTGATTCCGACTCGGAGGGTCCGTTGGGCGCAGTAGAATGGAAGGAGGTCGCCAGCCGAGAGGGCTCGGGCTCTCGAGTAACCCCAGTACTAGCTATCGGTTCGTTTTTTTTTTCCTGGGCGTCCGCTCCCGCGGTCGGCCCGAGCGACAATCGGCTGGGGGGCGCCGCCGGACCGCTGCCCGCTCCCGCCGTCAAACGCCCCACCGTGTCGATGGCTGACGCCAGCGAAGACAGCGCGGCCAATCCACAGGCCTGCACCACGGCAATCTCCAGCAAGCAACGAATCTGAGTACTCTGTCGCATCCGCGCCAAAGCCCAGTCAAAAACTTGCAACGTGGCCAACAAGCGAGCCGTCCCCATCTGCTGGGCCAAGACCTGTCCCTGCGCGACGTCTCCCGGACCCAATTGCAGCAATGTCTCGGGGCTGCCGCCAACACTCAAGACCATCAAGTCCCGCACATGGCCCGACAATTGTTCCAGTACCTGCCCGACATCCGCCCCCTCGCGAATGGAATTGTGAATCTCTTCCAAAGCCGCGCCGGCATCCGAATTGGCGATCGCTTGGACCAAGGTCTCAACCCGGCCGCCCGGTGCCGTACCCAGCATTTGGTGCACCGACTGCACGGTGATCTTGCCCGACGCAAAAGCCAGCAATTGCTCCAACAGCGATTGACTGTCACGCATCGAGCCGCCCGCTCGCCGTGCCAGCAAGGTCAACGCGTCATCTTCCGCCTCGGCCCCCTCCGCGTCGACAATAAACTTCAAGCGATCCTTGATTTCGTCCGCCACCACCGGGGCAAAATCGAACCGCTGGCAACGGCTGAGAACCGTAATCGGAATCTTTTCTGGATTCGTTGTACAAAAAATAAACTTGACGTGCGGCGGCGGCTCCTCCAAGGTCTTCAACAAGGCGTTGAAGGCCTCTTTGGTCAACATGTGAACTTCGTCGATGATGTAGATCTTGTGCCGCGAGCGACTGGGCCGCACGCTGGCAAAGGAACGCAACTGACGGATCTCGTCGATCCCCCGATTGCTGGCGCCGTCGATCTCCAACACGTCGACGTCCTCGCCCAGAGAAATGGCTTGGCACGCATCACAGCGATCGCAGGGTTGGGTCGTCGGCCCCGTCTCGCAATTCAAGCACTTAGAAAAGATTCGAGCCGTGGAGGTCTTGCCCACCCCACGCGCTCCAGTGAACAAATAAGCATGCCCGACTCGCTGGGTCTCAATCGCGTTGCCCAAGGCCCGCGATACCTGATTTTGACCCACCAGTTGCTCAAACGACTGCGGCCGATACCGCCGCGCAACCACCACGTAGGGATCGGCCGCTTCCGCCCCATCCCGCTTGTCGCCAAATTGATCCGCCATACCGGCTTGCTCGGCCACCAATACAGCTCCTTGCGACAAGCGACTGTGATCTCACTCCGCCCGCCCGACGACCCACTAACCACCCAGGGCCAAAGAACCCCAAGTCAAATAACCCGGGACCCAGTAACCCGGGGGCCATTAACCCAGGGGCTTGATGGCCAACCGGACTGCCGACCAGAGGGCTCCACACAAGAGTACCCCGCTTAGGGCTGCACCAGTTAAGGCCTGACCCGGTTCACGGCTCCCCCTCGTGGAGCCCACTGCTCGGCAGTCGCAGGCGCCAGGGACAAAAAACGTCGGACGTTTTGAGAACTCCCCATTCTAGCACCTGCCGGCCCATCGCGAAAGGGACTAGAATGCGTCGTCGATCCGTTTTACCGACCACCAAGTCGAGATCGTCTTGCCCGCCCCAATGCTTCCAGCCACCACCGCCGCCGCATGAATCCGGTCCCCGATCCCCTCGATGACTTGTCTCGCCGCCTGCAGCAGTTGGAGGAGACCGTTTGCCACGACCAAAGGCTGATCGAAACTCTCAATCAAGTCATCATCGACCTGCGACAAGATCTGGAGCGGCTGCAGCTACGGCTGGCCGTCGCCGAACGCCGCCAAGGCCTGCTGGACCAACGCCTGCAAAGCCAAGAGGAAAATCTGCCCCATGAAAAACCACCCCACTACTGAGAGCCACTCGGAGGCCGGATCGCTGGAGCACGGATCGCCGGAAAACGGGCTCCTGGATGTGCTCCGCTTGAATCAACAAGCCGCCGCCGCCTTGCAGGCCGCCCGGCCCCAATTCGCGGCTTGGTCGATCGAGGTGCAGCAGGTCGCCGGGGCCGAAGTCCTAGACTTTCGCAGCCCCCACTGCCCCGCCGACGCCGGACAATTGCTGGCCAACGTCTCCAGCGGAGGGGGACTGGAGGTGAAAGTCGAGCCCGCTGCCGAGAGCGCCCCGTGGCAATGGGACGTCGTGGTCCGCACCGCCGAGCCCCTCCCCGCCTGTCTGGGCGCTCAATACGCCGGTTGGCCGTTGAGCTGCGGCAAATACTTCGCCATGGTCTCCGGACCGATCCGCGGGGCCCGCGGCCGCGAACCCCTGTTCCAGCATTTTCAGATCCCCGCCGACGCCTGGCAAACGCAGCCCACCGCGCCGCGGGTGGCCGTCTTGGAAAGTGATCAACTGCCCGACGCCGCCACGGTCGAACAAATGGCCGCCGAGTGCAACTGCGCCCCCGAACAACTGGTGTTGTGCGTGGCGGGCACCGCCAGCCCCGCGGGCACCCTGCAAGTCGTCGCCCGGTCCTTGGAAACCGCCCTGCATCAGGGCGAGGTCCTGCACGCTCCCCTGGGACAGGTCCGCCAGGGACAAGGCCGAGCCCCCCTGCCGCCGGTGCCCCGCCAAAGCCTGACCGCGATCGGCTGGACCAACGACGCCATCATCTACCACGGCCAAGTCGATTGGTGGGTCGACGGCGATTGGGCGGCCTGGTCCAGGCTCGGGCCGCAACTGATCTCAGAGAACTCGCCCAGCTACGGTCAGACGTTCTTACAACTGTTTCGCCAAGCCGGCTACGACTTCTACAAACTCGACCCGCGACTGTTCGCACCCGCCACCCTGACTCTGCATCACGGCCCCACCGGGCAAACCGCCCATTTCGGGACGCCCCGCCCCGACTTCCTGGTCCAAAGCTGGGTCGAGTAAGCCGCCACCCCGCCACCCCGCCACCCCGACGCACGTGTCATTGGCAGGAGGCAATCTTACGAGCCAGCATCACGAGCCGGCATCACGAGCCGGTATCAGGCAGCAGTGGCCCGAGACCGCTGTCGAAACGGAATTCACTCAGACGCCGCGTGACGCACCGCCAACAGCCGCCGCAGCAGACCTTCCATCTGGTCCAAGGGCACCATGTTCGGCCCATCGCTGGGCGATTCGTCGGGCCGCGGGTGGGTCTCCAAAAACAACGCGTCCACCCCAAACGCGACCGCCGCCCGCGCCAAGGGCGCGACGTACTCGCGATTGCCGCCCGTGGCATGCCCCATCCCGCCCGGCCGCTGCACACTGTGGGTGGCATCAAACACGACCGGTGCGAACGAGCGCATGACAGCCAAACCCGTCAAGTCGTTGACCAAGCGACCATACCCAAAAAACGTCCCTCGCTCGGTCAACAACACGTCCTGGCAACCGCCGGCTACCAGCTTGTCGCGGACGTGCTGCATGTCCTCCGGCGCCATGAACTGGCCCTTTTTGACGTTGACCGCTCGCCCCGTTCCGGCCGCCGCCAGCAACAAGTCCGTTTGCCGCGCCAAAAAAGCCGGGATCTGCAACAGGTCACAGACCGCCGCCACCGCCGGCACCTGGATCGTCTCGTGCACGTCCGTCGTGACCGGCACCTGGAACGCTTGGCCGATCCGCTGCAGAATCTCCAACCCTGCCGACTGACCCACCCCACGATATCCACCGACCGAAGTCCGATTGGCCTTGTCGTAAGACGCCTTAAAGATCAATGACACCCCCAGACGGCCGCAGATGTCCACCAACTGCTGAGCGATCTGATGCGTCAATTCCCAGCTCTCAATCACGCAGGGACCAGCGATCAGAGCCAACGGTTGCTGCGCACCGATCACCACCGACCCCACCCGGCACAGGCCCGATTCAAAATTTCCGGCCGCTGTTGCTGCTGTCATGTCTTCACCTTTCAACCCATGAGTGTCGGCCCATCGCGGCCCGATTCTAAGACCTTTGACAAATGCCGAGAAGGTCAACCCTCACTGAGGAACTTACCGGTCAAGCTCTGCGGGCAACCCTGCACGTCCGCCGCGGTACCCGTCACGACCACCCGGCCGCCATGCTGGGCCGCCTCCGGCCCCAGGTCGATCAAATAGTCCGCCGCGCGCATCAATTGCACATTGTGCTCAATAATCAGTAGCGAATGCCCGACCGCCAACAGGGCGTCGAAGCATTGCCACAGCACGTCGATGTCTGCCGGATGCAGCCCGGTGGTCGGTTCGTCCATGACAAATAGCGTCGGCTTCTGTCGTGTGCCGCTGAGGAAAGCCGCCAACTTCAGTCGCTGCGATTCGCCCGAGGACAGGGTCGGAGCCCCTTGCCCCAGTGTTAAGTAGTCGAGGCCGACATCGATCAGCGGCTTGAGTCGATGCTGGATGGGCGGTTGGTGACGGAAGAAGAGAAAGGCCTCGCGCACGGTCATCTGCAACACCTCGTCGATGTTCTTGCCGCCCACGGTGACCTCCAGGACCTGAGGTTTGTAGCGCCGGCCGTCACATTCGGGGCAGGTCATGATCACGTCCGGCAGGAATTGCATGTCGATCGACAGGCTGCCATCGCCTTCGCACTTCTCGCAGCGGCCGCCCGGGACATTGAAGCTGAAGCTGCCCGGCGTCAGCCGCTGCTGCTGGGCGGTGACGGTCTCGGCGAACAGCTTGCGGATGGGATCGAAGGCTTTGACGTAAGTCACGGGGTTGCTCCGCGGCGAGCGACCGACCGGGCTGCCATCGATCACGGCGACGGCGGACACTTTCGCCGGAACTTTCAAGCCAGCAAACGGCAGGGGGTCGTCGGCTTTGTCCCCGAAGTGAGCTTGCAACGCGGGCACCAGGGTCTGTCGCACCAGCGAACTCTTGCCCGATCCACTCACGCCGGTCACCAGGGCCAACACGCCGGTGGGAAACGCCACGTCGAGGTTTTGCAAGTTGTGCCCCCGCGCCCCGCGGAGCTCGATCCACCCGCTCGGTTGCCGTCGGGGCCGCGGCGCCGGTTGTTCGCGCAAGTAGCGGGCCGTCAGCGAGGCGGTGTCGCGCTGGAGTTCGGCAAAGGTGCCATCAAAGACAATTCGCCCACCCTCTGCTCCGGCTCCCGGCCCGATCTCCATGATACGATCGGCGGCGGCCAACATGGCCGTTTCGTGTTCTACTGTGATCACCGTGTTGCCTGCCTGATGCAAGCGACGAATGGAGGCGGTCAACCGTTCGATATCGCGCGGATGCAGGCCGACACTGGGTTCATCCAACACGTAGAGAATATTGACCAAGGCCGATCCCAGGGCCGTGGTCAGCGCGGTCCGTTGCAGTTCGCCGCCGCTCAAGGTTCTCAATTGCCGATCCAAAGTCACGTACGGCAATCCCACGTCGATCAGGTATTGCACTCGACTGAGCACTTGCGGCAGCACCGTGCGGACTGCTTGTCGCTGGGACTCGGTCAACGGCAACTGCTGCAGCCATGCCTGCAACTGCTCCAACGGCAGCTCGCAGGCCGACGGCAGCGAGTGTCGCTGCAGAAAGAACTGCCGCGCCCCGGCGTTGAGTCGGCGTCCCTGGCAGTCGGAGCATTGGAAGTACGATCGCCACCGCGCCATAAAGATCCGGTAGTGCATCTTGTACTTGCGTTTTTCCATCCAGCGAAAAAAGCCATTCAATCCAGGAAAACGCTGCGAGGTCGAGCCCTGCCAGAGCAAGTCCACTTGAGCCGGTGTCAGTTCGGCAAAGGGAGTATCCAACGGCAAGCCAGCCGCCGCCGCGTTGGGCATCATCTTCCGCCACTTCTTCGAATACTTCGGGGTCGTCCAGGGCGCGATCGCGCCTCCCCGCAACGTCAGACTGGTATTCGGCACGATCTTGCGAATGTCGTACTGCGAGACGCTGCCAAATCCCTCGCAGGTGGGACAGGCCCCGACCGGCGAGTTGTAACTGAACAGCGCGGGAGTCGCGAAGGGCAAGACTTGATTGCAACCATCGCACTGCCATTGGTCACTGAAATGGTAACGCCAGCCCCACTGATCCAGGCAGTGATAAGGCAAGGCGACGGGCAGCCCACTTGTTGCATCCTCGGCGTGGGACGCGGCGCCCGGGTTGTGGCTTTCTTTTTGTTTTTTATTTTTGGCCTCAGTCGTGATTGACGAGTCCTCCCGGGACGCCGCTGCGTGGGCGGCTTCTGCCGCGGGGTCCGGCACCCAGACAAAGGCGCGACCACCCAGGGCCAGGGCGGTTTCAGTCGACTCGATCATCCGTTCCCGTGTGGTCTGACCGGTTACCCAGCGGTCCACGATCACATCGACAATCATGCGCCGCTTGTCTGCCGTTGCCCCAGCGACTCGCGGTTTGGCCGATTTGCTCGTCCGCTTACCCGTCTGTTTGGCGGCCGGTTTGTCGGCCGGTTTGACGGTCCGCTTGTCGGCCCGTTTGACGGCCGGTTTCCCCGGGGCCTTGGCTGGCTTGGCGGCCGGTTTTTTCCGGGGCAAGTCGAAGGAGTCGACCTGCGTCTCGTCGTCGTCGGCAGCCTCGTCCCCGGGCCCGACGGCGATCGCCACTTCGGGCACGGTCGGGTTGTGGACCGATTGCCACCCCAGCGATTCCAGGGCCAGGGCCAGCGGCAATTCGGCGTTCTCGATCTCCCAACTCGCGGAGGCTTCGCGGACCGCTAGACCTGCAGCGTCGCTCAAGTTCAGGCCGCGTCCCTCCAGTGACACCCGCGCGAAACCGTTGGTCAACAAGTGGGCTGACACCTGCTCCCAGGCCCCCGCTGGGCCCGACCAGGTGTAGCCGATCACGACTCGAGTACTGGGCGGCAATTGCTCCATGGCCTTGGCGACGTCCACCGACCGATCCCGTCGCACCGGCCGCTGACAGGTCTGGCAAATGGGCGTGGCCAACTTGGCGTATACCTCGCGCAGGTAATCCAAGATCTCCGTGTTCGAGCCCACGGTGGCGCGGCCCGTCAGGCCGCGACTGGAGCGAGTCACCGCGATCGACGGCGGAATGCCGGTCAACTCGCGGGCTTGCGGCTTCTCTTGGGCGTTTAAATATTGCCGTGTGTAGGCCGAGAAGCTCTCGATGTACCGCCGCTGGCCCTCGGCATACAAGGTCTCCAGCGCCAAACTGGACTTGCCGCTGCCGCTGCGACCACACAATGTCAGCCATTGTCCGTGGGGAATGCTCACGTCAATCGACTTCAGGTTATGGACGGTAACGCCCAAGGCCCGCATCGGGGGTTGCACGTCAGTCTCGGGGGGTGGGGCCGAAGCCGACTTCGATCGTGCCACGTGATTTACTCTTCTTGCTGACTCTGGAACGCCTCGCCCGGCGACTTTGGGTCCGGCATCATCGACGACGCCGAGGGCCACGGCAAGCGGTTGTGCGGATCGCAGCGGTTAACCGCTCTGCAGTGACCTGAGTGGACAGGAAAACTCTGCAACTTGAGCCAAATTCATCAAGAATGTTTTGACAGCCTTCGATTGCGGCCTAAGTTTTGTCATGGAAGGAACGAGGGAACGAGAGATCGGGCCCACTGACTTCCACTTGTGCATCGGCTGATATGTGTGTCAGTCGTAACTAATCCCAACGTTGGTTTTCTCTTTGTGGAGGAAAGTACTGTGAAGAAATTCACCAATCATGTCGTTCGTTTCTTGAATGATGAAAGTGGTCCGACCGCTGTTGAATACGCCATTATGCTGGCGTTGATCGTCATCGTTTGTATCGGTACGATTCAAGCTGTTGGCCGTAACGCCAACACCCGCTTCCAAACGATTGCGAACACCCTGCGCTAAGCGTAGGTGGTCTGCACCCTTGGAGATACAGCCTCGCCCGGCAACGGGCGAGGCTTTTTTTATGTCCCCACCCAAAGGGTCGTTCAGACTGTCGCTGAATCGTCTTACAAGCGTTCGTAGGCCAAGTCGAAGAGGGCCTGGGCTTCCGACAAATCCCCCGAGCGAAAGCCGGCCTTGAACCAGCGAACTCGTTGGGCCGAGGTGCCGTGAGTGTAGCGTTCGGGAATGGTAAAGCCTTGCGCCATTTTCTGCAGCCGATCGTCGCCGATGCTGTTGGCCGCGTTGATCGCCTCCTCCAAATCGCCGTCCTCCAACACTTCGAACTCGCGCTGGGCGTGATGCGCCCAGACACCCGCCAGGAAATCGGCCTGCAGCTCCAGCCGCACGGACGCCCGATTCTCGTCGCGCGTCCCGCGCGCCTGCTCTACCGCTCGCATGAATCCCAAAGTCTTTTGCACATGATGGGCCACCTCGTGCGCGATCACGTACGCTTGAGCAAAGTCACCCGGCGCTCCCAGTTCGCGGTGCAGCTGCGTAAAAAAACTGGGGTCGATGTAGATCGTCTGGTCAGCCGGGCAATAGAACGGCCCCGTCGCCGAGTTGGCCGTGCCGCACTTGGACGGTGTGGAGTTGCTAAAGATCACCAACTGCGGTGCCTGGTACCGCCCGCCACGCACCTGTTGGCTGAACAATTTTTGCCACACCACCTCGGTGTCACGCAGCACCACCGAGATAAACTCCTGGGCCTCGTCGTCGACCCCCGCCCCTTGCTCCACCGCCGGCGCCTGCATCTGCTGCAAGCGATTAGCCACACGAGCCGCCTGTTGCGGGTCGACGTTGAAGTACATCGCCACCAGCATGACGACCAGCATCAGAATTCCGCCACCGCCCGCCGCGGCGACTTTGGCCCCGCCCGATCCCCGCCGATCCTGGACGTTCTCGCTTCGTTCTCGACCCTTCCACCGCATGGCACGCGCCTTTCTTGCTACAACCAGACCCATCGCCCGCGCCTGCGGTCCAGGGCGGCATCCGGCGTTATTTGAACAAATTCGGCTGTCCTGGCAAGCGGCTGCGCGGCGGCTCAGAGGCCGACAACCTGCCGCAGCCAAGTCTTGGCCGCGTCCGCGTCCTCCGTCCCACTGACGATCACTCGCCCGTCCGGAAAGGCGGTCAAACCCCAAGTCCCCTGCCGGAACTTCACCAAGTAAGGGTTCCTTAACACCTGGCCCTGCGACTCCAATTGACGCGCCAGTCCAGCCAGATCCCAGGGCTGGGGAACCGGCAAGCTCACCTGCACCGAGTTCCGACCGCACAAGACGTGCGTCTGGGTGCGCTGCCGCCCGGCCAGCCAATCGAAGCGGCCACCCCGGCAGACGTCGCAGCCCGTCGCCGCCAATTTCTCTAGACTCAACGAGCGAAAACCCAGCTCCCAGCTATCGATCACCGTCAACCGCCGACTGATCCCAGCGGCTTGACCACCGATGAGCTTGAGGGCCTCGCTGACCTGCAAGGCCGCAATCATCTGGATGATCGTGCCCAGCACCCCGCTGGTATCGCAGGTGGGCAGGCTCCCGGCCGCCGGCGGCCCCGTGGGGATCAAGCAGGCCAGACACGCCGTCTGACCTGGCACGATGGTCATGGTCTGTCCCGCCGCCCCCAGGCAGCCGCCGTAAACCCAGGGCTTGCCCCAGCGAATGCAGGCGTCATTGATCAAAAAACGAGTTTCAAAGTTATCGGTCCCATCCAAGACCACGTCCGCCCCCGGCACGTGATGGCCAATGTTTTCCCACGTGACATCCTGAATCACCGGCAGAATCTCGACATGCCGGTTGATGGCCGCCAGGTGGGCCGCCGCGGCCACCACCTTGGGCAACCCTTGCTCCACATCCCGTTCCACAAACAGCGTCTGCCGCTGCAAGTTGGACAAGTCGACAAAATCGCGATCGACCAGGATCAACTTCCCAACACCGGCCCGCGCCAACAGGTGCGCCTGGGCCGTTCCCAATGCCCCGCAACCGATGATCAGCACGGTCGCCTCAGTCAGTTGCTGTTGGGCTGCGATCCCCCAATTTGCAAAGGCGATCTGCTTGCGATAGCGATCCGCCAAGCCGGCCTCGAACGCATCGTCCGCCCAGCCCGTGGGCCGATCTTCCGCCGACGAACTCATGACGCCGGCTTTCCGGGGTAATGATCCAATTCGGTGTAAAACAGAGCGCCCACGGCGATGGGACGTTCTTTGACCGCTTCCCGATGCGCTTGCCAGAGAGGCAAGGACAGCACCCAAGGGCAGGCGTACCCCCAAGTTAGGTACAGCAGCAAGCCACCCGCAAGCAATCGCCCGCCGCCGCTCATGGCGCCGCCTCCGCCGCGTCGGGGAACATATCGGCAAACAACCACCCGAACATCAGGTAGGCCATCGCCAGCGTCAACAGCAAGTTGAGCGATTGACCGACGACGTACAACACCAGTGGCTTGCCGGAACGCAAATGAGGCAAAAATTGTCGCACATTCGATTCCAGGCCGATACAGACAAACGCCAGGCAAAACAGCCAACCACGCAGCGGCTTGGTCACGCCGCTCTGGGCACTGGCCAGTCCCAACGCCTCGTAGGCCCCCAATGCCGTGATCGCTGAGGCAATCACGGACACGCCGACAAAGCCCAGGACAAACTTGGGGAAACGTCGCCAGATCTCGCCGATCCCACTGAAGCCGCCGATCGCGCCCTTGCCACGCGTCCCACTCGAATCTTGGGTCGCACCGTTGCCCGGCTCGGAGCCGGACGTCGCCGCTTCTGCAGCGTCGGACTGGGGCTCCACCACACTGACCCAATAGGTCGCCACTGCAAACGCCACAACGCCGATCAGCGTGTTCTGGATCATCTTGATGGTCACCGCCACTTCACCGGCCTGTTCTCCCACCAGCTCTCCCGCGGCGGCCACGGCCCCTGTTGAATCAACGGTTCCGCCGATCCAGGCCCCCGCGATCGGTTCGGGCAAGCCGAGCGCCAGGCACAGCTTGGGCAGCAACACCATCATCACCACGGTAAAGCCCATCGACAGACCGATCGCCAACGACAGTTCGTCTTTTTTGGCGCGACAGGCCGCCGCCGTCGCGATCGCCGCAGACACGCCGCAGACGCTCATGTCCGCCGAGATCACGATGTTCAATGTCTTGCTCTGTATCCGCAGGATGTACTGCCCAAACAAGTACGTCGTGACCAAGACCACGGGCGTGACAATCCACGCCACAAAAATACCAGGAATCCCGTACTTGAGCAGCGTGCCCAACAGGACCTCGACGCCCAACAGCACCAACCCCAACTTGACGAATTGTTCGCCCATCACGGCCGGGCGCAGCCACGTCGGCGTGCCGATCGTGTTGCTGATCAATAGCCCCAAGAGTAGTGCCCAGAGAACGTACTCCAGGCCCAAGGCCTCCACCTGTTGCTGCTTGGCCATGACATTCGCCAAGAGAGCTAAACCAAATAAAGCAGGAAAAGCCAGCAAGAAGCTGGCCGGCGAGCGGCCGCGAAGCCAACTGACCGCTGCCCCCAGACCCGCCAAGACGCAGGCCATGCCAACCCAGCCCGGCCAGAGCGGCTTGATCGGTGCCGGGGTCGCAGCCGCCTGCGCGGCGTCGGCCTGGGGCTCGAAGCCGGTGTGGATCAAGCCCTGCCGCGGGTCCTGGTCCCAGCGTCCCACGGAGCCCAGCCACGACTTCCAAGGATGAGTCCACTTGACCCCGGGCTCCACGGCCTCCACGCCCGCCTGGTAAGACTCCGGGGCAGACCACCAGGCGGCGGCCAAGGCCGAGAGGAACACGATCAGACCCACGAGGACAGCGGTCCAGTCTTCCGTGAGCCGAGCGGTCGGTCCGGTGGTCGATCCCGGAGCCTGGGTGGTGGGGGAGTTCACGACCGTAGGTCTCCTAACTCAGAGGACTAATAGGCAAATGACTTGGCCACCTCGGGCGGCGCCGGTTGGTACTCAAACGGCTCCATGCTGGCACCCGCCCGCCCCTGACTCAGCGAACGCATGGCGTTTGAGTAGCCGAACAACTCGGCCAAGGGAGCCTCGGCGTCGATAAAGGTGATCCCGCCACGATTGTCCGTGTCCACGATCCGGCCGCGGCGCTTGGACAAGTCGCCAATGAAGTCGCCGTAATAATCGTCCGGCGTCGAGATGCTCAACTTCATGATTGGCTCCAACAGGACCGGCCCGCCCTCGACCAATCCCTTCTCAAACGCATCCGCGGCGGCGATCGTAAAGGCGATCTCGTTGCTGGCCTCTGGCGACGATTCCGCATCGACCAACTTGACGCGCAACTGACTCAAGGGGAAGCTGCCGATCGTGCCACCGCCTTGACTGCGGCTGGCCAATTCCTGCATGGCGGCCTCTTTCCATTCGGGCGGCAGTTTGTCCGGCGGCAGCAGGCTGCGAACTTCGACCTGCATGATATCGGGTACGGGTTGCATCTCCAATTTGACCTTGGCGAACAAGGTCTGGCCGTTGACCACGCGTTGGCAGTGGCCCTCCACCGTCACGGCCTTGGCGATCGTTTCGCGGTAAGAGACTCGCGGTTTGTGCACCTTGACATTCAGCTTGAAGTCCCGCAGCAACCGATGCTTGACGACTTCCAAGTGCAATTCGCCCATGCCGGCGATCAGCATTTGGCCGGTTTCCGCATTTTCTTTCGCGCGGAAGGTCGGGTCCTGTCGCTTGAGCATCTCCAGGACTTCCAGCAACTTGTCTTTTTCGGCCGTCGATTCCGGTTCGATGGCCATCTCGATCACCGCCTCGGGGAAGCAGATCGACTCCAGTTGAACGACGTCGCGCGTATCGCACAGCGTATCGCCTGTGATGGCATAGCGAGGTCCAATCACACAGACAATGTCGCCCGGCCCCACCACATCGATCTGGCCATCGCGTTCTTTCTTCGAGGCATGAATCTGCCACAACTGCGCGACGTTCTCTTTTTTGTCCTGACCCGGACACAGCACGCGCGAATTGGTCTTCAATTGCCCGGAGTAGACACGGATCCAATACAAGTCGCCGGTCTTGGCCGGCAGGATCTTAAACACCACGCTGCAGAACGGCTCGTCGATTTTTGGAGCCCGCTCGACCGACCGATTCTTGTCGGTCGGGTCGGTACCGGTGACCGGCGGCCGATCCGCGGGACTGGGCAAGTAATCCGCCACCGCATCCAAAACCCCTTGCACCCCCATGCCGTGCAAGGCCGAACCGCACAGCAGCGGTTGAATCTGCCGCGCCAACGTCGCCTGGCGGAGGGTCTGCTTGATCAGGCTGTTGTCGATGGGCTTTTCCTCCATCGCCAACATCGCCATCTCTTCGCTGTAGTCGTACAGGCTCTCCAGCAACTGCTCGCGCCACAGATCGGCCTCCTCTTGCATCTCCGGTGGCACGTCGGACTCGACGACCTGATTGTCACGATAGGTTAAAAACTTTTGTTTAACCAAATCGATCACGCCACGGAAGGGGTCGTCGACGTGGGCCGGTCCCTGGCCGACCGGGATCTGCAACACGACCGGATTGGCCTGCAGGCGGTTGCGCATCTGCTCGATGACCCGATGGAAGTTGGCCCCCTCGCGGTCCATCTTGTTGATAAAGGTCAACCGCGGCACGGCATAACGATCGGCCTGTCGCCACACGGTCTCGCTCTGGGCCTCGACCCCTTCCCGCGCACTGAACACCACCACCGCCCCGTCCAAGACGCGGAGGCAACGCTCCACCTCCGCCGTAAAATCCACGTGTCCGGGCGTGTCCAGCAAATTGACGTTCACCGCTCCCCATTGAAAGGTGACGCAAGCCGAGTAGATCGTGATGCCGCGTTGCTGCTCTTCCGGATCGTCGTCCGTGGTCGTCGAGCCATCGTCCACTCGCCCCGCCCGGTGCTTGGTCCCGGACAAAAACAGCATCTGTTCGGTGACGGTGGTCTTCCCGGCATCGATATGAGCGATGATCCCGATGTTTCGCAGGCTTCGAATGTCGCGTTTCATAAGGTTCTAGGGCAAATCTGGAGCGGCGGGCCGAAATGGGGGAAGGGCTATCATAACGTCCGGGGCAAAGTTGTCCTAGTTGGACACCGCTGACCTCGAAATTTCCCCGCCATTGGCGTATAATTAGGACGGTGGGCGAGAGACGGGGCTGGGGATCCACGAGCGAAAGAGATTGTCATGGCCAAACAACCCAACTTTTGCGGACGCACCCGCCGCGAGTTCATCTGGCAATCGGGGGCCGGGTTCGCCGGCGCCGCCCTGGCGTCGATGTTGGAGCCCGCCTTTTTGAACCGTCTGTCCGCGGCCCAAGACGACGACACGGCCTGGGCCAATCCACTGGCGCCCAAAGAGCCGCACTTCCCCGCCCAAGCCAAAGCGGTGATCTTTCTCTACATGTATGGTGGCCCCAGCCACATCGATACCTTTGATTACAAGCCCAGCATGGTGGGCATGGACGGCAAGACGATCGAGGTCAAAACCTTCGGCCGCGGCGGACATCGCAACGAAGGTCGCATCGTCGAACCACGCTGGAAGTTCAAGCAGTACGGCCAGTGCGGCAAGTGGGTCTCCGACCTGTTCCCCAACGTGGCCCAGCATGTCGACGACATCGCCTTTATCCACAGCATGACGGCCGACTCCCCGATCCACGGCTCGGCCATGCTGCAGATGAACACCGGCAAGATCCAGTCCGGCAGTCCCTGCCTCGGGGCCTGGATCAACTACGGCCTGGGCACCGTCAACGAAAATCTACCCGGGTTTGTGGTCATGCTGGACCACTCCGGCGGACCTATCTCCGGACCGAAAAACTGGAGCACCGGCTACATGCCCGCCACCTTCCAGGGCACGGTCGTCCGCAGCGAGGGCTCGCCGATTCTCGACCTCCGCCGCCCACTCGATATGACCGACGCCGCCCAGCGCGATCTGATCGATACCCTGCAGCAGTACAACCGACAGCACCTGGCGGCCAACGCGGCCCACTCCGATCTGGCGGCTCGCATCGCCAGCTACGAGTTGGCCTACCGCATGCAGAGCACCGCCCCCGAAGCGGTCGATATCGAGGACGAAACGGCTGATACCCACAGCCTCTACGGGCTGGATAACCCAAAGACCCGCTACTTCGGCCGCCAGTGCCTGATGGCGCGACGCCTGGTCGAACGCGGCGTCCGCTTCATTCAGGTCTATTCCGGCGGCGCCCACAACGATTCGAATTGGGACGCCCACGGTGATCTGGAAAATAACCACAACCTCCACGCCGGTGCCACCGATCTGCCGATCGCCGGGCTGCTGAAAGATCTCAAGCAACGTGGCTTGCTCGACTCCACCTTGATCGTTTGGGGCGGTGAATTCGGCCGCCAACCCACGGCCGAGTACGCCGAAGGCTCCGGCCGCGATCACAACGCCTACGGCTTCACCATGTGGATGGCCGGCGGCGGCATCCGCGGCGGGATCTCGGTCGGAACCACCGACGAACTGGGCGCCGCCGCCGTCGAAAACCCCTTCCACGTCAAACACGTCCACGCCACCATCCTCCACCAAATGGGATTGGACCCCAACCGCCTCAGCTTCTTCTACAACGGCTTGGATCAAAAATTGGTCGGCGTAGAAGGGGCGGAACCGATCTACCCGCTCCTGGGATCGCCCACCACGTGATCGCGGTCGATATCGGCAACAGTCAACTCCATTTTAAGGCGCCAACCGGCTCGGCCGCGGTCCCCTGGGATCGCTTGGCAGCCGAGTCGCACGGGACAGACCGGCACGGGACAGACCGGCACGGGGCAGACCGGCTGTGGGAGGCGCTGCAGCAATCGCCGCTCGCCCCTCTCTTGCGGGAGACTCACCCAGAGACGGCCTGCGACTGGTGGATCTCCAGCGTCAATCCACCGGCGACCGCAGCGTTGCGGCAGGCCTTGGCCACGCAGCGTCCGCTCGATCGCTGCCACGAGATTCGCTCGGTCGATGTGCCGCTGGGAGATCGATTGCAGAACCGCGCGGCGACGGGGGTCGATCGTTTGCTGGTCGCCTGGTACGCCTCGCGGTTTTTTGAGCCGACGGCCACTGGCAGCCTGGTGGTCGATGCCGGCTCGGCCGTGACGGTGGACTGGGTCGATGCTGCCGGCGACTTCCGGGGCGGCATGATCTATCCCGGATTTGCTGTGTCGGGTCGCTCGCTCCAGCGGGGCACGGCCGCCCTGCCGCCCGTGACGGCCATCGACCTGCAGGCTCCCCTGCCGCTGCCGGCCGGGACCTCGACCCAGGCCGCCATCGAGGCCGGACTCTTCTGGAGCCAGTGGGGCGGGATGTGCTCCGCGATCGAGGCCCTGCAGAAATTCGCCCAACGCACCACCCAGGCCGAACAGCCGGCCACCGGGACCAGCCCGCTCGGCCTCGCTTGGCTGGAGCCACCCCAAGTCATCCTCACCGGCGGCGGCATCGCAGCGTTCCAGTCCCTGCTGCCCCCACATTGGCGGTGGGAGCCAGACCTGCTCCTGCGCGCCATCTTGGAATGGGCCGATCGCCACATTTCGGCCGCCAACACCGTGTCGCCCGCTGCCGCTGACAGTGCCGGGAATCCAGCGTCGGGCGGCGAGGACCATCGCTGATGTCGACCGCACTTGAACGCTCCGCGGCCCGGGCCTCGACCGGGGAAGTCCGGCGCCTGACCGGGCCCCAGTCGGCGGCCATCGCGGTCTTTTGTCTGTCGGGCCGGCCCGCCTTGGAGGTGGCCACCAAGCATTTGCAACTCAGGCGACCCCGGCCGTTGTGGGAATTGCCGCAGAACGCGATTGTGTTCGGGCACTGGCTGCACCCTGCCGCCGACCCCGCCAGCCGTCGGCCCGAGGAGGTGGTTCTGTGCCGAGTCGGACCCGAGGTGGTCGAACTTCATACCCATGGCGGTCCCGCCGTCGCTCGCTCGCTTTGCGAGACGTTCCGGCAGCAGGGGATTGCGGTGGTGGAAGCCCCGCGGCTGTCGCTGGCCCATGAGCCTGGCTCGCCCGCGGAGTCCGATCCACACGAGCAATCTGGCCCGCGCGAGGAATCTGCGCCGCACGAAGAATCTGGCTCGCACGAGGAATCTGGCTCGCGCGAAGAATCTGCGCCGTTGGCGGCGACCGCGGAGGCGACCTGGGCGGATCGTGGCACCGACTGGCTGGGGTTGCTGGAGCCGGCTTGGTGGCACGTGAGCACAACGGCGGATTGGGTCGATCGCGTCTGGCCGGGCCTGCTGGTCGACTTTGCTCGAGCCGATCTGCCCGGCTGCCCGACGGTACACGGTGCGGAGGGGACGGCCGCCGAGCCCGACCTGGAGGCCACGCTGCTTTGGCTGCAGTCGCGGGCGGCCGCCGCCTTGGCCCAATCTCAGGGGGGCACCGCGGGCCAGTGGCTGTGGGACCAACTCCGGGGCGCCCTGCTGTGGGAACTGCGGGAGATCGCCGTGGCAGCCACAGCCGATCGAGCCGCCGCGGCGACTCGCCTGGACGACCTGTTGGCCACCTGGTCCTGGGGCCAGTACCTGGAGCGACCGATCCGTGTCCTGATCACCGGGCCGCCGAACGTGGGCAAGAGCAGCTTGATCAACGCCTTGCTGGGCTATCAGCGTGCCGTGGTGTCCCCGATCCCGGGCACAACGCGAGATCTGGTCCAGCAGGCGACGGTGATCGCGGGTTGGGAGTTTCGCTTGACCGATTCCGCGGGTTGGCGCGCCACGACCGATGACTTGGAAGCTCGGGGGATCCAGAAAATCGCGCTGGCGGCGGCCGACGCGGACCTGATTTTGGCCGTCCGGGCGGCTGGGCCCGACGCGTCAACTCGCGACGGTGGTGTGGTGTCCTGCCAGCCCACAGACTCCCAGCCAGCCGAGCCCCGGCCAGCCGACACCCTGTCCACGGCCGCCCCAACGTTGGTGCTGCTCAACAAGATCGACTTGTACCCGTCCACCGAGATGCGGGGGCCCGCGGCGGCTGGCACCCTTTGGCCGGTCTCTGCGCGGACGGGCCAGGGGCTGGACGCTGTGGTGGCCGCGTTGGTCTCGGCCGTGTTGCCAGCCGCCGCGCTGAGGCACTCAGCTGAGCCAGAGTCCGCGATAGGCCCGGGCCTGCGACCGCCAGCGGCAGTGATCTTCTGCGGTCAAGTTTATGAATGGCTACGCGAGTGGCGGCAACGCTTGGACCCGACTTCCCCAGGACAGCGAACATGAGTGGCGACGCGGCTCGGTCAGGGCAACTCCCCCCCAGGACCTCTACCCCAACGGGCTCGGTGTTGGAGGTGGCGGTGGCCGATGTGGAGGATGCGATTGCGGCCCAGCGAAGCGGGGCCGATCGGTTGGAGCTCAACAGCGGCATGCCGTTGGGCGGTTTGACGCCGTCGCTGGGATTGCTCCGCGAGACCTTGGCCGAGGTGGCGATACCGGTGGTGGTCATGGTCCGGCCTCGTCCGGGCGGCTTTTGTTATTCGGCCCGGCAGTGGCGGGTGGCGTTGCACGATGCGGAAGCCATCCTGGCGGCGGGAGCGGCCGGCGTTGTCTGCGGTCCGTTGGATCCGCAACGACGGATCGACGGACTGCGCATGGCGGAACTGCGCGACTTGTGTGGCCCGCGTGACTTGGTGTTTCATCGCGCCTTTGATTTACTGCCCGAGTGGGAAGGCCCGTTGGCACAGTTGATCGATCTGGGCGTCGATCGCCTGCTCACGTCAGGCCAACAGCCACAAGCGTTGGCGGGCTTGACCCGGCTTCAGGCCATGCAGGAGTGGGCGGGAACGCGGCTGGCCATCGTCGCTGGCAGTGGTGTTCGCGCTGCGTCATTAGCCACCTTGCACGCCAGCGGCCTGCGGCAGTTCCATGGAACCTTCTCTCGTCCGATCGAGGATCCCGGTTACGACGACGCCCCGTTTCGCTTTGCCGACAACGACCACTTGCGGGAGTTGGACCGCAATGAGTTGAACGCCGCGGTACTCGAGCTGCAGCGACTGGACACATCGGCGGCCGGCGGCTGAGTTGCCACGGGTTGTGACAGAGTCCGATAGCTGGAAAAAAACTTATGCCGTAAGATGAAGCCGCCGTTTGTGGCGACGTGCCACCGGCTTCCGAATCCAACATTCCGCTCGAGTGCCCCCGATGGAAACCCGCCAGACGCTGAACCCGCAAGAACTGGCCAACCGCTACGATTTTTCGACCCAAGAAGCCGCGATACTCGGGCTGTGGGACCAGCGGCAAGACTATCACGCCGAGGTCGACCCGGCACGGCCGCCGTTCAGCATGGTCATCCCGCCGCCCAATGTCACCGGGGCGTTGCACTTGGGCCATGCGTTGAATAACTCGCTGCAGGACACCCTGATCCGTTGGCGCAGGATGCAGGGCTTCAACACCCTCTGGATGGTTGGTACCGACCATGCCGGTATCGCCACGCAGGCCGTGGTGGAACGTCGCCTGAAAGAGGAAGAGGGCCTGACGCGGCACGACTTGGGCCGCGAAGCCCTGGTCGAACGCATCTGGAAGTGGAAGGACCAATACGAACAGCGGATCCTGGGCCAACTCAAGAGTCTCGGCGCCAGCTGCGACTGGCCTCGCACGCGCTTCACCTTGGATCCGATCTGCGCTCGAGCCGTCTTCGCCACGTTCTACGACCTGTTTCGCCAAGCCTGGATCTACCGAGGCAAGAAGCTCGTCAATTGGGACACCTTCTTGCAGACCGCCGTCAGCGACGACGAAGTGTTCAATGAAACGGTCAAGGGTCACTTCTGGCATATCCGTTACCCGGTCATCGAGCCGCAACCGGGCGAGCCGACCTACATCGTCGTCGCCACCACGCGCCCGGAGACGCTGCTGGGCGATACCGCCGTCGCCGTGCATCCGCAGCCCGAACAAGCCTTCGACAAGTTGTTGGCGGAATTGAACGAGCGTTGGGAGAAGGCCAGCGAGAAGGAACGCGTCGACATCCAGGCCCAACGAGAGACCGTGGAGCAACGTCGGCAGACCCACTTGGCCGCCTTGAAACAGTTGGCCGACATGGCTGCGGCGGGACGGCAGTTGCAACTGCCCTTGGCCGATCGCCCGATTCCTTTGATCGCCGATGTCTGGGCGAAGCCCGAAATGGGCTCCGGTTGCGTCAAGATCACACCCGCCCACGACCCCAACGACTACGAAGTGGGACGTCGCGCGGGCTTGGAGATGATCAATATCATGCATCCCGACGGCACGCTGAATGCCACCGCTGGACGCTTCGCGGGGCTGACCATCAAAGAAGCTCGCAAGCAAGTCGTCGCCGCGTTGGAAGCGGCCGAGCTGTTGGAGCGGGTCGAAGATCGCGACATCGAACTGCCCCACTCCGATCGCAGCAAGACCCCGATCGAACCGCTGTTGGCCAACCAATGGTTCATCAAGATGGACCAATTGGCCGAGGATGCGATCGCCGCCGTCGAGGATGGTCGCGTCCAGATCCACCCGCCGCGGTATGCCCGCAGTTACTTGGATTGGTTGGTTGAAAAGCGAGATTGGCCGGTATCTCGCCAATTGTGGTGGGGCCATCAGATTCCCGTGTGGTCTCGGCCCGCCGCGGATCGCCATGAATTGAAGCAGATTCACGAGTCCCTGTTCGCGCTGGGTATCGACAAATCGGCCCAGGGTCGCGCGGCCGTGCAAGAGGAGCCCTGTGAAGAGCCCGACGCCCAACAGCGGGCCCTGCTCAATCTGCCACTGGCCACCGTGCATGTCTGTCTGGCGGACCCCCAGGACGAGCTGGTGACTGCCTTGGAAACCGCCGGCTTCGTTCGCGATCCCGATGTGTTGGATACTTGGTTCAGCAGTGCGTTGTGGCCGCACTCGACCCTGGGCTGGCCCGAGCAGACGCCGGAGCTGCAGTACTTTTATCCCACCAACGTCTTGGTCACCAGCCGCGATATTATCACCCTGTGGGTCGCGCGGATGGTGTTGACAGGCTTGAACAACGTGGGCCAAGTGCCATTCCGCGATGTCTACATCCATCCCAAAATTTTGGACGGCTTTGGCGAGACCATGTCCAAGAGCAAGGGCAATGGGATCGATCCGTTGGACATCATCGGCAAGTTTGGTGCCGATGCGCTGCGGTTCTCGATGGTCCAGTTGGCCACCGAGACGCAGGATGTTCGTTTGCCGGTCCAATTCGAATGCCCGCACTGCGGCCACTCGTTTGATCAAACCAAAAAGAACCGGGAATTGCCCGCCGTCGCCTGCCCGCAGTGCAGCGGCGAGTTCGCCACCCAGTGGGCCCAGAAGCCTGAGCACTTGGCCCTGCCCCGCGGGGCGGTCATCAGCGAACGCTTCGAAGTGGCTCGCAACTTCGTCAATAAGCTGTGGAACGCAGCTCGGTTTGTGCTGATCCACCTGGAAGGCTACCAGCCCACACCGATCGACTTGTCGCAGTTGCCCGTCGAAGATCGCTGGTTGCTGTCGCGTCTGGCCTCCGTCTCGACGGAAGTCACGCAGCGACTGGAGCAATTCAAGTTTGCTGAAGCGGCCCGGGCCTTGTACCAATTTGCTTGGGATGATTTCTGCAGTTTTTACTTGGAGATCAACAAAGATCGGTTGCAGGATCCCGAACAGCGGCCGCAAGCCCAGGCCCTGTTGGCGGCCGCCCTGGATACCTTGTTGCGACTCCTGCATCCCGCCATGCCGTTTGTCACCGAGTCGATCTGGCAGTTGCTGCAGCAAGTGGCGCCCGAGCGGGGCTTTGACGCCGTGCTGTCGTTGATCCCAGCCCCGTCGGCCGATCAAGCGGTTGGTGGCTCGTTGGCCAAGGCGGATTCGCCCCAAGTCCTGCCACCCCAAGTCCTATCACCCCGGGCAGCCAGTCCCGTGGCCATGACGGCCACGTGGCCACAACTGCCGACGACTTGGATCGATGCGCCGTGCGAACAACAGTTCTCGATCTTCCAAGCGGTGTTGGCGGCAATTCGCGAGATTCGCAACCGGCAGAACATACCGCCGAAGGCCAGTTTGTCGTTTTCGTTGCGTTGCGATGCCCAAGTCCAAGGCTTGTTGCAACCGATGGCCGGCTATTTTCGGGCGATGGCCAACGCGGAGTTGCGTGAGTTGGGGACCGAGATCGTACCGCCGCAGCCCAACGCCGTGGTGTCGTTGGAGGGTGTCGACGTGTTTGTCGACTTGACGGGCTTTATCGACAAGGTTGCCGAACGGCAGCGTTTGGAGAAGGAGCAGGAGGAGCTGACCAAAGCCAATGCCGGCCGCCGCGCGAAACTGGGGAACGACAGCTTTGTGCAGCGGGCGCCAGAGCAGGTGGTGGCCGAAGTCCGCCAATCGTTGGCCCAGGCCGAAACGCGGTTGGAGGTCATCCGCCAGGCGCTCGCGGCCCTCTAAGGCCGGCGGCCTCCGCGACTCCCTGCAGATAAAACGTGGCAGCGACGTTCACCCGCACTGCCGCCGGCGTGTGCGGTCCCTTCAGATAAGACGTGGCGGCGGTGTTTAACCGCAACGCCAGAGGCGTGCGCGGTCCCCTTCAGATAAGACGTGGCGGCGGTGTTTAACCGCAACGCCAGGTGCGGTCCCAGATAAGACGTGGCGGCGGCACGCATGCGTACGCGACTTTCCACACACACAAGACACCGCAGCGACATTCACCCGCACTGCCGCCGGCGTGCGCGGTCCCCTGAGACCCGTTCCGCGAGATGCAGACTCCCAAACCCTTTCGAGCCCAACGCTTGGTGAGATGCCTCAACCGATGAGAGACGACTCTGCTTCCGCGCCCACTGATTCGCGTTGCAGGCGGTGTGGCTGAGGGGCAACGATCCTTCTTTTTGATTATTGGGGGAGATGGTAGCCGGTAGCTGGTCAGTCATGCCTCCACCGGGACCAGCCCGGATGGTGGGCCGTGTGGGCAAGGGGTAGAGGTCCGTATTTTTGGTGGATTGTGGATTTTTTTCTGTATTCAAGAGCTTCCGCTCCGGCGGGGCGAGCCTGCCCGCCGGACGAAGTGCGTCAGCGATCGGTCCGCCGAGGGACGCGCGAGCGGCATGGTTTGGCCGCGAAGCGGGTTTATTCCGCCAGTTCCACGATGGCGTCGGGGGCGACGTTCTGTTTTTTTATCGCGGCTTTCATGCTGGCGACAAAGTCGAACTTGTAGTTGGCCACCTGCTGTTCGGTCAAGTTCAGGGCTTGTGCGGTCTTTTTATTCGACCAACCGCGGACGATCAGCAGTTCGATGCACTTGAGTTTGAGCCAGTTGTTCTTTTGCATCCAGCGTTGGACATGCTCCTGGATCGCATCGGCCACCCAGCGTTCCTCGATCCGCTTCTGTTCGCCGCTCCGCGCCAGGCTGCTGGCGACGCGATCGCTGCCGGGCAGTTCCCAGTCCCCGCCGCTGGGATCACCCCCCGAGAGCGGGATGGTTGGTCGTCGGCCTTCGCGGCGGAGATAATCGGTGACTTTATAGCTGCAAATCGAAAATAGGTAGCCTTCCAGTGGCCGCTGCCCGTCGTAATTGGGCAGGCTGCTGAGAAAGCCCAAAAAAGCTTCCTGCACGATGTCCTCGGCCGCCGAACGATTGGCCAGTCGACTCTCGACAAAGGCCGTCAGTCGGCCCTGGTAGCGGTCGATCAGGTCGCCCCAAGCCGCTTGGCTCCCGCCGCGAATCTCGGCCACCAATCGCTGTTCAGCGGCGTGCTTCTCGGCTCGCTCGGCATCCACAAAATCAGTCATTAGCCACGCTTACAAAAGAGGTCCGTCCAGCCACTTGGCCCAGAAGTCATTGTTCCAAGCCCAGAGCCAGCCGGCAAGTAACCAACCGACCACCAAGGCGATCCCGACCCACCACAGCCGCCCCATGTACTTGCCGTGCGTCAGGCGATTGATCTTGAGCAGGACCACGGTGGAGAACATGGCCAGCAAGGTTGCCACAACCACCACCGCAAAGCGAATGGTCCGCACGACCCTTTCGCGACTCTCCAACGGCACGTCCGCCGGCGCAACGGTGGCCGGCGCAACGGTGGCCGGCGCAGCGTTGGCCGGCGCAACGTTGGCCGCACGCTGGCTGGCGTAACGTTGGCTGGCGCAAGGGTGGCCGGTGGGACGTTGGCCGGTGGGACAGCGCCTTCGTCACTCGCCGCGCTGTCGCTTGTCTGCGTGGGGCGTGTCTCCGTGGGGCTTGTCTGCGTGGGGCGTGTCTCTGTGGGGCTCGTATCCTTGTCACTCGCTCCGCCGTTGCTGGTTTCCTGGGTTCTCTTGCCCTGGTCAGCCGTTTCTTGGTGGAAGGCCGTGATGGTCGCTGCGGGCGTGGGGTTCGTTGCCGCCCAATCGCTCTCTGGAGCAATTGCCGTGGGTCCGGCCGACACGTTCTGCGCTCCGCCCAGGACCAAGGTCGCGGCGGCGATCAGCAGGCTGCAGCACCCAAGCGGCGAAACGCCAGCGCGAAAGTTCAAGGCAAACGGCAGAAATCGTTGGAGCGTCATGTTGGCTGATGCGTTTGGGGGCGCGGTCCTGGCGCTAAATTCCGGCCAAGCGTTGGACCGCGAGTCGTTGACGGTCGGAAAAGTACGGGGCCGACAATTGCGTTGCCAGCGAAACGGACGCTCCCAACATGGCGGCGGACGACCAGTCGAAATTGACCAGCGGGGACAGGAGCAGGCCCAAGGCTGCGGCTCGCAACACCCAGCCCCAGTGGACCCAGTGGACTCGCAATGGGTTGGTTTGTCGGAACCAGGCCCCGCCGGCCAGCAGCCCGAGGAAGAACAGGAGGAAGCCACTCAGTCCAGGTTGATGATCGGTGAACAGCAGGGAGCCGAGCAGGCCCTGGTCAAAGTAATTGGTGCGGGCCTGGATCGGGGAGAAGTCGATCGCCAAAGCCTGGGCCGAGCCCCAAGCAAAACCGCCGACGGCGACGGCCAGCGGCAGCAGGGTCCAGCGGCGCCAGCCGACTTGCCGATCCGCGGCTGACCACAGGCGGGAGATCGACAGCACACCCCAGGTCGTGGCGAAGGCGGAGATCCACCACCAGAGGGAAACCGCCAGCAGATCTTCGCGTTGGCTGGGGACCCCAGCGCGGCCGGACTCCGTGTAAAAGCAGGCGGCCGCCATCACGGCGGTGACCACCGAGGCGGTCAACATGCCTCCCAACAGGCTGGCCAACTGGTCAGCGCCTGAGATCTGTTGGAGGTACTGAGTCGTAGCGGCTTGAACCTGAGGACTGCTGGTCTGGGCCACGCGTTGGCTCAGTGTCAGCGGCGACGTTGGAGCGGCGTCGGAGGCGGTCGCCGCCGGCGATCGCTTGCCCAGCATCTCGGGTGTCATGGTGGCGTCCGGTTCTGCGGCAGCCGGACCAGCGATCGTGGTCGCAGCCCCGACGGGCTCGCCGAACACCATCTCCGCCTCCACCACATCGTGGAACTTCACTTCGCCGAATACGATCTCGGCCCCGGCTCCCACAGGGGGCGTCTGGCCGAGGCGAGTCGAGCGGGGCAGGCTTGTCCCCAGTCGCGGCGACACGAGCGGGCCGTCGGCGGGGGGATTGGCCGCGGGCCCGCTGGTCTCGCGAAACTGGATCGGCACCGCGGAGCTGGCTTCGCCGGCCTCGCGGCGAGCTCGCGGCGCGGAGGTCGACCCAACCAAGGCCGCAGCCGTTCGCGCAGTCGCAGTCGGGGTCGTCGAGGCAGCGTCGCCGTTGTTCGGCAGGTCCGACGGAGCGATAGCGACGGGAGCCGGGGGCTGATTGAAGCGATGCCGACCCAAGGCCGGAACCGTGCGATTGGCCGGTCCGGTGCCCGAGGCGACCGCGGCCGCCGAGAGCGGGCTCGGTGATCCCGGGCCGGCGTTGGGTGTTTCTGCCGGAGGGCTGAGCATGGCGGCCGTAGTGCTGGCCTGTTCCGCGGCGGCACTGGCCTGTTCCGCGGCAGGCTTTGTCGGAGCGGGCTGGGCTCGCTTGAGGGCCGGCGGCCAAAACGGATCGGGCAGGTCGACCAGCATTTCGGATACGCTGCGATACCGTTGTTCTGGGTCTTTGGCCAGGGCTTTGACGACGACCTGGGCGAAGGGTGGCGCCAATCCCGACACGTCCGGCAGGGCGGTCAGGTGCTTCATGATGATTTCTTGGGACGATTCACCATCGAAGGGCAATCGCCCCGTGAGCAGTTCGTGCAGCATGATCCCCAGCGAGTAGACGTCGATCTCGCGCCCGTAGATGCCACGGCCGATTTCTGGGGCCATGTAATGCACGGTCCCGACGCTCTCGGTGTGACCGCTGCGGCGGGAGCATGAAATGAACTTGCTCAGGCCATAGTCGCCGATCTTGACCAATTGGGCTTCGTCATCGTGAAAGATATTGCCCGGCTTGAGATCGCGGTGCACGATGCCGTTTTGGTGCAAGTAATGCACGCCGGCCGCGATGCCTTGGAACCACCAGGCGACTTCCGCGAGTGCCATGCCGGTGGGATGGTCCGCGATCACGTCCTTCAGGCTGGGGCCGGCCACGTACTCCATCACGACCCAGCTCTCGCCGTGGTCGTCGACCTGGATGTCCCACAGGTCAATCAGATTCGGATGCTTCAGGTTCAGGCACTGGCGGACGCCTCGGAGCTCGACCTCCAAATTGCGAGCGATTCGCTTGAGGGCGACCTCTTTACCGGAGTTGCTGACGGCAAAATAGACCTCCCCGAAGCCGCCTATGCCCAGGCCGCGTTTGATCGTGTACCCCTCCAAGGGGGTCGAACCACTGGGGAACGTAAACCTCATCCGACGAATTCGCTTTGCGATTGCAGCAGGAACGGGCACCGGGTCCTCCGGCCGTTGCCAAGGCGGCAGACCGTCGCCCGCCGGACGTCGGTGAAACCGCGCCGAAGTGTTAAGCCTAGTCTGTGGAGGAACCATCTGTCTACAATCCAGCCGCCGACGGAGGAAGGAAATGTCGGATTCCAGGTGCATTCGCTGTATCAGACGGATTATTGGTAAGAATCCGCGGAGTTGGTAAGCTGGAGGCCAACGCTCGCCGTCAAACCTGGGGGTCCCGACCCGCACACCGAGAGGACAAGCCATGAGTTATTCGGCCACATTCCGACTTCCGCAACGTCGCACGTGGGCTCGGTGGGACGCTCGCGCCATCCACGCCGCCGTCCCAGTGCTCCTGCTGGCTGTGGCGATCCAACTGCCCGCCATGGCACAAGTCACCATGGCACAGGTCACCACTGAGCAACCAGCCACTGAACAACCTGCGGCTGAACAACCTGCGACCAGCGTTCCCCGGGTCGGGCCATCGGCTGAGCTGACGGTTGGGCCATCGGCTGGGCCCGTCGATGACGATTGGCAGGCGATCAAGTCCAGTCTCTACTTTCATGCGCCGTTTGACGGCGGAACGGACGCCAAGGTGGCTCGGCAGGACCGTTTGCTGTACACGGCTCCCAGCCTGCAGCGTCTGTCCCAGGAAGCCGGTCAACTTCGGCAGGACGTGGAGATCCTGGCCGGCGAGGGTCGCCGCGGCGATGCGCTCCGCTTCCGCAGCAAGTCCAAGCAGGTCTTGTTCTACTCGGGGGCCAATCTGGACTACCAACCGCGGGACTGGCAGGGCACGGTATCGCTGTGGTTGCGGCTGAGCCCGGACGAGGACCTGGGGGAAGGCTACTCGGATCCCATCCAAATCACCGATAAAGCTTGGAACAATGCCTCGTTCTTTATTGACTTCGACATCGATTCGCCCCGCACCTTTCGCTTGGGAGTGTTCGCCGATTACGCGTTTTGGAACCCGACGGACCGGGCCTGGGACACGATTCCGGCTGCGGAGCGACCGATGGTCCATGTGCCGCAGGCTCCCCTGTCGCGAGAACGATGGACCCATGTGGCCTGGACCTTTGCCGGGATCAACGCCAGCGACGCGGCCGAACCGGCGGTGTGTCACTTTTACATCGACGGGAAATTGCAGGGTTCGATTCGTCGGCCCCTCCAGTTCACCTGGGATCTGGAGCGGGCCGCATTGATGTTGGGGCTGGATTATGTGGGCGATTTGGACGAGTTGATGTTGTTTGACCGAGCCTTGACGGGTGAGGAAGTTCAGCGGCTGGGGCGGTTCTTTAATGAAGATTGACGATCGCATCGAGTAAAACGGGGACCGGCGGGGCAAAATGCCAGCGTGAAGGATTATTTATTCCACGTTGGAATGCTTTGTCCGATAGACTTAGGTGTAGCCGTGCGACGACGTGCGGGTATAATACAAGCCTCTGGATAATACGGCTGAGGGACCAATTTTACGGGTTGGCCTGTGCCGCTCAGGCAGTGCTCAGCACGTCTGGTACAGGTCTTTCTCCCAGCAGCTCCCATTGCTGCTTGTATGCCAGAGATTTTCAGAAGGTCGCCAGGACTTCGGTTTTGGCGGCCTTTTGTCGTTTTGGGCTGGTCTGGTTCTGGGGCTGTTCTGGGGCTGGTCTGGTTCTGGGGCCTTACCCGTCCTTGGATGGTTGGCAGAGGGCAATTAAAATTCCGGACGATTTTCCGCGTTCCCACAGCGTCGCTGGAATTTCTCGCCGAGCGGTCCTGGAGTGGTATGGGGCCGTCGCCCCCCCGTGCAACCCGCTTTTCCCCGTGGAGCAACCGATGCCCGTCATTCCGATCCTCATCCCGCAGTTGGGCGAAGGCTTGCAAGAAGCACTCCTGGTCGAGTTCTTAAAGAAGCCTGGCGATACGATTCGCCGCGATGAGCCGATCTACGTGATGGAGACCGACAAGGCGACGACGGATGTCGAGTCCCCTTACGATGGCGTGTTGGTCGAATGGACGGTGGAGACCGGATCGGTGTTGGCGATTGGCACCGAGATCGCCAAGGTGGAAGTGGCGGAGGGCACCGCGGTGATGTCCGCGGGTCATGGGCCGATCGAGGACCAGGCGGCGCCTGCTCCGTCCAGTGACACGGACGGCGGTGGCTCGGCGGGCGACGACGAGGAAGAAGAAGGTGGGGCGGCGCGGGAGACCGAGGCCGGCGTGAAGATCCCGCCGCGGACCCGTAAGTATCTGAAGGAGAAGGGGCTGTTGGCCGTCGCCCAGAAGATCCCCGCGGTGGGCAACAAGCTGATGCCCGAAGACGTCGATCGATTCATCGCCAGCGGCGGGGTCGAGGCCATGTCGATCCCTGGCGTCGCCTCCGAGAAGTACGACGTGGTACCCCTGTCGCGGCATCAGTTGACGCTCAACTACCGCATGACTCGCAGCGCCCAGCAGACGATCCCCGTCACCGTGCAAACGGAAGTCAATTGGACGGCCATCGATGCGGCTCGCGCCGAAACTCGGCAAGCGGGTGGCCCGACCAGCTTTGTTATGAGCCTGTGGTGTGTGGTGGAGGCCCTGAAGAAGCATCCGAAGCTCCGCAGCTCGTTGGCCTCGGATGCCAAACACCTCAATCAATACAAGCACACCAATTTGGGCATCGCGGTCAGCTTGCCGGAAGATGTCTTGGTGACGGCGGTCGTACGAGACGCCGATACGCTCAGCCAGGCCGACTTCTTCGACGCCTGTGTCCGGCAGATCGACTTGGCTCGCAACGGCCAAGATCAGGCGGACCAATCCACCACACTGACCGTGTCCAACATCGGCAAGGTTGGCATGCGGATGGGAATCCCGGCCATTGTCGCTCCGGCCGTCGCCACGCTGGCCATGGGCGAAGCCTATTGGCAACCGGTACCCGTAGGCGAGGGGTTCAAGTTCCACAGCGCGGTCACCTTCACGTTGACATTCGACCATCGGATCCTCAACGGCGTGGGGGCCGCCAATTTCATGAACGACCTCAAGCACCTATGCGAAACTTTTGCACTGGTGAAGTAACCCCCCTGCCCAGCGAACTCGGCCGCCAGATTCGGTCGCACTCCCTATCCTTAATGCGGAAGCCACATCGTGGATAATCGACGTCTCTTTACGACCATGATGTTATTTCTGGCGGTCTTTTTTTTCCTGCAAATTGCCGATCCTTTCGGTTTGCGGAAACCCAAACCCGACGCCAACTTGGAGCAAGGATTGGACGTCGCCGAGGACGCGCCGCGGCGACATCCGACCAACAACCCGCGGCAGTTCTTCACGTTGGGTTCGCTCGACACGGCGGGCAGCGACTGCTTGTTGGTGACGTTGGACAGTCGTGGGGCCGGCGTGCGGCGGATCGAATTGGTTCAGCGAGATGCCAAAGGTCGGTTTCTGACGCGTGAAGTCGAGAATAAATCGGGATATTTAGGGTATCTCGAATTGCAGGCCGATGCCACGGGCTGCTTGATTGGCGCTCTGCCGTCGGGCAGTCCCTTGACCACCGCCGTCGCCCAGGGAGACGCGCCGCTGCCGGTCCGAGTCGGCGATCGTTTGTTGAGCATCGACCAACAGCCCATCCGCAGCGATTTTGACCTGCAGAATTTCTTGGGACAGACCCTCCCCGGGCAGGCGGTGACCGTCCAATTGGCTCGTCGTAGCGGAGCTGCCGCCCCCATTCCGGCAACCACCGCCGCCGACGCGGCACTGAGCGAAAATTCCCAGGCAGGTGACGCGGCCACGAACGGGGACGCGGCCGAAGCAGCCGCGGAGACACCGGCCGAAACAACCGCCGAAACACCGGCAATGGCTGCGGGTTGGAGCGAGTACACCGTTCAAGCGACCTTGATGGATCGACCCAAGCAGATGTTGGGGCCCGAGTATCGCAACCTGAGCGAAAAGGTCAGCGACCAGGAGTACCCCGGGACCTTGGACTTCAGTTTGCAGGACGCGCGGCTGGCGGGCTGGCAGGAATTGGACCTGGCCATGCAACAGGACAATTGGGAGGGGCGGCAGTACGTGGATGCCGACGGCCGCGACTGCGTCGAGTTCACTTACCGCTTGCCTCGGGCGGTTTACCGCCGGCTGCTCAAGACCTCGGAAGCCTTGACCGCGGTGTTGGCTCCGGAAGCCGACGTTCCGGGCGCCGCGGAACCGGCGGGCGCTCGCGACGGGGCGGTGGTGGTGGTCAAGCGGTTTCGTTTGCCGCGGGTTGCCGCCGAACAGCGTCACGACCCGGCGGTGGCCGGCTATCACGTAGAAATGGAAGTCGACCTGTACAACCAGACCGATGAAGCGTTGGATGTGGCCTACCGTCTCGGTGGCCCCGTCGCCACATCGATTGAAGGCTGGTGGTACCAGATCAAATTGCACGGCGGCTTTTGGAAGATTGGCTACTCGGCCGGTGCTCGCGACGTGGTCACCAGCACCGCGGCGCGTCCGTACCAATTCTACGGCCGGGCGGAAATCGACACCGAGGTGGACAAGAACGGCGTGTTCACGGTCTTCCCCCGCGACAGCTCGGCGGAGGAACGCACGGTGCGTTACGCCGCGGTCGACACCCTGTACTTCGCCAGTGCCCTGTTGCCACAGGCCACCACACCGACCGGCCTGAAGCCGGCGTCCACCCCGGCGGCCAGCGACTCGACCACCGCCCAGTCCAACACCGCCCAGTCCGACACCGCCCAGCCCGACACCGCCCAGCCAGACGCGGTGGTTCCTGATGCGCTGGCTGCTGGTGCCGCCACACCGGACGAGGCGGCGCCTCAGGCGGCAGCGGGCCCGGCTCCGTACGTCTGTTACAGCGGATTCGCTGGCCCCGTGGGCGCGAAGTTGGAGGGTCGAGACACGATGAAGCACGACCTCTCCTTCCGGCTCTACAACACCGTCTCGCTGCCCCCCAGCCCAGCGGCAGGGGAGCCAGACGCGGCCGAGGCGGAAGATGCGGCCCCCAGCGTCTCCGCGACTCCGGGCTACCGTCAGACCTTCCATCTGTTTGCGGGGCCCAAGCGACCGGAACTGCTGTCGACCTATGCCTTGGATGACACCGTCAGCTTCGGTTGGTTCGGCATGTTCTCGCTGCCCCTGCTGTGGTTGCTACACGCACTCTATTACCTGATTGGCAATTATGCCTTGGCCATCATCTTGCTGACGGTCGTGGTGCGATTGTTGATGATGCCCATCTCACGCAAGGCGGTCATCAACGCCCAGATGATGCAGGCCCTGGCGCCAGAAATGAAAAAGATCAAGGAAAAGTACCCGGAAAACTTGGAGAAGCAGGGCTTGGCCCAGCGCGAGCTGTTCCGTCGCTTCAAGTACAACCCCTTCAGTGGCTGCTTGATTGTCTTTTTGCAATTGCCGATTTTTGTGGGTTTGTACCGTGGGCTGAGCGTGGACTTTGAACTGCGGGATCAACCGCTGTTGCCCGGCATGAGCTGGTGTTCGAACATGGCTGGCCCGGATCAACTCTGGAATTGGTCGAGCTACTTGCCGACGTTTATCGCCGGCGAGACGGGTTGGTTGGGCCCCTACTTCAACCTGCTGCCGATCCTGACGATCGTGCTGTTCATCGCCCAGCAGAAAATCTTCATGCCCCCGCCGACGGACGAACAGCAGGCCTTGATGCAGAAGATGATGAGCTACATGATGATCTTCATGGGCTTTCTGTTCTTCAAGGTGCCCGCCGGTTTGTGTATCTACTTCATTACCTCCAGTATCTGGGGCTTGATCGAACGGGCCGTGATCCCCAAGCCGCAGTTGTCGCAGGATATCTTGGACAGCATCGCCCGCGATGGCGACTTGGCGACCTCCAATGCTGTTGTGGCCAAGCCGCTGCCGTCCGCCGGCAAGACACAGTTGGACGACAAGAGCCGACAGGAACTCCGCGAACGTGAGCGACAACGGCAGCGACGCTTGAAGGACAAGCAGAAGGAATAAGCGATGTCGGTGGGCGCCGCGGTCCAGGACTTGCACGACACCATCGTGGCGATCGCCAGTGGCGGTCAACCGGCCGCCCGCGGCATCGTGCGGCTGAGCGGGCCACGCGTCCACGAGATGCTGGAACAGTGCTTCCAACCGACGGAGCCACCGACGGAGCCACCGACGGAGCAACCGCCGCCCACGGCTACGCAGCAACCACGCCGCCAGCGTGGTCGGTTGCAGCTGCGCCGCGGCGACCAGGACCACGAATCCGTGCCCGTCGACCTGTGGTCCTGGCCCACGTCGCGGTCTTACACCGGCCAACCCTCGGCTGAACTGCATCTGATCGGCATCCCGTTCTTGCTGGAGCGGGCCGTTCGCGAATGTCTCCGCTGCGGTGCCCGCTTGGCGGCCCCGGGTGAATTCACGCAGCGAGCGTTTCTGGCGGGACGCTTGGACTTGTTGCAAGCCCAAGCCGTCTGGCAAGTCATCGCTGCTCAAGACCCCGCCACCCTGCACCAAGCCCTCGGACAATTGGCTGGCGGGCTATCGACACCTCTCCAACGACTCCGCGACGACCTGATCGGGCTGCTGGCCCATCTCGAGGCGGGACTGGATTTTGTCGATGAGGACATCGAGTTCATTTCGCGCAGCCAGTTGTTAGGCGATCTGGAGCGATTGCAGGCGCAGCTGGCGGCGACATTGGCGCAACTGCGGCAACGTAGCCAGACCGCTCGACTCAGTCGCGTCCTGCTGGTCGGACCGCCCAACGCGGGCAAGAGCAGCCTGTTCAATGCCCTGGTTGGCCAAGACGCCGCCCTGGTCTCCGCCCAACGCGGGACGACACGCGATTACCTGAGCAGTCGACTGGCCTTGTCCAACAGCGTTGTGGAATTGATCGATACCGCTGGATTGGATCCGCTCCGCGCCACCGGCTCGGACTCAGACTCAGACTCAGACTCGGCCGCAGCCGACGTCCCTGTCACCGACGTCCCTGCCACCGGCTTCCCCGCCACCGACTTCCCCACCGCCGACAGCGCCACCGAGGCCACCGGCAGCGGCGGCACGGACACGGATCCGCTAGATCGGTTGGGACAACAGCAGGCCCGCGGCTTGTTGCCGTCGGCCGATGTGCTGATCCTGTGCTGGGACAGCCAAGAGCCGATGGCGGATCTGCCGCAGTGGGCCCAGTCCCTACCGCGGGTTCCCGACCTGATCGTCTGGGGCAAGTCCGACCTCCTGCCGCTGGCCGCTGCCGCCCCCGCGACAGGTTCCCGCGCGACAGGTTCCCGCGAGACAGGTTCCCGCGCCGGGACCGCAGAGACGACGGAACGGATGGAATCGATCGCCCATGGGAGCGGCCCCCCCTGCGTCGTGGCAGCGTTGGCCGAGTTGGGTTGGTCGGAGGTGGCCAGCGTATCGGTCAGCGCTCAGACCGGCGCCGGCTTGGACGATTTGAAGGGGGCCATGCAGCAACGGGTAGCGGCTCGGGCCCAGAACCAAGACGCCTCGCCCGCGGGTTTGTCCACTCGAGCCGTCGCCGATCTGGAACAAGTCGACGAGGCCCTGTTGGCTGCGGTCCAGGTCGTTCAGGACCACGGCGGCGAGGAGCTGGTGGCGGCCGAACTGCATCGAGCCATCGATCACCTGGGGCACCTGGTCGGCACGATTTACACCGACGATATTCTGGATTCCATCTTCTCGCGGTTTTGCATTGGCAAGTGAACGGTCACACAGCCAGCAGGGCGGCGGTCACAATCGTTACTGGCGTTGCAAGCGTGACAAGCGGCCCGCGCGGGGCCATAATGCCGAAGGGTCGGGGACGGTCGCGGGACCACGCGATCGGGGCTGCGACCTAGACTCTGGCAGCCGCCGTCTGTCGCGGCCGCGTGCCACGACCGTTCCGCAGCGCGGCTGGGCGGGGAGATCGCCTCTACGAGAACCAATGTGTCCGTGAAACCACCTCGTCCCTTGTCCGCTGGCTCGCCCAGCTCTGCAGCTGCGGCAACCTCGGTTGCGCCGCTGCCCGAGACTTGGCCACCGCGCCGATCGCAGGTGGATGCCGAGGATGTCCTGTCCCAACTGCAGCGGCAAGCGAGCGGGGCCTGGGCCGACGTCTCGGTGTCAGCCCCGGCTGAGATCTCCGCAGCGGATGTGCAGCAAGCCCTGGCCACCTTCGCTCAGGCCACAGCAGCCGAGCCTCCGCCTGTCTGGTATCGAGGTCGCGACCTGGCCGGGATCGTCTTCAGCTTGATGGGGCACGTCCTGTTGCTGCTGCTGTTGGCGTGGTGGCTCATCCCGCGGCAATCGGGCGAGGGGCCACTGGAGTTGGCCGGTTTCGAAACGGGACCAACCGTGGCCGCGGCCGACTTCCAGAGCGTCGCGGATGCTGCGGCGGACGACCTGGAGTTTGATGCCTGGCAAACGCAGCCCTGGCCGGACCCGCAACCGACCCTGGCCCCGCCAAGCCAAACAGTGTCGGCGATTCCCCCGACGAATCCCAGCCTGGATTTCACCCCCGTCACATTGGACCGATTGGCGGAAGGTGGCGGTGGCTTGTCCGGGCGACAGGCCGCACGGCGCGCCGATCTGGTGGCTCGCGGCGGCGGCGATGACGCCACGGAAGCGGCGGTCGACCGCGGACTGGAGTGGCTGGTCCGACATCAATGGCCGGACGGTGGTTGGAGCTTCCGCCACCCCAATCACAGCCGATCGCGAAACGCCGGGAACTCCGCCAGCCGCGCGGCCGCCACGGGCTTGGCCCTGCTCTGCTTCCTGGGCCGGAACCACCACCATCTGGAACAGAGCCCCTACCAAAAAGTGGTGTTGGATGGACTCAACTTCTTGCTCAAGACCTCCAAACGCGGCGACCTGACCCAACTGACCGAACACTCGATGTACGGCCAGGGTATCGCCACCTTGGCGTTGGCCGAAGCCTGGGCGTTGTCGGCCGATCCGCAGCTGGGGCCGAAGGTGCAAGAAGCGGTCGACTTTATCGTGGCCGCTCAACATCCCTTGGGTGGCTGGCGCTACATGCCCGGCCAGCTCGGGGACATCAACGTCACCGGTTGGCAATGGTTGGCACTCAAGACAGCCGGAATGGCCGGCGCGACAGTGCCGGACGCCACTTGGAAACAAGCCAGCAAATTTGTCGAGTCGCAATCGGTCAGCCCCGGCGCATTTTTTACCTACCCAGGTCTGGACCCGACGTTGGCCCAGCCCGTGCCGACGGCCATCGGGGTGCTCCTCCGCATGCACCAAGGCTGGGGGCCCGGCCGCGACGAGATCGCCATGGGTGTGGATTACCTGGCCTCGCAGCGAGTCTCCAACGACCACATCTATTTCAATTACTACACCACCATGGTGCTGTTTCACCACGGTGGGCCGCTGTGGAAAAACTGGAACGAGGAATTGAAGGATTTCTTGCTCAACACCCAGAGCAGCTTGGGCGACGAGCGAGGCAGTTGGTTCTTCCCGCACGACAAGACGGGCAGCGAAGGCGGGCGGCTGTACAATACCGCCTTCGCCATCCTGATCCTCGAGGTGTACTACCGCCACCTCCGCCTGTACGACTCCACCGTGCTGGTCCGCGACTTCCCATTGGATTAGTCGCCGCTGATTGCGTTCGTTAGTTGCTCTTGGGCACGGCCTTGATCTTCATTTGATTTTCAACCGTTTGCACAATGTCAATCTCTTGACCGAATGACTGGACGTTCATCTCCAACTCCAGCTCGATCTTGATGTCCACCAGATCGGCCAAGACCGACTGCAGGTTGAGTTGCGAGCGACCAGTGCCTTGGCAAGTCAGCGACTCCAATCGCACTTTGGCACCACCGGCGTCTGGCACGTCGACATCTTGAGCGGGCGCTTCTTGCGAGATCGCCACACTGACGGTGACGGTATCGGCGGTCATGGCTTCGACGGTAAAGATCGTCGTCTGCGTCAACTTGATGCCACCGGTTTCCATCGGCGAAACCAACTTCCACTTGCCGCCCAGTCCGATCGCCTCTTCTGGGAAAGGTGAAGTCATCTGATCCAACGACTTGGCCATTTCGCTGATCTGTTGCCGCACCAACGGATTGACGGAGTCCGGCATCTCGATCTCCGTTTTTTCGGTGGCACCCCGAGAATTGATCAGCGAGTTGAACCGAATGCCGACCATCGACTGCATGACGTCGGTCAGGGCCTCCACCATTTCCGGTGGCCCCGAGTCATCACCCAGGCCCGCGTCGGTGTAGACCACGGTCACCTCAAAGTCGCCATTCTCTTTGACTTCGGTCACCGTCGACTCCATTGTGAAAGTCATCGTGGGGCTGTCGACGCCCGGCATGCCTTGCCCGTTGGCCTCCGACGCCATTTTCATTTGCATGGACAGTTCGTGTCGGTGCGTTTGTCCCTTGACCGGCTTCATTCTCAGCACCTGGTGCGGGGCCTGACCGGCCTCCAACAGAATGACCTGCGCTGCATTGCTGCCGGTCGGGGCAGCGGCCGCCGGAGCATCGGCCGTTTCTTGAGGCCGGTAGCCGGCATTCGCCAGACCATGGTCCCCAGCGCCCATCACGACAGCCACCAAAATCGACAGCACCCAACACGGAGAGAGCGTTACGCGAGATCCCATCGCAGCGATTCCTTTGGAAAAAACACGTCACGATTCACACCAAGGAGAAACGTCACGATTGCTTCAATACACGACCCTAACAACCCTTCCCGCCAGCCTGACAAGTGACCGAGGGAACCCGCTTAGTCTAGCGGACACGGGCCTCGGCTGGCAAGCGACGGGCACCGCCCTGCACAGCCACTCAACTCAAGGCCGTCAGGATCAGCTTGCCGCCGGCAATCAACAAGACCACTGCCAGGAGACGCTTGATCACGACTGCCGAGAATCGCTGGCTGCCGCAATAGGCACCCAACAGCCCACCACCGGCTGCGGCCACGGCCAAGGGGATGGCCAGTGTGGGGAAAAACTGCGTGCTGCTGAAGTTGCCCACCAGCCCCGCGCCCGAGTTGAGCAGGATAAACAGCACTGAGACGCCGGCCGTTTGTTTGGTGGTCGCCCATCGCATTCCCAGCACCAAGGGCGTCAAGAAGACGCCACCGCCGGTCCCAGTCAGTCCCGCCAAGAAGCCCAGACCCGCCCCAGTTGGCAGCCCCACGTACCAGGGAGGCGGACCCAGGGCGACATCCGTTTTCGCCACCCATAAGAAACGCAGGGCCGAACCCCAAAGCACCAACCCGATGAGCAACTGAAACGCAGCGGCCGGCAAGTTGAGATAACCGCCGAGGAAGGCCAGCGGCACGGCCGCCAGGGCCAACGGCCAAAACAATGCCCAGCAAAAATGGCCCTGCCGCAAGAACTGCCAAACACCCAGCGAGGCCACGATCAAGTTGAGTACCAAAGCCGTCGGCTTGATGATTTGCGGTTCCCACGCCGCCAGGGTCAGCACGGCGATGTAACCGGAAGCGCCCGCATGGCCCACCGCCGCATAGAGATAGGCGATCAAACCGATCGCCAACGCCACCAGCAGCCACGACTCCAGCACAGGCTTGGTCCAGTTGTTTTTCTATTTCAAGCTAAATGGCACGGCCGACCGCCCCGTCAATCGCAGGGCAATTCAAAGCTCTCGCGAATGTCATTGACGATCCGCAAGCGATTCTGGTAATCGGGCTCGTACAGCACGCCGATACAGTTGGCGTTATGTGATTCGTGGCAGACGATCTCGGGCACTTGCTCACGCCACTGGCTCAGATCGTCCGTCTCGCCGATGGACAGATAGTGATGGACCGCTTGGCCCTCTTCCGCTTCCGCCCGATGGGTCACCATGTAGACACCGGCCACCTGGCGGCACCTCGCGTCCAAAGGGTGCACCGCGAACTTGTATTTCTGGCCGGATTGAACCTTGACCGCAATTTCAGACAGCATGCTCACCCGCCGTCCTTCCTGCAAAGGTTGTTAGGAATGCGAAGCCTCTGGGGCAAACACCACCAAAGGCCAACATGCGCGGACGTCTGGCCCGCGAGCGAGTGGCCCGCGAGTGTCGGGCACGCGGCTGCCCGGACTTCCACCGCTTCCCCTAGATGGTAACATCCGAGGGTACTAAAATAAACACCTCTTTTCTGGAAAAAGGTGCTAGGCAGTTGCCCCTGCCAAGGCTGAGCCGGGACGTTGTCGGACCAACCGTTCCACCTGCCACTGCAGCAGTTGGTTCAATTCGTCCAGGTGCTCCAACAGGTGCTCTTGGATTGCGTCCACTTGAACCAACCGTTCGGTCGGAATTTCCGACTCCGAGTCGACTTTGGCCAGCGACTCGATTGCCTCCAAGAGTCGCTGGACACGACCCGTGGTCTGTCGTTCCGCGGGTTCCGTGCCCACCGCTTCACTTTGGCTCGACGAATCTCCGCTCAAGCCCTGGCCCTCCCGGCCGTCCTCTGCCATCGCATCAAGGGACGTCGGCGGATGGGTGCCCGTTTGCATGCCAGTCTCTCCACACTCAGTCGGGGCGGACAAGTGGCGGATGAGCACTCGGGCTATCCGCTTCCGTCCGTAGGATTCCAACTTAAAGTATCGCCACCTGCCTAGTATTGACTTGCAATTTTTTTTGCAAGAATGGTAGGTCTAGCGGGAGAATTCCTAGCACGTCGCTGCGCGTCAGGTTGCCGCCACGAAGATCGTCTTGCTAAAATACTTTTAAAATTCCGGGCCCGCCGTGTTCGGGCCGGGGACTGCCCGAGGCGGCTGGCAAGGCCTGGGCAACTACCGGACGGTTGCCTTCCCCAACGGCCTGTCCAGCGGTCAATAAAGGCCCCGCACAGGGGACAGGCTCACGGGTGCTTGTGATTGGCCTGCTTGTGATTGGCCTGCTTCGATTGGCCTGCGGGGGGATTAAGCTTCCGCCACCAATTCACGCAAGGCCGTTAGAACCTGTTGGTCGTGGCCATCTACCTGGACTCGCTTCCAGACCTTGGCCACTTTGCCGGTGGCGTCGATCAAAAAGGTGGAACGCTGGATCCCCAAGGAAACTTTCCCGTACATGTTCTTCTCACGCCACGCGCCGAACTTCTCGGCCACCTGGTGCTCTGTGTCAGCTAGCAGTGGAAAGTTGAGATCGTATTTGGTGGCAAACTTGCCGTGCGAGGCGGAGTCGTCCGGGCTGATTCCTAACACCACGGCGCCCAGTTGTTGCAAGTCCGTTTGTTGATCGCGGAAGGCACAGGCTTCTTTGGTGCAGCCCGGGGTGTCGTCTTTGGGGTAGAAGTAGACGACGACCGGATGGCCTTTGAAATCGCTCAGTTTGACGGACTTGCCGTGTTGGTCCTTGAGCGTGAACGCTGGGGCTTTGGACCCTTCCTCAAGCCACTGAGCATCGGCCATGAATATTTCCTTCGCGGGTACGATCTTCGGATTGCAAAAGTTATGGGAGCGGTTAGCGGCACTCGCTCCCCTCGGAGGCGGCCAACCGCATTACTCCGCGTAGGATAACGCCAGCAGTGCGTAGGCGGTGACCAGCACCGCGTCGCCCTCCATCCAGCGATCGCTTTCGACATTGTACCAGGATCCGTTTTCTTGTTGCCGCGTCTGCAATTCGCGGATCAAATCGGCTCGCCAATCGTGGGTAACGCCATTGGCATCGGTGAAGGTGCTTTCGCCGACCGCCCGAAAGGCTTTGCTGAACATTTGGTAGTAGTAGAAGAGGCCGGCGGGTCCCATGCCTGGGTTCGATTTGACGTCGTAGTGTTTCTTCAGATAGGACATGGCGGCTTGGATCCGCGGGTCCTCCTTGGAAACGCCCGCATAGAGCATGCTCTTGAGGCCGGCGTAGGTCATGGAGCCATAACTGCGGAGTCCGCCGACCGGATCCGCGCCGGCCATGCTCTCTCCGCCGTTGGCGGCCGTGTAGTAGAAGCCGCCGTCTTTGGGTCCTTGGGTCGCGAATTCGGTTTTGTTGTGCTCCGACTCGTGGTTCTGACAGCGACTGACAAAAGCCAGTGCGGCTTGCATGTCCGGATCGTCTGCGCTGACGCCGGCCGCCTTCAGGGCATCGATCATGAATGAGGTGTTGGACAGGTCGGGGCGACCATGGCGACCGTATCCGGCTCCGCCATAGGTCATGTCTTCTGGGCCTTTGTCGTTGTTGGGTCCCCATTGCATCTGGCGGATCAATTGGGTGGCCGCAGCAATTTCTGTGGCGTAGGTCCGACCTTCTTCGACCAGGGCCAAGGTCATGATGGCCAAGGAGGTCTCGTAGTTCTTGTGCGTCGAGCCCTCGGCGTAGAAGCCGCCGTCCGCTTGTCGATTGGCCAGCAAAAACTGCAAGCCACGCGACACGGCGGGATGGGAGGCGGAACGGCCATTGCGGAGCATCGCGGCCACGGCCAGCGACGTCGGGCCGGTGCCCGCGTGTCCCGCGAAGCTGCCGTCTGGGCCCTGCTGCCCATCCAGGAACAGGAGCCCCCGCCCGGTGCTGGTCAATCGCGTTTGGTTCAACTCGGCCGACAGCGGGCTCAGGCCATCAGCGACCGGAGCCGCCGTCGAGGGGGTGGTGGCTTGGGCCAAGGCCAGCGAGCTAGTGTTCCCCAGCCCCACGGTCCAGGCTCCCGTCGTCAGCAACAAGGCTCCGGCCAGGATTGATTTTGCCAAGTCCCATCGACCCGTCCGGCTGCCACTGCCGCCGGGCAGCAGAACTAGGGGCAGTTCGCGGTTGATGACCTCAGGCTGAGTTGGCGTTTGATTCGTGGCAAACAGTGAGCATTTCATCTGGGGGTCCGCCTGAACAAGGTTGGGGGTGGTCATTTCCTACGCACACTTCATATTGTACCATGCAAGGGAAAGTTGGCTGCGCCCAAGTTTTCTTGCCCCCCCTCTCCGACCCGCTGGAGCTACCCATGTCCGCCCCACCTCCGACTGCTCCGTCGCCCGCCTCTCCCGTCGGAAGTCCCATGTCGGCTCAAGAGGTTTTGGACCGAGAATTTCTGGAAATTCGGGCCCGAATCCTCAAAATTGCCGCCAGTTTGGATCGGATCGAACGCAGCGATTCCCCGCCGGCTGACCCCGCTCGTATGGCCTTGATCCGAGAGGGATTGGAGCTGCTGTTGAAAGATTCGCCAGGCCGGGCAAAAAATGTCCAGCTGCTGTTTTCACTGCCCTACAGCCCGGATTGGCCGGCAGCTCTGGGCGTGCCCGTCGGCAAGAAAGGTTGAGCGATGGATTACTTCGATCCCCACATTCACATGGTATCGCGCACGACCGACGACTACGCCACCTTGGCCCGCATGGGCTGCGTCGGGATGAGCGAGCCCGCCTTCTGGGCGGGGTTCGATCGCGGCAGTGCCGAGAGCTTCCGCGATTACTTTCGGCAGTTGACTGAATTCGAAAGATCGCGAGCGGCAGCCTACGGGATCGCTCATTACACCTGGCTGTGCATCAACGCCAAAGAGGCCGAGAACGTCAGCCTGTCACGCGAAGTCATCGCCATGATCCCCGAGTTTCTGGACCGCCCGAATGTGTTGGGCATCGGCGAGATCGGCTTGAATAAGAACACCAAAAACGAATCGATCGTCTTTCTCGAGCACCTGGAGTTGGCTGCCAAGTTCGATGAGCTGATCCTGATACACACCCCGCACTTGCACGACAAATACCCGGGCACGCGAATGATCCTGGATATGCTGCAGGGCGATTCCCGCCTGCAACCGCAGCGGGTGTTGGTCGACCATGTCGAAGAGCACACGATCGGCGAGGTGTTGGACCGAGGGTTTTGGGCCGGGATGACTTTGTATCCGGTTTCCAAGTGCACGCCCGCTCGGGCCGCTGATATGGTGGAGCAGTTCGGCACCGAGCGACTCTGTGTCAATTCCGCTGGGGATTGGGGCCCCAGCCAACCGACGGCCGTGCCGAACTTCATCTTTGAGATGCGGCGGCGCGGGCACAGCGAAGCGACCATCCGGCGGGTCGTCTACGACAACCCGCTGGCGTTCTTCTCGCAATGCCGCCGCTTCCACTTCCAGCCACGAGCTTAGCCCTACTGCTGGGTTTGCTGGCCGCCCACCGCACCGCTGACCGATTGAGCATTGATCGCGGGTGTTGGCAAACTGTCCCGCAAGGCACGGGTCACGGCTTCCCCGTAGCTGCCGCGGCCCGTGACGGGGAAATGCTCCGTCGACGACACCAACAGATTGGCCGAACGGCCGTGCTCCACTTCGATGTGTTGCCGTACTGTCGCCAAGCGAGCATCGACGACCTGCGGCAGTTCGCCGTAGACATAAACGGTCCGACGATCCAATGGCGAGTGGCGTTGGACTTGGGCGATCTTGGCTGCTCCCAAGCGATTCAGTCGCCCGCTTTCGTCGAAGCAGGCGTCGGACAGTGTCGCTTCCAATTCCCAGCCGCGATCAAAGCAGGGTTGAAACATCGCGCGGTAACTGCCCCGGTCCATCTCGCTGAATGGGGTTGGCCAGGCGGCATTGCGGGAATAGTCCAAGCCTGCCCGATGAAAAATCGCCTTGCCATCGGACGCCACCGCGGAGGTCGCTTGCGACACGTGGCCGCCTGCCGCACCCAAACCGAACGGCCGATGGGGGAACTGAAACGATTGGGCCTGGGTAGTGTCGGCTGCTAGCATCAAACCCAATGCAACGCACAGACAGCCGGCCTGGGACGTCAACGACAATCTCAACATACAAAATCCTTCGACTCGCTATGGGGGTTTGAACCAGCGGGCAATTGCCAACTTGCCCGCTGTCTTATCGGATGGGCTGGCGCGGATTCTGTCGTTTTGTTTGCTTGTACGGGCTATTCCGGCTGCGGGGAGGGTCAGTTATTGAGCATTCCTTCGATAATATTGATTGCGGCGGGTCCAACCAATACGACGAATATGCCGGGGAAGATGAATAGGACGAGTGGGAAGAGTAGTTGGACTGCGGTCTTTGAGGCCTTTTCCTCGGCCCGCTGCCGTCGTTTGATCCGCAACGATTCGCTCTGCACTCGGAGCGCTTGGGAGATGCTGGTACCGAACCGATCGGCCTGGATCAGCATTTGGGTCAGCGAGGTCAGTTCCTCTGCACCGTTGCGATCGGACAGGTCCTGCAGCGATTCCTCGCGGGTCCGTCCCATTTGCAGATGCATATTGGTCAGGGAGATCTCGTAGGCGAGCACCGGATTGGACTCGGCCATTTCTTCCGACACTTTCCGCATGGCATGATCCAGGCCCAAGCCGGCTTCGACGCAGACGACCAACAGGTCCAAGCAGTCGGGCATCGACAGGATGATGGCTTGTTTTCGACCTCTGCCCAGGTGCCCAATCACCAGTCCGGGCAGGAAAAACATGATCAAGCCGACCGATGCGCCCATGATCCACGACATGGTCGAGCCATCGGAGAACAGGCCGACCCCTCCCAGCCCGATGAGCGAGCCGACGGCCAGCAACAAGACTTTAATCGCCAGGTAGATCGACTGAGCACTTTCGCCACGGATACCGGCATAGCTCAGTTGCTGCTTGAGTTTGCTGGCTTCTAGTTCGGTTTTGGGTTTCACCGAATCGGCCAATACGGTGGAGGTCTTTTCGACCCACTGTTTGATGTCTTCTTTGCGTTTGCTTTGACCTTCCAGGATCGCATTATTCGAGGTGATACCGCGAATGCGTCGCAGTCGTTCGTCGTTCTGATCTTGTTTGATCACAAACATATCGGCCAAGGACCAGATCCCCAGGGCGACGGCCACGAAGATGCACACCGGCAGTAAATAGGGGTTGCTCAACAGCAGTTCCGACATGGTTACACCTTGATGTCAATGATCTTGCGGATCCAGAAAAAACCCAACACTTGCGCGACGCCGGCCCCGGCCAGCATCTGTTGCCCCAGGGGGTGGGTGAACAGACGCATGATGTACTCTTGATTTAGGAAGAACATGGTGACCGCCAATACCGGCGGTAGCCCCAGCAGCACGGCTCCGGACAGTCGACCTTCGCCGGTCAGAGCCATGATCATGCCTTGGATCTGGAAGCGTTCCCGAATCAAGCGAGCGATCTTTTCCAGAATTTCACACAGGTCACCACCTGTCTGGCGTTGCAGGATGACCGCGGTCGCGAAAAACTTCAGGTCAACATTGGGGGCTCGTTTGGCCATTTCTACCAACGCCGTCTCCAAGGGGATACCCAAGTTTTGTTCCTCGAAGCAGCGTCCAAACTCTGGCCCCAGTGGGGCGGGGGCCTGGTCGGACACCAAGTTGAAGCAGGCGTTCAAGCTTTGTCCCGCCTTGAGAGCGTTGCACATCATGGCCAGCGCGTCGGGCAGATACTCCGAATACTTGGCCAGTCGCCGCTTCCGCTTCCACATCACGTACATGAACGGTAGCAAGGCCAGGAAACCGCCGACCAGCGGCGCAAACATTTTGAATGGCAGGAACAACACATGCAGAGCCGTGCCGCCCAAGAAAAAAGCCGCCGACAGGGTCCCCAGTCCGCCGACCGAAAGACCGATGCCCGACTGTCGCACAAAGTCCTCGGCGTTCGGAAACGCCGAGAGGATCAGCTTGCCGGACCAATTGACTTCCTGCTGCTCGCGGAGGAGATTGCCTGTCGTTTCGCCTGGCAGATTGTTCAAGGTGTTGTTGCCCAGCAACCGCCCCAAACGCTCGTTGGCATCGGGCGCGTTTTCCTCGAATACAAACGTGGCGGCAAAATAGATCAGCGTGGCGATAAAGCCAAACACGCAGATGCCCAAGGCGATTGTAACCATGACTCAACTCTACACTGGAAGGTAAGGCTCGGCCGCACAACGGCCTAGCCAGCGATCATTCGTCGTTCAGCATCACTCGCTCGCGGAAGATGCCGTTGGGCAAACGAATGCCGTTGGCCTCCAACCGCTCGATGCACTTGGGGCGAATGCCGGTGGCCACGAACTTGCCCTTGGCCTTGCCTTGCGGATTTACCCCCTCTTGCACGTATTTGAAAATGTCCTGCGTTAGGATCATGTCGTTTTCCATGTTCAGGACCTCCGTGATGTAGGTCACACGCCGTTTACCACCCTGCAAGCGGCTCGCTTGGATGATCAAGTCCACGGCGCTGGAGATCTGTTGCCGCATCGCTTTGATCGGCAACTCGAAGCCCGACATCATGATCATCGTCTCCAGACGTCCCAAGCAGTCACGCGGGGTATTGGCGTGAGCAGTCGTCAACGAGCCGTCGTGACCCGTGTTCATCGCTTGCAGCATGTCCAACGCTTCTGCACCGCGGCATTCGCCGATAATGATCCGCTCCGGTCGCATACGCAGGGCATTTTTCACCAGGTCCGTTGCGCTGACCGCGCCGCGACCTTCGATGTTCGCCGCTCGCGTCTCCAAACGCACCACGTGTTCCTGTTGCACCTGCAACTCGGCCGCGTCCTCAATCGTGACAATACGATCGTGATTGCCGATGAAACTGGTCAGCGTGTTGAGCAGTGTCGTCTTACCCGAACCGGTACCGCCCGAGATGATCACATTCAAGCGAGCCTTCATCGCGCCCTCCATGAACATCACCATCTCCGGTGTGAAGGCCTTGAACCGCAACAGGTCTTCCAACTTGAGCGGATTCGAGCCGAAGCGACGAATGGAGACCGCCGCGCCGTCCAACGCCAAAGGAGGGATGATCGCATTGAAACGCGAACCGTCCGACATGCGGGCGTCGACCATCGGACACGTCTCGTCCACCCGTCGACCGACCCGCGAGACGATGCGGTCGACGATCTGCAACAAGTGGTCGCCGTCCCGAAACGCGATCGGAGTGCGTTCCATCACGCCTTGCCGTTCGACATACACGTGTTCCGGACCGTTGATCAGAATGTCATTGACCGTGGGGTCTTTGAGTAGCGTCTCCAGCGGTCCCAACCCCAGGGTCTCATCCAGCACCTCGTCCACCAACCGCTCCCGCTCCGAGCGATTCAGCATGATGTCTTCGTGGTCGTAGATCTTCTCGATGATCACCCGCAGCTCACGACGGAAGGACTCCGACTGCGAGTTGGTGATCCGCGACATGTCCAGCTTGTCCACCAACTTCTGGTGGATGCGTTGCTTGAGATGCTCGAATTCTTTGATTTTACTGGCCGTATCCGTCATCGGCTTGGTGTTCATCGGCAGCTTCCATGTCTATCGGGCAAGATTGCGGCAACTCGAGTCGCTCCGAGTGGCGACGTCCCTCCTGTTCTCGGACGGGGCCTGGCGGTGGCATCGACAAGCGTGGGGAATTTCAACCCCTGCCGATTATGCGGATTGGTCGTGGCCCCCCTCAGGCAGCTCGTCCGCCCTGCCCTGCCCGCGGTCGAATCGTTACAATTCTCCCAACCGATTCCCGCCAGGAGTGGTGCATTTTTGGGGAGCGGAACGCAGCCCCTGATCCGGTTGACGGTCCCGTCTCCGACGGAGCGGAACCGCCCCACTCAAACCCCGAACCTCCATTGGAAACCGCCGATGTTTTGCCCAACGCTACGCCCCGCCGTTTTGCTGGGAATGGTCGCCGTCGCGGTGACGCTGAGCGGTTGCGGCCAGCAGCCTGCCACGTCCCCGAATGGCTTGACCAAGGTCAAGCTGCAACTGAACTGGGTGCCGGAAGCCGAACACGGCGGGTTCTACGCCGCGCTGGAGCATGGCTATTACCAGCAAGCGGGGTTGGAGGTCGAGATCCTCCCGGGTGGCGTTTCCGCGCCGGTGACCCAGCAATTGGCCATGAACCGCGTGCAGTTCGGCGTGATGAATGCGGACTGGGTGGTGCTGGGACGCAACAACGGAGCCAAGGTCCAGGCGTTAATGGCCCCGATCCAGAACAGCCCCCGCTGCCTGTTGGTCCGACCCGAGACCGGGATCACCTCGTTCCAGGACTTCGACAACACGACTTTGGCCGCCAAGCCCGAGGACCCGTTCCTGGAGTTCACGCGGCGAAAGTTGGCCTGGCCCACCAAAAACGTCACCCTGGTGCCCTACCTCTCCATGCAGGCGTTCTTCTCCAACCCGAATTATGCCCAGCAAGGGTACTCGTTCAGCGAGCCCTTCCTGGCCCGGGGGCAAGGGATTGACCCGGTCGTGTTGATGGTCTCCGAGCTCGGCTACAATCCCTACACCAGTTGTCTGGTGGCAGACGAGAGTCTGGTGGCCGCCGATCCGGACTTGGTCCGCAAGTTTGTCCAGGCCAGCATTCGCGGCTGGGAAAAGTACCTGGCCGACCCGCAGGCCACCAACCAGCGGATCGCCGGGCTGAATCCCGATCAAACGGTCGAGAGCCTGCAGTATGCCTTGGACGACATTCGCCGCCTGTGCGACTGGGACCCGGCAACCCAGCGGACGCTTCTGCCGATGGGCACCATGGAGCGCCAACGCTTCGAGGAGCTGGGGCAACAACTGCGGGAGATCGGCTTTATCTCGGCCGAGGACGACAGTGTTTTCCGGCAAGCGGTCAATCTGAAGTTTCTGCCGGAGCAACCGGCCGACAAACAAGCGCTTGAACAATAAACTGGCCTGTTCTAAATCGGACGGATATCGCAAGATACGCGCCGCGCGCGTTTCGGCGCGCGTTTCGGATCGTGTCTTTACCGGGCGGCAGCCCCTGACGGAGCAACATGGCGACTTCGACTTATACCGCATCGGACATCGTAGCCCTGGAAGGTCTGGATCCTGTCCGCAAACGGCCGGGCATGTACATTGGCGGCGTCAGCGCTACGGGTTTGCACCACTTGGTTTGGGAGATCTTGGACAACTCCGTCGACGAGGCCATGAACGGTCACGCGTCAGAGATCGTGGTCACTCTGCACAAGGACCAATCGACCGTGACGGTGGCTGACAACGGTCGCGGCATTCCCGTGGACAAGCACGCCAAGACCAAGAAGTCGGCCCTGGAAATGGTTTTGACGATGCTGCACGCCGGCGGCAAGTTTGAGGGCAAGAACTACAAGACCTCGGGTGGCTTGCACGGGGTCGGCGCCTCGGTCGTCAACGCCCTCTCCAAACAGCTGGTGGCCGTGGTCAAACGCGACGGCTGTCAATTCAAGATGGAGTTCTCCAAGGGCTTGGTCACGCAGCCATTGAAAAAGGCCACTGCCGCCGTTCGCGGGACCGGCACCAGCATTACTTTTTCTCCCGATCCGACGATCTTCCCCAAAGTGCAGTTCGATTCGGCCACCATTCGCACTCGGCTCGAAGTCACCAGCTACCTGCATCGTGGCGTCAAGGTGATCTATGTCGATGAGCAGGCCGGCACGCGCGAGACGTTTTTCCACGAGCAAGGGATTCAGGACTACCTGTCCAAAGTTCTCAAGGAGCGAAACGCTCGGCCGATTCACGAGACCCCGTACACGTTGCGTCGCGACGATCCCGAGCGGATGGAGATGGTGCTGTGTTGGACCGAGGCCACGGACGAACACGTTCGCTCCTACGTCAACGGCATTCCCACGGGTTCGGGCGGCACTCACGAGAACGGCTTCCGCAGCGGATTGAGCAAGGCCATTCGCAACTATTACGAAACCCATGAACTGATCCCTCGGGGTGTCAAGATTGTGCCGGAAGACATCCGCGAGGGCTTGGTCGCGATCGTATCCGTGTTCATTCCCGACCCCTCCTTTCAGGGACAGACCAAAGATCGGCTGAATAATCCCGAGGTTCAGCCCTCAGTGGACAATGCGCTGCGTCCCGCCCTGGAGCAGTGGCTCAACAGCAATCGCAGTTTGGCGGATACGATCGTTGCGCGGATCATTGCGGCGGCCCGCGCCCGGGCGGCGTCTCGAGCGGCCAGCGAATCGGTGTCGCGGAAAACGGCCGGTGGACGCTCCATGTTGCCCGCCAAGTTGCGGGATTGCCTGCATGCGGGCAAGGATAACTCGGAGCTGTTTATCGTCGAGGGTGACTCGGCCGGCGGCACCGCCACCCAAGGTCGCGACCGCAACCACCAAGCGATCCTGCCGCTGCGGGGCAAGGTGCTCAACACCGAGTGCGTGGCGTTGAAGAAATTGCTCGAAAATAAAGAAATTCAGGATATTGTAACTTCGCTGGGCTGTGGGATCGGCAAGGACTTGAATCTCAGTCGCCTCCGCTATCAGCGGATCATCCTTTTGGCAGATGCCGATTCCGATGGGCATCACATCACGACGCTGCTACTGACTTTTTTCTATCGTCACATGCCCGCACTGATCAACGAAGGGCGGATCTATATTGCCGCCCCGCCCCTGTACCGGATCGACATCGGCAAGCAGACGTTCTGGGCGGCGGACGATGCCGATCGGGAGCGGATCTTGGGGGAGGCCAAGGGGTCGGCAAAGCCCGAAATCACACGCTTCAAGGGACTCGGGGAAATGATGCCGAAAACCCTCTGGGACACCACCCTCAATCCTCGCACACGCCGTCTGCTCAAAGTCGAGATCGACGATCAGTTGGAGACCGATCGAGTCATGAGCGACCTGATGGGCAAAGACGCGTCGGCCCGCTTCCGCTTCATTATGGAGCGAGCCGAAGAGGTGGACGACATCGACGTCTGATGCCCAGGGACGTCTGATGCCCAGGGACGTCCCAAACCAGCACGCAAGGCTCGGGGTGAATCGCCTGGATTGGGCCGCCTGGATTGAACCGCCACCGCGGCACCCCGGGTCAGGTTTCCAACTGGAATCGCTGGAGAGCGGACTCGGACCGCCGGTGGCTTAAAGAGGGCTTTAGATGGCCTCGGGGCCGTCTTCGCCCGTGCGAATGCGAATGGCTTGATCCACGCTGTAAACGAAGATCTTGCCATCACCGATCTTGCCCGTGCGAGCGGCGGCAGTGAGCACGGTCAAGCAGGCATTGATCTGATCGTCTGGCAGCACGATATCGAGGCGGATCTTGGGCACCAAGTCCACGGAGTATTCGGCGCCGCGATAGACTTCTTTCTGGCCTTTCTGACGTCCAAACCCCCGCACTTCGGTGATGGTCATGCCCAGCACTCCGGCATCGATCAAGGCAGACTTGACGACATCCAATTGGGAATGCCGAATAATGGCTTCGATCTTTTTCATGGGGTTCTCCGCTGAAGGGGCATTGGACAAACGTGGCTGGGAAGGAGAGTTTGGCTCGGGGGCTCACTCCGTCGATTGACTGTAGGGGTAGGCCACCATTCCATGCTCAGTCGTGTCCAAGCCGGCCACTTCTTCCTCTTCACTGACCCGCAATCCGATGGTGTATTTGATCGCAAGGAAAACCAACAGCGAGGCGCCGAAGGCCCAGACAAAGTAGACCAAAACCCCCAGGGCCTGGGTCTTCAACAGCTCCCAGCCACCGCCGAAAAACAGGCCGTTGTTGCCGTTAGCCGACTCGTGAGCGAACAGGCCCGCGGCCAGCGTTCCCCAGGCGCCGCAGACACCGTGAACGGAAATCGCACCGACCGGATCGTCCACACGCAGCCGATCGAACATCAACACCGAGAACACACAGACAACGCCCCCGATCAGACCAATGATCAAGGCCGAGCCCGGCCCCACATCGTAGCAAGGCGCCGTAATTGCCACCAAACCGGCCAAGGCCCCGTTGAGTGCAAAGCTGACGTCCGGCTTCTTGAACAGAATCCATGAACAGACCGTGGCAGCCAACACGCCACCAACGGCTGACAAGTTCGTCGTCACGGCCACACGAGCAAAGCTCCCGTCATCCAACGAGGTGGTTGAACCCGGATTGAAGCCGAACCAACCCAGCCACAAAATAAAGACACCCAAGGCAGCCAACGGCATGGAGTGACCCATGATCGGTGTGATGGTGCCGTCTTTGCCGTACTTGCCAATCCGCGGACCAATCACGATCGCACCCGCCAAAGCCGCCCAGCCGCCGACCGAGTGCACCACGGTTGAGCCGGCAAAGTCAATGAATCCCCACGCCTCCAGCCATCCCGAACCGTTGTACAAACTGCCCCAGGCCCACGAGCCGGAAATGGGGTAGACAAACGCCGTAATCGCCACGCTATACAGCAAGTAAGACGTGAACTTGGTGCGTTCTGCCATGGCACCCGACACAATCGTCGCGGCGGTCGCCGCAAACACCGTTTGGAAAATCAGGAAGGCGTACTCCCCGTTGTCGGGCTGGCCGTCTTTCAGGCCATCGACAAAGAAATCGGTCGTACCAATCCAGCCGTTGTACGTAACGCCGAACATCAAGCCGAAGCCGACCATCCAGTACGTTACGGAGCCGACACTGAAGTCCAGCAGGTTTTTCATAATGATGTTGACGCAGTTTTTGGCTCGCGTGAGCCCGGCTTCCACCAGTGCGAAACCCGCCTGCATGAAAAAGACCAAAAAAGCCGCCAGGCACGTCCACAACCACCCGATCTCGGTGACGACCTTCTCCGTGCTGGCCGCCGCTTCGGCCTGCAACGTCTGCAAGGCCTGCTGCAGCGATTCCAGGGTCGGCGGGGGTGAAGCCTCGGCCGTTCCCTCCGCCAATACTTCACCCGCCGTCGCATCCTGCAACATCACGGAAGCTGCTGCACCCGCCCACAATGGCTGAGCTGACAGCGTCGCCAAAACGACCAACAGAACCAGGCCAATTCGAGCAAACCGGCCAGGCAAAGCAGCCACGCAGTTGCCGCCGCGGGCCAGCTGTGCGGCGAGTGCCAAGCTCCCGGAGTTGTCCCCCATCCACGCGGTACGATTGGTCGCAGAACTACCGACTCGAACTCGACTCGTTGCCATCAAACATCTCATTGGGCAAAAAAATTCTTGAACCTATCAGGTCAGGACCGCGAGCGAGCTCGAATTGGACTGACCACAAGCCCCGGCCGGAACGAACTACGGCACCGAACCCGCACAGCAGCCGGCGTGCCAAAATGCCTAAAGTGAGACTATTTTCCTTAAGCGGCTGCTATGGCCTGTTAATGGCTTCGAATATCACCTTGACGTTTTTTCGAAAAACTCGCACTAGCGGATTGCTTAAAGATTCAGCGGATGCTGGTGGTTGGTTGTCTAATAAGTGAGCAGTCTGGCCGAACGAGGGCCTGTTGATTCGTCCGCAGCGGAACGCGTCACGGGCGGGTTGATTTTTCCGTCGCGGAATGCGTCAAGCATTTCGATTGAGGCGAAAACGCGGTGTTATTGCCCGATTTTCTCGAATCGAGCGGCCATTTCGCGTGCCAGTCTGAAAAAATCAGCCAGCCCTCAAGCGTTTCGATTGACGAGAAAACGCCGTGTTCTTGCCCGATTTTCTCGAATCGAGCGGCCATTTCGCGTGCCAGTCTGAAAAAAGCAACCAGCCCTCATGCGTTTCGGTTGAGGCGAAGACGCTGTGTTCTTGCCCGATTTTCTCGAATCGAGCGGCCATTTCGCGAGTTTGTCGGGAGGAGTCAACCAGCCCCGCGCTTTCGCGGCACTGCCGCTGAAGCACTGCCGCTGGGGTGGTGCCAAGCCGACAGTGCCACTCACGCAATGCAGTTGTGTAGGGTTGCAGGCGCTCGATCCAGCGGTGCTGAGGGGGCCGGCTTAAGCGGCGCGGCCGGGCCTTTGGTGGCGATAGACAGCCGGGTTGAGGGCGGGGTCATTATACATCTTGCATTGGCGATAGGTCCGGTGTCGCTTGGTGCCGGCTTGGATTTCTGCCAGGAGTTGGGCCAGCGCAGCGGCCAGTTCGGTTTGTTGCAGCTCACAAATGGCCAGTTTTTGGGAGACTTTGGCACGGTGTTCGGCGGAGACTCCTGGGCGATCCAATTCTTCCCGCAGGTGGTAGAGTCGCAGCGCGAGGATGCTCAGTCGATCGAAAGTCGAGCCGGGTGTTTCGGTGTTCATAACCGCATGTGGGCCGGGCTGCACGCCTTGCGCTGCGAGGAATTGAGTCAGCCAGTCGTCGATGCGTTCGATCCAGTCGTTGCGTTGTTGGTTGTAGCGATCGATCGCCCGTTTGACTTGAGCGATTTCGGTGTCGGTAGCGGCGGGGCAGCGTGCCAGGTCCTCTTCGTGCCAGAGCAGAAAGTTGAAGCTGTGTTGTCGGCAGACCACGTCCAAGAAGCCGAGATTGCCTCGCAGATCGCGGCAGAAGCTGGCGGCGGCCGGGTCTTGACTCAGGCTGGCGGCGGTTGGGTGGTTGGTAGCCGTTCCGTCTGGTGCGGGGGCGGAAGGGGTGGCGGTCTCCCGCACAGCTCGGTTCAGGTCGATTGGCTGGCGATGCCACAGGCTAACGGTGTCCGACTGCAGTTTGACGACCTGATTGACGATCTCGATAAACATGATGGCGACTTCCCTGTGGCGCACTGTTGTTTGGCGGGGAGATTCCGTTCCCTCGGCGTGGGTTGTAGCGACTGGCTGGGATGGCAGCAAGAGAGAAAAACGCGGCCCACCCGAGCGGCGGGACGGTTGGGTCAGGCGGGCGGTTCGGCTGGATTGGCAGGCCGGTCTGGCTTGCCTCGTGCCTCGTTTGCCTGGTGTGCCGGGCTTGTCTGGCTTGTCTGGCAGCGGGGGGGCTGAGGCTCGGGTGAACCTGTCCGCGGCGTTGATTGTCTGAGGAGTTGGGGTATCTCGTGGGTCAGGTGTTTTTTTGGGATTGCAGGGAATGGCCGAACGGCTATACTCTTCCGCTCTTCGCCGGCGACCGTGGGACAGGTCCGTTGGGTGGGGTGGGTCCGTACGCCAGTGTAGCTCAGTTGGTAGAGCAGCTGATTTGTAATCAGCCGGTCGTGGGTTCGAATCCCTCCGCTGGCTTTGATCAAGGGAAAAGCCGATTCATATCGCAATAATTTGCGAGGAGAGGCCCTTGGAAAAAGGCGTTGGGCTGAGTATGTTAGGCCGTTTCGCAGGCAGGTCCTGCAAACGACGACTTTGGGGGGATACCAAAGTGGCCAACTGGGACAGACTGTAAATCTGTTGTCTTCGGACTTCGCAGGTTCGAATCCTGCTCCCCCCATTTTAACAGTACTGTGGATCGTGTCTATCGACAGGTTCTCGGTGCGGATGGCCGTTGGGCTCGGGTGCGGGTGGCTGGCTCGGGTGCGGGTGGCTGGCTCAGGCTAGGGTGGCTGGCTCGGGTGCGGGCGTGCCGTTGAAGCCCCGGCGGTTGAATGTGTGTGGTTGGTTGCGTGCGGGTGTAGCTCAATGGTAGAGCAACAGCCTTCCAAGCTGAAGACGAGGGTTCGATTCCCTTCACCCGCTTTGGATTTGGGGACGGGTTTTTGGGGTTTGAATTTTCGGCGGTGGGTTTGACAAAAGGCCTGTCGCTTGAGAAGCTAGGCTGCTGTAGCTCAGTGGTAGAGCACTTCCTTGGTAAGGAAGAGGTCATGGGTTCAAGTCCCATCAGCAGCTCTGGGCTCAGTGTGTGCAGTTGCAGGGCGGTTTGGTGAGTTCGCGCGGTTCGGCGAATTCGGGCGTTCTGCAGCGGTGTTGCTGAAGTCTCCGGTCACGGGCACTTGTGTGAGTGCTTGGTCCGCATATTTTCAGGTGGGGGCGGATTGTGGTGTTCGGGGTGGGTGATCGAGTTGTTTTTGGAATCGTGTAACGGTAGGGAAAACTAATGGCCAAGGCGGAATTTGTTCGTAACAAACCTCACGTGAATGTCGGTACTATTGGTCACATTGACCATGGAAAGACCACGACAACCGGCGCCATTTTGGCGGTTCAGGCGGCGAAGGGTTTGGCTCAGCGTAAGGATTATTCGGAAATCGCCAAGGGCGGTACGGTCCGTGACTCCACCAAGACCGTGACGATTGCTGTGGCGCACGTGGAATACGAGACGGAGAATCGTCACTACGCTCACATCGACTGCCCGGGTCACGCCGACTTTATCAAGAACATGATCACGGGTGCCGCCCAGATGGACGGCGCGATTTTGGTGGTTTCGGCTGCGGACGGCCCGATGCCACAGACCAAAGAGCACGTGCTGTTGGCCAAGCAGGTCGATGTGCCGGCTTTGGTGGTCTTCCTGAACAAGTGCGACTTGGTGGAAGATGAGGAGTTGTTGGAATTGGTCGAGATGGAGATTCGCGACCTGTTGAACAAGTACGATTTTGATGGCGACAACGCCACGATCGTCCGCGGCAGTGCTTTGCCGGCCTACCAAAATCCTGCGGATCCGACGGCCAGCAAGTGTATCTCGGATTTGATGGACGCCATTGACGCTCACATCCCAGAGCCGATCCGTGAGGACGACAAGCCGTTCCTGATGGCGATCGAAGACGTGTTCTCGATCGAAGGTCGTGGTACGGTGGCGACCGGTCGTATCGAGCGTGGTGTGGTCAAGGTGGGTGATGAGGTTCAGATCGTTGGTTTGACTGAAGAGACGACCAAGACGATCTGCACCGGTGTCGAGATGTTCCGCAAGAGCATGCCTGAGGGCCGTGCGGGCGATAACGTCGGCTGCTTGTTGCGTGGTGTCAAGCGTGACGACCTGCAGCGTGGCCAAGTTTTGGCCAAGCCGGGTAGCATCACCCCGCACACCAAGTTTGAGGCGGAAGTTTACTGCTTGAGCAAGGACGAGGGTGGTCGTCATACCCCGTTCTTCAGCGGTTACCGTCCACAGTTCTTCTTCCGCACGACCGACGTGACTGGCACCGCCAACCTGGTGGGTGCTGAGATGTGCATGCCTGGCGACAACATCAAGATGGAAGTCGAGTTGCACAAGGGTGTGGCTATCGACGAAGGTGTTCGCTTTGCTATTCGCGAAGGTGGCAAGACGGTCGGTTCGGGCGTGGTCACCAAGATTGTCGACTAAGCTGGTGTTCCAGCAGGCCCGCGACTGGTGGGCTGGCGAGTAGGTTCGCTGGCTGATCGCGAGTGGGTAGGATCCTCTGAGGAACGCAAGGGAACTGTGAAAAACGGGTTTCCTTGCGTTCTGATTTAGGGGTGTAGCTCAATTGGTAGAGCACTGGTTTCCAAAACCAGCGGTTGCGGGTTCGAGTCCCTCCGCCCCTGTTGATGGTTTGTGCATGCGAGCGTCCCGGTCAGCTCGGCCGGGGCCGGGTCGAGGCTGAGCCTAATCCCGGCCGGGTTTCGTGTGAGTTGTTTTCGAGGAAAAGTTTCATGAGTTCCGTAGCGAAACCCAAGGATGGGACCGAGACGTTGTTTGCTCAGGTAGCGACTGCTCTGTTCTCGCTGGCCGTGTTCAAGCCGAACCAGGGCCGGGTCGTGCGTCAGGTGACGTTTTTCGGCCTGTGGTTTCTTTACGGACTGACGGGCTGGTTGGTGGCGGGGTTCATTTTGAACTGGGCCCGTGGTGGTGACGCCGCTTGGTACCTGTCGGCATTTTTGGTGATTGCCTTGGGGTTCTGGTTGTCGTTTCGCACGGTCAACATCCCTTCGTTCACGGACTTTCTGATTGGTGTAGAAGCGGAGATGCGGAAGGTGACCTGGCCGACTCGCAAGGAGTTGGTGGCGGGCGCGACGGTGGTGTTGTTTGTAGTGACGTCATTGGCTGGTTTGATGTTTGGCTTCGACTTTCTGTGGACGGCGATCTTCACGTTGATGGGCGTGCGGTAGTTCAGCTGTCGGTTATTCGGTTGGAATGAATCATGAATGAAGAACGAGAACCACACGACTTGGCGGAGGAGCTCGCTGGCGAGCAACCATCGGTGACCGCCGCAGAGGAGCTGGTTCAATCTGGCTTGGATGACATGGATGGGGAGGATGGCTTGGATGGAGAGGATGGCTTGGCAGTCGAGGAGTCCTCTCCAGTGGCTGCGGGCGATCCAGTGGACGACTTGCCACCGGTGGATGATTTGCCCCCGGTCGACGACGATGCGGAGCCGGTAGACCCGGCGGATTTGGCGAAGCAGTGGTACATTTTGAAGGCGCAGGTGAATCGCGAAACTTCGGTTTGTGACACCTTGAAGCGCCGCGTCCAGCGATTCGGGCTGGGTGGATACTTCGGCGAGATGTTGGTGCCGACGGAGGATGTGCGGGAGTTCACGAAAGCGGGCAAGTCCCGAATCGTCAAACGCAAGCTGTATCCTGGGTACATTATGGTCAATATGGCTTTGACCGAGGAGTCTTGGTGGTTGGTGCGGGACACGCCAGGGATCGGCGACTTCACCAGCATGGGGGGCAAGCCCACGCCGTTGGGCGAGGCCGAGATTGACAAAATCCTCAAGGCCTCCCGTCCGCTGGAGCTCGAAGAGGGTGTGAAAAAGGACGATATCAAGACTTCGATCAAGCACAAAGTGGGTGACAAGGTCCGGGTCAAGGATGGTAACTTCGAGAACTTTGAGGGCGAAGTTTCGGCGATCGACGAACGCAATGGTCGCGTGACGGTCCTGATCAATATTTTCGGGCGATTGAACCCCGTGGAGCTCGATCACTGGCAGGTGGAGAGCTTGTAGGGGCCGAGAGCGGCAACTTTTCTCGGTTTGTTTGAAAAAAAAGCACCCGGGGAAGTTGCCAAGATCGCAAAAACAGCTACAGTATTCCCCTCCGCGTTGGGAAAGACGATGGGTTTTTCTCGCCGGCGGGGTGGTTTGATTATCGAACGAGTGCAAAATGGCTAAGCAATTAGTGGGTCAAGGTAAGTTTCAGGTACCTGGCGGGCAGGCGACGCCGGCTCCTCCGGTCGGTACGGCACTGGGTAAGTTCGGTATCAACTTGGGTCAGTTCGTTTCGCAGTTCAATGATGCGACGCGCGAATACAACGGGATGCCGATCCCGGTTGTGGTCAGTTGCTACAACGATCGTACGTTCGACTTCATTTTGAAGAGCCCACCGGCGGCCGCGCTGCTCAAGAAGGCGGCGGGGATTGTCAGTGGTTCGGGCACGCCGCATGTGACCAAGGTCGGCAAGGTGACGATGGCTCAGGTCGATCAGATTTGCGAGCAGAAGATCAAGGATTTGAATGCCCGTGACTTGGAGCATGCTCGGCGGATGATCCTGGGTACGGCTCGCAGTATGGGTATTGAGATCGAGGGCTAGGGCAGGCAGTATTTTTGGGGGCTGTGATTCCGGGTCTCGTGGCTCGGGTCGAAATAGAGCGAGAGGGGCGGGCGGCGGATAGTCTGCGGCTCGCACTTGGCAACTACAAAACCGATTGGACCGCCTGTGTGGCGGGAGGTGATGAATGGCAAAGACATCCAAGCGCTATCGCGCTTTGTTGGAGAAGGTTCCTGCGCAGGCGGTGGGTTTGCAGCAGGCGGTTGAAGTCGTCAAAGGTTTTGGGACGACCAAGTTTGATCAGGCGGTCGAGGTCCACATGAAGTTGGGGATCGACCCGGCCCAGGCGGATCAGATTGTCCGCGGGTCTTTGGTTCTGCCGCACGGGATTGGCAAGACCCAGCGTGTTGTGGTCTTTGCGAAGGGCCCGTTGGCCGCGGCTGCTCAGGAGGCCGGTGCTGAGGAGGTCGGGCAAGAGGACTTGGCCAAGAAGATCGCGGGCGGTTGGCTGGATTTTGATGTCTGTATCGCGACCCCGGACATGATGGGTATTGTCGGGCCGTTGGGGCGTTTCTTGGGACCGCGAAATTTGATGCCCAGCCCGCGTGCGGGCACGGTGACCATGGACGTTGCCAAGACGGTGCGGGAGTACAAGGCGGGCAAGGTGGAGTTCCGCAACGACAAGGGCGGCAACGTGCATGCGGTGGTGGGCAAGGTCAGTTTCACGCCTGAGCAGTTGCGGGAAAACGTTCAGGCTTTTCTGGATTATGTCATCTCGCTCAAGCCCATGGCGGTCAAGGCCTCGTTTGTTCGCAGCGTGACGCTGGCGGCGACCATGAGTCCGGGGGTTAAGGTATCTGCCTAGTCGGCCGTCCGGTGCCTGGTTGACGCGAGTGCCTGGTTGGCGCGAGTGGTTTGGCGGTCCGGATGGGTCGAGTGGTTTTGGTGGCAGTTGCCTGGGCAGCAGTTGTCGGCGGGGTTGGGCAAGTTTGTGGGCGAGGTTGCGGGCAAAGGGGTCGATGGGATTGCGGGCGTTTGGTGACATCCGTTAGCGGAAGTATTGGGTGGTGAAGTATGAGCAAGCAAGTCAAGGGTTTGATTACCGACGAAATCAAGACCAAGTTGGCCTCGGTGCAAGACTGTTTGGTGGTCAACGTGGTGGGCATGAGTTCGATCACGACGACGGCTTTGCGGAAGGCCCTGCGGGAGAAGAACATTTCCCTCATGGTCGTCAAGAATAACCTGGCTCGACGGGCGACGGAGGGTACCACGTTGAATCCGGCTTTCACCAGCCTCACGGGTTCTTCGGCGGTTGTCTATGGTTCGGAAGATTTCGTCAGTCTGGTCAAGGAGATCGTTGAGATTCAAGCTCGGGAGAAAGAGTTCCCGGGTTTTGAGGCTCGCGGTGGCGTGATGGACGGCGAGGCGTTGAGTGCCGAGAAGGTCAAGGAAGTCAGCAAGTGGCCGAATCGCCGCGAGCAACTGGCGCTGTTGGTGGGTCAGATTTTGGGCCCTGGCTCGCAGCTGTCGGCCCAGCTCAAGGGTCCTGGTGCCAAGTTGGCCAGCCAGATCAAGAAGAAATCGGAAGAGTAAATATCCGGTGCGTTGGGCTGTGTGGGCCTAGCGTCGGGTGTTGTTTGTGGGTCAATTCACTGTTGGGGTTGTCGGATTGTTTGCGTTCGTTGTCGGGCTGCAAGTGATCGGGCGACGTTTTTGTCGAAAAGGATAGGGAAAGTCATGTCCGAAAGTGCTGTATTGGAAGTTTCCGCTGAATTGAAGGCGTTGGGCGATCAGATTGCTGGCTTGACATTGAAGCAGGCCAAGGAGCTGAGCGACTACTTGAAGGATGCTCACGGGATCGAAGCGGCTGCTGGTGGTGCTGTGATGATGGCTCCTGCCGGTGCTGGCGGTGGCGCCGAGGCGGCTGTAGAGCAGACCGAATTTGACGTGGTCCTGACCAGCTTCGGCGATAAGAAGCTGGACGTGGTCAAGGTTGTCAAGAACTTGACTGGTGCTTCGTTGATGGACGCCAAGAAGTTGGTCGAAGCCGTGCCTGCCAAGATCAAGGAAGGCGTCGAGAAGGCCGAGGCTGAGAAGGTCAAGGCCGAGTTGGAAGCCGCTGGCGGATCTGTCGAGATCAAGTAAGCTCGCGCGTCCCGACCGTGAATTGGCTCATTTTGGGCGGAGCGAGGCATTGGCCTGGCTCCGCTCCGAATGTGTTTTTCTTGGTAAAGTCCTGTAGACAGTCACAGCGGTACTTCGTACACTGGCGGGTTAGCCCGTCGTCGAGGTGTCGTCGTCTTGATCGCGTTTGGCCAGGGTGGGCCGAGGCAATTGTCGCAGGCTGGTTTCGCAGGCTGGTTTCGTAGGCTGGTTTCGCAGGCTGGTGCCGCGTCTCGGTTAGAGGTGTATGGCATTTCGGCGAGCGTTGCACGGAAATCGAGCTAAATTTGCCGAGCTAGCATTGCTTTGTGACAGGTGCTTGTGCGGGATGCTGTACGGGTCGTTGTCCTGGGTGGACGCCGCCGGGTTTGGCCGTTGGTCGTTGTTCATGGCGTCGCGGGCGAAGCGGGTGGTTCTGGGCGAGATCCATCGGGGTTCGAGTAGTTTTCTTGGGTGATATCTTTGATAGATCGTACCGGAATCGGGTTTTGGAAGCGGTTCTGTGTTCGCGGCGGAGCTGCGCGCCGTTTTCGTGGTCGTCTCTCGCTCGCGAGTGTCTGGATTGGCGCGGTTTCGTGGTCGTTTGCTCGCCCCGAGTGGCGGCGTTGGTGTCCAGCGTTTCTGTTTGCGGGGGTTGGCGGTGCTGGTGTGGCGACGTGGGGGTGTTCGAACGGGTTTGATCGGCTGGGATGCCTGTCGGGCTGATGTGTGAGTTGGGCGGGTGAGTCGGGCTGGTGAGTCGGGCAGTTGGGATGACGACTGTTGGGCTTGCGTTGGGGTGGTTGGCGGTGGGTTGGGCAGAGTGCGGTGTTCCGCATGGGATTTCGTTGGTTTTTTGGGAGAAACAGAAGTAATGGCAACCTCGGCACAGCGGCGTTTGAATCCCACTACCGTGCGGCGATTTGGTTCGGGGATTGAGTACCCTGCTCCGCCGGATTTGAGTTGTATCCAGACGGACGCTTACCGAAATTTCTTGCAGGCGGAGGTTCTGTTCGACAAGCGGAAGGACCAGGGTCTGGAGAGCGTGTTGCGTGAGATCTTCCCGATCTTGAGTTACGACGGCAACATTCAGTTGGACTATGTGCGATACGAGTTGGGCAAGCCGCGTTATACGCCGGAAGAGTGTCGTTATTTGCGTCTGACGTACGGCATGCCGTTCCGTGTATGGTTGCGTCTGAATAAAGAGCAGCCGATCGAAGAAGAGGTCTATTTGGGCGACATCCCCGTGATGTTGGGTGGTGGCGAGTTCATTATCAATGGTGCCGAGCGGGTGGTGGTCAGCCAGTTGCATCGCAGTCCGGGCATCGACTTCGTCATGGAATCGGACGGGACGAGTGAGCGGGAGTACCCCAGTTGTCGCGTGATCCCCGAGCGTGGCAGTTGGATTGAGATCAACGTCAACAAGAAGGACTCGATGACGGTTCGGATCGACCAGAGCAGCAAATTTTCGGTGGTCACGATGCTGCGGGCGATGGATTCGGCCTATTCGGAGGACTCGGATATTTTGCGGGCTTTCTACGAGCCGGTGACGGTCAAGTTATCGGAAAAGCGCAGCAGCACCAAATTGGTCGACATGATCTCGGTGGATGACGTGGTGTACCCGCCGGGGACGCAGCGGGCCGGTGAGTTGTTGGTGGAGGCGGGTCGGAAGATTTCTGCCGAGGTGGCCGAGGTGATTGCCGTCAGCGGCGTGAAGCAATTGGACGTGATCGAGGCGCCCAAGAACTCGCTGTTGTTGAACTCGTTGGCGGAGGACAATACCAGCAGTCACGAAGAGGCGTTGATGCGGATTTACCAGCGTCTCCGTCCGGGCAATCCGCCCAGCCTGGAGCGGGCTCGGACGCTATTTGAGGAAAAGTTCTACGATCCGAATCGTTATCGATTGGGTCGCGTGGGTCGCTTCCGTATCAACCGCAAGTTGGACTTGGGGATCTCGGAGAAAGAGCAGACGCTGAAGCCATTGGATATTTTGGCCAGCATGAAGTATTTGATCGAGTTGTCGACTCGTGGCGGTAACGCACAGATTGACGACATCGACCACTTGGGCAATCGGCGGATCCGGACGATTGACGAGTTGGCCTGTGACGAGATTCGCAAGGGCTTCCTCAAGTTGGCTCGGACGGTCAAGGAGCGGATGAGCCTGAAGGATCAAGAGGACATGACGCCGCGGGCTTTGGTCAATCCCAAGAGCGTCTCGGCGGCCATCGAGTACTTCTTTGGCCGTGGTGAATTGAGCCAGGTGGTCGACCAGACCAACCCGTTGAGCCAGTTGACGCACGAGCGTCGTCTGTCGGCCTTGGGTCCAGGCGGTTTGAATCGTAAGCGAGCCGGCTTTGAGGTCCGCGACGTGCACATTTCGCACTACGGCCGCATTTGCCCGATTGAGACTCCGGAAGGTGCCAATATTGGTTTGATCACCTCGATGGCCATGTATGCCGGTGTGGACGACTACGGTTTCCTGGTCACGCCGTATCGGCTGTTGAAGGACGGTCGCTTGACCGACCAGTTCGAGAACTTGCGTGCTGACCAGGAACGCAACGTGTACGTGGCTCCGGCGGACACGCGCAACGAGGACGGCCTGATCATCGGTGAGAAGCAGATGGGCGGCGCGATTGTGGCTCGGTTTGGTGGTGACTTCCAAATGGTTCCACCGGAAGAGGTTCAGTACATGGACGTGGCTCCCAATCAAATGGTGGGTGTGTCCGCCAGTTTGATTCCGTTTTTGGAGCACGATGACGCCAACCGGGCGTTGATGGGTTCGAACATGCAGCGACAAGCCGTGCCGTTGCTGGTCACCGAACCGCCGATCGTGGGTACGGGTGTCGAGCGCAGCGTGGCGGAAAACTCCAGCATGGTGGTCCGGGCTCGACGAGCCGGGAAGGTGACGTATGTCGACGCCAAGCGAATTGAGATCGGCGCGGACATCTACCACTTGAAGAAGTACGTCGGATTGAACGAGCGGACGTGCCAGAACCAGCGGCCGATCATCAATTTGGGTGACAAGGTGACCAAGGGTCAAGTCATCGCTGACGGTGCGGCGACGTTCCAGGGCGAGTTGGCATTGGGCCGCAATCTCTTGGTCGGCTTCATGTCGTTCGACGGTTTCAATTTTGAAGATGCGATCATTCTCAGCGAAGAGTTGGTCAAATCGGACGCGTTGACCTCGATTCACATCGAAGAGTTTGACTGCGAAATCCGCGAGACGAAGCTGGGGCGGGAAGAGTTCACGCGGGATATCCCCAGCGTCAGCGACAAGGCGCTGCGGAACCTGGACGAGACCGGCGTGGTGCGTGTGGGTACCTACGTGCGGCCGGGCGACATTTTGGTCGGCAAGATTTCGCCGAAGAACAAGACCGAACTGACGCCGGAAGAGAAGTTGTTGTACGCGATCTTCGGTCGTGCGGGTGAGGACGTGAAGAACGACTCGTTGGAAGTCCCGTCCGGCATCGAGGGCATCGTGATTGAAACGCAGCGATTTGCGCGGCGGACCAGCCTGACGGATGAAGAGCAAAAAGTCTTCGATCAGGACCTGAAGGTCATCGAGGCCGAGGGCAACCAGGCGGTGGTACGGGCCTTTTTGGAGATGTGCGACGCGTTGACCGAAGCGATCGGCAAGCCCGTCACCGACGAAGACGGCATGGTTTTGAACGATACCCAGGACATCAAGTTCTTGGCTGAGAAGGCAGTGACCTTCCGGCTGGATTGGGTCTTGGAGGGAGTGAAGAACGAGGACAACCTCAAGCGAGCGGCGGAAGTCTACAAAGAGATGCAGCCGATTGTCGAGCGAGCGATTGACCTGCGCGATCAGCGGGTCAACAGCATGAACGCTGGCAATGAACTCAAGAGCGGTGTGCTGCAGATGGTCAAGGTTTACATCGCGACCAAGCGGGTTATCGGCGTCGGCGACAAGATGGCTGGACGCCACGGTAATAAGGGTGTGATCTCGAAGATCTTGCCGGTCGAGGACATGCCGTTTTTGGAGGATGGCACGCCGTTGCAGATCATGCTCAATCCGCTGGGTGTTCCCAGCCGTATGAACGTGGGTCAGATTTTGGAGACCCACTTGGGTTGGGCGGGAGCCAAGTTGGGCTTCCAGGCTTTGACACCGGTATTCGACGGCGCCCCCGAGGGTGAGATTCGGGACTGCCTGGAAGCGGCCGGATTGCCCCGCTCCGGCAAGGCGCGTCTGTTCGATGGTCGTACGGGCGAACCATTGGGGCAGGACACGACCGTCGGCTACATCTACATGCTGAAGTTGCATCACTTGGTCGACGACAAGGTGCATGCTCGCAGCACGGGCCCTTACTCCTTGATCACGCAGCAGCCGCTGGGTGGCAAGGCTCGGTTTGGTGGCCAACGATTTGGAGAAATGGAAGTTTGGGCGCTCGAGGCCTACGGTGCGGCCTTCATCCTGCAAGAGCTGTTGACGGTCAAGAGCGACGATGTCGAAGGTCGGACGAAGATCTACGAATCGATGGTCAAGGGCGAAAACACGTTGGAGGCGGGCACGCCGGCTAGCTTCGATGTGTTGACCAACGAAATCCGCGGCTTGGCCCTCAACATGCAATTGGAGAAGCGTCGGTAGAGCGTCCCGCGGGTCGCCGGCGGGTCGCTGGCGGCCCGAAACTCGGGGCAGCAGGAGATGGGGCAACTTTCCACATAGCTATGTGGGGCATGAGCGGGTCGACGTTGGGCGTCGATCCGCCGGTTCGAATCAGCCGTCTGCTTTAGGAGCAAATTCCCGATGGCAATTGCCGACAGTTCGTACGATCGCGTCAATGATTATTCGTCCGTCAAGATCAGCTTGGCGCGACCCCAGGACATTCGCGCATGGTCGTTTGGCGAGGTCAAAAAGCCGGAGACGATCAACTACCGCACGTACCGTCCGGAAAAAGACGGCTTGTTCTGCGAGCGAATCTTTGGGCCGGAGAAGGACTGGGAGTGCGCCTGCGGCAAGTACCGTGGCATGAAGTACAAGGGCATGATCTGCGATCGCTGCGGCGTCAAAGTCACCCACTCCCGCGTGCGTCGCAAGCGGATGGGACACATCGAGTTGGCGGCCCCGGTGGTGCACATTTGGTTCTTCAAGGCCATGCCCAGCCGCTTGGGCAACTTGTTGAACATGAAAACCACCAGTCTAGAGAAGGTGATTTACTTCCAGGATTACGTGGTCACCAATCCGGGCGAAACGGAGTTGGAAGCGCAGCAACTGTTGACGGAGGACGAGTACCGCGACGCGCGGGCCAAGTACGGTGAGAAGGCCTTCGAGGCCGAGATGGGCGCGGAGGCCGTGCGCAAGTTGTTGGGTAACTTGAACTTGGTCAAGTTGTCGGAAGAACTGCGGGCCGAAATGCTGACCACCAACTCGAAGCAGAAGCGAAAGGACTTGACCAATCGGCTGAAGATCGTCGAGTCGATCCGTGACAGCGAGAACCAACCTGAGTGGATGGTCTTGGACGTGATTCCCGTGATCCCGCCGGACCTGCGTCCGTTGGTGTTGTTGGATTCGGGTAACTTTGCCACCAGCGACTTGAACGACCTCTACCGCCGCATCATCAACCGCAACAATCGCTTGCGCAAGTTGGTGGACTTGAATGCGCCGGAAGTGATCATTCGCAACGAAAAGCGGATGTTGCAGCAGTCGGTGGATGCACTGTTTGACAACAATCGTTGCAAGCGACCGGTTTTGGGTAGCAGCAATCGGCCGCTCAAGTCCTTGACCGACATGATCAAGGGCAAGCAGGGTCGATTCCGTGAAAACTTGCTGGGCAAGCGAGTCGACTACTCGGGTCGAAGCGTGATCGTGGTGGGTCCGCGGCTGCGTCTGCACCAGTGCGGCTTGCCCAAGAAGATCGCCTTGGAGTTGTTCCAGCCGTTTATCATTCGGCGTTTGAAGGAAAAGGGGCACGCCGACACGATCAAGAGCGCCAAGAAGATGCTCGATCGCAAGGACGAGGAAGTTTGGGACATTCTGGAGCAGGTGATTCAGAATCACCCGGTCCTGTTGAATCGCGCCCCGACGTTGCACCGTATGGGTATCCAGGCGTTCGAGCCGGTGTTGGTGGAGGGTAACGCCATCAATCTGCACCCATTGGTCTGTCGCGGGTTCAACGCGGACTTCGACGGTGATCAGATGGCGGTGCACTTGCCGCTGTCGATCGAGGCCCAGATCGAAGCCCACACGTTGATGATGTCCACCAATAACATCTTCGCGCCGTCCAATGGCAAGCCGATCATGTCCCCCTCGCAGGACACGGTGATGGGTTGTTACTACATCACGACGGTGTTGCCGGACGCCAAGGGCCAGGGGATGGTGTTCAGTACCTTCGCCGAGGCCGAGATGGCCCACGCCCAGGGAGTGTTGGATCTCCACGCCACGATTACTTTGCGTTTGCCGTCGCACCAGCATCATCGCAACAGCGAAGATGATCGCAGCGGCCAACCCGGGCAACGGGTCCAGACCAGCTATGGTCGGATGCTGTTCAATCAGATCTTGGACCCGGCCATGGACTTCTACAATTACACGATGAAGAGCGGCAATTTGTCGAACGTCATCTCGGATTGTTACCAATTGCTGGGTCGACGTGCGACCATCAAGTTGTTGGACGATATGAACCAATTGGGTTTTCGCGAGAGCACCCGCAGTGGTTTGTCGTTCGCGACCGACGACTTGTTGACCCCGGCCGAGAAAGAAGAAGTCATCGCAGCCGCGGACAAAGAAGTGGTCAAGTTGAGCAAGCTGTACGAGCGTGGCGTGATCACCTCGAAGGAGCGGTACAACAAGGTCTTGGAGGCCTGGACCAGCGCTCGTGAGTCGATCACCAACTCGATGATGGACGCCATGAAGAACGATTTCCGCGGGGGTGGTTACATCAACCCCGTGTACTTGATGTCGGACTCGGGCGCTCGAGGTGGTCGCGAGCAGATTCGTCAGTTGGCCGGTATGCGTGGTTTGATGGCCAAGCCGAGCGGCGAAATCATCGAAACGCCGATCAAGGCCAACTTCCGTGAAGGTCTGAACGTTTTGGAGTATTTCTCTTCGACGCACGGTGCCCGCAAGGGATTGGCCGATACCGCGTTGAAGACGGCCGACTCGGGATACCTGACGCGTAAGCTGGCCGACGTCGCTCAGAACGTGGTGGTCACCATGGAGGACTGCGGCACCAAGCAAGGCATCACCAAGGGTGTCGTCTACCGCGGAGAGCAGGTGGAAGTTCGCTTGGCCACCGCCATCAATGGTCGTGTTTCGTTGCACAGTATCGTCAATCCGTTTACGGATGAGAAGATCGTGGGCGCCAACGAAATGATCACCGCCGAAGCGGCCCGCAAGATCGAGCAGATCGGGTTGGAGCGGATTCAGGTTCGCAGCCCGATGACCTGCGAAGCGTCCCTGGGCTGTTGCCGACGTTGCTACGGCATGGACATGTCGACCGGCTCGATGGTCGAGGAAGGCATGGCGGTCGGCATCATCGCGGCTCAAAGTATCGGTGAACCGGGCACCCAGTTGACCATGCGTACGTTCCACTTCGGTGGTACGGCGACCATGGCCAACGTGGAGAGCGAAGCGAAGGCTCGACGGCCCGGTACCGCTCGCTTCGTGCGGATGCACTATGTCACCAACGAAGATGGCGAGAACATCGTGCTGACCCGTAATGGTGAAATCCACATCTTGGACGATCGCGGACGCGAGGTGGAACAACATCGCGTGCCGGCCGGTGCCACGCTGCGAGTAGCCGATGGCGGCAAGGTCAAGGTCGGTCAGGCGGTCTGCTCGTGGAACCCGTACTCGGTCCCCGTGTTGGCGGAAGTCTCCGGCAAGGTGCGGTACGAGGACATCGTCGAAGGCGAAACCATGGCCATCGAAGATGATGGCTCGGGTACCGAGCGAATGGTGATCGTGTCGCACAAGGGCGAGTACCATCCGCATGTGGTGATCGAAGACGAACATGGCAAGGCCCTGGACGTCTACTACCTGCCGGAGCGGGCGAACATCATGGTGCAGGACGGCTCGATGATCAAAGCCGGCTCCAGTGTGGCGGAACTGCCACGCGAAGCGTCCGGCCAATCGGACATCACCGGTGGTCTGCCGCGGGTCACGGAAATCTTCGAAGCTCGGAAGCCAAAAGAGCCGGCCGTGTTGTCGGAAATCGATGGTACGATCGAGATCCAAGCCGAGAAGCGCCGCGGCAAACGCTCGATCATCGTCCGCAGCGACAGCGGGGAAGAGGTCGAGCATTTGGTGCCGCCGGGCAAGCGATTCCTGGTGCACTCCGGGGATCATGTGAAGGCCGGCCAGTCGTTGATCGACGGGCCATTGGTGCCGCACGATATCCTGCGGGTCTCGGGGGAAGAGTCGGTTCAGGAGTACTTGTTGAACGAAGTGCAATCCGTGTACCGCGCCCAACGGGTGGAAATCAACGACAAGCACATCGAGATCATCATTGCCCGCATGTTGCGGAAGGTGCGGATCGAGAAGCCGGGCGACAGCAACATGCTGCCGGGTCTGATTTGCGATCGCTTCGATTTCCGTCGGGTCAACGACAACTTGAAGAACTGCGTCAAGATCGCGGATCCGGGCGATTCCGAATTTCCTCTCGAGGCGATTGTGCCACGCGAGAAGTTCCAAGAGGTCAATGATCAGTTGGAGAAGGAAGGCAAAAAGCCGGCCAAGGGAACCAATCCCAAGCCCGCTACCTCCTCCACCCAGCTCCTGGGCATCACCAAGGCGTCGGTCCAGAGCACCAGCTTCATCTCGGCGGCGTCGTTCCAGGAAACGACCAAGGTGTTGACCGAGGCGGCGTTGGCCAGCAAGTCCGATCACTTGGTCGGCTTGAAGGAAAACGTGATTCTGGGTCATCTGATCCCGGCTGGTACCGGCTTCCGCAAGTACTTGGAGAGCCAAGTCCAGTACAACGTGGACGTGCTGAGCGATTTGGCCCAGCACCAGGCGCCGACCTTGGAGCAGTCGTTCCCCTTGTTGGAGGGAGCCGGCTCGAACCCGACACCGCCTCCGGCGCCGGAACCTCGCTCGACAGGGTCCACCTTGCCGGATGCCGATTCCTTCATGACCGAAGAAGATCGCCAGTCGATCAGCTCCTTGGATATGGAATCGGCACTCGGTGACCTGTTCGGCACCGGACCGGGCCCAGCCAACGGCCTGCCTTCGTTTGACGACGACTTTGATGACGAGGACGACAAGTAGTTGTTGGACGCGGCACTTGCCTGCTGAAGAGAGCTCAAGCCCGGTGGGTTGCACCGGGCTTTTTTTATGGGGCTTTTTTTTATGGGGCTTTTTCACCGGTCTTTTTCATGGGGCTTTTTGACCGGGGTTTTTTGACCGGGGTTTTTGCCAGGCTGGTCCAGCGCATGCTTCCCGGGCGGGGATCGGCGGCGGATTGCGGGCCCGCCCTAGACGGGCCGCGGGGGAATGGTATAATCCGACTGCAGCGGAATTTGATCCTGAGAGATTATTCTTAGGGTGCTGCAATTAACATTAAGCGGGCTTTCCGGTTCAGTGACTGTGGAAGTGAAGCCCCAACTTTTCCCGGGATGCCGGTTGGCTCAATGGCCAGTCGGCTAGGCAGCGCCTTTTGCCCTCCGATACACTGACTGCGTCAAACTTTTTAGCGGCGGGGCTGGATGGGGCGACGATTTCCCTCACGTAACGAGCCAACAGCGGAGACGGATATGACAACGCAGCAAGCGACCTACAACAAGGTGCAATTGTTAAAGTTGATGTACTTGAGTCGCGAGGGTGATCGCCGCGAGGGCGTGCTGCTGCGTCAGAGCAAGGGCTGGTTTCAGGTGGCCGGGATGGGGCATGAGACCTTGGCAGTCATGGCCCTGCAGATGGGTGCGGATGACTACCTGTTTCCCTATTATCGGGACCGGGCCATGGTGTTGGCCCGCGGCGTCAGGAACATGGAATTGGCGTTGGCGTATTTCGCCAAGCGGAGCAGCAACAGTGGTGGTCGCCAGATGCCGGGGCACTACTCGTTCCGCGACAAGAATATCTGGAGTGTGCCGACCCCGACGGCCGCCAACCTGTTGCCGGCTTGTGGAGCGGCCATGGCGATGCAGTTGCGGGGTGAGGACAGTTTGGTCGTCGCCACGGTGGGGGACGCCGCCAGTCGCCAGGGTGAGTTCTACGAGGCCGTGGCGTTCGCCGCCGAGCGGAAGTTGCCGATTGTCTTTGTCGTCGAAGACAATCGTTACGGGATCAGCACCAATACCGACAAGTTTAATCCCTTCAAGTTGGGCATTTTTGGGGCCGGTTGCAATCTATTGCCGGTGGATGCTCGGCATCCGGACCGCGTGTTGGAGGCCACCCAGAAGGCCTTTGAGCGCGCGCGGTCTGGCCATGGCCCGACATTGATGATTTGTGAACTGGACCGGCTCTGCAGTCATACCAGCAGTGACGACCACCGCGTCTATCGGCCGCTGGACGAGATCCAGGAAATGAGCCAACGCGACCCGATCAGTGTTTTGGCGAGTGAATTGATCGAGGCCGGCGAACTGACCGCCGAACAATGGGAGGAGGAAAAGCGGCAAATCGACGATCAGGTGGATCGCGAGTACCTGCAGGCCGAAGGCACCGAGGATCCCAAGGCAGCGGAACTGCTGTTGCACTTGTACGGTGAGGATCCTGTTCCGGCCAGCGTCCCATTGGAGGGTGGCCGCAAGTGGCGAATGGTGGATGCCATCAATGCCGTGTTCAAGGCGGGATTGGCTGGCAACCCGGATTACGTATTTTTCGGCGAAGACATCGAGGACCCCAAGGGCGGCGTGTTCCGTTTGACGGCTGGCTTGAGCGATGCGCACCCGGACCGCGTCTTCAATTCACCCCTGGCCGAAGCCACCATCATGGGGGTTGGCTGTGGCATGGCCAGCTACGGGATGCGGCCGGTGTTCGAGTTGCAGTTTGTCGACTTCCATGGCCCGGGCTGGAACCAAATCAGTCAAAACATGTCGACGTTGCGGTGGCGGACGTTCGGGCAATGGACCTGTCCCATGGTGGTCTACGCGCCGTACGGCGCCTACTTACCGGGCGGCTCATTGTGGCACAGTCAGGCCAACGAAGCCTTGTTTGCTCACATACCGGGGCTGCGCGTGGTGGTCCCCAGTACGCCGGAAGATGCTGCTGCCTTGATGTGGACGGCGATGCATAGCGAGAATCCGGTTATTTATCTGGTACCCAAGCACTTGTTCCGCCAACAGATGGATGTTCCGGCCGTGGTCCCGCCGGTGCCCTTCGGTCAGGCTCGGATTCGCCGAGCCGGCAAAGACCTGACGATCGTCACATGGGGCAATACGACCGAGCCCGTCTTGGAAGCCGCCCGACGGTTGCAGGAGGAGGTTGATGTGGAGGTGATCGATCTGCGGACCATCATGCCCTGGGATCGCGATACCGTGGAGAAGTCGTTGGCCAAGACGGGGCGTTTGGTCGTGGTCCAAGAGGACGGCGAATCCTGTTCGGTCGGGCAAATGATCATTGCCGAAATGTTGGGCAGCGAAGATCGCTTCGGCAATTTCCTGGCTGCGCCGCGTTTGGTATCCAAGCCGGACGTGCACATCGGGTACAACCCGATCTACGAGTACGGCTGTTTGCCGTCGGTCGCCGACGTGATGCGAGCGGTTCGCGAAGTGGCCGAAAGTTGAACTGGGGCGCCCCGCGGGGGAACTCCGTCAACGGTGTGGATTGCGGTTCGATCAAGGCTCTTGAGCGGCGTCGCCTTGAGCCGCAGCAGGCGTCGTTTGAGTCGTGCCGCTGCGGCGTTGTTCCCATTGCCGTTTCCACGCACGCAACCAGGCGCGGGATTTGACCGCGTGCTGGCTCCATCCGCCCGCTAGTCCGATTTCCAGACGCTGGCAGCGGTAGCTCTCGCCGCACCATTTGCTGTTGGCCTCGTTGAGTTCGCCAACCGTGTCGATCCACTCGGCTTCTTGCTGCTGAATCAAGTCTTGGATCACCAAGCTATTGAGCACGTGGCCGGGGCTGTAGGTAGCGAAGTCGGGATCGTAAGAGACTTTCAGCGATGTGGCGACTCGTCGGTGCAGGTAGCCGAAATCGTAGGCGATCGGTTGGCCGTTCAATTCCAAGGTGTAGAAGCGTAATTCGCCCGTTGGGTGCAGGTGCCGCAGCACTTCATCGTAATACTGGCGGGCGGGCGAGTTGGAGCCGATGTCGCTGCCGTCCTGTCCCTTCCAGCCGCGGGATTCGATCTGTAGACAGGCTTGCCAAGCGGATTTGGCTTCCGCCAAGGAGGCGTTGTGCCAGGCCACCATGCGGTAGTCGCCGCGCTCCCGCAACTGTTCGCTGGCACGACGGATAAATCGACGTCGGTTCTTTGACCAATCGGCGATGAAGTCGTCCCAGGTCGCCTTGAGCATGGTTTTGCCCACAGTGAATAGGTCCACTCGTCGTACAGTGGCTCCCGGTAGCAAGTCCTCGGTCAGCAATCGCTGAGCCACTGGATTTTCATCTGACACAAAATCCCAGGTCAGCATGGGTTGACCGAGTGCCGCAAAGGCTGTTCGTAGTTGGGGTTGCAGTTTTTGGGCATCCCAGCGCGGCGAGAGGAGACCGACCAAACCCAAGGCCCATGGATTCGAGAAGTTCTTGGCGTAGGGCACCAGCCGCATCAGCTTGTGCCAACCCAGCGGGAATGCCGCCACGAGCTCGCCTGTGTCCGGCAGGGCCAATCCCAGAATCTCGGCCGGGCGATCGCTCAAGAAGGCAGCCCAGTAGGCCGACACCAAGGCGTGTCGGGCGGTCGCCTGGTGTTGGGGGCATTCCTGATACAATTGGTCCCAGGGCTTCTGGTACAGTTGGAATTCTTGCTGCGACTTGATGCGAATGATGTCGAGATCGTTCATTTATTCGGTTTCTTTCGCCGGCAGTTTCGATGTCTTCTTGAGCCAATGTTTCACTTGACGCCCCGCGGCGGCCAGTTGGGAGCGCATCAGCGCTGAGAAGCAGGGATTCCACAAACGTGTTCGCACCAAGGGTGTGGGTTCCGCGTTCCAACGCGCCTTGTAGGGCTCATTGCCGCGGAGAAAGTCAAACGACGTGCCGCCTGTCGTCAGCGTGTGTTGCAGCATGAGGGCATTGATCACATGCCCGGGCTCCAGCTTGATGAACTGGCAATCCATGCCTGTCTGATACAAGTGACAATGATCGGCGTTGCGGAGTTGCAAGCCGGTTGCGATCCACTGGCCCTCATGGACCAGTCCCACCAGAGCGACTTGGTTTTGCTGGGCCAATTGTTTAACGGCCCGTTCTAGGAAGCGTTCAAAAGACTGGTCGGCAAAGCAGCCGGCTTCCCCTTTCTCGCGGCGGCGATTTTGATGCAAGCGAGTAAAGTCAGGCCAGCGTTGTTCGATTTCAGCCGGCTGCTGAACGACTTGATAAGTCACGCGACCTTGGTCCCGTAGCTTGGTGGCCTGTCGAGCTCGGCGTCGACCACGATAGTTGAGACCGGCGACATAGTCGTCCCAGTTGGCTGGTAGGCGAACCACCCAACAGCTCTCCAGGGCGGTGATCTCTTCGCCCCAGCCCGCTTGGGCCAACGCGTCTTGCAACGCGACCACGCCCGGTGCATTGGCCACGTGCCCCTCGAGTTCGACCAGTTCGATACGACCCCAGTGCTGTCGGACGGTCGGTGACTGCAGCCAATCGGCAATGGCTTGCCCCACAGGCGTGGTCCAGCCTGGCCGGCAAAAAACATCAAGATAGTCGGTGCATGCGAGTCCGCTCCCCAAGAAGCGTAGCGTACGGCCGCTCCAATCGTGAGTGACATAAAACGGAGCCGCTCCGACCAATTCTTGCTGCTCTCGCACCAGCACGATGGCCAATTGCCCAGAGGCGGCGCCCAGTTCCTGCCACCAAGCTTGCAGCCAGGCTCGTCCATGCAGGGGATGCCCTCCCGTGATCCGTTCCCAGTCCTGGTCGATGGCGTCCCAGGCTTCGATCGACTCGATCAATTCGATCTGCAAAGTGGGTTTCGTTGAACCGATTTTTCGTCGGACGGGCGATAGCGAATTGTCCTCCACCGCCGGAGGTGAAGTCTTGGTCGGCCGCCAGGATGAGTCGGTCGCCTCGTCCAGTGAGGGGAGGTGTCTTGTCCGCAAGGGCGCGTTCATGAACAGCTTTCAGCGGGTGAAGGGGTGGCTGGTCGAGCAACTTCCAGTTCTCGCGCAACCGCCGGTCGTGTTGTTTCGAGCTTGGTGGGCAGCGTCGCCGCATTCGGCGTCCAGAGGCGATGGACCAGGCGACCCAATGGGCGTTCGATACCGTAGGCGGCCAGGGCAGAGATAGCGATCACCAATCCCATCGTGATCACGAAACAGGCCAACGGAGGCACGCCGTTGTGATTCAAGTAATAAATGATTACGGTGCCCAAGTTGTTGTGCAGCAGGTACAGCGAGTAGGAAATGCCGCTGATAAACAACAGGGGCTTGATCCGCAGGACCGGTAGTTTGCCGTATTGGGCCGCGACCAATAGACCAATCAAGGCCAAGGTCGCGATCGGCGAACTGTGTCTTAGGTCGATCGCATGAAACACCACAGCCGCGAGCAGTACACCGATCGAATATTTAATTTTCTGCGATAGCCTGCGTTCCAAGTAGCCTTGATGGATGAAGATACCCATGGCAAACAACGGGAAGTGATCGACGATCAATGCCTCTCGCCACCATCGACTCCAGGCATAAAATTGACTGTTAATTAAGGTGTCATCGATTTGGTTGTGCCAGCCACCGTACACGCCACAAAACGCTAGGCAACCCACCAGCGGCCAAAACGGACGCTGCAGCGCGCCGCTGGCAAACAGCAGCAATAACGCCGCGTAAAATTGGACTTCGACCTGCAGGGTCCACGTCACAGGCTCGATGCATTCGTAACCCAGCAACCCCGGGACCAATGTGGCATTGGCCGCCACCGTTGCGGTCGACAACTGGACATGGTCTCGCAGGGGCATCCATTGCACCAACAAAAGGTTCAGTCCCAACACCAGCAGAAACGGGGGGAGGATGCGAATCGATCGACTTTTGAGGTATTCGCTGGCGGACGGACGACGCAGCAGTGTCATGGCATTGACCAAGCCGCTGAGCATAAAGAACAACTGCGTGCCGTACTTCCCGTACGGGTACTTGAAGGCGATGTCCGAGGTAAAGCCGTACTTTTCAGCGTAGACCCAGGTGAAATGGAACAGCATCAAGTTGATCGCTGCCAAGGCCCTCAACGCGTCCAGTTCAAAGATTCGGTTGGCTTTGGAGACGACATGAGCGGTCGGAATGAAGTCGCCAGCAGTGGTCGCTGTCACAGGGGGCAAAGCCTTCCAGCTGGGAGGAACATGGTGCGGGGTCACGTCGTCGAATGAGGGAGCCGGCGCGGTGTGGCCCTTCAAATTCGTGCAGCCCTTCAAATTCATAGCTCAATAAGGCTTCGTTCCTTCCCGTACAAATCGGAGGTGCGACCCGATTGATCACGAACTGTCACGAGTTATGACGATTGTGCCGACTTTGCTTTTTACGACTGCAACGGTCGGAATCCAGCGAACTCGCCTTATCCGTAACCTAGGATTCTTGTCGATGCTTCCACGTTGATTCCCTCCCCTCCTTTGGGCGAAACGCGCCGGCCATGACCTCCGTTACCACTCCACCGCTATCGGGCGCGACATCTGCCGTATCGCCACGCGCGGTTGACTCTTTCCTCTCCAGCCTGTTGTTGCTGTTGTTGCTCACGATCGGTCAGAAGGCGTTGGGGTTCGTGCGCTCGGTGTTGGTCTGCCGCTGGTTGCCGGCCGAGGAACTGGGCACTTGGTCGATGTTGCATACCATGGTGCTGACGGTGTCCCCATTGCTCCTGCTCAGTATTCCTGCTTGCTTTGGGCGATATTTTTCTATTTATGAAAGTCGTGGGCAGCTGCGTGGATTCATTCGGCAAGCAACCCTTATCTGCTTCGGCAGTCTGGGGTTGGGCGTCGGCCTGTTGTGTTTGCAGCGCGCCACGATCGCGGACTGGGCCTTGGGCGATGCCAACTTGGGGCACTTGATTTCGGCAGCGGCTCTCGTCCTGCTGCCGTTTGGTGTGTTCTCGTTTGTGATGGAGATGATACTGGCACTGCGACATGGTCGTCTGGCCTCCAATCTCAATCTCGTCAGCACGTTGACTTTGACACTGGCGACGTTGGGCTTCTTGTTCCTCTGCGGCAGCACCGCCTGGGCGGTCTTGTACGCCTTCGCTCTATCGTCAATGGTTCCCTTGATCATCGGGTTCCCGGCGTGGCGACGAGTGTGGGCTGGACTGCCGGCGGATCAGGCCGCTTTGAACTGGGCCAGCACCTGGTCGGGGATGCTGCCTGTGCTGTTGTTGTTTTTTGTCAGTGACTTGGTGGGGAATTTGTTTTTTACGGTCGATAAATTCATGATCGTCAATCTCTATCAGGCCACCTCACAGACGGTGTTGCACGAGGTCGGCACGTACGAAGCGATGCAAGTCCTGCCGGCAGTCATGATGGCAGTGGTCATTTGGGTGGCTCGCACGTTATTGCCATACACCGCTCGAGCCTGGGAGGAGGGACAGGTTGCCGAAGTCCAACTTCAGACACACTTGGCGCTAAAATTGGTCGGCGGGTGCGGCCTGACGTTAAGTCTGTTCCTGGTGGCCACGGCAGGGCCGCTCTGTCACGTACTGTTCAACGGCAAATACGATTCGGCCATTGGCCTGATGCCGGCTCTGGCCTATTTTTACCTGGGCTGCTGCCTGTCACTGCTGTGGATGAATTACTTCTGGTGCGCGGGGATCGCTCGCTGGTCCCTGTTGGGCACGGTCGCTGGTCTGGTGGTCAATGCGGTTGTGAACTATTACTTGGTGCCGCAATATGGGATCGAGGGGGCTGCCTGGGGCACCGCTTGTGGCATCGCCGCCCAGCAACTGATCCACATGGTCGTGGCAGCCCGTCTGGGGCTGGGGTGGGACCTCGGTTTGGTGGCACTGATGCTGGGTAGCAGCCTCTTGGTCATCGGCCATGGCGGCGCGTTGGCTTGGTTGGCTTGGCTGGCCCTTCTGCTTGGATTTACCGGGATCTTCTCACGCGAAGAGCAGAGCCGACTGCACGCCGTGGCCGTCGGCTTGTGGAACAAGGTCACACGACGCCATCGCGAAAACTAAGACGCGGCGATCAGTTCGCATTGTCCGTCGTGTCGGAAGTGTCGGAAGTGTCCGACGTGTCCGACGTGTCCGACTGGTCGGCAGTGTCCGACGTTTCGTCGGGAACCGTTGCATTTTCCGGAGCATCGGACTGAGCTGGGCCCAGCCGGAGGTCGGGGATGGCGCGGGTTACGTACTCAGCGGGTAGATAAAAGATCCACGGTGCCAAGCGTTCGTTGGTTGTCGTCAGATCCTGTTGACGCTGTTGTTGGAATCGCTCCCAATCTTCGGTTTGCCGGGCCAATTCTCGCCGCAGGTTGTCCAGCTCGCTAGCGCGTCGCTCCTCGGCCCAATCCACGGACTCCGCTGGCAGTTCCCCCAGGGTGGGTGGGGCCAATTCCCCGTCCGGTCGCAAGTTCGCATAGATGACCACCGGAACACTGTTCTCGGCGGTGACTCGGCCGGCTGCAAAATGAAACTGCACACCTCCCTCAGTCGCCACGGTCATTTGGCCGGTTTCCCCGACCAGTCGCGGTTCGTTCTCGGTGGCTTCGAAGGCAAAGCCCAATTCGGCCAATTCGGCCAAACCCTTGTCTGGGGCCGGAGCGCCCCGCAGGAACAACTCGGTCGCTGCCGGGCTCTTGCGTTTGACATCCAACAGGAACAATAGGGCAGGAACCACATCCATGCCGCGGCGCCAACCTTGAGTAAACTCCAGACTGGCGGGCAAGCGACTCTTGGCAGTCGACTGCCATTGCCCAGCGACCATGGTGGACAGCGTTTCGAGGGACACGGGCTCGGTGTACTTGAATTCGGCCCGATAAGGATCACTGCTGGGGCGTCCTTGTTGTGAGGTGCCGACTTCGATCCGAGTAACCACGCGAAAGGCGGGGCCAATTCGCGGTAGGTCCGCCGGGCCTTGGATGCTGAGTGGGTTGGGATTGATCCACTCCAACAACGAGGAGCGGAGCAGTTCTTTGTCCAGGGCCACCCGATAGATGGAGGACTCTGTGTAGGGCCGAACGTAGGCGGTGGCGACGGCTTGATCCTTGGCGGGAATACTCTTGCCCACCAACAGATCGCCCACCACAGTTTGATCGCTGGTGCTGAGCTTCAACCGCGTGCCCTTTTGCGAGGCCAGACCTGCGTTGCTATCGGCCGCCAACAAGCCGTACTCGGCCAATTCGGCATCCGAGGCATTTTCACTGACGACCTCCAGGATTTTCAGATCGTTCAAAATGGCCGACAATTGACCAATGCGTTGGGTGTTTTCTGCTGGGAAGCCTTCGTACTCCAGCAATTCCCAGCCGCGTCCGGCGGCGCGTTTGGCGGTCAACTGCTCCACCACGGCCGCTGGCCGCCGCAGTTTGTAATCAGCGGTGGGCGGCTGTTGGATCTGGATCTCCCACACGCTGCTGGCCTGATAGGTCGGGAACAAGGCCTGATTGACCTTGGCCTGGCTCTCCAATTCGATGGGCTTGGGTAGATTGAGAAACGCCAGAATCGACAGCGTCGCTGCCACTGCTAACCAAGCCGCCGTCTTGACTTGTTCCGTGTTCAAGGTCGAATCCTTATAAGTCCGTCTGCGAAAGTTAGTCTCGAGATCGCTTGGGTTGAAATCGCCGGTTGAAATCGCCGGTTGAAATTGCTGGGTGAAAACGCTGGGTCAAATTGCTTGGGTGGCAGACTGGCTGCCAGCGGGATGCTGCCAGCGGGATCAGGTGCGGAGTCGCGCTTTGGAAACGCCTTCTCGCTCGCGCAACCGCCGACGTGTGAACACGATCAAGCCCAGGATCAGCGGCGGGATCGGCGGCAGCAGCACCCCCGTGACCTTGTAGCCACGCTGGATTTTTTGAATCGCGTTCTCCGCTTCACGCCGGATCAGCCGCTCTTCGTCTTGTAGGCGATTGTTTTGGACGGTCAGCTCCTGTTGCAATTTCTGATTTTCTTCCTGTTGCCGCTGTTGCAGGGTGCTGATGAGTTGTTCTCGTTGCCCCGCGACGTTTTCGCCCCGCGCCTGTCGCTTTTGCAAGTCGTCGATGTTTCGCAGGATCGGGTCGGTGGCCGCTTCAAACTCTTGTCGGGCCTGTGCCAACGTGGTTTCCACGTTCTTCCGCGCGGCATTCATCTTTTCATTGACCTGGACCCATTCTCGCTCCCGCTCCCGCTCGACCAATCCCAGCGTGAACTGCTGGGGCCGTTTGTTGCGGATGTTGTTGTAGCGATCTTCGCCCGACAGGTAGTCGAAGATGTTGAGAACAAAGGCCACGTTCTCGAAGCGATAGTCGACACTGGAGGTGGCTGGTCGATTGCGGAGATTCACGAAGTAGTCCGCCAACACATCGACATCTGCCACGTAGACCACCTGAGCACCTTCCCCACTGCCATCGGTGGCGCCCCCAGAAATTTCGGCCGCCAGAAACTGCGGGTTCTGTTCGCCGGTCCGCAGGCGTCGGATTTCCGCCTCCAGCAAGCGACTGGAGTCGAAGTCTTCAAACCACAAGAAACCGGCTTTGCCCGTTCGCACGAGGGGCTTGAATTCCCAGCGTTGATTGGGCAGCGGCATGATCGCCCCTGGATAGGGAAACGCCAATTCGTTCAGCGAGCGGGTGGCTTCATGCTCGGGGTCGATGGTGACGTCCAAGTTGAGTCCCCCGGCGGTCGCCTTGCGGACGACGACATACTCCAGGTGCTTGTTCAGGAACAGCGATTGGGGGTAATAGGCGTTCTTTTGCCACACAATCGCCGGCACGTCGCGTGGTGAACCATCGCGACCACCCCGCTGTTGGGCCACGGTTTGAATTCCCAAGTAATTCCACAAGGGCCGCAGATCGGCGGACAGTTGCCCCGTCAAACGGGGTTGGGATGTTCCCAAGAGGATCGGGAAATATTCTCGTGTTTCGTGATCCTGAACCATCTCCGGTGGCCATTGGTAGTTGGAACTGCCAAACGACAATGGGTCTTCGAAGATCACCGTCGGCTGGCCGGTCTTGATGGCATCCAGCGTGTAGGACAAGCCCAGTGGAGTCATCTTCGAGGGCTGGACCAGCATCAGCACATCGTAGCGTCGTTGTGTCTTGGCTTCATCCAACCACAGGTCCAACGGTCCGTTGGGGATGACGTCTACAACATTGTACTGTTTCTCCAATTCGGCAATGATCTTGGCTCGAGGAATCGTGGCCGATCGTCCGTCTTCCATTTGCACACGTCCACCCGAAATCAGCAAGTCCGTGGCGACAATCCCGATGGTCTTGCGCTCGGCGGCGGCCACCGTGGTGATCGAGCGGATCAGTTCGTACTCCACCGCCATGCCGTAGTGAAAGAAGGGTATGACAACCCGCTGCAGGCCGCTGGAGAAGGCCACGCCCAGCACCACATCTTCGTCGCGCAACGCCCCGCGAGCACGCGTGGTCACGCGTTGCACACGGATCCCGTACTTGTTTTCTCCTAGAATCGCTTCTTCGCCAAACGGTGAGATGTTCTCATGCAACCGTACCTGGATTCGATCACCGCCAATCGCGTCGAACTCTTTCAACAGGTTGACCAATTCGTAGCGGATTTGCACATACTCCGGTGGCAAGTCACTGCTGATGTAGGCTTCGATCAGAATCGGTTTACCGGGGGTTCCTGCCGTAGCGTCGCTGCTGCCCAAACCGCTCAACAAGGTCAGCGAATCGGGGGACAAGGTATTGACCCGCCCGCTGGATAAGTCCAAGCGAACCAAGCGATTGAGGAAGGTATGTTGGCACAGCAGCACCGTGGCGACGCAGGCCGCTACCAATGCCACGGCGCGGATCAGGAAATGCCCAAATAACGACTGGCCGTCTTTGCCACCCATCCAATGCCGCCGGCCAATCAACAACAAGCTCAGGTAGACGCCCAAAACCGCCAGACCAATGAAGTAGACAATGTTCGGCAGTGCGATCAAGCCTCGGCCAAAATCGCCGAAGCGACGCAGCAGCGACCATTCGTACATGAACTCCACCCAAGCTTGCGACGCAAAGATGACGTCGGCGTTCGAGAAAAACGCCAGCGGCGCGTTCAAGACGACACCAAAAATGAAGCTGACCGTCAAGTTGTTTGTCAGGAAGCTGGCGACCATCCCCAGTGCCAACATCGCCAGGCCCACAAACCAATAACCCAGGTAAGTTGACATCAGGATGCCGTCGTCCAGGTAGCCACCGGTGAGCGCCAGCAAAACGGCAAAGTTGGACAGTTGGGAGAACAACAGGGAGACCGTAAAGACGAATACAGCCGCGAAGTACTTGCCAATCACGATATCAAAATCCAGAGCAGGCAGCGTCAGCAGCAATTCATCCGTGCCCTGGCGACGTTCCTCGGCCCACACACTCATGGTAATTGCCGGGATAAAAATCAACATCACGTAGGGCAAGACCCGATTGAGCTGATCGAAGTTGGCCAGATTGTTGGCAAAGAATTCGTGTGGCCAAAACGCCGCAAAGCTGGTCAAGAGCACAAACACGCACAGGAAGACATAACCCGTGGGATTCGAGAAGTAATTGACGAAGTTGCGTTTCATCACAGCGTACGACGCTGGACGCAGCGCGAAGATCGGGCTCATCACCAGAAAAACAGCCACCAGAAACAGCAGGTCGATCACTAACATCAAGGCAAAGCCCATCAGCGACGCTTCACTGCTGCTCAAGCCAATCTCGTTTGTGCCCATCTGGCCTATCAAGCCCAGGCCCATCCACGAGGCTTCACTGCTGCTGACGCCAATTTCGTTCGTTCCCATCTGTACCCTAGCTGTGCTGGAAGCCCTGCGGTTGCCTCGAAACCTCGCCCTGTACCAAACCACTGTCGCTGCCCGTCGCCGATGCCCCTGCCGCGCATCAATCGCCGGCCGCCGCCGCTGCTTTGATCTTGTTCATCCGTTCGACTTGTTCGAAATAACCGGTTCGCTGGGCAAACACATCGTCCAAGCCGACGCCGTCAGGGTCGATTTCCGACAAGGGCCCGTCGTAGACCAAGCGACCTTCGTTGATCATGACCACCCGCGAGCACATGGCTTGCACTTCTTGCAAAATGTGCGTGGACAACAAGATCGTCTTGGTCTCGCCCAAGCGACGAATCGTCTCGCGGACGCCCCGGATTTGATTCGGATCCAAGCCGCTGGTGGGCTCGTCCAGAATCAAGACCTCGGGCTCGTGAATCAAGGCTTGAGCCATGCCGACTCGCTGCTTGTAGCCCTTGGAGAGTTTGTTGATGGGCTTGTAGATCACGCTGCTCAAATCGCAGATTTCGACCACTGCGGCGATCCGCTGTTTGACCTGCTTGTCCTTCATGCCGCGGGCTTCAGCAAAAAACTTGAGCATGCCGAACGGGGTCATGTCCATGTACAGCGGCCCGGTCTCGGGCAGATAGCCCAGGTGTTGCGCGCCCGCCAGACGATCCGTGGCCATGTCGTGACCGGCGATCCGAGCGTAGCCCTCTGAGGGAGCCAAGTAGCCCGTCAGCATTTTCATCGTGGTGCTCTTGCCGGCGCCATTGGGCCCCAGGAACGCGACCACTTCACCCTGGCGGACCGTGAAAGACACGTCCCGGCTGGCCGCAAAAATGCCATAAAACTTGGACAACCGCACCGCCTCAATCATGATCGGCGCGTTTGGATCGGGCGTGTTCTGGGCGGCCGGGCCGCTGGCTTCTGGTGTCGATGTCATGGCAGGATGGGTTCCCAAACAGGCTGTTGCTCCGCCGCCCCGTGACATTCTTTGGCACCGGGCTGGATTCGCCAAGCCGTTATAATAGACCATTCGCAGTAACGCCGGGGTAACTTGAGTGCCCTGGGCCGGCGGCTGAACCGTCGCTACTTCTTCTTGATGCGGATCTCAAATAACTTGGGCCACTTCTTGCCCGTGACGTAGAAGGTCCGCGTCTCAGGATTGTAGGCGATGCCGTTTAGCGAACCATCGTCGGCCCCCGACGGTCGCTCCTCGGCCGGCAGTAGATTCTGGAGGGGGATCCTGGCCTGCACGCGACCGGTTTGGGGCTGGATCACGTAGATCACCGGTTGTTGCCACCGGTTGGCGTAGATCAGGCCGTCGACGAACTCCATTTCGTTGACTCGATCCAACTTGAACGAGCCAAGCACGACAGGAACCGTCTTGACCCGCTGCATGGTTTGTGGATCGAAAAACAATAACTCGGCCGCTCCGTCGCTCATGATCAAGTGCGTGCCGTCGTAGGTCAGCCCCCAACCCTGCCCTGTGTAGTCGAAGCGGCGGACCAATTGCAAATCGGTGTTGTAGACAAAACCCGTGCCCGATTTCCAAGTGATCTGAAAGAACTGGTCCCCCACCATGGTCAGTCCCTCCCCGAAATAACGGGGCTCCAACGGAATGTTGATCAGCACCTGACCGGTGGCAATGTCGACCTTGCGAATCGAGGACTTGCCCTCCAGGCCTGTGCTCTCGTACAGAAAACCGTTGTGGTAGTGCAAGCCCTGGGTAAAGGCCGTCGGGTCGTGCGGGTACACGGCCACCACTTCATACTCCCATTCGGGAACATTCGTCCCACCCATGCCCAACGAGTACAGGACAGTTCCACCCACCGAAATGACAACAAACGTCAGCCACAGGTGCCAACGCTGGGCCAACAAGTCACGCCAATCTCCACTGGGGCGGCGACGTTGGTTGGGTCGCGGGGCGGCCGGCACACCAGGCTCCCCACCGCCCTCAGGAAAAGTTTCTCGTCTCTGTTTCGACATGGTTCGCGCTCGCGAAAGCCCCCGAATAGTTAAGGTCACCGACGGTCCCAGATCGGTCGACCGGCCTGTCCCTGTAACATAACCGCTCGGGCCGGAAAGTCGACCCACCCGTGGCCCAGCTGGCGGCCGCACGTAGCGGCGTGTCGCGTGGGCACGCATCCGCGTGCGCATCGCAGCGAATTCCTGTCGGTTGGGGAGTCCCGCCCCCAGCTCCAGGGGGTGATAATGCATCCGGTTCTAGCTTACCGGGGGCGGAGCGATTACAACAACAACTGCCGCGGTTTGTCCGGCCACCGATGTCGTCCCGAGCTGCCCCCATGTTCTTGCGAAACAATCCCGTCTTGCAGCGCGAGCTGATGATCAACTTGCGGACGGATCGCTCGTTTGTGATGCTGCTGCTGTTCCAAGTGGTATTGGCGGGCGTGATCTACTTCGCCTGGCCGGCCGAGACGCGCTTGGACCTGAGCGAGAAGTCGCAGGCCAACCGGGAACTGGTCGACTTTTTTTTCTTGGGGCAGTTCGTCATCGCCGCGTTGTTGGCTCCCAGCTTCGCGGCCGGTTCGATCTGCGGTGAGAAAGAGCGAATGACCTACGAGATGCTGCTGGCCAGTCCGCTGTCGACCCTGGCGATCACCTGGGGCAAGTGGATGGCGTCGGTGACCCACCTGTTGCTGATGATGGTGGCCTCGCTGCCGATCGTGATGCTCTGCTTGCCGCTGGGCGGCGTCTCACCGCTGGAGGTACTGGGCGGCTACTTCGGCATGACCGTCTGCTTGCTGGTATTTTCCATGATCAGCTTGACGTGCAGCAGCATTTTCTCGCGGACCCCTTCGGCGTTGGTCACCAGCTACATCCTCATTTTGCCGCTGCTGCTGTTGGCGGCGGCGTTCTGGTTCGGCCTGCGCAACGAGGCCACGTTCCGGCTGCAGTTCATCGTCGGGGTGTTGCCGGTGGTAGCGATCCCCTTTTGCATCGCGTTATTCCATTGGATCTCACAGCGGATGTTGTATCCGCCGGACATCGGCAGCGAGGGCAAAGATGTCGTGGACCAAGACGTGGAAAAGCACGAGGTCGTCGGGCTGTATATCGATCGCGAGGCCTGGCCGGATCGCTGGTTCGCCCCTCCCAAACGCCTGACGCTGATGGAGGATGACATCAATCCGGTGTACGACAAGGAGATGCGTTCCGAGATCCTGAGTCAGGGCACCTTGATGATGCGGGTGCTGATCCAGGTGGGCTTTGTGCTCAGCGTGTTGCTCCTGCCGACGCTGTACTTTGCCACGCAGTACGCCTTTGTGTTTCCCTCGTACATCGTGGTGTTCAACCTGCTGTTGGCCCCGGTGTTTTCCGCCGGCGCCATCACCAGCGAACGCGAGCGACAGACGCTGGACCTGCTGCTGACCACCACGCTCAGTCCCTGGACGATCATCCTGGGAAAAATGTTGGCAGGATTTCGCGTTTCGACGGTTTTAACGCTCCTGATGGCTTGGCCGTTGGTCCTGGGGATTGGCTTGAATTTTTCGCAGTACGTTCAAGTGTTGCCATCGGTGGCGGCGTTTGTGGTCCTGATTCTGCTGACCTGCGTATCGACGGTGGTCGTGGGGACGTTTGCTTCGTCGCTCTGCCGCAAGTCGTCGCACGCCATGGCACTGACCTACTCGTTGATCTTGCTGCTGTACTTTCTCCCGCCGGCGCTGGAGGTCTTCTTCCGCTACTTCTTGGCTCGGCCCAACCTGCCGTGGTTGGTGGAGATCGCCAGCCTGTTCTCGCCGTTCTCGGCCGCCGCTCGCTTGCCGGCCAGCGACAACTTCAGCAATATGGTGGTGATTCCCGGCCAGAGCGTAGCGGTAACTGCCGAGATCTGGTGGGCCAGCTACCTGCATTTTGTCGGTTACATGGCTGTGACCATCGCCGGTGTGGGGCTGCTGCTGGCGACTCTCGTCTGGCGATTCAATCGCCGCTGGCTGGTTAGCTTCGGGCAGGAGTGACCCCGCCACCCGCTCGGCGGCAGGCGTGCGGTGTCGGTCGTGCGGTGTCGGTCGTGCGGTCTCAGTCGTGCGGTGTCGATTGCGGTTCCCCAACCACACGGCGTTGGCCGCGGTTCCCCAGGGCTCGTATTTCCTCAAACGCCCCCATTGATTAAGCTACCCAATCGTCAACGGTGGGCGTCGTGCACAGCAAGGGATGACAGCAATGTTTGGCAAGCTCGGAGATTTGGCCAATTTGATGAAGCAAGCGGGCGCGATGCAGACTCGCGCGGCGGAGATTCGCGACGAGCTCAAAGCCGAAATCGTCCAAGGTTCGGCCGGCGGCGGTATGGTACAAGTCGAGGCCGACGGCAGCGGTGAAATTCGTGGGGTCCAGATCGACCCAGACGTATTCGCTGAGGGTGACCGCGAATTCATCGAAGGTCTGCTGGTGCATGCCGTCAACGATGCCTTGGAGAAGGGCCGCAACTTGCACCGCGAGAAGATCGAGTCGCTGACCGGTGGTCTGTCTTTCCCCGGGATGGACAAGATGATGGACCAATTTTTCGGACGCTGAGATGGTCTTAAAACGTTGGAGCCGCAAGCTGCATCGGTGGGGGGCGATCCTCACCGCAGTGCCAGTGCTGTTGGTGATTGTGACCGGCCTGTTGCTGCAGGTGAAAAAAGAAGTGAACTGGGTCCAGCCGCCGACGGCCCGGGGATCGGGGGCCACGGCCGAGATCGATTGGCCCGAGATCCTGGCCGCCGTCCAAGCCGTACCGGAAGCCGAGGTCCGTTCCTGGGACGACGTCGATCGACTGGACGTTCGACCCGGCCGCAGCTTGATCAAGGTCCGGTGTGTGAACCATTGGGAGGTGCAGTTGGATTGGAGCACGGGCGAGGTTCTGTACACCGCCTATCGCCGCAGCGATTGGATCGAGTCCCTGCACGATGGGTCGTTCTTCGGCGACTTCAGCAAGTACTACATCTTTCTACCCAGCGGCCTGGTCCTGTTCGGCCTGTGGTTGACCGGGGCCTACCTGTGGTACCTGCCGATCATGGTCAAGCGACAAAAGGCCAAACGCCGCCAGCTCCAGGGCAAATAACGCCGAGTCGGGAGGCACCATCGCCCGTATCATGGCCCATCGCGTGCTTACTTGGGCCGCTGCAACCAGCGGGCAGCATCTCGAGCAAAATAAGTCAGAATCCCATCAGCACCGGCCCGCTTGAAGGCCAACAGGCTTTCCATCATCACCGCTGGGCCGTCCAGCCAGCCGTTGGCGGCGGCCGCAGATAGCATCGCGTACTCGCCCGAGACCTGGTAGGCGAAGGTCGGGAAGTGGAACTGTTGCTTGATGCGACTCAATACGTCCAGGTAGGGCATACCGGGCTTAACCATGATCATGTCGGCCCCCTCGCGGATGTCCTGCTCGGCCTCCCGCAAGGCCTCCTCGATGTTGGCCGGGTTCATCTGGTAGGTCTTCTTGTCACCGCCCGCCAAATTCGTGGCACTGCCGACGGCCTGGCGAAAGGGTCCGTAAAACGCCGAGGCGTATTTGGCCGAATAGGCCATGATGCTGACTTGTTGGTAGCCGGCGTGATCCAAGGCCGTCCGGATCCGCCCCACGCGACCGTCCATCATGTCGGACGGGGCGATGATGTCGCAGCCGGCTTGGGCCTGCAGCACCGCCTGCCGACACAAAACTTCTACCGTGGCATCGTTGACCACGTAGCCGTCGTGGAGCAAGCCGTCGTGCCCGTGGCTGGAGTAAGGATCCAGGGCCACGTCGCACAGCACCCCCACGTGGGGACAGGCCGCTTTGATTAGGGCCGTCGCCCGGTTGATGAGGTTGTCTGGGTTGAGCGCTTCGCCGGCTTCCGGCGACTTGAGCTCTGTCGGGGTTGCGGGAAACAGCGCCACGACGGGGATGCCCAGATCCGCGGCTAGGGTCACCTCCGTCGCAATTTGCTCCAAGGGAATTCGCTCCACACCCGGGAGACTGGCGATCGGTTCACGCTGGCTGCCCGCCGCGATGAACACCGGCCAGATCAAGTCACTGGGCGACAGCGCATGCTCTTGCACCAAGTCGCGCAGCCACGGCCAGCGACGCAGCCTTCTCAACCGACTTTGGGGGTACTGGGGCATCAGCGACTCGAGGGTAGCGTGCGAGCTTTGTACTCGTGATCCCGCTTCCGCACGACGGTCGCCTTGACGATCTTCGAGGCCTGCATGGTCGGGTTCGGCGCCTCGGGGTTCATCTTTTCGAGACTGGCCACCGCGTCCATGCCTTCGATCACGCGCCCAAAAGCCGTGTGTTGGCCATCCAAATGCGGCGTGGCCAAGAAGGTCAAAAAGAACTGGCTACCGCCGGTATCCCGCCCGGCGTGGGCCATGCTCAAGGTGCCCGAGAAATGCTTGCGATAATTGGCTTGGTGGCACTCGCAGGGCACCGAGTAGCCTGGTCCGCCGCCGCCGGTGCCATTCGGGCAACCGCCTTGGGCCATGAACTGGGGCAGCACGCGATGGAAGGTCAGGCCGTCGTAGTAGCCCTTCTCGACCAAGGTGATGAAGTTGGCGACCGTATTGGGAGCTTGGTCCTCGTAGAGTTCAATGATCACATCACCCGCAGTGGTCTCGAACTTGACGCGTGGCAGATCGTCCTTCTCGGCTTCGGCGGCGCGAATGGCCTCTTCGGCCTTCCACTGCTCAATTCGCGATGCCAAGCCCGTGGCCGACCGTCGCATGAACTCGATCCGCAGTTCGTCGCCGCTGGCTTTGATTTTCTCCACCAGTTGCTGGGAAACTTCGAATCGATCCGACCCAAACGCTGCCACGGCCGCGAATTGGTAGACCAATCCCTCTTCGCTACCCGCATCGACCAACGGCTTGAGCAGCTGGAAAGCTCGTTCGTAGCTGTCTTCACTGACTGCCAAGCGTCCCAACTCCAACAGGGCATCGTGCAGCGGTTGCGGGATCGAAGTGCTGTCTTGCACGGCCTGCAACAACGCCGGCTCGACTTCGCGTCGCAACTGCTTCAATTCCGTCAACTTGGTTTGGTACTGCTGCAGCAACTCGTTCCGGTTGCTGGCGGTCGCCGCGCGGATCTTGGGGATCATGTCCTGGATTTCGGCGAAGGCCGTTTGCCAACGCTCCAAGGCGGCTTTCCCAGCCACTTCATCCTGCGGCAGCCACGCGCGGGCGGCGCCGGCCTGCCCGAGGACGACTGCCCAGATCAACATGCCCAAACCGATGGTTTTGCCCCACGTCTGCACTTGGCTGCGCCAATTCCAACCCATGTTCCAATACTCCCAGGCCAAATTGCCCCGCTCCCGCTATGCCCGCAGGCCAAATCGTAACAAAACCGCCAACGCCGGGCAATCAGTTCGGCGGCGTGATGGCGAGCGATCCGCTGGCGGACCGCGATTGGGATTTGAGGAAGGCCTTGCGGGCATACATGGCTTCGTCCGCTCGCTGCAGTACCGCGGTGAATGCTTCGCCCGGGTCGGGGATCGCAAACCCGACCGCGACACCCACATTGACCACCACGCTGCCCAGATCGATCGGCTCACGCAAGACCGACTCCAGCCGCGCGGCCAGCACCGCCACGTGTTCTAAGCTGGCTTGGCCGACCAGCAAAACCGCGTATTCGTCGCCACCCCAGCGGGACAGTTTGTCGGTCGGGCGGAGCGTCGACTTGAATCGCTCGGCCGCGTGTTGCAACAGCCGATCCCCCATCTCATGCCCCTGTTGATCGTTGACTTGTTTGAATCCGTTCATGTCCATAAACAGAATCGCATAGTCGTCGCAGCCTTCTCGTTGCAACTCGGCAGCTGCCTCTTCAAAGCCCCGCCGATTCAAGGCTCGCGTCAGTGGGTCATGCAACAATTGATATCGCAGCTTCTCGCGCTCCAGAGCCACGGCCGTCACATTGTTGAACAGGACCAGTGGCAAATCCGCATGGGGCCAAATCAAATCCCAGGTTTGTCGTTCGTGTCCCTCCATCGTCACGCTTTTGGCGCGAACACCAAAGTCTGGACTGCACGACTTGGCCAAGGCCACCCCGTCGGCTGCGAAACTGGGCGGACTCAGCCCAAACGCATGGGTCGCCGCGGGATTCGCTCGCTTGATACGACCGTTGGGCCCAAACAAAACGACGGGCTGATCCACGCCTAATTGGCCGCGCCACGCCCAGGCCTCTTCCGGACTCAAGTCGCCCGACAAACTGCTGAAGACCATCTGCGGCAATTTCAACCGCACCGCAAGGGCCGCGTACAAGCCCGCCAGACACACGCACAGCACGAGCGCGGGTTGAGAGGGCGTCCCATGCGAGATGATCAGGTACGAGGTCGCCCACATCACAACCGGTGCCACCACAACCAAGCCGCCGGTGACATACCGCCAGCTCCGACCACGCCAACCCAACAACACGCCCGCCAACCAGCCGCAGAACGTGACCACCATTTGCCAACGATGACCGCGCTGCAAGCGGCGATCGTAATCGGCCAACTTGGCGTGGGTCGCCATCGCCAACAAAGTGCCGCGATCCACTTCCCCGACGATCGGCAATTGCACCCGCATCCGCGCGGCGTCTCGCCCAGTGCTGAGAATGACCAACTTGTCACGCAGTCGCCCCAGATCGAAGGTGGGCTCGTGCAGTTCCGGCAACGAGTACCGGGTGAACCGATTCGGATCAACTCGCAAGTCGAACGGTGCGACACTCACGGCGGCGGTTCCCCCGGTCAACCACGTGATCGGGTCCACTGCGGTCGACTGGGACGGAAAACGAAACTCCCGAAAGAACCCATCGCGATTTGCTCCAATCCGCAAGTTCACCGGTGTGACCTGCGATTTGATCGCCGTGGGTAGGCCGTCCCCTGCTTGTGGCTCGTGGCTCACCGCTAATCGCTCGGGTCCCAACGCCGCCGCAGCTCGCTCCATCGCCTCGGACTCGGCGGGTGACAAGTCGTTGTGCAGCATCAAGTCCAGCAACACGCGACGAGCTCCACCGTCAGAGAATCGCTTGAGGGTCTCGGCTAAGAACACGCGATCCAAACGATCGATACCGCGATTGCGAATATCGACGTTGGTCAGCGTCACGATCACAATCCGCGGATCGGCGGGCTGCTCCTGACTGACCAGCAGCACGTCCGACCAGATCCGATCGACCAGCGACAGTGGCTGCCAATAGGCCGCCAGACCACCTGCGAGCACCGTCCACGCCACTAATGAAAGGCTGGAACCGGGTTGCCGACGCCGCTTCACGATATTGTTCAAACTGGGGTGAGATGGAGAAGAGCTCTGTGCAGTCACGCAGGGTCCTTACGGGCGAGCTTGCGCATTTGCGGGCGGACCCGGGTTACTGGAAATCCCCCCCGAACCTAAGGCTTGGCTGATGGCCTGGTAGGTTCGTGCGGAATTAGAACCCAGCAAACGCAGGTTGCCGATGCAGACCACCACGATCAAGGCCAGGACCACCGCATATTCCACAGCAGCGGTCCCACGCCGTGCACGATGGCGGAGTTTGTTCCTTTCAGGCAATGAAAATCGTTCAAGTGGAATCGTCATCTTTTTTTCTCACTCGTTCCTGCCGTTAAGTCGTACCAACCGCCATCATGGAATCTGTTGCAAGTTCGTGGTGTCAGCGAAACCATAATATTTTCTACCCACAGTCTTCGCCCGAAATCCTTGAACCAGCGTTAAAGTCACCCGGGATCGCATCGGACAAAACGGTGGCAGCGGTTGTGACGATTCTGAGCCCCGGCTCGACAATGAGCATCGAGTTAGGTTGTGCGACTCCCGAATCTGGCTAATATTAGCTGTGTAACGCCTGCCCAGGCTCCATACCGTAAGTAACGGAAAGGTCCCCATGTCGACGGAAGCCGTTTGTCCCCACTGTCGCAGTCCGCTGTACGACCTGGACCTGGACCGCTGCACGACTTGCGGCCGCCAACTGCCACTCGCACGCGCCTCCGCAGCGCCACGCAATCCCGGTGAGGAACACCCCCAGTCGACACCGCCGCGGCGGCCGATCGCCAGAACCGCCTCGACGGCCAAAACGCCCGAGCCCGCGGCGGAGGTGCCCATGGCTCCCGTCGTCGCCACACCCACTCGACTGCCCGCCTTGGGTTCGCCGGTCGCGGAACATGCTCGCACGGCGTTTTTTGAGCTCTACCTGCGGATCCTCGTTCACTCCGCGGTGGGACTGGCCCTGTGGAGCATCCTGATCATCCCGTTGGGGCGACTGGGCGGCGTTCCCTATACCACACTCCCCGCCGTGCTGGCCGGCGTCGCCTGCCTAGTTGCGGCCGCGGAATACCCCTCTCGCTGGCACGCGATCACCGGCGCGACCGCCATGGCCGCTTTAGTAATCGCTTGTATTTGGTTTTAGTGAATAATTAAACGTTTTTTAAATGGATTTGTTCGGGTCGGTGATCGCGTAACGAGACCGCCGCCCCCAATCATTTCGCGACACACGATCACGCTTCAAACCAACAGAGGCTGTTGGTGTACAGACAGGCCCTGGCCGCCGCACGCCACAAGCGCGGAGATCAGGGAGCGGGGGCACGCGGTGTTTAAGGCACCTGCGAGCCCTCGCTCATCTCGCGGAAGTAACGCTCGATCAACTTGCGATACTCGGGCGGCAATTGCTCTTTGACAGCCGAGTTGGCCGGGTCACGTTCGCGCTCGCGCAGTTGGCTCCAAATACTCAGTGGGCCGTTGTCGAAGGCCTGCCGCGTAGCCGATCCGTTCGATTGGCTGCTCTGGCCGGAAGATTGCCCATTGCCCTGTTGCGGCTTCTGATCTTGGCCCGGATTTTCGCCCGGTTTGGGGTCGCCCTCGCCGGGCTTCTTGTCTTTCTTATCTTTGCTGTTCTTGCTGCTGCCGCTGCTCTCTTTTTTCTCGGCGTCCTCAATCAATTGGCTCAAGATGTCCACCACCTTGGACTGTTCGGCTTGTGTGTCACCGTCGGGCATGGCTTGCCCCAGTCGTCTCTCGGAAAAGGCCATCCGCAGTTCGGCATCCGCCAGCGGCGTTTTCCTCGCTTGCTCCAACCGCAACAATTGGTTGTAGGCACCTTGCTTCAGGCGGTCCGGGGCCCCCGACTCGACCTGCAGAAAGCGAATCAAGTGTTCCATCGCCGGTTCGATCTGCAGCGCGCCGGCCTGGGCCGTGCCCAAGTAATACAAGGTCTCGCCACCCCGCAACGCCGCCGCCGGGCCCGGTTCAGCCATCAGTCGTTGCAGCGGCTCGATTGCCCGTTCATGCTGGCCAGCCAACAAATAACTGCGACCCAAGAAAAACGCGGCATCCACCGCCAAGAAGCGATCCGGGTGATCGAGCAACGACTCCAGCCCCTGCCAAGCCGACACCAAATCGTCCGATTCCAAAGCTGTCATCGCTGTTCGGTAGGCCGGATAGGCCAACTGCAAACACTCCGTCACCGTCTCCGCCTGAGTCGCGCCCGCGCCCGTCAAACTCTGGTAACGCTCGACGATTTGGGCCTTCAATGCGTCACCCAACGATTCGCTGGCTTGGATCGCCGCGAGAAACTCCTCCGATCGATTGGCAGGTACCAACCCGTACAAGCCCCGTTCGCCACTGCCGGAAATTTCACTGCCGGAAACTTCACTGCCGGAAATATCACTGCCAGAAATATCACTGCCAGAAATTTCAATGCCTGCGAAGGTCGAAACCGTGGTACATGGGTTCGCCACCAAGACCGCGGCCACCACCCAGCGGCCGATCGACCCGCGGCCGATCACCCAGCCCAGATTGCCTGTTGTCGTTGTTCTGTTCGGCACGTGCAGCTCTCTAAAGTTCGGGTCCCCGGGGGCCACCATCCACCTCAAATTATCCCCGATCCGCTGCTGACAGGCAAGTTTCAAATGGAATTTCTGCCAGAAAATCTCGGCGGTCGCTCGGTTGTAGTGGCCTGCCGCCTCCATTGCGGCGAACGATCTCAGACGCGGCCGCGAACGTGCGGCTGGACTTCGGCCTGGAATTGCTCGCGCAGCCGCCGATGGGTCTCGGCCGACAGCGGCGTCAGGTCGCTGCTGGCGGCGTTCTGCCGCGCCTGCTCGGCGTGTTTGGCGCCGGGAATCACAACCGTCACGGCGGGATGATCCAGGCACCACCGCAGGGCCCATTGAGCCATGGTCGCGCCGGCTGGGACCAGGGGCCGCCATTGCTCCACGACCTGCAGCCCCAGTTCCCAGGGCACGCCAGCAAACGTCTCGCCCACGTTGAAGCTCTGGCCCTCGCGATTGAAGTGCCGATGATCGGTGACCGCGAACTGCGAATCGGACCGGAACTTGCCCGCCAACAGGCCACTGGCCAACGGCAGGCGAACAATCAGGGCCACTCCGGCCGCTTGAGCCGCCGGGAACAGCTCGTCGATCGGCTGCTGACGAAAGAGGTTGAAAATGATCTGCAGCGAACGCAACCCGGGCACACGCAAGCACTCCTCCGCTTCGGCCACCGTCTCGACGGAAGCCCCAAAGCCGCGAATCTTGCCCTCGCTTTGCAAAGTCGCCAATGTCTCAAAGACCCGCTGACGCTGCAGCTCCTCCAGCGGCAAGCAGTGGGTCTGGGTCAGGTCCAGCGACTCGATCCCCAGCCGCTGCAGCGAGTCCTCGGTGTGCTGCCGCACGATCGCGGGGGTGAAATTCTCCGGCCAACCCGGTTGGCTGCGTCGCCCCAACTTGCTGGCGATGAAAAACCGCTCGCGGTCACCTCGCTCCCGCAAGAACTGCCCGATCAGCCGCTCGCTCCGACCATCTCCATAAATATCGGCCGTGTCGATGAAGGTCACGCCGGCATCCGCCGCGGCATGCAACGTCGCAGTGGCCTGTTGATCGGTCACATCGCCCCACTCGGTGCCCCCAATTTGCCAACATCCAATGCCCACTTCGCTGACTTGCGGCCCACCCGCACCAAAAGCTCTCGTCTGCATCCACTCACCTCCACTTTCACTCGGCTGCCCGGGTCCAGATCGTAAAAATTGCCCCCAACTGTCCGACGGGCCGCCCCAACTGCCCGCTGAGGGCGGACCCAACCGCCCGACAGTGCCCGAAAGTCTGCCGCCCGGGCTCAGGCTGACCACTCTCGTCCCCAGGCATCAATCGTTCTGCCACCACTGTCCTGTAGCGCTTGGATCAGGACTGCGGTTAAGGGTGCCGCGAGCGACGGTCGTCCCCGACAGGGTGTCCCCGGCATGATTTCCCCGGCACGGGAACGGCGCCAGGGGGCCGAGTCCGCCTGCTGGCTCGCACTTACCCATGATAGCCCCAGGCCTTATACTTCACAGTCGGGGCAGGCAGTCCTACAGCACCACGAGTCGACATGTCCGCAGACCGCTACCCTCCGCTGTTCCTCACCGCCATCCCGGTGTTCAATGAAGTGGCGCACGTCGACGTGGTGCTGGACACCGTCAAGCAGTACAGCCCCTATGTCCTGGTCGTGGATGACGGCTCGTCCGATGGCACGCGCGAGCGTTTGGCGGCGCGGGCCGACACGCGGTTCGACACGGCAGGGGACATCGGACCGGGGGTTCGGGTGCTGAACCACGAGGTCAACCTCGGCTACGGCGGCGCCCTGGCCTCGGCGTTTGCCTACGCCATCGAGCATCGTTTTCAGTGGTTGATCACGATGGACTGCGACGGCCAACACCAACCGCAACTGATCAGCAAGTTCGTCGAGACGGCCCAACGCTCCGCCGTCGATATCGTCTCGGGCAGTCGCTACCTGCGAAAGTTTCCGGGCGATAGCGACGCCCCTGTTCAGAGGCGGCATGTCAACGAGTCCATCACGGCGGCGTTGAATCGCCAATTGGGGTTTGATCTGACGGACGCCTTTTGTGGCTTCAAGGCCTACCGCGTCAGTCGCCTGCGGGACTTGAACGTAACGGAGTTTGGCTACGGCATGCCCTTGGAGCTGTGGGTCCAAGCGGCCTACCACCACTTCCGCGTGCAGGAGCTGGCCGTGCCAAGGGTTTACACCCAGGAAACTCGCTCGTTCGGCGAATTGCTGGATGACACCCAGCGACGTTTGGAGTACTATCGTCGGGTCATCGAGCAGAGCTTGGCGGCGTTGCCGGACGACGCCCATGCTCAGACCCTGGCTCCCATCGAGTTCTAGTGGCCCGTGCTGCGGCAGCCCTCCCGACCCCGCCACCCGAAAAGGTTGCCCGTGGCCCTGCCACCGCCAGTCCCCGACCCGATCACCCTCCGCGCTCCGCAAGAGCATCGCCAAGGGCTGTTCCACACCAGCCATTCCCTGCGCTGCCACGATGCCCAATGCGTGGCTCGGAACCATGCCACGCCCGGCGATCGCTTGCAGCAACTGTGGCAAACGCAACAGCACCGCTCCGCCACGCTCCCCCAACTGCCGTGGGCGGGCTCCGTGTACGCCGCCCGAGAAGAACTCTACCGCCTGGCCCAACGCTGGACCCAGCAATACGCGGCCCTCCCCGACGAGCCCACCCACACGCAACCGCTCTCATACAGCGACTATGACAGCCGCGGCGACAGCGACGGCGACCGTAGCGGCGACCGTGACGGCGACAGCGACCGCTCCTGGGGCCCGGCCGCACCGGCCACGACGGCTCGGCCCCTGCCGTTGTTTCTCTCCGGTCATCAGCCCGAGTGGTTCCATCCGGGCGTCTGGTACAAGAACTTCGTGCTCCACGCCGCCGCCCAGGCCACGCGTTCCATCGGGATCAACCTGTTGGTCGATCAGGACTTGGTTAAGACCAATACCCTGGTTGTCCCGGCCGACGACGACGGGCGCGTCTATCGTCGCCGCATCCCGCTGGACTACGGTGGGGTCGGTCTGCCGTACCAGGAACGCCAACTCGAGCACCCCGATCTGGTGGCTTCCGCGCCGGCTCGCGTGCAAGCCGCCGCCGCGTCCTGGGTCGACCTGGGACTGCTGCACGAAGTCTGGCCCGCGGCCTATCGCTTGGGTCGCGAACTCCGCGGCGGCGGTTACGGTTGTGCCGCCGCGCGACACTTGGCCGAACAGCAGGTCGGTTGCCACAACTTGGAAGTGCCGCTGAGTTGGGCGTGCGAGACGCGTTCTTTCGCGCAGTTTGTTGTAATGATACTCACGGACCTCGAATCGTTCGTCGCCGGCTACAACCAAGCTGTGGCGGAGTATCGCCAGTGGTATCAGATCCGCAGCCCCCAACGGCCGTTGCCCGATCTGTGGGTCCAGGACGCTTGGCACGAACTGCCGCTTTGGCTCTGGACCGCTCAGCAGCCATGGCGGAAACGCGTGGCGGCTCGCCGCACCCCGACGGGCTGGCAACTCAGCGTCATCGAATCCCAACGCGTCCAAACGCAGGACTGGCAGTTGGACCTGGACCAGGATTTTGCCGTCGAACAGATACTCGGATTCGCAGCACTTCAGGTGCGACTCCGTCCTCGCGCCCTGTTGACCACCCTCTACAGCCGCGCCATCCTGTCCGATACCTTCCTGCATGGTTTGGGCGGGGCACTTTACGATCAGATGACCGACCGGATCGCTCGATTGGTCTGGCAAGTCGACCTGCCCGACTATGCCATCGCCACCGCCACGTGGCACGTGACCGACACCACCCAACTGTCGACCGTCGAGCTGGCAGGACAAGCGACCGCCTGCCAACGCTACCTCCGCGATTTGCACTTTGCCCCCGAGCGGATTCCCGACTTCGCCACTCGCTATCCACAGTGGGTGGCCGACAAACAGCAGTTGCTCCGCGACATCCCGCCACGCGGCCAGCGGCACCGGTGGCAAGAAAAAATCCAGCAATTGCTCAACGTCGCTCGCCACACGCTGCAAGCGGAAATCGCTCAGACGCAACTCCAGTGCCAGTCCTTACAGGCGGAAGTGGCCCGCCATCGCTTGCAGCGCGACCGCGAGTGGAGCTTGCTGCTGTACCCCACCTCTCTGCCGCAACAACTGCATGACTTGGCACAAACGACTTTGGCAACGCCCACCTTGTCTCGGCGGGGCGATGGTTGATCGGCTGCCAAGCTTCCCAAAACCAAACAAAATATGGATCTCTGTCCCTTGGCCGCATTCCTCCCCACCCGCTCGCGGTTGGTCCAACACGACCGGAGCTACAATCCCAGGCAGTTGCCGTCGCGATAAAAGATCGATGTGCACCACGGATAGGCATTGATCGGCCCCAGTCCCCAAAAGTCGATGCGACGGAATCCGTTGTCGCGGAGAAAGTCAAAGCCTTCCTGGTAGCAGGCCCGATCGGAATTGTCCCAGACGATCACACCATCGGACTTTAACGCCCCCAGCGAATGTCGTGCGCAGTTGACACGATCTCGGCCGTCAATCACCACGCAGTCGAACTCGGCAGCAAAGGACGAGATCAACCGACTGTATTCGCCACCATACTCCAGTTCGCAGTACCGATAGTCGACATTCCCGGGCAGCTGTGTGCCAATCTCATCGAACCAAGGCTTGTCGTGCTCGCAGGCCACGACACTGGTCACTCGCTGGCTCCACCACAGCGTCGAGTTCCCGCTGCCGTATTCAAAGATCCGCATATCGCGATTAATCCGTTCGCCAAGAAAACTCAAACTGGCATACGTGTACCAGGGCAAGGGTTGGCGTTCCGCATCCACGGGGCGTCCGGTTTCCACGCTGTCGAACCAACCGACCGCTGCCAGATAGGGCGACAATCCGCGGAGGGGCGCCTCCCGCGGGTCCACGACTGGCTTTCGCTTGAATAAGCGACGAGTCAATTTGTCGACAATCTTCATGGGGAACTCCATTTCTGCAAGTGACCGGGAGAGTCCGTTGTCAGCGTCAGCCGGCGGCGGGATAGGTGATGGGCGTGCTGGGTCCAATTGGCAGTTGCAGCAAAAAGACCCAAACATAAAAAAATATGGTCCAAGTGATCAAGAAGACGACGGCGTAGGGGAACATCAGGCTGATCATCGATCCCATGCCAAAACGCCGATCGTAGCGGCTGGCGAACACAAAGATCATGCCAAAATACGACATCATGGGCGAAATAACATTGGTGCACGAATCGCCGATCCGATAAGCGCATTGGATCAGTTCGGGACTATAGCCAATCCGCATCAACATCGGCACAAAGATCGGTGCCATAAACGCCCATTTGGCACTGGCGCTACCCATGATCAAGTTCAGCAGTCCGCACAGGCCGATGAACAACACGAACACACCGGCATTATCCAAGTTCAAAGCGATGATCGCGTCGGCCCCCAAGATGGCCACCATCGTGCCCAGATTGGTCCACTCGAAAAATTTGACAAATTGCGCGGCGAAAAACACCAGTACGATGTAGGGCCCCATCGAGGTCATCGATTGGCTCATGGATTTGATGATGTCTTTGTCACTGCGGACGGTCCCCACCACGGCGCCATACACGATGCCCAACAGCAGAAAGGCCACAAAGATAATGGCCACCACGCCCTCGAGAAAAATCGGACCCTTCTTGGGGACCGGTATCCCCAAGGCGCCAAACCAGGGCAGCTGGACCCAGATCCCCGACAGGTCCTGGGGATTGTTCGGCCAACAGAGATACGCCAGCGCCACGGCAATCATGGCAAAGGCTCCACCCGTGGCCCACAGCCCGCGGCGCTCCAGCGGTGTGACTCGTTCCAACGTGGGGGCGGCCATTGTCCCGGCCTCGCCTTGGCTGGCGTCATAAGGGCCCAATCGCGGTTCGACAATCCGAATCGACACCCAAGAGCCCACCGCCGTCACCAAGAACGTGCTGCCGATCATGAAATACCAATTGCAGGCCGCGTTGACCTCATAATCGGGCGCGTACATCTTGGCCGCCGGGGTCGTGATCCCCGATAACAGCGGATCGACGGTGCCCAACAACAGGTTGGCACTGTACCCCCCCGACACGCCGGCATACGCCGCGGCCAAGCCCGCCAATGGATGCCGTCCTAACGAGTAGTACACCGCCGCTCCCAACGGAACCAAGACCACGTAGCCGATCTCTGAGGCCGTGTTCGACAACACCCCCGCAAACACGATCGCCACCGTGACCCACTGGCGACGCACGCCGAACACCAAGCTGCGAATGGCGGCCGAGACCAACCCACTGTGCTCGGCCAATCCCACACCCAACAACGCGACCAACACCGTCCCCAAGGGCGCAAAATCCGTAAAGTTCTTCACCAAGCCCGTCGAGATCTTCTGCAACCCCTCGTCATCCAACAACGAGACCACACGGATCATTCCATCTGCATTTCGCTTGCCCTCCGGACGCGGGTCCTCCACCGACCACTCGAGAGCCGCTCCGATGCCACTGAGTACGATCGTCCCCAGCGCGAACAGGGCGAACAACGTCACCGGATGCGGCAACAGGTTCCCCACCCGTTCAATCAAACTCAAAAAACGATCTACCCACGTGGGGGCTGTCGGCGGAGGGGTGGGCGAGTCGTTCGACATATCGCAGCTTTCGCAAAGTGGGTGAGCAAAGGTCGAGCCCCGGAAACCGGATGCTAGCACACTCCGGCTGATTTCCAATTCGCTAGGTTCATTGCGGACAAGTCCTACGCCAGCCACAGGCAGCGGAGGCGGCGGTAGGCTCGCGTCCACACCGGCAGGGGCTGGTCGACGGTTCGCCGCAGGCCGGCCTCGATATCGTAGTGGATTCTCCAGAACGTGTCGTGTTGGGACAAGCCGCGGAAGTTGTGCCCGCCATGATAGCGAATCAGCCAACGCTCCAGGGACTCGCGACCGGCTTCGCGGGATGTGGTCGCATGCGTGTGGACTTCCAACGCCTCGCGGAGGTACTGTCGCAGGGCCCCGTAGAACGCGCCCAACTCGTAGTCGCGGAGCAGGGCCACTTGTTCTTGGGCCACGTCCCACTGGTCGCTGCTGATCAGGCCGACCAGACACCACAGCCGGATCAACTCCGCATCACCGTCCGCCGGCAGACTGGGATCCGACAGGGCCAGGGCCCCCATCTCCAACGTCCACGGCCAATCGTGCAGTGAGGCGGCCACACGGACCAACTGGAACCAGTGGTCGTTGGTCAAGTTCTCACGTTGTTCCCAATCCGCCAACCAGGCGCGGCAGCGGCGATGCTGAGCTCGCTGGCCCCAGGGGAACAGGCTGCCCAAGTACTTCCGCCAGCTCGGCTCGGCGACATCCACCAAGTAGCCACCAGCAGCGCACCAGGCACTGAGGTCGGCTTGCAGGTCGGGCCCGCGCCGCGCCAGCAGTCGTCGTCCGGCCGCGTGGTTCTTGTGGTCATCATTGTTGCGGAGCAAGAACTCCGCGGCTGCCGCCCAGGCCTCGTTGGCCGGCAAACGCTGCAGCTCGCGCAGCGCGGACAGGCACGCCGCCCGACCCTGTTTCCAGGCCACGACGGCCCACAATCGCCCCACGGCACGTCGACCTTGACTCAAGTGGGGCGTCAGTTGTGCCCTGGCTTGTGGCAGCGCCTCGGCCTCGAGCAGATAGCGGAGCCCCTGTTGCAAGTAAACTTCCGGCAAATCTTCCGTAGCCAACATCCGCGCAAATACTGCAGCGGCTTGGTCCAAATCGCGACGTCGTGTCGCCAACTGCATCTCCAACGCCATCACCATGCCACTGCTGGCACGCGATCGCAATCGCTCGATCAGTCGCTCTACCTCCGCCAGATTGTCTTGCTGCAACAGCAAGTCGCTCAACAGGCCGCTGGCGAAGTCGTAGGTGGGATCCAACTGCACGGCCTTCCACAGGTGCTTGACCGCTTCATCGATTTGCTCGCGGCGCGACAGCGAGTCGGCATGATAGCCCCAGCTGACGGCGTTGCCGGGCGCGGTGCGCACCATTTCCGCGGTGGCCTGATGGTACGACTCCCAATCGCCTGCCTTCTCGGCCCAGTCCGCCAAGCGAAACCAGAGCGACGCCGAATCGGGATCCTCTTGCAGGATGGCACGCAACCGCTGAATGGCCTCTTGCAGCGAACGGTAGTCGGCCAGCAAATCCAATTCGCACAGCTGCAACGTCCGAGCCGGACGACCGTGGATGGGGCGACGACAGGTCGCCACTGCCTGTTCGAAGTCGCCCTGCTCCGCCTGCCACTGGGCCAACCGTCGCAGCGCGTCGATCGATTGGGCATTGATCTCCAGGGCCTGTTGCAGGACCTCGTGGCGTTCCTCTCGGGTGGCCGGCTCGCGGGGCAAGACGTCGTAGAGCAGCGTCCAGGATTGAATTTCCCCCGGTCGCTGTTGGGCCAGCTGCCGCGCCGCCTGCACCACACTGTCGGGCTTGTCGACTTGATGGACCCACGATTGCAGTAGGTCCCAGGCGTACTCAAAACTGGGCCGTTGTCGCACGACGTCGGTCATGGTCTCGATCGCGGCGTCAGCCTGCTTGTCCCGCCATTGCAGTTCGGCCAAGCCACAGCGGAGCAGCGTGTCCCGCGGCGCTTCCAGCAGGGCCTGTTGCAGGACATCGAAGGCGGCCTCGCGTTCGCCATCTTCATACTGAGCCATCGCCAAACGATACAAGACTTGCGGCCAACGCGGGTTGATTCGCAGGGCTTCCCGCAGACACTCGATCTGTCGCGGCCGATCCTCTTGCTGTTCAGCCAAGGCGGCCGCGTCCGACCAAACTCGCGGCAGCAGGGAGAACCTCGCCGTGGCCTGTTGCATCAAGGTCGCTGCTTCGTCCAACTCGTCCTGCCGCCGCAACATTTCGATCAGGGCCAACCAACTTTGAAACAGGTCGGGCCGCGCCGCGTGCATGTCGCGGAACAGCTGCAGGCTGGCGGCGTCGTCCAACGTGGGCTGCACATGATCGATCAGCGTCAGCAGCAAGTCGCCCGTCACGACCTGCGACGACAGTTCGCGTTGCACGACCTCCAGGACCCGCACACGCTCTTCGCGGCTTTCGCAGGCATCGAACCAACCTTGGAAGCCCGACTCCCAATCGATCGACTGGATCAACGACTGTTCGAAGTCGGCCAAGGCCAGGTCTCGTTGTCCCGAGCGCAGTCGAGCCATGGCACGCATCGTCCAGGAGGCGGGCACGTGCGGTTCGATGGCCAACGCCTGCTCGGCGAACTCCAGGGCTTCCTGCGGCCGGTGCAACTCGATCAACACGGCCGCCATTTCACGCAGCGCCCACGGGTCCTCGGGATGCAATTCCAGCATCCGTTGCAGTTCCGGCACCCACCGCGAGGTTAGATCGTCGCGGCGGAGCAGGCCGATCCAAATTTGCCGTAATTCGTAATGTTCTGGAAATCTCTGTAAATAATCCTCCAGAAACGCCAGGGCCGCTTCACTGCCCTGGCGATCGCCCAGTACCTCCCACAGCGCCTGCACAAAGCTCATGTTCAGCGGCTGTAACTCGAGCGCTTGCCGATAACGCGACTCCTGCGTGGCCATGTCCTCGAACAGCATGGCGTAACGAGCGGCGATGTTGAGCCACCGCGTCCGATGGGCAATCGGTTCCGCGGCCTGCAGCAAAGCCTGCGCCTCCTCGGCTCGGCCCCAACCCAGATAGAACTGGGCCGCATTGAGCAGACTGTCACTATCCTGCGGTCGCCAGCTCAAGCTCTCGCCCAACGCCCGATCGGCCGATTCGTATCGATCGCAAGTTTCCAACGCCCACACATAGGTGTAGGTCGGCCCGGTCGATTGGGGGCCCAAGGTTGCATGACGCTGGCGGAGGAACTCCAACCCCGCTTCTGTCTCACCGTTGGAACGCGCCAAACCAAAATAGTCCGCTGCCAAGGACTCATCGCGTTGGTCCGACAGGGCCGCCAATCGCATGACCTGCACCGCCAACACGCGTTGCTGCTGCCGCCAGAAATAACGACTCGCCAACCGCAGGTCCTCAGCGCTCTGTTGCTCCCGCAGGACGCGCTGCACCCAGTGCCCGGCCTCCGACAACGCCCGCTGGTCTTCCAACAACTCCAGGGCCAGCATTCGCCAGAAAATCGGCGAGGCCTCCAAGTCATCACACAGCTTCCGCAGTTGTTGCATGTAATCCGCCCGCCGTCCCAGCTCACGCAGCAAAGACAAACGCACCAATTGCTGGTTGACATCTTTGGGAAAACGCTCCGCCAAAGCCTCGACCGCTCGCAGCTGCCGCACTCGATCCTGATCGTAAAACGCCAGGCTGGCGCGGCCATGCAAGGTCAAGCGATGTTCTGGGTCCAGTGCCTCCAGTTGCTGCAGGCAGTCGGCGGCGGCTTGTCGCTGATGATCGTGCAGCGCACGGTGCAGGCGATGCAACAGATCGTACTGGGCACTGTCGTCCAACGCCAAGTTGGACAAACGCTCGGCTTGGTCGGCCGGGACCAGGGCCATGCCGCGCGGTCCCGTGGCGTTAAAATGCTCCAACAGCTCTTGACCGCGATACTCGATGTGATGTCGCTCACCGGGATCTCGTACCAATAACACGCCGCGGCGGCTGTCGTAACCGATGACCGGCTGCAAGTGCCCCATCTGTGGACCCACCGTGGTCAAGGTAAAGGGGATGCCGAGATCGATCAATTGCTGGGCATTTTCCCAGGTCACCCGGAATTCTCGGGTCACGAATCCCTGCTGCTCGGCCCAGTGCCGCTCCTCATGCGCCGGCGTTCCGTCATAACAAATCGACTGCGCCAAATCGACATGATCGACCGGGTGCTGCCAGTACGTGGCCAGGGCGCTGAGTGTGGCGGGTGCACAGGTCAAGTGATGCTGTCGTACAAAGCGGACGTCCAACAACACGTCTCGCGTCTCCTCGGCCGGACGCTCACTGGCGTCCCGCAAGGATTGCACGATCGAACGATAGTAGGGCGACGGGATACGTTCCGCCAAGGCGATCGCCTGGGCGTAGTCCCCGCGGCGATAGGCCAGCTCCGACCGACGGCTGGCCAGCCAACGTTGCAGTCCCTTGTCCCGCTCCAACAGCAGGTACAGCGCCTCCGCGCGGTCCAAACACTCGGCCACCTGATCGAAGCGGCGCGTCTCGCTGTAGAGCGCGGCCAATTGGCCCCACAGGTCGCCCGTTTGATTGTGGGTCGCGGCCCGTCGCAACAGGTCCTCGGCCTCGTCGTCCCGATTCAGTTGCATCAACTCGTAGGCGTGCAGTTGCACCGCCGGGCGATAGTAGGGACGCAGCTCCATGGCTCGAGCCGTCGCCGTCAAAGCCTCCTCGCGTCGATCCCGCGCTGCCAACAAGGAATGCTGCTCGACCAGCACCCACAGATGGTCTGGCACCAACGTCAACGCCTCGTCGATATCTCGCTGAGCCGCCTCAAAATCACGCAACGAGGTCAACACCTGCGCCCGCAGCGACAACAGTTCGGCTCGTTGGTTGGCGTCCAAGAACTCGGGCAACCCGACGTGCACCATCTGCCGCCATGCCTCCAGCGCCCCTGAGTATGACAGGGTCATCAAGTGCTGGTAGAACAGCAAATCACCATGGTCCGGAAACTCGCGACACAACCGCAAGTGCCAGAGCTTGCCCCAGCGTTGGCCACCCAGGTTGTAGGCCAAACGCCCGGCCAGCACCCGTCCAGGAATGCCCGGCCAATGTTCCAACGGACCCAGGGCCGCGGTGCCCACGTGATACGCGTCGACGTACTGGCCCAAATCGTACTGGCGCAAGACGTCCGCCAACGCGGCCGCCGTGGTCTGTTCTGTCAACATGCACGTCACTGAAAATAGGAGAATCGACTTAACGCAACTCTTCGAGCGGTGGCAGCCCGGGAATCAAGCTTTTGGGCTGGCTGTCCGGATGAGGGGTCAATACAACTTCAACTTCGAGGACTTCGTCGCCACGTTGCCGTTGCAAGCGGAGTCGCTCGCCACTGCTGCGCCGCTTGACCCATTGTAATAAATCGGCCTGCGACAACAGAACCTGATCGTCGACCGCCAGCAAAACATCGTCCGGTTGCAGGCCCGCCTGCGTGGCCGCAGAATTGGGAATCGTCCGCACCACTCGCAAGCCAGGCCCCGTCGGGTTCTCCGTCACCGTAACGCCGATGATGCCAGGGAAAATGTCCTCGCCACGCCGCAGCTGCTCGATCCATGACTCCATGCCCGAGAGCGAGACGGCAAAGCCAATCCCCGAGTCGTACCACTCCACACCCGCACTGGACGAAAGCCCCCCAGGACTCAGCGGCACGCAGATGCCAAACACTCGCCCCTCCAAGTCGACCAACGGCCCGCCATAATTCGCGGGGCTGATGTTGGCATCAGTCTGCAAGGCCCGCCCGCCAATCCGATTCAACGCGCTGATCACACCCACCGAAATCGCCGGTTGCGTATCCCCATAACCCACCCCCAGACTGATCGCGTACTGCCCCACCGCCACCTCGGGAAGTGGGACCCACTCGGGCGTCGGCAGGTTCGCGACATCCTGTAATTGCAGCAAACACAAATTGCGACTCAAGTCCCGCCCCAACATCGTAGCCATCTTCCGCTGTCCATCCGCCAAAATCACCGTGATGATCCGCGGCTGTCGCACGAAGTTGAATAAGCTGGTGACCACCAAACCATCCGGTCCAATGATCAAGCCGGTCGTGTTCCCCTCGCCCTGTTGGCGAATCCCGCCAATGACCCCGGTTGTGGTCGTGATCCCACCAAACGACTCGATCGTCACCAGACTCGGTCGAATCCGCTCCAACGCCGCCCGAGCCAGCGGAGATACCGACCAGACATCCCCCGCCCGCGGCTCGGCCCCCAACTCCCCCGGAGTCGTCTCGGCTGGTGCAGCCACCTCCGATCCGGTCTCCACTTGTGTCTTTGGAGCCGGGTTTGTTTGAGCTGGGCTTGTTTGAGCCTGGCTTGTCTCGTCCGTCCCCCGCCGATCCCCAGTGGCGTTGGTGTCACCGATCGCGAGGGTATCGCTAGGTTTTATGTCGTTTTCTGGAGTTTTTGTAGCTGGGATCAAGGCGCGAATCAACTCATTTTTTCGGGCCACCACCAGGACGACTTCTTGATCGGTGGTCAATTTGGCCACGGCCGCTTGGTATTGGCTGACACTGTTGACCTTTTCACCGGCCACCGACACAACCAAGTCATCGGCTTGAATGCCAGCTTGCTGAGCCAAGCCGCCGGGCGTGACGCGATCGACGTAAGGTGGCGCCGCACGTCCGCTGAGCGTAAAGATTTTCAGCCCCAGTTCCAACGGTTGACCGGCGGCCGGCGACACGGCTGCCCCAGTCTCAGTTGTCTCGCTGCCCCCTTGTACGAAACGGCGAATCTCGCCAACGGGCACGGCGTAGTTCAGTCGCGTGTTGGTGTCGCTGCTGTTGATGATCCGGCCGATCGTGCCCACCAAGCGACCGGAACCGTCCAAAACCGCGCCGCCCGCCGCGCCCGGGTTGCTGGTGATCGCATCGATCAAGATCAGCGGCCCCGAATAAGCCACATCGCGGTCGTTCAGCCGCGCATCGATGCTGGTCTGCAACGACACCACGCCCATCATCACACTCAGCGGCTCATCCTTGTCGGCCACTTTGAACGCGTTGGAGACGGCCACCACCCAGTCGCCCTGCCGCGCCGGCGCGGACTGCTCCAAGTCGAAGTACTCGGGGGTTGGCAACGCCACATCCAACAACGCCAACTGCAAGCTGCGATCGCGCCGCAAAACCGTGGCGGGCACCAGCCGTCCGTCCGGCAGAATGACTTGCACTTGATTGCCATCCAAGAACACGCCCTGCGTGGTCAGCACCTTGCCATCGTCTGAGACGATCATCCCGCTGGCGTAGCCGTCGACATTGCCCGCCTTCGCGCCCGAGACCTTGACCATGCGCTGCTGAGCGGCCGCAATCACCTCCGCGAAGTGGTTCTCCTGCCCCCACGCCGAGGACCCGCTGAGCAGATTCAACCCCAGCAAGGCCCAGACCATCAATCGCCCAGCCAAGAAGCGGCCCTGACCCTGGCCGTGCCCCTGACCCTGGCCCTGTCCAGGACTATGGCCGTACCCGTGACCGTGACTATGGCCGTGCCCGTGCCCCTGACTATGGCCGTGCCCGTGACTTTGACAGTGACCGTGGCCGCGGTTGGTTCGCATCGTCATTCGCTTACTTCTCCCAGATCAGCCGCGCGTCCCCCGGCTGCATTTTACCCGCTGGGCGGACCTCTGTCCCCTGCACGCCGGTCAATTGGTCGCCCAATTGCTCACGCGCCTGTTGGGCCGCGGCCAACAGCTCCGCCACCACCTCGGGATGCTGGGCCTGCACGTCGGTGGTCTCGGCCACGTCGACCGACAGATCGTACAAGGCCAACTCGGTGCGGGCCTGATCGTAGGCCACCGGTTGGCCATCGCTGCCGCCCGGACGGCCGTTCAGGGTCCGGTAGGGATGCGGCAAGTGCAGCTTCCAACGCGGGGTGCGGACCGCATGCAATGAGCCGGGATTGTAGAACAGAAACAGGTGTTCGTGCGGCGAGCGAGCGTCCGCTCCTCCCAGCAACAGGTCGCGGATGTCTCGGCCGTCGAGTGGTCGTTCGGGCAGATCCGCTCCGATCAAGCCGGCGATCGTGGGCAAAAAGTCGATCGTCGAGCACAGCTGGTCGCAGGTGCTGCCCGCTGGAATGCGACCCGGCCATTGCATCAGCGTCGGCACGCGACAGCCCCCCTCGAACATCGTCCCCTTGCCCTCACGCAACGGGGCGGCCGAGCCGGCATGGTCGCCGTACGACAGCCACGGTCCGTTGTCGCTGGTGAAAATGACCAAGGTATTCTCCTCCAAGCTCAGCTCGCGGAGCACCGACAGGATCTGGCCGACCGACCAGTCCACCTCCACGACCGCGTCGCCGAACAGCCCCGCCCCGCTGCGGCCGGCGAACTCGGGCGAGACGTACAACGGCACATGCACCATCGGATGTGGCAGGTAGACAAAAAAGGGCCGCTGACGATTGTCGCGAATGAACTGCACCGCCGCCTCGGTGAACTGCCGCGTCATCTGCTCCTGGTCGGCCGGCTGCATGTCGGCGTTCAGGATCTCGACCTGTCCGGCGGCCTGCGAGCGCAGCAACGGCAAGGGTGGCCAAGCGGACGGAAGCGAGGGATCGCGTTGCAATCGAGCCACATTCTCTGGATGCAGCGGCCACATGTCGTTGCTGTACGGAATACCGAAGTAGACATCAAAACCTTGGTTCGTGGGCAGGAACTGCGGATGATGCCCCAGGTGCCACTTGCCGAAACAGCCCGTGGCGTAACCCTGTTGGCGACAGAGATCGGCCAGCGTGGTCTCGCTGGGGTGCAAGCCAATCTCGCTGCGGGGACCCAATGCCCCATCGATGCTTAGCCGCTGGTGATAACAGCCCGTCAGCAAGGCCGCTCGCGAGGACGAGCAGACCGCCGAGGATACCAAACAGTCGGTGAACCGCCGCCCCTGAGCGGCCAATTGATTCAAGTGCGGCGTCTTGTACGGCGGCTCGCCGAAGGGCTCAATGTCCGCATAGCCCATGTCGTCAATAAAGATCAGCACAATGTTGGGCCGCTCGACTTGATCCGCTCGCGTGGGCTGCTGGGCCAATACCCGAGCCGCGTCGGTCGACTGCCAAGCGAAGACCATCGACCAGGCCAACACAAACCCCAGCACACACCGCCGCTGCCATGCGGGTCGCTCGATCGCGGCCGGCCGACAGGGCCTGACGAAAAACTGGGCGGCCGAGGCCACACGGGGTCGTTGATTCATCGGGAGTTCCTCAGTGACTGGGGGGGCTGGTTGATTTTTCTGTAGCGGAACGCGTCAAGCGTTTCGGTTGATGGGAAAACGCCATGTTTTTGCTCGATTTCCTTGAATCGGACGGCAACTTCGCATGTAAGTCTGGAAAAATCAACAAGCCCTCAAGCATTTCGATTGGGTCGGAAACGCCGCATTTTCGACCGATTTTCTTGCGGCGAGCCGCTACTTCGCTTGCAAGTCTGGAAACATCAACCAGCCCTCAAGGGTAGGCGGATTTTTCAGTAGCGGAATGCGTCAAGCATTTTGATTGGGTCGGAAACACCATGTTTTCGCACGATGTTATTGAATCCGGCAACGTTTTCGAGAGCAAGTCTGGAAACAGGTAACGGTTCGTCTTTGTCCTCGTCCTCCGACTCGTCCTCAATGAAATGGTACTCGTCCTCGTCCTCAACTTGTAGCCCGATTCGAATGCGAGTGCCGCCGCAAGCCGCGCACGAGCACGGTAGCCAGTGTCAACCGCCGTTTGTAGCCACATGCGGTGAAGAGGGACACCCCAAGAGGGGAAGATAAGGACGCTGAGAAAAAAAAAGCAAACGCGGGGATGGGGAACACTAATCTCCGCTAATCAACACTAATCTGCGTTACCCACGAGACTACCAAGGGGTGAAAGTTGGAGAGGCAGTAACTGGGAGCAAGAGGACGAGGCAGTGGAAAATAAAAGGCCTTGGTCGCTGGAGGATTAGTGCCGATTAGCGTCGATCAGTGTTCCCGAAAAAAAATGACCATGATGGTCAAACGCCGGAGCATGGCTCGTCCTCGTCCTCGCAATTGCCTTGATGCCCGATTTTCGAGTACGAGTACGAGTAGCGCCAAAGGCTGAGTACGAGTAAGATCGCCAGCGACACAGATTGTTCATGGCGAATGGCGGGGAGGGACGCAGAGAAAGAAGGAGAAGGGGAACACTAATCTCCGCTAATCAACACTCATCTGCGTTACCCAGAATACTATTGAGGGGTAAAAGCTGGAAAGGCAGCAACTGGGAGCAAGAGGACAAGGCAGTGGAAAATAAAAGGCCTTGGTCGTTGGGGGATTAGTGTCGATTAGCGTCGATTAGTGTTCCCCCAAAAAAACGACCTTGATGGTCAAATGCCGGAGCAGGGCTCGTACTCGTACTCAATCCCGATTCATCGGGATGGTTTGCGACGGAAGGCCGTGAACTTTGACGCACCTTCTCAATGGTCGCGGCGATAGACCCCCCGCGCATCGTCGTCGCCGCGAAAGGCATGCCGATGATGACGGATCAGCGGAGGCTGTGCGGGATCCGGCCAAACGACGGCCACGACATCGAACCGGCTGGTGTGGTGCAACAGCCCGCGGCTGGCGGCAAACACCCGAGCCAAGCGGATCAGTTGGCGTCGTTTGTGGTAATGCACGGCCGCTTCCGGGCGACTGCCCGGCCGCTGCAAAGTCTTGACCTCGACATAGACGACGACCTCCCCGTCCAGGGCCACCAAGTCCAGCTCCCCATCGCCGGCCTGAAAGCTGTGGCAGACGATTTGGTAGCCCTGTTGCCGCAGGTAGTCGGCCGCGGCCAATTCCCCGCGATACCCCAGCGACTCGTGTTTGGGGGTCGCCGCACCACTCCCGTTGGACGCCCTGCTCGGCCGCACCGCGACGTTCTCGCCCCAGATCGCCGCCAGCATTTGACGGATCGCCGCGCTGGCCGCGGAGCCACACGCCCCGCCCACCTGCCACACTCGGTGGCTGGAAAGCTGCAGTCGCCGGGTCCATTGCTGCCACCATGTCGACATCTTCAACCTCGGGGGGGACGATATCCGCGGATTCGACCAGCTGCTAAGCTAGGGAAGCAGGACAGCCCCGGCCTGGCCCCGTCCATTGTAGCGAAACCGCTCAAGGGCGGGTTGATTTTTCCGTAGCGGAACGCGTCAAGCGTTTCGATTGACGGGAAAACGCAGTGTTTTTGCCAGATTGCCTTGAATCGGACGGCAAATTCGCGTGCAAGTCTGGAAAAATCAACAAGCCCAAAATGCGGGTTGATTTTTCCGTAGCGGAACGCGTCAAGCGTTTCGATTGAGGCGGAAACCTCCTGTGTTCGCGAGATTTCCTTGAGGCGGGCGGCGAGGTCGCGAGCAAGTCGGGAAAAATCAACAAGCCCAAAATGCGGGTTGATTTTTCCGTAGCGGAACGCGTCAAGCGTTTCGATTGACGGGAAAACGCCGTGTTTTTGCCAGATTGCCTTGAATCGGACGGCAAATTCGCGTGTCAGTCGGGAAAAATCAACTCGCAACCGTTCATGGGTTTTTGCCTTAAATGGTTCAGGCGACGGGCGACTCGTACTCGTAATCAGCCTGTGGCGGTACTCGTACTCGTACTCGCCTTCAAATCAGCTTAAGAGTACGAGTACCATCCCGATTCATCGCGGTTGGGTACGAGTATGGGGTCGAGCAAGATGACGAATTAAAATTCGAGTACGAGTACCAGCACGAGTACGACTACCCTCCCGATTCATCGGGGTTGATTACGAGTGTGGGTACGAGCAAGAATTCGAGTACGAGTCCGGGTACGGGTAGGACAAACAGGAACATTTCAACCAATGAGAAATAAAATGTTGCAAACGATCGTCTGGATGTGGTTGGCAAGCATGTGTTCGGGTTGTTTCGACGGCTCGGCCACGGAGCAAGCGGAGGAGGTCGTCGCTCAACCGGGTGCGGTGGCCGAGCCCCTGCCGCTGGGTTTGCCCTCGGATGCCGCGTCTTTTCCCAAGTTGGATCTGACCCGCGACTGGCCTTGGTGGCGAGGCCCTGGACGCGATGGGCACGCTCCCGCGACGGCCAAACCGCCGACCCAACTGGATGTGGCTCGCGCCAAGTGGCAGGCCCCGGTCCCCGGCCGCGGGCACAGTTCACCCACTGTGGTCGGTGATCAGGTCTTCCTGCTGACGGCGTTGGAGGCCGAACAGCGCCACTTGGTGCTGGCTTTCGATCGCCAAACGGGTCAGGCCCAGTGGCAAACCGAGATCAACAGTGGCGGCTTTCCCGCTCGCAATCACCCCAAAAACACGGAGGCCTCGCCGACCTTGGCCTGCGACGGGGAGCGGTTGTACGTGGCGGTCTACCATCACGATCGGCTGGAACTGACCGCCCTGAATTTGACTGGCGAAGTCGCCTGGCGGGCGGATGCCGGCAAGTATCGGCCCACCATGTACGAATATGGTTACGCAGCTTCGCCCGTGCTGTATCAAGACTTGGTGATTGTCGTGGCCGAATACGACGGGCCCAGCTCCCTGCAGGCCTTTCGCCGAACCGATGGGCAGCCGGTGTGGAAGACTGAACGGGCTGCCAACATCAGCTTCTCCAGTCCCACGATTGCTCACTTGCAAGGCCGCGACCAACTGTTGATCAGCGGCAACCAGAAGATCGTGTCTTACGACCCTGCCAATGGCCAGCAGTTGTGGGAGGCCGCTGGTGCCGCCACCGCGACTTGTGGCACTGCGGTCTGGGACAGCCAACGCGTCTTTGCCAGCGGCGGGTATCCGCAAAACGAGACCGTGGCCATCGAACTGGGCGCTGGCGCCGACCAACGTCCGCGGGCCAACTGGTCGGTCAACCAAAAATGTTACGAGCAGTCGATGATTGTCATCGACGGCTACGTCTACGCCCTGACCGACGGCGGCATCCTGTACTGCTGGCGAGCGACTGACGGCCAGGAGATGTGGAAGCAGCGGTTTCGTGGTCCGGTCAGCGCCTCGCCGATCTATGCCGGTGGGCACCTGTATTGTGCCAACGAAGGCGGCAACCTGTACGTGATCCGTCCCAATCCGGAAGCCTGCGAAGTGGTGGCCGAGAACCAGATCGGCACGGACAGCTTCCCCAGCCCCGCGGTGGCGGGCAATCAGTTGTTCCTGCGGGTCGCCACTGGCAGTCGACAGCAGCGGCAAGAGGTCTTGTACTGCTTCGAATAAGTAAGACTGGCCGTAACCATGCACCAGAAAGCTTCACCAACCGGTACGGCTTGCCCAAGCCGAGTGGGTGGTGTGGCCGGTAAACTATCGGTCAATTGGCGTGTTCGCACCCACGATCGCGTTGTCTGCCGTTAAATCGGCAGCGAAAGGCTACCTAGGGCTCACTTCGGTGGTACGTTACCGGCGGCAGGGCGGAAGATTTCCGCTGGACGGTCCCCCCGGTTTGAGAGCCCACCATGTTGATGAGACTGCAACCCGAGCAACAACAGATGCAATTCACCCATACAGTTCCCTACGGCGCGATCTTGGGCGAAGATGGCGTGCAATTTTTGGTTTTTAGCCGCAACGCCACCTCGCTGAAGCTGTTGCTGTACAAACATGTCGACGACATGGATCCGGATCGCGTCTTGACGTTCCATCCCGAGACCGATCGCTGGGGAGACATCTGGGGTCTGTTTGTGCCGAGCCTCCGCGCCGGGCAACTGTACCATTTCCAGGCAGATGGGCCGTTCGAGCCAGAGAATGGGCATCGCTTCGACCCGAAAGCCCGGCTGATCGATCCCTACGCCAAGGCCCTGGCCGGCACGTTTCTGGATAACTCCGACGGGATCACGCGGCCGCCCAAGTGCGTGGTCGTCGACGATCATTTTGATTGGTCGGGCGATCGCCATATCCGACGCAGCTTGTCGGAGACGGTGATCTACGAAATGCACATTCGCGGGTTCACCCAACACGCCTCGTCCGGGGTCAAGCATCCCGGCACCTACCTGGGCGTGATCGACAAGATCCCCTACCTCAAGCGACTGGGCGTGACGGCGGTCGAGCTGATGCCGATGAACGAGTTTCCCATCTTGGGGTCAGACGGCAAGCCGCCGCGGATCCGCAACTACTGGGGCTACGATCCGATGGCGTTTTTTGCCCCCCACCGGGGCTATGCCTACGACCAAACACCGGGCGCCCAGGTCCGCGAGTTCAAAGAAATGGTCAAGGCGCTGCACGCCGAGGGGATCGAAGTCATCTTGGACGTGGTCTTCAATCACACCTGCGAAGGCAACGAGCATGGCCCCACGCTCAGCTTCAAGGGTTTGGAGAACTCCGTCTACTACATGCTGGAACGCGACAAGCGTTATTACAAGAACTACTCCGGCTGCGGCAATACGCTCAACGGCAATCATCCCGTGACTCGCGAGATGATCTTCCACTGCCTGCGATATTGGGTGCACAACTTCCACATCGATGGCTTCCGCTTCGATCTGGCTTCGATTCTGTCCCGCGATCGCAATGGCAACTTGGTGCCCAACCCACCACTCGTGGAGCAGATCGCCGAAGATCCGCTGCTGTCCGACGCCAAGATGATTGCCGAGGCCTGGGATGCCGCCGGCGCCTATCAAGTGGGCAGCTTCGGCAACGCTCGCTGGGCCGAATGGAACGGACGCTTTCGGGACGATGTCCGCCGCTTCTGGCGGGGTGACGGCGGCATGTTGGGTGCCCTGGCGACGCGATTGAGTGGCTCCAGCGATCTCTACCAATCCGGTGGTCGGCCGCCCTATTGCAGCATCAACTTCGTGACTTCCCACGACGGATTCACGATGAATGATATGGTTAGCTACAACCACAAGCACAACCAAGCCAACGGCGAGGACAACCGCGACGGCGACAACAATAACCACAGTTTTAACTATGGTGTGGAAGGTCCCACCGATCGCAAGCCGATCGATAGCCTCCGCCTGCGGCAAATCAAGAACATGTTGACCACCCTGCTGATCAGCCAAGGTGTGCCCATGTTGTTGGCTGGAGACGAGTTCCGACGCACACAACAGGGCAACAACAACGCCTACTGCCAAGACAATGAGATCAGTTGGATCGATTGGACTTTGGCGGAGACCAACGCCGAGTTGCTGCGTTTCAGTCAAGCCTTGATCCACTTCCGCAAATCCCAACCGACGCTCCGCCGCGAGTTGTACTTGACCGGCCGCAGCCCGTCCCCAGATCATCTGCCGGATGTCAGTTGGTATGGACCCGTGGGCACGGCGATCGATTGGCACCAGTCCCAGCAAATGACTTGCCTACTGACGCGGCCTTTGGCCAAAGACGATCCCACCGGGCTGGGCCGCGACGTGATGATCATGTTCAACGCCAGTGACGTGGCGGCCGAGTTCCAAGTGCCGGTGGTGGCCAAAGAACGCAAATGGCGTCTGTTCTTGGACACTGCGGAGGACTCGCCCAAAGACATCTTCCCCAACAACGATGGCCCGGTGTTGCAAAAGCGGACTCGCATCGTCCTGCCGGGTAAAACCACGATGTTGTTTGTGGCCGAACCCTCCGGTGCCGGCGCTGGGCACTAGTGTCTCCGCGACCGACACACAAGCCACCGCAGCGACATCCACCCTCCACCCCCCACCCCCGCCGGCGTCCGCGGTCGCATTGAGCTAGGACGCGGCGGCGGTGTTTAACCGCAACGCCAGAGGCGTGCGCGGCACCATGCTCGACTTGACCGACAATCAAGACACCGCAGCGACATTAAGCCGCAACGCCAGAGGTGTGCGCGGCACCATGCTCGACTTGCCATTCACACAGGACGCGGCAGCGACATCTACCCCCACCGGCAGCATGCGCGGTGGCAAATCAGCTAGGATGCGGCGGCGGTGTTTAACCGCAACGCCGGCGGCGTGCGCGGCACCATGCTCGACTTGACCGACAATCAAGACACCGCAGCGACATTAAGCCGCAACGCCAGAGGCGTGCGCGGCACCATGCTCGACTTGCCATTCACACAGGACACGGCAGCGCCATCCACCCCCACCGGCAGCATGCGCGGTGGCAAATCAGATAGGATGCGGCGGCGGTGTTTAACCGCAACGCCGGCGGCGTGCGCGGCACCATGCTCGACTTGACCGACAATCAAGACACCGCAGCGACATTAAGCCGCAACGCCAGAGGCGTGCGCGGCACCATGCTCGACTTGACATACACACAGGACACCGCAGCGCCATCCACCCCCACCGGCAGCATGCGCGGTGGCAAATCAGATAGGATGCGGCGGCGGTGTTTAACCGCAACGCCGGCGGCGTGCGCGGCACCATGCTCGACGTGACCGGCAACCACGACACCGCAGTGACATTAAGCCGCAACGCCAGAGGCGTGCGCGGCACCATGCTCGACTTGACATACACAGAGGACACCGCAGCGCCATCCATCCCCACCGGCAGCATGCGCGGTGGCAAATCAGATAGGATGCGGCGGCGGTGTTTAACCGCAACGCCGGCGGCGTGCGCGGCACCATGCTCGACTTGACCGACAATCAAGACACCGCAGCGACATTAAGCCGCAACGCCAGAGGCGTGCGCGGCACCATGCTCGACTTGCCATTCACACAGGACACCGCAGCGCCATCCATCCCCACCGGCAGCATGCGCGTGGCAAATCAGATAGGATGCGGCGGCGGTGTTTAACCGCAACGCCAGAGGCGTACGCGGCACCATGCTCGACTTGCCATTCACACAGGACACGGCAGCGCTATCCACCCCCACCGGCAGCATGCGCGGTGGCAAATCAGATAGGATGCGGCGGCGGTGTTTAACCGCAACGCCAGAGGCGTGCGCGGCACCATGCTCGACTTGCCATTCACACAGGACACCGCAGCGCCATCCACCCCCACCGGCAGCATGCGCGGTGGCAAATCAGATAGGATGCGGCGGCGGTGTTTAACCGCAACGCCGGCGGCGTGCGCGGCACCATGCTCGACTTGACCGACAATCAAGACACCGCAGCGACATTAAGCCGCAACGCCAGAGGCGTGCGCGATCGCATGAACCAGTTCCACGGTACGCAGATTCCCAAACCCTTTCGAGCCCAACTCTTGTTGCAACGCCTCACCCGACGAGAGACTGATAACATACTACTCGACTAACACAGTCTCCGAGCCAACATTAACTAACGTCGGCTCTCAATCACGAACCAGCAGACGGCCGCTGCTCTACAACTGTCCCCATTCCCCTGTCCTCATTCCCCTGCCCTCATTCCTCTGTCTCCATTCCTCTGTCCCCATTCCCCTGTCCTCATTCCCCTGTCCTCATTCCCCTGTCCTCATTCCCCTGTCTCCATTCCCCTGTCTCCATTCCTCTGTCCCCATTCCTCTGTCCCCATTCCTCTGTCCTCATTCCTCTGTCCTCATTCCTCTGTCCTCATTCCTCTGTCCTCATTCCCCTGTCCTCATTCCTCTGTCCCCATTCCACAGTCCTCATTCCTCTGTCCATATCTCACCTCCAACCAGCAGCGAGGCGCTTTCCCCGCCCACCATCCGGGCTCGTCCCGGTGGAGGCATGACTGACCGGCTACCAGCATCCCCCCCAATAATCAGAAAGAAGGCCCGTTGCCCCTTGGCCACATCGGCGCAGAGTTCGGCAGGCAAACGCTTTACATCCGATCTTTCGGTTAGCGAAAGATCGTGCCAATCCGCTGTCGCCTAGCGGCACCTGCCCAGCTAGTTCTCAGAATCGGGGTTATTTACGGAAATTTCTTGAGTTGGCGTAAAATGAAGCAAATAGCGAACGCCGCGATGGACATCATCGCAATTAGCAGAAAATACTGTTCTTCGATCGGAGCTAGAACTGGAGAACTACGGTTACCAATCATGTGCAACACGGTTGGCAAAAGCTTTGGCATGGCGAACGTGACAAACAAGCCATAGGCCAAGATTATGAGAAGGGTGTTTTTCACTATTAGGTCCTCTTCAATGGCTAATGAATGTTAGTATGTTGCAAATATCATATTAAATTTCATCAAGCGTGTCCGACAAATGATTTTGCATTTCTGCAATCATCGGCTGTTCGTCGATTGACAGATTCGTCGGCGTCGCTCCGTAATGCAAAGCCAAGGAATCCAATTGCCAATGAACCCACCCATTGCCGTGCCAACAACGGCTCCTGGGAACCTGCCCACTTTAACTCCAATCTCTGCAACACAGAGTGCCCCAACTTCGCTGGTACTAGCGATAACTGGGCCGTGAAAAGGACTGATCCGTCACTGTTCCGCATACACTTTTGGAAACAAGAATCAAGATCCGCGTGCATGTCGGGAAGTCGTCGCCATAATTCAGATACGGATTCGTCTACTACAAAGCCACCAATACAATATTGTTTCTCGATTCTGTACCACCGCGCCCTGAAGTGATAGAGCTTCAACTCACCATCCCACTCCCGTCTGGTGTAGGTGTAGCGATTGGCATAAGTACTGCTCGTACGAACGGTGCCGTTGGCAGCGTAGATGCCCAGGGTGCCATAATCGCTGTAGGTATAACGCGCGACAAGCGTCCCATCCGCGTTGGCCAGGCCCACGATGGAGTACTGTTGGTTGTAGGTCACGGGATCACCTTTTTGGTCCTCGCTGCGGATCAGTCGCCTGGCAGGATCGTAGGTAAGCGCAAGTTGGCTGGGGATAAGTCTGACTGGGGTACAGCTTAAATTATACCCACGGTCGCGGCCAAAAGCTACAGAAAGCTTGGGCGTGGGGCAACTCGACCAAGGGGCAACGAGCCTTCTTTTTGATTATTTTTGGTTCGTTGGTAGCTGGTCAGTCATGCCTCCACCGGGACAAGCCCGGGATGGTGGGCGGGGATGTAGACCAGCAGCCGTATACTGGTTGGAGGTCGAATGAGGACAGGGGAATGGAGACCGAGGAATGGAGACCGAGGAATGGAGACAGAGGAATGAGGACAGGGGAATGAGGACAGAGGAATGAGGACAGAGGAATGGGGACAGAGGAATGGGGACAGAGGAATGGGGACAGAGGAATGGGGACAGAGGAATGGGGACAGAGGAATGGGGACAGAGGAATGGGGACAGAGGAATGGGGACAGAGGAATGGGGACAGAGGAATGGGGGACAGAGGAATGGGGACAGGGGAATGGGGACAGAGGAATGAGGACAGAGGAATGAGGACAGAGGAATGGGGACAGAGGAATGGGGACAGAGGAATGAGGACAGAGGAATGGGGACAGAGGAATGGGGACAGAGGAATGGGGACAGAGGAATGAGGACAGGGGAATGAGGGACAGAGGAATGAGGACAGAGGAATGGGGACAGAGGAATGGGGACAGAGGAATGGGGACAGAGGAATGGGGACAGAGGAATGGGGACAGAGGAATGGGGACAGAGGAATGGAGACAGAGGAATGGGGGCAGAGGAATGGGGACAGTTGTAGAGCAGCGGCCCTCTGCTGGTTTGTGTTCGAGAGCCGACGTTGGTTAGTGTTGGCTCGGAGGTTGTGTTAGTCGAGTGGTATGCAGTCAGTCTCTTATCGGTTGAGGCATCTCGATAAGAGTTGGGCTCGAAAGGGCTTGGGAGTCTGCCTATCGCGGAACGGGTCTCAGGGGCCCGCGCACGCCGGCGGCGGTGCGGGTGAAAGTCGCTGCGGTGTCTTGTGTGTATGGCAAGTCGAGCATGGTGCCGCGCACGCCTCTGGCGTTGCGGGTAAACACCGCCGCCATGTCCTATCTGAAGGGGCCCGCGCACACCGGTGGCGGCCGAGGTGGCGGTCGCTGCGGACGAGCCTGGTGGGGGTGCTAGCGAAAAGGGGCGTACGGGTGGCGGTGGCGGTGAGGGGCCGGTTCTGGCGGATTGGCTGGGCCGCTTGGCCCGTTTCGAGGCATCCAAAGGGCAATTCCGCCCAGTTTTCTCGAACCGAACGGGACGGCGGTGCGTATTGGGACCAGGCGGTGCGGTGCCGTTTTCTCGAGCCGAACGGGACGGCGGTGCGTATTGGGACCAGACGCTGCGGTGCTAGCCCGGCGTGTTTTTTTCCTGCCAGCAAAAAAACTCGCGGGGTGTGACCGCCTGTGTCACTCCCATCGCGACTATAGAAGCAGACGAACAACGCACGGCGTGATGGGTTCGGCGGACGTGCCCGCCGATCGATCTAGCCACCAGACGAACGAAGGAACGAACTCATGATCGCCACCTACAATCCAACTGCCTTCTTGATCACTGACCACAGCATGGCTGCTCCCGTTCCCACCGTGGGGACTCGCAACGGCGGTGGTTCGGTAGCGTCGTGGACATTCAGTCGGGAGCAGAGCGGGTCGCTGCCCCAGGCAGAAGTCCTCCACGATGGGGGGATCAGCGGCGGGGGGATCAGCAGCGGGGGTAGGGCCAGCAGCGAGTACGGCACCGCCAGCAGCCTGAAGATGAAGTGCGAGTGTTTGGTGGAACGCGACGTGTTCGACTTGTTGGATCACGTCTACCGCGTGCGGCAGGAGTTGTCGGATCGGCCGTCCGAACTGCGTTCTGGAGCGGTTTCGCCGACGGCGGCTCCGATCTTGATCCATGTGACGGATTACCATGAGGCGATCGAGATTGACCGCTGCCTGTCGGCAGTGAAGTTGCGGACCCAATTGGCCTCGCCGTTCTCGAACTGGACGAACCTGATGGAGAGGCTGGGGGCAGGTCAGGTGGATGTGATCATCTCCACGACCACCGAGATTCCCTACGCGGATCAGATTCCATGGGGGGCGATTTACCTGCCGTCGGCGTTGCACTTGGCCATGTTGACCACGCCTGCCTTGGATTGGTTGGGGAGCTATTGGTTTGCTCGGCACGGCGGCGACACCCCGCCGCGCTTGGTCATCCGTCGGACTACAGCATCTGCCGGGCTTTGATTTCCAGGTAGCGATTGACCAAGGGTGCGGAGAGTTGTTCGGGGAAAGTGTCCAGAACCAACGCCCCTCGGTGGAGTAGGCTATTGAGTACGTGATGTCGCCAGGTCAGCATCTCGGCGGCGGCCGCCGCGGTATACAAATCGCCCGGCTCCTCCGTTGGCTGTTCCGGGATGGGATCGTACAGGTGGTGATCGCGTAAGAACACGGCCAGCGGCAAGTGCTTGCCATGCAGGTTGCCCAGGTACTGCTGGACTTGGTTCGCATTGACCTCGTCGATCACGTTGGTCATCAGGATCACCAGCGAGCGGCGAGAATTTTTCGCCTGCAGGAACTGGAATGCCTCGTCGTAGCGGGACTCGACCATCCGCGGAAACAGGTTGTAGCTGGCGTGCAACAGGCGATTGATTTGCGTCGCGTCACTGCGTGGCGGCACGTAACATTCGATCTTGTCGCTGAAACAGAGCAGTCCGACGGCATCGCCACGGATCAAAGCGACATAGGCCAGCATCAACATCGAATTCAAGGCATGATCCAGCATCGTCAGCCCGTGGCTTTGATTGGTCATCAATCGACCACAGTCCAGCATAAAGACGAGCCGTTGGCTTTGAGTGACTTGGAAATCGCGAACAGTCAACTTGTTCCGTCGCGCCGTCGCGCGCCAGTCGATCCGCTTGAATTGGTCATCACGAGTAAAGTCGCGGAGGCGTTCGAAGTCGTTCTCCTGTCCCACGCGACGGCTTTTGCGAAAGCCCAATAAACTGAGTCGGTTGGTTTTGGCCAAAATGGCGTATTGCGTCAACTGCTGCAAATCGGGATAAACTTGAATCACCCCAGGGCAAGTGTAGCGATAATTGGCGGCCCAAAAACCCAGCATGCTACCGACCGAGATATACAGCCATTCCAAGCGGTATTCACCTCGCTGCTGCGGGCTGGCGGACCAGTGAAAGGTGGCGCGGGACCGCCCCGAAAAATAATGCGATTGGGTGAGTGGATCGATGTGGAACTCGGCTGGCAGATCCTCAGCCACGGTCACCTGCGTTGGCCATGTACCGCGATACTCGACTTCGGTTTCAATGGGATGCGGCTTGGCCAGAGATGCGACGCGAACCATATTTCGCTTGACGCTGAAATGCTGCCGGGAAACCACGCTGAGTAGGTCCAGCGACAGCAGGCCCAGTAGCAAGGCGTCGATCAACAGGATCAGGTACTGCAAATGCGGCCAAACCAGGTGGATGGCGGCGAGTGCCACCGGGACCAGAAGCGCGAAGTACATGGTAGGCCGCGGATAGACTTGGCGCCACCAGGCCAAACCCAGCAACGGCAGGCCCAACAGCCCGGCGAACAGGATAGGCCGGGCAGCCACAAGGCTCAGTAGTTCATCCAGGCTGGGCAAATTCCACATCCAATCACTTATTGAAGACGGGGTACTTCGACGCTGCGCAGAACATCTTGCAGGACCTGGTCAGTATCGAAGCCCTCCACTTCGGCCTCAGGGGTGAGGATGATCCGGTGCCTCAATGCTGGCTTGTACAGATTGGCGATATCGTCTGGAACGACGAAGTCTCGGCCGGCAAACATGGCCAAGGTCCGGGCGGCTCGGAGCAGCGTGATGCCGGCCCGCGGCGAGGCTCCCAGGTGAATCTGCGGCCATTGGCGAGTCTGGCGGACAACTTGGGCGATGTAATCGATCACCACCTCTTCGACGCGGATCGACTCGGTGGCTTTGGTGAACTGCAAGATTTCGGCGGGTGACGAGACCCGAGCCAAGTCCGCGAGTTGATCATCGACATTGGCCTGTCCCCCATGCAACTTCAGGATCGACGTTTCCTCGAGCAGGGTGGGATAATCCATCCGCAGTTGGAACATGAAGCGATCCAGCTGGGCCTCTGGCAGGTGATAGGTTCCCTCGGATTCGATCGGATTCTGCGTTGCCAGCACGAAGAAGGGTCGGGCCAATGGATGGATCTGTGAATCGATCGTGACTCGATACTCCTGCATGGTCTCCAGTAGGGCGGCATGGGTCTTGGCCGGTGCTCGATTGATTTCGTCGGCCAACAACAGTTGGGTGAAGACCGGGCCGGGGTGGAAGCGAAACTCTTGGGTTTGCACGTTGAAGATCGGAGCGCCGGTGACGTCGGAGGGCATCAAGTCGGGCGTGAATTGAATCCGACCAAAATCGCAGCCCAACACCTGTCCCAAGGTGCGAACAAACAGGGTCTTCCCCAGACCGGGCACGCTTTCGATCAGCACATGTCCGGATGAGAACAAACCGACCAAGGTCCCGAGCACCAACTCCTCTTGCCCGACAAAGACCTTGGCGATCTCTTGCGTGAGCCGTTCGTACAAGGCCTTGCCGGGTGACTGATGTCCCTCCTGCATCAACTGCAACAGGCCGGCCGCCCCGGGGTCGTTAGAACGGGTCGGGTTGGTCGGGTCCGGCACTTTGGGCGTGGCGCCCAGTCCTGCGGTGCCCAGTCCTGCGGTGCCCGGTCCTGCGGCGCCCAGTCCTGCGGTGCCAGGTTCCGCGGGGCTGGGTTCCGACGGGGCGGGAACCAACAAGGTCGCTTGACAGTGCGGACAGGGCACATGGCTACCGATCTGGTCTCGTTGGACCGTCAATAAAGCCTGGCAATGCGAACAGCGAATCGCAAAGGTAGCGTTGGGATTTGGATGGAGGCTCATCAGTCCACTGGGTTCCTTGGAGTAGCGGCCTGGTCATCGCGCCGCTTTCGCGGCCCGCGACGTAGGACTTGGTAATAATGCTCTAACTTCTGCCGAGCGTATTCGGTCGATCCCGCGCGGCGGAGCAGGCGTCCGACTTCCCTCAAATGCTGACCGAAGTCATTTCGCGGTTGAAAGTTGACTCGCTTGGCACGCCCAAATTGAGGATATTTGGCGAAACAGAAAATGACCGCCAGGGCTACGGCGTGCAACGCGAACAGTGGAAACGGGGCTTGTGTCATCCAAGCCCAGGGACGATCGATTCGCTGTTCCGGGGTGGACGACAGCAGCACCGATCCCGGCCCCGTCTCTAAAAACAGCACGCGGCGTCGCTGCGACATTTCCCGAAGAAAGTTGTCGCGAAAGCTCGCATACTCGGGCTGCAAGATACCGAAATTCGTCAAGAAAAATGGTACGGGAATGACCCACAGATCACGGGCGAGTGCGTTAAATCGAGTTGACGAATTGTCGATCCATTGTGCGGGTACACGTCGGTCGGCGAGTTCGATGTAAGCCGTGATCCGTGCGGAGGGGTTCTGTGGCTGCAACCAGGAACGGACACGCACCGCGGATTCTGTTGAATTTAGATCCACAAATCCCGACGGTGGATCGGATGGAATCGGAGTCTGGAGCGGGGCGTCGGTACCCTCGGGCTCAGCAGCCGTGGGCTGGCCATAACGAGTTTGACCGTCCCCCTCGACCTGCCACCAGCGGTTGGTTGAGCCCGACGGATAACGGAGAGGACCGTCGGGTTGTTCGTTTGATTGCCAAGTCGACCATCGCTCGAATGGTCGGTTCTGATTCACAATGACCTGGGCTTGTTCGTGACGATAGGCCCAGCGAGCCAACTCACGTTCACCGGCGGGACTGGAGCGATAAACACTGCGCCAGTACTCCAAAGTGGCGTCGTGGTCTTGGCCCAAGAACACCACTCTGCCGCCACGTGCCATCCAATCGTCCAACATCTCCAGAGACTGATCTTGGGGCGGTTCCTCGCCCACATGTGTCCAGATGATCAAGTCATAGCGTTCGATCTGCGTGGTCAATATCTTAGCCCGCGACACCTGTTGTCCTTGGGCCTGCAACCACTGGGCCAGCAAACCCAAGCCATTGACGCTCTGTGTATCGTTGAAACCGCCAAATTTTCGAGAGACCTGCAAGCGGGAACCGAGCCATCCCGACCAGTAGGCTCCGGCCAATCCCAGCAGCAGGACACATCCTAGCAGCAGACCGATGAGCCACATCCAAGATCCGTTTGATTGCAGTCGTCTCATGACTCTCCCCAGCGAGAAACTTGAGCAAACAATGCATCGACTTGAGATCGTGTGAACTCGTAGCGTCCGAAGAATACCTGTTCGAAGGCCAGCATGGTGGTTTCAAAACAAGGGTAGGCCGCGGAGGCACGGCCCAGCTCCCGGCAATAGTCGCGATTGGTCTTGCCGCGTTGGAGTCGTAGTTTTTGTTGGCCATCCAATTCAATCAACAGATAGCTGTACAGAAACATCAGCGCCAGGCGAAAGTTTCCGGCCTCCTTGGCTTGCACCGCCTGCTGCCACAACCCCTCGACGGTCAAGGCGCCCGCCTCCCATTCGAATGGCAATTCCTCTTTCGCGATAGCTCGACGACGACGTTGCTGCTTGGCGTCACGAGAGCGGTGGGCCAGCGGTCCCCATTTGGTTCGAGCTAGAAAAATAAAGACAATCAGCAGAAAAATTAGGATGAGGAACAGCAGGAACAGGTAGATTTCGCGTTCGCCCCAACCGCTGAACAGATTGCCAACCCAGTCCCTGAAGTCGAGCCACCAATCGGGCCATTGCCACTCCCAGTCCTGGGTCTCGAACTCCGGCAATAGGACGGCTTCCTCGCGGTCATCGGAGGCATTGCCACTGGGCAAGCCGGCGCGCGGGTACGCCTCGCCCACCCCGCGGACGCGACCGGTCTGCGGATCGGCCCACGTGGGCCATTGCCGCAGGGGCGGCACCGCGGTCGGCTCTTGTTCCAGCGCGTATCCGCGGCTCATGACACGGGCTCCCGTGATGCGACAACCGCGGCATCGGTAACCGCGATCGGACGTGGGCCGCGCGAGGCCCCCGCCGCGCGTTGCTGGGCCTCCCGTCTCACTCGCAATTCCAACTCCCAACCTTCCGCGCGGATGCGGGAGTCCAGGTAGCCCAGGAAGCGAAACACCGTCGTGACAATCAACACCAACCAGAGTGCTACCGCAAACAGCGTCACATTAAACCAGTGTTGCGTTACCGTGTTGAAGGTCAACCAATAATAACCCCAGAGCAAGAGTGCGTAAGTCCCATAAAAGACGATCCCGCTCAGAGCCAAGGCGACCACACCCTCGTTTCCCAATCCGGCCCCATTGGCATAATGCAGCAGCCGACTGCGTTGTCGGATATTTGCGGGGAATCCTTTTTTGATTCGCAACGGCAGCCGCTCTAGATAAATGATCTGATCGATGTACGGGCGACACGCCGAAAAAATACCAGCGAACAGCAGCCCAACGATGATCGCAAACCAGCACAGATCGGCCGAGTGTCCCGCGTAGCCCAGGCAGGCCAGGGTCAACCAGAAGAGATGGGTCCTGACCACGCCATGCACCCACAGCTGTCGCCAGAGTCGCTGCCGCATGTCCCGCAGGACTGTCTGGAGTTGCAGCGGTTGGCGAAACAGCACGGCCCCCAGGTACAGGACCAGGGGTGCGAGCACGAGCGGACTTTGGGCCCAAACGAGATAGAGCAGCATGGCCCAAGTCGTGCTCCAACCGATTTCCAGCCAGATTTGCTCCGGGTCCAACAACCACAACAGGAGCGCGTTGCCACACATGGCCGGCACGACGCCAATCGCGGCGTACATGGCAATACCATCCCAACGCGCTGCCAGAAAACGAAACGTGAGATCGACGCGTTGGGCCATTGTCCGTTCACGAATTTCAATCTCTGTATTGGCTAGATCCACGTGTCCTGCCTTTGTTCCGGCGACAGATTGTCCCAATGCAGCTCCTGTTTGGACCAGGGCTGCAATATTCCGACAATCACCAGATAAAACATCAACGCCGAGCACGTGAACCAACTGACGAAGCCCTTGAACCACACCGCAACCCCTGGGCCAAACTGCAGGGCAGACAACAGGCCCTCGATCAAGGCCGCTGCCAGGAATAGCATCACCGCCAGCATCAAGACCGGCAGAGATCGGCGGGCTCCCAACAACAAAGCGCTGGCACGAGTCATACCGCCGGTATCGATCCAGCTCATGCCAATTCGCAGTCCGGCTCCGGCCGACAGAATGATCGCGGTCAATTCGAAGGGGCCATGGGACATGACAAACTCTTGAAAAGCATCCGACGCGCCACCGGCTTGATCCCGCGTCATGTAACCGAACGTGGTCCCTAACACGATGGCGTTGCTGACCAACACCGCTAGGCCGGGCAGGACCCAAACCCCGAGCGCAAAACACATCAGCCCGATGCCAGTATTGTTGCGGACATAGAAGCCCGTCATCATCACATTCTGCCCCACCGTGCGTTGCAATCCGCTTTCGTAAGAGGCCTCCGTCTGTTGCAGTTGCCCCAGGCCCACCACGGCATCTGCCAACCCCTCGACGCGGTCGGACTGAACCAACAGGCAGAACACCACGAACATCAACCAGAACAGTACATAAGCCGTGTGCACGTACGGATCGGTCGCCACCGCTCGCGGGATCTCGCGGAAGGCGGCCTCCAACCGCCCCGGTTGTCCCAAGTACAGCAAACCATGGGCTCGAGCGACCAATTGCTGCAATTGGTCAACCACGGCCGTGGGGAACTGGTAGGCTTCGGCCAAAGCCAAATCGGCACAAGCCGCGCGATAGAGCGCAGCGAAGCGAGTGATTTCGGCACCGGTCAGTCGTTGGGACTGCTCCGCGGAAGCCAGACGTTGGCACAATTGGTTCAGTTCGTTCCACTGCGGCTGCCGTTTGTCTAATAATTCATGCGGATTCATAGTGAGATCCCCGACAAGGCAGACCGTTTACTCCGAGAGGCCTCGTACAAGGCGGTCACTTTGTTCGGGTCGCAGACCGCGCGGAGGTAAACTGCGCCCAACAAAAGATCGGGATCGATGGGTTCGGTGAAGCCAAACTCCACCGCCAAGACTGCCGCCAGATGCCGCGCGATCTCCCGGCGCCGCTCCAGAGTGAAGCGACCCCTGCGGGAGACAAACAGGGACAAAGTATCGACCAATTCGCGGCTGGCGTGGAACCCCCGAGGCAAGCGGTCGGCCAAGGCCAGCAGTTCGGGATCTTGGTACACCGGCACCATCGGCGTCCCGTAAGACTCGGTCTCGACGACCATGGTCCCGGCAAACAGATCGCCCAGTCGTTGATTGCGGGTCGTCAGCATCATGGCCAAGATCGCCACGCCGAAAGTGGGGAAAAACGTACTTCTTTCCGCGGCCGCTTCAATGATCGTCCGCGATCTCTGGCTATTTTCTACTAAAGAAAAGTCGTCCGCAGGGATCAAGAAAATGATTGGAAAAAAGGGCAAGCCATCGGCCAGACGGAGGAAGTTTCGCCACACGCATTGGGCCAAGGTCGGTGTGCGACCGTCCAGGCCCAGGACCTGGATCTGCATCAGCATCTTGCCCCAAGTCCGGCCGCGAAATGCGTACTCTTGGATCACGCCGTAAAACCACCACAGCAAGAACAGGGCAATCAAGTAGAAGCCGCTCCCCAACCCAAACAGGGCATCCACCACGGCCGAGCCGGCTGAGCCAAACGCGAACAGCCACAAGACGAGGAAGGACAGGAGCCCAGCGATCGCGGTCAAGCCAGCGAGCAACAGGGCCATGAAGATCAGATCCAAGGCCAATGCCATGCCCCGCGTCAGACCGCCGACGGTCTGGTACTGGAAGCGGATCTGTTCGGGCGTGTCTACCCAGATGCGTTGATCGAGCTTCACCGGGACTTTGGAGGCCAGCCCGTTGCCCCCCGCCTGACTTCCCACACTCATCTGTCCGCCTCAGCTCGCAGGCCAGGGCCGTTCCCTGGGTGTACCACTTTCGGTCTCTGGCCCCCGCGGGCCACACCTACAGGCCTAGAGTTTACTATCGCCAGCCCCGCGACCCAACAGGGCTGGGCCGCGCATTGACGCTCCGCAAGTTGCGGGACAAGCCGAACCGCCAGGCCCCGTCGAGACAACGGCCTAGTGCTTTGTCACAATTTAATTCTGGGATCGGTGTGGCAAAGGGGTCAGGCGTCAATTGCCGGAACGGCCCTGCGGGTGCTTCGCACAATTGACGCCTGACCCCTTTGCCACACCCCAAGTTTTGGCTGTGACAAAGCACTAGGACTTGTCAGTAATTAACTTACCGAATTGGAAATCAGCCGGAGTGCGTTAGCACCCGGTTTTCGTGGGAATTCGACGAGGCCCCGGTCCCGACTACTTCGGTAACTAAATTGTGGACAAGTCCTTAGTGCTGGCCTTCGACCCGGCGAGCGATCGCCTCGGTGGGGATCGGGATCACGCGGGTGTTGGCGTTCAGGTCGGTCCGCAAGATATCCACCGGCTGTTCGCTCTCGCTCCAACTGAATTGGACGACGTAGGCACCGATCTGAACGCCCTGGCCCTCGTATTGCGGCGGCCAGAAGTCCTCGGACCGGGTGGAAAGGGTGCGTGCCAACAATCGCGTGGCGCGGCCCGAAAACCCGCCCAGGGCCATTTCCAGCTGGCCTTGGGACTCGCGGTGAATGTAGAACAAGAACGCCGCGTCTTGGCGGTTCGACCCGCAGGGAACCGAGACCCAGCGACCTTTGGCGTCTTCATAATAAATGCCGGGATCGGTGGTCTTTTCGTCCGCGGCGAGCGTCATGCCGCCAAAGCATGAGGTCGCGTTGGGATCTTGAGCCCGGTAACGCAAGAAAAACGGGCAGGCCCGATCTTGCGCCGTTCGCACGCCGTCCTGGGAGACGAAGGACTCGCAACCAAACGCCTGCGACACGATCAACTCGACCACCGGGTTGCTCTTGGTACTACCCAGCCCCACCAAGCCCTTATCGCCGCTGGAGGCCAGAAATCCGTCGTAGATCTCCCGGGCTCGATCGACCACCTCGGCCTGCGGAGCTTGTCCCGGCGACCAGACCAACGACTGCTTCAGGTGCTCCGGGTGCGGCAATTCCGTGCGATCGGACGGCGCATCGGTGCTCCGCAACTTGGCGGTACCGCCCAAAGTGGTGACGCCATTGAGCAGTTCGCCCATCAGAACCGCGTCGGAGGCGACCACGTAAGACACCTCGGGCGAATCCGAGTCCACATCTTTGCGGACCCCGAGGCAAAACTCCAGCCGATTGCGGCGGGCCAGCACCTCCCAGAAGCTCTCCGGCTCGATGGCGAACAGTGCACCCGGCAAACGATCCGCCGTGGTGTGACCATGTTCGACCAGATAATCGCAGAGGCGGGACAAGGCCTTCAGCGGGATGTACTTGACTTCGTTTTTCAGTAGAGCGGCCACCTGGTGCCGGTCCAGCCCGGTGTACTCGACGATCGCCTTGATCGTTCCCGGGCGACGACGCGGGTCCGGATTATGCCCAAGCAGTTCGGCCAAACGGAAGGAGTAACGCATCGGAGGCACTTTCGAGGTTGAGGGAGCGGGACCGCAGGTGAATAACCACCGAGGGAAGGCGTTCTACGGTGGTCAGTCCCAGGTCGCGCGGGGACCCGGCGACCGACACGGCCGACCAAGACCCGCCCGGTCGCCAAGCATATACCATTTAATGGCTGGATCAAGCCCTTAAAGGTTAAAAAACTCCGAGATTAGGGCGTTTAATGTGAAAGTGCCTAAATATTGGCCCGGCTGGGTCCGTCGCGAGGAGCCGTTTGTTGAGGGAACTTGGGCAGCGAGTCAAGGTCGGGCCGTCGGAGCCAGGCCATTATTTACTGGGTATATCCCTGGATTTCGCGTTTCTGCCATCTTCTCTATTTACTCAGGCTTTGGTTATCGCCTAGGATTATATGAGAGGGAAACACGTTCCACGGGAGGTGTCGCAGTGATCCTATGTCTTGAAAACCCGGAACTTCGTGCCAGATGCGCCCTGATTGGGTGCTTCTTCGGGGCATGGCTATGCCTAAACACTGGACTGGCGGGAGCCCAGCAGTCGCCGACTTCGAATCAGTCGCGGACGGACAGCACCGTGACCGGTATTCGTCCCCTCACGAATTGGACCAATCCCGCGAATGGCCAGGATTTGCAGTCGATTCCGACGCGGACGTCGCTGAGCGAAACCGCCAACGAGTTCGGCCCGCTCAACCCGGCTGAGAGCCAACAGGGGGCGGGTTGGCCTGGAATGCCGAACCCTCAACTGCCAAGCGGCAACCCCGGGCTGCGCAATCCGGCGGGAGCCGGTGGGATGGGCGGGAACGTGTCGAACCCGTGGCTGCCTGCCCAGTCTCAGGCGCCCCAGTCTCAGGCGCCCCAGTTTCAGACGCCCCAGTCTCAGACGCCCCAGATTGGTGCGGGAGGCGAGTGGCAGTCGGCCAATTCCGGTCAGTCCAACCCGGGTTCCAACTTTGGAACGGGTGGCAATCCGGGCCTGCCTCAGCTGAATCCCGCGGGCCTTGGTCAAACCAACTCCGCGTTCAGCAATGCCTCCAATCCGTTACTGCCGTTGTCGGGAGGGGAGTCATTGGCGACGGGCGACCGCATGCTGGCGACGGACCAGATGAATCGGCAGCGAGCTGCGGCCACGATTGCCAATCGACAATCGCAGATTGCTGGTTGGGATGTGGGCATTGCGTTACCCGAATTCAGTACTGGAACGGGATTGCGTCAGGGTCGACCGGTTCGTCCGGGGGGCGATGCCGAGGAAGAGACGTTCCTCAGGGATACTCCGCAGTTTCAGGGTCCGGCCATCCCCGGCGGCCAAACTGCTGGTACGACACTCGTGACGAGCGATGCCGTGTCGACGACGGATACCGACGGGACATCGCGGAGTCGGGCCGACAAATCAATGGATCAGTTTTCGTGGTGGCTGATGATGTGTTCGGTTTTGGCCAACGCCATCTTGTTCTACTTTTTGTACGATTCGCGGTCAAAGTACTTGGACTTGGCGGACGAGCTGCAGGCCAGATTTTTCCGCGAACGTTAATCGGGTTTCCCCCTGAAAAAACTGCTCTTTACGGATTGTTGAAATCCGGTAAGAATCCCGCTCGGGAGAGGCGTGCCGGAGTGCGACGCCGCTACCGACCCAGCGGCAGGTTGGTTCCCGAGATGGTCAATCGCAAAGGAGTGCGAGCAAAATGCGTTGGATGTTAGGTTTGATTTGCGTCTGTGTTGTGCTGGCTGGTCGTATTGAATCGGCGGTCGGCCAGGCTTCGTTGGTGGCTATCGACATGGGGGCTGTGTTCGAGTCCCACCCACTGTTTGTGACCCAGTTGGAGGGGTTGAAGCAGGAGATTCGCCAGTTTGAGGAAGATCAAACTCGTCAACGCGAAGCCTTAAACGGCAAGTTTCAATTGTTGCGGGGCACCGACCCCAACAGCGACGACTATCGCCAGGGTGAGGCGGAGATCGCCAGCCAGGCAGCGAATCTGGATGTACAAAAGCGCTTGCGCGGCAAGGAGTTTGCGCAAAAAGAGGCCAAGATTTACTACCAGATCTACACGGACGTCTCGAGCAAGGTGGCCGCCTATTGCCAGCATCACGGCATCTCGACCGTGATTCATTACAACTCGCGTCCGATGGATCTCGAGAACCCCGCCACCATTATGGAGCGTATGGGCTCCAACGTCGTCTACGCTCGGCCGGATTGGGAGATCACTCAAACGATCAAAGATCTATGCCAGGCGACTCCTGCCGCCAGCGGCCCGACCGCTGCAGTTCCTGCCAATCGTTAGCACGCGTGACTTGCGTCGGCGACATGGATGTCGTCCTGCGTGGTCAGTTTTAGTGGTGCTTGTAAAATTATCTAGGCTTCAGCACAGAACGGAAACTCGCTTGAATCCGAAACCGAGAAGCCAGCAGACCATCAAGATGCCAATTGAGGTCTGCGGTCGAAGTTATTGGAGTGGGTTGGACGTGCGAATGCGGTTCTTGCCGGCACCGGCGGGAACTGGGATCGTCTTCCAGCGGATCGATGTGCCGGAGCAGACCTGCATTCCGGCCACGGTGGGGCAGCGGGTCGAAGTTCCGCGTCGGACCGTGTTGGTCAGTGGCACGGATTCGGTCGACATGGTAGAGCACGTCTTGGCTGCCTTGTCGGGTGTGCAGGTCGACAACTGCGTGATTCAGTTGGATCGCGGAGAGGTGCCGGCGTTCGACGGTTCTTGCTTAGAGTTGTTGCACTTGTTGCAGTCGGTGGGTACGGTCACGCAAAAACTGCCGCGTCCCACTTTGGTCGTGGATCGCGAGATCCAGATCGGGCATGAAGGCAGTTGGATTCGCGCTCAACCCAACTCATCCGGTCGCTTGGAGATTCGCTACTCGCTGGAGTATTCTCACCCGGCGATTGGAGCCCAGCAATTGATCTACGTGCACTCTCCCGAAAACTTTTCGCGAGAGTTAGCGGGTGCCCGCACGTTCTTACTGCAAGAGGAAGCCGAGATCCTGCGTCAGATGGGCGTGGGATTGAAGGTCAGTAACCGAGAGGTGCTGGTCTTTGGCAATGATGGTCCCATTGGCAGTCGTTTGCGCTTTGCTGATGAGTGCGTGCGACACAAGACATTGGATGTCTTGGGAGATCTGATGTTGGCTCCTTTTGATGTTGTGGGTACGATCACCGCCTATCGCAGTGGGCATCAGTTGAACGCCGAATTGGCCGAGCAACTGGTTCAGTTGTACGAGTCGCTCGTGTTTGCGCGTCGCCAGTCCGCGTAAATAAAACCGCCAACCCCCTTTGGAAAACGGGTCCAACCTATGCAGCCAACACACCCTCTCAAAGTATTCCGCGCTGAGCAGGAGGATCTCTGGGTCGCCCCCAAGATTTCGCCGTTGGCTTCAGTCGATCCGCGTGCTGTCGTGGAGTCTGGGGTAGAAATTGGTCCTTTTTGCCTGATTGGCCCCGACGTCACAATTGGGGCGGGAACGATCCTGCACAATAACGTGACAGTCATTGGGCACACCAAGATAGGCGCTCGAAACAAGATTCATGCGAACTGCGTGATCGGGGGTGAACCGCAAGATCATTCCTATCGCGGTACGCCCACCCGAGTTGAAATTGGGGATGACAACACCTTTCGCGAGGGTGTGACGATCAATCGTGGCACGGAAAAGGAAGTTGGGCTAACCTATGTCGGCAGCCACAATTATCTGATGACCGGCTGCCATATCGCTCACGATTGCCACGTCGGCAGCCACGTGACGATGGCCAACGGCTGTATGTTGGGCGGTCACGTGCACGTGCATGACAATGTGACCTTCAGCGGAGTGGTGGCCTGCCATCACTTTGTCTCGGTGGGTTCTTATTGTTTCGTAGCCGGTCTGTCTCGTATTATTCAAGACGCGCCACCATTCATGCTCTGCGATGGGATTCCCTCGCGACCACGCAAAGTCAACTTAGTGGCCCTGCGTCGCAATCAGTTTCCCAGCTCGGAGATCGCTGCATTGTCCGAAGCTTATCGATTGCTATACCACGATCCGATTGGCCGTGAAAATGCCAAGCGGACGCTGCACGAACAGGGGCTCTGGTGTCCGGCCCTGGAACATCTATTCATGTTCCTGGAACACAAACTCAATGGCATCAAGGGTCGCGGACGCGATCAAAGGAGCAAAGCCGCATGAAACCGCTCTCGGTACTACTGGTCGGAGCAGGTCACCTGGGGAAAATTCACCTTAAGTTGCTCCACGAACATGCCACAGAAAATGGGGCGACACCCATTCAATGCGTGGGTATCGTGGACCCCTGCCCCACCACGCGCGAGGCGTTGGGCGCCCAATGGGAGCTGCCAACGTTTGCCTCGGTGGACGCCTGCCATTTGTCGTTTGATGCGGCGATTGTGGCCACCCCGACCAAGACACACTTCGAGACGGCTCGCCAATTGTTGCAGCGGCGGAAGCATCTGCTGATCGAAAAACCGTTGACCTTCACCGTGCGAGAGAGTCAACAGTTGGTCGATTTGGCCAAACAGCAGCGTTGTGTCGTTCAAGTGGGCCACGTGGAGCGGTTCAACCCCGTGTATCAAGCGGCGCGGCAACAGATCGAGAACCCACGCTACGCGGAGCTGCATCGGGCTGGGCGGTTTACCGGACGCTCGACCGACGTCGGGGTGGTCATGGACTTGATGATCCATGACATCGACTTGATGCTCAACCTGATGGATGCCGATGTCCAGCGAGTTGAAGCCATGGGCGTCAGCCTGTTCGGTGACCATGAAGACATGGCTCAAGCGCGGGTCACGTTTACCAACGGCGCGGTCGTCAACTTGTGGGCGTCTCGCTGCAGTTACACCGCTGAGCGATCGCTCAAGTTGGTGGGCACCAATGGCTTCGTGCATGCGGATCTGACCTCGCGACAGATCACAAGTGTAACGGTTCCGGAAGAAGTCCAAGCCAAGCGAGTCATTTTCAATCGTTTGTCGGCGGAAGCCAAGCAGCGTCTGACCGCGGAATTGTTCGAGACCGTATTGCCCAAGACCGAGTGCGAAATTGCCGGTTGCAATCCCTTGTTAGATGAGCAGGCAGATTTTTTCCAGGCCATCGTCTCAGGGCGAGCCAATCAAGTTCCAGCGTCCGACGGCCATCGAGCGGTGGCCGTTGCCAATCAAATTCTCTCGGCGATTCGCTCGCATGCCTGGACAGAAGATTCGTATGGTCCCCGCGGCCCGTTAGTCAGTATCGATCAATTCGCTTCCCCGGCCCATCACCTCCGAGTCGCCTAGGCTGACAATATGAACATCGCCCTGATAGTGCTTTTGCCGTTGTTGGGTGCCGTTCTCCCGGCTTTAATGATTCGCTCGGGTCGGAATGCCTGTATGACCTCCGCCGCGGTGATCAATGGCCTGGCATTGGCTCTGCTCTTGACGCATGTTCCCACCGTCCTGGGGGGTGGGACGCCGCCAAGGGTCGATTGGCCGTGGTTTCCTCAAATAGGACTATCGGTCCAATTCTGGGTCGATGGCCTGGGACTATTATTTGCGACACTGATCTTGGCGATTGGTCTGTTGGTGGTGGTCTATGCCCGCTCGTACTTGTCGCGGAACGACCCGATGGGCAATTTTTATTGCTATTTGCTGATTTTCCAAGCGGCGATGGTGGGCATTGTCCTGTCCGACAACTTGCTGTTGTTGATGATGTTTTGGGAGCTGACTAGCCTGAGCTCTTTTCTGTTGATTGGCTTTTGGAGCCATCTGCCGGCCGGAAGACAAGGGGCTCGCATGGCTTTGGCGGTCACGGGCGGCGGCGGCTTGGCCTTGTTGGCCGGCGTGTTGTTGCTGGGAAATGTGGCCGGAACCTATCAGATCAGCGAGTTGCTGACTCGCCGTGACATGGTGCAAAACTCGCAATGGTTCCCGACGATCCTGATCTTGATTCTGTTGGGTTGTTTCACCAAGAGCGCCCAGTTTCCATTCCATTTTTGGCTCCCGCGAGCCATGGCGGCTCCGACTCCGGTCTCCGCCTACTTGCACTCGGCGACGATGGTCAAAGCGGGTCTGTTTTTGATGGCTCGACTATGGCCCGTTTTGCACAACATTCCCGGGGGGCCCGAGCCCTTCGCGGGTTGGTGGTTTTACATCGTCGGCTCCGTCGGTGCCTTGACGATGCTGATCGGCGCGGTGATCGCGTTGTTCCAAGACGACCTCAAGGGACTGCTGGCGTATTCCACGATCAGTCACCTGGGGTTGATCGGCATGCTGCTGGGGTTTGGCACTCCCGAGGCGACGATGGCTGCCGTGTTTCACATCATCAACCACGCCACCTTCAAGGCCGCTTTGTTTATGAATGCCGGCATCGTCGACCACGAGACCGGCACGCGCGACATCAAACGCTTGGGTGGTTTGGTCTGGTTGATGCCGTTATCGGCCTTGATGGCGGTGATCGCCGGTTTTTCAATGGCGGGCCTGCCCCCCTTCAATGGTTACCTGTCGAAGGAAATGATGTTGGAGGTCGTGGCCCACACCAAGTGGTTGGGGTCCGAAATGGCGTTGACCGTGCTGGTCACGGTCGCAGCCACATTCTCGGTGGCCTACTCGTTTCGCTATGTGTTTAGTGTCTACTTCGGCGCAAAGCGGCACGACTATCCCCATCATCCACACGATCCTCCGTTTGGGCTATGGGGCCCGCCCGCAGTATTGGTCGTGTTGGTCATTGTCATTGGATTGTGGCCAGGCGATGTGGCCGAATCGTTGGTGAAGACGGTGACCGCGGCGGTCCTGCAATCTCCGGCGCCCGACACGCATCTGAAGCTGTGGCACGGTTGGACCCCCGCCGTCACGATGTCAGGGATAGCGGTCGGAGTCGGTATCGTACTGCTGCTCCTCTACCGCTTGCTGGCGACCATCTGGAAGGTGGTGCCCCGGCCGGACGCCAAGGTTATTTTCGACGCGGTGATCGCTGGATTGATCGGCGGTTGTCGTTTGTTCACCGAAACGCTGCACAACGGCTCACAACAGCGTTACTTGTTTTCAATTGTTGCCGCGACCATTGGCTTGGCCGGTTGGAGCTTCGCCAGCTATCCGTGGTCGGTTGGCGATCGCCCGCTGATCCCGGCTAGTCCGCCCGTGATTGTCGGCTGGGTATTGGTGGTCGGTGCGACGTTTTTAGTCGTGACGAATTATCGCAACCGTTTGTTCGCTGTCATCGTCTTGGGGATCGTCGGGCTCTTTAGTTCCTTAGGTTTCGTCTATGTCTCTGCCGTCGATCTGGCTTTGACGCAGATTTCCGTCGAAGTTGTGACGCTGATCTTGATGCTATTGACTTTATTTTTCTTGCCCAAGCAATCGGCTCCGGAGTCGCGGAGTTGGGTGCGTGGCCGCGATGCGACCTTGGCCATCGTCGCGGGCAGTGGCATAGGCTGGATCAGTTGGATGATGATGACTCGCAATTGGTCACTCCCCAGTATCCAAAGTTTCTTCTTGGAGAACTCCAAGAGCGGTGGTGGGGGGACCAACGTTGTCAACGTCATCCTCGTCGACTTCCGCGGTTTTGACACGTTTGGAGAGATCACGGTCTTGGGCTGCGCCGGCTTAGCCATTTTTGCGATGTTGGACGGGATCCTGCAAGGTAAGCTGCGAGCGCGTATTTTGAACTGGAATCCGGGGATCGCCCGCTCGGCCGATCGCCATCCGGTGATGATGGTCGTGGTGACACGGATCATGCTACCATTGGCAGTCATGGTCGGCTTCTATATTTTTCTCCGCGGGCACAATCTGCCTGGCGGTGGTTTTATCGCTGCGTTGATTGTCTCGATCGCTCTAATCATGCAATACATGGCTAGCGGTTTTGGTTGGGCAGCCAATCAAGTCCGGTTCAAATACCATGCCCTGATTGGGAGCGGTGTTTTGATTGCTGCTGCCACGGGAATTGGCGCAATGGTCTTTGACCGACCGTTTCTGACCAGTTGGCACGACCATTGGCATCCCCCGAAGATTTTCGGGATTGACTTCGGCGACATCGAATTGGCCAGTGCTGTGGCATTCGACCTGGGTGTCTTCTTGACGGTAGTCGGGGCCGTCATGCTGGCCTTGGCCCAATACTCCAAGTTGGGCAGCACCGCCGCAGAGTTTCAAACAAACGTGCGTCCGATGGATTTTGATCCCTCGCTGAGCGACACTCCCCCTGCCACGTCCGGTTCTGCCGGAGAGGTGATCTGATGGAATTGATTTTAGCCTCGGCTATCGGCGTGCTGACGGCCGCTGGAATCTACCTGGTCCTCCGCCCGCGAACCTTTTCGGTGGTGATGGGCCTGAGCTTCCTGACCTATGCGATCAATTTTTTCTTGGTGTCAGCCGGTCGGTTGGCGGTCAATCGTCCCGACATTTTGGTGGCGGGTAAAGACCTGAGCGAGTACACCGACCCGTTGCCGCAAGCCCTGGTTCTGACTTCGATCGTGATTTCCTTTGGCATGACTGCCTTGATCGTCGTGATGGGGGTCCGCGGCTATTTTGAAAATGAGAACGATCGTGTCAACTTGGACGCCACTGAAGAAGTTATCGCTCGGAGCCGCCAATGAATCTTAGTTGCCTAATAGGCTGGATGGCGGATGTCGCTGACGTTGCTAAGGTGACTGTGCCCGACGGCCCTTCACCCGAACATCTGTTGGTGTTGCCAATTCTGCTGCCCGCGGTGGTAGCACCATTGCTGGCGTTAGCTGTCCGCCACGACATCGTGTTGGCACGAGTGTTCTCCCTCGGGGCAACCCTCGGCTTGCTGGCCTTGGGCCTGCTGATGGTGTGGACAGCCAATGATGGAACCATTCGTGTGTATGAACTGGGGTCCTGGAAGGCTCCCTTCGGCATCGTGCTGGTGCTGGACCGACTATCGGCCATGATGGTCTTGTTGACCGCCTGCTTGGCGGTCATTGTGCAGTTGCATGCGATGGGGGGCTGGGACCGCCGCGGCCATCATTTTTATTCGTTGTTTCAAGTGCAGTTGATGGGCATTAACGGCGCTTTTTTGACAGGCGACTTGTTCAATCTGTTCGTATTTTTCGAGCTATTGTTGATAGCTTCGTACGGGCTGATGGTACATGGCGGCGGCCCATTTCGCTTGAAGGCCGGCTTGCAGTATGTCACGGTCAACTTGGTGGGCTCCGTCATCTTTCTGATGGGGCTGGGCACCATCTATGGCTCGACGGGCACTTTGAACATGGCTGACTTCGCGGTCCGTATTTCGCAAGTTCCGGAATCGGATCAGGCATTGGTGGCTGTTGGCGCGACACTGCTGTTGGTGGTGTTTGCGATCAAGGCCGCATTGGTTCCACTGCATTTCTGGCTGCCGGCCACCTATTCGAACGCGCCACCACTCGTGGCTGCTCTGTTTGCCATCATGTCGAAGGTGGGTGTCTATTGCTTGATTCGGTTCGCCGATCTCTCACTTCTGGAACGCGCAGGTGCGCTGGCCGGTCTGGGAACAAACTGGTTGGTGCCCTGCTCGGTGGTGACCGTCATCGTTGGCTCCGTTGGGGTGCTGGCAGCGCGGAGCCTATCGCAACAGGCCAGTTACGCGGGGATCGCGTCGGTGGGGACCATGTTGATCGCATTTGGCATCTTCACACCGGCAGCCCAAGCCGCTGGTTTTTATTACCTGCTGCATTCGACCCTGGCGGTTGCCGCATTGTTTCTGCTGATCGATCTGGTCATCGCTCGACGACCAGGCGCCGGCGATGGGTTGGATCCGATCCCCTTCCCGCAACGCGGATTGATCGCTGCTTTGTTTTTTGTGTCGGTCACGACGGTGATTGGGCTACCTCCTTGGGCGGGTTTTTTGGGCAAGGTACAGATTCTCGGGAGCCTGCAGAGCGCCAGCGACTGGCCTTGGCTGTGGGCCACGATCCTGGGTGGGTCGGCCATCACTCTGCTGGGCTTTGCCAATACCGGTAGCGCTGTATTCTGGAAACCGGCAGCCACGGAAAACGACCCGGAGTCAGAATCACCGACTCACCTATCGGCAGAGAACGTCGTTCCGCCTTCTCCCATCATGCCAATCGCGGCCATTGGTCTGACTTGGGCACTGCTGATTCTATTGACGGTCTTTCCGGGAATGCTCTTCCCGTATCTCGACGCGATGACTCAGCAATTGTTTGATCCACAACAGTACATCGACGCGGTGCTGAAACCCGCAGGAGCGACCGGAACATGACCCCGCCCCCCTCCCATACTCAACATTCAAGCATACTGCCACGCTCCCTGTTCCAACGCTGGGTACCGCATCCTTTTCTCAGCCTGATCATGGTGTTTTTGTGGTTGTCGCTGAACAACAGTGTCGCACCTGGCCATATCGTGCTGGGCATCCTGCTGGCCGCGATACTGCCCACCTATACCGCCCACTTTTGGCCGGATCGGCCGCGTCTGGGCTCGCCCTGGACCTTGCTCACATTTCTCTTGATCTTTGTCTGGGACGTGATTGTCGCGAACCTGCAAGTGGCCTACTTGGTTGTGTTCTATTCGCCTAGCAAACTCAAGAGCCAATGGATCAGCGTGCCGCTGGATTTGCGGCAACCGGAAGCCATCACGATGTTGGCTGGCACAATCTCTCTCACGCCGGGTACGATCAGCAGCGATTTGTCGTCGGATGGTCGCAGTTTGTTGGTGCACTGCTTGCATGTCGAGGACCCTGCGGCTGAGGTGAAAAAGATCAAGGTTCGCTACGAACAACGATTGAAGGCAATCTTCCCATGATTGAATATGCGATCTACTTTTGTTACGCGGCGGTGTCCTTGGCCCTGTTGATGAATATTTGGCGACTATGCTTAGGGCCAAATATCGTCGATCGGATCATGGCCGCGGACACCTTGGTCGTCAACACGATCGTGTTGTTGATTCTATACGGGATCCAAACCGAGACGACGTTGTACTTCGAGTGCGCGTTGCTGTTGGCGATGTTCAGCTTCATCTCTACGGTGGCCTATTGCCGCTTCTTGATGCGTGGCGACATCATCGAGTGACGGACAGCCAGACATGAGCGATTCGCGGCCAGCGTTTCGTCGTCTACGGTCTGAAAACAAACGACCCGCCAAACGTCTTTACCCCGCCACACACCAGGAGTTCGAAACACATGCCACAGCAAATTTGGGAATGGTTGGTCGTGTTCCATCTATTCGTGGGTGGTGCGTTTGTCTTGATTGGATCGCTAGGGTTGTTGCGTCTGGGCAATACGATGGCTCGGATGCATGCACCATCAAAGGCTACGACCGTGGGAATCGGCGGGATTCTTATCGCGTCGTTGTTCTATTTCATGGGAGTGGTCGAGGAATCGCAGCAATTGTTCGCTGCACAGGACCTGTTGATCGTCTTTTTCTTGTTTCTAACCGCTCCTGTATCAGCGCATTTTATGTCCAAAGCTTATCTGCACACGCAGCGTCATGCGACCGCCGACTTGCCGAAACCGACCTCGGGACCCGGTTGGTCAACCCTGGAGCCGGCGCCTAAGAAGTAGCTGGCCGTTGGCGATCGAATGGGTGCCGCGGAACCATTCATTTTTGAAATCCGATCCAGAGCGTGAATCGCCAAGCGCGATTGACGTGATGTAGAGCGACGAACGGGCCGATGTGCGCATCGCATCGGCCCAGAGATTCAAGAGTCGGTTGGGCATGGTTACATCAGCCGAGCCATTGCACCGCCCGTTAATCAGGGCGACTCCATGTCCCGGATTTCCCGCCGGTTTTCTCACAGAGCTCAACCTGTGAAATTTGCATCGCTCGATCGATCGACTTGCACATGTCGTAGATGGTCAAGGCCGCCACTGACACCGCCACCAGAGCTTCCATCTCGACACCTGTCTGCCCGACGGTGGCAACATGGCTGGAGACTTGCAGTTGACTGTCGCTCAGGAACTCAAACTCCACGGAGACACTGGCCAGGCTCAAGGAGTGGCAGAGGGGAATCAGTTCGGCGGTACGTTTGGCGGCCATGATGCCAGCGATCCTGGCGATCTGCAGCACGTCACCCTTGCTCAGGCTGCGTTGCCGAATGGCCTGGGCCGTGGCCGGCAGCATGTGCACGCTACCGCGAGCGATTGCGGTGCGGTGGGTCGATGGCTTGGCTCCGACATCGACCATCCGCGCCTGGCCTTGGGGGTCAAAATGGGTCAGGCCATCCGGGTCACTCATTGTGAACCTGTTGCAACACGACCCCCGCCAAGGGTGGCAATCGCAGCGCCAGCGACCACGGCTTGCCTTGGGCCGAGATCGGCTCGGCGGTTGTCATGACGGTGCCGACGTTGGAACCGCCGTAGTACTGGGAATCCGAATTCAATAACTCGCGATATTGACCGGGTTGATCGACACCCAAGCGGTAGTCTTCGCGGACGACTGGAGTCAAGTTAAAGGCGGCCAGCACGCGGTTGCTAGGATCTTTGCCCAGGCGTTGGAAGGCCAAGATGCTGCTTTCAGCATTGAGGCAGTCCACCCATTGGAAACCCGCGCCTTCGAAGTCCAGTTCGTGCAAGGCTGGCTGAGACACGTACAGTTGGTTCAAGTCGGCCACCAAGCGACGCAGCCCGCCATGCGTGTCGAAGCGGAGCAAGGCCCAGTCCAGATCGCGGTTATGGTTCCATTCGGTCCACTGGCCAAACTCACCGCCCATGAACAGCAGTTTCTTGCCCGGGTGCAACCACATGTAGGTATACAGGGCGCGGAGGTTGGCAAATTTCTGCCACAAGTCGCCTGGCATCTGATCCAACAAGGAACGCTTGCCATGCACGACTTCATCATGTGAAAGTGGCAAGGTGAAGTTCTCGTGGAAGGCATAAATCAGCGAGAACGTCAGCTCGTTGTGATGGAACTTTCGATGGATGGGCTCGTGGCGGAAGTACTTGAGCGTGTCGTTCATCCAGCCCATGTTCCACTTGAGGCTGAAGCCAAGGCCTCCGGACTGGACGGGCCGTGAAACTCCTTCCCAGGCGGTGCTTTCCTCGGCTATGGTCAACACGCCCGGGTGTTCTTCGTGGACCACCTGATTGAAATTGCGGAGGAAGGAGATCGCTTCCAAGTTCTCACGTCCGCCGTAGCGATTGGGCACCCATTGATCGGACGGTCGACTGTAGTCCAAGTACAACATCGAGGCCACGGCATCGACTCGCAAACCATCGATGTGGTACTTTTCCAGCCAAAACAGGGCATTGGCCAGTAAGAAATTGCGCACTTCATTGCGGCCGTAGTTGAAGATCAGCGTCCCCCAGTCGGGATGCTCGCCCTGTCGAGGATCCTCATGTTCATACAGCGCGGTGCCATCGAAGCGAGCCAAGCCATGTCGATCCTTGGGGAAGTGGGCCGGCACCCAGTCGATGATCACGCCAATGTCGTGTTGGTGGCAATAATCCACGAAGTACATAAAGTCTGCGGGACTGCCATAACGGCTGGTGACGGCGAAATAGCCTGTCGTCTGGTAGCCCCAACTGCCGGTGTAAGGATGTTCGCTGACCGGCAGCAATTCGAGATGCGTGAAGTTCATCTCCTGGCAATACTTGACCAATCGATGGGCCAGTTCTCGATAGTTGAGCCAACCGTTGTGGGCAGATGGGTCGGTTTGCCAAGACCCCAGATGCACCTCGTAGACACTCATCGGGCGATTCAAGTTGTCTTGGTGTGAGCGCCGAGTCAACCAATCCTGATCGCCCCAGGTATACGCGTCGAGGTCCGTCACGATGGAGGCCGTCCGGGGTGGGACCTCCGCCCAGAAACCCCAGGGATCGGTGCGATCGGTCACCTGACCGTCCGCACCCGTGATGCGGAACTTGTACAGAGACCCGATATCCATACCCGGCACAAACAGCTCCCAGATGCCGGTCCCACCCGGCAACTTGCGCAAGGGATGCCGGCGGAAGTCCCAGCGATTGAAATCGCCGATCACGCTGATGCTCCGCGCGTTGGGCGCCCAGACCGCAAAATTGATGCCCGACACCCCATCGACCTGGCGACGATGGGCCCCCAGCACGTTGTAGAGTCGGCGATGGTTCCCTTCGCCAATCAGGTGCTGATCAAAGTCGGTCAACAAGGGGGCGACTGCGTAGCTATCCATGGTCAGGTTCTTTTCTCCCGCGGCGTTGGAAAATCCGATTCGGTAGTGAGGTGCCTGCCCCCGAGCTGGCTGATTCGTCCAAGACGCTGGGCAAAGGCCTTCATACAATCCAGCCGGATGGATGCGCTTCATAGGAATTTGACTCGCATCGGCCGCATGTTGCAACCATGCCACCGTTGCATCGGGCAGAAACGTACGCACGTGTGACCATTCTTCGGCGTGGTCCCGACCTGCTTGAGGCCCCAACAGTCGCTGTGGCTCGGCCAATTGCCCTTCAAACAGTTGTTGCAAATCCGTCAAAGCGATGCTTGAACCGACCGTCTGTCCATAAACCATTGTGTTCGTTCCGTGATTCTAAAGTGTAAGAATTCGCTGCCGTTCTCCGCGATTGCGTCCGGGCTCAACGGGTCTAGTGCTTTGTCACAATTTATTTTTGGGATCGGTGTGGTAAAGGGGTCAGGCGTCAATTGCCGGACCGGCCCTGCGGGTGCGTCGCACAATTGACGCCTGACCCCTTTACCACACGCCAAGTTTTGGCTGTGACAAAGCACTAGGCGACCTGCAACTCCCATTTGCCGGCCAGTTCTGTCGCCAGACGACTGGCGGCAGGCAACCACAGAGCGTCCAAGCCCAGGTCCACGGCCGCTGGCTCACAACTTGCGATCGATGGGGCCGACGTGGAATCGCCCACGACAATTCGCCCCCGTCGACGACGGGCAAAGTGCGGCTTGGGTACGTGACGCTGCGTTGACGCTTGATTGACATGACCAGCATCCAAGCGAAAATAGCGACATTGCAGTTGGTGGTAAGCCAGGGCGTTATCCAGACGCTGCCACAGATCCGCGTGATTGATCGGTACCAATTCACCAAATCTCAGCCATTGCCAATCGTGCTCGCGCCACTCCTCCAAACCGTAACGCATGCCGCGGATGACGTAACGCTGATCGGTCACCAGGGTCACTAACGACTCCTGTTCGAGGGCCTCCAGGCCGCGAACAACCGTCAACAAATCTAACCGTTCGCCGCTGACGTTGGGTTCGATGTCGCTCACATCCAGTTGAGGACACCCGTCGGGAGATTGCAACGCAAATCGCCAAGCTCCCGAATGGGCTGTCCTGCGGCTATTGTCGGTTTGGACCAGCAGCAGTCGTCTACGGTCTTCGTCGTACATCGGAACTCGCTTCCTATTTAGCCAGGGAAACCTGTGCCTCGATTGGCTGCAAACTTTACCCGATGCTTACGCTTTACCTATCGAAAAAAAACTACGGAATCCCTGCCTCTTCTTTGAGTTTAGCGATTATACCGGGGAGCGACTTGAGCCCTGCGGAGCGTTGAAGTATAACGGAGCGGCACGGGCCTCCCATTCGGTGGAGATCTGCTGCACTGATCGCCACGCGTTTCCTTGCAGGACAATCTCCGTATGTCGCTCTGGGCCTCCCTAACTCCAGGCCTGTTGCACGCCGCGTCCTGGGACGTCAGTCGGTTGTTTATCGTTGGCGGGTTGTTTATCGTTGGCGGGTTGCTCGGCGTTGGTGGGTTGGTCGGCGGTGGGTTGGGCGGCGGTGGGTCGGTCATCGGTGGCGGGCTGGTCTTGATTGGCGGGTTGGTCCTGTGGCGCGGCTATCGCGGCTATCGTCGCCAATCGGTGTTTCGACGCCTGCGTTGTTCGGTGGTGATGCTGCAACAGGGGACGCTCCGAGTCCGCACGCTCTGCGAGATTCCCGTGAAGCAACTGTCGTGCGGACGCCGCACCGTCAATCAATTGGTTGCTGCCGCCCCTCGAGCTACCTTGGCTCAACCCATTCCAGTCCTCGACACGGCCGACGCGCGGGAGTTGCGATCGGCGATCGCCGTCTGCATTTCCAGCTTGACACCGGCGGGACACCTGCGGCAGGCACTGGGGATGCCGACCATCGTGGCCGACTTCGTCGCGGGAATGGTCAGCGATGCGGAGAAACCACCGCACCAACGCCGGCTGCGGCTACTGGTGGTGCCACGAGTTCTGTTGGAGGATCTGCCCGCCGAGCCTCCTCAGTACGAGCACGCAGGCGATGCGATATTCTGGAGCTGGCTACTTTGTTTGTCCCGGACTTGGCACGAGAATCCGCTGGCATTGGCTCAGGTAGAACTGGCCTTTCACGCCGCGGATCCATGAGCACTCCTCAATTGTGATGTCAGTCTGAGCCGGAAAGGTGGTCAAGTTCCTTGAACAAAAGCAACGGGCGCTACAAGTGGGCGGCGGCCTGCACCATTGGATTGGTCTTGGCCCTGCTGTATTGGCGTTTTAACGCCTGGTTCTCTTGGGAGTTCTTCGTTACCCAAGAAGAGCGAATGCAGGAAATCCGTCAACAGCATCCTTGGCTCTTGGCCCTGGCAGCGATCCTGGTTTATGCCCTGATTACGGGGCTGGCTCCCGGGTCGGCCACACTCCTATCACTGGCTTACGCCTGGTTTTTTAAGTTTTGGTGGGGCCTGCTCGTCGTCAGCTTCGGCTCGACCTTGGGCGCCTATATCGCCTTTAGCCTGAGCCGTTACCTGTTGCGAGAGTGGGTACAGGCACGACTGCAAGACCGTTGGCAAGTCGTCAATCAGGCCTTTGAAAAAGAGGGCGCCTTCTACCTGCTGACCCTCAGGCTCACGCCCATCGTGCCCTTCTTTCTGATCAATCCTCTCATGGGACTCACGCGAATTCGCGCCACGACCTTTTGGTGGGTCAGCCAGTTGGGTATGTTGCCAGGCACCATCGCCTACGTCAACGCCGGCGCAGCCCTGCCCAGCCTGCAGCATCTGGCGGAACATGGCCCCGGCGAGATCGTCAGCTGGAAACTCCTGTTGGCATTTGCCGTCTTGGGCATACTGCCCTTGATCTTGAAACGAGCCGTGGACTATTGGCAACGGCAACGCCAGTGATGGTCAACCTGCGATCAGCTTGATTCAGGCCATAGAACCAGTCGCTCGTGTCCAGGGCCCCCGAAGCGGGGCTATCCCCCATCGTCTGTGGGTGGCTGGATCGGTTCAATCTTGAGAGTCATCGTCGACTGGACTGTTTGTTGACCACCCCCCTCACCCGAGAAACTGAATTTCAACTCTTGTTTGAGAGACGTTTCCCGTACCAGCGCCAAGCGATCATCGTAAACCAAGTAGCCCTCCGCGGATTGTTCCTCCAATCGGATGGCATCGTCTTTGGTCGTCAACGTCAATTTAGGAATCACGGTGATACGAATTTGTTCGGGATGCTCGGGCAACGTTTCGACCAATGTGTACTCGGTACTGATCTCCGCGGTGCCGCCGGGCTGGGGTGTCTTCACGGTTGTGCCCCAAGTCTCACCGAGGGCGCGGGTTGTCTTGGGAAATTGGACCATCTGCCCGAGCATGGTCTTCAAGCTCTCTTGGCCGATCGCTCGGTTGGACTCTTCGGTCCCTTCGTCGTTCTCGCGGGGTAACAGAGTCAGCTTCTTGACATTCCCCAATCGATCCATCTGGAGCTGCATCTGTCGGCCGACCAGCGCCTGGAGGTCGGCATGCAAGCGAGCGGCGACGATCGCCGTGGGCGGTGGTTCCTGAGTATCAACGACGACCTGCCCCACCCCGGGGATCGTCGTATCCATTTTCAATTGACGAAATGTCTGCAGCAACGTCATCGAGGTATCGTCACTCTCTTGCACTTCCCAATCCAACGAGAGAGTCAACCCGGTCGGTCGCTTACCGGAGCTGCCCAAGGGACCACGGATCTCCGACACGATCTCCTGCGTGGCTTGAACTCGAAACCGCTGGCCGACTTCCATGCCCCAGCGAAGCACGTAGCGACCCGCCAACAGAGTTTCACCGAAGCGTTGCCGGACCTCATCTTGTGGACCGAGCCCCGAGGCAAGATCTGCTGATAGCGCTGGGCCAACCGCGACCACCGACGATCTACTCGACGTGTGGGTGGGTTGTGTGTTTGGCGTACTCCAGCAACAGGCCAAGCCGATCAATACAGTCATCATTCCAGACAGATTCATTGGGTGTCTCACAGTTCTGAGCTATCGGTACTCTATTTTAATGAGTGGGCTGGCGGCCAGGCAGTAGCAGCATCGGAAATGCCGCCGTTTTTTGCTCTGAAATGCATCAAGCCCAGTTGAGAGTTTGGCAACTCCACTGGGCCGATGACGATCAAGGCGGGACGATCAAACGCTGTTTGGCAGTCAGGCAAGCTGCAGAAAACAATCAGCCAGAGAGTTTGACCGCATGAGTTTGACCGCATGAGTTTGGCAGACCTGGGAGTCGGCTTAGGCGGACTTGCTTTCCGGCATCTTGGGGAACAAGCTGCGTTCGCCGCGGACGACCGAATCGTCGATGACAAACTTGCTCCCGCGTGGCTGGTCGGGCAGTTCGAACATGACTTCCAACATCACGTTTTCGATGATCGACCGCAGGCCGCGGGCACCGGTGCCTTTGACCAGTGCTTGCCGAGCGATTTCTTGCAGTCCGGCGTCGCTGAAGGTCACTTCACAGTTTTCCATTTGGAACAGGCTCTGGTACTGCTTGACGATCGCATTTCGTGGCTCGGTCAGGACTTGCATCAGGCCGGCTTCGTCCAACGGCGTCAAGGCGGTCACCAGCGGCAGGCGTCCGATCAATTCGGGAATCAAGCCAAATTCCAAGATGTCGTCGCTGATGACTTGAGGCATCAAGGTGCGGAGATCATCCGCGACAAAGTTGGAAGTGGCTTGCGTGAAGCCAATGGTTCGTTTGCCCAGGCGACGACGCACGATGTTGTCGATTCCCGAGAACGTACCACCGCAGATGAAGAGGATGTTGGTGGTGTCGATTGGGATGTACTGTTGCTCGGGATGCTTCCGTCCACCTTGGGGAGGGACATTGGCGATGGTGCCCTCGAGCATTTTCAGGAGCGATTGCTGCACGCCTTCGCCGGAGACATCACGCGTGATCGAGACATTGTTGCTCGTGCGACCAATCTTATCGATTTCATCGATATAGATAATGCCACGCTGGGCTGACTCGACGTCGAAATCGGCGGCATGCAGCAGCTTCAACAACAGGTTCTCGACGTCCTCGCCCACGTAACCCGCTTCCGTCAACGTGGTGGCGTCTCCGATGGCGAAGGGCACGTTGAGCATGCGAGCCAATGAGCGTGCCAAGAGCGTCTTGCCGGAACCGGTCGGTCCAACCAACAAGATGTTCGACTTATCGATCTCGACGTCCGAGCCTTCCCAGCCCAGTGTCAAACGCTTGTAATGGTTGTGGACGGCGACGGCCAACACGCGTTTGGCTTCCGCTTGACCGATGACATACTGATCCAGATGCGTGACGATCTCACGGGGCGAGGCAATGCGTTTGAAGAGCGGCTTGCTAGAACCGCGACGACGCTGTTCTTGGTCCAGAATGGATTGGCATAACTCGATGCATTCGCCGCAGATGTAAACATCGCCTGGGCCTTCGACCAACGGCCCTACCTCACGGTAGCTCTTTCGGCAGAAAGAACATGAAGCGTTTTTCTTGGTTGTGTTCGAGCGACGACCACCAATATCGTTACCTGCGGGCATTAGCACTCCTTTATGGCACTAAAGCTTGAACCTGCAACGCTCTGGCACCTTGCCAAAGCCGATTGTGGTCATCCTTGCCCGCATCGGTTCAAGCGATCAACAATTGTGTTTTCTGACTTTTCGAAGCCGTCACTGCACGATTCAGTGACAGCAAAGCTTTATCGGTGCAGCCCCGAAAACCGGAACAGCACGATTATTCGCCACAGGCAGGACAGCCCCTACCGAACCGATCGCGGCCGACGGCCTGTCCGCTGCCTACCGAACGGCTTGTTCGCTGCCTAGCGAACTGTGCCATCGCCATTCGCATCCACCGGTGGGTCCTGCACCACGGTCAACGGTTGGTCCTGGCGGGATTGCGGCAACGTTTCTTGATCCGAGAACGCTCCGGCAGGCATGTTCTCCGGAGCCGATTTCGACCGGACCAGAGCCTCCACCAGCACGGCCGACCCGATGGGTTCCGCCGCACGCACGCTGAGTTTCTCGGCTTGGGACTGCAAGGCCTGGACCGCCTTGCGATACTCGTCCGCATCCATCGAGCCCAACTCCAGGGCCCGACGCAGCGAATCCAAGTGGTCGCCAACCGCGTCGTAGTCCGCCGGGGTCGCCATCCAGTCCCGCACTGCCAAGATCAGGTAGATGCCAAACGTCAACACCGCCGCCGTCAGGCCGCAGTAGACAATCAGCCCTATCCAATCGATTTCCGCCAGTAGCGGACTCATGTTCCCTTGCATCGCCAACCATCAACATGCTGCGGTGTCAGCCACCTCGCCGGTCCCCCACCGGCATCCAACGCCCAATCCTACCAATTATCCCGAATTCCGAGTGGTTTGGATAGGCTGAATGGCGGAAAACCCGCAAACTTTGTCGATCGTCGTCACGCTGAACAAGTTCTGGACACGCCCCCAATCGCCGCCCCTATTACGCAGGCCGACCGCGCTGAGTTCAGAAAAACTCGATAATTGGCGGCGAAGCTGGGGAAGTGCTCGCCGATAGGCCATCCGGTTTGATCCCTAAAACCGACAGATCTTGCAGAAATTCGCCCCGCTTGATGCCAGGCCCGCGGCAGCGTCGACAGTGAAGAAACGTCCGCGATCCGGGGCGGCTTGTGCTCCACACGCCGGTTAGGAATTTGCCCTGGAGCCCATCCCAGCAGGCGGTGGGTAAGACCCGCGGCAACCGGCAACCAAGCCCCTACCCAAGAAACGAAACCGCCCAGCCCCCATCATGTCTCCGATGCAGCCTCAATCTGTCGGCAGTGACTCCGGAGCGAAAGCGACTCCGCCGTTGCGGCGTGGGATGCATCCGCGTCTGGTTGGCTGGCGTTTGGGCGGACTGCCGCTTTGGTGTGTCCTGAGCGGGCTGTTCAGCGGGTACTTGGGCGACCTCTCGAACGATGGAACGCGATTTGCCGTTGCTCAATCCACAGCCTCCCCCCAAAGCTCGCTGCAAGTTACCGAGGGACGAGCCACCACGCGGAGCCCCGTGGTCGTCGAGCTCCCGCCACCCATCCTCACATCCCAAACCCAATTCGAAATCCCATTTCAAACAGACGATTTAAATGGCCGCTTGATAGAGGTCCAGCTCTATGTCTCCACGGACTTAGGTGAAAACTGGAATCTGTATGCCCGGCAGTCCCCGCTGACCCCACGCATCCCGTTCGCCTCGGTCGGCGATGGGGAGTACCTGTTTGCACTGAAAACTTTGGATCGAGACGGCCGGCTCCTGCCTACTGGGCCGCCCATCCCCACGCTGCGGATCATCGTTGACACGGTGCGGCCGGAAATGTTGGTTCAGGTTGAACCTGACAAGATGGGGCGATTGGCCATTGCCTGGAAAGTGACCGATCAAAACCTGGACAAGTCGTCCCTCCGCTTGAGCTTCCGGGCGGAGGGGCCGAGCCAACCCACCGAATGGTATCCACTGCCGACTGGCAACCCGGCGACCGAGGACCAGTCGGCCGAGCCACGCTGGTACCAGGATCGAGTCACCTGGCAGCCGGACACGACCGCTGACGCGATCGTGCTGAAGGCCGAGATCAAAGACCAAGCCGGCAACATCACGACCCACTATCAACCAGTTTCGCTGGGCTCGCTGGTCAATCGGCGGCCGGCCCCGTTGCTCCAGGGGTCGCAGGCCGGCAACCTCGCGCCACCGGACCCCACGCGAGCCGGCCCGGCCACGCCCGTCTCTAACTCTCAGGTCAATCCGGTCAGCCAAAGCACCGCCGGTCTCCCCGGCTCCCGGGAAGTGGCTCAATCGGTGCCACCCATCGATTGGCCAGCCAGCGGCCCACTCCCAGAGGGACAGGCCGGTGTCGGATTTGCCAGCCAAGGGCAATCTCGAGCCGAGGAAACGAACGGTCGGAGCGGCAACGCTATCGCTCCGGCGGGTAGCGGGTCGGATGTTGGGACACTCCCCGTGCAATGGCGGCGAGGCAGCGTCGGCAGCCAAACTTTCGCCCCAGAGAACGCTGCCGCTCAGCGTCCAAGCTCTGACCCGTTTCAGCGGCTGTTGACCCCAGAGCCACTGGGCCGACCCGAAGACATTGCCGGTCAGAACTTGGCGATTGCCGTGGGATCAACGTTAAAACCTCCCGGGCCATTGCCTGGGCCGATGCCCGTTGCCAGCGGTGGCACGATGGCCGACAACCTGGGTGGCACCAATCTTTTGAGCAACCACCGGTTGGAGGCAAGGGAAAACGTGGGTGGCACCAATCTTTTGGGTGCTAGCGGATCGCTGCCGGCCAACCTGCTCGGTGCGGGGGCCGCGCCGCCACAGTCGGGCCTGCCCCCTCAGTCGGGCCTGCCTGTTGAGTCGGTCTCGGCGCCTGTCCCCCGCCAACCGACTCCCGACGTGCCACTGGACCCCAACGCCTTTCGCGTCAATGGGCTACAGTTCCGCCTCCGCTACCAGGTCGATGGGCTGTTGCCGGAGCAGATTGGGAGCGTGACGATCTTTGGATCGCGCGACGACGGGGCGACGTGGGAGTTGTGGACCACCGATGCAGACAAACAAAGTCCCGCCGAAATTGCGGTCCCGAGCCCCGGTCGCTATGCCTTCCGTGTGGTGGTGACCAGCGTCACGGGCAGCTCATCGCATATCCCTCGGCCCGGAGACAAGCCGGAGATCGCGGTCGACGTGGACCTGGACCCGCCAAGTCCCCGCATCGTGGCGGTGCCGTACGGCCGCGACTCGCGGGTCGCTAGCTTGCAGATTCAATGGACCTGCGCGGCCGCGGATCTGGGGCCGGAGCCGATTGCCTTGGCCTACAGCGATCGCCCCTCTGGCCCCTGGACGGCGATCACCGATGCCACGGCCAACAGCGGCCAGTTCGACTGGATGCTACAGCCGAACCTGCCTCAACAGGTGTACCTGCGGATCGTCGCCACTGACTTGGCGGGCAACCGGGGCGGCCACGTGTTGGAACAGCCCATCGACATCGGGCCACTGCTGCCCAGGGGGCGGATCCTGGGCATCGACCGGTAAGTTGCGGATTGAGATGAATCCGGCCACTCAACCTTGGTGAGCTGGTTGATTTTTCCAGACTCGCTCACGCATTCGCCGCCCGAATCAATGGAATCGGGCAAGAATACGACGTTTTCGAGCCAATCGACATGCATGAGGGCTGGTTGATTTTTCCAGACTTGCTCACGCATTCGCCGCCCGACTCAAAAAAATCACGCAAAAACACGGCTTTTCTGCCTCAATCGAAACGCTTGAGGGCTTGTTGATTTTTCCGGACTTGCACGCGAAATTGTCGTCTGATTCAAGGGAATCGTGCAAAAACACGGCGTTTTCCCATCAATCGAAACGCTTGACGCGTTCCGCTACGGAAAAATCAACAAGCCCTTGACGCGTTCCGCTACGGAAAAATCAACAAGCCCTTGACGCGTTCCGCTACGGAAAAATCAACAAGCCCTGGACGCATTCCGCAACGGAAAAATCAACCGGTCCCGTCGGTCAAAAACCAGCCGCAGCACCACCGATGCCGGCCAAGATGGCCAGAACGAAAAAGCCGATGTACAGCAGGTTGAACGCCAAACCGATCAGGGTCAGAATGCCGATAATCAGAAAATAGGTGCTCAATTTTTGCGAGGCCTGATGCAGGTTACCGTCATTGCCAGTTTGGAAACCGGCCTTGAGGTTCTCGCCGGCCCCTTTGAGCAAAATGCCCATCCAAATTGGCAGCCAGCCCATGATCAAACCAATGATGGTCAAGCAGAGGATCACCCCGCTGACGATCGAGACCCAGCCGAGCAGGATCAACCAGCCAGCCTTTTCGTGAAGCGGTTGCATGACATGGCCGCTCGCCCCACCTTTTAGCGGTTGTTGGTAAGAGCCGTAAGCGGGTGTGTTGACCGAGTAAGGATTGTTTGACATCGCCTTATCCTAGTGGGAAGATACCTATTGCCTGTTGAAAGGTAGCGGGAACCCATCCTCGCTGCCACGTTTCTGCTCAAAAGTCTAATAAACTCTAGCGAGCAGTGCTAGCATTGATCTGTTTTAGGGGGCGGCGAATTTTGGAGGAAAAAACGATGCTTCCCGCGTCGGCGATCCGAACGATTGGGTGGGGGTAAAAAAAAGCAAAACCCGCTCGCGACGAATCGCGACCGGGCTCGGCTCTTGGGTGGAATCCTGACTCAGGGTCCAGCGACCAGCGGAAGTCGTGCTTCTCGGGTCTGGCCGGGTTCCCTGACCTATCGTTGTTTTTGGCTGTCGTTGTACGATTTGAGTGCATCGGCCTCGCGTTGCAGTTTCATCTGCGGGCCCTTGGGGAAGTATTGAATGTCATCGTGCAGATAGTAGGCACTCGGCAGAGTTTGCCCGGCAACCTGAACTTGGCAGCCCGTGGTGGCACCAACGCCAGCCAAGAGCAAAATGGCGACCAGAGCAGAGGCCTTGCTGGTGGAACTGATTGCCTTCATTTTTCCTTCTCCGAGTATACATCTGCGGGCGATCCGCGAATCTACCAACTTGGGATCGCGTTAGTTTAGTTATCGGGAGCTCACCCGGTAAGGTTTAACGATTCGTCCGATTTTCCGAATTTGAACGCCCGCAAAATCTATCTTGTCTCTGTTGGCCAGATGACCTAAAAACCGCCAAAGGAGGTGCGAGTCCGCCACCCAGACCCAGCGATGGTGCTAGCAACGAGCTGCACGGCAGGCAGCCCTGAACCAAACATCGCACAGCAATCAAGCACCGCATCCACAAGCACCGCAACCCGACACGCAGCGACCCTTATGGAATTCCCAGACGAACCCACTGTATATATTGACGTGACGCAGATGATGGGGAATCGGCGTCAGACGGGCATCCAGCGGGTCGTGCGAGAGTTGTCGCGGGTGGGTCCAGCGGTGGCGTCCCAGTTCCGCCGCAACTGCCGCTTGGTCCATGCCGTCGGGTCGCGTTTCTATCGCCTGCGTTTCGAGCACATCGATCACGAGCAACGGGCCTGGCTCTTTCGCCTGGCGGAACGTCGCCTCGGTCGCCGACTGCTCCGCACGGCTTGGCCGCTGGCCAGCAAGCCGGTGGTTGCTGGAGCGGGCGACCTGTTGTTGACGCTCAACGCCACCTGGGATGTGCCCGATTGGTTCGAGGCGGTGGCGGAGTTTCGTCGCACGGGGTGTGTCGCCAGCGTCCTGTACGACTTGACACCACTGAGTCATCCGCAGTTCCATACCGCCGAATTGTCTCAGCGATTTCGCGTGTGGTTGGACAAGTTGGAGCGCAATACGGATCATTGGATCGGTATTTCACGTCATGTCGCAGGTGAGCTAACGCGTCATTTGAACGCCTCGGCTGGTGGCTCCAAGAGTCATCGGCAGCCGACGGTGTCGGCCTTTCGGTTGGGCAGTGAACTGGGTAGCAAGCCGCGTCCCGATTTGGGACAGGGCGGCTTTGCACAGCGACCCGCGGGCTCCTCAGGCGGTAGTGAATCTTCGGTAGCAACCGAGGTTCGTCCGTCGCTGGTCGCCTGGTTGGCCTCGGGGGCCCCGACGCTGCTGATGGTCGGCACGCTGGAGCCGCGAAAGAACCACTTGGCGATGTTGACGGCCTGTCGCGAATTGTGGCGGGAGGGCTGGCCGGGCCAATTGCTAATGATCGGTCGCCCCGGTTGGCAGCACGACGCGGTGCTGCAGGCGATCGCCGACCTGCCGCGCGAGAAGTTGTTATGGTTAGCTGATGCGTCGGATGCGGAACTGCAAGTTGCCTATCAACGCAGTGCGCTGTTGGTGTTTCCCTCGTGGGAGGAGGGGTTTGGCCTGCCGATCGTCGAGGCATTGACTTGTGGCACCCCGGTTTTGGCCAGCGATCATCCGGTCCATCGCGAGGTCGGGGGACAGGCCTGTCAGTATTTTCCCGCCGAGGCACCCGCGGAATTGGCTCGGCTGATCCAGGTGGCAACGGAGGATGGTTTTCAGGCCTTGCGAAACCAAGCCAAGCACTTTCAAGCCGTGACCTGGGAACAGAGTTCTCGGCAGTTGCTGGCGGATGCCATCCTGGCAAGCTCCCGCCGCTCGCCCAACCATCGGCGAAAGCAGTCTTCCCTCAGCACCGTCTCCCGACCCACGATCGAGTCGCCTGGTTCGAGTCCGGCCCTAGTTGCGTTTGCGAACACTCGAGTGGCCTAAACCTCCAGCGCCCCGCAGCGAAAAAAGACACGAGAGATGAAAAAAGTCGCTTTGATCACAGGTATTGCGGGGCAGGACGGCACGTACCTGGCCGAGCATCTGCAGCCGAAGCCCTACAAAATCGTGGGAACTGTTCGTCGAGTGACGCCGGAGATCCGCCACCTCGTCGACAGTATCGACTCCGATATCGAATTGGTGGAGACTCCCGAACTGACCGCGGCTCTGACCCAACAAATCATTCAAGATTACCAGCCGAACGAATTTTATAATTTGGCCGGTCAGAGTTCGGTCGGACGCAGTTGGCAGGAGACGACAGAGACGTTGATCATCAACGGTCAATCGGTGGTGTATTGGCTGGAGGCGATTCGCCGTTACAGCCCTCACACCAAATTCGTCCAAGCCTCCAGTAGTGAAATTTTTGGTATGGGCGGCGAGCACCCCTTGAGTGAATCGTCACCGATATCGCCAATCAACCCCTACGGCTTGGCCAAGTCGATCTCGCACAGCATCGTGGGCAAGTATCGCGAGTGGTTCGGATTGTTTTTGTGCAATGCGATTATGTTCAACCACGAATCGCCACGTCGCAGCACTTGGTTCGTCTCGCGCAAGATCACCACGGGGGTGGCCAGAATCGCCTTGGGACTGCAGGACCAATTGCCACTGGGCAATCTGGATGTGGTGCGGGACTGGGGGTTTGCTGGAGATTACGTCAATGCCTTGTGGAAGATGTTGCAGATCCAGAACCCGGAAGATTTGGTCTTGGGTTCGGGCCGCGCTTATTCGCTGCGCGACTTCGTGGATGTCGCCTTCCAGGCCGTTGACCTAGATTGGCGACGATACACGGTGCAAGACCCCGAATTGTTCCGCCCCGCGGACGTGGTGCGTGTGCAAGCGAATCCGGCCAAAGCCAAGGCAATCTTGGATTGGCGACCGACCGTCCAGTTCCGTGATTTGGTACGTATGATGGTTGAACACGACCTGCAACAAATTCGTTTGGAACGCTCCACGGCCGACGACTCGTCAGTTCCGCGCCTCGGGCCAGGCAATGAGGCCACACCATGAGTTCCGTCGCCGGTGACGGGGCCCCAGCATCGCGTTCGGCTAACGAGGGAGCGGCGCCGCTGGCCTTCACGATTGTCACGCGCAGCCACTTCCATCTGGCAGCGGCCTGGGTCGAGCAACTGCAACGAGTGGACCCCATTGGCCGCGTGCTCGTCGTCGTAGCCGATGCCGACGATCCGATCAGCCAGCAGCCGAATTGGGACTGGCTGGCCGACTGCCACAGCCGTTGGGCGCTCACTGACTGAGGAGACAGATCGGCCGGGAGCGATGCAACCGGGAGCGATCCTCTTGCGTTCCGCTCGGCAATTGGCGCCCGACCATCATTGGAGAGCCGCGTTTCAATACACGCCCCTGGAATTGACGTGTTGCCTCAAAGGTCGTGTGGCCGCCGCCTTGTGGGAGCAGGGTGAGCGGGAAGTACTGTACGCCGATGCCGACGCCTGGCTGTTCGATTCGGTCACTCACTGCTTAGCTCCGATAGCCGAATCCGGTGGCATTCTACTGACGCCCCACTTGCAACACCCGCTACCGGTGGATGGCTGCTACCCGACGAATCTGGACCTGCTGCGTGCCGGAACCTTCAATGCCGGTGTCATCGGATGGAGTGGAGGCGGCGTACCGCGACAGGCAACAGCCCGCGTGACGCTGAGCCTAGACAGAAGTCCCAAGACGGTCGTGGAGCAGTCGACAAATGTGACGATCGCCCACGAGATTCCGGCCTTTCTTCAATGGTGGAACGGCTGCAACGAACAACATTGCATTGTCGATCCCGGACTGGGCCTGTTCGTCGATCAACGCTGGTTGGATCAAGCGCCCGCAATGTTTCAATCGATCGTGATCTCGCGGCACATGGGGTTAAACGTCGGCTACTGGAACTTGCATGATCGATCGGTGCACCACCGCGACAACCGCTGGTGGGTCGCCCAGGACGCATCCCACTGCGACACATTCAATCGCGACACATTCAATCGCGACACATCGCCGCGCGGCACAGTCACGTCGCAGTCGGTTGCGAGCGAACGAGCTCAACCTTTACAAGTCTTCCACTTCAGCGGCGCTGCCCGGCAAGCCGCCGACGGGACGCGAGCCGATCATCGTTTGTCACGGCATCAAAACCGTCACGCCCTCCCGGCTCATAGCGGTTTGGCGACATTGGTCGAAGCTTACTTGTCCGCGTGGACCGAGCACGCGGCGGACCATTACACTCGACTACCCTATGCCTACGGGTTGCTGAACCACGGAGTGCTCATCGCCCCTGAGTGGCGTGACGCTTATCGACTGAATGCTTGCGACCTCCGCGAAACCGAGCAACCGTTTGCCGCCTTTGGCACAGCGGGGGGTGTCGAGCGACTGCGGCAAGCCGCTTGTCCGCCGAACCTGCCGACAGGGCGACTGCAGCATCAGATCGATGCCCTGCACGCCAAGATCGACCAGTTGAAACATCGCTTGGACCGATTGCCGTGGCGGCGGTTGGCCAACGCCGCCAAGCGTTGGCGTCATCGCTGGCTCCGTAAAGCCGGTTAGCCCGCCGACGACGGCGTGATCAGGTCAACGGGTTCGTCCCTCTGCGACTAGAACCAACCCAATTGATCCAGCGAATATCGGACGATGAAGCCGGCGGCGACAACGCTGACCATGCTCATCAGCTTGATCAAGATGTTGAGGCTCGGACCGCTGGTGTCTTTGAAGGGATCGCCGACCGTATCGCCCACGACAGCTGCTTTGTGAGCATCGCCACCCTTGCCACCATGTTGGCCGGATTCGATGTATTTTTTGGCGTTGTCCCAGGCGCCACCCGCATTGGCCATAAAGATGGCCACGCAGAAGCCGCAGGTCAAACAGCCGACCAGCAAACCCAGCACACCTCCGACGCCCAACAGCCAACCCACGGCAACGGGAGTTAGCAACCCCAACAGCGATGGCAGGATCATCTCGCGTTGCGCCGCGCGGGTACTGATGGCGACCGGACGAGCGTAATCGGGCAGGGACGTACCATCCATGATGCCGGGGTTTTCGTTGAATTGGCGGCGCACCTCGTTGACCATCCCCCGAGCTGCTCGACCGACGGCTTGCATCGTCATGGCACAGAACACAAAGGTCGACATGCAACCGATGAAGACACCGATCAAGACGCGGGGGTTGAGAACCGAGGCGTCGTAAAAGGTGGCGAAGTCCGACAGAGAAGCCTGCCGCACGCCGACCCAGGCCTCGCCGGTTGTCGCAAAGCGAACGGTCGGTCCAACGCCAGCGGTCGCCGGTTGCAGGCGGATCAGGTCGGCCGGCACCGTCGCCCCACGCGGGATGGCCTGCCAAGCGGTTTTCACGTCGAGGTCGCGCAGACTGCTCGGCATGATTAGGTAGCCGAACGATCCGGCCTTCTTTTCGGCAAGGGAGGCCGATTCCGCAACTGCCGACTCGGTCCGCATGACCGCGAACTTGTCGGAGACTTTGTACAGGCTGTCTGCCGTCGTCACCATGGTTTCAGTTTGTGCCCAACGATCGAAGCCGGTGCGGACCTGCTCGACGTAGGCAGCCAACAAAGCCAGGGCCGTGAGAGCCGCCGAACCAATCGCAAAGCCTTTACCAGTCGCGGCGGTCGTGTTGCCCAAACTGTCCAAGGCGTCGGTCCGCTGGCGTACAACCGGATCCAAGTGGCTCATCTCGGCGTTACCACCGGCATTGTCCGCGATCGGGCCGTAGGCGTCCGTCGCCAAAGTAATGCCCAAGGTGCTCAACATGCCCACGGCTGCAATGCCGACTCCATACAGGCCCAAAGTGAAATGCTGCACATCTTCAAACTTGAAGCCGTTGGCGAAACCAAAGGCCAGCACGGTCCCCATACAAACCACGAGCACCGGCACCCAGACACTCTTCATGCCGTCGGCGATGCCTGCGATAATCACCGTTGCCGGGCCCGTCAGAGCTTGCTCGGCCAATTTTTGCGTCGGCAGGTATTCGTCGCTGGTGGCGTACTCCGTCCATTTACCAATCAACCAACCGGCCGCTAACCCCACCGTGACGCTGGCGGCGACCATGATATGCTGCGGGCCCAAGAACAAATAAGTCAAAACCCAACTGAGGAGCAAAACGGCCAACATGGCCGTGTCGATGCCACGAGCCAGCACCTTCAGCAATGCCTTCTGGCTGGCATCTTCTCCGGCCCTGACCAAGAAGATGCAGGCGATGGACATGCCCACGCCCAATGCGGCGATCATCATCGGCAAAAATACGGCAGCCGTGATCAGTTCCGGATTCACCGCTGTCATCGCGGCGAAGCCCAGGGCCGCGGTGGCCAAGATCGAGCCGCAATAGGACTCGTACAAATCGGCGCCCATGCCGGCCACGTCACCGACATTGTCGCCCACGTTGTCAGCAATCGTGGCCGGGTTCCGCGGATCGTCCTCCGGAATGCCTTTTTCCACTTTGCCCACCAAGTCGGCACCCACATCGGCAGCCTTCGTGAAGATCCCGCCGCCCACGCGAGCAAACAACGCCTGGCTGCTGGCCCCCATCAGCGAACACAGCATGGTGACCGTCACGGTGTTCAAGTCCAACCCGAGTACAAATCGCAGCAAACCGTACCAAAAGGCCATGTCGAACAGCCCCAGACCGACGACTGCCAGTCCCATGACGGCCCCGCTGCGAAACGCCACCTGCAAGCCGTCATTCAGCGACTTCATCGCCCCAGCCGCCGTCCGATTGCTGGCGCTGGTCGCCGTCCGCATGCCCAAAAAGCCCGCCATGCCGGACCAGAATCCGCCGGTCAGAAACGCAAACGGGACGTACTTCTCCTGCACCTCGGCGTAAGATGCCCACAGCAGCAAGCCAAACACGGCCGCCATAAACACAAATACCACTTTGTACTGCTGCCGGAGGTAGGCGTTCGCCCCCTCCCGCACAAATCCGGCGATCTCAATCATACGAGCATTGCCGGGATCCGCCGCCAACATGCCCACGTAAAACTTGTAGGCAAAGATCAGTGCTGAGAAGGAAGCCGCCAGCAAAATGCCCCAGTAGATGTACTCCTGAACCGCCACATCGGTACCGACCGGTGCCGCCCCTCCCTCGATGCTTGCAATCAATGAAGGAACAAACGTCATCGTGTCGGTCAAGTTCATAGGAGCTTCCTAAGCGGATCAAAAATTGCTCCCATCGAGCCACACCGCAACGGATCGCCGACCAGAGCACAACTGCAATAAATCGCTGAGCGATAGTCTGACACGCCGCGGCCCGAGCTCCGGCGGCAGCCGAATCCCAGCCATTAATGCGCGTCGAAGGGTCAAAGTTTAATCACAGCACATTCAGATTGTCAATAAGCGAGGCCACCACCAGCGACTTTCCCCCCCGGACTAAGGACTCGGAAAGTCAACACGCCGGCAGGTCTGCAACTGAATGTCGGCCGAATTAAAGCAGAAAGGTCGGCTGCCAGAAACCCTAGCAGCCGACCTTTAAAATTTCATGAGCCCGCTCGAAGCGAGCCCAGTCATAACAAGACCGGACGATTCCCGGCTAGTTCTTTACGCCCAAAACCCAAGCAGCACTCCATCGCCAGCCGCCAGCAATTTCCATCAGCGGCAATCTCGAACTCGTCTCATCGGAAAACTCGAATCAAGACGGAACGGCCAACAGCAAGCAATGGGGCACGTCAGCTCGAACCCGAGGCGGCGACGCGAATCGCCCAACTCGAACCCGCCAGCCGACCTCTGCATGGGCGAGGCGACCGCTGGCCTACACCACCCACAGGCGGCGTCGCAATTAGCGAGCGCGGCGCAAGATGCTGCCAGCGAACGGACGCAAGGTCGGACGCGGGCTGTTGTCACAGCACTCGGCGTTGTAGCTGACCTGCGAGATCATGGCTGGAGCCGGAGCGGCGACCGGAGCGGCCACTGCCACCGAGCTGCAACCGCAGTCGCTGCTGACGGGGGTTCCGCAAGTCGTGCTGACCGGCGTCGAGCAGCTGTTGCTGCTGCGGCGAGCAAACAGGCGGGTGCGTGGGGCCGGAGTGCAGCAGTCGCTCGAGGCAACCGTACCACAGCTCGGGGCTGGGGTCGCACAGCACGCGGTCGGAGCCGGGGTGCAGCACGGGGCCGGAGCCGGAGTGCAGCACGGGGTCGGAGCCGGGGTGCAGCAAGAGCTGCGGCGGCTCAACAAGCGAGTGCGAGTGCGAGCCGGACGGGCGCACGGGTCGCAGCTGCTGGTCGTACCGCAAGAGCCACAGCCACTGACGGTGGTGGCAGCGGTGCCACAACCGACGCAACCTTGACCCACGGTCACAGCAGCGGCATTCTCAGCCACTGGTACCGGCGCCGGGGGGGCGTCTTCTTGAGCAACAACAACGGTTGGCAGGGCCAACAAAGCAAACAGCAAGGCGAATTTCTTCAACATGCCTTCGATCCTCCTAAAATTCGTTTGGTCTTTGGTTCCGATGAGACGCCAAACTTCCATGTCTCATGAAGCAGTCCATACTGACTTCAACGTTAAAGCTTAACGATTCAAGGGCCTGGGTTAAATGGGTGGTCCCGGTGGGCAAGCTTGACCCGGCCCCCAGAGCCCGGGCCGAGGGGCTGGTTGGTTTTTCCCGACTCGCCATAAGTCAGGCAAAACATTCAGAAAAACTAAATTTACGCCAAGGTGAACTCGATTCCCCTAGACAAGGGCAGGTCGAACGTGCTACCATATCGGACTTGCACCGATCTGCAGGCGTCCCACCCGGGTCGTCACCACGGGCCAAGCTGTTAGCAGTTTGGCCTTTCATCACTGGAGGGTCTAGCGATGGGTCTTTCGAAAACGCTGGTGGTCCACATTCAATTCCATTTGGAGGAAAAATGGTCAAGCTGTTAGTTCGTGACAAAGAATCGATCCAAGAAGCCGTCCGTCGCTTTCGCAAATTGGTCGAACGGAGCGGTATCAAGAAAGAAATGCGTCGTCGCGAATATTACGAAAAGCCCAGCGAGATCAACCGCCGCTCTCGCCTGCGAGCCGAACGACGCCAGAAACGCACTCGTTTCATTCTCGGCAACTAAATCACCTGCAGTACGGCCTCGATTTGAGCCCGGTTCACTGGGCGAATCAGTCCCATCTCGGTAATGATCCCGGCAATCAGATTGGCTGGCGTGACGTCGAAGGCAGGGTTGTACACCGGTACCCCTGCCGGCGCGGACTGCCAACCGAAGCTGTGCGTGATCTCCTCGGGCTGACGCTCTTCAATCGGGATTTCGCGGCCGGAAGCGATGCTCAGATCGAAGGTGCTGCTGGGTGCTGCCACGTAAAACGGTACGCGGTGGAAATTGGCCAGGACCGCTAGGTTGTACGTGCCGATCTTGTTGGCCGTATCGCCGTTGGCTGCAATTCGGTCGGCTCCGACGACCACGGCCTGGACCGATCGAGTGGCCATGACATGGGCCGCCATATTGTCGCAGATCAGCGTGCAGTCGACTTGCCGTTGCATCAACTCCCAGGCGGTCAAGCGAGCGCCTTGCAGGAGCGGTCGTGTCTCGTCCACATACACATGCAGCCGCTTGCCTTGATCTTGGGCGGTAAAGAACACGCTCAGGGCAGTCCCGTATTCCGCCGTCGCCAAGCCGCCCGCGTTGCAATGCGTCAACACATGGTCGCCATCCGACAATAGCTCGGCCCCGATGCGTCCGATGGCGTGGCACATCCGCCGATCCTCTTCATGGATCGCCACGGCAGTCACCAACAATTCCCGCTGGATCCAAGCGGCCGGCGCGCCCGCGGCAGCCCGTTCCGCGGCCCACTTGCCGGGCAAGTTCGCCAAAGTGGCATTCATGCGATCCAGTGCCCAGAACAGATTCACGGCCGTCGGTCGGCTTGTCGCCAAGTACTCGGACGCTTGGCGGCAGGCCTCCAAGACTTCGTCAAACGATTTGTCAGCAACTTCGCGGCAGGCCAAACACACGCCATAGCCCGCGGCGATGCCAATGGCCGGTGCCCCCCGAACTCGCAGGCTCTTGATGCCCTCCCATACCTCGGCCACCGTCCCCATGTCCAAATACACCAGCTCGCGCGGCAAGAGCGTCTGATCCAGCATCCGCAGCCGGGTCCCCTCGAGCGAATCGGTGGAATCGGTGGAATCGGTGGAATCGGGCAGCCAGCGTAACGTTTCCACGGAGGCGGGGGCGTGCGACATGGGGCAGTTGCCTTGATGTTGTTTGGGAAGGGTGCAGCGGCAGGGCGGCAGTATTCCGTCCGCCCTGCCCCGCGGCTACCTGCGATTATGTGCCGCAGCGAACCAATTCCGAAGCGGGCTTGTCCAAGTTATGGCCTCCAGCTAATATGCGGTACAGATGCCTGCAGCCAATTTACTGCCCGGTGGTGTAATGGTAGCACAGCAGATTTTGATTCTGCTTGTCTAGGTTCGAATCCTAGCCGGGTAACTTCTCAGATGACCGTTTCTCAGGTGATCACTTCTTCGACGATCACTTCTTCGACGATCACTTCTCAGACGGTCGCTTGAGTCTCAGATTCTTGGGCTCCCGATTCTTGAGTCTCAGATTCTTGGGCCCCCGATTCTTGAGTCTCAGATTCTTGGCTTTTAGATTTTTGGGCCCCCGATTCTCGGGGCTCGGTGGGATCGCAGCCTTCTACTCCGCCTCCCCCAAATTGCCAGTCTCCAATTTCCGGTCTCCAATTTCCGGTCTCCAATTGCCAGTCGCCAATTGCCAGTCTCCAAACGCCGAGTGGCTGGGTGGGGTGGACCGGCACGTTGTGCGAGTTTGATAATCCCCCCTCCGCAGTTTGTGCGGGTCCCGCGGTTCAGGGCGCTGCTTGCGGGCCAGCCTGAACCACCGCTGGCTTGGACGCCGAGGTTTTCGGGACAAAATTGCTTGCCCGAAGCTTGCAGTGCCCGGGGCCCAAGGCCTCGCCGACCTGTGGTAACTGGGCCCACAGGGCTTGCTGATTTTTCCAGCAGGCCTTACGTCCCTGAGCCGAGGTCGGGAGGGGCGGCGGACCGCGGCGGCGAACCGCGGCGGCGAACCGCGGCGGCGAATCGCGAGCGGTGGGATGGGAGGTAAGTCTACCGAGACCGGGATCAGAGATTCGGGACCAGAGATTCAAGACAAACCAGGGCCAGAAACCTGAGAACCAGGTAAGATCAGCTCTGAAGTACGCACTTCGAGAGCGGGTGATGGGATTCGAACCCACGACATTCACGTTGGCAACGTGACGCTCTAGCCACTGAGCTACACCCGCGTTGGTTAAGATTTGTGGGGATAGTATAGCGGTGATTTCGGGATTGGCAAGCCCCGGACTTGAACGCATTTTTTCGGGTGCTCCGCTGGCCTCCCTACTGGATGACTCCCTCGATTTCTCCTACGCTGATGGGGCGTTGGCGGGGGCCCTCAATGGTGGAGCAAAGACCGAGCGATGGAAGACGATTCCCTACACAAGCGTGGCAATGCCCTGGAGTCTCAGTTTTTTAATGAGGTGGATCGCAAGTTGATCGAGAAGCTGCGGTCGGACTTGGCCTTGGAATCGCAACGGGACCGGCTCAAGGCCTCGACCGGATTGAAGGACGACGCTGTCCTGGACGAATTGCTGGCTTTGGGCATCAACGACGACACCATGTCCGCCCTGTCGCTCTTCCCGCTGATCTGGGTTGCTTGGGCGGACGGGTCGGTCGAACCGGCGGAGCGGGCCGCGGTGTTACGAGCCGCGATGGAAAGCGGTGTCTCGGAAGGCTCGCCGGCGATGGAAATGCTGAGCGGTTGGCTGAAGAAAGCTCCGGGCGAGGACGTGACGCAAGCTTGGGTCGACTACATCCACGCGCTCAAGGCTTCGGCCAGCCCGGAGACGGTCGAGCGAGTCAAGCAATCGGTGTTGCAGCGGGCCCATGAGGTGGCGGATGCCGCGGGTGGCTTCTTGGGTATGGGGCGTGTCTCCGCCAAGGAAAGCGGTATTCTGCAGCGCTTGGAACAGGCCTTCGAGTAAACGATTCGACTCAAAATGCTGACCAGCTTCCAATCCAAACGCGTCTTGATAACCGGGGGAGCTGGCTTTATCGGCTCGCACTTGGCCGAGTTTCTCTTGGAGCGGGGCGCCCAGGTCACTCTGGTTGATGACCTGTCGACCGGATCGATGGACAACATCAACCACCTGCTACCGCGCCCCGGAGTCCGCTGGGTGCCAGGCACCGTTTCGGACCGTCGCTTGGTGGCCGAACTCGTGTCGCAGACCGACTTGGTGTTCCATTTGGCGGCGGCCGTGGGCGTGGCGTTGATTGCCAAGCAGCCGATCCAGACGATCGAGCGAAACGTCGAGCCGACTCAGTTTCTGTTGGCCGAATTGGCTCGGCACCACCAGTTGGGACGCACGATCCCGGTGTTTATCGCCAGCACCAGCGAAGTCTATGGCAAGAACCCCAAGCCGAATTGGTCCGAGGACGACGATCTGGTGTACGGCAGTACCAGCAAAGCCCGTTGGTCGTACGGGGTATCCAAGGCCATCGACGAATTCTTGGCCTTGGGGCATTTCCGAGCGTCGCGTCTGCCGGCGGTAGTCGGACGTTTTTTTAATGTGGTCGGGCCGCGGCAAACGGGTGCTTACGGCATGGTCCTGCCGCGGTTCGTCGATGCGGCGCTGCAGGGCCGACCGCTGTTGGTGCACGATGACGGGCAGCAAGTGCGATGTTTTTCGCATGTCGCCGATGTCGTCCGAGCGATCTGCCAGCTGATGTTGACCGAGGCGGCTGCCGGGCGAGTCTTTAATATTGGCGCCGATCGACCCGTTTCGATTTTGGAGTTGGCCGAGTTGGTAATCGCCCGCACGGGGACCGCGGCTCGGGTCGAATTCCAAACCTACTCGGCGGCCTACGATGACGATTTTGAGGACATCCGCCGCCGCGTGCCCGATCTTTCTCGGCTCAAATCGACGATTGCCTACGAGCCCCAGTTCGATCTGGAAGCTATTATAGACGATGTAATCCGTGCCACTCGCGGCGTATCAAATTGAGACAAAGCCCCCCAGTTTAGGGGGTTTACTTTTTCTTGGGCCGGGTGAAGATAGAACTACGGTGGGATGGAAGAACGGACGCGATCCAAGTGTACTGACGGAGCGGGCGGGTGTCGTGCGGATGGTCGCGGTGGCTTGTCGTTGAATTTTTTGGGTTGAGCGTTGGCTATGAGAGAAGCAATTGCCTGTAATTCCGTCAGCCGAGGCCCTGGGCCATCTCACTCCCGGCGTGCACTGACTTTGGTCGAGGTCTTGATCGCGTTGGCGATCACGCTGTTGATCCTATTGAGCATGACGCAGGCCTTTACGGTGGCCAGCCGCGAGATAGGGATTGGGCGGAACCGCTTGTTGGTGGCCGAGCGGGTGCGGGACGCAGCCGACTTGGTGCGACTGGATTTGGAGCGGTTGTCGTTGAACGTGCGGCCGACGTATTCCAGTGCGGAAGGCAAGGGGTACTTGGAGATCGTGGACCGCCCGTTTCGGGATATGACCTTTCTGGATTCGCCCAGCAGCTTGTTGGGGGATATCGACGATATTTTGATGTTCACGGCGATCAGTCCTGACCGTCCGTTTAAGGGTCGCTTCGACGGTCGCATCATCGAATCGACGGAAGCTGAGATCATCTATTTCACGCGGCACGTGGACAGCAACGGCAACGGCGTGATCGATTATGGCGACCAGATTCGGCTCTACCGACGAGTGTTGCTGATTCGTCCGGACCTGACGCCGATGGTCAGTGGTGCCGTTGCCAGTGACAATGTGATGTATCGCAGTGTTTTCCGCTTCAATGAATTTGTGACCAACAATGGGCTGGATCCCGCCTTGTTGACCCACACGCCGTACGCCAAGTTCTTGCAGTTCAACGACGTTTCGCTGTGTCGTGACTTTGACAATCCGGTGATTGGCTTTTTGTCGGTGCCACCCAATCCACCCCCGCCGCCGATGCCCCGTTATCGTTGCAATTCGATGGGGACCTTGTCGCATCCCAAGAATCGCACGGCCCACCTGAACACTACCGGGGTTGTCCTGGGCAACGGCCGCTTAGAAGTGGCCGGCTTCCCTCATCCGGTCTTGGCGAATTACACCCCGGCCCAGCGGACGGCGAATACGGTGTTGGATGACTTGATCATGTTTGGCACGATGGCCGGCAGTGACGTGGTGCTGGAAAACGCGGTCGCCTTCGATGTGAAGGTATTTGATCCGACGGTGCCGATCTATCGATATTCGGGCTTGCCGATGATGCCGCACGATAATGGCTATGCCGCGATGGTAGGTGGGGTCGCCGAAGGTTTTGGCTGTTATGTTGACTTGGGTGGCATGGAATACCGCGCCGTAAACGGCGTGCCGGCCGGCCATGGGCTTGGTCCGGTGGTAATGGTGCCTGGTTTGAGTCATCACTTTGCTCATTGGCGGACTCGGTTAGCGGCTCCACAGTACCAAGCGTTCCGCAACGAAGAGCCCACCGCTCCGAACGCGGGTTATTGGTTGACGATCATGAGCATGTACGAGGGGGTGGCCGGCGGCCCGACTTACACGACCTGGACGCGGGACTTCGAGCGAGATGGGATCGACAATGACGGAGACGGCCTGATCGATGAAGGCAGCGACGGCGTGCCGATCGCGGGCAATGCTGTGCCGGGCCTCCGCAACGATCGCGACTCCGCGCCGCCTTATCTGCAGCCGATCACCTCGGTGCAAGTCACCTTGCGGGCCGCCAGTTTTAATGCGGATCGCCAGCAGATTCGGGGGTCGGATCAAGTCATGCAGGCAGAAGTCGTCGTGTCGACGCAGAACCAGTAACGCGGCGGCCGAGGCGCGTTGAGCGCGGGTGCCCGAGGGTCATTGTTTGTGCATATCATACGTTTGCATGGCCCGTGGTTGGCGACTTGGCAACCCATGTCGGTGGGCCCGACGGTGGACCAGCGGCCAACGCCGGTGGTGGAAAAACACGATGGGCGGGTCGCCCGTCACGCTCCGGCGGTCGATGGTGCGGTTCGGGTCCGCTTGCCGGGGCTGATCAGATTGCCTGTCACGGAGGCCATCAGCGACGCGACGGCGGCTCCGCAGTCGGCCTCCCAGCTGGTTTTACAGCGGCAATTCAATCGGCCGACTGGCTTGCTCCCTGAACAACGATGTTATGTGGGTTGTTGGTTGGATGGGGTGGTGGAATCGGCCTGGATGAATGATTGCTGGTTGGGGGAGGCGCCGGGCGAACTGGGCGACGCCAGCGTGGCGTTTCTTTGGCTGCCGGAACAGCGGCAGGCGTACAACTGCTTGACCCTGGTCTTGCCCTGGCCGGCGGGGGCAGCGGAAACGGGCGTCTCGATCCGGCAGGTGGCGTTGGGGTTGGTCGAATGAGCGGGCGTTTGGATGCAAATTCCGGCGAGGGCGGCGGGTCCGTGTTGGCCGATCGACTCTGGTTGGTCCCGACCGAATTGGAACGCCAGCGATTGCAACAGATCTGGGGCAGCCGGTGGTCGGCCCCTCCGCCGCCCTGGCGATTGTGTGGTTTTGGGCCGATTTCGGCGGGGATCGTCACGTCCCGTCTGTTGGCGGCTCGCGAGCTGGCAGGTCGGCCGGTGTCCGAGGTCGTGTTGGTGGGGATCGGAGGCAGTTACGACTTATCGCAGGCGCGATTGGGCGCCGCCGTGGAGATTGGCAGCATCGCGACCGATATGGTGGGAGCGGAGTTGCCGGTCGGGGGGCACGCGGACATGCCACCAGCGCAGCCGGGTGCCGAGGCCGGGCAGAGCGGGCTGGGGCCGTGGCAACTGCCCTCGGAGCTGGGCTTCCCCCAGATGCCGCAGACTTGGCTTGCCGCTGCCGCTGCCCTTGACGGTAGGACGGGTCTGGCCCCTGAAGGTGGGACTGGTCACGAGGTTCAGATTGAGATTGAGGTTGACGTTGAGCCTGGCTCTGGGGCTTCGTCGACCGAACCGATCTTCGAATCGCTGGTCTTGCCTGGTTCGACCGGAGCGAAATTATTGACGGTGGGCATCGCCAGTGGTTCGGAGGCGACGGCGGCTGGGCGGCGGGCGAGGTTCCCCGGGGTGTTGGTGGAAGACATGGAGGGATTTGCGGTGGCATTGGCCTGTCGGCAGTTCGGCGTCGGCTGTCGGATCTGGCGCGGGATAAGCAACGCCGTGGGCGATCGGCGGGTCGGTGGTTGGCGGATCGACGACGCCTTGCAAGCGGTGGTGGAACGGTTGGTCGACTCCGTGTGTCGTGAGCTTCGCTAGTGGCGAGCCAGTGATGGGAAGCGATGAGAATCAAGATTGGCATTTCGACGTGTCCCAACGACACCTTCGCCTTTTTTCCGCTATTGGAGCGGCGGTTGGCGACGGACGGCTTCGAGCTGGACTTTTGCCTCTTGGACGTGCAGGAGTTGAACGAGCGACTGCAGGCGGGCGTTTTGGATGTGGGCAAAGCCAGTTTTCACGCGGCATTGAAACTGGCTGAACGCTACGCGGTGTTCAGTGCGGGATCGGCTTTGGGCTTTGGCAACGGTCCCTTGTTGTTGGCCAGTCCTAACACGGCAGTGGACGTTGGGCCGGGGGGCAGCGAGGACTCGGGGCCGAGTGGCGGATCGGTGGCGAATCAAGTGGCATCGCAGCCGATGGTGGCGGGCCGAGCAGTACCGCCGGGTTCTGCGGCCCGAGTTTGGTGCCCAGGGCAGGACACGACGGCCCATTTGTTGTACCGCCTGTTTTACGGGGAGCGGGGCCAGGTGCAGCAGGCGGTGTTTTCGGAGATCGCCCCGGCGTTGCTGGACGGGCGAGCCGATTACGGGGTGTGCATTCACGAGGGGCGATTTACTTATCAGCAGCAGGGCTTGCGATTGGTGGAGGATCTGGGGGAGCGTTGGGAGCGCGAGACCGGCGCTCCACTGCCTCTGGGCGGGATTTTGGGGCGGCGGGATTTGGGAGCTGAAACCTTGAGTCGCTTGGGGCGATTGATCGAGGCTTCGGTGCGGATGGCGTTGGGCCAGCGTGGGGAGGCGTTGCCCACGATGCAACGTTACGCGCAGGAGTTCTCACCGGAGGTGCTGTGGGCGCATGTCGACCTGTACGTCAATCGTTGGACGGAGCGGTTGGGGGCCGAGGGTGAGCGGGCGTTGGCGATCTTGGCCGAGCGGGCCGTGGCCTTGGGGTTGGTGCCGCCGGGGACTCGCTTGGACGTGGTGTCGCCGGACTAATCGCTACATTCACACCGCGATTTCCAGTAGAATGCGAGGCTTGTCCCGATCCGTCGGCAGCCGAGTTGGGTAAGTTGACGTGTTTGGGGCGGGGGCGGTTGATTTTGATTGACAACGGGGGGGCGGAGTGTCCATGATAGAGCGGAATGAGCGCGAGGCATCAAACCGCTGTTTGGACGCGGGTCGGGGTCTCTCGTGGTCGGACCTTCAGTCGGCCGATGGTGGGATGTCCGAGAGGACTGGGAGTAAGATTTAGCGATGGCATACGGTTCTGACAGCAATTTTCGCACCGCCTTGGTCAAGTCCAAGACCCTGACCAAAGACCAGTTGGCGGAGTCCGAGCAGTTGGCGCGGGAGTCCAAGTTGGCTCTGACCGAAGCGGTGATCAAGCTGGGCTACGCCTCCGAGGACGATCTGATCAAGTGCTTGGCGGCGGCGCATCGGGTGGAGGCAGTCGATCTGGACGAGATCGACATTCCGGAGAGCGTGATTGAATTGATGCCCGAGACGGTGGCGCGGGAAAACGCGGTGATTCCTCTCGCGGAGGTCGACGGTCGGTTGCGGATTGCGATCAGCGACCCCAACGACATGGACGCTCTGGAGAAGCTGCGTTTCATTTTGAATCGCGACGTGGTGATCTCCCTGGCCAGTCGCTCGTCGATTTTCGCCACGATCAACCGGGTGTACGGGCAGATCGACGGCCAGTCGGCGGACTCGATCTTGCAGGAGTTTACCGATACGGCGATCGACTTTACGGAGACGGTGGACGACACCAAGACGACCAAGCGGGAGGACGGCAGCGACGAGAACAGTGCCCCGATCGTGCGGTTGGTGCAGATGATGATCACCGAGGCGGTGCAGCTGCGAGCCTCGGATATTCACATCGAGCCGTTTGAGCATCGGGTGCGGATTCGGTATCGCATCGACGGCATGTTGCACGAGCGGGATTCGTTGCCGCGACGGCAATTGGGCGCGATTGTCTCGCGTGTGAAAGTGTTGGCTTCGATCGACATCGCCGAGCGGCGTCGGCCGCAGGACGGTCGAATCAAGGTGACGGTCGGTGAAAAAGAGTTGGATTTGCGTGTCAGCATCATTCCCACCAATCACGGTCAATCGGTGGTGATGCGTTTGTTGGACAAGGACAACATCAAGATTGGTATCCGCCAATTGGGCTTGATGGATGACGTGTTCGTAAAATTCCAGCAATTGCTCAAGCGTCCCAACGGGATTGTCTTGGTGACGGGGCCGACCGGATCGGGCAAGACGACCACTTTGTATTCGGCTTTGAACTCGATCAATCGTCCGGACAAGAAGATCATCACGGCCGAGGACCCCGTCGAGTATTACTTGCCGGGCATCAACCAAGTCGAGGTCAAGCACTCGATCGGTTTGGACTTCGCCCGCATCATTCGCTCGATGTTGCGACAGGCACCTAACGTGATCTTGGTCGGTGAGATGCGGGACTCCGAGACGGCGTCGATGGGCATTCAGGCATCGTTGACGGGTCACTTGGTGTTTAGCACTTTGCACACCAACGATGCACCCAGTGCCATCTCGCGGATGGTCGATATGGGCGTGCCCGGGTACTTGGTCGCCAGTTCGGTGGTGGCCATCCTGGCGCAGCGCCTGATCCGCACGGTCTGCCCCAAGTGTAAAGTGCGATTTATGCCGCCGGACTATTTGCTGAAGGAGGCCGGGATCACGGCCGAGATGAAGGAGAACGCGACCTTCATGAAAGGCAAGGGCTGCAATACTTGTCAGAAGACGGGCTACAAGGGTCGCATCGGTATTCACGAAATCTTGATGATCGATTCCAAGGTCCGCGAACTGATCTTCGCCAATGCCTCGACGACGGAAATTCGACGTTATGCGATTTCGGCGGGGATGGACACGCTGTACACCGACGGCATGAAGAAGGTTTGTCGGGGCATCACCACGATTGAAGAGGTCTATCGGGTCGCCAAGCGAACGGAGCAAGACGCCGTGGAGACCTAAGGTAAGGGCCATGGAAACCCAAGGACCGTGGAGCACCAAGGGCCAATGCGGGGATGTCGGGCTCTAGGCGTTGGGATTCGGACTTGAGAAACATGGGGTTGGCAGGTGATCGGCTACCGGTTGGTCGATCGGATGAGTGTCAGTTTTTAGCAGAGATAGGTGCCGCACAACATGGCAGTGTTAATTGACAAACTATTGGAAGCTTGCGTGAAGCAAGGCGCCAGCGACATCCACATCACGGTGGGTCAACCGCCCGTGTTTCGTTTGCATGGTCGCTTGCGGAAGCTCGAGACCAAGGTCTTGGAGCCGGAAGATACCGTCGCCTTGATGAAGAGTATTTCGCCGGATCGTTGCCAGCGGGAACTGCAGGAGGCCGGTAGCTCGGACTTTGGTTTTGCCTTCGGCGACAAGGCTCGCTTTCGCGTGTCGATTTTTAAGCAACGCGGCAACATCTCGATGGTGCTGCGTCAGATTCCCACCTCGATGCTGACACCCGAGCAGTTGGGTTTGCCGGACGTCTTGAAGAAATTGGTCATGCGCCCGCGGGGCTTGTTCTTGGTCACGGGCCCGACGGGTTCGGGCAAGAGTACCACGTTGGCCAGTCTGGTGAATTTCCTCAACGAGACGGTTGACCACCACATCATCACGATTGAAGATCCGATCGAATTTTTTCATTATCACAAAAAGTCGACGGTCAATCAACGCGAAGTGGGAGTGGACGTCCCGAGTTTTTCGGAGGCAATTCGTCGCGCGTTGCGTCAGGATCCCGACGTGATTCTGGTGGGTGAAATGCGGGACTTGGAGACGATTGAAGCGGCGATCACGGCGGCGGAGACGGGTCACGTGGTGTTTGGGACGTTGCACACCAACAGTGCCCAGGGCACGGTCAACCGTATGATCGATGCCTTCCCGGGCAACTTGCAGGACCAGATTCGAACGCAGTTGTCGACCGCGCTGTTGGGTGTGTTGGCACAGACCCTGCTGCCCAAGATCGGCGGGGGACGTGTGGCCGCCTACGAGTCGTTGATCGTGACGCCGGCGGTGGCCAACCTGATTCGCGAGAACAAGACGTTCCGCATCAACTCGGCCATCCAAACCGGCTCGAAGTTTGGTATGCAGCTGATGGACGACTCCTTGTTCAATCACTGGATCGAGCGGAACGTGACGATGGAGGACGCCTTGGGCAAGGCCCAGGACCCGGACTCGTTGGCGCGGCGGATCGCCAATGCTCGGCGTATGATGGACGAAGGTGCCGGCGCACCGGGCTAGCCAGGTCGACGCGGAGACGGGGTCGACGCGGAGATGGGGTCGGTGAATGTGGGGTGGGGATCAATTGAAGTTTGGGTTTCACGAGGATTGAGTTGGCATGGCGGTACGTCGCATTGGTCAGATTTTCGTCGACTTGGGATACATCACCGACGACCAGTTGGAGATGTTGCTCGAGGAGCAGGCCCAACATCCTGGCCAGTTGCTGGGCAACATCGCGCGGGACATGGGGTTGGTGGAAGAGGAGCAGTTGGTCAGTGCGTTGGCCGAGCAGTTCCGGCTCAAGACGTTTGACTTGGAAGGCTTGGTGCTGAAGCCGGAGGTCAAGAATTTGGTGACTGACGCGATGGCACAAATGTATCGCGTGATTCCCTTGCAGTTGGATGGCAACACCTTGGTGGTATCCACCTGCGATCCGCAGAACTTGAATATTCGAGACGAACTGCGGCGGTTCTTGGGCTACGAGATCCATTTGGTCGTCAGCAGTGAAGCGCAGATCAAGAAAACCTTGGACAAGTTCTTCAATGAAGACATTGAGAGCATGGACAAGATCATCGCGGAGCTGAACTCGGACAACGACCTGAAGAAGGCGGTCGAAGAATTGTCGGGGGGTGGCCCGATCAACTTGACGGACGTCAATGAGTTGGTGGAGAGTGCGCCGGTTCGCAAGCTGCTGAACATGGTGTTGTTGTTGGCGATCAAGGACCATGCCAGCGACATTCACTTGGAGCCGTTTGAAGACGAGTTCCGCATCCGCATCAAGGCGGACGGCGTGTTGTACGAAATGGTGCCCCCGCCGCGTCACTTGGCCTTCGCCATCACGACACGGGTTAAAGTGATGGCCAACTTGGACATTGCCGAGCGGCGGTTGCCGCAGGACGGTCGCATCGAATTGACGGTCGGTGGTCACCCGGTGGACTTGCGGGTCAGCGTATTGCCGACGTTGTTTGGTGAGAGCGTCGTGATGCGGGTTTTGGACCGATCGGTCGTGTCCTTGGACTTGACCAAAGTGGGGATGAACGAGCAGACCTTGACCGAGTTCCGCAAGGTGATGGGCAAGCCCAACGGCATTATCTTGGTGACGGGTCCCACGGGGTCGGGCAAGACGACGACGTTGTATTCTGCCTTGAGTGAGTTGAATACGATCGAGGACAAGCTGATCACGACGGAGGATCCGGTCGAATACGACATTGAGGGGATCGTGCAGATCCCGATCGATCACGACATCGGCGTGACTTTTGCCTCTTGCTTGCGGGCCATTTTGCGGCAGGATCCCGACAAGATATTGGTGGGCGAGATCCGCGACTTGGAGACGGCCGAAATCGCGATTCAGGCCTCGCTGACCGGCCACACCGTGTTCAGCACCTTGCACACCAACGACGCGCCCTCGACGATCACGCGGTTGAAAGACATGGGCGTGCCCCCGTTCATGATCACCGCCACGGTGGAGGCGATCCTGGCACAGCGGCTGGTCCGGCGGATTTGCACCGAGTGTCGGGAGCCGGTGGATTTGACCGAGCTGCAACTGTGGGAACTGGAGCTGAAGCCGGAGGATCTGCAGGGGCGGCAGGTGTTCCGCGGGGCGGGCTGTAACGCCTGCAACGGGACGGGATTTAAGGGCCGTATCGGGCTGTTTGAGCTGATGATCCTGAATGACGAACTGCGGGAGCTGATCATGGAGGGGGCGTCGGCCGACAGGCTGCGGAAATGCGCCAAGAAGCACGGGATGCGGCCGCTGCGGGACATCGGCATGGACTTCCTCTATCAGGGCCTGACGACGGCCGACGAGGTGATCCGCGAAACCATCATGGATGCCTAGAAAAAAACGGAAATTAGCAGTGCAAAAAAGGGGCGAGGACGTTAGAATTTAGGGCGACGGTGAATCCCTACTCCTGTTGGAACCCCTAATCCTATTGGAACAGTGCGATGCCTACTTATCAATTTGAAGCTTTGGATGCCCAGGGCCAGGCCATTCGGGACGTTATCGACGCGACCAACCAGGATGAGGCGCAAGCCACGATCCGGTCGATGGGCTACTACGTCACCAAGATCAGCGTGCAAAAGGCCAAGGCGGCGGCCAAGCGTGGGCGCAACCGCAAGACCTTCGCCATCGGCGGGGCCGGCGGCAAGAAGATCGTGACGTTCACACGTCAGCTGTCCATCTTGCAGGATGCCGGTTTGCCGATTTTGCGCAGCCTCAAAATCTTGGAGGCCCAATCGCGACCGGGGGGGCTCAAGAACGCTCTGATCGATGTCTGTGAGGAGATCGAGAGCGGGTCGACGCTGTCGGAGGCCATGGCCAAGAGTCCCAAGGTGTTCGACCGCCTGTATGTGAACATGATCAAAGCGGGCGAGGCCGGCGGTGCCCTCGAAGCGATCTTGCAGCGTCTGGCGGAGTTCAAGGAACGCTCGCAACGACTGAAGAACAAAGTCATCGGCGCCATGATTTACCCGGCGATGGTGATCTTGGTGACCTTTGGTATTTTGGCGGCGATTATCTTGTTCATCGTACCGCAGTTTCTCAAGATGTTCGAAGAGTTCGGCATGAAGGACTTGCCGTTCGTGACGACGCTCTTGGTGGACGTGACGGAGACCTGCACGCGATTGTGGTTCATGTTCCCCCTGATTCCCTTCACGGTGATCATGTTCATTGCCTTGGTTTGCCGCTTCAAGGCGGGCCGGATGGGGTGGCATTTGTACATCCTCAAGTTGCCGCTGTTCGGCAAGTTGGCTGAGAAAGCCAACCTGGCCCGTACCACGCGAACGCTCGGTACCTTGGTGGCCTCGGGCGTGCCTATTCTGGAGAGCCTGACGATTACCCGTGAGACCTCGGGCAATGCCATGTTTGAGAAAGTGTTTCACCGCGTTAGCGATGCGATTCGTGAAGGCGAGAGCATTGCCAAACCGTTGAAGCGAAATTCGTTCCCCGGTTTCCATCCAGTGGCCTGTTTCTTCTGGATGGCGATGTTTGCGGTGCCGCCATTGTGCGTTTTGTTCTTCAATCAGGAGTACCAAAACGAACTGTTGATGGCCGCAGGTGGTTTGGGGATGTTGGGTGCCGCGATCTACTACCTGTTCCATAAAAAGCCCGTCATCGAAGACTTGGTGATCAATATGGTCGACGTGGGCGAGGAGACCGGTGAATTGGACCGCATGATGTACAAGGTCGCTGACTACTACGACGAAGAAGTGACGACGTTGACCGACGGTTTGATGAAGTTGATCGAACCGGCGTTGATCGTCTTCTTGGGCGGCGTGGTGCTGTTCATCGTGTTGGCACTCTTCATGCCGCTGATCACCATGATCACGGAACTGTCGAGCAAGACCGGTGGTTGATCGCTGCCGCAGCGAACGGGTCGGCGTGGGCCGGTGTGCCCGCGCCATGGCTGGGGAGCGAGATTGAGTGCGACAGCCTGCGGAGGAAACTCCAGCGGGCTGTTTTTTTTGCTGGCGGCAAGACCGGGAAGCCGGTGACCGTCGAGCGGTGCAAATTGGGATGACCGTGGCATGATACCTGCGAAGCTGGGCCCGTACTTGTTGGAAGAGATCCTCGGGCGAGGGGGCATGGGCACGGTCTATCGGGGCGTGGACCCGGAGACCGGAGAACAAGTCGCGATCAAGATCTTGGCTCCGGACTTGGCGGGGGATCCGCAGTTTCTCGAGCGGTTCCAGGAAGAAGTTGAAACGCTGTTGGAACTGAAACATCCCAACATCGTTCAATTATTAAGCTTTGGCAAGCAAGATGAAATTTTCTACTTCGCCATGGAGTTGGTCGACGGCAAGAGCCTCTATGCCTTGCAGAAGGTCGGCCATCACTTCACTTATATGGAGACGGTGGAGATCGGCTTGCAGGTCTGCGAAGGGCTGCATTACTCACACAACGTGGGGGTGATCCACCGCGACCTCAAGCCGGGCAACCTCATTCAGGCCAGCGACGGGCGGATCAAGTTGGCCGACTACGGGATCGCCAAGCGATTTGGCACGCAGCAGATGACCATGTCGGGCGTGTTGGGGACGGCCGAGTTCATGGCGCCTGAGCAGGCCATGGGCAAGCCAGCCACGATTCAAAGCGATCTGTACAGCCTGGGGGCCGTGCTGTTTGCCCTGGCGACGGGCAAACCTCCGATCGTCGGCCCGACCCCGCAGAAAACGCTGGAAAAGGTCGTGACGACCAAGGCCCCGCTGTTGACGGCGGTGGCGCCCGATGCCCCCGAATCGTTGGGCCTATTGATCCAAAAGCTCTTGAAGAAACAGCCGGAAAACCGGCTGCGTTCGGCCCGGAGCGTCGCCACGCGGCTGAGCGAGATTCGCGAGATCCTGTTGGAACAGGCAGAGATGGAGACGCACTTGGTGCTGGCGGACGAACCAGCGGCCTCTCCGCTGGCGCCTCGACCGGCGGCGGCCACCATGGTCGATGGGGGGGGCTCCGGGGGTCCGGCGGCTGGCTCCGCTCGCAGCGGGACTCGGCCTCAGACGGCAGCCGGCTCGGCCGAGCCTCGACGACCGGGTGCGGGGGAGACTTTGCAGGAGGACTTTGCGGGCATTTCGCTGGCCCCGACCAATCGCGTGATTCGGCAGCAAGACTTCTTCGAACGGGCGGTGCGGAGCAGCGAATCGGAGTCGGAGTCGACCGAAGCGCCCTCGCCGTGGGGCACGTTGCTCTTGGCGTTGGGGTTGCTAATCATGCTGTCGTTTAGCGGCTATTTGCTGTACGACCGAGTGTTTCGCCCGCGTACGGCGGATGAACTGTGGGCCATGATCGAGCCCGGACGGGAGCGACCGATGGGGGTGCTCAAACCGTTGGACACGTTTTTGCGATTGTATCCGGACGATCCGCGGGTCGAAGAAGCCGAGGCGTTGAAGGCCAAGGCCAAGGCCTTTCAGTATCGCAACGCCTTGGCGCTGAAGTCATCGCTGAACAAGCGAGACTTGACGGACTTGGAACTGCAGTTTCTCAAGTGGACCGCCGATGACCACGAGTCCAAGTGGGACAAGGAGATCGGCTTACAGACCTTGCTCACCTACCACAACGCGGGAGGAGAAGCGGCATCGGAGCGAGTCCAAGAGTGCCTGGAGGCGGCCGAGGTCTATCGTCGCATGTACTGGGAGCAAGCGCGACCGGAGGTTGAAACGAAAGCACAAGAAATTCTCTTGCGGGTGGAGGCGGCCGAGCGTTTGCAGGCGACTGATCCAGAGCAGGCGGCCCAGATTCGTCAGTCGTTGATCGACTTGTTTGGCGATAAGAAATGGGCGGAGCCGCTGATCGAACCGCTGCGCAAGATCAATGCCATGTCGACGGAAGGACGATGAGTTCGTGAAACGCTTACTGCTGATGCGACATGCCAAGTCCGATTGGGACCATCCGCACTTAGCGGACGCCGATCGTCCGTTGAACGAGCGCGGGCGGCGTGCTGCCGCAGCCATGGGGGAGTGGCTCCGGCAACGGACGGCAGTGCCGCAGTTGATCTTGGTCTCGCCCGCGGTACGCGCTCAAGAAACGTTGGCTCGCCTGCTCACGCACTGGCTCAATCCCCCGGAATGTCGGACGATCGATGGGTTGTATCCGGGCAGTCCCCAGCATTTTTTGGGGGCGGTCGGCCAGGTAGACGAGGCGACCGAGACCGTCTTGCTGCTGGCGCACAACCCGGGCTTAGAGATTCTGGTTGACATGATCGGCGGGCGGGCGGAACCCTTTCCCACGGCGGCGGTGGCCGATATTCGTGTGGGAGAGGTCGCCTGGGAGTCGGCAGCCAATGCGGCCCCCCGGTTTGTAGAACGGTGCGAACTGGAACAAATTTGGCGGCCGCGCGCCCTGTTTGCAGACAAGGAGCGGGAAATCGGCTAAACTCTCGGTCGGTCGTCCGTGGACGAATAAACTGCGTCGGCGTAGGGAGAAGCGTATGAAGTTTGGGATGAATCTGCTGTTGTGGTCGGGCGAGCTGAACGAGGGGCTGCTGCCGACCCTGGAGCTCTTGAAAAAACTGGGTTACGACGGGGTCGAGATCCCTCTGTTCAACTACGACCTGGATTACAGCAGTTGGGGCCAGAGACTGGATGACCTGGGATTGGCTCGCACGGCAGTCACGATCCGCAACGTCGACGACAACCCCATCAGCGATGATGCCACCGTACGAGCGGCGGGCGTGGCCGGCAACAAGCGTGCGGTGGATTGCTGCGTGGCCATGGGTGCCACCCATTTGATCGGCCCGTTCCATTCGGCGATCGGGCACTTCAGTGGCAGTGGCCCGTCCGCTGCCGAGTGGGGCTGGGGGGTGGATTCGATGCGTCAAGTTGCCGAACATGCGGCGGGCGGCGGTGTGATGTTGGGCGTGGAGCCGCTCAATCGCTTCGAGTGCTACTTTCTCAATTCACACGCGGACGGCGCGCGGTTCGTTCGTGAGGTCAACCATCCTCACTGCCGCTTGATGTACGACACCTTCCATGCCAACATCGAAGAGAAGTCACCGGCGCAAGCCTTGCGGGATTGCGCCGACGTCTTGTGCCATGTCCACATTTCGGAGAATGATCGCAGCACGCCGGGCGAGGGCGACATTCGCTGGGATTTGACCTTTGATACCTTGCGCGAGATCGGCTACGACGGTTGGTTGATGATTGAGGCGTTCGGCTTGGCGTTGCCCGAGATCTCGGCGGCCACCAAGATCTGGCGGCGAATGTTCCCCAACGAAGAGTACCTGGCCACCCAGGGGCTGCAGTTCCTGCGGCAAGCCCACGCCCAGCGTTGGAGTTAGTCGGCGATGGGCCAGGACATTTTGGCTCGGATTGTCGCCAGCAAGCATCAGGAAGTCGCTCAGCGGCAAGCGGATCGGCCGTTGGCTGCCCTGCAGGCCTTGGTCGCGGACCTGCCGCCCTGTCGTGACTTTCTCGGAGCTTTGCGGGGCGCTCCGCCGATCCGTTTGATTGCCGAGATCAAAAAGGCCAGTCCCTCGGCGGGCATCATTCGCGCCGATTTTGATCCCGTGGCCTTGGCACGGGCCTACGAGGCGGGTGGGGCAGCGTGTCTGAGCGTGCTGACGGACGAGCTCTACTTTCAAGGCAACCTGGCCTATCTGGGACAAATCCGCGCAGCCGTCGGACTGCCCTTGCTGCGGAAGGACTTTCTGATCGATCCGTACCAGATCTACGAAGCGCGGGCGGCCGGGGCCGACGCCATTCTGTTGATCGCGGAATGCTTGACAGCCGATCAACTGAAGCAGTTCCACGATCTGGCTCGTGAGCTGGGGTTGGGAGTGCTGATCGAACTGCACGACGTGGACAATCTGCCGGCGGTGTTGGCCAGCGGCACGGAGTTGGTGGGCGTCAACAATCGCGATTTGCGGACCTTTCAGGTCGACACGCAGCGGACGGTGCGGGTCAAACAACAGCTTCCGACGGGCCGCCTGTTGGTGGGCGAGAGTGGCGTACGCGACCGAGCGTTGGTGGAGCAGTGGCAAGCGGCGGGCGTGGACGCGATGTTGGTGGGTGAGACGCTGATGCGGCAAACGGATGTCACGCTGGCGGCCCGCGAATTGTTGGGCACAAACAGCCAAGCATTCGACCGGGCCGGCGAATCAACAAGGTAGGACCCCAGATGAACGAACGGATGATGAACGCCAAAGGCCCCTTCGATTTCTTTCAGAAGCTGGCCGTGCTCAATCAACTATTCCGCAGCCTGCTGTTGCTGGTCTTTACCGGGCTCCTGGGATGGGCGGGTTACTACGGCTACTACCGCTACGTCAAACCGGCCCAGGAACTGGAGTCGGTCCGAGCGGAATTTGCTCGCGTGCAAGACGAGTTGGTCCAATCGCAGCAAAAATTGCAGCAGCAGCAAGCGGAAATCCAGGAGCTGTCGGAAGTGAACGATCGGCTGACGACCTCGCTGCGACTGATCAAGGTCGATCGTCGGTTGGCTTATTTGACAGTCACGGATACAGGACCCGATCCCGAGACGGGCGTGCCGTTGATGAAGGTGCTCTACACCGAAGTGGACTCCCAGGGGCAGCAGGTGGGCCCGCGACGGGTCTTCACCTTGCAGGGCACCCTGCTCAACGTCGACTGCTGGTTGGCCAAGTTTGAAGACAAGTACATCGAGCAGGCGGATTTGGTCCGCGGATCTTCGCTGTGCATCATTCGCGGGATCCGCGGGGACCGCGATGCTGGCTTGCAGGAGATCGATCAGGGGGCGGTCTACGGGGAGACGATTGCCCCCGGTGCGGATCCGCGGCCGCCGATCTACCAAACGCAGGGCCAGCTCTCGGACTTGGAACAGAAAGTCTGGTCGGATTTCTGGCGTGTGGCCAACGACACCGCTTTGCAGCAGGAACTGGGGCTGCGGGCGGTGCACGGTCAGGTGAACTACATTCAGGTGGAGGCGGGAGCGACGTATCAGCTGGACTTGCGGGCCAGTGACGGCGGGTCGATCCGACGGGTGGAGCAGCCGCCGGCGATTGCCCTGCCGAACCCGGATGATGCTTAGGACACACCCGCCGAGACGCGATCGGTCTGGGATCAGCCGGAGTGCCTCAGCACCCGGTTTTCCGGAATCGGCCGGTTTTCCGGAATCGGCCGGTTTTCGCGGCAGCCGGACGCTCACGCGTTTGGTCTAGGAAACGTCCAGAACACGACCAAGCCCAGTGTTTTTTGGTCGTTTTTTATGATTACAGTTCTCCCTGGCGATCATTTCTAAATTTGGTACACTAGGCGGTCATGCGAAAAGGCATTGCGGTCTCTCCGGGGATAGCGGTCGGCACGGCTTACGTGATCACAGAGATCTACGTGGGTGGGAAATCGGCCAAGATCACCAGCGAAGAGGTAAAAACTGAACTCGATCGTTTTGAAGCGGCTCGTCATCGCACCGCGCTGGATTTGCAGCATCTGGAGCGCAAGGTAGCGACCCAGGTGGGACCGGAAGAGGCGGCGATCTTTGCCGTGCACCGCTCGATTTTGCGGGACCCCGGGTTCAGCAACCACATTTGTCAGTTGATTTCGGACGAGAAGATCTCGGCGCAAGCGGCGTTGCGTGACACGGTGGCCTACTACGAGAGCCTGTTTGCTCGGTCGCGTGACGAGTATCTGAAGGAGCGGGTCAACGACATTCGAGACATCGCGGTGCGGCTGAGTGCCTATTTGTCGAATGCGTCCAACGAGATCAAGCAAGACCTGCGGAACGGCAAGCTGATCGTGTTTGCCGACGAGTTATTGCCGTCGCAGGTGGTGGCGTTGGGCGACATCGACGTGGCGGGGATCGTGACGCAGAAGGGCAGTCAGACCAGCCATGCGGCGATCATTGCTCGCAGCCGTGGTATTCCGGCGGTCAGTGGTATCAGCGGAATCTTGCGGCAAGTGAAGACGGGCGCTGAGGTGATCGTGGATGGTCGCGACGGCAGCGTGATCATCAATCCGAACGAAGAGACGCTCCGCGCCTTCCGCAAGGTGGAACGCGAGTTTGTCGACTTGAAGGACCACTTGGCGGAGAACCGGGATTTACCGGCCAAGACGTCCGACGGGGTGATGCTGCACTTGCAGGGCAACGTCAACAACGTCGCCGACGTCAAGGCAGCGGAGGCGATGGGCGCGACGGGCGTGGGCCTGTACCGCACGGAGTACTTGTATTTGACGCATCCGGATGTCCCGGACGAGCAGGAGCAATTCGAGAACTATTGCCAGATCATTGCGGCCGCTCCGCAGCAGAGTGTCACGATTCGAACCTTGGACATCGGCGGCGACAAGACCGTGGCCTATCTGGGGCACAACCATCAAGAAGCCAACCCGTTCATGGGCTGGCGGAGTATCCGCTTGAGTTTCGAGCATCGTGATTTTTTCATGACTCAAATTCGGGCAATCTTGCGAGCGGCATCGGAGTTTCCGGACGGCCAAGTGCGGATGTTATTCCCGATGGTCACCACGTTGGAAGAGATGCGCCGCCTGCGAAAAATGGTCGGATTGGCCTCCAAGCAATTGCAGCAAAAAGGGGTGGCGACGAAGCGGGTTCCGGTCGGCATGATGATCGAGGTTCCCGCGGCGGCCATCTGCATCGACACCTTGTTGGAGGCCGTGGATTTTGTCTCGATTGGCTCGAACGACTTGGTCCAGTACTTGATGGCGGCGGACCGGGACAATCCCAAGGTTAGCCATCTCTGCCAGCCGCTGGCGCCGGCCGTGTTGCGGGTCTTGAAGACGGTCATCCACACCTGCAATCGGGCGGGCAAACCGGTGACGTTGTGTGGTGAGATGGCCGGCCAGCACCGGGCCTTCATTCTGCTGCTGGGCATGGGGCTGACTCGATTTAGCATGTCGCCGGCCTTTCTTCCCTCGATCAAGCAGTTGGCGGCGCAGGTCAGCGTGTCGTTGGCGAAAAAGATCCTGGCCGAGGCTCTCGAGCAGAAGACGACCAATCAGGTCCGTCAGTTACTGACCGAACAATTGGAAACGATCGCACCGAACCTGCGTTTGATGGAATCGGTGTAACCGCCAGTCCGGGTTGAGCGGGTCGCGGTCTGGGTTCTCCGGGGCCTGGGTTCTCCGGGGCCTGGGTTGGCCTGGGCCGTTGGTAAGACTTGTGTGGGGCAGATTTCAACAAAATATTGCCTCTGTTCGCGCTGGATTTTGTCTCCATTTCCCTGGGGTAGTTAGAATAGGACGGCCCGGAGCCGTGGCGGGTCGGGCTTTGAATCGAATCAATGTGAGTGGAGTGGCATGGCCAGACACAGCAGTTCATACGAGCGGGACGCAGGCGAAGAGCGAGACGAGCAAGACGAGCGTGAGGGGGGCGGACAGCGGGCAGGTCGGCTGGCGGCGGTCGTACCGTTGATCAGCTATCCCGGACGTCTGACGGTGCTGCTGTTGTTGGCGACGGCGCCCTGGTTGATGGGTGCGTTGTCGGGCTGGGCGCGGTTTGGGCTCTCGGCGGCGGCTCTGGTGGCGTTGGCCTTGTGGTTTCTGGAAGTGGCGTTGACCCGATCTCGCCGCATGATCATGCCTTTATCGGTTTTGCCGATTTTGCTGGGTGTCGGTTTGGGGGTCCTGCAGATTTGGCCGCTGCCGTTGGAATTGCAAGAGCGGCTGGGGGCGGGACACGCTCGGCAACAGTGGGAGTCCCTGGGCGGGATGGCGGACATCGATCGCCAGATCGCCGAGCGGGCGGAGGTGCATACCTCCATCCCGGCGACGGCGGCAGAACTGCCTGCCACTTTGCCGATCTCGATCGATCCCCAAGCGACCGGCCTGATGACCTTGCAGTTGTTCACGGCGGCCATTATCTACTTGTTGGCAGCCCATTACTTTCACCAGCCGCGAAGCCTGATCTGGTTTTGTCTGCTACTGACCCTGAATGGGGTCGCGATGTCGGCTTTTGGCATGGTGCAGAAGTTGACCGGTCCGGACAACCAAATGTTTTTGGGCAGTCTCGAGGTGGGCGGTACCGTCTTCGGCTCTTACGTCAATCGCAACAATGCCGCGGGTTGGTTGTTGATGGCCATGTCGGCCGCCGTCATGTTGGTCCTGACTGCCTTCGGCGGCAGCGACGAGGAGGACAATGACGAGGACTGGCTGGCGTCCTCGACGCAACCGGGTTTCGACTTGTGGCAAGGCGTGTTGCGTCTGGTGCACGACTTGGATGCCAAGAAGATTGCCTCCGTTTTTGCCTTAGTGTTTATTGTGGGAGGAGTGCTAACGACACTGTCCCGCGGCGGCACATTGGGGATGATCTTGGGTTCGATCATTGGCTTTCTCGTGATTGGCGTCAACAGCTCGAGCCGCGGCAAGCAGGGCTTGCAGTTTTTGGTGGTGGCCGTGGGCCTGGGTCTGTTATTGGTCGGTTGGTTGGGATTCGGCCAGAAGCTGATGGATCGCTTTGACCAGGCCGATAAATCGGATGTGCTCAGCGATGCACGCGTGCAAAGCTGGACGGATACCTGGCCGCTGTTCTCCGAGCAATGGTTGGTGGGGAGTGGTTTGAACACCTACCAGCACGTGCATCGTCCGTTGCGTACGACGCCGGAGTTGGCCACGTATGTGTTTGCGGAGAATCAGTTCTACCAGACGCTGATCGATGGTGGCTTGGTCGGTGGGCTGTTGTTGCTGGGGATGTTGGCCTGGTCGATGCTGCAGGTTTCGTACTTGGTGCAGCGGGCCAGGAATCGGGCGATGTTGGCGGCGGGGGCCTTGGGAGCCGTCGCTCTGGGGGCAGAGGGAGTCTCTGCTTTTTTTGATTTTGGATTATTCTTGCCGGCCAACACCTTTACCTTCGCGGCCTTGATGGGGGCAGTGGCGGGGCAGGCCCAGTTCCATGCGCGACGGGTCGACGATGCGCCGATTTGGGCCAACTGGGGCTGGGGACGTGCCGGTTCGCTGCTTCTGCTGTTGCTGCTGGGGGGCGGATTGATCGGCGTGTTGCAGCATTACCGCCTGGGACAAGTCGAGGACGCCTTGCTGGCCGCGCGACGGATTCGCGAGCAGGAGATGTCGGCTGATGGAGCGGCGATTGATGCTTCGATCGCTCGATTGACAGCCTTGGCGGCCGACGGCACCGAGGCCAATTTGCACGATTCGCTGGGGCAGCAATGGCAACTGCGGTATCGGTGGCAGGAGTATCAGAAACGGGTGGCCGGGAGCACGCGCGAGTTGACCGACGCCATCAGAAATGCGGTTTGGCAGGCCACGAGCTTATCGAGCCGAGCGGCCACACTGCGACAGGCGCGGGCGGTCAGTCCAGCGACCGCCGAGGCCATGGAACGCGACCTGTGGGGGAACGAAGCGGCGCGCCAGTCCTTGTTGTCGGCCTACGCCCATTACTTGCGATCGCGCCGGAGCAATCCCTTCCGGCCAGAACTGCATCTGCGGCTGGCGGATCTGGGACGGCTGCTCTCGGCCATTTCCCCCGAGCCGCATCTGGATCGGGCGGTGCAAATCGCGCCGACCAATCCGCGTTATCAGCTGTTGGTGGGTTTGCAGAAGCTGGAAGCCTGCAACTTTGATGAAGCGGCCGAGAGCTTCGCCGCGGGGCTGGAACATCTACGCCGCGCTTTGGCGTTGGACGCCAATGCCACGCGGGTACTGGAGCCGTTGGTCCTGCAGAAAACCGTGCTGGGGATCGAGGTGGATGGCTTGGAACCCGCCCGCTACGCCCGCGGCCTGCTGTTGGACCGGCCGGACTTGCTGCTGGACTTTGTCGGGCGAAATCCGGAGATCAAGAGCCAACCGGAAGTCCGCTTGCAGTTACTCCGCGAGTCCAAAGAACGATTGGCCAATCGCGAGCGGGGCTTTAACTACAGCGTGGTCGAGACCTGGGCCATGGGCCGGATCGAAATGGAATTGGGGAATTGGCAGGCAGCCCGCGAGCAGTTCGACATGCTCTTGCAGCTGAATTACAACCACACCGCCGCCCGTTATCAGCGAGTCCTGGCCCTTATCGAGTTGGGGGAATGGGGGCCCGCAGAAGAGGAGATCCGCAGTTTACTCGAGTCGAGCCCCGGCAATGCGACCTACCAGCGGACGCTGAAGCGGATTCAGGATTCTCGTTTGCAGGCACCGTGACCTACCGAGTCCGTTGTTTTTTCTAAACATGGATTGAACTTTGGGCAACGTAGGTACAATAAAGGCAACGGCCCGGAATCCTTGAATCGCGAAAGCATCATGCTCGACCCTATTCCGTGGAAAATTCTCAGCTTGCTCAGCCTGATGGCGGCGTCGGGCCTATTGGTCCTGGCGTTGGTGCCCTGCTTGGGGTTCTGGGCCACGGCCATCGGCCTGGTCGACCGACCGGACAGCACGCGAAAACTGCATGCTCGCCCGATTCCACTGGTGGGTGGTCTGGCGATTTTCTTGGCCACGGCCGTGATCGTATGGTTGGGGGTGGCTTATCTGGATCAATGGCTGGCGCCCGATGCGCGGCAACCGCTCAAGTTTTCCCCGAAGCATCTGGGTTTGTTGACGGGCGGGGCATTGATCCTGTTGGTCGGTGTGCTGGACGACCGCTACAAGCTGCGTGGTCGCTACAAGTTTCTCGGTCAGATCGTGGTGGCGACCCACTTGATTGCCTGCGGCTACTTCTTTGATCAGGTCCGCGTGGGTCCGTACTTGCTCGAGTTCGGTGTCTTTGCGGTATTGGTGGTCTATTTTTGGATTTTGGGGGCCATCAATTCGGTCAACCTGTTGGATGGCGCCGACGGGTTCGCTGGCACCTTGGGTTTTGTTGTCAGCCTGTCCTTGGCGGTGATGGCATTTTTTGGCAAAGAGACAGCGATCGAGGCCGTGATCGCTGCGGCCTTGGCCGGTGCGATTGGGGGATTCCTCTGGTTCAATTTGCCGCCGGCCAGGATCTACCTGGGCGATGGTGGCAGCATGCTAATTGGCATGGCGGTCGGGGCCTTGGCCATTTCCACGGCCCTGAAGGAACAGACGCTGTACGCCTTTATGGCACCGATCGCGATGCTGGCGATCCCGATCATGGATTCGGCCGTGGCGATTGTCCGGCGGCAACTGACGCGGCGGGGGATCTATGCGGTCGACCGCGGTCACTTGCATCATCGCTTGTTGGGTCAGGGCATGAGCCCGCGAATGGCCGTGGTCTGCATGGCCCTGATGTGCGGCGCGACGGCCGTAGGTGGCGTGGCCAGCTTCCTGACGCAACAGAGCGAATACGCCGCCGCGACGGTGGCGACCGTGGTCGTGTTCCTGGTTTTTGGTCGGATCTGCGGTTTTGCGGAGTTCTCCATGGTGGGCCAACGTGTCCGCCAATTCTCTTGGGGCATTGCCGGAATTCGCTGGGCGGGCGAGACGCCAGCCACGGAGGAGTTTCAGTTGCAGGGCACGCGGGACTGGGGACATCTGCTCCGCAGCGCTCGGTCGTTCGCCGAGAGCCACGGGCTGGAGAAACTGACAATCGACGTCAACGCCCCGTGGCTACACGAAAGTTATCATGCCGTTTGGAAATCAAAATCCACACGTTTTGTGGAAAGTCACGGCGAATGGTCCGCCGAATTCCCGCTGATTCTGCAGGAGCGGGTCTATGGCCGAGTCGAGGTCGTTTCGTTGGCCAACGCCGCGGAGGCTTATCGCTGCTTGCCTAAACTGATGGATTTGCTAGAAAATGCCGGTCTGGAAGTCCTGGAGGATTCGGCCGAGTCTCCTCAGGGCTCGCGGATGGCACTGTTGCCCGGACCCGCTGAGACGCAAGCGCAGTCGCCCGAGGCACACACACCGCCCCCTGCCGCGGCAGCGGAGGAGCGGGCCAACCCGGTGGGCCGCGGGTCTCAGGTTCCAGGGCCGTTGGTTCCAGGACCGTTGGTTCCTGGGCCGCAGGTTCTCGGGCCGTTGGGGCGACGGGTGGGGACTGCCGTGACCCAGTCGGCCAAGCCGCTGTAATTTGCCGAGCGCGGCCCAGCTCCCTGTCCTCATTCGAAAGCAGTTTCGCCTGATGCCACCGAAGATTTCTCGCAGTCAATTGCAGCCGGGCGAGTCCCTCTGCGACTATTGTACCGCCAAGTGTTGCCGCTACTTTGCCCTGCCGATTGAGACGCCAACGACGGAACGCGACTTCGACTTTGCCCGTTGGTACTTGGTGCACGAGGCCGCTTCTCTGTTCACCGAAGACGAGACGTGGTATTTGCTGGTACACACCACCTGCAAGAACCTGTTGCCGGACAACCGATGTGGCATTTACGACACGCGGCCGCAGATCTGTCGCGACTATCACACGGATGAATGCGAATACGACGAGAACTGGACCTACGAGCGGTACTTTGAACTGGCGGACCAGTTGACCGAATATCGCACGGCGTTGGCGGCATTCAAACCGGGCCAGGTGGTACGTAGCCCCAAACCCCAACCGCTGGCCGTCATCGCCTAGAACCTAAACCATGAGGTAACCGTTCACGCCTCGTAGGATGTCGTGGAGCAAGTCGAGCTAACAGTCAGATCGTTTGCGTGTCAAACCGATGGTGATTGAAGGAGTTTGCACCACGGACGATCCGACTTGCGTAACGCACCTGCCCCTGGGATTGCCCTGCTACTGTGAACGGTTACACCATGAGTGAGACGCGAACCTTGATCGAGCCTCGTATCCTGAGTGGCTTCCGTGATTTCTTGCCACGCGAGATGCTACAGCGGCAGAAATTGATGGAGATCGCGCGGCGGGTCTACCAATCGTTTGGCTTTGCCCCAATCGATACCCCGACTTTGGAGTATCTGGAGATCTTGTCGGGCAAGGGCAGCGAGGAGACCGACCGACAGATGTACCACTTCGTGGACAATGGCGGCCGACATGTCGGGATGCGATTTGACTTGACCGTGCCGTTGGCTCGCTTTGCGGCGCAACACATGCACCAGCTCGGCACCCCGTTCAAACGGTACCACATTGCCCCGGTTTGGCGTGGCGAGAAGCCCCAAGACGGGCGTTACCGCGAGTTCGTGCAGTGCGACTTTGACACGATTGGCACGCGCTCGCTGATGGCCGACTTGGAGATGATCCTGGTCATCGACCAGTTGTTGCAAGCGATCGGATTCCAGCGTTTCCAGTTGCGGATCAATCACCGTTTGTTACTCAACGGGTTGCTGGCCGCCAAGGGACTGGAGGCGCATTCGGTCGGTGTGCTTCGCGGCCTCGACAAATTGAGCAAGCTCGGCGCGACGGTGGTGCGAGCGGAACTGATCGACAAGGTGGGACTGCCGGTCGCCGTGACCGACGAGATCTTGGCGTTGGCTCAAGCCAGCCAAACGGGGCTGACAAGCGGAGACTCCGCACCATTGCTGGAATTGGCCCAACAGGCCGTTGGCGACCATCCTCTGGGGTGCCAAGGCGTGGCGGAGTTGCGCGAGCTGCTGCAGTCCGCTTATGCAGCCGGGGTCCCCCGCGACCGGCTGGTGGTCGACATCTCGATTGCTCGAGGCTTGGACTACTATACCGGCACGATCGTCGAGACCTCGCTGTTGGATTTACCCGAGATCGGCAGCGTTTGCTCGGGGGGGCGTTATGACAACCTGGCGGGACTCTATACCAAGCAAGATCTGCCCGGCGTCGGTGCCTCGCTGGGACTGGACCGACTACTGGCCGCGATGGACAAATTGGGCATGATCCCCGATGTCTCCTCGCCCAGCCAAGTTTTATTGGCTTTTTTCGAACCGGAACTACAATTGAACTACTTGCGGTTGGCTTCCCAATTGCGGGCGGCCGGAATCAATGTGGAGTTTTATCCCGAACCGGCCAAGTTGAAAAAGCAGCTCAAGTACGCCGACCTGCGGCACATTCCCGCCGTGATCCTGATTGGCAGTCAGGAATGGGAGCAACAGCAGGCCACGATCAAATGGCTGTACCGCGACCAACAAGTGAACGTGCCGCTGTCGGAGACCGGCAGCGAGATCTGCGAATATTTTGTACAAGAACTGAGGTAGAGCGATGACCCATTTACTGGCCCAGCAGACCGAATACGGACAAATGTGGGCCCTGGTGTGCCTGATGCTATTGCTGGGTGTGTTGGTGGTGGCCGTGCCGCGATTCCGCCGGGTCGACTTACTGACCGACCAGGAAAAAAAGAAGTTGGGCTCGCAGTCCAAAGGCACGAAGTCGAAGGGACCCGCGGGACACTGATGGGTTCGCGGGATGAAGAAGTGACCGCCGAGCTGCCAGCGGCCTTCTGGGAGCGTCTGGAATCCTGGGTCGAACCGCACCGGCTGCCTGGCGTGCGGGACAGTTTTGCTCAGCCGAAACGCGTGGCCTTCCGCGTGAATCGGTTGTCCGCCGAGCCCGGGCCGGTCGCAGCGGAGTTGGAGCGAGCCGGACTGGAACTGCGGCCTTTGCCATGGTTGGCGGAGGGCTTTCATGTCGCGGATACGCAGCGCGAACTGCTGACCCGCCATCCGCTGGTCGAACTGGGGCAGATCTATATCCACAACCCCAGCAGCATGTTGACCACGCTGGTGTTGGCCCCACAGCCTGGTGAGACGGTGATGGATCTGGCTGCCGCCCCAGGTGGCAAGACCCTTCACATGGCCGCCCAAATGCGGGGCGAGGGCTTTCTGAGTGCCGTCGAACCGGTGCAGTCGCGGTTCTACAAGCTGAAAGACAACTTGCGGCGAGGCGGGGCCAGTTTCGTGCGGACCTACCAACTGGATGGCCGGCAGGTGCCGCGGAAGACCGGTCCACGCTTCGATCGGATTTTGTTGGACGCCCCGTGCAGCGGTGAAGCCCGCTTTCACACCAGCGATCCAACGGCCCATCAACATTGGGGGACTCGCAAGATCCGCGAATGTCGTGGCAAACAGGCCGGCCTGATCCAGGCGGCATGGGAGTCCCTGCGGCCCGGCGGTCGGCTGCTCTACTGTACCTGCAGTTTCGCCCCCGAAGAAAACGAAGGCGTTGTCGCCAACTTGCTCAAACAAATGCCAGGGCCCGCGACCGTCGTCTCAATCGACCTGCCCATCGAGAATTGGCAACCCGGGCTGAGCCAGTGGCAAGGTGAGAGCTTCCCGGAGGAGCTGGCCGGATGTCGCCGCATACTGCCTGACGAACTGCATGACGGACTGTTCATGGCGTTGCTGGAGAAGGCCTAAGCCTCGCGATGAATCCACATTTGGGCCGACGCGTCACCTTGGTAAAATCGGCCGGTTTCGATAACCTAGGGAGTTTGTTCCCCGGTTCGGCTCGGCCGATCGGGCAGCGACAATCCCCCTGAATTTTCGGTGACCCCGAATTCCCGCGTTCCGAATTCCCGTTCGCTTGGAATTCCGGCTAGCCTCGAATTCCCGTTCGCCTCGAATGACTGGTAGCCAACACTACCCCGGTAGCCAACATGCGTTTCAATCAACTCGACAAAATCACGGAACTGGTTCCCGGCCAGAAGCTGCACGCGATCAAGTGCGTGACCCTGGCCGAGCAGCATCTGCAGGACCATTTCCCCTTGTTCCCGGTGATGCCCGGGGTGCTGATGTTGGAGGCCCTGACCCAGGCCTCCGCGTGGCTGATCCGAGCCACCGACCACTTCCAGCACTCGATGGTGGTCTTGCGCGAGTCAAAAAACATCAAATTTCAGGATTTTGTTGGCCCCGGCGATCGATTGGAGGTCACCGTTGAGATTATCAAGACGGAGGGTTCTTTGGTCCATCTGAAGGCCATTGGGCAAATCGGGGAAAAAACCGCCGTAAACGGCCGCTTGGTCCTGGAGAAATTCTCGTTAGCCGAACGCTACAGCGAGGATCCCGCGGTGGACAAGAACATCCTGTGGGGGCAAAAACAGGTTTTTCAGCGCTTGATGGGTCGCTTGGCGGTGTTGGCCTGAACACGTTTCCTAAATTTTGCCGATTGGGTACAATGGGCGGCCGGTACCACTGGCCAGCCGCTGTCGGCTCGATCCCTCATGGTCCCAGTTTTCCTTCGGAGAGAAGAATTAATGCCCAGCAACGAAGAAGTATTCGAAAAAGTCCGTGAAGCCCTGGTGGATGCCTTGGCCGTTGATGATGCCGAAGTGACGCCGGAAGCCACGATGGTTGGCGACCTGGGCGCCGAGAGCATTGACTTCCTGGACATCGTCTACCGTTTGGAGAAGGCCTTCAACATCTCCATCTCTCGTGGCGAACTTTTTCCCGACGACATTCTGACCAATGCCGAGTACGTTAGCGACGGCCGCGTGACTGCCTCCGGATTGGCTCAACTCAAGAACCGCATGCCCTTTGCTGACCTGAGCAAGTTCGAACAGAACCCGCTGGTGCAGGACTTCGGCAACCTCCTGACGGTGCAGGATCTGTGCAATTACGTGCAGACCAAACTGGTGTAATTCCGTAGGGTCCTCCCCGCCGTCGCACAGCGGTGGGGGCGATCGGGCTCGCTGGACTCGCTGAGGCCCATGGGGGCTCGCCCGGGCCGATGGGGGCTGGCGGTGGACCTTCCATCTGCACATGGCGGATCGGCGGTCGCCCGACCTTGGGCCTATTCGCGACGGGGGCATGATTATCGGGTATCGATCGTTCGCGGCGTCCGCGTGCGGCGACTGAGTTGAAGTCGGTAGTGGGAGTCGCTCTAGCGATGCGTTGGTTTTGGATCGATCGATTCGAAGAATTTGTGGTTGGCCAGTCGGCTCGGACGGTCAAGAACGTGAGTCTGGGCGAAGAGCACCTGGACGATTACAACGTGACTTGGCCCTACATGCCGCCGCCGTTGATGATCGAGGGCTTAGCGCAGTCGGGCGGGTTGCTGCTGGGCCAAATGAGCGACTTCAAGGCACGGGTCGTCCTGGCAAAAGTCGGCCGGGCCAGCTTCGACGAACTGGCGCGACCGGGCGATCGCTTGACCTACGAGATCCGCCTGCTGAGTCAACAACCCGACGGTGCGATCGCCGAGGGCACGATCTATCGAAATCAGGACACGTTGGGACGGGTCGAACTGGTGTTCGCCTCGCTCCATGGTCCTGAATTTGAAGCCGTGGAATTGTTCCAGCCCCATGAGTTCCTGCGGATGCTGCGCAGCATGCGATTGTTCGAAGTCGCCCGTCATCCAGACGGAACTCCAGTGAAAATCCCGGCCCACCTGTTGGCCGCCGAGAACGCGGCCTTGGCCGTGACGACTCCTTAAACTCACCTGCACACGGTAGGAAAGCTTCGTATGATTTCTCGTCCCAAGCGGCGTGTGGTAGTGACCGGTATGGGAGTGATCAATCCCTTGGGTCACGACGTGGAAATGATGTGGTCGCAACTGAAGCTGGGAGCCAGCGGGGTGGGTCCGATCACCCTGTTCGACGCCAGCCGCTTTCCGACCAAAATCGCGGCCGAGATTCGCGATTGGGACGTGACGAGCCTGGGCGTTGACCCCGAGGTCTGGCGGTTTCGTGGTCGTCATACCAAGTTCGCGGCCGGTGCGGCCCATCAAGCCGTGCACGACTCCGGTGTCCTTAAAGACTTGGCTGACCCGATGCGTTTTGGGGTCTACCTGGGCAGCGGTGAAGGCAATCAGGACTTCCACACCTTCGCAGCCATGATCGCCGCCAGCATCACGGCCGAAGGCAACTTTGACCTGACTCGCTACGTCGAAACCGGAGTGCGAGCCGTCAATCCGATCCAGGAATTGGAGCAAGAACCAAACATGCCGGTTGGCCATCTGGCCGCCATGTTCAACGCCCAAGGCCCCAACGTCAACTGCCTGACCGCTTGTGCCGCCAGCAGCCAAGCGATCGGCGAGGCCACCGAGATCATCCGCCGCGACCAAGCCGACGTGATGTTGGCCGGTGGCACCCACAGCATGATCCACCCCTTCGGCGTGACCGGCTTCAACCTGCTGACGGCCCTCTCCACCAGCAACGCGGAGCCGACCAAGGCCAGCCGCCCGTTCGATCGTCTCCGCGATGGTTTTGTTCTGGGCGAAGGCGCTGCCATGATCGTCCTCGAGGAACTGGAGCACGCTCTGGCCCGCGGAGCCAAGATTTATGGCGAGATCGCGGGTTATGGCTCCACTGCCGATGCCTATCGCATCACCGACATCCACCCCGAAGGCCGCGGGGCCATCGCCTGTATGAACATGGCCATCGCCGATGCCGGCTTGCAGCCCAGCGACATCGACTACGTCAACGCACACGGCACCTCGACCACGGTCAACGACAAAGTCGAGTCCCGCGCGTGTCGCGAGGTCTTTGGCGACCGAGCGGCTCAGACCCCAGTCAGCAGCACCAAGAGCATGATGGGGCACTTGATCGCCGCAGCCGGCGTGACAGAGACCATCGTCTGCTTGATGGCCATCCGCGACCAGATCCTGCCACCGACCATCAACTACGAGAACCCCGATCCGCTGTGCGATCTGGACTACATCCCCAACGCCGCTCGGCCGGCCAAATGTGATGTCGCCCTCAGCAATAGCTTCGGCTTCGGCGGACAGAACATCTCGCTAGTCGTTAAACGCTACAGCTAGCCGGCCGATCAGTGTTCCCACAACCCGAACCCGAGTCGAACGGAACACTCAACGACGCGGATCGACGCTCATTAGGCAACCCGCACACGCGGTGTTTGCCATTCTCTGCGTCCTTCCCCCCCTCTCGCAGTTCACCCGTCATGCAACCCGATGTTCGACCGTCGCTCAGTGATACGACATTGCGAATCACCAGAACTTGGCCCCGCGAACGACGCCCCTTTCGCTGACGCACCAGCACCAAGACGACCTACCATGAACGATTACAAACTGCGTAACCAACTGCGAACCAACATCTTGGCCCAGGACCACCCCAGACTTTTCGTGCCTTTCGTGTCTTTCGTGGTTCCCCACCCCACACCTAGTGATGCAAACCTGCACAAACCGATTTCATCAATATTCACGTCCCATAGAACAAACGTGTCATTTGCAGATTAGCGGAGATCAGCGAAGATTAGTGTTCCCACACCCCGAACCCGAGTCGAACGGAACACGCATCGACGCTGATCGACACTCATTAGGCAACCCGCACACGCGGTGTTTGCCATTCTCTACGTCCTTCCCCCCTCTCGCGGTTCGCCCGCCATGCAACCCTATGTTCGACTGTCGCTCAGTGATACGGCATTGCGAATCACCAGAACTTGGCGTCGCGCACGACACAACTTTCGTTGACGCACCCGCAACAAGATTATCTACCGTGAACGTTTACAAACTGCAGAAATAACTGCGAACCGACACCTTGGCCAAACGCCATCCCAGACTTTTCGTGTATTTCGTGTCTTTCGTGGTTCTCCACCCCACACCTAATGATCAACACCTACACAAACCGATTTCATCACGATTCATGTCCCATAGAACAAACGTGTCATTTGCAGATTAGCGGAGATTAGCGGAGATTAGTGTTCCCACACCCCGAACCCGAGTCGAACGGAACACTCATCGACGCTGATCGACGCTCATTAGGCACCCCGCACACGCGGTGTTTGCCATTCTCTGCGTCCTTCCCCCCTCTCGCGGTTCACCCGCCATGCAACCCGATGTTCGACCGTCGCTCAGTGATACGGAATTGCGTAACTCCGAACTTGGCCCCGCGAACGACGCCCCTTTCGCTGACGCACCAGCACCAAGACGACCTACCATGAACGATTACAAACTGCGTAACCAACTGCGAACCAACATCTTGGCCCAGGACCACCCCAGACTTTTCGTGCCTTTCGTGTCTTTCGTGGTTCCCCACCCCACACCTAGTGATGCAAACCTGCACAAACCGATTTCATCAATATTCACGTCCCATAGAACAAACGTGTCATTTGCAGATTAGCGGAGATCAGCGAAGATTAGTGTTCCCACACCCCGAACCCGAGTCGAACGGAACACGCATCGACGCTGATCGACACTCATTAGGCAACCCGCACACGCGGTGTTTGCCATTCTCTGCGTCCTTCCCCCCTCTCGCGGTTCGCCCGCCATGCAACCCTATGTTCGACTGTCGCTCAGTGATACGGAATTGCGTAACTCCGAACTTGGCCCCGCGAACGACGCCCCTTTCGCTGACGCACCAGCACCACGACGACCTACCATGAACGATTACAAACTGCGTAACCAACTGCGAACCAACATCTTGGCCCAGGACCACCCCAGACTTTTCGTGCCTTTCGTGTCTTTCGTGGTTCCCAACCTCACACCTAGTGATCCAAACCTGCACAAACCGATTTCATCACGATTCATGTCCCATAGAACAAACGTGTCATTTGCAGATTAGCGGAGATTAGCGAAGATTAGTGTTCCCACACCCCGAACCCGAGTAAAACAGAACACGCATCGACGCTGATCGACATTCCGGAGTCAATCAGCACAACTTGTCTTTGGCATTCTCGGCGCCTTCGCGACGATGGTTCTAACCGAAAATGCCGACGGCCTCGGTGTCCCGCCTTCTGAGTCCGAGCCTAGTCCGAGCTACGCTGTTGTTGCCTACGGTTGCGAATTCCTGTGGCGATCACGCCCGCCAAGACACTGTAGGTGACTGATCCGGCAAGCGGAAGGTAAAAGATAAAAAATGCCAGCCCATAACGTGGATAGTGGGGGCCAGGGAATATGAAAAAGAATGGAAGATAGCACAGAAAATAAATGGGGCGAAACGGAAAGACGAAAACCATCAATAGCCACATAAAAAATTGAATCCCGAGGGCTATTCCAAACCATTTGACGAACGGGTGCAGTTGCGGAAATGGCTCGTACTGCGCAACCCCAACGACATCGAAGGGCGGGGATTCGTCAGCTTTGAGTTCGTCGGCCATACCTGAAACACTCGTGACACATTCAATCAAACGGAAGAATTAACCCACCCACTATCTTCGGAGTTCAACTACAGGAAGACAAGCTAACGGACCGCGGCCAACATCCGCTGTCGCTGCCGCTGAACATCCTCTTCCGCGGCCTGACCCAAGTCAATCCAACATGGCGGACAAATTTTGGATTGTCGAGTAATTGCGAGCTGTGGTTGGCACACCGAGCTTGCGCTCGATACCGACCGCAAGCTTCGAGCGGCCAAAGCCATCTGGGGCGTGCAAGTAGAGCACCCTGCCGACAAGCTGGAAGCGTTCCGAAGGCGCCGCCAGCCCAACCAAGCCGTCGATGTCCGGCGACTCCGGCTTGGACTCGAGAAAAAAGAAGTGTAGCGAACTTGGTTGCGGAATCACCTCCTTGAACGGATTGTTGTCGACCGCCGAGCGAAATTCAGCATCGGTTAGAAGCAAAAGATTCGGCCGAAAGCCAAATTGGACCTCGATGGCCTCTCCGAGCTTCTTGCTGAGCTTAGGCTGCGATTTCGAAGAACACCCAAAAACGACGTTGCCGCTCTGTATATAAGTGCGTACAGAACAGCAACCGGCCGACTCGAGCGTTGCGGCAAGCGACGCCATCGGCAGCTTGTTGCGGCCGCCCACATTGATCCCACGGAGTAAAGCAATCCAGGTTTGCATAAGTTCCCAGCCACGCTAGTGCTTTGTCAAAGCCAAAAATTGGAGTGTGGTAAAGGGTGCAAAAAAAAGGCCGACGGCAACTCCGCGGACCTGCGGTGGTTATGCGATTCGACCCCCAGGCCCACGGCCGCCTGCAGTTGAGATTTTGCCCTACCATTCCGCTAAAGTCAATCTTGATCCCGGCCGCAGAACAAGGGGTAATCTCGCGACTCTAGAGAGCCAGGAGCTTGAAGCGACGAATCAACAAGCTGCTGAAGTGGTCGCCATCTTGTCAATTCGTACCTTTCGCCGGCGTTTGTGCATTCATTTGTTTGTAAGCTTGCGCGCTCTCCCTCTCCGCTTTTGCCGGCGCGGAGAGCGCTGAAATACAGGAACGCCTAAAACCGATGTAACCGTACCCGATCGTCAGCAAGCAATAGACCGCGATCAAGATCGGACTGGCACCGTGCTCAAGCAACTTAGTAGTGTCGAGGTACCGTTCGCCCACCCACCAACCGACCGCAATATAAGTTCCATTGGCCAAAATGCAAAAGTGGGCTATAAACCAGATCCACTCACGGTCCGCAATCATCGCGACAGCCACTGGAAGCAAAACGCCAATAATCAGGCCCGCCCAAAGCGTCACCAACGGAAATGGATCGGACTCAAATAGGCTGTAGGGCAAACGCCATGGCACCAAATCGGCGGATTGAAGCACTGCACCACAGCACATCCCGCCAATGATGTGCCCAACCTCGTGGGTGAAAGTCATCACAACCCACGAGACAACTAGCAGGAACAAAAATCTAATGACCCTCCACTTCAATGCTGCGACCTCGGCAATTAAGGGGCGAACCAACGCTGCATGGCTCGCTGTTTGGAAGCCACAACGTAACCATTCACGGTCGGGATAATCATTATACGGGCTGCCCCCCAGTTTACACAGCAGGATTCGCCCCAGCCGAGGGGAACCGCCAGACACTCCGATGGTGGCGTTCACAACCGCCAACCACCGACGAGTGCTTTTTCACAGCCAAAACTTGGCACGTGGTACAGGGAGTAGGGGCGTTATTCGTGGGACGATTGGTGATTGGCTTTCAATCGCCAAAGTGTGACCAGTTCAAGTTTCTTTACCGGAGTTGCGAACCTGCTGCAGCGGTGTGGGGCAATTCTGAGGGCATTTGGTGTGTCATTAGTTGCACTGGGATTGCTCATATGTACAATCGAGGTGCAAGCGACAGATCAATGTGGGGGCAGTATACGAGAAACGACGCGAGTATTTCTTGCTTAAAGTGCTTTATCCAACCAGGCAAACATGTTATCCGTGCACGCGATCCTGAAATGTGTGATATTCATCGCTTTACCATTATTGAGTAGCATGCTTGAAGCCGACTATCAGTGTCGGGCTGTTGCGGGCCAACTCCAACAGAGTTCTGAGATCTTGTCCCAAATCGATAGCGGGCTGATAAACTACATCAATCGCGTAAAAACGTTTCGCCAGGTAACCTTCCAAGCAATTACCAAGTCCGGAGGTACGGAAATTGAAGTTTCATCAAAAGATGACAACTTCGCTATCGTCATACGTCCGATATCCGCCGGAGGCCATTATACGTCAAACGTGTACGGCAGCAACGAAGACTATGGGTTCTGGCTGGGCAATCCAGCCGAAGGCACGGACACTTGGGTAATCAGGTCCGTTAGTGATTATCAGAACAAGGCTTTACAGGATCACTCGAGCTACTCGTATGGTAACTTACTGAAAACACTCGCAGATTCCGGCATGATATCGCTCTCCAGTTTTCGCCATTTCGCCTATTTGCAATTTTCTAATCCAAGTTGTGGTGTTGAATCAGTCAGTCAACTGACTGATTCAACTGATTTGTACCTCGTCAGCTTTCGACCAAAGCTGGATGATATTGTGGACAAATTTGGCAACGTCCACAACTTGAGCACGATCAAAAGTGGTAAAATAACGTTTTCAAAGAGTCTGGGATTTCTTCCAGTCAATGCTGAGTTGCAGCGTTCGCTCACCCTCCCAAACGGTCGCTCTGAAAGCTGGCTGGAAAGACTCGAATGGACCTACGAGCCTGTCGACGACTACTTTCGTCTCGATTCGTTCGTATATTTCCGCCCTGACATGCCAATGGAATCATGGTTTGGATCTAGGAATTACCGTTGGGATACCGATCTGCCAGCAGACGCATTCCGAATAACACGGTTTGGGCTGGCAGAACCCGGCTTTATTAAATCCAGTTGGACCATTCCGTTTTGGTTTTGGCTCGTGGTTATCGGGATACTTGTGATACTTTTTTCATGGGTTCTGCTTCGACTTCGAGACGGTGTCAATGTTTCCGTTTAAGTTCCCATTTCCTAAGTCAAACAAGACAAATCGGCTTCGGTTGGCTAACAGTAACCGGTCACGAGTGGCAGCTAGTGCTTTGTCACAGCCAGAACTTGGGGTGTGGCAAAGGGGTCAGGCGTCAATTGTGCGAAGCACCCGCAGGGCCGTTCCGGCAATTGACGCCTGACCCCTTTGCCACACCGATCCCAAAATTAAATTGTGACAAAGCACTAGTCCTCGGGGCTGGTGCATTCCGCAAGTCGGATCGTACATGGGGCAAACCGGTACGGTTGTCCAGTTGCTTTGACTTACAAACGATCTTACGGTTAGCCCGACTTGCTGGATGACACCCTACGAGGCCTGAACGGTTACGGCTGACAAAAACGCGGGCAGTTTCGGTTGTGCTGTTACCCTCGTCGAACTACTTGTTGCCGTCGTCCGTCGCGTGGTCGGACCGGATTTGCTCGATCCAATCCCCAATTGCCTGCAATACTTTTGGAGACAGGGTCTCTTCGATCCGGCTATAATTCGACAACGCGCCCGTGGGACAGGTCTGGAACAGATGATTGAGATCAGGCAACTCCACAATCTTAGAGTGCGTTTGACCCACTTCCCGCAATACCGCCTCAATGGGTGGTAGGTTCACAGCCGGTGCGACCTGCAAGTCCGTGCTGCCCTGCAGCACCAACAGCGGACAACGGACCCGCTGCAAAACCGGGATCGGTTCATGTGTCAGAAAAAATCGCATCCAGGGTGAACTGACCTGCTTCAACCCATTCCGGATCGCCGCTCGCAGTACTTCTCGCTCTTCCACGGAAAGCGCCGGCGACGCCTTCTCGGACTCTGTCCCATCCGTCCCATCCGTCAACTCGGGCGCCATCTTCAACTCAATCCGTTGGGCCCAGGTCTCCAGCACCTCGTCGCTCCATTGTTCTGCCGGCGTCTCCTTGATCGCTTGGAACATCGCAGCCTGCAAGCGTTGCTGCTGAGCCAACTGTTCCGCGTTCCCGCCTTCGGCTGCCAAAATCAACTGGCCCTGCGAATACAAAATCTGCTCCCCATTCACGCCCGGACCGGCCATCATCACCACCCAGGCAATCTGCGAATCTTCCGCTGCCACCAGCGGTGCAATCAATCCTCCCTCGCTGTGCCCAATCAAGCCGATCGCCTGCGGATCGATCTCCGGCAAAGTGCGAGCAAACTCAACGGCTGCCGCCACGTCCGCGGCAAAGTCCATCGTCGTGGCAGTATCGAAGTTACCCGTCGATTGCCCCACCCCGCGTTCGTCGAATCGCAACACGGATATGCCACGTCGCGTCAGCCAGTCCGCCAAAACTAAAAACGGTTTGTGATCGAACAGCGTGCTATCCCGATCCTGCGGCCCCGAGCCACTGATCAAAATCGCCAAGGGAAATTTCTCCCCCTCCCGTGGCAGCGTCAATGTTCCCGCCAAGGTGTGAGCCGACTCCGCCCCCGCAAACTTGACTTCACGCACCTGATATGGGAACGGCGGTTGCGGATGCTGGGGCCGCACCGGACCGGCTTTGGGGATCTCCACCGGACTGGGCAAGCGTTTGAATTCCAGATCCAATGCCACCGCCTGTGTCCACGTTCCTTTCAGGACTTGCTCGTCGGCAGAAAACTGGCCGGTGAACTTGCCGCGAAGCGCCGGGATGTCCAGAGTCAACATCTGCTCGTTGATCTCGCCCGTGGCCACAAACCCACCGACGTCCTGCGTCACGCTGTCGATGTAGTACTCCGCTGGACCCTCCGCCGGTCGATAAACTCGCAAACGCATCAACAACGATTGAAAGCCTGCCTGCAGGGATCCCTCCCAGACTTCGGTCGGCAACTCTTCTGGACGTTGCTCAAATCGCTCAAATTCCAATCGCCACGCCCGGCCCGATTGCTGCCAATTACCCGTGATCCGCCCCGAGTCCTCATCCCGCGTCCCAGAAAACGCCGCCCGACTGGCGGGCAGCTTAAACGCCATCCCGCCATTCTGTTCTTGGTAGTCGGTCAATTCGAAGCGTCGCCCGCCTTCGTCTAGACTGACCAGCGTGGCCTTCCGGGCTGCGTCCAACTCCGAGGCTCGAGCAACCTCGATTACGAACCGAAACTGACGTCCCTCGGTGTTTAACTTCCCATACCAGAAATTCGTCGGAGCTAAAACTTCGTCCTGTACTCGACCGACCACCGTTACCGGCGGCAACAATAAAAACAAACCGGTCACGAGCGTCGCGGCGATCACCGCTCGCCACACCACAGAGAACCGACGCAAACGCTTGGGCACAAACATGATGTAGACTCCCGCCACGGATCCTTGGCTTGCCCCGGTCCTGTCATCATCGAGGGACGTGCCGACGGCGTCAAGCCAGCCGGCGATACAACCAGCCCCAACCACCTGCAAGAAAAAACCAGAAAATCGTGCAACCAATAAGGACAAAACCCACCAGCAGCCCCTGCCGCCAACTGTCGCGACGCGCATACCCGGCCCCTGGACGCTTCACCCACGCACACAAGTCGTCCGGATCCGCCCCATCCGAACTCGACACGCCATCTGCACCCAACGAATAAACCCGTGGCGGGTCGTGCGGGGATCGCCGACGTTGAACTCGATACGGATTTCCCCAGGCATCTACACTGGGAGGATCGTACAGTTTCAACTGCACGGTTTCTTCAGCAGACATCTGCTGAGCTAACCACCGATTGAATACCTCGTCCGAGTGATCCAGCCCATCGTATTGGAGCATCCGCCAACGATGGGTCACTTCGGCCTGCGCACTCCGCAAGGGATTAATGGCCAGCACCCATTGAGGATGCCCGAGTGGGGGAAGCAACACCAACCACAACAGGCAGGTAGTTATCGGCCCCAATGCGACCAACACGAGGATGTCGAGCCAAGAAAAGTAGATTAGGTCATCCCGCTGCATACCGGGCCTCGTGTGTTTACCAGCCATGCCAAAAAGCCGACAAGGTCGTGCGGCTGGATTGCCACACGACGTTGCCGGCTAAGACTTGCTGACGGATCGATCGCCGAAGCGGTGACGCAACATTAGCGACCAGCGAGCGACAGTCCGCTAGTGGACGACCGGGTCTCCCAGGAAGCATTGATATCGCCACCCAGTTCGTCGTTCCCATCGCGTTCGGCGGACTCGCCGTCGCGCTCTTCGGACTCACCTTCCTCTTCATCAGTGACCTCGGCCTCCTCCTCACCGCGGCCGGTGGGGGCCGCCGGATAATCGGGATCGCCCGAGATCGTCAGTGTTTCGGACAGGGTTTCACCATCCACGATCAACTGGACCAGGTAAGTACCGTTGGGCACGGCCCCACCGCCGGCGCGACCGCGGAACCGAGCTGCATTCCCCGCTCCCGTTGGAGCCGGCGGCGGTGTCGCTCGCAGGTTCCACTCGAAGCGATTCAGGCCCTCCGTCGTGGGGACATCGGAGCGATAGATCTCGCGGCCGCGAATGTCGCTCACCACCAGGACCGCCGCAGTGGCCGGGCGAGCCAGCGTGTAGAAGATCTCGGCACCCTTGCTGGGCGTGCGGGCTTGGAACTCGCGGGTCGTATTGCTACCTCGTTCCGGCAGCGACCGCCAACGGATCACTTGATTGGGACGCAGCATGTTAGCAGCGCTCGCCACACCCTCGGCCGTCATCTGACGCAATGACGTGACGTCCAACACCCAGATGCTGCGACCGTGAGTGCCTGCGATCAGCTCGCCGCTGGTCGGGTGCTGGGCCAGTTCATGGACTGCCACCGTCGGCAGGGTACTGAACTTGGTCCAGCTCAACCCACGGTCGATACTGACCCAAGTCGAAAACTCGCAGCCCAAGTACAGCACGTTCTGGTTGGCGATGTCTTCACGAATCACCCAGGCGATACCGGCCGTCACCGGCAGATTGGCTCGCAGGGATCGCCACGTCTTACCAAAATCTTCGGTGGCAAACACATAGACTTGATCATCGTTGCTGCGATGCCCATCCAAAGTGATGTAGCAGCGACCCGCGGCAAACCGCGATGCCTCGATGCTCGAGACCCACCGCGGACCAGGCATGAAACTGGCCAAGGAGCCCGGAGCTGGTGCGGCAGCGGCCGGTGTAGACTCCTGAGTCGCTGCCGGAGTTGCCTCTTGAGTTGCTGCCGCGGTCTCTTGCGCCGGCTCCAGAGATGTGCGCACCAGCGACCTGACGGGTGGCCGCTTGGTGGCCGAGATCGTCAGGACCTCGCCGGTAGGCAGCGGGACTCGAGCAGTGAGCTGGTTGTCCTTCAGCTCAAACAGTGGCTGGATCGGCCCCATCGGAGTCTCAATCGTAAACCGCAGTTCGCTCTTCTCACGGTTGAAAGCGCCATCCGACATGTCCAAGGCGCCGTCATCGGAACTGATCCGACCCAACACCTCGCCCGAAGCCGCCAACGTCAGCGTCAGTTCGAACTCGCCGGCAATCGCGCCGTCCGAGGTACTGAAGCGACCGTCCCACTCGCCCGTCAACGGATCGGTTGCTTGAACCTCTTCCGTCTTGGCTTCCTCGGTCTTCGTCTCTTCGACCTTGGCTTCCTCTGCCTTCATTTCTTCCGACTTGACCTCTTCCGACTTGGCTTCTTCGGCTTTGGCTTCCTCGGCTTTGGCTTCCTCGGCCGCAACGGTTTCCGCTTGAGCGGCATCCGTCTTCACGGCATCATCCGCTGCCTTATCGGTCGCTGGCGTTTCGGCAGTCGGTTCCGCCGGAGCCGGCACATGGAAGATGGGCTCCCAAGTTTGACCGCCATTCTGAGTGACCCAAAGCGCTCCGTCCGTCGTGCCGACGTACAACACACCAGCTCGTACGGGCGACTCGGCAATCGCACTGCCGGAACCCTGATTGGTGTTGGTGATCTCAGGTGAGATGGCTTCGACCGCGGTGCCCCGGTTGTAGGAGCGGAACACGTAGTTGCCGGCACTGTAGTGAATGCGGCTATTGTGCGGCGAGAGAATAAAGGGCGTCTTCCAGTTGAATCGGTAGCGGACGCCTTGCGGTGCTCGCGGCCGAATCGAGCCACGTTCGCCGGTCCGCAAATTGAAGCGGGACATGGCACCGTTTTGGCTTTCGGCATACAACTGGTCGGGATCTTCAGGATCGACCAAACAAATAAAACCATCACCACCACCGATGCGGAACCAGTCGCTGTTGATGGTGCTGCCGTAGCGACTGCGGCGCGGACCGCCCCACGAGCCGTTGTCCTGCAGACCGCCATAGATCTTGTAGTCGGGCGTGCTGTCCACACCGATGTGGTAGAACTGGCCGATCGCGAAGTGGTTGTGATGATCCCACGTCCGCATGCGATCGTGCGTCACATAAATACCACCGTCGTTACCCAAGATGATGTGGCGAGAATCCTTGGGATCAATCCACATGGCGTGGTGGTCCACATGGACTTCATTGCCGTGGCCATCCCCGGTGAAGGTCACCCCACCATCGCTGGACTTGTACAATGACGTTCCCAACACATAGATATTCTGTTCATCCATGGGGTCAACGCGAACTTGACTGTAGTACATCGGCCGCGGATTGACGCTATTGATCCGCGTCCAGGTATCGCCGGCGTCCGTACTGCGATAGACACCGCCATACTGATAACCTTCAGGACCCTGCAGATCCTGGACGTTTTCTCGTTGCCCACCCAGAGAGGCTGCAAACGGTCGAGCCGGTGAGCCGCGCGGCGCTTGTACCTGCACTTCTCGCATTACCAACTTGACACTGGTCTCGACTTTTTGCCCCTCGCGGACCACCGTCAGCTTGACTTCGTCGTCCGCCTTTTTGCCGGCCAAAAACTTGGTCATGTCATCGGACTTAAGCAGCAACGTGTCGTCCATCTGCAACAGAATGTCGCCGGTCTTGAGGACCTGAGCGGCTGGGCCGTCGGCCACGACTTCCGTGATTCGAACGCCGACATCCGCCGCTTCGTTGCGGACACCCAGGTAGGCCACCTCGGTCGGCCCGCTACCGATCAGTTCCGACTCGATGATGGCATACAGATGGTCTGGGTTGGAACGCGACCAGCTCAAGCCCACCCGACCCAGATTGCAGGTCGGTAAGCCTTGGGTCAACTTCGTCCAGGTCTTGCCACCGTCGGTGGTCTTGTGCAGACCCGAGCCGGGACCAAACTTCTTCACAGGATCGTTGCCATCGAATCCGTCGCGAAGTCGCTCGTAGCTGGCGGCCACCAACACGTCGGGATTCGTGGGATGCATTTGTAAGTCGATGATGCCGGTCTTGTCGTCGATGTACAGGACCTTTTCCCAGGTCTTGCCGCCATCGCTGGTCTTGAACACGCCGCGTTGCTCGTTGTATCCCCACAAACGGCCCAACGCGCCGACATAAGCGACGTTCGGATCAGTCGGATGCAGAGCGATCCGACCAATTTGAAAGGTTTCATCCAGCCCCAAGTGTTGCCAAGTCTTGCCACCGTCAACCGACTTGTGGACGCCATTGCCCCACGACACGCTGTTCCGCGGATTGGACTCACCGGTACCGACCCACACGATGTTGGGGTCCTGTTGGAATACCTGAACGTCGCCGATCGACACCACGACCTCTCGGTCAAATTGGAACTCAAAGGAGAAGCCATTGTTGACCGTCTTGAGCAAGCCACCGGAGGCCGAGGCCGCCCACCAAGTGTAGGGATCGGCCTCATAGACGGCCAAAGAGGTGATTCGACCACTCATGTTGGCTGGCCCGATGGACTCCCATTGGTACTGGGCCATCCAGGCATCTGGAATCGTGGTCGCGGTGGTAGGGCCCGTGGCGCGACCGGCTTGGCCGCCAGCGGCCTGTGGTCCTCGCCCACCGGCCTGTGGTCCCCGGCCGCCAGCCTGTGGTCCTCGCCCGCCGGCTGCACGTCCGCCTGCTTGGGGCGTTTGGGCATTGGCCTCGGTCGGTGTCTCTTGGCTTGCCGCCGCGGGTGTTGTCCCACTGGCGCTGGCTTCTCCAGCCTCAGTGGCGGCACGGCCTTCAGAACCGCGGCCTTCTGCGGCCCGACCCGCGGCTCCTCGACCGGCACCGCTGCGCCCAGCACCGCGGCCAGCGCCACGCCGCCCGGTCCGTTCGTTGGCGGATTGTTCGCCGCTGCCCGCCTCTTGTTGGTTCGCTCGCTCCTGAGTCGCCGCGGCTTGTTGCTCTTCGGTCTGCTGCTCGGTCTCCTGCAGGGCAGGGCTAGCCATCACTCCTGGGGCGGCCGCGACGTTGAAAGCGGCAAGCACGAACAGCAATAGTCCCGACGAGATCAGGCCGTACCGGCAACGATGAGAAAAGGCAGCCATCGAGTTGGCCTGGCCGTGGAAAGAAACCGCCTTGGACGGCGGGAATAGGACCGGCATGCGCATCGATCGGGCTCCTGGGTCTGGGAGTGAAACGGGTCTAGGTCGCTGGACACCAGTTTCCTAGAATAACCCAAGAGAACCCTAAACCGTATCAGGCAGCTCGCGAAAAATGGTGAATCGGGCGAAAAAGCCTGCTGCCGAACAACTGTTTAAGGCGTGCCGGCCGCCCTCTTTACAGACGGTTTGGCGATAAAAACAAAGTGCGAACACTGCCGCTACTTCGCCCGCTGCAGATGCTCATCGCGGGACAATCGGCTGGGGAGCATCTCGGGGAAAGACGCTGCGGCCGCCAATGCAAAGGGTAATACAACGCGGGTCGTTCCTTCGACCCGTGTTGTTATCAAACCTGGAAGCTCGGTGCGGGTCAAACCAACACGGAGGCGTCATCTGCGGTAGTCAGCCCCGCCAATGGAGCGACCGTGGTGGTCGCGGTTGGCTCGGCAGCTGCCTCCGCACTCGCCTGAGCCACTTTCTGGTAGCCCAGGTCCCGCAGAACCTCGAGCAGTTCGCTGCAGGTTGGGAACATGCGGCGGTTTTTTCGCTTGTACTCATCGACCGCCCGCATGAACTCCAGCTCGTCCTCCGAGTAATCTCGCTCGCAGGTCGTTGGATCGATTTGACGACGACGAGTCACGCCTTGCCGGCGCTCCATGCTGGCCTTGCTTTCGGGAGCGTTTCGTCGATCCTTCAACTTGCGACGCCCGGTCTCATCCATTGTGGCGACGTCTTGTTTCTTGTGGCTGGGCATAAGCTTTTGCATCCCTCTCAACTGCGCTGCAACTACGATGGTTTGGCAAACAGTGCCGAACGCGGAAACTATACGACGCGGTTTGAGTGATTTTGGAGACAATCGTTGAAAAAGTGCAACGATCCCGAAGTTAGTACCGATTCTAACCATTCTCCCGATTGCACAAACCCTTCAACGACTCCCTGCCCAGCCCCACACGGTGCCACCCACCAATCCCACCCACCCACTCCCACACGGTGCCACCCACCAATCCCCGCCCCACTCCCACACGGTGCCACCCACCAATCCCGCCCCCCACTCCCACACCGTGCCACCCACCAATCCCCCGCCCCCCGCTTCCAATGTGTGCCACCCACCAATCCCACCGCCGCTTCCAATGTGTGCCACCCACCAATCCCACCGCCTATCCCCCCGCCCCACTCCCAATGTGTGCCACCCACCAATCCCACCGCCACCTCGCTCCCAATTGGTGCCACCCACCAATCCCCCACCAATCCCCCGCCCCGCCGCTTCCAATGTGTGCCACCCACGTATCCCCCGCCCCGCTCCCCCACTCCCACACGGTGCCACCCACCAATCCCACCGCCACCTCGCTCCCAGTGTGTGCCACCCACCAATCCCCCGCCGCTCCGGCCCCAATGTGTGCCACCCACCAATCCCCCGCCGCTCCGCTTCCAATGTGTGCCACCCACCAATCCCACCGCCGCTCCGCTTCCAATGTGTGCCACCCACCAATCCCATCGCCACCTCGCTCCCAATTGGTGCCACCCATCTGTCCCACCGCCGCTCCGCTTTTAATGGGTGCCACCCATCATTCCCTGTCTCGCTCGGCCCCAATGTGTGCCACCCACCTATTCCCCCACCTATTCCCCACCTATCCCCCCGCCCCCAATAGGCGCCTCCCATCTTTCTCGCCGCCCCCCTCTGCCAAGCAGCTCCCAGTTCATGCCACCAATCTGTTCCAGCGATGTCCCGAGGCTTTGCCACTCCGCCCAATCAGTGCCACCCATGTTCTTTGGCTACCCAATCGGTGTCACCCATGTTCTATACGCAGATTTAACGGCGTCCAGCTGCTGCTATCCTCCACACGAAAGGTGCCCCAGCCCATCGTTCAAACGCAACACACTTGGCTAGCGTCTCATCCCAGAGTCCTCTTCAGACTTCATCGGCCTTATTCCGTTTGACCTGGGGGGCCGACAGGCTAGAAAGCGACACATCTTACTTGGCAGTAGACGTTGTCAAAAATTGCAGCGTATTGAATCAGCCGTTGCTGGCAGTGAGGGAAATCCAACAGCACCCACCGAAAATCGGCCTGAACCACAGTTTTATTAAATCGAAAAAGCTAAATGTTACCCAAGATCTAAGCTAGAGATCGTCATATCACCTGCTTGCCGTTGCAGCGTCGTGCCCAGAAGTACCAGATCCCAACAGCGGCCAACATTCCAGGCCAGCAATACTCGTTACATAAACTAACTACCTATTGACCGCCCCAGGCAAACGACCTGAGTGCAAAACTCGCACCCAAGCACGGCGCACAACTCAATCCTTCCAAGCGTACGCCCCTACGGCTGCGACAAAACACTACCCGGCCGAACTTCGACAGCAATTTGTCGAAACGGCAATCCTCCTAAACAGCGTCGCACTGATTATGGCCGGCTCAGCTATCTGCCTGGCCAACACCGGTGTTATCGGCCTGGTTCGGGACTCGAGCAGCCTTCTGACTCGCTCTTTGCCACCGTTGGCCCCGGTGCCAACGCTTGCCGACCTTCTGAGCGTAGGCGGCCATCGCTTCGCCAGAGCCCGAGCAACTGCTGCTGCCGAAGTACCGCCTGTAGTTGCCCATCAGGTCACGCCACATCTCCCCGTCCAGCGACAAGTCGCTCAGCACTTTCTCCGCGGCCGCCGTGTCTCGACCTGTTTGATCCATATCGGGACTCTTGGCCGTGCAACGCAGCAAGCTCAGGTACGCATCCAAGTCCACCCGCAAGAACCCCCGGTCGCTGGCTCGCAGCCCGTCCCGGTGCACCTGGGGATCCGACGATAACTCGTCCTTCGCCAGCTGTAACGGGGCCAACCAAGCATCCCGCGGGACCTTGCGGCCACTCGACCGCAGCAAACCGCGACCGTGCTGCGCCAATTCCGCTCGCTGTTGTTCGATGGTCTTATGTTTGTGAAAGTCGCCCGCTTCCTCCGGGCTTAAGACACACAAATCGAATGCCGCCGAATCGATCATGTCCCCCTGTTGCCCTTTCAGACGTGCGTAAGCCGACGTGTACCGAGCCTCCTCGACCACCTGCGCCAGCAACGCTCGGAACGGGTTCAAATCCATGTAGATCAAGCACGCCAGCAACCCAATCCCGTCCAGGAGCCGCTTCGGTTTAAAACGCCCCTCCCAAAAATGGCCGGTGCAGCCGTCCTCCTTGTTGGCCCGCCGCGCGATCGGCTCAGAAAGCGCTCGCATAAACCAGGAAATATCGGAGAGCCGCAGCCGAATCTCGGCCATTTTTTCGGTGTCTGCCAACAGGGCGTCGACATCGGCCTGAGTGGGCGACCCCAGGTCCTCCTCGATCCGGCGACCGGGATAGATCTTGAGCCAGCGGATGGCCACCTCCTCGTCGGACCAAGTCGCCACCACGTCGGGCCGATTGCGGACGGTCACGTGGAAGTGATTGTCCATGATTGCGAACCCTAACACGTCGCAAGCGGTGACTGACGCCAAGGCCTCCAGCCGCTTCACAAGCCAGTCTTTCCGATGGGAGTAATCGCGTCCAGTCTTCTCGTCAATTCCCGTGAGAAATTGCGTCCGCACGCAGCGTTGGGTGACGAACACAATACAGACTTCCGTTGCCGTGAAAACTTCCTCTCTCAATCCTCGACCCATGATGCATTTCCTTAAATCAACGAACAAAACCTCGATTCAACCTAAACTTCGAGTGACGTCCAGACGACTCCATGCCTTCAATCCGCAGCGGAATGGGGGAGTCGTAGGTTCTGGATGCCGCAGTTGATTGCCAACGCTGGCAACCCATATTGCCTACAGCGACCAAGGCTGGCCTGGACAGCGGACCGCGCGAACCACTGTCAGGCAAGTTTGACCGCCTCGGTAATATTTTCCGGGGACGGTGTGACACATCAGGTCACAGCTGGAAAATTTTCGGATTTTATCAAGTAGTGTCGCCGTGAGAGATCAGACCTGTGTGGCCGACCGAGCGACCACAAGTCGAGCCGGCCCGAAATTGAATCCCCCAAGTTCGCCAACGTTGCCTTCTCCTGGATTCGGAGAAATGCCGAATACAGACGAGCAAGCCTCCCGGATGGACCTACTTATATAAGGTGAGTGGCACCAAATGGGGCAGCGAGCCGACACAGAACGGTGCACAGAACGGTGGGTGGCACCGATTTGGGATGGTGGGTGCCACCGAACGGGGCAGGGACGCGGTAGAGAACGGTGGGTGGCACCGATTGTGGATGGTGGATGGCACCGAATGGTGCAGGGACGCGGTAGAGAACGGTGGGTGGCACCGATTGGTTTCTCATATTGGTGGGTGGCACCGATTGTGGATGGTGGGTGGCACCGAATGGGGCAGGGACGCGGTAGAGAACGGTGGGTGGCACCGATTGGTTTCTTATATTGGTGGGTGGCACCGATTGTGGATGGTGGGTGGCACCGAATGGGGCAGAGAATGGTGGGTGGCACCAAATGGTTTCTTGTCATTCGTTTGTTTGCACGATCCTGCTCGAATTATTGGCAATGTGACTTTCGAGGGGACTCTCGACCGGCATGGGACAATCGCCCTAATTGATTGCGGTATCGTTGGAGGTTGAGTGGCTAAAAGAGCGTGGCGCTCGACCGCTCCAGTCGCAAACCCAGGGCGTTGCACTGGGCTGTCTCATTTTGCACCTTTGGTGCGGAAGACCGCTGGGAGGTTTTTTCTTTCGGCGGGGTTTTTCTATGGCGCATTCCGCCTGAAGGCGGGACTACGAGCGGGGCCGGCTAGGCGTTGACCGGGATCATTTGGCTGGGTTGCGTTGGTGGGCGTTTTTTCTTTCGGCGGGGTTTTTCTATGGCGCATTCCGCCTGAAGGCGGGACTACGAGCGGGGCCGGCTAGGCGTTGACCGGGATCATTTGGCTGGGTTGCGTTGGTGGGCGTTTTTCTTTCGGCGGGGTTTTTCTATGGCCGCATTCCGCCTGAAGGCGGAACTAGAGCGAGGCCGGCTAGACGTTGACCGGGATCATTGGCTGGGTTGCGGGTGGGGCCCCTTTTTCTGTAGGAGAGGTTTTCTCGTGGTGCATTCTGCCTGAAGGCGGGACTACGAGCGGGGCCAACTCGCGGCAAGATTGGCTCAAGTAACAAGATCAGCCGCCAGCCAGGCTCTGGTGAATTCGAGGATTTCGCTCTGGACGCGGTCCTCGCCTCGAATTAACGTGGTGGGCAAGGCGCAGGCTGTGCAAGTGTGCGGTCATACGCACGCCGAGGAGCCAAACGGTGTCGAAACTTCACTAACCGAGAGCGAGTTGTGGCCGACCGTCATTTTTCCTGTTCGCAATCCTTTTCACAATTGCTGGGAATACTCCTGGTCGGGATGATGGCGTGTGCGCCGATCGCTCGGAATCTTTCGTTCTCTCCCTGTCGATGCGACTCCTGTCCAGCGATCTCGACGTCGGATTGTGTGGGGCAGTCGGACGAGCATTGCGGCGGCAGTTGCTGCTCGGTCCCGCAGCATTCGCTCGAGTGTGAATCCCTCCCACCGCAGGCCGAATGCTGTTGCGCCCACCAGAGCGATGCCGCAGAATCAGGCCGTCTCCGCTATGCTGAAGATGCGACTAAGGCGATTTGTGCGGCCGATAAGCAGTGTCGCTGTGGGTGCCTCGAAGGATTGCCTGCTTCACAATCCGAGCCGATCCCAGCTCAGATTGCGAATGATTTCCCGGAATTGGGAAACGAACTGATTGGGACTCCTGCTGACACCCTGGTCCAATTTTCAACAAAGCAATCTCTGCGACCCTATGCTGTTCTGGGTCTCGCACTTTCACCTAATGAACGCTGCGCGCGATTCTGTCGCTGGCTGATTTAGATCGACGTAACCGTTCACGGATGCTGGTCCTATCTCGGGGCTGGTGCGCCTGCGCTGGTCGGATTGTTCTGGACGCAAGCTGGTTGCGTGCTCCAGTTGCTTTTGCTCGCAGACGCGCGAGCTGTTAGCCCGACTTGCTGCACGACACCCGACGGGACGTAAACGCGTACCGATCGACAAAGGTCGCCACTACTCGCATCTAAAGCCGTGATTGCAGCGTGATTACAGGCAACAATGCAATTGGCAACGACCACATCATTACCTCGCTTTCTGCTGTTTCATCCGCCAAGCTTACTCGCTGCCGAACCCTAGAAGTCGGTCGCAGCGGTTGCTTGGCGCCAACTTGATTCGAGAACACAACATGAACGACACCGCCACCATGGGTGCTCCCTCCCTATTTTGGGAAGCCGTTTCTGAAGGCCGTTGGGGACAGTATATCTCCGCCATTGAGGGCGATATGATTCGCTTCGCCCAAGAGCAACTCGGCGAGCCGAGCACCGCACTGGAAATTGGAGCCGAGGGGGGGAGATGGTCCAAGCTGCTGGCTGATAGCGGCTGGCAAATGACTTGCACCGAAATCGATCCCGAGGCTCTGGCGGTGTGTCAGCAGAGAATTCCTACGAGTCGCTGCGTCTTGGTGGACATAGACTCGCAAGCGTTTCCCTGCGAAACCGACTCGCAAAAATTGGTGCTGGCGATCGAAGTTCATGAGCTCGTCGAGCAGGACTGGTTCGTGAACGAACTGAATCGCGTGCTCCAGGACGGAGGGATTTTCGTTGGAGTGTTTCAGAACAAGCACTCGTGGCGAGCGATCATGAACCTGAAGTCAAAGATCAACGGCACCATGCAGCAATACACGGCGGGCTTCTTACCGTGGAAACAAAAAATTACAGCGCTCGGTTTTGAGATCTTGAGAGAAGAGGGAATTTGCTGGATGCCGTTCGGCCGCATGAGCGACTCGGCACTTGTACCGATCGCCACCCAGCTGGAGCGGGCTCTCGGCCTACGAAAATGGACCACCGTCAGTCCGTGGATCGTATTCGCAGCGAAAAAAAAAGCCGCCTCGCCTCGCATGCGATGAGACTCACCAGCGCCTAAGGAGCCATCGGTCACGAGCCTGCCGTAAATAACGGGGCCCAATCCTAAGGACTTGTCCGCAAATTAGTTACCGAATTGCCCGAAACGCTCAGCGTCTAATTGCCGTAAATAGCGGGTGCTAACGCACTCCGGCTGATTTCCAATTCGGTAAGTTAATTACTGACAAGTCCTAAGCTAAGTTTCTCAGGCGAGTAAGGAGCTGTCAGGCAATTAATTACAGATTTTCCATGTAAGCGTCCACCAGCAGCATGGAGGAATGGGGCATGTGGCGGTGCCCCTGTCGGTGTGGGCACGCGGTATGGGCACGCGGTATGGGCACACGTATTGAGAGAGGCGACTGGTAATGCTAGACCGGGCTCTATCGGGATAGGCCGGCATCGAGGTGTCCATAGGACACCCCGATCGGTTCAAGGATCAGCTGTCGAATTGCCGCGTGTTGGCTCGGCCGAACGAGCTTATGACTTTTGCTCGTAACCCCGAGCACGCGTCGCGTTCTCGTTGATGCGGTATTGCCGGATCTGGTCGGGGTGTGCCTCGGCCCAGTTCCAAGGCAACAGCGATTCGTAGTCCGTACTGCCCGCCAAGAGCTGATCCAACACGTCCATCACGTATTGCCACACATGCAAGTTGCTACGCACCGCGCTGCTGACCAACGTCATGAATCCCGCCGCTCGCTCGCCACCGACGATACTGCCCGCGAACAGCCAATTCTTCCGCCCGATCGCCACCTGCTTCATCAACTGTTCCGTTTCGTTGTTATCGATCGGAATTCGACCATCGCTCAGGTAACGCATCAACTCAAGCTTATGGTTACGAACATACTGCAACGATTTGCCGAAGTCGCTGCTCCGCAAGATCACCTGATAAGTGCGTTGCTCTGCCTCCTCCATCCACTGGTCGATACGATTCCAGATCGGCACTGACTTCGCTTGACGCAACTCCAGACGCTCAGCAGAGGTTAGCTCACGAGCTTCCGCCTCCACTCGATAGAGCTCGCGATACCAATTCATCCACAGTTTCCGATCCTCCGGATAGGCTTTCGAATCACTGATCTTACGACGCGCATGCGCATTGCATGCGGCGCGTATGATCCGCGCCTGCGAAGCCACGGTAATCGCTTCGAAGCCATGCCAGCAGTCACCCAGCAAGACCCCTGAAAAGTCCTGGAAGAAGTCTTCCGGTCCGTCGCGATGCCGAAAGACGGTGAAGTCGAACACGTTCAGAGGTACTTCCACACCACGATAGGCCCACATCCGCGCCGTGATGCTCAGGAGCTTCTTCTCCAAGGCTTCCTTTATCACTTCGATTTGCCGAGCCGAACGGGGATTGTCGGGGTCCTCCGGTGGAATCACCTTGGGATAGAGCAAGGTCAACGATGCTTGCTTCATCCACCAGCGTCAGAGCCTCCGCGGATGAGTCATCCGATGACCGGCCTTACGCCACGATCTTTTCGCGAGGGAGGACGAATCGCTTACGGCGTTTCTGGGCTGCGACCAACGAAATCCCGGACAGCCACATGGTTAGCTGCGTGGCATCGATCGGGTGCGGATTGATGTCGGGTTGAGTGGGTAGTGATTCAAACGTGCCCGCTTCGAGGACACGATAGTACAACCAAAATCCACCCCCTTCAAAGTGGAGCAACTTCATTAGGTCTCGTTGTCGATTGACGAACACGAACAGGCTGCCGTCGGTCGGATCGGCATTGAATTCGCCGCGCACGATCCCGCTAAGTCCATCGATGCCCTTTCGCATGTCAGCAGCCTTGGTGTAGACGAAGATTTTCAATTGCGAGTTGAGACTTAGCACGATGGGCCTCCCGCTTGCAGAGCCAACGGCAGGAAACGCTCGAGCACTTGGCAGATCAGATTCGGGTCATCCTGTAGTTCGACAATGACCCCAGATGGAAGCTGGATGCTGGCCAGCGCTGCGGCGGGGCGTGGTGTCGGCAGTTGGATAGGCTGGAAGGCGCCAATACGGTGGTTGGCTGTGGTGGTCGTTGAGACTGGAATCAGTCCCATTTTTCGTGTCTTCGGAGCAGATCGAGACTACTCTGGCGGCTGATTGGCTCGTGGGTGTTTTCTGCGGCGGCGATCCGGTGGTACAAAACTTGGGTCAAGCGACTTGATTCGCCGCTGCCATTGGTAGAATGAGGGCACTGAAAAGCCTTCGGTCGAACAGAACTCGGTGACGGTCACCGAACCTGCGTAGAACCTCTGCAACCGGGCTTTCCAAACCTCGACTGCCTGGTTGTTCGCTTTCGTATCGGACATTGCTGATTCCTTTCCTGAGAAACGGGTGTGTGAAGACCCGCCCAAGATAAGGGCCCTGTCGAGAATGCCTGTGGTGGACGCTTACAGCTCGCCGACTTTAGTATGGCTGACCTTATAGCCAAGGTCGCTCAACTCCGATGCAATCATCCGCATGCTTTTGCACGTCCATCGTGACGGATTCATGGGATCATCGCGACTGGTCGAATACACGATTTGCCGAAGTGCCTTTACCAGGCCTGGCTGGGTCGACTCGGTCGCGGGTCGTCCCGCGCCGAGTATTCGCTGACGGCCATCAGGTACGGATCGGCCCTGCTTCAATTCGCGAACACCCGAACGAACAGTACGATCCGAGAGACCTGTCATGCAGAAACAGGTCAAATAACGCAATGTCAATTTCGGTAATTAATTGTCTGACAGCTCCTAAGTGTCTCAGGCGAGTGAACGTCTTAGGCAGGCTATGATTGGCTGAACTTGGCCCAGTAGCCAGGGGCAGAAGGGTCGAACTGAATCTCCTGACCGACGGGCTCGGTGGCGAACCAAGGTGGGGTCGCCGCATCGAGCTGGCGAAAGACCCAGCGGCCGCCGACCATGGTCATGACCGGCCAGCCCTGGAGGGTGACACCGTCCCAGGGACTCCAGCCGCATTTCGTTTGTTGCTCTTGATTGCGGATGGTTCGCTGGGTTTGCAGATCCACCAGGACCACGTCCGCATCGGCGCCGGGCTGCAAGTAGCCTTTGTCGCACATGTTCCAAACGGCTGCCGGAGCTTCACACATCCAGCGGACGACCTGCTCCAATCGACAACGTCCCAAGGCGACTTGGTTCAGCATCAAAGCCAGTGAGTTCTCGATTGATGGCAAACCCGAGGGGCTGGCGGGGTAAGGCTGCCCCTTCTCCTCCAGCGTATGCGGAGCGTGATCAGTGGCCACCAGATGGAGATCGCCATCGAGCAATCCTTGCCAGAGTCCCGCGGCATCGGCCGATGTTTTGACCGACGGATTCATCTGCACCAAGCTACCCAGCCGCGGGTAATCATCCACCGTAAAAAACAAGTGATGCGGACAAACCTCGGCGGTAATCAACTGATCGTGTTGGCGTATTTCAGCGATTTCGGCGGCCGTGGAAACATGCAGCACATGAAAGCGGTGCCGATGGCGTTTGGCCAGATCGATGGCGCGACGCGTCGAGACGATCGCGGCCTCATGATCGCGAATCTCGGAGTGCACGGCCACGTCGGTCCGCTGCGCCAAGCGAGCCGCGTTGGCTCGCACCAAGGTCTCGTCCTCGCAGTGAGCCGCGATCGGCAGCGTCGTCTCGGCGAAGATCGCCTCCAAGGTCTCCTGCCGATCGACCAGCATGTCGCCGGTGCTGCTGCCGATAAAAACCTTGATCCCCGGGGTCCGCCGAGCCAATTTCAATTGATCCAGATTGTGCAGGGTGGCACCGATATAAAAACCGTAATTGACAAGACAATGTCGCGAGGCGATGTCCAGCTTCTGATGCAGGGCCTCGACACTGATCGTGGCCGGCTTGGTGTTGGGCATCTCCAGAAAGCTGGTGACACCCCCCTTGGCACATGCGCGTGTGGCATGCGCAAAGTCATCTTTGTGTTCTAGGCCCGGTTGGCGGAAGTGAACATGTGGATCCACGATGCCTGGCAAAACATGCAAGCCGGTCGCATCGACGACTTCGTCAACCGCGACGGTGCTCGGTGGGCCGATGTCGACAATCTTTCCGTCGGCGATCAACACGTCCGCGTGCCGCACTTCTCGGCCGGAAACTACTTGCCCACCTCGAATCAAAATACGACTCATAAGTACATTCCCAGGAAACCACCGCTGGCTTCGGCTTGTTGCTCCAGTTCGGCCAGCCGCTGCTGGGTCCGCGCAAGATCCCCGGCCAGGATGTAACGATCAAACTCCAGTTCCACGGCTCGCACGACGGACTTGGCCAACCACGCCACGACACTCGCCTCCAACCAATCGCACGTTTCGGCAGCCAAGTCGACGGTCAGATCCGCCGAGACCGTGCGTTGATCCGCCGCATCGGTCAACACCACCCCGCCGAAGCGGAAGGCAATCTGACCGATCTGCGGATGATTGGTGAGGTGAAACTGGCAGCGGCCGCGATTGAGGTAGTAGCTGTTGTGCGTGCCATGCTTGTCCGCCGCTTGGCGAAGCTGCTGCCACAACTGTTCCAACCCAGGACTGGCGTCAGCCGGCAAAGGGCGGCCAACCATGCTGCGAAGCGGCAGACAGTCGAATTCGATATCGACACGCGGGGTTGGCGGTGGCATGGCAGGCGCTGGAATGGTGGACGGTGGAATGGTGGACGAGGGCTCGGTCACGTCGGCCATGGATCAAGGTCTCCCAAACATGACGCACAAGTGCGGGATCGGCTCACGGTTAGCAAACTAGCACACGCAGCCGCCAAACGGAAGATCCCGCGTGGACGCGCTCAACCTTTGACCTGCCCGAAAGGGCAGCCGAAAAGGCCGCTCCCGACAATTGCGTCCGCCGGTCACCGTCGCATAGAATACGCACCTCACCGAGACCCCGCGGTCACTGCCTGATGTCCAACACGAACCGGTCCGAGTGAGCCATGTGAAATACCTCTGAGGCGATTGTTCGATTGAGTTTACGAAAGGTGCATCATGCAACTTAGCAAGCGTTGTTTGGCGGAGTCGATTGGAACGTTCTGGTTGGTGTTCGGGGGCTGCGGCAGCGCTGTCTTGGCCGCCATGTTCTTGGCATCGCCCGAAGGCGGTGCGGTCAATTTAGGGATCGGTTTTGTCGGCGTGTCATTCGCGTTTGGCTTGACCGTGCTAACGATGGCCTATGCCATTGGGCACATCTCGGGTTGCCATCTCAACCCGGCCGTTTCCGTGGGCCTGGTTGCGGGCGGCCGCTTCCCAGCAGCTGAGCTGGTTCCCTACGTGATTGCTCAAGTCGTGGGCGGCATCGCCGGCGCCGCGGTCCTGTACGTGATCGCCTCTGGCCAGGAAGGGTTTTCATTGGCGGGCGGCTTCGCCTCGAATGGCTTCGCCGAGCATTCCCCCGGCAAGTACTCGATGTTGGCGTGCTTCGTGGCCGAGGTCGTGCTGACCGCGATGTTTTTGTTCATCATCCTCGGGGCAACCGACAAACGCGCCCCAGCCGGGTTTGCCCCCATCGCGATCGGACTGGGCCTAACCCTGATTCACTTGATCGGCATCCCAGTGACGAACCTGTCGGTCAACCCCGCCCGCTCGACCGGCCCGGCTGTCTTCGTCCAGGGCTGGGCATTGGCCCAATTGTGGCTGTTTTGGGTCGCTCCCATCATCGGCGCGGTGATCGCCGGGGTGCTCTACAGGAGCTGCTTCGAAGCCGAAGAAAAGTAAGCCACTCGATGCCGTCCAACACAACTGGAGCTCCATTTGGGGCTCCGTTCGTGCCCGCCAAGCTCGGTCAGTTCAGGCTCGTATCCGGTGCGACTTGAGCGGACCGAGCATCCGAGGCGGGGGTGCTCATTGGGTTGTTCGAGCCGCCCTCCGCTGGACTCGCACTCTCGAAGCCAGACGATGAAGTCCCCGCAGAAGAAGTCGGTGGCAAGTGGATGTGTCCCAGCGTTGGTCCAGCACTTGAATCGCTAGCCGCTGGCACTCCTGGCCCTGCCTGCGACGGCGGGCCGCTCGATTCGGTGTCGATTGGTGTGTCGTTGCTCGGTGTGTCGTTGCTCGGTGTGTCGTCACTCGGTGGTGTGTCGTTGCTTGCTGCTGGACCGGCTCCAGCGGGAATCGCTGGTGCGAGAGTCGTTGGCACGGGCGACGCTGGCACGGGCGACGTTGGCACGGGCGACGCTGGTGCGGGCGAAGCTAACGCGGGACTCGAGTAGGCCGCGACGGTTCCGCTGGTGGCGGGCCGTGCCGCGAAGGCCGTCTGGTGCGGGGCGGGGACTCGGCCGCGGCCCAACTTAGGCCGCAATTCGACCAATGAGACAAAAATCCCTGATTGTACGACTTCGTCCAGTTGGTTTAACAGGGACTTGCGCCAGGTGACTTTGCCGGCCGAGCGTCCTCCCTTGGCCAACTCGATAACTTCGGTTAGTGCGTACACGGTGTCGCCGATATGGACCGGCCGCAAAAAGTTCCACTGGTCGACCGACACCAGGGCCAGCGTCTGCACGGCGGGAGCCGTTGTCGACAAACCGGCCACCCAGGCCAGGCCCATCATGCCATGCATAAGCGGTTGTTTGAAACGGCTTTTCGAAGCGTAATCATGATCGACGTGCGCCCGGTCGTAGTCCCCGGTCATGCCGGCAAAAATCACGATGTCGGACTCCGTCACGGTCCGCCGAGCGCTGGTCCAAGTTTGGCCGACCTGAAGTTCTTCGAAGTAATGTGCGGAATTCATTTCCTAACCGGCCCGAAAAGCTGCCATAATTTCAGTTCCGACCCAAGCCGTTGAGAATAACAGGAGTGAGACGGTTCTCCAATGGCAGAATAGGCAATCTGGAGAAAAAAGACGCGACAAAACAGGTTTTCGCCTGGATTCCGCCGGTCTCATGCGAGCGGGTGGCTTCAAATCGGGGTTAGTACGTGTCAGACTAAGGGGACACCACGCGCCGGTGTCAAGCATTGCCCGGGGCGTGCCCTGCCGTTCTCCCCTGCCCCTCACAAGCCCTGCCCCCCCAAAATTTCTGCGAGATCGACCATGCCTCGACCTAAACGACCTATGGGAATTTCTCTCGGACAGGCTGGCGCTGCCCAGCGCCGGGTTGCCGGGGTCCACCGCTTCTCGGCTTGGCCTCGGGTTGTTGCAACGCTATTTGTGGGGAGCTTCCTGCTTTCGTCGCCCGCGAGTTGGGGTTGGCAGGAACCGAGTGGCGGCTATTTGCAGACGGTCGTTCCGCTGTTGGCTGACAAGTGTCTGCGTTGCCATCAGGAGTCGCGGGCCGAGGGCGACTTCCGGATCGACGATTCCGAGCAGCTGGCGGGGTATGTCGTGGGTGGTAGCCTGGAGGAGAGCCTGCTGTGGACAGAGCACTTGGCCGAGGACGCCTCGAATCCGATGCCACCCGAAGATGAAAACGACCCGCTGACGGCCGAGGAGCGGGTCGTCATCCGTACGTGGATCGAAGCCGGTGGCCAGCAAGAGCCGGTTGCGGATTGGAGCAAGATGACCGCTAGTGCTCGGGCGTTGGAGCAAACCTCGGACTGGCAATCCGTCTTGTGGACATTGCACGGGCGTTTGCATCCGGCGGTGTTGCACTTCCCGGTGGCTCTGATCAGCGTCGCGGCCCTGTTCGCTTTGCTGGCTTTTGGCAACGCCCACATGGACAAAGCCGCTATGTATTGCTTGGGCTTGGGGACGATCGGAGCGTGTGTCGCTGTGAGCACGGGCTGGGGTTTTGCCGAGCACAAACAATGGGCTGCTTGGGAGACGGAACTAGGAAATCAAGAAAGTTGGTGGGATTCGCTGCAGGCAGCCATGGCCAGTTCCAAGTTCCTGCATCGTTGGGGTGGCGTGGTCGTCGCGGGGCTGAGCGTGTTGGTGTTCCTGTTGGCCTTCGTATCGCGACTCAACCCCAACCGCAGTCAGTTTTGGTGGAAGGCGTCGCTGGTGCTTGTCGCTGGCTTGGTGGGCTTTGTCGGCCACTTGGGTGGTAAGTTGTCGCACGGCGACTTGTATTCGGAGCCATTGGCCCGCCTGCAGGAAGTTCTGACTGCTGCGCCCGCCGCGGGTGAACCGGCGGTCGATGACGTCGAGCAGTCGCCCGAGTCGACAGACAAGCCGATGGTAACGCCCGCTGAGACAGAGGCAGAAGAAAAGTCGAATACTGCAGAAACCACGACACAAAGTGTCGACGGGCCCGCTGAGGAGGACGCCGAGAAGACAGAGGAGCAGGCCGCTGGCGATCAAGAGGTGAGTGAATCGAAAGACGAGAAGGCCAATACCGAAACGGGCGGCGATGAAACGGACGGCGATGAAACGGGTGGCGGTGAAACGGGTGGCGGTGAGAATTGAACGATGGTGCTCGAGCTTGTCGTCAAAAACGACAAGCGATCCGGCGTTTTGTAGCTCTAAATCAATCGTGGCGTCTGGTACTTGCTGACGTCAAACTCGTTTGGGGGAAACATTGGCATGGCGACTCGTTACACGCCGCCGGGAAGTTTTAAATCGCCGCGTGAGTTTCGGCAGCGACTCCACGAGATCAACTTGGAGTTTGGGTGTGACGACCATATCGAAGCGGATGGTCCACTGGCTGAGTCGCTGACGGTAGCGGGTCGTCAGGTCTCGAATCGTTTTGCGATTCAGCCGATGGAGGGCTGGGACGGGCAAGCGGACGGGGCTCCTACGGATCACACGCGGCGGCGTTGGCGGCGGTTTGGTGAAAGCGGTGCCGGCCTGATTTGGGGCGGCGAGGCGATTGCGGTGCAACACGACGGGCGGGCGAATCCGAACCAATTGTTTATCAATCCCGCCAGCGACAACGTGCGGCACATGGCCGACTTGCGAGACACGTTGGTCGCCGCCCATCAAGCCAAGTTCGGTGTTTCCAGTTGCCCATTGATCGGGTTGCAGTTGACACACAGCGGTCGTTTCTCGCGGCCCAACGGGGAGCGGTTGGAGCCCAAGATCGTTTATCATCATCCGCTCTACAATCAGAAGTATCGATTGCCCGACGATTACCCGGTATTGCGTGATTCGGAGTTGGAACAGATTCGGGATGCGTTTGTGCAAGCGGCCCGCGTGGCACAGGCGGCGGGTTTCGACTTTGTCGACCTCAAATGTTGTCACGCCTACCTGTTGCACGAGTTGCTGTCTGCCTACACGCGGCCTGGCCCATACGGTGGGGACTTGGCCAACCGCACTCGCTTTCTGCGTGAGTTGATCAGCGGCGTGCAGGCCGAGTGCCCCGGCCTCGTTATCGGTGTTCGCTTGGGGATCACAGATTTGCCGCCCTACGTGGCCGATAAAAATGGTGTCGGCCAACCTTTGGATTACCACGCTCATCTGCCTTGGCAGTTGGGATTTGGCATGTCGGCCGATGATCCGCAGAGGCCCGACTGGACCGAGCCCTGCCAACTGTTGTCGTGGTTGCAGGCGTGGGGCGTGGCCTTGATCAACCTGTCCGTCGGGACCCCGTATGGATCGGCGCATGTGCAACGACCGGCGGCCTACCCTCCCAGCGATGGTTATTGGCCACCGGTTGATCCGTTGGTCTCTGTCTGGCGGCAAATGCAGGCAGTGCGGCACGTCAAGTCGCTGTTTCCTAACATGGTACTGGTCGGATCGGGCTACAGTTACTTGCAGGACTACTTGCCGCACGTCGCCCAGCATGAAGTTCGCTGCGGGCATGTCGATCTGGTTGGGCTGGGGCGCATGGTCTTATCGTATCCGGAACTGCCGGCGGATGTCCTGGCAGGTCGCCCCTTGCAGCGGAAGCGGATTTGTCGGACCTTCAGCGACTGTACCACCGGGCCCCGCAATCACTTGATCAGCGGTTGCTTTCCGCTGGACGAGTACTACAAACAAATGCCCATCGCTGCGCAAGTCAAAGAGAAGCGACGTGCCACGATGGAGCGTTTTCTCACTTCACCGGATGCCGTGGAATAATTAGATGAATTTGTCGCATTTTCTGAATCGTCGTCAGTGGCTGACCCGCAGTGGCCTGGGCTTGGGAATGGGCGGCTTGGGAATGGGCGGACTGGGGATGGGTGCTACGGGCCTTGGTTCTACGGGCCTGGCTGGTGCTACTGAGCCTCGGGCCGACGTGGGCGGGGCTGGTGCAGCGGCCTCGTCGGCGACGCCAGCAACCACGGGTCACTCGGCCAGCCCAGCGGAGTCGGTGGTCGAACCGGCAGTGCGATTCTGTTTCAACACGTCGTGTCTGCGAGGACAGCGACTCCCGATCGAAACGTTGGTGCCCTTGGTCGCTCAAGCCGGCTACGACGGCATCGAGGTGTGGATCGACGAGTTGGATCGCTACACGGAGCAAGGCGGCAAGTTGACCGATTTGGGGCAACAGATCGCTGACTGCGGTTTACGGGTCGAGAGTGCGATTGCCTTTGCCAATTGGTTGGAGCCGGAGGAAGCACAGGCAACCGCGGAGTTTGAAAAGGCTCGGCGTGACATGGAGAAGGTGGCGGCGATCGGGGGGCGAGCGATCGCTGCACCGCCGGTCGGGCAAAACGATCGTCCGATCGCTGACTGGGATTTTGCCGCGGAGCGGTTGGCTCGGCTGGCGGCTGTCGGGCGAGAAGTGGGAGTGGTCCCGCAACTCGAGTTGTGGGGCTTCAGCCAGGCGATTGGAAATTTGAGTCAATTGTTGCAATTGGCAGCGCGGGTAGAGGGGCGGGACTTTGGCGTGTTGTTGGACGTCTATCACTTGTACAAGGGCGGTTCGCCGGACTCGGCGCTGCGCTTGGTCAGTGGAAGCAGCATGTCGCTGTTCCACATCAACGACTATCCGGCGACGCCGGATCGCAGCCAGATCGGCGATAAGGACCGCGTCTTTCCGGGGGACGGTGTCGCGCCGTTGCCGCAGCTGTTGGGTGATTTGGCGTCCAGTGGTTTTCAGGGGGCGCTGAGTCTGGAGTTGTTCAATCCGGACTACTGGCAACGCGAGCCGCTGTGGGTGCTGGAAACCGGCCTAGCCAAGTCGCGCGCCGCCTGGGCCGCGCGGATTCTCTAACGCGCGCCCGCTAGGCGTTGCAAGCGTGACCGCGTGTGGTAACGGGGCCAGGGTGTGGTAAAGGGGTCAGGAGTCAATTGTGCGCAGCACCCGCAGGGCCGTTCCGGCAATTGACGCCTGACCCCTTTACCACACCCAATTGTGAGCAGCACCCACACGGCCGTTCCGGCAATTGACTCCTGACCCCTGTACCACAGCGGCCACAAAACTGAATGGTGACAGAGCCTAGTTATTTTGGCCACACAGCCGCGGCTCCATGGTTTACAATGCGAGTGTCACGGGGCAGTGCCACAACGGTCGGCCCGGCACCGCTATCGGGCTAGACTGGGTTGGGCATTGCAATTGCTTCCTGCCTGCACACGGGTGGTCGGACCATGAGTCTTCGCGCGTTTTCTGTTCGGTCCCGGCCACTGGGAGTGGCCCAAGCCCTATTGCTGCGGGTCATCTGTCTCGTCATGGTTGGCCAGGGCAGTTGGGTCTGGGCCGTGGCTGTAACGGTCGATGATCCGGCGTCGATCGAGTTCTTCGAGCAGCGGATTCGTCCGATCTTGGTTGAGCATTGTTACGAATGCCACAACTCGCACGACACACGCGAGAGCGATTTGGCATTGGATCATCGCGGAGGTTTGTTGGCGGGCGGCTCCGGTGGCTCGGTGCTGGATCTGGAGCAGCCGGAGCGCAGTCGCTTGTTAGGCACTCTCCGACATGAACTGGAGGGGCTGGAGATGCCGGAGGGACGGCCTGCTCTGTCACCGTTGGTAATTCGTGACTTCGAGCGTTGGATTGCAGCGGGGGCGGCGGACCCACGCGATCAGCCGCCGACGGCGGAACAATTAGCCGCCGAAATCGCTTGGCCAGAAGTTTTAAGGCGCCGCTTGGCCGGTTGGGCATTTCAGCCAATCCAACTGCACCTGCCACCGACCATTGCCGCAACCGCTAGCGATGAGACATCTGTTGAACTGGGCGATTCTGCTTGGTCGCTGGACGAGTTGATCGACGAGTGGATCGCAGCGGGCTGGCGCAAACAAGGCTTGGTACCCAGCCCACGCGCGGATGCGGTGACGTTGGTTCGACGTTTGCACCTGAGTTTGATCGGCATGCCGCCCACGGCTGAAGCAGCCCAGTATTGGCAGGCGCGATTGTCGACTGTGGATGAGGCGAACTTTCAACGCGAGTACCAAGCGTTGGTCGATGAACTTTTGGCCAGCCCACATTTCGGCGAACGCTGGGCGCGGCATTGGATGGATTGGATTCGGTACGCCGAATCCCATGGCTCCGAAGGCGACCCCGGCATTGTCGGGGCCCATCACTATCGGGACTATTTGATTCGCAGTCTGAACGCGGACGTCCCCTACGATCAACTATTGCGTGAGCACGTGGCCGGGGACTTGCTGGAGGTTCCGCGTTTGGATCCTCAGACCGGATGGAACGAGTCTCGCATCGCCACGGCCCATTGGCGCATGGTGTTTCACGGTTTTGCTCCCACGGATGCGTTTGACGAACAAGTGCGATTCATTGACGATCAGATCAACGCCTTCTCCAAAGCCTTTTTAGGCTTGACCGTCTCGTGCGCTCGCTGTCACGATCACAAATTCGACCCGATCGGCCAAGACGATTATTTTGCCTTGTTCGGAGTGCTACGATCGAACCGAGCCGGTCGTCATGTGATCAACTCGGCGCCGGATCAAACGCAGCAATTGGAGGCCCTGCAGCGGCTCAAGTCGCAAATCCAGCCTGCCTTGATCGCGGACTGGCTGGCTGACTCGGACGCTCTGCGCGACAGGCTACGGTCCTGGGCCAAAGATGAAAACGCCGCAGCGACCAGTCAGGCGGAAGCCTCGATCGAGAACTGGTTGCGTCAGTTGGCCACTACCGACCCGGCGAAAGTGAACGTGGCGGATCGCTGGCGACAAATGCGCGAGACCCTGCAGCTACAGGCAAATCAAGCGCAATCGGATGTTGGGAACGCGGGCGCAGATGGGGCGTCTCCGCTGCCCCCAAGGCAGCGAATCGAACGCTGGTTGGCCAACGAATCTCACTTGGCCCACGAGTCGCAATCGGCTGGTGAGTTCGCGATCGCCTCCGAGGAACAAAGAGCCGTGACGGGAATCTATCCTGCTGGGATCTACAGTCACTTGTTATCGTCGCGTTTGGCAGCCCGGCTGACGTCTGGGGATCTGACTTTGAGTGAACCGCAGGATCTGTGGTTGCAGGTAAGTGGTGCTGGGCAGGCCTCGGTCCGATATGTAGTGCGTGACTACCCGCGGGACGGGACGGTCTATCCGTTGGTGCGACTGCAGGGTGAGAACTGGCGTTGGCAAAAATTTGATCTGGCTTATTGGACGGGCGATCGGATTCATGTCGAGTTGGCGCACGCCCAAGACGCGCCGTTGTTGGTGGCCGGTGACGAACGTTCCTGGTTCGGAGTCCGCCAGGCATGGTTGGGACCCGCGGGAGCTGCTCCACCGTCGATCTGGGACGAGGCCTTGTTGACGGTGCTGAGTAGCAGCCCTGGTCCAGCACCGCAAGATTTGGAGGAGGCAATCGAACAGTTTGCACGGAGCATCGAAGTCGCCTTGGCCGCGTGGCGAGCCGGGCAGTTGAGCGATGGGCAAGCTCTGTTGTTGACGACGGCCCTGAGAGTCGGTTGGCTGGTGAATGTACCGCAGCAGTTGCCGCAAGCCGGCTCGTTGGTGGCCCTGTATCAGAAGCTCGAGCAGGCCATACCAACGCCTATCCGCGTTCCTGGCTTGGTCGAGGCGGAAGTGGCGGATCAGGCGCTGATGGTGCGGGGCGATCATCGCCAACTGGTCGAAGAGGTGCCGCGACGGTTCTTGGCCTTGCTGCCTGGGGCCAACTATCCTGCGGACGAGAGCGGGCGACGGCAATTGGCCGAGGATCTGGTGCGGGCCGACAATCCACTGACGCGGCGGGTGATCGTCAATCGATTGTGGCATCACTTGTTTGGTCGGGGATTGGTCGCCACTCCGGATAACTTTGGGAAGTTGGGCGCGGAGCCTTCGCATCCCGAGTTATTGGATAGCTTGGCCCACGAATTTTCACGTCGTGGGCAGTGGTCGCTGAAACACACCATTCGCGCGATCGTCTGTTCCCAGGCATGGCAGCGGAGCGCGGAGCGATCGGCGGCTCAGCGGCAGTCGGATCCGGACAACGTGTACTTGGCCAGTTACCCGGCGCGGCGGGTGGAAGCGGAGACGATTCGAGACACCATTTTGGTGGCGGCCGGTTCGCTGGAGCGACCTCTGTTCGGCCCCTCACAAACGGCGGGCGATCATCGGCGAAGGGCGATTTACACGGCCGTGCGTCGCAATGCTTTGGACCGCTTCTTGCGGACCTTCGACTTTCCCGAGCCAGGATCAACGGTGGGACGACGCGATGTCACGACGGTACCGGCCCAGTCGCTCACAATGTGGAACGATCCCCTGCTGCAGCAGGCCGCGCGGGACTTGGCCCAACAAGTCGGTGCGCCGAATAGTGAGTCGGAACAGGTAGCAGCCATTCAAACGATGTACTGGCGTTGCTTCAGTCGGCCGGCCAGTGATGACGAGGTGGCCGCAGGGTTGGCTTACTTGACGACCGTGGAGCAAGCCAACCGGGAGTTGCGGCGCGAGAGACGGGTCTTGGAACAAGAGCGTCAACGAGTCGCCGCGGCCCTGGAAGCTTTGGCCGCACCGGTCCGAGCGCGACAGCAGCGGCTGATCGCAGCAGGAATGGACAAGCGAGTGGACAAGCGAGTAGCCGCTGGCGATGGATTGGGATCCGACGATGGTCCTTCGGCCGGAGACTTATCGACCGCGTCTCGGATCCAACCACGCGTGCGTTGGTCCTTCGCAACAGGATCCGGCGCAGGGTCGGAGGGTGTGTCAGCCGGTGTTGATGAACGCGTGGGCAGTCGCACATGGCCGGGCCAGCCGCTGGGGTCGGCTCGGATCGCAGACGGAGCCTTGGTCGTCGACGACAACGGCTATTGGCAATCCGCCCCTGTCGACCATACCTTGCGTGAGAAAAGCCTGGAGGTCTGGGTGCAATTGGATGACTTGAATCAACGAGGTGGTGGCGTCCTGAGCGTGCAGTCGTTGGACGGCCAGCGATTTGATGCATTGGTGTTCGGCGAACGTGATCCCGGCCAATGGTTGGCTGGCAGCGAGTTGTTCAATCGCACGCAGGGACTGGGTGGCCCGTTGGAGACAGAGGCCGCCGCGCGCCCGGTGCAGGTAGTCCTGGTGTACGACGCCGACGGTTGGGTTCGCGGTTACCGTGAGGGCCAACCTTATGGAACGGCGTATCGCAGCAGTGGGCCGGTGGAGTGGCCTGCCGGGGATTGGCTGGTGACCTTGGGTTTGCGGCACCTGCCAGCCGGTGGCAATCGAGGACTGCGAGGTCGAGTGTTTGAAGCGCGGGTGTATGACAAGGCGTTGACGGCGGCGGAGGTGGCCACCAGTTATCAGCGCGGGATCGATTATTTGACCGACGATCAAGTGTTGGCGGCGTTGGAGCCGGCGGAGCAAGACCAGTGGCGGCAGCGGCAGGCCGAGTGGCAAGCGTTGGAAATCCGCTGGGAATCGCTGCAGCAACATCCGCAGGAGGCGGACGAGACTTCAGCGCTGGCAGAGTTGGCGCAGGCCTTGATGCTGACTTGGGAGTTCACCACGATCCGCTGAGCGACGCCGTTCCGGCAATTGACTCCTGCCCCCTTTACCACACCGATCCCAAAATTAAACGGTGACAAAGCACTAGGTTTACTCCGCTACCGTGACGGGTAGGCAAAACGTAACCGTTCACGGGTGGGAGGTAATCCTCGGGGCTGGTGCATTCCGCAAGTCGGTTGGTTCTGGGGGCAAACCGGTCGCGTTCTCCACTTGCTTTGACTCGCAAACAATCGGACGGTTAGCTCGACTTGCTGCATGACACCCTACGAGGCGTGAACGGTTACGGCAAAACCAAACCCTTACAGAAAATATCAAGTTCAAGGACCAAGCTTATGTGGAATCGACGACAACTGTTGCAGCGGGCCTCGACCGGTTTTGGCTGGATGGCTTTGACCAGTTTACTGCAGGGTCAAGCGGCGGCTGATGACCGTTTGCCACGCGACGCGGCACTGGCGAGCTGCCACCATCGTCCACGAGCCAAACGGGTCATCTTTTGTTACATGTCGGGCGGTGTGTCGCATGTCGACAGCTTCGACCCCAAGCCCGAACTGGAGCGGTGGCAGGGTCGCCCTTTACCCATGAAAGTAGAACGCACGCAGTTCAACCAAAACGGTCAGGTCATGGCCAGCCCATTCGTCTTCACACCGGCCGGCCAAGCGGGACTGCCGATCAGTAACCTGTTCCCGCAACTGGCCGAGGTAGCGGATTGGTTGGCCGTCGTGCGCTCGATGACGACTCCGTTTAATGAGCACGCGCAGGGCAACTATTTTGTGCACGCGGGCTTCCCGTTCATGGGTTATCCCAGTGCGGGAGCTTGGTGCGCTTACGGGTTAGGAACGATCAACCAGAACTTGCCGTCTTATGTGGTGTTGCAGAGTGGTGGAGCCGTGCCGCCACACGGTGGAGTGGCGTTGTTCAGCAACGGCTTTTTGCCCGGGCACACGCAGGGATCGATTTTGCAAGCCGATGCGGCAGCCGCCTTGCCGAACCTGCAACCACAACGATCGGCAACCGCCCAGCAGCGGCAGTTGGCATTGAGTCGGCAATTGAACCAGCAATGGGTCGCGGAAGCCGCGTCAGACGACGCGATCGATTCGGCCATCCGCAACTATGAAACCGCCTTTCGCATGCAGACGGCGGTACCGGAGCTGTGCGACTTGTCCAACGAGACGCAGGCCACGTTGGACATGTATGGCGTGGGGCACGCCAATCCGACGTTGAGTGCTTACGCGCGGCAATGCTTGTTGGCTCGTCGCTTGGTCGAACAAGGCGTCCGTTTTGTGGAGCTGAGTTGTTTGTCGGTGGGGATTGGGGCCGGGGGGGCCGCGAATCCATGGGACCAGCACGGCGACTTGGCGACCGGTCATCAAGCCATGGCGCAGCAGGTGGATCAACCGATCGCCGCCTTGATCAAAGATCTGGAGCAACGCGGGCTGCTGGATGAAACCCTGATCGTGTGGACAGGCGAATTCGGCCGCACCCCATTCTCGCAAGGCAGCAATGGGCGCGATCACAACCCGTTCGGCTTTTCGCTGTGGCTGGCGGGTGGCGGGACCCGAGGCGGGACAATTTACGGAGCCACCGACGAGTTTGGGTACCGAGCGATCGAGAATCCGGCCACCTTCTACGACCTGTGGGCCACGGTCCTGTATCAACTGGGGATCGACCACGAGCGGTTGACGTTTCGGTCGGGGGGGCGCGACCTGCGGTTGACGGACGTGCACGGCGAGGTGTTGACACCGCTGATCGCCTAAAGGGTGTGGTAAAGGGGTCAGGCGTCAATAGTGCGTAGCATCCGTAGGGCCGTTCCGGCAATTGACGCCTGTCCCCTTTACCACACGTCAATGGTGCACAGCACCCGTAGGGCCGTTCCGGCAATTGAAGCCTGACCCTTTTACCACACCGACCCCCAGATGAAATGTTGACAAAGCACTGGGTCGTTCACCGGCGGATACACCGTTAGCCGGAAGTTTCGCTGGGGGAGGATGAACTTGCCCGAATTTGGCTGACTGAAATCTGGTTGACGGAAAATTGGCAAACCGCGGAATTTCGGTTACACTGGGCGGGAAGAAGCCGCGGCGGGTGAGCATCCGTGGTTGGCTTTGGCGTACCGATTGGTTGTTGTTTTTTTAGGAGTTTGCGGATGCAGCCAGCAGAGCAGCGGGCGACATCTCGACCTCACGAGGGACCCTGGCCCAGCCCGGGGTGCCTGGACCGTGGTGAGTCGAGGCGGGTCGTCGCCCGAGATTTGACGCGATTGACCCGACGCGTCTTGACGGGGGTGGCCTGGTTGGTCGCTGCCACTTGGATGGGGCATGCGTGTGCCCAGGAGAGTCGAACTTGGACAGACGCCAGCGGCCAGCACAAGGTCGAGGCCACGTTGGTGGAAGTCCAGCGCGACGCCGTGGTGTTGCAGATGGCCGATGGGTCGCAAAAGACGATTCAACTCAAGCAGTTGTCGGAAGCGGATCGGACCTATGCGGCTGAAGCACGCAAGGCCATGTTGGCCGAGAACGCCGCCAAGAAAAAGGCCTCCGCTGAAGCCAAACAACGCGGCGACGACGTCAAGGAGGAAGTCAAGGCGTTGTTGGATGGCTTCCGTCAACGCGTGACGGAGTTACAACAGTCGACGCCCGATGCGGCGCAACTGCGGAATGCCATCATGCCAATGGCGCGAGAGACCGCGCAGCAGGCGATGAAGCTGATTGAGTCGGCTCCACAATCGGATGTCGCCAAAGAGGTTTACATGTGGACATTGCGCAGTGCCCCGCAGACGCCTGAGGCTGCCGCTGCAACCGCGCTGATGATCGAGCATTTCGCGGATAGTCCGGAAATGGCCCAATTGTTGCCAATGATCGGGCGCGACAGCCGCAACTTGGACGCCTTGTTGAAGGTGGCCAAAGATCCGACGGTTCGTGCCTTGGCCATGTTCAGCCTGGCGCGCGGTCTGTCGGGCGACGAGAGTCCGGCGGCTGAAAAGCGTGCCATCGAGCTGCTGCGAGAGATCGTCGCCAAACATGCCAAAGTGGAGGACGCGCGTCGTCAGCCGCTGGGACCGCAAGCCGAGCGTCTGTTGTTCGCGGTCGAGAATCTCAAGATCGGCAAAGTCGCTCCCGACATCAAAGGCGTGGACCTCGACGGTGTCGACTTCAAATTGAGCGACTACCGCGGCAAGGTCGTGGTACTGGACTTTTGGGGAGACTGGTGACCGCCTTGTCGGGCCATGTACCCGCACGAGCGGTCGCTCGTTAAGCAACTTTCGGACAAGCCCTTCGCCTTGATCGGTGTCAACAGCGATCGGGACTTGGAACAAATTCGCCAAACCGTCAAAGAGAAAAATCTCAATTGGCGGAGCTTCTGGAATGGACCTGACGGAACCGGTGGACCGATCTCCACCGAGTGGAACGTGACCGGATGGCCCACGATCTACATCCTGGATAAAGACGGTGTCATTCGCTACAAGAACGCCCGGGGCCCAGCGATGGACAAAGCCCTGACCACGCTCTTGGCCGAAATGGGTCAGTCGGTGGAGATCACTCACGAGGAGGACTCGGAGTAAATTCGGGCCGCAATGCCCGCCAACTCACCCTCTGAACCGCCGGAATCTAAACCGCCCGTGCGTGCCTACCAAGGTCGTGCGAGGCGGTTTTTTTATGTTTAATCAAAAAGTAAGTTAATCAATAGAAAGCGATCGTTGAGCAATAGCGAGACGGCAGCATCGGACCGCAAATCTTTGGAGGGGTGTTCGGAAAACTCACTGCGGATTTGCGGAGGCTCGGGGCACGAGGATCGCCAGGGCGAGCCAACCCAAGATCATCAAACCCCCGCCGATCGGGACCACGGCTCCCAGAATGCGTGGGCCGCCCAGTACCATGGCGTACAGGCAACCGGAGAAGATCAGCGATCCGATCAATAGGCAATAGACGGGCGTCCACAGCCAGGGGCTCGGTGTCGAAGTGGTCGGTGTCGGAGGGGTCGGCGGTGGAGTGGGATCGGTAGTTGGCGCGGCGTTGTGGACGCTGTGGGCGTTGGAGGTGGGGCGTTGTAGCAGAGCGATGGCCGCGAGGGCTCCGATCGCATGGACCAGGTGATAGCGAGCGGCCGTTTCCCAGTTGGCCTCCATCCTGGGAACTTCTTCGGCGGCATACCAGGTGGGCAAGGCATCGCGGAGGGCGTGAGCACCGAAGGCACCGAGTGCCACGGCGGTGGCTGCCCACAGGGCGGCGAGCGTGATCAGGAAACGGGCCATCTTTGCGGGGTCTCTTGCAGGTAGGAAAGTGGGGCAGGTACAGCGGCCGCTCCGGGGCGGAAATGTTCGTCCCGAGGTGCCTTGTAACCGTTCACGACCCGAAGGGCGTCATGGAGCAAGTCGGACTAAGTGCGTGAGCGTTTGCGAGTCAAACCACTGGTGATTGCCACGAGTTTGCTCGAAGAACGATCCGACTGGCGCGGGCGCACCTGCCCCAAAAACTTCCCCCTTACCGTGAACGGTGACGGTGTCTTAGCGCCAATCGCGGATACTGCCGGTGGCAGGCCCGCGTTGTGGCGGCGGGGTCGGTCCCAGCGGAGCGGGCGCCCAAGGTACGGCGGCGGTCAGAGGTGCCTCCTCCCGCGTCAGGTCGTAGCGATAATAAACTTGCAAACAGAGCACCGCTAGGCTAGTGGTGTAGACGCGACCGCCGTAGCCACCCCACAGGCAGGCCTCGGGATCCCAACTGCCACTCCAAGGCCCATCGCTGCGTTGTAGACTGAGCAGCCTCGTGGTCAGGTTCCGATTCCAGAGTTCCCAGCTCTGTTGGGTCAGCTCGCTGTGGGCCAAGGCCGGGTCGCTGGCCGCTTGCCGCAGAGCCAGGCTGGCGTAATACCAAAAATACAAATTATCCATGTTTCGGCCAGGCAGTTGGCGGCAGGCTTGCCAGGGGATGGGCAATTGAGGCCCGCTGCCCGGAGTCTCGTTGGGCAGTCCCAAGATCTCCAAGCAAGCCTCTTCCACTTGCGGTACCGACGGGGCTTGGCCCATCAGGTAACGACAGAAGAGCGCTTCGGCAGTCATTGTGGGTGAGGTGGGTTCGCCCAAGCGATAGATGGCCAGGCCCTGGTGGTTGCCGCGGGAGTGTCGCTGCAAGAAGTCCTGCATCAAGCGGCGCGAATTCTCGTCGGTGGCGACGCCGTTGAGTCCAGCGCCGCGGAGGGCCATCACCTGCCAACCGAATTGACTCATGTCGCCAGCCTCTTGGGGTTGGTATCGCCAACCACCGCCGGCGCGATTCTGTGTATCCAGCGAGTAGGTCACACCGGCTTGTACGGACGGTCGGAGTCGTTCGTCGCCGGTCAGCGCAAAGGCCTCGCTGAGTGCCAACAGCGCCATCGAATGGCAATACATCTGCGCGTAGTACTGGGCCGAGCCGGCCAACGAGCCGCCCCGTTGTTGTCGTTGGATCAAGTACTCCAAGCCGCGGCGGACGGTCTCTTGATAGGCCCCGCCGAGATGCGTGTTCCCATCGGCTAAAAAGGCCAGCAGTGCCAACCCCGTGATGCCGGTATCGGCCTGAGCGCCAGCGCCTTGGCGGTTGTGTCCCAGCACTTGCTGCTCGCGGCCACCCCCGGTTTCTCGAGGATTCCAACTACCGTCTGCTTTTTGCAAAGTGGCCAAGAAAGCCAACCCACGGGCGACGGATTGCTCGGTATCGGCCGAACCGCCGGCCAATTCGACTTCCGGCAGGGGGCGCTCCAAGCGTTTGTGATACAAGGCTGGCAGCGGTTGTTGATCGGCGGGGCGGCGAGGCAGGGGACGACGCGCGACTTGAGCCGCATGGGCCGCTTGAGCGGACTGCCGATCGGCAGGGAGCCACGGCTGCGAGATGGCGCGAGGATCGAACAGGGGCGCGTCACTGCCGACATCCAGCGCGGCCTGGGCGGCTTCGGCCTGCAGTTGGTCCAAGCGTTGACGCAGATCCATCTCAGACAACGCTTCGGGGAGCGGGGGCGTCTCGGCGCCCGAGTTCTCCCGTTGTCCTTCGGCCCATTGATCGACCAAGGGATCGTCTTCGGCCAGTTGACGTTCTAGCCCCAGCTCCTGCTCCGCCATGTCCAACAACGCCTGCTCCAGGCTGGGGGGATTTCCGGTCGCCGGATCGGGAGGCAATTCAGCCGCAGCCGCCTCGGGCGGGACAGGCAAGTCCGAAGCCGTCGCCGCGACGGCTGGGGGCGGCATGGACACCACCTCGGCCGACACGGGCGTGGGCTGGAGGAGCGCATCCAACGCGGGATTTGTCGGGTCGGCCTCCGTCGGAGTATCCAGCCACGGCGTCGTCGGCAGTGGCGCGTTCGCCGGGTCCGACACAGCGACCGTCGGGTCGGGGTCCTGGGCTTCAATCACCCGCTCGATCTCCCAACTCGTCTCTTGGGGAGGCAGCGTCTCGAGCGTCTCGGCGGGGGACAGTTCTGCCTCGGCTAGCTTCTCCCACAGGGCAGTGACCGAATCCGGGTCTGGGACCGCTTCTAACTCCGCTTCCTCGCTCGGAACAGCCACGCGAATCGGGACCACGTGTCGGGAGAGGACCTCCGGCAGCGGTGTCGTCCAACTCAAGCTGTAGGCATAGACCAGCAAGACCACATGCGCTACGACACTCAATATGACACACTTCGCCACCGGCTTGTCGTCGCCCCAACGCGTCCACTGCAGACCGATAAACGTGAGCAAAAACACACCGCCGCCGCTCATCAAGGTGATGACGGATGGTTCGCTCAACAGGTTCTGCAACCAAGGTGGCATGAGACGTGGGTGGGTTCGTTGAGTGGGGCAGTGAGTGAGTGGGTGAGTTGGTGAGTTGGTGAGTGGGTGAGTGGGTGGGACAGTGAGTGAGTGGGACAGTGAGTGAGTGGGACAGTGATTGGGTCGATCAGCGGATGATTGGTGATGCGGTTGTGGGTGCGGTTGCAGTGGCAGTGGCTGCGGCCGCGGTAGTGTTGGGCGTCAACCGTACGGAGACGGCAATGTCTAGGATATCGGCTTGGCGACACGCGTTGATGACGGAAACAACCGCTTGATGGCGACTGCCGGCATCGCCGCGAATGACAACGCCCTGTTGTCGGTAGTTTTGCTTGGCGGCCTGCAACTGGGTCAGCAATTCGTCCAAACTCACATCTCGATCTTCGAAGTGGATGCGACCGTCGGCGAACACATGAATCACCTTTTGTTTGGGGGGAGCGGTCAGGGCGGTGCCGGCGGAGACTTCGGGCACGCTGATCGGCAGTTGCTTCTCCTGATCGTTGAGTTCACTGAACCGGGTGCCCACCATGAAGAAGATGATCAACAGAAAAACGATATCGATCATCGGCGTCAGGTTGAGCGACGGTTGTTCGTCGGAGGTGGTCTTGAGTGGCATGGGTCAAGCCGCCTTCTTTGCTCGTTTGCCGGCCTTGGCCTGGGGTTCCGCCAAGCCTTCGGCGCTGATCAAACGCACCAACTGCAGGCCGATCGCATCGATCTCCACGACCCGGCGATCCACACAACTGGCAAAGTACATGTGGGCGATCAGAGCGGGGATGGCGACGGTCAAACCGGCAGCCGTGGTCAACAGGGCCTGGCTGATGCCGGTGGCGATCAAGATCTTGGGATCGCCATCGGGCGTGAGTGTGGAGATGGCGTCGAACGCATGGATCATTCCCAGCACCGTCCCCAACAAGCCCAGTAAAGGCGTCACCGTAGCTACGCCGTTGATCACACGCAGGTTGCGTTTGAGTTCGTTGCTGACCCGTTCGCCCGAGTCCAGAATCGCTTGCTCCACTTCGACACTGGAACGCCCCCACTTCCGCAAGCCCTCGCCCAATACCTCGCAGACCGGGTAGGGATTTTCCTCACAGAGAGCGATGGCTTGCTCCCGATCCAACTGCCGTTCCCGCACTTGCTCCAACAGACGAGTGACCAGCGGCAGCGGGATGACGCGACTGCGCCTCAGACTGATCAAACGTTCGAAGACAAATACCAACAACACCACCGAGCAAACGGCCAGTGGGATCATCAGCGGCCCACCACTTTGCAGGACACCCAGCAAGCTCTTGGAAGCGGTGGCCACGACCGTGCCTTCTGTCGCCAGAGTTGCGTCCTCCCCGCCCGGGGCCAAGACTGGCCTGGGCTCCGATATCGACTCGGTCGTTGTCGTGGCAACGTCTTCCTGAGCTCCGACGGGCTCGATCCAGAGGGCCGTTATGAGCCAGCCCATCAGCAGTAGCCCCAAGGTCGTGCATCGGCCGAGGTAGCTCCCAGTATTCAGTTTCGCAATCATCGTCATCTTCCCTTGCCCATGCAGTCTAGAGACACCCGCTTGTGCAGAGCGTCTCGGTCCATGTTGTCTCAGTTTCCAGCAGTCGCTCTTCCAGCAGCGGCTCTTCCCGCAGTCGGTTTTTCGGCGCTAGCTGTTGTTAGGCTTTCTAGTCGAGCGCGAGCGTCATCGACCAAAGAGCAATCGGCATGGTCACGCAGCAATTGCCGATACACCCCGATCGCGTCGCTTGGACGCCTCAACTGCTCGTAACATTTGCCGGCTTGCAGGAGGGCCGCCGCTTGCCATTGGCGAAAGCGATGCAGTGTCTCCACCCGATGGTAGGCCTCGGCGGCCAACGCGTACTGTTCCTGATGCATGTAGGTTTCCCCGATCATCCATTGGGCCATCGCCGCCGTCTCGCTCTGGGCGGCGGCAGCGGAGTCGAGCACCTGCTGGTAGGCAGCCCGCGCGGCCACAAAACGGCCCTCGCTGGCCTGGGATCGGCCAATCAAATAGTGGAACTCAAAGGCCTGAGCGAAGTTTGTGAACCGAGCCTGTGCCGACTCGGCGACTTCAAACGCCTCCCGCCAACGATCCAGATGTCCCAGCGACTGGGCCAACCGCAGATGGGTCATCGCCACCCAAGAATCGCTCTGATTCGTCGTTCGTGGCAAGATCTCTGATAATTTTGCGACGGCTCCCGTGTACTGTCGCTGACGAAAGTCTGCTTCACCGCGCCAGTACTGGGTCATCCAACGCAAACGATGCTCCGGGTAGAGATCGATCAAGCGTTGACTCCACTCGGCCACGCCCCCCCAGTCCTGCTCGGCTGCCGCCGTCATAGCTCGCAGGTAGAGCGATTGGCAATGCAACTCGGGCGGCAAGCGAGATTCCATCTCGGCACCGGACCCCGCCGCCGCAGCGTTCGTTTCGTTAGCAACGCTCGCCGGACTCGTGCTCGGCAGACGAGCGATTGCCCTCGAACCGTCGCGACGAGCGCTGACGGTCAAGGCGGGCAGCGACCGCCCCGCCGCTCCATCCCGCTCGGTTCCTGCGTTCTCTGCGCTGGTAGCCAACAACTGAGCCAGCAGATCGTTGGCCACGCCGTGACGCTGTTGGCTGAAGTGATGCTGGGCCAGGCGAAACGTGGCGTCAGCCCAGTAACGACTGTTCGGGTGCTTGAGGTTGATCTGACGAAAGCAGTCGTAGCTGGATGTCAGATCGCCGATGTCGTGCCACAACCAAGCCAGGTCGTACAGGTAGATCGCGACGGGACTCTCTCCACGAGCATTCGCCTCGGGGACAGTGGCGTCCGAGACAGTGGCCTCCGCTGTCGCCGATGGCAACGCCTCGATGGCCAGTTGCAATTTGGCGATCGCTTGTCGCTTGGCTTCCATCTGCGGGCGCTGCCCGAGGACCTTCGACTGCAAGGCCAACAGCTGGTGCCGCCGAGGCCACGTTGTGAACCTCGTTGCCAAGCTCTCGAGTAACTCGGAGGCCGCGTCGAATCGGCCATCGCGATACAACTGATCGGCTAACTTCAAACCAACCTCGGCCGAGCGTGGGCTGTCGGCGAAACGATCCAACAGCAATCGAGCCGTGCGTTCAGCTTCGGCCGGTGGCAGCGTGTGAAACTCGGCCCAGGCCAGCCCGGCCAATGCTTGATCGACGATCGCCGGATCCTCCGCTTGGCGACTCAGTTCGTACCACGGGATGGCGGCTGCGAAGTCACTTTGCTCGTACCAATGTTCGGCCATCTGCAGCGCCGTGCGACTCAATGCCTGACGCAGCGCCACACGACCACGGACAAGTACCGGGCTGTCTGGCTGGGCAAGCGAGTCAGGGGGAGGACCCGAGCCGGAGAGAGCGGAAACGTCAGAAGTACCGAGCGGCCCTTGAGTCGTCGAATCGTTGAACCGTGGAGGCTGCAACTCCGACACCTGTGACGATTGCTCAGTGGGCCCTTGCCCCGTCGTGAGTGAGTTTCGGCTGACGGGTTGCTCCAACCAGCGTCGAGCTATGTTCGCTGCGGCGGCGTAATCGGCCCAAGCTCGCTCCGCCACCAGGACCCGTAATCGCTCGCTCCACAGCTCCTCGCGATAACTCGAATCGGGAAAGCGCCGCAGGAGGGTTTCTTGGGCTTGCAGCAGCTCGGGCCAGCGCTGCAGCCGAGTCAACGCCGTGGCTCGGGCGAATTGAGCCTGTTCCCACAATCGCTCCTGTGCGGTCCGCGTCATTGCCTCGGGTTCGCTTTGCGTGGACTCTCCGGCCATTGATTCCAACCAGACACTCAGCGATAACTCGCGGTCGCCGCTCGGGGGGCTCGCCAAATCGCGGGGCAACAGGGCCAGGCACGCCTCGCTAGAGGCCAGTCCCGCCTCCCATTGCTCCGACCCCAATTGGGCCAACCCCAACAGATAATGCCAACTGGCTGGCGATTCAGGCGAGGCCTCGGGGGCGGCGCCACGGATCAGGGCCGCGAACTGCGTTTGGGCCACCGTATAGTCACCTTGTCCCAAGGCTCGTCGGCCCACCAACTCGCGCACCTGATTCGCCAACACATGTTGCGGAAACTTCGCCAAGAAGTCCTCCGCTGTCGTGTCGGCGCGCGTCCAATCTCGCTGGCGAGCCGCTGCCTGCAACAGGAGGAATTGGGACTCGGCCGCCCATTGACCCGTGGGCCAGCGTGAAAGCAGGGTGGTTAAGCGTTGCTCGGCGCGTTCGATCTGGCCGGCCTGCCAATGACTGATGGCTGCATCGTAAGTCGCCGCTTGCTCGAGGGCAGGATCCTGCAAGTCTGTGAGACTCTGCTCAATCCAGCCAGCAGCCTGCGACCAGTTTTGGGCGGCCATCTCGGCCCGCCCCCGCCAATAACGAGCCCGCGCCTGCAGAAGGTCAGTCGGCAATTGGGCGATGCGATCGTCCGACAAGATTTGTTGGACCTCCGCGGCCCGGTCGGAGTCGATCCACAGCGACGCCAGGCCGACAATCGCTTGAGCTGCAATCACGGGGTCGGCATTGGACTGCAACTCCAGCAAGGGCTGTTCGGCCGCAGCCGTTTCTCCCAATTTCTGCTGGGCTTGCGCCAAACCCAACAGGGCCCGATCACGCAGCGAAGATTCGGGGTATTCCCGCACCACCCGCTGCAAGTACTCCCTCGCGGTCGTCAAAGCGGTTGCTGTCTCCTGTCGCAGCCACATCTCCCCCAGGTAAGCCAAACTGAACTCGGTGTAAACCGACTCACGGTCCACCGGCAACAGATCGGTCAAGACTTGAATGCTGGCGTCGTCCTGGCCCAGCAGATAGTGTGCCTCGCCCGCGCGAAAACGGGCGCGAAGGGCCAGCGGATGGTCTGGCTCGAGCGTCAGGAACTGCTCGAAGTGCGGCAGGCTGGCGGCGTACTCCTCCATCTGGACGTGCGACTCGGCCAAGAAAAAATGCGTCAGCCCCGCTCGAGCATGGCGGGGGGCGCGGTCCAATAGCAAACGGAATTGGCCAATCGCCTGGGCCCAGCGTTGCTGTCGGTAGTGCTGGGCCGCGATCGCGTATTGATCCTCGACCCAAGCGTCGTCAGCCGGACGCTCGACCGGACGATCACTCACGACTTCGACCGGGACTTCGACCGGGACTTCTTGCGCTTGGCCAATCGTGGCCAGCGTGGAGAGAAAGCCCAGGGTAGTGAGAGATCCCAGAATAGCGAGACAGCCCAGCGTGGTGAGACAGCCCAGCGTGGCGAGACAGCCCAGCGTGCTACTGAAACAGGCAGCCAATCGACATGCACGACCCCACCAGCGACTGGCCGCCCCGTTGCCGCCGGAGCGACCAACCAGCGGCCATAAACTAAATTTCAGGCGTCTGTTGTTATCTCGCACCGGTCTGGCTCGCCTCCGTGCGATTGACCTAGTTAGCAGTCCAGCAGTCGTCGGGTGACGGTACCCCCACGCGGTGTTACGGATAGCAAATAGCCAACAGAAAGGCAAACCAGATTTCGGTTGCCAGCAGCCCAAAGCCAGCACGCCCCAAGCTAGCACGCCCGAAGCTAGCACGCCCGGAGCCAACACGCCCAAGCCAGCCCTTAAGGGCAATCAACCTAGCTACCCCAATGGAGCTGTGGGGACGATAGGTCCGATAAGTCTGGTAGGTTCTGCAGTTCCTGCAGGTCCCAAAAGACCCATGGGTCCTATAGATCCGAAAAGACCCATAAGACCCATGTTTTGCTAGCAGAGGCAGCTGATGCCAACGTTCGGACCCAAGCACCGGGGCACCGACTAATTGCCCGACCCACTTTCAGTGTCGGTCTCGGCCGCGTCCGCGGCGTCCGTTTCGTTTCCGGTCCCAGCGTCTTCTCCGTTTCCAGTGTCGGCGTTTTCTCCGTTGCCGGGATCGGTCTCCCCGCCAGTCTCCAGCTCGGCACCCGCCTCAGCTTCCTTGACATCGATGTACTTGCCGCCGACCTTGATGGCGACCAGCGGACCAATGCCGTCTTCGCCGCCACCTTGAGCGTCAAAAATCAGCTCACCACTTCCCAAGGGTCCATCCGCTGTAAACACCAAACAATCGCGTTTCAGCTCTTCCTTAGCGGCGATAATCCCCTCCAAGCTCATTGCCAGGTCAGCCGCTTCCAAGTCTCCAAACTCGTTGCGGACCATTTCGTATTTGGAAGCTTTCGCCGCCGCCATTACCTTTACCGCGTTGACCGACGCGTTGAAGAAGTAGTAACCGGCCGCGGCACAACAAATGCACGCCAAGGCCAAAACGCCAAGGACTATCAACACGACTTTGACCACCGAGGTCCCACCGGACTTGGTCGGCACCGGGGGTTGATAAGGAAAGCCAGGGTTGGGTGAATTGGGATTGGACATGCGTGTCGCCGACTTTCGTATGGGTGGATGACTGTACCAGGCCGGAACGACCCTGGCTCAGGAACGGAATTTTATCGCACAGTTGCCCCGGGAAACAAGAACCCCGACGGAATCCCCGCCACCGTTAGGCATTGTCCCTCGAGTCGCGCTTGAATCACACTTGAGTCACCAAGCGAAATCGGGGTCGGGACAAAGCTCAGTCTCGGGCCAGGGCCCAGCCTAACATTTCGGTCATTTTCGGCGTTTTGCCTTGCCACAACAGGCCGACTCGGAAGATCCGCCCGGCCACATAGACGACCCCGCCGGTGGACAGCAGCAGCAAAACCAGGCTGAGCAAGATCTGCCACAAGGGGACCGTGATCCCGGTGGAAATCCGCAGCACCATCACTGTGCTGGAGGTCGGCGGGAACATCGACAGCCAAAAGGCGAAGGGCCCATCCGGCTTCTGCACCAAGATGAACCACGTCATCAGCGGCAACATCAGCATCATCCAGACCGGCATCATCATCGGCTGGGCGTCCTTGAGTTGCGAAACCGAGACCCCGATCGCCATAAAAATCGACGAGTAGAACAGGACGGCCAACAGTTGGAACAAGAAGAACCATGGAATCACCGACAGCGGCACACTGCCCAGCAGGTCTTGGTTCCAGGCAAAAAAGATGGCTCCCAGCAAATAAAACGAGAAGATCGTCAGCGAGCCCGCCACGGTGCCCAACAGCTTGCCCAACATCAATTGGGTCGGATTGCAGCTGCCCAACAGCACCTCGGCGATGCGGAGTGACTTCTCCTCCAACACGGTCTCCAACATCGGCTGGGCCGCCATCATCACGACCATGAACATCATCATCATGATGCCCATCGGCAAAAACATGGCGGTCATCATGTCCCGCGATTCTTCACTGCTGACCGTTCCATCGCTGCGTTCTTTGGCCAGGCTCAGCGAGCGGACCGGGACGGGCTGATTGGCAACCCCGACCTGCATGGGGCTGAGCCCCAACTGCTCGAAGCGCCGATTCTTGGCCAATTGATTGAGCGTCTCACCCATCCAGCGTCGCGCCGGATCGAGGCCAGAACTCTCCGAGTAGAACTGAATCGAGGGCGGGGCCGCCGTCGCTGCCGCGGGATCCACTTGCTTCAGCCACTCGGCCATTTCCGGCGGGATCTCCACAAAGGCGTGCAGCTCCTTGCGCTGCACCTGGGCGGACAGCTCCAGTCGCCGCTGGTCTGCCAGACTCTCGTCCTCCAGCCGAGTCAGTTCGAAGCGGTCGGTGTCCGCCAGCGCACTGTTTGACTTGGCCTGGCCGGCCGCGCTCCCCTTCTCGCTCCCCGTCGCCCCGTCGCCACCCTCTGCCTGAGCAGCAGCGATGGCCTCCAAGGCCTGCTGGCGAGCCTCGGCGGCTTGCTGCAAGTCACTGAAGAACAAGTCCTGCGGATCCCAAATGGCCAGTCGCAGCGTCTCCGATTTGGTCAACTGGTTCATCAAGTTCAGGGCCAGAATACCACCGAACATCAGCACCGGCATCACGATCAGGGACAGGATGAAAGCCTTGGTGGCCACCATCGCGCGATACTCGCGCACCGCGACTGTCAACATTTTCCGCATCGTCGATTACTTCACTTCCAGCGATAAGCTTTGGCTGTGACCGTTGAACTCGGGAGCGTACAAGCACTCCAAGCGAGCCAAGCCGGTTTGGTACTGCCCTCGGTGCTGGACCCGCACCGAGTACTCGAACACGTAGACGCCCCGCGGCAACGACTCGAAGAAGAAGTGGCTGGCGGTGTCCCGTGTCGATTGATAGTAACCCAAACCGTCCTGGTAGCGATAGACGGACAGCACGTCCACAGGCTCGGTTCCGCTGCCGCGGTCGTCCTTCAGGTGGACATACTCCAAGTCCCGATCCGTCCGCAGTTCCAACCGCACGACGATCTGGTCACCCACCTCGACGGCCCCCTCCACCGGTTGGATCACCGGCCCAGCCTCCGTGTTGACCTTCCGGAACAAGGATTTGGTCAACGTCAACGGCGTCTCGGCATAAGCCGGGACCTTGGAGATGTCCTCCAAGTATTGCCAGTGAACGCTGCCCCAAGCCACACCGGGATCCCGCTTGGTGACGGTGATCTTGCCCAACTCCGGACTGATTTCGCCGCGGACCAAGCGTTCTTGGTAAAATCCTGTCCCGGCTTCCGTGGTTTGCGGCTCGATGCGTTGCTCGCCCAGCTGTACCTCGACCAGGGCCGTGGAGGCCAAGCCGGAGGTCCCACGCAGGAGCAAGGCATAGATCGCGTCCGTGGTGGCTTTCGTCGATGACCAATTCTGGGTCTGCTTCTGCTTCAGCAACCAGACCTTGAGTTCATCGACCCGCTCGACATCCGCCGCCACCTCATCAAAGACCTCGATCATCATGGCCTGCGATTCGATCGGAGCTTCGAACCAGCGCCAAGGAGACTGCCCCTCGCGCCAGAACATGCCCATCTCTTCATCCGACAAGCTGCGTTCGATCAACGAGGCCACAATCTTCTTGGGCGTCTCGCGATCCCCGAATCGCTGCAAGGCCAAGGCCACGTGCCCTTGGGATAGCCGATTCCCCAGGCTCAACCAATGCTGCCGAGCTTGCTGCAGGAAGTAGTCGACCGCCTCTTGGTACTGCGGCGCCACGGCTTGGTCTTTCAAGAAGAAGCTGCGACCGTACAGATACAGAGCAATCGTCGAACTGAGGTGATTGTTGGCCTCCGCCTTATTTTGCAGGATTTGCCGATAAGTTCTATCGACAAAACTGTCGAGGCGATCGAGTGCCTTCACAGCCATGGTCGAATCGATCTCGACTCCCAAGTGCCGCAACCGGCCCATGCCCGTGACGATATACAAGGTGATGTAATCGTTAGCTGGCCCACCCGGGCACCATGGCCAACTGCCATCGCTGTGTTGCATCTCGGCCAAACGCTTCAATGCCACGTTCATCTCGCTTTGCAGACGATTCTTGTCGAACAGCAGTGCGACTTGTCGGCGAGCTTGACTCTCGGACTTGGCGTCCCGCAACCACGGGGTTTGCTGGATCAGAATGCTCTTCAAGTCCTCGTTCTTTTCGAGTGGACTGTCCAAGGCATCGGTCCCCTGCCATTGCTGGAAGATTCGCTCGATCCGCGGCTGACTGTTGACAATGTGATACCCCAGCGAGTTGGCGTACAAGCGACTGAAAATGCTCTCACTGCTGGGGTATGGATTCTCCATCAGATAGGGCAGCGCCATGATGGCGTACCAGGTCGGATTGGAAGTCATTTGCACGGTCAACGATTGATGTCGCAGCGTGTCGCTGTTGCCCGACTGCAGCAACGACTGGAAGTCGAACTGCTTGGTGACCTGCCCGCGGATCGGCAATGGCAGAGCTTCGGTGACCAAGACCCGTCGGCTGAGCACCGGCAGGAAGCCCTCTTCACCATCCGACAACCGTTCGGAAGCCGCCACCACTCGGTAGCCCAACGCCCCTGAGAAGTCCGGCACGTTGAGCGTCCAGTACACGCTCACCGACTGTCCCGCTGGCACATCAAAACTCTGCTCCTCGGTCGTCAGTCCCAAGGCTGCCGACATCGATTCGTCGGTCTGCAAGTTGGTCAGCGACAGGCGCGCCCGACCGGTTTGCCGAGTGGCGGATTGATTGACAATCTTGGCCGAGAACTCCAAGCGGTCTCCCTCACGCAGGAACCGCGGCGGATTCGGTTGGATCATCAAGTCCTTGCTGGTGACCACTTCATCGGTCAACAACCCCGAGCGGAGCTGGGCATCATGCACAAAACCCAAAAATTTCCACTTGGTCAAGGCTTCCGGCATCTCAAACTCCAACCGCATCACACCGTTGGCGTCCGAGACCACATGCGGGAAGAAAAAGGCCGTCTCGTTGAGGTTCTGTCGGGCTTGGACTTGATCCAAGTTGGGCCCGGCGGATTCACCGCCGGGTGGTACCGCTGTGTTGCCGCCCTCCAACGATGCCGTTTGGACCGACTTGGCGCGGCTCTCGCCCTCCATCGGCGCTGCCGCCATGGCGGCCCTCGGGGCGGCGTCCATCGCCATCATCCCGTCCGCCATCTCCATCCGAGCATCCCCACGCATCATCATGCGACCGCCGCGACCAGACGCCCCACTTCTGGTTATCACCTCAAACTGGTAGTTGTCCAACAGCAGACGCGGGTCGAAGCCGCGATAGGCGACATTCGAGTCGCGATAATCGCGTTGCCAACCGTAATGATAGGTGTTCAAAGGCTGCAGCCGATTGGTAAAGCTGACTCCCCAGCGGAGGTAGTCGTTGTAGAACGTGCCAAAGGTGTTGGGGAAACCGTGAGTAGCAAACGTGTCCAACGACGCATCGTAGAGCGTGGCAACCATTTCGGCCACTGCGGCCTTGGCCTCGGGCCCACTGACGATTGCCGTCCACGTTTCACGCTGTCCCGGTTGCAACTTGGAGACAAACCGCTCCCACTTGATCGACAGCTGTTTCTGGGTCCACGGCACATCGATGCGACGTGTTTCCAGATACGCGCGATTGTCTCGCACGTAACTCACGATCAATTGCAAGCCACCGCGATGCTCTTCACTGGGTGTGAACTCCAACACCGTTTGAGTCCGGGCGGGATCCGTCCAGAACTCGCGGATCACCTGCCCGCGATGCACCCATTGCACAAAGGCCTGACCGGAGTCGTGCCCCGTTCCCCAGACCGCCGAGAACGTTTCGCCAGGTTCGACCGACCACTTGGCTGCCTGCAAATAATGCGGCACCTTGGTCGCGAAACGATCGGCCGCCGGATCGACCACTTGGAACGATTGCTCGGCGAAGATCGTTTGGCCACTGGGGTCCTGCGTCTCCCAACGCACGCGATAGGCACCGGCCGCCTTCAGTTCGACTGACTGCTGAATCTGGCCTTGGGCATCCGTCTTGAGCTCATAAGTTTCCAACGACTCTTGGACGGGCCAGTATTCGATCTGGGACAAGTCGGGCTGCGACCACTTTGGATCGATCGCCCGACCGCTGCTGACCAAGCCACTCAAGTAGCCCAGTCGCAAGCCATACAAGCCCGGCAGTTGTCCGCGTTGCACTTGTTCTGGCGCCTTCAGGCGGTAGATCGTCAGGCGACCGGCAACTTGGTCCTGTGGTTGACCGTCCAAATTAGTGATACCACCCTTGAGTTCGATCGCCTGCGACACGGTTTGCCACGGTGCGACCGTCAGGCTGGTTTCCAGCGCCGTATAGCCCAGACGGATCGAGGTATTGGCCGAGCGAGTTTCACCGGTGGTGTCCGTCACATCGGCAGACACTGTGAACGAGAAGATCGGCTGGCTGTCGCGAGCCACGGTCAGATCGGGCAGGGCTTGAAAAGGGATCTCAAAGGTGCCGTCGACCTGAGTCGTTGTCGTGCCGTTGGCGATCTCTTGTGCCTGGCCCTGCATTGGTGGGCAATACCAACAGCGAGCCATCCACCAGCGTGGGTAGCGCACCTCTCGCACCACGCGGTAAGTTACCTTCGCTCCATCGATCGGCGCGCCGGTGTAGCCCGTGGCAACACCCTTGATCTGGACCGAATCGTTGAGCTGAAAAGCCTCCTCCGGCCGCTTGATTTCGGCGAAAAATTTGGGGCGTTTGTACTCCTCGACACGGACCGTCTGACTGCCGTTGAACGGCCCCTCGATCATGCCGATTCGCATCGGTCCCAGCACGCGATCACGGGCCGCCACAAAGCTGCCGCTGAACGAACCGAATTCGTTGCTGGTCAGCTCCAACTGCTCGACCAATTCATTGTTCATGTCCCACAGACCAACCTTGACGCGGCGACCCGGCACGGCGCGATAGGCAGCCTTATCCGTGTCGGCTTCATGGAGAATCCCTTTGAACTGAATGGTTTGTCCGGGCCGGTAGATGGCCCGATCCGTCAGCAGTATGGCTTGTCGCTGGACATCCGCGCGACGCTCGCGCGAACCGCCGTACCAGCGAGTGTCGACAAACCCCAACGATTGATCTCCCACCCGAGCGATGAAGCGGAACGAAACGCGTTGTTCCCGCGGCTGGCGGAAAAAGCCATTGGCATCGGTCGTTAGCTCGGGACGATTCTCGGCGCGGCTGTTGCGGCCGTCCTGCTGCCACGCCTGCACCGACACTTTGGCTTCCGCCTGCGGTTGACCGGTCAAAGCATTCACCACTTGTCCGATAACTTCACCCGACTGGTAATCCTCGCGAATCAACAACGCCAAGTCCGTCACCCAGATTTCGGTGATCGACAATTGATTGTCTTCCTGACCGAAGTCCGGCGTGGCACTGGCCAACAGCAAGTAGCAGCCCGGTTTGACATCCAACTGAGCCGGAGCCTCGTGGTAAACAGCCTGGTAGTCCTTGTTGACCGGTAGATCCACCGTCCAAGCCGCAGCGCTGGGGCGTTGGCCCAGTTTCAAACGCTCCTCGTACTCCATGTTCGTTGGGTCTTGGTACTGACCCCACGACCAATTCTCGTAATCAAACGCCAGGAGTCGAAAATGCACCTTGCTCAGATTTCGCGCAGTGATTTGTAATGTTGGCTGAGCGGCGTTCCAGATGCGTTCGGTTTGCACCGTTAATTCGCGAGCTTCGATTTCCTCAATCAGATTGTGGCAGAGGGCGGCACCGCGGGTGTTGGGAAAGCGGGTCTTACCCAGCGTCGCCCAGCGATGGGCCTCAACCGCTTGGCCGCGACCCCACAAGCTAGTGGCCAAACGACCCGCAGCCAATGCTGACAGCGGGTGGGTGGCCTGCTGTTCAACAAACCGCAGCAAAGCGGCTTCGTAACGTGCGGTCTTCTCGGGACCGGTGGCCACTTGTTGGGCAAACGCCAGACGCAACAGGTCGGCGTCCAGGCGTGCCGCGGGGTTTTTGTCCTGGGCATGGAACCTCAGCAGCGATTGATACACCTTGACCGCCTGCAGGACGTAAGAGTCCTGATCCAACGTCTCGGGCATCCACACCAGGAATTGATCCATCGAGCTGTAGATGGGTGAGTCGGCCGAGATCTGAAACGATCCTTGGGCTCGGACGATCTGTTCGTCCAGTTGGTAGAAACTCAAGGCTTGAAACGCCAGAAAATCAAACAGGGTGGGACGGTATTCGTCAGCGATCGGCAAGTCGGTCAGGATGGCGGCGACGTCCGCGATCGGAACTTGCTGCAGGAGTGCCTCATCGGCCAAGGCCAAGCGATACAGCCCATCGACATGACGGAGAAATTGCGGCAGGTCCCAGGTCTCAAAATCGTCACTGGGCGGAGCCTCGGTTTGTGAACGCTGGCTGAATCGCCAACGATTTTGTTGGAAGTAACTGAAGTACCAGTTGGCCAGTAGCCCCTGAGCCAGTGGTCGCATGGCGGGCGGCAGTTCCGGCAAGGCCGCTTCTAAGCCGCGGATCATCTTGGGGGCCGCCGGTTGATCCAAGGAGCTTTCGATCGCCAGCTTCATGCCGAGCGCCTTGAGGGCCTCCGCGTGGGCCCCGTCCTGCTGGGCGCTGGCTTGGATCACCCGCAGGTGCTCGATGGCCGTCTGCGGCAGCCCCGAGTTCTGGGCCTCCTCGACCTGCTGCCACAACTTCTGACGCTCGGTGGGGTCTTGGTACATCCAGCGGTGCTCCACAAGGGATGCCAGCCAGGGAAACCCCAGCGGGGCGGTGCGAGCGTGTCCCATCGCGACTAGCAACCCCAGCGACAGGAGGCTCAAACAGAGACAGGTCAATTGGCGATTCATAAGTCTTCTCAACAGCGAACACGAACGCGGACTTCAACACAATTGCAGCAGGACTTCTGCCGAATGCCCAACCCGGCTGAGACGTTGCTGGGTGCGGAAAGGTTCCCCAGTCCGTAAAAATACACCAAAGTCGGGTGCCGGACGACTGGGACCACCGAGCCGCCCCCGTCTTTCCCACAGCGATGATCCTGCAAAGCGG
>JAGYIQ010000029.1 GCA_018402565.1 Pirellulaceae bacterium | reverse complement strand
GGGAGAGAGGGATGGGGCCAGAGGAATGGGGCGAGAGGAATGGGGCGAGAGGAATGGGGTGGGCTGTCTACCCGCATCTCTCTGTTGGTTGGCAGTGAGGAATGGGCGCGAGTACCGACAAACGGTCGGAAGTATGGGCTACGTTGTGAAATACTCGTAAATCAAGCGGCGGTGGGGACCGTGGGAGTGTTGGGTTGGCGGGAGAATAGGCCGAGGATCAGGCCCAGCAGGAAGACGGCCAGGACAATACCGCCGGAGACAAAGTACTGTTGGCTCCAGGCGTATTCGATGCTGCGGTACAGCATAAAAGCCGAGGCGGTGGCGAAGATCAGGTTGGGCAGCGGATACGCCCACGTTTTGACTGGGCGCGGGCGGTCGGGGTCCGTCACCCGCAGGAGCATCTGGCCGAGGACGACGAGCGTCAAAAATCCCCAGAAAAACGGGGCGCTGACGGCGACCAGTTCATCGAAGGGGTTCGGACTCTGGAAGATGCGTGACTCCAGCGATAGCCAACGGCCCAGTGGACCGGTTAGGCCCGAGCAAGCGGCCAGGAGCAACAGCGTCGCCAGCCACTGGGCGATGATCGCTGCCCGCGGAATCTGGGTGTCGCTGTTCCAGCGGGCGAAGCGTTGGAACCAGTGGTGCTGCTGGCCGGCGGCATAATAGATTCGGGGACTGGTGATCAGCATCGCATTGACGGCCCCCAGACAGGAGATACCCACCAGCAGGCCCAGTAGGCCGCGAATCCACGAACTCCAAGCCCCCCAGCCCCGGGTCTCAAATTGCCGTTGCAGCATTTCGGCTGGTGCGTTCTTGGCCTGTTGCAGTCCGCTCAACCCCAAATTGGCGATCAGGACCCAGTTCACGTAGAGGTAGACGAGGGTCACGATCGCCAGGCCCAGGAACAACGCGCGGGGGAGGTTGCGGTTGGGGTCGCGGACCTCGCCGGCGACAAACGAGATGTCATTCCAGCCGCCAAAGCTGTACATAACAAACACCAGCGCCATCAACAGGCCCGACACTGCGACCGACCAATCCCGCGGGGCTGCCTGCGGGGCGGTTGGTGGTGGCTCCTCGCCCACCGCCGCGGTCTGCTCGGGGCTGGTCGCGGCCGGGCCTGTCTCGCCCGGCTGAGTTTCACTCGGCACGGTCTGTCCGTTGGCGGTCTGTCCGTTCCCAGTTTCACCGGCCGGAGTTTCACTCTTCTGCTTTTCTCCGGCTTGCGTCTCGTCGACCGGCGGCATTTCAACGGAGGTCATTCTTGCGGGGGGCAGGACGACATTGGAAGTTCCAGTTCGGGTCGTGGTGGCGTCGGCCGCTACTTCCCCCTCGGGCGCGGGGAAGCTCCCGATGAGGCAGACCAGCAACAGTCCGGTGACTTTGCAGCGGGTCAGCAGGTTTTGGCTCCATTGGCCGACGCGGACGCCGCACAGGTTGAGCACGGCCAGGAGGCTGACGCCCAGGGAGGCGAAGAGGAACACGCCGAGCCATTGGAGGCCGTCGGCGGCTTCACTGCCGAACAGGGCGAAGGTGATGGCCATGGCGGCCATGTTGGCGGGTCGCAGGATCCAGCCGGTGACCCAGGCATATTGGAAGGACATGTAGCGTCCGCAGGCTTCGCGAATGTAGACGTACTCGCCGCCGTCCTCGTTGTAAGCGGTCGTCAATTCGGCGAAGCAGAGGGCTCCACAGCAGGCCAAGAAGCCGCCGAACAGCCAGATCCCGAGGAACTGGGCGGGCGAATCGACTTGTGCGGCGACCCATTGGGGGATGTGAAAGATCGCGGCTCCGATGATGGTGCCCACGATGATCGAGGTGGCGTCGCCCAGGGACAACGTGCGAGCTGGCAGGTGGGGGGATGGCGGTTCCATAACGGCTGCCTCAGTCTCGCGGGGGGGACGATGGACCAGGGCGTTTTGCGGGCGAACTTCCGCGTCACTCGCCTTAACGCCTGAGCCCGGGGAGTTTATCATACACGGCCATGACAAACGAAACCCCCCAGGAAAATTTTTCGGCGGCACCGGAGATCAATCTCTCGGCGTTCCGCGTGTTGTTGGTCGACAATGATTCGGCCCATGTCTTCGCCATGACCGAGAGTCTGGAGCGGATCGGCTTCCTGTGTGTCTCGGCGACGTCGGGTCCCGAAGGCGCGAAGTTGATCGAAAACGAGTTGTTCGACATCGTGGTCACCGATTTGGTGATGAGCGAAGTGGACGGCATGAAGATCTTGGAGTTGGCCAAGAAGAAGTTGCCGGACGCCGAAGTGATCTTGGTTACTGGGCATGCTTCGGTGCCGCGCGCCGTCGAGGCCATGCAGCAGGGGGCGTACAACTTTCTGGAAAAGCCCATCACGCCCAAACGCCTGCAGGCGATTGCTCGGCGGGCCGCCGACAGTTTGTTGCTCAAGCAGCAGAATCGGCAGCTGCACCATCGGCTGGACGAACGGTTTGGGTTCGAGAACCTGATCTACGCCAGTCACTCGATGAAGATGTTGGTGGAACGCTTGAAGAAGATTGCGCCGACCGACGTGGGCGTGTTGATCACGGGTCAGACGGGGACGGGCAAGGACGTGATTGCCCAGGCGATCCACCAGAACAGTCCGCGGCGGAAGAAGCCGTTTGTGGCGATCAACACGGCGGCGGTGGCCGAGCACTTGGTGGAGAGCGAGTTGTTCGGGCACGTGAAGGGGGCGTTTACGGACGCGATTGGCGACCGGGTCGGCAAGTTCGAGTTTGCCAACGGCGGGACCTTGTTTTTGGACGAGGTGGGCGACATGCCCATGCCCACGCAGATCAAGTTGCTGCGGGTGTTGGAGGAGCGGAAGATTACTCGGGTGGGCGACAACAAAGCCATCGATGTCAACGTCCGGGTCCTGGCGGCGACCAATAAGGACTTGGAACTGGAGATCCAACAGGGGCGTTTCCGCAGCGACCTCTACTATCGCCTGAAAATTGTCACTGTTCATCTGGATCCGTTGGACAAGCGACGCGAGGACATCATTCCACTGTGCGACTTCTTTCGTCGGCAGGCCAATAAGCGGTATGAAAAGGCCGTCACGGGCTTCTCGCCGGAGTTGACTCGGTGGTTGTACCATTACCACTGGTACGGCAACGTGCGGCAGTTGAAGAACGTGATCGAGAGCATGGTGGTGATGGACAGCGACGGGGTCTTGGACTTGGACGATCTCTCGCCGGATCTCTACAACCCCGAAGAGGGGGTGGCGTTGGCCGAGGTACCGATGCCGTTGCCGGATGCCAATTCGGCCAATTTCTTGATTGGCAAGAGCTTAAAAGAGATCGAAGAGTGGGCGATTGGCGAGGCGTTGAAGGTGACCAGCGGGAATCGGGAAGAGACTGCCAAGATGTTAGGAATCAGCGAGCGGAACTTGTATCGCAAGTTGAAGGAATACGGGCTGAGTTGAGTTGGCCAGGTCGGATGGGTGGTTTGGCGCCCCCCCAGACTTGATTGGGCTGGAGGGCTGGCGTTGGTGGGGGGGGGACTGCCCTAAAGGGCAGGCTCGGCGGCCCTGAAACGGGTGGAAGTCGGCCCGATCGGGCAAGAACTGGCGATTTTGGCGGTTCCTCGGCCCCAAAAGCGGGGAGTGGGTGGGTTAAATTTACGAGATACTCCGTTGACTTTCGGTCTAGCTTCGAGAACGATGGTAGCACCGTTGGTGGGGCCAGTGTCCGCAGGTAGCGTTGTATTGTGAAGTCGGTGGAGGTGGTTGTGTCAAAAACAAGTTTAGTCGTGCTCGCGGTGGCGACCTTCGCAGTGGCCTGGATGGTACCGGCCGCAGCCCAGGCCCAGTTCTCTCGCGACGCCAAGTGGGTGCCCGATCAAGCGAACTCATTGATCTTGGTCAACGCCGACCGAGTCTTCCAGAGCGGGTTGGCCACTCAGGAGAAATGGTCACCTGAGCAGTCGTTCCAGCGCGGCATGACGATCGTGCCGCCGGGAGTGGGCAAGGCGATGTTTGCCAGCCATTTTGACTACGTGATGATGGAACCGGTTTGGACCACAGGCGTGTTTGAAGTGGCCGATGCGAATGCTCGTTTGACACAAGCGGCCGAGCGTTGGGAGTCGACGGTCGAGGACTTTATGGGTCGAAAATCGGCGAGTCTCCGCGGCGACTTGTTTGGCGTTGTGCTGGATTCGGGTGTGATTGGTGTGATGGCACCGGGCAATCGTCAATCCGCTGCTCGTTGGGTGGGTGATGCTGATGCCGGTCGAGCTCGAGTTTCCCCCTACTTGGCTGATGCCATCAAGTTTGCGGATCAGAACGCTGAGGCCATCTTGGCGTTCGATTTGGCGAACGCGTTCTCTGTCGGTGAGGCTCGATCGGCCCTACTGCAGCAAGAGGGTTTGACGGGTCCGGAGATCGAGGCACTGTCGGCCGCTGCGGGTCGCTTGAAGGGTTTGACCTTGGGCATCACGGTCCGCGACAAGGCGTATGGCGCGATCAAGATCGATTTCCAAGACGGGACGACCGGCTTGGACAAGCTGAAGAAGCGCGTGATTCTGGAGTTGTTGTCGTCGAACGGCATGATGGTCGATGACTTCAATGATTGGGAAGTCGCGGTGCAAGGTTCCAGTGTGACGTTCTCTGGTTGGTTGACGGCCACGGGTTTGCGGACGGTCGGCATGTTGGTCAACCAGCCCGTACGTCTGCAGTTCTCGGGTGGGAAACCGCAGCAAGGGTCCGCGGAACTGGATACGGTGCAGATCACTCGTGAGTTTGTCGACACCTTGGAATTGTATTTCCGCGATTTGGAGCAATTCATTGTTGAGCGTCGTTCTTCGGCACCCCGAGCGTATTCGCTGTGGTTCGACAAGTATGCCAACAAGATCGACTCGATGTCGATCACGGGAGTCGACCCAGCGGTGGTCGAGTTTGCAGCCGGGATGTCGCGAGAGTTCCGCAATGTCGCCCTGATTTTGACTCGTAGCCAAGGCAAGATCGACACCCGCACGATTTCCGACGTCGATTACAGTGGGTCGTATGGTTACGATTACGGCTATGGCTACCGATCGGGTAACGTTTCGCGAAATGCGGCGGCCCGCAAATTGGCCAAGACGGAAGAATCCGCGGCGGCCGCGGCGGCAGCCAAGGAAGTCATGCAAGACTTGCGAAACCAGTTTGGTGATCTGCGGCGTGACATCGAATCTCGGTTTGGCGGCTAAGCCTCCGAGCCACAATTGCTAGAGTTTGAACGCGGCGTCTCCTTGGGGGGGCGTCGCGTTTTGCTATTTAACCGTACAATTTGGACTGGTGGTTTGAATCACCCCTTGGATCAGGAGAAAGTCGATGCGAGTTAACGATGGGCTGGGTTGCAGCGGAGTGTTGTCTTTGGCGACGGGGCCTCGGGAGTTGCTCCGACGGGCCTGGTGCGTGAGCGGACTGGGACTGGCGATCGGCTGGTTGGGATGCCCCTTGGTTGAACTGGGCGCTCAGGCTCCCCAGGCCGGTGTGGCTCCCCCGGCCAGTGTGGCAGCCCCGGCCTCGTTGTCTGGAGCGTCTTCTCAAGCGGCGGTTGCTGACGAACTGACGCCCGCGGCTGCCGAGTTGCGTGAGCTGTCGGGCAAGTTGTCCGCGGCTTTGAGTGCGGGGGATGCGGCTGGGGTGGCCCAGTTGTTTGTGGAGGGTGGCGAGTTGATCGACGAGGGCGGCGTGATGCATCGCGGCCGGGCGGAGATCCAGGACTTGGTGGCTGCGTTTGCGACCAAGTTTCCGGGAGCGCAGGTGGTGGTTGAGCCGGAATCGTTGCGGGCGGCTGGCCCGATCATGATCGAGGATGGAACGCGCGTGATTACGGCGGCGGATGGCAGTGTCGCTGTGATTCGATTCACGGCAGTGTTGGTGCAGACGGCGGAGGGTTGGCGGATCGCCTCGGTGCGAGATTTCCCCGACGAGTTCCCCGTGGCGCCGGGCGAATTGCTGCAAACGTTGGATTGGATGATTGGCGAATGGGTCAACGAGGGCGTCGATGGACGCGTCTCGATCAAGTACCAGTGGTCGGAGGACCGGAATTTTATCTTGGGTGAGTTCGTCGTATCGAGCGAGGGGCAGGTGGTTGCGAAGAGCTCGCAACGCATTGGTTGGGACCCGCGGACGGGCAAGCCACGCAGTTGGTTGTTTGATTCCGACGGCGGATTCTCGGAGGCCGAGTGGACGCCGACCGAAACGGGCTGGATGTTGCGTTCCGCCGCGGTTTTGCCGGACGGCAGTACGGGATCCGCGACCGTCCGAATGGAGATAGAAGACGCCAATCGCTTCCGACTCGCGGGCAAAGACCGAGTGATCGGCAATCAAACGGGCGAGGACTTTGAGTTGACGGTTGTGCGCAGAGCGAACATCCGCGAGTGAGCGACGAATGGGTCGAGGCGGGCGTGCTGATCCGCCAGAGTGGCCCTGAGGGGCCTGGGGTTTTGGGAACTGGATATGAGGAGCATGGCAATGCGTAGCGTTTTCTGCGGTTTGACATTGGCAGCGATTGTGGTGACTGTGTTGGTGCTGTGTCAGCCAGAGACGGTATTGGCCCAGCGTGGCGGTGGTGGCGGCGGTCGACCGTCGTTGGGGCACGTGGGTGGCGGTGGGGTCAAGCATGCTGGCGGAGGTGGTGGGAACTTCAAAATGCCCTCCAGCGGTGCCGCTCGACCGGCCATGCCAGCCAATCGACCGTCGTTAGGCAACGCTCACTCGGGCGGTATGTCCAATATGCAAAATATGGCGAATCGAGCCAATCCGGCCAACATGGCCAATCGAGCTGGCGGGGCGACTCGTCCTCAGACTGGGAATTTACCCAGTCAACGTCCGGCCCCGAATTTACCGTCGGGGGGCGGTGTGGGTCGACCCAACGTGCCCAACATGGGCTTGGATCGTCCTTCGTTGGGTGGGGTCGGGGGCCCGACGACTCGGCCGGCGCCGGGCCAACGGCCGGGCGGTTTGCCATCGGGGGGCGGTTTGCCATCGGGGCGCCCGACGACTCGACCGGCCCCTGGGGGCGTGGATCGGCCGAACCCTGGCCAGTCGACTCGGCCGGCCCCGCTGCCGCAGGGACCAGGGACTCGGCCGTCATTGCCCAACGATTTAGGGGGATTGGGTGGGAATCGTCCCAGTCTGCCGATGGGGGAGCGTCCGACGGTGCGACCGCCGCAGACCAAGCCACCGTTGTCGCGGCCGACACCCGACAGACCTACGACTCGGCCGGGCGACTTGGATCGCCCAACGACTCGGCCTGTCCCCGATCGCCCAACGACTCGGCCTGTCCCCGATCGTCCTACGACTCGGCCTGTTCCCGATCGCCCTGCCCCGTTGCCGGGTGAAGTGAACCGTCCGACGACTCGCCCGAATCGTCCGGACCTCGATAAACCGACCCTCGGCAATGCTCGGCCGCTGCCTGGCGACTTGACTCGGCCAGCCCCTGGCGATTTGACTCGTCCCGGTGGTGCTCGGCCCTTGCCTGGCGATCTGACTCGGCCGAATGTCCGACCGGAGACTCGGCCGGTACCGCCGGTTTATGGCAAGCCCAATCGGCCTGGTTTTGGCGACAACACGGTGATCAACAATCGTCCGATCATTGGCGGAAATCAGGTTAATATTGGCAATGATTTAAATGTCAATATTAATCAGAATATCAATAATAATTTTTACAATCGGCCGAATTGGGATTTTGATCCTGGGTACAGTCGACCTGCGTGGGGGGTGGGCGGCAACTATTGGCACGATCGTTGGCATCACAATTGTGTGCACAACCACCACGGCTGGTACAACGGCTGCTGGCACGGCTATTGGGGTAGCCGTTGGTACGCGCCGGTCTCTTACGTTGCGGTCGGCTGGGGATTGGGGGCGTGGGCCAGCAGTTGGTCGAATCAGCCCGTGATCTACGCGAATCCGTACGTGGTCAATCAACCTCCGCAATCGATTGTTTACGACTATTCGCAGCCGGTTGAAATCAACAGTTATGTCACGGCCGGCGAGGATGGCCAGCCGACGCGTCCGGAACCGCAGCCGGCGGAGCAGCAGGCCTTGTCGGTGTTTGACGAGGGCTTGGATCGGTTCAAGCGGGGCGAATACCCAGCTGCCTTGGCCAAGTTTGACCAAGCCTTGCGGGTGTTGCCTGGGGACGCCGTCGTGCACGAGGTCCGATGTTTGACGCTGTTTGCGTTGGGCGACTACACGGCAGCGGCGGCGGGTTTGAACTCGTTGTTGTCCTCTGCTCCCGGCATGGATTGGACGTCGGTCAGCAGTTTGTACGGCGAGGTCGAGGACTACACCACCCAGCTGCGCAAGTTGGAGCAATTCGTCGATACGCGTTCCGAGGATGCGGCGGCTCGGTTTGTCTTGGCCTACCAGTACTTGATGTTGGGCGAGCAGGATTTGGCGGTGGCGATGTTGCGCGAGGTGACTCGCTTGCAGCCCCAAGACAGCGTGGCCGCTCGCATGTTGACGGCGTTGGATCCGCCGCCGGCTCCGGCTGAATCGCGGGCCAACGTGAGCCGGGCCGCAGAAGCTCCGACCGACGATGCGACCGCCGGGCTGGAGACGGACCTTGTCGGCCAGTGGCGAGCGACGTCGGAACAAGCGACGATCGAATTGACGATCCGAGAGGACTTCACGTTTGTCTGGCAGGTGCGATCACCCGATCAACCCACGATCGAATTGTCGGGCAACTTTGCGGGTACGGAGAGTGGTATTGAGTTGATCACGACCGAGCAAGGTGTGTTGGCGGGTACTGTGGTTTCGGGAGGACCGGACGCCTGGACTTTCCACATTTCGGAGGCGGCAGCGTCGGATCCAGGTTTGAGTTTCAAGCGAGTGAAATAGTTCTCGAGGAGCTCCGGCCCCAGCGAACGCGGGTGACAGGCGTCGACGTCCGATCGGTGGGCGTCGTCGCCTGTCCTGTTTTGTGCTGGTCCTGTTTTGCGCTGGTCCTGTTTTGCGCTGGTCCGGTTTTGCGTTGTAGCTGCTAGCGATGGGTGCATCGGTGATTGGCTCACGGATACCCAAGCCGCCAGGGATCAGCGATAATTTGTTGAGGAGAGTCGTCCCGCCGTTGGGTTGGGGCCACCAGGATGTCTTATGAGGATGTTAGGAAGTGCCACAGATACGACAGCTGCCCACCAGTGTGATCAACAAGATTGCAGCGGGTGAAGTGATCGAGCGACCGTCGAGTGTCGTGAAGGAGTTGGTCGAAAATAGCGTTGACGCGGGTGCGACTCGGATCGACGTCCTGATTGAAAAGGGCGGCTCGGACTTGATCCGCATTGCGGACAATGGTTGCGGCATCGATCCGGATCAATTGGAGTTGGCGGTCAGTCCGCATGCCACCAGCAAGATTTTCTCAGCTGACGATCTGTTCTCGGTGGCATCGATGGGTTTTCGCGGCGAGGCTCTGGCTTCGATTGCCGAGGTCAGTCAGTTCATGATTCGCAGCCGGACCGCTGATTCGACGGGGGGGCATCAATTGGTGGTCAATGGCGGCGAGCGACAAGGGATCGATCCTTGTGGATGTCCGGTTGGGACGATCATGGAGGTCCGCAACTTATTCTTCAATACGCCCGTGCGACGGAAGTTTCTCAAAACGGCTCAAACGGAGATGGGGCATATCATCGAGGCCTTTACGCGGATTGCGTTGGCTTATCCGGAGGTGCATTTTACGCTGACGCACAATGGGAAACAGTTGCACGAGTTGCCACCGACGATGAGTTGGGCGGAGCGGATTGGGCATTTTTTCGGCGACGAGATCCAGCAGAATTTGATCTCGGTGGAGAGCCAGCACGAGGGCATCGAGTTGAGCGGGTTTGTGGTTGCGCCCTCGGTCAGTCGCTCGCACAATCGCATGCAATACTTGTTTCTCAATGGTCGGTTCATTCGCGATCGGGCCCTGCAGCACGCGTTGACCGAATCGTACCGTGGGCTGTTGATGACGGGTCGGTTTCCGATCGTCTTTTTGCGATTAAAAATGCCTCCCGACCAGGTCGATGTCAACGTGCATCCCGCCAAGTTGGAGGTGCGTTTCCAGGAGAGTGGGAAGCTGTACAGTCAATTGTTGGGCACCTTGCGGAGTCGTTTTTTGTCGGCAGACTTGGCCGAGAAAGTGCGCAGTGGAGCGCAAGAGTGGCAGGGGCAAGCGGCCGATGATGCGGATCATTCGACCCGTTCCCCGCTCGCGTCGCTGGCCACGGAAGTGGCTTGTGATCCGGACCTCGTGCGACAGAAGTTGGCCTCCGTGGGCCGTTGGACGCATGGGCTCGCGGAGGACGTGCAGCAGCAGCGTCTGCCGGTGACCACCGAGCGCGGCGAGGTGGGGAACTGGACAGGGGCCGCCGGATCGCTCGAGTCGGCTGAAGCGAGGGTGTCGGACCGTTTTGCGGGGGCGGATACTGGGGCTGCCCATGTCGCTCAACCGGACTTTGCTTCGCCTCATTTTGGTTCCGCTCGAGTGACAGCGGTGGGTGCGACGACGAGTCCTGCGCCGGGCCGAGTCGGGGTGGGCGGGCTGAGCGGGGTGGCTGGGGGGTACAGCGATCGCGGGGCGCTGCGGGACTTGCCGGACTTTCGCAAGTTTCCCGACGACTCTCGACCGTGGGCACCGGGCGGTTCGGGGCTGCGGTCGACCGAGCCGAGCCGGGGCGAGCCCGTTGGGAATGCGGCGGTTGGGAATGCGGCGGTTGGGAATGCGGCCGTGGCGACGGAGCCGGCCGTCGAGTCGGAGGGAGGGGCGATGCCCACCGGGGGGGCTCGGCAATCCGAGTCTGTCGCGACACACGCGCCGATCCCCACGGCGCATGTGCAGGTGACGCCGCGAGTGCAGGTGCTGCAGGTCCAGCAACGGTACTTGGTGTGCGAGATGGAAGAGGGCATGGTGGTGATCGACCAGCATGCCTTGCATGAGCGGATTCTGTACGAACAAATCAAGACGCGGATGATGTCGGGCAACTTGGAGACCCAGCGGCTGTTGGTGCCACAGCCGGTGGATCTGACTCCATCCGAGGCCGCGGCGGTGTTGGAAGTGCAGGCCGAGTTGGCGGGGATTGGCTTGGGTGTCGAGAGCTTTGGGGGGAGTACGGTGTTGATCACCAGCTATCCGTCGCTGCTACAATCGCACAATTTGGCAGAATTGGTACGAGTGGTCGTCGATCAATTGGCCCAAGGCAAACAGCGGCCCGACCCGCAGGATTGGTTGGATCATATGATGGCCACCATGGCCTGCAAAGCGGCCGTAAAGGCCGGCGATCGGCTCAGTCAGGCGGAGATGCTGGCGTTGATCGAGCATCGCGACCTCTGCCGGGACGCCCATCATTGTCCGCACGGCCGCCCCAGTTGGCTGGTTTTTTCCAAAGAAGAGCTGGATAAAAAGTTCAAGAGGATTTGAAGCCTCCCAAATTATCAAGCACAATATCCAAGGGCCGGGCGGCGACGCGGTTTGGCTGGGGGGCGTAGGACTGGCATCCGACGGGGGCTGGGGCTGATCTTTCCCTCCGCTTGGCTGGTGGGACTCACGGTAACCACGTGTTGCTGGTTCCAGCCGCTTCCATTTTCCATTCGAATTTAGCTGAAATTCCAACCCATGATTTGCGTAACGGTTGCTCGCGGTCGCCACCGCATGGCTCAGGCGGAACACCAGATGTTGGCCGAGCAGAAGATCCCGTTGACCGAACTGCGAGTGGACTTCATTACGCGAGACGTCGATATTCCGCGGTTGTTGCGGGACCGCCCCACGCCGGTGTTGGTGACCTGCCGACGTCCGCAGGATGGCGGGCGGTGGCGTTACAGCGAGGAGCAGCGGCTGACGTTGTTGCGGACGGCGATTGCACAGGGCGCCGAGTACGTGGACTTGGAGTGGGACGTGGCCTTGCAAGTGCGGCGGTACGGAGCTACCAAGCGAGTGGTTTCGTACCACAATTTTCAAGAGACGCCGGCCAATCTACCCGCGATCTGGGAGAAGATGCGGGCTTTGGATCCGGACATCATCAAGATCGCCACGATGGCCAACGCCCCCGAGGATAACTGGGTGACTTTGGGCATCACCAAAAACGCCGACATCCCGACGGTGGCGTTCTGCATGGGCGATATGGGAACCCCCAGTCGGATTCTCTGTGGCAAGTTCGGCGCTCCGTTTACCTTCGCCTCCATCTCGTCGGAAAAGCAACTGGCGCCCGGTCAGATCTCATTTGATGTCATGCGCAACACCTACCACTACGACGACATCAAGCCCTCGACCAAGATTTTGGGTGTGATCGCGGATCCGGTCGCGCACAGCATGAGTCCCGTGATTCATAACGCCTGCTTGCGCAAAGATGGATTGGATGTGGTGTACTTGCCCTTCCGTGTCCCGAGCGAGGGGTTGGATGCTTTTATCCAACAAGCGGCCAAATTCGATGTGTTGGGGCTGAGCGTCACGATCCCGCACAAGGAGCGGATCCTCCGCTGCGTCAACGACATCGACAACGACGTCTCGGCGGTCAAAGCCTGCAATACCGTGTTGTTTCGTAAGAACCTGCGCGAGGGCAAAAACACGGATATTTCGGCGGCCATGCAAGTGCTGCGGCGAGCCTGCGAAGTGCCGGATGACCAAGCTATGGGATTCCAAGGGCGCAAGGCCCTGGTCTTGGGCGGCGGCGGCGTGGCCAAGGCCATTGCTTGGGGATTGCAGAAACAAGGGGCGCGTGTCTACATTTCCGCTCGTAATCGCCAGCAAGCAGACGTGATCGCCGCCGATCTCAAGATCGATTCCCTGGAGTGGGAGACTCGGCAAAACTTCACGGGCGACCTGTTGATCAACGGCACGCCCGTCGGCATGTTCCCCAACATGAACGAGACCCCGTTCCCGGCCGAGGCCATGCAGGAGGGGATGGTCGTATTCGATACGATCTACAATCCGCAGAACACGTTGTTGATCAAACAAGCCAAGGCAGCGGGTTGCCGGGTCGTGTACGGCAGCGACATGTTCATCGAGCAAGCGGCGATGCAGTACAAATACTTTACGGGCCGCACTGCCGACAAAACCGTGATGGCCGAAGCCCTTCGTCGCGCGATCAACCCCGCCAAGTACGCCGATTGATCCAGAGACTGGGGCGGACTGGACATCCTCGGTGCCCGTGCAGTTTGTGGACGCGTTGGCTTGAATTAAAAATCAACGTAACCGTTCACGCCTCGTAAGAGGAATGTGTCACTGGCAGATTAGTAGATATTAGCGTTAATGAGTGTTCCCATTCCGGAATCCAAGTTGAACGGAACGCTGATCGACACGAATCGCCACGAATCAGTGCCACTAGCACGCTGCATTTGTTGTGCCTGCCTTCCTCTGCGTGCGTCTTCCTCTGCTTCCTTCCCCCCTGCTCGCAGTTTACCCGTCAGGCCAACGTCACGATCCACCAACACCCATCCGGTCACTCACAAAGAAACAACACCTCCACAGACCTTTCGTGTCTTTCGTGTGTTTCGTGGTTCCCCCACTCCGCACCACCTCATAAGGCGTAGGGTGTAGGGGGAAGGGCGTAGGGAGAAGGGCGTAGATATTGCATTTTGTATTATCTATTATCTATTTTCATCGAACGCTTTTTCGTTCTCTCTGCCTCTCACGCTACGAATTCCTCCAGTCATTTCTATCTCTTGCGGTTCAAATTTCCTGCGGACCTGAAGGC
>JAGYIQ010000028.1 GCA_018402565.1 Pirellulaceae bacterium | reverse complement strand
ATCAACGGATCGCAGACGGGCATTCTTGCCTCCGGCAATCTCACAAGCCCGTCATCCTCACCGGTCGGCACCACAGCCAGACCAACCGCAACTTCTGTTGCCGGTGCATCGACCGTCACCAACGTCACCATCTCCGGCGATGGCACAACCAATCAGCAACGCGGCGTATTCGTCAACGGCGCCAGCGGTGACATTACGTTTACCGACGTTGCGATCGGAAACATGAACAACACTGGTTTCCGAGTCGATGCAGGATCTGCCAATATTAACTTCTCCGGCAGTTTGACCAGCAATGTAGCCACCAACGGCAGCATCCCCAGCCCGATCATCGACATCAACACCACCACCGGTGGCACGATCAATCTGGCTTACGGCGGCGCTCCGTCGGGTTCGACCGTACCCAACCAGATTCTGGACGTTGGCGGCGAGGGCATCGTGATCGAAGGCAATGCGGCTGGCACGGAGATCAATATTGGCAACGCCACACTGGTCAATAGCGTCTCCACGGCCATCGCGATCGTAAACGACAACTCGAAGACGCTGATCGAAACCGTCCCAAACATTGCCGCGAATCCCAGCTACACAGCGGGCATTATCAAGAATACGGATGGTGCGGCGATTGCGATCAGCGGGGGTGCTCCAACATTTGAATACTTTGGTACAATCAACAATGCCCCACCGGCCGGTGGCTCGCCAGGCTACATCATCCAGGCCGTTGGCGTCGGTTCCGGGGCCGACATCACCATCGGAGGGCCGGGCGGATCCCCGCTGGCAGACTCAGGGGATGGCGTGCTGTTGTCACAATTCAGTGGTGCCACGGTGGTGCCTGTGGTCTCCATTACCGGGCTCTTGCTAAACAGTAGCGGGACGACTGGCGTTCTTATTGAAAACTCCCAGTCTGGTGTCTTTGGCTTCACCAACACAAGTATTAAAGGCGCAAAAAATCAGGGAGTACTATTATCGGGACTGTCTGGCTCATCCTCGACGACATTCACCAATCTCGATATTTCTCTCACGGCGACAACAGCGGAAGGCTTCCGCGCTGTAACTGCCGATGAAGTGCGAGTGCTCGGCGCAAGCACATTGTCAAATACGTCGCCAACCCAAGCTGCAATCTACGTCGATGGGGCAACGCAACTCGGCACGGCCGCAGCAGGACGGGGCCTTAATTTCACAAGTGTCGTTTCCGGGAACACAACACGAACCACGAGCGGTACTCCACCAGTTGACACGGTGACTCCCCCGTTCCTCCCTGGAATCACAACGGCCATCATGCTGAATGAGACGGGTGGAGCGACCGGCGACATCAACATCACCGGATCATTCACGGCAGGCAACGCTGCCGGAACTGGCTTCAATGTGAACAACGGCGGCAGTGTTAACGTGAACGTGAGCGGCTCACAAATCAGTCCGTGACGACTGCCTCACGAACCAACGTTAGCGCCGCGTCGGCAGCCTCACGAGGCCACCGTCACCATAGACAGCCCCGCCAGTAGCTCCTCCACTAAATCCTCCACCAGACCCCGGATTTACAATCACAGGATCGCCTGTGAAGTGGAAGTTGTCAGCACGATCCCTGTCAGAAAACAGTCGGAGTGCCGTGTTCGCTTTGTCATCTTCAGGCCGATATTCCGCAGCATATCGGCCGCTGGCGTCCCGCGTTGATTTCATGACAAATTCCTGCTGCATACCCACATCCTCGATCACAACATTGCTCGCTCCATCCATTCCATTTGCCAATCCCGGGGCAGAAGTAATGTCCGTACCGAGGAAATTTCCCCAGATCGCAACTTGGGCCATTCGATCACGCTTTTGGGCATCAGTGCCCAGCCCCGCAAAAAATGCTTCCGCAAAGCGAATCCCCGACAATCCGTTGGCGTTGACCGCCACATTCGCGGTCGACAATTGCCGCCCATCGACTCCGCCGATAACGTGATGGCCACCGGTTTTGATGCCCTCGATCCGAATCCCATCAAAGACGGAACTGGTGACATCTGTTCCAACGACTCTTGCCTCACCGGAGGTGAGCACGATGCCATCGCCATTGGAATCCAGCCGGTTTCTCTCGGGTGGCCCGAAGAGCAGGCCCGTCATGCCCGACACGACAACCGGCCTGTCCAAAACAATGGTCGTCGTCCCGTTGACGCCGGGGGTGATCGACTGGATTCGAGTTTCGGTTTCGATAATGCCTTCTACCGTTCCCGTGAGGAACTGCCCCAAGTACAAATCGTCCCGACTCACACCCGCCGGGAGTGTGATCTGCTGCTGGCGGGCCAGAGCGTTGACGAAATACCCGGCTTCGACGGCGATCGAGGTGGCTCCCGCTGCGGCCTGGACAGGAGGGCCGCTCAACGCGATTCGATACTTCGTGGGATCAGTGGCAACCAATTCGATGGAAACGATGGTCCACAGTCGATTGGTCGCCCGCTCGTAAAACTGATGACCGGGCTGGAGGATATCGGTGGCCGAGTTCTTGGGGACGGTCACCACGGAGCTGTTCACCGGTGTCATCGGCAGCCCGACGATCACATCTCCCGGCAAGACCGGTGCCGCGCCGAGCAAGATTTTCCCATCGCCAGACGCCACACGAACCCCGACGGCATTGCCCTGACCTGCCGCGCCGATCACCGTGCCAACCACACGGGCATTATCTGCCCCAGCGTCAAACGCCACACCGACGTCGGTACTGGCGAGAATTCGGGAGTTGATCAGGGTCGTGTAATCGGCATCCCCGACAATCGACACTCCGACCTTGTTCACCGACCGCTGACCGTTGCCATCTTGGCCCGTCACCACATTCTCGAGCCGCACATTCGCTGCTCCGACAATCTGCACCGCGGCCCCGGAACGAAACCCACCGAGCGTCACGTTTCGAATGACTGCCCCGGAGCCGGTCGAAGCCACTTCGATGCCATGAACCTCCGTCACACTGGCAGGCCCTGCTGTTCGCACGAGTTTTCTTGCCGTCGTGACTTCACCGGGCCGAATCGGCCCGATGCGTGCCACGGTGCTACCACCCCGGACGATGGCACCGTCTCGAGTGAGGATGATCCGCGACCCATCGATCGTCAGCCCACGATCGCTAAAGATCTCCAGCGGCGTCGCGATGACGGGCAGTGCCTGCTCCAACACGATATTCTCGACACCCCTCCCCACCGTAAGCTCGTATGCCTGCGGGCGGTTGATGCGGTTTACAAACGCCGTATTCGATTGCAGCAGGTTGAGCACTTTCCCCAGGGAACCGGTGGCGTTGTTGGTGCCTCCCTCTGTACTGACCACAAAGTTGACAAAACCATTGGGATTGTCCGACCCGACATCAAGCCGAAACTGCGCGAGCGAGTCGAATGCCGGCCTGCTCGCTGCCGTCATGTCGATCCCCTGCCGGTAATCCCCGAGTTGCCGGTAGGCGAGGGGCGCGGCGTGGATCGATTCGTAGCCAACCCGATACATCTCTCCGGTGTTGGCCGTCCGCAACGAGCCCTCGTTGATCGCGACAATGCCCTGGTACACCGGATCTTGAATTCCATCGCCATCTTCATCAATGCCGCCATACCGGGTCAGCACCCAGGGCACATTGCTTCCTCCGGCATTGGTGACCTGGTAGATGCCGGGTGAACTTGGAATGCCATTCCCATTTCCATCGAGCGCGCCGTCCCGCACGAGAACGAGGTCGCCAGCCGCGACCACGACGCCGTCGAAAAGCGAGCGACTTGCAGCAATGCTCCCGGCCGTCTGTGCGGTAATTCGGCCTCCGGCCGCCGGGGCAAACTGGACTGCCGCCACTGTAAGAGCCTCCGTCGTGCTCGCGCGGGCTGCCACGTAGCCCGGCTGCGATAACACTGGCGTCACCACAATGGGCGTCGGACTCGCCTGACTTGGATCGGAGTTGTCGAATCCGTCGGCCACATAAACAGCTCCTCGAAAATTGCCGTCGGTGACCCGCACATAATGCCGATTCTCAAGTTCCTTAGTCTCGTCATACGCTGACGCTCGAGCCAGCGTCAGATCGACCTCATTGGCTGTAGGAAACTGAACCCTGAGAACTGTATAGATCCCATTCACGATATCGTGCACGGAACCGGTCATACCGTCCTTGACAAGAACCCGGTCACCAGCACGAATGCTCCCCACTTCAAGGCCGCCCAGATCGGTGACCTTTCTGTCCGCTCCCAAAGAAAACCTGGTCGTCAGATAAGTCGGAAAAGTACCAGGCACCCCCGGGTCGTAGGTGCTCATGCTGTCGTTCAGCGGCACGGTCGTTGTCGTTCGCACCTCGATCGCCCCACTCGTCGGAGCGGGAGCATCCTGAACATCCATCTGGCGGGCCAAATTTGAGCGGATGACAACTGATCCGGCGGCCACCATCACGTCGTTTGACCCATTGTTGATCGAAGCCAAGTCTCCCACCGCAAGCGTCCCCGCGCCGGAGTGAAGCACATCGACGCTGCCCCGGGGGGCCGACACCACCAATCGCTCCGTGTCGTAGACATCTGCATACAGGGCGGGGCTCAGGCCATTTGGCGTTGCCGTATCCGCACCGTTCGCGATCAGCGTGACAAAGTCACTGCCGCGAATCTCGAATACGGCGGCATCGAGTTCATCCAACCTGACGGGCTGATTGGTCTCGACCGCGATCAGATTGGTCGCCGTTCGAAGGTCGACGCCGCCGTCGCTCACCACATCGATCACGTCAGCAGTGATCCTGGCATTCCCCGTAACCCGTGCCCCCGCCCCAGACGCCGAAAGAGATACGCGGTTGAGCGCGACGATGGCATCGTTGAGTTGGAGTTCACCGCTGCGGGCCACCAGCGAGATATCGACGTTTCGCTCGTCCTGGATGCCATCGAGAATTCGGATCGCACTGTCGACAAAGATCTGAGGGGCTGAGAGTTCAATCGCACCAAACGAGGTATAGATCGGGGCCCGCACCGTAAAGTCGCTGCCCGCATTCACCATGACATCGCCGGCGGATCGAATCGCGGCAAGCAGATTGAGGGCAGCCCCGGTCTTGAATTCCATCGGGCCTGATGACCCGGCGACCGCATCGATGATGAGCGAGTCATCCTCATTGATGCTGATCGAATAGGGAAAGGGCGCATTCAACGGATCCCCCAGCCGCGAACCTGCCTGGACGCGTAGCCGGTCGATCTCGGTGTTGAGCGCCACCCGTGACTCTGCAATTGAGTCATACGCAACGCCAAACGTGTCGTTGGAGAGCGAGACGGCCACCGTATCCCCGATGATTTTACCAGTACCGACACCGGTGATGCGTGACTCAGTCGCAAACGTGTAAGGCGCTTTTGCTTCTGAGCCGAGTCCTGATGCCATACGGTACGAATGTTCATCGGCAACCACCTGTCCTTCGATGTAGATGTCGCCATCCTCGACGCTGACGAAAACCCGATCGGATGGCGGAAGGGGCCCCGTGGCGGGATTCAAAACGTCTGGCCGCGCTGAAAAAGACCCAGACTGCCCGACAACGAGGCGGCTTCTGGTGACTGCTGTGGTGCGCGGATCATCAGCGATCTCTACGACAAAAACGTTGGATGATGTCGCCGCATTGACAGTCACCTGTTCGGTGATGGTATTCAGCTGCGAGTCCTGCTCAGACGGGATCGCAAACCCTGCCGACGCAAGAATCGGTGCGTCAATCGTGACCAACGAGGCCGCCAGAGTCACCTGCCCTCGGCTCCCTGATCCACCTGCGAGAACAGGGCTCTGGATTTTGACATTCGCCCCCGGCGTCGGCAGTTCGACAACCAGACCAACCACGTGTTCAGCGCCCGGCGAAAGCGAAAACGAAGGGGGCTGGGCATTCGGCGAAGGTGTGTAAACACCCAGGCTGGCCGAGACCTGTGGACTGAGAACATACTCAAACCCGAGGGGACTAAAAACAACTTGAAATCCTCCGCCGATGCCCCCGGTAGCGATCGTTCCCGCGTACCCTGGAGTGGTTGAGATCGTTAGGACGCCAGTATCCGCATTGAATTCACCCGACACACGCAGGATCGTGGCAACTGTTCCAATCCCGCCAGGATTATCTCGTGCACTATCAGCGATCGTGCCAAAACGTGCTTCCCGATACGGAACGGTGAGATCAACAAAGTTATCTCGACCGGCCCGGAACGAGAGCGGGACGGACGTCGATGACGAAGCATCTTCCGCTTGAAACGGCAGAGCGAAACTCACCCCCATAACCTCCACCGCTACTTCCCCAGACAACGAGCCAGGAACGTAGGTCCGCTCGATTCCAGTAACGCCATTCAGCCCGAGATCGGCGACCTCGATTTGAGAGGTGCCCCCTCCCTCTGCGACAGCCGGAATGCCGGATGCGATCGCCTGCGAAGGGGAATTAGGGGTGCCGCTTTGATTCGCAAATTGAACGCGGAGCAGCGGGGTGCCGTTGAGCCCGGCCAAACCCGTAAATGCCTGACTCGTCAGCCGTAGGCTTGAGCCATAGCCAAGGCCCTGGGCCAGGACACCATTGATCACGCCGCCTGCACCGGAAGTAATTGTAAAATTGGTGCCGCGCCCGCCATTCGTGAAATCAAGACTGCGGCCATCCGGCAAGGAGATCGTGCCCTGGATTTCAAACTCCGGATTGACGATCGTATAAGGGATGCCAAACAGCAGCGTGTCGCCGTATTGCCCAGCCGTATTTTGAACGTAAGGATAATTGGCTGGCCGCAATCCGGTTGCTTGAACCAAAGAGCCCTCATATACACGCAGCTCATCGTATTGCGAAAAACCAGCGATTGCACGACGGTTGGTAAACGATGCATTGTCGGCGATGAGCAGATCTCGGGATGCATTGGTCGACTGCTGGACATACGCATCCGACCCCTGATCGATTGCCACCGTCACCCAATTGTCATTCCCGGCTTCGAAGGGGGGCGAGAATACCGACACGGCAAAGGCAAGTCGCGATTCCAGGGTCTCATGCCGATGCGAAGCAGCAATCGGCCGATCACGGCGACGGCGAGGCCGAGGCCCCTCAGAGGCAATTGCTCGCTGAAAGATTCCTCGTACAGACGTCAAGCCTTTTGGCTGCCGCTTCACAATGTCACCCCGATAATGCCTGGGAAACCCGAACGCGAAATCCTGTCAAACCGAGGGTACGAACTTCGACGGAATCCGCAAGTTTTGGGCATGACACCCACCTTGGGGGCCCTCGATTCGTCGTTCAGCATGCAAGGCAACCTTCTTCGTTCTCGCTATCGACGCCTTTTCGAGCAAATCCTGATATCCACAGCGGCCAAACCGCAGACTCGCACCAGTCCGACCATACATGCAGGCGCCCTGCCCGAATTGCCCCCAGCCCCTGCCTACGGGGGGCATGCTGATGCCTATCACTTAAAACCGTGTCGTCGGCCTCCGCGGGGGCTCGGGCGGTGGCGGGGGGTTGCTGTACACAAGATTCTTACGAACAAAATCTGATTGATTGTTCACCGCATCGATCAAGCTCACCGAGACGGCGTAGATCCCTTGATCGACAAAGGTGCCCAAGACCCCGCTCACCGGAGGAAATCCTGTGTCGATCGTCCAAACGCCGCCTGTCCCGACCAGCGTGCGATAGACAGCCGCCTGGCCCCAATCGCTGTTGGTGATTTCAAGCTCGAGCGTGACGCCTTGCTCCCCGGCAAGGCCCGAAATCGTGGGCGATGCAGATATGAGCGAATCGGTCTGAATTACAAGCCCCGAAACGTCTGGAGGGGTCGTGTCCGGTTGCACATCCACCTGCACCGCGTTGCTGAGCGAGCTTGTCTGGCCAACCGAGTTTGTCACGGTGGCAGCGATCGACAGCAGGCCGGTCGGGAGATCCGCTGACGGCGTGAGCGACCACGCACCGCTTGCCGCAACGACGGCCGTTTGATCCAGCCGTTGCCCGTTCACATAAATCGTGATGACGCCTGCCGGCACGCCCGTGCCCGAGATCACGGGTCGCGTCGTGGCAACGGCTCCCCCGCTAAACGCGTTCACCACTGGGGCATCGGGCGGCCGCACGCTCGACTCGTCGGCGGGGTAGTGGAGATTCCCGCGCAGATCAATCCCGCTGCCTTCGGCCGGGACGTACTCTTCGGAAAGCCCGCTAAAGGCACGGTCACGGATGACGCCGCTTTGCAACGCTCGAATTCCGATATTTCCCGGCACGTTGTCGCTGAGCACCGCATCGGCCACCGCAAAGATGTTTTCCCTGATCGACACACGCGGCGCGGCCGATTCCGACACGAGCACACCAAAGCCGTTGTTTCCGGTGATGACATTTTCGAACCGGCCGGCCAAGGCCCCCGACACTCCAACCTGGTGCCCCGCGTCACCGTTTCGTGCACCCCCGATAAACACGCCGGCCGAGTCGTTGCCACGAATTGTTGTGCCGACAATTTGATGAGCGCCGTCAAGGAGCTCAACACCAGAGCCATTCCCCTCAATTACGTTGCCGTCTGCAGAACTCGCGCCGGCCGCCCCGGCCAGCGAAGCCTGCCGATCGTCTTCGTCGGCGCGGCCGAAAACAACCGCCGTCCGCTGACCAGCCGGGCTACTCGCTGCAATCGGCTTCGACACAACGATCTCCTGCGTGATTACATCAAAGCCACTCACAAACGTCCCGAGCGACACCCCGGCACCACGGACGGGCATGCCTAAGTAGACCCGTGCAAAGAACTCCGTGAGCGTGAGGTTGGAGGAGAATTCAGCCCCCCGCATATCCACGAGCGTCGCACCCCGCTGCAAACGCACTCCAACCGATCCCGGGATCGGCATGACGCCAATTCGGGCCCGCCCCTGAGATCCCAGCCGAATGCCGACCTCGTTGTGCTGTGCAACGCCGCCCACGAAAACGATGCCGTCGCTGACGACCACACCTTCGTCGCCGAATTCACCGGCATACAGATCGCCAACATCAAGCCCCACGTTATTTCCCGTGAGTCTTGTATCCCTGACGGTCACACTCGTGCTTCCGGCGATCTCGATTCCAGTGCGATTGCCGCGTCGGCCGGATGAATCGTCTGCACCAGACTCCAAGGATTCCAGGAGAATATTCGACGAATCCCGCACCACGATGCCGGCACCACGCGTGAAGCCACCCACGCCCAGATTCCTGAGCCCGGCAGGGCGACTCTCCCTCGCGGCAAGGCTCCCGGCCCCCGCAACCCCTTCAAAAACAATCCCATCGATCGTCGCCGTCGCGAACGCCGAAATCGAATTTCCGGATCGGTTAAGGGTGATGCGGCTGCCATCAACCGACACGGCCGAAAGATTCGGCAAAAACTCCACATCGCCACTCTCCGTGAGACGGCCGAATCCATCAACGCCATTGCTTGTCGTCGGAAAAACCTCGGTCACCCGCCCTGTGGCGGCATCCCAGCGAAGATATCCGTCGAGCACGACAGACTTGGTGATGGCCGGCAATTGCTGCGACAGGCCGATCCGGCCAATCTCCATCCCGAAGACGACACTGGGAGCGATCGCATCAGACTGATTCGCCTCGACGAGTGCCAAAACCCGCCCGAGGCTGCCGCTCACGGCTCCGGCCCCGCCGGCGCTTGTAACGACATACTGGAGGCTTTTTCCAGCATCGACGGTGAGATTCGTTTCACGGGGCGTTACTTCCACCACCCGAGCGTCTGACCGGCCGAGCCGCCCCGCCAGACGATCCACTCGGTACACGCTTCCTGAGTCGGATGCGGTGACATACGTTCGATCCGCAAGTTCGGCCGTCGTATTGAGCGATTCACTCCGCACCAGAATCCACTCGGCACCGACGCCGCCCACCGACACCACGTCGTAGACACCGATCGCCGGGTTGTTGCCAAATGACTCCATCACGCGAGAAGGAGGCGAGGTAAAGGTGGCAAGAGGCACGAGCGATGAGAAGCCGGCGGAGGGCAACGACACACCATATGCATCTTGGAAGTCTTCCAACTGATCCGGCTGGCTGGGAATCTCTCCGTCGGAGACGTAGTTGGCTGCGTCATCGAGCAGCCACTCGGCCAGCCTACCTGAGGTGTGCTTCCACAATACCGAAGCAGGCTTCCCATCGGCGGTGAACCGTGCAGCAACCACCTGCCAGCCCGTGTAGTGGCCAGACCGAATCGCCACTCCGTCGCGCTTCAGTGGCTGATCGGCGATGTACAACAAACCGCCAGCCCCTTCGAATATCGACTCACCCCGGAGCCCGTCGAGGAGGGGCACTAGCTCCCCGACAATCTGATCGCCGTTGATGTCGACACCGAGTGTCGACTCATAGCGGGCGAGTGTCGCCGCATCCGCCGGGACGGGCCTTGCTCCGATACGACGCCAATTTTCGTCGAGTTGCCAGAGCACCGATTGAACCGTGTCTCCGGTCGACCTCTGCCAGACCACAATATTGACCCCATCAACGATTTCGGCGGCCTTGGCGGACCATCCCTGAGTGTTGTCATAGACCGGGCGGCCTCCACTCAAGACAGGCATCCCATTCACGAAAATCTGGGATCCCGTTCGAATTTCGAGTTGCGCGGAGCCACGATTTTCCACGACTGCAAACCCGATGCCGCCATCGCCGTCGAGATCCCGACCGTACTTCAGCTCGAGATCGTAGACTCCCTGCTCACCGCGACGATACACCCGCTGTACGCCGCTCCACACATTCGCTGGTGAAAGGCTCCAGACAGCAAGATCTCCTGATCCGTTGTGCCAGACCAGTTCACGCTGACCATTGAATTCTCCCCCGGCCACGGGAGCCCAGGGAGCGTATTCTTCGTCTTCCGGAATAATTTGAAGCCCATTCGAAGAAGTCACGAATTGGTCGTTGCCGCCGATCGTCACCCGCGTCGTGGGCGTCCCATCTGGCCCAGGAACAGTCTGGAGTAAATCCCGCCCCAACGGTTGTGCCCCGTTCGCGGGAACCGCCGCTGTTGAGTCGACCACGAGCACGCGGTCTCCGGATCGAAGGCCGGAACCCAAGAGCCCCGCACCTCGCAGTACGCCGGCAGCTTCCCCCTCCACATCGCCGACTAGGCGGTAGCTGTCCGCAGCGAAGTCGCCCAGATCGAGAACCGTCTTGACGGATGCCGAACTCTCCCCGCCCCGCGGGGCGTCGGCGACGATAAGATCGGCTCCCGACATCGTGATCGACACAAACCCCGCCGCCTGCGCCGCCGCTCCACCACTTCCATCGATGCTCCGCAGCAAGACCGGATTCGCCGAATCAATGTCGATATCGACACTGCCGCGGGGAGCCTCAACGGCGACTGTCGCAGCACCGATGACTTCCGCACGCAGGGCCGCGACATCCTTTCCTGCCTTGTCGATGACGTCGGTCGCACTGACATAAAAGGCGACGTCTGCCGGGGTTTCGACGATGAATTGGGTTGCCCGATCAGACCGCAGCCCGACCGAAGCCCCCGTCGATCGGGCCTCAACCTGATCCGCCCGTACTGCAAGCAGGCCTTCGAGTCCCCCGCCGGCGGATCCAATGGTACCGTCCGCGTCGATCGTAATCAGGGAAGCCTCGACGAGCCCACGGCCAGCGATCGATCCCACAACGGTACTGCTCGCCGCTCCGTCTCCGCTCACAAATTGGATGGAAAAACTGTTGAGCGTTCCCGCGTCTCCGAAAAATGCGTCGTAGATCTCCAGCCGCCAAGTGCCGACGATGCCAAACCGTGGCTGCACCGGATCACGAGGAGCATAGACGCCCCGCAACGGTGGGGTCGCCGCTGAGATCGGTCGCCCCACCGCTGAATCAAAAGTGATGTTTTCAAGATTGTCACTGTTCCCACCGACATTTGAAAAGAGGACAAAACGCTCGCCCTGCGGCGAGACCAACGTGCCCGTCAGGTCGCCCACCCAAGTGTGCGAAATATCCAACGAGACATTGACACGCTCGTAGGATACGAGCTGGGGAACGTTCACAGTTTGTGAAACAACCGCGCGGTCACGGATCGTCAGATTGAGGTCAGACGAGGTCGTCGTCTTACCTTTATCGTCGGTTGATGTATTGACCGCTTGAAAAATCGTTCCACCCAGCTTCGTCACCACATCCCGCTGCCGCAAGGTGACACCATCGGGCGATGTGATCGCACCTGCAATATTGAGATCGCCAGCCGAGGCGGTGACAATGATGCTCGGCTCGACTTCACTGTCATCATTGATGACGCGCCGCGACTCGATCACTCGAAGCGGGGCGTTGATGTTGACGTTGGTCGCCTCGAGACTGACAACCCCCCGTTGCGACACGATCGGCCCATTGAGATCAACGCGGCCACCTCCAGTCAAGGAGAAATCTCCAATCGTGTTGACCGCAGCGTTTAGGCTGATCTCGCCTATCGCCGCGACGTTAATTGATTGGCTTGAGCCCGCAACCGCATCGATTGCGATATTTGATTGCTCACGGATGCTGATCTCATAGGGAAACACGCCCGCGGTGCGGCTCTCACCGGCCGTCACCCGCAACGACGTGATCTCGGTATCCACGTCAAAGGTGTGAGTCACGATGGTCTCGAGCGGGTCGGCTTCGGTCGTTTCATTGCCCAGTAGCACGGTGACCGTGTCGCCCCGCAACAGCCCTGAAACCGCCCCGGTATCCCGGCCCCGAGTGGTGAGGATAAAGGGACCGTCGAGTTCGCGGTAGCCGGGCGACTGCATCAAGTAGCTCTGTTGGGTGGCATTAATTTCGCCCTCCACATACACCCTTCCGCTGTCAACCTGCAGGAAAAACTCCCGGGCCGCCGATCCGCCATTGCCGATGACCGTCACTGGCGAGATGTAGACCTCCGCCAAACGGTCAGCCGTTTCAGCAGCATCTGCCAGTCGGATGTCGTACACGTCGGTACGAATACTGCTGTTGAAGGCGACATGCTCAACCACCGGACGCGCGTCCACCCGAGTCACATTGACCTGCAGAGGCTTGAGGAAATCGTAATTCTCACCACCTGCGACCTGTGTAAACTCAATGACCCGCCCCTCGCGGTCGAGGACAGCGGCAAAATCGGCAGCGTCGGAGGCAGCGTTGGCCCGCTGTACGGTGACTGTAGGAGCCGACGCATACCCGTAGCCAGTCGCCAGGTAGGCCTTCCCAACGGAGAGTTCCGAATTCTTTGAACTGCTCTTGCCATCCGAACTGGCGTCATCAGTGCCAAAATCAATCGATTCACCGTTCGGAGCCGTGAGAGCTCCCTCGTATGCCGACTTGCCTCCATCACGGCCGATTTTGGTTGCGGTGTAGGTTGTCCGCACAACCAACCTATACTCTTCACCAAATTCGTTTCGGAACTCGTACCGCTGGCCCGCGTTGAGTTGTTCTTCGAGAACTGACAGATCGATCGACTGGATACCGACCAGTTCCTGTTCAAAAATGTACGCTGCTGCCTGAACGTTGTCGTAAGGTATGGAGAGCACGTCCTTAGCCGAAGCGTCGCCCTCGAGCACCTTTTGGAGCACGACTGCAAGACGGGTTTCCAAGGTGACGCTTTCATCGGGGTTTAGCAGATTAACCTCGGCTGAGGTGTAAGACTGCAGGCTCTCTTCGAACGGAATGCTCAGATTCGCGACGACGCCTTCAGAAACGACGCCTTCAGAATCACGCGGCGCATCACCGTCGAGGAAGGAAGCCAGATTGTAGGCAACATCAAAGACCACATCGGGCGCTGCCGGGAGCAGCTTTTCCACCGATCTCACCGATCCCGTCGAGATCGTCGCCTCAACGATGCCGACTGACTCTGCCTGAACGGGCGGCACGACAAACACCTCGGGCACATTGCCCCCGTAGCCGTTGCCCGCATCAATGACTTCGTAGTCATTGATCTGGCTGGCCGGATTGAGCCGCGCGCGGATCACCGGCCGCGTCGCCCCCGTCAACTCCTGAGGCGGCGGCGCGACATCAAGCTCAAATGAATTGGTAACGTTGCCGGCGGCATCGACGGTCTCCTTCAAGGCGATCACCTGGGCATCGTCCGTCACGTCACACACCACCGGGATCAGGTTC
>JAGYIQ010000027.1 GCA_018402565.1 Pirellulaceae bacterium | reverse complement strand
GCCGCTGGCGGAAATACCAGGCCTGAGTGCGCGTGTTCGTGGCATCGTCGCCGAACCCGACATTGTCGACGAGAGTGCAGCGTGGAAAGGCAGCCAGCATTGAGTTTGCCCAGCATGACAGCATCCAGCGGTATCCCCAGCTGTTGATCAGGCCGGCGTGAGTGCGTTGCAACACGTACCGCCAATACGATCGAGCTCGCTGGTGTTCGAAAGCGGCCCCAAGCACTTGGTCGAGGCTGCCATCGTGGAGGGGGCGCATGTCGTCATCGTACAGCGACCATGCTCGGCGCCACGTTGCCCAGCCGGTGAAGAGGTTGTACCGCGAAAAAAAATAGTCGCCGTCGACTAGCGGGATGGAGGGCACAGAAAGCGACCCGCACACTGAGCCGATCCGGGAGTCATTACGAAAGCGATCGATCAGTTCGCCTGCGTATGTCATAAACGAAGGCGTGGGCAGGCAGTCATCTTCTAGGATGATTGCCTCGTCGACCTGCCCAAACACCCAATTCAGTCCGGTAACCACGCGCCGACGGCAGCCGCAGTTTTCGGCGGCATAGTCGGTCACCACTTCGCATGGCCACGAAACCTTTCCGACCTGCTCGCGAACAGCCTGAACAAGTTCCGCCTCGCCAGGCTTGTACGACCGGGGCCCATCGCCAATCACGAACAATGTCTTGGGCCGCAGTTCCGCTAAGCGGGCCAGCAGCTGGCGGACGACCGCCGGACGGTTGAAGACGATGACAGCGACTGCTACTGATGTTCGCATGCGTTAAGCGTTAGGGACAGCAATAAAGTTCGTGGTGCGGAACTGCTCCAACGCCTCAGAATATTGGTTTAAGGGCGTTACGTATCCGGTCGGCGTCAGTCGCCCAAGTCGCATATTGACCGAGTTGAAAAAGTTCCAGAAGTCCCGAAAAAAGACTTTTGAGTCAATATTGCATCCACCAAATTCAAACAGCACCATGCCAACGCCGCCGCGTGCAAATAGATTGTTTGCCCCAGTAAGTACGTCGAGTTCATGACCTTCGACGTCTATCTTAAGCAAATCCACGAACTCAATACCTTTTGCTTCACAATAGCGATCTACCGTCGTCATGGTTACGGTCTCAGCATTGAGAAACTCGCGTCCTAAATGCGAAAGATCTCGCTGGGAAAGAGAAGCACCCGCCGACCCTGCTGAATCGAACCAAAGCGTTGCCTGGCCGCACACCTTGCCTACGGCATGATGGTTGAGCGAGACGTTGGGTTGCGTGTGAAATGCCGAGTGAAGGGTTTCATATGCCCCGGTTCCCGGCTCAAAACTATGAATCCCATATCGCAGATTCTTCAGATGCCGGAGAGCTTCCTTTAGAAACTGCCCCTGATTGGCGCCGATATCAAAGACCGTTATGTGCTGCATCTTTGCTTTGTCTGCCAGTACGCGGAGGATTCTGCCTTCACCGCTGGATGTCACATCGCACCCGCTACCGACGCCCTGCAGGATCTGCATCCAGTTGATAAGCCGGTTGATCGCAGCTTGGGCAGTCCCGTTGCCCGTGAGTCGCGCTGCGAAGCTGATAGCACTGTGCTTGGCCGTCGAAATCCAGTTGCTCATAGGCGCGAAGTCCTTTCCTAGGGCGGTTGCTTAAGCGAGGCTTGCGAGTTGCGGCTTGACGTTATATTTTTGTGTTCTGCGAAGCCAGGTTATCGAGCGGCATGCGGTATACTCGTACTTACATGTCCAATTTGCTTCCGCGTTACCACTCGCAGCGGCTACGCGCAGCAAAAGTCGCGTCATGCGTGCCGCCGGAAGCGCAGGTTGGCACTCCTAGAACACTTCCCCGGCCATGACCACCACGGCGGAATACGCATGAACTGTCGCAATGTCGAGGGTTAGGTTACGAAACCCGGCCAAAATAATGGCGTCGTTGCGAAAAAGTCGGTAGCCCGGCAGACCGCGGAAGGCAAGCGTGATGCTTAGTCAGACGTATGCGCCGTGTCGCCCGTCTCGGGATGCAATTCCCAGCCCGGTTGGAACAGAGTATCGCAATAGGGGACAAAAACCAAAGAATACTGCAAATACAAGACGACGTTTAGAGACCGGGATCCCGGAAAACGGCCGCCGGCAAGTCTTGCAACGTACAGGTGCGGTCGTCGAAGCTGCCGCTGGCGGATTCCATGGCCTAATGCGCCTTTGGCTCAAGAACACTGAGTGGGAGCCGAGAGTTGCCAAATGCCCGCAGGCCGGCGAGAAATCCACCGTGGGCGCATCCGATGTCGACCCGCGACGCCAAGCCCGCGGGAAGCAACTGCCCGTAAATGTCGCGAAGTACTTCGGGAAACTTCCAAATTTTAGCAGGGCAGTAGCGGCCGGGCACTGCGAGGTCCGTACCAGCAAGATCTAGTCAGCACTGATGTGCAACGGTTGTTGCTCCTGGTTCAACCCCTGGGGCACGCACGGCGCTGCTCACCTGTTGCAACGCACCAACCGAGACCCATTCTCTTGCGCGTATGAACGAAAGCAGGCTCGCCGCGCACAAGACGCATCATCTCGAGGAACATTCTTCTCGTATATGCTGCGGGCTGGGAGTAGGCGTCAATCGATCGCAATCTGGTGGAGGGATGCAGAACCGTCTGTCGAGGCGATTGGCTCTTCGAAGTTTTTTCGATTATCCCAATAGGGGGTAGTGCCTACATGCTGCTCAGTCGCCTTAAGTCTAGGGCTGACGTTCAACCAATCCTCTCGCAAGCCGACCGAAGGGCCGCTCAATTGCTAAGTAAGTCAGCGCAGACACCCCAAGGGAACACGTGGTCAATAAAGCGAATGCAACGAATGGGTGGAAGTCGTGACTCAGTTGCTGATGAGGTAATAGTCGAAGCAGGGGCATATGACTCAAGTAGATGCCATAGCTGATCGTGCCAATAAACAGAACACCCCGATTGCAGAATACGCGTCTGAACACACCACTGCCTTGTTCTCCATACACGATAAGACCAAAAGACAGGCCTGTAAAAAAGAGGTAAGTGACTGTGCGGGACGGAAGCCCGGCTAAACAGGACCAGCCGAGAATTGAGACCGGCACAACAAGGGCCGCAACGGTGCCAGCCGCCGCAGAGAAGCGTCGCCACTGCCGGACTCGGTACGCGGCAATACCCATGACAAATCCAGTCGCATGCGGAAAAGGACTCCAATGTAACGCGTAAGCCGAATCCTCTGCCGAAAGCGGTAGCAGCCATCTAATTACCGCTAGTGCAGCCAGCGAAGCCAACGATCCTGCCACTGCTAGGAGAACGCGAGGCCCATTGGACATTTGTTTCAACAAGTATGGAATGCACAAGTACCAAACCACCTCTATTGGTATACTCCACTCAACGCCAAGGATGGTACAGGCGATGCGGTAATCGCACCAACTCATAAAGGATAGGTGCATGAATATATTATAAGTATTGACGGTTGTGCCATACTTGTTTTGCCACTCAATCGCCGTCGCGGACACCACGATAGCAAAAAAAAGCCATCCATAGTACAGCGGAGCAATGCGAGCGAGTCGTTTAAACAAATATGCGCTGAAGGATTCGCCCCGCTGCGCGGACGCGGCTACACTAAAGCCCGAGATCACGAAAAACACCGTAACGCCCTGAGCGCCGAGTTCCGCCAGATGTTGGCCTATGCTGCCTAGGTCTCGAAGCCCCGCGCCGCCAGCGTGCGTTACCATCACAGCAACTGCTGCATAGGCGCGCATTCCGGTTACAAACGTGGTATCGCCATAATCTTTTGCGATCGTCGCAGTAGGCATTTTCTAATTCCTTTGGCTTTTGAGCGACTTCACGCGCGATCTGCCAGTAGGATCTGGATGAGGGGGCTGCCCGTCTCAGCCAAGCAGAATCAACCGCTGTTTACCAAAGCAGGACGTGTGTTGCCGACGCAAGCAGTGCGTTAGTCGCGCGGCAATGAGTTCTCAGGCCAAAGCGTTAAGAGGGCTTGCTTATACATCGAGTCAATCGCCTCGACTTGATTGTCGCGATTAAAGTGTTGCGCACGTAACCGAGCACCTTCAGCGAGCGTGTTGAGGCGCGCGCGGTCTGAGGCAAGGATGCGGAGCGCGTTGGTCAAGTCGTTGATCAGCTGCCCGGGGCGGGCGACTGGCAGCGAAAAACCGCATGTTTCGTCGATCATGTCCGCCATGCCGTGCTGGCAAGTCGTGACCACCGGCAGTCCGAGGCTTAGGGCCTCGATCACGACCGTGGGCCAGCCTTCCTGCAGCGATGGAAAAACAAATGCATCGGCCGCCCCCATGACCCGCAGCGCCTCAGCGCGGAGAAGGAAGCCATGGAACTGTACCCGTTCGGCAATCCCGAGCCGCTCTGCACGCCGCTTCCAGCGTTCGGTGAGTGGCCCAGATCCGAGTACGTCAAGGGACCATGGCAAGTCCCGGAGGCGGCTAAGGGCTTCCAAGGCAAACGGAAGTCCCTTGCGGGCGATGTGCAGCCCAGAAAACACGAATCGCACTGGCTCGTGGCTACGGGAAGCACGCTCGGCCAAGATGCCGTTGCCGCAGGAGGTTGCGGGGATGACAACGCTTGATTTACCGAAAATCCGACGGATTGTATCCTGGGTGTCGCTCGCCACGGCCGACAGTCCGGCGGACGCACGCATCGCCTGCGCAACGTCGCTCCGCCAATGAAGATCCCACCAGTTGAGCAGGTTGCGCGCTGCGTGGCGAAATCCGTCGTAGAGCCCGAGCGACGGTAGAAATGCCCAAGGAACGTCCTGCGTGCCACCAATCGGCCCCCAGACAAAGGGGCGGCCAAGCGTCCAGGCCCTTCCGGGCTCCCGATAGCAGATGTATGTAACCTGATGGACTATGTCGACCGGATCCTGGTCGGCGACGCGCTGCATTTCCTCAGCCGCCTGTCGCAACCAGCGGCGGTAATGCCAGTAATAAATCGGCGGCACAGCGACCCAGAGCCGTTCGAGCATCCGAGAGCGCGGCGGGTCGAACCAAGGAATCGTTCGAACAGACAGGTTTTGTCGAAGCTCGGAATCCTGGTCGAGCCGCTTCTGGATCGCCTGGGCCGCTCCACGCGCGTCGCCGGTGATGACAGTCACGCGATGATTCCGCGCTGCTGCGGTGACCCACTGCCACCCTACGGCGAATTCCGAGCCCAGGTCGGGGTGACACGCGCCCGCGCACATCAAGACATGAAGTCGCCGATGTGGATTGGATGAAGTGATCGCAGAAATCTGAGCGCTCATGCGCGATAATACTTCATCGGGCGGGCGGCTACGGCGTTGCGGGAGTCGATCACTGGGCAGGGCAACGCAGCCCAGTCGAAGGTGCGATATTCGTCATGAGCCGTCACGATGACGATGGCATCGACGGGCGTGGTCAGCGGAGACGATCGTCGCCCGGCAAACTCAGGGTGCTCGCGCGTCGGTCGGATCACCGGCACGAAAGGATCGTTGTAGAGCACCGTGGCTCCGAGCGACTCAAGTTTTTTCATGATCACATACGCCGGTGATTCACGCTCGTCGTCGACATTTGGCTTATAGGCCAGGCCGGCGACCATCACCGTGCTGCCCCGCATGGGCTTGGAGTCGTCATTGAGAGCGCGCGAAACGACGCGCACCACATGCTCGGGCATCGCGGTGTTGATCTCTCCGGCAAGTTCAATGAACCGGGTGTGCTGTCCAAATTCGCGGGCCTTCCACGTGAGATAGAACGGGTCGATCGGGATGCAGTGGCCGCCGAGACCAGGGCCAGGATAGAACGCCATGAATCCAAACGGTTTCGTCTTCGCAGCCTCGATCACTTCCCACACATCAATGCCCATTGCCTCGTAGACGACCTTCAGTTCGTTGACTAGCGCGATGTTCACGGACCGAAAAATGTTCTCCAGCAGCTTCGTGGCCTCCGCCACCCGGCATGACGACACGGACACGACTCGATCCACCGCACGCCCGTACAGCGCCGCTGCACGGTCGCGACACGCCGGCGTCAGCCCGCCCACCACCTTCGGGATGGTCTTGACGGTGCTCGAAGTGCGCCCTGGATCCTCTCGTTCGGGAGAGAAGGCCAGATGAAAGTCTACCCCCGCCTTCAGGCCCGACCCAGCCTCGAGCACCTCCCGTAATTCGCCGTCCGTGGTGCCGGGATAGGTCGTGGACTCGAGTACCACGAGGCATCCGCGAGACAGATGCGGTGCGATGGCCCTGCCTGTGTCGAGCACGTAGGAGATATCGGGCTCGCGGTGCCCATCGAGCGGGGTGGGAACGCAGATCAAAACCGAAGACACGTCTCTGCAGGTCGCGAAGTCGGTCGTTGCCCGAAAGAGCCCTGCGGCCGTCGCCTGGGCGATCTCGGAAGAGGTGATGTGACGTATGTAGCTCGTGCCCTTGTTGATGGATTCCACCTTGGCGGCATCGATATCCAGGCCCGTCACGCTCACCCCGGACCGGCAAAACTGCAGCGCCAGCGGAAGGCCGACATATCCCATACCAACGATGACTATCCGCACAGCATCAGGCCTTAACGTCATGTGATCTGCTTTCATTCATGAGGCGTATGCCGCGGTTCTAGAAGCGCCCGCAATGCGAATAAGGGGCCGTCAATGTTGCGGCGCCAAAGCCTACGAGGTTCCTTTGCGAGCCGATACAGCCACTGCATGCCTGCCGCCTGAATCCATCGAGGAGCCATCGGCATCGTGCCGGCGTAGAAGTCGAACATAGCACCGATCGGTCCGATCAAACTCGCGGATACGATCCCACGGATCTCGTGGCTCCAGCGTTCCTGCTTTGGCGACCCAAGGCCCACCCAGAGAACATCGGCCCTCGAAGCATTGACGGCGGCAGCCATGGCGGCGTTGGCACCGGCGTCGAATGCCCGCTTGTATGGCGGAGCGAGGCAGCCGGCGATGCGGATACGGGGGAACTCGCGCCGGTGCCGTTCGACCACTCGGTCCAGTGTGTCCTGCCTACCCCCGAGAAAAAATACCGATCTCCCCCCCTCGTCATTCAATCGTTTTGTGACGGCCATGAAAATGTCGGGCCCGCAGACGCGATGATGTATCGATCCACCGCGAAGTCGCGAGGCCATGACCACGCCGATGCCGTCGGGAACGAGCAGATCGGCAGCCGAGGCCGCCGACCGGAAGCCCGGATCTCGGCGGGCACACTCGAACGAGTGGGGATTCATGCAGACGAAGTACCGCGGGCGCCCGCCTTCTGTGACCCAACCGCAGAGCGTGTCTGCCACATCGTCGAGCGTAGCGGTCGAAACGGGGAGCCCAAGCATCCATTCTCGTTCTGCTGTTTGCTTCATCGGGCCGCAGGCTCGACTGCGTTTATGCGACGGTCAAGAAATTCGGCAAACCGCAGGCCCTGCGTTGCCCAGAGCCTTCCCGGCACCAGGAAAGCCCTGATTTTATTGCGGAGAATCTGGCGGCTGTGGGCGTCCATCGACAATGCCCGCTCGATTGCGGTCGCGAGCGCGCGGGGCGTGTCGCCATCGGCAACGACGAGCAGATCCTTGTAAACATCCGCCAGCCCGGGAGTCCACGTGCTTGCGACCGGCTTGCCATACGCTAGATAGGTCATGAGCTTTGATGGAAAGGAGGCCAGGCTCAAGCCGTGGGCCGGAGGCCGGGGATTCACGAAAGCGGTGGCAAAACGGCATATTTCATCGATCGTCTCTGGCGGCACCCAGCCGACCGTCTCCACCCGGGGATCGCGACTCATGAGGAGGTCCAAGCCCGCATGACGACCGCGATCCCCCGTGATCGTAAACGCGACGTCGGCGGTCACGAGCGGAATCGCTGCCACGAGGAGCGACATGCCGGCTTCCTCGGTGTGGGCTCCGCTATACACGACATGCGGTCGGCCGGGGCCGAAGGGCTCGGCCCCTTCCCCGCTCCAGCGGTTTATCGCGCCATCGAGATGAAGGACCGGCGTTCCTGGCATCAGTGTCGTGATTCTCTCAGCAGCGGCAGCCGAAAGGATGACATGCCCGGAGGCTAGCCGCGTCGCTCGGGCGTATCGCTCGAGCGTGGGGTCGTGAAGCACGTCATCCAGCAGAAATGACACCCAAGGAGTTGCATGCTGCCGGACGAGCGCCGTGGCGGCCGCTACATGCCAGGGCAACGGATTGAAGGTCGCGACGAATGCGTATGGGCCTCTGGCCACAAGTTCGAGGGCTTTGCGTTCATACGCCCATGCAAGCGACCGAGTACGAAGGCCCGGGGCATTCATATGGCCGACGACGTGAGTTGGAAACGAAGCGTCGGCTGGAGCCGGCTGCGTGCCTGGCGTTAATCGCCCTCGAGGCCAGAGAGGTTCGGGCCGGTGGCTGACGACGCTGAGTTCGAAGCCCTGGGCTTTCAATCCGGAGAAGAACCCCTCTTCCCAGTGCACGGCTGCGGGGCTGAGTGCCGGAAGTTCGGTCAGCGCTGCGTGGCTTGGCATCGGACCGAGCCACAGGCCTCGCCGCTCCCGCCGATGAGGCAAGGTCATACAGCCCGGAATCGTTTGATCTGCTGCGCTGACCATCCCATAATCCAACCGCGTATCTCGCTCGATCCTGCGAGCACTGCCAATGCTGCGGCCAGCCCGCCAAGAGTCATTGCGGCGGCCCACGAAACCCAATCTGCGCGAGGAATGTATCGGGCCGCGAGGGAGGCGACGCCACACGCGACGACAGCCCGCAACAGCCAGCCCCACCGGCCCGTGCCGGCAGTGGGAAAGGCATGGTGCTCGGCCAGCCTCCGTTCGATAAAGCTCGCGCCGCACACCATCACGACTATGCCAGTCAAAGGAATTCCTATCGGGCCGAGGCAGGCCACGCCCACGATCATCGCGGTAGCACGCGCCACGCCCTCGACCGCCTGGAACACCGCCGTGGATGCCACCATGCCCAGGCTCGTGCCAAGATTCATGAGCCAGCGGAGCTGAATCGAAGCGACGGATGCGACCGCGGCAGCCAGCACGAACGCCTGCCCCATGAATGCATCGCGGCCGACCCAGAGATTCACAAATCCCTCGTCGCCCAAGCAATACAGCGCCACACCGCCGGCGATGGCCGCATACACGGCCGACGACATTGCTCTCACGCGTGCCGAAGCCGTGCCCGCTGCCTGGGGATCTTCGACGAGGTGCGTGATGGCCGACGACGTGCTGCTGATCGCATGCATCGTAAACATCTCGGCCAGGGCGATGGGCCGCGTGGTAGCTGTGTAGGCGAGCGAGGCGGCCGGGCCGAGCTCTGGCCCGAGCGCCTTGGCCAGCACGACAAGCGGGAGTTGCGGAACAAGCTGCCCCACGAGACTCGCTCCCCAGAGAGGGCCGAGCGTTTTGCCGTATTCAGCCATGATTGCCCGCGACCATCGTGTGGATGCTGCGGCCTGTGTCGCACACACGGCGGCGAAAAAGACGTTAAGCCCGAGCGCGAGGGCCATTCTCAGCAGCGAGCCCCAGGCCAGGCCCGCGATTCCCCAGCCGGCCAGAAGGGACCAAATTGTGAACACCAGTGACACGGCCGCAGCGGCAAGCTCGGCCCCCATGGCGAAGCTGTTGCGCTGCAGCGCGCACACGAATCCCCGAGCAGTGTCGTTGAGCGGGGAAAGGGCGGCTCCGCAGCCTGCGATCACCATCCCGCTGGAGAGTGCTGCAGCCACGCTCCCCCGAGCGCCAAGCCACGGCGGCGTGAAGGCGGCCACGGGGAGCAGAAGCGCGAGGAGCACCACCGCCGATGCCGCGGCCACGACCACGCCGTGCATGAACCAGTCGCGAGCCGCCGCCAGATCGCTTCGGCCGTAGGCTGAAGCGCATCTTTGCATGGTGAGCCCTGCGGAGCCAAAATTCGCGATCGCGAGCCACGACATGATCCCGCCGCTGGCAAGCCAAAATCCGTAGGGGCCGGCGCCGATCGTGCGGATGCACAGGGGCAGGATAACGAGCGACTGCACCACGAACACAAACTGGAGCAGCAGTCCGAGCACGACGTGCGCTGTCACGGCGCGGCGTCGCGAGGGTCTGAGGGAGAGGTCGATCATCCCCGTACAATCGCAGATTCACGCACAAACGTGCCATCACACTGCAGCAGCCGGCCGGTGTTTCCATCCATAAAGCCGCGGTCGAGCGACCAGAGGGCAAGCCCATGCTTGGCCAGAAAGTCGACTTGAGCCGGCATCACTGCCTGCCCGGCATACAACTCCACGAGGGATAGTTCAAGCTGGATTCCGCTGATGGTGTCGAGGCGATCGCCGGCGCCGTCGAGAACATCCCGCTCATGACCCTGCACGTCGAGCTTGATGAAGACGCGTGCATCAGCCGCGGCGCCATACTGGGCGATCAGGTCGGCGAGCGTGACGACGCGCACCTCCTCGGTTCCCACGTATTTCGAGTAAGCGGCGGCGTCGAGATGGGCGGCAGTCATCTCACGAAGGGAACTACTAACCGAGTTTCCAGCCACATGCAGAGTGGCTTTGCCTTCAGCGGCTCCCACCGCGCAGCGATCAGCAATCGTCCACTGGCTGTCCTTGGCCGCGGCCCTGGTGAGCGCGGCGTGAGCCACCGAAAGAGGCTCGACCGAAACGATTCGTCCGCGATACCCGGCAGCCCGCAGATCAGCGGCAAACTGCCCTTCGTTCGCGCCGATGTCGATCACGACCGTCGTCCGGAGCCGATCGAGTAGCATGGCGAGCCGAATCATCGGGCTCGAATAGGCAGAGATTCGCTGAATCGAGCAGCCGAATACTGCAGCGACAGACTTAACGACGGCGTTAACTAAGACCGCCATGGAGCGCAAGCGATCGTTGTACATCGAGGTCTTAGCTTAAAGCCAATTTGCATAGACAACATTTTGGCTTTTGCTAAACAACCGAAACCCTAGTTGTCCAAATGCCGAAACTGGCGGTGGGAATCGCAGCATTAGTCGCGTTTTGCAACGAAAATATCGTGTTCGATATGCCATGTCATTTGATTCCTCTCAGCCCAATCGACGACCTTAGCTCGTGGCGGATAATCAGCGTACATGGGGATGGAAGGGTCAAAACACCGCATGTCATCAATGAGGACAACTATCGACGAAAAGTTTGGCAAAGATGCCTCAATGTCTTGCAGTTCATTCATGATTGGCGTTGATAACACGCCCCGGAAAGTCACGCCTCCGGAGGCGTGGCCATCAAGCCAAAAACAGACTTTGCCACGGAGTTCCTTCAAGAGGTCCGGAAAAATCGTTTCACTAGTGCCATGCAACAGCCTGACGTTCGCTTGATTCCTGAAACGCCGCGACCCTGCTTGGTATAGGGCGTCGGCGGGTTCGATGCTGCACACCATCGCGGCACGGGCTGCTAGGAACTCCGTCGTATCGCCTAGGTATGTCCCGGTCTCAACCCACGTCGCCCCTGGAATTTTATGGCGATCAAGCACCGCCCACTTCACTTTTTGGGGGGCTGGTACGTCGAAGAGGCGCTTTCGCCACACGCGCGCTTCGATTTTGTGGCGAATCCACCACTTAAGGTTGCGAGATAACTTATCTAGTAAATGCATCTGCTATATTCCTCTACGGTTGTTTTTAGAGTGGGCTGCACAGCCCAAAAAGTTTCTGCAATGATGCCACACGCGATGGGGTTTGCGAACGACACGTTCCATTAAATGCAGAGTACGACCAAATACCGACTGACGGCGAAAGTCATCAATCCAGGTTTCCCGACCTCTCGTGCCGAAATCCACATTCAGGCCTTCCCGTGTCGCATACCGAACGGCATCGGTTGACCAACGTCCCTTGTTGATTGCCGTGCATACGTACGAGAGATTTCCGGGGGCTGTTGTCTGCAGGTTCCTGCCGAAAACACAGCCGAAGCGAACACCATACGTCCGGCTACGGTCGTTGCCAACAAGTTCGAAGTTCCAAGGCGACTCGTCATCTCGAAGGAGTCCCAAGAGTACCGTTTTTCGCCAAAGCGCGGCCTGGAGTGACGTGCGATACCGGGCCTCTGGTTTAAGCAATCGGATGCGGCCGTCGAACCCGCAGTGCTTGTCGCCCGGCGGCACGGGAACAAGCCGAAGGTAGTCCAAGCGATCGTGGCGGAAGTGGTCCACGTAGGAGTCGATCAGGGGAGTGTCAACAATCCGGTCGATCCAGTAGTCCTCCTGCAGGTACAAGACGAAAGGCTGCGGCGTAGCAGATAACGCCATGCGGAGATTGCGAGCCCAGCCGTTATCGGCGCGCGTTGCAAACACGCATACTCGTGGATGCTCGAACGTGAGACGATTTGTGATGAGATGGATTGGCGTAGGGCCATCTGGCCAATAACGATCGAAGCCGTGCATGAGTGGTGGCCAGCACGCCGCGAACGAGTCGCACGAAGACACGATGACGCGTACGTCTTCAAGCATGGATCGCACCGCGGATTCCGCAGGGCCTGAGCGCTGTCCTCAAGGCATCGAGTGAATTTGCCTCTGCGTACGCATCCCATCCACGGTGATCACGATCCAGTACCAATGCATCGTCGATAGCTGCAGAGATCGCATAGGCATCCGAGGGATTGCACACTACGCCCACGTGGTGGGTTTTGACGCACTCAGCCATGTATCCGCCGTCCGACACGACCAGCGGTATTCGCCATGCAGCTGCACGGATCAACTTGTTGCTGCTGTGAAGGAAGTCGTGATAGGCGGCGAAGTGAGCCGAACACATCGCCGTCAGTTCATTCAATTCGTCGTGAGGGAAATGCTCGAGGAAGGCGGTGACGTTTGTTAGCTTCACGGCGTTGGCCAGCAGGGAGCGCTCATGGCTGGTGATGGCTTGGGGAAAATAAGGGCCCGCAATCAAAAAATGTAGATCGTTCCGCTGTTGGGCGACAGATAGGATGCCGCCGATATTCTTGTGGCTGGTGACCGGCCCGATGATGCCAACGATCGGGCGGCCGCTTGCCTGGTTCGCGAGCAATTCAGTTTTTTTCGTAGGTCCGCTGCAGTTCGTAGGGCAGAAGTCTGGGATCTTGAACACGGGTTTGCCGGTCTGCCTGGCCAGTTCAGCCCGCACTCCACCATCCAAGACGTATAGAGCCTCGCACGAGGGGGAGCGAAGGGTCTTGATCGGACTCGACTCGGATGGCCTTCTGATGAATCGAGGGTGGAAATACACACCGACCCATTGAAAAGGAACCGTGGGTACGAATGCCGGATTCAGCAGGTCGTCCAAGTACATCAGGATTACGCGATCAACGGCGTGCTGTCGTACCAGCCTACTAAGACATCGCCATTTTGCGAACGTGTAGGCGGGAAGACCGGTGTGGCGTTGGATGCGGCGAAGATACTTGTGGCTGGAAGGCTCCTTATAGGAAACGTGTGTCGCGTTAACAGGAAGAGCGTGAGGGAAAGCATACAGTACCTCAGCATTAGGCCGCGCATCGACCAAGGCACGGACCGATTCCTCCATCCAAACGGAATGATGGCCTAGATAAGCGGTGTCATAGAACATGACACGCAGCGCTTTAGATTTCCTGCTGCCCAAATTTAGGAATTCGCAGCTATCGCCCGCTCGTAGATCTTCAGCATCCGCTCAGTCTGTAAGGCACTGCCGAACTCGCGCTGGGCCTTCGATCGGGCTGCGGTCTTCAGTGCCGTGAGCCGGGCCTCGTCGGCCAACACCCAGGAGATCCCATCAGCGAGATCAGTCACTTCGAATGCACGAGCAAGGTAGCCCGTTGCCCGATGCTCGATCATCTCGGGCATGCCACCGATCCGAAAAGCGACCGTCGGCACGCCGCAGGAAGTGGCCTCCATCACCGTGTTGGGGAGGTTGTCTAGCCTCGACGAGGCAACAAAGACGTCGGCATCGGCGAGGAGCGTGGCCATGTCAGCATCCGACCGAATGACGCCCGCCGAACGAACGCTTATGGTGCCTGCGCCCTCGATGAACGCCGCCTCCGGGGAGCCAAAAAAAACAAGTTCGCAGGGTCTTGGAAATCCGACGCTTGCGAGCCGGCCGATCGCGGCTGCGAAGAGGTCGAATCCTTTCCGAGGATCGGCACTTCCACCGGCAGCGCCAAACACGATCCGCA
>JAGYIQ010000026.1 GCA_018402565.1 Pirellulaceae bacterium | reverse complement strand
GCCCGCGGGTCACTGTGAACCGCACCATCAAAACCATACGGCGAATCTTCAAGTGGGCCGCGTCTGAAGAGCTGGTGTCGGCTGAGTTGTGGCAATCGCTCTGCACCGTGTCCCCGCTTCAGAAAGGCCGCACCGATGCCCCCGAGGTGGAAAAGGTCAGGGAGGTGCCTGACACCGCCGTGGAGGCCACCCTGCCGCATCTCTCCAGCATCGTCGGGACGATGGTACAGGTGCAGCGACTCACCGGAGCCAGGCCCGGGGAAGTCTGCTTGATGCGACCCGCTGACATCGACCGGTCCGCGGATGTGTGGGTATTCACGCCCGAGCACCACAAACTCGAGTGGCGAGACGATGACGAGCCCAGGCGGCTGGCCATCGGCCCAGAATGCCAACAGCTGCTCCTGCCGTACCTACTGCGGCACCCCAACGCCTACTGCTTCAGCCCGGCCGAGGCGGTGAAGGAACACAACACCCAACGGCGGGAAGATCGGAAGACCAAGTTGTGGCCATCGCACGTGAAGAGGCAGCGCAAAGGCACGGGAGAACGCCAAGCCGGTGGTCAGTACACCACGGCTTCCTACCGCAGAGCGATTCACCGGGCCTGTGATACCGCAGGAATCGACCGCTGGAGTCCCAACCAGCTGCGGCATCTTCGAGCTGGCGAGATCAAAGAACGCCTCGGGATCGAGGTGGCTGGGGCAGTCCTGGGCCATCGGCATTTGCGGACCACCGAGATTTATGCCGATCGAAAGCTGAAACAGGCTGTTGACGCTGCCCGTATGCTCGGTTGAGCGTTAAAAACACCCGTCGAAATATGGTTTAGTCGGCCGCTGGTAGCTCCAGCACGGTTGGCCGAGTCAAGGCAACACACTCCCCTTGGCTCGGCCAACCAGGCCCAACAATGGAGTGTGATATGTCGACACGTAATTGCCGGGCTGGCATCAGTATGAGCCAGGCCGATGAGGAGATCCGCGGCCTGGAAATGCTGCGGCGAGATACCAAGGCTGCTGTTGCGGCAATCTCAAAAGACCCGTGGCGGCAGTGGTTGCTACATCATGGCTTTGATGTGATCGTGGCTGCCGACCTCAATGAGTGGGAAAAAGCATGTCTAAAGTGCATCGTTAGGCACAGCGGATACAGCGGCGTGATCCCGCAAGAGTGGCTGTTTGACGGCGGCCCGGATGGTGATCCGATTCTCGAAGAGTTGTCGTGTCTTCCTAAAGATACCCGCAGAAAGAGAATCACCAGGCTTGTGAACAAGATCGACAAACTGTGTCGTGAAACCAACCTAAGCTGGAAGGTTGAGCGTGCAGCGGATTGTTCAAAGACGATCGGAACCGCATCTCGAAGCAGTGTGACAATGCACTATTCTCCCGTGCGAAAACGTAGGTAGGGACACGCTGCGTCCCTACTCATAGCCTGGCTGAAGTGTTTCGCCATATCTTTCGCGTATGGCAGTTAACAACACATCAGCCGAGGGCAAGAATGTCACCAACGCCGATCAGGCGGGGGCGTTGCAAACGTCTCCTGTCCCGTCTCCCGAGCCCCGCCGAGACGGCCGCGGAAATACGCGACCTAGCTCGAAGGCTTGGGCTGTTGATCGATCTTCATCAAGTGGTGCAGCAGCTGCGGAAGTGCGATCACCAAAAGCCCCACAAGCAGTTGGGGGCGAGCCATGACGATGCCTTCGCCTCTACACCGCGAAGAGCTTGTGTGTCTGGCCAAAGCTGCCGAGTGGGTGCGGTCCCGCACCGGAAGAAAGACTCACGTTTCAACACTACACCGTTGGGCCTTAAGAGGCTGCGGTGGCCGCAAGCTCGAGACGCTTTTGATCGGCAGGGAGCGGATGACCTCGAAAGAAGCCCTCGGGCGATTCTTTGAGGTAAGAGCAGGCGACATAGAAACATCGCAGTCCGTGTGCTCTAGGCATGAACAACCGGCTTCAAAGGCCAAGGTTGCTCGTGATGTATCAGAGCTACACCAGCGGTTGTATGGGAATCGTGAGAGGGCCCAGGCTAGAGATCTTCCCTTTTAACGCCAATCCGTACGTACTTGTCCTAAATAGAACGCAAAGAAAATCGGAGCCATAAGTCATGAAACTACGTCAGACAACATTTCCCTTTATGGACGACAACCGCGTGTCGCCTGCTATTAGCGGGCAGCGAGTCTTCCAAGTTGTCATAGTTGGCGAAAGCCACTACGAAACGACCGGCACGGCCTGCACCTTTTCCGGCCGTGAGATGGTTGAAACCAGCCACGGCACAGTTGTGCCACGAAGCGGGCGATGGTTTACCAACCGCGACGAAGCGTACCTTCACGCCGCTGATGAGCTGCGGGCCGAGTACCACCGTCGGCTAAGAGCGTTAACAAACGCCCGTCTAGGCAATACATAGCAGCCCACTCTGGGCCGCTGTTTTTCGTGTTTTTAGTCCTAGCTGCGGGAAGGTATGCCCGCACCGTGTCGCCTTCAAGTTAAACGCCCGTTAATGGAGCACATACAACGATGCAGCCACAGATTGCACTGCCTGAGCTCAGGATTGATGATTTTGGCGAGTACATTCCCGGCAGTCGAAAGGATACTGCTGCCCGTGGCTACAAAGCCAAACCAGACACTCCGAAGAAGGATCGCAAGCCACGGGAACACCGGTTCACGATTCTGGAGCGTCGCGGACCTGACGGCGGAATCTTCCTCGTCAACGCCAAAGACAAGCTGCGGCGGCCTCTGGCTCAGTTTAACTCGTGGGCGGATGCCCGCAGGTGGAAGCAGGCTGTCGGGTACGAACGCGCTTGCTGAGTTAGTGGGAGACGGTGCGGAAGCGGGATTTCATTTCTGACCTTGAATGCCGCGGGCTGACCAACATGCCTCGCCAAGGTCGGATTACCGTAATGGTGCCACAGTTCTGCCCGACTATTTCCAGATGGTGATTCGCCCTCGCGGGGTGCAGTTTGGGAGATGGCAAGACAACCGCGACGTGGTCTTAAATGAGACGTTCGACGCCATTCACGACCTAGCACATTTCCTGTGCTGGCCTGTTGAGCGGATGACATTCGGCGGCAGGCTAGCTTTTGCATTTGGTGCCCGCGGGCGCGGGCCAGCTGCGGCTCACTACGAGCATGCCCAGCGGGTTATCAACCTTACTCGAAACTATGGACCTGGCTGCCTGGCACACGGTGGGCCCACGGCGGATCACCATATCTGCGGCGACGACCCGTTATCGAGTGACCCTCGAATCAAACAGCTGCTGAGTGCCTTGCCGAAGCCGCTGTTTGTCAGAGCATCGCTGCCGACGGCACACGTTCTGCGAGGTACTTCTCGAAACCGTGTGAGCGGTTCGCCAGGGCCTTTGAAGGCTGGGTGCAGTCGAAGGTCGAGAACGATTTTTGGTGAACATCCGCGAGGCCCGGAATGTTTAAGTCGCCAGAGCGTTTCCCGTACCCGCTACCGAAGAAATGCCCGAGGTCGCGGCAGCTTTGACCGTCTGTTCGCACAACTCTGAACAAAGCTGACACCGTCGTCAGTTTTAGTCCGCGGCCTGGCTGCACCGCGGGCAGTTATGAAGTCGGCCATGTTAGAGGTGATTTTATGGTTGAAGCAACGCTTCAAAAGGTGTCTGGTCCCGTTACGGTGGAAGCCCTCTGGGTGTAAGCCGGGCAGCTACGCTGCTGAGTTTTTGGGGGCGTTTCGTCTGCCCCCAAAGGCTGACAGGCCTGATTATGGCCCGGCACTGATTGTGAAGTTTCGCACCGATGCAGGTGAGGAACCGTCCGCGATCGTCAGTGAGCAGCCCACCCTCGAAACGCCTGCGGGCGGATTTTGGCAGAGGATGCTGGGTCGCCCGCTGAGGCCCGAGGAGGCCATCGACTGGGCCGACTTTGAAGGCCAGAAGTTTCTGGTTGTCGTTGTGACAAACCGGAGCGGGACGGGCACCACCATCGGTGATGTCACCCGCATGTAGCCGTGGGCCTGGTGCGGGTGGCGGGAATGGCCTGCCACCCGCACGGGTTCACGGTGCTGGTAACACTTTCAACGCTTTCAACACTTTCTCAGGGTGCCCCAGACCTCTTTTCTTTTTAGGAGCTAGATGATGACAGCGCACGATTGACTCCAGCCGCTTTGACGGTGATCCTGACGCCAGCAGTGAGAGCTGGTCAGCCTTCAGTGGCTTTCTGGCGATGCTATTCGAGCCCGCCGACGTGATCGAGATTCGTTGCCTGGGGCCTGGCCGAAAGGTCAGGCACTTTTGGTCGACAATAGCCACACTGTCGGACATCCACGATGAGCTTTGTCAGCTCAATGATGACGGGCGCGAACGTCTACTACGGATTCAATCCCCGCCGAGCCACGGGAGGGACACAGGCCGAGGATGTCGCGTTGGCAAGGGCACTCTGCGTCGACATCGACCGCGGTGTTAGCACTGAGCAGCTGCTCGAGCGAGTCGGTGCTGCGGGCCTGCCGGAACCTTCAGCGGTGATTGCCAGCGGTGGCGGGGTGCAGGCAGTGTGGAGGCTTGACCGACCCGATTGATCTTGATCCGGTGGTCTGCCCTTCAACGTGGAATCATCGACGCGGTCGAGGGTGCCGATGCGTCGATCAGTGACCCGCCGCGATTGATGCGAGCCCCTGGATTCCGAAACCGCAAAAAGAAGTATGGCCCTAGCTTTTCCGATGGCGGCCACAACCGTTTTCAGCGGGGCAAAGCACGCCCTCGACGCGTTTCCTGAGGCTGAGGTTCACCAGCTCGAGTTTGTTGGTGGGATCGGTTCGGAGCGTCTCAACATCGACACCTCCGGCACCCTACCGAGCTTCGCCCTGGCATTCCTCGACGGTGGCGAGCTGCTCGAGGCTGAAGGTGGTGCAGTGCCTAGCCGGCGGCAGACTGCCTATCGGGTGGCGATTGAGATGCACGCCGCGGGATTTAGTCTCGATGAGGCGACTGAGCGAATCGGCCAACGTCTCCGAGACCCTGGGGCTTGATGCCGATGATGTCGACGACTTTGTTGGCCGGCAGATTCCCAACGCCTACAGCCAGGCTCGCACACCCTCGATTGATCGAGACAAGCTGCCGACCACCATTCCGTCGCAGCTGCCAGCCGAGCCGACGGTTGAGGTACTCGCGCGCTGACAAACAACGCGTGAAGGTGATCGCCAGGCGGGGCCCGTTCACTGCCGTGGACGTGATCGACCCGACAAAGGCCAACAGCCGAGCCAAGTTCATCAACCAGGCGGTGGAAACAGCTGGGAGACGACACCGACACGATCGTTGATCGACGCAGGCTGTTAAAGGCCAGTCGCCGTGGGAGACGTTCAGCCCACGCCCGCAGCTGACACGATGGTGGATCATGCCGAGTTTCTCGACGTGTCTGTCACTGCTTCGGCCCTGAGCGGTTCACGGTGCGGAGCTGGTGCAGAGTGGATGGCCACGGGTTTCACTGTGCCGAAGTTTTGCCGCGGCGAGGATGGCCTCGAAGGTGTGTGGATGACGTACCTGGGCCGATCGGATGGCACGCGAGACTTCATCCCGCTGCCAGAGTCGATTGAGCTGGCCGGCGACCGATACTACTTCCACCCTGAAATCGGGCCGCCTGCTGTTGAGCGTTTGTGGGAGCCGTCACCGGGCGTTGTCGAAGGCTGGCTGCGGGACGGGACTGAGGTGATGCAGCCAGACTCAGCTCCTCAGGGCCTTGGTTGAATCGCTCGCCATGTTCATCGAGCTGCCCGAGGAACCGACCGACGGCTTTCTGAAGGTGCTGTCGTTGTGGTCGGTGCTGACCTACTCCGCGGATCAGTGGTCAGTGGTCCCGTTCTTGGCGATCAACGGGCCCTAAAGGCAGTGGCAAGTCTCGGATTTTCCACTGCCTCAACGCAGCTGGTGTATCGAGCCCATGCCGTGATCAACCCGAGTGCTGCCAGCCTCTTCCGGCATCTGCACGCCGGGGAGGCACGGTGCTGGTCGATGAAAGTGAAAACCTCGAGGATGCTGACCCGTCCAATGCGTTGATGCCGACGCTGCTCTCGCAGCAACACCCAGGGGCGTGTGTGGCCCGCTGCGAGGGTGAAGACAACCGCACCGGTGACGTTTCAAACATTCGGGCCGAAGGCATTCTTCTCGATTGCCGAGCCCATCGACACGCTGCTTGATCAGGCGATCCACATCCGGATGTTCCGGCCCCTCCAGGGAACGCAAAAACTGCCCTTCACCCAGGTGACGAACGCCACCGGCGATATGTGGCAACGACTGCGGGATGCCCTGTTCACGTTCTGCAATGCAGCGGGCCGGTGAGCTTGTCGCAGCTGCGGGACATCAGCCAGGTCTGCCCTGACGACATGTTCCCACGATCACGGGAGACGTGGGGGCCTGATTCTTCAGCTGGCCGACCTGTTTGACCGGCTTGGCGTGGCAGGGCTCGTTGGCTGAGCTTCAGGCCTTCGCCATCGACAAGACTCGAGCTGCCCAGGATGTCACTGTTGATGAGACGCACGAAGCCGTCCTGCGAGCCCTGGTTGAGTGTGGTCACAGACGGCATCCCAGCCACCAGTGGGGCGGTGCCTGAAACGTGCCTACGCCGAAGGCCTCGATCCCGTCGCTCGAAGCTGACTGACCAAGTCAGCAGTGCAAGATGCTTCGGTCACTACGGGTTTGCCCAATATCGGCACATAAGACGGACACGAGCTCTGGGTCGTGTCGCCCTAACGGATGCCCGCCATCGCCAGTCGAACTACGGCATCAATCTCGGACAGAAAAGAGAGGTCCAGGCTACCTGTGAAATAGCGTCACCAGTGTCATCAGTGTCACCCGCACCCTCAGAAAACAGTGTTTTCCAGAAAAAGCACATTCGCAGGTGACACTGTTCAAGCAAGAGTGTCACCTCGGTCAGGGTCGACACTCTTCGAACTGATCGAGCGAAAGTGACACTCGTCAGAGAAACAAGCAGTGTCGACCGCCAGAACGCAACAGTAGCCGACAAACAGCGTTTCACGAGCAGGGTGACACTGGTGACTCTAACGACGCTCTTTCAGAGGCCCCCAGCCGCTCTTCTTATATCTGACCGACGTGGTGTCGTGGTGAGGTGGAGCTATGAGCGGCACCACCCTGGTTGACGTGCATCCGGCAGACCCAAGGCCATCGGCGGCACCATCCGCGTCAACGACTTCTGGAAAGCTGGTGGTCGACTTCGGCACGGCATCGGCACCGAGGGCCCTGGTTGAGCTTCTCCGCGGGCATCGTGACGAGCTGCTGCGGATATATGGATCAGCAACGCCAGCCGCGACCGTCGACAACTCGAAGCCCGCCACAGGCATCCCATACCGCTGGTGGAAGCCTGGCGACCGACTGGCCGCCACCACCCTCGGCTTCGACACCGAAACCGAGGCGGTTGGCGACATCAACGACCCAGGATCGAAGCCGCCCCGTCTGGTGGTCGCCACAGCCACAGACGGTGTGGCAGGATTCTACATCGCTCCCGATGACCTGGCAGCGTTCCTCGAGGCCCACACCACGCCACGCTCGTGGTCCACAACGTGCAGTTTGACGCGTGGGTGTGCGAGCGGGCCTTGGCTGACCGCAAGGCGGGATCATTCTGGCCGGTGATCGATCGAGGGCCGCATGGTCTGCACGATGACCCTGGAGCGGCTGTTGTCGCTCGCCACCACCGGCACGGCCCAGGTCTTCAATAGCCTCGACGCGTTGGCACAGAAGTACCTCGGCATCACCGTCGCCAAAGATGTCGTCGACTCAGCTGGCGATCCCGTGAGGACATCGTTCGGAAAGTACATCGGCAGGCCACCCGCCGACATCGAGCAGGTGGCCCTCGACTACGCCGCGGGCGACACCGATGTAGTGCTCGAGATATGGCGAGCGCCAGCTGCGGGAAGTCGAGCAGCTCAAAAACGCTGCCAAAGATGCCTACGGATTCCCGGGAGAGGATGCCGCTTGCCGACGCCTGGAAAACCTACGGCCCGCTGACAATCCACACCCAGGTGAAGGCATCGATTCTTGCCAAGGCGATGGGCATGAACGGTGTGTGTTTCGACCTGACCAGGCGGGAAGAGGCTATGCGGTCGCTCATGGCGAGCCAGGCCGACGCCACGACCCGACTTCGAGAGCTGAGCATCCCCGTGCCGGTCGAGCCAGAGATCGAGGCCCTGACCGGGATGCCACAGTGGGAGATCGATGAGCTGCCCAAACGGGTGCCTGCGGTGCAGACCTCGATGGCCCGCTACCTGGCCGAGGTGGAGCCGCAGCTCCTGGCCGACGGCATCCTGCCCGAGCCATTCCACCGCACCGAGACGGGCCGTATCTCGATGTCGAAACAGCACCGAGCCAGATGGGTGGCCCTTGGCATCAGTGAGGTGGTCGGCGGCATGGGCCGACTGGGAGCACGCCAGGAAGTTTCGGCGGACCTACGCCGAGAAGATGACCGAGCCACAGCTGCACCCGAAGTGGAACCCTCTCCTCAACAGCGGTCGATTCTCGGCCACCGGCACCATCGCCCTTCAGACGTTGCCCAAGTGTGGCGGCACGCCGCAGGATCGACTCTCGATCAGGCAGCTGGTGATCCCGCCCGAGGGCAACGTGTTTGTGGCGGTCGACTTCAGCCAGATCGAGGTGGTGGCCCTGGCCGCGGTGATGGAAACCCAAACCGGGTACGGCAGCGGTCTGGCTGACGTGATCCGCAGGGGCCTCGATGTCCACGGGTCGATCGCCCACTGCCTCTACCCTGAACGCTATGGGCCCATCACTGCGGGCGAGCGAAAGGCGGTGAAGCCGATCACCTTCGGCTTGCCCGGAGGTATGGGCCCGCGGACGATTCAGCAGGTCGCCAAGCTGAACTATGGCCTCGACCTGGAGCTGCATCAGGTGGAGGCGATTGTCGCAGCATACAAACGCCTGGCCCCGAGCTGGAGGCAACACCTTTCGAGTCGAGTGTGCCCCGGGGTTCAGGCTGCAAAGTTTCTTGGCCTTCAATCTCGAGGCGAGGGCTGGCAGATGCTCAACGTGTTGGGCGGTACTGCCTCGACCTACCACGGCATCCCGCTGACCGAGGATGAAGCCTCGCCATTCTGGGCGATGGCTGACCGATTCAAGCCGATACTGCCGGGCAATAAGAAGGCCCGGGCAGCGTTGGAGCGAGCCATCGACAACAGAGAGCCGTCGCCAACGCTCACCGCAGCCATCCGCAACACGATGACCGAAGAGCTGTCCTGCACGATGACGGGTAGGCTGCGGGCCCGGTGTAACTTTCAGATCGGCACGCAACAACACGTTCCAAGGGCTGGCCGCTGATGGGGCAATCCTGGCAATGTGGAAGCTGTTTCGCACGGGCTTTGCCCTGGCGATGTTCGTCCATGACGAGATCGTGGCCACCTGCCCCAACGATGGCCGGGCCCACATTCGGGCTGATGTCATGTCGCAGATTATGCGGGATGAGATGGCGAAGGTCTTAGGGGCCGCCTTCCGGTTGGTGTTGATGCGTTTGTGTCGTCTTCTTTCTCGCAGCGGGACAAGCTCGAGCCAGGCCAGATAGCCCCGAGCCTGACAGCTACCGAGATCAATCACCAACCACAGCCCCCGGTCTAACAAAGGCGACCACGACTACCGTGCAAGGCCCAGCAAAGAGGAAGACCACAACGGACGACATCCCGGGGAGGCCTGGCGAGAAGGTAAACCCGAAGGCCATCACCTGGGACGATGAGTTGGGCGACATTCCCTTTTAGTATCTGGATGGGTGTCGGTATTGCCCCGTATGTTGACGGTATGACATGCGAAACACCATCAGCCGAGAGAATCTACAGCCGAAAGGAAGCCGCAAAGCGTTTGGGTGTAACCACACAAACCTTGGCTAAGTGGGCAGTGTGCAGGAGAGGACCACAGTACAGTCGCAGCGGTGATGTTCGTGGTCGAGTTTTATATCGAGAGTCTGACCTTCAACGCTGGTTGGATGAACGTCGGCAGGAGAAGGCAGGGTGAGGGGTGGGGGCGTGGAGGTCCCCTGCCGGCCTTAAATCATCCCAACCATGGAAATATGTAAACCCCGGTGTACTCTCTATGTATATGCCAGGTAAATCGTGCAAGCCGTTTTGGCAACGCATCAACTAGCCACGTAACGCAACCACCGAAAATGCCCCGCAAACCAAACGCCCGCGTGGAAGCACAACAAGCCCGCCGAGCCGCAGCCGATCCCCTCGGCCACAGCTGCCGGCCCCGCGGACTACAGCTCACCGGCGACCGGCTGAAGCTGTGGAACGACGTCCGCGGCCGCTGGGTGCTCGAGCCTGCTAGTGAGTCGATGCTCCGAAACGCTTGTGAGGCTCTTGAGAGGGCAGCACAGTACGCCGATCAGGTGGAAAGGGACAGCGGAACCTTTGTCGATCGTTTTGGCGGGATACGGGTCAACCCGGCGGCCAACCTCGAGCGAGACTTTCGAGGACTAGCCTCCCGCACGCTCCATCAGCTCGCCACCAGACTCGAGGGAGGTTGATACATGCCGCGTGCAAAATCACTTATACGAAAGCGGTTTGTCGATGGGGTGACAGATGTCCTCGACTGGCAGCTCGAGGAGGAGCTTGTGTTTGGTTGTGTGCAGGCCCTCGACCCGTCCTTTAATCGACTACAGCACATCAACGAATGGCTTCATGAATGGCACAGCTGGCGGGATGTGATTCTGCCAAAGGCTCTCGAAGCCCGGCCCGGAACGCGGCCTTTTGCGATGTACGCCACAGGTGAGATTCCACCTAGGCCGACACGAGCAGAGATTCCGAGAAACAGGCGTTTCGACACGGTATCTGTTAGGCAGCTAGACGGCTCGAATGTAACTCACTACCTCAATGCCCCGTCGGTGTATGTGAAAGCCAGAGATCGACCACCTGGTCGACCTGGGCATTGTCGACGGGGATGAGTTGGAGCGTTTTCGCGTGTGGCAGCTGGAAGCCAACTCGGAATGCGACAAATGCCCGGTCGACCGCTACTACCTCGAGACGGCCCTGCACGAATAACAGCACACGTCTGCCACGGCTGCGGCTGCCGATGGCTGACTGATATGGGATGCCGCAAAGGATTGCGAAGATGACGACTGCAACGAAGGCCCGGAAGGCCAAGAGCGAAGAACCCGCCCTGACACTTGACCAGGCGGTCGAAAACCGGCTGCGAGAGAACCTCGAGCTTTACCGCGAGTATGTTGCTCGATGTGCCCGTGGGGAGCAGCTCTACGGTGACGAGCTGGCCCGCATCGAGGCGGTGCTCACTGAACTTGGGCTACCTCACTTTGCGTGGGATCGAGATGTAGCGGCCGTGAAGAAGCACCGCACGCTCACAACCGAGCTTGAAAAGCTAGATGAGGCCCAGCCCGCTGCCGAGGCCGAGGCGAAGCAGCTGGTGGCGGAGATTCCTCAGATTGAGCGACGGCTCAACCATGCACGTGGAAGGCTCAATGAGCTTCAAAGGTTCGGCCTGCCACGCAGATCGGCCTGGCCCAGCGGCTTCAAGAGTTCAAGGTGAACCACCCACACGTGTTTCACAGCATTGCCAAGGCGGTTGAGCTGAAGATGGAAGCAAGGCGAAAGGTCGCGGCTCAGCAGCGGCAGGTGCGGTAGGCCACTACTTCCGGACTGCGGGGCGGTGGTTCACACCGCAACAACCGGGGTGTGTTCGGCTTCGAACTGATTTGGTGACATGTAGTTGAGCGTCTTGTGGATTCTTCGCGAGTTGTAAAACGCTTCTATGTACTCGAAGACGCAGTGACGTGCTGCAGCCAGATCCGCGAGAGCAGCATGGTTCGTCCACTCGTGCTTCAATGACCAGAAGAACCGCTCGGCAACGGCGTTATCGTAGCAACAGCCGACACGGCTCATCGAACAGGTGATGCCCATATCGTTCAGGAGTCGCTGGTAGTCGCCACTGGTGTACTGGCAGCCTCGGTCGCTGTGGTGAAGCAGCCGCTTGCCAACAGGCCGTCGGCTCTCGATGGCATGCCGCAAGGCATCCGAAACGAGGGACGTCGTGGGGAGTCGGCCATGGCCCACCCAACGACCTTTCGGCTGTAGAGGTCAATGACGACTGCCAAGTACACCCATCCTGCCTGGGTCCAGAGATACGTGATATCCGTGACCCATTTGCGGTTTGGGGCATCTGCTGCAAAGTCCCTGTCGAGCACGTTGGGCGCAGGCCTCTTGGAAGGATCGGTCTGCGTCGTTATCGGCTTGATGGCCGCCTTCGAAACGCGGCCTTTCAGGCCCATTTCACGCATGGCTCGCTTGACCGTGTTGACGCAAGCTCGTTCCAGGCCGTCTTGTTTTTCGAGGACGATGGCGATCTTTTCACTGCCGTAGGTCCCATGCGACTCTGCATGCACCTGCCGAACGGCCTCACGAATCCGCTCGCTCCGCTCTGCACGCTGGCTTGGCGGCCGCTTGAGTGATTCATAGAGGCCGGACGTCGATACCTCGAGGACACGGCACATGACGATCACGGGGTAGGAGTCTCGATGATCCGCAATCCAGGCGTACTTCACTGCGACTCCTGCGCGAAGAACGCCGTTGCTTTTTTAACGGGTATGGATATTGCGATTGCGGTCCACGAATCGGCGCGGTCCGCTTATGCGACCGGGTTTGGGACGGAATGTCGTAAGAGAACCAAGTGACGAATGGGCCACTCATTCTGGGGCCAGCCGAGAAATCCTATGAGCCAAGAGCTCGCTTTTTTAACTGGCTGCCCCTACGGCCCACCCGGATGGGCTTCGAGCCCGAAGAGGTAGTTGCCGAGCGGCCCTGCCCATCCGTCACGCCCAACAGGAGCGAAGTTATGAAGCGGTTCATCGGTTTGGACGTGCATAAGTCGGTTGTAGAGATCTGTGCCATCGACGAGCATGGAAAGCCACTCTTTCGCCGTCGAATTGATTGCACGCGTGAAGTGCTGGCAAGGTTTGCAGAGGAGTTGACCCCCGAGGACAGCGTGGCTCTTGAAGTCACAACGAATGCGTGGGCCGTGGCTGACATCGTCAACAAGACCGCCGGTCGCGTGGTGGTGAGTAATCCAATGAAGACGAAAGCCATAGCAGAGGCCAAAGTCAAAACGGACAAAGTCGATGCGGAGGTTCTCGCCCAACTACTTCGATGTGATTATCTGCCCAGCGTGTGGATTCCCGACGACGACACGCGGACTCTACGGCAGTTGACGGGCCGCCGTGGGAGATTGGTGGCCGAACGAACCCGGCTCAAAAACCGGATCCAGAGTGTGCTGGCGGCCCTTCTCATTGAAGTTCCCGTGAAAACGCTCTTCAGTAAGGAAGGGTTGGCTTGGCTATCCAAATGCGACCTTCCGCGTTGCCAACGGCCACTGGTCGACTCCGATCTGCAGCTTATCGAGGGTATTAACAAAGAAATCGAGACTCTCGAGGAGTCATTGCGGCAACACGCTTGGCAGCAGGGGCGAGTTCGACTGCTGATGACCATTCCGGGAGTGGACTACTGCGTTGCCCTATCGCTGATCGCAGCGTTGGGAGACTCATCTCGGTTCGTCGACGGCGACCACGCCGCCAGCTACTTGGGGCTGACGCCATCGGTCAAGCAGTCGGCCAACAGCTGCCATTACGGTCCGATATCCAAGCGTGGCTCCTCGCAAGCCCGCGCGCTGCTCACTCAGGCGGCTCAGAACATGTCCCGCCAGCCGGGGCCGCTCGGTGTGTTTTTCCGCCGCCTTGCCAAGCGGAAGTGTTGGAACGTGGCCGTGTGTGCGACGGCTCGGAAGTTAGTCGGAATCGCTTGGTTGATGCTGAAGAATAACGAACCGTATCGCTACGCGAACCCGGCAACGACGCAACAGAAACTTTCCCGGCTGCGGGTGGCAGTGACGGGGAAGATTAGAAAGCCTGAGCACAAAGGCCGCCGGCCGGGAGTGAAGAATGGAGCCAACCCACCATCCCGATTGGTGCCGTCACTGGAGCGTGTGTGCAGACAGGAGGGCCTGCCTCCGGCCCACGGATTCGAACAGCTCCCAGTTGCCGAACAACGCGTTCTCAAGACCATGGGAGTGATCGATTTTGTTCAGCAACTCGGAACGGATCGCCGCGCTCCGTGCTCCGTGCGGGCGAAAAAAGACCGGAAAGAGCCAGAAAAAGCGCCAGCGTGAGTTGACAGATCCAGAGG
>JAGYIQ010000025.1 GCA_018402565.1 Pirellulaceae bacterium | reverse complement strand
TTTGGTGGGCAAGATGAAACTAATTAACTTAGACCATGCATTTCACAGGCCCTGATTTTCCTGATACACCAGGCGTTTACCGTCTTAATGTTGGCTGCTCATTCTACATTGGGTCGTCGGTCAATCTAAAAGCGCGAAGACGCGTGCATGAAAACCGACTAGTGAGGCACAGCCAAAAATGCAGCGACCGATTGCACTCAGAGCTTGAGCGATACGGGGTGGGCAGGTGGGATGTGGTTCAGGTTTGCAAGTCGGTAAAACAGGCCAGGAGGGTAGAAGAAGGCATCCTGAAAACAATCATTGATAATCCGCTCTGCCTAAACAGCCAAAGCTGGGTCAGCATAGCGAAGCCCCACGCCCAGGCTACACATTGGAATGGTGCCGTTTATGAAAGCCTTGCGGCAGCGGCAAGAGAATCTGCTTTTGATGCGTCAACAATTAGCGAATACATAAAAAAGGGCTACATGTCCGACTTGGACATTAGAGACAGCAACGGCTTCGGTTACATTCATTATTGCCGTCACTACTTTGGCGGAATTCAATGGAACGGGGCGCTGCATAAGTGCTTTGTCGAAGCGGCAAAAAGCTCAAACATGTCACGTGAATCTGTTCGCAAATGGCATAAGCTTGGATTCAGGTCAGACAAAGACGTAAAACAAATGGGCACCAAAATTTATTGGGAGGGTAAGGTTTATTACAGCCTTATGGATGCGCATCAATCAAGCGGCATAGGGGTAGCAAAGTCAACATTTGCACGATGGATTAGCCAAGGGCACCAAAGTTTAGCAGCCGTTCATGCCGCAGAAGCTGCAAGAAAATCGCAACCAAAAAAGGGTAAAGAGGTGATTTGGAACGGCGTAGTTTACCCAAGCGTGACCCAAGCATACAAGGCCTGGAGCAATCCGAACAACCTGACTATAGCGGCTTTTGGTAAATACGTTTTGCAGGGAGCGGTAAGCGACGAGACAATTGTGAAACGCAAAAGAGGAAGAAAACCGACCAAATGACCACAACACAACAGCAGCGATACGACGAGCTTTGCTTGGAGTATGGCGTTAGAGGTGACTTAACGCCAGGGCTAAAAAGCTTGATTTATAGCTTGGCCTGTGTCGAATTAGAGGAGCGCGCCTTGCAGGAATACATTGACGAGGCAGGCACTTGTTACATGGCTCCCAGCGGTCACGACAAACAGCGACCGCAATGGCAGCAGCTACGAGACAACCGTCAGCGGAAAACAGCAATCGTTACGACACTTGAGCGCAAGCTGGGCAGCGTTTCCGCCGAGCAAGAAGAAGATGTCGAGCAGTACTTCGGATGAGGCAGACGCGCAGGGCTACTGGTTCGACGCGCAGGCGGCAGATCGCGCAGTTGATTTCATCGAGCGTTTCTGTACTCACGTCAAGGGCGACCTCGGCGGCAAACCGTTTCTTCTCGAAGGCTGGCAGAAGGACGACATCATCCGCCCGCTCTTCGGATGGAAAAAGCCGGACGGCCGCCGCAAGTACCGCACCTGCTACGTCGAGATTCCGCGCAAGAATGGGAAGAGTAACCTCAGCGCTGCGATTGCTTTGTACATGCTATTCGCTGATGGGGAACCTGGCGCTGAGGTTATTTCGGCGGCGGGCGACCGCGCCCAGGCGAACATCGTCTTCAGCATCGCCCAGGAGATGGTGGGCAACAACAAGTACCTGCGGGAGCGCGGCAAGGTTTTGCGCAACAGCATCCACTACAAGTCGAGCTTCTACAAGTCCATCAGCGCAGAGGCCTCTACCAAGCACGGCTTCAACTGCCACGCCGTCATATTCGACGAGCTGCACACACAGCCCAACCGAGATTTGTGGGACGTACTGGTCACCTCCACCGGCGCCCGTTCGCAGCCGCTAATCATCGCGCTGACCACCGCCGGCCACGACCGCAACAGCATCTGCTTTGAGGTGCACGAGTACGCCCGCCAAGTCAAGGAAGGCAGCATCGTGGACGACACGTTCCTGCCGGTGCTCTACGCCGCCGATGAGCGCGACGACTGGCGCGACGAGAAGACATGGCAGAAGGCCAACCCCGGTTACGGCAGCATATGCAAAAAGGCCTACTTCGAGCAGGAGAGCAAGAAGGCCGAGACCATACCCAGCTACCTCAACACGTTCCTGCGATTAAACCTGAACATCTGGACCAGCGCCGAGCACGCATGGATTCCCGACGACATCTTCATGCAAGGCGCCAAGGAGATACCCTGGGCGCGGCTGCACCAGCTACCCGCGTACGGCGGCCTTGACATAGCCAGCACGCAGGACCTGACCGCGTTCTCCCTGCTGTTCCGTGACGAGCCCAACGACTGCTTCTACCTCCTGCTGCACCAGTTCGTCAACCAGGAGAAGGCGCAGTCCAAACGCCTAAGCGCCGGCATCGACTACATGCGCTACGCCAAGGACGGGCACATCACTGTCACACCGGGCAACGTCACCGACTACCGCTACGTCCGCGATCACATCATTGAGAAGTGCGGCGAGTACGACGTCCGCAGCATCGGCTATGACCCGCGCTTCAGCACGTACCTGGTGACGGAGCTTATTGAGGCTGACATCAACATGCACCCAATGGCGCAGAACATCACCATCATGAACGGCCCGACCAAGGAGTTCGAGATGCAGATGATGCGCGGCAAAATCATACACGGCGGCAACGAGGTGCTGCGCTGGCAGATGGGGTGCGCAGTGGTGTACACGGACGTGAACGAGAACAAGCGCGTAACCAAGGAGCGGAACGAGGCAAAGAAGGTGGACGGCGTCATCGCTTCCATCATCGCCATGAACGAGTACGCGCACGAAGCCACCAGGAGCAGCCGCGACTTCTTCGAGATCATCAGCCTCTGATGTTGCAAACCCTGAATTTTCAAATGACGTAAATTGCGCGCAATGGCTACACTCGGCGACCGTCTATCCGCATTGTTCCGCTACCGCGTCGGCAAGTTCGACAGCACCACGCTGCCCGACGACCTTGGCATCTACGGCCGCACTATCAGCGGCAGCTTCGTGAACGAATCGTCCGCCTTGGGCATCAGCACGGTGTACGCCTGCGTGAACAAAATCGCCAGCACCGTCGCGTCGCTGGGCTTGGAGGTCATGGTCGAGGAGCGCGACAGCGTGGTGGTGGCCAACGCGCACCCGGCGTACGACCTCGTGAAGTACGAGCCCAACAGCTATCAGACGGCCTACGAGTTCTGGGAAACTATCCTGGCACACGCGGTCCTATCCGGCGTCGGTTACGCCGTCATTGAGCGCGACACCCGCGGCTACGCTATGGCCATGCACATCGTCGGCCGCAACGACGTGGACGAGCGCAAGGTCAACGGCGAGATGGCCTACGTCGTACGCAACTACGGCGTGGTGATGCCGGAAAACATGCTGACCATCTGCAACCTGCAGCGCAAGTCGCCCATCGCCGTACACCGCGACAACCTCGGACTGGCCAAAAGCGCGCAGGACTTCGGCGCGGAGTACTTCGGTAGCGGCGGTCAGATGACCGGCATCCTGTCCACCGACGAGCCGCTGAAGAAAGAGCAGATGGACGTCATTCAGCAGAGCTGGCAGAAGGCCAACCTGCAGGCCGGCACCAAGCTGCTGCCCTTCGGCTTCAAGTACAGCCGCGTCAGCATCACGCCGGACGAGGCGCAGTTCATCGAGACGCGCAAGTTTCAGGCCGAGGAGATTTGCCGCATCTTCAGCGTACCGCCTGCGCTGGTGCAGCTCGAATCGCAGACCACCTACAACAACGTGGAGCAGCAGAATCTGATGTTTGCCCGGCACACGGTGACCCCATGGACCAAGCGCATCGAGCAGGAGATTGACCGCAAGCTGCTGCTGTCGTTTGAGCGTCCGCAGATCTACGCCAAGTTCGACCTGAACGACCTTTACCGCGGCGACATGCAAGCGCGCGCGGCCTTCTACACGCAGATGCTGCAGAACGGCAGCATGCGCATCAACGAAGTCCGAAAGAAGGAAGGCCTTAACCCAGTGGAGGGTGGCGACGTGCACTTGGTGCAGGTCAACCAAATCGCCCTGGACCGGGTGCAGGCCTACTCGGACAAACTATCATCAAATGAAACAGGAACAATTTGAACAAGAAATCCGCAGCAAGTACGGCGACAACGTCGAGCTGCGGACATCGGAGGTACGGGCTGCTGGCGACGACACTTTAGTCATCGAGGGCTACGCTGCCAACTTCGAACAGACCACCGACCTCGGCTACTTCCGGGAAAAAATCGCCCGCGGTGCATTTGACGACGTGCTCGAAGACGACGTCCGCTTGCTGCTCAACCACGACGGTGCACCCATGGCCCGCACTACCAACGGCACGCTGGAGCTGAGCGTCGACGAGAGCGGCCTGCGCTACCGGGCTGCCTTGGCGGACACGCAGGACGGCCGCGATTTGTACAAGCTGATCAAGCGCGGCGACATCTCGCAGAGTTCGTTTGCGTTCACCATCGCTGAGCAGTCCTGGAACGAGGACCGCACGGAGCGCACCATTGTTAAGGTCGGCCGCCTGATGGACGTGTCGCCCGTGACGTACCCGGCCTACCCCACCACCACGGTCAGCGCCCGAAATATGGCGTTATCGGCGCAGGAAGCGAAAGCCGCACCGGCTCCCGTGGAAGAACCCACAACCACCGCAACCCAACCCACCCAAGAAGCGAAACCGGAAAAGCCGGAGGTTCGTAACTTGGTCCCATCAAACATGAATACCATGAATCTCAATGACCTCAAGGGCCAACGCTCGGCCCACTACGAAGAGTTTGTCGCCATCGGACAGAAGGCTGACACCGAAGGCCGCGTCCTGACCGAAGCAGAGCAGGAGCGCTGCGACAAGTTGGACGGCCTCATCGCCAACTTGGATGTCAAAATCAAGCACAAGGAGCGGGAGCAGGCTATGGTCGCCCGGTCCATCAGCAACAGCGCACCCGGCACCAGCGAGCAGCGGGAGGTGGAGCGCGTGCACGGCAAGTTCAGCTTGTCCCGCGCCATCGCTCAAATCAGCAACGGCCGGAACTTGGAAGGAGCCGAGGCAGAATGGGCACAGGAAGCGGCTAAGGAAGCACGCAGCCAGGGCTTGCAGTTGGCTGGCCAGATTGCTATCCCCAGCATCGCTCTGCGTGCTTTGGGTGATGCTGACGAGCACAGCGCCACCACCGGCTCTGGCACTGGCTTCATTCCTACCACGGTTCCCGCGGCCATCGAAGCGCTGCGTGCACCGTCCGTGATTGAGCAGTTGGGCACGACCGTCATCAACAACGCCATCGGCACGTTGCAGTTCCCACGCGTGGCCACCAAGGCTACCGGCACGGGCGAAGGTGAAGCTGATGCAAACGCTGCGTCGGGCTTGTTGCTGGATGACGTGACCATGACGCCGGAGCGCGTCTCGGCCAAGTCGACGTACACCAAGCAGCTCATCCTGCAAGGCGGCGCCGATGTGGACCGCTTGATCGCAGGCGACCTCGCTGCTGCCATGAACGCCTACGTTGACGCTCGCGCCTTCGCGGTCATCTTGGCTGACACGGACGTTGACGACCAAACCACCGCAGGAGCAACCAACACCGACATGACGGCTACGCTCGCAGTGGCCATGGAAGCGGCGGTACTCGCGGCCGGTGGCAACTTGGCTGGCGCTCGCTACGTCATGAGCCCGCAAGCCTACAAGCTCGCGAAGAACGTGGCACAGGTGAGCTCGGTCAGCGCGCTGTACGACCTTGGTTCAAACACGTTCAACGGCTACGCAGCTACGGCCACGCCGTACCTCGTGAACGCTGCCGGACCGCTCGGACAGATGGTCTTTGGAAACTTCGCGCAGGGCCTCATCTTGGCTTACTTCGGTGGCCTCGACTTGTTGGTCGACCCGTACAGCGCAGCGGGCAACGCGCAGGTCACGCTGCACGTCAACCGGTTCTTCGACGTTGCCATCCGTCAGCCTGGTGCATTCAGCATCTGCACGGACATCGAGGCCGCGTAAGACGGCCATTCCACATAGGAAAGGGCAGGGGCTTCGGCTTCTGCCCTTTTCGTATTTTAGGGGCATGGCTTACAGCATCCAAAAGACCAGCGCGGTCACCACCTCCAACGTCATCACGACCGCGGACCTGAAGGCGCACCTACGTGTGGACCACAGCGACGAGGACACGCTCATCGAAGCGCTGCGTGATGCGGCCATTGAGACCGTCAACAACTACTGCAACACCAACCTTGGCGACGTTACCGCGGTGATGTACCTGGATCAGTTCTACGCGCACTGGGAGATACCCGTCGGCCCGGTGATTAGCATCAGCAGCATAACGTTCAACACCGACGTGGCCACCGTTGCCACCCTTGACACGGGCAACTACTACGTGGACACTGTCCGCAAGCCTGCCCGCATCAGCATCATCAACGCGCCGCAGGTCTACGACTACGTGCACAACGGCGTGCAGGTGAATTTTAGCTACGGCTTCCTGGAAGCTGAGGTGCCCAAGCCGCTGCTGCACGCCATCCGCCTGATGGTAGGCCATTGGTACGAGCAGCGGCAGCAGGTAGTGGTGGGTACTATCGTGGCCAACCTGCCGCTCGGCATCTACTCGCTGCTCAACCCTTACCGCGTCTTCTCATGAAATTCGGACGAGCCGACCGCCGCATCGCTTTGCAGGCATCGACCCTGACCACCAACGCCTACGGGCAGCGCGTGGCAAGTTGGGCGACCTATGCCACGGTGTGGGCGCAGCTGACCTACACGGGCGGCGACGAGAAACTGCAGAGCGACCAGGTCAGCAGCACCATCAAGACGCAGTTCAAGATTCGGTACGGCAGCAACGTGTCATCCGTGAAGGCATCTGACCGCGTGGTGTACGACGGCAACAACTACGAGGTGCTGTACATCCAAGAGGTAGGCCGCGGCGAGGCATTGACGTTGGTGTGTGAACTGCGCAGCGCATGATTGAGTTCGACGAAAAGCGCATGGACAAGGAGCTGAACCGCCTACGCAAAAAGCTGGGCCGGGTGGAGCGCGACATGGACGGCGCCAAGAGCAAAGAGATGCTGAAGTCCCACAAGGAGATAGGCAAAATCTACGTGAAGCAGGCCAAGTCCAACATCAAGAACTACCACGAGGACACGGTGGTCAAGAAGAAGGGCAAGGAGTACCCCATCGTGCGCGGCCAGCTCAAGAAGTCCTTGGGCATTTGGCGACCCAACAGCCGGCGCACGGGTGTGGTCGTAGGCCCGCGAGCCAACTCGCCGATGAAAAAGAAAGTCCGGCCGCAGGCAGACGGTTGGTTTGCTCACTTCGTGGAGGAGCGGCCAAAGAAATTCGGCCCCCCTGATCCCGACACCTTAGCCAAGCGCAAGCGGCCACCGCAAAACCGCGGCGTGTTCAAACGCACCAAGCAGCAAGTGGTCGGCAAGATGCGCGCCAAGCAGCTCGACCTGTACCGCAAGACCCTAAAAAAAGCCATACGATGACCGTCGGAAAAGCCATCTACTACCTGCTGTCCAATTACAGCGACCTGACAGACATTGTCAGCACGCGCATCTACCCGGAGGTGGCGGAGCAGGACGCGGCCATGCCGTTCGTCATCTACACCGTGGTCAGCAACGAGCCCAGCGATACGCAGTCGAGCCCATCGCAGCTCGACATCGCGCAGGTGGACATCGTCCTGTTCAGCACGGACTACTCGCAGGTGGTCGACATGGGCGTGGCGGCACGCGCTGCACTCGACCGCGTCACCGGCACTTACAACGGCGTCAACGTGCAAAGCTGCCAGTACACCAGCGAGGTCATTGACTTCGAAGAATACCCACGCGCCTACGTCATCACGCAGAGCTACGACGTCCGCATCAACCGCGACGAGTTCGAGATAACGCAGGGCACACCGGTCAGCGGCGCAGACATCATCGACCTTGCGGACACCCCGAGCGACTACGGCACCACCGGCCAAGCGCTCGTGGTCAACGCGGACGGCGACGGCATGGAGTGGGGCGAAACGGCGTCCAACCTCGGCGACCTGCTCAACGTCAACCTCGACGACCCGCAGGACAGGGAAGCCTTGGTATACGACGAGGACACGGACACTTGGATTAACGGCGCATCTACCAAGCTCGCTATCCGCGTCATCAACCTGACGGGCGCAACGCTCTACTCTGGCACACCCGTCAAGGCGTCGGGCGTTCAGGGCGATCAAGTCCGCGTCACGCTTTACCGCCCGACCGAAGACCCCAAGCGATTCATCGGCCTGCTCGACGGCGACATCCCCAACGGCGGCACGGGCTACGCGCGGCAGACCGGAACCATCTACAACCTCAACACGCTTGCGTTCAGCGTCGGTCAAATCCTGTACCCGTCCGAGTCTAACCCTGCCATTGACAACGGCTTGGACTTTATGACCGCCACGCCGCCCGGCACGAGTTCTTCGGTTGCGGTTGCGAAGATTCCCGCGGCCATTGTCCTGCGCCGGCACGCCACTACGGGCCGCGTGTACGTCCGCACGTGGTCGCCCGCGTCGAAGCTCGAAGAGTTGGCCAACGTGTTCGCCCCGTTCAAAGCCGAGGGCAGTACGCTGGTGTGGAACGGCGTGCAGTGGGTGTCCAGCGCCTTCGTGCAGATAACACTCGGCGACCTGCGCGACGTGGCCGACTACAACCCCGCGACCCTTCAGGACAAGACCAGCATCCGTTGGGACGCAGCTAACGAGCAGTGGGCACTCGTGCCGGCAACAGGCGGTCTGCCCGACACCATCACCTACTTCCTCAACCGCTACGACGCCGAAGCCAACACCGCCCGCCAATTGGCCGACGCTACGCTCACCATCGAGCGGTACGTCACGGTGCAAGCCGACGGCCACGGCGAGAAGGCGGCAGCGCAAGGCAACACGCCGTCCGTGGACAACAAAATCGTGCGCAAGATTTGGCACAAGGCCACCGCGTTCGAGGACAGCGACGTGACCACGTGGACGCTCGCGCACACCTTCGCTGACAACACCGCGTACATTGACACCATCGACACGTTCCAAGAGCTGTTGACGGCGGCAACGTACGGCAGCATTCCGCTCACCTTGGCGCAGACTTGGGAGGACGTGGCGGCGTACGAGGGCGTGCTTGACTTGTACCCCGGTGCTGCGGTGGCATTGTCGGCGGCGCGGCTTTTGGATTCGACCTACACCGGCGACGCTATCCGCGTGCGGCGGGCGTCGGATAACGCGGAACAGGACATTGGATTTGACGCGAGCGGGGAGCTCGACACGTCGGCACTGGCTACGTTTTGCGCGGGTACGGATGGCTTCGTGAAAACGTGGTACGACCAAAGCGGGAACGGGAACGATGCGACGCAGGGGACGACGGCAAGCCAACCGAAGATATACGACAGCGTGACGGGGTGATAACAAACCCGACACCTCAAAGGCCAGCCCGTATTTTGCCGCTAGTAATTTTATGAAAACGACAAACTTCAAGTCGTGGACGAAGGATTATGCGCAATTTCAATGTACACAAACTCACTGATTCCTCTGAGTCTTTAAGCAAGAATTTTACTTTAATGATTTAAGTCGCTTTATAATGTATACGACTTATTTTTTTCATTGACGGAACAGGGCAGTTTAGGGGCGGAAGATGAAAACACCAACATCTTTGTTTACAACAGAAAAGAAAGCGAGGGTCTTATTACGTGGCACAAAAACGGAAATATAGCTTATACAAATAGCTCCACCGGTGAAGTGTCGATTTGTCCGCGTGGACAGATGTGAATATTGGTAACATGGCTTTCGCTAATTCTTATCTTAAATATCAAGAGTTGATTATTTGGCCATCCGACCAATCCGCCAACCGCGCCGCCATCGAAGCCAACATCAACGAGTTCTACAACATCTACACGCCGTGAGCTACATCATCGTCCTACCCCAAGGCGTCCTAACGTCACAGCAGCGCGCCGACGCCATCAGCAGGGAACTCTACTGCATCACCCGCCCGCGTCAAATCCAAACGCCTGACCAAGCGGACGCGCAGGTGTTCGGCGTCATAGCGCACCCTGACGGCATCCAACACGCGCTGCAAGTGGACACGGCCTACACCATCCCCGTTCACCCGCTGGCAACGCTTGAACGGCTCGTGGCGCTGTTCCCGGAACTGACGGAGCAGGAGCGGCTGAACCTGCAATCGTACATCTTCGCCAATCAATCGTTCCCGTTCGGCAACATCGTGCCGTCAACGACCACCGTGCGCAATCAAGAGTACATGGAGGGGCTTGGTTGGTTTCCAAATCAAGAGCTATGACGTACACCCCACTCGATATCCTGATGGGCATCCTCCAACGGCTCGGGCCCGGAACGCCCGCGGCGTACAACCCCGTTTACGACATGGACGGCAGCGGCCTCATCACCGTGGCTGACCTGCTGCTATGCTTGGCCGGGTTCGCTAACCTGTGGTGACGCAGCGCCGACCCGTAATTTGCCGCTGCACTATCTTGCACCCATGAAGGTTACAATTATCAAACCCCTCACCCACGACGGCAAGACGTGGAGCGTGGGCGACACGCCGAGCATCACGCCCGAGTTCGCCGCCCGCCTTCGCGCCAACGGCTTTATCGCCGACGATGCCGCCGAGGAGGTCGCGCCCGCTCCCGTCGAGGAGGAGGAGCAGCCCATCTGCAAGCCTGAACCCACAACACGCAAACCCCGGAAATCCAAGAACTAATGGCAATCTTTAACGGCACCGAACTCGGTGTGTACATCAGCGACACTTTGATCGCGGCAGCGCAAAGCGTGAGCGTGTCCCTCTCAACGGACACCATCGAAATTACCACCAACGACAGCGCAGGGTGGGCGGAGTTCCTTGCGGGCAAGCGCAGCGGCACCATGCAGTGCGACGGTCTTTTGGACATGGTGGACGCGTCGAACAAGGACGTTGTCGACCTGTGGGGTGCATACGAAGGCCGCACCGAACTTACCCTCAAGTGGGCAAAGGCCACCCCAAGCGCGGGCGAAATGGCGTTGAGCGCGTCGGGTTACCTCACCTCGCTCGAACTGTCCAGCGGCACGGAGGACACCGCGACCTTCTCGGCCTCGTTCCAGCTGACGGGTGTAATCGCTGACACCATCACCGCGTGATGCTTGACACCATCGAAATCGGAGGGCGGGAATACCCCGTCCGGTTCACGCTCGGCGCACTCGCCAAGTTTGAGCGGCGCACGAAGGTCAACGCGTTCGCGCTGAGTGATGCGTCCAAGCTATCCAGCGAAAACGCGGCGTGGCTTGTTTACCACGGTATCGAGGCCGGAGCGAAGGCGAACGGCGAGGAGCTTACGGTGACGTTCCACGAGCTTATCGACGACCTCACGCTCGCGCACGTGATGCGCGCATTTGAGCTGCTCGTTTCCGACGTTCCGGGCGAAAAAAAAGCGTAGGCGGCAAAGGTGGCAGTGCCACGTGGGCCGATGTAATGGAAATGGGGCTGGGCCGTTTGGGCTTGGCCCCTTCCCATTTCTACGAGCTGACCTTGGGCGAGCTGCGCATGGCCTCGCGCGGGTACCTCGACAGCTACGAAACACGGGAGCGCGCCGAGTGGGAACGCACGCGGTGGCTTGCGGTTCGGATGCTCGCGCCGCACGTGAAGAAAGGCGCTAAATTGCAGGCACAAGACCTGGGCGTGTTTCCATGGGAAAAGCCCGACCCGGGTGTTAAATTATCAAAGGAGGAGCTACGCGCTCGCATCGAAAACAGGGACATATGGCACGTTTAGGCGACCTCGTTGTAACAATTGGCGCAAGCACCAAAGCCTTCGATAAGGCCCTGGGGCAGTCCATGCGGAAGCTCAAGAATTTCGGCAAGAACACAAAGCAGCTCGGCGCGGATTTGTCCATGCGGGTAACAGCACCGCTTGCGCTCATGGGTGCGACCTCGGTGCAGGCGTTCCGCGTTCAGGCGAAGGCGGTGGCGCAGGTGGAGGCGGGTTTGAAATCCACCGGGAACCAAGTCGGGTTCACGTCCAAGCAGCTGCAAGCGATGGCGAGCTCGTTGCAAGGGAAGACGCTATTTGGCGACGAGGACATCCTCCAAAACGCCACCGCGCAGCTGCTCACGTTCACGAACATTTCAGGCGACCAATTTGCACGGACGCAGGCCGCCGCGCTTGACCTGGCGACACGCTTGGACGGTGACCTTAAGGGCGCATCCATCCAATTGGGCAAGGCATTGAACGACCCAGTGGCCAACCTCAGCGCGCTGTCCCGTTCGGGTATCCAGTTCAGCGAAGACCAAAAAGCGGTGATTAAGTCACTCGCGGAAACGGGCCGCCTTGCCGATGCTCAAACGCTCATCCTTGACGAGCTGAATAAGCAGTACGGTGGATCAGCGGAAGCGGCAGCGAAGGCCGACGGCGGTATTACCCAACTGGCCAACGCGTTCGGGGATTTGCAGGAGCAATTCGGCGCAATCCTCGTTGACATCCTGCGCCCGCTCATTGATTGGGCCAGCGACATGGTGGCCAAGTTCCAGGGGCTATCAAAGGAAACCCAACAGTACATCGTGGTCGGCGCGGGCATTGCCGGGATGCTCGGGCCGCTGCTGTTCCTGCTGCCCCAACTCGGGGCCGCGTTCATGGCCATGACCGGGCCCGTGGGGTTAGTGCTTGGCGCCATTGCGCTGCTCGGCACTGGCATCTACATCTTCCGCGATGAGGTGGGCAAGGCACTCGCGCCCATCATTAACTACTTCATTGACCTCTACAATGAAGTGAGCTTTGTGCGGGCAATTATCGGCGGCATTAAAGCGGTGGCGCGCATTGTGTTCGACTTCATCCTCCTTGGAATTACGAGCGTAATTGAGGCGTTCAAGGACATCGGCGCCGTGATTGCCGCGGTGTTCCGCGGTGATTTTTCAGCCATCCCCGGCCTCGTGTCTGACGCGTTTGAGCGGGCGGGTGAACGTGCCCGCGAGTTTGCAGCAGAGGCCGCCAAGACGTGGACGGACACCATTAATAACGAACTGCAACGCGAACCAATTGAGCTCGTCAGCGCGGAATCAGTAGCCAAGGGCATCAAGTCCCTTGGCGGCCTGAAGGACGCCATTAACGCAATGTTCAGCGGTGGCGGCGGTGGCGGCGGGGGCGGCGGTGAAACCCGCCCGCAAATGCAGGGAGCGGCGGCCAAGGTGAGCGCGCTGCCCGTGAAGGAGCTGCAAGTGGCGGCGGGGCCGGTGGCTGCAATGGCCGTCGACCTCAAGCGCATGAACACCGAGTTTTCGATGCTCATCGACCTCGGCCCACAAATCACCTCGGCGTTCGTCGGGGTGGGGCAGGCGGTCGGCGGCCTTGTGTCCGGCACTATGACCATGGCCGAAATCATGGGCAACGCGTTCGCTGCACTCGGCGGCTTCCTGATGGACCTCGGCGGGCAGTTCGTGGCGGCAGGTGTCGCGGCTTCTGCGTTCTACAAATCGCTCATCGCCAACCCACCGCTCGCCATTGCCGCGGGTGTCGCACTCGTGGCCGCGGGTGCAGCCATCCAAGGGTTCCAATCGCGCTCCCAAAGCTCACCGCCCGCGCTCGCTAAAGGCGGCCTTGCATTTGGCGAGACAATGGCCGTTGTAGGTGACAACCCCAACGCGGGAACCGACCCAGAGGTCATTGCGCCACTGTCCAAACTGCAATCCATGATGGGCGAGGGCGGCAGTCACGTAGTTGTAACGGGGCGCATCAGCGGGCGCGATATCCTTCTATCAAATGAGCGAGCAACGGCTGACCGCTCGCGTAACCGTGGCTTCTGATGGCATCTCGCTACACCTCCAAGTTCACCGACGACCAAGGCGACACGTACCAAGTGGACATCATGGACGCGGATTACAGCGGCACGTCCCCGTTCGCGTTCAAGCTGGGCTCGGATGGCTTCACGCTCAATTACGAAACCTCACCGCAGGACAGATTCCAAGCCGTGATGGGCAGCACGTTGGAGTTCAGCTTGATGGCCCAAAACGCAAACGACGTCGCGCTCGTGGCTAACATTGCGGGCAGCGTTGAGGGGCGGTACACGGTAAAGGTTACCCGCGATCCCGACGGCTCGCCGTCGCTGTTTTGGTCGGGCACAATTTTGGCCGAGCAAATCACCATCGCCGACGCCTACTATCCGCAGGAGCTGCGCATCACCGCGTCGGACGACCTCGGCAATTTGTCCAACATCGACTACAACGACGACGGGACGGCCTACACGGGCAAGGACTACATCTACCGCCACCTGCTGAAGGCAATTAAAAAGGTGCGGCACATCGACAACTACGGCACCACGGCGGCGGTGCTGAAGTGGGCGAACAATTTCTACGAATCAAACACCACGACGACCGCCGACCACCTCGCCGAAATTGCCGCGCTGCATAACACCTGGTACAACGTGGACAACGGTGCAATATCCGGGTACGCCACATCGTTCGAGGTCGTCGAAAACATCGCCCGCGCGTTCAACGCCCGCCTGTTCCAATTTGAGGGCGCATTTTGGTTTGTCCCGGTGCAGCTGTACGCCGACTTCACGAGCAGCGTCAACTCGCTGACGGTGGAAAGCTGCCGGTACGACGGCACCAAGCTCACGCAGGCCACGTACGCCACGAAATACACCGAGGGCACCGACGGCTACCGCACCGACGGCAACGCGCTGACCTACATGCGCCCTTTGTCGGCGGTGCAAAAGACCTGGGACACCGCGGGCGACATCGAGGTGCTTGCCTTCACCCAACACCTCAACCCCGTGACCTCGGGAGTGGTGTTCCCTCAGGTGGGATTTGGTGCGGTGTCGGACGTGGGCATCAGCTACGCCGACGGGCAGCGCATCGGCATCCAAGTCGAGGTGTGGCTGAATTGGGAATTGGCAGTCACCACCGCGTTCGGTGTGCCGTTCCTCAAGTTGCAGATACAATGCGGCACGAGCTATTACACCAATTCCATCACCTGGGGGACCACCGTCCCAATCATTGGCAGCGCGGGGCCTACTGGGTTAACCTACACCAACCACACGGTAACGGCGGGCGCGTGGGGCGGCACGGCGGGATACTATTACATTGCGCTGACGCCTACCGTGTTCAACATCAGCGTAGCGCCGTCGGGCGGGCAGTTCATCGTGGTGACGTACAACGAGCTCACCGCGCCGCTTACCGCCGATCAAGACACGTTGACCATAACGCCCGCCATTGAAGGTTACAACGCCAACGGCACCGCGACCATTACCAATTTTAGCAGCGCGTCGGCGTTCGCTCGGGTGCAGCTGCGCGCGTTCCTTTGGTCGGAAGGCGACACCGCGCCCGTGGCCATCACGCACGAGGCGGTGAACGACGCAGCGGTCGGGATGAGCGTGCAGGAAATGACGGTGCGCATTGGCAGTTCGGGGTACATCGGCACCCGCGGGCAACTCGTGGACGGCGACCCGTCGAGCGCGTTGCAGGCGTTTACGTCATTCAAAAGCTTGGCCGATACCGCCATCGCCGCGACCGACATTCTAACGCTTGGCTGCCGCGAGATTATGAGCGGGCAACGCAAACCAGTGATGATGCGGCGGGGCGACATCTACGGCGCATTCATTGGCCCCGTGCATTGGGTGTACGTCGGCACCGATGGCTACCTCCCCAGCGCGCTTACCTACGTTGCACGCCCGCGCATGAACTCGGTTGAGATGTTTGAAATTCAGGCCGACAACACCGACATCACCACCCCGGGCATCCAGGGCACCTTTAACGATACTTCGTTCACAGGGTTTGGCGGCGTCAATGAGCTCGACGGCGGTAAGCTCGTGGACTTGACCGAGGCAACGGGCGGCGTTCAGGGGGAAGTGGAGGACGGCGAAATCCTGCAAATCTTTATCAATGGCTAATACTTATAAGACCGTAATGGTGGAGGTGTCCACCCTGGGTAGCGACATCGACGTTTTCGTGTCACCGACGGGCGGGTGCATCATGCGGCATATGATGGTGTACGCGAAGAGCAATAGCACCACCGTGTACGTGAAGTACAACGACCGCACGACCGACGCGAACATCGCGACCGAGGCGTCGATGGCAGGAAACGAGACGTGGATCCCGTTCGCGTCGCCGCTGGGTATGCCGAGCGGTCACACTCTATCTGTGAACACGAACGAGGAGCTGAACGTGCTCATCACCTACGTCGAGTTCAGCTAACTTTAGGCCATGAATTGGGATTTAATTATCGGCGCTGCGAGCGTCGCCGTGCCCATTGCCGCCGCGCTGTGGAAATGGGGCACCGCCATGACGAAGTTCATGGCATCGATGGAGCAGCGGGTCGCGTCGCTCGAAAAAGCCGAGGACACCGTGTGCATGAGGCTTGAAACCATGGAACAGCGACAAAGCCAACGGCACGAGCGCGTGCTGGAAAGCTTCCGCCAGCTGCGGGAAGAGCTAATTTCCACCAACTCAATTTCACCGAAATGAAGCTCAAGCACTTCACCCTTGCCGAATTTGATTCGCCCGACAAGCCCGGCAGCGGGGCAAACATGGACGCGGACTTCCTCGAAATGCTCGACCAAGCGAGGGAGCGGTGCGGGTTCGCGTTCAAGGTTAACAGCGGCTACCGCACCGTTGCCCACAACCGAGCGGTCGGCGGCGTGCCCAACTCATCGCACCTGCGGGGCATGGCCGCTGACATCGCGTGCAGCGGTAGCCGTGAGCGGTTCCACATCGTCCGCGCGCTGCTTGGGGTAGGCTTCGACCGCATCGGCATCGGGCGCACGTTCATCCACGTGGATAACGACCCCGCGAAGAGCGAGGACGTAATTTGGCACTATTACAAATGACCATGAAAACACGACCCAACATTGGCGGCATTTTGTCGCAGCTCGACATCACCCAACTGTTCAAAGAGGTGGGCAACGGCGACGTACGCAAATGGTCTGCAAAGCGCACCTTCAGCGGGGCGGTGGTTGCCGTTGCGCTGTACGACGTGCAGGTCAACGGCTTAACCTGGATGGCCGTAGCCATGTGCGCGGTAGCCGCCCTGCCGCTCACAGCATCTGTGTGGCAGCGTAACAACGAACCGCCCGCCGTGCCGTAACTTTTGACCGCGATAATCTGATCGGTTGTTTGCGTTTTTCATCGGAAGGCCTGCCCAACGGGGCGGGCCTTTCTTGTTAAAGGATGTTAAATTTCTATCCCTACATTGCAAATCTGCAATGTTGCACTATCTTTGGGACATGAAAAACGCACAAAACACCGCTATGACCTACGCAGATTTGACCCTCGACCAAGTTGCCGCTTTCTTCAACGAAAATATTTGGAACGGCAGCCGTGTCTACCTCAACGCCCCGATGTACAAGGGCGGCAAGAAGTCCAAGGCCACCTGTTACATGTACATCGACGCCAACGGCGAAATGGCCATCAGCGTAT
>JAGYIQ010000024.1 GCA_018402565.1 Pirellulaceae bacterium | reverse complement strand
GGTCGTCAACCTGTTCAATGCAAACATCCAAACAGCGCGAGAAGCTCTGCGCACGGGTGTGGCAAGCCAAGCGGATCGTCAGACCTTAGAGGCGGGCATCATAAACGCACAAAGCATGGTGCGAGCGTATCAAGCTCTGCTAGATGGTGTTCAGCGCGGCGCGGGCACAAAACCCAACCCCGCAGATTTCCGCAGATAATAAGAGGGACGCGACATGGCCGAGAACGAGTTCATTGACCCATATGCGTCTTTGGTCAACCGCGAGCCGCGGCCCGCGGCCCAAGAGTTCGCGGAAGCGCGCCCCCCGATCCCTGCGGGGCAAGTCGGCCCGACACGCGAGGCTGCGGCCAACCTGCGCCCGTTGAAGATCGACTATGACGTCGAGGCGGCCGTGCAAGGCGGCCTGACTTCGGCCGACATCGCGCAGTACTTGGCCGACGAAACAAACTATGACTACGCCGGAGCGCGCGCCGCGGGCATTGGCGACGACGAGATTATTGCGGAGCTCTCTACTGCGCGGCGGCCCACGGCTTCGGGAGCAATCGCCGAAGGCGTGACACGCGGCGTCGTTGGGGAAGGCCCCGCATTGGCTGGCGGGATAACAGGGGCAGCGCTTGGACTTAAAGGGGGTACTGCGGCAGCGCCGTTTTTGGGGCCTTTTGCGCCACTTGGACCTCCTGCAGGATTTATCCTTGGCGGCACCATAGGGACAATCGCGGGCCTTCTCTCTGGCCAAGGGCTTGAGCGCGGTTTGGAGGACGTCGGCCTCTTGCCCGAGGGGCCACTGACCCCTGACCGCCGTGCCCTCATGGAAGGCGGCCGCACGGGTGGTGTGGGATCACTTGCCATATTTGCTCCAGGCATTGCCGTTCGCAACATGTCCTTGGGATCGACCGCTTTCTTGACGCGGCAGGCGCCGCAAGTTGCACAAGCCCCAGCAAGTTTTGCTGAAGCAGGCGGCAGCATCGTGAAGCGCTTGGGCCGCGGCGCGGGTGCCGCGATACAGGGCGCTCCTGTGCTGGACGACGCCGGTCGGGTGCTGCAGCCGCGCTTCACGCCGGTGGACCGTATCTTGGGGACCGCGGCCCAAAGTCCGGGTTCCTTTTTTGCGGCAGAAACCGCAGCCTTGGGCTCCGCAGCCGCCGCAGGCACGGTCGCCGAAACCGCCGATCCTGGAAACACATATCTTCGAATGGCGGCAGAGATCACCGCCGGTGCCGCCAACCCTGTCGCTTTGTCGGCACGCGGCATACGCACTGCGCGGACCGCGATCGGGAACACGCTGAATCGTTTTTCCGAAGGCGGCCGCGAGCGTGTAATTGGGCAAAAGCTGTTCAACATTCTGGAAACTGCCGGCGAAGACCCGCAAGCCGTGATCCGCGCACTTTTGGCGGACGACGAGCTGTCGACTCTTGCGGCAGAAGCTGGGGTGGATTTAGGGACGCGGACCCCTGCCATAAAGACGGGCAGCCCCACACTTGCTTCCTTGCAGCGCACGATCGCGCAAAACAATGAACGCGTCGGCCCTACCGTAGCGCGGGCCGCGGAACAAAACCTTGCAGGCATCGCCAAACTGATCGACCTGATGGTGGAGCTGGACGACCCGAGCATCCTCGCGGCGGCGGGGCAGCTGCGCGACGACTATTATCAGAGCGCGCTGCAGCTGCGTTTGGACCAAGCCTCCGCGCAAGCCGCGGAAACGGCGGGCCGCATTTTGAGCGACGATCCGACAGCGGGGCAGCGCGCGGGGCAGGTTGTAGAAGACTTGGTGTCCCAGTCGCTCCGCGATGCGCGGGATCAGGAAAAATCCCTGTACGCCCGAGTGGACTTGCGGCAGCCTGCCGCCGTGGACAACATCGCCACAGAATTCAACACCATCCAGCAAGGCTTGTTGCCGGAATCCCCGTTCCCTGCCCTGATCACGCGGTTCGTGAACCGCACAACGGCCGATGACGCCGAAGTCACATTAAGAGACTTGACCAACTTTAGGTCAGAGATGCTGTCGATGTCCCGTGACGCGCGGGCCGCGGGCAGCTTCCGTGACGCCAACTTCTACGGCCGGATGGCCGAAGCCGCGCTGGAGGATATCGGACTGCGTGCCGAGGCGCGCCCTGGCGGCATTGATCCAAACATTCCGATGATGCGTTCGCCGAACGAGCGGGCCTTGGCCAACGCGTATTCGTTCAGCAAATCTTTGAACGACGTGTTCACGCGCTCTTTTGCAGGCGATGCTTTGGCGACGCGCCGCACGGGCGCAGACAAAATTCCGCCTGAATTGCTGGCAGGACGTATCTTTGGCACAGGTGGGGACGCCACTTCTCTGCGGATTGCGCAGTTGGAGGATGCGGTGCAGTTCATGCACCGGAACGCCGGCGCGGACTTTGCGGAGACGGCGTCTGCCCGATTGGGCACATTGCGTGCTGCCGAGCAGGATATTCTGCGTCTGGCGGCCCAAAGCTCGTTCAACCCAGAAACAGGCCGCGTCAATCCGGTGTCTTTGGCACGATTTATGCAGAACAACGCCGCGTCTTTGGAGCGATTCCCGCAGCTGCGGACCGACCTTACCGACGCGCGGACCGCGGAACAGCTTCTTCGCAACGTGATCGACACCAACTCGCTCGAAGCAAAAGCGATTGCCAACCAAGGCGCATTGCGCGCTGTTTTGGGCAATGACGAGACGCCCGCGGGCGCCATTGCCATAGCGCTCGGGGAGCCAGGAACCGGCAGGAACCGCGACGCGGTGAAAAACCTGCAAGGTTTGGTCAAGCTGGTCAATACCAGTGGGGAAATTGCGCCGCAAGCGCGGGCGGGCCTAAAGGACGCCGTCCTTGATCGGGCAATCGTTTACGCGACGTCCCCAGAAGGCGAATTCAACTTCAACCGGTTCCGCAACTTCCTGACGGAGCCAATGTCCCGTGGGCAGCCGTCCACCATTGGCGTTTTGCGGGACGGGAACATCCTGTCTGACGCCGAGGCCACGCGCCTGAACACGTTCTTGCGCGAAGCGGATAAGATACAGGACGCCATCAACGCCGGCGGCGCGCAGCTCGACGACATCTTGGTCGATGCGCCAGGCGCGACATTCGATCTTGTGACACGTCTGATCGGTTCGGCGGTTGGTCGCGCTGCAGGCCAAAACATTACGGGTCGGCCGGCCGGCATTGTCGAAGCTGGCGCCGGTGTTCGGTTCGCGCGCAACGTGTTCGAGCGCATGCCTACCAGCTACCTGCGCAACATCGTAGACGAAGCCGTGGTCAACTCCGAGTTTATGGCAGTGCTCCTAACAAAGGGCCGGCCGCAAACAACCGTGGCGCAGCGGCGGTTCAACAACCAGTTGAACGGTTTCCTGACAGCGGCGGGGCTGGTCGCTCTGCCAGAGCAAGAGGAAGGCGTGGTCCGCGGTCCGGTCGCCGATCCTTTCGCAGGACAAGCGCCCGCGGATACTGCCGCAGCAACGCAAGACATCCAGAATTATCTGGACAGTGTCGCCGCCACGCCCATTGCTCCGCCACAAGTTGCCCCGAGTGCGCCGCCCCCAGCGGCGCCCGTGCAAGCGCCGCCCCCTGGCCCGCCTCCCAGCCAACAGGGGGCGGCTGCCTCTCCACGTGCCAGCTACGCGGCGCTGTTTCCGAACGACGCAATCGCGCCGCTCATGCAACAGCGCGAGATGCAGCAGGGCATTGGGTCGCTCGCCGGCCCGCGCTAAAGAAGCCAGTTTCGGGCGTCCTCGCCCAAAACACGGCCCGCAATGTTGATCTTGTCGCGCAACGCCTGAAGGATTTTTTCGTCGATGGTCCGCGGCGCGACAAGGTCGATGTACGTCACGTTGTGCTTCTGGCCAATCCGATGCGCGCGGTCCTCGGACTGCAGGCGGACCTCCAAGTCGTATGAGTTGGCGTAATAGATCATGGTCCGCGCTTCGGTGAGCGTGATGCCGTAGGCCCCCGTCTTGTTGCTGACGAAGAAACGGAGCGCGGACCGCGGGTCTTGGAACGCGGTGATGATCGTGGACCGATCTTCTTGCGGGGTTTCCCCAAAGTAGGCTGCGGCGGATTCTGTCCCAAAGCGTTTGCGCAGAGCGTCGGTGATTGCGTGGATGTCGTGCTTCCACGTGGCCCAGATGATGACTTTGCCTTGGACCTCTTCGATAATATCCATAAGCTCGTTGAGGCGGTTGTTCTTGAGCGGGATCAGCTCGTCTTCGTCGGTGCGCAGGAAGCCGCAGCATATCTGTTGCAGGCGCATGATTTGGGTCAGGACGGACTGGGTGGTGGACAACTGGCCGCTTTCCAGCTGCGCCAGCGCCAAGTTCTTCATCTGCGCGTAGGCTTTTTCCTGTTCGTCGGTCAGTTCGATGTCCCGCCGCAGGTATATTTTGGCAGGCAGGTCCAAGCAGTCCTCTTTCAGGACGCGGGTGCTGAAGGTTTCCAAGCGCTCATTGAGCTCATCGAGGCGCCGGTATCCGGTGATCTCTTGGAAGCTGCGGTGCCCCATCTTGCGGGTCTGGATGACAGCGTAGCGGTTTTGGTAGGAGAAGTAGCTTGTGAACCCCAAAGCGCGGTTCGATAGAACATCGCACTGCGAATACAGGTCCATGGGGGATTTTGTGATCGGGGAGCCGGTCAGGATGCGGCGATACTTTGCCAAGCGGGCGCACTTTACCACAGTTTTGGTGCGCTGCGCCTTGCGGTTCTTGATCGTCGTGCTTTCGTCCACGGCCATGAGGCAGTCAGGGTTGTACTTCAGAAAGGCTTCGGCCGTCTTGGCCCCTTTGGTCGTGGACAGCGCTTCGACGTTCATGACGAAGATATGCAGGACGTCGCGCTTGCGGCGCTCGGGCAGGGCGAAGTCGCGGAGTTCTTCTTGATACTTCTTGGTGATGTTGGGCTGCCACCGCAGAATCTTGTGCGGAATACGATCGGGCAGGTGGACAGGGATTTCTGTCCGCACCCAGTTGTCAAACACGCCCTTTGGCGCGATGATCAAGGCTGTGTCGATCAGCTTGTTCTCAAAGAGCGCCGCCATGGTGTCGACAGTGACTTTACTCTTGCCCGTGCCCATTTCCATGAGCAACGCCCAGTAAGGTTTATTCCAAGAGCGCTCGAACGCGCTGACCTGGTGATCATATGGTTTTGTTTTGTATTCATACATTGGTTATTTTCCCTATTGACGGGTCAACTATATACGATTATATGCGATATTCAAGGGGCAAAAAACCTCTTTACACGCGGCTCACGACACAGGAGACAGTATGAGCGATATTTTTAACATTTTCGAAGAGGATGCCGGCGCTTCGTCCGCGGAATCTTTGAGCGGGGACGGCCTGAAATCAGTCTCGGCCCTCGCACAGCGCATTCGGGAAGCCGAAAAAGCGATTGAAAAGGCCGAAGCGTTCCTTAAAACCCGCAAGGACGAAATGCAGCAGCTGACCGACGAGCTCCTGCCCGCGGCCATGGAAGAGCTGGGCATGAAGTCCTTTACGCTGGAAGATGGCGCCAAGGTCGAGGTGCGCCAGCTTTACGGGGCGTCGATCCCGATCCCACGCAAGGCCGAAGCATTTGAGTGGCTGCGCAACCAAGGCTTTGACGATATCATCAAGAACTCGGTGACATGCGTTTTCGGGCGCGGCGAGGATGATAAGGCCAACAGCTTCCGCGACCTCGCGGCAGAGAAGGGGTTTGAGCCCCAACAGAAAGAAGATGTCCACGCCTCCACACTGAAGGCGTGGGTTCGCGAGCGGGTCGAAGCTGGGGATGATTTCCCCATGGACCTATTTGGGGCCTTCATCGGCCAACGTGCAATCATCAAGAAGGGTAAATAATCATGGCTACCAAAGCAGTCGCAAAAAAAGAAGACGCTAAGACCGAAGTCGCAGTGTTCGATGCGTCGATGTTCGAAAGCGATGCCGGAGCGGGCAACAGCAACGTAGGGCAAGACGATCTGGCCCTGCCGTTCCTCAAGATCATCTCTGGCCTCGATCCCCTGCTCGACGATCTCGAAGAGCTGCGCAAGGGCGACATCTACAACACCGTCACCGGAGACATCTACAAGGGCAAGGAAGGCGTCCGCGTCATCCCCTGCGCCTACCAGCGCCGGTTCATCGAATGGGCGCCACGGGGCCAAGGCAGCGGCGCCCCTGTCAATATCTTTACGCCCGAAGACGAGCGCCCGCGGACCGAGCGCTCCAAAGACGACAACCGCGAATACGTCGTCGGCGGGAACGGGACCTACATCGAGGACACCCAGCAACACTTCGTTCTGGTCGTCAACGAAGACGGCTCGGCGCAGCCCGCCCTGATCGCCATGAAGTCCACGCAGCTCAAAAAGGGCCGCAAGTGGAATTCCATGATCCAAGGCCGCACCGCCATCGGCAAGAACGGCCCGTTCCAGATGCCGCGCTTCTCGAACATCTACGTGCTGAAGTCCTCGTCCGAGGAAAACAGCAAAGGCTCTTGGCACGGATGGGACGTGGCGCTGGAAGGCGTGATCACAGACGCGGCCCTGTACATGCAGGCCAAAGTGTTTGCTGAAAGCATCAGCCGCGGCGATGTGGAAGTGAAGCACCGTCAAGAAGAAGACAGCAACAACCGCCCATCCTACGGCGGCGGAGACAACGGCGACGACAAAGATATTCCATTTTGATCTTTGCGGGGAGCCCGTAACAGGGTTCCCCACCCCGTCTTGATTACTCCGAGGTATCTATGTCCAACGCAACCAAATTTGCAGACGTTTTCCGCGGTCTGCAGCTGGCCTACGGCACCTATCGTGTCGATCGCAAGCAAGCGAACGGGAAAAACGTCGGGAAAGCCAGCATTGTCCAAGAGCCGCGGACCGCGGAACTTTGGGAAGGCCACCTGTCCGGCAAAGGGACAGGCATCGGCATCATTCCGATCAACGAAGACAACCAGTGCGTCTGGGGGTGCATCGACATTGATCAATACCCCTTGGACCACAAAGTCCTGATCGAGCGCGTGCGCAAAATGAAGCTGCCGTTGGTCGTCTGCCGGTCGAAGTCCGGCGGCGCCCACATGTTCCTGTTCACATCCGATTGGGTGCCGGCCAAGGACATGCAGAAAACCCTGAACCAGATTGCTTCGGCGCTGGGCTACGGCGGGACAGAAGTGTTCCCCAAGCAGATACGCCTGTTCTTGGATCGCGGGGATGTCGGCAACTTCCTGAACCTGCCCTATTACAACGCGGACGACGGCCTGCGGTACGCGTTCAACGACGACGGCTCTGCCGCCACGCTGGATGATTTCTTCGCGCTTTACGACAAGCACCGCATCACCCGCGAGCAGCTGTCCGCCCTGACAATTACCGAGCGGCCGGACATGCCGATCCCTGACGGGCCACCGTGCCTGCAGCATCTGGCGCAACAAAAGATCAGCGAAGGCGGCCGAAACAACGGCCTGTTCAACTTGGGCGTCTATCTGCGCAAGGCCTATCCCGACTCTTGGGAGACAGAGCTGATGACCCATAATATGTTGTATCTTGATCCCCCGCTGCCATTAAGTGAGGTAAATGTGGTCGCCAAGCAGCTGACCAAGAAAGACTACGCCTATCGCTGCAAGGATGCTCCCATCGCGCCGTACTGCAATGCAGAAGAATGTCGGACACGCAAGTACGGCATTGGGGCGGCGGTGTCGTCGTCGGTCGTGGCCAACCTGCGCAAGTACAACTCGACCCCGCCGATCTGGTTTCTGGACGTCAACGGGGAACCGCTGGAGCTGGACACCGACGGCCTCATGGCGCAGTCCGCGTTCCAGAGAGCCTGTGTGGATCAGCTGAACCACATGCCGAAGACCGCGGCCCGAAACCAGTGGGAAGCGCGGATCAATCAGCTCCTCAAGGACATGGTCGAAACGGAAGGCGCAATCGTAGAGGTTTCTGAGGACGCGTCAATCGACGGCCAGTTCTACGACTATCTTGAGGAATTCTGCACCACCATGCAGCAGGCCGTCGTGCGCGATGAAATCCTTCTGCGGCGCCCCTTCAACAGCGAAGAGGACGGCCGGACCTACTTCAGGCTCAAAGACTTCGAGGCGCATCTGCGCAAGAACAAGTTCTTTGAATACAAAAGCCACAAGATCGCCCAGCGCTTGCGCGACATCAACGGCGAAAGCGTGGTGATCAAGATCAAGGGGAAGTCCGTTCGCGTCTGGACGATCCCATCATTCAACAGCTCTGTCGTGGAAATAGACACCCCCGACTTCGGCCAAAACAATGAGGCGCCATTTTGATGACCCTTCGAGAACGGTTTCTAAACCCGCAAGACCCGACATACATCCGGTCGCGCAGAGCATATCAGATGAAGTGCGTGGAAAACCGCACCCTGCGCGCCATAGGCGCCGAGCTCGGCATATCTCGCGAGCGCGCGCGGCAGTTGGTGGCAAAGTACAAGAAGACCTATCTGTCGCGGGAACGCTGGTTTTCGCGCCGCAAAAAGCCCCGCGAAATGCGCGACTTGAAAGAGTTGAACGTCACGCGCGTGACGCGGTTCATCTCTTACAACCGGATGGAGTCCATGCTCATCCGGCATTTCATAGAATATGTGCAGCCCGCCGAAGTGATCCGGCAGCCCAACGTGGGCCTCGCAACAATGAACCTTATTTTACAAGCTCTGGAAGAGGTCGGCTACGATGTTACGCATATTCGGACCACCAGGAACTGGAAAAACTACAACGCTCCTGAACATCTGCGAGAAGGCCCTCGCCGAGGGTGTCAAAACCCAAAATATCGCCTTTTTAGCCTTTACCCGGAAGGCCGCGACGGAAGCGAAGGAGAGGGCGACGAAGAAGTTCAATCTGAATCCGGAGACTGACCTGCCCTACTTCCGCACCCTGCACTCTTTGGCGTTCCGATTGAGCACAATCAAAGAGTCGCAGCTGATGCAGAAAGAAAACTTCGACGATCTGTCCCAGCGCGTGGGCGTGGCGCTCAGTGTCACCAAAGCGTTCGAGGACGATATGGAGCAGGTGGTCACGTCCGACCACCCGATCCTGTCGCTGATCAACCTTGCGCGCTTGCGCAAGGTGCCCCTGCGCAAGCAGTATGACCTGTCCAATATCTTGTACACGTGGGAAGAGGTGTCCTACATCCAGCGGGCCTACGATGCCTACAAGCTGTCCAACATGGTTTACGATTATACCGATATTCTAGAAAACTTCGCGACCAAAGGAATCCACAACTGCCCCGCCTTCACGCTGTGCTTCATGGACGAAGCGCAGGATTTGTCCCCCCTGCAGTGGGACATCGCCCACGGCTTGGACGATCGCAGCACCCGCATGTACGCCGCGGGCGACGACGACCAAGCCATCTACCGCTGGGCAGGGGCCGACGTGGACCACTTCATCAACCTCAATGGCGCGTCCGAAGTCCTCGAGCAGTCCTATCGCGTGCCGCGGGCCGTGCACAGGGTCGCAGAGATGATCGCTGGGCGCATCTCGAACCGTTTCCCCAAGGTCTACCGCCCACGGCAGGAAGAGGGCTCTGTGCGGCGTATATACGGCCTCGCGGAGGTCGATATGACCGAAGGGACATGGCTGATCATGGCGCAGGCCAACTACATGCTGTCACCGGTGGCAGAAGAGCTCAAGAACGCGGGCCTGCTGTTCGAGCGCAACGGCCATCGGTCCATCTCGGAAAAGACCAGCTCCGCGGTCAACGGATGGGAGCAGCTGCGCAAAGGCCGGCAGGTCACAATGGCGACGGCGCAGAACATTTACGACTACATGTCGGGCAACGGCAAGCGCGTGGCGCGCGGGTTCAAACGGTTCTCGGCCATGGACGACGGGAAAATGTTCGACCTGCCTACCCTGCAGCTGCAATACGGGCTATGTGTGGGCGACGATCTTGCGTGGTTCGACGCGCTTGACAAGCTGCCCGATGTTGATCGCGTTTACATTAGCGCCCTGCTCCGCAGCGGCGAAAAGTTCAACGCCACGCCACGCATACGGGTGTCCACGATTCACGGAACAAAGGGCGGGGAAGCCGACAACGTCATCCTGTTCACGGACCTGAGCCAAGCGGCCCTGAACGAATATGGCGACGACCTGCACCGTGTGTTCTATGTCGGCGTGACACGGACCAAGGAAAACCTGTTCGTCGTTGAACCAGAAGATGCCACAAGGAGTTACATGGTATGAAGAAAGAAGACATCCTCGACACGGCCAAGGAGCTGATCGCGGGGCAAAGGGCCATCGACTACGGCGACGCGCAAGACAATTTCCGGTGCATTGCGGAGTCTTGGAGTTGGTGGCTTTCTGAAAAAACATGTTCGCCCATAACTTCGGATGACGTCGCAATGATGATGGTTCTTTTGAAGATGGCTCGGCTCAGAAGTAACCGTTTGCATACGGACAGCTACTGTGATCTAGTTGGATACGCGGCACTTGCAGGGGAGATTGCTTTAGGTCATGGCGTTCAGGAAGAAGTGGAGAAATGATTCTGGCACAAAAACATACTTTGCTTGGCGGAGCATGCGATGCAGGTGCCTTCACGCTTCAAACCCTTCTTGGAAAAATTACGGCGGGCAAGGCGTTCAAGTTTGCGGTCGGTGGCTAAACAATTTTGATGCTTTTGTCGAAGACATGGGGTTTGCAGAAGAGGGCCAAAGTTTAGACCGAATTGATCCTCATGGAAGCTATAGCCCCGACAACTGTAGGTGGGCAACTTCGGTGGAACAGGCGCGAAACAAAAGACAGCACCGCAGGATCACCTATTGCGGGCAAACACGGCTTTTAGTCGAATGGGCCGAATTACTGGGGGTCTCTATCGATACTTTGCATAAAAGGCTTGGTCGGATGACCGTTGCAAAAGCCTTGGCCGATACGGGCCTGATGACCGGAAAACTTACGCACGGTACTCGCACGGCCTACGAAACCAGAAAATGCAGGTGTGACACATGTCGAGCTGCCAACGCGGAAAGAGCCCGAAAGCATAGGGCAAAAAGGACTGACACAGGTGGTAAATAAATTGCAGATTCCGATGTTCACGAACAATCCTGAATGGGTGCCGCCAGACGAGCTGCCCGACCTGTCGGCTGCAAAAGAAATCGCCATCGACGTCGAAACGCGCGACCCGAACCTCAAGAACAAAGGACCAGGTTGGCCCACCAAGGACGGTGAAGTCATCGGCTACGCCGTGGCCACGTCGTTCTGGTCCGGATACCTGCCCGTCAAACATTTCGGCGGCGGCAACCTCGACGAGGGCCTCATCAAGCGCTGGCTGCAAAAGCAACTCAGCACCGGTGCGGACAAAATCATGCACAACGCCCAATACGATCTGGGCTGGTTGCGCGCCGAGGGCTTTGACGTCAACGGGCGCGTGATCGACACGATGGTCACGGCCAACCTGCTGGACGAAAACCGCTTTAGCTACAGCCTGAACGCCTTGGGCTACGACTACCTCGGCAAGGTCAAAAGCGAAAAGGGCCTGACAGAAGCCGCCCGCGATTTTGGCGTCGATCCCAAAGGCGAGATGTGGAAGCTGCCCGCCATGTACGTCGGCCAATACGCCGAGATGGACGCCACCCTGACGCTCGACCTGTGGACGCACTTCAAAACCCTGATCCAGCAAGAAGGCGTGCAGGACATCTGGGACCTCGAAACGGCGTTGCTCCCGCACCTTGTGGAGATGACGCGCCGCGGCATACGGGTCGACATAGACAGGGCCGAGCGCTCAAAACAGGAAGTGATGAAGCGCGAAAAGACCTTGCTCAAAGAGATCAAAGACATGACCGGCGCCTCGATCGACATCTGGGCCGCAGCGTCGATCAGCAAAGCCTTCGACAAGCTCGACATCCCCTATCCGCGGACCGAGAAAGGCGCCCCGTCGTTCACGAAGTCCTTCCTGACAGACCACAAGCACCCGCTGGCACAAGCCATCGCCGGAGCCCGGTCCTACAACAAGATCAACGGGACGTTCATCGACGGCATCCTCAAATACGTTGGCCCCGACGGCCGCGTCCATGGCCACATCAACCAAATCCGGTCTGACGATGGCGGCACGGTGTCCGGCCGCATATCCATGTCCAACCCCAACCTGCAGCAAATCCCGTCCCGCGATCCAATCCTCGGGCCGATGATCCGGTCCTTGTTCCTGCCAGACGAAGGCAAGCAGTGGGCCTCGATCGACTTCTCGCAACAGGAACCGCGGCTCGCGGTCCATTATGCCGACGCCTACGGCCGCAGTGTCAACCAAGCGCTGACAGGGGTGTCCGAGCTGGTCGACGCCTTCAACGTCGATCCCGCCACCGATTTCCACACAATGGTGGCCGAGATGACCAGCCTGCCCCGCAAGCAAGCCAAAGCTGTGGGCTTGGGCATCCTGTACGGCATGGGCGCAGCCAAGCTGGCAGACCAGCTCGACGTGTCCGTGGACCAAGCAAAAGCCATCCTCAAGCAGTTCAACGACACCCTGCCGTTCCTGAAGCAGCTCAACAGCGGCGTGCAGCGGCGTCTCGAAGACCCGCGGTCCTCGGGCAGCATACGCTCCATCCTTGGCCGCAAGTGCCGCTTTGAGATGTGGGAACCCGCCGCATTCGGGATGAACAAGTCCATGCCTTACGAAGAGGCGGTCGCGGCCTACGGACCAACCACCCGCCTGCAACGGGCCATGACCTACAAGGCCCTGAACCGTCTGATCCAAGCGTCTGCCGCAGACATGACCAAGAAGGCGTGGCTGGATTGCTGCGAGGCGGGCCATCTGCCGATGCTCCAGGTGCACGACGAAATGGCATTCAGCGTCGAAACGCAGGACGAGGCCCGCAAGCTGTCCGGCATCATGTCAAACGCCGTCCCGCTGTGCGTTCCGAACAGATGTGATATTGACATGGGGCCGTCTTGGGGCGAAGCTACCGACATAGCGTGATATCGCTACCTCCCGCCTGACTGGCCCTGCTTCGGCAGGGCCTTTTTTCTTGCTGTTCCGCATTTTATCCTATATTGTCGCAGACAAATCGGAGATCGTCGTGGACACAAGCAAGTGGAAAAGCGTTTTAATTCCTCGCACTATGTATGAGGAAGTCGTTGCCGTGGCCCACATCGAGGGGCGCACGATCAGCGGCCAGCTGCGCTTTTTCTACGACGATTGGAAACGCCGGTCCCTGACCAAAGAAGACATGGTCGTGATCCGCGCGCAAGTCGTCTCGGACCGCGAAGCAAGCGAAGAGGCCATCCGCGCCATGCGCGAGCGCCAGATGCGCGAAGAGCTCGAAGCCGTGTACAAGCATGCCGAGCTCGACGAACTCATTCGTCAACGCGCAGCTGAGTAAACAGATCGTCCAGCTCTTCTAAAATGCTGGTTTCCAAAAACTCCATGTAGTTTGCCGCCGCCATCAGCAGCGCGGCACGCTCCGGCTGTTGCTCGCTCAACGCCATCAGCCTCAAAAACTCAACATGGTCGGCAAAAACAAAGTTTTCCATCCTGCACCTCCTTTTTTACTACTTGACGCCATCCGTTGTCCCATATAGTCTCATAAAAATCAACCCAATATATACCAAGAAAGAAACCCGATGATCAAATTAGACGATATCCACATCCTCAATATCATTGAAACAGGGACAGGCTTCGGCGTCCATGCAGAAACAGGAGAAAACGTCTTCATCCCAGCATCCGTGGTCAACGGCGCACGGCTCCAAGTCGGCGAACAAGTCGGCGCGGTCCTCGTGCCAAACATGGCCGAAATGCGGGACAAAACACCGTGGCGCGCGGTCCGCGTCCCGCGGGACGGGGTCGAACTGGCGCCCCTGCCGGCCGTGCTGACAGGACATGACGTTCTGTCCGGCGCGTCGCTCGATACGCAAGCCTTCGGGTGCATCGAAGCGGCGTCCGCGGACCACGAATATCGGACCACGGCCGAAGTCGCCTTGGAACTCAATCAAAACAAGAAAATGGTCGGGAATGCCCTGCAAAGGCTGTTCAACGCGGGCCGCATTTCACGGGCCGAGGTTTACCATCGCGTCGGTCAATCACGGCCCTCGTTTATCCTGTGGACGCTGAACAGCAGCGACTTTGTCGGCGGGGAAGAGGAGGACGCGCTGTGAGCAAGGGTATCGTCATCAGTCTGTACGACTTCACCGGCGAGGCGTGTCGGCCATGGGCCGAGGCGGGGCATCAATGCTTCTGCTTCGACATCCAGCATGACGGCACGAAGAGCGAGGCGTTCGAGGGTGGCGGGGGCATCTATTACCGCCCTGCGGACCTGCACGATCCGGCGACGTATCAGAACCTGTTTTTCGCATTGGACACCCTCGACGTACCTGTTGTCTTTGGCATGGCGTTCCCTGTCTGCACCGATTTGGCTGTGTCAGGAGCCGCATGGTTTGCCAAGAAGGCAGAGGCCGACCCTGACTTCCAGACCAAGGCGGTGTCCTACGCTATCGCCTGCGCCGAGTTCTTCGACATCCTCGGCGTGCCGTACTTTGTGGAGAACCCTGTGTCGGTGCTGGCGACCAAGTGGCGCAAGCCGGACCATGCGTTCCACCCGTTCGAGTACGGCGGATACATTGCTGACGCCGAGGCGGAGCATCCGCGCTGGCCTGAGTACATCGCGCCGTATGACGCGTACAAGAAGAAGACCTGCCTCTGGACTGGCGGCGGGTTCAAGATGCCGGACACGATCCCCGTGCAGCCAGAGCACTATCATGGCAACGGGTACAGCACGGCCATGATGAAGCTGGGCGGCAAGTCGCAGCGCACGAAGGACATCCGCAGTGCCACGCCTCGCGGCTTTGCCAAGGCGGTGTATTTAGCAAACGGAGAGAAGCAATGACCAAGACATACTCAAGAAGCAATGGAAGAGTTGAACATCATGAGCGCGCAGCCTACGCCGCGTTGCGCGCTGCAGGTGAACGAGGACGGCGCACCAGGTGGACGCGCTGTGCGAGATCGCGGCAGAGATCGACAGCCTGATCGACCACGGCGTCACGCGGGCCGAGATGCGCGACATGTTGGCCTTGTACAAGGGCGCTAAGCTGGCGGGGTTGGTGTGATGACCCAAGAATGTATGTATGCCCACTTGTCGGTATGTCCCCTTGAGGTTTGTAATTGCAGGAGGGCCTCGACCACACCCCCTTTGGAGAAGTCTTATGTCGACACACCAACGCTATGGCGCGACATGACGCCAGAGGAAAAGGGTGCGCTGTTGTTCGCGCAGCATGAGGGGAAAGTCATTGAAGTGTTTGGCCTCGCGTACCCTGACGATTGGTATAAAACTTATCCTATTTGGGACGATGATTACCGCCTACCGCATCAAGCCAGAACCAACGCGAGAGACAGTGAGCCTGTACTATTACAAATCAAATCTCGGTTATCGGAGGGTGGGTGGCACAGTAGACCTTATCGACGGCGAGCCAGACCCAGCAAGCATCAAGATAAAGGAGATAGCACAATGACCGTGACAGCAACATACAGCGGCGAAGAACTGAACGTCACCTTCGTCGCATCCACAGAGCGCTGCGACTACGGCGTGCCGAACAGCCCCGTCTGGGATGAGGTCAACCCCGACACGATCGAGATACTGCATTTGACATCCTTGGCATTGATGTAGACCCGCGCATCCTGCCGAAAGAATTGCAGGACGCGATTCACGCGCTGTCGAACGAAGTGGAGTTTGAGTGATGGCTGACGATAGAGACTACGACGCCCTTGCCGCCAAGCTGGCCGAGGTGAAGGCATCAAGCCAAAGATGGATTGACGCAGCAGTCGAACAGCAAGTGCGCCGCAAAAGAGCCGAAGAACGACTTCTTGAGGTGGAGGCAGAACTGGCGAACGGGTCGTTCTATCAGGAAAAGGACATAGACGCACTGCAAATCACGCCGATCTAGCCACCCCACTGGACGACCCGCGTGTGAAGGCGCTGGTGGAGGCGGCAAAAAACCTGACTGACATCGCCCACAAACACACATTTGGAAAAGCGGGAATACTGGACGTCCATGCGGCTGTCAAAAATACCCGCGCCGCCCTATCAGCACTGGAGGAAAACAAATGACCAGCATTTTCTTATTATCTTTGCCATCGACTCAATGGAGATCGGCCATATCACAGGTAAGGGTGCTGCTGTCTGCGACCGTATGCCTGCGTTGTTGAGGAAATGGAAGAACTGTGGGGCCAGCCCGTTGATGCGTACTGCCGCGATACAGGCATCCCGTTCCTGCGTCCGGTGGCACGGCCATGACCCGCTGGAGCCGACCAAAATCAGAAACGCCATCAGCGCGACACACCTTCGCGCGTGATGCCTATGCCGTACGTTACGGCCACATCAGGACAATCGTGCAGGCGCTGGACAACGATCAGTTTGACTGGCTCTGCGCGTCAGCAGCCAAAATCAACTGCGAGAGCATCGCTGAATATCTGACAGAGCTGGTGCGCGATCAATATGCAGAAGCGAAAGGACAGAACAATGAGTGACTGGGACAATCTTGTAGAGCCAACACGGGGTGCGCTTGAGGCGTTGCTCCGCAAAGGCGACGAAATGGCCGACCGCATCGAGGAACTGGAAGCCAAGCTGAAAGGACAGGGCCGCGGACCGTGGCCCAACGCAATCCGCGCCGTCAACTACCGTATCGGCACGAACGAAGACGGCGGCACGGTCTGGGCTCACCGGATCGAGCAATACCACGAGGGACGATGGACCGCGATCCGCGTCTTCAACGAGAGCGAAGACGGAACACTGGAGGAGGAAGACCAATGACCAAAACAAAAGACCCCATCTGCCGTAGTTTCCGGCAGGACTTCCCGCAATTCGTCGCGCGCGCCGAAGCGCTGGGCGTCAACATCGCTCTCAGCAAAAGCCGCCGAGGCTATGGCCGCGAGCGCGTCTTCTGGCTCGACGGCTACAAGCAGTTGACAGGCTACACGACGCGCAGCGACGGCAGCCCGTTCACGCTGGACGACGCTGCGCGGAACATCGACAGGCGCGTTTGACAGGCATCGAGGAAGATCGCGCAGCCGTCGCCACCCTGTCAGTGCCGCAGCGCTTCCTTCGAGTGATGGATGATTTTCGCAAGATGAAGCCGCAGTATCGTATGATCGGCGAGGTGCGCCAGCCGAACGGCGACGGAGGCCATGTGTTTTTCATGGCCGATCTGGACGGCGCAGTTAACCTGAAAGACATCGGCGAGGTGGCGCGGGCCAAGGCCAAATGGTGCGCGAACGAAAACAGCACCGCCCAGCACGCGCTTTTGCGATATGCTGGTGGCAGACTTTGCAAAACGACAGCAGGAGGATGCGGCATGACCGACGAAGAAACAAAGCGTCTGTCGCTGGCATGGGGCTTGCTGTGGCACATGCGGATTGACCGCAGCGACCCCAGCCTGCTGCTGGCCTCTGAAGCCCGCGTACAGGTTGGAAACTTGCTGACCAAAGAGCAAAAAGGGGGCGGTATCGACGCCGCCCGCGACCGCATGAAAACCATGCGCGTCGATCCACCCTTAATTGATTTTGCTGCAATCGAAGCCATGTGGGAGACAGACCAATGACCGAGGTCCAAGAAGCGGCATTGCGCCGCCTGCGCCGCAAGCTCGAAATCCTCAAGCTCGACGCATCAAAGTCCAGAGGACAACTGTTCCACGACCTCGAAGAATGCCAAGCCCTCATGGACATCATTGCAAAAGGAGAGGACGACCAATGCCAAGAACATGGGAAGAACTAAGCGCGGAACGCAAAACGCTGGCGCGCACGCGCGGCCAAGACATCATCGAACTGCGCGCCCAAGGCAAAACCTACACAGACATCGGAAAAATCATAGGGCTGTCCGGCTCACGGTGCCGCGACCTCGAACTCCGCCACATCCGACACCTGAACTTCCACAAAAATTACCCGCTCATAAAAAGCTGGGACGAATCCGTCCGCGCGGCCTTCGCAGCAAAACCCCCAGACAACCCCAACTGGGCGCGCAAACACCACAACGCCATATATTACTTCTGCTCGCGCGATAAACCCACGCAAAAAGACTTCGCAGACCTCCTCTACCCCAGCCTCCAATCCATGTTCGGAGACGATGCAGAAAAATACCTGCCTCAAAACGAAGCCATCTGGAATGGAAAGGACACCCCATGACCCCCGAAGAAAAGATCGAAATGCTCGAAAAAGCCATACAACACGCGATAGACCTGCTGATCCAGTCCAGCAAAACAGACGATCCCGCCGTGGATTGGGCGGCAAAAACCACCGCCCTCGGCGTCCTGCTCAAAACGACAGAAGAAAAAAAAACATTGACGCTGGGATCGGAATTTGCGTATGGTCAGAGGGTAGCTAGAGATTGAAAAAAAGGCCGAAAGTTACATAACCTGTTGAAAAATAGGCAAAAATGTAACCAAATATGTAACCGGTAAGTGTTTGAAAAGACAGCGAAAAACAGCTCTGGTTACACGAAACACGGCGTTACAGCAGTTTTGAAAAAAGAAAATTTTGAAAAGTTTGAAAAACCCGCCGTAACTTCGTAGTTTATGTAACCGCGCTTCAAGGCCCTGCTTTTGCAGGGTTTTTTTTTGGCCTGCGGTAACGTAAGGCGGTTTTGGCAGAAAGTGGAGGGTGTGCCGGATCGCGGACCGCGGACCGCGGATCGGGGGATATTTGGGGGTTGTCAGAGAGGCCGAGATTTCCTTAATCGGGAAAAGTCGTTAAGGGGTCAGACGATTTGTTTTTATTTTTTTTGTTTTTCTGGCCCTATATATAGAAAGGGGAATTAAGGAGGGGGGCGCTTGACAGCCCCTGAGGCCCTTTGCTAAAATCTTACGGATATTAACGTAGGAGAAAATTCATGCCAAAAGGCGTCTCAAGATATGTCGTCGAACCAGAGGCCAAGCGCCAGGTCCGAGCGCGGGCCAGGAAGTATGCCCCGGAGGACAAGCCCCTGTCCCGACGCGAGGAGCTGTTCGTCAAAGAGCTTGTCGCCAAGGATGGGCAGATCACAATGCGCGAAGCGGCGATGAACGCAGGCTTCCCCGAAAAGAGCGCTCATGCACGGGCATGGGAAATGACCAACCCCGAACGCAGCCCGCATGTTGTCAAAGCCATCCGCGAGTTCCGCGCTCAGTTGGACCGGAAGTATGGCATCGACTATAAGCGCCATCTGCGCGACTTACAGATCATCCGAGACAAGGCTTTGGAGAGCGGAGCCTACTCTGCTGCCGTGCAGGCCGAATATCGGCGCGGGCAGGCCCAAGGGGATATCTATGTCAGCAAGTCTGAAATCCGGCATGGCACCATCGACAGCATGAGCAAAGACGAAGTCCTGAAAGCCATCGCGGAGTTGAAGCAGCAGTATGACCCAGTCACCATTGACGTCACCCCGAATAGCCAAAGCAACACCGGCAATCGTCAAAAAGTCCGAAGCCGCCTTCTGGCAGCAGATGCGGAGCCAGTTGACGCGGATACCTCTGACAAAGACGTGGCAGGCGACGCGGATTGAAGCGACCATCGGCGCGGGCATCCCTGACGTCGAGCTTTGCGACAGCGACGGCCTGTACCACAAAATAGAGCTGAAGAGCCAGACAGGTACCTCGGTGGCCTTGAGGCCCTCACAGGTGGCTTATATGGCCCGTCACGGCCATGCCAGTGTGTGGGCCTTGATCCGCAAAGCGGGGCGCGGGTCCGATTGCACCATTTTCCTGTATCACGCCCGCCAAGCGGTGGACCTCAAGACCAAGGGGCTGGCGACACCGCCAGTCCTGATGCTGTCCTCGCCCAAGACGTGGGCGCCTATTTTTGAGAGGATAAAAAAAGGGGTTGACGGCTAGGCGGGGATGCGCATAGTTTTGCGGCATGGGCAATCCCGCCCTGATTTGGAGACAGACCAATGAAAGAATATCACCAGATGTGCGCTGAAGGCGCTGCCGCGCTGTCGGACCTGATGGCGAAAACTGCGATGGCCGAACGGGTTCATGTGTTTGTGATTCATGGTGCGCATGACGGCCCCCAAGGTTATGGCCGAATTTTGCCGCTACGCGACAGCAACGGGTATCCTGATGATACCTTGGCCCCTAACGGCTTCACCTGCGT
>JAGYIQ010000023.1 GCA_018402565.1 Pirellulaceae bacterium | reverse complement strand
GTCGAGGGGATTTCCTGGAGTCGCAGTGCACTCGTGATCAGAACCTGAGAGGCTACCCAGGTGTTGGAACTACCTCTACCACTACTGGTCATGACCGTGGTGGGAATTGCCGCATTCGCAGCTTCTGGCGCAGTTGCTGGTGCACGAGCCGGCATGGATTGGCTGGGTGTCTCCACCAGCGTGAACGTCGTAGCCCATCTTCTGCTGAGCGATTGCATCCCACACGGGAGCGGACGACTTTGGGTTTGACGGCTCTGAACAGATCAGAATGTTTGAGGCCAAGAATGAATCGCCCGCATACGTTGCGAAAACGCTATTACCGCGAATCGCCTTCGCTCTTGCGCGCTCCCGATCCAAAACAGTCTTGAATGCCGCGGCGCTACCGGTTGCAAGTGCTGTGCCATTCACAGTCACAGTCTGGGGAAGAAGTGCAGACTCCCCATCGTTGTTATGCAGAAGCGTTAAGGTCACGTTCCCCTCGGCTGCCGAAGCGGTATTGACGATGGCACTTGAAGCGATAAGAGCTCCTGCCGACATTGCCACAACGGCAGCTATCGAAATTCATTTGACCTTCACGAACACTCCTTAAGAAACAGTGGATTTTATTTAGGTGAAAGTTATTGGTCATCAGTAAATAATGGAGTTGTCTCTCATGTACAGATAATGAACAGTTAAATAATCGCAGATGCATTTCCTTGGGCCTTATGAATCCATCATCGGAATTTATGTCTGCACCCCTCAGGCGTTGCCAACGCTGCCTCGATTACTCTAAAACAGCACGAAGTATTTGCAGGCCACTGCATTGCTGCACCAATTCACAGTAGGCGTGTCATCGGCACTCGCGTTCGTTGGGTCACTCCAATTCGGCTTCTATTGACTTCACTGCCACTTCATAGAGTTGCTGAAGCGACAGCCTCCAAGCTGGAAGATCACGCGAAAGCGTCAGCCACGTTAACTGTCGATTGATTTCGTCGTACTGGTGAATCAAGAAGTTGCGATTTGCTATCGCTATAGCCCACTCGACTTCCGCAGGTGCCAGGACTTCGAGTCTTGAGAGTCGGTTGGCGGCTTCGCCTAATTTCATCATGAGTGAATCACCCGCTTCCTGCAGGAGAGCATCTTCAAGATAGGCCTGCTGACCGCGTTCAACGATTTCGGACATCCGCACAAGCCACGTCTGGATATGCAGGAGCTCCTTAGCGGCCCGGCGATCCATCACAACAACACAGCCTGGCGACGAATGTCATCATCGATTCCGTCTTTCAATCCCCCGTACTCAACGAGGTCAACACCGCGCCCTATTACTTTGGCCAGCAGGAGTTGAAACCTGACGAGATCAAATGAAGACGTTCCCGGTGGCGCTTCCACGAGAAGATCGATATCAGAATCAGGCCGAGCCTGACCGCGAGCGACAGAACCAAACACCGCCAGTCGCGTAAAACCGCGCTCACTTGCCAACGTCTTCAAAATCGGTGCGGCCGCCAGCAGCACCATTGCAGGGTCAAGTGCATGTGCATCCGCGGCACTCCGCAACTGCTGACTCACTGCGGGTTGGGACACTCCGATGGACTCAGCCACCTCACGCTGGCTACTCCCGTCAGCCAGCATGGCTCGCAATGCCATAGCACGCCGCAGCCGCGAGACACTCTCAATATGCCTCGCATCGTGATAGTCCAAAACTAGACTCATAAGGTAACCTTATCACCCGTTCAGCCAGCCAATAAAATTTACCTTGAGTCAACTGCCAACGCCACGCGAGTTGGTATGACGCGAAAGAACCTCTCCGACTTCACGCCCGCCGATTCAGAGCAGCCTTGAGAAGGCATTGTGTCTCACGGGAGTCTCTGCAGGTCTTAGCGGAACACGGGTTTCACTACCTTGACGGGTTTAACAAACGTCACCGTACGTTGCGCCGTCCCGAAACTGCCGTCATCATTGAACGTTGTCCCGGTCGTTCGCAACGACTTGTCACCCACAGTGGCAGTGAAGGTGGAGCCGTCGGGCTCCGTCAGGTTGAAGGCGTTGCCCATGACGTCGAATCGGGTCGAGCCAGGAAGTCCATCAAGGGTTGTCACAGAGAACGGCACTACCCCGCCCGCTGCTTTGCCCTTTTTCCAGGTAGCGCCTCCATCGACGCTGACAAAACACTTGCTGCGAGTGATGCAACGTCCACGCAACGATCCATTCGCATCATCACTCACCGTGATCCACTCCGAGCCGTCTGGATTCACGACCTTCTTCGACGTGACGGTTCGTGTTGAACCATCTGATTCAGTCAGCACGATTTCTCCGACGAATTTCACAGCACGCGTTTTAGTGGGCGTGTCAAACCTGGCAACCTCTGCGCTGAGAAGTTCCGCGAACTTGCCTGCTCCAACCGGGTCGGCCTGCGCGGGTGTGGTCATTGCACTCAACACCCCGATAACAAAGAATCCGGCACTTGCTGCGACGAGAGGGCGTTTCATAACATCTCCTTGAGAGAGTAGGGCCACTGAATGTGACCTGATTCAACCATCACAGTTCTCCAAATTGATGCAGGGGACTGTCGAGAATCCATGACACGGATCAGGACGTGCCAACTTTTGGATTTAGGACATAATCATTCCTCGCGCGCAGTTGATTATCTTGGATGAGGCGCAGGGTTTGCCGACAGATGTTTGGCGAATGGAGTTAGAACGAGCATCACCAACACGGTGACCGTCACCCCAATCAAGGTTGCACCCAGGCGTTGGTCTGCAACCTCATCGACTGTGGAACCGGAACTTTCAAGCAGGACGATTGCAGGAGTGAGGACGGCGGCGTAGAGCCAGTAGGGTCGCCCCTGCATCATGAGAATGAACGCGACCATGAGAAATATGGTGCCTACCAGGTAGAGCAGCCCAACGTTTGTCACGACTGCACCGACGAGGAGAGCAATAACAAAACCAAGGATGGTTCCTGCAGAACGATCAAAGGCCTTGCGGAATCCCTCACCCAGTGACGGCTGAAAAACAACCACGATAGTCAGAATGATCCAACCCCCGGTGTGACCGAGACCCAAGTCAACAACACCCCAGGTGGCAACACCCACGAGCAATGCCAAGACAAGGCTGTACGCGAGCACCCGAGACGAATCAAGCCCAGTGTGTTGACGAACATGTAGTCGATTGCGAAGCAGGAACATCACCAATGTTGCCCACAGTGAAGCCACGAGCGCTATCAATGCGACATAAAGAGGGGATGCAATAGGCAGGTCATTGGGAATTGGTGAGGCGACAAAAAAACCCAGAGCTATCACGGTCATAATCAGGGCGTCATGCATTCCGGCCTTCGCCGCATATCCGCGAAGGAATGCTGCGGCGGCGAGGACAACAGCAGCGAGCCAGGGGTTGGGTGCGACCCAGTCAGCGAGTCCTGCAAATAATGCGAAGGGCAAAGAAATGACGAGGCCGGTGCGCCAACCCGTACCGCCCATACACGCGATGAACACGGCAAGACCCGAAAGGATCGCAATGTTGACTCCATCGGTCCAACCAAGGAACCCCATGAGAATTGCGGGCGCGAAGCCCGCGATCACCATTAGAACTACGTCAAAGGAAAGGGTTCTGACCTGATGCCGGATTGAACTCATGGAGCTATATAATGGAGCTATATAACAGTGTTCGGAGTCAAATTTGAAGTCGATTGACGAGTCCTAGGCCTTTTCGGGATTCTTCGGCTGGGTGAACAGAGCACCCTGCGCCGCTTGTGAACCTGAAAGTCCACCGCCACGACCGCGCAACATGTAGGCACCGACAACTGCTAGTGCTGCACCGAGTAGCGGACCTGCCAAATACACCCAATATGAAGTGAAGTCATTCGCCACCAGATCTGGCGCGAACGAGCGGATGGGGTTCATGGAGGCACCTGATAACGGACTGGCCCACAAACCTGCAAGTGCGCGGCATTCACCACTCATCGGGTGGTCGGGTGATGGTTTCCCCATCTACTTGGACAAGGGCTACAAGTCTGCAAAAAGGAAGAACAGTGGTGTGCGTACGCTTCGGTCTTCATTCAAACTCGAACATACAGTCGAAGGGGCTTGTGAAAAAGTAGATGGTACCTACATTGAGGACTACCAGTTCATCGCCGGCGGCGGTGACCTCGATGAATCAAATGGCAGGTTTCAAGTGACGCCAGAATTCCCTGTGGCACCCATTAAGCATCCTCACTGAAGAGTTCCCGGTGATACCACTGGCTTCGGGCACATTATGTCGTCATTTGCCAAGAGCGGGCCTAGGTGTGGTGGCGCAGGACTCCTTAGGGCCCTGGCAGTCCGTAGACAACTGGGCCTCGCCAGAATACCACTTATTGAGAATGCCCGTGGCTTCATCCCACCCAGGCTCAAGGATCGTGATCACGGGCGCATCGATGGGTAGCGTGAAATTATCGATGAGCACTGCGGTCTCAGTGCCCAAGTTCGCCGCGGTCATTAGGGTATTTGGGGGCATGTAGTAGCAGGTTCCAGCGGGAAATGTTGAAGACTCTTGTCCTTCAACAAAATCAGTGATCTCCCCTGAAATGACGCACGTGTGACCTCCGTACTCATGGACATGGATCCCCACCCGCGTTCCCGGCATGCGAGTGCCACGGGACACGAAGAGTCGATTGCCCTGTGAATCGACAGTGTCAAGCATGGTTGACACGTTCTGAAGTGGATCAAGCTTTCCTGCGGCACAGCTCCATTGATCATGCTGACGGGTCCGGTAATCACGGGTCCAGGAGTCATTACGCCCTCCGCAGTGGAACCGTCATCCGCGGGTTGTGGATCCGATGCCAGATCGGTACTCGAAGTGGAACACCCTGTCAACGCACCCCCTGCGAGCAAGACCATTGCAAGGCTCAGTGCGGTGCGATGAATTCGAAGAGACCGATTATCTATGTTTGGGTGCATATCTTCATCATAGTTTTAGCTACTTACCCTTTTGTCCCAATTGAAATACGCTCCATTGCGACTTCGCCGTGATAGTCCCAATCAGGCACCTACGAATGGTTCAGTTATGGCTTTCCGGTCTAAGTGCCCGCATGACATATCGGGGCGCTTATGACAATCACAGGATACTGAAAATTCGTAGCCTGTGACCGACAGTTAATTGTGACCCAGGTTTGTGAACGCGGACCTGTCACCTAAAGCACAAAGGCACCGTGGAAATCCGGTGGTGCTGTCCGGCGGTAAGGGTTTGATTTGAAGTCAGACTTCACACATAGGAAAAATCTGGGCCAACCAAGACGCGCAATCTCGGTTAAAGAGTGACCTTCAGCACTGCTAATAACTCGGGGGATTGGCTTATGAAACCAAATCGTTATCAACAAAGTCGAATCATTATCAACAAAGTAGTTGACAGTCGTCAACAAAGCAGTTGATACTTCTCAAACCAACCACTGATGTCATCCCACGGCCCAATAGTACGTGCCAAAGAAAGGTGTGTACCGCATGCGCGCTTATTCAAGAAAGCTCGGTTTGGTGTCGCGTTCGCGACCGTCGCAGCCATGGGGCTGATCTCAGCCTGCAGTTCTAGTTCGGATACCGAGACTGCCTCCGAAACCCCCATCTCAACCGAAACATCGGCAGAAGCAGAAGCCCCCGAGAGCTCCGGCAATCAGGAGGTCACAGCCGCTCAGGCCATCGTTGACCAATTCACCCAGGCCCCAACAACGATTGTTCAAAACACCCCACTCTCAGGCCCATTTCCGGGAGTTGGAGCAACCCACGTTTTCCTGCAGTGTGAACTCCCGCAATGTAAGAACATCGGTGACGGCGTTCGCGCAGCCGACAAGGCTGTTGGCTGGATATCAAAGACTATCCCCTACAACACAGCAGACCCGGCGACTTTGTCCTCCGCGATGATGCAAGCTCTTGACTTTAACCCCGCCGTAGTAACCCCGACCGGTTTTCCCCAGGCAGTTTGGGGAAGCCCCGAAATCCTTGCCGCATACAAGGAGGCCGGAGTAATCATCGTTCCTGTTTCTGTCGCTAACCTTGAAATCAGCGAAACGGTGCCCGGTGGCGCAGCTACCGCTTTGGATTACAACCTCGGTGGCGAACTGATCGGTAATTGGTTCATCGCAGATTCAAATGCACAGGGTCATGCTCTTGTCTTGGACGTCCCGGCGTACGAGGTAATGAAAGCCCATGGCGACTCCGTCAAAGCGACCGTCGCAGCAGGTTGCGTTGGATGCAAGGTCACCGCATTGGATATCACCCTCCCGCAGCTCGGTGCAGGTGAGACTAACCCCGCCATCGTCGCGGCAATTCAAAAGGATCCAACCATCAAGTACGTGCTGGCGACCAACGGCGCTTTCATCGGTGGCCTTCGCGCAGCCCTTGATGCAGCTGACCTCAACGACGTCAAGATCGCTGGTGGGTCCGCAACCATTAATAACTACCAAGGTCTCATCGACGGCACGGAGAGCGCTTGGGCCGCAGAAGCAATCTTCCAACGCGGCTGGATCGTTGCAGACATTGCCGCGCGCGCTCTGCTCGGCATGGATGTTCCAGACGGTGACGGCGGAGGTGTACAGATGCTTTTGACCGCTGAAAACGTGGACAACCCACCAACGGAGTCGCTGGACAAGCCTGTTGATTACGAAGCTCAGTTCAAGACCCTTTGGGGCCTTAATTGATCCCTGCCGCTCCCTCAGCGGTAACGCGTGAGTCGGAAGTGAGGGCTCTGGAAATCAGGGCCCTCACCAAGACTTTCGCAGGCGGTAGAGCACTCGATCGAGTGGACCTTGACGTGGTTCAAGGCGAGGTCCATGCCCTCCTTGGAGAAAATGGATCAGGCAAGTCAACACTCATCAAAATTCTCTCTGGATACCACCGTCCCGATCCAGGCTCGATCGTTCGCATTGGCGATGAAGAACTGTCCTTCGGAAACTCGAGTTTGTCCTACGCCGTAGGGGCGCGTTTTGTTCACCAAGACCTCGGATTGGTTGAGGCGGCCTCGATTCTTGACAACCTCGCCTATGGGCCTGGATTTCCCACACGTGCCGGAACTATCCGCACGACAACCGCTCGCTTGCTCGCCCAGCAGGCTCTGGAGCGCGTCGATCTTCACGTAGACCCCGAAACGCTAGTCGAAGCCTTGTCCCCCGCTCAAAAGACTGGGGTAGGGGTGGCTCGCGCCTTGCTCTCAAACGACGATGTTCCCGTACGCATCCTCGTTCTCGACGAGCCCACGGCACGCCTCCCTGAGCAGGAGGTCAATAAACTTCTCGACATCGTTAAGACAGTTGCCCATGAGGGTATCGCCGTCCTTTACGTGAGTCACCGTCTCGATGAGATTTTTGAAATCGCACACAATGTCACTGTCCTTCGGGACGGGCAAAAGGTCATTACCCGTCCCGTAGAGGGCCTCACTCGAGACGAACTTCTCCATCACCTACTCGGATCCGAACTCGAAAAGACACATCGCGATTCCTCCAAAGTGCAGTCCACCGAAAATCCCATCCTGCGGGTCAGCGGCATCGGAAATGAAGTCCTCAACGACGTCAGCTTTGATGTTCGCCCTGGCGAAATCGTTGGTATTGCTGGTATCTCGGGATCAGGCCGGGAGGCTCTTTGCGGAACCATTTTTGGTGGTCGCAAACGCGACGTCGGCGAGGTCTTCGTCGCTGACTCAGTCCTCACGGCTGGACGTCCAGACTTAGCTATCGCCGCGGGCGTCGCGTATGTGCCTGCGGAACGCAAACTTCACGGTGCGTTTATGGATCTAAGTGCGACCGAGAACATCAGCATTTCCAATTTGCGTGATTTATGGCGTGGACTGGCAATTCGACTCAAACTCGAACGTCGCATGGGTCAAACCTGGTTTGACAAGTTGGGGGTCAAGCCAGCACAGGCGTCAGCCCAAATGATGAGTTCGTTCAGCGGTGGCAATCAACAAAAGATCGTTTTTGGAAAGTGGTTCCAGCGTCAGCCTCTCCTCTTCCTACTGGATGAGCCCACCCAAGGTGTCGACGTCGGTGCCAAGGCTGAACTTCATCGCACTTTGTTCACTGCGGCTGAGAATGGCGCCTCCATTGTCATGAGTTCTGGTGACGTCGATGAATTAGTTTCCACCTGCGATCGAGTGTTGATTCTTCGCTCTGGGCGCATCGTTGCCGAATTAAGTGGGAAGGACCTTACCCCGTATGCCATGTCTCGCGCAGCCCTCGGCATTGAGGACTCATCAAACGAAGGAAGTGTGTTATGAGTAACTGGACAAGCCATCTGGGTTTCGATCGCTTCAGCGGCTTGTACATCTGGGGTATATTCATTCTTGTCTTCGGGCTGCTTCAACCCTCACTCTTCTTTTCGACGTCCACACTGTATTCGGTGGCAGCAAACAAGGCCGTTCTTGCTCTCGTTGCATTGGCAATTTTGGTACCGCTCGTCACGGGAGTCTACGACTTAGCAGTCGGTGCAACAGTAAACTTCGTGACCATCACCGTCGTGCTTCTCATAAAGGCCGAAGTGAACATGTGGCTCTCGATCGTGATCGGAATTTTGTGTGGTTCGGTGATCGGATTCGTGAATGGCTTCGTTGTTGTCAAACTTAGAGTAAATTCCTTTATTGCAACCCTCGGCATGGCTTCGGTCATCGCCGCAACACAGGTAATCATTACGAGTAACCAACAACCCCTCCCACCGACAATGGCCGAATGGCCAAAACTGACTCAAACCAAAGTCTTCGGTTTCCAGATCGTCTTCATATATATGCTTGTCATTGCCTTCATTCTTTGGTGGTTCCTCACCTATACCCCCGCAGGGCGTTACATGTTTGCCATCGGTTCCAGCCCTGATGCTGCCCGTCTAACAGGAATCAAAGTGGATTACTACACATGGCTTTCTCTAGTGCTGTCCGGAACGATCGCTGGATTTGCCGGCGTATTGTACGGCTCACTCACGGGTCCATCCTTGAGCTTCGGGGGTGGGCTACTGCTTCCGGCGTTCGCGGCAGTATTCCTTGGATCGACACAAATTCGACCTGGGCGCTTCAACGTCTGGGGCACGATCTTGGCTATTTACGTCCTTGCTACAGGAGTTCGCGGGCTCCAATTGATGACTGACGTTCAATGGCTCGATCAAATGTTTAGTGGCCTCGCATTGATCGGTGCGGTGGCAGTCGCCGTGGGACGTCAGCGCTCTGCCGATGAACGAAAGCGCAAGGCCATGAATGCTGCCTCAATTGGTGGGTTGAGTGAAAAAACCCTTGACAAAGTTGCAAATTACGACGAGCATCCACACATCGCCGGCGAATCCCGCCTGCATTTAGCCGAGGATGACAGATGAGGGCAGCAGTCCTTCCCGGATACGACTTGGACTTTGTCGTTGAAACGATCCCTGACCCGATGATACAGCATTCAAACGACGTAATTGTGAAGGTGGGTGCCGCAGGTTTTTGCCGAACCGACATTCATATCTGGATGGGCCAGCTTGCAGAGCTGCACAAGGCCGCAGGGGTCTCGATGCCATTTGTCTGTGGACATGAAACTGCCGGATGGGTGGTGGAAGTGGGCCCGGGCGTCACCCACGTGTCAGTGGGCGATGCAGTCTTACTCCACCCACTGGCAACCTGCGGTTACTGCATGGCCTGTCGTCGCGGCGATGACATGCACTGTGAGGACAGCGTTTTTCCCGGTATTGCCGCTCAGGGTGGGTTTGCTGAATATGTCAAAACAAACGCTCGGGCTATAGTTCCCCTTCCCGAAGGCCTCACTCCCCGCGATGTAGCCCCGCTGGCTGATGCAGGCCTAACCGCCTATCGAGCGGTCCGCAAGGCATTACCTTTGACGACCCCCGGTACCAGAACTGTGGTCATGGGCGCGGGGGGCCTTGGGCACATCGGTATTCAAGCCTTGCGATCGCTCTCCCAGACCGACATCATCGTCGTCGATCGAAGTGAGCAGGCACTGGAACACGCCAAGATATGGGGTGCAGATCATGTTGTTAGCACCAAGGATGATGGCTCCCACGTGAAGGAGATCATGGATCTCACACTCGGCAATGGTGCAGACGTCGTTCTGGATTTCATCGGCGAACACGGGCCACAGTTTGATGCCATCAATGTCCTCGGCAGGCACGGCACCGACATTATCGCTGGCTACGGCGGGCGCCTTGACTTCGACATCCTCGCCCAGTTGCTCACCCCAGAGGCGACCATCGTTGGCTCCCTTGTGGGTACCTATAACGAACTCGTAGAGCTTCTTGCACTCACCAGCCGTGGGGCGGTGACACTGACCACGACGGAATTTCCTCTCGAAGGAATCAACGATGCGTTGAGCACTTTGAACTCCGGCAGCATGATCGGTCGGGGAATGCTCATCCCGTAGGAACTCACCCCGGCAATTAAAGAAGCCCCCCAAATGTGGGGTGCTTCTTTATTCTCGAGAGTTATCGGTCTGATTCGTCGAAGACAATAATTCCGCGAAGGTTCTTGCCGGCCTTCATATCGGCATACCCTTGGTTGATGTCCTCAAGTTTGTAACGCTGGGTGATGAGATCGTCGAGATTGAGTTTACCCTCTCGGTACATGGACAGCAGCCACGGAATGTCAAAGCGTGGATTTGCTCCACCGAAGACATTCCCCTGCAAATCCTTTTGAAGCATGGTGAAGAGGAACAGGTTCAATTTTACATCTACATCAGTGATGCTGTTCATTCCTGTGACGACAACGCGACCACCCTTACCTATGAGATTCATTGCCTCTTCAATGTGTTCGCCCTGAATCTCTCCTACCGTTATAACAGCCTTTTCTGCCATTTGACCCCACGTGAGGGCGTTAATTCCCTCTATCGCCTCCGTGGTGTTCTCGAACACATGAGTGGCGCCAAACTTCATAGCCTGATCTCGCTTGAATGGCACCGGATCAATGGCGATGACGCGTTTCGCACCTGCGGCTGCTGCACCCTGCACGGCGTTAATGCCCACGCCACCTACTCCAATAATGACGACTGTTTCACCAGGGCGAACGTCAGCGACCTTAGTGGACGAACCCCACCCGGTGGTGACACCGCAACCGACCAGGGCTGCCTTGTCGAGAGGAATATCTTTCTCAATTTTTACGCAGGATGACTCATGAACCGTGACGTAGGGAGAAAAAGTGCCAAGGAGACACATGCGGGCAACGGGCTCCCCTTTCATCGTGTGCACCCGGAAACTTTGATCAGTGATGGATGTGCCTTCAAGCAGGTACATTCCGAGATCACAGAGGTTTTGATGACCGCTCGAGCAGGGCGGGCACTTTCCGCAGGCAGGGATAAAGGAGAGCACTATGTGATCCCCTTCTTCGACTGTCGTAACGCCCTTTCCTACTTTGGTCACGATGCCCGCACCCTCATGGCCGCCCAGCGCCGGGAAAAGAATTGGGCTGCCACCGCTGACGAGGTGGTCATCGGAGTGGCACAATCCGCTGGCGGCTAGCTCCACCTGTACTTCAAAGTCGATGGGGTCGCCTAGTTCTATTTCGTCGACAACCCACTCTTGGTGCGTTCCCCACAAAAGGGCTCCCTTGGTTTTCATTTGTCCTCCTCTAAAGTCACCGTGCTTTCAACGGTCTTGTTGACAGAATTGTTACAGGCGGAAGTGTTCTTGTCAACGAATTTGTTGACACACGGTGAAATTATTGGGTAAGGGGCTGCCATACAGGAGCGCGCTTTTCTGAAAAGGCCACTGCCCCCTCGCGAGCGTCCAGCGAATTTACAATTTGATCAAGTAGTTCGTCCTGTCGCGCCTCATCCCAGTCATCAGGATGCGCGTGTAATGACACGAGTTCTTTAGTCACAACCAGCGATAGTGGGGCATTGGCAGCTATCTCACTCGCAAGCTCAACTGCAGTATCTAAGGCCAGACCCGCTGGTGTAAGTGTGTTGACCAAACCCCACTGGTGGGCGATCTGGGACGGCATGTGTCTCCCGGTCAACGAGTATTCCATCGCAATTCCCACGGGAATTCGTTGTGGGAGTCGCAGAAGACCACCCGAACCGGCAATCAAGCCGCGCTTGACTTCGCTAAAGCCAAAAATCGCCTGCTCAGAAGCAATAATGAGATCACAAGTGAGAGCAAGTTCGACACCACCCGCCAACGCATAACCGCGCCCTCAACACAGCGCAATCAGCGGCGCGGCTTCGGGGAGGTACGATGAAACCTAAACCTCGTCCGGGCACCTCCGGACGATTTCCTGTGCGAAATGCTTTCAGTCATTCTGAGCTTCGTGCCCACCTGCTCGTCGCACTCCACAGAATCAGCCCTGGCATCAGGTTCATCCATCGCGGCCGCTAAGGCCGTGATCGACGAGTCAGGTGCAATTTCGAACATTTCAATGATTAGTCGTGATGAGCTAGAACGGATCCCTGGTCTCGACGTGATCCATCATTTCAGCCCTGAAGTACTACTTTCAAGCGACGCGGAGGCTGCGCCGAGACGGTCGAGTAACTATCTGTCTGAACTAATTGTCCCCGACAAGGTTAACGGCAAAAAAATGCCGCGAAGTTCATTGACGCTGCTGACCAGACCATCAACTGCAGTGCGCAGGTTCGCCGTGCACCAGCGACGGTGACCTGCTGACACGATGTGGTGGATTGAACCAGTGACTCCGGCGATCACACTCGTAGTGCACGAACGTCGTCATCAACATGAACACAATAAGCTGCGGAGCCCTGACGTGACCCATTCACCGACAATGGCTTCAGCATCAGGATTTGCCGGTTTCAAACACCACATCCCGGCAGGCGACCGTTGGAGCCCCGCATCAGGATACCCTCACAGTTACCGTTTCCCACGAATGTTGATATCCTCCTTGAGTATACCGTTGAGTCGAGATCCCATCACCTTCCAGACCGCGCGCCTCCGCGCCATGCTGCGGAGTGACCATCATCTTTCATCGAGGCACCGTGTTCGGTGAAGCAAATAGCTGCGCTTCGATCAATGGTCAGACCTCATGAACTGTCAGCATGAGTCAGGAATCTGGTTGCCCGACGTCGCGCAACGTACGAACCACGATCTACAAATTCCAGAGGCGCAATCCGCATGCCGATAGTCGGCACCAGTCTGGTCGCGGACGAAGCGTTGACTTTTAATGATCAATCGCCCAGCGTCGCCTGGGGAAGGATCGTGGTCATTCTCAGCCCCATGGAAAGCACGTAATCAACACCAGGACCTTTGCCGGCTTGTACGGGAAGACCTCAGCAGAGATCCACTGACGTGGGACATTTGTAATGCGCGAGCCGCTCGCGCGTAAGCGTGATCAGGTTCATGCCCAAACCGCTTAGACGTTGGTTCAGAACAATAAAGCCTTGTACTCTCCCCTTTTTGAAGGTCCGATGGCTAGCCTCGGAAACAGCGGAGTTTCCGGAATGTTTTCGATCTCGTGGGATATACATTCTCACTTACAAATGATCCATGTCCTTGATTCGGTCGTAAAGTAATAACCTCAGGTATAAGAAGTGCCAGCTCCGCCTGTACGCAGCCACCGTGGGCAGTAGTCGCAGCGCAGTGGGTCTCGGGCTGATTCCAGCCTCCGGAGTCACCTGACCAGACTTCACCCAAATCTCACCGACTTCATTCGCAATGACTGGCTCCGAGGAATTTGGATCCGAACTTATTTCTGCCGCCCAAGGCAATGGTCTGATAATAGGCAGAAGAAGATGCGCTCATGGACCGCCTGAGGTCATGATCCTGGGCAGGCAGGAGACACTACCACCGTGCCAGGAAGTCTCTATCTTCAGCCTTTTGATGAACTCGCATTGCAATGCGGCCGTCAGCTCAAGAGTAACATCTCGACTCATGGCATACCTGTATACTGACGGCTTGCAAGGATGAGATGTTGAGGTGCACAACTCTGAACAACGAACAGATTGATTGAATAACCGCGAGCTGAAAGGCATAATCACACCTTCCTGTTCAAGTCGCCAAGCAGGCTCACGAAGGTCGATCTGGTGACAAAACAGTGGTGCCGCCCAACGACTCATTGCTGTCAGCCCGTAACCAGCACCACGCGATGTGAAATAGCGGAGAAGGCACGAGGTTCACGCTGGTGGAATCCATGCCATACAACAGTTCACCGCTTGCTTGAGTAAACGCCAGATTCGCGTTCGTAATCAGAGTGCCCTTGGGGCGCCCCGTAGTGCCCGAGCTGTATAACTGGAAAAGGACGCTTTCGGGACGCGTCCTGCTCGATATTGGACTGCTCGAAGTGAAACTCAGCAGATCATCGAACTCGTCTCCCGCGAGAGTACTCGCAATGGTCCGTCAACCACCGACGCCTCAATATGCAAAAAGTCCCGCGTATTCGGGTTGCCACGAATTGCCAGGAGGACTTGCATCACCAACAATATCTGCCAATTCAACCGAGAGAGACGCCAATTGAGACCCACGACGACCGCATCCAGCAAACTACAGGCCAGCGTGGGTTCCGCAAAAGACTGGATCTATTCTTGGGCCCGAAATTAAACGCGATCAGTTAACTCAACGATGTAAAAGATGGGCCGAGGCGAGTTCACGATCATGAAGTCGCCAAAACTCCGTGCGCTGACCTGGAAGAAAGACGAGCGATCGAATCCGGATCGCGCTCAGCGATATCTGGATAGGTCCGCAGAAGGTGAAGGTCATTTAGGTCCCCGTTTAGTAGCTCTTGGGCGGTTTCAGACTGTACTGTACCGTGGTTCGACCATCTCACGGCCCGACCCAGTACAGTCACTAGCGTTCAGGCGGTGAACCCGAGGTCTGCCAGAGCCGTACTCATTTGACAAGCCATTTCGCCGTGGTCTGAATTGCTGGTCAGAGTGGAGGACCGCTCAACCAGCCATAGGTTTATAATATTGGCAGACTCAGCGCTGCTCCTGGGTCATTTATCAAACATCGCTGCGGTGGTTCTTGAACGCGCCTGCTGCCAGGTCAATCTTAGGCCTTCGCCAGCGGATGCGCGATGCCTTAGTGCGCTCAGCCGTTACCCTTCCACAACTCGCTGATTTACGCCGAGTGAGGCTGTTTAGCGGTGCAGCCAATTCCAGGGCAATTGCAGCAGCCGCCTGCTCTGGATTAAGACCCAGCAGAATACTGTTGCATCGCGTGCCACTGCTAATTGAATCTGGCTACAGGAACATCGTCAAGAGGACATGAACTGTCGTTCAAAAGGCGCACGCAACGCCAGATCTATGGGATGAACGTCAACCGTTCATCAGTAGGCTACGATAAAAAGCGACAGCGTTGGTCGACCGTCTCGGCTTTTGGTTCACGCATCGCCAGCAACCGCTTCGATTGGCGTCCGCTTCATCCGCTCAGACGTCATGCGCTGACCGCGTAGGTCAGCCACCGTCGCCATTGGGATACACGGTGTTGAATCAACATGCGTGTTCGTGCCTGCATCGGGTTCAGTAATAGCCGAGGCCACCTTTCTCGCCGCTAGCAATTCACTAACAACGCTCTTAGACAGTCAGGCTTATGTCGGTCAAGAATAGACCCAGCAATCGAGGTGAGATAACAATCATCGCCGGGGCATCCGTGGGCTGCGCGTGACTAATACGATAACGATGGGAGATCAACAAGACCACCCCACCGCCACCCCACTCTTCCGAAATATGTACGCCGAGATAACCCGATTGTCCCAACTCTTTCCAGAGTTCGTCACGGTCCACCGCGAGGCCACAGCCTCTGGAAGTAGGCGTCCATGCCATACAGCAACAAGTTTGGCGACTCCCTGACGAAGAGCCCTCTGCTCATCGTTCTCGGGAATAAGAGGGGATGCGCTCAAGTTGAGATCTGACATGAATTTTACCTTTCGAAGAATGCAAGGTTGTTAGAAGTTCAGGATGGTGGCGTTTGACATTCCGCCGCCTTCGCTGATGCTTTGCAGTCCATGCTTGGGTTTGGAGATCTTGCATGTGGTGAACCATGAGTGGTCATCAGCGTTTGCACCACTCGCACCGAGGGGATGCCCGATAACAATGGCGCCGCCATTCCGGGTTCCATCCGGCGACGCATGGCATACTTACGTCTCCTTCAGCCAAACCTGATGCGGACAGACGCAGAAGCTGCTGACTTCAAAGACGCCAATCTCATCGATTTTTAGCCCTGATCGTGATAACGCCTTTTTTGTCGCCGGATCAGCGGTAGAGGCTGATGGTGGATCGTCACCAAACACTTAAGCCGCTGTGTGTGCTCGAGCTGTGGAGTCAGTCCAGTTCACGCCTTCTCCAGCAAATGTCCGCTGCGAAGGCAGCTGCGCCATCCCATTGATCGGAGAACTGTTGCCGGCTGTGAGCATCCCATCCTCCTTTGAGGGCTTGGTTTTCAAACCGGCAGGTTCTCCAGAGTTCCACCGGATATTCAAGATACTCATCGCCTGAACAACGGGCTATCAGGGTTCACTATTCAACTTGATTGCCGAATCGAATCGCCCACCTTCGTGCGGCTGCTTTTTCATACGGCGAGGCGGAGCTCATCAGTTCACTAATCCAGGTGACTCTAACGCTGATCTCTCTTCCCCGGTCAGCAGAGTCGAGCTCCCGTTGTCGCGAGGCAAATCGCTCGCCAAATGGATCGCGATCCCGAGCGAAACGCCGCGGGGAACCCTTACTCGCTACCTCGACGCACGCCGGCTACGATGACATCTGCCTGACCCGGCGGAGCCTGCCGCTGCAGCGCGTTCACACCGCCTGCTGGGATAAGGCCACATTGACGTCACTGTGGTACCGGAATAGCCTCGGGCCACCCAATGCGGTGTGCATTACGCGCGGGTTGTACGCTCACTCAGCGACTGATGGAGCCATGGCCCCAGTGGACATCGTCTGACTACTGATGGGTCCAATCCGGTTCGCCTGCGGTCTTAGCAGGACGTCGGCGAAGGTCAGATTGGCGAACCCCAGAAGGCTCCCACCTCGCTTACCAACAGGGGTTCGAACTGCTTCTACGATCACGGCATCACGCATGAGACTCCCTAAGGGCTGGATTATCTCTCATATTATCAGCGATAGTGTTTGACAGATTAATAATGGTGGCACCAAATATTTACCACTGTGGGTAAACGCGCGCGAAAAAATCAGGAACTTATGACCGAAATCGCAGCTCTCGACATGGAACGCAGAATTTAGTGAAGCGCCCAAAAACAACTCGATGGCAAAGAAAATCAGTTAGCTAGACCGCCAGGATCATGTCGGCATAGGTGACCGGTGCTGCGCATCCACTTCTGTGGGCGGGTCGAACCATCGATTGTCAGCCGACACGACTTTGGATTCCATAAATACGACTGAGCCGGGCCAAGCATTGCGCATTGTCTTGTGCATGGTGTATCTCAGTAGTACCGATAGCTTGAGATCCTCGTAACGCCTAGTAGTCTTACCTCTTGGCTGCCCAGTCTACGCACTTTACTCCCACATGGGAAAAATTTTCTGAATAGAAGTAAGGACAGGGTAATATGCTCTGCATGAGTTCCATCAGTCCTTCGATGATCACCCCAACTTTTAGTCACGTGTTTGGGATCCGAGCGAATGGCCTCGGCACGGTCGAGATTATTTCCAGCCGCTTCCGAGACAACTTCTCCAAAAGCTCGTTCGCCTCTGCGTAATAATAAATATTTGCAGTCGGTGACGAGTTCCCTTGGCAATATCGCTGAAGCTCGTTCCCTAAAACCCTTCGCCAAAAACTTTTACTTCGATTATTTCGACGACGCTCAATGTGTGTGGCGATTGTCTTATCCTTCTGCGCGGCCACGCGATCCGCCTGCCAATCCCGCTTGTCATTGCTCTCCATTAGTTACTGTTGCCCTCAGATGATCTGGTAATGCCTGATATTCAATATTTGAGGATTAACGGAGTGGACCATCAACTTCTACTGAGTCAACATCAGGGATGGATCAAGTCCATCCAGAAGAATCCATGTACCGTAGGGTAGTCAATGATTTTACGTCAACACCCGACTCGCGCAGACGACCACACAATTCCAACCTTCCTTTGGAGAACTCGATTCCTGAAATGAACAAGGTTCGGCCAAATCGCTCAAATTTGGCGACACAGAAGATCCAGCATAGCCTCGGCCTCACCCCGTGCCGTCTGAACCGTCGCTGGTCTCCAGACTGAGAGAATGGGGTTCGCACGGAACTCTTTGAATAAACAGCCTCTGACCGAGACCGGATGATGTGGTGGATACATCAAGATAACGCCTGTGACAGGCGATGCGATGCCGACCGCCCACATGGCAACAATGAATAACCACGGCTATCACCAACGAGAACCATGCGTTCGCCTTCGGCACCAAGGTCCTGCCGATGCGCATAGCACCAACGCACACATTCTTGGAGTTCGTGTAGGGCACCCGGTTCTCATGACTCTGGGACTCAACCGGTAGTCCTGACAGAGAGACAACGGCACAGCCCGTTACCTTTCAGACAACCAGCGACAGGGCCATCAACCACTTCGAGGTCTCCTGTTACCCACCCGCCACCATGTACGTAGAGGATCAACGGACGTCTTTGACCAGAGACAGGGTGGTAGATGCGAATAAGTCTTCCCGTGATCCCCTCACGAACGCGTCCTCAACATGACGATCAGCCTTGAGCCCTTAAGAAGAAAACGAGCGGCTGAAGAGGGGTCCTTTGCGGGCTTAGGTGCGCCAGTTCGCAGGTGGAAGTCCAGACTCCTCAACCAAAGCCATCAGGCAACAGTCTCCAGCAGAGCCAATTTACTGGATAAGCCAGCCCTGCAGTTCTCAATTCCATGTGTAAAAGCCTTGTCCTACCTTCTTGCCCTAAATCCTTCGTTCGACCATGTCCAGTCAGCAGCTTCGGTGGGGCGAACCGATCTCCGAGTGAGATCTGGAGTTGGCGCATAATGTCTAGGCGCACGTCCAGTCCGACGATGTCTGTCAGTGTGAGCGGCCCCACGGGATGCCGGTAGGCGAGTTGGATTGCTCGATCGATATCTTCGGCCGATCCAACGCCCTCTTGGATCATGCGAATGGATTCCACGGCCACAATCAGATCTATCCGGCTTGTGGCAAACCCCGGTGAATCATTGATGACCGCACTTTCCTTGCCAATTGCAATGACGAACTCAAGGGCATCGTCCAGAGTTTCTTGGGAGGTTCGCGTGCCGCGAACAACCTCAACTAGGCCAATGGACCAGACCGGATTGAAGAAATGCAAACCTAGAAATCGAGTGGGATCCCCTACGAAGGCCGCGAGGGTATCGATCGACATGGAACTCGTGTTGCTCCCGATGATCTTCGGAAGTTTTGCGTCGATCTCACCTAGGACAAGTTCCTTGATGTCCAATCGCTCTGACACCGTCTCAATAACGAGATCAAGTCGCTCAGGTATCTCTGCCACACTGGACACAACGGTCAATGCCTCGCGAGCTTCTGCTGCCCCATCGGGTGTTAACTTGCCCCGCGAAATACCACTGGCGAGTGCAATATCAACCTGGTCGAGCAAGGCGGCCGAGCGATCGGGGTTGGGCTCAACAACAATGGTCGCAATGCCCGCCACGGCCATGACGTAAGCGATTCCTACTCCCATGGTGCCGCCACCGACGACTGCTGCCTCCACTGCTTCCCTTTCGCCGAGACTACTGGCCGACAGCGATTGTCGATCGAAGCTCAAAGCCCTCGTAACCGGACGCTACTACTTCATTGCACTTTCGACGATAGGCTCGCAATCCACCAGGGTAAGGCATGAAAACGCGGGGCTTCCCCGGTACATCGGCTCCGAGGTACCAGGAATTGGCATCGGGGTAGAGGGTTCCGGCCGCAAGTTCATTTACATGCTCAACCCAATCGTTTTCCTTGTCAAGAGCCGCCTCAATCTCCACTATTCCTTCGTCGCGTGCGTATACAAGGAGATCACTGATCCATTCCACATGCTGCTCGATCGAAACCATGACATTGCTCAGCACCGAAGGGCTTCCCGGCCCAGCTACGATGAAAAGGTTGGGGAAGCCGTGGGAGGATATCCCTAGGTAAGTCCGAGGCCCACCTGCCCACTTCTCAGAGAGCAAAACGCCATCCTTGCCGATTATGTCGATGCGCGACAATGCACCCGTCATGGCGTCATACCCTGTGGCGAAGACAATGGCGTCGAGTTCGTACTCCTTTTCTGTCGTCTTGATACCGGCTCGGGTGATGCACTCAATGGGTGCCGATCTAATGTCAACGAGTGTGACGTGCTTCTTATTGAAAGCTTCGTGGTAGTGAGAATCGATCGATGGCCGTTTAGCGCCAAATGGGTAATCCGTTGCCGTGAGCAGAGCGGCTACTTCGGGATCTTTGACAATTTCGCGTACCTTGTCATTGATGAATTTGACCGCCGTCTGATTGGCGTCATTGCTGAGTAGCAGGTCATTAAATGAGAGAATGAATCCAAAACCCGCGGACTTCCAAGCTTCTTCGTAGTGGGCCCGACGCTCTTCCTCGCTGATCGACAGTGCGGGAACTCGGTTCATA
>JAGYIQ010000223.1 GCA_018402565.1 Pirellulaceae bacterium | reverse complement strand
GAATCCCCGTCCACCGCCCCGCAGCGATGGCCTGAATCTGCTCTTTTAGGTTCCAGACGCCTGAGAAGTTGGGCATTTATATTACTCCGAGGAGGGCGAGGGTGTGAGATCCGCCTGCCGATGCTTGAATCCAGTTTGTAAGAGCGCCGATCTGTACAGGGCTGGACCTGTTGGTGGTTGTGCCATCGCCAACACGTCCTGAGCCGCCATCCCCCCAAGCCCAGATGGTTCCGTCAGTCTTAACCGCAGCAGTGTGAGAAAAACCTGCCGAAACCTGCGACCAGTTAGTTAATGCACCAATCTGTACAGGGCTGGAACGACTGACGACAGTGCTGTCACCAAGTTGGCCGTTACCATTTCCGCCCCAAGCATACAGCTCCCCATCTGTTATAACAGAAACAGTGTGGAGTTTGCCTGCCGAAACCTGCGCCCAGTTACTTAGCGCACCGATCTGTATGGGGCTATTCTTTTGGGTAAGCGTGCCGTCGCCGAGCTGGCCGTTGTCGTTAAGACCCCAAGTCCAGATGGTGCCGTCGGTTTTGATAGAGGCGGTATGCCCATCACCTGCCGAAACCTGCGCCCAATTTGTAAGACCGCCAATTTGAACAGGGCTGGACTTGTTGGCAATAGTGCCGTCGCCGAGACGGCCATTGCCCCCAGCTCCCCAAGCCCAAATTGTACCATCCGTCTTGACACAAGCGGTGTGACGACCGCCCGCCGCAGCTTGCAGCCAGTTAGTAAGCGCGCCGATCTGTACAGGGCTAGAACGGTTTATGACATTTCCACCTCCGAGCTTGCCATAGGCGCCGTTGCCCCAAGCCCAAATCGTACCGTCCGTTTTGACAGACACGGAGTGAGAGGTGTCTGCTGAAACTTGCGCCCAGTTGGTTAGAGCCCCAATCTGTGCAGGGTTGGACTCGTTGGTAGTTGTGCCGCTGCCGAGTCTCCCGTCGCCTCCGTTACCCCAAGCATACAACTCCGCCCCAGCGTAAATCAGGTG
>JAGYIQ010000222.1 GCA_018402565.1 Pirellulaceae bacterium | reverse complement strand
CATAGTCGCCGGTCTCGCTGGTCGCACCATACAGCTGCAGCGTGGTGGCAGCGGTCGAGAGCGTGCCGACAGAGATGATGCCGCCTGCCATGTCGTCCAGGCGGATGGGCGTCGCGTCATCGGTCGCAGTGCCGATGGTCAGGGTGAGGGTGCGGCCTCGCCGCTTAATTCGGATTTCGCTCATGGCATCCTCGTGGGTGGCGCGGGTCAGGCCCGACTCGTGGCCGTGTACTCAGCCTATGCCCACAAACGCGGAAGCCCGCAGTCCACACACACTGTTATGTAGCGTCACTCAGCCGGCGGCGGTGGCAGGGGCATCCAATGGGTGACATCTGATAGCCGCACCAAGCCAGCCCACGTGATAGGCACACTGTTGCGGCGATCCTTAAACACCATCCACCACGGCTCGTCCATGCCGCAATCGTCAAAAGGGAATCGTACCTCGCCAGCCGAGACTCCGCCGTCTGTGGCAACCAGAACGGTTTCATGTTCCTCGGGCAGTCGCTCGCTCACTGAAATCCACTCACTCATGGGTCACCATATGCGGTCGTCTAGCGTCACTACCTAGTTTGCTACCTAGTTTCGGGCGTTCCTACCCATTTGGGTATGGCAGTTGATGCGTCGTCGGCTGCGACATATCGCTCCAGATATGTCGCCCCAATCATATCCTTTGCGACACGTTTTCCGTCGCCTTTCGCATACGACTGGGGCACTTGGCCGGAATCGCAGGCTCGGGGGCGTTTCCAGTTTCGGCAGATTTTCCGGTGCCGGAAAATTCCGGCGAACTGGACAACCGCTCCAGCAAACCCCGCAGCGTAGCCGCCCTCGCGGCGTAGTGGTCTGCGGCCGCTTGGTCTTCAACCTCGCGGCAGTACCCGCTATCTACCTCGCACCAGTGCGCCATACTGCCAATCGCCTCCCGCTCCGCGTCGGTGAGAGTGAACGGGTTAAATGCCTTTGCTCGCCAGCGTTCGATCTCGGCCCGAAGCCGGTCGTTCACGGCG
>JAGYIQ010000221.1 GCA_018402565.1 Pirellulaceae bacterium | reverse complement strand
ATTGAGCAGCTAAACCAACGTGGCACTCGACCGCCCAAACTGCACGCACGCCGCCCTCTAGCCCATTAAACCCCCGCTCCAACGGCTGGAGGCCATCGGGACCGGTGAGGTTAGCGACTAAAAGATATTTCCAATATTGGTACTCGAGCTGCAGTTCCGACGATATTAACAAGCGGGGCACGCTGTTCGCTGTTCTAATGTAGCAGACTTTATCGCCACCATTCGCAGTGCATGACCTGGAGTTCCTCAAGCTTCATGTGACCCGGAAGATCATTCACGCTTTCAATATCGTCATAAAACTTTCCTTCGAATTTATCCGGAATACTGAAGCCCATCCCGAACTCTCCATCTAGTATGAGCATGCCGTGGATCACTAACTGCTTTCCTGTGCGGTCTACAGCCTCACTGACAGTCATTCCCGGACGAAATACTGATTTATACGAGCCTTTATATAAGTCTGTGCACCAGATTCGAACGACTCTGCCGCTTAAATTCGCGGACTCGTACACGAACCCCTTTTGCTTTTCCGCTAGGTTGAGGATATTCTTAAGCTGCATCTTGTTCGGCTCCTTTGGGATGGTGTGCTTTTGCTTTACACAACCATACCAAATGTTCGGGCAAGATGCATTTTTGTTACCTTTCCAATATCAACCGACTAGACCCTTCCACCTCGCCGTCGCCTCGGACTGACACCCTGGGCTGCAGTTCGGGGCGACGGCGAGGTGGGAGGGGCGGCAACCCTTTTATTGAGCCTGAGCGGAGGACCTGCACCGCGGAATCAGCAGCAGGTACACTAAAAACTTCTCACAGATATGGCGGATGGACCCCTTTTCTGCGGTTCTTCTGCTTCGTGCCGGCAGGGGATTTGAACCGCAAGAGAGGGGGGAAGGACGCAGAGGAAGGCAGACACAGCAAATACAGCGTGCCGGTTGCAACGATTAGTGGCGATCAGTGACGATTAGTGTTCCGTTCCAATTGACTCCTGACCCTTTTACCCCACGCCAATTTTTGAC
>JAGYIQ010000220.1 GCA_018402565.1 Pirellulaceae bacterium | reverse complement strand
ATCTTGCGGCCCACGGTTAGGTGCGTCGGTCGGGGCATATTCACTCTTTGTCGCGGCTGCTGTGTTCGGAAACGAGCGAAGCAAGATCGGCCTATGCAGGCACGCGGTCGCGTTTTCCGGGAGGGGACGATTCGCCCGTCGAAGAAACGCGGGTGGTCACCTCAGCCCCCAACCCTTCCAGGATCCGCCTGGCCCGATCGACCGTGACGCCGTGATACTCGTACGCAGATGGGGCGGATTCTCGAGCGGGCGAAAATCAAGCAATGGCCCAAGTTGTTTCAGAATCTGCGATCAACCCGCGAGACCGAGTTGGTCAGGCAAGGTCATCCGGTTCATGTGGCGTGTGCCTGGCTGGGAAATACGCCACAAGTGGCGCAAAAGAACTACCTGCAAGTCACTGACGAGGACTTCCAGAGGGCGTCGCTCAGATGTGTTTCCGAGCAGCGAGCCGGATAGTCTCGGCTTACCCGCCGATCCCAGCCCACCCGACCGAGTTCCGAGAAGAACGGCCGGGTGGTTTTTTTTCGCCAATCGCTCCGCCTATCCCAGCGCCTGCTCGATTGCTTCATCATCCAGGCCCGTGATGGCGATGACCTTGGACGCTGACGAGTAACCGCTCACCACGCTGATGGCATCGGCGGGTAGCCCGAGTCGGTCGGCAAGCAACTCCACCACCGCCTCGTTGGCTTTGCCCTTCTCCGGCGGTGCCGTCACCTTGATCTTCACGGCGTCTCCCAGCCGGCCGACGATCTCGTCCCGTGACGACCCGGGCACCACCTTCACCCTGAGTCGGGCGGAGGGCTGTAGGGTCTTCGTCATGGCGACCGTGATGGCGGGGGGTGTTCGCTTTTGTAGGGCGTCTCAAAAAGCGTCTCAAAATCCGTCTCACTCTTTGTCAGCAGGAGCCCGCAGGGCCCAGCACCGTCAAAACGGCATCCCCATCAAAACACAAGCCGCAGAAGGACTTGCGTCATCCTGCGGCCTGATGCGATCTCGTGCGAAAAGGAGCCTAGCTCCCCGAGTAGGA
>JAGYIQ010000022.1 GCA_018402565.1 Pirellulaceae bacterium | reverse complement strand
TCGGCATCAAGGGCACAGACCCTGCAGGCTGCCTGGGTCAGGATGAGGTCAGGGGCCAGCCGGGCAAGAAGCGCCTCATCGAGTTCAAACAGTGCCCCACCAGCTGCGGCCTGCACCTGCCGGTCAATTTCGCGGCTGGGGAGAGCTGGGTCGAGTTTCGGGGTGGTAAGGGGTGGCAGCCCTGCGATTGCCGGAGGCCAGTCGCACTCATGCGACCGGCCGACGAGCCAGTCGGCAGCTCCGAGAGCGGCCACAATTTCGGTGGCGGCGGGTAGGAGGGAAACGACCGAAAACGACTTGTTGGACGTAGTAGTCACTAAAGGTCCTGTGACCCCCACCCAGGATTACCCCGAAAGGCTAGCCACGAGCGGCAGGGTTTCCCTAGAGGATCTTGTTTGACTTCCTTCTCAAAGCGGCAATCTTCACCCAAAAACGGAGAAAACGCCGAATCGACCGAATTCTTGCTCAAATGAGTACTCATTGCTAGCGTCTAACTACAACAATGCGAAGGTCTTGTCCCTCATTTGGACGACAAGGGGAATGCGAACACCTCGCATTTCTGGAAAAAGGGTCGTCTGAGCCTCCAAAAAGTCGCAGGCCGAAGGCGATCCTGAATTTACGCACTCAAAACGCCTCCACGCTGATTTCATAGGAAATAAGTAGATGCCAATTAAGCACGTTAGGTGGTTGAATCCGATTCGTGGGACCTTGGGCCAGAGTCTGAGACGGCTCTTCAATCGAAGGTGCCGTTCGACGGCAAAGCGACGAAGGGCGGCCGGCGGCAGTTCGGCTGGCAGTGTACCGCTGGAGACGCTTGAAGCTCGTCACCTTCTCGCTTTCGACTTTGTCGCGGCGTATGTCCAGGCCAACGAGCCGTTCTACACATTGGCTGATGGGAGTCAGGCCCAGGAGGTCATTTCTGAGTCACCCCAACAAATTGTTCTGCGGTTCACGCCCGGCATTGTGATTGACCCAAGTGCGGTGGCCGAAGGGGTTGAGATCAAGCGAAGCGGTGGTGCCGACGATCCGTTTGACGAAGAGGGGGATCAGGGTCGGGTTCCCGACATCACCGTGACCCCCGGGGCGGTCGTTGTTGACGACGCTCCCAATCAGAACCAGATCATCGTCAGGTTTCAGGAGACGTTGCCTGACGATAGGTACCGAATCACGCTTTCGAGTGCCTTGGGAACAGATGCTGCCGGGATCCCAACAATCAGTGGCATCCAGACCGTATCGGCTGCTCCAACGAACGTCGGCGACGCTTTTCGCGACGGGGGCAGCTTCAGCTTTGATGTCCGCCTAAGCGTCGGCCAGCAGGTGGTCGCCGTCGTGCCGCAACCCGTTTCCCGTGGCAGAGACAATGCCCTGACCCAGGCTCGGAAAAAAATCGTCATCTACTTCGACGACTACGAGTCTTTGGATAAGAACTCGGTGCAAACTGCCGCCCACTACAAGCTCATTGAGGTCAATTCCGATGGCACTGAGGGAAGTGAGCTGAACCCCAGATCCGTCGTCTACGACGCATCGGCAAACAAGGCGGAACTCACGTTTTCCGAAGATCTCGTTGAGGATCGCACATTCCGGCTTGAAATTGGTGGCGATGGGGTGCTCTCGCCGCTGGATCCTGTCGCCGGCGCTGCCGACATCACCAGTTTCACAACATCCCAGGATCTCAGACAACTCAGTTCGGCTGGGGTTGTAATCAGCGGGGTGATCACTCCGCGGCTAGTGGTGACCACGCCGGTTGGAACACTTGCGATTCCCACGCAGCCAGGGAGCGTTGATGAATCAGGACATCGTGATAACCCGATTGAAGCTCACGGGCTTCCACGGGCGACAGCCGGACCGGCGGCGGAGTTAGCCGACGTTCGCTACAACTTCCGAAGCAATTATGGGGTCGATCCGCAAGGCAACCAGCTCTTCAATCAGATCACGGAAACGCAGAAGCAGCGGGCTCGCGAAATCTTCGAACTGTACAGTCGGTACCTTGGCGTCCAGTTCATTGAAACTGCCGATCAGGGTATCACCGTCGTCACCGGTGACATGCGGGCGATCGATCCGCTCATCAACACGGCCCCGGCCGGCTTGGCTGGCGGCGGCATGGTAATAATGGATTCGACGGATAGCTGGGGCGAGAGCGAGTACGGCGGTTCCTGGTTTCGGGTTGCGATGCACGAAATCGGTCACGCGCTCGGCTTAACGCACAGCTATGACTTGCCGTCGATCATGGGCGGTGGGCTTACCGGCGAACCGGTCTTCCCGGGTGACTATGATCTCGTTCACGGCAGTCAACTCTATCCACAGACCGGTTCTGACATTGATATCTACAAGTTCACGCTGCCTGCCAGCGGAGACTTCACGGCAGAAACCCTCGCGTCTCGTCCCGGCCAGCCGATCCTGAGCACGCTCGATTCCGTCCTGACCCTTTACCGCGAAGACCCTGCAACCGGCGAGCGGGTGATGATTGCCCGCAATGACGATTCCTTCGGACGTGATTCCCGCGTGGAGATCACGCTCGACAAGGCCAATTCCGCGGGAAATGACTATACGTACTACGTCGCCGTCACGAGTAGAGGGAACACGGATTTTAACCCTGAAATCGAAGAGAGAGGCGCGGGCGGCCAGACGGACGGAGCTTATCGTCTTACCTTGACGCATGTCCCCGAATCGACCGCGGCGACGACCATTGTTGACGCCAGTGGCACGACACTCGACGGTGATCGTGACGGAAATCCTGGGGGCAGTTTCAATTTCTGGTTCCGGACCGCGGCACCTAACAAGACGATTTTTGTTGATAAAGTTGCCGGTGTGCCAACCACCGTTACGGCATCGGCGGACGCCGAAGACTCCGTCCAAGTCAACGACGCGTCAAAGGTCGTCGTTGGCATGGGTGTGGTTGGTAGCGGGGTGGCGGACGGGGTAACCGTGAGTGCTATCGAGCACTTGGAGACACGATCAGGGACGCCGGTGATCACCGGAGTGGCGACGGTCGCGGCAGATGAGACGTTGACGGTCGAAGTCAACGACGTGACCTACACGGCAGGCCATGGAAACCTGACCCATGATGGAAGCCGCTGGGCACTGACGATTCCGAGCGGCAACAGCCTCACCGACGGTACCTACACGGTTGTCGTGCAGGTGACGGATGCTGCGGGGAATGCGTCGCTGAGTTCAGGTGACATTGTGGTCGATGGCGATCTGCCCGTTGATCCGACAGTCGATTCGCAGGTAACCAACAGCACCGCTCCAATCATTACTGGTACGGCAACGGTGGACACGGGGGTTGGTGACACCCTCACGGTTATGGTGAATCGCACAACGTACACGCTGGGAACCGACATAGAATTGTCTCATGACGGCGATGCGAATACGTGGGCCCTTGATCTGTCGGCCCTGACGCTTGCCGAAGGCACCTATCCCGTGGCGGCAACAGCAACCAACGGGAACGGGTCAACGACCGGCAGTGCGAACCTTGTGATCGACACGACGGCTCCCGCAACTCCGACGGTCAACCCCCTGACGACGAGCAGTTCGACGCCGACGATCACTGGTACGGCGACGGTGGCGGCCGGTGAGACGTTGATGGTCGAGGTCAACAGCGAGACCTACACCGCAGGCGATGGCAACCTGACGCTTGTCGGCACCGTCTGGACGTTGGTCGTGCCAGGGGACAAAGACCTCGCCGACGCCACCTACACGGTGACGGCGACGGTGACGGATGAAGCCGGAAACACTGCCGTCGGCACGGGCAGTCTGGAAGTCGACAGGACGTTGCTGGTCGACCCGACGGTAACTGCCTTGGTGACCAACAGCACGGGGCCGATCATCACGGGCACGGCAACAGTTGACACGGCGGCGGGCGAAACACTGACGGTTGAACTGAACAGCTCAACGTACACGCTGGGAACCGATACAGAACTGTCTCATGACGGCGATGCGAATACGTGGGCCCTTGATCTGTCGGCCCTGACGCTTGCCGAAGGCACCTATCCCGTCTCGGCAACAGCAACCAACGGGAACGGGTCAACGACCGGCAGTGCGAACCTTGTGATTGACACGACGGCTCCCGCAACTCCGACGGTTAACCCCCTGACGACAAGCAGTTCGACGCCGATCGTGACGGGTACTGCGACGGTGGCGGCCGGCGAGACGTTGACGGTTGAAGTCAACAGCGAGACCTACACTGCAGGCGATGGCAACCTGACGCTTGTCGGCACCGTCTGGACGTTGGTCGTGCCAGGGGACAAAGACCTCGCCGACGCCACCTACACGGCGACGGCGACGGTGACGGATGAGGCCGGAAACACGGCGAGCGCAACGGCCAATCTTGAAGTTGACAGTGCGTTGCCGGTTGTCCCAACGGTCAATGATCTTATCACCAATGAGACTGGCCCGATCCTGACCGGCACGGCGACATTTAATGCGAATGCGGATGAAAGCCTTGAAGTATTCGTTGCTGGCACGACGTACAGGCTTGTCGCCGATGCAGAGCTGTCTGCTCCTGAACTTACCTACGACAGCGACCAGAAAATCTGGACGCTTGACCTGTCGGCAGAGACCTTTTCCGAGGGCACCTATCAGGTTTCCGCTACGGTGACGAACGCGGGAGGAGTCGCTTCTTCTGCTGCCGATCTGGTTGTCGACCTCACAGCACCCGTCATACCGAACTTCGACCCTGCGATACGGGTTCGACTTTCAAGGGGGGGCAACCCTTACAGCGTAAGCCTTGCCAAGGGCGACCAACTGCGATTTTTCAGTCAGCCAGACGGGTCAATCGCGAAGCCTTACCTGAACGTCGATGACGCTCTGGCGGCCGTTGTTCCTGGCCAGACCGAAATCATTCGCATTCTTGGCAACAACCAGCTTGCCCCGAATGACGCCTCCGAGAATCTATCACACTATCAAATTGGTGTGGATGCTGTTGGCAACTCGCTGCCCGACGGCCGGACATTCAACGTGCCGGCTGGGGTGACGGTGATGATCGATGCCGGCGCGGTGTTCCGGATGCGAAAGGCGATTGTTGATGTTGGCAGTTCATCACCGCTCAGCGGTGATAGTCGCGGCGAGGCCTCCCTCCAGATTTTGGGTGTGCCGGGCAACCAGGTGAAGTTCTCTTCGCTCACCAACGTTGCTGCGCCGGTTGGGGTGTACGGGCCCAATCTCTACCAAGCCCGGGGGGAATGGGGCGGCATCGTTTTCAGGGGCGACTCGGACTGGCACGGTTCTCCTGCCGCCGGCGTCCGCAGGCCATTTCTCAACACGGTTCAGCAGTCACTGATCAGCTGGGGTGGTGGGCAGGTCGTGGTCGACTCAAATCGGGAGTCGTTTGCCGCAATTCAGGTTGAAGGAACCCGGCCGTCGCTTGCGTTCAACGAAATCACCGTTTCGGCTGGATCGGCCATCGCGGCCACACCAGACAGCTTTGAAGAGGGTGACGGCCGTCGCGGGCTTGATCTCCGTGGCAACCGGTTTACTGACAGTTCGATCAACGGGGTTTTCATCAAGATCGACACACCTTTGGGCGGTTCGATCGAGCCGCTGGACGTTGCTGCCCGCCTGACCAGCACCGAGGTTGTGTATGTGCTGCAGGAGAACCTGATTATCGCCGGCGGTGCCGGTGGTTTTGTTGAGCAGGGCCTCAATCAGTTTGCGCGACCCAGTGGACGATTGCAGATTGATGCCGGCGTTGTGCTGAAGCTCGAAGACGCTCGCATTGAACTCGGTCGGGGCCAGTCTCAGCTGATCGCTGAAGGCGAGGGGCTCAATCGGGTGGTCTTTACCAGCCTCGCCGATACCCGATTCGGCGCAGGCGGAACCTTCGACACCAACGGGAACCGGCCGGACGACGCGGCCGCCGGCGACTGGGCCGGCATCTTTCTCAATGCTGGGGCGGCGGCGTCAATCGACCAGAGCTATCTCGCCTATGCCGGGGGGCAGTCATCGATCGAAGGGACGATCAGCACATTCAACCCGATCGAAGTCCACCAGGGTGACTTGCGTCTGGCAAATAGCCGGCTTGAATTCAACGCCGACGGCAACGCCGGCGATAATCGCGACAACCGTGGAACCAACCGACCGGCAACCATCTTTGTGCGTGGAGCCCAGCCGGTGATCGTCGGCAACGACTTCCGGGCGAATGCCGGCTCGGTCATTTCAATCAACACCAACTCGCTCAACGACATGCTCCAGGGCGATCCCGGACGACAGGCCGGAGGGCTTGGCCGCGTGTCGGACTACGACGATAACTTTGGGCCGCTTGTCCGCGACAATCGCATCACAACCACGGCTGGCGTCGATGCAACGGTGACAACAACCGTCAACGACAGCAATGTGATCGCCGTAACCAGTACCGTCGGGCTTTCCCGGGATCTGGCCGTTTCCGGTGCTGGGATTCCTGACGGTGTCAAGATTAAGAATGTTTTGTCGGCGACTGAAGTCGAGCTTGATGCTTCAGTCACAATTGCGAATAGGTCGAAGCTATGGTTTTACGACGAGACCGATACAACGTCGGCGATTGCAGCCTTGGAGGTGAGGCCCGAGGAAGTCACTGTCGAGGGCGTCTGGGATGACACTGACATCGTCCACTACGTTGACGGTGAAATTATTGTCAACAACTTCCACACGGCGACCGGTCTTCGGCTCCTCAGTGAGACTGCCGCCAGTCTGGTCGTGAAGTTCGGACCGAACTCCGGAATCACCGCCTCGGGAACACCGCTGGAAATCGACGACCGCATCGGCGGAACTGTGCAGGTGGTGGGCCGACCGGGGTATCCGGTGGTGATGACGTCGATCGCCGACGACACGGTCGGCGCCAGCCTCGACGCGAATGGCTTCCCGGTCAACGACACCAACGTAGACGGCCCGGAGACTCTGCCGTCAGCGGGTGATTGGCGAGGTCTCCAATTCCTGCCGTTGTCGAACGACCGAAATCTTTCATTCTACAAAGAGTCCGAGCCGGCGAGGACCGCTGGTGCGGACCTGAACCAGATCACCGAAAACGCCGAGTTCCTTGGCGTTCTCGCCCCGAACTTTGCCGTGGAAAACCAGGCCGGGGTGCTGAACAGTTGGGAATCTGCCCAGGAGAAGTCTGGCGACGACAACCGCCGGCTTGGCTTTGAGGTGCATGGCTTCATCGCCAACGACAACCCGGGTGACGTCGACCTCTATCGAATTGAGGGCTACGCCGGCTCCGAGGCCTGGATTGACATCGACAAGACCTCGCCCAGTCTCGACACGATGGTCGAACTGCTCGACGCCAGTGGCACGGTGTTGGCCCGCTCGATCGACTCGCTCGGCGATGTGACCGTCGTGCCACCGGAAAGCCCGGAGATCGTCACCGAAACGACCTCGGGCGGCAATGGCCGCAGCTACAGCCTCACGGGGGCGAACATCCTCCCCGGGACACTGGCGGGGGTTATCTACGCCGCTGACACGGCACAGGCCACATTCACGGTGGACCGCTCCGGAGCGTTTACCTTCACGCCAATCGGAACCAGCCCGAATTTTTCTATTGACCCGGCAACCGCGAGGCTCGACCGAGACGCGGGCAATGTCAACCTGACTTTCAATGGCACAGGCACACTCCCGCTGACGCGGATCGAGGTCAGTTACGAGCACTCGCGGCTGCCGCTTGCGACCCTCGGGTTCACCGCCGCTGGGCTGCACGGGGGCTACTCCCTTGAAAAAGACGGCTATCGCGGAAACGACTCATACTCAACCAACCCGCGTGATGCCGGCATGCGGGTTGTGCTGCCGGGCAACCGCGGAACCCTGTCGAGCTATTTCATTCGGGTCCGAAGTCAGCCCCGGCCAGCTGGCAGCACCCCAACTGATTTTGAAGACGCGGTTAATTCGGCAGAGACGTCGATCGACAGCGGGGCGACGTCAGGTCGCTATGAACTCCGAGTACGGCTTCGCCAGCAGGATGAGAAGCCGGGGTCCACGGTGCGGTATGCCGAAATCAGCTATCCGCAGGTCGGCATCGATGTTTTGGGGCTGCCGAACAACTCGCCGCTGGTGGGGACAACCGGCGAAGCCTCTGGTGACAACAATTCACAGGGGAGCGCCCAGGAACTCGGAAACCTTCTGACCAGCGACCGCAACACCATCAATGTTGCCGGCGGGGTTTCCGCAGAGGATGATGTCGACTGGTACACCTTTACTGTCGACTACGATATGATCCAGTCGATTGGAGGCGTCAATAACGCTACAAAGACCTGGGCCACCGTTTTCGACATTGACTATGCCGATGGGTTCCGCGGTGACCTGACCCTATCAGTTTTCGACGCCCAAGGAAGCCTCATCTACGTTGGTCGCGACTCGGATGTCGCTGATGACCAGCCCGATCCCGCGCAACTCGACAATGACGTCGACGACCTTTCCCGCGGATCGGTCGGCAAACTCGATCCCTTCATTGGATCGGTGCAGTTGCCGGCCGGCGGGCCCGGTTCGACCACCCGCTATTACGTTGCGGTCTCTTCAAACGAGCGGCTGCCAGAGGCACTCAACGCCTATTTCCAGGCATCACCGCTGAACAGTCAGATCCGGCTCGAGCCGATCAATTCGCTGGAGCGGGTGGTTGAGGACCGGATCGGCCAACTTGGCTATCAGGCCTGGAGTCCAACCGTTGAAGGTGTTGATAATACCCAGGTGACGCGGCCGGCGAGCGGAGCGATCATCGACGTCACCGATGCTCAGACGCTCTCGGCTCATGTCCGGCCCTTCACGTTGGCCGATGTGACGCTGTTTGTGTCAACCGGTAGCAGCCTCTTCACCGTCGATGCCTACCGCGGCGGTACGTGGGAGACGCGAATTGCCGATGGGAGTTACACAGGGGGGGCCGTCGGCGATATCGATATGCGGCCCGATGGTAAGTTGTTTCAGTATTTCGGTGCGAACGGCGATGCGGGAAATAATGGTCTGTTACGTGAGATCGACACGGCGACCGGCGCTGTGCTGTCAACCGTTGGCGATGGCATTAGTAATGACCCCGACACGCCCACGGACTGGCAGGTGACGGGCCAGGCTGTCGATGCGCTTGCGATTGACCGAACGTATGATGTTGGAGACTACGTGGACGGGGTGGTCTACTCGATCCGCGATGGTGGAGAGTCCTACCTCTACACGACGTTCGGGCAGGGTGTCGTCGATTTTGATCAGACAGCGCCGAATACCACGAGAACGCAGTTGACCGGAGTCGACGCTGGTCGCACAGGAATCGTAACGGGCCTTCAGTTTGCAAACGACACCGAAACGCTCTACGGCATCACGTCAACCGGGCAGTTCTTCCGCCCCTTCAGTGGCGGTGTCGATGCCGACTTCTCTTCGGTCCTGAGCGTCGGCGAGACCTTCCAAGGCTTGGCCGCGGGGCCGGTCAATCTTGAGGGTGGCCGGTATCAGGGCACGTTCTTTGCCATCACGAGCCAGGGGCGACTGGTCAACATCGACCCCAACGGCCTCGGACCGAATCAGGCAGCCTTGGTGTCCAACGTTTTCGACACCAATGCGGATGGCTACGCCGACAGCCACATGTCGAACCCAACAATTTCAGGCGCTACGGGGCTCGCCTTCTCGCCACTCGACGTCAACCTCTGGCACCCGACGAATCGTCGCGGCGATGGTGTTAACGACCCGGTCGGCACGCCCGATGATGGCCACGGTGTGAACTCGGCAGCGGGTCTTGACAACACCCGCACTGGTTATAACGGTGGCGCGAGCATGTATTTTGGTCTCGAAGACCATGATACGCGGGTTGGTGGGTATCTGTCGTACGCCGGTGTGCCGGGCCAGTTCGGGACTGTTTCGGCGCCGTATAATTGGCAGCAGGAACTGACGACGAGTTCAGATATTGGAAACAATTACAACCTCCCGGGCGGCGCCCACGGCAGCCTGATCACCAATCCGTTCAGCCTCGCGGGATACAGCAACACCGACAAGCCAACGCTCTATTTCAACTATTTCCTTGATACCCAAAACGCCGAGAGCGTCACCGACGGCATGCGGGACAGTGCTAGGGTCTTGTTATCGACCGATGATGGCCTCACCTGGGAGCTCTTGGCGACCAACAATCAGGCCCGTTCGGACAATGATGGTGCCGGCCCTGAGGCCGAATTGCCGCACACGCTCTCCGTCTCGTCTTCGGTTGGAAGCATGGACAATCAGCATGTCCAGGAACTGTTTGACACAGCCGGCTGGCGACAGGCTCGAGTTGACCTCGGCAAGTGGGCCGGGGAGTCGAGCATTCGGCTGCGGTTCGATTTCAGCACCGCGGGCGAGTTTGATGCGAGTGACAGAAGCACGACAGCCCCGGATGCCATCAGTCGCGTGACAGACACAGGCGCGACTGTAGGAGACAACACGATCGAACTGGAAAGCGTCGAAGGGCTTCAGGTGGGGATGTTGGTCCGTTCACCCGCCGATCAAATTGCGGTGGATGATTTGGGCTTTCCGGTGGCTCAGCAGATTCCGCCCAACACACGAATTGGCAGCATAAGCGCGACATCGGAAATCGAAATTGTGGACGCGAACGGTGTTCCCGTTCCGGTCGGGGCGGCTGGCTTGAATTCCCAGGAACTCCAGTTTTTCTTCCCGACAGCTGATCGACTTAACCAGATCGCCGGCAATGCAGGCACCACTGGCAACTATTCCGGCAATGATGCGAGCCGTGAACGAGGCGCGGATAACGATCACGAAGGCTTCTACGTCGACGACATCATCGTCGGCTTTGCCGAGCGGGGAGAAATGGTCACTGGGGCGGTGAACAGCCAGACGACGTTCTTCGACCTTGGCACGCCCTCGGGCACGGATGAATACGATGCCCAGGTGCTTCAGGGCCCCTACCAGCTTGAGATCAGGCGGGGAACAGAGTACGCCGCTCAGCCCAGTGAGAACTTTGTCCAAACCGGCATCGAAAGGCTGTTCAACACCAATGACCGGCTGGTGCGAAGCCCGGCGTCTCCACCGATCGTGCTGGCGGAAAACCCGCTCGGAACCATCGCAACCCCGATCACGACCCGCGGTGACGGGACGGTGGCGGCGACGGCAGGTGGTTTGGCGATGGCTGAAGGCGTGAACGCTGTTTTCTGGTCGGTTGATCTTGGGGGGCAGTCGGATGCCGTTCTTGAGTTCGAATACCAGACTGGCGAGTCCGAGCAACTGACGGCCCTCCCCGCAACATTTACCCTCGCCGGCGGGCTGGTTGGGGGCAGTGGCAATCAGTTGCCCACCGGCGATGGCGTCGCCATCAGCATCGATGGTGGTGACACCTGGACGACGCTTGCCGGGCTGACGGCGACCGACGGCAACCCCCGCACGCTGCTGATCGATTTGACGCAGCAGAATGGCCTCACCCTTACGGATGACACGGTGATTGGCTTTTTCCAAACTGGAACAAGAAGCCTGGCGAATGATGGCGGCGTCACGGTCCAGAATGGCAGGATCACCACCCGGCCACCGGTAGAAACCAGCGGGCTTGTTGGCGACTCCAACAGTGGCTTCGAGTTACAGCAGGGCCAGTTCCTGATCGAGGCCAATTCGGTCACAAATGCTGCGAGCTACGGCATTCGGATCGACGCTGATCGGCGGGGCGATGGCACAAACGCGCCCCACCTCGGCGTTCCGCGAAACCTGGCAACGCTGAACAATGCGCGGCTGGTCCCCGGAGTGGTGGTCAGCAACAACGTTGTAGCTGGCAGTGGTACGGCGGGCATTTACTTTGCCGGAACACCCGATGTTGCTGGCCAGCCAGCCTCAGCGATTCCGTACGGTCGAATCATCAATAACACCATCTACGGGCGGCCCGCAGGGACAGTTCCGCAGGGCAACGGCATTGAGGTCCGAGAGAATGCCTCGCCCACTCTGGTGAACAACGTGTTCTCGCAAGTGGCGACGGCCGTCAATGTTGACGACACTTCCCGTGCGGCTGGAACAATCCTTGCCTACTCGGCGTTCCACAATGTCGGTGTGGAAACCAACCAGGGCATGGTTTCCCAAAATGGGGTCGGCCTCGGCTCGCGGGCATTTGTCGATGCGAGCCAGGGCAACTTCTATCCCTACGCCGATATCGGAGATCCGACTGATCCTACAGACGACATCGACAACGCGATGATCGACAGTTCGATCAACGCGCTGCAGGATCGCTCGGCATTCACGGTCGTGACCTCCGCCATCGGAATCCCCAACTCGCCGGTGTTGGCCCCGCGGACCGATCTCTACGGTCTGATTCGGGACGATGACCCCGACTTTGGCAACGCCGGTGGTGTCGGTGCGAATGTGTTCAAAGACCGTGGTGCGATCGAGCGGCTCGACCGAGATTCTCCGTCAGTTGTTCTCGTGGTGCCGGCCGACGACAGCAGTCGTGATCAGGACTCAGCCGTTGATTCGGTCGTGCTCCTCAATGACGACGCCGTTCTGCAACAGATGGTGCTCCAACTGAACGATGTCGGAATCGGCGTCGATAAGCCGTTGGTTGAAACCAGTGACTTCCTCGTGGAGTACAGCAGGACTGGGCCAGACTGGGACGGGGACACCCCGGCGTTTGAAGACTATCTCTTCCAATACAACGAGAACACGAATCAGGTCATTCTCGCGTCCTTCGCGCTTTTTGAAGCCGGTTGGTACCGGATCACCGTCAACCCGGACAACGCCGCGGAAGCACTGGCCGACGGTGCTGGCAACCTGTTGCCGCGACGGGAATTCACCGTCCAACTTATTCAAAAGCCGACGTCACCGGAGCCGCCGACGGCTGACGTGGGTGATGCCGAGGCGACCCTTCGTTGGAACGCCCCCGAGGTTAGCAGTGGCGGGGAAGTGTCCGGTTACCGGTTCCAGTATCGGCAGGGTGGAAGCGGCGATTTCGTCGACTACTTCAAAAACGGTTCGCCGCTCATTCATCAAAACACCCCGACTACGACCACCGAAGAAGGGGTCTTGGACGGACTCGATAACAATATCGAATACGAGTTCCGAGTGGCTGCCATCAACGCCGCCGGTCTCGGCGAGTGGTCAACAGCGAGTGACGTTGTGGTGCCCCGCCGGGCCGCGGATGCCCCCGAATCCATGGATGCCGATGTGTTTTCGCTTCGGGACGTGCTGGTCGAGTGGACCGTGCCCGCTGTGGATGGTGCGAACGAACTGACGGACTACCGGATTCGGTTGTCTGAATACGATTCGAGCAACGACCAAACGGCGACAACTTCTTCGTTCGACCTCAGTTCGGCGGCACAGTTTGCGATGCTGGCCGCGACGAATGACACCACACCGCTCGTGAGCGGGACCGGCGTGGCGGGCAAGACGATCGACATCTACCTCGTCGAGGGGTCGACACAGACCAGCTTTTCGGTCCGCGAACTGCTGGAAACCACCACGGTGACAGCCGCGGGAACTTGGGAGGTGGAGATTGCGACCGAGCTTGCGGAAGGGTCGAACGATCTGTTGGCCGTGTACAGCGGTGAAGTGGGGCCGCAACTCGGCTCGCTGGTGACGCTTGAGATCGACACAACACCGCCGGGGTCACCGACGTTTGCCGCTGGCCTCAGCCCCACCAATGACGACACGCCCTTGCTCAGCGGCAGCGGAGAGGCCGGTGCGACGGTGACCGTGCTTGCTGATCTTGCAAGTGACGCCAATGGCGTCGATGGCACGCCGGAGACAGTCATCGGCACGGCCACGGTCGACGCAGGTGGCGGCTGGCAGGTGTCCTCCACGGTGGCCCTGCCCGAGGGCACGATCACGCTGGCGGCTACGCAGACCGACGCTGCGGGGAATCAGGGGACAGCGGCTGCGGCAACGACGATCGTCGTTGACCGAACCGCTTCCGCTGCCCCGACAATCGATGCTGCCTCACCGGAGTCGTTAGGCGACACCACGCCTGAGATCACCGGGACTGGCGTGGCGGGTGAAACCGTGAGGCTTCGAGCTGACGCTTCGGCCGACGGCAGCTTTGGCACCAATTTGGGGGAGAGTGAGGTGCAATCAGACGGCACCTGGTCGATCACCCCGTCCGCCCCGCTCCCTGAGGGAGAGACTCGGATCAGCGCGACTCAGACCGATCCCGCTGGAAACACAAGTCCGGCGGTGGAAGCAACAGTCAAGATCGACGAATTGCCACCGGCGGCACCTATTTTTACCTCAACGGCTGTGACCAACGACACGACGCCGACGATCACTGGAACTGGCGAGCCCGGTGCGACGGTGACGCTGCGGGCCGATGTCGATCTCGACGGTAGTGGCAGCACAGAAACACTCATTGGCACGGCTGTGGTTGCCGCCGCCGGCGATTGGACAATCACGGTGCAGTCGGACGATGCCCTTGCCGAAGGGACGATCGCCCTCTCTGCGACCCAGACTGATGTGGGCGGTGTCACTAGCACCCCGGCAACCGCATCGCTTGAAATTGACACGACCCCGCCAGGAATGCCCGAATTTGCGGAAGGGAAGTTCGGACTGACAAATGACCACACCCCGCTATTGAGGGGAACGGGTGAGCCAGGTGCTATCGTGACAGTCGAGGCCGATGTCGATCTCGATGGCTCGGGCAGCACCGAGGCCTCGATCGGTTCAACGCTTGTTGCCGAAGATGGAAGCTGGGAGCTGTCACCAACAGTGTCGCTTCTCGAAGGCACTGTTGCGCTGTCAGCGACGCAGGTCGATTCTGCGGGCAACAAGGGCCCGGCGTCACTCGCTAGTTCGGTGGAAATCGACCACACACTCCCTGTTGGTCTTTCCGTGAGTCTAACCACAACGACGCTGCAGCGGCCGCCACTCAGTGGGAAGGGCGAAGCTGGCAGCCTCGTGATCATCAGAGCGGATCTCAACGCCGACAATGAGGCGGAGATTATTGGCAGCGGCACCGTTGCCGTCGATGGGAATTGGAGCATTGTTCCGACGGCTGATTTTGGTCTTGGCGTGACCGCGATCGTGCTGACCCAGACAGACCCCGCCGGCAACACGGGCGGGCTGGTCGCGGGTTCTGTCACCCGGAATGTGCCGCCACCGCCACCGCCGACGATCAACCCGGTCTCGGCAGTGAAAACCGATCAGCCGATGATCACCGGCACGGGTGAGTCGGGGGCAACGATTGCGCTTTGGGCCGACCTCAATGGCGGCGGCACGTTCGCCGACATTGATGAGCAAGTAGTCAGCCATACCGACCAGATTACGGTCCAGCCTGATGGAACCTGGTCAGCGCTGGTGCCGCTGGAATTTGCCTTGCCGGACGGCACCGTGGAACTGCAGGCTACACAGCGGCTTGACGGCATTGAGAGTGCTGCTGGCTCGGGAAACATCGAGGTCGACACCGAAGCTCCTGACGCCCCGACGTTTACGGTTGCCTCATTCGGACCGACGAACGATGCAACACCGCTTCTTAGTGGCGCCGGTGAGGCTGGTGCCCGGGTGACAGTGCTTGCGGACGTTGATCTGGATGGTAGCGGCAGCACCGAAAACATGATCGGCACAGCCTTGGTTGATGCCAGTGGTAACTGGCAGCTGTCTTCAACTGTTGTGCTTCCTGAAGGCACGATTGCGTTGTCTGCGACGCAGACCGATCCGGCAGGCAATGCGAGCGTTGCCGACACGGCCGATGTTGTGATCGACACGACGCTGTCTGCCGCTCCGGTATTCGATGCGGGCTCACTGGCTCCCACGAACGACACGACACCGACGATCACAGGTACGGGTGTAGATGGCGACAGACTCGTGTTGCTTGGTGACACGGATAATGACGGTGTGCCGGAGACGGTTTTGGGTGAGGCGACGGTTGCCGGCGACGGTAGTTGGTCGGTGACGCCTGTTGCAGCCCTTCCTGAAGGGCTGCTAACGCTGGTTGCCTATCAGGTTGATGCTGCTGGCAACGTGTCGGCTCGTGCGATTGCTCAGATCGAGGTCGACACGACAACCCCTGCAGCCCCGTTGATTGACTCGTTCCCGGTTTCGCCCATCGACCAGCCGACGATCACTGGTACAGGCGAGCCTGGTGCGACGGTGACGCTGCTTGCCGATGCCGACGTTGACGGCAGCGGTAGCACCGAGGCGACGATTGGCACGGCGACTGTTGATGCCGATGGCATCTGGTCGATCGTTGCGAATCAGGCCCTTGCTGATGGAGTGGTTGCCCTGTCAGCGACTCAGTCTGACCCCGCGGGGAACGTGAGCGGCGCTGGGGCGGGTTTGATCAACGTCCAAGCTGTTCCTCCGGTTGCCCCTGCGATTATTGGGCCGCGGGTTCAGGGTCTGCTGGTCACATCGACGGCAACTCCGACGATCACGGGGACGGGTACGCCGGGTCACACAGCCAGACTGCGGGCTGACATAAGCGGCGATGGTGCTGCGGACACCACACTTGGCAGTGCGGTGGTGGAAGCTGACGGAACCTGGTCGATCTTGTCAGGCTTCGCGTTGCCTGAGGGCACTGCGGCCGATGGTCGGTCAATCCTGATTTCACTGACCCAGTTCAATGCCATTGGGCTCGAGAGTCTGCCAACCACCGAAAGCTTGCGGGTTGATACAGTCGCGCCCGTCGCACCGGCGTTCGACGCTCTATCGCTTGAGCCCACGAACGACTCGACGCCCACGATCACTGGTACAGGTGAGCGTGGTGCGACGGTGACCCTCCGAGCGAATGCAAAAAATGTTGGCTCGGCGTTGATAGCGCTCGATGGCAGTTGGTCGATCACAACCACTACCCTCGGTGCTGGCAGTGCTGCGTTGTCAGCCTTGCAGACCGACGTTGCTGGCAATGTTGGGCCTGCGGTGAGCCATTCGATCATGATCGATCTCTCATCACCAGCGGCACCGACCATCGACGGAATCTCGCCGACAAGCGACACCACCCCAACGCTCACCGGAGGAGGTGAGCCTCTCGCGACCGTGACGCTGCGTGCCGACACGACTGGCGATGGAAATTTCGACACCACGCTTGGGACGGCTGCCGTCACTGCGGCGGCAACCTGGAGCCTGACGGCGGGTACGGACCTGCCGGTTGGTACACACGACCTCCAGGCCTTCCAGACCGATCGGGCTGGCAATCAGAGCGGCAATAGGGTTGGAGCCGTGACGATCGATTCCACAGCGGCATTGCAGGGGCCGACGATCGATCCAAACATTTACGTTCCGAGCAACGAACCACAGCCCACCATCACCGGAACAGCTGACGCAGGGGCGACGGTCCGGGTCTGGATCGATTTGGATGGTGATGGAAGCTACGACAACGCGACTGAGTTGCTCGGAACGCAGACACTGGCAGCCGGCAAGACGGCTTGGTCGATTACCGACGGCACCGGTGTTGGTGCTGGTATCACACTGACAGTCGAGAACACCTATTCAATCCGGGCAACCCAGCAGGCCACAGGGGTGCCACAGAGTCCGGCGACGTTTGGGGAAATCACTTTCGACAGCATTGCCCCATCGGCCCCGGTCATTACGAGCGACCTCAATACCTCAACATTCCCGGTCTTAGAGGGCACAGGCGAAACTGGCGCCACGGTGACGCTGATCGTTGACACCGACGGCGACAACACGCCCGACACAAAGGCGGGCTCAACAACGGTTCGAGAGTCGTCGAATCTGATCATCGACAGCAGTCTTCCGACTGTTCCGACGGTGAATGCCGTGGTGACCAATAGCATCGGTCCGATCATCACTGGGACGTCAACGGCAGGTGACGCATTGGAGGTGGTGGTCAACGGTGTGACCTACGAGCTGGGTGTCAATGGGGAGCTGACCCATAACGGTGAGAACACCTGGACGCTTGCTCTGTCGGCTTTGACGCTTGGCGAGGCGGCTTATCCCGTCACGGCAACAGCGACGAATCTGAATGGATCAACCAGTGGCAGTGGTGACGTTGTGATCGACACGACGAATCCTGCTGTTCCAACGGTCGAGGCCCTGACGACGAGCAGTTCGACGCCGACGATCACGGGCACGGCGACGGTGGGTGTCGGCGAGGAACTGACCGTTACCGTGGGCAGTACGACGTATTCTGTCGGAGACGGCAACTTGACGCTTGACGGGTCAAGCTGGACGCTTCTTATCCCGGTGGCAGATGCCGTCGGAGACGGTAGCTACAAGGTCACGGCCACGGTGACTGATCTGGCGGGAAATACTGCGACAGCAAGGCCGGTCGGGCGATGGAGTCTGACTTCGGCAACTCAGCTTTCGACCGGTTTGGTAAAGATCGGCATCACGCAAAGCGACGTGGCTGGAAATGCTAGTGTTGTTGCCCCGTATACCCTTTCGGTGACCTCTGCAGCACCGGCAATCAACGCGCCGGGCGTTACCAGCGACTCAACACCGACAGTAACCGGCACCGGTGAGCCGGGAGCGACCGTGACGCTGTTTGCAGATATTGACGCCAATGGCACCTTTGGCGCGAGCGAGGGAGTCGGCAGTAAGGTCGTTGCGGCCGATGGCACCTGGGCAATCACTGCATCGACTCTGCCAGAGGGCAGGTATGACCTGCGGGTGAGCCAGGAAGATCCACAAGGGAACATCGAAATATCTTCCGTTGAAAGCATTGAAGTCGACCTGACAGCGCCTGACGCCCCGAAAGTTGTTTCAAACAAGGCGTTCAACACGCTTACTCCGTCGATTAAGGGCAATGGCAGTGACGACAACCGTGTCTCCGTATCGATCGACGTAGACGGCGATGGCACATTCGAAACAGTCGTCGGTGACGCGGACGTTGCAGGCGGCGACTGGACTGTGGATTCGACAATTGTGCTCCCCGAGGGTACTTTCAACCTCCAGGCCACACAGATCGATGAGGCAGGAAACGCCAGTCCTGTTTCTGGCAGTAACGGCCAAATTGTGATCGATACGACAGTGGCTGCACCAACGATTGACTTTGGCCAAACCGGTGGAGAAACGCCGAAGATCACGGGAACTGGTGAGCCCGGTGCGACGGTGACGCTTGAGGCCGATGGCTCGAGTGTTGGGACGGACTTGGTTCAGCCCGACGGTACGTGGTCGCTGAGCATTGCTCCCGCGGACGCTTTGAGCGAAGGAACAGTTGCCCTGTCCGCAACCCAGACTGACCCTGCCGGGAACACGAGTGCCGCTGGCACGGGTTCGATTGAGGTCGACACGACCGCTCCGGTTGCCCCGACGTTCGCGGTTGCTTCATTCGGCCCAACAAATGACACGACTCCGCTTCTGACAGGCACAGGTGAGCCCGGTGCACGGGTGACGGTGCTTGCGGATGTTGATCTTGATGGCAACGGTAGCACGGAAGCGACGATCGGGACTGCCTTGGTCGATGGTGCTGGCAACTGGCAGGTGTCCTCGGCAGTCGAGCTGCCTGAAGGCATTATCGCTCTGTCGGCAGCACAGACCGACGCAGCTGGAAACACCGGTGTCGCAGCCACCGGCAGTGTTGAAACCAACTACGCGACTCCTCCAGCCCCGGCGTTTGACGCGGGACCAACGTTCGTGACCAACGAACTGACGCCGACCGTTACCGGAACGGGAGTAGTAGGCAATACGCTTGTTCTCTTCGGCGACCTCGATAACGACACGATCTTCGAAGTACTCTTGGGAGCCACTGAGGTCAGTGCCGAAGGGGCTTGGTCGATTACGCCAGTTCTGACGTTACCCGAGGGCGACGTACGGCTCGCGGCTCGACAAATCAATAGCTTCGGCAACATCTCTGAGGCGACGGAGATCATTCGGATCGACCGCGATGCCGGTGATGTGACGTTCAACCCGGAATCGCTTGCCGTAACAAATGACACCACGCCGACAATTACCGGAACCGGAAAGCCGGGAAGCACCGTCGAACTCTTTGCCGATGTCGATGCGGACGGTAACGGTGCGGATGAATTGGTCGGCACGGCGGTGGTCGCTGCTGATGGCACCTGGTCAATCATCTCTTCGCAGGCATTTTCTGATGGAGTGATCTCGCTGCAAGCGATCCAGACAGATGCAGTCGGAAACGTCGGTGCCCCCGTCGACAGCCAGATTGAGATCGACACCGTTCCGCCAGCGCTGCCGACGCTTGCTGGCAACCCAGCGATCTTTGCCGATCAGACACCGCTGATTCGTGGCGAGGGCGAACCTGGTGCAACGGTGGAGTTGCTGGTTGACTTGGACGGCGATGGAACGCCGGAACAGCTCATCGGTTCGCCCGCAGAGGTCGCAGCCAATGGCACGTGGGCTGTTCAGGCGAATCAAGATCAAGCGTTTCCTGAAGGACTCGTCGCCATTGCGTTCCGGCAGATCGATCCAGCCGGAAATCCGAGTGCAGACAACACCGCAACGATCAGAACACACTATGATCTGCGGGCTGTCGTATTCGGGCTCGATGCGGACAAGTTCTATCGCTTCGAAGTGGCGGCGGTGACCACCGTGGCGGAGTCAGGTGAGGTGCTCACCGGGGCTTTTGCAGACCCGGCTCCGTTGGTTCCGGTACAGCCGCATGATCTAGCCGAGCCGGTCGCGGTATCTTCAGCGACAACAAGCGGCGGCATTCAGCTCACCTGGACGGCACCAAGCCTCGCGGAAACCTCACAGCGGCCGGTTCTCCGCTATGAAATCCGGTACGCTGAGGCCGATCCGCAGAATGGCGGCTCGTGGTCGAGCACGATCATTGATGCTGGGACCGCCACAACGCATCTTTTCGACAAGGCCAATTTCGCTTCCAATGCGACAATCTGGGCCGAGGTCAGGGCGGTCACCGAATTGGGCGACGGGGGCTGGTCCAGCACCGTGTCATCGCGAATGCCTGCTGCACCTGCAGGTGTGCTCGAATTGGCAGCGGTGAATCCAGGGAATGCATCGATCGATCTTGAATGGACGTACACCCCACCGGTCCAGGACGAACTCGCGGTCACCGGCTACGTCCTCGAGTGGAAGCTCGATGCGGATGACTGGGCTGATTCACAGCAGGTTCTGGTTTCGGCTGTCGCGTCATCACGCACGATCTCAGGGCTGGTCAATGGCGAGGCGTACGATGTCCGGATTGCTGCCAGGAACGGGAACGGAGATGGAGCTTTTGCTGAGGCCAACGACATCACCCCCCGCCAAGCAGCCGATGCGCCCGCAGCCGTTTCGGCAACGCTTGGAGAAGATGCGGTTGAACTGGCGTGGGAGTCGCCGCTTGACAACGGCGGCACTGAGGTAGCGGGGTACCTGATCGAACAGCGAGTCGATGGCGGAGATTGGGAGCGAGGACCATCGCACGACTCGCAGGTTGATGGACCGCGGACGAAACTCGTCACCAGTCTTGAAGTGGGCAAAGAATACGAGTTCCGGGTCAGTGCACTTACTGCGAATGGGGAACTCCAGGGGCAACCAGCTGTAGCGTCGCTCCCATCTTCTGGCGGGACCGTCATTCAGCCGGTCGCGCGGCCGACGGCGGTCACCGCGACTGTCATTGAAGGGGGACAGGGCGGCCGGGTGAATCTCTCTTGGAATGAGGTTACCAGCTCAACGGCGACCATCACAGGCTATCGAATTGAAGCCCATCGGGTTGGTGCACTCGATGAGACAGGCGAGGCAATTTGGACCGTTATTGATGCTGCCGACATCGAAGAACAGAGCAGCCAGTTCGATCGGGATGTCGAACTGATCAATCTCGTCAATGGGCAGGAGTACCTGTTCCGGGTGACGGCGATTGCCGGCACGGCACCTCGCTCGTTTGGCACGATCGCTGCTGCAGTGATTCCCCGTGGCGACACAGCGGGGCCGGCGAATCCGCAGACGTCTGTGACTGCGAGTTCCATCACGCTCACTTGGGACCCGCCGGCTGGTGGGTATGGCCCCAATTTTAGTGATTATGAAGTTGAGATCAGCCTCGGCTCAGCATCCGGGTCGAAACGAACAGCCGGTGCCCGATGGGCGCGGTTCGATGGGCTCGACGCTGACACGGAGTACACGCTGCGGGTACGGGCGCTGTTCGCAGATGGTGCCTCGAGTGATTGGTCACCGCCGATCAAGGCAAGAACAGGCCCATTAGGGGGGTGATGCCTTTTGCCGGCCAAGTTAGTGCAGCCTCACGATGTGGCGGTCATCAAGTCGGAAAGCGAATGCTCTGGTTTCTGTGCAGATGAAAATGTCGAAATAGCTCGTTTATAGGGATAAACACCGCGGATTTGAACAAAACGCTTCAAGTGACGTATGTCTTGGCATCGAGCGCGCCGATTTGTTGCTGGCGCAAGAGGGTGTTGGTAGTTTCCGAAACAGGTGGCCTAACTTCGGCGGAGTCCTCTCGCCGATGAATTCAGCGAGAACGCCGGTATCGACAAAGAGCCTGCCATTATGGCAGCGGGGGAGGACCAGCCTTCCGAGAAACTGCCCTGTATTTTGATTGTTCAGATGAAAGCTCCGGAACTGGGTTGGATTGAGGGGGCATTTCGAAGCCGTAATGGAAACCAAGATGAATCGACAGAATTTCCGTGCAACCATTTCTGACGTTTTTGGCAGTGGCCGTCGGATCGGGGCACGTCGAGGGCGACGGAGATCATCCACCGGGCGATCGGAAGGCTACCGAATTGAGGCCCTTGAGCAGCGGCGAGTTCTTGCAGTCGACTTTGTCTCTGCCGCCGTGGTTGACGGAGAACCGTTTTTTACCGTCCAGGCGGATCAGAATACGGTGCCTCTGGCGGGCACACTGCATGAATCACCGCAACAACTGATCGTGCGGTTCACGCCTGGGTCGGAAATTGACCCGGCCTCGCTTGGCGGTGTTTCGGTCGTCCGCAGCGGTGGGCGGCTGGATGCATTCGGCGATGCCGGTACCCTGCAGGATGTTCCGGTCCAGCCGGGAGTGCTGGTGGTCGACGACCTGCCGGCCCGTAATCAAGTAGTCATCAGGTTCGCCGAACCGCTGCCCGACGACATCTATCGGTTCACGATTTCAAGCGACGTCGATCCGGGTACCGGCGAGATCACCGGCCTGCGGACGATCGACGGACAGGCCTTCCGCGG
>JAGYIQ010000219.1 GCA_018402565.1 Pirellulaceae bacterium | reverse complement strand
TTGACAGCCAATCTCAACGCCATCTCCGCAATCGCATCCGAAGCAAGCGATAGGAGAGCCGTCTTCATTGTCACAGAAATGACGGGGGCCTGGTCCCACGAAAGACCGGAGTCCAGAGTTTCAAGGACTTGCTCGAGACGCTGGGCCGGTCCCAGCACCTCCAACCCGGCACCTGCCACGCACTCGTACTGTGCAAACATGAACTCGGCCAGGCCGGTATGTTTCAGCGCCAACGGCAGGCGCCACAGATGCTCAACGCCCAGTGAATAGGGCTGGCGTAGAATCGCCATCATCCCGGAAGCACTCACGGGATCAAAGGCGACGAAGCTCATGTTGTCCACGAAAGCTGGAAACGCTTCCTCGATCTCCTGTTGCACCGCATGGACTGACGTCCGCGCCTCGTTCGCCAGCACGGTCGACGCCTTCCGGATCTCCAGTTCCGAGTTCGGGTTGTTGGTGACATTGTAGAGGACCATCACTCGGCGCATCGAACACGGATCCGACGCATTTAGGGCGTTGCCAAGGGCGACGTGCGCGGACGCGTTGAAGTGACCAATGACAACACAGCGGACCGTATGCTCGCCATCTTCAGCGTTTTCAAGGTACCGATTCCGCTCCAGCTCGCCAATCTGGTCCTGGTACGCGCTTGCGCCGAACGCCAGTGGGCTTGAAAACTCCACGAGTCTCACTAACTCCGGGTGTTTCAGCAGTAGCGGAGGGCGAGGGTCGTCTGCAACACCGTGCAGCGTGTTGAATAAAGCCCGGAGCTGTCCGTTGCGCTGAATCCGCGTCGTTGCACGAGGAAGACGTATGACCACCTCTTGGCCCGCGATCTGGGTGCAATCTCCCAGGACTTCCTGAACAGCCGCATTTCGAGCCTGCATCTCCAGAAGCCTTTCAGCGCCATGAACGTGCAATGTCACCACGTCGCCCCCCGACCCGTCCACAATGCGAGTGGAAATGTGCGTCGACGACGCCCCGTATCCCGGGTTCCGATTGTTGAATACGGTGTTGCCAGCGCGGATGCTGTATCCGC
>JAGYIQ010000218.1 GCA_018402565.1 Pirellulaceae bacterium | reverse complement strand
GTTGGCGCTAGCGGGGTGCTGGCGCATAATGCGGGAAAGGATTATGGTGATGGATCCTCGAAAAGCACCTTCAGGCTGCCGCAGACCTATCGATCAGCTAAAGGTGTTGAGGGTACATTTTCCGACGGTAAACATACTTTTCGAATTGACACTCACAACCTTTCACCCGGCGAGCTGTTTCACGTTCATGTAAAAAACTCCCTTGGTAAGGAAATCGCGGTAATACAAGGCAGAGGCACAAACGGAGTCTGGCGAGTGGAGCACCGGAAACGACTTTTACTCAAGCCCTCAGAGGTCTCGCCGTTGCTTCGTACCGACATTCGTCGCCTAGTTCGAAATGCGATTAAACATCTTGACGAGTAGGATCAACGATAAAACTATGGCAGAACAAGAAGTTACTGTGTTTGAAGGCAGTTTTCGAAACAAAGTGTATGCATTCGCTTTGGATAAAGACGCTGCAATCAAGGCGGTGGAAGATTGTGTTGCATTTGGGAATCCTCATGAGGACGAATATGCTATCGGACAATCATGGGCCGAAGGACAGGATGAAGACGGCTGGCAGATTATTGAGCGTACGTTAACCATTGTTAGCGTATACGGACGTGTGTTGGGTGATTTTGGTAAAAACGAGGTCGTGCACTTAGCTTGGGCATGTCCTTATTGTAATCGTGGATTCTCTGAAGACTTTCACGAGGTTGACGAACGTCCCTTGCTCCTTAAATGCGGATGCTGTAAAGACTCGTATGTCTTAGTGCATTGCTAAAAACACAAAGAAAATGCAATTGCTGTGTTGGCAGATTGGTCACAAGTGTGTCTGTTGCAGCCCCAACGACGAAGATAAAGCATCCATGTTTCTGGCAATTTGCTTGAGATCGCAATCCTGTGTACGGTTAATTTTTGAACGTTGGGTAGCTCATTGGTGTGGTTTCCCACTCGTCGCTGAGTTCCGCGAGTAGAGCGGTGATCCGCATTTTGGGTTGTTGGGGGTGGCGGTCTCGCTTCCAAACTTTCGGTCCCACTGGCAAGCCAGTGGGGGCCG
>JAGYIQ010000217.1 GCA_018402565.1 Pirellulaceae bacterium | reverse complement strand
GGCGAGATACGGCAAACCGTTTGTGGTTGGCCGGCAAGGGATCGGCGACTGCGTGAGCTGGGGAGCAATGCACGCGGTCTACTGCTCCGAATCCGTTACTTGGGATTTAGGAAAAACTCCCGAAGCTCCGTTGATGCCGGCAAGTGAATCGGTTTACGGCGGATCTAGGGTGGAAGCGCGAAATAAACCCGAAGGATCTGGAGGGTGGTCAGACGGAAGTTATGGCGGCGCGGCAGCTCGCTGGCTTCGAGACTGGGGCGTGATCTATCGAAAGAAGTACGACAACGGAATAGACCTAACAACCTATTCCGCAGATCGAGCTAAAAACTGGGGAAATTGGGGCAACGGCGGACAGGGTGATGGCGGTCGGCTCGATGCCGTCGCCAAGAAAACGCCGGCCCGCTACGTCGTCGCCATTAAGACGTGGGACGAATTGGTTGCGGCCGTCACCTGTGGGTTTCCTGTCACGATTGCTTCTAACGTTGGCTTCGCAAGCCGGACGGATGATTCGGGCGTGCTCCTGCCGAAGGGCCAATGGAATCACATGATGATGGTATGTGCAGTGCGCTTTCGTAGCAGCGCACCGCCAGGCGTCCGCGCTGTCGACGCTGCTTTAATTCTCAATTCTTGGGGTCCGAAGGGGTGGATCTCATACGCCGGCAAATACCCGGCAGACCAACCAGATGGATCTTTCTGGGCGACGAAGGACGTCATTCAGCGGATCCTTTCGCAGAACGATTCCTATGCGATCGGTGACGTCCAGACCGGCTTTAAATGGCGGGACATTCATCACGGCAACTGGCTCGACGCAAACGACATCCCATCTATCTCACGAGTGGAAAAATGAGCGACGAAGAAACAACGAAGGCCGAGGCCAAGGGATTCACGCTGGACCGCCGGCTCGTGGCCTGCGGCGTGGCCGTGTTTATTGCCGGCTGGTTCCTCGGCCAACAGGCCGGCGGCAATCTGCCGTGGCAGCCAGCCAAGAATCGACCGGTCTTGAGTTTCCTGGCCAAGGTAGCCAAGACCGGCCTGTGGCTGTTGGTTGGTGACGAGGAGT
>JAGYIQ010000216.1 GCA_018402565.1 Pirellulaceae bacterium | reverse complement strand
CTTGCAGGCGGCGGGGACCAAATCGAGCACCTTGATTACACGGGGGTTTCGGGAGCGATGCTTGTGGGCAATGCCCTGAACAACTCGATCCGAGGAGGAGACGAGGCGGACTCAATCGTGGGCAATGGGGGGGCGGCGAATACGTTGATCGGTGGTGATGGCAACGACACCTATGTGGTGGATTCGAGCGACGATGTGATCGTGGAAGAGGCAGAAGAGGGCACGGACTTGGTGCTCGTATCGGCAAATACCTACACGCTGTCCGACAATATCGAAAACCTCACCTACACGGGCACGGGAGATGCGACTTTTGTCGGCAATGACTTGGGCAATGTGATCGATGCGTCATCCTCCGGCACGAACAACCTTTCCGGTGGAGGCGGCAACGACACGCTGGTGGTGGACGCGGCACGCGTGGGAACCGTGGACGGTGAAGACGGCAATGACACCCTGCGATTTGTTTCAACAGGGGGCATGACGCTTGTTGACGCGGCTTTCAGCGATTTTACGAGCATCGAGGCCTACGACTTCAGCGGGGTGGCGGGGGATATCGAAATCACAATCGGAAGCAACGCCCAAATACGCGGCGTCGCCACGCTCTCGGGAGGTGCGGCCAATTCGACGCTGACGGCGGAAAGTTCCTATGGTGCCAACGGAGTTCATTTCACCGCCGGAGCGGGGACGGACAGCCTGACGGGCAACAGCGGCAACGACACGCTGGTGGCGGGAAGCGGCAATGCCCGACTCATCGGTAACGGAGGCAACGATCGGTTCGAATTTGCGAGCGGGGCGCAGTTGGCTAACAACACGGTAGTAGGTGGCACAGGCACCGACACGCTTGCGTTCACGGCGGCAGCCACGGTGACGGACGCACAGTTTGCGAATGTGAGTGGGGTGGAGGTTGTTCAGGCCTCGTCGCTTGCGGGGAACTCGATTGTGTTGGGTGTGAATGCTCAAGCGGGCGTTCCCTCAGATGTTGCGCTCTCTCTTTTCGGCGGAGCATCTTCAGATTTATTGAGCGCGGCAGGCATGAACAGCGGGAATATTTGGATTCAAGGCGAT
>JAGYIQ010000215.1 GCA_018402565.1 Pirellulaceae bacterium | reverse complement strand
GCCACGTAGTCGTCGACCATGCCGCCTTCGAGCGGACCAGGACGGTAGAGGGCGTTGACGGCCACGATGTCGAGGAAGCTGTCGGGCTTCATCCGCTGCAGCAGATCGCGGATGCCGCCGCTCTCCAGCTGGAAGATGCCTTTGGTCTCGCCGCGGCAGAGCAGGTCGAAAGTGGGCTGGTCGTCCAGGGGGAACGCGTAGGGATCGGGCTTGGTGCCGGTGGTGTCTTCGATGATCTCGATCGTCTTCGAGAGCACCGTCAGATACCGCAGGCCGAGGAAGTCCATCTTCATCAGCCCAGCGCGTTCGACGTCGTTCATCGACCACTGGGTGATCACTTCCTCTTTGCCCGTCACCCGCTGCAGCGGCACGTATTCCACCAGCGGCCTATCGGCAATCACGACCGCCGCCGCGTGCGTGCCGACGTTGCGGGCCAGGCCTTCGATGCGGCCAGCCAGGTCGACGAGCTCACGGACCTCCGCGTCACTCTCGCAGAGCGTGGCCAGCTGGCTGCCGGGCGCGGTCGCCTCGGCGATCGAGATGCCCAGCTGATCGGGCACGAGGGCCACCACGGCGTCGACGCGGGGAATCGGCATGCCCAGCGCCCGGCCGACATCGCGGATCGCCGCCCGGGCCGCCAGCGTGCCGAAGGTGCCGATCTGGGCGACGTTGGCCTCGCCATACTTCCGCTTCACATAGTCGATCACCTCGCCGCGGCGATCCTTGCAGAAGTCGATGTCGATATCGGGCGCTTCCAGGCGGTTGATGTCGAGGAAGCGTTCGAAGAGCAGGTCGTATTTCAGCGGGCAGACGTGCGACATGTAGAGCGAGTAGGCAACGAGCGCTCCCACGCCCGACCCTCTGGCACAGGCGGGAATGCCGCTGTCGCGGGCGTGCCTGACGAAGTCCCAGACGATCAGGAAGTAGGTCGGGAAGCCGAGGGTGTTGATCACGCCGAGCTCGCGATTGAGCCGCTCAATCACCAGCGGGTGGAGCTTGATGGCATTGCCCTCGACAAGCACCGGCTCAAACGCCTGGATACCCATGCGATGGAGCGTGGGCGCACGGTTGAGAAG
>JAGYIQ010000214.1 GCA_018402565.1 Pirellulaceae bacterium | reverse complement strand
GATCAACGAGCGGCTCGACGTGCTGAAGGTGTACCGGCCGTACCACGAATCAGATCACGTGCTGAACATCGCCTTCAACCATCTGGCGATTGGCACTCGGCTTGAGCATCTCGAGTTGCTGCGAAACGACGCGGTGTACCTCGACGCGATCGGCGCAAGCCGCATCCCTGATCCCACGACGGCCGGTGACTTCTGTCGCCGCTTCAGCAGTGAGCAGATCAATGCCCTGATGGACGTGTTCAACGAAACTCGCGTGAAGGTCTGGAGGCAGCAGCCAGCGTCGTTCTTCAAGGAGGCTGTGATCGATGCCGACGGCACGATGATCGAGACCAACGGTGAATGCAAAGAGGGCATGGACATCAACTACAAGGGTGAGTGGGGCTACAACGCCCTGGTGCTCTCGCTGGCCAACACCGGCGAACCGCTCTCTATCGTCAACCGACCAGGCAGCCGCCCGAGCCAGGAGCACGCAGCACACGAGTTCGATAAAGCGATCGAACTCTGCAAGGCCGCGGGCTTCAAGAGCGTACGGCTGCGAGGCGATACGGCGTTCTCACAGACCGAGCACCTGGATCGGTGGCACGACGCTGGAGCGACGTTCGTCTTCGGCATCCAGGCGTGCCACGCATACCTCGATATCGCCGAGCAACTGCCGCCAGAGGCGTGGAAAACCCTCAAACGACCGTCCAAGGGCAACAGTGAAGCCAAACGCCGAGCGCGGCCCACGAAGGTCAAGCGGCAGGTGGTGCGTGACCGCGGGTACAAGGACATCCGCCCTGTCCTGGAGTCGGTTGCCGAGTTCGTCCATCAGCTGACCGGATGGCAACAACTGCTGCGGATGGAGTTCACGCCATTCGGGCGAGCGATGATCGCGATCCCCACGCAGATCGTGAAGACCGGCCGTAGGATCCTCTACTGCGTGCTGGCTTGGACCCCTTGGCTGCAAACCTTCTTCCGCCTGCTGGACCAACTCAACAGGCCGTTGCGATGCTGACGAGGGCACCATGACGCCGGAGTCTGGATCCCCCGTTTCTGCGCGACTTCGCCGCCTCATAGCAGCTCACGAAAGGCCCATAAA
>JAGYIQ010000213.1 GCA_018402565.1 Pirellulaceae bacterium | reverse complement strand
TGGGCTGCTGCCGCACCAGGTCAACAAGCGGCTGGCCGATCTGGCCAAGGCCGGGTTCGTTGAGCTGACGGGGCGGAAGGTCGAGGGCGGGGCCGAACGGGAGTGGAGGGTGGCGAATTGAGCGGCGACACGATCACAGGAATTGTCTTGGGAATCGGTGCTCCTAATCGGACTGCTGACGGCCGCGCGGTTCAGTGCGGGATCGTGCTTGGCGACGACCACGGGCTTTGCCGGATTTACGCAGACTACGGGCCTTTGATGCGTCGAGTCAGTCTGTGGGATCGCTTGTCATGTTCTGCCCACGTTCACGCAGGCGACAACCGGGCTGAGAGCTGGAAGCTCGACAGCGTAGAGGTCATATCCAAAGTGCAATCGTCATCTGAGAAGCGAGCCATTCTTGACTCATGCGTGCTGAACTGCGGCGACGAAGACCCGATCGACTTTATGAACCGCGAGCGTCGTAGCGTAGGTCTTGTTCGGCAGTCGGTCACTGGCATCGGCTACGCGATGGAAGTGCGCGAGTTTGAAGAGTCGCCGGACTGGGTGATGACGCAGCGAGAAACTCCGCAGCGTCCGTACATTCGGTGGCGCAGCGCGGCCGGCAAGTCGCACGTCCAGCAACTTTGCGCACACGAGGCATACGAGTGGCTGCGAAATAACCCTTCAAACACTTCGCAGTTGTGGTCGAACACTCGGATCGAGGACATCGACTGGACGAAGTGGCTTCTGCTTGGAAACACAAAGGACAAACGAAACGTCTGGGTCGTCGTGCACGTTCACCGTTTAAAAAAAACGATCGAGCAACATACGCTCGCAAGCTGCTCGATCAGCGATGGAAGGCCAAGCGGTTGGCCCTATTTTCCGCTAGAGGATTTGCGTGCGAGGCGTGTTGCCTCAACGGGGCAGCAACTGTTGTTCACCACTTGAGATATGACGCCGACCTGGAGCCGTGGGAGTACCCGGACTCCGACTATTTGCTGGTGTGCGGAGCCTGTCACAAAAGGATTCACGGACGATGAAACATCACCCGATTGCCGACGTGTGGCCCATGATGGACCAGGGAAAGCTGTCCGAACTTGCGGACGACATCCGC
>JAGYIQ010000212.1 GCA_018402565.1 Pirellulaceae bacterium | reverse complement strand
GGCCGGCGCAGGTGAGGAAGTGGAAGAGGGCCTGTTTGTTCCATGGGGAGGGGTACACCAGGGTTGAGGTGCGAATGACCTCCTTCCCTTCCATGCCCAAACACACACGGCCCAGCATTCGAGCAAGCGCACGCACCGGGTCGTCCCGCGCCCCGTACTCGAGCCGCCGGCAGAGGCGGCGGCGCTGGCGCAAGCGGACCTTGGCCAACCGCTGCCCCGCCACCTCCAGGGGGGCCTCGAAGCAGCTGTGGACGCACGAAGAAAAGTTGAGTGAGCAAGAGGGGGGTTGCATATCATCGCTGTGTCTGCGTGTGTGACTACTTTACCTCGGCGCGGCGTCCACGTAGAGCACCAGGAAGCCCTTGTGCAGCAGCGCCTCCTGCGCCGCCTCCAGCATTTGTGCGGCCTCCTTCCCGGCCACCGCCCGCGCCCCCGCCAGCGAGTCGTGCTCCAGGCAAGCGTTCAACGCCGAGACCGCCACCATCCCTTGTCTTTGCACCGCGGCATAGTCCGTCTCGAGGGCGCTGCTACCGCCGTTGCTGCCGTTATCTTTACGAGGCCGCCCACGTTTGGTCTTCGCCGGAGGGGGCAACGACGACGACTGGCCGCTGCTGCTGCTGGCCGGCCCACCATTGTTGCTGGCGCGCACGCCCGCGTCATGTTGTGCGTTCGCCGAAGCGGCCCCCGCCAAGGACCGCCACACCACTGTCGCTCTGCTACTGCTGCTGATAATGAATCATCATTTGAATCATATGCATCGCCTTTGGTGCCATCAAGATCCAAATAACAACAAATCGATGAAAAAGCGCCCTTCACATGTCCATGTGCACATGCAAAGCGCAGCCGCTATCCACCATCTTGTCATACACGCCAATCCATCCAAGTCGCTGCTGTCGCTTGCCGCTGCCTTAATTAAATCATCTCCTCCGTGCTGCCCGCTAGCGCCTTCTACCACCAACCAAAACCACATCCATCGCCGTCGCCGTCTGGACTAAATCTTCTCATCTCCTCCAGCTTCTGGATGAGCCACGCCAGGCGGCGCCTCTTCGAGCCTGCCATGTCGGAGCCTGCGGGGTGCGGATGCATGGAGCGCGATGAGTGC
>JAGYIQ010000211.1 GCA_018402565.1 Pirellulaceae bacterium | reverse complement strand
GGCGGATCGTCGAGGGCTGCTGCGGTTCTTGGATGGTTTCGCCGGCCAAGACATGGGCGACCATCGGCTGGGGATTTTCTCGGATGACTGCGAAGTTATCACCGCCGAGAGCTTCAAAGCTGGGAGGGGATAGTTCATGAATACCGTATCAGACGAGCGTATAGCGACCGCCTACCATGAAGCAGGACACGCGGTCGCCAAATGGCTGGAAGGTTTGCCGGCAACGGCTGTTCATGTTGGGGAAGGCGACGGACTCGTAGAGGCTGCTGGGGTGGAGATTAATCATATCTCCCAAGCTCGAATCAGCTTGAGCGGCCCGATTGCTGAGGCAGCCAAACTGCTGGCGGAGCAAGAGGAGATTGTTTTGGTTTCAGCGGATCGAGAGACGGTTGAAAACATGGCAACAGCGATTTGCTTGACGTTCAATTGGAAAATCTGCCGTTCCGAGGACTTACTTCGAGTGCGTTCAGTCTTGGAAAGCGACCCATCGACGAGAGTTGTGGTTGGCAGCGATCAACAGCCGCGAGTTGCGGCCGTTGACGAGGCTTTGCTTGAGTGGGTTGGAACCACTGCGGAATACCTGCTCCCATATTTTTCACTGATTGAAAGAATCGCACAGGCGGCCGTCTGCGGCTATTTGTCGGCTACTGAAGTTCAGTCAATCACAATGCAATGGGAACAGTCGCACCCCGGGAGCTGACCAGGCGACCAGCAACCGAAACCACACAGGCCCCAGGGGAGACTCTGGGGCCTTTTTTGTTGGTCGCTCCATCGGTATGCCGTGGCGGTGGATCGGACACACCACCCAGGCTATCGTGGCCCCGTCGCCAGCGTCACGCGACGGAGGTTTGGGACCACAACCAGGTGTCGGTCGAAATAGCATCGGGTCATCGGTATCAATTTTGAAGCGCAAACCCGTATCGCACTGGTTTGGGTTTTGGAAATACGGGTTTTTCCCGAGAAAGTCGCGTTTCGGTGCGCTGGATTGCAAACGGGGGTAGAACTCGTTAAAATGCTGATTCGAGCGAGGAAACCCGAGTTTTTCGGGGGTTTTCGGGCCAAAATGGCATGCAAGAGGTCATCGGTTCAAGTCCGTTATCCTCCACTA
>JAGYIQ010000210.1 GCA_018402565.1 Pirellulaceae bacterium | reverse complement strand
AGTGTGGTAGAGCGTCACGCCAGTTCGTCTAGGCAGGCAAAGTAGGCCGCCGCGTCGATCTCTTCGACGGCCCCGCTCGCCAGGAGTTGCGGCAGGAGCGTGGCGGCTGGCTCCCAATCGCACCAATCGGGCAGGACACCGACCACAACGTCTCCATCGGCATGACGCGGAGCGGTCGCCAGCGGGGCCATGCAGGTGGTGGTGGCCTTGTCGTTTGGCAGCCCCCACGCCGCGTCTAGCGTGGTGCGAATCTGCTCGTAGGTGGCCGCGTCGGCCTTAAAGTAGCGGTGTAGCGTCATGCGACGGTGATACCCCATTTGCCGCCCAGGTAGCGTTCAACCTTCGACCGCTCGGAGGCCGACAGGGCGCGGCTGTAGTGCAGTACCTCGGCAATGTCGCCGTTTAGATATTCGCCAACGTCTCGCCGCGAGCCAAGAAAAGGCCCGCTGTTGTTGTCGTAGGCGGTCGTAACGGTGGCAGTTGCAACTGACGCGCCGTTGACGAACCCTGCTTGGTTCGCAGGCTCTAAAACGGTCGCGTATACGTTTGTGTTGGTGTTGGTGTTGGAGGCGTTTACAAGGGTTGCGGCGCTGCCGTCGTTTTTTTGGTAGAGCCAGAACTGAGTACCGGTGCGGTATCGCGTGATTACGCCGACCGCAGAGTTACTGTCCGCCTTGTACCAAAGTACTTCGTTTGCCGCCGTCGCCTGCCGGGCAACGATGATGATCGTCTGGCTGTTGGCATTGAACGCCGCGTTCGCCGCGATCTGCATGGTGTCATCGGTGCCTTGGAACGTCACCACGTTTTTGCCGTTGATGGTGTTGCTGTTAAGAGGCTGTTTGCCGCCCACGTTTTGCGTGGCGTTTCGGCCGTTGCCGCTCTTGTCGGCCCACACCGATACGCCCGTCGAAATGGTGATGGTGCTGGAGTCGGCAGCATCCAGCCAGAGCGACAGCCCCGCGATGCTCTTGGGGTTAAAGCCCGTCGCCAGCGGCCGGAGGAGTCGGGGGTTCATTGCCATGAGTGACGCTCTAGTAGGTTGATAGAGGGAAGTTAGTTTTTGCCCGGCTCGGGCTTAGCCGAATCCACGGTAGACCGCATGGGCATA
>JAGYIQ010000021.1 GCA_018402565.1 Pirellulaceae bacterium | reverse complement strand
GTTCAAATCTCCTGCGGGGCGTGAACGGTTACAAAAAAAGCCTGCGGCTGATGACCAGCCACAGGCCTTGTTTTTTCGATGATTTAGTATAAAATCAGTTTTTCGTATTTCGCCAGGTCTTTGCCCGTTTTTCAGTTTGCCGTTTGGCCCGTTTGCCGATTGGGCAGTCTGCCGTGTGGGCAGTTTGCCGTGTGGGCCTAGGCCACCACTCGCAAGCCAGACGAGAGGGACACGCCGGCGGCGCGTTGTTCGTGGATGCCTTCGACAAACAGTTCGAAGATGCGGAAGTCCAACGCCGATGCCGCGTCGCTCTCAGGGTGGAATTGGGTGCCGATCACGAACCAGTCCTCCTCCAGGCTCTCGATCGCTTCCACCACACCGTCGCTGCAGCGAGCGGTGACCTTGAAGCAGGGAGCGACCTCGTCGATCGCGATGTGATGTCGCGAATTCACGCGGATCTCGCCCTCGCCGTATACCTCGTCCATCAACGAACCGGGTTCGACGACCAAGCCATGGCGATGGGCGTTGTCATGAGCATCGCGATGTGGCAAGGACTCCGGCAAATCGTCCGGGATGTTGTAAAACAGGTTGCCCTTGTGGGTCACGTTCAACAATTGCATGCCAGCCCCAATGGCCAACAGCGGCATGCGGCGACGGCTGATGGCCTCCACCAAAATCCGATCGAAGGTCTCGCGTCGCGGATCCATCAGCTTCATCGAAGGATGAACCATAAATCCGTCACGGCGCGGGTCGTAGTCGTTGCCACCAATCAGGACAAACGCGTCCAGGGTGTTCAGGACCTGCTCCAGGTCCAATTCCGAGTCCAACGGTGGGAGCAAAACAGGGATTCCACCCGCCCGAGCAATCCGATCGAAGTAACCCGCCGTCACCACCGAGTGACTGGGGTGCTTGCCTTGACCCTTGCGAAAATCCGTGTTGATCCCGACCAATGGCTTAGCGACCATTCAACAACTCCCTTATGTGAGGCGACTCGTCTTGAGCCAGTGATAAAGGAGGAATAGTGTTTGGTTCAGCAGTGAATCCCAACCCAAGCTGTGCCGTCCAACCCTGAACATGCACAGCTTCATTACCAGAGCCACGACAAACGATGTCTGCGACAAGCCAGCGGCGAGAAACGTTCAAGAAAAATCGAAGTGACGCATGATAATGCGCTCTGATAGCACCGCGTTTGTGTACCGGACTCTACCAGTACCGCGTGGAAGCAACCGCTTGTCCTCTCCCCGTTGAATCTTTCAACCGAGAGTTACCCCAGACAACCTCGCTGCTCAAATGCTAGAAAGCTCCCTCTTTCCTGAACCCGATCCAAGTATTCCCAGGTATAATGAAACGGAACATTGGCCGCGACGCTGTCAGCAACGTCGTAACCAATACGAATCGAGAATTGTGCGGTCACTCGAGCACCCGGTCAAACGAATCGCCGATTTTCCACGGTTTTTTTTGCTAGAACACAACATGTAGTGGTGCTGGCGTCCGGCAAGCTGATTCCGCTAGCGGTTTTGACTCGATTTCGACCCGATTTTGACGCTCAGGCAAACTGGATGGGCAAATTGGACTGGACTGGACTCGGTTGGACTGGGTGGGACGGGACTCGACTGGGTGGGCGTGGCAGTGCAATTACCGGGAAATGTGGTGTCCTCGGAACTTGTCCGAACCAGGTAAAATCTCGTCGATTTCGCTGCTGGTTTCACGTATACTGGGGCCGCGGCCAGCCGCTCTGATCTCCCTGTCCAGCCTCCCGTGACTCGGTACGGCGCTATGAAAAACCCTTTTGTTGCTCCGATCATCGAACAGATTGACAACCCGCGGCTCTCCAGTGCCGACTTCAAACGCTTGCTGTTGGATTTCACCCAATCGCTCAAGGACTGCGTCAAAGGCGAGGCCGATGACGCGCTGACGCGGTTGGCGCCAGTGCTAGCAAGCAAAAACGTGTCCCGCGCGTCTTGGGTCGCGGAAGTCGGCAAGGCCATGGTTGAAAGCGGCTGCAGTGGCCGCGAACTTTGTCGGCCACTCGCGCAGGGGCTCAGGCGAGCCCTACGAGCCACGCAGCCCCTCACCGCTAAGCTGGAGCGGAAACTCGCCCCCAAACTTGTGAACCTGGAAGATCCGGACAAGGCCCAGCGTTGGACCGAGTCGGCGATCCGACAATTGGCGATCAAGTTGCCCCAGGCGGTGGCCAGCCTGCGGACGGCCGAGCGGTTCTGCGACGCGGCATTTACCATCTATGGGCAACAGGTCGGCAGTCGCCCCAAAGCCTGTCGGTTCTTGCAGTCCAGTCTGACGCCGATGGTCCCGTGGAGCCGCCCCGTTCGCGATCTGCATATTCTGCTGCAACTATTGGAGAACGAGCCCTTGGTGGTTATCGATATGGCCCAGCGTCGTGGCTTTGTCGGCACCTTTGGCGGCGTGGTGGACAACCAGCACCTGTTGACGCTACTGCTCGATACCTACGTCCAACAGCTGGTCTTTGGCAAGCCGTTGGTCAGTTACGATGTCGCCCAGTGCGCTCAGGGTATCGGGCCGTGTCGTGTGGCCGAGAATGCCGTGCAGGGGGCTTGGAATGTCTACTCGTACAAGGCGTTGAACGAAAAACAGATGTTGCCCGAAGCCCGCGACCTCAAGGCCAATAAACATTGGGTCTGGCCCGATCGGACCCCTGACCAAATCCCCACCCTCGATGGGTTCCGCGTCCTACTGCTGGGGCCGCCCAGTTACCCGCGGGTCTGGAGCTTCGAACGCAAGTTTCAACACGTCCGGGCCGGCATCAAGGTCGATCGCGAACTGACCAAACTGGACCTCCGCGCGTGGCTCGATCGAATCCATTTGGCCAACTTCCCGCCCAACGGAGTCAGCGCCGCTGAAGCCCCTGTCGCACCATGAATCGTGCGGTGCCGCCAGCGATACTGGCCACCTTACTCGTGCTCAGCCGATCAGATCATGAACGACTTCGCCGTGCACGTCGGTCAGCCGATAGTCGCGACCTTGAAAGCGGTGGGTCAAGCGAGTGTGATCGAAGCCCAGGAGGTGCAGGATCGTGGCTTGCAAGTCGTGGACATGCACGCGATTCTCCGTGACGGAAAAGCCCAATTCGTCGGTCTCGCCGTAGGTTAAGCCCCCGCGGACTCCGCCACCCGCCAGGAACATGCAGTTGCAGTCGGGGTAGTGATCGCGACCCAGAATATTGCCGCCGGCGGTCCGTCCCTCGCGGAAGGGCGTGCGGCCAAATTCGCCGCCCCAGACGATCAAGGTGTCGTCCAACAACCCTCGCTGTCGCAAGTCTTGAATCAACGCGGACACCGGTTTGTCCATCGTGGCACACTTGTTGGTCAGGCCATCGCGAATGTCTTCACTGGGGCCGGTGCCATGAAAGTCCCAACCCCAGTCGAACAGTTGCACGAACCGCACGCCCTGCTCTACCAAACGTCGAGCCAACAAGCAGTTGTTCGCTAGACTGGAGACGCCCGGCTGGGCACCATACCGAGCCAACACGTCTGCCGACTCGCGCGAGATGTCCATGACCTCGGGAACCGACATTTGCATGCGAAACGCCAGTTCGTACTGGGCGATGCGTGTGGTGGTTTCGGGATGGCCCAAGGCTTCCGCCTGGCGTTGATTCAATTCGCCGATCGCATCCAGGCTCAGTCGCCGCAGGTCGCGATCCATGCCCGCCGGGTCGGTTACGTACAGCACCGGATCCCCCTGCGAACGGCACTGCACCCCTTGGTAGACACTGGGGAGGAACCCACTGCCAAACGAATTGCTGCCACCGTTGGGCTGCACGCCGCTGGAGATCAACACCACAAAACCTGGCAAATTTTCGTTCTCCGACCCCAAGCCGTACGTTACCCACGACCCCAGCGACGGTCGCCCCGAACGCGGCGATCCGGTGTACAACAACAATTCCGCCGGCGCATGGTTGAACTGGTCGGTGTACATCGATTTGATCAAACAAATCTCATCGGCCAATTCATGAAAATGCGGAACCGCGTCGCTCATCCACATCCCCTGCGACCCGTACTGCGAAAACTTCCGTGGTGTTCCCAGCAACTTCGGCACACCCGAGGTAAAGGCAAAACTGCGGCCCTTTAAAAACGAGTCCGGACAGTCCTGCCCATCCCGCGCAACCAACTCGGGCTTGTAATCGAACAAGTCCAAGTGGGGCGGCGAGCCCGTGCAGTGGATGTAGATGACCCGCTTGGCTTTGGGTGCAAAATGCGGCGGCTTGGCTGCCAGCGGATTCGGCACCTCGTCCCGCCCCACACTCGCCCCTCGACCTTCCTGTTGTAGCAAACCCGCCAAGCCGATCGCACCCAAGCCGGCGGAGGATTGCCGCAGGAAATGCCGCCGAGTCTGCCACGCCAATCGATCGAAGTGCGGGTTGTTGGCCGAGTCGCTCATGGTGGGTGCTCTCCTAGTTTCAGGCAATCCTGAGAAATAAAAAAAGTGGGTTAATCAACAGCCCAAGGTTAATGCTCGTGCTCGTACTCGTGCTCGTACTTTTATTCGTGCTCGTGCTCGTGCTCGTAATCGTAATCGAAACCAGCCCGTCGCTTTCGCTTCTCGCTCGCGCTCAGCACGAGTCCCGCTGCGCTGATTACTTTCGCAATGCGTCCGCAGGCTCTGTTGGCTACAGAGAACGGACGTTGCGAAATGGGTAGCGGAATGCGTCAAGCATTTCGAGCGGAGAGAACAGGCATGACGCCCAATCTCACCATTGCAGCTTGGTTCGTACTCGTACTTTTACTTTCGTGCTCGTGCTCGTAATCGTAATCGAAACCAGCCCGTCGCTTTCGCTTCTCGCTCGCGCTGAGCTCGAGTCCCGCTGCGCTGATTACTTTCGCAATGCGTCCGCCGGCTCTGTTGGCTACAGAGAACGGACGTTGCGAAATGGGTAGCGGAATGCGTCAAGCATTTCGAGCGGAGAGAACAGGCATGACGCCCAATCTCACCATTGCAGCTTGGTTCGTACTCGTACTCGTGCTCGTAATCCTAATCGAAACCACCCCATCGCTTTCGCTTCTCGACGATCGACGGCTGTTTCCAACCGTTGCTGGTCGTGCGGGTTCGCGATCCGACAGGACTGCAGTCGATTACGATTACGAGCACGAGCACGAGCACGATTGTGTGCACGAGTGCGATTGTGTGCTCGAGTGCGATTGTGTACTCGACCACGATTGTGTGCTCGAGTGCAAGTGCGATTGTGAGCACTCGTACCCGTTTTACCGACGCATCAGGAACTCGTCCAGGTTCAGGATGGCGTTGGCGACCACGGTCCAAGCGGCCAATTCCATCAGGTCGCTGCCGTCGGGGGCCGGTCCGATGGGTTCGGTCGCCAGGGCTTTGGCCTGGTCGGGCTGGTCACGCAACGCCTCGCTGGCCTGTTCGAACAGCCGCCGCAGGACCGCTACTTCCTCCGCATCGATCGGTCGCACCAAGGTCTGGGACAACGCGGCCTCCAAACGTTCGTCCAACGAACCCGGTTCGGCCAGGACGCGTCGAGCCAGGGCTTGGGCGGCCTCGATGTAGACGGGATCGTTCAAGGTCACCAAGGCTTGCAGTGGCGTGTTGGTCCGCGTCCGTCGCAACGCGCAGACCTCGCGGTTGGGCGCGTCGAACGTGGCCATCGAGGGGTACGGATTCGAACGCCGCCACGTGGTGTACAAGCCACGGCGGTACCGATCCTCTCCACTGCTGGTCTGCCAATCGGTACTGGAGCCGAACGCGGCGGCCAAGCCCAACGCGGGCTGCGGCGGCTTGACGGGTGGACCGTACATCTTGGGACTCAGCAGGCCAGCGACCGCCAGGGCTTGGTCGCGGATCGTCTCGGCGGGCAGGCGAAACCGCGGACCACGAGCCAACAGCCGGTTGTCGGGATCACGCTGCGCCAACTCGGGAGTCACACGCGAATCTTGGCGATACGCGGCACTTAACAGCAGGGTCCGCAGCAGTTGCTTCATGTCCCAACCGCTGTCCATAAACTCGACCGCTAAATAGTCCAGCAACTCGGGGTGCGAAGGCAAGTCACCTTGCGAACCGAACTCCTCGCTGGTGGCCACCAATCCCGTGCCAAAGATCTGTTCCCAGTAACGATTGACGGTTACGCGAGCGGTGAGCGGATTCTGCCGCGAGACCAGCCAACGAGCCAAATCCAAGCGATCGCGGACCTCGCTGTCATCCGCGGCAAACACGGCCGGGATGCCGACCGAGACCTCCTCGCCCAGGTCCAAGTAGTTGCCACGCAAATGAATTCGCGTCTCACGGTGCTGTTCGGGTTGCCGCTCCTGCATCACCGGAACGGTGGTGGTCGGCTTGAGTCCTGACAACTCGCTCCGCAGAGCCTGCAGCTGCTGGCGAGTCTCCGCCAACAGCGGCGTGACACTGCGGAAGTGCTCCACGACAGCCGCTTGTTGCTCCGGGCTGCGAACGGCGGAACCCAAAGCCACGATCCCCTGCAGCTGTGGTGGCACCGCGGCCCACGCCGAGATGCTCGGGTCGCCCGTGACCTGCAAGCGAAACTTACCCAGCAGGTGTTGCACGTGCGGCGACTGTTGGACCAAACTCACGTGCAGTCGACTGCCCGCGGGGACTGGGACCGGATCGGCCAGCACCAGGGTCAGTTGATGATCGCGACCAGGAGCACCGCCGACCGCCCAGCCCTTCTGCAGATCGATTGGCTTGGCCAACAGGCTGGTGGCGTGGAACCCATCTTGGTTGAAGTCCGCCACGGCCGCAGCAAAGGCCAGTGGCCGCGAGCCATCGAGGGTGAAGGTCACGTCGGGCCGAGTGGTATCGTCCAACGTGCCTTGCCAGACGACCTCCCGCTGTTCGTCCAGCAGTTGCACGATCGCGCCTTGCAGTCGCGATCCAATCGCCCCACCGCCATCCGTGCGGTTCCAAACCGCAATGCGATCGACGGCGACGTCTGTAGCCAAGGCCACTTCCCACCACGGGTCGGTGCTGCGATCGGCCGAATGGGTCACCGAATTGGACCGGAAGTACTCGCCGTCGGTATTCCCATCGATGGCCCGCGCTGCTTGGCCGTCAAAGGCCGTACTGCTTTGGGTGGCTTGGCCCAAGGGGGCGATGTTCTGATCCCCAGAAAATACCTGTATTTCAGCCAATGACAGAATCCGATTCGCACCCGGCAACGTCACACGGACAAAGCGCCCCAGTGGAGCCATGGGTTGTTCGGGGCGCAGTGTAGCGCGAACTTCGCTCAGGACAAAGTTGCCACCGCTCCAACCGGGACCGCCCCGTGGCAGACTGGGGTCGGCCAAGGCCTGCAATTGGATCGCTGCCAGACGCCCGGCGCCGTTCTCTGCCAGGCCCGTCACGTCCAATTCGATCTCGAAGGTGTCTTGGGCGGCCGCTTGCCCACTGCGGACAATCCCTGTGGCGGCGTCGAATGACAAGCCGATGTCGCCTGCGCTACGGGCCGAGACAACGGGCGCCGCGAGCCACTGCGGTTGCTGCGGCAAGCTGGCCTCCCACTCCGCCCGCGCCGCCTCCAGGGCGGGGGTCCACTGCTGGTAGTCGCCTTCCACGCGACTTAAATCCGCTAACAACGCTTCGCGACGGGCTTGGTCGGCGGGGCTCCAAACTTCTAAGAGCGGAGCTTCGTTGCCACGATCGGCATCCTCCGATTGATTGAACAACGCAAACGATTGGAAGTACTCGGCGTGGGTCAGCGGATCGTATTTATGCGTGTGGCACTGGGCACAGGCCATCGTGGTACCCATCCAAACCGCGTAGGTCGTATTGACGCGATCGACCACGGCTACATTGCGGAACTCTTCATCGTTGGTGCCGCCCTCGTTGTTGGTCATCGTGTTGCGATGGAAGGCCGTGGCAATCCGTTGGTCCGGCGTGGCGTCGGGCAACAGATCCCCAGCCAATTGTTCGATCGTAAAGCGATCGAAGGGCAAGTTTTGGTTGTAGGCGCGGATGACATAGTCGCGGTAGGCCCAGATCGTGCGGGGCGGATCATCGGCGTAGCCGGCCGAGTCAGCGTAGCGGGCCAAGTCCAGCCACATTCGCGCCCAGTGCTCGCCGTACGATTCTTTCGCTAGAAAATGATCCACCATCCGCTCGTAGGCGTCGGGGGCGTTGTCGGCGACGAACGCTTGCACTTCGGCCGCGGTTGGCGGCAGACCGGTCAGGTCCAACGACACACGTCGGATCAGCGCGAAGCGATCCGCGGCGGGCTGGGGACGCAAGTCTTCCTGCGACAATCGGTCCCAGATGAAATGATCGATGGGGTTCTGAGCCCATGCCAAGGCCTCGGGGTCCGTCAGGGCCGGCGGGTTGGGCCGTTGCGGCGGAACATAGGCCCAGTGCTGGGCGAATGGCGCGCCGGCCGCGATCCAACGCCGCAGACGATCGATCTCGTCGTCGCTCAATCGTACCCCGGCCTCTGGAGGTGGCATGACCAACGACGGATCATCGCTCAGCACCCGCGTCAACAGTTCACTCGTTTCGGGGTGTCCGGGAACAACCGCCGCATAGCCCCCCAAGTCCTCGCGTTGGCCGGCGGGCGTATCCAAACGCAAGCCCGACTCGCCGCCGCCCGCTCGCTCTTCCTCGTCTGGCCCGTGGCAACGGAAGCAGTGATTCGACAGGATCGGACGAATGTCGCGGTTGAAGTCCAGGTCCACAGCCGACTCATCCGCTGACAGGACGCTCGCCCCAACCAACCAAGTCACAAGTAGAGTGGTCACAAGCTTCGCCCAATACGGCAACCCGTTCGCCTTTGAGTCCTTAGTCCACCCGCTGAGTTCCCACCCGCTGAGTTCCTGCCCGCAGTTATTTTGAGCCGGCGATTCGGATGAGCGGGCCGCAGCCAAAGTCGCCAACGCGAGACTTTGTCGTCCCGGTAGAGCCGCGGCAGCGTTGCAGGAGACGGCCTGCGCGACCGACATCCGCGGAGGACCAGGCGTGATTCCAGTGAGACTGGGCATCGGATTCTCATTCGGGTGGGGTGGGTGGGAAGTCGACCAGTGTTAGCCGGCCGCACGGGAGGGTTGGGTTGGGCGAGTTGACGCCGCGCAGGGGCCGAACCGACGCTGCCCGAACCGACGCCAGCCGCGGCGATCCGTCAGGCGCGATCCGTTCAGGGGCGATCCGTTCAGGGGCGATCTGCCCGTGCGATCCCGTTGCAAGTTTCCACTGCACGTTCCCGCTGGGCGTTCTATCGCCGGCCAATCCAAGTCTCCGGATCTCCTCGTCCTATTATAAGCAGAGCAGCGAGAAATTTCGAGTCGCGTTGTCAGGGGCTTGTATCAGCGAGGATTGAGCCGGATTGGCCGCGGATCGGCAGACCAGCAGCGGGGATTTTCCGGCCCATTCAGGTGTTCAAGCACCGCCGTTTTTTGACCCCCGAGTTCGTCTCTACCCGGCTGTGTAATCTGAGGCAATGCCACGACCGGCCACTTCGATCTGTTTGCCGAGGAACCGATTGATGTAAAGTTGTTGTACCAATACCATCACGACCACGAGGCAAGGCGTGGCTATGATCATGCCCCACAGTCCCCCCAGGGCCAGAAACACGAACTGCGCGACAATCAAAACCCCGGGAGGAATCGCGATAACGAACTGTTCCACGAGTGGTGTAATGACGTTCGATTCAACCAGTTGGGCGGCTAGGTAAACGCCAGCGACCCACAGCATCATGCTGTTGTTGATCCCTGACGCCATTAGAATTCCGGGAATCGCCGAGGCCAACGGGCCAATATTGGGGACGAACGACAGCAGGCCCGCGATGGCTCCCAATGCCAGGGGCGCGGGCATCCCTATCGACCACATCCCGACCGTGGTCAGCAGACCCACTGCGGCCATCGAAGCCAGGCGACCCGCCATCCACCACCGCATGGCAATGCATAGTCGGTCCATGGTTTGTGATGCTATATTTTCATGGGGTGTGGGCACGAGCCACAAAAAGCCTCGTTGGTATACGGTCGGATCAAACGCGACAAACAACATGACAACCAGGCTCAATACCAATAACATCCCGGCTTTGAGGGTTGCTGAAACTAGGTTGGCTGCGAATCCAAGAAAGAACTCCAATTCAGGCATCATGGGACGTAGCTCGAACCGCTGAGACTCGGTTTTTGGTATCGGATCGGCAGCAGTTGGCTCCACACTCGATCGTTTCACGGACGGATCGGGGGCCGGAGCGGGTTGATCGCGATTGCTCTCCCCAGCCTCAGGACTTTCGTCGACCGAGAATGGCAGATCGGCCGAGTCTTGCGTGGCTGGTAAATCAGGCGGACTCCCGATCTGCTCATCAAACCACTTGGATAGCTTTAAGGCCGTTGCCGGGAGCTGTTTGTTTATGATATGAAATTGAGCCGTCAACGGAGCGCCGATCACCCAGAGCAGACCAGACAGCAAAATGATCGCCACCAGCAACACGAGTGAAGTTGCCAGCCACCGAGGCAAATGGATGTGTTGACGCAGGTACTCCACCGGCCCATTCAGGCTCAACGCGAACAAGACTCCCAGAAACGCTGCTGACCATACTTGGTACGCTTGCCAGATGATGAACAGACACAAGGCACCGGCCCCTAGTCCTACCAGTTTCCTCCAAGTCATTCTCGCTCTCCGTCCCTATCGTGGGATCTGGTACACACCCCCGCCAACTCACTGGCAGGCTGCCACGCAGGCCACCGGTGCACGACCACAGTTCTTAAATGCTCTCCAGCATGGATTGGATCGCTAAACGGCTCAGTTCTGCTCCTGTTTTGGCCCCTAACTTCCGTTTGATATTCTCGCGATGCGTATCGATCGTATGCGTGCTGAGGAACAGTTGGTCGGCGATGGCACTGGTCTTTAAACCGGAGCCGATCAGGCGAAAAATTTCCAATTCTCGATCGGTCAGCAGCTCGCGCGGATCTTGATTTTCGCTGCGCTTGCCCAACGCCTGAGCGACCATCCGTTGGGTCAACGCCAGGCTCATGTACCGTTCACCCTTCAGAACGACTCGCACGGCCTCGATCAGGTGGTCATTTGTCTCCTGTTTGTTGAGGTAGCCATGGGCCCCGGCTCGCAAGGCACGTTCGGCATACAGGGATTCGTGAAACGCGGAAACCACCAGCATCTTCGCTGTTGAATTTAATAACTTGACGCGTTTGACCAATTCAATTCCATTGCCGGATTTGAGCGCGACGTCGATGATCACCACATCCGGACACAATTGCTTTACCAATTCCAACGCCTCGTCTTCGGTGGCGGCTTCGCCACAGACCTCCCAATTGGCGTGAGCAGAAATCCGGAGAGCCAGCCCGTCCCGCATCATGGGATGGTCGTCGACGATCACAATTCGTACTGGAGCGAGTAGCGTTTTCATGTTGAGCCTTCATTCAAGGGGACGATACAGCGCAGCGTCATACCCGAACCCGTGGCGTTGTTTTCAAACTCCAGAATACCGCCTAACACGCTGGCGCGATACTCCATGATTCTCAAACCAATCCCGCGCCCTCGGATGGGTTCTTCACGTGGAGCTGTCGCGTCCAGCCCGACGCCATTGTCGCGAATTTCGAGGGTGATTTGTTGATGCTCCTGCGTCAATAAAATCTCAATCAGGTCCGGTGCGGCATGCTTCAACGCATTGTTCAGTGACTCTTGAGCAATGCGGTACAACTGAGTCGCGATCAGATTGTTCGGAATCGAACTCACCCCCGTACAAGCGAAGCGACAGCGAATGTTCTGCAACTCGTTGGTCGTGGTCGCCAATTCCGCCAACGCCGACCTCAGGCCCTCTGAATCGATTTGCACGGGCATAATGCCATGTGACAGCTCGTGTACGTGCTGATTGGCGATTTTTAAACCATGAAGAAGCTTCTCCGTGGACTGTTTTAGACGACCAAATACTTGATCCGCGATCCGCCAGTCTCGTCCATTCGGCGATCGTGGAGGGACCGCCGTTTGGAGTAGATCGCAGATCGTGCCCGCAAACAAGGTCAAGCCCGTCAATTCTTGTTGTGTGCCGTCGTGCAGTTCCTGACCGATCCGGGTTTGCTCCTCTGCCGCAATTTCCAACAAATGAGCCTGAAATCGTTTGCGTTCGGAGATGTCCCGCAAAATCCCGGTGTATAGCCCAAGGTGATCGACTTTGCCAAAAGCCAGTTCGATGGGGAACATCGATCCGTTTTTCCGCATCGCGCTGGTCTCAAGCCGCGTCTCCAGTTTGCGATCCAGTTGATGCAGAAGATAATTGTCCATGTCGAACGGAGTGAGCGTGCTTTGTACCGAGGGGATCAAGCGAGCGATTGGACATCCCAGCAACTCTTCGCGCTCGTAGCCGAAGAGTGCCAAGGTTGCTCGGTTGATACTGTCGATCACTCCTTGCCGATCGATCGTGATGATGGCGTCCGCTGCCGTGTCCAAGATGGCTGCCAATCGCTCCGTGCTCTCATGCAGGGCGGCAATGAACAGCATGTCCTTTTCACGCTGTTCGGCTTCCACCTGCTTGCGGTGGCTGATATCGACAAACGTGATCACGACACCGCCCACCATTTGGTCCACGGCTTGGTAGGGCAAAATTCTGCGGAGATAGTACAGGGAATCGTCGCTCTGGACCTCTCGTTCGATCGACTGATGTGTCTCGAGGACACTGCGACAGTCGGCCAACATCTGGGCATCGACAAATCGCTGCGTGATATCGCTCAGAGGCCGTCCCACGTCGATCGGACGAAGATTGAGCAGCTTGGCGGTCGGCGGAGTAAACCGCTTGATCTCGAGGGACTCGTCCAGAAATATCGTGGCGATCTCCGTGCTGGCCATCAGATTCAGCAAGTCTTCTTTGGCTTGATCCAGCTCCAAAACCTTGTCATTCAGCTGGCTGTTTACCGAAAGTAGCTCCTCATTGAGGGATTGTAGCTCCTCTTTCGATGTCTCCAGCTCCTCGTTGGCGGATTGCAGCTCCTCGTTCACCGACATGATTTCTTCATTCGAGGTCTTCAGCTCTTCGGTAGAACCCTCCATTTCCTCGACCGTGGTCTGTAGCCGTGTGTTTACCGTCTTGAGTTCGTATTCCAATTGTTGAACCAGGTCGGAGTCTTCCCCTTGAAAGACCTTGGTTGAGTCTTTTTGTACGACGGTCTCAAGCCCCCTCTGCGATCGTTCGGTTGGGTGATCCTCAAAGGTGACTAACAACAGGCCATCGACCTCTTTCGGTGTCCTCAGGGGGCGAACCGACAAACGACACGAAAAGTAGTGCCCGCTCCGCTTCACTCGATTGTCAGCATCGGTCACCGTCACCCCGTCTCTCACCGCACTATTCAACGCGATGCGCAGTTTGGTCCGCAGGCCGGGTCTTGCCATCGCCAGCAAGTCTTTCGACAGCTCTCCAGACGGGAATTCCAAATAATTGACCATCGGGCCGGTCAGGCACAGGATCTCGAATTTTCGATTGATCAGGGCGGCGGCGGGCGCGTACTCGGTCAAAATCAGTGTCTCGGTGAACTCCTTCAGGCTTTGCCCGCGCGGGTTGGCGACCTTCGTAGCGGTGCCAAGTTCCGGTCGCTGATCTGACGAAACAAAGGGCAAGGCAAAGTTGATCCGACTCGACGTTCCCGTTTTCCGAAAGATCCGCCAGGTTTTGGAAATGGACTGGAACAGGCTCGATGTCCGCCCCAACGATTCGGATGGCCCCAAAAACAGATAGCCGTCGGTTGCCAACGCGAAGTGCAATAGCGAAATGACGTTTTGCTGCAGGTCGGGCTCCAGGTAGATCAACACGTTGCGGCAGGAGATCAAGTCCATGTTGGAAAAGGGCGCATCGCTGATCAGATTCTGATGAGAGAAGACGATCGTCTCCCGCAACTGTTTTGTCACGCGAAACGAGCCGCCACCGCCAGCCACAAAAAATCGTTGCAATCTGGCCGACGAAAGCTCGCCCACCGAACTTGCCGAGTACTGACCATTGCGGGCGAACGCGATGGCTTCGTCATCAATATCACTAGCAAAAATCTGCACTCGGATACGGCGTGGGGCTGGCGCAGTGACCGCCAAGTCGACTGGGGCCGCATCGCTTGAATTGTCCCCGGCTTCTGGAGCGATGGCTTCCAGCAGCAACATGGCGATGGAGTAGGCCTCTTCCCCAGTCGCGCAACCGGGAACCCACACGCGGATCGCTCCACCGGGTGAGCATCGCTCGACCAGTATTGGGACAATATCATGTTCCAAGACACGAAAGGCCTCGGTGTCACGAAAAAAGGCCGTGACGCTGATCAACAGGTCCTTGTACAGGGCGGTCGCCTCCGTCGGGCGCTGTTGTAGTAGGGAGAAATATGCAGAGAGATCTGCGGCTCCAATCAGTTGCATTCGCCGTTGAATTCGCCTTAAGACCATGGCTTGGCGGTAGGAGCGAAAGTCGTACTTGGTCTGCGATTGCAGCAAAGTCAAAATCTGTTGCAAATGGTCGCTTGTCTCCGACACAATCGGTATCTCGGCGTCGAGACTACTTAAGTAGGGCTGCTCCACGTATCGCATTAGCGTCGCCGGCATTTCTTCGGGAGGCAAGATACAGTCGATTTGTCCCGAATCGATCGCGCTCCGCGGCATTGCGTCGTACTCGGCCGACTCCGGTTGCTGAGCCAGCGTCAAGCCACCCGCCAACTTGATCGAGCGGATCCCCGAAGTGCCATGACTTCCCGTGCCAGAAAAAACGATACCGATCGCGCGTTCCGTCTGGTCCTGCGCCAGGGAACTCAAGAAAAAATCCATCGACGTTTGTCCGCTCCGCTCGAGAGGCGGAGTCGTAAGTTGCAATTCCCCGGCATGAATCGCCAAGAATTTGTTGGGCGGAATGATGTAGACATGGTTGCTGCGGACGACCGTTCCCTGTTGTACTTCGACCACTGGCATGGGAGTGAACTTGCTCAATAAGCTCACCATCTGGCTGTCATGAGTTGGATCCAGATGGGGGATCAAGACAAACGCCAGTCCGCTATCGGCCGGTAACGCTCCAAAGAAACGCTTGAAGGCGTCGAGTCCCCCAGCGGAAGCGACAATTCCGACAATTGGGCATCGGTGCACGGGTAGAACGGTCGAGACTTCCACCATCAGTGTCGCTCTTGTTGCCTGCGTTGATGCCCCTTCCTCGCCTCAGGCTATCAGACGCGACTAGTGGCGGATAGCCCAGGCTTAAGAGGGCGAGTGGTGGAATCCACCATGAGGGAAATGGCTTAGTTTTCGATTTTACAGCAGCCGTGCCTTAGTAGAATCGTTGGCTCAGGGTAGAATAAGTGGTTTAAAGTTTCAAAGGCATCTGTGAAGGAGAACAAAATGCGAGTCATGATGGCGGGTGAAGGGGTGCTTACGCTGCAAGCCATGCAAAGGTATTTGCGGTTACTGGGGCATCAAGTGACGATCGTCGACGAATCGCGGCTGCTGCAATCCGTGGAGACGGAAGAGCCGCCTGACTTGATCGTGATGGAATACAATCTCACTTGGCCCGGCTCCGCAGCCATATTGGATCACTGGTTGGCCGATCCGGAATTTCGCTCGGTCCCGGTTGTGTTCTTTTCCAGGAAACGCTCCATTCTGGAGGGCCGGGCGGTTCCACGTATCATCGCCCGCGTCACTCGGCCGTTTCAGCCCTTGATGTTGGCCGGTCTGGTACGCTTTCTGGATAACATGGAATGGGTGGAACACCAGTTGACAAATCCCGAGCGGAAAAGTCAATCGACGCTATTGTGTCATTGAATGCTCCCATTGCATTTTCGTGTCGCTGGCAAAATCCACTAAAAGATTTTACACGCTTCTTCGATACCACCAAATGTGACGGGATGCCATAGTTTCCCTGTGGGTCGGAAACTCAGGATTGCTTTCAGTATCGCTGGCGATGCGGCAAACCAGGCAGTGGGTCCGATCTCAAGCACCAGAGGAGACGTTATGAAGACCCAGTCACAGAATTCGCAGGAGAACGAGTGCTGCGATGGCAAGCTCGTCAAGGTCGCGGGTGACCAATTGACTTGTCAGTGCAGTGAGGGCGAGTCCCATCACTACACCATTGCGGAAGAAGTCGAGGTCACCTGTGATGGCAAGCCCAGTCAGATGGAGGATCTCCGCCCCGGAGATACGATTCGCATGACGATGTGCCAAGACGACAAGCAGCAGATTGTGGCAATCGATTGCGGGAAGCATGTTCCCGAATTAGCAATCGATTAGCGATCGGTTGTTCAAGGGCAAGCGGCAGTTGTCTCGATGCGGACGGCTGTTTGTTGGGGTGAACGCATCGAATCAACGTTATCGTTCACGCCCCCGACGGGTTCCGTGGAGCGAGTCGAGCCAACCGTACGATCGTTGGTGTGTAGGAGCACTAGTGATTGCCACGAGACTACTCCATGAGCGATACGGCGGGTGCGGGCGCAACGGGTAGTGGGATTATCCCACTACAGTGAACGGCTAATCAACTTTTTGGCGGACCAACGCAGGGACGCTATTTTCGGAAAACTGTTTCAGCACAAGGATTCAAGGAAATGAAGATCACTGTATTTTGCGGAGCCCCGCTGGCTTTGCTGCTCTTGGTAGGTTCGTTGTCGGCTCAAGAGAACCAGACGTCAAAAGCGAATGGCGACAAAGCTCGGGTGACCAGTGTGAAGGTCGCTGCCGAAGCGGCGACGAACGACCAGACGTTTGCGCATTGCTTGGCGATTGCCAATCAAGAGCAGGTGTTGCTGTCTCGCTTCGTCAAAGGCAAGCTCGTCAACACGGAAGTGCAAGCGTTTGCAGCGAAGTTGGAGCTTGACCATCAGGCTTCAGTCGAGCAACTGCAGGGACTGGCGCCCAAGTTCACCGCGATTGAGAAGCTGCCAGCGATCGCAGCCAAGCCGCGCGACGCGTCCCAATCCGCGGTTGCTCGGGTCGCCAGTCCGGCGAACACGGTCGATTTTTTGGCCTTGCACCAAGAGATCTCCAACCAGTGTCTGCGAGACGGGCAGGCGATGATCAATGCCAAAAAGGGTGTTGAGATCGATCAATGCTTCGTGGGCATGCAAATTGCCAAGCACGCGGCTGCGCATTCCATGTTGACCGTTCTGCAACGCCATGCTTCAAGCGAGTTGCAGGCCTGGATCAAGACCGACTTGGAAACCAACGCCAAGCACCTGCAAGCAGCCACCAAGCTGATGCAGAAGTTGGCCGAAGTCGAGGCGACGGGTTCATTGCCAAACAACGAATAGTTGGCAGGCTGGCCGATCGGATCGGGTCCTCAACCTTTTCTCCTTCTCGCTTGGGCGGGGAGGAGAGAAGGGGATCGGCGACCTCATCACGACGGGGCGAAACGGCTACGCTTCGACATCAACTTTGCCCAAACCAACCCGGCCGCTTCGCTGGCCTCTCGCTGTCTGACCACGCTCGGACTCATCTCCGTTTTTACTGAATCTGCGGCGATCGAGTGGCCGGTGAGGTCATCAGCCCCGCCCGTTCCCAGGGGAACCTCTCGCGCGGTGTTTCCTCTTGATAGCCCACCAAGCCATAGTCCACGTACTGGTATTGGAAAGTTCCATCCTGGAACAAATCCACGACGCCATAGCCCGCTTCGTGCTCGGGTGCGTAAGGCAATGGCCGCCTCCAGTAGTCCGCGCAGACCGCTCCACCGCAAATATGGTGAATACCCAAATACTGCACATGATCGACCGCATGAAAATGACCACTCAGACACAGTTTCACGTTCGGATACTGCCGGAACAGCTTGTGTAACCGCTCAACATCCGTGTGTACCCAGTCATTGGGGATCACCAAACCGTCCGGGTGTTGCTTGTTCGATGGACAGAAAAAACAGGTCACGGTCAGGATCGGCGCATGTGATGAGATAACGGTCGGAATCGAGCCTTGCGTGGCCGCTAGATCCTGCTCCAACCACGCGTATTGCTGCTCGTCCAAATGATGCGTGAACCCGTTGTAACCACCACGCTGCGTGTTGTCCAACACGATGAAGTGCCAACCCTTGTGGTCGAAGCTATAGTAGGGCGCCGCCAGTTCCAGTTGCTCCAGGGCCAGGCTCTTGCCGGGATACCGAGTCGTCTCGTCGCCCCACCCCCAGTCGAAATTGACGTCATGATTCCCCAGGGTGTACCGGACCGGGATCCGACAATGCGCTTGCATGATCTGACGGTACAAACGCCATTGCTCGCGAGCGCTCTCGGAGGTGGCCCAGAACGCATCGGTGATGATGTCTCCCGTGTGCAAGATAAAATCGGGTGGATCCTCCATCGCCTGGACCTGACGCAGGGCTTTGGGGTACCCCTCCGGGCTTGCGGCCAACGGCAATGTCGCTGGGGCTCCAAAATGCGTATCACCGAATTGGACAAAGCGAAACGAACGCTCCGGCCTGTCGGTTGCCAACGTCGGCCTAGCCAGTCGCGAGCCAAAGGCGGTGGCCAGTCCCGCGGCCGCGCCGGGCACTGCCGACACTGAGAAAAATTGTCGCCGGTCCATGTCTGACATTGCTCAGGTCCTGGGTTGAAGTTGCCGGTGTTTGAATCAAGGGCGGACTCAACCGCCTTGTTCGGTCAAGAACTGGTCGCGATTGCCCCTAGTGCTTTGTCACACCGATCCCAAAATGAAACGGTGACAAAGCACTAGCTGCGGCCCTGCCATTTGCTTCTCCCTTAGTGTAAGGCCGACGATCCGCCTGGCAATCCAGTCTGATTAGGCCGCTCGCGAGCAGCGAGCGGTTTGACACTGCTGCCCAGCTTTGCTAAAGAGAAGACCGAACCGAGTATCCCGGCGACGCCGACCAATGCCAGATCGCTGAAGATGACCGAATCAAGCGTTAACTTTCCAGTGCCGATCCGGTTCTCCCCACCAGCCCATCCCACCTCGGAACTTCCTATGACCCGCCCCAAAAAGCTATTTTCGGCAGAGCCATCTTCGGCCGAACCCTCTGCGGCAGGTGAGTTATCCGCAGCGGACACAAGCCGTCTGATCGAGATGGCGTGGGAGGATCGCACGACCTTCGAAGCCATTCAGCAACAATTTGGCTTGAAGCCTGGCCAAGTCATCGCTGTGATGCGGCGTGAGCTGAAGCCGTCCTCGTTCCGGATGTGGCGAGCCCGCACGGCGGGGCGTTTGACCAAACACGCCGTCAAGGCCCGCTGCCCCATCCAACGCGACGCCTTGTCCGCGAAACTGGCGGTCGACTTCTCGGTCGGCTTTAGCTAAACTGAGCTCGGGGTAGCCCTGCCGCCGAATTCCGCCCAGGTCCCGCCTCCGATGACTCCCGCCCTGTTACGCTGTGTCGTGCCATTTCTTGTTGTCGCGTGCGCCAGTCGTTTGCTCACGTCTGCAACTGTCGCTGTTGGCGGGGTTTTCTGCGCTGCCGAATTTCAGCAGGCCACAGGACTATCGGACGCAGGACTATTGGACGCTGGCCTACAGGACTCAGGACTACAGGACATAGATTTTCCCCACCAAACCAACGCGGCGGATGAAGAACCGAAGTCAGCAGTTGTCGCAACGGTGGCGGATGACACGGGCACGGACCAGTTGACGTTGGAGCAGCTGAAGGCCTCGGGTTGGAGTCGCTCAAGGTATCGAGCTTGGGCAGCGGGAGATGCCGCCGAACTGGCTCGGCAGTTGACGCTGGCCGAACCCCCGCAGGCTCGAGTGGCCGAGTTCGAGCAAACCGTGCGGCCGGTGTTGCAGGCCGCCTGTCTGGACTGTCACGGGCCGGACTCGCAGGAGGGGAACATCCGTCTGGACACGTTGGACCCGAACTTATTGTCGGGCAACGATGTGATTTGGTGGTCCGAAGTCTTGTCGGTCTTGAGCAAAGGGGAGATGCCACCTGCGGACGTCGGTGGCTTGGAGGACGCGGATCGGCAGCGAGTGGTGGATTGGTTGGCGGAGGAACTGCATGTCGCGGCATTGGTGCGGCGCCAGTCCGAGCGAGCCACGCGTTTTCGGCGCTTGACGCGTTATGAATTCAATCATGCCTTGCAGGATCTGTTGGACTTGCCCTGGGATTTTGCTCGCGATCTCCCCCCCGATCCGATCTCGGCCGATGGGTTCCAGAACAGCGGACCGCTGTTGCAGTTATCGGTTGCGCAATTGGAGCTCTACCATCGATCCGCCCAACGGGCCTTGGCTCGCGTGATCCCGCGCGGCCAGCAGCCGGCTCCGTTGGTTTGGGGCGTGTCCATGTCCCAGGCCTCGCGGTTGGAATGGCCTAAGTTGGAACAAAAGTTGACGGAAATCCGTCAAAAGTTGGCAGATTCCCCGCAAGAATTGGCAGAAAACTTGCAAAAGTTGGAAGAAAGCTTCCAACAGCCGCATGGACGGACGTATTTCCGAGATCGGGCCAGCGGACGGACAGCGGTCGCCGAGTGGGAGTACTACGGCGCGCACTACGCCCACGAGCCGCTGGAAGAACGACCAGAGCCACCCACTGCGGTGGAGCACGTGGCCATTCTGCCCGCTGGAGGTTGGCTGAACATCGAATTGGGCAATCGCTTGCCGGATGAGGGGACGCTGCGAGTGCGCGTCCGAGCGGCTCGGGTGGGTGGGGACACGGGCACGATCCCCAGCCTGCAGTTGCAGTTCGGTTGGCAGGCCAGCAACGAAGGCCGCGCGTTGTTGCGAGTCAGTGGCGCGGACCTGCCAGTGTCGGCGACGGAGGATCAGCCCGAGTTCTATGAATTTGAAGTGCCGCTGGGCGAGATCTACCCGCGGAATTCGGTCCGCACGACCTCGCCCATGGGGGCCCTCCCCAGTCCCTCGGAGTACATTCGCTTGGTCAATGCCTCGGCCTCGCCCGCCGATCTTCTGGTGGATTATGTCGAAGTGCAAGCGCCGGTGTACGAGTCGTGGCCGCCGCCGGCTCAACAGCGGCTGTTTCGTCCGGCTGCCGGCGAGGCGGATCCAAGCGAGGCAACGCGACGGATCTTGGCGGACTTCATGCCGCGGGCCTGGCGGCGACCTGTGACCGAGGTGGAACTTGAGCAGAAGGTGGCGTTGTACCAGCGGCTGGTAGCGGCGTGCGAAGATCACGAGCAAGCCGTGGGCGAGACCCTGGCCGCGGTCCTGGCGTCGCCCCATTTTCTCTATCTGGTTCCCGCCGGTGACGAGACGCTGCACGACTACGAACTGGCCGCTCGTTTGGCGATGTTTCTCTGGTGCAGCCAACCGGACGAGCCGCTGATGGCAGTGGCAGCGGAGGGTCGGTTGCGCGATCCCGAGGTGCTGCGTGCTCAAGTTCAGCGGATGTTGGCTGACCCGCGAGCGGAGCGGTTGGCGGAGCGTTTTGTGCACCAATGGTTGGGGATGGAGTTGTTGGAGCACTTGAACGCGAGTGAGCATGGACGGTTGGATCCGCAATTGAAAGCGTCGATGCAACGGGAGCCCGTAGCGTTGTTCCGCGAGATGTTGCGGGAGAACGCCAGCGTGTTGAACTTCGTGCACGCCGACTTTACGGTCGTCGACGAGCGGTTGGCGCGGCATTACGGATTGGTCGGCGTCACGGGCAACGAGTTTCGCCGGGTGGACTTGGACGGTGACTTTCGTCGCGGTGGTTTGTTGACACAAGCCGGGCTGTTGACCATGAACTCGGACTATCCCGACTCGCATCCATTGAAACGCGGCAAGTGGTTACTGGAGAGTTTGCTCAACGATCCGCCGCCACCGCCACCGCCGGCGGTGCCGGAGATCGACTTGACGAATCCCGAGATCGCCAAGATGACCTTGAAGCAGCGGATTGAGGATCACCGCAACCATGCGGCCTGTATGTCCTGTCACGTTAAGATCGATCCTTGGGGGATCGCCTTCGAGAACTACGATGCCTTGGGGCGGTGGCGCGACGAGGTGCAAGGCCAACCGGTGGACGCAACCAGTCCGTTGGCCAATCAGCACGTTTTGGCTGGCATGGAGGGCTTGAAGCGGTTATTGTTGGATCAGCGACAAGATCAATTGGTGGCAGCGCTCGTGCACAAGTTACTGACCTATGCCCTGGGGCGGCCACTGACGTTTGCGGACCGAGCGGATGTGGAGGCGATTGCCGCCAGGACGCGACAGGACGGTGATGGACTGAGGACGATGGTGGAAGCGATCGTCACCAGCGAGTTGTTCCAGGCGACGGGTCATTAGCGACGGGGCATTCGCGACGGGCTTGGCCGTTGACGGATGTTTTCATCGCTTGATGGTTTCATTTTACGGAAAGATAGAATCGGTAATGAGTATCGAAATTCGCCGCATCGACCGTCGACGATTTCTCCGTGGGACTGGCATCGCTTTGGCCCTGCCCTGTTTGAGTTCATTGCGGCCGGCGGTGGCGGGTGGGCCGCTGTCAGCGCCACGCCGCTTGGGTTGCTTTTACTTTCCGGATGGGGTACCGATGCCGTTGGCGGAGGATCCGGCCTACGAAGATTGGGCTTGGTTCCCGCATGGCACTGGCACGGATTTTCGCTTCACAAAATGCATGGAGACATTGGAGCCGTTGCGGCAGGATCTGACCGTGTTGTCTGGTTTTTCGCATGTGGCGTCGCGGAATGTGCACGGGCATAATAATGCCGACCAATTTTTGACGGGGGCGGCGACTGGGACGGGTGACATGGAGTATCAGAACTCGATCTCATTGGACCAAGTCTATGCCGAGCAGGTGGGTGAGGAGACTCGGGTGTCATCGTTGGTGTTGTCCACCGATGGCGGCACTGGGACAGCCCGTGGTGCGCACACGATTTCGTTTGATCGGCAAGGGCGGCCGATATCCGCCGAGCATCGACCGAAGCAGGTGTTTGATCAATTGTTTGTCAAGAGTGATCGTCAGTCTGCCCAGCGTTTGGCGGTGACGCGGAGCGCGTTGGACGATTTGTTGACCGATGCCCAAGGCCTGCGTCCGTTGTTGTCGGTGGACGACCGGCGTAGTTTGGACGAGTACTTGGAGTCGGTGCGCCAGGCCGAGCAGAAGGTGGAGAAAGCGAAGCGTTGGTTGGACGCTCCGTTGCCGGTGTTGGAAGATGAGGTGCCGGTTAACTTGGAGTTGACGACGGACCAACCACGCGAGTACCTGCAAGCGATGTTCGACTTGATCTACTTGGCGTTTCGCACGGATTCAACTCGAGTGGCCACGTATCAGATCGGTCGCGAGAACGGCGTGGGGCGGAGCGATTATTTATCGCGCGCGGTCGGCTTTAATCTGGCGCATCAATTGTCGCACGAGACCCGGCATCCAGATGGATGGCAGAATTTCGGGGTTTATTGTCGCTTTTTGAATGAGGAGTTCGGGCGGTTTGTGGCTCGGTTGCAGGCCACGCCGGAACCGAGTGGGAATGGGTCGATGTTGGACAATACGTTGTTGTTGTACGGGTCGGCCTCGAGTGCCTTTCACTTGTCGCGGAATTATCCATTGATTTTGGCGGGTGGTCGGAACTTCGGGTTCCAGCATGGTCGTTATGTGAATCGGGCGGGCACGAACTTTCAGGGCGGGGCTTGGATGGGCGACCGCGAGCCGTGGCAGGATCTTGCCACGGGTCAGGACGTGCCGCTGTCGAACTTGTATCTGACCATGCTGCAGCGATTGGGCGTTGCCATCGACCACTTCGCCGACAGCACGGGTACTGTCGAGTTCATTTAGACCAGCAGACATCTGCAAGTTTCAGTTAGGACGCAGCGACGTTCACCCGCATCGCCGCCGGCGTGTGCGGTCGCATTACAGATAGGACGCGGCGGTGGT
>JAGYIQ010000209.1 GCA_018402565.1 Pirellulaceae bacterium | reverse complement strand
GGGTATATGTACTTGCCATCGCGTGTCCCTAGACCTTTGTCACGGTTGGATTTCAGTATAGCTTGTTGTCGTCGTCGGCACAATATGTACCCAGTCTGTGTCAGGGTCGGGAACAATCCGGCCCCAAACCAAAACGCCGTATGGGCTAACTGTTACACTTGCAGAGAGCCCCGTGACAAGCACGTCGATCCCCGTTCCTCCGGTCACATTAACAGACCCAACGCTTGCTGTCAGCCCAAATCCATCAACCAAAATAATCTGGTTAACCTGCGTGGTAACCGCCCCAACTTGACCAGTCGCCTCGAGCGGAAGTGTAACGGGCTGGCTCCACGGACCTTGGCCCCACGAACCTCGGCCCCAGCCCTCGAAGAAGACCAGAGCGTCCTGCCGGATAGAGGTCACAAGGCCATCGGCGGCAACGCCCACCAGAGAAACCACAGCAACACCGCTGGCAGTAACCGTGCCTACCCCACCAGTGGCTTCTAGACCTGTGACCGGAGCGTCGGCACCGCCAGTGGCTACAACAGACTCCACGGCTCCAGTGCCATCGACACCTGTAAGCGTTGTGCTTACGCCAGTGCCCTCAACAATCGTAACGCCCTCGACACTGGTTGTAGCCTCGACGCCCGTGACCACAGCAGCTACCAGCGCGCGGAAGGTAACGCTGCCCACGCCCGTTGTGCCAACAGTCCCCGTAACCACAGCATTGGCGCCAGCCTCAACAGACACACTGCCCACCGCGCCGGAGGCATCCACGCCCGTGGTCGGCACATCAGCAGTGCCGGTGGTCGTTACCGCGCCAACAGCGCCAGTCGCCGCAAGCCCTGTAATAACAGGAGCGACGTTGATCTGGACAGAGACGCCCTCGACCGACGTTGTCGCTGCAAGGCCAGACAGTGTAAGCGTCGCGTCGCCAATGACCGCAACAGTTCCCACTGAGGCCGTAGAAGACAGGCCCGTTACCGTTACAGGTACAGGCTCGCTCCACGCGCCTTCAGACCATGTGCCTCGGCTCCAGCCTGTGATGTTCGCCATGGCCGGTCACCCCGCTTGCATCACTAAGCTATTCTTATGATCGCAGTACTTGCATCCGCAGTAGGCATGACAATCTGG
>JAGYIQ010000208.1 GCA_018402565.1 Pirellulaceae bacterium | reverse complement strand
TGACCGCGACACCGATCTGGCTGTTCGCACCGATCGACGACGCCCGCTTCGCCGGCCTGTCGCTGTACGGCGTGGCGGTCGCATTCAGCCTGTTCGCCGTCACGCGAATCAACCGCCGGATTGACTGACTGCCGATCCGTTCGATCGACTTTGCACCCCCCCCTCCAGAAGGATCGTCGTTGCAGCCAGGCGGCGGTCGCGGGGCATGCCTGACCAAGACCCTCCGTGCCGATCAGAGATACACCACGCCCGTCACGAAGCCAAGTATTCCGGACTCCGCTATTCGGGGACGGGGAGACGGCGCATACGGCTCACCAGCTGCCCATCAGCCAGCCAATCATCGCGAAAGTGCCATCGGCCGGACGATGCTTTCGCGACCACTGCGGCGATGCCCCCCCCTCACGGGAAGGATGCAAAAAGCGCACGGTCGACGTGCGCTTTGCGGACAGACAACACATCGGGCGATCGATATCGTCTTCTAATGTCCGCTATCCCACGATCGTGATCCAAAAACACGACGGCGGGATTCCGCTTGACGCGCTCTGTAACACCTTTGCCCGAGACTAAGGAACGCCAATGACAGTTCTCCGCCGCTTCGAGACTGCTGCTCTGATCGTTTTGATGCTCACCAGTCTTGCCTTCAGCCCTGCCCGCGGCGTCACGATCGACTGGGTCACGGTGGGTGATCCGGGGAACGCGGCCGACACCACGGGTGCCCCAAACCCCGTGGGCGCCGTTGCCGACGCATTCCAGATCATGAAATATGAGTTCACTAATCAGCAGTACACCGACTTTCTGAACGCCGTTGCGGCGACCGACACGTACTCGCTGTACAACACGAACATGGATAGCGACGGCTTCCGTGGCGGTATCACGAGAAACGGTTCGTCGGGGTCGTACACCTACTCGGTAAGGCCGAACATGGGCGACAAGCCTGTGAACCTCGTGAACTGGTTTGACGCGGCGCGGGTTGCCAACTGGCTGCACAACGGCCAGGGCTCGGGCAGCACGGAGACCGGAGCCTATGCGCTCAACGGCGCGCTATCCGGAAGCGCCGTGGCCGTGAATCCGGGAGCGTTGTATTTTCTTCCGTCGGAAGACCAGTGGTACAAGGCGG
>JAGYIQ010000207.1 GCA_018402565.1 Pirellulaceae bacterium | reverse complement strand
CGTCGAGTATCGCCGCTCGAGTAATTGATCAGACCACGGGCACACTCTTGACCCGCGCGGTCAACACAGGCCACCAAGTCGCCTTTTTCAAACAAGCCCTCGACAGCTTTAACGCCAACAGGCAATAGACTTTTGCCATCGACTAACAACGCTTTGATGGCACCGTCATCGAGTGTTAAGCGGCCACGCAAGCGCAGGTGATCGGCCATCCATTGTTGGCGCGCTGACCAAACGGGTTGTTTGGCTGTTAGCGTGGTGCCGATTGACTCGCCTTGTGCCAAGCGGACCAACACGTTCATTTCACGGCCAGATGCAATCACGGTGTTGGCACCACTGCGCGCGGCGCGCTGGGCGGCCAGGACTTTGGTGAGCATGCCACCTTTGCCAATATGGCTGCCCGCACCACCAGCCATACTTTCGAGTGATGGCTCATCGGCTGCGGCTAGTGCAATCAGTTGCGCATGGGGGTGCTGGCGTGGGTCACGGTCGTATAAACCAGACTGATCGGTCAAAATGATGAGCGTGTCGGCCTCGACCAAATTTGTGACCAAGGCGGCTAGGGTGTCGTTATCACCGACTTTGATTTCGTCAGTTGAGACGGTGTCGTTTTCGTTGACGATCGGCACAACCCCAAATCGTAGCAAAGCAAATAGCGTTGAGCGGGCATTGAGATAGCGGACCCGGTCAGCCAAGTCTTCGTGGGTTAATAGGATTTGCGCGGTGCGCAGGTTGTGCGGCGCAAAGGCATTCTCGTAGGCTTGGGCCAACCCCATTTGCCCCACGGCGGCAGCCGCTTGCAACTCGTGCATCTCGGTGGGCCGGCGCCTCCAGCCTAAGCGCACCATGCCTTCGGCAATGGCACCACTAGAAACCATCACAATTTCTTTGCCAAGGTGACGCAGCTCTGCGATTTGGCGGGCCCATTGGGCTACCGCATTGTGGTCAACGCCTTGGCCGTCGTTGGTGACCAAACTCGAGCCGACCTTAACCACCAAGCGGTTACCCGCTTGGGTAACCGCCAGTTGGTGAGAGCCAGAGGTCATGTGGAACTCCCACGACCAGGGTCAAACCGGGGATCGTTGAATTCGAAGTCGCCCGCCTCTTTGTCAGCACGTTCATGGT
>JAGYIQ010000206.1 GCA_018402565.1 Pirellulaceae bacterium | reverse complement strand
GCTATCAACCTACTAGAGCGTCATTCCCATGCCGATGAACCCCAGGCTGTTACGGCCAAAGGCTACTGGCTTTAACCCGGCAAGCATCAGCGGCATCGTCCACTGGTGGGACGCCAACGACGCCGCCAGCCTGTTGTTCAACTCTGGTTTTGTGGAGAGTTGGACGAGCAAGGCCGGGACGAAGACCGTCGCCAGCCAGACAACGCCTAACAATCGGCCGGCAACGACCACCGTCAACGGGCAGGTTGCATTGCAGTTTGATGGCACCAACGACGGGTTTGACTTTACCGGCACTGCCCGAACGGACGAAACATGGATCATCGCCGCAGCGCAGACGGCCGACCAAACCGGAACACGGGCTTTTGTAAATGATGCTGGGTCTGGCCACGGCATCAATATTGGTAGGTCTGCTTTGGCAAGACTTTTAGACACCAGTTGGGGGAATAGCACAGAGGGCGACGCAAGGTTCAGGCCAGAATACGCAACGCCAAACACTGTTCCTTATGGCCCGGCGGTTACGTCAGTCGTTCGGTCGGCTGCTGCGGGCGGCTTTGTGTTTATTGACGGCACTCAACGGGTAAGTTCAGTCGATGGCGGCACATCATTTACGACCAGCGGTTTGATAACGATCCAGCGCATCGGATATTACTCTTCCAGTGTTTTTCAACTTCAAGGATGGATTGGTGAAATCCTGCTGTATGACCGGGCCTTGCCCGCCGCCGAGCGGCTAAAGATCGAACGCTACCTGGGCAAGAAATGGGGGATCGTAGTCGCATGAGCCAGCGTTATTTCCGCACCTCCGACGCCAATCTGTACGAGTCCATCCGCCTGCAACTAGACGCAGCCTGGGGGCATCCGACGCCAGACGGCAAGACGCTTACCTGCTTCGACCCCGTGGCCGTCGCCCCGCGTGACGCTGCCGGGCGGGTGCTGCTGGCCGTTCGTCCCGAGTTCTGTGATTACCACGCCGTCGCCGCTGTCCTGCCTGGCCTCATCGCCAGTGGGTCCGTCGAAGAGATCGACGCGGCGGCCTACCAGCCGGTGCTGCCTGACCGCCTGGACGATGACGGCAGCGACGAGGAGTGACGCTCTCCCACAGTTGAGTGACTCTAGACCACACAAG
>JAGYIQ010000205.1 GCA_018402565.1 Pirellulaceae bacterium | reverse complement strand
CTTGCTCCCGGCCGCAGGACAAAAGGGACCGTGGACGTCTGAGGGATCTAGGAGCATAACGCCTGGGATAACGCGGCCGGAAGTTGACATCACCGAGCGAAGCGAGCCAGTTGGCCTATTCAGGCTCGCGTTCATCCCATTGTTCGGCCTTCCGGTTCGAGATCAGCATCAATCGCACAACGTATACATCAATGATGGAGCCTGCTTCGTCGCTTTCGCACTCTCGCGAGCACGCCATACGATGCGGTGGATTTCTAGTTGCGGAAATCCATTCATCGTAGATCACGTGAAAAAGTCTCTTGGCAGGATCGTATTGTATTCGAACAAAGTCGTGTCCATTAGTCTGGGCGTAGGAGGGTGCCGTCGTGATGCCGAATGTAGAGAGTGAACGAACGCCGAAGAGCTGCTCCGCATATTGGCGATTGGAGAGATCCGCCAGTAGCGCTGCCATCGGCGTATAGCTTGTTCCGTCGTCGCCAAAGCTATCGGAGTGTCCGGGATTAGTTAACAACGCCCACATGACTGGTCATGGCTCCATGGCATCTGTCGCCGAACGCTACGCGTCACCGGGTACGCGCGAAAGACTCTCAATTGCCAAAACGCTTGGCTCGCGTACTCCGGTGCACGCGATGGTTCGCCGTCGGGATCTAGATTGTGTCGCATTATACAGTACGGCTGCCGCACTATCCGAACCACTTATTTGAGGTCCCGGTTTTGTGGCCACCAAGAAATCCTGGTAGACGGCAATTGCCTTGTTCGTCAACATAGTCCGAAACGCCACTACGGGCGGCATCGACCACGGACAATGGCACATGCAATGGGAATGCGGAGAAGTCATTGTCCTCAGGCCTGAACTCGATTGAAGACTCCCCTTCTTCGTTTTCGTTGAGGAACTGAATTTGGTATCTGTACCCGTCAACATATCGTGTGTCTGACTGGTTGAGCGATCGCACGAAATAGCGGGGTTCGTCCTTCTTGAGCTGAAACTGAGGTTGGAATTCGAAATGCATCTGTGTTACGCGCAATCTTCGTTCGGCGAACGTCGGCCGTCACCGGGCCGCCGGAGAAACGCACTCCATTGGCAAACCGCGCGATCGGCGGCTCCGTGTGCACGGCATTGTTATCC
>JAGYIQ010000204.1 GCA_018402565.1 Pirellulaceae bacterium | reverse complement strand
CAACGATAAAGAAAAAAAATGTGTAGTAGAAGGCACGTTTAATGTTTCCGTGTTTTTAGTAAATCATCGTGCTCCCGGGCGTGACGAGGCACCCGACGAAGAGTTCGTATTTCAGGCTCAGTTGGTCCTGTCCAGTAAGATTCCGTTGGTACCGCGTCCCAATCTGTATGCGCTCGATCAGGACGATTGGGACTTGAAAGTGGCGGATTTGCAGTATCGAGACGCCTTTGAGTATGCGGTTGGCCACAACGTCGCTACGAAGGCGACGCTCCACGATGGGCATTGTTACCGTGTGGAGACCGACTTTTTGCCCACGGCGGAAGTCGAACGAGTCGCTCCGACGCCCATGCCAAACGTTGTCTTGTCGATGCGGACTTTGTCGACACTGCCGGACGGCGCTACCGCATGTCAAAGCCTGCTGCCCATCGTCATCGCGTATCGGGAGTGGATTCAGCAACAGCGAACTAAAATCGACGGTTTACCTTCACATCGCCGGGATACGGCGGAAATACTATTGAATCAGGCCGACGTTGCCGCCGATCGGATTCAGGCGGGTATTGATTGCTTGAATCAGCCGTTGGTCCTGGAAGCGTTTAAGACGGCCAATCGGGCCATGGCGGCGGCCGCTAGGCGTCGTTTGAATATCGATGATCCACAATGGCGCCCGTTTCAGTTGGCATTCGTGCTGATGAACCTTCGTTCCATCGCCGAGCCCGAACACGCGGACCGCGAAACCGTTGACTTGTTGTTCTTTCCGACCGGTGGTGGCAAGACCGAGGCCTACTTGTTGTTGGCGGCTTTTACGTTGTTGTATCGTCGCCTGCGGAATCCGGGGATTGCTTCAGCGGGTCTTAGCGTGTTGATGCGGTACACGTTGCGACTGTTGACGCTTGACCAACTGGGCCGAGCTGCGGCGCTGATTTGTGCCTTGGAGCTGGAACGTGAACAGGACGTTGCCAAGTATGGCGAGTGGCCGTTTGAAATAGGTTTATGGGTGGGGCAAGCCGCCACTCCCAATGTGATGGGCCACAAAGGCGATAACAATCAAAATTCGGCTCGTGCGAAAACGATCGCGTACAAGAACGACGATCGCAAACCGTCTCCAATTCCGCTGGAGGAGTGTCCATGGTG
>JAGYIQ010000203.1 GCA_018402565.1 Pirellulaceae bacterium | reverse complement strand
CGCCCAGGCCAACAGCTCGACCCAGTCGATCCTCCGACTCATCAGCTAACAATCAGGGAACCAACGGGGCGGGGAGCAATCCCCGTCCCGAACGGGTTTAACCGGATGAAAAAGTTTTTTAGACAGAATGAACAAAATTAACAGAATGCACTGATTTAAAGAGTCATGTTTTCTTAAATAATAATTTAGTAAATTCTGTTAATTCTGTCCAAAAACATGATCAACCCTCCTGTCAAGCAACTTTCAGAATACCCCCTGGAACCCAAACCAGAACACTGAGGTCGAACAGTGAAGCAAAACGGCCCGAGCGCGGAACGGACTCCGCAATAGAAAGACAACGGATATGTCATTAGTCATCAACACCAACACGTCAGCTTCGCTGGCGTCCTACAACCTCAACAACACCAACGTGAACCTGCAGAAGAGCCTTAATCGTCTCTCGAGCGGTTCTCGCATTAACTCCTCCTCCGACGACGCCGGCGGCCTCGCCGTGTCGATGAAACTCAGCGCCTCGATCCGCCGGACCGAAGCGACCCAAGCCAACGTGGGCAACGCCCTTGCGTTCCTTCAGACCCAAGACGGCGTCATGAAAAGCGCCGACAAGGTTCTGAACCGCATGTCGGAACTCGCCACCCTGGCCCAAGACGTGACCAAGTCCACAGACGACCTCGCGCTCTACAACACCGAACTCACCCAGCTCAAAGGACAACTCGACTTGATGCTCAGCGAGCGCTTCAACGGGATCACTCTGTTTGATTCCGCTGGATCCAACGGATCCACCATGACTGTGGTGACTTCACACGACGGCGACCAGACCGTTGGCATCACCCAAGTGGATCTGAACTCGATCAGCACAACGGTTGGCACCTCCGCCGGGTCGGGAATGAGCATCGCCAGCACGACGGACGCCCAAGCCGCGGTCACGACGATCCAAGCCCAGATCCAAAACCTCGCCACCCTCCGTGCCAACAACGGCGCCGAGCAGAGCCGGTTGAGCTTCGCGGCGGATATGCTGGCGGTGAACAAAGTGAACCTCGAGTCGGCCAACAGCCGGATCATCGACGTGGACGTCGCAACCGAAAGCTCGCAGCTCGCCCGCTTCAACATCCTGCAGCAAGCCGGCACGGCAATGCT
>JAGYIQ010000202.1 GCA_018402565.1 Pirellulaceae bacterium | reverse complement strand
ACACGGGCTGACCGGCAACCACAGGAACACGCTCGCTGATCAGCGGCGCTTCGGTCGATGGTTCAGACAACAGATCTTGGATCACCAACGATCTCTCGCCCGAAGCTTTGTCTTCGGTCGTGGCCGTCATGCGGAACCTCCAGGCTGTGGTAAAGTCGGCTCCACCTTCAGAGAATCCAGCCGTGGCCGTACCTGGTATCCAGTAGTACCAACCCTGTGGCACATCGAAGTTCGCATTGAACCAATCGCCCGCCCAACCTTCAGCCGCTGAATTCGCCTTGCGGATGAAGATATCATCCAAGTACACGGATCCGCTAGCACTGGCGCCTTTGCGGAAGGTGATCTTGACCCGCTTGGCCGCGCCTGACGAAGGAAGAGCGATCGCACCCAGACTGGCGCTACTGATCTCTACCCAACCATCGGAATTGGCGGCGCTTTGAGGCACATCAATGACCACTGGCTCACCGAGAAGGTCGGTGCCATCGGCTCCGAAGAACTGGTAGACCAACTGAAACTTCTGGTCGTTGGTCGTCGGATTGGTATTCACGCCAACCGCCTTGACCCAACCGCCAACCACGATCTCCGGATTCAAATAGCCCGGAACACCGCTCAACCAATTGCGGACCGCATTCTCATCGGTCCACGAAGCCGCTGCGGCTCCCATTAACTTCACCGAGTAACCCGGCGTACGCTTCTCTTCGGTCGCCCAAATCGCCCCATCGCCCATAGGCGTGAAATACGACGGCCGATCTACTTCAAATCCACCATTGGACAAAAGGTTTAACTCCTCAAGCTCTTCGGTGATATCGGCCACCGAAACGATGGAGATATCGTCCAAGAACAGGCTACCGGTAAGTGAATGCCAGTAACGCATGCGCAGTTCCATTCCAATTGCACCCTCTTTAGGATACACGATGAACGCGTAGTGCGTCCAGCCACTGGTGGCCACACGCGATACCAACGGAATGACCATCGAATTGTAGTCGCCGTTGAGTCGGATGTCGGCTCCGCCGATCTCGCCGTAGCCGTCAGCTCCACCGGTCATGTTTTCGTAGAACAAAGCGGTCAAGCCATAGTTCGCATCACCAATTCCCAACGAATCTGGGGTGGTTACTCCCGAATGTTTGGCACGGAAGCTGACCA
>JAGYIQ010000201.1 GCA_018402565.1 Pirellulaceae bacterium | reverse complement strand
CGCCCCGGCCCAAAGCCGTTGACCGCCTGCGCGCGAATCTTGAACGTGCCTCCGGGAGAAGGCGAAACGGTGATCGGGGAGGCAGAGCCTGTAGCCCCGAAGCTCGCACCTGTGCTCTCGTCAATCGCCGTGACAATGAACGACGTAACAGCGCCGTCACCTGTGTCGGTGGGCGCGGTAAACGAAACCTCAGCCGAGCCAATGCTCGTGCTCACACTCAATCCAGTGGGCGCGTTCGGTGTGCTGAGAGGCGTGAAGCCGCTTAGAGTGCCGCCTTGTCTACGAGCCATGGAGCTCTCCCTACGATATTTCTTCGTAGCTCACGATAACCTTGAGGTCACTCGCCGAGCCAGCCGTCGCGCCAAGCGAGCGGTCTTCCTCAAGGTAGATCGACGTGTTCTTGTCGATCACCACCAGCGAGGCGTCAGCAGGCACGCTCACGGTGCTCACGATCTCGGTCGCCGTGCCACCGATGTTGTCCTCGCTGAAGAAGCTGATCGTGATGTCGGCAGCGTTTGTGCCGTCCACGTTCGAGACCACCAGCGAGTTGATCTTGAAGACCTTGTCGCTGGCTGCAGGATTCTCGACGACCAGCGTGGCGCTGGTGCCTGTCAGATCGACCACGGCGGACTTGCCGGTGATCGTGGTGACGTTAACGATATTCGGGGCTGCCATTTATTTTCTCCTCAGCCGAAAACGATTGCCATTGCGATGGCCTTACCCGTTGAAATACCGGCACTGCCAAAGCTTACGGTGCCCGATCCGTCTGTTACCAGTGCTTGACCTGCCGTACCGTCCGTGGTCGGCAATGTGAGCGCAGTCACAAAGCTCTGCAAGTTAGAGTCAAAGGCCAGCACGTCGGTGCCGATGGCCACGCCCAAGTTAGTGCGGGACGTACCTGCGTCAGCGACATCCGAAAGATTGTTTGCCGACAGCAACACCCCCGAAAGATCAGCCGACAGGCTGACCACATTCGCGCCCGCGCCGCCGCCGTCTGCAAACACAATGTCCGTTGCGCCGTCAACAATCGTCACCGAGGTGCCAGAACCCTGCGTCAGGATAATGCTCTCACCGGAGTTGTTTACGACGAAGTACTGCTTGTCCTGATCGTTGGGCGAGATCGTCACCGTGTTGGTGCCGCTCGG
>JAGYIQ010000200.1 GCA_018402565.1 Pirellulaceae bacterium | reverse complement strand
CTGCGTCACGGACCAAGCGGGAAATCCGCAGTCGTTTTGTGGAGGCGCTGTTGGCACGCTTCCCCATTCTTCCAGTGACATTGGACATCGCAAGACAACATGCGGCGCTGTCGACGGAACTTTCTCAAAGGGGATCACCGATCGGATACCATGACGCATGGATTGCCGCGACTGCCTTGAGCTACGGCTACGCAATTATGACGACGAACGTGCGCGAGTTTTCGCGAGTTCCCGATCTGCACGTCATTGCTGTCACTACAAGTTAGGAGACCGGCGAGGGAATTACGGGGGTCTGCCCCAAGAATCGACGCCCCAGCGTTACCAACCTTGTGCCGTTGGGTCGGGAGTTCGATCGGCTAGGGGCAAGTGCGTGGGGTTTGGGCGGTCGAGTGCCCTGCGTGTTTCGCTGCACAAGCTCCGCCGAGACCGCAATTGGGGGATTGAAACGGGCAAATTTGCTCCGATTGCAACTGGACTGCGGACGCCTCCAGCGGTCGCGATCAAATTGAGAGGCGAAAGTTTTCTAGCGCAGGCTGGTTCCTTGCTCTGCGGCGCGCTATGATGGTTAATCGGGTAGTCGGTGTGCCTCCGTCTTGCGGGTTAGCAACAGCTGTTGAGACACCGGCAAGATGAGCTACCTTTTTTACAAATATCGAGAACGCAAACGTTGGCTATGCCAGGTGTGCCAGCCTGAGTTTCCGAAACATTGGTTACGCTGTGACGTGACTTTCTTACGTGGAGTCCGTGATGGAAAAGCACGAATTATCCGATTTGCAGATCGATTGGGTAAGCCTGATTCGCCAAGTCGCTCGTGATCAGGTGCCGATCGAAATCGCTGATGGTACGCCGAATGCAATTGTCGAGGTAGTTCCCAAGAAAACGCCAGTTTTTGTCAAAGATTTCCCAGCCTTGATGGCCCTGCTTCCGTCGCTGGGGGAGGATGCCGTCACCTTTGCGGAAGATGTGGAACAAGGGCGTTTGTGCTTTGGCGAGGATAGCGATCCATGGGCGTCGTAGTTGATACGGGCGTATTTGTGCATTGGGAGAGGAGGGCGCCCAGCACCGCTGCTGGTATGAATCAACTGGATGTCCCCGCGTTCCTATCGGTAGTCACAGCTTCGGAACTACTCGTTGGTGTGCACCGTG
>JAGYIQ010000020.1 GCA_018402565.1 Pirellulaceae bacterium | reverse complement strand
ACCCCGCCGCCACCCACGGGAACGGAGTCCAAGCCCACATCTTGATTTCAGCTTTGATCGCGGTCTTGTCTCAATCTCCCTCAAGCGTCGCCATGGCTTAGTACCGTTGCGAATATCGGTCTCAAATGTGCATCTTGGCAGTTACGCCGAGTTGTTTAAAAATAGGAAAGGTTTTCAAAGGTGGTTTTCTAACCGCCTGCACGCTGAGCCAGGAATGCGCAGGCGTGTCCTAGACATAGGATGTGGGCCGTCATTTCCGACGCCGCTCACTGCGCTCTCCGGGCTGCCTGCCCAACTTGATGGCGTGGACCCAGACGCCGACATCTCCCAACGGACCGACCTCACGCTGCGATGGTCCGCGGACTTTGAAGACGCCGCTATGCCCGAAGGCGAATATGACCTCGCCTTTGCATATAACGTTGTCGAACACGTGTCCGCTGCGAAGCCTTTCTTTGCCAAGCTTGCAGCAGTACTAAAGCCGGGAGGCGTTTTTTGGGCGATCACGCCCCATGCGTGGCATCCATTTCCGCGATGCGTACGAGCCATTCAAGCCCTTCGCCTGAAGGAGGCGTATGCCCACAATCGCACCGGAGTTAATGACTACCCAGCCTATTATCGGCTCAACTCAACCAGCCAGGTGTTGCAGGCTATCGACGGCCGAGAGTTCGCGGAAGCGGAGTTTTTTCGCCTGCCGTGCATGCAATGGGATCGATATTTTCCAGCACCTGTTCGTTTTATCCCCCATTTTTATGATCGCCTGCTGGGGCTGTACTTTGGGCCCGCCATGCTGTTATTTGCGATGCGGTTAACGAAGGCAGCTTGAAGAAAGCGGCCCTCGCACGAAGAGCGGGGCAATCGTTTGGTGCCTGAAAGAACCGTGATCGTTGGTGCGGGCGGATTTGCGGGCGAGGTGATGCTCTGGCTTCGGGCTGCTTCGCCAGAGCGAAGCCGAAGCGTTGCAGGGTTTCTAGGCCTGCCCCCAACCCGCGAAACGGCAACCCGGTTCGATCTTCCTTTGCTGGGCACGCCGGAAAACTTTAAACCACGGCCCTCTGATCGATTTTTATTGGCTATCGGCATCCCGGAAACACGGCGCCAAGTTGCCGAGCAGATGCTGGCCCGCGGGGCTGTATTCGAGACTCTGGTTCATCCGACAGCAATCATCGCACCGACGGCGGAAATCGGCACGGGATCGATCATTTGCCCGCACGCGATCGTGAGCGACGGCGTGCGGCTGGGGCGGTTCGCACTGCTCAACTATTACTCCTCGTTGGGCCACAACTCGTCTGCAGGAGATTTCGCAGTGTTGTCGCCTTACGCGGCTTTAGGCGGGGCTGCCCGCTTGGGGGAGGACGGGTTCCTTGGCATGCACGCCTCGGTCGCCCCAAGTGTCAGCATCGGATCCCGATCAAAGGTCTCCGCCCAGTCATGCGCCCTCCGCGACGTGGCGGATGATATGATTGTGTTTGGCGTGCCAGGCAAGACCGCATGCAAACTAACGACCGACGTGGTCTTGTGACCATAACCCGCTCACTGCAAAGCTAGGTAGCCAATGGTCCTCTTTCTTGTGTTCATTGCGTTGTTGATCGCTGGCTATTACGGCGTCAAATCGCTGGCGAACCCTGCCTACGCGCTTGCTCTCTATATGGTCATGTACCCGATGGAGCAACTCCTGCAGGCAGGGTTTCAGTTCTTTATCCAGTTTAACTGGCTTGTGAACTTCCTGCCGCCAAGTCTAGCGGTCGCGGGGCTCTTGCTGCGCATGGGCAGCGGGCGACGGCTGCTTGTCCTCGACCGACTCTCGATGCTGTGTTATGGCCTCTACGCCTTTGCCGCACTCAGCGTAGTGTGGGCGCAAAGCATGGATGCAACAATAGTTTTGCTAAAGTTTCGATTGCCATACATAGTTGCCGGATTGCTCATAATGCCGCTAACGATCAACACGCCAAGCGATGCACGATCGGCATTCAAGGCCTTTGTCGGGTTGGCAACTCCAGTAGCGATGGCCTTGGCGATTGTGCCCTTCAAGAATCGAGGCGTATTGATCGAGACACTAGACACCGCGGAGATGGGTAATCCGCTCGCGATCGGGACATTTGGGGCGACATTGGCAGTTGTCGCAATGGGGTTTGCGTTTGCTGCTCGAACTCAGACGTTGGTCCGTGTAATCATGGTGTGCTTGGCGTTCCTCGGAGCGTATGTAACCATCCGCTCACAATCTCGCGGACAGTTCATTACCGTTTTGATCGGAATCGTGGCGGTTGCCTGGACCGTACTAACCGGAGCATCGCGACGGAATGTGCTCATCGCGCTGACGGCGGCAATCGCATTAGGAATCGGCGTTTTCGCAATCAAGGACGCCTTCTTGAATGCTAATTATGAAGAGGGAAACGCTAGCTACGATCGCTGGTCGATTGAATATATGACAGAGGAATTCGAGCGAAGTCGGGGTAGCATGAGTTACCAACTCTTAAGAGAGTATCTTGAAGCCGCAGCGCGTAATCCAGCCGTCTTGCTGTTTGGGTTGGGGGGGTCCTACTCTTATATCGTGATGGGAATTTACTGTCACGTCGTCCCGTTGGAAGTGCTCTGCGAATACGGCATCCTGGCCTTTGGAGTGCTGTCGGTTATTTTCGTTCTTGGATATCAAGCGGGTCGAGCGGTTCTACGGAAAAAGGACATCGACGTGAACGCCAAATGGCCGTCTGCGGTCTTAACGGCCCTCGCGGCCGTGCATTTCGTTCTCATGTTCAAACAGGGCAGCCTGCTCAGCCATTCCGATTTTTTCGGATACTTGTTGATTTTGGACCGTATTCGCGTGCTTGGAGTGCCCTCTCCATCTTCTGCGTCTTCGCGATCGGTGGAATGGAGATTCCCTTCGCCGCAGGGTGGAGAAGTCCCTGCGGTATTGCGGCCGCCTTCCCAGCCCGCAACTATCTGACCCGACGCTTTGCTTTTTGGTGTTTTGGGTCAACCGGCTCCATTGCCCCGCCGCACATGCATGCCGTTCGCTGGCGGTCCGCCCCGCAACTGCTTGACCCAGACACTGCGCTACCTCCGGGCTAGTCGGACGATCAAAAAGGCTGGCTACGAAGTCAACACGTTCCGTCGGCCCTACGGATTTCGGGCCACGTGGAGCGCTGGCTTCCAGCAACGCGTCAGCGATGATTTGCCGAGTTTTCTTCCACCATTTGGTGCCCCGCCTGTTAAGCCGGTCATTCCGGAACCGAGCCGGCCATGGTAGTCACGGCCATCATCCTGACGCACAACGAGTCGATCCACATCGCCCGTTGCATCGAGAGCATCCTGCTGCTGACTTCGAGCATCATGGTCGTGGATTCGGGTTCTACCGATGACACTCTGGCTATCGCCGCCCGCTATGGCGTGAAGATCCTGTCTCATCCTTGGCGAAACTACGCGACGCAGTTCAACTGGGGCCTTGCGCAGGTCGAACCGGCCAGTGATTGGATCCTGCGGATCGACGCCGACGAGGTCATGAGTCGCGAGTTGGCGGCCCAGTTGCGGGACTTGCTTCCCGGTCTCGGATCTGGGGTCGCTGGTGTGTTGGTCAATCGGCGCATGGCGTTTATGGGCCGGCCGATTCGCTTCGGCGGGTTGTTTCCCACGAGCATGGTGCGGGTGTTTCGCAACGGCCGGGGGTCTTGCGAAGACCGCTGGATGGACGAGCACATCAAGGTCGACGGTGAGTGCGTTGCCGTCTGGGGCGAGATTCTTGACGATAACCGCAACTCGCTCACGTGGTGGACTACGAAGCACAACTCTTACTCCAATCGTGAGGCAGTAGACATCCTCAACGGCGAATACGGCTTCATTCGCCAAGACTCCATCTCGGGTCTGAGCAGTCGTCGTGAGGCGGATATGAAGCGCTGGGTCAAGGAGAATGTCTACAACCGTCTACCAACTGGCATCCGGGCCTTTGCTTATTTTCTGTATCGCTACGTGTTCCGCCTGGGCTTCCTCGACGGAAAGGAAGGAGCGGCGTTTCACGTGTTGCAAGGCCTCTGGTACCGCTACTTGGTCGATTGCAAGGTGTTGGAAGTGAAGAAGCACATGCGGGTTCGAGGAAGTGACGCGGTCACGGCCATCCGCGAGGTTCTTGGCATCGATGTCTGATGACCGCAGAACGCTTCTCGTCGTCTGCCAGGTTTACCCGCCCGACCCGGCGGCAGTGGGGCAGCATGTGGCCGATTTGGCCGAGCACATGGCGGGAATCGGGTGGCGAGTTGTCGTCTACGCATCCGCGCGCGGCTACGACGACCCGTCGCGGTTTTATGCCCGCTGGGAGCAGCGCAACGGCGTGGATGTTCGCCGGTTGCCGCTCTCTAGTTTCGGAAAGTCATCACTCGCATGGCGTCTGATCGGCGGCGGCCTGTTCCTGTTGCAGGCGGTCGCGCGGGGGCTCTTTCTAGGGCGAGTAGATCGTGTGCTTGTCAGCACGAGTCCACCCTTCGCGGGGATCGGTGGAGTGCTGCTGTCCATCATGAAGCGGGTCCCGCTGATTTGGTGGGTGATGGACATCAACCCGGATCAGATGGTCGTGGCCGGCAAGGTTCGGGCCGAGTCGATCCCGGTCAAGGTGTTCGATTGGATCAACCGGCAGACGCTCCGGCGGGCGAGTACGGTCGTGGTACTCGACAAATACATGGCCAAGCGGATCGCTGCCAAGGAGCCTGTGACCGGGAAACTCCACATCGTTCCCCCTTGGTCGCCAAACGAATCGCTTGGCAGCCAGCCGGGCGCCGGCGACGCATTTCGACGGGCTCACGGGCTCGAGGGAAAGTTTGTCGTAATGTATTCGGGCAACCATGCCCTCCAGCATCCGCTCGACACGCTCCTAGCCGCCGCGCGATCACTGGCGGCGGATCCTAGCGTCGTGTTTGTGTTCATCGGAGGTGGTCTAGGCAAGGCTGCGGTCGATTGGGCCGTGGCGGAAGGCGTCGGCAACATCGTATCTTTTCCATTCCAGCCCTTGGCTGACATAGGCGAGTCGTTGGCCGCTGCAGATGTCCACGTGGTGACCATGGGAGATGAAGTCGTGGGCATCGTTCATCCCAGCAAGATCTACGGCGCGATGGCCGTGGGCCGTCCCATCCTGTTTTTCGGACCAACAGAGTCCCATGCCGGGGACATTCTCAGAGGCCGCCCGTTTGGTAAGTTGGTAGCCCACGGCGACGCAGGTGAAGCGGTCACTGCCATTCGCCAGTTCGGCGGATTACCACCAGCGACCCGAACCGCTGTCGGCGCTGCTGCTGCGGCTTACGCTCTGGCTCACTTCTCCAAAATCAAACAGGTGAGCCGCATCGCGGCAATAGTCGAAGGGGGATGATGCCAAGAGGCCGATCAGCGCAAAGGCTACCGCAACCCACCGGCCCCAAGATCACCGCGTCATTGCGGCGGGCAGTAGTTTCCCCTCGTAGCCGGCTTCTCCAGCATACGCTCATGTATGGATCGGTCTTGCTCACAAGCAAACCGCTCGCCGATCTTCCGAGCGGGCACTCCCCCGTGAACCTCATACGGCGGGATATCTCGGACCACCACAGCGCCAGCTGCCACGATCGCTCCCCTGCCGATAGTTACGCCGCTTCTAACAATCGCCCCAAAACCGATCCAGACATCGTCGCCAATAACGGTCTCAAGAGGATCAGGGCGTCCGCTGAAAATGATCGGTACTCCCGGACGATCCCAAACATGGTCATTGCCAACGATCGCGACCCGTGGCGCAATCATGGTGTAGGCCCCGATGCTAACGCGTGGTCCGATCATGCAATCCACGTTGATAAAACTGTAGGGTCCTGCCTTGAGGTCATGAGCCACGCTCGTTCGTGCCGGCATGTAGAACGTTGGATGCACATGCGCGAGTCTGCGCCGATACCGCCGGAAGGCCATGACTGCAGCACGCAGCCGGAAATAAAGCGCCGGCCCAATGAAACGATGGAGCAGATCACCACGCATGGCCTGTCTTCCTCTCCAAATCCGTAAACTCCTTTGCCGTTTTCACGTTCGCGGCAGGCATGCCATCGAGGGCCCGCTCGATCGCTTCGACTTGGTACGCGGGATTCCAGAATCGGTCAATCTCGGCGAAGCATTCGGCCCGAACACTCTCTTGAGGGATCGCTGTAGCTGTCCAACTCCTGATCGCCGCGCCGAGTGAATCAATTGACCCTTCCTCGAAAAAATCGCCTGTGATTCCAGGGATGATCGCCTCAAACTCAGGCATTTGGTGCTTCGTTGTGCCATGGGTGATCACGGGCGTTCCGAAAGAGAGGCTTTGAATCGCCGTTAGGCCCACCTTGCCCGGGGCTACTGTCGCGTTGCAGGTGCTGATTAGGTCATAGAGTGTCTGTTCGTCATAGCAGTCGCCATAAAAATGAGTTGGCACATTGAGCTTACGTGCCTGTTTCTCCAAACCTTCTCGCTCTGGGCCATCACCAATAAGAAGCACAGCCACCGGGTGTTGAGCATCCTGAAGTTTTGCTGCGGCGAGGAGTAACAAATCCAACCGGCGCGTCTGAGTCAATCGGGAGCAGCAGGCGACGACTGGGATGGTGTCGTTACCAAATAACTCCTTACGCATCGAAATAGCTTTGGATCGATCGAGTGGTTGTCGTAGCCTACGGTGGCATTCGGAATCCAAACTGTTGTAGATCACATGGAGGCGGCGACCATCGAATCCTTGGGCGATCCCAATCGCCCTCGCTCGCGTTCCGTAGAGCAACAGGCCTTGGCCAAGACGGTAAAAAGTGTTACGGAGCCAACTCCTTAAACCCCGTTCGTCTTGCAGCCACCCGTGCGTCCAGAAGTACACGGGCTTGCCGGCGAGCCGTGCGAGGATGGCCGCGACCCAGTTCATCGGCCAATGGAATGCACCAAGGATTATCAGAGCATCAATGTCGGATTTTAGCGCCGGCTCGATAAGTCCAACTTGTACCACAATTGGCCCAATCCGAAAAAACGGGCACTGCTGGAACGAAGACCCAGGTGCATCCCATAGTTTCACGCCATCAGTGTTAGAGCCTCGGCTATCCGCCCAGAATAGAAACTCATACCGATCACTCAAAAGAAGCTTTCTGAACACAGCTGCTCTGTAATGAGGCAAGAAATGGTAAAGAACAGCCACTCTACTACGACTACGATGCATTCATTCACCGCGTGATGGACGGTTGATACCAGAAGCCCCAGCTTAGCAAATAGGCGGGGTGCGCAAGCCAAAACCGCCGACTAAGCCTACGTTCGCCCACCGCTAATCATATGTTGGCCCAGTTAAAGCCAGGGGAACGTTCTCCCATCGCCAAAAACGTGCGCGCCGGTTGGTGGCCAACGCAGCCGGGAAAATCCTGCGGCGGGCGTTCCCATAGTCCCGAAACTCGCAAGCGATTTGGTGCTGTTGATGTGGGATTCTACTGCGCCGCTGTGGCAACTCATTCTAGCTTTCGCGAGGACGACGAACTTGCACTATGCAAAGGCAATCGTCCGCACGGTCGTTGTCTCGCGGGGTTAGTTGCTTTCGCAGCGGCAAAGGATTATTGTGCAGAAGGTTTGTCTGATCTTAGGTGTAAAAGGGATCATTAATGCGGCTGCATCTCGGTTGCGGGCCTACGGTCGTGCCAGGGTGGGACAACGTGGACGGTTCTTGGAGCGCATGGTTTGCGAGACATCGCGGACTGCTCCGCCTGTTAGCCAGGTGTCGCGTCGTGCCGGCAAAGCTTGCACTAAATCCGTACCCTACCGGCATTCGCATCCATGACTTGCGGCGCCGCTTAGGTTTTGCTGCGACCGGGTCTTACGAAGCGGTCTACGCTTCGCATGTTCTCGAGCACCTATGTTTCGCAGATGCTCAACAGCTTCTTTCGGAGTCGTTCAGAGTCTTGCGACCCGGGGGCGTAGCACGGATCCTAGTGCCCGACCTGCGATCGCTGGTGTTAGAGTACTTGGGACAGATGGAGCTTGGCGACCAAAGTGGTGATGCTCCGCACCTCGACGGCGCAGATAGATTCTCAGCCCGTTTCCTGAATGCGCCGCTCCAGCAGGGGCGTGCTTCATTGCCCTATCGCATCTACGCGGCGTACTACGATCTTCATCAGCATAAGTGGATGTACGATGCACCCTCACTGATTAGGCATATGCAACGGGCAGGCTTCCAGGACGCGGCTGAGCGAGGCTTATTTGACAGCCGTATCACCGACATCGAGTTAATTGAGAACCCGGAACGCTTGGGTGCTGGATACGGGATATGCGTCGAAGGAGTCAAACGTTAGGGGCGTCAATTCCCACAATCCAAAGCGATACATTTCAAGCTTCGACTAAAGACCATAACTAGATCGAGTGGGAAAGTTCTGTGGGATGGTTCGCTGCACGGTGAATGAGTCACGACCTCTTGCCGATAAGCCGATCCTGGATCACTTCAGTAGCACGATCGGCGATAACGTGAAACCCGCAGTCAGTGTCGTAATTCCTACCTACCGGCGAGCATCGCTACTTCGTCGTGCAATCGCAAGCGTGAAGGAGCAGACCCTCTGCGATTGGGAGGTAGTTGTCTCTTGCGACGACCCGACGGACATGGAAACGTTGGCGTATCTTTCGCTCGAGGCGCAGAAGGATGCACGAATACGGTTTGTCGTGAACCGCGGTTGTCGGGGCCAAGCCGCAAACCTGAATAACTGTTTGCGTCTGGCGCGCGGGCATTGGATAAAACCCCTGTTTGATGACGATCGACTACTTGCCAACTGCCTGGAGGTCTTCCACCGAATTGTTCAAAGGTTTCCATCCGTTGTGCTAGCCGGCTGCCTGGCCAAGAGGTTCCGCTCTGGGAGACTTGCCCGCGTCGACCGTGCGTCACCGCGCGCATTTGTTGAGATCGTCAAGCAGAAGCATGCCCATCTTGCGATGTATCTGCAGGATTTCGAGTGCGGATCAATGCCGACGCAGATGCTCATAAGGGCTGACGTCGTTGCGGCTGGCGCCGTCATGCCCGATGACGAGAGGCTTGTCTCAGGTATCGACCAGTTGTGGTTCGCCGATATCCTTCGGCATGGGGACCGCTTGCACCTCTCGGCGGTATTGGTTGAAGAGCACCAAGGAGACCACGAGACGGTTACAAGCTTGTCGCGATGCGAAGACCTCGATAATGATAGTATACTAATTAGAGAGTATTTGGAGCCATTGATACCAATCCAGTTAACGCCGCCGCCGTTGGAGGAAGTGAAGCAAATGGTCTACGGCGTCCGAGGACTGCATCGTTTGACACAGTTCAAGGTTCGGGAAGGCACGCGGTTGCTGAAGCGGGTTAAATCTTGGAACGCCGCTAAGCTTGTTGCAGGCTGGGTTGGACGGAAAGCCTTTCCCGGGCGATTCAGTGTCACGCCGCGGGAGCGGTATTATGAGTGACGAGTTGACTGTCAGGCTTAGGCCGTATCAGAACAAGGGTTATAAAAACCCTTTCCCTTTCCGGCAAAAGGCTAAGCGCGCGGCATGGGTGTTTGTGTGGCATACGCTGTTTCGACCAACGCCGCGAGTTGGCTTTAGTTGGTGGAGGCGCGCGCTTCTTATGCTTTTTGGCGGGGAGATCGGGTGGCCGGTGTATATTCATCCGACAGTGCAGATATGGGCGCCTTGGAATCTTCAGTGCGGAAGCGGTGTCGCGCTTTCCGATCGGGTGGAGCTATACGCGGTCGACAAGATTTCTATCGGGAATTGTGTCGCTATAAGTCAGGGCGCGTTCATCTGCACCGCGTCCCACGACATTCGGAGTGAATCCATGGACTTAATTCATTCGCCTGTCAAGCTTCATGACTACGCTTGGATCGCAGCCCGGGCTTTTATCGGTCCCGGTGTCACGGTTGGCGAAGGTGGTGTAGTAGGGGCATGTTCGGTGGTTGTCAGGGACGTGCCAAGCTGGACGGTGGTTGCTGGTAACCCTGCACGAGGCATTGGGCCGCGCACGGTGGAACGACGGCCAGTCGATCCGTTTTCTTTAAACGATCCGTAGAAACTGTGCGAATTGATATGCAGCTCTGTAAGACAGGGCAGGCCCAACGATTGAGCCTCCACGGTTGGCTCGAAGTGCGCTAAGTTGTAGAACTGTAGCGACGCCCGAAGGCGTTTGTGCGCGGAGAAGCTTGTATGGCTGTAGTGTACTGTCATCCCAAGATAGGAAGATCCGGCTTGGGCAACTGCATGCTCCCGTGGGCAAGGGCAGTTATCTTCGCTAGGCGGCATAATCTGCCAGTGCTTGCTCCGCGGTGGGTACAGCCGCGCATAGGAGCTTTCCTTAGGCGAGAGAAAAAGACGCGGCTTTTTATTGGAGAGTTTACTAACGCTGGCTATATCGGTGGATTTCGGCGAGGCTGGATTCTGGCGACGCTGCCTCACGAGCCGGAGTCGCAGTTTGCGAGTGACAGCGTCGGGTTCCTACGGAATCCTTCCTCACGCGTCGTGGAATTCGCTGGCTTGGGAAACTATTTCCGGGACCTCTGGGGTCACCACCGAGAACTGCTTGCGGAGTTCCAGAAAATCGTGGCCCGTCCCATCACGGCTCGAGTTGCAGAACTATCCGGCCCATTTATTGCAATGCATGTCCGTCGCGGTGATAGAGTGCCGCCTGGCGTCTCGGAAGAGGAACTTAGCCGAAAGATCTGGTACACGCCGTTAAGCTGGTTCTTATCGGCGGCCAAAACCGTGCGGGCAACTCCGGGGTTGTCGGATTTGCCGATATATGTTGTATCGGACGGATGGGAACATGAGTTGCGCGCATTACTGGAGGTGCCTAATTGTCAACTCTTGGACCATGGAACAACGGCCGGCGACATTCTTGTTTTGGCCAAGGCGAAACTGCTCTTCGCAAGCGGGCATTCGACATTCAGCATGTGGGCTAGCTTTTTCGGGCAAATGCCGACGCTGTATTGTCCGGGCAAATGGGACGAAAGGGTGTTCCCACCAGACTCCCGATCATTTGAAGGTGAATGGCAGCCCGGCGAATTGCTCCATGACACCGTGGTGGCAAACTTGTGACCCCGCTACTGGCAGATACGGATTCGCTAGGATGTGTGATAGTCTGGCGGCAACGCTGACAAGAGGGCCGGAGTTCTGGAGGTGACGGACCGACTTGCCATGGGTGCGGCGGAAAGCCCACAGTCTGAGCCTATGCCCGGGAAGTTACGCGACCATCCCAGAAGCGGTGTGCCGTTAGGCAGAGCGAGCTTGAAGGGAGTGTCGTTCTTTTTCGCGCAGACTCTGGCGTCGAAAGTGCTCAATGTATTCGGGCAGATAGCTCTCGCGTGGCTGCTTGTTCCGGCAGACTTTGGAGAGGCGAGTCTTGCACTGAGCATCGCTTTTTTTGCAAATAGCGTCCAAAGGGCCGGTTTAGAGGAGATCCTTGTCCAACGTGCGCGGCATTTTAATCGCTGGGCTAGCGCAGCGTTCTGGATGGCGATTGCGATAGGATCAGCAACGGCTTTGGTATTGCTTGGGACGGCGCCTTTGTTGGCAGAGTTTTTCAATGCTCCGCAACTTGCTCGCCTGCTCTATCTTGTTGCAATTACAGTTTGCGTGCGGTCGTTAGCCACTGTTCCGGCTGCAAATCTTCAGTCGCAGTTGCGGTTCGGCGCACTGGCAACGTTGGCGTTTGGCCAATCAGTCCTGGCGGTCGCGTTAAGCGTTCTATTAGCATCAGGAGGGTTTGGAGCGGTCAGCATTATCCTACCCCTGACACTGTCAGAAGTGGTTCGCACAGTTGGCTTATGGTTTCTTGCAATGCCCGAGCTAATGTTCCGTCTGGACCTCAGTCGTTGGAAGTATATGGTGGGTGAGAGTCTGCTGTTGGTGGTCTGCGGAGTTCTCATGGCCATTCCATGGCATGTCGACTTTGTTCTCCTGGGTCGGCTGTATGAGGACAAAACTGTCGTTGGGACATACTTCTGGGCACGAAATCTCTCAACTCAGACGCTCCAGTTGCTTTCGCTTAACGTCGCGACTGTTCTGTTGCCATCTCTGGCGAGACTCCAAAAAGACCCAGAGCGGCAGCTGGCCGGGTTTAAGCGGGCTGCGTCGATGCTCATGCTTGTGGCCGCGCCTGCATGTCTGCTCCAGGCGGCGATCGCATCCCCGGTCATCGAGTTGCTGTTTGGTGAACGATGGCGGCCCGCTGTCGGTCTTGTCCAGGTATTCAGTGTAGCTTGGTCATTGAGCGTAATTAGCCACGTCGCCGCAAGCATGATCAAGGCCCAAGGCAGGTATCGCCTCCTCGCTGTCTATTCCGCTACCGCCGCCGTCCTTTTTCCCGTCTGTGTTGCTCTAGGAGCGTTTGCTGGCGACGCAATCGGAGCTGCAATGGGTGTGCTCGTATTCTCATGGATTTCGGGGCCAACCCTTGTTTATCTTGCGATACAGACGTCGGGAGGAACGTGGCGGCATGTGTTCGAAATCTTTTGCCGACCGATGGCCTGCAGCGCATTAGCGATGGGCCTGGCTTTGTCAGCGCTTTCCGTAATTCCAGTGCCGGCCGATCACTTCGGCTGTGTCTTACGCATAGTTTCAACCGTCCTCTTGGCTCTGCTAGGATATGTTGGATTGATTCGGATTTTTGCACCGGAGGCGTGGGCAGGGCTTAGAGACGAAGTATTCCTAAGCCGACGGCGGAAACCAGCCGTATAGACAGGCGAGGAGTTGCGGCCGAAAAGGTTTCAAATCCTGGCACGCAACTTCAGTGCAGCGGATTCACAGTCACGTTACGCAAGCTAGCTGACTAGCGTCAGATTCAAGATTGAAAGCCATGAAAGCCAAGATCCTTCAATGGGTACGTCTACAGATTCAAAAGTGGGGCTATGATGTTCATCCGATCGATCATTCTTATTATGAAGAGCAGTCGAACCTCTTAGCCGAGGAGAAAGTGGCACACATTTTTGATGTAGGCGCTAACGTCGGCAGGGCGGCGACGTGCTATCGCGAGTTGTTCCCGGATGCACATCTGACATGCATCGAACCAATCAGTGAACTGGCTTCGGGTCTACGCGCGTTGTTCCCAAACCATACGGTGTTGCAGGCAGCGCTTTCGGACAACGAGGGAGTTGCGGAATTTCACATCGGGGCCTCAAAGGACGTCAGTTCGCTACTCAAGCCCAATCACAAGAGTCTTCCGGTGTCATATCGGAAAGTAATGCATACTACCGATGTTCGAAACGTCGAGACTGTGACTCTCGATGCGCTGCTCGAAGACAAAGTGGACCTTCGGATCGATCTTTTAAAAATGGATTTGCAGGGCGGTGAAATGCGGGCTCTACAGGGGGCCAAACGAGCTCTAGCGTCGGAGCGGGTAAGCATTATCTGCACGGAGGCTTTCCTCCTCCCGTTTTACCAAGACCACGCCCTGTTTGGCGAGATCAGCGGGTATTTGCATAATCACGGTTATGCTCTCCATGGGATCTACAATCCGGTTTTCTCGGGTCGCACGGGCCGACTTCAGTGGATGGATGCGATCTTTGTCTGTCCCCGACTCCGGGAAAGATCGCGAGCGATTCAGGAGCAACGCATGCTGACCAAGTCGATAGCAGCGGTTGAGCGCCGCACATGAATTATGTGTACGCGTCGTGCTTTGCGGCATTGACCATAAGTAAGCTGTTGAAAGCAACTTGGGTGGTTTGGGGCTAGCCCCTGATCTCGGCCTGCGTAAACTGGCTGTAAGCGCAAGTATGAGATATGCGGATCGGGTTCGTGAGCTGGGGCGCAGCGTCGCCATCAATTGAGGCGGGAACCATAAGCGTCGATGTGTGACGTCGGCCGGAGGAAGTGCGGTTCTGCGATCAGCGGCGGCGTTAGTGGCTTTCTGGGTGTGGTGTTTTCGTTGCGTCCGTCCTGCGGGGCTTCGGGAGTATGCGGAATACCCTGGTAGGTTTCGGATAAGCGTGTCTAGCTCGTCGGTTTTGGTGCCTCCGCTAACTCCAAACATAGGCCGAAACGTGGTTCCGGGTTTACGAGCAACATTGCGCGGGCGACCCCCACGGGCGCTGAGCGACCTGGGGCCCCCTTGAGGCGAGAGTTTCACTTGTGTTGAATACCTCAGCGGTCGTCGCCGCACCGGCGATGATTACGCTGAACCTCCGACCAGCCGAATCTCTGTAGGGACGCGAACATGAAGGTTGTGATCCTCTGCGGTGGCAAGGGCACGCGACTCCGCGAGGAGACCGAGTATCGCCCGAAGCCGATGGTCCCAATCGGCGGGATGCCGATTCTTTGGCACATCATGAAGATCTACGCATCTCACGGTCACCAGGAATTTATTCTGTGTCTCGGGTATAAAGGGGAGATGATCAAGGATTTCTTCCGCAATTACCTCTGGGCCACCAGCGACATCACGCTGGAGCTTGGCCGCGAAAACGCGGTGACGTTCCATGATCGGGCCGACGAGCTGGAGTGGAAGGTCACGCTGGCTGACACCGGCGAAAACAGCATGACGGCTTACCGCGTGAAGCGAATCGAGAAGTACCTCGGAAGCGACGGCACGTTTCTCTTGACCTACGGTGACGGTGTGGGCGATGTCGATATCTCCGCTTCAGTCGCTTTCCACCGCCAGCATGGCCGCGCCTGCACGCTGACAGGCGTGCATCCGCCGGGTCGCTTTGGTGAGCTTGGTATTGGGCGCGATTCCGCCGTCACTCACTTCAACGAGAAACCGCAGGCGGAAGGGGGATACATCAACGGCGGTTACATGGTTTGTGACCGTCGGCTCTTCGACTACCTTTCCGATGATCCCGCCATGATGCTTGAGCGTGGCCCGATGGAATCCTTGGTGAAGGCCAGAGACCTTTCGGTCTTTCGGCACGATGGGTTTTGGCAGCCCATGGACACCTACCAAGAGTATATGCTCTTGAACACCATGTGGATCGAAGGCAAGGCGCCGTGGAAAGTATGGGCATGAACTCGAGCGCAAACACCACTATTCAATCAATCTTCCAGCGAGATGCAGACGAGATTGTCGCGAACCTTGGCGACCGCGTTAAGCGCTTCGCTGGCAAGACGGTCGTGCTCACGGGGGCCGCCGGTTTCCTTGGATCCCAGTTCGTGCATTTCTTTGCCAGGCTCAATGACTTGGGCCATCTGGAGGTCCCCTGTCGGCTAGTGGCTCTCGACAACTATCTTCGCGGAGTGCCGGCGTGGCTCGAGGTGATGGCCGCCCGTGATGACATAGATGTTCGAAAGGCCGACATCGTAGCCAATCGCGATTATCCGGCTACCGAATTCATCATTCACGCTGCCTCTGTGGCGTCGCCCGTCTATTACAGGAAGTTTCCGTTGGAGACGATGGACGCCAACGTGATTGGCCTGCGGAATCTTCTTGACCATGCGGTGGCGCGAAGGCCCGAGAGCTTTCTGTTTTTCTCGAGTAGTGAGATTTATGGCGATCCCGACCCCGCACATATCCCAACAGCCGAAGACTACCGCGGCTTCGTGAGTTGCACCGGGCCGCGGGCGTGCTATGACGAATCGAAGCGCTACGGTGAAACGCTCTGCGCGACGTTCCACCAGGTCCACGACGTTCCGGTAAAGGTGGCTCGGCCGTTCAACAACTACGGCCCCGGCCTCTCAATCGATGATCGTCGCGTTCTTCCGGACTTTTTTCGCGACGCGCTGGCAGGCCGCAACATCGCTTTGCTTTCCGACGGGCAAGCGACACGCACCTTTTGCTACATCACCGATGCCATTACAGGATACCTACTCGTGCTCCTGTCGCCGCACGACGGTGAGGCCTTCAACATCGGAGCGGAATCCCCGGAGATTTCGATGGAAGACCTTGCTCGGGCGGTCATCAAAACTGTGGGCCGCGATCTCCGTGTCACCAGGCAGTTGAGCGACGACCCGAACTACCTTCGAGACAACCCCCGTCGCCGCTGCCCCGACCTTACCAAGTCACGGCAAATGCTCGGATACGCACCACGGATTGGCTTGGAGGTTGGACTACACCGGATGTTTGATTATTATTCGTGCAATCCGTCAGCAGATGTGATCACACGTGTTTGATCCAGTTCGCATTACCGTGGTTGGCACCGGGTACGTCGGCCTCGTTAGCGGCACCTGCCTTGCGGCACACGGGCATACTGTTCGGGTGCTTGACGTGCGGCCAGAGGTCGTTGCCTCAATCAATCACGGCATCCCCACGATTCACGAGAAAGGGTTGCCGCAGTTGCTCGCAGAGGTGGTGGCCAAGAACCGGCTCCGAGCAGCCGTCGCGTCTGAAGGGGCGTTGGGCGATGCGGAAGTTATCCTACTCTGTGTGGGCACACCTTCGAAAGACGGCGCAATTGACCTGTCACAGATTTGTGCCGCCGCCACTATGGTAGGCCGCTGGCTGCGCGGCCGCGATGGTTTCGCCACGGTAGTTGTGAAGAGCACGGTGGTGCCAGCGACAACCGACACGGTTGTTCGTGGTGTGCTTGAATCAGAGTCGGGGCGGCGAGTTGGGCCCGATGGCTTTGGCCTTGGGATGAACCCCGAGTTTCTGCGGGAAGGCGAAGCCGTTTCCGACTTCATGGGTCCTGATCGAATCGTATTCGGCCATGAAGATGAGGGTACGCGACATCTCCTCGATCGCGTCTATGCCCCATGGGACTGCGAGAAGATCGCGGTCAATACCCGGACGGCTGAAATGATCAAGTACGCTAACAATTGCCTCCTCGCCCTACAAATTTCCGCCGCTAACGAACTGGCCAACGTCGCCGCGTCGATCGGCGGAATCGACTTCATGGACGTGTTACAAGGGGTTTCAGCCGACAAGCGATGGAATCCACTCAGTTCGGAAGGCCGCCGGGCGAACCCTGGAATTTTGTCGTATCTAGTGCCGGGGTGTGGCTTTGGCGGTAGCTGCTTCCCTAAGGATGTTGAGGCGATGCGAACGATCGCGGCCTCGAGCGGCATCGAACCCCGCTTGTTGCAATCCGTGCTCGACGTCAACGCAGCGCAACCGGTCGCGGTGTTGCGGCCATTCCTCGACCATCTTGGTGCCGACCCTCGCGGCCGCATAGTGCTGCTTCTGGGCCTCGCGTTCAAGCCGGGCACTGACGATGTCCGTGAGTCCTCTTCTCTTCGTATGGCGCGGCACTTGGTGGAGCTTGGCGTTCAGGTCCTCGCCCACGATCCCATCGCGGCAGCCAATGCGGTTGCGGCGATCGGCGACGGCGTGATCCGACTGGTTGACGATTGGAAAGCTGCTATCGAGACGGCTGACGGCGTCATTGTTGCGACGCCTTGGCCCGACTACGAAGGGCTCGCCGATGCTCCCAACCTTCTTGACGACAAGATTTTCCTGGACGCGCGGCGGATGTTTAGGCCAGGCGCTTTTCCGAACGCACATTACGTCGCCGTGGGCTATTCACCGAAAACACCCCTTCAACCAAAGGCAAGTGCATGAGCATCGCTTCGTCACCAGCAACTCGATCCAAGGCAGACATCGAGGCCGACATCCTACGACTTGTTGAGGAGCACTATGCAGTCGTCCATCAACCCAAGCCTTTCGTGCCCGGCAAGACAAAGGTGAGTTATGCGGGGCGTGTCTACGATGCGAACGAGATGAAGCATGGCGTGGAGAGCGTGCTGCAATATTGGCTCACAGCCGGTCCGTTTGCGCGGAAGTTTGAAGAGACGATGAAGCAGTACTTCTCGTCACATGCTGCGTTTCTCGTAAACTCGGGATCGTCGGCCAACCTGCTCATGATCGCGACATTGTGCAGCCCACAGGTGAAGGATCACCTAAAGCCTGGCGACGAGGTGCTTACACCGGCCGTAACCTTCCCGACAACGCTCACGCCGATCGTTCAGCATGGCCTCGTGCCGGTGTTCGTGGACTGCAAGCCGGGCGAGTACGACGTGGACGTCAGTCAGCTCGAGGCCGCGATCGGTCCGAGGACCCGCTGCATTTTCGTGCCTCACACAGTCGGCATTCCGTGCGACATGGATGCCATCATGGACGTGGCGAAGCGGCACGATTTGTGGCTGCTCGAGGACGGTTGCGACGCGCTCGGTGCGACTTGGGATGGCAAGCTGGTAGGTACGTTTGGCTCCATGAGTTCGATCTCTTTCTATCCCGCTCACCACATGACGATGGGCGAGGGGGGAATGGTCGTGGTCAACGACAACGGGATTCGCCGAACCTGTCTCTCGATCCGCGACTGGGGCCGAGACTGCTGGTGCGAGCCGGGGGTCAACAACACTTGCGGGATGCGGTTCGAGTGGCAGCTGGGGCAGCTGCCTTACGGCTACGATCACAAGTACATCTACTCGAATCTGGGCTACAATCTCAAGGTGAGCGAGATGCAGGCAGCCCTGGGCGTGGCCCAGTTCGAGAAGCTGCCACAGTTCATTGAGGCCCGTCGCCGCAACGCAGCCTTCTACCTTGACCGTTTCAAGCCTCTCGAGGAGCACATCGTCCTGCCTCGCTGGGCGGCAAAGGCCGAGCCATCGTGGTTCGGTTTTCCGATCACGCTCAAAAGCCACATCGACCGCCGCGATTTCATCCAATGGCTCGAGGAGATGAATATCGAGACTCGGCTTGTTTTTGGCGGCAATATCCTAAAGCAGCCCGGCTTCATGCACCTACCGCGGCGGATCCACGGCGATCTCGCGGGCACCGACACCATTATGAATCAGACACTGTTTATTGGCGTTTACCCTGGGCTCACGCAAGAGATGCTCGAGTTCACAGCGGAGCGGATCGAGCAGTTTTTCCGTGAGAGGATCTGACGCGGCCGCCGCCCCTCTGTATTTATTCCCCTTGATGCGCATTCTCGTCACCGGCGCGACCGGCTTCATCGGCTCGCACTTCGCCAGCGCCGGCGGCTGCCGCTGGGCACGATGTGTTGCCCTGCGGCGGCCGGGAGCAGTACCGCGCGTTCAAGTGAGCGACGCTGTCCGGTGGATGGATAGGCCCCTCCGGGATATCGAACCCGCAGACTGCGCCGGATTTGATGCACTCGTGCATTTCAGTTCGCATGGCGTATCCCCGCAGCGCACGAGTTGGAGGGACGCCTTCGATCACAACGTCTCCGACCAGCTAGAGGTACTCCTGGCAGCCGCAGATGCAAAAGTGGGTCGCTTTGTGCTGTGTGGGAGCTGCGTTGAGTACGGGCCATCGGCCGAGGCTTTCGAGTTCATTCCGCCTATGGCGTCACTTGCACCCCGAGGCCCTTACGCAGCCTCAAAGGCGGCAGGATGCATCGCATCTTTGGCTTTGGCATATGAACGGCGGCTGCAGATGGCGTACCTTCGTGTCTTCCATGCATTCGGTCCGGGGCAACATTCTGACAATTTTTGGCCGTCACTCAGAGCTGCAGCGCTGTCGGGCATGGACTTCCCGATGACTCCCGGCGAACAGATCCGCGACTTTGTGCCGGTTCAGAATGTAGCGACCACATTTCTGGATGTTTGTGTAAACCAAACCCTCGAGCCCGGGCGTCCGGAAGTGCACAACGTCGGCACAGGCCAGCCCGTCACGATCTTGGCCTTCGCCCAGTACTGGTGGCGGACGTGGGGCGCAAAGGGCCGGCTTCTCCCGGGCGCGATTCCATATCGACCTGGCGAGGTCATGCGTTATGTGCCGGAGCTCACCCTATGAATGTGATTCTCGGCGCGGGGTTGGCGGGCCTCTCGGTGTCGTGGCACCTCCGGCATCGCGATTGCCTGATCCTTGAACGAAGCGACGTCATCGGTGGCCATGCTAGGTCCGTCGTCCACAACGGATTCACGCTTGACCACGGCCCGCATGTGTCGTTCACCCGCGACGACTATGTCCGAAATCTCTTTGCGACGAATACGGATGGGGACTTTCACGAGTTCCCGATTTCGGTGGCCAACTTTTACTGCGGTCACCTGGTTGCCCATCCGGCCCAGGTCCATCTCTGGCAACTTCCCGAGCCGCTGAGAACAAGTTGCGCTACCGATATGCGACAAGCGGCGTCGCGGCGTGACGCGGGGCTATCCGAAGCCCCGCCTGCGAACTATGCGGAATGGCTCCGTCAGTCATTTGGAGCTACGTTTGCGGACACGCTTCCCGCGGCGTACACCAGAAAATATTGGACGGTCGATCCGACCGAGCTTTCCACGGACTGGCTCGGTCCCCGCATGCATACCCCGTCGCCCGCAGAGATCGAGGCCGCCCTGGTGCCAGGCAGCCTGAATCAGGGCTACTACATTACCTCGGGCCGCTATCCATGCGCCGGCGGCTATCAACGCTTCTTTGAACGGTTCGCCGAAGCTGCAAACATTCGCTTTGGGGCCGACGTTGCTAGCATCAATCTTTTGACGAAGACGATATCGCTTAAATGCGGGGAAACCCTTTCCTATGACCGCCTGATTTCGACGCTTCCGCTGCCGGCATTTGTCCGGATGGCCGTGGGGGCTCCGGACGCTGTCATCGACGCCGCAAATGCACTCGACTGCACCGAGGTGCTGCTCGTCGACGTCTTTGCCCCGAAGATCATGCAGTCGGACTACAAATGGTTTTACGTCTATGACGAGAATTTATTATCCACCCGCATTCACTGCGTCGAGGGCCTCGCGCAAGCCAATGCGCCGGCCGGGATGACAGGCATACAAGTTGAGGTCTACTCAAGCCGCCATCGTCCAGCCACTGCCGCACCCGAAACGGTCGCTGCCCGAGTCGCGCAGGAGCTCATCGGGCTTGGCTTCGTCAGTGCGGCGGACCTCACGGCGGGGCGAGTAGATATTCGGTGGCGATCATGCCCTTACGCCAATGTGATGTTTACCCATAAGCGACGGGAAGCATTAAACACCCTTTGGACCTGGCTCGAGGCCTACGGCCTTGAGCGTGCACCAGATGATCTTGCCGCTTCAACCGACTGGCAAAGCTGCGGGCCGGCCGCAGTTGGCGAGATTGTCATGGCTGGCCGCTTCGCTCAATGGAAATACTTTTGGACCGACGACTGTGTCTTGCGCGGCAAGCAGGTCGCACGTGCCGTCGCTAGTAATTGGAGAGAAAGCACTCGGCCATGAACATTGTTGTAACCGGCGGATGTGGTTTTCTGGGAACGAACGTAGCCCTTCACTACCATCAGCTTGGGGATAGCGTTGTTTGTATAGATAACAACTCTAAATCACCCGGCAATCTGGTAAATCGCGAGCGATTAAGTCGACGTGGCATACCGCTCGCGCACGTCGATATTCGCAACAGCAATGATGTGGATGTCTTTTTTCGCGATCTCGGCAAGTGCGACGCCATTTTTCATCTGGCGGCTCAAGTTGCGTTCAAGCAATCGGTAGAGAATCCCAGGAAAGACTTCGAAATCAATGCTGTGGGGACTTTCAACCTACTGGAAGCTCTAAGGCTGCGGTCTCCTCGGGCAGCCTTCGTGCTCGCGTCTACAAATCAGGTCTATGGCGCACTCCCATCTCATTTATTCGTCGAGCAATCAACCCGATTTGACTACAAAGAGCCATGCCTCGGGATTCGCGAGGATGACAGACTCGACTTTTTATCACCGTACGGCTGTTCAAAGGGTGCAGCTGATCAATATACGCTCGACTATGCTCGGATTTATGGGTTGCAAACCGCAGTCGCACGGCTTGGTGGAATCTACGGCTGCTACCAGTACTCGTACGAAGACCATGGCTGGGTGTCATACATCAGCGAAATGGTGCGCACAAACCAGGGCTTTAATCGCTTTGGCCACGGAAAGCAGGTCCGAGACGTGCTTTTTTCCTCTGACATTGTTCTCGCGTTCGATTCGATGTTGAGACGAATCGACACAATAGCTGGCGAGGCAATCAATATCGCTGGCGGAAGGGAGAACTCAATGTCGGTAGTGGAACTACTTCGTTTGCTAGAAGATCTGACTGGAAACAAGGAGCGCTCCGTTGTGAATCCAATGCGGAGTGGTGACAAGCTGGTCGCATACCTAGACATATCGAAGGCGGACCGTCTGCTTGGTTGGCGTCCGCAGGTAGGGAAGGTCGAGGGGGTTCGGCGACTTTTAGCGTGGCTTGATAATCCTGAGGCGGCCGAATACTCATAGAGCCTCGCTACACGTCTTTAATCTGATAGCAAGATAGAGATGAGCATCGAGCAATCTGTGATCAAGACTGAGCCTGCACGACCGGCCGTAGCATCGTTTAAGTTATGAAGTGTCTCGTCATATTTCTTGGCCAAATCCGAGCCTCGAACATAGTTGCCGAGAGTTTTGACAAATATGTTCGATCGTCCATAAATCCTGGCGGCGAGGTCGATCTCGCGCTGTGTCGATGTGAGGGTTACTCCGAACCCGACTCGTACTTTGCGAACACTGCAAAGTACGTTTGGGAATGCCCGCAGCCCTTGTCATGGAATGGCGTGTTCAAGGAGGTTGCGAGAAGCATAGGCGTCGCCGATCCTTCGGCATGGGAGTCGCTTCTGGATATCCCGGGAAACTGGATGGGTGAGATAACCGAGGCGGCGGGGGTTCGGCCGGGGTCAGCGGTCCGGTGTATCTTTCTGCGCTACCTCGCCCTGAGCATGATCGAACGCCTTGGGCTGCTTCAGGAATACTCGTGGTTTATACTTACGCGGTCAGACTACCTCTATCTCGCGCCGCATCCGCCGCTGGATTTGCTCTCTAACGCCAGCGCCTGGGCTCCTCGTGCTGAAGCCTATTGGGGCATCACAGACCGTCATATCGTGTTCAAAACAAGCGAAGCGAGGAGGGTACTTGATGTCCTCACTCCGTTACTGAAAGACCCTCAGCTTTTCCGTAGGAGACTTTCGAGAGCGTGTAGCTGGAATCTGGAGAGATACCTAAAGGTCGCCTACCTCGCCAACGGCCTGTTCAGCGCCTTGCGTTTCTATCCGACAACGGCGTTCCTCGTGCGAAACGCCGACACCGACACCTCTTGGTCCCGCGGTACATTCAGTCGGGACCTCGGATACTTTGTGAAATACCCGAGCGAGCGAGAGGCGGCGATTAAAACCGCTGACCGACTGCGGGAAGTCGGTAGCTGGTCGGAGCGCTTTCTTGTTCCTTCCCTCTGCGAGCGGGTAGAGAGGCTTGTGTTCGGGGCAGCTCCGCCGCTTTACGGATACTTTTTTCGTGCGGTATCCGTCGCTGGTCGGGTGAGAGAGCAATTACGGGGTCGGCTGCACGCAACGCGAGGAAGATAAGGTTCAAGCCATCACGAGTCGCATAACATTATGTCTTACTGACAAACGTTGGCACGAGGAGTTCACGACCTGCGTCCGTTTTAAGCCGTCGCTGATGGGGCTCTCAATGGCCCAACAGCATTATCATCTGTCCGTGCTCCATGCATTGACTAAGGCTTTGAAAAGGAATCGCCGAGAAGACCTTTATGCTGCCTATGATTAGGAAGACTTGCAAGGTCTGGCCATGGCCAGAAACGCCCAAGACGTGTTGATGGATGTGACTGCCTGTACAATCCTTATTGATCCCGTGTGACAGAGAGAAGAAGTGGATTATGAACTCGCCATTGGTGGCACCATACGCAGGCCCGATCGGGCATTTGGTTGATCTCGTCAAGATTGCGTTGTTTCGATACGGCGCACCGCACAGCTACACAAAGTATCGCCAAATTATTGGTGCAAAGCGATGTATGGGAGCCCGAGTGCTTGTCGAGACGGGAACGTACAAGGGAGTAACGACTCGCCGTTGCCTTCCCTACTTCGAAAAAGTTTATACGATCGAACTTGATCCAACGCTCGCGGAGGCTGCTAAACAAAGGCTGAAAGCTTCTGCCAAATGTGAGGTTATCCAAGGCGATGCCTCTGAGGAGGTCGGGAAACTTCTTGAGGGTGGATGCCTTGAGAGCGACATACTTTTTTCTTGGACGGCCACTTCTCAGGAGCTTCGACTGCCGTTGGCGAAAAGGTAGAGCCAGCACTGGATGTGCTCACGAGAATTGCCGTCCATAAGACGAAGGTCGCGGGAATAGTCATTGATGATTTTCGCGAGTTTGGAACCCAGCGCGGATGGCCCACTAAGGCAGAGTTAGTTGGACGGGCAAAAGCACTGTTTGGCGATTTCGAATTGATTGTACATCTCGATCAACTGCTGATCCTTCGAAGACAAACTCCAAGCCCCGGCACAAATGCTGCGCAGTAGGCAGCCAAGTTGCCAAGTAATCGATGGAGCACGGCTCATCTGCTACGAGTAGTAGCAGGTATCAGAGTGGCGTTGTCTTGGCTCGTCATCTGACAAAAGCCGTATCGAACCAAGCGGCGTGAGGAAACACCACTCGCCCTGTGCTGAGCATCTGCAATCGGACGCCCTTGACTCGGCTCACATCCACGGAAAATCGCGTGCCGGAGTTGATCTCCTTGAGTGGAGGGGATTCCCAAAGCGTGCGGCCGTCCCCGATGATTTTGAATACCACTGGCACCGATGGCTTCCAAAAGCCCGGCTTGTCGGGAACCTCGAAAACGCCCACAGCGCCCTGAAGCTTTTTCGCGCGGTACGGCACATCGTACCGAATCGTGGTCGTGCCATGGTCCGGAGGCGGGTAGAAGAGCGCGTCAGGATGCTCCTTGCCCTGCCACAGGAATCTCTGGTTGGGACTCCAAGTTCCGTCCTTCGTAAACGCTCTTGATGACCCATCGAAGCTGACCTCTTTCAGGTCTACCAAACGAAGCTTTACCTCCTTGCCGCCCTCAGAGAGCAGATTTTCCGTGAGCCGCTTTTCGACACGCACTTTCTCTAAGCCAGTTAAGTGTGGTAGAGCGCGCGAGTAGAACGCAGACGCGCGGCTTTCCGCCGCCGCCTGTAAATCTGGTTTTTGGGATGCGGCCCAGTCCCACCAAAAGTCACCTACCCGCACGGCTAAACTCCAATCGTCATTTCCATCAGCTTGTAGGTCTGCGCTCGCTGCAGCCACAAGTTTCGCATCAAGGCTCTTGGCAAGCATTGGGAGGCCGTCTTTCCAGTTGCCGGCTGTAAAGCAAAGCAACTGCCCCAGTTCGAGATTGGCCTGCGGGTCGTTGGGCGATTCGGCCAGCTTCGCCCGCAGCGGAGCGAGACGGCCCTCCAGCGCGGCTTTTTCCGCGATGCGGAGTTTGAGCCCGCTGGCGGCCTTCACGAGCAGCGGGTCTCGCGCTTTTCGCGACACGCTCAGCAGCAGCGGAACGGCTTTTTCTGCAGCGGTATTTCGCCCGCCCCGGAGCGCTTCGTCCGCAAACTTCAGGATGCTTTGCCCGAGGTCGCGAGCAGCCTCGGGTGAGGCGGTTTTGAGCAACGACTGATACACCTCGAGCAGCGCCGCATCCCGATCCACCTCGAAGGCATCGATCATCTTCGCTGCGGATTCCATGGCGACGTTGACATCGCCGGCCTCGATGGCCAGCCGGACGGCCTCTCGCAGGAGCGCTGTGCGAGCCGCTGGCGATTGATCCGCAGCGGCGTGCGAGGTGAGTTGCTTCGCCAGCTTCGCTTTCGCATCAGCCGTCTTCGCGGCTGCGTATTCCGTAGAGAAGACGGCTTGAATCTGCGTCAAGGCAGCCTTCACCTCGGCAGATGGCGGCACGGCGAGTCGCCGAAGCCCTAGGGCGACTTCTAACTTCCCTGCGGGCTGGGCGTCGGCTTCTCCGCCCAGCAAATCGGCCAGCGTATTCGGAGGCTCTGCCGCTGCGAGCGTTGCGAAGCCCGCCAAGAAGGCGAGGCCGCCCAGCAGCGTCGCCAAGATTTTCGCCTTCATGACTCACCTCACGCTACAGCGGTACCTGATGGAGTCGGGACTAAAGTCGTAGTCTAATCGGTTCCTTGATCCCAATGGAACCATCCGAGCCACTTCCCGAACGCCGCCTTCTCTCGCGGGGCTACCTCCGCGACATCGGCCTGCTCGTGACAGGGACTGCGGTCGCCCAGGCGATTCCGCTGGCGGCTAGCCCAATCCTCACCCGGCTGTTCGGCGCCGAGGATTTCGGCGTGGTGGGGGTATTTCTCGCGATCTCGACGGTGCTGGCCGTGGTCGCGACGGGCCGCTACGAACTGGCCATTTCGCTGCCCGCGGAAGACGACAAGGCCGCGAGCCTGGCGGCCGTGGCTGCAGGCTGCTGCCTGATGGTGAGCGGGGCGACTCTTCTGGTCGTGGCGGTTGCCGGGCCAGCCCTCGCCCGGGCTGCCGGGGCAGAGCGGCTAACGCCCTGGCTCTTTCTCTTGCCGGTCTCGATCCTGGCCGGTGGCTCGGCGGCCATCTACCAGCTGTGGCAAAACCGGCGACGGCGGTATGGGGCCATGGCCGCGGCCCGCGTGCAGCAGGCAGCCGCCGTGACGGTAGGGAACCTTGGCGCTGGTCTGGCTCATGCCGCCGGCGGGATGATTCCGGGAACGGTTTTCGGGCAAGCCCTCGCTGCGGTGCCCATGTGGATCACAGGCTGGCGGGACATTCGTCAGCACTTGGTTGGCCGCGGGCTGGGCTCACTGCTGACCGTGGCCCACAGCTACCGATCCCATCTCTTCCACCTGGTGCCCTCGCACCTGATCGGGGCGATCGCTCTCCAGGCCCCGCTCCTCATCATGAGCAGCGGCTATTCGCTCGCCACGGCTGGGATGTATGCCCTGGCCCACAGGGTGGTGACCATGCCCACGCTCATGATCGCCAACGCGATCGGCAATGTTTATCGGCAGGAGATCGCCGCCGCCTACCAGGCCACCGGTCGGTTCGACGGGATCTTTCGCCAGACGCTGTTTCGCACCGCCGTCTTGGCGATTGTGCCAGCTGCGGCGGTGTTTCTGCTGGCGCCGCAGCTGTTTGCCGTCGTGTTTGGGCCAGAATGGCGGGTAGCGGGCGAGTATGCCCGGATCCTCGCGGTGGGCGGGTTTTTCCAGTTTGTGCTCACACCGCTCGACAAAGGGGCGCTCGTCGTGGGGGCCACGCGATACATTTTCTGGTGGAACACGGCCCGGCTCGTCATGCTCGGTGTGCTCTTTTGGGCCGTGCTCGCCCTGCGGATCGACGTGATCACGGCCCTGTGGCTGCTCACCGCGATTCGAGTTGTGCTCTACGTCGTCGACGCAGCGATTGGGTATCGCTTTGCGCGGGGGATCAACAGTTGACCCCCCGACCTTAGCCAGCAGGGCCCTTGCCGATATCGAGTTCGCCACCGCAGGCTACGCTGGACGGTTGAAAAGGCTCGCCAGCAGGCCTCGGTAGAGCTCGACCTGAGCCTGCCAGACCTCGTCCTGCCGAAAGAACGAGCGCACTCGCGTGCGGCCCGCTTCGCCGTGCCGCTGTCGGAGATCCGGGTCGCGCAGGTAGGCCGCGAGGGCTGCCGCGAGCCGGGCGACGTTTCCCACGGGCACGAGCGTGCCCGTTTCCCCGTCAGCTACGGCGTCGAGGCAGCCCTCGACAGCGCTCGCGACCACCGGGATCCCCATCGCGCCGGCCTCAAGCAGCACGTTGCCAAACCCCTCACGATGGGTCGGGAGAGCCAGCACGTCCATCGCAAGATAGGCCGGCGAAGGATCATGCAGGCTGCCGGCGAGATGGACGTTCGGCAGGGATTCGATCTGCTCTTGCACGGTCGGCGGCAGGGCATTGGCCGACTCGGCCGGCCCAACGAGTACGAGATGCAGATCCGGAAACTCGCCCCGCAGGCTTGCATACGCGGCTACGAGTTCGGCGATCCCCTTGTCTCGCACGAGCCGGCCAACGAAGCCGATCACGGGGCTGGCTTTGGGAATGCCCAGTGACTGCCGGAATTCGGCCGCGGCGGCAAACTTTTCAGGCGTGGCCGTAAATCGGCCTAGATCGATGCCGTTGCTCGATCCACGGGCCAAGACGCGGGCTTTGGCCGCGGGAACAATCCCTCGGGCCACCGCGGCCGACCGAATCCCTTCGCTGATGCAGACCACATCGGTGGCCAGCCGGCAGGTGAGCCACTCGGAGATCCCAACCACAAACTTTGCTACGCCCGTGAGCGTGGTCGAGCGAAGGCCGCGGAGCGTAAAAATCCGCACCGGCACGCGGGCGAGGAAGGCGGCCAGCGTTGCGAGCAGACCGGCCTTGGGCGTCGAGGCGTTCACGATCGCCGGCCGGATTCGGCGAAATAGCCGGTAGGCCTGGAAACAGCCGCGGAGGTCGCCCAAGGGCGCGAGCCCCCGCTGCCAAGCGACGGCCTCAACCTCCACGCCCTCCTCGGCGGCAAACCGCTCGAGCCCCGGGCCGGCGGCCGAGAGCAGCCAGACGTCGAAGCCCGCGCGGGCAGCATGCTGCAGCTGCCCGCGCAGGAGCACGGTGCTGACGCTGTCAGTGATGGCCACGACAAGTCGCGGTTTTTTGGTCATGGGGTCATGGCAGCGCGGGCTCAGGCACCCCCTGCAGCGCGGGGCTGAGCCGGCGGGCCCGCGTGAGCCACGAATCGGCTTGTGCCAACGGGTTTTCATCTCGAATCGGAGCCACGGGCTGCTGGGCGAGGTGTAAAAACCCTTGGCCGATCGAGAGTGCCAGCCGGCCATTGGCCGAATCTGTGGGGAAAAAATCACAGGCCTTGGAAAGTTGTTGACGAAGTAGCTGCTCGGCCTCGCCCGGCTTGCCTATGCGGGTAACTGCCCGGTCGGCCTCGATGGCGTGAAGGAGTTCGCGGTGGCGCTGAGTGGTGAGCGCATCCCGCGCAAGCAGCCCCACGACGGAAATGGCGGTCAAGACGAGGAGCGCCGCCGCAACCAGCCGCAGCGCGGTCCACCGCTCCGCATCTCGCCACGCGGCCCGCGGCTCCGGCACGCTCGATGCCACGAGCCCAACCAAGACACACCCCAAGAGGGCGTTGGCCGGGAGATGAAAGTTCCAGTCCACGGCCGAATGAGCCGCGAGCCCGACGAACGCCGCCCACGGGCCGGCATTGGTCACGCGATACATGCCCCGGGCATCGTTCCAAAACCGCAGAAATCGCCGACCCAGGGTGACGGCCGTGGTTCCCAGAAACGCCATGCCGAGCAAGCCGGCCTCCGCCAAGAGCTGCGCATATTCGTTGTGGGCGAAGAATATGATGAACCTCTCGGTCGCATAGCGCGGCATCAGGAGCTGGTAGGTATCGAATCCCGTGCCCATGATCGGCGATGCGCTGAACATCCGAAACCCGATGATCGCGGCGTTAAGCCGGCCCTCCTGAAGCACCGCGATGAACTTTCGCCGCCACGGCTCAGGGAAAACCCCCGCCCAGAGGAGCAGCAAAGCCAGCCCTACCAGCACGAGCCCCGCGAGCACGAGCCGGCCGATTAAGACATTGAGCCCGCGCTCCTTCCAGTAATCGCGGCTTACGATCGCGGCCAGGCAGACCCAGGCCAGGGCGAGCGCCAGGCCCCCTCCCCGGGAGCCCGCCTCGATGCCGGCCAGCCACACCGAGCCCACGGCGGCGAGGCCAAATACGCCCCATCGCAGCCACACTGTAAGGCGACTCGCTGACAAGGAGAGCCAGAGGGCCATACCGACCGGCAGCGTGCCCGCCAAGGCTCCGGCGAACAGATTGCAGTAGGGGTACGTGAAAAAGCCGTTGCCGGATGCGGAGGAAATAAACACGTATTGGAGTTCGCCCACCTTCACGACCTCTCGCAGGCCAAATCCGGCCGACATCACAGGCGGGATCGAAGCGCTGTAGGTCTTGCGAACCTGCCCCGCCAAATCTACTGCGCCCCACAGTAACTTGGCGTCTTGCGCTGGCCCAAACACCAGCCCGCCAACTACGAGCACAAGGCCCGTGACCGCCAGCGACCAGATCAGCACGGTGCGGTAGGTCTTGGAGCGGCCCAGCGAAGCGACCGTCACGGCCGTGGCCAGCCCGAGGAACAGCCGGCGGATCGCCACGAGCGTCGCCGCCGGATCGATCGAGATGCTGCCCCAGGCCGACGCCGGCATGGCCGTCTCCGCCTTCCAGGCGCCCCCGGAAATCGGCGCGATCGTGAACAAGATCGAATCCGGCAGCGGGACGACCTGGATGCAGAACAGTAGCGCGACGACGACGGGGATCGCCATCAACACGGGCGACCGCGGCCGCGACACGGCCCATAGGATCGTGGCCAGTGCCATCACCGCCTCGAGCCCGAGCCGGGGCCACTCCGGGGCGCACGCGAGAAGGAGCGGCGCCACGACCACGGCCGCCGCCAGCAGCCAGACCGCGGCCGTCTCGGCGGCAACTGCGAGCATGCTCTCTGGCTTGGTGGAGTTTTCCATCAACGATTCCCGCTGTTGCGATTCAATCGGCCAATCACCAGGAGCCGAAGCCTTCTCGGCACACACGCCCACGTCAAGCGAGCGACACCGATCGCCAGCACCAATGACGACTCCGCAAGATCACGAGCCTGCCGGAATTGAACCCGAATGCTTGAACAAACATATCGCAGGTGCCGCCGGGCCTCAAAAGACTGCTGGCCGTGAACCCGCTTCAAGGCCACGACGCGATCCGCGCGGACAATCCGGAAGCCCGCATTGCGGATCCGCAGCCACAAATCGAGATCGACATTCGAACGCAGGCTTTCGTCATAGCCGCCGACCTGCACGAGCACCGACCGCCGGACCACGGTGGCGATGTGAGCAACCGGGTTGCGCCACACAAACGCCTCGGTGACATCCTCCACCGGACCAAGGGGGCCGCCGGGGGCAGCGGTCCTCAATCGGTCATACACGGCTTCGGCATCGTGTGACACGAGACGGGCCCGCCCGCAGATCATGCCGACCGATTCATCGGCCCCAGCCAGCCAGGCCGCCAAGTCTTCATGCCCGGGCAGCATCAGGTCGTCGCAATCGATGTTTGCGATAAAGCTGCCTGTTGTGGCACGCCAGGCCAGGTTGAGCGCCGCAGACCGTCCGACCCCGGGCGTCTGGATCAGCTTCAGGCTTTTGAACCGGGCGGACAGCCGGTCGAGGATCGCTAGGCTATCGTCGGTCGAGCCGTCGTCTACGACCACTAGCTCGGCACCGGGATGCGCGCGGAACACCGACTCGATGCACCGTTCGAGAAACGCCGCTCCATTCTTCACGGTGAGCACATACGAGCAGTTCATCGGGAAATCTCGGCAATCAGAGGGTTGAGATAGCCCTGCACCACCGCGGCCTCGGAGAAGCGGAGCGACTCCTCGCTCAAACTGGCTCCCCGCTCGGGCGACCATCCCGCCATCGCGCGGGTCATGGCGGCTGCGAGGCCGCGGGGCGAGACGTCTGGCAGCGCGACCAGCGAAGGGCAGACGGTGTTGATGAACCGGGGCCCGTTCGCCGCGCCGTTCCCGATGGCCTCGAGGCCTTTTCTCATGGCTTCGAGATAGACCATGCCGAACTGCTCCACCTCGGACACCAGCACAAACACCTTGCAGCGTTGATACACGGGGGCGATATCCCCGACGAACCCGAGAAACTCGACGCGGTGAGCGAGACCCAGGCGGTCGACGAGCTGTCGCAGGCTCGTTTCCTCCTCGCCCGTGCCGGCGATCAGCAAGCTCACCAGCGGATTGGATTGGGCGACCTCGCAAAATGCCTCAATCACCCTGCCGACCCGCTTGTTGGCGTCGAGACGGGCGACACACAGAAACGCATCCGGTCGCTGCTGAAGCTCCAACTCGGCGACGCTTGCCGGTGGAAACTCCCCGATGCTCAGCACGTTGGGAATGACCCGCACCCGACCGGAGGGGATGCCCAGAAACTCCGCCAGTTCCTCAGCGCTGCCCGGAGTCGCGCTAAACGCACAGGCCGCGGTCGAAAAAGCCCAGCGGGCGAGCAGGTTTTTGACGAACTGCGAGACCCGCTTGAAGCCCCGTCTCGCTCGCGCCCTCACCAGCGGACTTCCATGGCCAAAAAAGCATCGCCCTCGGAAACCGGAGACCAATGCCGCGATCCGGCCGACGATCACGGTCGTTTCCATCCGCGCAAGCAGGATGTCTGGGCGATGGATTCGGAGGTGGGAGGCGAGAGCCCGGATCTGTGCGAGTGCGCCGCTCGCATTCAGGATCACAAGCTTCACCTCCGGCCGCAGGCCCATCTGGCGGGCCGCATCCGAGCTGCCGGATCCCGCCAGAAACGTGACCTCATGCCCGGATTGCGACAATCCGTTGGCAAAGCCGATCAGGGCCCGCTGGGCGCCGCCAAACCGCAACGAGCGGTGGAAGACGACAATGCGTTTCTGCTGCATGGGCCGGATCGCCTGCTGCCTTCGCAGATTGCCTGGCCGCCCCGGGAGGCGGGGGCCGGAGTGCGGACAAGCCTGAGTTTACACCGGGCGCGGCCAGGCTCGGCCTTCAGCGGGAACGGCAACGCCGCCAGCTGCAGCCAGGTTGATTACACTCGGACTCGATGAAAACAGCACCATTCGACGTGGCAATCATTGGCCTGGGCTACGTGGGCCTGCCCTTGTGTCTCGCGTTTGCCCGCAGCGGCGCAGCCGTCTTGGGCGTCGATCTCGACCAGGAAAAGACCGAGAGTCTCAATGCGGGCAGGTCGTACATCAAGCACCTCGGCGACGCGGCCATAGCCGAGGCCCGGCAGGCCGGGTTTCAAGCGACGACTGATTTCAGCCTGATCCGCCAGGCCGGTGCCGTGCTGATCTGCGTGCCCACGCCGCTGACCACCAACCGGGCGCCGGATCTGTCATTCGTGGAGAACACCGCCCGGGCGATCGCTCCGCACCTCAAGCCAGGGCAGCTCGTGGTGCTCGAATCGACCACCTATCCCGGCACGACAGAGGAGGTGGTAAAGCCGCTGTTGGAAGCGGGCAGCGGCTTGCGGGCAGGCCAGGATTTTTTCCTGGCTTACTCACCCGAGCGGGAAGACCCGGGCAATGCCACCAACCTCTCCGAGATCCCCAAGGTGGTCGGCGGCCTGACCCCGGCCTGCCGCGACCGGGCCGCCGCCCTCTACGGCCGGATCGTCGGGCAGTTGGTGCCCGTGAGCAGCTGCGCCGCGGCCGAGGCGACGAAGCTGCTCGAAAACATCTTCCGAGCCGTCAACATCGCGATGGTCAACGAGCTGAAGATCATCTACGCGGCGATGGGGATCGACATCTGGGAGGTGATCCGGGCCGCCGCCACCAAACCCTTCGGGTTCATGCCCTTCTACCCCGGCCCCGGCCTCGGCGGGCATTGCATCCCGATCGACCCCTTCTATCTCACCTGGAAGGCCCTTGAATACGACCTTCCCACGCGGCTCATCGAGCTGGCCGGCGAGATCAATACGGCGATGCCTGAGTATGTGGTGGGCCGGATAGCCGAGGCGCTCAACGACTCCTCGAAGGCCGTCCGGGGCTCGCGGATCCTGCTGCTCGGCCTGGCCTACAAGCCGAATGTGGACGACGACCGCGAGTCGCCCACCTACGCGATCATGGAGTCGCTCGAAAAACGCGGCGCGGCAGTTTTTTACAACGACCCGCACGTGCCGGCGATCCGGCCGGGCAGAAGCCACCATCACGTCGCCGGACGCGAATCGCAGCCGATCACCGCCGACTACGACGTGATCGTGCTCTGCACGAACCACGCCGAGTATGCGGAGTTTGACTTCGCGAGCTTGGGCGTGCCGCTGGTGGATTGCCGCGACGCCGCCCAGAAGCGGCCCGCCCGGTATTACCGGGCGTAGGGGGGCGGGGGTGCGGCGGGATAGGCGCGCTTGACGGAAGTTCGGCAACTGATCGCTGTCGCTGCAGCGTAGGAGTGGTGGTGGCTCGGGGGGTGAAGGCGCACTACAATTCTGTATGCTTTGGCAGAATTGATAGGTCCGAGTTTCCAACCTTCCGCCGGCATACTGGGTTTCATGAGCACCGTCGAAGAAATCGAAGCGGCAATCCAACGGCTGGCTCCCGATGAGATGGCGGCCTTTCGCGCTTGGTACGCCGAGTTTGATGCCGCTGCGTGGGATCGGCAGATCGCCGAAGACGAGGCCGCAGGGCGGCTCGACTGGCTGATTCAAGAAGCTCTTGATGATTTGGATTCCGGCCGTTGCATCGATCGATGAAGCATCGAGCGAGCCCACGTTTCTGGCGCCATTACAGGGCTTTGCCGGTAGAGATTCAGCAACTTGCCGATCGTGGATACCAGCTTCTACTCCAGGATCCCCGGCATCCATCCCTCCATTACAAGCGAATTGGAAGGCTTTTTTTGTGCGCGTAGGCCTGCAAGCCGGCCGACACGCGTGAAGATCTGAAACATCTGCCCGACGAACGATCCGGCCTTCGGCGGGCTGTACCGCGGGATCAATGATTTTGCCGCGGCCCTCGACGCGCCGATCCTGTCGTTTGACGATTGTCGCCGCGACCGCTCGGGCCTCGCCGACCGGGCCGTGCGGATCCCCGCGGGCTCAGGGCTCCTCGCCCGCGACTGCCATGTGATTGCCCGGACGGTGGCCGAGCGGGCAGTGGAGGCGATTGCCGGGGCCGACCTGCTCGTGGTGCACTCGCTCTACCGGGCCCACACGGCCTGGGCGGCGGC
>JAGYIQ010000002.1 GCA_018402565.1 Pirellulaceae bacterium | reverse complement strand
TCGGATCGAGTTCGATGGGTTGTTGGAGCGGTTTATCGCGCGACTGAAAACGTACGGACAGGATGTGGGCGAACAGCAATTGGCTGAAGGTTTCGTGCGGATGGCGGCCGATGTGTTTTGGTTGCTGGCGTATCATGATCCGCAAGATAGGCTATCCAGTGACAAGCCGACTCCGGCTCAAATTCGACGAAAGATCTCTCATGCGCGAATTCATGAAGCGTTCTGGTTGGCGCTCCAAGATGCCCAGGTCCAAGAGCGGGTCTTGGCAGCGCTCCGCGAGAAATGGTGGCCGACGATGAGTGAGCCGATGTCTTCCGAGTTGGGTGGTGACTTGGCAACTGCCGTCGAGGCCCTGATCGAGGCGATTGCTGACGATGGTTTTGTCTACCAACCGTGGCAGATCGCGACGTATGTCACGGCTCTGCGGACCAAGCCGCTGGTGATCTTGGCGGGGGTCTCGGGGACGGGCAAGTCCAAACTGCCGAAGTTGGTGGCGCAGTTTACGGGCGGTTGTATGGAGCGAATTGCCGTGCGGCCCGACTGGACGGATAGCTCGGAGGTCTTGGGCTACGCCGACATTCAGGGTCGGTTCCGACCGGGGGTGTTCTTGCAGACGGCCGCCGCGGCAACCGCGCATCCGGGCGACTATTACGTGGCGTTGATCGACGAGATGAACTTGGCTCGAGTGGAGCACTACTTCGCCGAGGTGTTGAGTGCGATCGAGGACCGGAGACCTGCGACGGGGGGCGGGTTCATGTCGGGTCCGTTGTTCTCGCAACACAGCCGCGAGACCTATGGGGATTGGGCGTCGCAATGCTTGCCCGAAAATCTGGGGGTGGTGGGCACGGTGAACATGGACGACAGTGCGCATGGCTTTAGCCGGAAGGTGTTGGACCGGGCGTTCACGATTGAATTGTCGGAGGTCGACTTGAGTTTCGCCGCGACGCCCCGTCAGGGTGCCGCGGCCAAGCCGATCCAGAAGTGGCCGCGGCGTTTTTGGCAGGGAGCGGCCAGTCGTTTGGCGGAATTGGATCAGCAGTCTGCCAGTTACCATGCCCAGGCGGAACGGGCGACCAATCTGCTGCAACAGGTCAATGATTGTTTGATGCGGAGCCAGTTGCAGGTGGGCTATCGGACACGCGACGAGGTGATCTTGTTCTTGATCCATGCCGACGAGGTCGTCGAATCGTTTCGCACGCGTGAAGGCGACAAGGTCGATCCGCTGGATGTGGCGATTCTGATGAAAGTCTTGCCGCGGATTGTCGGTGGCAGCCAAGCCTTGCGGGCGACCCTGATCGGCTTGATGGGCTTGGCCAGCCAAGGGCAGCCGCTGCGGAGTGATGAAGAGGCTGATGATTTGGTGGCGGAATGGTCGAAGGCTCGGCGAGCGGACTCGATGGAGGGCCGGCGCTTGCCACGGACTTGTGCTCGGTTGTGTCTGATGTGGGATCGATTGCAGAGTGAAGGCTACACGGCGTTTTGGATTTGATTCGGCGGTCGTGTCGCTATGGGAATAGGTTGGCGGAATGAAGCCATTGTTTTGCTGGCGTACCGATCGATTTCACTTGGAGTGGTGTCGTGTCAGCGACCGTGATCCGGCGGTGGTCAAAGATCGCGATGTTCCGATTGCGTATTGCACGATTGTGACGCAAGATCGCCGCTTGCAGTGGCTGGAGCCGAGCGACCCAGCGAGTGTGTTGGGCGTGCGGCTGTACGAGCAGACCGAGTACCAATTGTATGTGCGTGCCGCGCAGCCGGGCGATACGATCGAGGTCCGTCATCGCGATCCACAGATTGTGCAAGGTTTGCGAGCTCAAGAGGCTGGGCAGGTGGTGCATGGCAACTTGAATTTTCGCGGTCAGATTGGGCGGAGTCGGTTCGCGCTTGTCTTGAACGGTCGGACGGTGATCGAGTTCGAAGTCGAGGTGTTCCCGACCAAGATCGACTACGAGAGCGATTACCAAGCGATCTTGGCGGATGTGCAGCGGATCTCGACCAGTCTGGCGTATGAGTACCTGCGAGCGACGTATCAGTTGGGCAAGGTTGCAGTGGGGGAGCGGCCGTCGCGGTTGGAGTGGTTCGTGTTATTGGAGGCGGTCGTTGATGAGCTGGAGCGGGCGATCCAGTACGTGGCGGCCAAGCCGATGCGGGGACTGGTGCGACGCGAACAAGTCGTACGCGTGGAGAAAGTCCGACGTGTGGACGCGGCGGTGCGGGCTCAGATCCGCCGTGGGCAGGGGCGCGGTGGCTGGCTGCCGTTGGCGGACGGTGTGGTTCGCGAGCATGTGCGGCAGCGTCCGGCGACATTGACGTTGGATACGAACGAGCATCGGTGGCTGGCGGCGCAGTTGCGAATGGTCGCACGGACCTTGGCCAGTATCGTGGTGGCTCACTCGACCGCGGAGACTCGTGCCGGTGTGTGGGGACGGGGCGAAGGTGGGGTGCGGCAGCGGCAGGCGGTGGAGGCCCTGGGCCGCATGCAGCGGCGAGTGACTCGGTGGTTGGGCACAGCGCCGATGGTGGCGGCTGCGGGGGATCCGCCGGCGGGCTTTGTCTCGTTGCAGCTGACCTGCGCTCCGGGCTATCGCGAGGCGTTTCGGTTGTTGCTGCTGTTGCGGTCGGGGTTGCGGTTGGAAGGCGATTGGTTGCAGCTGTCGTGCAAGGACCTGGAGGTGCTGTACGAGTACTGGGCGTACTTGACCTTGGTGGAAACCTTGCAGGGTGAGTTCGGCCCGCCCGTGCGACTGGATTCGCTGTTCCGCACGGAGTCTGCTCGTTTGTCGGTGCGGTTGCGCGCGGGCCAGCAGCAAGTGACCTTTGCGGCTGGGCAGAGTCGCAAGATTCATGTGGCCTACAACCCGTGGTTTAAGAACCAGGAGGCGATGCTGATTCCGCAGAAGCCGGACCTATTGGTGCGGTTGGAGGAGGATGGTTGGCCGGTGTTGCAGTTGGTGGCGGACGCCAAGTACCGGGTGGATGGCAGCGCGGATTATGTGCGGCAGTTCGGTTCGCCGGGCCGCCGGCGGAGTCGCTCAATAGTTTGCATCGGTACCGGGACGCGATTGTGGAGTTGGACCAGGCGGCGGGCGAGGCTTGACGCCGCAGAGGTCGGTGGTCCAGGCCGTGGCGCTGTTTCCGCTGGGGGTGGAGACCAGCGGACACCTTTCGCCAGGGGCGATTGTGGCAGGCGTTGAATCGGTTGGGGGTGGGTGCGATTCCGCTGCTACCCGGGGAATCGGCAGTGGTTGGCTGAGTGGTTGTTGGCGACGGTCCGCTTGGGGGCTGGGCGTTGGCGGATCGGGGGATCGTGCATGCGGTGCGCAGCGGGCGGTGGAGTGGCGGCAGGCAGCTCACGCCGGCTTGATCGGTGTGTGCGCGCCTGCCGGGGACGGACGAGCACTGGGAGTGGCTGCAGCAATCCCACTGCTATTACCTGCCGTGGGCCAAGACCCAGCCGCGCCAGTTCGCCGTGCAGCAGATTGCGCTCTACTTTCCAGCGGGATTGGGTGATAAACCGCGTATCGAATATGTGGCCGATGTGCAGCAGATTGAACTGGTGGAACGCGAGTCGATCGAGACGCCAGTGCCAGCCGCGACGAGAGGGGACGATGGTGCTGTATCGACTGGGGGCCTGGCGACGGTTGCCGCGACCGATTCGCTGGCAGGCGGGCGATGTGATGCCGGCCGGCAGGCCGCTGGACGACTCGGTTGGCTTTGTCCCGTGCGACTCGGGTGCAGGAGGTGGCCCTGGAGACAGAAGCCGAGTGGCGGTTGTGGGAGTGGTTGCGTGCCCGGGGCGTCGCGTTTCAGTTGCGGGCGGCGCGGTGCGCGGGGACAAGGGCAGGGCAGGGTGTGGTTCGAGTTGGGTGAGCTGCGAGTGCGGTGGGATGGGGTCAATGGCTTTTTGCTGCGGCGAGTGGGGCGGGAGGATCGGTACGTCGGGTGGGAGGAGGTGCAAAGGGTGGTGGGGTGAGGATTGGTTCTTGGTTCTTGGTTCTTGGTTCTTGGTTCTTGGTTCTTGGTTCTTGGTTCTTGGTTCTTGTCCTTGGTTCTTGGTTCTTGGTTCTTGGTTCTTGGTTCTTGGTTCTTGGTTCTGGTTCTGGTTCTTGGTTCTTGGTTCTTGGTTCTTGGTTCTTGGTTCTTAGTTCTTAGTTGTTGGTTGTTGGTTGTTGGTGCTTGGTGCTTGGTGCTTGGTGCTGGGAGGAGAAGGCAGAAAAATTGGGGGCAGAAAGATTAATGGGAATGGCCGGTGTGGTAGGGTAGAGGTTTTTGTAGATGAGCGGCAACATACACGTTGCTCGCTGGTAACAGGGAGCAGGCTGATGCAGATTTGGGTTGTCGGGGCCTGACGGGAAGGGGACGCCGACCGGTTCAAAATTCCCAAAACGGGTGTGTTCCCAATTGCGACCAGCCGTTAGGGGCGAACCTACAAACTGGGAGCAACGGGTAATAGGGAACAGAACGACGTACGCGGTCGATTTCCTCGGTATGGGATTCCCACCGACGTCGCAACATCTCGAAAATCGCACGCGTAATTTTCTTGCATTCGCCAGGTTGCCCCGTTACGATTCAGCCGCGGAGGCGCTGAACTGGCGGAGCCACCGATTTGGTGGGTTTATAACGGACGCTAGAATTGAGAATCATGAGCTGTCTTTTGAAACCCTTTGAGACGTCGGCTTCAACACTTTGTAAACTCATGATTCAATTTCGTCGACGATCACCCAAGACTGCTCATGACAAACGCAACCGCTAGTTCCAGCCGGATCGACCTTGGATGGCTGGTGTTCCTCTTGATCGTCGGAGGTGCCTTGAGCATTTTTCTGGCAACGAGTCTGTTCGAAGTTACGGTTTCGCTCTCTGGCATTTTATGCGTCGGTCTGATTGCGATCGGCCGTCGCGAGGGTTACCTGATAGGTTTGTACAACAGCTTGGCTTACTCGTTATTGGCCTATCGCAATGGACTGTATGGCGAGGTCTATCTCAACCTGCTGTTCTTTTTGCCAACCGGAGTCATTGGCTATGGGCTGTGGTCTCGTCATCTCGGGCGAGGCAGAACCGTCGAGATGCGGCAACTGGGCTGGAAGCAGCGGGTGGCGGTGGCCAGCCTTTGTCTCGTGTCCACCATCGGACTTGGACTGCTGCTGGGGCTGAATCCTCGGCAGAACACGCCCTTTATTGACGCCACGACCAACGTCCTGTCGGTCGTCGCCACGCTGCTGATGATGTGGCGGTACAAGGAACAGTGGCTCCTGTACATCATGCTCAATGTTGTTTCGATCGGCATGTGGTTGATTCGCTTTCAAGCGGGGGGGACGGCCGGTGACTTGATGGTTTTGATGTGGTCGATCTTTCTCTTGAATGCGTTGTTTGGGTGGTGGCGATGGCACGTGGGCGCGTCGTCTCCAGCCGCACCGACTTCCCGCGTGGATGTTGGGGGTGAAACATGCGACGTGGCCTGACGCTGGGCAAGTTCGCTCCGTTCCATCGGGGGCACCAATTGCTGGTGGAGACCGCTCTGGCGGAGGTCGACGAACTGATTGTAATGGTCTACGCCACGGATGTGATCGAGGTGCCTCTGCAAGTTCGTGCGGGCTGGATAAGGGAACTGTATCCGACGGTGCGGATCATCGAGGCCTGGGACGGGCCCGCCGGCTACGGTGACACGCCGGAAATCCGTCGCGAACAGGAAGACTACATTATCAAGCGGCTCAATGGTCTGCGCATTTCCCATTTCTACTCGAGCGAGTTCTACGGTGACCATGTCAGCCGGGCGCTGGGCGCGGTTGATCGTCGAATCGATGAGGCGCGAGCTGCCGTGCCGATCAGCGGGACAGCGCTCCGCGAGAACGCCTTTGCTGGGCGTCAGTACATCGCCCCGGTGGTGTATGCGGACCTGATCACCAAGGTTTGTTTTCTGGGTGCCCCCTCAACGGGCAAGACGACCCTGGCTCGGGCGATGGCTGAACGGCACACGACGACCTGGATGTCGGAGTACGGCGCGGAATACTGGCTTAAGCACCACGTCGACCGACGAATTACGCTGGAGCAGTTTGAGGAGATTGCTCCCGAGCACAACCGCCGGGAGGACGCCTTGATACTGAATGCGCAGAAGTACTTGTTCTGCGACACGTGTCCCATCACGACCTATGTGTTTGCGAAGGATTACCACGGTGCGGCGGGTCCGATTCTGACTCGATTGGCTCGCGAAGCGGAAAAGCGGTACGATTTGTTCTTTCTTTGCGATACGGATATTCCCTATGCGGATACCTGGGATCGCAGTGGGGATCAGAAGCGGCGTTGGTTTCAAGACCAGATCATCGGTGACTTGGCCGAGCGCAGGGTGCCGTTTTTTAGAGTCCGGGAACGATCGATGAACGAGTATCACAAGTCGATGCCGTGCTGCGGCAGTATCGGAAGTTTAGTAACGTGTTGGATATTAGATCGGGTGGGGTGTGTGAGTAAACGCGGGGACTACGGGGGCGGTTCTTGGTTCTTGGTTCTTGGTTCTTGGTTCTTGGTTCTTGGTTCTTGGTTCTTGGTGCTGGGAGGAGAAGGCAGAAAAATTGGGGGCAGAAAGATTAATGGGAAGGGCTGGTGCGGTAGGGTAGAGGTTTTTGTAGATGTGCGGCTGGTGTAGACCAGCAGTCGATGTAGACCAGCAGTCGTCTGTAGACCAGCAGCCTCTGCTGGTGGAAGTGGGATAAGACTTGGCGTGATGATCTCATGCGGCGGTGGGTGGGGCCTAAGGTAGCAGGCACTCTCCGAGTGCCGTCCGCCCATGTAGACCAGCAGCCCCTGCTGGTGGAAGTGGGGAATGACTTGGCGTGATGATCAAGTGAGGGGGTGGGTGCCTGCTACATGGGTGGTGCGTCTGTGTTAGGGGTAAGGATTTTGGCGGACGGCACTCGGAGAGTGCCTGCTACTTTGGGGGCCGGCTGTAGACCAGCAGCTGTCGGATTTTGGGTAACTTTTGTTCGTTCATCGCCGTGACTATTTGAAACTAGTTTACTCGCTCATCCCTCAGTTCGAGTGGCCACAAGAACTTGCGACCGACCATTGTTTATGGTTCACGTTATGGACTGCCAAACTTGCGGAGTCCCACTCGAAACGATATCGCGCGAGGGCGTGTGATCGTCCGACAGCACCCGATCTGGTTCAACTCAAAAAGATACTAGTGCTTTGTCACCGTTTAATTTTAGGATCGGTGCGGTAAAGGGGTCAGGAGTCAATTGCCGGAACGGCCCTGCGGGTGCTTCGCACAATGGACGCTTGACCCCTGTACCACACGCCAAGTTTTGGCTGTGACAAAGCACTAGTCAATACAAATTTCCGCCAGTCGTTTTTTCTATGCATTGTCGCGAGCAGTTGCGAGGGTCTCTGATAGCGAATTCTCCAAGTCGATGGCTAGTAAGTCATGGTCTGGAACTGACGAAGGGTCCAGCACTAACGCCACGTGAACCTTATCCCGTGTCACAAGCAAGCCAATTGCGATCGCCTGCCCAGGTGCAATGGCTGGCAATCCATAGATCGCCGTGACATCCATACCGCAAATGGTTGGTCGCAACACGATTCCCGGAACAAGGCTAATTAGTAAATTGGCATTGTTTGACCATCGATGAGCCGCATGGTAGCGCACGATTCCTGGCAGTATTGCCAAAAGTTTTGAGAGTCGACCGAAAACGCCATCGTCGAGGCGCTTTTGCAGACGGGTCATGCCCATTCGCAGTTGCGTGAATTGTTGCTCGAGGGTTAGACCTAATGGCAGATCCAAATAGCCAATATCGTGAAGGGCTGTCTGTTGTTCGCTCCGAGCCGCTGCTATATCCGCCATCGGTACAATCGCACGAAGTTTACCCAATCGTCCCCGGCGACTGCCGTACTTTTCAAGGCTGCGGGTAATGATCAACAGTAGCAGCTCTTGTAGGCTACAGCCAAAGGCTCGACGCGCCTGTTTTAATTCTCCACGCGACCAAGTCAATTCCAGTACCCTACGCGCGGAAGATGTGGGGCCGGAAAACGGGTCGTTGAGTCGCTTTAGCAAGAAATCGCGGACCAAGCTCATGCCAAACTGGAATACGTTCATCCCGCTCGATGGTTCTGATCGATCTTCTCGGGCATTCGCCACCGCCACGCCGGTGCTGGTTCCCTCTTCCGCTCCATCCAAGATGGCCTCGAACAGTTTGCGGGCTCCCAGGCCATCAGTCACGGAGTGATGGGCACAAAAGGCAATCGCGGTTCTAATCTCTGTGCGCGAATCGACAAAGCGATAGACAACAACACGCCATGGCGGTCGATTGGTCAACTCTGTACCAGCCAGAAGAGCTCCCATATGTTCAATAGCATGATCGATGGATGCGTTTGGTAGCTCTTTTGTCGAAACATGGTTTTCTACTTGGAATTCTGGATCAAGTTGCCACGACGGTGATCGCGAGAATACAAGGCGGTACTGGTACCGGGTATTGGTCATTACAAAAGCGCGAATCCGTTGTAAGACGACATTGATCGTAACTTCTCCTGCGATCGTACAGAGTCCTGAGATGATTTGCGGACGATGTTTCACATGAAGATCAACCCAGCCCAATTCATAGACTGAAAGCCGTTCGTCCGATCTGGTCGCTTTACTAGACTTCCGAGTGACTTCGAAATCTGACATCGAACATCCCGCTAAATAATGGCAATACAAATCGAGTAGACCGCTGGAACGAGACTTGGCAGCTTGGAGTAGAGTCTAACGCCGTGGCCTTGTCAACGCGCAAATCATGCAATACTCAGACGAATGGTTGAATCGCGAAGACTCGCTCGGGTACAACTCATGTTAGTAGCTCTTCAACTACTGGATCGGTCGGAGGAATTGGGCGATCGGACCAGCCGAACCAGAACCGGCCGCTTACGCTTGATCGGGCAGCGGGACGACTCGCACCGTTTGGTACAATGACATCGTCGTTGCGACTCGGTATATCGGTCCGAAAGTGGACCATTGATGGTGGAGTTTTTGTAGGGCGCGTGGCCGCCGGAGGGCGGGAGGACGAGCGGGGGGCTTAGGGTGTCATGCGGGTTTGGTGGTGAGGTTTTTTGCGATTAGTTTTTTCTGGTGGTGGAGGCTTTTCTGAGGGGCACTCCGCCTGAAGGCGGGAGGACGAGTGGGGGGCTTAGGTGTCATGCGGGGTTTGGTGGTGAGGTCTCGTGCGTTGTAGTTCCGCCTTTAGGCGGGTTTACCCTAGTGGCGGCTTTTTCTCTTTCATTTTTCTTGAGGTGGAGGCTTTTCTAGGGGAATTCCGCCTGAAGGCGGGACTACGAGCGGGGACGCTTAGGCGTGGAGGGTGAGCATTTGGTGAGGTTTTGGTGCACGGTTTTTTTTCTGGGGGTGGGAGGTTTTTTCTAGGGGAATTCCGCCTGAAGGCGGGACTACGAGCGGGGCCGCTTAGGCGTGGAGGGGGATCTGGTGGTGAGGTTGGGATGCGCGGGTTTTTCTGGGGGTGGAGGTGTTTCTAGGGGAATTCCGCCCGAAGGCGGGACCACGAGCGGGGACGCTTCGGTGTTATACGGGGTTTGGTGGTGAGGTTTTTATGCGAGGAGATTTTTTTCTGGGGGGGAGGTTTTTCGAGGAAATTCCGCCTGAAGGCGGGACTACAGAGCGGGACGCTTAGGCGTGGAGGGTGAGCATTTGGTGAGGTTTTGGCACGTTTTTTTCTGGGGGTGGGAGTTTTTCTAGGAATTCCCGCCTGAAGGCGGGACCACGAGCGGGGCCGGCCAGGCGTTATACGGGATCTGGTGGTGAGGTCTCGGCGCTTGTAGTTCCGCCCTTAGGCGGGCTTTACCCTAGTGGCGGCTTTTTCTTCTTTCATTTTTCTTGAGGTGGAGGCTTCTAGGGAATCCCGCCTGAAGGCGGGACTACGAGCGGGGACGCTTAGGCGTGGAGGGTGAGCATTTGGTGAGGTTTTGGTGCACGGTTTTTTTTTCTGGGGGTGGGAGTTTTTCTAGTGGAATTCCGCCTCGAAGGCGGACTACGAGCGGGCCGGCTAGGGCGTCATGCGGGATCTGGTGGTGAGGTTGGGATGCGGGGTTTTTTCTGGGGTGGAGGTGTTTCAGGGAAATTCCCGCCTGAAGGCGGACTACGAGCGGGGACGCTAGGCGTCATGCGTGGATCTGGTGGTGAGGTTGATGCGCGAGGTTCTTTTTCTGGGGGTAGGGGTTTACCCTAGTTGGCGGTGTTTGCGATTAATTTTGAGGCAATTTTTTGTTTTGAATAACAGCATGTGATACTGGAAAAGCTGTGCTGAACGTGTTGCGATCTCACTTGGAATTTAGGGCGAAGTCAAAGACGTTGGGGTCGGTGGCGGAGATGGTGGCCGAGAGTTCGGTGGTCGTATTGTATCGCTCGGGTAGGTAGTTGGACGGGGGCGGATCCATGGGAGTACGCGGCCCAGTCTCCGGTCGGTACGCGCGGATCTCTACGCGGCGTTGGCCCGCTCGGACTTCCCCACTGTAAACTCCGTTCTCAATAGCGATCGATTGCAAATCGCCTGTCTCGGGCGTCAAGAACACGATGTTCTGGGGCAATGGCGTTTGGTCCAACGTCACCGTCCCCGTCACTCGGTAAGTCGACTCGAATTGCTGGTCACCGCAACCCGTCAACAAGGGGATGGTGAAGAGCAACCCGACGGGTATCTGCCAAACGTTTGAAATCATGCCATTGTTTCCCAGGGGAATCGTATTCCGACGCCTTGTCACTCGACTAAAACTCGAACGAAATCACTTGGCCATCATCTCGCGTTGCCAGTCGCCCCAAGACGTCTAGGCCCAGTTCGTCACTGATGAAGGTGACCGAACCATCGGCCATCAGGAAATTTACGCCACCTGGGTGGGCAGAGTTGAGCGGGGATGTTGGTGCCCATCAAGCAAACGCCGGTGCCTTCGCAAATACCCATGTAGACATCTGGCCAGTGGCCCGTATTGTCTTGGCTACCCAGCGGCCAGCCTAAATTGTTGTTGCGTTTGTTGTTCAGGCGATGTTGAATGGCGGTGACATTGTAGAGTCGATTGTCGTTCGCAGCGTAGGTCGTGGACTTCCCGTAGGACGGTGGTGGTCGTTTCGCTAACGCGCCTATTCCAAAGCCAAAAGGTGTGCTCCCCGACCAGGCAAGCAACTCGCCACCGGTCCCGATCAAAAAGTCGCTTTGCTCACCCACCATCGCCGTGTTACTGGAGCCATCGCGGAGATCCGCGAAGCGGACTGGCTATTGGCGGACAAAGTTCCGCCACCACTCACCCAGCCGGCGACACCGGAATTGGTGCGGGTTTCAGTAAAGCCAGGAACGATCGTGAATCCTGGTCCTCCACGAACCCCTGAAATACCGACATAACTCGCGGTCCCAACGGTGGGTTTATCCATGACGTTCATGCCCCAGAACATGCCTTCGGATGATAACGGCGAGGAGGGGCAGCGGTATGTGGCGACCTTGACGCCGGCTAGGACTCTGATAGGTTGGATTGCCATGTGTGGTATTGCCGGGCCAGCCGGATGCACCGTTAAAAATCATGCGTGCGTAAACATTATCTTGTTCTAGCATGGGCAAAATATAGATCATCCACGAGCTGCCCCACCAATCTTGATCACCGTAATAGATACCAAATGGTGGCTGATCGGCCGCACCGCCGGGTGGCAAGCGATTTTTAGGCCGTGAAAGCCGTGCAGGGCAATGCCGAGTTGTTTGAGGTTATTGCTGCAATGCAGCCGTCGGGCGGCTTCTCGAGCCATTTGTACCGCGGGCAGTAGTAGTCCCATCAGCACGCCGATGATGGCGATGACGACCAGCAGTTCCACCAAGGTGAAACCGGTGGATTTCCGGTTCGTTTGGGACGAAGGATAGGCGAGGCAGCGGCTGCGCATGGCGGGGCTCCCGTGGATGGTTAGGTCTGGTGGATCACTGATTTTCTGTTGGCGGCCATCTCCTGCGAATTGGCTATCTGTATATGCGTTTGGGAGGCCCGATTTGTCTCACGGGTTTATGAGAAATCTGGAAAAATTCTGGGGATGCCCATTTGGGGAGCGGCCGTTGGGCAGAGGAGGCATGGCGATTGTATGACGTGAGGGGGGCGCGCGGCCCAAATGGCGCTCTCATTGGCCGAGGGGGCTGGTTGATTTTTTCGGACTTGCGCGCGAGTGGGTTGCCCGACTCAAAGAAGTCTGGCGAGAACAGGGCGTTTTCGCGTCAATCGAAATGCTTGACGCATTCCGCTACTGGAAGAATCCAGCCGCGTTTTAGGGCTTGTTGGTTTTCCAGACTTGCACGCGACGGGGCTGTCCGACTCAAAGAAGTCGGGTGAAAACAGGGCGTTTTCGCGTCAATCGAAATGCTTGACGCATTCCGCTACGGAAGAATCCAGCCGCGTTTTAGGGCTTGTTGGTTTTTCCGGACTTGCACGCGAGTGGGTTGCGCGACTCAAGGAAGTCGGGCGAGAACAGGGCGTTTTCGCGTCAATCGAAATGCTTGACGCATTCCGCTACGGAAGAATCCAGCCGCGTTTTAGGGCTTGTTGGTTTTTCCAGACTTGCACGCGACGGGGTTGCCCGACTCAAAGAAGTCGGGTGAAAACAGGGCGTTTTCGCGTCAATCGAAATGCTTGACGCATTCCGCTACGGAAGAATCCAGCCGCGTTTTAGGGCTGGTTGATTTTTCCGGACTTGCGCGCGAGTGGGTTGCGCGACTCAAGGATGTCTGGCGAGAACAGGGCGTTTTCGCGTCAATCGAAATGCTTGACGCATTCCGCTACGGAAGAATCCAGCCGCGTTTTAGGGCTGGTTGATTTTTCCGGACTTGCACGCGAGTGGGTTGCCCGACTCAAGGAAGTCGGGCGAGAACAGGGCGTTTTCGCGTCAATCGAAATGCTTGCCGCATTCCGCTACGGAAGAATCAACGAGCCCTTGATGCGTTCCGCCTGAAGATGGGAGGACGAGCGGGGGGTCTAGGTGAGTAGATTACGTCGTATTAGGTACGAATCCTGCGTGATTCTGCGCGATCCTGCGCGATTCTGCGCGATCCTGCGCGATTCTGGCGCGATTAGCGGTTTTGGATGGACCAAACCACGCTCCTCCCTTTCCCTGTACTAAAAATGAACCCTAATTCACTCAGTGTTCGGAAGTTCCACTTGGATCGTACGTCGGTGCAGCAGATCCTTGATGTTGATCGGCAAAGACGGCATGGGCTTGGTCCTCATCTTGTTCCGTTTGATTGGAGGCTTGGCCGGCCATTCCCAGTGCTTCATCAGTGCAATGACGATTATCAACTTGACGCCTCCTTACCACTAATGATCGACTGGAATAACTTGGCGAACCGTGATTGTAGTTGATCGCTGCGGCACAGTGCACTACCGTCACTGAGTGCTCCGGCGGATTCGACGAGCTCGGACAGGCCCACGTTACAGCGTCAGGGATGGCGGAGTCAAACCGCCACCATGCATAGTTTATCCACGATTCCAGTTTGCTCTATCCGTCGGTGATGGACGGTGGATCGAGAGCGACGGATTCCAATGGTAGGCGAGCTGGCATGTGCTGATTCAAGTTGGGAGTAGGCGTGGTGTGTTGTTGGGGTGGGGGCGTTGCCCGGGGTGTAGCGTTTGAGTTGCGGGCCAGCGCGGTGCGTTGGGGACAAGGGCAGGGCAGGGTGTGGTCTCGAGTTGGGTGAGCTGCGGGTACGGTGGGATGGGGTCAATGACTTTTTGCGGCGGTTGGGGCTGGAGGATCGGTACGTGGGGTGGGAGGAGTTGTAAAGGGTGGTGGGGTGAGTTCTTGGTGCTTGGTTCTTTGTTCTTTGTGCTTGGTGGTGGGAGGAGAAGGCAGAAAAATTGGGGGCAGAAGGACTAATGGGAAGGGCTGGTGTGGTAGGGTAGACGTTTTTGTAGATGAGCGGCCGATGTAGGCCAGCAGTCGATGTAGACCTGCAGCCGTCTGTAGACCAGCAGTCTCTGCTGGTGGAAGTGTGGAATGACTTGGCGTGATGATCAAGTTAGGGGTTGGGGTTTTGACGGACGGCACTCGGAGAGTGCCTGCTACTTTGGGGGCCCATTATGCATCGTGGGCGTTGTTGATTTGGTCTTGCATGCCGCGGAGAAAAGACAGCGGGGAGCGGCGTTACAAAGATGGCGGCAGAGCGATAGGTGCCGCAGTGCGTTTTTTCGAGACTGTGTCGGAGGATGGCCGTCAGTCAGGGCTGATCCGTCCGTTAGTTTAAATATCATATTTTCTTGGCAAATCGCTTGTGTATTTATTGAATTGGCTACTGACTCTAAGTAAACTCGAAGCTCGGCCCAGGTGCGCCCTCCATTTCCCTCCGCTTCAGGAGTCTAGCTAATGCTGCCAGAACATGAGCATACTGAGTTTATAAATAAAATTGTCCAAGACGCCGATTTGGGATACAGTTTTGCTCCGTTCATTGGCAGTGGTCTGTCCAGTCCTTCTGGGATCATCATGGGCGTTGAGTTCACCAACTATCTCGCCTTCACGACCTATTTAGTTCTGGCGGACCCGACCGACCGTCCCAAGACGCATGGTGAAAACGAGTCCCATCGTTGGAATATTTCCAAAAAAGGTTGGCCGCCGCTACCGACGAAAGACGAGGTGGATTTGGCGCGGAATGGATCCATAAACGCTTTGTCGAATTATGCAAACAACTTCAACTGGACGTGGCCTACGATGCGGGCGGATCGAAGAGAATCAAAAGCCTGACCTTTCACGGTCGGCAGTCGCCCGCACAAGAGTTGGTTTCGGTGCTTAGCCAGCCGGCAATTCCGAGTATTCTGTTATCTCGGGACGCCGAACGCATCGACACGAAGCGCGCGGTATTTTATTGATTTTTTAGCAAAAGGGCGCGCGTCCGGATATCTACCCGGGTTCCTTCGCCATCGATGAGATGGTTCCCAGTCCAAACAAGTCGTATCACCAACGTATCGAAGAGATGGGGATTCGGTCGTTGCACGATTGGCGGGAGACGTTGTCCTTTCTCGCGTCATTGTCGGTCGAAGAGACGGTTGATGGAACGCGATTAGTCTATGAACCAAAATTCGACACATCGATCATCGATTCATTCAACACAACGATTACGCGTGATCGTAAACCCAATCTCGGGCATAAGATGCTGGGCGCATTTGGCTGGGCCGTTACGGATTCAGACGCTGTTAACGACAAATTTTGACACCCTGATTGAAGATGCGTACCGTGCTCTATCGTTGTCAATCCGAGTGCTCCCGGTCACAACCGTGGGGTCGTTGCCACCTGCGGCGACCGTGGCGGAAGCTGGACAGTGTCGTCAAGTTGCACGGCGAAGCTGCATGATCACGTGCTGACCTGAGCCTCGATGAGGAGCCCTCCAAAGAGGACCTGCAGGACATTTGCGGAATACTTGTCGTGCGGCGGTGGGCACACTATTGGCAGCAAACGCCAGCATAGCAAACGATTGTTGGTCGTCGGATACTCAGGCTCGGATAATCGTTGCGTTCAGATGATCAAGCATTGGCTAGAAACAGCCCCTGACCAACCGATTGTCTATTGATTTGCTTTACCAGCGGGGATGTTGGCAAGGTTCGTCAGCTATTCCAAGCTCCTGAATATGCAGGCAAGGTACGGATAACCAAATCGTCTCGGCCTGATCTGCTGTTGTACGAAGTGTATCAAAGGGTGGTTTTACCGTTGCCACCCGGTGGATTGGTCTACGAGTTCTCTCATAACGTACCACCCAGTCGCATCCGCAAATACGACTCGGATGTGGCATTGATCGAGCGAACTGCCGAGTGTTCGCGGGAGACGGGTGACCTGATGGAAGCGGCGCGCGTTTTGTGTGGATCCGTCAGTTCTGCCGCCGATGTCCGATCTTTGGCCCGCGACACCATTGTCTGGGAGTTGCAGAAGGTCTTGATCACACTGATGAGGGGCGATGTCTCCAGAATTCGCCTCGCTCAGACAACCGAGCAAGCCTTGCCGCATAGGCCGTGGTGTGCCGATGGCGACCATGGTATCGGTCCGCAGAAGCGGCCAAGACGGATCCGCCGCTGCCCGCTTATGTAGTCGATTCTGTCGGCGGCGTTGTGCGTAAGCGAGTTCGATCGCTGTTGAGTACGCCACCAGTGATCTGTGGAAAAGGTCTTCTGGATGGAGACACAGGACTACATGGATGTCGACGCCTTGATGCGCGACTTCTTCCGCAGTTTGGCATTACGATTGGGGCAATTCCAGAATCGGCATGTCTCTTTACATCCGCTCGATCAATCTATTGTTGCGGCAATTTTTGGTGATCGTAACGGGGAGCAAGGACCGGACCCAGCGAAATGCAAGGTGACGGTTGACAAGATTGCTCGCATGATCCGCAATGTTCTAACAGAGTATCGGGCAAGTGCCAGTAATCTAATTGTCATGTTGTATGGACGAGATTCTGTATGGCACGTGCTCGGGGTTGATTCCCTCCTTATGGAAACCGAAGGATAATTCATTTTATTGCTTGCATTTGTTTATTGAGGCTCTAGCGAGTTGTGGTATCCAAGTCGTCTATTTCCCGCTTCTCGAACATCGCCAACGGCATAAGAAGTCTAGGAAGCTAAAGATTCGCTTGCACGACGAAGCGGGAGGCGCGGAGGCAGTCGCAGGGCGAACCAATTTGGCCCATGAGCAATCGTTGCAGGAGGTCCAGAAAATTGATTTTGAGTGGCCGTTTGACCCCTTGGTTGCTGGGGGCAAGCCGCAACGGACCGAAGGGGGATCGCAAGATTCACCCGCAGTGGGTCAAGCGGGCCATGGCGCAGGTCAACCGTCAGACGGAAACGGTTCCCGCCAGGACGACAGGCATGAAACGTTTGCCACGGAGGCAACCTACTCCGTATTTGCCGATATGTTGCGGGCGGCGCTGAGCCCTTTATTCAAAGTCACAGTTGGCGACACCGACGGGACAACGGCCAGTACCGATTTTGAGACCATCCTTGTCCGCGGTGGCGATCTTCGATCATTGCCACGTTCAGCGAGAATTCGCTTGGAGCGACGGTTGCTATTTCTGTACGCGATCACCCTATTCAGGCACTCTCGGCATCCTGCCGCACTCTGGGTCGGAGGCAACTTTTCAGTGCCCATTCCGGTTTAACCGAAATGTCATTGACAACGACTTATTGAGGTCGGAGGAATCGTCGGAGTGGAGTAGTGCGCTAGCGACGGGCCGCCGTCTTTCTCGACAAGCCCGGCGGATCGATGTGGATGCGGCGTGATATTCGCTTGGCAATCCGTCAAGTATTGAGTCAATCGAGATTGATTCGAGATTCTCGACGACCAGCGGCACAGGGGATGGGGACGAGGGTTCGCCGCATAAATGCATTCAACGCTCTCTTGGGCAGTCGGGCTCGATTGCATTTTGGATTGGCGATTGGTATTTCAAGGCGTTTTGCTCGAGCGGACACTTGATACCCGTAATCGAAACTCTCCACCACCGTGTCATGGCGGCGGTGTTTTCGCCATTTGCTGCACCAAGGATTTATGCTGATGACCTTAAATCATGGCAGCAAGGCAAAGGGCCGGGTGTAAGTGACTCCCTGGCAGCAGTCGCCACCTACCAAGGACTGATTTTTGAATCATCATTGCAGGAGGCTGCTAAGACACTTCTCTCTTGGCCAAGCCACCGCTGAAGGTTTGGCAGGCGAGTTCTATTGATGCCTCATGGTTGGGCGAGAAGCACCGCGAGAACGTTGAAACGCAATTGGGGAAGCGCGCTGGCAAAGATCAGTCAATTGCAAGCTCGTCAGGACAAGAAACTCGCTGGCGAATTCAAAAACGGATGGAAAGTGCGAAGGACTTTTTGATCAGTACCATGAAAGTTGTGTGCGATTCCCTCACGACAGAAGGGGGTGGTCAGGATCGCGACGGCAAGGCAGAAACCGAGTTGACCTTGATTTCATTGGATCAATCTGCACGCAAATCGAACACGGGTCCTTATCCCCACTTGTCCAGCAGTTGGAAGGATATTTGCGGTCCATCGTCAACGTTTGAGTCAAAAATTCGAGAGCAGTACGATAGTTTGACGAAGGACATCAGTTTATTTAAAACGCTGTTAGAGAGCACTCAAGAGCGCGAGGCGATCAAATTGAAGGCAGAATGGAAACGTCAGTTTGCCGGTGATCGGCAGAAGTTATCAAGCATGATCTGGCTGCTGGCAGAAACGAGCTACATCTATCTACGGCGGGCCAAGTTGCTGTATCACGCCACTGGTCTCATTTCTTTTGACAATTGGATTAAATCTGCGCGAGCTAGCAACTTAGGACTCGATTTGTGTCGTCATCTGCCCTTCTCTCACTTGGAGTTTCAGCTTCAGAATTTGGTAAAACTTCATTCGTTGTATGGAATCGCTTTGGCCAATCTGGGAAGGTTCTTCGAGGCAAATAGGCATTTGAACGAAGCCCAGGCATTGCTTTCCAAAACCCCGAGTGCGACAGGAGCCGATTTCGCAATCGTCAATTTACGGCGGGCGGAGGCTAGGCTGACAGAGTGTTATTGGGTGCGTATGTTTCTCGCAGAGCAGACGGCGACACCGAGCGTCCCTCTCACGTTATGTGAGCAGGGTCGTCTGAAGAGCGATGTGCTGTCACGGCATTTGGGTCCGATTGCATCGTACGTCTGGTCAATGGCGATTCGATGCATGAAGGTTGGGCCGAGGCGCGCGTCGATCGAGCGGTTTGTGATTCGACAAAGGCAGCGGGCATCGTCTTTGTGCCTCCGAAGATCGCTGAGTGTTTTCGCAAATCAAGTGTCCCTCGATTGAAGGCAGGGGCGTTGGTTTTAGTGCCAGATAGCGATGATGAGCGTTGGAAGCATCAACTGAAAGCGAATCTTCTTCGAGTTTATTCGGGGACATTGGACGAAGCGTGGTCGTTGTTGGAGCAGGCATCCTCCGGTTTATGTGGCACTTCACAAAGTAGTCTTTGGTGGTGTCGCTATCACACGCTCAAGATAAGAGCATTTGCGGCCTTGGAGCCGCTGCGGAGTGCCGCTCACGAGTCGCTTGCCTTTCGAAAGGAATCGCCAGATTTGGGCTTGCACGATAGCTTTACTTCGTTGATACGTATTTCGAGTTCGGATCGCTTTCGGCAGTTTCGAGCGATTAAGTACTTTTTGACGCGAATCAGTGGTTGGCGTTATACGGCCATCAGTCTGGTCCGCAGTCATCGGATTGCGACCCGAACTCCAAACGCAAAGGCACATTGATGCCCGACACGTTCAAACTGGCGGTCGAAACACTGGGTGAGCTGTTGTCGGAAATATCGGAGTCTTCGATGGCGAGCACGGATGTGGTGCAACCGCGAAGCGAAGATGAGTTCCCACTTGAGAAGGCGATCAGAGGTCTCTATTTCTCGTTGGAAAAGCGAGGGATCTTAACGCATGTCATCCATCACCCGGCATTCACGTCGAGAAAGCCGTTAACGAAACCTCCGGAGTGGCTGAAGGACAATTGGGGACGCGTACCGAGCGGTTAATTCCATTTTGCTGTGCGCAGTGGTTTGAGTAAGGACTTGCTCTGGCTGGTTTCACGGGGTGGGGTTTTGCCATGGCGCATTCCGCCTGAAGGCGGGACTACGAGCGGGGCCGCTTAGGGGTGGAGGGGGAGCTGGTGGAGAGGTTTTTCTGCGCGGGTTTTTCTGGTGGTGGAGTTTTGCTAGGGAATTCCGCCTGAAGGCGGGACTACGAGCGGGGCCGGCTAGGCGTGGAGGGGGAGCTGGTGGTGAGGTTGTTTGCGATTAGTTTTTTCTGGTGATGGAGGTTTTTCTAGGGGAATTCCGCCTGAAGGCGGGAGGACGAGCGGGGCCGCTTAGGCGTGGAGGGGGAGCTGGTGGTGAGGTTGTTTGCGATTAGTTTTTTCTGGTGATGGAGGTTTTTCTAGGGGAATTCCGCCTGAAGGCGGGACTACGAGCGGGGCCGGCTAGGCGTGGAGGGGGAGCTGGTGGTGAGGTTGGGATGCGGGGTTTTTCTGGGGGTGGGGTTTTGCCATGGCGCATTCCGCCTGAAGGCGGGACTACGAGCGGGGCCGGCTAGGTGAGGAGGGGGAGCTGGTGGTGAGGTCTCGGCGCTGTAGTTCCGCCTTTAGGCGGGCTTCACCTCAGTGGGGGCGTTTACTTTGTTTTCTGGGGCCAAGGTTTTTCTAGGGGAATTCCGCCTGAAGGCGGGACTACGAGCAGGGCCAACTAGGGCTTGGAGGGGGAGCTGGTGGTGAGGCGGTAATGTGGGGCGTTTTTTGGGGGTGGGTTTTTCATGGTGTGTTTTACCATCGCACTCAATCGTTTAGCATCATGTTCCGGCTAAGTTTTATGACTGGTTTTGGATCTTATTGATGGAGGTCGTTTCATGTACGAGTTTCGCAATTGGTCCGACGAAGAACGAACAAAAGCGATCTTCAAACGAATCAAACGCGGGTACCCATGCCACAGCCCACCACACATTCAGGCTCCGCCCGGATACCGCATCGTTACTGGGAGTTGTTACGAGCATCAAGAAATCCTCTCCACCCCAGAGAGACTCCAGTGGTTCGAAGGCGAATTGCTTCGCTTTTCCAATCGCTTGCCTTGCCCTGTGCGGCTTGGTGTGTGCTGCCTAACCACTACCATGTGTTAGTGCGAATCGGCGAGATTGAAGCGTTCAGTCGTGATCTGGGGCGACTGCATGGTCGCACGTCCTATGAAATGAACAAGACTGACCAGACGAAGGGGCGTAAGGTTTGGTTTTGCAGCCACGATCGGATCATTCGTTCAATGCGACATTATCGCGCTACGCTCAATTACATTCATAATAATCCTGTGAAGCATGGGTACGCTAAGAAATGGGAGGATTGGCCCTACTCGAGTGTGCATTGGTACATGCAGGCACACGGTCGAGATTGGCTGCTGGACCTCTGGCGCAAGTACCCAATCAATGACTACGGAGATAAATGGGATCCGTAAGATGGTGCAGGGCTGGTTAGGCGTGGAGGGGAGCTGGTGGTGAGGTTGATGCGCGGGGTTTTTTCTGGGGGTGGAGGTTTTTATAGGGGCATTCCGCCTGAAGGCGGGACTACGAGCGGGGCCGCTTAGGTGTCATGTGGGGTTTGGTGGTGAGGTTTTTTGCGATTAGTTTTTTTCTGAGGTGGAGGTTTTTCTAGGGGAATTCCGCCTGAAGGCGGGACTACGAGCGGGGCCGGCGTGGCGTGGAGGGGGGAGCATTTGGTGAGGTTGAGATGCGCGGGGGTTTTTTCTGGTGGTGGAGGTTTTTATAGGGGCATTCCGCCTGAAGGCGGGACTACGAGCGGGGCCAACTGGGCGTGGAGGGGGAGCTGGTGGTGAGGTTTTGGTGCGCGGGGGTTTTTTCTGGTGGTGGAGGTTTTTCTAGGGGCATTCCGCCTGAAGGCGGGAGGACGAGCGGGGCCGGCTAGGTGAGGAGGGGGAGCATTTGGTGAGGTTGGGATGCGCGGGGTTTTTTCTGGTGGTGGAGGTTTTTCTAGGGGAATTCCGCCTGAAGGCGGGACTACGAGCGGGGCCGGCGTGGCGTGGAGGGGGGAGCATTTGGTGAGGTTGAGATGCGCGGGGGTTTTTTCTGGTGGTGGAGGTTTTTCTAGGGGAATTCCGCCTGAAGGCGGGACTACGAGCGGGGCCAACTAGGCTTGGAGGGGGAGCATTTGGTGAGGTTGAGATGCGCGGGGGATTTTTCTTGGGGTGGAGGTTTTTCTAGGGGCATTCCGCCTGAAGGCGGGACTACGAGCGGGGCCGCTTAGGGGTGGAGGGGGATCTGGTGGTGAGGTTTTTCTGCGCGGGGTTTTTTCTTGGGGTGGAGGTTTTTCTAGGGGAATTCCGCCTGAAGGCGGGACTACGAGCGGGGCCGCTTAGGCGTTATGTTGGATCATTTGGCGAGGTTTTGGCGGCATTTTCCATTCTCCACTCTCCATTTTTCATTTTCCATTCTCACCTCGCACCTTTCACCACGCACTTCGCACCTCTCGTCACGCACTTCGCGCCTCTCACCACGCACCTCGCACCTCTCACCACGCACCTCTCGCCACGTACGTCTCACTTCTCACCACGCACTTCGCACTTTCCACCACGCACCTCTCACTTCACACCTCTCACCACGCACTTCTCACTTCGCACGTGCTTCCCTTTCCACTTTCAGCGAGTGTGAACTATAGTAGGAGGGATGGTGATTCCTCAATTCGGTAGAGGTGGGTGAGATGGCTGAGAAGTTGGGCGGGGATGTGGTAGGGGACGTGGTAGGGGGTGGGGGAGTGGAAGCGGTCACGATCGACGCGCAGGTCAATGGCTTCTTGAATTATGCCTCCTGGCAGAACTCGGTCCCGCTGCTGCAATCCCTCACGATCCGCAACCCGACCAAACAAATCCTCAACGGCCTGCGACTGACCGTCGAGTCCTCGCCCCAGTTCCTCCGCCCGAAATCCTGGGTGATCGATCGACTGGCTGCCCAAGGCGAGTTGCCGATCCGAGATCGCGATCTGTCCCTCGATGCGGACTATCTCAATGGCCTGAACGAGGCCGAACGCGGTGTGCTGAAGTTCACCCTCCAGCAAGACTCGGAGACGATCGCGACCAGCGAACTCGACCTCCGAGTGTTGGCGCGCGATGAATGGCCAGGCATGAACTGCGGCGGCGAGCTGCTGGCGGCGTTTGTCATGCCCAATGACCCGGCCGTCGCCAGTATCCTCAAAGTCGCGGGCGAAGTGCTGACGGGGCACGGCCACCGCCCAGCCTTGGATGGTTATCAAAGCGGTGACCCGACTCGCGCCTACATGCTGGTGGCGGCCTTGTGGTCGGCCGTGGCGGCCAAGTCGCTCACCTATGCCAACCCGCCACGCAGTTTCGAAGCGGTCGGACAGAAAACGCGTCGCCCCTCGACGGTCCTCTCCGAGGGCCTGGCCACGTGTCTGGATAGCACGCTGCTCTTTGCCGCGGCCATCGAAGCCGTCGGGCTGAACCCGGTCGTGGTCATGGTCCAGGGCCACTGTTTTGCGGGCGCTTGGTTGGTCCAAAAAACGTTGCCGACGATCATCGAGTCCGACTGCAGCGAGATCCGCAAAGCGATCGACGGCCGCGAACTGGTGACCTTCGAGACCACACTGGTCACGTCCCGCCCACCGGCGATGTTCGAAGATGCTGTCCGAGCCGCTCGGGAGCAGACCAAGTTGGCCAGCGAGAGTGGGTTCATCGCCGCCATCGATATCGAACGTTCGCGGATGGCCCAGATCCGTCCGTTGGCATCACACGCCGCGGCGGAGTCGAAGGCCGACACGCTGCAATCGCTGGTCAGTGGCCCGCTGCCGCTGCCGGCGCTGCCCGCGTTGGGACAGGCCGCCGCGGAAACCTCGGAGGAGAAACCCTCGACGCCAGAAGGTCGCATCGATCGCTGGCAACGCAAGCTGTTGGATCTGTCCCTCCGCAATCGTTTGCTGAATTTTAAGTCGACCAAACAATCGGTGCCGATCCTGTGCCCGGACCTGGCGCGGTTGGAGGATCTGTTGGCGGCCGGCACCGCCTTGCGGTTGATCTCGATCGCCGAGCACAATCCGATCGGGCAACGGGATGCGGAAACGCACCGAGCGCGGACCCATCAGGATCTGGATAGCGAGTTCGCTCGACAGGCCCTGGAGCGGAAGGAGGTCGCCTGCCCGCTGGTCAGCGAGGAGTTGGTCAAGCGGCTGACGACGATCTTTCGCGCGGTGAAGAACGATCTGTCCGAGGGCGGGTCGAACACGTTGTTCTTGGCGGTGGGATTCTTGCGGTGGAAGCCGAAGCCGACGGAGGCGAACACGTACTTGGCTCCGCTGCTGTTGGTGCCCGTCAAGTTGACGCGCAAGAGTGCGTTATCGCCGTTTCATTTGTCGCTGCACGAAGACGAGGTCCGCTTCAATGCGACTTTGATCCAACTGCTGAAGAAGGATTTTGATCGCGACCTGTCGACGTTGGAAGCCGATCTGCCCACCGACGAAAACGGTGTGGATGTGGCGAACGTGATGGATCGGGTGCGGCGTGAGGTGCGGGACATCCCGGGCTTCGAAGTGGTCGATGAATCCGCGTTGGGGACCTTCTCGTTCGCCAAGTATTTGATGTGGAAAGATTTGGTCGATCGGTCCGAGCAACTGAAGAACAATCGCGTCGTGCGGCATCTGATCGACAGTCCGGATCAGGCGTTCGAGGTGGCTGGCGGCGGCGGGATTCCCGATTCGCAAAAAATCGATATCGAGTTCGCGCCGCAGGAGCTGTACCATCCTTTGCCGGCCGATTCCTCGCAGTTGGCGGCGGTGATGGCGGTGGCTCGGGGGCAGGACTTTGTCTTGGTGGGGCCGCCGGGCACGGGCAAAAGCCAGACGATCGCCAACATGATCTCGCAGTGTTTGGCTGGCGGGAAGACGGTGCTGTTTGTGGCGGAGAAGACCGCGGCCCTGGATGTCGTGCATCGCCGATTGCGTGAACATGGACTGGGGGATTGCTGCGTCGAGTTGCACAGCAACAAGGCGGAGCGGCGCCGGTTCTTGGCTCAATTGGACAAGGCCTGGCAGAACTGCCCGCGTTCGAGTGAGCAGGAATGGTTGACGATCAGCGAGCGATTGAAGATTCGCCGCGATGAGCTAAACCGGTACGTGGCGGCGATGCATCGCGAGCACCCGAACGGTTGGAGTGCGTTCTATGCGATGGGCTTGTGCGTCCGCGGCGGCGACCTGCCCACACCCCAGTTGTCCTGGGCCCATTCGGTCAAGCACGATCGAGCGGCCTTCGCGCGATTGAACGACATCGTGCAACGGTTGGCGTTGACCTACGCGGCGGTGGACCACCGCGTCTCGCTGGCTTTCGTCAACCAAGCGTCTTGGTCGATCTCGTGGGAGCAGTCATTATTGACGCAGTGCAGCCGCCTGCGCGGCGCGGCCACGTCGTTTGCCGATGCGCTGGAGCCGTTTGCGACTGCCCTCGGTTTGGGGGCGCGGCGGGATTGCTCGCTGAGTGAATTGGAGTCGCTGCGTGAGTTGGCGCGGGCCTTGCTGCAGACCAACGGCGAAGATGTGCAGTTGTTGTTCAATAAGCAGTTTGCCAAATTTCCGGCCGCCAAAGCCGAGTTGGTCCGCTTGATTGAGGCCCATCAAGCGGCCATGGCCTCGTTGCAGGCCGACTATGGCGAGTCGCTCGAGTCCCTGCCGCTGGCGGATGTGGATCTGGCGTGGCGGAAAGCCGTGTCGGCGTTCTTTCTACTGGGGTGGTTCCAGAAACGTCAGGTCCGTCGCTGGCTGCAGACCTATGCTGTTTCAGGGACCGCAAATCCCGCCACGGACCTGGAGGCGATCGGCAAGCTGCGTCAAGTTCGGGCCGCGTTGGCGGAGAGTGTGCTGGCCAATCAGTCGCGGTATTGGCAGGGAGCGGCCACCAACACGGTGAAACTGGAGTCGCAGTTGACCCAGGCCACGGAGCTGCGCCGTTGTTTGGTCGCGGCGGGCAAGGTGTTCAATGTCTCGCAGGAAATTTCCAAGGCGATCTATCCGCACATCAAAGGCAGCAATCCCGACAATCCCTTGTTCGCTACGGCGGCCAAGTACCTGAAGGTGGCGGACGATTATCTGGCGGCGGCCCAAGCGTTTGCGGACGTGGCGGGTGCGTCGCCGCTGCGCAAGGATGTGCCGCAGGTCTGTCAGGTGACGCTGGCCGCGGTCGCTCAGATCGAGACGCACCGCAGCAGCTTGCAGAAATGGACGGCGTGGTGCGAGGTGCGAGCGGCGGCGGAGACCGTGGGCCTGGGTGAGTTCGTGTCGGCGTTGCAGGAGGAGCGGATTGCCCCCAGCGACTTGCCGGCTCGCTTCCAATTGGCGTACGCTCGGTGGTGGATCGTGGGCGTGATTGACGCGGATGATTGCTTGCGGACGTTCCAACGATTTAAGCATGAGGACGCGATCGCGGACTTCCGACGACTGGATGATCAGGCTCGCAACATGGCCGCGGCACAAGCCATGCGAGCCGTGGCGCACGGTTTGCCTCGCAGTGGCTTTCCGAAGCGGAGCGAGTTGGGGTTGCTGCGGCATCAGATCGGGTTGACTCGTCCCAGCAAGACGATTCGCGAAGTGATCAGCGACATGCCGGGTACGTTCAGCAAATTGGCGCCGTGTTTGTTGATGTCGCCGTTGTCGATTTCGCAGTACCTGCCGGCCGAGCAGGGGTTGTTCGATGTGGTGATCTTCGACGAAGCGTCCCAGATCACGACGTGGGATGCCGTCGGGGCGATCGCTCGTGGGAAGCAGACGATCATTGTGGGCGATCCGAAGCAGCTGCCGCCGACTAACTTCTTTGGTCGGATGGATGACGACGAGGATAATCCGGAGATCGAAGATTTTGAGAAGGATCTCGAGAGTATCCTGGACGAGGCTCAAGCGTCGGGCTTGCCCACGTTGCAGTTGAATTGGCACTATCGCAGTCGGCACGAGTCGTTGATTGCGTTTTCTAATTGGAATTATTATGGCAACAAGTTGGTGACGTTCCCGGCGGCCGAGGCGGAAGATCGCGGCGTGTCGTTGGTGCATTTGCCGGAGGCGATGTACGACCGTGGCAAGAGTCGAACCAACGTGACGGAGGCTCGGGCGATTGTGGCGGACGCGGTGGCGCGGATGAAGCGTAACTTGGAGTTGCCCGAGGACAAGCGGTTGACGTTTGGCGTGATCACGTTCAACAGCCAGCAGCAGTCGCTGATTCAAGACTTGTTGGATCAGGCTCAGCGGGACGAGCCGCAGTTGGATTGGTATTTCTCGGACGATCGCATCGAGCCGACGGTGGTCAAGAACTTGGAGAATGTGCAAGGTGATGAGCGGGATGTGATGTTTTTTTCGATTACGTTCGGTCGCGACGTGCCGGGGAAGAAGATCCCGTTGACGTTTGGGGCATTGAACCGTGACGGTGGCGAGCGGCGATTGAACGTGGCGGTGACTCGGGCGCGGCAAGAGTTGGTGGTGTATGCTTCGTTTACGGGCGATCAATTGGATGCGCAGCGCTCGAAGTCGCGTGGGGTGAATGACTTGAAGGCGTTTTTGGAGTACGCCGAGAAGGGGCCGGAGGCGATTGCCGCTCGGACGGAGGGCAGTGTGGGCGGTTATGATTCGCCGTTTGAGCAGGCGGTGAGTGAGGCCTTGGCGGGTAAGGGCTGGCAGGTGGTGCCTCAAGTGGGCGTGTCGGGTTTCCGTGTGGACTTGGGTATTCGTCATCCGGACAAGCCGGGTGCGTATTTGGCTGGGGTGGAGTGTGATGGGGCGACGTACCATCGCAGCGCGGTGGCTCGTGATCGTGACAAGACGCGGCAGATGGTGTTGGAGAATCTGGGTTGGAATATCTTGCGGGTGTGGTCGCCTGATTGGTGGTACGACTCGCCGTCGGCCGTGGCGGCGTTGGACGTTCAGTTGAGCGAGTTGTTGGCGGTTTCTCGGGGGGGATAGTGGACAGAGGAATGGGGGACAGACTGTAGACCAGCAGCCCTCTGCTGGTTTGAAGTGTGATAGGACAGAGGAATGGGGGACAGGGGAATGGGGGACAGGGGAATGGGGGACAGTCTGTAAACCAGCAGCCCTCTGCTGGTCGAAGTGTGAACAGACTTAACCTAATGTTCTCGTGCGGCGACGAGTGTGGGCTAAGGTAGCAGGCACTCTCCGAGTGCCGTCCGCCCCTGTATAACCAGCAGCCCTCTGCTGGTCGAAGTGTGATAGGACAGAGGAATGTGGGACAGGGGAATGTGGACAGAGGAATGGGGACAGAGGAATGGGGACAGAGGAATGGGGACAGAGGAATGGGGGACAGAGGAATGGGGACAGGGGAATGGGGACAGAGGAATGGGGACAGAGGAATGGGGACAGGGGAATGGGGGACAGAGGAATGGGGGACAGTCTGTAAACCAGCAGCCCTCTGCTGGTCGAAGTGTGAACAGACTTAACCGAATGTTCTCGTGCGGCGACGAGTGCCTGCTACTATCGGAGGTCTTTGGGGCGGCGGGGGTGTTTGAGGTTCACGAACCAGAGAGGGTTGGAGAACTCGTCGGTTTCCCAGAGTTGGGTCAGTTGGCCGCGGAGCCGCGTGTGGAACAGCCGCCGGCTCTTACGGCACTCGCGAGTCAGGTGTCGGAACAGGCAGGGTCGGGGGGTGGCCAGTTCGACTGGGCCGGCTTCGTCCAATGCTCCTTCGGCCAGGACGGATTGGCGGATGGCCAAGCCCAGTCGCGTTTCGTCCGCTTCACTGAGACCGGGGCCGTCGGGGTTGTGGCGTAAGCCGGTGGACCGTGGCCACTGGAACGAGGGGAGCACGTTGTGGGCGCCTTTTTCTTGGGCGGCTAATTTCAGCAGCCAGCCGAATTGTTTCTCGAACGGTATGTCGAGTCGCTCGGCTTCTTTCCTGGCAAAGTACAGGGCTTCGCCCAACAGCCGCGTGAGGGTTAGTTCGCTGGGTTTGGCGTAGGCAGAGGTGTAGGGCGCCGCGATGTCCCGCCGCAGCTTGTTGAGTCGCCCGCGGAACCGAGCCAGGCAGAGGTCGGCGGCGGGGATCAGGGTGGCATTGGTACGTGCGTACCATTCCTGCAAGGGTGTCATCCGAGCAGCCTTTCACAAGTTGGGTGGTGGGCAAAAGCGGCCGAGTCGCGATTCGGCCTGTTCTACGTTCTACGGGTCGTGGCGGCAATGTCAAGCATTATGAGCCTGGCTGACGACGGGGAGGCCGTGCGGGTAAAATTGCGAGGTGGGCATTTGGGGGCGGTTTTTGGCAAGACACTATCAGGAGCGGAGCCATGTTGGCAGCCTATATCAACCAGACCGGACCACCGCAGGTGATTCAGTACGGCCAATTGCCGGAACCGGAACTGCGGCCGGGGGCCGTGCGGGTGGCGACTCGAGCGGTGGCGGTCAACCCGATCGATACCTACATCCGCAACGGCGCGAACTACTGGCCGTTGCCCCAGCCTTTTATCCTGGGCTGTGATTTGGCGGGCGAGGTGTTGGAGGTTGGCGCGGGAGTCGAGGGTCTGCAGCCGGGCATGCAGGTGTGGTGCACGAACCAGGGTCTGCAGGGCCGACAGGGGACCTTCGCCGAGCAGGCCGTGGTGGATGAGGAGTGGCTGTATCCGATCGCGGCCCATGTGCCAGCGGAGCAGGCCGCCGCTTTGGCCCTGGTCGGCGTGACCGCGCATCTGGGGTTGTTCCGCGAGGCCCAGTTGCAAGCGGGTGAGACGCTGTTTGTGATGGGTGGATCGGGCGGTGTGGGTTCCACGGTGATCCAGATGGCCAAGATCGCTGGGGCGCGGGTGATCACGTGTGCCGGTACCGCGGAGAAGGTCCAGTACTGCCGGGACTTGGGGGCGGATGTGGCGTTGAACTACCGGGAGGTGGATCTGGTCGCCGAGATCTTGGCGGCGACGGACGGGCGTGGTGTGGACGTGTTCTGGGAGACGCGTCGTGAGCCGAACTTTGACTTTGCGGTGGCGGCCCTGGCGGCTCGCGGGCGGATGGTGTTGATGGCCGGCCGTGACGCTCGGCCGGCATTTCCGGTCGGTCCGTTCTACGTCAAGGGCTGTCGTCTGCATGGGTTTGTGATGTTCGCCGCCAGTGCGACTGAGATGCAGGTCTGCGGGCGTGAGATCAGCCAGTGGTTGGAGGCTGGGCGTTTGCAGGCGTTGATCGGCTTGCGGTTGCCGCTGAGCGAGACACGGCAAGCTCACGAGCGACAAGAGGCCGCCACGGTCGGTTTGGCTGGGAATCTGCACGGCAAGATTGTGTTGCAACCATGAGCGGTGGCTGGGGGGGGAGGAATGGGGACAGTCTGTAGACCAGCAGCCCTCTGCTGGTTTGGATCTTGATAGGGCAGAGGAATTAGGGCAGAGGAATTAGGGTCAGGGGAATTTGGACAGAGGAATGGGGACAGAGGAATGTGGGACAGAGGAATGTGGGACAGAGGAATGTGGGGACAGAGGAATGTGGGACAGAGGAATGTGGGACAGAGGAATGTGGGACAGAGGAATGTGGGACAGAGGAATGGGGGACAGAGGAATGTGGGACAGAGGAATGTGGGACAGAGGAATAGGGGACAGAGGAATAGGGGACAGAGGAATGGGGACAGTCTGTAGACCAGCAGCCCTCTGCTGGTGGCAGCGTGAAAAGCCCTTTGTAAATGGTCGCGTCTGGGGGTGAGTAAGGTAGCAGGCACTCTCCGAGTGCCGTCCGCCAATACCCCAACCCCTAACGAAAACTCACTACGTTGGTAGCCGTCAGTTGTGGCTCCGCCGGGCCGAGCCGGATGGAAGCGGGGCTATCTTATGGGGGGAATGACGCACCGGGGTTCGGTGGGGTGGCGTCGAGCAAGTGAGCTTCGAGTTGGCGGCAGGCCAGTTCGGGGGCGAAGCGAGGACGCAGGTGTTGGCGAGCCTCGGCGGCGCGGGCTTGGGCGACGGTGGGGTCGCGAAAAAATTCAGCAATCTCGCTAGCCAAGGCAGTCGCGTCACCGGGCGGGACCAAGGTCGCCCAGCGGCCGGCTTCGGTCAATTCTCGCGGTCCGTAGTCGCAGTCGCTGGCGATCGCCGGCACGCCCACCAACAGGGCCTCGAGCAAGCTGTTCGGTAGGCCCTCGGTCAGTGACGGCAGGACCAGCAGATCGGCCTGGGCCAACGTATCGATCGGCTCGCTGTGCCAACCGAGCCACTGCACTTTGTCTTGTACCCCGAGCTCTGTGGCCAGTTGACGCAGTTGTGCGGCGGCGGGTCCATCGCCGACCAGTTGCAGTTCGACGTCCAGTCCCGCTGACCGCAGCTGAGCGATCGCTCGCAGCAGGTGATCCAGGCCCTTCTGCCAATGCAAGCGACCGATCGCCACCACGCGACAGGGGCTCGTCCCCCAACCGATCCTTGTCACTGGCGTGTTCGCTGCATCGATACCTTTTCCCAACATCTCGCTGCGCCGAATCGCGGCGGCGTGGTCGATGCGTTCGAGTCGGCGTGGATCGACAAAGTTGTAGCAGCAGGTGAAGCGATCGGCGGGCAGGCGAAAGTAGGCACTGGCGGCGTCGGTCAGGCCTTGGCTGACGCAGAGCACGGCGGCGGCGTGGCGGTAGATGCGGCGGAGCTGTTGGTACTTCCACCAGCGGCCGCGGCCGGCGGCGGTGGCAAAGCCGCGATAGGGGTTCTCGACGATCGTGTTGACGTAGGCGGTGTTTGTCCGGCGGCAGGCGGGGCCGGTGACCCAGGCCACGGGAAAGGTGCGGTCGTAGACCACATCGATCTGCTGCTCCACGAGGTACTGGGCCAGGCGGCGACTCAGCTTGCGTTGGATGCCGCCGGGGATCCAGCCGCTCTGCAACGGTCCGACTTGTTCTTCGTAGCAGAAGTGGGGCACGTCGGCGGGGACTTGGTCGCCGAGGCTGCCGTGGCGATAGAAGGTGAACAGGTGCGGTTGGAAGCGACGTCGGTCCAGTTGCTGGAGGATGCCCAGCATTTGTCGTTCGCTGCCGCCGGGGGTGAGGGCCCCGATGACGCAACAGACGGCGAGGGGGGCCTCGTCGGAGTCGGCGTCGGATGGGGGCAGCGGTGCGGGCGCGGCCATGGCCGGCTCCTGGGTTACCGTGGTGGCTTCGGGCGCTTTATCGCCATTTTTTGGATTCGGGCGAATTTCACGGGCGTTTGCCGCGGTCCGTAACCGCGGCAAGCGCTGTGTGGCTAGTTGGTGCTGCGTGACTAGTGGGTGCTGAGTGGCACGCGGTCGGCGGGTACGGGGAATTGGCTGGCCAGGTTGATCACATCTTGGCGGATGGTCTGCAGCTTGGCTGGGTTGTCGTGGTGCTTGAGGGCGGCCAGAATCCAGTCAGCCAAGGTTCGCATCTCGTCGCTGCCCATGCCGCGGGTGGTGAGTGCGGGGGTGCCGATGCGAATGCCGCTGGGGTCCATCGGTCGGCGTTGGTCGAACGGGATCATGTTCATGTTGACGGTGATGCCGCAGTGATCCAGCGTGGCTTCGGCGATCTTGCCGCCGATGCCCAGGGGGGTGACGTCGACCAGCAGCAGGTGGTTGTCGGTGCCGCCGCTGATGATTTGCAGTCCGCCGCTTTGCAGGGCTTCGGCCAGGACTTTGGCGTTGGCGATGACCTGGGTTTGGTATTGGATGAACTCAGGTGTGAGGGCTTCGCGGAAGCAGACGGCCTTGCCGGCGATGACATGCATCAGCGGTCCGCCCTGCATGCCGGGGAAGACGCTGCGATTGAGCAGTTTCTCGTCGGCGGCGGAGCAGAGGATCAGCCCGCCGCGGGGGCCGCGGAGGGTCTTGTGAGTGGTGGTGGTCACGTAGTCGGCCACGCCCACGGGGTTGTGATGCAGACCGGCGGCGACCAGTCCGGCGTAGTGGGCCATGTCGACCATCAATTTGGCGCCGACGTCCTGGGCGATTTCGGCGAAGCGATCGTGGGGGATTTCTCGCGGGTAGGCACTGGCGCCGGCCACGATCAACTTGGGTCGGTGTTCGGCGGCCAAGCGAGCGACGCCGTCGAAGTCGATGCGGTGGTCGCGGGGACTCACGCCGTAATGGATGAAGTTATAGAGTTGCCCGGAGGAGTTGAGCTTCATGCCGTGGGTCAGGTGACCGCCGTGTGCCAACTCGAGACCCAGAATGGTGTCACCGGGTTGAGCAAGTGCGTGCAGGACCGCGGCACTGGCGCTCGCGCCCGAGTGGGGCTGGACGTTGGCGTAGGCAGCTCCAAAAAGCTCTTTCGCCCGCTCAATAGCGAGGTTTTCGGCAATGTCGACAAATTCGCAGCCGCCGTAGTACCGCTTTCCGGGATAGCCCTCGGCGTACTTGTTGGTGAGGACGCTGCCCTGAGCTTCGAGGACTGCGTGGGGAACAAAGTTCTCGCTGGCGATCATTTCAAAGCCTTCGCGTTGGCGTTGGGCTTCGTCGCGGATGGCTTGGGCCAGGGCGGGGTCTTCGTGGGCCAAAATACTCATGGAAGGAAACTCCTGGGGAAGCGTCGAAGGCGGCACGGGCCGGGCGTGTGGGTCGAACGGTCGCCACCCGGGGCAACATCACCGGGGCAGGCGGAGCGTGCCTAGGTGGCTAACCGAGCGGCGGGGGCTCAGTCAACACGCCGGAGCACAAACACCACGTCTTCGGTGGCGTCGGTCAGGGCGACTGGTTGTTGGATGTCGTAGGTGAAGTCGAAGATGGCGGCGATTTCCCACCGGGGTTCGGCGGCAAACAAGTCTAGCACTTGTTGGACGTTGTAGGTGAGGAAATTGAACTGATCTTCCAGGACTTCGCGGCCGTTGGGCTTGGTGACTTGGTACTTCATGCGGTAGGTCTCGATCCGCGGGGCTGGGCGATCGACCAGCCACATCTTGCTGCGGATCTTTAGTGGTCCGCGGGCGGCGGTCCAGGACTCCTCGACGATCTCGGCCGGTTCGGCAGGGGTCAGGTGCAGGCCCAGGACATACAGGCCGCCGGGCGCCACGGCGTCGGCCATGACTCGCATGTGGGCCGCGGCCATCTCGGGGTGCTCCAAATGTCGAAAACTGTTGATGGTATTGAAGGCGGCGTCGACGGGTTTCTTCAACTGGAAGTCGCACATGTCGGCCACAAAGGCCGTTGGGCGGTAGCCGTACTTGACCAGGCGGCGATTGCAGAAGTCCACGGCCTTATCGTTCAGGTCGTTGCCCGAGATGCGGAAGCCCAGTTTGGCGAAGCGGATCATCAAGCGGCCGGTGCCGCAGGCCGGTTCGAATAGCGATTTGACTTTGCGATCGGCGAAGCAGTCGAAGCAGTCTTGCAGGAAGTTCAGTTCGGCCTGGCAGTCGGAGCCGAAGATCAGGTCGTAGTACTTGGGATAATCGTAGATGTGGCCGGGCAGTTTGACGGTCTTGGGTGTCTTGGCCACGGCGGCGGGCTGCTTGCTGCGGGTGGCCGTTTTTTTCGCTGGGTTTTTCAAGGCGATTTCCATTCAACAAAAACGTTGTTCGGTCGCCGTCGTGGCGACACGCGAGACCTTGGCCAGGGCAGAGCGTGCGCCCATCAGACCAGGTGCGACTTATCGTAAAGGGCCGCCTGTGTTTCGTAAATACGGAGAGAGGGGGACGTCAAGACGCGACCCAGAGGTCTTCGAATTTTGATTCGATGAGTCGGAGCAGCACCAGCCAATCGCCGGGGATGGGGCTGGAGTGTTGGAAGAATGCGTCGCCCATCAGCGACTCTTCGCGGCGACCTTGCAAGTCGAAGGTGGGACCGAACAGCAGGGTCTCGCCAAGTTGCAGAGCAGCGGTGGCGGCGGCGTCGGGCAACAGGACTTTTTGTTGGGCGACGCCCGGTTGGAAGGGATCGTCGGGGGCGGCTGCCAAGGCCTGGGAGAACTGGGGGACGAGCGGGCCGTGAGCCACGAAGGGCTCGACGCCTACCTGAAGGGCTCCGCCGGTGGCCAGGCGCGGCGTGACGCGAATGCGTGGTGTGGCCTGGGTGTAGCGATGGTGACTGCGGCCGTGGTCGCCTTGCCAGACCCAGCCGAGGGAGGCTTGGGGCAGCCCGACATCCAGGTCGCGGGCTTGGTCGTACTTGAGGCTCAAGCGGGTGTGGTCCTGGACCACCGGTTCGGGCTTGAGCAGACCGGCGGCGTGCATCTGCCGTTGCAGGTCGCTGAGTTGATCCTCGGCGACCGGCAGGGCTTGCAGCAGCGAGCGGAGCGGGGCGGGCAGGACTTGGCCCAGCACGCCGACTCGCAGTCCGTTGCGGATCAATCGCTTGCGAGTGTTCAGGTCGATGGCCTGTTGATCGCTGCTGCGCCAGAGTTCCTCCAGCAAGCGGCGGCGGTGGCCGGGCACCAGGACTCGGGCGAACTCCATGGCGACGGATTGGCTGCTGGTGGTGGGCTTGTTGAGCAGCGACACCGGTTCGGGCGTGGGGCCGCGACGGGCGGGTGTGCATCCCAGCGGTCCGCCCAGCAATCCGCCCAGCAGTCCCCAGCCCAGCCATTGGCGGCGGCTCCAGGTCCGCTCACTCGGGCACGATAGCCCGTTTCCCTCGGGTCGCAGCGAGGGTGGGCGAGAGGCGTGTGCGGCAGAATCGGGGGGGGAGCGAGGTATCATGGCTTGAGGGCGATTCGCAGTTTTTCTGGTTTCTTTTGTATCTGCTTATTGATGGCGGTCGCCAGTTTGTCTTGTTGCTCGACGGTGTGTTCGTCCCACCATTTACGAGCCATGCGGGTGGCTTGCTGAGCGACCTCGCCGCCGACTTTGCTGATGCGGTGGATGCGGAATTCGTGCAGGGTGATCTGGGCGGACTCCACGTGGGGGGCCAGGATCAGGGCGGGGGCGGATTGCAGGTCGAACTTCACACCCAGGCGGCAGTCCAGGGCCAGGGTCAGTCGCGTGGTCACGTCGGCATGCAGGCTGTAGAGCTGGACGCCGCGTTGCCATTTGGCTTGGCGAGCCGTCAAGTCGACCGTCAAGTCGCAGGCCAAGTTGAAGGCGATGACGCCGGAGTCGAGGTTGCGGACGTCGGTCAGGCGGATGGCCAGAGTGTTGGCGGGATCGACGGGCCACAGTTCGTACTTTTGCCAGGTGCCATGGTTCATGATCAGGGGCTCGCGACGGGGGATGAGCGTGCTGATCTCCTCGCGGCGATTCCACTTGCGGTCGTCGACGTAGTGGGCGGGCAGGTGTTGCAGGACCAGCTGCCGCAGTTGTTGGTTCAGTCCGTCGCCCGCATCCAAGGCCATCAGTTGATTGAGGGCCTGGGCCGTGGTGTCCGCTGTGGTGTCCGCTGTGCTGTTCGAGACCGTGTTCGAGACCGGGTTCGCGGTGATCTGCACGCCTGATGAGGTCGGTGTGTTTGGTGTGGTCGGTGTGTTCGAGTTGGTTGGAGTGACTTGCGCCCAGGCAGGTGCGGGCAGGAGGGTGAGGATTGCCAGCCAGAGGGCAGCGCGGCGGACTCGATTGGGGGGCCGGGTGGGTGCCGAGCTGCGGCGGAGGGCGCGTGTACGGGTGAGGGCTCGGGCGCGAGCAGCGCGGCGGCCCGGTGGGGAGCCGGCAGGTGGGAGGAACGACGACATGGGTGATCCGGCTCCCAAGGGAAAGGGGCTGTCGGTGCGGTGCGTGACGCGGCGGTTGGAGAGGCTCTTAGCAGAAGGGGGCCGGTGTGGCTAGCGCAATTTGCGGTTTGATCTTTACGCTGGGGGGCCAAATTTGGTAGGACCGCGGTGGCCGCCGGCGGGTGTTGGTGTGGTCACGGTCCGCGTGGGCAGCGGGCGAGCCAAGGGTGTTCAACGGTTCAGGTGAAGGTTGGTGGTTAACAGGTTGTGAGAGGGTTGGGGATGGAGGACAAGTCCAAGCCAGTCAAGAAGACGCCACGGCCGTCGCTGGGGGTGCGGTTTCGCTGTTGCAACGTGTATTGGCGGATTTATATGACGGCGGATCAGAAGCGGTTCAGTGGGCATTGTCCGAAATGTGGTTACCCGGTGCAGGTGGAAATCTCACCGACGGGTACTGACAGTGCCTTTTTTGAGGTGTAGCGAGGCGTGGTAGAGCCGACGATCCAACGATTTTCGCGGAAGTGCAGTCAGACGGGTCGTGAGATCTTGGCGGGGGAGATCTATTATTCGTGTTTAACGGAAACGCCGACTGGGGTGCAGCGACAGGATTTTAGTCGTGAGGGGTGGGCGGGGCCGCCGGACGATTGTGTGGGTTGGTGGAAGAGTCGGTTGCCGTTGCCGTCTCAGGTCCGGATCCGCTGGGCGCCGGAGTCCGTGCTGTTGGCCTATCTGGAGCATCTGTTGGTGACGCAGCAGTGGCCGGTCTTGAATGTCTTGGCCTTGGCCTTGGCGCGGCGGCGAATGTTGACGATCGAATACGCGTCGTTGGGGCGAGCTGGCTCCCCGGCCAATGGGGGTGGAGCAGAGGGTGGCGAGGGCGGTGCGGATGAATTGATCTTGACGATTCGCAGCACGGGTGATAGTCACCGCATACCGTCGGTCGATTGGGCGACGATCGACGTGGCCGCGATCCAGGCGGAGTTGGATCGGCATTTGTTTACGGACCAAGCGGAGGACAGCTTGGAGGCCGACGATGCGCCGGGCGAGTCACTGGAATGATGGAAAGAAAGCGGCCTACATGAGCGTCTCCCCTTCTTGGCTGGCTGGTTGGACTCGCTCATCCGCGACGCTCGGTTGGACGCTGGTTGGGCTGCTGCTGTTGGCCCCGATCGTCGGTTGTCAGGGTTGGGGCACGGGCCGCACGCCGCTGGCTCCAGTGCCGGTGGCCTTTACCACACCGCCCCAATCGCAGGACCTGTTTGCCGTGGTCAATCGCCGGACGCAGGCGGTGCGTCAGTTGCAGGCCGAGACGACGGTCGGGATCAGTGGCTTGCCGGCCAAGTTGAGTGGCAGCCTGATCTTGGAGCGACCGCAGCGCTTGCGACTCAAGGTCAGCCCGTTGGGCATGGACTCGTTGGGGGCGGACATCGGCAGCAACGACCAGCAGTTCTGGGTGTGGGTCAAGTCGGGCGGTGTGATGGCCGACTCGGTGTTGATGTACGCCAATCACCAAGAGTACGCTCAGAGTCCTGTGGCCGCCGTCATGCCGCTGGAGCCCCGTTGGATCACCGACGCCTTGGGCTTGGTGACGTTTGAGCCGCAGGGCCAGTACGTCGGGCCGACGGTCAACGCCGCTGGGTGGTTGGAGGTGCGGGCCTGGGAGCAGACCGCGCGGGGCCCGGTGGCCTCGTTGATGGTCTTCGATAGCAAGACGGGGCTGTTGAAACAAAAGTCGCTGTACGATCCCCAGGGCAGCTTGATCGGCTATTGCGATATTGGAAATTATCAGTATTTCAGCGAGGTTGACGCGGCGATTCCGGTGGAAATGACGTTGCATTTCCGGCCGGGCAGCGAGATGGAATCGAAGGCGACGATTCAGTTGTCGAACATTCGCTTGAATGGTTTGTATGTCGATCCGGAGACGGCTTGGGCGATGCCCAACCCGGTGGGGATCCAGCGCGTGGATCTGGCGCGCACGCCGCTGGCGCCAGGTGGTGTGCCGACAGCCGCTGTGGGGCAGGCCGCCGCCGTGGGCAATGTCGATCGCCGAAACGCGTTGCGTGGACAATGGTTGGGGCGATGAAGGGTTGGGGCGTAGGGCGTAGGGCGTAGGGCGTAGGGCGTAGGGCGTAGGGTTGGGGCGTTGAGGGGTGTGGGGGCTTTGGTGACGCCAAGGTTGGGGTAGGCAGAAAAATTTTGGGCAGAAAGATTGGGGGCAGGTTCTTGGTTCTTGGTTCTTGGTTCTTGGTTCTTGGTTCTTGGTTCTTTGTTCTTGGTTCTTGGTTGTTGTTGGTTGTTGGTTGTTGGTTGTTGGTTGTTGGTTGTTGGTTGTTGGTTGTTGGTTCTGGTTCTGGTTCTTGGTTCTTGGTTCTTGGTTCTGGTTGTTGGTTGTTGGTTGTTGGTTGTTGGTTGTTGGTTGTTGGTTGTTGGTTGTTGGTTGTTGGTTGTTGGTTGTTGGTTGTTGGTTGTTGGTTGTTGGTTGGTGGTTGGTGGTTGGTGGTTGTTGGTGGTTGTTGGTTGGTGGTTGTTGGTGGTTGTTGGTGGTTGTTGGTTGGTGGTTGGTGGTTGGTGGTTGGTGGTTGGTGGTTGTGGTTGGTTCTTTGCTGTTGGTTCTTTGCTGAACAAGTAGCTGCGGGTGTGAACCCGCAGTCACACTGACAGCCTGGATGGGGAAAATTCTAATTTGGCCAGATTTTTTTGGCGGGGTGACGGGGTGCAATGGTAGGTCCGTCGCGACTTGAGTCGGGCTTAAGGGCGGAGATTGGGGCAGAGATGTTAACGGCGTCTATCGTGCCATTGATATCGGTTTTTTAGCCGTTGACGGTGGTTTCTTTTGCACTAGTATGTTTTTCAGCCGCGTCTCCAATGGCTTTTGTTTTCGGTGATCCCCGTTGGGGGACAGCGAAAATCCCCCCTTGCAGGAGATGCTCCCGTGTCGATTCGTACTGTAAAGGTTCGCCCTGGGTTTACCTTGGTTGAACTGTTGGTTGTGATTGCGATCATAGCCGTGCTGATTGGTCTGTTGTTGCCGGCCGTGCAGATGGCTCGTGAGGCCGCTCGGCGGACGCAGTGCCAAAACAACTTGAAGCAGGTGGGTTTGGCCCACCACAACTATCACGACATCCATAACCGGTTTCCGGTCAATTTTGGCAGTGGCTACAACTTTGCCACGCGGACCGATGCGCTGTTCGGCCAGTACTCGGACAAGGTTCTGACGCTGCCGTTTATCGAGCGACAGGACCTGTACGACCGCATTTTGTGGAACCGCAATCCTTGGGATCCAACGGGTTTGACCAACGACGGTTCCAATCGTCAGCAGGCGACGGTGATTCCGACTTATGTCTGCCCATCGGCTCCCTACACTTCGCCGTACGGTCCGGACGGTCGCCATACCTACGCGGTGTGCAATGGGTCGCATCCGGCGGGTGGTCCGATTCCGAATGCTCAAGCGAGCTATCCGGGTCGTGGCGATGGCTACGCCGCCTTCCAGAGCTTTGGTCCGTTGAACGATTGGCGGATCGACTTCGCGCGGACCTTTGGTTCGATCGCGGACGGCGCCAGCAACACGATGGCTTACTCGGAGTTCATGCCTGATCTGGGTGGACCGGGCCCGAACCGCGCCGAAGTGATCGGCTCGAACATTCGCGATTGGGTGTCGTGCAACATCGCCAGCGCCACGGCGCTCGACGATTGTCGCGCGGCGTGCATGGTGCAATCGAATTTTGTGGCCCAAGAGTTCCGCGGCTTGCGTGGCGCGGCATGGGCACCAGCCACCGCGATTCTGGGGCCGAGTTTCCAGACGACGATGCTGCCCAACGAGCCGTCTTGCTACAACATTCAAGGCACGGACGATCGTTACGGCGAGAGCCTGTTCTCGGCCAGCAGCGGTCACACCGCCTTGGTGAATATTCTCCGCTGCGACGGTTCGGTCGAGTCGATCACGGACAACATCAACCCGGAGATCTGGCGAGCCTTGGGCACGATCGCCGGTCAAGAGTTGGACCTGTCGACGACGCCGCGTTAAGCGGACGTCAGCTGGACCGGCGGGGCAGCCGACTTGCTCAAGCGCGATAACAACAAACAAACAGAGCGTGAGGATCTCGTGGGGCTACCCCGCGGACACTCACGCTCGCGTTTGTTTTAACGCAACCGTTCACGGGCGGGAGGTAATCCTCGGGCCTGGTGCATTCCGCAAGTCGGTTGGTTCTCGGGGTAAACCGGTCGCGTTCTCCAGTTGCTTTTGCTCTCAAACAACCGAATGGTTAGCCCGACTTGCTGCATGACACCCTACGGGGCGTGAACGCTTACGTTTTAGCTTCAAGATTCACCACCCGCGGAACGCGGGAATTCCACCTGCGGAACGCGGGAATTCCACCTGTGGAACGCGGCGGTCACTTACTTCATGCCTTGGGTCTTGGTGGGGACGCGGAGCAGGAGTTCGTTGGCGGTCATAAACAACCAGGAGCCGTCGGGCCCGCCGAAGCCGCAGTTGGCGGTGGGTCGGCCGGTCATGATTTTGCCCAAGACTTTTCCGGTCGGGGCGATGATCCAGACGCCGCCGGGTCCAGTGGCCCACAGGTTGCCGTTTTGGTCGACCTTCAGTCCATCCGGCGAGCCGGGGTCTTTGCCGTAGAACTCTTTGGCAGTCGCCAGGACTTTGCCGGTCCCCAACGAGCCATCGTCCTGCACGGGATAGGCGGTCCAGGTGGGGGCCGCACCGTCGCTTTGAGCCACGTACAGGGTGCGGTAGTCGGGCGAGAAGGCGATGCCGTTGGGTCGGTTGAGTTCTTTGGTCAGCAAGTGAACTTCTGTGCCATCCCAGCGAAATACACCGCAGTAATCCAATTCGCGGTTGGGGTCGTCCGGGCCACCGACCAAGCCGTATGGCGGATCGGTGAAGTACAGGTCGCCGTTCTGGTGGAAGGTCAGGTCGTTGGGGCTGTTGAACTTGCGGCCTTGGTAGTGCGATACGACCACTTCCCAAGTTTCGTCGGCCCGGCGACGCTTGATGACGCGGTCGCCGTGACAGCAGGCGTACAGGTCGCCGCTGGGGGACAGCATCAGGCCATTGGTGCCAGGTTCGCGACCGCCGGTGCTGGACTCACCCGAGAAGCCGACGCCGGCTTGGTACAAGGTGACTCCTTGGCCGTCCTGCCACTGCATGATTTTGTTCGGTGGGATGTCGGAGAACAGCAGTCGTTTCTCGGCGGGGATCCAAATCGGCCCCTCCGACCAACCGTAGCCCTGGCCCAGGACTTCGATTGGGGCGTTGGCATCCAACACCGCGTCAAGCGCGGGGTCGAGTCGCTGGATCGACCCGAGTTTTGTGCCGACCAGATTGGCGGCTTGATCCTGGGCCTGCAGTGTGGGCAGACCGAGGAGGCTGGCCAGGGACACGCAGGCCAAAAGCACTCGGAGGCAAGCACGGCGGCGACCGAGCGTCTGGTGGCGGTGGGCGGAGACGGATCCGGGATAGGCGTTGTCTGTCATTTTGCGGCTCGCATGGGGGTGATACTTGGTTTCCAGTCCAATGGACGCTATTCTAACACACGCCGCCGCCGTTGTCGCCCGAACCGGCCGTCGGCCTCCTCCCCCCGGGGCACGCCTCGCAAACGATTGGTAAGTCATGTCCGCGACCCACGCGATTGAAATCGAACAGGTGACCAAGACCTTTGGGGCCCAGACGGCCGTCAATTCCTTGGACTTGCAGGTGCCGGCGGGCGGTATTTACGGGTTCATCGGTCCGAATGGGTCGGGCAAGACCACCACGCTGCGGATGATCCTGCGGATCTACCAACCCGACCGCGGCCGGGTGACCGTCTTGGGCGAAAGCCAAGGTCGCACGGCGGACGATCGGGTCGGGTACCTGCCCGAAGAGCGGGGCCTGTACAAACGCATGCGGGTCAATGATCTGTTGACCTACTACGCGCGTTTGAAGGGCTGTTACGACTGCCAACCCAAGATCACGCGGTGGTTGGAGCGTTTGGGCGCCGCGGAATGGTCCAAGAAGCGGATCGACATGCTGAGCAAGGGCATGGCCCAGAAGATCCAATTCATTGCCGCGGTGGTGGCCGAGCCGCAACTGTTGATCCTGGACGAGCCCTTCAGCGGCTTGGATCCCGTCAACATGGAGCTACTCAAGGACGCGATCCTGGAGGTGCAGCGGCAGGGGACGACGATTATCTTTTCGACGCACGACATGGAGACGGCCGAGCGTTTGTGCCAGAGCGTGTTTATGATCTACCGCGGCCATAAGGTGTTGGACGGCACGGTCGATCAAATCAAGAACCAATTCGCCAAGCCACAATTCGAAGTCCGCTTTGACGAAGCCGTGGACCTGACGCGGTATCCAGAGTTTGGCCACATCGAGCCCGGCGAATCCGGGGCAGGATGCCAGCGATTCCAATGGGCGGCGGGCGAGCCGCCAGCCGCCAGCCACGTGTTGGCTCGGTTGCAGACCTTGGGTTCGGTCAATCATTTTCGGTCCCAGCGTCCCTCGCTGCACGATATCTTTGTACAGATCGCCACGGCCGATTTGCCGAGTGAGGGCGTAGGGCGTAGGGCGTAGGGGGGAAAGCGTGGCAGCGGGTGGATGGGTCCTATGGGACCTATGGGACCTATCTTGCTGTTGGGTTCAGGTTAGGGTTTGCAGTTAGGTTTCGTGGCAGCGGGTAGTATGGGTCCTATGGGTCCTATAAGACCTATTCTCCTGTTGGGTTCAGGTTGGGTTTTGAAGTTAAGTCTTGCTCAGGGGTAGTATAGGTCGTATGGGACCTATAAGACCTATTCTCCTGTTGGGTTCAAATTGCGTTTTGAAGTTAAGTCTTGCTCAGAGGTAGTATGGGTCTTATGGGTCCTATGGGACCTATCTTGCTGTTGGCTGCAGGTTAGGGTTTGCAGTTAAGCTTTGTACAATGGCCGGGCGATGCCGACGCTGTCGACGGCGAAGGGGAGCCAGACGACGTGGGCCGCCAGGGTCGCCAGGTCGGATTTTCGCGGTTTGATTTCGCTGGGGCTGAGCGGGATTTCGTCGGCGTTCCATTGGACTTCGATTTCGCTGACGGCCTGTTGGAATTCGGCTTCCAAGTTCTGTTTGAGCTCTTGCAGTCCCTCCAGGGAATCTTCGGCGTGTCGGACCTTGGATTGGCCAGAGGCGGTTTGACCGGCTTTCTTGATGGTACTGGTGGTGCGGTTGATGGTCGTGGCCGATATTTTCTTGTTGCCCAAAAAAGCGCCCAAGATGGTCTGGCCCAGCGTCAGCGCGGTGTCCCATTTGCGTTGGGATTGCCTGGCTTGTTCGGTTTCAATTTTTTGCTGGGCGCGTTGGATGCGTTCGTTGAGTGCAGCGAAACGCGAATCGAATTTTTTTCGCAGTTGTTCGGTCTGTAAGTCGCGATGTTCCAGCAGGCGTTGCCGCAGTTGCAGACGGAAGTCGCTCTCTGCTAGTCCGGGTGGCGAGTAGGCTTTGAGGGGTGGGCAGTGGTAGAGAGTCAGGGCCTGTTCGCGGAACAGGAACGATAAGAACTGTTTGTTCCACAGATCGAAGTTCTTGGCGTTGCTGAGTTCGGGTGGCAGGGGCGCGTAGTCGCCGTCCGCTCCGCTGTCCTCCAGTTGCGGGTTCTCGAGGGTCTGCGCGTCGGTCCAGAGATCGGCGGGCAGTGGGCTGTTGAACTTGGCCAGGAAGACGCGCTCCTCCCAGTGATCGACCTTCTCTTTGGCGGCGACGAAGTGCAGTCGACCGGTGGCCAAGTAAGCGGGGCGATAGACGAGTCGTTGACCGGCCGGTAGGGGCTGGGTGGCGAGCAAGTACTTGGGCACGATGCCGGCGGGCAAGACGACTTGCGGAGTGGTTTCCCAGGCCAGGTTGGCGACGTCGTCACCGGCGATGCGGTCGGTCGCTTTGGCGGGTGTGCTTGCGGCGGCGGGGGCCAATTGATCGGCCAGTGTCTTGAGTTGATCGCGGGTCAATGGGCCGCGGAGGTAGGACAGGGCCCAACGCGTTTCGAACAGTGTCGGTTGGCGATCGTGGACGTTGTTCATGAGGAAGCGGCGATTGCCCAAGCCGGACAACGTGGTCTCCATTTGGCTGCGAGAGAACTCGCTGCCGGTGGCGGCCGAGGCGCCCTCCAGGCCGTCGAGCACGCGTTGTTTGTCGCGTTCGGTTTGCAGTCGACCCAGGAACCAGGTGCCGATGTTGGAGAGCCCTTTGTAGTCCAAGTCGACAGGGTTCTGGGTGGCCAAGAGCACGCCGATGCCGTAGGCGCGGGCCTGCTTGAGCAGGGTCAGCATCGGCCCCTTGCTGGGTGGGTTGCTCAGCGGTGGGAAGTAGCCGAAGACCTCGTCCATGTAAAGGAGCGCGCGCAGGCTGCTGGTGCCCGACTGGGTGCGCATCCAGGCTATGATTTCATTGAGCAGGAGCGTGACAAAGAACATCCGCTGGGGATCGCTGAGGTGGGCGATTGAGAGGATCGAGATCTTCGGCTTGCCGCTGGGGGTGTAGAGCAGCGAGCCGATCTCCAGGGGTTCGCCATTGATCCAGTTGGCGAAGGTGGGCGAGGCCAGCAAGTTGTTGATGCTCATGGCCAGGGCCGCGCGGTCTTTGGCTGGGAAGAAGGCTTCCATGTCCATCACGCCCACGTGGGTCAGGGGCGGGTTCTGCAGTTGCCCGATGAGTTGGGCCAGCGAGAGGCCTTGGCCCGCCGTCCAGGCCTGTTCGAGCAGCTTGGCCAGCAGGATGTGTTCGCGACTGCGGACGGGGTCGGCTTCGATGCGGAGCAGGCCCAGCAGGCCACTGACTGCGGCGGCGATGCGATCTTGGAATAGGTCGAAATCCTCTACGATCTCGGCGGGCGGCGGAGTGAACTCGCGGAGCAGGCTGAGCGAACGAGCGGTGTTGGAGCCCGGAGTGTAGAGAGCGATCTCGACGGAATTGCGCAACATCCGAATGCGTTCGGGTTCTTGGTCCCACTTGGCCAGGCCCTCGCGCCACTTCTGGGCCTCTTCGGCGGCGAATTCGGCCGTGCTTTGGCCGCGGCGGAGGGCTTCGGCCGGCTCTACCCAAGGTTCGAAGTCGGCCGGCGCCAAGTCGGGAAACGTCAGCAGCAGGTTGGCGATGTCGCCCTTGGGGTCGATCACGATTGCCGGTAGTCCATCGATGCCCGCGTCTTCGAGCAACGACAGGCAGAGTCCGGTCTTGCCGCTGCCAGTCATGCCTACCACCATGCCGTGCGTGGTCAGGTCCTTGGCGTCGTACAGCAGCGGAGCAGTCGTGGTTTGTCCCGAGCTGGGATCGATTTGCCGCCCGAGATAAAACACGCCGAGCTTCTCGTAATCCTTGGTCAGTTGCGACATGGAGGGGTACCTGAATGGAGGATAAACTTCAAGACGGCGGTGCAAGTTGAAAGCGGTCAGTGGCTCGGTCGGTTGTCGCCCCGAGCGGGAACCACGGGCGTCAATTGTGTCCCGCAGTTCTCGGGCTGTCCACCGTCCCAAGGGGCTGGTTGATTTTTCCAGACATGCTCGCGAAGTTGCCGCCCGATTCAAGGAAATCGTGCAATAACACGCCGTTTTCCCGTCAATCGAAATGCTTGACGCATTCCGCTACGGAAAAACCAACCAGCCCCCGGGGGCTGGTTGATTTTTCCCGACGGGTCAACGCAAGTCGAAGATGCCTTTGACGATGCCGTCTTGGCGTTGGCTGAACAGGTCGTAGGCGCGGGGGCCTTCGTCCAATTGGAAGCGATGGGTGATGAATGGGGCGACGTCCAGCGCCAGGATCTCGGGTCGCTGCCACAGGCGTTCCATGTAATGCCGAGCGGGGCAGCGTCCGGTGCGGTAGGTCAGGTTCTTGTCGTAGGCCTGTACGGGCGAGAACGCAAAGGTTTGGTCGCAGTGGCAGCCGACGGTCGCGATTGTGCCGCCGGGCCGCACCAGGTCGTAGGCCAGTTGTTGGGCGGCGGGCAGGCCGACCAGTTCCAGCACGCCGTCCGCACCGCGTCCCTCCGAGCAGCGCCGCACCTCGGCCAGTGCTTCGGGGCCGGGTGGCAGGGCGCGGGCGCCCAGTTGTTCCGCCAGGGCTCGACGTTCGGGCACGGGATCGATGGCGATCAGTTGGCGGCAGCCCAGTTGCCCGGCGGCCACCAGGGCCATCAAGCCGACGTTGCCACAGCCAATCACCGCGAACAGCCCGTCGGCCGAGACGCCCGCCAATTCGGCGCAGTAGTAGCCGGTGCTGAGGTTATCGCCCAGGAGCAGCGCCAGTTCGTGGCTCATGGTCGCGGGCACGGGTAGGAGCGTGCCATCGGCCAGCGGCACGCGGACGAATTGGGACTGGCCGCCGTGCAGTCCCGCGTCGGCTTGTCGCCAGCCGAACAGTTGACCCTGGGGACAGCGACTGGGGAGACCGTTGCTGCAGTAAAAGCACTGGCCGCAGTTGGTGGAGAACGGTGCAAAGACCAGATCGCCGGTGCGAAACTTTTGGACTTGGCTGCCGACCTCGATCACGCGTCCGACAAACTCGTGGCCCATGACCGTGCCTGGATCCAAGCCCTGCTCGCGGCCCCAGAACGGGTGCAGGTCGGATCCGCAGAGTCCGGCCATTTCGACTTGGACCACCACATCGGTCGGCTCGAGGAGAACCGCGTCGGGCAGGATCTGGACGGCGACTTGGCCCACTTGGGCGAAGGTGATGGCGAACATGACAGCTTTCTCAGGGATCGCGACGGACCTGGCCCCTAGTCGCGATGATAACCGACGAGTGCCCGTTGGGGCAAAGGCAGGAGGGCGAAGGGTTGCGGGCGTAGGGTTGGGGGCGTAGGGCGTAGGGCGTAGGGCGTAGGGCGTAGGGCGTAGGGCGTAGGGCGTAGGGTTGGGGGCGTAGGGCGAAGGGCGTAGGGTTGGGGCGTAGGGCGAAGGGCGTAGGGCGTAGGGTTGGGGCGTCGAGGGGCGCGGGGGCTTTGGGGACGCCAAGGTTGGGAGAGGCAGAAAGATTTTGGGCAGAAAGATTGGGGAAAGGTTCTTGGTTCTTGGTTCTTGGTTCTTGGTTCTTGGTTCTTGGTTCTTGGTTCTTGGTTCTTGGTTCTTGGTTCTTGGTTCTTGGTGCTTGGTGCTTGGTGGTTGGTGGTTGGTGGTTGGTGGTTGGTGGTTGGTGGTTGGTGGTTGGTGGTTGGTGGTTGGTGGTTGGTGGTTGGTGGTTGGTGGTTGGTGCTTGGTGATTGGTTCTTGGTGCTTGGTTGAACAAGCTCTGCCAAAAGATGCCCCTCCCAACCCAAACGCCCGCAGGCCCGGAGGGCCGACACAACCCCTGCCGGTGGCGTGAGCCACCGGTGGGTTGCCATGTTCTAGTGGCTCATGAGGCCCGGAGGGCCGACACAAATACGCGAAGGGAGGGAGGAGGCAGGCAAATTTTGGTCAGAAAGATGGGGGACAGGTTGTGGGTTGAGAAAGGCAGACGGCGAAGGGGATGAGGGATGTGGGCGGAGGTCTGGGTTGCTGATTGTTCCCAGCTAGCGGTTGTGTTATGCTGGGCGGGCCGTGTATTTTTCGCACACGTTTGAGGAACCAACCGTGACCCGATCGCCTCTCCGCCAGATCTGGCGTAATGACCTGACCGCTCGCTGCTCTTCCGCTCGCTGCGCTTCCACTGGTGGCTCTTGGGGGTCGGATTTGTCGCCGGGCGGTCGCGGCTTGGGCCGCGCAGCTCGGATGTTTGGAGCGGTTGGTAGCCGGGGCGGTTGGTTGTGGGCCTGTTGGTTGTTGGTGGCCGTCGGTTTGCTCTCTGGGATGGGTGCTGGTAGCGTTTGGGCTCAGGACGCGACCGAGGGCAAAGCTGCGACCGAGGGCAAAGCTGCGACCGAGGGTGAAGCGGCAGCGGAGGTCGCTGAGACGGCTTGGTATGCCGACTTGGATGACAAGGTCGATGAGTGGTTCAGTCCGGTGGCGGACCGTTGGGAGGGGTTGGTGCTGACCTACTTCCCGGGTACGGAAGTGCCGATCGTGCTGTTGTTGTTGATCTTTGGAGCGGCTTGGTTCACGTTATATTTTCTGTTCCCCAACTTCCGCTACTTTCCGGTGGCCATCAATACGGTGGCGGGCAAGTACGATGCATTGGAACGTGGGGAGCAAGGTGGATCCGCGGGCCAGGCGGCCGCCAGTGCCACCGATGCGGGGGTGGACAGTCAGCAGGGCGAGGTCAGTCACTTTCAGGCTCTGGCGACAGCCGTCTCGGGTACGGTGGGCTTGGGCAACATCGCTGGGGTGGCGGTGGCGGTAGGTGTGGGTGGTCCGGGCGCGACGTTTTGGATGATCGTGTGCGGTTTGTTGGGCATGTCGACCAAGTTTGTCGAATGCACCTTGGGTGTGGCTTATCGCGACGTGGATCGCAACGGAGTTGTTTACGGCGGGCCGATGTACTACTTGTCGCGGGGCTTTGCCGAGCGCGGTTGGTCGACGTTGGGCAAGATTCTGGGGGTGATTTTTGCCATCTTGTGCGTGGGGGCCTCGTTTGGCGGGGGCAATGCCTTCCAGTCGAATCAGGCCACGCAGCAGATTGTGTCGATGCTGGACTTGAAGGGCGGGAGCGCGGGTTTTATCGTCGGAGTGATCTTGGCGATTATCACGGGCGTGGTGATCATCGGCGGCATCAAGAGTATCGCTCGGGTGACCGAGAAGATCGTGCCGTTTATGGCGATCATTTATATCTTGGCTTGTTTGGTGGTCATTTTATCCAACATCCAGTACTTGGGCACGGCGATCGGCTTGATCTTCAGTGAGGCGTTTACGCCGCGGGCCGGTTTGGGTGGGATCATCGGCGTGGTGTTGGTGGGTTTCCAGCGGGCGGCGTTTTCCAACGAAGCCGGTGCGGGCTCGGCGGCGATTGCCCACTCGGCGGTCAAGACCAAGTACCCGGCCTCGGAGGGTTTGGTGGCGTTGTTGGAGCCGTTCATTGACACGGTGGTCATCTGCACGATGACGGCGTTGGTGATTGTGTTCTTTAACCTGTCGAACGTCGATATCCAAGGCCAGCCGCTGAGTTTCAAGTCGCCAGAAAAGGTGGCTTCCGTCATGACGACGTTCGCTCAGGATCAGATCAATAACGACCAGGTGTTGGTGTTCGGGCTGAAAGACGACGCGGGGCAAGTGTTGTTGAAGAACGGCAAAGGTGGCTTGGGTGGCGTGGGCCTGACATCGGCCGCGTTTGGTGCGGCGGTGTCGTGGTTCCCCTACGTGTTGACGGTGGCGATCGTTTTGTTCGCCTTCTCGACGATGATCTCGTGGTCGTATTACGGGCTGCAGAGTTGGAAGTATTTGTTTGGACGATCGCGGGCGGCGGACTTGTCGTTCAAAATACTGTTCTTGTTGTTTATTGTGATTGGTTCTTCGGCCAAGTTGGACAGTGTGATCAAGTTCTCCGACGCGATGATTTTGGCGTTGGTGTTCCCGAACATGATCGGCTTGTTCTTCCTGGCGCCGCGTGTCGGGCGTGAAGTGAAGAAGTACTTGGACGCCATCCGGAACCAGTCGGCGTAGGGTTGGGGCGTAGGGCGTAGGGTTGGGGCGAAGGGCGTAGGGTTGGGGCGTAGGGTTGAGGCGTAGGGCGTAGGGTTGGGGCGTTGAGGGACGCGGGGGCTTTGCGACGCCAAGGTTGGGAGAGGCAGAAAGATTTTGGGCAGAAAGATTGGGGAGCATGTAACTCGTGCTAGTAATCGTGCTCGTGCTCGTGCTCGTAATCGAACGCAGTGCGTTTGAAGCGAGAAGGGTTCTTGGTTCTTGGTTCTTGGTTCTTGGTTCTTGGTTCTTTGTTCTTTGTTCTTTGTTCTTTGTTGAAAAGCCTCTGCCAAAAGATGCCTCTACTAACCCAAGTGCCCCCAGGCCCGGAGGGCCGACACAACCCCTGCCGGTGGCGTGAGCCACCGGTGGGATGCCTAATGTTCTAGTGGCTCATGAGGCCCGGAGGGCCGGCACAATCGCGAGGCGTGAGAGGGAGGCAGAAAGATTTTGGGCAGAAAGATTGGGGACAGAAAGATTGGTGGAAGGTTCTTTGTTCTTGGTTGGGGAAGACAGAGCCACGGATGAATTAGGGGCAATGGCTTTTGGATTTGAAGACAAGATGAACACTGCTGCCGCGCGGCGGTAATAACACCTGGCCATCGATTGTCCCTGCTGACCCAGTCGCCCCGGCAGATCGCTTGCCGGTGGCGTGTGCCACCGGTGAGCGCAGTTCCCGCCCTCTGGAGATCAGCTGACATCGTTGACGACGTGAAACACCTGATCTTTTTCTAGTCCCGATGTAGCCGTTAGTCGCAGTAGGCGTCCTGCGGGTACAACGACGGTGGGGTTAGGTGGATTTATAAATTGCCACTCACGGGATGGAGTTCCGTTGACTTGTATCGTTTTATTTACCCTAGTTTTTGGTGGTCGCTCGGTACACTCGGCGAGCCAGAAACTGAGGGTGACTGTAGTATTCGTTTTTTGCGAAGTATAGTTTACGGTTATCGAACTCAGACGAAACATGCGATCTTGTAAGAAGTGCTGTAGACCTTGCTCAGTGGTCGTGAACTGTACATCATTGATAGTTTCGTTCAATGTCGCGATACCCTGAGTGGGTGTCCATTGAGTAGTTCTTCCGACTTTACCGTTTCCGATGTTGTAGTATCCGCAGAGGGTTATTCCGCCGGATAGAAACCAATTGGGTGGTTGGGTGGTTGTATCCGGAATTTTAGGACCGGGAGGCGGTACGGTCGGGGGAAGAGGGCACCCGAGTTCGCTTGGCGAAAGGTCTGTCGCACTGACAGTAACGCCCCAATGCATTGTTGGTTCTTCGCAACAGGATGCGAGGTAGTAAAAATATCCGCCACTCGATCCGATCTTTTCAATCGGATAGCTTGGGGGGAATTTTTTGCATGTACTCTGGATTGTCATCGTCATTGTCCTATTGAATCTGGAAAGGCGTGAAAAAAAATAATTCACTCTCCCAGTCGGCGGAGGCAGCGGAACCCGAGTTTGGGACGTGGCATGCCGTCGGTCTGGGAGAACAGTAAGTGGTTGCCGATCCGCAGGTTTTCCGCGGGTTGGGTGTCCAGCGGATCGCGGCCGAAGATCTGGAAGTAGCGAAGGTCGGCCGCCATGAAGATCTGATCGGTGCCCGGTAGCCGGATCGGTTCCTGGCGGGTCGTGGTCCACTCGGCGACACCTGCCAACAGATCGTGGATGGCCGGTTCGGTGGGTGTCTGGTCGAGTGGTTCCAATTGCGTGTCCCAGGTTTCGTTGCTGAGGTCTGCCGGCACGTCGTTACCCCAGGGGAACCGCGTTGTCCCGCGGTTGGTGGCGACGTACAGCAGCTCCCACAGGCTGGGCAGGTTCTTGCCGACCGCTTCGGCATAGGCCGCGGCCAAGTCCCAGGAGACGCTGTCGACCGGCGTGTCTCGATTCTTGACATGGGCGGGAACGGGGTAGTTTGGGAACGCCGCCAACAGTTCGGCCCAGGTGACCTCGTGGGGATCGATCAAGAAGTCCCCGATATCGCGGAATTGGCCGCGAATGATGCTGGGTAAACTCGGGTTCTCGGGGAACTCCAACCGCCCTCCGGCGACAAACACCATGCCCGACGTGACGTCGGCCACCGGGCGGACGCGGACAGTGGGTAGTTGCACCTGGTCGGAGTCCTCCGTCCAGCTCAGTTGGGGTAGGGGGCCGATGCCCAGGTAGTCGGTGATGGGCGGTTGCCCGTCGGCTGGCACCGTTCGATACACTTCGCTGGTGTGTTGACCCGAGCGAGCGATCAGGCGATAGAAGCCGGGCGGCAGCGACAGGGGCTGGCCGGCTGCCGAGGTGACACTGGCGGCGACGTCCCAATCGGCCGTGTCGGGGTTCAGGCGTAGCCAGGTCAGTTGGGCGTCGGCCGGATCCGCGTCGATCTGGACGCGGATCCGTGGGTTGTTGGCTTGTCGCTCGCGTCGCCACCAAGTCCAGACGCCGGCCAAGCCGACTGCCGACAGGCCAGCAAAGGCCGGCATGAAATAGCGGCGGCTGTAGGTCGCGGCGACGCGGGCATCGAGCCGCGGTAGGGCCGAGACTCGTTCGCCGGCCAAGTACAGCCGCAGGTCTTCAGCCAACTCGTGCGCGGTTGTGTAGCGACGTTCCGGGGACTTCTCCAGGGCCTTGAGGATGATCGCTTCCAAGGCGGGCGCGATCTTGGGGTTGTGGCGACGCGGCGGCAATACGGGTCGGTGGACGATCTCTTCGTAGATGTTGGTCGAGCCACCCGTGAAGGGCAGCGTCTGCGTCACCAATTGGTACAGGATCACGCCCAGGCCGTAGACATCGGTCCAGGTATCGATCCGATCCAGCTGGCCCTCCACCTGTTCGGGCGACATGAAGGCGGGTGTGCCGACCGGACTGCCGGGTTTGGCGATCGATTCGAACTGGGCCGAGCGACTGTGGGAGAGTCCGAAGTCCAGGACGACTGGCTCCAGTCGTTCGTCGATCAAGATATTGCCGGGCTTGAGGTCCCGGTGGATCACGTCGGCTCGATGCGCGTACTCCATGGCCTGGGCGATCTTCAGCATGACCTGACAGGCGACCTGGATGGAGGGCTGAGCGGTAGCGGCCCAGCGTCCCAGGGTGGTGCCGCCGATCAAGTCGCTGACGATGTAGGTCAATTCGCCGATCTCGCCGACGTCGTAAATTCGCACGATGTTTGGATGACTGAGTCGACTGGCCGCGCGGGCCTCGCGCAAGAAGATGTCGCGATTGAGCCGCTCGACCTTGGGCAGCTTGATCGCCACATCTCGGCGGAGCTTGTGATCCCAGACGTGGTAGACCAAGCCATACGAGCCCTCGCCCAGCAGGGCGCGGAGTTCGAATCGCTCGGGCAGTTGCGTCGGGCTCAAGGCCGGAGCCGCTGCCGTGACGGGTCCCGAGAACAGGGCATTCGATTGGAAGCCGCACTGCGGGCAGAGCACCGCGGCAGATTCACTTTGTGCGACCGAGTAGGAACTGCCGCATTGTGGACAGCGATGCAGCGAACGCGTCATGTCCAGCGTCTGCAACTTGTGCAGCAGTTGGCGCTGGACGTCTTCCAGCCACGCGGCGCGCTGGTCCGGGTCCGGGCACTCGGCTGACCAGTCCCACTGTTGTTGGATCCAATCCGCCAGTTGACTTTGCGGCAAGGCGGCGGGCAGTTTCGCCAACAACTGTTGGAGCACCGTCTCTCGTCGTTCGATTGGTGGAAGTTCTGCCATTTTTCTCAAACCCGATTGCTGTCGTGTTTGCCTGCCATGCTGGGATCTGCCCGCGAGTGAAAAGTCGGTTGTCCAGTAACGCTCTGCGGTTGGCGTACGGTCTCAATGTAGCGGTGCGCGGGCGCGATGCAATACCCAAAAATAAAACACGCATCATAGCTGCACTTTACTCTGAGGCGGCGCTGTGCGCTGCGCGACTTGGCGTATAGAAAAATGTTGGCGTTGGTGTTTAACCGCAACGCCAGAGGGGAGCGGGGCACTGGGCAGGGCGTTGCCTGCGGATCGGACTTGGTGGCTACGATAATCCGCACCGCCGGCGGCGTGCGCTGTGCGATGAGCGACTTGGCGAGGTGCCAAGATGTGGCGGCGGAGTCTGGCAGGGGGTGCGGCGCGTTGGCAGTTGGCAGGGTTTGGCGTAGTGCAGCGCATGCCTACGGCATTGCGCTGTGCGACTCTGCGTGTAGAAAAATGTTGGCATTGGTGTTTAACCGCAACGCCAGAGGGGTGCGGGGCACTGAGCACGGCGTTGCCTGTGGAGCGGACTTGGAGGCTACGATAATCCGCACCGCCGGCGGCGTGCGCTGTGCGATGAGCGACTTGGCGAGGTGCCAAGATGTGGCGGCGGAGTCTGGCAGGGGGTGCGGTGCGCTGCGGCGCGTTGGCTGTTGGCGGGGTTTGGCGTGGTGCAGCGCATGCCTACGGCATTGCGGTTAAACACCGCCGCCAGACGTTGGCTGTTGGCAGGGTTTGGCGTGGTGCAAGCTGCATGCCTACGGCATGGCGGTTAAACACCGCCGCCAGACGTTGGCTGTTGGCAGGGTCTTGGCATGGTGCGCCGCATGCCTACGGCATTGCGGTTAAACACCGCCGCCCGACGTTGGCTGTTGGCGGGGTTTGGCGTGGTGCAGCGCATGCCTACGGCATTGCGGTTAAACACCGCCGCCGGACGTTGGCTGTTGGCAGGGTCTGGCATGGTGCAGCGCATGCCTACGGCATTGCGGTTAAACACCGCCGCCAGATGTTGGCTGTTGGCGGTGTCTGGCAGGGTGCAGCGCATGCCTACGGCATTGCGGTTAAACACCGCCGCCCGACGTTGGCAGTTGGCGGGGTCTGGCGTGGTGCAGCGCATGCCTACGGCATTGCGGTTAAACACCGCCGCCAGACGTTGGCTGTTGGCGGGGTCTGGCGTGGTGCAGCGCATGCCTACGGCATTGCGGTTAAACACCGCCGCCCGACGTTGGCAGTTGGCGGGGTCTGGCATGGTGCGCCGCATGCCTACGGCATTGCGGTTAAACACCGCCGCCCGACGTTGGCTGTTGGCAGGGTTTGGCATGGTGCAGCGCATGCCTACGGCATTGCGGTTAAACACCGCTGTCCCGACGTTGGCTGTTGGCGGGGTCTGGCGTGGTGCAGCGCATGCCTACGGCATTGCGGTTAAACACCGCCGCCAGATGTTGGCTGTTGGCGGGGTTTGGCATGGTGCAGCGCATGCCTACGGCATTGCGGTTAAACACCGCTTCCCGACGTTGGCAGTTGGCAGGGTTTGGCGTGGTGCAGCGCATGCCTACGGCATTGCGGTTAAACACCGCCGCCAGACGTTGGCTGTTGGCGGGGTTTGGCGTGGTGCAGCGCATGCCTACGGCATTGCGGTTAAACACCGCCGCCAGACGTTGGCTGTTGGCGGGGTCTGGCATGGTGCAGCGCATGCCTACGGCATTGCGGTTAAACACCGCCTCCCGACGTTGGCTGTTGGCAGGGTTTGGCGTGGTGCAGCGCATGCCTACGGCATTGCGGTTAAACACCGCCGCCCGACGTTGGCTGTTGGCGGGGTTTGGCGTGGTGCAGCGCATGCCTACGGCATTGCGGTTAAACACCGCCGCCCGACGTTGGCTGTTGGCAGGGTTTGGCAGTGGTGCGCTGCATGCCTACGGCATTGCGGTTAAACACCGCCGCCAGACGTTGGCTGATTGGCGGTGTCTGGCATGGTGCAGCGCATGCCTACGGCATTGCGGTTAAACACCGCCGTCCAGACGTTGGCTGTTGGCAGTGGTCTGGCACTGGTCCGGCATGGTGCGCTGCGCATGCCTACGGCATTGCGGTTAAACACCGCCGCCCGACGTTGGCAGTTGGCGGGGTTTGGCATGGTGCAGCTGCATGCCTACGGCATTGCGGTTAAACACCGCCGCCCGACGTTGGCTGTTGGCGGGTCTGGCATGGGTGCGCTGCATGCCTACGGCATTGCGGTTAAACACCGCCGCCCGACGTTGGCTGTTGGCAGGTGGTTTGGCATGGTGCGCGCATGCCTACGGCATTGCGGTTAAACACCGCCGCCCGACGTTGGCTGTTGGCGGGTTTGGCATGGTGCGCGCATGCCTACGGCATTGCGGTTAAACACCGCCGCCAGATGTTGGCAGTTGGCAGGGTTTGGCGTGGTGCAGCGCATGCCTACGGCATTGCGGTTAAACACCGCGTCCCGACGTTGGCTGTTGGCGGTGTCTGGCATGGTGCGTGCATGCCTACGGCATTGCGGTTAAACACCGCCGCCAGACGTTGGCTGTTGGCGGGTTTGGCGTGGTGCAGCATGCCTACGGCATTGCGGTTAAACACCGCCGCCCAGACGTTGGCTGTTGGCGGGTCTGGCGTGGTGCAGCGCATGCCTACGGCATTGCGGTTAAACACCGCCGCCAGACGTTGGCTGTTGGCGGGGTTTGGCGTGGTGCAGCGCATGCCTACGGCATTGCGGTTAAACACCGCCGCCCGACGTTGGCTGTTGGCGGGGTCTGGCGTGGTGCAGCGCATGCCTACGGCATTGCGGTTAAACACCGCCGCCCGATGTTGGTTGTTGGCGGGGTTTGGCAGAGTGCAGTGATTAGTTAGGGCGAGAGGCGATGACGCCCTGCGTGGGGCTGGAGGCGGTGGCGTAGCGTTGTTTGGGGATGCGGCCGGCGCGGGCGGCCCAGTAGCCGGCGTCGGTGGCCAGTCGCATGGCCCAGGCCATGGCGACGGGGTCTTGGGCGTGGGCGACGGCGGTGTTGAGTAAGACGGCGTCGGCGCCGAGTTCCATGGCGATCGACACGTCGCTGGCGGTGCCGACACCGGCATCGATGATCACGGGGTAGTCGGGGTCGTCGCCTTTGAGGAACTCCAAGATGATGGCCAGGTTATTGGGGTTGAGGATGCCTTGTCCGGAGCCGATCGGGCTGCCGGCGGGCATGACGGCGGTGGCGCCGGCGGCTTTGAGCTTGCGGGCCAGCACGGGGTCGTCGGAGGTGTAGACGAGGACTTGGAAGCCCAGTTCGACCAACTGCTCGGTGGCGCGGAGGGTTTCCAGCGGGTCGGGCAGCAGGGTTTTGGGGTCGCCGAGGCACTCGAGTTTGACCCAATCGGCGCCGGGGTTCTCCAGGCCTGCGAGGATCTCGCGTCCCATTTTGGCGCAGCGAACGGCGGTGGCGGCGTCGTAGCAGCCGGCCGTGTTGGGGAGCAGGCAGAGGCGATCCAGGTCGAGGAAGTCGAGGATGTTTTGGCCGTATTCGTCGAACAATCGTTCGCGGCGGACGGCCACGGTCACGCAGGCCGTGCCGCTGACGGTCAGCGTGCGCTGCATTTCCTCCAACGTGCGATAGCGGCCGGTGCCGAGGATCAGGCGGCTGCTCAAGGTGTGGCTGCCGATCTGCAACGGGGGCACGACGGGCTGGCAGGCCGAGTCGGCGGCGAACGGTGGCGATGGGGGCTTGGGATCGGACATGCGGAGCGTACTTGCGGGAGTGATGGGAGCCCCGAGGTTGGGGCGTTGGGGCGTTGGATGTCTTCAGCTGTTGCCACTGGCCCTTATTTCCTGGCCCTTGCTGGCTTCAGCCATCGGCCTTCATGGGCTTGAGCTACTGGCCCTGATTGGCTTCAGCCGCCGGCCGAGCTGGCTTTAGCCGCCGCCTGTCAGCGAGACGATCTCCAGTCGGTCGCCGTCGTGCAGGGTGGTGTCAGCGTGCTGCCCGCGGGGCACCAGTTCCTGGTTGAGCTCGACGGCGACGGGTTTGCCCTCGAGCCCCAGTTGCTGGAGGAGCTGCGTGACGGTCAGGCCGTCCGGGTACTGCTGCGTTTCGTCATTTACGATAACATGCACGGGGGGACTCGCGCCAGTGGCTGGTGGGGGAACGGTTGAGGAAATCTGCCCAGGCAAGGACCTATTTTGCCATGATCGATCGATTGTTGCTAGGAACGGGAAATCGGAAAAAGCGTTTGGAGATGGAGGATTTGTTGCAGGGGCAGGGCGTGCGGTTGCTGACCTTGGCCGACTTCCCGGGGATTCCGGACGTGGTGGAGGACGGGGCGTCGTTTGCCGAGAACGCTGCCAAGAAGGCCAGGGGCTATGCGTTGGCGTCGGGGTGCTGGACGGTGTGCGACGACAGTGGGATCAGTGTGGACGCTTTGGGCGGGGCTCCGGGGATTTATTCGGCCCGATTTGCGGGGCCGGATGCGGACGACGAGGCCAACAATCGGCTGTTGTTGGAGCGATTGAGTGGGGTGCCGGACGAGCGGCGTGGGGCGTATTACACTTGTCATATTGCCTTGGCGGACCCGCAGGGCGAGATTCGATTGACAAGCGAAGCGATTTGTCGCGGGCGGTTGCGGCATGGGGCGTCTGGGCAGGGCGGCTTCGGCTACGATCCGCTGTTCGAGGTGTTGGAGTACCACACGACGTTCGGGGATTTGGGTCCGGCGGCCAAGCGAGCGATCAGTCACCGCGCGCGAGCCTTGCGGGACTTTGTGTGTCAATGGAAGCGATTGCAGCAGTCGTTGCCCCCCGCCGTGGAGTCGGTTCCTATCATCCCCGCGAGTTGCCCGTGAGTGCCAGTATTCGAATCAATGATCGGGTGACGATCGAGTCGAGCGAGTTGAGCGTGCAGTTTGTGCGTTCGCCAGGGCCGGGTGGTCAGAACGTCAATAAAGTCAACTCCAAGGCGGTCGTGCATTGGCAGTTGGGACGCAATCCGCAGATGCCGGACGAGGTCTGGGGGCGGATTCGCCAACAGGCTGCCAATCGCATCAACCAGGACGATTGTTTGGTGGTTTATAGCCACCAATCGCGGAATCAGCAGGAGAACTTGGCGTTCTGTTTGGCCAAGATTCGTCAGATTGTGTTGCAGGCCTGGAGTGCACCGACCCCGCGACGACCGACCAAGGCGACCTGGTCGTCCAAGCAACGCCGGTTGGCGGATAAACGCCAGGTGTCCGACAAAAAAACCGGTCGTCGCCGCCAGGACTGGTCGCGGGAGTAACGCTTTTCCAGCTCAATTCGGGCAAAAATGTTTGTCTGACCGACAATTTTCTGGGTTTGCAGTTGACATTGGGCCGATCGGGAGAAAGACTGAAGGGGCAACGCTGCTAGATCCAGCCTTTCTCTTGGCTGCGGGGATTCGTCTCTTATCAACCCTCCCGATTGTCGGTATTTCCGTTTGGGGGGGAAGTGAGCATTGTACGCAAGTTTGGTCAGTGACTCGGGTGGGTGTGCCCCGTCTGCGAGGCTGGCGGGGGTGGTTCCACTTGCGATGGTTCGAGCTACGGTTTGGTGCAGCTCTGGTGCCCGTGTGAAAGCGGGCTTGATGGGATTGCTGGAAAGTGTATAACTGCGGGTGCTGGGTGGTGAACGAAAGTGAGTAGGTCGTTCTCCTTTAGCGTCTGTTGTTAGAAACCTATCGTCGTCTAACTTAAGTCCGGCGGTGGTGTTCTTCGAGTTGTCATGGGCGGGTTGTCATGGGCGAGTTGTCATGGCCGGCGGCTTTCGGTTCTGAGAACCGGTAGTGCGTGGTCAGGTCATGGGTGGTCCGATTAGGACTGGTCAGATCATGACTGGTCGGTGACTCGGAGTGTGTTTTGTGAGAGGAAATTCGGTCTTTATCGGATTTCTGTTCGTGATTTCTCCGACGTTTGTGGGTTGCCCTGTGAGCGGTTGGATTCTGCAAGTTATCAACTTGCATTGGCTGAGTCGGTCCGGCGAGACTTGTGGTTTTGTTGTGGGCTGTCTGGCTCTTTTGGCGAATTGCTCGGGTGTGTGAATTGCTCACGCGGGTAGATTGCTGGGTGGAGCGAGTTACTCAGGAGAGTTGTTGGGTCCGGTAATTGCGGGACTTGGCAGCGGTTGGGGTTCGGTGAATCGGGTTGCGTGAGAGGGTCTCTCTTTGAACCGTTGGGCGACTGGCCTGCGGGAATGATCTTCGGCTTGATTTGCTATCTGTTTTTTCGGCGGGCATTCGTCATCGTCTTCTATTGATGATGGTCTAGGATGCTGGCCCATGCTTACCTATGGTGATTTGTAAATGGGAAAGAAACGACGAAAGGCTGACGATATCGAAACATCGTCGGTAGAGAGTGCTTACACGCCGGCTGCGGCTTCTGAAATCCCGGGTCCGGGTCCGCGTGGCGGCTACGACGACGATTACGATCAGGAACCGCCGATGCCGCGAGTGCGTGGTGGGCGGCGGAGTTATGTGGCCGAGGGTGCCGAAAATGAGGGCGTGGTCCCAGCTCCCGGGCCAGCCCCGGGTGCTAGCGATATTCCTGGACCGGGGCCTGGTCCGAGTCCGACGCGGACGCGTGGACGGGGTGGCAATTCGCGGCGTCGCAATGATGGCCCGGCGGATGGTTATCGTTCGGAGTTTGTCGACGAGGGATACGGAGCAGGTGATGCGCCTCGGCGTGATGCTGCGCGGCGGACGACCTCGCGTGAGCCGGCACCGCGAGACCAGTCACGCGACCAATCACGAGACCAATCACGAGATTATGGCCGCAACGCGGTTCCGCCGCAGGAGCGACCGGGCGGGCGGGGCAATGGTTACGGTCGTGGGCGGTACAGTGAGACGTTGGATTCGGCTGGCGACAACGACTTTGATTTTGTGGACGACTACGGCGACGAGGTCGATGGCGACAATCCTTACACCAACGCCCCGCGTGGGCAGCGTTCGGGCGGCGGGGATCAAGTTCGGGGAGATCAAGCTCGGGGAGATCAAGATCGTGGGGGGCAACGCGGCCGAGGCAACAACGGACCGCAGCGTCAGCAGCCCAATCGGATTCCGGCTCCCGGCCCCGGCCCGGCTCCCAGTGTGGGGCAGGGTGGTCGTTCGCAGGGTGGTCGTGGCCAGGTTGGTCGACCGGCACAGCGTCAGGTGGGTCGTCCGACGATGGGTGGTGGCCGGCAGCAGGGGCGTTATGCCCCGGCGGGTCGCGGCCCGAATCCTGGGCCGGCTCCACGGGGCGGCGGCATGCGTCGGCCGGACGCGGGACGTGGCGGCGGGTACCGCAACCAAGGGACGGTCAATCGCGCCTCGGATCCCTACTTGAACGACCAGGACCGCTACGACGACGCCAGTGTCGAATTGCACGAAGAAATGGGCATGTTGGAGATGCATCCCAACGGCTACGGTTTCTTGCGGAAGACGGCCAATAACTACTCACGTGAACGGACCGATCCGTTTGTGCCGGGCACGATGATCGAGCGGTTTGGTTTGCGGGAAGGCATGATGATCCGTGGCATGATTCGTCCGGGCCGCGGCCAGACGGGTCCGCGAGTCAAGGAGATCATCGACGTCGACGGTTTGGATCCAGAAGCCTGTTTGGACATTCGCCCCTTCGACTCGTTGACGCCGATCAATCCGGAGGAGTGGTATCGGTTGGAGATTGGACCGAAGCCCTTGACCAACCGGGTGATCGACTTGTTGGCTCCGATGGGCAAGGGGCAACGGGCACTGATCGTGGCACCGCCACGCAGCGGCAAGACAATCTTGCTGCAGCATATCAGCCAAGGCATCGCGGCCAATTATCCCGACACCAAGCTGATCGTGCTGTTGGTCGATGAGCGGCCGGAAGAAGTCACCGACATGCGGCGGAACGTGATCGGGGAGGTGGTCGCCAGCAGCTTGGACGAGGAGATCGAAAGCCACGTCCGCTTGAGTCAGTTGGTGATCGAACGCTGCAAGCGTTTGGCCGAGATGGGCAAAGACGTCTTCCTGTTGATGGACTCGATCACGCGTTTGGCGCGGGCCTTCAACAAGTGGGTTGGCGACTCGGGGCGGACCATGTCGGGCGGTGTCGACATCAAGGCCATGGACATTCCCAAGAAGCTGTTCGCCACTGCGCGGGCCTTCGAAGAGGGCGGTTCGGTCACGATCGCTGGTACGGCCTTGATCGATACCGACAGCCGCATGGACGAACTGATCTTCCAGGAGTTCAAGGGCACGGGCAACATGGAGTTGGTGTTGGACCGCAAGTTGGCCGAGCGTCGCGTCTGGCCGGCGATTGACATCTCCAAGAGTGGTACACGCCGCGAGGAGCTGTTGTTGCCCGAGCAGACGTTGACGGCGGTGACGGCGCTGCGTCGTACCTTGACTCAGATGAATCCCATCGAAGCCATGGAGCAGTTGAGCAAGCAGTTGGGTCGCTTTGATTCCAATGCTGAGTTCATCCACTTGATCAGCGGCAAAATGACCAACGACTAAGCACTCGGTCGTTTAACTCGGAGTTGGTGCCTGATGGTAGCCATGCCCAAGCAGAACCGCGATCGATCGTTGGGGTTCAACATGACCCCAATGATCGACGTGGTTTTTTTGTTGATTATCTTTTTTTTGATCTCCAGTCATCTGACGCGGCAGGAGCAGCAGGTCAAATTGACCCTGCCGGTGGCTCGGACGGCGGCTCATCCCAATCAGATGAACAATCCGCGTTTGATCATCAACCTGTTGCCGGATGGCCGGTTGGTGGTCCAAGACGAGGACTGGACGCCGCAGACGATTGGCCAGCGGATCGGGGCGGCTTACTCGCGGTTGGCGCCGGCGGAGCGGGAGAACTTTGAGGTCCGCATTCGCTGTGCGCGGCAGACGCCCTACGAGTTCGTGCAGCCGATCCTCAACGGCTGTGTGCAGCAGGGGATTTGGAATGTCACCTTTGCGGTCTATTTGCCCGAGGAGGCCCCCACGCGATGAAAGTCGCTCGAGCGCAACGCGACAATCCGTTGGATATGAATTCGGCCATGACGCCGATGATCGACGTCGTGTTTCTGTTGCTGATATTTTTTGTATGGACCATCAGTTTCCAGGCGATCGAACGGTTGCTGCCCAGTAGCGTGAGTCGCGAGATGGGCAAGTTGGATTCCAACTTGGAGGATCTGGATCCGGAGGTGGACTTCGAGCGGATCGTGGTGCGTTTGACGGGCGATCCGCAGCAACCGCAGTACCGGGTCAACGAGCAAGTCTTGGCTGGGCCGGTGGAGGTGCGCCAGTTTTTACAAGAGATCGCGCAGATCAATCCGGCGGCACCGGTGGTCATCCATCCCGATGATGCCATCGAGGTGGGGCATGTGGTGGGTATGCTGGATATTTCTCGTGAGTGTGGCTTTGCCAAGGTCTCGTTTGCGGCCAAGCCGCGGTAACTTTTGTGCGGTCGCGCCGCGGTAATGTTTGTGCGGCCCAGGCCGCGGTAATGTTTGTGCGGCTAGGCCGCGGTGATGTTTGTGCGGCCCAGGCCGATGGGAGAGAAGACAGATGCACGGTTGGCGTGAGTATTCGATCTGCTCGCTGGGAGTGGTGCTGGGTTGGTTGGCTGGGGTCGACAGTGTGCTGGCCGAGGTGGCGCCGCGATCCGAACGTGTCGAGGCGGCGCGGGACGAGGTCGCCTGGCAGGAGGGCTGGCTGGCGTTGTTCGATCGAGCGACACCGTTTGGGTGGCGGGGGTGCAATCCCAGTGACGTGGTCGAGGGGGCTCTGCAATTGACTGCTGGGTCGTTGGTGCGGACGTCCGCTCAATTTAGCGGCTGTGAAGTCCGGGTGGTGTATGAATTGAGTGCGGAGGGGCAGGCCGAGCTGTTGTTGTTGGCCAGCCCTCAGGCACGGCGGTCGGGTGAGGATCACGTGGCGGTGCCGTTGGAGCCGGGCCAGCATTCGCTGGGCCTGACGGTGTCGGTGCTGGCTGCCGATGCAGGCGGCCCGTCCGCCTGGCGGAATCGCATCGTAGCGGGGGGCGGGTCGGTCGACGAGGAAGTAATCATCGATGGGGCTGGGCCGAACCGTGGGTATGTGGGGTTCCGCGTGCGAGCTGGGCAATTGCGAGTGACGCGGGTCGAGTTGCGGCCGGCGCTGGAAGTGGCTGATCGCCCGCAGGGGCTGGAGCCGGGTCAGGGCTGGGACGCGAGCGGGGCTGGGTCGGCTGAGGTGACTTGGCAGGACGGGACGCTGGGGTTGCGGGGTGGGCCGGGGTATTTGGCGACGTCCGACCGGTATGCCGACTTTGTGCTGTCGGTGGAAGCTCGGACCGCGGCTGGCACCAACAGCGGGATCTTTTTTCGCTGTATTCCGGGCGAGAACCTGAATGGGTACGAAAGCCAGATCCACAACGGGTACTTGGCGGGGGACCGTGGGCAACCCGAGGATTGTGGGACGGGCGGCATTTTCCGTCGGGTGAATGCGCGACGCGTGGTGGCCGACGATGGCGAATGGTTCCGCAAGGTGTTGATCGTCAGCGGGGGGCAGATCTCGGTGTGGGTCAACGGCTATCAGGTGACGGATTGGTCGGATCAGCGGGCGGCGAACCCCAATCCGCGTCGTGGTCGGCGGTTGGAGGCGGGCACGATCCAGTTGCAGGCCCATGATCCGGGGACTCAGGTCGATTTCCGGCAGTTTCAGATTCAAGAGTTGCCCCCGCGGGCCAAGTAGTTCTCTGCTGCTTTGAATCTAGATCGGACAGGGGAATAGGGACAGAGGAATGGCGGGACAGAGGAATGGGGACAGAGGAATGGGGGACAGAGGAATGGGGGACAGAGGAATGGGGACAGAGGAATGGGGACAGTCTGTAGACCAGCAGCCCTCTGCTGGTGGCAGCTTGGTAAGACATTTGTGCATGGAGGCGTGTGGGGGTGGGGAAGGTAGCAGGCACTCTCCGAGTGCCGTCCGCCAAGGGTCTGAATTGGAGGAATGTGGGACAGTCTGTAGACCAGCAGCCCTCTGCTGGTGGCAGCTTGGTAAGACATTCGTGCATGGAGGCGTGTGGGGGTGGGGAAGGTAGCAGGCACTCTCCGAGTGCCGTCCGCCAAGGGTCTGAATTGGAGGAATACTGGACAGTCTGTAGACCAGCAGTCCTCCGTAGACCAGCCCTCTGCTGGTTTGCATCGTGGTGGAAAACTCTGGGGGATTTTTCCCAAGAGGGGGACTCGGGTCACGAATTAGACCTTAACGCCGGTTCCTCGAGCGAGGTGGTCTGGCGGATCAACGGTCGGTTTGGATCTGGAGGAAGCCTCAAGTGAACGGACATTATCAATCGGGAAATGGCGCTCATTCGCAACCCTATTGGGGGGCGGGTGGTCCGCAGCCTCAGGGCACGATCTACATTGGCTTCGACCAACCGGTTCAGGTAGCACCGCATCCTCAGGCGGCGTACGGGGCTTATGGGGCTCCTGGGGGGGCTGCGTTTAATTCGCCGCAGCACACGGGCTACCGGACTGCCCAAAACGGTTGGTTTTGGAACCGTCGTTCGGCGGCTCCGGCGGCTGCAGGGGTGGCGGAGAAGCCGAAGAAGTCCAGCAACACGTTGGGGCTGGTTGGGTTTGTCGTCAGCCTGTGCGGGTTGGCCACGGGAGCATTGCCGGTGGCGGTGGCGGGTGGCGGCCTGTCGACGCTGGGGTTGTTCCGTCGCGGCCGGTTTCTGGCTCTGACGGGCCTGGTGTTGGCCTTGGCCAACCCGGTCGTGGTCGAGCAGCTGCAGGGGGATCGCTCGATGGCCCGGTTGGACCGCCGAGCGGAGCGGATTGCTCGGGTGGAGTTGCAGAAGCAGTTGAGTCAAGTGAACGCGGTGTTGGCCCAGGCGGAAGGTCAGATCATGGCTCACTACGAGGCCCATGGTCAGACGTGGCCGGACGGGATCGAGGGCAACATGTTGGTGGCCGAGACTCGGGATCCCTGGGGCAGTGCTCTGCGATTTGACGAAATGGGCGATCGGTTGGTGCTGCGGAGCATGGGTCCGGACCGCAAGCCCGAGACGGGTGACGACATTGTGCTGAACGTGCAACACTTCCGCGGCTCGACTGCCGGTCGGACCAGCGAGCCGACGGCGGCTCCCTAACGCGTGTCTCGTTTTGGCCGCGGTTCACAGCTTGGCAGCTTGAACCGCGGTTTTTTCTTCTCTGCCTGTGCTTCTGTTCTCGGTGTTACCACCTGTCTGTCCGCGGGTGGATTGGAGTTTGGTGTAGAAACGCCCATTTTTCCTGCCCAAGCGTGCCGCTGGTGGGCATGCTAGCTACGCTGATCGCTGGCGGTTGGGGGGCTGTCAATGACCGCCTCAACGAATTCTTCAACGGCTTCCTCAACGACCTCCGAGTGGCTGGCCGTCTTTTGGGTTCGACGGGCATCGGTTCTAATGGTTGGGCGGCGGGGACGCTGGGAGCGGCCGCGGGCGATTAGGACCGGGATCGGGAGAAACACAGCGTGTCGAAACAGGGATTGGTGGCCATTTTGCCGGGCGATGGGATTGGGCCCGAGGTGGTTGCTCAGGCGGTTCGCGTCATCGAGAGCTTGAACCAGCAAGCGGGTTTGGGGTTGGTTTGCGAGGCGGCTCCGGTGGGTGGTGCGGCCTACGATTTGCATGGTCATCCATTGCCGCCGGCGACCTTGGAGTTGGCTCGGCGGGCCGACGCCATTTTGTTGGGTGCGGTGGGCGGTCCGGCTTGGGAGGCATTGCCGCGTGAGCATCGGCCGGAGCGGGCGTTGTTGTCGCTGCGGAGTGAGTTGAATCTGTTCGCCAATCTCCGGCCGGCCATTCTGTTTCCCGAGTTGGTGGGGGCTTCGACATTGAAGCCGGAAGTGGTGTCGGGTTTGAACTTGATGATCGTCCGCGAGTTGACGGGCGGGATCTACTTTGGCCAGCCGCGCGGGATTCGGATCGAGGCGGATGGGACGCGGACGGGCTTCAACACGATGGTGTACCACGAGAGCGAGATTCGGCGGATTGCCGAGTCGGCGTTCCAGATCGCGCGGCTGCGTGATCGGCGACTGTGTTCGGTCGAGAAGGCCAACGTGTTGGAAGTGTCTGAGTTGTGGCGGGAGATCGTGATCGAGGTGGGGCGCCAGTATCCTGACGTGCAGCTGTCGCACATGTACATCGACAACGCCAGCATGCAGTTGATCAAAGCGCCGAAGCAGTTCGATGTGATCGTGACCAGCAATCTGTTCGGCGACATCTTGTCGGATGCGGCCTCGATGTTGACCGGTTCGATTGGCATGTTGCCATCCGCCAGTCTGGATGCGGCGGGCAAGGGCATGTACGAGCCGGTGCATGGCTCGGCGCCGGATATTGCGGGTGGGGACATGGCCAATCCCTTGGCCACGATTCTGTCGGTGGCGATGATGTTGCGGAGCACCTTTGGCCAGGGTGGATTGGCGGATCGCGTGGAGCAAGCGGTGCGGATGGCGTTGGCCGAGGGGTACCGCACGCGGGATATCGCTGGGTCGCAGGATCGCGTGGTGGGAACGGCGGCCATGGGTGATGCGGTCTTGGCCGCGTTGGCTCGCTAACGGGGATTGGAGCGGAGATGGCCAGAAACGAACAGTTCATTCGTCAGCATCGGATCCTGCAGATCTTGGAGCGGGTGCGATTTGGCCGCACGATCAAGGAGCTGAACCAGGACCTGTTGGAGGAGTTGGGGTTGGAGTCGTTGCACGACCGCACGATTCGCCGCGACTTGGAGGCCCTGCAGTCGTCGGGGATCGACTTGGCGGTTTATGACGACCCGCGCGGCAAGGTCTGGAAGTTGGGGCCGCGGGCCAAGGAGTCGGTCAAGATTGTGGCCTCGGCTTCGGAGCTGATCGCCTTGTCGTTGGGACGGGACTTGATGTACCCGTTGGCGGGGACGCCGTTTTGGAATGCGATTGAGTCGTTTTGGAGCAAGATCAAAGACGAGCTGCCGTCGACGGTGTGGCAGCATTACGAGAAGTTCCGCCGTGTGGTGCATGTGTTGGGGATGCCCAACAAGTCCTACCAGGCCCATCACGGTATCTTGCAGTCGATCAATCGGGCGATCATCCAGCACCGCGTGATGGAGATCGAGTACCAAGGGACGGCCAATGCCGAGCCCAAGTTGCGGCGGATCGAGCCGTATGGGTTGGTGTTTTACAACCATAGCCTGTATATCGTGGCGGCCGCTCAGGAGGATCCGTCGGAGAACCGCATCCGCAATTGGAAGCTGGACCGATTCCGCAAGGCTCAGACGTTGGACGAGTGGTTCAAGATCCCCGACGACTTTGACTTGGAGGAGTTCACGGGCCGCGGGCTGGGGATCTTTGCTGGGAACGAGGCCCGGGAGTTCGTGATTCGGATTGCCGCTAAGGCGGTGAATTGGTTGATCGAGGATCCGTGGCATCACCAGCAGGTGGTGGAGAAGCAGCCGGACGGGACGGCATTGCTGCGGGTCCCTGGGGTGAGCGAGTTGGAGATCATCCCCAAGGTCCTGCAATTGGGGGCCTTGGCCGAGTTGATCTCCCCGCCGGAGGCTCGGCAGCGCATCACGCAGATCGTGTCCGACCTGCAGCAAAAGTATGGTGGGGCGGTGAGTGGGTGAGTGGGTGCGTGGGTGAGTGAGTGGGTGAGTGGGTGGTGAGTGAGTGAGTGAGGTAGCAGACGATCTCCGAGTGCGGTCCGTCAAAAGTTTGGGACTGGCTGGAGTCCCGTAAGCCTCGCCGTCTTTTGCGGCGAACGGGGTTCTTGGTACTGACAGAGTTTCTCGGGGATGGTTATATGGGGGCGTGGTGGCCAATCGCCTCGATTTTTGGTGCTTGTGGGCTGGGATGGACCCGCGTCGGTCTTCAAGCGGTTGTTTGATAGTGGGTCCGAGGGGTGTCTGGGCGGAAATCGCGGCCGAGTGGTCTGGTGAAGGTTGTCTTTTCTGGGGAGGGCAACTAGAGTTTCGCGTAAGGCCGGGCGCTGCTCGGCAACTAAATGGGGCGGTTGGGGGAGGGCAGTGAGACGCTGACAATGGAGCCGGTATCGCTCCCGATCGCCGATCGAGGCATTTTGGAGCTGACGCTGCTCGGGTGCGGAATGCGATTCTGAGCTGCGTGCCGCGTAGGTGATGGGTGGGCTGAGTGGCTTGTGCTGGCAAGCGAAGCCTGGAGCCGCGTTGCATGGGTGCAGACGCGATCTAGAACACTTGGGGATTTTTCTGGGGCGTCATACAAATTGGTTGATGCGGACGTGACCCCGTTCGTATTGACCTGCAGATTTCTCGAGGATCAAATGAAATCCGTTTTTGGTTTGTTGTTCGCGATGCTTGCCGTCGCCGGCCTTGGGGTGAGTAGTGCGTCCGCCGATTTGTTGGTTGTGACCGAATTGTTCACGGGTCGTTTGCAGGCCTACACGACTCCGGGTGCTGCTCCGACGCAGTTTGCCCAATTGAACACGCGCGCGGATTCGCCCTTCGCATTGTTGTCTGGTATCCATTTTCATGCGGCCAGCAACCGCTTGTACGTGAGCGAGTTGGATCGTGGCGGCACCAGCAACGGGCGTGTGCATATTGTCGACGCCACGACTCGGGCGATTCTCGGTGAACAGGACTTCACTTTTGGTGTGGCGGGTGTCGCCGTGAGCGCCAGTGGTGACATCTACTTGTCGGATTGGGAGTCCAACCTAGTTCGGCGGTATAATTCATCGTTTGTCCATCAAGCCGACATCGTAGTGACTGGCGCGAATGCCACTTCAGGACTGGCTTTTAATGGCGATGACCTCTACATCTCCACGTTTGGTGCGGGTGTTTTTCGCTACGACGGTAATGCAGTGAGCAGTTTCGTTCCGGCGGGTTCGGGGGCCTCGGCCCAGTTGGCGTTTGATAGTGAAGGCAACCTGTATGCCGGCCATGGTTTGGGCTTTTCGAACTTTGCCCATCGTTTCGATTCGACTGGAAACGAGTTTCTGGACGGTGGTGCTCCATTTTTGGAAGTGACGGAGGATATGGTCGGCAGCTGGGGTGGTTCGAGTGATGGCACGAGCCCATCGGGAATAACTCTTGATGGCAATGGTAATTTGGTGGTCGCTGCGTTGGGCAGGTCGAATCCCTTTGAGGGTGATGGCGAGCGTGGTGGTTTGTTTTTGTTCGATCGCCAGGGCAATTTGTTGGATACCTTTGCCAGCGGCTCGCGGTCTTACAGCGGTGTGGCGTTTGTGTCGGCGGTACCGGAACCGGGTAGCTTGGTCCTCCTCGGTTTCGCGGGTTTGGCCGCCGCCTGGCGACGTCGCCGGTAAGCCTGCAAGTGCAGGCGGAAACGTGGCACTGGATGCTGGGGGTCGCCGGTTGCGATAGCTGGTAACGCCCGCTAAGTTATTCGCACAGCTTGAAGCGAAGCTGCCCGTCGAATCTAGGAGGTCCCGCCCGTGACACGATTGAGTCGGAATGGTGCACCACGAGCGCGCGGCTCGTGGTGTTCGGCTGGACAGGTTGGCCCTGGCAATGCGAGCATAGTGCCTTCTCGCCGAACGGGCATGACTTTGGTCGAGTTGCTCGTAGTGATCGCCATCATTGGCGTTTTGATGGGATTGCTGCTACCCGCGGTTCAAGCGGCCCGAGAGGCCGCTCGTCTGACCAGCTGCAGTAATAACCTGCGGCAAGTTGCCTTGGGGTTGCAGAACTATTACTCGGCCAAAGATCGGTTCCCACCTGGATCGGTTGCCAAGGAGTACGCCAATCAACCCAGTACGCCGTGGACCTTTTATCGCTGGTCGACCTTTGCGACGCTGTCGCCCTATCTGGAAAACTCAGCGGCCTATAATTTGCTGGATCTTAGCAAGCCTCTGTACTCTTCGACCACGGGATTGGTAACGCCCGAAAACATTGCCGGTGCCCGAGCGGTTGTTCCGACCTTCTTGTGTCCCTCTGACACCTTCCGCCGTTTGCATCCGAATTTTGGGCCGATCAACTATGCGGTTTGCACAGGCACAGGTGTCGGTGGTGGAACTCCTGAAGACACCGACGGCATGTTTTTTGTCAACTCGAAGACTCGGATGAGTGAGATGCGTGATGGGAGCTCCAATACGCTGGCCTTATCCGAGAGCTTGTTGGGTGAGACGGGAGCTACGCGACGTGATCCACGTTTTGCATATCGATTCACTTTTTTTGCGCCTTTGACAGAAACGGCCTGTCGAACGGCACCAACCTGGAACTTCACGGACCCACGCGGGTTTTCTTGGGCTAATGGCGAGTACCGCAACGGGATGTATAACCACCACTTTCCACCGAATGCCCCGGATGCGGATTGCATTGGGGTACGGATCGGCGGCGGCCCAAGTCGCACGTTTGCGCCGTTTGGCTGGAAGACCGCTCGCAGTTTGCATGTCTCCGGTGTTAGCATTAGCCGAGCGGATGCCTCGACGGGACTGATCAACAACGACATCGACTTGGCCGTGTGGCGGGCGTTGGCGACGCGAGCGGGTGGCGAGATCATTCCGGAATTTTAGTTCTCTCTTGTGCTTGGGCATCGCTTCATTTTTGGATCGGTGTGGCTGCGGGATGAGAAGTCAATTGATAGACAGGCCCAGCGGGTGCTGCGCGCAGTGGACTTCTGCCCTCGTCAACCGATGCCGCAAGCCGCAGTAGCGAATTTAGGTAGTCGGGCGAGGCACGATAGACTTCGAGTCGTTTAAGGCCTACGGCTGGGCTCCATCATCAGGGCTGCTGCCGATTAAGATTACGAGCACCGTTCCGATTCAGCGGGACGGAGCACGCGCACCGCGGCTGATCGCCAGAACAAGGACGTTCCTTCCATGAATGTGATGCCCCAAGATGTAAGGCCAGTGGCACGGACGTTCGCTCGCGGGGATCTGTGGCTGATCGTGGTCGCCGCGCTGCTGATGACGGCCACCTTGCCCGGCCGCACGCATGGACTGGGGTTGATCACCAAACGCATGCTGGATGAACTGACGCTGGATCCGCTCGCCTTCGCCCAACTGAACCTGTGGGCCACGCTGATCGGCTCGGCCTTTTGTCTGCCCTGTGGTTGGTTGATCGATCGCTGGGGCATCCGACGCTTGGCCCTGTTCACGGTGGTGCTGTTGGCTGGCGTGGTGTACGGCCTCAGCCGCGCGGGTTCGGTCGCCGAGGTGGCGGTCTGGGTCACTCTGACTCGGGGGCTGGGCCAGAGCATGTTGTCGGTCCTCAGCATTACTTTGCTGGGCAAACAGCTGCGTGGTTCCATGCCCCTGGCCATGGGGCTGTATGCCGTGATGTTTACGATGCTGATGGCCGCCGCCACCGGCGGACTGGGCGCCGCGATTCTGGCGGTCGATTGGCGCGCGGCCTGGGCGGCCCAAGCCGCCGTGTTGCTCGCGGTTCTGGTCCCCAGCTTGCTCTGGCTGCCGCGGGCGGAGAATCTGCCGAGTCTGACGTTTACGGCTGGCGGACGAGATACCAGTGGAAACGATGGCCGTGGGCCCGGTGAGCCTGATTCCAGTGCGCCTGATTCCAGTGAGTTGGGGGCGGGTGTCGAAGTGGGTGCGACCTTGGCCCAGGCTTTGGCGACGCCGGGCTTTTGGGTGTTTGCGCTCAGCATTGCCTTCTTTGGTCTGATCAGCTCGGGGTTGTCCTTGTTCAGTCAATACGTATTGGAGGAACGCGGCTTTGGCGAACAGGTGTTCCATCACACCTTGATCATTGGGCTGTTGGCCGGCTTGGTGTCCAATCTGCTCACCGGTGCGGCGGCTCGTTATTGGCCGTTGCCGCGACTGCTGGCGTGTTCCCTGCTGGTGTTGTCGTTTGCCTTGGGGATGTTTCCCTGTCTGAGTCGCCTGTGGCAGGTCTACAGTTACGCGACCCTGATGGGCGTGGCGGGCGGGATGTTGACGGTATTGTTTTTTATTGTTTGGAAGCAGTCATTCGGCCAGCGGCACTTGGGCAAGATCCAAGGCGCGGCGCAGATGTTGAGCGTGTTGGCCTCCGCCGTCGGGCCGTTAAGTGTGGCCTGGGGGGAACAAGTCAGCGGTTCTTATGCCTGGGTGTTTATCACTGCCGCTTTTGTCGCTGCCGGCATGGCCGTGATTGCCGCTTTGACATCGGTCCCCAGCTCTGGGCGCTGGCAGGCCGTGCCAGGAAAGTCTGTCCCCCAGTAAGTCGGGTGTTGATCGGTGGCTGCGCTTCCCGGCTGGCGGACTTGTCGCGCGGGCAGGTGCGACTACATTGGTAGCGGAGGTGGACTGTGATGACTGGAGCCTGACCTATGCCGACAACCTTGACTGTGGCCGAGTTCTTGTTGGTCCGAGTCAGTGTCTGGTTGGCCATGGTGACATGGTTTGTGGGCGCTTGGTTTCGGGCCACCTCCTGCTCAATTCCGAATCAGCGGGCGACGCCTGGCGAACGGGCTTATCACTGGCTGTGGCTGTGGAGCGGGCTGGCGACTTGGGTGCATGTGCTGGCCAGTTACGGTTTTGTGCATGGCTGGGATCACCAAGCGGTGTTGCGTCAAACGGCTGAAGAGTCATTTCAAGTCACCGGCCTCCGCGCGGATTGGGGGGTGTATGTGAACATTCTCTACGCGACCCTGTTGTCCGTCTACAGTGTCGTGATGGTCGGTTTGGGGCGGCGTGTGCGGGGCGTCGATGGGTGGGTGTATGCGTTCACCGCATTCATCGTGTTCAATGCCACGGTTGTCTTTAAGGGCGGCTGGTTGAGGCTGTTGGCGGGGCTGGCCAGCCTGGTCGTCGTGGGCGGACATGGGTTGGCGTGGTGGCGATCGGCCACAAGTTCGACTGCGGCCTCGCCCCGGGGCGAATGACCTGAATTCCGCCCCCAGGTGACTGGACGCAGGCCACGCCAGGATCGACAATAATGCTCAGCGGTGGCCAGTCTGTCTTTCGGTACAACGAGCGTTCATGGGTATCAAGTTCCAGTGTCCAAACTGCGGGAAGGGCTTGAACGTCAAGTCGAACTTGGCGGGGAAGCGTGGGCTCTGTCCCCATTGCCGTGGTCGAGTCCTGATCCCGGCGGAGTCGGAGGCGGTGGCACCGTCTAACGCTGTGGCACCGTCTAACGCTGTGGCACCGTCTAATGCGGGGCAGGTCGCCGAGCCGAAGCGTCCGGAGTCGGCTGCAGGACGCGTCCCAGTCCCGAGGCGGGATGCGCGATCTTCGAGCACGGTTGCCCCGCAGGTGTTTGAGAATTTGTCTTTCGACAATTTGGCCGTCGAAGAACTGGATCCCAATTCGTTCCGTTTGGATCGACCTCAAGTCGAACTTGAAGCCCCGCGAGCCACCCATTTTGATTGGATTGCCGACGCACCAGAGTCCGTGTGGTACGTCCGCAACCGAGCGGGCGGGCAGTACGGTCCGGCGGTCGGGTCGATCATGCGAACGTGGTTGCAGGAGGGGCGAGTCTCGCGGGACTGTTATGTCTGGCGCGAGGGCTGGGCCAATTGGCGGCAGGCCAACGATGTGTTTCCGCATCTGTTCGAGCCGCGGACACATGGATTGCCGCCCCAGATGGCGACGACGGCAAGTGCCGGCGGTAAGTCGGACGAATCTCGCTCGGTCGCACGCAATCTAAGCGAGCCAGCCACTGCTGGGCGGCGTGGCGAGACCGTCGAACCGTCGATGAGGCAGAGGAACTCGACAGGTTTGTTCGTTGCGATTTTGCTGTTGGTCTTGACGGTATCCTCCGTCGCGATCGGCACTTTGATCTATTTCCTGCCACGCAGCACTCCCGTCTCGCCCACGCCGGGTGATGATGATCCACTGCAATTGCGTGACCCGTTCGCAGAGTAACCTCGCGGACGATTGCTCAGCATGATCTCGAGTCCGAGTACTGCCGGTCGCTGAGCACGATTACGCGTACCATCACCCCTGTTGATCACGTGAGTTGACAAAGCGTTAAGCGTCGGGGCCTGCCAGCCAAGAGGCGAAGGTGCGATCGAATTGCCCTTGGGTCATGACCGCGTCGAAGCCTGCCTGTTTGGCGGCGGCCAAGTGCGCTTCATGCACGTGTGGGCCGTAGGCGAGTGCCCTCAGCGGGTGTTCTCCCGCGACCTCACGAAATTTAGGCAGCCAAAGCGCCAATTCGGACAGGTCGCCGACGACCTTCAAGTCCACCACCAGTACTGCGGCCGGCAGCACCTGTCCAGCGACAGACTCGGTCGAGTCCCCGGCGGCTTGCTGCCATTTCTGATAGCCGTCCTCCCAGCCGCTGGCGACTTTGAGCGTTAGTCCCAAGCCAGCCGCGATTGGCCGAACTCGAGATGAAAACATCAAATCACGCGTAATGTATACAATCATCGGCTGCTGCCTCCGTTTGTTCGCTCAAATAATCTGGCCATAGGCCATCGGACACCGCCAGTCCTGTTTCCGTCAACTGCCAACGGCCGCCGCGATTGACAAAAAATCCAGCCGCGACGTCCCTCGCCATGGTAGATCCCACCAAGGCTGCCAGTTCAAATCCTGTTTCGCGTTGGAACACGCTCGGGTCGATACCGTCCAGCAATCGCATGCCGAACACAAAGTACTCGCGAGCTCGCATGCGATCGCCATCGTCATCGATGTCGGTGATCGCCAGTTCCCCGTCGCGGAGCCGCTTGATGTACGTCGTCGTGCTGGCGTGATTCACCAACCGCTGCCCCCCGACGTAGCTGGCTGCCCCCGGACCGAAGGCCAAATACGGTCGCCCGGTCCAGTAGACTCGGTTGTGTCGCGACTGGCTACCGGGCCGCGCGAAGTTCGACACTTCGTAATGTTGATAGCCGGCCGCCGACAGGTACTGGCGCGTGTGCAGGTACAGCTGCAGGGCATCTTCCTGTTCCGGCTCGTGCAGTTGGCCGCGTTGCAAGCGGTTCCAAAACTGCGTGCCTTTCTCGTAGGTCAGTTGGTACGTCGACAAGTGATGGGGCTGGCAGTCTACGGCAGCTTGTAGGTCCGCCTGCCAGTCCGCGATTGACTCGTCGCCGACACCGAAGATCAGGTCCAGGCTCAGTCGAGCGCCGCGTTCGAGCACGAGGCTGGCTCCGCGACGCACGTCGTCACCCTGATGGGTGCGTTCCAACTGCGTCAGCTTGGCGGCGCGAAAGGACTGGGCCCCGAGGCTGAAGCGGTTGACGCCATGGTCGGCCCAGTGCCCGACCGACTCGGCCTGCAAGTCGTTCGGGTTGCACTCGACAGTCCACTCCCACCCCGCGTTACTCGGGTCCCAGACGAACCACCGCCGCAGCAGGGCGACCAGGCGATCCACTTGGACGGGAGTCAAGAACGTGGGGGTGCCGCCGCCTAAAAACAGAGTCTCGATCGGCAGCGGTTGCGGATACGCGGCCAGCCGTCGTTCCAGTTCGAGAGCCACCGCCTGCAGGTAGGCGTCGACCAAGTCGCCGCGATCGGCGATCAAGGCAAAGTTGCAGTACCCGCAGCGTTGGGCGCAGAACGGTACGTGCAGGTAAACCGCCCGAGGCGTGCGTCGCCACACGGGTACCACGTCCGCCTGGGCCGAGCCCGCGTCCACTTCTGGCGAGATTCCTTCACTCATCGTCCACCTACCATCTGCCAAGCCGACCAACCACTGGCCAGCAGCGCGGGGGCGGCGGCCAGGATCGCCCAACCCAACGTGCGGCTCCAATGCTGCTGAGCAGACGGCCACGCCGCGGGCAGCAGCCATAAACTGAGCGCGAAGACGCTGGCGGACTGCCACGACACCTCGGCGAAAAAATACCCAATCACCACCATCATACCCGTCGACACCGGCAACCAGCCCACCAAGCTGCCAGCGGCTCGCACGGGCCGCGGCAGGTGGTGGCCACGGGCCGGCAGCCAGCACTCGATCAACCACCCCAACGGCACCATCGCGAAGACCAGCGATTGCGTGCCCTTGGATAGCGTGCCGGAAGTGGCCAATAACAAGACCCCACCCAGGGTCACGGCCAGCACGGCCAAGAGGTACAGCCAATGATCGCTACCCGCGGCATCGCCCGCGGCTGTCTTTACTCGTGTCTTTACTCGTGTCTTTACTCGTGTCTTTACTCGTGTCTGCGTCGTTGCCTGTTCGGTTGCTCCCAAGCTCACGCCCCGGCACCCAGAGCAGACGCAGCCATTGGCTGGCCCACATCGGGACCAAGGCCAAGGCCGGCAGGATCACGGCCCAGATTTGATAGCTACGTGAGTACAGCGGCATGAAGTAGATGCTGCCGTGCAGGAGTCGGTAGACGAGGCCCGCCAGCAGGCCGCTGACCAAAACACCCGCGGGAAGCGCCCACCAGGGCGAGCGCAGCCACCGCCACATCGCTCCGCCGACCAAGCTCAGCCCCAGGGAAACGGTCAGGGCCAACGGGATCCAGTGTTCCTGGAACTGGGGTTGCCATATCAGGCCGCCGGCTTGCTGAGCGGCGGTCGCCCAACCCGCCCAGGTTCGCTCGGCCTCCGGCAGGCTCAGCCAGCGACCAGAGGCCCAAGCCGTCAGCAGACCGAGGAGGCTGGCGACGTAAGCGACTGCCAGGTACGCGATCCATTGGCTGTGGGAAGGCAGCCAACGCCCGGCTCGGGTGAGCAGCACCACGGTGAGCAGGGCCACGGCCGCCGGAATTAACGCTTCGTAAATGACTGGTTTCCTTTGCATCTTGGCCCGGGGCACAGCCCACGAACAGGGCCATCTACCGCCCCTCCGACCACCCGCAAGCCGTTGGCCGCTCCAACCATGTTCGACCATTTTTGTCTCTGCGCCAATCGACCCGAGGGGCTGGGGAGCTTGGCCGCGGCGGGGCCTGCCCAAAGTCGCGAAAGACTTGACGACGGGCTTTTAATGTGTACATTGATGTGTAGGTATCGCCGTGATCGCGTCGATATTGGGGGGGAGGGCATGTTGATTTTTCCAGACTTGTACGCGAATTCGTCGCACAATTCAATAAAGTCGAGCGAAAACACGACGTTTTCGCCTCCATCGAAATGCTTGACGCATTCCGCTACGGAAAAATCCACAAGCCCTTGACGCATTCCGCTACGGAAAAATCCACAAGTGCGTCGGGGCGAGGGGGCGGCTAGCCAAGGAGCCAGAAATGCTCAGCACAAGCGTGTTTTCTAGTGAGGCGCGGCCCCGGCCCCGGCTGGGTTTTGCTCTGCCGATTTTTTCGAGCGTCACGAGCTTCTGGGTGTTGGTCTGGCTGTTTGGGTGGTTCTCGGCTGGGTTGGGGCCGAGTCGGTTGTCGGCCCAGGTGGCCAACTACGAGCGGCCGCCGATCGATTATCTGCGGGCCGAGGTCCACGACCCGATCGCTCGGTTGAATCAACGACTGGCCAGCGGCGAGGTCAGCTTGGCCCACGACCCGCGGCATGGCTACCTGCCCGCGATTCTGGAGGCCTTGGATGTGCCGGTCTCATCGCAGACCTTGGTGTTTTCCAAGACCAGTCTGCAGTTGCAGCGGATCTCGCCGCGGTTGCCGCGGGCGCTGTACTTTAACGACGAGGTCTATGTCGGCTATTGCCAGCGGGGCGACGTGTTGGAGTTCGGGGCCACGGATGCTTGGCAGGGGGCCACGTTCTATACGCTGGAGCAGTCCATCGACGAGCGGCCGCAGTTTGTGCGGGATCAGGGTAGCTGTTTGAGTTGTCACGCCAGTTCTCGGACGCAGAACGTGCCCGGTTACTTGATTCGCAGCGTCTATCCCAACGGTGCCGGGCACCCGATCCTGGGCAGCGGTACCTACACGACGGATCACACGAGCCCGTTCGCGGAGCGGTGGGGCGGTTGGTATGTCACGGGCCAGCATGGCGACATGCGACACATGGGCAACCAAGTTTATGCCAAGAACGAGACCCGCTCGGCCGATTTGGAACCAGGGGCCAACGTCACTGCCTTGGATGCTTGGATCCGTCCCGCGGCCTATCTCAGCCCACACAGCGATTTGGTGGCCTTGATGGTGTTGGAGCATCAGACGCAGATGCACAACGCATTGGCGGCGGCCAATTACGAGACGCGACTGGCTCTGCACCAATCCAATCAAATGAATGCGCTGTTGGATCGGCCGGCGGAGTCGATCAGCGACAGTGCCCAGCGGCGGATCGACGCCGTGGTGGAGCAAGTGGTCCGCCAGTTGTTGTTCTGCGACGAGTTTGTCTTGACCAGTCCGGTGTCGGGCACCAGTTCCTTTACCGTGGATTTTGCGGTCCGGGGGCCGCTGGATGCGCAGGGTCGAAGCCTGCGGCAGTTCGATTTGCAGACGCGTCTGTTTCGTTATCCCTGTAGTTATTTGATTTATTCTGAATCTTTTCGAAAATTGCCGCGAGTGGCCCATGCGGCGGTCGTGCAGCGATTGACCGAGGTACTCACCGCTGCCGGTCCGGTGGTTGGCTTTGAGCATTTGAGCGACCAGGACCGCCACGCCATTCTGGAGATCCTTCGCGGCACCCATCCGGACTTCGCCACGACCACTGTTGTTGGCCAGTAACCGGCTGTTGCTACCGACCAGTGCTTTGCCACAATTTAATTTTGGGATCGGTGTGGCAAAGGGGTCAGGCGTCAATTGCCGAAACGGCCCTGCGGGTGCTGCGCACAATTGACGCCTGACCCCTTTGCCACACCCCAAGTTCTGGCTGTGACAAAGCACTAGTGCTTTGCCACACGTCAAGTTTTGGCTGTGACAAAGGACTAGGGATCATCACGCGACCGAACTTGTACTCGCGGCGACTTGCTCCAAGACGTCCTATGGGGCGTGAGTGGTTACAAAAAAACAGCGATGGCCGATCGACCATCGCTGTTCATGTTATTCCACACTTGTCGCTACCACGACGCTTGGGCAAAGAGTCCAGTCGTCATCGTCAGGAGTGCTATTGGGGCAACTGCAGCAGGTCAATCGCCAGTTTCAGGGCATTGTAGATGCCGTGTTGAGCGTCGCAGTCGATGACCCAATCTCTGCCGGAACCATTGCCGTCCGGGCTGCCACGTAGGGCACAGCCGTCGGTACGCTCCAGAGCTTTATTGAGGTCGTCAATCGCTTGGCTGGTGTTGCCTCGTTGCAGGTCCTTCGTGGCGTTCTTCAGGAATTTGCCCAAGGCGGTCTGGTTGCCCTTGGACGTCAGCTGCGCCAGTGATAGCGATTGAATTAGATCACTGGCTTCCATGATCTTCATCTCGGCGTAGTTCTGCGGCGTGGTGGCGACGAACTCGACGGACGCGGGTGCTCCGGGGCCGAGCGAGTCGCTCACGGTCAGTGTGACTTCGTACGTTCCTTCCATGTCCGTGGTCAACGACGGTATGGCTGTGTCGGCATCGACCAAAGTGGCAGAGCTACCCAGTGGTGCGGCGGTGATTTCCCACGAGAAAGTGATTTCGTCCAGCTCGGGATCGGAACTCCCCGAACCGTCGAAGTACGAAGTCGTTCCAACGACGGCCAGTTCAAAATCGACCAGTGCCACGGCAGTCGGGGCCAAGTTCTCACTGCTGATTTCGACTTGATCGGGAGTGCTGATCGAATTTTCCTCGTCTGTCACAACGAGCTCGACCACGTAGGTACCTACCTCATCGGCCACAAAGCTTGGTGAAGCTGTATTTGCATCTGTTAGTGTAGGAGCTGATGTCCCGGGATATGACAGAAATTGCCAAGAATATTGGAGCGCGTTCGATGCCGTATTGTCATCGAACGAAGCAGTGCCATCCAGTGATACAGTGTCGCCGGAGCGGATCGACTGATCGGGCCCAGCGTTGGCAGTGGGAGGCTCATTCATTGATTCCGGGGCGGTTAGTGTTCCACTGACCGCATAAATGCTATGTAATTCAGAATTGGGTCGAGTCGCACCGCCATTGAATCCAATCCAAGTACGAATCGTCACTTGAGGGTCTCCGATCTGAACAATCGAGTGACCGACCTGTCGGCTGGCGATGCCGAATCCGTTCGCTGCGGTTCCTGTCCATACGGGTGTAGATACGGAGTTTCCAAACTGGTCATAGCGAATTGCGTTCGCAATCGAACCATCCCACAAGTCGGCATAGGTACTGGCGACGAGCTGTCCTTGTAGATTGTAGATGGGTACGTTGCTGGGAATTGAAGTAGTTGGTGACGTTCCCGTGTGGTCTCTCGCAGCGTGAGGAGTTTGGTTTGTTGGCACAGAAACGAGCGCTTTCCAGGTCGTGTCCAACGATACCAGCTGTGTACTCGAAGCCGCTGCCGAATTGGCAAATGCGTCGTAGGGAAAAAAAGTGCCATTCGTTGCGGTGGTCTTCTCGCTCGTAACAAAAATCAAGCGGTAAGAATCACCGGGATTTAGTCCTGGCGGATGGATCGTAACCTGTGCGTTTGACTGTGCAGCAAGGCACGTGAAGAGCACGCTCACAATGAGCCCGCAAAGGGTGTTTGTTGTTTTCATCTGTCATTCTCCGTTGCATGGGACCGTGCCGGAACCTAACGCGATTCAACGACATCTATGTTTAAACCACGGTTTCCGGACAATCTGTGCCAAAGACACTTGAGCGAAGAGGGGTTGGGGCTGCTAGCCAAGGAGCCAGAATTACTCAGTACAACTATTTTTAGAGGGAGACGCGCTCCCGAATGGGAGTTGCTCTGCCTACTTTCCGGATCGTTCCGAGCGTCTGGGGATTGGTCTGGTCGGTTGGGTGGTTCTCGACTGGACTCGGCGAAATGTGGCAAATGAGCAATCAAGTCTCCGCCACGACCACTGTCGTTGGCCAGTAACCGGCTGTTGCTGTCGGCCAGGTAACCGTTTGCGGTTGGTGGTCCGATTTCGTTGCTGATGTGTCTGGGCAAGTTGGAGCGTGTGTGACTTTAAATCGTGCGGATCGCCTAGTGCTTTGTCACAATTTCACTTTGGGATCGGTGTGACAAAGGGGGCAGGCGTCAATTGTGCGAAGCACCCGCAGGGCCGTTCCGGCAATTGACGCCTGACCTCTTTGCCACACGCCAAGTTTTGGCTGTGACAAAGGACTAGGGATCATCACGCGACCGAACTTGTACTCGTGACGACTTGCTCCAAGACGTCTTGTGGGGCGTGAATGGTTACAAAAAAAACAGCGATGGCCGATCGACTATCGCTGTTCATGTTATTCCACACTTGTCGCTACCACGACGCTTGGGCAAAGAGTCCAGTCGTCATCGTCAGGAGTGCTATTGGGGCAACTGCAGCAGGTCAATCGCCAGTTTCAGGGCATTGTAGATGCCGTGTTGAGCGTCGCAGTCGACGACCCAATCTCTGCCGGCACCGTTGCCGTCCGGGCTGCCACGTAGGGCACATCCGTCGGTACGCTCCAGAGCTTTATTGAGGTCGTCAATCGCTTTGCTGGTGTTGCCTCGTTGCAAGTCCTTGGTGGCATTCTTCAGGTACTTGCACATGGCATTTTGGTTGCCTCGAGACGTGACCTGCTCCGGTGACAACGCTTGAATCAGATCGCAGGCTTCCATGATCTTCATCTCGGCGTAGTTTTGCGGCGTGGTGGCGACGAACTCGACGGACGCGGGTGCTCCGGGGCCGAGCGAGTCGCTTACGGTCAGTGTGACTTCGTACGTTCCTTCCATGTCCGTGGTCAACGACGGCATGGCTGTGTCGGCATCGACCAAAGTGGCAGTGCTACCCAGTGGTGCGGCGGTGATTTCCCACGAGAAAGTGATTTCGTCCAGCTCGGGATCGGAACTCCCCGAACCGTCGAAGTAAGAAGTCGTTCCAACGACGGCCAGTTCAAAATCGACCAGTGCCACGGCAGTCGGGGCCAAGTTCTGACTGCTGATTTCGACTTGATCGACGACGCTGGGCAGTCCAGCATCGTCGGTGACAACCAGATCAAGGACATAAGTCCCGGCCAGATCCGCTAGGAACGTTGGCGTGGCTGTGCTGCCACCCATCAAATCGGGCGCTGTGGTGCCAGGAAACGCCGAGAACGTCCAAGAGTAGCTCAGCAGTTCTGCCGCGGTGTTATCGTCAAACGAAGCGCTCCCGTCGAGTTCAACAATGTCTCCCGCTCGAATCGACTGGTCGTCCCCTGCGACGGCTGTCGGAGCGGTATTGGGTGGAACGACACTCTTGAGAGCGATCCCTCCACCGTAGTAGGTTGCAATCGCTGTGAAGTCGTTGCCTGGAGGCTTGGCCCCCCATTCGTAGCCCCATTGCACAATGGAACCATCGGCCGCCAAGGCACAAGCCCAAAATCGTCCACCAGCGATCGCGGTGTAGCCATTGGCACTTGCGCCAGGATTCACACCTGCTGATCCGGGTTGGCCAGGTGCGAAAAACTTCTGACCAAAGTTATTGCGGCCCCAATGGGTGATCGAGCCGTCCGGCGTCAATGCGTAGGCCGCTTCGCCGTAGGGACTGGATGAAATCGTGGTGAAACCCGCTGCATTGGGAATGTCTTTGAGCAACCGGTAATCGTCGTACCCCAAGTAAGGATCGGCTCCCCAGCCGACGACGCTTCCGTCGGCCCTCAGGGCGTAGGCAGCCCAGCCGTTGGCAACAATCTGCGTATAGCCAGTTCCCGCAGGAATGCTGGTGATTTGCAGGGCGGTGCCAATGCCGCGGCGGGCGTCGGTTGTAACCCGATCCAGCCCCCAGCCAACAATCGATCCATCGGCACGTAAGGCAAATGCGTTCCCCATCCCGGCCACGACGGAAGTGTGTCCCGTTCCAGCCGGGACGTTCGTGACTTGTCCAAAGTTATTCGCGCCCCAAGCCAAAATGGAACCATCTGCTCGCAACGCGTAGCAGGTACCGTTTCCACTCGAAATGTCGATGAACCCTGTTTCGGTCGGAGCATTGGTAACCTGACCGAAGTTATCCGCTCCCCAGACGGCGATGGACCCATCTTCCCGTAGTGCAATCGCACTGTTGAAGCACGAGCTTATTTTCGTGAAGTCGGATCCCTGGGGGGCGTTGGACACCATCCCCTGATCATCCACACCCCAGACCACAATTTCGTCAGCATGAGCGTTCCCGGTGCCTGTTCCAAGCAACAGCAGGCCCAAGGCCAGCCCCCGAAAGGCATTTTGCATTTTCATATTCCAACTCCGCATGTAAGAAGGGCTGCCAGACTTCAACGCACCACAGCGCAGAGGCATTTGGCAGAAATCAACCCGTCAATCGTTCCGATTTCAGACGTTCCGTTTGTGGTACTTTCAATACGTCCAATGGACGATCTCGTGTCGGGACAGCCAAGCATCGGTCCTGCTCGCAATCGGGGCTCAACAATGAAACCACCGTTTGCGCGGCCGCTGTGCCAAAGTTTCTTAGAAGGGACGGCGGAGTGAGTAATCGAAGCACTCACTGAGATAGGGTTGGCGGCGAGCAGGGCCCCGGCTAGATGAATTCCGCTGCGAGCCAGGCACCAATCGACATGAATTCGGCAGCGCGCGGCCCCAACCGAGCTCGTCTCGGTTGAGCCCAGGATTATCCACTACGCCTGACCCCTTTACCACACGCCAAGTTTTGGCTGTGACAAAGACTAGCTGCAAGTTGTACCAGTAGATCGCGTGACTCGTGCGACTTGGCTCCGACAAGTCAACCATCTCGTCGTGAAATTGATATGCTCGAAATTGATCTGCGACTCGCGGATCGGCCATCGGGTGATGTTCCAATTGGCTTGCGATATAGGCATCGATCGCTTGCCGGTTAGCTGAGCCGACGCTGCGCAGCGCGTAGTTGCCTTGAAAGGCATTGGAAATTCTCGGTCGCAGAATGTATTGCAGTCGGCCTTTGATTCTCTAAACGATGAGTCGTGGAGAAATCAGTGGTGTTGTGCTGATGAGGAACTGGCTGGTTGTAGGGTGTGTCAACTTGTGTTGCAAGACGCGGATGCCGTCAGGTTCTGTTGCCGATTGCAATGGCTTCAACCACGCTTCGTCCTGCGGCGGAGCGTGCCAAAAGTGAGTGTAAGGCCAGTTGAGCTGGTAGGCTCGTTCGGGACAAGTGTCGCTGGTGTAAAGTGGCGCAGTCATGCCCAGAATTATAAAGCTATTTGGTCGACGACGTAGTGGTGAATCCGAGCTTCCACCGAGGTAAACTCGATGGCGAGCGAGAATATTGCTCAAGCCGACAGGGGACTGGCGACGTAATTTCGGGCCGCCAGGGACTGGCGACCTACACTGACCGGATTCAGCGCTACTTCGCCAACTCTGCTTCCCATTGGCTGGCGATTTCTTCGTGGTCCAACGCCCGTGCGGCTTCGAGCAGTTGCTCAATGACCGCGACTCGGCGTTTGGCCTGTAGGGGGCTCAGCGAAGACGCGAGTTTGGTCATTCCGGTGGCCGCGGCCAACAGACTGCCTTCCGCTTCGGCGTGTTGTTGCTGCTGCAGATAAGCCTCGCCCAATCGACTAACGGTGTCGAACGTGCTCCACGCTTCCGGAGCGTGCGTCTGGCGAATCGTGGCTGCCTCAGATAACATAACTTCCGCGTCGGAAAAATGTTGGTGCTTGAGTAGAACCTGCCCCACGCGAGCCAACGTGGCTGAAACCTTCACGGGTTCATCTGCAAAAGTCGTTCGCGCGGCCGTCACCATCTCTTGTTGCAGGGCCGAGGCCCGTTCGGCACGACCACCTCCCAAACAGGCGTCCAACAGTTCGCTGCCGATCCAATCAAGTTCAGGATGTTCGGGTACCGCTTGGTAGACTTCTTCCAGCAGCGACAATGCTTCCTCCCAGCGAGCGGCATCGCGTAGATTGACACCGAGATTAGCGATTGCCACCAACGATTGTGGATGGCGACGACCACTCCGGGATTCCCAATAAGTCAATATTTCTTGAAACAGGGGAATCGATTGCTCCAACTGCTTTGCCTGCCAATACCCAACCGCCAAGCCTTGCTTGATGGCCACCGTCTGGGAGTGATTTTCACCTAACAACTGGGTGGCCAGCTGCAGATTTTGCTGGCTCAAACGAAAGGCCGCATCCGCTTCACCCAACGACCGCAGGCAAGCAGCCAAGTTGATCTGATCCTTCAAGGTGCTGGGATGTTGTTCGCCTCCGTTTTTCTTTCGTGCTTGAATCGCTGCTTCAAACAGCTCGCGAGCTTGAGCAAAATCTTCCTGGGCAAAGTGCGTTCTTCCCAGATCACTTTGGGCGTTGGCCACGTTGGGGTGATCGGGGCCAAAAATCTTCAATTCCAATTCCAGGGACTGCCGGCCTAAGTCGATGGCCTGGTCCAGCAAATCGAGATTCGTGTAAAGCCCAGCCAGGCTGGCCATCGAAACCGCAGCTTCGGGACTCTCTGGACCATAGTTGTCCTCCGTCCATTTCAAACTCGCTTCAAGTAATGGCAGTGCCTCGCTGTAACGCCCCGACCTGGAGTACAAATTCCCTAAGAAGCCGCGGCTGGCATCGATGTCTGGATGATCGGCAGCCAGACTTTGCAGTTGCAAGTCGTAGACCTGTTTCATCAACGCTTCCGCTTCCTCGGTTCGATCGGCCTTGGCCAACGATTCCGCGAGGTCAAACATGGCCACCAGTGTCGGACGATCGGACGTTCCCCAACGTTTCGTTCTGACCGCCACCGTCTGCTCCAGGATCGAGATCGCCTCGACCGGGCGACCCGCCAAGCGGTGGTTGGCAGCCAATTGCTCCAATCGACGCAAGGTCTCCGGGTTCTCATCACCAAAGATCCGCTGACATCGAGCGATACCCTCCTGCAATAAAGTCTCAGCATCGGCGTACTGGCCATTGCCATGCAGAGCTTCCACCAAGTTAAAAGCGGCCAACAGCGACTGTTGATGATCCCCGCCGTACACCGCCTTGTTCAACTCAAGGCTGCGGCGCAGTGAGGCAATCGCCTCCGAGTAGTTGCCCAAGCGACGGTAACTAGTACCAATGATCAAACGCAAGCGAGCTTCAATACGCGGTGGCAAGTCCGTTCGATCATCAAGCTTGTCTGCCGCGCGCTTCAATAGATCACTGAGCGAGCTGTCTCTCGTCAGCTTGGCATCCTGCTCGTCTTCCAATCGACCTTGCAAGCTTGTCAATTGCAAGAAATCGGCTTCGACAAACTCCGCAATCGCCTCGGCGTACTGGCGTTCCTCACGTTCATTGAGCCTCGCTTGCTCTTTTTCATTGGCTTCCCGCCGCGCTTCGAACATGCCCCAAGCGGTCCCAAGAATTCCGGCCACTAGCGACAAGGTCAATAATCCAGCGGCAATCACCAGACTGCGATGTCGCTGGACGAATTTCTTCATCCGATAAAGTTGACTGGGGGGACGAGCCTCCACAACGTCGCCCGCGAGGTAACGTTCGATATCACGCGCGAGACTGGCGACCGTTTCATAGCGTCGAGCGGGCTCATTTTCCAAGGCCTTGAGGACAACCCAATCCAATTCACTCTGTAAACTGGCAACCAATCGTGGCGGTAGCACGCTTCGTTGCATCGCCATCTCTTTTAGATTGCTCGACGCACGCAGTTTGACACTCGGCCGCGGCGCGTGACTTTCGCGAATCACCCGCAGCACATCCCAGACAGAACCGCTCGGCGAATTTTCGAAAGCGTGTGGCGTCGCTCCGGTCAACAGTTCGAACAAGATCACACCCAGTGAGTAAACATCGGTGCGCGAATCAATGTCTTGCGCTCCGGCGCTGGCTTGCTCGGGCGACATGTACGTCGGCGTTCCGGCCAAGGCCAGCGTGTTCTCGCGGTTCGCGTTTAGGTCCGCTTGAACTGCTTTGGCCATCCCAAAGTCGATGACCTTGACCGTTGGCCGACCGTCAATCTCCACGACCAATAGATTGCCGGGCTTGAGGTCGCGATGGACAATTCCTTTGAAGTGGGCGTGTTGCACCGCCCGGCAGACGGCGATAAACAACTCCAATCTGGCCTCGATCGTCAAGCGATGTCGGTCGCAATACGCGGCGATTGAGACGCCGCGGACCAGCTCCATGACAAAGTACGGCACGCCCGTATCGGTCTGTCCCCCGTCAAACACCTGAGCGATACCGGGATGATCCATCAGCGCCAACGCTCGCCGCTCCACATCAAATCGGGCCAGGACCGATTGGGAATCCAAGCCACCCTTGACGAACTTGATGGCGACTGAGCGAACAACGGGATCGTGTTGGTCTGCCCGATACACGATCCCCATCCCGCCTTCACCAATTTTCTCCTGCAATGTGTATCGTTGGTCGATCACCGTCCCCGGAGGCAATCCCCACCCCGCAGCATGACGGTGTTCGAATGATGGGGTGCTCGTCGACAGCGGTGGAGGAGTGGATTCGTGGCGAGCGTCCTCGTCAAAGACCTGCTGTATCTCGCGTGCGAACTGGGGAAATCGGCTCAAGTAAATATGGATGTCCGCTAAGTCGCACGAGCGACTCCGGCACCATTCGATCTCGATCGCCAATAGTTCGCTGAAGGTTAATGCCGCTAGTTCTGGCGGAACTTTTTGCAAATACGACTCGATCTCGGCCGCTACACCACTGTGGAGCGAGCGTTCAAACGATTCCGAGGCCGCGTCCAGCAGTCGGAGTTGATCGTCCGTGAGATTGGCCAACCGACTATCAGGATCCATCCGCGACAGCCTCCGGCTGTGTATCGGCTGGTTGCAAGCTGGCAAGTTTTCGGCGTATGATCTCCAGTCGCCTTTGCACGGTCCGGCGTGAACAATTCATGCGGGTGGCAATCTCGGAGTCCGTGTAGCCCTCCAGCCGCATGGTGGTGATCTGTTCCAGGGCGGGATCTGCAAACTCCGCAAACAGCCGCTCGCAAGTCTCGACAAACTCGGCGACAAACTCCGGGCCCGGTTCGGTGGAGATCAGGCTGGGTTCAAAACTTGCTTCCAGCGACTGCCCAGGAACGAAGGCCGAGTCGGTCAGGGTCAGGCGGATGTCGCGCCGCTTTTGGTGATCAAAACGGTGCCGGTTGGAAATCTTCTGGCTGGTGATGACCAGCATCAATCGCCACAGGCCATCGCGATCCTTGAGGTCAGGGAATCGGCCCTCTGCAAAGCCCAAGCAAACACTGCGGAACATGCTTTGAACCGCATCTTCCTCGTTGTAGACTCGACGGGTCTTCGGCGCTAGACGAGCGCGAGCCAGTTCCAGCAGTCGCAACGAAAAGTGATTCCAGATCCCCCGCGCCGCCAGTTCATCGGAACTTCTTAAACCATCGATCCACACAGTAATCGGGTCGGTATTGGGCATCGGCTGATTTGATTTCGCGTTGATCCCTGAAGGGATGGGTTGTTACCGCCATCGTCCGCGCCCGCAGAACTATATACAGGAGTGTAGTTTGCCGGTAGTCGCCGGTCAAGCACCGGCCAGCGAATCCGATCGTCCGCATCGGTTCGATTGCCTGGCGTGGGGAGGGACGCGGTCGCCGAGAGCCAGCCTCATTGCTTCCGCGCGTCGTCGGTAAGGAAACGTTCGCCGATGTCGGCTTAAGACTCGACCAATGCCAGTCGTTTGCCGGCTTGAGCCAGGATGCGATGGGCGATCTGATTGGCGTTGTTCCCCGCGGGCAACCGCACCAAGGGCTTGCCGAACTGTTTGCAGACCCGAGCCAGTTCCGTGTACTGGTGACTTGACCAGCGAATCGCCAGCAGCACGACCGCCACATCGGGCCGCGAGATCGCGGGCAGGAATTCGGGGAGCGGCGTGTGGGGCGGGATGGTCTCCCAAATCACATCTTTTAAGTCGAAGGCCGCGCGGATGGCCGCCTGTTGCATCGGGCGACGCTCGCCACAGATCACCAGCATCGACTGACCGGACAGACGCGAACGCAATTGCGACACCGCTTCGCTGAAGTCGGCCGATTCGGGCTGCTGCGGCACTTGTTCGGGATTGCGAGCCAAAAACGCGTCGATCTCGCGCAGGACCAATGCCGACCCTTGACGACTGTCCTCCAGTTCCAGGAAGTGGTCCAGCACCGGAAGCAAGAGGCCCCGCAGTTCCACGTGACTGGGGGGGATCATCGCCGGTACCAACTCATCCAAGGCCTCCAGGATTTTGTGCACACGAGCTGACGCGCCGTCCGTCTCCTCCTCCAATCTTTTGGCCTCAAACCGTACTTTGGCCAACAATCGGCCATATTCCTTGTTGTGCTGGATCGCCCCGCGTACCTTGACCTCCAAGTCGGCGATTCGCTGCGACAAGTCGGCTGTGATCTCGGGCGTGGCCACATCTTTATAGACCATGAAACGCGCGATAAAAATGCCACGCTCATTGGTCTGTTCACGCAACCAACGGAACAGGGTGACTTGATCCGAATCCATCCCCTCGTAGCCGATCGCCTGGCAGGCATAACGCAGCGCCGACTGCACCTCGGCCGCCAAGAACATCGCGTCTCTCAAGTGGGGCAGCGCATTGGCCTCGGTCAAGACCGTCTCCAACAAGCCGACGATCAAGTCCATCCGTTCGAAAGCCTCGGCCAACATTTCGTAAGTCGACAAATCACTGGGTTCGGGCGCCTGCGGGTTGTTCGTCCACAGGTAGCAGCCCTCCAGAGCCTTGGCGCGTTGAATCAGGTCTTGGTCGATCGGGGCAATGTCCTCGGCGTAGTTGCTGTGCCGTTGCAGACGACGACGACGCTCGGCGGCCCAGCGAGCGGCTTCGGCTTTCAGTTGACAGCGTTGGCGGATCAAGCCGAGTTCATCTAATGCGTCGTGCGAGGACTGCGGGTAGACCACGGGCGCGGGCGTTGTCGACAGCTCGCTGTTACCGCTACGACCCAGCGTCAGGCGTCGCACGGCTTCGGCGGCCGACAAGGTCGGCTCCGCGGGGCTGGGCGGCCCGCCGCCAGCCCGTTCCGGCGTTGGCGTTACTGTTGGCTGAACTGTCGGCTGAACTGTTGGCTGAACTGTCGGCTGCACACGGTGTTGGTCCTCGTTCGGCGAGATCCACACGGCGGAGTCCTGCGAATCGTGTTCCTGCGGCTCGGTTGAGGGAGAGCCGTACTGGGCAGCGGCAGCAAGCGGATCGGGATTCCCGGCGGGAGTCCCAGCCGGAGGGTCGGGAGGGAAGAGCTGTAGCACGCTGTGGGCCAGGTTCTTCAAGCCCAGGCGGAATTCGGGGTCGTCCAACAGGGTGACAGCGCGGGACAGGACAACGTTGAGGTGATGGAGCAATTCCGTTTTGTCCGACACGGCGAATCCTTTACTGCGGGGGCCCCTACGTAACCGGGCCCCGCCGGCGAACGAAGTTCATCCGCCCTCATTATAGGTCTCGCCCGCCTCACGAGCAACGAAGTAGACGCTCGAATCCCGTCCCCATAATGCGAGAATGCTAGCATCACCCCAGCCATTGTCGGGCGCGGCTGGTCGTGAATGACGCGCGCCCCAACGAATCGGCGCGGTTGAATCGCGTCGCGTTCCATCGCGCTGTGTTCCATCGCGCTGTGTTCCACCGGACCGTGTTCCACTGCTCCCGATAGCGCCGGTTCGCGGAGGGCAGGGTGGCGGGATTCTCTACCTGGATCGGTGCGCCAACCGCACGGATCGACCGACGTCCCACTACCGCGGGAATGGGTGCCAGCGACCAAGAGTCAGCTGCATCGCTGCGTTTCATTGGGAATAACATAAAATGGCAGAAAGCGCCAGGTATTTTTTGGATTAACTCAAAATAGACTCGAAATAGCTCTGGTAGTCATGGTTGATTGGGACGTGCGAATCGATGTGGAGGTTTGACGTGCCTGAATGGTCGCTTGACCTTTGAGGTCCATGTGCCATCGTTTGGTCAGACAGGTGTTGCGTTCGCTCGCGGCGAGCAGCTCACCCCTCCCCAAGTTAGGCGGAAGTCTGAGACAGAAAATCTGTCGCAACTTTCCATCACGGTCGACCCGTTAAAGAGTAGCTCGAGAGCATCGAGAGACTCGTTAAACAGTTAGCCGGCGATCCCCAACAGCAAACCTGTTGCGGATCGTCGGCTTTTTTTGTTGGTCTCCTGGCGGAAGTTTCTCGACTGGGCACCTGTCTCGCCGATGACGCTGGTCTTGTTACGGCTGGGGCGTTAGCAGGATCAAGGGCAAACCAGACACTTTCATCACGGAACAAATGCAATTCGCGTTTGTCGTGAGTGGAAGGTCAACTCATGAAAAGGATGAATCATGAAACGTTTTTTTATGTCGCTGTTCGCATTGCCGGGGTTGCTGTTGGGCTGCAGTCAAGGGACACCGGGGGGGCCAGGGGTTTCGGCACCGGCACCCAGCTACGGTCAAGCGGAGAACACTTTCAACTTGAGCGTCCCGCGTCTGGCCACGACGCTACAGCAGGGCGAGGTGTTTGAGGCCAACATTGGGATCAAACGCGGTGTCAACTTCGATCAGGACGTGGCGTTGATGTTTACCAACTTGCCGCAAGGCGTCTCGATCGAGCCAGCGGAACCGAAGATTCTCAAGGGCAAGAGTGAGACGAAGGTGAAGTTTGTTGCCACGGAAGCTGCCAGCGTCGGCAATTTTCAGGTGAAACTGACTGGGCATCCGGCCGAGGGCGGAGATGCTCAGGTGGACTTCAGTCTCAACGTGGCGGTCAAGGACAGCTTCACCTTCAAGCTGCCAACGGTCGTGGCGTTGCCCCAAGGGTCGGAAGTGACTTTTTCGGTCGAGTTGCAGCGCGAGGCGAAGTCCAATAGCGATGTGACCATCACGTTCGCCGAATTTCCGTCTGGAGTCTCGATTGCGCCGGACACCGCAGTGATCAAGGCGGCCGAAGCGGCGACACGCTTTCAATTGACCGCGACTGCCGCGGCTGCCTTGGGGCGTTTCGACATCAAAGTCACCGGAACATCGGCCGACGGAATTGATGTGGAAGACGTCCTGCGCCTGGACGTCCAGGGCTCGAACTAATAGCGCCGTGTGAGGCCGATCGACGCGTGTCGATTTGCCAGCTCGGCTCACTTTGAAGAGGAGACTACTGTCATGTTAAATTTAGCCATCACCTGTTTAGTGATTGCCCTGATCGCAGCCTTGTTGGGATTCGGTGGGATAGCCGGGTCCTTTGTGGGCATCGCCAAGATCTTGTTCTTTGTGTTTCTGGTCTTGGCAGTTCTGGCTTTTATCTTTGGCAACCGAATGGGAGGTGTGAGGGCGTGAAAACGCCGTTAGCCAACTGGGATCGCCGTCCCTGACCGAGCCGCAATCTCTCCGTGTGAGAGGTCATGCTTAAACAACGCACCGGAGTCGCTGTCGAATTTCATCCGTTAGAAAATTCGACAGGTTTCTCCTGGCCCTGCAGCGGCTGTACCCTCTTGGGTTGAATGCTGTATGGGCCGCAATCGCCGAGCGAGAACAGGTGTTTTCGCGGCAACTTGAAACGATAGAATGGAAGCAGAAATATGAAAACGTTACGCAATCCGAATGTTCTGACGTTGGCCCTGTTGAGTTTGTACGCGGTGGGCAATGCCACCTCGTTAGTCGACGCAAGTCCGGTTCAACAGAATTCGCAACAGTCTGGACAGGCCACGCAGCAACAGGCCCAGCAAGAGGGAGATCGATTGGGAGTCAAGCGACCGGCCGCCGACGATGTGCCACTGCCGGAATGCTTGCGCGACCTGACATTGACTCCCGCGCAACAGGTCAAGATCAAGGCGGTCGTGGGGAAGGCCAACGAAGAAATGGCCGCCACTTGGCAGCAATTCTCGCAGTCGTTCATGGCCTCGGTGCAAACCGAAGCGATGTTGGCATCGGCCATCGAGGATCACTTGACCGACAGCCAGCGGAACCAGGTGCGCGATCTGCGACGCCGATCCATGCAGCAGCACCGCGTGATCTTTGAACGCAGTCTGAATGGACAACGTCCCGCTGGAGCGGCTGATTCCTCGCAGGATTCGCGGATTCCCAACGGAAGTCGTCAACCCAATCAGCCCCAGTCGAACCAAGACCCGGTGCGACAGGATAAGGAGGTCGTCCAAGAGGATTTGACGGTGTTCGGTGTGGCCTTGACCAACGAGCAGATCGCCGCCGCGGACAAAATGCAAGAGCGTTACATGAGCGACCTGCGTACGCAGAATCGGGAAATCGCCGCCTTGCACCTGCAGTTGGTTTGTTTGGAGGCCCAGAAGATCGAGGAAATCGAACTGCTGCTCACACCCGATCAGTTGCAACAACTGCGGGAGAGTCGCCAGAACGGTCGCGGTAGTCTGAACAATCGCCGCGAGCGTTAAACGGTTCGGGGCAATGTGCGTGAAACCGATCAATACTCGGACGAACACGAAACATCGACTGGCCTCGCCGCCCAGCGAGGGAGCCTTGGGGTGGAATCAGCCCTCTCGCTGGCTGCCAGTTGATGTTTCGCTGTCAGTCGGATCAAAAATTAAAGGAACTCTTTATGCTAAAGCAAATGACGACTCCGACTTACGCTTGGGTCGTTGCGACCGTGTTGGTTGGGTTTTGTCTCCTGAACTTGGACGAAGTCAACGCGCAACAGGGCCGTAGTCGCGTTACGCAACGTGGGTATTACAACGGTTTGGGAGGGCGGGTGGTTAATCCCTCGTACCAAAACTATGGCGGGTTCTCCACCAGCGGGCGTCACTACACCCTGAGGTACCCCACCAGCACTTGGGCGTCCCCATTCAATCAACAGACCCATTGGCGTGCGACCCCGTACAGTTATCGCTACCCGCATAACTCACTGGGGTGGGGCCAGGGACAGAGTATCATGTCGTTTGGAACTGGACGCTATTACGGCACGCGGTATCAGGTCAACCAAACGAGTTTTTACAATCCCTACGGTCAAACCCGTTGGTATTGGTAAAAAATCGCTAGTGCTTTGTCACAATTTAGTTTTGGGATCGGTGTGGCAAAGGGGTCAGGCGTCAATTGCCGGAACGGCCCTGCGGGTGCGCACAATTGACGCCTGACCCCTTTGCCACACCCCAAGTTTTGGCTGTGACAAAACGCTAGTCTGTGGCAGGGCTGGGTGAATGGGTTTGGCTGCCGTTGATCGTCCGATCAACGGCAGCCTGTCGTTGGTGGGGCAAGTTTGACGAAGTGATGGGGATCTACTTGCGTTTGGTGGGCCGAGTGGCTGGGGAGCCCGACAGTGTAAACACGAGGATTTCCTCGCCGGTCATTGGGCTGATGTCGTGATGCAGGCCAAGCACATCGACCAAGGTGCAACTGCGGATGGTGGCGATCAGGTCCAGTCGAGCCATTTCTAGTAGCTGGCTGCGGACCAACTTGATCAGTCGATGGCCTTGCCCGGTCGCGTCGAGCGCCAGGTGCTGTTCGGTAACTGTCAAGACGCCGGACATTTTGACGATCAGTAAATCTCCGATCAGATGAGTGTGCACGTCTTCTGGGCCGCGGCCCGTGTATTCGAGGGTATAGCGGCGAAGCACATCGCCGACTTGGGCCTCGATCTCCCCCTGAGTTTTCAATTCGACTGAGTCGGGAGTTTGTGTCCAGACGCCATTCCCCAGCGGATTCGTTTGTTTTCGTGGGTGGACCGTAGGGGCCTGTGTTGCGTTTGTTTGCATGTTCCGTTGCTTTCAGTCAAGGGTGATCGGAGCGTAGTTGACTTCCAGTTCATTGTGAATGCGTTCGACGCCCACCAGATCCCGGACGGTTTCTTGGGCTATCTGTTTCAAGTAGAACGAACTGACTCGTCCGTGGAGGGTCAGTGTTCCGCGGCGGAACTCGCATTTCAACTGTTGCAGTTCGTAGTTTTGGCTAGTTCGCAACAGTCGACAGACGGCTAAGGCCAAGGCCTGGTTGGGCGTTGGCGAAAGCGTCGCGGGTGTTGGAGAAGGCGCCTTGGTGCGACTTTGCTCGAGTGTGGATTGCAGGTGGTTCATGTTCTTGGCCGTTCTCCCCGATTATCATGGACATTTCTCGTTTGATTTTTTATCGTGGGGCGAACCATTTTCCTGATGGTGGATTCCGCCATGTCTTGACTTTTTGCGTCGGCCGACGAACAATTGGAGCAGAGGTGAAAGACGCTGCCGTCGATGGCATGGTAGCTCTCATCTGGAGGAAGACTTGATGAACTGCAGCTCGCTTTGATGCGGGCGGCGAGTCGTACAGTAAGCCGACGAAGCGACGTTCCTGCGTGGAGCCGCTTCGTCGGCTTTTTTTGTATTCAGTGGAAAGTATGCGCATGTCCAAGACACTACAAGTCGTCATTCTAAAGCCTAGCAAATACGCGGTCGACGGAGTGGTTGAACGCTTTCAGCGGGGCTTCATGCCCAACAGCACGGTTCCCTACATGCGGAGTCTGACTCCGAAGCAGGTGGGGGAGACGCCGATCGAGGTCCATGCGATCGACGAGTATGTGCACACGGATCTCGATTACCTGCCATTGCTCCAGGCGACACGGCAGCGGCCAACCTTGTTGGCATTGGTCGGCGTTCAGAGTCACCAGTTTCATCGGGCGTTGGACTTGGCCGCATTGGCGCGAGCGCAAGGTTGCCAGGTCGTGATTGGTGGTCCGCATGTCATGACCTGCGATACATCGTCACTGCAAGGTCGGGGTGTCAGTTTTGCACTGGCGGAGGCAGAATTGATCTGGGCTCATATCATCCGTGATGCGTCGGACGGTGAGCTGCAGCCGGTCTACGGCCGCGAACAGCGTTGGCAGGACGAGTTGGATGCACCGGTGATTGTGCCCCCGACCCGCACCGATCTGCGGCGCTACGTCATGCCCATGCTGGGCTTGTACCCGGCCCGAGGTTGCCCGTTCCTGTGCAACTTTTGTTCGGTCATCAAGATCGCTGGGCGAAAAATCCGCAGTCAAAGTATCGACACCACCTTGGAGAGTCTGCGACAGGCCAAGGCCGCCGGCGTGCGGACGATCATGTTCACCTCCGATAACTTCAATAAGTACCCGGAGGCAGAGACACTGCTCAACGCGATGATCGATGAGCGATTGGATCTGAGTTTTTTCGTGCAATGCGACACACAGATCGCGCGACAAGAGCATTTGGTCGAGCGGTTGGCGCGAGCGGGCTGCTTTCAGATGTTTGTCGGTGTCGAATCTTTCAATCGTCAAACGCTGTTGGCTGCTCAGAAAGGACAGAATCGACCGGAAACCTATCGCGATATCGTGCGGTTGTGTCGGGCCCACGGGATCAGTTCGCATTTTTCAAATATTATTGGTTTTCCCCAGGACGACGAACAGGCCGTGCGGGAGCATCTGGGGGTGCTGCGTGAGTTGTCACCCACTTGGGCGTCTTTCTATATCCTCTGCCCGATCCCCGGTACCGAGCAGTACGACGATTTTCGTGCCCAGGGGCTAATCACCGAGCGGAATCTCGATCGATTCGACACGACGTGTCTGACGTGGCGGCACCCGAACTTCACACCGGAGCGGCTGTCCTTTTTGCTGTTTGACAGTTATCGCCAATTCTTTTCGCTGGGGCATGCGTTGCAGAATGTCAAAGATGAAACTCGAGTCAATCGACCGGGGCTCGTGCGGCGGGCGGTGGGCAGTCTGGCTATGTCGCTGTTCAGTCGGTATAGCGTCGCTCGCCAACGCCACCCCATGTCGGGTGGGATCCGCCGCGTGCGATTGGACCGGGCCGACGATTATCTGCGGTTGCGGCAGCAAACCTATGGCTTTGCCTTGGCACCGCTGCCCGAGAGCTTGCCGGTTCCCGTTGCGGAAATCGATCGCTCCAGGTCGGTCTCTGCGGTGTTGACCAAAGGTTGACGAAGGGTTCGGGGAAAGAGCGCCGACTCCTGCTGTGGGACCAAGGTGAGATTGAAGAAACGATGGTCTCTAAACGGGAGTTGACGGTTGTCTGTTCTGAATTGGAAACGCCGCGAAAGCTCGCCAACTCTGTTGTCCCGTATCGGCGTCGACGGACGGTTTCGAGAGCCGGGTGATGATCTGCCCTTGCGATCGGAGTTGTTCAGTCTGAGTCAGTTGGCGCGACACGGAGCGACGCTCGCTGATTGGCATGAAATCGATCATCGGCCGGGGCGAGATCGCTTGTTGGCAAGATTGGCCAGCAATGAGCGGATTCTGCTGGATGCTTACCGGGTCGTGACGGAGGCGGTGCAGGGCAAGCGGTCCATATCTCCCGCTGGGCAATGGCTGTTGGACAATTTCCATGTCATTGAAGAGCAGATCCGCACGACCCGTCGTCATTTGCCCAAGCAGTACAGCCGCGGGCTTCCTCGCTTGCGAAACGGTCCGTCGGCTGATTATCCACGCGTGTATGATCTGGCCTTGGAACTGATCTCCCACGTGGATGGTCGTGTCGATCGTGAGGCGTTGCAGGGCTTCGTAGCCGCCTATCAGCAGCGGACACCGCTGGATCTCGGCGAGCTATGGGCCATTCCGATCATGATTCGACAGGCGTTGATCGAGAACCTGCGTCGGGTCGCGGTCAGGATCAAGCAAGACACGCAGGATCGCAATCGGGCCAGTGAATGGGCGGATCGGCTGTTGGCGGGCGAGGAACCCTCGCCCGCTCGGCATATCCTGATTGTGGCTGAGATGATCAAGCAGGATCCGCCTTTATCCAGCGCTTTTGTGGCAGAGATGGCGCGACGACTGAGTGGGCAGAGTCCCGCTCTGGCAGTGCCGCTGACTTGGATCGAACAGCGGCTGTGCGAGGAATGCCAAACGATGGAGCAGCAGGTCCAGGCCGAGGGCCAGCAGCAAGCGGTGGACCAGGTCTCGATCGGCAATAGTATCCTGAGTCTCCGCGACTTGGATGCGATCGATTGGCGTGGATTTGTCGAATCGCTGAGTATTGTCGAGCAGACCTTGCAAGAAGACCCGGCAGGCGTCTACAGCCAGATGGATTTCGGCACACGCGATCAGTATCGGCACGTGATCGAACAGACGGCTCAGCGGAGTTTACTGACGGAGCCCGCCGTCGCACGATTGGCGATTCAGTTGGCTTGGCAATCGGCGGAGCAGGCTGCCAATGACAGTCGAACGGAGCATGTCGGTTATTACCTCATCGATCGTGGCTTAGCCCATTTGGAGCAGGCCGCTGGCATGCGACGTCCCTTCGCGCAACGCCTGGTTTGGCTGAGCCGTCACTATCCCCTGACGGGCTATCTCGGCACCATGCTGACGCTGGCGTTCGCGGCTACCGCTGGCGCCTTGGCGTCGGTGACAGCCACGGGCGTACCGCTGTGGCTGTTGGCAGGATTGCTGTTTTTAGCGTCCACGCAATTGGGGGTGGGACTGATCAATTGGCTGGTGACTTTGGCCATCAAGCCAAATCGCTTGCCACGCATGGATTTCTCCACAGGGATCCCCGTCGAGTTTCGTGCCTTAGTGGCCGTTCCCGCGATGCTGATCAATCACCGGAACTTGCAACATCTGCTCGAGGGGTTGGAAGTTCGCTTTCTGGCCAATCGAGACGATAATCTGCAATTTTGCTTATTGGCGGATTTCCGCGACGCTTCGCAACAGTATCGACTGGAGGACGAGTCGCTGTTGCAGGAAGCTCAACTTGGTGTGGAAACGCTCAACGCCAAGTATCCCCGGGCAGGCGGGACCACTTTTTTTCTCCTGCATCGTCCACGGCAGTGGAATGCCCAAGAAAAGACCTGGATGGGCTACGAACGCAAACGCGGCAAGTTGGGCGATCTCAATCGGCTGCTGCGCGGGGGATCAACCGAGACATTTTCGTTGATCGTCGGTGACGTCGCGGGGTTGGTGGGGATGAAGTACGTGATCACCCTGGACAGCGATACTCTCTTGCCACGGGGCGTCGCGCGGCAGCTCGTTGGCGCGTTGGCCCACCCACTCAACCACGCACGACTGGATCGGCAACGGAATGTCGTGGTGGAAGGGTATGGGATTCTGCAGCCGGGTGTCGCGATGACGATGGAGCGGGAAGGCCTGTCCATGTTTGCCGGCTTGAGCGGCGGTGAGCCGGGGATGGATCCCTACACGCGAGCCAGCTCCGACGTGTACCAGGATCTGTTTCTCGAGGGCTCGTACATCGGCAAGGGAATCTACGATGTGGAGGCGTTCGCCGCGACAACCGAGCAGCGTTTTCTGGAGAACCAGATCCTCAGCCATGATCTGTTGGAGGGGTGTTATGCGCGGTGTGGTTTGGCCAGCGATATTCAAGTCTACGAAAGTTATCCCAATCGCTACCTGAGTGACATGGGGCGACGGCACCGCTGGATGCGGGGCGATTGGCAAATTTCCGGCTGGGTGCTGCCCTACGTTCTGGGGCCCAGCCATCGCTGCCAGCCGAATCCCTTACGCTTCCTATCGCGCTGGAAGATTCTCGATAACCTGCGGCGCAGTCTGATTCCCATTGGGCTGTTGGGCCTGTTGCTATTGGGCTGGTTGACATCGCCACCCGCGTGGCTGTGGACCGGGTTCGTGTTGGCCATCGTGTTGATTCCCACGCTGTTGACGTCGTTGGTGTCCGCCTACCGCAAGGCCGTGGACGTCCCGCGTCTGGCCCACTTGCGGGACGTGGGCAAAGCGCTGGGGCGAGGCCTGCTGCAAGCCAGCTTGTCGTTGGTGTTTCTGCCCTACGAAGCTTGTGTCGCGCTAGATGCGATTGCTCGCACCTTGGTGCGCATGCGCTGGACGCGGGCTCGGATGTTGGAGTGGAAGACGGCCAGCGATACGGAACATGAGAGTTGTGGTGGTCTGGTCTCCACGTTTCGCGTCATGTGGGTAGCACCGGTCTGGGCGATTGGCACAGTCGTGGTGCTGGCGATGTTTCGCCCCGAAGCTCTGCCGTCGGTAGCTTGGCTGTTGGTCTTGTGGCTGTTGGCGCCGGTGATCGCTTGGAGAATCAGCTGGCCGCCGCGGGTGGTCGAGCCGCAATTGTCGTCGCAGCAGCAGTTGTTTCTGCACCAGTTGTCACGGAGAACGTGGCGGTTTTTTACTAAATTTGTCGGTCCGGATGACCATTGGTTGCCACCAGACAATTTTCAAGAAGAGCCGATCGCCGAGCTGGCTCATCGGACGTCGCCCACCAACATAGGCGTCTCCTTGTTGTCTTCTTTGGCAGCGGCTGATTTCGGCTATATCTCAGTCGGTACCTTGTTGCAACGGACGCGCGCGACCTGTGGTACCCTGCAGCGATTGGAACGGTATCAAGGCCATTTTCTCAATTGGTACGATACGCGGACGTTGCAGCCCTTGTTGCCGCGATACGTTTCGTCAGTCGATAGTGGCAACCTCGTGGCTTATTTGTTGACGCTGCGCGCCGGCTTGCGGCAGCTGCCGACCCAGCCACTGATTCCGCCTCCGTTATGGGCGTCGCTGGGGCACATGCGGGAAATATTAGAGAATCTCACCACAAGTTCGTCGTCCAATCGCTCTGGGCCAACCGCCGACTCACCGGCTTGGCAGCGTCTGTGGGAACGATTGCCAGCCGTGGGAAGCCCTGGTCCGACCGATCGTTCCCTGTGGGAGACACGAGATCGGTTGGATGAGCTCCAGAGTTGTCTGGCGGAGTTGGAGATCGCGTCGCCACAGACAGAAGAGTCGGAGTTGACGACCTGTTTGCGTGAGCTGGAGTCGCAGTGTATCGATCATGGGCGGGACCTGCAGCAATTGGCACCCTGGTTGGCGGAGCCTGAGTTGCGGGAAATCCCGCCACTCGAAAATCCCTGGAGCGAGGTGCAGCGGGGCGATCTGCAGAGGTTGTTGGCTGAATTGGATCAGGTGGCGACACTCCAGCAAATGGCGGATGTGGCCTTGGGGCTCGAGTTGCTGGACGCCTTGGACCAGACTTGCATCAGCAGTTCGCTCACGCAGCTCGAACCACTGCGGGCTTGGCTGCGGACCCTGCGCGAGGCAGTCGGTGGAGCGGCGGCGTTCGCTCGGCAGCGGATCGATGATGTGCAGGATTTGATCGAGCAGTGCGGTGAGTTGGCGGAGTTGGACTACGACTTTCTGTACGACGGTTCGCGACGGTTGCTGGCGATCGGTTACAACGTCAGTGAACGTCGTCGAGACGCCAGTTTTTACGATCTCTTGGCGTCCGAAGCTCGGTTGGGAAGCTTTGTGGCCATTTCTCAAGGGCAGTTGGAACAAGAGCATTGGTTTGCCCTGGGGCGGCTGTTGACGACGGCGAATGGGCAGCCCGCGTTGCTGTCTTGGAGTGGGTCGATGTTTGAATACTTGATGCCCTTGTTGGTCATGCCGACGTACAAAGGCACCTTGTTGGATCAGACGTATTCGGCGGTGGTCGCACGTCAACGCGAGTACGGTCGGCAGCGGGGCGTTCCGTGGGGAATTTCGGAGTCGGGTTACCAACTGACGGATGCCAAGTTGATTTACCAGTACCGAGCGTTCGGGGTGCCCGGTCTGGGGTTCAAGCGGGGCTTGGTCGATGATTTGGTGATCGCTCCCTACGCGACGGCGATGGCATTGATGGTCGCCCCCTCCACGGCTTGTGAGAACCTGCAACGGATGGCCAACAGTGGATTTTTGGGCCGTTACGGCTTCTACGAGGCGATCGACTACACGCGATCACGCGTGCCACGGGGGCAAACGCAGGCGATCGTGCGATCCTACATGGCGCACCATCAGGGCATGAGCTTTCTGTCTCTGGCCTGCTTGTTGCTAGATCGACCGATGCAGCGACGGTTCCAGTCCGATCCCCACTTTCGCGCGACAGAGCTGTTGTTGCAAGAACGGATTCCGAAGGCGGCGCCATTTTATCCACATTCGGCCGAAGCGACGCGACAATGGCAACGCGTGGACGAACCGGAGACGCTGTTGCGGATCTTCAAGACGCCACACACGCCGGTTCCCGAAGTGCACTTGCTCTCCAATGGTCGATATCACGTGATGGTGACCAACGCGGGAGGCGGTTACAGTTCGTGGAAAGGCTTGGCGGTCACGCGTTGGCGAGAGGATACGACCAAGGACAACATGGGCATGTTCTGTTATGTTCGCGATGTGGACAGCCAGGACGTTTGGTCGACGACCTATCAGCCGACATGTCGCGCGACTGCGACTTATGAGGCCATCTTCTCTCAGGCTCGAGCCGAGTACCGACGATCGCATGCTGGGATCGCCATCCATACTGAGATTGCGGTTTCACCCGAGGATGACATCGAGATACGGCGGAGCGCGATCACGAATCACTCGTCCGACACACGCCGCATCGAGTTGACCAGTTATGCGGAAGTGGTGTTGGCGACGTCAGCGGCGGATGCCACCCATCCCGCCTTTTCCAATTTATTTGTGCAAACGGAGATATTGTCCGCACAGCAGGCCATCCTCTGCACGCGGCGACCGCGGTCTCGCGAGGAGCAGCCGCCGTGGATGTTGCATCTGGTGGCGGTGGTTGGCGCCAAGACGGGAGAGACTTCGTTCGAGACCGATCGCTCGCAGTTCCTGGGACGCGGCAATCGTCCCGCGGCGCCGGCCGCCATGCGTCGCCCCGGCCCGCTGGGGAATCATGCGGGCTCGGTTCTCGATCCGATCGTGGCGATTCGATTGGAGCTGACGTTGTTGCCGGGCGAAACGGTCAGTGTCGACTTTATCACGGGAGTCGCGGCTACGCGCGAATCGGCGACAGACTTGATCCAAAAGTATCGCGATCGGCATCTGGCCGACCGAGTTTTTGATATGGCTTGGACACATGGCCAGGTGGTGTTGCGCCAATTGAATACCACCGAGGCGGACGCTCAGTTGTTCGGCAAGTTGGCCAGTTCCATCCTGTACGCCAGTCCTCGGCTGCGGGCGGAGGCCACGTTGCTCAAGCGGAATCGTCGCGGTCCGTCCGCGCTGTGGGGGCATGGCATCTCCGGCGACCTACCGATCGTCCTGCTCCGTATCCGCCAGGCCGAGAGTATCGATTTGGTGCGACAGTTGGTTCAGGCTCATGCTTGGTGGCGACTCAAGGGCCTGGGGGTCGATTTAGTGATCTGGAATGAAGGCCCCGAGGGCTATCGGCAAGACCTGCAAGAGTTGATCGTAGGGTTGGTGTCCGCGGGCAGTGAGGCGCGGATCGTTGATCATCCGGGGGGAGTGTTTGTCCGTCGATCGGAACAGATGTCGGAGGAGGATCGAATCCTGCTACAAACGATCGCGCGAGCGATCATCGATGATCAGGCGGGCAGTTTGTCCAAGCAGCTGGAACGGCGCTTGCCACCGGAGCCACGCGTGCCGCAGCTGGTGCCTCGCCTCCGTGTCGCAGAAATGAAAACCAAGGCGATACCCCCGCGCTCGGATCTGGTCTACGACAATGGGCTGGGGGGCTTCACGGCCGATGGACGCGAGTATGTGATTCGCATCGTCGCTGGAGAAAAGACGCCGGCCCCGTGGGTCAACGTGATCGCAAACGCGACCTTCGGCACCGTCATTTCGGAAAGCGGAAGTGCCTATACTTGGAGCGAAAACGCGCACGAATTCCGCCTCACTCCCTGGTACAACGATCCGGTGAGTGATCTCAGCGGGGAGGCGTTTTATCTGCGTGATGAAGACAGCGGGGAGTTCTGGTCGCCGGCTCCGCTGCCGGCGGCGGGGCGCCTGCCGTACCTCTGTCGGCATGGATTTGGTTATAGCGTGTTTGAGACAACACAGAACGGCATCACGTCGGAGCTGTGGATCTACGTTGCGGTCGATGCTGCGGTCAAGTTTGCCGTTCTCAAAGTGCGGAACGAGTCGGGGCGGTCGCGGCGACTTTCGGCCACGGCCTTTTGCGAGTGGACCTTGGGCGAATCCAGGTCTCGGGGGATGCTGCAGGTGGTGACGGAGGTCGATCCCCAGTGCGGGGCTCTGTTGGCTCAGAATCCTGGCAGTTTGGAGTTCTCCGGCCGTATTGCCTTTCTGGACGTGTCCCTGGCCGAACGGACGGTGACGGGTGATCGAACCGAGTTTGTGGGACGCAATGGGGACTTGATTCAGCCGGCCGCCCTCAGTCGCCAGCGCTTGTCGGGCAAAGTGGGCGCTGGGTTGGATCCTTGTGGAGCGATCCAAACGCCTTTTGAATTGGCCGATGGACGAGCGTTGGAGATCGTGTTTACGTTGGGCTCCGGACAGGATCTGGCGGAAGTTCGGCAGTTGGTTCAACGCCAGCGCGGCGAAGCGGCCGCCGCCCAGGCATTGGATCAGGTGTGGAGTACGTGGAGACGCCTGTTGGGGACGGTGCAGGTGGAAACGCCAGACCTCGCGTTCAATCTGCTGGCCAATGGCTGGTTGCTCTATCAAACGCTGGCCTGCCGCTACTGGGCCCGCAGCGGTTACTATCAGTCCGGTGGAGCGTTTGGCTTTCGAGATCAGTTGCAGGACGTGGTGTCGTTGGTGCATGCCCAACCCCAGTCGATCCGCGAGCACTTGCTGCGTGCCGCGGCGCGGCAATTTGTCGAAGGCGATGTGCAGCATTGGTGGCATCCACCGCAAGGTCGCGGTGTCCGCACGCATTTCTCCGACGACTTTCTCTGGTTGCCGTGGGTCCTGGGTCACTACGTCACCGCGACGGGCGATACGGGGATCCTGGATGAACAGGTGCCATTCTTAGAAGGGCGGCAACTGCGAGCCGACGAAGAGGCATATTACGATCTCCCCGACACCTCGGCGGAATCGGCGACGCTCTACGAGCATGCAGTCCGCGCCATCCAACGCGGATTGTCGTTTGGCGTGCATGGGCTGCCCTTGATCGGCTGTGGCGATTGGAACGACGGGATGAACCTTGTCGGCCACAAGGGGCAAGGGGAAAGCGTTTGGTTGGCGTTCTTTTTATACGAAAATTTGCGTTCCTTCGCGGGCTTGGCACGCACGCGTGGCGATCAGTCGTTCGCAGATCGCTGCGAGACGGAGGCGACGCGGCTGCGTGCGAACATCGAGCAGCACGGTTGGGATGGGCAATGGTATCGCCGAGCCTACTTCGATGACGGGCAGCCGCTGGGATCGGCCGGCAATAGTGAATGCCAGATCGACTCCATCGCCCAGAGTTGGTCCGTTTTGTCCGGAGCGGCCGATCCCATTCGCGGACGACAAGCGATGGAGGCCGTGGAACAACGGCTGGTTCGTCGAGATCACGCGTTGATCCAGTTGTTCGATCCGCCGTTTGACAAGTCCGAGCAAGATCCCGGCTACATCCGCGGTTATGTGCCAGGTGTCCGAGAGAATGGCGGCCAGTACACGCATGCAGCTATTTGGGCGGTCATGGCTGCGGCCAAATTGGGAGATGCTCGTCGGGCCTGGGACTGGTTTGAGCTGATCAACCCGATCCATCATGGAACCACGCCAGCGGAAGTCCAGATCTACAAGGTGGAGCCCTACGTGGTGGCCGCGGATGTGTATGCGGTCGCGCCACATGCAGGGCGGGGTGGTTGGACTTGGTACACCGGTTCGGCCAGTTGGATGTATCGCTTGATGCTGGAGTCGCTACTGGGATTGCGGCGGGAGCACGATCGGTTGTCGTTTGCGCCCTGTTTGCCTGCCGACTGGCCGTCATTTAAAATGCAGTATCGCTACCACGAAACGATCTACCAAATCCTCGTGCTGCAAACGCACGCGGGCGGCCGGGTCCAGCGATTGACGTTGGACGGTGTGCCCCAGCCAGAGAACCTCTTGCGGTTGCAGGACGATCGTATCGAGCACCATGTCGAGGTGGAGTTGGGCGGTTCTTGACCGCTTTGGTGCTTTGTCAACAGTTCCTTAGGGGCTTGGTCTGGTAAAAGGGGCAGGCGTGAATGGCCGCAACGGCCCTGCGGGTGCTTCACGCAATTGGAGCTAATGTCGTTATGTTCATCAATCGCCGCGCTGCGGTTTGCGGCGGGCGTCCATGCGGGCGCGAGTCATGCGTTCGCGGAGGCCGCCTTCGGCTAGGAAGGCCTTTTCTAAGGCACGCAGCTGTTGATCCAATAGGTAGTTGGTTTGGTGAATCAGGCAAATGAGGATATTGGCCACGGTCTCGGCCGGTCGAGTGTCCAGAAAGGTGCTGTAAGTCTCATAGGACATGTCGGGTTTGGCGCCCAACTTTCGCACAAACATGGCTTCGCGGGAATCCTTTGCCCAGAGGGGCTGGCGGCGGACGCGGAGAAAATCGCGGTAATCCTCCAACAGCTCTTCAAGACTGGCGCGGGCTACATTGACGAGTTTGATTTCGCTCTCTTTGGAAGTGGCGCTGGCCATGCAGCCTTCGAGGATATTCTGTTTGCCAGAACGCGCGGCCTGGACCATCTGGTCCACGGTACGGTCGCGTCGGTTGAGGAAGCGGTCACAGAAGCGGACCGTGCCGTCGTAAACGATGCGGGCCTTGCGGAAGGACAGCAGGTCCTCGTAGCCACCGTGCGGCGGAATGAAACCACTCATGGCGGGTCTCCCTGTGGATGGGGAAAAGGAAAACAAGACGAATGCGATTGCGAATGGGCATTGGATTGCTAATAGGTCGAATGGGACCGGTTGCTTATTCTACTGCGTGGTAGCAGCGACGTGGATTGACCGCTAGCATTAAGTCATCGGTCAGATGGGACCTATGGGACCGATTGCTTATTCTACTGCATAGGGGCGGCGACGTGGGTTGAGCGGTGGCATCACGTCATAGGTTAGATGGGTCGTATGGGACCCATGGGACCTATCCTGCCCATGAGGCGGATTGGCTATTTTGGGGCGTGGGGGCGGCGACGTGGGTTGAACGGTGGCATCACGTCGTAGGTTAGATGGGTCGTATGGGACCTATGGGACCTATCCTGCCCATGAGGCGGATTGGCTATTTTGGGGCGTGGGGGCGGCGACGTGGGTTGAAGGTTAGCATCAGGTCAGCGTTCAGATGGGTCGTATGGGACCCATGAGACCTATCCTGCCCATGAGGCGGATTGGCTATTAAAGGGCATAGGGGCGGCGACGTGGGTTGAACGGTGGCATCACGTCATAGGTCAGATGGGTCGTATGGGACCCATGGGACCTATCCTGCCCATGAGGCGGATTGGCTATTTTGGGGCGTGGGGGCGGTGACGTGGGTTGAAGGTTAGCATCAGGTCAGCGTTCAGATGGGTCGTATGGGACCCATGGGACCTATCCTGCCCATGAGGCGGATTGGCTATTAAAGGGCATAGGGGCGGCAACGTGGGTTGAAGGTTAGCATCAGGTCAGCGTTAGATGGGTCGTATGGGACCCATGAGACCTATCTTGCCCATGAGGCGGATTGGCTATTTTGGGGCGTAGGGGCGGCGACGTGGATTGAACGGTGGCATTGCGTCAGCGTTCAGATGGGTCGTATGGGACCCATGAGACCTATCCGACCCATGAGGCGGATTGGCTATTTTGGGGCATAGGGGCGGCGACGTGGATTAATAGAAGGCATCACGAATGGTGCTGCCTCCACGACACACTACAAGACAAAATAGGCTCGGAGGGATTCGAACCCCCAACCCTCGGTTCCGAAGACCGATGCTCTATCCAATTGAGCTACGAACCCAAATTCAGTTGCACCAATTGCGGCGGTGCGACAGTCATTCTAGCAATTCCCAGGCCGTTGGCAAGCCCCAGAGGGCTAGACACATGGGGCCGCCGTGGGGCTCGTTGATTTTTCCCGGACTTGCTCAAGAATTCGCCGCCCGATTCAAGGGAGTCAGACAAAAACAGGGCGTTTCCGCGTCAATCGAAATGCTTGAGGGCTTGTTGATTTTTCCAGACTTGCTCGCTAGGTAGTTGCCCGACTCAAGAAAATCGGTCAAAAACACGGCATTTTCGCCTCAATCGAAACGCTTGACGCGTTCCGCTACGGAAAAATCACCAAGCCCTTGACGCGTTTGGCGATGGGGAAATCACCAGGCCCTAGGGCTTGGCGGGTAGGTCGATGATGACTTGGCCGGAGAACAATGCGGTGGGGTCGCCGCGGTCGGACAGGGTGGCGGATAAGGTGGTAATCGTGCGTGGGACCACGCCGCGAAACAAGGTCGTTTCGCCCGAGACCACCTCCACAGGGCTGTCCATGTCGACCCAATCGTCTCGGAATAACACGGCCAACTGAGAGCGGTCGCTGGAGATGATCTCGATCCGGTTCCCGTCCCGTTGGGCCACGACCTTCTCTCGCTCCCGCGGCGGCTGGGGCCCGGTGGCCAACCAGTAAAACCGCGGATGCACGACGTCGTCCTGCAACCAAACCACGCGGTCCGGCACCAGGTTCCGCGAGTACTGGGCCATCCACTTCACGCCCTCGGCATCGTCGCGGTCCATCCAGTGTCCCTTGCCGGCGTGGATCTTGACCCAGTGCACGTAGCCGCTGGGGTCCTGCCGCTGCAGCTCGGCCAATTGCTCCAACCATTGCTGGGCGATGCCGTTGCGATTGTACGCCGAGTCCTTTTCGCCCATGTGCAGCGTGAATGGCAAGTTGCGCAGACCCAGCGGTTGGGTCTCGTTGGGGTGACCGGCCATCATGGCCGCCGCCGCCAACCGGTCCGCCATCCGCGGCGCCAATTGGTAGACGCCGTCCCCGCCCGCCGAGTAGCCCGTGATGTAGACGCGGTTGGGGTCGATCCCCTCAAACACGATCATGTTCTCGATCAGCCGCGCAAACAGCTCGTCGATGTGCCCCTGATGCCACAAGTTCCAGGTATCGGTCGGGGCCCGCGGGGCGACGTAGATGCCCTCCTCCAACGTGTAGAGCCGTTTCTGGTTCTCCCATTGTTGGTCGTTGACCCGCTTGGGGGCACCGCCGCCACCGTGCATCGAGATGTACAGGCTGTGGCCATTGGCCGGCTTGTCGCCGAAGACACGGACGTCGTAGGGCATCTGCAAGTCGCCCAGGGTCAGGAGCTTGGCCTCGTGCTCGGCCGCCCGCTCGGCCCGCAATCGCCCTTGATGTTCGGCCACCAACAGCTGGCCGGCTTGCTGGGCCTGCTCCCGGGTCAGCGGCGCGGTTGCCCAAGGCTGTTCGGCCAAGGGACCACGGGTGGCCGGATCGGCGTCGCACCAGGCCTGCAGCGGCTGGAGGGCCGGATCGACGACGGGATCGGCGGCGTTTGCTGCTGGCATTTCTGCCTCATCTTTCGCCCCTTCGGTCTGGACGGTGACCAGTTGTCCGTCCTCGCGAGCGTCGATGGTTTGCGTCAGCACTTGTCCCTCGAGGGTGACTTCAAGGGTGTAACGGCCGGGGGCCAAGGTGGCGGTGAGGTGGTTGTTGCTGTCGGCCGATTCGTCCAGGGTCTGGCCGCGGAAGACGACTTCGCCGGCCTCGTCCTTGAGCAGCAGGTTGGCGCGGCAACGCTGCGGTTGGCCGGGGGTCAGGGCCCGGAAGCGGACGTCGATCATGCCAGCCGGCTTGGCGGGCGCGATCTGGTAACGGGTCGTGACGTCGATGGCGTGCACGGGGCTGGCACCGCGTCGCCAGACCAGCGGGAAGCGGAGATCGGTGCGACGGTAGCTGACGGCGTAGATGCCGTGCTGCGGATGTCCGGGCGTGGCTTGGGCGGCTCGGTCGATGAACCAGGCCTGATTGAGTTGGTCGCCGGTGGGTTCGGCGGCGCCGGTGAAGTGCCACTCCCCGTCCCAGACCTCGATCCAGGAATGGTTGCCGCTGTTGTCCGACCAGCGGGGTGTGCCGACGAAGCGAGCGGGGATCCCGCAGGCGCGGCAGGCATCAATCAGCAGAATGGACAGGCCGGTGCAGGAGGCCATCTGGGTGTCCATCGTCTCGCGGGGGCCCTGGTCGGCCCGCCGGCGTTGGGTCGAGTACTTCACGCCCGTTTGACGGAAGACCTCGTGGTTCAGTCGAGCGGCGGCCAGGCGGATCGAGTCGAGGTCCTGGACGACCGGCCAGAACCGCTGGCGGAGTTCCCGGCGGACGTCGTCGCGGGCCTCGTTGACGTTGGCATAGGGCAGCAGGTCGTTGAGAAAGATGTCGGTCGGGATCTGGTCGCCCCATTTGGCGGCCGCTCGGGCTTCAAAGGCGATTTTTACATGTTCTAACAGGAAGTCGGCGGTCAGCGATTGCAGGTCGTCCGATGGCATGTGGGCTACCAAGAACTCCATGGCAGGCCGCTGATCGGCCGGGCAGTCGGCCAGGGCTCGCTCGATCTGGGCTCGGTTGCCGGCAGCCAGGTCCAAGGCCGTGGCCAGTTCCGCGGCGGAGACCTCGTCGGGGGTGGCAGTGGATTCACCGGCCCCAGCGGCCCCACTGGCCCCGCTGGCCTGCGTGACCAAGACGCGGGCCTCGGTTGCCGAGGCGGCGTTGGTCGTGGTGGTCGTCGCGGCCAGGGCCAGGCTCACGAGGGCGGCGAGGCAGATGAGCGGGCGGGGGACCGAGCAGGCCTCGGATCGCCGAGCTTGATCATCAACAACGACTGGAATCCGAACGGGAGCAGGGCGAGACATGGACTGGCCTTCTGGAGGGGAAACAACGCGGCAAGCAATGGGTGGGACCACGCTCGAACGGCCGGCTGATTTCCAATTCGGCAGGTTGATTACGGACGCGGCCTGGGGTCTAGTTTAGCAGCTGGCGACGGTTTCTTCACTACCTGGGTTCGGTGCGAACGGTGACGAGGTCGGGGCGTTCGGCGAGGGCTTCTTGCCGCTTCTTTTCGTTGATCTGGCGTTTGATCATGACCGTCTTGCAATGCACGATCATCTTGCGGCGGTATTCACGCATCATGTAGACCAACGAGGCGACAGCAGCGTAGCCGGCGGCGGCGCCGAGTAGCCAGTCCCAGACGATTGGGTCGACGATCATAGGGTCACGATGGGCCGAGGTGAAACGTGCAATGGGGCGCCGTGGGGAACGGCGCCTTGTCCGGTCTGCCAGCGGGTTATTCATTGCGCGGGCGACCGAGTTAACGCTCGGGACCTTAGTCAATCGCGGCGAGTCGGTCCAGGTCAGATGCGACGGAGGACCTCGAGCAGGAGTCGCCAGGACTTCTGCACGCTGCTGATCTGGACACGTTCTTCGGGCGAGTGGGCACCACGGATGTTGGGGCCGAATGAGACCATGGGCACGTGGGGGTACTTCGAGCCGAGGATGCCGCACTCCAGACCGCCGTGGCAGGCGGCGACTTTGGGGGGGTGCCCGAAGAGTTCCTCGTAGATCTGGGCGGTCAGTTGCACGATCGAGGCGTCGGGTTGGGGCTGCCAGCCGGGGTAGTCGCCGGAGGTGGTGACGGTGCCGCCGACGGTTTCCCAGAGTCCGCGAATGGCTTGAGCCAGGTGATCGCGGGCAGAGTTGATGCTGCTGCGGGTCAAGCAGCCGATCTGCCATTGTCCGTCTTGGACGATGACTCGAGCCAGGTTATTGGAGGTCTCGACCAGGCCTGGCATGCGGGGGCTCATGCGAGCCACGCCGTTCGGGCAGGCGGAGAGGGCCGCCAGGAGTGGGCCTTGGGTGGCGAGGGGCAGGACCAGCGTCGCGGCAGTTGGCGTGTCGAGGGGCTGGGCGGTCAGCTGCAGTTCGGGGTCGGTGTCTTGGTACTCGGTGGTCAGCGTCGCGGCCAAGTCGCTGAACCAGGCTTGGCAGCCGGCTATTTGTGGGGTCGGGATTGCGACAACGGCCGAGGCCTCGCGGGGGATGGCGTTCCGCAGGCTGCCGCCGTCGATCTGGAGGATGCGGAGCCCGCAGGCGGCTTGGGCGGCGACCAGGGCTCGGGTCAGCAGTTGGTTGGCATTGCCGCGGCCCAGGTGGATGTCCATGCCGGAGTGGCCGCCCTTGAGCCCTCGGACCTGCCAACGTTGGAGTTGGTAGTCGCCTGTGAGCGGTTCGGGGGTGTAAGAACCGGTGGCGGTGACGTCGACGCCGCCCGCGCAGCCGATCGTCAGTTCGTCGTCTTCTTCGGTGTCCAGGTTGAGCAGGACTTGTCCGCGGAGCAGGCCGGGCTGCAGGGCTTTGGCCCCGGTCATGCCGGTCTCTTCGTCGATCGTCAGCAGGGCCTCCAGATCGGGGTGCGAGAGATCGGTGGCGGCCAGAACGGCGAAGATGGCCGCCACGCCAATGCCGTTGTCCGCCCCCAAGGTGGTGCCCTGGGCCCAGACCCAATCGGGGCGGACCTCCATGCGGATGCCCGTGGTGGCAAAGTCAAAGTCCGTGTCCTGGTTTTTCTGGTGGACCATGTCCAGGTGGGCCTGCAGGATCACGCCGGGGCGGCCTTGGCGGTCGGGGGTGGCCGGCTTGCGAATGATGACGTTGCCCACCGAGTCGACGAGGGTCTCGAGACCCAGTTGTCGGCCGACGTTGGCGGCGAACTCGGTGACTTGGGCCTCGCGTTTGGAGGCGCGGGGGACGCGGTTGAGGTCGCAGAAGTAGCCCCACAGCGCGGCGGGCTCCAGGGCTCGGACAGCAGGGTGATCGGTGGCTGGGGCGGTGTTGGCGGTGGCAGCAGGCGAGCTCATCGGAGCCTCCATCTTCGTGTGGGGACTGGGGCAGGGCCAGGGCAAACGCCCAGGAGACTGTTTACAGATCGTAATACAAACAGAACTCGTAGGGGTGGGGGCGGAGTTTGATGGTATCGATTTCGCGGCGGCGTTTGTAATCGATCCAGGTTTCGATCACATCTGCTGTGAATACGTCGTCGGCGAGGAGGAACTGGTGATCGGCGGCCAGTGCTTCGAGGGCCTCGTCGAGCGACTTGGGGATGGGCCGCATTTGTTGCTGTTCGGCGGGGCTGAGGTCGTAGCTGTCTTTTTCCATCGAGGGGCCGGGGTCCAGTTTCCGTTGGATGCCGTCGATCATGGCCATGGTGATGGCGGCGAAGGTCAGGTACGGATTGCAGCTGGGGTCGGGGCAGCGGAACTCGATGCGCTTGGACTCGGGTTTCTGCGAGTACATGGGGATGCGGATGGCGGCCGAGCGATTGGCGCGGGAGTAGTCGAGGAAGGCGGGGGCCTCGTAGCCACCGGTCAAGCGTTTATAGCTATTGGTGGTGGGGTTGGAGAAGGCCATGATGGCGCGGCCGTGCTCCAGGATTCCGCCGATGGCATGCAGGGCCAGGGGCGAGAGGCCCGCGTAGCGATCGCCGGCAAACAGGTTCTGGTCGCCTTGCCAGATGGAGACATGGGTGTGGAAGCCCGAGCCGCTGTCGCCGTAGATCGGCTTGGGCATGAAGGTGGCCGACTTGCCGTGGCGGTAGGCCACGTTCCGCACGATGTACTTGTAGATCATCATCTGGTCGGCCATCTTCAGCAGGTGGTCGTACCGCAGGTCGATCTCGGCTTGACCGGCCGTGGCCACCTCGTGGTGTTGGCACTCGACGTCCAGGCCACAGTCGATCATCCGCAGCATCATCTCGTTGCGGATGTCCATCAACTTGTCGGTCGGTGGCAGTGGAAAGTAGCCCTCGCGGTAGCGGATCTTGTAGCCTTGGTTGGGCTGTTCATCCCGGCCCCGGTTCCACTGGGCTTCGTTGCTGTCCAAGAAGTAGTAGCCGCTGTGATGCGTTTGGTCAAAGCGCACGTCGTCGAAGATAAAGAACTCGGCTTCGGGCCCGAAGCGAATGCTGTCGCCGATCTGGGTGCCAGCCAGATAGTTGGCCGCTTTCTTGGCCACGTTCCGTGGGTCGCGGGAGTAGTCCTGGCCGGTCAGTGGATCGCGGATATCGCAGATCATGGCCAGTGTCGGGACCTTGGCGAACGGGTCCAGGAAGCGGGTCTCGGGTTGCGGGATCAGCAGCATGTCGCTGTCGAAGATGTTCCGCCAGCCGCGGATGCTGGAGCCGTCGAAGCCAATGCCGTCGACGAAGGTGGCCTCGGTCAGCGAGGTAGCGGGAATGGTGGTGTGCTGCCACCAGCCGGGGAAGTCCATGAACCGCAGGTCGATAGCGCGGACTTCTTTCTCGCGACAGAACGCCAGAATTTCTTTGGGAGTCATGGGAAGCTCGATTTCGTACGGGGACGCGATAAGCCGAAGAAAACGATAATCCGTAATAAAAAACCGACCCGAGAGTTCGGGTCGGTGTTCGCTGTCGGTTCATCCGCCCGCCCCATCGCGATGGAACGGGTAGGCGAAGCGTTGGCCCAAACGGGGTGTTGAGCCTTAGCTGTTGGTCGCGCGGATGCGGCTTTCACGCAGCCCGCGGCTGAGGATGTCGCGGAGGAACGGCGAGTAGTCCTCGTACTTGATCACATCGGGAGAACCGGCCGCGTATTGATAAATCGCGTCCCGCGGTTTCTTGCCCAAGGCAATCAGTGTCGAGCTGACCGTGCCGTAGCCTGGGTCGCGAATCACCATGCTGGGGCGACCCGGCTCGGTGGCTCCGCGAGCAAACACCTTGCTGGCCAAGGCCAAGAACTTGACCGGCGAATCCAACGTCTGCAGGGTCAGCATCCGCCGAGCCAGACCGACACGACCGTCCCGCGAGTCGTCCAAGTTGTAATGGCCGATGATGTTCAAGCCCGGATTGAGCTCGACCACTTCCGTCTGCGTGCTGGAGTGGATCACCCAGCCGCTGTCGGCGTCGGCCACCACCAAGTTGACGCCGTCGTATTGATCGGTGTGCAACTGGCTGACGGCCATGTCCACGGCGCTACGGGCCGAGGGGCACTTGAGCATCTCGCGGCAGAGTAACGACCGCGATTTGGTGCCAATGGCCGAGCCAAACTTGCGTCGGGGAATGGCTGCCGCCATCATGCCGCGTTGGTTGACACCCAAATAGGTGCCTTTGGTTTTGGGATCAAAACTAGCTAAGATACGCGGTTTACCCGACTGGATGGTCGGGGCTGGACAGGAACGATCAAGAGACTCTTCCCGGTTTGCGGCGACCAAGATCGGCGAATCGGGAACCAACTGATAAACGAGTGCCAAAAGGCTCATACTTTTCCGTTCTTCCTAAGGGTGAAGGTAACTGCCCACGGAAAGCCAACACGGTGATTAATGTAGCCGAAGCCGGATCGCAGGATACCCTCTTTTGGTAAATGTGTCAATCAAAATAGTGAATGTTCTTGTGTTCGGCTGGATTCGAGTCGCTGGCTTTTCTGTTCTAAGTGGCTGTTTTGCAGTGGTTTATGGCTTTATTGGCCGCGGCTGGGGATTGGAAAAACCCCCCGAGAAAAATTGATGAAAGTCCATTTGTGCGTTACTCCTTTTGGGGGGATTTAGAGGGTCGGGACCCGAAGGGTTGGAGGTGAGTGTCGGTCGGTGGAGCGGGTCTGGCGGTGCCATCAGGTGCTAGCGTGAGCGGTGAAACTGGTGGAATTCGGGGTGACCGAAATCGGCTGTGTTTGCATAATGCCAGCCGCAGAAGGATCTGCGAGATGCCCTAGTCGAACGGTTGTTGCGCCAACAGTCCATTGGGAACAAAAAACCTGGCTCAGTTGGAACCCCTAGCTCAGTTGGAACGGAGCCTCGGCTCACTGGGAACGGAGCCTCGGCTCACTGGGAACAGAGCCCTGGTGGAGTTCCTGGGTTGGTGAGGTGCGACTTACTGGGGGTGTGGGTCACAGGCAGTGGCGGCCCGCGGGGACTGGGGAGCGATTACGGAAGATCACCTTTCTCACGAGTCGGTTTCATGTCAGCACACGCTCCGAGACGGAACGCGGAAGTTCGCCGTTCGGTCGCTCGAGTCCCCCGGTTGGCGGTGCAGGTCCGCGGCGGGGCATTTTTTCTCCCTGACAACGTGGTGACCAACGAGGATTTGGCGGCCTTGGGTTGCGACAGCGACTGGATCGTCCAGCGGACGGGGATTCGTCAGCGGCGGATTGCCTTGCCGGACCAATCGACCAGTGACTTGGCGGTGGAAGCGGGTCGTCGTTGTTTGCAAGCGGCCGGTGTGGAGGCCGAGGCGGTCGATCTGATCGTGGTGGCGACTTGTACGCCCGACCATATTGCTCCGTCGGTGGCCTGTTTGGTGCAGGATCGGTTGGGTTGTCCGCAGGCGGCAGCTTTTGACGTCAACGCGGCCTGCAGCGGGTTTATGTACGCTTATTTGTCGGCGGCCCAATTTGTGGCGTCGGGCAGTTATCAAAACGTGTTGGTGATTGGCGCCGACCTGTTGTCGCGATTCATTGATCCGGCGGACGTCAAGACTTACCCATTGTTTGGCGACGGAGCGGCGGCGTTGCTGTTGCAGCCCAGCGGGCGGGGAGTGATTTCGACCGATGGCGTTCGTCTGCCGATCGCGACGGCTGCGGATGCGGGCATCCTGGGGTTTCAATTGGGTGCCGATGGCAGTTTGGGGCAATCGCTGTTGTTCCCCGCGGGGGGAAGTCGCCAGCCGATTACGCCGGAGGTTTTGGCGGCGGGTGGGCAGTACTTGCAGATGGACGGCCGCACGGTCTTCAAGTGGGCCGTGCAGTGGATCCCACAGGTCGTGCAGCGTGTTCTGCGTCAATGTCAGCTGACCACGGACGACATCGATCTGTTTATCTTGCATCAAGCGAACTCGCGGATCATTGAAGCCGCGATGCAAGGGTTGGCGATCACCGACCAGCGGGTCTGGACCAATTTGGAGCAATACGGCAACACGTGTGCCGCCAGCATCCCGTTGGCCTTGATCGAGGCCGAGGCGGCGGGCGTGCTGCAGCGAGGCCAGAACGTGCTGCTGTGTGGCTTTGGTGCTGGTTTGACTTGGGGCACAGCGGTCGTGCGTTGGTAAGGGGTTCCACCCCCACGTCTAAGCGTTGACAAAGCCTAGTGCTTTGTCACAGTCTAATTTTGGGATCGGTGTGGCAAAGGGGTCAGGCGTCAATTGCCGGAACGGCCCTGCGGGTGCTGCGCACAATTGACGCCTGACCCCTTTGCCACACCCCAAGTTCTGGCTGTGACAAAGCACTAGTTCTTGTTGACCGTCTCGTCCAAGTTGAGCAGGACGCGGGCGAGGAGCGTCCAGGCGGCTGCATCTTGCGGGGTGGTACCGTCGGGCAGCGTGGGCCATTGTTCTTCCCCGGTGCTGATGCGTTTAGGATCCAGCCAGCCGTCGGCCAGTCGCTGTCGCTGTTGTTGGACGGTTTCTAGGAGTACCTGGAGTTCCGCGGCGGAGGGTTCGCGGGCCGTGCAGAGCAAGAAGCCGTAGCGGGCGCGGTCCGCATCCTCGGCGCCGCCTTCCCGCAGGATCCGCAGGCCCAGCGCGCGAGCGGCTTCGGTGAACACGACTTCATTCAGTCCCGTCAGAGCGGCCAGCGGGGTATTGGAGCGGACGCGTCGCACGCAGGCCGTGTCGGCCGTGGGGGCGTCGAAGTTGGCGGTGGTGGGATCGGGCATCGAGCGTTTGCGGAAGCCGTAAACCGTGCGTCGGTAACGTTGGCTGCCGGTGGCCGCCGTCCAGTAGCTGGGGTAGACGTAGTTATAATCCAGCACATTCTGTGGCACCGGCGGGATGACACTGGGGCCGCCCATCTCCAAGGACAACAGGCCGGAGGCGGTCAAGGCGATGTCGCGGATCACTTCGGCATCTGCGCGGAAACGCGGCCCGCGAGCCAAATGGCGATTGTCGGGGTCACGTTCGTAGGCGGTCGCGGTCGTGCGTGAATCTTGGCGATAGGTTTGGCTATTGAGGATGCTCCGCAGCACGGCCTTCTGGCTCCAGCCGCTGTCCATCAACTCCACCGCCAAGTGGTCCAGTAACTCCAGATGCTCGGGGACGGGGGCGCGTGTGCCGAAGTCCTCGGGGGTCAGCACCAAGCCCTGGCCGAACAGGGCCTGCCAGAGTCGATTGACGGCGACTCGCGCGGCCAGCGGCGACTGGCGACTGACCAGCCACCGCGCGAACTGCAGACGGGGCGGTTCGTCTGGGCCGAGAACGCCGTCCTCTCCGCGGGAGGGGGCCAGCGGATGCAGGAACTGGGGGGTGTGCGGCGGAACGGGGGTCGTCGGCGAGTTCCAATGGCCACGATCCAGCAGGTAGGTGACGCGGGCCTGTTGCGGCGGACGTTCCTGCAAGTGCAACACCGAGGTATGGGGCTCGGGGTACTGTTCCCACAAGGCGGTGATGGCTTGGTCCACCGCTGGGAATTGTCCGCTGGTTTGTCGCCAGACGCGGCGGAGTGTCCGCTGTTGCTCTGGGCTCAGTCGCTCCCAAGCGGCTGTCGGATCCTGGCCGGAGAAGTCCATCGTCCTAACAATTCTTTGCGCGGAGTAATCCACGGCCGGTGTCTGGGGGGCGGGAGTGGTGGTCAAGCTGAGGCGGCAGCAGCCGACCATGGCGCCCATCCGCAAGACGAACTTGACCTGGGTGCCGGGGGGATGGACCAGCGGGGCGGCGAATTGGACCACGGCCACGGAGTCCTGGTTGCGTCGGCCGCGGCCCCGATCGATTCGCCAAGTGGTCGAGTCTTGACCATCGATCAGGAAGGCGACGGGGCCGCCCTTCTGTTTGGCGTCGGGGGCGGAGGTGTCGAGATCCGCGGCGTCGGCGGAGGGATTGACCAAGGTCTCTTTCTGCCACTCCGCTTGGCCGTCGGCTCGTGTCCAGACCTCGAGTTCCGCGACATCCCAGGTGCCGACGGAACTGCGGCCGGGTCCACGGAACGGCAGATCGCCGTGTGTGAGGATTTCCAGCTGCAGTCCGGTGACTCCGGCCAGCTCGGGTGTGGCCAAAAAGTAGACATCGCCGCTGGTGTGTCCCAGCATCAGGATCGAGCCATCCTCCTGTTGGACGGGATGGTTGAGTCCGCTGACGCTGCCCAGATCGTCCATGCGGACGACCTCCCAAGTGGGTGAGTTGGCCTGCAGTTGGGCCGCCCAGTCCCAGAGTTGAGGCAGCCATGCATCAGGCTGACCGACTGCTGGCTCACCGGCCGGCGGGCAGGGCAGGGCGGCGTCTTCGGCCGCGGCGATGGCGGCCAGCAGCTCTTGTCGCCGTTGTTCGTCGGCGGGCGAGTAGACCCAGGACTGGGCCTCGTAGCTGTTGTTGAGAAACGCGAAGAGGCCAAAGTATTCCGTGTGGGTCAACGGATCGAACTTGTGCGTGTGGCATTGAGCGCACTGAGTTGTTAGGCCTAACACGGCTTTGCCGACACAGTCCAGCCGATCGAACATTTCGGCCAGGCGAAATTCTTCGGGGATAATCGCGCCTTCTTCATTGAGCATGCTGTTGCGGAGGAAGCCCGTGGCGATGACTTGCTGCGGCGTGGCGTTGGGCAATAGGTCGCCTGCGATTTGTTCGATGATGAATTGATCGTAGGGCAGGTCGCGATTGTAGGCGTCTACGACCCAGTCGCGCCAGATCCACTGGTCGCGGCGGAGATCTTTCTCGTAGCCGTTGGTGTCGGAGTAGCGGGCCGCGTCCAGCCAGAGTCGGGCCCAGCGTTCGCCGTATTGGGGCCGCTGCAGCAGTTCCTCCACGGTCTGCTCGTGGCCGACTTCCCGATAGCGTTGCAGTTCGGCGGGCGAGGGTGGCAGGCCGATCAGGTCCAGGTAGAGTCGACGCGCCAGTTGTGCGGGAGGGGCCGGGGGTGCGGGGCTCTCGCCTTGACGCTGCAGGCCCTGCAAGACCCAGCGATCGATGGCTGAGGTTTCGCCGACCGCGCGGGACGCTCCGGCCGTGTCGCCTGTCGTGTCGCCTGTCGTGTCGCCTGTCGTGCCGCCTGTCGCAGCGTTCGCTTGGGCTTTTGCGGTGTGGTCTGTTGTGTGGTCTGTCGTGTGGTCTGTTGTGTGTTCTGTGGTGACATGCGGCCAGTGCAGGTCGGGCAGGGGACGTTGCACGGGAGGGATAAAGCCCCAGTGTTGGGCGTAGGGGGCGCCGGCCTGGATCCACCGGCGGAGCAACTCGCGCTGCGAATCGTTCAGCGGCGGCTGGGTGCCGGGCGGCGGCATGATCACGCCGGGATCGTCGCTGAAGATCCGGGCCAACAGTTCACTGGCGTCGGCATCCTCGGGGACGATGGCTGGCAGGCCCGAGTCGCCACCGGCCAGGGCCGCGTCCCGTTGGTCCAAACGCAGGCCGCCCGCTCGAGTCCCCTCGTCGAAGCCGTGGCAGGTCAGGCAATGATCGCCCAGGATCGGCAGGATGTGCTGGCGAAAATCCAAGTCTTCGTCGACTCGAACGGGGGCCGTCTCCGTCGTGTCCGCTTCCGTCGCCGAGGACGGATCGAGGGCGCTCGGGCGGAGATTGTTGTTGAAACCGGTGCCGAGCCCAGCGAGGGTGAGGTAGGAGCAGCAAGCGATCATCCAGAGTCGCGACATCGTCAGACCGATCAAAGGTGGGAGGGGGGCGGATGCTGTGAGGCGGTTGCTGTGGGGCGGATGCTGTGGGGCGGATGCTGTGGGGCGGGTGCTGTGGGGCGGGTGCTGTGCGGCGGGCGGTGGGGCGTTTTGCTCCGTCCGGCAGTCGCGTTGTACGGCGTTGATTCTTATTGCCACGCCCGCGAATGTCAACAAAGGTGGCGGCTGTGCCGCGGCGCGGAGGTGAACCTGGGTTGGCTTTGGGCTAAACTGAGGGTAATGGCACAAGGCAATTTTCGCTGGGGTGGGTACTTAAACTTTGGAGGAGTGGTGATGGGAAGCTGGCGACCGAACGGATCAAATGACCGATGGAAAGGGGGCTCACGCCTCATTCTCCTGCAGGTCTCGGCGGTGTGGCTATTGGTGTTGGCGGGTTTGGCAGCCAGCCCGGTCGTGTGGGGCCAGTCCACCGAGACGACGGAGTCGGCGTCGAGTGACGTCCGTGTCATGAGTTTCAACATTCGTTTTGGTACGGCCAACGACGGCGAGAATCGCTGGCCGTTGCGGCAGGACTTGGTGGTCGAGACCATCCGCGCCTTCGATCCCGATTTGTTGGGTACGCAAGAGACTTTGGCGGATCAGCGGGATTTTTTGGCTGAGAAGTTATCGGATTACGACTGTGCGGGGGTGGGCCGCGACGATGGCCAGGTGGCTGGCGAAATGATGGCGATTTACTGGAAACGCGATCGCTTCGAGAAGCTGGCGGTGGGGCACTTTTGGTTGAGTGAAACGCCGGAGGAGATCGGCAGCCGCTCGTGGGATACTTCGTTGCCGCGGATGGTGACCTGGGTCAAGTTGCGTGATCTTCGCCAACCGGATGCGGCGCCGATCGCTTGGTTCAACACGCACTTTGATCACCGTGGCCAGGAGGCTCGGTTGGAGTCGGCTCGTTTGATCCGCAGGAAGGCGTTGGAGTTGGCCGCCGATCATCATCTGATTGTGACAGGCGACTTCAATGCGGGCGAGGACAGTCCACCTTATGCCGCTTTGTTTGCGGCGGCGGAGCCAGGCCAGCCGGCCCTGGTGGATACCTACCGACAGCGGCAGCCGGAGCGTGGTACCGACGAGGGTACCTTCAGCGGCTTTGATCCAAAGACAACCCGCGGTGCCCGGATCGATTGGGTTGCTGCCTGCGATCGCTGGCAGGTGATTGCGGCAGCGATCGATCGCACGCAGCGCGACGGGCGTACCCCATCGGACCATTTCCCCGTCACAGCGGTCCTGCGGCGCAAGCCCTGAGGCGAGCGTCGTGCAGGGCACTGGTAACGGTCACGACCGGCAGCGTGTTTTGGAGCAAGCATTGGTTATGAACCCATCGCATCGGATGAACGATTGGGACTTGCAACGTGACGGATTTTGCCTCTTGCCGGCCGCCGTGCCGGCGGAGGTCATCGAACGGCTGCTGGACCTGTGTCGTACGACCTTTGCCGACGACACGCCGGACATGGGCGCTCGCTCGAGTGCCGGGCATGTGTACGCCGCGCGGAACTTGCTCCAGTCGCTGCCTGCTGTGCGGACGTTGTGGCAAAATGAGGTTTTATTGTCGTTTCTCCGGGAACAACTGGGCAAACGATATGGGATGGTGCGGGCCTTGTTTTTCGACAAGCCACCCGACCGAACTTGGAACCTCATGTGGCACAAAGATACCTCGGTCGCCGTCCGGGACAACACGGTCGCTTCGGCGTATTTCTCTCGTCCCACCACAAAGGCAGGTGTGCCGCATTTGATCGCGGCCGATGAGGTTCTGCAGCAAATGTTGACGCTGCGGATTCATTTGGATGATGTGACCGATGAGAACGGGCCCCTCCGCGTGATTCCGGGCTCACATGCCTCGAAGTCCAGTCCCGGTGTCGGGGCGGAGCGAGCCGTGACGATTCTCGCCACCGCCGGCGATGTCTTGGCCATGCGGCCGTTGATTACTCACGCCAGTGGTTCGTCCCTGCCTGGCACCCGCCGGCACAGGCGCATTCTGCACTTGGAATTCGCGGCAGAGGAATCATTGCCCGACGGGCTGACCTGGCACGACTTCGTTCACGAATCCGCTCAGTTCAGCGGCGGTTGATTTGACCTCAAAGATCCGTCGGTCATTGCGGTTGATCCACTGGACATGCAAGGCATCCTGGCTGGCCGCCAAACGCCGGAACACGTGCGGTTCAGCCGCGGAATGCACCAGGGCAGGGGGCGGGACGTTGAGGCTGGGGAAACATGGATATCGCCACCGATCAAGCAGCAACCTGCGATCTGTTGCTTACGCATCCAGTCAAAGATCGCTTCACGCTCGTAGTGGTAGGTGCCCCAATCGTCTTGTTCTGAGTTTTGTTTGTCATCCCAGATCAGGCCGGTGGTGATCGCCTCGAAGGTCGGCGTTTAAGCTTTCTGGACGTACAGCGTCAGGGCTGCAGCATCGATGGTGCAATCTTGGGCGGGTGTCTCGGGCAGTGCGGCGGCTTGCACTTCCACCGCCAACGTTTCGCTGGCGATGTGTTCGCGCCAGGCCGCGATGGCTTGGCCCAAGGCTGCGTGGTCGGTCAACAAGCCAACGCGGATGCGGTCGGTGTATTCCAGGCCCATCTCTTTGCGTCGATTTTGGATCAGACGCACGACGTCTTTGGCTTGGCCTTCTTGGATCAAGGCATCATCCAAATCGGTCGACAGCACCACCACGCAATTGCGGCCTTGGGCGGCGGCCCAGCCCGGCTTGGCATTGAGGCGGACTTGCACATCGTCCGCGCTGAGCTCGACTTCTTGTTCGCCCACAACAAACTTGATGGCGCCGGTGGTCTGCAGTTGCTGCAAGAATTCGCCACCGGATCCCTGGGCCAAAAATGCCTTGATCTGCGGCAGTGACTTGCCATAACGGGGTCCCAGTCGCGGAAAGTTGGGGATCACTTCATAGTTGACGTACTCTTGACCCGAGGTCGTGAAGTGCAGCGACTTGACGTTCAGCTCGCCTTCCAAAATCTCGCGGTGGCTCTCCAGCCAACTCAAGTGCTGATCGCTGTTGAGGACCACCTCGACCTTGGCCAGCGGTTGGCGAACGCGCAGTTTGGCTTCCGTCCGGGCTCGCAGGCCCAACGAGGCGATCTCACGCAAAATGGCCATGCGTTGCGATAAGTCGCGGTCGATCAGTTCTGGGCGGGCGACTGGGTAATCGGTCAAATGCACGCTCTCAGCGGCGTGATCCTCAAACACGCTGGCCAAGTTACTCCAGAGTTCTTCCGCGACAAACGGGACAAAGGGGGCGATCACTTTGTTGACCGTCAGCAAGCATTCGTACAGAGTCCAGTAGGCCTCCAGTTTGCTGCCTTCCAGCGGTTGGCTGGACCAGAAGCGATCGCGGCTGCGGCGGACGTACCAATTGCTGAGCGAATCGAGGAATTGGTTGATGGCCTGGGCTGCCGGATAGTTCTCGAAGCGGTCCATGGCTGTCACGACCGTCTCCAGCATCTGGTGCAGTTCGCTCATGATCCAGCGATCGAGTTCACCGCGTTGGGCAATCGCGGTGTACCCGGGCAGTTGTTGCAGGCCCGATTGATCCAAGCTGTGCAGGTCCGGTGAATTGGCCGAGCCAGAGAGTTCCAATCCCAACAAGCCGTTGGCGGGATTGAAGCCATCGATCACGGCATACTCGCAGAAGAACGAGTAGGTGTTCCACAATCGCAGCATGAATTCCGGGATGCTGTTCTTGATCGCCTGTTCGCTGTAATTGATCGAGTTCCACGGCGCCTGTGAGGCAAAGAAGTACCAGCGGAGCACGTCGGCTCCGTAGTTGTCAAAGATCTCGAACGGTTCGCGGTAATTCCGCTTTTGTTTCGACATCTTGCCCACGTGGTGCGAGTAGCCCGCACCCAGATCCCGTCGCGCGTCGTCTTCGTTCAGCCGCAGCTGCTTGCCATCTTTGCTCTCCCACCATTCGCTCAGCATCAAGCCCAGCACCACGCAGTTGCGGAACGGATGCGGGTAGGCGACGGCTTGGCCGGCGTTGGGGGCCGAGGCGACGCGAGGAGCCAGCGTGGCGTTGTGCGATTCGCCGGCGGGGTCTGGACCGAACAACATCGTGCTGATGGCCGTCAGCGAGTAGAACCACCCGCGGGTCTGGTCCAACGCCTCGGAAATAAAGTGGGCCGGGAACTGCTGGGCGAAGTCGCTGCCGCCGTTCTGCGGATAGCCCCATTGGGCGAAGGGCATGGCGCCCGAGTCGTACCAGCAGTCGATGACCTCGGGGACGCGTTGCATGCGGGCGCCCGGGGCGAAGGGGGACTCGTAGGTCAAGGCGTCGATGTAGGGCTTGTGGACCTTCAAGTCCTCGGGCAACTCGGGGTTGGCGGCCTGGGCAGCTTCCCAGACTTCCGTGCCCTGTAGACCCGGCTTCTGCAGCAGCTCCGCATAGCTGCCCAGCGACTCCATTTGCCCGGTTTCCTGGCAGACCCAGATCGGCAGCGGGGTGCCCCAGAACCGTTCGCGGCTCAAAGCCCAATCGACGTTATCCGCCAAGAAGTTGCCGAAGCGACCCTGTTTGATGTGTTCTGGCAACCAGTTGATCTGTTGGTTGTTGGCCAGCATCTGGTCGCGATACTTGGTGGTGCGGATGAACCAGCTGCGTCGCGGGTATTGGATCAACGGATCTTTGTCGGCTCGCCAGCAGAACGGGTAGTCGTGCAAGTACTGCTCCTGGAACCACAGCACTTCCCGCTCTTTCAGGGCGCGGATGATGGCCTTGTCGGACTCTTTGACCCATTGGCCTTGGAAGTCGGGCACTTCAGCGGTGAACTTGCCATCGGCAGCCACTGGGCAGAACAGCTGTGGTTGTTGACCGGCCACAAATTTCGCTTGCTCGGCCACCAAGACTTCGTGGTCGACCTCGCCAAACGCGGGGGCTTGGTGGACCAAGCCCGTGCCGCTAGTGGTGGTGACAAAATCGGCTGCCAACACTCGCCAATACAACGGGGCAGATTGACCGTCGAGCAGTTGTCCGTGAGCCTGGCCAAACCCGGCGTAGAAATAATCAAATGGCGGACGATAACGCAGGCCCAACAGGTCCCGGCCGGTGCAGGTCGATTCGACGGTCAGTTCGGTCTTGCGTTTCTTGGCCAGGGTCTCGACCAAGTCGGCCGCCACGATCAACCGTTGCCCACTCTGGGTATCGATCACGGTGGCATAGGCGATCTCTGGGCCAACGGCCACGTACTGATTGGAGGGCAGCGTCCACGGCGTCGTGGTCCAGACCAAGAGCGACGTGTCCGGCCGATCCACGAGTGGAAAGCAGACGTAGACGCTGGGGTCGGCCACTTCGCGGTAGCCGTCGCCCACCTCGCCACTGGAGAGCGCCGTTCCACCTTGGGCCCACCACCACACGATCTTGTGACCTTGATACAAGTCGCCGCGTTCGAACAACGTCTTGAGCGACCACCAGACCGATTCGACATACGATTGATGGTAGGTGACGTAGGCTTGTTCCAAGTGAATCCAGAAGCCCAGACGCTCGGTTAGCTCTTCCCACGTCCGCATGTACCGCCAAACGCTCTGTTGGCACTTTTGCACGAAGGGCTCGACGCCGTAGTTCTCGATGTCTTCTTTGGAGTGGATGCCCAGCTCCTTGCAGACTTCCATCTCGACCGGCAGTCCGTGGGTGTCCCAGCCGGCTTTGCGTTGGCAATAATCGCCCCGCATGGTGCGGTAGCGCGGGAACAGGTCCTTGATGGCTCGGGTCAAGCAGTGGCCAGGGTGCGGCATCCCATTGGCCGTGGGCGGGCCCTCGAAGAAGACGAATCGCGGTCCACCCGCCCGGCGTTGCAGCGACTGATCGTAGATCTGTCGCTCTTTCCAGAACGCCAGGACACGTTTTTCGAGTTCGGGAAACGAGACTTGATTCGAGATTTTGCGAAACATCGCGGGAGACTTCCTTCTTCCTGCGGACGAGCCTTAACTACTTGCCAGCCTTCTTGCCGGCTTTTCCAGTGGGAGCCGGGGCTTCGTCAGCGGGAGCGGCATCCGGATCGGCCTCCCCCTCGGCATCGGCCTCTTCCGCCGGAGCCGGCTCTTCTTCGTCGTCATCGCTTTCACCGCAGAAGTCGACGGCAGGGATCAAGTTCGGATCGTCAAAGTCCTGGTACTCGTTGTTCTCCAGTTCGTACTCGCCGGCAATTTCCGCCTCAAAGTCCTCGTCGAAGTCCTCGTCAAAATCCTCGATATCAAATTGCTCGAAACTTTCGTCAAACGGGTCCATGGACATGGGGGGTTCTTTTCCAAGCGGGATGTGGGGCCTATGAGCCAGTCAGCCTATGAGCCAGTCAGCCTATGAGCCAGTCGGCCTGTGAGCCTGTGAGCCAGAATCGTATTGGCACCCCAAAATTCTAACTGCATGGCGAAATAAAAACAGTGGATTTGATCGGTCCCTGCCCGGGTTACCCCGAAAAAGCCCGGCTGTTGCGGTGGGGCCTCAGGGTGAAAACTCGGGCAACCGGACCAACAGAAGTCGTCCCCTGTTTGTGGCTTCCCCTTGGCGACTTGGCAGGGCTGCCTGGACCTCCTCCCAGGCCGCCACCTGCGGTCCTGACAGCAGGAGCGACACCTGGGTGCCCTCGGCCAGGAGCAGGCTGGCCAGCTGCCGCGGCTCGATGATTTTGGCGGCGTTCAGCAAATCGTGGCCGGCGGCATGCCCGGGCGGGGGATCGTGCAGCAGCAGCCGGGAAACACCAGGCTGGCCGAGCGCGGCCCACAGCAGCAAGCCGCCATCGGGCCCGGCTCCCTCCAACACCTGCGGGCAGTCCGGGTACGCCTGCCGCAGGACCTCCAGCGCACGACGAATGTCCCAGACCTGCATGCCCGCCAGCGTTTGCCCCAACAGCATGAAGCGGCGGCGGATGTGGATTTGCTCCTGGGGCGATGCCTCCCAGGCGGCCGGCCCCATCCCCCGCGGGGCAAAGCAGACAAAGGCCGCCGGACCCTCGCTTCGCCAAGTTTCCAGTCGATCTTGGATGGCCAACTGTTGCTCGGGCGACAACTGCTCCCAGGTCGCCCCGGCAGCCAATGCCTGCCAGGCGACCAGCAGGACTTGGTCCCGCGGGGCTTGGTACAGGGCCAACGCGATCTCCGCGGGCGACTTTGTCCGCTCCGCGGCAGAGTTCTCAGCAGGGGGCAGATCCGGTGGCTGCCAGATGTAGAGCGACAAGCGCACGTCGGCCTGCGAGTTAAACGTCAGTTGCTGGAACCGCCAGCCCGCGTGCTCCGCGGTGCCGGCGAACGCCACGTCCAGTGCCGGCAGGCGATCGGCGGACGGCCAGCCGCGGAACACCTGTTGTGCCAGTTTCGCTTGGACCACTTCGGCCGCCGCTGCCAACTGGGGCCAGGTGACCGTGTCGTTCGCCGCGAATCGGGGGAGAACCTCGGTCGCCAATAGGTCGTCAACGCGAGCGGACTCCGCTGCGGCAGTCTCCACTGGGAGCCAATGTCGGGGCAAGGGCGTGTTAGGAACGGCGGGTACAAATTCATGCTGGATCCGCGTCACGCGTTGGTCGGCGGGCCAGGCTTCCAAGACGCGCAGTTGCTGCGGCGTGAAGGCCTTTTCGGCGGCCCGCTCGACGGGTACTTCCGTATCGCGGAGGTGCTTGTTGAACCAGCGGAAGGCCGGGACTTGCAGTTCTTGCGTATCGGTGTGTGGACCCGGAGTGATGCACAGTCCCAGGCGATCGGACGCACCCAGCAAGTCGTAGATGCGTCGCACCCGCGTATGCACGTCGATCACGCCATCAAGCGGAAAGATCGTATCGTTGTCGGAGTTGGCGATCAGCAGTGGTCGCGGCGCGACCAGGGCTGCGATCTGGGGGAAGTCCCAGCGGTAAGTATTGATGTGATACATGCAATCGCAATGACCGCTGACACAGCCGTCGACGACATGATTGTGGAGCGAGGTGATCCCAGCCACCGGCACGGCCGCCGCCACTCGTGTATCCAAAGCGGCGACCCACCAAGTGTAAGCGCCGCCGCCGGAGCGGCCCGTGACACCCATGCGCGCGGGATCAACTTCCGGTCGCTGCTCCAGATAATCCAAGGCGCGAATGGCGTTCCAAGCTTCGACACCCGCTGGCGTGTAGCCGCGACTATTCCACCACCATTGGTTCAAGCGATGGGTACCGTGATGATCCCCTTCGATCTCGCCCAACTGAATCGTGTCGATGGTCAGGCACACGTAGCCCTGCCGAGCGAACCACAGGCCGTGATGATGGTAGGCCGTCTTGTTGCCGTAGCTCACATCGCCCTCGGCGACCCGCGCGTGGCCGCACAGATAGAGAATTGCCGGCAGCGGCTGGGCCTGCTCCCGCGGGCGATAGAAGTTGCCGGTGACGTACAGGCCCGGCAGCGACTGGAAGTGCAGGTTCTCGACGATCACGTCCTGGTCATCGACGGTGCCGGTCACCACTGGCTGTAAGTCGGTCCGCGGCGGGGCGGGCTCCAAGCCCAACATCTCAGCCAATTGTCGGCGATAGATCGCTTGCTGGGTCGACCAATCTGCGGCCGTCTGGATCTGCGACAGGCTCTGGTGGGTCAGATGTTCTGTCTCGCGGCGGAAGTACCGCTCCAGTTGTTCACGCGGGGACGCCGGATCCTGTCCTTGAGCACCGGAGGCAGACCCGAGAAACAGGGCCAATAACAGCCAGCCGCTCAGGCGCTTGGCGGATAGCATTCGCATGTCTATTGTCCCAAATTGCGGTTGAGTTAACCCTGATTCGGGCGCTGATTTCCTCAAGCCGCGGGGGTCAAACGCGGGGTCGCACGCTGTACATCAGCACAACGACACCCGAGGCCAATAAGGTCCAGGGCATCCAGTCCTTGGGCACGTAGATCTTCCGCTGAGCGGGTTGCTCTGCCCCGGGATAACTGACGGTCATCGTCGTGGAGTTGCGTTCTGGCTCACGAATCGTGCCGCGGAGCACCAGGTGGTCGCACGCCAGGAACTCGGCACCCAACAGGCACAAAAAAACACCCAACGCGATAAAGATCGATCGCCACATGCGTCCACTTCCCAGGGGCCAGAGATGGGTGACCCCACGACCGAGATCGCGGGGCCCAGCGTTCGGGCACAATGACCCGCCATACGAGGCCTATCGTCGGAAAGCCGAGCACGAATGAAACAGCGAGCCGAGGGCTGGCATGTTCGTCATAACGCACACGCCCCGCGTGCGGGATGTAGGGATCGGGGGGACGCTACCAGCGGAGTCCGAACTGCTCGCCGCCGCTGCTCTTGCCGCGCCCGCCCTGCAGCTTATCGCGTGAGGGTTTGACGGCCAATTCACGGGTGGTCTCTTCGACTTCGACTTTTTGCCGCGACTTGCTCTCGTCGGCGGGGGCCGCGAGGGTCGCCTTGTGAGACAGGGCGATGCGACGCTTCTTGGTGTCGATCGACAGGACCTTGACGTCGAGCTCTTGGCCGACCTTCACGACCGATTGCACGGTCGAGACTCGTCCGTGGGCCAATTCCGAGATATGCACCATGCCCTCGATGCCGGCCTCCAGTGCCACGAACGCGCCGAAGTCCGCCAACTTGGTCACGGTGCCCTTGAGGATGGTGCCGTCCGGGTATCGTTCGGCAATGCCGTACCACGGGTTGGTCATGGTGTCCTTGACCGACAATGAAATCTTGCCGTTCTCTTTGTTGATCTTGTCGACTTTGACGCGGACGCTTTGGCCGACGGCCAGCACATCCTTGGGGTGCTTGACCCGATCCCATGACAATTTGCTGACATGTGCCATGCCCTCAACGCCGTTGCCGATGCTGATGAAGGCGCCGAAGTCCATCAGGCGGGTGACCGTGCCGTCGAAGTAACTGCCGATCTCCAGTGTCTCCAAAAACTTCTGTTGGGCTTCTTTCTGGTCTTTTTCCAGAATGGCTTTGCGAGAGAGAATCAGTTTCTTTTTCTTTTTGTCGACTTCGATGATCTGCAGTTCCATCTTCTTGCCGACGTAGTCGCCAAACGTCTCGACGCGGACCACGTCGATCTGGCCGCCCGGGACGAAGCCACGAATCCCGTTGACGATGCATTCCAGGCCACCGGTGTTGGCGGCCGTGACTTTGACCTCGAGCAACGCGCCGACAACCAAATCTTCCCAGGCCGCCGCATCGATGGCGCCGCCGGGGATCCGCAGTTCGTACAGACCCTCGTCGGTGTTATGCCGCGTGACAACCACTTCAATCACGTCGCCGTCGGCCGGTTTCTTCTTGAACGTTCGCACCGGGATGATGCCGTCGAACCGGTCCTTGATCAAAACAAAGACGTTCTCTTCGTTCTGTCGGACCACCTTGGCCGAATACTTTTGATCCACGACCAATTCGTCGCTGCCCTTTTCCGCTGGGGGCCCGGCCAACATATCGCCCAGAGCCGCGTCATCCAGATTCAAGTCGATGTCGGCTCCGTCCAAGCCCAGCGTCGAGCGGACCTGAGCGACCTCGGCCGCTGGCACTTCCGCTTCGTCCGTGGCCAACGGGTTGGCCTTGGCTTGAGCCACTGCTTTGGGCTCGGTGACCGCGACGCCGTCTCGCTGAGAACCGATGGCCAACTTGCCAGCCGCCACTCCAGCCGAACTCGACTCCTCGGCCGCAGCAGCCTCGACTTGGCTTGCGACCGGTTCTGCCGCTGACACTTCCGCTGCAGGGGCTACCGGTGCTGCTTCTACGGGTGCCACTTCCACCGGCGCTACTTCCACCGGCGCCACTTCCACCGGCGCTACGGCAGCCTCAACAACGGGGCTGTCCGCGGCAGGTACTTCCGCAACCGGGCTCTCGGCGACCGGGCTCTCGGCAACAGTCGAATCGGCCGTGGCGGGCTGGGTGACGTCAGCCTCTAGCTTGCTGGGCTGTTCCGCAGGCGAGGCGGAGGAAATCGATTCGGACTGCGGCTGGGATGAGGGATCGTTGGACATCGGGTCAGGGTTCCGAGAGTTACTGAGGTCCGCTGGGGGCGGGTGATGGATGCCGGCTGCACCATGGGGCCTGGCCGGCTGTCTCCCAGTCTAACGGTTTGGGCGGCGGTTTTGTAGGACTGTTTTGTAAAAGAAAGCTCCACATTCATTTTCTTCCCGCGGACCACACCGCGGGCCACATCGCAGGCCACGCCGCGGACCACACCGCGGACCATACCGCGGGCCACGCCGCGGACCACATCTCGGCCCACCCGCTGATTCCCCGATGAGGGGGGATACCAAAAAAATAACCCCCACGGATAGATCCTGGGGGTATTCGGAGTCTTTACAGCGAGAAAACCGCGATTGACCGAGAGGGACTTGTCACCGAGGGAACTTGTGACCGAAGGAGCTTGTCACCGGGGCCTGTAACCGAGGGGACCTGTAACCGAGGGGACCTGTGACCGAGGGGACCTGTGACCGAGGGGACCTGGGCAAGCCGAGCAATCGCCTGTCTAGCGGGCGGGCATTCCGCCGCTCGGAGACTACTTCTTCTCTTGGACCGGGTTGACCACGCGGCCCATGTAGAAGCCGCAAGACGGGCAGACGCTGTGGGTCGGCACGCGTGTGCTGCAATTCGGGCAATAAGTCAGCTGGATCGCCGGGATGCGATGGTGGCTACGTCGGCTACCGGTGCGGGCGTTTGAGTGTTTTCGTTTGGGTACGGCCATGGCTCAACTCGGTATCAAAAATAACCTAGGGCAGCTAATGCCCGCGGGAATCTGACCAGGAAAATGGTTCTGGGTGCTCCAGGGCGGTCGTTCCGCGTCTGGAGGGGCAGATCTTACCTGCTGGCGGCGGGAGTTTCAAGGGCCATTGCCGCTTTTTCTGCGGCTACTCGTCCTCGAGGACCCCGCGGAGCCGTTTGATGGCTCGCAGGTACCGCATGCTGGCGGCCGGCTCGGTCAGGTTCAAGGCCTCGGCCACCTCGCGGTTGGACAACTGTTCGTAGTGCCGCATGACGATGATCTCGTAATCGGCCTCGCCCAATCGCCCGATGGCCTCTTCAACTTTTTTGGCCAATTCTTTCTGGGCGGCCGCGGTGGCCGGCGTCATTTCGTGGTCCTGCAGCTGCTGGGCCAACATGATGCTGGAATGTTCGCTGCCCCGGGGCGCGGTCAGCGACTGTTCCCTGTCCACGCTGCGTTTCGCCGACCCACGATGCCGGCGGAAGGCATCGATCATGCGGTCTTTGGCGATCTGCCGCAGCCACAGGTGGAAGCTCATGCCGGGGTTCTTGATGTACTCCTGCAGGCGACGATTGGCTTCGATCAACACGTCCTGCAGCACGTCGCTGACATCGACTCGCCGCTGGATCCGTTGGTCCAATCGCATGCGAATCAGTTTCCGGACGGCGTCGCGGTGGCGATCCAGCAATTGATTGACGGCCGATTCGTCGCCGTCGCCCGCCTTGGCCAAGAGCACCTTGGTCGGCTCTTGGTCCGGCCAGATGCCGCTGTTCGTCTGCGCGCGATTCACCATAAGAAACAACCGTTTTCGACTTTTGGCCCCGCGACGCCCATTATGGTTGAAACCGCAGCGTCCCGCGAGTGGTTGCGACGGAAAAGCGGGGCCCCTACTCAACGGCCCCCCCGCCCGATTGCCGCAGCAACCGCACAACCCGCCTGGGTTCCCCAGCCGGCGATTGGTTACCCGCGGGCGGCGTCGCCGACATTGGGCACCGTCGCGAAGGTGTCGGGGCCGAAGTACCGCAGACCGACCAAGGGCTCGCTGCCGGTGTTGCGAATCTCCACACCCGCCCGAGCGGCATCGTAAGAGATAAAGACCTCGTCTTCGGTCAGCGCCCCGAACCGGATCATGGCCGGGGTCTGCAAGTTGAGCCGTCCCATGGTGCCCTTGCCTTGAACGGTCAACCAGCCACTCGCGCCCGGATCCTGCAGCCGGCAGGTGCCGCCTGGCTGGATCGTCAGTTCCTTGGCACTGAACAGCTGGGCGCCGTCGACTCGGCCGTAGACGATCCAGCGATCCTCCCAGCCCTCGCCGGAATCGGCCAACAGCGGTTCCAGGAAGTTGTTGGCCTTGAAGTTGGGATCGACGTTTTTCTCCCAATCCAGCTGCTCGACGATAAAGTCCAGGTCCTGGTGCTTGTCGGCTGGCATGTCCTTGACCAGCAGGCTCCAGGGGACCTCGCGACCTTCGACCAAGCTCTGGTACATGCCGAACACATCACTGCCCCACTGGGGCTCGTAGGTGCAGAGCGAGCCTGGGGCGTGCAACACACCGGGGGGGATCAGCCATCCCGTGCCGCGTTGCAGGCGGTAGGCCTTGGACAGGTCGAGGATGCCATTGTCGCCGCGATGCCAGTTCTCCAGGCAGCGGCGGACTTGCTCCTTGGTCGTGCCGGGCTCCAGTCCCATGAAGGTGTAGGGGAAGTTGTTGTCGCAATTGTTGTACTGGGGCGGGAAGTAGTAGCTCTCCGGCTTGCCCTCTTGGCCCACCAGTTTCGCGTCGGCGAAGGATTGGTGCATGTGGTGTGGGATGGGCCCCATGTTGTCGAAAAACTTGGAATAGACGGGCCAACGGTGGTACTTGCCGAACATCGCCGGTCCGATCAAGCGATCGCCGGCCTCCGCGATGGCCTCCTTGAGCAGGAACTGCTGGCCCTCGAACAAGCAGAAGCTCTGCCCTTCGTGCCAGACGCGGCCGTCATTGGCGGCGTCCGTGGTGCTGCCGAACCAGCGTTCATCGATGCCGCCACGTTCGGCGCCGTACGAGTAATAATCGCTGGGGTGCAGTTTGATTCGCTTGCCGGGGTGCAGGAAGCTGCGCGGGACCCACGTCGGCGTCAGCCGCAGGAGACCTTCGCCAGCCTCCAGGGCTCGGGCCAGGACTTGGCCGATGTTGTCGCCGCCCACCAATGAGTTTTTGTCGATCTCTCCGCGCTTTGTTGCCACGAGGGGCCTCCCGAATCCAAGTCAGTTGAACGATGCCACGCCGCCCCGTTTCGCCCTGTGACAGTAGCGTTTGACGAGCCTGTTGGCAAGCCGCGGAGCATCGCTACCGCTCGGTTGGGTGGGGCGAGAATTCTTGCCAGCGTTCCGTTTTTGCCGTATCCTAAATCGCGGGGATGACAAAAGCTGTACGGCCAGCGGCAGAGCGGCAGAGCGGCAGAGCGGCAGAGAGAGGGTGACGGATGCTCGAGAGCCTGCTGAAGTGGATCGCTCAATGGCGCCTCCCGCTGTGGTTTGGCGGCCGCGTCGCGTTGTCCGTGGGTGACCCCAACGACACGGATGCCGCCGGGAGCCTCAAGTGGCGTGAGTACCGGACCGCCGAGCGTCTGTTCGATGCCTGGTCCCCCGTGGCGGATTCGCTCTGGGAAGCCTACCACTGTCCGACCCTGTTCGCGGCTCTCGATCAGATCCCCGAGGAAAAAGTGGGCGTGGCGGCGGAGGATTGGATTCCCGACTGGCTGCGATCGGAGCCCCCCGCCCCCGCTTGGCTGGATGCCCAGACCTGGCTGATCCTGGACGCCCCGCCGCTTACCAGCATCGCGTTGGGGGCCTGGCTCTCCACCCAGCAACTCTGCCAGACGGTCTGCACCTTCGATAACTGGCCCCACCCCGCCGGCCTGCTCAGGTCCGAAGTCGCGTTGGCCGGGTTGTTGCGGTTCGCCCCGCTGGTCGCTCAGGCTCGGCAGCGATGGCACAAGGGCCTGCCGCCGGTATGGATCTGCGACAGCGGACGACTGGGGACGCGGCCGGGCAAGCCAAAAGACTTCGACAACCGCTATTACTTGGACGACTCGCTGCTGCCCGGCCCCGATCTGTTGCGGCAAAACCACTTGCAGCGGGTGGTTTACGCCAGCCTGACGTTGGCCGATCCGCCGACCAGCGACATCGTGGGCTACTTGCACTTGCTGCAGAAGCAAGGTCTGCCCGTCTTTCGCATCTCGCTCGGGTCGGAGCCGGCTTGGCGTGAAGGGCCAGTGCCGGCCGGTGAAATTCCGGCCCCCGTGTTTAGTGCCCAAGGGTTTTTTCGGTCCACAGCGGGCGGGTTCGGCTCGCCCATCCCCGAACCGTCCGCCAGTTCCGGCTGAACCGCGGGGCTCGACTTCTGCTGCTCAACAGCGAATAATGGAGGAGTTCCGCGATTTGGCCGACGGGATGAGGGGGCGAGGCGTTCGGCCGTTCGCTATCGGCCAAGAGTCCTGTACAGGACATTTAGTTTGGGCATTTGGTCTGAGGCAAATTGGTCTGAGGCAAATTAGTCTGAGGCAGATTCCAACGAGGAGAATCCATCATGAGTCGATGTTGCGCAACAGGGTTGTTTCCCATGGCGGGCTGGTTGCCCATGAGCATGTGGTTGGGCTTGATTGCCGCCGGCTTGATTGCCGCCACTTCGATTGACGGCAGTTTGATGGAGGCCCGCAGTTGGGCAGCGAGCGGGACGCTGGTTCAGGTAGATGGCGGGGCTCCAGTGGACGGCGGGGTGTGGGGTGCAGCGGCCGAGCAGGAGAAGACGGATTCCCGGCCGGCGCGCAGGGGAGCTCGTGCGAGCCAACAGACCGCGCAAGATACAACTCAGACTCAAGATGCGGAAAACAAGGTGGAAAAAGTGCTGGAGACGGCCACGTTTGGCAACGGGTGTTACTGGTGCACCGAGGCCGTGTTTCAACGGGTCAAGGGCGTCGAGGGTGTCACCAGCGGCTTCATGGGCGGGCATGTGGCCAACCCCACCTACGAGCAGGTTTGCACGGGTCTGACTGGCCATGCCGAGGTCCTGCAACTGAAGTTCGATCCCGCCGTCGTGTCCTACGAGAAGCTGCTGGAGATTTTCTGGAGTTCCCACGACCCCACCACGCTCAATCGTCAGGGCAACGATGTCGGCCCGATGTATCGCAGCGCCGTCTTTTACCACAGCGAAGAACAGAAGCTGTTGGCGGTCAAGTACAAGGATCGGTTGACCGAGGCCCGCGCGTTCAACTCGCCGATCGTGACGGAGATCACCGAGGCCAGCGAATTCTATGCGGCTCCCGATTACCACCAGGATTATTACAATCGCAATAAGAGCAAGAATCCGTACTGCAAAATGATCACCTACAAGCTGCAGAATTTCCGCAAGGCGTTCAAGGACGTGATCGATACCGACAAGGACAAGATCAAGTAGACGAGTGTTGGGCCAGTTGCACCTCGAGCGGGTGGGCGATCCGGCCGACCCGCGTTTGAAGCCTTTCCTGGCCTTGCCGCTGCGTAAGTCCGTCGGCGCGGCCCCGGACGAATGGTTCATTGCGGAAGGCCGTTTGGTCGTGGAGCGGCTGCTGGCCAGTCCCTACGAACCGGTCGCGTTACTGGTGACCGAAAGCAAACAACGCTGGGTGGAGACGGTCTGTGCCGCGGCCGTATCTGTGCGTGACTTGCCTGGGCCGTTGCCCGTGTATCTTCTGCCCGACGATCGCATGCCGGAAGTCGTCGGCTTTGACTTTCACTCCGGGATCTTGGGCGCGGGACGCCGCCAGACCCCGTCAGTGTGGACCACCGAATTTGCGCGATGGTTCGACGACCGCCGGACCCACGCGACGTTTGGCATCGAATCGCCAACCGAGGCTGATTCGGGCACCGCGGGTTCGCCCACCAGGCAGGCTGGTGCGTTTACTGAGGCCGCGACGGAGACGCTGTTGATCCTGCCAGCGATGAGTTTGGCCGAGAATTTGGGCTCGATCCTCCGTTCGGCTCGGGGGCTCGGTGCCACCGGCGCGGTACTGGCGGCGCAATCTGCGGACCCGCTGTCGAGGCGTGTGATCCGGGTCTCCATGGGGCATGCCTTGTCGTTCCCCTGTTGGCACAGCCCAGATTGGCGGCGGGACCTGCTGCGACTGCGGGAGGCAGGCTTTCGCTTGATCGGGATCGAGCATCACCCGCGGATGTGCCCGCTGCACCGGGCTCCGCGGTACCCTCGCCAGGCCTTGGTGCTGGGCAATGAGTTTGCGGGCTTGGACGATGTGACGTTGGAAATGATGGATGACGTCGTCGGCATCCCCATGCACCCGGCCGTGGATTCGTTGAATGTGGCTGTCACGGCGGCGCTTGCCCTGCATCACTACGCGTCAGGCTAGTGCTTCGCGCCATTGACTCTTGGGCCGAACTCCGAGCGGTTTCGCATGTGGTCGGCAGTCGCTATCGTAAGGACGAAGGACGCGGTGACCGCGGATCGAAGGGGCTGGCTTGAGACACCTGATTTGTGAGAAAAAACACGATGCAGACTTTACGATTTGCCAATGGCGATGAAATGCCGGCCTTGGGCTTGGGCACTTGGAAGGCCGATCCGGGCGAAGTGGGCCGAGCGGTTCAAGCGGCCGTGCGATTGGGGTATCGCCACCTGGACTGCGCCAAGATTTACGGTAACGAGGCCGAGATCGGTGCGGCTTTGGCAGAGCTGTTTGCCGCTGGGGATGTCCGTCGCGAGGCGCTTTGGATTACGTCAAAACTGTGGAACGACTCGCATCACCCGGACCACGTGCTGCCCACCTTGCAACGGACCCTGCAGGACCTGCAGTTGGATTATCTCGACCTGTACCTGATCCACTGGCCGGTCGCATTTCGGCATGGGGTGCTCTATCCCGAGAAGACCGAGGACACGGTCCCTTTGTCCCAGGTCCCATTGGTCGCGACTTGGCAGAAGCTGCAAGAGGCCCAGCACATGGGCTTGGTGCGGCATATCGGCGTGGCTAATTTTACAACTCAAAAATTACAGCATTTGGCCGACGAAGGCGGACGGCTGCCCGAAGTCAACCAACTGGAGTTGCATCCCTACCTGCAACAGCAACCGATGCTGGACTATTGTCGCCTTCAGGGCGTGCATCTGACGGGCTACGCGCCGCTGGGGTCGGCTGGGCGTCCCGAGCACTTGAAGCCGGCCGATGAACCGGTGTTGTTGGCGGACCCGACGATTCTGGAGATTGCCCAACGCGTGGGGGCCACCCCGGCTCAGGTCTTGTTGCAATGGGGGCTATCGCGGGGCGTGTCTGTGATCCCCAAGTCCGTGCGCCCGGAACGCTTGGCGGAAAACTTGGCCGCCACGGCCGTCGAGTTGTCAGCGGAAGATTTGCAGAGGATCGCTGGGTTGGAGCGACATCGTCGCTATTTCTCGGGGCAGTTTTGGACTTATCCGGAACATCAATACACGCCGGAGACCTTGTGGGACGGCGAGTGTTGAGACGGGCGCGTGTGTCGAGAGCGGACCGTGTTCCAGCCCCCAATTGTCATCAGCGGCTGGTCAGGAACAGGGATTCGGTGCGGCCGCTGCGGCGAGCCTTGATGCGGACGTAGGGCGCGATGTAGGCACAGCGATGCGCGAGGCTGCTGGGTTCGGCCGCCAAATCGGCGTGGAACGGTTCGACCAGGTCCTCGATCACCATGCCGGCGCGGCACATGCCACCCAGGATCTCCTCCCAGCGATGGATGAATTCTTGGGTGCCCGGTTCGCGGAGGTGCGTGGGCCGAGCGACCGGAGCGACGCTCTGCGGGCTGTAGTAGTCCTGCTGAATCAAGTAGCCGCCGGGTCGATCCGTGTGGTCGCCGGTAGCTTGAGCGTTCCAGGTCAGGGCGGCCTGCAAACTGACCGGGGATTTGTGTTGGCTGATGTACAGTCCCTGTGGTCGCAGCACGCGGGCGACCTGTTGGAACACGTTGAGGATATCGCGGACATAGCAAGTGCTGACGGGCTGGATTACCAAGTCAAATTCTTGCGGCTGAAACATCGACAGATCGCTCATCGAGCCCTGTACCAAGCGGAGCGAGAGCCGACGTTGCTGGGCCACGGCGCGATCGAGTTCCAGCATGGCGTCGCTGATGTCCAAGACCGTCACATGGCCACCGGCCGCGGCATAGAGCGGGCCCTGGCGACCGCCACCCGCCGCCAAGCACAGCACGCGTTGGCCGGCGATGGATGTGCCCAACCACCCCAGCCCATCGACCGAACGCAGCGGATCGGCAAACCGCTCGTCCGCCGCGGCGGAAGTCAGCCAAGACTGCTGATCCACGAGCCGATTCCAGGCCTGGCGGTTGTGGGCTTCGATCGGATCGGGATCGCTCATGGAAAACCGCAGTGTCGAGTCGGCAACAAAAAAAGGGAGTCACCCAGGTGCATGGTGACTCCCTCGTCGTTCGGTAGGGAAGACCTTCCACTACCGAGCTTGACAGCAAATCGGTAGACGTCGCTCGCTCCGTGGGAAACGGAGCGAGCGTGGGTCGCTACGGGAGTCTTAGAAGCCCAGACCGATGAAGGCGGCTTCCTCTGCTGCGATGGCCGGTTCGACCACGGTGCCGAAGGCCGTTGGCGTGACTGTTCCGACAATCACGGTCGGGTTGCCAACCCCGTTGGTCAGGCCGTCCACTTCCAAGATGTAGGACGCTCCACCGCTGTTGTTGATGATGTCGGCCGGCAAGTTGAAGGTGTTGCTGCTCATCGCCAAGTTGGTTCGAGCCGATACCCCGTTGACCGACAGCATGTCGCGGATGAATGCGTCTTGTGGCACGTCCGGTGGGAACAGCCCACCCAAGTCGTTGCCAGCGATCACGTTGCCGGACATCGAGAAGGTCAGCTCGGAGGTACCAGCGGTCGTCAGGTTCAAGCCTTGCTGGGCGTTACCCGACATCACGTTGTTGAAAAAGCGAGCATGAGCGGTCGCATTGCCGGTGGTCAGGAATCGCACACCGTCCTCGTGCGGCGGTTCATCGATACCGTTGGCAATATTCAACGGCCCGTTGTTCAAGACGAAGTTGCCGGCGACGTTCGCCAAGGTTCGACCGGTGGCTCCGCCCGTTTGGACCACCAAGCCGAAGCTGTCAAAGCCGTCCACCAAGTTGTTGGTGAAGCTCAGTCGCATCGTGCCCTGGTTGCTGAACAAGACGCCGGCCGAGCCCAATTGGACTTCGTTGTCGTTAACGAACGTCACATTGTTGACCAAGATGTCGGCCGCAGAGCCGGCCAAGTTGGTGGCGATCATGCCGATGCCGGCAGACGCCGTGACACTGCTGTTCTGGAACCGCACCCGCGAGATCACCGCTGGGTCGGTCTGCTCGAATTGCAGTGACATGCCCTGGCCAACGTTGGCGATGATCACATCGTCCACATCCAGATTCAGCAGGCCGCGAGCCCCCGTTCCCGCAAAGATACCGGAGTCACCGATGTTCTGCAGCGAGACGTTGCTGATGAAGGCGTTCAGCGTCGACTGGTTGGGCGAAACCGTGTCACCCGCCAAGATCGTGAACCCGTTGCCCGTGCCCAACGGTCCATTGCCGTTCATGTTGAGCCGAGACAGGTTGTTGGTGACCGTGGCCGTATGCAGACCGCCATTGATCGACCGCAGGAAGATGCCGTCGCGGAGGTTGTTGGCGATCGACAGGTTCTCGATCACATCCGTGGTCAACACCGCTCCCACCCCGTTGGCCTGGGCCGTCAAGCCCGTGTTGTTGCCATTCAAGGTGGAGAACTCGATCAACAGACGCTGCGTCGAGTTGGTTTGGTTCAAGTCGACAAAGATACCGCTTCCACCATTGTTGCTGTAGGTCGAGGTACCGTTGATCGTGGCCGTGATCCGAGTCGAATGCAGCGGGTTGGTGTTGCGGACACCGATCAAAGACAAACCGTCTCCGCCGTTGCCCGTCACGTTGCCATTCTCGAACAGGAAGTTGCCGTTGGCATTCAAGATGCGAATACCATCGCTGACGTTTCCTTGAACGACTGGGGACTCAAAGTAGTAGGCGGCACCGACACCCGCCGAGTCGATGAAGTCCATCAAGTTCACACCGCGGCCCAAGTTGCCGCTGGCGGTGAAGCTATCGCGGAACTGAACGGTCGCTGCATCGTAGTTCGAGAACCGAACACCGTCCCGCAGATTGTTGCGAGACGTCACGTCCCGTAGCAAGATGTCACTATCGGCCGTACCGAAGTTGGTCAAGTTGACACCGTCGCGTCCGTTGTCTTCCGTTATGACTCGGACGATGTTCGCGTCCCCGGTGGCGTTCTCCAAACGGATACCGTCCAAGACGGCGTTGCGGACATCGACGTCCTCGATTTGGAAGTTTGAAATCGGATTCAAGATGCCGTCGGCCAAGATACCGTGCGACATGAAGACTCCAGGGCCACTGCCGTCCATGACAAACCCACGTACCACCGTGTCGCTGCCATCGATCCGCACCGCTGGGCCCGACAAGTTGGTGATCGTCGGTCGTACGCCGTCAACCGTGTTGGGCAGGAACACCGAAGTGCCACCGGCCAAGGGGATGATGTGCCGGACGCCGTCACCCAAGAAGAACTGGCGGTCCTTGAGCGTGATGCCCATGTCGTAGCCAGCGGTCGTCCCATCGCCGCGGTGCACGAAGATAATGTCGTCGGCCGCAGAGACCGCTTCGGCGTCCGCCAATGTGCGGAACCGGCTCTCGAAGGTACCGATCCCCGTGCCATTGGCTCGGTTGTCGACGTGGACCACGTTGTAAGCCAAACCGGTGTCCGGATCGACTGCCACGACCAGCTGTTGTTGGAAGCGGACAATGTGATCGTTACGCAAGGTCGGGTCCAGATCGTTGCCCAACCCAGCCGACATACCGCGATCATTCACGCCCCAAGTGAAGCCCAACTGCAGCACGCCCGTCCAGCCAAACAGATCGTCACGGTTGATCTCACCGCTGACCCGCCAGCCGCGATGGGTTTGCAAACCAGCCCGAGCTCGCACACCGGTGAAGTAATCCACCGCGTCCGATTGGTAACCGTAGACGCCCAAGTCCACGTTGCCATTGTAGTTGGCGAATTGCATCGGCTTGGCGCGGAAGGTCACGTCGTATCCTTGCAAGGCCGTGTCCAAACCAGCTCGCAAGGCGATGTTGTTCTCGTAGAAGCTGACACGCCCCAACTCACCCTGAGTGAAGACGGTATCACCCAACGGGATGTAGGCGTTGCCGATCAAGTCCCACTTTTCCGTGCGAATCGAACTGTTGAAGGCCATCTGCCAGAACGAATGAGCAAAGTCGCCCACCTCGTCGCCGTCGTAGTCCAACCAGCTACCGAAGGTCAGATCGGCCCCGGCAGACTTCAGCGTGAAGACTCGCTCCAAGCCCAGGTTGCCGAAGAACCCCCCGTTCTCGGACACGTGCCCCTGCGTCTCCAACAACCAGCGACCGTCCAAGAAGTCATCCGCCAAGTGCGTCTTACCGCCCAAGGTGAAGTAACTGCCTTCGTAGCCCAAGCCGTCGCCGATGTTGGTCTCCGCCCACACCCGACCCGGCATCGGCAAGGCCCGACTCTCACCCTGGAACAGCCGCAAATTCGTCCCAGCCCGGCCAGATACCCCAGTCGTAAAGCCGTCCTGGGCCGGTGCGGTTGTCGCGTTCGCGGTGATCGCAGCCACGCAGCCAAAGCCAAAATAACGAAACATGGTCTTCATCGATGTCTCCCGTGCACCTTCTGTAACGGGCTGATTGGGCTCAACCACAATACAACTTAGTAACGCGACATTCCGAATAATCGGTAGACGCTGAATACGTCATCGACTCGATAGAACCCGAACCATTAGAAATATCCGAGCAATTGATGCAATTCCTACAGCTTCACATCTCCCCAATTTCTGCCTCACTATATTGCCCCGCTTCCCCAGCGCTTTGTCACTGTGTGATTCTGAGATCGGTGTGGTAAAGGGGCAGGAGTCAATTGCCGGAACGGCCCAGCGGGTGCTTCGCACATTCGCTCCTGACCCCTTTACCCACACCTCAATTGACTCCTGCCCCCTTTGCCCACACTGGATATAAAAAAAGCCGATGGTGCTAGCAGCACCATCGGCTTCCGTATCGTTCGCCTCGAACTCGCTGAACTCGAGTTCGCTGTAATCAAAGCCTACGCCTGCTTGGCGGCGTCCCGCTCCCGCTTCTCCTTGTTGGTGCGGTAGTCCACCACGTCCCAAGCCAGACCGCAGAAACGCATCAAGCGCAGCAATTGCCAGGTGGCATCAAATTCCCACCACTTGTGGCCGTGGACGGCCATCCGCGGGTAGGCGTGGTGGTTGTTGTGCCAGCCCTCGCCATAAGCCACGATCGCCACCCACCAGTTGTTGCGGCTGTCGTCGGTCGTCTCGTAGTTGCGATACCCAAACATGTGGCTGGCGGAATTCACAAACCAGGTCACGTGCAACACCGCCACCGTACGGACGAACACGCCCCACATGACGAAGCTGGTGGCCATCGTCCAGCCGCCGTACAAATACCCCATCCCCAACAAGATGAACCCAACCACAAAGTGCGTGGCCAAGAAGTGCTTCGAGACCCAGGACACCACCGGGTCTTTGGCCATGTCGGGCGCCCAGTGCGTCAACAGGTCTTGCCGCTCTTCCACGCTCTTGAACGGGTAAATCCACAACATGTGGCTCCACCAATTGCCGTCGTGCGGCGAATGCGGATCGCCGGGCTTGTCCGACATCGCGTGGTGCTTGCGGTGCGTTGCCACCCACATGTCGGCACTGCCTTCGCCCGCCGTCTGCCCAGCAAAAGTCAGCAGGGCCTTGACCCAGGGATAGGTCTTGAAGCCGCCATGTGTCAACAATCGATGAAAGCCCAAACAGACACCAACGCTGCCACCAATCCAGTGCAGCACCAGCGAAACGGCCAGCGCCTCCCAAGTGAAGAAGGGCAGAGCAATCAGAGCGCCGACATGCAAGACGCCCATCCAGATCACGATCGGCCAGGCCAAGCCATTGCCCCATTTCTCCTCTTCGGTCATCCAGTGCGCTTCCGCATTGGATTGCCGCTGCTTGGGGTCACGCAGCACAAACGATTCGGCGCCAAAGGTCGAATCCACCACCGTGCCGGATTCCAATTGGTCGGCGATCGCAAACGCGGCCGCTTCCGTTGCCGTCAGCGAATCCAATCCGTCCACGGTACCCGGAGCCGCCGCGCTAAGATCTACCGCGCCCTTTTCGGCCAAACGTTCCACCAAGCGATTCTTGACGATGCCCTCCCGCCGCTCAATCGCTTCCCCGTTCTGCAACGCCTCCAATTCGTCCACCGTGTAATGGAAGGGGTCTTCCAACACCGCTCCACTCGCGGACGGAGCACCGACCACCTGAGTCGCGCCAACCTTGACGCTGCTCAACTTGGGCTCCAGAACCGATTCCGCCTTGTCGTTTCTCTGTATCATTGTCCAAACTCTCCCAGTACTGATGCCCAATTCAATCCACCCAGCTTCTCTAGCTAGCCCAGGTGGGGAACGGCTGCTTCAGTGCTGCCAATGGTTGACCTTCTTCCCAAAATGCCCCGCGCCCGCGTGCACCCGGAATTCTATCGAGACCCCGTCCCCCCATTGTCCCAGCCGCGTTATCGACGTGTAATAGTTGTGTGAAACCTGAGAATTTCCCGCTTAAGGGAAGGACGGGGTTCGTTTTTTCCGCCGCTCGCTACCCAGACCCCCCCATCCGAACATGTCGTCACGGACCGCCGAAACCCTCCTGTGGGCCCAATACCCCGACGGTCGCTACGGTGCCGTCGTTCAGTCCGATGGTCAAGCGATTTACTTTGCGATTCAGAAATTAAACGACGGGGAGCCGACCGACACCCCGAGCCGCTGGGTCTGGGTGCGGAACCTGCGGCCCGCCCCCCTGATGGCGGCCGACCCCGCCCAGGACCCCGGTCGACTGCCTTTGGTGGCCGAATCCTACTGCCTGTCTCCCCAAGGCGGATCGCCTCTGGACCTGGAGCGAACCCAAATCCGTTGGTTCGAGCAGGGGATTGGGGCCATGTTGATCGAGGGCGACCAATTGCTCGCGGTGTTGCCGCCGCAACCGAAGTTGGATCTGCCAGGTTTCTCGGCCGACTGCCGCCAGGCCTGCTCCGTCGCCTCGCCCCTGGTCGATGACGACCTGTACGCCCACCAGGCCGACTCCCTCCGTGATTATTGGTCCGACTGGGCAGCCACCGCCCCCGCGGCTCTGTGGCGCGAGGCCCTGATGCCCAGTCTCACCGCGGGCCTGGGGACGCAGATCGAAGAATTTCGCGCGACGGGCAGCGCTTGGCCGCCCCTCCGCATCGCTCATTTGGGCACCGCTCTGGTCACCGTCGGCGTCGCACTCCGCTGCCAACCGCTGGTCGAGCGAGAACTGCTCAACTATGCCGACCACCAACGCTTGGAATTGGCCGTTCGACTCCCCGCGGACGCCGCCGCTCCGCAAATTCAAGCCACCGCCGAATGGCTGGCAGGTTTGGCCCGCTATCCTTGGCACCACGAGACCTGTTTCCTGCCGCTGCAAACCATCGCCACCGCTCCGCCAATCGCAACGGACGCCGCGTCGGTCACCATCATGAGCGAACGGCAAATGGCCCAGCGAGAACAGCGCGCGGCGATCGAGCTACCGGCGTATCGACAACAGGCCGTCAATCTTCTCTGGCTGAGTCCGACCGGGCATAGAGCGTAGAGCGTAGGGTTGGGGCGTAGGGCGCAGGGCGAAGGGCGTAGGGTTGGGGCGTAGGGCGCAGGGTTGGGGCGTAGGGCGTAGGGCGTAGGGCGTAGGGTTGGGGCGTCCAGGGGCGCAGGGGCCTCTCATGGCGAAAGTCTCGCCTCATTGGGAAAGTCTCGCCTTTTGCCGATAGTCTCGGCTTGTGGCGATAGTCTCGGCTTGTGGCGATAGTCTCGGCTTGTGGCGAAAGGGGCGCCTCATGGCGACAGGGACGGCGCGAGTTGTCCTGCGCGTCAAGCGTTTTAGTTGAGGCGGAAATGCTGTTTTTTAAACGTTTTTCTTGATTCAGGCGGCGGTTGGGTGAGCCGCAACCACGGATGGACGCGGATGGACACGGATGGAAACAGGGGGCCGAGGTCGCAGGATTGGAAGACAAGATGGACACGGGTGAATATGGATGTCCAAGGGGCCGAGGGTGCAGGACTGTGCTTGAAAGACTGTGCTTGAAAGACTGTGCTTGAAAGACTGTGCTTGAAAGACTGTGCTTGAAAGACTGTGCTGGCAGAAAAAAACTGGCAGCGTGCTTCACTGCGCACGCTGCCAGATCGTTGTCAGGGTCGGGTGGACTGGGTTGCCTAGCAATCGTTCACGGTCGAGAGGTAAAACGCAGAGCGAGTGCACGTCCGCATGTCGGCTGATTCGCAATACACGCTTCGAGCGCGTAATCGTACTCGTACTCAATGAAATGGTACTCGTACCGAATTAAATGGTACTCGACCTCGTACTCGTAATCAATGAAATGGTACTCGTACTCGTACTCGACTTGTGGCATTCAATTACGATTACCGCCAAGGCTGAGCACGAGTACCCGTTGCCCAGTATCAAGCACCGCTGGTGGCGAAACGCCGTGAACGGTTACCTGGCCTGAGCTTTCACGACGTCCTGAGCTTTCACGACGTCCTGGGCTTTCACAACATCCTGGGCTTTCACGACGTCCTGAGCTCACTCCGCCCGGTTACGGTGGGCAGCGATCTTGCCATGTCAGCCGCGGTGGTTAGCGGCCGCCGTCAGTCGCCGCTTGGCCCGGTTTGGGCAATTCCTTCAATTTTTCTGCCTGAGCGGCCTGCCATTCCCGCGCCAGCGTCGCGGGGGACTTGATGACTTCCGGCAGTTCCTCGTCCTTGCGGAACAACTTCATTGACACGCTGTTGACGCAATGACGAGTGTTCTTGGCCGTGAACCGCTCGCCTTCGAATACGTGTCCCAAGTGTCCGCCGCAATTGGCGCAGAGGATCTCAATACGGTAGCCATCAGCATCCAGTACTCGGGTCACCGAGCCCGCGATTTCGTCGTCGAATGACGGCCAGCCGCAGTTGCTGTTGAACTTGTCGGTCGATCGGTACAGCGGCAGGTTGCATTGACGGCAGACGTAAGTGCCTTCGGTCTTGGTGTCGGTGTACTTGCCGGTGAAGGCCCGTTCCGTCCCTTTGTTCTGGATGACGTACTTCTCTTGCGTCGACAGCCGATTGTATTTCGGGCGGTAACTTTCGATCTCTTCCCAGCTCATTTGACTGCCGTTCTTTCCAGTGGACTCAGTAACTTTCTTCTTCCGATCCTCCGCAGCGCTCGCGGCCTTCTTCGCTTCGTCGTCCTGATTGGCCGAGGCATCCGACTTGGCATCCGACTTGGTTTGCTTGTCTTGCTGTGCGGCCGCTTGATCTTGGTTACGGACCCGTCGGCCGTCGGTCTCGGACGCCACCTTTGACCCGCTCCCTGGCAGCGCCAGGCAGGTCCACCCGCCCAAAACGCCCAGCCCCAAGCCCATCCCCAGCAGGACTTCGAGGAGGGAAACGCCACTGCGAGTCCCGCGGCGGGTTGCTGGGGTTGCTGTTTGGGCCATTGTTCGGCCCGATCGTTGATTTGTGTTCATATCAGGTTCTCCCATGGAAGCTGCAATGGAATTGACGAGTAGATTAAGCCAGGTTCCAACCCCAAGCGAAAAATCGGCAGCCGTGCCCGTCGAACATGCCGAGTCCAACATGTCGAGTCCAACATGCCGGGTCCAGCATGTCGAGTACTAGTCCCCACGTCGACGGTTGGTCGTTACCTACGAGCGGCAAATCTTGCCCGCGGTCGCCGAAAACATGGTCAGGGGACTGGCAATAGCTGGGCCGACCCTGGAGCCTGCTCGCAGTGATTTTAACCGAGATCCATGTCTGCGATCAACCAAAAAACCTGGGGAGTTGGCGAAACCCGCGAGAAATCTTCGCTGTCCGCGCCAGCACGTCGAGCCAGGTGCCTTGAGCCAGGTGCTTCGAGCCAGGCAGCTGGGGCAGTATTGCTCGGGCGTCGCCCTGGTTCCTGGCAGCTGGGGCTCTCCGCGGCCGTTGGAAATGACTAAAATCTTAACTGACCGGATGGTGGCATCGATTCTCTCTGGGAAACGCGGCTGTCGCTCCATCCTCCCGACCTATTTTTCTGGACACGCCTCCATGCCAGCCTCGATGTTCTGCCGGCTCGACCGGATGTCACACGACCAGCCCAGCAACCCGTCCCATTCCAGCCACTCCTTTTCCGGCCATTGCCCGGGCCGCCGCTTGTGGCGGGGGACGCTGTTGGTCGGCCTGCTCATGGCGATCGCGATCTGCGGCTGCGATGGGGCGGGCGAGACGGCTCAGAACCGGTTTGTCGGGACGCAGGTCACAGCCGAGCAATTTGCGGGGACGGAGTTCTTCGAGCAGATTTCCGCCAGTGACAAGTTGGTGATTGTGGACTTCACCGCGACTTGGTGCGGGCCGTGTCAGCAGCTCAAGCCGCTGTTGCAGGAGTTGGAGAGCGCGGGCCGTTGCGAGTTGCTGATGATCGACACGGACGAATACCCGGCCGTCGCGGAGCAGTTTCGAGTGAACGGCATCCCGCACCTGTTGTTCATCCGGGATGGCCAGATCCGCGAGGTGCGCCGCGGCTCGGCCAGTCGCGGAGAATTGGACCAGATCCTGCGGGGACTGTAGAAATGTTGCCGAATTTGGGAATTAGCCGGCGTGCGTTAGCACCCGGTTTTCTCAGGGCTGGATTTCGGTCGTCCGTGTTTGTTGGGTGAAGTGTTTGACCTCGGTGATAAAGTCCTGCAGGTCCTTGAACTCCCGGTAGACGCTGGCGAATCGTACGTAGGCCACCTGGTCCAATTGGATCAGGTACCGCATCGTGATTTGCCCGATGGTGAAGCTCTCGATTTCGCCCTGGTGTTCGTTCAAGATCTCGCGTTCGACCGAGGCGGTCAGCTCTTCGATTTGTTCTTGGGTCACGGGCCGTTTCCAGCAGGCACGCATGACGCCGCGCATGATTTTTTCGCTGTTGAACGGCTGCTTCTGCTGATTCTTTTTGGTGACGGTGATTTGCAGTTCCGCCATGCGTTCGAAGGTTGTGTAGCGGTTGCCACAGCCGTTGCACTGCCGTCGGCGGCGGATGACGAAGCCATCGTCGCTGGTGCGACTGTCGATCACGCGGTCATTGTCTTCGCGGCAGAGCGGGCATCGCATATCGGGTTCCGCCTTCGGGCGGCTCGGGAGTTCCAAGGAGCAGGGGGCTGGTTGATTTTTCCGTGGCGGAATGCGTCAAGGGCTGGTTGATTTTTCCGTGGCGTAACGCGTCAAGCGTTTTGATTGACGGGAAAATGCCGTGTTTTTGCACGATTTCCTGGCGGTGGACCGCCATTTCGTGAGCAAGTCGGGAAAAATCAACAAGCCCCAAGGCTGGCAAATGGCGTCCTGCCAGCGTTTTTTTGCCAAGTTGCCACAAGGTTAAGCGAACAGGACCAAAGGCACAATCTGCCCACTGTGGCGGACGAGCGGTTTCCGCGGTTCCCGCCTCCCAAGTTGGCGCTGTCCGATGTTGCCCGTAAAATCAGCCCGGCAACAGGAGTGGCGGGAGAGCGTCGAACCGTCCCCGTCCTCAGTTATTTACTATGAAGGAACCTGCTCGTGAACGAATCCCCCGCGCCGTCCCCCGCGCCCAAGGCTCCTGACAATAGCTCCGCCAAGGACCGAATGATGAACATGGCGGGTGGCGCCTCCACCGCCGACGAGCAGGAGCTGTGGAGTGGCGATTACTCGATGAAGGCCATGGCCGGTTTGGGCTTTGTCCTGAGCCTGCTCAGCATCGTGGCGATCGCGATGGGGATCGTCATGGGAGCCAGCGGCAATGGTTGGATGGCGATTGGCGGGTTGCTGGGGTTGTCTTGGATCGCGTACTTCGGCGTGTCACTGTATCGCAAGATGAGCTACCACTACGAACTGACGACCCATCGGCTGATGCACCGCGAGGGCTTCCTCTTCCGCTCCCTCGATCGCATCGAATTGATCGATGTCAGCGATGTGGTGCTCAAGCAAGGCCCCTTCCAAGCCCTGATGAACGTCGGCAATATTCACGTGGTTTCGAGCGATGTCACCCATCCCGAACTGGTCATGTTGGGCATCCCCGACGCCAAGCGAGTGGCGGATCTGGTGGATAACGCCCGTCGTGAAGAGCGCCGCAAACGCGGTCTGCACGTCCACAGCATCTAAGCGTTCTCCCGATGGTTGCGAGTGGGATTGGGGCTGGGACACAAATGGGGGCTGGATGACGGCGCGGTCTGGCGATTTTGAACTGGAAGAAAGTGACGTTTTGGAACAACGCCCACCGCAGCATTCGATTCTCGTTTCGGAACCTGACTTGCCCTTCGCTACCGCTGGGAACGCGTCCGCGGCGGTAATGGACGGTCATTGGCGCGAGCTGTATCCGTTCGACTCTCACTATCTTGCTTTGCCCCACCTGACGTTGCCTGGGGTGCGGCTGCACTACGTGGACACTGGTGCCAACGCGGGCACGAACTGTGATTACAGTACGGGCTACGGTCACAGTACGGGCTACGGTCACAGTACGGGCGATGCGGGGACTTGCCTGTTTGTCCACGGCAATCCGACCTGGTCTTTTTATTGGCGCAACTTGATTCTGGGGCTGCAGGACCGCCAGCGTTGCGTGGCGGTCGATCACGTGGGCTGCGGTTTGAGCGACAAGCCGCAGGATTATCCCTACACGCTCCAGCAGCACACCGCGAATCTGGTCGCGTTGATCGATCACTTGGATTTGCGGCAGGTCACGTTGGTCGCCCATGACTGGGGCGGGGCGATTGGCTTGGGTGCCGCGGTCGCTCGGTCCGACCGTTTCGCTCGGTTGGTCCTGCTCAATACGGGCGCGTTCCCGCCGCCTTACATCCCGCGGCGGATCCAGGCCTGTCGCTGGCCCTGGGTCGGGACTTGGGCGATCCGCGGGCTGAACGCCTTTGCGGGCGCCGCCTTGACGATGGCCACCGCTCTGCCGCAGGGCCTGGCTCCGCGGGTCCGCGCTGGCTTGATCGCCCCCTATCATGACTGGGAGTCTCGCGTGGCCGTGGATGCCTTTGTCAAGGACATTCCCTGGCGTCCCGCTCACCCGACCTACCCGGTCTTAGCGGATTTGGAGCGATCGCTGCCGTCCCTGGCCCATCTGCCCACACAGTTGATTTGGGGGATGCAGGATTGGTGCTTCACGCCCGTCTGCCTGCGACGGTTTCAGTCCCATTTCCCTCAAGCTCGAACCCGCGAGATCCCCGCGGCCGGGCACTACGTCGTCGAAGACGCCCCTGAGATCGTGTTGGACGAGATCCGCCGTGGCTTGGGCCTCGACCCGTGACCCGACCTCGACCCGCGACCCGAGCTGGCCCGTGACCCAAGCTGGCCCGCGCCCCAAGCTGCCGTCCAGCGGCTTTTGTTCCGGGCTCAGATTGCCGGTAGCAGGGCGCGAAGACTTGCGGTTAGCCGGTCGGCCAGTTTTACCGTACTCCATTCGTTTTTGAGCCGAACCTTGGCATGAACACCGAACCGACTGTCGTCACCATGCCCAGTCAATCTGACGACTCGGGTACCGCCACAGGCTCGTTCCTGGCTGACTCTGCGACATCGATCGTTTCGCCGCTGTCGGAGCCGTTGGTGGACGTCCAGGGCTTGGGCAAGCGTTACGGCGACTTCCAGGCCTTGGCCGATTGCCGGTTGCAAGTCCAGCGGGGGGAGGTCTTCGGGCTCTTGGGGCCCAACGGGGCCGGCAAGACGACGCTCATGCGCTGCCTGCTGGGGTTCCTCCAGCCGACCTCGGGCCGAGCCACCATTGGCGGTTACGATTGTTGGTCCCAGCGAACTCAGGCCCACGGGTTGTTGAGTTACATGCCGGCCCAGCCGCAGTTGCCGCGACTGTTGCGGGCTCGGGATGTCCTGCGTTTTTTTGCCGATATCCGCCCGAGCCGAATCTCGGTCGACGCCGGCTCTGGCAGTGCGGGCCAGTCGAGTGCGGGCCAGTCGAGCACGGGCCAGTCGAGTGCGGGCCAGTCGAGTGCGGGCCAGCGTTACGAGCGGGCCTGTCAATTGGCGGATCGGTTGCAGTTGGACCTCAGCCGCTGGGTGGCTTTGATGTCGACCGGCATGCGGCAGAAGTTGGCGATTGCTGCCACGCTGTGTGCCGACGTACCGTTGGTGTTTCTGGATGAGCCGACGGCCAACTTGGACCCCGATGTTCGCTCGCAGTTGTTGCAAGAGCTGGCCGGTCTGCGGGCGGCGGGGGCGACGGTGGTGTTCTCTTCCCATGTGTTGTCCGAGATCGAGCAGGTCTGCGATCGCGTGGCGGTGCTGGCCAAGGGGCGGTTGGTGGGGCTGACCGACATGCGGCAGTTGCAGCGGGGTAGTGTGATCTCGGGTGTCTGGACGGCCGAGCAGCCGCCGGCCATTGCTGCGGAGAACGCGTCGGGTTGGCAGTGGTTGGAGGCCGGGCGTTTCAAGTGGCTCACGCCCCAGCCGTTGGAGGAGGTTTTGCCGGAGTTGCTGCGTGGCGGGGTGTGTGACCTGCGGGTGCAGACGATGGGTTTGTTGGACGTCTACCACCAACACTTGGCCTATCACGGACCGGCGAGCGACGAAGGGAGCGGGGCATGATCGGTCCGTTGCTGCGTCGCGTTTGGCTGGAGACTCGCTGGCTGTTGGCCGGCTGTTGCCTGTTGATGTGTTTCTTTTTTTGGCTGCGAGTCTGGCTGGTGTCGCGGCTGGATTCGGGACGTTTTCAGCAGATTTTGGAGCTGTTGCCCAGCAACATTCGTTCGATGGTCAAGGTCGACTTCTCGTTTGTGGTCACGCATACGGGGCGACTGTCGATTGGCTTTGAAGAGCCGATGGTGTTGTTGGTCCTGTCGATCTGGTGCATTTCACGCGGATCGGACGTGGTCAGTGGCGAGCTGTCTCGCGGCACGATGGAGATGATGTTGGCCCAGCCCGTGTCGCGGCGACGAGCCTTTCTGGTGCCGGTGCTGTATGCGCTGGCAGGAGTCACGCTGTTGGCGTTGGCCTCCCAGATTGGTACGTGGTTGGGGATTGCCACGATCATTGCCAATGAGGCGTATTATCCCTCTTTTCGCATTCCGCTGCTGGGGCTGTCGTTCCCGATCCCGTTTGCCAAGCCAGTGGAGACGCAGATTCCGATGTGGCAGTTGGTGGACTGGCGTGCGTTTTGGCCGGGGTCCGTCAATTTATTTTGCTTGGGAGTGACGCTGTTGGGCGTCGCCACGATCTTTTCGGCTTACGATCGGTTTCGCTGGCGAGCCATTGGTGGGGTCACGATCACCCTGATTCTGCTGAGCGTGCTCAAGGTCGTGGCCATGTCGCATCCGGCCTTGGGGTTCTTGGGCTGGTTGACGTTCTTCTCAGCGTTTGAGCCGGCCCTGTTTATCAGCCAAACCAGCAGCCTGCCGGGGGCGACTTGGGGTTGGTACTTTTACGGCCCGGGGGAGGTGTTGGTCTGGACCCACTGGGTTTACAATGCCATCTTGCTGGCGATCGGCTTGGGACTGCTGTGGCAAGCCTTGCGAGTGTTTGAACGGCGCGATTTGCCGGCTCCTTTGTAGTCACGCGATTGGCTCGATGAAAAATCTTGGTATTGTGCTCAGCTTTTTGACGGACCCCAGCCGGCGGCGGAACGTTGCCACGCTGTTCAAGTTGTTGCTGGCGTTTGTTCTCACGATTCTGCTTTATACCGTCATTTTTCACTACTTAATGGAGTACGAGGACCAGCGTCACAGCTGGGCGACCGGGTTTTATTGGGTCTTGGTCGTGATGTCGACGCTCGGGTTTGGAGACATCACCTTTCATTCGGATGCGGGCCGTTTGTTCTCGATCTTGGTCTTGCTGACTGGATCGACCTTCATGTTGGTACTGCTGCCGTTCGCCTTCATTCAGTTTGTGTATGTGCCATGGATGGATTCGCAGGCGGCTGCGCGAGCGCCTCGGGAATTGCCGGCCAAGACATCCCAGCACGTGATCCTGACGGGTATGGGCAGCGTCGAGCGCACGTTGGTCCGGATCCTGCAGCGATCCAAGATTCCCTACGTGCTCTTGGTCGCGGATCTGACGGAGGCTCTCAAGTTGCACGACGAGGGTTTCAAGGTCATGGTGGGAGCGCCCGACGACCCCGAGACCTACGTCCGTTGCCGGGGCCGTGAAGCGGCTTTGGTAGTGGGTTTGCAACGCGATACCACCAATACGAACATCGCCTTTACGGTTCGCGAAATTGCGCCCCATGTGCCCATCGTGGTGTCCGCCTCCTTCACGGCCTCGGTCGACATCTTGGAATTGGCCGGCGCCACCCAAGTGCTGCAGCTGGGCGAGATCCTGGGACAATCCTTGGCGCGACGGATCTTGGGGCGAGATGCCCAGGCCCACGTGGTCGGCCAATTCGGCGACCTGTTGATTGCCGAGGCCGCCGCAGCGCACACACCGCTGGTCGACCGTACGCTCCGCGAAATTCGTCTGGCAGCGCATGCCAAAGTCAACGTGGTAGGCGTTTGGGATCGCGGCAAGTTTGCCCTGGCTGGGCCCGAGACTCGGATCGAGGGCAGCTCGGTGCTCTTGCTGGCGGGCAGCCGCGCGGACTTGGACGAATACAATAGTCTGTTTTGCCTCTACGCCCGCCAGGATCACGGGGCGATCATTATCGGTGGCGGCCGAGTGGGGCGGGCCGTGGCTCGCGAACTTCGCGCCCAGGGCATCGCGTTTAAGATTATCGAAAAAAATCCCGAACGTGTCCGCAACCCCGACGATTACGTGGTCGGGGACGCCGCCGAGTTGGAGGTGCTGCAAGCCGCCGGCATCGATTCCTGTTCGTCGATCGTGATCACCACGCACGACGACGACATCAATATTTACTTGGCCATCTACTGCCGCCGGCTGCGACCGGAAGTCCAGATCCTGGCTCGAGCCAATCAAGACCGCAATGTCTCCACGCTGCACCGGGCGGGGGCGGACTTTGTCATGTCTTACGCCTCGACTGGTGCCAGTCATCTGTTCAACCTGCTCAAGCGGACCGAACTGCTGCTACTGGCCGATGGCCTGGATATGTTCCGGGTGACGGCTCCCCATTCTTTGATCGGACGCTCCCTGGCCCAGTCGCAGTTCCGCCAAACGACCGGGTGCAATGTGGTGGCCGTCCGCAGCAGCAGCGGGCAGTTCCAGGCCAATCCCGATCCCCATCGGCCCTTTGTCGTCGACGATGAGCTGATTGTGGTGGGTGACACCGAGGCGGAAGAGAGATTCTTCAAGTCCATGTAGGAGAGGCACATGCGGGTAGGAGAAATTTGGCAGCCGCTGAGAGACGCCGCTTTTGAGGGCCTCGTCGACCTGTTCTTTCCGCCCCACTGCCTGCTCTGTCAGGACCCCCTGGACGTTCCCCTACAACGGCCGTTGTACTGCGCCACGTGCCTGCCTCGCGTCGTGCCAGGTCTGGAGGGTTGCTGCTTTCGTTGCGGCATCAAATTGCCCTATCGCATCGACGGCGATCGCCACGTGCCGTTGGTCCACCGCAGCCAGACAGGGCAAGGCTGCCCCGATTGTCGCCGGCGCAAGTGGGCCTTTGATCGCACGGTTGCCGTGGGCAGCTACGAGGGGCTCTGGCGCGAACATGTCTACCGACTCAAGCGACCGTACCACAGTGCCGATGCCTTCCAAGCCGGCAAACTCTTGGGCGAACGACTGCTGCAAACCGAATGGTGGTCCGACTACCAATTGCTCGTCCCCCTGCCGATCCACTGGCGACGCCACTTTGTGCGGGGCTTCAATCAGGCCGAGCGGATTGCGGCCGGCATCGCGACCGTCTTGCCATTGCCAGTGGTTGCTCAGGCCTTGCAGGCCCGCCGCTACACTCGCAAGCAAGGCACGCTGGCCGCGACGGCTCGTCAAGCCAACGTGCAGCAGGCCCTGCGACACGGCCCCGCCGCCGCTCGGCTCCAGGGTCAAAATGTGATTGTCGTGGACGATGTCTTCACGACCGGCTCGACCGCCAATGCCGCCGCGAAATGGTGCCGTCAGGCCGGCGCTCGCCGCGTGGCCGTGGCGGTCGTGGCCCGGGCTGGACGCTTTTAGTGCTTTGTCACAATTTAATTTTGGGATCGGTGTGGTAATCGGTGTGGTAAAGGGGTCACGGTGTGGTAAAGAGGGCACGGTGTGGTAAAGGGGTCAGGCGTCAATTGCCGGAACGGCCCTGCGGGTGCTTCGCACAATTGACGCCTGACCCCTTTACCACACGCCACGTTTTGGCTGTGACAAAGCACTAGTGCCAGAAATGACTTGTGCCGTGTTTACTTGACGCGGGCGGCCTTGGCCAGGGCCGCCTCGCTGCCGGCCACCAGCAGCGCATCGGAATCGCGGAGCACCGAATCCGGATCGGGCGACGGGATCATGCGATCGGCCAACACGTCGTGCAACGCCACCACGATGATGTCGTACTCCTGCCGCAACTTCAGTTGACGCAGGGACTTGCCCTGCCATAACTGGGGGACTGCCATCTCCTGCATGCTGAAGCCTGTCCCCAATTTGACGTAGTTCAACAGGGCGTTGCTGTTGAGTCGCGTCGCCAGGGCTGCGGCCGAGTCCCGCTCGGGGAAGATGGTTTCGCGAACTCCCAATTTTTTCATCACGCGGCCGTGATCATGCGAGATCACCTTGACGTAGATGTCGCGGACTTTCAGGTCCTGCAGCGCCATCACCGCGAGGATACTGGCGGTGATGTCGTCCCCGGTGGAGACCACACCAAAATTCGCTTCCGCCACACCCAGTCGTTGCAGGATCTTGATGTCGGTCCCATCGCCCACGACTGCCTTGGCCACCAGCGGGGCGATCCGATCGACCACATCCCCGTCCACATCAACGACAATCACGTCCGTGCCGGATCCCGCCAAAGCTTCCGCTACCCCGTAACCAAAATTGCCCAAACCCACGATGACGGCACGGTTCATTTTCTGATCTCTCTCTGGAATCAACTAACCCACGGTCACGTCTTCATACGCCAGGCGAAAGCGATGACCATCGGGCCGCAAGACCACAAAGGCCGCCACCAAGGTCAACGGCCCCACGCGGCCAAAAAACATCAAACTGGCCACCAACAATCGCGACAAAGGCGTCAGGTCGGCGGTCACGCCCAGCGACAGGCCGACCGTATTGACCGCGCTGACGGCCTCAAATGAGTACTTGAGAAAACCATCGGTCTGCGGCCGTTGACTCTGGCAGATCAACAGCAACAGCGTCCCCACCACGACGATGCCGACCGCCACCACCAACAACCCTGTCGCACGTTTTAAGGTGTCCTCGGGAATCGAACGACTGGCAAACACCGTGGTCTCCTGACCACGCAATTTTGACCATGCCACCAAGCCAATCAAGGCAAATGTCGTTGTCTTCAATCCGCCCGCCGTCGAGCCGGGTGAACCGCCCACCATCATCAACAGCATCGTGGCAAAGTTGGTGCTTTCGCCCGCCGCGGCGTAATCGATCGAATTGAAGCCAGCGGTCCGCGCGGTCACGCTCATGAACAAGCCGTTGCACAGCCGATCCCACCACGGCAGAGAGGACAGCACCCCGCGCCATTCCAAAACGGTGAACAACACCCCGCCTCCGATGATCAACCACAAGGTGGTCGCCAACACCAGGCGACTGTGCAGCGACAGACGATACGACCGTCCACGGATTCGCTTGACGACCTTGAGATAACACTCCTCCATGGTGAGGAACCCCAGCCCGCCGCCGATCACCAACAGCCCCACGGTCACCAAGCTCAGCGGTGCCGCCTGCCAGCCCACCAACGAGTCACTGAAGGTGGAGAAGCCAGCATTGCAAAAAGCACTCACCGAGTGAAAAATCGCGTGCCAGACAGCCTCCCGATAGCCCAATCGCGGGCCCCACTGCAGCCACAACAGGACGGCCCCCACCGCCTCCAACAGCAACGTGAAGCGGACAATGTCCACCGTCAATCGCTTGATATCAATGTCGGGATTCACCACCGGCGAACCGACCGTGACCATCTCCGACCGCACCGACAGTCGTTTGCCCAACGCCACGATGATCAGACTGGTCAGCGACAGCATTCCCAATCCGCCCAACTGAATCAGCAGCAGCAAGAAGGCTTGGCCCGCCCAAGAAAAATGTGTGGCGGTATCGACCACGATCAAGCCGGTCACACAGACCGCGCTGGTGGCCGTAAACAACGAGTCCACCCAACCCAGCGGTTGGCCGTTGGCGTATAAGGCCGGGACCGTCCGTAACACGACCGTTCCCGCCAAGACCAACAGAAAGAAGGAGCCGACAAACATCTGCGGCGGCGTGATCGGTTGTCGCCAGGCACTCGTTTGGCCGGTCGGAACGTCCCAGCGATGATGCCGAAATAGTTGACTGCCAGGCATAGCGGTTGTCGAAGGAGTGCTCGCTGCGACGGCAACCCCGCCCGGCGTCACCATCTCTGATCGAACCTCGATCAGCCGCCCTCACTATAGTTGGCGACGGGGATTTCATCCATGCCACTCCACCCCACGCAGCCCCGGTGGCCCACTCGCCGGTCATGTCGATTGTAGAAGTTTTGCGACTTGAGCCTGGGGGCGTGGTTGGATCGGTCTCCGGCCGTCGATAGTACCGCCAGGGGCCAGGCAGTACCGCCAGGGGCCAGGCAGCGTCCCCGCTCCCCGACCCGCTCGTCCCCACCGCCGCCGGATCATCATGGGCCAGCTCTCCAAATATATCGCCAACCCCTTGGTGCTGATCCTGGTGATCACCGCAGGTGGACTGATGCTGGCCGGCAAGTTCTGGAGCCAATATCGTCAGGCCCTGCAGAACGACCCGGCGTTTCACGTCCGCCCCGATCAGGTCCGAATCACCGACGCACCCGCGTGGTTGCCGCCCCAGTCCCAGGACCAACTGTTGGCGGATTTGGCCCTGGCCGATCGCAGCCTGCTGGACCCCGATCTCGTCCCGACCACCGTCGCCGCCCTGCAACAGCATCCCTGGGTCGAAGAAGTGGTCTCCGTAAGAAAGTCGCTCGGCGGTCTGCAGGCCGAGATTCGCTATCGCCGGCCGTTACTGGTCGAGCTGCCGGACCGGCAGGTCATGGCAATCAACACCAGCGGCCTGGTGCTGGCCGACCAAGGCCTGGACCGGCAAGGGGCGCGGCAACTGCTGCGGATCGCCGTCCAGGACCTGGTGCAGCAGCCCCTGCAAGCCGGTGCCCCGTGGCCCGATCAACGGGTCCTCTGGGCCGCGGAGCTGGCCGCCGCCCTGCACCCCCGGCAAGCATCCGCTGGCTTGGCGGGGATCTACGCCCGCGGCAGCTCCCCCGCCCCCATCGCCGCTGGTCCGGTCGCGGGTCCGATCGCCCCAGTCGAGTTCTTCCTCTGGACGACCGGTCGCAACGAGATCATCTGGGGGGCCCGCCCCGGAGAGGAAGTGGCCGGCGAGGCGACCGCCGCTGCCAAGCTGCAGGCCTTGGACCGGTTCGTCCAGGAACACGGGTCGCTGGACCGCTACCCCCAACTCCCGCAAGCCCGCGGCAACGTGTTCGACCTCCGCACCGGCCAGGTCGTCCTGCTGCAACAGGCCCAACAAGCCGCCCATTCGGTCGATTGGCTCCGCTGACCCCAGTTTTGGCAAAATTGTGGCTTTGTCCAACCGACAAGATTTGCTAGGAAGTACTCGGGAAAGTCCAGCGGAACCCGGGTCCCGTGAAAATCGGCAATTCGGTATGATTGGGCAAGCTGACAGGGCTGGAGCGTCCAATACGACGCGGCCCATCGCTGCTTCGACCCACGCACCAAGACGACGAACATGAACAAGAAGAACAAGATCACATGGTTGGCGGCTGGCTGGGTCGCTTGTGGATGCCTCGGCTGGTCGGCCGCGTTGAGCTGGCCCTTGCCCGCTGCTCAGGCCCAGGACCACACACAAACCCTGTCAGCCACCGTGACCCGCCTGACGGATTGGTTGGAGGGCTCCCCCCAGGCCGAACAATGGCGGGTGTTCCTGGATTTGAATACGCTCGAGACGCTCGTTGGCCGCGGCGGACGAGCGTCCGTGGCGGAACTGGAGCAGGCCGCCCAGCGTTTCAGCCAGCGACACAGTTCACTGGAGCACCCGAATTTCGCCAGTGTTCGCGAGGCCCTCGCGGAGCAGGCTCGGCGAATCCGCGCCGCCCAAGATCTGTACCCGGAAACGGTCTACTCGGCAGACAATCTCGCGGGGTGGAGTGACGCCTTTGCGGCCGCGGCCAAGGAACTGCGGCCGATGACTGGTCAACAGCTCAACGCCAAGCGACTCCGCACCCTGGCCGAAGTCCGCGCCTTGCGCAAGTACATCGAAGAACGCGGGCCGAACTTCCAAGCTTACGCCTCGCCCCCGCCCGTGTTGGCGGCCCTGCGTGGCGAGCGTGCCAGCGAGCAGACGCCGCTGACACCCGCCGAGCAGCTCCAGCAACTGGACCTGACGATCCGCTGGTTGGAGGTCGCAGTCAGCTTGCCATGGGAAACCAATGCTGCACCGGCCGCTGCCACAGCCCGCGGGGCTGACGCCGCGTCCAAGCCCGCCAGTGGCCGCATCGGCGATGCCACGGGTCCCGGTAATGCGACTGTGCAACGGATTGGCGATTCGCTGGAGGACGCGTTGGGGCCCGCGGAACTGCTGAGCACCGACGCCGTGCGGCAAGTCGCTTGGCAGGACGTTCCCGCTGAGCCGTCGCTCAACGACCTGTTGAACGGCCTGCGGACGCAGCAAACCTGGCTGCAAGACCAGGCCCGTCGCGACCCGAACCCCTACGCCGCCTTGGCCAACTGGCTGTTGTCCGATTACGTCAACGCCTTGAATCTGGGCCGCCGCGAAAACATGCCGCAATTGCTGACGCGGCAGGTCGACAATCTGATCGCTTCCCTGGAGCAATTCCACGCCAGCGGCGATCGCAACAAACAATTGGAAGTGGCCCGCATCATCGGCTTGCTGGAGAACGTCGATCAAGCGACAGCGCTGACCACGGCCTTCAAGCGGACCTTCTGGCGGCAGAACGCGTTGGTCTACGTCGGCGAGTCCTTGGTCAATCAGTTGGCGGGTCGGCCCGTGCAACAGACCCAACCGGTGTACGAGGTCATCTTGGATAACGAGGTCTTTGGCACGGCCACGACTCAAGGCCAAGTCCGGATCGACTTTGTGCCCAACCCATCGCAAGCCCACATCAGCTTGCAGATGGCCGGTCGCGTGAACTCGGATAATTACACCCCGGCCGGACCGATCACGGCCTTCACCGGTTCACAAGCCGATGTCGAGGCCCGCCGCAGCATCTACTTGAACGTGGGTGGCTGGTACCAGCGTGCTCCCTACGGCGCCGCCAACCTGCAGTCGTATTTTAAGGGCACCAGCTGCGGTCGCCTGGTCGATCGATTGGCCGAATCACAATTCCAAAATCAGCAGAGTGCCGCCGAGGCGATCGGCGCTCGCCGCGCGGAGAATCGCTTGGTGCAGGAGTTCGAGCGAGAGACGACCACCGCCCTGCGACAGGGTCGGCGGGACATGCAGGAACGACGCGAGAACATCGGTTGGCTGCGCGACAATCGTCCCACGGCCTACCTGCTGACGGACGAAAACTTCCTGCAGGTTTATGGCAAGAAGTACAACGGCACACAGACCTTGGCCCTGACGCCACCGCCCGCGATCGCCGCCCCCAGTGAGCTGGCGGTGCAATTGCACGATAGCTTCATCACCAACACCGTCGAAGCCGCCCTGGCCGGCCGGGTGATCACGCATGAAGACGTGGCCCGTATCGAAGAGGAAATCAAACGCGAAATCGAAGCCAATGGCGGACAAGTTCCCGCGACGGAGCCGGTCCCGCGTGAAGCTTTCGAGTTGACCTTGGCCAACGCCCGGCCGATTGAGTTGCGTTTCGAAGAGCAGATGATCCAAGTGGTCATCAATATTCGCAACTTCAAGGCCCAGGGCCAATCCATCAACGATGCCCAGGTCCTCGTTCGCCTCAAACTGTTGCTCGATCCCGCCGATCCAACGCAACTGCGCTTGCGGCAATTGGGCGATATCCGCGCCAGCCTGCTGGACCCGAACAAGATCGATCTAAACACGGCCACGGTGTTGGACTTGATCGAGAACACGCTGAACCGCGAACTGCAGCGGCAGCGAGAGGCGGAGACCGGTCAAGCCGGTTTGGCGCTGCCCATCAACTTGCTGGATCCCCAATGGGTCGCGGAACTCAACGATCCCCAGGTCACCCGCATCATCGCGTCCGCTCGCTTGGTGGCACTCAGTTTCGAGCAAGGTTGGGCAACGGTTGCCTGGCGGACCAACGCTGCCGTCACTCCCGCGACCGAACTGCCGGCCATCGTGGACGCCAGCACCTTCGAACAATTGTCTCGGCAGGACTCCATGCCAGAACAGGAACTCCGCTAGCATGGTGACCTCCGAACGCAAGCTCAGTCGCAACTACGATCGAGCCGCTTGGTTCTACGAGACCTCCTCGCATATTTACAGCACGGGCCAGATCAAGGTTGCCAAGGTCAGTCAACTGCGGTTTCTGCAACCGGGACAGCGTGTGCTGTACCTGGGCGTGGGGGCCGGCGAGGATGCCTTGGAGGCGGCTCGCATGGGTTTGCAGGTCACTTGCATCGATATTAGCCAAGGCATGTTGCAGCGTTTGCAACGGAAGTTAGATCGAGCCGGCTTGACGGCCGAATTGATTTGCTGCAACGCGTTCGACCATTGCCGCTACAACCATTACGATGCCGTGGCCACCAACTTTTTTCTCAACTGCTTCAAGCGACCGATGATGCAGGAGATGATGAAACACGCCATCAGTTTGGTGAAACCCGGTGGCAGGTTTTTTGTGGCTGACGTCAGCCCGCCGCAGGGCTCCCTGCCGGCCCGCGCCTTCAATCTGGCCTACTCCAAATGGGCCATGGCCCTGTTCTGGGCCATGCGTTTGGTGCCCTGGCACGAGAACTACGATTACGCGGCCGAACTGCGACAGCAGGGAATGACGGTCGATGACGTGAGCGATTTTCGCTTGGCCAAAGTCGGCCCCATCATGTTCCAATCCGTCGCTGCGACAAAGCCGGTCGAAGTTCCCGCGACTCAGGCAGCGCGGCGGCCGCACGTGCTCGATGTCGCCCCCAGCAGTGCTGCCGTGACTGCCGCGGTTGATGGACCTGGCCAGGCCCCAACCGCGGGGGGCCCAACGCATGCCTGAGTCTCCGCTCCATCCGGATTTCGGTTGTGGCTTGCCCGGGCCCGATGAAGGACGCAACGGCGCCGTACTCGGTTTCGCCAACCCCACGCACCCGTCCCCCAGCGACTCCCTGGCCCGCAACTCGACTGGGACCACTGCGATGGAGGTGATCGGGGCGATAGAGGCGGAGGAAGCGATGGACGTGTCGCGATCCGCGAACTACGCTTCGACCGATGCTTGGGCCCGCAGCGTGGACCAACTGGAGCAATTGAGCCGAGACTTGGTGGAAGGCGGTGCTTCGGCCCAGCGATCTGCCTTGGCCCAGCGATCTGCTTCGGCCCAGCGATCTGCTTCGGCCGAGTCGGTGGCTGCCGCGGAACTCAGGTCTGCAGCATCGCCGGCCGCATCGTTGGAGTCCGAGGGATCTTCCGCCACGCCGCCCTTCGCTACGATCGCGGAACAACGTCGCTGGCAAGCCCTGCAACAGTTTGGCGACTTCACCCTGGCGTACAACACCGCCGCCCAAGAACACCTCGAGTACCACTGGTCGAACGTGGGCTACTTGGCCTATGTGCAACGCAAGGGCCACGTGTTTGTCTTGGGCGATCCGGTCACCTCGGCCGATGACATCCCCACGCTGCTGGACAGTTTCTTGGCACGCTTCCCGCGGCCGACCTTCGTGCAAGTCTCCGCGGCTACCGCCGCCCATCTGGCGGCCCGTCGGTTCTACATCAATGAAATGGGCGTCGACACGACCTTGGACTTGCCCCAGTACTCGTTCGCCGGCAAGTCGATGGAACGCATTCGCTACGCCAGCAACTGGTTGAAGAAACACGGCTACCAGATCGCCGAACTGACCTTCGCGGACATCGACCCCCAAGCCGCCGTCGACGTGTCGCAGCAGTGGCGGAAAAGCATGAAGTACAGCCGCTCGGAAATGCGGTTCCTCAACCGGCCCATCTGCTATCGCGACGAACGCGATGTCCGGAAATTCTTCCTGCGGGATGCCCAAGGTCGCTGCCTGGCCTTCATGTACTTCGATCCACTCTATCGCGACGGCCAGGTCATTGGCTACGCGACCGCCATCAAACGTCGCCACCCCGACGCACCGCTATACGCAGAACAGGGCATCATGCGGGCCGCCATCGAACAATTTCAACAGGAAGGCAAGCTGCAAGTGACGCTGGGCCTCTCGCCGATGGCCTGGATCGAAAATAAAACCTTTCCCTGCAATCCCTTTCTGCACTACAGCTTTCGCTACGCCTTCCGCGCGTGGTGGGTCAATCGCTACTTCTATAACTTAGAAGGTCACGCGCAGTACAAGCGACATTTCAAAGGCAGCGAGCAGCCCTATCACTACGCGTCGCCCGTCCTGTACAACGACCTGCGAATCATCAACCTGCTGCGTCTGACTGGGGTGTATTAGTCGGGCTAGCGGTGGGCCGCTTAGGACTTGTCCGCAAATTAGTTACCGAATTGCCCGAAACGGTCAGCGTCCAATTGCCGCAAAAACCGGGTGCTAACGCACTCCGGCTGATTTCCAATTCGGTAAGTTAATTACTGACAAGTCCTTAGGCGATTCGCCCGGCCTCTTGTTCGTACAGGTGCCGAGCCGCACGGCCGCTGAGCACGCCTTGTTGCAGCAACTGTTGCGCGATCAGTTCGACGGCCGCCCAAATCTCAGGTTGCTCCAACCAATGTTCGGTCTTGTCCATCAACCGACGCTGCAATCGCTCGCCCGCTTTGTCAGTTCCCACTCGCATGCAAATCATCCGCTGCAAGTTCAGCATGTCCTGCCCGGCCCCCGCCCAATTCATCCGCCCCGTCACCCGCGCTTCGCTCAGCAGTCCGGCCAACAGGATCATCGCCTCTGTTTCAAACGCGTCCTGCCGCCGCCCTTTGCGTCGGCTGCCGAATTGGACCGAACCCAAACGCAACGAGTTGCGGACGATCGTGACTTTCTCCACGGTCCGCCCCAACGACAAGGCCACCACGGCGTGCCCCGCTTCGTGATAGGCCGTGGCCACATCTTCGGTCGATACGGGGTCCCGGGCTCGGGGTTCCGGCGTTGCGTGTTCCGGCGATCCGTGTTCCGGCGACGCGTGTTCTGGCGTTACGGGGATATCCCCGCGTCTGGGCTCGCCGCGTCTGGGGTCGCCACTCATGGGGTCGCCACTCATGGGCGGGCCTCGGCTCTTTTCGGCATACAGCGAATCATCTTCAATCCAACAAAATGATCAGGCAACATTGTTCCCCTCGCGTGGTCTCGGCCGCCAAGATCGCCCCCGACATGGCTTCACCATCGCCAATTTTGTAAATGTGAAATTGTACGACAACGGTCGCATCAAACGCAGCCTGCAGAGCCGCTCGGGCCGCCGTCGGCTCGGGACCACCTTCCCACAGCATCAGTGCCGCGGACCGTACTTCGGGGTCAGCCAAGGCGGGGATCTCACTCAGGACGTCCCCGGCCTGCCCAGCCGGGCGGTCGTACAGCCGCCGCCAAACCCCCAACCACTGCTCGCTGCCCAGTTCCGTCCAACGCTCACCGCAAAACCGCTCGTAGTGAATCCGAGCCATCGCCTCCAACGGCATCGCTGCCGCGCAGGGGGGGCCATAGAACACCGCACTGCCGAACCCCGTGTCACTGGGCGGCCCAAAAACCGACTGCAAGCCCGCCACCCACGCAGGGATCTCACCGACGTTCACACCATCTCCGTTCATGTCGCCTCCGTTCACACCGCCTCCGTTCACATCGCCTCCGTTCACACCATCTCCGTTCACCAAGGCCGCCGAATCGACCCTGTCACAAGGATTCACATGTTCAAAACCGCCAACGCCCCAGCAGCCAGCACGCACTACATTGTAACCGGTCATGACCTGTAGGATGCCATGGAGCCAGTCGCGCGGTTGCTTGCAGAATCCGCTGCATTATCATACGATTACGTCGAGTTTGCCCCACGAACGATCCGACTGGAGTAACGCAATTGCCCCGAGGAGGATTGCCCCGCGATCGTGAACGGTTACTCGAAGTCTAACCCGAGGAGCCCGCACGTATGAATCTCAGCCAATTTCACGCCGCCTTGTTGGCAACGTCCGCCCAGACACTCGAGTTGTGGATCGACGAGCGACTGGCCCTGGCCCAGCATTTCCACGTCACCGAAGTCGGGCTAGTCACCAAAGATTTCATCGACTGCGGCGGTGTGCGGCGGAGCGATCAAGCCTGCGTGCTGCAAACCCTGGTTGCCCACGATACCGACCATCGCCTCAGCCCGCAAAAGCTGGCGGGGATCCTCGGAAAATCCACGGCCTTGGGCATGGACCCCAGCCTGCCGGTGGATGTCGAGCTGCAAGGGACCAGCATCGAGACCTGGCGAGTGGTCTCGGTGGCCACACGCGAGAACACGCTGGTCTTTGCGTTGGCGCCCAAACAGACCGCCTGTTTGGCCGAAGATCTCTGCGGACTGTCGGTCCTGCCACTCGTCACGGGCTCGGGTTGCGGCCCCACAGGTTGCTGTTGAAGCACTGGTTTGCTGTTGAAGCATGGGTTGCTGTTGAAGCATGGGGGCCCAGACACGCCAGTGGAATCTGGGCCAGTGGAATCGGTCGCCAGGCTTAGTGTTTGAATAACACTATGCCTTGGAGTCGCTCGGCGCTGTCGCGTTGGCTGGCAACTCCAAGGCTCGGGCTTTGGTGACGTGCAATTGCGGCTCATCGGCGAATGAGACAGAAATCAAATCGGTCGCTTTGCGGAACATCTCTCGGCACGGGTCGCTCAAATTTGTCAGGTGCACGGTCTTGCCGCTCTGTTGGTACCGAGCGGCGACCGCCTGAATGGCCTCCATCCCCGAGTGGTCGTAGCACTTGCTGTAGTAAAAATCGATCACCACTGTCTCGGGGTCCGATTCAACATCAAACAGGCCCTTGAACTGCGTGACCGACGCAAAAAAGAGCGGTCCGTGCAAGCGATAAACGCGCGTTCCACGTTCGTTGACAAACGCATCCGCGTGCACGTTCTTGGCATGTTTGAAGGCAAAGGCCAAAGAGGACACCACGACACCCAGGATCACTGCCGTGGCCAAGTCGTGATAAACTGCCGTGTAGGCGGTCACAATCACCATCACCATAAAATCCGTGAATGGCACGCGTCGATACAATTTGAACGACGCCCACTCGAAGGTACCGATCACCACCATAAACATGATGCCGGCCAAGGCCGCCATCGGGATCATCTCGATCCAACTGGAGAAAAACAGCACAAATGCCAACAGGCAGACCGCTGCGACCACTCCCGACGTTCGTCCGCGTCCACCGGATTCGACATTGATCAAGGACTGGCCAATCATGGCACAGCCGCCCATGCCGCCGAACAATCCGCACACGACGTTGGCCAAGCCTTGCCCCAGGCACTCGCGATTCCCGTCCCCTTGAGTCTCGGTAATCTCGTCGATCAGGTTCAGCGTCATCAAGGACTCAATCAGCCCCACGGCGGCCAGAATCACTGCGAAGGGCAGGATGATCCACAGCGTCTCGAACGTGAGCGGCGGCAGGGCATAGGCCAAGAAGAACAACTGCGGCAGGCCGGCCCGGATGCTGGAGTCGGCGGGATCCAGTCGATTCATGGTCTCCGCGACCAACGCTTGCTGCTCGGTCGTCAACTCGGTGTGGGATGCAGCCGGAGCGTGTGACCCGGTCGCGGCTTCAATCCCCCCCTCGCTGGACAAGGCCGACTTGACGGCCGCCGCCCGGGCGTTGGTATGCAGCATGTCGCCGACCGTCATCACCACTTGTTGCTGATTCGCGCCGGCCCAGGTCGCGGGCAAGAGTCGATTGGCAGTGAACCCAATCGTCGTCACGACCAGGATCGCGACCAACGAGGCGGGCACGGCTTGGGTCCACTTCGGCAGAAGCCAAATGATGGCCATCGTCAACGCGACCAGCGCCAACATCAAACCCAGGGCCGGTCCCGACAGGTATTCCAGCACACCGACCGAATTGATCGTTTGAAAACTGCCCAACTGTGCCAAACAGATCACAATCGCCAACCCGTTAACAAATCCTAACATCACCGAGTGCGGCACCATGCGGATCAACACGCCCATGCGCGCCACCCCCGCCACCAGCTGCAGCAGACCACACAGCATCACCGTCGGGAACAAGTACTCCACGCCGTGGATCGCCACCAATCCGACCACCACCACCGCCATCGCGCCCGTCGCGCCCGAGATCATCCCCGGTCGACCGCCCAATGAGGCCGCAATCAAACCGATGAAAAACGCCGAGTACAATCCGATGATGGGTGAAACCCCGGCCAAGAACGAAAAGGCAATCGCCTCCGGCACCAAGGCCAACGCCACCGTTAAACCGGACAGCAATTCCGCCTTAAAATTCGCCGACTGAGAACGAAACAAATTCAGCATGGCGCTACCATGTTTTCTATGCAAATGAATCGACCCAACGCCACGCTTTGCTCGAGCATGCACGGCCGCCAAGTCACGGGCCACAGAGAAAGGCAAACATCAATGTCAGCAGATGGCAGACTAAGGTGGACAGATCACGGGCAATCTCGGCGTTTCTGCAGGCAGGGGAGCGGCTATCGAGCGAACATCGCCAGAGATTCCCTGTCATCCATCTATCGCCCGGATGACAAACAATCGACTGGGAGTGTAGATCGCCTCCGAACACCGGTCAAGTCAAACGGGCCGCGACGGGCGACCTGACAAGCTCGCGCACCAAGTCCCTCGTTGGGCTGGCGGGGAAATCGCCTACCCATACGCGACCGTAAGGAAGTTTCGAGCGCACAGCGCCAACCCGTAGGTACTCGCACTTTTTTTCGAAACTTCCATCGCCCACGCCGCGACGGCAATCGCGGGTACGCATCCGCCAACCCATCGGCTAAAATACCACCGGGGTCAGGATGGCAACGGGGCCACTTAAGTTTTACTCACTCAGGAGATCCGTCAAAATGAATCATTGGTTGTTGCCCTGTTTGTTGTTAGGCAGCTTGCCCCTGCTGATGTGTGCCCAGGCCGCGGGTCAAGAATCCAAAGAGAATATGCAGGCCTATCCCGAGGCCGAAGCCGGCATGGCACGCTATGTCCTGCACCTGGACCCACAAGAGGACGAGAGCCTGTTCCGCATTCAACTGCTCGTCGGACAAACTCTGACCATCGACGAGGTCAACCGCTACTTCTTCGCCGGCGAGTTGCTGGAGGAATCGATCGAGGGCTGGGGTTTCCCCAAGTACACCCTCAAGCACCTCGGGCCCCTGGCTGGCACACGCGTGGCCGTCGACCCCGACGCTCCCAAGGTCAAGCGATTCATCAGTCTGGGCGGCGAACCCAGCCTACTCCGCTACAACAGTCGCCTGCCGCTGGTCGTCTACGTCCCCGAAGATGTCGAAGTTCGCTTCCGGATCTGGAAAACCGAACCCGAATCCACACCCGTCCCCCGCGGTTAAGCTCCGCGGCTGAGGAAGCGTCCGCAAATAAATTACCGAGTTAGCCGGCGCGGGCCAGCGTCCCGTTCCTGTAAAAACCGGGTGCCAACGCACTTTACCCGGGTGCCAATTCGGTAGGGAGGAAGGGGACAATCCCCAGTCGCAAGCTGGCTTCCAACAACAAGCGTTCGGCGGGGCTGAGCTCCTGATAGAACTCCCGGCTGCGGCGAGCCACATCCGGGCGGTTGGTGATGATCCCATCGACCCCCAAACTGAGGTAATGCAGCAATGCGGGTTCGCTGTCGATGGTCCACACGTATACCGGTTTCTGCCGCTGACGAGCCCGCCCCAACAAGTCTCGCGTCGCGGAACGTCCGCTGATGGCCAAGAAGTCGGCCTCCATATCCGCCAGTCGCCCGACTGCCACAGCGGACAGCACTCCGACGGTCCAATCCGGCCGCAGTCGTTTGGTTTCTCGTACCAAGGGCACGCTCAGCGACATGACCGCCACCTGCTGGCTCATCCCCACTCGCTCGACGATCTCGATCACTCGTTCCACCAACCGTTGCCCGCGGCCGTACTCTTTTAGCTCGATCATAACACGCACACGGTCGCGGCACAGTTCCAAGGCCTCCTGCAGCAGTGGCGTGCGTTGATCGCGGTAGGCGGGGGAAAAGTGACTGCCGATGTCGATCTGCGCCAGCTGCTCGTAGGTGGCCTCCCAGATTTTGACCGGCACCCCGGCCACTTTCATGTAGTCCTTGTCGTGAAAGACGACGACTTGCCCGTCGGCGGTCTCCATCACGTCCAGCTCCACATAATCGGCGCCGTCTTGAATCGCGCGTTCAAAGGCCGCCAGAGTATTCTCCGGTGCGGCGGCCGCGGCGCCGCGATGCGCGATGATCAGCACCGGGGCGCGTTGGGGGACGCTGCGGAGGAGCCAGCCGCCGGCCAGCAGGGCAGCGACGGCGACTCCGGCCAGGATCCAGGGCCAACGCCACTGGTTCGCGGGACTGCGGACCACCGCGTCCGAGGCCGCCAAAGAGGCCCCGTTGTCACCGGGGAGTGGATGACCCAGAGCCGACTCCGGCAACAACCGGACACAGAGCACGGCCAGCGATACCGATTGAAAAAGCGATAAAAGCAAATTACCCGTTATATAGATCAGGAAAAATAGGCCGAGGGCCAGCAGCAGAGCGGGGAACCACGTCAGGGTGTAGGGCACCACCCAGACCGCCGTCCCGTACACCGCGGCCGTCCAAACCATCGACAGCGCCACTTGCAACCCCAGCCAACCGGCCCACAGTCCGACCACGCGCCAACGCAGCGGCCACAGACGCGTGCGGCTGGTGGACAATGCCTCCGCCACCGACAACCCATCGAGCAACTTCAGCGGCAACGCCAGACTGAGGCTGGCCAAACGGGGCAGGGCGATCCAGCCCCAGACGATCGTGATCAGCCCGCCGCAGGCCACTGCCCAATAGAATTCGGGCGGCCGCTGGGCCAGATAAAAGTTGATGTCATGCTCCCCCAACAACCCCAGTCCCACCACGCCCAGTGAAAACAGCAGCGGAAGACTCCACTGGAAAGCCTCGAGCAAAAGGCGGCAGATCAGCAGCAAGTTGCTGAGCGTATGCGACAGCGAGAACCGCACGGCTTGGGCAATCGACAAGGCCGAACCGCGGCGTTGGGCGTAGCTCAAGGTCATTAAGCTGGAGAGTTCCAATGCCACGATTGTCAGGCCGATGGGCAGGCAGATCAGCGCTCCGGCCAGGCCCCATGGGCTGAGCAAGAAGCGCGGGATGGAGTCGTTGGTCAGTGCGGCCTCCCCCGAGGCACTCACGAACCCTTGCAGCAAAGCCGCCCACAGCGGCCACAGCAAAAAAACACCGACCAGGCGATACAGCAGGGCCGTCGCAAACAGTGTCCGCTGCTGTTGCCAAATCTGTCGCATAGCGACAAGCAACCAACGTCCGACGCTTGCATTCCTGTCAGACAAAAGATTAGTCCCAATCGTCACGATCAAAATCACGCGGGCGGAGGATTTCGCTCAACACAATGGCCGCCGGGATACTAGTGGGCGTTTGCAACATTCGCACAATTTCTTCGCTGATCCCACCCTCGCGGCCGGCGTGTCGGGTGGGATCATGGGTGCCGGTGGCGGACCGCATGGAGGTCCCGGCCGACGGGTTCGCGCTCGGGGCCACGGAGGTTTTCAGACGACCGGCGTCCATTGACGCTGGCTTCTTTTGCGACTTGGCTGTGGCCTTGTCCTTGCCACTCTTGGGCCGATCCGGCAAGTCGTCCGCCTGGGCATAGGGATCCAAAGGAACATCGTCCAACAGCACCGGGTCCAGCATGTCTCGTTCGCCGGAGAGCGAAGATCGCAGGGGCCGACGCTCCGGTTCTGGCCTTTGGTTCCCGCGCTGGCCACCCGAGTTACTTGACCGCTGCCCGCCGCCGCCACCCTGCCCGCCGCCACCCTGTCCGCCGCCGCCGCGACCACTGGTCTGGCCGCGGTACCGAGTGGTCGGCCCCGAGTCGCCGCCTGCATTCTGCCCGCCCGAACCTTGACCAGTGGGGCCTTGGCCGGCCTGACCTTGACCAGCCTGACCTTGGCCCGCCTGGGCTTGGCCGGCCTGAGCTTGGCCGGCCTGAGCTTGGCGGCGACGTTCGGCGGCCATCTTCAGAAAGGCTTCGATATCACCGGCCATGGGGAGTTCCTGAGTAGCGAAGGATTGGAGAGTTGGCCCGTCCGTCGGCGGTAGTCAACGAGGTCGCTTCCCACCGAGAGCAACTTTAGCTGGCGTGGCTGCTGGACTTGGCGATACCCTTCCGCATTTCGGTATCGGCTTGAATGTTTCTCAGCTTGTACAGGTCCAGGATTCCCAGGCTGCCGCCCTCCAGGCCCTCGGCGATCGAGAGCGGGACTTGGGCTTCCGCCTCGACCAGCTTGGCGCGGCTGCGTTCGATTTCGGCTTTGTTTTCTTGCTCGGTTGCCACGGCTTCCGCACGACGGCCCTCGGAGCGGGCCCGCGCGACTTGGGTGTCGGCCTCCGCTTGGTCGGCCCGCAAGCGAGCGCCAATGTTCTGGCCTACGTCGATATCGGCGATGTCGATCGACACGATTTCGAAGGCCGTCTCGGCGTCCAATCGCCGCGACAACACGGTCTTGGAGATCACGTCGGGGTTCTCCAGCACCGCTTTGTGGCTCTCGGCCGAGCCGATCGCGCTGACGATGCCTTCGCCGACGCGAGCCATGATCGTCTCTTCGGTCGCACCGCCGATCAATTGTTGCAGGTTGGACCGCACGGTCACGCGAGCCGTGACTTTCAACTGGATGCCGTCTTTGGCCATCGCGTCCAATGTGCTGCGACCCCGTGTCTGCGGCGGGCAGTCGATCACACGCGGGTACACGCTGGTCTGGACCGCTTCCAACACATCGCGGCCGGCCAAGTCAATCGCAGTGGCCTCGCGGTAGGACAACTGAATGGTCTTGGCCTTGTTGGCGGCGATCAGGGCCCGCACGACTTGCGGCACATTGCCACCGGCCAAGTAATGGGCCTCCAGACTCTTGGCGGTCACGTCCGGATCCGGCAGGCCCGACTGGACTGCCATGATCTTCGACTGCACGATGATCCCCGGCCGAACCTTCCGCAAGGTCATGCCGATCAAGTCGCCAAAGCCGATGCCGGCACCCGTCAATTTGGATTGGATCCACAGCGGGAAGAAGTAGACGATGATCCCCGCCAGGACCATGCCCAACAGAATCAGCAGGCCAATCCCAATCACGATGACTACTGGAGGCACTGGAGTCGTTCCTTTTCGCAGAAGTTGTCTCGGTCTGTCCTGTCCAGCGGACCTACCCGCCGGCCGAGCGATCGTTCGCCCCGAACGCAGGCCGCAGGCCGACCCGAGTTCACATGGCCCCATTTTACCCGCTGAGCCGATCAAAAAACAGCCGCTGGTGGCTGGATCGGCGATTTATTCCGGGCGGGTTATCAGGGCTCCCAGCGACATTCGCCCCACTGGCCCTGGTTTTCGTCGATCCGCACCGTCAGGCTGGTCAGTTCCGGCCGCCAGTGCTCCCCCAATGTCCCCAGCAGCTCGTCGACGAAATAGCTGGCGATCTCCTCGGCGGTTGTGTTGCTGACCGGCAACAGCACGCAATCTTCGGCGGGAAACACCCACCGGCGTTGTTCGAATCTGGCCGTGACCTCGGCCGCCGCTTCGTCGTGCTGGACCCGTATTTGCGGGTGACCGGTCGGCAACAGCACGTGGTGGTCCAGACGCTGGGAGACTCGCCCCAACTGGTCCCGCAGGGCGATAAAGTCGATCACATAACGGTTCACATCCAGCGGCCCTTCGACCCGGCAGCTGACCCCGTAGTTGTGCCCGTGCAGCCGCTCGCAGATCGAGCCAGCAAAGGTGATGAAGTGAGCCGCACTGAAGGTCAGTTGCTGCTTGCAAATATCGACGGCAAATTGTTTCTTGGCCATGGTGTTCCTCTCAGGGGCATCATAGCATGCACGCGCCGTTCGCCCAGAACCGGTGCCCCAGTTCTGAGGCCCCAGTTCTATGCCCCGGTTCTATGCCCCGGTTCCGTGGCAGCACTCGCTCTGCCGTGGGTTGCCACCAACACTTGACTTTTGCGGTTGAGCGGTAAAATAGCAGGGTACGTTCGACTTCTGTGAAAACGCCTGCCGACCCCTCCCGTTTCGTCAAAGGAATTGTCCCCTGGAAGTTGCATTGTGGTTGGTATTGGGTGTCGTGGCTTTGACGATCGGGGCCGAATGGTTGGTGCGGGGAGCGTCCAAAGTGGCGGTCGGCATCGGTATTTCGCCCTTGGTCGTGGGTCTGACCGTCGTGGCGTTTGGCACCAGCGCCCCCGAGTTGGTCGTCAGTATCGGCGCGGTGTTGAAGGGACAGGGCGATGTCGCCGTGGGCAATGTGGTGGGCAGCAACATCTGTAATCTGCTGCTGATCTTGGGGCTGACTGCCGTCGTGGCCGCCTTGCCGGTATCCAAACAGCTGCTGCGTTTTGATCTCCCGTTGTTGATTTTTGTCTCCGGTTTGGTTTGGGTCTTCTGCCTCGACCAAAATCTTTCACGCCGCGATGGGGCATTGCTGTTCGCCGGTGTGCTGGCGTACACCGCGTGGTCGGTGATCGCCAGTCGCTGGAAGACCAAACGAGACGCCAAAGAGGCGGCCGCCGCCGCGGTGGCCAAGGGCGAGGATCCCAACGAGGGGCTACCCAAGCCGCTGACCCTAACGGCCTTGGTCCTGAACGTGCTGTTGCTGGCGATTGGCCTGGCGCTGCTCACCAGCGGCGCCAATTGGTTTATTGATTCGGCCATCATCATCGCGCGTACCCTGGGCGTTTCGGAACTGGTGATCGGCCTGACCCTCGTGGCCGTCGGCACGTCCCTGCCCGAAATCGCCACCTCGGTTGTCGCGGCCTTTCGCGGCGAGCGGGACATCGCCGTGGGCAACGTGATCGGCAGCAACCTGTTCAACCTATTGAGCGTCCTCGGGCTGACCGCGGCCGTCTCCACCGGTGGATTGAATATCTCGGCCGACGTGTTGGGGCGTGACCTGCCAGTCATGTTCTTCGTCACCCTGCTGTGCGTTCCCGTGTTCTGGTCCGGTCGCACCGTCAGCCGACTCGAGGGTGGGCTGTTTCTGCTCGGCTATATGACCTATCTGCTCTACTTGGCGTACCAGTCCTATCAGTTAGTCTAGTTGGACACCGCCACCGCTGGGGCCACCGGCGGCTAGCGCCTTGCCGCTCACGAAACAGGGGCAGACCGGCGGCTAGCGCCTTGCCGCTGTGTTTTGTTTTATAGATAAGAAAGGTAAAATAATATGCAGCTGATCACAGGATTGGACCGAGCTCGCCTCTCCATTCGCCGGGCCCAGGCCGGTCGACTGATGCGCGACTGGCGGCCGATTTGGCTGGCTTGCTGCGCCGGCCTGGGACTGTTGGCGACCCTGCCCCCGCTCATGACCTGGGGACAAGGGACGACCGCCGACTACGAGCGGATGGAGCAGGCCGGTCGCTGGGGTCGCGGCCAAGTCGATCGGATTAAGCTCCGCACCCATTGGCTGGCCGCCCAGCAAGCGTTCTGGTACGAGGTCGACGTGGCGCCGCGGCAATCCGAATACTACCTGGTGACCCTGGCCGATGGGCAGAAGCACCGCTTGTTCACTTCCGCCGACCTGGCTCGCTGGTTCCGCGAGCTCACAACCGACGCGGAAGCTTCGACTCGCCCAGAAGGCCGCAACCTGCCGCTGTGGTTCGATGAATCGCTGCAACAAGTTTATCTGCGACTGCAGGGACAGCCGTTTGTGTTCCAGCGCGAATCTGGCCAGCTGCGAGCGGCGGACCCTGCCGAGTTTCCCGAAGTGCCCGTCGAGAAGAGTGTCGAACTGCAAACATCCGGCGCCAGCGACGAACGCGTCGACCTCGTCTTCCAAAACCGCTTGAATACAACAGTTGAAATGATCTGGGTCGACTCCGCAGGTCGTCCGCGGTCTTACGGTCAAATCGAACCCGGCGCCTCGAACACCATGAGCACCTACCAAAGTCACGTCTGGCTGCTCCGCTCGGCCGAGGGCCGCAATCTGGCGCTGGTCCCGGCCCAGTACGATGGTCAAACGGTGACGCTGACCGACCCCGAGGGAATCGAGATTCGCGTGCCCCGTTCGCTGCGTCGCCAAGCCGCCTTCTACCAGCAGGGCAACCCGCCGACCAGCGAGGACTCGGATCGCCCCGCCGGCGGCAATCGTCGTCGTCGGGCACCGGCCCCCGAATCGCCCTGGGGCAGCGCCGAAGTCGCGGGCGAAGCGGCGGCGGAATGGAACGAGCGGAGTGAATGGAACGAGTGGACCCAGTGGAACGCCTGGCAACAACGAGCCGATCGCTGGGCCGACACCGCTTGGGATGGCCCGACCGCAAACCAGGCTGCCAATGTCAGCGACGATGAGGAAGTCTCGCCCGCCGTCCGCACGGCGCGGTCACAACGTCGTTCGCCGGACGAGCAGTGGGAGGCGACGGTCGAAGACGGCGCTCTGGTATTGGTCAATCGCACCGAGGACCGACGGCAAACGGTCGACATATCTGCCCTGGAAGGCTACAAGTTCAACGGCCAGTTCTTCTGGGCACCCGATAGCCGGTTCCTGGTGGCGCTGCGGGAGTTGCCTGCCCAGAGCCGCACGGTGTACTTGATCGAGTCCTCGCCTCGCGATCAACTCCAACCCAAACTGCAGGAGATGGACTATCTCAAACCGGGCGACCAAATCCGTCAACTGCAGCCCTGTTTGATCGACGTCGCTCAAGCTCGTGAAGTGCCCGTTGATAATGGGTTGTTCTCGAGCCCATGGAGCTTGCACGATTTCCGTTGGAGCAGCGACTCGCAGGAATTCTCCTTCCGCTACAACCAACGTGGCCATCAAGTCATGCGGGTCGTCGGCCTGGGTATCGATGGCTCCACCCGAGCGATCGTCGATGAGGTGTCCGATACGTTTATCGATTACACCGGCAAGTTTTTTGTCGACTACATCGACAGCAGCGGCGAGATCCTCTGGGCCAGCCAACGCGACGGCTGGAATCATCTCTACTTGATGGATCGGGCCAGCGGTCAAGTCAAACAGCAGATCACCCGCGGCCCCTGGGTGGTCCGCGAGGTCCAACACGTCGATCAAGACCAGCGTCGGATCTGGTTCACCGCCGGCGGAATTTACCCCGACCAAGATCCCTACCAAATCCACTACTGCCACGTCGACTTCGAGGGCCAGAACCTGGTGGTGATGACGGCTGGCGATGGCGAGCATCAAATCGAGTACTCGCCCGATCAAAAATATCTGCTCGCGACCTACTCGCGGATGGACCTCCCGCCCGTGACGGAGATCCGCGACGTGGCCACCGGTCGCTTGGTGGCCGAATTGGAACGTGGCGACTGGAGCCGCTTGCTCGAGACCGGCTGGCGCCCGCCGCAGCCTTTCTCGGCCAAGGGTCGCGACGGCCAGACCGATATCTACGGTGTGATCTATCGTCCCTCGAATTTTGACCCGCAGAAAAAATACCCGGTAATCGAATACATTTACGCCGGGCCTCAGGGCGCGTTTGTGCCCAAGTCGTTCCAACCCACTCGCTGGGAGAAGTCGCTGGCGGAGCTGGGCTTTATCGTGGTGCAGATCGATGGCATGGGCACGAACTACCGCAGCAAGGCCTTTCACGACGTCTGCTGGAAGAACCTGGGCGATGGTGGCTTCCCCGATCGGATTCTCTGGTTGCAGGCCGCGGCCGCTCAAGAGCCCGCCATGGACCTGACACGAGTCGGCATCTTCGGAGGTTCCGCCGGTGGACAAAACGCCGCCCGCGCGGTGCTGGCCTTCGGCGAACACTACCACGCGGCGGTGGCCGACTGTGGCTGCCATGACAATCGCATGGACAAGATCTGGTGGAACGAGCAGTGGATGGGCTGGCCCATCGACGATCATTACGCGGACCAATCCAACGTCACCCAAGCCGGCAACCTGACAGGCAAGCTGTTCCTGATCGTGGGCGAACTGGATCGCAACGTCGATCCCGCCTCCACCATGCAAGTCGTCGATGGCTTGATCCGCGCGAACAAAGATTTTGATCTGTTGGTCGTCCCCGGTGGCGGGCATGGGATCGGCTCCGGTGCTTATGGCCGGCGTCGCACCGCGGACTTTTTTATCCGACACTTGTGGGGCACCGAGCCACGCCAGTAGCAAGGTTCGTGGCCAAACACGGTCGCGATCGGCTCGTAGGTTTAGGTGGGCGTGCCGTCCTTCCGGACGGGCACAAGGCGGCTGGTCTGGCCGTTGCTTGGTTCGCTGGGTTGGGAGCCGTAAGCGGGACTCCGTTGGTCAGGTTGGGGTCGGGCCGTTGGCTGTTGTGGAAATACCCACGTTCTGGGGTCTGCGAGCCGAACAGACCTTTGTCAGTCGGCGGGATCATTGCATAATAAGGCTTGGCCCAGCCAACCGCCCCCACCCGAGAACCCTTCGCGGGCTGCGCCCTCCCCGCCGCTGCCGCCCGACCAGAGAGTAGAGAGCAACGTGAATCAAGTGCCCGCGGGGACTCCCTGGAGTCCCACCTCGTGGCGTCAGATGACGGCCGCCCAACAGCCCGTCTACGACGATCCGCCAGCCCTGGACCAAGTCGTCCAAAAACTGACCTCCCTGCCGCCGTTGGTCACCAGCTGGGAGATCGACAAGCTGCGGCTGCAGTTGGCCGAGGCGGCTGAGGGCCGAGCGTTTTTATTGCAGGGCGGCGATTGCAGCGAGAGCTTGGACGACTGCGGTACCGAATCGATTGTCCGCAACCTGAAAGTGCTCATGCAGATGAGCTTGATCTTGGCGTTTTCGTCGATGAAGCGAGTCATCCGGGTGGGCCGATTCGCTGGGCAGTACGCCAAGCCCCGCTCGTCCGATACCGAGACCCGCGACGGGGTGACCTTGCCGGTCTACCGCGGCGATATCGTCAATCGCAGTGGTTTTAACCCGACCGACCGCCGTGCCGATCCCGAGCTGCTATTGCGGGGTTACGAACGCGCGGCCCTGACCTTGAACTTCATCCGCGCCCTGTGTAGTGGCGGTTTCGCCGACCTGCACCACCCCGAGAACTGGGAATTGGGCATCATGAGCGAGACGCAGGACTCGCCCCAATTCCAGCGTTACGGCGAGATGGTGCGGCGGATTGGCGATTCGCTGCGGTTCATGGAAGCCGTGCAAGGGTTGGCCATCAGCCAGCTCAATTCGGTCGACGTGTTCACCTCGCACGAGGGTCTGCACCTGATCTACGAACAGGCCCAGACGCGTCCCGTCCCGCGGCGCACGGGTTACTTCAATCTCAGTACGCACTTGCCCTGGATCGGCGAACGCACCCGACAATTGGATGGTGCGCATGTCGAGTACTTCCGCGGCATCAAGAACCCGATCGGCGTCAAAGTTGGCGCCTCGATGCAGGGCGACGAACTGCTCCGTCTGATGGATGTCCTGCATCCCGACAACGAGCCCGGCCGGTTGACCCTGATCCACCGATTTGGCGCCGACAAGATCGGCGCTGCGCTGCCGAGGTTGATCGAGGCCGTGCAGCGCTCGGGCAAGACCGTGCTGTGGTGCTGCGACCCGATGCACGGCAACACGATTTCGACGGCCGACGGCGTCAAGACGCGGAACTACGACACGATCGTGCGTGAGATCACCGAGGCCTTTGCCATCCATCGCGGTGCCGGGTCGATTCTCGGCGGCATCCATTTGGAGCTCACCGGCGACAACGTGACCGAGTGTGTGGGTGGAGCCCGTGGCTTGACGGCCACCGATCTGGGCCGGGCCTACAAGAGTGTGGTGGACCCCCGTTTGAACCACGAGCAGGCAATGGAGATCGCGTTCCTGGTCGCCGACCAACTGGCGGCCGCTCAGTAAGTTTGGCCCAATCACCACGGTCTGGCGATCCCCCTGGACGCTTGGGGCTGGTTGATTTTTCCGTAGCGGAATGCGTCAAGCATTTCGATTGAGTCGGAAACGCCCTGTTTTCGCGAGATTTCCTTGAGTCGGATGGCCCATTCGCGAGCATGTCTGGAAAAATCAACACCGCAGAGAGGGGAAGTGCGCAGAGAAAACCGGGCCACTGCTGTCTTCCTCTGCGTCCTTCCCATCTCTCGCGGTTCAAATTTTCTGCTGGCCCGAAAACGGAACACCGCAGAGGGGGGAAGTACGCAGAGAATACCGGGCCACCGCTGTCTTCCTCTGCGTCCTTCCCATCTCTCGCGGTTCAAATTTCCTGCTGGCCCGAAAACGGAACACCGCAGAGGGGGAAGTACGCAGAGAATACCGGGCCACCGCTGTCTTCCTCTGCGTCCTTCCGATCTCTCGCGGTTCAAATTTCCTGCCAGCCGGAAGGAGGAGCACCGCAGAGGGGGGGAAGTACGCAGACAATACCGGGCAACTGCTGTCTTCCTCTGCGTCCTTCCGGTCACTCGCGGTTCAAATTTCCTGCTGGCCCGAAGGAGGAGAACCGCAGAGGGAGGAAGTACGCAGAGAATACCGGGCAACCGCTGCCTTCCTCTGCGACCTTCCCATCTCTCGCGGTTCAAATTTCCTGCTGGCCCGAAAACGGAGCACCGCAGAGGGGGGAAGTGCGCAGAGAACACCGGGCAACTGCGGTCTTTCTCTCCGTCCTTCCCATCTCTCGCGGTTAAAATTTCCTGCTGGCCCGAAAACGGAACACCGCAGAGGGGGGAAGTACGCAGAGAAAACCGGGCAACTGCTGTCTTCCTCTGCGTCCTTCCCATCTCTCGCGGTTCAAGTTTTCTGCTGGCCCGAAAACGGAGCACCGCAGAGGGGGGAAGTGCGCAGAGAACACCGGGCAACCGCTGTCTTTCTCTGCGTCCTTCCCATCTCTCGCGGTTCAAATTTCCTGCCAGCCGGAAGGAGGAGCACCGCAGAGGGGGGAAGTACGCAGAGAAAACTGGGCAACTGCTGTCTTTCTCTGCGTCCTTCCCATCTCTCGCGGTTCAAATTTCCTGCCAGCCGGAAGGAGGAGCACCGCAGAGGGGGGAAGTACGCAGAGAAAACTGGGCAACTGCTGTCTTCCTCTCCGTCCTTCCCATCTCTCGCGGTTAAAATTTCCTGCTGGCCCGAAAACGGAACACCGCAGAGGGGGGAAGTGCGCAGAGAAAACCGGGCAACTGCTGTCTTTCTCTGCGTCCTTCCCATCTCTCGCGGTTCAAGTTTTCTGCTGGCCCGAAAACGGAGCACCGCAGAGGGGGAAGTGCAGAGAAAACCGGGCCACCGCTAGTCTTGCTCTGCGTCCTTCCGATCTCTCGCGGTTCAAATTTCCTGCTGGCCCGAAAACGGAACACCGCAGAGGGGGGAAGTACGCAGAGAAAACTGGGCAACTGCTGTCTTTCTCTCCGTCCTTCCCATCTCTCGCGGTTAAAATTTTTGACGAGGGGTGAACGGTTACGAAAACTCAACAAGCCCGTAGTCGGCATCGGCGTCGGAAACAGCGCGGGTGTCAACCGATTGGAGTACCTGGATCATGCATTATCTCCTGCGCTATGAGATCGCGTCGGACTATTTGACCCGCCGAGCCGAATTCCGCGCGGCGCATTTGGCGTTGGCTTGGGCGGCGGCCGACCGCGGCGAGTTGGTCTTGGGCGGCGTCTTGGGCGATCCCCCGCAGGCCTCGTTGTTGGTCTTTGCCGGCGATTCGGCGGTGGTAGCGGAAGGGTTTGCGGCCGCCGATCCGTACGTCCAGCACGGCTTGGTGACGGCCTGGAGTGTCACGGAGTGGCTGACTGTCGCCGGCTCCGCCGTCACCGACCCACCGTTTGAGCTCGGTGGCAAATAGAATCTCTCCCGTCGGTCTCAAGAGGGCACTGTTGGGTGAGGCCCCGCCGCTTGTAGTTCCGCTTTCAGGCGGCCCCAACCTGTTCGTGTTCCATGTCCAGCCCTGTCTCCGTTCTTCGCGTAACGGTAGAAGCACCGCCGCCGTTCAACTGCTGCTAAACGCGTTCTTCGGCCAGGTCGAACGGGTCGTCGACGTATGTCGACGGCGCCATGATTGTCAGAGATGTGATAGCCAGGGCAACGCCCTGAATTTTCTTGGGCATGCCGACTGGATCGGCGATATTGTCCGTTTTATCATGGGACCTGCCAGTGAAATTGGGAAACACTGGCGAGTGCTGTGCAGGCCAACTTGTCCCTGTTCGCCCTAAATCGATGGTTGTATTGTTAGGATGTGAGTTTTAGTGATTGGACACAACTTTTTAATTGGTTGATTGCATGGCTAATTGGACACGCCGCATTCCTTTTAAGGTCGATATTGCGGGCATCATTCAAATTATGGGCTCGGCGTTGTACAGTCGTCCCGACGCAGCCGTGCGTGAATTGGTGCAGAACAGTCACGACGCGGCCATGCGGCGACGTCAGGTCGATCTTGGTTATCAGGGACGAATCGATATTCTCCAATTCCCCGAACAGGGGATCATCGAATTTCATGACGATGGTTACGGACTGAGTCCGGAGGATGCGGAACAGTATCTTGGAACATTGGGGATTGGCTTGACGGGATTGCTCAAAGGCGAACACCCGTCTTCTGTTTTGCCCAAGGGTGATCAACAGCAGTTGATCGGCATGTTTGGAATTGGCATGTTCAGTGCCTTCATGCTTGCCGAGCGTATGATTGTGGAAAGCCGCCGCGTGGATTGTGAGCAAGCGGTACGTTGGGATGCCGAAGGTGGCACCGACATCGAATTATCGTCGTGGCAACGCGAGCAGGCGGGGACGACCGTCCGCTTGCTGCTGAAGCCACAATTCCGCAATTTTGCTACTGACTCTCAGTCAATTGAAGCCGTTTTAAAAGAGTATACCGATTTTCTCACCATTCCGATTCACTTGAATGGCAGCGTCGCTCGGGTCAATGTGATCCACGCAAGTTGGTTTGAGGCGACGCCTGAACCTGAAGCGATTGAATTGGAGTTGGCCAGCTACTTTGACGAGACACCGCTGGATGTTATTCCGGTGCAGTTGCAGCGGCCGGCAATTCAGGGCGCACTCTATATTTCGCCCCAGCGCACGCCCGGGTTTGCGGGTGAGTCGGTCGTCACGGCGACGCTGCGTCGTATGGTGATCTCGCGTCGCTTGCGGGGTCTTTTGCCGGAGTGGGCATCGTTCCTCCGCGGTGTCTTGGAATTGAAAGAGTGCTCACCTACTGCGAGTCGGGAAGATCTGGTTCGCGACAGGGAATTTGCGATCGCGTCGCAAGCATTGGAGATTCACCTATTTGAACATTTGGAGCAGCTGGCCGAAAAACAGCCGATTCGTTTGCGGTCGATCTTGACCTGGCATCGTTACACGTTTGCCGGAGCAGCGTTGTCGGAACCTCGCCTCCGAGCTCTACTGCGTCGCTGCTATCCTTTTTCGACATCTCAGGGAGAATTGACGTTCCATGAAATCATACAACGCAGCACCGCTAATCCGATCTTTGAGCTGGAAGCGGATTACGTCGTGTGGTTCAACACAGATCGTCGCCAAGAAGGTTGGATAAACGCTCTGTTTACCCATCACGATGCGCCGTGTGTGCATACGGTTCGTAGTTTTGAGGAATCGTTATTGGCCAGTATGGTGGCGGATAGTAGCGACCGGGCCGAGTTGCGAGTGGTCAGTCCCGCATCGCCCGGCTTCGCAGCGCAGATCCTGCAGATAGACGATATGCAAGAGGCCGATCCACAGTGGGCCGATTTTCTCAGCGATACCGACGCCATCGTTCGCATGGCCTCATTCGACTCCAACCAACCGGTCATGGCATTTCTTAACGAGCGTCATGAAGTGATCAAAACCTTTGAAGACTTGAAGAAAAACGGGGGCATACCCAGTGGTTTTCAGCGGATGATCGATCAGCATTTTGCTCAGGGCGAACGGGCTCGCAACGAGATATTGCTCAATCGGAATCATCGCCTCATCGCCAGGGCCTTGGAACAAAAGACAAGTTCGCCGTTGGCAAGTGTCTTGCGACTACTTGTCGTCAGTGCACTGCGAACGGCGGGTGCATCGTTACCTTCGTCAATCATTAACCAACAGCAAAGCGACCTTGACTGGATCGCTGATTGTCTCTGGGGACAAAAATCATGAGTGAATCATCGGATCGAGATATCGACGAACAACTGCAATCGCTTCAGGCAAAAGAGTCCGAGTTTACGAGTCTCTGTATGTTTGAATCAGCCCATCGGGTGGCAACTGAAATTCGACGTCTGGCGCGGGCCGAGCGACGTTTCACTCCGTATCTAAGAGCCACGTTTACCATCATGAACAATTCTGGGGACCGGCTCTCGATCCACAAGCCGGTCGCGACGCCGCCATTGAGGTGATCGGTTTGCTGGCGAGCAACGAATTGGCTCGATCGATCCAGCCCGATCTGTCGGAGCAAGAATACGAGTGGGCGGTTCATTGGTATTCATCGTGCGGGTATGACAATTTGGCTAAAGCCACAGCCGAGATCAGCGGACACAATTCGGAGGGCATGCACGCTTGTATCAGCGAAGGCATCGAGGTCTGTCGGCGAACCGGTAAGACCCAGTGCATTACCTGTTTCCGCGAGTATGCCACCGATGTCTACCATACCGCTGACGACACTGATATGGCGTTGCACTACGCTCGCATGGGGATGGCAGCCGAAAACCTCGAATCACAAGATCGGCGTTGGGCCAGCGTTACAGATGTCATGGAAATTTTGCTGACCCGTGGCGAACTTGCGGCGGCCTCCGAACTGGCCGATTCGGCGATTGAGTTCGTGGAGACTTGGCATTCGCCCATCCGGGCTCGTTTGATTACCAAAAATATTCTCACCGAAATAGCGTACCTCCTTGGCGACCCCAAACGATGGGAAGAGCAATGCGTGCAAGCCGCTCCGCCAAAAGGGGAGTACCTGTCCTACGAGTTGAGTTGTGATTGTATGCAAGCCATGATCGAATGCATCGCAGGGGACTTCGATGCGGCGATCAAGCGATTGACCCGGTGGGAGCAGCAACTAACTCGGCGGCAGTGCTTCGAGCAGTGGGCTGAAACGCGATTCTGTCTCTTGGCCGCCTATCGGATGGCAGGTAATCAACTTGAATTTGAACGACTTGCCGATCAATTGCAACGCAAATTGCAAGCTGCGCGTGATTGGCATGCACTGCGATGCTTAAAATACATGCGAGATGAATCGACGATCCCGGTGCCCCGAGTCATCACCAATCATCTCGATGTGGGGCCATTTGCCCCTCAGAAATCAAACGTCGCAGCGACGAGTTCCATTGACTCTGGCTCTGACTCTGACTCGGAAAAAGAAGAAGACGCCTCCGCAGACCAATCGATCACCATTGATGATTCATCCGATCATGAACTACCTCCCGTTATTGCCGAGATTCATGAAAGGTTGGCCAAACTGATTGCCGACGAAACTCCCGCGGATGAAGGTCAGGACTCGATCGACAATATCATCACGGATCTGATGGCGATCAACACCTTGGATCAGACTAGCGAAGATGACAGGCAGTCAACGTCCCGGTGGGCTTTGTACACCCTCTCCCTGCTTGTTCCGCAAACGGAATTGGCCAACGAGGTCTGGGACTGGGCAGGCAAGCTTTTGGCTGGCCAACGTCAGGATGCCGTGACGCTCAGCCTAGTCGCTCGGCTCGGGTCCATACTGAAGTACAACGGTTCCGAGCAGATGTCTGACAGAATCGATGAAAAGCAGTTGGAGGGTTGGTTTCGAGAATCATTGGATCTGGACGCAGAAAACGCTTCAAACTTTGGGCGCGCGGGTGATTTTTTCTTGTTTCTCGAGAACCTAGGAGAGGCCGAACGCTGTTACGCGCGAGGCTGGCGGTTGGATCGGAGCGACGGCGACCTGGCCTCCAAGCTCGCTCGAATCTACCGGCGAACCGAGCGAGAACGCGACGCGTTGGCAGTTTTGGATATGACGATTCGCACGGGGACGGAAGATCCCAATCTCCTGTGGGAAGCTGCATTGTCCGCTCAAGTTTTGGGGCAACACGAGTCGACACTGACGTACCTACAGGCATTTGATGATTTGGTCCCCGACCAGCCATGGGGCAATTACTATCGAACCAATTCCTTGCTCGAGCTCCAGCGGTTCGAGGAGGCTCTGACCGCCGTGGAACGGGAAACGGAATTGAATCCCGATAGCCCGTTCCCCGTGCTGGCTCAACGCGCAGCAATCGCGGCGGGAACAGGGCAAACGGCGAAACTGCAGCAATGGGTCACTGAGATCCTCTCGCTTCCGCTGTCGTCGATTGACTACCTGACCCCAAGCGGTTTGCAAAAAGCACTGGCTGTTTTGTGGCAGGCAGCCGAGACGCTTGCCGCGGACGATCCGCTGCGGGTACAGGTGATAGAACTTTTGGTGGCCAGTCATTTGGCTCCCGATCGTTTGTTCGAACAACATCGGGTTATTGGTGAGCCGCTTGAGAACGTGAACTTCTATCGCTGCACGATCGAGCAACCGCTCGACGAGCGATGGTTGAACTGGCCCGGTCGACTCGTCGGTGAAGAAGAACTAAGCAGCTATCAAGCAACGTGGGGCGTGATTGCCAGATCTGACAACGAAGCCGCCGAGTCCGTCTTGGAATGGCAGTCTAAGTGCTTCCCCTTAGCCGCCAAAATCCTCGATGTTGAATTGGCAGGCGAGGGTTACCGCGAACACGTTGGAGTCGTCTGGCAGAGGCCCCGAATCAGCTCCTAGTGCTTTGTCGACTTTTTATTTTGGGATCGGTGTGGTAAAGGGGTCAGGAGTCAATTGTGCGAAGCACCCGCAGGGCCGTTCCGGCAATTGACTACTGACCCCTTTACCACACGCCAAGTTTTGGCTGTGACAAAGCACTCGTTGAATTGCCGGATTTCAAAACGGGACTGACGCACCGCTTGCCACCCCATGCTAAACGGGCTTTAAGCTCACATTAGGATCGCTGCCTGCCCTGCCAGCGAGCCTGTTGCAGTTTACGGCCGCAGGACGGCTTTGACGACTTGGCCATGGTGCATCTGCTCAAACGCCTCGTGCCACTGCTCCAAGGGCCACACGCCGCCAATGATGGGACGCACGTCCAATTGGCCACTGGCCATCAACGCCAAGACCCGTTCCCAGATCGCCCAGTGATGACTGAAGCTGCCTTGCAAGGTGACGTTCTTCTGGACCAAGGGATCCAAGTTGTAGCCCAACGGTTGCGGGCCCCAGCCGACCTTGCTGATCCAGCCCCCCGGGCGGACCCACTTCAAGGCCAATTGCAACGTGGCACTGGCGCCGGCCGCGTCGACCACGCCTTCGCAGCCCAGCCCATCCCGCTCGCGGGCGTAGTCGGTCGCATCCCCCGTGATCACCTCGCAGCCGTACTGCCGAGCGATCTGCAATCGCCCCGCGTCCTGCGGCAAGCCCACCACGGCGACCTGGGCGCCGCACAACCGAGCCATGGCGGCGCAGAGGATGCCGATGGTGCCGGGACCGATCACAATCACGCGATCCCCCGGTTCGATCCGCACGTTGCGGACCACGGCGTTGTAGGCCACACAGCAGGGCTCGGTCAGGCAGGCTTGCTCCATCGGCAAGTCGTCCGGCACATGGTGCAGGATCCGCGCCGGAACGCGGACAAATCGCGTCATGGCACCGTCCACACCGTAGCCAAAGCCCTTGCGGGTCGGATCCAAGTTGTAACGTCCCTGCCGCGTCATTGGGTTGTTCGGGTCGACAATCGCCGCCGTCTCGCTCACCACCCGTTGGCCCACCTCCCAGCCCGAGACCTCGTCACCAACGGCGACGATCGTGCCCCCGAACTCATGGCCCAAGATGACCGGGTAATTCACTGGCCACGAGTGATCCGCCGTCCATTGGTGCAGGTCGCTGCCACAGACGCCCACGTTGCCGACCTCCAGCAACACGTCGTGGGAACCGATCGTCGGTGGGGCAACTTCGCGCAGTTCGACGCTGTGTTTTTCCGGTGCATAATTGACAACGGCCGCGGGCATGGAATCACCTGGTGCTCTGAGGGACATCTTGGGCGTGAATGGCTTGGCAGATCATCCGCAAGGACGACTCCAAGTCGCCCTCCGCGGTCTTGAACGAATCGGCATCGATCGTCAGTGGCGCTCCCAAGACCACCAACGGCGCGCCGTAACTGGGGCAGGCGATGGCTTGCTCCAAGCTCAAGCCACCCACCGCTTGGACCGGCACACGGACCGCCTGGACGACTTCCCGCAACTGATCCAAGGGACTGGGCATCCGCCCACCGGCCGCGGCAATCCCCCGCCGCTCGTCGTAACCGATGTGGTGAATGACAAAGTCGCAGCCCAGGTCCTCGAGTCGCTTGGCGCCGGCCACCAAGTCCGGGTAGATCATGTTGTCGCCCATGACTTGGCAGCCAAAGTCGCGACCGGCTTGGACCACACATTTGATGGTCTCGGCATGGGCTTGGGCCATCACCACCACGTGGGTGGCTCCCGCCTTGGCCATCATCTCGGCCTCCAGATACCCACCGTCCATGGTCTTCAAGTCCGCCACGATCGGCACCTGCGGGAACTCCGCCCGCAAAGCGCGGACCCCGTGCAGGCCCTCGGCCAGGATCAACGGCGTACCGGCCTCCAGCCAATCGACACCCGCGCGGATCGCCAAGTGGGCGGTCTCGAGCGCCTCGCGAATGTCGGTCAAGTCCAAAGAAATTTGTACAATGGGTCGCATTTTATGGTTTCCACTCCCGTTCCCGTGTCCCGTTCCCGTGTCCGCTCAGGACGCCCGCGTTTGCACGCCGCTCTCACGCAGCAAGTTGTCCAAGCGGCTCCGCAATTCTACCATCTGGTCGGTGCTCCAGCGTTGGCCGATCTGGCTGATCAAGTGCAGGCCGACGATGATGAGTACCGCTGATCCCGCGATCGCCCAGGCCCACGGCCACTGGTTCAACCACTGCTGGACCACGGCTCCCAAGACCGCAAAGAATACCACACAAGCCATCGCCAGGTACACGATCCAGACCAGCATCCACACGTTTTGCCGCGGTGCGAACCGGCCCAGGAGCAGCGTGTGGCCGGTCGCCAGCGACGGGTCCTGGGCGGCCCCGTTGCCGTGCCCCTCCCCATTGGCCCTGCCGGCCTCAAGCTGGCCCCCGTTAGCCGCATTGGCCCCGTTAGCCGCATTGGCTCCGTGGGCCGGATTGGCCCCGTTGGCCGGATTGGTTTGCTGGGCTAGTTGGGCCAGCTGGGCTCCGTCCGTGTGGCGGTATTGAACGCGATCGTGTTGGTCCAGTGGCTCGAGATGCACGGCCAGGTGCGGGGACCAGCACCGCTGCTGGTTCTCGGCCACATGGAACTCGATGTAGTCGCCGAACATCTGGCCCTGGGCCCGCCATTCCGGCCGCCGCAGCACCTGTTCCAGTTTGGCTTGATTGGCCGCCATGTCACCTGCCAAATGCAGGCGGAAGATCGGCCGCATGGTCACCAGGCTCATCGGAACCAGGCTCATCGGTAAAAAGCTCATCGGTAAAAAGCTCACTGCACCACTCCTCGCTCGTAGGGGCCCATCCGACGCGAGGGTGGGCCGACCGGCGAAACCCCAAGCCGATTGTACTCGATCACCGCCCGAATGACTTGCCCCCACTGCTTACCGGATCTTTCCTTAATGAAATTCTATTTTTTGGGTGTGGATCTCATTGAAGTAATAACTCACGGACAAGTCATACGTGCCAGGTCGGCTTTCTGATGCCAGCAGCATGGGAATGCGGCATTCGAACTGATCACCGGTCACAACAAATTTCTCGGGCGTAGATCGCCAAATGGCTTGATCCGTACCGGGGTTATTCAGTTGTACACGTAATAATTGATTGAGAGCCGCAAAAGACGCAAAATCGGCGCGAATGCCCGGGCTGATCTGGCCGGTGATTTCGAGTGAAAAATGGCCGGGTGTCTTGAGGTTGAGTTTGTCTTGGGGCTGGTCCTGTGGATCGAGTAACCTGACCTTGATCTCGCTGGGTGGCGTCATCTTGAGGGTATCCCACCGCTCCTGTGAGAACTCGGCGGGTTTCCGCCAAAAGAATAGTCCCAGCACGACCAGCAGGCCAACCACGAACACCGCTATCATCCACCATTTAGTCATAAGATCACCATTTTCCGACACTCAAGGATGCTAAAAAAGTACAGGCAACGCCCAGAGAATCCGAAAATTCTCTGGGCGTTACCAAGCGATTCGTCGATTTTAGATGCACTCTGTTAGCCTCCATTTTGCGGTAGAAAGGTATGCCCCCGTGAGCGTAAGGCAGCAATCAGTCGCGTCCCGCCACGGTGCCCCAAGCGATCCAGAGCGAGGGTTCCACATCATCTGATATCGACTTCACCGCACCGTCTGCAAAAAAGACATTCACCGAGGCCACATGCAGTGAGTTGGCATTGGGTGCCGTGAGACTCTCGCCATGCTCCAATTCCGGCGGCACCCGGCCTGTCACAGAAAAACAGGTGACCGTGTTCGGCGTGCGTTTGGTGGCAAATGGGGTGAAAATGTCGAGGAACGTGGATGAGTACCCGCTCAAGTGAATTTGATTCGACGTTAGGTAGTTCTGCCAACAGTGGTTCTCGAATTCGGCTTCCGTTGTCGAGAATTGTGATACTACAATGCCACTTCGCTTGACGGTCTCACGGAAGTCCTGGTTGAAGTCAAAGTGGACACCGAGTCGCTCGGCATAGAACAGCGTGTGCCCCAGACCGTCGACCACCTCATTCAATCCCGCGATCGTGGTGAAGCCACGGGTGTGCGGGCGTTGCCCGCGCTCGCTGCGTCCACCGCAAGGCAAGTAGTTTGAGTCGCCAAGTCCTGGCGGAGCCGCCACGTTTCGGTAGTCGGAGGGGCAGCGAAAGACGGCCGGTGGTTCAGCGAGTAATCTAATCGTATCCACCGGCAATGTGGTATCGAGGAGTTGCTCGTAGCGAGGCAGTTCCCCCAGAAACGGGAGCAGTTCCGTAAAACCGCGACGCCTGGGATGGAACGGGATTTGTTTGTTGGCGTCCATAAACTGAAGGGTGGCCAGCCCCACTTGGCGAAGGTTGTTTTGGCACTGCGTGACTCTCGCCGTCGCTCGACTCGCCGAGATTGCCATGGTCCCCAGGCCTGCGAGCACCGTCATGATTGCGATCACGACAATGGTTTCAACCAAAGTCAGCCCCGTTTTGCGGCCCTCCCAGGCCCCGGCAATCCGCCGTCTGTCGCTGATACGCATGCTCCGCTCCTTGTTTTGTAACCGTTCCCGGTAACCGAGCTGTCCTCGGGGCAGGTGCGTGAACGGTTACTTTGTTTTTAACGCCAGCTCACCGGTCAGTTTCTAGGCTGAACCGCTGGGCGTATGGCAGTTGCGTCGCCGCCCCGAGAGTGACAAGTGGACTCGGGACAGTTTGATGAGTTAAGTTTGCTAACGGACACGGCCCCTATTTTACACACACACACACACATGCAATACCAATCGTGTGTTTTTCGGAAAAAAAGTGTGTGGCCGTTCACGACCCGTCGCGTGCCGTGCCGCAAGGTTGGCAAGTGAATTTGGGTCAGTTGCGTTCCGCAAATCGGCTGATTGGCAATAGACGAGCCGTACTCGTACTCAATCCCGATAAATCGGGATGGAATTCCTACTCCTACTCGATTGGTCACTGGATTCGAGTACGAGTATCGCCTACGGTGTGGTGGAGGGGTCAGGAGTCAATTGCCGGAACGACCCTACGGGTGCTTCGCACAATTGACGCCTGACCCCTCTACCACACCGATCCCAAAATTAAATAGTGACAAAGCGTGAGGACGGAGCACGAGTACTGTCACCAGCATCCTTGACGCTTGATGGAGTCTTAGGCCACGGTCCAGGTATCGCCGGAGTTAAATATCGCGTTCAGGTCGCCTTTGGACTTGCTCTTGGCTTGCTGGACCTGTTGCCAGACCTGTTCTTCGTAACACGGCCGGCTGACCTGGCGCAGCACGCCGATCGGCACCGGTAGCTCGGGGTTGGAGAACCGGGCCAGCATATGGGCGATGTGCGGTTCGGGCAGCGATTGGTCGTGCACCAACAGTTGGTCCTCGGTCATCTCGCCGCCCAGCACGACACTTTGCGGCGACAAGCCACTCAGCCGCACGCCCTTGTCCTGGTTCTTGCCGTAGACCATCGGTTGCCCGTGTCGCAGGACCAGCAGGTTGTCGTCTTTGACGTCTTTGTCGGTCAAGTGCTCCCAGGCCCCGTCGTTGAAGACGTTACAGTTCTGCAGCACTTCCACAAAGCTGGTGCCCCGATGTTGGGTGGCTTGGTACAAGGTTTCACCCAAGTGCTTGGTGTTGAAGTCGATGCTGCGGGCCACAAACGTGGCGTCAGCCGCCAGCACCACGGACAGCGGATTGAGCGGATGGTCCAGCGATCCGGTCGGGGTGCTCTTGGTGATGTGACCGGGCTGCGAGGTCGGTGAGTACTGGCCCTTGGTCAGGCCGTAGATTCGGTTATTGAATAAAATGATATTCAAGTCGACATTGCGGCGGATCAGGTGCAGCAAGTGGTTGCCGCCGATGCTGAGGGCGTCGCCATCGCCGGTGATCACAAACACGTTTAGTTCCGGATTGGCGATCTTCAGGCCCGTGGCCACGGCTGGGGCACGACCATGGATCGTGTGCATCCCGTAGGTGTTCATGTAGTAGGGGAAGCGGCTGCTGCAGCCGATGCCCGAGACAAACACGATTTGATGGGGCGGGATGCCGACGTCTGGCAGCACTTTTTTCATTTGCGCCAAAATCGAGTAATCCCCGCAACCGGGGCACCAGCGGATGTCTTGATCGCTGCCGAAATCGTTGGCCTTAAGGACTGGGAGTACCGTATTCATGGGAGGCTGTTTCCGAAAGGAAAGTCGCTGCCGAAACATCGGCCGGCGAGCGTATCTGGGAGCGGAGGATGGAGGATGGGCGGATGTGGTTAGCGGGGTCGACCTCAAACGGAGGCAGCGAGATCCGCCTCACGAGCCTGCAGGATGGCGGCGATCTTGTCCACCAATTCTGCCACGCTGAACGGGCGACCCTCGACTTTGTTGATCCCCACGGCCGGGACCTGCAGTTGGCCCTGAATCAACTGCCGCAATTGGCCCGTGTTGAGCTCGGGGATAACCACCTGTTGGAAGCCGCGGAGTTGGTTGCCCAAGTCGCTGGGGAGCGGATTGACCCAGCGGAGATGCAGGTGGGACACCGAGTGGCCGGCCTGCTGCAGGTGGGTGACCGCGGTGCGACAAGCGCCGTAGGTGCCACCCCAGCTCAGGACCAACAGGTCGCCTTGCGGCGGCCCAAAGATCTGCGGCGGAGCCACCACGTCGTTGACGTTCCGCACCTTTTGAGCGCGGGTGTTGACCATGTGTTGGTGGTTGGCCGGGTCGTAGCTGACGTTGCCGGTGCGATCCTCTTTCTCCAAACCGCCTACGCGATGCATCAGGCCGACGGTGCCGGGCAGGGCCCAGGGCCGCGACAGCAGTTGGTCGCGGAGGTAGGGCAAGAACTTCTCGGCCTCGTCGGTCGGCGCCGCCGGGTGCTGGACCGGGATCGGCTCCAAGTCATTCACGTCGGGGATCCGCCAGGGCTCCGAGCCGTTGGCGATGTAGCCGTCGGACAGCACCATCACGGGTGTCATCAGCCGCGTGGCCACCCGCCAGGCCTCGATGGCCCGCAATGTAAATCGTGTCCGTGGTCTTCATGTCGTCCTATGTCTCTGCAACACTCACTAGCCTAATCGAGGCACTCGCCGTGCCGGCCGTGGATCGCCATCAACAGATCCGCTTGCTCGGTCTTGGTCGGCAGGCCAGTGCTGGGGCCACCGCGTTGGATGTCGATGATCAGCATGGGCAGCTCCATCATCACGCCCAAGCTCATGCCTTCGCCCTTGAGCAAAATGCCGGGCCCGCTGCTGGTTGTCACGCCCATCTGGCCCGCAAACGCGGCCCCGATCACCGAGCAGACCGCGGCGATTTCGTCCTCGGCCTGGAAGGTCAGCACCTCGAGGGACTTGTGGCGGCTCAGTTCATGCAGCACATCGCTGGCCGGCGTGATTGGATACGAACCCAAGAACAGCTTCTTGCCACTGAGCTTGGCGGCGGTCATCAGCCCATAGGCCAGGGCCTGGTTGCCGATCAGGCTGCGGTAGGTGCCCGACGCCAACTTTGCCGGTGGCACCTGGTAGGTCGTGGGGAAGGCCTCGGTCGTCTCGCCGAAGTTCCAGCCCGCTCGCAGGGCCAAACGATTGGCCGTGGCAATGTCCGGCTGGCCTGAAAACTTCTTCTCGATAAACCGCAGCGTCGGCGTCATGTCGCGGCCGTACAGCCAGAAGATCAGGCCCATGGCGAAGAAGTTCTTGCAGCGATCGGATTCTTTGACACTGATTTTTGTTTCCGCCACCGCTTTTCGGGTCAGGTCCGTCATCTTGACGGGGATCAAGCGGTAGCCATCGACCGTGCCGTCCTCCAGAGGGTTCAGGCTCAGCTTGGCCAGCTTCAAGTCCTTTTCCTCGAAGCTGTCGGAGTTGACGATCAGCAACCCGTTGGGCTTGAGGTCCCGCAGATTGGTGACCAAGGCCGCGGGGTTCATGCAGACCAAGGCGTCCAGACCATCGCCCGGCGTGTAGATCTCCTCGCTGGAGAATTGCACCTGGAAACCGCTGACCCCCGCTCGAGTGCCCCGTGGGGCCCGGATTTCGGCCGGGAAGTCGGGAAAGGTCGCGATGTCGTTGCCGGAGAGGGCTGACGTGTTGGTCAATTGCATGCCCGACAACTGCATGCCGTCGCCGGAGTCACCGGCCAGTCGCACGGTGGCGCCTTTGAGTTCCTGAACGGGCTTGGACGATTCTCCCGATTGTGTTTGCAGCATGGCAGCCAAAAACCTGTGCCAATTCAATTTGGCCAAAAATATGGTGTGGGGCCAACGACGGGGTCGCGGCCACCTGGATGGGTAGGGGTTTGTTGATTTTTACGGAAAAATCAACAAGCCCGGAAGGCGGCAGGGTCACCGTAAACCGGAGACTCCTGACAACCCCTATTTTGGCAGGTCCCTGCGGTTTGCGGAAGATCGGTCTGATTGGTAAACTCCGGAATCTCGCCGGCGACGACAGGTGTCGCGCCGGACACTTGGTCGTGTGCCCGGTCGTCTTGTGGCATCGGGCTGCGATCAAAACACAAAACCAGACTGAAGTAGAAAGCGAGTTGTCCTCCCATGGAACGTACCCTGATTTTGCTCAAGCCCGATTGCGTGCAACGCCGTCTCTGTGGCACCATCCTCAGCCGATTTGAAGCCAAAGGGCTCAACATCGTGGCGTTGAAGCTGCTGCAAGTGACGCCCGAGCTGTCCAAGCAGCACTACGCCGAGCACGTCGCCAAGCCGTTTTACCCCGGTCTGGAGGCCTTTATCACCGGCGCACCGGTCGTGGCCTTGGTCTTGGAAGGTTTGGAAGCCATTCGCGTGGTCCGCGACATGTTGGGTGCGACCAATGGTCTCAAGGCCGCCGCTGGCACCATCCGCGGCGACTTCAGCAGCAGTCGGCAGATGAACTTGGTCCATGCTTCGGACGGGCCGGAAGCCGCCGCGCGGGAGATCGCCTTGTACTTCCAACCCAGCGAGATCTGCGCCTATCAGCCCTGCCTGACGCCCTGGTTGAAGGCCGACGACGAATAGTGCCGCAGCGGCGGTTGAGCAGACCCGCCAGACGGGGGCGGTAATGGCGGGCAATCTGCCTTTGCGTTAACTCACGGGGGGTGATTTTTATTTAGAAAATTGCCCCTTTTCTGTTAGTGAAAATCGGTTAATGTTTAGCATCCGCCCGGAACCGCGCGACTTGGATGGCGCGTGGTTCGTCGGCGCGGAGTTCGTCGGGGTGCGGTTGGTCGGGGAGCGGGCCAGTTCCAGGTCCTGTTGTGCGGGAGTGGTATCACGCAAGCGACAGCGACATCTGAAGCCGCGCAGGCGGACTGTCTCGAGCGACTGTCAGGGATGGTAGCAGTGTTTCGAGATGGACGTGGTCGACAGCGTCAGTGTCGGACTACGCGGATTGCGAGTGTGAGTGGGTAGAAGTGTGAGTGTTGTTGTTTCCCGCGCAAATTGAGGACCGAACATGGCCAAGTGCAAGTTAGAGTACATCTGGTTGGACGGCTACAAGCCGACGCAAAGCCTCCGCAGCAAGACCAAAATTGTCGATGATTTCAGCGGCAATGTCATTGATGCCCCCGTCTGGTGTTTCGACGGTTCGTCGACCGAGCAGGCTCCCGGCAATTCGTCTGACTGCTTGTTGGCACCCGTGTCGGTGTTTCCCGATCCGGTCCGCCGCAATGGTTTCTTGGTCATGTGCGAAGTCATGTCGCCGGATGGCACGCCGCACCCGACCAACGGTCGCGCGAAGATCGACGACGACGACAACGATTTCTGGTTTGGTTTCGAGCAGGAGTACACCCTGTGGGACATCCAGACCAACCGTCCCTTGGGCTTCCCGATCAACGGTTACCCCGGGCCTCAAGGTCCTTATTACTGCTCGGTGGGCGCCGCCAAGGCTTTCGGTCGCGATATCGTCGAGGAGCACTTGGACATCTGCTTGGACGCCGGTTTGAACATTGAAGGGATCAACGCGGAAGTGTTGGCCGGCCAGTGGGAATTCCAGGTGTTCTCGAAGGGTGCCAAGTTGGCCGGCGACCAGACCTGGATCGCTCGCTACCTGTTGGAACGCGTCGCGGAAGATCACGGCGTGTCGATCAATTGGCACTGCAAGCCGGTCAAGGGCGACTGGAACGGCTCGGGCATGCACGCGAACTTCTCCAACAACCTGATGCGCACCTGCGGTAGCAAGGAAGTTTACGAAGCCATCTGCCGCGCCTTCGAGCCTCGCATCAAGAACCACATCGATGTCTACGGTGCCGACAACGAGCAACGCTTGACCGGCCAGCACGAGACCCAATCGATCGACAAGTTCAGCTACGGCGTGTCGGACCGCGGTGCCTCGATCCGCATCCCGATCGCGACCGTCGAACGCGGTTGGAAGGGTTGGTTGGAAGATCGCCGTCCGGCCTCGAACGCTGACCCCTACAAGGTGGCCGCCGAGATCATCAAGACGGTCAAGAGCGCCAAGCTGCCAGCCAACGTCGGCTAACATGAGCCTGGTTCCCCGCCCCGGCCGTATATTTGCGGTCCGAGCGTCCAGGGACCTTGTGGGTGACGATTTATTGAGACCTGTCGCAACCGCGGCAGGTCTTTTTTTTGGTAACCGTTCACCCCCCCGCTTCCCGACATCCCTGCCGGCCCGAAAACGGAACACCGCAGAGGGGAGAAGTTCGCAGAGAATACCGGGGCACCGCTGTCTTCCTCTGCGTCCTTCCCATCTCGCGGTTCAATTTTTCTGCCGGCCGCAGGTGTGCTAAGCCAGCGAAAATCCTGGTACAATGAGCTGGGGAACGTGGGCCGAAGACGCCCGCCGCGGTTGTGAGCGAGATTCTGAAGGGACCAGCATGACGGATACCAGAGCTTCCACGCAGGGGATATTGCTGTCGGGGACCGACCGCGACCTGCCGGATGTCCTGCCATCTGGCCTCACGCGGTACATCAACTTCGCCGAAATGGCGACCGGCAATCGATCGCGGCTCCGCTCGGCGTTTGATACGATCGTGGGCCGCACCGTGGCCATCAAGTCGTTATTGCCCAACGTGGCGCTGGATCGGCGACACCGCCGGCGGTTTCTCCGCGAGGCTCGGGTGACGGCCCAGTTGCAGCACCCCAACACTGTGCCCGTTTACGACATCGGCACGGACCCCGAGTTGGGCATCTACTTTACGATGAAGCGGATCTCGGGCGAGAACCTGTTGCAAGTCATTCGCCGGTTGGATCAAGGCGATGAAGGTGCCAAGTCCGCCTTCCCGCTGCGAAGATTGTTGGACATCGCCATCAATGTCGCTCAGGCCTTGGCCTATTCGCACGTGCGGGGCGTGATCCATCGCGATATCAAACCCGAGAACATCTGGGTGGGGAACTTTGGCGAAGTCATCGTCCTGGATTGGGGCGTGGCCAAAGTCTGGGGCTATCCCGATGAGCTGGAAGAGCTCTCGCCCCCCACGCCGGAAATCCCCTCAAGTGACTCGGGCACGGGCGACTCGGGCACGGGCGACTCGGGCTCAATCGCAAGCGACTTGCAACCGGTCGACGATTCCTTCACGGCCATTGCTGGCGGCGGACCCGGGGACAAAGAGTCGAGCGACGGGGCGGTTTCGCCGGCTGGCGCGGACGCCAAGGCCATGGAAGCATCGCCGGCTGCTGAGGCGGAATCGCAACCCCAGATGTGCGGCGTGGGCAGCTACTCCGCGGAGGAACTGGAACACGATCAATTGCGCACCCTGACCAACAACGGCCAGCGGCTGGGGACGCCCTTGTACATGTCGCCCGAACAAGTTCGCGGCAGCCAGTTTGTCGATGATCGCACCGACATCTTTAGCTTGGGTGTGGTGATCTACGAAATGTTGGCCAGGAAAGAGCCGTTTCGCGGCCGCTCCATCGAGGAGACGTTCCAGTTCATTGAGAACTGGGACCCACCCAAGCCCAGTAGCCAAGTCCCGTTCGCGGACATCCCGCCAGCCCTGGACGATGTGGTCTTGAAGGCCATCGCCAAGCGCGCCGATGATCGCTACCAATCGATGTCGGAACTGATCCAAGACCTGCAGGAAGTCATGGCGGGACTGGGCAGCAGCCCCTGAGGACTTGTCAGCCATTAACCGACCGAATTAAGAATCAGCCGGCGTGCGTTAGTACCCGGTTTTCGTGGGCATTGTACGCGGACCACACCCATCTAACTGCTAACACAACTGGGAGAACGATCGATGTCTGAGCAAAACGCAAACGGGGAGCCCGCCACGGCCCAAGACGAGTTGCGACCATGGCGGCGGCGGCAATTTCTCGGTGGGGTGTTGGCCGGTGGCCTGGGCTTGGTGGCACCGACGTTTATCCCGGCGACGGCATTTGGCGCCAACGAACGCGTGCACACCGGCCACATTGGTCTGGGGGGGCAGGGCCGCGGTAATCTCAAGGCGTTTTTGTCCCAGGCAGTTGCCGTCTGTGACGTGGACAGCAAACATCGCCAGCAAGCCGCGACCATGGTCGAGCAGTCCGGGCGGAGTTGTTTGCAGTTCACGGACTACCGCGAGTTGTTGGATCGCGCGGATATCGACGCGGTGGTGATCAGCACGCCGGACCATTGGCACGCCCGGCAGACGATCGATGCTTGCCGAGCGGGCAAAGATGTCTACGTCGAGAAGCCCTTGACGTTGACGATCGCTCAGGGGCGACGGATGGTGCAGGCCGCGCGGCAGCAGCAGCGGATCGTGCAGACCGGGTCGCAGCAACGCTCTAGTCAGAACTTTCGCCGGGCCTGTCAATTGGTCCGCGGCGGCGTCCTGGGCAAGGTGCATGAGATTCACGTGGGCATCGCCGCGTCCAATCACCCGTTCCGAGAACGCGAACCGCGACCGAACACTGCGCCCCCCGCGGAGCTGGATTACAACCTGTGGCTGGGGCCGGCTCCCTGGCAGGAATACAATCCGGATCGCGTGCATTACAATTTCCGCTTTTTTTGGGATTACAGCGGTGGCCAGATGACCAACTGGGGGGCGCACCACATCGACATCGCGCATTGGGGCATGGGCTGGGACGATTCGGGACCGCTGAGCGTCGAGGGCTCGGCCCAGTTCCACCCGCAGCTCTGGCATGAAGTCTCTGAAGCCTGCCGCATCACCTATACCTATCCGGATCAGGTCACGATGATCGTGGGCCAGCGACAGCCCGACATCGCCATGGGCACGAAGTTCTTCGGGCAGCACGGTTGGATCTTTGTGGATCGGGGCAAGTTGGTCGCCAGCGATCCGGAGCTGCTGCAAGCCGAGCCGGCGGAGGGATTGCCGGACTTGGCCGAGTCGTCCAACCATCACAAGAACTTTTTGGACTGCGTCGCCAGTCGCCAGTTGCCGATCTGCGACGTGGAAATTGGCCATCGCACGGCCACCGCGTGTCATTTGGGCAATTTGGCGATTCGCACTGGTCAGCGGATCGAATGGGATGCGGCGACGGAGACGATCCGGGGGCCGGTAGAAGTGGCGACACAAGTGGATCGGAGTGAGCGTGAATTTTGAAGACTTGCAACGCGAGATGCAGGATAGCAGTCCTGCCGAGTTATTGGCGCAACTGAGTCAGAGCTTGGAGCGCGACCAGCAGTACTCGGCCTGGTTCGAGGCGCTCAAATTGCAGGCTCGGTTTGACCTGGGACTGGAGCCCTGGAACCTGGGCCAGGCTGAAGACTTGCCAGCGGACGTACAGCGGCAATTGGAAGATCGGTTGGTGGACGCTTGTCGCACGGTGGGTGAGCGGTTGTTGGCGGCGGGGCGAATTGCCGAGGGCTGGATGTACTTGCGTCCTGTCGGCGATGCGGTCTGGGCCGAGCAATTGGTGCGCAGCATCGCCGTGACCGACGACAACGTGGAGCAAGTCATCGAAGTGGCGGTCGGGCACGGAGTGGCCCCGGCCTACGGTTTTGGTTTATTGTTGCAGCGGATGGGGACCTGCAACGCGATCACGGCGTTTGATTCGCAGTTGGCACAAGCGGCGTTGGAGCAACGGCAGCAGGCGGCCGCTGCGCTGGTGCGACATCTGTACGACGAGCTGAGGCACCAGGTCGTGCAGCACGGGCAACGGTGGCTGGCTCAGGCCTCGTCCGAACCGGGCTCTCCAGCCGTGGCGGATCTTTTTGCCGCCGCGGAGACGGACCGTGCGATCGACTTGCTCACGCTGTTGCAGGCGTGTCCGGAGCTGATGGCGAACGACAATTATCATATCGATACGTCGCACTTGAGCAGCGTGGTGCGAATCGGGCGGATTGTCGACGATGCGGCGGTCCAGCCATTGGCGTGGCAGTTGTGTGCTTACGGCCAGCGTTTGGCGGCATTGTACCAGCCACAAGGTGAACCGGTATTTGAGCCGTATTATGTGGCGCATCAGAGCTATTACGAGATCGTCATGGGGCAGGGCGATGAGCAGCAGGGATTGGAGTTTTTTCGTCAGCGTCGGGCCGAGTTGACGGCGGCGGCTCAGTCCCCCAGTGTGCTCAGTTTGGAAGGCCAGATCTACGCCACGGACGTGTTGGTGGAGTTGCTGATGCGTCGCCAACGCTACGCTGAAGCGATTGAAGTGTTGGCGGATCAACTGAGAAATTGCGGCGAGCATCAGCGGAGTCGCTGGACGGCCTTGCTGTTTCGCTGTTGTCATTTGGCGGGCGACTTTGTGCCGATGCAGCAGTTGTGCCAAGGGTTTGGGGATGCGTTTGGGTTTGGCTTAGCGGCGTTTTATCAAAAGTTGTCACGAGAACGCTCATGACTTGGGTCTATTGGTCGTTGGCACTGACGTTGGTCGAACGCTGTTTCGCCACGGGCTGGGTCGTGCATGCGATCATGCGACGACGGGACACCAAGGCCACCTTGGGTTGGGTGGGCTTGATTTGGTTGACGCCGCTGCTGGGGTCCTTGATCTACTTGGCGTTTGGCATCAACCGCTTGGAGCGTCGCGGTTGTCGTTGGCAACGCGAATTGGAGCGGGTGTTGGTGGAAGTGCGCCGCCGGATGCCGCCGGGGCCGCGTGAGTTGTTGCAATCGATCCAACGGCAGCAGCCGAAGTTTCGTCAAATGGACGACTTGGTGACTCGGTTGACGGCCATGCCGCTGCTGGCGGGTAATCAAGTGCGGCCGTTGGTGGATGGCTGCGAGGCCTTTCCGGCCATGTTGCAGGCCATCGACCAGGCCCAAAGCACGATTGCCCTGCAGTCTTATATCTTCGACAACGATCGCGCGGGCAAGTTGTTCATCGAGGCCCTGCAGGCAGCGCGGCAACGCGGCGTGGCGGTGCGGGTCTTGATCGACGACGTTGGTTCGCGGTACTCGCGGCCGACCGCCGTCAGTGTCATGGAGCAAGCCGGCTTGGACTGCGTCACCTTTTTGCCCACGTACAATCCCGCCTCCACGATTTATAGCAATTTGAGAAATCACCGTAAATTGTTGATCGTGGATGGTCGGGTGGCGTTTACGGGCGGGATGAATATCCGCGAGGGCTTGCGGCCGGATTGGCAGCCGGCGCATCCGATCCAGGACCTGCACTTCGAATTTCGCGGTCCGGTCGTGTTGCAGTTGCAGGAGGTGTTTTCGGTAGATTGGTGTTTTGCCACCAACGAGATTTTATCGGGCGAGCAGTGGTTTCCGACGCCGATTGCGGACGGGCCGATCCTATGTCGAGCGATACCGGACGGGCCGGACGAAGATTTCGAGAAGTTGAAGCTGACGATCTTGGGCGCGATCCAATTGGCCGAGCGGCAGATTTATATACTGACGCCCTATTTCTTGCCGGACGAGACGATCATTGATGCGTTGAATGTGGCGGCACTCCGTGGCGTACGCGTGTGTATTCTTGTGCCGGCAAAGAATAATATTCTGCCAGTGCAATGGGCCAGTCAGGCGGTGTTGCCCGAGTTGTTGGAGCGGGGTTGTCAGGTGTATTTGACCCCGCCGCCGTTTGATCATACCAAGTTGTTTTTGGTGGATGGCGATTGGTCGTTGATCGGCTCGAGCAACTGGGATGCACGCAGTTTGCGTTTGAACTTTGAGCTGAATGTGGAGTGTTATGGCGGCGTGTTGAACGGCCCGTTGTCGGAGTTTGCTCGCGGCAAGTTAGCGGCCTCTCGTTCCTTGACCCTGCACGACTTGCAGCGCCGCTCGTGGCCCGTCCGCTTCCGCGACTCCCTCGCCCGCCTCGCCAGCCCCTATTTGTAGGGGAACGGTCCATGTCACTGGCCATCGTACGCGTACTCAGCCCTTGGTGGTACTCGTACTTGTCGTCGTATTCGTACTCGATTCGCCTACAAGTCTAGTACGAGCACTCATAACAAGTCTTTAGATGCGCGGTAACCGTTAACACCCAGCAGGAAATTTTAACCGTGAGAGGGGGGGCGTAAACGATTAGTGGTTATTAGCGTTAATCAGTGTTCCGTTCTAACGGGATTCGGGAATGGGAACACTAATTAACGCTAATCTCCGCTAATTTGCCAGTGACACATCTCTCTTGCGAGGCGTGCAGGATTACTGATCTTCGCTCGGTGGCAATGGTCGGAGGTAGAGATTGGCGAAGTCGACAGCGTGGGTGGGTGTGAGGATCAAACGGCGAGCGGTCGGTAGGTTGGGCTGGGCTTGCGCGTCGAGGGCCACGCCGTTTAAGGTCCATTGACAGTCTTGGCCGCGGACGCTGCCTTCCAGCCGATGCCACCGCTCGGCGGCGACCGGTGTGGGCAACGAGGCCGTCGAGAAGACGGTGGTCGTTGCAACGTTATCCGCTGTGGAGGAAGTCTCGGCGGCTAACTCCAGAGAAAAAACGCTGGCGGGATCGTTCAACTTGAAGTCGATGACCAAGCCGAAGTCACCGAGCGGCGGTTGGTAGGTCAAAGGTGTGGCAGAGCCGTCGGTTCCTGGATGGCTGAGGACCCAATCGCGGGACTGCCAGGCGGCGGTGGGTGCGTCCGACGGGAGTTGCCAATCGCGGAGGTCCAGGCCGGAGTAGATCGAGACATAGCCGCGGTTGGCGATTGCCACTTCGCTGTCCGGGATCGGCGTGTCGGGCAGCTCTTTGATGCGGACGTTGCGGTAGTGGACCACGCCGCCTTCGGACTCCAAGCAGATGTAGCCCTTTCGTGGGGAGCACTGCGTGCCACGCGTGACGACTTGGCCATTGACCGCCAGGGTCACTTCGCCATCTTGAGCGGTGATCCGGTAGTGGTTCCATTGGGGGCTGGGCAAGGAGCGGTTCTCAGTGGGAAACGCCCGATCGCCGCCGCGACCATTGACGGGCACCATCGTGGCCCCGTGGATGGGAAAGATATCGCCGTGGGTGGTGTAGCTGCGGGTGTTGCCATAGCTGTTCTCCAAGACTTGCACTTCAATACCGCGATGGAAGGGGACGCCGCGAGCGGTGATGTCGTCAGCGAAGAGGAACACGCCCGCGTTGCCGCCGGGAACCATGTGTCGCCATTCCAGTTCCAGGATGAAGTTCTGGTACATTTTCTCCGTGCGGATTTCACCGATCGGTTTGCCGGTGCAGACCAGCAGCCCGTCTTCGTAGTACCAGGTGTCGGGCGGGGTGTTGGTTCGGACCCAGCCGCTGAAGTCCTGGCCGTTGAACAGCGGCACAAAGCCCTCTTCGGCCGCGTCCTGACCGACCACCAAGGCCGGCAACCACAACAAACACACGACCCAAATCTTTAGCCACTGCATTCCCATTCCTCCGCTGCGGTCACCTGTGTGGGACGCTGCACTCGCTCCCCGCCTGATCCTAGCCGCTGGCCTAGCCTGCCGCAACGGTCGGCTTGAGTTATGATGGTAGGCCGGGCGATTGGGGACGCGAACAGGTGCGGCGAATATGGCAACTTTGAACTTCAATACAACGAACTCCACATTCCGGCAGCTACTCGGAAATGGGCTGAGTTATCGTGTGCCACCGTTTCAGCGTGACTACTCGTGGTCCGAGGACGAATGGGACGATCTGTGGCAGGATATCGTGGCACTATTTGAGGAGGGAGCAGAGGCTTCCCATTATATGGGCTACCTGGTGCTCCAGTCATCGGACAGTAAGCGGTTCGACATTATCGACGGCCAACAGCGGATGACGACTATTAGCGTGATGGTCTTGGCCGCCCTGGCGCATTTGCAGGATCTCGTGGATGCCAACCTGGATGCAGGTGATAACGCCAAGAGAAAAGATCAATTACGCAACAGCTACATCGGTTACGTTGATCCAGTGACACTGGTACCTCGCTCCAAGCTGGAGCTGAACCGCCACAATAACCGTTTCTACCAGACCTACCTGGTTTCCCTAGAAAAGCTTCCTCAGCGTGGATTGAACGCCTCTGAACATCAGTTGCGCAAGGCGTTCAACTGGTTCAAGGATCGAATTCGCAGCCGGACGGGTGCGACCGTAACGAGTGGTCGGGACGTCGCCGCCTTTCTTGACGAGTTGGTCGACAAGCTTTTTTTTACCGTCATTACGGTGACCGACGAATTGAATGCGTTCAAAGTCTTTGAAACACTCAACGCTCGCGGCGTTCGATTGTCAGCTACAGATCTGCTGAAGAATTACTTATTTTCAGTCATCAGCACGCCAGAGACCCATGAGTCGGAATTCAAGGCTCTGGAGGAACGCTGGGAACGGATTGTTGGGCTGATGGGCAGCGAAAGCCTACCTGAGTTCCTCAGGGTTTTCTGGAACAGCAGAAACAAGCTCGTGCGAAAATCGGACTTGTTCAAGACGATACGGAAGCGAATCACAACACGCGAGGCCGCTTTTGATCTCTTGCGCAATCTCGATCAGTCGGCGTCAATCTATGCGGCCCTACGCGATCCGCAAGATGCTACCTGGAACATCGACGAACGCAGGGCACTCGAACAGCTACTGATGTTTAATGTACGCCAACCGTTAGCCATGCTGCTGGCATGTTACGACAAGTTTTTTGAATCCAATCGAGCAGCTTTTACGCGTGTATTGAAAGCAGTCGCAGTGGTTTCGTTTCGCTACAATGTGATCTGCAATCTTCAGACTCACGATCAAGAGCGTCTCTACAATGAGATCGCCTGGAAGGTGACCGGTGGGACGCTTGCCACGGCATTCGATGTAATCAATGCCTTGCGTGATGTGTACCCGGAGGACGAGCCTTTCAAAGCGGCGTTCGCGGATAAAGAATTGCGGACGACCAATAGTCGAAATAAAAAGGTTGTGAAATATATTCTGTTTGAGATTGAGCATCAGCGGTCGGGGCAAGACTTTGAGTTCGAAAGTGCCTCTTACAGTCTTGAGCACATTCTCCCTGAACATCCAGATCAATCTTGGGCCTACATCGAGGAGCCGAAGCAGGATCGCTTCATCTATCGCCTTGGTAATATGACCCCGCTAGAGACCAAACCCAACCGAGAACTCGGAAATAGGGACTATGCTTCTAAGAGAGTCGTTTATGAAAAGAGCGATTTTCAGATCACCCGAGCCATTGCCGAACACTATGAAACATGGGATGAGCATAAGATCGAAGCCCGCCAAAAGCAATTAGCCAAGCTCGCAACCAGTCTGTGGCGCATCGATTTTTGAGGCCGGGTTGACGTTAGCCTGTCCTGCCACCAAGGTCGGCTTGGGTTATGATGGGCAGCAGGTAATGGGGGGCCAGCGGCTGCGGCGGAAGGAAGGGAGCCAGTGGTGGTTTCGACACATTCCAGTTTGTTGATGCGATTGCGAACGGCCGAAGATTCCGTGGCCTGGAATCGCTTCGTGCAGCTGTACTCGCCGCTGTTGCATTTCTGGGTCACCCGCCTGGGCGTCGAGCCAGCGCAGCGGTTGGATGTCTGCCAAGAGGTCTTTGTCGCCTTGATTCAACGCCGCGAGTGGCTGGAGGCTCAGCGGCCGACTCGCTTCCGAGCCTGGCTGTACACCGTCACGGCCAACAAGTGCCGCGACTTGCAGCGACGTCTGCGACGCTCGACCGAACCCGAGTCGCGGGCGGACCTGGAGCCAGTAATCCCCGCGCCCCAAGATGAGCTGGGCGAACAGGAGTATCGCGCGTATTTGGCACGAGCGGCCCTGCGACTGATGCGAGATTGTTTCTCGGAGAGTACCTGGCGAGCCTGTTGGGAGCACGTCGCGGAAGGACGCTCGGCGGCTGACGTGGCCCGCGAACTGGGGATCTCAGAGAACGCCGTCTACTTGGCCCGTGGCCGGGTACTCAAGCGACTGCGGCAGGAATTGGACGGTTTGTGGGAGTAAACGATTGCAGAATTTTTGTAAACGTTCACGGGTAGGAGGTCATCCTTGGGGCTGGTGCATTCCGCAAGTCGGATGGTTCTCGGGGCAAACCGGCAGCGTTCTCCAGTTGCTTTGACTCGCAAACCACCGTCTGGTTAGCCCGACTTGCTGCATGACACCCTACGAGGCGTGAACGGTTACAAATTTTTCGAGGCAGGTTTCTAGGTCGGGTAACGTCAGAATGGTTGGGCAACCCGAACGTGGTAAAGGGGCAATTGACTCCTGACCCATTTGCCACAGCTAGTTTTGACGGCGATCGAACCTAAAATCAGCGCGGCGTCTCGTCGCCGGAAGTGGAAAATGATCATGAGCACCCAGCCGCAAGAAGTGATGCAGCGATTTTTGGCGGGTCGAGCCGACGATGACGAGGTGGCGACGGCCGAAGCCCTGTTGGCTGGCGCCGAGACCGTGTCGTCGGTCGAGTTGAACGCGGACAACGATGACTTGCTGCAGGCTTTTCGGCAGAAGCCCCGGGAGGCGTTGGAGCAAGCGGAGGTCCAGGCGCTGGCCGAACGAATCGGGCAATGGTTGGCACCCGACGACGGCGGAAGTGACGATTGGCGACGCTGGTTGGAGCCGCCCCGCGAGCCGGATTCGCTGGGTGAAATCGGGCGTTTTTCTATTCGCCAATTGTTGGCTCGCGGTGGAACGGGCCTGGTGTTCGAGGCCCTCGATGGGGACTCGGGGCAAGCCGTCTGTCTCAAGTTGTTGCAACCGCACCGGGCCCAGCAGTTGGCCGCGCGACAGCGATTTCTGGGCGAGGCCAGAACGGCCAAGCGTTTGCAGCATCCGCGAATTGTCCCAATTCATGAGGTCGCCCAGCACGGTGAGTTGCCGTACTTGGTCATGCCACTGTTGGCCGGCCAGTCGCTGCGAAGTTGGCTGCACGGCCATGGAAAGTTGGACTCTCTAATGGCGGTCCGCGTCGCGCGGCAAGTGGCCGAGGGACTGGAGCACGCGCATGGGCTGGGGATCTTGCATCGCGACATCAAGCCCGACAATCTGTGGATCGGGCCCGACGGGCAGGTACAGATCTTGGATTTTGGCTTGGCTCGAACCGGCGACGATCAGCAACCGATCACCTTGGCTGGGACGGTGCTGGGCACTCCCAGTTACATGTCGCCGGAGCAGGTGACCGGCAAGCCGCTGGATGGCCGTTCGGATCTGTTCAGCTTGGGCGTGGTCCTGTGGGAGATGTTGACCGGGCAATCGCCATTTCGACGCGACAATTTGTTTTCCACCTTGATGTCGGTGGCGACCGACGAAGTGGATGTTGCTGGCCAATTGGCTGGGCAGAGTCTGCCGGCCCCGCTCGTCGAACTGTTGCGGAAGTTGTTGGCCAAGTCTCCCGAGCAGCGGCCGGGTTCGGCCCGGGCGCTGATTCAGGCGTTGGATCAAGTGGAGGTGTCGCTGGCGGCCCCGCCTGTGTCACCCGAGCGACCGGCGCCGCTTGCGAGTCGTCGCGGTGGCGGTGGCGGGCGCTTGGTGGTCGCGGCTCTGGCGGGGGCGTTTTTCTGTTGGGCGGGTTTTTTGTTCTGGCAGTCCCAAGACAAAGGCACGTTGGTTGTGGAGACGCACGATGACCAGGTCGAAGTGCGCGTGCAAGGGCAGCGGGTGACGGTGACCGACCCGGTGACGGAGAAGGTGTACGAGGTCGGGATTGGTGCAACGCCATTGCCCAGCGGTGTGTACATGTTGTCCGCGTCTGTCGATGGAGCGGATCTGGAATTCTCGTCCCAGACCATCGTCATTCGCCGCGGCCAAGAGACCTTGGTCACCGTGCAACTGCGTCCGGCTGGGGAAGCAGGTTCAGCTTTGACAGAGATCGATGCTGGCAATGCGGCGGACCCGGTGCTCGATCCGTTGGAGGGGACCGCGCCAGCGGCCGGTGGTTCAGCTCAATGCTCAGCCAATGCGGCAGTCGATGCCGCCGCCCAGGCGGCGGGCAGCGCCGCGGGGCTCGAGCCGATTCCTCGTGAACTTATTGTCGATCGATCGTACGCGCCCGAAGTGGAAGCGGGGCTGGCTGCGCGATTGGACGACTTGCCTGCTCAAGCGAACTTGGACGAGTACGCTGCCCAGGCGGCGGTTTCGCCCACGGCTTGGGTCACGAACCCGCTGAAATTGCCCAACTACGACACCTGGTCGTTGCAGGTTCCGGCCGACGACAATCTGACATGGACCGCGAACTCCGACGAATCGCTCTGGGTGGGCGTGGGGCACCGAGTGCAAGACATGGTCTGGGTGGCGGATCCGGCTGGCCAGGTGCGTTACGTCATTCCGACCTTGGGTATGCCTGTCAAAGCGATCCCGGCGCCGACCCAACCGCGATTGCTGGCCACCATCGCGTGGCGTGGCAATCCGTTGTTGATCCAAACTCCGCCTGCAGACAGTCCGCCGCAGTATTGTCTGCAGATCTGGCGATTGAATGCCGGCTCTGCCACGCTGCTCAGCACGGAGGCGATGGAGGGTTATCAAGCGGTGTGGGATGGCAGTTATCGCGTGTTGTTCAAACGCGACGGTGGGGCCTGGGCCTATCGGCTGGATAACGGCCAAACGTATCCACTAGTCGACTCGGTGGCAGGTGACTTGGTGGACAACTCGCTGTCGCCCAGCCGACGTTGGGTGGCCTTCCGTGAGTACTCGGAGTTGGGGACTCAGATCCAAGTCCATGATCTGCATCGCGGTCAGGCGTTGGGCGAGTTCAACAACAATGGTTACTTGCTGCAGTGGGATGAGGATCGATTGGTGGTGGACGGTGGTGTGATGCAACCGATTGAATTGTGGCAAGTTGCTCCACTGAAGTTGTTGCAGCGAATTGATCCGCCGCAGACTACCGAGCCCAGCTCCGGGCGACAGCTGCAGGTCGAGCAGGCGATTGACCCGGTTGGCCAACGCGTCGCGCGGTTATCCGAACGGGGCGAGTTGACGATCACTCGATTGCACGATTTGGCCACTGCGACTATCCGAGCGACGCAACTGCAGGCCAAGCTAAAGCAATTGTTGTGGCAGCCGGATGGCACCTTGCTGATTCAGACCGCGTCAGGTTGGTACCAATGGCGTGGGGGACTGGATAACGTGCATGGTCGCGTGTCGGAGTATATCGGTGTTCCTCCAACCGATGCCACAAAATTTCGACTGAAAAGCTCCAGCGAATCCTCGCTCGCCCAGGTGGCTGGTCCGAATCACTTCTCGTGGCAGCCGGGGCCCACGAGCCGCTCGGGGGGGGAGGATCGAACATTGGGCCAATTTCGTATTTTGAGTCAGCTGCCTCTGTCGACGATGTGGCAGAGGGATTGGACGCAGTGGTTGCAATCCAGCAGCCCGGACGGGGCCTATCAGCTGCGGGATAACCGCTTGTGGTCGACGGAGACCAATGAAGTACTGTACGACTTTCGTGCGTTTGGGAATGAGTTAATTGGACGAAGTGGTCGTCCAATGAGTGCCGGTGCGGGGAATGACATCGCAATCGACGGTGCAATGAATGTCGGGCAGAGTGGTCGTCCGGGAAATAGAAGACTACTGCCGCTGTTGACCGCTTGGTCGGCGGACAGTCGTTGGTTGGTGGTGTCGGGCCGTCGCCGCGTCGATCCCACGGTGGTGTTGGATCTGACTACCCGCACGCCGCTCGATCTGACCAAGTGCCTCCCCGAGACTGTGCTGAATCGACCCGTACAACTGCTGCAAGGCGTAGGCTCGAGTTTCTGGTTGACCTTCGAAGGTGGCGGCGAAATCTTTGAGTTGGATCCGGAGCGAGCGGCGGGCAGGGCGTTGTCCGTGGGCGAGGAATTCGGTGATTGGACCCCATCCCATCTGGCAGCACCCTATGTGATTTTCCGTCAGGGGCCGGCCGGGTTCTCCTCGAATCCCGATCTCACACGGAAATTTATCCGCGTCAAATGGGATGACGGAAAATGGACGGATTTGCAAGAATTGACGATCGGCATCAATGACGAGCTGCGGGTTTCGCCGACGGGTCTGGCGTATTTGCAGATCGTCGACCCGCCGGGGACGGAAGTGCAGCAGCAACCAGACGGCAGCTGGATCAAAAACCTCCGGGGCGGGCAGCATCGTCTGACCTTGGCGCAGTGGCCTGCGGGCGAAGCGGGAGGAAAGTCGCAGCGGCAGCTATTGACTTGGGAATGGCCAATGTCGGATTCCACGGTGCCGCAATGGCACCCTTCAGGTCGTTCACTGATCTTTACGGTGCTCAGTGGCGTGGGAGTGATTGACTTGGAGAGCGGAAAGTCCCAGGCACATGGCGGCTGGACCGGCGAACGGCAAATTCCGGCCGTGGCGACCGACTACGGGTGGCTGGTTGCTCGTCCCGATCAGTTCATGGCGTTGGGCCATGATGGACAGAAGTTGGCAGTCCTGCCCTTGAATCATTCGCTGCGATCCGAATCGTCGAGAAATGCTGCGAAGCTCGGCGGGCTGCTTGGGTCAGCACAAGATCAGGAAATCATGGAGAACCATGAGCCGGAGTTTGAGCTCCCGCGTGGGACATGGATCATGGCCGACGGCCGCGTGCATCCGCAGTCGGAGGTCTCGGGGTACTTCGTGGGTCGACGCGGGGCCGAGTACCTGACGCTCCCGTGGACATCCCCGTCCGACGAGTCAGGGCTACCGGCTTTGCCTACCTACGCCACCGAACCGGACGCTTGGTTGTTGCAGCTGCCGGATTAAATGTATATAAAAAAAGTAGACATTCACAGTGGGTTGTTTGATCTGGGTACGGGTGTGTCCGCGCACGCGGTATCGTTTGTGTCTCCCAAATCCTAACGATGCGTTCCGCAGCAGCACTGATGCGAAGATCAATCATGCGATTAATGCACAGGCGAACCACAAAAGGGAGGAAGTACGCAGAGAAAGCCGAGTCACCGCTGTCTTCCTCTGCGTCCTTCCCATCTTTTGCGGTTCATGTTTCCTGCGGGGCGTGAACGATGAAAGTTAGCTGTTAGCGGTTAGCGGTTAGCTTCCAGATTTTGCATTTTTCATTCTCCATTTTTTATTTTTCATTTTCCTCGAACGCTTTTTAATTTCCTCTATCTCTACGCCCACGAATTCCTCACGCCTTTCCCATCTCTAACGGTTCAAATTTCCTGCCGGCACAAAGGAGGAGAACCGCAGGGGGAGTCGTGTCGTTGGTTATCCCCGCGCATCCGGGGGCAGAGAAGTGCGAAAACGCTAGCCAGCGATACAGCCTCGGATTGAAAGCCTGATATCAGATTTTCTCGGTCACTGTTCACGATGTTTCGCTATGAACGATTACTGGTATGGGCCGTCGTACTCGTACTCAGCCCTCGGCGGTACTCGTACTCGTACTCGAACTCGAATCAGGTTACCAGTCAAGCGAGAGATCCATCCCGATTCAGGGGATTTCGTTCAGGGTGTAATACGCACTGGTGTGCAATAGTTTTTCGCCCTCCGCCGAACGCATGTCGGGGAGATAAAAGTCATGCACATGGCCTCGCACCAAGCCGTCCACTTGCAGTTCGACTTTCAGCCCATCGTCACTGACGGTCGCAGCGACGGCCCGCGGCACCGTTTGATCGACTTCCGGACTGCCGTAACCTTGATGGTAGATATGCGTGAAGGTCTTCAGTTGGTAGACGTCGGGACTCGCTGCCAGTTGCCGATCGACGGGCTTGGTAAACGTTAGTTCAAAGCCAGTCGTACGGGCTTTGATCTCTTTGATCTCGAACGGGACCAAACCCGTCCAATCCAAACGCTGTACCGCGTATGCCTTGGGACCACGCACGGGCCAACCGCGGTTCGTGCCACCGGCAATCAGGCTGCCGTCGGGCGTGAACTGCACCGCCAACAACCCGGTATCAAAACCTTCGCGAAACGGATAACAGGCCCCCTGCCACACGCCATTGACCTTTTCCGTGGTCGCTCGCATGACAACCCCCAGGCTGAAGTCGCCGATAAAAATCTGATTCTCAAACGGGCCGAACTTGCCGCCCGTCTGGTCAACCATGAACCCCGAGATCGAACGGCCCATGCGGATGTAGGGAAACACGACCGCGTAAGGCACCAGCTGTTTGACTCGTTGGCGTTCGATCTCCAAGCGTGACGGCGTGTTGGGTTCGACGGGAGTCGGGCCCATTTCGGGTGCCAAGTCGTACCAGTTGTAACTGATCGGATGGCCCATGAAGCCGCCGGGTTCCAACACCTTCAGCGAACAGGAACCATTCCAGGGCCCTTGGCTCTCGGCATAGAACATGACGCCATGTTCATTCGGGCCGATGCCGCAGGGACTGCGAATGCCGCTGCAAATGGGAATGGTCCGACCGTCGGGCATGATCTTCAGACACCAACCACGGAAGGGCACTTTCGAGTTATACGATTCGGACAAGCAGAGGGCGACCCAAATGTTGCCATCGGCATCCGGTTTCGAGCCAAACGAAAATTCATGGTAATGGCGAAAGCCCCAGACATCGCTGAGGGTCTCGAATTGATCCGCCCGGCCATCGCCGTTTGTGTCCGTGACCCGGGTGACTTCGGTTTGTTGCGTCAAGTAAAACGAACCATCGCGATAGGCCATCCCAAACACTTCATCCAGGCCGCTGGCGAATTTTTTGAAGGTCGGTTCCGGATATTTATCAAAGGCTCCGTCCACCAGAAAAATGTCGCCGCGACGCGTCGCCACGGCCAACTGCCGCTGATCGGGCATGACCTCAAAACTGCCAGCCTCGATGGCCAACTCTTTTGGCAGCGGGATGTCGACCAATTTGTAGTACTTGGCTTCGGCTTCCGCCGTACCCCAGTACTCGCCCAGCGGTTCCTGTTGGGGCATGACACACAGCAGCGTCCAGGCCATCAGCTTCAGATAAATCGTCATTGCTGGGACTCCCATTGATAGTCGACAACCCCTTCGAACGCTTGTCCGCTCGCCAGATCGAAATGAATTTCCAAGCTCTGGCCGTCATTGCCGTTGTCCACGATCAGAGGTGGTTGCTGCGTGAGTATCCGCAACTTCAACCGATCACCGACCGCGTATGCCTGGTCCTGCTGGACAATGCGATCGGCCGATGCCAACCGGAACCGCAGGTGCTGGCGACCCTCCGTTGCGTTGAACAACACCGTGCGGCGCAGGTGCGTGCGTTGGTTGGTTTCGTCGCTGACTTCTCGGAAATAGTCCTGGACTTCGACGCCAGCAAAGCGATAACGAAAGGTAGGGCGTTGCCGATCGTCCAACGTGTAACCGAGGAACTGGTGTTGCGGTGGTCGTCCTTCGTCCACGATCCACGGCTGTTGTTGATCGTCCAGGTCGGGACCCTTTTCGAATTCGATCGGTTGCCCCAGGGGGCGCACATTGCCGTGTCCTTGGCCTGTCCAAACCCCGCCGGGATCGGCGAAGTCACCTTGCCAGAGGGCATGCAGCCGCAATTGCTCCGCATCAAAGGCCACGTTGACCCGACCGGGATAGCCCACGCCGATGCCGCGTTTGCCGATCCCGGGGTAACTGCGGCGGAGCATTTGAGCTTCTTCGGTGGCGACAATTCTCAACGGTTCCCGCACGACCCCGTGGGGCATCGGAGCTTGTCTTCCATCCAGCAGATACTGCCACAGCGCTTCGATCTGGTCTTCGGCCGTGCCTTCAATGTCTTTGCGAACGGCGATGCCCCGCGGCCAGAACGACGGCATGACGGTGTTGGGGCTGAACTTCTGTGGAGCCAACATGTATTGGTAGAACCACTCCTTCTTCAAACGTTCGGCCATTTCGGTCAAATCCACAGCGGGCATCGTGTCCGAGAGTTTGTACTGGTAGGTGTGGCAGGAGACGCAGTTGAGCCCGTTGGTACCGGCCAGTTCCAAGCCCTTCTTCCGCACCACTTCCGGTTCGCTAAACTCAGCAAATTTTGTCTCCGACAATTGGTCCACGGATTGAAACAAGTCGATCAGATGTTCGACATTGTCTACGCCATATTGCGGCATACGAGTCTTCATGTACGGTCGAATGGTCCGCCCAGTCACCAACACCTCGCGCATCCATTGGGGCTTGAGTTTTGCTCCCACGCCGGTCAAACGCGGCGGAATGCGACCTTGCTCGCCTAGGTTCAAGTTCGTGGTCTGGAAGTGGGGGTTGCGGAGCGAGCTGACGCCACCCAGAGAATCGCGTTCGTGGCAGGCCAAGCAGTTGAGGCTCTGTAAACTGACGTCGATCTGTTGCTCTGCGGTCAATGCCGTGTCCAGGCGATCCAATGCCGCGCGAATCTGCTGTCGCTCGCTGTCGGCGAAGGGGAACGTCGGCCAGTCGCCGGGGGGCTCTGACAAACAGCCACGCGTGGGATCCAGTTGGTCGAGGGTCACTTGGGGGCGCGTTGGCTCCGTTTCTGCCACGAACCCTGAGTGACAGTTGTGGCAGTTGTTTTGCAGGAACAGCAGACGTCCGGCTTCGGCCAATTCGGCATCTCGCTGCCAGGGCGCTGCTTCGGCGGGCGCCGTTTGTAGGAGAAATTGGGCGATGTCGCTGGCTTCGCGGTGGGTCAGTCGCATGTTCGGCATGTGCCCGGACGAGCGGACGAGCAACGGGTCCTCGAGGAACGCGACCAATCCCGCGACATTGTACTTGTGGGACAGATCGCCCAAGGCCTGCGAGTCGTCCATGGATTGTTCGATGGCCTGTCGATTGCGAGGGGCATGGCAGGCGACACAGCCCACGGTGTGAAACAGTTCGTAGCCGCTGTCCAGGGCCGCCGGATCGATCGCCTGAGGTGTGAACTGATTGTCACCCTGGGCAACCAAGAAGTGCGTGATGGCGGAGGCGGCTTGGCCGCTGTCAGTCGTAGCTGAGGACAGCACGCTGGGCATCGTGGTGCCGGGTTTGACCGCGTGGGGGTTGCGGATGAATTGCTCGATCCAAGCGGGATTCAAATGCCGCGCGGACCAATTCAAGTTGGGTGCCTGTTTGGCGGTCAGAGTCACCGCCACGTTTGGGGCGCGATGGCAGGCGGTGCAGTTCCAACGCTGGATTTGTACCCATCCGTGCAGGTCCGCCGCCAGTTCTCGTGTCGCCACAGCGGTGGGTTCGACGACGACTTCGGGGCCGCGTTCTTTGAGGTCCATGACGTAACGCAAGAGATCCAGAAATTGCTGGCGATCTGTCAGCTCGTCCGCCAGATTCGCGGGCATACTGGAGACGGTGCTGGGCTGCAGTTCTTCGACGTCCGCTCGCGGGATGGACACCGGTTGGTCCAAATTTTTCATATCGCGAATGACCACTCGGTTCGGGTCTTCGCTCAGGACGATGCCATTATAGACTTGTCCATCGACGGTCAACAGCAACGAAGATTCAAAGCCGGTTTTGATGACTTTGGAGGGCAGCAGGATCGACTCGATCAGGTAGGCATCGGTGGCATCGGCTTCGATGCGGCTCAGGTCGGGCCCCAGTCGATCTTGGGCGGCGGTGGGGCGATGGCATTTGGCACAATTGATGTTGCCTTGGTGGAACAGGATTGCACCGCGGACGATGTTGCCGTTGGCACGAGCGTCTGCGGCCAACTTGGATGGGTCTTCGGCCGCTAGTTGCTCGGTCAGCGATTGGCCAAGGGCTGGGTTGCTGCATAACAACAGACCCACCAGCATCAGGCTCGGCAGCATCAGGCCGCGGAGGGAAAGCTTGATCAGCAGCCAAACACTCGCCCGTTGTGACTTCAATTGAGAACGCATTCTAAATCCTTTGTGCCCGAGTGTGTCAAGTTGGCAGTATCATCGAACAGGCGAGTGGATTCAATGGAGAACACGGATTGCGATTTGGCTATGTCACCCGCGGAATGGAACCAATGGGCAAGAGCATCGGCGTGGGGGGTGGGCGATCGGCCAGTGCGCCCACGACCGCTTCAAATGGCTGGAAACCGAACCGTTTGTAGAATTCAACAGCGTCTGGCTTGGCGTCCGCCACAACAGCGACACAACCTGTGCGATCAGCCATCTCGTGAGCAATCTGGAACACCGCTTTCAGGAGTTGCTTGCCAACGCCTTGTCCTTGTGCTGCTTCCGCGACCGCCAAGCGAGCAAGCCTTAAGGCCGGCAATGGATAGTTTGGCATTCGCCTTTTGATCGATATCGGCAAGTCCTCAATTGTGATAGACGTTGCTGAAACGGTGGCAAATCCGACGATTTCGGTTTCACGCACAGCGACGTAGGTCGTGCCAATATGCAGGCGAAATTGATTTTGCCCAGCAAACTTTTGGAAAAAGCGATCGAGTTCAATATCGCCACTGCGAAAATCGTCTCGTTTGTCATCGGTCCGTAAGACACGAATCTCAACCATTGAACAAGGCTCGCATCGCCTCAGTCGATGGCGGCGGATTTTCGATTGCCGCGAGAATGGTATTTCCTGTTTGGCGAGACACCTTGATGACAGGAGGAATCACCACATCCGTCGGAATGGCCTCCAACGAGTTCAGGTAGTGGAGGATGGCGGTTTCGATCAAATGCGATTTCTTGATTCCATGCCGCAAGACATAGCGTTCCAGTAGTTCCCCAGTATCCGTCGAAATGTGGGCCGATATCTGTCGTGTGGAATTCACCCATGCTCTCCTATGTGCCAGCATAGCGTAGAAAAATCTACGCTTTTGTAGATTGTAGTTCTCGGACGCTCAGAAAGCAAGCGAAACTCCAGGTTCGCTATTTGTGGAAACTGACGGGTCGTGGTTTGACCCCCAGTTCTTCGTAGTTGAAGCCGCTGTTCAGCGGTTGGTAGTCGCCCACGGTGTCGACACTCCGAGTCGCTGAGATGGATCCTTCCAGCTCGACACACCAATAGGCCGCGTTGACGACCAGTCGTCTCAGGCCGGGATTCTTGAAGTCATGCCCACTGCCCATCGTGCAGTGAAAGACCCGCGATTGGACGCCTTGGCTGGTCTGCCAGGGTTTGACCCAAGCCACGGGCAGCGGCTCCAGTTTATCGTTTGGCAGATCATTGGGTTGGCGACCCAGCAGCGGCTGTCCCCACACCAGCGGGGTGCAGTCGTCGGGCAGTCGACTGCCCTCTGGGTAGGTGCGATAAACGTCCGAGTCTCCCCAGATGTCGCTGACTCCGATCAAGATGGGATGCTGTGTTTGGTTGGGATCGAAGGAGCCGCGGGTGGAATCCGCTTGCCAGTTCCCATGATGGTTCAGGAACGTTCCGCCCAGGACATCTTCCCCCCAGCGGACTTGTTTTTCATTGATTTTGTACGGCAGCGGACTACGGAAGCCATGATTGGCGGTGCGGAGGGCAATGATGGGTTTACCCGAGTCCACATAAGCGACCACCTTTTCGAGGTCAGGCTCGGGCAGGGTTAACAAGCGAGTGCAAAAGATGACCAAATCAGCAGACGCCAAGTGCTCGAGTCCTGGAATATGGTGTTCCTGAAATTCAGCTTCTTTGCCTTTTTCAGGATAGACCGGCAGTGTCGGATCGACTTCTCCATGGGAGTTCACGCCGAAGAGTACTGTGCAGTCGAAGCCATGATGGGTGCTCAGCACCTTAGCCAGCATCGGCAGGGATTGTTCGCTGCGATATTCCTGTTCGGCGGCGATGAGGACAATGTGTTTGCCTTGGCCGGGGCCCTCGCCGCCGGGATACTTTAACCACTTGTCGTTGTCGACGCCCCAGAGCTGTTGGAGCAACGCGTGCATTTCGGGATCATGTTCCAACAGTTCGGCGCGGGTGAAGGGAAAGAAGTCGTTGCGTGAGAAGTAGGCTTCGGTGGTTTCGGCGAAGTACTCCATGGCGGTGGTCATGGCATAGGCGCGTTCGAAGGTATTGGGCCGGTCGTTGCCAAATGTTCGCTCGACTCGGTCGTACCCGCGACTCTGTTTGGCCCGTTGGTAGGCGGTTTTGATTTCGGCGTTGTCAAAGCCGTCGGGGAGCACGCGAAAATGGTAGGCATGGGCCAGTTCATGCAGGGCAAAGTTGGGCATGCGACGCATCTCGGCTTCGAAGTCACTCACGCCGGAGAACTCGACCGCTTGGGCCATCGCCGGGTCACGGCCATTGTCGATCAGCCAGCCCGCACCGGGGTGGAACTCGGCCCCACTGCGTCCCTCCTGATACGAGGGCGAAAAGTAGAGTGGCACTTGCTTTAATTGGTCCACGGCGGCCGGTGGCACATCGCGGATGATCTCGGTCAGCATTTTTTCCAGCCCGGCCAAGGCTTTGGCCGTATCCTCCGCTTCGGTCTCGAGCAGTTGTTTGGCGATATGCACTTGCCAGCCCAAGATCTCGCGCGTCTCGCGAGCGACGCGTTGGATTGGGGTGGATGTCTCGTCTTGGTGCGGCTGCTCGAGCGAGCTCTGGCCGCCGTGCTTTTCCACTCGTGACGGCGTGGCCGGCTGCGATGACTCGGCCGCGGGAGCGATGCTGCTGATAGTGAAGAATATCAGCAGCATCGGGATGGTCAGTCCGTTGGTCGGCTTGTTGGTCATTTCGGGCTCTCGGTGGCAGTTGGGCTCAGCGGCGAGTTTGTGCAGGGCAGCGCCAGAGGTCTGGTCGATAAGGATAGAATATCTTAAGGGCAGCCGTCCGTCTTGTAGAATTCGGCTCGTTACGCATCGAAACGCGCACAATCCAAAGTTAGAATTACCGATAGTGGCCTAACGGTCGCCACATGCTCTCGATGATCTCAGCTGTTTCGAGTCGCAGGGTTACGATACCTGTTCTATTTCACCTTTTCTTGCTTGAGATCACCACCGGTGGGATCACCCAGTACTTGATAAACTTGGATCAGCCGTTCAGCCAGAGTGTTTGACAATGTGTTTTTCATGGCGTCAAATTCCGGCGTCTGATTGTACTGGCTTGGGTACTTGCTCGTATCCGCTAAGCACTCGACGGCTTTCCACAGCAGTTTTTTTGCCTTGGGACGATCGCCTCGATGCTGAGCGATGGCAGCCAGGTCCGCTAGGATCGCCGAGCGCCGCGCGCCGTGGAAAGAATGACGGTTGAGTACATCGAGCGCTCGTAGCAGCAGTTGTTCGGCTTGATCTGGTTTGTCTTTCAGCTGCAGGCAGCGTGCCAAGAGCTGCAAATCATCCACGGTCGAGGCCATTGCCACAGTGGGTTTTTGAAGAAATTGTGTGAGCGACGGGTCGATCGACAACCACGGGTCCTGCGGCGTCTGGTTCGCGGGTGTCATCAAGCAGGCGACGCCGTGGACAAATTGTTGTTGTGCAAGCTCGCCGTCTGTTAGATCCAGTTGTTTGCTCAGTTCGTACGCCTGGGCCAGCGCGCGACGCGCCTCGTCAAATCGCTGATGGCGGAGCAGGGCCAGACCGAGTTCGCTCAGGGCGTTTCGCTGTTTCAAGGTGTTCTCTTGTTGGCCAAACGCATCGATCGCCTGATGCAAGAGCTTTTCCGCTTCGGCGAATACGCCAATTCGCCCCAGTACACCTCCCAAGCGAGCTTGATATTCGGCAATTTGCGCGCTATTTTCCGAGTCGATAGCCATTTCGAGACGTTCACGATAAGATGCTGCAGACCGCTCATAAAGTCCCAATAGCCTAAACGTGTTGGCCATATTGTGCAGTGAATTCAGAGTGTCGGGATGTCGTTCTCCCAGCAAGCGTTGTCTGTCTGCAAAAGCCTCCTGACGGAGGGCCAGTGCATCCCACCAGCGATATTGCTGGGTGTAAAGTTGAGCCAGGCTGGCGATAAACTGAGGCACCTTGTCATTTTGCTCACCTTCGTTGGCTTTTGATTCTGCGACGATTTCCTCGAGCAGGACCGTTGCTTCCGCGAAGCGACTGATGCTACAGTACGATCGGACCAGCCAAAGTTTCAACTGGCGTCTGCTGTTGGGCCGATTTTGGTATTTTCCACTTGGATCTGAGAGGCGATCACGTGCGCGGTCCAAGAGTTGGCCAATTGTCACGTTGGGATCGCCGCCGTTCGTTGGCAACAACAAGGTTGTTCCTTTTTCCAATCCAAGCAGGTCGATTTGCAGGAAATCGTCGACGACGCGAAATCTTTCGGCCTCGCGTTGGGCGGCCTGTTCCGCTTGGGCGGCTTTCTCTGCCTGCTCTTTGGCTAGATCTCGCTCGGCATTCGCAATCCGTTCGGCCTTGGTCGCTCGCCAGGCTTGCCAGGCTGTTCCGACGAGGCCCAGGACTAATGAGACTGCGACAAGTGTGGAAGTCAAAACTGCCAGTTTGTTTCGTTTGAATGTCTTCTGACAGCGGTAGAGTAGCGACGGAGGGCAGGCCGAGACGATGTCGCCATTCAGGTAACAGTCAATGTCTTTCGCCAGTTCACTCGGAGAGGCGTACCGGCGGGAGCGGTCTTTCTCCAAAGCTTTCATCACAATCCAATCCAGTTCGCCACGCACGGTCAGCGAGAGTCGCTGACGCTCGGCTTGGGAACTCCGTGATAGATTGGACTCTTGGGGGATATCGTTGCCGTTCCGCTCCCAGTCGGACAGTCGCTTACTGGGGATTGGCGGATCTTCTTCGCGGATGATTCTCAGCATCTCATCCCAGGCGGCAGTCCGCAGGCGTGCTTTGGTGATCGGCGTGCTGCCGGTGATGAGTTCGTAGAACAAAACTCCCAGGCTGTAGACGTCCGACCGGACGTCGACATCCAATTGGTTCATGCGAGATTGTTCGGGGCTCATGTACTCCAGCGTTCCAACGATCTGTCCGAACCCGGTGAACAGGGTGATCTCGGTCAGCGGATTTTCAATCGCCTTCGCCACGCCAAAGTCGATCACTTTGGCAACCGGTCGGCCGTCGTACTCCGTCACAAGCACGTTGGAGGGCTTCAAGTCACGGTGAATGATTCCCTTCTGATGGGCATGTTGGATGGCGTGGCAAACCGACATCAACACGACGAGCTTATCACGGAGCGGTAGTCGCTGCTCCTGGCAGTATTGCGTGATCGAACGGCCTTTGACCAATTCCATTACGAAATAGGGGCGACCGGATTCCGTCGCCCCGACGTCTAGCACTTTAGCGATGTTGGGGTGGTCCAGCATCGACAAGGCTTGTCGTTCGGCAGAGAATCGAGCCAACACTTGTTTGGAGTCGACGCCCGGCTTGATGATCTTCAAGGCCACCTTTCTCCGCACGGGAGCCAATTGCTCGGCCATGTAGACGACCCCCATGCCGCCTTCACCAATTTTTTGGAGCAATTTGTATGGGCCGATCTGCTCGCCCAGGTTCAGTTCGACCGGGTCAGGGAAAAGTTTTTTGTCGATGACCAATCCATCAGACGAATCGGCCCTCAGTAATTCGCGTAATAGTCCTTGGACCTCCGGATCGGGGCATAACTCGGCGAGCAGGCTCTCTTGGCGTGACTTGGGAGCGTCCGCTATGGTTTGGAAGATCCGTTCGAGCGATTCGATATCGGGTTCGGCGTTTTCGGCAGGCAATATCGTCACCCATCAAAGCATGGTTGGCAAAACACGAACGGCCAGTTCGAGCGCGTACGCTGGAGGTAATCCCCAGGTCGGACTCCTCACAGCTATTCGCGTCAAACAGTGCGGCAGCCCTTCACCCTCAAGCGGTCATTTTCGCGCGCAACCAGGCCCGGGCAAACCGCCAACGTCGTTCGACCGACGACAGGCTGATGCCCAGTAAGTCGGCGCATTCTGAAAAAGTCAATCCAGAGAAGAAGTGGAGTCTGACGATTTCTGCGTGCTCGGCCGATTGTCGTTCCAGTTCGAGTAAGGCGTCGTTCAATTCCAACACCTCCATGTCCCACTCCGATTCAGCCAGTTCAAGCCCGGAGAGCGATTGCCGAGCCATCTTTCCACCCCGTTTTTCTCGATTTCGGCGGCGAGCGGCATCCACCAGAATGCGGCGCATGGCCTCGCCGGCGACGCCAAAGAAGTGCCGCCGATCACGCCATCCGCTCTCGTGCCGCATGAGCCTTAGATAAGCTTCATTCACCAGGGATGTGGCCTGTAGCCAATGGTCGTTTCGTTCGCCCCACAGGCGATTTTGTGCCAGCGATTTCAGGTGCTCGTACACCAATTGATAGAGTTCATCCTGCCGCTCCGGCAATGCCTGGAGCAGGGCGGTTACCGCTTCGGCGGCCAGCTTGTCGTCTCGCTCTGAACCAACCATTGAACGCTCCTTAAAATCGACCGCGGCTAACCGGATTTCGCGTCCCTTGATAACTGCCTGCCAATTTTGAAGATTCGGATTTCGTGGTTTCGATTACAGCCTGATTAATTATTCCAAATCGGTGAAGGGCTTGGAAGCCGAGCGTCGCGAATATCTACGAACTTTAACCAGGAGACAGGTCACATGCCCCACACACCATTCCGAATTCGCCCAGCCTTCACGCTGGTGGAACTCGTGGTCGTCATCGCCATCTTGGGCCTGCTCATGGGCTTGCTTTTGCCGGCGGTTCAGGCGGCACGCGAGGCCGCCCGGCGTCTCACATGCAGCAATAACTTGGCCCAACAGGGCCGGGGGTTGCAGCAGTTTGAAGCCAGTTTTAAGTCGTTTCCCGCCGGTGCGGAGGCGGGCACCTTGCAGGCCTGGTCCACGCGGATCCTGCCTTACTTGGAGCACGGCGACGTGCATGACCAGATCGACCTGCAGGCGGCCTGGGATGCCCCGCACAACCTGGTGTGGACCAAACAAAACTTGCCCGTTTTTAGTTGCCCCACTTCGTGGAAACGTTATGCCGGCCTGACGGACTACTGCGGAATCAGTGGTTCTTCGCACAAGGCGACCACCGACGGTGGCCGCAACGGCGTTCTGTTCTTGGTCATTCCGAGCGCCAGAGCCGTGACCATCGCGGCGATTGGGGATGGTACCAGCCACACCATCGCGATCGCTGAGGGGGTCGCGGTGGGGGAGGACAACTTTGGTTTCTGGGCATCTGGAGCGAATTGTATGGGGCACGAGGAAGGCCCGATCAACAACCGTAATGGAAGTCTGGATGAAATCGCCAGTTTGCATCCGGGCGGGGCCAACGCGGTGTTTGCGGATGGCTCCGTACGTTTCTTGAGCGAAGCGATGTCGTTGGATGTCGTCGCCGCGCTCTGTACCCGGAACAACCAAGAGGTTGTTTCCGAATTTTGATCCCCGTTTTATGTCCCGCGTGAACGCCTTTGGCCGGGGGTACCGGCTGGTCGCGAACCGCATTTTCCGCAGAGGAAGAGAAATGAATCGATTTTTGTTAATGACCGCATTGGTCCTGCTCAGCACCAGCTTCACTGGCTGCACCCCGCCCCCACCGACCGGTCCAGGCGGAATTCGGGTCAACAATGTCAACGGCGATATCCCGAACGAGCGGATCCGCCTGTGGATTCTCACGGAGGCTGAGATCCAAAATCCACCGACGACCAAGGCAGAGTCGGACGCGTTGCAGAGCTACGTGATTCCTCGGTTCCGCACCTTCACGTTCAATCGCCCGGCCGGGACCTATTACGTTGTCGCCAGCAACGAAACTCATTGGCAAAGTCTGCCGGCGGCCGATGCGTTTGAGGCGAATGTCGACTTTTCACTGCTTGAGATTGACGTGGCCAACACGCTCATCCCAGTGGAAGTCTTCAACACCGATCGACCGAATCGGTTACCACAAATCCGACGTCGCTAACCAGTCGACTCGGTGGGTAACGACGAAATTGGACGGCCGTGACATCATGCTTCGACAACTTTGAAGCCAAGGCTTGGCAGCTAAGTCCGATCATGGTCGTGGTTCGCTTCAAGAACCAAGGTTGGCTTGTCGGCAGTTCCAAGACCTTGGCCGGTCCGTCCAAACTCGATCACGCTGTGAATAACCGTTGACTGGCTCAGCCAGTCGACGGTTATTTTTTTTCGGTAGTGGTATCAAAAAATAGGATCGATAAGAACCATTGCTAGCGGGTTTTCCGTCAGGAACCGGACGGCCATCCGAGCAAGTCGGACGCTTGCTGCGTGAAGGATTTGTGAAGTTTTGTTGGGCGGTGCAAACGCCAGGTTTTTCGGAACGAACGTTGTGGAACTGCTCCGTGCACTGATGATGCATGGTTTGTGTGACTTGGGTTAAGCTCGGGTGAAGCTTTGGTTAATAACTAGTGTTTTGGGTCCGCAAGTGGCTGACTGGAACGTGGTGAGTCGGTAGGGTTTAGCCATCTTCCGTAAATCGCGGGGGTGGATGGTGCGGTCATGGATGTAGGCCATGCGGTTGTTACTTTCACTTTGATTGAGGCAGTTCTTATGAAACATGCGTTGCGATTGACGCTCAGTGCGTTGGCACTGGCCTGGTTGGTGTTCGATTCCGTCGTCCAAGCGGGGATTGTGCATTCGGGAAATATCAATCTTCAGGTGCAATTTGGTGTCGATCGCCCGAATACGGCCGTTGAGATTAATTTCGATGGTTTTGCGAATGGGAGCTGGAGGTTTTTTGGGGATGTACCTGTCGACACAGAAAGTGCTGACGCGTTGGTGCAAGGTTTGGGTACGGCTCGTATCGGCGTCGTCTTGACAGATCCAGCTAATTGGGAGCGATTGCGGCGTTTCGATCCCTTACAAGACATTAACAGTGCGGTGACTTGGGATGCTAATTCCTCGATTTTGCATGGCGGATACAAGCCTTTTTTGGGAGACACCACCCTTACGCGTGGGCCGTTTGCTGGAGTTGAATTTGGATATTTGGGTGTCCAGTTTGCAAGTCACGTCGGAACGACTCACTATGGCTGGATTCGTTATGATGTCGACACGACGACCAAGGATTTAGTTGAGGGTCGCATCACCGGTTGGGCTTATAATTCGGTGGCAAACGGCGGGATTCAAGCGGCGGCGGTGCCGGAGCCATCGGCGGCGTTGTTGCTGGTAACGGCCGTGGCGGCTGGATACGGTTTCCGCCGGCGGCAGGCCTGATTGGCCAGTCCCTAACGCTGGTTTGCGCGGCGTTTCCCTTGACAATTCGTGACATTGGGTCGACATTACCGGTATGGGTCGTGTCCGATCCCCGCTTGGTGCTGGAGCCCAAACGCGGGGAGCGGCTTGGCCCTCGGTGTCCGTTTCAATCCAATTCAGGAGAATTGTCCCATGAAAAATTTGACTGCTTGGCTGATTGCGATCAGCCTCTCGTGCGCCCTGATCGGGTGCGATTCCGGTGGGGGTTCGGCCCCTACCACTCCGCCTGCCGGTGGCTCGACCCCGGAGGCTCCCAAGACCTCGGAGGCAACTGATGCTGCCCCGGCGACTGATCCCTCGAAGTTGGTGCTGGTCTCGCTCAACGTCCCCAACATGACGTGAGGCGGTTGCGCCGCGTCGGTCCGACGCGATTTGACCAAGATTGAGACTGCCACCGATATCGAAACCGATATCCAGGCCCGGAAGTGCAGCTTCCGCGTTTCCACGGATGTCGATTACAGCTCCCAGTTGGTAGAGTTTGCCAAAACCAACACCCACTTGGCTGGTTATTCGGTCGCCGAATAACGGTCGGGTTCGTTCTCCAGCATGCCCAAGCCCGCCGGTCCCATTTGGGGCCGAGCGGGTTTTTTTGTGCGCGGCAACTTGTTTCGCCCCAGGGTGGGGCTTTGGCTCAGTCGGGTTGGGTTGCGTGGTTTGGGTCGTTGGCGTGGTGGGGTCGTCGAACGGGAGGATTGTCGGATGAAGCGTGTGATGGGAGTTTGGCTCGCCGGTCTTCTACAACGGCCGATTGTACTTGTTGGCCAACGGCATGGTGAACGTGATTGATCCGCAATCGGGCGAGCGGATCGAACAGGTGCGATTGGAGGGTGCCGTCCGCGGCGGTGGCGGCATGATAGGCAATCTGGATTGCTGATTTTCCTGGGAAGGGGTGTCAGAGGGTCTTGATCTTTGGATCGAGGTGGCCACCGACCAACAGGTTTTCCACACTCACCCGCTGTGCCCGCTGGCAGTTCCGTCCAGGGAAACAGGTGTCGGCTTGACGACCGGTGTACAGATGTTCTCTATGCCGTCATATTGAATGTGTGTTCACATGTACACACTACGGTTTCTGCCATGGTCACCGCCTGTGTCGAGCCCCGACCGCTCTACCATCCACGCGATCCCCAGGCCTCCGACCTGTGGCGACTGATCGATCAACATTTTGACTCCTTCCAGCAGGTCTATGACGAGCGTTTTCAGGAGAAGTACGGTTACTGGAGGCCAATCGTCGAGCAGTCGGTGTCTGCCTTTCTCAAGTGCGGTGATCTGCAAGAAGGCTTTGCCCGAGTTCGCTGCCCCGATTGCAAACATGAGATGTTCGTCGCCTTCTCCTGCAAGCAACGCTGCACTTGCCCGTCCTGCCACCAGAAGCGGACGTTGCTGACCTCGCTGCATGTGGCTGAAGAAGTCTGCTCTCCCGTCGCTCATCGGCAAGTCGTGTTGACGATCCCCAAACGTTTGCGAATTCACACGCGGTTCGATCGCCAGTTGCTGGGGAAACTCTCCTCTTGTGCCTGGGGGTGTCTGAAGTCGGAAGCTCGACGGCTGCTGGGGCGCGACGATGTCGTACCCGGCATGATCGCTGCGATACAGACGCACGGCCACCTCTTGCACTGGCATCCCCACATGCATGTGCTGATCACTTGCGGCGCCTGGACGCCCGAGGGCGAGTTTCTAAAGCTGCCCGAGTTCGAGATACAGCGACTGCTCGTCGCCTGGCAGGATGCGGTCTTCGAGCTGTACCTGGCTGAGGAGAAGATCGAGCCGGCAGTGGTCGAGAACATGCGAACTTGGGAACATAGCGGTTTCAGCGTCGATCCGTCGGTGTTCCTGCCGGCTGGCGATCAAGCGGGCATCGAGCGTCTGATCCAGTACATGACACGTTGCCCATTTAGTTTGTCGCGGCTGGTGAAGGTCAGCGACACGGGACAAGTCATCTATCAGTCCGAGAAGCAGGCTTGCCGAGCCTTTCCCGATCCGAAAGGAGACGGAATGCGGGCGGGAGTGCCGCGCAACTTTCAGATCCTCGAGCCACTCGATTTCCTGGCGGAGTTTACGCAACCTATTCCAGCCAAGGGTTCGCACCTGATTCGGTACTATGGCTGGTACTCGAACAAGTCGCGTGGCATGCGGAAGAAGGCGGCTGCGGTAGCATCCGCCGGGGCTCCGGCCGACCCACCCCATGAAGAAGCCGCAGCGCAGCAGCCAAACCTGGGCGATGTTGATCAAAGGAATCTACGAAGTCGACCCGTTGTGTTGTCCCGAGTGTGGCGGCCAGATGAAGGTGGTGTCGTTCATCGAACCGCCGCAAACCGCCGTGATCGAAGCGATCCTCACGCGCTGCGGTTTGTGGGAATCTCGGTCACCGCGAGCGCCACCTGAGGTGCATGAATTGGTGCTCGAGCTGGACCCCGCCTACTGCGGCAACGCACTCGATGCACCCAACGAAGCCGACGAGTCTCAGGAGTTGACGTACGTCGACATCGACAACTTCCTGGAGAACTACTAATTTTCCCCGACCCGGGTCGGCACGAGGAAGCTGCACACCTTCGGTCGGCTCGAGGCGCATTTTGCCTGCAGCGACACGCCAGTTGCACTCCAAGAGGCCTCGAATCGGCGCGCCACCTCTAGAAACGGCCTGGGTTTCGAGTGCTGAAAGGCGGGCGCGTCCGCCTTTCAGCACTCGAAACCATTGACTTGAGCATTTGCCCTGGTACACTTGCAGCTCGGCCCCGAAATCAAATTTCCTATCAGTTTGACATCCAAACTGCCACTGAAAGATGAGCAGGGCCAAGTCATCGGGCTGATTGGCTTTTCCCGAGATTTGCGGGCGCCGGTGGGCACCGAAGAGACCCCATTGGGGTTTGCGCGAGCGATCGCTGAGTTTGAAACCGACTTATCGCAACCGTTTTCGCCCGCGATCTTGGCCCAGCGATCCGGGCTGTCTTCCAATCGTCTGGGGCGATTGACGAAGCGGCTGTTTTCTCTAACTCCATCGCAGTTGTTGGCCAAGACTCGGGTGGCAGCAGCGTCATTGCTCCTGAGAGAATCAACGCTGTCGATTGTCGATATCGCTCACCATTGCGGCTACGCCGATCAAAGCGCCTTCACCCGCGCGTTTCGGACTTTGACCAGCGTGGTAAGCGTACACGACCGGTTGGCTGGACTCGGTCGTGATTAGGCCTCAGCTTGCTGCTTGGAGCGACTTTCGCACTTACGCTTGGCTGATCGCAGTTTGGCCGTGTCCGCCTTGTAGCGTCGCTCCTCGACCCGGTACGTGCGTACTGCCTCCGGATGGTGGGTCTTCCAGACGTCTGGTAAGCAATCGGCGGCCGAGGCAGTCCCCCGGAGCTGATGAGTGATCACACTTTCTAGATACGCCGCGATATCTAAATCTTGCCGGTGGGCACTGGCTACCAGGCTCATTAAGTTGGCGTTCCGCTGGGCTGCCTTCACGCTGCCCATGAACAGCCAGTTCTTTCGCCCGGTTGCCAACAGACGCATCAGGCGTTCACATTGATTGTTGTCGATCGGCAGTTGGCCGTCCCGGGCGAATTCACATAATGCTTCCCAATGATTGCGCAAGTAGTTGAAGGCACCACTCAGTTTGCTCGCCGGCAGAATGCTGTCCGGAATCGGCCCATCCAGCCAGGCCTTGAGGCGGTCCAGAATCGGTCGGGATTCCTTGTTACGCAAGTCCTTGCGTGCATCGGCCGACCATTGGCTGGTACGCCGTTCAATATCATAGAGTTGCTGCATCAACGCCAACGGATACGCAGCGGCAACAGGATCGTGACTCTGGTTCTCGTATATATGACGGCGCGCATGAGCCCAGCACGCCAGACGGATCATTTTTGATCCGGGCGCTAGAATCACACTCATATTGCCAGAATAACAATCAGCCATCACGTGCCCCGCATAGCCCGCCAAAAACTCTTCCGGGCCATCTCGGTGCCGCGACACGCGGAAGTCGAACATATCATAGGGTGCTGTTGCATCGAAGCTCGTGTAGCCCCACATCTTGGCGTTGATCGATCCCTTGTCTTGATCGTATGCCTCTTGCATCTTCTCCACCAAGCGTTGCTGCCGCAGGTCCTGCGTTCTCGTTGTCAGCTTCGGCATCTCCTTGGGCATGATCAGTTTGACGCCGGTGTCGTCCACACCAATGCAGTAAGCCTTCAACAGCCGTTGACGCATGATTGCCAGAATGTCACTGGTCGCGTCTTCAACCAAAGTCGTCAGGTACTCCAAGGTTGAACGAGTCGGTGTCCAGCCCGCTGCCGCAAACATGTCTTGCAAGCGATAGAAAGGCAAGTGCTGGGCGAACTTGCCATACACAACCGCCGCGCCAGTCGAGGGATGGTATCGCCCCTTCTCACCCAGATTTGCCTCGCCGTCAACCGGCAACTCACGCTCCAGATTCGCGGCATAGGCCAATATCGGCTTGTTATACTGTAGAACCACCAGTTTTGCGGGGATCGTCTTCAGTGCTTCACTGATCTCATATCGCTTAACGATCAGCTCACCGGAGTCAATCCGTAGTTGATACGCTTGCGGTATAGCAACTTCAATCACCTCGCGTGGTAAGCATGCAGGAAAAGTGTTGGCCGGCTTCTTGTGATCCTTAGGTGGCTTTTTGCGATCATAAGTGATGCGTTGGACTTCAGCCTCGGCCGCCTTCCGTGCGGTCTCGAGTTGTGCCAAAACTGCCGCTTGATCGCCGAAAGGAAGTAGCCTTTGATCTGGATTGATGAACTTCTCTCGACGCTTGCTCGACTTCAGCGCATGGCACTCGCGCTCCAGTTCCGCCAATGCTTGCTTCATGGCTGCCAACTCTTCACGATGTTGCGTCAGCATCTCACTCATCGTCAATATGACTTGGTGTGCGGTACTGAGGTCGTTCGGCAGTTCGCGTGCGGTACTCATGATCATTGTTTTACTGCAAACGGTACACCAGCGCAAGAGGTGTTTCTTCTAGATCGGAAAAATAAAGCCATATTTCCTGATCTAGTATAACCCAACGCTAGGTCGAGCCGACTAGCGGTGACTGGTAGCGCACTCTTCGCTTGATGCTACTCAGTTCAATGCCGGATAAAATGGAGTGGAGTTCGGTCGCTTCGATGATGACATGCTTGCCGTCAGGTGAGCGCAGTGGGCGTTGGAAACAGCCACGCTCCAATCGTTTCATCCAGATGGCGATTCCGTCACTGTCCCAATACATCAGCTTGACTCGATTGCGTCGCTTATTGAGGAACATGAACAGCCCCCCATTGCGCAGGTCCAAGCCAAAGTCAGTCTTAATCAGGCCGAAGAGCCCGTCGAAGCTTTTGCGAGCATCGACGGGTTCGGTATGCAGATAGATCTTGATTGCCGGATTGAAAGCGAGCATGGTTTAGGCCACTTGCTCCAAGATCTTAGGTAACGAGCAAATGGCATGCAGCGGCAAGAAGATCGACACCCCACTGGGCAAGCGAATTTCGAGATTGGTGTCCGCGGATGCGACCGACGATTGGACTCTGAGGAAGCCAGGCGACGTCTGCTCCAACCGGAGCTTTCTCCGCCATTGGTAAAATGAGGGCACGGAACAGTTTACAGATCGGCAAAATTCGGCAACCGACTGTTCGGATGCTTCGTACCGAGCGAGCCGCTCTCGCCACATCTCGACTTTCGTGGTCGGGTGCGATTCTTGGACATCAGGGCTTTTCGTCAACTCAATGGACGGGGTGTCGAGGGCCATGGAAACTCCTTGGACTTGGGGGCATTTTGCGAGGCAAAGACCCCTAAGCCTACACCATGAACCCGAGTCGACGTCGAATTTCCCGCGGTGCCCGGTGTACGCTTACACCAGCGTGACGCCATCCGAGTTCCGCCGAAGCGAGGCACTGCCAAAAAACTAGCTACTTGTTCGATGTTTCTACGCCGTCTTTCTCGAAGACGTCTTTGCTCATTAGTTCGTCTTGCTTCTTGCGGTCGCTCAAGATTGATTCCTCAAATAGGTCATCAGGAAGTGGTTGGTTGAACGAAAACCAGTGCAATTCCATGGTGCCTTCGTTCATTACCATGTAATGCCGCGCGCCTACGACCTGTAAGTTTGTCTGAAAGAAACGACTCGAAGCTGGTACATGGCCGTCGTTGACCAACTTCCACTCGGCGGTGTTTTCAAGAAAAGTTACGCCAGTTTTTGCATTTCCAAGCCAGAACTTCAACGGCAATTGACGCTTCATGTCCCAGTCCCATACAACCTTCTGTCCTTCCGTTCGGTCAGTTCCGACATGAACCAGCTGATATCGTTCGTTGCCAACGTGGAGGATACTAGAAATGAATTCGGGTCGCGCCCGATACTCAAAGTTGTCTTTCAGTTCTTCGGTGTTCCATGGGCTACCTGCTCTTTCAAGTGCTCCTAAACCACGAAGATCTGGTACTTTTGCTAAAATCTGCGAGATATTGGTAATTTCATCCAATTTACGGATTGGTCCATTCGAGCTTTTGAAACTTGTAATGTTCTGTGATTTATCAAAGAGGGTGACGTCGTCGTAGACAATCTGCGAAGGGCGTCCGGCGTCATCGTCCAAAGCATCGATCACCTGGGTTCCGTATTCACCACGCATGATGATCAGGGCTCGGTCGGTATCTAGGTCGAAAACAAACCTTATCAACATGTCATATCGAACGACCACAGTACTTGCGTCTGGGCCTTCAACGTACTTTATGGGTTTATCGGGTCCTTGGTCTTCCAGTATAAGGTAACGACCTTCGCCGCTACTTCTGATCCTAACGAGTACATCGCCCGTCTGCCAACTTTCTAGAGTTGCGAGATGGGCTTCCATCACGCCAGCGAAATGTTCGCTATCTACCGAGATTTTGTCCTGAGAAGTTACGGTTGATTCCAACATTACCAGCAACGTGCTAATAATGATTAAATTCGTCAGCCGCATTTTTTCGCACTCCTTTGATCGAATTAGGAACCGAACAGCGATCTTACCCAACTACATCGATTGAACCAAGACTTCACCAAGTGTCGCAGTATAGAGCAATGCGTCATCACGGCCTGGACCCTTTAGGGTCCAGTCAGTGATAAATGATAGGCTTTGAGTCGAGTGTTAAGGTCCGACGCAATTGATCATGCCAATACTGTGTGCAATTGGCGTAAACGGCTTAAGGAATGCAAGGTCTTTACACTTTCGTGCACCAGCACCTACTTGTGAGCAGTCGCATGTAAACATGTCCCCACAAGAATGCCCCAACGGCCATTGATTAATAATTGTGCTCCCCGGGACACCCGTGCCCGCCGGCTCAACGTCATTTATATATCGGCCAAAAACTGTCGTAGTTAATCCGATCCCTTTTGGGCAATGCCACATGCCTGCGATGTTCAAGCAGTCAGTTGAATTACATGGGCCACCTTGCAGACCTGAATATTTGATTGCCATCTCATTGCAGACCTTGATGTGGCTGACACTACACACGGCTACACCGCCAACGCCTTGGGCAAATAGGCACGACGGAAACATAACGAAAATGGCACAAGCGATAAATCTAATCATTTTGAGGTTCCTGGATCTCGAGGTTTTGGAAAAAAGCTTTCGATTCAATAATTTGCTCTTCTCCGTTCACTTTTATTCTCCAACGTACCTCCGAGGTGCCGTCGGAATTTTTCCCTAATGGACCATTATGTACAATGGTCAACCGATATATCCCACTCCGCCCAAGTGGCTTGACTAATACTCTGGCGTTCACGCCGTCGATCGTAACTCCGACTTCAGGGGGATCCGCATCAACGTCTGTCCTTATTTCTCCCGTCACGGTGTCGTTTTGGATTTCCCTCTGTTCGGGCTCTTCGTCTGCCTTAACTCGAAGAATTGCTCTCGCCTCGTACGAGTTCGATGTATTGTCTCGGGACATCCGCAAAGATTCGGGGCGAAGTGAAATCAGATCTTGGTGTTTGATACACACGACGCAGTGGGCATGCAAAGCGGTGCCGGGTTTCCATAAACTCACCTCACCCATGATCCCGTTTCGACTGACCACGCGTCGGGCAACCTCAACTTGCACGTACGGAACCATCGAATCAGGATCGTCTCGGATCAATCGAATAGAAACATCCTTCAAATTCTCCGAGGCTTGTAATTCGAGCTGCTCTAGTGTCATTGGTGGGACAATCGCGACCGGTATCCGAGATGTAGCAACATTCTCCGATTTGGAGATTTCGATGTTTACACGGTCAATCAAGAAACCAAATGAACTATCTACCGGATACTCTATACGAACGATTAAGGCGCGAACCTCGGGATTTTTTCCGGAAAACGAAATCACTTGGGCTGCTCGTCCTTCAACAATTTCATTTGGAACATCGAGATGCATTACGAACGTGGCGCGGCCGAATGCAGGGATTTCGTTGACTGCTGATTCAAACTTTGCACAACCGCAACCTACCGCAATTGTGGAAAATTCAATTGCCTCGTCGTAAGGATTTGCGACCGTGATGTTCAATCGATACTTTTTCCCGGCCTCCAATGGAGAAAGAACGATATCGGCAACTAAGAAGAAATCTGATGTCAGACTTACGCCGCGCCTTTCGACTACGCCAGAACAGTCCAGTGACTCGAATTCGTTTGCCCGATCCTGTTTAGCGAGTTCCGCAGTTGCCTTGCTACCTGCGGTAATAACATTCGCCTGCGCATACATGCATTGCTCTGTCGCACCATTAAAGTACATAAGAAAAACAGACGTGAAGCAAAGGAATGCTACTAATAACTGGCTTGTCGGCATAGTTTCTCCAACCGCGTGAGCAAAAAACCGCGTGAGCAAAAAACCGCGTGAGCAAAATTCGTCCGAAGATACTCCGACAACAGCTTATGCTTGTTACTGGTTAAAGTCAACAGACAAAATCTCGCGATTTTTTGGGTTGCAATAGACTATGAGTTTCTACGGTCGGCTGCTACTACAATTGACTATCGCGATCTTTGGTCCTGTCAAAGACCCTAGAGGGATGTATTCCCTAACGTATTACGTCTGCCCCGAATGGCACTGTTGACACGTAAGTCGTCTCGGGGAGGAGAGTTACGTGTCAACAGTGCCATTCACCCCCGTCCCTTTTTCTTCTCCAGACTTGCTCACGAATGGGGCGCCCGACTCAATAAGATTGCTCAAAAACACGGCTTTTCCGCCTCAATCGAAATGCTTGACGCATTCCGCTACGGCAAAATCAACAAGCCCTTGACGCATTCCGCTACGGAAAAATCAACGAGTGTGCCGGTCCGTTTTGGGGCCGGGCGGGGTTTTGTAGTGGGGCGGCAACTTGTTTCGCCCCAGGGTGGGGCTTAGGATCAATCGGGGTGGGTTGCGTGGTTTGGGTCGTTGGCGTGGTGGGGTGGTCGAACGGGAGGATTGTCGGATGAAGCGTGTGATGGGAGTTTGGAGCGGCTCGAGGGGCTGGCTGGCTGGCTTGTGTTGGCTGGGTTTCAGTGTGGGTGCTGTCGGTAGTTCGGCGGCGGACGACTGGGCCCGATTCCGTGGTCCGGACGGGCAGGGCATTAGTCGGGAGGCAGCAGCGTTTCCCACCCAGTGGTCGCCCAACGCCAATGTGGCTTGGAAGTTGGAATTGCCCGGCAGCGGGGTCTCGAGCCCGATTGTGGTGGGCTCGAAGGTGTTTGTCACCTGTTATTCGGGGTATGGACTGAGCCGCGAAAATCCGGGCGAGATGAAAGACTTGGTGCGGCACTTGGTGTGTTGCGATTTGGAGACCGGCAAAAAATTGTGGCAGCGGGATGTACCGGCGAACACTCCGGAGGATCCGTTCACTGGGGCAGGCGTGCCGGCCCATGGGTACGCCTCGCACACGCCCGTATCGGATGGCGAGCGGGTGTACGCGTTTTTCGGCAAGAGCGGCGTCTTCGCCTTTGATCTGGAGGGCAATCAGCAGTGGCAGACGGCCGTGGGCACCGAAGCCGATCCGTGGGCTTGGGGGTCATCGGCCAGCCCAATCGTGCACGAGGGAATTGTGATCGTGGTGGCGTCGGCCGAGAGTCAATCGCTCGTGGGCTTGGATAAAGCGACGGGCCGTGAGGTGTGGCGACAAGAAGCGGCCATGTTGGACGGAACTTGGAGCACACCGACGGTGGTTAATCGAGCCGAGGGGACGCCGGAGTTGGTCCTGGGCACGCCTAAGGAGATCTGGGGCTTGGATCCCGCCACCGGTCAGCTGCGTTGGTTTGCGGCGGTCAGCGGTGCCGAGCAAGCCAATTCCAGTCCAGTGGTGCACGAGGGAACCGTTTACGGATTCACAGGTCGTGGGGGCGGCAGCGCGGCCGTTAAGCTAGGCGGGCAGGGCGACGTCACCGAATCGAATGTGGTTTGGACTGGCCGCGATACCGATCGATTTGGCTCGCCGGTTTTTTACCAAGGCCGTTTGTATTTGGTGGCCAACGGCATGGTCAACGTGATTGATCCGCAATCGGGAGAACGGATCGAACAGATCCGCTTGGAGGGGGCAGTGCGCGGCGGTGGTGGCATGATGGGCAACCTGGACTACGCCTCACCGATCATTGCGGGCGGGCACATGTACTATGTCAACGGTTCCGGCCAAGTGTTTGTCTTTCGACTGGGGGAGGGCTTGGAGCAGATTGCCACCAATCGTCTGACCACCGAGAAGGAGACGTTTGGAGGGTCACCGGCGGCCAGTGGTGGACGCCTGTTGTTCCGCAGCAATCGTCACCTGTACTGTGTCGGCGATTTGGGCCAGACGGTGAATGAGGCCGATAATCGCGTGGCCGAGGCTCCGGCCGAAGAAGGTCCGCCGGGCGGCGGTCGCGGCGGGTTTGGCGGTGGTCGTGGGCCAGGCCAAGGCGGTGGCGGTCCAGGGGGGCGACCCGGTGGCGGCCAGCGTGGTGGGCCTGGTGGCGGTCGACCGGGTGGACAGGAACGGGAAGATAACCGGCCCAATCGCCCAGCCCGGCCAGGGATGGTGATTGCCACCTAGTTGCGGCTAGGGACCAATGGATTGTTAGGACCAGCAACGCCCGGCGAAACCGCCGGGCGTTTTTTTGTAACCGTTCACGGTTGGAAGGTAATCCTCAGGGTTGGTGCGTTCCACAAGTCGGATCGTTCGAGAGTTATACTCCTGGGATTCTCCAGGCGCTGTTGCGCGCGAATGATCTTGCTGTTAGCCCGACTTGTTCCACGACACCCCACGAGGCGTGAATGGTGGCTTTTTTGTCTCCTCATCACAATTGCCTGGTTTCTCTAGATTATCAAACTGGGTTCCTGCAAAAATGTCAAAATTTTCGATCGTAGCGGCCGATTTCTAGAAGGTGAATTTTTTCCCCTGCCTCTCGACAGAGGAGCGAAGCATGTCACAACAGACCATCAAGCAGGCCCGAGTCTTGGTCTCGGATCTCTTTCGGCCCAATCCGGCCATTTATTGGACGGATTTTCTGGTTAGTCTGACCGTGGCTTACACCGCCTCTTTGGTGTTGCTCAAGGCTCCGGTGCCGGTAGCGGTGCAGGTGATCTGTTTTGTCATGGCGGCGGTGGCGTTGTATCGCGTCAGTCTGTTCATGCATGAAATCGCACACATGCCCGCCGGTCAGATGCGGGGTTTCAAGATCGCCTGGAATATTCTGGCGGGGATCCCGCTGATGTTGCCATCGTTTTTTTATGATACGCACCGCGAGCATCACAATACTCGGCATTATGGCACAGAGGGCGATGGCGAGTATCTGCCGCTGGCACAGGGGACTTGGCAGAGTTTGCTGGCGTACTTTGCTCAGGTTTTGTACTTGCCGTTGATCACTTTCGTACGGCATTTGCTGGTGACGCCGATCTCGTTGGTCTACCCGCCGCTGCGGCGCTGGGTGTGGCGGCATTGGTCCAGCTTCGTGATCGATCTGTCTTACGAGCGCGAGCGGCGACCGAACGATCCCGTGGGGCTTTGGACGGCGATGGAGATCGCCTGCCATCTGCGAGCGGTGTTGTTGGTGGCGTTGATCGCGGTCGGTATCGATCCCTGGTACAACGCGCTGATTCTGTATGGGTTGTCGGTATCGATCCTGAGCATGAATCACTTCCGAACTTTGGCGGCCCATCGCTACACCAGTCACGGGGCGGCGATGAGCCTGGAGGACCAGTTGCTGGATTCGGTGGACTTGCCGAATCGCGATTGGTTGACGTTGGCCTTGTGCCCGGTGGGTTTACGCTTTCATGCCTTGCATCATTTGTTTCCCGGCATGCCTTATCACAACTTGGAGACGGCCCATCATCGTTTGATGCAAGCCTTGCCAGCGTCGCATCCTTATCGGCAATGTGTGGCGTCGTCGATGCGGCAGGTGATTGGCGAGTTGTGGGCTCAGATCCGTATCAATTCGAATTTGACACCCAGGCTTGAGCCACTTCCCAGCCACTTTGCAGGGCACCCTGAATCGAGGCCACATCTTGCCAATCGCCGCACAGCAACACGCCACTGGGATGCTGCGTGAAACGGGGTTGCAGCAGCGGCAGTTCCAATCGTGATTGATCGGGCAGGGCGTGGGGGATGTGGTACATCTGCAGTTCACGCCAGGCTTGCACCTGTGGCCCAAACCAAGCGGTCAGTTCTTGTCGAACCTGGTCCCACCGCTGACGATCCTCGGTCAAGTGTTCGTCGCCTCGTATGCTGACGGAGACGAGTGACTGCCCAGCCGGGGCGTAGCTGGCGGCGACTTGACTGGGGACGCACAAGCTGTTGATCAGGCCTTGGCCATCACCATTGAGCACCAAGATTGGGGCGTTGATCGGTGGACTGGGGGCGGCGAAGTACAGGACCCGAGCCGAATGGGCGGCGAGGGTGTCTGTTGCCCCCAGCAGTCGTTGGGCCTGCCAGGGATCGCAGGCCAGGATAACTTGTCGGGCCGTTAGCGAGTCGCCGTTGGCCAATTGAACGGAGTGGGCTGAGACGGCCCGGACGCGTGTGTGCAGGCGAATTCGATCGGGAGGGAGTTCGGTCGCCATCTGGGCGGGGATCTGCCCCATCCCGCCGGCGGGCAAGGCGGCCTCACCGCTGGAGAACAGCCGAAACAGGTACTCGAATTTGCGGCTGGAGGTCTGTAGTTCGGACTCGAGAAACACGCCGCCAAAAAAGGGACGGAAGAAGCTATCGATCAAACGGGGGGAGAAGCCACGTTGCCGCAGGTGGTCGGCGGTGGTGGTCTCGGGACGTTCCAACAAGGCGTCCGCTGCGCCGCGTCCCACATCGTAACGCAGCCACGCCAATCGCAACTTGTCGGCCAAGCTGCCCACCGGAGCCAGGGCCGCGGTCAGGAAGCGGCGCGGTTCGCGCCACGGATCTGCCAAATGCACGAACTTTCCGTTGCGGCGAATCAGGGCTCCCGATTGGAAGCGGCCCAGGCGGAGCGCTTCCATGTCCAATTGCTGTCGCGCGGCTGGATAAGAAGTCAGCAGCACCTGAAAGCCCACATCCAATTGAAAGCCCTGCACACTTTCGGTGCGGACGCGGCCACCCACCCGGTCGCTGGCCTCCAGCAGCAAATATGGGACGCCAGCACCTTGCAAGCGCCGGGCACAAGCCAGGCCTGCCAAGCCGCCGCCGACAATGATGATGGGGGCAGGTTCCATTCAGTTTCTCCCAACCAGAGTTCCTCAGTGGACGCGGCGTCAGCGCCGTACGATCAGGCCGCTGGACCATTGTTGCAATTGTTGGTCGCGTTCTACAGTGGTCGGAAAGATCTTGATCTGCGGTTCACCGTATCGCTCGTCGGAACGCAAGGCCCCGAACCAACGCCGGGATTGGCCTTGGGCATCGCGGGCTTCGACTTGAAAGCGAAAGACTTGGACCCAGCCCGGACGTTGCAAGGCGTATAGCTGCACCGAAGTCAGTTTGGCGGCCGAGGTCACATAGCCGTGATCGGCCATCCAATCCAAAATTTCTTTCTCCGTGACACGATATCCCACCAGCTGATTGAACCAGCGAGCGACCCACTGGCTGAATTGGTTCCACATGCTGCTACCTCCCAAAAATCAGTCATCGCCCGTTAGCAACCGGTTATCTGAAATCAGCCGGCGTGCGTTAGCACCCGGTTATCGCTTGCTGGTAAACGAACCCTTTACTTGCGGAGCGTGGACATGCCGCCATCCACACCGATGGTCTGGCCGGTGATCCAGCCGGCATCGGTCGATAGCAGGAAAGCGGCCAAAGCGGCCAGGTCTTCGGCTTGTCCGGTGCGTCCCAGCGGGTAGCGGGCGCTGAGGGCCTCACGGGCGGCGGGTGTGCTGAAGAACTTGGCGGCCAACGGCGTTTCGGTCAGGGCCGGGGCCAGGCAATTGACGCGGATGCGCGGCGACCACTCGGCCGCCAAGCTACGCATCAGGCCTTCCACCGCGGCTTTGGCGGCGGCGATCGAGGCGTGCATCGGCAGACCTTGTCCCACCGCCACCGTACTGAACAGGACCGCGCTCTTGGGCGGACCGTCGGCATCTCGGTTGAGGGCGGGATAACATTGTTGCAGGAACTGGATCGCCCCGTAAAAGTTGACTTGCATGTCCGTGGCGAAGTCGCTCAGTTTCAGGCTCTTGAACGATCTTAAATTGATCGACCCCGGGCAGTAGGCGACGCCGTGGATCTGATCCGGCAGGTCGGTCATGATTGCGGCTGGATCGGAAAAGTCGCAGGTGTGATGTCGCACTACATCGTCGACTGTCAGCTCATCGATGCCCCGCGAGTAGACATCGACGCGGGCGGCCGTTGCGCGGAGGCGATTGACCAAGGCCAAGCCGATGCCCTTGGTGCCACCGGCCACCACGTAGTTGCCGGTCAACGAGCCGTTGTTCGAGTGGATAGATGTGTTCATGGTTTATTTTCGTTTCTTTTTCGGGTTGGGGATTCGGGCAGTGTCGAGCGAGTGGGTCGTCGACGACTGCCATGTTTCTGATGAACGGCTCGGGCGGCTTCCCTTGCAGGGGACGAACGTTTGGCGTTGTGGATCCGTTCACGAGCCGTTTGGTAGGCTGTCGTGTGGTCGACAATTGGTGCGGGATAGTCACGACCGATTTGGCAACCGTAAAAGCTCTGTTCCAAGATCGTCATGCGATGGGGTTCTGCCAGCAAATGATCGGGGACGCCATCCAGTTCCGGCACGAAGCGACGAATGAACTTGCCCTCGGGATCTTGATCTTTCACTTGTTTGATCGGTGAGTAAATCCGCACCGTATTGATGCCGGTCACGCCGGACTGCATCTGGACCTGGCTGTAGTGAATGCCGGGTTCGTAATCCACGAATAAGCGAGCCAGGTACAGGGCAGTGGGTCGCCAGTGCAACCACAGGTGGTAGCTGGCGAAGGATACCAACATGGCCCGCATGCGGAAGTTGATCCAGCCGGTTTGCCGCAGGGCTCGCATGCAGGCGTCGATCATCGGGTAGCCGGTTTGGCCGGCGCACCAGGCCTCAAAATGAGCTTGGTTGAACTGCTGTTCACGCAAGCCATCGAAGGCTCGGTTCATATTTTGGAACTCGATGTCCGGTTGATCCTCCAGCTTCTGCATGAAGTGGCAATGCCAACGGAGGCGGCCCTGGAACGAGGAAAGGGATTGACGCCACGCGGACCAGTTCTCGCTCTGTTCGCGGTCGGAGCCGGCGACCTGAGCGGCCCGACACTGGTCGCTGCGTTCGGTGGCGGCTTGGAGCACCGTGCGGATCGAGAGATTGCCGTAGGCCAGGTAGGGGCTGAGTCGGCTGCACTGATCAAACGCGGTCAGCGGGCTGGACATGCCGCGGCGATAATTCTCGCCCCGCTCCTGCAAGAAACTGTACAGGGTTTGGCGAGCGATGCCTTCGCCGCCGACTTGGAGTTCAGTCCGCTCAAATCCAGCGACCCCGAGTTCGGCGGCGGAGAGTAGAGCCCCGGGTGAAGGTTCCGGTACGGCGTTCAGGCGAGTCGGGGCCGGTGTCAGCGGCTGGTACATCCGTTGATTCCAGAGCTTGGCCCACCCGTCGCGGTCCTGCAGTCGACGCACCACGCCGGTTTGAGGTTGCTCGATCAAGCGGATGCCGCTGGCCTTGGCCCAGGCCCGAACTCGGCGGTCGCGGGCGTAGCCGATGGCGTTGGTCGTCTCCTCGTGGGCCCAGATCTGGCGGATGCCATGGGTCTCACAAAGGTCGCGGAGGACCTGCATGGCCTCGCCGGAACGGATGGTCAAGTCACCCCCCAGACGTTGGAGCTGCCGTCGCAGGTCGGCCAACGATTGGTTGATAAACTGCAAGTGAGCGGCGTCAAAGTCCGCCGCCGAGAGCAGCTCGGGCTCGTAAATGTACAAGCAGAGCACCGGTCCAGCAGCGACGGCCTGGGCCAGCGGGCGGTGGTCGAACACGCGGAGATCGCGTTTGAACCAAACCAATTGGGGTCCGGCCTGAACGCCGCTGGGCAAATCGGAGGGTGGGGTAGCACGCGGCATGACGTCAGTGGCTCGCGCTGCGTTGTTGAGCGGCCCGCTGAGCCGAGCCCCGCTGAGCCGAGCCCCTTGCCGGCGAACTCTGTTGAGCCGCGGTCTGCACAATGGACGCGTCCGCGACCGGTCGTTGCTGACGGCAGCGATCGCTACAATACTTGACGGACTCCCAATCTCGCTGCCATTTCTTTCGCCACAGAAAGGGTTGGCCGCAGGTTTGACAGGTCTTTTGGGGCAGCGTCTGTTTGTGATGGACCATGGTGTTTTCTCGGTTAGTTCGACTCGCTCTAGACCGTGAAACGGCGGCCCGTGATAACCATGGTCTGCGTTCCCGTCGCCGCTTGTGACGGTCCTTGTTGGTAACCGTTCACGGGTGGGAGGTATTCCTTGGGGCTGGTGCATTCCGCAAGTCGAGTGGTTCTCGGGGCAAACCAGTAGCGTTCTCCAGTTGCTTTTACTCGCAAATGATCGTGGAGATAGCTCGACTTGCTGCATGGCACCCTACGAGGCGTGAACGGTTACCCTTGCTGTTGGGAGTTTCACTGATGTCAGATCGTTCGTCCGTCCCTGCTGCTTCTGACGACGACATTCGCTACGTGGCTGCAGCCCAGTCCCCGGTCGTTGTGGGTCTGGATTTGCCGCCATGGTTGGTGGAACGAACGCGGTGGTGTGGCCGGCTTCGTTCGCTGGACAGCGGAGTCGAGTCGGCTGGCGAATACGTGTTGTATTGGATGCGAACGGCGGTGCGGACCGACGAGAATCCGGCGTTGGATGTGGCGCGGTGGGTGGCGGCTCGGCAGGGTTTGCCGCTGTTGATCTATCAAGGCTTGTCGGACGACTACGAGTACGCGTCGGATCGGCATCATCGATTCATGTTGGAGGGAGCGCGGGATGTGCAGCGGCAGTGCCAGACCCGCGGGTGGAGTTATGCGTTTCATTTGACTACCCGGGACGATCAGGAACCGCGGTTGGTGCAGTTGGCTCAGCAGGCCGCCTGGGTGATTACGGAAGACATGCCGGTGGATCCACCGCGGCGGTTTTTGCGGGCGCTGGTGCGACAGAGCAGCGTGCCGGTGTTGGTGGTCGATACGGCTTGTGTGCTGCCCATGCAGGTGGTCGGTCGGGCTTACGGGCGGGCGTTTGAGTACCGTCAGGCGACGGAGGCCGAGTACCGTCGCCGCGTCGCCAGGAGTTGGCCCGAGTTGGACTTGGCCGCGGAACCGCTGTCTTTTCCTGTGGAACGCTTGCCCTTCCAGCCACTGGAGCTGCAACACGCCGACTTGGGTCAGTTGATCGCTCGGTGCCGCATTGATCATGCGGTCGGTCCCATCGCGGGGACGCCGGGTGGCTCGACGGCCGGTTACCAGCGCTGGGAGAACTTTCGCCGGCGTGGTCTGCGGGACTATGCCAAACGCCGCAACCAACCGTTGGATGACGGTGTCAGCCGGATGTCGGCCTACTTGCATTACGGCATGGTCTCGCCGCTGAGAATCGCGCGGGAGGCCGATGCCGCTGGGCATGCGGGTGGTGAGAAGTTCTTGGATGAATTGCTGATTTGGCGAGAATTGGCGTATTGTTATTGTTGTTACACACCCAATTACGATCGCTGGGAGTCGCTGCCTTCGTGGGCTCGCGCGACCTTACAAGAGCATGCTCGAGATCCGCGTCCCGAAGTCTATTCGTGGGAAGCGCTGGCCCGCGCCCAGACTTCCGATGCGCTGTGGAACGCAGCCCAAGAGTCGCTGTTGGTGTCGGGCGAGTTGCACAACAATGTGCGGATGACCTGGGGCAAGGCCTTGCTACAGTGGGCGGCCACACCGCAACAGGCATTGGCGTGGATGATCGACCTGAACCACCGCTACGCCTTGGATGGTCGCGATCCCGCGTCGTACGGTGGCTTGTTGTGGTGTTTGGGTTTGTTCGATCGGCCGTTCTCGCCGGCCCAGCCGATTTATGGCACAGTGCGACCACGGCCCACCGATGAGCACGCGCGGCGCTTGGATGTCCAGCGGTACCAGCGGCGAGTGCGGCAATTGCATGGCAACCAGCAACCAACCGTAGCCGTGATCGGCGCGGGCCTCGCCGGTCTGTTTGCTGCGCGGACCTTGGCCGATCATGGGCTAGCGGTGACCGTGTTCGAGAAGAGCCGAGGCTTGGGTGGGCGGATGTCGACGCGGTGGTGCGACGATGGGACGACCTTCGACCACGGGGCTCAGTACTTCACCGCGCGGGACGGTCGCTTTCAACGCTATGTCGAGTCGTGGATCGCTGATGGCTTGGTCGCTGAATGGCCGGTGCCACCGGGAAAGATCGTCACTTTCGCGCAGGGAAGTGTTAGGGGAGAAAGCCAGTCGCAGCGTCGGTTTGTCGGTGTACCCGGCATGACCGCGATTGGCCGGCATCTGGCCGATGGGTTGTCAGTACAACTGAAGACGACCGTGGCAGCGGTGCAACGTGAGACTGCCGACAGCGGAGCCGCCGCGGTGTCGGGTGGTAGTGCGGTCGGTGGTTGGACATTATTCGATGACCAGCAACGGAAGCTGGGGTGCTTCGATCGCTTGGTGGTGGCGTTGCCCGCCCCGCAGGCCGCGGTGCTGTTGGCGGCGGTAGAGGAGTTGGCGCCTGTGCTCGGCAGTGTCGAGCTGCGACCGTGTTGGGCAGTGATGGCCGAGTTGCCGCAAACGTTGGTCGGCCAGTGGGCAGGGGCATTTGTGCATGAGAGTCCGTTGGGTTGGGTTAGTCGCAACGGCACGAAGCCAGGCCGACGGGTGGATGGCGAGTCGCTAGTGCTGCACGCGACGGCCGACTGGACGCAGGACCATTGGGACGATTCAGCCGAGGAAGTTGCTGCGGCGTTGCTAATGGCATTTTGGCAGGCCAGCGGTGCCGAGCCGCAAGTGGCTCGTACGCTGCTGGCCCATCGCTGGCGGTATGCGATCCCCGCCGCTCCGCTGGAGGTCGAGTGTTTATCGGACGCCAGCGGAACGTTGTTTGTCGCGGGCGATTGGTGCGCGGGCGCTCGGGTCGAGGGCGCGTTCCTCAGCGGGATGGCAGCTGCTGGCCGCGTGTTGAATTCCTGCCAAGCCGCTGCGCCGAAAGAGTCGTTGACGCAAATGAGTTTGTTTTAGTGGCGAAGGGCGTAGAGCGTAGAGCGTAGGGCGTAGGGTTGGGGGCGTAGAGCGTAGGGCGTAGGGGCAATGATTCTTCTTTTTGATTATTAGAAGGCGTTTCGCTGCCAAACTTGCGGTCCCACCGGCAAGCCAGTGGGGGCCGGTGTGGCCAAGGGGCAACGAGCCGCATTTTGGTTGGTTTTGGGGTTTGGTAGCCGGCAGTTGCCGCTCCGCCGCGCCGCCACGACGGAAGCGGGGGGTAGAAGAACAGCCACATGTAGGTCTGAAGCGTGATAGGGACAGATGAATGTGGGACAGTCTGTAGACCTGCAGCCCTCTGCTGGTTTGAATCTTGATCTGACAGAGGAATGGGGGACAGAGGAATAGGGACAGAGGAATGGGGACAGAGGAATGGGGGACAGAGGAATGGGGAGAGAGGAATGGGAGAGAGGAATAGGGGCAGAGGAATGGGGGACAGAGGAATAGGGACAGAGGAATAGGGACAGAGGAATGGGGGACAGAGGAATAGGGACAGAGGAATGGGGACAGAGGAATGGGGACAGAGGAATGGGGGACAGAGGAATGGGGACAGAGGAATGGGGACAGAGGAATGGGGACAGAGGAAATAGGGACAGAGGAAATGGGGGACAGAGGAATGGGGACAGAGGAATGGGGACAGAGGAATGGGGAGAGAGGAATGGGGACAGAGGAATGGGGACAGAGGAATGGGGAGAGAGGAATGGGGAGAGAGGAATGGGGAGAGAGGAATGGGGAGAGAGGAATGGGGAGAGAGGAATGGGGAGAGAGGAATGGGGAGAGAGGAATGGGGACAGAGGAATGGGGACAGAGGAATGGGGAGAGAGGAATGGGGAGAGAGGAATGGGGGACAGAGGAATGGGGGACAGAGGAATGGGGACAGGCTGTAGACCAGCAGTCCTCTGCTGGTTTGTGATTGAAAGCTGACCTCAGTAAGTGTTCGCTCGGAGATGTTTAAACAAGGTGGTATGCTATAGGTCTCTCGACGGTTGAAGCGTTGCAACCTGAGTTGGGCTCGAAAGGGAGTGGGAGTCTGCATACCGCGGAACGGATTCATGCGACCGCGCACGCCGCCGGCGGTGCGGTTGAACGTCGCTGCGGTGTCTGGTGTGTCGGTCACGTCGAGCAGGGTGCCGCGCACGCCTGTGGCGTTGCGGTTAAACACCGCCGCCGCAGGGGTCCCACAAATCTAAATCGCTCCTGTAAGACAACGCCAGCCCTGCCAGTGCGCAAAAACATCGGGGCGGTTGGATTTCTCTGCGCCCTTCCCCCCTCTGGGGGTTCCCCCACCGGTTGGTCTCGATAACGAAGTACTACCCGCTGCCTGGGCGTTTGGTATCGCAAGGGCCTCACAGTTACCAGCATCATGAAGCAGAACCCGGGCGTTTTTTCCCTCGTTGGGAGCGATGCAAAAAGCTATCCAGTAGCACAAGCGAGTAGCTCGGCTCCCCAGATGTCCTTATTTGTGTCGATCGGTGATCTTGGTGATCTCGTTGAGAGGTTTGATAATCTCCGGATTGCATGCTCGATGACGATCAGTACTTATGAGTGTTCCTGTCAACTTAAATAAGATTTATTGTTTGCTGTATATTTAAGCATTTCGCCAGAATTGTTCTTCCGGGAACTTGAGTTGGGGCAGGAGTTGTCGGAGGTCTTGGAGAAAGCGAGCGGCGTCGACGGGGTAGCCAGCGGTCGGCCGGAGTGTTGGGGCATGTGTTTGCCAGTAGGCGTTGACGCAGTTCATGCCCAGTTCGCGGGCGTATTTACTGGCGAGGCTGGCGACGGCTACAGGGTAGCGTTGTTCGCCGTCGACGCAGAAGCGAGCGAAGAGTGGGCGATCGGCCTGTGACCAGGCGTAGCGGCTGTCGGCGGCGGTCTCTTGGAGGACCTGGGGCCAGTCGGCGTCCAGGTATTCGGACAGGAGGGAGAGGTAACGTTTGCGACCGCCGTGTCGATCGAAGTCGATGATGACTGGGGCGTTGGCTGGGCAACCCTGCAGGACGTCGCGGGCCAGCAGCAAGCTGGTGGCGGACAGCAAGTTGGCCTTGTTGCCATGTTGCCGCAAACCCAGGTTGAAGTCGGCCTCCGAGACGATTCGGCTACACAGGGCTCGCGGGATCAAGACGGACGACTGCCACATGTCGGCTGGGTTGTTCGCGCCCGTGTGGCTGGATTTTGTGGCTCTGAGTTCTACCGGCGAGTCGTGTCGCGAGTCGTTCTTCTGGCATGTGAGCGGGCCGACGGAATCAACGGCTTGGGCCCAATAAGGCGGTGAGGCCGATGCGTTGGTCGGTTGGACGCGGGCTGCATGCTGACGGTAACACTGGGCGGCGGCCTCCCAGTCGAGGGCAGCGGGGTCGATCGTCTCGGGGGCTGCGTGCGACTCGGCGATGATTGTCGCGTGGGTTGCTTGTTCGATGGCGGTCAGGAGTGAGGCGACGATGGCCTGCAAGGTTTGCAGCCCTTGGCCGGCGTGGAAGACTTGTTTGGAATCGGCCACGCGCCAGGGAACGAAGTGACGTTGGGGGTCGGGGTGATCGTCGGCCGGCATGAATTGATCGCGCCAGACGAGTCGATCGGTTTGATCCAAGAAGTCGGGGTCAGCGGGATCGGCGTGGGAGACCGTGGGCCAGCGTACTTCCCAGAGTGATGCGGAGACGACCAGCGGTCCCAATCGAGCCCCGTAGCCGGCCTCGTCGACGCCCAGCCAATACAGCGAAGCGTGTGTCATCAGGTGGGGGCTTTCGACGACCGGCGCGTGAACTTGATCACCACGACGGCGTAGGCCAAGGAGCCGGTGAACCAGACCCAGGGTGGCGACATTTGCACCTGATCGAGGCAGGCTTGCAGCTCGGTGTCCTCGCGGGCAATTTGCAAGAGTTTGCCTGGGTTCAAACCGTGGAAAAAGTTGTTCTCTTGCAGGGCCTGACTCAGCAGGGCGGGCAAGTTTTCCGGGTTGGCCCGAAACAAGTCGGGCAGGGTTTCGCTGGAGACAAAGTCGCAGAACAGTAGGCCCTGACCGCCGGGTCGCAGGGCTTGGGCCATCAGCCACAGGTGCCGTTGCCGCAGGGCTTGGACGGTGGGAATGAACAACGCGTGATCGACGCCGACCGCATCGATGACTTGGTGCACCAATTGGCTGAGCAGACAGGTGGAGGCCACCAAGTCGTAATCACAGCGGAGTGCGTCCCAGCGAGTCTGTTTGAGCCGCGCGAGGAACGACTGGCCTACCTCGGGAACCAGCAGACGCGGTGCGGTGGACGGAGCGAGTGCCTCGTTGTCGCCCAACAGCAGGTCCTGTTGGAGGACGTGCAAGCCGGTCGATGAGTTGGTTTGGGCGGCGATGCCTTGTCGGACCAATTCCGAATCGCGATCCACCAGATCGATGTGCGGCCATTTGACTTGCAGTTGCCTGAGGTCCAGGTCATTACAAGGTCCTGCGCCTAAAATAGCGAGTCGGCCGTCGGCGGCGGGTGCCAGTTCACAGAGCAGCGAAGTGATTTGTCGGCGATGATAATCGGGCAGATCGCGTTGGGTGGTGGGGTCGGTGATGGCGGGCGGGGTCCAGTGATAGCGACTCATGGAAGCGAGATTTCTGGGTTGAGGGGCGATCGCGGCCGAGCGGGCGATCGATACTTGCTAAGTTACGTGGGTTGGCTGGTGCGGTCGAGGCTGTGGGAGGCGTTTGTGCTTTCTCGACCGACTTTGGCTTCGGCGTATTGGGCCCAGGGGCTGTTGGGGGCAACGCGGAGGAAGTGTTGCCAGTAGTCGAGCGCGACGGCGGTTCGTCCGAGTTTCTCGCAGGCGGCGGCGGCATGGAACAAGACGTCGGCGTAATCGGGATGCAGGTCCAGAGCGCCTTCGAAGGCCGCCAGGGCCAAGTCCCATTGCTGCAGCTCCATGAGCACACAGCCCAAGTTCGCGCGGGCTTCGAGGAACTCGGCGTCCAATTCCACGGCCATGGAGTAGCGTTCACGGGCGGCACTGAGTTCGCCTTGCCGATATAGCAATTCGCCGATTTGGAAGCAGACTTCGGCGGAGGGGCCAAAGGCCAGTTGCATGGCGCGGTACACATGGAGTGCCGCGGCCCAGTCGTTGGCGTCCTCGAATTCGATGGCTTGTCGGAGGCAGTCCTCGGGCGATTGGGGTTTAAACTCCGTCCAGTCGGTCACGGTCATTCGTGGCCTGGTGGCCTCGACGGCTTCCGTCGCGTGTTCGCTCCACGAGAAAATTTCGGCGGCGGGTGCCTCGTCGGGGCTGCCCCATTGATCGAAGTCGAACCGCAGTTGGCCGTTGGGATCGACCAAGCCAGACATCTGTCGCAGCAAGATATCGTTGCCTTGGCGAATGATGGGCAACTGCGAGAGCGATCGGCGAGCGCCGGGCAGGATGCTCGTGAGTTTGGCCAATTGGGCTTCGACTTGTTCGGCCGAGGCGGTCTGGAGCCAGGAGGCCAAGCGTCGTGCGGCCGACAGTTCTTGGAAATCGAAATACGGTAGGCGGCAGATCTCTTTGACGGGTTGCAACAGGCCCAGGCGGTGCCAGCGTCGCACGGTGCGGATGGGCACTTTGAGCAGATCGGCCAACATGGCGGGCGTGTAAAGCTGTGCCGGTTGCGATTCGTCCAACAGGCCGCAAGACTGCCAGAATTCGGTCTCTTCACAGAGTTGAATATCGCCGTGTTCGATCCGTTCGACGATGGGTTCGTCCAGTTCTCGCAGGTTAAACGGAAACGAGTCCGCACCGACCACGATCGTTTGCACTCGTGGATCGACCAGCGGAACGACGTGACCGCCGCGGGTGTGGATCCAGGCTTTGGCATCGCGTTTGGCCAAGCCACCGAGTCTACCGAGCAGGGCCAGGTATCGGCCTTGCAGCCAAGGCACTGGTCGTTGCCAGTCGAGGGAGGTGTCTTCAGCGGCCATGGTTGCGGGACGATTTCATCGAGGGGATTTCAGCGGGGGCATTAGCATTCGGGGAGATTGACGGCCAGGCCGCCGCGGGAGGTCTCTTTGTACTTGCGATTCATGTCTCGGCCGGTGCGGCGCATGGTGGCGATGACTTTATCCAAGGAGACATGGTGTTGGCCATCGCCGCGGAGAGCCATGCGGGCGGCGTTGATCGCCTTGACTGCGCCCATGGCGTTCCGCTCGATGCAGGGGACTTGTACCAGGCCGCCGATCGGATCGCAAGTCAGGCCCAAGTTGTGTTCCATGCCGATCTCGGCGGCCTGTTCGACGTGTTCCGCGGTGCCGCCCAGGACCTCGGCCAGTCCGCCGGCGGCCATCGAGCAGGCGACGCCGACCTCGCCTTGGCAGCCGACCTCAGCGCCGGAGATCGAGGCGTTCTTTTTGTAGAGCATGCCGATGCCAGCGGCGGTGAGCAGGAACCGCACGATCCCGTCGGGGCTGGCGTGGGGCACGAACCGCTCGTAGTAGTGCAGGACAGCGGGCAAGATGCCGGCCGCGCCGTTGGTCGGTGCCGTGACGACTCGGCCCCCGGCGGCATTCTCTTCGTTGACGGCCAGGGCGTACAGGTTGACCCAGTCCATCACGTTCAGCGGATCGGCGGCGCCTGGTTGATCGGTGGCGGTCAAGCTGCGGTAGAGTGCGGCGGCACGACGACGGACTTTGAGACCGCCGGGCAAGATCCCCTCGCGTTGGCAGCCGGTTTGTACGCATTGCTGCATGACTTCCCAGATCCGCAGCAGCCGTGCCCGGATTTGGTCCTCTGGCAGCCAAACTTTTTCGTTTTCCAGCACGATTTGGCTGATCGACAGCTGGGCCTCTTTGCTGATGCGGAGCAGGTCGGCCCCCGAGCTAAACGGGAAGGGCAGGGCGTCGTCCGAGCGACCTGTCCCGCCGGACGCGGCCTCGGCCTGTGTGACGATGAACCCGCCGCCCACCGAGAAGAAGGTCTCTTGGGCCAATACCTGTCCGGTGGCATCCCAAGCGGTGAACTGGAGTCCGTTCGGGTGTTCCGGCAGGGTCACTTTTCGCAGGAACTTCAAATCCTCGGTGTAGGAAAAGCGAATCGGATGGCGGCCCTGCAGTTTCAGAGTCTGAGTCTGACAGACCTGATCAAACAGCGGATTGACTTGGTCGGGATCGACCGATTCCGGGAGTTGGCCCAGTAGCCCCATGACGATGGCCTTGTCGGTGCCGTGGCCCACGCCAGTCAGCGCCAGCGAACCGTAGAGGTTGACCTCCAGGCGAAAGACTCGCTCCAGTCCCCGCTCGGGCCCTTCGCCCAACGCCTGAGTGCCCAGTGCCTGAGTGCCCAGTGCCTGAGTGCCCAAAGATTGAACGCCCAAAGATTGAACAAAGCGATGAGCGGCCCGCATCGGCCCCACGCTGTGGGAGCTGGAGGGGCCAATTCCAATGGTGTAGAGGTCAAAAACGCTGATCGCCAAGACAGACTCCTCTGGGGAAACCGACCGGTAGCAGCATAACCGGCAAACCCGTTGGGCTCAAGTGATCGCGACCCGCTTTCCGCTAGCGGCATTGTCGTAGGACCACAAACGGCTATGATTCAGTCGGGGGAGAGGCTGGTTCGAGGACGCCCAAATGAAGTGTCAACGTTGCGACAAACAGGCTGCTTTTCACATTACGGACTTGACCGGTGAAGAGGTGTCTTCGGTGCATCTGTGCCCGGCTTGCGCCAAGGTTTATCTGGAACCGCAGCAGGCCAAGACGGTTGAGACTTCGTCCTTGATCAGCATGTTGAGCAAGCAGTTGAAGGTCGGGCAGACGGCCGAGCAGTTAGCTGCCTTGGACCAGAAGGTTTGTCCGATTTGCGGGATCTCCTTCTTTGAGTTTCGCAAGCAGGGGCGTTTGGGCTGCCCGCACGATTACACGTTTTTCACTGAGGAGTTGGAGCCGCTGATTGTCAACATTCATGGCGTGACCACACACAAGGGCAAGACTCCGACGCACCGTTCGATCAGCAGCGAGTCGCAGACGCAGTTGATTCAATTGCGCCGCCAGATGAATGAGGCGGTGGAGAAAGAGGATTACGAACAGGCTTCGCAGATTCGCGACTTGATCCGCAAATTGGAGAGTGGAGAGTCGCTATGAGCTTGGAGCGATTTGCCAATCAGGTCGGCCCCTGGATGCGAGGCACTGGGCCGCAGTCGGACATCGTGATCAGCAGCCGAGTGCGGTTGGCGCGGAACGTCGCTGAGTTTCCGTTCATGATGCGTTGCAACGACATCGATCGGGCCAACTTGGAGGCCTCGGTCAGTCGTCGGCTGCGGGAAATCCCACTGTTGGGCGAGTGCGAGTACTTCAATGTGTCGTCGCTCAAGCCGGTCGATCGCCAGTACCTCGTCGAGCGGCAATTGATCAGCCGCGAATTGGCCGACAACAACGGAGCTCGTGGGGTGTTTGTCGATCGGGACGAGAGCTTCAGCGTGATGATCAACGAAGAAGACCATCTCCGCTTGCAGGTCATGCGGAGCGGGTTGGACTTCGAAGCTGCCTGGGACCAGATCAACGCGTTGGACGACGCGATTGACGAGAAAATCTGTTATGCCTTCCATCCGCAGTATGGTTACCTGACCGCCTGCCCCACCAATGTTGGCACCGGCATGCGGGTCAGCGTGATGTTGCACCTGCCGGCTCTGGTGCTGACCAAACAGATCGAGAAAGTCTTTCGCAGTTTGCAGAAGATCAATCTAGCCGTCCGCGGACTGTACGGTGAAGGTTCGCAGGCGATGGGCGATTTTTATCAAATCAGTAATCAGTTGACATTGGGGAAATCCGAATACGAGCTGTTGAAGCAAGTTGGTGATGTGGTACCGGTGATCATCAGTTACGAGCGAAAGGCGCGGCAGTTCTTGCTGGATGGCAGCCGCGAAGACTTGCAACGCCAGGTCTTGAAAGCGTATGCCACCTTGCAGCGGTCGGGCCAGATCAGCAGCGAAGAGACGATGCATCTGTTGTCGAAAGTGCGATTGGGGATCAACTTGGAATTGATCCAAGCGATCGATATCCCCACGATCAATCGGCTGTTCGTGCATACGCAGCCGGCCCACCTGCAAAAGCTCCGTGGCAGCGAGATGGATACGGCTCAGCGGAACAAGGCTCGGGCCAATTATTTGCATTCGCAATTGGAGCAGCCCTCGGGCGATTCTCCCCTGAGTTGAGAGTGACTCGTGGCCCCATCGGCGCAGCCCACCCCACCTGGTCAACCTTCGCTGACGCCGCTGGCGTTGACGTCCGAGTCCAAGTCGGAGTCGGGGGCCGAGGCGACATCTGAATCCGCTTCTGAGGTCGCGTCTGAATCCGCTTCGGAAACGCGGTCCGCCTCGGGGGACGCAACTGGCCATGCAACTGGCCACGCAACTGGCCACGCGGCGGGCTTCAACGCTACCGACCGTGGGGGGCTGGGGCAGCGCGATCCCGGCCGCGAAAGTTGGATCGCTCATCGGGTCGTGACGCTGGTGTGGGTGGCCGTGGTGCTCGGACTGTTCGCTCCGGCAATTGGGGGCGACCAATTGTTGAGCTTTCGCGACGCCACGTATTGGCACTACCAGACTTTGCAATGGACCGTCCAGCAGTGGCAAGCCGGGCAATTGCCGCTCTGGAATGATCTGATGGGACTGGGGGTGAACTGGGTCGGGCAGGGGACGACGACCGTCTTTTATCCGGGGACGTGGTTGTTGGCGCTGCCTGTCGGCGAGTTTCGCCAGCGTTACGCCGTGGTGTTGGCCCTGCATGTTCTCTGCAGCGGTTGGGGCATGGTGCGATTGGCTCGGGGGTTGGGGTGCTCGCCGGGTGCTGCCCAGTTCGCAGCGGTGAGCTTCGCCCTCAGCGGACCGGTTCTGGTGCAGCATGGCAATTGGCCGTTTCTGATCAGCGCGACCTGGTTGCCCTGGGCGTTGGCGGGGCTATGGGGCGCGGTGATCCGCGGTTCTCGACTTGCCGGGATCGGTGCCGTCGCGGCGCTGGCTCTGATCGTCTTGGGCGGGGAGCCCCAAGCGGTCCTGCTGTGGGGCTTGGCCGCCGCCGGTTTGGTCCTGGCCCGCTGTTGGGTGCCACCCCAACCCGGGTTGAATCGCGCTCCAACCACCGCCCGGCTCCGGCCAGACGAGCTCCAGGCAGACGAGCTCCAGGCAGACGAGCTCCAGCCAGGCGCTCGCCGGCAAGGCGCGAGTAGGCAGAGCGAGGGTAGGCAGAGCGAGAGTAGGCAGAGCGAGAGTAGGCAGAGCGAGTGTAGGCGCAGCGTGGTCTGGCAGGCCTGTCGCGACGCGTGGCTTGTGGCTGTCATCTTGGTGGGGGCACTGGCCGCCAGTGCCGTGCAGGCGTGGCCGTTGTGGGAATCTGCGGCCGCCAGCACTCGTCGCTTGCAGGACCAACCGGCCAATGTCTATCAAGCCTGGGAGGTCTGGCGGGCCGGCGAGGCGGGGTCCGGCGAGCGGATCGCCGCTGGTCTGTGGGGACCGCCGCGGCCGGGCAGTCAGCAGGCTCAGGCCTTGCAGTTCAGTCAGCCGCCGTGGCAGTGGAGTACCTTGATTGCCGGCAATTTGCTGGGGACGTGGCGCTCGCAGCATGCTCGGTGGGATCGTCATTGGTTGGCCAACGATCGGATCTGGAACCCGACACTCTATGCTGGGCTGATCACCGCTGTCTTGGTGCTGGCTTCGTTGGGCCAGGTGGGCCGCGGCTTGTGGCGGTCGCGGCTAGGGACGGGCGCGGCTGAGGCCGGCTCGGTCGGCGTCGCGGGCGAGTCAGGCCTGGTGGGTGTGTGGCTGTGGGGGCTGTTGCTGGTGTTTGGCTTGGCCAGCTGCGGGTGGTACGGACCGGTCTGGCTGTGGACCGAGTTGCAAGTCGCGGCTGGGTTCGAGGTCCGCACTCCCACCCTTGGTCCGCAGGTGGGGGGCGTTTATTCCTGGCTGACTTGGTTGATTCCTGGTTTTGATCAATTTCGCTATCCGGCCAAGCTCTGGTTGCTGGCCTCGGTCGCCTGGTCCCTGCTGGCGGCTGGCCAGTTGTCGCGTTTGAGTGGGACCGCCCGCGAGTCGGGGGGCGAACCGGCCGAGCGTCGCCGCGTCCAGTTGTCGCTGGCCTGGGTCCTGATGGGCTTGGTCGTGGCGTTGGGTGTTTGCCTGTCCCCCAGTTGGATTCAGTATTTCTTTCGCACGTTTCAGACCGCGCCACCGGACTCGTGGCTGGGGCAACTGCAATTGCCGCGAGCCCTGTTGGAGATCCACCTGTCCCTGTGGCAGACGTTGGCGGTGGGCGGGCTGTTTTGGGCTTGGTTGTATTGGCAGCCGCGGCTGGCCGAGACCCGGTGGACTGAGTCCTGGTGGCTGGCGGTTCTGAGCCTGTTGACGGTCGGCGATCTGTGGATCAGCAATGGCTGGTTGGTGCAGACGGTGGACCACCGCGTACTGGTTGATGGCACGCTGTGGGAGCGGCCCGATAGTCCGTATCGGGCCGACGAACATGACATGGTTGCCTCTCCAGCGCAGCGGCGTTTCCTCTACGATCCCGATTTGATGCAGCAGCACCGCTGGCAACAGATGCAGAGCAAGTGGGGGCCGGGCTGGGCCTTTCAGCCGCCCGAGAAGTTGGCTTGGCAGGCGTTGTACAGCCTGCGAGCCACCGGGGCTCCGCAGTTTCACCTGGCGACCGCTGCCCCCAGTTTGGCGGCCGAGATGACGTTGGAGCCGCGTGGCAGCGGTTTGCTTCGCGAGTGGGTGCTGGAGCAATTGCCGCCGCTCCCCGAATTGGCGGGTCGCGACTTGTGGCACGGTTATCTTCGCAGCCAAGGCGTGCGGCATTGGCTGACATGGTTGCCGCCCCAGCCCCCCGCCACTGCGGGACCTGTGCTGGGGTGGGCGACGTTGCCCGGCACGCCGCCGCCGGTCTGGTTGGCCCAGGATTGGGAGGTTCGGCCGCTGCCGCGATCACTGGGGTGGGGCGAGCGGCGGCGGGACATGGGCCTGGTTTGGTCCGGGACCGAGGCGGGGGCCGTTGCGATTCTCGACTGTCCCGATCGCGTGGTGGTCGATCAGCCGGTGGAGTTCCCGGCTCGGCCGGAGGCGAGCAATGCGGCGGTGGCTGCGACGGGACCTGCGGCGGGACCTGCGACGGGAACTGCGACGGGAACTGTGGCTGTGGCGTCGCAGTCGGGGGGCGACACCACGAGCGGCTTGATTGATTGGACTTGGAATGCGGAGGAGCGATCGGCGACTGTGCGGGCCGCGGCTCCCGCCGTCCTGGTTTGGCGACAGCAATACGACCCGGGTTGGTGGGCTCTGGTCTCACACGCGGGAGGTCCGTGGCAGTGGCAACGTCCGTTCCCCGTGCAGCGTTACTTGACGGGAGTGGCCATCGTGCCTGGGCAGAGCCAAGTTCGACTGATTTATTGGCCGACGTGGTGGTGGTTGGGAGGGGGGCTGAGCCTGCTCACCTGGGCCTGCTTATTGAGTCTAATACGACTCAGCGGACCATGGTCTTGGCGATCCGCTCGTGCAAGCCAGGGCGAAAGATCGTCGCAATCGCCAGCGGCAAGTACCACGCCATAAACAGGCCGCCGCCGTAGCCATGCCAGAACTGCACGGCCACCAACAACGCCGCGCTGTAGGCCATCAAGGTGCCGAAGGTCTTGCGGATCGGCCAGGCCACCAACGAGACCCCTAAGGACACAAACGCCACCAGGATCGGCAAGCGGAACCACGGGTCCCAGCCGAACTCCCAGATGCCCTTGAGGCCGCTGACCCGCGGCAACCAGACGCCGAACATGGCCTGCAAGTTTTGGGAGAAGCTGCGATCTTCGGTCGAAAAGATCAGCAGGCTGAGGATCATCAGCAGTACGGTCACACCGACGCCAGCAAGAAATCGGGTCACACCTTTCTCCCAGTAGAAGCTCAGCCACAGGGCCAGAAGAAAGATCGGATAATAGACCAAGCCCATGGTCAGGCCGAACAGCAGACCGGACCAGAACGGCCGGCGGTACAATAGCACGGCCCAGAGCAGCAGGGCTCCCGGCAGCACATGATCCACGGCTCCCGACATCTGCACCGTGTAGGGCAACATCAGATACAGTGTGGCCATGCCGGCCCCATTCTGCCAGTTGCCAAAGTGGTGGCCGCCCATCCAGACCAGGCCAGCCACGATCGCCAATTGACTGAGGATCGCCATCAGTTTGGCTACCCACACCAACGACGCACTCCGCTGGGCTCGCAATTGCTCCGCATCCAAGATGCCTCGAGCATTCGCGTCGCGCAACATCGTGGGAATCACCGGCAACACATGCAACAGCGGATACGCCGGTCCCATCTCTTGGTCGGCCATCGGGGTCGTCGCTTGCCCGGCCTGCAACAACTCGGCGGCCGATTGAGCTCCAGAAACATCGGTCCGCGTGGGCGAGCTGACCACCGTATGGGCCAGCAAATAAGTCAGCAGACTGGCGACCAGCAGCCACAGACCGCCGCTGCTCAAGTTCGGTTCAATGGCCGGTCGACGCACCAGCAGTTGGTCCAACAGCAGACGCACGACAAACAACAGCCCCACGATCAGCAAAAACAAGAAGCCTGAATACAAAAACGCATGGCTCAAGCTGCGCCGCGCCAGCCACACCTTTCGCTCGGTATCCGAGGCCGACTCCCCAGGCTGCAACGCATCGTCAGCGGGGGGGAGCGAGGAACGCGGCTCTGGTTCGACCCCGCTGCCTCGTGCCGTACCATCGATCGACTGCGTGTTGGAGTCACGGTCGGATTGGGCGTTGGGATTGATGTCGGATTCGGTGTTGGTCCCGGTGTTTGATTCGGTGTTTGATTTTGTGTTGGAATCCGTGTTGGAATCCGTGTTGGAATCCGTGGGTGTGGGGGTTGTGGGAGGGGTGTTGGTGGGGCCGGGCGGATTGGCGTTCGGTGCACCGTTGGGGCCGGTAGTTGGGTCGGGAGCACGGCCGACTTGGGCCTCCAGCAGTCCGCCGGAGGTCAGCGACAGGGTCGCGGGGTAGCCCAGTCGATTCAGCTCGGCCACCGCGCGGCGTTCCAGGCTCACGCCGCTGTTGTAGAGCAGCAGTCCGGGCGCCAGCAGCACCAGCAGGACCAGGTCCAGGTTGCGGATGCTCCACAGGCGGCTGAACTTGAAAAACAACGCCAGCATCAACAGGGACGAGACGTACGCCCACGTGGTCGGTTCGATCTGCTGAAACGCCCAGGGAAATTCCGACATGCGGGGTGACTCAATCGCGAATCTCGGTGGCACCGTCCTTCGAAGGGTCGGGACGATGCGTTAGACTATCGGCTCACGTATTGTGACCGATCCCGGTCGCCAGACTAGCAGGAAAATGGGAAGTTGCGGAGGTGCCTCCGGTGCCAACCGAGGTCGGGACGGATTATTCGGCACAATCGGCACAGCTTTCCGGGCCGCGTCTCAGCGGGTTCGAGGCTCCGCGGCTGGCCAAGTCCCAGAGAGAAACAGGATCCTGATGCCGACTCGACAGATTCTAGTGACCAGCGCTTTGCCTTACGCCAACGGTCCCATCCACTTGGGGCACTTGGTGGAGTACATCCAGACGGATATTTGGGTGCGTTTCCAGAAGATGCAGGGGCACCGCGTGGTCTACGTCTGCGCCGATGACACGCACGGCACCGCCATCATGCTGAGTGCTCGCCACAAGGGCTTGAGTGAAGAGCAGTGGATCGGGCAGATGAGTCAGCAGCACCAGGCGGACTTTGCGGGTTTTGACATCCGCTTCGATCGCTACGGCAGCACGCACAGCGAGGAGAACCGCCAACTGTGCGAGCAGATCTGGGCCCGGGCTCTGGAGCAAGATCTGATTGCGGCTCGCGATGTGCAGCAGTTGTTCGACCCGGTCGAAAACACGTTTTTGGCGGATCGCTTTGTCAAAGGCCAGTGCCCAAAATGTGGGGCTCCCGATCAAGCCGGCGACAACTGCGATAAATGCGGACATACCTACGCCGCCACGGATTTGGTCAACCCCGTCAGCACGTTGTCGGGGGCCACGCCCGAGTTGCGTTCGGCGCCACACTTCTTCTTTCAATTGGAAAAGTGCCGCCCGGTCGTCGAGGCCTGGATCGATCGTCCGGGCAGCTTGCAGAGTGAAACGGCCAACTACCTCAAGGGACATTTTCTGGGCGATGCCCTCCGCGATTGGGATCTGTCTCGGTCCGCGCCCTATTTTGGATTTGAGATTCCCAATCAACCTGGCCAGTACTGGTACGTGTGGTTCGACGCGCCGGTGGGCTACATCGCTACCACCTTGCAGTGGTGCCGTGAACACCAGCAGGACCTGGCCGATTGGTGGCAGAATCCAGCGACCGAAATCCATCATTTTATTGGCAAGGACATCGTCTACTTTCACACCCTGTTTTGGCCCGCCATCCTGCATACCGCCGGCTACCAACTGCCGACTCGTGTGCACGTGCACGGCTTCCTGACCGTCAATGGACGCAAGATGTCCAAACGCGATGGCACGTTCATTCGCGGTCGCAAGTACCTGGATCACCTGCCTCCCGCCTACTTGAGGTACTACTACGCCACCAAGTTGGGCGACAACCAGGACGATCTGGATTTGAACGTCTCCGAGTTCGTCGAGAAGGTCAATACAGACCTGGTCAATAAGGTCGTCAATCTGGTGTCGCGCAGCGCCAAGTTTGGCGGGCAAACGGGCTTGTCCGCGACCTACCCTGCGGACGATGGTCGCTTCGAGTACGCGGCCGCTCAAGGGCAAGCCATCGCGGCCGCTTACGAGGCGGGCGAATTGAGCAAGGCCATGCGACTGATCATGGAGTTGGCTGACCGCGCCAACCAGTATGTGGAACAGGCCCAGCCCTGGAAGTTGGCCAAAGATCCCCAACAAGCCACTGCGCTGCGAGATACCGTGACCGTGGCCCTGAACCTGTACCGGCAAATTGTCATCTACTTGGCGCCGGTCCTGCCGTCGCTGCAACAACAGTCGGGCGATCTGTTCGGGCAGGCGCTGACCGATTGGAACCTGGCGCAAACTCCCCTGTTGGGCCAAACCATTGGCACCTACACCCACTTCATGCAACGCCTCAACTTACAGGATGTCGAAAAGATGATTGAAGAAACCAAATTGGAAAATGCCGCTGCATTGGCAAACGCGACGCCCGCGACTGCCGATGCGACCGAGGCCGCGCCGGCAGCTGCCACCGATACCGCCGACGCGCTGCTGGCGGAACCCTTGGCCGAGGAGTGCACGATTGATGACTTTGTCAAAGTCGACCTGCGCGTGGCCCGGATCGTGTCAGCGGAAGAGGTCCCTGAGGCTCGCAAGCTGTTGAAATTGGTCGTCAGCTTGGGCGGCGACCAGACGCGGCAAGTATTCGCCGGCATTAAAGCGGCTTACAACCCAGAGGATTTGGTTGGCCGTTTGGTGATCATTGTCGCCAATCTCAAGCCGCGGCAGATGAAGTTCGGCTTGAGCGAGGGCATGGTCTGTGCCGCCGGCGGTGGCGGAACCGAGGTCTTCTTGCTTTCGCCCGACTCCGGCGCGGTCCCCGGCCAACGCGTGCACTAAGGAGTTGCCCGCAAAGAAGTTACCGAGTTAGCTGGGACGGGGCAGTGTCCCGTTCCCGGCAAAAACCGGGTGCTAACGCACTCCGGCTGATTTCCACTTCGGACGCAAAAACCGGGTGCTAACGCACTTCGGCTGATTTCGGATTCGGTCGTTTCATCGCGAAGCCGACGACGACTGCGACCAGAACCAGAGCGACCATCCCCAGTACCACTCGGCCGGCCAGAATTGCCCGCGGCGAGGAGGTGTCGGCGACTCGATCGTAAATCGATGTGCCGGCCGCCGCGCAGGCTCCGGCCACCGCAAACAGCATCAACGCATTCCAGAGGATCGCTGAAAGGCCGCTGGGTTTGTCGTTCCCCAATAGCGAGCGGCTGTTGATCATCATCCAAAATGTGATGTAGGCAATTGGCAGCAGCATCATGCCAAAGTTCGAGGCCACGATGGTGAACCAAAATTGGGAATCGCCCGACCAGACAAACGGCCACAGCGTGCCCACTCCGCCGGCGATCAAGCAGCCCACGACAAACGCCCCGCGGCCGGTGGGCTGTCCCAACGCCTCCTGCACGACGTAGCCATTGATCAACATCAGGATGATGATCGTCGAGAAGCCCATGCCGAACACACCCAGGCCGAAGACCACCTGAGCCAATCGCTCGCCAATCAGCGGCGCCAGCGTCTGGGCCAAGGCGTCTGCGTTGCGGCGAACCATCGAAGCGGCGATCTTCTTCTCTGCGTCGGGCAATTGGCTCATTGCCGCCAAGGCATTGGACTGTTGTTCGGGTGACAAGTCTAGGTACTTGGAAGTGCTGGCGTCGGGCTGCACCCGCGCCAACAACGTGTCCTGGGTCGCTGCAAATGTGGGGCTGGAGGAGAACACGGCCGGATCGTCACTCAGGAACGCCTTGTCGGCTTTCCCGTGGAAGGCGTGTGCGGCGGCGATCACGACGCAACTGGTGACCAGCACATAGGGGATGGCCATACCGGTCAGTAGATCGAAGCGGGCTAGGCCGCGGAAGGTGCGGTCCCAGCCGCGGTGCAGCAGTGAGTAGGGCATGAGAAACGTCATGTTGATCCCTACCGCGGTGGCGGCGGCGGCGATCATCTGCGAGCGTTGCTGGCTGACGACCCGGGGTCCCCAGAAGGCTTGCCCGCCCTCCGAGGTCTCTGCCATCAGGGTGGCGATCTGTCCGCTGGGCTGGGTCCATTGCCGCAGGTCGGGCCAGAAGCCACGAAAGATTTCGCCCCAGGGCAACTCACCGTTGAGTCCCAACAGGGCTACTACGCCGGCAAAGCACAGGACGACCAGGCCCACCAAGCCCTTGAGCAGCATGTCGAACAGGCGTGCCCCCCATCCACCGCGAACGTGCAGTGCCAACACCGCACTGACGATCCCCAAGAGGACCAATGACACGGTCCATTGCGTGGCTAGCGAGTCCTCCCAACCTGGCAGTAGGTTCTTCTGCAGGGCCGTATAAGAGAGAGCGAACTGGGGCATGCACCAGATCATATTCGCTAGGCTGGTGGCCAGCAGCCAGCTCCAGGCTAGAGCCGGGTTGATGTGCCGATGGATGGCGGCAAAGGGCCGCTCACCGGTGGATAGCGTGACGTAGCTGATAGCGCTGAGCATGATCACGCCCATCGTGATCGCCATCAGTTGCAACCAGAGCAGGCTGACACCGCCGAGAGCGCCCAAGAACAGAGCTCCCGCCAACGAGCCCCCGCCCAAGGTGATCGCACTTTGCAGCCAGCCCGGTCCCGCCAAACGGAGATAGACCGCCAGGGTCGCGGTCAGTCCCTGCTGCTGCCCTTGTTCCAGCAATTCACGGTCCCGCGCCACGCGGTCAATCGGGTCAGCCATCGTCGTATTTCTCGCGGGGTGGGGGTGGGACGGAGTCTACCGTTGCCACCAGTGTAACACACCGCATTGCTCGCGTCTGGCGGCGAGTTGGAACCGACTCCGCCCGGCACTCGGTTCCACGCAGGTTCTCCGGTCATATCCCGCGTTTGATCGGTTACAATCAAAAGGGCAGAAGAGCTTCGAACCGGGACTCGACTCTGTTCGTCTTCAACTTAGGGGCCAACCGGAGAGCCGCGCATGACCAAAGTGACCATTGAGGAAGCACAAGCCAATCTCAAGGAACTTATCCATCAGATGAGACCTGGCGAAGAACTTATCATCACAGAGAACCAGCAAGCGGTGGCTAAACTAGTGAGCGAATCACTCCCAACCAGAAAGCAGCGTCCCGGTCCTGGGCTGCTACAGGGACGGGTCATCTACATGGCTGTCGATTTCAACGAGCCATTAGATGACTTGAAGGAGTACATGGAGTGAAGCTGCTTCTCGATACCCACACTTTGCTATGGTATGCCAACAGCGACTCGAACCTAAGTCGCTTGGCCGCAACCATCCTCGCAGATCCTGCAAACGACTTGTTTCTCAGCATGGCAAGCGTGTGGGAAATGGCCATCAAATCAAGCATCGGCAAACTGTCATTGTCGCCGAACTATCGAGATTTCGTGACTGATGCTGTCTCCGGTTATGGGATTACGATACTTGAGATTACGTTCGAGGATTGCACGACTTACGAGTCATTGCCGATCCCCAACCAGCTCCATCGTGACCCCTACGACCGTATGATCGCAGTGCATGCCCTGAATCATTCACTGTCGGTCGTTAGTATCGACCAGAAGCTTGACGGCTACGGGGCTCCTCGATTGTGGTAACGTCCAGGGGGCAAACCGATCCGCCCACCCGGTTGCACTAGTACTTTCGCGGGGTGACTCGGCCTTGGACGCGCAGTGGCAGGCCTTGAATCCGCAGGAAGCCCTCGGCGTCGTCTTGGTTGTACGACCCGCCGCCTTCCATCGTCGCGATCCCCTCGTCATACAGGTTGTTGGGGCTGCTGCGGCGAGCCAAGATCACGTTGCCTTTGTACAACTTGAGCGTGACGGAGCCGGTGACCACATGCTGGGCCTGCTTGATAAAGGCCAGCAGTGCGTCCATCTTGGCAGCGTACCAGAAGCCGTAGTAGACCATCTCGGCCACGACCGGGGACAGCTGATCGCGCAGGTGCATCAAGTCGCGGTCCATCGTCAACTGCTCGACGTAGCGATGGGCGTCGTACAGCAGCGTCATGCCGGGCGATTCGTAGACCCCACGGCTCTTCATGCCGACAAAGCGGTTCTCGACGATGTCGATCCGACCAACACCGTGTCGACCGCCGATTTGGTTCAGGGTCTCGACCAGCTCGAGGGGCGACAGGCGTTGGCCATTGACGGCCACCGGCACGCCGGACTCGAAGTCGATGCTGACCTCTTCGGATTGATCGGGAGCCTGTTGGGGCGAGACGCCCATGCCGAACTCCACGGCTTCGACGCCGTTGACGCCCAGGTCCTCCAGCGAGCCGGCTTCGTAGCTGATGTGCAAGCAGTTTTCGTCACTGCTGTAGGGCTTGGAGACCGAGGCCTTGACCGGAATGTTCTTGGCGGCGCAGTAAGCGATCATCTCGGTCCGGCCGGGGAACGCCGCGCGGAACTCGGGCATCCGCCAGGGGGCGATCAACGTGACGTCGGGCTGTAGGGCTTCGGCGGCCAGCTGGAAGCGGCACTGGTCGTTGCCTTTGCCGGTGGCCCCGTGGGCATACGCGTCGGCTTTGACTTCGCGAGCAACCTGCAGGCAGACCTTGGAAATGATCGGCCGCGCGATGCTGGTGCCCAACAGGTACATGCCTTCGTACTTGGCTTGCCACTGCAAGCATGGGAAGGCGAAGTCCCGCACCATCTCTTCGCGAGCATCGATGATTTGTGCCGAGATCGCTCCGATGTCCTGGGCTTTCTTGAGGATCGCTTGACGGTCCTCGCAGGGTTGCCCCAGATCGACGTAGACGGCGTGCACATCGTAGCCGCGGTCCATCAACCACCCCAGAATCACCGAGGTATCCAAGCCACCCGAATAAGCCAATACGCAACTTGGCATGTGCCGTTGCTCCCAAAAACATGGAGGAAAAAAGTTCTGTGCTCGCGGGTCGCCGCTCCGGAACCGCCGGAGGCACTCACGAGCAAGTCCAATAAATTAGCAGACGCTTAGCGCGGTTGAACAGGTGCCCGCGACATGAGAAAGAAACTGGCCAGACAAAGGACCAGGCCCAGACCCGCGGCGCCGAGAAAGCTGACGACATACACCCAGATTTCGTCCATCTGATCCAGCAGATAGCGGACCCGCGAGGGCTGCCACTCCGACAAGTCCTCTTTCAGAGCATCCAGCCAGGCGGTCCAGAGTTCGTCCACCGATAGTTTGCTGCCACTTTCCTCAAAGGCCGCCAACGAGGAGTAGTCCGGTAGGGCCCCCCCAGCACTCTCCCGCAGCTTGTCCAACTGATCGGCCGGTACGCGGTACTTCTGATAGGAGAGGTACCCGCCCGCCAGGCCACCCACCAGGCAAATGAAGCCCAGCGAGAACAATAGTCCGCTGGCGGCGGTCCATTGACGCTTGCCGACCGTTCGGGCCGTCGCAGCGGCCGCGACCAAGGGCAAGCTGCGAATCACGCCCATCTTGGGGGCACTCATCGCGTGGCCACAATGCGGGCAGACCAGTTGGCTGCCGGCCATCGTGACTGTGATGGGGATCGTCTGACCGCAATTTTCGCAGGGGAATTGGTGTTGGCTCATGGCTATCAGTCTAGCCGATCGGCGGGCCTTTGACAGGGTTTACTCGACCACTTCTCGGTAACAGCCCGGGGGCCGCGGCAGCGGTCGCGTTGTGGGGAGGGGGCAGCGACCAAGTGTCGACTCCAGACGCGTTTTTCTGCGTCCCTCCGCCGACAGGGCGGCATCCCAAACCCCCTGAAATCGACGGTCCCCTGCCCCAGAGCGAGGGCGACCGATTCGCCGCAGAAAATCGGCTGGATTCGCTCCGCCCGAGCGCTAGAATAAACCCCAGACCGGAACGGTGACCGAGGACCCCTCCTGCCGACCCTCGTTGTGAGCGAGTTTCGCCCGGTGTGGGTTCGTGTTGTCCAGGTCTGGGTGTGTTGGTTCATGGCGGAGTCGGTCGCTAAACGTGCATTTGAAGCGCAAGGGCGGAGGCCCCTCGATCCATTGCCTGTGCCGCTGTCTGGGAAGGGACTGCGAGAAACGTGCCAAAATCTCGAAGTTTTTGCGAACTACAGGCAGCCATTGTGCGTATGGTTTTCTGTGGCTTTAGCCCTGGTCAATCGCCAGCGGTTGAATCATCCTGTCAAGGTCCCACAACACGACGGTGTCGCTGGGGGCCGTGTCGGGGGGAATCGGAGGGCGACGGAGGCCAGAGTCATCAAAGCGGTGACGGATGGCCGATTCCACTGAGAGGCATCACGGAACTAGCAGCACACGGGCGAAGGATCGCTCTGGTCGGTGACCGGGCAATCGGTGAGCGGGCAATCGGTGACCGGTCAATCGTGAGCGGCGACCCAGTCGGCAAAGTTGACCGGTTCGTAATTTTTTTCCAAAAGTGGAGTAGTGCCAACGGGCACCCAATTTTGTGATAAACTTACCCGCCTCGGTAGCGGACGCCTGCGGGTGCCGACCGAACTGGCGAGACAAGTACGTGGGGTTAGCAGCGGGCAGAGTTAATCGCGGGCAGACTTAATTGCGAGCAGAGTTGATTGCGAGCGGGCGAAAACAACCTGGGCGGAAGTTGGCCTGGCTGAAATAGTTGAGGTTGAGGAGTGGTGGGTCGTGTCACGGCGGTTATCTGCCGGGATGCGATGGGGTGGCCAGTGGCGACACGAAGTCGAGGTCGGATGCCCGACGGGTGCAACCGAGCGGCCAAGTTGGTGGGAATAGTTGGCGGTTTTAAGGACTGAAGACGGGAGTCAAACGGAGAGCGATCCTCTCGGTTTGGCGTTTGAAGTGGAGGAGCACCTGCCTTGTACGATGCGTTGCTAGACGAATTCGAAGACGATGGGACCCGGATTCGTATTGACGTTACCCCTTTCGACGACAGCGTGGCTGACGTCGATGTCGACGACACCGAACTAACCGCCGAGGACAATACCCCGGCGGAAGAGTTGGCGTACGTCAATCCCGACAAACTATTGGAGGGATTTGAAGACGACGAGACATGGTCGGACGACCCGGTCCGCATGTACTTGACGCAGATGGGCGAAATCCCACTGCTGACTCGCCAGCAGGAAATCACGCTGGCCAAGCGAATTGAAGTTTCGCGGCGTCAGTTCCGCACCCGGCTATTGGAGTGCGATTATGTCATCCAATCGGCTTACACGATCCTCAAGCGGGTGCATGAGGGAGAACTGCCGTTTGATCGCACGATTCAAGTTTCGGTCACCGATCGCTTGGAGAAGGAGCAGATCCTCGGTCGTCTGCCGCGGAACCTGAAGACCATCGAAATTCTGCTGAAGAAGAACCGACACGACTACATGACGGCCCTCAACCGTCGTCAACCCGAGGCCAAGCGTCGCCAGGCTTGGCGGGCTCTGGCTCGTCGTCGCCGCCGCGCTGTCCGCTTGATCGAGGAACTGGGGCTGCGGACCCAGCGAATCGAGAGCATGATCGGCCCGGTCGAGCAGTTCGCCAAGCGGATCAACGACATCCATCGCTTGATCCGCCAGTCCAAGCAGGAGCGTCGGCCGGTCGCCGAGCGTCTGCCGCTGCTCCGCGAGTACCGCAACATCCTGCTGACCTTGCAGGAGACGGTCACCAGCGTGAATAACCGTGTGCAGTATATCCGCGAGGTGTACAGCGAGTACCAACAGGCCAAGCGGGAGCTGTCCGAAGGCAACTTGCGGTTGGTGGTCTCCATCGCCAAGAAGTATCGCAACCGTGGACTCAGTTTCCTGGACTTGATCCAGGAAGGCAACGCCGGCTTGATGCGGGCCGTCGACAAGTTCGAGTACCGCCGTGGCTTCAAGTTCTGCACCTACGCCACGTGGTGGATTCGCCAGGCGATCACCCGCGCCGTGGCCGACCAAAGCCGCACGATCCGTATCCCGGTGCACATGGTGGAAACCATGTCACGCGTCCGAGCGGTCTCGCGGAAGCTGTTGCAGGAACTGGGCCGCGAACCCTCGATCGAGGAAGTGGCTCGGCGAGCTGAAGTCACCGTCGACGAAGCCCGACGGGTGTTGGCGATGAATCGCTACCCCATCAGTTTGGATCGACCGGTGGGCAACAGCGAGGACAGCCAATTCGGCGACCTGTTGCCAGACGCCTCCGTGCTGCCACCCGCCACCAACGCGGCTCAAGAGATGTTGCGGGGTCGCATCGATCGGGTTCTCAAGAGCCTGTCGTACCGCGAACGTGAGATCATCAAACTGCGTTACGGTTTGGGCGATGGCTACAGCTACACCCTGGAAGAAGTTGGGCACATCTTCAAGGTGACGCGGGAACGTATTCGACAAATCGAGGCCAAGGCCGTGCGGAAGCTGCAACAGCCCAGCCGCAGCCAAGACCTGGTCGGATTCTTGGACTAACCCCACGCGACCGACGCCCTCCGCTTGAAAACGGTTGCGGCTGAAAACACAGGTCTGAAAACACAGGTCTGAAACAACAACAGCGGATGTGGAGCTTGGCTCCGACATCCGCTGTTTCGTTAGGTCGTGGCTGTTTTGTTAGGTCGTGGCTGTTTTTTTAGGTTGTGGCGGGGGACGCTTCTGTGGCGGCCAGTGACTGTTGATTCTCGGGCGACTCTCCGACAACATTGGCAACACCTGCAACACCGGCAATGTTGGGGGCACTGGCAGCCCCGGCAGCACTGGGGATACCAGCGACGCTAGGGACGGTTTCGGCCGCGGGCGGGAGCAAAAAATTGGCGACCCGCTGGATGGTGGGGCCGTGAAACAGGACGGCCGAATGTGTGCCGCGGAACTCGTGCGTCTCGCTGGCGCCGGGCAAGATCACGTGGGTCGCCGGGATGAGGAAATCCCACGTCGCGCGGACCAACGCGAACGGGTAATCGGGGGCAGGCAGGGAATTGACCAAGCTGTCCGGCCGAGTCCGCAGTTGGGGGATCGATGGCACGGCCCAACCCAACCACGGGGCAATGCGGTCCGCGGTTGGGGTCCCGCGGGATGGCGGCGTGATCATCACCATCCGCTGAAAGTTCTCGGGGCGTTGCCGAGCCAAGGCCAGTCGGCTGACGATGCAGCCCATGCTGTGAGCGACCAGGTGCAGGGCCGATGGGCCATGCCGTCGGTTGAGTTCCTCGAGTCGCGCGGCCAAGAGATCCGCGGCGTGGTCGATCGAGCGGAGGCTGTTATAGCCAAAGTTGTGGACGGCGAAACCGCTACGCTCCAGCCCCCATTTGAGCGGCAGCATGACGGCTCGGTGGGCGCCGATGCCGTGCACCAGCACCACCCAAGGTCGATCGTCGGTAGACTCGTTCATGGACCCTTGCTCCACCTCGCCCCGCGTCCACTATATCCGTCGGAAGTCGATGTGGGCAACACGCCTGGTGGCGACCAGCGTTTGCGGGAGCGGAGGGGCGAGCAAGGGCGGCGTCGGTTAATTGAAGGTGGGATTGTCCTCGAGGCCCAACTTTTTCATTTTCTTATAAAGCGTGGTGCGGTTGATGCCCAGGGCGTCGGCGGTTTCATTGCGATTCCCGCCGAACTCGCGGAGCACTTGGGCGATGATCTCGCGTTCGGGCGCCTCCAGGGCTTCTTTCAGGCTGAGACGCCGGTGTTCGCCGCCAGCGACCGCCAGGACGGCTGACTTGCGGGCGCCGTTGCCGATGTGGCTGGGCAAGTCCGTCAGACCAATCTGTGAGCCCTTGGACAACAGGACCGCTCGCTCGATTACGTTTTGCAGCTCGCGAACGTTTCCTGGCCAGCGATAGTTGACCAGTGCTTCCAGAGCGCTGTCGGACAAACCCTCCAGGTCCCGCTTGGCGTCGCGAGCGACATTCTTCATGAAGTAGTCCGCCATGGCGGGAATGTCGTTGGGACGCTCCCGTAGCGGAGGCAGTTCCAGATTGATCACGTTGATGCGGTAGAACAGGTCCTGGCGGAAGCGGCCTTCGCTGACGGCGACTTCCAGATCCTCGTTGGTCGCTAAGATCAGTCGCGTATCGACGCTGATTGTCTCGGAACCGCCGACGGGTTCGAATTGCCACTCCTGCAAGACACGCAACAGCTTGACCTGCATGCCGGGCGACGCGGTGGCGATTTCGTCCAGGAACAACGTGCCTTGATCGGCCAATTGGAACTTGCCGTTGCGGCGGCCGACGGCCCCGGTGAACGCGCCGGCTTCATGCCCGAACAACTCGCTCTCCAACAAGTTCTCTGACAGGGCACCGCAGGCGACTTCGACAAACGGTTGATCGTGTCGTTGGCTGCGTTGGTGAATCGCGCGAGCGATCATCGACTTGCCCGTGCCGCTCTCGCCCGTGATCAAGACGGTGGCTCGAGTATCCGCGATGCTATCGATGATCTCGAAGGTGCGGATCATGCGGTGGTCGTTGGCGATGATGCTCTGAAAGCTGTAACGTTGGTCCAACTGGGCCCGCAGCTGCTTGTTCTCCTCCAGCATCTGGTGCTGGGCGAAGGCCCGCTTGAGGGTCAGCTCCAGCTCTTGATCGATCAGTGGCTTGGTCAACAGATCAAATGCCCCGACGCGCAACGCCTCGCTGGCGGTCGCCGGCGTTGCGTATCCGGAGATCAAGACGACCGGGACTTGCGGGTAATGTTGTCGCAAGTAGGCCAACAGTTCAAAGCCATCGCCATCTTCCAGGCGAATGTCGACCAAGGCCAAGTCGATGGGACGTTGTTCCATGACACGCCGCGCGGCTCGGAGCGAGTCGGCCAGTTCTGTCTGGTAGCCGATACTGTTGAGCCAAGAACCCATCGATTCGATGAGGTCGCGGTCATCGTCAACCAGGAGTAAACGTTTTTGACGACTGTCTTTGCGTTTCATACGTAAATGCCACGTGCGCGGAACGAGGGGAACCAACCAGGGTTGTCTTTTTTCAACACCCGGAGGAAACTAGCTTGTAGAATGTTGCGGTCTTGCCTCCTGAGTGGTTTAAGTGCAGCTTTTCTTGACGGCGAGCGAATCTTTGTCGATCATACCGAATGTGACAGTCGCAGCAGTGCTACCGAGAAATCAACGATGACCGATCCCGTCCCGCTGGTGTTGGCGTTCGACCATCCCGTCGTCTGTGCCGGACTGACCGCGATGTTGGCCGATACCCCGTACCGGGTGGCCGCCGAGGTCTCGTCGGGAACCGCGGTCGTGGAGACCTGTCAGGCCACCTCGGCCCAGGTGCTGTTGATCGATGTTTGCCTACCGGCGCGCGATACCTTTCGAGTGCTGCAGGACTTGGCGGACGTCGCCTCGCCCACCCGCGTGATCCTGCTGGCGCCGACTGCGGACCCGATCTGGGTGGCCCGCGCGGTGGCCTGGTCGGCCCACGACTTCTTGCTCCGCAGTTTGACGCGGGAAGAATTGCTGGAGAGTTTGGCCAGTGCCCGAGACGGTGTTTCGTCGGGGCCCGACAATCGATTGGCGCGACTGCGCAACGTGATGCGGGACCGACCGAAGCCTGGAAAGCAGGTGCCCCTGACCAAACGCGAGATCCAGACGGCTCGGCTGCTGGGCTTGGGGCTGAGCAACCGTGAGATCGCCCGCGTGATGGAAGTCCGAATCGAGACCGTCAAGGAGCATGTGCAGAATCTGCTGCGAAAGCTCGACGCGGCTGATCGGACCCAAGTCGCGGTCATCGCCAACCAAAACGGTTGGGTGCCAAGTTCAACTTAGGACTTGTCAGTAATTAACTTACCGAATTGGAAATCAGCCGGAGTGCGTTAGCACCCGGTTTTTGCGGCAATTGGACGCTGACCGTTTCGGGCAATTCGGTAACTAATTTGCGGACAAGTCCTTAAGTGCGGAACACCCCATCCCAGATGCTTGGCGCTGCTGTGAAACCGGCTTAGCGCGGCGGTCCCTCGGTGCTTGTGACCGCTTTGGAGGCAGACAGGGGGTTATCCAAGGCCGAGCCGACGCGATACTCCAACAGTTCATCGGCGGCACGCAGCGTGACGGTTCGGCGGTCGACCTTGATCACGGTCCAGGTTTTACCGTCCAATTCGAACGATTCGCCTTCGCCCAGTCGCGTTTCCTCGTCGGTGGCGCGATTCGTCAAGATCACGCGTGGCACTCCCTGGCGGCCCTCGACCAGACCGGTGATGTAGGTGTCCGGTGCGTAGCGTTTGGGTGGGGGCGGGGGATCGCGGCGCTCCTCGCGGGGGGGAGCCGGTTCGCGGACGGTCAGGGTGAAGGTTTGCTCGTCCGACAGCAATGGGATGCGGTTGTCGCTGACTCGGAATTGGAAACGGTAACGCCCCGTTTTTGTGACTCGCGGGCCTTGCAAAGTCGCCGTGCGGCCACGTTCCGCGGTCACTAATTCAAAGCCCTCCAAGTCCGACGAGACCAACTCGAAGGTCAATGGGTCGTCCTCATTGCCGTCGCTGGCGGTCAACCGATGCGTGAAATTGCTGCCGACTTCCAGTTCGACGCTGTTCCTTGAAGTGATCTTTGGTGCGACGTTGGGCGGTCCGAACAAGTCGCGTGCCACGAGTGTTTTCGCCAACGCTTCCCGCGACTTGCCCAATCGACCCACGGGGTATTCGTCCCAGGCTTTGACTTCGGGGCCCGACGGTAAAATCGCAGCGCTGCAGGTAAACTTGATCGATAGGCGGCTGTCGTCTTCTTTGTCCGGCGACGCCAAGTCAATCGACATGGAGTCGATGCGATGCAACAGGGCGACATTGTAAAAGTCGTGCAAAAAGTCCGTTAATTGCGCTAAACTGCCAGTGGCGGTCGTGTCGCTGATCTTCAGCCGGTCGTACACCAATTCTTTGATCGGCTTGCGGAAACGATCTTGTGTTTCCAGAAACACCGGTTCCGGCTTGCTGCTACCCAGTGTGAATTCGAGGCCGTGACGGGACAGCAAGCCGGAAAGATAATTCTGATACAGCGCCGTGTTGGCCGCCACCGTCAAAGGCAAGCTCGACTGGTTGTAGACGTCGTCCATCCGATCCAGTTCACGCATGGCCGCTGCCGATAGGTCTTGCAAACGCAGCTTTTCTTCTTCGCGTTGAACCAACAAATCCAACCGATGCAACCGCATCGCTCGATAGGTGCTCCAACCGTAATACAGCATCCCTAGCGGCAGAAAAGCGATAATGATCAGCAGCAGGGTGCGTTCGCGAGGATTGAGGTTATTCATGATCGTGGCTTTAGCTGTGGGGTCCGTACTTGAATCTGATGATGGCGATCGGGCTAGGCGAATGGCATGTGCAGCGGGCTATGCTGTGAATCAACCTGCCGCGTGGGCAGTTCACGGTTGGGCTTCACCGCCTCCGCCCGACTCCTCGATCTCCTCACTCTCCTCGATCTCCTTACTCTCCTCGATCTCCTTACTCTCCTCGACTCCCTTACTCTCCTCGACTCCCTCACTCTCCTCGGTCCCTTCACCCCTCTCGGTCCCCTCACCTTCTTCGCCCCCTTCCGTCTCGTCAGTCGATTCGGTTTCGTCAGTGCCTTCTGTCTCGTCAGTCGCTTCACCGCCTTGGGAGCCCGTCAGTTTCTGGCGATCCGCGGAAGCTTGGTCGCCATCGCCCTCAGCGGCGCCGTCGCCGCGCTCATCGGCTTCTGTCTCGTCACCGGCTTCTGTCTCGTCACGGGCTTCTTCTCGGTCACGGGCTTTTTGCTCATCGCCGGTTGCCCGATCTTCCTCGTCTGTCGCATTTTCCTGAGTGGTTGCGTCCCCGTCGACTTGGGCCGGCGTGGCCATCTCCTGCCCGGTGGTTTCGCTGGGATCGGCGCCCAAGATGGCATCCAGCAATCGTTCGTAGGCCAATTCGAAGTCCGGCGTGACCGTGAGCAAGTCAACGGCCTGCTTGGTGTAGTACCGACTCTTGACGCTCGTTAGCTTGGTGTTGGGGTCCAAGTCCCAGGGGGTTTCGCTTTGCAGGGTGGGTTTGTATTCTTCGGCCAATCGCTCGTCGCTCAAGCGAGACGTCATGGTCACGGGAAACGACTCTTCATTGCTCACGCGACCGACGTTGAGTTTGAAACCTTGCAACCGCATCTCGTCCCCATGTGGCAGGTGCGTGCTCAGGGAGTCGAGCAGTGTTAGTGGATCCACGTCCATGGTGACGAACCGGTTGATCATGCCTATCCGGGCAATGGTCAAGTTGTTCGTGGGTTCCTCGGTCTCCAAGTTTTGGACATCGAACTCCACGTCTGCCAGTTGTTGGTCGAGTTTGCGAATTTCCAACCAAGCCCAGCCGATCAGGCCGAGGACGATGGTAGCGGCCAAGGCGATGCCGAGGACCAGTTTTCGTTTCCAAGTGTCGTCTTTGGGGGGGCGGCTTGGATTGGCGAAGTCCAACAGCGGGCGACGATCTAATCGCAGGGCGGCCAAAGCCAGCAACGCGTATTGGCCCTGGCTCGCTTCAAAGGGGGTGGGGACGCTGCCGAAGTCGACCGGAGTGACGGTCTTGGCGGTGAGGTCCATCTCCTGCAGCAGATTGGCGACGGTTTGGGTGTCTTCGGGACGGCCGGCGACGGCGATGTCCATTTTGTCCAGCCGACCGAACTCGGCTGCCAACACCGCCAAAGAACGGGCGGTCTCACGCCCAATCAATTTGGTGCGTTCTTCGCCCTCGGCACCGATCACGCTGGAGCGAACCATCACCAAGCGATCGGCTTGGGTCGCTACGAAGTCGATTTCCGTTCCCAATACATTGACCATGACCTGCGATTCGGAGCCCGAGGAATCTCGCAGTAGATTAGGCAACACGACCCGCGGCAGGATGCGTTCGAAGGTGACGCCCTTGGCCTTGAGTTCATCCAACAACAGGTTGGTGTGGAAGGAGGTGGCGGTGACCAAGACAGTGTCGCTGGTGGCCGACGTCGCTTTGGGCATGGCGACAAAGTCGATGATCGACCCCTCGCCAATCTTGGTCATCTGGGTGCTGGCCAAGTTTTCCACAATGGTCGGCAATTCGGCCGGGCCGACGGGCGGCACTTGGAACGGGCGGTACTCGGCGTGCTGGGGCCCCAACACCAAGACGACGGCCTTCTTTTGCAATCGTTGTTGCTGGATCGCACCCAACAACTCGGCGACCTGCTCTTCGACCGTCATGGCCTCGGCCAGTTCGATCCGCTGGAGCGATTTGAGCACCGGGCGATCACCGCTCTCACCACCCCCGACCCAGGCGGAACGGTGGTTGAGCAGGATAAAGGTGACTTTACTCATGGACGTGCTACTCCAACCCCGGTGAAATAATCCCTAACGTCTGAACGCTCTGCCCAATCGGCAAATGGCTCTTATCCCTCCAGAATAATAGCCGCGGCAGCGGTTCGGTAGTGTCATAAACCACTTCCGCGCGGCTGGAGGCCTCCCCATTCTCGAAATAACCGATAATTTCGGCACGATACACGTCGCCCTTGCAACAGATGAACGGGGCGATGGTTCGCATGGTGGGGAGGTCGACAATCAGTTCCGCCAACAACCAGGTCTCGTACCGGCGGTTCAGGTCGGTAAAGTTAGGGTCATTTAGTTCGTATTCCCGGAACTGCATGATCTGGTCGACCTGCTCCGGCGTCAGACTGGGGATGCTCTCCAGCACTCGCCGCGGAGCTTGCATGATATTGATCCGGCCGGGAATGGTCGTGGAGGAGACGGTGGTCAAGTTGTCCATCATGGCGGCCAAGGCAATGCCGAACTCCACTGGATTGCTCAGCGACACCGGCGACTCCAAAACGGTCTCGACACTCTCGCCTTCGAAGGTGATCGCAGTTTGAGCATCGATCAACTCCAGCAGTTGCAGGAACTGATTGGAGCCTTCGGCGCTGGTGAGATCAATTTCACCAAACTCCGGCCCGTTGGCTTCCGGTTCCGGCATCTCGCCGCTGAAGGGTCCGTTGATGCGATAGGCCAAGATAAAGTTCACCCAGCGGGAAGGCAGGACCGAACTCAGGTCGCGTTCCAACTCCTGCAGGTCCTCTTTGTTGATATTGATTCGCTGCAAGCCCTCCCAGTTTTTGTTGGCCTCTTGCGAAAAAATCGTCAGGAAGTTGGCCCACCCCAATTGCATGTCCGGTTCGCTGCCGACACTCATTTGCCCGACGATTTCGTCGTCATCGATGATGCCATTGCGGTTGACATCGTTGCCGAACAGCAGTTCCGGCGTCACGCCGCGAACCAGCAACAGTTCCTCGACACTGGCCAAGGGGCCGTTCTTCGGCGCGTACGGCGGGCTCAGGCCACTGTAATAACTGGCTTCGGCCCCCAACTCCCGCGGTTCGTCATCCAGATCGATCCAATCCAAAATCGCATCGGCGACCTCCTCGGTCATCTCTGGCAGGGCCATCAACAACTGAACGCCGGATCCTGGCTGCAACTCATCCAATTTTGGCAAGATGTTGAGATTTAATTTGGTGGACTCGTCGATCAAACCAAAGCGAAATGAGGCGGGATACCCATCGCTGTCCATGCCCGGGGCGATGATCGAATAGTAGCCAGTGGTGCTGGGGTCGGGCTGCGGATCGGTGCGAACCAGACGGCTCTGAAAGATGGTGGGGTTCTCCCAAACTCCACCGCTCTCGCGGATGGCGTCGCGCCCCTGGGCCAAAAACATCCGCGTGGCTTCGGCGCCGCTATCGACCAGCAGACGCGACTGCGACCGCTGGCCCGCCAGCAGCGTGGCCTCGTAATCGGCTCGCGTCAGCAAGGCAAACGAGTAGGCGGCCAAGGCCATTAACATCACGGCCAAAAAAACCATCAATAAGACAAAACCCGACCGGGGGTGTCGACGTCTATTCGACATAGGACTTCAACTCCTCTCGGGCCTGCATGGCCGACACCGACTCGGCGATCGGCAGGTGGACGACGGTGCGATAGGTCTGCAGGGCAAAGGCGGCCTCAAAATCGCCAACCCGCTGTTGCTGTTGTCGGAACTCGGCCGAGCGAGGATCCACCTGCAAGACGATCTCGACCGCCACTGGCAGCGTGCGTTGCTCATTGCTGTCCCAGTCGCTGTACCACTGCTGGCCATCGAAGTAGCGAAAGGACAGGCTCTTGATCTCTTCGGCCATCATTTCAAACCCAGGCATGCTGCCGCCACCCTGATCCGCAAAGCGTTTGGCGGCTCGATCGTACTCCATCCGCAACAAGCCGATCCGCGGCCCCGCTTCGGGGTCCGGCCCGCGGCCCTCCTGCGATTCATCCACCTGGCCCACCATGTAGTTGACGTTCAAGATTTCGCTGGGGATGCTGACGACTCGGCCGGTCCGCGCATCCAGCACCGGCGCGAACTGATCACGCCGCGGCAGACGGGAGATGTCGAACGAAATCGAGTTCGGCCCGCCTGCCAAACCCGGTTGTTCCACAACGTACTCGGTGGGTTCGCTGTCGGCCGCTTCCTCTTCTTCTCCGCCCAACAAAGCGGAGGCCGAGTCCAGGGCTTGGTCCAAGGCCCCCTCGTCGATCTCCTTGAATTGCACGGCAGCCCGCAAGTCAAACGCCATCACCTGCAACACCGCGCGGGCCGCCCGCGAACGCGTCAACTCGTCCCGTTCGACCTCGATGTTCATCAAATACATCTGAGTGGCCGCCGACAACACGCCCATGATGACCAACACCAGCGACAAGGCCAGCAGCACCTCGACCAGGGTAAACCCACATCGCCAACGACTCGTCGATCGCTCGACCCTGCGGTCACAGACAGAGGTGGCCCCGTGAGCAAAGTTCCCGTGAGCAAAGTTCCCGTGAGCAAAGTTCGAGAAAAAACGCCGGTGTTGCTGAATTTCGCGAGTGCTCATTGGGCCAACTCCGCTGCGTAGTCCGGATCGGGGACCCACCGCACGAGGACAAATTCCATCGGCTGGTCGTAGGTTTGCGGGTTCTGTGTCACCGTCACGCGGACGCTCAGCAAACCCGGCGTGTCGGCCGGCGCGGCCTGCACACTGAAGATCCAATCGGGATCCTCCTGGAAAATGCCACTCGTGCTGTTCGCTGGGCTGACTCCCGATGAAATCTCGGCCATCTTCCCCTCGCACAGCAGTTGCCCCATCGTCAGGTCCCGCGCGTCCGCACCGCTTTGCCGTCCCATGGTGGTCAAAGAGCCGATGCCAGCGAGTGCCACGACCAAGACCAGCAACGCCAATAACACCTCCAGAATCGTCATCCCCGCCGCGGGAAGACGACCGGCGTTGGACCAACTGTTCGCGCTAGGTTGCTCGAGTCTCATTAGCGAAAATCCGATACCAATAACATGTCGCTGACAATCGATGTGCCAGTCAACGAACGCAGTTCGATTCGCAGCCCCGTTCCCTGCCGATCGGCGATGAACACGCGAGCCGGCTGAGCAGTTCCGTCCGGATAAAACAGGATTCGTTGGTAATTGGGCACGTCGGTGACCGCTGAAACCTGCGAGCGGGAGTCGGGGCTGACGTCGGCTCCCGCAAAGGTTACGCCCATTTCCAGGATATTGCCGCGGAGATCCGATGTGCTGTCGCGGGCCAATTCCTCGTTGGGCACCAACGGCAGAGGACTGGGGACCAGCGGGTTAAACTCCATCACAAAAAACGTGCGAAAACCGGGCTGGTAATAGAACGCCACCTCGTTCCCCGAGCGAATGGCCTGATTCCTCGCCTCGGCAAAGGCACCCTGAATGCGATCGGCGGATGCCCGCAGCCGATGCGTGTCCAGCGTGTCCAACGCCATCGGCATGGTGATCCCGGCCAGGACGACGAGGATCCCCATGACCAGCAACAGCTCGAGCAGCGTGTAGCCACCGGCTGCCCCGTAGCAACCATGCTGGTCACGCCAGCCGAGTCGGCCGCGAACTCTGCTCATCGATTTGTTATGCATGCCGGATGTCCCCTCCGAGACCCATCAACAACGCCGCCCGATCAGTCATAAAAAATGCCCGTGGCTTCCACGGGCAATCCATTTCGGGAAAACTTGACCTGGGGCGAATCCTCACCGAGCCGGCCCAGGCCCGCCAAACAGGCCCGCGAAACAGGCCCGCGAAACAGGCCCATGAAACAGGCCCGCGGGACTAGTCTTCGCTGGAAATGTCATCCTCGGTGCCCATTTTGCCATCTTTACCAGCCGATAGCACCAGGATCCGGTTGGTGGTCGGGTCGGCCTGCACCACGTACGGGTTGCCCCATGGGTCAGATTCCAACTTCTCGATGTAGGGACGCCGCCACTTCCGCTCACTCACGCCCTGAGGACGCATCGCCAGATCCTCTAGTTGTTGCGGGAAAAATCCGACATCGATCTTAAATCGCTTGCAGGCTTCGGCGTAACCGCGAGCCTTGATCTGGGCCTGGCGATCGTTGGCATCGTCCTGGGCGTTCATCATGGCACCCACGCCGATCCCGGCCAAAACGATGATGATGGCCAATACCAGCATCACTTCCAGCAGCGTAAAGCCGCCACGCAGCGCGGTCGCCACAGAGCGCGTGCTGCTCGGCCGAAAACCACGGTTCCAACGATTACTCTTCATGACCCTTCTCCAAAATACCCGTTCAATTGCCTGTCAATCTGTTTCTCAAACGGAACGACCTGACGACACTCGCCGTTTCCGTTCCCAACTTTCGCGGAAGTCACACCAGCCCAAGGACACCAGCCCAAGGAAACCAGACCTGTCCGCCGCTCCTATCCAATGGAACCCGCTTCCGGCGGCAAGGTTTCGCGAAAAAAACGCGGCGGCTGAGGCCTCTCCACCGCCACCGCCAGCATAGTTGCCAGGCGGAGCACGCCAAAGTGTTCGGGTGCGGGCGTCCGGGCGGAAACCCGTGAACAGGCCGGACGGCCAACCGATTTTCCCGACTTTTCCGCCAGTTCCTCCGGCACCTGGGGTAGATACTCGCTGGGGCGACCGTCGGTTTCAGCAAAATGTCTCGTCCAGCAGTCCGTCGTGTCTCCCCTGTAGAGCGTTTTTTTGGTTCAGGGTGGATTTCGAGACCAGGCGGAGAGGCGAGTGCGGGTTGGCGGATTCAAGCTTGCAACAACCAAGAAAATTTTTTCGTGCCTGTTGCTCCGCTCCATGTCTCCGACCATAATGACCACCTTGTGGCAGCTTGGCCGCCGGAGCACCGGTGGCGTGTACCCCCAGAATCTGGGTGAGGCAGTCCAATTCTGAACCTTGTGGCGGCGCTGGCGAGCGTCCGACCGTTGACCCACCCCACTGGCCTAACTACTGGCCATTACTGGCCTAACCATTGGTCCCACCATTGGTCCCACCCAACCCGGCTGGCAAGCCCACCCCTGTGGGCCTGAAGTTTGGGTTGACCAGCCTTTAGCCGATCGCACACTTATTCAAGCGGACAAACTGCTGGTGAGTGTCGTACCGGCAGTCCGCGGCTGACGACTCCCGCAAACGGGACCGTTGGCCCGGCGGGCTACCTACCTGTTTCGCGTGGCGTTCGGTTGCTGGAGACGGCGATCGGAACCCGTGTCCCCACTGACTGGCCGATGGGCTGGTGGCCGGCCGCTGGGCTGGTGACTGGCCGTTGGGCTGGCGGCTCTGCTGAAATCCCTGCTCACAACAACGCCGCCCGACCAGGTTGCCTTCCGACCAGTCTGCGCCCGGCAGCGTGGAAGCTCGGTGTTGTGGCACGGACGAGTCGTTGGACGGGACTTGGCGGCCGCTTGATACCCGTTGGTCCCGTACCGTATTTGGTCCCTTACCCCACTGGCCCCAAACTCAGTCCCCGTCGTTGACCCCACTCAGGAGGATTTCCCATGCGTTGTTCGGATCACGCTCTGTCCCGTCGAAATGTGCTCAATGTCGGGGTTTTGACCGGCTTGGGGCTGACGTTCACTGATTTTTTGCGGCTGCAATCGGCCCAGGCGGATCAGAAGGATTACGCCTCGAAGGAGGGGCCGGCCAAGAGCGCCATCTTCATCTTTTTACCGGGTGGGATGGCTCATCAGGAGTCGTTTGACCCCAAGCCCTACGCTCCGCTGGAGTACCGCGGGCCGCTCAACAGCATTGCCACCAGCCTGCCGGGGGTGCGTTTCAGCGAACTTCTGCCGCAGACGGCTCAGATCGCGGATCGGCTCTGCCTGTGTCCTTCGATGACCCACGGTGAGGCGGCCCACGAACGCGGCACCCACAACATGTTTACGGGGTACCGTCCCAGCCCCGCGTTGCAGTACCCCAGCATGGGTAGTGTCGTGGCCCATGAATTTGGCCCGCGGAATGACTTGCCGCCGTACGTGCTGATCCCCAATCAGCCCAATATTTATGCGGGCACGGGCTACTTGAGCTCGTCGTACGCGGGCTTCAGCTTGGGGGCGGATCCGGCCGATGCGGGCTTTAAAGTACGTGACTTGGAACTGCCGGGTGGGGTCGATATCCAGCGTTTCGGGCGGCGGCGCAACATGCTGGAAGCGGTCAATGAGTACTTTACCTCCAAGGAGCAGGCCGATTCGTTGGACGCCGTCGACACCTTCTATCAGCGAGCCTATTCGATTCTCAGCAGCGAGAAGGCGCGCGCGGCTTTCGACATCGAGCAAGAGGATGCGGCCACCCGCGATCGCTACGGCCGCAATACCGCAGGTGCCCGCATGTTGTTGGCGCGGCGTTTGGTCGAGGCCGGTGTGCGCTTTGTCTCGCTGACTTACGGCGGCTGGGACCATCACGACAACATTGAAGGGGCGATGCGCGGACAAACCCCAGCGCTCGACCAAGGCTTTGCCACTCTGATCCGTGACTTGGAGGAACGCGGCTTGCTGGACAGCACCCTCGTCTGCCTGTGCACCGAATTCGGTCGGACCCCGAAAATCAACCAGACCGGTGGCCGAGATCACTGGCCCAAGGTATTCACCACGGTCATGGCCGGCGGTGGATTGAAGAAGGGAATCGTCTACGGCAGCAGCAATTCCACGGCCAGCGAGCCGGAAGACAATCCGCTGACCGTCGAAGATTGGGCCACCACGATGTACGATCGGATGGGCATCATCGCGGACAAGGAACTGATGGCCCCCGGCGATCGCCCCATCGAGATCGTCGACGGTGGTCGTGTCGTCAAAGAAATCATCGCCTGATCCCTGCCTCTCGCCTCCCTTCCGCCCTCCCTCCCGCCGTTGCCCGCCGTTGCCCGCGAGGTTCTCGCCATGAACAAGTCCACTGCCAACTTCCTGATCGCCTGCTGCTTGGTCGTGAACGCGGTGATCTGGGCGAACCCGGCTCCACGCGGTGCCTGCGGCCGCGGTGTCTGCCCTCCCGCGACGCCCATGGTCTCGAAACCTATGGTCTCCAAACCCATGGCTGCGAAACCGGTGGTCGCGAAACCTGCCATGGCGGGGTCGGGAGTGGCAAAAACCAATGTGGCGGGGTCGGGAGTGGCGGTGGCCTCCCTCGCCAGCTCCCCGCGGCTGAACTTGATTTTGCCACGCGGCGTGCAACGCGGGCAAACGCAGACGTTGGAGTTCGTCGGCGAGCGATTGGGGGATGCCCAGGAGATCTTCTTCTACAGTCCCGGGTTTCAAGTCCAGTCGATCGAGATGGTCGACAACAATCGGATCAAGGCGGTTGTCGCTGTGGCGGCCGATGTGCCGGTCGGGCGACACATTGCCCAGGTGCGGACGGCGACGGGGATCAGCGATTATCGGCCCTTCTGGGTCAATCAGTTGGCCGCGGTCGCTGAGGTGGAACCGAACAACGACCTGGCTTCGGCCCAAGTCATCCCTCTGAATGTGGTCGTAGACGGTGTCGTGACCAACGAGGACGTCGACTACTACGCGGTGCAGTGCCAACAGGGGCAGCGGCTGAGTGTGGAAGTGGTGGCCATGCGGTTGGGCAGCTTCCTCTTCGATCCGTACATCGCGATCTTGGATGCCGACCGCTTCGAGCTGGCGGTCTCCGATGATTCGGCCTTGGCCGCTCAGGACGGCGTCTGCAGCGTGCAGATTCCCTCCGATGGCACCTATTATATTCTGGTGAGAGAGAGCAGTTTTGGCGGCAACGACCAATGCCGTTACCAATTGCATGTGGGCGACTTCCCGCGTCCGACCGCGGTATATCCGGCGGGCGGGCCGTTGGGACAAACCGTGCAGTTGCAATACTTGGGCGATGCTTTGGGGGTCTTTTCCAGTGAGTTGACGTTGCCGACAACCGCGGACGAAAACTTTTTGGTCCATGCGGCGGATGCGCGTGGCCAGGCGCCTTCTGGCTTGGCGTTTCGCCTGAGTGAGTTGCCCAACGCGTTGGAGGCCGAGCCGAACAACGAGGTCGCGACCGCCACGCCGATCGACTTCCCCGCCGCCGTCAACGGCGTGATCTCGGAAGACAAGGATCAGGACTATTTTCGATTTACTGCGAAACAGGGACAGGTCTGGGACATCGAAGTCTACGGTCGCCGCATTCGCTCTGGCTTGGATCCCGTCATGCACTTGCTCAAAGCCGACGGGACGTATCTGGTCGGCAATGACGATGCGCGTGGCCCGGATCCGTACCTGCGTTGGACCGTGCCGGAGGACGGGGATTACATTCTCTGGATCCACGATCATCTCAACCGCGGTCGCAACGACTTTGTCTACCGAGTGGAGTTCCAGGCGGTCAAGCCATCGCTGACGATCGAGATCCCGCGGATTGAGCAATTCGGCCAGTACCGGCAGACCATTTTTGTGCCTCGCGGCGGCCGCTTCGGTACGTTGCTCTTGGGCAACCGTGTCAACTTCGGCGGGGAGTTGGTACTGGAAACCGAGGGCTTGCCGGCGGGGATCGGCGTGGAAGCCCAGCCGATGGCCGCCAATCTGAATCAGATGCCCGTGGTCTTCACGGCGGCGGAGGACGCCCCGATTGGCGGACAACTGCTGACGCTCTCCGCACGGCATGCCGATCCGGCCCAAGCCATTCGCGGCCAGTTTCGCAACTCGGCCGACTTTGTCTTGGGCGAGCCGAATAACTCGAAGTACATCACGGGCGAGGTTCAGCAATTGGCGATTGCCGTGGTGGAGAAGTTGCCGTTCCGCATTGAAATCCAGCAGCCGCAGTCCCCGTTGGTTCACAACGGCACCAAGGACATCCGTGTGATTGTGCATCGTGATGAGGGTTTCAGCGGGAACATCCATGTCGAGTTCCCGTTTCGCTCGCCGGGCGTGGGAACTCGGGGAAATATTCAGATTCCCCCGGATCAAACCGAGGGCCTGTATCCGCTCAACGCGGCTGGCAATGCTCAGGTGGGGTCGTGGCCGATCTACGCGATTGGCATGTCCGATGTCGGGGGGCCGGCCTGGAGCAGCAGTCAATTGGCGACTTTGGAGGTTGCCGCTCCCTACGTGACCATGGAAATCCCACGAGCCGGCTGCGAGCAGGGCGAAACGGTGCTGGTGCCCTGCAAGATCAATCACGTGACGGCGTTCAGCGGCGAGGCCACCGCCCAGCTGTTTGGGTTGCCGCCCAACTGCGAGGTCGAGACCTTGAAGTTCACGTCGGAGACGGAGGAGATTGTCTTCCGCATCAAGACATCGGCCGACACCAATGCCGGGAAACACCGCGGCGTGTTCTGCCAAGTCACCATCCCCGTCAATGGCGAGTCCGTGGTTGCCAATGCGGGTAGCTTCGAACTGCAAGTGGACGTCCCATTGCCGAAAGAGGAACCACCCGCGGCCCCGCCCGCAGAGACGCCGCCCGCAGAGGCACCTCCGGCAGAAGCACCTCCGCCACCGGTGGAGAAGCCTCTGTCCCGCCTCGAAAAATTGCGTTTGGAAGCCAAAAAGAATTAGTCGCGATCCCTCCAGCCCCCTGAGCTTGGTCCTGCCATGAAATCGCACCGTTTGTTTTGCCTGTGTGCAACCTTCCTGGGTTTGGTCGTTCTATCCGAGCGGCTCGAAGCCCAAGAACCCGTGGTCTCGAGCGATATCGTGCGGCTGTCGGTTTATCCGCCCGCCGTTTCCTTGACGACAACCCGCGATCAGCAGACCTTGGTGGGCCAGATCGAGCGATCCAACGGTCTGACCGAGGACGTCACGGCAGCGATGACCATAACCGTTGAACCGGCGGATTTGGTTGTGCTTGAAGGGAATCTGCTGCGACCGCAACGCGATGGGGAAGGGCAGATCACCGTGCAGTTTGGCGGGCAATCGATCGTCGTTCCCTTGGCGGTCCAGCGAGCCACTGAGACCTTGCCGCTGAGCTTCCGCCAAGATGTGATGCCCGTCTTCATGCGGAGTGGTTGCAACGCGGGCAGTTGTCATGGAGCGGCACGTGGCAAGGATGGTTTTAATCTTTCATTATTTGGATTTGATCCAGCCGGGGATTACCATCGACTGCTGCGGGAACAACTGGGTCGTCGCGTGGACTTGGCCTTTCCCGAGCGGAGCCTGTTGCTGGAGAAGGCCGTAGGCACGGTGTCGCACAGCGCGGGAGCCTTGTTCAAGGAAGATAGTCGCTATTACCGCACGCTGTTGGAATGGCTCCGCAATGGAGCACCGGACGATGCCGGCCCAGTGCCGGAAGTGACTACGGTGGAACTTTATCCGGCCGGTGGCGTGCTCAATGGTCCGGGTGCGACACAGCAACTCACGGTGCTGGCTCGCTACAGTGACGGCACAACTCGAGATGTGACGGAATTGGCTTATTTTTCTTCAGCGAATGATTCGTCGGCGGCGGTGACGCAAGCCGGCGAGGTCACCGCGGATCAGCGCGGTGAAGCGTTTGTGATGGCCCGCTACGACACGCACACCGTTGGCAGCCAGTTCATTGTTTTGCCGAAAGACCTCGAGTTCGTCTGGGATGTCCCCTCGCCCAACAATTACATCGACGAACTGATGTATGAAAAGTGGAAGCGTCTGCGAATCACGCCGTCCGAATTGTGTGACGATCAGACGTTCCTGCGACGGGTTTATATCGACATTTGTGGCATGTTGCCCACAGCGCTGGAACTGCAAGAATTCGTGGCCGACACCGATCCCCAGAAGCGGGCCAAGGCCATCGACATGCTGTTGGAGCGGAAAGAGTTCGTCGAGATGTGGGTGATGAAGTGGGCCGAACTGTTGCAGATTCGCTCCACGATCAATGTCAGCTACAAGTCCGCTCTGCTGTATTTCAACTGGCTACAACAACAGATCGCCGATGACGTGCCGATCAACCGTATGGTCCGCGATCTGTTGGCGTCCAAGGGTGGCACGTTCTCCACGCCGTCCACCAACTACTACCAAATGGAGACGGACACATTAAAGGTGGCGGAAAATGTGGCCCAAGTCTTCATGGGCATGCGAACGCAATGTGCCCAGTGTCATAACCATCCGTTCGACCGCTGGACGATGGACGACTACTACAGCTTTGCCGCCTTCTTTTCGCAAGTCGGTCGCAAGCCCGGCGAGGACCCTCGCGAGGTCATCGTGTTCAATGCCGGTGGGGGAGATGTTCGGCACTTGGTGGGCGGTCGCGTGATGGCGCCCAAGTTCTTGGGTGGCAGTCAGCCCGAGATCGCTCCGGGGCAGGATCGCCGCGAGATAATGGCCAATTGGCTGACCTCGGCCGAGAATCCCTTCTTTGCCAAGAACCTGTCCAACATCGTTTGGGCCCATTTCTTCGGCAAGGGCATTGTCAACGAGGTGGACGACGTTCGCATCAGCAATCCGGCTGTCAACGAAGCCCTGTTGAATGCCCTGGGTGAACGATTCGCCGCCTCCAATTTTGACTTCAAACAATTGGTTCGCGATATTTGCAACTCGCGGACGTACCAGTTGAGTACTCAGGCGAACGCCAGCAACGCGACGGACGAGACCAACTTTTCGCGGCGGTACTTGAATCGGCTCCGCGCCGAGGTGCTGTTGGATGTGATCTCCCAGGTCACCGATACCGGCAATAAGTTCCGTGGCTTGGCCTACGGGGCACGCGCCGTGCAGATCGCCGACGGCAACACCTCAAATTATTTCCTCACGACCTTCGGCCGCGCGACACGCGAGACGGTGTGCAGCTGCGAAGTTGTGATGGAGCCCAACCTGTCGCAGGCACTGCACTTGCTCAACGGCGAAACCGTCCATCAAAAGTGTCGCGAGGGCGGGCTGATCGAAAAGATGATGGGCGAAGGCCAGGAACCGGCCGCTGTCATCGTCGAGATCTACCGCCGGGCGTTCTCACGCGATCCACTGCCAGAAGAATTGCAGCGCCTCGTGACCATGGTGGGTGAGGCGGGCAACCCGACCGAGGGACTGCACGATGTGTTCTGGGCGGTGTTGAACACACCCGAGTTCCTCTTTAACCATTGATGTCACGGGGCCCTGGAATTGGCTCCGGGCTGGGTCCCGGGCATCTTTCTCGGGCTCGATGCATCTTCCTCGTTTGGGCAGCGCCTTTCATCGACTTCACCAACTGCTGACGCAATCATGAAAAGTAATCTGACAAACTGCCGTGTCTGGGCCGTGCTCCTGGTGGCTGGCGTCTTGGCCTGTGGCTCAGGTCGGGCTCAAGCAGACGAGAAAATCACTTTTGAAGACCACGTCCAACCGCTCCTAGCGCAGCGCTGCGCCTCCTGCCACAATCCCAACAACAAGAGCGGTGATTTGGATGTGACCAACTTCACTGCCATGATGTTGGGCGGCGGTTCCGGGACCGTCATCGAAGCCGGTGAGCCATCGGCCAGTTATCTCTACAAGCTGATCACGCACGAAGAATCGCCCGAAATGCCCCCGGAAGGTGACAAGCTACCGGAAGCGGAGATCGACTTGGTCCGGCGGTGGATCGAAGGGGGAGCGTTGGAGACCAAGTCCAGCAAAGCGGCGATCAAAAAGAAGAAGGTCGCGGCGGTCGCCGGTGATGCGACGGTTCGCCCCGAAGTGGTTCCCCAGCCATGTCAATTGAGTTTGGAGGTTGCCGCCGTTCCCCACCGCAGCCCCGCCGTGATGGCCGTAGCCACTAGCCCGTGGGCACCGTTGGTCGCCGTTGGTACGCCCTTTCAAGTGCTGCTGTTCGACACGCAGACCCAACAACTGCGCGGTGTGTTGCCCTTTCCCGAAGGCCACATCTTCGCCCTGCGTTTTTCTCGCAACGGTAGCTTGCTGTTGGCCGGTGGCGGACGAGCTGCCGCCAATGGGGTGGCGATTGCTTGGGATATCCAGACCGGCGAACGAGTGATCGAAATCGGTGGTCTGGCCGATGCGGTGCTGGCCGCCGACATCAGCAGCGATCATACACGAGTCGCCGTCGGCTCGACCGATCGCTTGGTGCGAATCTACGATTCCGCCAGTGGCAAGCAGTTGCATGAAATCAAAAAACATACCGATTGGGTTCAGTCCCTGGAGTTCTCTCCCGATGGCGTGTTGCTGGCCTCCGGTGACCGCAGCGGTGGGGTGCTCGTGTGGGAGGCCAAGACCGGCCGCGAGTACCTGGATCTGCGTGGGCACCAAGGCGCGATCAACGGACTGAGCTGGCGAGTCGATTCGAACGTGTTGGCCTCCGCCAGCCAAGATGCCTCCATTCGCTTGTGGGAAATGGAAAATGGCGGTCAAATCGCCAACTGGAATGCCCATGGAGGCGGCGTGACGTCGGTGCAGTTCACGCGTGACTCGCGTGTGGTCAGTGGCGGCCGAGATCAACAGGCCAAGATCTTCAACCAAAGCGGCAATCAAGAGAAGGCCTATCCGCTGTCGACGATCATCACCTCGGTCCGGCTGTGCGATGAGACCAATCGCTTGTTGGCCTGCGATCTAAACGGACAGACCAAGCTTTGGGAGGTTGCGACCGACGCGGAGTTGACGCCGCTGAATCTGGTCATTCCCAAGTTGGAAGAACGGTTGGCCGCGGCCAGTACTCAACTGCAAAGTGTCCAGGCCGAGTGGCAAACGCGGCAAGCAGCACGAGACCAAGTCCAGGCACAACTGACGCAGCAGCAGAGCCAGCAGCAGGCTCTCGAAGGTCAATTGGCCGAATTGGCCAAGACGCTGACGTCGCTTACGGAACGTCGGCAGCAAACGATGACCGATCTGGACAGTCAGCGCTCGCAGTTGAGTGTGGCTCAAGACGCCGTCAATCAACTCGGGCCGGGGTTGACCAATCTGACGCAGGCCATCGAAGCCGTGCAACGATCGCTGGCCACCATGCAATCGGCCCAGTTGGAGGCCTCGCTCAAGCAGCTGACGGAACTGAAGCAAACGAACGAGGTTCAGTTGGCACGGCATCAGGAAACAGCCGAGCAATTGCCGGCCAAGGTCATGCAATTGACGGAAGCCGTCGCCACCTTGGATAAGGAGTTGGCGACTGCTCAGGAGGCCCAGAAATCTACCGAGCCGATGTTGGTGGCCGTACAAGCTCAGATTGCCGAGGCGCAACAACAGTTGACACAGAAGCAGACCGAGTTGGAGCAGTGCCAGCCGCAGGTTGATGCGGCTCAGGCCGTCTACACTCGCTTGCAAGCGGCGGCCGAGTTCGCGCGGCAAGAGTCGCAGCTCTTGGCCCAATTGGAGCAACAAGCTCGGCAGATCGAGCAAGTGGCCGATCAAGTGAGTGAAATGAGTCAAAAGGCGAGCGAGAACGAGCGGGAGGTGGTCGCCCAGTCCAAGGTCATCGCCGACAAACAGACTCAAGTGGACCAATGGTTGGAGCAAGACAAAGTCGATGAACTGGCGCTGCAAACCTTGGCCCAACAGATCGCAACACAAGAGCAATCGCTGGCTCAGGCCATGAGCCAGCAGACGCGGTTGCAGGCCACGAACGAGCGATTGGCGACCGCCGCGGCGGCCTTGGTTGCAGCCCTGGAAGCGGCTGGCGGAACGGATGAGGCCATCCAAGCCTTGCATGCTCAAACAGTGGCCTTGCAAGACAGTCAGAGCAAGCAAGTCGAACAGTTGATGGCCCAGCAGCAGGCTTGGACCGCCGAGATGGCAGAGTGGGCCAAGCAGCAGGCCGAGCGGACCGCGCAGCGGCAAGAGCGACAAGGATTGGTGGCATCCGCTCGACAGGAAATCACCGAGCTGACCGCCAAATTGGCTCCCGTGCAAGCCGCGTCCCTGGCGCTGAACGAACAAGTGAACACGGGTGAGGCCCAGTTGCAGCAGGAACAGGACCGCTGGCAAGCCATGCGTTTGCAACTGTTGCAACTTCGCGGCGTCTCGGTCGCCAGCGACGACGCCAACGAAGATGCCAGCGACGAAACGGGTGGCATGCCTTAGTTGTTTGAGCTTCCCGTTCTACCATGCCAGAATGGAACTGGGGCGCAACTCATGTGTTGTGCGGAAAAGTTTGATTGTCGTAACGACAACGTGCCATCGAGCTCGGAGTGGAATTTTTTCAATCAACTTTGCGAATGCGACACCCGCGTTTCGGTGGGCAGTTGGGAAGTCACGTTTGAGTACGACGCTCTGGGACGCCGAGTCTCTCGGAGCTATTCCAGTGGCAATGTGGTTTACGTTTACGCGGGTCAACAAGTGATCGCTGATTACGCGAGGGGGGCCGTCACCTCCTCACCGACCTACCGTTACGTCTACGCGGAGTGCCTGGGCTACGCGGGCTACGTGGACGAACCGATCCTACGTCATACAGGTACCACTACGACTTTGCCGACGACCGGCGACAACGCACTTTATTATCATCGCAACCAACAGTATTCCATCGTAGGTCTGACCAACGCAGCCGGGACACTGGTTGAACGCTACACCTACATCGCTTACGGCACCCTTGGCATCTACGCCGCCAACGGCACCGTTCGTAGCAGCAGCACTTATGCCAACCGGTACACCTACACTGGGCGGGAATGGGATGCTGATTTGCGGCTCTACCACTTCCGCGCGCGGTGGTACGATCCCGCGACCGGTGGGTTTGTGTCGAGAGATCCATTGGGGTATGTGGATGGGATGAGTTTGTATCGGGGGTATTTTGGGGTGCGGGGGGTGGATCCGAGTGGTGGACGCTCAATTCGACAAGACAAGCCAGTCCCACCGGTTTTCGGAACTACTCAAGAAACAGTTGGTGTACTGGACCCTGGTAAACAATATCCGCATGCAACCTCGATTATAAATATTTGGGGTGAGGGTGAGGCGAAAGGGGTACTTGATTATTATGTTGAAGGGTGTAGAGACTGGGAAGATAACATAAAAGAGAGAAAGCCGACGAAAGAAATTGCCGACAGGTCTGTCGATATAGTTTTAATACGCAATTCACCAATTCGTTGCTGCGAAATGAAAGAGATTTGTCGCGTTTGCAAAGACGGATGCTTAGTAATCTTTGCGTTTGGAGACTACTCTAAAGAGGAGCGTGAGGACAGCATGTTCCCATCTGGTGACGCAGGAATGTGGGAGTTGTTGACTAGGTGCCTGGGTAGTCGTTTCACATCAGCAACTAGAAGGCGGTACCCAGCAACGGTCATTGTTAATGGAAAGTCGGAAACTATTCCATATTGGGGATGGCACTTTTGGCTAGGCCCTGGAGACTGTCCAAAGACGGATGATGCAATTATCGAAGAGAAGAGTAGCAAAACTCAATCAGGGAATTGCCCGTAAGTTGAGTATCCCTATTTTGATTTGGTTAGCGACATGAAACAGAGAGTTCCATTTTGTTGGCTCGCCGCACGCTGCTTTATGTTCATCGCGATCGTAATGATTGTGCTTTCATGGTTAATGTTGCCACGCGAAACACCGCAAGATTTGCGATCAGGCACTATAGATGACATAAGCAAAGCGCAAGAGCAACGCTTGTGCTACGGGTGGGCGCCTTTCACACCCGAAAAACTTAGTGATACCCTGGCTAAACATCGAGTAGCGGTGATTTGGATCGGCCACGAGTTCAGCTTTCAGACTAGACATTTTGAGGTAATTCTTGGTCAACCAATCAATGGTGTCGATTATTACGAGCATCTGGTCGATTGGAGCAGACCGAGAATGAGTCCATTTTATGAAAAATATGGTATTCCCAAGGACGGCGCGATTATTATCGAGACTCCACAAAGAGGAAAAACGATGATAAAATTCGGAGATAGAAAACTACACGATATTCGGCAGGTTATACTAGATTCAGTTTCGTCAATGCCTTAACCCCCAATCGCTTTTCAAGCTACACTTTAGGCAAATCGTGAGGAGTGGAGATCTGTTAGACCGTCCGGCCAAGTAGCCTTTCGAATCGATTGCGTAGTTGTGATCGATCTGTAGCGCTGGGCAGATCATGCTAAAAATATTTGTAACCCTCCGCGGAGTTTCTTGAATTAACGAAGGCGCAGGAGCCCCTCTCCGATTGGCGACGATGGAATCGAGTAGAAAGTTGAAGAAGTTTCGACTCGGTTTCTTGCAGGTGGCAATCGCAGTCGACATCCGTTCAAGAATACCCCGTAAATAACCCCGATTCTGAGGATTAGGCCGGGAGCTGCCGCCGGACGACCGCGGATTGGCATGGAGTTCGCTAACCGAAAGATAGGGCGATTTTAGCCCCAGCGGTCAGATTGGGAGGCGGAAGACAGGGCTGATTTCGCGTCAACAGAGCAGATGAGCCGACGGGCGGCAGTGATTTTTGGTCGCGTGGGACGGGCTGAGGACAGACCGGCCGCCAGGCAAGCGGTTGGGCTCGCTGCTGAAAGGACGTTTTTATTGGCCGCGAGAGGTGCGACTTTTTGGCGGTCATTTTTCCGCGAATGAGTTTTCCTCCGGTGGCGGGATACCCGTCGGCAGAGTGGGTTGTTCGGTCCGCCCAGCGGACTTTGACTTGGCCCGTTGCCGCGGTGGCACGTACACGACGTCGGGATTGAATTCGTAGATCGTCGAATTGCGCAGTTCACCCGACTTCAACTGCTCGGCGATCCGCTCGATCAGGTACCAATAGATCGCTTGATACAACCCTTGGGTGAAGGAACTGAGCGGTGATAGGACCGTTTGCAAGGGACCCGGCCAGCGACCGTCGGATACTTTGCCGTCCCGCAGTCGCTGCAGGAACTCGACCATCACCGCCCACGGCAGAACACTCAAGAGCCCAATCAGTTTGGTCGTCGCCTGCAACATCAACGTGGTCGTGTGCTCGTGATACTGGTCGCTCCGCTGCATCTGTTCGCCACACCGCCGACAGCCGTTGTACTTCGATCGCTGAGTGTTTGTTCTGTAGGCGGAGTTTCTCCATGGCGCCCTCCGCCTAAAGGCGGGACTACAAGCGGGGCCGTGTAGCCGCGAGACGTTACCAATGGAGACGTTCAGGGCCGGTCTAACGAAGGCTCACTGAGGCGAGGTCCCGCCGCTCGTAGTCCCGCCTTCAGGCGGTCGCCCTCCGTACCCTATTCGCCCTCTGCCTAAAAGTGGGATGACGAGCGATCCCAGCGGCCCCAATGACCTTGTGTCGTTGGACCGAAAGTTTGACAGGCTAGAAGGCGACGGCGTGCGGTTTGGGCGGTCGAGTGCCACGGTGGTTTAGCTGCTCAACCTCCACCGAGACCGCAATTGGGGGAGGTGTGTTCTGCGATGCTTGGAGTTGTTTGCACGGCTGTGGCGGTGACTGGCCGCGAAGCAATGCTCTGCCGCAGACTGTTGCTGAGCGGTGTGACCAAGGGGCAACGATCCTTCTTTTTGATCATTGGGGGGCGTTGGTAGCCGGTCAGTCATCGCCCCGCCGGCATGAAGCCGACGGTGGCGGTGTGGCCAAGGGGCAACGATCCATCTTTTTGATTATTGGGGGGAGGGGTGGTAGCCGGTCAGTCATCGCCCCGCCGGCATGAAGCCGACGGTGGCGGTGTGGCCAAGGGGCAAAGATCCTTCTTTTTGATCATTGGGGGAGGGGTGGTAGCCGTCAGTCATCGCCCCGCCGGCATGAAGCCATTGGTATCTACACAACTACCCCGAATTAAAGAGCGCAATAGGTAGTGAAATTTCTTTGGCCATTTGCTTGAGGGAGTCGATATCAATCTTCTCCAGAATGGACATCATCGAAAGATATGACCAGAGGCCTGCCAGCAAGCGCCGGCGCTGTAAATGGACGTGATCTTTTGTTTGACGACCGCTGAGGCTCATGAGCAGTTTCTTAAATTCGTTCGTCTTCGGCTCATTGGTTGCCATCAAGTGCCAGACAGTCACCATGGCCATTGATGCAACCAGTATCCGCCGGAAAATCGCTTCCGCAGTTTCTTGTTGCCAATCCTCTATTTGAGTGCCGTTAGACTTTAACAGTTTGAAATAGGTCTCGATTTTCCACCGCCAGTAATAGCAGTTGGCGAGCATTTTAGCGTCCGCCCACTCGGTAGGAACATTCGACAATAAGTACCACTGTGCCAGGACTTGCTTTTGATCGTCAATAAGTCGTGTCAACACCAGACGTACGGGCAACGGAACTCCGGGGACATCCGTTCGGACCTTTTCACGCTCTTTCGAGCAGGGCGATACAAGGTGACCTCCGTCTCAGAAATCTCCATATCAACCGGACGGTTATTGTGTAACACCGTTCCTACCGATTGAAATCCGCCCTGGTCCTGTAGTTGACGACGGACGTCGCTTAGCTTGACTTTCTTGTCTTGATACAGCACTCGCCGATCATCGCCACGAACGAGAAACTTATGCCCCGCTTCCGTCCAATCGCGATAGTGCCCTACGGAATCTGCTTCACGATCGATTACATGGACAATCGGCTTGTCTAAATTCCAACTGGCGGACGCGTTCATCGTAGCCATGACCTGATCGGTGTGCCCCGCAACTTCCACCTTGCCACGCGTACTGAGCATCCCCGCGGCTGTCTTGAGGTGCATTTCCAGGGGAGCGATTGGCAAGCCATCGTCTGGATTAATAGCCAAAGCACACGCCAGATCGTAGCCAACGTCACTAGAACTAGACAATTCTGCCAGGTCCTCTCGACTCTTGTGCCCGGGGTAGCTGAGCTTGCTCCAGTCATGGGCCAGCAGCACAAATGGGGCTGAGATCGAAGTACACGCGGTTCTAGCGAAATCCTGTAGCGGAACGACAAGTTCTCCAAAGGTGACGCGGTCATTATTCAAAAAACGCCAAGTCGCCTGCGTGGCAGCGAAAGACGTTTTTAAATTACCGTCAGGTAGCCCACTGACGCCCGCTGCTAGCGGTGACGCTACCCGCATGTGACACCTCACCATTAGTTCCCAACGACTGGAAAGTCGCTTGTCTTTCAGCTTGATCTGGATCATGCCGAGTGTATAGCAAAAGTCGCGATTTGTGTAGATACCAATGGCTTCATGCCGGCGGGGCGATGACTGACCGGCTACAGCCGCCCCCCAATAATCAAAGAGAAGGATCGTTACCCCTTGGTCACATCGCCCACCAACACTCTGCGGTGAAACATCGCCTTGCGGCCACTCACCGCCATACCGTGTGTACAACTCCAAGCTACTCAGAACACGCCTCCCCCACTTGCGGTCTCGGTGGAGGTTGAGCAGCTAAACCCGCGTGGCACTCGACCGCCCAAACCGCACGCCGTCGCCTTCTAGCCTGTCAAACTTTCGGTCCAACGACACAAGGTCATTGGGGCCGCTGGCATCGCTCGTCATCCCACTTCTAGGCATAGGGCGAACAGGGTCCGGAGGGCGACCGCCTAAAGGCGGAACTACAAGCGGCGGGACTTCGCTTCAGTGAGCCTTCTCCAGACCGGCCCTGAACGTCTCCATTGGTCACGTCTCGCGGCTAGAAGGCCCCGCTTGTAGTCCCGCCTTTAGGCGGAGGGCGCCATGGAGAAACTCCGCCAAATGACTGACCGGCTACCACACCTGCTCCACGGTCGCAAAAAGATGGATCTTTGCCCCTTGGTCACACCGCCCCCGGTGGGTTTACCCCGCCGGAGCGAAAGTTTGGGTAGCTAGACCGCCCCCCCCCAATGATCAAAAAGAAGGCCCGTTGCCCCTTGGCCACACCGCCCCCGGTGGGTTTACCCCGCCGGAGCGAAAGTTTGGGTAGCTAGACCGCCCCCCCCCAATGATCAAAAAGAAGGCCCGTTGCCCCTTGGCCACACGGCCCCCGCGGGTTCACCCGTGGGACCGAAAGTTTGGCAGCGAGAAGGCCCCCCCTCAACGATCAATAAGAAGGATCGTTGCCCCTTGGTCACACCGGCCCACCATCCCGGGCTTGTCCCGGTGGAGGCATGACTGACAGGCTACAGGCTACGAGCCCCCCAACGATCAAAAAGAAGGATCGTTGCCCCTTGGTCACACCGCCCCCGGTGGGTTTACCCCGCCGGAGCGGAAGTTTGGGTAGCTAGAATCGCCCCCCCCAATAATCAAGAAGAAGGAACTCCACCCCTTGGTCACACCGCCACCGTCGGCTTCATGCCGGCGGGGCGATGACTGACGGCTACCACGCCTCCCCCAATAATCAAAAAGAAGGATCGTCGCCCCTTGGTCACACCGCCACCGTCGGCTTCATGCCGGCGGGGCGATGACTGACGGCTACCACCCTCCCCCCAATGATCAAAAAGAAGGCCCGTTGCCCCTTGGTCACACCGCCACCGTCGGCTTCATGCCATTGGTATCTACACAAATCGCGACTTTTGCTATACACTCGGCATGATCCAGATCAAGCTGAAAGACAAGCGACTTTCCAGTCGTTGGGAACTAATGGTGAGGTGTCACATGCGGGTAGCGTCACCGCTAGCAGCGGGCGTCAGTGGGCTACCTGACGGTAATTTAAAAACGTCTTTCGCTGCCACGCAGGCGACTTGGCGTTTTTTGAATAATGACCGCGTCACCTTTGGAGAACTTGTCGTTCCGCTACAGGATTTCGCTAGAACCGCGTGTACTTCGATCTCAGCCCCATTTGTGCTGCTGGCCCATGACTGGAGCAAGCTCAGCTACCCCGGGCACAAGAGTCGAGAGGACCTGGCAGAATTGTCTAGTTCTAGTGATGTTGGCTACGATCTGGCGTGTGCTTTGGCTATTAATCCAGACGATGGCTTGCCAATCGCTCCCCTGGAAATGCACCTCAAGACAGCCGCGGGGATGCTCAGTACGCGTGGCAAGGTGGAAGTTGCGGGGCACACCGATCAGGTCATGGCTACGATGAACGCGTCCGCCAGTTGGAATTTAGACAAGCCGATTGTCCATGTAATCGATCGTGAAGCAGATTCCGTAGGGCACTATCGCGATTGGACGGAAGCGGGGCATAAGTTTCTCGTTCGTGGCGATGATCGGCGAGTGCTGTATCAAGACAAGAAAGTCAAGCTAAGCGACGTCCGTCGTCAACTACAGGACCAGGGCGGATTTCAATCGGTAGGAACGGTGTTACACAATAACCGTCCGGTTGATATGGAGATTTCTGAGACGGAGGTCACCTTGTATCGCCCTGCTCGAAAGAGCGTGAAAAGGTCCGAACGGATGTCCCCGGAGTTCCGTTGCCCGTACGTCTGGTGTTGACACGACTTATTGACGATCAAAAGCAAGTCCTGGCACAGTGGTACTTATTGTCGAATGTTCCTACCGAGTGGGCGGACGCTAAAATGCTCGCCAACTGCTATTACTGGCGGTGGAAAATCGAGACCTATTTCAAACTGTTAAAGTCTAACGGCACTCAAATAGAGGATTGGCAACAAGAAACTGCGGAAGCGATTTTCCGGCGGATACTGGTTGCATCAATGGCCATGGTGACTGTCTGGCACTTGATGGCAACCAATGAGCCGAAGACGAACGAATTTAAGAAACTGCTCATGAGCCTCAGCGGTCGTCAAACAAAAAGATCACGTCCATTTACAGCGCCGGCGCTGCTGGCAGGCCTCTGGTCATATCTTTCGATGATGTCCATTCTGGAGAAGATTGATATCGACTCCCTCAAGCAAATGGCCAAAGAAATTTCACTACCTATTGCGCTCTTTAATTCGGGGTAGTTGTGTAGATACCAATGGCATGAAGCCGACGGTGGCGGTGTGGCCAAGGGGTGGAGTTCCTTCTTCTTGATGATTGGGGGGGGCGTTCTAGCTACCCAAACTTCCGCTCCGGCGGGGTGAACCCGCACGGGGGCGATGTGACCAAGAGGCAAAGATCCATCTTTTTGCGACCGTGGAGCAGGTGTGGTAGCCGGTCAGTCATTTGGCGGAGTTTCTCCATGGCGCCCTCCGCCTAAAGGCGGGACTACAAGCGGGGCCTTCTAGCCGCGAGACGTGACCAATGGAGACGTTCAGGGCCGGTCTAACGAAGGCTCACTGAAGCGAAGTCCCGCCGCTTGTAGTTCCGCCTTCAGGCGGTCGCCCCCGATACCCTATTCGCCCTATGCCTGAAAGTGGGATGTCGCGCGATGCCAGCGGCCCCAATGACCTTGTGTCGTTGGACCGAAAGTTTGACAGGCTAGAGGGCGACGGCGTGCGGTTTGGGCGGTCGAGTGCCACGGTGGTTTAGCTGCTCAATCGCCACCGAGACCGCAATCGGGGGAGGCGTGTTCTGCGAAGCTTGGAGTTGTACACACGGTATCGCGGTGAGTGGCCGCAAGACGATGTTTCACCGCAGAGTGTTTCTGGTGGTGTGACCAAGGGGCAAAGAGCCTTCTTTTTGATTACTGGGGGGGAGCTGGTAGCCGGTCAGTCATCGCCCCGCCGGCATGAAGCCGACGGTGGCGGTGTGGCCAAGGGGTGGAGTTCCTTCTTCTTGATGATTGGGGGGGGCGTTCTAGCTACCCAAACTTCCGCTCCGGCGGGGTGAACCCGCACGGGGGCGATGTGACCAAGGGGCAACGATCCTTCTTTTTGATCGTTGGGGGGCTGGTAGCATGTAGCTTGTCAGTCATGCCTCCACCGGGACAAGCCCGGGATGGTGGGCCGGTGTGACCAAGGGGCAACGAGCCTTCTTATTGATCGTTGAGGGGGCCTTCTCGCTGCCAAACTTTCGGTCCCACGGGTGAACCCGCGGGGGCCGGAATGTAGACCAGCAGCCCTCTGCTGGTTTGAAGCGAGAATTGGTTTTCTTATATGCAAACGGTTGGAAACATGCGCAGGAGTGGGAAACACGTGTCGCTGAAGCCGACGGGGGCCGATGTGACCAAGGGGCAACGTGCCTTCATTTTGAATATTGGGGGGGGCGATTCTAGCTACCCAAACTTTCGCTCCGGCGGGGTAAACCCACCGGGGGCGGTGTGACCAAGGGGCAACGATCCTTCTTTTTGATCGTCGGGGGGCTGGTAGCCTGTAGCCTGTCAGTCATGCCTCCACCGGGACAAGCCCGGGATGGTGGGCGATGTGACCAAGGGGTAACGATCCTTCTCTTTGATTATTGGGGGGCGCTTGTAGCCGGTCAGTCATCGCCCCGCCGGCATGAAGCCATTGGTATCTACACAACTACCCCGAATTAAAGAGCGCAATAGGTAGTGAAATTTCTTTGGCCATTTGCTTGAGGGAGTCGATATCAATCTTCTCCAGAATGGACATCATCGAAAGATATGACCAGAGGCCTGCCAGCAGCGCCGGCGCTGTAAATGGACGTGATCTTTTTGTTTGACGACCGCTGAGGCTCATGAGCAGTTTCTTAAATTCTGTTCGTCTTCGGCTCATTGGTTGCCATCAAGTGCCAGACAGTCACCATGGCCATTGATGCAACCAGTATCCGCCGGAAAATCGCTTCCGCAGTTTCTTGTTGCCAATCCTCTATTTGAGTGCCGTTAGACTTTAACAGTTTGAAATAGGTCTCGATTTTCCACCGCCAGTAATAGCAGTTGGCGAGCATTTTAGCGTCCGCCCACTCGGTAGGAACATTCGACAATAAGTACCACTGTGCCAGGACTTGCTTTTGATCGTCAATAAGTCGTGTCAACACCAGACGTACGGGCAACGGAACTCCGGGGACATCCGTTCGGACCTTTTTCACGCTCTTTCGAGCAGGGCGATACAAGGTGACCTCCGTCTCAGAAATCTCCATATCAACCGGACGGTTATTGTGTAACACCGTTCCTACCGATTGAAATCCGCCCTGGTCCTGTAGTTGACGACGGACGTCGCTTAGCTTGACTTTCTTGTCTTGATACAGCACTCGCCGATCATCGCCACGAACGAGAAACTTATGCCCCGCTTCCGTCCAATCGCGATAGTGCCCTACGGAATCTGCTTCACGATCGATTACATGGACAATCGGCTTGTCTAAATTCCAACTGGCGGACGCGTTCATCGTAGCCATGACCTGATCGGTGTGCCCCGCAACTTCCACCTTGCCACGCGTACTGAGCATCCCCGCGGCTGTCTTGAGGTGCATTTCCAGGGGAGCGATTGGCAAGCCATCGTCTGGATTAATAGCCAAAGCACACGCCAGATCGTAGCCAACGTCACTAGAACTAGACAATTCTGCCAGGTCCTCTCGACTCTTGTGCCCGGGGTAGCTGAGCTTGCTCCAGTCATGGGCCAGCAGCACAAATGGGGCTGAGATCGAAGTACACGCGGTTCTAGCGAAATCCTGTAGCGGAACGACAAGTTCTCCAAAGGTGACGCGGTCATTATTCAAAAAACGCCAAGTCGCCTGCGTGGCAGCGAAAGACGTTTTTAAATTACCGTCAGGTAGCCCACTGACGCCCGCTGCTAGCGGTGACGCTACCCGCATGTGACACCTCACCATTAGTTCCCAACGACTGGAAAGTCGCTTGTCTTTCAGCTTGATCTGGATCATGCCGAGTGTATAGCAAAAGTCGCGATTTGTGTAGATACCAATGGCATGAAGCCGACGGTGGCGGTGTGGCCAAGGGGCAACGATCCTTCTTTTTGATCATTGGGGGAGCGTTCTAGCTACCCAAACTTCCGCTCCGGCGGGGTAAACCCACCGGGGGCGGTGTGACCAAGGGGCAACGATCCTTCTTTTTGATCGTCGGGGGCTGGTAGCCTGTAGCCTGTCAGTCATGCCTCCACCGGGACAAGCCCGGGATGGTGGGCATGTGGCCAAGAGGCAACGATCCTTCTTTTTGATCGTTGGGGGGCTGGTAGCCTGTAGCCTGTCAGTCATGCCTCCACCGGGACAAGCCCGGGATGGTGGGCATGTGGCCAAGGGGCAACGATCCTTCTTTTTGATCATTGGGGGGCGTTGGTAGCCTGTAGCCTGTCAGTCATGCCTCCACCGGGACAAGCCCGGGATGGTGGGCATGTGACCAAGGGGCAACGAGCCTTCTTTTTGAATATTGGGTGGGGAGTTGGTAGCCGGTCAGTCATGCCCCCACCGGGACGAGGGGCTTGTTGATTTTTCCAGACTTGCATGCGAATGGGCCGTTCAACTCAAGGAAATCGCACGAAACCAGGGCGTTTCCGCGCCAATCGAAATGCTTGACGCATTCCGCTACGGAAAAATCAACAAGCCACGAGGCCGGATGGTGGGCGGTGTGACCAAGGGGCAAAGATCCTCCTTTTTTATTATTAGGGGAGGCGAGTAGCCGTCAGTTGTCGCCCCGCCGGGCAAAGCCCGAGCGGAAACGGATAGGTAGACCAGCAGCCCTCTGCTGGTTTGAGGCGGAAAATGACATGGAACAATGCTCTCGTGAGGCAACGAGCGGGACTAAGGTTGCAGGCCCTCGGAGAGTGCCTGCTGTAGCGGTGTGACCCACGGCGGGATTGTCTTCGACGCTGTCCGTCCAACTGGGTCACTCGTCTTCTGGTGGGGCTTGGCCGCCGGGAGGTGGGCCGCCGGGTGGTGGGCCGGGTTGCCCTTCGGCTTGAATGCTCTCGATCAACCGCTGCGTCAGTTCAATGATGTCGGTTTGACGACCCGCCAACCGTTGCAGTTCGTCATTGATCTGTTCCGCAGGCAAGAGACTTTGTTGGTTGATTTCGTTCAGTTGTCGCGTTTTCCGATTGACTCGCAATTGGGCGGCTCGCAGCATCTTGAGTTCGGCGGAGCGTTTGACCAACGGTTGTTCGCCGCCACCGCCTTCACCGCCGCCACCACCGCCGCCGTCACCTTTGTTTTTGCTCTGCTTCAGTGCCGCCAAGAGTTCCTCCAACGTGGACTCGATTTCGCGATGTAGCAGTTGCACCAAGCCGCCGGTTTGTCGTTCTTTAAGTAGGCCTGCCGCTTGCAACATGTCCGTCTGCACTTCGGCCACGATTTCCGGGAAGACGACGCTGGTGCCATCCTCCAAAAGTAGGTCGTAGGCCAATTGGCAGAGTTCGGCCAATTCGGCTTGCTGGGTGGAGAGCTCCGCCAAGATCAAGCGATCCCGCACACTCTGTTGTTGCAGGGACACCAGTTTGTCGTCCAAGACTTCGGTGCGGCCGCGGAGATCCTGTTGTCGCAGCAGCAATTCCAGGAAACGTGCCTCCAAGCGAGCCAGGCGTTCTTCACGCGTCTCTTCTCGCAGTTGGTTCAGCCGCTCTTCGATCTCCGCCAGCGCCTCTTGCAGTTGTTCTTCGGCTTTTTTCTGGTTCTCGTTGGCGGATTCCGGTGAGTTCTCGTCAAGGCCATCGGCGGCCTGCTGCATTTCGGATTGGGCTTGATCAACCTTGGGCTTGCCGGCTTGAGCTTGATCCGCCGGACTGCCATCGGCGTTTTGTGGTTGCTCTTTGCTGGGCAGTTTGGCCTGGGCAATTTTGTCCGACAGCTCCTTGGTACGATCGGCCAAACGACGCTGTTCGGGCGACTGGCGTTGGGCGGCCTCTTCGGGCAATTGATTCAAGCGTCGGCGTTCCTGTTCCAGCATTTGTCGCGCCTCTTTCAGGTCTTCGATTGCCTGCTCCTGCGATTCGTTGGCCTGCTGATTGTCCCCTTCGGCCAGGGCCCGCTCGGCTTCCTGCTGCTTCTCGCTGGCTTGTTTCAATTGCTGAGCCGCCTGGCCCGTGTTGGATTGGTCGGTCGGTTGGTTCTGTTCGGACGGCTTGGACTCGGACGGAGACCCAGAGGACGGAGGTGATGCCTGTCCCGGCTGGCTCTCGCCTGACGGTTGTTCCCCCGGCTTGCTCTCCCCTGATTGTTCACCAGGCTTTTGTTCGCCGGGCTTTTGGTCACCAGGCTTTTGTTCACCGGGCTTTTGTTCTCCAGGTTTGCTCTCACCTGATTGCTCACCGGGCTTTTGTTCACCAGGTTTGTTTTCGCCCGATTGTTCGCCGGGCTTCTGCTGGCCGGGTTTTTGTTCGCCGGTGGGGTTATCGCCCGTTTCGCCTTCCGTGGGGCGACCGTCATTTGGATTCGCGCGAGAGTCTTGGGTTTCACCACTGCGTGGTTTGGCGCCGAACTTTTCTTCCAGGCTACGAGCGGTTTCCAGGGTCTGTTGTCGCAATTGGAACTGGTCTTCCGCGGCTTGGTCCTGAGCCTTGAGATTGCGTGGTGTGTCTTGGACCTTTTGTTGCAGCGATTCTTGTTTCTTGATCAAGCTGTCGATCTGCTCGATAGCTTGCTTCAGATCTTGATCGACTTGCTCGCGATTGGAGATCTTGAACGTTTCACGAGTCTGTTGATTCTGATCTTTCAGTAGGTTCTGGATATCTTTCTTGACCTGTTCCAGAAACTCCAGTTCCTCTTGTTTGTCCATGCGATTGGATTGATCGCTCAGCAACAGGCGGACGAGGGCTTCGAGCTCCTTGATGACATCGTCCAGTTCTTGGTTCGCCTGGGCCAATTTGCCGGTATCCAACAAGCCGGCCACCGTTTCCATTCGCCGCGCAATCAGGTTCTGTCGCGCCGTATTCAGGGCCACGATCAACCGATCGGCTCGTTCGGGTTGTGTCTCTTTTAGTTTCTCGGCCATGGTCATGAATTGGCCTTCGAGTTGCGCCCAGCGTTGCAGGACGGCTCGCTGTCGTTGTCCCAATTCTGATTTTTGGGTGTCGTCGGTCTCTTGCCACGGGCTGGTGATCGGCGTCGCGGCCACCGCGGCAGGGCAGGGGAGCGGTAGCGGCAGGCTCAGGGCGGCCAGCGGCAGGGCACTCGACAGGCAAGACAGTACCCAGGTGCGACAGGCAGGGGCGATGTTTCGTTGAATCATAGCAATGGTCTCTGCGGGAAGGGCATCCGTGCTCGGCAAATGGGGGCAGTTAGTCTTGGTCGAAAATTTCGTCCAGGCCGGCCTCGGCTCGTTTTTTGTCCTCGGCCATCTTCTTCAGTCGCTGCTCTTCGTTCTTGATCGAGATCACCATGTTGACGATCTCTTGGAAGCTCTGCGATCGTTGCATGGCGTCCAGCACGGCGTTGAGTCGCGCTAGGACGTCTTCAATTTGCGGCAGCGTGGCGGCGATCTGTTGCCGCATTTCTTCGGGACGCCCCACTTGTCGTGAGACGGCTTCGAGGGAGCGATTGAGTTGCGGCAGCAGCGTGCGATCAATCTCGTCCAGCGGTTGGATAATCTGCTGATCCAAGCGGATCGCCAAGCCTTGTCCACCATCCATTTCACTGGACGATTCGTCCAAGCGATTATTGCGGACTTCTGCCAAAAAGCCACGAAAGCGATCGGTGACTTGGATCAACAGCGTGCCCACCTGATTCTGGTTGCGGAGCGATTTGCCGGCCATCTGCGTCTGCCGAATCGAATACGACTCGGGGGTTTCCGTCGGCTCTTGCTGGCTGACCAACAGCGCCTGCATCTCGGTTTGGATCGCTTGTTGTTGGGCGATCACCCGTTCGAAGGTCTTGGTTTGCTCCAGTTCTCGGCGGAGCAGATCGGCGCGAAATTCGGCTTCGGTGACCACACGGAACATGAGGGCTTTGCCCGCCCCCACCCCGACGGGTAGGGCTGCGACGGCCGGAGCCTGGCCGTCAATCGTCGAGCCTGGGTCCGTGCTGGGCGGCGTCGCATCCGCTGTCGCGTCGCTGACCGTCGGACTCGCGGCAGGTTGGTTGTCACGAGCCTGGACCACAATGCTCAGGGTCATGCCGGTGGGGATATCCAACGGTTGCAAATCGAAGCCATAACTGCCGGACAGTTGGTTGGAGCCCCAATCGGTACTGAATTCATTGAGATCGAATCGGTGCGCACCGGTGTTGGGAGAACCATCGACCTCCCAACGGAGGTCGCCCCAGACTTCTTGCACCATGAACTCGTCTTCGATGGCGATGTTGACCGGAATGATGGCTTGCGGCACGACCATGGTGCTGACCCCAAATTGCCGGGTGCGAACCTGGGGAGCTCGGTCGGTTACCACTTCCAGCGTGAACTGAACCGGGCGACTGGGGCGGATACCGGCAGCATCACTCAGGTCGAACTGATAGCGACCGCTGCGGAGTTGCGCGCCGCTGAGCGTCAATCGATGATCGCCCGAATCCGACCGCGGCATCTCCCAGCGTTGGTCCGCCTGCAACAGAGCCAGCGAGACGTTGTCTTGATCGGGTTTGGCCACAATCGAGACGGTCGAGCCTTGCAGGACTTTGAAGGATTCGGCGGACAGGGGCACCGCCGATTCGCTCAAGCCACTGTAACTCGGCGGTTGAACCTTGAGTGTCAGTTCGGCGAAGCCCGGCGGCTGCACCAAGCGGACTTGGACCGGGGCGGAGACAAAATCACCGCCGCGGACTTGGAAGGAGAACTCGCTGTTGATGCCGCGCAGGGTGGTGCTATGATTCAGGGGTTCCTCGTCCAAGCGACGGAGCTTCTGCCGCGTGCTGCTGGAGCGGCCCACAAAGTCCAAGAACACGTCGACATCGGTGTCCACACAATTCGGGTCGACACTGACTTGCAAGCGATGGTCCTCGCCCCGCGGCACGTACAGCACGCCATCGACAACGCCTTCGATGGTCAGGACGGTGCGAGTGGGCCAGGGCAGATCGGCGAACAGCAGGTTGCGTTGGAACCAGAGCCAGCCGTTGCCGGTGCCCAGGACCAAGGCCGCCCACACGGCCAAGCCGACCAGGCCACCGAAGAGCCAGCGCTGCTTGCGCTGCGTGGCCACTTGATCCACGGCTTGCAGGAAGTCGACTTCGCCGGCCAACTGGATGCCTTGGTTCACCACCCGCTCGGTCATGGCCGGCGAGTAGCCGCGTTCCAGAGCCGTGCCGCTCTGCCGCGCGAATTGCAAGGAATTGATCAACTCATTGTGTTGACGTCCCAACTTCTGTTCCACGGTCAGCACCAACGCATCGTCGGTCACTTGTGCCGACAAGGGCAGCCAGAGGAAGCGATAGGCCGCGTATAAAAAACTGCCCACCATCAGAACGCCCATGATGACTCGCTGCGGGCGATCCATGTGGAAGAAATAATCCAGCAAGAAGTCGACCAGCAACACGGCCAAACCGATGAGGACCATTTTGGAAACGCCAGAGACCCACAGGCTCCGCGAGATGGCCTGGCGCAAGCGGTCCAATTGCTGGCGGATGGCCGTCGGGATCTGGCCCGGCGTCCATTCCCATTCGGCAGGTGTTGAAGTGGTCAGGTTACTCATCTTACGAATTTCTGTACGGGGTTACAGCAATTTGGCTTTTTTGCGGAGCGACCATTCGAGGGTCAACAGCAGGGCCGGCAACAGGAAGAACGACCAACGCAGGCCCTGCGTCTGGTCCCACAGCGGCTCGGGGCGACTCTCGTACTGGGTTTCCGAGACCTTCTCGGGAACGATCTCGGCCACTTCATTCCATTGGTCCAAGGTGAAGTAGCGACCGCCGGAGATCTCGGCGATTTGTCGCAGCAGACGTTCGTTCAACCAATAGGTGGCGGCCTCCAAGCTGGGGGAACGCACCCGGAAGCTGGCCGGCTGCACCAACGGGTCGGACAACTTCACCAAGTCGTCGCTGCGGTCCGGCAGGACCATGGTCAGCGAAAATTGGCCGACGCTTTGCGGCGCGAACACCCCTTGGTATTCTCCCGCTTGGCCAGGCACCTTCTTGAGTTCTAGCGGCAAGGTGACACCCTCGGCCGTGATCACTTGCGCGGTGAGACGTTCTTCTGTCAGCGGTTGGAATTGATTGTCCAAAACCTTGGCCAGGACGCGAACGCGGTCGCCCAAGTCGTATTCGCTGCGATCGGTTTCGACCAACGCGCGGCGTTGGCCTTGCAACGAGCGACTCTCGACCAGGTACCGCACGACTTGGATCCAAAACCGATCGTAGTACTGGGCTTGCACGCCGACGCTTCTCCAACGCCAAGTCGAATTGAAACCAAAGTAGAGGACCGTGCCGGCCCCATAGCGACCGGAGACCAAGATCGGTTGGTTGATGCTGGGATCGTTCGGGTTGATCTTTCTCAGCAGGACTCGCGTGGCGGGCTTGGCGGTGGCCACTGGAAAGGTCCAGTAGATGTTGGGCATCTCGGCCCATTGGGCCGCGTTCCGCTGGCGATCGGCATGAAAGCTCATGATCGGGTGGTCCAGGCCGGCGGGCTCGGCGACCAGGACCCCGGCCTCCATCAATTCAGCGGTGGCCGCGATCGTGGTCTCAAAATCCAATTGCTCGGCATCGCCCACTTGCACCGGGAGGAAGCGATTGATGCGGCCCGTCGTCGAACGGCCCAAGAATTCGGTGGCGTGGTTGGGGCCGGCCATGTAGAGCAGACCGCCGGCCTTGGTCTCCAGAAATTGCTCCAACGCATCCATAAAGGCGGCGTCAAAATCTTTTGTGGGATCCGGATCCATCAGGAGCACCACGTTGTACTCGCCCAATTCCTCCAGCGTTCGCGGCAAGGTCTTGAGTGACAGGTTGCCTTCCTGGGGGCGTTCGGGGTCCAGCGACTGCAGCCAGCCGGAGACGTTGATCGAGGGGTCACGTTGCAGCAGCCAGAGAACCTGTTGGAAGTCCCATTGCGGGCCACCGGAGACCAGTAGCACGTTGACCCGATCGTCGATCACTTCCACGGGCGAACTGTTGCGTTGGTTGTCCTCGGTGGAAATTTCGTTTTCCACACTGGCGGCGACCACACGATACAGATACAGGCCTGGCTCCACTTGCGAGTGTTCGAAGTTGACGCGGACGCGACCTTGGCCCTCGGGCAGTTGCAGCGACTTGGTCTGCAGTTCCCGGGCGGCACCCAGCGGCTGTTGGTTCTCGGGGTCCAGTGGTTGTTCGATCAACTGCAGAACGATGGCTTGATCGTCCAAGTCTTCGCCGCGGACCAAGGCCTCGATGGTGAACGGTTCGGCCGGGCGGACTTTCGAGCGAACGTAGACCTCATCGACGGCGACGTTGCGCGGTCGTGTCGGGTCGCCGATCCCAATGATGTAAATTGGCACGTCACGCCGAGCGGCTCGTTGGGCCAACTCCAGTGGATCCTCGCTGCTGTTGTGTTGCCCATCGGACAGCAGGATGATTGAGCCGACCGAACTGTCCTCGCCAATCAAGCTGCCCAAGGCTCGCGACAGATTGGTCGTCACACCGTCGGCGACCAACGGCCGCACGCGGAAGTCCTCGCCGCCCTCGGACTCCTCCGCGTCGCCATCGTCGGTCGCAGTGACGTCGGCAGGAATGTCCGCGGGTGCGTTGTTGCTGTCGTCGGCCTGCTTGGCAGCGTCCGAGTTCGCATCGTCTGATTGGTTGTTGTCGATCGCCGGCAGCGTAGTGACACTCCGCAGGTCGGTCGCAAAATCGACGACCCGCAATGCCCCCTTTTGCCTCAAGGTGTTGACCCAGGCGTTCTGGCCATCGCCCAGCAGGCGATTGATCACTTCGACGCGGGTGAAGTCACCGCGTTCCAGACCGGCCGCGGGCAGTCCCGTTTGTTGGGCCAGGCGTTCCACCTGTTGCGGGTCGGTCATGCGATCGGCGAAGGCCATCGAGGCCGAGGCATCGCGTGCCAAGGCAATCGGTGGCCGCAAGCGGACCGAGTTCACCAAGCTAATGCTGGGCTGTAGATACAAAAGCAATAAAAACAACAGCGTGAGCAGGCGCAGCGTGAGCAGCGTGGGCCGGAGCCACAACGGTCCGTTGACGTTCTCCCGCTGGTACAAACGGAAGACCACGAAGACCACGGCGCTCACAATCGCCAAGGCCACGAACACGCCCCAACTGCTGGGCAGATTCAACCATTGCAGTTGCACCTGCCCATCACTTTCTGGGCGTCCCACCAACCAATTCAAAAAAGATTCAGCTAACAAACTAATTTCCTTCCTCGACCGACTCGACCGCGCTGATTGGAGTAACCGGTTCGACCGCGATCAAACGGTTCATGGCGGCAATCCACAGGCGCGTACCATCGCTGGCCAGGCTGCCGATGGGCATGTTGGTCGGCAGCTGGACTGGGATCTCCTTGATTTTGGACAACGAACGCAGGTCGTAAAGTTCCAAATGATCTTGCACTGGCAGCAGGATTCCCTGGGCAGTGATCAAACCACGGCCGCTGATGGCTTTTTCCAAACGCTGCGGCGTGCCATACAGTCGGCCCTCGGCGCCCAGTTCATAAGCGATCAAGCCGCGCGGCCCGGTGGCATAGACGATGCCGTCGCGGACTCCCAACCATTGATCGACCGTGCAACCGAGGACGTCGGCTCGCGGGGCCTGCCACACCAGTTCGCCATCCGAACGACGGTAGCCGGCCAAAAAATTCGTGTCGGAGGCGGCGACTAAGATCCAATTACCCCAGACCACGGCCACGTCGTGGTTCCAACCTTGCAATTGGTAGCGTTGCCAATCCTGCTGTACCCGACCAAAAAACTGTTGGTTGGCACCTTCGGCATCCAATTCTTTGACGCTCCGCGGGTAGCGACGGACCCAACGGAGTTGCCCCGAGCTGGCATCGACATTTGCCAACACGCCACAACCACACACCATGAACACGTCACTGCCGCTGACCGCTAACTGCACCAAGGTCGTCGAGGCCGGTTGGACTTGGGGCACGTCGCAGATCACTCGCTTCCACAGGGCTGCACCGGTGCCGCTATCGATCGCCACCAATAGGAAGCGGCCGCCGGCGAGCACCGGAACCAACACACTTTGCAGGTAGCCGACCGGCGGGCCTACCACGGCCGAGCCGACCAATTCCTCGCCCGGCTCATTGCCGGGAAAGGGCTTGCTCCACAGCGTGCGGCCCGAGGCCAGATCGTAAGCCGACAGGTAGGTGGTCCGTTCGCGGGTCGGCGGCGAACTCCAGGCGTTGACCGGATTCCGCCGCCCCGTGTCCCGATACACCGCATCGCGTCCGAAGTTGTCACCCTCCACCGAGTAGGCGATGCCCTCGTGGACGGTCATGGACTGAAAGGCCAGATCGCCGAAGTACTGCATCGTTTCGACACTGGAATACGGCAGGTTGGCCGCGGCCGGAAAATTGCGACGGTTCTGGTCCGATTGCTCCAAAATGAACTTGCTGATCTCATCCGGCGCATAGCGATTGAGATTCAGGCTGCGCAGCAGCGCATCGGTTTGTAAGGACGTGGTCGGCCAAGCGGCCAGATCGGCCTGCGTCTTGAATAGAATCCGTCCCTGATCCAATAACGGCAGACTGGAGGCCCGCCAGTTGTTCCGTTGCCACTCGCGACAGACGGCTTCGAACTCACGATCCTGGGTCGAGGAGGGAAACGCGGCGGCTTGGATCGCCTTGTTGCCCACGTAGACCTCGCCTTGGATGAACTTGCCGCGTGGCTGTTTGAGAAAGTCGTGCTGGAACATCCACACCGGCGCCAGGCCCTCGTCCAAGAATCCGGCCGGCAAGTCGGGCATCTGTTGGACCTCGTGTCCCAGGCCCAGGGAACTGGTCCAAGCCGGAGCTTTGGCCACGTTTCCGCCGCTGCTGCGATCGGTGGCGGACGCCAACAAAACTTCCACTTGGTCCAAGACGGCGGCCGTTACCGTGGCCCGCACCTGCCGCGCTTCTTGCAGGGCCGCGAGTCCGCGTTGCCGATCACCGGAGAGCCCGTAGGCCAATGCCAATTTCATCAGGACCTCGTCCCGCGGCACACGACTATCCGGGTAGACATCCAGGATGCGACGGAGCAGGAGTTGAGCAGGGATGGCCTGATATCGGTCCAAATAATGCGAGGCCAATTGCAGAGCCGCCTGATCGCCGGGCGTGCTGAGAAACGCCAGGTCGACGACCTTTTGCCAGCGTTGAACTTGATCGAAGCGGCTGTCATCGGCCAAGTACTCCGTGGCCTCTGCATCGGCGGCGATGCGATAGGTCTCCAGACCCTCTGGCGGAAGTTTGGCGATGATTTCTTCGATTTTTCGCACTAACGGAAAATAGATTTCGCCATCGGTCGAATACAGTTGGTCCCCTGCCCGTTGCACCGCCGCCTGCCAGAAGCGGCTGGCAGCGCGGTAATTGCCCTCCTCCATGTAGCGTTGGGCTTTGCGGAGCACCTCTTCAATGTCGGGATTGGTTTGCAGCGTCGCGCCGAACGGGAAGCGTTTCTCGTCGCCCGCATCGGCTTGGCCGGCGACGGCCGCGTCATCCTGGGCCGCTGCATCAGGCGGAGCATTGTCCGCCGCCTTTTCCTGCGCAGGCTCGGTCGCCGCTTGGTCCTGTGCGGCAACCACAGCGACTGCGGCCGCGTTTTCCGCCGCCGCTGGAGCTTCACGGATCACTGCCCCAATGATTCGCCGTGGGGCGCCGCCCGGTGCGGGCACGGCTTGCGGAGCTGCCGCCAACGCTTGGCCAGCGACCATCGCCAACAGGATGGCCCACGCGGCTCCGTTCCACTTGGGTATGGTCCAACCACTCAGGGTTGGCCAATACACCCGCGCGACGGGGGAACAGGATCGATTGCGGTGGCGTTCCATCGTTGTTTTCATCTTGCCTAACTCCCTAACCCTCACGCGCGCCGAGTGCCGAACCAGCAGGCCAGGAATTGCTCCAAACCCAAAGTGACCAGCAATCCCAGTAGGACCTGGAACCAGAATTCATCGCGAGCCACGTCGACCGACTGCGTGCCGACGATATCCAAAGTCACCCATTCGACTTTATCGCCCACCCAATCGGCCAACTGTGTCGGATCCACCAAAGCCAAATTGCCCTCGCGCGAATCCAAGTTCGCCGCCACCCGTCGCGTATGATCCGCTTGGCTGGCGGAGGCCACCAACTTGACTTGGTAAAAGCCACGTTGGGGCAGTCGCGGGAACAGGGCCTCGTAGAAGACGGTCGCGGTGTTCGAGTCGGAACTTGGGTTCGCACCGTCGGTGGTCTCGCCGGTCGTCTCTGTAGCGGGGCCCGCCGACCCGAGTGGCCGTGGGGGCGGTGCTCCGTTGCTGCTGGCAGCGTCCTTGGCGTCGGCGTCGGCCGTTTCGCCCGCCGAGCCTGTTGGGCCAACGTTCTGCGAACGACGGTAAGTCCCCGCCGGCTGGGCCACGGTTTCCCAACGCTGCATGTCGGGGCCCTCCAGGCGAACTTGATTCCGGTAGCGGCCCAAGTCGATCGGCTCCAACAGGTCCTGGCCAACCGTCACCAACGGCACTTGCAGGGTCCCTTCAACCAAGTCGCGGACCATGTCGAACATGACCACAATGTACGACGGGCTGGACGGCCAGTCGGTCCAATCGGCATCTGCCGCCACCGACAGGAACACCACGCGGCCCTGGCCAAATTGGCGATCCACCACGGCCGCTGATCGCAGCTCATCGCTCAGTCGCATCGGCACCGTGTACGAGGTGGTCTCCAGCTGCGGATTCAGCCGCGACGTCCACCAACTGAAGACGTTAGTTCGCGAGAAAATCCCAGCATCGATCTGCACCAAGCGTTGAAAGAACGGGTGCGGCTGCGGATCGGACTCCAACGTGACGCTGGCTTGACGCGAGGGATCGCCCACAATTTCCAATAACTCGACGGGTGATAACCCTTTGCCCTCGCGATAAAACAAGTCGTTGTAGCTGATCGATTGGACGCGGTTGCCCGGCAACAAAATCAGGTTGCCTCCCTGCCGTACCCATTGCTCCAAGGCGGCCACCCGATCGAACGAGACCTGGTCGACATTGCAGAGAAAAATTACCTGATACTTGGACAATGGAGCCGTTTCCAATTCAGTGGCGGTCACCAAGTCCGCTGCGATGCCGGTGTCGGGATTGGCCAACGGCAGCAACGCGTAAGTCTCGCTGCGGATCGGCAGCGATGATGGGTCGCCATCGACCAAGAGAATTGGCACTCGATCCATCACCCGCGCCACGTAGAAATACTGGCTGTCCTCCCGCAAGGCATCCATCCCAGCCTGCGGGACCAAGAGCGAAATCTCAATCGGGACGTCGGTAAACTCCAAGCCCTCATCGGCGGCATTGGGCATCCAGCCCAACGGATCGTCGTCCTGAACCCGGCCGGGTGACCCATTGGCCGTCAGCCGAGTGTAGATCGGAGCGGCTCGATTCACACTGCCCAGCCCGCGCAGGCCACCGGGGCCTGTCGCTCGGGGAAAGATCTGCTGAAACACAACGGTTGCCGTCTCGTCGGCATTGAGTTCTGGAATCTGCTCGATCAGGGGCTGTCCCTGCCCGACGCGAAACTCGACTTGCACATCTCGCACGGCCTGCTGACCGAAGTTTCGCACGTCGACCTCGAATCGCGAGACGCTGCCGGCGACCAATTGGCGTTCTTGCCGCACGGCGCTGATCGCCACATTTCGCTCGTTTGTCACGTCCAGATCGACCAGATACGTGCCGGCCGTCTCGTTGGACAGTTTTCGCAACAACCCGGCCGGGGCCTCCGCGTCTTCACCCAAGCTGCCATCGTTCCAGTCCTGGCCGCGACGATCGCTGAAGACATACAGCATGCGATTCAGGCCGGGGGCCGCATTGCGCAGGTACTGGTCGACGTAGCTCAAGGTCCCCCGATAGTCGGCCACAAAATCCGAGGCCCGCAATCCTTCCAGTTCCAAGAGGACGCTTTCGACCGTTTCGTTGGTGACCGATTCGGCCACCATCAGCGGGGCGTCCGGGCGGCTGGTCAGGAGCAACGTCAGACTGTCATCGGTGCGACTGTCGGCCATCTGCCGCACCAAGGTGTTCAGGCCGGCGATGGCCGACTGCCATGCGGTTCCCTCCGTATCGCTGGCCATCATGCTGGCGGAATCATCCAAGACCACGATGCGTTCGAAACGCTGGGTATTTTGCAAAAATTCCGTTAGGCCGCTGGGGAGAAACGGCCGAGCCAGCAACAGTCCCAACAACAGCATAGCCAGGCAGCGTAGCAGCAGGATGATCAGGTTCTCCAGTTGCACGCGACGACGGTTCTTTTTGTTGGCTTCTAACAAGAACTCCATCGCCGCCCAGGCCACGATCTTGAAACGTCGTTTGTTGAGCAAGTGGATGATGACGGGCGACGCCACGGCCAATGCACCGGCGCCCAACATCCAAGGGTTCGCTAACCAAGCGGCAAAAAATGACATGGGCCCAACGGTACTTCAAAGGAGGGAACTGTGATAATCCAACCGCACGGGGCACGAAACGCTGAAGGCGTTGGCGCTACCGGCGTTTGCGACGGACTTTCTTGCGAAAGGCCAGGTAGCTGCTGAGCGTGGCACCGAGACTTTTGCTGGTGTCCACCAACACGTGATCGACGCCCACCGACGTGGAAACTCGCCGCACCCGAGCCAAAAATTCCTCGATGGCTTGCAGGTACGACGCCTTCAGCCCCTTGGGATCCACCAACAGTTGCTGGTCGACTTCCAAGCCCTTGAACAGCGTGTTTTCATCAAACGGGAAGGTCAGTTCGTCGCCGTGCATGATGTGGAACAAGACGACTTCTTGGCCACGCAAGCGGAACGCTTCCAAGCCCGTCCGCAGTTGCTGTTCGCTGAAGAACAGGTCGGAGATCAGGATCAACAGCCCGCGGCGTTTGACTTGCGCCGCCAACTTGGTGAACACGCCATCGACATCGCTCTGACGCGAGGGCTGGGTCTGCTCCAAGTGGTGCATCAGCGAGCGAATGTGCGACGGATGCGTGCTGGGCTTGAGCACCAAGTCCACCGCGTTGCTGAATAGCTCCAGCCCCACGGCGTCCTGTTGCTGCTGCATCAAGTAACCCAGTGACGCGGCGATCGTGCTGCCGTGGTCGAACTTGCTCCAGCCCTGCTCGGAACCGTAGGCCATCGACTGACTGCAATCCAGGATGATGTGGCAGTCCAGGTTGGTCTCTTCTTCGTACTCTTTGATGTAGAGTCGATCGGTCTTGGACCACACCTTCCAATCGATGTGCCGCAGGTCGTCGCCCGGAACGTACTCTCGGTGGGCAGCGAACTCGACCGCAAACCCGTTGTAGGGACTGCGGTGCTGCCCGGTGATGAATCCCTCGACTACCAAGCGGGCCCGCACGTCCAGACGCCGGATTTGCTCCAGTGTCCGCGGGTCCAGGTAATCGGTGGGCGGCGGCGCGGGGCTGCGGTTGGTCGCCGTGGTTGGGAGTTCACTGTTCATCCGCGTCTCATTGCTCATCGGGATCTGTCAAAAGAGCCAGCGACCCGGGGTCGGGCCGCTCACGGGCTCGTCACTCAACCGTTGAGAGCGGTCTGCAGTTTGCCCGGGACACGATCTCCCTCGCTGGACTCGGGCAGCTCTTGCAACAAACGACGGATCACATCGTCACTGGTGATCCCTTCGCTTTCAGCGGCGAAGTTGGTGATCACACGATGACGGAGGACCGGCAACGCCACCGCGCGGATATCGGAGACATCGACGGCAAAACGCCCGTTGAGCATGGCGCGGGCTTTGCCCCCGAGCAACAAGTACTGCAGACCGCGAGGCCCGGCGCCCCACGAGACCTGTTCGCGAACAAAATCAGGTACCTTGGCGTCCGACGCGCCCACCCGCGTGGCTCGCACCAAACGCAGCGCATAATGGATCACATGCGGAGCTACTGGCACACGTCGCACCGCCTGCTGCAGGGCCTCGATCTCCTCGCCCGAGAGGACTCGCTCCACGTTATGGGACTGGACGGCCGTGGTGGTCTCGGCGATCAAGTACTCCTCGTCGTAGCTGGGGTAATCGACAAAGACCTTGAACATGAAGCGATCTTGTTGAGCTTCCGGCAGCGTGTACGTGCCTTCCTGCTCGATGGGGTTCTGGGTGGCCAGCACAAAGAAGGGGCTGGGCAGGGCATGCCGCGTGCCGCCAATCGTGACTTGACGCTCTTGCATCGACTCCAGCATCGCGGCCTGGGTCTTGGGCGGCGTCCGATTGATTTCGTCCGCCAACACGATGTTGGCAAAGATGGGACCCGGCAAGAAGCGAAACACCCGCGCACCGCTGGATTTGTCCTCCTGCAAGACCTCCGTGCCGGTCACGTCCGAAGGCATCAGGTCCGGGGTGAATTGGATGCGTTTGAAGTCCAAGCTGAGGGACTTGGCCAGCGTGCTGACGATCAGGGTCTTGGCCAAGCCGGGGACGCCTTCCAGCAAGCAGTGGCCCTGGGCAAAGATCGAGATCAGCAGTTGTTCAACCACCGCGTCCTGGCCCACGATGACCTTGGCCAACTCTTGCCGCAACCGCCCATAGGCCTGTTTCATCTTGTCGACCGCAGCCAAGTCGTCCTGGGTAGCGGTGGGGGTGTCGCCCGTTGGGTTCATCTGCAAGCCTTCTCTGTTCCATTTCAATAGGATGCCCGCACTTCGATTATAACCGCCGCCCCGAACTTTTGTTGCTGGCTGTTCGGCAAACCCAGCGACAAAAGCTACCGCCGACCACCCGCGCCGCCCGCAGTCGACAGGCTTACTCGAACAAGGGCACCAAGGGTTCATGCCGCGTGCCGTCCTGGTCGGTGATCGCAAATTGTCCCCGGCCACGCATGGTGACGCCGGCGTGCAAGCCGTCCTTGCGGATCAGATAGAACTGCAAGCCAAATTTCGGGTGGCCTGCGGCATCCCGCAGCCGCGGGGCCGTGTGCTTGGCGATCCGTCGCAGGATCTCCAGACCCGCTTCGACCGGGGTCATGCCACTGCGCATCAATTCCACCGCGGCGAAACTGCTGCAATTGTGCAGGTTGGCCTCGCCACGACCCGTGCTGCCACACGACCCGATCTCGTTGTCGACGTACAGGCCCGCACCGATGATCGGCGAGTCCCCGACACGGCCCGGTAACTTCCATGCCAAACCGCTGGTTGTCGTCACACAGGACAGGTCACCTTGGGCATTGAGCCCCGAGCAGTGGATGGTGCCGGTGGGCGGCACAGCCAGGATTCGTTGAGCCAACAGATCCAAGTCGCCGCCGTCGTCATAATAACCGTGCGTGTTGTAGCGATCGTCGCCCATTCCAGCCGGCAGGCGCCCGGCGGCCTGCGCCGCAGCCTGCGAGTCGCCGTCCGATTCCCCCTCCGGTTGCCGCTTCGGCCGAGGTTCCATGCTCTCTTCTGGCGTGAACCAGTTGTCCCGGTCGGACAGGCTCTCACGCCATCGCAACCAAATCCGCCGCGTGCGATCGGTCAACAGGTTTTCTTCCTCGAATCCATGGGCCCGCGCGAATTCCAACGCCCCAGGACCCACCAACAAGACATGGTCCGTCCGCCACAGAACCAACCGAGCCACTCGCGAGGGATACTTGATCCCCTCCAGGCTGGCCACGGCACCCGCTTGATGGGTCGGGCCGTGCATGACCGCCGAGTCCAATTGGACAACGCCCCGCTCGTTGGGCAAACCACCGTAGCCGACGGACGTGTCCCGCGGGTCCTCCTCGACCAAGTTCACGCCGGCAATCACCGCGTCCAAGACATCCGTTCCAGCCACCATTTGTTGGTAGGCCAGTCGAGTGGCCTCCAAACCATTCCCTGAGGCAATGGCCTTCATGGGCCCGCGCGGCGCGGCCGCTTGGACGGGAGCCGCCGAGACACTCGTGGCAACCGCCAGTCCCGGCACACTCGCCACCCATGGCGCCGCCACGCCCGCCCCCGTCTGACGCAAGAAATCGCGGCGAGAATCGGTTGCACCCGGTCGCCGTGAAACGTCGATCGCCGGTCCATGTGGGGGAGTGGGGGATTTCATAAGAGCATGCCTTTCGCCAGTAAACCTGCGGTCGAACGGGGCAGGGGATACCGACCCAGCAAACCAACCCAACTCGACAGCCAGTTAACAGATTAATGAGGCCACTCGGGGAATGATACCGCCCCTACTCAGAAAACCCGCTCAAACCGCGGCGATAGAAACGGACCCGGAAGATGAACCGCGGTAAATTGAGACGCCGTAGAGATCCGCCGCAGGCAATCCGCGACTTCAATGAACGGCAAGCAAGAAATTGGCTACCAGAAGTTACCCGGCTAGGATTCGAACCTAGACTAGCAGAGTCAGAATCTGCTGTGCTACCATTACACCACCAGGCAATACGTCCCCCATCTGTTCCAACGCCCGCCCGCTGAAACCGGGCGGAAAGTCGGGAACAACAGTCTAGTTCAGCCACGCCGATTTGGCGACTCCACCACAGGCGATAAACCAGCAAAAAAACGGCCGCATTAACTGCCCGCCCTGCTCGGTCGGCTTTTGGTAAGTCCACGTGGCCGCTACTAATTTGCCGCAACTAATTTGCCGCAACTAATTTGCCGCGACTAATTTGCCGCGACTACTTTGGTGCAATCGTGCACATGACCTTACGGGCTTGCCGGTTCGGTGGCGACTCCAGCTTGCCGAACTCGGCCAGTTTTGCGATCACGCTTTGGATCACGCGTTCGCCTTCGTCGATGTGGGCCAACTCGCGGCCCTTGTACACGACGGTTACCTGGACCTTGTCTTTGTCTTGCAGGAAGCTGATGGCCTGCTTCACCTTGAAGTCGATGTCGTGATCGCCGGTCCGCGGGCGGAGGCGGATTTCCTTGAGTTTGGTCTGGTGAGCTTTGTTCTTGCCGCTGCGTTTGGTTTTCTCGTAGCGAAACTTGCCGTAATCCATGATACGGCAGACGGGCGGCCGAGCCTCGGCGGCGACCTCAACCAAATCCATGCCCGCATCCTTGGCCTTGGTCAAAGCGTCGCGGACGGGCATTACGCCCAACTGTTCGCCTTCGACCCCAATGACGCGGACTGGCGAAATCCTGATCTGCTCGTTGATCCGGTTGTTTAGATTGTTGGTCGGTGGGATAGTCAAACCCTCTACTAAGATGGAATGGGATGAATGGTTACGGCATGATCCGGAAACGCGGGGACCAAAGGTCCGTCGGCTCTACAGCCTAACACGCCCGTCGGGCCGTGGCAAACCGCCTCCGGCGATCGCAACGGCGCCAGACGCCGTCGATCATTCTATTCTTTTTACCACGAAAAACCTATCCTGCGGAAGACGAGATTTTTTTTCTCGGGCCTCCGCCGCCGCCCGGCCCCAGCCAACGCCCCCAGCCAACGGTCCCGACGAGGCGTCAAGCAGCGAACACCGGCGGCGACCTCAGGTGGCGAACAGTTGGGATTCGATGTCCTGGAAGGCCTTGAACTCCAAGGCGTTGCCAGACGGGTCCAAGAAGAACATGGTGGCCTGCTCGCCCGGTTGACCGACAAACCGCACGTAGGGCTCGATCACGAACGGAATCCCCGCCGCCCGTACTCGATCCGCCAAGGCTTGCCACGTGTCCATCTCCAACACCACGCCGTAATGGGGCACCGGCACCGCGTGCCCATCGACTGGGTTGTGTCCCTGCACGTTCGGGTTGCCCCCCGCCGACTGGCCACTCGAGTCGGACGACTCCGCCGCCGCCAAACGGGGGTCCAAATGGACCACAAATTGGTGGCCAAACAGGTTGAAGTCGATCCAGTGTTCATCGCTGCGACCCTCGGGGAATCCCAGGATTTGGCCGTAAAAATGCCGCGATTCAGCAATGTTTCGCACCGGAACCGCAATGTGGAAGGGCGTCAGGTGACGATGGGGGATCGGTGTCGCGGACATGGGCAGTGGCTTTCTATCAGAGGAGGAAGACGCGGACGTTTCTTGCAGTTCTGGCCAGATCGGGTACTGTGATCGCTACCCGCCACTCACCGTTTGATTTGCCGAGCCAGCCATGAAACGAAAAATAGCCGATCACTGTGTGTTGGTCACCGGGGCCTCCAGCGGGATTGGGCGGGAATTGGCCCGGCAACTGGCCGCCCGCTCCGCCCGCCTGCTGGTCACCGCCCGCCGCCAGGCGGAACTCGAGTCGCTGGTCCAGGAAATCCGCCAGTCCGGCGGCCAAAGCCCGGCCGACGTCGATTTTATGGCGGGTGACTTGACCGACGCGACTTTTCGCGCTCGGTTGCTGCAACGGGTGCAAGAACGCTGGGGACGGCTGGATGCCCTGATCAACAACGCCGGTGTGGGAGCCATGGGCCGCTTCCAGGATGCCCATCCCGATACCTTGCGGCAGGTCATGGAGGTCAATTTCTTCGCCCCCGTCGAGCTTGTGCGGTTGGCCCTACCCCTGCTGCAACGCGGGCAACAACCGATCATCGTCAACATGAGCAGCGTCTTGGGGCACCGCGCCGTGCCGTTAAAGAGCGAGTACTGCGCCAGCAAGTTCGCGCTGCACGGCTGGAGCGACGCCCTCCGCGCCGAGCTGGTCCCGCTGGGAATCGATCTGACCCTGGTCAGCCCCAGCACTACGGATTCGGACTTCTTCGCTCATGCCCTCCAGGACTCTACCGGCAAAGATTGGAAGGCCGGCGGGGCTGCCTCGGTTGAGCGAGTGGCGGCGGCGACGATTCGAGCCATGCAACGCGGCAGCCACGAGGTCATCCTCACGCTCGGCGGCAAGTCGCTGGTCCTCTTCGATCGACTGGCCCCCACACTCGCCAACCACGCCGTCCGCCGCTGGGCCCAGTAACACCCCAGTGCCCGTGCCCCAGAGCCCGTGCCCCAGTGCCTGTGCTCCAGAGCCCGTGCCCCAGTGCCTGTGCTCCAGCGTGCGGTTGCGCCCCGAACCGCACACTGCTGCTGGTCGGCCAGTGGCCTGACGCCGGGAGGAGATAAAAAAATGGTCGTTTATGCAAAAAAACGGCGGTCGCTGCTATCAACGACCGCCGTTTTGTCAGGCTGCGTTCGACTTAGTGAACGTGGGGTTCGATTTCCACTTTCAGTTGGCCGTCGGCTGTCTCAATAATCAACTCTGTCCCAATTTGAACCGCTGCCAGCAGCGCCTTGTCGACGCGCTCGAAGGTGCTAGCAACACCTTCTGCATTGGCGTCGGTTGCCGTGAGTTCAAACTCCTTGGTTTGGTCGCCGCTCTTGGCCACGAAGTAGACCTTGGTAACTTTGCGTCCCTCCAATTTTTTGCGGTCGGCCGACAACAGGTAGACGATGACTTTGTCTTCGTTGTCCTTGTGATCCCAGGCTCCCCAGCCCTTGTCGTCGTTGAACTTGATCACGTGACCGCCCAGTGGGCCCATTTCGTGGGCATGATCGTGATCGTGATCATGGCCTTCATGGTCGTGGTCATGATCGTGGTCATGATCATGATCGTGGTCCCCACCCGAGGTCTTCTTGGCCGAGTCGGGTCCGGTATCGCTCGTGCAACCGGTCAGTCCTGCCACGCCAAAAAGTCCGGCCAGCAGCAGGGCCAGGACGGTTCCGTAGTTCTTCATTCTCTTGTCTCCCAGTCAGAGTGCCGAGTCATTGTGCGGTTTTGTCCGTCGCGGGACAAATGTTTCGCACCCTATCATAGACCCTGCCGGGGGTTCCTTTAAGGGCCTGTTCCCTCCCATACGGGTGTTGTTGCAAAAATATTGCATTTGAAAAAGCTGCCGGTAAGGAATTCGTGACCGAGCTCGCTGGCCGGTCGGGGAAGCTGCATGGGGCAGGGGGAGCTGCTAGCGAAAGCTGCCGATTTTCGCCCCAATTCCGGCCGAAAACGCGGGAATTCGATCATGAACGGCGTGGTTAAGGCGACTTAATTATCGGTTTGGCCCCTAAGTTGCAACCGACGGGAGATCACAACGGGCTGGTGTCAGATCGTCGCAGAATCCTAGGTCTAGGGGCGTCCTCGGTTTCGGGCCATCCCAGGCTCGGGCCACCCCCAGGCTCGGGCCACCCCAGGCTTTGGACGATCGCCACCGGCGGAATGGACAACTTGCTTGACCCGCAAAACGCAAAGGAATGTACCCATGTTAGTGCTCGCTCGAAAATTGGACCAATCGATCCAGATCGGTGACGACATCACGCTGACGATCGTCGCCGTCAAAGGAAACACGGTGCGGATCGGCATCTCGGCCCCGGACCATATCCGAGTCACTCGGAGTGAACTGCAGGTCGAGCCCGGCGGCCGGCGGAATGGCGATTCGACTTCGGCAGCGACCGATGCAGCCAGTCCCGCGACCGGTGGTCGAGGGATGGGGAGTCGCACTGTCGGCCGCAGTGTCGGCCGTGAAGTTGCCCCCGGCCCGTTCAAGCCGAAGGAAGATTTTTCCGTCAACGAGTTCCGCTCGGCGGCCGACCCAGCGTCTCGGCGGCCCGAACGCCGCGGCGGCTTGGGATTGGCCTCGCGAGTCGAACGGTTGGGGAACCGCCGGCCGAGCGATTTGGCCCGTGTTGCCGACGCCAACTCCGCAGGTCGGGAAGTCACTCCAACCAACCACGAGATGGTCGAATTGACGATGAGCCCGTCCCAGGCCGTCGTGTATCGGGCGGGTGGTGATTGTTTGCCGCTGCCCGCTGCGACCGAGTCAGCTGCGAGCATGGCCGTCCGCCGAGCCGTGGCGGATGCCCAGCCCGACCTGTACGAAGTCCAGCACCTCCGTGTCTGCTTCGATACGCCGAGCTCGGCCGAGCCAGCACAGGGTTAACGCTAGGCCAGGGGGTTAACCGTAGTGCGGGGGGTAACCGTAGAGCGGGGATGCGCGGTGAGTTGGCTGTCGCGATTCATTACGCGGCGGCTCGGCCGTTGTGCCGCAGGCGGATTTCGTCGCGGTCCAGAACGTGCTTTTGAGCGTGTCCCCGCAGCGTATCGTTGACCCGGCGACGGATGTCCCGGCGTATGGCTCGGTGGTAGCCCACCGAGGCCGTGAACAGTGTCAACAAGTCGATAAACTTGGTGTCGTTGACCAACTCGTGATTGATCAAGTCGATGTAGCTGTCCGAGCCGAAACACAGCAGCTTGCCGTCGACTAGGCCGATCCAGGTATCGTCCACGTAGACATCGAAGTCCGGTCCGAATGACACCCAGCGTTGTTGCAGCCGGACGTACCACATGCGTTGGCCATCGAAATAACTGAGGCTGAACATCGAGGGGAAACGGAACGTGCGGTGGTTCTCCTGGATGGTCGTAACGTACTGAGTTTGAGGCAGAATTGCCAATAACGTGATCAGGCTCCTCCGCGTTCCGATGCTGTTGTGGATCTCGGCGCTGGTCACCTCCTCGATCGTGCCGCACCAACGGGTTGTCTGGCCCGTGTTCTTGAACAGCTTGAGCACCAACCGGCGAGACTCGATGTCGGCCGCCTCCAAGTTCCACAGCTCATCGCCGGCCAACTTTTCATCCAATCGCTCGGATTGGGCCTCGGTCAACGCCCCGCGGGCTCGAATGCTCTGCTTGTGCCACAAACGACGCTGTTTTTTGATCGCCAACAGCGTTCGCTTGACTTCGCGGGCGGCCGGCCGCCAGGCATCCGCTCGCAGCCCGATCAGGTGGGTTTGCAACCAGCCCGCCGGACCGTCCTGCTCGGAGATGGTCCCGATGACCTGCATGCCTTTGGTGAAATGCTGCGAGTCGGCTCCCTTCAGCCGCTGCAGCAATTCAATGTTGCTGGGGTGCAGGCCCGGAGCCGCCCACATGTCGACGTAACGACGGCACTCGTTCTCGAACGCTGGAGTCATGGTGACAAAAATTGGCAGGATGGCCGTTGCGGGGCAAAGTGGGGTCGGCCAATCCGCGGTTCTGCCTAGCAGAGTCGCCGGACGAGCCAGCTACCGGACGAGCCAGCCGCAGAATCGGATTAAAACCGGACCGACCCACAGCAACTACAGCGTTTCGGCCAAAAGATCAAGGCCAAACCCGCCGTGCAGATCACCAACAGGATCTTGAAGACGGGGGAAACTTTAACTGGAATGTGCTTGTCGTAACGGTAGCAAGATTCGCAGAACAAAACAGACTTGTCGCGGGGCCCAGCCGGCTGCTCAGGCTTGATTCGCTCGGGTTCGGACTCGGACATGACCGCGGATTTACCTGCCTTTCGCGACTGTGAGATGTTTGCGATCGATGAACTCATGTTACAAATCGTTACGCCTCAAGGGCGTAAATCCCAGCCAAGTCATGCATCTCACCGTCATGATCCGCCTGTCGGACCATCTTAACGGAAACCACACGGGTTGCCAGAGAGTTTAGGTCAATAAACGACCAAAAAAGTCTAAATTTGTCGGTGCACGGAATATTTTCGGCAGAATCATTCCCCGACGGAATCACGGAAATTCAAGCCCCTGTGGGCGAATGCAGCTAAAGTGCATGTTAGGTGTGCCGAAACGACACAGGCGGATCCAGCCCCATTAGTTTCCTGGCACTTTCCTGCGCTGCGGCGGTCGAAATTCGATCGAAAGACGCGGGGATTCTTGCCTCAGAATGGTCTGCCACAGTTCGCCAATCGCCACCTGCTTGACCTGTTCCTTGACCTGTTCGAACGAGCGTTGGCCGGGCTCTTCCGCCAACACCATGAGCAAATGAACGCCATGCGGCGAGACGATCGGCGGGCTAATTTCGCCCATTTTTAGCCGAAAGGCGACTTGCGACACGGCTTCCGACAGGGGGCCTGCACGCAACGTCCAGCCCAAGTCGCCACCGTCCGCGGCCGAGGCCCCCTGGGAGTACTGGGCGGCCGCCTCGGCGAACGTCATGTCCCCCGCCACGATTCGCTGGCGAACCTGCTCCAATGCCTCGATCCGCTCTGCCGCTCCCGCCGGCAGCGGGCGAGGCCAGGGGATCGTCGGGGGCGAGGCTGGTACGTCCCCATCCGCTGACGCGATGTTCCCGTCGTCCGCCGCGGTATCCCACAGGAGCGCGATGTGGGCCACCCGCCGTCGACGGCCATCGAACTCGGCCGGGTACAGATCGAAGAACTTCTCCAACGATTCATCCGTCACCCGCCGAACGACATAGCGATTCCAACTCAGTTCCCACTGCAAGTGCCGCTCCAACGCCTCGCGCCGGATCCCCGACTTGCCGCAATACGCCGGCAAACTGGAACCCAACTCGCGCAGTTGCTTGTCCAGTGTCTCGAGCTCGGCGGCGACCCGCTCGGGCGAACTGGCCATCTGCTGGCGTTCCAAAAAGGCCAACACGACCAATCGCTCGATCCACTGTTCGACCGTCGCTTGAACGACCTCGGAGGGCAGGGCGGGTCGCTCGGTGGGAGCGTCCGCCGCGGCGTCCGCCAACCAGGCATCCAACGCAGCCCGCTGTCCGGTGGTGGCAGGGTCCAAACGGCCCAGCAAGAAGCGAACCTCGCCGTCACCGATCGGGAGTCCCTGAACAAAGGCCCACGTCGGCCCGGCGGGCGACTGGCGTGGCTCATCACTCGCGTCAGCGACCCGCTCCTGACTCCGCGAGTCCTGCGTTCCGCTGGCTGCAGACATCGGAGTGCCGATAGGCTCCCGGCGCGATGCGGCACTGTTCTCAATCGAACCCGCCAGGAGAAAAAACACCACAGCAGTCCAGACAACTCGCGAGTGAGCGATGGCTGGCGATAGGGCCCGGTCCTTGGTCATCGTTGTGTGTCCTTTGCCGATTATTGCAGAGGAACTTCCTTTAATAGAAAAGGGACTTGGGTTTCCAGCAGGATGCCGGGACTGCGATAGACCAGTTCCCAGCCGGTCAGGTCTTCGACTCGATCGAACAAATAGATCAACGCCAGGCCCTGCGGACGTCGCCCGCCCGATTCGATGGTCAGGAAGTTGAAGGCTTGTCCCTCCGGATTGCGGAGTTCGATCACGTTCTGATAGATCCACCCCAAGTGGGACTCGAGGCTCTGTTTGGCGTCCGAAAATTCAATGCCCACCTTGATCAGCATCAGGTGCTCATCATAAGCGACCTCCTCCAGTTTGACTTTGATGCCTGATTTTTCTATTTGCTGTTTATCTTTCAGTGCCGACGGAAGATTCTCGAAACGAAAGGTCTCCTCGCGGCCAGCCACCAACAGTTTGAATTGGCCGCGGACATCGACCGTCGGCGTCTGCCACTCGGTCACGTCCGGCAACGAGAAAGAAACCTCGGCGGATGACCGTTCGTGAGCCACGCCAAAGCCCACCCTCTGGCCCGCACCTCCGACCGCCAACCGTCGATCCGGCTCGGTGGGATGCTGCAACTCGACGCCATCCAGCGGCAAGTCCAAGAGGATGACCCTCAGTTTGGGTTCCCATTCCAAGTGCACCGTGAACAACAGTTGACCGGGTCGCGAACTGTTGAAGTCGCGGTTGAACTGCAACCGTCGCGGACTGGTGCGGAAAGCCCCGTGGTAAGACGCCCGCTGGCGACGCGACGACGCCTCGACCGCCGGTTGCAACACCAGGCCCCGTTTGCGATTGTTATCCTCGGCGATCGACAATTGAGCCTGGTCCAAGACTTCGTCCAACGCAGGCCAAAAATCCTTGGCGGACCAGTCCACCGACAATTGCTGTTCCGCGCCTTGCGGCAACCTTATGGGCGGATTGCCCGTCTGTTGTTGCAACGCCTGCAGCAACTCCGGCAGGCTGAATTCGCCCTGCAACTGCACGCCAATCGGTTGGTTGATCTCCCCCGCCGCCCGCTCCTCCAAACTCAGGCGAATTCGTGTCAGTCGAGCGCGGAGTTCCGCTCCTTGGCTCTCGGTCTCTGGCGGTAGGTAATCCAGCGCCCGGGTGCCCAAGGCCAACAGTGTTTGTTCGGCCTCCTCCCGCTGCTCCAAGGTGTCGGCGTTCAATTGCCGTTGCAGCAAACGCACGCGGCGTTGCAGTTCCGGGTCCGGTTTCGCGGCGTTGTCGGTCGCGGCTTCCTCTTGCCAGCCGGCCAGACTGCCACTGCCAGCGGCCCAAGGGGTCGGCAAGCCGAGGCCAAGCAGGCCGCTGCAGAGCACCAACGCCGCCGGTAAACCCCGCATCACGCTGGCACAAAGTCGTCGTCGGACCTGATCGACTGTCCAATTGTGCATCTTTGTCTGTCCTCGCCATAAACCCACCACTGCCCACCGTTCATCACAATCATCATAACCGGAAACCGACTCAGAGGCGAAGCGGCGCGTGCAGAGAAACCGGCCCCAGTCGGCTGGGACCACAACCTAGATTTGAGCGTCGTGCTTTGTCACAGCCGAACCTTGGCGTGTGGTAAAGGGGTCAGGCGTCAATTGTGCGAAGCACCCGCAGGGCCTTTCCGGCAATTGACGCCTGACCCCTTTACCACACCGTTCCCAAAATTAAACGTTGACCAAGCAGTCGGCCTCCAGGTCGTGAACGGTTGATAACTTGACGAGAGTGATGGCATGGACCGATTTGTCCTGATGTTTTTGGTGTTTGCCACGTCCTGTGCCATCGGCCTGTGGGGATTGGGACAGCGTCCCGCGGTCGCGCCCCGATTCCAGCCTGGAGTCGAACGGCTGGGCGAGTCGTCGCACCGCGCACCGGCCGCCAAAGCGGATGCTGCCAGTCAGGCAGCGTCCGAGACCAACGCACCGGCAGACACCACGCTGCACCGCGGGCGCGGGCTGCACAGCGGTCACGGGTCGTTCTCCTCCACCGCCCCCACCAAAATTCCCGATCTCCGCGTCAATCAAGTGCTGCAGGTGCGTTTGCCTGAGCGAGAGATCGTCGGCCGCGTCCTCGGTTGGGACGACTTTCAAGTGGCAATGCTGTCCAATCGCGGCGTGCTGCACTACTTGCCCTGGCGGGAACAGTTGGGGCATGCCTCCCTGCCCGGCCGTCTGCGACCGCTGTCGGCGGCGGAGCTGCAGGCCGAATTGTCACGCGAGTTCGGCTCGGCGTTTGTCGTCCGCGGTTCCGCTCAATTTGTCGTCGTTCAGCCGCGAGGTTCGACCCGCGATTGGGCCCGCTCCATGCAACAATTCTACGGCAACGTGCAAACCTACTGCTCGGCTCGGCGGATCCCCTGGCGCGAGCCCAGCTTCCCGTTGGTGGCAATCGTACTGCCATCCCGCCAAGCCATGTTGAACTACGCCGCCAAGCAACAAGAGCCACTAACTGACAATATCCTGGCTTATTACAGCGTCAATTCCAATCGCGTCATCATGTACGACACCAGCGACGGTCGTGGCAAGGAGGGCGACAGCAACGCGTCCTTGGATCTGGCCACCGTCTTTCATGAAGCGTTTCATCAGATTGCTTTTAATGTTGGATTACACCGCCGCACGGTGCCACCGCCCATGTGGGTCTCCGAAGGCCTGGCGTCTGCGTTCGAGACGGACGGTTTGGCCGACCATCGCCGGTCTCGAGGTATCCGCGATCGCCTGAACCCCGTCCATTGTCGCCTGTTCCAAGACTACAGTCGCCAGCCCGGTTTCGCTCGCGATATCGCCCAATTGTTGGCGGATGATGAGATGTTTCGCCGTGATCCCGATCGAGCTTACGCCTTGGCTTGGGGCATGGCTTTCTACTGGTTGGAGCAGGCTCCAGATGCGTGGGCGCTGTATCTGCAACAACTCAATCGACACCCGCCCTTCGAGGCCGTCCCCGCCGCTCAACGCCGCAGCGACTTCGGACAGTTGATGCCCGGCTCCAGCGCAGAGTTTGCGGCTCGCTTGGCCCGGTTCTATCGCCAGTTCTAACGCCGCGGTCAGCCCAGGGCTTGCTGGATCTTTTGCATCAGCCCCGTGGTTCCCTCCTGCGCGTGCCGCATCTTGAACAGCGAGGCCGCCAGATAACGGTCCCGCCAACCCGGGCTCAGTTGGAAATAATCCTCCAACACCGCCGAACTGTACTTGTAATCGTGCGAGTCATTGCCCTTGAGAAAGATCAACTCGCGAGCCTGCTGAATCAAGGGATACACACCGTGCCCCTGCTGCAAGAAGTTGAACGCTCGCTGGGCCGCCGCCATCGGTTGTCGCCCTAACTCCGCGAACACCTCGCTGGGTGTCTGGCTGGGATCGGCCACCGGGTCCGCGGTCACAAATTGTTCCACCCAGCGATCGGCCAAGCCACCCCGGCGTTGCGATTCTTGGCGGAAGTGGGGCAAAAAGGCGGCGTTCTGCAGCAACAACCAGGCTCGCGTGCGCGGGCTGCGCACCTTGCGAAACACGTAGTGAATCGCATTGGTCGTCGTCACCGCGTGCAGCGGCACAATCGCCGGCTGCCGCATCGTCAACTCGGCGGCAAAGTTGAACAGTCCATCGTAAATCGAAACCGGGGAGACGCCCCGCTGCAATTGCTCAAACACCAAGCGACTGGCCTCAGTGGGTGAACACTGTCGCAACGCCAGCAACAGTTCCGTCGTCGCGCCATCGTCGATACGGCCCACCATCCAATCGCCGCGCAGTTGCTCAGCCAACGGCCAGTTCTCCCGACCATCACGATCCGCTGGCAAGTCACTGGTCGCGGGATTCGGGTCGCCCACATGATTCGCCAACGCGTAACTCAAGCTCCGCAGCACCGGTTCCGCATGCTGCCAGCCGATCGTCTCCAAGGTGCGATAGCAGTTGGCCAAATAAATGACCTTGTGGCCAATGCTGCGAAAGTCGCGTGCCGCATATTCGGCATACAGATCGAAGATCTCGCCCGATGTGTGCCATCGAGTCAACGCCGCCGTCGCCACATCCAACTCGCCTTCATCCCACTTCTCGATCGCGCCGCGGAAGGCTGTGATCGCTTGCCCCTCGGCCGGCAAACGCGACTCGTCAACCGCGGCCATCGTCCAATTGCCCTCGACAATATCTCGCGCCTGAGACGCCTTGAAGCTATCCAAGGCCCAGAAGATCGGCAGCCAACGCTGTGCCGCGGGCGCATCCAGACTGGCCAGATGAGCCGAGTTGACCACCAACACGGCGTGGAACTTGAAGCCCACCGACGGCCGCGGTTGGATGTTCCGTACTCCCGCCAAGAACAACGCGGCCAACAGTTGCCGATAACCGATCTGACCCGCTGCCACTTCCCGCGCCATCCGCCCAATCAGCTCGTCCCGCGGCGTCTCCTCCAAGACCCGCACCCACGGTTCGATCTCATCGTGAAAGCGCACCTCTCTTAGGTCGTCAGCCAAGCCAATAGGCGGTTGCGATACGTTCCCGACCCCAGCAAACGCTGGTCCCGTCGCCCGCTCTTCCAAGCCTCCCAACCACCGCGTCAGAAAGTTCGACAACAGCGGACTGCTGGCCGTCCCCGCTATGAAATGCCGCCGAGCCAATCGTGATGTCATCGCGCTGTCTCCCGCAAGATGCTGAGTGGTGAGTGGTGAGTGGTGAGTGGTGAGTGGTGAGTGGTGAGTGGTGAGTGGTGAGTGGTGAGTGGTGAGTGGTGAGAACGGGCGTCGCGAAATGGGTAGCGGAATGCGTCAAGCATTTCGAGCGGAGAGGTCAGTCATGACGCCCTATCTCACCATTGCAGCTTGACTCGTACTCGTACTCGAAATACTGGAATACGAGTACCGCTGCGCTGAGTACGAGTACCGCTGCGAGCTTCGTACTCGTACTCGTGCTCGTGCTCGTGCTCGTAATCCTACTCGAAAACACCCCGTCGCTTTTGCTTCTCGCCGATCGGGCCCCCGACGATCGACGGCTGTGTCCAACCGTTGCTGGTTGTGCGGGTTCGTGATCCGACAGGACTGCAGTCGATTACGATTACCAGCGATAGCGCGAGCACGATTGTGTACTCGAGTGCGATGGTGTACTCGTAATCGTGCTCGAAACCAGCTTGTTGCTTTCGCTTCTCGCGCGCTGAGTATGATTTCTCACCGCGCTGATTGCTTCCGCAATAAGTCCGCAAGCTCTATTGGCTACAGAGACCGGACGTTGCGAAATGGGTAGCGGAATGCGTCAAGCATTTCGAGCGGAGAGGTCAGTCATGACGCCCTGGCTCACTATTGCAGCTTGACTCGTACTCGTACTCGAAATACTCGAGTACGAGTACCGCTGCGCTGAGTACGAGTACCGCTGCGCTGAGTATGAATACGAGTCCCGCTGCGCTGAGTACGAGTACCGCTTACGATGCTTGGTTATGGGACAATGGTCGCAGTCGCGGTTTCCCAACCGGGAATCTGCAATCCTTTCAGGACCTCGCGGAGGTGTTCGCCAGTCAATGCGTAACTGGCCGTTCGCCCGGCTCGCGCGATATTCATCCCGACCACTTGGCCGGACAGGTTCACCAAAGGCCCGCCGCATTGCTCGGGCAACAGCGGCGAATCATGTTGCAACGCCCAGGGGAACGCATTGGCGCGTTGGCTGTTGATGCTGCCCAACAGGTTCATGGCCTCGAACCGCGGGGCTTCGCCGCCCAAATTGCGGACGTTGGACAATCGCACGCGGAAGTCCAAGACTTCATCACCGCGTTTGGTCTTCACGACCAACTCGTCGCCCGGTTGGTACTTGCGAATCAGGCTGACAAACTCGGGGACCTTTTTCACCTCGCGACCTTGAACCGACATGATGATGTCGCCATCCCGCAAGCCGGCACGGAAAGCGGCACTCTGCACACGGTAGACTGCGATTCCCTCCGGAGCCTCCTGCGGCATCACCCCAATTTGGCCGCGATTGCGCCGCAACAGCGTCCGGGCTTCACAACTGCAAACGCCCATCGCCATGATTGGCTCGCGTACGCCCGGTGACAACAGCACTTGGCCAGGCAGCGGATCGGCCGTCGCCAATTGAATCGGCTGGTAGGTGCCCTCGTCCAATTTCAACAACGCGACGTCGTTTTCCGTGTCGATCCGCACCAAGGTCGCATTCACGGTTCGGTTGGGGCCAAACCGAGCCTTGATGGGCTGGTCCTGCTCCAATTCGCTGGCCTTGGTCACCGCGTAGCCGTCGGCCGTGATCACGGTCCCCATCGCCGCCCAATAAGTTGGATTGATAACCTCAAAGGTGGACTCTTGGGCGGTTGTAACCAGCGGTTGCAGTTCGCGCAGCACATTTCGATGCTCCCGCTCGTAACTGCCAACACGCCGCTCGCGAATCGCGTCCAGCTCCCGCTGACTGCGTTGCCCTCGGTTGTCTTGCAGTCGCTGCAAGATCTCCGGCGTGTCTTGCCAGAGAGTCCACCACGACGCCTTCAAGCCGGCGGGGCGATCAACAGCGTCCTCCGCTTGGCTGACCGCTGGCAACGCCAACGCTACCGCAGCGAAACCTGCATGTTGGCCGACCGCCACCAGGCCCATGGCCCACAGCCCGCAGACGATGAGTCGCTTGGTCAGGCCGGATCTTGCTCTGCATTCCACCATGAGCTGGTTATCTCCTAATTACGGCCCGAACCTCGGGTGTCCAACTGCCCCAAGATGATTTGATATTCTAGTCGGGAGTCGCCGCGGCGGACAATCACTTTTACCGAGTCCCCCGCTCGTTTGCTGCCGATCAGCTCCACCAATCCCTTGGGTGATGTCACCGCCACCCCATTAAAGGACTCGACCACGTCCCCCACCCGCAGGCCCACGCGGGCCGCCGCCGAGTTCGGCTGGATGACCCGGATGATCGGCTGCGAGTCGGCCAAGTCCAACTCCACCCCCAAGACCGCCGAGCCAATATTGGGCTCCCCTCGCCGCCCCTCGTCAGCCGGCGACCGATTCCCTCGAGGAGCACTCCGATCGCTGCCATTGGCCCCTGGAGCCGGCCGAGCCGGAGTGGCTTTTTCCTCCGGTGGCTCCGGAGTGCCAGGCAGTCGACCCCAAGATTCGCCGCCCTGGAGTCGGTCCCAGTCCCGCAGAAAGGTCTGAATGGAGACATGCCGGTTCTCGGCGATCGATTCGCCGATCGAAGAGTGGATCCCGATCACCTGGCCCGCCAAGTTGAATAACGGCCCGCCCGAGTCGCCCCCGATGATCGGACTGTCCGACGTCAGGGCATCCCGCTCGATCCGCACGACGCGACCCAACCGCACCGGGGGCCGCCGACCCAAGTCGTGCCCGCCCGAGTGCCCCATCGCCACCACCCAATCCCCGCGTTCGATCCCGCGGCCGTCCGCGATATCGACATGCGGCCAGGGCCCCTCTTCTGTGATCTGGAGCATGCCCGCGTCTTGGTTCAAGTTCTTCCCCAACGGCTTGGCTCGAGCCGAACGACCGTTGGGCAGTTGCACCGTGAACTCGGTAGCACGAGACAAAATCACATGCCCAGCCGTCAGCACCAAGCCATCTGGGCTGACGATCACCCCGCTACCGTAACTTTCACCGTCGGTCACCGCCACCACCGCGTCCGTGGCCTTCTCCACCACCGCCAACACCGCCGCTTCTCGCTGCCGCCAACGCTCCAAAGTCGAGCTGGCCGTCGCCGCCGGCGAACCCGCCGAACCACCCGCCGATGTCCGCGAAGAGACCTGCCCCCAGGCCTGCGGGGGAGCTGCCCCCAACAGGCAGCAAACCACGAGCACCACGGCCGCGGGCCATACCCCGGCCAGCGGTTGGTTGCGTCGTCGATTTGGCCGGCCTACCGGGTCTGGCATCATTTCTGTCCTGATTGGGTGGGAAACCGTGGGGGATCACTCCTGCCGTGGAACGCTCGAGGCCTTCCGCCGCGACCTGAAACCCCAACCAAGCGGCTGGGTTTCGCGACCGTTGCCGCTCTCTCTAGTTTATTTCGAATCCGATCAAAATCCTCTTAACTTGGCTTGTGTCTAACCGGAAAACTTCGCCTGTCGTTCACACCCGTGCGGCTGGTGGGCTTGGGCGGTCTGGGCCGAATCTGCCGGTTGTGGCGATTGTACCCGATTTTCCGCCCATGCGTTCTGTAGTGATTGTTCCCGTCGTACCGGGTCGATGTCTGACCATGGGGCTGCGGGCTTGTTGATTTTTCCGTAACGGAACGCTTGAGGGCTTGTTGATTTTTCCGTAGCGGAATGCGTCAAGCATTTCGATTGAGGCGGAAACGCCCTGTTTTCGACCGATTTCCTCGAATCGGGCAACCGATTTGCGTGTGAGTCTGGAAAAATCAACAAGCCCATCGCCGGTGCGAGGCGGAAGGCTTGGCAGCCGCGTGGCGGGTGGAAGGGATGGGGCTTGTGGAAACAAATAGCGGTGTGGAAGTGAACAACCGGCCAAATACACTAACCGAACGACGGTTTCGGCAACGGCCGGCAGCCGCGCCGTTTCTGCCCGGGCGATTCGGGTGGCTGCTCGGGTGGCTGCTGTGGGGCCATGTCGCCTTGGTCGGCTGGGGGGAAGTCTGGGGCCAGGCCCCGCGGCCAAGTGCCAGCATGGCGGCGGCCAGCAACGCGGGGGAGCGGCTCGTGCCAGCCCCCGAATTCGTGAACAATCCGTACTTTTCGGCCCCAGACGGCGTCGCTCCAACGCCCCGTCGACCGGCCAGCGAGTCGGGTGCCACCCGCCGGCTATTGCCTGCCGCTCCTTCGGCAGATCCTCCCGTGTGGCGCCCCAGTGTCTTGACCGACGAGGATGGGGCAGCGGCCGAGCCGACCGTTGAGTATCCGCTGGAGAGTTGGGGCAATTTCCCTTCGCAGGCTGGCCAACACGGCTCGGAGCGTTACCGTCAAACCGCATTCGCCCCAGGCCGACCGGCAACTCGCGCGGGCCAATTGGAGCAGTCCTACTCGCAGCCTTATCGCAGCCAGATGCCGTCGCTGAAACAGGCTCGGCCGGGCGATCCGTTTTATCAGCCCGAGTCCGACGCGGCCCCCGCTGTCACGGGCGATTGCGGCAACGCGGGTCTGTTCGGCGAGGGGAACTGCGGGGAGGGACCCGGCAAACAGGCGGGCGGGCGGCGTGGCCAGTGGTTCGGCCGCTATGAAACGCTGTTGGCCTGGCCGTATGCCTCGAACGGACACCCGGGCATCACCACCATCGCGGGCAGCGGCTTGCAGGTCGTCGAGCCCTTCGACTCCAACTTGATCTGGGGCAACCGTGGGGTGGTGGGCTGGGAGAGTCAGAAGGGGCCGGGCGGCCAATTCCAATACACCGACGTGTTTGCGATCTCGCAGCGATTGGGGCAGGGCGTCACGGGGGGACTGAATGTTGCCACCGGTTTCCTGGAGCTGCCCGGTATCGTCGGCCCGCTGGGGATTGCGGCTGGCCCCGGCCAGCGGTTGGAGGCCACGACCCGCGAGCACTTGACCTCGTATCGGCCCACGGCGTTCAAACGCGTTTATTTTCCGGTTTCGACCATTACGGGTGGCTTTGGTGTCGACCACACCATTCTGCGTCAGAGCGTGAATTACTCGCGGTTTGCTGATCTGAGTACGATGGCAGCCAGCGAAACGCTGGACGGTCGGCGGCGATTTTCAGGCATTGGCCCAACGTTTGATATCGAGTACCACCGGCCGATAGGCCACACACAATTGGCCATGTTGGGTGGCGCCCAGATGGGCGTGCTGTTCGGCTCGGATCGCTGGGAAGTTTTCCAGGACGGCGGGATGCTCTACCGCCAGAATTCGCGGCGAGTGGTGACCAACGCCGTGGTGCGAGTGGGCGTGGAGTGGTCCCAGGCTGTCGGGCCGCGTCCCGATCAACGCATCTTCGCGCGTTTTACGATCGAGGGCCAGAACTGGCTGAATATGGGCAATTTCTCCAGCTCTGACTCTGCCTTGGGCTTCCTTTCCGGCAATATTGCTATCGGAGCGGCGTTTTAGATTGCCTTATTTTTCTTGGGCATATGCCAGTGGTTATGTTTTGCTCTAGGGAATTGTTGCAGGATCTGGCAGAGCTTCGGCAAAGCCGACAAGTTTAAAACGCTTGTTCTGGTAATTATTGTAAATTTTTTCATGTCAGTCTAATTGTTTGTGAATTTAGCTTAACTATACTGTCCCGGCGGGGAAATGCCACGTCATTTTTTTTCTACGGTATTTTTCGGGAGATTGCTTTTATGAAAAGCATTTTTGGGCGATTTAGGAGCCTCGGCTGGCAAATCGCGGGTTTGATGGCTGTGGTCGTGGCGATGGGCACAGACGCCGTCGCAACAGCACAACAGCATGTGTTTGCACCCGTCGGTCCGACAGGTGCGTTGAACACGACTTGGGCTGGTCCCAATTCGTTTGGTCCTTTCAACTTGGGGAATGCGCCAACGGGCACCTGGACCAGTGCCTTCGTGGCCATTGACTACACAGGTAGTTCAGCGGCAGCAGACCAGTGGTCAAACGAGGCTCGCACGGCGCTGCACTCCGCTGCCTGGGACAGCTTCTTGAATCTGCCGGGTAGCGGAGCGGGTGGTCCCGCCAATGCGGGGACGGTTTTTTGGTCTGCGCCGGGCGCTGCATCCGGTGCGGTGGGCAGTACGGCTGCACGCAACGATCTCTATTGGTCCGTTGCCAATTTATCCAATTCAATTGTTTCCGACGGCAACCAAGCAGTGTTCTTGTCCAGTCGCCAAACTTGGGGTGGCGGAGGCGCGAGTGCCACCCACGCCAACATTCGTGTCGTCTTGAACCCGAATATCCGTCAAAGCGGGTTGGGTACGGGACTTGCGTTGCCATCGGCTTTCACCGACATGGGAACGTTCGCGGTCGGCAACACCTCGGTGGATGTAACAATCAACAATACCCAGACAGGTGCAGACGGGATTAGTTGGTTGCGGTTTCAGGTCAATCAAGATGTCACGGCAGACCATGCCTTCGACTTGTTCACTGGTGCTGGAGCCGTCGGTTCGGCGGATCCTCGAGTGACTTTGTTTAGGAATACTGCAACCGGCTTGTTTGCAGTTGCTTCGACCGACGACATGGGAACGGTTCAATCGGGATTAACGTTCGGATCGGACGACATTACCGGGTTCTCACGTGACACTTACGGAGTTGCAGATGGAGATGCCGCGTTTTTTAACGGTCGCGGTGGTACGCTGGGATTAGCTGCCTTGAACGACTTCGGCTACTACTCGGGAACTGCTGGGAACGCTCGGTTGATGGCTGGTGAAGAGTACTTCCTAGCGGTTTCTCACTGGAATGGTACTGCTCCTTTCGTTACCAATAGTGGTCTAGAGATCACCAATGACGAGGTCATTCTGGGATCCTTAAACATGGGTCTGGGGAATCCAGGGACCGCGTTGGGCGATGGCAACGTCGTTCTTTCGTTTCGGTCGGTACCTGAGCCGGGCTCGTTGGCTTTTGTGGCGATCGCAGGAGCCAGTGTCCTGCTCCGTCGTCGTCGGGAGTAATTTTTCGAACGTTGGCTGTTAGAAGCTCTTTGGGCCTGCACTCTCACCTCGAGAGTGCAGGTCCTTTTTTTACGAGCCATCCTTACGAGTCCTCGGTTAGGGTAGACCGATGGCAAAATCCGCCTTCCCCCCGGCGGCGCCAGTATTCGTTGAGTCGAAAGCAGGCCGTTTCATCAAACGCCTGTTTTTATGTTTAAAAAGTCTTAATATGGCGTTTTCTGGGGTTCTGCCGGTCGCTCGGTGGGGTTATTCTAGCTGGGCAGCAAGTTTCTTAACTTTTGGGAGCGGAACATGAAAAAGTGGTTTGCGGTTGTATTGTTATCGTTGGCGTTTGTGAATCCTGCACTGGCTGACGTCGTGGGATCCGGCACCGGCTTTGTCATCCCGGACAATGATCCGGATGGAATATCGTCCACGATCACGTTTTCAGATGATCTGCTGATTACCGGCAACCTGGTGGTCACGCTGACCGATTTGAGCCACACCTGGGTTGGTGATGTCACCGCGACTCTGATTGCGCCGGACACCACCAGCCACACGCTGTTCTTTCGGATTGGTAGAACCACCGACGCTGGCACTGGCGATTCCTCTGATTTCGGTGGTACGTACATTTTTAGCGATGCCGCAACGGGCGATATCTGGGAAGAGGCAGAAAACAAGAACCCGTCAACCGCACTAGACTCCGGTGCCTACCGCACTACTAGCGAATTCTCTTCGGCTTTCACGACGATGGATAGTTTTTTTGCCGGAAAGAGTACGCAAGGCAATTGGACCTTGCGGATGGCGGATCTGGCTGGCGCCGACACCGGTAGCCTAGGTAGTTGGTCGCTGTCGATGAGCGCGGTGCCCGAGCCAAATTCCTTGACCTTGCTGGCAGTGGCCGGCTTGACGCTCTTGGCGAAGCGTCGACGACGCTAGTTGCCACATGCCGAATCGGCGGCCGCCAATCCTCACACGTGCTGCCAACCCTCGGACTCAAACAATTCGCCTTCTCTCCGTGTGCGGTGAGAAGGCTTTTTTTGTCGCCGTTAACGGTCATTACACCGGTAGGATGAGTTGATGTCGGGCGCCGACATGTTTTCAGACGCTGCTGTGGAAACTCGCAGGCATTGCTGCCCAACCAACGGGAAACAACCCACAGGAGGGGAGTTCGCAGCCATGCCTGAAGACGCCACCCAAATACCATGGTCGTTCCGCCACGGTTGATCCCTCGCGGGATGGCCAATTGCTCGGCCGCTGATCGAACGTACTGCGGTAGGCAGGCGTCCTAACTCGGCATCCTCGCCAAGAAGGCCGTGGGCCAGAGACTCGGGTCTTCGCCCACAGGCAGTTGCTTGTCGTAAGCCAGGCAGATGTGCCCCAGTTCCGCGTCGCGGAGGTGGAAGAACAGACCGACCTCCGGTTGCTCACTCGGTGACCAACCCTCCAAGTACTGCCGCGACAGATGACAGGTCAGCCGATAACCGGTCGATGATAACTTGCATTCGACGTGCGGCTGGTAGGCACCCATCGTGGCCGGCTCGCCTCGCGCCATGTTGATCTTCAGCATCGACCCGTACGGGTCCTTCTCCCCCGGCCCGCCCCCGCCCGGCAAGAAGACAAAGCGGTGGCAGTACCGCGTGGCTCGATGCACGTTCTTGGTATTCCGTGTATCGACGTAGATCTCGATCCCGTCGCTGTGCTCCAAGTCACTCAGCCGGCAGTACGGCCGCCGCAACTTGCCCCGCAACACGAATTGGAAGGTCAACCCCTCCTCCGACCAGGCAATTCGCGTATCCAACGGCCCCACCGCCGCTTCCGCCGGATTGACGGTTTCCGCCGCTCCAGCACCCGGCGGGTCACCGCTTGCGGTCTCCACCACCGTTTTCTCTCCGGCAGCTTTGGTGCGTTTGCTGGTTTTTTTCTTTGCTCCCGCACCACTGGCGGCTAATTCCGCTGTCTTTGTCGCGACTTTCGCTGCCTCGGCGGGAGTTTCTCCTGGCACAATCTCCCCAGCGGGCTCCCCAGCGGGTTTTCCCGCCGGGGCGTGCAGCTTGCTCTGTCCCAGCGTCGGTCGGTCCAAGAGCACAAAGGACGGGATCCGGTAACTCGGTTCCAACTCCAAGTTCTTGGCCCACAGTTTCGCTCGATAGTAGATCGGCAGCGAGAACGTGAACAGGTACGACGGCGGGATCAGACGCTGGGTCATGAGCGGCTCATGGCTCGCTGGATCGCCGTGCCCATGTCGGCCGGCGATTCCGCGATCTCGATACCCGCGTCCCGCAGGGCGGCGATCTTGTCCTCGGCCGTGCCCTTGCCACCCGAGATAATCGCGCCGGCATGGCCCATCCGCTTGCCCGGCGGGGCCGTGCGACCGGCGATAAACGCGGCCACGGGCTTGGTCACATGCTGCTTGATGAACGCCGCCGCTTCTTCCTCGGCCGAACCGCCGATCTCGCCCATCATCAAGATGCCCTCGGTCTCCGGGTCGTTTTGGAACCGGCCGATGACGTCGATAAACGAGGTGCCGACGATCGGGTCACCGCCCAAGCCCACACAGGTGGTCTGGCCCAAGCCCAATTGGGTGGTCTGCCAAACGGCCTCGTAGGTCAGCGTCCCCGAGCGAGACACGATGCCCACCTTGCCTCGCTTGTGGATGTAGCCCGGCATGATCCCGATCTTGCACTCGCCCGGCGTGATCACGCCCGGGCAGTTGGGGCCAATCAGCACCGATTTGCTGGCGCGGATCTTGCGGTAAACCGGCACCATATCCAATACCGGCACGCCCTCGGTGATCGCCACGATCGTGGGGATACCCGCATCGAGTGCCTCCAGGATGGCGTCGGCCGTGAACGGTGGCGGTACAAAGATCATCGTGGCGTTGGCGCCCGTTTCTTTGACCGCTTCTTCCACCGTGTCAAAAATCGGCATGCCCTCAAAGTCCGTGCCACCCTTGCCGGGGGTCACACCACCGACCATTTGAGTGCCGTAGTCCCGACAACCCTTGGTGTGGAAGCTGCCGCTCTTGCCGGTGATGCCTTGGCAGATGACTCGCGTGTTCTTATCGACGTAAATACTCATGGTTCAAGCGTCCTGGTTCAAGCGTCCTGATTTGATGGGTGAGTTAGGCTTTGCTGTGAGCAGCAGCGGCTGCCACGACTTTCTGGGCGGCGTCGGTCAGGCCGTCGGCAGTGACGATCGCCACGCCACTCTCGCGGAGGATCTTCTTGCCTTCCTCGACTTCCGTGCCCTCCAAGCGTACCACCAACGGCACGTTGAAGCCGACGTTCTGATAAGCTTCCACCAGGGCCTTGGCGATGGTCGTGCACTGCATGATCCCACCGAAGATATTCACCAACACGGCTTGCACGTTCTTGTCGTCCAAGATAATGCGGAACGCTTCGCTGACCTGGGCGGCATTGGCACCACCACCCACGTCCAAGAAGTTGGCGGGCTGGCCGCCATGGTACTTGATGATGTCCATCGTGCTCATGGCCAACCCCGCACCGTTGACCAAACAGGCGATGTTGCCCTCCAGTTTCACGTAGCTCAGCCCGGCGTTCCCGGCGCGGACCTCCGACGGCTCCTCCTCGCTCAGGTCGCGGAATTCCTTGATGTCCGCGTGGCGGAACAAGGCGTTCTCGTCGAACGAGACCTTGGCGTCCAAGGCGATCAATTGGCCGCCGCCCGTGACCACCAAGGGGTTGATCTCGACGATCGCACAGTCCGTCTGGACGAATAACTGGCACATGGCGGTCATGAAGCGATGGGCACTCTTGGCCGCGTCGCCGGTCAACCCCAGCTTCTTGCAGAGCTTGCGAACCTGGAAGGCTTGCAGCCCCAAGCCCGGCTCGAAGTGCTCCTTGAAGATCAATTCCGGCGTCTCTTCGGCCACCTTCTCGATCTCCACGCCACCCTCGGTGCTGACCATCAACACCGGCAGCGAGGCAGCTCGATCCAACACGATGCCCAAGTACAACTCGCGAGCGATATCGCAGCCAGCCTCCACGATGAGCTGGTTGACCTTCTTGCCTTCCGGGCCGGTCTGGATCGTGACCAGGGTATTGCCCAGCATTTTTTCGGCTACTTGAGCGGCCTCAGCAGCACTGCGGACCAATTGCACCCCGCGTTGGCTGGGGTCTTCGATAAAGGTGCCTTTGCCGCGGCCACCCGCGTGGATCTGAGCCTTGACCACGGCCAACGACCCTCCCAATTTCTCGAAGGCCGCCGAGGCCTCCGCGGGGCTAGTGGCCACATGCGAGGGCAGCACCGCGATGTCCGCTTGGCGGAACAGTTGTTTGGCTTGAAATTCGTGGATCTTCATTCAGGCGTTCCTTTGCTCGAGACAGCTCTGCAGGCCAGCGGACAGGAAAGGCGGATTATAGAAGTCAATTCGAAACATGGTCAACCATGAGCAACCCAGTTTTGACCTTGGGTTCCGGTGAACCGCAACGCGCTCACCGCGGGTTCTGGTGAACCGCAAGGCGCTAGCCGCGGGTTCGGGTGAACCGCAGGACGCTAGCCGCGGGTTCTGGTGAACCGCAGGGCGCTAGCCGCGGGTTCTGGTGAGCCGCAAGGCGCTCAGCCGCGGGTTCTGGTGAGCCGCAAGGCGCTAGCCGCGGGTTCTGGTGAACCGCAAGGCGCTAGCCGCGGGTCCCGGTGAGCCGCTAGACGCTAGCCGCGGGTTCTGGTGAACCGCAAGGCGCTAGCCGCGGGTTCTGGTGAACCGCAAGGCGCTAGCCGCGGGTTCTGGTGAGCCGCAAGGCGCTAGCCGCGGGTTCTGGTGAGCCGCAAGGCGCTAGCCGCGGGTTCTGGTGAGCCGCAAGCGCTAGCCGCGGGTTCTGGTGAGCCGCAAGGCGCTAGCCGCGGGTTCTGGTGAACCGCCAGGCGCTAGCCGCGGGTTCTGGTGAACCGCAAGGCGCTAGCCGCGGGGCCTCGTATTCCCTCCGCCCGTGGGCTGGGTAAAATCGACCACGACGGCGCTTGCCGTCGAACGGTCCCCGCGTCCGCTACTTCAGAGAGATCACCTGACCATGCTCACCCGCATTGTTCATCGACGTTCCGGCTTCCTGGTCACCGGTTTGCTGCGGCGAATGCTGGCCGGCAGCTGCTTGGCCGCTGTTGCTCTGTCCACGACGTCTGCCGCTTGGTCGCAGGACCAAGAGATCGATCCGGCGGCCACGATCGGAAAATTGGACAACCCCGCCGGCATCGACCTGAACACCTTCGATCGCTCCGTGCGTATCCAGGACGACCTGTATCGCTTCGTCAACGGTGCCTGGCTCAATACGACCGATATTCCGTCGGACAAGTCGAACTACGGCGCCTTCACGGCCCTGGCCGACATCGCTCAGAAACGCATCCGCGAAATCATCGAGGAGGCCGCCAACAGCGAGAATCCGCCCGGCAGCGAGGCCGATAAGGTGGGCAAGTTCTATCGCAGCTACATGGACACCGACACCATCGAACGTTTGGGGGCCCAGCCCGTCCAGCCGCTGTTGGCCCAAGTCCAAGCCGTGCAATCGCGGGCGGAACTGCTGCAACTGATGGGACGCTTGCAGACCATGGGGGTGGGCGGGCCGTTCGGCCTGTTCGTCAGCGTCGACAATCGCGACTCGACCCGGTACCTGGCGGCGGCCATGCAGAGTGGCACCACGCTGCCCGATCGCGACTTCTACCTGGAGGATGACCCCAAGTACGCGGAAGCTCGCCAGGAATTGGTCAGCTACATCGATCGCTTGATGACCTTGGCGGGTATCGAGGCGGACAATGCCGGCCAGCAGATCCTGGAATTGGAGACGGAATTGGCCCGCGCCCAGTGGACCCGCGTCCAGCTCCGCGACGCCAACGCTCGGTATAATAAATACGCGGTCGACCAGTTGTCGGAGGTCACGGGCGACTTTGATTGGTCGCCGATGTTGCAGGCCGTGGGCCTGGGGCAGGTCACCGAAATCAACGTCATGACCCCCAGTTTCTTCACGGCCTTTGCCGAGCTCTTTCCCCGCTACCCGGTCGAGCGTTGGCAGCAGTACTTGACCTACAAGGTGTTGGACGCCTTTGCCCCGGCCCTCTCCCAGCCCTTCGCTGACGCCCATTTCCGGTTGCACGATCAGGTCCTGGCGGGTGTCCCGGCCCAACAACCCCGTTGGAAGCAGGCCGTGGATGCCACCGCCGGCGCGGGGGCGGGCAGCTTTGGGGTCCTGGGCGAAGCCGTCGGCAAGCTGTACGTCGAGCGAAACTTCAAGCCCGAGTCCAAGGCCCGGATGGAACAACTGGTCGCCAACTTGATGGAGGCCTATCGCCAGAGCATCGATGACTTGGCTTGGATGACCGACGCCACCAAGGCCAAGGCCCAGGAGAAACTCAGCAAATTCACCACGAAAATCGGCTATCCCAAACAGTGGCGCGACTACTCGAAGCTGGAAGTCCTGGCCGACGATTTGGTGGGCAACCTGATCCGCAGTGCCCAGGTCGAGCACCAACGGATGATCGACCGACTGGGGCAACCCGTCGATCGAGAACTGTGGGGCATGACGCCACAGACCGTCAATGCCTATTACAATCCGACGATGAACGAGATTGTCTTCCCGGCCGCCATTCTGCAGCCTCCGTTCTTCAATCCACAAGCCGACGATGCGGTCAACTACGGCGGCATCGGGGCCGTCATCGGTCACGAGATCAGCCACGGTTTCGACGATCAAGGCAGCAAGTACGACGGCGACGGCAACCTGAACAACTGGTGGACCGACGAGGACCGAGCCGCCTTCGGTCGCTTGACCCAGGCCTTGATCGACCAGTACGCCCAGTACGAAGCGCTGCCGGAGAAGTACGTCAACGGTCAATTGACTCTGGGTGAGAACATCGCCGATCTGAGCGGACTGACTATCGCCTACAAGGCTTACAAGCTGTCATTGAACGGGCAGGCCTCCCCCGAGCTGCTCGGGTGGACCGGCGAGCAGCGCTTCTTCCTCGGTTGGAGCCAGGTCTGGCGGCGGAAGTACCGCGATGCGGAGATGGTCCGCCGTCTGTTGATCGACTCACATTCGCCCTCGCTGTTCCGAGCCAACGGGCCCGTGACCAACATCACTGCCTTCCAGGAGGCCTTCCAATTGCAACCGGGCGACGCCCTGTACAAACCCGAAACGGAACGGCTGCAGATTTGGTAGCGCGATGCCCCATGGGCGGACCGCTTGAAGCCGTTCCAGGTCGAAGGCTGTGCACGCTGGCGCCGGCCCTGCCTGGCAAGTTGCCAAACGCGGCGGGTGAGCCCCCCCCGCCCCGAGCGGAACAGGACTTGCCAAGTGGGGGGGCGGGCGAGTACCATTGGGCCTGTCTGTGACGAATTGTCCAAACCGATCGGTCGGGGTTGCAAGCCCCCGGGCTGACGCGGGTAAGACAACAGACGCCTGTTGGAGGATAAGCGAATGGCTAGCAGGTTGATTCGAAATCAATTGCCGGGTAACCGGTTGCGGGTTCGACCCCCGTGTCCTCCGCTCGATTTGGGTCACCAGTGACCAAATGACGATTAAAAAAGCCCAGCCGATCCGATCGGCTGGGCTTTTTTTTTGCTCTTGGTTTTCTGTCCACTGGTTTTTCTGTGCACTGGTCTTCTGTGCACTGGTTTTCTGTCCACGTTTTTCTGTTCACTGGCCGCTTGTCGTTCCTGGCCTTCGCAGCCCGGGACGGCGTATTTGGTGGGTCTTGACAGGTTTTGACCGATATCTGGCAACTTCCGTCAGATTTTTGACCCGTTTTGATAGGATTTGCTCGGTTTCTTCCAGGGATTTGCTCGTTTTCTACCATCGCTGGGCTTGTCGCGGCGGCTGCCGCGGGCCACTGGGGCTGAGTTTGCTGGTGTTTGCCAGCGGCGTTTTGGTATAACTTGGCCTGTGGGGGAGCGAACGGAGAGTCGGAAATCGCCAGGTCGTTGACACCACGGCTGGTCGTGACGGGTACGGTCGAGGCTTGCCTGGCTCGCTGCCATCGGGCTGGTGATCGAATCGGTCGATTGCGGCGTTGTGTGGTGTTGAGTCTGGCTGGGAAGTTTTTTTCAGGAGTACTGCGAGTGATGCTGCGAAGTGTTGAGCGAGTCGTTGGCTATGTGTTAGTTGTGATGCTGGGGTTGACCCTATCGTCGGCGGCCTGGGGCCAGTCCAAGCCGGAGCCGGCGGCAGTGGCGTTTGATCTAAAAATGTCGGAGCTATTGAAGTCCGACTTGGGGCAGATGCTGCCGTTGGATGCAATGGGTTCGCCCAGAGATCAGGAGGTGCTAGAGGCGATCACCCAGGCCGAATCGGTGCGAGGTGTGGTGACGCTGCCGGGCGACGTGGAGGAATTCCTGTTTGCGCAAGGGGATGTGCTGCCGGTCGACATTTACGTCGAGTTCTCGTTCGGGGACTCGGCATCCAGTCGGGATGCCGTCAAGGCATTCGAGGCGGGGATGGTGCCCCAGTCCAACGTGCGAGAAGAGGGCGGTTTGCGCTACTTTTCTCCCAAAACTGACGCGAACATCAGCATGATCTTTGGCATTCCTAACAAGGTGGTGTTCCTGACCAGCACCTACGAGTACGACACCGCCAATTTGGGCAACGTCAGCCCGGCGATCAAAGAGGCCATGGCCAAGGCTGCTGGCCCTGCCAACATCTTCCTGGATTTTGACCAGGCTCGGCCGTTGATCAAATCGGCCACGGAATTTGGCAAGCCACAGTTGCCGCCGGCAGCGGTACCGTTCTTGGAGATTCCCACCCAGATCAGCCTGCTGCAGTTGGTCGGCAATCCCGGCCAGGATCCCGCTTTGGCTCTGACGGTGACGAGTCCTGACGAGGAGAGTGCCGAGATGTTGCGCGAGACGATGCAGGGCTTGGTCGGCATGGGCAAATTGGCGGTGCAGGGCATGAATCCGAACGATCCGCAGGCCAAGATCATGACCCAGGTGCTGGGGCAACTCAAGCCAACGGTCGCGGGCAAGGTCGTCACCATGAGCCTGTCGAAGATCGAGGGTCTGGAGGATCTGTTACGGTAATCTGCCGGTGTAACCGTTCCCGCCGCGTGGACTTCGCTCGACGACGGTCGCGAGAAAACCTGTGTTGGGGGTTGAATCGTGCTTGTAGTTCGCTAGAATAGCTGCCCCGGCCCAGCCATGCGGTCGGGGCGGCTGGCGCGAACCAACGTCGGCCCCAATTCGAAATCCATGCCTCCTTAGCTCAGTTGGTTAGAGCAGCTGACTCTTAATCAGCGGGTCCAAGGTTCGAGTCCTTGAGGGGGTACTGAAAAGCCCTTGTCCGTAGGAGGTTCCGCCCCAAACCCCTACCCACAGGGGCTTTTCTTATGCTCGGCCGGACTATTTTTCGGCTGGCGGATTTCTCGGCCGGACTGTCTGTTGGCCGGTCTAGAGAAGGCACATTGAAGCGAGGTCCCGCCGCTTGTAGTTCCGCCTTCAGGCGGTCGCCCTCTTCCCCTATTCGCCCTCCACCTGAGCGCGAAACTCCGAGGCGTGCGAACTTGCTACTGAACGGGAATCATTGGCCGAGGTCCACGCCGCTTGTAGTTCCGCCTTCAGGCGGTCGCCCTCTTCCCTATTCGCCCTCCACCTGAGCGCGAAACTCCGAGGCGTGCGAACTTGCTACTGAACGGGAATCATTGGCCAAGGTCCCGCCGCTTGTAGTTCCGCCTTCAGGCGGTCGCCCTCTTCCCCTATTCGCCCTCCACCTGAATGCGAAACTCCGAGGCGTGCGAACTTGCTACTGAACCGGAATCATTTACCAAGGTCCCGCCGCTCGTAGTTCCGCCTTCAGGCGGTCGCCCTCTTCCCCTATTCGCCCTCCACCTGAAAGCGAAACTCCGAGGCGTGCGAACTTGCTACTGAACGGGAATCATTGGCCGAGGTCCCGCCGCTTGTAGTTCCGCCTTCAGGCGGTCGCCCTCTTCCCCTATTCGCCCTCCACCTGAGCGCGAAACTCCGAGGCGTGCGAACTTGCTACTGAACGGGAATCATTGGCCGAGGTCCCGCCGCTTGTAGTTCCGCCTTCAGGCGGTCGCCCTCCGTCCCCTATTCGCCCTCCACCTGAACGCGAAACTCCGAGGCGTGCGAACTTGCTACTGAACGGGAATCATTTGTCGAGGTCCCGCCGCTTGTAGTTCCGCCTTCAGGCGGTCGCCCTCTTCCCCTATTCGCCCTCCACCTGAAAGCGAAACTCCGAGGCGTGCGAACTTGCTACTGAACGGGAATCATTTACCAAGGTCCCGCCGCTCGTAGTTCCGCCTTCAGGCGGTCGCCCTCCATCCCCTATTCGCCCTCCACCCCTGAACGCGAAACTCCGAGGCGTGCGAACTTGCTACTGACCGGAAATCATTGGCCGAGGTCCCGCCGCTTGTAGTTCCGCCTTCAGGCGGTCGCCTTCTTCCCCTATTCGCCCTCCACCTGAAAGCGAAACTCCGAGGCGTGCGAACTTGCTACTGAACGGGAATCATTGGCCGAGGTCCCGCCGCTTGTAGTTCCGCCTTCAGGCGGTCGCCCTCTTCCCCTATTCGCCCTCCACCTGAGCGCGAAACTCCGAGGCGTGCGAACTTGCTACTGAACGGGAATCATTGGCCGAGGTCCCGCCGCTTGTAGTTCCGCCTTCAGGCGGTCGCCCTCCGTCCCTATTCGCCCTCCACCTGAACGCGAAACTCCGAGGCGTGCGAACTTGCTACTGAACGGGAATCATTTGTCGAGGTCCCGCCGGCCCCAACGGCCTCGAGCCGTTGGGCCGGGAGTTCGACAGGCTAGATGGCGACGACGCGGGGTTTGGGCGGTCGAGTGCCTCGTTGTTTTAGCTGCTCAAACTCCGCCGAGACCGCAATTGCGGGTCGTGTGATCTGCGAATCTTTGTGTTGGTGGACATGGCTTGGCGGTGACCGACCTTCGGGCAACGCCGCACTCGTCCTCTCGGTCCTGGCGGTGTGACCAAGGGGCGACGATCCTTTTTTTTGATTATTGGGGGAAGTGTGGTAGCCGGTCAGTCATCGCCCCATCGGCACGAGGCCGGAGCAGTGGCGAGCGGCCCCAACGGCCTCGAGCCGTTGGGCCGGCAGTTCGACAGGCTAGATGGCGACGACGCGGGGTTTGGGCGGTCGAGTGCCTCGTTGGTTTAGCTGCTCAACCTCTGCCGAGACCGCAATTGGGGGATGCGGATTCTGCGAATCTTTGAGTTGGTGGATATGGCTTGGCGGTAACCGACCTTCCGGGCAACGCCCGCGCTCGTCCCCTCTCGGTCCTGGCCCGGTGTGACCAAGGGGCGACGATCCTTTTTTTTGATTATTGGGGGAAGTGTGGTAGCCGGTCAGTCATCGCCCCATCGGCACGAGGCCGAAGGTGGCGCCGGCCCCAACGGCCTCGAGCCGTTGGGCCGGGAGTTCGACAGGCTAGATGGCGACGACGCGGGGTTTGGGCGGTCGAGTGCCTCGTTGTTTTAGCTGCTCAAACTCCGCCGAGACCGCAACGGAGGGACGTGTGCTCTGTGAATCTTTGTGTTGGTGGACATGGCTTGGCGGTGACTGGTCGTCGGACGACGCGTCACTCGTCCACTTTCTACGGGCGGTGTGAGCAAGGGGCGACGATCCATCTTTTTTGTCGTTTGGGGGAGGCGTGGTAGCCGGTCAGTCAGCGCTCCGCCGGGACAAGCCCGAGCGGTGGCGGTGTGACCAAGGGGCGAAGGTCCGAAAATTCCAAGTCCCGCTTGCGAAACAACTGTCCGCTTACTTTGCTCCGCCAGGAAGATTGGGTGCTGGAGCAGATCGATTACCAGTTCCTGGACGACGAAGACCTCCAGAACACGTCGCTCTCAACCGCCGCCAATTCGTCGCGGTTCCTCAAGTCCTTGCCAACTGAAGCACCGGAAGTTCCCCTGCGGCCGCTGTTTGCCGAACTGCATGATGTGCGGTGGTTGATGGCGGAGGTTGAAGCCGAGTCGGTACTGGTCACGATCTCGTTGGACTTGCCCGAGATCGGCGTGCGAGGCGAGGCGGTGGTGACGGGGCTGGAACCCTGCCCAGCGATCTTGCCGGGGCCAGGCAAAGTCGTCCTGACCACCTTCCACCACGCCAGCAGCGACCTGATCGATCTGTATCTCAGTCCCCAACCACCATCCGGGGTGAACTCGCTCGAGTTCCACTCACCTGACTTCAACGTCTAGCTCACCGACTGACCCACTCACCACTCTCCAAACCTCCGAGGAAGCTCTGCTGTACCCGCGGGCGTCGCGGGCAACGAGCATTGATCCGTCGTGGGAGCGAATCGGGGTCACGGGCAATCATCCGATCTGGTCCCAGGACCGTCACGACTACGTCGCCGCGATGGACCTGCGCCTGGGCGAGCGACTCAAGAACGTCTCCGGTGACACCGTTTGGGTCCAGCAAAAACTCCCCGCCCCGGCCCCACCCCTGTTTACAACCTCGAAGTCCAAGACGAACATGTTTATTACGTTGGTGCCAGCGGGGTGCTGGGCGCATAATGCTGGTCGGAATTGCGATGCTGCTAGCAACCTTCCTCAACTGAAAGGAAGGTCGGAAAAGGGAAGTAAGAGAAATCTCCGGTTCCATCCGCCGTATCTGTGGGTAGTTTTTAGTGTACTCTGCTGCTGATTCCGCGGTGCAGGTCCTCCGCTCAGGCTCAATAAAAGGGTTGCCGCCCCTCCCACCTAGCCGTCGCCCCGAACTGCAGCCCAGGGTGTCAGTCCGAGGCGACGGCGAGGTGGAAGGGTCTAGTCGGTTGATATTGGAAAGGTAACAAAAATGCATCTTGCCCGAACATTTGGTATGGTTGTGTAAAGCAAAAGCACACCATCCCAAAGGAGCCGAACAAGATGCAGCTTAAGAATATCCTCAACCTAGTGGAAAAGCAAAAGGGGTTCGTGTACGAGTCCGCGAATTTCTCAGCGGACAAGAAGTCGATCTTGGTGGGTATTCGTCCGAGAACGGGTAGTCGACCGATCTGTAGTGGCTGCGGCTGCCACGCGTCGGGTACGACCGTTTGACAGAACGTCGCTTTGAGTTCGTGCCTTTGTGGGGCCTGGTGGTATATTTTGTCTACGCTCTACGTCGTGTCAACTGCACGAGTTGCGGTGTCAAAGTGGAGCGTGTCCCTTGGAGCGACGGCAAGCATCGAACGACCTATTCGTATCGATTGTTTTTGGCCACCTGGGCCAAACGTCTCAGCTGGAAGGAGACTGCGTCGGTCTTTGGAACGAGTTGGGATACGGTCTATCGGTCGATTCGATGGGTAGTAGGCTGGGGGCTAAAACATCGAGAAATAGGGGCTGTGGAGGCGATAGGGATTGATGAAATCTCTTACCGTCGAGGGCACAAATACGTGACTCTGGTTTACCAGATCGACGCAGGCATGCGACGTTTGCTCTATGTTGCCCAAAACCGGACTGAAGCCAGTCTACATGGGATCTTTGACCAATTCCCAAGCGATTCTCTGAGGACACTGAAGTATATTTGTACCGACATGTGGCGTCAGTACATGAATGTGATCGCCGCGCGGGCGAGTCATGTAGTCCATGTGTTTGATCGATTTCACGTGATGAAGAAGTTGAACGAAAAGATCGACAAAGTCCCGCGCGGGAGGAGGCTCGCCGCTTGAAGGAACAAGGTCAGGGAGAGATCCTAAAGCACTCTCGCTGGTGTTTACTAAAGAACCCTGACAATTTGACGGACCGTCAGGCTATTAAACTCAAAGAACTGGTCCGTTTGAATCTTCGCACCGTCCGTGCCTACCTAATGCGTGAGGACTTTCAACGTTTCTGGGAGTACGTTAGCCCGGCCTGGGCTGGCCGCTTCATGGACCAATGGTGCGTTCAGCGCTATGCGATCAGAAGATTGATCCGATGAAGGAGATGGCTGGCACACTCAGACGCCATCGTAGAGATACTCTAAATTGGTTTCGGGCACGCGGTGAGATTTCCAACGGCAGTGTGGAGGGAATGAGCAACAAAGCCAAACTGGCTATCAAAAAAGCGTACGGGTTTAAGTCGTGACAAAACGCTAGAAACCGCCCTATATCATCAACTGGCAACCTTCCGAGCCCAAAACTACCCACAAATTTTGCTCGACGAGGCGAAATCTTAAGCGACTCAGGCTTTACCCACAACGAAAGTTAGTAATTCAGTCGCACGTAATGAAACTTGAGTCACCTCGACGGTTCCGAAGTTCGAATTCATCCGTATGGTAACGAGAACCAAAGTATTTACCGTTCCGCCAGTCAACGCCTCATGTGCATAAGCAGGATCCTTTTAGAAACCAGTTAAACGACCGAGGTTTTATAAGTACGATTGATGCTGATACGCACATTGGAATTCGAACCCGCGTAACCTCCCAGGTTGTTCGCCGTCGGCCACATGGAGCAGGAACACGATGAGCTACGAGTACTTCTTTAAGCCTGAACCCCTTGACCACAGAGCAAGTTAACCGGCTAATCGAGTCGCTAACCGCTGACTGAACTCTCCATTATCCGTCAGTCAATAACAGAGTTCGGTGTGGCACTTCGAGATACTAATAGTGTCGTCCGCGAAGACATGACGATTGGTATACGAACGAGCAGAGATTTACATGGATTTTCATTGGTGTAACGGGATTCAGCGTGATCGAACAATTGAATTGGTTTGCGATTTGCTAAACAAAATTGGAGTCAAAGCCGTATTCGTCGAGCGTTAGTGAACGCTAGCCCAACCAGTTCCGCTGACCATTATTTGCCGAACTGCATGATGTGCGGTGGTTGATGGCGGAGATGGTAGCCGAGTCGGTGCTGGTCACGATCTCGTTGGACTTGCCCGAGATCGGCGTGCGGGGCGCGGCGGTAGTGACGGGTCTGGAACCCTGCCCAGCGATCTTGCCGGGGCCAGGCAAAGTCGTCCTGACCACCTTCCACCACGCCAGCAGCGACCTGATCGATCTGTATCTCAGCCCCCAACCACCGTCCGGGGCGAACTCACTGAGTTCCACTCACCTGACATCAACGTCTAGCTCACCGACTGACCCACTCACCACTCTCCAAACCTCCGAGGAAGCTCTGCTGTACCCGCGGGCGTCGCGGGCAACGAGCATTGATCCGTCGTGGGAGCGAATCGGGGTCACGGGCAACCATCCGATCTGGTCCCAGGACCGTCACGACTACGTCGCCGCGATGGACCTACGCCTGGGCGAGCGACTCAAGAACCTCTCCGGCGACACCGTCTGGGTCCAGCAAAAACTCCCTCGCCCCGGCCCCACCCCTGTTTACAACCTCGAAGTCCAAGACGAACATGTTTATTACGTTGGTGCTAGCGGGGTGCTGGCGCATAATGCGGGTGGGGATGGCTGTAACAAAAAGCGATTGTCGGACCCGAACCCGGTCCCAAAGCCGATACGGGAAGCCTACGAAGACATGATTCTCGGGAATGGAACTCCAAACTTAGGCACGAATGGAGTCCAGAAGGTGTTTTCTGCACGGGAACTAAAGAAGCAAACTGGTGCGAGCACAAACTATTGGGAAGGAAGTAGCGAATGGCTTGTACCAGGAACAAATCATCGAATCTTGAAGCGGTTTGATGGCACAATGGGCTACGTTCTACATCACGACTACTCAAAACCCAGAAAATTCCCTTCGCCTTGGTACCCAGATGGTGATTGAGTAGCTGCCCCCAATAAGTGTCTCTTTTGTTCGGTCAGCTTTGCTTCGTTGATCCATGGAAATAGCATGTCATCACAGTGGCTTACAATAATCGACGTTCTTAAGCAAGAACATGGAATCGAGTGCGACGCAGGCCTGTCGGAGGCCGAAATTTTAGGCTTTGAGAACGAATTTGGTATTCACTTTCCTGAAGACCTTCGTTCATTCTTAAGACTTGCACTTCCTGTTTCTGATCGATTTCCCGATTGGCGAAATGGCGATAGGGATGAACTGCGGTCATGGATCGAGCTGCCACTGGAGGGTATTCTTTTCGATGTGGAACACAATGGTTTCTGGCTTCCAGGATGGGGCAAACGACCGGAAACTATGTTCGACGCGAGAAGAATCGTAAGCCAGTTGGTAGCCAACGCACCAAAATTGATACCGGTGTACGGGCATCGGATGATTCCAGACCGTCCAGTTCTTGCGGGTAATCCAGTTTTTTCCGTTCATCAAACGGATATCATCTATTATGGCTGCGATTTGCGAGACTATTTTATTCACGAGTTCTTTTCGAACTCGCAGTCAGGAGTTTGGCCAATAGCCGATTCTGTACGCTTGATTGAATTTTGGGATGTCGAGTTTTTCGCGACTCGTTGGAAACTTCCGCCTAGCACTTATGATGGATCACCAAAGACCACCAGATAAAACTTTCTTTGTTGAACCCAACTGGCAGCTGCGAGCTGTACCAAGCTGCATTAGTACAAAAATTGCGGCGGTTTGATCGCTTGTTGCGAGCGAATTGGCGTCACGGGCAACCATCCGATCTGGTCCCAGGACCGTCACGACTACGTTGCGGCGATGGACTTGCGCCTTGGCGAGCGACTCAAGAACCTCTCCGGCGACACTGTCTGGGTCCAGCAAAAACTCCCTCGCCCCGGCCCCACCCCTGTTTACAACCTCGAAGTCCAAGACGAACATGTTTATTACGTTGGCACAAATGGGGTGCTGGCGCATAACAGCAACGACTGTGATCGTAATCGAAAAGAGAACGTAGTCACGGTATACTTGAGTCAGAATGGTAAGCATGTTGGACTTGAAGTAAACGGGGTACTTCGGCATTTGGTGATAGATCGAAACACCAAAAATACCGCCCTACAACTAGGTGGCGATTTTGGCGGTTACTCCGACTTTGTCCGAATCTCTGTCAAGAATCCAGAGTCCGTAGCGAGGCACTCACGGAAATACATCGGGCGGCGATTTAAGTGCGGAGAAAACTCGTGTGTGACCTACGTGATGGACGCGCTGAAAGCTGGCGGCGCGGAAGGCATTCATCAATTATCGAATACACTCAGAGGCGGGTTTTGGGATGAATTGAATAAACTACATGTTTGGTAGTGCTTCGTCGTTGAGGATCGAAATGTGATTCAGTTGGAAAAGTTGCATGAAGGGCAGGCTATAAAGATAGCCTTTCTGGGTGATACTGAGACTTGCCGGGGGCGATGTATCTGTCGACAAGATTTTGGCATCTTCCATGGTGCAACAGAGAGCAGGATCACTTACACCATTGTCGATCCTTTATCTGGTGGATTCGATTATTGGCTCTGCCACCTTGCAGTTTGCGATGTCGATTCCAGCATCGAAATCGACAGAGTAGAGCTACCTTACGACGGCTTGTACCTTATAGATCTAGCTGGATACTGGGACGAACATTCGAGTTTTGACCCTTCTGTTGTCAGGCAACTGATTCGAACGGCTGCAATGTTCTTTAGTGAGCACCGGCTCTTAAATGTCCCGTTGAGAGAATTTGACTGCGAGGACATCGGATTTTGGTCGACCGACTTCAACTCGACGGGGCTTCGTTACCTCCGACTTTACTACCGAGAATGGTTACTGGCTTCGCTTGAAAGCAATAATCCTTTTCAAATGCCACTCCCGCCCCTTAGTTCCATTTAAGTTTGCTAACTAACGGCCGCTCGCATGCGAGTCAACCAGCAACGTGTTGTGCCGGAGGTTCAACGCTGGGGTAGACGATGTCGTTACCAAAACATTCGGCATTGGCCACAATGGCCATAGGTGATGTGGACTAGATTGTTGTACTCATTTTACTCAAGTACCAGCCGACGCGGCTGCCGGCTTCCTTAATCGTAATGTGAAACTCCGATTGATACCACTTCGTGCGAGGCATGCCATGAGTTCATAGGCGGTTCTCGTGGGCCATGCCGCTTTTTTAAAATCCGGAATTTAGAATGGTAGTCTGCGAGCGAACGACCCTTGTAAAAACAACGAGCAGCCGCGACTGAGGCCCCTTGATCCGGCGGCTCGACCTCCCAATAGCTAAAAAAAGCCTCAGGGTGCCGGTTGCCCGGCACCCTTGGCTTGATTTTCAACGGCATCGTTACACAGCCGTATCACCCGCGCGGTGGCTACCGCTTCAAGAACCAGTCCACCGCCAACAAGTCTGAAGGACTGATCAAGCCGCGGCGATCGATCCGGTCCCAGTCACACACGCGAGGCCGACGGTCCCAGTCGGGGTCCGACAGGACCAACGGCTCAGCCACCACCTCGGCGACCACCTGCCGGTCGAAATCACACATCGCTGCCATGCTCGGCTCCTTGCTCGGTAGAAGTACAGTTCACAGGTAACCAGTGCTGCTCCAGCCACGCCACCTCGGCGGCCAGTGCTGCACCCCGTTTGGCAAACGGCCCCAGCACCGGTCCGCCGACCGGGGACAGGTCCGCCGTCCACTCGCCGGCCGAGTTGGGCTCCACATGCGACCCCCGCTCGATCGACACTCGTCCCAGCCGCTGCCACTCCAGGGCGTCGTGATGGATGGCCTTGATCCGGCCAAGAGACGAAGCTCCATAAGACTCTATTGGTTCCTGTACTGGGCGGTGTGACCAAGGGGCGACGATCCGCATCTTGGGTCGTTGGGGGCGGTCTCGCTGCCAAACTGCCGCTCCCACGGGTGAACCCGCGGGGGGCGATGTGACCAAGGGGCGAAGAGCCATCTTTTTGGATCGTTGGGGGAGGCTTGGTAGCCGGTCAGTCAGCGCTCCGCCGGGACAAGCCCGAGCGGTGGCGATGTGGCCAAGAGGCGACGATCCGAATTTTGGTTTGTTGGTTGAGGCGTTCTCGCTGCCCACCCATCATCCGATCTGGTCCCAGGACCGTCACGACTACGTCGCCGCGATGGATCTGCGCGTTGGCGAGCGACTCAAGAACCTCTCCGGCGACACCGTCTGGGTCCAACAAAAACTCCCTCGCCCCGGCCCCACCCCTGTTTACAACCTCGAAGTCCAAGACGAACGTGTTTATTACGTTGGTGCTAGTGGGGTGCTGGCGCATAAAAGCACTGACTGTGATACCCCAAAGAAGACAGTCCGTCGGACTCCTTTCCATTACACGGATGAAGCTGGCCAGCAGGGCATTCTTTCGTCGAAGCGGTTAAACGCGTCGACAAAAGCTGCGAATCCAAGCGATGTACGTTATGGCAATGGACAATACGTGTTAGACTTCGCGCCGGGAACAAAGACTCCCGCACAACTATCTCGGGAGTTTCTTGGACAGCCATTCCAAGGCCGGAGGTTTACACATTACGTCGAGATTGACGTGACCGATTTGAACGTCATTCGCGGACGAAATGGTGTCTACGTGATTCCGAACGAAGTGGCATTGGATATTTCGGACCTGATCATCAGTAGTGGCAAGGTTGGACAGTAGGGAGCGAAAGATCATGATTTACCTAGAAGTTGATTGGTGCCACACTATTGCAGTCGATCCGGTAAAGCTGTATTCGGAACTTGATGATGAGTTGTGGGAACTTCGTAAGGTCGAGGTGTACGCAGATGGGACAGCTGGCTACGCGGACGCGGCGCGTTCAACTCGTGGTACGAAGTTATCAATCGAGCCCTTGCCCAGCATCGACGACATCGCGGCAGATCCACAGTTCAGACCGCGTGAAATATCAGCTGAAGATTTCGAATCGGTGTGGCAGCGGTTTACCGTCCGGACAGACGACGGGACCGACGTCGAGCGGTAACCGGCAGCGGCAGGTAGCCATCGCAATCTTGGCAGGATGCACCGCCGGGCGAATGGGTGGTGCCGAAGCGAAATACCGACGCGTCGGGACACGCCCGGCGTAACCTGAGTTACCGTTCCAACAGGTTAGAGTGCGGTTGGCGGCGGAGAGGACGTCGCGGTTGGCAACGCGGCAATAATTGGGGTTTAAACGGTCGAGTGCGACGTAGGTTTAGCTGCTCAACCTTCTCCGAGACCGCAATTGGGGGAGGCGTGCTCTGCAACGCTCGGGTTGGTGGACATGGCTTGGCGGTGACTGGTCGTCGGACGACGCGTCACTCGTCCACTTTCTACGGGCGATGTGACCAAGGGGCAACGATCCTTTTTTTTGATTATTGGGGGAAGTGTGGTAGCCGGTCAGTCAGCGCTCCGCCGGGACAAGCCCGAGCGGTGGCGGTGTGACCAAGGGGCAACGATCCGACAATTCTAATTCCCGCTTGTGAAACAACTGACCGCTGACTTTGCTCCGCCAGGAAGATTGGGTGCTGGAGCAGGTCGATTACCAGTTCCAGGACGACGAAGACCTCCAGAACACGTCGCTCTCAACCGCTGCCAGTTCGTCGCGGTTTCTCAAGTCCTTGCCACTCGACGCACCGGAAGTGCCCCTGCGGCCCCTGTTTGCCGAACTGCATGACGTGCGGTGGTTGATGGCGGAGATGGCTGCCGAGTCGGTGCTGGTCACGATCTCGTTGGACTTGCCCGAGATCGGCGTGCGAGGCGAGGCGGTGGTGACTGGGCTGGAACCCTGCCCAGCGATCTTGCCGGGGCCAGGGAAAGTCGTCCTGACCACCTTCCACCACGCCAGCAGCGACTTGATCGACCTGTATCTCAGTCCCCAACCACCAGCCGGAGTGAACTCGCTGAGTTCCACCAACCTGACATCAGCGTCTAGCTCACCAACTGACCCACTCACCACTCTCCAAACCTCCGAGGAAGCTCTGCTGTACCCGCGGGTGTCGCGGGCAACGAGCATTGATCCGTCGTGGGAGCGAATCGGGGTCACGGGCAACCATCCGATCTGGTCCCAGGACCGTCACGACTACGTCGCCGCGATGGACCTGCGCCTGGGCGAGCGACTCAAGAACCTCTCCGGCGACACCGTCTGGGTCCAACAAAAACTCCCCGCCCCGGCCCCACCCCTGTTTACAACCTCGAAGTCCAAGACGAACATGTTTATTACGTTGGTGCCAGCGGGGTGCTGGCGCATAATGCTGGTCGGAATTGCGATGCTGCTAGCAACCTTCCTCAACTGAAAGGAAGGTCGGAAAAGGAAGTAAGAGAAATCTTAAGCGACTCAGGCTTTACCACAACGAAAGTTAGTAATTCAGTCGCACGTAATGAAACTTGGAGTCACCTCGACGGTTCCGAAGTTCGAATTCATCCGTATGGTAACGAGAACCAAAGTATTTACCGTTCCGCCAATAACGCTCATGTGCATAAGCAGGATCCTTTTAGAAACCAGTTAAACGACCGAGGTTTTATAAGTACGATTGATGCTGATACGCACATTGGAATTCGGAACCCGCGTAACCTCCCAGTTGTTCGCCGTCGGCCACATGGAGCAGGAACACGATGAGCTACGAGTACTTCTTTAAGCCTGAACCCCCTTTGACCACAGAGCAAGTTAACCGGCTAATCGAGTCGCTAACCATGACTGAACTCTCCATTATCCGTCAGTCAATAACAGAGTTCGGTGTGGCACTTCGAGATACTAATAGTGTCGTCCGCGAAGACATGACGATTGGTATACGAACGAGCGAGATTTACATGGATTTTCATTGGTGTAACGGGATTCAGCGTGATCGAACAATTGAATTGGTTTGCGATTTGCTAAACAAAATTGGAGTCAAAGCCGTATTCGTCGAGCGTTAGTGAACGCTAGCCCAACCAGTTCCGCTGACCATTATTTGCCGAACTGCATGATGTGCGGTGGTTGATGGCGGAGGTGGCAGCCGAGTCGGTGCTGGTCACGATCTCGTTGGACTTGCCCGAGATCGGCGTGCGAGGCGAGGCGGTGGTGACTGGGCTGGAACCCTGCCCAGCGATCTTGCCGGGGCCAGGCAAAGTCGTCCTGACCACCTTCCACCACGCCAGCAGCGACCTGATCGATCTGTATCTCAGCCCCCAACCGCCGACCGGAGTGAACTCGGCCAGTTCCACCCACCTGACTTCAACGTCTAGCTCACCGACTGACCCACTCACCACTCTCCAAACCTCCGAGGAAGCCTTGCTGTACCCGCGGGCGTCGCGGGCAACGAGCATTGATCCGTCGTGGGAGCGAATCGGGGTCACGGGCAACCATCCGATCTGGTCCCAGGACCGTCACGACTACGTCGCCGCGATGGACCTGCGACTGGGCGAGCGACTCAAGAACCTCTCCGGCGACACCGTCTGGGTCCAGCAAAAACTCCCTCGCCCTGGCCCCACCCCTGTTTACAACCTCGAAGTCCAAGACGAACATGTTTATTACGTTGGTGCTAGTGGGGTGCTGGCGCATAATGTGGGGGAGGATCGGTGCGATGCGTCAACTAGACGAGTTGAATTATCGGAGCTCTTTGACGGTCAAAACCCTCGTCGAGGGATACAGATAGGAGATCGAACTGTACTTCACAATGGAAGCTCGGGAGGGGCGAGAGTCTTTGCGAATGTAAGTGATTCGGAAGTAAAGCAGTATTTCAGTCAGCTTGTGGGGCAATCTTTACCCACTCCTCGGTCGCTGGGCGGGGGTCGAGAGATCTATATGATCCCGACCCCAGACGGCAATTTTGTACTTAGAAATTTCTCAACATCAGGTACTGGTCGGTGGACGATCGACATTCCAGCAGTTGTAGCAGGACGTGTTCGAAGGGAGGTGAAGTTTGACTGAAATCAATCCGTCGGAAAAGGTTAGGAGAGCAGTTGATGACCGATATGACGAGATCGCTGCAGAGTGCTTTGGCCTTTGGTCGAATTGTCTTTGGCAACGATACGACGGAATAAGTAGCTTTTCGGAGTTGAAAGACGCCTTTTTTTACTTGGTCTCACGTCTGCTCGACGAAGGAAAAATCAGATTTATCAAGCCGAATGAGAATGTTCTGTTTGTTGCTGATGGTTCCTTGCCGTCTAAGACTATTTGTGATGAGAGTACTCATTGGATAATTACTGTTGAGCAAATTATTCCGTATTTAAAAAGATTGTGGCCATCTTCTGCGCAGGATTTTGATGACGAGGATTTGAATGTTTTTTTCTACGAAATACCGCCCATTATTTGGCGAGATAAAGACGGTAGTTGGCGTGGATCATAGCAAGAATGTACAATGCAACGCCCCATACAGAATAGGGCTCGTAAATCGTTCGACTTCGCTTCAATCTAGTAGTGGTGAACTTGCAGGATCGCAGCTGGTATCGCGGTGGCTCTCGACGAGCAACTGCCACGTGCCCCAGTCGCGGTGGCGGTAATGGTTGAGCGGCAAAAGGCTGTAACGGCCACGACATGGTCTGACCCTTTTTGCCCAGATTACGCGCTGGGATGTAGGAGTTGGTCGAGCAATTTCTGTTTGGCCAGTTTATCCGAGTCATGTAAGCGTCCACCAGCAGCATGGAGAAATTGGTTACATCGAAGTGGGCCTACTGGTGTGGGCCTGCGGTGTGGACAAGCGGATTCAGTGAGGAGGCTGGTGACGCTAGACCAGGATAGAACAGGCTCGATCGGGGCGCCTGCGTGACGCCCCGATCGGTTCAATTATCAATTGGGGAACTACTGCCTGTTGGCTCGGTCGGTCGGGCTTACGACTTTTGCTCGTAGCTCCGAGCACGCGTGGCGTTCTCGCTTCGAACGAGACGGGCTTTGCCCCGGCCCAAAGTGCTGAGGGGTCCTACCCGTCAGGTGACCAGGCCGAGGGGCAAGTCGCCGACGACTCCAGTTGGGTGAACTCGATCACGAGAATCATCCAATTGGATCTCAATGGTGAAACGGCTTTGGCGTTCACCCAAGCGTTCGCAGCTGGATTCGCCTACGACGGACTGATGGGAACGCTGTCGATGCTGTGGGACACCGCCACCTGGGGCTGGGATGCGGTCTGGTTTGCGGGCACTTACGTTGTCGGCGGCAGCGATGCGGCGTTTGGCACTGGAGTTCGGGCAAGGGATCGTTGCCGCCGGTCAAAGCATGGAACAGTCGGTTTACGCGGCTATGGAGTTCGGCCAGACGTTCTACGCTGTCGCCAATGATCTGCCGAAGCTACTGGGATACGCGTCCGGTGCTCTGTCCAATGAGACTCAGCAGGTTCTGGATCAAGTCAACGTCGTCCTGCAAGAATTGCTGCCACAGATACTGGCGGAATTGGCCGAGCTCCCACAACAAGAGAAGGCGGCCATCTTGGGGCAAATCGCAGGTATGATTACCTACGAGATTACCCTCACGATCGGTGTCAGTGTCGCCACCGCTGGTGTGGGCGCTGCTGTTAGCGCTGCCGCGGCGGCTGGCAAATTCTGCAAGTGGGCTCGTAAGCTCAACAGCCTGCTGCCCGAGCCAATCGCCAAACGCATTCTACCGCTGATTGCCAAGTACATCGGCTGCTTCGAGGGCCCGACGAACGTGACCCAATACTCCGTACAGGGTGACTTGAGCCAGGTGACTTTGGCGGCCACAGTGGATCTGGACGTGCCGGCACAGGAACGTCGCTTGCTGTCCGACGGACAATGGGCGGCAGTCGGTTTGGGACTGGTCGTCGCACTCAGTTGCCGGGCCCTCAGCCGCAAGGCCCAAGCCGACCAAGAGCCCGAGGACGATCCTTGGAAAGTCCAATACCACTACGCGGCCTAACCACCCGCAGGGCTACCTGCGGAAACTTGAACTACGGAATCTAGCACGTTATACTAACCGCCCGCACGGGAGATACATCCATGACCGAATCCAAATACCTGCAACCGACCGGCTACCTGATTGCCGCCTTGTTGATCGGCTACGGTCTGTTTTCAGAAAACGGCATCTTCTTCCGCCTCGTCTCACCCCCCACGCAACCGGTCGCCAAGCGTCAGGCCAATCCGACCGCCACGCCATCGGCGCCGGTCTACACACTGACCCAGACGCCGATCAAGGACATCAGGGTTGGCACCCGAGTGCCAGCGTACGATCCGCAGTTGGGGACGGAGATTCGCGAAACGTTCGCCGAGCCGAACTGGGCCCAGTGGGTCAAGCTGAACTTGGAGATGACCAAGTCCGATGGCTCGCTGCTGAAGATGGAGATGCTCCGCCAGGAAGACTGGGTGCTGGAGCAGATCGATTACCAGTTCCAGGACGACGAAGACCTCCAGAACACGTCGCTCTCAACCGCTGCCAATTCGTCGCGGTTCCTCAAGTCCTTGCCAACCGATGTACCGGAAGTTCCCCTGCGGCCGCTGTTTGCCGAACTGCATGACGTGCGGTGGTTGATGGCGGAGATGGCAGCCGAGTCGGTGCTGGTCACGATCTCGTTGGACTTGCCCGAGATCGGCGTACGAGGCGCGGCGGTGGTGACGGGGCTGGAACCCTGCCCAGCGATCTTGCCGGGGCCAGGCAAAGTCGTCCTGACCACCTTCCACCACGCCAGCAGCGACCTGATCGATCTGTATCTCAGTCCCCAACCACCGTCCGGAGTGAACTCGGCCAGTTCCACTCACCTGACTTCAACGTCTAGCTCACCGACTGACCCACTCACCACTCTCCAAACCTCCGAGGAAGCTCTGCTGTACCCGCGGGCGTCGCGGGCAACGAGCATTGATCCGTCGTGGGAGCGAATCGGGGTGACTGGCAATCATCCGATCTGGTCCCAGGACCGTCACGACTACGTCGCCGCGATGGACCTACGCCTGGGCGAGCGACTCAAGAACCTCTCCGGCGACACCGTCTGGGTTCAGCAAAAACTCCCTCGCCCCGGCCCCACCCCCGTTTACAACCTCGAAGTCCAAGACGAACATGTTTATTACGTTGGTGCTAGTGGGGTGCTGGCGCATAATGCTGGAGACAAATACAGAGGTGGGGCACATGGCCAAACGAAATTGCCATGGGGTGATGGGCTCGAGTCCCATCATATGCCAGCCAAAACGATTAATGGTCTGCACCCTGATGTGGGGCCCGCGATTCAAATGAGTAGGTCAGATCACATCCGGACTTCCAGTCATGGAAGTCGAGCAGACTCTGCGGCCTATCGCTCGTTCATCGAAGACTTGCTAACTGAGGGAGAAGTTCGTAAAGCAATGGCAATTGAGATTCGCGATGTGCGTCGAGCAGCGTTCGATGGTTCCGGAGACGTTAGCAAATACAACGATGCGATTCGCGAGATGCTTGCCTATGCACGTCAGATCCGCTTCGTTCCACCGAAAACGAAGAGCAAGCAAAGATGAGTGCTGATCTATTCACGATTAAACCTTATGTTGGAGCGCTTCCGGTGGCGTTTGGGATGCGGACAGACGAGGTGATTGCTGTACTCGGAGAGCCGGTAATTAAGTCGACCAACTTTCGAAAACGGACGACATACGATTACGATTTCGTTAACATCGGCTTTGATTCAAAGTCAACCGTTGTCCACGTTGGTTTCGGGCCTGGCGCAAATGTGGAATTCGAAAATCAATCGGTCTTTTTGCGCGAGACATTCGAGAAACTTGTTAAGCTTGACTCTGAAGCGAAGGAAGTGGTAGGGTTTGTCGTACTGCTGAAACTTGGAATTGCATTCACGGGGTTTCATGATGGGGACGAAAGCCAAAAAGCGGTATCAGTGTTTGTTGCGGGGGCATACGATGATCTTATTCCAAAAATGAAGGATTTTTCGATTCAACCCGCCTGACGTACATGTAACGTGGACGCATGAGTGTAAGGTGACAATTAGCCCGCGAGATCGGCGTGCGAGGCGAGGCGGTGGTGACGGGCTGCAGGAAGCTCTCGTAGACTTTGCGTCCGTTTTAAAATCCGGAATTTAGATTTGGAGTCGGCGGGCGAACGGCCCCTGTAGGAACAACGAGGAGCCGCAATTTAAGCACCTTGATCCGGCGGCTCGACCTTCCAATAGCTAAAAAAAAGCCTCAGGGTGGCGGTGTGGCCAAGAGGCAACGATCCTTCTTTTTGATTATTTGGGGGGGCGTTCTAGCTACCCAAACTTTCGCTCCGGCGGGGTAAACCCGCACGGGGGCGAGAGTGGCCAAGGGGCAACGATCCTTCTTTTTGATTATTTAAGGGGGCGTGGTAGCTAGTCAGTCATCGCCCCATCGGCACGAGGCCGAAGGTGGCGGTGTGGCCAAGAGGCAACGATCCTTCTTTTTGATTATTTGGGGGGAGCTGGTAGCTAGTCAGTCATCGCCCCATCGGCACGAGGCCGAAGGTGGCGAGTGTGGCCAAGAGGCAACGATCCTTCTTTTTGATTGATTTGGGGGATTTTGTAGCCGTCAGTTGCCGCTCCGCCGGGCAGAGCCACGACGGAAGCGGCCCTAGACCAGCAGCCGTATGTAGACCAGCAGACCTCTGTTGGTTTGAAGCGTGATAGGGAAAGACGCATACGGACAGAGGAATGGGGACAGAGGAATGGGGACAGAGGAATGGGGACAGAGGAATGAGGACAGGGGAATGGGGACAGGGGAATGGGGACAGTCTGTAGACCAGCAGCCCTCTGCTGGTTTGGATCTTGATAGGACAGAGGAATTTGGACAGAGGAATGGGGACAGAGGAATGAGGACAGAGGAATGGGGGACAGAGGAATGGGGGACAGAGGAATGGGGACAGAGGAATGGGGACAGAGGAATAGGGACAGAGGAATGGGGGACAGAGGAATGGGGGACAGAGGAATGGGGGACAGAGGAATGGGGATAGCCGTAGAGCAGCAGCCCGCTGCTGGTTTGAGGTGGGATGAAATGAAAGTGGCCGTCTTACTCGTACTCAGCCGTTGGCGGTACTCGTGCTCAGCCGTTGGCGGTACTCGTACTCAGCCGTTGGCGGTACTCGTACTCCTACTCGAATCAAGCAGCCTGTCGAGTGCGGATACCATTCCGATTCATCGAACTCGAGTACGAGTGCGGTGGTCGAGGTTGAATCAACCGACTTGCGGGTCGCATCAGCCTCGAGGTTGACGGTTTGGCGGCGGGAACTCGGGGCGAATCGCCTTCTTCGGGCGGACGTTGACTGGCCCGGAATCGTCGCTGGGAAAGATGGGTGCCACCTATTGGCCACGGGAGGCATGGGCCTCTTCGGCCGCGCTGGGGCGGAAGTACACGGGCTGTAAGTAACGCGGATCGAGCGACTCGAGCGGCGCGTGGGCCAAGCCATGCCAGGCCAGCTCGGCCAGGGCCGCCATGAGCTGGGCAGCGTTGGGAGCCGGCCAAAAGCGGGGCTCGGCGCCCGTATCCCCCGCGTCGCCCCTAGGTGCCCCAGGCCCGGTCCTGTCGACCAGCGGCCCGTCGACCAACGGCCCTTCGACCAGCGGCCAGTCCACGACCCAGGTCCCGTCGGCGCCGCCAGGAGCGGAACCGGCCCGCGCAGCGCCGAATTTTTGTGCAGCGCCAGATTTTTGTGCAGCGCCAGATGTTTGTGCACTGCCAGGTGTTTGTGCAGCGCCAGATGTTTGTGCAGCGCCAGGTGTTTGTGCACTGCCAGGTGTTTGTGCAGTGCTAGGTGTTTGTGCCGCGTCAGATGTTTGTGCAGTACCAGGTGATTGTGGCTTGGCGCCAGCGTCTTGCGGCGAGGGCAGCCAACGCAGGGTGGCTGGCACCATGTGGGTCGCTTGCAGCACCGACCAAAACGGCTGGCCGGCTTGGGCTTCCGACCAGGGCGTTTGGGCGGGATCGGGTTGGTGGCAAGCCCAATCGGTAATGGTGGCGGCGTCGGGCGACGGTGCACCGGCGGCTGCTGCGGAGCTTGTGTGTCGACGAGCCAGCGCCAGTCGCTCGGTTAGCTCGGTGACCCCGAGGCTCGGTCCGTGGCCGGTCCCAGGGCTGGCCGGTGAGCCACCGTGGAAGACGACCTGCTTCGTGTACCACAAGCCGCGATAGGCCGGTTTGTAGGCGCAAGTGACTGGTGGGGGAGTGGCAGTGGCGAACGAGTTGAGCGGTGGGGCCGATTTTTGCCGCTGAACGGCCCGCAGCCACAGATCCAAGGCATTGACGCCGATCAGTGGAGCATTCCAGGCGTAGGCCAGGGTCTTGGCGATGGTCAGCCCGATCCGCAGGCTGGTGAACGAGCCCGGGCCATAGGTCACGGCCACCGCGGCGGTCCGCTGGAGACGCTCGCCGGCCACGCGGTATAGCGTCTGCAGGGTGGGGACCAGGCTGACGGCAGTGCGGGTATCGGCCGGTGTGACGGTCATGGCTCGCACGATTTGGGATGGGTCGACGGGCGACTCCCCGGCACGGTGAATGGCCGCCGGGCTCAGTTCCGCCAAGCCGACCGAGGCCTGGGCATCGCTGCAATCGATCATCAGCAGGAGAGGCGGCTGCGACGACATGAACTCACCGGGGGCTTCGACAACGGGATCGGGGTTCGGCCTACGGAACCGCTGGGTTCGACCGACCTCCGGATTGTGACCCGCGGGGGACGATTGTTCAAGAGATTGCCGCTTCCTTGGATTGCAAGCAGGCCGAGAGAACGTAAACTAGGACCGCGGACGGGCTCGAGCCAGCCAACGGCGTGTCATGGCGGACCGTATCCGTCGGGCGGGTCGGCCTTGTTTGGTTTGCCGGGCGGGGTCTGCTGGGGTACCGGCGGGGTCTGCTGGGGTGCTGGGTGGGGCTGCTGTAAGCGGAAGTGGAGCGAGGAACGGGGGGGCATTGGGGGCCGGCGGTAGTTCAGCGAGGCGTCGTTCCGTGGGCGCGGTGTTTAGTATCATGAGTCGTAGGAATGGGAACCACGCTGAGTGAAACGAGCAATCATTAGCGATATTCATGGCAACTTTGATGCCTTGACGGTGGTTATGGCCGATATCGCGGCCCGTGGGGTGGATAGCATCTTTTGCCTGGGCGACATCGTCGGTTATGGGCCAAATCCAGTGGAATGTCTGGACGCGGTCCGCAAAAAATGCGAGCGGACGATCTTGGGCAATCACGACCAGGCCGCTCTGTTTGATCCCGACGGCTTCAATCCGTTGGCTCTGCAGGCGATTTATTGGACTCGGACGCAGATCGAAAACGGGCCGGGTTCGGACGAGGACTTCGATCAGCGCTGGGGGTTCTTGGGTGACTTGCCGCCGCGGTACGCCGAGGGCGAGTACCTGTATGTGCATGGTTCGCCGCGGGAGCCCACCAACGAGTACGTGTTTCCCGAGGATTCTTACGACGACCGCAAGATGACGGCTCTGTTTGGCCGGATCGAGCGGTATTGCTTCCAGGGTCACACGCACATCCCGGGTATTTTCTGCGAGGATCGCACGTTTATTGCTCCCGAGGAATTCGACGACACGGACGCTGACGACTCCAGTCTGGGTCGGCCGCGGACCTACACGACTCGGCTGCCCGACTCCAAGGCCATGATCAACGTGGGCAGTGTGGGGCAACCGCGGGATGGCAACCCGCGGTCTTGTTATGCGATTTTGGACACGGACCAGCGGACGGTGACTTACGTGCGCTTGGAGTATGACGTGCAGAAGACGCGGCAGAAGATTTACGCCATTGAAGATCTGGACAACATGTTGGGCGATCGGTTGTTGTCGGGCAGGTAACTTCGCGGACAGGGATCGGCAGTGGCCAAGACAGCGATCTTGAGTGACATTCACGGGAACCTGGAGGCCCTGCAGGCCGTGCTGCAAGACGCTGCTGCCAAGCAAGTCGAGCGGTTCTTTTGCCTGGGCGACATGATTGGCTACGGGCCGAATCCCAATGAGTGTTTGGATTTGTGTCGTGATTTCCAGTTTTGTTTGTTGGGGAATCACGAAAATGGCGTGCTGTTCCCGACCGAGGGTTTCAATTCACAGGCCGAACGGTCGATGGAGTGGACGCGGCGGCAGGTGTTGGACGAGTCGTCGGCCGAGTGGCAACGACGCTGGGAGTTTCTCAATGGTCTGCCGCGGGTCGTGCAATGCGAAGGCCTGATGTTCGTCCACGGCTCGCCGGTCGGTCCATTGTCCGATTATGTCTTCCCGGAGGATGTCGGGGACAAGCGGCGGATGGAGCGGCTGTTTTGTCTGGTGCCGCACGTGTGCCTGCAGGGACATACGCATTTGCCGGGCGTTTTCACTCAAGACCGGCGATTCTTGACGCCCGATGATCTGCCGGAGGGCTTCGGCTTGGGCGAGGAGAAGATCATGGTCAATGTGGGCAGCGTGGGGCAACCGCGGGACGGGGACCCCCGCGCCAGCTACCTGATCCTGGAGGACCGCTGGTTGGAGTTCCAGCGAGTGGCCTACGATGTGGAGACCACGCGTGAGAAAGTCCAGGCCATCCCGGAGCTGGGGGCGCTTATGGCCAATCGGCTGCTCTACGCCAAGTGAGTCGAGCCCGGTGAGTGCGATGCCGGCGGAAAAGCTGCCAGGAAATATCGTGGCAGGAAACCCATGTTGGGAGTGGTTAGGGCGTCGGGCAGACGCTGTCGTGTCGACGATTTGTAGAGGAAAGAAGCGATGTTGTTGACTTGGTGGATTGGCTTGAGTTGGGCGGTGATTGGCATGGGTTGGGGTGTTGCCCAGCCCGTACTGCAGGAAAGCGAGCGGGAGATGGTGTCGGTGACGACGAAGCATGAGGCGGACGAGGACCCTTATCTGTGGTTGGAGGATGTGGCGGGCGACGCCGCTCTGGATTGGGTGCGGCAGCAGAATGCCCTGACGCAGGAGCGGTACGAGTCGCAGGCCGGTTTCCAGGCCCTGCAGGCGGATCTGTTGGCGATCCTGGATTCGGACGCTCGCATCCCATTGGTCTCGAAGCGGGGCGATTACTACTACAACTTTTGGCGGGACAAGAAAAACGTCCGCGGCCTGTGGCGTCGCACGACACTGGAGCAATATCGAAAAGCGGAGCCGGAGTGGGAGGTCCTGCTGGATCTGGACCAGATCGCCGAGCAAGAGGACGAAAACTGGGTGTGGCGGGGGGCGTCGCTGTTGCGGCCAGACTTCCGGCACTGCCTGATCACCTTGTCGCGGGGTGGGGCGGACGCCACGGTCACGCGCGAGTTCGACATGCAGACGCGACAGTTTGTGCCGGACGGCTTTGCGCGACCGGAGTCCAAGGGCGGGATGGATTGGATCGATCGCGATCACGTCTACATCTATACCGACTTTGGCGCTGCGGACTCGATGACCACTTCTGGTTACCCGCGAGTGGTCAAGCGTTGGCGGCGGGGCACGTCGTTGGAGCAGGCGGAGGTGGTGTACGAGGGGCAAAACGACGACATGTCGATCTCCGCCGGCTACGACGATTCGCCCGGTTTCGAGCGGCATTTTGTCAACCGGGCGATTCGGTTTTATTACAACGAGCTGTATTGGCTGAACAACGGCAAGTTGGAAAAGATCGATGTGCCGAACACGGCCAGCAAATCCGTGCATCGTCAGCACTTGTTTGTCGAGCCGCGGGAGCCTTGGGAGGTGGGTGGTCAGACCTATCCAGCCGGCAGCCTGTTGGCGATCGATTTTGACGCCTTCTTGGGCGGGGCTCGGGATTTCAGCGTGTTGTTTGCGCCGTCGGACAATACCTCCTTGGCCGGCTACAGCCCCACAAAAGACTATGTCATCGTCAATGTCCTGGAGGATGTGAAGAACAAACTGATGGTGCTGGAGCCGACAACCACGGGCTGGAAGTCCCAGCCGTTGGTGGGGGCTCCGGCGATTGGCACGGTCTCGGCCGGGGCGATCGACTCGGACGATTCCAATGCCTACTTCATGACCGTCAACGATTACTTGACGCCGACGACGCTGTGGTACGGTGAGATCGGTCAGCAGCCGGAGTCGCTCAAGCAGTTGCCCGCCATGTACGATGCCAGCGGGTTGGAGGTCAGCCAGCACTTTGCCACCAGCCAGGACGGGACACGGGTGCCGTACTTCCAGGTCTCGCGGGGAGATCTGAAGCTGGACGGCAGTCATCCGACGCTGCTGTACGGTTACGGCGGGTTTGAGATTTCGCTCACGCCCGGCTACAACCCGGGGGTGGGGCGGGCTTGGACCAGCCAGGGCGGAGTGTACGTGGTGGCCAATATCCGCGGTGGCGGCGAATACGGGCCGCGTTGGCACCAGGCCGCTCTGCAGGAGAATCGCCTGCGGGCGTATGAAGACTTTGCGGCGGTGGCTCAGGATCTGATCCGACGGGGGGTGACTCGGTCGGAAAAGTTGGCGATCCAGGGAGGCTCGAACGGCGGCTTGTTGGTGGGCAACATGGTGGCGTTGTACCCCGATTTGTTCCGGGCGGCCGTTTGTCAGGTCCCACTGCTGGACATGAAACGCTACCACAAGTTGCTGGCGGGGGCCTCTTGGATGGCCGAATATGGCAATCCTGACGATCCGGCCCAGTGGGACTTTATCCAGAAGTTCTCGCCGTATCAGAACATCCGCCCGGACGTGAAGTACCCGACAGTCCTGTTCACCACCTCGACACGTGATGATCGGGTGCATCCCGGTCATGCGCGGAAGATGTACGCCAAGATGGCCGCTCAGGGGCACTCGGTGCACTACTTCGAGAATATCGAGGGTGGGCATGGTGGTGCGGCCAACAACAAGCAGTCGGCCTACATGCAGGCGTTGGCCTACCAATTCCTGGTGGAACAGTTGTTCGAAGCGGCTAGGTAACAAAACTGCTTCAATTGCTTGCTGCCCCGGGGGGGCGGTCTTATAGTGGATGCTGCTGGGCAGGCCGACCGGCCTATTCATGTTTGAATTGACAGCAACCTCGGAGAACCGTCCCCCATGGCAAGTGCGACCCCAACCGCTCCCGCGGCTGCCCCGCTAACCCAGACCAATGTCGATTACGATCCGAACATCGTGATCGAGACCCAGAATTTGACCAAGGTTTACTCGGATTTTTGGGGTCGCTCCAAGGTCCGAGCACTCAAGGGCTTGGATCTGGAAGTCCGCAAGGGTGAAGTCTTCGGCTTGTTGGGGCCGAACGGCTCGGGCAAGTCCACCACCATCAAGTTGCTCTTGGGGCTGCTGTTCCCCTCGGGCGGCCGAGCCACGATTTTCGGCAAGCCCACCACGGAAGTTTCCAAAAACGAACGGATCGGCTATTTGCCGGAAGAATCGTACTTGTACCGCTTTTTGACCGCCGAAGAGACCCTGGATTTCTACGGCCGGCTGTTCGACATGCCCAGCAGCGTGCGGCGTGAACGGGCGGCCCAGCTGATTGAAAAGGTCGGCCTGAAGTGGGCTCGGCGTCGGCCCCTGAAGGAATACTCCAAGGGCATGACCCGCCGCATTGGGCTGGCGCAGGCCCTGATCAACGACCCGGACTTGGTCCTGTTGGACGAGCCCACCAGCGGTTTGGATCCCTTGGGCACGCGGGAAATGAAGGACTTGATCCTGGAGTTGAAGGAGCAGGGCAAGACCGTCGTCATGTGCAGCCACTTGTTGGCCGACGTGCAGGACGTGTGCGACCGCATCGCGATTTTGTACCAGGGTGAGTTGAAGGAGCTGGGGCGAGTCGACGAGTTGTTGGAAGTCACGAACCAGCAGCAGATCCGCGTCGAGGGGTTGACTCCGGATGCTCAGGCCAAGATCGCCGAGATTTTGGCCACCAGTGGCGGCAAGATGTTGGACGTCTCCAGCCCGAAGAACACGCTGGAGAATTTGTTCTTGGACATTGTCCGCGAGAGTCAGAATCGGCCTGGGGCCCGTGGCATCATTGGCAGTGGCGACGACAACGGGAATCGTTAAGCCGTCACAGGCCGTCACAGGCCGTCAACTGGGGGCCGGGGTAGTTTGAGGACTGCCTGCGGCCGGAGTCGTCGGGTCACCGGATTGCATTTCACAGGGTATTGCATCGATGGTTGTCGAAGAATTTCGCACCTTTACCGATTGGTTGTTGAACGAAGGCGCGCTGCTGACTTTCGTTTACATCATGGCTTTCTCGGTCGTGGCCGGTTTGCTGCTCGGCTTTATCGTGTCCAGCTTTCGAGTGGGGCCGGGTGAGGCGTTTTATTCGGTTTCGCAAACCGTGTTTCAAGCGGTGCCGGACCTGCTGCAGATGAGGTGGCGACGGATCTGGGCGATCGCTCGCTTGGCCATCAAGGAGAACATCCGCCTGTTTGTGGTGACGGTGGCGATTTTTGTCTTGGCCTTGTCCGTCGCGGGCTGGTTCATCGGCGGTGGCAGCAAGTATCCGGAGCGGAGCTACATTGCGTTTTTGTTCTTTGCGGCCCAGGTCTTGGTGTCTATCTTTGCGGTGTTGGTCAGTGCCTTCAGTCTGCCGAATGACATATTCTCGAAGACGATTTACACGGTGGTCACCAAGCCGGTGCGAGCCACCGAGATTGTGGTGGGGCGGTTTGTTGGTTTTGCGCTGCTGGGCACCGTGCTGCTGGTGATCATTGGCTCTTTGAGTTACGTGTTCATGCAGCGGGGGATCGACCATAGCCACGAGTTGAGTGAACCGATCACGGCCGACAAGTGGTTGCCGATCGTCGACGGCTTCACGCCCGACGGTCGTCGCCCCTTCGATCCACGTGCCGTGTACGAATCCTCGGTGTTGACGACTCGTAATAACGAGCACGTGCATCGCATCGCGATCGTGCCGCTGGACGGCGGCGGCTTCGAGGTGGTGGCGGACGAGACCGCTGGGCACACGCATGATGTGAAAGTTGTGGAGTCGGACCCAGCCACCCAGCGTCCCACTCTGGTCAGCTTTGGCCCACCTCGCGGCAACCTGCGGGCTCGACGACCGATCTACTCGATGCCACGTGGCGATTTGCCAGCGTTGACTTTGACTGACGACAAGGGCACCGAGACCCGCGGGGTGAACGTCGGCGAGGTGTGGGATTATCACAAGTACATTCAGGGCGGTACCCAAGCCACCGCCACGTTCCGCTTCTCGGGCTTGTCCCCCGAGCGGTTTGTGGACCAGGACAGTGTCCAGTTGGACTTGAACTTGGCGGTGTTCCGCACCCACATCGGCGACTTGCGACGCCGCATCGAGGCCGAAGTGGAGCTGCGAAATGTGGTCGATGTGGCCGAGACTGAGACCGCGCAGGTCAAGTTCGTCAAGATTCCATTTGAAACCGAAGAGTTCAAGGTGCAGACCTTGAACATCCCGCGAAAGATCAAGAACGGTACGATTCGTGCTCAAGGACAACCCGATCGCACGTTGCAGGAGTTGGATTTCTTTGAGGACCTAGCCAGTGGTGGTCAGCTGGACTTGATTATCCGCTGTATCGACCAGAAACAATACGTCGGTGTGGCTCGCGCCAGCATCTACTTCCACGCCGGAGACGAGTCGTTCGGCTGGAACTACGCACGTGGCATCGTCGGAGTTTGGGCCCAGATGTTGGCAATCGTCGCCTTGAGCATTGCGTTGTCCACGTTCCTCAAGGGGCCGGTGGTCTTGATCGGGGCCGTGGGCGTGATCGTCTTTGGTTATTCGGCCAAGTTCATCTTGTTTGTCGCGGACTCGGTGTTGATCGGTGATCCGCTCAAAAATATTTGGGGGGGCGGGCCGCTGGAGGCCTTGTATCGCTTGGTCTACCAGATGAACCTGCAAATTCCCTTGCCGCCGGGGGCCGGAACGGCACTGATCAAGTTCACGGATGCCCAGCTGTTGTTGCCGGGTATGAAGAGCCTATCGTTTGCTGTGCCGCGATTTGAGAACTTCAACCTGTCCAACTACTTGGCCTACGGATACGCGATCGATAACCAATTGTTGTTGATCAACTTGGCGATGGCCCTCAGTTTTGTGCTGGGGATGATGTTGCTGGGTTACTTTTGCTTCAAGACTCGGGAGATTGCGGCCGCATGAATTTCGCACCTTCATTTTACCGCAAAGCGGCTTATGGCGTTTTGGCCGCTGCCTTGTTGCTGCCGATTTCGTTTCTGGCCAGACCCAACCAGGTCAGCAAAGAGACAACCGAAGTGGTGGAAGCCACCGGCGGGACCATTGCTCAGATGCGTTCCAAGCACAATCTGTCTCAGGCTAGCTTGAGCAGTATCGATCCAACCAGCGAGGTCATGAAGTTGGCCTCGATGGGGCTGCATGGCATCGCCGTCAATGTGCTCTGGAACCAAGCCAATGATCACCAGGAGAAAAAAGCCTTCGATAAGGTCAGCGCGACCATCGATACTTTGATCCTGTTGCAGCCCAACTTTATCTCCGTGTGGGAGTTTCAAGGGCACAATTTGGCTTACAACATCTCGCGGGAGTTTGACGACTATCAAGATCGCTATTATTGGGTCAAGGAAGGTCTGAATTTCTTTACCAAAGGGGTCGGCTTCAACAAACGCGATCATCGCATCTACGACAACTTGGGGTTGCATACCGGCATCAAGTTGGGCAACAGCGACGAGAAGAAGCAGTTCCGGCAGATGCTGCGGAAAGATCGCGAGTTCGCCGAGACGTATGTTAGCTCGTTCATCAATCCAGACCTGTTCGAACGACCGGAAGCCGGTGGTTTCGATTGCTGGTTGCTGTCTTACTGGTGGTACGACAAGTCCTACAACATGCGAGAGAATTTGGGCGTGCCCAAGCGCACCAGCGATCTGATGTACTGGGTCAAGGGTCCGCAGCAGCTGCGTCAGTATGCCGAAGCCCTATCGGTGGACTTTCGACCCGGCGAGCCGACCCGACAGGCTTGGAATACGGCGTTCCAGGCTTGGACCGACCGCGACCCGGTCAGCGGTCGCCAGGGTTTTGGACGCCGCGACATTCGCACTAGCTTTGGCAACATCATTCGTTTGGAGGAGCTGGAACGCGAACGCGAGCGTTTGATGGGCATCTCCCGCCGGATGGACGACTTGGCTCCAGGTGTGCGTGAGACGATCAAGCAAGAGAAGATCGCACTGCTATCACCCGAAGATCAACGCATATTGGCCATGCCTGAGAAAGACCGCCAGTTCAAAGAACGAACTGAAATGATTCGCATCGAACTGGATGTCCGTGTGTACGAAGAAGAGGTGGCCAAGCAGGCCCCTGCCGAAAACCGGATGGCCGCGGAGAGCCTCTTGCGAGAATTGGCTGACGGTGAGTACCGTACCAACCAAATGGACAGCTACCGTTACACCGTCAACTACGACTATTGGCGGGACTTCGCCAAAATGGAGTCGACTCGCTCTGGCGTGTTGGCTCGTCAGGCCGCCTACGAGGCCGCGGACCTGATCCGCCTCGGTATTTTGGAAGACTACGAAGATGAGGTCACCGACGAGAATGGCGTCACGACCACGGTCAAAAAAGATGGCGCTATCTCGACCCTGCGTCGGTTCTTCCAGCACACCAGCGACGCGATGTTGCCTTTCCCCGGGCTGCATGACGGCGAAAGCACGCTGATCGAGGACCTGATGCAGGACTTTGCCAAGTACGGCAGCTACCTCCGCGACGTTGGACAGGAATGGCCGGATGACTTCCCGATGCAGTGGTTTATCGATGAACGCGTCCGCCGCTACGGCCGAACCAACATCAAGAACCTGATGACCACCGAGGACATCCGGGCTCGCCAACGCGAACGAGGCTTGTCCGAACCGTCCGATCAGCCAGAGACGACCGACCAGTCTGGCACGACCGACCAGTCTGGCACGACCGATCAGTCAGGCACGACCGATCAGTCCGAGACGACCGACCAGTCCGAGACGACCGACCAGTCCGAGGCGACCGACCAGTCCGAGACGTCGGACCAGTCAGGCACGACCGAAAAGTCGGACACGACCGAAAAGTCCGACACTTCTGGTCCGGCCGGCACTTCTGGTCCGGCCGGCACGTCTGGTCCGACCGATAACCCGAAGAATGATGGCTAGAACTCCCTTCCCGACTCCGGCTGCATCTTCTATGATGTGGGGACGTCGCCTGGAAGGTAAGCGAATGGCTAGCGGCATCATTGGAAATGATGTGCCCCGCAAGGGGTTGCGGGTTCGAGTCCCGTGCCTTCCGCTGGGTGGGAAGTTTGAGCCACCCCTAACGCAGCCGTTCGATGATCTGGGGCAGCTGAGCCGTGAAAAACGCGACTTCCTCGGCCGTGTTGTACAGATAGAAGCTGACTCTTAGGCTGTTTGCTAGGCCCAAATGCTCGTGCAGCGGCATCGCGCAATGATGTCCGGCTCGGGCAGCGATGCCGCGAAAATCCAAGAAGCGGGCCAGGTCCTGCGAATTGACGCCGTCGACCGTCAGCGACACCAGCCCGACTCGCTGGTCGTCACGCGAGCCCAATATCCGCACGCCCTGTAAGTCGCTCAGGCCATCCAAACATTGTTGGGCCAATGCCTGCTCGTGGGCGTCGATCTGCTCCAAGCCGATTGCCTGCAAGTAGCGAATGGCCGCACCCAAGCCCACGGCTTCTACAATCGGCGGTGTCCCGGCCTCGAACTTGGCCGGCAATTCGGCCGGCGTAAAACCGTCCTGACGCACGGTGCCGATCATGCTGCCTCCACCGAGGAACGGTGGCATGGCCTCCAGCAAACTCTCGCGTCCGTAGAGGATGCCGATCCCGGTCGGCCCGAGCATTTTGTGGCCGCTGAAGACCAAGAAGTCGCACCCGAGCGTTTGCACGTCGACGGGCATGTGGGGGACGCCCTGGGCGGCATCGACCAACACTCGAGCTCCCGCCGCGTGACTCCACTGGCTCAGTTCCGCCACCGGGTTCACACAGCCCAGAACATTGGACACCATCGTGACGGCCACCAACTTGGTCCGCTCGTTGAGGGAAGCTCGAAAATGGTCCAAGTCCAGCGTGCCCTCGTCCGTCAGGCCCACCCACCGCAGCACAACCCCGCGCCGCTCGGCCAACTGCTGCCAGGGGACAATGTTGCTGTGGTGTTCCATCACAGTCAACAGGATCTCGTCGCCCGCCTGCAAAGTGGCACCGAAGCTGTGGGCAACCAAGTTGACCCCCGCGGTGGTCCCGCCCGTAAAGATGATCTCGTGGGGACTGCGAGCCCCCAACCAGTGCTGGGCGGCCGTTCGCGTGGCCTCGTACTGGGCCGTCATCCGCTCGCTCAACGTGTGGATGCCGCGATGCACATTCGAATAGTCGTGGCGATAGCAGTCGCCCATCGCCTCGATCACGGCGTTCGGCCGCTGGGTCGAGGCGGCGTTGTCGAAGTAAACGAGTGGCCGGTCCCGCTGTACCGTCTGCTGCAGGATCGGGAAATCGCCGCGAATCCGCTGCGTGTCCAGGGCGACCGGACGACTGACCATGCTCATTCTAGCTATCCTTCGGCCACGGCAGGTTGGAAAGTTTGGCCAAGGCCAACAGCAAGGCTTGAGTCCCGGATTTTTGCCATCCGCCCGCGGCGGTCGCCAAATACAGTTGCTCCGCCAACGCCAATCCCGGCAGGACCAAGCCCATCCGCCGGGACTCCTCCAGGGCAATTCCCAAGTCCTTGATCAAGTGCTCAACGAAGAAACCGGGCCGAAAGTCACCCGATAACGCTCGCGGGGCCAAATGACTCAGCGACCAACTGCCCGCCGCCCCCGCTGACACGCTTTTTAGCACAGTTTCCAAGTCCAGGCCCGCGCGGTAGCCGTAGAGCAACGCCTCGCACACCCCGACCATGCCGCTGGCGATCAACACCTGATTGACCATCTTTGTGTGCTGGCCGCTGCCGGGCGGACCCTGCAGCTGGATCGTGCGTCCCAAGAGCGACAACAGCGGCAGGGCTCGCTGCAAGGCCGCCGAGGATCCACCGACCATGATCGACAGCGAGGCCGCTCGAGCCCCGACGTCCCCGCCCGAAACCGGCGCGTCGAGCGCCTGGCAGCCCTGCGCCTCAGCCCGCTGAGCGATCTCGACCGCGAGCGCCGGTTGGCTAGTTGTCATGTCGATCAACAAACCGCCCGCCGCCAATCCCGCCAGCACACCTTGCGGTCCCAGCACCGTCTCACGCACGTCGGCCGGGTAGCCGACCATCGTGAACACCACATCACTGCTGGCGCCGACCGCTTTTGGGCTATCGCACCACATGGCCCCGCGTTCCACCAGTCCCGCGGCCTTCTCGCGCGTGCGATTGTACACGGCCACTTGGTACCCGGCGTCCAGCAGATGGCGACACATGCTCTGCCCCATAACGCCCGTCCCAATCCAGCCCAGCCGCGTAACGCCCGGGGTGCACTCGCCACCGCCACCAGGACCGCCACCGCCACCAGGACCGCCAACTTGGGACTTTTCATCAGACGTCATCAACCGGTTTTCTCCCGCAAGCGATACAAGACCCAATCCGCCAACGACTCGATGGCCGTTGGTAACAGCGTAAACCGCGGTGGCGTCAACGTTAATGGGGAATCGGTCACCACGACCTCGATTCCCTCGTCCGACAAGTACAGCGGTTGGCTGCCCAGCTCCTCGCGCCAGACCTCGATCTTGGGCGACGTCGTCTGCAGGTTACCCTCGACGATCACCAGATCACAGCCCGCATACAGCGGTTCCAGGGTGGCGTACCTCGCGTCCTCGGCCATTGGACCGGTCGGCTGCCGCGGGCCGTCAGCAAGCTGTCCGTCAGCAAGTGGTCCGTCAGCCAGCGGGGCCTCGTCACGCTGGCCGTCAACGAGCTGGCCATCAACGAGCTGGCCATCAACAGGCTGGCGTTCATCGATCTTGCGCTCATCCGCAGGGGCGGTGTGGCCTGGTGTTGGCAAGAAGATCGCGGTCAGTTGTTGCGATAACACGCCGACCAAGGCCGCTCCCGCTTGGCGATGCTGCCAAGAGTCCTTGCCTTCGGTATCCAGTTCATGCCGATGATGCGTGTGCTTGATCGTCCCCACGCGGAGCCCGAGGCCGCTCAGGTGTTGCACCAAGGCGGTCACCAACCGCGTCTTGCCGTGATTTTTGCGTCCCACTACATGGATTCGTTGCATAGGATCGCTCGCCGTTGTCGTGGAGTTAGGCCGCTGGCTGGCCGGCTGCGACTTGTTGCAAGTACCGTTGGACGGCCAAGGCAGCATCGCGGCCTTCACGCATCGCCCAGACCACCAGGCTCTGTCCGCGGCGACAATCGCCCACCGAAAAGACGCCCGGGACGTTGGTCGAGTACACGTCCATCTTGGCCTCGACGTTGCCGCGTCCATCCAATTGCAGACCCAGGTCCTGAGCCAGCTTGGGTTCGGGGCCGGTAAAGCCGAGCGCCAAGAATACCAGATCCGCGGGCAAGACTCGCTCGCTGCCCTCGACCGGCGAGAAAGGCGCACCCGGGCCGGGCCGCGTCCAATCCACTTGCTGGACACGCAGTCCCGTCAGCACTCCCGCCTCGTTGCCGCAGAATTCCACGGTTTGCACAGCGAACTGCCGCGGGTCATGGCCAAAGATCGTCGCCGCTTCTTCGTGCCCGTAATCGACCCGAAAAATCCGCGGCCACTGCGGCCACGGGTTATTTGCGGCCCGTTCCTGCGGCGGTTGCGGCACGATCTCCAGGTTGATCAGACTGCGACACCCGTGCCGCATGGACGTCCCCAGGCAATCGTTGCCGGTGTCCCCTCCACCGATCACCACCACGTGTTTGTCACGCGGATCGATGAACCGTCGGTCGGCAAACCGCGAGTTCAACAAGCTCTGCGTATTGCCAGTCAAATACTCCATGGCGAAGTGCACACCCGACAATTCGCGGCCCGGGATCTTCAGGTCGCCCGGCCGCGTCGAACCGATCGCCAAGACGATGGCGTCGTGCTCCGCCCGCAACTGCTCGACGGGCAAGTCACGTCCCACTTCGACGCCGGTGACGAACACCACCCCCTCGGCCGTCATCTGCTGCACGCGGCGTTCGACCAGGGTCTTGTCCAGCTTCATGTTGGGAATGCCGTACATCAGCAGCCCACCCACCCGGTCGTCGCGTTCGTAGACCGTCACCGCATAGCCGCGCCGCCGCAGGCCTTGAGCGCAGGCCAAACCGGCTGGCCCCGAGCCGATCACCGCCACCGATTGGCCCAACTCCTGGGTGGGCGGCAGCGGCTGCACCAAGCCCGCCTCCCAGGCCCGATCGATGATCTCGCACTCGATCGCCTTGATCGTGACCGGCGGCTCGTTGACACCCAGACAGCACGAGCCCTCGCACGGCGCCGGACAGACACGACCCGTGAATTCCGGAAATGGGTTGGTCTGGTCCAAGCGATCGTAGGCCGCTGCCCACGAATCGCGATACACCAAGTCATTCCATTCGGGGATCAGATTGTTCAAGGGACAGCCCGACGCCATATTGCCGATCATCCCGCCCGTGTGACAGAACGGGATCCCGCAATTCATGCACCGCGCGCCTTGCTGTTGCAGCAAATCGACCGGCATCCGCGATTCGAACTCGTCAAAGTCCTGCACACGCGCACGGGCGTCACGCTTCTTGGCCGTCTGCCGCTCGAATTCCATAAAACCAGTGGGCTTACCCAAGGGACTCTCCTCCAAATGTCTCATTAGCTGCGGCGCTCGAGGCCGCTCGGTGATGGATTGCAGCGATGAACCGGACAGCGTCCAATTCCCGTGAAAACCGGGTGCTAACGCACTCCGGCTAATTTCCAATTCGGTAAGTCAATTACTGGTCAGTCCTTACCGCACGGGTTCCAACTGTTTGCGGACCGCCACGCCCTCCTGCATCGCTCGCAGATAATCCACGGGCATCACGCGGCGGAACGCTCGGACTTGGTTGGACCAATCCGCCAGGATCCGAGCAGCCACTTCCGAACCGGTGTACATCTGGTGGCGACGAATCAGTTCCTTCAGTTCAACCACGTCAACTTCCGCCGTCACTTCCTCAATCTGCACGGTCCCCAAGTTGCAATGTTTGATCAGTTGATCCTGCGGATCGTAGACAAAGGCGATCCCGCCCGACATGCCGGCAGCAAAGTTGCGTCCCGTCGGTCCTAACACCACGACGCGCCCACCCGTCATGTACTCGCAACCGTGATCACCCACTCCCTCCACCACGGCAATCGCTCCGCTGTTCCGCACAGCGAACCGTTCGGCCGCGATGCCACGGAAAAACGCCAAACCGCTGGTGGCACCGAACAGGGCCACATTGCCGATCAAGACGTTGTCCTCGGGAACCAACGGGGACTCCGCCGGCGGGTAGATGATCAATTGCCCGCCGCACAGGCCCTTGCCCACGTAATCGTTGGCATCGCCTTCCACTTCCAAGGTCACGCCCCGCGTCACCCAGGCCCCGAAGCTCTGGCCGGCCGAGCCGTAGAACTTGATGTGCAAGGTGCCGTCGGGCATGCCCAGGTCGTTGTAACGCTTGGTCAATTCGTGCGACAACAACGCTCCCGTGGTCCGGTCCGTATTGCAGATCGGCAACTCGAACCGCGTCTTGCGATACTGCAAGATCGCCGCCTTGCCCATCTCCTGCAGACGCACGTCCAGGACCGTCTCCAGGCCGTGCGTTTGACTCTCCTGATGGAACACGTTGAAGTCCAAGTCGCTGCCATGGCCCAAGACCAAGGAGAGATCCAGTGACCGAGCCTTCCAGTGTTCGATCGTCTCGTCCCAAGCCAACAGGTCCGTGCGACCGACCATCTCGTTGATCGAGCGGAACCCCAGTTCCGCCATCCACTGCCGCGCTTCTTCGGCCACCATAAAGAAGTAGTTGACCACATGTTCCGGTTGCCCGGAAAACTTGGCCCGCAGGGTTGGGTCCTGAGTCGCAATGCCCACCGGGCAGGTGTTCAAGTGACACTTCCGCATCATCAAGCAACCCAGCACGATCAGCGGGGCGGTGGCGAAGCCGTACTCTTCGGCTCCCAACAAAGTCGCCACCACCAAGTCTCGGCCGGTCTTCAGTTGGCCGTCCGTCTGCAAGCGAATGCGACTCCGCAGGCCGTTGGCCACCAGCGCCTGGTGGGTCTCGGCCAACCCCAACTCCCATGGCAAGCCCGCGTGCTTGATGCTGGTCAGTGGCGATGCGCCCGTCCCGCCGTCGGCGCCGGCAATCAGGATATTGTCGGCTTTGGCTTTGGCCACACCGGATGCCACGGTGCCAACGCCCACCTCCGACACCAACTTGACGCTGACCCGCGCCGCTGGATTGGTGTTCTTCAGATCGAAGATCAGTTGCGCCAAGTCCTCGATCGAATAGATGTCGTGGTGGGGCGGCGGACTGATCAGACCCACGCCCGGGGTGCTGTGTCGCGTGGCCGCAATCGTGGTGTTGACCTTGTGACCGGGCAGCTCGCCGCCCTCGCCCGGCTTCGCACCCTGAGCGATCTTGATTTGCAGCTCATCGGCATTGGTCAAGTAATACGCCGTCACTCCGAAGCGACCCGAGGCCACTTGTTTGATGGCCGAACGCTTTGAGTCGCCGCCGGCCAACGGCAAAAATCGCCGAGGGTCTTCGCCGCCCTCGCCCGTGTTACTCTTGCCGCCCAAGCGATTCATCGCCACCGCCAAGCTCTCGTGGGCCTCGGCCGAAATCGAGCCAAAGCTCATGGCTCCGGTGCAAATTCGCTTGACGATCGCAGCGGCCGATTCGACCTCCTCCAACGGAATCGGCGACCGCGCTTCACTGCGAATCCGCAGCAACCCGCGCAAGTGACACGCCCGGTTCGTCTCCTGATTGACTCGGGAGGCAAACCGCCAGTACGCATCCCGATCGTTGCTCCGCGTGGCTTGTTGCAGATCCGCGATATTGTAGGGCGTCCAGGCGTGCTGTTCGCCGTCGCTCCGCCAATGGAAATCGCCCAGACTGGGCAGCCGCCGCGGCGAGGGACTGGCCAGGCCATACGCCTGCGTATGCCAGAGCGCCGCCTCCAACGCCAGGACATCAAAGCCCACACCCGAAATGCGACTGGCCGAACCCGTGAACGAGCGATCCATCACCTCGCGACTCAGGCCCAAGGCCTCGAAGATCTGTGCGCCCTTGTAGCTGGGCAACGTCGAGATCCCCATCTTGGCCATGACCTTCAGCATGCCTTTGCCCACCGCTTCCCGGTAAGTCGACACCAGCGAGCCGGCCGATTTGATCGGCAACAAGCCCGCCTCGTGGGCCGAATGCAGGGCTTGGTAGGCCAAGTAAGGATAAATCGCGTCCGCGCCGTAACCGGTCAACAGACAAAAGTGATGGACTTCCCGCGCTTCGCCACTCTCGACCACCAACCCCACTCGGTTCCGCAATTGTCGCTTGATCAAGTGCTGGTGCACCGCACCCAGGGCCAACAGAGCGCTGGCCGCCAACCGCCGCGGTCCCACGGCTCGATCGCTCAACACCACCAGCGACACGCCCTGCAGCACCGCGTGTTCGGCTTCATGGCACAACCGATCCAAACACTGTTGCAAGGCCAAGCCACCGGCCCGTTGCGGCTGGGGTGGCACCGCCGACAAGCCGGCACGGATCTCGTCTGTCAACGAATAGGTCATGTCCAACGTTTGCACACGCCAGGGTCGGACGCCCGCGTCCATGCTGCCGCTCAACGACTCGATGTCACGCAGGCAAGCGAACTCCGCCGGCGACAAGATCGGATGCGGCACCCGCAAGCGTCGCGCGTGTTCGGGCGTCGCCGCCAACAGGTTGTGCTCCGGCCCAATATGGCACTCCAAAGACATCACGATCTCTTCGCGAATCGAGTCGATCGGTGGGTTGGTGACCTGAGCAAACAATTGGCGGAAATAGTCGTATAAAAGTCGCGGCTTGTCACTCAAGCAGGCCAAGGCCGCGTCATTGCCCATCGATCCGATCGGGTCCTTGCCCTGTTGGATCAACGGAATCAACACCATCTCCAAGGTCTCACGCGTGTAGCCCGCCGCCGTCATCCGCGCGATCAGCTCGTCGCCAGCATACGACGGACGATCCTGCCACGGGCCCAGTGAGTGGTCCAGTGACTGGTCCAGCGACTGGTCCAGTACTTGATCCGCTGCGTGACTCAGTACTTGCCCCTGTGTCGCCGGATTGGCGGTACCCGTGGCTTCAGTGCCAGCGGCTTCCGTGCCAGCGGTTGCGGTGCCAGAGTCGTGGGGCGTGTGCTCGGCTGCCGCCCGCGTCCGCTCGGCTTCACGCTCCGTCGCCAACTCCGCCAAGCACAGTCGCTGGGCCTGCAACCATTGGCCGTAGGGGCGTTGGGCCGCCAAGTCGGCTTTCAGTTGACTGTCATCGATGATCTGGCCCTGTTCAAAATCGACCAAGAACATGCGGCCGGGTTGCAGTCGTCCCTTGCGGACCACCTGCTGGGGCAACACATCCACCACGCCCACCTCGCTGGCCATGATCACGCGGTCGTCGTGGGTGACGTAATAACGGCTGGGTCGGAGGCCGTTGCGATCGAGGACGGCGCCGATGTAGTGGCCGTCGGTGAACGAGACCGAGGCGGGGCCGTCCCACGGCTCCTGAATCAGCGAATGATAGTCGTAGAACTCGCGTCGCGCGGTGGGCATCTGCAGGTGGTTCTGCCAGGCCTCCGGGATCATCATCATCACCGCCTCTGGCAGCGAACGTTGGTTCATCATCAACAACTCCAACGAGTTGTCAAAAGCTCCCGAATCGCTCACGTCGGGTTCGATGATCGGGAACAAGGATGTCAGTCGCTCGCCAAACTGCGGACTCTCCATCAAGCTCTCGCGCGAACGCAACCAGTTCTTATTGCCTTGCACGGTGTTGATTTCGCCGTTGTGGCACATCCACCGCAGCGGCTGCGCCCGATCCCAACTGGGCAGGGTATTGGTGGAAAACCGCGAATGCACCATGGCCAGGTGACTGCGATAGCGTGGGTCGACCAGGTCCGAATAAAAGATCGGCAATTGTTGGGTCGTCAACATTCCCTTGTAGACCACCACGCGACTGGAGAGCGAACACAGGTAGAAGCTCTTGCCGGGCGCCGCACCCGCCTCGTTCAAATGATGGGCCGCTCGCTTGCGCAGCGTGTACAGCCGACGTTCCAATTCGGCCGGCTCCCAGGGCTCCTGCCGCGCGCCAACAAAGCACTGATAAATGTTCGGCATGGCCTCTCGCGCGGTCCGTCCCAAGTCCGCCGCATCGGGGCAGGTCGGCATCGGCCGCCAACACAGGACCTGCAAGCCCAACTCCTCCGCGTAACGATCGAAGACTTGCATGCAGTACTGCCGAGTCGGATCGTGCGTGGGAAAGAACACCACGCCGCAACCGTACTGGTCCGCTGCCGGCAAGTCCACCTGCAGCTCTTCCCACAGCTTGGCTTTATAGAACTCATGCGGCTTGGCCGTCAGGATCCCCGCGCCATCCCCCGTGTTGGCCTCGCAGCCACAGCCGCCGCGATGGTCCATCCGATGCAACATCGTCAACGCATCTTTGACGATCTCGTGTGAACGTCGTCCTTTGATGTGCGCAATAAATCCGACGCCGCAATTTTCATGCTCCCACTGCGGGTCGTAAAAGGCCGGTACTGCTTTCCCCCGATATTGGTGACCACTCATTCCACAAAAACCGTCTGGTTAGTTTTGACGCGGGCTGGGAGTCCTGAAAAATCCGCTCTTCAGGGCCTCTCTCTATCGACAAATGCAAGAGATTAAGGTGCAGGATTCTTCAAGTCAACAATTTGCGCCGATTTGGCCGAGCTTATCGTCGGTTGCCGTTTTCGCGCAGCTACGGTTAGGGGGCGATCATTGCCACTCCAGGCATGATATGGCTGCCAGGGCGCCCGCAACTCGCTCTACTTGGCGGCCAGTTTTTTTTCTACCGCAGCAAGGTTGTTTTCGCTACCCTCGAGGTTAGGTGATGGGTGGTATAGTCGCCCTTGCTGCTGATTGGCTGTTTCCAACCAGGGCCCACCATGCCGACAATCACTCTCCGGTCGTTCGAATTGTGGCAGCTGTTGATCGACTTCGGGTTGTTCATCTTGATTTGGCTGGTGCAACTGATCATCTATCCGTCGTTCCGCTACAGCGACCCAGTCCAATTCCAGCCGTGGCACAACGCCTACACCGGTTGGATCTCATTGTTTGTGGTGCCGCTGATGTTCGGCCAGTTGGCGATCTACGGATTCCACGCCTTTGCCCGCGGCACGGCTTGGGACTACCTGGCTCTGGGGCTGGTCCTCTCGGTCTGGATTGTGACGTTCGCTTGGAGCGTGCCCTGTCACGATCTGCTGCATCGCCAGGGCTTCGATCGCCAGGTGATCGATCGGTTGGTCCTGAGCAATTGGCCGCGGACGATTGTCTGGACGATCCTGATTGCCGTGCCGATCTGGCAGCACAGGCTCTGGCAGATCTTGCCCAGCCAGTAAACCGCTCGCGTCTCCACAATCCATCAGAGCCACAACCTGTGCCGTCCCTCCCGGCCCCTGACGCTCCACTAAGCAAATCGGCCGTCTACCGGTGGCAGATGCCCAATGGCAGGGGTTGTGTCGACCCTCCGGGCCAGGGTGGCGTTTGGGGGCGAGCGGAGTCTTGTAGGGTGTCATGCAGCAAGTCGGGCTAACCGTGCGATCGTTTGCGAGTAAAAGCAACTGGAGAACGCTACCGGTTTGCCCCGAGAACCATCCGACTTGCGGAATGCACCAGCCCTTGAGGTTAGCTCCCACTCGTGAATGGTTACCGCAAGAGTAACAGTACGAGTACGAACCTCACAGCGATCCTCGTATTCGACTCGACGGGGCGTCGCGGCGTCACCTCACGATTCCGAATACCATTACTTCTCTAATCGACAACACGAATCCACCCGGGAGCTTGCTATGTGTTTTTGGCTTATTTTTGATTTTATGGTGAACGTACGGCCCACGGCTAATCTGGGGCCTACTTTATTGGCCGGCGGCATTTTGGGTTTTTGGTACAGTCCTTGGTTGTTGTACCGCTGGGGCATGTGGCGCGGGTTCCGCGGCGGGTGGGGCCTGCCGCACGTGCGGACGGTTGATTTAATCGCGCTGTCCATCTGGCTGGCGTGTTTGTCGTCCATCGCGGCCAATGCCCTCGGGCATCGGCCGATCCGCTATGCGGAATACAACGAGCCGGCGGTGATTCGCACCGTCTGGATGCTGGCGGCAGGCCTCTTGCTCTACTTGTGGTTTCGAGCCCTGGGCTGGTTGCAGCAGCGGCGGGTGACCGGCTCTGGCCAGCGGTTGGTGTTGTTCTTGGTGCTGCTGCCGACCAGTTTCCTGGCCAGCGTCAATGTCGGCTTGTTGCTGCCTTTCTTGTTATTACTGGTATTGTCCGTCATGGGTCTGCCCGCGTTCCCCAATTCCGCGGGCGAGTATGTCTTGTGGACCGGTGTCCTGATAGAGAGCCTGCTGTGGACGTGGGTGTTGTCGCGCAGCTACCGCTATGTGACCCGGGATGCCTCCTCCCAGCTGGCGTTGGACTCGGGCACGCGGACCGACGAACTGCCCGCCGTTGCTCCCGCTCCTCAGGCTGACGGCTCCGAGCGCCCCGAGTGACTCGAGTGTTGAGCCTAGCCCAACCAGCCCTTGTATTTGAACCAGCCCAATAGACCGGCGGCGATGACGGTCATCGCCGCGATAACACTGACGTATCCGTAGGGAGATCTCAGTTCTGGCATATTCCACGGGCTGGCTGCCGGATCGAAGTTCATGCCGTAAATGCCTGAGATGAAGGTCAAGGGAATAAAAATAGTGGCGATGATGGTCAGCACCTTCATGACCTCGTTCATGCGATTGCTCACACTGGACAAGTGAATATCGACCAAACCCGAAGTCAGTTCGCGGTAGGTCTCCACCATGTCGATCAACTGGATGGTGTGATCGTGGCAGTCCCGCAGGTACAAACGGGTGGTGTCCTGGATCAACGGGGTGTCGTCGCGGAGGATGGCCGACAGCATGTCTCGCATCGGCCAGAGAGCTCGGCGGATCGAGAGTAGATCGCGCTTGAGGGCGTGGATCTTCAAGATGTCGTTGGGGCTGGAGTTTTCCACCACGGCGAGCTCCAATTCTTCGACCAATTCGCCGTAGTGTTCCAGGACCGGAAAATACGCGTCGATCACGGAATCGATGAGCGTGTAGGCCAGGTAGTCGGCCCCCAGGCGACGGAATTGGCTGCCCTCGGTTCGCAGCCGTTTGCGGACCGAGTTGAAAGTGTCTCCGGGCAGTTCTTGCAGGGTGAGCACAAATTGCGGTCCCAAGTAAATGGAGACCTGTTCGGAATGAAACCGCTGCATCTCCTCCAGGCTGCTGGAAGGGCTCGAGTTTGGCGTCGCGACCGTTGTCGTGTTGGCAGTCGTGTTCGCGGGGGAGGGAAGTGGCATGCGGACGATGAAAAATAGGTGGCCCTGGTAGTCTTCGAACTTGGGGCGTTGGTGGACGTTGACGGCATCTTCCAAGGCCAGGGGGTGCAGGCCAAACCGTTGCCCCAGGCTCTGCAGCAACTTGACGTCCCCCAGGCCCTCGACGTTCACCCAGCGAATCTCCGGCGGGGTGCTCGCCTGTAAAAGTTCATCGATCGCTGCGGCGGGCGACTCGTGGTAGGTCTGAGCTTGGTAGGCGATCAGCGACGCCTGCGAGGGGCGGGCGGAAGGGTCGACCGTCAGTGTGCCGGGAGCCGATCCCGGCGGATTGCGGCGGCGGTGGCTGTAACGCAGGCGTTTGCGGCGGGAGGCGTGACTCATGAGAGTTCTCAGTGGGGTTCGGGGCTGGTGGATTGTTCCGTAGCGGACTGCGTCAAGGGCTTGTTGATTTTTCCGTAGCCGAACGCGTCAAGCGTTTCGATTGAAGGGAAAACGCCGTGTTTTTGTCAGATTTCCTTGAATCGGACGGCAGTTTCGCGTGTAAGTCTGGAAAAATCAACAAGCCCTCAAGCATTTCGATTGACGCGGAAAAGCCGTATTTTTGCCGGACTTTGTTGATTCGGGCGGCAATTTCGCGAGTAAGTCTGGAAAAATCAACAAGCCCTCAAGGGTACGTGCGTTTCGGGGCTAACCGGGCCGCACCAACTCAAAAGAACCGCGATCGAGGATCTGGCCGTTGATCTGCAGGCCGACATGGTGTTGGCCCGGGTACAGGGTGTAGGTGGTCGCATTGCTGCGGAGGACATGTCGTTTGCGGACCACGAGTGACTCGCCGCGGGCCAAACGCACCTGTTTGAGTTTGTGGACTTTGCGGGAGCGTTTATTGTTGGCCTTTTGGAAGTCGATCTCGTAATCGATGATCAGGGCCGCGGCTTGTTCGGCGACCAATTCCAGTTCGAAGATCAGGGCTTCATTCATGACCACGACGGGGGTCAATAACTCGTACCGCACCAAGCGGATGGGGGGGCGATCGCTGAAACCCAGGAATTCCAGGGCGGGGGCATGTCCCTGTTTGACCAGTGTTCTCAGGGCATGTTGACAGATCCACTGCAATTCCGCGGGGTTCTGGCGTCGTTCGGCTCGCCAGCGACCTAAGGTCTGGAGGACGGCTGCGGCGTCGATCTTGCTCACATCATTCAGGTGGTTGGCCACTGAGCGGGTGACAAATCGCGTCGGGTCGGCGTGTAAGGGGTCCAGCAGTGGCAGCAGCGACAGGGGCGGGAGTTCTAGGCGTGGGGCCCAGGGCAGGGCAGGGCGAGTGGCTTCGCTGACCAAACGCCGCACATGGTAGTGGGGGTCGGCCGTCCACTGCTGGAGTTGGTTCAGGGTCTCCGCCGGAAACGCTCGGAGGAACTCGCGGAGGGCAAATTCCATGGAAAAACGCTGCGTCAGGGCATGCAGCGTCTGCAGCGACCGTTTCAGCCGAGATTTCTGCTGGCCGTTGCGTGTGACCCATTCCCCTAGGGGAGCGAAGATGAAGTCGCCAAAGTCGTCGTCCGTGCGGGTCGGATCGAGTGGTGGGGGCAAAGACGCCGTGATTTGGCGAGCGGCGACCCGAAAATCGCTGGGCAGGAACCGCTCGAGAGTGGCGGCGATGTGCGAGATCCGCTGCTTGAGTTCGAGGTCCGGCAGGGTTTTCATGACCTGCCGGACAAAGCCAGGTCGGTCAAAACCCGGCGATTGGCTGGCCAGCAACTGGCTGAGGTAAGTCACGCTTTGCCGATTGAACAGGTGGTCCTTGAGGCTGAAGCGGGCTGGTGGTTCGGCGGCGGAGGTCGCCTGAGGGCGGGGGGAGTCGGGCATGGGGCACTATCTTAAGGGAGCGGGCCGGGGAGGCGCGGCCAACCAGCGGCGCGGGCTGTCGCTATTGTACGGGAGTGGGGAATGCCCGGGGAGATTTGGCAGGCGGAACGGCTGAAGGAAACGCCTCCGGGCGGCCGATAAACGGTACTCGCGAGCGGAATGGGGTTGGAAAAACCTGCAAAAACGGGGCGGAAACGCGAATTTTTAGAAATCGCAACTTTGCCCCTTGTAGTCTGCGGCGTCCTCCGTATACTTACCGCTCCTCAGTCAGGAACACCTGACGCGGGGAACGCTCTAACGAGCTTTATTCATCCGGCGAATCGTCAATTTGCTGGGTAAACGGAAGTCATGATCCACGCGAGTGGGTTGGCGATTGGACCGGCGATTGGATTTGTGTCCCTGAGTATTAGGGGGGTGTGAATGATCGGCCGCCCAGTAAAGGCTTCCGGATCTGGTCGAAACGCCTCAGCAAAAAAAAATGTTGGGTGGCCCTTGACCAGTTCCCTGGCCTTGTGCTAAACTTGGCCCTCCCCGATACGGGTGACCTGAACGAATCAAAGCTTTTTGAGGGTTGTTTGGGTCGTGTGAATCGGGTGTCCGTTCGGTAGAATGGCGAGTGAGTGGTTGGTGGAATGCGACTGCGGATCGGTCTGGTGAGATCGGTGTTGCGGCCTTGATTCACTGTTCATTCAGTGGCGAGTCTTTATGGCTTGTCTTGTTCTTTGACAATTTAGCAGCTTAAGTTAAGAAATGGCATCTAGCTAAGGCTAGGCTGTGGATGCGACTGGTGTGGTTGGCTCGCGAGGGCTGGTTGCAGTGGTTGTCGGAAGCGGTCAAGTCTTGAGCGACTCTTTAATAGCGTCTTAGAATCGCAATGAGTTGTGGGCCTTTGGGTTTGCAGCGAGTTGTGTTTCGAAAGAAATAAGAACAAAATCGTTACAAGTGGTTTGTCGCCAGGTCTAAGTCAAAGGCTGCGGTTGGGTTGGTTGGTCTGCTCGTGAGGGTAGATTGGTTGATCGGCTGCGGTTTGAAGACGCTAGATATTGGTGGTCAAGCTATTAAGGGCACATGGGGGATGTCTTGGCGTTAGAAGCATGAGCGTGGAAGTCTGCGATAAGCTTGGAGGAGTTGACAAACGAGCGTTGATCCCAAGATACTCAATAGAACCCAGGGAACTGAAACATCTAAGTACCTGGAGGAGTAGAAAGAAAAATCGATTCCGTAAGTAGCGGCGAGCGAAAGCGGAATAGCCCAAACCGTGAGGGTTTCCCTCGCGGGGTTGTAGGGCTACTCATATGGGAGTTACAAAACTTCACTTAGCCGAATGGCATGGAAAGGCCAGCCACAGAGGGTGACAGTCCTGTAGGCGAAAGGTGTAAGTCTCTCGAGTAGTACCTGAGTAGGTCGAGTCACGTGAAACCTCGACTGAATCGACGGGGACCATCCCGTAAGGCTAAATACTCCCTAATGACCGATAGTGAACAAGTAGCGCGAGCGAAAGATGAGAAGAACCCCTGTTAGGGGAGGAATGTGAACCTGAAACCATGTGCCTACAAGCGGTCGGAGCGCTACGTTAATGCGTGACGGCGTGCCTTTTGCATAATGATCCGGCGAGTTACCGTCAGTGGCTTGGTTAAGGCCTCAGGGCCGTAGCCGCAGGGAAACCGAGTCTGAATAGGGCGAAATTGTCACTGGTGGTAGACGCGAAACTGCACGAACTACCCATGAGCAGGTTGAACCGCGGGTCAAACCGCGTGGAGGACCGAACCCACTTGGGTTGAAAACCGAGGGGATGACTTGTGGGGAGGAGTGAAAGTCTAATCAAGCGCAGAGATAGCTCGTTCTCTCCGAAATAGCTTTAGGGCTAGCCTCGAGTAACTATTTACTGGGGGTAGAGAGACTGATTTGGATGGGGGCCCTTCCCGGGTACCCCACCGAGCCAAACTCCGAATACCGTTATGTCTATCTCGGGAGTCAGTCCGCGAGGGATAAGCTTCGCGGTCGAGAGGGAAACAACCCAGACCACCTGCTAAGGTCCCCAAGCAGTACTCAGTCACTAAGGAAGTGAGTTTGCAGTGACAGCCAGGATGTTGGCTTAGAAGCAGCCATCATTTAAAAAGTGCGTAACAGCTTACTGGTCGAGCAACTTCGCGCCGATAATGAACGGGAGTAAGTACTGCACCGAAGCAGTGGAATGCACTTAGTGCATTGGTAGGAGAGCGCTGTACGTCAGATACAAGTCGTACCGTAAGGAACGATGTCGGGGCGTACAGGTGATTATGCCGGAATGAGTAACGATAAAGCAGGTGAGAATCCTGCTCGCCGAAAGCCTAAGGTTTCCTGGGGAAGGTAAATCCGCCCAGGGTTAGCCGGTTCCTTAGTCGAGGCCGAAAGGCGTAGACGATGGACAGCAGGTCAATATTCCTGCGCCACATGCTGGACCGATGGAGGGACGGCGTCCAGATCGCGAGCAGACGACTAGAAATGTCTGTGGAGGCAACTGAGTTGGCGAGGGTTAAAATACTTGCGTAATACAAGGTTGTCGACGGACCCTTCGGGGGAAGTTGCAGGAAGGACGTCCAAGAAAAGCTTCTAGGGTTGAAGGCATGTGACCGTACTAAAACTGACACAGGTAGGCGGGACGAGTAGTCCTAGGCGCTCGGGAGAACACTGGTTAAGGAACTCTGCAAAATGGCCCCGTAAGTTCGCGATAAGGGGTGCCTGCGCAAGCAGGTCACAGTAAATCGGCATCAGCGACTGTTTATCAAAAACACAGGACTCTGCTAACTCGCAAGAGGATGTATAGAGTCTGACGCCTGCCCGGTGCTGGTAGGTTAAGGAAGAAGGTTAGCCGAAAGGTGAAGCTTGCGACCGAAGCCCCAGTAAACGGCGGCCGTAACTATGACGGTCCTAAGGTAGAAACGCTGCCTCCCTGGCGAGTAATCGTCAGGTAAACTCTTGGCTGTATGCGGGAAAATCCTGAGAGCCCATCTCTACGTTTCCAATCACCAGCAATGGTGGCTTGGCGTAAAAATGAGTGGGATTGGACAATCCGCAGGAAATCTTGGTTGGCTTCGGCTGGCCGGGAGCTCCTCAGAGACTACACGCTGAGTATCCTTAATCACAATAAGTCAAGCCATGGAATTATCCCCTGATTGGGTGGTTGGTTTCGTAGACGGAGAAGGTTGCTTCCACGTCTCGGTCAATCGTCATCCTGAAATGACAATTGGTTATCAGGTGCTGCCTGAGTTCGTGGTGGTTCAACACCAACGCGATGTTCAGATATTGCACGCCTTGAAACGGTTTTTCAGAGGGGGAGTGGTCCGAGTTAACCACGGCGAACGCTGGTGTTTTCGAGCTCGTAAGCTTGAGACACTGGAACAGGTCTGCTCCTTTTTTCAGCGGCATCCGCTGAAGACTAAGAAGCAAATAGACTTTGTCAAGTTTCGCAAGGTGGTTAGGTTGGTCGGTTCCAAGGAACATCTGACTGCGGAGGGTGTGAAGAAGGTGATTGGTCTGGCTAAGACCATGAACCTGGCAGATCCCCAGCGGTTCGAAGACGTTCTGGCTGATTTAGGTGAAGGATAAAGATATAGTCCACGCATCTGCGAAAGCGGACATGCATAATTTCGTGAGCGAAGTTCCTTGTCGGGTAAGTTCCGACCTGCATGAAAGGCGTAACGACTGATGCACTGTCTCAACCAGTGACCCGGTGAAATTGTAGCCGTGGTGAAGATGCCACGTACCCGCAGTAAGACGGAAAGACCCCGTGAACCTTTACTGTAGGCTGATATTGGGCTGAGATATAACATGTGCAGGATAGGTGGGAGGCATTGATCTGGATGCGTCAGCATTCAGGGAGCCGTCCTTGAAATACCACCCTGGATTCGTTTGAGTTCTAACGCTGATTCCCGTGAATCCGGGCAGCGGACAGTGTCAGTTGGGCAGTTTGACTGGGGCGGTCTCCTCCAAAAGAGTAACGGAGGAGTTCAAAGGTACCCTCAGCCTGGTTGGCAATCAGGCATCGAGCGTAAAGGTAGAAGGGTGCTTGACTGCGAGACTCATGAGTCGAGCAGATACGAAAGTAGGACTTAGTGATCCGGTGGTCCCGAATGGAAGGGCCATCGCTCATCAGATAAAAGGTACTCCGGGGATAACAGGCTTATCGCTTCCGAGCGTCCATAGCGGCGAAGCGGTTTGGCACCTCGATGTCGGCTCATCACATCCTGGGGGTGGAGAAGCTCCCAAGGGTTTGGCTGTTCGCCAATGAAAGTGGTACGTGAGCTGGGTTCAGACCGTCGTGAGACAGGTCGGTCCCTATCTGCTGTGGGCGTACGAAACTTGAGAGGATTCTTCTTTAGTACGAGAGGATTTGGAAGGACGTTCCTCTGGTGTCCCAGTTGTCGCGCTAGCGGCACGGCTGGATAGCTAAGAACGGAAAGGATAAACGCTGAAAGCATATAAGCGTGAAGCCCGCCTCGAGATTAGGTTTCGTAGGGTTTAGCCCGAAAGTCCCCTGGAAGACGACCAGGTTGATAGGCCGGATGTGTAAGTGCAGTAATGCACTCAGCTAACCGGTACTAACGGACGAATGCTTGACCACTTATATCTAGCGTTTTTGTACGCTGTTAAGGAGTGGCCAGGCAACGCGCAAGTCCTTGGATTTCCGGTCCAATGACTTAAGAACTGTTTTCCAAACAGAATTCGTCAGCACTTCGGTGCTGGCAAACATAGATTTGGCAAATCGTTGCTGCAACAGGTCTTGTACCTGCTGGAGTACGGGTTGCTTGGTCGGCATCAGATGACCTTTGGGTCATCGTGCAAGAGCCATTTCACTTAAGCTGCAAATTGTGAAGACACAGCGTCGTCTGGGTGAATAAGCCAGGCGTCGTTCTTCCGGTAACCATATCAAAGTGGTCACACCTGTTCCCATCCCGAACACAGTAGTTAAGCACTTTGAGCCGATGATAGTGCTGCAAGCGCGAAAGTAGGTATTGCCGGTTTTATATAAGACCCTGAGCCAGAAAAGGCTCAGGGTCTTTTTTTGTACCTACGCATTTTTTTGCTTCGGTACTCTTTGGGCGTCGTAATGTGAGCGGCCACCGCATCGTCCGAGGTCTGCTGGTCGACAAGCTTGCCCCCCCCAACGGTTTCACCCGCGTCAGCGCATGTTTGGGCAGCGAGAGAGCTCCCCATTATTCAAAAAGAAGGAACTCTGCCCCTTGGCCACACCGCCACCGTGCGGGTTTGGGGCTTGTTGATTTTTCCGTAGCGGAATGCGTCAAGCATTTCGATTGACGGGAAAACGCCGTATTTTTATTCGATTTCATCGAATCGGGCGACAATTTCGCGTGTAAGTCTGGAAAAATCAACAAGCCCTCAAGCGTTTCGATTGAGACGTAGAAGCCGTGTTCTTGCAGGGTTTCGTTGAGGTGGGCGGCAAGTTCGTGAGCAAGTCTGAAAAAAACAACAAGCCCCTGATACTGGTGGGGCGCTGGCTGACCGGCTACCACCATCTCCCCAACGACCCCAAAAGTGGCCCGTCGCCCGTGGCACATCGCCATTCACGCGTGTGCCAAACAGAACCCATCATAAACAGTGCAAGAACGGCTCGGCCCAGAGCCAACCTTATCGCTACCTGATTCCTCGGAAAATTTCCAGTGCTGGGTAACTCGGAAGGCGGGTGGAACACTAATCGACGCTAATCGTCACTAATCCAGAGAACTGGGGTCCCACAAGCCCACAAAGGCCGAAAAACAGCAGCCAACCCTGCCAGTTCGCAAAGCTATCGGGGCGGTTGGATTTCTCTGCGTCCTTCCCTCCTCTCGCGGTTCAGCTACCGGCTGGGCCGGATAGCGAACGACGACCCGCTGGTCTGAACCACTGCGGAGGTGCGGGGCACCCTAGTAGCAGGCACTCTCCGAGTGCCGTCCGCCAAAACGTCGCCCCAAAACAAACCTCGCCAACGAACTTAACCGCCTCGGTGCGGGACGCTGATGACTAGCGTTTCCAGACTTTCAACATTTGGCGGACGGCACTCGGAGAGTGCCTGCTACCTTAGGCCCATCTCGCTTCCACACGGGAGCAAAAGGCAAGACTTTTCTGCACTTCAAACCAGCAGAGGGCAGCGTTCCAGATAGGACATGGCGGCGGTGTTTAACCGCAACGCCAGAGGCGTGCGCGGCACCCTGCGCGACGTGACCGACAGACAAGACCCTGCAGCGACGTTCACCCGCACGACCGGCGGCGTGCGCGGTCCCCTGAGACCAGTTCCACGGTACGCAGACGCTCAAACCCTTTCGAGCCCAACTCTTGTTGAGACGCCTCAACCGATGAGAGACTGACAGCCTACCACTTTCGTGACACATCTCCGAGCGAACACCTATTGAGGCCGGCTCTCAATCACAAACCAGCAGAGGGCAGCGTTCCAGATAGGACATGGCGGCGGTGTTTAACCGCAACGCCAGAGGCGTGCGCGGCACCCTGCGCGACGAGACCGACAGACAAGACCCTGCAGCGACGTTCACCCGCACGACCGGCGGCGTGCGCGGCACCCTGAGACCAGTTCCACGGTACGCAGACGCTCAAACCCTTTCGAGCCCAACTCTTGTTGAGACGCCTCAACCGATGAGAGACTGACAGCCTACCACTTTCGTGACATATCTCCGAGCGAACACCTATTGAGGCCGGCTCTCAATCACAAACCAGCAGAGGGCAGCGTTCGAGATAGGACGCGGCGGCGGTGTTTAACCGCAACGCCAGAGGCGCGCGGCACCCTGCGCGACGAGACCGACAGACAAGACCCTGCAGCGACGTTCACCCGCACGACCGGCGGCGTGCGCGGCACCCTGAGACCAGTTCCACGGTACGCAGACGCTCAAACCCTTTCGAGCCCAACTCTTGTTGAGACGCCTCAACCGATGAGAGACTGACAGCCTACCACTTTCGTGACACATCTCCGAGCGAACACCTATTGAGGCCGGCTCTCAATCACAAACCAGCAGAGGGCAGCGTTCGAGATAGGACGCGGCGGCGGTGTTTAACCGCAACGCCAGAGGCGTGCGCGGCACCCTGCGCGACGTGACCGACAGACAAGACCCTGCAGCGACGTTCACCCGCACGACCGGCGGCGTGCGCGGCACCCTGAGACCAGTTCCACGGTACGCAGACGCTCAAACCCTTTCGAGCCCAGCTCTTGTTGAGACGCCTCAACCGATGAGAGACTGACAGCCTACCACTTTCGTGACATATCTCCGAGCGAACACCTATTGAGGCCGGCTCTCAATCACAAACCAGCAGAGGGCAGCGTTCCAGATAGGACATGGCGGCGGTGTTTAACCGCAACGCCAGAGGCGTGCGCGGCACCCTGCGCGACGTGACCGACAGACAAGACCCTGCAGCGACGTTCACCCGCACGACCGGCGGCGTGCGCGGCACCCTAAGACCAGTTCCACGGTACGCAGACGCTCAAACCCTTTCGAGCCCAACTCTTGTTGAGACGCCTCAACCGATGAGAGACTGACAGCCTACCACTTTCGTGACACATCTCCGAGCGAACACCTATTGAGGCCGGCTCTCAATCACAAACCAGCAGAGGGCTGCTGGTCTACATACGGCTACTGGTCTACGGCCGCTTCCGTCGTGGCTCTGCCCGGCGGAGCGGCAACTGACGGCTACCACCGCCCCCCAACGATCAAAAAGAAGGCCCTCCGCCCCTTGGTCACACCGCCCCCGGTGGGTTTACCCCGCCGGAGCGAAAGTTTGGGTAGCTAGACCGCCCCGCCAACGATCAAAAAGAAGGCTCGTTGCCTCTTGGTCACACGGCCCCCGCGGGTTCACCCGTGGGACCGAAAGTTTGGCAGCGAGTACGCCCCCCACAACAATCAAAAAGAAGGCCCGTTGCCCCTTGGTCACATCGGTTCCAGCGGGTTCACCCGTGGGACTGAGCACGAGTTGCTCAACCCGCAATCTTCGTGCCAAAAACACTTCTGCCTTTCCATCCCGTTCGGCCCTTGTGTCGGCCCTCCGGGCCTTCTGATCGCGGTGCCCCGTCGACCGGTGGCTGACGCCACCGGCAGGGGTTGTGCCGGCCCTCCGGGCCTCCGAGCAGGCGACTGGGTTCAGACGGGCAACTTGTGGCGAGTCGAGCTTGCATGCCAGGAGGAGGGCTTGATAGACTGCGGATTCTGAGTCCCGAAATTGGACTTACTTCAATCTAAGACTTAAACCTGACGAAGAACCAATAACCAAGAACATTCCTCCAGGTCGCACCTCTCGCGGCCAATAAAAACGTCCTTTCAGCAGCGAGCCCAACCGCCTGCCTGGCGGCCGGTCTGTCTTCGCCCAGCCCCACGCGACCAAAAATCACTGTCGCCCATCGGCTTATCTGCTCTGTCGACGCGAAATCGTGCTGTCTTCCGCCTCCCAATCTGACCGCTGGGGCTAAAATCGCCCTATCTTTCGGTTAGTGAACTCCATGCCAATCCGCGGTCGTCCGGCGGCAGCTCCCGGCCTAATTCTCAGAATCGGGGTTATTTACGGGGTATTCTTGAACGGGAATTGTGTTTATTTTTCCTTGACATTTCCGTACGGAATATGACAACTAAAAGAACTTTCAGTTCCAGAAAGTAATCGGAAATACTGAGTCAGTACTTGCTCCACGGAATCGCCCTCGCAAATCGAACCACCGATGTGATAATGAAATACTTGATTACCAACTGCAAGTAGTCGGTCACCACAATCCGCGGTATAAAACTGCGTCACGTAGGACCCAGCCGCAGGTCCAGATGAGTAATCAGCAGTTCTTTTATCAAATTCCTCAATTACGCCATGCTCTCCAGTCTCAAGAACGTATGGTGCGCCAAACCCGCACTCATGGATCGATCCAACAATATCAAAAACGTCCCAAAGCCATCTTGATGCATGAACGGGCAAAAGTGAAGATGACGGTTTTAGTACAATGCTGACTCCTAATGCATTAATTAGTGCAGCGCGCTGCTTCATGTCATCAATGTACAGGGTGAGCGAAATGCTCTCTGACGAAGCAACCAGGCAAAGCCAAGACTTCATCGGATAAAACGCACACTTGTCGTGCAACGCAGAAAAAAATGTCTTATGATCAGACAAAGCCTTAATCTCCAGATCTGTAATCAGTTCGTTGTATTTCGATGGCAACTCTTTCGCATCATTTAATGAGGTAATAACATACGAAAAGCCACCAAACATTGGGTCATTGCGTAAAACTTGAATCACCGTACTGGACTCCCGGAAGAATAAAACCTTTTCTTAAACAAGCGGGGCTCTTCCCTCGCGTTTTTGGCTTTGGTAGTGTAGCTTTGTTTCTGCAAATTCCTCAGCCAGCAGTGTGAAAAACAGGGGGGAATTCGGAGTGGAACGATCGCAGCAAGCGAAACGCAGAACGCCCTCCTGTTTCTGCCGGCGATGCCGAGCCACCTTCGTCAAGAAATTGAACTTGAAAAGGTGGGCCAGATCGGTTTTCTTTTTGGAGTAATCACAAACCAAAAGGAGACCAAACATGACCCAGCCCGCCCATTCTAACAACGTGTACGAGGTTGTCCAGTTGCTAGCAGAGCACGGTTTCGATGGTATGGCCAACGCCATGCAGATCCTCTTCAACGAGGCGATGAAAATCGAACGCGCGCAACACCTCAACGCCGAACCCTATCAGCGGACGGACGATCGAAAGTCCTATGCCAATGGATACAAGAACAAAACTGTCACTGCGCGGTTCGGAAAAATCGAACTACAGGTCCCCCAGACTCGCGACGGGGAGTTTTCCATCTGACGCAAAATGCGATGCAAGACGTGCCCAAGGTCGAGATGCGATCGAAAGTGGCGGCGGATTTACGAGATATCTACAACGCCCGGGACCTGGCTGATGCAACGGAAGGAATCAAGCGATTCGCTAAAACCTACCAAGATTCCGCCCCCAAGTTGGTCCAGTGGGTCGAGGACAACGTACCGGACGGCCTGACGATCTTCAGCCTACCTGAGGGGCATCGCAAGCGAATGCGAACCACGAACATGCTGGAACGACAGAACCGAGAGCTGAAGCGACGAACTCGGGTCGCTACGCTGTTCCCCAACGAGGCATCCCTACTACGACTAGCCACCGCCGTGCTAGCCGAGTTCAGCGACGAGTGGGAAACCACACCGATGAGCTACCTCACGTTCCAAAATCAACAGTAGAAAGGATTACCGATCTCAAGCAAATTTACAGAAACTGGGTTGCTTTATCGCCCTAATTCTCAGAATCGAAGTTGTTTACTGGGCTTTCTTGAACAAACTGTCGCTCGCAATACCCTGAATAGCTTATCCATTAACTATTGACTGACTTTGAAGGGCTCTTGCGCAACATCCCAGCATTTTCTCCATGCATTTTCAAGCCGTTTCCGCCGATTGGCTGGAGCAACTCGTTTACCATGCCGGTTGATGAAATAGCCATTGCTGCTTTCCCATTGGCCATATTCGCTTATTGTTTGAGCGATAAACGCTCCTGTTGCGGGACGAACAAATGCGGCGCCATTGAAGAAAGAGTCTGCTTCACAATAAGCAGATTCAATGACCAGTTTACCCTGTTTATCGATGAAACCCCACTTTGAAAGCGAAGGTCGCTTAGGGTCATGCGATAAACAAACTGCGGCAAGGCCTTCGCTAAATCGTCGAGCATACACATAAGTCGCGGGTATGGCGACAGTTCCACGATTGGTTATGTACCCATAACGTTTGCCATCAAGCGTGTCAGAGCGAAACAACGCCATCTCCTCATAGAACTCTTCGCCCTCCCCGGCAATCTCGAATTGGCATATGCCTTCCTTGTCGATGTAGCTTGTATAAACCTCTTGATGCGCACCTGAATACTCCACCGCAATCAGTGATTCGGAAAAAGCGCCGACCATTCCAGTATTATTCGGTAGTTTGAATTTCGGACTGCCCTCGTAGTTTACGAATAACTGTTCTCCATCAATGGTCGTAACATGGGCAAGGCCCTCGGAAAACGGTCGTGCAGCCTTATACTGTATTTGAATCGAATATTTGCCACTTTTATTCACATAGCCCCACAGTCCACCGAATGGAAACGGACCGTTTGGGTCCCGGATTGCGCCAATGTTTACGGCTGCGTATCCCTCCGTATAGGGTATGAAATCGTCGAATAAATCTGGACACAGTACTTGTCCAGATTTTGTTCGAAGTTCGAATCTTCCGGCAATCAAATGAAACACCGGCTCTTCGTCGGCTTTTTCAATTGTTAGGCGTGCATCCTGCTCTTGCTCCGCAAAATCGAGCATCACTTTCGAATCTTCGTCACGTTGATGGCATGATGCTGCGAGGATTTGCCACGTTAGTAATACGAAAATGAGACGGGTGCTGATTTGCATTCGTTGAATTGAAAGCGGCATGTTTTTTTCTCGTCCCTGTCAAGTTGCTGTGTTTAGGGCCTTGGAAAACCATAAGGCCAACCAGCTTTATTTTTGTCAATAAAGTTTCGAATAATATGCTCAAGTTCCTCAGTTGTGCACTCATTGTTACATGGCTACCGGCGTAACAGAGTGAGGTTGTGTGGCAGAAGCCACCGCGGAAGGACTGCGACGCGAAATAAGGTTGCCAATCACTCGAAGGCCCTCGGATAAGTCACGGCGAGCAACACACCGCCACTTCCAGTTTACCCGGCCGGCGGGGGAAGAGGCAAGCGAAATCGGCTTACCCAGGGACCAAATCCCGCATTCCGCCAACCAAGGCGGGATGCAGCTATGATCTGTCGCAACCGAGGGCGAGCTTGATCGTTTTTGCTTTTGCACCCCAAAACCCAATGTTACAGCAGTGGTCCGCTGCATTTCGGCCTGCAGATTAGAAGGTCGAATACTTCGGGCGCCCTTGAGAATCATATCGACAAGCTGGTCTCAAGGTACGCTCAAGGTCCCTCAAGGTTGTCAAGCTGCAACTTGTAGGCTGTTCGAGCAGCTCGCGACGGGCGAAGAGCCTTCTTTTTGATTATTGGGGGGAGCGTTCTAGCTACCCAAACTTCGCTCCGGCGGGGTAAACCGGCACGGGGGCGGTGTGACCAAGAGGCAATAATCCTTCTTTTTAATGATTGGGGGGAGGGCGGTAGCCGGTCAGTCATGCCTCCACCGGGACAAGCCCGGGATGGTGGGCGGAATGTAGACCAGCAGCCCTCTGCTGGTTGGAAGTTTGATGTGGAGAGAGGAATGAGGACAGAGGAATGGGGACAGAGGAATGGGGACAGAGGAATGAGGAGAGAGGAATGAGGAGAGAGGAATGGGGAGAGAGGAATGGGGACAGAGGAATGGGGACAGAGGAATGGGGAGAGAGGAATGGGGACAGAGGAATGGGGACAGAGGAATGGGAGAGGAATGGGGACAGAGGAATGGGGACAGGGGAATGAGGACAGAGGAATGCGGACAGGGGAATGAGGACAGAGGAATGGGGAGAGAGGAGTGGGGAGAGAGGAATGGGGAGGGAGGAATGGGGAGAGAGGAATGGGGACGGAGGAATGGGGAGAGAGGAATGGGGACAGAGGAATGGGGAGAGAGGAATGGGGACAGAGGAATGGGGACAGAGGAATGGGGACAGAGGAATGGGGACAGAGGAATGGGGACAGAGGAATGGGGACAGAGGAATGGGGACAGAGGACTGGGGAGGGAGGAATGGGGAGAGAGGACTGGGGAGGGAGGACTGGGGAGGGAGGAATGGGGAGAGAGGAATGGGGAGGGAGGAATAGGGGCAACTGTAGAGCAGCAGTCCTCTGCTGGATTGTGTTCGAGAGCCGACTTTAGTTAGTGTTGGCTCGGAGGTTGTGTTAGTCGAGTGGTATGCAGTCAGTCTCTCATCGGTTGAGGCATCTCAATAAGAGTTGGGCTCGAAAGGGCTTGGGAGTCTGCTTATGGCGGAACGGGTCTCAGGGGCCCGCGCACGCCGGCGGCGGTGCGGGTGAATGTCGCTGCGAAGTCTTGTGTGTATGACAAGTCGAGCGTGGTACCGCGCACGCCTGTGGCGTTGCGGTTAAACACCGGCGCCACGTCCTGTCTGAAGCGTCTAGCCTTCAGTCGCCGCTCCGGAGGGGTAAAACCGCTCGGGGCGGTGCGAGGAAGGGGCGATGGGCATGCTTTTCGCACCCCCCCTCGCGACCGTGATTTCTCCGTACGGCAATCGCCAGGAAGATGGGAAAAGACCCTTGTCGAGGCTCGGGGAGACCACTATAATGCGTGACCTTGATCTGGCCCGACCGGGGCCAGAATGGCTGTTTTTTGGACCGGAATCTGCAATGACGATTGACAAAAGCTTGAAGGTGAAGGCCGGTTCGGTCAAGGACCGCAACGTATTGAAGCGTTCCGAGCGATTGGCGCAACGGATCGCCCAAGGGACTTGGACGGAAGACGCCACCGTCTTGGGAATGGCCAAGACTCGCGTCAAGAAGATCACCATGAAGAAAAAGAAGAAGGTCAAGTCCGCCGACGACAAGTAATTGTCCGGACCAATTTTAAACAATGGCAGCGGGCCACTTTGGACCCGCTGTTTTTCGTGGTGCGTCGGCCAAGTGTGTATAATGGACTCCGCCGATGCGGCTTGGTTTCATTCAGCTCGGCTTGGGTCTTGGGGCTTGGGGCTCGGGTTGTGACTCTTTTCGGGAATGCTGCGAGGACCCTCCCCCATGTCCAAGGTTGCGGTCGACTGCCCCAATTGCTCGGCTTCGTTGACGGTCCCCGCCGATGTGCTGGGACGCAAGGTCAAGTGCCCAAAGTGCCAGACAATCGTGCGTTTGCCGGCCAAAGCGGCGGCGATAGATTCGGGTGCTCCCGTTGCCAACGGATCCACGGCTGCCACTGATTCCACCCGTGCCCCCTCAGTGACGGCCCCGGCCCCCGTTCAAGCTGCCCCGGCGAGTCCTGCCCCGGCGGCGCCCAAAGCCAATGTTCCGGCTCCAGTTGTTCCGGCTCCAGTTGTCCCGGCGTCAGTTGTCCCGGCGTCAGCTGCCGCGGCCCCAGCTGCTCCGCCGCGGGCTAACTCGCCGGCGACGGCCCCGGTGGTCCCGATGGCCAAAGTGCTGACCGCCCCGGTTTCGTCGGCGGCTCCCGTTTCGCCAGATGTCCATGCTTCGCCCGCTGCGGTTGGTCCGGCGGCGGAATCACTCAATCTGGATGCGTTGGCACCGGCGGTGGTCGACAAGCCGCGAGTCAAGCTGCGGCGGCGGCGTACGAATCCCTGGCCGGCTATCCTCTTGGCACTCGGGGCTTTGGCGGTCTTGGGCTTGGTCATCACTTTTTTGGTGCTCTATTTGCCGCGGGGCGGGCCCGCGGCTGGTCCGGCTGTACCGGAAATTCAGTACGTCAACGACGCTCGCACGGAAGTGGGGCAAACGGTCAAGATACCGATCGCGATTACGTACCCCAGTCAGTTCACGGCCGAGGAGAAGCTCCGCTGGCAGATTCAGCTGGGGCCCGATAATCCGCCGGGAGCCGGTTGGGACGCGACTGCGGGTCAGCTGACTTGGTCGCCGGGCACCCGCGACGCTGGCAAGTCTCGTACGCTATCGATGACGATTCAGAACAGCGTCACTCGCGAACTCAATGAAACTCGCTATCAGGTCCACGTGCCGGCGTTGCATTCCTCGCTGATGGCTGCTCTGGCGTTTTGGGAGCAGGAGGGGACGGCCTTCACAGCCACGTTGCCGCAAGCCGTCCCAGCCATGGCCCAGGCCGGCGTCGATGCGACCTTGGTGGAGCTGCAGATCGCCGAGCAGTTGGTTCAGGTCTACGCCTATCCCACTGCCCAATCTGGAAAAGATAAATTTTCAGAAATTAGTCCAGAATCGTATGAGGTTCTGGGGCTCAACACGTCTTTCACAGAACCGATCACGGTTGTGGAACGGGACGGTGCGATTTTGGTGGCGGAAACCGCGGCCCTGGAGGCTTTGCCGGCTCTCAAAAAATGGTTCGAGGAACTGCCGGTTGTGATGCAATAGACCGAGCTATTGGGTCGCTTGGGCGGCGGGATCGCCGGGGTTCAAGAGTTGGCCATCTTCCGAGACCTCTTCGAACTTGATGCTGACGCGTTTGCTGACGCCGGAGTCTTGCATGGTGACGCCGTACAGGGTGGTGGCGGCGGTCATGGTCTTTTTGCTGTGGGTCACGATAACGAATCGGGTCCAGCCCAAGAACTCTTTCAGCACATCGACGAAGCGACCGATGTTGGCCTCGTCAAACGGGGCGTCCACTTCGTCCAGGACGCAGAAGGGGCTGGGGCGGTACTTGAAGATAGCCAGTAGCAGGCTGACGGCGGTCAGGGCTTTTTCACCGCCGCTCAACAGCGAGTTGCTAAATTCGGATTTGCCGGGCGGCGTGGCAACGATCTCGATACCGGACTCGAGGATGTCCTCGCTTTCGTCCAGGATCAAGTCGGCATGGCCGCCACCGAAGGTTTTGCGATACAGTTGTTGGAAGTTGATGCGGATGGCTTCCAGTGTTTCGGCAAAGATCCGACGGCTGTCGGTATTGATCCGTTGGATGATTTTGTGCAGCCCGTCTTTGGCCGACACTAGATCCTGGTACTGGCTGTCCAGATGGTGGTAGCGTTGTTCCAAGTCTTCCAGTTCGGCCAAGGCATCCATGTTGACCGCGCCGATGCTGTTGATTTTCCGCCTTAGTTGCTGGACTTCTTGCTCGACGGTTTCACGCTCTGGTGAAACCAGCCGCTCGGGGTCGACACCGCTGGTGGCGTCGGGCTCGGCAGCCGCGTCGTCGGTGGGTTGGCCCTCTGCCGGAGGTGTCGTTCCAGTGTCGCGGCTGGTCGCTGGCTGAGTTTCCGTGCTTGCCTCGGTCGACGGCAGGAATTGCGGTTGGTAATCGAGGATCTCGTCGATCTCCAGACCGTAGTCGTCGCGGAGCCGCTCGGTCAACTGTTGCTTTTGCATGCTCAGTTGGTTCGTTTCGCCCTCGATCTCCAGTTGCCGATGTTCTTGGCGTTTGAGGTTGGCCTGAGCGGATTCCAGTTGATGAGCGGTTTCGATGCGTTTTTGTTCCCAGCGATCGCGATCTTCCTTGGCCTGATTCAATTGCAGTGTCAATTCGGCTCGCTGCTGTTCCAATTGTTGCCGCAGCTGTTCCAGTTCGCTGAGGCGGGCTTGGACATCGCCGCGCTCCTGGCCCAGTGAAGCCAACTCGTTCTGCAGTTCGGTCAACTGTTGGTCTCGCTCCTCCAGGGCAGCGACGATCGACTCCTGTTGGGTTTGGTATTGTTGTAGCTGCTGTTCTAATTTAGCGAATTGGACTTTTGCCAGGGTCAACTGCTTTTCCAGTTCCTGGGCTTCGGCTTGCGCTGTTTGCGCTTCCTGTCGAGCGGCGACGAGTTGTTGGTCGGCCGTTTGCACCTCGCGCAGGCCCGTCTCGTACTGGGTTTCGTCCTCCACCAAGCTGGTGGCGAGGTGTTGCGCGCGTTGTTCTTCGCTCTGTTGTTCGCGTTGCCATTGCAGCAACAGTTGGTCGGCTTGTTGTCGTTGGGCTTCGTTGCTGTCGATGGTCCGCTGCACGTCCTGCAGCCGACTGCTCAGTTCTTTTTGCTCCTGCAGCAAGGTCTGGTGGGCCTGCCGTTGGGAGTCCAGTTGTTGTTTCAGCTGAGTCAGTTCATCGTTCAGTTGGGACAGGCGTTGTTGCCGCTCGGCCATTTGGGTCTCGAGCAGACGCAATTCGCTGCGGCGGGAGACGAGATTGCTGACGGCGGATTTGGCGCCCACGATGACACGGCCGTCCGGTTCGACGATTTCGCCGGCCATGGTCACCAAGCGGACTTGGACTTGTCCGGCTGCACGCAGGGCCAAGGCGGCTGCCAGGTCGGCGACGATCCAGGTGCCTCCCAGTAGCTGCGCGACAAAGTCCTGGTAGCCGGGTTTGGCTTGCACAAACTCGCTGGCGGGGCCGATCACCGAGCCACCTGATGGCAGGCGGACTTGGGGGTTTCCACCCAAACCGATGGATTGGCCCAGGAGCAGCAGGCCCACGCGACCGGACAGGCGGACCTGTTGGTTGGCGACTGACTGAATCAACGTTGGGCTGGACAAGACGACATGCTGGGCCACGTCGCCCAAGGCCAGGTCGATCAGCAGTGCGTGTTGCATCTCGACTTGAATCAGGTCGGCGACGAGGCCGACCACCTCTTGGAAGCCGGTCTGTCCCTGTTTGGCGGATGCCAGGACTTGTTTGACGCCGCTGTTGACTCCCTCCAGTTGGCTTTCCATTTCGCGAATGACGGCGGAGCGTTGTTGGTCGCCGCTTTGTTGGCTGCGGAGTTCGGCCTCTTCGTTCCGCAGCTGTTCTTGTCGGGTTTGTCCGTGGGCCAGGGCATCGCCGAGCGACTTGAGATCCGAATCCTTGAGTTCGGCTTGTTCGTTCAACTCAGCTGCTTGCCGGCGAGCGATGACCAGATTTTGCTCTAGGCCGACCAATCGCTGGGTGTAGTCCGCCAGACTGGCGGCGCGGCGCTCCAATGATTCGCGGAGGCTAGTTAGCTCGGTGCGAGTGGCGGCCAGCTTGGTGGCGACCTGATTCAGTTCGGTTTGTCGTTGGTTGCTGCGAGTCTGCAGTTCGAGCGAAGCGTGTTCGGCTTGTTGTCGGCGTTGGTGGCATTCGGTGAGTCGCGGTTGCAGCGATTCCAATTGTGCGCGTAGGTCAAAGTGTTGGACCTCGCAGGCCTCCACGTCTTGCAGCAACAGGCTCTGTTCGTGTGCCAGTTGTTCGCGGCGTTGACGCCCCCCCTCCCATTGGGCTTGCAGGCGTTCCAGGCGTTGTTCCAAGTCGATGACGCGCTGTTGTTTTTCTTGATACTCGGAGCCCAGGATCGCTGCTTGCTCGCGGAGATCGGCGAATTGACGCTGGCTGGCTTCAAACGCTGTCTGGGCTTGTTGGTTCTGAGCGGCGATGTCTTGGACGGCGGCTTGAGCCGTGGTGACTTGCAGTTGCGCCTGGGACAGGGTCTGGCCCAATTGGCCGGTTTCTCGTTGCAGTTCTTCCAAGCGATTTTGGAAGAACTGATAATCGATCTTGGCCAGGTGGGTTCGCAGTAGCTTCAGACGTGTCGAAGCTTGGCGATAGCGGACGGCCTTCGAGGCTTGGGCCTTGATGCTGCGGTAGCGATTACCGACTTCTTCGACCATGTCGGCCAAGCGAATCAAGTTCTGTTCGACGCGAGCCAGACGTCGTTGGGTCTCGATGGACTTGGCTTTGAAGCGACTGATTCCGGCCGCTTCTTCGAAGATGGCGCGGCGATCCTTGGAGGTCGATTGCAGCATCCGCTCGACCTTGCCCTGTTCGATCAAACTGTAGGCATCCGTCCCGACACCGGTGCCGCGGAACAGATCGCGAATATCGCGTAGCCGCACCGGCTCGTTGTTGATCAGATATTCGCTTTCGCCACTGCGATAGACCCGCCGGCTGACGCGGATCTCGTCGAAGTCGTAGGGGAAACGACGATCTTCGTTTTCCAGTACGATGGTGGCTTCGGCGCTGTTGGCCGGTTTACGACCTTGGGCTCCCCCGCTGCCCTTGAAGATCACGTCGGCCATGTCTTTGCCGCGGAGACTCTTGGCGGACTGTTCGCCCAAGACCCACTTCAGGCCATCGACGATGTTGGACTTGCCACTGCCGTTGGGACCAACGACGACCGTGATGCCCGGCGGAAAATCGAAGCGAGTTCGATCCGCGAAGCTTTTGAATCCAACAAGTTCTAGGGCCTTGAGCATGGCGGTTTACTGAGGCTACTGCCAGGGCCATTTGAAGCGACTGGCGGAGCGGCTGTCCTTTTCCGAGGAAGAATCGTCGGCTGTGGTTGCGGTGTCGGACGACGAGATGGTCCAGTCGTCGTCGATGGCGGTGGCTTCGTTCGTTTCCACGACTTCTTCCACGCTGCCCTCGCCCTCTGCCAAGCCTGCCTGGAACATCTCGGGCATGGCTAGGTTGCCGGCCGCTGGATCGTAAGCTCGCTGCGACTTTGGCAATGCGTTGATTACCAGGCGTCCTTCCAGTGCTTGGTCTTTCGCCGCCTGTTGTAGGAATTTAACGACGAAGGAATACGTGGCATTGAACTGGCCCAAGCAGCGGAGCACGTCACCCAAGCGAGCGGAACATTGGGTGCTTTGGTCGCGACCGTCGGCTTGAAATTTCTTGATTTGGACCTTATTTTCGGATCCGCAGTGGATCGTCCAACCAACTTCCACGAAATGGAAGTCGCCGCGGATGGATTGATCCGGGTTGAAGATCACGATTTCGGGGGATTTGTAGCGAGCCAAATGCACGATCGGTTCGGCGGTAGAGAAGACGGTCTTGACCGAGAAGTTCTGCTGGGCGCTGTCTCCCGGTCCGAACATCTCGACCATCACCTCTTCGTCTTCCAGGTTGTCCTGCACCAGGCTGGTGACCGCGCCATACCGTGTCTCTACGCTGCGGGCATGCAGCAACTTCCTCAGGTTGTCCTTGCCGGCTGGGTGAGGGATGGCTGCCAGGGCTGTCAACGCGTGCCAGCGGAACGCCCACTGGTCTTCCGCCAAACGCCCCAGTTCCTCGCAGGCGATCGGTTTCTCTTGATACACCAATGCCATTGCCGCCATGAAGCGGACTTTGGGGTCGCCGTGACGCAACGCGCGTTCCAGAATCGCCACGCCCATCTCGCCCAGGGCCTCCAGCCGCAATGACGCCACTTCCGTTGTCGCGGGGTCTTGTAGCATTTGCTCCAAGGTCTCCAGTCGCGAAACCTGAGCGGCCGGCGTCTCTGTCACCGCGACGTTGCGAATCACGTGCAGGTACCGATTGATGTTCGAACGGTAGATCTCCGGCACTTCCAACTCGATGGTGCGATCGCTTTTTGCATTGGCCACTGGTTGTCGCTGTGAGTTGACGATGTAGTTGAAGCGTCCATTGATCGCGGTCGTGACCGCCACGGCGTCACGAATCGTCTGAAAGTCGTCGGCTGTCTGCAAGCCGATCTGCCGCTGGATGGTGGAGCGACCGCCGCCGGGCACCAATCCCGCGACCTGGCTGCCGCGACTGGGCCCGTCGAACAGGGCGTTGACGACTACCGGGCCCGTGGCCGTCCCGGCCAAACTGCCTTGCAGCACCCTGCCGGCTTGCACCTGGACTGGGGTCAGTCGCGCCGGCATCAAAAAGCCGCCTTCGAGACTGGTCGTGCTGCTGCCCGGCTCCAGCCCAATGAACACATCGTACAGTGTGCCCTTGCGACAACCGCCCGGCAAAGCACCTTGCAGCAAGACCAAACTGGTCCAGTTTTCGCTGAGCAACTTGTTGGGTTCCGGCACATTGCGGAGGCGCAGGTCCTCCATCAACTCCTCGCGAAACCGAGTCGGCGCGGGCGCACTGCCAGTCCCCGGCAATTCGCTGACCATGCCGACCCCGTCGATCCGAGCTGGGGCCGCCCCCCAGACGCGGGTCATCGTCGAGACATACGGTGTCGTATCGCCGCCGGAAGTCTCCGTCGCAGCAGCTTTCGACGCCGCAAAATTCCAGCTCTTGCAACCACCTAAGCCAATCAAGCCTGCCAATAAAAAGCTGCGTCGATCCGCGAGCCAACGTTCGGATAGGTCGGCAGCCGTGCCGTCCGCCGCCAACTCCTGCAGAGGCAAAGCCGCCAACGTTGAGCGATCATCGATAGAATGGGGCGAGTCATTAGGATGCACCACCGACAGTTCCTCGCTGTAAATTACACGTGCCCAGAGCCAAGGGAGTCCATTCCCGTCCGCCAATGTGAGAGCTCCAGCGGCGGGAGAGTAGAGGAATCCCGAGCCCTGGGTCAAGGGCAATGTTGACTCCATCGTCGCTCAGGATGCGATCGGGAAACAATTCGTCTTTCACTGAGACGCCGCTATCCGCTAAAGTCAGTTGGTCAGGTGAGCAGGTGGGACGGCCCCACCCTGTCGCGACAACGCTAGCACTCAAACAGATTGAGCCACCATGCCTGTGTCCGTCGAACCGTCGCTTGCTACCGCTACTTCAGGCGTGGGCCAGCGGGCACCCCATTTTCTGGTCACTCGGCTCAGCCACATCGGCGACTGCGTGCTGACCCTGCCGTTGATCGCGGCGTTACGACGACACTGGCCCACTTGCCGGATCACTTGGGCCATGGAATCTCCCTCGCCGAAGTTGTTGGGCCAGCATCCCGAGATCGACCAAGTGGTGACCATACCCAAGGGGTACCTCAAGCGTCCGCGGCAGGTTTGGCAACTGAGGCAGCAGCTCCGCGCGGCGAAGATCGACGTGGCCATCGATCCGCAGTCTTTGACCAAGAGCTCGATGCTGGGCTGGTTGTCGGGCGCCGACCAGCGTTGGGGGTTCGGAGGGCGTTACGGCCGCGAACTTTCGCCCTGGCTCAACAACCGCCTGTTTGTGCCCGCCGCCAGCTGCTCGCACTTGGCGGACCGTAGCCTGGCGTTGGTGCAGGACATGATCCAACGGCTGTCAACCTCGCCGAGCCTCGCCCCGACGAGACGTTCAGGCAACGCTGGACCGGCGGCGATTGGGCATTTCCCCGAGCACCTACCCAATCCGCCCGAGACAGCCAGGTGGTTGGCGGAAGCCCAGGATCGCGGCGAGGTGCCGCAGCGTTACGTCGTCTTGAATCCCGGTGCCAGTTGGCCCAGCAAACGGTGGCAGAATGAGCGTTGGGCGGAGGTCGCGCGGCAGTTGGCGAGCGACGGTTGGCCGGTTGTGGTGACGTGGGCCGGAGCGGAAGAGCAAATCTGGGCCGAACAAATCGCGGCCGACGCGGGGATGGGCGTCGAAATAGCTCCCCCGACCACGCTGTTGCAGTTGGCGGCGTTGTGCCGCGGCGGGCAGTGTTTCATCGGCTGCGACACCGGCCCCATGCACATCGCCGCCGCCGTGGGGACGCCGTGTGTGGTCTTGTTTGGCCCCACGCTGCCGCAGAACTCGGGCCCTTACGGAGCTGGCCATGTCTGCCTGCAAGCCTGGCACCAAACCATACCGCCCGGTCAGAAACAGCGTGTCGAGAATCTAGCGATGCGCGACATTACTGCACAACAAGTGATTGATGGCTGCCAAACGTTGTTGGACCGCTCCGCTGCGAACCACGGGATAGCCGTCAGCTGATCGGCGCGGGGGAAGTTAAGTTGCCTGGCTTTTTTGCAATCACAAAATGCGAAGAAATCGCGAAAAGTGAAAGCCAAGAGCCTGGGAGTTGTCCGTCAATACGTTACCGAGTTAGCCGTAACCAATTGGCGGCCAATCCGCGAGAAAACCGGGTGCTAAGGCACGCCGGCTGATTTCTCATTCGGCGAGGCCGCCGTTGACTTTTGCTGCAGCACCGGCCGCCGGTGTTTCGTCTGTTGCCGTTGTCTCGGACGTTGCAGATTCGGATTCAGATTCGGATTCGGATTCGGATTCGGTGGTCTGGGCGGGGGCGGGATCGCCTGCGGCTTGACCCTCCAACGCGATCAGCTTCTCGACCAAGGCGTCGTTGACGCTGATGTACATGGTGGCTTCTTGGGCGAAGCGACCGCCGACGCGATTGGACATGAACAAGCGAATGGGGACACTTTGACCGGCCGGGATCGACAGGGGGACGGGCGTTTCGGACCGAAACGCGCAGTTGAGGCCTCAGCAATGGTTCAGGCCGACCACGCGAGCCTCCGCGTCGCTGCGGTTGGTCACCCACAGTGAGGTCGGTGTTTCCGTGCCGACTTTTGCCTCCCCGTCGACCTCCCACCGCAGTTCGACCAGGTCCTCGAACGAGCCGGTCGGTCGTAGGGCCATCCAGCCGGCTACGACCAGCAAGCCCAGGCCGGTGAGGAGCAGCAGATTGCTCAGCTTGTTCATGTTTTTTTCCTTTTATGCGATATTGCTACCAGTGGTGGCTGTGGCTTGTGCTAACGCACTCCGGCTGATTTGCGATTTTTGCGACAACCGGGTGCTAACGCACGCCGGCTGATTTGCAGTTCGGTAGGTTAATTCTTGCCCAGACCTTAGGCACGGCCCTTGAGCATGCCCTGCCAATACAGCACGGGCAGCAAGTATTTCTTCAGCAACCACATGCTCCACCGTTCTTTCCCTTGATCAAAGGGGAAGGTCTCGGACGGCTGCTTGTCGTAGCCGAACTCGGCCAGCACCAACTTGCCGTAGCCGGTCACCAGGGGGCAGGATGTGTAACCATCGTAGCGAGCGGGCAGGGGTTGGTCCAGCAACGCGGCTCGCAGGTTGGCCGCGGCCACGGGGGCCTGTTTACGGATTGCGGCGCCTGTTTTGGAGGTCGGGAGGTTGGCGCAATCACCCAGTCCGAAGACGTTTGGATACCGGACATGTTGTAGCGTGTGCCGATCCACATCGACCCAACCGGCGGCATCGGCCAAGGGGCTCTGAGCGATAAACTTGGGTGGACCTTGCGGCGGCGTGACGTGGATCATGTCGTAGTTAATGGATACCTCTTCACCGTCGGCTTTGCGGCGGAAGATGGCTTCTTTGGTGTCGCTGCTGACGGCGACCAATTCGTGGTCCAGCAACACTTCCACGCCTTGTCGTTGGGCGACGGTCTCCAATACCTTGCGGTACTTCTCCACGGCGAAGAGCTCGGGAGCCGCGATGGCGAAGATGACTCGCGATTTGTCGCGCACGCCGCTTTTGCGAAAATGCTCTTCCGCCAGATAACAAATCTTCTGGGGTGCCCCGCCACATTTGATGGGGGTGGCCGGATGCGTAAAGATCGCGGTACCGCCCTGGAAGTTGCGGATGCTGTCCCAGGTGCTGCCCACGGTTTGGTAGCTATAGTTGCTGCAGACGCCGCCCTCGCCCAGCGACTCCTCCAAGCCCTTGATCGCATGCCAATTGAGCTGGATCCCGGCCGCCACGACCAAGAAATCGTACTCGATGATCGTCCCGTCTTGTGTGTAGATACGGTTGTGTTCTGGATCGAACTCCGTCACGGCCGTCGGGTACCACTTGGCACGGGCGGGAATGACCGCTGCTTCGTCTCGGCGAGTGGCCGATAAGTTGAACGCGCCGCCGCCCACCAAAGTCCAGGCCGGTTGGTAAAAGTGATCCTTGGCCGGATCGATGATGGCGACATCGGTTCGATTGAACCAGCCATTGGTCAGACGGGCGGCAACCGAGATGCCGGCCGTGCCACCGCCCACCACGACGACTTGATGCCGCACGATCTTGCGGTCGGTATCCACTGGGGCCTGTTCCAAATCAGGCCGTTGTGAGGTCGAAGTCGCACTCATGATAAGCTCCTAGGTTGAAATCTCGGGATCGGTTCGACGAGTGGCAGGCGTCCCAAATTCTACCACAATCAGTGACTCGTGGGGGACTCCAGCTCGTTTTCGCTGGCGGGAGTGGCGGTTCCCGCCTGGCTCCAGACTTTGGGCAATTCCTGGGACAGGACAAACGCGCCCATGACCAGCAAAAACGCGGCAAACACCCGTTGCAGTGCCCGCTGGTTCAGTTTGGTGCCCAAGTAGTTGCCGGCAAAGGTACCCACAATGCCCAGTACCACAAACCAGCCGATCGTGGACCAGTCCAAAGCGACCTGCATGTCTTGCAGGACTTCCACGTATTTCGCAAACCCTGCAAACGACTTGGCGGCAATCACCACCAGGCTGGTGCCGACCGCCAGTCGCATGGGCAACCCGCCCAGCAGCACCAGGGCCGGAATGATCAAGAACCCCCCACCCACACCGACCAAGCCGGTCAGCACGCCGACCGCCAGTCCCTCCAGCACGATCTGCCAGAGCGGGTGCCGATGAGCGGGCAGGGCGGATTCGCTACTTGGTCCCGCCGGCGGTTGCGGTGAGTCGTCGTGCGGAGCTGACTCCAGTTTCCGGCAGGTCTGGCGATACATCATCCAGGCCGCCAACAGCATGACCGCCGCAAACAGCACCAATTGGACGGCCGCTGGCAAGAATTTCGCCAGCCACGCGCCGCCGTAGGTCCCGGCCATTCCTGGAATGCCAAAAAAAACAGCACTCCGCCAATCGATCTGACGAGCGACACCGTAGGGGATCGCGCCTGCTAAAGCGATACCACCGACAATGGCCAACGATTCGGCAATGGCGGATTTACCCTCATGGCCCAACAGGTACACCAACACGGGGACCGTGAGGATGGAGCCGCCGGAACCGAGCAGCCCCAGCGAAAGTCCAATTAGCAGCGCACCGAGAATGGTCCACACGATCGATAATCCCTTGCTGACCTAGTGAGGAAGCACCGGCTTGGCGTACGCGTAGGCAAACATACCCAACAACGCTCCACCGAGCGTCGCCAGCGCCATCCAGGCACCTGCTCCAATTTGGGCGTAGATGGGACCGGGGCACGCGCCCGTGATCGCCCATCCGGCGCCAAAGATCATGCCGCCCAGGATCACACCTTTATGGAACGGTTTCGGCTTGTATTGAATCGTCTGCCCATCCCAGGTCTTGATTCCGGCGCGTTTGATCACTTGCATGGCGAGAGCCGCGACGATAATTCCCGTCGTAATGATCAGGTACATGTGCGCCTCGCGGAACAGGAACATGTCATGGACCCGTTGCCAGCGGACCACTTCCGACTTGACCAAGACAACGCCAAAAAATACACCCATCAACAACACCCGGAAGTACCCGCCGGCCGTCATCCAACCGCTCGCCTGCGCCGCTTGAACCTTCGTTGGTTGAGCCTGTACCGGTTGGTCCTGTCCGACTGGCTTCTGTTCATCGGTCGTCATATGCCTTACCACCTATTTTTGTTGCAAATTCCCCAGTCGCTCGATTTCAATCGCTCGGTTTCAACCGCCGTTGCCGAACAGCCATCCACCCAGGCCCCACGTGACGGCCAGTCCGCCGACAAAAAAGAACACGGTCGCCACCAGGCTGGGCCAACTCAGATTGGCGATGCCGGTGATCGAGTGTCCCGAAGTACAGCCGCCGGCGTACCGCGTGCCGAACCCGATCAAGAAGCCGCCAACGAGTAGCCGCGCGACCCCGGCGGGCGACTGGAATGACTCCGGGAGGAACTCGATGGGCTGGGCCGACAGCAGGTGAGTCCCCACCAAGCCGCCCAGCGCGATGCCGCCCACAAATACCAAGGTCCAGAGGCCCTCGCGCCAATCGTAATCGCGGAGGTAGGCGGCGCGGCTGCCCGGCGCACACATGGCGCCGATTTGCTGCAGGCTGGTGGAAATCCCGAAGGCTTTGCCAGCGAGCAGGAACAGCAGCGGTACGGTCAGGCCGACCAGCACGCCGGAAAACCACCACGGCCACGGTTGGAGGATAAATTCGATCATTTCAAGTTCCTATTTTGTCGTGTGGGCTGGTTGATTTTTCCGCAACACGTGACGCCGAGTTTTTTCTAGGGTAACGAAATGCTTGACGCATTCCGCTACGTAAGAATCAACTCGCTCGCTAGGCGACGGGGCACTGGGCGGTCCAGAACACGGCTTGGCTTTGTTGGGCTGCCTCGTGCGTGCAGGCGGTGGAGCCTGGCCCGCACATGGGTCCCACTTCCACCACGGGCAAGCCGGCCTTGACCCAGGCGTTGATGCCACCCTTCAGGTTCTGAACGTTGCGGACACCGGCCGCCTGAGCGATGCTGGCGGCGATCGCCGAACGACCGCCACTGCGGCATTGAAACACCAGCGTGCAGTCGCCGGAGAACTTGGCTGCCATCTCGGGTAGGTTGGCCAGGAAGCAGCGTTGGGCTTTGGCGATGTGATGTTCACGCCATTCGCTCTCTCCGCGGACGTCGATCAAGATGACTTGGCCTTGTTCCACGGCCGAGGCAATCTCGGCCGGGCTCACTTCGGCGAAACTCTCGGTTCGCGCCCCCGTCGCCGCGACCTCGGCCGCCGAGAAATATCCCGTGACCTTGTCGATGCCGATCTTCTGCAGCACGCGGATCGCTTCCGCCAGATCCTGCTCCTCGGCAATCAAACTGATCGCTTGATCGTAGTCCACCAACCAACCGGCCCAGGCCGCCAAGTACTTCAAGGGGATATTGATCGAGCCCGGCACGTGTCCATGGGCGAACACCTCGTCGGATCCGATATCGATCACCATCTGCGCCCGCGGGGCCGTGGCGACTTGCGCAATCGGCAGCCGCGGCGGCAAGGGCTGGTGGCCGATGACCGCCGGCCCTACCTTGTTGACTCGTTTCATCACGGCGAAGTACTTGGGAGCTTCCGGCTGGTCGGCCAAGATATAGTCGACAAACGCCTGTTCGTCATGGAACTGCAGGCCGGGGTTGAACATCTTCTCGTAGCCGACCGTGCTGGAGGGGATCGCACCCAAGCCCTTGCCGCAGGCGCTGCCCGCTCCATGGGCCGGCCAAATTTGCAGATAATCTGGCAATTGTTTGAATTTTTCTACCGATTGGAACAGGGCGCGCGCCCCGGCTTCGGCGGTGCCCAGCATCGCGGCCGCTTTCTCCAACAAATCGGGGCGACCGATCGAACCCACAAAGACAAAGTCACCGGTAAAGATCCCCATGGGCTTGTCCGCTCCGCCGCCGCGATCGGTGATCATGAACGAAATGCTCTCGGGGGTGTGCCCGGGCGTGTGCAGGGTCTGGAAGTCGATGTTCCCCGCCGAGAACACGTCACCGTCCTTGAGCAAGCGATGCGGATAAGCCGCGGCGTACTCGTACTTCCAAGCCGCTGGTCCTTCGTCCGAGACATACAGTGTCGCGCCGTGTTGGTCGGCCAGTTCCCGCGCCCCGGAGACATAGTCGGCATGAATGTGAGTCTCGGCGACTCCTACGATTCGCATACCTTCCTTTTTAGCGGCCGCCAGATAACCGCGGACGTCGCGACCTGGATCCACCACGATCGCTTCGCCGGTCCGTTGGCAGCCCACCAAATACGAGGCATGGGCCAAGGCCTGGTCGTAGAAATACTTCAGCAACATGTCGAACTCCTTCAGCTCCCCAACGGACAAACTCACTCGCCGTACTGGCGTGACAGAAGGAGTGATCCCCCACCTGGAAAAAGGTTACAAGAAATCTGCGGTGGGGTGAAAGCGGCGGGTTGGTTTGGCTGGCCAGCCGACAAATGGGGCCGGTGCTTAGGGCCTTAGCCAGTGGCTGAGGCGCCAAAAGGCCAGCCCCGCAAACAGGACGGCGGCAGCGGTCCCCAAGGGCTCGCCGGGCGGCGTGAACGCGACTGCCGCCCAACAGATTGACGCCGAGCCGGCCATTGCCACGTGCCGAGCAGCAGCCAGCACCTCTTGGGCTTCCTGCCAGGCCAGTGTGTCGGGTTGGTGCTGGTGCTGCCACTGCCGGGACTTGCGATCGGGTGAGTGGTGGCTGCCAGCCACAGGGCTGGCAGGGGGCTTCCAAGCCATGACGATCGCGACCGCAGCGGGGACAGGGGTAGAGTCGCGCGACTGGGGTTATTTGGGGCAGTGGCATGTTTATGGACTGCGTGTTAGGCCCCATGGGCTGTATTCGCCGCGGCGATCCACAGCTTGGTTGTCGAGCGTGGCTTTTTTCGAGCGTGACTTTTTTGTAACCGTTCACGGGTGGGAGCTAATCCTCGGGGCTGGTGCATTTCGCAAGTCGCTTTCATTCGGGGGCGATCGGGCCTGCTCGCTCGGGCGTGTTGGGCCCCGCGAATTCGGCGGTGTGACCGGCGGAATGCGGACGAATTGAGTTGAAGTTTGCGCGGCTGCGGGTTAGGATTGCAGCGGGGTTGGGGATGCTGCCTGATCGCGGGACAGCGGAGTTGATTCGATGAGCACCGTCCGATGTCAAATTGGCCATTGAGGTCGCGGACAGCAGTTTGCAGGCGGATCTTGTGGAGAAATCCGAGTTGTACGCGGAGTCGGGTATCTGCGAGTACTGGGTGGTCGACACTCGGGGCCAGTGTGTCCATGTCTACCGAAACCCGCGCGCCGGCGTTTATGAGGACCGCAGCATCGTGAAGCCGGGGGAGCCATTGCTGCCGTTGGCTCCCTGTGCGGTGCCGTTCGATTTGCACGATCTGTTTGTCGCGGATTAACCGGGAGGCGGTCGAGCGAACTTGCCGAGGAGCGGTCGGGCAAATATGATGAGGGCTGGGGTGAGGGCTCGTCGGGACACGGGCGAGTCGGCCGATTGGCAATCAACTGATGAGATGGCGCTATGAAACTGGAACTGACTTCTCGCTGGCAAAATCGTTTGGCGATCTGGGGCCTGTTGTTGACGGGCGTGATTGCGGGTTTTTTCCTGTCTCGTTGGACGGGAGCGGCTGGGACCTCGCGTTTGGACGGCCAGAATCTGCTGCAGGTGATTGAGTCCTCGGCGATTGCCAGCACGCCGGCTTGGTTGGATTCGGCGTCGCGTGGCAACAAGGTGTCGTTAGCGACGGGCGCAATTCACGACGGTGTCGAGGGTATTTTTGCCTTGGACCATCAGACGGGCAACTTGTTTTGCTGGGTGTTGGATCCCCGCAGCATGGCTTTGGTGGCCGAATATGCGACGAATGTGCCGTTCCAAATGGGGCTTGCTGGCACGGGGGGCGACTTCGATTTTGTCATGACCACGGGGATGTTGCCGTTTCAGGGCGGTGCGGGCGGGAATGCTCGGCCGATCCAATCGGTGGTTTATGTCGCGGAGGGGAACTCCGGTAAGGTCGGTGGTTTCTCGTTCACTTGGGCGCAGCCGATGGCGGTACGAGGCGTTGGCCAGCAGGGTCCGATGACCATGGTGTTTGCTGGCACGGTCCGCAGCCCGTTGGCCAATCGCGACCAATAGTTCGGTGTTGGCGATTGCCCCACGCTTGATTCGAGCTGGCCGTCATGGAGGGCTGCATATGATATCCTTCCTGTGGTCTTGGATTGCGGTCGGGGGTCGTGGGGCGGTGCCAGGCCTCGTCACAGTCGTGGTGATGGCGTTGGGGTTGGTGGGGTGCCAGCGGACCGATTCACTGGAGCCGGGCGAGACGCGTCGACTCAAGTTGGGCCATGTCTATGAAGTGCATTCGCCGACGCATCGCTACGGCACCTCTGAGTTATCGGCGGCCTTGGCGGAGGCGGGGGTGGGGTTGCGAGTTACGGTGTTCCCGGCCGGCCAGTTGGGGAACGAGGCCGAATTGTTGGAGCAGTTGGTAGCGGGCGAATTGGACTTGGCGATCGCCGGTCCCTCTTTTTTGGGGATGTGGCATGCCCCGTTGGGGGTGTTTGACGCGGCCTACGTATTTCAAGACTTGGACCACATGTTGGAGGTGGCCAAGGGGCCGATCATGGCTCCGCACTGGGAGCGGCTGCGTCGCGATTACGGGATCCGGGTGTTGGATACCTGGGCGTATGGGGCGCGGCATATCACGGCGAATCGGCCGATCCGGACACCGGCCGATTTGGCGGATTTTCGGCTGCGGCTGCCGGGTTCGAATATCTGGCAGGCATCGGGTCGAGCGTTGGGGGCCCGGCCGTTGCCTGTGCCGTTTGGGGAAGTTTATCTGGCCCTGCAGCAGGGCATTGCCGATGGGCAGGAGAACCCTGTGCCGGTGATTCAGGCGATGGGATTTCACGAGGTGCAGCAGTACCTGAGTCTGACGGGGCACAGTCAGTCGTCGATCCAGATCTTGATCAACGAACGCACGTGGGAGCGGTTGAGTCCGGGCGAGCAGCGTGTACTGCGTGAGGTGATCGAGCGATTGGGGCTTCGCGTCTATCAAGACAGCCAAGTGGAGGAGGACGTCCTCTTGTCTCGTTGGCGGCAGGATGGCACGATGACGGTGGTCGGGGATGTCGATTTAGGGGCGTTTCGGCAGCGTTGTCGCGAATATTTCGCGGCGGGTTTTCCCTTCAGTGACTTGTACTTGCAAATTGCGGACATGCCGCGGACCGCGGTGGTCGGCTCCGAGTCGCCTCCCCCCGGATCCCCTACGAATCGTCCCGAACCATGAATCGACTGTTGCGGGGGCTGCACGAGCGACTACAGCAACTGGAACGCCTCTCCGCCACGCTGATTCTGGTGGGATTGTTGGTGACGATGGTTAGCCAAGTCATCGCCCGCTATATTTTTCGGGCTCCGTTTTCTTGGAGCGAGGAGCTCTGTCGATTCGGCTTGGTCTGGCTGACGTTTTTGGCGGCGGCCTACATCATGGGTCAGCAGCAGCACATCGCCGTCGATTTGTGGTCGCAGGGGCTCCGACCGCGGTGGCGCCTGTGGGCGGATCGCGGGGTGCAGGTGGTGGTGGTGTTCACCTGCCTGTTGTTGTTTGTGGGTAGTTTGAGGTTTGTCTGGCACGTGCATCCGGTGGGTTCGCCATCGTTGGGGATCCCCAAAAGCCTGTGGTACGGTGGGGCCAGCCTGGGCCTGTTGTTGATGGCGGTGCACGCGGGCATCCAGGCTTGTCTGACGTGGCAGGAGCCGGCGGCTGGCACGGGGACTGGAACCGCGATGGGGACCGCGATGGGGACCGCGACGGGGACGGCGGCTGGCACGGCGACGGGGACGACGATTGGGGCCCAGCGGGAGGACGGGGGGGCTGGGACGTGAGCTTGTTGTGGATGGTGCTGGGAATGTTGGCCTTGTTGCTGGGGCGGGTCCCGGTCGCCATCAGTATGTTGTTGCCGTGTTTGGTCTACGTCTCCGTTTCGCCGGACATCACCTTGGGTGTGGCCTTGCAACGCATCATGTCCGGGATCGACTCCTTCGCCTTGTTGGCGGTTCCCTTGTTCATTCTGACTGGGTACATCAGCAATGCGGGTGGCTTGGCCGATCGGTTGTTTCGCTTTCTCATGGGGCTGCTGCGGGGTGTGCCGGGCAGTTTGGGCTACGTGAATGTGATCAGCAGCCTGTTGTTTTCTTGGATGAGTGGCGCGGCGGTGGCGGACGCGGCCGGGTTGGGATCGGTCTTGGTCCCGGCGATGAAGAAGCGTGGCTACGACGAGGGCTTTTCGCTGGGGCTGACCGGCGCGTCTTCGTTGATTGGACCGGTCATGCCGCCCAGTATCCCGGCGATTATCTATGCAGTCACGGCCGGGGTCTCTGTGGGCGGGTTGTTCTTCGCCAGCGTCCTGCCGGCGTTGTTGTTGACCGCGATCTTGTGCGTGGCCGTGGCCATCTACTCGGCCTGGAACCCGCTGACGACCGCGGGCGAGGAGCCTAACGTTTCGCTGCGCCAAGCCAGTCTTGAGGCCGCGCCGATCTTGCTCACGCCGGTGATCATTTTGGGCGGGATCTTGGGCGGCGTGATGACCCCGACCGAGGCGGCGGCCGTGGCGGCAATGTACGTGATCGTTTTGGGCTGGCTGTTTCGCTCGCTCTCCCGCGCGGCGCTGGTGCAATCGCTGCAGGAGACGGCGACGACCACCGGGTCGATTCTGTTGATCGTGGCCGCGGCCAGTCTGTTCGGCTGGATCATTGCCCGAGAACAGGGGCCGCAGATGGTGGCCGATTGGCTGACGACTGTGACCGATAACCCCTATGTGTTTCTGCTGCTGGTCAATGTCGCCTTGCTGTTGATCGGCATGTTGTTGGAGCCGGTGGCCGCACTGTTGATCATGGTGCCGATCCTCTTGCCGGTGGCTCGCGAGTACGGCATTGACCCGCTGCACTTTGGCGTGATCATGATTTTGAATTTGGTGATTGGTCTGATCACGCCCCCCGTGGGGCTGGTGCTGTACGTTCTAAGTTCCGTGAGCAAAGTTCCCGTGCAGCGAGTCATGTGGGGGACTTGGCCGTTCTTGTTGCCGTTGTTTGCGACGCTATTGATCGTGACCTTTGTGCCGGCAGTCAGCTTGTGGTTGCCGCGTTGGTTGTTGAAGTGAGCGAAGTTGTGATTGGGCCGCGCGGAAACGCACGCTCGGGGTGTGCGGGTGGTGAGCACTCCCAGTCCCAGCCTGCGTTCGCCTGCTCGACTAGGTCCAATTTTCTCGGCAAATCGCTCAAAACTTGAATGTGGCGCGGCTGGCACTGAAATTGCAATCGCTCTGCCTGGCGACGTATTTCTCGCCAAGTGCTGTGGCAACACCCGGACTTGGTGTGGGATCGATTGGCCGAGGGGCTGGAGCCCGAGTTTTGGCCGTGGGCACCGCGGCTGGCTCTGAGATTAGGTGTTGACAGAGCACTTGCTAACTCGCATTTAGAAAGATTCGCATGAAGAAGAACGAACCGATCAGCAAAATCATGAGCAGCACGCCGATCAGCGTCCATGAGGGAGACCCGGTTTCCAAGGTCAAGCAGATCATTGAGGAACAGGGGATTCATCACGTGCCGGTGGTCAGCGGCGAGCGTTTGATTGGCATTATCAGCTGGTCGGACCTGCTCCGCGTGTCGTTCGGCGAGTACGGCAACCAGGACGGTCGCCAATTGGATACGCTGTTGGATCACACCTACACGGTGGCGGGGCTGATGTCCGCCAATCCGGTGTCGATCCCGGTGGGCGGGACGGTCCGCGATGCCGCTCGCGTTTTGGCCGAGGGCAATTTCCATGCGTTGCCGGTCTGCGACGGCGATAAATTGGTGGGTATCGTGACCTCGACCGACCTGATCAAGTTCCTGGCTGAACTGTGATCCCAGTGCTTTGTCACCCTTGAATTTCGGGGTATGTTTCGTTTGTGTCAAAGCGCTGCGGCGGTTTCTCGCCCGCCGATTTGAACCACCTTCCGCTCGGTGATCGTGTGAGAGCTGTTGGCTGCATCCAGCCGCAGTTGTCTCCGTCTTCGAGCGTTTGGTGAGCCGCGTCGTCGGTCCCCGGCCAGCTTTGTCTGGAGCCACCGGGGACCGATTCGCGTTTATTTGCCTCCAATTTCGCTCGGCCCGGCTGCGAGATTCGTCGTTAATTCGGCACTCGAGCGACTGCCTCTACGTCGGTCCGGCGGTCGAGGGTGAATTGTCCTGGCTGACGGAGGGGTGGGCGTCCGCCGCGGCTGCCGGTTCGGGGGTGGCGGTTGCCGGTGTTGCCGGCGCGGCAGCGGAGGCCGATGGGTTGGCCTCGTCGTACTGGAAGGGCCGCTGGGGCTGCGACGCCGGGCCGATCAAGACCACCAGTTCCTGGTGGTCCAGTTCTTCCTTTTCGATCAGCGCGCGGGTGATTAACTCCAGCTTCTCTCGGGCTTGTTCCAACAGTTGGTCGGCTTGTTGGCTGGCGGTTCGCAGGATCTTGGTGATCTCATCATCAATCACCTCCAGTGTATGTTCGCTGAACTGCCGTGCTTGCTGCATTTCGCGTCCGAGAAACGGGTCGTCGTCGGACAATTTGAAGCTGACGGGGCCCAGTCGCTCGCTCATGCCCCAGGCGGTCACCATGCGGCGAGCCAGCGAGGTGGCCTGCTCCAGGTCCTGCTGGGCACCGGCGGAGGTTTCTTGGTAGATTAGTTTTTCGGCCGAGCGTCCGGCCAGCATCACGACCAGCAGCTGTTCCATTTCGGACCGCGAGTAATCCAAGCGGTCTTCGGGCGGCGACATGAAGGTCTGTCCCAACGAGCGACCGCGGGGGATCACGGTGACTTTCGACACGGGGTTGGCTTTGGGCAGTAGCCAGGCCGCCAGCGTATGGCCGGCCTCGTGGTAGGCGGTCTTTTCCTTGTTGTCGGGGGAGAGGATCTCCTCGCGACGTGGGCCCATGCGGACGCGATCCAACGCGTAGGAAAACGATTTCTTATTGACCGTGGTCATGCCTTCACGGGCGGCATGCAGAGCGGCCTCGTTGACCAAGTTCTTGATGTCGGCACCGGTCATGCCGGCCGAGGCGGAGGCCAATTCCCCTAGGTCCACGTCGTCACCCAGCGGCACTTTCCGTACGTGGACTTTAAAGATGGCCAAGCGGCCATCGCGAGTGGGGCGATTGACGGTGATGTGTCGGTCGAAGCGGCCTGGACGCAGCAGGGCAGGGTCCAGTACATCGGGTCGGTTGGTGGCCGCGATAACGATGACCGAATCGCCACCGCCAAAACCATCCATCTCGCTGAGGATTTGGTTCAGGGTTTGCTCGCGTTCATCGTGTCCGCCGCCGAGACCGGCTCCGCGTTGTCGCCCGACCGCATCGATTTCGTCGATGAAAATGATGCTGGGCGCGTTCTCCTTGGCGTTCTGGAACAGGTCGCGCACGCGGCTGGCGCCCACACCGACAAACATCTGGATGAATTCGGAGCCGTTGACACTGTAGAACGGGGCATTGGCCTCGCCGGCAACGGCCTTGGCCAGGAGCGTTTTGCCGGTGCCAGGTGAGCCGTTGAGCAGCACACCCTTGGGGACATTGCCGCCCAGACGCTGGTACTTGTCAGGGGATTTGAGGAAATCGACGATTTCTTCCAGTTCCGCTTTGACGCCGTCCGCTCCGGCCACATCGGCGAAGGTTGTGACTTTATCGTCCGCCTCGAACTTCTTGGCGGTGCTCTTGGAGAAGCTGTTGAGAAAGCCTCCGCCGCCAAACATCTGGCTTTGGGTCCGCCTCAGCATGACCCACATCAGGACGATCATGGCGACGGTGATGCCCAGGATAAACAGGGTTTGCAGCCAGCCCGAATCGGTGGGTTTTTCGTTGACCAAACGCACGCCGCGGCTGGCCAGCAGGCGGTTCAGTTCGTTGTCGCGCAGGTCGCTGGAGTCCAACACCACGCGGAGGTAGGGTTCCAGCGGCTTGTCGCTCAAGCCGATCGGTTGCCGCCATTTTTCGGCGGCGGGCTTCGGCTCGGCTGGCGGCGGGACTTGGCAATAAGCTTGCAGGACCAAGCCAGAGCGTTTGACCTCGACGATGTTGGAGGGGATCGTGATCGGTTGGCCGTCCTCGGTTTTGCCCAACAGATTGGTCACGGGCTTGCCATCGGTGCCTTGGATCGGGTTGCCGTTGTAGTCCACGCCCTCCAGGAGTTTGAGGAAGTAGGTGTAGCTGACCTCCGAGTGGGGGACGGGCATAAAGACCGCACCGATGAACCAGGCGACGATCGCCATCAGGGCGATGAACATCAAAAGCGTCGTGGGGCTGGCCGGTGGTCGCGACTCGGACTTGGGTTCGGCGCCGCTGCCCCGCCGTTTCTCGTCGGAGGCCGGGGCGTCATTCCGCCGTGAAGCAGCGTGGGGGATCCGTGGCTCGGACTCTCGTTCTGGATTCTTGTTTTCAGTCACTACTTCTTCAGTCTTTTCTGGTTCCAACAGCCATCGGCTCCGCGATCGCCGCCGCCGAATGGGTCCCATCGCACTCCAGGCCTCAGGCCGTAGAGAAGCTCTCTAGTATACCGGAACCGCCCCTTGGCTGCGACTATGCCCTAGCGAGCAAACGTCCACTCCGGGCAGCGATACTTTTCGTCCACCAACCGGGAAACCGCAAGTTGGTACTCGGGAGTCACTTGCCAATCTTCAGCCGATCCCCCAATTTCCCACTGGTCTTGCATGGCAGCCACCCACCGCTGCCACAGCGAGGCATCGTCATCACGCTGGCGGTCCCAGGGCAAGTTCGTGACAAAGCGGCGGTGCTCGCGTTGCTGGCGGTAGGCCGGTTGACGCGGGGGGGTACGCAAACAGGCCGACAACAGTTCCAAGTCAAAATCGACCAGTAGCGTTCCGTGGTACAGCAAATGATCTCGAGTCACACGGAGGCTATTGCCCGAGCATTTTTTGCCGGCGAAGGTCAAGTCACAAATGCCCTGAACTTGAATCGCTTCGCCAGCCGATTCGCTGGCGGCCAACAGCGGTTGGGCGGCGGCGCAAATTCGTCGCATGACAAATGCGTGGGCTTTCGTCAGGTCGCGCAACTCGGGCCGGCCGGCCAAATCCAGGACCACGGCGTACATCCAGCAGCCCGGGCCACTGACCACCGCGGCACCTCCGCTGTGCCGACGGAACACGGGAATCCCCTGTTGGCGGCAGAACTCGATGTCGACTTCCTCCTCGATCCGCGACCCCCGTCCGACGACGACGGCGGTTTGGTTGGGCCGCCAGACACGCAGGGTCTCCCCCCACGGATCACTGCCGCCCGTGGCCGGAGCGGTCGCTGCCTGCCCCAGTAGCCACTGGTCGCAGGCCAAATTCTCGGCAAAATCCTGGCTGGTGTACTCCCAAAACCTCAAGCTATTCTCCGATCATTGCCGCCGGTTTCCGGCAGGCCAACCACGTGACCCCTTCCGCGCGGACCCAAAGGCGACCGAGCGACCAAGTGACCAGGGATTATTTATGAAATCTAAGTGGTTGAAAAGCCAAGGTTTTCGGGCCCTCGCCGTTACAAACCACCAAGAATCCATTTGCAAACCACCGGAACATACTGCAAACTTAGTTGTGAAGATAGATTTTTGAGTCTATTTGTGGCGAAAAGCTCAAGTTTTGCGAACTTGCCCGAATTGGACTCGTATTGCTTTGGGCTCAAATAACTTTGGGCTCAAATTACTTTGGGCTCAAATTAGTTTGGGGTCACCCGATGGCGGGTGAATCATGAGACAAAGGGCGGCCCATGGCCGATCCCCCTAGGAGTGTAGGCATGCCAGCGAATGTTTTCGGCCGAAAAGTGCCAGGGAAGTACTGGTTGGCGGTCCCATTGGCTGTGACCGCGGCTTTCGGTTTGGCGGGGACGGACTATCCCGCTCAAGTCGGCTTTCGCTCACTGGAGAGCGGCGCGAGTGCGTGGGCTCAGGTTTGCGCCCCGACGTGGACACCCCCCGTCCAACAGCCGACGCGTAGCTTCCGGCTGACCCCGCAAACCGTCGTGGAGCCGCAAGAGGTGACGGTCTATCAGAACGTCGAAGAGACCTCGATGCAGACGCGGCAGGTGACCGAGCTCAAGCCCGTCATTCGTACGGAGATGCGGGAGCGGCGGAACACGGTCCTCAAGCCAGTGGTAGAAACCGAGATGAAGACCGAGCGGTACTCGGTGTTTGAGCCGATCACGGAAACGACTTACGAAACACGGCAGCGGCAGGTCACCGAGTTCGTTGAAGAGACGCACTACCGGGAAGAGCAAGTGGTGGTCCCCAAGGTCGTGCAGCAAACCCAGTATCAAGACCGGCAAACGGTCGTGCGACGTCCGGTGGTCGAAACCCAATACCGCCAAACGCCGGTGACTTCTTACGTGCCGGTCACCCAGTATCGGCCGCAATTGGTCGACCAAGGGGCGGTCATGAACCAACTGGTGGTGCAACCGGGTTACGACCGCAACCGCTTGCAGTTCTTGCCGCGGACCAATTACGTCGATCCGGCGACCCAGCAGCAGGTCTATCGCCGACCGGGCTTCTACTGGACCAACCAAGGACAGCCGGCCTCCGCGGCCATTGTCCCCACGTACGTGCCAAACTACCAGGTGCAACAGGTGGCGCAAACCGCCATCGTGCCGCAGACGACTTTGCAGACGGAGGCCGTGCCGGTCACTCGTTATGTCGATGAAGTGGTCACTGAAAAGGTGCCGGTGACGGTCCAAAGTGTCCAGAATGAAGTGATTACCCAACGTGTCCCCTACACGGTGCGGAAACCCGTGACCCGGATTGTCGAAGAGACCGTGCCGGTCCAACGCACAACGCAGCAGGAACGCGTGGTCGAACGCCAGGTTCCAGTCCAACGCACGGTGATGCAACGCATCGAGACCGTTGAGCCGTACGAAGTCCAGGTCCGCGAGATGGTCACGGAGACTCGGACGGAAGAGGTGCCTGTGACGCAACGCCGCTTGATGCCCTCCAAAGAGGTGCGGAATGTCCCCCGCACCCTCTGGGTACGCGAAGAATTGGACATGTGGGGCAATCCGATCCCAGGGACGGCCACGGCATTGGGCGGGTCTATGTACCGCGAGGCCACGCCCAACACGACCGCCTCTGGCCAGCAAGCTGCCACCGCGGCGGGGTCGAGCCTGAGTACTGCGATCAACGCAGCCCCATTGGCCAACTCGACAGCCTGGGGGCCGGCTACCAATCCAACGCCCGCCGCGGCTGACCAAGTTCCCGTCCTGCGTTCGCTCAAGCCCTACTTGGGCGATACGACGGAATTGCAACTGCGCCCCTCGCCTGCCGAACTGCAACCGCTGCGGCCAGCGACGGAGGCCACTTCGACCGATGGACCCCGTCCCAGCGGTCGGATCGCGACCTAAGCCCGAGCGAGTGCGGCAGCCCGGCGGTTGAATTTCGATAGCCGGCTGACTACAATAGAACTCCCGCCTCGGCCACTGCGATTCATGCCAGATGGTCGAAACCGAAACAAGGCTTGGGTTGTCGCCGTTGCAGCGGCGCCCTCTCCGGCTTTGCTTCGTCTACCCAACCTGTTTTCACCGTTCCCCTCGGAGTTGCCCATGCCCCGTTTGTTGCTGTCCGTTCTGGTGCTGGCGTTGTGTGCCGTTTCGGTTGATCGAGCCCACGCGCACACCGAAATCAAGAAGATGTTCGAGAAGGAATATGCTCATCTCAAGGTGACTTGCAACGCCTGTCACGTGCAAGGCAAGGGCAAGGAAGTTCGCAACGAATTCGGCGATGCCATTCACAAGAAAGTGGCCGACGAAGAGTTCAGCAAGAATTTCAAGGAGATCAAGGACAAGGCCGAAAAGAAAAAGTACATGGAGGAGACCATTCTCCCCGCCATCAAGAAGTCCGTGGCTGAAGTGGTCGAGAAAGAATCCAACAAGGACGGCGATAAGTGGGCCGATCTGATCAAGAACGCGACCCTGCCGGGTGTCACTCCCAAGAAGGACTAGAAGTCACGGCACCCTCGAGGCTGCAGCCCACCGACTGTTGGCAGTAAAAAAAGAGAGCGGGAGACCTGGAGGTTTCCCGCTCTTTTTTTATTCGTTTATTCCGAGTTACGAGGCGTCGCTTGCGGCAGCCACTGCCCGTCAAACGCGTTCCTCGTGCCGCAATAATACTCGTGCCGCAATAATACTCGTGCCGCATTAATACTCGTGCCGCATTAATACTTGTGCCGCATTAATACTGCTGTGCCCGAGCCTTGGCGGTTTCCGCTCGTTGGATGAACACTGGGTCGCGAGTGCCTTCAAAGGCTCGTTGGTACGTCACGCTCAAGGCGACGTGATTGAACGAATCGGTTGGCTCCAATTCGACGGCTTTCTCTCCGTGGGCGACCGACTTCTCATAGTCTTCCAGGTTGTAGTAAACGACGGCCAGCGCCAGATGGGCGCGGACGAAGGTGGGGTCTTTGGCCAGAACCGCTTCGAACTTGGCCGCGGCCTCCGCGTACTTCTTTTCGGCTCGCAATTGCTCGCCTTCGTTTTCCCACTGCAGAATCTCTCGATCCATCGTATCGTTCCTTCACTTCGGTGCGTATCTGTAAGCTTCAAGCCGTTCTGGCCTGCAGGGTGCTGGCTAGACTCCGGGCACGGGGGGGAGTTCGACGACACAGCGACCACTGTGGCGATTTTCCAACAGCGCGAACACCGTTTCGGGGACCTCGTCCAATCGCACGGTGCGGCTGTTTTGGAGGCCTTGCTGCGGTAGCCAGTCGGTGGTCAGCTTCCGCCACATGGCGGCTTTGGCTGCCGCCGAGTACCGCGTGCAGTCAATCCCGTACAGGCTGACGCCCCGCAGAATAAACGGGTAGACCGTCAAGTTCAAGTCCGTGCCGGAGGCCAACCCGCAGGCGGCCACACAACCCCCGTCGGCCACCGACCGCAGAAACGTCGCCAAGGCCGCGCTGCCCAAAGTGTCCACGCCGCCAGCCCAGCGGGTCGACAATAGCGGCCGGGTCGTCGTGTCGACGAAGTCGTCGTACAGCAGCACCTGATCGGCACCCAAATCCAGCAGCCGCGACTCCTGCGACAACTTGCCTGTGACGGCCGTTACCGAGCAGCCCAGTCGCTGCGCCAAAATCTCGATGGCCAACGATCCGACTCCGCCTGACGCGCCTGTCACCAACAAGGGAAATGTCCCTGACAGGCAATCGTGGTCCACCAACGCCTGCACCGACCAGGCCGCGGTGATCCCGGCCGTTCCCAACGCACAGGCCTGGGCCGGCGTGACTGCCGATGGCAGCGGCAACAGCCACGATTCGGGCACCCAAGCCAATTGCCGCCAGCCACCGTCGGCCGACGTGCCAAAGGCCTCATCACTGATCAACACCGCATCCCCCACCGCCCAGTTTGCCGACTTGGAGGCCACCACACGTCCGGCCGCATCGATGCCCGGCACCAACGGCAGTTGCCGCGCTACGCCCGGATGGGCTACCGCCGCCAACGCATCTTTATAGTTCACTGACGAATGGGAAATCGCCACCAGCACCGCGTTATCGTCCACAGTGTCCGCCGCGGCGAGTGGCAATTCCACGACTCGTTGTTGCACTTCGGCCTGCGGGCGACTGCGATCCGCATCGACCTGGAAGGCCAAGGTCTTGGTAGGAATCTGATTCATGCTAGCTTACTTCCCGGCGGTTTCCGTTGCCCGAATGGTCGCTGCCCAACGCCGAATCGCTCGGCCCGGGGCTTGACCCTCCGAATAGGAAGATATCATAGATTGTGGTACCCTACGACGGATACATCAGTCTTGGACACGGAATGGCAAGGTCGAACCCGATGAACAGTATCCTCCGCGCACGTCGCCGTCTCGCTTACCGTCATTTGCCGGCTGCAGCTCGCGTGATCTCGGCCATACTGCTGTTCGGCTTGTTGTCCAGCGTTGTCTGGGAAGCTTATGGCAACCATGCCCGACGACCGACGAACGAGCGGCGACAGGACGAGTGGTCTTCGAACGATCCCGCGCAAGACGAGACGCGGCCGCGGCTGTTGGGCCGCAATCGTGGCGGCGGTGGCTTGCGGGGCAATGGTCCACCCAACGGGCCAGCCGATGGTTCGCTGCCACCCAACGGTCCGGGGCCAGGAGGGGCCAGGCAGGAGGGGACGGTGCCGGGTGGCGGCCCGGCTGCTGGTCCGGGGGGCCTGTTGCGGCCGCAAGAGGGTGGCCGCTTGTTCGAGAATCGCCCCCGTTTGCGGCAAGGGGGCGGGCTGCTGGGTGGACGCCAGCCGGGGGAGGGCAATCTGGGCGAGCGTTTGTCGAATTTGTTTGATGCGGTGGAAAAGCGGATCGATCAAGGCCAGCGGATTATCGGCATGTTCGGTGGCCAGCCCTCGCCGCAAGTCTCCAGTGCCGAGGCCGTCATTGGGCAGACCTTCAACGTCGGTCATGTGGTCTATCGCTTGACTCCCGAGGATCAACTGCGTTGGCAGACGCGAGCGATCTTTATCAGCGATACGGAGAATCGCGTTTTTTACCCCAGCATCATGCCCACGTTCTTGCAGCGATTGGGCAGCCAGTTCGCGGATCGGCCGACCGATCCCCCGCGTGACATCGATATTTGGTTCGTGTTCGTGGGGCGTCAACCGTTGAACTTGACCATCCACGCCGCCCAGGATCACCGGTTGACGGTGGAGCCAGCCAGTGTCGGTCGGGCGCGGCAGAATTCGATGGCCCAAACTTGGTGGCGGCAATTTGAAGCCATGCTCAATGAGCAGGTGTCGGCCAGCGATTATCCTCCGTTGGTGCAAGCTTACTTGCAGACCATGATCCAACAGCGTTTGGGCCTGGCGGCTGCCGGGTTGCTCAACCGAGAACGCGAAGCGAAAGTCGATCCGCTGACCGAGACCTGGAATCTGCTGACGGGGGCGGAGTCGCTGCAGGTCGAGAACCTCAAGGCGATGATGCGAGATGGTTCGCTGCAGATCGAGCCGGCCAATCAGCCACTGCCAGCCAACATCGCTTGGCAGTCTCACGTCTTCGATCAAGTGGATCCCGCGGTGGCCATCGAGCCGATCGCGGGAGTGGTGCCCGTGGAGTGCTTCTACGTGCGGTTTGGCACCTGGGCCAATCAGATCTGGCTGAAGAACTTGATGGACGAGCACGGCGGTGACCTGAGTCGCATGGTGCGACTCCGCGGCTACCAATCGTTGGTCGGCGATTTGTTCCGCGATCAGTTGGCGATGGAGTCCAGTCAATTGGACGACTTGCTGGGGGGGACGCTGATTCAAGATGTGGCGGTGATCGGATTGGACACTTTTTTTTCCGAAGGTGCCGCGGCCGGTTTGATTTTACAGTCCCGCAATGGTCTGCTGCGGACCAACTTGGACGGCAAGCGGCGGGACTACGCCAAGCTCCATGCGGCGGAGGGCGTGACACTCAACGAGTTGCAAGTGGCCGACACGCCGGCCACGCTCTTGCAGTCGCCGGATGGCCGTGTGCGTTCCCTACTGGTCAGTTCCGGCAGCTTCCACTTGGTGACGACCTCTTACGCTTTGGCTGAGCGGTTTGTCCGAGCGGCCCAAGGCGATCGGTCGTTGGGGCAATCGGCCGAGTTTCGCCAAGCCCGCACGCAGATGCCTCTGAATCGCGACGACACGATCTTTGCCTACCTGTCCACCGCGTTTTTGGAGAACTTGCTCTCGCCTCAATATCAGATCGAATTGCGCCGGCGGCAGCGGAGCATCACGGAAATGCAAATGTTGCAGATGGCCACCTGGTCGGCGGCGGCTCACCAGCTTCCGCTGCCGGGCGACTATCGCGATTGGGAACAGGTGCCGTTGGAGCAACGCATTGCCGCTTTGCGGGATGCGGGTTTCTTGCCCAATAATTTTAATCGCCGCAACGACGCCTCACAGGTCGGCCTGTTGCCCGTGGTATCGGTCTCGCCGGCAGACCCTGCGCCGGGCGATCCCGCGGCCGCGACTGGTGGAGCCGGAGCGGGCGACGGTTCGGCGGCTGGCTCGGGCTTGCTGCAATCGGTGGTCGGTGGTTTGTTCGGGCGGCGTCCGGCTGCGGGGGCAGCCGCAGCGCAGGAAGCCACGCCAGCCGGTGACGCTCCGCCAGCCGGTGACGCGACGACTGCTGGTGACGCTGTGCCTGGCGTTGCAACGTCGCCCGCGGAACCGGGGGCGGCTCGACTCCAACCGATCGCCAATGGCCCGCAGTGGCAAACGCTGCCGGTCGGCGAGTACCTGTACGGCGACACGCTGCGTGGTGTCCGCGGTTGGATGATCCCGGTCGCCGATATTCGCGTCGACCGCGTGACGGCGGAGGAGAGCGAGTGGTATCGAACACGAGCCAAGTACTTTGCAGAACAGTGGCGGCAGACCGATCCGTTGATGATCGGCATCAAACGCTTTCGCAAAGATGACTCGCGCGAGCGAGTGGTGTTTGATGCACGGGTGGCCCCCTTCGGCAACCAGCGTTATGCGTGGCTGACCGATCGGATTGGGCCACCCCTGACCGTGCGTCCGGCGGAAAATCCGGAAGATGTGATTCGGTTGGAGCTGAGCATGGCTCCGTCGTCGTTTCTCAAACAGGTGCCCGCGCACTTGCTGTTTGCCTCCGTGCAACGCGATGCGCAGCAACTGCAGAGTTTGGATCCATCGGAATGGTGGACCACTTTGAAGATGCTCCAGTCCACGCCGGGTTACGTCGCCTCATGGCCGGCAGCTGGGATGCTGGATATGTTCCCACTGTTGGGGGGGCGGCCGGACGAGCAGGGCTTCACGCACTCGCCCACCTTGGGGGTCTGGCGGTTGCAGCAGGAGGGCTTCAGCGCTCTGGCCGTCGATCGTGCTCGCCTAGAGAGATTGCGTCCTCATTTGCAAATCGTTGAAAGTGAAACCCCGGCTCAGGCTCGCTTGGAGATCGGCGACTTGGCCCAATCGCAATTGGAGGCCTGGGTCAATACGCTCTGGCGTCAGCGTTCCTGGCAAGCGTCGCTGGCCAATACTCGCCTATTGCACTTGCTGATGCAGCACTTCCGCTTGGAGCCGGGCAGTGCCAAGCAGCACGCCCAGTCGTTGCTCAACGCAGAGCTGATCTGTTCGCTGGATGGCAATTACTTGCTGTACGGACCGCAGGGCTTGGTGGATGATTGGCAGGCCGAAGTCGGGGCGGGGCAAGCAGATATCGCTCCGGGACAGGTGGAGTCGGGGCGTCCCTTTGAGGCATTGCCGCCGTTGCCGCCGGCCCCCCCGCAACCCGACCTTGGACCTCCGCCCGCAATCGTGGTTGATAATCATCCTTTTTCACATTTTTGGATCAGCGATCGTTGGCCGGCGGATACTCGTGTGGCAGCCCAGGTCTGGGGGCAGGAGGTCTCGCCGCTGCTGAGCTGGTTCCGCGGCGCGATGATCGAGGTCAACCAACAGGATTCTCGGTTTCTGGTCCACGGCTATCTGGACATCAACCGACGCGAGAAAGAGACCGCGGCCTTGCCTGGCTTCGAAGCGTTCAAGGGCTTCTCGTGGAAATAAACCCCAGTGAAAGTACCCGCATGTTGATTCCCGACGACTTGTTGGCCCAGGTGGCCAGCTTGGCTCAAGAAGCTGGTGAGTTCCTGCTGTCCTGTCAAGCCAATGTCGTGGCCAACGAAAAAGACGGCGCTCACAACTTGGTGACCCAGGCCGATATCGATTGCGAGCGAATGGTCTGCCAGCGACTGCAGGGCTTGTTGCCTGGCTCCAAGTTCCTGCGGGAGGAGGAGGCGTCGGATGGCGATGGTAACTCGGCGGCTTTGTGGGTCATCGATCCGCTGGATGGGACCAATAACTTCGTGCACGGGATCCCGCAGTTCTGTGTTTCGATCGGCTTGGCCCTGGCCGGGCAATTGGAATTGGGTGTGGTGTACGATCCCAATCGCCGGGAGCTGTTCACGGCCCAACGTGGGCAAGGCGCCAGGCTCAACGGGCAACTGATCCAGGTGTCCCAACGCCCGGATTTACAGCACAGCGTGATTGGTACCGGCTTCTATTACGATCGGGGCGATCTGGTCACGCGGACGCTGGCCGCCATCCAACGCTTGTTCGACGAACCGATCCGCGGCATCCGTCGCTTCGGCAGCGCTGCGCTGGATCTGTGCTGGGTGGCCTGCGGGCGTTACGATGGCTACTTCGAGTATCGCTTGGGACCGTGGGACTACACGGCCGGTGCGCTGATCGTGCAAGAGGCCGGCGGTCGGTGCAGCGATCGGGACGGCCAGGCCTTGCGCGTCGACAGCGGCAACGTCATCGCCTCCAGTCCGCAGATCCACGCAGATCTGGTGCGGATCGTGGCCTACTCGCGTTAGTTCCTACCAACCTATGCGGCAACCACTCAGTCCTTGACCAATGCGGCGGCACGCGCCCGAATGCGTTGCGCGTACTCCTGTTCCCGGTGGAAATTTCGGATTTGATCGAATAGCGGATGAACGGCGATCTTCTTGCCAATGTTCGTCTCCGATAGACCGGGTGGCAGACGTTCGCTGCGACAGTATTCCTGGAACTGCTCATATGCCACACTGACTTCGCGCTGATAACGCTGCCGTTCCCAGTCGTCTTGTATACTGCGCGGTAACAAGTTCCACGGCAGCACCGCACGGCTATGGAACCTACGGCTAAGATAGATTTCCCTTAGCCACCGATCGCAGTTCACTCGCTCGGCTCCATCGTCCGAATCTCGATTGGCATCGGCCGAGTTGCTCGAATCAAACCCCCTGCGATAAGCAAATGAAAACTGGCTCTCCATTGCCCCCCGCCAATCCTCATGTGCCTGTGTAGGATCTCCGGTCAGCAAATGCGGCTGCTTTTTCAGTAACGCTTGCAAGCTGACAATCGCTGGATCACTCACCCGAAAGTACAGCGACTCCAAGAAGGCCGTTTGATGAACATCTAGCGAGGCTGCACCGAGAATGGGACGAGCGGCAGTCAATAGCTTGACCCGCAGTTGCAAGAGTAACTCGGCTACTTCCAATTCGCCCAACTCCAGGGCCACGATGGCGTTCTCGCCCAGGACCCCAAATTTCCTCTGGAGTTGGCTAATCTCGCCGAAACTCAATTCCTCGTAAGGTAGCATCAAGGACTGTGAGGAGGCCATGTCTCGCCAGCGAGGACCAAGCCGGGTGTCAATGTCGGCTGGATCGAAGTCCTGCTGCCCGCAGGTCTCAATCCACTTCAGCTGCTGCTCGAGGCCGTCTCGTGCCGATTGCACGATGACTCGTAATTCATCCGCAGCACCACGAGGGATGCTCCCTCCAGGCCGATGGTCGGCGGGAGAAGACAGGGGCCGTGGTAACCCATCCGCCACTTGAGGCGAGACGGGCCCACCCTTGTATTTACGCAGTTCTGACACACCTGCTGGCAGAAAGGGTTGGCAATACCAGTAGCGAAAGCCGTGCAAGACGTTGGCCTGGATGGCCGGCAAGCTGCGAGCCTGTGCCAGCACGGGGTTCGCAGGCGGCAAGACTTGCACTCGCAGCCAGGAAACTCCCAGCAACGAGGCGGCGATGATCCCCAGAAAAACCACGGGAAACACCCAGCCCAGCCGCGGCTGCCACCGCGCCAGCCCCACCCAACTCAGCGCCCAGGACAGCGGCACCACAAGCAACACCACGCCCCAGCTCCACACCAACCCCGGCAACCCGCTCGTCTCGTTTGCGTTCGCCGACAACATCAGCAACAAAATCGTGCAAACGATCAAACTCATGAATGCTACCTCCCAGCTGCGCAGCAGTTGGCCGGCCAGCAGCCCCAAGCTGCCGATGGCCTGTAGCGCCAATCCAAATATCAGTACCGTCCACAGGTAGTCCTCGGTTTGCAAGCGCGGCCCGATATTGTGGGCCCTCAGGCCTAGTCCATCCATTGAGAATAAGACGTACAAACCCGTCAGCAACCCCACGCTGCCCAGCACCATCACGGCATAGCGACTCCACCAACACCCGGTGGGCGACACCCCGCGCTCGGCCAGAAAACTCTGTGGCTCGCCGGCTCGCTCCCCCGTCAAACTCCAGACGGAAATGAGACCAAACAAGAAAGTCAATGCCAGCAAGGCCAGGGGCAGGACAGCATACACGATACCGGCGTTCACACTCCGCTCGATTTGCCCGGTAACGACCAAGACGATGACGGCAGCTCCAACCCACCACCCAAGCCAGCGGACCTTACGCCAAGCCAACCAAACCAAGGCCAGTGCCGCGGTGGGGCGTCTCCAAGCCGGCCCCCAGGCGATTGCTGCGGCGGGGGCTGCCACCGCACGTCGCGCACCCCAAAACTCACCAAACCAGCCACTTGTATACATCCCGCGGTACCAACGCCAGCGGTAAGCCACCGCGGACAAAGCCAAACAACCAATGCTCACGACCCGCGGGTCGAGCAGGAAGACGGAAACACGATAAAAAGTGGTCGTTGTGTCGATGTGGGCCGGCGGGGGGCCCAGCCAAGCAACGGCCAGCCCCAGCGAAACGCCGCCCGCCAAGCTGATACCAGCCAACACGTGTCGCGTCAGTAGCAGGCAGAGCACTCCGATCGAATAGATCGCCAGGACAATCGGCCAGGGTCGCGCCATATCCACCGGCAGCTGGTCGTACGAACGCTGCTCAGATAAACTGGAATGTGCCCACGGCAAAAACTGCGTCCAAACACCAGCCGCGTACCAACAGATCGCCCAACAGACCAACGCTCCGATCAGGGTCAGTCCCAACTTCACCGACCAAGCCTGGTACCACCGCATCGGCAAACTCGTGCACCACTGGAAACTTGGGTTCTCTCGCTCAGTCGCAAACCCGGACACCAAGGCTCCCACGAGGAAAATGATGGGCCCCAGCCAGGCGTGCAAGTAGAGCGACAGCATTGAATCCCAGATGTAAGAGGCCTCGCTGGCCTGTCGATTGACCAATTGGGGGACCATGTAAAAGGTCATGATACCCAGCGACAAAAGGAGTGAAGTCCCCAACCAGCCCAACAGCGAACGACCGTCGCGCCAGATCAACTGCGGTAGGCCCGTCCCCGTCCACCACGTTCGCGTCTCGCCTTGGGGCAGCGACCAAGACGGTGGCCAATTGGCAGCGCGTTGTTCCAGCGAATCGGAAGAAGAAACACTCACGCTCATTGGCTCACCCCCTCTCGGGCGGTAGCCAGGCCCGTACGACTTGGCTCATCGCTCGGCCCATCAACCGTCCCATCCTGCCGGGGATCGACATAGGCATGGTACAGATCCTCCAGGCTAGGGCGACGGACTTGCACATCCAACAGGTTCGGATCACCCACAAAAGACTGCCGCGCCCCATCGTCCCAGTTGCGGACGACGCACTCCCACTGCCGACCCGTCCGTCGGCGGGTCAGTGTCTGTACGTTGGCGGGCAAATGCCACGGCAACAACACATCCTGCTGCGCGAAACTCAACACGGCACACTCGGCCTTCAAGTCCTCCAGCGGTGCGGCCACCTGCAACCGCCCCGCGTGGATGATGGCCACCCAGTCCGCCACTCGCTCCACCTCTTGAATCTGGTGGCTACTCAGCAGCACGGTCCGACCATTCGAGGCTCGGTCCACCATGCTCTCCAAGAACGAGCGACGCACCGCCGGGTCCAATCCCGACGTGGGCTCGTCCATAATCAGCAACTCCGGATCAAACGCCAACGCACAGGCCAGAGCCACCTTGGCACGCATGCCCTTGGACAAGTCTCGCACGCGAGTCTGCGGCGGTAACTGAAATTCCTGGGCCAGTTCGATGAATCTCTGGATAAAGCCCGGCGGATAAAAGCCAGAAGCAAACCAGCCCACTTGCCGCACCGTCATCCACGGGTACAGGCCCGGTTGATCGGCGACGTAACCCACACGTTGCCGCACCGCCAAGGGCTGTTTGTCCGGGTTCAGTCCCAACACGTCGATGGTCCCAGACTGCAGGCGGTAATAGCCCAACAGACTGCGGATCAACGTGGTCTTGCCCGCTCCGTTTTCGCCCAACAGGGCGTACACACACCCGGTTGGCACCGACAAGGACACCTGGTCCAACGCCTGTTGGCGAGAGAATCGTTTGCACGCGCCTTTGACCTGAATCACCGTACTCATGTTCGCTCCTCATCGGCTAGTTTGCTCGACCCCGCTGCCTGACGACGCAGGGCGCCTTCGAAACTGGCTCGCAGTTGGTCCGGTTCCAAACCTGCCTGCAAGCCCTCCTCGACCACCAACTCCAATCGCTCCTGGATCAACTGCAGACGCTGCGAGACACAAGAGCGCTTGGCCCCCGGACTGACGTGTTGCCCACGTCCCCGCAGCGTCTCCAAGACCCCGTCGCTCTGCAAAACTTGATAAGCCCGTTGAATCGTGTTGGGATTGATCGCCAACGTTTTGGCCAACTCCCGCACCGATGGCACCATCTGCCCCGAAACCAAGGCACCGCTGGCGACATTGAATTTCACCTGTCGCACGATTTGTTCGTAAATCGGGATCCCATTACTGGGGTCAATCGATATCAGCACTGGGTTCAACCCTCCGCAGAAAACCGCCCTCCATCCCGCAAGTTCCATCACTTGCCGGGTGTGTTGTTGAAATAGTACACGAAGACGGGCGAGCCGTCAAGAGACAGAAATGAAAATTTCGTTACCGTTCACGCCCGGTAGGAAATCTGAACCGCGAGCAGGGGGGAAGGACTGGAGGAATTCGTAGGGCGAGAGGCCGCGAGAAAGGGAAATCGCTTGAGAAAAATGGAGAAGGGAAAATGGAGAATGAAAAATGCAAGATGTATGCTCTAGCTGTTAGCGGTTAGCGGTTAGCTTTTCGATTTTGCATTTCTCAATTTCCATTTGAGCTTTTTCATTCCCCCTTCCTCTGAGTCGTCGTGCCTCCAATACCCACCCTTGTGCTGGCCCTCCAGGCCTGAATGCGTCACCCCTATGACCTATGCGATTCGCCCTACGATAATAGCTAACGGCTAACAGCAACCGTTCACGCCTCGCAGGAAATCTGAACCGCAAGAGATGGGAAGGACTGGAGGAATTCGTAGGGCGAGAGGCCGCGAGAAAGGGAAATCGCTTGAGAAAAATGGAGAAGGGAAAATGGAGAATGAAAAATGCAAGATTTATGCTCTAGCTGTTAGCTGTTAGCGATTAGCGGTTAGCGGTTAGCAATTAGCTTTTCGATTTTGCATTTCTCAATTTCCATTTGAGCTTTTTCATTCCCCCTTCCTCTCAGTCGTCGTGCCTCCAATACCCACCCTTGTGCCGGCCCTCCAGGCCTGAATGTATCACCCCTATGACCTATGCGATTCGCCCTACGATAATAGCTAACAGCTAACAGCAACCGTTCACGCCCCGCAGGAAATCTGAACCGCAAGAGATGGGAAGGACTGGAGGAATTCGTAGGGCGAGAGGCCGCGAGAACGGGAAATCGCTTGAGAAAAATGGAGAAGGGAAAATGGAGAATGAAAAATGCAAGATGTATGCTCTAGCTGTTAGCGATTAGCGATTAGCGATTAGCGATTAGCGATTAGCTGTTAGCGGTTAGCGGTTAGCAATTAGCTTTTCGATTTTGCATTTCTCAATTTCCATTTGAGCTTTTTCATTCCCCCTTCCTCTCAGTCGTCGTGCCTCCAATACCCACCCTTGTGCCGGCCCTCCAGGCCTGAATGCATCACCCCTATGACCTATGCGATTCGCCCTACGATAATAGCTAACAGCTAACAGCAACCGTTCACGCCCCGCAGGAAATCTGAACCGCAAGAGATGGGAAGGACTGGAGGAATTCGTAGGGCGAGAGGCCGCGAGAAAGGGAAGTCGCTTGAGGAAAATGGAGAAGGGAAAATGGAGAATGAAAAATGCAAGATGTATGCTCTAGCTGTTAGCTGTTAGAGATTAGCTGTTAGCTGTTAGCTGTTAGCGATTAGCTGTTAGCGATTAGCGATTAGCGGTTAGCGGTTAGCGGTTAGCTTTTCGATTTTGCATTTCTCAATTTCCATTTGAGCTTTTTCATTTCCCCTTCCTCTCAGTCGTCGTGCCTCCAATACCCACCCTTGTGCCGGCCCTCCAGGCCTGAATGCATCACCCCTATGACCTATGCGATTCGCCCTACGATAATAGCTAACAGCTAACAGTAACCGTTCACGCCCCGCAGGAAATCTGAACGGCAAGAGATGGGAAGGACTGGAGGAATTCGTAGGGCGAGAGGCCGCGAGAAAGGGAAATCGCTTGAGAAAAATGGAGAAGGGAAAATGGAGAATGAAAAATGCAAGATTTATGTCCTACGTCCTACGCCCTGCGCCCTACGCCCTACGCCCTACGCGCTTGGCCCTACGCTAACAGCTAACAGCTAGGAGCATGGTCATACGGGTGGTGCGGAGTTGGGGAACCGCGAAAGACGCGAAAGGCACGAAAGTTCTGTGGAGGTGTTGCTTCGTAGTGAGTGACCGGGTGGGTGTTGGTGGATCGTGGCGTTGGTCTGACGGGTAAACCGCGAGCAGGGGGGAAGGAAGCAGAGACAGGCACACGCAGAGGAAGGCAGGCACAGAAAATACAGCGTGCCATTTGCACCGATGAGTGACGACTAGTGACGATGAGTGACGATGAGTGTTCCGTTCCAACTGGGTTCTGGAATGGGAACACTCATTAACGCTAATCTCCGCTAATCAGCAAGTGACACATTCCTCCTACGAGGCATGAACGGTTACTAGTGCTTTGTCACAATTTAGTTTTGGGATCGGTGTGGTAAAAGGGTCAGGCGTCAATTGCCGGAACGGCCCTGCAGGTGCTTCGCACAATTGACGCCTGACCCCTTTACCACACGCCAAGTTTTGGCTGTGACAAAGCACTAGCATTGTGTGTCCGTGACGATCAACGCCGTTCAAAGTTGTACTTCGAGAAGACCACATCCCGAATATCACGCGTCTTGAGCATTTTGTTGATATTTCCAACAACTTCTGATTTTAGCCAGGCTTGATGCGGGTCGGTAATGTTGACGGGCGCTAAGTTCTGGGCCGACACCAGGATCATATCGCGAATTCGCGTTTTGTATTCGTCCAGCCGCACTTGCAGTTTTTCGGCAGTCGACTTGGGCACGATCGCCGACGCATGGAACTCGACCCGGTATTGATCCACACTGTCGGGGATCAGGATCGCCACGTCAAAGTTCCCCAATTCAAGTTCAACAAAATCGTAGGGATGGTGCCGCGCGGCGCTGGTTTGATGGTCAGCAAACAAATCCAGTGGATCCAGGACCGTTTCTTGCTCCCGTCGGCCGCAGCCCAGGCTCATGAAAATCAACGCGGCCAAGCAGATGATCCACCAACCGTGGTGGGGGCCGCGACCAGTCCTGTGCCGCCGCGAACCGCCGGTGCAGCACTCGCGCAGCCGCGCAACGCTGCCCCGACAAGTCAACTTGCCGCAGTCGGTAATCTTGGTAGCCATGGGAACAACTCCACCGGAACGTGCTTCAACCCATTCTCTCCTAGGTTGTCGCAAGTTCGCGGTGGGCAAAGACCGCTGCGATCGGACGCGATTCTTGGCTGGCGAATCGCGATTGTGCCGTGATTTCCGATCGTGCGGGTTTTACCCCAGACTCAACGGGCCGGCCTCGCAGTACTTCTCCGAACCGAACGTCTGCAGTTCCACGTCACCCATGCCGTGGGCCAAGGCCAGCCACAGCCGATTGTGCGGCACACCACCCAGATCCAACGCTCGATTGGTCTGGAAGCCCGCCCCACCGCCCACCAATAAGAATGGGATGTCGGACAAGGTGTGCGAGTTCCCCTTGCCCAGTTCATTGACCCAGAGGATCTGCGTGTTGTCGAGCAGATTTCCGCTGCCGTCCGGCTCGGGGGTCGCGGCCAATCGACCCGCCAAGTAGGCCAATTCGCCGGCAAACCAGGCGTTGATGCGCTTCAGTTTGTCGTAGGCCGCTTCATTGTTGTCCGGCTCATGCGACAAGGAGTGGTGACCTTCCTCGACACCCAGCCACCGCATCCTCGCTTCGCCCACGCTCCGCATGTATTGCAGCGAGGCCACGCGGGTCATGTCGTTGGCCAAGGCATTGACCAACAGGTCGATCTGCATGCGACTGATCAACGGCGTGTTGTCGTTGACCAATTCAATCGTCGGGTCGATCTCTGGCTCCGGATGTTGCAATTCGGCCTGGGCCGCGGCCGCTGCCATGTCTTGTTCCAACTGCCGCACCGACTGCAAGTGCTGCTCCAACAACTGACGATCCTCGCGGCTGATCAATCGCTCGGCGCGACGCAAGTCGTCCCGCACGTAGTCCAACACACTGGCCACCAATTGACGCTGCTGCGCGCCGCCGTACAAGCGATTGAACATCAACTTGGGGTCATCGATCGGCGCCAACGGCCGATTGGCCTCGGCATAACACATCCGCGTCCAGGGATCGGCCCGGTTCGGGACCGCCACGCCAAACTCCAGCGACCCGAACCGCGTCCGCGTCTCTTCGCGAGATTGCAAGAATTTTCGCACCTGTTGATCGATCGACGGTCCACTGGCCCAGCCGGCCGGGGTGTCGCCACCCCCTTGGATGTTGCCGGGGCTAAGCTCTGTTGCAGTCAACAAGCACGACATGCCACGCATGTGATTGTCACCGTCGCCCAAAATCTGATTGTGGACTCCCTTGAGAATCAGTGTCTGTTGGCTGTAAGGCTGCAAGGCCGACAGCATCGGGGACAATTCCAAGGGCTGGTCCACGCCGTAAGACTTCGGCCAGAACTCCTCCGGCAACGTCCCATTGGGCGAGAAGAAAATCACCAGGCGTTGACGTCGGGCCGCACCCGGGGCTTGCCCCCAACTCCAGCTGGGCAAGCCCACCAAAAACGGTAACGCTGCCGAACTGATACCGAGATCACGCAAAAACTGACGTCGCGCTTGGGTTCGACTCATGACAGATTCCTTATCAACAGGTGGGTTGGTGGTCGATCGCGTTGGGTGGGGGGCTGGTCATGTCGGACCGAGTGCCTGGCTACTCGGGTGCCGACGCTTCGGGTGCTGACGACTCAAGTGGGGTCTGACTCACATGGGTTGCTGCTACGACTGCAATTCGCACCATCAGCTTCTGGATATTGAACTGATCCGCGCGAAAGGCTTCGGTCAGTTCCGCCAAGACATCGGGACCATAAGCCCCGGGGAGCTGTTGGGTCATGTGTTGGAACAGCTGGGCCACAAACACCCGCTGAGCCGCGGCACTGGACAGGGCCAACGCCGCCAAGTCCTGCGGGCTAGACACTGCCAGCATCTCGCCGTCTTCCGTCTCGTACTGACTGCGGGTGTCGATCGGTCGACCGCTTTCCGTGTCGCGGAGCCGACCGACAGCATCAAATCGCTCGAGGGCAAACCCCAGCGGATTGATGATCGTGTGGCAAGACTGGCAACTGGCGTCTTTTGTCAAATGGGTGACTTTTTCTCGCATCGTCAGGTCGGGCGGGAATTCGTCGTTCTCGAAGGCAATCGCCACGGGAGGCGAACGCAGGGGCCGCCCCAAGACACTGCGAGTCACAAACACGCCGCGATGAATCGGAGAGGTGTTGTTGTGATACGCCAGGGCACTCAGCACATACGGATGCGTCAACACACCTGCCCGCTGGTCATCCGGTCGCAAACGGAGGAAGACTGCCGGCAACTGAGTGTCCTGGGCGGGTGATGCGGCAGCAGCCGTGGTCGCATCGGTCCCCGCGTCGTCGGTGCCCGCGTCGTCAGTGCTGGAGCTCTTGAGTTCGGTGCCTGTCGGTACGGTGGGCTCCACGTCCCAGGCCTGTCGCAAGCGATCGTTCATCCACAGGTCGGAGGTGGTGAATAACTGTCGGTAATCGGAGGACTCGCTCCACACGACTTCGTCAATCAGCATCTCCAACGACGTCCGCCAATCGGCCGCCACCGCTTCGTCGAAGTCGGGGAACAACGTGGCATCTTTCGCCAAGTCACGTTGTTCCAACAGCAGCCAGCGCTGGAAGAAGCCACGCAGCTTAAACCGGGTTCGCTCGTCGGCCAGCATCCGCTGGGCTCGCTCGGCGATCCCCTCCGCGGTGGCCAATTCGCCGGCCTCCGCCGCACGCCCAAGTTCTTCGTCGGGCAAAGAATCCCACAAACTCAGGGCCAGTCGGTTGGCCACTAAGTTTGCCGGTGGCAAGCCCGTCGGTAGTGGCCCCACTTCAGTGGCGGGCAGTTCCGCGAATAGGAAACTGGGGGAACAGAGGACCCACACCACGGCCTGCCGCACGGCGGTCTCAGGATTGGCGGGATCTACGAACAGGCCCGAGCTCAAGCGGGCTCGTTCGTCGTCCTGCAGTGGGCGTCGGAAGGCGACCGTGGCGAACCGCGCGACAAAGGCCTGCAATCGCTCCACCCGCGCCGCCTTGGCTGCTGGGTCGTTGAGCTGTTCTTTGGTGAGCGGTTCCACGCCCGAGAGCAACGGCAGACGATTGATGACCTCTTCGGCGGTGGCGACGGCGCTTTCGGTCACCGCTGCGTACCAATCAAGCGAGACAGACGAGCCGCGTTCGAAACCCAGACTGCGGTCGTCGGCCGGGAATCCCGTCTCTACGACAAACGTTCGCCGCGAGCGACCCGAGGTCAAGTGCTGGCCGTCCAGGACCGACCAGACTCCCTGTGGCGGCTTCCACTCGACACGTAGGGACGCGGTGGGCTCCTTGTACTTGAAGAACTCCACCCGCAGCGGGTAGTGCCGCCCACCCAGCAAGAAAATCCGGGCTGACTCTTCGCGGACGGTTCCGGATCCCACCCAGGCATCGATCAAGGGGAATTGCCCAGCGGCTGCGCTGTCATCACGCAACTTGTGCAGACCTTTGCTGGGGTCCAAGTTCAAATAGACCCGCGCGCCGTTGGGCGTGTTGACTCGCAAGTGATATTCGCCGGTCTCTGGTACGGAGAGAGACCCCTCCCAGACAATCGCAAATTGGTCTGGTGGCAGGTCGGGAAACGGCACCCCCTCGCCAAAATCAAATTCCAGTCGTCGGTCCAGTCGCGAATCGACCAACTTGTTCGCCTTGCTCATGCCCTCCGAGGCAAAATACGTGCCGCGGAGCCCCGCTTCGACGGGCTGCGCCTCTTCTTTACCCTTGGGAGCCGGCGTGAAGTGAGCCAATAGATCGGCAACCGCATGGCGATATTGGGGGACGCTCAACCGCAACATTTCGACCTGCATCGGGGGATCCAACCCCAGCCGCAGACGAGCGGACGGCGAGTAGAACGCATCATGCATGTAGCGGGCGACTGCCTCTGCCTCCGGGCCCACGCACTCCTCCGGTTCCCCTTCTGGCATTGTCCGCTCGATCAATCGAGCCAGTTCCGCGACGGATCGTTCGCCGGCCAGAGCCGGGTCGTACACGCCTTCCACGCCTTGTCCGCTGGGGCCGTGACACGACGCGCACTTTTGCTCGTAGACCTGTCGCCCCAAGTCAGCGGCACCGGCCGGTGGGTTCGGGGCGGTCTGAGCCGCCCAGCAGCAGGCCGCCGTCAGGATCGTCAAAACCCAGACACTGGAAACACAGAAGCCGATCGCTGCCCAACCGCCGAGTGAGGTGGTGCGGATTGATCCCGCCAACGAGCCGCGCGGACCTAACAACCCAATGCACGATTTAATACGCCAATGGCGATCCACAAGACCCAACATGACAGCTCGACCGTCTCCTTCACCGCCCTCCCGTTCGACCTCCTATTCTACCGGAAAATCGGCGCCATTTCCCGGGCAATTCCACTGAAATTTCGGCGATTTTTCGCCGCAGCCCCACCGCCCCCCCATCGCACACGATCGCCCGCATCTGCTCGTTATAACTGGGCTAATTCGCCCACATTTCGGGTCGGTACCAAAAAATGGCCCCCAAAAAAGAGGCTCCAAAAAATTTGCCCCAAAAAAAGGCCACGTATCGTCCTGTTCAGGTCGATACGCGGCCAGTTTATTCTGCAGTCGAATCGGGTTTGTTAGGCTTTCCCGGGGGAAGATGCGGCTAAACGGACCCGCAGCGAGCCCCAACGCCATTCACAACCGAGCTGTGAAGCGACGGTGTGAAACGGCGACTATTTACCACCACTCCGCAGCTCAAATCGCCCCCCGCGCGGGGCTGCCGGAGCGTTGGGAGCCGTTGGAGTCACTGCGCCCGAAACGCGACGTCCCCCACCGATCGACAACTCGGGAGCTTGGTAGTCGAAGTCCTTGCCCAACATTTCTTCCAGCTTCTGGCGTTGTTCTGGCTTGAGTTCTCCCAGCAATTCGACTTGGGCTTTCTTCTTCAACTCTTCCATCCGCTTCTTCAGTTCCTCGTCCAGACTGGCGGACTTTTTCTTCAAGGCCTCCAATTGCTCGGGCGTGATCTGCAGAGCCTCCATGATGTCTTTGCGTCCCAGCATGCCGACCGTGCCGGCCTGCTTCATCTGGAGACGCAGGGCGACTTCTCGGAGCCGCTTGACCTGACCGGGCAACAACTGCTGGCTGATTTGCTCGTCGATCGCCGCCCGTTGCGTCCGCATGATCTCGGCCATCTCTTTGGCCTTGCTGGGATCAAACCCACCCTCCATCATCTGGTTCACCTGTTCGCGGATCTGCTTCTCCAGGTCCTTGCGGGCCTGGGTGATCTCTTCCACTTGCGCGTCCATGATATCCAACTCCTGTCGGATCTCGGGAATATTCAGCAGGCTGCTCAAATAGTTGGGGTCAAACATCTGCAGTCCACCGCCGCCCAACCGCATCACACTGTTGGGGCCACTGTTGCCCAACATCAGTCCCCCACCGATGTCGGTTCCCAGCGAAAAGCTCTGAAAGATCGGTCCGCCCCCATCGTCACCCTCGCTGGACATCACCACAATCCCGCCGGGGGCCCCGCCGTCCTGGTCGCTGCTGATGACAATGGCAGCCGACTTTTGCACCTCGGTTACGCCGGTGACGTCCTGCACCTCTTGGGCCTCCTGTGCCCAGACAGCCGCGGCCAAACCCACCGTGCAGGCTCCAACCCAACTTGCTCCGACCCATCGACCTGTTCGATTCCAACCCATGTTGCAACTCCCAATCCACCAGCCAAAAAAATCCTGAGCCACCCCACCTGGGTGGCTGTCGTCAGGCTTACTCTCAAGTTCCAGGCCGCCATCTTGCGCGGCAAACGCCAAAAAAATGTAACCGTTCACGGTTGGGACGTGATTCTAGTGCTTTGTCACAATTTAATTTTGGGATCGGTGTGGCAAAGGGGTCAGGCGTCAATTGCCGGAACGGCCCTGCGGGTGCTGCGCACAATTGACGCCTGACCCCTTTGCCACACCCCAAGTTCTGGCTGTGACAAAGCACTAGGGGCTGGTGCATTCCGCAAGTCGGATGGTTCTCGAGGCAAACCGGTAGCGTTGTCCAGTTACTTTGACTCGCAAACAATCGTCTGGTTAGCCCGACTTGCTGCATGACACCCTACGAGGCGTGAACGGTTACAAAAAATGAAACCGTTCACGCCCCGCAGACCCAAAATAGGACCATCCGCCGTGAACCGTTACAAAAAATTTGACCGGCTTACGACCGGGGCACAAACTTGAAAATCCGACCGGCCGGGTCGCTGAAGTAGACTTCACCCGAGTGGTCCGTCCCAAAGGTAATTACTGGCACGTTGCCCTCCAAGGGAAACTCGTGATGAGCCACCACGCGTTTCTGGGCCTCGTCGTAGCGGATCCCCCACATTTTGCCGGTCACGTAGTCGGCATACAGATAGACGCCTTGCAACGCTGGGATGGCTGAGCCCCGGTAAACCACGCCACCGGTGATCGACTTGCCCAGGTCGTGATGGTATTCCCAGATGGGGTCGATCAAGTCGGCTGAGGGGCCTACGCCGTCTTTGCCAAACGGGTGCATGCCCTCACGCTTGTTCCAGCCGTAGTTGCCGCCCTTTTCGATCAGATTGATCTCTTCCCACAGGTCCTGCCCGACATCGGCCGCCCACAAGTGTTTGGTGGCCGGGTCGAACGCCATCCGCCAGACGTTGCGGAGGCCGTACGCCCAGATCTCCGGCCGAGCTCCGGGGGTGTCGACAAACGGATTGTCGGCTGGAATCGAATACGGTTGTTCCGCCGTCGGACGGTCCACGTCGATCCGCAAGATGGATCCCATCAGCGTGCCCAAGTTCTGTCCGTTGCGGAACATGTCGTTGGCCGCTCCGCCATCGCCCAAGGCAATGTACAAGTAGCCGTCGGGACCAAACTCGAGGGTCCCGCCGTTGTGGTTCCAGGCTGGCTGTGGCACATCCAAAATTCGCACTTCCGAACTGCGATCGGCTCGGGTGGGGTCGCTAGCCGAGACGGTGAACTGGCTGATGGCCGACAACCGTGGCCGCTCGCTGCTGGTGAAGAACAGGTAGAACTTGCCGTTGTCCTTGAACTGCGGATGAAAGGCCATGCCCAACAGGCCCTCTTCGTTCTCGCGATCTTTGTAGGTGACGGCCTCCTCAAAATCAAAAAATACTTTTGGTTCGGACACTGCCGAGTCCGTTGGGTCGATGGTGTAGATCACGCCATATTGGGAGGCGATGAACAATCGACCGGAATCGTCGCCGGCATGTTGGATCAAGATCGGCCGACCGATCTCCAAGTTGGGGAAGGCCCGTTGAATGTCGACCGGCAGCGCCGTGGTCTCAACCTGCGGATTGCCGCAAGCCGCCGCCTTGGTGTGATCCACATCATCGCTGATGGCTCGTGCCGCAGTCGCCGCGTTGGTGCCAAACATCGCCAGCAGCCCGCAACTAAGAACCAGCCCCCAGGCACCCCTTGAGCCGCTCCGGCCCAACGCTCGTCGTCGAATCCTCAGCATCTGTTCCCATTCCCATTCGAAAGTTGTGTTGTTCAAGCCGACGTGCGACCAAGCGGCCCGAGCCGTTGGTCCGTCGTTTCTCTCGGAGCACCCACGTTACAGTTTATCACGCAGCTGCTGGCAGAAACAGCATCTGAGTTGCTTCTCCGCCGTTCGAATGTGCTCTCAAGGCGTCTCAGGCCGCAATTTTTGGCCCCTGGTTTGGCTGGTTGGTTGACCTACGGTTTGGTCAGCTGCCAAGATGGACTCGGCGTTTCTCAATTGCTCGGCAAAGACATAATAGTCAGGATACTGGGCGACTGAACTTTCAAGCAGTTCTCGCCACCGTTCCTGCCACATCTGAGCCGCGGCTGGATCCCCGCGACCGAGTGCAGCGCGCCGCCGCTGGAGCCAGCAGCCTGCTAAATCCATCCACTCTCCCGGGTCGCGATCTGGACGTTGCAAAAAATCCTCCAGTGCTTTCTGAGAGATATCTAGCCAGGATTCGGCCCCCTCCCAGTCGTTGGCGTCGAGACAAATCTCAGCCATCGCCCCGGCGGCTGTCCCCACGTGTCGCCATTCGAGGCAGGGGGCCGGTAGCTGACGTTTCAATTCAACCGCCTCGCGGTACGATTGCTCGGCATAGCCGCGTGAGGCCACGGGGTCCTCCTCGCGGTAAACACCGCTGAGGAGCAGTAAGTTGCACGCCAGGGCATCTCGGTACGATTTGTTCTCGGGGTAGTCCTCAACCAGGGACTCGATCACCGCCAACGCGTCTTGCAAGACGGGGCGTGGCCGCAACGTGGGCTTGAAGGAAGGCTCGTACGCCGAATCCAAGCCCAGCAACGCGTGGAACACATCAAACCGCAGGCGTTCGTCTCGCGGGTCGGCTGCCAGCAATGCTTGAAAGTCGGCCAGCGCTGCCTGAAAGTGCTCGTGTCCTTCAGTGAACAAGCCTCGACGACAACAGACTTTACCCAGTAAAAACCGCAATACAGCGACGGACCGAAGGTTCACTTGGTCCGGTTCCAGCAGGGCATTGAGCCGCTGGCGAAAGTTCAGTGTTTGTTGCAACTGTTGGTGCCGATACTCCAGTGCCCCAGCCGTTTGCGGCAGCAACTTCTCGGCCGAGTTAACACCCGTCTTCAGAATCTCCTCGGCCTCTGTTAGCACGACCTGCGATTGACGCCAGCGGTAATCGGCCTGTCGCCACAATAGGGCTGTCGAAATCAAGCCGGCCGTCACCGACACGAAAATCATGGCCGCAAGCCCGGCGACCAGCGAATTGGCTTGGCACCAACGCACTTGCTTCCGCAGCCAACCGCTCGGCCGCACGGTGACCGATCGACCCCTGGCAAATCGTTCCAAATCGTCTGCCACGTCCTGCAGCGAGTCGTAGCGGTCGCTGGGGCGCTTCTCCAGGCACTTCAGGCAGAGCAACTCCAGGTCTCGCGGTATTTCCGGGCGCAGCAGCCGCGGGCGATCCGGCACCTTGCTTTTCAACTCGGAGACCGCCCGCCAGAAGTCGCTGCGGTCCAGGGGCGGCCGTCCCGTCAAGGCAAAGTACAATGTGGCTCCCAAGCCGTAGATGTCTACCGCACGAGTGATCTCGCGTTTGCCGACTTGTGCTTGCTCTGGCGCTAAGTATCCCAAGGTGCCGACCACCGCGTGACTGGCCGTCAAGGACCGCTCCAATTGCGATAACTCCAGCCGCTTGGCCAGCCCAAAATCGATCACCACCGGTTGGCCATCCGGTCGCACCATAATGTTCGTGGGTTTCAAATCCCGATGCACAACGTCCCGATCGTGCGCGTGTTGCACGGCCAAGGCGATACTACGAAATAATCTCGCGAGAGCGACATAGTCCAAGGGGTGTTGTCGTAGGTACTTGTCCAGCGACACGCCGTCCACTCGGTTCATCACCAAATAGGGCGTGCCATCGGGCAATTCACCGACATCCAACACCGAGACCAAATTCGGGTGATCGAACCGGCTCAGCACTAGCGTCTCGACCTGGAGTCGCTGCCAAGAGCTCAGACGCAACCGCCGAAAGATTTTAATCGCGACTACCCTGTCCGGTCGCAGCCGATGACGCGCGGCATAGATGCGACTGAATCCGCCCTCGCCGATCTTTTTCTCGATTTTGTACGGACCGATCCAGACCGGATCGATCGCCAGAATCTGATCCAAGCTGCGGTCTCCGCCCATCTCCTCGGCTACCGTTTGGTCCTCCGAGTCACTGTGGATCGCTTGCCAAAATGCCACCGATTCGATGAGTACTCGAGAGCACGTCCCTTCATCGTCAGGGTGTTTACTCCCATCGGTTCGGTCGCCACCCGCCGCAGGCCCTTCGCGCCAGGTCCTCGACTCGATCTCACCCGCACGGCCCGACTTGCCCAAATCGTCACTGCGAGTTTCTTCATTCGCTTGATTTCTAGGATCTGCCATTTTCCCAACCTAGCTTCTGCCTGCGCCGAATGTGTTCCACCCCGATACATCGATTCATGACCGACAATCGACTGGCGCTGACAAGTTGGATTTAGCCCAAAATCCCTTGGACCACGTGCCCGTGTACGTCGGTCAGTCGGCGCTGGATACCGTTATGATAATAAGTCAGTTGTTCGTGGTTAAGTCCTAACAAATGCAAAATGGTGGCATGGAAGTCGTGCACATCCACGATGTTTTCCACGGCTCGGTGGCTGAATTCGTCTGTGGCACCGTAACTGAAGGGGGCTTTGACCCCCGCGCCGGCCATCCAGCAGGTGAAGCCGGCCGGGTTGTGATCCCGACCACTGGCCCCTTTTTGAAAGGTCGGCATCCGACCAAATTCGGTGCACCACACGACCAAGGTATCCTCCAGCAAGCCACGCTGCTTCAGGTCCGCCAACAAGGCCCCGACCGGCTGATCCAGCACCCGTCCATGCTGGCGGTACTGCCGCTCCAAGTCCTTGTGCCCGTCCCAATTGCTGACACCCTCGCCACCTGTTTGGTAGGCGCCGTTGAACAATTGCACAAACCGCACGCCTTGTTCGATCAATCGCCGCGCCAGGATGCAGTTCCGCGCGAAGGCCGCCTTGAGTGGATCGGTGGGATCATCCGCACCGTAGGACCGCAGTACATGTTCTGGCTCTGACGACAAATCACTCAATCGCGGCACACTCACTTGCATCCGCGCCGCCAACTCGTAACTGGCGATCCGGGCCGCCAACTCGCTGTCCCCCGCGTAGCGTTCCAAATGTCGACGATTCAATCGCTCCAACAACCCCCGCGCGCGTTCGTCACCCTGCGGCGATACGTGTTCCGGCCGAGCCAAATTGCGAATGGGCCGCGCCGCGTTGAAGGCCGTCCCCTGAAACGCCGCCGGCAAGAAGCCCGGCCCCCAATTGTTGACACTCGACTGCGGTGTCCCCCGCGGATCCGGTATGGCGACATAAGCGGGCAACTCGCTGTTCTCACTGCCCAAAGCCCAGGTCGCCCAGGCCCCGATGCTGGGGAAGCCGTCGAAGGTGAAGCCAGTCGACATCACGTTCTCACCCGGGCCATGCGTGTTGGTCTTCGTTTTCAACGAATGGATAAAACACAAGTCATCCGCCATCGCTCCGATGTGTGGCACCAATTCTGAAATCATTTTGCCGCACTCGCCCCGCGGCCGAAATTCCCAGGGACTCTGAATCAAATTTCCCTGCTCGCCCTGAAACGTGATCAGGCTGTCGGCCCCAGGCAGAGGTTGGTCGTGACGTCGGATCAGTTCGGGCTTGTAGTCAAACGTATCGATCTGACTGCAGGCACCCGAGCAAAAAATGACCAACACGTTCTTGGCCGCCGCCGAATGATGGGGGGGCCGTGGAGCAAAGGGCTGGCGCGGATCAATCACCGGCCCATCGTCGGCCGACCCAGGCATCGTCGAACGGTGATTCCACGCGCCCGCTGCCCGGCGGACTGCCTCCGCGCCGCTCGCCCGGCCCAGCAACCCTTCCTGGGCCAACAAGCTGACCAACGCCACGTGGCCTAAGCCCAAGCCCATATCACTGAAAAAGCCCCGCCGATCCAAGTTCGGTTGGCCTGTGCCTGCAAGATTCTTCCGCATGTTTCACTCTCTCCGTCGCCCGTCCACGTGTCACTCCCCCGCATTATGACGCCACGACGGGACGCAAGCAATCAAATCTAGCGACTACAGCGATGGAATCTGCAAGTCCGCCAGGACCGGCAGGTGATCCGAGGCAATTTTGGCCAAGCGACTGCGAATGACTTGGCTCTGTGGTCGAATCGTCGGCGACACAAAGATATGATCGACTCGCAACAGCGGGTAAGGGCTGAAGTAAGTCGGGTAGGGCCGACCCGGTCTCCCATCCTCGACATCGCGCAAGCATTTTGCCAAGGTCTTCCAGGTTGCCGAGCCCGGCGCGGCGTTGAAGTCCCCACACAGGACCACTGGGCCCCGCAACTTGGCCGGCTCCAACCACTCCCGCACCAACTCCTCGGCCTGTCGCTGCTGCTCTGTCGGGTAGATGCTCAAATGCGTACAAATGACTTGCAGACGCTTAAGAGCCTGGCTTGATTCCCGGCTCTCTCCTGCGACAGCGGACCACGGCAGTTCGACCTCGACCCAGATCGCGGAACGCCCATTTCGGGTCGGTTTGTGCCGTCGCAACATGCCCGTCCGGACCACTTGCATCGGCCACGCCGTCAAGATCGCGTTGCCAAACGCTTGCTCGCCTTCCTCCCAGGCCGCGGCAAAGACGGGCTGCATGCCCAGGGCCTGGGCAATCTCTTGCACTTGATCGATGCTCTTGGACCGAGGCCGGCGGCGATCGATTTCTTGCAAACAAACAATCTCCGCTTGCGTTTGCCCCAGAACACGCGCGATGCGTTGTGCGGATAACTCGCCATCCATGCCGACGCACCCATGGATGTTGTAAGTCACAATCCGCTGCTGGCCAGCCACTTTGGACTTCGCCGTCTCCGAGCCGTTGATTGGATCGGGCCCGCGCAGCAGTGGCTGCGAGCCCAACACGCGGATCGCCGCTTGACGCAAGTCGGCCGGACGCGGCGCGACGACTGATTCCAAGGTCGCGTAAACATCGGACGGCAGCAAGACAAACCCGCTCGTCTCGACCGGCCCCGGCCCATTGTGCCCTCCGGCCTGCCCTAAAAAATTCAGCGTCTCGTCCGTCCCGTTCCAGCCACAGATCACCAAATCGCCCGCGTTGGGATGCCGGATCAGTCGCGGGATGTCCTCCGCCAAGTCGCTCAGGTGGGGATGCGAAGCCCCGCACACTTGGACCGTGTTTGCGGGCAAGTCAAACGACTGCCCCTGGGCCCAGATTTGCACGGGCTGTTCCACTGCCTCGGTGGGCGACGCCACCTTCAGCCCTACGAGCATTGCCGGCGTTTTCAGCGATAACGCGCGTCCCAGCTCCGCCTTGATGTTTCTGGCACGCTGCGACAGCAGGTACACGTGCAACAGCGTGCCGGAGGGGACCAATAACACGTCGCGTTGCGCGGTCTCCGGCTCGTGCGTCTGGCGACCGCGGCTGGCTTCCGTCTGGGGTGACCCCCAGCGTGTCCAGCCAAACCAGGCGGAACGGGGTGTCACCGAGGTGGGCACTTCACCGATTTCGACTCGCAGTGGCAATGTCTTGTCCGCCGCCTCCCAGTCGCCGTTCGACCGCCACATTTCCTCAATTGTGGAAACCATGCCAGCGACCTTCGTGGGATTGGCGTGCGGTGTCGCTTCTTGCCCATGGGTGGAAAATATCCAGACATCGTATTCGCGGCCCGAACCCAAATGGGCCGCGCGCCACAGGCGGCGGACACTGCGATCGATGGCTCGCAGTTGTCGCAGGGCGCGACGTGACTCTGGCCCAAAGCGATGGGCCTGTTCGTCATAACCCAAGAAGTTGACTTGAATCACGGGCGTCCCGCGGGCCGCATCGTAACAGGCCCCTAAAGTCGACAGCTCCCGCAAAAAGACCGTCGCGACCACCCGACCGGGAATATCTCGCAGTCGTTGCCACCAGGAGAGTTCCGTCCGCGGGTCCGCCGCGGTAAAAAAATCAAGTAATTCGCGACAAACCTGCCAGCCGCCTCGCACCCACATGCCCACATGCAAGAGCGCAGCGCTCAAGATTTTCAACGGATGCAAAGAGCGAAACGAATCGCTCCAGCCGACCGAAGTCCCACAGAAGTGCACGTCGGCCGCACCGCCTCCCAACAGGTTGCAGTAGGAACTGCCACCGGCCAGCAGGCCCGTTTGAGTCGCCGCCAATTGGGCCTCGCAGGCCTGTGCTGCTACCGGATCGAGTGGATGCACGATGGATTGGGTGGCGCGATCCCAGTACCGGGAGCCAGGCACGGCCGTTTTGACACCGTACAACAACTCGGCTTGGGCCGCCGCCCAATTGGAGGGTAACCCCGAGTAGCTCATCCCCAATCGATAGTCCACGCCGTCGGACAGTGACTTGAGAAACGGCATGTCCTGCCGATGGCAGGCCAGCTCGAAGGTGGCATGGGATAACCCATCGATTTGCACCAGGATCAAGCCGGGTTGTGTCGCCGTCTCTGTCTGCCGCGGCAACCCCAGCCACGTGACCGCCCACTCGACACTGGACCACCGCCGTCGCAACCAGCGTCCGGCACGTGTCAAGCCGGTGATCTTGATCGGGTCTTTGCGTCGCGGGGGGGGCTCAGGGGTGCGATTCATGACGCTACGAGGTTGGTGAGAAATGGGTTGACATTGGACTTTGATTTCAGCGTGGAATCCTTTGGGCCGAGTATGCCGCCCGGGCCAACTCTGGGTGGGATGCCCGCGATCACCCACTGTCACAGACGCCAAGCCACCATCTTCTGGAATTTGAAGCCGCTGTTCGCTATACTATAGACTGTCGATCGGGCGTTTGCCCAGCCATGCGGCTTGTGGGAGAAGAATTCTGATGAACGATCAATGGCGATCACGAATCACTATCGAACCGGGGAAACGCGGGGGGCGCCCTTGCATCCGTGGGATGCGGATCACTGTCTATGATGTGCTGTCCTACCTCGCTGCTGGGATGACGGTCACGGAAGTACTCGCGGACTTTCCGTATCTCACGCCGGAGGACATTCAAGCCTGCTTCGCTTTTGCCGCAGAGCGAGAGCGTAGCCTGCTTGTGACCGTCGTATGAAGCTTCTGTTTGATCAGAATTTGTCACCGAGCTTGGTGACTCGATTGAATGATGTGTTTCCAGATTCCACTCATGTGCAGCAGGTGCAGCTTGATTGCGCCAGCGATGAACACGTGTGGGAGCATGCGCGGGTACACAACTTCGTGATCGTGACGAAAGATGAAGACTTTAATAATCTCAGCGTGATGCGTGGAAGTCCTCCAAAGGTGGTGTGGCTGCAAATCGGTAATTGCACGACCGAAGCAGTTGAGACTCTGTTTCGGAAGCGATGCATAGAAATCGAGGCGTTTGAGGGAGACCCGACCGTGGGTACATTGGTTTTAGTTTGACTGACCGTGCAGCAGCGGCCGTCGCGCCTTCTAGGTAGCAAACAAACACTTCAACTCCTCCGCACTCAACGGCTCTTGCTCCTGTTGCTGCTGATGCAAGACGTCGAGCGTGGCCTCCGAGGGGTCGTTGGTCCGAGCCTGGATGCGACGTGCCAACTCCTCGGGCGCTGCCGAGCAAGCAGCGATAAAAAACGGCACCTGAAGCGTTTGGGCCAACGCGGCGAATGTTTGACGATGCCGCCGCTGCAAAAAGGTCGCGTCCACAATCGCCGTGAAACCAGCTCGCAAAATGTCCGCAGCCACCGCCGCCAGTTCCTCGTAGACACGCTCCCGCGACGTCGCCGCGTAACGATCGGCCCGATCATTGTCCGCGGGTAGCAACTGTCGGAGGCGATCCGAACGGATCCGCAGCCCACGTTGTTCGGCCACCAACCGCTGGGCCACCGTCGACTTTCCGCTGCCCGACAATCCATGCATGATGATCAATTTGGGCTGGGGGTCCAGCGCCAAACGCTCGGCTACCAGGGCGTATCTTTGCCATTCGGGCAGCTGCAAAAAATCGGGTAGCGAATCACAGGTGGGGGCGATAATCCCTTCCAGAGACAGCTGGTCGGCCGTCAGCGATCCGCTGTGCTGGCCTTTGATGTGCCCGATTTTGGCACGGACCATGGCCCGGTAGACCAAGAAGAAACGCAGCACTGCCAAGTCGTGGTACTCGCCGGCCGCCTCCAGGTAATTGCTCAGCAGGACCGCCCCCAGATCCGCGCGGCCGTGCGCCTGCAAGTCCATCGCCGTAAAGGCCACCTCGCTCAGCACATCGATCCACTGGAACTGCTCGTTGAATTCGATGCCATCGAACGCGGCCCAACGACCTTGCCACATGACGATGTTCTGCAAATGCAGATCGCCGTGGCACTGCCGGACATGACCGCTGGCCGCACGATTTTCCAACGCCGAGCGGATCGCGGCCAGGTGCTGGGCAGTCCAAGTTTCCAGCCGCGCGAAGCGATCACGCCAGGGCAGGGCGGTCTGCCCGCGGGAGACCGCAGCGTCATCGTCCGAACTCGTAGGCGAGTACTGCGAGTTCTGCGAGTTCTGCGGGTCTGCTGAGGTTTGGGGCTGAGTTGAAAAATAGTGGAAATTCTCAGCACTGTCGTGCTCGACACCGGCCACGTACCAAGCTTGACGTCCTGCGGTCAGCGGCGGCAGTTGGGCATGTCGCTCCGCCAGGTCCTGGCCGAAGTGGGCCGCCAAACGGCGAGTCTCCGCGACGGGTTGATCCGCGGCGATCAAGTGATTCGCGACAATTTCGGCTTGAGGAAATTGCTGCATCTTCACCGCGTACTCGATAATCTGGGTACTCGAGAACGGCAGTCCATGACCAGCGGGGTCGATCTTGATACCATCCGCCAAGGCCACGATGGGCACCACCGACAGGTACAACTCGGGGCAAAACCGCCGATTCAGTTCCAATTCCAAGTCGCAGAATCGATGACGTTGAGCTAGGTCGTGGTAATCGACAAACTCAAATTGGACCGGCTGCTTGATCTTGTAGGCCCAGTTCCCGGTCAAGATCACCCAGGAAATATGCGTTTCGATGACCTGCCACTGCTCACAGGGGTGGGGCAAGGCGGTGGCCCCTAGAGTCGCCAACCATTCGTGGGGGCGTTCGTCAGGCGTCGGTAATGCATTGGTCATACGCGGACCTCATAACCACTTGGCATTTTCGATCGGCTTGCCCAACATGCCATCGACGAAGCGATTGCCGAAAGCTTGCACCTGGGCCCAATCCGTCATTTCTAGATCATGTCGGATGTCGGACGGGACGCCCGCGCGCTTGGCGATCCAATGCACAAACCGTTTTTTGAACCACCCGTATTGGCTGTAGCGGAGGGCCCCGGCAAAACCCTGGGTCAGGGCCGGGTCCCAGCCTGTCTGCCGCAGGAATTGACGACTCAGTTTGATGACCTCGACCTGATCGGTCGCCTGTGGACTGCCGGCCGCAAAGCAGACCACAAAAAAAGCCGATGGGATGGTATTCAAATGCGCGTGATGTTGGGCCACCAGCTTAATAAAGTCGGGATCAAATGCCCCGAAATAGATGGGAGCCCCCAAGACAGCGGCCTGTGCTTGGCTCAAGAGTTCCGGGTCGCGTTGGACTTCGGCGACGCTGTGGAGCCGACAAGACAGGCCCACTTGGGTCCATTGCTGAGCCAGCGTGTCCATGATCTTTTGGGCTTGGCCAAATCGGGTCGAGTAGACCAACGTCAGTTCCATCCGCGGAATCTCCCTTAACCGACCGTTTGCAAGCCGGCCGCGACGCCGTTGACCGACAGCGTGATCGCCTTGAGCAACTCGTCCGTGCGACTGGGGTCCGTATTGTCACGCAGTTCACGCAGCAGCGCCACTTGCAGGATATTCAGCGGATCGACGTATGGATTCCGCACGCGGATGGAATGCTGCAACCACGGTTCGGTTTCCAAGACTTGCCGCGTGTCGGTGACCACCAGCACCAAGCGACGAGTGACCTGAAATTCCTCTTCGATCAGGCCAAAGACCTGTTCTTGTAAGGGCGCATCGGCCAAGCCGGCGTACAGTCGCGCTATGCCCATGTCGGCGCGTGCCAAGCCCAGGTGCACATTGTTGAGCAGCGTGCGAAAGAAGGGCCATTGCCGATACATTTCGCGGAGTGTGTTGAGTCGTTGTCGTTCGTCGGGGGCGATCCATTGCGAGATGCCGCTGCCCACGCCATACCAGCTGGCGATATTGGCTCGTGTCTGTGTCCAGGCAAATACCCAGGGGATCGCGCGGAGGTCATCCAGGTGCAAGGTGGCTTTGCGTCGCGAGGGCCGCGATCCCAGTTTCAGGTGATCGATCAGATCGATGGGCGTGGTGGCTTGGAAGTATTCGATAAAACCAGGTAGATCCACCAATTCGCGATATTTTTTATAAGCGAATTGGGACAGCTCCTCCATTACGCCGAACCAATGCGGCTGCTTTTCGAAGCTGGGGCGGGAACCCGTCGTGCAAATGACGGCGTGGACCAATTGTTCCAAGTGGCGATGGGCAATGGCGGGATCGCTGTAGCGTGAACTGACGACCTCGCCCTGTTCCGTGATGCGAATTCGTCCGCGGATGGAATCGGGGGGTTGGGCCAGGATGGCGCGATTGGTCGGGCCGCCGCCGCGACCCAGCGATCCACCACGGCCGTGGAACAGCGTGAGCTTGATGCCGGCCGCTTTGCAGACCTCGGCCAGGGCCTGTTGGCTCTGGTAGAGTTGCCAATTGGCCTGCATGTAGCCGCCGTCTTTATTGCTGTCGCTGTAGCCGATCATGATCTGTTGCGTGTTGCCGCACTGTCGCAGGTGTTCGGCATACTCGGGAATGGCGAACAGTTCCCGCATGAATTGCGGCGCCTGTTGCAAGTCTTGGATGGTCTCGAACAAGGGGACTAAATTCAATTGACCCAATAGTCCTGCGTCTTTGGCCAACAGCAAGACCTCCAACACCTGGCTGACTTCGTGCGTCATGCTGATGATGTAGTTGCGGATCGCTCGAGGGCCCACGAATTCATGTGCCTGCCGCACAGTGCGAAACAGCTCCAGCGTTTCATTGACGGCGGGATCGAAGTCCAGGCGTGAAGTCAGGGGACGCGGGCTGGCGATCTCACGTCGCAGCAACTGGCGTTTCTCCTCTTCATTCAAGGCGTTGTAATCGGTGGTCAATTGGTAGCGTTCAAACAGTTGGCCGATCGTTTGGCGATGCACGGCGGAGTGCTGCCGGACATCCAGACAGGTCAGATGAAAGCCAAAGACCTCCACCGAGCGAATGAGTGTCTCGAGGCGGCCGGTGACCAGTCGTTGTCCGTTGTTGGCCAGCAAGCTGTCGCGGACCAAACACAAATCGGCCAAAAAGTCCTCGGCATCCCGGTAGGCGCGGGGATTGTGATGTGACCCATCCCAGGGGGCAGCATTCGCTTCGCGCGTGGCGCGGAGCCGGCGAAACATGATGATCAGTTTTTGGCGATACGGCTCCTGATCGAAGCGGCTGAAGACGTCCAATTCTTCGACCGGGATCAGTTTGCGTTCCAGCTCCAGATTCGCCAGCAGTTCTGAGCTAAAGCCGGTCCGAGTCCGCGAGGGGCTGAGGAGATGGTAGAGGTAATCGACTTCGTAGTTGTAGTGTTTGAGGATGGTCTCTTTTTGTTCGCGCAGGGTCTCTTGCGTGACGAGCGGTGTGACGAAGGGATTGCCGTCTCGATCGCCACCGATCCACGAGCCGTACTCAAGGAACGCCGGAATGGAGAACTCGTGTCCCGGGTAATAGTGGGACAAGGCCGACTTGAGTTCCTGATAAATCAGCGGAACCACGCGAAACAAGGTGTTCTGGAAGAAGTAGAGGCCGCTGTTGCGGACTTCATCCATCACGGTTGGCTTGCGTTCACGCGTTTCATCGCTCTGCCATAACAAGACGATGTAACCGTGAATCTCCTCGTGGAGATGTTGTTTGGTTCGCTGCGAAACTTTGGGCAGGTTCAGTTCGTGCAGTCGCTCGGAGATCTCTTTCAGGATCTGGCGAATCGTGCGGCGCTTGGATTCGGTCGGGTGGGCGGTGAAGACGGGCATGATCTGCAGTTGCAACAAGTTCTCTTGCACTTGTTCGGCAGTCAGCCCCTCTTTGTGTAAGATGCGAACGGCGTCGGTGATCGTCTCGCTCATCGGCTGCCCCGAATCGTCCGCCTCGGACAAGCGTTCGGATAAGACTCGGACACGATGCTGCTCTTCCGCCAGATTCACCAATTGGAAGTAGGTCGAAAAGGCCTTCAAGTTGGCGTCGGTCATCTTCAGATCGGCCAAGACCTGCGGCATCTGGTCCAGCAACCGCTGGAAGGCCTCTTGGTCACCGTTGCGCCAGGCCTTGGCCAAGCTGCGGATCTTTTCCTCCTGCTGGTAGACTTCCGTCCCGGCCTGCTCTTGCAGCACTTGCCCCAACAAGCCGCCCAGCAGACGAATCGTGCGACTGAGATCGGCCGGGGTCGTTAGATTGGCATTTGCGTCCATGGCAGCGTCCAAAAAAATAAATAGCCTCTGGGCGCGCCGGTCGGCGAGCCCTCACGCGGCTTTCAGGTCATGACGCCCTTGGGTAGGACAGCGATCGGCTACTGATCGCTATCCGAAGTTGCCGTCGTGGCTCCCGTGGTGGGGGTCGGCTTGGCCAAGATGACTCCGACAAAGAACCAGCCGTCCGCTTCGGTTTCCAACGACCAGCCACTGATCCCCAAATGGGGGGCGACCACGTTTTCGAAGTCCTGCGGCAGTTTGGAGCCGTCGATCTTCCGCGTCACTTCCCCTTCCTGCATCTCTTTCAGCATCCGAGCCAAGAGGCTGTTGTCACGCGGGACCTTGTTCTTCCGCAACAACTCGTAGATGAACTTGATCGAACGATCCACTCGCCCGAACTGTCGCATGCTGTCTGTTCCTGGGGCCAATTCGTCCAATTTCTGGCTGATCGCCTGGAAGTCGGCGTTGTCGGTCAATGGGTTGGCCGCCGCGGTGGCCACTCGCTTGAGGAAATTCAGGTTGTTGGAGAAAAAGAGGTTGCCGTTGGCCACCAACACGTATTGCTCGGGAAACAGCGGCGGTTCCGCCGTCTCCTCCACGACTTCCTCTTCACCGGACAACAGGTCGTCCAGGTCAATCTCATCATCGTCTTCCTCGATCTGCTCGGCCTTCCAGATGGTCCGCCCACCCTCGAAAGGCAGGGGCTTCCAGGAGCTCTTTTGCGGCTTGAAAAAGCCATCCAGATCTTCGGCAATCCAGGCTTCGTTGCCCTCGTTCTCCGCGATCTTCAGGCCGACGACAATCCGCTCACTGCCTTCCTCGATCGGCTCTTCAAAATCGGACAGGAAGGTGATCTTGCCCTCCAATCGGGCCGCAATGCCTTGAATGTTGAACTTGATGCCCTGGCGACCCTTCTGCCAGCCGTCCAACATCGTCTCCCAGTTGCCTGGTTGCGTGAATTCGTCGACCAGCAGCCCGATCGACTCCAGGCCCTGTGTAAAATTCCAATGAATGGTCGCGGCGGTGGCGGCCTGTTCGGGCAACCAGCTCTCCCAAGTCACGGACTCGCCCGGGTTGCTGAAATCCAACATGCGAGCCGCTTTTTCGAACCTCGGTCCATCGCCACTCGTGTTGCCGGGCGCGTAGACAAAGAACCGATGCAACATTTCCGTCCCCTGGTGGGCGAACATGAAATCCCCGCCCAAGCCCTGCGTCACATTGAAGCCTTGGCGTTGCAAGATGGCCGCGATTTCACGTGGCTCCCGGGCATTGGGATCCAGACGACTGCTGCGATTGCGTTTCGCCAAGATATCTGTCAATTCCACATAACCAAAGGGCTCAAAGAACCAACGGATCTGCGGTTGCCACTCGGCCTCACCCTGCAAGCAACGCTGGCGAATTTTGGCGAAGGGGTCATGTTTGGCTAACACGCTCTCGGCGGAGGCCGGCTGAGTGATTGCCGAGATCAGCTCGCCCAAAATCGTGAGGTCATCGCAGGCCAACAGGCGATTGTCGACGCGAGCAAAAAACACGTTCTCCCGCACGGCGATCCCACGCGGCTTTTCGAACTCCCAACGGGTGACCTTCTGATCCAGAATCGACAACTCAGAAGATTTGGCACCCCGCTGTGTCAGATCGGCCTGGACCTCGGCCATCAATCGCTCGTAGTCGGCCTCATGGCCGTGGATATCCACCATCACTACAATCGCGTGACTGGCGGCATCGCTCTGTCCTTCCTGTCGATCCAGAATCGCGGCAAAACAAATCTCTCCTGAATTTAGTTTGCCCAGACTCTCCATGTTCAAGGCGAACTTGACATTGCGGTAGTCCAACCAGTCGGTGATCTGGCTGGAAAAGCTCTCGACGACCGGAGCCAAGTCCGGGTCCTGAGCCAATTGCCCCATCTTGGTTTCGTAGAGTGCCACTTCCAGGTCGGTCAGGCTGCCGATGCTGACCCAGGCCCTCGTCGTGCTGGGCAAGAAGTGCTCGGAGGTCAATCGCTCGGAGGTCTCCTGGGCCACGACCAGACTGGAGCTGCCGCACTGCAACGCCGCGCCAACCAGCCCGACCCACGCCAGCCCGACCCACGCCAAGCTGGCCAATGACCACCCGCCAGCGGCCAGGCAAGACCGGCTCGCAACCGGCCGGGCATCGACATGCAAGCGCCGCCGAAACGGCCCACCGCAGGCGTACAGATATCGTACCAGCGTATTCAAGCAAACCGTTGCTGGATGGGCCACTCGCGACACTCCCTATTGATGACACCAATCTTGAACCAACCCGCCCCGCTCTCTCCGTCCTTCTCTCTGGACGCCGCCCGCGTCTCCCTAAGTTATCAGATCGGCAAAAGACGTCCTAGACGGTTAAATTCTCCCCGCCTGCCACCATCATCCCCCAGGGTCGGATCGGTCCGGAGACGACTCGCGGGTCCCGAGACGACTCGGGCGGCCCCCTAACGCCTCCTGCCGGACCCCGTCGTCCCTGGACCCCGTCGTCCTGTCCCGGCCCGGGTTCGTCTGCCGTTCGCGGCCCGCGGGGACGCGACGGGGCCCCAGTCCCCTGGCGGAATGGTCCCCTACCCATGTCGGACGAGGGGACGCAAAATGACGCCTTCGCTTTGCTGCCCTTATTTATCGGAGCCCTCGGTCGGATGCCCCAACACGAATTGTATGAGAACCCGCTGATCACTCGGTATGCCAGTTCGGCGATGGCCAAGATTTTTGGTGATCAATCCCGGTTTTCGACCTGGCGGCGGCTGTGGGTAGCCCTGGCCGTGTCCGAGCAGCAGTTGGGCTTGGAGATCAGCGACCAACAAATCGAGGAGATGCGGGCAGCGGTCGATCAGATCGACTTCGAACAGGCGGCAGCCTTCGAGAAAAAGCTGCGGCACGACGTGATGGCCCACGTGCACGCCTTCGGTCAGGTCGCCCCCTCCGCCATGCCAATCATCCACTTGGGCGCCACCAGCTGCTTCATCACGGACAATACCGACTTGATCTTGATGCGGCAGGCCTTGCAATTGATCCGTCGCCGATTGGTCGCTGCCATCAGTCGCTTGGGGCAAGTGGCGGGCGAATATCGCGGTCTGCCCTGCTTGGGCTATACCCACTTTCAGCCGGCCCAGCCCACCACGGTCGGCAAGCGGATCTGCTTGTGGATGTACGACTTGGTTCTGGACCTGGAGGAGCTCTCCTTCCGCTTGGGGCAACTCAAGTGCCGTAGCATCAAGGGCACGACCGGGACCCAGGCCAGCTTCCTGGCCTTGTTTGATGGCGATCACGACAAGGTCCGACAATTGGAGCAATCCGTCGCGGCCCAGATGGGCTTCACCGGAATCTATGCGGTGACCGGCCAGACCTACTCGCGGAAGGTCGATGCCCAGATCCTCGACTGCCTGTCGGGGATCGCGCAGAGCGTCCACAAGATTGCCACCGACATCCGCTTGCTGGCCAATCGAAAAGAGATTGAAGAGCCGTTCGAACGCGATCAGATCGGCTCATCGGCCATGGCCTACAAACGCAATCCGATGCGGAGCGAACGCATGTGTTCGTTGGCCCGCTACGTCATGTCGCTGCCCGCCAATTTGGCCCAGACCGTGGCGACGCAGTGGCTTGAGCGGACCCTGGACGACTCGGCCAACCGCCGTATCGTGATCCCACAAGCGTTCTTGGCGGTCGACTCCATCTTGTCGCTGTTGATTAACGTGGCCGATGGCTTGGTCGTCTATCCCAAGGTCATCGAGAAGAACCTGATGGCCGAACTGCCAATGATGGCGACCGAGAACATCATGATGGCGGCGGTCAAAGCGGGTGGGGACCGGCAGCACTTGCATGAACAGATCCGGCAGCACTCGGTGGCGGCCGGGGCCCGCATCAAATTGGAAGGGCAAGACAATGACCTGCTCGAACGACTCCAGGCCGACCCCGCTTTTGCCGCCGTCGACATCGACGCCATGCTGGATCCGTTGAAGTTCGTCGGCCGCGCCCCTGAACAGGTCGACGAGTTCTTGGCCCAGCATGTTTTGCCGCTGGAACAGGCCTTTGCCGACGAACTTCGCCTCCACGATGAAGCCGAAATCAAAGTCTAGTGCTTTGTCACAGCCAAAACTTGGGGTGTGGCAAAGGGGGCAGGCGTCAATTGTGCGAAGCACCCGCAGGGCCGTTCCGGCAATTGACGCCTGACCCCTTTGCCACACCGATCCCAAAATTAAATTGTGACAAAGCACTAGTACGACCTGCCCAATTCAGGCGGCCGGCCCGGTTGCAGGCCGCCAAATTCCCGTGCCCAGCACCCGTGAAATCGGGTGACGCTAGCGGGTTTATTAAATCATCGAGAAAAGAGTTTGATTTGCTTGACGCTCGGAGCGGATTCGGGCACAATCAAACAGTCGTTCGAAACATAGACGATACACGGAGGGAGTCCCATGAACATCGAATTACTCAAATCGTCCGGGCCGAGAGCGTCCGGGCCGTCCGGGCCGCGAGCGTCCGGGCCTTCCGGGCCGAGAGCGTCCACTCATTTATCCGAATTGGACGAGACGGCAGTGGCGGAATTTCACTCCGATGATGCGTTGGTTGCGCACTTGAGTCGGCAGTTCCGCGAGCAGCTTCTGGCCAGTCCTCTGGCGGATCTGCGGCAGATCACGGTCGACGCCATGGGGCCACGTATCGTGCTCAGTGGTTGCGTGGAATCTTATTACCACAAACAGTTGGTCTTGGAGTCGGTGCGGTTTGCCTTCGATTTGGTCGAGATCATCGACGATCTGCGTGTCGCGTCGATGGTTTGAAGTTGAGCATCTTGAATCAGCCTCCGTCCACCGAGTTGCCTGACAGCTTGGCTGCCTGCCGGGCACTGCCATACGGGGTGACGCGACTGCCCGATGGCCGATTGGCCTGTAAAGTTTGGGCTCCCCGTTGTCAGGCCTTGGATTGGATCTTGTTCCCGCAGGCAGCCGCGGAAATGTTCGTGCCGCTCACTCATCGGGCCGATTGGCGGGCTGTAGCACAGTCGGCTCAACCGCGGGTGATTCCGCTGACACCGCTCGATGCCCCAGAGCGTCGCCGGGCGGTGGAGGCGGGCGATTACGCCGCGATCATTGCTGCCGCGGAGATGCACCCTTATTATTTTTTTCGGTTGAATGGGCAGGATTTACGGCCCGATCCGCGGAGTGCATTCCAGCCGTTCGGTGTCCATGGCCCGTCGCAATGGATCGATCACGGTTCGTTCCAATGGACGGATCAAGCCTGGGTGGGACTGCCGGCCGAGCGGATGGTGATCTACGAATTGCACGTGGGGTGCTTCAGCTCGGAGGGCACTTACCGGGCCTGTCGCGAGCAGCTGCCCAGGCTGCGTGAGTTGGGTGTGACAGCGATCGAACTTTTGCCGCTGGCGGATACGCCGGGTCGCTGGAATTGGGGCTACGATGGCGTGCACCTGTTTGCTCCCAAAGCGGCGTACGGCTCTGTGGACGAACTGAAGATGCTGATCGACGAATGTCATCGGCAGGGCATCGCTGTTTTGTTGGATGTGGTCTACAACCACTTGGGACCGGAGGGCAATTATTTGCGTGAATTTGCTCCTTATTTCTCTCCCAGCATCAAGACACCTTGGGGCGAGGCGCTCAACTATTCTGGGCGGCAACGGCAGCAGGTTCGCCAGTGGATTTTGGACAATGTTTGCCATTGGTTGACAAATTACCATTTTGATGGCTTGCGGCTGGATGCGATTCACTACCTGTTCGATACTCGTGAGCCCAGTCTCACGCGGGAGATTGCGGAGACCGTGCAGCGCGTCGCGACTGAAATGGGGCGGACGTGCCACTGCATTGCCGAGACAAACGTGTTTGATCCGCAGCTGCCGTCCACGTATACCGCGCAGTGGGCCGACTGTTTTATGCATGCGGTGTATTCGCTGGGGGCACCGGAGGTTCGGCTGACGAATCGACCGTATCGAGGTGCGGAGGATGTGGCTGCGGCCCTGCGGCAGGGCTTTGTCTACTGCGGCTCCGCGGCTCGCGACTACCAGCGACACGAGCCGCCACTGCCGAGTGACGACCGACCAGCGGCCACGTCCCATGCGGGCTTGGTGGTCCCGCTGCAGACGCATGACAGTGTGGGGAATCATCCACACGGGAAGCGGCTGCATCACTTGACTTCGGCCGACTTTCAGCGAGCGGCGGCGGCCTTGATGCTGTTGGCCCCGTCCATCCCACAGCTGTTCATGGGCGAGGAGGGCAGTGTGGCCTCACCTTTTTGTTTCTTTGCGGACTTTGGCGATCCGAGCCTGCGAGCGGCCGTGGACCGCGGCCGTCAGCACGAGTACCCGCACCACTCGTGGGACGACGCCCCGTTGCCATCCGATCCGGCGGCGTTTTTCTCCAGCTGCCTGCCGGACAGTGAGACTTGGGACTCGGTCACTGGAGCCTGGTACCAGTGGCTGTTGCAACTGCGTCGAACCGGTCTCGAGGCCGGGTGGCTCTGCCCGGACAACGCCATTTGGTCGCACACCGCGGGTGACCCTTACTTTGTACTGGAGTACCGCTGGCCCGATTTTCTCTGTCGCGTCGAGAGCTGGTTGTGGCCGCCGGACCCGACCGTTCCGACCGTTCCGGCGGTGCCGGCGGGAATGTACGGGTGCGTCACAGCCAGCGGAGAGGTGGTGCGTCAGACTTGGCCGTGCGAGACCGCCGGCGAGTGGCCGTTCCCGCGAGCGCGTGTGACGCAATTGTTCGGGGGCAGTTGCCCTGGAGCCACTTTCCGCTAGGATTCCCTGACGGCAGTGATTTCCAGTCCCTTGTCTCCGATGGTGCGTTCCGCATGAAAATCATTTGGTTGATTATCGCAACGTTTGTGATCTTGATCGTGGGGATGCTCAGCTTCAAGATGCTGCGGTCGAATCTGGATTACAAAGCGGTTGCACAGGCCGAAATTGCGGCCCCGGCCGATGAGATCTATCGGCAATTGGCCGTGCTGGAGAACTGGAGCCATTGGTCGCCATTTATCCCAGCGAATGCTCCCGACGTGACCTTGGCCGCCGATGAGCAGGGACCGCTGTTGAGTTGGACCGATCCCAGAGGTGGCCCAGCGACGCTGCAACTGACGGCCACTGACAGCGTAGCCGGACAAGTCGACTTCCGCCTGCAATCGCCCGTTTTCCCGCCCATGCTGGGCACCTTGCAGGTCAGCCCCATCGGGGAGAGTCGGTCGACCGTCATTTGGACCGCCTCGGGAAGTTTACCCAACACGCTCTTCTATCGGCTCTTATCGGAAACCTACAGCGAGAGTCTCGGCGGGCAGCTGCAGCAATCGCTGGAGCGACTGCGGACGCACTGCGAGACCCCGACGGAATCAGAGCCTTCCACTCCGCCTGCCAACTCGCCGCCTGCCAACTAGCCGATCGGCACAACGCTTTGGCCGAGGGTGTCCTACAGGGGAGGATCGGTGGGTGACGCGTACTCCGCTTCGTGACTCTCTTCACGCACGGCTGCGGGGGAGAAGTCCACGTCGACGTACAGGTCGCTCAGTTGCAATTGGCCGCTCAGTTCAGGCAGGTCGATCGTTGCGTCCAAGCCTTCGTGGACTTCGCGGAGGAAGCCGTGGGAGCTCCTCCGCATCAAGACGGCTCGTGGCGTTGTCTGCTCCAGCACTAGGTAATAAGCCAGCGAGGGCAGGCTGAGGTACTGGTTTAATTTCTCGTCCAGGTCGCGCGCGCGGGTCGAATGCGATAAGACCTCCACGACGAGCACGGGGCGGTCTTGGTACCGATCCGCCTGCGGATTCGGCTCACAAATGACCGCGGCATCTGGGTAATAGAACCAAGTTGACTCCAGTCGACGCACGCGAATTTTGGTGTCGGAGTTGTAGACACGACAAGGCGTGCCCCGCAACAGGCCCGCCAACGCTACCAGGGCATTGGTTGCGATCAGATTATGTCGATTCGACGCACCGGTCATCGCCCAAACCAGACCGTCACTGTATTCGCTTTTAACCTCGGCTGAAAGCTCGCGAGTTAGATAACTATCGACTGAGAACCGTTCAGGCTGCTCCGCATGACTACTCATCATTCCGTCTCTTTGGGTTCAAGGACTGTCCACACGCGCTGGCGATGGGTGGTTGATTGTCTTACCGGACAGGTCCCGCGTCAATTGGAAAAGATGAAATCAGCGATGTCACGTTCGAACGGTAGGCCGATATTCGGGTGTTGTGGCGTGGTCGTTGCGGAGCCGCGCACATGCAGTCCCGCGGCGGCGGAATGCCCAACGCCGTCGCTCTCGATGCGGACGACCAGTGGACTGCCGCTTTGACCGGCGGTTGTGTCGGCGTTGTGGCGTACCAATCCCCCGCGATGTCCGCTCAGGATTCCGAAGTCAAAGTACTGGCTGGCATCGTCGCGTCGTTGTTCGCGATAGGCGGCGGGGACCTCCAGCGGGTAACCACTGGCCAAGACCCGTTGTCGATCCAACTGCCCTGCGACCACTTCTACGACTCGCAAGACGCCCCAAGTCCTCGGCAGTGGGCGTCCCACGGGTTGCAGTTGGAGGGTGGCGACATCGTAGCGGCTCTCGCGATCGGCGATGCGGTAGCGAGGATGCAAGCGTGGTGTGTAACCGGTGTAGGCGTACACATTGTTGGCGGAGCGATCGCCGTTGAGCATGAAGTACACTTCCCACCGATCGGCTCTTTGACCGCGCATAAAGAAGTTATGAGCGGCGGTCACCAACCGATCCGGTGCGATCAAGAAGCCGCTACCCAACGAACGCGTTCTTCCGCCGGCCGCATACGACAGGACCTGAGCAATGAAACAAAATGGACTATAACCCAGTCGTGACACCGCTTGGCGATTGTCCCTACCGACAATGGAGCGGATCGACGGACGACGCGGATTGTCCACACGTTGGTCATGCGATCGCCATCGCCCACGCACTTGCTGGTTGCTCGGTTCTTGCCACCGACCGATCAAGGTCGAGCCATTCGATTGGTCCCGCAGCAGATCGCGTGGCATAGCCGTTTCTCCGTGGGGCCGCTCGACAAGGTTCAGGGGACAATATCGCCCACGGCACGTTGGCTTGGTCCGCGGAGGGTCGCTTGCACGGGGCGTCGCTCCTCGATCACCGGGTGGAACTTGCCCAACAGCGGCCGCTGCGAGACTCGAGGCAGGGCATCCCTACCGCTGCGGCCATTCACAGGCGGTTGCACTTGGAGCTGGCCATCTTGTCGAACCAGCGGTGGAGGATCGGTGGTTGGCGCGAGGCCGCTCGAGTCGGCGTGCTGGTTTTCGCTGCGTGGCAGCGGCAGGCTCTCCGGTCCTAACGGCCCATTGCGCAAAAAATCTGGCCGCGCGTTTGTCTCGTCGATGCCGCCTGGCCCATCGATGTCGTCCTGTGCGTTGCCTTCACCTTGCTCCATACTGTCGCCCGTACCATCGTCGTACGCTTGTTCCCCACTTTCGGCTCGGCCTTCGCCATCTGTTTTTTCAGACGAGTCATTGGTCGATTGATTGGTCGATTGATTAGTCGCAGCGTTATTGGCTCGTGAGGAGCTGCGTCGGGTCGTGGACGTGGCGGGTTTGGGGTCGGCGGCGGTCTGTGCGGGTTTCCCTGCACGGGGCAGAATCAGTTGTTGCAGGACCTTCATCCGCTCGGTTGCGGCCGCCGGAGTATCGACCGTCTCCAAGTAATCGCGATCGAAGTGGTGCTCGGCCACCAGTTGCCACTCTGTCGACTGGTCGGGCAACAAGTGCGGCTCGTAGATATAGATTTCAGCGTAATTGAGAATCTGCTGTTGGACTCGTGGAGCCGAGCGAGAGGCGGCCTCGATCGCTGCAATCGCTCGCTGCAAATCCTGTTGCGTCTGGAGGTCTTGCAGAGCGGACTCTTTGTTGCTGATGTCGCCGATCGTTTCGGTCAGCCCGCCGACGCTATCGATCACATCCGAGGCGCCGCGACCCGCGAACATGGCGCCGACCCCCGTGGCCATAGCGTTCTGGGCCGAGCTGCTGTCCTTCAGATAAAACGGGCCCATGCCGGTATACATCCAGCCATTGACCATGTTCAGCGCGGCGCGGAATTCCCCGGCGCCACCCGTGATCTGCAGGCCGTATTTTTGCGACAAATCCGGCACAAACACAATTTGATAAGTATAGAAGCTGTCCGGCTGCAGCCCGTCACTGCTGTCGCCGGGCAACATGGCGGCTGGCACGTGGGCCTGGGAGCCGGCCGATCCGGAGGCGGTCCGAGAGAGTGGAGCGGCCGCCACTTTGTTGGCGGAGACGCCGGTGACGCCGCCACCGACACGCGGCACGGTGACGTTGGCTTTCACATCGGCGTAGGAGGCTTGGTTGTCGAAACCGTTGGGAATGGTCGCCGGAGCGGTCAGACCGACCTTGCTCTCATCGATGTGCCGCACATTTTTGGCAATCACCAGCAGGGGTTTTGGGAGGTAGTAGGGGATGCCTGGCGGCTCACAGCGATTCCCTGGCGACAGCCCCACCGCCGTGATGGTCGGCTTGGGCTGGTGCTTGGCGCACCCCCCCGTCAAAAGACCGGCCGATACGATCAGGGCCGCGGCAACCGAATAACAGACACGAGACCCCATGGTACCGGCCTTTGATGCAAAGAAAACACGAAATCGTCACCAGCACAATTCATAGCCAGTTGTTTTATCGGAGCTCCCGCTTGGAGGACTGGAGCGGTTTTTCAGATATTTATGGTTTTTCTGACAACATGGCTGCCAGATTGGGTACGCCAGCGCCTTGATGGTGGGAATGGCGTTGCAGCGACGTCGCATGTCGCAACAACCACTCTTTGACGCGATCCGGCTGGCCGATGAACTCCGGTCGCTGCGACAGGAAAGCCGCGATCACGCCAGAGACATGCGGGCAGGCCATGCTGGTACCACTTTCAGCGGAGTACCAAATCCGATTCCCTTGGTCGTCGACGATCAGTCGGGAGCTGCACGAGAGGATCTTCTCGCCGGGCGCTACGAGGTCCGGCTTTTGTCGTCCGTCGACCGTTGGCCCGCGGGATGAAAAGAAAGAAACTCCGTAAGTCTGCGGCTGCGACTTGTGGGTCGAGCCCACCGCGATGCACTCCTCCAAGTTGGCGGGATCGCCAATCGAGAGCGCCGGGTTCAGGTCAAAGGTTCCGTCTTTGGCGGCGACCTCCACACGACCATCGTTGCCGGCGGCCACGCAGACCACCACACCTTGTTGCCATAGATCGCGCAGCTCGGTGCAGATCGGCGAATGCCCACAGCCAAAGACCGTTGGATCGAACCCGCCGCCCAAACTCACGTTGACGCCATGAATCCTCAGACCGCCGGGTCGCCGATTCAACTTCCAAATGTGATCGATGGCCTTGATGATCCAGGCATCTTCACCCTGTCCGCGATCGTCCATCACCTTGTAGATAACCAACCGAGCCCGCGGCGCGACGCCGCGATAGACTTGCCCGTGTTGCTGGCCACTGCCAGCGATGATCCCGGCGACGTGGGTCCCGTGTCCCTGCGGATCGATCGCGTCCGAGAGTGGCACCTTGTACACGCGTCCGCCGGGTCGAGTGCAGTCGAATACCTGGGCGATCGTCGCGCCTGTGGGTGGATTAAAATGCGGATGATCGGCCTGGCAGCCCGTGTCCAGTACCGCCCAGACGATGCCTTGCCCCAGATTTTCCTGCGTGGCTGCGGGCAGATCGCCTGTCACGGTCGGCACCGATCGATGCATCAAGGTGCGTTTGGGCGCGCTTCGCCAAACTCGATAGATGTTCAGTTCGGCGTGTCGCTCCGACAGCACCACGATCTCGTCGGGAGTCAAGCGGGCCGAGACGTACTTGCGCAGTACGGTCACGTCCGCAGCCTTGAGCTGACCGGGGCTGAGTTCCTTCACGATCTGCTTGATTTGGGTGGCCAGCCATCTGCCACGACCCGCCAGTGTCTGCAGCGTTGACTTTTGCTCCGCTTCTCGGTGGACCCGCTCGGCTTCGTTCTCTTCCATTGCCTGCCGCTCGGGTTCCAGGATCTCAATCAAAACCGGCTGCCGCTGCCCGGTCTGAAACCGTTCACAGACGTCGCGCGCTACCATGAAGCGAGCGTTCGAGTCGATCGCAGCCGCACGGTAGACAACGTCCCTAACGTTCGGATGCGCCAAATAGCCGCCGGAATGATGGGCATCCCAGATGTTCAGCAAGCCGCGTTCGGTGTTGCGGATCGCGACATCTTGGATCGCGACACCCGCGGTTGCGGCAAAGTCATCGAACAGTTGTCCGTCCAAAGCGATGGGATCCCACGGGTCAGCAAAGTTGTACCAGGCCGCGACGCCGGGCGGCACGACCAAGGCATTGCCATGTGCTCGGATTTCGTCTTGCAGCGGGCAGAGCCCCAGCGGGGAGCCGACGGTCACCAGCAGCGGGACCTCGGTCGCTGGCGTCATCTGTGACAACGTCTCGAAGGCGATTACGGTGCCCAAGCTGTGGGCCACGATGATCGCCGGTTGCCCCGCCCGATCCACGGCAGCTCGCAGGCGATCTTGAATCGCCAACCGCTTCGCGGGATCCAGGAAATAAACGACGACATCCTGGAAGAAACTCTGCAAGAAGTAGCGTGCCAGCTTGTTGCGCCAGGGCCGCGCAGCGGTCGATGGAGTCACATGCTGCGGGGTGGGGCCGCGGGTGCCGGATGGGGACACGCCCGAACCATCCCATTCGGAGTAAGCCTGTAACAGCCGCTCGGTAAAATCCAGATTGTGGCGGTCTCGCCCATCCAGTCCCATGGACTGGAGCAACTCCGCCGGCGCTACGGTTGTCGCCAGGGAGCTTTGGCTCCGCGATGATGATGCCGTTTGAGCCAGCAAAAAAGCGGTTTGACGACAACGCCTGCCCCAGGCATTCGGGTCCAGTTCCTTGTGCAGCACATTGGCCCAATACGCTGGGATCGTACGCGGGCCCATCGAGCGACCAAACAGGGCATGATCCCAGAATCGTTTCCAATCCTCGGCTGGCGGATGCGCGCTGATGCCGTGGATGTAAATGATCGGCGTATCACCTGTCAAGTTATGCAAATCGCTGGCTGCGGCCTTTCCTGACTTGTTTTTGGTCATCGTGGAAAACTCCTGCGAGAGCGAAATTTATTTAGATTTGTCGTAACCGTTTACGGTAGAGGGATAATCCTAGTGCTTTGTCACAATCCAATTTTGGGATCGGTGTGGTAAAGGGGGCAGGCGTCAATTGCCGGAACGGCCCTGCGGGTGCTGCGTTAGCCAGACTTGCTCCACGCTACCCTACGGGGCGTGAACGGTTACGATTTGTCTTCTAGGTTGATCACAAATCCAGGATGGATCAACTCCAATCGTAAGTTACAGCAGGCGGCGTTGATAAACTGCGTGGCCCCCCGTGTGTACTGACCGTAGTTGCTGATGCCAATCTCGTCATGCAAATGCCCAAAGGCGTGGATCCGCGGCCGGATCCGCTGATCCACATGACGTCTCAATGCATTACAACCGACCTGGACCAGCCCTTTGTTTTCGCGATCGACCGTCAGGTCCAACACGCCTTTGGGGGGGCCGTGGGTGACCAGGATATCCACGTCATCGGGTACGGAGGCCCAAACCGGTTCCAATTTCTGTCGAGCCTTCATGTAGGCCCAATCAAAGAACCGAGGTGTGTAGGGCGAGCCAAACACCTTCCAGCCCTCGATCGTCGTCGCCTCATGAATCAAGAAGCAGATTCCCGGGTAGTCCGCCGGTTTGATCAGTCCCCGCTCGATCGCCACCGAGTGGTTTCCGGGGACGAATACCTTATGCGGGATCGGCAGACCTTGGTACCAGTCGAAAAAAGCTCGGGCTTCGGCGGCATTCATGGCCGGGTCGTGCTGGTTTGCCTCGTCGCCGGCGTGGATGACAACATCGGCCGGGGGAATCTGCAGTTGAGCATGCCGTGTGTGCGTATCGGAAATAAACCAGAATATCATTTTTCATGCTCCCGCTGTTAGATTCACAAAAAATAGGGGTTGTTGGCGTTGATGTCCCGCACATTCAAGAGTCGTCCCAGGCGTCACTGGTTCACGCCATGTACACTCTCCAGATCCAAGCGATACAGCAGCTGATTGTACTCGTAGTGGGGTACCGGCGTTTGTGTCCCCGAGAACATGTGTGTGTAGGTCCCCTCAAAGTAGATGACTCGGCCGCCCATTTCGTCCCAGACAACATGCTGTCGAGGGTTGTAAAACGAATAGCCGGGATGGGTGGCGATTTTGATCGCCGACTGCCAGGGACCCGTCAGAGCCGGGGCCTCGGCGTACCAGACTTCACCCAGAAGACTGGGACTGCCGGTCGGATCGATCTCATTGCCGATCATGATCCAGCGTTGACGATAAGCATTCCAGTTGACGCTCGCGCGGTGGAGCGTGACCGCGCGCTGTGTCTCGTGGTCTCGGACTTGAAACCGCGCCGCTTCGGTCGGCAGCTGATGCTGCTGGATTTTTTCCTGCTCCGACGTTTGTGAGATCGGCGGCTGGTCTGTCTGCCAGGCATAGGCACCGGCGTCCTCATCCCAGGCATAGGCCTGGTACTGCTGCGGATCACAAACGGCCGTCAGATTCGCTGGTACACGCACGACGGGAAACGGATTGGCAAAGTAGACAAAATCACCATCGTCATCCATGTGGCGAAAGGCCTGTCCGGTGGGGACTTGCCAAACGTGTTCCAGGTCGATGGTGGCCACGATGCGAAACTGCTCGCTGGCATCGTCAAACACGACAATGCCCTGCTCGACCATTTCGCCCAAACGCAAATGACGCGAGTAATGCGCTACTAAGATTTCTTTTGTCGAGTCGGTTGGGTCCGGGAGCGGGATTAGGCCAAATAGCCAGACAGCGCCGGGGGCGTCCAGCGGGCACATTTTCTTGACGCGGCCTGTTACTGGATCGCAGAAATAACGCAGCGAGAGATCAGCCGGTGAGGCGGGGTCGGCAGCGCTTGGCCGGGGACTGGTGGCGGCCGTCACATGGAAATTACCCAGCGGGTAATGGGCCAGATTGGTGTCGCCCCACAACCAAAACAACCGCTCTCGATAGGGCACCATCTGCACCGAGTCGCTGCCCGTGACGCCCGCATTCAAGGCCGGCGTACCGGGCGGGACAGGCAGTCCCAGACGCTCGGTATCGCGGTAAATCCCCTGGCCGGTCACACGTCGCACGCGCTGGGCCAGGTTGACGCGTTGGAGTTGGATCTCCACGATCTCTCCCGGCCGAGGTATCACTCGCTGGCCGCGAAAGCCAAAACCATCGGCGGGCAATGTATAACCCGGCGAGTCGATTTCAAAATGGACCTCAGTGCCCATTAGGCCGGGTTCATCGAAAGCGACGTAGCCATGGCTATCGGACCACAGGGTCAGGTGGCTGGTCGTTTTAAATCGCACCAATGGCACCCCGGCACCGGTTTCGGCATCGACGGCTCGCAGGCCAAACCAAGCCGTTGGGCGTGATTTCAACTCCGACCGGTCAGCGAGGGGCGGTTCCTGTCCAATCACCATCCGCTCGGATATGTTCAATAAAAATAATAAACACAATTTCAGGTATGTGTTTTGCAGGAGTCGTTTGAACGACATGACCTACCTCTGTGAAAAGGACTCGCAATGCGACGTGGCTCCTTGGCTTCCTCCGTTGAACGAGGGATTCCTTTCGGCCCGATTCTACCAATCGCCAGGCCCTGCGATACGCCGCAAATCCTTTGACTCGGCAATTATTTCTGGCAGCCGCTTGTTAGAATAGCGGTTATCGATCCACAGCCGGGTGGGCTAACCGTGCTGAGACCGACCCCAATGGCCCGGCCCAAGCAACCGGTCAATGACAACAGGAAAACTGAGGAGTCAAATCGTGCCTACTTATCAGCGCCCCACGGGCGGTCGGAATGTGTCCTGGAGTTGGTGGTTCGTCCTGTGGTTGAGTGGAACCGTCAACCTGAGCACCTGGGCCCAAGAATCGGTGCGCAATGTGGAGCAACCGGGAACCTTCAAGAAGTATTTGACCCCCGGGACCGTCGATCGTTGGATCTTCAACGGCAAACAGGGCGATTTGGTCATGGTCGCCGTCCGTACGACCGAATTTGATGCCATCCTGAAATGGGTCCAAATGGTCGATGACCAGGAGCATGTGCTGTTGGAAGTCGACGACGAGGGCAGTCATGCCCATGCCGCGCTTCGTCTGCCTGCCGATGGGGTGTACAAGATCCAGGTCCACGGATACGAACTGCGCGGGGGTGGTAACTATGGGCTCACTCTGGAGAATTTCTCGGTTGTAGAAACTCAGCCGGGGCAGGCCACGACCGTGCAGTTGGACGCCCAAGGCCGTGCCTGGCTGTATTTCTCGGCCGCTCCCGACAGCTTTCTCTCGGCCAGTTTGCTGGGAGGTGCCGACTTGAATCTGCAGCTCCGCGACTGGCAGGGCCTGCCCGTTCCCATGTGGGCGAATCTGGCTCACTTGGTCAAAGGCGGAGAATATTACGTCCGCGTCGCGGGACCACCGCTGCGCCGCGGTGAGCTGCTGCTGACTCCGGCGCGTCGCGCCGCCGCGGAGCTCGCGATCGAGCGAACCGAAACGCTGCCGCCCAACTCCGCTCTGATCCTGGATCTGCCGGCAGACGGTCCGCCCTTGGCGTTGTTGGAGATGTCGTTTAGTGGGGACCTCGCCAGCCAGGTGGTGACGCCTCCCAACGCCACGAATCAACGCGAGGAAGCGATCAACGCCAGACCCGCCGAATTGCAGTTCCTGCCGGCCGCCAGCAAAGGCTCTATCCGCCGCTTCGCCGTCTTGAACCGCCCCCTGCCAGCTCCAGGGGACAAGGCAGCGACATCCGCCTCGCCCGCGGGTCGATCGCATCAACTGCAGTTGGCGACGCAACTGGGAGCGGCAGTTACCCTGCGGTATGCGGACCCACGCCAGGCCCTCGCGGCCGACGGCGTTGTTGCGGGTGCCTTGCCGGTGGGCGGCAGCCAGTACTTTCAGCTGGCCGTTGCCCCGGGGGACGCGGTCACCTGGGCGTGCCGTTCGTCCGATTTCGACTCGGAGCTAAGGCTCTACGACGCAAACGGAAGATTGGTGGCGGCGGACGATGACGGCGGCGGGGGGCTGGATGCCCAACTACGGTATTTGGCCTTTCGGCCGGAGACCCTGCTGCTGACCGTGAACTCGGTTGGCAACGGGGGCGGTGGCGCGTTCCAGCTGCAGACCGCCTCGCAGCGACCCGAATCCATCGAGATAGGCCAGGCCGTTCAAGTTAAACTGGCGGCGGGCGAAATGCGACCGTTCGCCCTGGTAGCAAAGGCCGGGCAAAAGTGGTTGCTGCATGGGTCCAGTCCCGTCGCGGACAGCAGTCTGCAATTGTTGAATGCCGACGGGGTCGAGGTCCGCCAAGTGACTGGCCAAGGCAGTCGGGACGTTGTCCTGGTGCATGAATTCGCGGAGGACGGGAACTACACCTTGGTCGTGCGACTCCCCCAACCGGGCGACTATCAACTCCGCGTCTTGTCTGGCAATTGACGTTTCTCGCCGGGATTGACTTTACCGGGCAGGAATCGGGAACTATCCTAGAAGCGGTGCCCGCAGCCGCAGGAATGGCGGTCGGGCGGCTCCCGCCTGTAAACATGGACAGCCACGCAGCCGACGGTTTTGGCCGCGGCGGTTGTCGTCCCCCCGCCTGATCGCTGGTCGATCACCCTATGAATCCATGGACGGGTTGGCCGGAAACCGAGGCTGCCGTTCGGCGGCCCCTGCTTCCCTGGGCTGACCCTCCACGCCTCTCTTTTGCACTGCCGGACCATGTTAGCTTGCCCCGCGAAACCGCGTCTTCTCCCATCTGCTGCCGTGTTGGCTTTCTGTCTCTCTTGTGGCTTGACCGATTGGCTGGGAGTCGGTCGGGCCGGTCTGTCGGCCCAGGAGCCGGCAGCGGCGGCTGTGGATGATTCTGCGGCCGTCCAGGACTCGCCGCCCGCACTCAAGTTCAATTTTGACGATCAGCCTTGGCCGGAGGTGCTGGCTTGGTTTGCTCGGCAGGCCAATCTGTCGTTGGTGATCAACGACTTCCCACCCGGGGGCTTTACCTTTCGCGACAGCCGAGCCTTCTCGCCGACCGAATCGATCGATCTGCTCAACAGCGTCTTGCTGACCAAGGAGTTCACGCTGATTCGCAAGGATGCGTTGCTGATCCTGATCAACACGCGGAACGGCATCCCCTACGACCTGGTGCCTCGCAAAACGATCGAGGAATTGGACCAGATGGGCCGATTCGAGTTGGTCACCGTGGCGTTTCTGTTGCAGGGTCGTCCGGTAGATACGGTGCAGAACGAAGTGCGTCCATTGATCGGTCCGCTGGGTCGGCTGGAGCCACTGCCGGCGACCGGGCAGGTGCTGGTGACCGAGACCGCGGGCCGCATGGCGGCGATCCATGCGTTGATTCAGTCGATCCCACTGCCCAAGGCCCCGGAGAAGCCGCAGCCCAAGCCCGATCCGCCGCCGCAAGTGTTGAAGACCTATGCCATCACGGACCTGGGGTTGAAGTCCACGGCCGAGTTCCTGCAGGCGGCCGTCGGCGGGACGCGGATCACGGTCGATGAGCCCACGAACCAGATGTTTGTCTACGGTACGGAAAAACAGCACGGCGATATCGACGCGGTGTTGGCCAAGCTGCGCGAGTCCGCGCGACCGACCGACTTGCAGGTCCAGGTCTACCGTTATCGTACGCTTCAGCCCGCGCCGCTGGTCGAGCAACTGAAGGCCTTGGTCCCGGGCATTTTGCTGCAGGTCGATGTCGCGGCGATGCGACTCATCGCCATCGGCAACGAGCAACAACACGCGTTGTTGCAGCAATCGTTGGAGTCGATCGAAGGGCCCGCGGTCAGCGAACTGTCGCTCAAGAGTTATCCCATGCTGCGTTCGGCGCAGACGCAGGCGATCGAGACCATCCAGCAGATCGTGCCAGGAGTTTCGGTGACGGCCAATAGCCAACGCGAGCAGCTGTTGGTGATCGCCTCGGCGTCCCAGCACGAACAGATCGCGGGCGTGATCGAACAATTGTCGGCTGCGGGCCTGTCCAATGATGCGTTGGATCAGTCGTTGGCCAGCTTCGCATTGGAGCACGTCGAGGTGGCAGCGGCCGCGCAAGCACTCAATGCGTTGCTGCCGGACACGACGTTTACGGCGGATGCCGAAAATCGACGATTGTTGGCCGTGTTGTCGGCTGCTCAACAGCAGCGCGTGCAACAATGGTTGTCGCTGATCGATGTGCCGCCGGATCCCCAGCGGCAAGTCACGTTTGAAGTGTACGCTGCATCGGCGGCCGTGCAGCAGCGATTGACCAGCCTGTTGCCGAGCGTTTTGCCCGACGTCAAGTCGACCTACGATGCCGAGAGCAAGCAGTTGTTGGTGACGGCGATGCCAGCCGATCAACTCAAGTTGGCCGCGTTATTGGAGACGCTGACCACGACCTTGCCGCCGCCGGTTGACTTGCGGACCTATCCGGCTCCCCAGACCATACAGGCCGCGACCTTGGCGGCTTTGCAACAATTGATCCCCGATGTCAAAGTGACGGCGGATGCTGCCGGTGACCGCTTGATCGCTTACGCCACTGCCGAGGAACACGAGCGTTTGTTGGCCGCTTTGGAGCGAATCCAGGCGGCGGGGTTGGCGACACCGCAAGAGTTGACGATCGAGGTTTACGCGGTCGCTCCAGCCGTCCAGCAGCGGCTGTCCACGTTGCTCAGTACCTTGTTGCCCGACGTCAAGTCGTCGTACGATACGACCAGCCGACAGTTATTGGTCACGGCCTTGCCGGAAGATCAGCAGCGGGTGGCGGCGTTGCTGGAGACGATCAGCGGGACGATGCCCGAGCCCGTGCAATTGCGGACGTATCCTTTGGCCGAGACGGCTCAAGCGGCAGCCTTGGCAGCCCTGCGGCAATTGCACCCGGATCTGACGGTGACCGCTGACGCCGACAACGAACGCTTGGTGGCCTACGCGTCGGCCGAGGATCACCAGCGATTGGAGGCGGCGTTGCAGCAGATCACGGCAGCTGGGTTGCTCAAGCCGGCCGATGATCGACTGTTGCAGGTCTATTCGGTGACCGTGGAGCAGGCCGATCGGTTCGACGCAATCAAGGCGGCGTTGCCCCTCGACTTCCAAGGCTTGCAGTTCTTGCCGGGTCCGGATCCCAGCCGCTTGTTGGCGTGGGGGTCGCCGGCCGAGCATCTAAAATTGGCCGAATTGCTGGAATCGTTGCAAGACGCCCCGGGCACCACCAACGACCGTGTCTTGGCCGTTTATCCAGTGGGGCAGGGCGACCCCAAGCTGATGCAGGATGTGTTGAGTCGCCTGTTCCCCCGCGCAGAAATCGATGTGGATGCGGAGGGCGGACGCGTGGTGGTCTGGGCGACGGAACCCCAACAGACCCAGATCAAGCAAGCGGCTCAGCAGTTGGCGGTCGCGGCCCAGGATGGCTGGGAACGTTTGCTCAGGAGTTATGTCGTCCGCGATGTGGATGTGGCATTGGTCTTGAAGACCGTGACACCGTTGGTACCGGCATTGACCCTATCCATGGACGCGACCTCCAGCCAATTGATCGCCTACGGTCGCGAAGCGGATCATCAGAAGCTGCGGGAATTGTTGGATCAATTACAGACCTCCTCGGCAGCCGGCGCCCGCGAAATCAAGGTCTACGAGGCCGGCGATCAAGACCCGGTTGTGTTGTCGACGATTCTCACGGGCTTGATCCCACAAGCTAAAATCTCCACCCAGCGAGGCGCCAAAGGCTTGGCGGTTTGGGCAACGGCGGAGGAACACGCACGCGTCCAAGCGGCGCTGGAGCAACTGAAGTCGCTCGAGGCTGAGAAACGCCAGTTGAAGATTCTCTCCACGGTTCATACGGGTGCCGTGACGGCCGTGCCCTTCTTGCGCGGTGCCGCACCCAACGGCGTGTTCTTCCCAGCCGCAGACGGCCAGTCGATCTTTGGATTTGCCACTCCCGAAGATCTGGAGCGGGTAAGCCAGATCATGTCGGAGTTGGAGCAGCAGAACAGTCGGCCCTCGGAGGATGTGCTCAAGACCTACAAGTATCCCGCTGCCGTGATCCAGGCGGCGCAGCCACTCCTGACCACGCGCGTGCCCAAGGCGCGGCCGATGCCGGTTGTCGCCCCCGGTCAATGGTTGGTCTGGGCCACGGAAAACGATCATCTGGCCATCGATACGCTGTTGCAAAATCTGAGTCAAAATCTGCCGACCGATACCGAGTTTCGGCTGCAGCTATACGATCTGGATCGCGTGTCGGTAGTCGATGCCCAGACCGCAATCGCCACGATTGTCGGCCCGGTGACGTACTTGGCCGGGCAAGAGCCGCGGCAACTACGGATTTGGGCCGACGGTGTCAAACATCAACAATTGCAGGAATTGCTGCAACAACTGGAGTCGCAATTGGAGTTGACCACCGAGCCGCAACCGCTCAAGGTCTATCCGATCGATTCGCGGACCAACGTGGCCTTGGTCTTCCAGAATTTGGATGCGGATTTGTTGGCCAAGGTTTCCGTGGTGCAAAATGTGGAACGCAATGCCTTGTTGGTGCGTGCTACGACTGAGTTGCACGAGCAGATGCAGCGGGCCATCGATCAGTTCTTGGCGGCCTTGCCGGAAGCACCGCAGCGGATTGCCAAGTCCTACCAAATGAATCATCTCACGCCGACGGCGGCAGTGACCTTGCTGAGCACCTTGGTGCCGACGGCCACCTATGCGATCGATGCGACGAATAACAAAGTGGCCGTGACGGCTCTCGCCGAGCAACACGACCAGATCGTGGATGCCTTGCAGCAGATTGATGTGGCGACGGAGATTGAGGTCACGACCAAGGCCTATCGCGTGCCCATGGGCTACGGGGCCGCTGTCGGTTCGTCGCTGACACCGATGTACCCACAGGCAAAAATCACCTGGGACGTCTCCGGCTCCGTGCTGATTGTGGTCGCCCGTGAGGCGGAACATGCGGAGCTGGACCGAGTCCTGCGTGAGATCTTGGAGGGCAGCCAAGAGGACTCGGTGACCGAGGTTTACAACTTGGCATCTGCTAGTCCCATGAACGCGTTGACGATGATCAAGCAGGTCTATCCACGAACACAGGGGGCGGTCGATTTTGCCACACAAACGGTCGTCGTGACTGCCTCGCCACGTGAGCATGAGGGGATCAAGGCTCTGATCGAAAAACTGGAAGCGGCGGGCCAAGGCCGGCAAGTGATCGCTTATCCCCTGCGGAAGACCTTGCCGATCGTTGCCCAGGCCACCGTGGCCCAGGCCTTCCCGCGGGCCATCGTATCGATCGATACCAATCGCGATCTGTTGATTGTGACCACCTCATCGGCGGAGCAACAACAAGTCAAGGAGTTGGTTGACTCTTTGGAACAGGGGCCGGATAAGCCGTTGTTGGTTGCGAAGTCCTACACCTTGCAACACCTGTCCGCCACGGCGACTTTGCCCTTGCTTCGCACCTTGGTGCCCACGGCCAACTACGCCGTCGATACCGAGAACAATAAGTTGGCTGTGACCGGGACGAACGAACAGCATGTCGAGATTGCGGCGGCGCTGTTGGAGATCGACGTCGCGCGGGCGGACAGCGTCGAGACGCGCGCCTATCGCGTACCCACCGGCTTTGCCGCTTCGATTGCCACCTCGCTGACGCCGATGTATCCGCAGGTTCGACTGTCGTTCGATTCCACCGGCTCGGTCTTGATCGTGGCGGCTCGCGATGATGAACACCAAGCGATCGATCGACTGCTGGGCGAGATTTTGGAAGGTCGAGAGACCCAAAGCCTGACGAAAGTGTATCGCGTCAATCTGACGACGCCACCCAACGCGGTGGCGGTGATCAAGCAGGTCTTTCCGCGCGTGCAGGTCACGCCCGATCTGGAATCGCGCTCGGTGATCGTGACCGCTTCGAAGAGCGAACACACTCGAGTGGCGGAGTTATTGTCCGAAGTGGACGCCGGTGGCGGCGACAAGCGTGCGGTGGTCTACTCCGTCAAAGGTTTGTCGGGAACCGCTGTCCAAGCCGCCATTGGCCAGATCGTGCCGCGGGCCAATTTGACGATCGATCGTCGGCGTGACAGCTTGATCGTGACGGCCTCGGAGGAGGAGCACCGACAGATCGCTGAAGTGGTGACCCAACTGCGTGGGACCACAACCGACAATCTGCAAACCAAGGCCTATCGACTGACCTCTGGCGACCCGCGGAGCGCGGAAAGTGCCCTGACCGTGTTGTTGCCCGATGCCACCTTTTCCTCGGACACACGCGCCGGCGTGCTGTGGGCGACCGCCGATGCCCAAGAACACGCCCTGGTTCAAACGGTGATCGATCAATTGGAGACGGCCGAGCAAGAAAGTGTGCGGGTCCAGGCCTTCTCAGTGGATGGGGGCGACTCCGAGGAACTCTACACCATGCTGCAACGGATGTATCGCAGCGATGACAGCGTTCGCTTGAGTTATCAAGCTCGCAGTAATGCGATTCTGTTCGTCGGCCCGCCACGACAGGAGACCGCGATCCAGCGGATGGTCGAGCAGTGGTCCACGATGGCGGGGAAGGTGGAAAGTCGAGCAGTCAAGGTTTATGACCTGGCTGAATTGGATGGCGATGCCTTGGTCGAATCACTCGAGCTGCTGTTGGCGGAACAAGGCCCGACGCCGGACCTGCAGGTGCAGTTCTCGACCAATCGGTTGCTGGCAGTGGCCACTCCGGATCAACATCAACAGATCGTGACCACGATGCGCGAATTGCAAGGGGAAGCTCGCCGTTTGGAAGTGTTCAACCTGCAAGTCAACACGCCTGAGACGATCGAAGACGCCATTCGACAATTGTTCTTGGACCTGCCGTTCAGTGCGTCCCCCAGTGTGAATTCGAGTCGTGAGAATCAACAGCTTTTCATTCGCGCCACGGATACGCAGTTGCAGCAGATCCGTGAACTGTTGATCAAGTTGGGCGAGCCACTGACGGAACAGATCGGGGCTGCTCCCGCCAGTGGCATTGGTGTCCGTGGTCAAGGCAACCTGCGAGTTTTAACGACCCCAGACGCGGCGAAGTTGCTCAAGCAGGTCGAGGCCTTGTGGCCCCAGATCAGTCCCAATCCCCTGCGGATCATGACCCCGGGAAGCGAGGGTGCCGCGCCGGCCCCCACCCAGGCTGAACCCGGGACCGACGGCACTCGTGAACCCACCGCGGAACCTGAATCTCCCACGCCGCCCCCGGCGCGGGTACCCACGTCGGTGGAGTACCGACAGGACGTCGCCCCGTTATTGGTCTTTCCGTCTGGCGACGAGTTGACAATCGCGTCCGCCGATGAAGAGGCTTTGCAGGTATTCGTGCAATTGTTGAAAATCTTGAGCGAACAGCAGGAAGCCGTCGGAAAAATTGAGATCAGCGGTAATTTTACCATTTTTCGCCTGGAGAACGCGGGGGCGGAGGAGATGGCTTCGACCGTCGGTCGCTTGTTTCAGCAGATCACGGCGGGGCAAGAGCGAGGCCGTTTTCGGGAGCAGAGTCGCAATCGCGTCTCGATCGTGGCCGATGAACGTTTGAACTCGTTGATCGTCTATGGCTCGCCAGCGGATCGCCGGACGATCGAGAGCCTGATCAAAGTATTGGACGTGACCGATGCCGCACGATCGACCGTCCGCGTGAACGAACCGCGGATCGTCAAAGTCGAGAATGTGTTGGCCGACAAAATTTTTGGAGTACTGGAGACCGTCTACCGAGCCCAGTTGCGACCGGACCAACCGCCGAGAGTCCAAATTCCGGCTGGGGTGTCGGTGGAAGTTGCCTTGGCCCTGCGCGAAGTGAACGCCGCTGCCGCAGCACCGCTATTGACCTTGGAGGTCGATCAAGCCACCAACAGCATCATCGTCTTGGCCTCCGAACGCCTGAGCAGCGAAGTGGAGTCGTTGATCCAACGCTTGGATCGCCAGCACAAGGAAGGCAACACGCAAGGCTTCAAGGTCATTGCCCTGGAGAAAGGCAATACCGAACGGATTGAGCAAAGCCTGCGACGTTTGATTCGCGACTACCAACGCCGCCGCTGATCCTGCGACGGTCGCGTCCCTGGACGGTCATTTCTCGTCGGTGGCCACTGCTGCGGGATCGTAGGCAATCACATGGCGGCGGTTGAGTTCCACTTCCGCGCCGGCAATCATTTGACGCTTCCCGCCGGGCCAGATGACTTCGATTTCATCGATGGCAGTCACTTGGCCCAAGCCAAAGTAGGCGATCGGTTCAACTTGCGACAGGTAACTGCGGGTGGGCGAGATCCACTGCTTTTGCACCAGGGTGCCCGCGCGGACGGTTACCATCGCGCCCAGTCCGGCCAAGTTGCCCGGTGGGCCTTCCAACTGCACATGCAGCCAACGATTGCCGCTCTGTTGGTCGTTCCGCAACAGCCGGACATTTTCGCCGCAGCCCATCAGCAACAGGTCCAGGTCGCCGTCCCCGTCGAAGTCCAAATACACGGCTCCGCGGGCAACCATGGGCTGCGAGAAATCGGCGCCGGCTTTGTCGGCCGGTACGGACACAAATTCACTGATGTCGGCTCCGCGTTGTCCGGTGTTCCAGAACAGATGGGGAGCCTGGCGATAGCGTTGGTTGGGTTGGACTTGTTCGATCTCGGTTTCCAAGTGACCGTTGGCCGTGAGAAAGTCCAGACGCCCGTCCAAGTGGTAGTCGAACAGTAAGGTCCCGAAAGTCAGCTCCAGACGCGTGGGCGGACCAATGCCAGCTGACATGGCTTCGTCGGTCATCAAGTTGACACCGGCGATGTTCTGGCGCACAAAAAAGCTGACGGGTTCGTTGGCGAAGTTGCCGATGGCGGTGGCCAGCTGTTGGTCGGAGCGGATGAAACGCACGTCGATGCCCATCGCTCCACGGGCGCGGCCGTTGCCATCGAAGGCTACACCCAACTTGAGTGCCATCTCCTCGAAGGTCCCATCACCGCGATTTCTGAAAAACAAATTTTGCACGGTATCGTTGGCAATAAAGATGTCCATCCAGCCATCGTCGTCGATGTCGCAAAAGGCCAGCCCCAAGCTCTTGGGCACCGGGACCTTTTTGCCTTCATGAGCAGGATTCAATACATGCAATCCAGCGGACTCAGCGACTTCCTTGAAGGTGCCGTTGCCTTGATTGATGTACAGGTAGGGTTGCTGCCCCCCAAAGCTGTCCGGACGCGAGTACGCCCGAACGATGCCGTTCAAGGTCGAGCCCAGGGCAATGTCGCTCTCGCGCGACCAGTCCAAATAATTGCACACAACCAAGTCCAGTAACCCATCGTTGTTGGCGTCGAACCAACCGCAGCTGGTGCTCCAATCCGCAGGGCCCCCGGCCACACCGGCCGTCGCGGTCACGTCGACAAAGCGTTGGCCTTGTTCATTGCGGAACAAGCGATTGCTGCCCAAGTTGCTGAGGAACACGTCCGGCCAACCGTCGCCGTCGTAGTCACCAATGGCCACGCCCATGCCGTAGCCGATCACGTCCAGTCCCATGGCGGCGGTGACGTTCTCAAACGTGCCGTCCCCCCGATTGCGATACAAGGCTGGGGTCGGTCGCTCGGTCTGATTGAGCGACTCATCCCAATAACACGAGTTGGTAAACAGCAGATCGGTATGGCCATCACGATCGAAGTCGAAACAGGCCACGCCCCCGCCCATGCTCTCGGGCAGGAGTTTCTCCTCGCTAAAGCCGTTGCAATGGACAAAGTCCAAGCCGGCCGCTTCGGTCACGTCCGTCCAGAGGAATGGCGGGATCTCCACCGTCGCCGTATCACGCAACAGCGACAATACCGACTCCCGCGAACGGTCCTCGACTTGCACCGGAGGTTTACTCGTCAGGTAGAAAAAGACGGCCGATCCCAGCAGCAGCAGCGGGATCAGCACCGCGGCCGACCAGAACAACGCGCGGCCGATCGCTGCATCATCGCGTTGTTCTTCGTCGGCATCACGGACGGCCCGACGTTTGGACGGCTTGGCGTTGGAACCCTGGCTCATTCTGATTTCTCCGACTTGGCCGTCGCCGGCAAGCTGACTTGGGTTTGATTGTCGTCCACACTCACGTCCTGCCCGATCCGATGACCTTGAACCGAGGTGTGGAAATCGGCTTTGGGCTGCAGTGAGTTGATCACCACGGCTTCCGCGGCATGATTGGCGGCCGGGTACTTCTTCCGAGCAGCAATCACCGCCACATCACGAGCGTTGTCGTCCACTTTGTACTTCGTATGCAACGCTTGATGTTTGGCGGCCATTTCCTGATTGCCCTGCAGTTGGTAGATCAGGTACAAGCCGTAGTGCGCGGTATCGTTTTCACTGTCGATCGTCAAGGTCTTCTGGTACTCCCCAATCGCTTCATTCAGCAATTGGTCACGCGTCGTGTCACCGACGTTGAATTGTTTGGCCAGATCGAACAACGTCTGCGCCAACTGGTTTCGCACGCGGTAGTCCAAACGGAAGTCAAACTTCCGTGCGTGAGCGGCGGGGGATGTGTAGTTCAGGGCCAGTTGCAAGTTCTCGGCGGCCGCTCGCAAGTTGCCCTGCTGGCGATTGACCAGGCCCGTCAACCACGCATGCGTCCAGTAGGGGAAAGGATCGGTGGGGCCGCCATCGCCCTTCATGTCGTTGGCCCGCATCAAGGCGGCCGTCGCCAGGTCCAACGAACCCTCGGACTCGTAAATACGCGCCAAGTTCAGCGGTCCGTCGAAACGCCCCAGTTTCTCGACCTGTTGGAAGGCGGCCTCCGCCTGGCGGAGTTGGCCACGAGCACTGACACTCTCGGCCGAGATCATCAATCCGATGCCGTAGTCGTTCCACCGCATCCACAGTTCCGGCTTCTTCCCAGGACCTGCCGGTTCGCTGGCCGCGACCCATTGCGTTGGGCCCGCGGCGACCGGGAAGGTCACGCGGTCCTCCGCCAGCAAGGTGATCGGGAGTTCGTTGATCACGACCCCGTCCGCACGCAAACCGCGCAACGGCCGGTTGTGGTCCTGATGGTATTCGTGGATGAACCGCAGGTAGTCCCAATCGAACTTGCGATAGTTCAGTTTCGCCACCACCGTCACCGGGCCTTGAGCGTCGCCGGGGATGTCCAGCCGATAGTGGGAAACATGGGCCGCTCCAGGCGGAATTTGTCGGTTGTACAGCGGAGTGAAAATGTCCTGGGCGTTGCGGCGATTGACTCGATTGCCGAACCGATCCAGCATGAACACGTTGACGAAGTGCGACCAAGGATCGACCTCGCCCTTGTTATCGATCCCACCGATCGAACCCAATACTCGGCCGTTGACCAAGCGACCATCCGAGCCGAACTCGGCGTTTTCGATGGCGGTGACCTCCAGCCAGACCTCGTTGGAGTCAACCGTCCCCTGCGTAAACAAGTGCCCCATCTTGGCGGTGCGGATGACGGTTTCTAACAAGTACGACTTGCCCGGCTCGAGCGTCGGCACTTGTTCGCCCAGGGGCGCGTGCAAGGTGCCGTCGATCTTGCCATCCTCTTTCACACCAAAAATGTCCAATCGCATCACGCCCTGCAGGTAGTCCTGATGGGCCTTGATCGTCTTTTCGTCCTCGTTCCACCAAGCCATCGCTGTGTTGGCCGAAGGGAACAGATGGTTATGGACCTCCGTTTTGCCGGTCAAGGTATTGAGGATCGCGCCAAAGTCGTTGGACTCTTTCCGCGGCATGTGACATTCGTTGCAATTGGTCTCGGCGACCGGCGGATAGTAGAAGCTCGATAGGCCATGTCCCGACACGCCACTCAACAGGTACGGGTCGTAGTGGTTCTGGCCGCGGAGCCACTCCTTGTAGCCATTGAGTTCGCCTGGCAAGTGAACCTTGTGGCAGGTCGCGCAGAACTCGGCCGACTTGTGCATCGGCTTCAAGAACATTTGCTTGTGGAAGGCGGGCTTGGCCTTGATCAATTGATGATTGATCCATTTCAGCACTGGATTGTCGCTGTAGGCGAAGGGGTAATGGATCGGTTCTTCAATCGAGTAATCGCCATTGCCCACCACATGCCCCTCCTCGTTGCCCACGCTGGTGATCGAGTGGCAGACCACACAGGTGATACCCGCATGCGCAGTGGGATCCTTGAACATGTCGAAGTTCGGGTCATCGAACTTGCCCGACAAGAACGGAACTGGGTCGTGGCAGCCCGCACAGAAGCGTGAGGCCTTGACCGTCCCATCACGTTCGGTGGAAATCTGACGCGTCTCCGCGACACTGGCTAAATACGCCGGGTTGTTGAAGGAACTGAAATGGTGCGCGCTGTGGTAATGATCGCTGTGCACATCTTGATGGCAGTCCAAGCAATACTTGTCGTCCATCAACGTCCGTTCTGGAATGAAGTTGCCGCCCCGAGTCCGCACCAGGCTGGGCTCGAAATAGTCCTTGCTCTTGGGGCTGCCGACTACCTGCAGATCGCGGGGATCCTGCAGCCGCAAGACCATCAACGCTCCCATCACCAAGGCGACCGCCGCCGCATACGACAGGCCGACTCGCCATTTGATCGGCGGTCCAGCCAAGCGGTGGATGATGTACAACCACACCACGGCCAACGGTGAGATCACATGCGCCCAATAGATGAGGCTACGAGCCTGCGAGTCTTGCAGTTTGGGAAAGCCCTCGACACGAAACAGTAAAATGCCTGAAATCAGCAGTGTTAAGCAGACCGCCAGCAACGCGTAGCCCACTCGCACGGCCGTCCGGTTCTTGCGTTTCCGCGTCGCCACTAAATGGAAGTAGGCGAACGCCATGAAGGGCAACAAGAGCAGCAGACCCAGGCTCAGGTGCAAGAGCACCATCCACTGGTAGAAGTGGTCCTGCAAGCCCTGGCCCGTCGCGTACTCCAGGAACGTGATCCCAGCCAAATACACCGAGTTGGCGGACAGCAGGGCAAACAACACAAACACCGCGATCAGCACAATCCGCAGTCGTGGTGTGACTGCTGGAACGTACTTCTTCTTCACGCGTGCGGGGCGAGAGGACGCAGAGGATTCGTCGACAGGCCGGTCGGAGGCAGAGGAGTCGGACATGGAAACTTTCCCAGTGTTCAAGCGAGGGGCCAAAGCAACTAGACTCAACAGCGGAAATCGGCAGACAGAACCGATCTCGGATAGTTTGGGCTCGGCAGGCCTCACGGCCGCTGCGATCGCATTTCAAACGATGCGTGACGGCAGAGGGTTCCAACGGTGAATGACTCAGCCGCCGAGCGAACGACCCAACCCAACAGGGGCAGCTAGTCGCGGGAGCCAAGGTCTCCACCATGCAGGAAATCCGAGCCTGCTTCAAAGAATCAGCAGGGAGGCTTGAATAGACCAAGAGCCATAGAAGACGGCAGGAGTTCCGATTGAGGCCGAGGGCCACGCGGACGATCGGGCCGAGTAGCGGGGGCCGTTGTCTGGGCTGGCGTGGCAGCCGACTGCGAGTCGTCAGCCGACGCGACGGAGGTCGCTAGACCGCTGGGGGCGGACGGAACCAGCGGAGCTCGGCAACCTGGCCCGTGGCAAGGCGCAACCGGCCATACCGGCCCATTGGTATCCCAGGGCCCAGCGGTATGCCAGGGACCAGCGGTATGCCAGGGACTTGTCGCTCCCGGGACGACCGCCACGTCTACGGGCAAACGCCAGATACCCCACTTCCCACCTAGACTGACCGTGGCCCAGGCCGGCAGCTCGCGCGTGGCCTGGCCAGCGTGCGGGTTCAGCCGATCGCGCACGTAGTGCCCGCAACTGGCGTAACCGACCGAGACATCGATCGTCAAGCAGCTGAGCAGGACCAGCAGGGCCAGCCCCAGTCCCATACCCGTACCGGCACCCGGGGCAGGGGGCAGCCAACAGCGGGATGGAGGGGCGGACGACATGGGGAGGATACTTATCGCATGAAAACCAGGGGGCTCAGCAGCAGAGTGACCGGTGTGGGGTACCCTCTGCCGACGAGTTCCATTCAACTCGACTCCCTATTGTCCGCGAGCAGGCGGAGAATGTCAAAACAATTTGGCGGTAACGACCGTGTAAACGACTGGGCCACGGCTGCTGCGGCACGTGTGATCTGATCTGGAATTACTGGTGTAAGTGCCGTTTTTTCAGTGCTTTACGGGTTCGGCTGGTCGGCCGGTTGGCTTGTCGAAATAACTGCGGAACACGGGGTGGTCATTCCGTCGCATCCGCCGCTCAAAATGTGTGCGGTAATCCCGGTCGTGTTCGGCGGGCGGTTCGGGGACAAAGACGGGGCCGGACAATTGGCTGTGCTCGGCCAGCAGTTCGCAGGTGGTCTCGTAGTACTCTTCGACGTCCGTCCAGAAGTGCAGGCGTCCGCCCGGTTTGAGGGTTCGCTGGATGTCGGCGATGAAGCCCGGTTGCATCACGCGCCGCTTGCGATGCCGTTCCTTCCACCACGGGTCGGGGAAATAGACATGGACCGCATCCAGAGTTTCGTCGGGGATCCATTCGCGGAACAGTTTCAGCCCATCGCCCTGTACCATGATTCCGTTGGTGACGCGGGCTTTCGCCATTCGAAAGGCCGCGAGTCGGGCGTAGCCGAAAGCCAGTTCGTTGCCGACAAAGAAGCGGTCCGGATGCTGCTGGGTCTGGGTTTCCAGAAACAAACCCTTGCCGCTGCCGACTTCCACCTCCAGCGGACCGGGGCTACCGAACCAATCCACCACCGATAGCGGTTGCGTCAGTGCCTCGACCGTACGGTAGTGGGCGGAAAGATCAACAGACGAGTCGATGCGAGTATTCGGACGCCGGGTCATAGAAGATATGTCCTTAGCGGACTATGACCACGGGGTGCGGACCTTCCGCTTGGAGCGACGGGCCTTGGCGTTGGCCGGGCGTTTGCCGTGATTGGCCTTCTTATGCTTGCGGTGTGGCTTCGACATCTTGCGATTCCTTTGACGTTAACGTGTTCGGTCGGGGCCGCGGGTCCTGCCGCTTCGGAAGGCAGGGGTCGCGAATTATATACCGGACGGGTGGGGGTCGTCCAGTCAGAACGGGGGGGCGGGCGTCGGATTTTGGGAAATTATCCCTTGCTGCGGGATGTTTCACAGAGGCTTGCGAGCGTGTTGGCAGCCGCTCCGGAGTCGATCGCCTGTTGGCAGCGTTGCACGGCCGAATCCAGATCCCGCTGGGGGTCCACCAACCAGACGGCCGCCGCGGCGTTCCAGACGACCGTATTCCGAGCCGTGCCGGGCTCACCCGCCAGGACGCGGCGGATCAGGGCCGCGCTGGCCGCTGGGTCCGGCACCTGAATATCGGCCAGTTGCCCTCCCCCCAGCCCATAGTCGGCCGCTTGCCACCGCTCGGTCCGCACGGTCGCTGGGCCTCCGGTGTTTCCCGCGGAATTTGGTTGTGGCTCGATCACGGCCACTTGGGTGGCGGCCAAGACCGAGAGTTCCCCGAGGCCGTCTTCGCCGCGGACCGCTAAGCAGGTCCCAGTCGCCAAGTGGGCCAGGGCTCCGACCAGCAGGTCCCAGGCACCCGCCTTGCCCACCCCCAGAACCTGATGCGTGACACCGGCCGGATTTGCCAGTGGCCCCAGCAGGTTGAAGATGGTGGGGAAGGGCAGGGACTTGCGGGCCTCGGACACATGACGCATCGCCGGATGGAACTGCGGAGCGAACAGGAAACAGACTCCGGCTCGATCCAGGCATCGCTGGGCGGTTGCCCCGTCGCAGGCGATCTCGACCCCCAACTCCACCAGCACATCGGCCGACCCGGATTGGCTGGTGATCTTGCGATTGCCGTGTTTGGCGATTTTCACCCCACAGGCGGCAGCCACCAAGGCGGCCGCCGTGCTGATGTTGAACGTCCCCGAACCGTCCCCGCCCGTTCCGCAAGTATCGACCAATCGCTCCTGCGAGAAATGCAGCCCCAAGGCCTGTCCCCGGAGCGCCAACGCACCGCCGACGACCTCGCTGATCGATTCGCCTTTGGCGTGCAGACTTGTTAGGAACGCCTGAATGTCCGCCAGCGTCTGTTGGCCCGAGATCAGTTGCTCGACGCAGGCCCGCATTTGTTCGATCGTCAAGTCATGACCCGACTGTAATTGCTGAATGGCGGACGGCAACATGGGCAACCTCGGAGCTCAACACGGGGCGGGATTTTTGATTATACTGAGCGACCTGGGACCAGCCAACCGCTGGGCTCGTGTTGTTGACCTTCGAGATGGGAGATAGCGGGTGTTATTCGGTAGAAACAGAACGGCTGCGGGGTTGCTCTGGGGGAGTGTGGTTGTGGGCCTGGCGTGTGGCCTACGCGGCGATCATGGTCCGCAGTGGGTTTCCACCAACGTGCCTTCCGCCACTGGGACACCGGTCGCTGGGACGCCGGTCAGTGGGACACCGGTCGCTGGGACGCCGATCAGTGGGAAGCAGGCCGCGTTTTTTACTTCGGTCTTGTCCGAGGAAGCGTCCGATGCGACGGCTCGCTGGATTTGGGCCGATCTTGCGGAAGCTCAGCAAGTGGCGCTGCGAAAGACTTTTGAACTGCCGGCCGATACCAAGCAGGTGAAGTTGGCGGCGACCTGCGATGATAAGTTCGAGTTGTGGATCAACGGCAAGTCGGTGTTGGCGGGCGATGCCTGGCAACGGATTGAGAGTCGCGACGTGACCGATGCGGTGCAGCCTGGCCGCAACGTGATCGCGGTTCTGGGTGTGGACACGGGGGGAGCCCGCGGGTTTGTCTTGCGTTTGGATCTGGTGAATGCCGCGGGCCAACGCACTTCGATCGTCAGCGATTCGACCTGGAAGGGATCGGCGGTGCAGCGGAGAAACCGTTTGCCAGCCGATTGGAACGCGGTGTCGTTTGATGATGCCGCTTGGTCGGCGTGTGTGGACTTGGGGCCGATGGGCGGCGAAGGCTTGCCGTGGAGCGCTCAAGTTGACAATAACGCTTTGACGGAGGCGGTCGGCCAAGCCGCGACGCCCAACGAACAAGGCGTGCAAGTGGCCGAGAATGTCACCGCCTTGCCCGGTTTCCGTGTCGAGAAAGTGTATGAAGTCCCGCGGAATCTGGGCTCGTGGGTCGCTTTGACTACCGGGCCGCAGGGGCAGTTGATCGCCAGCGACCAAGGCGGTGCCGGCCTGTTTTTGATCACGCCGGCCGCCCTGAACCAAGCCGATGCGGTGACACGCGTGCAGAAGCTACCGGTCGCGTTTTCCTCGGCGCAAGGTTTGTTATGGAAAGATGACGGTCTATTCGCCGTGCGCAACGGGTCGGGGTCGGGCCTGTATCGCCTGACCGACAGCGACGGTGATGGTCAATTGGACCAGGCCACCTTGCTCAAGCCGCTCAAGGGTGACGGCGAACACGGACCACACGCCGTGCTGGAGACACCCGATCGACAATCGTTGGTCGTCATCGGCGGCAATCATACGGCCGTGCCCGAGGGCTTGCAGGCCAGTCGGTTGCCGAGCAATTGGGGCGAGGACTTGCTGTTGCCGCGCCGTTGGGATGCCAACGGCCACGCCGCCGGTATCTTGGCCCCGGGTGGCTGGATCGCTCAGACCGATTATCGAGGTGAAAGTTGGGAGCTGATCAGCGCCGGCTACCGCAACCAATACGACATGGCCTACAACGCCGACGGCGAGCTGTTTGCCTACGACGCCGATATGGAGTGGGACTTGGGGTCGCCCTGGTACCGGCCCACGCGCGTCAATCACGCGACCAGCGGCAGCGAGATGGGATGGCGCAGCGGGACTGGCAAGTGGCCGGCCTACTACGAGGACTCCGTGCCGGCGGTCGTCGATATTGGCCCGGGCTCGCCGGTCGGTGTCACCTTTGGTTATGACGCCGCTTATCCCGCCAAGTACCAACGGGCCCTGTATCTGTTGGATTGGACTTACAGCACGATCTACGCGTGTCACTTGACCCCGGACGGCGCCAGCTACACGGGTGAGGTGGAAGACTTTGTCTACGGTCAGCCTTTGCAAGTGACCGATGCGGTGATCGGCCATGATGGTGCGATGTACTTCACTGCCGGTGGACGAGGGACTCGTTCTGCTTTGTACCGCGTGGTTTACACCGGCGCCGAGCCGACAACGAAGGCGGATTACCGCGATTCGGCGGGCGCTGAGCTGCGGGCCCTCCGCCGCAAGTTGGAAGCCTGGCATCAACCGGGCGATGCCGATCTAAAGTTCATCTGGCAGCAACTGGGACACGAGGATCGCTACATTCGCTACGCGGCACGTGTCGCCCTGGAGCACCGTCCGCTGGATACCTGGCGCGATGCCGCCCTGAATGAATCCCAGCCCCGCGGGGCGCTGACGGCCCTGATGGCCCTGGCTCGGCAGGGCACCCCCGATGATCTGCCTGGCGTCGTGCACGCCTTGTTAAAGCTTGAGCCCAGCACCCTGGATGCCCTGAGCCAACTGACGTGGCTGCGGAATTTCCAATTGGCGTTTATTCGTTTGGGCAAACCGGCCGACGAACTCCGCCAACAAGTCCTGCAGCGACTGGAACCGATGTACGTGGTCGAAGGTGATAATGACTTCAATCAAGAATTGATTCAATTGTTGGTTTATCTGGATAGTCCCCACGCCGTGCCACTGGGTTTGGCTAGTATTCAGCACTTGGAGTCCCAGCCCGAACCCGTTCCGCAGTGGAGTCGTTTCTTGCAACGCAATGCGGGCTACGGTGGCACCGTGCAGGCCATGTTGGACAACATGCCGCCAGTGCGAGCCATCCAATATGCATTTACGTTGCGGACGGCCGAGAGCGGTTGGACCGATACCACGCGGCGCGAGTACTTGAGCTTCTTTGCCCGCGCTTCCATGCATCCGGGCGGGGCCAGCTTCCCGGGTTTCCTCAGCCAATCGCGTGGGGATGCCTTGGCCAAGGTCCCGGCCGAAGAATTGCCGCTGTACGACGAGGTATTGGCCGTGCCGTTGGGACGACGCCCCTACGAAGCCACGCCGCCGCAGGGCCCCGGGCAAGTTTGGACCGTGGCCGCGGCCTTGGAGTCGCTGGGCGGTTCGATCCGTGGAGCCAACTTCGAACAAGGTCGGAATCTGTACCACGCCACCAACTGCGCCAAGTGCCATCGCATGGCGGGCGAAGGTGGCGCGATAGGACCCGACCTATCGACTGCCGGCCGCAAGTTCTCGCTGCCCGATATGTTGGAGGCGATCATCGAACCCAGCAAGGCGATCTCCGACCAGTATGGCTCGCATCAGATCGCCACGGTCGATGGACAGGTGTTGATCGGCCGGATTGTCAAGGTTGGCGACCAAGTCCATGTCTACACCGCCGACATCGACCGCCCGCCGGTGGTGTTGGCGTCGGATGAGATCGACGAAATGGTCCCCTCAGCTGTCTCACAAATGCCCGTTGGGACGGTCGATGCACTCAGCCCGACGGAACTGAAGCATCTGATCGCTTACTTGATGTCCAGCGGCGATCCGAAGGCCGAGGTGTTCAAGGAGTAAACCGCTTTTTCGCGTGCTGTCAGTGAGGCATTTGAGAGCGCGAAGCACATGGTTGAGTCGAAAATTCCAGACGAATCCGACTGGCATGGAGTGTGGTATGATCACTTCATCACATTCATGACAACAGGTCAATTCGGAGGGGATTTGGGACTCGATGGTGAAGCAGCCTATGAGCAGTTTGCCGGCAAGTCGAGGGCGGAAGCTTTGGAGCTTTTCCGCGCTGATGGACTCTCTCGTATTCACGATTTGTATTGGATGCCCTGGCGTTGTTTTCGATTCTATCTAGATGCCTGCCTCGACTATCTAGAATCGGATCCAACGCCCACCGATCCATTGGAAAAGGATGCCTTGATCTGGATACTGGAAATACGTCACGGTGAGTTTCGAAGCGATGACACGAAGCTGAAGCACCGTATCGCTAATTGGTTGGTGGTTGATGCACGTGAGCGCGAGGTTGACCGAGTTATGGAAAGCACATCGACGATTGTCTTACGGGCACAAAAGCTTGCGAATTTGTTCCTTAAATAGAAAAACTCCCGTAGCCATTGGCTGCGGGAGTTTTATCGCACCCCCACTGGCTTGCCAGTTAGGGCCGTTGTGACCAAGGGGCAGCGATCCTTCTTTTTGATCATTGTGGGGGACATCCAAAAAGAAGGGTCGTCGCCCCTTGGCCAAATCGCCCCACGCCCCAGATTTCTGTAGCTTTTGGCCCCGACGGTGGGTATAACTTAATTGTACCCCAGTCAGACTTGTCCCCAACCTAAATACATTTACCTACGATTCTGCCGCGCAGATGATCCGCTGCGAGGACGAAAAAGGTGATATCGTGACTTTCCACCCTACCATGGCGGTCTTGGATTTCTCGGCCGGGAAGTTGGCTTATGACGTGAAGGGCAACCAAACGTCGCGTCCAGCCACACTGTCTGCTCCCGCGTTGAACTTGGATTGGAACTTCGACAATCAACTCCGCGGCGCCGACACCAATGGTTCAGCCGGTAGTTTGGAAGTCACGTTTGAATACGATGCACTTGGGCGCCGAGTCTCCCGCAGCCATTCCAGTGGCAATGTGGTTTACGTTCACGCGGGACAACAAGTGATCGCTGATTACGCTCGGGGGGCCGTCACCTCCTCACCGACCTACCGTTACGTCTACGCCGACTGCCTGGGCTACGAGGGCTACGTGGACGAACCGATCCTGCGTCATACAGGTACAACTACGACTTTGCCGACGACCGGCGACAACGCACTTTATTATCATCGCAACCAACAGTATTCCATCGTCGGACTCACCAACGCCGCCGGGACGTTGGTTGAACGCTACTCCTACAGCGCTTACGGCACCCTCGGCATCTACGCCGCCAACGGCACCGTTCGTAGCAGCAGCACTTATGCCAACAGGTACACCTACACTGGGCGTGAATGGGATGGCGATTTGCGACTCTACCACTTTCGGGCTCGTTGGTACGATCCCGCGACGGGTGGGTTTGTGACCAGGGATCCGTTGGGGTATGTGGATGGGATGAGTTTGTACCGAGGGTATTTTGGGGTAAGTGAAAGTGACCCTACGGGAAAACGACGATACTCGTTTGGCTGGGATGTTAAGCAAATGCCGAAGCCAGACACACCATGTGGTGAAGCTTCAGCTAAAATGCAGTGGCACATTGTTGATATACCGGACGGCGGTGAGGCTACGGGATTGTATGGCTATATAGTCCAAAAAGTTGAGCTTGATATTGAGCATACGACTTGCGATGCAGAGGGTTCACACGGAAGAGACCATCTGTGTTACTACGAAGCATGGGAGGTAAGAGATGGTGTGATTTATGTCTGGGGCAACAAAAGGCATCATCCTAACGGTGTCGATTTATTCAAGATCGGGAACTTGCCTGAAAAATCCTTTGGTTCGGGCACGATCACAGGTGAGGTTGCGTTCCTTAAGGATTACATCTTAACCGCTCCTCCTTGGGCCTATTGGCACACTCCTAAGAAGAGAAATCCTCTGCATAATCATGTAGCAACTGCTCAACGCCTGCCGACGTTGCAATGTGAATCTGGAACACCAGAGGGTTGGGAGAATGCGCAAAAGTTCCGACGGAAATTGGCCTCCATCTGGGACTGTTGCTGCGATCCAATTAAGGAAACTGATGTAAGCGGATCCGAAGGATGGAGTCTGGGAATTCAATTAGCTGCTCCGGTTCCGTATTGAAACCTATCCTGTGTTTTGGCAACATTTCTGAGGCATCAGTCATGAAGTTAACGCGACTCATTGTGTTCCTGATTTTCGTCATCGCAGTTTCGATTTTACGTGCTCAAGACGGCGAACTGGAAAGAAGAACCTTTGCCGCCAAATTGGCTGAAATTAAGCCCGGCGACAATAAGCAAAAGGTTGAGAGCTTGTTAGGTTCAGCCAGCAAAGTACTTGACATGAACGGCGTTCGACTTGATCAGCGACCAGATGCCGTCCAGAATTCTGGGGCCGTGGAGGTTTGGTACTATGGTACGAACGATCGGTCGGATTTTCCAACTTTGGGAGAGCTGCATTTCGATTCGAAAGGTAATACAATCACCACCTTTGGGGGGGCGGGGGCTCCAATCAACTGCGATCGCATCAGTGAGAACGAACTTCGAGATCTTCTAAGATTGATAAATCAGATGCCGCCAGCCACAGGACGTGACTGGAATCCGGCTGTCGTGATTGATGTTGCAAATGCGATTGTCAGCCTCGGAAAGCACGATGGTCATGATGTTATCCGAGAGTACATCAGGATTTCTCCTGAAACTCGAATAGTGTATGAGCAGACCGCGTTGCTACTTGTCGTGTTGCATGAGGTGTCCGATAAAGCTGTCGGCGGTCCGCCACTATTACTCGGATCGACATTTTTGAATGAACCCGACGACCCAAATCTTATTCCTCGCTATCCAATCCATTTATTGCGGTATGACATTCCAGTTTTTCTGGTATTCAGTTACACGTATACAGGATCACCAGGCTCAGGATTAGACGTTCTTGATTGGTATGAAATTCATGGAATTTGGCGCAGTTCAAAGATTGAAGTTCCTGAAAATTTATCTGAGGAGATCCCGGCCCTGAAGCAAGAGGTCTTGGATTTGTTGAAATTATACCGTACGCCCGACAAGGCAGCTCAAATTGCGAACACGGTATCTTCGCAATTAGATAGACTGCTGGATAGACAGACTAACGGCGAAAATGCGTTCAAGAATACCCCGTAAATAACCCCGATTCTGAGGATTAGGCCGGGAGCTGCCGCTGGGCGACCGCGGATTGGCATGGGGTTCGCTAACCGAAAGATAGGGCGATTTTAGCCCCAGCGGTCAGATTGGGAGGCGGAAGACAGGGCTGTTTCGCGTCGACAGAGCAGATGAGCCGACGGGCGGCAGTGATTTTTGGTCGCGTGGGACGGGCTGAGGATAGACCGGCCGCCAGGCAAGCGGTTTGGGTCGCTGCTGAAAGGACGTTTTTATTGGCCGCGAGAGGTGCGACTTTTTGGCGGTCATTTTTCCGCGAATGATTTTTCCTCCGGTGGCGGGATGCCCGTCGGCAGAGTGGGTTGCTCGGTCCGCCCAGCGGACTTTGACTTGGCCCGTTGCCGCGGTGGCACGTACACGACGTCGGGATTGAATTCGTAGATCGTCGAATTGCGCAGTTCACTCGACTTCAACTGCTCGGCGATCCGCTCGATCAGGTGCCAATAGATCGCTTGGTACAACCCTTGGGTGAAGGAACTGAGCGGGGACAACTCGCCGCGAGACGTGACCAATGGAAACGCTGAGGGCCGGCCTAACGACGGCTCACTGAGGCGAGGTCCCGCCGCTTGTAGTTCCGCCTTTAGGCGGTCGCCCTCCGAACCCTAGTCGCCCTATGCCTGAAAGTGGGACTACGAGCGGGGCCGTCCAGTCGCAAATCGTGACCAATGGAAACGCTGAGGGCCGACCTAACGAAGGCTCACCGAAGCGAGGTCACGCCGCTCGTAGTTCCGCCTTTAGGCGGCCGCCCTCCGTACCCCATTCGCCCTATGCCTGAGAGCGGGACTACGAGCGGGGCCGTCCAGTCGCAAAACGTGACCAATGGAAACGCTGAGGGCCGGCCTAACGAAGGCTTACCGAAGCGAGGTCCCGCCGCTCGTAGTTCCGCCTTCAGGCGGTCGCCCTCCGTACCCTATTCGCCCTCTGCCTGAAAGTGGGATGTCACGCGATCCCAGCGGCCCCAATGACCTCGTGTCGTTGGACCGAAAGTTTGACAGGCTAGAAGGCGACGGCGTGCGGTTTGGGCGGTCGAGTGCCACGGTGGTTTAGCTGCTCAACCTCCACCGAGACCGCAATTGGGGGAGGTGTGTTCTGCGATGCTTGGAGTTGTACACACGGTATGGCGGTGAGTGGCCGCGGGGCGATGTTTCACCGCAGCCTGTTGGTGGGCGGTGTGGCCAAGGGGCAACGGGCCTTCGTTTTGATTATTGGGGGGAGGGTGGTAGCCGGTCAGTCATCGCCCCATCGGCACGAGGCCGAAGGTGGCGGTGTGACCAAGGGGCAACGGGCCTTCTTTTTGATCGTTGGGCGGAGCGGTCTAGCTGCCAAACTTTCGCTCCGGCGGGGTAAACCCACCGGGGCGGTGTGACCAAGAGGCAAAACGCCTTCTTTTTGATTATTGGGGGGGAACTGGTAGCTGGTCATTCATGCCTCCACCGGGACAAGCCCGGGATGGTGGGCCGTGTGGCCAAGGGGCAAAGTGCCTTCTTTTTGGGTGTTCGGGGGTGGGCTGGTAGCCGGTCAGTCATCGCCCCGCCGGGACAAGCCCGGATGGTGGGCGAGGATGTCGACCAGCTGCCCACTGCTGGTTTGTGATTGGGAGCCGACCTTGGTAAGTGTTCGCTCGGAGATGCGTCAGCAAAGTGGTATGCGGTCGGTCTCTCGGCGGTTGAGGCATCTCAACAAGATTTGGGCTCGAAAGGGTTTGAATGGCTGCATACCGCGGAACTTGTTCATGGTACCGCGCACGCCGCCGGCGGTGCGGCTGAACGTCGCTTCGGAGTCTTGTGTGTCGGTCACGCCGCGCATGGTGCCGCGCACGCCTCTGGCGTTGCGGTTAAACACCGCCGCCACGTCCTATCTAATCTGCCACCGCGCACGCCGGCGGCGGTGCGGGTGAATGTCGCTGCGGTGTCTTGCGTGTATGGCAAGTCGAGCATGGTGCCGCGCACGCCTCTGGCGTTGCGGTTAAACACCGCCGCCACGTCCTATCTAATCTGCCACCGCGCACGCCTCTGGCGTTGCGGTTAAACACCGCCGCCGCGTCCTATCTGAAGGCGACCGCGCACGCCTCTGGCGTTGCGGTTAAACACCGCGGCCGCGTGATACGTTCTAGAAACAAAAAAACTCCCGCAGCGATTGGCTGCGGGAGTCAGTTGGTTGTCTCGGGCTTTGCCGCTGGGAGCGATCCCCAGCCACGCGGCTATTCGGCGACTTCAATCTCTCCGCCGCCGGCGGTGGCGGTGGCAGGTTCGGCTTCGCCGTTTTGACCTTCAAACTTCAGGTGCTTGACCTTGCCTTCGTCGTTGCGGACAACATCGACAAAGATCCGCGCCTTGCCTTCGAAGGTACCTTGCAACAGCTCTTCGCTGAGCGGATCTTCGATGTAGTTTTCCAAGGCCCGACGCATGGGCCGAGCACCCATGTCCAGGTTGGTGCCCTTCTTGATCAAGAACTCGACAGCCGGTTCGCTCAAGGCCAAGTGGTAACCGCGTTCGGTCAAGCGTTCGCGGACCTTGGACAGTTCCAACTGCACGATCGAGACCAAGTCCTTCTTCTCCAAGTGGCGGAAGATGATCGCTTCGTTCGTCAAGCGGTTGATGAACTCCGGGCGGAAGGCCTTGCCGATCTCGTCTTGGACCCGCTCCTTCATGCTCTCGAAGCTGGCATCATCGCTGGTGCCAGGCAAGCCGAATTGGGCTTCATTCTTGATCGCGTGGGCGCCCACGTTGGTGGTCATGATCACGATCGTGTTGCGGAAGTCGATGTTACGTCCGTAGCTGTCGGTCAAACGGCCCTCTTCCATGACCTGCAGCAGCATGTTGAACACATCGGGATGGGCCTTCTCGATTTCGTCCAACAGCACAACCGCGTAGGGACGGCGACGGATTTTCTCGGTCAGCTGACCGCCCTCTTCGTAACCCACGTAGCCTGGAGGGGCACCGATCAAGCGGCTGACGTTGTGCTTCTCCATGTACTCGCTCATGTCCAAGGTGATCAAGGCATCTTGATCGCCGAACATGAATTCGGCCAAGGCCTTGGCCAACAAGGTCTTACCGACACCGGTGGGACCCGCGAACATGAAGCAGCCGATCGGGCGACGGGGGTCTTTCAGTCCGGAGCGGCTGCGGCGGACGGCCTTGCAGACGGCCTTGACCGCGGCGTCTTGCGACACGACCTTCCCGTGCAGTTCGTCTTCCATCTTTAGCAGTCGCAAGGAGTCCTCGCTGCTCATCCGCGTCAGCGGAATGCCGGTCATCTTGGAAACGACCTCAGCGATGACTTCTTCGTCGACCAAGCCTTCGCTGATCTGGCTCTTGTCTCGCCACTCGCGCTTGATCTGTTCCTTCTTGGCTCGCAGCTTGTCGGCCTGATCCCGCAATGCAGCGGCCTTCTCAAAGTCTTGCTCAGCGACCGCCTCTTCCTTTTCCTTGTTCAGTCGTTCGATGTCTTCATCGATCTCCTGCAGATCCGGCGGCTTGACCAAAGAACGAATTCGCACGCGCGCACCGGCCTCATCGATCACGTCGATGGCCTTGTCCGGCAGGCAGCGAGCCGTGATGTAGCGGCTGGACAGTTCGACCGCGGCTTCGATCGCGTCATCGGTGATCTGCACGCGGTGATGCTCTTCGTAACGTCCCTTCAAGCCGTGCAAGATTTTCACAGTCTGTTCGGGCGTGGTCGGGTCGACCATGATCTCTTGGAAACGACGGGCCAAGGCACTGTCTTTTTCAATGTGCTTGCGGTACTCGTCCAACGTGGTCGCGCCAATGCATTGAATCTCACCGCGGGCCAAAGCCGGCTTGAGGACATTCGCCGCATCGATGGCGCCTTCAGCACCACCGGCGCCCACCAGGGTATGCAACTCGTCGATGAACAGGATCGTGTTCTTGGCCCGACGAACTTCGTTCATCACGGCCTTGATTCGCTCCTCGAACTGACCACGGTACTTCGTGCCCGCGACCATCATCGCCAAGTCCAACACCACGATCCGCTTGTCCGTCAAGATTTCGGGGACATCGCCGTTGATGCAGCGTTGCGCAAATCCTTCCACGATCGCGGTCTTGCCGACACCGGCTTCACCCAACAAAACAGGATTGTTCTTGGTACGGCGGCAGAGGACTTGGATCGCGCGTTCGATCTCGCGTTCGCGGCCGATCACCGGATCCAATTCGCCATTGCGAGCCAATTCGGTCAGGTCGCGGCCGAAGGAATCCAGGGCCGGAGTCTTGGACTTGCCGCCTTTTCGCTCGGCCGATGAGCCACTCTCGGCCGAAGCACCGCCGGAGGAACTGACCTCCCGCCCACCGCGCTCCGAACTCTCGCCACCCTCCAGACCGTGTCCCAGCAGGTTGAGGACCTCCTCGCGGACGTCATCCAGCTTCAAGCTGAGATTCATCAATACTTGGGCCGCCACACCTTCCTGCTCGCGGAGCAGTCCCAGCAACACGTGTTCGGTACCCACGTAGTTGTGGTTCAGGTTGCGCGCCTCCTCCATCGAGTACTCGAGGACTTTCTTGGCTCGAGGGGTATGCGGCAGGCGACCCAAAGTCACCATGTCCGGCCCACTCTGGACCAACTTTTCCACTTCGTTGCGAATGCGTCGCAAATCGACGTCCAAGTTCCGCAGGACATTTGCTGCGACACCGCTACCCTCTTTGACCAAACCCAACAAGATGTGTTCGGTGCCAATGTATTCGTGATTGAAGCGGTGGGCCTCTTGGTTGGCCAACTGCATCACCTTGCGAGCTCGATCAGTAAATCGTTCGTACATTATCTTTTCTCCCTACATGGCGTTCTGCGGTCTCGATGCCATCCTTAGTCACTGGACTCGCTTAGCTAATCGTGCCGCAAAAACGGGAAAGGTCAAGGTGGGGCCCCGGGCGGCGAGGTTCCCTCCCGGTAATTCAGGTGGGGATCCACGCCCGCAGCCTCCCTACGACCCGTCGACGGCTCGGGGCGAATCACTGCAAATCTGCTGCCAATTCGCTTGAATCTTCGTTCTGGGCTCGCTCGATGGCTGCGAATTCCCGCTCAATCTCAAACTCCCACCATTGGGCGGCGTCCCAACGTTGCAGCTCCTGCAAGTGCTGTCGGGCCTTAAGCAACTGGCCCTGGTGTCGCAACAGGGTGGCCAACATCATCCCCGCTGGGATATCGTCCGGGTAATGGTGCAGTTGCCGTCGCAGCAGTAGCTCGGCCTCCTCCCAGTGCCCACGCAGATAAACTGCCTGGGCCTCTGACAAAAAGTCGGGTTGTCCGGCCTGGGGCTGCGCGCCCTGAGGCACTTGCAGCAGATCGGGGATCTGGCTCACGCCATGCCATCCACACACCGCCCAGACCAACAGCAGCATCGGCCAGATCCACAGTGGACTGGGCAAAGGAGCCCACTCGGGCCATAAAAACGTATGAATCAACGCCAGATTTAACGCCCCTGCGAATAAAACCGCATGCAGCAGCGCCCAGCCATCGCCACGCAGCCACAGCCGCGGCAAACCGGGCCAGGCACTCAACCACATATCCGCTAGGTTCAACCTCCCGCCCTCCTCTAGTAGGCAAAGCCGCCACGGAACAGGATCGCCGATCCCAAGTAGGAGTCCGCAGGAGCACTCGAGCGGTAAATCAACTGGCGCTCGAAGGCGTATCCGAACTCGCCGAAGCCCGTGATTCCTCGGACTCCAATCCACTCCAGGCCCAACGTCACACGCATGTCGTTCAAGTCCACTTGGTCCGAAAAGCCGGCCTCGCGCTGCACCGTCCAGCTCCCGCCGCCATATTCGCCCGAGACATACCCCCAAACCTCCGTATTGCCGAAGTTGGGGAAGCGTTTGGCGAATTTCGGTCGGGGAAAATAAAAGCTCAAGCGAGTGTTCGGGTCGGGCGTCCAGAACAAGCCGCCCGCCGGCAATAATTTGACTTCCACCCGATCCAAGTATTCGACGCCGAACTTCAGGGTGCTGGTCGGCGACAAGCGGTACCAGAGCAAGCCCACACCGGTAAACCGCAGACTGTGCTGGGTGAAGGTGTCGAAGTCCGAATAAACTCCCGTCGTGAAGTTGAACTCACCCCCCAATTGCTGGTCCAGCGGGGTGGAATGGTCGAAGCTGAGGTAAGCACTGTACGCACTGCCCGGCAAGTCGTTGCCGGTGATCGAGTTCGGGCCCTGCCAATTATGGAAAATAAACCCGGGCGAGATCGTCAAAGGCATCTGTGAACCGAGGAAGTTCGGGAAACTTAGGCTGGTGGCAATCTCCGTGTCATTGATCTGCACTCGATTGATCGAATCGCCCTGAATGTAGGTGTGCCGCATGCGGAAGGCATGCCACAGCTTCTGCCAATCGCTCTGCTGCCAAAAACGCTGCCAAGATTGCGTCGACCACGTTTGCGAACTGTTGCTGTACGGGTTGTTCAACTGGCCGCCTGACCAATATCCACTGGATTGCGGGTCCGCGAACAGCGATCCCGCGTCCGTCGGCGGAGTGACAAAGGGGTTGCTAAACATGCTGGACTGGGGAGCCGGCAAGTTGGGGTAACCCGGCGGAATGGCCGGCGCCGCAAATGGATCAAAGCCACTGACCGCCGCAGCGCTGGGCGTGACCCCCGTCCCGACCCCCGGAGCAACGCCTGTCGTTGGAAAGGCCCCCGTCGGCGGTGCGAAGTAAACCCCCGGGGGCACACTGCCTGTCCCCGGCACCGTTCCCCCCGGCACGCTACCCGGTGGGAACGTCGGCGGGGCGTATTGGCTATACGGATTGACCGGCGCCCCGAAACCTGTGGCGGCGGGCGGTATCTGCGGGGGCATCTGCGGCGGCGGACCGATCTGACCGGGCGGAGTCCCCAGCATCGGCTGCGTCTGGCCGAACGTCGGTGGCATCAAACCCGTCGACGGTGCCCCCTGCAGGAAGGGGTTGGTGCCGCCTGGCTGGACCATCGACCCCGTTTGACTGAATGCGGGTGACGGAGCCAATGGCGGGGGCTGGTTGAAGGCCTGAGGCTGGGTAAATCCTGAGGGCTGGGCCGCGCGAGCTTGTTGGGCCGCATTCCACTGCTGGGCAAAACTCGGTTGCTGAGCCGGCGTCTTTGATAAGAGTTCGCCTGGCCCCATCAGGGCGGTTGCCACAGCAAAACTAGCCCAGCCAAGGAGCGTCACGCCCAGCGAACGCAGCGTCCGGCCAACGCCGAGCGTCAAGCGACTCCCCGGCCAAAAAACGACCGGCAGCCACGGACCAACAGGTCCGCGCGGGCGAGAACCGCGGCGAATGGTCGAAGCTGGGGCAGGAGGCATGCCACGTCTTCTAGCAAAACCCGCCCATCGGAGCAATCTCAACTGATTTGCAGGCCACGGGGGCTGGAGTCAGTTAAAACTGGGGTCGTTATCGCCCAACCGAGCGATCCGCGGGTCCTGACGCAAGACGCCCCAACTGACTTGCCCGCAGGCCTTGGGCCACATCTCGTAGGGGTCGGAGAATACCAAGCCCGGCGTCGCCTCCACGATGTGCCACCCACCGACTTGGCACTCGCCCTCCAGCTGCTGCTTGCCCCACCCGGAATAGCCCAAGAAAAACCCATAGGGCCGACGGTCGATTCGGAGCAGTTCCAGGATCCGATCGCGTTGGGTCGAGATACACACACCGGGCAGGATGGTCAAATCGGCCAGATCGTCCAGCGTGTGCAGGACCACCAACGGGCCCTGAACCGGCCCACCCCAGCCGATGCCAATCTCCTCCGGCGTTTCCACATCGGCCGAGACATCCGCCAGGATCTCTTGCAGGGGCACTCCCAGCGGTCGGTTCAGCACCAACCCCATGGCGCCTTCCTCGCCGCTGTGTCGGATCAACAGCACGACGGTCCGAGCGAAGTGCGGGTCCTCCATATCGGCAGCCGCCACCAACAAGTGTCCACTGAGGTCCAGCATCGCGGGGTCTCTTCTTAGGCCAGGGTCCGGTTCCCCAGCACATCGCGCCAAGTGCAGGCGGCCCATGACCAACCCACGCCAAAGCCAATCATCATCGTCAAGTCGTCGGGAGTCAGTTGGCCCTTCCGTCGCAAGTCATCGATCAGAATCGGTAGCGTCGATGAGACCGTGTTGCCAACATGGCTCATGCACAACGGCATCTTGTCGAAGGTCAACCCCAGTCGCTCGCGGAGCTGGTCCAACATCTTGAACGTGGCTTGATGCAGCAAGAACAGGTCGATGTCCTCCATCTGCAGGCCCTCGCTCCGCAGGACATCATCCACCACACCGGGGATGGCCCCAATCGCAAAGTTGATCAGGCTGGGGCCGTCCATGTACAGATCACTGCCCCAGCGCGCCCGATGCCGCGGTCGCAGGGCCTTTTCTTTCGGCCGAATCCCCTGATTGACCAACAAGGTGTTGGCCCCGCTGCCGTCCGTGCCAAATTGCATGCCCCGAATCGATGGCGTGTCGTGCGCCTCCAACAGCGTGGCGGCGGCCGCGTCGCCAAAAATCGGTCGCAAGCTGCGATCCGCTGGGTTGATGTACTTGGAATACGTCTCTGCCGTGATCAGCAGCACTCGCTTGACCGCCCCCGTACGAATCAAGCCATCCGCCAAGCTCAGGCCGTAAACGTACCCGCTGCAGCCCAAGTTAAAGTCCAAGGCCCCACATTTGGTCGGCAGCCCCAATCGCTCCTGCATCATGCAGCTGGTCGTCGGCAGCGGACAGTCCGGCGTCTGAGTGCACAGCAGCAAGAAGTCGATCGAACTGCGGTCGATGTTATGCTCGGCAAACAACTTCTCCGCCGCCGCCACCCCCAGATCCGAGGCCGTCTCCTCGGGAGCCGCAATATGCCGCTGGAGGATCCCCGTTTTCTCGCCAATCAGTCCCATGTCCCAGGACGGGTTGGCCGCCGCCAAGTAGTCATTGGTTTCCACGGTCTCGGGATAATGAAGCGCGATCGGACCCAGTGCTGCGTATTTCACAAGTTATCCATCTATCTGATCGAGTGCACCGACAAGACCCCAGTTCTCGCCCGTCTCCAGTCGGGAAGTCCAAGCGGCTGGCCCAGCGAAAGCACTGGCAGCAGCCCCTGATTAACCAGCGGCAGCCCCAAAAAACGGTCCGTTGCCGTTCGCCTCCCGCCCCAGCCGCCTCCCGCCAGCCCGACTCCGGACCCTGCCAAGTCTCGCTAGTGTAGCCATTTTTTCGCGGCACGAAACCGCACCAGTACCGGCTTTTTTTGTCTCGAGCTTCCGTACGACCGCCGTGAAAGGCTCTCTAAGCCACTTGTAACGACTCGACGAATCCCCCACTTGGGACGCGGCTGGCGTCCTAGTCCGGTTCCGAAGGCAGCCGGGTTAAACAGGCATCCCCAGCAAGGTTCTGCTGCCAGACGGGCTAGCCCGCTCACTCGCTCTGCTCGAAATAGAACGCACCTTTCTTGTTGCCCACCACGATGTCCGGTCGGCCGTCCCCGTTGACATCGCCCACTGTCACTTGGGTACCGACCCCCGAATTGGTGTCGATCAAGTGCGGCAAGAAGCGGACGGTCCCGTTCTCTCGTACTGTCTTGAACCAGTACAGCACCGCCGGGTCATTGCCGCCGGGATCGTTGCCGCCATGCGCCCAGTACCGCTTGCCAGTGATCACGTCTTTGATGCCGTCTCCGTCCATGTCCACCAATTCCATCGCGTGGGCCTGCGTGAAGACAACCTGATGGTCGGTTTGATCGGGCTTCACGCCCACAATCCAGTTCAATTCGAAGTCGATCTTGCCGGCGGCGTCGCGGATCTGCCGGTGCCACACGACCCCCCACTGATGCGCGTGAACCGCACAGAGAATGTCGTTGAGTCCGTCGCCATCAAAATCGTAGGCGTACATTTGCGAAGCCGCCGGGGCAAAGGCCACCTGATGGTACTTCCATAGCTCGCCCGTGGTCCAATCCTCCGGCTGCTGCAACCAGCCACCCGGCGTCAACAGGTCCAGGCGTCCATCGCCATCGACGTCGCCCACGCCAATCCCGTGCGTGTAACGCCCGCCCGCAATCTGTTCGGATACTTTATGGAACGTCCACTTGGCGTACGGGTCACTCGCGTCCGGCGTGGCGAAACCAAAGTAACCGTCGGTTTGGAACACCAGTTCGGGCACCTCGTCACCCACCAAGTTCAGCAATCCGGGGCTCTCGTTGTCTGTCACATCAAATGCGATGTGCTCTCGCCAATGCTGCGATTGCAGCACCGCTTCCGGACCGGGATTCTCGTACCACACGGTCGCTTCACCTGGAAAACCGACTCGCATCACGTCGACCCGGCCGTCTCGGTTGAAGTCGTAGTTAAAAGTCAAGAAGTTCTGCGAGTACCCCGACGGCTGGAACTCCTGCGGCGGGTAAATCTCGTACCGCTCGCGGAACTCCGGCCCGCGATACCAATACGGACCAGCGATAATGTCGTTGTGGCCATCACCGTCGATGTCGGCGAACGTGGCTCCCTCGCTGTGGAACTTCTCGGTCAGGACCTGCTTGCGAAAGCCGCCACCGACGACCAACTGATCGGCCGGTGGATGGGAAGTCAGCGGACTGTCCTGCGCCTCGGCCATGCCCCCGCTGCCACTCGACCAACCACACACGCCCGAGACCATACAGCCCGCCACCACACAGCCCAACGCCACACGCCATGCTCGCTCACACGCCCCGCTTCGCTTCATCATCGTTACCATCTCTCGCTTGCCCAACCGTTGTTGACGCCATCCCCGAACTGCACCGGGATTGACCCGATGTTTCCACCCCGTGCTCGACCGACGAGCGATTGTCTCTCTGCCCACGCTAACGGCATCATTGTACCCCAAATAGTCGCCACTTGGGGCCAGCACCGGCCCAGAATCTTGCAGCGATGGCTTCTGACGCTCCCGTCGCTGCAGAGGTTGGCCGACCGAGCCACTCGGGCCCCAGCGATTTGGCTTGTTAGGAATGGCCCCGTCGCCGGGTCACCGATCGGACGGCGCGGCCGTGGCAACTTCCAGCACCCCGCGAGCCCGCGGCAGCAACCACAAGGCCTCCGCGAACATCCACAGTTGCAGGCCGATCGTGATCAAGCCAATCACGCCCAGGACCGGGTTCCAGCCGCGACCGGCCATCAGGAAGCCCAGTGGCCCAAACAGTTGATACCCCAACGCCCACAGTGGCACCACGGCCATCAAGCCCATCGGCACCAGCAGAAAGTGACTGGGGATGCCCCGCCGCCAAAGATAAAAAAATATCACCAAAAAAGCCAAGCTCGCCAGCAACTGATTGATCGCGCCGAACAATGGCCACAAGATCGTGCCCCCCGTCCCCGGCCCACCCGCACCCGGCATCAGGGCAATCAAACCCGCCAATCCCACCGCCACCCCAGTGGCCACGTACTTGTCGGTCAGTGGCTTGACCCTCAAGTTGCTGCCCAACTCTTGAATCACATATCGCTGCAAGCGAGTCGCTGAATCTAGGGTCGTTGCCGCAAAACAGGCTACCAGTACGGCCAACAGCGTTTGACCCAAGACCAGCGGCACGCGGAAGACCGTCAGCAAACTGGCGCCCCCATCCACAAACGCCCCCACCGTCTCCGCCAAACGATAGTCCGACCAGGCTCGCGTCGCATCGTAACGCTGGCGCCAAGCCCCAAATGCCACGGCAGTCTTTTCGGTCGGAATTTCCTCGTCTGTCGCATCCGCCATGCCCGTCGCAGCGGCCGGGCTGGATGCAGCGGCCCGACCAGCCCGAGTCGACGAGCTGTGGCCGTTGTTGGGTGCGTCATCCGTGGGGGCGGCCACGAAGTGGGGCTGGCCTCTCCCCGCCCCATCCACCGTCTCAACTCGCTGGAACAATCCCATGCCGATCCCCGCACAACACGCGATGATCACCGCAACCGCCAAGCCACTCTCCAACAACATGCTGCCGTAGCCGATGGCTTGGGCGTCCGATTCCTGGGCCACCTGCTTGCTGGTCGTCCCGCTGGAGACCAAACAATGAAATCCGCTGATCGCTCCACAGGCGATCGTAATGAAGAGAAAGGGAAACATCGGCGGTGCGCCCGGTGGCATCTCCGCCGCTGGCACCACCGCTGGGGCAGCGGCGGCCATGTCCGCTTGCCCCGTCAGGCTGGCGTAGACAATGGCTGCCACCAACACACCCAGCGCCAACAGCAACTGCCAACTGTTCAAGTAATCGCGTGGTTGCAGCAACACGCTCACGGGCAAGACGCTGGCGATGTAGCAGTAAACCAACAAAATCGCGGTCCACAACACGACCGTATTCGCCCACGTCGGCGGCGTCGTTTCCAGCATTGCTTCCCACCACATTTCCGGTTGCAAGCTCACGGGCCAATAGTACGTCCCCAGTCCCACGGCGACGTACATCACGACCAAGGCCCCGGCCAACCCAATTGGCGGAATCGACTGGCCACGCAGGGCCAGCCACCCCAGTCCAACGGCCAGCGGTAAGGAGATCCACACGCCCAGGACACTGCTGGGATACAGCTGAAACACCTGGGCCACCACCAAGCCAAAGATCCCCAATACAACGGTTAACGCAAAAAACAAGATGAGAAGAAAAAACAACCGAGCTCGCGGGCTGATCAAACGGCCCGCCACCTGCCCGATCGTCTCGCCCCGATTCCGCAGCGACACCATCAAGGACCCAAAGTCGTGCACCGCCCCCACAAAGATGCCGCCCAACAGGACCCATAGCAAGGCGGGCAGCCAACCCCAGAAAACCGCAATCGCCGGGCCGACAATCGGCCCCGTGCCCGCGATGCTCGTGAAGTGATGGCCGAACACAATGCTCTTCCGCGTCGGCACAAAGTCGACCCGGTCCTCCAGTTCCCGCGACGGCACGACCCGCCGATCGTCCAGCTGAAACACGTGCCGCGCCAGGTACCCGCCGTACCACCGATAAGCGGCCATTAGCAACACCGCGGCCACAATCACAATCGCCAAGGTACTCATGCGGTCACACTAGGGAATAAACAATAGTTCATTGGAGTTCAGCAGCACACGACACAATGCCGGTAGGCCCTGCTCAGCCACAAACTCGCGTACTTCGATCCACTCCTCCGGGGAGGGCTCACGACCAAAGCAAAATTGGAAAGCGGTTGCAATCTCGGCATCGGTATTCGCGTCGGGATCGTCACGGGTGTCGCAGCTGCCCTCCGCATCGATCGTCGTTGCAACGAGCGACTGCAGCCGGGCCGCAAAGCGTTCAGCCTGCTGTTGGACAAAACCGCTGTTAAACAGATTCAAGGCTTGCAACGGCGTGGTCGATCGACTCCGCTGGGGCGCGATTTGCGTCCCGTCCGGACAGTCGAACGCGCCGAACACCGCATCCTGCTCTTGCCGAATTTTGGTTTGATAGACCATCCGTCGGAAATGTTCCGGCTGGAAGTCTTCCACCGGATGATAATGGTGGACCGTTTCTTTCTCCACGACAAAGGCACTGAACCCAGGTCCACCGCCGACGTGTTGCAGGTCGCCACTCAGGGCCAAAATCTGGTCGCGAATGATCTCCGCCTCCAATCGACGCGGCGGAAAACGCCATAACAAACGACTGCCCGCATCGACTTGCAGGGCCTCCCCGCGCGGCAAGCTGCTCTGTTGCCACGTTCGCGACAAGAGGATCTCACGCTGCAACTGCTTCAGCGACCAATCGTGTTGCATCAATCTGGCCGCCAAGCTATCCAACAATTCGGGGTGCGACGGCCGAGCGGCATTGCGACCAAAGTCGCTGGCGGTCTCCACCAAACCCGTTCCAAAATGATACTGCCACAAGCGATTGACGATCACGCGAGCCAACAGCGGATTGTCGGGGCGAACCAAGGCATTGGCCAGAGCCAAGCGTCGCTCCGAGTCGCTGGCGTTCGCCGGGAGATCCAGGCCCTGCAAGATACTCAGGTTCTCTGGCCCTACCTCTTCTTGTGGACTCAGCGGATCACCTCGAAACAACTTGTGAATCGTCTCAGGCGGACCAAAGCTACCACAGAAAGCTGCTGTCGGTCGCGTCAGTTCTTGATACCGCTGCCGCAGCGTACGCAAACGCGAGCCAATGTCCGCCGCGTCGTACAGACTGGGGCCGTCGCTCCCCAAGGGCAGTCGCCCCGCGGAACTGGCGACCGTCGACCAGGCCTGGCCGTCAACCGAGACCTCGATGCGGTAGTCGGTCGCCAACCGGTCGGCAAACCCGCCCGACCGATCACGCGACCATTGAATGCGATCGATCTTCTGGGGCTGGTCCCACTCCAATTGCACCCAGCCCTTGCCATCCGAGTTGCTGATCCAACTGTAGTCGTTGCCGAAGCGGCCGTCATTCAAGTGCTCGAGCCGATGCTTGGGGTTGCCCGCGTAGTCCCCTGAACTGGTCACTCGCGTTCCTCGAGCCGCCAATCCCACCGACTGTCCACCGGAAAAAATCTCGAGTTCATCCAAGCACGGTTCGCTGGCGTTGGTCGCCAAGATCGTGAAACGCACCAGGCGCGCTTCGGTCGGTGGAAAGACCTCCAGATTGAAAGTGGCGTCGACGGATGGCCAGACGATTGTGGCCGGATCCAGAGTCGCCACGTGGGCCAACAGGTCTTGCTGCCACTGTCCCCACGCCTCGTCCAACGCCCGGCGAGCCTCGGAGGTGTCCTCCGCCGGCTGCAGGACGCTCTCCCCGTGCCGGACGCCCGCAAACACGGCTTGCATCGCGTGGAAGTCGGTCTGCGGAATCGGGTCGAACTTGTGGTTGTGGCAGCGGGCGCAGCCGATGGTTAGGCCCAGAAACGCGGTCCCGACCGTGGCGACCATGTCGGTCAACTCGTCCTGACGCTGGGTCAACGTCAACAACCGATCCGGACTCTTGACAATGTCGTGTGGCCCACCCACCAGGAAGCTGGTGCCGATCGGTTCCCCCAACACATCGCCGGCGATCTGATACCGCACAAAATCATCGTACGGCAGGTCTCGATTGAACGCGTCAATCACCCAATCGCGGTACCGCCAGGCGTTCGGTCGCTGTTGGTTGGTCTCGTAGCCGTCGGTCTCGCCGAACCGCACCACATCCAACCAATGCCGCGCCCAGCGTTCGCCGTAGTGGGGACTGGCCAGGACCCGATCCACCAATCTCTCCCAGGCCCGCGGGTCGCTGTCCGCCACAAACGCCTGGACTTCGGCCGGTGTCGGCGGCAGGCCCAGCATCACCAGATACAAGCGGCGGATCAATGAAACACGATCGGCCGCCGGCGAAAAATCCAAGCCCTGCGATCGCAGCCCCGCCTCGATCCACGAATCAATCGCTCGCTCGGGGTCCGCACCATCAAACGGTGCAATGGGTTGTAAGGACCACCACTGACGGGGGTCCTCGTCGGCGGCCTCGGCAAACTCCAGCGGAACGGGGGCGCCGGCCGCAATCCACCGCCGCAACAAATCAACTTGTGCGGGGGTCAGCGGTGGATGACCCTCCGGCGGCATGCTCAGATCCTCGCTGCTGCCGTCCACGACTTGCAGCAGAAAACTGGCGGTCGGCTCACCCGGTACCACGGCCGGCACCCCGTACTCGCCCCCCTCCAGCAAGATCTGCCAGCGATCCACGCGGAGGCCACTGGCGTCCCGCTCCGGACCATGACAGGCCAAACAATGCTGATTCAGGATCGGTTGAATGTCGCGAAGAAAATCGGGCTCGTCCGGCGGTACAGCGACAGGAACCGCGGGGGGCGTGCCCACGAGCTGCGGGGCAGCCTCGAGCGGCGTCGGAACCCCTGCGTCGTTCCCGCTCAAGTCGTTCGAGCTTGCGTCAGCCCAGATGAAAGCCAGGCCCAGCCAAGCGGCGACCACAAACGGCCCCAACAGTCGATGACACGGCATGGCAACCACTCCTCCACTCACAGCTTACAAGCACATTCGCCCCACTTGCTGTCCAACCAAGCCCTCTCACCATAATCCGCGGACTGGGCCGAAGCAAGCGCGGTCCCCGTTGGCGTACGCCAGCCACTGCCGCCATTGGCCGTGTCGGATGGGCGGTGTTTTCAGGTGCGCTAGGCCGACACGCGGGTAGAAGTGGGTGAGTGGTGAGTGGTGAGTGGGTGAGTGGGTGAGTGGTGAGTGGTCAGTGGTCAGTGGTGGGAACTGCCGGTCCCAGCGGTGGCTATTCCACGTCTTCCCACTCGACGTCGTCATCCATTGCTTCGGACCAGTGCGATACGGGTTCGTCCGCTGCCACTGGCTGTGGTGCCTCCCGCGACCCGTCCCCGCTCATGTCCCGCGTTCGCTGGACACGTTCTGACGCGCTGGGGTCCTGTTCGCCGCGGACCTTCAGGCTGCGAGGCTTCTCACTGCGACCTCGTTCGCTGGGTTCTCGTTGGCGGGGTTCTTGTTCGCGGGGTTCTTGTTCGCTGGGTTCTCGTTCGCTGCGGCGGTCGGCTGGGTTTGCGTTGGCGTTTGTCGGCGCGACAGGGTCGAGCTCCAAGTTCTCTGGTTCATCGTCGGCCGGGTCATCGTGATAGACGATGCTCGGAGCGGTTCGTCGGGCGGGCGGGGCCTCGGGTGCTTCACGGGGCGGAGCGCTGGCCCGCGGCGGCGGGGATGGCTCGCTGTCGTCACCGCCTTGTCCGGACCGTTGTCGCCATTGGTCCAGGGTCATGACCACTTCGCGGATCTTGCCGTTGTAGGGACCCACGACGCCGTCTTCGGCCATGAAGTCGATCAACCGAGCCGCTCGGCCGTAGCCGATCTTGAAGATGCGTTGCAACATCGACACACTACCGCGCTGTTCGCGGATCACGGCCTCGACGGCGGATTCGTACAGATCATCGCCATGGCTATCGCCTTGGCCTCCGCCTTCGTTCCCGCTGTCGTCCTTGACCTTCAGGTTGACCAGTTCGGTGATAAAGTCTTGCTTGCCGGCCATGGCGCACGAATCGACAATCGATTCGATCTCGTCGTCGCTCAGGTAGGTGCCCTGGCCGCGCGAGAGGATGCTGGTGCCGGGTCCCAAGAACAGCATGTCACCATTGCCCAGCAACTTGTCGGCACCGTTTTCGTCCAACACTACGCGGCTATCCGTCTTGCTGGCGACTTGGAACGCGATTCGCGCGGGCAAGTTGGATTTGATCAAACCGGTGATCACATCGACGGTCGGTTTTTGGGTGGCCAGGATCAAGTGAATGCCGACCGCGCGAGATTTTTGGGCCAAGCGAATGATGTACTGCTCGACGGTCTTCCCAGCGGTCATCATCAGGTCGGCCATTTCGTCCGCGATGATCACGATGAACGGCAGGTTGGTGGGGATGCCCTCCTGTTCTTCCTTGGATTCCACGCCCAGCCGTCGGTAGATCTCTTCGGCACCGAGTTGATTGAAGTTCACCAAGTGCCGTACGCCGACCTGGGCCAACAACGCATATCGCTCCTCCATTTTGTCGACGGCCCAGGCCAAGATCGCCTCGGCTTTCTTCATGTCCGTGACGACCGGATGCATCAGGTGTGGCAACCGGGCGTAGCCACTGAGTTCCACCATCTTGGGGTCGATCATCAACATGCGGACCTCTTCCGGTCGCCGCGTCATCAGGATGGAGGAGATGATGGCGTTCAAGCAGACCGACTTACCGGTACCGGTGCGACCTGCGATCAATAGGTGGGGCAGGGCGGCCAAGTCCGCCGCCATGGGGTTGCCGGAGACGTCTTTGCCCAAGAAGATCGGGATCTTCATCTTCTTGGTCTTCTCCGAGGACTCCTCGATCACGTCGCGCAGTCGTACCACCTGCCGCTTCTCGTTCGGCACTTCCACACCGACGGTGTTCTTGCCTGGAATTGGCGCCACGATCCGGACGCTGGGCACTCGCAGGGCGATGGCCAGGTCATCCGCCAGGCTGACGATTTTCGACAGGCGGAGCCCCGTCTCCAACGCCAATTCGTACTGGGCGATCACTGGCCCGGTTTCAATCTCGGTGACTTTGATGTTGAAGCCGAACTCTTTGAACGTCTGTTCCAGCAACCGAGCCTTGCGTCGGACCTCCAGTTCCTGTTCCTCGTAGTTGACCCCGTCGCCCGTGGCCAATAGTTCCAGGGCTGGCAGTTCGTAGTCCTCCAGCGCGTCGGTGTTGTCCTTTAAATCGATCTTTTGTTCGATTTCAGAGATCGCTTCTTCTCGCTGCTGGTCCTTCGACTTTTTCTTTTCTTTTTTGACAATCGTCAGTTCGCGGGCGGCCTGTTTGCTGGACTGCGGATGGTCGCTGGCTTGGTCGTCCAACGGTGGCGGGCCCGCGTTCTGGTCGACGGTCGGGCCGACGCGTGGCATCTTGACCAACAGCATGGTCTCGTCGGCATCGTCGTCCTGTGCCGCTTCGTCCTCGTCGTATTCCTCGTCGTACTCCTGGTCATCATATTCTTCAGCGAATTCTTCTTCGTCGGCGAACGCTTCGTCGTCCGGATCATGCAGCACGATTCCGGCGCGGCGCTTGCCACCGATGATCACGGCCGGTGCATAGCCCGCCTCGTCGCCCCAGGCGTGCGCGCCACTGGCGTCCGTCCCGCATTGGTCTGGGTCCTGCACGACGTTGGTCTCCGCCCCGCTCATGGCCTGGCGCCGCGCGGCCCACGACCCCCACGGGGTGCTGGCTCCGCGAGATTGAACGGCCCAGGTTGTGGCCACAAACGTCCCGACCACCCCCAGGACCCGCAGCAAGGCGTAGTCCGTCCACATCATCAGCCCGATCAAGGTGGCCCCTACCCCCACGACAAAAGAACCCGGTAGATTGAAATGCTCGCGCAATGTCTGCGACAGAAACAGCCCGATGTAGCCCCCGCTGCCCGTCAAGGGACCTGGCGAGGCAGTCGGCAGTAAGAGGGCCATCAAGGTGGTCAGGCCGGCCAAAGACAACAGCCACCCCAGGCCTCGGCCAAACACGTATTGTTGGTAGGCACCCGTCAGTAGCCAATAACAGAGCAGGCCCAGGCAAATCACCACATAACCGGCCGCGTAACCCAAGGCCGCGTAGAGCGACTCGGCCACCAACGCACCCAAGATGCCGCAAGCGTTCTGCACCCGCGGATTGGCAGGGTAGACCAAGGTATCGACCGGAAACCACGAGGCCAGCGATGGCCAAGCCCGCGCCACGGAGTCGGCCGGGTCGTACGTCACCAGACTCATGGCCAATAGCAATACCAGCACCAGGAGTCCCAGGCTCAGCAGGTCTCGATTTAAGTGTCGGCCGTTCATACCGCCACCATCGACCGAGCCGGACGTCGACCTGAGCGACGGACCGGCGCGTCGTCCCAACCCGAGTGATCGATGCAGCCGTTCGGCCGCCCAATTCCCCCAATCGTTACAACACTTCCAACGTCAGTGCAAAGTCAGCCGACTCGACGTGGTCCCCGTCCCGCAGTTTGACCACTGCCGGTACCGATTCCCCTTGAACGGTCATCGGTTGTTCGCACCGCAGACTCAAATCCCCACCCTGATAGAATAGCGTGGCTTGATTCAACTCCGGAATCAGAATGTGGTGCTGGGATGAACTGCCCATCAAACACGCCTGGGCCATCAACACCGCAAAGTCGGTCCGCGGCACCGAACGCAACGGCCCCAGATAATCCAACACCGCGGTACTGGTCAACGGCGACGGGATCCGCAGACGTAGCCCCAACCCCTCGCTCAAGGAAATCTCCGAGCCCGAGGCAATCAACGTCGGACTGTCCTCGCTGTCTCCCGCCGCCTCCGCCCCAGCACCCGCTGCTCGCTCGGGGGACTGCAGCCAGTACCGCCCGTCTTGCCGCAACAACTTCAAGTGTCGCCGCCGCAAGTTGGCTTGAAATGGCAATTGCACCCCGGACGCATCCACCGCCTGTCCCACCCAGATCTCGTCCTGTGGACAGACCAAAACACTGGCCACGGAATCAATCCACAACACAAACCGCTGGTGGCGTTGGATCAAAGTGCCCATCCGATCGAAGGCGAAGGGGTAGAGGTCGAACTATCGCGGGATCACGCCACTGGAATCGGTCGGTTGAGCCGCCATCAGCGGAGCCTCTTTTTCGACCAACTTCCAACCCAGCAGCGTTTGCGGTCGCGGCGAGAACTCGTCACGCCACAATCGAGCCACGTTCGCACCCAGACCGAAGTTGAAGTTCTTCTCGCTATTTTTAAAATCGTAGATCTGGTACTTCAAGACGGCGGGCCGCGTCGAACCATCCGCCAAGGTGTACTTGACGGGATTGTGGTCCGGGGCAAACAACTGGATTTGAATCGGCAAGAACTCGTCGCCCCCCAAGACAATCACCGCGCGGCTGTAGTGCTCGGCGTCTTGGCGGCGCTTGGGGAACACTTCCAACCACCATTGCTTTTCCACGGTGTCGGGCGTGATGGGGCGAATCCAATACCGCGCCTTCAGTTCCTCGGCCTTGGCTCCAAACAGAAACGGCAGCGGGCTGTTCTTGATCCCCTGGCCCTGCAGTTCCATGGGGAGATTTTGTTTGATTAACTGTTTTTCTACATAGTCGTAGAAGTAGATCGCATCGCCACTCGAGACGTAACGCTCGCGTTGTTTCTCCATGTCCGCCGCATTCAAGTCGCGATACTCCAAGTTCGGGTTGGCGGCACTCGGTGGCAAGGCAATTCGCTTCTTGTCCACCTCGATGATCGCGCGATCCGGCATTTCGTACTTGATGATCCCGCCCGCAACTTCGTGAGCCACCATTTGCGAGGAATTCGGGTCGACGTAGTTGCAGACACCCGAATCGTACGTGAATCGAGTGAATTGGCAACGCAGACGCTCCACCTGGCTGCTGGAACTCTCCCAGTACGTGAGGACCTGGTCGACGTATTCCTGATAAGGCTCCGACAGCGGGAAGCCCTCGGGGGCCGGGATCGGCACTGTCTGATCGTGATTGACCGGTAAGCCCTGTCCATTCAAGCCGCTACTGCCGAATCGACTGGTCGGCTGGCCGTAGCCGGAACCGGCCCCACCTAAGGTTTGGGCCCAGAGGTTCGACCCCAGCCCACCGACCAGGGCCGTCGCCACAAATCCAGTTACCAATGAAACAGTCGAGCGGCGGCGGAGCAACATGGGTCTTCCCTGATCGCAAGTTGATGGAGCGAAGCAAAACGCAGGGTCGCCCTCCTGACGACCCGACTACTTTTTACCAACTATTAGCCATTCCTCCGAGACCAATTCCCGCACTTATCACGGGTGGGCTGCTAGCAATGTTCGCTCGCCAACCCCGCCCGACTCGCCAATCGCTCCTTGGTCCATGTCGATGCATGTCGGTCCATGAAGCTCGGTGTCGCTCCGTGAAGCTCGGTGTCGCTACGTGTTGATCCGAGTCGCTCCGCGTTGATCCGAGTCGCTCCGCGTGCTGTCCGACTGCCAGGGGCAGTCCATCAAAGGTCCTTTAATGTCTGACCACTGCTTAGGACGCCGGTTCCAATGGTTCGATTTTACTCTAAGCGGCCGGTTTGATTTTGGCGATGGCTTCTTTGATCGTGTTGCGGCGGAAGTCGTCCAACGCGGCGCCACCTTGCGAATCGGCCTGCAGGATGGCCTCCAGTTTTGGCAGCGCTTCGGCGGCCGCCGGCCCCAGTTTTGCCACCAGCGTCACGGCGTAAAACGCTTTGCGACGATCCGCGGAGTCCAAGTTGTCGATCAACAGCCGTAGGGCCTCGACCGGCGCGGCATCGATTTGCCGCAAAGCCTCCGCCGCATAATCTTTGTCCTCGTGGCGGCCCAACAGTTCGAACAACTTGGGCACGGCGGCAACGGCGACCGAACCTTGCCGTCCCAAGTTCTGACCCGCGATCCGCCGCACGACCCATTCGCGATCCTCCAACATTGGCACCAAAGCCTGGGTCAGCCGCAGCGGCTCGCGATCCGCAGCGGCAATCGCGGTCACGGCTGCGATGCGGACTTCCGAGAGTTCATGCGCCAACAGCGGTTGCAGCCGCGCGACGATCGCGTTCGTGTCTCCCGTGAATTTCGGCAGCACCTCCAGCGTCGCGACGATCAGTTCGCGGCCGCCACTGAGATTCTGGCCCACGACATCCAGCGTGGCTTGATCGTACAGTTCCAACTTGGGGATCACGGCTGTCGCTGCGATCCGTACCGTCACTTCCCGATCTTGCAGGCCGCGTTGCACCACCTCGCTGACGGCTGCCACCGCGGCGAATTGACCGTTATCGACCGACTCCTTGGGAACGTTGGCCAAAGCTGAAAACGCAGCCAAGCGAACGGCGGTTGCGTCATCCGCCGTCTGTTGCAGAATGGCTTCCGCATTGCGTTGCATCTGACCCGGCGCGGTGGCGATGGCCGTCAACGCCGCCGCTCGGACTTGGGGATCGGCGTCGGCCAGTGCTCGGCGAAAACCATCGCGGCGTTGCTCGCGATTGAACCCGGCCTCTCCCAACGCCGACACCGCCACGGCGCGGACCGTCGGCGAGGGGTCTTGCATGGCTTGGAGGACAGCCTCCTGCGCCGCCGAGTTGCTGGCGGCCGCGCGAGTCAATGCGGCGGCGGCCGCCATCCGCACGTCCAAGTTTTCATCGCTGATGACTTCGATCAAACGCCGCAAGCTGACCGCCGCCAACGGCTGAATGTCGCCCAGGGCTCGCACCGAGACACTGCGAATCGCCGGGTTCTGATCCGAGGTCCCCGCCAACAACGGTTCGACGGCAGCCTGTCCGATCCGAGTCAACGCGGCCGCTACCAGCGGCTCCAATGCCGCGTGCCGCTCCGCCGCCTCCAACAGATCCCCCACCGCCGCTGGCCCCAAGCCCGCCAGCACCCCGACCACCGCTTCGTGCGGCAAGCCCGACGCCTGACCGCTCTGAGCCTCGGCTGCGGGCTCGATCGCCGCTTCCGAGGACGTGGCAGCTTCGGTCGCTTCGCCGGCCTCGGTCGACTCCGTCGTTTCGGTCGCTTCGCTGCTCGGACCCTCGACCGTCTCAGCGGCCGCCAATCCCAATCGCTGCGTGACCGCTACGATCTGCGGCAGACTCTCTCGAGCGGCGGGTCCGAAGGCCGCCAAGCCCTGCAGCACCGACACCGCGCGGTCCCGATCGGCCTCCAACAGACGCTCGGCCAAACGCCGTGCGAAGGCTGGCCCGTTCAATCGAGCCCGCCGCAATGCCACGTTTGCCGCGGCCCGCACGGACGGGGCCGGATCGACGATCGCGACCTCCAACAGAGCTTCTTTGTCCGCCGCGGGCAATTGCGACTTGGCCAACACGACCACGCCGAGTTCGCGGATCTTTGGGTCATCGTCCTCCGCCGTTTCTAGCAGCCGCGCCAGGACTTCCGGGGCCGGAGAGGGCAGGGCAGCCAAGGCCGAGATCCCCGTCATGCGTGTGCCGGCGTGCCAGTGGTCGGCGATGCGGAGCAGGTGCTCGGTTCGAGTCAGATCGATCGCCACCACTGCAGCCGCGGCATAGGGAGCCGCACCCGCGTCCTGTCCCTCTGCCCGCTGACGATTCCGCCCGCGACCGCGTCGCTCAGCGCGGTTGTCACTGTCGGCGGACGGTGGACTGTCAGCCGTCTCTTGCACCACCGCCATGAGGACCGGCAACGCCGGTTCCGCCGTTGGACCCATGATCTCAAACGCCTGAGCCGCTGAAATGCGGAAGCGAGTCGAACCTTCCGGCCAACTTTCCAGGATCGGCTGCACGGCTGCGATCCCAATTTTGCCGACCGCATCGGCCGCTCGAAAGCGAATTTGGTCGTTGCGGTCGTCCATTCGCGCCAACAAGGTGGGCAATGCCGACTCGGCCGCTGGACCCGCCAATGCCAAGCCGTACAGACTCTGGAATTGAACTTGAATGTCCTTGTCCTGCGTGGCCCGCGCGTAGGCTGCGATGACTTCCGTCGCATGGTCACCCCGTCGGACCAACTCGTAGGCCGCATCGCGTCGCGCGTTGACGTTGGCATCCTCCAACTGCTCGAGCAACTGGGGCACCGTTTTGTCCGCCACCGCCTGAGCCGCGGCAGTGGTGCAAAATGAACTCTCGCCGAGGAGACCGCCCCCGCCGATCAGAGCCCAAAACAGAGCCCAAATCAGGGCCCAAATCAGAGCCAAGCGGCGGGTGCAAACACGCGGCAGGGAGGTCGACGTCAGCGGCGGGAAGGCAGGTCTCACGCGGAGTCTCCGGTCGTGATCAAGGTGGGTAGGCCCCGCTGACAGAAGCAGCGGCGTCGCCATCCGCAGACGCCGCTGACCAACACTCGCTAAACCGTCAGCCAAGGCAAGCGACCTGTGCTGTCACCGATGAACGGCACACTGGCGTCCATCCGATCCAGCATCGACATGAACAGGTTGCACATCGGCGTCTCGGTATCGAAGCGGATATGTCGACCCGTATCCAAGGTGCCACCGCCGCCGCCCGCCAAGATGATCGGCAGGTTCTCATTGTTGTGCTTGTCGCCGTCGCTGATCGCGCTGCCGTAACAAATCATCGAGTTGTCCAACAACGTGCCTTCGCCCTCGGGGATCGACTTCAGGCGTTGCAACAGGTAACTGAGCTGCTGCACATGGAAGCGGTTGATCCGGCGAATCTTCTCCAGTTTCTCCTGGTTGCGGCCGTGGTGCGACAAGTCGTGGTGACCGTCGCGGACGCCGATGTGGCGATAGTTCTTGTTGTCGCCGGCATTGGCAAACATCATGGTGGCGATTCGAGTCGAATCGGTCTGGAAGGCCAACACCATCATGTCGCACATCAGCCGCAAGTGCTCGCGATACGAGCCGGGCACGCCGCCGGGGATCTGATAATCGATATCGTCGATCAGCGGCGCGGCCGCCTGCGAGCTGCCCAAACGCCGCTCGATTTCACGAACCCCCGTCAGGTACTCGTCCAGCTTGCGATTGTCGTTGCGTCCCAGTCGCGTTTGCAGGGCTTTGGCATCTTCCGCCACAAAGTCCAACACACTCTTTCGCAGGATCTCGCGTTGCTGGGCCGACTTGTCAACCTCTTTGGGCGTGCCACTGGCGAACAATCGCTCGAACACCAACCGCGGGTTGATCTCCTTGCCCATGGGCGTGGCTTCACCGCCCCACGAGATGTTGGACGAGTAGGCACAGCTGTAACCCGAGTCGCAGTTGCCCGCGTTGCGGCCGGCATCGACCCCCAGCTCCAGCGAGGAGAACCGCGTGCGTTGGCCGACCTGTCGCGCCGCCACTTGATCGACGGAAATCCCCGAGCGAATGTTCTCGCCATCGGTCTTCCGCGGCTGCGACCCCGTCAGGAAGACCGAGGCGCTCCGGGCATGATCGCCGGGGCCATCGCCGTTGGCTCGGCCCTTGTCGTGTGTCAACCCGCTCAAGACCAACAAGTCGTTTTGCACCGGTTCGAGCGGTTGCAGAATGTAGGGAAGCTCAAAGCCGTACCCTTCCGTGGCCGGCGTCCAATGTTCCAAGTCCACGCCGTTGGGGACAAAGATAAAGGCCATTCGCTTGGGAGCGGCCGCAGCAGCTTCCAAACCCCTCGCTGCGCCGGCACCGGACCCTGCGGCACCGGCCCGCACCGTACCGGCTCTCGCGAGACTGTCCGTGGCTTCCAACCAGGGCAACGCCAGAGAAACGCCCAAACCCCGCAGGACTGTCCGCCGACTGAGTTGATTGAAACGCGAGTGGCTCATGGGGAAATCTCCTGAGAAAGGAAGGGTGGGCTGGTGACGATGGCTCGCACCATCGCCTGGAAGCGGTGCTCGTCGGCCTGCAACTCGCCGACGATCCGCTGCACGTGCACGCGATCCGTCACCCCCAACCCACGCCCCAGAGCGAAGGTCAGCAGCTTGGCGGACATGCACCGCGCGAATTCCGTACTTTTATCTTCGACCAGAATCTGCACCAGTTCCACCGGGTTTTGGAAAGTCTTTCCCCCAGGCAACTCGCCGGTCGAATCGATTTTCTCTGGGCCATCGGCCTCTCGCCAGGCCCCGATCACGTCGAAGTTCTCCAGGCCAAAGCCCAGGGCGTCCATCTTGGTGTGGCAAACCGCACAGTTGGGATCGGCCCGATGCTGCTCCATCCGCTGCCGCAACGACCCCAAGGCCTCCTCGCCCTCGCCCAACTCGGGCACGTTCGGTGGGGCCGGCGGTGGTGGTTCGGCCAACAAGTTGTCCAGAATCCACTTGCCCCGTTTAACCGGCGAAGTTCGCGTGGGATTCGAAGTTAACAGCAAAATACTCGAATGCATCAACACCCCGCGCCGCTGGCCCACGGCTGGAACCAGTCGCCACGGCCCGTCCTCCTCCGCTGCCGCCGCCCGTTCCTCCGCCTGATCCGGCTGAGAGCCACCGACGAGCGGCTGGGCCAGCCCGACGTATTGGTCCGCCCCGACAAACTCCTCCACGCCGTAATGATCCGCCAAGCGAGGATTGAGGTAGGTGTAATCGGCCTCCAACAATTCCAACACGCTGCGGTTCTCGGACACGATTCGCCAGAAAACCAACTCGGTCTCCCGCCGCATCGCTCGGCGCAACCCATCGTCAAAGCCGGGGAACATCTGCGGGTCCGGCGACATGTTTTCTAGATCTCGCAGCTGCAGCCACTGGCCAGCAAAATTATCGACCAATGCTTGGGCCTTGGGGTCCGCCAGCATCCGCGGGACCTGGGCCGCCAACTGCTCCGGTGTGTGCAACTCCCCCGCCGCCGCCAAGTCAAACAGCGTCTGATCCGGCATGCTGCTCCAGAGAAAGTACGACAGTCGCGACGCCAGCTCGTAGTCGTTGAGCGGTCGAATGCCATCCACCGCCGTCGCCGATCGGTCGTCTTCAATTCGAAACAAGAAATGCGGTGAGGCCAACACCGCCGTCAGCACCGTGGCCATGATCTCCGGGGGAGCGGCGTCCGCCTCCCAAGCCCGGACCATCAAGGCCATCAGCCGCTGCGATTCGTCTTCCGTCAACGGACGCCGAAAGGCTCGGGTCGCCAAATGACGAGCATTCTGCAGGGCTGTGGTCGCGGTCTGTTCCAGATTATTGGGATCGGCGGCCTGATGTGGGAACACCCGCGCGAGCGCCTCCGGGGACTGCAGTACCGCCGCTGCCACATTTTGAGCAGATTCTAAATATTTTTCCATCAAGATCGGCGGCAGCGATAAGACGTCACCGATGTTGTCAAAGCCGCTGCCCACGTCGTCGGAGGGGAAGTCGTCGGCCAACCGCAAATCCAGCCCGGTCAGGTCGCGGATCGTGTTGTTGTACTCCGCGCGATTCAAGCGTCGCACGGTCACCCGACCCGGACGTTGAGCATTGCCGAAATCAAACTCCTGCAGCAACCGATCCAGCCACTCCAACAGGGCGACTCGCTCTTGAGCCGTGGGTTGGTCCATGTCGGCCGGTGGCATCTGCTGGTCCTTCAGCACCAACAGGATCTTTTCGATCAATTCCACCTGGTCGCCCACCGCAATCGCCTGCTCCAGCGGCGTGGCCGTCAAGGCGTCCAAGCGAATGCCACCCTCGGCGCTGTCGCCCAAGTGACAATCGGTGCAAAACTGTTGCAGCAACGACACCGCCGCCTGACGCTGGACCGCTGGGTCCTGCTCTTGCGTCCACGCCCACGCCGGAGTCCACACCCCCGTGCCAGCTATTAAGGCCACCCAGAGGCACCCCATCAGAGCACCGACCCAGTGGCCGCGACCAGTCAAACGGCGGGAGTCGCCAGACTTCAAGGCAGCCGAGCAGCGACCGGCCCACCCACCTAAACCGAACGAGGGCGATTGGCGAGCGGCCACAACGCTGCTCCAACAGCGGTCACTTTGGGTGACAGGTTTGGTCATGGGGCACGTCGGGGGAGATTGCGTGAGGTAGGCGGGCAGACCGTCGGGAGACGGTCACAAGGCGGGCGAGGGTCCCGGAGGACCGCCCCTATTGTACCGCAACCCCGCCTCGGGTGCAAACTGCGAATTCCCCGCCGGGCTGGCTGGGAGCCACCCGCCGTGTTCGGGTGCCGAGTCGGCCGCCCCGGTCGTAGGCACACTCCGAGTGCCGTCCGCCCATCGGCAACGCACAAGTTTTTTCATGTGCGGTCCGCAATTGACGTGGACTTGTGTTGCTGTTTTGGGCCGTCAACGCTAAGACATCAGCACGCCGGGGCCCCTTGGCAGTGCCCGGCTGACAGCCAAATTGGCACTCGTTGACTGGAACTCAGGGGGTCCCGAGCTCAGGAGCTCAGGAACGCGGCAAGCCACAAACTCAGGAACGCAGGGAATGCTCGGGATCGTCTTGGTCATTTTGGCGGCCGCCGTCGTGATGTTCGCGCTCGATCGGCCGCGGATGGACTACGTGGCCCTGTTGGTCCTGTGCGTCCTGCCTCTGACGGGCGTGGTCGAGATCCAGGAGGCTTTGAGCGGCTTCAGCGATCCTAACATCGTGTTGATTGTGGCCCTGTTTGTCGTCGGGGAGGGCTTGGTGCGGACCGGAGTCGCCCATCGATTGGGGGATGCCTTGGTGGCGGCGGCCGGGCATCGTGCGAGTCGCTTGACCGTGTGGTTGATGGCCACCGTCTGCCTGCTGGGGTCTGTCATGAGTTCCACGGCCGTGACCGCATTGTTCATCCCCGTCGTGCTCCGCATCTGTCGGCAAACAGGCCGAGCGGCTGGGCGGTTTATGATGCCACTCAGCATCGCGGCCCTAATCAGCGGCATGTTGACTTTGGTCGCGACCGCCCCCAACTTGGTGATCAACAGCGAACTGATTCGCCGCGGCGAGGCCGGCTTCAGCTTCTTCAGCTTCACCCCGTTTGGCCTGCCGATCCTGGTGCTGGGCATCGTCTACATGCTGGTGGCCCGGCGGTGGTTGCCGGACGACGCCCCGCCATTGGATGGCTTCACCAAAGTCCGACCCACCTTGCGACATTGGGTCGAGCAGTACCAGTTGGCCGGTCGTGAACATCGGTTGCGGATCCTGCCCGACTCGCCCTTGGCCGACCAGGCCATCGTCGACAGCAATCTAAAGGAAAACATCGGCGCGAATCTGGTGGCGATTCAACGCCAACGTGAGCTGCTGCAGCCCACGGCCAAGACCGTGCTGCAAGTCGGCGACGTCTTGCTGCTGGATTTTGTCGCGCCCGAAGCTGACATCCAGTCCTGGGCGCTCGAAACACGGTTGGAAATCCTGCCGCTCACCGGCGGCTACTTTACGGATCACAACCAAGAGATCGGCATGGCCGAGTTGATCGTACCGGCTGATTCGGAACTCGTGGGCAAGAACTTGGCCCAATACGGCTTCCGCACCAAGTTCGGCATCTCGGTCATTGGCTTGCGCCGTGGCGTGCGAGCGCTGGAGGCCGATTTGAAAAACGAAATCTTGCAAATTGGTGACACGTTGCTGGTCATCGGGCCTTGGAAGGCCATTCGCAAGACCTTGACCTTTGGCACTCGCGACTTGCTGCCCGTCCACTTGCCCGTGGAAATGGAGGACGTGGTTCCCGTGCCCGAGAAACTGCCGCACGCACTCGCGGCCTTGGCCCTGATGTTGGTCCTGATGATCAGCGGCCTGGTCTCCAACGTGCAAGCCGCACTGGCGGCCTGCTTGCTGATGGGGGCCTGCGGCTGCTTGGACTTCGAACGAGCCTACCGGGCGATCGATTGGAAGACCGTGGTGTTGATCGTCGGCATGATGCCCTTCTCCCTCGCTCTGCAGCGGACTGGCGGCACGGAACTGGCCTCCGAGTTCCTCGTGCAGTGGACCGCTGGCACCGGTACCCGCGGGATGCTGGCCGCCTTGTTCCTGACCACGGCCCTGATGAGCATGTTTATCTCCAACACTGCCACCGCGATTTTGATGGCCCCCGTCGCCATGACCATCGCCCAACAGGCCGGTGCCTCGCCCTATCCCTTCGCCATGACCGTGGCCCTGGCGGCCTCGGCCGCGTTCATGACTCCCGTGTCCTCACCGGTCAATGCCCTGGTGGTCACGCCCGGCGGCTACCGCTTTTGGGACTTCGTCAAGATCGGCGTTCCCTTCACGCTGTTGGTCATGGTCGTGGTCGTGATCCTGGTTCCCTGGGTCCTGCCACCCTGAACCCTACCCATATCGAGCGGTCGGCAACAACCACACCGATCAAGTACCGGCCGGCCGAAACGCGAAACGCACGCGCAAGGTCACCCGCAGTGGGATCATGTCCAGCGTGTTGCGCGAGACCTCCGAGCGGGTCGCCGGCGATACGCCGCTGTACTGGGCCACAAACAATTCCTGCAATCCGCCGACCGAATCATCGTCGGACGCATGCCCTTGCGATTCGATGGAGATCGATAACGCCGGTCCCAACTTACCGCCCGCGATCTCTGCCAAGTCGTTGGCCTGACTTTGAGCCTTGGCGAACGCCGCTTGGCTAGCCGATTTCCACACCCCCGCTGGATCCGCCAAACCCACCCGTAAAAACTGGCCTGCCGTCAAGCCCTCGCCAAACGGATTGTACGGGTTCATCCCTGACTGTTTGCCCAACTTGATTTGGCGATCACTGAGCGCCGACGCCAGCTTCAGCATGCGTTCGGTCGCGTCGCCAAAGTTGTCCGGCGTCAGGCCCGACAACACCAAGCGATAGTCTTCGCTCACGGTGAATTCGCCCGATTCGTTGCCCACTGCTGGCCCCTCGCCCATCATCTCCATCATTTGGCGTTGGATATCCGCTTGCGAATTGCCACCTACGCGGACCAAACGCCGCGAGTATTCGACCTTCACCGCGGCAAATTCCGGGTCATCCAAAGCCTTGCCAATGTCACCCTTCAGCCCCGTCAGGATCTTCTGGGCTTCGGGCAGATCGCCGCTGCCCGACAACTGTCCCTCGATCCAGATAATGTCCGGCGCGACCTCCACGGCCCCTTGGCTGGTGACTTCAATCGCCGTGTCCTGCCGCGGAGCCACTGGACCGGCCGCCTGTGACGACGGAGCAATCCCCCATGTTCCGACCACCAGCAGACCGACCATCGACGCCCGGAGCGGTGCTCGGACAACCGCGGACGCCCAACCGCGACCGAGGACCGAGAGGACTGAGACGTGAGAAAATAGATGCCAACGATCGCTATTCATGGACGATTCCGATCAACCGGACTGGGTAATGCAGGGTGAAACTCAGGGTGAAACTCAGGGTGAAACTCAGGGTGATTTGCCAGGACCCGCCTGCCGAACGAGCGACTCGAGGGTTTTTGTCCCGCTGGCCTTTAGTCTAGTTACCACCGCGGTGATCGACTAGCCGCGACTTCCCGGCCACCGCCGGGCTTGGCATAATGCCGCCTCACGCCCACAACCCAGGCACTCGCCCGCCGGTCGCATTGCTCGATCGTGCGGACCGGCCGTTCCGCCCCGGGAACGCCGCGGGGCACGTTCACGCAGTGGCGGCCCGCGCGCCCGGTCGTCCGTTGGTTTGGCGCGCGAGTGGCGTGGCACGATTCAGGAAGAAGTTTGGCCGATGAAAAATTTGACTCAGCCCTTGAAGTGGCACGGTGGCAAGTACTACTTGCGCCAGTGGATCATCGACTTGATGCCGCCGCATTTGCACTATGTCGAGCCCTTCTTTGGCGGCGGCAGCGTGTTCTTGGCACGGGATCCCGACCGCAATTGGTGGGCCCGCGGCGACGAGCTGGTGTTGGCGGCCGACCGTGGTTGCAGCGAGGTGGTCAACGACGTCCACGGCGATCTGACCAATTTCTGGCGCGTGTTGCAATCGCCAGACTTATTCGCGGACTTTTGCCGCCGCGTCGAGGCGACGCCGTTTAGCCAAGTCGAGTTCGAACAGGCCATGGCCGAGCTGCCACCCGTCGGGACCAGCTCCGACTCGACCGCTCCTCCCCGCGGCACTGCGACCGATGCCACCGAGCTCTCGCTCGACCGCGCCGTCGCTTTCTTTATCGTTGCGCGGCAATCGCGTCAGGGCGTGATGCGGGACTTCGCCACCTTGTCACGCAATCGCACGCGTGGTCGGATCAGTGAGCAAGCTTCCGCTTGGCTCAGTGTGCTGGAAGGGCTGCCCGACGTGCATCGGCGATTGCGAGGAGTGGTGATCTTGAACCAGAGTGCCTGCGATGTGATTCGCAAACAAGATGGCCCGAAGACGCTGTTCTATTGCGATCCGCCGTACTTGCACGAGACCCGCTCGACGACCGGCGAATATCACTTCGAGATGACAGTCCAACAGCACGAGGAGTTGTTGAGCGTCTTGGCCGAGATCGAAGGCAAGTTCATGCTCAGCGGCTATCCCAGCGACCTGTACCAACAGTGGCAGGACCGCTACGGATGGCAACGACACGATTATCTGATCGACAACAAAGCCTCCGCCGGCAAGGTCAAAGAAACCAAAACCGAATCCCTCTGGTGCAACTTCTAATCCAAGCTCTGCCACCCGTGAAACTCTGGCGTCAAGCGTTGTAACCGTTCACGCCCCGTGGTCTACGCGTCGCTCTCGTCGCACTCCAACTCGAACGGAGGGCGGCCGTAGCGGTGGCGCAACCAATTCGCGCCGTCGCGCAGGCCGGGACGCCGGATCAGCCAACGTTCCCAACGCCGCTTGCCGGGAAAGTCCAGCCACAAGATCGCAATCAATATCGTCAACAAGCCTTGCCCCGGCAGGAACAGCATGGCGATGCCAGCCAATAAAAACAGATATCCCACCACATTTTTCAAGACGATCAACAGCCCGTGCAGCAGGGGATCGCGAGTTGGCCAGTCTCGCACCGGACGACGGACAAAATAATCCGCCGGCAAACGCACCAACACCCACGGCAAGACAATCGCCGAAAACAACAAGGTCCCCAGGCTCAGCAGGCCCAGGGCCCAAAACCAAGCCTGGTAGGCCGCGATCCAAGTTCCCCATGTCTCCAATATCGACAATCCAAAATCTCCCGTCCCTCGCCCGTCGCCTCCGCCTCGCCTCTACCACCTCGCCTCTACCACCTCGCCTGCCTGCCCACTCATGGTAACCCCCACGCCGGCCGCCGCCCAACCGGGCAGATTCGGTCCGACCAATTGGAAGCGGCAAAGGCTTTCCGGCAAGTTGGACCGCGCGACGCTTCGGTCTGGGGCCGTGCGGCAGACAAAGGGTGAAAACGGCCCAGTCGGATGGGGGGCTGTGGGACGATGCGGTCAGGTCTGTTCGAGCACGGTCCGGTAGGGCAGCAGGTTCGGCTTTTCGTCGCGTTGCCGCCGAAACCAACGCTGGGTGATCGATTGCATGAGCAATTGCGGCACCTGTTGTCGCAGCGGCCCCCAGTCGCCGACGCTCTGGGGCGGTGCCAACCCTGGCACTCGCGACCCACGCCTTGCACTTCCGGGCGGCAAGGCGGACGGGGGCAGTGGGCTGGCGTCGCCGCCCGCGGCTGGCATGTGGGCCATGACTTCTTCCAGGACCCCCCGAGCTGCTCGCTTTTCACGCAGGCCTTTGGGTTGTTTCAAGACCGCAACCACACTGCCTTGGACCAACAGGGCCCACCAAGCTTGACCATCAACTCCCGTCAAACGGTACACACAGTTGTATTCGTAGCGCGTCTTGCGCAAGTCTTCCAGACGCCGGTCCACCCATTGGAGCAACCGCAAGCGATCGCGGAGGGCGGCCGCTTTCTCGAATCGCTTGTCCACCGCCGCCTGTTGCATGTCACGCTGCATGGTCTGCAGTAGGCCGCGATCGTACCCGCGAAGGAATGCCACGGCGCTGGCCACCGACGCTTGGTAGTCCTCGGCCGAGACCTTGGCGGCACAGGGGCCCAAGCAGGTGCCGATCTCATGCCGCAGGCACAACGCGTCCCGTTCCAGCGGAAACAGCAACAACTGCTGGCTGAAGTCGATCGGCGTCCGCTCGGTGCAGTCCCGCAGGGCAAAGTGATGATTCAACGCCTCGGCCACTTCCCGCAACCGCCCGCTCCCCAAAATGGGGCCAAAGTACGTGTCGGCGTTGGGCGTTTGGTCAAACGTGACATACAGGTTCGGCGCCCGATGCTTCGAAACACAGAGAAAGGCGAACCGTTGCCGCTTCGGTTGGCCCTGGACGTTCCACGAAGGCCGATGGTCGATGATCGCTTCCTGTTCCCGCACCAACGCCAAGAACTCGTGGCTGGTCTCCTCCCAGACCAACCGCGTGCTGATCTCGCGGATCCGCCGCATCTTGTCTTCATGCGGAGTGGACTGGAAGTAACCCTGCAGGCGATGCCGCAGGGACTTGGCCTTGCCGACATACACCAAATGACCGGCCGGATCGAACCAGTAGTACACGCCGGGCGTGGTCGGACAAAGACGCCGCAAGCGAGTCCGGCATTGCTGCAAGTCGGGCGTCAAAGCCATGCCGGCATGCCAACGGCGACAGGCGGCGGTGAGCACGGCAGAGCGAAACCAAGGATCCTCGGCCGAGATCACCTGCGGATCCCGCACCTCCGTGGCGGCTGGTTCGATTGGTTGCGCATCCCTTCCCATACCGCCTATTTGAAGTCCTCACCGCAGAAATGTCCAGTCGGACTTGCCGCGGCGAAATGGTGCGGACGGCACTCGGAGATTGCCTGCAACTTTTGCGACCAGCACTCGGAGATTGCCTGCAACTTTTGCGGACGGCACTCGGAGATTGCCTGCTACTTTTGCGGAAGGCACTCGGAGATTGCCTGCTACTATGGGCGTTGGGGCGGGTTATTGTGGCGCGGTGCCGACCATGTTGTGCACGTTTTCGCGGACCCAGATATTGCGGAAGCGGGTCTCGTTGCCGTGGAACTGCAGCTTGATTGGCATCTTCTCCGGGTGCGAAGCATAAAACGGGGCCGCGTCCCACAAGGTCTTGCCGGTCAATTCGAAGTGGTTCTGCACCAACACGCCGTTGTGGAAGACCGTCAGGTAGGCGGGCGACTTGAGCGAGCCGTCCTCGCGGAAACGCGGGGCCGTGAACACGATGTCGTATTCTTGCCACTGGCCGGGCTCCCGCGAGGCGTTGACGATCGGTGGGCTCTGTTTGTAGACCGACCCCGCTTGGCCGTCGAAGTAAGTGGGGTTGTTCCAAGAGTCCAATACCTGGACCTCGTATTGGTCCATGAAGTACACGCCACTGTTGCCGCGCCCTTGTCCCTCGCCTTCAATCTTCTCCGGCGTGGCAAACTCGATGTGCAGTTGGCAATCGCCGAAGCCCTGCTTGGTAAAGATGTCGGTCTGCCGCGTGATGGCATAGCCGTCCTTGATCTCCCAGCGATCACCGCCGACCCAGGCATCCAGGTTGGTGCCGTCGAACAACACGATGGCGTCCGCTGGGGGCAGTCGCAACGCCGAGTCACTGGAGCCGCCCGGCGTGACCATCGGTGGCTCGGGCCAAATCACGCCGCTTTTGTACTCGTCCAACCGCGACCACCCGATCGCCGCCAGGGCCGAACTGCCCAAGAGCCCCACTGCCAATCCCCAGCCGATGGTTTGGTTGAATTTCATTGTATTATCCTTTTGAGTGAACGGGTGAATGGTTATCGCGTCACAAAGCCGTGGATCAGGATGTCGTCCCCGAGGACTTGATGCGACAGCCGATGCAGGCTCTTGATCGAGGGGACTTGCGCCAGGCCACGTCCGCCGACCGGGGAAATCGCGTCGACCCCACCCAAAATCTTGGGCGAGACGAACACGTAGACCTCGTCGACCAAGCCCTGGTCGAATAGGTTCCCCAACAAGTCGCCACCGCCTTCGACCAACACATGGGTCATGCCTCGTGCCGCCAAGGCTGCCAAGAGCTGACGGACCATCCCAGCATAGTCAAAATCGTTTGACGAGGGAGCACCGTCAGGGGCGGCAGAGGTCTTTTCCCCGGCCGGGAGTGGTGGCGACCAGACTTCGACGCCGGCGGTCACGAGGGCCTGTCGCCGCGTCATGTCGGCCGTCGGAGCGCAGGCCAACAACACCGGGTATTGATCCGCGGTGCGAACCAGCTGCGAACCGAGCGGCAGACGCAGCTGTCGATCGACGACCACTCGAGTGGCTCGGCGATGGGGAGCGGTACCCGTCGAACCCGGGGCGGGATCCGACGCAGCGCCCGAGGTCGGGCCCGACGCAGCGCCCGACCCAGCACCCGACGGAGAATTCGTTGCTGAAGCGGTGGCGGGCGACGTGTGGCAGCAGGGATCGCCGGGTGAGGAGGTCGGTGGGTTGGGGAGGCGGGCGGTCAGGGCCGGGTCGTCGGCCAGAGCGGTGCCGATGCCGACCATGATCGCGTCCATATCGCCGCGGAGTTGGTGCACCACCTGCCGAGCGGCCGGGCCACTGATCCACTGGCTGTGCCCGGTGTGGGTGGCCAACTTTCCGTCCAAGCTCATGGCCCACTTGGCGGTGACCCAGGGCAGGCCGGTCTGGAGTCGCTTGAGGAACGGCCCTAACAGGTGCCGCGCTTCCTCCTCCAGCACGCCGATTTGGACTTGGATGCCAGCGGCGGTCAGGGCCGCAAACCCTTGGCCAGCGACATGGGGCGAGGGATCGCCGATGGCTGCGACCACCCGGGCCACGCCGGCATCGATCAGGGCTTGGCAGCAGGGTGGGGTTTTGCCGAAATGACTGCACGGCTCGAGTGTCACGTAGGCCGTGGCCCCCCGAGCCTCATTCCCGCGGCGCTGGGCGTCCTGCAACGCATCGACCTCGGCGTGCGCCAGCCCAAATTGCCGATGGTAACCCTCGCCGATCACCACGCCGTCGCGCAGCAGGACGCAGCCGACCGGCGGATTGGGTTCGACCCGGCCACGTCCCAAGCGAGCCAGACTGAGGGCCCGTCTCATCCAAATTTCGTCGTCGTGGTTCATGGCGATGAGTGTAACCTCGAGCCGGCGATTGACCAATCAGACGCGGGAAAGGCCAGTCCGAACTGCGGGACTTGCCCGCGGAGGGGGCCCGGCCTGGTGGGGCCGTAACGATGGGTGGGGGCGGATAAGACCAATAGAAAAAGTTTGCCAGTTTTGACCGTTTCGCAGCCGTGCGAAATTGAATTCTCAGTGAAACATGGTAGAGTCGAATGCCGCGGCTGAATGACTCGCTCGATGGCGGCGAGTGTGGCGGTGATCCCAGCATTCATTGAGCAACGAGAAACGGCGTGAGTAAATCTCGGCCAGCACGGAAAACGACTCGGGCTACGACTCGAGCTACGACTCGGGCTACGACTCGGGCTACGACTCGAGTTACGACTCGGCCGACCGTGAAATCCTCCGTGGCGAAACCTGCTGTGGCGAAATCTGCTGGGGGGAAGTCTGCTGGGGGGAAGTCGGTCGTGGCCAAGCGTGTGGCGGGTCAGTCCGCGACTGTGAAAACCCGAGCTGATCGCTCAACGGCCGGGAAATCGGTTGCCAGGAAATCGGTTGCCGGGAAATCGGTTGCGGGGCAGCCTGTGGCCGTGAAGCCAGGCACTGGTAAATCCGGCACTGGTAAATCCGGCACTGGTAAATCGGGCACTGGTAGATCGGGCACTGGGCCGGCCGTGGCTGTAAAATCTGTCCGAGCGAAGGGGGGGCCCGCTGCGACGGGGCGGGGTTTGCTCAAAACTCCTAAGAAACTTTCTGGCCCGCGTGGGGGCCGTCCGTCGATGTTAGTCTCAGGTGGGGGAGTCGATCGGTCGGTTTCGGGTCGGGGGCCCGCTAAACTTCAGGGACGAGTGACGCTGATGGCGCGGAAAGACTGGACACAGTTGACCGACGAGCAGTTGTTGGATTGCCGCATGTGCGATTTGCAGCTGGACTTGGAGAAGTCGACTTTGATCCCCAAAATCGAGCGGCTGTACGAGGAATTGGCGGCGCGGGGCTTGGATTTCCAGCCGCATTTCTGGTTGAGCGACGAATGGTTCGCTCCGGACGGAATTCCGGGGATCGCGATCCCGTTTTATTTGGCCCATCCGCGGCTTTGTCAGCTCGAGCGGAAGATGATGTTGGAGGTCGAGGGTGGGGCGGACGATTGGTGCATGAAGATCCTGCGGCACGAGACGGGCCATGCCTTGGACACGGCCTATTTGCTGCATCGGCGGAAGCGATATCGCGAGGTCTTCGGCAGCTACAGTGCGCCGTACCCCGAGTACTATCGCCCGCACCCCAAGAGTCGACGCTACGTCGTGCACTTGGAGCCGTGGTACGCCCAGAGTCATCCGGCGGAGGACTTTGCCGAGACCTTTGCCGTGTGGCTGAAGCCGGGCAGTCGCTGGCGCAGTCAGTACCGCGGTTGGCCGGCCCTGAAGAAACTGGAATATGTCGACGAGCTGATGGAGTCGATCGCCGGCACAAAGCCCAAGGTGCTCTCACGGAAAAAGATCGAGCCGCTGCAGCACATCAAGCGGACCCTGCGCGAGCATTACGAACAGCGGCGGGCTCGTTACGAAATGGACATGCCCTCGCCGTTCGATCGCGACTTGTTGCGTTTGTTCGTGCCGGATAAGGACCCGGAGGCCGCCATCCAGGGACTGCGGCGATTGGAGGGCAAGACGGACGACTACGTCGAGCAGCAAGCTTCGGCCCTGTTGCGGAAACACAAGACGGAGATCGAGCGGCAGGTAACCAGTTGGACGGGCGAGAACCGCTACACGGTTTCGTTGGTGGTCCGCGAGGTCATCGACCGGTGCCGCGAACTGAAACTGCGGGCGATTGGCAGTGAATCACGCTTGACGCGAGACATCACGATTTTCATCACGGTTCAAACCATGAACTATTTGCACAGCGGATTGCATCGAGTCGCCTTATGAGAAAATTGCGGATCATGGTCTTGATGCATCAAGCCCTCATGCCGCCCGATAGTTTGGAAGGTGTGTCGGATGAGGAGATGATGGAATGGAAGACCGAGTTCGATGTTGTGCAGACGCTGCGGTACATGGGCCACGACGCCACGCCTGTCGGTGCCTCGGATGATCTGAGCAAGATCCGTGACGCCATCACCGAACTGCGGCCACACATCTGCTTCAATCTGTTGGAGGAGTTCCACGGAGTCGGGCTGTATGATCAACACGTGGTCAGTTACCTGGAGCTGTGCAAGCAGCACTATACCGGCTGCAATCCACGCGGCCTGATGCTGTCGCACGACAAGTATCTAGCCAAAAAAATCATGACCTACCACCGCATCCCCACCCCGCGATTCAGTGTGGCGGTGCGTGGCAAGCGGGTGCGCATCAGCGGGCGGTTGGAGTACCCGCTGTTGGTCAAGAGCGTCGTGGAAGACGCGTCGTTGGGTATCACCGAGTCCTCGCTGGTGCACGACGAGGCCGGGTTGGAGCGGCAAGTCGCCTACGTGCATGACGAGCTGCGTTCCGATGCCTTGGTGGAAGAGTACATTGCCGGCCGAGAGTTCTACGTGGGCGTGTTGGGCAATCAGCGCCTAAAGGTCCTGCCCATCTGGGAATTGAAATTTACCAAAGCCCCCAAGAAACCCAACATCGCGACCGCCAAAGTCAAATGGGACGCCGCCACACAAGAACGCTTGGGTGTGGAGACCGACGAAGCCAACATCCCGGCCGAGTTGAAGGAACGCATCGAGTCGGTCTGCCGCCGGGTCTACAAGGCGTTGGACCTGAGTGGCTACGCGCGGATCGATCTCCGTTGCAATGCCGACGGCAAGGTCTACGTGTTGGAAGCCAACCCCAATCCCAATCTGTCGTTCGGTGAAGACTTTGCGGAGTCGGCCGAAAAGGGCGGGGTAGAGTACGAAGAGCTGATGAAACGGATCATCAATCTCGGCCTGAGCTACCAAGCCCACTGGCGCACGGCTTAGACGCCCCGCCACAAACGGCGGACCACAATGGCCTTCGTAATCGTACTCGTACTCAGCCTTAGGCGGTACTCGTACCGTGTTTTAGCCCGATTTTCTTGAATTGGGCAACCCAGCCGCGTTCAGTTCCGGTAGAAAACCGGGTGCTAACGCACTTCGGCTGATTCGCCGACGCCAAATTTTTCGGCCCAGCGTTGCTGTAGGTTGAGTTGCAGGCGTTGCTGGAATTCGACGGGCAACGGGAAGGGTTCGCCGGCGCGGAACAGTTGGATGGTGCCGCGGATGTTGTCGACGACCAATTGGCACGGGTTGCAGCCTGCCAAGTGCTGGGCGAATTGCTGGCATTCGGCGGCGGAGAGATCCAGTGTCCCGTCGACGTATTCGTTCAGCGCTTGCAGGAGTTCTTCGCAGGTCATGGGGTGGGTTCCGAGTGGGGCGTCATCGATAAATGATCCCGCAGCGGGGCGGGGGTTACAAACATTTCGCCAAAATTTTTTTGTGTTTGGGGGAGGGGGGAGATCGGGTCGAGCCGGGGCAGAGGAGGCTGGACGCTCAGTCGTGGCGATGGTCGGGAAAGACCCGGGTCGCCTCGTCGCCAAATTCTCGGACCAACCGCTCGCGGAGCATGAGTCGGGCGCGCAGCAGGCGGACCTTGACGTTGGCCTCGGAGATATCCAGCGCCTCGGCGGTTTCCCGGACGGACAATTCTTCGATATCGCGGAGGATAAACACAACGCGGTACTTGTCGTCCAGTTCCTCCAGGGCCGCTTCAATCGCCTGGCGGGTCTCCTGGCGTTGGACCAACACTTCGGGCGGGGCTTGCCAATCGGCGATGAAGTCCGGGTGGGGCAGGGTGCTGTAGGAGTCGTTGGCATCGGTCTCGGACCAACTCACGTGCGGCTGACTGCGTCGGCGACGCAAGACTTTGAGGGCGTGATTGGTGGCGATGCGGAGGATCCAACCGGCGGCGGAAACGCCGCGGAAGGCCGTCAGGTTTTCAATCAGGCTGAGGAAGGTTTGCTGCGTGACATCTTCGGCGTCGGCGGCATGTCGCGTGATCCGCCAAGCCAGGCCGTAGACGCGGCGTTGGTAGCGATCAACCAGGCTCTGAAAGGCGGCAAACTGCCCCTCCCGCGCCCGGGCCAAGAGGGCTTCGTCGGTACTGGAATCCACAACTTCCATGTCAGTTCACAATCCCCTTCGTGATACTCATAAACACGTCCTCCAAGGTCGGCTCTTTCTCGGAGAACGCGCACATGCCGACGCCTTGATTGATCAGCCGCTGTAGCATTTGGGCCACTTGGTCGTCCTGCATGTCCAATTCCACCGTGACGCTGCGGCCGGAGTGATTGACCGTCAGGCTCAGCATCTGCGGGTAGCTGCGGAGGATCGAGAGCCCGGAATCCATTTCACCGGTGAAGCGGATCTCGATGGTCCGATGCGTGCGAATCTGCCGATAGACGCTGGCGATGGAACCGTGGGCCAACATCACGCCGCGCTCGATGATGCCGATCGACGTGCAACAATCGGCCAACTCGGTCAAGATGTGGCTGGAGATCAAGATCGTCTTGCCCATCGACCGCAATTCTTTGAGCAAGGCTTTGACCTCGATGCGAGCGCGGGGATCCAAACCGCTGGAGGGTTCATCCAAGATCAAGACCGGCGGGTCATGAACCAATGTCTTGGCCAAGCACAGTCGCTGCTTCATGCCGCGGGATAGGCCGTTGACAAAGTCGTCGCGTTTGTAGGTCAGGTCCAACAGTTCCAGCACATCGGCGATGACCTTGCGCCGCTGCGAGAGCGGGATCTTGTACGCAACTGCGAAAAAATCCAGAAATTCCCACACCTTCATGCCGTCGTAGACACCGAAGTTGTCGGGCATGTAGCCGATGTTGCGACGGACCGACATGGGGTCTTTGATGATGTCAAAGCCATTGATCGAGCCGCTGCCATAAGAGGGCTTGAGCAGGGTGGCCAGGAAGCGAATGGTCGTGCTCTTGCCCGCCCCGTTGGGCCCAATGAACCCGAACATCTCGCCTTGCCCGATGCTCAGATTCAGTTCCTGGACCGCCACAAAATCGCCATACAACTTGCCAAAACCTTGGATCTCGATCATGGGACCTCGTACGGGAGAACGGGAGCGGCCTGGTTCACGGTAACGATGGTGCTCGCGCCCCGACTCCCACTCCTACTCGGATTCGGAAACCTAATCGTACGCGTACTCGCACTTGTACTCGCATTCACCTTCGCATTCGCGTTCGGTGCCCGATTCTCAACACCGGCTGCGTTAGTCGCTGCGTCAGCACCATCATCACCAACATCATCATCGCCGAAATTCGCCCCGTCACCAGCGTCAGCCTCCCCTTCGATGTCGGTGTCCAATTTTGGCTTGGTCGGCAGATAAGCCAGGTTCTGATCGTAACCCAACGGCGGTAATTGCGGGGCTCTCAGGTGCGCCAGTATCAGACTGCGGTGATCGGATTGGGAGGCAACCGGTTGGACCTCCCATTGATGGGCGGTGTCGTCCGTCCAAGCGACCAGGCGGACTTCGTTGGGCCCCAGCGGTTGGCGGAGGACCGCGCGGAACAGTTGGCCCAGCCCCAGTCCCTCGGGGGCGCTCTCGCGGACAGCTGCCAGCAACAAGGCGCGGGTCAACAAGGCCTCGTCTGGCAAACGGCGTCTTTGCCCCGCTTGTTCCAAGGCCGCTGCCCACTCGGGATTCACGGCACGCAGACGGTCCACGGCCTTTACCCATGGCAGTTCGAAGGGTTCGGTCCCGCTGGCACTGACGACCCCGGCCCAGCGTTCCGCAGTCGCGGCGTAATCCTCCAAACAGGTCCCTTGCCACTGGCTCAGCCAATCGTCGGTTGGGGGCAGCCGTTGCCAGTTGATCGTGGCTTCGTCGCCAGCCGCCAGACGGGGGAGCCGCCCATACAGCACGCGATCCCTGGCTTCGTCCCAGCGGAAGATGCCCACATCGGCCAGGTTCAATCGTGTGCCATTGCGGACGCGATCCTCCGCCAAGGCCGGGTTGCCGCTCGCACCTGGGCGAAACTCGAGTCGTCCACCCAGTTCCACCACCTGCTGGAATTGGTACATCTCCATCGTGTTGGAGACGATCTCCTGCGGGCCAAAGCGAACGGGCCGGCCAGGCTCCAGGGAGAACTCGACCGGCGTCTCGCTGGTCTCCGTCAGGAAATTGGCCGACGGGAAGGGCAGGGCCAGGGTCGTGGGGTTGTCCGATTGGAAGCGGAAGCGTGTGGTGAGCGAACTGTAGAGGGAGCCGTAGCCAGTCAGGTGCCCACGCTCGTAGTCGGCGGGAATTTCCAGGAGTTGGATCTGCAGTTGCTTGTTGCTGAAGCCGATGTCCAGCGACGCGGCGCGGACGACCACAAACGCACCGGTCACCGCGATCACGGGAATCGAGAACCACGCCCATTCCAGACGGCGCAGCAGCCGAAAGATCGCGTAGTTGACGGGGACCAGGATCACCAGGTAAAGGATCAAGGCTTGCAGCACCCATTCGCGACTGGGTGGCGTGATCCCCGCCTGATCCTTCAGGCTGGCGCGAGCCGCCTGAGCGATGTCGCTGTAGTCGTTCCAGGCCGCTTGGGAGCGTTGCGTCGATCCTTTGGCAAAACGACGTCGCCCGGCGTCGACGACTGGCAGGATGGAGACTTCGACCCAAGTCTCGGTGTCCGGGTCAAACGTGTTGACCGGCTCCGTGGGGGAGAACAGCCAATCGCGCGACGCCAAGTCCATACTCGTGTAGACGCTGGATTGGAACGGTGTCAACCAAGGCAACTGCCATTTGAAGCCGATCACTTCTGTCGGCGTCGTGGTGTCTTGTGGCAGGCCAGAGAGCGGGTCCTGAGCGGCGACATTTTGCATGATCTCATCGTCGCTCTCATGGACGCGTCCGGGCCGTCGCAAGAGGCAACTATTGAACCAATGGTCCAGGCTGGTCCAGCCGCGTAGGCGTGGCAGGCTCAAGGAAAAAGCCGTGGTGACAATTCGCCCTTTGCCCACTTGGCTCTCTGCCACCAGGCCGGCGGAGTGGGGCACCTCGCCGCCGTGACTGGCCAACTTCCACTGCGTGCGGACGAAGGTCTCTGCGTTGTCGGTGGGCGGCAGGACGGGTTGGCCCGAGGCGTCTTTATGCAAGCTCCAATGCTCCAGCAAAGGGCGGAGCGAGTCGTAGGGTTCGTTGACCGAGCCGGTGGGTTCCACGGGCAGGTATCGCTGCAGGAAGCTCTGGCTGAGCAACTCCACGGCCTCGCCACCGACGACCAGTTGGCCGCCGAAGTGCAACCAATCCAGCACCGCGGTCTGTTGTTCCGGTGTCAGCCGCTCCGGATCGAAGTCGCCCCAAACCAAGTACGCGATCGACGTCCACTGTTGCATGTTGGCGGGCAGTTCGACCGACGAATCCCAGCGGGAAAGCGTCAGCTTGTAATACATGGCATCGGACTTGGAGCGGTAGGCCTCCGAGTAGCTCTGATCCAGGAAGCCGTCACTCGTCTGCTCCAACCAATCGCCCATGATGGCATTGAGCTTCGCGTTGCGGATCGAGGGCAACAGCTTGAGAAAGTTGTATCGGTCGGGTTGATCGGACAGCACCACGACATGGTATTGATGGGGCAACAGATCCGGCATGCGATGGGGTTGGATGTAGATCTCGTCGCCGCCCCGAGTGACCAATTCGGGCTGCACGGTCAATTGGTTCGTGTCCACCATAAACAGCGGTGTTTCGAACCGTTTGGCCTGATCTTTGGCCAAGGTCATGGGCCGTTGGCTCCGCAGGTAGTAACGCGTGCCCGGCAACACGCGTGGTCGCGCATCACCGCGACGCAGCGAGTACTTCAAGTTGCCGCTGAAGTTGTCCTCGGTCGTATTGCCGTCACTCTGCAAGGCCACCCAGTGCCCCGGTTTGACCGCCAAGTTGTCCGGGTCGAACTCGGTTTGCACCGCCGGCTTGTCGCGATTGCCGGCCGAGGGCGGCGGGGAGGCCGGGTCAGCGGCGTTGGGCCCGCCCGAGTTGGGCCCCCGCGAGTTGGGCCCGCGGCCCTCATCCGTGGCCATGCGGATGGGGATACGCTGATGATTGCCGGGCAAGGGGATCGGCTCGAGAGCGAAAACGCCGGCGGCGGCGATTCGGCGTCCCGATCGGCGGAATCCGTGGTCGGAGCGGCGGCCCCCGCCACAACCACTCAGCAGTCCGATCCACAGACTGATCCACAGCAGCGGCAGCAGCCTCGTGCAGCATTGGACAAGGCTTGGCTGTGATGTCAAAATTGGCGCCAACGTGTCTTGCCTCCTCGGGGCCGCCCCCGCCACGCACAGAACAACAACTCTAAGCCAAGATGGGACACACGTCGAACCACGAGTGTCCGAAGCGACGGATCCATTCGTTGGATTCGGTCGGACCCCACTCGCCGGGCTCGTATTCGAATAGCGGCGGTCCCGACCCGTTGGACCATTGTTCCAGGATGGGATCGATAATTCCCCAGGCCAATTCTACTTCATCGCCGCGGATGAATAAACTGGCGTCTCCGTTCATCGCGTCCAGCAGCAATCGCTGGTAGGCGTCGGGCATTTCCCCCGTAAACTCTTTCTGGAAGCGGAAGTCCAAGTCCGTCAGACGGATCTTCATGCCGGCGTCTGGGACCTTGGTCTGGAACTGCAATTGGATGCCCTCGGCCGGCTGAATCTGGATGATCAAGCGATTGGCTTGCGGGGGCAACGCGCCCGGCGAGGCGAACAACAGGGTGGGCGGTTGACGGAATTGGATCACGATCTCGGTGGTGCGGCAGTTCATGGCCTTGCCACTGCGGAGGTAGAACGGCACGCCGCTCCACCGCCACGAATCCAAGTGCAGTCGCAGGGCCGCAAAGGTGGGCGTCTGGCTATCGGGCTGGACCCCAGGTTCTTGCAAGTAGTCGCGGTAGCGGGCCCGCAACGTGTTTCGCTGAATGTCAGCCGGGCTCATGGGCTGGACCGTCCGCAGCACCTTGACCTTTTCGTCGCGGACCAAGCCGGCATTGAATTGAGCCGGCGCCTCCATGGCGGTGATCGCCAGCAGCTGCAGGAGATGGTTTTGGAACATGTCGCGGAGCACGCCCGACGAATCATAATAATCGCCTCGCCGCCCGACCTTGACCTCTTCCGCCACCGAGATCTGCACGTTCTCGATGTAGTTGCGATTCCAAATCGGCTCGAAGATGCTGTTGGCAAACCGCAGCACCATCAAGTTCTGCACGGTCTCTTTGCCCAAGTAATGATCGATGCGATAGACTTGGCTCTCGTCCAACACATCGTGGGTTTGGCGATTGAGCTGTTTGGCGGTCTCCAAGTTGGTGCCAAACGGCTTCTCGATCACCACCCGACGCTTCTTGTTCCCCTTGAGCGGCGGTTCGTTGATGCCGTCGATGGGCGTCGCATGCGCCTCGCCCATACTGGCGATCGTCGCCGCATACAACTGAGGGCTGACCGACAGGTAGTACACGCGATTGGCGTGTTCGTTGGCCTCGATCACCTGCAGCTGTTGCCGCAGTTTGACAAAGTCCGCCGGCTGGGACACGTCGCCGGCAAAGTAAAAGATCCGCTGCGAAAATTCTGCCCATTTCTCGTCGGTGTAACGCCGCGAGAACTGCTTGGTGGTCTCACGCAGCGCGTCCCGCCACTGCTGGTGGGTGAACGGCGATCGCGAAACACCGACAATCACCGAGTCGGTCGGCAAGTAGTTCTTGCAATACAACGAGTACAGGGCCGGGATCAGCTTGCGGCTGGTCAAGTCCCCCGATGCTCCAAAAATCACAATCGAGTTGGCCATGGGGTCACACCTTCCTTAATGAAATAATCCTGACTCGAGCACCACAAGTGGGTTCTTTGTTCGTAACCGTTCACGCCTCGTAGGGTGTCATGCAGCAAGTCGGGCTAACCGTACGATCGTTTGCGAGTAAAAGCAACTGGAGAACGCGACCGGTTTGCCCCGAGAACCATCCGACTTGCGGAATGCACCAGCCCCGAGGATTAGCTCCCGCCCGTGAACGGTTACCTTTGTTCTTCACGCCTCACCCTCTGCCTCTAGTACGACTTGGCGAAGATCAACCGTCGGGTGCTGGGTTGGCCCGTGAACAGGCATTGGCCTGGTTCGTCTTCGGCGTTTAAGGGCAGGCACCGCGGGGTGACCTTCAGTTCCTTCAGCACCTCGTGCATGGCCGGTGACTCCGACCAGTGCGCGTAGACAAAGCCGCCTTGTTCGGCCGACTCCTCGTTGTCTCGTCCAAAGAATTCACGGAATTCCGCCAGTGAATCGATGCGATGGGAGTTGCGCTCGCGGCGCTCCATGGCCTGTTGGAGCAATCCCGCTTGGATCTCGTCCAAAATCTTGACGACATTCGCCAGCAACTCGGTTCGAGTGATCGCGGCACTACCACTCTGATCTCGTCGCGCCAGAAACACGCTGTCTTGAGCGATGTCTCGCGCACCGATCTCCAATCGCAACGGATAGCCTTTGCGAATATGCTGCCATTTTTTCTCGCCGCCACGGATGTCGCGGTCGTCCAGCCACACGCGGAGCGGTCGGCCGTCGTAACTGACGGCGGTCAATGCTCGCTGCAATTGGTGGCAGTAATCCATCACTTCGGTCCGCTGCGCGTCGTCCCGATAAATCGGCGAAATCACGATGTGTTTGGGAGCCAATCGCGGGGGCAGGACCAGGCCATCGTCGTCCGAGTGGGTCATGATCAGGGCGCCGATCAGGCGGGTCGATACCCCCCAAGACGTCGTCCAGGCGAACTGTTCGTCCCCCGTCTCGCTCTGAAACTTGATCTCCTGCGCTCGCGAGAACGTCTGGCCCAAGAAGTGCGAGGTCCCCGCCTGCAGGGCTTTGCAGTCTTGCATCATCGCCTCGATGGTCAAGGTCGAGACCGCGCCCGGGAACCGCTCGGTCTCCGTCTTCTCACCCTTGATCACCGGCACCGCCATGTAGTTTTCGGCGAAGTCCGCGTAGACATCCAACATCTGCCGCGTTTCTTCCCAAGCCTCCGCCTCGGTGGCATGGGCCGTGTGACCCTCCTGCCAAAGAAATTCCGAGGTGCGGAGGAACATGCGAGTTCGCATCTCCCAACGCATCACGTTAGCCCATTGATTGATCTTGATCGGCAGGTCCCGATAGGACTGGACCCATTTGGAGAACATCGCCCCGATCACCGTCTCGCTGGTCGGGCGAATGATCAGGGGTTCCTCCAACGGCCCCGCCGGACGGAGACCGCCTTGTCCGTCGGGCTCCAGACGATGGTGCGTGACCACCGCGCACTCCTTGGCAAACCCCTCGACGTGCTGGGCTTCTTTCTCCAGAAAGCTCATCGGGATCAGCAAGGGAAAGTAGGCGTTCTCATGGCCCGTGGCCTTGAACATCGCGTCCAAGTGGTACTGCATGTTCTCCCAGATGCCGTAGCCCCAGGGTTTGATCACCATGCAGCCACGGACCGGAGAGTTCTCGGCCAGATCCGCCCCGCGAATCACTTGTTGGTACCACTCGGGATAGTTCTCTTGCCGCGTGGGCGTGATGGCCGTCTTTTTCTGATTCATGCTCGAAAATTCATCTCTAAACGGTTGGCCCGTCCGCCGTCGCTTTGGCATGTCGCCGCTCCTTGCGTCCGCGAATTTGGGCTCACACCCAGTGCGACCGTCCAAACTTCGGGGACTACAAACGGGCGTGAACCGCTGATTCTACGGAATTTAAGGCGTTTGCAGCAAGTACAGCGCCGGTTTTGAGCGGGTATCGGACTCAGGCGAGTGGGCGATCTGCTACAATAAATGTCTGCACCCCGTCGCGGCCTGGAGTGCAACCGACGCGAACCAGTGCTTTGTCACCGCCACAACTTGGCGTGTGGTAAAGGGGGCAGGCGTCGATTGTGCGCAGCACCCGCAGGGCCGTTCCGGCAACTGACGCCTGACCCCTTTACCACACCGCTCCCAAAATGAAACGGTGACAAAGCACTAGGAACACCCACCGTGAATGCTTGCGATAAGTGTTTGTGAACACGTAGGCAGACGAATATTAGGAGGAACGTATGGCCAGCGTACCCACAACGGGTCTCACGACAGAACAGTATTTGGCTCGCGAGCGGCAGGCGGACTTCAAGAGCCAATTTTTTCGCGGCGAATGCTTTGCGATGGCCGGCGCGTCCGCCCGGCATAATCTGATTGTCGCCAACTGCATCACTTGCCTGAATAACCAACTTAAAGACCGACCCTGTTTGGTCTACCCCAGCGATTTGAAGTTGGAGGTGCAGGAGTCGGGGTTGATCACCTACCCGGACTTGAGCGTGGTTTGCGGGCCGCCCGAGTTCGGCTACGACCGGGGCGATGTCCTCCGCAACCCGGTGGTCTTGGTGGAAGTGCTCTCCGAGTCGACCGAATCTTACGATCGGGGAGTGAAGTTCGACCACTATCGCCGCTTGCCCAGTCTCCGCCACTACGTGCTGGTGTCCCAAGATCACGCCGCGGTCGACGTGTTCAGCTGGAGTCCCGCCACCGATGTCTCTCCGGCCGGATGGCTGCTGACCTACAGTCGCAGCCTGTCCGAGTCCGTGGCGTTGCCCGCGATCGGCTGCCATCTGCCGCTGGCCGAAGTCTATGCCAAAGTCGAGCCGCTCGAGGAATCGTTACCACACCGCTCCCAAAATACAGCGGTGACAAAGCACTAGGGCCAACGCAGGGTGGCCGTCACGGGCAAGTGATCGGACAGTTGCTGGGTCTGGGTGTCGCGGAGGATCGTGGCGGATTCGACTTGCGGCAGCAGGTTGGGACTGACAAAAATGTAATCCAAACGTCGGTCGGTCCCGTGGTCCTCGTCGTTGACCAAGGCGGTGGGGAACGTCCCGACAAAGGGTCCATCGGGGCCGCGGAAATGGGCCACCGTGTCGACGTAGCCCTGGGCCAAGATGGCCTCGATTCCGCCGTAGTCCATTCGCCCGGCATTCAGGTTTCGTGCATTCGAGTCGCGTTGATCCAGGCGTTCGAAGAATCGGATCAGCTCGGCGTCCCGGTCGTAATGAGCCTTGTCTGCCGGCGAAAAGCCGTTGAAATCGCCGACCAAGACGACCGAGGGCTCGGGGTCCGGCAACGCTTTTACGTCGGCCTCCAGCAATTCGGCCTCGGCGACCCGTCGAGCAAAATTCGACGGGTGAAAGTGAATCACGTAGAACCAAATGCCTTGGATTCGGCCGCGGAGCAAGCCGTGATGGAAGCCGTCGCGCAGACGCTGCACGTCGCTGATCGGGTGCCGCGAGGTGATGCCGGTGGCAAATCCGTCCTCTTTTAGCAATTCGCTGTAGGGATGCCCCCAAGCCGCGGCTTCCCTCGCCAGCCGCTCGGGGGTGTAGCCATTGAGTTCCTGCAGGACGACCACGTCGGCTGCCTGTTCACTTACCCACGGTAGCCACCGGTCGTAACGCGGCTGGGTCTTCCGCGTGAAACCGTACCAGACATTGTGAGTCAGGATTTTTAGCGTGGTGGCGGTTGGTTCATCGGCCGCCGCCCCGCGTTCCAGCCCGCCCGCGAGCAGCAGCGAGAAACCGAGCAGGGTGGCCAAGAGGTAGGGCAGGGTACGGGAGGTCGGCCCGGTGAGCCGCGGCCGTTGCCCGCGGCGGTGTGAGAGTATCGCGTGTGGCATGGGGACTCACTGGCTCCGTTTTGGTAGGGAGGCCGATTTGCCGGGCAAAATACCCGGAGGCTGAACTCGGGAGTGGGCAAGCGGCTGGGGCGCAACTACTATAGCAGGATAGCCGCCGGGGCGGGCATGGTGGGGGAAGCGGGCCGTCCAATCAGCCCCACGACCGTTGGGGTGGTGCGGGCGGCGTGTTCGGGGCGGAGGAGAGCAGAGTCGGATCTGGTTGTTGGCCGGCTCGCGTGGACTTTAACTGAGAAAATGGCTCATGAATCGTGCGATAGGCTGGGGCGTGCTGCTGATGTTGGGCTGGATGACGCATCCAGCGGTTGGCGCGTGTCGAGTGGCGAGTGGCGTTCCGACTGGGGCGGCCGTGCTGCCTGTAGGTGGACTGAGCGAATCAGGCTCAGACGATCTACCGTCGCCTTTGCAGGGATACGCCACCTTCGAGCAGATGCAGACGCGACTGCAAGCTCTGGCGGAATCGCCCTGGGTTGAGCTGTCGTCGCTGGGGAAGACCGCGGGCCAACGTGACCTGTGGCTGCTGAAGGTCGGCGCGGATCCGCAGGCGACTCGACCCGCCATTTTGGTTGTCGGCAACGTCCAGGGCTCGCATGTCCTGGGACGCGAACTGGCTCTGCGGATGGCGGAGCGATTGGTGCAGGCGGGCGATTCCCCGGCCATTGAGCAACTGTTGGCCAATTACACGGTCTATTTTATTCCTTGTCCCACGCCGGATGCCACCGAGAAAAATTTCCAAACGCCGGCGCGGGAACACAATGGCAACTTGACACCGACCGACGATGATCGCGACTTTTCGCTGGGGGAGGATCCGCCACAGGATCTCAATGGCGATGGTGTTGTGACGATGCTGCGGATTGCCGAGCCCTTCGGGACGCACCGCACCCATCCGTCCGATCCCCGGGTGTTGATCCCGATCGATCCCAAGAAGGGCGAAGTCGGCGTCTTTCGGCTGGAGGTCGAATCGCGAGACTTGGACCAAGACAAGGCCTTTGGCGAGGATGCCTCGGATGGCGTCGAGTTCAATCGCAACTTCACGTTCAACTACGGCTACTTCGCCCGCGGGACTGGGCCGCATCAGGTGTCGGAAATCGAGACCCGGGCCGTGGCGGATTTCATGTACGATCATCCGAATATCGCCTTTGTGCTGTGTTTTTCGCCCGAGGATAACGTGTTCCAGCCTTGGAAGGGTTCGCCTCAGACCGATAGCGGCCGGATCAAGTCCAAGATTCTGACTGCCGACCAAGCTCATACCGATCGCTTGGCCGAGGCCTTCCGCAAGCTGCACGGTGGCAAGAACCCGCCGGATGCACCGGCCGGCAGTGGCTCCTTCTCCGAGTGGTCCTACTTCCACTACGGACGTTGGACGTTTGCCTCCCGCGCCTGGTGGGTGCCGACCGTCGAGCCAACCAAGCCAGCTGAGCCGGCCAAGCCAGCCGCAGGCCAATGCGGAAGCGACCGGTGACCAAGTCGCCGAAAAAACGGCCGCCGAAGCCGTGGCAGAAGCCGCCGCCGAAGCCGTGGCAGAAGTTGCTGAAGCGGCCGTTGCCCAAGCGAGCGACGAACAAGCGAGCGACGAACCAGCGGCCGCGGTCGCTGAAGTGGCAGCAACCGCTCCGGCAGCCGAACCGTTGGCGAAGGACGACAAGCGAGGGGCTGCGGAGCTGAATGCCTTGGCTTGGTTTGAGCAGCGCGGGATCGAGGCCTTTGTGCCGTGGCAGGCGATCGAGCATCCGGACTTGCCGGGTCGCCAGGTGGAAGTGGGGGGCTTCAAGCCGTTTTATCTGTTGAATCCACCGATCGCGGAGGTCGAGCCGTTGGTCGAGCCGCATGTGGCGTTCTTGAGCAAGATCGTCGAGAGCTGGCCGCGGTTGGCGGTGCACGACTTGCAGGCCAAGCGGTTGGGGCCGGGGCTCTACGACATTCGCTGCCAGATCGTCAACACGGGGGCCCTGCCCACCATGCCACAGATGGCGGCGGTCAATCAGCAGTGGTACCCGATCCAAGTCCAGTTGACGGGTGCGGGGCAAGTCAAATGGATCCAAGGGAGTCAGCGCCAGGCAGTGCGGCGTTTGGCGGAAAACGGTGGTAAGACCGAAGTGCGTTGGGTGTTCCAAGTGTTGGAGGTCGGTGATGGCGAGCCCAAGTTCACCATCCAGGCGGCCGCGCCGACTTTGCATCCGATCGAGATTGAAGTGCCGTTGGCGGACGAGTAGTCGGGTTGGGGCAGATACACGCCAAACATTCCTCTCCACTGAAAAAATAAAAGAACCATGACCATAAAGACACAAATGACGATAGGTGCCCTGTTGGGCTTGTGGCTGGTGGGTGCAGCGGTGCAATCACCAGTCGTGCTGGGTCAAGCCAGCGACGAAACCGTGAAGCAGGTTTACAAGGCGGTGGGTGGTCCCACCCAGCCCAAGGTGCCGGTGTATTGGAATCGGTACCACGACCATTCCGAAATGACTCAGATGCTGCAGGATTTGGCGGCGGCCTATCCGCAGTTGTTCAAGGTCCATTCGGTGGGCAAGTCCACCGAGGGCCGCGAGATGTGGGTGGCGACGATCACCAATTTTGAGGTGGGCGACGCCGCGCGGAAGCCGGGCTTCTGGATCGATGGTGGCATTCATGCCAACGAAATTCAGGCCACCGAGGTGGCGCTGTACACGGCTTGGTTCTTGGCCGAGATGCACGGCGAGAACAAATTCGTGCAGCAGTTGCTCCGCGATCGCGTGTTTTACATCCTGCCGGACATGAGTCCCGATTCACGTGAGAAACATTTCTACGAACCCAACTCGACCAACTCGCCTCGAACCGGCCAGCGACCGGTGGACGACGACATGGACGGTTTGGTCAACGAGGATCCCGCCAACGACCTCAACGGCGATGGCCACATCACGCAGATGCGGATTCGCGACCCCAACGGTCAATTCAAGGCCCATCCCAAGTATCCCAATCTGATGGTGCGAGTCGAGCCGGGTGAAACCGGTGAATTCACGCTCTTGGGCATGGAGGGCTACGACGTCGACGGCGACGGCCGCGTCAATGAAGACGGCGACGGTTCTTACGATCCCAATCGCGATTGGCCCTGGAAGTGGGAGCCGTCTTACGTGCAACGCGGCGCCTTCCGCTACCCGTTTTCGTTGATCGAAAATCGAAATATGGCGGATTTTGTCAAGACACTCCCGAATCTGGCCGGTGCGCAGACTTACCACAACACCGGTGGCATGTTGCTCCGCGGCCCGGGGTCGAAGCAAGACGCCTACGAGGCCAGCGACCTGCGGGTCTACGATCAGATCGGCAAGGTCGGCGAACGCTTGTTGCCGCAGTATCGCTACATGAACGTGGCCAACGACCTGTACGAGGTCTGGGGTGGCGAGATCGATTGGTTCCATCAAATGTTGGGGGTGTTTACCTTCACCAATGAACTGTTTCTGCAGTACAACTACTTCCACGAATCGGGTGGCGGACGCGGCGGGGAACAGTCCTACGAGTTCGACAAATTCCTGTTGTTCGGCGATGGGATGGTCGATTGGGAGGAAGTGGACCACCCGGTGTATGGCAAGGTCGAAGTCGGCGGCGCGAAGAAGAACTGGGGACGCCAACCACCGGGCTTCATGTTGCAGGAAGAGTGCCATCGCAACATGGCCTTCACGCTGTACCACGCCGACCAGATGCCTTTGGTGCGGATTAAAGAAGTCACCACCAAGGCCCTGGACAATGGCCTGACGGAGATCACCGCGATCGTAGAGAACACCAAGCTGACCCCAACCCACTCGGCCATGGATCGCAAGCAGCAGATCACTCGGCCGAACCTGGTCTCGCTGCAGGCCGAGGGCGTGCAGGTCGTGTTGGGGCAATATGGCAGCGATTTCCTCTTCCGCAACGCCACGATCCAAGACCGCGACCCGGCCCAGATGCAGGTGCCCGTGATCGATGGCCAAAGCCTCGTGTACGTGCGATGGATCGTCAGCGGCTCAGGCCAGGGCCAAGTCGTGTTGGACACAATCAAAGGCGGCCAAGCCGCGGCAGCTGTCCAGGTGGGGGCGGCGCCGTAGTTTTCGCCCCAAGGCTAGAAATTTCAGCGATGGCAGCGGCAACGAGGAAACGCCGCTGCCATCGCTTTTTTTGTAACCGTTCACGCCTCGTAGGGTAAATGTGTCATTTGCATATTAGCGGAAATTAGCCAAGACTGCTCGTAACAGTTCCCAGCGTTTCGCCACGAACGGAACATGATACTAGCCTTCACACTCACACTCGTACTCACACTCGCACTCGCACTCCACTCGTACTCGTACTCGAATCCCGCAAGTCGAGTACGAGGACCCTTTCATTGAGTGCGAGTACCGCTAGAGCTGAAGCAGGATTGGGGCCCACCTGCCACGGACCCATCTGCCAGTGACCCGGACCAACGAGCGTTATCGATCCGGCGATTCCCCGGGGGAGGCAGGGGCGGGTGGGCCGGTTGATGTTGCGGGGGCGGTGGCGATTTTCTTACGCACCAGCGAAATGACGATTTGTTTGGCTTGGGGTGGGCGGCGGAGCTCACCGGAGACGATCTGCAAGCGACGTTTGGCGGCGATGACGAACAGCGGTTGCAAGTCGTTGTTATGATTGCCCAGGAGTTGTTCCCAACCGAATTCCTCGGTCAAGGTCGTGGCGCGGAATTCGTACCCGTCGGCCAATTTTTCTTCAATGGTCTGGGCATTCAGCGATCCGTCGAACAGGATACGGCCGGGCAGGTGTTGTCGGACGGTGCTGCGGTTGCCAATTTCTTTGGGGCCTAAGGGCAACTGGAACACGTTGGCGCGGCCGAATTGATGGGCGTATTCCGTGCAGGCCAACAGATTGATCTCGTCGCTGCCGGTCAGGGCCAACAATCGTCCGATGCCGCTGAGATCGGCCTGTTCGTGGATCGTGTCGGACAGCACACTGGCGCAGGACGCGCGCAGGCCGCTCATTCTGGCCTCAGAGACGTTGCGGTAGTTGGTGTCCACCAAGATCAATGGCACGCCCTGTTTGTGCAGGACCGTGGCCAAGTCTCGGACCCAAGCGGCTCCACCCGCGATCAACAGGCCCTGCGGATCGGCGTCGGATAGCCCCAATCGCTTGGCCAACGGGGAGGCCGAGAGCCCATAGAACGTGACGGTACCGATGATCACCAGAAACGTGATCGACACCATCTGGTTGGCCTGTTCGGCATAGATCGCCAGATTGGGTTCGCTCAGCGCCAGGGCCTGCAGCTTCAAGGCAAACAGGCTAGTGATGGCTGCTGCCACGATCCCGCGTGGGGCCAGGAAGCTCATGAACACCCGTTCATTCCAGGTCGTGTTGGTCCCGACCAGGCTCAGTAAGATGCAGATGGGGCGGATGGCCAAGATCAACAGCGCCAGAAACACGGCTCCTCGCCATCCCAAGGCAAAGATCTGCGTGAAGTCCAAGCGAGAGCCCAGGACCACGAACAGGCAGGAGATCAGCAGCACGCCCAAGTGTTCTTTGAACTCAATGATGTGACGCACCGACACCATCCGTTGGTTGGCCATCGCGATGCCCAAGACGGTAACCGTGATCAGGCCGGATTCGTGCCGCAGCTCATTGGAGACCACGAAGGTCGCCATGACGACGGCCAGGATCAGGACGGCGTGGAGGTAGTCTGGCACCCAGTACCGCGCGAGCAACAGGGTGAGGATCAGTGCCGCCAGCAGGCCGATCAACACGCCGACGGTGCTGGTGACCGTCAAGGTCCAGAGGGCACTGGCCAGGGGATAGTCCCCGTCACTGGCCAGCCGCATCTGGTCCAACACCAACACCGCCAAGATCGCGCCGATGGGGTCGACGACGATACCTTCCCATTTGACCATCGACGCGACTTTCGGGATCGGCCGAATATTGCGAATCAAGGGCGCTACAACCGTCGGACCAGTCACCACAAAGATGGCCCCCAGGAGCGCGGCCAAATGCCAGTGCAGTTGCATCACGCCATGGAGCGCTGCGGTGGTCAGGCCCCAAGTCAACAGCACGCAAAGTGTGGTCAGCCGCAGCACCGGGCCGCCGGCCTCTTTCAATTCGTTGATCCGCAGCGACATGCCGCCTTCGAACATGATGATCGCCACACTGAGCGAGATCAGCGGAAAGAGCAGCAGGGCCGGGGCGGCCGGCTCGGTGGAGCCCGTGACCTCGAGCAGAATCTGGTCCAGATTTGCCCACTGGCCCAAGCCCAGGCCCATCAGTAGCAAAAATAGAATCGCCGGCACTTTCAACCGCCAAGCCAACCACTGGCCGAAGATGCCCAGCAGCGGCACCAACCCGACATACAGAAACAGGTGCTCGTTCATGGCTCTCCCGACTTGATTTTCGCACCCGCCGCCATTACCTTCGTCAACCGAGGCGGGGACTGTTGCACGGTAATCCAATCCACCAGCATTGCATAGGTGTCGGCATGCGAAACATTGTAGCGTTGATCTTGGGTGGCGGCCGCGGAACCCGGCTGGCCCCGTTGACGTCCATCCGAGCCAAACCCGCCGTGCCGCTGGCGGGGAAGTACCGCTTGATCGATATCCCCATCTCCAATTGTATCAACAGCGAGATCACCAAGATCTACGTGCTGACACAGTTCCTGTCGGTCAGCTTACACAGCCACATTCGGCGGACCTATTCCTTCGACCAATACAGTGGTGGGTTTGTAGAGCTGTTGGCCGCTCAAGAGACCGGCAGTGAGGACTCGGATTGGTACCAAGGCACTGCCGACGCCGTCCGCAAGAACCTCCGCTACATCGAACAGCAGGGAGTTGATTATGTCGTGATCCTCAGCGGCGATCAACTGTATCGCATGGATTACCGCGACATGTTGGAGACGCACATCCGCAACAAGGCCGATGTGACGATTGCTGGACGCCCCGTGTCTCGGGAAGATGCACGTGGGTTCGGTATCATGCGGATCGATGATACGGGACGTGTGATTGGGTTCTTGGAAAAGCCAAAAACCGAAGAAGAGATTCAAATGGTACGCATGGATCCCGAATGGCTGGATCAGCAGGGCATCAAGTCCTACGGCCGCGATTGTCTGGCCAGTATGGGTATCTACATATTCAATCGCCAAACCCTATTGGACGTGCTGTCCAAGACCGGCTACGCGGACTTCGGCAAGGAAGTGTTCCCCGCCGCGATTCGCTCGCGGAAGGTCCAAGTCCATGTATTTGATGATTATTGGGAAGATATTGGCACAATCCGCTCGTTTTATGAAGCGAACTTGGAGCTCTGCCGGCCCAACCCCTCCTTCGACTTGGTGTCGCCCAACACACCAGTTTATTCTCGCGCTCGGTACTTGCCGCCCACCACAATGCGCGATGCCGTGATTCGCGACAGCTTGATTGCTGATGGCTGCCAGATCGGTGCCGGCACTGTGATCGAGAACAGCATCATCGGACTCCGCTCGGTGATCGGTGAAAACGTCACGATCAAGAACTCCATCATCATGGGCGCCGACTACTATGCCGGCAGCGTCAAGGCCGGCGATGAACCTGGCCAAGTGCCGTTGGGGATCGGCAGTGGCAGTTCGATCCAAGGCACGATTGTCGACAAAAATTGTCGCATTGGCAAGAATGTCAAGATCGACGTATCGCCCGAGGCTGCCGATACGGACGTTTTGCATCCCCAGTTTGTTGTGCGAGATGGAGTTGCCATCGTCGTCAAAGATGCCAACCTGCCGGACAGCTGGGAGTTGCTCCGCTGAGCGAAGGCTGAGCGAAGGCGGTCGCAACGAGATTGATAACGGTGCGATTGGTAACGTTGCCGAGACTCTCGCTGCGTCCGCTGGTCAAAGCCCGGCTGATTTTTCCCTGGCGGATCGCAACTTCACGGGCAAACAGGTTGGTTCGCCTGGCGGCTACAAAGGCCAGGTCATGGCGTGACGACGCAGCGAGGATGCATCCTCGGGCTTGGCAACACAGGGGAACCGCGAACGCGGCCACGGGCATGACCAGCCGCACCGCGGCATCCGCGTTCATCTGGTCTGGAAATCCAAAACCGGTTGCGCTGTGAACATCCGTGTCGCTCCGTGCCCATCCGCGGCTCTGTCTTCCCCGGCATCACTGCCCCAGCATCACTGCCCCAGCATCACTGCCCCTTCGCCCCTGCAACCCCGAATCGCCCCGGCCCTGCACCTTCCGCCCTGCACCCTATTCCCTACACCTTCCGACCTCCCCGCTACGCCCTACGCTCTACGCCCTACGCTCTACGCTCTACGCCCTCCGCCCTACGCCCTACGCTCTACGCTCTACGCCCTACGCCCTTCGCCCTCCGCCCTACGCTCTACGCCCTACGCCGCCCTTCGCCCTCCGCCCTCCGCCCTCCGCCCTACGCCCTACTGCTTTTCCTCGGGTTGGACGAGGGGGTTGCGGCGCGCGAATCGGTCCTGGCTGAACCGAACTTGGTAACTGGACAGGCGTGGGTCGGCGTTCCAGTAGTCCGTGCTGACGAACTGGGCGCCGGTGGCCAGGGCTTGGTCGCGTTGGGTTGGGTCGTTGTTGCGAGCTTGTGTCGTGTTGGCGTCCGCTCGGGTTCGCACGATCAGCCCGGCTCGCACCGACCGTTGGATTTCCTCGAATTGCCGTTCGGGGTCGTTCAATTTGCGGAAGGCGGCGGCGGGGTGTTCGGGGGCGACGGAGGCCAGCATCGCGCGGCCGCGGAGGCTGGGGTGATCCGCCAGGTAGCGTTCCATCAGGGCGCCCTCGTTATCTAGGGCGAAGAAGATCTTGCCGCGGCAATCGACCAGTTTTGGCCAACCGCGTGTTTGGAGGGCTTCGCGGAGGGTGTCAAAATCGCCGCGGAGGTCATCGGGTGTCAGGAGTCGCGAGGGGGAGATGGCTTGGCGGATTTCGGTGTCGACTTGCTGCAATTGTTCTTGGTCAAAGGGCAGCAATTTGACTGGCGAGGCCACGGCCGATTTCTCTTTGAGTTCGACCAGCACCAGGATCGGCAGGTGATCGGGGTTCTGGGCGGACCAGTTATCGATTTCTTGCAGGGCGTCGAGGAAGGTCTCGTTGCGGGTGGCGTAATCGAAGTTCGGCTCGTGGATGATCTTTAGGCCGGGGCGGTCCAGTTTTCCGTCGGGATTGGGGACGTACTGCGGGTCCTTGCCGGCGTCGCGGAGCATTTGATAGCCCAGGGGAGCGGCGAACCGCCCGCCGGTGGGATCGGCGTAAATGTCCAGTTCGAATTGGCGGAGTCCTTGCGTCAATTGGTCGGTCAGCGAGGGGTGCGTGTAGTCGATCGAGTCGGCCACGCGCTGTCCGCTGAGGGCGATCATCTTTAATAGTTCGGGTTCGGGGGCGATGTGGTAGGAGTTGTGGCTGCCGATGACCTGGATTTGATTGAGACGCAGATCTCCGTCCCCACCGAGGTCTTGAGCCGAGGTGCAGGGCAGGGCGGTCAGGAGCAGTAGCAGCGGGCAAGTCAGCGCCAGCCGTGTGGCCCACTTCGCTCGCGGTTGTCGGCTCGTTGCCGGTGTGGTGATGGCGGTTGGGGCCATTCGGGCGGCTGTGGCAGGGGGCGTTTGGGTGTCTCGAGTGGGCATGGCGTCGGCTCCAAGTTTGGGAGGAGAGTCAGTGGTCGGGTCTCGCGAAGGGAGCAGCGACCGATCATACTGGGGTTGTGCGGCCTCGGCAGCCCGCGCTCGCGAAAAATTAACCTGCCATGGTGCTTGTTGGTTTTTCCAGACTTGCTCGCGAACTTGTCGCCCGATTCGATAAAGTCGGGCAAAAACACGGCGTTTTTCAGTTAATCGAAATGCTTGACGCATTTCGCTGCGGAAAAATCAACAAGCCCCATGGGGGCTGGGGTTACTTAGGAGTCGCTGCAAAGCGTTTTGTTCGATTAAAACGGGAAATACTGGCTGATTCTCGGGGATGAAACCATTTACAAGGGGGCGGTGGGTCTGCTAAAATGCGCGGCTCGCTCCGCCGGGCGTCTGGCCCGGGGTGTGTCAAAACCGAGGCCTGGGCCCCAGATTTGCTGTAGGGAAGTTGGATGTTTGATTCATTGCAGACCAGTTTACGATCGGCGTTCAAGACGCTGACCGGCAAGGGTCGGCTGACGGAATCCAACATGCGCGACGGCTTGAAGCTGGTGGAGCAGTCGCTGTTGGAGGCAGACGTCAGCATCTCCGTGATCCGTGATTTCATGGATTCGGTGACGCAGAAGGCGTTGGGCGAGAAGGTTTTGCTGAGCCTGAAGCCGCACGAGCAGTTGGTCGGCATCGTGAACCAGGAGTTGATCAATCTCTTGGGTCCGGTGGATCACTCGATTCCGCTGCGTCAGGGCGCAACGACCGTCATTATGATGTGTGGTTTGCAGGGTTCGGGTAAAACGACGACTTGCGGCAAGCTGGCCAAGTTGTTGTTGCAGGAAAAGATCAAGCCGATGTTGGTGGCGGCGGACTTGCAGCGTCCGGCGGCCATCCAGCAATTGAGAGTTTTGGGCGACAGTTTGGGTGTCCCGGTTTACTGGGAAGAGGGGCAGCAGGACCCGGTCAAGGTCTGTCGCGACGCGGTGGCCAAGGCGACGGCCGAGGGTTACCAGATCGTGATTCTGGATACGGCCGGTCGATTGGCCATCGACGAAGATTTGATGCAGCAGTTGCGGGACATTGACTCGCAGGTGCAGCCGCAGCAAGTGCTGTTGGTGGTGGACGGCATGACCGGTCAGGACGCGGTCAACAGTGCGGCGGCCTTCCACGAGGCCCTTGAGCTGGACGGCGTCATCCTGACCAAGTTGGACGGTGATGCTCGGGGTGGGGCGTTGCTGAGTGTCAAGCATGTGACGGGTGTGCCGATCAAGTTTATCGGCACTGGCGAGAACATGGAGGCGCTCGAGCCGTTTCATCCCGAGGGGATGGCGGGTCGGATTTTGGGCTTGGGTGACATTGTCGGTTTGGCCCGTGAGGCCCAACTGCTGATGGACCAGGACGAGCAGGAAAAGCTCCGGCAGCAGATGGAAAAGGGTCAGATGACCCTGGAGGATTTTCGGAATCATATTCAGAAGATCGCCAAGCCGGGTTTGCTGCAAAAGATGATCATGATGATGCCTGGCGTGCCGGCCGAGCTGCGCGACGGGTTGAAGCAGATGACGGGTTCGCCGGAGGCGGCCAAGGCCATCAAGCGGCAAGTGGGCTTGATCGATTCGATGACGCCCGAGGAGCGGCGGAATCCCAAGATCATTGATTCGCCGCGGCGGCAGCGGATTGCTCGTGGCGCGGGGGCGGCATCCAACGAGGTGAGTGAGCTGGTCAAACAGTTCGAGTCGATGAAGGGCATGATGTCGATGATGGCGGGCGGCGGGGACATGGCCGACAAGCAGGCCGCCCTGCGTGAGATGCAGCAACAGATGCTGGATCCGTCCGCCAGGATGCCCAAATCCAAGGGGACGACCGGCAAGCGGTTGTCGCCCAAGGAGCGGGAAAAGTTGAAAAAAGAGCGAGAACGGAAGCTCAAGCAGAAACGCAAAGAGGGGCGGGGCTGAGGTTCAAAGTGGTAGTCCGGGGATGACAACAAATCGTGAGTTGAGGAGTTTGCTTAAGTGGCAGTTCGTATCCGTCTGAAGAAGTTTGGCCGCAAGGGCCGTCCGTTTTTCCGTGTCTGTGCGATGGACCAGCGGTCGCCCCGCGATGGCCGCGCCATTGAGGAATTGGGCATTTACGATCCCATGGTGCCCGAAACCGATGCCCGTGCCATCCTCAAGGGTGAACGGATCGGTTACTGGTTGGGAGTGGGCGCGCAGCCCTCGCCGAAGGTCGCCACTTTGATCAAGAAGTATGGCACCGGCGGCTCGCACTTGGAGGCCCAGAAAGAGGCCTTGGCTCGCTTGGATTCTCGTCGCAGCCGAGCGATCGAGCGCGCCCAAGAGGCGGCTCAAGTGGCTCCGCGAGGCAAGTCCCCGGCGGAATTGGCTGAAGAGGCTGCCAAAGCCGCCAAGGCTGCTGCGGAAGCGGAAGCTGCTGCCGCGGAAGCCGCTGCTGCGGAAGCCGCCGCCGCTGAATCGGCTGCTGCTGCTGAAGCTCCGGCGACGGAAGCTGCTGCGGAAGCTCCGGCCGAAGGTGCCACGGACGAAGGTAACAAAGCCGAGTAAGGCTAGTTGGGTCGTCGGACATGCGGATCGATGTCTTCTCGCTGTTTCCCGAATTGTTTGCGGGTTTTTTGAGCGAGAGCATCTTGAAGCGGGCCATCGACCGGCAGTTGTTGGAGGTTTTGCTGCACAATCCCCGGCAGTGGACCGAGAACAAGCACGGTCGGGTCGACGACCGACCCTACGGAGGCGGCCCGGGCATGGTCCTGGCGCCGCAACCGGTGGTCGACTGCGTGCAGGCGATTCGAGCGGAAGTGGCCAAGCCGGGGCCACTGCTGTTGCTCTCGCCGACCGGTCGAACCTGGAATCAACGCTGGGCGGAAGAGTTGGCCGCGGAGAGTCACTTGATGATGATCTGTGGCCGGTACGAGGGTTTCGACCAACGGATCCTCGACGTGTTGCAGCCGATCGAGGTCTCGCTGGGAGACTACATTATCAACGGGGGGGAAGTGGCGGCGATGGTCTTGATCGAGACCGTCATGCGACTGCTGCCCGGGGCCTTGGGGGATGAGCAGTCCGCCAGTCAGGATTCGTTTTCGACCGAAAACCGACTGCTGGAGTATCCTCAATACACGCGACCAAGAGACTTCCGGGGCTGGCAGGTGCCCGAGGTCCTGCTGAGCGGGGATCATCCGAAGATTCAAGCTTGGCGGCAAGAACAAAGTGAAATACGCACCCGGCAACGCCGCAGTGATCTCTTGACCGAGACCAACGACGGCGAGCGGACGGGTGGCGAGTGACGACTTTCCTGCGGGTTCGGAAACTGACCGGACCAGGAATCATCCAAGTGAAAAGGTAGACTGAAATGACGCAGAAAATTTTGGAGATGGTCGAAAAGACCGCGATGAAGACCGACGTCCCCGAATTCAGCGTGGGCGACACGGTCGACGTCCACTGCTTGATTCTGGAAGGCGATAAGAGTCGGACCCAGATCTTCAACGGGACGGTGATCGCTCGCAGTGGCTCCGGCTCCAAGGAAATGTTCACCGTCCGGCGCATCGTGGCTGGGGAAGGCGTCGAACGCAAGTTCCCCATCCATTCACCCAAGGTCTCCAAGGTCGAAGTCAAGCGTCGCTCGATCGTGCGGCGTGCCAAGCTGTACTTCCTCCGCGATCGTATCGGCAAGGCCGTTCGACTCAAGGAACGCCGCTAGTCCAACTGCGAGAACAACGAAGCCCAGTCCCGCAAGGTCTCGCTTGTCGGAATCAGCGGAGGCCACGGTCCTGTGGAGCCTGCGGGCGATCCGAGCCAGCAGATTCAGTGAACTTGTGCTCGTGGGCGTTGTCCATTACACTGCGGTCGACGTGATGCGAGCAGTCGCAGCACGCCGAGGGCAGTTCCCGCGGAACTCGCTGTTCCGTCAACGGGCTGTAGCGTAGCCTGGTAGCGCGCAACACTGGGGGTGTTGAGGTCGCTGGTTCGAATCCAGTCAGCCCGACTGTTGAGAAAGCCCTGGAGTCGTTGACTCGAGGGCTTTTTCGTGCGCCGGTTTTTTCAAATGCAGGTTGTACCTGGCGTGTTTCTTCTGTGCAGGCTTCTCCGGCTGGCGGTGGTACAGGTGACTTGGCTATCCGCGTCTGTCGATGTCGGACTTACTGCTATTTTTCAACGAGGACAGGGACGATGAGCGCGATTGGATTGAATTGTTTGGCATCTTTGAATTACGCCCAGCAGATCTTGTCTGATCTGCCGTGTGAGTCGTTCGCCGAACGGCCCGCGGGCCTGAACCCACCGGGTTGGTTGCTGATGCACTTGGCCACTGCCGCGGATTACACCAGCAAAATGCTGGGTGGCAGCGGTGTGTGTCCGGCCGACTGGAACGAGCGAGCCGACACGAAGAAGCCCGTGTCGGACCAGCGGGCGGATTACCCGAGCAAGGAGGAATTGGTGCAGTACTTTCAGCAGTCCTACCGTCATGCGGTCGAGTTGTTCGATCAAGCGACGCCCGAGCAATTGGCGGCCCCGCAGAAATTGGGCTTCTTCGAACAAGAGTTGCCGACCGTCGCCGATATGGCGGGTTTCCTGTTGGTCGCTCATCTAAATATCCACTTGGGCCAATTGTCCGCCTGGCGGCGCGCCAGCGGCAAGGGCCCGTTGTTCTAATTGCTTTCAGAGACCGGGCGATGCTGCTAGCGAGGCTGGCGGAGCATTGACCGGAATTTTTCAGTGGTCGAGAGTTGGCCGCGTTGCGGGGGCAGCGTCGCGTCGGTTGGTGCTGCCAGGGCGGCATGATGCCGGGAGGTGGGATTGGCGGTCCGGAGACACAGGCGTTGGGCGGAGAAGTGGTGGCCAGCGGTTTGTGCTGGCCCGGCCCCGGCATGCGCCTGTTTGATTCTATTGGGCCTGCTGGCTGTCGCTGATTCGGTTGCTGCGATCCCCGCCGAAGTCTGTGGGGGCGGGACTTGCACGCAGGAATGGGCGGTCACACCCGTTGCTGAGCGTGCTAGGGGTGTCGGAGGTGCTGGGGGTCGACCCTTGATCGGTTGGAACGCGACCCGCGCCGGTTGGGGTGAACTGCGTTTTGGTCGGTGGCCAGCTTTAGTCGGTTTCGACCCCTCTGAGGGGATCGATTGGTCGGCGGTGGATGGATTGGCGGTGGATGGAGCGACGGCCAGTGGTTCCGGGGCGGAAGTTTCGGCCGCTAATCTGGTGCCAGACCCGATTCCAACGTCCGCTTTCGGTGGGAGGCAGCGGCGGCATGTATTGGATCTGAACACCGAGTTCGGGCCGCGGTTGCGACGGGTTTCGCATTGGAATTTGGCGTCCGACAGCGGGGCGGCGGGTCGCTGGGTGGTGTGGGAAGAGCGTTTTTTTGATGTGCGAGACGTGGGGTGGGGCCCAGAGAATGGGTTTGATCAGAGCCGAGCGTTTGTGGGTTGGGCCTGGCTGAGGGGGCCGTTGGCAGAGGGCGGTTCGGCGGGGCAGGCGAGTTTTGGTGGCCCCCCGCGTCTGCCGGGGTTAGGCCGACCAGCCCGGGTCGAGTTTGGGTATTTGAACCAGACGATCGATCATCCGGGTCGGGATGCTGACAGACGGTTGCATTTCTTTTCGTTCAATCTGTTCTTTTAGTCCGACCACGGACGAACGCCCCAAAACACAGTGGTGTAGGCAATGGGTGCTGTAGGCAATGGGTGCTGTAGGCAATGGGTGCTGTAGGCAATGGGTGCTGTCGGCAATAGGTGCCACCCACTTTTCGGGGTGTAGGCAAAGGGTGCCACCCACTTTTCGGGGGAGTTCGGCAGGCACTGTGTGTCCCCGCTGCGGAGAATGGGTCATATGGGTCCCATATGACCTATTTGCCTCAAGGCTACGCTTTCAATAGGTGCTACGGTTTCAATGGGTGCCACCCACTTTTCGGGGGAGTCCGGCAGGCGTTGTGTGTCCCCGCTGCGGAGAATGTCCCCGCTGCGGAGAATGGGTCTTATGGGTCCCATATGACCTATTTGCCTCAAGGCTGCGCTTTCAATAGGTGCCACGCTTTCAATAGGTGCCACCCACTTTTCGGGGGAGGCCTGGTGGCACTGTGTGTCCCCGCTGCGGAGAATTCAATGGGTGCCACCCACTTTTCGGGGGAGAATTCAATGGGTGCCACCCACTTTTCGGGGGAGTTCGGCAGGCGTTGTGTGTCCCCGCTGCGGAGAATTCAATAGGTGCCACCCACTTTTCGGGGAAGAATTCAATGGGTGCCACCCACTTTTCGGGGGAGTTCGGCAGGCGTTGTGTGTCCCCGCTGCGGAGAATGGGTCATATGGGTCCCATATGACCTATTTGCCTCAAGGCTACGCTTTCAAAAGGTGCCACGCTTTCAATAGGTGCCACCCACTTTTCGGGGGAGGCCTGGTGGCACTGTGTGTCCCCGCTGCGGAGAATTCAATAGGTGCCACCCACTTTTCGGGGAAGAATTCAATGGGTGCCACCCACTTTTCGGGGGAGTCCGGCAGGCGTAGTTGTGTCCCCGCTGCCGAGAATGGGTCGTATGGGTCCCATATGACCTATTTGCCTTAAGGCTACGCTTTCAATAGGTGCCACCCACTTTTCGGGGGAGTTCTGGTGGCGTTGTGTGTCCCCGCTGCGGTGAATGGGTCATATGGGTCCCATATGACCTATTTGCCTCAAGGCTACGCTTTCAATAGGTGCCACGCTTTCAATGGGTGCCACCCACTTTTCGGGGGAGTCCTGGTGGCGTTGTGTGTCCCCGCTGCCGAGAATTCAATGGGTGCCACCCACTTTTCGGGGAAGAATTCAATGGGTGCCACCCACTTTTCGGGGGAGACCGGCAGGCGTTGTGTGTCCCCGCTGCGGAGAATGGGTCGTATGGGTCCCATATGACCTATTTGCCTCAAGGCTACGCTTTCAATAGGTGCCACGCTTTCAATAGGTGCCACCCACTGTTCGGGGGAGTTCTGGTGGCGTTGTGTGTCCCCGCTGCGGAGAATTCAATAGGTGCCACCCACTTTTCGGGGAAGAATTCAATGGGTGCCACCCACTTTTCGGGGGAGTCCGGCAGGCGTAGTTGTGTCCCCGCTGCGGAGAATGGGTCGTATGGGTCCCATATGACCTATTTGCCTTAAGGCTACGCTTTCAATAGGTGCCACGCTTTCAATAGGTGCCACCCACTTTTCGGGGGAGGCCGGCAGGCGTTGTGTGTCCCCACTGCCGAGAATGGGTCGTATGGGTCCCATATGACCTATTTGCCTCAAGGCTAGGCTCTCAATAGGTGCCACGCTTTCGATAGGTGCCACCCGCTTTTCGGGGGAGGCCGGCAGGCAGTGTGTGTCCCCACTGCGGAGAATGGGTCTTATGGGTCCCATATGACCTATTTGCCTCAAGGCTACGCTTTCAATGGGTGCTACGCTTTGAATAGGTGCCACCCACTTTTGCCACCCGCTTTTGCTGCTGTGCAGTTTCGCACGGCCGGGGTTATTTGCGGCAATTTATCGGCTCAGGATTTGCGAAACTGCTGTTTGTTAGCTAGTCTACTTATATTGCCCAGTCGTTATTTTCGGTGATGGGACGTCGGTGGTACTGGACCGCCGCGTCGCACCGGAGGGTGTTTTGGGACTGGGTGGGCGAAGAGCGGCGAGTAGGAGACTAGTGGAATGCGTCGAAGTTTACAAAGTATGCGAGTTACGACTGCGGTAATTGGCGGCGCGATTGCGTGTCTGCTGACGGCTCCGTTGGCCGTGGCGGATTCTTTTGGTTCGTACGGTAGCTCGGGAGGTTTTTCCTCATCAGGAGGTTTTGCTTCCTCGGGTGGTTACTCATCCTCGGGTGGCTTTGGGTCTTCGGGGGGTGGTTTTGCCTCCTCCGGTGGCCATGCTTCCTCGGGCGGAAGTTCCGGTGGCACCGGTCCGGTTCGTCGTTTGTTGGGTCGGATCCACACCGGACTGCAGCGCCTGCATACTCGGCACCATGGCTCCAGTGGCGGCTCCAGTGGCGGCTTCAATGGTGGCTCTTCGGGTGGGTACGTCAGTCATGCCAGCAGCGGTGGCTCGTCTGGAGGTTACGTCGTTTACAGTGGTAGTTCTGGTGGTTCGAGCGGTGGTTCGGTAGGTTATAGCGGAGCGACCAGCTACCGTCCCGAGATGTACTTCGAGGGACACTTGGGCGAGGGTGTGGAAGTCCCCGCGACCCCGGGTACGGCAGCTCCGGGCGGTACTGCCCCGGGTGTGGCTCCATTGGCCGAACCGACAGGCGACCCGCAAACGCGTCGTCGTGCGACCTTGCGTGATGATTTCGAGCGGACCGTTGGCCGCACCATTTCTGTGCAAGACGTGAGCAACCGCGTGCGAGCGGTCAATGCCAACGCGACTGGCTCGGCGGTTCTGACCATGCGAGTGCCCCAGGACGCGGTGGTCTACGTCAACGACCAGCGGATGAAGACGCCGGGCACCGAGCGTCGGTTTGTTGCGAAGAACCTGAGCTTCAATCGCAAGAACACCTACGAGATTCGCGTTGTGACCAGCCAGAATGGCGAAGAGGTTTCGCAGACGAAGGTCATCGACTTGGTACCCGAACAGCCGGCTCTATTGGCGTTCGACTTCAATCGTGAAGTGGCTCCAGTCACTTCATTGACGTTGCGAGTGCCGGCGGATGCCAAGGTCCGTTTGGCGGGCGTGGACACGCAAAGCGGCGGCGACTTGCGTTACTTTTACACGAACACCCTGGCTGCCGATCAGGTATGGGACGATTACCAGATCGAAGTTCAGTGGGAGGAAAACGGCCAGGCGGTCGTCAAGCGTGAGACGGTTCAGTTGAAGGCGGGTCAACCGCTGCACTTCGACTTTGCCGCTGATGCCTCGCCGGTTTACGTCGCTGCTCGCTAGTCAGGCAGTATTGTAGAGATTCGGCGAGCCATGTCGGTGACTGGTTGGCTGATTTTACTCGATGAATCAAGGGAGCCCGAGTGTGTCTCGGGCTCCCTGTTTTTTTGTCTGCCAAAGCTTGTTAGACTGACGCCGCAGAGTTGGGACCTGGCGGCAGTGAAAGTACTTATGACGGAATTGAATTCGACCAGTCAACCGGCGGCGGAGCCCGAAGTGACGATGGCGACGATCAGCAAGTTGGAGCGTCTGGCTTGTTTGCAGTTGGCAGAGCCTGATCGCCAAGCCTTGGTCGCCGATTTGGCCAAGATCTTGAGTGACGCTCGGTCGTTGACGCAATTGGATCTATCGGCCTTTGAGCCGGCCACGCAGGGTAGCTCCCCCGGCAATGTCCTGCGGGCGGACGAGGTGGCGCCCAGTTCCACGTTGGAGCAGGCGTTGGCCAATGCGCCGGACGTTTCCGGGCCGTATTATCACGTTCCGCGAGTGTTGGAGTAGGCCGTGATGACAGCCGCGGAACCTTCGGCCGTGGAATGGACGCGGCGGGTGCGAACGGGTGAATGGTCGGCCCGACAAGTCACCGAGCATTATTTACAGCGGATTGCGACGCTCAATCCTCGGCTGAACGCTTTTGTCGAGGTCTGGGCCGCGTCAGCCATGGAGCAGGCCCAGCGGGTGGACCAGAAACGAGCGGCTGGGCAGCAACTCGGGCCGTTGGCGGGCGTGCCGATCGGCATCAAAGACAATTTGTGTGTCGCGGGCCAGGTCTGCAGCGCTGCCTCTCGTATGTTGGCCAACTTTCGTCCGACGTATACAGCCACGGTCTGCCAGCGGCTGGAGCGGGCCGATGCCGTGTTGATGGGTCGGACCAACATGGACGAGTTCGCGATGGGCTCGGGCACCGAGTATTCCTATTATGGCCCCACGCAGAACCCGCATCGGGCGGCGACTGGCTCGAAAGCCGCAGGTCCTGGGGCTGCGGGTTCGGTAGCGAATGGTTCAGCGACTGAGGCGGGGGCTGGTGCGACGGAGGGTTACAGTCCTGGCGGATCAAGCGGCGGCAGTGCGGCGGCGGTGGCGGCGGGCATGGTGCCACTGACGTTGGGGTCCGATACGGGGGGCTCGATTCGTCAGCCGGCGGCCTTTTGCGGTGTCTACGGATTGAAGCCGACATACGGTCGCGTCAGTCGTTATGGCTTGTTGGCCTTTGCCAGTAGCTTGGATCAGGTCGGGCCGTTGGCCAACTCGCCGGAGGATCTCGAGTCATTGTTCCGGACGATCGAGGGTGCCGACGACTATGATGCGACCTGTTTGTCTTCTGCGGCGGTACGTGACGCGGAAGAGGCGTTGGGGGATTGGCGCCAGCGGCCCCTGCGAGTGGGCTTTGTGGCCGAGCATACTGAGTTGTCGCTCGATCCGGCCGTGCGTGTGGCTTGGGAAACCACGCGAGATTACTTGCAATCGCAAGGTGCCACGGTGACGCGAGTCAGTCTGCCGTATCAGGCACAGGCGATTGCGGCCTATTATTTGGTGGCCTCGTGCGAAGCAGCCAGTAACCTGTCGCGTTACGACGGTATGCACTTCGGGCATCGAGCCAACTTGCCGGAGTCGACTAGTTTGGAACAGGTCATGGCGGCCTCACGTGGCGAGGGGTTTGGTGCGGAAGTGAAGCGCCGAATATTGTTGGGGACCTTTGCCTTGAGCCAAGGTTACGCGGATCGGTATTACCAACAAGCATTGCGGCTTCGTCAAGCCATTCGTCAAGATTTTGCCACTGCCTTTCAGAGCGTTGACGTGTTGCTGGGGCCCACCACGCCGGCTCCGGCGTTCGCGATCGGGGCTCATCGCCAGGATCCGGTGGCGATGTACCTGACGGATCAATTCACCGTCAGCGCCAACCTGGCGGGTCTGCCCGCGATCAGTATCCCGGTTGCCGCGTCGGGGGATTTGTCGCGGGGTTTGCCGGTGGCCGTCCAATTTCACGCGCCCCCCTGTGGCGAGCCGCTGTTGTTCCATGTCGCACGCCTGCTACATCGTTGGAACCTCAGTCACCTGTCCGCCGGCTGCGCGGAGGGCAACGGAGCGTCAATCAAGGACTCGGCGGGAGGTCGCTCATGACTGGCACGAGCCTGGCCCATCAGATGATTGTTGGTTTGGAAATTCATGTGCAGTTGGCGACGCAGAGCAAGCTGTTTTGTCGTTGCGGCACGGCCTATGGCCAGCCACCCAATACGCAGACATGTCCGATTTGTCAGGGATTGCCGGGTACCTTGCCCATGATCAACCAACGGGCGATCGAGTTGGCGATCGATATCGGCTTGGCACTGGATATGGAGTTGGTGTCGGGCTGCCGTTGGGATCGCAAGCACTATTTCTATCCGGATTTGCCCAAGGGGTATCAGACCAGTCAATTGGATCTGCCCATCACGCGAAACGGGCGGTTGGAGTTTATCGATCCGACGGAACCGGCACGCCGCTGTCACGTCCGCATCAACCGCGCCCACTTGGAGGAGGATGCCGGCAAGAGTTTGCACGGCGAGGGGGCGGCGACGGGCACGTGCATCGATCTCAATCGCACGGGGACGCCCTTGATGGAGATTGTGACCGAGCCCGACTTGCGTTCGCCGCAGGAGGCCAAGGCCTTCTTGCAACAACTGCGGACCGTGCTGTTGTATATCGGTGTGTCCGACTGCAACATGCAAGAGGGTTCGATGCGAGTGGACGCGAACGTCAACTTGCATATTGCAGTGGACGGTCGCACGGTTGCCACGCCGATTGTGGAGATCAAAAATCTCAATAGCTTTCGCAATGTGGAACGCGCTTTGGAGTACGAGTCCCGACGCCAAATGCAAGTTTGGCAGGAAAACGGCCAGGTCTTGGGGCAGCGTCCCAAGCAAACGCGTGGCTGGGATGCGGATCGTGAGGTGACTACGGTCCAGCGAGAAAAAGAAGAGGCGGCCGACTATCGCTACTTTCCCTGTCCTGACTTGCCCCCGGTCGTGATCTCGGCCGAACAGATTGCGGAGCGACGGGCGAGACTTCCTCGACTGCCTCAGCAATGGAAGCAAGCGTTGGTCGAACGCTGGCAGTTGAACGACTACGATGCCGGTGTGATCGTGGAGCAAGGACGCGAGGTGGCCGAGTATTTTGAGACGGTTGCGGAGACCAGTCGCGACGGCAAGCGGTCCGCCAATTGGATCACGCAAGAGGTCCTGCGCTTGCTCAATGAGCAACAACAAACGATTGCTCAGTTTCCAATCACCGCCGCCCGACTCGGTGAGTTGGTGGCAGCGGTCTCGAGCGGTGAGTTGGACCACGCGCGGGCTCGCGAGGTGTTCTCGCTGTGGCTGGAACGGCCGCTATCGTTGGCGGAGGCCAAACAGCGTTTGGGCATCGCCGCGGTGTCGGCCGATGAGGTCACGGAGTTGGTCCAGGCAATCGTCGGTCAGAACGCGGATGCGATTGCCGATTATCGTCGCGGCAAACAGCAAGCCCTGGGGCCATTGATCGCACAGGCCAAGCGACTCAATGCCAATGTCAGCCCCGGCAGTTTTCGAGCCGCACTGTTGCAGTTCATCGCCGAGCAAGATCCCGTGTAATCCGAGTGAATGCAAAAAAGCCGGCAGTGGCAAACCGTTTTGGAACAGGCCTTTACCGAAACGGCAGGCCTTTACCGAAACGGTTTGCCACTGCCGGCAGAGTGCTCTCACGCGTCGGAAGATCTTAGATCTCGGCTTCGGGGATGTCCCCCAGGGCCGTGCGACCTTTGGCTTGGGACAACTTGTCCATCGTGCGTCCCAGCAGCGTCTTCATCTTTTCGATGGCGGCGTCCAAGGCAAATCGAACCGTCGCGGCATGGGCGGTGACAGAGACCGGCTGCATGCCGTTGGGGCGGGCTTCAATCACACAGCGTTTGTCGTCATCGCTGGACTTCGCGCTGCTGTTTTCGTCGGCAAAGTGAACTTCATACCGCGTGATGCGATCCTCGAATCGCTTCAGTTTGGTCTCGATTTCGCTGGTCACGAACTCGTTGAAGTCTTCGCCCACTTCGACTTGCTTGCCCTTGTGTATCTGGATCTGCATTGCCACTCCCGAGGGTTATGTGAATCTCATTCAGATTGACTGAAAATTCCGGCTGGATCGGCCACCGAGACGCGGCGGAACTCGGTCCCGGTCAAGCAACGACAGCGTCGCCCCTCCCGGTGCCGGAATCTGCCGATTATCTTAACATACAAACGCGTTTGACAACCCGGGGGCAGGTGCTCCCATCATCCCGAAAGGCGGCGACGGCGCGGGGCGAGGCACGCGTCCAGCGTTTCGTGCCCCGAGGATCCGGTGGCAAACCAAGCCAAACGCGAACGGGCTGGCCAATTTTTCGAGGCAATCATGCAACGGTTACTGGCAATTATGCAAAAACTGCGGGCCCCCGACGGGTGTCCCTGGGATCGGGAGCAGACCCATCGCAGTTTGCGACCCTACCTGCTGGAGGAGGCGGCCGAGGCGGTCGAAGCAATCGAGTCCGACGACCCGGCATGGATGGCTGATGAATTGGGCGATGTGTTGCTGCAGGTGGCTTTTCATGCGGTGATCGGTGCCGAAGCCGGGCGTTTTGATTATGCTGACATCGAATCCAGCATTGTGGACAAGCTGATCCGACGGCATCCGCATGTCTTCGGTGACACGCAGGTGGCCGACTCGGAAGAGGTGGTCACCAATTGGCAGGCGATCAAGGCGAGTGAAAACGGTCGGAAAAGTGGCATCCCGAGTGGTTTGCCAACGCTGATGCGAGCAGCCGAGATCGCCAAACAGCAGGCGTTGCCAACACTGGCCGAACTGCAGGCTCAAGTGGGCGATCTGCAGCCGACCTCCGAGTCATTGGCCGCCGTGGCCTTGACGCTGGTCGCTTACGCCAAGTCCCAGAAGATCGATTTGGAAATGGCATTGCGCGACCTGCTGCAGCTGCAGGCCCCATCGCGACAAGATGAATCGGCGACGGGCTGAGTCTGTCAGCAGTCAATGAGTTACGGGGAATCCAGCCCAATGAATAAACCAGCGAATGACTCTCGTTTCTGGCGACACACATGGGTCAATTGCCTGTGTGTGAGTTGCCTGTGCCTTGGTTACCCGGCCTCCAACTCTCTGGGGCTTGGGCCTCGGTTGCTCGTTGCCAAGGCGACGGGGGATCCCGGGCGAGAGGTTGCCGTCTCGGCCGAGTCCGAACCGCGAGCCATTCATGTTTCGCAAGTCGGGACTGCATCAGATCGGAATCCAGGGACTCCGGAGCGCCCCTTGCGTACGATTGCAGCTGCTGTTGCTCGGGCCAAGCCGGGCGATACCGTGCTGGTTGCTGACGGCGATTACCGCCAGGAGGACAGTGGTTGGGGGCGGGGCGTTATCCCGGTGCTGCGTTCGGGCGCGGCGGAGCGACCGTTGTTGATTCAGGCGGATCGGGCGGCGAAGCCGATCGTTTCCTCCTTTCGCCTGCAGGAGGTCTCTCATGTGATAATTTCTGGCTTTGATTTTCAATTTGCCAGCTTTAGCGACTGGGGACCATGGCAGGATATGCCGGCAATCGTGCGTGATGTGCCTGTGGACCCCAAGCGTCCGATCGACTTCACGCAGGATTGGGCATTGCGACAACCGGCGGTCGAGTCCATGTTTGCGACTTATTTCGCGATTGTCGCCGGCTTGGATTATCGTACCGCAATCGATGTCTCCTCCAGTCAAGATGTGGTGCTGACAGGGAACTCCATTCGTGGCTACTGGGCAGGGATCCAGTGTCGCGGTAGCCGGTCCGTGCGGATCGAAGACAATGCCATCTCGCACTGCGTCAATGGAATCTTTACGTGGCAACCCAGTCCCTCGCTGACGGATGCCTTGATTCAAAATAATCGCATTACCCAATGTCTGGACAATGGGATCGATGTGCGCGAAGGTGCCCAACGCGTGCGGATCGTGGGGAATCATGTGACACACAGCGGTCGCAGCCATATCTCTTTGCTCAACGATACCCGCGATTGTGTGATCGAAGGCAATCGAGTGACACACGGAGGTTATTACTCCGAATCGATGGAGTATCCTGGCAGTTCCGCCATCAGCGTGCACTCGTCTTTTGACACTTTGGTGCAAAATAACTCGGCATCGCATCAGGTAGACTTAACCGGGATCGATGGCAACGGACTGATTCTGGATCTGATGCGTGCGGGATCCGTGGTCAAGGTCACCGGCAATCAACTCTTTCGCAACAGTGGATCGGGGTTGAATACTACCGCCAGTCCCGACGCCGTTATTGAGTCCAATTTCTTTATGGAAAATGGCTGGAAGTCGACCAATCAGCACAATGGGGCGGGCATCAAGCTGTCGCGTAACGAGGATATCCAGCAGACGATACGGAACAACGTCTTCAGCGACAATCGCGTGGCGGGGATTGTCGCCTACAAGTTGATGGCCCAGCAGCGTGAAATCGACGGCAATACCTATTTCCAAGGTAACGATGTTCCGCTGATTTGGGATGGTTATGAGCCAGAAGAGAACCGCTACTTGAGCTTGGCGGATGTTCAGCGGGCGACGCCGTGGGAGCGACAGGGCAAGGTGGTTCGGGAACCACCCAAGATTCCCGAACCACCCAAGATTTTCGAATCGCCCAGGATTTCCGAACCACGTGTCCCGCAATCGGGCAGCCGCTAGTTGGCTAGGTAGCTCAACGCAAGCCTGTGACGTCGAGTGCACCGCGTTGGCAGCTGGCCAGTGATCAGGCTGGCCAGTGTTCAGGCTGTGGTTTCCGGAGAAGTGCTTACTGCGTGGCGGCCGGCAGGTAGTCTTCGACGGGGCTGTGCAGGACGGCTTCGGCAAAGGAGTCGTCTGTCTCCCAGACCACCACTTTGGTCACGTGCACATCGTAGCCCACGAACTCTTGGCACAGTTCGGGCGAAACCACTTCCAGCAAGTACTTGGCCATGCTCTCGGCGGTCGGGTTGTAGGGCATCGTGTACAGTTTGACCGGCACCACCTGCCGCAGGGCATGGAGCGCGTTTTGGTCGTCTTCGTGCACCAAGAAACCGTGATCCCAATGTTCATCCAGCCAGCCCTTGAAGGCGGCTTTCAGTTGGGAGAAGTCGATCACGCGTCCGACCGCGTCGGCTTCCCGCCCGGTGACGTAAAAGTCCGCCACATAGTTGTGGCCGTGGAAGAATTCGCACTTGCCGCCGTGATTCATCAGTCGGTGGCCGGCGCAGAACTTGATGCGTCGCATGATGGTCATTGCCATGGGGTAGATCCTCTATTCGTGAGTGGTTGGTTGGTTGCTATGTGGCTTGTTAAATCCGACTCGCGTCTTTTTTAACTATTGGTTTTGTTGTAATTTAGGGTTTTGCTTGTGTCGATCGCGATCTCGCTGGGTTTTTTTCGCCAGATTCGCGGCCAGGGCTTGCGTGAGGTCGACTCCGGTTTGGTTGGCCAAGCACAGGAGCACAAACAACACGTCAGCGAATTCGTCCGGCAGACGGGTCGCGTCTTCGCCTGGCTTGAAACTCTGCTCGCCGTAGGTACGAGACAGCAGTCGGGCCAGTTCGCCGACCTCCTCGACCAGTTGGGCCAAGTTGGTCAACGGAGCGAAGTACCTCACACCGTGTTCTTGGATCCAGGCATGGACTTGTCGCTGGGCGTCGGCCAGTGACAGTTCCGAGTCGGGGGCGACCGACCGTTGGTCAGAGGACAGGAAGTCCATCAGGCTGTCATCCCGCCCGGCAGTCCGGCGGTCGCAATCGCCACCGCATCATGCGGATGCAAGCTTTCTTTATGGCGAGCCTCAACGCGGAAGTCTGCGATTTCGGGCATGTCCAACAGGGTGGCTTTCATGCGGCGAGCGGCATCTTCACAGAACATCTGGTTCGCTCCATTGAGACGGGCGAATTCCTGTTCATCCTGCCGCTTGACCACGGTTTGCACCGCTGTCTTGAGGGTGTCTTCGATCCGATCGATCAAACGCTCGATCGGGAATCGCTTGAGTTCCAACGGGTTGGCCAACTCGACATCGATCGTGGCGACACTGCGTTGGCTATGCGGGGTGGCCAAGCTGCCGTGCTCCAACAACCACTGGCTGATGCTGGAGACACTCACCCATCGATGGAAGGCGAAGTCCTGATGGAATTTTCGCTCCAGCAGTTGGCGGGACAAGGCCGCAGAGCATGGGCAGGTACTGCTGTAGACGACTTGAACCTGGAGGAACAGGCGTACATGCTCTCCTGTGGCCACCTGGGCGGCATCGCGAGTATCCGCGACCATTTTGAGCTGCACGGGGTAGTGACGCGGTGCGGAATAGTCACTCAGCAAGGCGGGCCGGAAGGTCGGATGCTGGAAGCGGAGAGTCACTTCGGATCGATGGCTGATGCCCGCATGCGAAGCCAGGAAGTTTTCGCAGACGCGATGCATCAGTTCCGGCGATAAGGATTCGGACTCCATTGCCGCCGCCAATTCCAGAAACAGGCGGGACATGTGGATGCCCTTGACCGAATCGTCGTCCAAGCTGACGTAGGCGTCTGCCGTGGCCGGTACCAGGAACGGCATTTGATTCGGCCCGTTGAACCGAGCGATCAACTCGATGCCGGACATGCCGACGCGATCCAGGTCCCCTGAGACTTCCGGGCGGTTCTCGTTGGCGACATCCGGCAACAACGCCAAGTCGGGGTGGGAAATAGTTGCACAGCGGTCCGCCAACTCAGTGGCGGAGGGGCCTTGCGAATGGTTCATTCTAGTTCCTATTGGGAGATGTCCCAGCCGCACCTGCGACCGGGTGTGTTGCTCTCAAGTGTGTGGTGAATGGACCTTTACTTCACGCAGCCAGAGCTTCTGAAAACGCAAAATATAGGTGTCAGCTGAATCGATCAGCCACTGTTAGACCGTATTTCGAGGGCGGCATTAACCGTGACGTCCGGCTGGTCGACCTCCCATTATAGTCATTCTGTCGTTGACTGGCCACCGAATTTTACCCCTTCCGATGGGCCGAACCTGGCAGTATTCTGACGATCTCGACGGCTCGGTGAGGGGGGGTAGCGGGGGCCAGATTGGCGGCTGAGGTAGGCTGCGGAGACAGGAATGGCTGCAGAGGGAGTGAAGGAATCTGAACTTGGTGAACCAAAGTGGGGCTCGCAATGGGGCTCTCAATGTCGTGTTGTGTTTTCCGGTTGAACCGCACCACGTGCAGCAGATCCAGGGAATGGTGCCGGAATTCCGCGTGATTGCCGCCGAGCAGCACGAAATCGGCCGAGCGATCTTTGAGGCCGATATCTTCTGCGGACACGCCAAGCAGCCGATCGATTGGCCGGCGGTCGTGCGGTCCGGGCGTTTGCAGTGGATCCAGTCCTCGGCGGCTGGCTTGGATCATTGCCTGCATCCCGCCGTGGTTGAGTCAGCGATACCCGTGACCAGCGCTTCAGGGCTGTTCGCCAATCAAGTGGCCGAGCAGACACTGGCGTTGCTCTACGGTTTGGTCCGCAGCGTGCCCGCGTTCTTCCAGGCTTCACTGGAGCGGCGGTACGAGCGGTTGGCGACTGATGACTTGCACGGCAAGACGATTGGCATTGTCGGATTCGGCGGCAATGGCCAACGAATCGCCGAGCTGTTGGCTCCCCTGGGCAATCGGATGATTGCCACCGATTATTGGCCTCGCTCCAAGCCCAGTTACTTGGCAGAGTTATGGTTGGCGGATCGTTTGCCCGATCTGTTGGAGCAGAGCGATGTTGTGATTCTGTGCGTGCCGCTCAATCCGCAGACGCATCACCTGCTGGGATCGGCCGAGTTCTCACGGATGAAACCGGGTAGCTATCTAATCAATGTTGCGCGGGGACAAGTCGTCGACGAGGCGGCCCTGGTTGAAGCCTTGGTCAGCGGCCGCGTGCGGGCCGCGGGTTTGGACGTGGCAGAAGTCGAGCCTTTGCCGGGGGACAGCCCCTTGTGGACACTGCCGCGCGTGATGATTACACCGCACGTTGGTGCGCAGAGTCAGCGCCGCGTGTCGGATAGCGTCGATTTCTTTTGTCAGAACCTACAGCGTTTTCTGGCCAAGCAGTCGTTGAGGAACTTGGTCGACAAACACTTGGGATTCCCGGGAGTGGAAGCATGAATTCGCTAGAAGCCGCCACGCAGCGTGTGTTCAATTTCTCGGCTGGCCCCAGTGTCCTGCCGGAGCCTGTGCTCGCGCAGGTTGCCCGGGACATGATGTGCTTGCCCGGCGTCGGTGTCTCGATTCTGGAGTTGGGGCATCGCACCCCGCCGTTCAAGGAGATCTTGGAGGATACGGTCGCTCGCTTGCGGGCCTTGTTGGCCGTCCCAGCCGATTACGACGTCTTTTTTGTGCAGGGTGGAGGAAGACTGATCTTTTCCGTGTTGCCAATGAACTTTTGCTTGCCGGGTGGCGTGGGCGAGTACTTGGTGACGGGCACTTGGGGGGATTGCGCCTATCAAGAGGCCGTCCGCAGCGAGCAGGGGCGACGAGTGTGGACGGGGGCCGAGGCCGGTTTTCGCACGATCCCTGAACCTGGCGTCTGGACGTCGCCCGATGCGGCGTACCTGCACTACACGTCGAACGAGACAATCGAGGGCGTGCAATTCCCGGCCGACATCGCCAGTTGTCTGCGCGACGCGCCGCCACTGGTCTGTGATATGTCGTCGGATTTTCTCAGCCGCCCCATCGATATCCGCCAGTACGCAATGGCTTACGCCTGCATGCAGAAGAACCTCGGGCCAGCCGGCGCGACGGTGGTCATTGCCCGACGAGAGTTTTTGGAGCGGGCATCCGAACGAGTTCCCGGGTATTGCCGCTTGTTGAACCATGCCACTGGGGACCTGATGTACAACACCCCGCCCACTTTCTGTATCTACGTCGCCAATTTGGTGCTGCGGTGGTTGGAAGGGACGTTCGGGGAATTGGCGGCCGTCGAGCGATTCAATCGTCAGAAGGCGGCCTGCGTGTACGAGGCCCTGCTGCAACGGCCCGAATTGTATCGCTTGCATGCAGCGCCCGAGTGTCGGTCGCAGATGAACGTCACGTTTCGCCTGCCAACGCCGGAACTTGAAAAGCGATTCTTGGACGAATCCCAGGCCCGCGGATTGGCTTTCTTGGCCGGACATCGCAGCGTGGGAGGCATGCGGGCCTCGCTGTACAACGCCCTGCCACTGGCCGCCGCCGAAGCACTGAGCGACTTCATTGCCGGGTTCCAACCGTGACACAGCCGAGGCCGCCGCGGGGACAAGGCTGGCCGAAACCAGAAAAAAACGAGCGGAAATCTCGGCAGATTCATGAAAAACTCTTGAAAATGGCGGTCGCTGGGCGAGAATAGGGACAGGCAAATCCAACGGGAGGCTCGGCGAGTTTTTGTAATCATGTCAGATGGCTTGGTGTTACGAATTGTGGATGGGGCGGACCGCGGGCGGGTGTTTACCGGCCTGATGACCCCACTGACCATTGGTCGAGAGGAAGGGAACTCGATCCAAGTCAACGACGAACGAGTCAGCCGGTTCCACTTGAAGATCAAGCAGCAGGAAGAGGGCATCGTCCTGACCGATCTGGGCAGCACCAACGGGACCAAGGTCAACGGCGAGCGAGTGACGCTGAAGAAACTGCGGCATGGCGATATGATCCAGATCGGCCGCACCTGTTTGCTGTACGGATCGCGAGAGCAGATCGACGCGCGGTATTCGCAATTGAAGGACCTGACCGAGGGCAATCTGCCGGGTTCGACCAACAATCTCAACGAGTGGATCGAACGGCATGGAAACGTGGCCCCCAGTGTGATTGGGGAAAAGTTGCTGAATGTAACGGACCCTCCCAGGTTGCCCAAGTCGCTCAGTCCCTCGCAGGTTCTCCAGTTGACTGAGATCTTGGAGTTTTTCCATCTGCGGATGCGGCAGTTGGTATCCAACGCCGAGCTATCCGATCAGGGCCAGAAGGCCACATTTCACTTTGAGACGTGGCAGTTGTTATTGGATTTGCAGTCGCACATTGCAGAATACTTGCAGCAGATCTCTGGCGAGGGGCCGGGTGGGGGCTGAATTGCCCTTGTGGCCTGGGCGGGAATTGACTAAATCCCCGAGTGGAAAGCGATTGATTCATCAAAGGCGCTTTCGTGTGTGCGGGAATTGCGGGATTCTTGCACGCCTCCCCCCTCCTGGGTTGAGCACTCCTACTCGCGGTTTGGAATCACTGGGTCGGTCCCAGCCGCGAACGCTCGCGAAACTGCCTTTAGCTGAGCCCTCGGACGCTAGCGTCTTCGAGGGCTCAGTCATTTCTGGGCTGTCAACTTCACTTCAACTTCACTTCAACTTCACTTTGAGTCGCCGTTGGTCATGGCAAAACTAAAAAGTTGACCGGATGATCGATGTCGTAAAATCTCGCTCGTCGACTACGCTTGAGGACACCTGTGACAGGTGCTAGTTGTCCAGAAAATCGGATCCCCACGGGCCGTCGGTTCTGTCGGTGTTACCCCGTTTCTTCGTGGGCCAGGAGGCGTTGTTTCATGATCAAGCCCTGAGGCGCGGAGAAGCCGGTTAGCGCCCCGTTGCTGGCGATGACCCGATGGCAGGGAATGATCAAAGGGTGACGGTTGCGAGCCATGACGGCGCCTACCGCACGCGCCGCGCCGGGGGAACCGATCCGAGTCGCCAATTGACCGTAGCTGATCGTTTCACCCCAGGGGACTTGTCGGCAGGCCATTGCCACGCGACGTCCAAAATCGGTCATGTAACTCAAGTCCAACGGCAAGTGGCTCAAATCCGTCGGGGTGCCGGCCGCGAAGGCTTGCAGGTCGGTCAACCAAGTCGCTGGGATGCCCGACGTCTCGGCGGAATCGCCGGAGGGTGGTTCGCTCGCCGTCGGATCCTCGGCGGCTGGGGAGCGTTGGTCGCGAGTTTGTGCCCAGCGGAGAGCCTTGCCGGCCGCGGCGGCGGTCTCGTGGCCAAAAGCCAAGCGACCAATCGCCAATTCACCGGTCGACCCGCGGAACGTCAAGAGTCCGATCCAGCCCAGGTCACTGGGGAAAACGCACGAGTGCACCGCGGCGACGGTCGGTCCACCGGAGCTCGCAGACCCCCGTCGGCTGGGTGCGCGACCCGCAGGGACATCGAACGGAGCGGTGCGAGTGGGCATGGCGGGACCTTCAAACTTTGTGGGGCGGGTACTAGACTACAGCCGGGCGAGGGGAGTTGGCAACCGTAGGCCAAGTCTCCCAGAGGCGTGGGACCAGCCAGTCGCTGGTCGCACCGTATTCACCAAGGTAAATCCATGTTTGTTGATCGTGTGCAGATTCGAGTCGAGGGCGGTCGCGGCGGGGATGGCTGCGTGGGGTTCCGCCGGGAAAAGTACGTGCCCAAAGGCGGTCCCAGCGGTGGCAACGGTGGCGATGGCGGGTCGATCATCATCGTGGCTCGGGAGCAAGTCAATTCATTGGTGGCGTTGGCCCATCGGACGCATTGGGTGGCCGAACGGGGTGTGCACGGCCAGGGTTCGGACTGCCATGGCAAAAAAGGGCCGGACGTTTACATCGAAGTGCCGCTGGGAACTTTGATTCGCGATCATGCCACCGGCCTGGTCCTCAAGGACTTGGCTCGGGATGGCGAACAGGTGGTGGTGGCTCAAGGCGGCAAAGGGGGCAAAGGCAACGCGCATTTTAAGTCGGCCATCAACCGAGCCCCGCGGCAAGCGATGCCCGGCGAAGAGGGCCAACAGCGTCACCTCGATCTGGAGCTGAAAGTGATCGCCGATGTCGGCATCATCGGCAAGCCCAACGCCGGCAAGAGTACCTTGCTGAGTCGCCTCAGTCGCGCTCGTCCGGAGATCGCGGACTACCCGTTTACCACCAAGTTCCCCAACTTGGGCATGGTGCAATTGGATATGAATCGCGGGTTCGTCATGGCCGACATACCCGGGCTGATCGAGGGCGCTCACGCGGGCGCGGGCTTGGGACACGAGTTCCTCAAGCACATCGAGCGGGCCGGAATTTTGGTGCACTTGGTCGAGCCGCAGCCGATGGATCAGACTGATCCTATCCAAAATTATCTGAATATTCGCGACGAATTGATCAAGTACAGCGATTCGCTGGCGACACGCCCCGAGATCACCGTCGTCAGCAAAGGTGAGTTACCGGCCGCCGCCGAGGTCCAACAAACGCTGCAAGACCGCTTGGGGCGTCCCGTGCTGATGATCTCGGCCGTCACAGGCGTTGGACTGAAACAATTGACCGAGGCGGTTCACCAGGTGCTGGTCGAGAACCAGAAAAAGTGACGTTTGGGAGTGCCTGACGCTCCCAAGGTGCGGCAACGTGTTGCGGGCGAAGGGCGAAGGGCGTGGGGCGTCGGGCGTAGGGCGTAGGGCGTGGGGCGTAGGGCGTAGGGCGTAGGGCGTAGGGCGAAGGGCGTAGGGCGTAGGGCGTAGGGCGTAGGGCGTAGGGTGGGGGCGTTGAGGGGCGGAGGGGCTTTGATAAGCCAAGGTTAGGCAGGCAGGAGTTACGCAGGGACAGGGAGTGACTCGGAGGCTGCGGTGGCGATCCGCGTTGGGTTTTAAGATAAGATGAGCACAAATGCCGCGGTGAGCATGGCGACGCGACTAGAGAGCACCAATCGAGGCGAATCGGCCCTCGTGTAAAACCCTGAAAACCACGTTTGCCATCCAGTTCCCCTCGCGTGCCTGTACAAAACTCTGATGATCGCAGATTAGTGTCGATCAGTGTCGATTAGTGTTCCTTGTCTTCTCCCTTTGCCGGTCAGTCAGTGGTGAGGCGGGGGGTGGCGGTTGCCGGAACACTAATGGTCGCTAATCTTCGCTAATGCAAAATCCTAAGAACGACGTTTGTTATCGATCTTGCCTGATGCGATCGTTCAAAACTCTGATGATCGCAGATTAGTGTCGATCAGTGTCGATTAGTGTTCCTTGTCTTCTCCCTTTGCCGGCGTAGGGCGTAGGGTGGGGGCGTTGAGGGGCGGAGGGGCTTTGATAAGCCAAGGTTAGGCAGGCAGGAGTTACGCAGGGACAGGGAGTGACTCGGAGGCTGCGGTGGCGATCCGCGTTGGGTTTTAAGATAAGATGAGCACAAATGCCGCGGTGAGCATGGCGACGCGACTAGAGAGCACCAATCGAGGCGAATCGGCCCTCGTGTAAAACCCTGAAAACCACGTTTGCCATCCAGTTCCCCTCGCGTGCCTGTACAAAACTCTGATGATCGCAGATTAGTGGAGATCAGTGTCGATTCGTGTTCCTTGTCTTCTCCCTTTGCCGGTTAATCAGGGGTGAGTTAGGGGGTGGCGGTTGCAGGAACACTAATGATCGCTAATCTTCGCTAATGCAAAACCCTCAGAACGACGTTTGTTATCGATCTTGCCTAGCCCGTTTATGCAAGATTCTAACAATCGTAGATCAGTTGAGATGCGTGTAGATGCGCGTGCGCTGTCCTCTCCCGCGTACGGTTCATCCACGCGGTAACGGTTCGAGGTGTTTCGCTACGAACGGAGAGACGCTCGTCCAATCTTTCTGCCCAAAATTTTTCTGCCTTGCCGCCGCGCTGTGCCCTCAGGTGGTCATCCGAACCCGCGGGCGATCGGGTTCGGACGAGCGGCTCAAGGCAATGTTTATGAGCGTCTGCGGGCTGGGGAGGCGGCAACCGACCACGTCATTCGGTACTGAGGGCAACTTCAAAGCCGGATTGGCGGAGCACGGACAGACGCCGGGCTTGGTCCAGGTCGTGGGTGACCATTTCGTCGACCATTTCTTCGACCGTGATTTTCGGGGACCAACCCAACTTAGCTTTGGCTTTGGCGGGGTCGCCCAGCAGCGTTTCCACCTCGGTGGGGCGGTAGTACTTGGGGTCGATGCGGACGATGGTTTGCCCCAGCAATCGTCGCCACTTCTCCTCTTCGCGTTCGTCACGCGACTCGCGGGGGTCGACATGGGTCACGATACCCACTTCGTCGACGCCGGTGCCTTGCCATTGCAGTTGGAGCCCGATGCGGTGGGCGACCGTATCAATAAATTGACGGACACTGATTTGTTTGCCGGTCGCAATGACGAAATCTTCGGGATGGTCTTGCTGCAGCATCAGCCATTGCATTTCCACGTAATCGCGAGCATGTCCCCAGTCGCGGAGGGAGTCGATGTTGCCCATGTAGAGGCAGTCTTGCAGGCCCAGGGCCATGTTGGCCATGCCACGCGTGATTTTTCGTGTGACGAAGGTCTCGCCGCGACGAGCTGATTCGTGATTGAACAGGATGCCGTTGCAGGCGTACATCCCGTAGGCTTCGCGGTAGTTGACCGTGATCCAGTAAGCATACAACTTGGCGACAGCGTACGGCGAACGCGGGTAAAACGGCGTCGTTTCTTTTTGGGGAATCTCCTGGACCAAGCCGTACAGTTCCGAGGTCGAGGCTTGATAAAAACGAGTCTTCTTCTCCAGACCCAAAATGCGAATGGCCTCCAACAAACGCAAGGTGCCGATTGCATCCACGTCGGCCACGTACTCGGGTGACTCGAACGAAACGGCCACGTGGCTCATCGCACCCAAGTTGTAGATCTCGTCGGGTTGAGTCTGTTGGATGATGCGGATCAGGTTCGACGTGTCGCTCAGGTCGCCGTAGTGCAGAAAGAACGACGGGTTGTCGTGGGGATCTTGATAGATATGGTCGATGCGTTCGGTGTTGAAGCTGGAGGCTCGCCGCTTGATGCCGTGAACCAGATAGCCTTTGGACAGGAGAAGTTCGGCCAAATAAGAACCATCTTGGCCGGTAATGCCAGTGATCAAGGCGACTTTGGGAGCGTTGCTCATCGTGATTTAACCTTATTGACGGGAGGAGGGATTCGGGGTCGGGCCGCCAACGATGCTGTGTGACGGGCGTGGAGGAAAGCGGGGGCGGCCGAAACGGTCGGGCCTCAAGCCAGGGCGGGGGACAGGGGGATCTCCAGGCCCCTCACCTGACCTTGGAGGAAGTCCTCGTAGGTCTGTTGCAGCCCGGTGCGGAAATCGATTTGTGGGTTCCAGCCAGTCTGCTGGATCAGAGAAATGTCGGTCCGCTTGACGGGGGTGCCGTCCGGTTTGCTCGTGTCAAACTCGATTTGGCCGGTGTACCCGACGACCTCGGCCACCAAATGGGCCAGGTCGGCGATGGCGATGTCGACGCCGGTGCCCACGTTGACCCAATCCGGCGGGTTATCCAGTTGCACCAAGTGCAGGATCGCGGCCGCCAGATCATCGACATGCAGGAACTCACGCCGCGGACGCCCGCTGCCCCACACGGTGACCACCGGCAGTTGTTGGACCTTGGCCTCGTGGAAACGCCGCAGCAGGGCCGGCAGCACATGCGAGTCCTGCGGATGGTAGTTGTCGCCCGGGCCATACAAGTTGGTCGGCATGGCGCTGTGAAACAGCACGCCGTACTGCTGGCGGTAGAACTGGCACATCTTCAAGCCGGCGATTTTGGCCAACGCGTAGGCTTCGTTGGTCGTTTCCAGCGGACTGGTCAGCAGAGCCGACTCGGGGATCGGCTGGGGGGCCAGTCGTGGGTAGATGCAGGTACTGCCCAAGAACAATAGGCGGGGCACACCGGCCTGGTAGGCCGCATGGATCGTGTTGGACGCCATGGCCAGGTTGTCGTAGATGAACTGGGCCGGGTACGTGTGGTTGGCGTGAATGCCGCCGACCTTGGCCGCGGCAAAGATCACGATCTCCGGTCGCTCTGCGGCGAAGTACCGCTCCACATCGGCTTGGCGGCACAGATCAAGCGTGCTGCGGTCTGCGGTCAGCACCGACTGCGCCCCTAACCCCTTCAGCCGACGAACAACCGCGCCGCCCACCATGCCGCGATGCCCGGCTACAAAGATTCGTTTTTCGATCATGCCTTCGCTGCTCTGTTGAAGCTGACTTCTCCCCACCCGACCCGTCACAGCCGGCCCGCGATGGGGCACGGATTCCCTGCCTGGCAGTTCATACCATGATTTTGACACAAACTGCAACTTCAACAACCAGAAAAATGCCCAGAACGGCTCGAATCAGCCGTCCCAGGGCGGTTGAGCGGGTTGACAGATCGAGCCCCATGCGGCCCAATTTGGCTGCCGGTGGGGCGAGTGTGGGAGCCGGATCCAGTTTTTCGCGATTTCTTAATCGCATGTCATGACAAGGGAGTTCTAGCGATGGCAGTGATCAAGCTAAAAGGCAACGATTTTAATACTTGTGGCGACCTGCCGGCTGTCGGCAGTCCAGCCCCGGCGTTTACCCTGTGCGGCATCGATTTGGGCGACATCACGCTGGCGAGCCTGCAGGGCCAGAAAGTGGTCCTGAATATCTTCCCCAGCATCGATACGCCCACCTGCGCCACCAGTGTGAAGCGGTTCAACACGGAAGCCAGCAGCCGCACGGGCGTGTCTGTCTTGTGCGTGTCACGCGACCTGCCGTTCGCCCAAAAGCGTTTCTGCGGCGCCGAGGGTTTGGACAAGGTCACTTCCGCCTCGGATTTCCGCACCGGCGAATTCGGCCGCACCTACGGCGTGCAGATTCAGGACGGGCCTTTGGCCGGCCTGCTGGCTCGGTCCGTGGTCGTGATCGGCGCCGACGGCAACGTGCTATACACCGAATTGGTACCTGAGACGGTCGACGAGCCCAACTACGACGCGGCTCTGGCGGCCCTGTAAGCTGGGCGGCGACTCGGTCCTTCCCGTGGCAAACCCCACCAATACGATCGGGAGCATCCTGCCGGATGCTCCCTTTTTTTGTAGCCTGATTCGAGTCTGAGTAACGCCGCAGGCTGAGTCCGAGTACGGTCATCACTCGCGGTCAGCGTTTGAGGCGAAACACCGTGGACGGTTACGTTTCCAGGTTGGTTGTTTCGGGGTTGGCGGTCCGTCCTGTGTCAGCGGTTTCGGACGGTTCGGTGGGCAGTGTGGGTGCCAACGCGCTGCGTTGCCAATCGATTTCGTGGCGGACTGGCCGAGTGATTTGGTCCAGGCGTTGCTGCAGTTGGGTGTCGAGTCGTGGGAGTTGTGACCAACGCCACGGCAGGGTGACGGTGAAGACACTGCCCTTGCCGACTTCGCTCTCCAGCTTGATTTCGCCGCGGAGCAGGTGGCATAGTTCGCGGACGATGGACAGACCCAGGCCGGTTCCCGAGTGTTGCCGGGTCAGGTTGTTGCCGCCGGTTGCAGAGGGTCCTTGGCGGAATTTCTCGAAAATAATCTCTTGATCTTCCGGCGCGATACCGACGCCCGTATCGGTGACGACCAACTCGATTTCGAATTGCCCGGTCTTGTGATTCAGTAGCCGGCGAGCGGCCACGTGAATGCGACCACCCTCGGGCGTGAACTTGATGGCGTTGGACAGTAGGTTGGTCAGGATCTGTTGGACCTTGACCTGGTCTTGATAGAGGGGCGGCAGATTGGGGAGGAGATCGACCTCGAGTTCGATGCGTTTTTCTTCGGCCAGTGGGCGGAGCAGGTCGGTCAGCAGTTGCAGTACGCTGCCGATGCTGAAGTCGGTGGCTTTGACTTCCATCTTGCCCGCTTCTAGTTTGGCTAGGTCCAGGATGTCGTTGATCAGTTCCAACAGCAGTCGGCCGGATTTGCGGATGTTGGCGGCGTAGCGTCGCTGTCGCGTGTTGAGTGCGTCGGCGGACTCCAGCACTTCGGAGAAGCCGATGATGGAGTTGAGGGGCGTGCGGAGTTCATGGCTCATGTTGGCCAAGAACTCGCTTTTGACTTGGTTCATCTCCATCAGTTTCATGTTCAGTTGGGCTTGTTCGTCGGCCCGCCGATCCAGCATTTCGTTGGTGGCCAGCAATTTGTCTTGGGCTTCCAAGATGTTGCGCACCATTTTATTGAACGAGACCGCGAGGGCTTCGAATTCGTCGCCGGTGCTCAGGTTGGCGCGGACGTCCAGTTTTCCTTTGGCAATTTGGTCGCTGGTCTCGCGTAAGTGTTGGATAGGTTTGGCGACCACGTATCGCACGACCATCCAAATCGCCAGCACGCAGAGGCTGACGGTGACGATGGCCAGGGTCGCCAAGATGGCTCGCGCGCGATTGATGGCCTGGGCGATGTTTTGGTAGGGCAGGGTGATGCGGGCGATCAGACGCGGTTCGTCGTCCGTGGTGGGTTCTGCCGCCAGGGGGGCGGGGGTCTCGGCGTTGGGATCCGCGGCCGCTTCGGCATCGCGACCCGTGTCGCCGGTCAGCGGCAGCAGGGCGGGCCAATCGGCCGAAATGGTCGTGTCTTCGCTGTGGCAAGTCAGGCAGATGTGGCGTTTGAGCAGGATCGGTTGGTAGAACTTGTACACGGGCACGTTGCTGCCGTCCGGTTGCAGGGCGTCGGTGACTCGAACTTCCGACGGGAAGAACTCGGCGGCCGCGATCACTGGCACCAGAGCCTGCACGTCGAAGTCATCTTTGGTCACGACCGGGGGCAGCGGGGTTGCGAATGCCTCCGACGGTGTGCCAGCGGCATCGGTTTCCGTGGCCAGCGGCAAGGGGTTGCTCAGGAGGCGAAGCAGAATTTCGGTTTCGTCGGCGGCCACCGCTTCATCGTTGGCATCGGGCAGCGACGGTTGGATCAAGTTGTACAAGTCCTTGATCTGGGGGTCCGGGTGCATCCACTTGTAGTCCAGGACCGAGATGGACATTTCCCGCGAGATCTCCTGGATGAACTCGCGATAGGCTTGATTTTGACCGGCGGGGTCAGGGCTGACGGGGCTCATTTTCGAAAGGTGGATCTCCATCAGCTTGAGATACACCAATTGGCTGGCGCGGGCCCGCATGTTGGACTGGATCAGGTCTTCGGTGATTCGATTGACCCAGATAAACGCGGTGGCGATCAGGACGAACATGCAGATGCCGAAGATGATTCTCAGCTTTTGCTCGAGGTTGGACCCTCCGAGAATTCGCTTGATTACCCGATACGACATTGCCGGCCTTGTGAGATATTGAGTACGGCCCGGGTCGCCTACCCGCTGGGGAACCGGGGGGCTGGGGAACCGTGCCACTGAGTATAGGCGATTTTGGGCTGGGCGTCAGCACTTCCATATTCGCGGCCCTGGATTGGGGGGCGGCGCGTGTTCAAACCCTGGGGCAGTCGATAAACTGGGGGCCCGGTCCGAGTATTTCGTGTGGTTTGGTCGGGCATGCCTAGTGCGAGGGAATAAACATGTGGTTTCGGTCTGTCGTGGTTGGGGTCCTCGGGTGCCTTGTGCTGGGGATGGCTTGTGGCGCGGCGTCAATGCTGGCTTGTCAATTGGCGGAGGAACCGGCCGCGTTATGGAAGGCGGCGCGGGAGGGGGACTTGGCTGGGGTGCGTGCCGCCTTGGAGGCGGGGGTCGACGTCAATGCGGCCACGCCGTACGGCGCCACGGCGCTGAGCTTTGCGTGCGACCGCGGGCATTTGCCCATTGTGACGACGTTGTTGGAGTCGGGGGCGGATCCCAACGTCAAGGACACTTTTTATGGGGCCACGCCGCTGACTTGGGCTAGGACGAACGAGCACTTCGAGGTGCTGACGGCCTTGCTGGCGGCGGGGGCAGAGGGGGCCGACGAGCTGTTGATGCAGGCCATCGCGGCGAATCAATTTCCCTTGGCCGAGGCGGTCTTGAAGTCGGGCAAGGTGTCACCAACCACGCAGGCGGTGGCCAAGCTGCAAGCGGATGCTCGCTACGAAGCGCCCTGGTTGGCACTGTTCCGCGACGTGTCCCTGGAGGGTGTGTTCGGGGAGCTGACGGAAGCGGAGCAAGCGGCGCTGTTGGGCGACTACGAGTTGGAGACCAGCACCTACAAGTTGGTCGTGGCAACCGCCGACGATGGTAAGTTGCAGGCGAAGTTGGGCAACGGACAATTGGGCGCCTTGTATGTCTTGTCCTCCACCGAGTTATTGACGGGCACCTACCGATTGAAAGTGGAATGGTCGGAGGGACGCGTGACAGGCATTGCCACCACGATGGGCGGTGCAGCGGTTCGCTTCGTGCGTCCGGGTGACAAGCCAGCGGAGAAACCTACCGAGCGACCGCAACCGCCCAGTGAATCGGGGGAGACCGAGACGAGGGAATCACGGGCTGCGGAGCCGTTCCAGCCCGATCCGGAGGACGCGTTGGTGTCGTCAGCCAATTGGCCCAGTTTCCGTGGCACTCAAGCGCGGGGCGTGGCCGACGGTCAAAATCCACCGACCGAGTGGGACGCCGGTGAGGACCGTGGTGTTCTCTGGCGAACCTCGATCGGCGGCTTGGGGAATTCCTGCCCCGTGATCTGGGGGGATCGCTTGTTCGTCACCAGCGCGATCAGTGACAACGCCAACACGGATGTCCGCATCGGGTTGTATGGCGATGTCGATTCGGTCGAGGACGACAGTGTCTACGATTACGTGGTTTATTGTCTACACAAAAAAACAGGCGAAATCCTCTGGCAGAAGACGATGCACTCGGGTCGTCCCGCGGTCAAGCGGCACTCGAAGTCGTCTCATGCCAACCCAACCGTCGCCACGGATGGGGAAAACGTGATCGCCTTTTTTGGTTCGGAGGGACTGTACTGTCTGGACTGGGAGGGGAACGAGAAGTGGCGTGTGGACTTGGGGTTCCTGGACAGTGGCTGGTTTTTCGATCCGGGGTATCAGTGGGGCTTTGGCAGTTCGCCGATCATTCATGGCAACCAAGTGATCGTGCAGTGCGATATCCAAGAGAATTCGTTTGTCGCTTCGTTTGATTTGCAGACGGGTGCCGAACAGTGGCGGACCGGGCGCGACGAAATCCCGACTTGGCCATCGCCCACGGTGCATGTGTTCGGTGACATCCCGATGTTGTTGACGCACGGGACCAAGGCGGCACGCGGCTACGACGCGCGGGATGGTCAACTATTATGGGAATTGCCTGGGCATTCGGAGATCGTGGTGCCGACCCCGTTTGTGGCGAGAGGACTGATTTTTTTGGCCAGCGGTTATTCTCCCGTTCAGCCGATTGTGGCGCTGCGGCCAACGGCGCGGGGAACGATCGAGTTGCAGGCGGTCGACGGGACGGCGGATGCGACGTCAGATGCGGAGCAGACAGGCGAACCGAATCCTCTGGCTTGGAGCGTGCTCCGCGGGGGGCCCTACATGCCGACCCCGCTGGCCTATGGCTCGCATCTGTACGTCTGCGCCAACAATGGACTGCTGACTTGTTATGACTTGCAGACGGGGAAACAAGTCTATCGCGAGCGAGTGCGGATCGGCGGGACGGCAGCTTTTACGGCTTCCCCGATCGCCGCGGATGGTCACTTGTACCTGACGGCCGAGGACGGACGGGTGGCCGTGATCAAGGCCGGCGAGGACTACGACTTGGTGTCGGTCAATCCCGTGGGGCAGACGGTGATGGCCACGCCGGCCATCTCCGAGGGCGTGTTCTACGTGAGAACGGTGGGCGCGGTGATCGCCTTCGGTCGCTAGTTGAGTTTTAGCTTGGGAGTTTTTTCGATGAGTGCTTCGCTCCTGCTGGCCGAAGTGGCGGCGCCGACGGATGATTGGCAGTTGGGCCTGCGGCTCACCAGTTTCTGCGGCATTTTTGTGCTGTTGTTTCTGACGTGGTTGATGAGCAGTGCCAAGCGGCGGTTCCCTTGGCGGATCGTCATCTGCGGTTTGCTGTTGCAGTTTGTCTTGGCGTTGGTCGTGTTTGGCTCGCGGAGTTGGACCATGCAGGGCCAGTACCCCGAGGGTGTTCTGTTCGCTGGAATCGGTTACGTATTTGCCCAGATTCAGACGTGGGTAGGTGCCGGGACATCGTTTTTGGTCGGTTTGCGGTGGGAAAAGCCGGCTCCCAGTACAGACGCAGGGATGATCCTCTTGACCACGTTTGTAGTGGGCGTATTGTCGTCGATTATCTTCTTTTCTTCGCTGATGAGTGGTCTCTATTACGTGGGACTGGTGCAGCCAGTGGTCCGCGGCATGGCCTGGGTCATGCAACGGACCTTGGGGATCTCGGGACCCGAGAGCCTGGCGGCAGCCGCCAATGTGTTCGTCGGACAGACCGAGGCGCCGCTGGTGGTGCGACCGTACGTGCCGACGATGACCCAATCGGAATTGAATTGCCTGATGGTCGGCGGCTTCGCTACGATCTCAGGTGGTCTGATGGCCCCTTTGGTCAAAGAGGGAGTGAACCCGGGGCACCTGCTGACCGCCTCGGTCATCTCTGCCCCGGCCGCGATCTTGATCGCCAAGATCATGCAGCCGGAACGCCCTGACGCCGAGTTGAAGTCGGACTTGCAGCTGCAGGATCAACCCACTGCCGCGAACTTATTGGACGCCGTTTCCACAGGGGCGGCCGATGGGATGAAGTTGGCCATTAATGTGGCCGCTATGCTGTTGGCCTTTTTGGCGCTGATCGCCATGGCCAATTCACTGATCGCCGGATTGGGATTGTTGGTGGAACCGGTCGCGAGTTGGTGGAATGGCGAGCGGACCGTCTTGGGCTGGAGCTTCGATGGACTGATGGGCCTGGTGTTCTATCCGATCGCCTGGTTGATGGGCATCGAGTCGCGTGATTGCCAGTCGGCCGGGCAGTTGTTGGGAGTGAAGATGGTGGCCAATGAATTTGTGGCTTATCTGCAAATGACGGGGATGAAGACCGAGGATGGGGTCGCATTATTGTCGCCGCGCACGACGGTGATCATGACCTATGCTTTGTGTGGATTCTCGAATTTTTCGTCAATTGGGATTCAGTTGGGCGGGATCGGGGGCATGGCTCCCGAGCGTCGTGGCGATTTGGCCCGCCTGGGCTTGCGGGCCATGTTGGGTGGGGCCATCGCTTGTTGTATCACGGGTTGTATTGCTGGAATGGTGCTGTAACCATGGAATTCGAAACGGTGGCGACGGTCGCCGAATTGCCGCCCGGTACGGGCCGAGCGTTTGTTGTGGGCGATCAGATGATCGCGGTCTTTCACCTGGCTGACGGTCAATTCCGCGCGATCGATGATGCCTGCCCGCATCAGGGAGCGTCGTTGGCCGAGGGGCACGTCGATGAGGAGACCGTGGCCTGTCCCTGGCACGGTTGGCGATTTCGTTTGTGCAACGGCGCCTGGGCCGATAATCCGCGGTTGAAAGTCAATGCCTATCCGGTCCGAGTGGCAGGCGACCAAATTCAAGTTGGCTTGGAACCCATCGCCTAATTGAACAACGAAAGTAGTATTCAGATGAACGAAGCGTCCTCAAATGACGTTCAAGTCGGAGTGGTCATGGGCAGTCGCTCGGATTGGGAGACCATGACGGCCTGTGCCGATATCCTCCGACAGTTTGGTGTCCGCCATGAGTGCCGGGTGGTCTCGGCGCATCGGACCCCGGATTGGATGTTCGAGTACGCCAAATCGGCGGCGGGACGTGGCCTGAAGGTGATCATCGCGGCCGCTGGGGGCGCCGCCCATCTGCCCGGCATGATCGCCGCCCAAACGACCCTGCCGGTGCTGGGAGTACCCATTCGCAGCCAAGCCTTGCAAGGTGTCGACTCTCTGCTGTCGATCGTGCAGATGCCCGCCGGTATTCCGGTCGGTACCTTGGCCATCGGCACCGCTGGCGCCAAAAACGCCGCCTTGTTGGCGGTGCGAATTCTCGCGACGACTGATCCGCAATTGGCGGCTGCCATGCAAAGCTTCTTGGATCAACAACGCGACGCGGTATTGCAAGACCATGTGTTGGAGTAGTTCTGTGGCTCTATCAGCCGTAACACGTTAGCGTCCGGTTGTCTCTGGAATCAGCCGGATCGAATGAGGGTCCTCTGATTAGCAGAACCGGGCGCTACTGCACGCCGACGGGTTCTTTCGGCCGCTCAAGCGGCGCAGCGGGTTGCAACAGCAACTCCAGTCGCAAGATGGTCAATAGGGCAGAGTAATCGTCGCCCGACAGGCTGGACTGCATTTGTCGGCACCAAGCTGCTCGGGGATCGGTGGCTGGCCAAGCTTGCTCCGATCGCAACAGGGCGGCGCGGAGGTGCTGCCTGGGGATCCCTGCTTGGAGGTCCGTCGTTGGCGGAGTCGTTGCCGGCGATGACTCGACTGAGGGCTGGCGATCCTGACGCAATGCCTCGCGCCATTCCGCTTTGATCGCTTCATCCACCCGCTCCAGATACCAAACCCAGGGGTCGGTCGCAGTGTGGACGTCGGCTGGGTCGATCCGCAGGCCCGCCAGATGGAGCGAACGCTGCGAGCGGGCGCGGGCCAGGCCAGGCTGGAGTGAGTTGAGCTGCAATCGTTCGACCGCTCGGCGGAGAGCCGGTTCTAAGTCGTCACGCCGGAGTAAATCGCGGAGCAGACCTTGGCCGCAGGCCACGGCTGCGGCATCCTGAGTGATCGCCAACAGGGTTTCGGCCACTCGCAAGCTTTCACTGGGGGGTTGCCCAGGCAACTGTTCCAATGTCGCGGGATCGATGGTTCGGATGACGCGTTGGACCAGCGCGGCGGGATAGGTGGTGACCGGCGTCTGCCCACTGGGATCCCAAGTTTGAAACTTGACTTCACGCGCGTTCTCCTCGATCAGCCGTCCGGCTACGGGTGGCGAACCATCGGCCAATTGCAGTAAATCTCCACGCAAGTTGGCGGAACCCACCCCCCAACCCAGCGCGACGACCCAATACCAAGCCCAGGCAATTCTTTGCATCTTTGATTTAAGTAAAAGATTTAAGTAAACGGTTTGCGTTGTGGTCATGGCCGGCAGTTGCCTCAGGGGGTCTCAGGGGTGGCTCCGAGGGAGTCGGCAGCCCGCAATTCGGTCGCCAACCGCTGGAGGGCCAAGTGTTCGGAGGTCCAGAGTGCGGTCAGCGGCGAGACGAGGTTCTCGATCACGGCCCGATCCGCGTTCCAGGCCTCGGCGGCCGCGGTGTCGCCCGCCACCACCGTGGCTTCGCGCCAGGCGTCCTGGACCACCAGGGCCGCCAGCAGGGGGTCGTTGGTCGACCAGGCCGTGGGGACGGAACGCGAGAAGGCATTGGGCGTCCAAGCCGCGCGCAATGTGAACTCGTCTTGGTAGCTGTCCCACAACTGCACCGGCAATGTCAGCCCCTGCTCTCGGTCCATTTGTTGTAATTGCTCCAGAGCCCGTTGTCGCCAACGGGCGACTAAGGTCGGTGCGGCGACGTCGGTCGGGCAGCCTAACCAAGCCAAGCCAGCGACGGGGTCGTCGGTCGTCGTGTCAGTCAGCGCATCGGACAAGGCCAGAGCCAAGGTGGGGAACTCCAGCATGGCGTCGAGGGCCGATCGAGCATTGGAGCGTTGGCCGGCGTTACCACCTTGCCAAGCCAGGACCCAGGCGGCTTGTTCGGTCGCCGAGCGAGGGGCCCGCAAGTACTGGACTAAACGCTGGGCGGGTTGCCAGGCCAACCGCGCGTCGGGTGGCAGTTGTTGTACCCATTGGCTCGCCAGTTCTCGATAGTTGGGCACATCCGTTGTTTGCACCAAACGCTGCCACAACTCTGTGGAAGTGGCTGGCTCAACCAAGTGAATGCCGGGAAGAGCGTCGTTGTTTGGTGCATTGCCCTGATTGGTCGAACGTGTCGATGAACGCGCCGATAACAAACGATCCAATGCGGCCAGTTGCAAGGCCGAGCGGTCCCCAGCGGCGGAATCGGTGCAGGTGACCGCCGCTTGGGCCAGAGTCACCAGACGCATCAAACGTTGCCAATCCGCCAGGGTTGCCGAGCGGCCCTCGTCGTGGGGAGTGGCCAGCCAAGTATCGATTTGTCCGCGGATCGCTGCGCGACGCAACGCCCATTGAAACGGGGACGGTAGTGGCGGCGTGCCGAGTAAGACTTGTAGGCGGATGGCGTCCATGGCCCGATCGCCGGTCCATTCCAGTTGGTTTTCGCTGGCCAAGCGTTGCCAATACGTTTCCAAATGGCGGCCCCAGGCACTGTCGGGCGACGACACGTACCAACTGTCGATCAACGGCCGGTAGTTCCAGGTCGGAATCTGCTCCCAGTGATCGGCCAGATCGGCCCAGGCCCAGACGCTGGCTTCACCGTCCAAGCCCACAACGCCTGACCAATAGACCAACAGCGCGGCATGTCGTTGGTTGGGTTGGGGGAGTTGACGGAACGTTTCGGCGGCGGCGCTTACTACCTCGCGCCAGGCCGCCAGCTCGGTGGCCGTGGCAGCGTACGGAGGCGTGGGCCAATGGGCTTGTAGCTGCAAGTACAGGGACTCTGCACTTTCCGCCAACCACTTGGAGCGGATTTGTCCGTTGAGAATGCTCACTTGCTCGGCGTCCGCGGCACCACGCAGCGCGGGTTGGCCACGCGTTAACAGATTTTGCTTGTCCGCAAAATAGGGCGGGGCCGGGCGGGGTTGGGAAGCGGCCCAACCCTGCTGGTAGGCGCGGAGTAAAATCGTCTCGGCGGCACGCGCTGTGAGAAATCTTCCGAGCACTCGCGTCGCCGCAATCATGGCAGACGGTGGACGCTCACTCGCCTCCGCGGACGAAACGTTCGCGGTGGGGACTGCGATCGGGCTCACTGGCTGGAGTGCCAGGCCTGCCTCACTGGATGATCCGCGTTGTTCGTACAGTCCGTCGATAATCGCTCGGGCTGCCGACAGGTCCGGTTCCTGCCAATAACATTCCAGCAACATCTCTTGCACGTGCGGCTGGCGCCACCAGCGTGGAGGGCCGTTGGGAATCAGGCAAAGTTGTTGATCCAAGTCTGCCAAACGCAACAGCAGTTGGCGATACGCGGTCGCTCGACGGTCACCGGCCGGATCGGTCAAGCGAATCAAGAGATCAACGGGTTGTCCGCGCTCGATCCAGTGATTGGCAAAGGCTCGTTGTTTCTCGCTCCACCACGCGGGGCCAACCCACTGGGCTGGGTTGGCGGCCGATGCATTATCGGTCTGCGCCGGCGCGGGTTCGCTGGGCTCGATGACCAAGTGCAGGTCGGGATTGGGCGGGCTCAAAACTCGTCCCAACCCCACGATGGCGACGATCAACGAGACACTCAGTACGGCCGTACCCACCGTCAGGCTGACTTGTCGCAACCAGATTCGTCGGCGTTTGCGCCGGCGTCGTGTGATCTCCTGACCCAACAAACGCTCGGCCGTCTTTTCTTCGACGCCGCTGCGTTGGGCCAATTGCAGGACTTGCTCCCGCAGCTGCTCGGCCGGCAACGCGTGATGGGACACCAAGCGAGCGATCTCTTGTTGGGCATACGCCATGGCCTGGGCGTCCGAGATCCGGGCGATGCGCATTTGTTTGGCGATTTTTGCGAGGCAACGTTCGCAGGCATCCGGCGAAAGCTGAAACTTCTGCCGTCCATAGCTCAGCGCCTTCCGCTCTTTGGGCAAAGGCAAGATATCGCCCGACAATTGTTGCAGTTGCTTTTCTAAATATTCGCAAAAAGCCTGTTCCCAACGAGTCGGCGGGGCATGGCGACTCGGATCGGCCAACTGCTCCAAGGCGGTTTGAAACAAATCGGGTGGTAGGTTCAATTCCTTCGCCAGCGACTTGAGCTTGATCTGCGTTTGTGCCGACCATTGCCGCTGAGCCGCCAAGATCCCCTCGGCTTGCCGCAGAAACGCATCAACCCGCGAGTCACGCGGCTCGCGCGGCTCGCGCGCGTGTTCCGTGGACGCCGGAGCGACAGGAGCGACAGGATCGACAGGATCGACAGGATCAGCCGGATCAGGCGAACTCATCGCGGGACTCGCGGGGACAAAAAGACCAAGGGGCTACGGCTCATCTACCATCCTTGCTCCGCCGCCAACTCCGAGAGCGCGGTCGACCATGGGGGCGGTATTTCGGGATACAATTGCCGCAGTTGATTGTAGGCCATTTGGGCTTGCTCGGGAGCGACCGCTGCTTGATACCGCAGACGATAGTACCGAGCCTCGAACCACGCCGGTGACCCAGGCGAGACCTGCTCGGTGACGCGTTGCCACTCCGCCTCCGCGACCTCGATCTCACCGGCGGCGACGGACGCTTGAGCGCTCAGGATCCGAGCCCGCACCTGCCGAGCGCGTAGCTCACCGAGCGGATAACTGTCCAGAATCTTTTGTGCTTGCTCCCAGGTGCCGATCCGCCAGAGAAACTCCGCATAGTCGGTTCGCACACGAAGCAGGGTCCGGAGAGCGGTTGGGGTCGGACTGGGTTGATCGGTGGCTGCCTGCCGGGCTTCGGGCGTATCGAGCGTCGCCCACCAGCGTTGGTACAGCCGCAACAGTCGCCGCGTATCGGTCGCGGCTGACGTTTCCTTCGGGCCTGTTGCGATCCAGCTATCGACTTCCCAGGCGGCCTCCCACTCGCGGCGTTGGACCGGAACGTGCCAGGCCAACACCGCTTGCAGTTGCGCCTCCGGCAATGGCTCTGTCAGCAGGCGATCGATCACTTGATCTCGCAACTTGATCGGCGCCGCAGCGCCTTTGGGCTGCGACCAGAACAGGCTGGCGGACACCAGCAACGCTTGCCATTGATCGGCCTGGACACCCGGTGCGACCAACGCTTGTTGGCAACCGACCATAAACAAGGTATGCCGCAGCGCTAAGTTGGGCCCATCGGTTCGGTCCTCCAAGATCTGTAACCAGAGCGTCAACAAAGCGGCGGTGTTTGGCGCCTGCCCTGCGGCCTCCCAATCTGCCAAACGAGCGATCAGCTCCGCCTGCCAGACTGGCCACACATCGTCGGTGGCTGTCTCGGCCGGTTGGGCTGCCAACCCCACTTTTGGTGGTCGTGGGACGCCCAAGGTTTGAATCAGCAGGGTTTCCAGCTCTTGGCCGAAAGCTTCGCGCGAATCCGTGTTAGGAGTTGTATCCAAGTACCGCTGATACAACCACTGCAACCGCTGACGCTGCGCAAATGGATAAGCGGCAGCATTGGGTGGTATGGATTGCAAATAGGCCAATTGAGCCCGCGGTTGATCGGCCAATTGCCACAGCCGGACCTTGACTTCGGCCGCCGCGGACAGGGGCAAATCGGCCACATCAGCGGCCCGTTGGAACCACTCCAGGCACGCTTGCCGTGCAGCCCAATCAAGAGCGGCCGAGCGTTCGTAACCGGCAGCGACCTGCCAAGCCAGTTGCTGGCGCTGTTCCAGTTGATCCGCGGGTGTCTCTTCATACAGCATCGCCAACCACTGCTGCGCTTGCTCCCATTTGCCTTCTGCCAGGCGGACACGAGCCAGCCAATCTATCGCCCAAGCCTTGATCGCGCGGGTGGGGCGCGCGTCGCCAGAGTTTACAACCGGCGGTGACGTGCCAGTGGTGCTGGGTTCGGCCGTGGTCCACGGCTCCAGTCGCTCGGCGACCTGCTGTAATTGCCCCGGCGTCAGTCGTTCCAACGGCTCACGCGTCAAGAGTTGATGCAGGGCCAGGACTTGGCCATACAGGCCAGGGCCCGGCTTGAGCTCATAGCGTTTGACCAATTGGACGGTCGTTTCAACTTGCCCACGCTGGATCAGCAACTCCAAGATCCGCCACTGCCACACGAGAGCTGACCCCGTGGGCTCCGGTGAAAACCAACGCAACATCGTCTCCACCATCTGAGTCGCCAGACGATCGTCGACGCGCTGGGTCGCTTGCAAGTAGGTACTGGCCAACAACAGGGCATCCTCCCAACGATCGCGTTTCAGTGCGTTATGGATTTGCCACAGCAAGACGCGTTGGCTCTGGCTGGGATCCGCCCGCTGCTGCAAGGTTGCGAAACAAGTGGTGGCTGGCCCGGCTTGTCCCAGACTGGCGGAACAAAGCCCCAGTCCCAAGAGATGATCGGCGGCCGCGGGTGAAGTGGAGTCATACCAGCGAAACAGATCGGTCGTTTGCAAATCGGTGGCGGAAATTCCTAACAAACGCATGAACAGTGTTTGCGCCTGACGTACCCGCTCCAAATCGGCCTGGGCCGTATCCGGGTCCAGTAACCACTCGTAATAAAACAACCAAGCGAGGGTTCCTGTCGCCAAGTCGCGAAGCTGTTGGACCTGGCGTTGCTGGAGTTGCTGTTCGGCCAAACTACGCGGCTCATCCGCCGTCACTTCTGGCACGCGAGGCGGGCTGGCGGGAGGCAGTGGATCCAGGGGTAGCCCCAGACCCACTCCTTCATTTTTTGCCGAGCCCACCGCTAGCGCGCTCCCCAAGCGATCGAATCGATCCAAGATCAGTCTTAGCTCTCGCTGCAGGTCGCGCAGCCGAGCAACCTCAGCGGCACGATCCGGACCCGCCACACGCAGGCCCTGATCCAACGCGGTCTGCGCATACTGCGTGGCCGCCAGTCGCGCCCAAACCAACTGCACGGCGGCGAATCCATCCCCCAAGTCCTGAGGATCGGTGGCCAATTCTGGATAACGCGTTTGGATCTGTTCGATCGACTGGCTGGCCAATTCACGCTCCAACCACAGGCTCAGCTCCAGACTGAAGGCCAATTGGCGAGCCGGCTGCCTCGACATCCGCCACCGACCCAACACATCACGCACCCACAACTCGGGCGGCGCCTGTTGTCGCAAGAACGCACTGAATTCACTCCGCCGCGGCAACTCATCCCGGTCACTGAGTTGCGGCAAGGCAGCGTAGGCCGCATGCGCCGCGCCCGTCAGGCGACTGTGAAAGAATACGATCCAGGTCAGAGCCGCCAGGACGGCCACCCCCATGAGTCGCGCGCGCCGCCAGCGTAGACACCCCAGGCCGCTGGAAAGCGGATACGGCGTGGCAGGCTTGGTCGCGATCGGATTCATGGGCTGCGGTGTCTCAACAGGAGCTGGCGGTTGGTCGTCCGTGGCTGGGCATTCGGTGTGACTGGAATCAACGGTCCGGCGGGGCATTGGAGTTTCCCTCGGGGACGTAAGCCACGCGGCTGAAACCCATTTGTCTCAGATCGTTGAGCGTGGCGATGCTGATCTCCACGGGCGTCGTCATCGGGCTCACCAACAGGACAGGTTGCTGACGGTCCGGCCAATTGGCCAACCATTGCCCCAGCGTCGCTCGGTCGGAAAATCGTTGACCACCCACTTGGAACTCCACCTGCGGTTGGCCGCCGACCTGCCGACCAACTCGCAATCGCACCACCAACGGCTCCTGGTCCGCACTGGCACCCGCGTTGGGGTCCGCCAATTGGCTGGCCAGTTGCCGTTCGATCGGACGGAAGCTGGAGTTGACCAAGAAAAAGATCAACAACAGGAACACGATGTCGATCATCCCGGGCGTGGCCAACTGGATTTCTGGCGAGCGATGGCGGCGGTTGAGTTTCATAACATTCCCTACCGCTGACGATTGACCGACAACTGCATGTCTGTGACTCCCACCCGCGCCAAGCGTTGGACCAATTCGTTGAGTCGCGCACTGTCTTGCTGCCGATCGCAACGCACCCGCACGATCCATTGGTCAGCCGGCCGGCCGCTGCGACGGATCTCATCGAGCAGCGTCTGGATCAACTGATCCAGTGTCACCCACTTGCCGCCGACCAGATACCTTTGCTGAGCGTCGATGTTGACGATGAAACTCGACTCGAGCGCCTCCCCACCCTCGCGGACTTCCGTCAATTGCAACTGGGCGTCCAAGGTCCGATTGAATTGCGAGACGGCCATAAAGAAGATGATCAACAAAAATACAATGTCGATCATCGACGTCATGTTGAATCCCAAAGTGCCACCGGAATGCCGCGCTGCCAATCGCATCGTCTAGCTCGACTTTCGTCGCCCCAAGGGCAGCATGAGTCGCTCGATCCGCGTCCCCGCCTCCGAGACCAAAGCATCGATCCGCGTGCGAAAGAAACTGAAGGCCACCATCGTCGGGATCGCTACCAACAAACCGAGCAACGTGGTGATCAAAGCTTGCCCGATGCCGCCCGCCAGATCCTCGGGGCCGGCCACCCCTTGTTTGGCCGCAATCGTATTGAAGGCGTCGATCATGCCGATCACAGTGCCAGTCAATCCCAGCATCGGCGCGATGGACGCAATCACATTCAGGATTTCCACCTTGCGATACAAGCGACCAGTCAAGTGCTCACCGGCCTCTTCGACCGCCGAACGGTACTCGGCGAACCCAAACTCGCTGCTGCGAAATCGCTCCAAACCCGCCAAGACCACTTGCGTGGCCAGACTGTGATTGTCAATGTCATTGCAGATCATCAACGCCGCCCGCGTGTCGCGGAGCGCCAAGGCACTCTCCAACGCCTGCATCACGTCCGGTGGCAGCAGTCGGCTACGACGAATCGAAATCGCATTTTCGACAATCAAAATACAACTTAAAACGGACAAAAGCAGAATCAAGATCACGATCCCCACCCCAAACGGGTTGCCCGTGAACATCATCTGCAGCATGCTCCGCGGCTGTCCGTCGCCGCCCCCTTCAAGCGGAGCATTCGCCACGCTCGGCCCCAAGTTCCCAGGCCCCAAGTTCCCAGGCCCCAGGTTCCCAGGGGCCAGTTCCGTCGGTCGCGTTGTCGGCGGCGGCGCGGAATCTTGCCACGCCCGTGGTTTCCCACCACTGCGCACCGTTGCCGGCGTCGCCCCATTCCACGCGATCCCGACCGTGGCTGGGACAAGCACCGTGACTGGGACAGTGTAAGTTGCCGCATTTGCCGAGACTTGCCAGGTTTTGCTGCTTACCCAGGTTCTTGCATGCTGGGTGGGCGGGTTGCTGGAAGGAGGGGTGTTACCCAGCGACGCGGGGGCATGTGCCGCCAGCAGACTCGTCGAAAGTGGCAGCAACCCCAACGCACAGAACAATGCCAACCAGCGCCACAGAGGAAGGGCCGTACTACTGTGCATCGCCAGACATTCCTTTGCCCAATCACGCATCCGCATCGTCCGAATAAGCCAAGAGAGGAAAGGTCAACCGTTGGACGGATTACCGACCGAACCCAGCTTATTCTAAACGATGCGGATGCGTAAGGTAAGCGACTCGCGCGTGGTCTGACGCCCGAGATCAATCTTCCGCGCGGCTGCCGTCTCCGCACATCATCACAATGCGTGGATGGAAGCTGGCGATCGACTGGACCAGATCGGCTTGTGCGGCCATGACTTGGCGAATGTCTTTGTACGCACCCGGCACTTCATCCAGACCACCGGCCAACAGACGCACGTTTTTGTGCCGCAAGTGATCTTTCCACTCGGCCCATTTGAACTTGGCCATGGCCGCCGTGCGACTCATTTGTCGTCCGGCGCCGTGTGAGGCGGAGTTCAAGCTGCCGGGTCCACCCAGGCCACGGACCACGAAGCAGGGTGAGGCCATGCTGCCAGGGATCACTCCCAGGTCGCCGGGCCCCGCCGGGGTCGCGCCCTTGCGATGCACGACCCAGTTCTGCCCATCGTGGACCTCTTGCCAGGCAAAGTTGTGATGGTTCTCGATCACATTCAAGGCCTGAGCCCCAGCCAGACGGAGGACTTTCTCGTGGATCACTTGGTGGTTCGCCGCGGCGTACTCGCCCATCAGGTTCATGGCCGCCCAGTACTCTTGGCCGGCTTGCGAGTCGAGCGACAGCCAGGCCAAATGCGCCAGGTGCTTGTCGTCGCGGTAGCGGACCGGCAAGCTCTGCCGCGCGATCTGGCTGTACCGGGCACAGACTGCCGCCCCGGTGCCACGCGATCCCGAGTGGCTGAGCAGTCCGACGTAGCGACCGGCTGGCAAACCCAGGTCCGCCTCGGGCAATTCGATCACGCCCCACTCGACGAAGTGGTTTCCGCTGCCACTGGTCCCCAGTTGCTTCCAGGCGCGGTCCTTGTTCTCACGCGTCACCGCGGTCATGGTCCAGTCGCGATCCAACACTTCGTGCTGATGCCGCGATTTGAAGCCACCACCGGCCCCGAACAGGGTGCCGCGTTCCAGGGCCTGGTCCAGAGTCGCGCACTGCCGCGGATCGTTGTCTTCGACCACTTCCACGGGCAGGTCGGTGATCGACAGACGCATGCGGCAAGCGATGTCCACGCCCACCGCGTAGGGAATCACTACTCCCTCGGTCGCCAAAACACCCCCGATGGGCAAGCCATAACCGACGTGTGCGTCGGGCATGACCGCGGCGGCTCGAGCGGCCGGTACACGACAGGCCTGTTGCATTTGGAACAGGGCCGCGTCGTCGATGTCCGTCCCCCACACCCGATAATCGATCGCCGCTTCCGGCTCGTACTGTCGATCTTCCAGGACAGCGGTGGCCAGGTCCGCGTAGTGCGGGTCTTGCAGATAATTCTCCGGCGCCGCCAACAGTTCCACGATCACCTGAGCCGGTTTACGCTTGTGCTCGCGATCTTGGGCCGCGCGTTGGATGCAGCCGATCGCTGGCACCACCGCCGTCAGAGGCACGCCCAACGCCAATAATTTTTTCTTGTTCATCGCAGTTTGACCCAAGTAGGAAGAGGCACGCGAGCGGCGGTTCACCCATCCGCGTCACTTGGCGGCACGCCGTTCGTCTGGCCGTCCCCCTCGGACAAAGGATGCCAGCGGCCGGTTCGGATGCTCCGTTGGAAAATCTGCCGAATTCTAGTTTAATGACGACTGTTGTTGGACCGACCGTCACCCCAGCGAGAAATCACACGCATGGCCACACCGCTGGCTCACGGGCAAACCCACCGCATCATTGGTATCGACCCTGGTCTCCGCGTGACCGGCTACGGGATCCTGGAGTGGCAGCCAACCAGTCCCGCGGCGTCGACCTCAGCGGACAATCGCCCGCCGCTGAGCGTTCGGAACACCGCGGCCGCGGGACTGCCGATGTTTGGGCTGAGCAAGCAGCGAATCCGCGTCGTGGAGGCCGGTGTGATTCGAGTCGCCGCGGGCCGTTCGTTGGAGACGCGTCTGCGTGACTTGAAGCACTCGTTGGACGAGATTTTACAGCAGCGCCGCCCGACTTGCATGGCCGTCGAACAATTGTATGCCCACTACGAGCGAACCCAACCGGCGATTCTGATGGGCCACGCGCGTGGTGTGATCCTGTTGGCCGCGGCACAGGCCGACTTGGCGGTCACCAGTTACGCGGCCACGGCGGTCAAAAAGGCCGTCTCGGGGAGTGGTCGAGCGCCCAAGCCCCAGATGCAAGCTGCGGTCTGCCAGCACTTGGGGCTCTCCGTGGTTCCGGAGCCGCACGACGTGGCCGATGCCCTGGCCGTGGCCCTCTGTCATCTGTTCGCCCAGTCCAACCCACTGCTGGGGCTCGAGTCGAAAAAAAACAAACTTTAAACGCCGCTGGGCCACACCGCCACCTTCGGCCTCGTGCCGATGGGGCGATGACTGACCGGCTACAGGCTACCAGCTCCCCCCAATGATCAAAAAGAAGGCTCGTTGCCCCTTGGTCACATCGCCCCCGGTGGGTTTACCCCGCCGGAGCGGAAGTTTGGGTAGCTAGAATCGCCCCCCCAATCATCAAAAAGAAGGAACTCCACCCCTTGGTCACACGGCCCCCGCGGGTTCACCCGTGGGACCGAAAGTTTGGCAGCGAGAAAGCCTTCCCCACAATAATCAAAAAGAAGGCTCTTTGCCTCTTGGTCACACCGCCCCCGGTGGGTTTACCCCGCCGGAGCGGAAGTTTGGGTAGCTAGAATCGCTCCCCCCAATCATCAAGAAGAAGGAACTCCACCCCTTGGCCACACGGCCCCCGCGGGTTCACCCGTGGGACCGAAAGTTTGAAAGCGAGAAAGCCTTCCCCACAATAATCAAAAAGAAGGCTCTTTGCCTCTTGGTCACACCGCCCCCGGTGGGTTTACCCCGCCGGAGCGGAAGTTTGGGTAGCTAGAATCGCCCCCCCAATCATCAAGAAGAAGGAACTCCACCCCTTGGCCACACGGCCCCCGCGGGTTCACCCGTGGGACCGAAAGTTTGAAAGCGAGAAAGCCTTCCCCACAATCATCAAGAAGAAGGAACTCCACCCCTTGGCCACACCGCCCACCATCCCGGGCTCGTCCCGGTGGAGGCATGACTGACAGGCTACCGGCTACCATCCCCCCAATATCAAAAAGAAGGCTAGTTGCCCCATGGCCACATCGCCCCCGGTGGGTTTACCCCGCCGGAGCGGAAGTTTGGGTAGCTAGAATCGCCACCCCAATCATCAAAAAGAAGGAACTCCACCCCTTGGCCACACGGCCCCCGCGGGTTCACCCGTGGGACCGAAAGTTTGGCAGCGAGAAAGCCCCCCCTCAATATTCAAAAAGAAGGCTCGTTGCCCCTTGGTCGCATCTGCGCCACGGAGACTTGAGGCTCATGCCCCCAAAAAAACGCTCCCAAGCCCCAGATTTCTGTAGCTTTTCTCCCCGACGGTGGGTATAACTGAAGTCGTACCCCTGAGCAGACTTATCCCCAACCCACGAACATTTACCTACGATCCTGCCGGGCGGATGATTCGCCGCGAGGACCAAAAGGGTGATACCGTGACTTTCAACCATACCATGTCCGGCTTTGGGTTCTCGACCGGGACACTGGCTTATGCCGTGAAGGGCAACCAAACGTCGCGACCAGCCACACTGTCTGTACCGGCTTTGAACTTGGATTGGAACTTCGATAACCAACTACGCGGCGCTGACACCAACGGTTCAGCCGGCAGCTTGGAAGTCACGTTTGAATACGATGCACTTGGGCGCCGAGTCTCACGGAGCCATTCCAGTGGCAATGTGGTTTACGTTCACGCTGGCCAGCAAGTGATCGCTGATTACGCTCGGGGGGCCGTCACCTCCTCACCGACCTACCGTTACGTCTACGCGGACTGCCTGGGCTACGCGGGCTACGTGGACGAACCGATCCTACGTCATACAGGTACAACTACGACTTTGCCGACGACCGGCGACAACGCACTTTATTATCATCGCAACCAACAGTATTCCATCGTGGGCCTGACCAATGCGGCTGGGACGTTGGTTGAACGCTACACCTACAGCGCTTATGGCACCCTTGGCATCTACGCCGCCAACGGCAGCGTTCGTAGCAGCAGCACTTACGCCAACCGCTACACCTATACGGGGCGTGAGTGGGATGGCGACTTGCGGCTCTACCACTTCCGCACTCGTTGGTATGATCCGGCGACGGGTGGCTTCATCTCCAGAGATCCGCTGGGGTATGTGGATGGGATGAGTTTGTATCGTTCCTATAAAGGGCTTCGTGCGTCTGACCCAACAGGTACTCGTAACTCCGATCTAACTTGTACGTGCAAGCGAGACAGTTTTGGACTTTCAACAGTTGACGTAAGTGTAACTTGCCCATGTCCTTCGGACGAAGCTAGGTGCTGTAAGGCTGTTTGCGATGCTTACCCAAGCCTATACGGATGGAATGGAAGTTGGCGCGGGGCCCGTTGTAATGCGTCGTGGACAACTAAGGATGGCTGTATTCAGAGTTGTCAAGATCAGTGCGCTTATGATGCCCCAAGTTGGTATCATTATCACTTTTATGTTGCCTGCGTGAACGGATGCTTGACGGGGTGTAATGGGAACGATTTCGATTTGTGTGGATATATCAGATACTCCATGACCGAAGCTGATCGGGATAGTTGGCAATGCCTATGTGGACTTGTCGACATAGTTGACGTAACAGCGCCACCAAATGCATGGTTGGCGGGCTTCGATTGCACATGTGCGGCGATTACAACGGCCATGAATTATTGTGCCACCAATAGTCAGTGGACTGCTTATGCCTACGGTTTTTTGTCTTCAATAGACTGTGGTTTAGATGTTTGGCAAGTGTTTCGTGGTGAATCACCTATATTGGAAAGGATTGACTTCGCCGTGTTGATATTCGAGCAGGGAGTTCTTTTGGGAGATCCTGACAATGACTTTGTTCCCTATAGTTGCTACAAATTACGAAACAACTGGAGTGACTGTTCGGTATGGCGCATATGGCAGGGTATTTTGTTTTAAACGCTGTTTCTGAGCAATTGCCACTGGGTCTCCATAGGCTTCGGTTGACGTTTTGACTGTACTTTCCCCTTGCCACTTACGATCGTAAAGCCGAAAATATCTATATTTGCAAAAAAGCAATAGCAGCGTTCCTGGAGTGGTATGAAATGAAGTGCATTGTGAACGTAATTGTAAGCATTTTTATTGTAGCGATCATTGGTGCAGTGATGTACTATTGCGTTTCGCGACCCACGGTCGGCATAAAAGAAATTGATGAGTTGGTTGTCTGGAATTTACTGCCCGCTGGAGTGGTTTTGCTTCGCGCCGGCTATTCCTTTATGGGTGTTCCAATACTTCTCCAGCCAAGAGGGCACTTCGACTTAAAGGAAAACGGGCTTGTTTGGTTGCTGTGCCTGTTTCCATCGGTTATGGTATTTGGGTACAGTTGGCCTGCTAAGGTGGTTACCGAGTTGCTTGGAATTGCAGTAGCAAATTTGTTTGCATATCATCTGACGATTTGGCAATATCTTCGAAGCGTGAGAATGAAACGAAGGACCGATGAATGAAGCTGATTTGAATAATTAGGCCGGGAGCTGCCGCTAGGCTGAAAGTATGAGGAGAGAGACGTAAGCATCTACAGCCTGCAATCGCTTGATCGTTACGGGTATCGTCCAAGAATACCCCGTAAATAACCCCGATTCTGAGGATTAGGCCGGGAGCTGCCGCCGGACGACCGCGGATTGGCATGGAGTTCGCTAACCGAAAGATAGGGCGATTTTAGCCCCAGCGGTCAGATTGGGCGGCGGAAGACAGCACGATTTCGCGTCGACAGAGCAGATAAGCCGATGGGCGGCAGTGATTTTTGGTCGCGTGGGGCTGGGCGAAGACAGACCGGGTGCCAGGCAAGCGGTTGGGCTCGCTGCTGAAAGGACGTTTTTATTGGCCGCGAGAGGTGCGACCTGGAGGAATGTTCTTGGTTCTTGGTTCTTGGTTCTTGGTTCTTGGTTCTTGGTTCTTGGTTCTTGGTTCTTGGTTCTTGGTTCTTGGTTCTTGGTTCTTGGTTCTTGGTTCTTGGTGAGCTTTAAGTCTTTGATTGAAGTAGGTCCAATTTCGGGACTCAGAATCCGCAGTCTATCCAGTCCTTCTCCTGGCATGCAAGCTCGACTCGTCACAAGTTGCCCGTCTGAACCCAGTCGCCTGCTCGGAGGCCCGGAGGGCCGGCACAACCCCTGCCGGTGGCGTCAGCCACCGGTCGACGGGGCACGCGATCAGAAGGCCCGGAGGGCCGACACAAGGGCCGAACGGGATGGAAAGGCAGAAGTGTTTTTGGCACGAAGATTGCGGGTTGAGCAACTCGCGCTCAGTCCCACGGGTGAACCCGCTGGAACTGGTGTGACCAAGGGGCAACGGGCCTTCTTTTTGATTGTTGTGGGGGGGGAGTACTCGCTGCCAAACTTTCGGTCCCACGGGTGAACCCGCGGGGGCCGTGTGACCAAGGGCAACGAGCCAAAAGTCTGAATGGCGACAGATCGCAGGTGCATCCCGCCTCGCTTGGCGGAATGCGGGATTTTGTCCCTGGATATTCCGATTTCGCTTGCTTCTGACCCAGCCGGCCGGGTAAACTACGGGTGGCGGTGGATTTCCCGCCGTGACTTATCCGAGGGCCTTCGAGTGGTTAGTAACCTTATTTCGCGTCGCAGTCCTTCCGCGGTGGCTTCTGCCACAGCTGGAAGTTGTATTGCCCCTACGCCTACGCGACTCAAAACCTCTCAAACTTATTATCATCGCAACCAACAGTATTCCATCGTCGGGCTGACCAACGCGGCTGGGACATTGGTTGAACGCTACACCTACAGCGCTTATGGCACGCTTGGCATCTACGCCGCCAACGGCACCGTTCGTAGCAGCAGCACTTATGCCAACCGCTACACGTACACTGGGCGCGAGTGGGATGCGGAGTTGCGACTCTATCACTTCCGCGCCCGGTGGTACGATCCCGCGACGGGTGGGTTTATCTCCAGAGATCCGCTGGGGTATGTGGATGGGATGAGTTTGTACAGAGGGTATTTTGGGGTGAGGGGGGTCGATCCAAGCGGTAAAAAAATGGTGCGAGACGACCGCACACGGAAGCCCGTTGGATCCGAAGAAATCGGACGTGATGACAAGGGGCGTCCAATCATTAAAATTCATAGTATTGTTATGCCGAACGATTATGGTAGCTATGCGCGCATGGGTTTCTCGCCCGGAGACTGCTTCGTATGGGATCCTGAGACCAAAACTCGAATACGGATCGAGTGTCCAGGGCGGGTCGTACCAGGCGGTGTGAGACGCGGAAAGGCCTGTGCGGTTGTCTTGTTTGACCATGGACAAACCCGCCAGCCAAACTGGGAGAGTCAGGCGAGGCAAATTGCGTTAATGGATCATTTGTTGAATGTTGGAAGTAGACAGCAGATCATCGATTTTCTTAGGGGGCGCAACTGCTGCTCGTTATATATAATTGGGCACCAAGGAGGTGATATCCACCCTCCGTATGGGAAGCCAAATTTGGGTGGGGCAGTTGCGTACCCAGATATTCAAGATCCAAAGAAGCCGGTGATAATTCTTCCAACACTTGATAGTGAAGGTGTCTCGCGAGAAGGATCTTTTGAGGCTGAACTAGAAAAGAATCTAGATTGTGCGGAAGGCTGTGCGATAAACCTGATGAGCTGCGGTGAGGATAGAATTGAGAACTTCCTTACACGGCAAAAAATCGCAGATAGAACCGGCTGCACTGTTTGCGGGTCGAATAAGACTATTTCGCCTGGTGGAGAACAGTTTGTTGACCCACCAACGCATCAACCAGATATCGCCGGATTCGATAGAAGAAATGCGGAGCAATGGATGCCAAATTGCAATGACCCAACTCCCGATCTTAAACGATAACAGGGTAACTATGCGATTTGTTGTATTCTTTAAGAAATATTATGAACTTCCGCTTTGGGTCATTCTCGCGTGCGGCATTTGTACCGCATGCGCAGGCTGTGATAGAAGAGTGTCCGACGATTATTGGCGGCGAGATCCGTCGGATTTGAGTTGGGGCGTTTTCTTCTCCCCGATTCTCGGAATACCGGAGGAGAAGTTGACCAGGTGGCGGGTTTCGGAGTCAGAGATGTACGGCTTCAACGACTTTGAGAATCGAAGGTACATTGATACAACCGAGTTAAGTCTATTGCACTCTGGTAAAGCAATATTCTTTGATTGCACTAAATTTCACTTGGATGAAAGTCTAGTAGCGGCGTTGCGACGTTCGCCAAGCCTAATCGGCCTTCGAATTGGGCCTCGCGATAGTGGCGAAGCATTGGATTGGATTGGCGATTTGCCATCCCTAATGGTACTCGACATTGGAAGAAACGACTTTTCCCATTCGAAGTTGACATGGATGTCGAAGCTTAAATATTTGGTGAGTTTGTCAATTAGCAGGTGCGATCTTCCGAAGCCAAGTGTTGACTGGTTTCCCGTTGGCCCAGAATTGGTTGATCTGCACGCTAGCGATGTGGTCTTTTCAGAAAATCACATCAAGTTTATGCCAGCATTTCCGAAGCTACGAAGACTTGAAGTGTTTGATGTTGACTTAAGCGATGACGCCTTCGCAGAGATACCTAGAATAGCGAAATCACTGGAGTTTATATGGCTGATAAGAAGTAAAGGAATGACGGCAGCGGCAATCCCAACATTCGGAAAACTTGGACAACTTCGCTATGCTCATCTTGGCTCAACCAGCATTGAAGAGACGGAATATCAGTCGCGAAGAAGTGGTGGCAGCATTCCAGCCTTAGAAGAAATACTTCCAAATTGCATATTTCATTACGGAACCTGAACAAGAGTCCTTGAGAGACGATCTTTCGAAGGATTAGGGCGCGTGGCGGCCGAGAGGCGGTTTTGATTGGCACGCGGTTCGATATCAAAGACTAAAGCCATTGGTTGATACGAGTCGATTCGTTCAAGAATACCTCGTAAATAACCCCGATTCTGAGAATTAGGCCGGGAGCTGCCGCCGGACGACCGCGGATTGGCATGGAGTTCGCTAACCGAAAGATAGGGCGATTTTAGCCCCAGCGGTCAGATTGGGAGGCGGAAGACAGGGCTGTTTCGCGTCGACAGTGCAGATGAGCCGACGAGCGGCAGTGATTTTTGGTCGCGTGGGACGGCTAGAGGACAGACCGGGTGCCAGGCAAGCGGTTTGGGCCGCTGCTGAAAGGACGTTTTTATTGGCCGCGAGAGGTGCGACTTTTTGGCGGTCATTTTTCCGCGAATGAGTTTTCCTCCGGTGGCGGGATGCCCGTCGGCAGAGTGGGTTGCTCGGTCCGCCCAGCGGACTTTGACTTGGCCCGTTGCCGCGGTGGCACGTACACGACGTCGGGATTGAATTCGTAGATCGTCGAATTGCGCAGTTCACCCGACTTCAACTGCTCGGCGATCCGCTCGATCAGGTACCAATAGATCGCTTGATACAACCCTTGGGTGAAGGAACTGAGCGGTGATAGGACCGTTTGCAAGGGACCCGGCCAGCGACCGTCGGATACTTTGCCGTCCCGCAGTCGCTGCAGGAACTCGACCATCACCGCCCACGGCAGGACACTCAAGAGCCCAATCAGTTTGGTCGTCGCCTGCAACATCAACGTGGTCGTGTGCTCGTGATACTGGTCGCTACGTTGCATCTGTTCGCCACACCGCCGACAGCCGTTGTACTTCGATCGCTGGTCGTTTGTTCTGTAGGCGGAGTTTCTCCATGGCGCCTTCCGCCTAAAGGCGCGACTACAAGCGGGGCCGTGTAGCCGCGAGACGTGACCAATGGAAACGCTCAGGGCCGGCCTAACGAAGGCTCACTGAAGCGAAGTCCCGCCGCTTGTAGTTCCGCCTTTAGGCGATCGCCCTCCGAACCCTACTCGCCGTATGCCTGAAAGTGGGATGTCGCGCGATCCCAGCGGCCCCAATGACCTTGTGTCGTTGGACCGAAAGTTTGACAGGCTAGAAGGCGACGGCGTGCGGTTTGGGCGGTCGAGTGCCACGCGGGTTTAGCTGCTCAACCTCCACCGAGACCGCAATTGGGGGGAGGCGTGTTTTGAGTAGCCTGGAGTTGTACGCACGGTATGGCGGTGAGTGGCCGCGACGCGATGTTTCACCGCAGCCTGTTTCTGGGCATGTGACCAAGGGGCGACGAGCCTTCTTGTTGATCGTTGTGGGGTGGGCCTGTAGCCGGTCAGTCATCGCCCCATCGGCACGAGGCCATTGGTATCTACACAAATCGCGACTTTTGCTATACACTCGGCATGATCCAGATCAAGCTGAAAGACAAGCGACTTTCCAGTCGTTGGGAACTAATGGTGAGGTGTCACATGCGGGTAGCGTCACCGCTAGCAGCGGGCGTCAGTGGGCTACCTGACGGTAATTTAAAAACGTCTTTCGCTGCCACGCAGGCGACTTGGCGTTTTTTGAATAATGACCGCGTCACCTTTGGAGAACTTGTCGTTCCGCTACAGGATTTCGCTAGAACCGCGTGTACTTCGATCTCAGCCCCATTTGTGCTGCTGGCCCATGACTGGAGCAAGCTCAGCTACCCCGGGCACAAGAGTCGAGAGGACCTGGCAGAATTGTCTAGTTCTAGTGATGTTGGCTACGATCTGGCGTGTGCTTTGGCTATTAATCCAGACGATGGCTTGCCAATCGCTCCCCTGGAAATGCACCTCAAGACAGCCGCGGGGATGCTCAGTACGCGTGGCAAGGTGGAAGTTGCGGGGCACACCGATCAGGTCATGGCTACGATGAACGCGTCCGCCAGTTGGAATTTAGACAAGCCGATTGTGCATGTAATCGATCGTGAAGCAGATTCCGTAGGGCACTATCGCGATTGGACGGAAGCGGGGCATAAGTTTCTCGTTCGTGGCGATGATCGGCGAGTGCTGTATCAAGACAAGAAAGTCAAGCTAAGCGACGTCCGTCGTCAACTACAGGACCAGGGCGGATTTCAATCGGTAGGAACGGTGTTACACAATAACCGTCCGGTTGATATGGAGATTTCTGAGGCGGAGGTCACCTTGTATCGCCCTGCTCGAAAGAGCGTGAAAAGGTCCGAACGGATGTCCCCGGAGTTCCGTTGCCCGTACGTCTGGTGTTGACACGACTTATTGACGATCAAAAGCAAGTCCTGGCACAGTGGTACTTATTGTCGAATGTTCCTACCGAGTGGGCGGACGCTAAAATGCTCGCCAACTGCTATTACTGGCGGTGGAAAATCGAGACCTATTTCAAACTGTTAAAGTCTAACGGCACTCAAATAGAGGATTGGCAACAAGAAACTGCGGAAGCGATTTTCCGGCGGATACTGGTTGCATCAATGGCCATGGTGACTGTCTGGCACTTGATGGCAACCAATGAGCCGAAGACGAACGAATTTAAGAAACTGCTCATGAGCCTCAGCGGTCGTCAAACAAAAGATCACGTCCATTTACAGCGCCGGCGCTGCTGGCAGGCCTCTGGTCATATCTTTCGATGATGTCCATTCTGGAGAAGATTGATATCGACTCCCTCAAGCAAATGGCCAAAGAAATTTCACTACCTATTGCGCTCTTTAATTCGGGGTAGTTGTGTAGATACCAATGGCACGAGGCCGACGGTGGCGGTGTGACCAAGGGGCAACGAGCCTTCTTTTTGATTATTGGGGGGATAGCTGGTAGCCGGTCAGTCATCGCCCCGCCGGCATGAAGCCGAAGGTGGCGGTGTGGCCAAGGGGCAACGAGCCTTCTTTTTGATTATTGGGGGGCGCTTGTAGCCGGTCAGTCATTGCCCCATCGGCACGAGGCCGACGGTGGCGGTGTGACAAAGGGGCGACGGGCAAAAACAGTTGAATGCCGAGTCTCCGCGGGGGCTCGGTGATTTAGCGAAACTGACTTCGCCCGTCGCGAACTGCTAGAGCTGCCTAGAAGTTGCAGCTTGACAACCTTGAGGGACCTTGAGCGTACCTTGAGACCAGCTTGTCGGTGTTGTTCTCAAGTGCGCCCGAAGCGTGAGACTTCGCAGTTTGCGGGCTGAAACGCACAAAGTGACCGCCGTGACATCTGGTTTGGGGAGCAAACGCAAAAGCGATCAAGCTGGCGTTGGGCCGCCCAAATCATAGGTGCATGTTGCCTTGCTTGGCGGAATGCGGGATTTTGTCCCTCGGTAATCCGATTTCGCTTGCTTCTGACCCAGCCGACCGGGTAAACTAGGGGTGGCGGTGTGTTTCTCGCCGTGACTTATCCGAGGGCCTTCGAGTGATTGGTAACCTTATTTCGCGTCGCAGTCCTTCCGCGGTGGCTTCTGCCACGGCTGGAAGTCGTACTGCCCTTACGCCTACGCGACTCAAAACCTCGCAAACTTGTTATCATCGCAACCAACAGTATTCCATCGTGGGCCTGACCAATGCGGCTGGGACACTCGTTGAACGCTACACCTACAGCGCTTATGGCACGCTCGGCATCTACGCCGCCAACGGCACCGTTCGTAGCAGCAGCACTTATGGCAACAGGTACACCTACACTGGGCGGGAGTGGGATGCGGAACTGCGTCTCTACCACTTCCGGGCCCGCTGGTACGACCCCGCGACAGGTGGGTTTATCTCCAGAGACCCGCTGGGGTATGTGGATGGTATGAGTTTGTATCGGGGGTATTTCGGGGTGCGGGGAATGGATCCAAGTGGAACCATCTTGTTTCAAGAGAGAGCGGTCAATGACAATATAGTTGCGATTACAATTCCGACTGACGATGTGGTTTCAACGGATATGGCGGAACCAAAAATACCTTGGTCAATCGCGGAATTCAAAAAAGGCAATGGTCCGTTCTCGATACCAAAGCCAAACCTTCACAATTTGTTGGCAATGCGTCGGTCACTGTTAAGCTGTTGCGTTGAAGCATCACAGCGAAAATGTGTTGAAGCAATACACCCCAGTTGCCAGTACATCTTCGCAGACCGAACTTGTGAGGACGAAGTAGATCTAATCGTGCGTCAAGTAGAGGACTGTTACTTAAAAGCAATGTTGGCGAGTAGCTGGGGGCGACCAGTATTCGCGATCTATTCGCATATTACTGCTGTGACACCCATTGGTCGCGACGGTTGGTATTGCGATTTGTGCGAAGAATGTGTTGGAAAACGCCTAGAAGGGTTGAGGTGGTTTAGGTACGAGAAAATGCGAACGGATTCCGATTTGGGACACACGTGGGGACAGGTTCGGTGTCGAGCGAACAATTCGCGTCTTGGAGTGATCGACATTTGGGAGCGGTTTGAGCGTCCTTGGATCCCGATTGCAACACACCGATGGTCTGTCGAGGACGACGCACTAGGCCGGGAGTTCAAAAAGGAATGTGTTGCGGCTCATATTGACGGCGTGCCCACCGTAATCGCTCCGCCATCATGGTATCCGTGACTCATTCACCCTACCTTACAATAATCTTAATCACATCGAGTCAATTCGGAGTCTAAATGAATAACAAATCGCGAGACGTGGGAAACCCCAATCGCCGACAGCGTTTAATTCTTGGCCTAACTTGGTTAATGGTTTTAATGGTAATTATTGCGGTTTCATGTCTTTTTGTGGGAAGTTTTGCCAATCATCGTGCGATAGTTTCCGATAGAGAGCAGCGTCTAAAAGAGTTTTGTCGTGCATTAATGCATGAGCTAGAGAAAGATCCTAGTACCCAAACATCAAGGTTTATAAAGACGAATCCTCAATTTGGCATTGAGCTAATCCGACAGTCTGATGTTCCAGAAATCGGCAAGGCAGTTGTTTTATCTGAACTATACGGTCATGCACACCCGTATACACCACTTCTAGTTGAGTATATTCCGAATACTCCCGGGACGGAGGATGAATCATCTGTAGTTTCATGTTTCGTCATCGCGCCACGAAGCGTTGGCGTAATGCGGGCTTGGGTGTTAAAGCGTAGGGTTAAAGAGATGTACGAAATTGCTAAACGAGAACCAGAACGTTTTTTTTTAAACGACCTATTCGGTGGCAGTTAGCAAAATTAAATCGCTGAACACGTTCAAGAATACCCCGTAAATAACCTCGATTCTGAGAATTAGGCCGGGAGCTGCCGCCGGACGACCGCGGATTGGCATGGAGTTCGCTAACCGAAAGATAGGGCGATTTTAGCCCCAGCGGTCAGATTGGGAGGCGGAAGACAGCACGATTTCGCGTCAACAGAGCAGATAAGCCGATGGGCGGCAGTGATTTTTGGTCGCTTGGGGCTGGGCGAAGACAGACCGGCCGCCAGGCAAGCGGTTGGGCTCGCTGCTGAAAGGACGTTTTTATTGGCCGCGAGAGGTGCGACTTTTTGGCGGTCATTTTTCCGCGAATGAGTTTTCCTCCGGTGGCGGGATGCCCGTCGGCAGAGTGGGTTGCTCGGTCCGCCCAGCGGACTTTGACTTGGCCCGTTGCCGCGGTGGCACGTACACGACGTCGGGATTGAATTCGTAGATCGTCGAATTGCGCAGTTCACCCGATTTCAACTGCTCGGCGATCCGCTCGATCAGGTACCAATAGATCGCTTGATACAACCCTTGGGTGAAGCAACTGAGCGGGGACAACTCGCCACAAAACGTGGCCAATGGAAACGCTTGGGCCGGCCTATCGACGGCACACTGACGCGAGGTCTCGCCGCTCGTAGTTCCGCCTTCAGGCGGTCGCCCCCGATACCCTATTCGCCCTATGCCTGAGTGCGGGACTACGAGCGGGGCCGTCCAGTCGCAAAACGTGGCCAATGGAAACGCTTGGGTCGGCCTAACGAAGGCTTACCGAAGCGAGGTCCCGCCGCTTGTAGTTCCGCCTTCAGGCGGTCGCCCTCGATGCCCCATTCGCCCTATGCCTAAAAGTGGGACTACGAGCGGGGCCGTCCAGTCGCAAGACGTGACCAATGGAAACGTTTAGAGCCGGCGTAACGAAGGCTTACTGAAGCGAGGTCCCGCCGCTTGTAGTTCCGCCTTTAGGCGATCGCCCTCCGAACCCTACTCGCCGTATGCCTGAAAGTGGGATGTCGCGCGATCCCAGCGGCCCCAATGACCTTGTGTCGTTGGACCGAAAGTTTGACAGGCTAGAAGGCGACGGCGTGCGGTTTGGGCGGTCGAGTGCCACGGTGGTTTAGCTGCTCAACCTCCACCGAGACCGCAATTGGGGGAGGCGTGTTCTGCGAAGCTTGGAGTTGTACACACGGTATGGCGGTGAGTGGCCGCGGGGCGATGTTTCACCGCAGCCTGTTGCTGGGCGGTGTGGCCAAGGGGCAACGGGCGTTCTTTTTGATCATTGGGGTGGGTAGCTGGTAGCCGGTCAGTCATCGCCCCGCCGGCGTGAAGCCGACGGTGGCGATGTGACCAAGGGGCCACGGGCCGCATTTTGGTTGGTTTTGGGGTTTGGTAGCCGTCAGTTGCCGCTCCGCCGGGCAGAGCCACGACGGAAGCGGTAGTAGACCAGCCGCCCTTCTGTAGGCCAGCAGCCCTCTGTAGACCAGCAGCCCTCTGCTGGTTTGAAGCGTGGTAGGGACAGAGGAATGGGGACAGGCAGTAGACCAGCAGCCCTCTGCTGGTTTGAAGCGTGATGGGAACAGAGGAATAGGGACAGAGGAATGGGGGACAGAGGAATGGGGACAGAGGAATGAGGACAGAGGAATGGGGACAGAGGAATGGGGACAGAGGAATGGGGACAGAGGAATGGGGACAGAGGAATGGGGACAGAGGAATGGGGACAGAGGAATAGGGACAGAGGAATAGGGACAGAGGAATAGGGACAGAGGAATAGGGACAGAGGAATGAGGACAGGGGAATTGGGACAGGCGGTAGATCAGTGACCCTGTGCTGATTTGAAGTGGGGTACGCGGACCCTGCTGCGGGGATGGTTTTTGCGGGAGACTGCCACTTGACAAATCAGGTGGCTTTGGGGATCATGCACGGCCCGCTTCCCGCGGCCACGGCGTTGGGCCGGGCGGCGGGCAAGATGAGGTTGTTTTCCTGTTCCCAAAAGCTTGGTTTCCAGCGAGTAGCGTGATGAAAATTCATACCAATGACATGGTCAAGGTTATTTGTGGCGAAAGTGCTGGAAAAGTGGCTCGGGTTTCGTCCGTCAACCACGAGAACGGGCGGATTGTGGTCGAGGGCGTGAACATGGTGTACAAGCATGTCCGCAAGAGCCAACGCAACCCACAGGGTGGCCGATTGCACATGGAAATGCCGATCGATGCCTCGAATGTGATGGTCATCTGCCCCAAGACCAACAAGCCGACTCGGGTGGGCTTCCGCTACCTGGAAGATGGCTCGAAGGAACGCTACGCCAAGGTCAGCGGCGCCTCGCTAGGTGTCATCTCGCCGCCACGCAAGGCCTACGCCAAGAGCTAGGTCGGGCAGCTAGGCTGGGCCGGTTTTCTAAAGTCAATCGTGGGTGTTCCGCTGCCTCCCAGCGTACTTGGGTCGGCTTTCTCATGCAAAAACGGCGACACCCAGGCCGTCAATGTTCTAGTTTGGGTGGTATTCCTCGGGGTTGTTGCGTTCCGTCGCGAGCGTAAACAGTCGCGCCGGACTGATCTGCTGCTTCTTGCCTGGATTTTCGGTTGGGTACGATCTCGCGGACAAGCATGATCTGAGGCCTGGGTCGATGCTGCGGGCCGCCGGCGGGCAGCTGGCAGCCGGCACGAACCGGGGCGCGAGCAACGATTGCGGCATTTTGGACCGCGGATCTTGGCGGTTTTTGCCTTGACTTCTGGTTATAATCTCCGATACCGAGTGATGGTCCCAGCGAATCTTTCGGTTCTCCACAGGCCGACGTCGCTGCTGCCGGGCAGTGCGTTTGGGCGGTGTGTTGGGGCGGGCGCCTTCGGGTGTGACCGGCAATTGGGTTTTGGTTCGCGGGAAGCGGGCGGTAGCGGCACGAGTCGTTCGCGATTGGGTCGATTAGGTTGTTGGGGCAATTTGCTTGATATGAGGAGTACAGGTCGATGGTATTGGACCCAGCTCAAGAGGGTGTGAAGCGGCCGCGAATGGCTGGTCCGGTGGCGGACGTTTATGACTGCGTGGTCGTGGGCTCGGGGCCGGGCGGTGGCACGACGGCGGCGTTGGTGGCCCAGCAGGGTGGCAAGACGTTGCTGATCGATCGTGACCCGATGCCGCGGTTTCACGTCGGCGAGAGCCTGATGCCGGAGACGTATTGGACCTTCGAGCGGCTGGGGGTGTTGGAAGATTTTCGCCGGATCGCCTTTACTCGTAAGTACGGCGTGCAGTTTGTCAGTGGGGACGGCAAAGAGTCCCGGGCGTTTGTGTTTGCGGAGCATGAGTCGCGGGCTTCGGCGATGACGTGGCATGTGGAGCGGGCGGAGCTGGATTGTTTGTTGTTTGATACGGCTGCGAAACACGGGGCCGATTGCCGCGACATGACGCGGGTGCTGGACTTTCGCTTGAAGGAGCCGGGCGAGGAGTACCACGAGGTCACGCTGCAATTGCACGATGGCCAGCGACGGACGGTGCGGACGAAGGTGTTGGTGGATGCTTCGGGCCAGCAGGCGATGATCGCCAACCGATTGGGTCTGAAGCATGTCGACCCACGGCTGAAGAAGGCCGCGATTTGGGGTTACTTCGCCGATGCCGAGCGGCAACCGCCGGAGGAGCCTGAGGTGACGTGTATCCTGCACACGGAGGACAAGCAGGCGTGGTTTTGGTATATCCCACTGAGTGATGGTCGGGTGAGTGTCGGTGCCGTCGGGGACAATGAGTACTTGCTCAAGGGCGGGATGACTCCGGAGGACAAGTTCCAGTGGTTGCGAGAGCACTGCCCGGGCATCCAGCGTCGTTTGCGGAACGCCACGCTGACGACGAACTTGCGAGTGGCGAAGGAGTTCTCTTACACGACTTCGCAGCGTGCCGGAGATGGCTGGGTGCTGGTCGGCGACGCGTATGGTTTCATTGACCCGGTGTATTCGTCGGGTGTGTATTTGGCGCTGAAGAGTGGCGAGTGGGCAGCGGATGCGATTGTCGACGGATTGCGGGCGGGTGATGTTTCGGCCGAGCGTTTGGGTCGCTGGACGGCCGAGTTCGATCAGGGGGTGCATTGGATTCGCAAGTTGGTGCATGCGTTTTACTGCAACGAATTCAGCTTCGGGGCGTTTATGAAGCAGCACCCGCAGTACGGCCAGAATTTGACGGACCTGTTGGTGGGCAAGGTCTTTGAGGGGGATCCTGGGCGGATCTTCCAGGACTTGGACCCGTGGATCGAGAAGTCCAAGGCGTTGGGCCGCGACTGCTCGATGGCGGACCATGGGGCGATGGCCATGTCCGAAAGCGCGCCGGACGCCTTCTTGTGTTGATCGCCTAGTGCTTTGTCACAGCCACAACGTGGGGTGTGGTAAAGGGGTCAGGAGTCAATTGCCGGAACGGCCCTGAGGGTGCTTCGCACAATTGACTCCTGACCCCTTTACCACACCCAGTTCGTGAGCCACCACGTGTCACGAGCGTTGGGTGGTGTGATGTCGTGTGCCGCGGGTGGTCGTCGTTGATGCGTGCTGCTTGGCCTGTTTGAGTCATTTTGGAAGAGAAAGTTAACGTTGTCTTACGACGCAATTTTGTTGGTTTCGTTTGGTGGGCCGGATGGGCCTCCTGATGTCATTCCGTTTTTGGAGAACGTGCTGCGGGGGAAGAACGTGCCGCACGAGCGGATGTTGGAGGTGGCCGAACACTATTACCATTTTGGTGGCAAGAGTCCGATCAACGAGCAGAACTTGGCGTTGAAAGCGGCCTTGGAAACGCACTTGGCGGAGGCGGGTCCGCAGTTGCCAGTGTATTGGGGGAATCGCAATTGGCATCCGTTGTTGGCCGATACGTTGCGACAGATGAAAGCGGATGGGGTGCAGCGTTGTTTGGCGTTGATGACCAGTGCCTTCAGTTGTTATTCGGGTTGTCGGCAATATCGAGAGGATTTGGCTCGGGCGTTGGAGGCGGTGGATGGCGGCTTGGTGATCCACAAGTTGCGGGTGTTCTACAATCATCCGGGTTTTATCGGTCCGATGGCGCGGCGGACGGCCGAGGCTTATCGGCAGTGGACGGCAGCTCAGGCGGAGCATGGCCGGGTGTTGTTTTGTGCTCATAGCATTCCGAATGGCATGGCGGCGAATTCGAAGTACGCTCAGCAGTTGTTGGAGGCCTGCCGTTTGGTCGCGAATGAGGTAGGGATTCCAGCGGATCGTTGGGAGTTGGTGTACCAGAGTCGCAGTGGTCCGCCGAACCAGCCGTGGTTGGAGCCGGACGTGTGTGATCGTATTCGGCAGCTGCACGGTGAGGCGGGCCTGCAGGCGGTGATCGTGGTGCCGATCGGTTTTGTGTCGGATCACATGGAAGTGTTGTACGATTTGGACACCGAGGCCAAGGACCTGTGCGGTGAGTTGCAGGTCGGCTTCCAGCGGGTGGCGACGGTGGGGAGTGATCCCGAGTTTGTGGCCTGTTTGGGGGACTTGATTCGTGAGCGGACGTCGGACGGGCCACGTTTGGCGATGGGCGAGTACCCGGCGAATCACGATTTTTGTCCGCTGGACTGTTGCCTCAGTGGTCGTCCGGGGGCGGCGGTATTGCCGACCGTGGCTGGCGCCGATCAAGTGGGGACTTGAGCTTGAATCATCCTTACGGTGTGTTGGCGACGGACGGCGTGATCTTGGTGGATCATGGTTCTCGGGTGGCGGACAGCAATGAGGCCCTGTTGGTAGTGGCTCGGCGGTTTGCCGCAACCTTGGGGCACGGCATTGTCGAGCCGGCCCATATGGAGTTGGCCGAACCGTCGATTGAGGCGGCGGTGGATCGGTGTGTGGCGCAAGGGGCGACGCGGATCATTGTGGTGCCCTTCTTTTTATTGCCAGGTCGACATTGGCGACGTGATATTCCTGAGTTGACGCGGGCGGCCTGCGAGCGTCACGGGAGTCTGCCGTTTCTGGTGACGGCTCCGTTGGGTGATGCGCAGGGGGTGGTCGACGTGTTGTTGGGGCGGATGTCGACCTGTTTGCAGGCGGCGGCGACCGACGGAGAGGCGTGTGAGGTTTGTCGTCCCGGGCCGGGATGTTGGCAGCGTGGGGCTGAGGCATCCCGCAAGTCGGCTGATTCGCAGTAGTCTCACTCGCGCTCGTACTCGCGCTCTCACTCTCACTCTCACTCTCACTCTCACTCTCACTCGTACTCAATGAAATGGTACTCGTACTCGTACTCGAACTCCTCCTCAAACCCGATAAATCGGGATGGTACTCGAACTTGGCTGGTAGCTTGATGTTCCGCTAGACTTCAGTAGAACCAGAGAAGCGTCTTCGTTTAGTTATTTCGTTATTTTCGTGTTTTTGTGGTAAAAGTAGGTCGGCTGACTTTTTTCGGCACCGCTTGTGTCACGGGTGGACAGCGAATCAGGGGTCCGACGGAAGGGTTGCCCGCGAGAGGGAGTCTGTAGGAAGTGTCGTTGTCTGAGTCGTGTATACGTTGGGTGCGAGCCAGATCTTGGCGGAAGATAAAGTAGGCGGCGTTGATCAAGCAGAGTCCGGCCCAGAGATAGTCCCAGGTGAGTTTTTCTTTTAGATACCAAACGGCGAAGGGGACAAACACGGTCAGCGCCAGAACTGCTTGCGGGCTTGTTGATTTTTCTGTAGCGGAATGCGTCAAGCATTTCGATTGAGGCGAAACCCTCGAGTTTTCCTCCCGAATTTCTTGAATTGGGCAGAGAATTCGCGAGCAATTCTGCAAAAATCAACAAGCCCTTGCAGGATTTTGAGTTGTCCGATGTTCATGGCTTGATGTCCAATGCGATTGGCGGGGACTTGAATGAGGTATTCAAAGAAGGCAATGCCCCAACTGACCAAGGCGGCGATCAACCACGGTTGTGTCGTCGTAAACTTTTCAAGAGGGGGATTTTGATCGCTAGCAAGGGCGGTTGGATTATCTGCTTTCCTGACGTTGACGCCGGTGGCGGTGTCTTTTAAAACGTGACTCGCTCTCCCCCGGTGCCTGTGGCAGGACGATGTGGCAAGTTGCGGGGAGACTCGATCGCTAGACTTGAGAGAACCAGAACTGATGAACCGACTACAGTTTGGCCCGTTGGCCATGATGGATGCGGCTGAGACAGAAGCAAATGATACGGGGACAAATGATACGGGGTCAAATGATACGGGGGCAAATGGGACGGGGAAGCTTGGGGAGGGAGCGGTTAAGGTGGGCGGCTTGGGAGTGATGGCGAATGCCAGTGCCGCGGGTGCTGGCGTTTTGCAGACTGGAACCGCGGGTCGGGATGGAGTGGCAGGTGCGGTTCGGCAGCGGTTGTTTATACCGGCGGGTTACGAGAAGAACTACGCGTACCCGTTGTTGGTGTACTTGCACGATCGGGAGCAAACGGCGGGTCAGTTGCATCGCATCATGCCGGAGTTCAGCTTGCAGAACTATGTGGGCACGGCGTTCCAATCGCCGATACTGGGCTCTGACAGAGGGGGCTCTGACAGAGGGGGCCCTGCGAGAGTGGGTGAGCGAGCGGGAGCGGTGTGGGAGCAACATGATCGGGGGTTGGCGGCGGCGTTGGACGGTTTAGCCGACTGCATCGCGATGGCGCAATCGCGGCTGAATATCAATCGGGAGAAGATCTTCTTGGTGGGCAGTGGGGCGGGCGGCAGTATGGCGTTGCGATTGGCGTTCTTGTATCCGCAGCGGATTGCCGGAGTGGTGTCGCTCAACGGCGAGTTGCCGGCAGCGGGCCCGGTGTTGTCGCGTTTGAAGGTGGCGCGGAACATCCCGATCCTGCTGTCTCATTTTCGGGATTCCTCGAGTTTTACCGAGCATCGGTTGTGTGAGAACTTGGTGTTGCTGCATTCGGCCGGGTTTTCGGTCACGATGCGACAGTACCCATGTGATGATGGGGGATGTGGGCAGGTCTATCGGGATGCAAATGCGTGGATCATGGAGACGGTGACGGGCGGTTGAGTTTTCCGCTTGACGTTGGTGGGAAACTTTTCTAGTGTCGCTGGAGCGAACTAACGGATGAGTTCGCAGTTTGTCGTGTGAAAGCCACTGGAAGGCATGGTGCGATGCAACGAATCGGTCGCGGATTCTCGGTCTGGAGCCGAGTGGGACTTGTCTGTTTGGGATTGCCCATCGGTTTGGGGGTCGGCTGTCGTACGTCGGACACGTGGGCGCCGACCTTGCCCAAGTGGGGTTCCGGCAATTTGGTGTTTGGTTCTAGGTCAGCGCAAGACAAGGTCGCGCCGCCCGCGATGAGTTTTCAGCCGGGTGGCAGTGGAGCCCCGCTGGGTCCGGTCGGCGGGGCTGGAGCCTCCGGCGATGCCACTCGTCTGGCTGGCGGAGCAACGGGCGGAGCGACCGCGTCGGTGCCTCGGTCTCCCTACACGTTCGAAGAGCCGGCTGGGGGCGGAAACGCTCAAGTCAATTTTGAGACCCAGGTGAATTCTGAGGGTCGAGCCACCGGCGGGGATCCGGGCTTGAACCGGGCCTTGTCCAGTTTTGATCGCAGTGTGACTCAATCGCCGTTGTTGCCGGCGGAACGCAGTCCGGCGGAACAGCGAGACATTCGTGGTATTCCGGGCGGGAGTTTGGGCAATCCGTTGGGCGGCTTGCCTCCGGCCCCAGGTGCTGTGAATCCACGTGCTCTGGCTCCAGGTGCTCTGGCTCCAGGTGCTCTGGCCTCAGGTGCTCCGACGGGCGCGGGCATGGCGACACCACAAAGTTTACCTGGTGTCTCGGGTTTGCCGACAGCGTCCGGCCTGCCATCAGCCACGGGTCTGCCATCAGCTACGGGCCTGCCGCCAGCCACGGGTTTGGCTGGGCGACCGAGTCCGGCGGGGGGCTTGCCAAGTTTACCGTCGCCGTCGGGCGTTGGGGCCGTGCCAGCGGGTGGAATGGGTTCTGCGTTTCCTCAGTCTGGAGGATTTCCTGCGGGTTCAATGCCATCGTTGCCAGGTGGGGGTGGTTTGACAGCGGCTCCGCTGACGGCAGCGACAACAGCGTCACCGGCTGCGACCGGCTTGCCACCAATGCCCAGTTCGATGGCGTCTGGTTTGCCGCCGATGGCGACAGGGGGTGTTCCGGTGGGGGCTGTGGCACCTGCGGCGGCGTTGACACCGGCTCCGGCGGCGGCACCGACCTATCCACAAACGGGCCACGGCGCGTTCCCGGGATTACCGGCTTGGCCGGGCGGCGCTGCGCCGCCGGCTCGCGGGGGCGCGGCAACGTCTGGTTCAGCACCGGCTGATTCTCCGACGGGTCTACCGGCTGCTTCTCCGGCGGGTCTGCCCCCGTCGGCTCCGGCGGGTTTGCCCTCGAGGTCTTCTGGTCTCCCTGCCCCGTCTTCGGGTTTACCGCCCGCAGCGGGTACAGGCGGGTTGGGGATGGTCCCAAGCAGTGGATCGAGCCGAGGTCCGGCGAGTGTTGGCGGGGGACGTTTGCCAAGTTTTCCAGCGGTGGGCGCGCAGGCGAGTCAGTCTGGGGCGGCGAGTCAGGCCGGGCAGTCGAGTCAGGCCGGGCAGGTGGTGTGCGAGGGTGACACTTGCGAGGTCCGCTGAGGGGTAGCGTGCGGTCTGGCGGGTTGGATTGGGTTAGTCCAGTTAGAACCGCTAGATCAGCCAGGGTAGTAAAGGCAGCCGTTTATTCGCTGCAATCGTTATAACTCGCAAGTTGATTGAGTGCGGGTGTAAATCGTTGGGCTGGCCGCGGGTCGCTGGCCTCATTCTGGTGGCTTTGCCGTAAGCTTCAGCAGTCTTGATCTCGGTTCCTGGGCCTGTCGATTTTCGCTGGCGGGGCAGGGTATATCGAGACGTTGTCTGGAGGTGCCTGGGAATGAGCCTGCAAGGAAACGACACGATCGTGTTCGAACATCTGCACTACTTGCTGGATGAGCAAGGACGGGCGGAGTCGTTTGAGCGTCGGCGTTTGGAACGCAAGGCTTTTCGGACGGTCCAATTGGTGGCCGAGTGTGGTCCGGACCCCAGTCAGTTGACGTCGAAAGACTTTGAAAAGCGTGAATGTTTTGATATCAGCTTGAACGGGATCGCGTATTTCTGTGCTTATCAGCCGACCTGTTCGCATGTCACGGTGGCGATTGGCCAGGTGCCGTTGCGATTTATCTTGGCCGAGGTGCGGCATTCGAAGCAGGTGGCCGACGGCCGGTGGCTGGTGGGCTGCCAGTTCGTCAAGAAGCTGAGTTAGTTAAGCGATCGTCGGTATGCTGGCGTTCGGCGCGGCGGGTGTGGCGAGCGTGGGGGCTTGGGTTCGAGTGCTATCAGCCGTGGCAGCCTGCGAGTGGGGTGCGTTGACTTCCCAGATCGGCAGGAAGACGGTGAACTGCGTGCCTTTGCCGACGCTGCTTTCGATTCGCACGCGTCCCTGATGTTGTTCGATGATCTCTTTGCAGGCGGCCAAGCCCAATCCGGTACCGCCTTTGCCTGAGTCATCTGGTCCGCTTTTGGTGGTGAAGTACGGTTCAAAGATCCGGTGCAGGACCTCGGGTGGCATACCGCAGCCGTAGTCGCGGATCGACATGCCCACGCCATCGGCGCCGCCGGCCAGGAACAGTTTGACCACGATGGAGCCGCCCTTGTCCATGGCTTGGCGAGCATTGGTCAGCAGGTTGAGCAGGACTTGTTGGATTTGGTTGCCGATCGCTCGGACTTTGGGCAAGTTATCCTCGGCGTGGATCTCGACTTGGACGCGATACTGCTGGAGTTCTCGCGACAGCAGGACCATGGTCTCTTCGAGCAGCTTGGGCAGGTCCACGGGCGCGAAGTCGGCACAGCGATTCTTGGCCATGCCCAAGACGCTGTGGGTGATCTTGGCAGCTCGCTCGCTAGCAGCCAAGATTTTCTCGAGGGCCTTGTCGCGGGTCGCCTCATCCTTGTGACGAATGCCCATTTTGGCATAGTTCATGATCGTCATTAGGATGTTATTGAATTCGTGTGTGGTGGTGCCCAGGAGTTCTCCCAGCGCGGCCTTGTTGCCCAGTTGTGCTACTTGGCAACGGAGTCGGGCCAGTTCTTCCTGCGGGGAGGGCGTGTTGGATGGAAGCATGGTGTTCTGGGTGGTTCGTTCAAGCGGGGTAGAATATCGGGCGAACGGGTCGCGGGAATGGCTGCCATTTCTGCTTGAGTGGTATCGTCGAATCTGCCTGGGCTTCTCCAACACAAACCCCTACAATCCGACCTCGGTGCGGGCCAAGCCAGGGTTCCTCGGAGGAGCGTGATCGAATGGCGTCAGTGAGAGCGAGCGAGCGCGGATCGTCCAGTGGAACGGTCTTGGGAACACGATTTGAACGCGGCATCGAGTTGGCGCGGTCCAGTGGGATAGAGGTGCGTTACGAGTACTTGCATGGCCAAGGTGGCGGGGTGTGTCAGGTGCAGCAGCGGGCGCAGTTGTTTGTCGATTTAGCGCTCGATCCCTGGGAGCAATTGCAGGCCTTGGAGTCGGCGATGCGATTGGTATTGGAGGAGCAATGGCCGGTGCCGGGTCGCGCGGAGTTGGAGCGTTGGGTGGCGCGACTCTAAGTGCCAACGCTTGGCACTTAGTTAGGTTCGTGTGACTGAGAGCGAGCGCCCGTGTTCAAGTGATGGCCTGTGTTTAAGTGATGGCCTGTGTTCAAGTGATGGCCTGTGTCTAAGAGATGGCCTGTGTTTAAGTGATGACCTGTGTTTAAGTGATGACCTGTGTTTAAGAGATGACCTGCGGGGTGATCAGGCGTGGTACCAGACGCGGAGGAATTGGTGCCAGCGGCTGGGTGAGTCGCCGCTGGTGGCGATGCTGCCGTCTTTGGTGCCTTCTTCCCAATCGTTCCAGAGGTTGGGTAGGACAACGGTTTCGACTTGCAGGAGTTGCACGGAGGGGTGATCGGCCAGCCATTGGTTGGCGGCGGCCAGGGCGGCGTCGAAGTTTTCGTACAGTCCTTCGGTGAGCAGTCCGGGCGCGCGGACTTGTCTGGGCATGAAGTCGATGTACTGGAGCGGGTTCATGGGGCGGTTATTCCGGCCGCGGGTGTGGGGTTGGGTCGGTAGAGCCCTTGGGTCTCGATGTATTTTTCGACGGCTCGCGGGGTGCGAAATCTCAGGCTGCGTCCTTGGGCGGCCCGCTGTCGCAGGTCGGTCGAGCTGAACTCGAACTGTTGGGACTCGACGAGAGACGCGCGGGTGCGTTCGACTTGCGCGGGGGTGGCGAATCCCTGCAGGATTTGCCAGGCATCGGCAGCCAGTGGGCCGCTGGTGCCGGGTCGATTGACGACGATCAGGTCGGCCAGTTGCAGGATTTCGGAGGGTTGCTGCCAGCGGGGAAAATCCAGCAGCGAGTCCAGGCCCAGCAGCAGGAACCATTGGTGTTGCGGTTCGGCATCGCGGAGGGCCCGCAGGGTGTCGACCGTGTAGCTGACTTGGCCGCGGTCCAGCTCCACGGTGGAGATGGCGAATTGGGGGTGGTCGGCGATGGCCAGCTGCAGCATTTCGACGCGGGCTTTATTGTCGGCCGCAGGCGTGTGAGATTTTAGCGGCGAGTGGGCGGCGGGGACAAACAGGACCCGATCCAGGCCGGCGGATTCGAGGCACTGTTGGGCCAAGAGCAAATGGCCGTAATGAACGGGGTCAAACGACCCTCCAAAGACACCGATTTTCAAGTTCAATCTCACTTCTTCCCTGGATCGTGGCCGCTGTTGGAGCGGGTGGGGGGCCGCTGCCCGATACTCCCAGTTCAACTTACCATAGTTCCGCGGCGGGAGGCAATCGGCGGGGCCTTTGGTCGCTCCTTCCTGACAGCCGCCGTGGCTGGAGTTACAATGCCGCTGGCCGTTCCCGCCGTCGGGTAAACGGTTACAAATGCCGTTCGGCTGGTGCTGCCCCCCCCACTTCGGATCATTTCACAAGTCATGCAGTCCTTGGCCGAATTGTCGTCACGTCTCCAGGGCCAGTTGTTGACCGACGAGGTGAGTCGTCGGCTGTACGCGACGGATGCGTCCGCTTACCGCGAGTTGCCCGTGGCGGTGGCGGTGCCGCGGTCGGAAGCGGACTTGGTCGCGTTGGTGCACTTTGCTGCAGCGGAGGGGCTGAGTTTGATCCCGCGGACGGCGGGGACTTCGTTGGCTGGTCAGGTGGTCGGGTCCGGTTTGGTGGTCGACCTGTCGCTGCACTTTGGCCAGATCTTGGAGATCAACGCCGCGGAGCGGTGGGTGCGTGTCCAGCCGGGGATCGTGCGGGATGACTTGAACCGAGCCCTGCGGAGCTACGGGCTGTTCTTTGCCCCCGAGACTTCGACGGCCAATCGAGCCATGATTGGTGGGATGATCGGCAATAACTCGTGTGGTTCCAATTCGGTTGTTTATGGCAGCACACGCGAGCATCTGTTGGAGGTGCAAGCGATTCTGTCCGATGGGTCTCAGGTGACGTTTGGCGAAGTGAGTGATGAGGCCTTCGCCGCTTTGGTAAGTGGACAGGGGGCGACGGGCTCGAGGGAGGCGGCGCTCTACCGCCAGATTCACGAAGTGTTGCAAGATCCGGAGCATCGAGCGGCGATTGTCGCGGGTTATCCTGAGCCATCGATCCCGCGACGCAACACGGGGTATGCGCTGGACATGTTGCTGCGTCAGCGGCCGTTTGATCCGCTGGGGCAGCCGTTCAACTTTTGCAGTTTATTGGCCGGTTCCGAGGGAACGTTGGCTTTGATCACGGCGGCCAAGTTGCGTTTGGTGCCTCTGCCGCCGACGCAGCAGCGATTGATCTGCATCCATTGCCACTCCATCGACGAGTCCCTGCGAGCCAATTTGGTGGCGTTGCGGTTTGCGCCATCGGCCTGCGAGTTGATGGATCACTACATCTTGGAGGCCACGCAGCGGAACGTCATGTACGCCCCGTATCGTTGGTTTGTGGAAGGCCAGCCGCAGGCCTTGTTGGTCGTCGAGTTGCTCCGCGACTCGGAGGCCGAGGTGGTGGCGGATACCGCGGCTCTGATCGAGGCCTTGCGGGCGGAGGGATTGGGGTATGCCTATCCCGTGATCGCGGGCGAGGACGTGCAGAAGGTGTGGGGTTTGCGCAAGGCGGGGTTAGGATTGTTGTCCAACGTACCGGGCGACGCCAAGCCCGTGCCGGTGATCGAGGACACCGCGGTCAATGTGCAGGAATTGCCTCAGTACATTGCCGACTTCAATCGGATTTTGACGCAGCATGGTTTGTACAGTGTGCATTACGCGCATGCTGGATCTGGCGAATTGCACTTGCGGCCGATCATCGACTTGAAGACGGCGGAAGGGGTGCGTCTGTTTCGCCTGATTGCGGAAGAGATCGCTCAGTTGGTCAAGCGGTACAAGGGCTCGTTGTCGGGCGAGCATGGTGATGGCCGGTTGCGGGGCGAGTTCATTCCGTTGATGTTGGGCCAGCATAACTACGACTTGTGTCGGCAGGTCAAACGCGTGTGGGATCCGCAGGGGATTTTTAATCCGGGCAAAATCGTCGACACGCCGCCGATGGATACCCATTTGCGATTTCCGGTGGGTGAGCCGACTCGGGAAATCGAGACGTTATTGGATTTCTCTGCCTCGCAAGGATTGGCTCGGGCGGCGGAACAGTGCAATGGTTCGGGCGACTGTCGCAAGACGGCTATGTCGGGTGGCACGATGTGCCCGAGTTACATGGCCACGCGGCGCGAGCAGGACACCACGCGAGCGCGGGCCAATATCTTGCGGGAGATGTTGACGCGAAGCGACCGAGCGGAGCCGTTGGCCAGCGACGAGATACGCGAGGTGATGGACTTGTGCTTGTCGTGCAAGGGCTGCAAGTCGGAGTGCCCGTCGAACGTCGATGTGGCAAAGCTCAAGGCTGAATGGCAGCATCAATTTTATCAGGCCAAAGGGGTTCCTTGGCGAGCTCGGTTGATCGGCGGCTTTGAAACGATGATGTGGTTGGCCAGTTTCACGCCGCGACTCTATCGCTGGGCGTTTGGGCAACCGCTTGTGGGGCGGTGGTTGAAGGCCGGCGTGGGATTTGCGCCGCAGCGCAGCATGCCGACTCTGGCTGGGCAGACCGTGCGGCGTTGGTGGCGATCGGAGTTCCGTCCGACGGCGACGGGTGCGGCGGGCAAGGTCTGTCTGTTTGTCGACGAGTTCACCAACTACAACGATGCCCAGATTGGGATCACCACGATCCGCTTGTTGGATCGGTTGGACTTTCGCGTGAGGGTGCTGGAGCATCGCCAGAGTGGGCGGTCGTACTTGTCCAAGGGCTTGCTCGTGCCAGCGCGGAAGTTGGCTCAATTCAACGTCGACTTGTTCAGTCGGGAGTTGGAGTCGGACGAATACTTGGTGGGGACCGAACCGTCCGCGATTCTGACGTTTCGCGACGAGTACATCGACCTGTTGCGGGGCGAATCGCAAACGCGGGCTCGGGCCTTGGCGGAGCGGACGAAGACGATCGAAGAGTTCTTGGCGTTGGCCATCGCGGAGGGCCGAGTTCGAAGCGAGCAGTTCACGACGCGGTCCAAGTCCTTGAAGGTGCATGGCCACTGCCACCAGAAGGCCCTGTCGTCGATGGCGGCGGTGCGAAAAGTCTTGACGCTGCCAAAAAATTATCGGGCCGAGTTGATTCCGTCGGGGTGCTGTGGCATGGCGGGATCGTTTGGTTACGAACGCGAGCACTACGAGTTGTCGATGCAGATCGGCGAGTTGGTCCTGTTTCCGGCGGTGCGTGAGACGGAGGCGGCGGTCGAGATCGTGGCGGCGGGCACCAGTTGCCGGCACCAAATCAAAGATGGAACGGGCCGCGTGGCCAAACATCCGGTGGAAATCCTGTACGAAGCCTTGGCGACTAACGGATGAGTGGGCGATGAGCGGAAGACCGACAGCCGAGTCAACGACAGCGGATAGGTTGGCGGATGAGTTGGCCAGCTCGCCCGGTGAGGTATCGACGCGTGGCAAGGTGTTGGCGCTGGTGGCGGCCTTGTTGGGTTGGTTGTTCGATGGTTTTGAGATGGGGCTGTTTCCGGTCGTAGCGCGACCGGCGTTGCAAGAGTTGTTGGCGGGTGCCACCGCTCAGCTGGATGCGCGGGCGGCGGAGTCGTTGGTCGGTCTGTGGAACGCGATCATCAGCGCCGGATTTCTGGTGGGAGCGGCGGCGGGTGGGGTGCTGTTCGGGTGGTTGGGGGACCGCATCGGGCGTGTGCGGGCGATGGCGCTGAGCATCTTGACTTACGCATCGTTCAGCGGCTTGGGCGCGTTGGTGTGGGAACCGTGGCAGATGGTCGGGGTGCGGTTTGTCGCGGCGTTGGGGATGGGCGGCGAGTGGTCGTTGGGGGTGGCGTTAGTGATGGAAGTATGGGGCGGTCGCTCACGGGCGTTGTTGGCGGGGTTGATTGGAGCGGCGGCCAATTTGGGCTATGCCTTGGTGGCCACCTTGAGTTTGAGCTTGGAGGCGCTGCGTGAGACCTTGCAGGCTTGGGGGCTGTCGGAGTCCTGGGTGCAATGGCGAGCGCTGATGTTCTGCGGCGTGTTGCCAGCGGTGTTGACGCTGTTCGTGCGACTGTTTGTGCCGGAGTCGCAACAATGGGAACGGGAGCGGAAAGCCGGTGCCACGGCGGGGTGGCGGACGCAGGACCTGGTGGGCGTTTTGTTTGGGGTGATGGTCTGCTTCGGCATCATCGGGTTGTGGAGCTACGACGTTCCGTTGGTCTGGCGATTTACTGGGACCGCCGTGGGCTTGGTGTTGGTGGCGGTGGGCTATCTGTATCCGGTGTTTCGCTATTTGCTCCGTTCGGCCGATACGTGGGCGCCGGCGACTCGGGTGGCACCGCATCGCGTCGTGCAGCGGATGTTGATTGGGGCGATGGTCAGCGGCATCCCGCTGTTGGGCACCTGGGCGGCCGTATTGTGGGCGACGATCTGGGCCGATCAATTGGCAGTCGATCAGCCGTCGGCCAAGGCTTACACGCAGTTGGTGTCCTCCTTGGCGGCCGTGGCCGGCGGCTTTTTGGGGGCGGGGCTGGGGGTGTGGGCCGGACGACGCTGGGCGTATGTTTTATTGTGTCTGGGGTCCTTTGCGACCGTGTGGTTGTTTTACCAAACGAACACCGAATTTAATGCGCGGTTCTTGTGGTGTGTGGCGGCCATGGGTGGGGTGACGGCGGCTTTTTATGGTTGGTTGCCATTGTATTTGCCCGAGTTGTTTCCGACGCGGGTGCGAGCGACGGGGCAGGGGTTCAGCTTCAACTTTGGGCGAATACTAGCGGCGATCGGGGCCTTGCAGACCAGTGCGATCATGAGTGCCTTCGATGGCGGGTATCCGGCCGCTTGCACCGCGATGGCCTCCGTGTATTTTCTCGGGGTGTTCCTGATCTGGTTGGCACCCGAGACCGGGGAATAGGTTCTTGGTTCTTGGTTCTTAGTTCTTAGTTCTTGGTTCTTGGTTGTTGGTTGTTGGTTTCCGACTTCCAGGCAAGAAAGCCGTTGTCAAAGGATGCCCGGTCGAACCCTACTGCCTGCTCTTAGGCCCGGAGGGCCGTCAGAACCCCTGCCGGTGGCGTGAGCCACCGGTAAGCCCCCCAAGCTCGTGGCGTCCGAGGCCCGAAGGGTCGACAGAAATTTCCCCTTGCTGGGATGAAGGGCAGAAAAATGCTTGAGTGACAGTGATGGAGCTTTTATCAAATTTTTTTGCAACATGAGGAACATCATCAGAAACAGTCGTTCGAAAAACCAAAGGTATCACTCCCACCAACTTCTGCCGGCCCTCCGGGCCTCACAGTCCATTACTATTAATCGCACGCTACCGGTGGCTTACGCCACCGGCAGGGGTTGTGCCGGCCCTCCGGGCCTAGTGGCAACAAGCTTCCGGCGGGGCATCTCATGGCGAAGGTTTTGCAACCAAAGCCGTAGGGTAGACCGGCAGCCCCCTCCTGTTTTGGGACTGAATCTACAGGATTAGGGAAGGTTATTGGTTATTGGTTCTTGGTTCTTGGTTCTTGGTTCTTGGTTGGTGGTTCTTGGTTGGTGGTTCTTGTTTCGGCTCGGTCATTGCTAGCATTTAAACCAGTCAGTGGTGGCTCATTCTGGTGATTTTTGCCAGTTTTCTGTACGTTGCGAGGGAGTGCGGCTCACTAATGAAGGTGAGGGTGGGGGATGATTGGGTTTTTGGCTTTGGTTGAGGAGACGCAAGGATGCGTTTGACACTGCGAACGTTGTTGGCCTTTTTGGACAATGCGCCGTTGCCGAACGACGAGCGAGAGCCGATTCAACGCGTGTTGGACAGCAATCCGGCGGCCGAGGAGTTGGTTCAGCGAATTCGCCGTGTGTTGACGCAACCGCGATTGGCCAGTCCGGCGGTGGAGACGGCGGGGGTGTTGCAGGCCAATCAAGTGGCCGCCTACTTGGACGGAACGCTGGACATTGGGCTGACCAAGCGTCTGGAGCAGATCTGCTTGACCAACGATGCAGCGCTGAGCGAGATCGCGGCGTTACATCAGATTCTATCGGATTGGATCGACCAACCGGCGCCGATCAGCGAGGGCTTGCGGCAGCGACTTTATCAAATGGCGCCGAGCGATGTGCCGAGTGCTGTGCCGAGCGCTGGGTTCTTCTCCGAGGGCGAGGCAGCGCCGGCCGCGGTGGTTGGAGTTCCGTTGGGAGAAGCCTCCTCTAGTGAGTCGGCCCCCGAATCGCTCGAGCCGGAGTTGTTATTGACGGAGCGTCCAGCATCGAGTGATGTTGCCAGCTCCGTAGAGGGTGTCGATCGTACGGATGGGGCGCAGGAGACGGCGGCGCCGCAGCGAGTGGCGGGGCGAGAGGCCTTGCAGACGGCAGCCAGTCTGTTGGACATTCGACCTTGGCAAGCGTCTGTGGCAGCCGAGTCGGCCAGTGATCAGCGATCCAAGCCGACACCGGCGTCGGTGATGCAGCAAACGGAGGAGTCCGAGGAGCGCTCGTCGGGGGGATGGTTCCTGGTGGTTCTGGTGTTGGTGGCCATCGGGTTCATGTGGTGGAACCAGCGACCGATGTGGTTTGTGCCCGAGATGGCAGTGCAGGTGCCAGTGGAGAGTCCCAGTGGCGAGGCGTTGCCAGCGGCATTGTTGGACGAGTCAGTGGAGGCAGCGAGGGGCTCGGCTTCGGGCGACTTGATTGCCGGGCCCAAAATGACCGAGGGAGCGGCGGACGGTCAAGCTTCGCTCGGGCAGCGGGACGGCTCGGAACCGACTTGGCAGCGAACGGCGCCGTCGGCCACCTTGCCACCGATTCAATTATCCAGTTCTTCGCTCGGTGCCGGATCGACGGGTGCCAACGCGTTGGGTGCCAATGCGCCACCTGTTGATTCCGTGGGGCTCGGTGCGTCGGGTCTTGGTTCCGCGGCGACAGCGTTGGCCGAGGGTTTGCCGGCGTTGCCGCCACCGCGTTTGGACCAATTGGAAACGGGTTTGGCAGACGCCGAGGGCATGATTCCTGCATTTGCACCGGAGGCCGAGTTGGCCGTGGCTGCTCCGACTGCTCCGTCGGTTGCCACCGATCTGCCTCCGCTGACCGATGGGGACGAGACCGCTGATCCCTTCCCCTTGGCGGAGCTGAAACCGACGCCATTGATTTCGGCTTTGCCGTCGGTCGAGGACGAGGCAACGCCGGGTCCGTTGATGGCTGCGCCGCTGCCATCGTCGACAGTGGTGACGACCTTGCCCGACACGACCTTGCCCGACACGACCTTACCCCCCGACATGACCGCGGGGCTGGGGCTGACGGAGTCGGCTGAGATGAGCGGTTTGTCGGAGCCGATGGGAGGCAATCCCTTGGTTCCGGCTCCGTTGGCGACGAGCCCACCTGAGCCAGCGCCGGTCGCGGCTCCGACGGGACCGTTGGAGTGGGGCCAGCAGGTCGGGACGGTGGTGATCGAGAACGCGGCCACGCGTGATCCGCAAGACGAGTGGATCGTGGTGCTGCCGGGCGGCCGCAGCAAGCTCCAGGTCCGCAGCCCGCGAGGTAATTCATGGAATTTCATTTTTTCTGGAGTTTCGCGTTATCAGCTGCAGGAACAGCAAGGGCTGCCGCAACTGAATGTGCAACGCTGTTTTATGATCTTCAGTTGCAATAGCCCGGACGAATCGTTGGAGATCCAGACGCCAAAGGGCAAGTTGTGGATCACTTCGTTGACACCGCAGGCCGAGATCGTATTGGAGTTACGCCCTTTCTTGCCGCAGGGTTTCACGGCTCAAGAGACCGCCCCGCGCTATTACCTGGGCTGCTTGGGGATTCAAGGGCGTGTGATGATCGAGCATCAGCAGCGTGAAGAGGTGGTGTTCGCCAACAAGTGGTTTGTGGTCCGACCCGACGGGGAAGTCGAGACGTTCCAAGCGGAATTGACACCGGGCATCGCTCAAGCTTTGACCGACTTGCGGTCCGACGTGATTGCTCCGGAAGTCAATCGCTTGGGTGGGTTGGTGCAAAGTGAGGCGGGGATGGATGAATTGTTCTCAATGGCGTCGGGCCAACAACCGGCGTTGCTGCCGACGTCGGCCGACGAGCGCTCTTTGGCGGGCATGTGGAGTTATTGCTTGGGGCAGATGGAGCCCGCGTTTGCGATTTTGAATGATCCGCAAATGCAAGAGTATTGGGACGTGCACATCCAGGCAGTCATCTCGCTGTTGCAAAGTGATCCCAGCACGGCCGAATCCTTGGAGCGGGCCTCGCAGCGTCATGCGGGACCAACCCAAGTCGCGCGGCGATTCGTGGGATTGGACCCACAAACGGTCACTCGCAGCCAGGTGGCGGAGTTGGTCGGGGATTTAGAACACGCCCAGGTCGCGCGTCGCGTGTTGGCGATCCATGCCCTGAAGACGCTGACTAAGGAGACATTTGGGTTCGAGCCGAATCGCAGCACGGCCATGAATGAATCCGCCGTGCAGCGCTGGAAACAGTGGTTGCAAGATTCGGCCCAATCGCGGATCAGCGTCAACCCCACGGGAACGCTGGTCCCCAGCGCCCAACGCTAAGGGTGGCTGGAAAAAAGGGTACGTTCGAGCACGAGACTCCGGCCCGGTCGCGCTGAGTACGATTCCCGCTGCGAGTTTCGTACTCTTACTCTTACTCTTACTCTTACTCTTACTCTTACTCTTACTCGTATTCGTATTTCAGACATTCGTGTACGAGTACCGCTGCGCTGAGTACGAGTACCGCTGCGCGAATGAGTACCGCTGGCAGTACAGTACCGCTGCGCTGAGTACGAGTACCGCTGCGGGCTGAGTACAGTACCGCTGCTGTGCAGTTGCAGTACCGCTGCGCTGAGTACGAGTACCGCTGCGCTGAGTACGAGTACCGCTGCGCTGAGTACGAGTACCGCTGCGCTGAGTACGAGTACCGCTGCGCTGAGTACAGTACCGCTGCGCTGAGTACAGTACCGCGCTGAGTACGAGTACCGCTGCGCTGAGTACGAGTACCGCTGCGCTGAGTACGAGTACCGCTGCGCTGAGTACGAGTACCGCTGCGCTGAGTAGGAGGCGAAGGGGGGGGGAAGGCTACTGAGAAATCGGAGTGGCTGAGGTCGCCGTTGGAGTCAATTGTCGGTGGCGGGCGGTGACGGGCCAGCGACCGGTGGCGCGGTGTTGCTCGACGTGCCAGACTTCATCGTACAGAGCGGTGGTGGGGCAGATATGGTAGGGGAGTCCGTAGAGCAGGCTACCGGGCGGGAAGTCCGCGGCATGTGGGGTCTGTAGCACCAGATGCTCCTCGCTTTGCAGGACGGGTCGGGCCTCTTCCAAGCCGAACCAATGCACGCGGGGCTGGGGCATTTCAGCAGCGACCGCCTTGTGCCCCAGGTCCAGGCAGATCAAGTCGGCTTGGGGGCGACTGATGACTCGAGCCAACAGCACGGCGGCAGGCACCAAGGGCGACTCGGGGCAGGTTTGCAGTTGGCCGTAGTCCCAGAGTGCCGCGGTTCCGGCGCCCACTTCGGTGTTGGGAACTTCCAGCCACAGTCCGGAGGTCGAAGAGCCACCGGCGACGATGGTGGGGACGGGGCAGCCAGCGGCGATCAATCTGGCGCGGAACGCTTGGACTTTATCGACAACCCCCTGCCACTCTTCCCGACGCTGTTCCATCTGCGGAGCGCGGATGTGTCCGTCGTAGGCATGCAGGCCGCGTACCTCGAGGTTCGGTAACCGGGTCAATTGTTGGTACAGCTCAAAGGCGTGGTCGTCGGGCGCGATGCCACTGCGATTCATGCCCACGTTCAGGTCCACGAACACCCCGAGAGCGACGTGGGCTCGGGCCGCGGCCAAGGCCAGCTGCTGGGCGATGGAGAGATCGTCGACCAGGGTCGCCAGCCGAGTGTGTGGGAAGCGTTGGGCCAGTTCCACCAGCAGACCGATGTTGGGCCCGACGGGTTGATAGGCCAGTAGGATATCGGGGCCGCCGGCTGCGGCGACCATTTGCGTTTCGACCAAAGTGGCGGTCTTGAATTTATGGATCCCCAGTTCCAGCTTGAGGCGGACGATGGGGGCCAGTTTATGCGTCTTGATGTGGGGCCGCAGGCGTGAGACGTCTCCGGCCTGTTGGACCAACTGCTGCAAGTTGGCGCGGATCCGATCGGGATACAGCAAGAGTGCGGGGGTGGTCACTTCCTGCGGATTACGGATCTCGAACCAATTGCCTTCGTTCACGGATGACTCCATTCTTCGCATTGATCCCAATTGGTGCCGACTTCGACATCGACTTGGAGTGGGACGCTGATCTGATAGGCGCGATTCATCTCTTCTGCCACCAGCTGGGCCAAGGCATCGACCTCGGCGACAGGCGTTTCAAAGACCAACTCATCATGGATCTGCAGCAGCATTTGGGCTTGCAGGTCGGACTCCGACAGGCGATGGGCCACGCGGAGCATGGCCAATTTGATCAGGTCGGCGGCGGAGCCTTGGATGACGGTATTGACCGCGATGCGTTCGGGCATGTTCCGCGACTTGTAGTTGCTGTTGGGGCGGACGCCTTCCACGGGTCGTTTGCGGCCGAGGATGGTTTGCACGTAGCCGCGTTGTCGGGCCTGTTTCAGCGTGTGTTCCATGAACTCGAGGACACGCGGGTAACGACCGAAGTAGGCATCGATGAACTCGCTGGCTTCGTCCCGACCGATCTCCAGTTCTTTGGCCAGACCGAAGGCGCTCTGACCGTAGATAATGCCGAAGTTGATCGCTTTGGCTCGGCGGCGTTGTTCCTTGGAGACTTGATCCAGAGGAACTTGGAAGACCTCGGCGGCCACGCGCGCGTGAATGTCGGCCTGCTCTTGGAAGGCTTGGCAGAGATTCTCGTCGCGGCAAAAGTGGGCCAGCATCCGCAGTTCGATCTGGGAGTAGTCCGCCATGAGCAAACGCCAGTCCGGTTGACAGGGGATAAAGGCGCGACGGATGAGTCGTCCCTCCTCGGTGCGGACGGGGATGTTCTGCAAGTTCGGATCCTTGCTACTCAGGCGGCCGGTGGCGGCGACGTCTTGCATGAAGGACGTGTGGACGCGACCGGTCTGCGGCAGCACCATGAGTGGCAGGGCGTCGGCGTAGGTGCTCTTGAGTTTTGCGGCTTCGCGGTAGCGAATGATCAAGGCGGGCAGTTCGTGCTTTTCGGCCAACTGTTCCAAGACCTCGCGATCGGTGCTGGGGCCCGTCGCGGTGCGTTTGATCACGGGCAGCCGGAGTTCCTCGAACAACAGTTGGGCCAATTGTTTGGGCGAGTCGATATTGAGCGGTCGACCGGCCAAGCCTTGGATCTCGTCTTGCAATCGTTCCAGTCGAGCGGCGAGGTGTTGGCTGAGTTCGGCCAATTGGGGGATGTCTAGCTTGATGCCGCGGCGTTCCATGCCCGCCAAGACGCGGAGCAGCGGCATTTCGACTTGAAAGAACAGCTCGTCCAATTTGTTCGCGATCAGTTCGGCGCGGAGCAAGGCCTCCAGTCGGAAGGCGAAGTCGGCATCTTGGCAGGCGTAGGGTACGATCTTGAACAGCGGCACGGTGTCCATGGTGGTCTCGTGTTTGCCACTGCCGATGAGGGACTTGATCGAAGTCGTCTTCAGGCCCAGGTAGCGATCCGCCAATTCTTCCAGCCCGTGATTGTTGCGACCGGGTTGCAGCAGGTAGTCGGCCACCATCGTGTCGAACAGAGTGCCGGCGACTTCCACGCCGTGGTTGGCCAGGACGCCCCAGTCGTATTTTACGTTTTGTCCAATCTTGAGAATTTCGTGATTGGAGAAGAGGGGACGCAGGGCAGGGCGAACGAGTTGTTCCCAGTCCAATTGGGCTTCGCCGGGCGGGGCCAGGATGGGGATGTAGGCGGCGGCGCCGGGTGCCCAGGCAAACGACAGGCCCACCAAACGCGCGGCCTGGGGCTGCGTCGAGGTCGTCTCGGTATCGAAACTCCATTGGCGACAGGCGGCGAGTTGTTGGACCAAGTCGTCGAGCGCCTGAGGCGAATCGATCAGGCGATAATGCAGGGGTACCGCGGTTTGATCGGGCCATTGGTTTGCGGCGCTGGAAGCGTGGAGGCCCGAGGTCGAAGCCGCGGAGGTTCCAGCAGTTGCATCGCTGGGGTTGCCGCCGGTGCCCGAGTGGTGGCCATTGTCGCTGGAGCGATCGGCCTGTTCCGAGCCAGAAGATTCGCGAACGTGCGCGGCGGAGTCGGGATCGCGCGGAATGTGGGGATTGCCCACCGGCAGACTGGACAGACGCCGAACGCGAGTTGTCAGTTGCCGAAAGCCAAATCCTTCGCACAAGGCAACGGCTTGGGCCACGTCCGCGCCGCCGACTTGTAGGCGCTCCCAATCCACAGCGATGGGGGTTTGTCGATCGAGGGCCACCAAGCGGCGACTAACTTGGGTCAGGTCGCGTGACTTGGCCAAGTTCTCTTTTCGTTTTTGGCCGGAGATCGTATCCAGGTTGGCGTAGATGCCCTCCAGATTATCGAACTGTTGCAAAAGTTGTTGCGCCAATTTGGGTCCGATCAGTGGCACGCCGGGCACGTTGTCGGTCGGGTCGCCGATCAGTGTTTGGAAATCGACCACTTGGTCTGGGCGGATCCCCCAATCCGTCAGAAGTTGCGACTCGGCATAGATCATCGACTTCCGCGGGTGATAGATCTGGACTTGGCCCGAGATCAATTGTCGGCAGTCCTTGTCGCTGGTGACCAACAGGCAGCGACCACCGGCAGCTTCGGTCTGGGCGGCCACGGTGGCCATGATGTCGTCGGCTTCGTAGTTCTGCAGTTCGAGAATGGGGATATTCAGGGCGCGGAGCAAGGATTGAACGTAGCCGATCTGCGGCCGCAGGTCGTCCGGCATCGGGTCGCGATGGGCCTTGTATTCCGGATAGATTTCGTTGCGGAAGGTGATGCTGCCTTTGTCGAAGGCGCAGGCCAAAAAATCGGGCTGCAGTTTGTCCAGCAGATCCAAGATATCGCGGAGAAAGCCGTGCACGGCCCCGACGGGTTGGCCGCTGGGGGAACTCATTTCCGGCATGGCGTGGAAGACTTGGTACAGCACGCCCATCGAGTCGATCACCACCACCAATTTTCCGGCGGGTGAATTCAGTCGCGCGAGCGAGCCTGCCACGGTTGTCTCTGTGGAGGTGGCTGGCGTGGCGGTCTTGTCTAATGTGTCGGTCTTGTCCGACGTGTCGGTCATGTTGGACGTCTCCGACGTGTCTGAGGTCTCCGAAGTGTCCGACGTGTCGGACTTGTCTGAGGTGTCGGACTTGTCTGAGGTGTCGGACTTATCCGGCCCGGTTGGGTTTTGGGGATTGGCATCGAACTGCTCGAGTCCGAACAGGCTCATTTGCAAGGGCGAGGAGGATTTTTTCTTCGGCATGATCCGCGCGTGTATCCCGAACAGAGGTTTGGAGCGTCGGCGGGGATTGTACCCGAGAAATGGCCGAGATCGAACGGGGTGCGTTAGCTGTCGGGAGCATCGTTGAAGGCGCGGGTGGCCAATTCAAGTTCTTTGACGACGTTTTCGGGCAACCAGGGATAACGTGCGGCGTGGGTCAGCGAATAGTGACGTTGGTTGGCGGGCAGCGAGGTGATGGTTTGGTCGCAGGCGTTTTTGGCTCGGGCAATGGCGAGTGCGTAGAGGGAGTGGTAGACCTGTTGCAAGATGTGGTGATCGCGTTGTCCATTGTCGCGGGCCAGCTTTTTGATGGTTTGCAGGTCGCGGATGGAGGGTCGTGCGGCGAAGAGGATTTCCTCGATGGTACCTTGCAGCGAGCGGAGGTCGCTGGTGTGAGATGGTCGGCGGGAGCGACCACCTGCCGGCTCAGCTGTTTGATTACCTGTTCGATTAAGCGTTTGATTACCATTGAGGTTGCTCGGGTCGCCGTGGGCGTCAGGAGCGAAGTCGTCTGCCAAATTCAGGGGTTCGGCGCAGTGGGCGGAGCGATTCCCGCTGCGGCTGGGTCGGTCGCTGTCGGACAACCGACTTGTGTGGTGTTGGTATTCACGCCGCATGACCAGTTGCCAGAGTTCTCGGATTTCGTGGCCATCCGGGCTGGGGTCGGGAGGGACGAGCAGGTCGATGACTTCGTCGCGTGGGATCTCATCGACGCTGCACAAGGAGAACACCGTCATGGTGTCCATGCGGGACTCGCCGGTCTGGGTTGGGAGGTCGATCAGCAGTTCGGGCAGTCGGACGCTGCCCAAGATCAGGGAGTCGCGTAGTTCGATGAACAGGGCTTCGTTCTCGCCCTGCGGACAGGTGTCGGCCAGGACGCGTCGGAGGTGTCGCGCGAAGCGGTCGCGGACGACACTGACGCGATGCATGACTTGGTCTCGAGACAGTCCCAGCCGCTTGCCGATTTCTTTGGCGGTGAATTTTTGGCCCTGGACCATGTTTTGGACGGACGGCGAGATAAACTTTTCGACGAAGACTCGCCAGGTCAACAATCGCGCGGCTGCGGCCTCCGCATCGTCTGGGGGCTGTGGCGATTCCTGGCCATCATCGCTCGATGTGGGGTTGGACGACGAGCTGCTGGTGGTGACCCGCGAGGCTGACAGGAAGGGGTCGCCCACCAGTTCATCGCGGAGGTCCTGCAGGGCGATCTGGAGGAGCGAGACCGCCCAGGCATAACTGAGCGGGTTGACCCCGGTTTCATGTTGGGGAGCTGGGGTGTGCGGGTTGTCCACCTGCCAACGCTCGAGGCGCGCCTGTTGTCGGTGGTGCTTGCGACGGAGGTCGATGAAATGGTGAAGCACGCACACGCGGAGGAAGCCGAGGACACGCGGCGCCGTGTGAGGTTCCTGAGTCCACTGCTGCAGCCGAGCGAATGCCGAGCGTTTTTGCAGCTGCGTACAGAAAAAGTCCTGGACGGCCTCTTCGCTGTCGTGGGCGGAGGCCCCGCGTTGGACCAAATATTCCTCCAGGGTTACGCGGTATTGGGCCATGATGGCGCTGAACAGGTGCTGGAATTCCGCCTCGGGGCCTTCCGCTGAAACGGGTAGGACGGCCGCGGAGGAGAGTTGACCGCTGCTGCTGGAGTCGTTCCAGGCCTGGCTGGGAGCTTCTTCATGGCTAGACAAGATTGAACCTCAGCAAAAAAAGAGCCGCCGCCCAAGTCGATCTCCCGGGGCAAGGGGCGGTATTCCCCCCGCCAAAAGTGCCCCCTGCCGTTACTTCAGACAGGGCTGACCGCCGTAGCCGGGGTCAGGAGCCGTGTCTGAGGACTTTGGGAGGACATGGGAGCGGCCCTCAGTATGCCGCAGAGGCATTCTATTTTCAACCGAATTCGGTAGTTTTCTGGAGCCTGCTTTGTGATAGACTGGGGGAGTCGGCGGTTGGTCAACCGGTGCCGACCGAGCGTAGTCGGGTTGACGCGGCGTCCGCAGAATGGTCTCGGATGCCATAGTTCCTGAGGGAGATTGAATAATGCTGATGAAGACATTGGTTGTGGCCACCGCGATGGCCTGTGCCTTGTTTGCCCCACGGTTCCAAGACACGGACGAAGTGAAGCCCGAGCTCAAGGGCGTGATGTGCCCGATGATGCCGAAGAAGGAAGTCAAAGAGACGTTTGCTGCCGAATACGCCGGCACCAAGGTGTTCTTCTGCTGCAAGGGTTGCTTGGGCAAGTTCACCAAGGAACCGGAAAAGTTCGCCACGGTGGCCAACAAGCAATTGGTCCAGACCAAGTTGTTCCAGCAGACCGGTTGCCCGATTTCGGGTGGCAAGTTGAACGATGCGACCGAGATTGAAGTGGGCGGCACCAAGGTCAAGTTCTGTTGCAACAATTGCAAGGGCAAGGTTGAAGGCGAGAAGGACGAGAAGGCTCAAGCTGATTTGGTCTTCGGCGCCGATGCCTTCAAGAAGGGCTTTGCCAAGGTCGAGCCCAAGAAGGATTAGTTCTGCGCACGGTGGAGAGCCGTCAGGATGCTATCACAGGCCCGAGCAAGCGATTGCTCGGGTCTTTTTTTTTTGCTCGGGCCGTTTTTTTGCTCGGGCCGCTTTTTTGCTCGGGCCGTTTTTCGTCTTTTGCCGAACCGGATTTTCTGGTACTCCTGATGGTGGGCCGACGCCGGAAGTTTCGCTATTTGAAACGGGGGCTGCGGACGGCGTCAGCGAAAGGATTCGACAGGCATGGCGAGCAAATGGATGGTGTGGGCCTTGGGCATCGGCCTGGGTTGTTTTCCTCAAGTGGCGTCGGGCCAGTGGTCGGCGTCGGAGAAGGGCACCTTGTTGGGCGCCGTCGCTGGGGGTGGTGCGGGCGCCGCGATTGGCAAGAAGAACGGCAGTCCAATCGTCGGCGCGGTGGTGGGCGGTTTGGGCGGTGCGATTTTTGGCAATGCGTTGGGCGACGGCGTGGATCAACGTCGCGCGAACGAGGCCTACCAGCAGCAATTCCAGCAGCAGCAGTACGCGTATCGTCAGCCTGGTGTTAGCTTGGACCAAGTGATTCAATTGACGCGGAGTGGCGTGGGCGACGATCTGATTGTCTCGCATATCCAGCAGACTGGATTCCATCAAGCGTTGACGGCCAATGACTTGATTTTGCTGAAGAACCAAGGGGTTAGCGATCGGGTGATCATGTCCCTGCAGCGACCGTCGGCCCCGGCCGCGGTTTACGCACCACCGGTGCGATATGCACCGCCGGTGACGGTGGTGGAAGAGGTGCATGTGGTGCCGGCTTGGCATGGCCCGGCCTACTACTACCCGCGTCCGATGCCGGTGTACGGTTACCCGCATTACCAGCGTTACCATTCCAGCTCCTCGCACTTTCACTTCCGGTTTTGAACATGCGCGTATTCGTATCGGCGGGCGAGCCCAGCGGCGATTTGCACGGGGCCAACTTGGTCAAAGCGTTGCAGGCGGCGGGGGTCGAGTGTGTTGGGTTCGGCGGGCCCCAGATGCAGGCGGCGGGCTGTCAACTCTATCAGGACCTGACCCAGTACGCCGTCATGTTCCTGCAGGCCTTGAAGTTCATCCCCCAGTTGTGGCGGCACTATCGTCAAGCGGATCGCATTTTTGCGACGGGCCAGATCGACGCGGTGGTGCTGATCGACTTTCCCGGTTTTCATTGGTGGGTCGCGAAAGCCGCCAAGCGACACGGGGTGCCCGTGTTTTATTACGGCGTTCCGCAGATGTGGGGCTGGTTACCGGGTCGTGTACGCAAGTTGCGTCGCCTAGTGGACCATGTGTTGTGCAAGTTGCCCTTTGAGCAGCCGTGGTTTGCCGAGCGGGGCGTCCGCGCTCACTATGTCGGCCATCCTTACTTCGATGAGTTGCAGCGCCGCGAGTTGGATCAGGAGTTTCTCCGCGAGTACGGCGACACGCGGACCGAGTTAGTGACCTTGCTGCCCGGTTCGCGTCGGCAGGAGGTGTGGGGCAACTTGGAGTGGTTGTTGGAAGCGGCCGCTCGGATTCGTCGTGAGGTGCCGACCGCCAGTTTTGCGGTGGCCTGTTACCATCCGGCTCATGCGCAGTATGCTCGCGAGTTGGTGGCGGCGGCTGGTTTGCCGATCGATGTGTTTGTCAAACGGACGCCCGAGTTGATCGAGTTGTCGACCATCTGTCTGGCTTGTTCGGGTTCAGTCTCGTTGGAGTTGATGTATCACGAGAAGCCCGCCTTGATCCTCTATCGTTTGAACCTGCTGCAAATGGTCGGCAAGTGGTTCGTGATGACCTGCCGCTTTATTACGTTGGTGAACCTGTTGGCGACCGACGATATCAGTCGTCGCGCGGGTCGTCCGGGCGAGGCGACGGGCGGGGACCCACGGGTGCCGTACCCCGAGTTTCCTTGGTATCGCAATCCGGCCAAGTCATTGGCGGCGTTGGCCGTGCGGTGGTTGCGTGATCCGATCGAGTTGGAGCGACGTCGCGGTCAGTTGGCGGCCTTAAAAGCCAAGTACGCCCAAGCCGGTGCGACGGCTCGGGCGGCGAGTTATCTCTTGTCTCAATTCGGAATTGGAACGCAGGAGTCGAGTGGCGTGGACGACGAGGAGCAGGAATTGCCGGCGACGTTACAGTTGGCCGCCGCCGCGGCGGCTCGTCGGGCCGCGCATGTGTCTGTCGCCGGCCGTTGGTCGGAGGTCGACGAGCGGCACGCCGTTGCAGCGACACCCGACGTGGTTGAAACGCCGGTTCTCCCCACGGACGTTACGAGTTCTGTGCCTTCATCGCGACGATCGGCTGCCTAATGGGCTCTGTGCTCGGCGACGCAGTGTTAGAATGAGGGGCGGCACCACGGGCGTTGACGGCGAAGTTAGCTGAGGGAACCGCATGTTGTTTCAGGTTGAAGAGACGGGGTACGAGATCCGATTCCAGGTCTTTGGGGTGCCAGTCATGGTGCATCCCTACTTCTGGTTGATGGCCGTGATCTTGTTCGGCAACGACGTGGTGCGGTATTTCGACGGGGGGAACCCCTTGGTCAACTTGTTGGTCTGTTTGGGCGTGGTGTTTGGCTCGATTTTGGTGCACGAATTGGGGCATGTGGCCATGATGGCCTGGTATCGGATGCCAGCGCGCGTGGTGCTGTACGGCATGGGTGGCTACGCAACGCCCGTCGGCGGAGGATCGGCCTTTCGTCGCGGCATGTGGGATCAGATCTTGATCGCTTTTGCGGGGCCGTTGGCGCAGTTTGTTCTGCTGGGTTTGATTCTGTTGCTGGGTTACGGTCGAGAGTTTCCGCTCAATCCAGTGATCTCATGGGAGGCGGTCTTTTACGTGGCGACCGTTTGCAACTTGGTTTGGCCGGTCTTTAACTTGCTGCCCATCTTGCCGCTGGATGGCGGTCGAATCTGCCAAGGCTTTACGCGGATCTTTCAAGGACACTATCAAGGAGACATCACGGCGCTGTGGATCAGTATCATTACGGGCGGTGTATTGGCAGTGTTGTTCTTTCAGGCGGGCAGCTTCTTTACTGGTGTCTTTCTCGCCTATATCACCGTGCATAACTTCATGGAATTGCAGCAAGGATCTTCCCGTTGGTAGTCGGGATGTCGTTCAACGTTCGTTTGTGGATGTCAATTTGATGCGCTGGAACGTGTTGCTACACGTTGCAAAGTTTGTTGATGTGGACTGACCGCGCGACCGACCGCGGGGGGGACTGAAAAAAATTTTGATAAAAATTGCGTTCGGGAGGAGAAATCATGTTGAAAAATAGTGCGCCGCTCCGTACAACATTAGACGTGGATCCGATGGGATGTGGATCGGAGTCATCTACCAAGGAATGAAAAGCGCTGACATTGATGTCGCTGCAGGACATTTCAAGGACGGACGAGATGACTCCCGCGATCACAGGCTCGCGGTTGACGCAGAAAGAAATCGATCGTGCAGAAGGGTTGCTGGCTCTTGAGTCGGCCAACGTTGATGCTCGGTGGATGACTGAAGCGGCGACATGAGTTTGGGATGGCAAGACACTGACATCGGATAGGTTTTGTAAACCGGCAACCGATGGTTTTGCTTTTTAACAAGGCGATTGGATTGCCAAGTTTGTTTTATGGAGGACGTCATCATGGCTAAGAAGAAAGCCGCCCCGAAGAAAGCCGCAGCTCCTAAGAAGGCTGCCAAGAAAGCCGCAGCTCCTAAGAAGGCTGCTGCCAAGAAGGCTGTCAAGAAGAAGAAGTAGTTTCTGTCCCTTCCTGGTCTGGGAGGTCGCCTGCTGAGCAGGTGTCACGACTCTCGGGGCTCTTGAGTCCCCGGTATTCGGGTCCCGGACATCGATGGTGAAAAGCACTTCATCTTGAAACAACGAGAAGAGCCCCCCACTTTGGGGAGGCTCTGTTTTTTTGGTCTGCGCGAATACTCGCGACTCGGCTTGTGCTCGGGGCCTTTTAGGTTTGCCCCGTATTTTGCCCGGTTGTTTAGCCGAGGACGGGGAGTTGGGGTGTCGCGGGTGCGGAGCGAACTTGATCGGCGATTCTCCGCGCGACTTGATAGGCGATCTTGTCGATGAAGGGGGCGACGGTTGGGTCCTCCAGATTTTCTTGGGTGGTGCCTTCATCGCCGCGTTCGCGCATCGATAGGGTGATCGGGATGTCACCCAGGAACGGGATCTCGGCATCTTCGGCCAATTGGCGCGCTCCACCGGAGCCAAAGATGTCGTAGCGCTTGTGATTGTCGGGGCAGAGGAAGCCACTCATGTTTTCGACGATGCCCACGATTGGGATTTTGACTTTGCGGAACATGGCGATGGCTTTGACGGCGTCCAGTAGTGCGACCTTTTGGGGGGTGCAGACAACTACGGCGCCCGAGAGCGGCAAGAGTTGCGAAAGGGTCAGGGCGATGTCGCCAGTGCCGGGCGGCATGTCGATGATCAAATAATCCAGTTCGCCCCAGGCGGTATCGCGGAGGAATTGGGTGACGGCCGAATGCAGCATGGGGCCGCGCCAGATAATCGCTTGATCGGCGGGCACCATAAAGCCGATGCTGACGATCGGCATGCCGTCTTGCATCAGGGGTTGGATCTTGCCGTCTTCTTGTCGCAGTTGCCCGGCGGTGCCGGTCAGTTGCGGGACGCTGGGGCCGTAGACATCCGCGTCCATCAATCCGACTCGGCAGCCCATTTTTTTCAAGCTATACGCCAGACTGGTGGCGACCGTGCTCTTGCCGACGCCGCCTTTGCCGGAGCCGACGGCGATGACGCTGCGGCAGCGGAGGCCGACTTGACCCAATTGGGGGACGACCCGTTGATGGGGAACTATCTCGACCTGGATCTGCGGCACTTGGGGAAACGCTTGTTGCAACCGCTCGGTGGCTTGTTGCTTGACGTCGTTGTGGAGTGGGGCGGAGTGCGAGGTCAGGCCGATGGCGACGCTCAGCCGATCGCTGTGGCAGTCGATCTGCTTGAGTTGCTGGGTTTGTCCCAGCGGTCGTCCGGTTTCGGGATCCAGTATCTTCTCCAGTGCCGTCAGCACTTGGTTTTGATCGATCATGACTGCGCCTTGCAAAGTGGGGGTGGTGGGGCGAAATCGCCTGGGTGCCAAAATAGCGTTTCCGATCCAGTCCCGCAAACGGTTGCAGGTTCCAACGGTGGCAGCCCTGTTGGGTCGCGGCGGAAAACAGGGATTCCTAGGTTTTCGCTGGTCACAGGTTTTTGATATAGTTTAGCTCGGCGGCACCCTGTTTTCTGGTTTTCTCCCCCCCCGATCGGCTCATGACACGCGAAACGATCATCAACGGCGACGACGACTCCGAGGACCAGCCGGCCCAGCGGCCGGTGGTTCAGCCGAGCGAGGTGGACTCGGATCTGGTGGCGGAAGAGCCGGCGGCAGCGGTTGACGACGCGGCCGCAGTTGGTGTCGACGAGGGGAATCTACGGCCGGGGCGGATGGCCGAGATGATCGGGCAATTGGAAGTCAAGGAGCGGTTGCAGATTGCCATCGATGCTGCCAAGCGGCGCGGCGAGGCGTTGGGGCATATCCTGTTCGATGGTCCGCCGGGGTTGGGTAAGACGACCTTTGCGACGGTGATCCCGCAGGAAATGAACGTGCCAGTCGAGTTTCTCTCGGGGCCGGTGCTCAAGGCGCCCAAGGATTTGATCCCCTGTTTGACCAACTTGTCGGCGTATCAGGTCCTATTCATCGACGAGATCCATCGCATACCCAAAGCGGTGGAGGAGTACCTCTACACGGCGATGGAGGACTTTCGCATCGACATGGTGATCGGTGAGGGGATCAACGCGCGGACGCACTCGTTTCAACTGCGGCCATTCACCTTGATTGGGGCGACGACCCGAGCGGGTATGTTGTCGGGCCCGTTGCGGGATCGCTTTCAGATCCGCGAGCACTTGGGGTATTATTCTGACGTCGAGTTGCAACAGATCATTCATCGCAACGCCAGTATTCTCAAGGTGAAGGTGGACGCTCCGGCGGCGGCAGAGATCGCTGGACGCAGTCGCGGGACGCCGCGAGTGGCCAACAATCGGCTGCGGTGGATTCGCGACTATGCTCAAAGTCGGGCCAATGGCCACGTGTCGCTCGAGGTGGCTCGGGACGCCATGCGGATGGTCAAGATCGATCATCTGGGGTTGGATCACCAGGACCGCAGTTATCTGGAGGTGCTGATCCGCATTTGTGGGGGTGGTCCGACGGGGATCGATACGATAGCTGCTACGATGAATGTGGCCCCGGACACGTTGACGGACGATGTGGAGCCATTCCTGTTGCGATCCGAGTTGATTCTCCGCACGCCGCGGGGGCGTGTGGCGACGCCCAAGGCGTTTGTGCACTTGAATTTGCCGCCGGTGGCCCCGGTGGAAACCAAGTCCGGGGCGACTCAGCGGACGCTGTTTGATTGATCGACCGATCTTCCCTAACCGCTGGCCAGGCTCTATAACGGGCCCTCCTCGTTCTGGGGGGCAGTTTGGCGGTGTTTGGCAGATGGGCCGGATGGTCGGCCGGGGTGGGGGTGTTTGGATTGGGGGGAGCTGTGGACGCTGGCGTTGAGGGGTGCTGGTTCTGACTTGCATGGGTGGTGGTCGTGTCGAAAATTGCATTTTTGTTTCCAGGGCAGGGGGCCCAGTCGGTGGGCATGGCGGGCCCGTTTGTCGAGGCGGCTCCGCGAGCGGCCGAGTTATTTGCTCGGGCCAGCGAGGTGTTGGGCTACGACCTGTTGGCCGTGTGTCAGCAGGGGCCGGCCGAGCGATTGGATTCGACCGAGGTCAGCCAACCGGCGTTGTTCGTTTGTAGTTTGGCGGCGGTGGAAGTCCTGCGGCAGAACGAGCCGGACGTGGTCTTGAGTTGCCAGGCGGCCGCTGGCTTGAGTCTCGGCGAGTACTCGGCGATGGTTTTTGCTGGTGTGATGAGTTTTGAGGATGGGCTGCGGGTGGTGCAGGAGCGGGGGCGAGCCATGCAAGCGGCGGCGGATGCCAACCCCAGCGGGATGGTCAGTATACTGGGTCTGGAGCGTCAGCAGGTCGAGGAGATCTGCGATCAGGCTCGGGATGCTGGGCAGGTGTTGGAGGTAGCCAATCTGCTCTGCCCGGGGAACATCGCCATTTCTGGGCACACGGACGCCTGCGAGCGGGCCGCCCAATTGGCCACGCAGGCCGGAGCGATGAAGACCGTGCCACTGGCGGTGGCCGGGGCCTTTCATACCGCGCTGATGTCGAGCGCGGTGGAGCGGCTGGCAGCAGCCTTGGCGGAGGTCCAGTTGGCTCGGCCGGAGATCGTGGTCGTCTCCAACGTGGATGCGCAGCCGCATGTGGAGCCGGAGGAGATCCGGCAATTGTTGATTCAGCAGGTCTGTTCTCGAGTTCGCTGGGAGGATTCGGTCCGGTACTTGATTGGGCAGGGGTTTGATACGTTTTACGAGGTGGGGCCAGGTCGCGTCTTGCGCGGGTTGATGAAACGCACGGAGCGGAAGGTCCCCTGCCGCGGCGTGGTGGATTAGTCGACTGGCTTTTTTTGTCGGATAAGGTAACACAATGGAAGACTTAGGATTGAAAGTGGATCTGTCGGGGCAAGTGGCCTTGGTCACGGGCGCCTCGCAGGGATTGGGGCGTGCCATGGCGATCGCTCTGGCCGCCAGCGGCGCCCATGTGGTGGCGGTGGCTCGCAATGCGGCCAAGTTGCAGGAGACCATGGACGCGATCAGTGCGGCTGGCGGGCAAGGGGAGATTCGCCCCTGTGACGTGAGTCAACGCGAGGCGGTCGACGCCCTGATCGAATCGGTGGCGGAGCAGCACGGGAAGCTGAGCATCTTGGTCAACAACGCTGGCATCACTCGCGATACCTTGTTGCCCAGCATGAGCGACGATCAATGGGATGATGTGATCAATACGAACCTGCGGGGTGCGTTTTTGTTCACTCGGGCGGCCTCGCGGTTCATGATGCGGGCTCGCTATGGCCGAATCATCAATATCGCCAGTGTCTCGGGATTGATCGGCAATGCCGGCCAATGCAACTACTCGGCCTCCAAGGCTGGATTGATTGGCATGACTCGCTCGTTGAGCAAGGAGTTGGGGAAACGCAACGTGACGGTCAATGCCGTGGCACCCGGTTTCATCGAAAGCGATATGACCAAGGCCTTGGGGCCAGCCCTGCTGGACGAGGTCAAGAAACGCATTCCGGCGGCTCGGATTGGCAAGCCGGAGGAGGTGGCCGCCTGCGTGTTGTTCCTGGCTAGTCGCGCGGCGGGTTATGTCACTGGACAGGTCCTGACGGTCGATGGTGGCATGATCGCCTAAAGGCTCGCGGCTTGGGGGGCTCCCCCATGGCTCGGGCAGCTGGGCGGGGAGCGACCGCTGGGTAGCTGGGTGGGGGGGCGACCATTGGGTAGCTGGGTGGGGTTAAGCGGGTGTTTGGCCGGGGGTTTACCTGGGTTTGCTAGGTAGCCTTGACCATCTTCCGGAAAATCCGATATCTTGTGACGTCGGCTGAGGTTGCCCAGAGCGCGGCCTTGGGTACTTTTGGTTCCGAATTTGCACACATTTTCATTAGAAGATAGGGAGGGCGAAGCCCATGGCCTCGACCGAAGAAAGAGTCATTGACATCGTAGCCGAGCAGCTTGGTGTGGATAAAGACAAAATCACCCGTGAATCGAACTTTATCAATGACTTGGGAGCCGATTCGTTGGACCTGGTCGAAATGGTGATGGAGTTCGAATCGCAGTTTGGCATCCGAATTCCCGAGGACCAAACGGACAAGATCCAAACGGTGGGTGAAGCCATTGACGCGATTGAAAAAGCGACGGCTGCCTAGTTGGATTGGTGACGGATCGAGGACCTCCCAACGTCTGTGGTGGGCGTTGGGATAACGACCGGCTGATCACGTGCTGGCGGGCTGTGCCCTGCCGGTGGCGTGTCCAGCCGGAGCTGATTTGGATTAGAGGCCACTGAATGAGACGTCGCGTTGTCATTACCGGTATGGGGGTTGTTACGCCACTCAGCTGCCGGCTGGACGATTGCTGGAACCGAATACTTAACGGCGAAAGCGGCATCCACGGGATCAAATTGTTCGATGTCTCGGACATGCGTGTCAATTTCGGTGGTGATGTGTTGGACTTTGATTCAACAGCTTACATCGACAAGAAAGAAGAGAAGCGAATCGATCGCTTCACGCAATTTGCGTTGGTGGCGGGTGTCGACGCGGTGACCGATTCGGGTTTGGACTTTTCGACCATGAATCCGTACCGTGCCGGCGTGGTCTTGGGTTCGGGAATTGGCGGTTTGCAGACGATCGAGGAGCAGATTGGCAAATTGATCCAAGAGGGTCCGCATCGGGTTTCGCCGATGACGGTCCCGCGGATGATGCTCAATGCGGCGGGCGCCTGCTTGTCGATTCGGTACGGGCTCAAGGGGCCGAACTTTTCGACGGCGACGGCCTGCGCCAGTGCCACGAACGCGGCCGGCGAGGCCCTGCGGTTGATTCAATGCGGCGCGGCCGATGTCATGCTGACTGGCGGTGCCGAAGCGGCCATGACGCGGATGGGCTTGTCGGCGTTTCAAAACATGAAGGCTCTCTCCAGTCGAGTGGACGAACCGCAACGCGCCAGTCGCCCGTTCGATCGGGAGCGGGACGGGTTTGTGTTGAGCGAAGGGGCTGGCATCGTGGTCTTCGAGGAGTTGGAGTTTGCCAAAGCTCGTGGGGCGCGGATCTATGCTGAGGTGGTCGGGTTTGCGACCACGGCGGACGGCAATCACATCACGCAGCCCGATTTGGAAGGCACTGGGGCGGCCGAGGCCATGCGGGAAGCGTTAGTCGATGCGGGACTATCGGCCGACAAGATCGATTACATCAACGCCCATGGGACCAGTACCCCCTTGGGGGACAAGGCCGAGACGGTCGCGATCAAGCGAGTCTTCGGTCCCCATGCCTACGACGTCAGCGTCAGTAGTACCAAGAGTCAGTTGGGACATTCGCTGGGGGCCAGCGGCGGGATCGAGTTGGTCTTTTGCTGCAAGGCCATCGAGACCGAGACCGTACCGCCAACCATCAATCTAGAGAACCCGGATCCCGACTGCGACCTGGATTATACACCCAACGTGCCCAAGTCGCGGGTCATCGATTATGCCATGAGCAACAGCTTTGGCTTCGGCGGTCATGACGCCTCGATTATCATTCGCAAATTTAACGGCTAAAAGGGACGAAGCGAGGACCACCGTGGGCAATTCACCGATCTTTGCAGATCCTTCGAACCCTCAACTTTCCTGGGGTGAGCAGCAAGAGACGGCGAATGCCATCGAGCAGTTCTCGGTGGGCTTGTGGCGAATTTTTATCGGGTCCCTGTTGGTAACGGTAGCGCTGCTGGGGATCTACTTGCCGATCATCGCCGCGTTTTTTGACGCGGCCATGCTGCAACTATTGCGGGATCCTCGCCTGAGTCTGCCGGTACTGCTGTGTTCGATTGCTGGCGCTTGGATCTATTTTTCGGGTAAACAGCACTGTCTGGCGTTTACTTTGGCTGTGCAGAAACGCTATTTGCTCACAGGGTCCTTGGGCTGTGACATCGTTGCCTTTCTCTTCCGTTTGGTGCGCGATGTCCCCGTGATTGGCGAATCGGCACGGGGAGCTGCCTCGATTCTAGTGCTGGTTGGGTTTCTGATGCTGTTGGGATTCTTTGCTTATTTGGCCAAGTTGATCGGCGCCCGTGTTTCCTATTTCATGGGGATCGCCACGGGCGCGATGGCTGTGGGTGCGATGGGGCTTGCCTTCTTTTCTGGAAATATGGCGGGTTTGATGCCACCGGCCTGGGCCTGGTTGCCGCTTGCTATCGTGGGCCTGTTGTTAATCATGACCATGTTAACCTACCTGATCCTGACAGCCACTTTGTCTTTTCAGCTGAAACATTTTAGTCGTTTCCTCAAGCAGTCTCTGGCGGAGGAAATTGCCGAGGCATATGCCGACGTTGACTGAGGCGAGTTGAAGAACCGCTGCCTCAACGGCTCAGCCCGCGGTGGAAGTAGTACAGGCCAATGGCAAATCCAACACTGCCGATGGCGATCAGTACTGCCCAGGGTACCCCAAGCTCTCCTAGCGAGTAGTTGCGCCAAATGGCAGCTTCCAGTGACAAGATCGCCCATTTGACGGGGCTGAGGTCGCTCAGGGTCTGCATGAATGGCGGCATAAACGCCAGCGGCATCATGGCCCCGCCAAACATGGCCATCACCATGTTGATGGCCCAGCCAGCACCTCCCACGCCTTCTTCGGTCGATCCCAAGGCGCTCATGGCCATCATGATGCCCACAAAGCAAAAGGCCACTGCCAAGGCAGAACCCAATAACAGGCCTGGGCTCTGGGGACGCATCCCCAACAGCAGGCCCAGGGTCACCATCATTCCGACAACCAACAGGGTGGACACGAAGCAGGCCAGCCCCTTGCCCAATAAAATTTGCAGAGGAGCCACGGGCGACGTCTGGAGGCGAAGTAGCGTGCCGCGGGAACGCTCGCGGACCAAAGAAATCGCAAAACCAGCGGCGCTGCCCATCACGCCCCACAGGATCGATTGAGGAAAACTCAGGTCCCAGCCACTGCGAATCGTTGGTTCGGAATCGGCCTGTTTGGAATCGGCCTGTTCGGATGCAAACGCGTCGAAGGACTCGATCTTGGCCAATTGGAATCCCACGGCCCCATCATCATCGCTGGACGCTGCTTCTGCCCGGTCCTCTGCCTGTTGGGTTACCTCGTCCACGTCGTCAACCCATTGTTCCACCGTCGTGAACAATTGGCTCAGCAATCGTTTGTTGACAGCGGTCAGGGACTCGCTTTGTTGGATGGACTGTTTCTGTTCTTGCAGCAGTTTCCGAGTCTCCGTCGTGTCTTGCCACCGTTGGGCCAACAGCTGGCCAGCCGCCTCCAGCAGGAACCCTTCCAGCATGGCGGCCTCGGCACCACGCGATGGGTCTCGGCCAACCCGCAGTGGTACCGGATCCTCTGCCCAAAAAATCCCAGCCGTTTCGCCAAATCTGGCGGGGACAATCACCAAACCCACAATCTTGCGCGTCTTGATCCATTGCCGCGCGGTAGCCAGGTCCGTGGTCTGCACCTGGAGACTGGTGTTGGCCGTCAGGTTTTGGATCAAGGCTTGCGACATCGCCGATTGGTCTTCGTCGATCACGGCGATGCCGACACTGCCCGGTTCCGGTCGACCTGAACTTTGGTACATCAGGCCAAACAACACGCCCATCAGCACTGGAAAGCCCAGTAGAAAGAACAGGGCCATGCGATCGCGCGACAGCAGCAATAAGTCCTTATAGGCAATATTCAAAATGGCGTTCATTCGTCTCGCAGACTCCTACCGGTCAGATTCAAAAAGACCGACTCCAAATCCGGTTGTTCGATTTGCAGACGGGTGAATTGGGAGGCGTCGAAGGCCAGTTCCGCCAAGGCTTGCACGGGACGATCGGACTCCAGCCGCCAGACTTGCCCGTCCCAACGCCCCGGCCAATGCGACGGAGGGGGAGTGGCGGAGTGCCCCAGGATCAGGCTTTTCCCCCCATGCCGATCGATCAACTCCGGCACCGTACCCTGCTCCAAGAGTTGTCCTTGATCCATAATCGCCACTCGATCGCAAAGTCGCTGGGCCTCCTCCATGTAGTGCGTCGTATAGATCACCGTTAGGCCGGCTTGCTGCAACCGACGAATGCCGTCGAAGATGTGTTGTCGAGATTGGGGGTCCACACCGACGGTGGGTTCATCCAGCAGTACCAATTGCGGCTCGTGCAGCAACGCACAGGCAAAATTCAAACGCCGCTTCATCCCGCCGGAGTACGTTTGCACGCGGTGGCGGCGCCGGTCTGCCAGCTCGGCAAAGTCCAAGGCCCAATCCACTCGCTGGACCAAGCGACTTCCCTTCAAGCCATACAGGCCGCCAAAAAAACGCAGATTCTCCTCGGCAGTCAATTCCTCGTACAACGACAAGGATTGCGGGGCGATGCCGATCATGGATCGGACGCCAGCGGATGACACGTCGGTTCGATCACCGATAGAAATCGTGCCCGAGTCCGGTCGCAGCAGCCCCACCAACATCTGCAAGGTCGTCGTCTTGCCCGCGCCGTTGGGGCCCAACAACCCCAGCGTCTGACCGCTCGGTACCTCCAGGCTCAAGCCTGCCACCGCGACACGGTTGCCGTAAGATTTATGCAAGTCACGAGCGGACACCATGTGGGTGTGAGTCATGGGTTCCTCTTGAAAAGTCAAAAATCATTCAATCGCTACAGTCATCGCGCCGTGAGCAAATGGCCGGCCGCCCGTGCCACTAGCCGCCCGTGCCACTAGCCGCCCATGCCACTAGCCGCCCATGCCATTAGCCATCGGTGCCATTAGCCATCGGTGCCAGTAGCCATCGGTGACCATTGCCGTGCCTGACAATCGGACTCGTCCCATTCTACCCCAGGGCCTCGTCATGGCTGCGTCGCGTTGCGGGTACCCAATTGATTCGCTAACCAATCGCCAATCTTGGGCGACTCCGGTCGCGATTCCGACCAAAGCTGGGCGGCATCAGTCGCGATCGTTTCGCTTGTCGCGGGCGGGGCCGGGGCAGGCACCCATTGCAGGACCCACCAGGCAAAGGCGAATAACGCCAGGGACTCGATGATCAAAGCGGGGGCCAGCGAGCGCCCTCGGCGCCTGGCACGACGCCGTTTCGACTGGGTAAACATGATGCTGCTCCGATCCGCGGTGGTCAGAAGGAGGTTTGCCCCTCTCCCTACGCAGCCGGAAGTCGTGCGGTTCATGGATTTTGAGACGCCTTTTCCCACATTTCCCCAATCGTTCCTGGCGTGTGCTAGCACACGCCAGTAGTGCGGGTTTTCGGCAGGGATTAGCGGTGGCTAGGGCCTTGCCGGTCACGGAGGTGCACGGCCTAGTCGTTGTAGCGTTTGCGGAGGGAGGGGGAAGTGCGGAGGATGAGTTGGCAGCGGTGCAGTTCGTCCAGCCAATCCTGGATGATGGCGACTCGGAGCGGATCGCCGGGCAGGATCAGGCCGCTGGAACAGGCAGCGCCTTCCAAGCGAGCGGCCAGGTCGCGGTACTTGCTCAAGGGGCGATCCCCCCAGCGATCGACCCAGAGGTCGTCCTCGCTCAGTACCACGGTCTGGGGGACTCGGGCCGAGCCACAGATGGTCAGGGCGGACTTCAAGTCTTCATGCGCATCGCGATCGATCAAGCGGAGGGTGATCAGCGGGCTGTGGTTGGTGAATTTCTGGAGGATGGGGACGTGTTCGACACAGTCTCCGCACCAGGCTCCCGCCATGCACAATAGTGTCATGCGACGACGGAAACTGCCCAACAGCGTGATTTGTTCATCGGTCAGTGGGGTGGCATCGAAGGAGCGTTGCCACTTGTCGCGATCGATTTCGGAGCCATGTTGCTGCAAGTAGTCGTCGTAGGACAGGGAAACAGCGAGGACTTCGGACCAGTTCATCTAGGCTTACTCGGTTCAAGGGGTTTCGTGTTCGACCAACATCCACGTTGCTTTACCGGACGACACGACCGGTGGCTCGGCGGAGATCTGGATGGCTTGTCGCAAGAGTTCCAGCACCGGCGGTGTGGGGCGAGGGCAATCGAGGAAGTTCAGCAGCGGTTGTCCCGCTTCGATGGGATCGCCGATTTCGACCAACCGTTCGAGGCCACAGCGGTAATCCAATCGATCGGTGGCCTGTTTTCGTCCCCCGCCCATTTCGATGATTGCATAGCCGAATTTTTCGCAATCAAAAGAATGGACCCATCCTGCTTGGGAGGCGACGTACGGTTGGCGGGAAAACTCGCGGGCGAAGTCCTCCAAGCGACCGCCCTGAGCATGGACCATGGCGGCAAACTTTTCGCGGGCTGCCCCCGAGTCCAAGGCCGATTCCACTCGCTTCCATGCCGTGGCCCAGTGCGATTCCAGGCCGACGCTGAGTAGACCATGCGTGGCCAGGACCAAAGTCAATTCGCGAGTGTCGGCCGGTCCGCTCCCCTCGAGCACATCCAGCGATTCGGCCACTTCGCAGCCGTTGCCGATCATCCGGCCGAGCGGCTGATTCATGTCGGTCAGGATCGCTCGCGTGGGCGTGCCCAATTGCTTGGCGACGGCGACCAGGCGATCCGCCAATCGCAGGGCCTGGGCGCGTTGTTTCATAAAGGCACCGCTGCCCCATTTGATGTCCATGACCAGGGCATCCAAGCTTTCAGACAGTTTCTTGCTGAGGATACTGGCGGTGATCAATGGGATCGACGCCACGGTACCCGTCACATCGCGGAGGGCATACAGCTTCTTGTCGGCCGGGGCGAACTCGGCCGAGGCGCTGACGATCACGCAACCAATCTCGTCGACGATCCGCATCATCGTCTCGCGATCCAACTGAACCTGCAGGCCGGGAATACTCTCCAGCTTATCCAGAGTCCCGCCGGTTGGCCCCAGCCCTCGGCCGGAGATCATTGGTACGTCGATTCCCACGGCGGCCCACAGCGGCGCCAGCGGCAGCGAGATCTTGTCGCCGATACCGCCGGTCGAATGCTTGTCCAGCTTGGGACGGTCGCTAGTCGCCGGCCACTGCAGCGGGCGACCCGAATGCAGCATGGCCGCAGTCAGGTGGAGCGTCTCGTCGATCGACATGTCTTGGAAGAAGATCGCCATCGCCAAAGCCGACATCTGAGCGTCGGAGACCTGCCCACGAGCAAATTCGGTCACCACCCAGTCGATCTGGGCGGACGAGAGAGCCCCGCCGTCCCGTTTCCGTGCGATTATTTCTGCGATGTTCACGGTTGTTTGGCCACCACCAGGCTTTGTCACACCCTCAATTACGGCCAGCCGGCCTTGCCCGCGGTGTCATCGGTCGGTTCCGTCCGTGACGTCGGTCTATTTTGGCCGATGGTTTGCGGAAAAGGAAGGCTGGAGCCCTGACTATCTCATTGCTGCCGTCGGATCCGCAGTCAGCGAGCGTTGCAAGATGGTTCATTTTTTATGGGCGAGTGTTGCAAGACCACACAGCCCTTGATCGGATTGGGGACACCGCCGCGATCCGCCAAGGATCGAAACCGGTCGCTAGCGGACTGGAAACGAGCGGCCGGAAAGGGTGGGGCAGGGTGAGCGCCCCATAGATCGTCGAGAAAAGCCAAGCCTGGCGGGGCTCGGCCGGCGCCGCCGAGTTCGCATGTCGGCCGTTGCAGCAAACCACAAAAAAAACGCGGACTCTGGCACGCAAAGTGCAATGGGTAGAAAGCGTCCAATCAACCCGGATTTTGGTCGCTGCCGATCGAGTCGGCTGCGGTTCGGTGATGCCTGAGCTTGCGTACCTAGGACGTGGGTTTCTGTCGGCTAGCCGGGCTGCGGTTTTGACTCGTGCTGGTGGCGACCGGGTCCAGGTGACGCTGTAAGTCGAGTAGTCCTCGGTGTCCGGTGAGTGAAGTGAATTCGTGCCCCTGGTCATTTCACTTGCGTCAACGCGTGTTTGACACACCGAGGACTCTCGCATTTACGGCTCCCGTTTTTATTCTCGCTGAACAATGCGACTGTTAATCTGTAGGGCTCGCCTGTGTGATGGTTTCAGGCGTTGCAATCGCTCTTTTCGACGCGTGCCTGGGGGAGATGGGTGCGTGGGGTCGATGCTCAGATCCAGGAGCCGAGGCCGCGCGGGTCTCGGTGCGATCGTGCATTGAATCTCCCGGGTCCTATCCATGTCCAATAGGTTCTGCCATCGTCGTCGACTGGGGCGCGGGCTTGCATGGCTAGGGTTGATGGCCTGGTCCCTGGCATCCTTATCGGCTCAAGAACCGGACCCCTACCGGGCTCCGTTGTTTCCCATCCAATCCGCTGCCACACCGTCTTCTTCCACACCGTCTTCTTCCGCGCCGTCTTCTGCCTCACCATCTTCTGCCTCACCGTTCTCCGGATCGACGTCGGGTCTCGGCTCGACAGGTGGCGCCGCCGTTCCGGCACCTTTGTTCTCCGACCAACCCAGTACGCGGACGCCGCTGCCTGTTCGTGGTATCGCTGGGCCTGTGGGGCTATCGCCACCAGAGTCGACTCAGGGCGAGGCCTTGCCGCAACCGCGTCCGACGGCCGAGCGTGAGACCGCCAGAACTCCAGGTTCCTCAGCCGACTCTGACGCGGCGGCTTCGCAGGACGACCAGGGGATCGTGCGACTGCTGAAGCCGTTGGCGGTCGAACCACAGAACCGCGAGACGCTGACACAGCGCTACCCCACCGGTCAGGTCATGATCGAACGCGAGGTGGCGTTGGACGTGCATGGTAACTACATGAACGACGGCCGCTGGAAGATGTTCGATCTGGATCAACAATTAATCGGTACAGGCCGCTTCGAGCAGGGCCAGATGGTTGGGCTGTGGCGCCGCGTGCATTTGGAGACCGACCATCCGTGGCTCAGTTCACCCGACTTCCGTGGGTTCTCGGCCCCATTCATTTCCAGTGCAGAGTTTGTCGATGGCAAGCTGAGTGGCGTTTGGCTGATCAAGGATCGGCAGGAACGCAAGGTGGTCGAATTCACCTATCGAGCTGGTCGTCGGCAGGGAACGGGCACCTGGTGGCATGCCAACGGCCAGATGCGCCGGCAAGTCAACTTTCAAGACGACTTGTTGCATGGCGCATGGCGCGAGTGGAATGCCGCAGGCCAAGTCCAAAATGAAAACTGGTTCGTCGAGGGCCAACGGATCGACAAACAAGTCAATTATTTTGCCGCCGATCGACCGGAAAGCGAGCTCTCGTACCTGGAGGCCAAGCTGACGTTGGCCGGTGAGGATGATTGGTGGAACGCACGTTTGGCCACGTATCAACCAACCGGGGAGCGGATTCAAACGGGTCCGGTCAAGGCTTGGTACGACAACGGCCAGCGTCACCTGGCGGGTTATTACAAAGATGGTCAGCCGCACGGCGACTTCGCGTGGTGGCATCCCAACGGCCAACGCAAACTGATCTGCACCTACGACGCGGGCAAACGGGTTGGCAAGTGGATTTGGTGGCATGAAAACGGAATCAAGGCAGCCGAGGGGACTTATCGCGATGACCGTCCCGCGGGGACATGGATGGCATGGAACGAGGGCGGTGAGATCACGGGGCAACGCGATTGGGACAACGACCGCGAGTCCTTGGCGCGGCCCGATTATGATGCCAATGCCAGAGCGGATGCTACCGATGCTACCGATGCTACGGAGGATCAGGACGCGTTGAGCCTGGAGTCGATGGAGGAACTGCCGCCGCGGTTGAGTGACGAACCTCTGCAGACCCCCGTTGCACCCAGTTTCGACTTGTTGGACCTGCCCCCACCGACAAACACAAACCCGCCCACCGACTCCGCGACCGAAACGCAGCCGCCGGCCGAATCCCTACCGGTTAAGCCAGCCGATGGTGTCACGGGTGAAGGCGAGGGGCCGCGTGAGGATCGTCCACCGTCACCGCGTCCGCAGGGCGATCCAACTGTCACATAGAGGCTTGCCAGTGGAATCAGCCGCGCTACCCACGGATCCCTTGTTCGATTCACCATTCCGTTGCCCACAGATATCGGCCGCCTGCCTGGCTCTGGGCGCAGGTGAAATCGGCGAGGCGACATTGACCGAACGTATTTGGCCGCTGTTCACTCGTGTGCTTAGCCAGAATTCGGTTTCGCTGGGGCAAACGCAGCGCGAGATTTATTTGGCCAACCATTCGCTCGGGCGACCCTTGGATCGCATGGCGGAGGACGTGCGGATGGCTCTGGACCTGTGGTACGAGCGTCTGGATGGTGCCTGGTCCGATCCCTGTGGCTGGTTGGCTGCCAGCACGTATTTCCGCCGCCAAGTGGCCGAGCTGTTAGGTGCGGCTTCGTACCAGCAGGTGATCCCGAAGACGTCCGCCGGGCAAGGCCTCCGCGCGGTGCTCAATGCCCTCTCCGATCATGGTCGAGTTCCTCGGGTCGTGGCGACTCGGGGAGAATTCGACAGTTGCGACATGATCCTAAAAACCTACGCGTCCAAGGGCCGAGCCGAGGTGCGTTGGGTGTCTCCTCTCAGCAAAGATCCGATTGAACAGTATTCAGTGCAGAACTTGATCGCGGCTTTGCGACAGCCCACGGATTTAGTGCTGTGTTCCCAGGTCCTGTTTGCCACCGGCCAGGTGTTGACGGACTTGCCTCCATTGGTGGCCGCGGCCCACGAGGTGGGCGCTTTGGTGATGGTGGACACTTACCACAGCTTCGGCGTACTGCCCCTGCAGTGGGAAGGCCCCAGTCCATACTCGTTGGGCGGCGCCGATTTCTTGATCGGTGGCAGTTACAAGTACGCTCGAGGGGGCCCGGGCGCCTGTTGGTTGGCCATCCATCCAAGACATCTATTGGAAAACGATTCAATTTCTCGTTTAACGACTTTGGACACGGGGTGGTTTGCCAAACAAGACCCGTTTCGCTACGAGCGTCCTGACCCGCCGCAGTTGGCCGCCGGTGGCGATGCTTGGTTGGAGTCCACTCCGCCGGTCCTAACCGCCTATCAGGCTAACGCTGGCTTGCAGTTGCTACGTGAGATCGGGGTAGGGCGGTTGCAACGGTACAACATTCAGCAGCAACAACAACTGCAAGCGGTCTGTCGGGACCGCGGCTTGGCCATGTACGAGCCGAGCGATTGGCAGCAACGCGGCGCCTTTGCACTGTTGCCCCATCCGCATGCCAGCGGCTTGAGTCAGCGTTTGCTACAACGAGGGCTGAATACCGACGCGCGTGCCGGTTGTGTTCGCTTCGGCCCCGATCTGCTGACCACGGCGGACGAATTACACCGGGCGGCGGAGATCGTGAAGTCCACGCTGCAGGAAGTCTAATGAGGGGGCGGTCAGCAACATCGCCATCCGTGAACAGTTACAAAAAAATCCCTGCCTTCGCCAATTCGAAGGCAGGGATTCGGTGGGAGAGTGAAGCCTGACGGCTCATTCACCGTGACTTGTCACAGCGACTAATTCACCGCGGCTCATTCACCGTGACTTGTCACCGGGGCTTTCTGCCTAGCCGTGTCGGATGGCAGCTTGGGCGGCGGCCAGACGAGCGATCGGCACGCGGAACGGCGAGCAGCTGACGTAGTCCAGGCCGGCTCGATGGCAGAAGTCCACCGAGTCGGGGTCGCCACCGTGTTCGCCGCAGATACCCAGCTTCAGGCCCTTGCGAGCGGCGCGGCCCTTGAGCACGGCCATCTCGACCAATTGACCCACACCCGATTGATCGATCGACACAAAGGGATCGACTGGCATGAGCTCTTTGGTCAGGTACTCGGGCAAGAAGGTCCCGATATCGTCACGGCTGAACCCAAAGGTCATCTGGGTCAAGTCGTTGGTGCCAAAGCTGAAGAACTCTGCCTCTTCGGCGATCTTGTCGGCGGTCAGGGCGGCCCGTGGGATCTCGATCATGGTGCCGATGAGAATGTCCAACTTGTCGGTGAACTTCTTGGCGGCTTTGACGGTCTCGATGGTCTCAACCACCTTGCCCTTGAGCAGGCGGAGTTCCTCGACCATACCGACCAACGGGATCATGATCTCAGGCTTGGCGACAATGCCTTTCTTTTGGCAATTGATGGCGGCCTCGACGATGGCGGTGACTTGCATCTCCAGGATTTCCGGATAGGTCACACTCAAGCGACAGCCACGATGACCCAGCATCGGGTTCATCTCGTGCAGTTGATCCACGCGAGCCTTCACGTCTGCCGCTTTGACACCCAACATGTCGGCCATTTCCTTCTGGGCCTTGGCTTCGTTGGGCAGGAATTCGTGCAACGGCGGATCCAACAGACGCACGGTGACGGGCAGTCCGTCCATGGCCTTGAAGATGCCCTCGAAGTCCTTGCGTTGGAACGGCAACAACTTGGCCAAGGCCTGTCGGCGTTCGACTTCCTTGTCGGCCAAGATCATCTCACGCATGGCGGAGATGCGATCCTCTTCGAAGAACATGTGCTCGGTGCGGCAGAGACCAATGCCTTCGGCACCGAAGCCGCGAGCCTTCTTCGAGTCGTTGGGCGAGTCGGCGTTGGTGCGGACCCCCAGCTTGCGGTACTTGTCGGCCCATTCCATCAAGGTGGCAAAGTTGCCGGACATCGTTGGCGACTGGGTGTCGATCGCGCCCTCCATCACTTCGCCGGTCGTGCCGTCGATGCTGAGGATGTCCTTCTGGCCGAAGGTCTTGCCATTGACGGTGATCTTGCCGGCCTTCTCGTTGATCTGGATCTCACCGGCACCGGCCACGCAGCAGCGTCCCCAACCACGGGCCACCACGGCCGCGTGACTGGTCATACCGCCGGTGCTGGTCAGAATACCCGCGGCCTTGTGCATGCCGTCGACGTCCTCGGGGCTGGTCTCTTTGCGGACCAACAGGATCTTCTCGCCGGCTTCCGCGCGGCGAACGGCTTCCTCGGCGGTGAAGGCCAAGGCACCCACCGCGGCACCTGGCGAAGCCGGTAGACCCTTGGTCAGCACGGTAGCCGACTTTCGAGCTGCCGGGTTGAAGCTGGGCAACAACAGTTGGTTCAAGTCGTTGGCGGGGACGCGGAGCACAGCCGTCTTTTGATCGATCAGCTTCTCCTCGACCATTTCGCAAGCGATGCGGACAGCGGCAGCACCGGTTCGCTTGCCAGTCCGAGTTTGCAGCATGAACAGCTTGCCGCGTTCAATGGTGAACTCGATATCCTGCATCTCCTTGTAGTGCTTCTCCAGGATGTCCTTGATGCCCATCAGCTCTTCGTAAACTCCCTTGTTCCACTTCTTCATCTCAACCACGGGTTGCGGCGTGCGAATGCCGGCCACCACGTCTTCGCCTTGAGCGTTGATCAAGAATTCACCGTAGAACTTGTTCTCGCCGGTCGAGGGGTTGCGGGTAAACGCCACACCCGTGCCGGAGTCGATACCCATGTTGCCGTAGACCATCGATTGGACGTTGACGGCGGTACCCAGCAAGCCGCGGATGTTTTCGATTTCGCGGTACTTGATGGCCTTGTCAGAGTCCCAGCTCTTGAAGACCGCTTCGATCGCCAATTGCAACTGAACGGTCGGATCTTGCGGGAAAGCCTTGCCGGTGTGTTCTTTGTAGACATCCTTGTAGGCTTGGACCAACTCTTGCAGACCCTCGGTCGGCACGTCGGTGTCCAAGGCGACCTTGTACTTCTTCTTGATTTGATCAAACGCGTGTTCGAAGTGCTCGTGCTCCACGCCCATCACAACGTCGCCGAACATGTTGATCACACGTCGGTAGGCGTCGTAAGCAAACCGCGGGTTGCTGGTGGCCTTGACCAAGCCCTGCACGGACTGGTCGGTCAGACCCAAGTTCAGAATCGTGTTCATCATGCCCGGCATGCTGACAGCGGCACCGGAGCGAACCGAGACCAGCAACGGATCGTTGTTGTCGCCGAACTTCTTACCCAGTTCCTTCTCCAGGGTCTTGATGTGCTTGGCAACTTCGTCCATCAAGCCCTCGGGCAGCTTGTGCTTGCCCTTGCTGTAAGCGTCGCAGCATTCGGTCGTGATGGTGAAGCCCGGAGGGACGGGCAGCCCGATCGAGGTCATCTCGGCCAAGTTGATGCCTTTGCCACCCAGCAGTGCCTTGGTCAGGCCTCTGCCTTCGGTTTTGGTGGCACCAAAATAGTAAACCATTTTTCCAAGCTTGGCCGCTGCTTTTGCCATCAGTCGTTAACCTCAAAAATGTGAAAGTTTGCGGGACCGTCAAATGTTCCCGGCGACCCAATTTACCAGTACCCAGAAAAATCGTCAATGACTTCGCCGCCAGCCCGGTCTGCCCAGAATCGCCGTTTTCAGCCGGCATTGGCGGGCTGGCGAAGCCCGCTGCACCCCACGCCCGCTGCACCCCACGCTGGCCGCACCCCAGACTGATCGCGGTTGCCGCGGCCGGTTGGCGGGGGAACGCCGCAGGCCTTACTCGGTGGCGTCCAGTCCGACGAGGGCGAGGAGTTTGAGGGCGTTGGTCGTCGGGGTGATGCCGGGACGCATGACGTAGTCGAAGGTCATGGTCTGCTTGCCGTCCACCTCCGCAAACGATTCCTTGAAGTGGACCACCTGTAGCTGGCCGACCAATTCCTTGACGTCAGGCAACTGCAAGTCGTGCGTGGAAATCGCGCCAACGGCTCGGCGGGCCAGCAATTGTTGCAGGACCCGCGTGACGGCGATCTGCCGCTCCTGCGAATTGGTGCCCTGCAAGATTTCGTCCAATAGGTAGACGAACTGAATGTCCTGGCCGGCAGAGAACTCGCGCGACCGGTCGACGATCTGCTTCAGTCGTCTCAGTTCCGACATGAAGAAACTCACACCATCGGCCAAGGAGTCGGCCACCCGCATGCTGGTGCCAATCTCCACCGCTGGCATGCGAAACGCCTTGGCATCCACGGGCCCACCCATCCGGCCCAGGATCAAGTTGACGCCGACCGCTCGCAGGTAGGTGCTCTTGCCGGACATGTTGGAGCCGGTCACCACCAGGGCTTGTCCCCAGGGCCCCAGGCTAACTGGATTCGCCACCGCCTGCGGTCCCAGCAGCGGATGCCCGACGCCCTCGCCCGTGATGATGGCCAGTCCAGTCTGAGCCGGTGCCAATTCCGGAAACACCCATTCCGGGTGATCGAAGCGGCATTGCGCCAAAACGGCCAAGGCCTCGAGTTCCCCCAACGAGGCGAACCAACCGGCCAGGGCTTGTCCCCACCGCTGCCGCCATCGCTCCAGTCCCGCCAAGATATGCAGGTCCCATAGCAGCGTGAACTGCAGCACCACATATACAATGAACGTCACGCCGCTGCGGAGATTGCCCAAGATGCTCCAAGTCAACAGCGAACGCATGGCCGGGCGATGGGCGGAGCCACGGTCGGAGGGGGCCTCCGAATCCACGGCGGCGGAGCCACGACTTTGCACTCGCTGTCGCAGGCGATCCAATAGCGGCGTTCGCAACGGCAGGCTGGCCAACATCTCCAACAGCCGATCGTACTGTCGTACATCCTCCGCCCGCGACGCCACCTGCCGAAACAATTCGTGCACGGCTCCCGATGTAAAAACGCTAATCAGGAAATTAAACAGTATCAGGACAAATATTCCGCTCCCGAGCCACTGGGCAGTGAGCAGTCCCGCCATCCCCGCGATCAACCAGAGAATGCCGATCGCCGCCGACAGCCTCGCTACCCAGATCATGGATTGAAGCCAAGACGGCAAGGTCGGACCCGTGGCCCATGCCACAATCGTGGCTGGGTTGGAGACGGGACTGACGCTACCCCAGCAACTCAACAGAAACTCATGTCGCCAGGTGTCGGCGTCGGCCAGGGCTCGAATACTCTCCTGTCGCTGGCGCGAGGTCTCCAGCGTATCGGCGGTCACCATCCACTGCCGCAAGCAAGCTTGGCCACCGGGGGTCCGAGCCAAATTCAACAAGCGCCAGAGCGACTTTTCGCCTTCCAGATCCAAGTCCGTCATGGTCACGCGATCCATGACCGATGATGACGCTGGCGGAGCCGTCGATGCGACTTCCCCAGCGGGGCTACCTGCCGTGGACCACGTCAGTGGATTGGTGATGTTGGCCCAGTCCCGACGGATCCGCGCCAGGCCTTGGCGAAAGAACGCGCGTTGCAAACCCAGTCGCTGGCGCTGTTGGTCGTAGTAACCATGGTAGATCACCAGAGCCAAAAACACACCCGTCAACACGCCACAGGCCGGCCACCAGAGGGCGGCCTGGTCACGATATTGAAAAAAGGCGGCAAAGAACGCAGCGGCCGCCGCCAAAAACGTCAGGCCCCGCGCCAGGCCACTCCAACGACATTTGACGTCGACGGCCGCATAGGCCTCCTGCAACCGGTCGACCTGCTGTTGGTAAAATGCGTAGGGGTCGGGAACCAAAACCAATCCGTCCTTTAGTAACCAGACAACTCGGTGGCACGGCGCACGCGATCAATCCCGATCATGAAGGCCGCTGTCCGCAGCGAAACCTTGTGCTCGAGACTCATCTGCCAGACTTCTTCAAACGCCGTGGACAACACATTGTCCAGGCTCTGCCGCACCCGATTCAAATCCCATTGATAGTACTGGCGGTTCTGGACCCACTCGAAGTAGCTGACCGTCACACCGCCGGCATTGGCCAAAATGTCGGGCAGGACGACGACCTGATTCGCCTCCAACACATCGTCGGCCTCGGGCGAGACCGGGCCGTTGGCTCCCTCGATAATCATTCGCGCCTTGATCTGGTGGACATTCGAGGCGTTGATCACGTTGCCCAACGCGGCGGGCACCAACATCTCGACATCCAGGGCCAATAACTCTTCATTGCTAATCATGTCGGCCTTGGTGAAGCCTTGCAGCGAGTGATGCTGCAGGACATGCTTCAAGGCCGCGGGGATGTCGAGGCCCTGCGGGTTGTAGTAGGCCCCCGACAGGTCGCTGATCGCCACCACTTTGAACTCGGACTCGTGCAACAACTTGGCGGCATGGGTGCCCACATTGCCGAACCCTTGGATAGCCACCCGTGTATCTTTGGGGGAACGCCCCAATCGCTGCAACATCTTGAATGCTAGAATGCCCAAGCCGCGGCCGGTGGCTTCCTCGCGTCCCTTCGAGCCATAGTGCTCCACCGGTTTGCCAGTGATCACGCCTGGGTGAAATCCGTGATATTTTTCCCATTGGTTGCGGATCCAGGCCATGACCGTGGCGTTGGTACCCATGTCAGGCGCGGGGATGTCAACGTCGGGCCCGATGATTTCGTGAATTTGATCGACGAACTTCCGCGTGATTCGCTCCAGTTCCTTCGGGCTCAGTTTCCGCGGGTCGACACAGATGCCGCCCTTGGCTCCACCGTACGGCAGATTCACAACCGCCGTCTTCCAGGTCATCAGCGAGGCCAACGCGCGGACCTCGTCCAGGTCCACCTCCCAGTGGTACCGCAATCCCCCCTTCATCGGCCCGCGAGCATTATTGTGCTGCACGCGGAAACCGATCAAAGTCTCCAGTCGCCCGTCATCCATTTCAACGGGAACCTCAACCTGGACTTCCCGCTTGCAAGTCACCAATAAACGCCGCATCGAATCTGGCAACTCCAGGTGATCCGCCGCCTTACTAAAGTACTTTTCGACCGCTTCAAATGCTTTCATGATGGGTCCCTGGGAGTGGTGACAATAACGGAACTCGCAGACGGCACCACGATAACCCTAGGGCCGAAATTCGTACATACGGGGTCGCAAAAAGGGGGGAGAGCCCGTACCGATTCACCGATCGAGAGGGGCGAAACCCCGCCGGTGAGACCGTCTAAAGCTTGAAGTTGAAGGTCTGGGCGAAGAACCGTCCCAGACGGCTGCCGACGGTCCGGTAGCCAACGTGAATCCGAGCCACGCCGGTCAGGTCTTTGACCAGCAATTGCTCAGGATTGTCCAACGATGCGACCACCAAGTACTTGGCCGAGGTGGCCTTGAATTGCCCCCCCTCCGTCGCCGTGGCCTCGATCGGTCCGCCGCGGGGCGATGCCATCTGGGGAGGCAGGACGCGGAGCGGATCCACCGCCACTTCCCCCACCGATGTGCGAAAGACTTGGCCCGGGAAGTTGGCCAACCAGACTTTCACGCTCTGGCCCACATGGGTGAATTCGACTTCCTCCTGGTCGACCAAAATCAGGGCTTCCCAGCGATTCATGTCCGGAGCGACCTGGGCCAACAAGGTCTGCTCAGCCAGCAACGCGGCTCGATTGCTCGGCTCCAGCGGATCGCCGACCAAGCCGGGGAGTCGCTCGGAATCGCCCGGCGGAGCTGCCAAACGCGACGCCGGCAGCAACCATCCCGTCACCGGCGCGGCCACCTGCAACGAGTCCAATCGACGCTGGAAATCACGCACGACGAACTCGCTGTTCTGTACCTGCACTCGCGTCGATTCCAACGCCAGACTGGCCTGCTGATCGCCCGACGCCTGGCGTTCGATCAACTCCTGCACACGACTTTGGCTGCGTGCGAGTTCGTTGGCCGCGGCCACCTGTTGTTGCAGCAGGTCGTGGTTGACCAACCGCACCAACGGCTGTCCCGCCGTTACAGCTTGGTATTTTTCGACCGAAACCCCCTGGAGTACCCCGGGGGTTTCAACGTAGACATTCGTCATGTCGGCCGGTTGCACGTACAAGGGCATGTCCACATAGTGCGGCAAGGGCAGCAGCAGGATGCCCGCCAAGCCGACACCGGCTCCCGCGATGCTCATGGTCAGTCGCCAAGCTTTCACGGTTTCCACCTTTCCCGGAGTCCGAAAGAAACGATACAGTTGCAACAAGGGGTACACGATCAACCCCAGCACAGAAAACACCGCCAGTCCTTGTCCCAGTATTTTCAGGCCATACGGTTCCAATAGTTGGTAGAGGAACCAGAAGATCGTCAGCGTCAACACCCAGCGATAAATCGCGGCGGCCACACTGTACAGCACGAACCAAAAGACATGCCGCTGCGGTAGGAATGGATCGCGGGGTACCGGCATCCCCAACAGCCATTTGCTGGCCACTCCCTGTAGCAATTTGCTGGCTTTTTGCCTTAAATTTGGGATTTCAAGCCAATCCGCCAGGATGTAGTAGCCGTCGAACCGCAGCAACGGGTTCAAGTTGAACAGCAGTGTGCTCACGCCGCAGACAAAGATCAGGTTCAAAGCCAGCGAGTTGACCCAGCCCGGCTGCGAGAACCACCAGACAAACGTCGCCGCGGCGGCCATGGCCAACTCGACATACATACCTGCCGCCGAGATAAACATCCGCTTCCACTTGGAGGGGATCATCCAGGCGTCCGAGACATTGCAGTACAAGCATGGCGTCAGTACCAACAGCATCACGCCCATCTCGTGACACTCGCCACCAAAACGGCGACAGGCCAGGCCATGTCCCAGTTCGTGAATGACTTTGGTCACACCCAGCGTCACGGCCAGCAAGGCCCAATTCTTAATCGCAAAGAACTGCTCAAAGCTCGGCAAACGCTGCTGCAAGATCTCAAACTGGGTCAACGCCAGGGTCGCGGCGGCGATGGCCAGCAAACCGACCAGACCGACGGCCCACGCCGAGAAGAACCACATGGTCCATGGCGCCAAACGATCCAAAATCCGTCCGGCGTCGAAGCCGGGGAACCGATATGAGAGCAAGTTCATCACTTGCCCCCATCGCTCCCGACTTAACTGCTTCTGGCGGCGTTGCCACAGTTGCCGGCCCTGGTGGGTACCGTCAGCCAGGATCAGCCCGCTGCGAAAGAGCTGGCCGATAAACTGTTGGATTTCACCCGGCATGATCTTCTGGGGCGCGAATCGTTGGCTGAACTCACGCTGCATGCCCTCGACCGTGGCCCCGCCATCCAGGGCCTGCAGCAACCAGTACTCCTCCTCTTGAAAGCGGAAGTACTGCAACGTCAGTGGGTCCTTGACCAACCAATAATCGCCGCCTTGGTACCGCTGGCGAGAAACGATCAGGTCGGGCCGACAGCGGACCGTCAGAGGTCGCTCGGATCGATCCGCTTCGTCTGCAGCCACACGGCAACTCATGCTACTTGGTATTCCACATCAGCAAGATCGAGTAATTCAAGTCGTTGGCCTCCTGGCCGCCGGGCGTGCTGTCGTGTCGATTGATCACCCCCACCTTCAAGCTGGTGCGAGTGGTCTCGTCGATCAGCAACTGCCAACCGGCATCGGTGATCATGCGGAAATCACTGAAGTCCGTCCAATTCGGATAGAAGTCGTTCGTCAGGTACAGGCTCTGTTTCTCTGTCAAGCGATGCTTAAAATCCAGCCCCAAGACTAATTCCGGTTTCCACTCGTCATTCGAACCGCCGAATTCTCGCGAGGTACCTAAGCCCGTACGCGTTTTTAAGGTTGTCGTTTCATTTTCGATCCAACGATAGCCAACGCCAGACGCCAGCGTGAGTCGAAAGTCAAAGGCTTGAAACTTGTCGTATTCCAGGAGACCTTCGGTAAAGATGGACCAGGGAGAGTCGCCCAACAGATACTCGTTGCGAGTACGAAGCAGAGCAAAATCTCGAATCAGAACGTTCTCGTTTGTGGCCTGGGCGTAGTTGAGATTTACGGTGGTAATCCGACTGTCCAAGGTCCGAGTCAGATTCAATGCCGTGGACAAGTTGAAGTTGTTGGCATTACCTTGAGCCCCGTTCAGCCCCAACTCGTAGCTGGCCGACCAACCCGAAGTCAAATCGCCCGTCCACATTTCCATTTCACTTTGGTACAGCTCGCTGACCAACGGCACACCCGGAAAGATGGAGTCCTCCGCGGCCAGAGTTAGCCGCCAGTTGCCAATCACTCCCCCGGCGATCAGCCAAGCCAATAGTCCCCAGACCCACCATGCTTTCATTCGCAACAATCCTTTAACTCGCTCAAAATACAGACCACTCCCGTCGCGGGGAAGGTAGCAGTCACGGCCGGTAGCGACAAGAGAGAAATTGATGTGGACACCAAGGCCCGCACTGCGGATAATCCGCCTCGGCCTTCGATCAAAATGCGTTCTCGCTAGCAGCGAATTTCTCGGTGGGCAGGGCAGCGGATGAGGACGCGTAACGGCAGTTGACAGCAATTGACAGCGACCGGCGGATCGATGGGCCACCGACGGCCTTTGTAACCAGGATGGTTTTCCCATGAATCGATCATCAACCCGGCAATCGGTCATCCGATTCTCGCGCTTTCAGGCCCCGAGCGAGACGCAGGTGCCAGCGGAACGCCCCACAGCGCCAACGCGAGATGTCGCGGTCTCGGTTATCGTGCCGGTCCACAATGAAGTGGAAAACTTGCCCATTCTGTACGAACAGGTCTGCCAGGCTCTGAGTCGTCCCAGCGATGTGTTCGAGCTGATCTTGGTCGATGATGGCTCGACGGACGGTTCGGCCGATGTCATGCGTGAGCTGTCTGCGCAGGACCCGCGCGTCAAGTCGGTGTTTCTCCGCCGGAACTTCGGCCAGACCGCCGCCATGCAGGCCGGGATCGATCACGCCAGCGGAGAAGTCTTGGTGACCTTGGATGGCGATTTGCAGAACGATCCGGCCGATATTCCGCACATGCTGGAGACGCTGGCTCAAGGCTACGACTTGGTGCATGGGTGGCGAAAACAGCGGCAGGACTTTTGGCTCAGTCGTCGTCTGCCCTCCCGCGTCGCGAATTGGTTGATTTCTCGCACGACTCGGTTCCCAATCCATGACTTGGGCTGCACGCTGAAAGTCATCCGCCGAGAGATCGCGATCGAATTACAACTTTATGGCGAAATGCATCGGTTCATTCCCATCTTGGCCCACTTGCAAGGGGCCCGCTGCTGCGAGGTCGTCACACATCACCGCCCGCGGATCCACGGCCAGACCAAGTACGGCATCAATCGAACGTTCCGCGTGGTCTTGGATCTGTTGACGGTCTGGTACATGCAGCGATTTGTCGCCTCGCCCATGAAGCTGTTCGGCGGAGTCGGGATCCTGACCACCTGCCTCAGTCTCGGATGTGCCATCACCTGTCTGATGATGAAACTGCTGGGCGGGTTCGACATCACCGGTAACCCATTCTTTTTACTGTCTGCCATCACAGGCATCGCCAGTATCCAGTTCTTTAGCCTGGGATTGATGGGCGAGATCGCCAATCGTACCTATTTCCAAACCACCCAACGCGCCGGATACACTGTCCGCGAGACGCTGGGTTGGCAGCTGCCAATCGCCAGTATTCGCGAGCGACGTCAGGCCGCGTAGGGTGCATCACCGTCGTGAGGTGTCTCCGGCTCGTGGGGGGACGGTTATCGGCCAGGGACACCACCGACTCCAACGTCCGACAATGCCGCCGCCCAAGAGGTGCCTTAGGGCTGGATTCCGTTGTATTGCCCCATTTGATCCGCGGGCGGCAAATGTTCGAATAACTCGAATTTGGGTCGATCATGCGAATTGACAAAAGCGGCGATGTCCAAGGCTTCTTGCTCCGACAGATCCGCTTGGTCGGGTGGCATAGCGACTTTGAGCCACTTGGCCAGTCCGGTGACCTTTGACAAACCCGCGCCGGTATTGAAGGAGCGAGGCCCCCAAACCGGTGGACCATCTGCGGTACCCTGGCCGTCAATTTTGTGGCAATCCGCGCATTTTTCAGCGTACAGGGTGGCCCCGCTTGCGGCGTCCGCGACGGATTCCCCCAACGTCAACGACGGAATCGCCCGCGGGCCATGGGGTCCTGTCGCGTTCATTTGGATGGCTTGGTCGGAGGACAGCCAGGTGATGTAGGCGGCGATGGCCACGGAGACTTGACTGCCCAGCGGAGGACGCGTGCCATTGCAGCTGCGCATGAAGCAGTTCAAGATTCGATCCTCCAGTGTCAACACGCGCTGCTCACGCGGTGACCAAGCGGGATAAGCCGTTGCCACACCCAGGAAACTGGCGGCCGTTTCATGGGTGCCGTTTTGCAAGTGGCAGGAGGTGCAGTTGAGGTCGTTGCCGCTGAACGGCGCGGTCAACGGATGCGTCGCGGTCTCGGCGACCAGGTCCCGACCCAAGCGAATGACCTCACCCAGCGGCCCCGACGGCAGGGGGCGATCCAGAGAAGAATCCGCGACCTGCCCAGTTTCCGGCGGCGCTGTCGCCGGTGTCAACGTATAACCCAGGCCAAGGAGTGCCGAACAGAGAAGCCCCCCGAGACTTAATGGCGATCGTTTTTTCATGGTTGGCCTCCGGTCGTGGCTGGCACGATCAGTCTTGGGGTTGGGGCGTAAAAAACAGGCGGACGGGAGTGCCCAACGGCGGAATCAAGTCCGTGTTGGCCTCGAACATCTGATCCGCGGCATCCACCGAACTGGGGGTCGGCAGGTCCATCGTCGCGGTGCCAAAGTTCGACACGCAGACCAACTCCCCGCCTTCGGCCAAGTAGTACTCGCGACCAGTTTCTGGGTCACGATAAATCAAGCTACCGCCGAACACCCAGTCCATCTCCAATTCTTTTTTGGTGCGAATGTGTCGAACCCAACGACGCGCAGGTACTTTCTGCAAGTTGCCCTCGGCATCTTTCCATTGCACCTCGATCACAATTTTTGCGCCCTTGGCGGCTTCAAATACGGGATCGAACTTGGCGGGATGACCCGGCTTGGCGCCCACTGCCAACAGGCCCGCGTGTACCAGTTGCGAATTGCTAAAGACTCCCACGACCGACTCGTGCTCTTTACCCGAGTCGACTGGGCAGGCAAACATCTCCAACATGGCGTGGTTCTGCACGACTTGGCCGTCCACAATCACTCGTTTGTTGGGTCGATCCACAAACACCGGATAGTCGGGCGAAAGTCGAATCCAACCTTCCTCCGCCGGAAAGACCGGCGGTTGCTTCCGCCGGTCGACAAACTCGGGCTCCATATCAGCCGGATTGACCGCCGGCATTTTGGGTAACTCCGCCGTGGCTGAAACCAGATAGGCATGCGACCAGTAGGCGAAGCTGTATTGCTGCTGATGGCTGTGGTTCTCCAGACGCAGTTGGATGTCTTGGCCTGCGAAGCGACCGAGATCCAGTTCCAGATCCAACCAGCCGTTGGGGCAGCTAGTCGAGTCGACAACTTGCTCGTGCAACGTTTGATCGTTGATACCAACGACCAATCGCCAACTGCCGGCCTCGTGATGATGGACGCCGATGCGCAACAGCATCTCCTCCGCGGGCAACGTGACCTGCCGCTCCAGAATCGTCGGTTGGTCGGCTGCCGCCGGATGGGTGCGAACGATCGAGGCTCGACCTTGATGTTCCGACAACAGCCCCAGTCCCCCTTCGAACCACTGCCGAGTGGTAAAGCCAGCAAAGGCCTCGGGCAACACGCTGTTGTACTGGTCGACCGACCACTGGGTCAGGTCGCGCACTTGCGCTTCGGGGATCCAGCCGCTGTTGCGATCGTTTGGATTGTTGAGCAAGAGAATCGACATCAAGTCCGCGATTTCCTGGTCGGTCATCTGTTTGGTCTGGCCTTCGGGCATCAGCGAGTTCGGGCTGATCTGTTCCTGTTCGATCTCGTCGCGCGGCAAGGTCACGGTTTTGCCGCCCTGCAGGTTGAGCACCAAACGTTCCGCGGTATCTTCGACCACCAGTCCTGAGAACACGCGACCATCGGCGGTCGCCACCAACCTGGCCTGATAGTCGGCACCGATGACCAAGTTCGGGTCCACCATGTTCGAGAGCAACTGGGAGAGGGACGCTCGGCCATTGGCGTCGATCGCTGGGCCGACCTTCTCGCCGCGACCGGCAAACTGATGACATTGGCCGCAGACCCGATCGTACACCACCCAACCGCGATTGAAGTCGCCGGGGACTTCACGCACGATCCGACGCACGCGGGTCATCTCGTCGATCATCAGGCCGCGTTGCCCGGTCTGCATCGTGCCCCACTTTTGCGTGATGAGCCCGACCAATTCTTCGTCGCCCATCAACATCAGTCGCTGGACTTGGGTCTCATTGACCATCTCCTTGGTCAGCCCCAGGGGACCGCTGCCGATCGCCCGGAACAGCACCTTGGCCGACTCGGGTCGATTGGTCAGGGCTTCGATGATCTTGGTCCGCGTCACCGGTGGGGCACCGATGGCCGTCTGCACCAACTGGTCCGCAACGGCCGGTTGCGGCAATCGCACCAAGGCATCGACCATGGCACCGGCCAACGGGCTCGCCAGGTCCGTGGCGAAGGTCTCTTTCGCCAGCTCCAAGCAAGCGTTGAGGGCCTCGGTTTTGGCCGGATCCCGCGCGACAAAGGCCAGGGTTACGAAGGTGGCTTGCCGCTGGGCCGGGCTGGCGTCCGGATTGCGATAGGCCGCCAGCAGATCGGCGACATTGACGCTGCCCCCGGCGGCGACCATCAGCCGAGCGTACTCGGGGGCCGCGGCCAACCGTGTCGTCTCCAGGGTCTCGGTCTGCAAAGCGGCCAACAGCGCCGCGGGTTGGACCTCACCGTTCAAGACGCGTTTTTCGATCGACTGCAAGATTCGCTCGCGAGTCGCGTCACCGGGGCCTCCCGCCGGCAAGTTGGCAGCCAATGTCAGGGCGGCGGGCAAGCGGCCGCTGCTCAGGAAAAACTCGGCGACACGCGGTGCCAATTCCGTCACTTGGGGTTGAGCCAAGAAGGCCGGTTCGCGGGCCAAGGCGTCGCCCAACGTTGCGTCCTGCAGCAGCATTGCCCGCAGGTTTTGCCAGAGGATCCGCGGCCAGAGCCCATCATCGGCGGCACTCGATTGCCCGGCAGCCAACAGCGTCGCGACACCGGTCGGGCCCAACGCCTTGCGAGCGGCGATCATCAAGTTGACGCGGGCGGTCGGCGACAGCGGCCGCGTCGCCAAGGCTGGCAACTCCTGCTGGCACCACTCCGTCCAGGCTCGACTTAAATCCGCATCGCGGTACAGCGTCGCGTAATTGCCCGCCGCGCGAATCGCGAAAGCTTGAATCACCGGATCGTCCGACTGCACGCACTCCATCCACAGCTCGGGAGTCAATCCCAAACCGCCGATCAAGGCCCAGAGCGCATGCCGGCGCAGCTTGATTGGCTGTTGAGCATCGACCACCCATTGTCGCCAAAGGGTCAACTCTTCGCCGCTGATCACGCCCTCCAGTAAACGTTCGCTGAGTAGCCGTTGGGCTGTCTCCCGCAGGTACAGATTTTCATCGCCCAAACGCCTCAGCAATTGGCGGTTCGACTCTTGCCCCAAATCCACGCTCGTGAAACGGGGCGTGTCTTGATGGCGAATCCGATACAGCCGTCCTTTGGAGCGATCGATACCGGCCGGATCGCGATTGGCGTCCTGGTAGCAGTGGTACCGATCGTACCAATCCAAGACGTACAGGCAGCCGTCTGGCCCCGTCTTCTGCGCGACGGGCATGAACCACACGTCGTTGGCTTGCAACAGATCCTCTTGGCCACTTCCCTTGTACGTGCTGCCGAACCGCTCGATCGAATCGACATTGATCGAGCCGCCGTGGATGTTGCCCATCATCAACTTGCCGCGATATTCCGGCGGGTACGCGGGCGAGTCGAAGTAGTGAATGCCACAGTAAGCGGCTTTGAAGTGCTTGTGATCGACGATCGAATCGATGATCCAAGTATGCGGCGGGTAGGCGCCGGCTTGCCGCAGGTAATAACCACTTTCGGTGATGTGCCACAGATGATCGATCACACACGCACTGACAAACGCCTCGCCTTGATCGTCGAAGGCGATGCCCCAAGGATTGCTGGTGCCCTCGGCAAAGACCTCGAACTGGCGGGTCCGTGGGTCGATGCGGAACATGGCGCAGGTGAACTTGTGGGTCCGCCCATCTTGTTCGATGGTCGAGTAGTTAAAGACGCCATTGAGTCCGTAGAGGTAACCGTCGGGACCCCAAGTCAAAGAGTTGGGCAGTTCATGGGTATCGTCGCGACCGAAGCCGGTAACCACCACTTCGATCTTGTCCGCTCGATCGTCCCCGTTGGTATCCTGCATGAACAGCAAGTCGGGCGAGTTCGCCACCCATACACCGCCGTGGCCCACGGCGATCCCGGATGGAATGTTGAGACCTTCGGCAAAGATCTTGACCGAATCGAAGCGACCGTCGCCGTTGGTGTCCTCCAAGATCTTGACGCGGTCGCGACCCGGACCGGCTTCACGGCGTGGGTATTCGAAACTTTCGGTGACCCACAGCCGTCCCCGCTCGTCGAAGGTCATCGCGATGGGGTTGACCAAGTCCGGTTCACTGGCGACCACCTCGGCCGAGAACCCGGCGGGCAACGTCATGGCCTTCAGGGCCTGTTCCGGCGAGTAGGCCTCGTTGGGCACCCCATCCTGATTGTGTGGGACCACGCGTTCTTGGGCGGGCGGGTCTTGGGCCAGCGCCGCGTCTCGTGGGAGATTCGACGCCAACAGAGCCACACCGACTCCCAATATGAGGGTTTGGAACCCACCCACCATGCGATTGGCGATCGATTGTTTTGTAGCCATAACCTGAATTCCGCAACTGGAAACTTCCGTTCCCGCGACTGTGATCTTGCAGCACGACCATCGGGGCCGTGTGCTGCCCGGGCTGGCCATTGTACCCGTTTTGCGGGCGGGAAGACACACCGTGGCGGCTAGCGCCTTGCCGCTCACTAGGGACTACCGGCGGCTAGCGCCTTGCCGCTCACCAGGGACTACCGGCGGCTAGCGCCTGCCGCTCACCAGGGACTACCGGCGGCTAAGCCCTTGCCGCTGACCAGGGACTACCGGCGGCTAGCGCCTTGCCGCTGACCAGGGACTACCGGCGGCTGGCGCCTGCCGCTGACCAGGGACTACCGGCGGCTAGCGCCTTGCCGCTCACAAGGGATTAAGCCGAGAACAAAAAAACGCTCGTTCCGGAGGCGGAACGAGCGTCAAAGGAATCAGAGCGAGTCGATTGTATGGCGTTTGGCTGTCGCTTACTGTTCGACTGGGAACACTTCGCCACCGGCTCGGGTGCCGTAGCCGCTGAACACGAGTGGGTCGATTTCTTCTGGTAGGCTCTTGACCGAACCATCGCCCAAGCAGAACTGGGCGATGCCCGGGTGATTGCTACCGAAGCTGACCTCGTAGGCACCCCAGTCCAAGCTGCCGTCGCGGGCCAAGGGGCTCAGGGTGCTTGTGGGCTTCCTGTAATTGATCCGCACGGCGGTCGAACCGCCCATTTCGGACCAATCGGTACCTTCCCAGTTGTCGAAGTCATCGCCGCCGATGGCCCAGTGATCTTTGCGACCGGAATTGGGAGTTTCGCGGGTGGAGGAGATCGAGGCCAAGTCTGGATCGGGTTCGGCCTCGCCGATCATCAGCGTGTTTGACAGTCCGTCGGTGACATCGGCGAAGCGATAGCCGGCTTGTCCACCGCGACTCAAGCGATTTTGGACACCCGATGCACCGCGCGGACGGGTGCCGAAGACGCCATCCAGTTCCCAGTGACCTTTCGTTACGTTGCCGCTGCCCCAGGTCGGTCGGGTGGGGGCACCCCATCCGGAACCTGGCTTCCAGTCATGCGGTTGCAAGCCGGTCACGACACCCAAGTAATTGGACGGTTGCCGGGCCGCGACGAACCACGGCGGAACGTAGCAGGAGGCGTCAAAGATGGGCGAGTTATGGACGGAGGAGGGACAGCGGAAGGCCTCCAGTTGCAAGTGGCAGGCAGCGATTTGACGTTCGATCGGGTTGCCGGAAGTGATCGACGGGTTGCTCCAAGCCGCGTTGCGGGCCCAGTCGGTCGAGCCGAACGTCAGTGCATCGTAAACGTTGGACTGTTCGATGTAGGGCAGTAAGAACGCCGTCCAGTGGCCGCCTTCCTCGGCCTCGCCCAACATCGGGAAACGGTCCTTTTTTACGCCGGCGAAATTATGGACAGCCAGGCCCAATTGTCGCAGTTTATTGCCGCAGGCGGTGCGCCGAGCGGCCTCGCGAGCCATCTGCACGGCAGGCAGTAATAGGCCCATCAGCACACCGATGATGGCAATGACCACCAACAGTTCGACCAGGGTGAAGCCGAGGCGGCTTCGATTCGTATTCATGTTCGCTCCTTCCAAGTGAGTGTTGTCGGACAGAGACGTTCTGTCTGACGTGGATTTAATGATTGGCGTTAGGTAATTTCAGTCGGCAGGCTTCCGAGGAAACGGTCGACGGTCTATTTGACCTGTATGTCGTGTTCGAACACATTATCCATGCCCGGCTTGATCTCAAATTCCAGGGGGCTGGTGTCTGCGTTGGTGTCGTTGTCGTAGGGCGCGGGGACCAATTCGACCATTTCTACGTTACGGTCGTCGTCTGGCTTTTCGTCAGAACTTTGCACTTGGTTGGCGGGGCGACCTTTGGGCTGCATGCAAGAGAAAGACACGCGATACTTGCCGGCCATGAGACCCATGCCGGCTGTCGAGCGGAGGCTCAACACGCCGTTGGCATCCGTCTCGCCAACGCCCAGATTGAATTGATTGACCTTGCCTTCAATCGGTCGAAAGTAGACCAGCAAACGCGGGTAGGGCTTGCCACCCAGGGTGACTTTGCCGCTGAGGCTATGCAGGGGCGGATCACCAGCACAACCGGATAAGCAGAGGAGTATACAAGCAGTAAGGGGTAAATGCAAGTTTTGGAGAAAACGGGCCACGATTGAATCACCATTCAGGGGAAGGAGCAAAAACAGAGGGGTGCTCCCAGATGGTCTGGGAGCACCCTTCGCAAGGACGTTACCGCTTTAGCAAGCGCGGCGACGGCGGTAAGCCGCAGCAGCACAAGCCACACCGGTCAGCAACAGAGCGGACGATGGCTCAGGAACGGCGGTGATCGAACCGGTTCCCTTGACCACGTTGTTCCACTGATTTCCGCCAACTCCCAAGAAGGAGATACCGGCCGAGGTCGGTGTGAAGGTCAGATCGGTGGTTCCAATGTTAGTTGCAGTGAAGCTGAGTTCACTGTGCAGAACAAAGTCACTCAAGCCATTGGTCGAAAGTCCAGGGTTTTGGGACAACGGCGGAGGCAGGATGAACGCGCGGTGGTTGTTCAACAGGTTGCCGTTCGTGTTGACCGTGCCGGCCTGGACCGTGGTCCAGCGGGTCGGAGTACCTGGATTCTCGATCGTGTGGGCGATGCCGCTGGCGATCGATGAATCACTGCTCAGGATATTGAACGAGATGCCGCTGATCGTTTGGGCGACTTCGGTGGAGACCCATACGTAGATCGAACCGGTGGCACCTTGATTCACGGTCACGTTGGTGCCAGCGGCAGCGTCAGTCGAGCTGTTGCTGAACACGATATCGGCCATAGCCGCAGTGCTCGTCATGGCCGACACCAGCATCAGCAGGGCGGCGAACAAAACTTTCTTCATTGTAAAACTTTCTTCAGTTGAAGGAACATTGACCAGAGGCGAAACAGCCCTCGGTCCGAAACAAAGGAACGACGACTACTCTTCCAACAGAGCAATCACAAACGCTTCCAAATCGCCAAAATCAAACGTGCCATCGCCGAAGAAATCCAGCGTGTCGTTGACGTTGACATTCGGGAATTGGTTGGCATATTCAGTCGGGTCAAACAGAGCCAATACCAACGCATCCAGGTCACCGAAATCGAAGAAGCCGTCATCGTTGGCATCGCCGACGATAAAGGTCAAAGGTTCGGCTTCAACTCTGACGTTGTCGACTGCAAACCACCAGTTGTTTCCTGCATCCAGGTAGCCCAAACGCAGGATCATCTTCTTGGTCTGCAGGGCAGTGAAATCCGTACCTGCTACGTAGGGCTGTTCTGAGCTGCGGATGATGTATTGGTTGTTGCCAAGCGCCGGGTCGCCATCAACTCGCTTCAATTCCTGCAGCAATACCCAAGTGGTACCGCCGTCAAAGGAAACTTCGACCGTTCCTCGCTGTTGGTTTTCGATGCGGAATTCGAAGTCCATCGAGATCTGCAAAGTGCGATTGTCGTAGCCGCTCAGATCGTACTCACGTTGGACGAACGTCGTCATCGCGTTTGACGGAGCGCCGCCCGTGTCGTCGAAGTTGCGGTCAAAGTCGTAGAACGCATCGCCATCGGCAACCAAGGCTGCATTAGCGTCGAAAGCAAAGCCACTCAACAACGAACGACCCTGGCCACCCTGTTCGTTGATCCAGCACTCAACGTCCATACAAGTCCAACCGTCGTAACCTGGCTCACGACAAAAACCAGGCATCTGGCTGTTGTCGATCGTCCAGTTCGGAATCACGTTGGTGAAGTCCGTGCCATCGAAGCGAGGTTGGGTTGGCGGGCTGGCGCCCGGAGGCTCTCCCAAAAATGACACCATTTCCAAGCCTTCGAAGTCCTCCAAGTCGTCGAAGCCGTCCCCGGTGGTCACGTGGACATTGTCCACCGCAAACCACCAGTTGTTGCCGGCGGTGATGCAGCCGATGCGGAACAGCATCTGATTGCCAGCGGGTACGAAGTCGACATTGGCACTGAAAGTGGATGGGCCAGTCAGGATGGTGCTGTTGGGCAGGTCGCCTTTGACCAAATCCAGCAACATTTGCCACGTGACACCGTTATCGAAGGAGACTTCGATGGTCCCACGCTGGTTGTTTTCGATTGCGAATTCCCAATCGAAAGTGATTTGCAATGTGTTGGTATTGAAGCCGGTCAAGTCGTAGCTGCGGCTGATGTACGAGTTGTAAGCATCCGACTGCTGAGCGACACTCAAGAAGTCGTAGTAGGCATCCGGATCGGCCACCAAAGCGGTATTTCGGTCCAACAATCCTAAGGTCGTCCGACCAATCTGAGCGCCTTGCTCGGCAGTCCAAGAAGCCACGTCCATGGCGGTCCAGCCGTTGTAGCCAGGTTCTTGGCAGACACCACCAGCAGCTGAACCGGGCGGATTGCCCATCTGGCTGTTGTCGATCGTCCACTCACGCGGCGTACCGGTACGGATTTGTGTCGAGTAGTCCGTGCCATCCGCGAAAATGTTCAGCGGAATCGTAAACGGAACCATCGTCGGATGCAGGTCTTCGAAATTGTCGAAGGCCACAGTTTGCAATTGGGCGGCGGCAGTGCCACACAACCAAAGCGAGCTCGAGAAAGCGGCTACACCAAGTAGCTTTCCGAGGCTGCGCGAGATGCCAGCGTGAATCGACGCCGGACGACCTTGCGGGTCAAGAAAGGTCATGCCTTAGCTCCTCTAAAAAGAAAACGGGCCGTGGGCAACTCCGAAGTGGAGTCAACCACGGCCCACATGCTATCAACGGCATGTTAAGGTAGCCGGTACAACCAGATGAACTATCGACGAAGTTTCAGTTCATATAACATCATAACAACTTAATGGTCCATCATATTTGAAGCTCGTGTGACTGGAGCTTAACGAACCTCATGTAAACTTCGCATGTTCTTCACTTCGAGTCTTTGCTGCGTCGAATCACGCCGCCGGCTTGAAGCTGATAATCGCCAAAGTCAAACGGCTCGCCCACCAACTGGAGAATCTTGCGGCGAGTCTCCTCGCTGAGGCCAGACAGCACGGTCTTGTTGGCTCGAGCTCGCAGCTCCGCGATCTCTCGCTTCAATTTCTCGGCCTGCTCCTGAGACAGCGTCTGCAGCGACGCGATTTCGTCGTCGTTGATTTCCAACTCACTGCGAACCATCGGCTGCGAGAGCAAGGTGACCAGGGCCATGCCGTCTTCCGAGTCGGCCATCGGACCCAAGCTTTGGACCGCGATTTGTTCTAATCGAGTGACCTGTTTGGGTAGCAAGGCTCGCCCGATCTCGTCGCGTGTGCGCTCGTAGAGTTCTGCCAGTCCACGATCGCGGTCGGCAGGTCGGGTGCGTGCGTACTCGCGAGCGACCTTTGTGACCTCGGCTTGTAGGTCGTACTGCAACTGCTTCAGCTGCTCGATTTGATACGGCAGTAATTCCAGCTCCTGCTGGACCAGTGGGTGACCGACGGCCAGAGCCAGTTCTCGGACCAAGACATTGCTATTCCATTGCACGCTGCGCCCCGTTGCCTCCTTGGCTGTGGTGGCGGGTTTCGCCGACTCCTGGGCCCAGTTCACGTTGTTGGTGCCCAACGGGATCCCACAGAGGATACCGACCAACCAAAGGTGCTTCGACAATCGCATGTTTCTCTTCCTCGTTTCTTCATGTCTCGTTCACGATGGCCTGGGCTTACGGCGACCAGGCCAAGGGGTGTGTATTTTCCGGATGAGCTGCGAATTTTTGGCGAAGGTTCCGCAAAGATGCGGTAAAGTTTGCTACAATCCGTACAGCTTGCCGCGCAGCGGAGGATGACAACGGCTCGGCGAGGTTTGGTTTAGAAGCGGCGGTCTGCCAGACGATTCAAGAGCAGAGCACCGGCGCCAGCCAGGCCCGTGCGGATTCTGGAAACCATTGGATACCATTGAGAGAGGCCGCAAACATGCAGCGATGGCATCGCCCGTTTTGGATGCTCGTTTTGGTTTGGGCCAGTTGGGGGGCGGCGACATCGGAAGCCCAACAGCGGACGTTTGGGCGGCCGCTGCAACGTCAGGCCGGGCCGCAACGCTTGCAAGATGTGGCGGCCACCGCGGAGACGGCTGGGGGGATCACTGGCGGCGAACGCTTCCTCCGTGAGAGCCGACGGCCGGGCGATTTTGTTGGCGCCGATCAGGCGACGACTCGCTTTGTGGGGTCGGGAGCTGTGATTGAATCTGGTCGCGTGCGTTCGGCGGTCGAAAGCTTGCCACCCGCCGTCGATCCATCCCGACAAATCAACCGACCCTTGGCTCCCGCGGCCGCTACCCAGCCCTACGCGCCGCGGTTGCAGTTGCTGCTGCCACCGGTCTCCGCCGATGCGTATCTTGTACGAGATCGACTTGTCGCCAGCGGTCGGAGCGATTCGAACGCGACGGCTCCGCCCGACCCTCTGGCCACTAATGACGCTTCGCCTGGCATCCCCACGTTGGTTCCCGAGTGGACCAAGATGGTCGCCCGAACCGGAGCTGACGATATCCAAGTGAGATTGGAGCAGCGGACCGTTTATTTAAGTGGTGCTGTCCGCGAACCGCGCCAACGGGAAGTGGCCGAGTTGATGATGAGCTTTCAGCCCGGGGTGTCCCGCGTCGTCAATCAGATCCAAGTCGTCGCTGGGGAGTAGCGCGAAGCGTGTCGAGTGTCGACTAGGGAACCGTCAGGCAATGAGTTGCCGATTTTTGACGATGGTTCACAGCCGGGGCGACGCTTGGGGATTCATGCCGGGACGGTTCTGCGGGATCTGGCGAATCTGTTGTTGGCGTTGTTCGGCAATGGACCGGCGGTTGGAGCCCAACGTGCGACTTTGGCGTGGCCATTGTTCTCCGTTGTACGGATCGCCAGAGCCCTGACTGCCTGCGTCCTGGTCGCTGGTCCCCGATTCGAGTCGATCGGACGGGGCCGCACCGCGGTCGGCGAACGATCTCGGTGCTGAGGCGGTGTTGAAGCTTGTTCGCGGAGCGGAGTTGCCGCGCGGCGGCGATTCGCCGAAGCGATTGGTGGTTGGCTCGTGAGAACGACCGGCCCCCAGAGTCGTCGGGACGCCTTGGCCGGGTCGCCCGTAGTAGACCGTGGCGTTATCACTGCGTTGCACGAATTCTGCGGCTGCCTCTTCGTCGGTCGCAACCTCCGCCATCGATCGGTTTTGGAGCCAATGGTTGGGGACAGAGATCGTCCCTGTACGATTGGATTGCAGCTGTCCCAAGTCGATCGTCTCGACTCGCGAATCGCCCGCTGGGGTCCCATTGTCGCGCGGGGCGGGCTCCTCGTTCGGGCTCCAATAACCGACGGGCTGAATCGTATTGGCCGTGGGCCTGTCTTGTTTGTCGGTTGTCTCATCTTCATCCGAGCCGGCGGACTGTTGTCTCAAGAAGTCCGCGATGGAACGCGGGGCTGTTGTCGCTGCGGCTGGGGATAACGGTCGCGGCGCCTGTGGCATCGACCTGGGAGGCGCCGGCGTGTCGGCGAAGTCGGGCGCGGATCCCGATGTCGCCGTTGTATCGATCGATTGTTGCGAACTGAGGTTTGAGGGGCTCCTTGCGTCGTTCGTTTCACTCGGATCTCCCGCGGCCGCCGTCCGCAGGCTGCGCGGGTCGGTCGAGGCGGGTGTGGCGTTGGGATCGACCCGCCGCGACACACCGGGCAACATTTTCTTGGCGGGGTCCGACATCACGGTGCCACCGTTGGTGCCATCGAAGCGCGCGATCAGGGTCAGCTGACGCGACGGCCCGCCCACCGCGTCCCACGGCAACCAGACACTGTACGAATCGCCCAAGCTGCTCTTGCTGTAATGCCGCTGCAGTTCATCGGCGCGGAACACAAACATGCGGTCTGGAACGGCGTTATCGGTGCCTGGCTCATCGGGAAAGACATAGATCATCAATTTCCCATCCACGCGGATCGGATCGCCGTCGGCCTCGGCATAAAAGATGATTCGGCCCCCAAACCCACGCTGCGCCTTTTGGCCACTTTGGTGGTGTACCGCATCGGTCCAGATAGCGAGAATCCTGGCCGGCAGCTTCGGTTCAGCTTCCGGCTGGGACCAGGGCCAGGGTTTGGCGTCGGTCTTGGTGGTGGTCAACGACGAGCAGCCGGTACTCGCCAGCCACAAGCACAACCAGCCTAACAAGTACCAATGATGTTGCGGGCGGGAAGGTGACATCGGGCGATTCCGAAACGTGGCCAGTGGGGCAGGGGGGGGCAGCGAGTGAGGGACAGGCGTGGCGGCAACGATCAACGCGGGGCACTGCGCCCGTTGACTCCGCGGTTCGGGCTGCCACGCTGCAGGGTGTTGGTCGGCAGCGGTTCCAGCGGTGCCGGTTCCAGTGGGGCGGGTTCCAATTGCGGCAGTTCCGGCGGCGCTCCATTGGGATACACCACGTGGGTCTCCGCGTCCATGTCGTAGAACCGATGCTCCAAGTTGATGTCGCCGTGCATTTCGTACACGTCGGCCGCGCACCAACTGATTCGCGCCAGCTCCAGCTCCTTGATGCGTTCGCTGTCGTACGAGGAGCGAATCACGTGCGGTGTCAGGATGATCACCAATTCCGTGCGTTTGCCGATGTTGCTGTCGAAGCGGAACAGTCGCCCCAACAACGGAATGTCCCCCAACCAGGGCACCTTGCGATTGACCGTTTGCGTGGACTTCGAGATCAAGCCACCCAGCACAATCGTCTCGCCACTGGCGGCGCTGACGGTGGTTTGCGCCGTGGTTGTTTCGATCCGCGGCGAGCGAATGATCGTGCCGTCGTTGGAGACGGTGATGGGGATGCCATCGATTTCCGTGCCCAATTGGCTTTTTTCGGCATCGACTTCCATGACAACGGTACCGTCCGGCGAGATCCGCGGCGTGACGCCCAGGATCAAGCCGACATTTTCTAGATCAACGGTATTGGTTTGACCGTTTTGATTGACCACCGAACCAGTGATTCGCGGGACCTTTTGACCGACTTGAATGTAGGCCGGTTGGTTGTCCAGACTGCGGATCTGAGGTCGCGAGAGAATCTCCAGGCGACGCGACTCCTGCAGGGCTCGGAGCAAGGCTGACACGTTCCGACCGCTGGCCGAGAGCACCAAGCCGCCGAATCCCAATTCGTTGTTGATTCGTCCCACCGAGAAATTGGAGATGCCTTGGCCGCCGGTGGCGCTACTGTTGGCCAAGGCCTTGTTGGAGCCGCTGTTGCCCAGCGGGCCCGTGTTGTTGAAATTGAAGCCGGGTTGGTTCGAGGCGGCTTGAATGATCTCTTCAGTCACCGTCACGACACCACCGGGGGTGGAAGTCACCGTGCTGTTGACGGTGGTCAGCAGATCTCCCAGAAGACTGCGATCGAACAGCACCGTGTCCTGGATACCCAATTCGATCCCGAATTCGTCGGCACTGTTGAGGGCGACCTCGGCGATCAACACTTGAATCATCACCTGGGGCGGTGCTTCATCCAGTTTCTCGATCAGGCTGGATACCTCGTCGAAGTAACGACTGGTGGCGCTGAGGATCAAGCGGTTGCCCACGGGTTCGGGGACAATGATGACTTCTTGTTCCAACTGTTGGTACGGGTTGGTCGCGCCCGGCGAGGCCTGGTTCAACTGCCGTTGATTCAGCAAGAATTGATTGATGGCGGCTGAGATGTCTCGGGCCGGAGCGTTCTTCAAATGGTAGACGACCGTCTTGCGATCCAGTACCCCTTGTTCATCCAATCGCAAGATCAATGCTTCCACCACATTCAAGTCGGCTTCGTTGCCAATCGCCAACACGCTGTTGGTGCGGGTGTCGATGGAGAATCGCAAGGGCACCACCGAACTGGCCAAGCCACTGTTTGGCAAACGGAAGGGTTGGGTGGTGGTGGTCTCCGATGGCAGCAGCGAGCGCAGCACTTGCACGATGCTGGCGGCGTCGCTGTGTACGATCTTGAAGATCTTCATCTGCGCCGCCGAACCCGGTTGATCCAATTGTTCCAACAGCGACAACAACAGCGGCAACGATTCGGGTGGGGCTGTCAACAGCACCGAATTGGTCCGCGGTTGCGCGGTGATGGAGACATTGTCCAAGGCCCCGGAGCGAATGACCTCGGCCCCCGAGGCATCGATGGTCAGCAGCTCGAGGATGGCCGAGCGGCTATCGCCGGTTTGAATGGCACTGATGGCCAACTGCAAGGTCTGGGCCAGGTCGCTGGCCAGCACGTGTTTGGCGGCGACGACTTGTCCGCGCGAGGTGGCCATCCCTTCGGGACGATCCATCTCGGCGATCAAGCGATCGATCTCTTCAAAATCTCGCGGTGCAGCGTTGACGATCAGGGCGTTGGTGCGGGCATCCAGCATCACGCGAGCCCGCAGGCCCAAGCCGGGGCGGTTGGTCAGGTAGGTGGTCAACGAGGTCTGCACCGTGGCCGCGGTGGCGTTCTTCAATGAGTAAACTTTGAACTGCGTCTCGGGGGCCACCGGTTGGTCCAACTTGGCGATCAAGTCTTTGGTGGCCACAACGGCATCACCCCAGCCGATCAACAGCAGCGCATTGGGCTTGCTCAGAGTCGTCAGTGAGACTCGGCCTTGCCGACCGCGGATCAGATCCGTGTTCACCTGCGTGATCAGGGCAGCCATCGCATCGGCGTTGACGTGTTGCAGGGGGTAGACTTCGACCTCCGGTTGGGTTTGTTCACTCAATAGCTCCAATTGTTGGATGATTTCCGCCAATTGTTCCAAATCTTGATTGCGACCGCGGAGAATGATTACGTCCAGGTCGGGGAGAAACTCCAGCTCGATGTTGCGGCCGAAGTCAGGCAAGTTTCCTGGCCGGCCACCTTCGTCTTGAAACTCCAATGCCGCGCCGGGGACATCCAAGTCTTGACGGACAAGGGAGCTGAGAAAACTGGCGGGCTCGACACGAGAACGCTCGGCCGACGATTCCGAAAGGGGGCGGACCAAGCGAGGAGCCGGAATGCCGGCCGCCGGCGAGCGGGGCGTGGGGTCGGTGGACGAACGCGGGGTCAAGCCGGGCGGTGTCGCTGGTGCCGGCGTGGCCGGAATCGTTTCGCCGAGTGGGGGCGGTTGCGACGAGTTGGATTGCATGTAGGCCTCCAAGGCCCGCGCCAACTGACGTCGATCGGTTCGTGCGGCTCGGACCAAACCCACGGCTGACTCGGAGCTCTGGCCGGTCGTCAGCAAAGCCCGTGTCAACGCCTCCAATTGGCGGACCAAGGCCGGATCCCCCTCGAACCGCAGTTCGTGGCCGGTGTCGCTCAAGTCAATCGAAGCAAATCGTTGGTCGTCGACGGCGTACACGTAGGTTGACTGCCCGTTGCCCCCGGTCGAGCGGCGCAGTTTGCCGCCCAATAGGGCCGTAATCCGATCGATGTAAGAGCGATGCTGGGAGGCGGGCACGACCAACGTTCGCTGTGTGGTTGTCGCCGCATCCGTTGCTGAGTTCTCGGTGTTGGAGGGGGCCGTGCCGGACGCCGGTAGCAGGCGGGCCGAGCCGCTGTTGGCGGAGTTCAGGCCAGGCACGCTGGGCAGCGAGCCATGGTTCAAGCCCGCCGTCGGAACGGAACGGGTCATCGAGCCCGTGGCTTGGCTCAGGGGCGGCACAGGAGGCAGGCCTCCGGTTCGCGGAGCCAAAATGCCCGCGTTTGTCCCCCCCGCGTTTGTCCCCGACGCGTTTGTCCCCGACGTCGCGGCAGCCGGCGGCGTGGCAGTGGTACTGCCCACGCGGTAGCCAAAGGCTTCACAGACACGTTGCACTTGTCGCTGGACCTCGGGTGGACCGGAAACACGTAGCTCCTGGCGACGGCGGTCCACGAGAATCGAAGTGTCGCCGCGGTTGCCAAACAGGTCCTGCAACAGGCTCTCCGCCTGATCCAGTTGGCCGGCCGAAACTTGGATGGTCTGCCAAGTCGTGTCGTCGGAAACGCGGCCGGGGGACGTTTGGCGGACAGAACCGATCGTTGAGACATTCGAACCGGTGCCCGAACCGCTGGCTGGAGCGGTCGCGGCGGAGGTTGAGCCCAGGGCCAGCGGGCCAGGGGCAACCCCGGTGTTGGCGCCGTGAGGCGAGAGACTGGCCACCAGAGGGGACCAAGCCAAGGTCAACAGGACAGCCCCAAGCTGCGACAGTTGCTGCTGTTTTTTCACGATATTCGCATCCTTGCGAATGGAGGCAGGGCGGGAAAACGCCGCGAAGGCGTAACCGCTGACGCCACGCAGCAGGCACGAGCCGGCAGCTGGCCGCTAGGGCACAGTGGTTGGCTCGCTCGCCGGCTCAGCGAGGCGTGAACGGTTACCCGGAAACCGTCGACAGCGGACGAACGCTGGCCGGTTCCTCGGATTCGGGGTGGAGGGTAGGGAAAATGCCAGCGGGGAACAAGGGCAATCCCCGTGGCAGTCGTCAGTGGACGGCGATGCGGCCGGGGAGCGGCAAGTTGACGCCCCTACAGCCCAGAGCCAAAAATCGGTATAGTACAGCCCAGTCGCGCGGCTGAAGGCCAGTCCGCGCCCGTTCGTCTGAACCAACCACAAAATCACTAGCAGAGGTAACTTTATGCTGACTGTCGGACAAGCATTCCCCACGTTTTCATGCCACGCCAACATTGGATCGGACTCCAAGAGCCTGACCAAGGTCGATAACCAAACCTACGCCGGTAAGTGGGTCGCCTATTTCTTCTATCCCAAAGACTTCACGTTCGTCTGCCCCACCGAAATTGCCGAGTTCAACAAGCAATTAGGTGAATTTAAGGACCGCGATTGCGAAGTGGTCGGCGGCAGCACGGACAACGAGTACTCCCACCTGGCGTGGTGCCAAAGCCACGACGACCTGAAGGGTCTCAAGTTCCCGCTGATCGGCGCCCAGAAGCTCTCGGCCGATTTGGGAATTCTGCATCCCGAAGAAGGCGTCTGCCTGCGAGCCACCTTCCTGGTTGACCCCAATGGCATCATTCAATGGGCCTGTGCCAATGCCCTGAGTGCCGGTCGCAACGTGGCCGAGATCCTGCGGGTTCTGGACGCTCTGCAGTCCGATGAACTCTGCCCGTGCAATTGGAAGAAGGGCGACGAGACCATCAAGGTCTAGTCGCTTGGCCGACCCAATCGGACAGGTGTCGCAGGCCGTGTTGCTCCAACAGGGCCAGCAAGCCGCGGTTGACGTCGGCCACCATCAGTGGCCCGCCGTAGACGAAGCCGGTGTAGACTTGCACCAAGGATGCACCGGCTCCGATCATCTGCCAGGCGTCTTCGCCGCTGAATATCCCGCCCACGCCGATGAGGGTCAGTCGTCCTGCGGATCGACGGTAGAGCCGCTCGATGACTTGGCAACTTCGCGAGTGGACAGGCCGGCCAGAGATCCCGCCATCCCCCAACTTTTGTACTTCGGCCGCGGGTGTGCGGAGCCCATCGCGGCGGATGGTGGTGTTCGTGGCGATAATGCCGGCCAGTTCCAACTCCAGGGCCAACTCCACCACATCTTCGATCTGGGCGTCGTTCAAATCCGGCGCAATCTTGACCAGGACCGGTTTGGGGGCGCGATCAAACGCCGTCGCCAACCGCCGATTTTCGGCCTGCAGGGTCTGGAGCAACTCAAACAGCGGCTGGCGATCTTGCAACGCTCGTAGGCCCGGTGTGTTGGGGGAACTGACGTTGATCGTGATGTAATGCGCGAACGGCCACAGCGGCGTGAAGCTCTGCAGATAACTGTGGCTGGCCAGATCATTGGGCGTGATTTTGGATTTGCCGATGTTGACGCCCAGTACCACGTTGGGCGGTTGCCGTTCCAGTCGTTGTCGGGCGACCGCGACGCCGGCGTTGTTGAAGCCCAAACGATTGAGCAGGGCTTGATCGGCAGGCAAGCGGAACAACCGCGGTTTAGGGTTGCCGTCTTGCGGCAGGTCGGTGATCGTGCCGACTTCTATAAAGCCGAATCCCAGCGCCGACAGGATCTGATGCCAACGAGCATCTTTGTCAAAGCCGGCGGCCAGGCCCACGGGATTGGGCAGGCGGTGCCCCAGGACCTCCATGGCCAAGCGATCGTCGGCCACTCGCGTCAGGGCACTCAACTGCGACAACATCCCCGGCACGCGAGCCGCCGCTGACAAGGCTGCCATGGCGCGGTAGTGGGTGCGTTCGGCGTCGCCACAAAACAACACCGGCCGCAGCCACCGGGACCAGAACTTCGACAATGGGCCATTCATGCGTTTTTTTTCCGATAAAACCGGCGGCTAGCGCCTTGCCGCTCACTCGAGGAACGTTTCTAGCCGACGTCGCCCAGCTCCAGCATCCGACCGTATTTGGCCAGCACCAACTGCCGCAGACGTTTGCGTTGGGGATCGGCCAGTTCCGGGTCGATTTGTACCAGAGATTGGGCATCGCTGCGAGCCTTGATCAACCAATCGTAGTCCCGTGTCAGGTCGGCGATCAACAGCGGTGGTAGGCCATGTTGCCGCGTGCCGAACAAGTCGCCCGGTCCGCGGAGCTGTAAATCCAGTTCGGCCAATTCGAAGCCGTCGGTCGTCTGGCAGAATCGCTGCAGGCGTTGTCGCGTTTCCTGCGGGCAGTCTTCATCCAGGACCAGTCCCACGTAGCCGGCGTGTTGGCCGCGTCCCACGCGGCCCCGCAGCTGGTGCAACTGGCTCAGCCCGAGTCGCTGGGGGCTGCAGATGGCCAGACAGTTGGCGTTGGGCACATCGATGCCGACCTCGATGACGGTGGTCGAGATCAGGACCTGGGTCAGGCCACGCTGAAAGGACGTCATGATCCGCTGTTTATCGGCCGACGACATCTGCCCATGCAGCAATTCGACGCGGAGCCCCTGCAGCACTCCGGCTGTCAATTCGGCGAAAACACCCGTCGCCGTCGCAGTCTGTTCGTCATCCGATTGGGCCTCGATCCGTGGCACCACGATAAAGGCCTGTCGCCCCGACGCCGCTTGCTGTCGCAAAAACTGCCACCAGGAATCCCGTTTCTCGACTTCCACCAAGTAAGATTTGACCGGTTGCCGACCGGGGGGCGTTTGACGAATGACTGACAGGTCCAGATCGCCGAACAGCGTCATGGCCGCGCTGCGTGGGATGGGGGTCGCGGTCATCACCAAGTAGTGCGGGTCGCAGCCACCCTGCTTGAGCTGGGCTCGTTGCTTGACGCCAAACTTGTGCCCTTCGTCGATGATCACCAGCCCCAATTTCTGCCAGGGGATCTGACCGCGAACCAGGGTTTGCGTGCCGATGACGATATCCAGGTTACCGCTGGCCAGGTCCTGTTCGATCTTCAGCCGTTCGGCGGCGGGTGTAGAACCCGTCAGCAGAGCCATGCGGACGCGGCTGGACTTGAGTTGTCGGCGCAATGTCTGGAAATGTTGTCGCGCCAGGATCTCGGTAGGGGCCATCAACGCGGCTTGATAACCATGGGCCACGCAGAGCAACATGCTGTACACGGCGACAACGGTTTTACCGCTGCCGACATCGCCTTGCAGCATGCGATTCATGGGAACGTTTCGCCCCATGTCCAGGGCCACCTGATCGATGGCCTGAAGTTGATCCATGGTCAATTCGAAGGGGAACAGACGCAGGATCCGCCCGCGAATTTTTTCGCTGTCGATCAAAACCGGCGCCTGAGCCTGAGCGGTCATGCGATAGCGGCGCATGGCCAAGCCCAACTGCAGGGCGAACAGTTCTTGATAGACCAGCCGCGCTTGGGCCACGGTCACATCGCTGGCCTGTTGTGGGCAGTGGATCCCGCGGACGGCTTGGGTGATCCCGCACAGGCCGTGTCGCTCGATCAAGTCTGGCGTCAAAGCCTCCTCCAGCAAATCGGCAAAACGTCGCACGACATTTGTGGCGATCTTCCGCATTTCGCGCTGGTTCAATCCCTCGGTCAAGCCATACACCGGGCGATAGGTTCCCAGCCAGATCGAATCGTTGTTCTGATTCTCGTCCCCACGGGAACTGGCGGCTGCCACGTCGGCCCCAGGGCCTCGATGTTGCCCGAGGGTCTCGATTGGCGGCGCGGTGGGCAAGTCCAGTCGCAGGACTTTCGGGTGGACCATCTCCCACCGCATGGTCTTGCGTTTCGGCGTTCCCCGGACGGCCACCCAGGTCCCCTTTTGTAGGTCGCGGATGCCAAAGGTCGGATTGAACCACAGGGCCCGCATCAGTTCGCCATCCTGCTCGATCAGGATCCCGACGATCACCTTGCCAGCCCGCGTGACTTGCCGTTCGATGGAGTGGACAATGCCCACGATCGTGGCCTCCGTTCCGGGAACCAAATCGGCAATCTTGACGGTGGTCGTCAGGTCCTCGTAAGTGCGGGGGAAATAGAACAGAACATCCGCCACGTTGCGCAGCTGGAGCTTGGCCAGCAGGTCGGCGCGGTCCGGACCGATCCCAGCGACAAACTGCAGCGGACGCAGCAAGTCTTTAGTTCCCAATGGACGTGATGTCATCGCCACACTCCGACTGCCAAGGCGGTACAAAACTTTGGCTGGAATTCTAGCCGAATTCAACCGAGGAACGTAGTAGGCGATCGGCGACTCGACTTCCCACGCGTCGACGGTTCTCGGCCAAGATCCGTCAGTCAGACTTCGCTGCGCCAGCCTTCTGCCATTGGTCGCGGAGTGTCCGCCGCAAAATCTTGTTACTGGCGGTCCGTGGCAGCTCCGCGACAATACTGAGTTGGCTGGCTTTGAACAACGGATTTAGCTCCTCGCGGATCGCTTGGTTCAGACGCGCCAGCCACTGGCTCTCCGCTGTCGCTTCTGTACTTGGAACCAGTACCAAGAACACGACCAATTGATCAGGGCCACCGGCCAGTGAGCAGGCCACCGCCGCCGACTCTCGCACCCCAGGAACGCGATTGATGATGCGTTCCAGTTCCAAAGAGGAGACCTTGATGCCGCCCAGATTCATCGTGTCGTCCGTACGACCACCGGCTTCGTAGTAGCCGCTGGGCAAACGCCGGAAGTGATCGCCATGTTTTCTCAGGGGGCGACCGGTCGACGGCGAGCGAGGTGCTTCAGCGTAATAGGTCGTGTAGTGGTCGCGATTGAGCAGCGACTGCGACAAACCAATCGATGGTGGCACGATGTACAGTTCGCCCTCGTCGGCCGGTTGCCCATCCACGTCTAAGATCTCCACATCCAGTCCAATGGCGGGGCCGGTGAACGTCGCCGGCGCATTGGGCTCCAGAACTGTGGAGGAGATGTAACCACCGCCTATTTCTGTACCACCGCAGTATTCGATAATGGGTTTAAAACCGGCCAACCATGAAAGATAGAAATAATCTTCACGCTGACTGCTTTCGCCCGTGCTACTGAACTGTCGGATCTGCGACCAATCGAAACCCTCCATGGCGCGGGTCGCACGCCAGGATTTGACGATCGAAGGAACCAAACCCAGGACCGTGACGCGTGCGTCCTGCACAAAGCGACCAAAATCGGACCCCAACGGGGCATCTTCGAACAGGGCCATGGCCGATCGGTTGATCAACGTAGCAAAAATTAGCCAAGGCCCCATCATCCAACCCAAGCTGGTGGGCCACGCCACCACATCGTCCGCATGCAGGTCCTGGTGGAAGTAGCCGTCGGCCGCGCATTTGATCGGAGTTAAAGGTGTCCAGGGAATCACCTTGGGATCACCCGTCGTACCGGAGGAGAAGAGCAAGTGGATCGGGCTATCCGCCGCCACAAGGCCAGCGGACGTAGGCAGAGACTCGGCCGAGCCCCAGCTCGGATTGGTTGCTTGAGCCAACCAATCGTTCCAGTCCCAGTCCTGCGATCGCAAGCCAATGGCCCTCTCGCTGAGCCACGGGCCATCCCAATCCGTCGCCCCCCGCCCATCCACGGCTCCAATGACCAAGCAGGCCAAGTCCGTGGCTTGATGAACGCGTGGCAGCAAGGGCAAACGCTTGCCGCCACGGGTGAGGGCATCCATCGTGACCACCACCTCGGCCTCCGCCAGTCGCAAGCGATTGGCGATCTCCGGTGCAGAGAAGCTGTCGGCGATCGAGATCACCGTCGAGCCGCAATACAGGGCCGTCAGGTAGACGGCCACACCAATCGGCGACATGGGCAGCAGCAACGCGACGCGGCGACCGCTCCAACCGGCCGCTTGCCAATGCACGGCCAATCGCTGGACTTGCCTAGCAAGTTGATGCGCTGAAATGCTCTCCAGTGGCCCGTTGGCACTCTGCCATTGCATCACGGGCCGTTGCGGATCGAGTGGCTCAGCGGCAGGCCAAGCCACGTGGCTCGCCTCGACCAGCTCCGACTGCAATTCCGGCAAGCAGCTCAAGACGATGTTCAGCCGAGCATCGCGGGCCCATACGGCTCGCTCCAGGCCGTGGCTCAAGTCCAGCCAGTGGTTGGGGGGCTCGGCCCAGCGAATCTGCAATTTTTGACAGACCGCTCGCCAGAAGTCTGCGGGGGCAGCCGTTGACCAATGCCGCAGAGCGGGCAAATCTCGCAGGCGGTGCATCGCCAGGAACTCCGTCAGATTGGCGCGGGCGACATCCACGGATGAGGGCGTCCAAATCGGCGGGGGCCCATCGTCGGACTTCCAATCGTGGAACGCCGCCTCCCACAAGGCGTGGCACTGTTCACAGGTTGCCCCAGTCTTTATCGCGCGAGCCGCGATGCTGGCCCAGCGCTGGGACGGGGGTAGGCTCTGGAGAGCACCAAGTGCTTCAAATAAAGGATGGTTCGATGAGTTCATGGTTTCAAGTTTCAGCGAGTGCGACGTTGGTTGCTGGGTCCAATTCTAGCCACTCGAGCCCCAACTCGAGTAGCCGTTGGGCCGCCTCTGCTTGCCGTTGGCCGCGATCCGCAGCTTGCAATTGAAGTTCGCGTTCCACCCCGGACAGGGGTACGGCCAGCGGCTGGAGATCGGCCGTCCCTCGTATAGCCAAAGCCAAAAATACTCGCCCCTGCTTGTGGGCGGGGGCGGTCGGGTCCAAGTCACCGGTGATGGCCAGGGCCAGGTCCGCTTCGGGCGTCAACCGCAAGGCGGACTCGGCCAGGGCCCGAGAGCAGGCCAGGCTTTCCGGGGAGACGTGCTCCAGCCACTGCGGGTCAAGTCCCAACCATTGGATCTTGGAGGCTGGTCGATAGACGACCAAGGCTCCGCAGAGAAAGCGACTGACACCCGACACCAAACCCAGGGCCGCGGCGACGCGGCCGCAAGTGCAACTTTCCGCCAACACCACCTTGATTTGACGGCGACCGAGACACTCTACTAGTCGTCGAGCGGTTTCGTTCAGGACTGCTTCGCTCATCCGCGCGTCTCCTACAGTTGGGTTGAATGGCCGAACCATGCAAAACGTGTTCGTCGACAAGCCTTATTCATTTGTGCCGCCGCTGCGTTCGGATTTCGTGGCCCACTGCTTGGGCTGGTCCGGGTTGTTCCAACGGCACTTGGCCCGCGAGCACGGCGTGATCGACTGGGAGTGTCGCAATTTGGACCACCTGCGAGCCTCACTGCGGGCGGGGCACGGCGTCGTGTTGGCTCCCAATCACCCGCGGTCGGCCGATCCGGTGGCCATGGCCTTTGTCGCCCGCGAGACACCCTGCCTGTTTTATATTATGGCCAGTTGGCATCTGTTTCATCAGGGGAGACTGCGGCACTGGGTACTGCGAGCGGCCGGTGCCTTCAGTGTGCACCGCGAAGGACTGGATCGCCAGGCGGTGGACGCCGCCGTGGAGGTCCTGACCGAGGCCAAACGACCCTTGTTGATCTTTCCAGAGGGAACCACCAGCCGCACGAACGATCGCTTGATGGCCCTGATGGAGGGGCCAGCCTTCATCGCGCGGACGGCGGCCAAGCGACGGCAGGACACGGGGGCGGTGGTCGTGCACCCCGTCGCGCTGCGATATCTCTACCAGGGGAACGTCGAGCAGGCCTGCCAACAAGTCTTGGAGGCCATCGAGCACAAGCTGACGTGGCGGCCCAATCGCCATCTGCCGCTGATTCGCCGCATCATTCTGGTGGGCAATGCCCTGCTGACACTGAAGGAAATGCAGTACGGCTTGAGTCACATGGAGGGACGGACGTTGCGACAACGTCAAACCCAAATGGTCAATCACCTGCTGCACCCGCTGGAAGAACAGTGGTTGGGAGGGCACCGCCAGGACGGTGTGGCCGTGCGAATCAAAAATCTGCGTATGAAAATATTTCCGCAAATGACGCAGGAGAAAGACTCGGCCGAACGTGCTCGCTATTGGCAAATGATCGAAGACACCTATTTGGCTCAGCAAATCGATTGTTATCCCGAGCATTACTTGACCGAGTTCCCCTCGGTCGATCGGATCTTGGAGACGGTTGAAAAGTTCGAAGAAGATCTCACCGATCGGGCTCGCGTGCATGGCCAACTCAAGGTCGTCATCGACGTGGATACCGCCATTGAGGTCTCCCCCAAACGAGAAAAGTCGAGCAACGGGGACCCCCTGATCCAGGCCATCCAAACGCGTCTGGAAGCCAAGTTGACCGAGTTGCAGCGAGAATCTCGCCTTTATCGTGCGGATTAATGCTGCGGTCCCACCCCTGATTACCCCGTCCCACGCCTGATTAATTGTGGCATTCACGCCAAACCCAAGCATACAATCGGAAACTTTCGCTCAAACCCACGTCACAATCGCTACAGATCTAACGCGACGCCGTTTTCCGTTGATTTTCCATCCCGCACCAAGATTTGCAATCTAGGGTTCCCGGTGAGCGAACCGCACCGGAACGCCATCGCGTCTGTTTCCAATGACTCTCGCTAATCGACCAATCCTATGCTGAATCGACCTGCAGACCCAGTTGCTACTCGCTACATGTTCCTCCGCGTGTTGGCCATTATCTGTATCACCAGCATCGCGGCAGGAATGTTGTATCTGGCGCCTCCGTACTCGTCGGGATTCGTCAACGGCGGTTCCATCGGCCTGATCTTGGGCTTCTTTGTTTCCGAGAAATGGCGACAGAAAGCGGAATCTGAGAATTCGCGTCTGCAGGAATTTGCGACCACCGATCCGTTGACCGGTTTGGGTAACCGACGCTTGATGGACTCCGAACTTTATCGGCGCCTGGCGATCCACCGCCGTTATGGTACCCCGTTTTCAGTGCTCATTTTCGATGTCGATCACTTCAAGTCGATCAATGATGTCCACGGCCATGATGTGGGAGATCGCGTCCTGCAGTCCTTGGCCAAAACCATCGCCGCCACACTCCGCGATGTCGATATCCTCTTCCGGCAAGGTGGCGAAGAATTTTTGGCGATCCTGCCCGATACCACCATCGATCGGGCTGTCATCGCCGCCATGCGAGTTCGCGAGGCAGTCACGGGTATGGTCATCGCCAGCCAAGATCGACTGCTCAAAGTCACCATCAGCCAAGGCCTGGCCGAAGTCCAGCCCAACGAAAACAGCGACGCGTTGATCAAACGAGCGGACCTCGCTCTCTACGCCGCCAAACGCAACGGCCGCGATACCTACTTCGTCGAGTTGGGGCAACCAGGCTTGGACCCAGTGCCCGGCGAATTGGTCAACCAATCGACCGACCTTGCGGTCGCTCCCCCCGCCAAACAAACCTCGGCCTGGTAATCCGCCCCACCCCGAACTGGCAGAACTCGCAGAACTCGCCACGCCCCGTCGGAACGCTCCCGCTTGGCATGCGACCGTTCCCCAGCGGCGGAGGTCTGACTAGCTCCAACTCAAACTAACCACAGTTCAAACTTGACGCAGTTCAAATTTGCCACTGCTCAAACTTGGCGCAGCTCAAATTTGGCACAGCTCAAATTTGGCCCAGCTCAAATTTGGCAGGTGCCGGATCCCGAAGTGCTCCGATTCCAGGGCAGTTGGGCAATCATCAGGCCCATCGCACAACTGTCGGTCAGCCCGGCGAAGATCAAGCCCAGGCCCATAAACGCCGACAGACCGTAGAAGCCCGCGTGGACGGTGTAGCCCAGCACCGCTCCTAACAAGACCAAGGACCCGATCGCGATCCGCGTTTGACGCTCCAACGACCAGTTGCTGCCGCTGCGAATGACCGGCAAGCCAGCAGTCGCACAGGCCTTGGTTCCGCCGGCGACATTGACCACATTGCGAAAACCAGCTGCCACCAACTTTTCGCAGGCCAGCTTGCTGCGGCCACCACTCAAGCAAACCACATACAGCGGTTCATCGGCCTGGCCATTTCGCTCCGCCAACAAGCCCGATGGGGCCAAACGATCCAAGGGGATGTTCTGAGCAAACTCAATCCGCAACGAACGGAACTCCGCCGGCGTTCTGACATCGATCAACTCCAACGTTGGATTGGCTTGTCGATGCTGCAATAGATCGTTTGCCGATATTTGCGAAAAAGACATGGTGTTGGTTCCTTTGAAAATTCCCTCTTCCAATTATTTTTGGCCCGTCGCGACGCTTGAACTGGCAAGCGTCAGCGTGGGCCACCGCAGTCGGGCGCCTCGCCCCACGTCATCGAGACCCCTCGGTGGTCTCCTCGACACCCCCAAATCGACCGCGAATACAGGCCATCAAATCGGCCAAATGCGGCTCACAAACTTGGTAAAACACCTGCCGGCCTTGTCGTTCGTTGTGCAAAAAACCACAACGCAGTAGCAATCTTAGATGCTCCGAAGTCACCGGCTGCGGCAATCCACATCGCTCGGCCAACTCCCCCACCGTGAACGATCGCCCCGTCAATAACAGTTGCACAATCTGCAAGCGACTCGGGTGAGCCAAAGTCCGCAAGCACTCGGCCGCCTGCCGCAAACCGGCGTCGCTGATCAATGGCATTTCGTCAGTCATGGTCTCTCATGTCTTCCAATAACGTCTCTGACCGCCTGGTGTGACCTAATTAATATATCGTGACATTGCAATATGTCAATGCGTTTTTTCAAGGCGGTGGCGGGGTGTCGGTCGGCGGTTGGTTCTGACTAATGGTTATGCGGGCCAAGTGCTAGTGCTTTGTCACAATTTAATTTTGGGATCGGTGTGGCAAAGGGGTCAGGCGTCAATTGCCGGAACGGCCCTGCGGGTGCTGCGCACAATTGACGCCTGCCCCCTTTGCCACACCCCAAGTTCTGGCTGTGACAAAGCACTAGGCCATGATTTCGTGCAGGACACGGGCCGGTTCTACGCCAGTCAGTCGCAGGTCGAGGCCTTGGAAGCGGATGGACAGGCGTTGATGATCCAGTCCCAAGAGGTGGAGGATCGTGGCGTGGATGTCGCGCACATGGGCCTTTTCGCCCGTGGGGCCAAAACCCAACTCATCGGTCTCGCCGAAGGTGAAGCCGGGTTTCAGTCCTCCGCCGGCCATCCACATAGTAAATGCTTCGATGTGATGGTTTCGCCCAGTCGACTCGCGGACCTCGCCCATGGGCGTGCGGCCGAACTCGCCACCCCAAATCACGAGGGTCTCGTCCAGCAGACCACGGCGTTTGAGGTCCAGCACCAAGGCGGCGGAGGCTTGATCGATATCGCGGCAGATCTCCGGCAGGTGTTTCTCGAGATTCTCGGTCGGACCGCCATGATGGTCCCAATTGGTATGGTACAGCTGAATAAACCGCACGCCGCGTTCGACCAATCTTCGGGCCAACAAGCAGTTTCGCGCGTAGCTGGATTCGCCCGGGTTCTTGATTCCGTACAGCTCCAGTGTCTCGGCGGTTTCGGCTGCTGTGTCCATCAGTTCCGGAGCGCTGCTCTGCATCCGGTAGGCCATTTCGTAGGCGTTGATCCGGGTGGCGATTTCTTGGTCGCCGGTGGCCACCAATCGCTGCAGATTCAGTTGTGTGACCCGATCGACCAGGTCGCGTTGTTGGGCTGGCGTGACACCGCGGGGCAGGGACAGATTCAGGATGGGATCGCCTTGGTTTCTCAAGGGCACTCCCTGATAGGTCGTTGGCAACGCGCCGCTGGACCAATTCACGGCACCGCCCCGTGGCCCGCGCGGCCCGCTCTGCAGCACAACAAACCCCGGCAGGTCGGACGATTCACTGCCCAAACCGTAGGTGACCCAGGAACCCAGACTGGGCCGACCAAATTGCCCCGTCCCGGTGTTCATGAACAACTTGGCCGGCGCGTGATTGAACAGGTCGGTTTGACAGGTCTTGAGGAAGGTCAACTCGTCGACGATGCCCGCCGTGTACGGCAACAGGTCGCTGACCCAGGCTCCGCTCTGGCCATATTGAGCAAAGGTCTGTCGTCCGCCCAGCAGTTCGGTGCGATGGCTGCTGTCCATAAACGCGAAACGCTTGCCGGCGATCAAGCTTTCTGGGATGGGTTGGCCGTTGAATTCGTTCAATTTCGGTTTGTAGTCGAACATTTCCAACTGAGACGGCCCGCCGGCCATGAACAGAAAAATCACGCGTTTGATTCGCGGTGGAAAGTGCGGTGGACGCGGGCGCAGCGGCTCCGTTGCATCGTCCTCGGCCGCCGGTAATGCCGAGGCCGGCGCCAAGAGGCTAGCCAGTCCCAGTGCCCCCACGCCGACGCCACATTGGCTGAAGAAGTGGCGACGTGTGGCCGCTTGCAGTTCCGGTGACGAGTTCCATGCCTGCGGAGGGATCATTTGGTTTCACTCCCGTGAGATCGTTTCGTCCAAGTTCAGCAGCACGCGGGCGGCATCCAAGGCCGACAAGTCCGCCAACACCGCCAATTCACCCGTTTCCGGCCGCCGCGAGGTACAGCGGCGGAAGGCGGCCTCGATCCCCTCCGACGCAATGACCTCCGCCAAGCGTTCGGCCAATTCGAACAGGCCCGCGTCGTTCATCAGCATCAGGGCCTGCAACGGCGTGTTGCTCCGCAAGCGACGCGTGCAGGATTGCACGCCCTCCGGCGCGTCGAAAACATTCAGCAGCGGTGGCGGAACCGCGCGAAAGGTGAACGTGTACAAGCTGCGACGGTAACGATCCGCCCCCGTGCTGCTCTGCCACCGACGCTGGACTTGACCCAAGTTCATTGCCCCGTCGGGTTGGGGCGGATAGACCGGAGGCCCGCCCATCGTTTGTGTCAAAGCCCCGCTGGCAGTCAACATCGCATCGCGGACCAATTCCGCCTCCAAACGCAGGCGTTGCTGGCGAGCCAACCACTGATTTCCCGGGTCGCGTTCGCGCAGGGCCGCCGTGAGCACCGATGCCTGCTGATAGGTTCGCGAGTGCACGATCCACCGGTGCAGTTGCTTCAGGCTCCAGCCGTGCTTCATCCACGAGGCAGCCAATTCGTCCAGCAACTCGGGGTGCGATGGGGACAGACCTTGCAGCCCAAAGTCGTTCTCCGACTCCACCAACCCGCGGCCAAAGTACACCTGCCAGACCCGATTAACCAAGACGCGGGACGTGAGCGGATGTTGGTCCGAGACCAACCACTGTGCCAAATCCAGGCGATCGGGGATCTCGCCACGAGCCGTCAGCGGCGGCAGAACACTCGGGGTGCCCGGCTCGACCGGCTGGTCCGGCCGCGTGAAATCGCCTTTGATCAGGACGTGGGTCGGTCGCCGTTGGCTCCGCTCCTGCAGCACCAGAGTCGTGAATTCCCGCGCCGGCTCCTCGGCTGAATCGGCCGGGCCCGACCCCGACCAATTCACCTTCAGTCGGGGTTCGTCTTGTTGGTTGAAGAAGGCAAACAATTGGTAGAACTCGGCCTGCGTGATCGGGTCGAACTTGTGATCGTGGCATTGCGCGCAGCCAATCGTCAGTCCCAACCAGACCGTTCCCGTGGTGGCGACCCGATCCACGACGGCTTCGATACGGAACTGTTCCACATCGATCCCGCCCTCCTCGTTGTGCGGGGTGTTGCGGTGAAAACCCGTGGCAATGCGGTGCGACTCGCTGGCGTCAGGCAATAAGTCACCGGCCAATTGCTGGACCGTGAAGTCAGCAAAGGACAGGTCTTGGTTCAAGGCTTGCACGACCCAATCGCGATAGAGCCAAATTTGTCGGGGGGAGTCGACCGAGTACCCGTTGCTATCCGCATAGCGGGCTTGGTCCAACCACCAACGAGCCCAACGCTCCCCGTAGTGCGGGCTGCCCAATAGCCGCTCCACCGTGTCCGCGTAGGCGGCAATCGGGTCGATAGCGTAGGCGGACAAGAATGCGTCCTGTTCCTCGAGGGTTGGCGGCAATCCAATCAGATCCAAACTCACGCGCCGCAGCAAGGTCTCTGGTGCGGCCGGCGGGGAGAACTGCAAGCCCAGCTTCCGTTGCCCAGCCGCGACCCACTGATCGATACGCGGCTCGGATGCCACAACGTCGTCAGACACGGCGATCGGTTGAAATGCCCAGTGCTCGCGATAGTCGGCTCCCGCCGCAATCCACTGCTCCAGCAACGCTTTCTGCGATTCGCTCAGCGGCTTGCCGTATTCGGGCGGCGGCATCAGTGACCCGGGGTCGGTATGCTGGATCCGCTGCACCAACTGGCTGGCCGCCGGATCGCCCGGCACAATCGCATCCCCGCTGCCGCTCTGCAGAGCGCCTTCGCGGGTGTCTAGCCGTAGGTCCGCCTGCCGCCCGTGGGAGTCAAAACCGTGGCAGGCGTAACAGTGATTCGCCAAAATCGGGCGGATCTGTCGATCAAAATCGATGCCCTCGGTCGGGGCGACAGTTGACGGATCCTGAGCCGCAACGCCGATCGCCGACCAGGCCGCTGGGGCCGAGCATCCGAAAGCCAGACCCACCAACCCCCAGCGAAACAAAGCAGCAGTCGTGAAGGGCGAGCGTCGCATGACGAACCATAACCAGCAGGAGGGGGAGGGAGGGGGCGAACCGTGCGGTGCCACCCTCCCAGCATACCTCAAATGACGGCCGAAGAAAAGTTTGTCCGCTCAACCGGCAGACTCGGGCCACCGTGTACACAGCGGCCCAGGCAGTTGGAAATTTCGCGGGTGTTCTCCCAGGGTCCATGGCGGAACGCCGCAAAAACCGCTAAAATGCCGCAGGAAAGCCAGCCGCAGCCCATTTTTGTGGCTTGGAGGGCCGAAAGCGTGAGTTCAAGCAAGGGTTTTTGAAGATGACGAAGAAAAAAGCGGTTGAGGCTGAAGGCGAAGTCGAAGGCGAAGCCCCAAAGAAGACGGTAAAAAAAGCTGCCGTCAAAAAGGCGACCACCAAGAAAGCTGCCAAGGCCGAGGACGCCGCTGAGGATGGGGCGACCCCCGTCAAAAAAGTGAAAAAGACCACCGCCAAAAAACCCTCGGCCAAGTCCAAGAAAGCGGCCGAAGCCGACGTCCGCGTCAAACTGTTCTGGGGTGTGTTCTCACCGACCATGAAACGCGTCGCTGTCTTCCACTACCACGAAAAGAAACTGGCTGAAAAGAAAGCCAAGGAACTCACCGACGGCAAGTCACCGCACTTTGTCGCCAAAATCAAAGAAGCCATCGAACCGACCGCCTAACGTTCCGAGGCCAGGCTGGTCCACGGAGTTGTCGGCCTGCGGTGTTGTCGGCCTGCGGTGTTGTCGGCCTGCGGAGTTGCTCTTTGGGAGGGGCCATTCCGGCCGCTCGGGCCTTGCATGCTACAATCCGGCTGTTCACTGCAATCGGACGGGGGCTGTGACGGGGGCAACGCTGCTGCCGCTCTCGTACGGCTCCGGCGGTTGTTTTGTGACTAAACTAGTCGAGTGGCTGCTCGAAGCAGCGGTGCTGGTCCGGTTTGGCTCAAATCGCGGGAAGTCGCTTGTCCTCTCCACCGATTCTCGAAATTGATCGTGTTTCAAAAATCTACTGCCGGCACCTAAAACGGTCGCTGCGGTACGGGGTGCAGGATCTGTTGTCCCAAGCGCTCGGGCGAACGCGCGAGCCGCGGCTGCGTCCGGGTGAGTTTTTCGCCTTAAAGAACGTCTCGTTTCAATTGCAGCCGGGCGAATGTTTGGCGTTGTTGGGCGCCAATGGCGCTGGCAAAAGCACACTGCTCAAGATGATCAACGGACTGATTCGACCGGACCGGGGCGCGATTCGTCGCCGAGGTCGGCTGAATGCCATGATCGAATTGGGAGCCGGCTTCAACCCGTTGCTCTCCGGTCGCGAGAATACCTACGTGAACGCCGCGTTGCTGGGGCTGTCCCGTTCCGAAGTCCAGCAGCAGTTCGACTCGATCGTTGATTTTGCCGAAATTGGCGCGGTGATCGACGATCCTGTCCGCACTTATTCGACTGGCATGCGCATGCGATTGGGTTTTGCCATCGCCACGCATACGCGGCCGGACTTGTTGCTGATTGACGAGGTGTTTGCGGTGGGGGACGTCCGGTTTCGCATGAAGTGCTTTGATAAGATCATGCAACTGCGGGACTCCGGCATCGCCTTGATTGTGGTGGCACATGCGATTGCCCAGTTGCAGCGGATCTCCAGCCGAGCGTTGGTGTTGGATCGACAGCAGGTTGTGTACGATGGCCCGTTCAACGCGGGAGCCCGTGTCTACGAGACGACGTTGATGCAGAGCGAAGTGTCAACCACCGCCTCGGAACCCTACCACGATGCTCGCATCGAGACCATCGAGTTGGTCTCCTCACCCATCGACCCTGCCGGCTGGCAGACCGGCGATACCCTGGAAGTCGAGATTTCGATCCGGTCTCAAACGCCGCTAGAGAACGCCTGCGTTCGCTTGTACGTCAAATCGCCGGCCGCTGGGATCTTGGGCGGCTTTGCCAATCACGCCACCGGGTATCGCTGCGACTTGCAGCCGCCCGTGACGCGATTCCGCGTGAAGTTGCTCCGCCTGCCGTTGCTGCAAGGCGCGTACTCGATCGGCGCCACTCTGTACGGACCGGGGCCCTGGGATTTCTGCGATCGGTTGGAGACCGGCGTCACCTTTCACATTGACGGTCCCCCGACCGATCCCAACGGCTTCGGTCTGGATGGAGCGCTGCGGTTCGATCACGAGTGGCTCTAAGCGAGTGACCCGCCCGAGGGCATGGCAATCCGGGGAACGAAAAAAGGCTCCCGCGAAGCTTCGCGGGAGCCTATCTTGTTTTTCGCTATCGTGCAGCCGGCGTGTTATTCCGCAGCGCTGGTTTCGGCCGATTCCTCAAAGGCGGGTGCCGTCGCAGTGGCCACGACACGGTCGTGCTTGCCAACCAACTCCAACACGGCCTTTTGACCGGCATCACCCAGGCGGCGTTCGGCCAACCGCAGGACGCGAGTGTAGCCACCCTCCCGGTCGATGAATCGTGGGGCGATGGTGCTGATCAGGACTTCCACGGCCTTTTCGTTGGCGAGGATCGAGATCAATCGGCGGCGAGCGGTCAGGATCGGCGCGTTGGCGGCGGACCACTTCTGCCAGCCATCACCTTCCCGCCAGGCCTTCCAGGCGGGGGTGTCTTTGGCGGCATCGGTCAACAGGGCGTCGGCGGCCTCTTGATTTGCCGCGGCGGTTTTGGCGATGGTGATGCACTTTTCGACCATGGATCGAATTTCCTTGGCCTTCTGCAAAGTGGTCACGATCCGACCTTTTACCTTGGGCGGATTGATCGGTGTCTTACCGTCCGCTTGGTACAGGAATTCGTAGGCGTCGTCGTCCTGTTCGGATAGGAACAAGCTACAGGCCATGTTTCGGAACAGGGCTTTGCGGTGAGCAGAGTTTCGCCCGAGTTGTCGTCCGCGTCGTTTGTGTCGCATGGTAGTTTCAGTTGGCAGGTTGGGTGAGTGCTGGGGTGGAAAAAGACTACGAAATCATCGGAGCGGCGGGGACTCGCATGCCCAGATGCAATCCCAGTTCCCGCAGTTTGTCACGGATTTCATTCAAAGTCGTTTCGCCGAAGTTCTTCATCTCCAGCAATTGGACTTCGTTGCGTTGCACCAAGTCACGCACGGTCCGCAGGCCTTCGCCCTCCAGACAGTTGCTGGCGCGAACACTCAATCGCAGATCGTTGATGGGCATATTCAATTTGGCTTCCATAGCCGCATCGATGCCACTGGAGATCCGCGGTTGAGCATGGATCTGATTGCCCAGTTCGGTGTACTGGACGAACGGGTTGAGGTGCTTGCGCAGGATCTTGGCAGCCTCGACCAGCGCGATCTCGGGCGTGATCGTGCCGTCGGTCCAGATCTCGAGCGTCAGCTTGTCGTAGTTGGTCTTCTGACCCACGCGAGTTTCCTCGACGTTGTAGCGAACTCGCGTGACTGGGCTGTAGCAAGCATCCACGGGGATGATGCCGTTGGCCAAGTCATGACCGCTGTGCTCGGTGGAGGCGACGTAGCCGCGGCCGTTGTCGACCACCATTTCCATCATGAACGGCTTGTCCGACGTGAGAGTCGCCAGCACGTGATCGCGGTTGATGATTTCTACCTCGCCACCCGTATCGATATCTGCGCCCGTGATCGGACCTGCGGCGGACTTCTGGACCGTGATTACCTTCATCGATTCCGAGTGGTTCTTCACCACCAAGGCTTTGACATTGAGGATGATGTCGGTGACATCTTCCAACACGCCTTCCAAGGTCGTGAATTCGTGGTTGGCACCAGCCACCTTGACTTGGGTGACAGCGCTGCCCTCAAGACTGGACAACAGCACGCGGCGGAGGCTGTTGCCAACGCTGTTGCCGAACCCACGTTCGAACGGTTCCGCCACAAACTTGGCATAGGTCGGGGTCATCGTGCTTTGATCGACGACCACTCGACTAGGTAGTTCCAAACCGCGCCATCGAATATGCATGTTTCAATCCTTCCGCAAACCGAGCCAAATGAATCGAGCCACCCGCAGTCCGTCAAGCCCGCCCGTCAGGCCCGCAGTCCGTCAAGATTGCAGTCCGTCAGGAGTGCAATCCGTCTGGAGAGGGTGGGAGTGGTTCGGAGTGAGTCGCAGCAAAATCGCCACTAACCCATTCGGACCGAACCCAAAAAAACGCCCCTGCTGTTACCGATCCTGCCATTACCGATCCTGCCATTACGGCGTGCGCCATTGGCAATCCTGCGAAGACCGATCTGCTCCAGCAGATCCGTCATACGCGGACTGTATTAGACGCGACGCTTCTTCCGCGGGCGGCAGCCATTGTGCGGAATGGGAGTGCAATCCTCGATGATCTTGACAGCCAAACCAGCGGCTTGCAGCGAAGTGATCGCGCTCTCGCGACCGCTGCCGGGGCCCTTCACGCGGACTTCGCATTCTCGCATGCCGAACTTGACGGCCTTCTCGGCGGCCTGTTGAGCCGCACATTGCCCAGCAAACGGCGTGCTCTTACGGCTTCCTTTGAAGCCCGACGTGCCCGCCGTTCCCCAACACAAGGTGTCGCCCTTGAGGTCGGTAATGGTCACAATCGTGTTGTTGAAGGTGGCGTTGATATGCACGACACCGACAGTCACATTGCGACGAATCTTTCGTTTTTTGGTTTTTGCCACGTGTGGCTACTCCTGAGGAAAACACTGACTTGATTGGTTGCTGGCTTGATTTGCTGCTGACTTGATTTGCGATTTTGAACCGGCTTAAAGCAGATCCTGTATTCACGCAGATCCCGAATTAACGCAGATCCCGTATTAACGTAGATCCTTGACGCCCTTCTTGCCGGCGACGGTCTTGCGCGGACCCTTGCGTGTCCGAGCATTGGTTTTGGTTCGTTGACCACGCACCGGCAGACTCACGCGGTGGCGAATGCCGCGGTAACACTTGATTTCCCGCAGTCGCGCGATGTTCTGGCTGACCTGGCGACGCAGCGGACCCTCGACGGTGTAGTCGGTCTCCAGCAAGCCCGACAGACGTGCCAGCTCTTCGTCGTTGATCTCGCGTGCCAGCTTATCGGGATTGATGCCCGCCTTCTGGCACAATTCACGAGCAACCACCGGGCCGACCCCGTACAGGTAAGTCAGCGAAATTACCGATCGCTTATCATTCGGAATGTCAACACCCAACAAACGTGGCATCTTAGTTCTTGCTCCAACTTCACTCAGCGGATGACACCTGCCGTCAGGCGTCCTGTGTATTCCTGTGCCCAATCGCGCGTGAAAACAACCAACCCAGTCGCTTCACGATTTTCTTCACCCCGATACCATCGGGCTCGACCCCGACCAAATTAACCCCGGCCAAATTAGCCCCAGCCAAATTAGCCCCAGCCAAATTAGCCCCAGCGAGATTAACCCTGGCAAGATTAACCCTGGCCAAGTTAACCTTGGCGTTGCTTGTGTCGTGGGTTCACGCAGATCACGTAAATCCGCCCACGGCGGCGGACCACTTTGCAATGGTCGCAAATACGCTTGACGCTAGCACGTACCTTCATCGTTTTGTTCCTTGATGCTATCTGCTCTCGAGCCTGCATTTTCGTGCGAGGTCGTTTTTTGGGAAGCCCGGTAGTATAGAGACTACTAGTCGGACCTTTCAAGCCCAAATTTCAGAAAGAAACGTGTGACTTGATGATTGACGCCACCTACCGAGGGCGGTAGGATAAGCACACCAGGGCTCGTCAGGCGGCGAGATTCCTCCGGGTGGGGTATTTTGACGCAAGTTGCACGCCTCGTAAAGGGGCGTGCCACGGGTCGGGGCTTGTGGTGATTGGCTGGGTTCGTTGGTTGTCTGGGTTGGTTGGTTGTCTGGGTTGGTTGGGGTGTGTGGCCTGACCCAGGTGCCGGCCGGCGGCTGGAGTGACTCGAAATTTCCTCGGGAGTATTCGATGCTGTAAGTCGTGTCCTCAGTGTGTTGCGTTTCGGGTTGCCGGAGCGGAGCATGCCCCTGAGACTCCGGTTTGGGAGCAGCGGGTACGGCGATTTGCCAGGCTTTTGGGTCTGGGGGTTGCCGGAGATGCTGGCCCATCAGTTGTCCGGCGGTGAACGTCAGCGGGAGGCCACAGTGGGCATGCCGTTGGGGGGATCCGGCGGTGTTTTTGTTTTGGGGGTTGGCGAAAGCCTGTTTGGTAAATACTTGGTTGAATAGGTGCGACCGCGCGTCGAAAGTTAGGGAAGGAATTCAATGAAGCCCAGTGATTTGCTGAGAATTGTCGATTCGATGCACCGGGACAAGAATATCGAAAAGGAGGTCGTGTTTCGCGCCATCGAGGCTGCCTTGGTGACGGCCGCTCGGAAGCACTACGGCGAAGAGGCCAGCATTGTCTTCCAGATCGACCGGGAAAAGGGCGAAATTACGGGCGACTGCGACGGAACCAACCTGGAATATGAGGAAGTGGTCGGGCGGATTGGTGCGCAGACGGCCAAGCAGGTCATCATCCAAAAGCTCCGCGAGGCCGAACGAGACGCGTTGATCGAAGAGTTTCAGGCGCAGATGAACGAGTTGGTCTCGGGGGTGGTGCAGCGAAACGAGGGTGGGGTTACCACGGTCGCCCTGGGGCCAGTCGAGGCGATTTTGCCGCGGAGTGAGCAGATTCCCAAGGAGTCGTTCCATCCGAATCAGCGGATCGAGGCCATCGTAACGGACGTGCGGGCCCAGGGTTCACGGGTCAAGGTGGTGCTGAGTCGGACGCGGCCCAAGTTGGTCCAGCGGCTATTCGAGCAGGAAATCCCCGAGATTGCCGAGGGGGTGATCAAGATCAATGCGGTGTCCCGTGAGCCGGGCCACCGCAGCAAAGTGGCGGTCAGCAGTGACGACCAGCAGGTCGACTGCGTGGGGGCCTGTGTCGGTGTTCGCGGCAGTCGAATTCGCACGATCAAAGAGGAGTTGGGCGGCGAACAGATTGATATTGTTCGTTGGGACACCGATCCACAGAACCTGATTACCAACGCGCTCAAGCCGGCCGAAGTTGAAGAGGTGATCCTCTGTCAAATGTTGGGTCGTGCGATCGTGTTGGTCAAAGAGGATCATCTCAGTTTGGCCATCGGCAAACGCGGTCAGAACGTGCGTTTGGCCAGCAAGTTGGTCGGCTGGGACATCGAGATCATGACGCAGGAGGAGTTGGAGAAGCAGATTGAAAAAGCCGTGGCCGGTTTCTGCCAAATCGAGGGAATTACGGAAGATTTGGCGAATCAATTGGTCGGAGAAGGCTACTTGTCCTATGGCGATTTGTCGGTCATCGAGCCGGATGATTTGATGGCCATGGGTGAGTTGTCTGAGGATCAGGTCGACAATATTGTCACGACGGCTGAGGAGATGGCCGAAGCAGCCGAGAAGGCTGGGTCCGATACCCGTGTGCGGATCAAGCCGGGGGTCGGGCCCGAGTCGGCCGCGGGGATCGAGCCGTCTGTAGGAGCTGGCCCATCTGTAGGGGCTGGCCCATCTGCGGGAGCTGGCCCATCTGCGGGGGTTGGACCGGTGGAAGGGGAATCGCCGAGTGTCCCGAGCTGAGTGGCCTGCGGCCAAGTTGGGGTGGTGAGAGCCGATCCCAGGGGTTGGCGATTGCCAGTGAACGGGCAAGTTGAGTGAACGGGCAAACTGAGTGAGTGGGCAAGTTGAGTGAGTGGGCAAGTTGAGTGAGTGGGCAAACTGAGTGAACGGGCCAATTGAGGGAGCTGAGTCTTCAAACAAACGAATTAGTGGATGTGGGTGGTGTGAAGTGCTGGAGTTGACAGAGATGTGAACCCGAGGTGAGTCTCTGCCGTGGTACGGCGGAGTGGATCGAGACCAATCAAAGAGGAAGGCCTCTCGCGGTGGCGATAAGGATTTATACGTTTGCCAAAGATCTTGGCATGGACAACAAAGCCCTCCTGGACGTCTGCGAAAAGCTGGGCGTGCACGGCAAGGGCTCGGCGTTAGCCAGTTTGTCGGATGAAGAAATCGCGAAGATTAAGAAATATCTGGATTCTTCGACGGAGAAGGCGCCGGCTCAGGCCGCGGCGGCCACGGCGAGTCCTCCTCCAGCGGCGCGTCCGCTGTCGGCTCTTGATCGCATGCGGCTGAGTGATCGGCCCAAGGTGTTGGATCGTCCCAAGCGGACGGCCGGACGGGCGATTGGAGAGAGCGCAGCTGCGGATTCTTCGGTAGCGTCGGTTGTGGCCGAAGGCCAGGCGGTTGCCGAGGCCCCGGCGGCTCCGCTGATGGAGTCGGACGTTGCGGAAGAGGTCGATTCCACCGCTTCGCTGGGAGCAGCCAAAGGTGCTGGAGCGAGCGATGATGTGGAAGATGCGGCGGCCGACGTGACGGATGGTCGGGCGGTTGCCGAGGCGAGTCGACCGCCACAGGCGGCGGCACCGGGTCGGAGCCCATTGGGTCAAGCGCGAGCGAATTTGCTCATGAATCGCGGGGGCCCGATTCGAAATCTCGATCGACGTCCGGCGAAAAAGGACGATGAAACCAGCGAGGCTCGGCGAGAAGATCGCAAGGCGGAGCGCCCCAAACTGCCGATTGGTCGTTTGGCTTCAATGCCCAAGGTCAAGCAGCCGACGCCGGTACCCACCGAGCCGGCGGAGAAGGTAATCAAGCCGGACATGGCCTTGCCTCAGGAGGCGATTGCCCGAGTCAAGCGTCATGGGAACTCGGCACTCCCGTTGGCTGCCTTTACGGAGTCTGCCTCCAAAAAGACGAAAAAGGGACCGGCTCTGGCCCCGGGGCAGCAGCCACCGGTACTGGACCCGTCGACCACTGCCGATCGACGGCGGAAGGTCAAGGGCAAGGGGGAGGCCGAAACGGAGGTCGTGGACTCAGGGGTCGGCTCGACCCGTCAGAAACGCGAGAAACGCGTCGAACGCAAGGTGCTGAACTCGCGGTTTGGCGACGACGATTCACCGCTCCGCATGCGTCGACGGCGTGTTCGTGCATCGGCCTCGGTCAATACGGCGGCTCCGCGAAAAGAGAGCCCCGTGCTGGAGTTGCCCTGCTCGGTTCGCTCGTTCTCCGAGACGGCCGGCGTCTCCGCCGGTCAGGTGCTCAAGGTCCTGATGATGGACTTGGGGCTGGGCGGATCAGTCAATATTAACTCGACGCTGGACTTTGAAGTGGTCGAGTTGTTGGTGGCGGCTTTGGAGGTCGACGTCGAGATTCGCCAGGCCCAGTCGTTAGAGGACGAAACGCTTACGGGACTGGAGGGCGAGGATGCCGACGAAGATCGGGTCGGGCGGCCGCCTATCGTCACGTTCTTGGGTCACGTCGATCACGGCAAGACCTCCTTGCTGGATGCCCTGATCGGGATCGATGTCGTGTCGGGCGAAGCGGGTGGAATCACCCAGCACATCCGCGCGTACACGGTTGAGCGGGAAGGTCGGCGGATCTCCTTTGTCGATACGCCGGGTCACGAGGCCTTTACCGAAATGCGAGCTCGTGGTGCCAATGTCACCGACATCGCCGTCTTGGTGGTGGCCGCGGACGACGGCATCATGCCCCAGACGGAAGAGGCCATCAGCCACGCCAAAGCGGCGGGTGTGCCGATCATTGTGGCGATGAACAAGATCGATCTGCCGGGCGCCAACCCGGATCGAGTACTGCAGCAATTGGCCGCCCAGGAGTTGATGCCTTCGCAGTGGGGTGGCGAGGTCGAAGTGGTGCAGACCAGTGCCATTACGAAAGTTGGCTTGGACGACTTGCTGGAGACCATCCTGACGACGGCGGAATTGTACGAATTCAAGGCCAATCCGCAGCGGGCGGCAGTGGGAACCTGTCTGGAGTCTCAACAGGATCCGGACCGCGGCGTGGTGGCCAAGGTGGTCGTGCAGAATGGTACCCTGCGAGTGGGCGATATCGTCCTCTGCGGCACGTCGTATGGTCGCGTCAAAGCGATGTACGATACGCTCAAGCCCAGCCAGCGGGTCGAGGAGGCTGGTCCGTCCGTGCCGGTCAATATTACCGGTTTGGATCGCGCCCCTGACGCGGGCGAGAAGCTCTGGGTGGTCGACGACATTACCAAGGCCCGCGAGATTGCGGCCCAGCGGGAAGCGGCGGAACGCGATCAATCGCTCTCGGGGATCACCAAACGCGTTTCGTTGGAGGAGTTCCAACAGCGTTTGGAAGCTGGCGACTTGGCTGGCTCCCAAAAAGAGGTCGTCACGCTCAACTTGGTGCTCCGCGCCGATGCACGCGGCTCGATCGAAGCCCTGCGGAAAGAATTGGGCAAGCTGGATCATCCAGAAGTCAAGATTCGGATCCTGCAAGCACTGGTCGGCGGCATCACCGTTGGCGACGTCCGTCTGGCGCAGGCCTCGGATGCCGTCATTATCGGCTTCAACGTCGTGCCCGACGAGAACGCTCGCAGCCTGTCCGAGGATCTGCAGGTGGAAGTCCGTCGCTACGAAATCATTTACAAGGTTGCCGACGACATCAAAGCCACGCTGGAAGGGAAACTCAAGCCCGAAGAGCAGGCCGTGGAACTGGGGGCCCTGTTGGTCCTCCGAACGTTCAATGTCAGTCGCATGGGGACGATTGCCGGCTGCCGTGTTATGCGGGGCAGTATCCAGCGAGGTTCGCGTATCCGCGTGATTCGCGATAACCGCATCGTCGGTGATTACGCCATGGAATCCTTGAAGCGTGAGAAAGATGATGTCAAGGAAGTCAACAAGGGTATGGAGTGTGGTCTTAAACTGGCCGGTTTCAACGATGTGAAAGAGGGCGACATGTTGGAAGCCTATCGCATCGAAGAGGTCGCTCGTACCCTGTAGTCTGCCCCGAGTGAAAACGTTGCGGTCGCAGCCCCGGGGACGTCCCCCGCGGCTGCGGTGCTGGTTTCCCCTGAGCCCAATTTTGTCCCAGTTGAAGGTTGCATGAGTTCTCGCCGAGTCTTAAAAGCCGCGGAAGCCATTCGAGAGGTGGTCAGCACGGCCATCCTGCTGGAGTTGCGCGACCCGCGGGTTAGTGATGTCACGGTGACTCGAGTTGAAGTCTCGGGTGACATGCGAAATGCCAAAGTGTTCATTTCGGTCATGGGCGATGCGGCCAAGGAGGCCCTGTGCCTGCATGGACTACGAAACTCGGCCGGCTTCTTACAACAGAGAGTTGGGCAGCGGATCGAGACCCGCTACATTCCTCGCCTGGCGTTTGAAATCGATAAAGGGGTCAAAAATTCGCTCAAAGTCGCCGAACTGCTCAACCAGATCCGCCGTGAAGCGGGCTCGGCCGAAGACCCCAATTCGCCGGTTTCGTCGGCTGACTTGGCCATGGACGATCACGAGTCGGGTAGTGGCGACGAGGGAACGCCGCGTGAAACGGCGACCTGACTGCGGCTGGCCTGAGTGGCGGGGGTCTGAGTGGCGGTGTCCGGAATGGGGAGAGGCGGCGGCATGGTTTGGTCGTTGGGGAAACGCGACTGGCAAAAACGTTGGTCAGTGGGGACACGGACGCCGGAGGGATGGCGGATGTCTTGGAAGGTAAACCAGTAGAGAAAGTGCTCCGATGAGTGGTGAAAATCGAACGGCGATCATTGCCAAGTTGGTCAAGGTGGCAAAGAAGCATTATCCGGCGGTCAGTCCACCGGCCAGTCGCAGTGTGCTGGAAAACTTGTTGTACGCCTGCCTGTTGGAGAACTCGTCCTTCGCGGCCGCTGACGAAGCCTTTGCGCGGTTGGAGCAGTACTCGGATTGGAACGAGATCCGCGTCACGACGACCCAGGAATTGTGCGAGTTATCCGCCGGTTTGAGTGACCCACAAGTCGCGGTCGAACGCCTCAAGTTGGCGTTGCATTCCATCTTTGAAGCCCATTATGTCTTTGAATTGGATTTTCTTCTAAAAGAAAATCAAGGCAAGGTGGTGGCTCAGTTGGAAAAATACAAAGGGATCACGCCGTTTGTCGTTGCTTACTTGGTGCAAAATTCGTTTGGCGGCCACAAGATACCCACCTGTGACGCCAGCCTCAACTTTGCCGAGACGCTCGGCCTGGTGACGCCCAAGGAGAAAGAAACAGGCACGATTCCTGGCTTCGAACGAGCGGTGCCGAAGACCAAAGGCCCCGAGTTCTTTTCGACGATGCACCAATTTGCCGTTGAATTTAACCAGGCGCCCCACGACAAACAGATCATGGCTCGGGTGAAAGAGGTCAGCCCCGACGCCTTCAAACGCTTGGAAGCGGCCGGCCAGGTGCCCAAGGCCTCCCCGCCCAAGGCCTCCCCGCCCAAGGCCGCAGCCGGCAAGCCCGACAGCAGCAAGGCAAGCAGTAGTGCCGCCGCAGTGGGGACCGGAAACGCCACCAACAGCAAGGCCTCCGCCGGCAAGAAGTCTTCCGTGGCAGACGGGGCGGAAAATGCGGCGAGTCCGGCGGATAAGCGCACGGGGGGTGGCAAGCCCAGCGGTGCTAAATCGGGTGGCGATCAAGCCGGCAACCCGAAGCATTTGGCCACCAACGTCAAAGAGAAAGCCGAGTCGGCGGTGGTCGACAGCAAGGCTTCTCCCGCCAAGGCCGCGACGACCAAACCCGTCGCTGCCAAGTCGGCCGCTCCGGCTGCCAAGTCGGCCGCGCCCAAGTCAACTGCCAAGCCCGCAGCCAAATCTCCGGCCCCCCCGGCGGGTAAGAAGCCAACCAACGTCAAGTCCGCAGCGTCCGAAAAGCCCGCGGCAGCCAAAGCCGGCTCGGGCAAGAAAAAGCCACGCTAAAGAGGGCGAGTCCCGATGCGAGAGTCAAGAGATGCGAATGGTTGGCGGCTGAGCTTGGCTTGCTTGGCGGTCGTGTTCGCTGTGTTTACATTTTCTCCCGCCGTCTGGCCCGCCGTTTGTCTGGCGAACGGTTCCAGCGAGATCGCGGCCGATCCCACCGCGCGGATTGATGCCCAAATCTACGTGAAACCGCATCGCGTGCGGATGGTGTTGAGTCAGTTCACCGATGACTTGGTCTGGTTGCATGGGATGGAAGCCGACGAACGCGGGTTGTTCTCAGCCGAGCAACTACGGCAATACTATCAATTGCATAAAGAGTTTCTGGGCAATCAGCTACACGTGATCGATGTCCAAGGCCAGCGGCTGAAGGCGATATTGGTCGAGGAGGGGCCGTACCCCTTCGACGATGCCTTGTTGCAAGAGGGTGCCACCGAGTTTCACTTGGTCCGTCGCAGGATGCAGTTCACCTACGAGTACGAGAGTCCAGAGGTGGTCTTGGACACCTTTACGATTCGGCACTCGGTCGTGGACGAGAATTTTCTCTACCCGGCCGAACTCTCCCTGGATTTGTTCCAAGGAGAATCGGACTTGTCGCTGAAGGGCAAGCTGCGGTTGGACGCGCCCATGACGGTTGATCTGGATTGGGAAAATCCGGTGCCCAACTTGGCGGCCAGTGACGAGGAAAAGCGGGCTTGGTTGGAGCGGCAAGACGAGCGGCTACTGGGGGTGACGAACTTCGGTGCAGTTTACCAATGGGCTTATCTGGAGCCGCGACAACTGCGAGTGGAACTGCTGATCCCGCTCAATGTCTTGGCCACGCTGTTTGAGATCAATGGCAGCGAGCCAGACTTTTTGCAGGGCGAGGAATTGGCGGCGACCGAACAACGCATTCGCAAGTACTTTTCAGCCGGCAATCCAGTCTCGATCAATGGCCAGGTGGTGACGCCAACCATTCAGAGGGTCGATTATTTTCCGGCCGACCAGCGAGACTTTGCCTTGCGGACCAAAGTCGAGCGGATCAGCCTGGCCAACGGGCGAGTGGGCGTGAGTTTGGCCTACAATTTTCGCGCAGTCCCGCGTGAAATCACGTTGGCTTGGGACAAGTTTAGCTACGCCTTGAATTCGGTGCAGACCTATCTGTATTTTGGGCAAGAGGTCAAGACACAAGTATTCTCGCGACAGCTGGCCGACAATCGTTTGGTCTGGACCAATGCCGGCGAGGTGCCCGAACCGGCGGCCGTCGTGCCCGTCGTCGTGCAAGAGAGCGATTGGGCGACGGAGTCGGCAGGCCCGGGCCGCGGGCTGAGCCTCTGGCTATTGGTCGCCGGCGTGGGAGCGATGATGATTGGGGCAGCGCTGCTGTTCGGCCGCCGCCAGTGGTCGGCTTGGTGCACCCCGACGGTGCTGTTTGTGGCCGCCGCGACGGTGCTGGGCGGCGCGCTGCTGCAGCGCTTCGCGACGGGGCTCATGCCGCCGCAAGTGGCCGTGGAGGCCGGGGATCGGGCAGCCGGCGATCTGCTGCGGAATGTCTATCGAGCCTTTGACTTTGTGGACGAGGAAGAGATCTATGCCGCGCTGGAAACCAGTGTGGCGGGGGGCAAGCTCCGCGATTTGTATCTGGAGTTGTTGCAGGACTTGCAGGTGGAAGAGCAGGGCGGGGCCGTATCGCGGATCGAAGCCGTGGAGGTATTGGCGGTGGAGACCGTCGACCAAGAGTCGGCCGCCGTGCGGCTCGATGATTTGGGTGTCGCGGCCGAGTCGGGTTCGGGCGCCGCGTTTCGTCGCCGCGTGAAGTGGAATCTGAGCGGACTCTTGGAACATTGGGGCCACACGCATCAACGCACGAATCAATATCAAGCCGTACTGACGATTGCGGATCAAGCCGGCCAGTGGAAAGTGGTGGATTTGACGGTCGAGTCCCAAACGGCGGGTGTTTCGCAACCGCGACCCGGCCGCTTCCGGCCCGCGCGGAGTGGGGAATGATTCGCGTTACAGATTTGGTCTTTCGCTACCCGGGTACGCCGTTCCGTTTGGACGTACCGCAGTGGGAGGTCGCGGCCGGGGAACAAGTGGCGATTGTCGGCCCGAGTGGCTCGGGAAAGACAACCTTGCTGCATTTGTTGGCTGGGATTTTGACGCCGCAGCAGGGGCGGATCGAGATGGACGGTCAGGACTTGTGCCCGCTGAGCGATGCGGCTCGCCGCAATTTCCGCGCCACGCAAGTTGGGTTGGTGTTTCAGCGTTTTGAATTGATCGACTATCTGACGGTCGCCGGCAACATTCTACTGCCCTATTCCATCAATCTGACGTTGAGACTGGATGCGACGGTCCGGCAACGCCTGGTGACGCTGGCCCAGCGTACGGGGATCGAACACTTGTTGCGACGACCCGTGCAGCGGTTGTCGCAGGGGGAACAGCAGCGGGTGGCCATCTGTCGGGCCCTGATCAATCAACCACGGTGGATCCTGGCCGATGAGCCCACCGGAAATCTGGATCCGGAGAACAAGCGGACCATCGTGCAGTTGTTGCAGCAGCAGGCGCTCGAGTCGGGTGCCACGCTGATTATGGTCACGCATGACGTGTCTTCCGTTGCCCAGTTCCCGCGGCAGGTCGATTTCCGGGATTGGTGTCGAGCGAGCCTCAGTTCGTAAGTACCGAAGGAGTCAGCATGAAAGTTTCGGCTCTGGTCTGGGCGCATATGAGCTACCATTGGCGGCGGACTTGGGTCCTGATCGGCTGCCTGTTGGTCGGCAGTTTGGTGCCTTTGGTCTTGGCTCAGGTTATGCCGGAGGTCCAACGGCAGTTGCAACACAGGGCGGAAGAGACGCCGCTGGTGTTCGGCGGGCCCGGCAGTAGCTTGGAGTTGGCGCTGCATGCTTTGTACTTTCGCCCAGCGGCCGGCGAACCGCTGCGGTTCGAGCACTGGCAACGGTTTCAGCAAGCCGGCCATGAACGAGCCGTGCCCTTGCACATTCGCTTTCGCACCAACGATTTTCCCATCGTGGGGACACATCTCGAATACTTCCAATGGCGCGGCCGAAAGTTGGCCACCGGCGAAGCCTTCGGTCGCTTGGGCGATTGTGTTGTCGGCAGTGAGGTCGCCCGCCGCTTGCAGCTTGGTGTCGGTGGGACGCTGATCTCCAGTCCTCGCTCGATCCTGAGCATCGGTGCCGATTACCCGCTGCAGATGCAGATCGTCGGCGTGCTGGAACCCAGCGGCAGTCCGGACGATTTGGCGGTGTTTGTCGATCTCAAGACGACCTGGGTGATGGAGAATTTGGGGCATGGGCATGACGATGTCAGTCAAAGCAACGACCCCAATTTGGTTTTGGAACGCAGCCGGCAAGGCACGGTGGCCTCGGCGGCGGTGTTGCCCTACACCGTTGTGACCGAAGAAAACCTGGCGTCATTCCATTTTCACGGCGACATGAGCCAGTTTCCGTTGACAGCGATTGTGCTGTTGGACGATCGGCAGCGACAACAGGATCTGGCGGCCGGGTTTGCTCAGCGACAAACCGGCGTGCAGGCGGTGTTCGCCCGCCAGTCCATCGCCGACTTGTTGAGCGTCTTGTTCCAAGTCCAACGCGTGGTCCTGGCCGTCAGCCTGTTCGTGGGGTTGGCCACCCTGGCCTTGTTCGGCCTGGTCATCGGCCTCTCGCTGCAGATTCGCCAAAGCGAGATGGAGACCATGTTCAAGCTGGGCGCCAGCAGTGGACTGACCAGGCTGTTGTTATGGGGCGAAATCGCCGTGATTGCCGCGGCTGCCGGGCTATTGGCAACCGCCGTCTCCACATTGGTCGCTTGGTTGATCAGCCAAGACGTCTCTCGCTGGTTGGTTTAAACGCCAGCAGCCCATCCCAGATGGCTGGGAAGGGCTGCTGTTTGAGGATTCAACTGCTCGGACCGAAGGTCACGTCTGCCTTAGTAGTTGCTGGTTGGGCCGTAGTTCACGTCGCCCACTTGATGCAAGTGGTTGTGGTCGATGTACAACACTTCGACAGCTTCGTCATCCAGGAGCGTGTGCGGGATGGGGTAACCCACGATCTTCCGCTCGGTGAAGTACACGGTGCACTTGTAGTGCACATGGTGCAATTGAACCGGACCCACCAGGGGCAGCACTCGAGGATCATCAATGTAGTCCGCGATCTTCTCTTTCACGATGCGGACGTTGCTGCGTTGCACTTCGTGCAGGAACGGCATGCCGCCTTGCATCGGACGGGCTCGCTCCAACGCCGCCATGACTTCGTGGTCGGTCGGAGGATCCATGGCCGCGGTCGGGGCACCCGGGGTGATCGGTCCCAAAATCGGGACCTTGGCGTAACGCAGGTCGATCTCGTGTTGATCCTCACGAGTCTTCTGCATGTAGGGGGTCACCGGCACCGGGATCGACAACACGCCCAACGACGGACCGGTTGAATAAAAGCAGCCTGTGGCAGGGAGAACGGCAAATCCCAATCCTAACATCAGGACCGAGGTGACGATTCGCTTGTGCATAGGAAAGGTTCCTTCGTGGAGAGTTGTTCCTAGAGACAGTTATCGAACCCCTGTAGGCGATTCTTTCGGTTTTTTCGCACTATTCAGCAAATTGCGGACAATCGGTGGCGGCTGCCCAAATTGCCCAGCTTGTTTATCGGCCCGCGAAAGGCCCAATCTAGCCCCATTTTCATCGACTCAGCCGGATTTTTCGGTCCGAGTTGACTTTTGCATTGCCTGCCGATATATTGTTTGTCGATGCATTGAGTATCGAGGGGTTGATTGGTTTTTGGGGTTGGGAAAAGGAGTTGAGATGCCGGACGCAATTGAGAGCGAGCTGCTGCGGGGGAGCTTGGACCTGATGGTGCTGGGAGCTCTGGCCCAGGGCCCCAAGTACGGCTACTTGTTGCAGAAGACGCTCAGTGATAGCAGCCAGCAGCAAGTCAAGTTGTCGGCGGGGACCATGTACCCGCTGTTGCACCGCTTGGAGGACGCGGGGCTGATCGTCAGCCGCTGGGAGGATTCCACCGGTCGGCGGCGGAAGTGGTACGAGTTGACTGTTGCGGGTCGGAAGAAGCTTGTGAAGCAGGCCGAGTTGTGGCAGCGTTACGCCGATTGCATCACGCGGCTGCTCTCCGATTTGGCGTTGATGCCGCCCAGTCCGCCAAGCTCCACTGCTCCGAGTCCACAGACTTGAGCGTGGGGCAGTGGTACTTGGTCGGCTGTGTCGACGGCCCGGGGTCTTGTCACTAGTAGGGCGCTTTTCACTTTTCAGGAGCAATGGGATGTCAGAACGCGAGTTTGAACATTACTTATCGTTGCTCGGGTCTCTCTTGCGGCTGCGGGGCGGTCAGCGAGCGGAGATTGCCGAGGAGTTGCGTCAGCATTTGGACGAGCGATTAGCGGATTTGCAAGCCGCTGGGCTCAGTCGAGACGACGCGATTCAGCAAGCGTTGGCGGGTGATTCGACCACTAGCAGAGAGTCGCAGCGGAACGCCGAACTGCTGAAAATGGATACTCAGTTCAGTCGCGTCTCCAAGCTGCTGCAGGTTCAGGTGGATCCCGACAGTTGGGAGGAAAACGGTGGTGTAGGCAACGTCTCTGCGGTCAATTCGATCCTGCTGATTCGCCAAACGGAACGCAATCATCGTCGGTTACGCAAGTTATTCGATGAGTTGGAGCGAATAACCCAATAACTTCTAGAACGATCTTCTCCGGCCCTGAAACCCTCTCCAGGGCCGGGGGATTTTTTCGTAACCGCTCACGCCCCGTAGGGTGAATGTGTCATTTGCGTATTAGCGGGGATTAGAAAAAAATGAGTGTTCCCGTAACCCGAATCCGAGTCACCTCTCGCGGTTCACCCTGTCAGGCAAACCTCAGTATCGGCCGTTGCTCCGTGAAGCTGCGGTGCGCGATGATCAACGGTAGCGAGACAACCGCCAAGCGGGATTGACCTTGATCCATGTCTCAACGTCATACTGGGCGCCGATGCCGTTGGTGAACGACCCCGGCAGTGGTTCCAGCGAGTTCGGGTGTTCCAACCATAAGGTTTGAAAACCATCCGACAGTTCAAAACGCAGCGTCCCGTCGCGCGGGTCGCGGTCGATGGCTGCCAACCACATGCGGTGCTCACTGGTCGCGGCGGGCTTGAGTAGGATCAAGGTCGAAGGCCGGCCGATGGGGTAGGCCATGAACGGACCAAACCGAGGGTGCTGGCCATCGCCGTTGGGCCAGTCCTGCGTCAGATCCGCGGCGATTTGCTCCAAGAATGAAACCGCCGGTTGAATGCGTTGGCGATGGCCCCACCACGAGACCTGTTGCCAGTGATGCTGCACGGATAACCAAACCGCGCAGCAGACGATCAACGCGGCCGAATACTTAATCGACCGACAGGCCAGCGGACCCCAGAACACGGCCGTTACCAGCCCAAGTCCGGTGGCCAAGCTCAGCCAGACGCTGGCTTGGAACAGCCACATGGCCCCCGGTGGCAACGGCGCTGCGTTGGGGTCCAAGACGACTTGCCACAGTTGGATGGGTTCCAGACGTGGGTCCAAAAAATTCCAGGTGACCAATCCCACCGCGGATACCGAGTGCAGCACCAACAACAGCCCGACCGCGAAGCCGCGGTAAGAACGTGATGTCGGTGCTGGCGGCGGGGCCATCGGATCCTCGTTGCTGACTAGGGATTGGCTGGCTGACGGCAGTTGGCCAAGGCCAGCAACGCGAAGCTGGTGGCCAAAGCCTTCTCGTTTTCCAACCAGCGTTGATTGGTGTTGCTCCATGAGCCGTCGGCCGCTTGGCGCTTGACCAGGGCCTGGGCCAGATCCTTACGCCAACTTCGCGTTTGCCCCTGGCCATCTACCAACTGATCGACGCGAGCCGCTTGCAACGCAGTCGAGAATGTTTGGTAGTAATAGTACAACCCAGCATCGCCCATGTTGGGGTTAGCATCGACCGTGTAAGTGTCTTTAATCCATTTCAGTGCCGCGGCGACACGCGGGTCCTGATCGGTCAACCCAGCATAAATCATGCTTTTGTAAGCCGCATAGGTCAACGAGCCGTAACCGCGAATCCCACCATTGGGGGTGTAACGCTCGGGGTCCGAGGTGGGGTCGATCGACTCGGTCGGGATCTCGTAGTAGAAGCTGCCATCGCCGATCTTGTCAGCCAATGGCGTCGTATTGTGTGGCGACGCGAGATTTTGACACCGTGAGATGAAAGCCAAGGCAGCTTGCACGTTCGGGTCGTCGGCGCCCGCATCCAGCGCCTGCAGGGCCTCGACCAAGTAAACTGTATTCGACAGGTCGGGGCGGCCCTGGCCGCCGTAACTGGCGCCGCCATCCCAGGCCGCGTTGGCGGGGACGTTCCCCGCCCCATATTGCATGCCCGTCACGAACTTCTTGGCCTTGGCCAAGAGCTCGTCGTATTGTCCACCTCGATTGGCTTGAGCAAAACAAATGATTGCGATGCAGGTTTCGTAATTCTTCAAGCGACCGTTGCCGTAGATGCCACCATCGGGTTTGGCAAACGATTCCAAGGCCGCCAAACCTCTCACTATCCAGGCCGCGTCCCGCGATTCACCGCAACGTAAAGCGCCCGTGAGCGCCAGGGCAGTGATGCCTGGACCCATTTCCGCCGCGATCGTTCCGTTCTCCCGCTGCTCGCCTTTTAAGAACTCGATCGCCCGCTGAATGGCGGCCGACACGTCATCGACCACGACGGTTGGTTGGAAGTCGCTGGACCGAAAGGCCTCGCTGGCTGACCAGAACCCGCTGGTTGACGTCGTGTTCGATTCCGCATGGGCCAGTCGCTCGGTGTTCAGGCCGAACAAGAGACAGCCCCCCAAGCTCAAGCCCAAGCCCAAGCTTAGTTCCAGTCCTCCGAGCGAGATACGGGTCACAAACCGAGGCCGACATCGGCCACTCTTCCTCAACTTCCCAAAGTTCTGTCGCATATTGATCCTCGAGTTCGCGTGATTGCTGTCATTTCATTGCGGGCGCCGCTCCGCCAGTCTCGCGGGACAGGAGCAAATTCCAAGCCACGCGAAGTCCGTGGGCCTCGCGACCCAAATGGGCACGAGAATCGGCCGCAAAACGCTGCCGACACCCAGCGACTATCTTACCCGAGCCAATCGGGTCTCCGACAACGCCGGCGATAATTCCAGCAGCAGTGGTCAATGGCGCACCAGCCATCAAGAAACCAGAGAATCACGCGAGGACCCAACGCCGCCACCCCGGGCCCTGCTTACGGACATACTTACAACTGCGTGTTGGGGCAGACGTAGGGGCTCAGGGGCAAGGTGTCCACCGCTGCGATGGCTCGGATCCCCCCCACGACGTTGACGACCGGGCCCAGGCCTTGGGACTTGATGATCGAGGCGAAGATCATCGAGCGATACCCGCCCTGGCAGTAGACATACTGGGTCGATTCGCTGCTGAGCTTATCCAGCTGCTCCCACCAATAATCCAAGGGAGCATTGGTGGCGCCGATCAGATGCTGGCTGTGGAATTCGCTGGCTCGGCGCACGTCTAGGACACAAGCCGCGTTAATTTCCGCCAACTCGGCGGCCGAAATCGACTGGATCGATTCGCAACTCTGACCGGCTGCCTCCCAGGCGAGGAAGCCGCCGTGCAGGTAACCCAAGGCCCGGTCGAATCCCACCCGAGCCAAGCGGATGGCAGTCTCCTCTTCACGTCCCGGCGGCACAACCAACAACAGCGGTTGGTTCACATCGCGGAACACGACACCCACCCAATTGGCGAACATGCCATTGAGGGCAATGTTGATCGCGCCCGGTACATGCCCACGAGCAAACTCCTCGGCATCGCGGACGTCCAACACCACCACGTTTTCTCCCGCCATGGCTTGGCGGAATTCTGCCACGGACAAGGGCGTCGTCGCGGCTGCGATCACTTGGTCCACGTTGGCGTAGCCCCCGATATTCAGCAACACGTTCTGCGGGAAGTACCCCGGCGGCTGCGTCAAGCCATTCAACAAGGCTTCGATGAAGGACTCGCGATCCAGGCCCGGGTCCAACGCGTAGTTCGTCCGCTTTTGATTGCCCAGAGTATCCGTGGTCTCTTTGCTCATGTTTTTCCCACAAGCACTGCCGGCACCATGTCCCGGGTAGACGATGATGTCGTCCGCTAGCGGCAGGATCTTGTGCCGCAACGAATCGAATAACTGGGAGGCCAACTTCTCTTGCGTCAGTTCCGCGATGACCTTCTGGGCCAAGTCCGGTCGACCGACATCGCCAATGAATAACGTGTCACCCGTGAACAGCGACGTGGGACGTCCGGTCGGATCAATCAACAAGTAACAGCTGCTCTCCGGCGTGTGACCGGGCGTGTGCAGCAAGCGAATCACGCTCGACCCCAGCGGGAACTCCTGGCCATCCTGGGCTATCAAGGCCGGAAACCCGGTCTGCATGGTGGTGGGCCCAAACACGATGGTCGCACCGGTCCGAGCCGCCAAGTCCACATGCCCCGAGACAAAGTCGGCATGGAAGTGCGTCTCGAAGACATACTTGATCCGCGCCCCCCGCGCTGTCGCCAAGTCGATGTACGGCTGCACTTCCCGCAGCGGATCGATCACTGCCGCCTCACCGTCGCACTCGATGTAGTAGGCTCCATGGGCCAAACAACCCGTGTAAATCTGTTCCACCATCACGCTCATCGTTCAATCTCCGGGCGAAAAAAAACGTGTCGAAGTATCGCGATCGTTAGATATTTGCAAGTCCTATGCCAAGGGCTAGATTTCCGCTGACAGCCGGAAATACGCGGATTTTGTGCCATGCTTGGGGGGCTGGTGTGCGATTCGGCCTGGGCACCCGAGCCACTCCGCACGCTGGCGACGCGTTATCAGCTGGTGCGACTTTGGCTGGGTGCCGCCCCGATTTGCTGGGTTCCCAAACGCGGGATGAATGGCGCCAGAAAGTACTGGCGGATCACAAACCACCACAGGCTGGGTTCGTTCAGGGCCGGGTCAATGCGGGGTGCGATTTGCTCGTGGGCCTCGCGCAGCAAGCTCCAGTGTAAACCGGGTCGCTGGTGATGGGCGGTGTGGTAACCGTTATTAAAGAAGAGGAAGTTGAAGCTGCGGCTGGTGAAGTTGCGGGAGTGGTCGTGATCCGACCAAGCGTCCGCATGCACATGTTGTATGTAATTGAACATCATGATGACCGTGGCCGACGAGATGGCGGGCAGGATGACCGAGAAAAACCACACGTACAAACCGGTCCGGTTACCTTCGGCATGGTGCAGGAACCAGGCCAACCACAGCATGAAGCCGTAACTGCCCACCCAGAAGGTGTATTGAAAGAGGATTCGGGCGTACATTTTGCGATTCTTCAGCTTGGTTCGCTTGATGTAAGTCTTGACGGCTTCGCTTTGATAGAAGCCCGAAACGAAGGGGTAGGTGAGCACCACCCAGAGGTTGTTCAAATTGGTGTGCCGCCACGTGATGGTGGCATCGCCCGGTCGATTCGTGAACAAATGGTGGTTCAAGTTGTGCGTGGGGATCCACATCAACGTGGGGTAGCCGTAAAAGAACGTCAATAAGTGCCCGAAGCCGTAGTTCAGTCGCTTGATAGAAAACGTCGGCTGGTGATTGTGGTTGTGCGAAATCACCCCGCAGGCGACCGCCAAGTAACAGGATATCGGGCTGAGGAACCACACCGTCGACGGCCAAGTGTATTGGATGGCGACCAAGGCCACCGCCAGCCCCACCCAAAGGATCGTCCGGTAGTCGGCTTGATTGCGTAAAAACATGCTAGCGGGGCCTCAAGTAAGAGTATCTGGAGACTCGTCGCCCATCCGAGTCGGGGCGCGGGCTCCGCAGCAGAGAGTTCGAGAAATCATCGTCGTCCCGAGTTTACCCGATTCTCGACCTGACGCGGAGCACCCAGGCCGTGGATTTTTTGCCGCGGCTGGACCGGGACACGGCAGGTCCCTGGGGTTCTTCCGCTTGGTCGCCACCCCGTGGCGGGGCGGGGCGGTATCCCGCGGCCTACCCCTCAAACTTGGCGTGGATTTCTGCAAGAATCTCGCGCCGAAAGCGAACTATTTAAGATCGGCCCATCGAGACCCAACAGACCGGTCGGGACCGGTTTGCCTGGGCCCACAGACTGACCGCTGACCGCTGACCACTGACCACTGACCACTGACCACTGACCAACCATCCCATGAAAAAACAGACTTGGCTACGACATTGGGGACTCTTCCTGGCATTCGGTTTGATTTCGACTCCCTGGGCGGCGGGCCAAGTGCCAGCGGCGCAGGACCAAGTGCCGGCGGCGACGGGCGACTTGCCAGCGGCGATCTGGCCTCAATTTCGTGGTCCGCAGTCCAACCCGGTGGGCGACGCGTTGCAGTTGCCCACGCGGTGGTCGCCCTCGGAGGATCTCGAGTGGGCGGTCGAGGTTCCTGGCCGCGGTTGGTCCTCGCCGATTGTGGCAGCTGGCAAGGTCTTCGTCACCACAGTGGCCTCGGCCACGGCGCCCAAGCCAGCGGATGTAGGGACCGAGTACAGCACGCAGTACATGACCGAGTTATCCGCCCAGGGTTTGTCTCAGGAGGAGATTCTCAAGAAGTTGGAGGAACGTGATTTTGAACTGCCGGAAGACGTCTCGCTCACTTACATCCTCATGTGTTTGGATTTGGAGACGGGAGCCGAGCAATGGCGGCAGGTTTACCACCAGGGCCAGCCGCCGGGCGGCCGGCATCGCAAGAACAGCTTCAGTTCCGAGACGCCCGTGACCGACGGCCAACGCGTCTATGTCCACGTCCCGAATCTCGGTTTGTTTGCTTACGATTTCAGTGGCCAATTGGTCTGGCGTCGCGACTTGCCTCAGCGGCCGGTGTACTTGAACTTCGGTACGGGCAGTTCTCCGCTGTTGGTAGAAGATCGTGTGATCGTGCTCAACGATAACGAAGAGGCCTCTTACTTGGCGGCATTTCGCGCCACCGATGGCGAACCGTTGTGGGAAGTGGCTCGCGGCGACTTTCCCGCCGACCAGCGTCCGATGCAAGCTTCCGGTTGGACCACACCGTTCTTATGGAAAAATAGCCAGCGGCAAGAGATTGTCACCATTGGTCCGGGACGCACCGTGTCTTACGATCTGGAGGGCAACGAATTGTGGCGACTGGGTGGCATGCGCCCGGGGCCGGCGGCCAGTCCCTTTTCGGCGGGCGATCGGCTGGTGCTCAACGGTGGTCCAGCGCAAGCGACTTTGATCCTGCGTCCCGGAGCGGCGGGGGACATCACCTTGGAACGAGGCGCCACCAGCAGCGAGTTCGTCGAGTGGGCCAAGCCTCGCATATCCTCTTACATACCCACACCGTTGGTCTATCGTGGTGGTTTGTACTCCTTGAGCGACAGCGGCATTCTGACTCGGTTGGATCTCGAAACCGGCGAGACCTCGTTCAAGGAGCGATTGGACTCGGGCCGCGCGGACTTCACGACGTCTCCCTGGGCCTATGACGGGCACATCTTTGTTGCCAGCGAACAGGGGCAAGTGTATGTGGTCGCCGCGGGCGAGGAATTCGAAGTGGTGGCGACGATCGGCTTGGGCGAGATGTGCATGGCCTCGCCGGCCCTGTTGCCCGGTCGGCTGCTGCTCCGCACGGAAAAACGTCTGCTTTCCATTCGTCGTAGCTAGCGGCGGTTGACACGGCCCATTGCGGTTCGATAATCAGCACTTATGGCCAATCCCATCTGTGGATCTTCCTGGATTGGCTCGTTCGTTTTTTTTCTTTTGCTGATTGGAACTTGCAATGACCTGGGAAACCAATCCTCAGTTGGAGATGGCGGCGGATTTTGTTAAGCACACTCGCAAGCATTTGTTCCTGACGGGCAAAGCCGGCAGTGGCAAGACGACGTTCCTGCATCAGTTCAAGGCCTCGGGCCTGAAGCGGATGGCCGTGGTGGCTCCGACGGGAGTGGCCGCGATCAATGCGGGTGGCATGACGATGCACTCGTTGTTTCAATTGCCGTTTGGCTTGCATTTGCCGGGGGTCGAGCGGCAAGACTCTCAAGGGGCTCCGCGATTTCGCCCAGATAAAGTCCGGCTGATCCGTAGTCTGGATTTGTTAGTGATCGATGAGATCAGTATGGTGCGAGCCGATTTACTGGATGCGGTCGACCAAGTCCTGCAAAAGTTGCGGTATAATTCGCAGCCGTTTGGTGGTGTGCAATTGCTGATGATTGGCGACTTGCATCAGTTGCCGCCGGTCGTCAAGCCGGAGGACTGGGAGCTGCTCAAGGGCTATTACGAAACGCCCTATTTTTTTGGCAGCCACGCATTACGAGCCACCGACTACCTGACCATCGAGCTCAAGCGGATCTATCGCCAGGCCGATCCCACGTTCATCGAGTTGTTGAACAAGGTCCGCGACAACCGAATGGATCAAGCCACCATGCAGCGGCTTAATCAGCGGTACATTCCCGGCTATCGTCCGCCGATCGATCAGCCCTGCATCACGTTGACGGCCACGAATGCCGCGGCCTACCAAATCAATCAACAAAATCTCAGTCGCTTGGAGGGGCAGCGGCACAGCTTCAAGGCGGAGATCAAAGGCGATTTCCCATCCAGCAGCTATCCCACCGAAGAGACCCTGGAGTTTAAGGTTGGGGCCCAGGTAATGTTCATTCGCAATGATCCCAAACATCGCTACTACAACGGCAAGTTGGGGCAGATCACCAAGATGGACGCCGAGGGGATCTGGGTGAAGATGGCGGATGCAGAAACTGAGATTGCTGTGTTGCCGGCCGAGTGGAAAAATATTCGTTATTCGCTCAATGAGTCGACCAAACAAGTGGAAGAGGTCGTGTTGGGGACCTTCAACCAGTTCCCACTCAAGTTGGCCTGGGCGATTACCATCCACAAGAGTCAAGGCCTGACGTTCGAACGGTGTTTGATCGACGCGCAGTCGGCATTTGCCACGGGGCAGGTCTACGTGGCCTTAAGTCGCTGCAAGACGCTGGACGGGATCGTGCTGCAGACGCCGATTCCGGCGACCAGTATCAAGACGGATCCGGTGGTCCAGGACTTCAGCGAGGAGGCGGAGAGGAACTTTCCCACCCCCGAGCAACTGCAAGTGGCCAAACGCGATGCGCAAGTCCAGTCGATCCGTTGGTTGTTCGATTTTTCCGAGATTTCCCGCGTCAGTCGTCGGTTGGCCACGCTGACGCAAGATCACGCCAACACGGTGCCCTCGGAGACCGTCGAAGCCTGTCACCAACTCCAACAGCGGGTGGAGACGGAACTGACGGAGATCAGCAGCAAATTCTCGCCGCAATTGGCTCAGTACCTGCAGATGCCGGAATTGCCCGAGGATAATTCGGAACTGCAAGCTCGGTTGCAGAAAGCGGGCGAATACTTCACCGACAAGCTGACGGGGTTGCTGAAAGAGATCGTGGGCATCTCCGATCAAACCGACAATCAAAGTGTGACGATGCAGCTGGAAAACACGCGACTGGAATTGGCTCGAGCATTGTCGGTGAAGCGCGCGACCTACGAGGTTTGTCGAACGAAGTTTTCTGGCGAAGCGTTGCAGCGAGCCAAGGTCAATGCGGAGCTAGGGCAGGGCGACTCCGCCGCCGGCGAGGGCAAGCCAGTCAACGTGCCGAAAAATGTGCTGAACCCCGAATTGTACCGCCAGTTGGTTGTGTGGCGGACCGGTGTGATGCATGAAAAGCAGCTGTCCGATTTTGAGGTACTGCCCAACAAGGTGTTGCGACAGATCGTGACCTACTTGCCGACGGACAAGGCCGCGATGTTGCAGCTGTCGGGTTTTGGATCGGGACGCTTCCAACGTTATGGGCAAGCGATTTTGGAACGGGTGCAGAAGTACCTGCAAGAGAATCCGGACGCCAAGCCACCGATTCGCTTGACCGATCGGGACATGGCCGGAGTCACCGACACGCAGCGACTCACATTTGAGTTGTGGCTGCAGCACGGGGACGCCGCCGAGATCGCTCGGCGGCGTGGCATGGCGATGAGCACCATTTTGGGTCACTTGGTGGTCTTCGTCGAGCGTGGGGATGTGCCGGTGGATGGATTTGTGGGGCCCGAGGCTCGCAGCGAGATTTTGGGATATTTTGCCTCGCATCCGGAGGCCAAGTCGTCGGAGGCCATACAGCATTTTGGCGAGAAGTACAGTTACGACGACTTGCGCTTCGCCAGGGCCCACCAGAAGTACGTCGACACAACAGCCGCCACGTCGACCTGAGTCGGATGTTGTGTGGGCGACGTTCACTTGTAGGCTGGGGTGTGCCTTTTTATCTCGGCCTGACACGTGCCAATGGGGCACGTCTTGCCCCGAGTTGGCCCCGCTTGTAGACCCGCCTTTAGGCGGAATGCGGCATGAAAAAACCCCGCCTAAAGGCGGAACTACGAGCGGCGGGGCCGCGCTTCGTAGTGCCTCCTTTCGGCCTGCCCAAGCGTATCAATGGGTCACGTCTTGCCCCGAGTTGGCCCCGCTTGTAGTCCCGCCTTTAGGCGGAATGCGGCATGAGAAAACCCCGCCAGCTGACTGACCGGCCACAAGCCTCCCCCATGATCCAATCAGATGGACCGTTGCCCCATGGCCACACCGCCCCCGGCGGGTTCACCCCGCCGGAGCGGAAGTTTGGGTAGCTAGAAAGCCCCCCCGAATAATCAAAAAGAAGGCTCTTCGCCCCTTGGCCACACCGCCACCGTCGGCTTCATGCCGGCGGGGCGATGACTGACCGGCTACCAGCCCACCCCCAATAATCAAAAAGAAGGCCCGTTGCCCCTTGGCCACATGCCCACCATCCCGGGCTTGTCCCGGTGGAGGCATGACTGACAGGCTACAGGCTACCAGCCCCCCCAATAATCAAAAAGAAGGATCGTTGCCCCTTGGTCACATCGCCAGAAACACTCTGCGGTGAAACATCGCCTTGCGGCCAGTCACCGCCATACCGTCTGTACAACTCCATGCTACTCAGTACACACCTCCCCCAAGTGCGGTCTCGGTGGACCTTGAGCAGCTAAACCCGCGTGGCACTCGACCGCCCAAATCGCGCTTCGTCGCCCTCTAGCCTGTCAAACTTTCGGTCCAACGACACGAGGTCATTGGGGCCGCTGGCATCGCTCGTAGTCCCGCCCTCAGGCATAGGGCGACTAGGGTAGCGGGGTCGGCCGCCTAAAGGCGGAACTACAAGCGGCGGGTCCTCGCTTCAGCGTGCCTTCTGTAGACCGGCTCTGAACGTTTCCATTGTTCACGTCTCGCCCCGAGTTGGCCCCGCTCGTAGTCCCGCCTTCAGGCATAGGGCGACTAGGGTTCGGAGGGCGACCGCCTAAAGGCGGAACTACAAGCGGCGGGACCTCGCTTCATAGGACCTTTTTTAGACCAACCCGAAACGTGCCAATGGGTCACGTCTTGCCCCGAGTTGGCTCCGCTCGTAGTCCCGCCTTTAGCCGCTTGTTTACTTAAGGATCGCTTGTATGTCCTGACCAGCGGCCGGGAAAATACATTACGATTTTTCGACCGAGGCACGTGGCAAGAAACTTGGCGATACGCCACTTCCCACGCGCCCGCTTACGGCATGGCCGTGTCCAGCACCGAGCACGAGATTGCTGCCGGGTTACGTGACTCGCGGGTCGAGTTCTGGAAGTTGAGTGAAATCCAAACTCGCTAAACCTAATCCACCTTCCCGGCCCTAACCTGCACTCTGACGCGGCCGCACCTACGGACGCAGCCCTTGTTCCCGCAAGCGTTGGTCGGCCCAGATGGCATCTGGACCTGCGAGTGGGGGAGTTGGTTCGGTTTGATAGTCGAGGTCTTCGCAATAGCGACCGTTGACATAAGCCATGTCCAGTAACGGTTGCAGCCGCAGCACCACTTCCGGGTCACTCGCTCTTAAAGGAATGCGGATGTTCGGCAAGGGTCGTTGAAGTGGAACCGCGTACATGGCCGCCACATGCTGTTGGTCTCCGCGGACGACACAGATCCGGTACGGCCAACGACAAGCGGCGGGAACTTCGCTTTGGGGTGCCGCCAGTACCCACGATCCGGCACGCAAGAGGTCGATTTCCACCAAGTTGACATTCCCCGCCAGCATCTTTTTCTGTTTGGCCAAGTATTGCTCCCGACACTTACCAGCTACCTTGTTGGACAGGCTGAGGAACTCGATGGACGTGATGACGCGATGACCGTCCGCCGAATCCACGATCTCGATGTATCGTAGTGTCTCGGGCTCCACAAGTCGTGAAACTATGACAGGTTCGGCTGCATCCGCGATCGCAGCTCTACCGCTATTCTGCGGATATGCAGCGTCGGGACGTTCAACAATCCGTACGTCGGGGGCGAAACGAGTCGATCGTAGATCGGACTCACCGTCCGCCTCGACGGTGACATACTCTTCCACGCGAGCCCGCAAACCCGCTGGCAATTGAGACTGGATTTGATCGCGAGCATAGGTCGACAGACTGGTGTGGATATCACCCCAGTGCGATTCAAGCCACGGATTCATGCCTGGAAACGGATTTTCAGGGGTCACAGATGGGGTCTCGCACGTGTTCGGTCCAAATCATCGCGATCGTTCTTCTTTGAAATTATAGTCGCGGTGGCGCCGAAGACAACGATGACAAGGGTACTACAAGCAGTCGCTTTTTCAAGATCTGCAGGTGGTAGGTGATGTGTCCCACCAGAATATACGCCAAAGCGCGAACGGTGACGGGATGCCCCGAGGCCACTCCACGCTGGTCCCAAGCAGTCGGTGTCAATCGCTCCAGTAATAGAGAGTTCGCGCGTCGACAGTGCGTCAGCTCGGCGACCAAGGCCGCCAACGTGGGCGTGACGTAGTCGCAGTTGGCGACATACGGGTCTTGCTCCATCCCGGGCAATGGCTGCAAGTCCCCGCAGGCAAAGCGATGCAATCGGTTGGCGAAGATCCGCTCCGCATCGATCAAATGACCGACCACTTGCTTGATCGTCCACGTGTAAGGAGGATGAACCTGCAACGCAACGGTCTCAGGCAAACCCGACAACAACGACTGGACTTCGTCGATTTGGCCAGCGGCTATCGTTTTGACGTCACCCTCAGGCACCAGTCGAATGTAGGTCCAGTAGAACTGGGCGGCTTCATCCTCCGCCGGTCGACGGCAAAAATCCATCATCGGTTAATCCTCTCAAGATGCACTGTCCACAGGTCATGGTCTGGTGGGAATACAGGCGGAAGTTGCCTCGCTAATTAGTAACCGTTCACGCCTCGTAGGGTGTCATGCAGCAAGTCGGGCTAACCAGTCGATCGTTTTCGAGCAAAAGCAACTGGAGAACGCAATCGGTTTACCCCGATAACCAACCGACTTGCGGAATGCACCAGCCCCGAGGATTACCTCCCACCCGTGAACGGTTACGCTACTTATCCCCAAACAAATGGTACAGCTCGACGGTCCCCTCGGCCACCTCCAGTTCCTCGATCATCACCCGCAAGTATTCCATCTCTTCTTGCAAGCGACGGGCTTGGCTGCAATTGGCCAATTCAACCTGCAACTGTCGCAAACGTGGCAGGAGCGGTTTGGCCGCCGCCCCGTAGCTGCGGAGCGTCTTCAGGCAATGAGCAATTCGCTTCTTTTCGCCCCAACTTTCGATATTCATAATATCCAGACATAACGTCATGCCCTCGGCGATCCGATGTTTGGCCAACAGATCGATCCCCGCCAGTCGAATCTCATTGGCGAACATGATGCCACTGGGGGCCGGTTTGGCCGTGGCTTCATGGATGGCCGGCAGCAATGGCTTGATCGCCTCAAACGACAATCGCTGATAAATCGAACCGATCGCGCCTCGCGATCGGCCGTCTTGGTTGGTCAAACCGGCGCGGACGGCCGTGTACAGCAGTTCAGAATCGACCTGCTCCAAAGAATTTTTTAGCAAACCGTTGCGGCGATCAAACAGGGCAAAGGTCAAATAACGCTGTTCCATGCCTCGCGGGTCACTCTCGGTGGGACCTGCGGCCACCATCGTCAGCAGCCGTGGCAAAGTGGGAGTCGCCGCCGATCCGATCGCGGCCAAGGCATCTGCAGCCTTGACTCGCAGCCAGAGATCGTCGTGCGCCAAGAGTCGCTCCAGATACGGGACGGCCGCGTCCGCTCGACCCTGCATTTCAGCCAGCGCCTCGCAGGCCCCATAAGCGGTCAGCAGCGATTCCGCTTGGCTCAAGACAATCAGGCCCTCGACCGGGAAATATTTTCGGCGTCCGACGGCCATCGCTGCTCGCTTGCGGACGATCGGCGACCAACTCCGCAATCGCTCGACCAACTGCTGGGGCGACATTGCATCGTAAAAAACATTTCGATCGCGATTGTCCCAACCGCGACCGTCGGCCAAGATCGCTTGAACTTCCGCAGCATCCAAGGGTGGCAGCTGCGATGGTTGCTTCCCAGTCAAATGCAACTGCCGCAGCGGCAATGCCAAGGCCAAGATGTAAGTGCTGGTAGCGTCCCAGCGATGGTAGCTGTCGGGTTTTGGCTCCGGTGGTCCCTGATGGGCAAAGCCACCGTCGACTTGCCGCGCCAAATCAAAGTACCAAGCACCAAACTCCTGCTGCCACCCTCCGGTCGCCTCGGGCCCCAACAATTGGATGGCCGGCATGGCCCATAACACGTTGAAGAAGTTGCCGGTGTGCCCCGTGTCTCGTTCAGCACCATGCGACGCCAGACTCATGCGGGCGAAGAAGTCGGCATGCTCCCATTCTTCCAACAGGGCGAACAGGACGGCCGCCATGCCGCACTTGCCGTTGTCCTCATGCGTTTCAATCCACGGATGATGGTCCCCGTAAGGAATCGCGCCCTTGCCCGCATAAAATCGCAACAGTTTGGCACTCCGCTCGATGGCTGCCGACACTCGTGGGTCCGTCACGCCAGCCTTCCGCGCCAACACCATACCGATGGTCAACGGGATGCCCGGCGAGTTCATCATGCCGTAACCCTGTAAACGCCCATCGGGGCCCGCGAACTTGTGTCCCCAAGAACCCACGCTGCTCTGGCTGGTGGCCGCCGCCAGTGTCAATCGCTCCAACCCAGGCAGCACGGATCGATCGCCGGTCACCAAGATATACTCGGCCAAAAACGTCGTGACGTACCCGTAGTACCAGGTCTGAAAGCTATCGGCCGAAAAATCGGCGGCCCATTCCGCTTCTTGTTTCACCACGGGCAAAAACTCCGGATTGCCACTGGCCAATAACGCCAACCCATTCAAGCAGCGCACAATCGGGTTCTGGCGTTGCGAGTATTTTGGATCCCGCATGCGACCGGCCAAGACCTGACAGGCCTGCGTCAAGATCCTTTGCGATTTGTCACAATTGTAAGGAGCCGTCGGGCTGTAGCTCCCCAACACGGGTAATAAAACTTCGACTTCGGAAGTCTCTCCAGCCCGCCACCGCGTTAAACTCAAACGCCCGCCACCTTGGACCGATTGAGCGGCCTCCATCGCGCGGCCGAACTCCGTTCGCGGATCGTAGGCAAACGGTTGCCCGCCGACCCCCAAGATCACATCGCCCACGACCAACGTGGCACTGGCGGGCGACCCGTCCGCGACTTGAGTGACCTTAATCTGCCGCGCTGCCTTGGTCACCATCTTTTGGCTGTGCATCCAACCCCGCGCGCCGGTGGGACCCAAGTTCCAGTCATGCGTCATCCCTTCCGGGATCTCGTCACCCACAGTGAAGTCCGGGACCTTGTCTTCAGGGCGTTGCGCCGCGACGACGTCACATAACAAAACAGCGTAAACAAATGTTATGATCCAGGCCAAGCCACGAAGTCTTCGGATGTTTGACTCAACTGACAATAACAACGATTTGGCCATTGCAGCTGTGTGCTGATTCAGACGATGGGGGTGGGACGTCATGGTTGGGTATCTCGCAGATGATGAATCGTGTTATGGATCTTGCCCGAGATAACCCGGCCGCCTGCGGCGGGTACGCGGTACAAAATTTCCATGCCCCAGGTCGGAGCAATCTCAGGCACTTCCAACTGCAGCGTCTTGCCATCTGCCGACAGCCGAGCCGCGGTCACCGCCCAGGGACGTTGGTTGTAATGGTCCGAGCCATACCGAGCCGTGCGTTTCAGATCCCAGGCTTGAATCGCGTAGCGACTCAGGTCGTCAATCCCGGCTGGGTCCAGCGGCTCGGCAAAGGTCAGTTCGACGCCCCACTGGTAGGCCTTTAGTTCCAACGGCAGGCCGATCGGTTGGTCGGTCCGCCGGATGCGGTACAAGCCACCCGGATGGGTCGCGCTGCCCGCCCAGGCAAACATGCCGCATACGTAGAGCTGGCCATCGCCTGGGTGGAAGCGGCCCCGCATCACACCCGTCGGGAACGCTGGCAGTGGCAATTCGATCATCCCGCCTTGCATCTGGCCGTTCACTTCCTCGTGTGGCACCACATACACTTTGCCGTAACCGTAAGAAAGATTTAGCAGCGATCCTTGCAAGGCTCCCCACCGTGGGCTGTCGACCCACAGCAGTTCGGCAGGGGATCGATCAAAGTCGTTGGTAATCCAACACAGCGGCGGGACCATCGCCGAATCCGCTTCGTCGGTCACGTCTTGATACCCCAGCATATTGCCGTAGAAGTTGGGCCGACCGTCCGAATTCAGGGTTACCCAATTGATTCTATTTTTGGGATTCCAAAAGCCTTCTTGATCGGTCACCACAAACGAGCCATCCGGGTTCAAGCACACCCCATTGGCGGCGCGGAAGCCGTTGGCCAATATCTCCGTCCGCGAGCCGTCGGCCGAGACCTTGAGCAGGGTCCCATGATGGGGCACCACGGCTTTCTTGCCATGACAGCCGGACTTGGCGTAGTAGAAGTTACCCGCCGCATCGATTTGCAGTCCCATGGCGAACTCGTGGAAGTGTTCGGTAACTTGATGGTCGTTATTCAAGCATTGATAAAAGTCGATCTCGCCATCGTCGTTCAAATCATGCAGGACCACCAATTGATCGCGGCAGATCAAGTGAATCTGCTCGTTGATCACCTTGATCCCCAACGGTTGGAACAGCCCCGAGGCAATCCGCCGCCAATCCAGCAAACGTTGGGAGCCCTCGTCCCGCGGCGTCACCACCCACACATCGCCATCCCACGAGCAGACGGCCAAGCGACCATCGGCAAAGAAGTCCAAACCCGTAAACCGAGTCAACGCCAACCAGGGGTTCGACTCGGGCGCCTGCAAGACATCCACGGCAAACGGTCCCTGGTCCGATCCTGGTTGCACGGCCGTTGTGATGGTCTGTGGCCAACGCGCTGGCCCACCCTGGGTCAGCGGTTGCAGATCCAACGCCGCTTGGGGCAGCACCGGCAGATCACGAGTCGTGGGCGGGACCGATCGCTCGCTGTGCCAGGCCTCTTCCGTCGATTGAGCGAGTGTCTCGCCACTGGGTTGCCAAATACTGAACTTCAGTGCCGCTTGGCCCGCGGGGATTCGCAGCCGCAGGTTGCCATCTTCCACGAACCATTGGGCTCCCAGATCCTGCGGGGCAAAGCCCGCGATGACCGGGCCGCCGGTCGAGCGAACCGCGGCCATTCCACGCCGCACTTGGCCATTGCAACCACCGCCCGCGATGTCTGCGACTTCCGCTCCCAATTGCCCAGCCAAGTCCCAGGCCGCCGTGGCAGAGTTAGACTTGTCGCTGTCAGTGTTCAGAATTGGCAAAGTATCCAGCCCCTCGGTCAGCCGCCGATCATGGAACTGCACCTGAGCGATCTGGCCTTGAAAGAACGAGGCCGGTTGCGGGAAGTTGGGCGAAGTGAAGCCAATGCGAGCCACGGGCTGGGCCAAGGGTGCTTGGGCGGCCAAGGTTCCTTCGCCATCCAGGCGACCGTCGACGTACAACCGCACCTGCCGAGTGGCATGTTCCCAAGTCAAGGCGACGGTATGCCAACGATCGTCGGACACCTGTGTCCGCCCAGTCACCGCGCCGACCCAACCAATGTCAAGCACCAATCGTCCCCCACGAATGAACCACGCTTGCCCGTTGGGAACCCAGCTGGGCCCACCATCGCTCAATGAGAAGATCGTGCCATCGTGGCCGGTTTTGATTTTTGCGATAATAGAAAAATCTTGCGAATTCATGTCGAGGGTATTCGCCGAGGGGATCTCGACGTAGGTCTCACCGTCGAATTGCAACGGCGTTTGGTCGCCAGCAGCCACTGATGCTGGGACTGCCACACGCACGGCTGAACCATGATCACCGACCACGTAGCTCAGTTCCGCTTGGGGGTCGGTATGCTGGGCGACTTGCAACACCAAGTCGTCTGCTCGCGGGCCGATGTTGAACGTCCGCAAGAACAATGGCGAGCCCGTGTCGCGGACAACCATCTGTGGTGACTCCAAGATTTCGGTTTCGCCCACGGTGTAGGACAAGATCACCTGTTGGTCATGATGGTACAAGCCGCGAAATTGACCCCAGGGTCGCGGCAGGGGGCCGTAAAAACGATCGTCTCGTCCCTGCACCCGTTGATCGTCGGTGAAGCTGCCGTCCTGCGGATCTCCCCACCCCGGACCAGTAGCGTTCGCAAACGCCACTTGTCCGACAATTCGCGGATGCACGCCGTGCTCACCGTTGAATTGGATGGCGCGCCAATCGATGAAGCGGTTGGTCGCGTTGCTGCCACCGCCCGCTTGCCAGCCCGCGGCGACTCGCAGCGTATCGGTGTCGAACACCATCCAATGCCCACCCCGCGCGATGCCACCCGCGCCTGGATCCAATCGCATAGCGATCCCCTTGTAGGCGAAGTTATGCTCTTTACCGGGGATCTCGTAGGTGTGAATCAGGCTGGGGCCGTAGTCCATCGCCGACCAAGCTTCGATGTTACTCGGCTCCGGACCTCGCGTATCGCCCGCGGGCAAGCCGGCCAAATAATCGGCATCCACCTCGACGTATTGACTGGGGTTGTGCGTTCGCAGGTAGGCTTCCCGGATGTAGTGAATCACGTCGTATTTTTGGGAGGGAACCATCCAAGTCTGGGCGGTCATCTGGCCAAAACCATGGGTGAGCGTGCGATACATGGCCAAGGGATCGTTGCCGTTTTTGAACTTGCCCTCAGCAAACCGCAACGACGTGGGCAACGAACCCGCTTGATCGTGTGTTCCATGGCAATTGGCGCAGACCCGTTGATAGATGGCCTCGCCGCGGCCAAAGGCATCGTCGTCCCAAGTCGCGATCAAGCCCGCGTGATCCACGCGACTTTCGTATTCGGGAATGGCAAAGGTCAGCAGGGCAGGGGAGGGCTGCAATTGCTGGGCACGCGTCGACCCGCCATCGCGAATCTCCATCAAATAGCGAATCAAGTCCAGGAACTGCTGCCGGCTACCCAACTGATTCATCTGGCCGGCCGGCATGATCGACAGCTCGTTGCGTTTCAGCTCCTCGATCTCTTCCATCGCAATGGTCAGCAGCTCGCCATCGCGCGCCACATCGCGGAGCACGATGCGTTCGGGAGTTCGCTCCACCAGCAACGCGGAGATCAACCTTCCATCGACTGTCAGTACCGACCAGGACTCGTAGCCCTCGCGGATGACCTTCGACGGCTGCAAGATCGCTTCCACCAAGTGCTCGTCAGTGGCGTCCGGCCCCAGGCTCGTTAGGTTCGGCCCCAGAGCTGCGGGGCCGTCGCCGGTTAGGCTGTGGCACTTGGCACAGGCCAAGCTGGGTTGATGAAACACGATGGCCCCGCGAGTCGCATCACCCAGTTGCCGAGCGGCGGCGACCAAGTTGGCGACGGACTCGCGTTGCAGTTCCGCATCCAAAGTTTGCGCCTGCCCAGCAACCGGCCACAACAGGCTAGTCGTGATGATCAGCCATAGCATTCGCATGGGAGTATTCTCCATTCTGTGTACTTCAAGTGTTGGCACGTTTGGGTTGGAATCTCTGGCGATCGGGTGGATGGATCAACGCTGATTTTCTTGCAGGATCATTTCCGCCTCTTTGATCCGGCGAGCGGTGTCCTGCTCGCGGAGGGCTTGGCGGATCCGATTGGCATCGCGCCGCTCCAGGGGCAAGGTGGGCCCGTCCGCGAAGACATTGGCTGGGACTTCTTCCAAAGCCCAGTCATCGCTCTTTTGGGTGGCCAGCGGCAAGTCCTTGTTCCCGATCGCCTGCAAGTTGGCCAACGGGTTCCGCCCCCAAGCGTAGCGGTAGTGAATGGGCTGCGGCACCATTGGGCTCTTGAGGACCAGCTGCCGCCGATCGAGTTGCGGTCGGTTTTGCGGGTCGCGCCCCGTCTCGCGGTACTCGACGTCGGCCGGGTGGAAGCGTCGATCGTCACCCGCGATGGCAAAGCCTTCGATCCGACCTTCTTCGGGGTCACCTACCTCGCGATCGAACGTCAATATCATAGCACCCTCTTGCACCTCCATGGTGACCAACATCGGCGGTTTCCATTCCAGTTGTCGCTCGAAACCGTATTGGGTCGCCAATGCCCAGCGAGCCATCCGCTCTCCAGCCGGAATCTTGACTTGGGGGTGATACCAGCGGCGACGCAGATCGTAGGTACTGGCGTAGCCGATGTTCTTATCGCCCGCTTGGTGCAGTTCCAGGAAGGTGCTGTAGTGGGCGGCGCGGATATCGATGCCGGCATCGAACATCTTTTCGCAGTAGTCTTCTCGGGTTTGAGGGTAACCATCGGTACACAGCGAGAGGATCCCGAAAGGCAGGGCGGGGTCAGCAAAAGCGGATCGCCAAGCCTTGATCATCACTGGGAAGATGTCTCGGTACATGGCGACACCCACCGAGCCCTCAAAGGCATTGTTGTAGCCTTGGTGAAAAATCGCACCTTTGACCACGAAGCCCTCCAAGGGCGCGATCATCCCAGCGTAACAATGGCCCGGGTAATTGGGGTCACCCAGCGGACCGGGCCGCAGGTCGCTGGGGGGAGCCCGTCGATCGTCGGGGATCGGTTTACCTTCTTCGGTTTGCCGAACCAGCCACTGCTCGTGTTGTTGAATCCGATTCTGCAAATCGGCCTCGGCATCCCAGGTCGCTGCGGCTTGGGCAAATCGGTCCAGTTTGGCCCGCGTGGTTGGACTGTCCATCGCCTGCAGGACCGGCAACGGCGTCCAGGACTCCACGGTTGTACCACCACGCGAGGCGTCGATCACCCCGATGGGAACTTGAGAAGCCATATGAACGCGACGAGCAAAGACGTATCCGATGGCCGACAATTCTTTAGCGACCTCGGGGGTGCACACGTCCCAGTCGCCTTTGCGGAAATGTCGCCCGAACCAATCGCTCCATTCGTGCAATCGCGGGAAACTGGCTCGACGATCAGGGCCCTGGCCGTAGGGTACCGTCAGGATGCGGATCTCCGGGTAGTTGGCCGATGCGATTTCCAAGGCCCCGTTTTCGACCTTCGCCAGTTCAAACTCCATGTTGCTTTGTCCGCCCAGTACCCAGACGTCGCCGATCAGGAGATTGTCCAGCACCAAGGTCGTCGTGCCGTCGGTGACGGTCAACGACTGCGGCGTGCGATTGGTAGGCAAGGCTTGTAAAGTCACCGACCAGGACCGATCGGCATTCGCTTGTGTGCTGACTTGTTGATCGGCAAACGTGACGGTGATCTCGGTTGCGGGATCCGCCCAACCCCAGATCCGCAGTGGTTTATCGCGTTGCAGCACCATGTTGGTCTGAAACAGATTGCTGACGCACAAGCCGGAACCCACCGCCGGAACATCAATCACGTCCTCGCGCGGCAGACGCTGTCCAAACAGATCCGACGAACCCAGGCTCGTCAAAACGATGCCCAGCACGCTGATCCAAAAACGAAGCATGGGAAGTTTCATAATTTGAAGCCGTTCACGGTCGGGGGGGAAAATCGGTCCTGTTGCGTCCCGCAAGTCGGGAGATGCGGAATAGCCGAGTCGTACTCGTACTCGACTTGAGGCATTCGAGTACGAAGGCCATTTTTAACTGTTCGTGGCGACACACCGTGAACCGTTACTGTTTTTTGAAGGCTGCGGGGTTTCATGGATTTCTACTTTGGTAGATCCGTTCGTTCCGTCACATCTTTGCCACCCCTGGGCAAGTTCTCTACCAAGTAGCGAATGACCAACATTCGTACGTGGACAACGGTTCCAGTTCCTTCTTGCAATCCATGGTCGCGATTGGGATAAACCCAATAATCGAATGATTTGCCCAATTCGATCAATCGATCCACCAAGCCTTCGATGATTTGAATGTGGGTATTGGTTTCACCGGAACCCGTGATGATCAGTAACTTGCCTTGCAGGCCGGCGGCGTAGTTGATGGCCGCGGCGGTCTCGTAGCCTTCTGGGTTGACTTCCCGAGTTCGCATGTAGATTTCTTGGAACCAGGCGTTGTACAGGTGGGGTTGTGGTTTGGGGACCACCGCAATGCCCACGTGATAGACATCCGGTTTGCGAAACAAGGCGTTCAGGGTATTCGAGCCACCGCCGCTCCAACCCCAGATGCCGACACGGGACAGGTCGACATACGGACGCGTTCGCCCGAAGGCTTGCACTGCGGCGGCTTGTTCTTCCGTCGACAACGGTCCCAGGCTGCCAAACACGCTGCGGCGCCAGGCAGCACCTTTGGGGGCAGGCGTGCCGCGATTGTCGACCGAGATCACCACGTAGCCCAAATCGGCCACGATACGATGGAATTGGTCATGGACCGTAGCCCAGCCGTCCAGCACGGTTTGCGCATGGGGCTCGCCGTACACGTAGACAAAAACCGGATACTTTTTGCTCGGGTCAAAGTCACTGGGTTTCATCAACCACGCGTCCAAAGTCACACCATCGCCGATATCCAACTCCAGGAACTCGGTCGGATTGGCTCGCAAAACGGCCGTCTTCTGCATCAATTCGGCATTGTCCTCCAACACGCGGAGGATGCGATGCTCCGCGAGTTCCACCAAGGTCGTTATCGGCGGTGTGTCGAAGGTGGAGTAGGTATGGAAGGCGTAACGGGCATCCGGCGAGAACACATAATCGTGTGTGCCAGGCTGCTCGGCCGGTGTGACGCGTGTGAGCGTTCCGCTGCCATCCAGTGGCACGCGGTAGAGGTACTTCTGGGTGGCATTGTCGGGTGAGGCGTAAAAATAGAACCAGCCACTCGCTTCATCGATGGTCGCTCGATCGATGATGTCGTAATTGCCGGGCGTGAGTTTCGCCAGTCGCTCGCCGGACCGTGCATAGAGAAAGGCTTCTCGCCAACCATCTTGTTCGCTGACAACAATAAAGTTCTGGCCGCCATCGATCCAGTTCAAGCCCAGGTTGTTGGTGTGACTGGAGATCGCCCAGGCGTCGTTGATTTCGCTGTATATCTTGCTGGCTTGATTGGCAACGACATCGACCAAATAGAACTCTCTTCGATCGCGAAATCGGCTTAGGGTCTCGACCAGGACCTCGCGCGAGTTTCCGGCCCATTCGACTTGCCCCAGGTAGAAGCCTTCGTCTGGCGTTTCGATGGGCAGCCACTGCGTCTCTTCGCTCAGCCGATTGAACACACCCACGCGGAGTACGGGAATGGACTCGCCCACTCGAGCAAAGCGGTTTTCGCGGACGTCTGGATACGAGGGGTCCGTTGGCACCAGCACCTTGCGACGTCGCACGTCCGTTTCGTCGGCGGCAATAAACAGGATTCGCTCGCCGTCAGGGCTCCATTGGAGTTGACGATAGAACACGTCGCGTGGCTGGGTTTCCGGTGTGACGGGTTGCCGCGACTCATCGGCCAGGTTGCGGATACTCCACTGTCGACCGCGGTTCTCCAACAGACGACTGCCGTCAGGTGACAGCCGCGGATTCGGCTGTTCTTGATCCGGAGCAGAATCGGTTTGTTCGGTACGAATGTCGTACACAACGCGTTGCTGGGAGCCATCCGCCGAACGCTTCGTCATTACAAAGCCGCTGCTATCCGGGGTCCATTGGCCGTCGAAGCGTTTCGCGCGCCATTGTCCCTGTTCATAAATGCCACGCAGTCGCGTTTGCACAACTGCTTGCCAATCGTCAGTGGTTATCGGTTGACCGGCGGCGAAGGAGCTGTGCAGCAGGCCGCCGAGGAGCAGCAGCCAAGCGATCCCTTGGACCGCTGGGAGGAAGTGACTTTTCATGGCGTCTCCTGTTTTGGGCGGCTGCGGCCGGTGGACTTTGTCAGCCGCAACAAGGCTTGCAATTCGGCGACGATTTCGGGGTGTTGTCCGTAAACGTTGGTCGTCTCGCCGGGGTCGTCGACCAAGTGGTACAGTTGCCCTGGCGCTGCGGGATCGGCTTCCGGCAAAATGAACGGCTTGAGTCCCGCGTTGTTTTCGTAGCGATTGCCGCCCGAGCCGGGATGGTCGATGTACTTCCAGGGGCCGCGGCGAATGGCCAAGGTCTTCGCTCCCGCGAACGCTTGATGCAGCAGATAGGGGCGAATGGGCTCGGTCGTCTTCCCTCGCCAGGCCGGCAGCATGTTGAAGCTGTCTTCCGCGACCTCGCCGGATAACGGCACATCGACGATCGCTGCCACCGTCGCCAAGATATCGGTCAGGCAGGTCGGTTGGTCGCACACCGTGTTGGCTGGCAAGCGATTCGGCCAACGAACCAGCATGGGAACGCGGTGTCCACCTTCCCAATTGTCGCGTTTGACGCCGCGCCAGGGCCGAGCGCCATCATGATCGTGGTCCTGGCGCATGTGAATCACACTGGTGGTCTCCGGTCCGTTGTCGCTGGTGAAAATCACAATCGTGTTCTCCGCCACGCCGGTCTGCTCCAAGGTCTCCGTTAACTGTCCGACGATGTCATCCAGTTGGTGGATGAAGTCGCCGTGGGGACCAGCCGCTGTTTTGCCTTGATATTGGGGCGCTGGAAATGACGGCAAATGCACGGCTTGGGCCGAATGAAACAAGAAGAACGGTTTGTCCGGCGTCTCACGGACATGTTGCTGGATGAATTCTCGACTCTTTTGTAAAAATACCAAATCGACCTCTTCCATGGGGAAATTGTCGGCGATCCAGCCTGGGCGGCAGTCGTTGGCATAGGGGTGCTGGGGCAGCGATGTCTTATCGATTCGACGCGTGGGTGGATGGGGCACGCGATCTTGTTCGATGAACGCGTAGAGCCAATCGGTGGTTGGGCAACAAGCGGTACCGAAAAAGCGATCGAATCCATGATCGGTGGGGCCACCGACGATGCGCCGTTCGAAATCCACCCGTGGAATGGCGTCGGTACCCGTATCTTTCACCGGTTCACCTTGGGCATCATAAAAGGTCAGCCCGACATGCCACTTGCCGATGCAGGCAGTCGCGTAGCCCTGATCGCGGAGTAGGCTGGCCAGTGTCATTCGGCCGGGTTCGATCAATGATGGCCCGCCGATACCGGTGAAGACCATGCCACCGCGGGGGATGCGAAATGGCATCTGTCCAGTGAGCAGTCCATAACGAGTCGGTGTACAGACGGTGCTGGGGCTATGGGCATCCGTCAGTCGGACTCCCTGGCGTGCCAGAAGGTCCAGATGCGGCGTGGCCACCTTGGCTTGGTCGTTGTAGCAGCTGACATCACCGTAACCCAGATCATCCGCTAGGATCAAGACGATGTTAGGATGATCGTTGGCCACAATCGTCGGCGTGGCAAAGCTGCACACAAGCAGACCGAGCAGCCAGACTCTCCAATTGCTGTTCAACGCTTACTCCTTCGAACGTTTGGTGATCGCCTGCAAAAAGGCTACGGCCTGCGGATCGTCGCTGGCACGTAACTCAGCCAATAGCTTCTGACTCAGTTCCAAAAAGTCATCTGCGTAGTTAGGATCGTGAACTCGGTTGATTCGTTCTGTCGGATCCAACTGGGTATCGAACAACATCAGCGGTTCACCTGATACCAGCTGCCGGACTCGGGCTTGAACCTGTGGGTCGGTAGCAGCCTGCATGGCGGCAAAACTCAGACCGCTCATTGCTTCGACTTGAAACTTGATGGGGCCATCCGCCCAGGCATGAAACATGAGTGATCGATTGGCTGTACGCAGGCAACGCTGCGCGAGCGAGCGTCCTCCGAACACCGTGTTGACTTGTGTGATGACAAAATCTCGATTGGGTTGCGACTCTCCCTTCAACAACGGCACCCACGAGCGTCCATCCATGTTTGCGGGAGGAGCAACTTGCAGCAATTCCAGAAGTGTTGGCGTCACGTCCAGGCTGCTAACCCATTCCGGTCGCGTCTGAGTTGTGGCCTGACCAGGTATCCGCAGCAGCGTTGGCGACCATGTCCCGTTGTAGTAGACGGTTGCTTTGGAAAAGGGAAATGACATTCCATGGTCAGATAGGAACATTACGATTGTATCTTCGTCGTGTCCAGCATCGGTCAACTCTTGCAGGATCAATCCGAGCGTGACGTCGAAGCGACTGACGTTCGTGTAGTATTGCGCAATCTCTCTACGAATCTCGGGGAGATCCTCCAGGAATGCCGGGACTGCAACCTCTTGCGTTTGGAAAATTCGGACGCCTTGCAGGGTGGGCTCACGTTCCGCGGGCGGACCTGGCACTGCATTAACTTTGATGAACGGACGATGCGGGTCGCAAATATTGGCGTTGATAAAGAACGGCTTTTGCTGCGCCTGCGCGCTACTGAGCATCTGGCGGAATCTTTTGGCGAAATTGGCTGGCTGTTTTCCCAAGACTTGTTCGCCCACCTGATCCCAGGGAAACTTGGCGTCGGGCTTCATGTGAGCGGTTTTGGCGATCGCCGCTGTAAAGTATCCTTGCCCACGTAAGATTTCGGGCAAGGTCATAACGTCATCGTTGATTGGGCCAAATCCCAGTGCACCGTTGTGATGTGGGAGACGTCCGGTCATCAACACGGCACGACCCGGTTGGCAGATCGGGATTGTCACATGAGCATTGACAAAGCGGTGCGCCGTTTTGGCGAAGATGTCCAAGTTTGGCGTTGGGTGCATGTGGTTACCCAACCAACCGGCGGAGTCCGCATTCAGGTCGTCCGCCGTAATCAACAACACATTCAACCGCTGTGGCGGGTCTTCCGCCATCGCGTGACTCCCCGGCAGGCTGCTGACCGTGATCAGCAGCCAGCTCAAGACTAAGCGGAGGGGGAAGTTCATTAGTTCGGCTGTTCTTTCTTGATCGGGTCGTTCCACAAACCGACCATGGCTTGCCCCAACGCGTGTCCCACCTCGTAGTAAGTCTCGGCGTTGTGATGATAATGGTGGCCTTGATTGACCGGCGAAACATCGGCCTCTCGCCACCAATCTCGGACATCCACCGCAGCGACGTTGCCCGCGAATTCGGGGTACTTGCCACCACGGCCATCCACTGCCAACTGGGCTTCGGCAATCTGTAAGCCGAAGCCCGTACGGCCTGGATTGCCACAACCCGTCGCCAGGACAAACTTGGCGTTCGGCGCTTGAAAGTCCTGCCGCAGAGTCTTGATCAGGTGGACCAGGTTCTGTTCGTAACGACCCGCCAAGGCCGCGTTTTGATCCTTGTGACCTTGCCACCACACGAAACCCGCGATTTCATAACCTTGGCCTTGATAGTCTGGGTAATAGTCGGCCAGATTCTGCAAGACGATCTGGGCATGCCGCGTATCCGCATCGTATTGTCGACCGGCATACCAGGGGACTGGCTTGGGTTCGGTACCTTTGTCCCAGAAGTTGGCGACGTCTTTGTACCCCGCATAGACCTTGCCTTCGTGTTCGAACCGTTCACTGCCGGGAGGCAGCAAGTCCCAGCCCAAACTGCGGTTGCCGATGCAGGCCTTCAAGAGCAGGACGGGTTGATCGTGAAAGTCGCCGATGACATGGCCAAAGCCCAGTTCGGGTCCAAACGAACCTTTGGGGGTCAGCCATTCGTTGCGAACGGTCTGGAATTCTTCTAAATTGTTAAAATCAACGCCCCGCTTGTCCATCACGTGCACGTATCGCACATCGCTTCGGGTGGTCCAGGTCCCTGAGTCGTCGATCAGATGGGGGTATTTTTGTTGGGTTTTGACCAAGTATTCCAGCGAACCGACCGTTTCGGCGGGACCGACACGACCGAAGCCCAACATGTTGGACTGGCCCAGCATGATGTACACTTGGACCGGCTGCGGAGGATCCGCCGCGGTCTGGTTGGAGTCCTGGCGACTGGCGGCTTGTTCGACCGGTTCGACCAGTTCGACTTGGGCGATGCCCACGGCTGAAAGCGTCGCGATCCCCCAGCCGATCGTGGTGAGGAGCGACCAGGAAAGAAATCTCCCAATGGAGCGGTTTGTCCAGCGAATCATGCGGTAACCTCCAAAACGCGTGGTCCAATGACATCCATCCGCGGAACAACCCCCAGTCCCGCCGCGGTACTGGCTTGCATGAAGCCGTTCTCCCGTTGCGGCGCGCCCGTGGCGATGCTGACGGTGACGTAGCTGTTGAAGTCGGTGCTGGTGAAGCGAAATTCTTCTGGCGTGCTGTGCGCCAGGTGTGCGATGGCGGCGGTGGTGATGTCGCCGCCCCAGCTGTCTTCCAACGTCATGGCAATGCCCATCGACACGCACAGGTCGCGGACTTGTTTGGTTCTGGTCAATCCACCCAGTTTGCTGATCTTGAGATTGACGACGTCCATCGCCAGGTCGGCTTTGGCGCGGAGCAGCATGTCCAGGCTGTCGACGTTTTCATCCAAGACAAAGGGATGATCCGTTTGACGCCGTACGGCCAAGCACTCTTCGTAACTCAGGCACGGCTGTTCGATGTAGACATCCAGATCACGGACCGCACGCACGACTCGGACGGCTTCATGTTGGGTCCAGCCCGTATTGGCGTCGGCCACCAAGCGATCGGTGGGACGCAGGCAGGCGCGGGCCTGGCGAATGCGTTCGATATCTTGATCGGGATCGCCGCCGACCTTCAATTGAAACCGTGTGTAGCCCTGGTCGCGGTAGCTGGCGACATTGGCCGCCATTTCATCGGGTGGCAATTGCGAAATCGCGCGATAGAGGCGGATACTGTCTCCAAAACGTCCGCCCATCAATGTACAAATCGGCAGACCCGTCACTTGCCCCAAGAGGTCCCAACAGGCGATGTCGATGCCCGACTTGACGTAGGGATGGCCCTTGAGGGCCGCGTCCATGCGGTGGTTGAGTTTGCCCAGTTCTCGCGGGTCGTAGCCGATCAGATGCGGGCCCAATTCTAGCAGACCCGCCCGTACGCCCGCGGCATAAGCGGGCAGGTAGAACGGCCCCAGTGGGCAGACTTCGCCGTAGCCCACGCGGCCACAGTCCGTCTCGACTCCCACAATCGTGCTGTCGAACACCGACACCGACTTGCCGCCGGACCATTTGTAAGAACCCTCGACTAGGGGCAATTCGACGCGGTGAGCAAAGATCCGAGCAATTTTCATGGGCGTTTCTGTGGGCGAGGGATCGGGTGACTGGACTGCCTGCCTGCTGATCCCATTGTACTGCATTTGCTGCGGGAGTTCTTGAAAGAATCTTGCCACAGCGTGGTGAATCGCGCACAATGGCGGATGCAGCGTTCGTGGGTTGTGCCGGGGGGCGGCAACGGAACATCGAGCGATTGTCGGCGACCGGGCCTGGTGGCGGGAGACCGTGAAGCGGCGAATGGGCTCGATGGATCAGCGGCATGGAGGTCATGAGAAACATCAAGCAACGCTGTCGCGATCGTTCGAATCTGAAATGAAGTCTAATTTAAAAAATATGTCAGATCGGCACAATTTCGTTACGGTTCCTGCAGTCGACGTGCAAGTCTTGCAAGCCTTGTTTGACCTGAATCCGGACGTGGCCTTTTTTGTCAAGAATCGGGCCGGGCAATACATTGCCGTGAACGACTCCCTGGTGGCTCGGCATGGCCTCAGAAGCAAAGCGGATGCGTTGGGGAAACGGCCGCAAGATATTTGCCCGGGCGACTTTGGGCGTTTGCCGACCGAACAAGACCAGCGGGTCTTGAACACCGGCAAGCCGCTGGTGGATTTTCTGGAACTGCAGTGGTATCGCCCTGGGTCAGCTGTGTGGTGCCTGACGTCGAAGCTGCCGCTCAAGGACGACCAGGGCCGTGTGATCGGGTTGATCGGTTTTTCGCGTGACCTGCGCGGGCCGCTGGCCAGTGAAGAGGTTCCCGTGGGGTTTGCTCGAGCGATTGCCGAATTTGAACAGGATGTATCGCAGCCATTTTCCTGTGCGATCTTGGCTCAGCGCGCGGGATTGACTCACAATCGACTGGGGCGGCTGACCAAGCGGTTGTTTTCACTCACGCCCACCCAGTTACTGGCCAAGACTCGTATCGCCGCCGCTTCGACGCTGTTGCGAGAAACCGCGATACCGATCGTGGACATCGCGCAGCGCTGCGGTTACGCCGATCAGAGCGCATTCACGCGGGCGTTCCGAGCCATTGTCGGTGTGACACCCTCCGAATTTCGTCGCAAAGTTTGACTTAGTTTCGTTCAGAAATTTCTTTGGTACTGGTAAACCGAATGGTCCCCCAGGGGTTGTGCATGGGTGCCTGCGGAGGAAATCGTTTGTCCGGTTGGATGGAGACGCGAAACAGCGAACCACTCGGGGTAGAAATGAGTTGTCCCGTTTCGCACGGTTTCTCTTGGTTGCAGATCCATTGGATCAGTTCGATAAGTTCGTCGCCGTCGGGACCGGTATCGGCGTTGCGCATTTCCAAGTTCGGCAGACCGAAGACGTGCATGCCGATGGTGTAGGTGACCTGTGGATCGCGCGCGATACTCGTAAATGCGTAGCTGATGGCATCGGTGTCTTGAAACTTCACCATTTCATGCCAGGCTTCGGCACCAAATGACATGGCGCTGTTGTCGATGAACACGCCCGAACCACCGGCCTGTAGGACAGCCGCGGCGGCCTGCATCATGACGACCGCGTTGTGCATTGAACCGCCGGGACCTGTCAAGCAGATTTGCCAAGTGTATTTCTGGAGAGCAGCTTTTTCGGCCTTGGTCGGACCTCGACGGCAGGCCTGGCCGAAGACCGACACAAACTGGGCATCCCGCGGACGGATGTTGACCTCGATCTCGGTCCCATCACTGAGGATCAAAGCGTCTGCCTGCATTTTACAGCCGGCGGGCATGGCTGCGAACAAATCGGCAGGGGTGGGCCAGGTCCCAGGGATACGCAGCGTGACCAGGATTTCATGTTTCGCCATGAGGAGTGACTCCAGAAAAACAAACGAGGTGTGGAAGTAAGCCAAGATCATAAACGAAGTCAGCTCGTGAAAAAATCATGCGATCCGGAATTTTTTGCGTCACCGGGGACCCTTTTTGCAGCACTTATGGACAGCGACAATCGTCGGGTTTGGGGTACAATCGCAGCGTCCAAGGGAGTCCAGGTCATGAATACAAGCGCAGAGGCCGGTCAAGTCGAAAATGCGGGGCAAGTTGAAGATGCAGGCCAAGTTGAAGATCCGGGGCAAGTTGAAGATCCAGGGCTGTGGCGCAGGGTCCTGGCGGACGAGCCCGCGGCCTTCGAAGCCGTGGTGGCCAAGTACCAAAATTTGGTGGCCGCCGTAGCCTACAGTGCGACCGGGGACTTCGCGCTGAGCGAAGAAATCACCCAGGAAACGTTTTGGCAGGCCTGGCGACAGCGGCTCCAATTGCGCGATCACCAGCGTTTGGCGGCCTGGCTCTGCGGTATCGGGCGAAACATGGCGCTCCAGCATGCCAGACGGGAGGGGCGACATGCGACGTCCCAGCTGGATGAACGGGTGCCGACTCAGGCGATGGAGCCGGTGCTCCAGGCGATCTCCACGGAGGAACGCGAGATCGTCTGGGCAACCTTGGCGGAAATTCCCGCGGCCAATCGCGAGGCATTGGTGTTGTTCTATCGCGAGGGCCAATCGATGGCCGAAGTGGCGTCGGCTTTGGGCGTCTCAACCGATGTGGCCAAGCAACGCGTGCATCGCGGACGGGAGTTGTTGCGAGCGACCTTGGCCCAGAGGGTGGAAGAGGTGTTGGTCCGCAGCCGACCGAGTCGCGTGTTGACGGCTCGGGTGATGGTGGGCTTGGCGGCTTTGACGGCGTCCCTGAAAGCCACGGCGTCCGCCAGTGCCGCGACGGTGGGAGGTGCCGCGGTGGCGGAAGTGACCAAGTCCGCGGCGATAACCGCAGCGGGTGGCCTGGCATCGACGGCGGTGAAGTCGGTTGCCACCACGGGTGCGGCCGCTGGGCTAATGGGTGGACTGTTGGGAGCCGCCGGTGGACTGGGTGGCGCGTTTCTCGGTAGTTGGCTGCCGGCCCAAATGGCCGAAACGATCGCTGAACGCGACTTGTTGCTCAAACATGGTCGTCGTTCCTTTCTGGCGGCGGTCATCTTTACGCTGGCTCTTCTGGGCCTGACTCCCCTGTTGCTCGTTGGTTGGAGCATGGGGTATTTCACACTGCTAGTGTCGATCACCGTAATTTTTTTGATTGCGATGATTCGCATGGGACTCAACGCTAACAAAGAACTCAAGCAACTCCACCAACAGTTGCCTGTGGATGCCGAGTTGAATCCGTCACCGCTGCGGCGGCAGATGGGGCTGAACAAAACCATCTATCGCGGACGATGTTATACCAGCCAATGGAAATGGTTGGGGTTGCCGTTGGTCGACATTCAGTTTAATGACGCGAATTCACCTACGAAGCATTCGAATTCCATCCCGCGTCGCGCGTTTGGCTGGATTGCTCTGGGCGACAACGCGACCGGACTGTTATTTGCCGCGGGCGGCATCGCTAAGGGACTGGTCGCGGTCGGCGGATTGGCAATCGGTGGTTTGGCGTTTGGTGGCGGGGCCATCGGCGGTGTGGCCATCGGCGGTGGCGCGTTGGGCTGGTTGGCGATCGGCGGCGGAGCGATCGGCTATGAAGCGGTCGGCGGCTTGGCGATTGCTTGGCACATTGCAACGGGCGGTGGGGCGGTGGCCTACCACTTGGCTGTCGGTGGTGGGGCGTGGGCCCATGATTTTGCGGTCGGCGGCGGTGCTTGGGCCGCCGAAGTCAATACGGAGGTGGCGAAAGAATTGGCGAAGTCCCAGTCGAAGATTGGGATGATGGAATGGTTGGTCAAGAACCAGTTGATCTTTATCATCTTAACTTTGATCGTGTCGCTAGCGCCGGCTTGGCTGATGCGTTACGCCTATCGGGCTGAGAGCCGCGAGTTGTCAGCCGACTCAAAACACTGACGGCCCCGTGACGATTCGATGGCGCAGCCAGGCACCCGAGCGAGACGTGTGTGACCGCGCGGCGTTGTGGGGTACGGGAGGGGAGTCATTTTGTAACCGTTCACGGGTGGGAAGTAATCCTCGGGGGTGGTGCATTTCGCAAGTCGGGTGGTTCTCGGGGCAAACCGATAGCGTTCTCCAGTTGCTTATACTCGCAAACGATCGTAGGGTTAACCTGACTTGCTGCATGACACCCTACGGGGCGTAAACGATTACGTCATTTTGCTTGCCGCGCTTGGGCAGCTTTTGCCAAGGCAGCGGCCATGAGTTCCGCGATCAGGCGATTGCCCTCGGCGCTCATGTGGACCCCATCGTAGGTCAGCAATCCAGAACGTGCTTGGGCGATATTGTGTTGCTGCAGGTAGTCGACAAACGCTTGTCTCAAGTCGCAGAGCGTGGCCCCATGTTGCTCGGCGACTTGTCGTGTGATTTCGGCGTAACTCGCTAGTTTCTTTTGATCTTCCGCTTCCGGATCGATGTTCTCACCATTGACGGCCGGGGTGGCTAAAACGACAGCCGCTCCCGCAGCCTGGGCGGCCTTGAGCATGTCGGACAGGCCCGACTCGAAGTCTTCCGGCGAAGTCCCGGGCGAGTGCATCACATCGTTGATGCCCAGATACAGCACCAAAATCGAGGGATTGTCCGTCGCCAGAATCTCGGCGTACGGTTTGATCTCACCCCAGGGCGTTTTCCCGGCGGACATGTCCGGCACTCGTCCGCCGTTGAGGCCATGTCGAGTGACTCGGATGCTTTGCTGGGCTTGGTTGCTTTGCAAGCCTTGTGAGATCAGTTCCACGAAACCGCCTTGCATGGTGATCGAGTCACCAACAAACACAATCCGTTCTGTCGGTTGCAAGGGTGAGTCGACGCCCAAAAGGGGCTCCAGATTGGCGGGCCGAGGCGGCGTCTCCTGTCCAGCAGCGAAGGGAGTTGTGACTAACAAACAAATGAGTAAAATCCAACAACGCAACATGCTTGGTTTCCTCTGGAATCTCAGACCCGCCCATTGATTGTAATTGACTCGGTTCGGATTGTCACCGACTAAGCACTTTGGCTGCGATGGTTGGGTGTTTGCCAACGGACGATGATTCTGGTTTGGGCTGTCAGATTCGCTAGGCAAGCCTCGGGGCGCTGCGTTAGACTGATGTCGAGTGTTGGGCGATGAATCAGCGAGGCAAGCGGAAAGGCAATGGCAATGAAACTGGGAACCCTGTGGCTGAGATTGAGCTTCGTGTTGCTGTTCGCGGGTACGACGCTGGCAGTAGAAGTACCGGGGCGAGGCCAGAGAGCCAGCGATAGCGACGATTCATCGCTGCTGATCCATTTGATGCATCCCGGCGAAGACAGTCTGCCGGGCGATCCCAACGCGGCATTTTATCTGGATGGCCAATATCACTTGCACTATATCTTGCGGCATCCGTGGCAGGGACGACAGTCGTTTTCCTTTATTCATGTGACCAGCCCCGACATGTTGCACTGGACGTGGCAAGAAACCAAGCTGCAACCCCATTTCACGGGGCATGGGATGTTTAGCGGTACGGGGTTCTTGACCAAGGAGAATCGACCAGCGGTCATCTATCATGGGGAGAGCTCGGGGCGCAATCAAATCGCAATCGCGGACGATTACGAATTGTCGGCATGGCAGAAACCGTATGCGGTGGACGTGCGGGATGCCACTGGCGCACCCGCGAACATCAATCACTGGGATCCCGACTGTTTTCGGATCGGGGATACCTACTATGCCATCTCGGGTGGACCCAATCCGCCGCTCTTCAAATCGAGTGACTTAAAGACCTGGACATTGGTCGGCGATTTTATGGCGCAGGAGCTGCCCGATGTGGCGATTGGCGAAGACGTGTCCTGTCCGAACTTTTTTCCATTGGGGGACAAGTGGATGTTGCTCTGCATCAGCCATCCACTGGGGTGTCGCTACTACTTGGGGGATTGGGATGCCGAGCGACAGCAATTTGTGCCGGAAGTCCATCGACGAATGAATTGGAAGCGGGACGAGCAGGTGGTCTGGGGCTTGTTCCAACGGACCGATGTATTTGCTCCGGAGAGTGTCCTGACCCCAGACGGTCGGCGGGTGATGTGGGCCTGGTTGACGACCGCTGGGCCACAGGCCGAGTTGCTGAACAAGACCGTGCAGTCATTGCCGCGCGAGTTGAGCCTGCGGGACGACGGAACACTGCGAATAGCGCCGATCCGAGAACTGGAGTCTCTGCGCGAGACGCTTGTTGTCCAGGAAAACATCGTGCTCGATCAGCCGCTCACGGGACATGGAGGACATGCTCCGCCCAACCAACGTCCACAGCTGCAGCGCATCGGTTCGCTACCGGGGGAGGCTTGTGAGTTAAAGATAACCGTCACTCGCAGCGAAGCGTTGCGCAAGCTGTTTGGCTTGGTGTTGTTTGCCGATGAACAGGGCAATGGCTTGCCGATCTTGTTTCGTCCGGAAACGGGTACGATTCGAGTGGGTTCGACCGAGGCCCCGTTTTCGGTGGCTGATTTGCCGGACGGCGAGGATCTGGAGTTGCGGATCTTCGTCGATCGCTATCTGGTGGAAGTGTTCGTCAATGATCGGCAAGCATTGGTCGCGGCGTTTCCGAGTTATGAAAATCGCCGCGAAATCAATGCCTTTACGGTTGGAGCTCCAACGATGCTGCGGCAAATGAACCTATGGTCGCTTCGACCGACGAATGCTGGCTTCTTGGAAGCCAAGCAGAACCGCATTTGGGAACCCCAGGTCGACTAGTGCTTTGTCACACCCAAAACTTGGCGTGTGGTAAAGGGGTCAGGCGTCAATTGTGCGAAGCACCCGTAGGGCCGTTCCGGCAATTGACTCCTGACCCCTTTACCACACCGATCCCATTAGTCGAGCGTTCCGCTTGTTGCCGGCGACTCAGTCGTTTTGCAGTTGATGCATGACCGACCAGACGCGGTGCAAGGCCTGTTCGTAATCCGCGCCGGATTTGCCCTGGTGAGTTGCCACTTCGGACTTGAAGTTGTCGTAGTCGGTTTCGGTCGCGAGAGCTGACAGGACCTGGGCCCAGGCGGCCTTGGGTACGAACAGTCGGTGCGCGTAGTCGGTCGAGTGGGTCGACTGGATCGAGCAATCTGCTAACCACTGGGGGAACCGAGCTTGCAGGGCCGTCAAATGCGACTCGACTCGAGCCCGCACCATGATCCGATCGGGGTCGACGGGTTGATGCTGCCTGCCATCTCCCTGCCACGCACACACGGCGCTATAAAAGCCGTATTTCGTGAAAATCCACATGCTGGTTTCCTGATTGTTTTGTACAAATCCAGTCGCTTGATGATATTCCAATCGTACCGGTTGGAGGTGGTATGATAGTCGTGAATGCCCATTGGGCCTAGCACCTGCGAGAAGCGTTTGCCGCCAGACGAGCCTAGCGTTTGAGTGCCACTGCCAACCAGGCACGAGAGTAGGCCCACCACGTGTCGGCAGTTCGCGGTGAGACGTTCAGCACTTCGGCGCATTGAGTCAAAGTCAAACCACCAAAATACCGCAATTGCACCAACCTTGCTAATTGGGGCTGAACGACCGCCAATTGTTCGAGGGCTTCGTCCAAATCCTCCAAATCTTGGTCGGCGATGGGAACCTGTAAATGTCCGGACTCCAATTCAACTCGTCGACCCCCGCTCCGCTTGACCGCGTTCCGAGCTCGGGCTCGATCGACTAAGATCCGACGCATTGCCTGCGCGGCGGCTTGCAGGTAATCGCCACGGGACGCAAACGATCGCTCACCACCCAACTTGAGAAACGCCTCGTGAACTAGAGCGGTGGGGTCCAAGGTCTGCCCGGCTCGTTCGGAAGACAATTTCACAGCGGCCAGCTCGCGCAGCTCCTCGTAAACTTGCGGCAACAATTCCTCAGGTGTCATGGGTTGGGCAAACCTCGATTGATCTTGCAATTCCTGGAAAAAACAGCCGCCAAAGGCTCGATCCATTAGCATAACTCAAACTTGGGTCGATACCCAGTTCTCTGACGCGACGCACCAGCCCGATGACCACCCCATGTCCTCTGACGCGCATCTCGCACCATGATGCCGACGATGCAGTCCGACTGCGTAGGTTTGCTGCCGACCAACCCGATGGATTCAAATCAACAGCAACCGTAGAAGTGTCGCTCTGTATTCTCGACGACTTGGGGCAGTGAGCAAGCCACGACGTTCTGTTTTCCTCGAACATGCTGCATCTATTGTTATAAAAAATGATCATTGCCGAAAAAATATCGAATGGTCGTGTGTCGCAGTCGCAACAACGGAACAGTGGTTGCGGACCGTCATGGAGCGCTCGGGTCGTTCAGTTCGTTGAGCATTTGGCGGAAGTCATCGCGGTCACGAAGGACGTCGATATCTTTGTCTGTCTGAAGGAAATCAACATTCAACCACTCACGCCCGGCGGTGATAGCTTCTTTCAGAAGTGTCATTGCTCGCAGAGCATAATCTTCCCGTTTCGAGGATGTACCTTGAGCGGCAATCGCATAGACACAAGCCATTGTGTATCTTTGCTCAACCGTCCACCCAGCAAGAATGACCAACTGTTCAATTTCCTCCACAGCTTCCTCGTGCCGACCGACCTTAGCCTTGTGGTACAGGGCCTGCAATCGGTAGTGCCGTTCCTCCGAGTGTTGACCGACCAAGAATTCCCACTGGACAAGAGAGGCCTGAAATGCGGTCATGGACTCCGACGTCTCACCCCAATTCGAAAGAGCGACACCTAGTTGCGAATGACGTTCAGCCAAACTTCGGCGAATGCTTGTGTCATTGGGTTTTTGATTGAGGGCCAGTTGCAGGATACGGAGTCCGTTACGGATTTCAAGTACCGCTTGCTCAGGCTGATCCATGGCAATGTTAGTCCGCGCTATCTGAGCGTGAGAAAGATCTAAATACCACCAGTACTCGGAGCGCGTCGGAAATAGCTCAACTAGTACCTCATAAATCTTCTGGGCGCGTTGGAACTCCGTCAATGCTTGATCAAACTCCTTAAGTCGGAAGCGTATACCGCCAACCAACACTGCGCAGAGACCCAGCCCATGCCGATTATGACTCCAAATTGGCGAACGACTGACTGACTGCTGCCAGTTGTCCAGCGAATCTTCCGCTTCCGCCAGCGCCTCGCTCGGCTTCTGCAATTGAAGAAGCACACGAGCCCGCTTTTCTTGCACGCGAGCTAATCGCGCCAAATACAGTGTATTCGTCGGATCATCCTTTACTAACTTCTGGGCGAGAGCAAGTGATCGTTGATATTCTTCCCAAGCCTCGGTTGTGCGATTCAAGGCGAGTAAGCTATCACCCGTGTTGAGCGAGATCAACATTAAACCTTCCGTTTGTTTGGGATCGTCTGGAAATTGTTTGGCGAGTTTTTGTCGGATCGCTAGTGCTGACCGTACGTGGCTGAGTCCGATCTCGGGCGACTTTTGTTCCAAAATATCGGCAAAGTTATTCAAGATTTTGGCCAGGAAATCTTGATAACTCGTCTCAGCGGGATGTTCATTGACCAGCCGCTGCTGGATGTCAAGCGCCTCCTGCATAGCGAGAATTTGTTCATTCGGTTTTGAAAGTGAAGACAGGATGTTTGCTAGACTAAAAGCAGTTCTCGCCAGATCGTATTGATAAGTGGGCTCCTCTGGAAATTCGTCGACCAGTGATTTTTGAATATCTCGAGCGATCAGATACTCCGATTCGGCCTGAGTACGTTGATTCAGTTTGGTGTAGAGCAACGCAACTCGGTAATGGCCCTCTGCCCGAATGAGTCGGTTTTTCGCTTCCTGTCCTTGCCTCAGAGCATAGGCTTGCCATCTGGCAAGCGAGTTATTCAAGTACTGCTTTTCCTCTGGCCCCAATTCCGAACGAGCCGAAATTAGGTTCTCGATCGCATCGTCAGTCGCCGCTCGATAGTCATCAAGCAGTTGCTTCTCTGCGAGCTCGGCCCTGATTTGTTGTTGGGTTGCTTCCTCCCGCTTGCGATTCGCATCCTCTAGGGCGATTCGCTCCAGTTCAGCCGACCGATTTGCCTGTAGCAGCCCCCAAGTCGTTCCCGTGATGCCTGCCATCAGGGCCAGCAACACCAAACTAGCGGCGATGACTTGTCCTCGGTTGCGCTGGACGAATTTCCGGAACTTGTAGGCGGTGCTTGGAGGTCCAGCTTGCACGGGCTCATGACTCAAGAAACGTTCGATGTCCCGCGCAAAGCCGTTAGCCGTCTCGTACCGTCGATCCCGCTCCTTACTCAGGGCCTTTAGTACGATCCAGTCGAGTTCGCCTTTGACGAAACGTCCCAGCTTCCCGGGTTCCATCTGGCGATTGGATGCGACCGACGGAGTTCTGTCCGCCGTGCTCAAGCGACTGCTGGGAGTCGGGGCTTGTTGGTCTCGGATCAGCTTTAGCATTTCATCCAGGGCGACCTTTTTGAAAGATTCGCGGGTGATCGGTGTGCTGCCGGTTAGAAGTTCATAAAGGATGACGCCCAACGAGTAAATGTCGGCGCGAGTGTCCACATCAACGGCATTAAACTTGGCCTGCTCTGGGGCCATGTACAATGGAGTTCCCATGACGCTGCCAAAGGCGGTGAACAGGGATTGATCGGTCAATTGCAGTCCGCTGGTCGCCTTGGCCAACCCAAAGTCGATGATCTTGGGGACCGGTTGATCATCGTGGTTTTCGATCAGAATATTCGTCGGCTTCAGATCCCGATGGATGATCCCTTTTTGGTGTGCGTGCTGTACTGCACCACAAATTTGGGCAAACAACGTCAAGCGATCCGTGACGCTCAATCGGTGTTGGTCGCAGTATTCGGTCAGCGGAATGCCTTTGACCAATTCCATGACAAAAAATGGTGCGCCTGAATCGGTTGAGCCAGCGTCGAGCAACTTGGCAATATGGGGATGGTCCATTAATGCAATGGCTTGCCGTTCAGCTTCGAAACGCGCGAGAATTGACTTGGACTGGCCCCGTTCGACCCGGATCAGTTTGACAGCCACCCGGCGCTTGATCGGTTGGCTTTGTTCGGCCATCCAGACGGTCCCCATCCCACCTTCGCCGATTTGTTGCAAGAGCTTGTATTTCTGAGCGACCACGCAACCCGCCCGCTCGGCCGATGCCTTCAAGTCCGAGGTCACGTCCATTGGGCTGGACATGATCGGTCGCGCTTGTTTGTGAAGCGGATCTAAGTTGGTAGCGTCAAGTAGCGGACTGGACTGGAAATGTGCTGCCAGCAGTTGTTCCAGGCGTTGACGCAGTTCCGGCTGGCCAGCGCTTTGGCGATCCAACAAAGCGTCCCGCTCCACCGGATCGCCCAACGCCACTAGAGCCGCAAACAGTTCCAATTCGTTCATGGTCATAGACCTCCTACCCCTAGCAGCGGATTTCAGTCGCCAAACACGCAGAACAATTTGGCCAAAATTTACTAAAAACTTCGGCTCGCGGGAGGTACTGCGAGCCGAAGAACCAGAAAAGCCGGTGTTTTTCGTAGCACAGCGGTCCGCCGGGACCACGAAACGGCATTCGCAATTTGCGTCGCGAAACTAATCCAGTCTCTTGATGATATGCCAGCCGTAAGGGCTGTAGGTGCCATGGTACTCGGTCATGCCGATCTGGCCAGGCGTCAAAGAAAAACTGACATCCCCAAACGCGCGGACCATGGCGGCTCGTGGGAAGACGTCGGCTGGTTGATCCGTGGCCGGATTGGACCAATTTTTGTCTTGCGTCGTTGACTCGGCTTGCTCGGCCGTGGTCTCCTCGGGCCCTGATTTGGGGGGCGTTACGGTGACATTGGACATGGCGTAGATCCCCGGCGATTGGTCCTCGGTGTACTCGCGGACCAAGGCCGCAAAGTCCTCGCCAGCACGTGCTCGCTCAAGCAGCTGCCGCGCCAATTGCTCGGCCTCCTCCTTGGTACGGGTGATGTCTTTCCCCGGTATCGAACCGGTGAAGCCAATCAGGATATGCTGCACGGTCACCTGTTCCGGACCGGCAAATCGCGAGCCGTGTGGCAGCAAGTCGCAGGTGCTGGGTTCGAAGTCCAGTACCGCGGAGAAGACTTGCACATCAGCCGGTGCTGGCTCTTGGGGCGGGAACTGCATAAAGCCGATCGCCACACGTCCCAACTGGGCATCGATACCGAGGTAGTCGCCGAAGAAGACGTCATCGCGGCAGTCGAATTCGGGTGTGTCGATGGGGAAGTAACGGAAGTCGCGACCGTTGAGGCTGCGAGCCAAGGTCAATCGAGTCCGAGTGCCGGTCGTGGCCGCCCGATCGTAATAGGCGATGTTCACCGAACCGTCGGCCGGGTCGACCGCCATCCAAGTAAAGAACTGGTCGCGGCCGTTGTCGGTGGCTGGGTCATTCACCTGTTGCGGTGCCGTCCAGGTCTCACCGCCATCGGTCGAGGAAATCAAGAACACGTCTTTGTTGCCGTTGCGTTCGTCGATCCAATTCACATGGATGGTCCCTCGTGAGGGCCCGCGCGAAGCGTCCACGATGGTCACAGGCATGCCATTGTGCCGCGAGATCCCCTCGACGGTCGAGGCCCAGCCGCCCGGTGTTTCCACCAGGACTCGGTCGGTGCCGAAGGTCAAACCGCCATCGGTCGACTTGTCGAACTCCAGACCACGTGGCCCGCCCCAAACGACGTAGACCGTGCCATCGGGACCGACGGCGGGGACGGCGCCTTCCAGCGTACCGTCGTCATCCACACAATCGCCTGGGGTATCCGAGATGCGAATCGGGGGTGCAAACGAGCGGCCGCCGTCGGTGCTGCGTGAGAACAGGATGTGCGATTTGTCGGCGGGATCGGCACTGCCGTAGACATCGAACCGCGTCCAAGCGGCGTACAAGTTGCCGACATGCGACGAGCGTCGATGGCGATCGAAGACCAACCAAGGCTTGTCTTCGAACGGCGTCTTGGTGTTCAAGTGATCAACGACCATGACCCGGTCGCTCCAGGTCCTGCCGCCGTCGTCGCTGGTGGTCAGGCCAATCCCGTTGGCGGCCACTGCGGGGCGTTCCTCCCACAATCCTGCAAAAGAGATAAAGGCGTGGACACCGCGTCCGTTGGCATCGAACAACACGACGTCATCGCCTTGGGTCCGTCCGTCGGGGTTGGGCACGGCCACGGACGACCATGTCTTGCCGCCGTCCTGCGAGACGTAGGTGAGGTTGGAGCCCGGCAGTCCGTCTCCACGAGCCAAACTGCCGGCGATGAGGTTGTTGACATTTACCGGATTGATCGCGATCGAGATCTCGGCGGAAGTCCGCACTTCCGGCGGGGCCACGCGCGTGACTACTTGCTGGGACAGCGCGTAGGAAGGCAGTATTCCGCAGAGAGCTAAGGCCAACACGAGTTGTGGGCAGGCAATGTGAGTGGCGGTGCGTGACATCGGCAGGTCGTCCTCGCTGGAGTGTAGGTGAGCGATACGGACGATTGTAGCAAAGTTTGGCCGATTTCGTGGCGTACCCGTCCTATTCGCTGGGCTGAGTTTGCAGGCGGATGGAGAGCGCCACGCGTTGGCCATTGCGGAAAACGGTCAGTGGGATGGCTTGCTGGGTGGGCGCTTGGCTGACCATCAGCACCAAGTGCGAGTCATCGCGGACTTGTTGCTGGTTGAAATCCAAAACCACGTCGCCGACCTGCAGCCCGGCTTGGGCGGCGGGTGAATCACTGAAGACGACGAGGACGCGAGCGCCGAACACCGTGTTCAGCCCTAGGCTGGCGGCGGTCTTGGCCGAGTACTGCGAGTCCAGTTTTACGCCCATGAAAGCGCGTTGGACTTGGCCGTAGTCGATCAGGTCGGTGGCCACGCGGTGGGCCATGCGGATGGGAATCGAGAAGCCGATGCCGTCGTTCCCCCCCGAGTTGCTGGCGATGGCCGTATTGATGGCGATGACTTCGCCTTGCAGGTTGATCAGCGGACCGCCGCTATTGCCGGGATTGATGGCCGCGTCGGTCTGGAAGAAGTCTTGATAAAGCACGCCGGCTTTGCCCAAGTCCAAATTCCGTCGCCCGGTGGCACTGATGATGCCGTAGCTGACGCTGTGGCTGAGTCCGAAGGGGCTGCCGATGGCGACGACGAAGTCGCCCACCACGATCTGGTCGCTGTTGCCCAAATTGGCTGGGGTTAGGCCGGTGGCCTCCAATCCCAGAACGGCGAGATCGGTTTTGGAATCTTCCCACACGCGGTAGGGATAATAAAACGTGCCGTCGTGCAGCTGCACAAAGATGTTCTGCGGGCTGGCCCCGAGCACCACGTGCCGATTGGTCACGACATAGTACTTCTGCCGGTGTTCCAGGATGATGCCGGCGCCGGCCTCTTCGGTTTCCACGGTCCGCGAGCCATCTCGGCCGCCGGTCAACAGGCGATCTTCGGCTGGTGAAACCTTTTTGGCTTCGATATGCACCACGCTGGGGGCAGTCCAGGCGACCACTTTTTTCAATTGGCTGAAGACTTCTACCGCCGATGGCTCGAGCGTTAAAGCAGGGCGATAGGCGGTCGAGCGAATCGTGTTTCCGGTGGCCGGCTGAGGCACTCCGAGAACCGATGTCGGTTGGGCCCACACCGCCGGAGCCGGGAGCTGGCCCAGGCCGATCACGCATCCCAGCCAACCGAGGAGCGGCAGCAGGCAGCGGAGTCGCGGGATGTGGAGTTGCATTGAAGTCATTTGAACGGTCGCTCGCTTGGTCGGCTAGTTCTCGGAGGGAAACGTGATCGCATTGCCCCGCGATTCCATAGTCTCGCTGCCCGCCGGACTCGGGCGGTCCTACCGCTCCCGTCCTGCGGGGTTTGCCGAGTTGTCCAATCGTAGCGTTTAGTTTAGCGGTTGGCGAAACGTAAACTTGAAGGATTCGGCGATTTCGTACAACAATTACGTTCGAGCAGGCGGCACGGTTTGCCCAATCGTCAAATTTTCCCACATTTTGGGGCCTGGGCGACACGCGACGGGCCTGGTTAGAGCGGTTGAGCCAACGCTGTCGGTCATGACGCTGACCGCTGGCTGGGCAGAGGGCTGGGCACAGGGCTGGGCAGAGGGCTGGGCACTGGGCTGGGGTCGGCAGAGTCAGCCCAATCGGCAGGATCGTCAATCGACCTAAATCTGAGCCCTGAAACGTGCGTTTTACAGGCCAGCGGCGATGGGCTGGGAGCGGCAAACGACCGATGTCAGGACGGGCGGGACTGACTTTAGTCCGGGGGCAGGCTTGCGCTCGGAGGCGGGGCGTGGGGTTCGCATGGGGCCCCAGGGAGAGGAAAAGACGAACTTCTTTCCCAGAACTCCCAAACTAGCTGTTTGACACTAGTTTGGGGCCCATCTAAACTGAAGTCGCTGGTGCGTGTTAAACCGTGGGCACGGTGCAGGATTCGTTGCCGGGTGGGGTTGTATTGGCCGATTATCGTCACCGACGCTAGTTCGATAGTGTTCGGCGTACAAACGCTTGGGAGTTGCCGATGGCGCTGCGTGAGAATCAGTTTTATCAAATTGGCTTGATCGTTTCCGTAATGTTGACGGTGGTGTTAGGCCTGTTAGCGTTCTTTGGCTTCAGCAATGCGTCGCAGGAAACGGTGCGAGCCAAAGATGCTGAGGATAAGTTCAAGAAAGAGCAGTTGCTACGCAGCTCGGCGGAAGCGGCGGTGACGGCCATGAAGATCATGGTGGGTGCCCCGTCCAGCGACACTTTGGACAAAGCCGTCGAACGCGTGACGGACGAACAGTTGCAACGCGAGATCAACGAAGTGCAGGCGTTGTACGAGAACGACCTGCGTTTGTACGCCTCGGGGTCGGGGGATGCAGCGACTCGGTCGTACAATTCTTTGGTCAAGAACTTGCTCGAGGCCGTTAAGTTGTCCAACAACAGCCTGCGGGTTGAAGCTGAGAAGGTCAAGATTGCCGACAGTGAGAAGCAGACGGACGTCCAGCAGGCCAACAACCGAGCGGCCGGCTTGCAACAGGAAGTGACTCGGTTGACCTCGCGTGTCGCCCAGTTACAGGGCGAGCTGGAAGCGGCCAAGACGGAATTCGCCACAAAATTGGCTGCCGCCGAGGACGCTCACAGTCAAAGCGTGAAGGGCTTCCGCGACCAAGTGGCGCTGCTGACGACCGAGCGGGACGCGCTCAATACCAAGGCCAACAAGGCCGAGCAGGTGCTGAACGCCAAGGTGGTTCAGTTGCAGCAGTACGAACGCAAGAAGTTCTTGATCCCCGACGGCCGAATCGTGGATCTGTCACCGTCGACCGGCAAGGTCTACATCAATCTGGGCTTCGATGACGGCTTGTATCGCAAGATCAGCTTCAGTGTGTTCGGCCGCGACGTCGAGTTGGAAGCAGGGTTGGAAAAGGCCACGATCGAAGTGACCAATATTCTGGGGCCGCATTCGGCCGAGGCCCGGATCATGAGCCAAAATGAACGGGACCCGATCCTGCCGAGCGACCAAATCGTCACCGCGACCTGGGAGCCAGGCGGATACAAGGTTCCCGTGGCGATCGCCGGCGTGATCGACCTGAACGGCGACGGCCAGTCGGACCTGGAGCGATTGAAGGGCTTCATCCTGAAGAACCAAGGTGTCTTGGCGGCTGTGATGGACGAGAACGGAGACATCCAAGGCAAGATCGACCTCAATACTCGGTATTTGATCATCGGGGACGAGCCCGAGGACGATCGCGGTCGCCAAGCGTTCAGCAAGTTGGATTTGGACGCTGGGACCTACCGAGTGCAGAAGATTTCGGTCCGAGAGTTTCTACATCTCAACGGCTTCCACCCCGAGCCGAACATCCGCAGCTTGGACGCGCCGGAGCAGATGATCGATGGCTTCCGCCCGCGACGCCCGCCGGCAACGGGATCGGCGTTCTCTCAGTAGTCGAGCCACCGACCGTTCGACGGGGACTCGGGCGGTTTTTGGGGAAAAAACGGGTCGAAGGGCCCATTTCGGCTTGAACTCACGCGGGGGCTCCGCTACACTACTTGCCCGCTCCGGGCTGCTGGTCGGTGGGTACCGCCAGCAACTCGAGTGAGAGACGTGATTGAAACGCTGATTGAAAGGTGCGCGAGATGGCTCGGGAATGTGAAGTTTGTGGCAAAAAGCCCATGTCGGGACAGCAAATCGAGACTCGCGGTGTGGCCAAGTACTTGGGCGGTGTCGGTACCAAAGTGACCGGTATCACCAAGCGGAAGTTTCGCCCCAACCTCAAGAGCGTCAAAGTTTCGACTGCCTCGGGTGAAATCAAGCGCATGCGCGTCTGCACGCAGTGCATCCGCAGCGGCCGCATTAACAAGGCCGTCAAGGTTAAGCCCTTCGCACTGCCGACAAGCTAGTTTAAAAGGGCTAGTTAAAAAGGGCTGGTCGACGTCTGCCTCGCGTTCCGTCGGTTGCAGCCGGTCGTCATCCGTGGATCCAGGTACCGAGTCGCTCGAGTATCGCTCCCAAACGAATGTTCAGTAGAGCCAGGCCCGCGTTCAGCGGCCTGGCTTTTTTTCATGGGCTTTTTTTCATGGGCTTTTTTTATGGGCTGCTCGCCGGTTTGCCGGCCGTTCCGGATCGCAACCGCTGTTTAACCGGTAGGTGTTGGGGGCGTTGCGGTTAGGGGGGCCGAACCAGTTTTGCTTTTTGCTGGGTGACCCAACGCCCGATGGATACCCCGAGGGGTGCAATGCGTCTAATTGGGTCGCCAGACGATGGGGTCTGGCGGACGTCGGGTCTGTTGGAAGGGAGAGCGAGCATGCCGTCTCCGAAGCAACGTCGTGCGGGGGGCGGAGGCGAGGGACGCGGGCCGTTGAATGGGCCGGTGGATGGGCCTGTGGCGTCGCCCAACCCGAGCGTTGGGCTCGGTGCTGCCCCGATGGGATCTGGGGAGACAAGCCAGCAAGTGCTCCATGGGGGCTGGGGTGGCCCGATCCGAGGTCTGGTCAGTTTGTGGTTGGCGTACCATGTGCTCGCGATGTTTGTTTCGCCCTGGGCGGTGCCGCCGACCAGTGAGTTGGCGGTGTCGGTGCAACGTTATGTCGCTCATTACCAGACCCTGCTGTATTTGAACCACGGTTACCGCTTCTTTGCTCCGGATCCGGGCCCGGCCAGCGTCGTGGAGTATGAGATTGAGCGGGCGGACGGTTGGCGGATCCAGGGGTTGTTCCCCGATCGCCAGGCCATCAATCGGGACTACCCGCGGTTGAATTACCACCGCTGGTTCATGTGGTCGGAGACCTTGGGGCGGCTGTTTGGGCAGTGGGTCACGACGGCCGAGTTTCAGCAGTACTTGGAAGTCCAAGGGGAGCAGATCGAGCAACTGCGGGAGCAAGGGCTGGCTTTGGAGGCGGACCGACTGCAGGCTCAAGTGGCCGAAGACCAAAGGGTCTGGTTGGAGTCCGAGTCGGCTCGGCAGCGGATCTTGACCCCGGTCGCGCTGGAGTTGCTGCAGCGGCACGAGGGCCAGGAGATTCGCCTAACATTGAACCGTCGCATGATTCCCTCGTTGACCGAGGCCAGGATGGGCATGCAGCCGTCGGACCCGCGTCTGTTGGACCCCGCGCGGGCGTTTGAGTTGGGACGTTGGCGGTGGAATGCCGATGGACAAGCCCTGTTGTTCTTGGAGCCACAGCCGCCAGCGGATTCGGCCGAGGCTGTGCCGGGGGCGGTTGAATCGTTGCCACCCTTGGCGGGAGGTGGACCATGACCTCTGCCTCGGGTGACGGGCCGTTGCACCAGTTCAATGCGGCGTCGCGGTGGGTCTGGAGCCAAGTCATCGGCAGCGGTCGAGATCTGGTGGCGGGCTGGCAGTCGTTCTGGTTCACGCCGCGGAGCCCCGAGTGGCTGGGCTGCCTACGGATCTTGGCTGGTTTGATGCTGCTCTACACGCATTTGGTCTGGTCGATCGACTTCGAGGCGTTTCTGGGGCCGCAGCGGATGATCGCACCGGAGATCTCGCCGCAAATGCATCCGACCCCGTGGCACTGGAGCCATTTTGATTGGGTCAGCAACGGCACCGCATTGTGGTGTTTGCATGGATTGGCCTTGGCGTCATTTCTGGCTTTTACCATCGGCCTGGGCATGCCCTGGACAGGGTGGTTGGCAACGGCCTTTGCGATCTCCTACGCTCATCGCGGTACGGGGGCCCTGTTTGGTCTGGACCAAATGAATGTGGCACTGGCGATGTATTTGACCTTGGGGGGGGCCGGTCGAGCTCGAAGTGTGGATCGGTGGTGGGAATGTCGCCGAGCGAAAATCCGCGGGGACGGGCCGCTGCCAGTGGCACTCAGTCCCTGGGCGACGATCGGGACCCGCTTGATTCAAATTCAGTTGTGCATCATTTATTGGTTTGCTGGAACGGGCAAGCTACAAGGGGTAACTTGGTGGACCGGCGAAGCCCTCTGGGGCGCATTTGCCTCGTATCAATATCAGTCGATCGACATGACCTGGACCTATCAATACCCCAGTTGGTTGGCCCTGGCCACACATTTGACGATCGTCTGGGAGATCGGCTACGTGTTCTTGGTGTGGTCCCCGCGGACTCGGCCATTGGTGATCGCCATGGCAGTCATGGTGCATGCCGGCATCGGCATTTTCTTGGGGATGATGACATTTGGTTATGTGATGATTGTTGCCAATCTGGCGTTTTTGGAATGGGATACTCGGCGGTAGCAGCAATCGGCTGTTATTCGGCCGGGGGAGCTGTTAGTGGTTAGTGGTTAGTGGTTAGTGGTTAGGTGTTAGCTGTTAGGTGTTAGGTGTTAGCTGTTAGCTGTTAGGTGTTAGGTGTTAGCTGTTAGCTGTTAGGTGTTAGCTGTTAGGTGTTAGCTGTTAGCTGTTAGTGGTTAGTGGTTAGTGGTTAGTCGTTAGTGGTTAGCTGTTAGCTGTTAGCTGTTAGCTGTTAGCTGTTAGCTGTTAGTGGTTAGCTGTTAGTGGTTAGCTGTTAGTGGTTAGTAGTTAGTGGTTAGTAGTTAGTGGTTAACCCTACGCCCTACGCCCTACGCCCTACGCCCTTCGCCCTTCGCCCTTCGCCCTACGCCCTACGCCCTACGCCCTACGCCCTACGCCCTACGCCCTACGCCCTACGCCCTACGCCCTACGCAGCTACGCAGCTACCAACGGAAGATGGGGCTGTCGTCTGCCAGGCGGATGTTCAGTTGCAAGTGCTCTTTGCTGGAGATTTTGGTTTGCTCTTCCTCCCCCGCGCGACTGGTTTGCAAGGGCCGCATGGTGTAGCGAGCATCGTAGTTGAGGACACTGTCTGGGCCTTTGAATCCTAAACATTTGCGGTTCCAGGCCAGGTTCATGCCGACCATTTGACCGCGATTGAGATCGAACAAGACCTCGCCGCGACTCATCTGTTGCAGCAACTGGGATTCGATGCGTGGATCATCCACGGGGGTCAGGACCTGCGTGTCGAAGCTGACATTGGCCACACCGTTTTCCACGCGTTGCAAGCGATACTCGATCCGCGTGCGGATGGTCTTGCGAGTGCCATCGTTGAGGCCCACCATGATGCTGCCGGGGGCATACCAGGCTTGGCCCAAGCGGACCGGCCGACCGGGCAGGGGCATGGTGATGTCGCCGACGCCGAACTTGATGTTGCGATAGACTTCCTTGCGGTCGATGACCTGTCCGACGGGATCGATTTGGTAGGTGGCCATCGGGATCCCGATCCATTCGGCGAACTGGCGATACTCGTCGGGGATCTCGCCGCGTTGGTTCCGCGAGTCGTACTCGATGGGAGGTAGCTCATCGGTTTGTTGCCACATCTTGGCGGCTTCCAGGGTCAGTAAGATCGTGGTGTTGCCCAGAGAGTCCACATCGGTGACTTGCCATTTGACAATCGATTGGGCGCGAGAGGCGGTCTTGTCATGATCGGTTTGGGCTCGAGTGTCGGTGGCGGCGACATGGTCGACTTGCCAGCGGATGACGTCGCCCGCCTGCAGCTTGTATTTGAATTCGAATGTCTGTTCGTTTTCCAAGCGACGCGCTGCCTCGGACAGTCGCTTGAGCGGATCGTCCGTGTCGCTGGTTGTGGCAGCGGCGGCATTTGCCGGCGGGTTGACGGTCGCAGGTTTGGGTTGCAAGGTTTGGGCCCAGCCCCCTGTTGGCCAGAGACCTACGAGACCGACGAGGCCGAGAATGGCGACCAGTCGCAGAGTGCGTTGCCAACCGCGGGCTGGGGCGACCACGTCGGGCGGGCAGAACGTGCGGTTGATCGGCGTGGTCGCTTGGCGTTCTAGACGCGGTTGCGTCCCGGTAGAGCGTCGGTTTTGAGCGTCGTGCAATTTCATGGTCAACCGTCTCGCTTCCATTCGCGGGGTCAATTTGGCGGCCAGTGTTTGGCTGCCTGTGTGTGGCGGCCTGTGTGTGGCTGCCTGTGTTTGGCGGCCTGTGTTTGGCAGCCTGTGTCCTGCCGGCGAGGCCAGGGGGTGGCGGGGCCGTGCTAGGCCGTGCGGTGTCGCATGGCCAGGGCGTGGCCGCAGCTGTCCGTGCCCTCGGCCTAGGGGCATTATTCAAGAAATGGCCGCGAGCTCCAATAGGAAAAAACGCGGTAACCGTTCATGCCTCGTAGGGTGTCAGGCAGCAAGGCGGGCTAACCGAACAATCGTCTGCGCGTACAAGCAACTGGAGAACGCTACCGATTTGCCCCGAGAACCATCCGAATTGCGGAATGCACCAGCCCCGAGGATTACCTCCCACCCGTGAACGGTTACAAAACACAAGCGCGCGGAGGGGGTTTGTGGTATCTTGGGGGGAGTGGGAAGTGGGCGGTGACGAGGCGCTTAGTTTTGGAGTGGACGATGGGACGAAGGTGGTCGGTGTTGGCTGTGGTGGTTGGCGTATTGGGCTGCAGTGCCAGTATTTTCACTGGGTTGGCTCTGGGCCAGGTGGCGACGGATGGCCAGCAAGCAAAGCAGATGGAACGCGCCGCAGTGGTCAAGTTGCAGTACTTGCTGCAGTTGCCGCCGGGTTATGACGAGCAGGAATCGTGGCCGGTGCTGTTGTTCCTGCATGGAGCGGGGGAACGCGGCAGCGACTTGGAAATGGTCAAGAAACACGGCCCGCCCAAGTTGATCGAGGGCGGCAAATCGTTCCCGTTTATCGTGGTGTCGCCTCAGTGCCCCGCGGGTCGGTGGTGGGAGCCGTTTGAGTTGGCGGCGTTGTTGGACGAGATCGAGTCGCAGTACAAAGTCGATAAAAAACGTATTTACGTGACAGGGCTCAGCATGGGCGGTTTTGGGACCTGGGCGTTGACCGCTTATCAGCCGAATCGCTTTGCGGCGATTGCCCCGATCTGTGGCGGCGGCGAGCCGTTCATGACGCGGTTGTACTCGCACGTGCCGACCTGGGCATTCCATGGCGATAAAGACGAAGTTGTGCCGTTGGAACGCTCCGAAAGCATGGTTCAAGGACTTAAGCGAGCCGGCGGGGACGTCAAGTTCACCGTCTACGAGGGGGTCGGTCACGATTCGTGGACCGAGACCTACGCCGACGAAGGGTTCTACCAATGGTTGCTGGAGCACCGCAACACCAAGTGAGTTGCCCCGCTGTCAATCAGCGGGACGCCAAACCATCGACTCCCGCCCGGCGAGTGAAAACGCTGAGGTTGCAGCGGACCGCGTTGTAGCGGACCGCGTTGCAGCGGACTGCGTTGTAGCGGATCAGGCGGCGGCTCGATCCGAGTTGGCGTTGAGTTTGTTGTACAGCGTTTTGATACTGACGCCCAGTTCTTGCGCGGCGGCGGTTTTGTTGCCGTGGTGTCGTTCCAGGGCGGCGTCGATCATGCGTTGTTCCATCTCGCGCAGGGTCAAACCGGTGGAGGCGGAATCGACGGTCTCGGTGGCTGGGGGCAGTGCCGAGCCGCGGGTGCCGGTTGTTGAGGCGGGGGCGACGTACGACATTTCGCTCAGCGCCGCGGCCGCCAGGGGATAGCTGTGTGGTTCCTCCTGGTTGCCGCGGTTGGCTTCCGCCGCGGCCGTGTGGGTTGCTGCTCCCATGGCTTGCCCCAATTGGCTGGGGAGATGTTCGCCGCGGATGGGCAATTGATCGCACATCACCGAGGCGTGTTCGATCACATTGGCCAGTTCGCGAACGTTGCCGGGCCAGGCATGTTGGTCGAAGTGAGCCAACACGTTTGGAGCAAACGGCGCGGGATGATCTGCGGCGTTTGGACGGACGCGGAGGAGGAGCGAGTGGGCCAGGGAGGGGATGTCCGAGCGGCGATGTCGGAGGCTGGGGACGTGGATTTGGAACGTGTTGATGCGATACATCAGATCCTCGCGGAATTCTCCGTGTGTCACCATTCGCTGCAAATCGCGATGGGTCGCGCAGACGATGCGACAATCGACTTTGCGGGTCACGCCTTCGCCGACGCGGCGGATCTCACCTGCTTCGAGGACGCGGAGCAGTTTGGCTTGCATGGCTTTGGGCAACTCGCCGATCTCGTCCAGGAACAGGGTCCCGCCGCTGGCGACTTCAAACAGACCCAGGCGATCGTGATCGGCGCCCGTGAACGCGCCCTTGAGGTGTCCAAACAGTTCGCTCTCGATCAGATTTTCTGGTAGCGCGCCGCAGTTGACCGCCACAAACGCTTGCTGGTGGCGCGGGCTCTGTTGGTGCAGGGCGCGAGCCACAAGTTCCTTGCCGGTGCCGGTCTCGCCCAAGACCAGAACGGTGGCTTGGGTGGGAGCGACGCGTTGGATGATGCGTTGCATGTCCAGCATCAGCGGGTGCTCGCCGACCAGCGAGCGGGCGCGTTGGACGGTTTGTGATTCGACTTGCCGTTCCAACTTTCGGCACTGCCGCAACAGGGCCAACTTGTCGGCCACGCGGAGCAGGGCGGTCTCCAATTCCCGTAGCTTGCAGGGCTTCTCCAGGAAATCAAAAGCGCCCAGACGCATGGCTTGCACGGCGACGGTCAGATCGGCGTTGCCGGTCAGCAGGATCGACTGCAAGTCCGGAGCTTGTTCGCGGAGTCGTTCGATCAGTTCCAGGCCGTTGAGGCCCGGCATTTTCAGATCGACCAGCGCGCAGTCGAACGACTGGGTGGCGAGTGCTGCCAACGCGCTGTTGCCGTCGGGGAACGTGGTGACACGGTGCCCGTAGCGAGGGATTTCATCTTCCATGAACTCGCGCAGTTGTGGCTCGTCGTCCACGCACATGACGTGCAGGGACTCAAGCGGCGAGGGGTTGGCGTGCTTCTTCATGTTTCACCGTCGGTAGACAAATGGTAAAGCTGGAGCCCTGGCCGGGCCCGGCGCTGTCGGCACGGATGGTGCCTTGGTGTTCCTCGATAATGCGATGCGTGATCGCCAGTCCCAGGCCGGTGCCAGAGCCATCGGCCCGCCGCGTGAAGAAGGGCTCGAACAGGTGTTGCTGGACTTCTTCGCTCATGCCGCACCCGTCATCCCGGACGCGGAAAATGAATTGTTCGCCCCGCTGGCTGATTTCCACCCAAACATTGCCGGATTGCTCGATGGATTCCAGGGCGTTGGTGATCAGGTTCAAGGTGACTTGCTTGAGTTCCTGCGCATTGACCAAGCCGTAGATCGGTGGTTGTGCGGTAAAGTGTATTTTGCGACCAAAATACTTTTGGGCGGGTGTGACCATGTCGATTACCGACCGCACCAATTCGACTATCTCAGTGGGGCGTTTCTCTTTGTCGTCCAAACGCGAGTAGCTGAGCAGGCCCGAGGTGATGCCCTTGCAGCGAAACGCTTCGTCTTGGATGCGGCGCAAGTACTTGAGGATCGTGGCGATGTCTTTCTCGTGCGCCGCTTGTTCATCGGTGGGGATGGCCTGTTCCAAGAGTTCGCGGATACGACTCTCCAGGGCTTCGGCGCTCCAGGCGATTCCGGCCAACGGGTTGTTGATCTCATGGGCCAGGCCGGCGGCCAAGAAGCCGACACTGGCCAATTGTTCGCTGCGGACGACCTCTTTGGTGCGTTGACGTACCTGTTGGTCCAGATCAGTTTTGATGGATTGGAAGTTTTCTGTCATGGCATTCAGGGCGGCGGCCAGTTCGGCCACTTCCCCTTCGACCTGCAGTTGAATCCGATGATCGTAGTCGCCGTTGGCCACGCGACGTGAGCCGCGGATCAGGGTCTCAAGTGGGCGGAACAAGCTGCGTTGGGCGATGAAGTACAGCCCGGCCAGCGTCACCAACGCGAGGCAGAGCATGCTGAAGGTGCCCACGTACCAAGCGTGGTACTCGGTGCGGGCGGCATGCGAAAATTCCTCCATGCGTTGTTTGAGCAAGCCTGGCAAGCGTTGGACTTCGGTCTGCAGTTCCTCCAGATCGGACTCCAGCACTCGGGCGGTGTCTTGGGTGTGGAAGATGTAGTGGCTTTGCTCGGTGATTCGATCGATCCTGTCCAGAGCTCGATGGATCTTGGCCACGGCCATTTCCTCGCCGGCACTGTAGGCCAGGCGATTGTCGGCGGTCGGTTCTCGCTCCAGTTGTTGTTGGTAGGCGAGAAAGGCGGCGCGGACTTTGTGTTTTTGGTTGCGAAAGGCGATTCGCAAGGCCAGTGGACTGTCGGGCTCGGGGCGCAACAGCGACAGTCCGATCGAGGCCGGATCGGCTTCTTGGGAGGTCGCGCGGGCGTTGATCCGGCGCCAATCGCTGACGGTTTGACCCATTTCGGCGGCCAGCGGCAATTCCAACGCGCGTTGCCGGATGCTCTTGGTCAGCTTGCGGAACTTGTACACCCCCTGCAGGCTGGCCACGGCCAGGCCCAGAATCACCAGCAGCAGCAACACTGCACCGGTGCGGATCTGGTAGCGTACAGGCCAATGGGTGAACATGAGGGCAGCGGTCCTGGCAGTCGGAAAGGGAGTCCGAGGCGGACTGTAGCAAGGTGGCGGGGGGGATTCAATGTCAGTTCGCGGCTCGGAAGGGGCTGAATGGCTTATTGATTTTTCCAGACTTGCTCGCGAAATAGCCGCCCGAATCAACGAAATCGGGCAAAAACAGGGCGTTTTCGCCTCAATCGAACTGCTTGACGCATTCCGCTACGGAAAAATCAACAAGCCCTGGAAGAATTCGGGGGCGGCCGACGTGGCATATCTTCAAGAAGCGACCCCATCGGCCTGGGATAATGGAAGCACATTCGGTCGGGGGAGGGCGAGCATGGATCAGTTTGGCATCAAGCCGTGAAGTATCGGTAAGGGAACTTATGGAAGCGATGGTTGGCGGTGCTGTGGGCGTGTCGGCGTTGGCTCGGGAGCCGGGAGACGGACGGGTTCCAGCGGAATTGCCGCAGCAGGCGGTGACTCTGGCGGCGGAGCTGTTGCGGGCGTCGCGGCGGCATGAAACGGCGGCCGAGCAGGCTCGCACCGCTCAGATGGCTCGCATGATGCGGGATGAGGCGGGCAAGAAATTTACCATCGTGATGACCGACCAGGTGCTGAAGATCGCCGACCCGCGGCAGGCGGCGGCTCGGTTGGATTCGATCGTGCGGCGGTACGGCCTGCCTCAGTATCTAAGTCCCGTCCAACGCGGGTTGTTGTGGTTGGGCAATCGGCTGGGGCAATGGGCTCCGCAGTGGGTCATGCCGCAGATCAATCGCCAGGTGCGGCGGGAGTCGGCCCACGTGATCGTCTCGGAAGAGCCCGGCAAGTTCGCTCGGTATGTGAAGGAGCGTCGCCAGAAGCAATGGCGGATCAATTTTAATCAGTTGGGCGAGGCGGTCTTGGGCGATCACGAGGCCGATCGCCGCTTCCAGTCGTACCAGGATCGGCTGGCGTCGGCTGACATCGAATACGTGTCGGTCAAGTTGTCGTCGATTGTCAGTCAGATCAGTTTGACGGGCTACGCTCAGACCTTGGAATTGATCAAGCCGCGTTTGCGGACCCTGTACCGAGCGGCGCAACAGCACGGTCGCGGCCGGGCCAAGTTCGTCAATTTGGACATGGAGGAATATCGCGACTTGCAGTTGACGGTGGACGTGTTTTGCCAAGTGTTGGAGGAACCCGAATTCCATGGGTTGGAGGCGGGGATTGTGTTGCAGGCTTACCTGCCCGATTCGTTCGCCATGCAGAAATATTTAACGGATTGGGCCCAGCGACGCGTGGCTCGAGGGGGAGCTGGCATCAAGATCCGGTTGGTCAAGGGAGCCAACTTGGCGATGGAGCAAGTCGAGGCGTCTTGGCGCGGTTGGCCTCAGGCCCCGTACACGAGCAAGCTGCATGTCGATGCCAACTACAAGCGGATGTTGGAGTACGGCATGCGACCGGAGCATGCCGCCGCCGTGCGGTTGGGCGTCGCCAGCCACAATTTGTTTGAGGTTGCCTTCGCCTTGTTGCTGCGCCAACAGCGTGGCGTGCAGGAACGCGTCGAATTCGAGATGCTCGAGGGGATGGCCAATGCTCAGGCCGCTGAAGTGCAGCAGCGGTCGGGTAGTATGGTGGTCTACACACCGGCGGTGGGCGACACGGAGTTCGAAGCCGCGGTCGCTTACTTGGTGCGACGCTTGGACGAGAACACGGCTGACGGCAGTTTTCTCGGCGCCCTGTTTGCTCTGCAGGAGGGCTCGCCCCAATGGAACGAACAGCGCGATGCGTTTCTGGCGGCGTGCGAACTGTCCACGGTTGATTTGTCCACGGTTGATTTGGCGAACGGCGACACCGCGACCGCGTCAGCGGATAAGAGTCGCTCGTGGGACGCGAGTGGCGCGCCCGCCAGTGACACGGGTCGGCAGGACGGCGCAGGGCTTGTTAGGGAGGTGGACCGAGCGGCCTTGGCGGCCACAACGCGTCGAACTCAAAATCGGCAGCGCGATGATTATTCGCCGCAGGCCTTGAACGCTCCCTTTGAGAATGAAGCCGATACCGATTTTTCGATCGCCGCCAATCGACAATGGGCGGCGGGGATCGTGGGCCAGTGGTCCAATCGAGTGATCGAGGAGATCCCGCTGGAGATTGGCGGACAGCGGATCGACAAGCCCGCGACGGGGAGTGGGCGAGATCCGTCGCGGCAGAGTCGCGAGATTTACCGCTTTGTGGAGGCGGGGCCGGCGGAGGTGGAGCTGGCTCTCCAGGTCGCTGTGACGGCCGGCCAGCGTTGGCGAGACACTCCGTTGCTGGAGCGAGCGGCCATCATTGCCAGGGTCGCCGAATCATTTGCGCGTGGACGCGGGGAGACCTTGGGCGCGATGATGGTCGATTGCGGCAAGGCGTTGACCGAGGGCGACGTCGAGGTGACCGAGGCGATCGACTTCGCCAATTATTATGCGCGTTGGTGGCAACCGCGTCGCTCGAGTGCTGAGCAATGTGGGCAGTCGTCAGAGGTGGCGGTCGAGGACTTGGTGCGACGGTCGGGTTGGTTCGATGGAACCCAGATGCAGCCGCTGGGAGTGGTCGTGGTCACGCCGCCGTGGAATTTTCCATTTGCGATTCCCGCCGGTGGTTGCCTGGCGGCGCTGATGGCCGGCAACAGTGTGATCTTGAAGCCATCGCCTGAGTCGGTGTTGACGGCTTATTGTTTGGCGCAACAGATGTGGGCGGCTGGGGTGCCGCGGGATGTGTTGCAGTTCCTGCCCGTGGATGAACAGCAGGCGGGGCGTCAATTGATCACCGATCCGCGGACAGCGGCGGTGATTTTGACGGGTAGTTCCGAGACGGCCAATCTGTTTTTAGGCTGGCGACCGGATCTGCCGTTGTATGCTGAGACGAGCGGCAAGAACGCCATGATCATCACGGCCTACGCCGACTTGGATCTGGCGATCAAAGATCTGATCCGCGGGGCCTTCGGTCATGCGGGACAGAAGTGTTCGGCCACTAGTCTGGCGCTGATCGAACGTGGTGTGTACGAGAGCGAGAAGTTTCGGCACCAGTTGCTGGACGCCGTGCGCAGCCTGTGTGTGGGAAGTTCGCACGACCCGTCCGCGGTCGTGACACCGGTGATTCGCACGCCGGATCCCAACTTGCACCGGGGGCTGACAACCTTGGAGGAAGGCGAACGATGGTTGCTGGAACCGCAGATGATTGATGGCAATCCCTGCCTGTGGTCCCCCGGCATCCGGCTGGGGGTTCGCCCCGGTTCGTGGTACCATCGGACGGAGTGTTTCGGGCCGGTGTTGGGTTTGGTCGCGGTCGATTCGTTGGAGCAGGCGATTGAGATTGCCAACAGCAGTGACTTTGGCTTGACGGGCGGTTTGCATTCGCTGGAGCCGAGTCAGATTCGCTTGTGGCGTGAGAAGATCGAGGTGGGCAACGCGTACATCAACCGCGGGACCACGGGCGCGATCGTGCAACGCCAGCCATTTGGCGGCTGGAAGAACTCGAGTGTTGGACCGGGCGTGAAGGCCGGCGGGCCGAACTACGTGGCCTGTTTTGGCAAGTGGTCGGAGACAGGCTTACCGCAGCTGCAGGCGGACCCGTTGGGGCGCATGAAAAACTTGCTGCCGGTGTTGGCGGAGTGGTTGGACGAGGAAGGGGATCGCCAGCGTCTGCGCGCGGCGGCGGGCAGCTACCAGTACTGGTGGGCGGAGGAGTTCTCGCGGGAGCACGATCCGTCCCAAGTCCATGGCGAGACGAATCACTTTCGCTACTGTCCGCGTCCGCTGCACGTGTTGCGGATGGGTGAGTTGCCCGAGTCGGTCGCCAAGTTGGCGGTGGCTCAGGCCACCCTGGCGGCTTGTCGCACGGGCACGCCACTGCAGTTGAGTGTGTCGACTCGCAGCGACGTCTGGGACGCCTGGGCAGCCTTGACCGGTGGCCAGTGCGTGGTGGAAGATGTGGCCAGCCTGCAGGCGCGGGTGGCTGGTGTGATCGGAGCGACGGTGCGAGTGGTGGGCGATATCGGGGTGGCGTGCTTGGATCCATTGGCGGTGGGGAAAGCCTTTGTCGCCATGGGGCTACCGCTGTCCAACGGTCGTCTGGAGTTGCAAAGTTATGTCCGCGAGCAAGCGATCTCAGAGACGATCCATCGTTATGGGAACTTGATTTAGTTGGTCGCTGCAGCGCGGGCAATGGTTAGGAAATAAACGGAGCGAACGATGGCAAAAAATGTGCTGGGTACGGATCTTCAAGTCTGTAGTCGAGATCCACTGACTGGTTTTTTCCGCGACGGCAAGTGCAATACCTGTGGGGAGGACACGGGCATGCACACGGTCTGCGTGGAGGCGACCGCCGAGTTCCTGGAGTTTTCTCGCGCGGCCGGTAATGACTTGTCGACACCGATTCCGGAGTATCGCTTTCCTGGCTTGCAACCGGGCGATCGTTGGTGCGTTTGTCTCCCGCGATGGCTGGAGGCTCTCGAGGCGGGGGTCGCGCCCAAACTGTTGCTGAAGGCGACCCACATTTCGGCGATCGAACATATTGAGTTGGAGACCCTGTACGAGTACGCCTTGGACCCGCCGGCTCAATAAGGGCGGTGGAGAGCGGTCCACACGCGGGAGTGCTACGTTTGGATAAGTAGCCCTGGCCCTGTATTTATGTTATAGTAGGGGCTCGAAAAGAGCCCTGCGATGCGGCTGGGGGGAGTGGCTGCTCCCTTCTGGGATCCAGCACGGCGGGGACTCTTTTTCCCGCCTGCGAGCTGTTGCAGCTCGTCTTTCCCCACGTCCATCCGAGGTCGATGAAATGCTGCGCCCCGCGTCTGTCTCCCAGCCTGCTTGTGTTCGTTGGTTCTATCGGGGTTGGGGGAGGAACCCAGGAGTGACCTCGTTGGCCTGGGTGTGTTTGATCGGTTGGGTGACGATTGACATGCCGACGGCGAGTGCCTCGGAGACATCAGCCCGGCTCGCGCGGGCGGCAGGAGCCCTGGTCGACGAAGCTGCGGTTGACGAAGCTGATTCGTCGGCGTCCACCAGCCAGGTGGCTGCGGTCGTGGCCGATCCGCCGGCCTGGACGGTACGAGATTTCTCGCGACAGTTGTTGACTCGCGTTTATTACAGCGAGGGCGTCGCGGTGGGCGACTTGAATCAGGACGGCCACCAGGATGTGATCTATGGTCCGCATTGGTTTGCGGGTCCCGACTTTGAGACGGCGCGGGAGATTTACCCGGTGGTCCCGCAACCGATGAATCGATACGCCGATCATTTTTTTGCTTGGGTGCACGACTTTAATGGCGATGGCTGGCCTGATGTGTTGACGGTAGGTTTTCCGGGGACACCCGCCTTTGTCTACGAGAATCCGGGTCCAGAGTCGACTGAACATTGGCAGAAGCACCAGGTGATGGACTGGGTATCCAACGAGTCGCCGCAGTTCGTTGATTTGACTGGGGATGGCAAGTCCGAGTTGGTCTTTACGCGCGATGGTGTGTTTGGCTATGCCCAGCCCAGCGAGTCGGGCTTTGAGCCGTGGACGTTTGTGCCGATCTCGGATTCGGTCGCTCCCAAGACCTTTGGGCATGGGTTGGGCGTGGGTGACATCAACGGCGATGGTCGGGCGGACTTGATTACCAAAGATGGTTGGTTCGAGCAGCCGGAGCAATGGGAGCCCGGGCAGCGTTGGCCGTTTGTGCCGTTCCAATTTGCGGGGCCGGGTGGGGCCGAGATGTACGCCTACGACGTGGACGGTGACGGCCGCAATGATGTGATCACCAGCCTGCATGCCCACGAGTATGGCCTGGTGTGGTGGCAGCAATTGGAGGCGATCGACGGTCAGCCCCAATTCAAACAGCACGTGATCATGGGCAGTGTCCCCTCACAGAACGACTACGGCGTGTACTTCTCCGAGTTGCATTCGGTGGCCTTGGTCGACATGGACGGCGATGGCTTGAAGGACATTGTGACCGGCAAGACGTACTGGTCGCACCATCGACAAAGTCCTGGTTGGGACGCGGGGCCGGTGGTGTATTGGTTCAAGTTGAATCGGACCGAGGACGGCGTTCGCTGGACACCGTATCTGGCAGACGACCAGGCCGGGATCGGTCGCCAGATTGTCGTTACGGACATCGATGGCAATGGGTCCATGGACATCGTCACGGGCGGCATGTTGGGTTGCCATGTGATGACCCAGACCGCGCGGGAGGCCAGTGAGTTGGAGTACCAGATTGCTCAGCCGCGGTTGCGACGTGAGCTGACGGAGGACCTGAGTGGAGCGGAAGCGGCTGCCATCATGACGGTGCCGCAGGGCTTTCATGTGCAGTTGGCGGCGGCCGAGCCGGACGTGCATCAACCGGTGGCGATGGCGTTTGACGAACGCGGTCGACTGTGGGTGGCCGAGGCCTACACCTACCCAATCCGCGCGAAAGAGGGGCAGGGCTTGGATCGGATCATTATTCTGGAGGACACAAACCTCGACGGCGTGTTTGATCGTCGCAAGGAATTCGCCACGGGGTTGAATCTTGTCTCGGGCATGGAGGTTGGTTTCGGCGGCGTCTGGGTGGGAGCCGCTCCGTACTTGTTGTTTATCCCTGACGCCGACGGCGATGACGTGCCCGATGGGCCGCCCCAGGTCCTACTGGATGGGTTTGGCTATCAAGATACCCACGAGACTTTGAATGCGTTCAACTGGGGGCCCGATGGTTGGCTGTATGGTTGCCATGGCGTGTTTACCCACAGTCGTGTGGGCAAGCCAGGCACACCGGATGAGCAGCGGATTCCTCTGAATGCGGCGGTGTGGCGTTACCACCCGACGCGACATGTGTTCGAGCGATATGCCGAGGGCACCTCGAATCCCTGGGGGGTGGACTTCAACGATCACGGCCAAGCCTTTATCACGGCCTGTGTGATCCCGCACTTGTATCATGTGTTCCAAGGAGGTCGGTACATGCGGCAAGCGGGTCAGCATTTTAATCCGCACACCTACGACGACATCAAGACGATTGCCGATCACGCTCACTATGCCGGCGCGATTCAGGATCACGCTTGGTGGGGTGCCGAGCCACCGTTGAAGGACGATACTTCGGATGCTGGTGGCGGTCACGCGCACTGCGGTGCGATGATTTACTTGGGTGAGAATTGGCCGGAGCGTTATCGCAATACCATCTTTTTCAATAACATTCATGGCAATCGCGTCAACGCCGATCGTTTGGTTCGTCAAGGCAGCGGCTATGTCGGCCGGCACTCAGACGATTTGTTGTTGGCCAACGATCGTTGGTTCCGGGGCATCAACCTGCGGATGGCGCATGATGGGACGGTCTACTTGATCGACTGGTACGACCGCAATGCCTGTCATCGCACTAATCCGGAGATTTGGGATCGAACCAATGGCCGCGTCTACAACATCAGCTATGGGACTCCGGAGCGACAACGGGTCGATCTGCGGTCCAAGGATATGGAGGAGTTGGTCTGGATGTCCAACAGTCGGAACGAGTGGGAGGTGCGGATGTCGCGGCGCGTGCTGCAAGAGCGGGCGGCAAACGATAAGTTGGACAAACCGCGATTGCGAGCATTGGTCAAGACGATCATGGGTGGTATCGACGACCGTGTGGTGCTGCGTGCCTTGTGGTTGGGCCATGCGACCGGAGTATTGACGGAGGAAGACATCGAGCTCTACTTGGCGCACTCGTCTGCCTACGTACAGGCTTGGTGCGTGCAGTTGTTGTGTGAGGATGGCCAGATATCTGCCGATGTACAACGGAAAATGGCCGCCTTGGCCGCGCGACCGACCGGCGATCCACTGGTGCGGTTGTACGTCGCGTCGGCCCTGCAACGTTTGCAACCCAGTTCACGCTGGGAGATCTTGCAGAACTTGGTGGACCATGAGGCCGATGCAAAAGATCACAATCTGCCGTTGATGATTTGGTACGCGGCCGAGCCGTTGGTGGCCTTGGATCCCAATCGCGCGATCGAGTTGGCGACGCGGAGCAAGATCCCGCAATTGCGCGAATTTATCATTCGTCGCGCGGCGGCCGAGCCCGAGTCGCTCAATACTTTGATTGCCACTGCCATGAAGTTGGAGGTGGACGGTCAGGCCTTGGTCTTGGACCAGGTGCAGAAGTCGTTGGAGGGCCGTTTGAATGTGCCGATGCCGGCCGCTTGGGAGCAGGCGTATCCAGTGTTCACAGCAGCCACATCGGAAGGGGTACGCGCGGCGGCGGTGCGATTGGGCGTCCAGTTTGGCGACCAGCGTGTGTTCCCCAGCTTGCGCGAGATCTTGTCCGATGCGACGGCCTCCGTGGCCGCGCGACAACAGGCCCTGGAGGTGCTGTTGGCGGGTCGTGATGCCGCAGCCGCGCCGGCCCTGTACGCGGCCTTGTCAGAACCGGCCTTGCAAGGGGCGGCGGTACGCGGTTTGGCCGCTTACCCTGCAGAGGAAACCGCTCAGGTATTGCTGGAACGTTATGCCGCGTTCAGTGCCGCGGTCAAGTCCGACGCGATCTCGACCTTGGTGTCGCGAGCCAACTTTGTTCGTCCATTACTGGACGCCATGGAAGCCAAGGCCATTCCGACTTCGGATTTGCACGCTTACCATGTGCGACAGATCCAAGCCCTGGGTGACGTGGCTTTGGTGGAGCGGTTGGAGGCCCTGTGGGGGACGATCGGCCGCTCGTCTGAGAACGAGTTGGTGGCGATCGCTCAATACAAAGAACGCTTGACCCCCGAAATCTTGCAAGCGGCGGATCGCAGCCACGGTCGAGCGATCTATCAGAAGGTCTGTGCTTCCTGCCATCAGTTGTTCGGAGCGGGTGAAAAGGTGGGCCCGGATCTGACCGGTTCCAACCGCGCGAACTTGGACTATGTGTTGGAGAATGTTCTGGCACCGAGTGCCGTGGTGGGCAAGGACTATCAGATGACCTTGCTGCAATTGGTGGACGGCCGAGTGGTCTCGGGTTTGATCACCCAAGAAACCGATAGCGCCATCACCTTGCGGACCATCAACGATTCGGTCGTGGTGGCCAAAGACGATATCGACGAGCGACAGTTGTCCGACTTGTCGCTCATGCCCACGGGCCTGATCGATAACCTGAGCTTGGAGGATGTGGCGGATTTGGTGGCGTACTTGGGTAGCCCCAATCAGGTGGAGATTCGTGGACGCAAGTCGCCGCTGGATGGCACTGGTCGTGTGCCGGGCGCTTTTGAAGGCGAGAAGTTGGCAATCATCGAAAAGACCGCGGGGACGGCCAACAGTCAAGACATGCGTGGCTTTTCGGCGGATCGCTGGAGCGGCCACGATCATCTGTGGTGGAACGGCGGGAAGGTCGGAGATCGCTTGGGTGTCGAGATCGAGGTCGCGGAGGCGGGGACCTACGAAGTCTGGGTTTGTCTGACGCGGGCTCGTGATTATGGGATCGTGCAGCTGCGTTGGGACGGACAATCGGTCGGCGATCCGATCGATGGCTTCCATCCGAATCAGGTCATCAACACCGGCATGGTCTCGTTGGGCACCCACGCTTTGACGGCGGGCAAGCACCAATTGACGATGGAGATCGTCGGTGCGAATCCGCAGGCAATCAAAGCCTACATGGTCGGCTTGGATTTTGTATTATTGGAGAAGAAGTAATGTTGGCCCGAAAATCGCGTCTTTCACCTGTTTGGTCGGTCCGCCGCGGATCAGCCGCTGGCCTATTGATTTTGGGTGGCCTGTTGGTCGCGTTCAACGGTTGGGGCGATGCCGCGTTTGTTGCCGCTCAACAGGTCGGTGCCCCCAGGCGTTTGTTTGCCGCGGACTACCAACGCAAGTTGGCGGCGGTGGTCGAGGCGGACAACCGCGTGACGTGGCAAAAGCCCATTCGCGATATCCATGACGCGCAGGCGTTGCCCGATGGGAGCTGGTTGTTGCAGACCAACTTTTTTGAAGTCGTGGAATGGGATGCCGCTGGCAACGAGGTCTGGCGCTACGATGCTGGGCAAACCGAATCCGGGGCCAGGGTGGAAATCCATGCCTTTCGCCGCCTGGAGAATGGGCAAACCATGATCGCCGAGAGCGGCACCGCGCGGATTCTGATCGTCAATCGCGATGGCTCGGTGGCGAAGACCATTCCACTGCAGGTCGAGCGACCGGACCCGCACCGCGACACGCGATTGGTTCGACCAACGGCCGTCGGCACGTTTCTGGTCGCGCATGAGTCGCAGAAAAAGGTCTGCGAGTACGACGGCGACGGTCGGATCGTCTGGCAATACGACGTGGGCAGCCAGGTGTACTCGGCGGTCCGCTTGGACAACGGCAATACATTGATCGGTACCGGGGATGGGCACCGAGTGATCGAAGTCACTCCGGCGGGAGAGATCGCCTGGGAGCTGAAGTCCACCGATTTGGCAGGCGTCGAGCTGGCCTGGATCACCATGGTCGATCGATTGCCCAACGGAAACACTTGGGTGGTCAACTGCCATGCGGGGCCCGATCAACCGCAGTTGCTGGAGGTGACTCCCGACAAGCAAGTCGTTTGGTCGTTCCGCGATTTCGAACGGTTCGGCAACTCGTTGCCCGTGGCCTTTCCGCTGGAATCAGCCGGCGTGCGTTAGCACCCGGTTTCCCTAGTAAATCAGCCGGTGTGCGTTAGCACCCGGTTATCTCCGTGGGAAGCCCCAGTCCCAACAGGTCGCGGGCGTTGCTGAAGCAGATGCCCGTGACCAAGGGGACGAGGAGCGAGTCGTCGTCTGGCAGTTCCCCGCGTGTCACATCTTCGCCGATCAGTTGGCACAGTAGGCGCCGAAAGTACTCATGGCGAGGAAATGAGAGCAGGGAGCGGGAATCGGTCAGCATGCCGACGAATCGCGACAGCAGTCCAAGTTGGCTCAGCGCGTTGATTTGCCAGGTCATGCCTTCTTTTTGGTCCAGGAACCACCATCCGCTCCCCCACTGCAGTTTGCCGGCGATGGAACCATCTTGGAAGTTGCCCAGTGCCGTGGCGACCGCGTAGTTATCGGCGGGGTTGAGGTTGTAGACGATCGTCTTGGGCAGGGAACCGCGGCCATCCAAGTCGTCCAGGAAGTCGCAGAGCCGTTCGACCTGCGGCCAGTCGCCGATGCTATCGCAGCCGATGTCGGGTCCAATCGCTTTCCAGAGGCGTTGATTGTTGTTGCGTTTGGCACCCAAGTGCAATTGTTTCGTCCAGCCTTTTTCGCTGTCCCAGATCGCAAATTGCCGCATGAGGAACCCGCCGAACCGTTCACATTCTCGGGGGTCCAATTCCTGTGGTACCGCATTGTCGCTGGTCGTCAGCAGACTCGCGACCAATCGTTGGGCCTGGGCGGCGGTGCCGTCGACTGGAAAACACTGGCTGAGTCCGTGGTCCGAGAGACGGCATCCCAGTTGATGGAAGTCGTCGTGTCGCTGCTTCAAGGCGGCCAATAAGTCGTCCAAACTGCGAATGTCGCGGTTGCAAGTCGTCGCCAGGCGCTGGACCCAAGCTCGCCAACGACTCGGTTGCTGGACGGCGAAGGCGGTATCCGGTCGAAATGTCGGATACATGCGGAAGGGCAGGGCGGGTTGCTCCGCCAATTGGCGGTGGAAGGGGAGGTCGTCGGCGGGATCGTCGGTGGTGCAGAGGACTCGGACTTGGAAGCGATCCAAGATGGCCTGGGGACGGAGCGCCTCCGATTGGAGCTGCTCGTTCGCTTGACGCCAAATGGCCGACGCAGATCGCTCGTCCAACAATTCCGTGATGCCGAAGTAACGCTTCAATTCCAAGTGGGTCCAGTGGTACAGCGGATTGCGGAGCGTTTGTGGGACGGTCTTGGCCCAGGCCAGGAACTTGTCGTAGGGTTCGGCAGCGCCCGTGCAATGGGATTCGGGCACACCGGCCGCCCGCATGGCTCGCCATTTGTAATGATCGCCCGCCAGCCAGACATCGGCCAGATCACGAAAGGGTTCGTTCCGCGCGATGATGTCTGGGGGCAGGTGGCTGTGGTAATCGATGATCGGTTGGTTGGCGGCGTGTTGGTAGAGTCGCCTGGCAACGGCGTTGTGTAGCAAAAAATCGTCGGTCAACCAAGTCATGAGCAACCTGCAAGGGAGTTAATGAGTGGCGCGGCAGAAGGCTGTTATCGGGGCCAGCCGCTCCTTAGTTTAACTACCTATTCAGGTCCGAGCGAGGGCAATCTCCAGCTCCTCTCCAGCCGCAGCATGCGCGGGAACTCGCCACATTGCTCCTGGAAATGGGGGCGTACGGATCGGGGACGGGGGGGCGGCGGATTCGGGTTGACGTTGTCGGGAGAAATCCAGTAAAAGCCGACCGGATTCCCTCAAGAAAGCCCTGGCTTTGGCCGGGGCCTGCAAAATCCCTTTACAGGACGTTCGGGATGGCCACGCCCGGTGAGACGCCAACACGACCGAATTTATGGGCCCGCTTGCGGCGGTTGCTCAGTCGGCGAGTGTTGATCGGCGTCGGGGTGGTGGCGTTGCTGGGCGGCCTGCTCGCCGGCTTGAGCTACGTGGGAACCACAGAGCGAAAGGTCGACCCGGACAAATTGATCGTTCAGTCGCTTGAGGCTTTGGAACTGGAGCAGTTCGAGGAGGCTCGGCGGACGGCCGAGGCCTTGGCGAAGGTCAAGGAACTGACCAGCGACCAGCGGGGCATGTTGGCTTACATTTTGGGTTTGACCTTGGTGCGAGTGGAGTGCGAGCGGGAGCGCCGCCCGGACCGTCGAGCGGGCTTGTATTTGGTGGCGGCTCGCTATTTTGAGGAAGCCAGTCTGCAGGGCGTTTCGGCGGAGTACCAGCCTCGAGTCGACTATTGGAACGGACGCAGTTTGGTACTGGCCCAGCAGTTGACGCTGGCGCGTGGGCCGCTGGAAAATGCTTTGGAAAGCAATCCGCAGCATCGCCCTGAGATTTTGCTGTGGTTGGCGGAGGCCTATCTAAAGGACGATCGCTTGGGAAAGGCCCGAGGGATTGCGTATGTCGACCAATTGTTGGCCGAGCCGATGCTGGACCAAAAAGAGCGGCACGCGGCCCAAGCGATGAAAGCACGCCTGATGTTGGCCGACAATCGCTTGCCGGAGGCGATTGCATTGTGGGACCAGCTTCCCAATGAGATCGGAGCGAAGCTGGAAGTGCAGGTCGCGGTGGGGCGTTTTCACTTGGGGCGAGCCCAGGAACTGAAGCGATTGCGGGAGCCAGAAGCCGATGTGAAGGCGGCTTACGAGGCGGCGGTCGAAGCCTTGACGATCAGCGACTCGAGGGCCTTGGCCGAGGCGGCATTGGACCGAGGTCCCATTTTGTTTCTGTTAGGTCGTGCCCAAAAAGGTGCTGGGCAAGTGGCAGCGGCTGCAGAAAACTTCTCGTACGTCCGCCGTCAGTACTTCGACCAGCCTTTGGGGATCGCAGCTGGGTTTTGGGAATCGCAATGCGAGTTGGAACAGGGGGACGCGGCCGAGGCCATGCGTTTGTTCAGTTCGCTGTTGCGCGAGTCGGTGCGGACGAACAATCAAGGCGATACCGAGTGGTTGAACCAACAGAGCATCTCGGAATCGATCGAGCAGGCGGTAGACCATTACATCTCGTTGGACGATTGTCCCACAGCCGTCCAATTGGCCGACGAATTTCGTTCGGCGTCACTGAATCGTCAGCCACCGATACCCCTGGGGAATGCGGCTCGACTCAGGGTCAAGGCACTGGAGCGATGGATCGAGTTGCTCAAAGATCGATTGGCAGCGGTTCCCTTTGCCGATCGGCCTCCGATCGAACAGCAGTTGACAGAAAAGTACAACGACTTTGCTCATTCGGTGTACTCTTTAGCAGTCAATCGTTATGCGACGGACCAATACCCGAATGATCTGTTTCGGGCTGGCGAGTACTTCTACATGGGTGGCGACTATCATCGAGCGGTCTTGGCCATGCAGCAGTATCTGGATTCGAATGACTTGCGGTTTGCTGCTCAAGCGCGGTTGCGGATTGGTCAGAGTTGGTTGGCACAGAATAAGTACAATGAGGCGATAGAGTCCTTGACCAGTTGTTGGGTGTTGTTTCCCAACGATCCTGTGATTTATCAGGCCCGCTATCATGCTGCCGAATGTTACACCGAGCTGGGACAACCCCAGAAGGCAGAGGAAATGCTACGGGGGAATCTGGATAACGACAAGTTGACCCCCAGTTCCGCGGAGTGGTTACAGTCGTTGTATTTTCTTGGCGGCTTGTTGTTCGATCAAGGCAAAGAGCTGGAGGCGCGTAGCGACCTCGCCGCCACGGAAGCGAATTTGAATGTCGTCGAAGACTCCATTGGCTTGATGGAACAGGCGGCTGGTTATTACGACCAAGCGATCGGTCGTTTGAGTGAAGCGGTGCTGCGTGCACCGAAGGCTCCTGCGGCACCCGAGGGGCTCTACCGATTGGCCGAGGCGTTTCGGAGGTACAATCGTTGGCATGAGAAACGAGTGGCAATGACGACGATCGCAACCGAGCGAGCCCGCATCGGTGACATGATCCGTCGTTATGACGAACGCGCGATCGAGTTGTTGGCACAGTTGGAAGATCGGTTGGAAGAGATCCGCGAGACGCAACCGTTGGACGAGGTACAGGAGAGATTGCTGCGAAATACGTACTTTCTCCGCGGGCATCTGTATTATCGTTTGGGGCAGTACGATTCGGCGATTCAAATGTATCGTACGGTCAGTAACATGGTGATCCAACAACCCGAGGTATTGGAGGCCTACGTGCAGATCGCCAGCTGTTATCGCCGCTTGAATCGAGATGAGGATGCCGTTCGAGTCGTCAATCAGGCCAAAATCATTCTGCGGGAACGTATTCCAGCCAATGCCGATTTCGAAGCGACAACTCGATTTCCCCGTGATCGATGGGTGTTGATGCTGGATTGGTTGACGACGATTTAGGTGTGAGCTTCCTATAACTGTTTGCTGAGGAGATAACGATCGATGGAACGGAGTGAGTTTAGGGACGACACTGGTGGGCAAGGTGTTTTTTCCACCGAGCGGTTGGCACAGTTGGTTCATCAAAAAGCGACCTTGGTGCGTGAATTGCATAAGTTGGTCAGTAAGCAACAGGAAATGATTCGTGAACAAGAGGTTGATTTGATCCCACTCTTGGCGGTGAAGCAACGTGTCTTGGAGGCATTGAGCGAAGTCGATCGGACGATGGATCCATTCCGCCAACAGGATCCCGATCAGCGACGCTGGCCCTCATTGGAGGCTCGTGAACAATGCCGGGACGAGGCGGATCAGTGTGAAGCATTGTTTCGCCAAGTACTGATGATTGAGAACGATTGCACCTTGTCGTTGCAGAAACAACAACAAAAGGCCCGCGAACAACTGCAGGGCGTGGCCTTGGCCGGACAAGCCAGCCGCGCGTATCAACGTTCCTCGGGCGCCATGGCGCCCCCGGCTTCACAGATGGACTTTGTCTCGGAAGGCTGACCAATGACGCAACTGGTAGAAGAATTGACCTTGGAGACGGTGCTGGAGATCTGGCAGTCCACGACGGCTCGCTTGGAGCAAACGCATCTGACCTTGCAGTCCGAAGTCCGTCGCTTGACCGACGAGCTGGAGGAAAAAAACCGTCAATTGGCCAAGAAGAACCGCTTGGCAGACCTCGGTCAAATGGCGGGACACGTCGCTCATGAAGTACGTAATCACTTGGTACCGTTAACGCTGTATCTAAGCATGTTGCGACGACGCCTGGGGTTTCCGGCGGGTGCCGACTCGGTGGCCAGTCCTCCGTTGGTGCCCAGTCAAGTCGCGGAGACGCAATTGTTGGTGGACAAACTCGAGTCGAACATCGAAGCCATGCGAAACATGGTGCAGGATTTGTTGAACTTTACTGCCAACCGCCAACCGCAGCGGCAGCGTTTGGATTTAAACGCCCTGGTCGCAGAATTGATCACGGAGATCCAAGAGCAGTGTCGCGCGCAGAGGATCGCGTTGCGACAACAGGTCGTAGGGCTCGCCGATGTCGAAGCGGATGGCGAGATGCTCCGCAGCGCGATGAGAAACTTACTGCTCAACGCCGTCGATGCCTTGGGGCAGGGCGGGGCGATCGAAGTGCGAGCGGAAGCCGCGGAAGACGGCTGGCAAATCGCTGTCTGTGACGACGGCGAGGGCATCCCGGCGGAGGTCCGCCAGCGAATTTTTGATCCGTTTTACACCACCAAATCGACTGGGACAGGGCTGGGATTGTCCGTGGTCGAGCGGGTGATGGAGAGTCACGGCGGTTGGGTGTCCTTGGAGCAGCGGCGGCCCAGTGGGACTTGCGCTTGTTTGCACTTCCCACGACTCGGACGGAAGACTGCGACTGGCATGGTGGGCGCGATCGAGGCACAGGTGGCGTCGATGACCAACGATGAAGTTCAGGGAGAGCACGCCTGATGATGCAAGGGAGTCGAACGATGAGTCGAAATCTGTCGGCGCGACGCGGGCCGACCGCGGGTGGGGATTCCATGGCAGCGGCCCGTGTGATGGTGGTGGACGATCATGCCTCGGCCCGAGCCAGTGTGGCGGAGATACTCTCGGCGATCGGTTTCGAGGTCCTCGCGATGGGCAGTGCGGCCGAGGCGCTGCAGTGTTTGGCTACTGAATCTGTCGATCTGATCCTGACCGATATGATGATGCCTGGCATGGATGGGCTGGAGTTTATGCACCAATTGGTCAGCCGTCGCATCGATGCTCAGGTGGTCATGTTCACTGCTCACGCTTCGGTTTCGACAGCGGTCCAAGCCATGCGGCTGGGTGCGTTTGATTACATCGAGAAACCGTTTACGGTCGATCAGTTGGAAGAGACTGTTCGACGAGCACTGCAACAGAGTCGAGCGTTGGGCCGCAGTTCTGGTCTGTCAGGCGGTGGGGCTGAGGGGCCGGAGATGATCGGCGCCAGTCCCGCCATGCAGCGACTGCGGGAGCTGATTCGTCAAGCCGCCCCCACCGATGAAACGGTCCTCATCATGGGCGAAAGCGGGACGGGCAAAGAATTGGTTGCGCGAGCGATTCATGCGGGCAGCGGACGTCGCGATCGACCTTGGGTCGGACTCAATTGCCCGGCCCTGTCGCCGCAGTTGATGGAAAGCGAGTTATTCGGGCATGAAAAAGGGGCGTTTACCAATGCCGATAGCCCACGAGTGGGACGCTTTGAATTGGCTGATGGTGGGACGATTCTGTTGGATGAGGTGACGGAAATCGAGTTGGAGCTGCAGGCCAAGTTATTGCGTGTGCTACAAGAACGTCAGTACGAACGTGTGGGCTCCAGTGTCAGTCGCCGCATCGATGTGCGCGTGGTGGCGTCCACCAATCGGGACTTGCAGCAAGAGGTCAAGGCCGGTCGATTTCGTGAAGACTTGTTTTATCGCTTGGCCGTGATTCCGATTCAAGTTCCACCGTTACGTCGTCGGCTGGAAGATGTCCCCATTTTAGCGACGTATTTTTCGCAGCGTGCGGCCGAGCGAGTCGGTCGACAAGCACAGGCGTTGACCGACTCGGCGGTGGACTTGCTGCAGCACTATCATTGGCCAGGCAACGTCCGCGAGCTGGAAAATGTTATGACACGAATCGCAGTTCTGGGAGTCGGTGACGAGGTCGCTGCGGATCAAGTTCGCCCCTGGTTGCTGGAATCGCCCCAACAAACTGCAGAGATCCCCGACGGTCTTTCGCCAATGCCCCCCGAGATTCCGATCGGAGTGAGCTTGCAAGCCATGGAACGTCAAATGATCGAAGCGACGCTGGAACATTTTCAGGGCCATCGCCAAAAAAGTGCCGCGGCTTTGGGCATCGGTGTCAGGACGCTGGCGAATAAGCTACGCGAGTATGGATACGCGCCGCGGGAACGCGCCTACATCAATCGCGAGACGCGGGTGGCTTGACGAGAAAGGCCGTGAGATGTCCAACGGTCGCGAACGAGAGATAATGACTCAGTCGCAAGTGCGAGCCATTCTGCCGCCCGATGTCGGCTGTGGGTTTGTCGCCAGCTCGGCTTGGGACCGCCTCGCTGCCACGGCGATCGAGCGACGAGCGGCTCGGCAAGCCGAGTTTCGGTGCGGGCGGCAGTGCGCGTTGCGGGCGCTGCAGCAAGTGGGCTGGAGGCCCGAGGAGCTCGAGCCGACGGCAGCCGAGGACAGCAGCCATGAGTCGGCAACCGAGGAGGTCGTCGGTGTTGGACCCGATCGGCGACCGCTGTGGCCCGCCGGATTCACGGGGTCGCTGTCGCACAGTCGGCATTGGACCTGGGCCGTGGCGGCACGGCAATCCGACTATCGGGGCATTGGCATTGATACCGAAGCCATCATCGAAGCCCAGACGGCCGCCGAGTTGCAAACGGAGATCGGTCGAGCGGACGAATGGGAGCGTTTGGCCCGGACGCGGCTACCCATGCCCCTGTTGGTCACGCTCTTGTGGTCTGCCAAGGAAGCCTACTTCAAACTCTGGTTTCCCTTGCACGAACGCTTTCTGACGGGAATGGACGTGCGATTGTATGAAATTGTCGACGATGGTCCGCAGTTGGAGCCTCCCGTATTCGCGGTGACGGAGGGACGGATTCGCTTGCTGTTGGGGCCGAACGCCGAGGGTGGGGCGGGGACCGGCGCGCTGTGCCCCGCGATGGAGCGGACCACCGTGGTCGCCCTGTGGACCTCAGCGGATCTGTTTGCAGTGGCAGCCGAGCCCGCTGGCTCTGGCCCCCGTTTTCACGGACCGGGGGACGGGGTAGCTTAACGCCAATCGAGTCGAGCACGTGGCGGGACTCGGTGGTGTTCGCATTGGCTCACGAGGTGCTGTTGGTATGTCTGGTGTTCCGTCCCAATTGGGGTTTCGTTTTCCGGCCGAGTGGGAACGCCAAGCGGCGACTTGGGTGACGTGGCCCCACAATCCTGCCACGTGGCCACACTGTTTCCTTCAGGCCACCGAGGATTTTGCCGGGATGGTCGCAGCCATCGCAGCCGATCAAGTCTGTCATGTGATTGCTGTGGCGGCGCGGCAACCCGCGATTCGCGAGCGGTTGTCGGTCGAAGTGTCGAGCGGCCGCGTGCAGTTGTGGGATTGGCCCACCAACGACTCGTGGGTCCGCGACTACGGCCCGACCTTTGTCGTCCGCGATACGGCAGTTGGACGTGAACTGGCGGCGGTCGACTTTACTTATAACGGCTGGGGCGAGAAGTACCCGCCGTTCGATGACGACCAACGCATCGCGACTCGAATTTCTCAACAGTTGGGCGTACCGCGCTTCGCCGCTCCCTTGGTGTTGGAGGGCGGTGCGATCGAAACCGATGGCCAGGGTCGACTGATGACGACTCGCTTCTGCGCGTTGAATCAAAATCGCAACCCGCAACTCGAGGTCGGCGAGGTCGAACAGATCTTGCGGGACTATTTGGGTGTCCAGCAGATCTGGTGGTTGCCGGGTCGGCCGATCGTCGGCGACGACACCGACGGGCACATCGACCAGATTGCTCGGTTCACGCCGCAGCGCAAGATTGTGATCGCCACCTGTGCCGATCCTCAACTGCCGGACTACGAGCCGGCTGCTGAAAACTTGGCTGCCTTAAAAGCCTTGGTGGCAGCCGATCGTGAACCCTGGGAAATCGTGCCACTGCCCATGCCAGAGCCGTTTGACATGGACGGTCAAACGCTGCCGGCCAGTTACACGAACTTCTACATCACCGACCGCAGTGTCTTGGTGCCGCAGTTCAACGATCCCAACGATGCCGTGGCGTTGGAACGATTAGCCGTTTGTTTTCCCAACCACCAAGTCCGACCGCTCTCCTCCAAGTTCTTGGCCGACGGTCTGGGGTCCTTTCACTGCTTGACCCAACAACAGCCGCAGGTCTAAAGCTTTGTCACCGTTTCATTTTGGGATCGGTGTGGTAAAGGGGTCAGGGTGTGGTAAAGGGGTCAGGAGTCAATTGCCGGAACGGCCCTGCGGGTGCTTCGCACAATTGACTCCTGACCCCTTTACCACACGGCAAGTTTTGGCTGTGACAAAGCGCTAAGCTCTGTCACCAAAGGGGCAGAACCTCTCGGAACAGAGTCTCGCTTTGAAGCGTCTGCCGTCCAAGCCGTGAAGCTGGGCAGGTCTGACGAGCGATGGCTCACTGGCCAGCGATGTGCTGCCCGTTGGTAGACTGCGAGCTTTAGGCTGAGTCTGCTGGTTTTATCGATTGAGCTGGAGTACCGCGTGTCTCCGTGTCGACCCCATGTTCGTGGGCTCGGTGGTTTGTGCGGGACGAGGCGAATAATGCCGTTAGCGGTGGTTTCGGAAGTGACACGACGATTTCGAGCGGCGGTGGCCAAGTGGCAACCGGATCCCTCCGAGCCATTGGAGTGCCGCTTTTTGCTCCGCGAGGGCTATTATGTCGGCCACCGTCTGAGCTGGGGGGCGTATCGTGGCGTTTGGTTCAGTGATCCCGGCGAAATGAAAATCTATCGTGACGAACAATGGCTCATGACCTTGCCGGTGCTGCTGAGCGAGGTGGAGGCCATAGCCATGTCGGACTCGGCGATCGACTCGCACGCGGCGTCTGCACCGGCTGCGGCTGCTTCTGTCGCTGTCAGTCCCAATTCGTCCCGTTCAGCGGCCTGACAGGGCGGCTTTCTGGCGTCTGATCGCCTGGTCCACTTAGGCGTGGCGGCGGTGTTTAACCGCACCGCCGCCGGCGTGCGCGGCACCCTGCTCGACTTGCCATACACACAAGACTCCGCAGCGACATTCAGCCGCACCGCCGCCGGCGTGCGCGGTCACCTTCAGTTAGGACGTGGCGGCGGTGTTTAACCGCAACGCCAGAGGCGTGCGCGGCACCCTGCTCGACTTGCCATACACACAAGACTCCGCAGCGACATTCACCCGCACCGCCGGCGGCGTGCGCGGTGGCAGATTAGATAGGACTTGGCGGCGGTGTTTAACCGCAACGCCAGAGGCGTGCGCGGCACCCTGCTCGACGTGACCGTACACGACAAGACACCTGCAGCGACGTTCACCCGCACGACCGGCGGCGTGCGCGGTGGCCTTCAGATAGGACGTGGCGGCGGTGTTTAACCGCAACGCCAGAGGCGTGCGCGGCACCCTGCTCGACGTGACCGACAGACAAGACCCTGCAGCGACGTTCACCCGCACGACCGGCGGCGTGCGCGGTGGCCTTCAGATAGGACGTGGCGGCGGTGTTTAACCGCAACGCCAGAGGCGTGCGCGGCACCCTGCTCGACGTGACCGACAGACAAGACCCTGCAGCGACGTTCACCCGCACGACCGGCGGCGTGCGCGGTCCCCTGAGACCAGTTCCACGGTATGCAGACTCCCAAACCCTTTCAAGCCCAACCCTTGTTACAACGCCTCAACCGTCGAGAGACTGACAGCCTACCACTTTCCTGACACATGTCCGGGCGAACACCAATTGAGGCCGGCTTTGAATCTCAAGCCAGCAGAGGGCTGCTGGTCTACACTCTCTCCCCATTCCTCTCTCCCTATTCCTCTGTCCCTATTCCTCTGTCCCCATTCCTCTGTCCCCATTCCTCTGTCCCTATTCCTCTGTCCTCATTCCTCTGTCCCCATTCCTCTGTCCTCATTCCTCTGTCCTCATTCCTCTGTCCTCATTCCTCTGTCCTCATTCCTCTGTCCTCATTCCTCTGTCCTCCATTCCTCTGTCCCTCATTCCTCTGTCCCTATTCCTCTGTCCCTATTCCTCTGTCCTCATTCCTCTGTCCCTATCCCACTTCCAACCAGCAGAGGGCTACTGTTCTACGGCCGCTTCCGTCGTGGCTCTGCCCGGCGGAGCGGCAATTGACGGCTACAAAATCTCCCAAACCAACCGAAATGCGGCCCTTTGCCCCTTGGTCACACGGCCCCCGCGGGTTCACCCGTGGGACCGAAAGTTTGGCAGCGAGACCGCCCCCAACGAGCAAAAAGAAGGATCTTTGCCCCTTGGTCACACCGCCCCCGGTGGGTTTACCCCGCCGGAGCGAAAGTTTGGGTAGCTAGACCGCTCCCCCCAATAATCAAAAAGAAGGATCGTTGCCCCGTGGCCACACCGCCACTTTCGGCCTCGTGCCGATGGGGCGATGACTGACCAGCTACCAGCTACCCTCCAACAACCAAAAAAGAAGGCTCTCTGCCCCTTGGTCACACCGCCCAGAAATAGGCTGCGGTGAAACATCGCCCCGCGGCCACTCACCGCCATACCGTCTGTACAACTCCAAGCTACTCAGAACACACCTCCCCCACTTGCGGGCTCGGCGGAGCTTGAGCAGCTAAACCACCGTGGCACTCGACCGCCCAAACCGCACGCCGTCGCCCTCTAGCCTGTCGAACTCCCGGCCCAACGGCTCGAGGCCGTTGGGGCCGGTGGGATCGCTCGTCATCATGCTCTCAGGCATAGGGCGACTAGGGTTCGGAGGGCGACCGCCTAAAGGCGGAACTACAAGCGGCGGGACCTCGCTTCGGTAAGCCTTCTCTAGACCGGCCCAAGCGCTTCCATTGGCCAAGTTTTGCGGCTAGACGGCCCTGCTCGTAGTCCCACTTTCAGGCAGTGAGCGAATTGGGTACGGAGGGCGACCGCCTGAAGGCGGAACTACAAGCGGCGGGACCTCGCTTCGGTAAGCCTTCGTTAGGCCGGTCCAAGCGTTTCCATTGGCCACGTTTTGTGGCTAGAAGGCCCCGCTCGTAGTCCCGCCTTTAGGCGGAAGGCGCCATGGCGAAACTCCGCCAAATGACTGACCGGCTACCACACCTGCCCCACGGTCGCAAAAAGATGGAGCTTTGCCTCTTGGTCACAGCGGCTCCCACGGGTGGACCCGCGGGGGCCGTGTGACCAAGGGGCTACGGGCCGCATTTTGGTTGGTTTGGGGGATTTTGTAGCCGTCAATTGCCGCTCCGCCGGGCAGAGCCACGACGGAAGCGGCGGTAGACCAGTAGCCTTCTGCTGGTTGGAAGTGGGATAGCGACAGAGGAATAGGGACAGAGGAATAGGGACAGAGGAATAGGGACAGAGGAATAGGGACAGAGGAATAGGGACAGAGGAATGGGGACAGAGGAATGGGGACAGAGGAATGAGGACAGAGGAATGGGGACAGAGGAATGGGGACAAAGGAATGGGGACAGAGGAATGGGGACAGAGGAATGGGGACAGAGGAATGGGGACAGAGGAATGGGGACAAAGGAATGGGGACAGAGGAATGGGGACAGAGGAATGGGGACAGAGGAATGGGGACAGAGGAATGGGGACAAAGGAATGGGGACAGAGGAATGGGGAGAGAGGAATGGGGAGAGAGGAATGGGGACAGGGGAATGGGGACAGAGGAATGAGGACAGAGGAATGGGGACAGGGGAATGGGGACAGGGGAATGGGGACAGAGGGATGGGGGCAGAGGAATGGGGACAGAGGAATGGGGACAGAGGAATGGGGACAGAGGAATGGGGGCAGAGGGATGGGGGCAGAGGGATAGGGACAGAGGAATGGGGACAGAGGAATGGGGACAGAGGAATGGGGACAGAGGAATAGGGGCAGAGGAATGGGGACAGAGGAATGGGGGCAGAGGAATGGGGACAGAGGAATGGGGGCAGAGGAATGGGGGCAGAGGGATGGGGACAGAGGAATGGGGACAGAGGAATGGGGAGAGAGGAATGGGGAGAGAGGAATGGGGAGGGAGGAATGGGGAGAGAGGAATGGGGGCAGAGGAATGGGGCCAGAGGAATGGGGCCAGAGGAATGGGGACAAAGGAATGGGGACAGAGGAATGGGGAGAGGCTGTAGACCAGCAGCCCTCTGCTGCTTTTAAGTTTGATGTGGAGTGGGCGTCGTACTCGTACTCAGCCTCTCGCGGTACTTGTACTTCGACTCGAATCGCTGGATATCGGTCGAGTACCCGTGCCATTTCGTTGAGCGTGGGCCGGAGTACAAGTAAGGTGCAGTGCTTGCGTTTTGGCCGATTTGCGGGACGAATTTGGCCCGAGGCTATTGGTGATGGGGTGGCGAGCGTTGGGGCGGCCCACCGAGGAACTTCGGCCCGTGATGTTAAATGTTTCGGAATCAACGACGGCCCTTTTCGGGGCGGTGGCACGCTGTTCGCCGGACCGCTTCGGTGTAGACTGGGACAGCGTCCGCACACAAGTCATCGCATTAGCAGGATTGGGCCAGCGTCCCGTTCCAGAGAAACCGAGTGCTGCCGCACGGGTGCTGATGTGGAAAACCTGGTGCTAACGCACGGGGGCTGATGTGGAAAACCTTGTGCTAACGCACGGGTGCTGATGTGGAAAACCGGGTGCTAACGCACGGGGGCTGATTTCCAAGTCGGTCGGTCGATTGCGTGGGCGGGGCCCTGGGGGTTTGGCTTGTCAGTCGAGATTCAGGCCGAGTATTTTTGGTTGTGGTAAAGGGAACGGGTATGCTCGAGTGGAGACAACGGCGAATGGCTGGGAAGCGGGAACAACGCGGGCAGGCAGTTCGGTGGCTGGTGCTGGGGATGTTGGTCGCGGCGGTGGGCTGCCAGCCGAGCGGGGAGGATGCGGCGAGTCGTCCGGCTCCAAAAGTGACGGTGGCTGTGCCGTTGGTCGAATCGGTGGTTGAAACCAGTGAGTTCACGGGGCGGTTCGAGGCGACGCAAGCGGTCGACGTCCGCTCGCGGGTCGGCGGTTACTTGGAGTCCGTGCATTTTGTGGAGGGGGATAACGTCACCAAAGGGGCGTTGTTGTTCATTGTGGATCGCCGGCCGTTTGAGGCCGAATTGGCTCAGGCCCAGGCGGCTCGGCAGGAGGCCTCGGCCCAGTTGGTACGGGCGGGGGCGCAGTTGGAGCAGGCCAAGTCGGTGCTGACGACCGCCAGCTCCCAGATGGAGTTGGCCCAAGCCGAATTTACTCGCTCCGAGGGGCTCGGCAATGCATTGTCCCAATCCGAGCGTGATTTGACGCGGAGCGAGTGGCAGAAGGCTCAGGCGTCGGTGGAATCGGCGCAGGCGGGCATCGCCTTGGCCAATGCCGACGTCGCGCGGGCGGAGGCGGCCGTCGCCACGGCGGATGCGGCCATCAAAACCGCGGAGTTGAATCTGGAGTACACCGAGATCCGCTCGCCGATCGACGGCCGCATCGGTCGTCGCTTGGTGACCGACGGGAACTTGATCAGTGGCGGCTCGGAACAGGCCACGTTGTTGACGACCGTCGTTTCTTTGAATCCAATTTATTTTCTGTTTGACGCCAGTGAGCAGCAGGTGTTGCAGTTCCAACGTCGGACGGCGCCGGACAAGCAACGGACGGCGGTGGAGGCCAAGTACCCGGTGGCGGTCCGTTTGGCGGACGAGTCCCAGTTTACTCGGCCGGGTTACGTGGACTTTGTCGACAATCGATTCGATTCGGGGACGGCCACGAAGTTGGTGCGAGCGGTCCTGGAGAACACGGACGGTTTGTTGACTGCGGGGATGTTCGGCCAGTTGCAGATGGCGACGACGGCTCCCTACGACGCGGTGTTGGTGCCGGACGAAGCGATTGGCGCCGATCAGACAGACCGGTTTGTGTACGTGGTGGAGGCGAACAATAGCGTCCGCCGCCAGCGAGTTCAGACGGGCCCGCTGGTCCGCGGCCTGCGAGTGGTGCGGGAGGGCCTGAACGCGCAGGATCGGATCGTGGTGCGAGGCTTGCAGCGGATTCGCCCGGGAGCGGTGGTCGAGCCGCAGGTGACGACGATCCAATCCCAGCGTGACGTGGCAGCTGGGGAGTCCGTCACTCCGGCCGGGGAGGGTCGCTAGTTTATGCACTTCTTCATTAATCGTCCGATTTTTGCGACCGTCATCTCCTTGGTCTTGGTGATTGTAGGTGGCTTGGCGTATGTGGCTTTGCCGGTGGCTCAGTATCCGGAGATTGCTTTGCCGACGATCGTGGTGCGGGCGCAGTACCCGGGGGCCACGGCTGAGACGATCGCGCAGACGGTGGCCACGCCGTTGGAGCAAGAGATCAACGGCGTGGAGGGCATGTTGTACATGGAGTCTTCGTCAACGGCGGACGGCTCGATGCAATTGACGGTGACCTTTGCTCAAGGGACTGATTTGGACACCGCGCAGGTGTTGGTGCAGAACCGGGTAGCCTTGGCCGAGCCACGGTTGCCGTCGGAAGTGCGGCAGACGGGGGGGGTCGTGCAAAAGAGTTCGCCCGACATGTTGTTGGTGGTGCATTTGTATTCACCGGACGGTTCGCGGGATGCCTTGTACATCAGCAACTACATTTTGTTGCGGATCAAAGACGCCTTGTCGCGGTTGGACGGGGTGGGCGATGTGACGATCTTCGGTGTCCGCGAATACAGCATGCGCGTGTGGTTGGACCCGGAAAAGTTGTCCACCTTGAACATGACGACGGGCGATGTGATTGCGGCGGTGCGAGAGAAGAACGTACAAGTTGCGGCGGGGTCGATTGGCCAACCGCCGTCGACGGAGGCTCAAGGGGCGTTCCAGTTCAACATCAGCACGCAGGGCCGATTGACGGACGTGGCCGAGTTCGCTGACTTGATTGTCAAGGCGGGCAGCGGCAACAGTGTGGTCCGGTTGGGGGATGTGGCTCGCGTCGAATTGGGGGCGCGGGATTATTCGACCAGCAGTTTGTTGGACGGGCAGGAAGCGATTGGCATGGCGGTGTTTCAGCGTCCGGGATCCAACGCGGTCGCGACGGCGGAACGTGTGCAGCGGTTGATGGAGCAGCTGAGTGCCGATTTCCCGGACGGGTTGGCTCATCAGGTGGCCTACAACCCGACTCAGTTTGTGGAAGAGTCGATTCACGAGGTGTTGAAGACTCTGTTCGAGGCCACGATCTTGGTGGTGGTGACCGTCTTTTTGTTTTTGCAGAATTGGCGGGCCACGATCATTCCTGTGGTGGCCATTCCCGTCAGCTTGATCGGCACATTTGCGGTGATGTTGGCGATGGGCCTGAGTCTCAACAGCTTGTCGTTGTTCGGGCTGGTGCTGGCGATTGGGATTGTGGTCGACGACGCGATTGTGGTGGTGGAGAACGTCGAGCATTGGTTGGCGCGAGGGTTGTCGTCGCAAGAGGCGGCCCACAAGGCCATGAGTGGCGTGGGATCGGCGTTGGTGGCTTCGACCTTGGTGTTGATTGCGGTGTTTGTGCCGACGACCTTCATTCCGGGGATCAGTGGCCAGTTCTACCGGCAGTTTGCGATCACGATTGCGGTCTCAACGACGATCTCGCTGTTGGTTTCTTTGACACTCAGTCCAGCGATGTGTGCGTTGTTGCTCAAGCCACACGACGCGCATGGGCGTCCGGTGGGAGCTTGGCAGCGAATGCTGGCGGTCTTGGCGTCGCCGTTGACGGGCTTTTTTGCGGCGTTTAACTGGGTGTTTGACCGCGGCGTGGGCGTGTACACCGGGGTGGTGACGCGGTTGGTGCGGGTGGCGGCCCTGAGCATGCTGCTGTATGCGGGTTTGTTGGGTTTGACATGGCTGGGGTTCACACAGGTGCCGACCAGTTTCATTCCGCAGCAGGATCAGGGTTACTTGGTGATCAGTGTGGAGTTGCCCCCGAGTGCCTCGTTGGCGCGTTCGGAGCGGGTAGCGGCCCAGGTGGAAGAGATCGCGATGGACGTGCCGGGGATCGAGCACGCGGTGTCGATTGTCGGCTTCAGTGGTGCCACGCGTTCGAATAACTCGAATGCGGCGGCGATCTTTGTGATCTTGAGCGAGTCGGCCGAGCGGGCGAAGCAGGGTCATTCCGCGAATTGGATCATGGCCGAGCTGCGGCGGCGGATGTCGGTGGTGGATGAAGGCAATGTCTTGATCATTCCCCCGCCGCCGGTGCCGGGGATCGGGACAGGGGGCGGCTTCAAGATGCAATTGCAGGACCGCAGTGGCGCGGGTTTTCAGCAGTTGCAAGCGGTGTCGGCGGACTTGGCGGCCGAGGCCAACGGGTTGCCGGGGATGGCATTGGTTTATTCGTCGTTTCGCAGCAACACGCCGCAGCTGTATGCCGACATCGATCGGACGCGGGCGGAGGTGTTGGACGTGCCGCTGTCGCGGGTGTTTGAAACCTTGCAGACGGCGCTGGGGTCGGTGTACGTCAACGACTTCAATTATTTGGGGCGGACCTATCGAGTGACGGCCCAGGCGGATTCCCAGTTCCGGGCCGAGCCGCAGGATGTGTTGAAGTTGCGGACGCGGAGTGCGACGGGTGCGATCGTGCCGCTGGGGTCGTTGGTGCGGCTGAGTCAGAAGACGGGGCCGGACCGAGTCGTGCGGTACAACTTGTACCCGGCGGCGGACATCAGTGGTTCGCCTTTGCCAGGTGTGAGTTCGGGGCAGGCCATCCAGCGGTTGGAGCGATTGGCGGCGGAGCGATTGCCGGCGGGGTTTGGCTACGAGTGGACGGACTTGGCGTACCAGGAAAAGATGGCGGGCAATGTCGCCTTGTTTGTGTTTCCGTTGTGCGTGTTGTTCGTGTTTCTGGCCTTGTCCGCCCAGTACGAAAGTTGGATCTTGCCGTTGGCCGTGATCATGATCGTGCCGATGGGATTGTTGTTTGCCATTGCCGGTCTGTGGTGGATGGGGATGGACAACAACATCCTGACGCAGGTCGGGTTCATTGTGTTGGTGGCGTTGGCGTGTAAGAACGCGATTTTGATCGTGGAGTTTGCCAAGTCGGAGGAAGACACGGGGTTGTCGGCGCGGGAGGCGGCGGTATCGGCCGCCAAACTGCGGGTGCGACCGATTCTGATGACCTCGATTGCCTTTATCTTGGGTGTGGTGCCGTTGGTGATTGCGACCGGCGCGGGTTCGGAAATGCGGCGAGCCCTGGGGACGGCCGTGTTCAGTGGCATGTTGGGGGTGACGATTTGTGGTTTGTTTCTGACGCCGGTGTTCTACGTGTTCTTGCGGCAATTGACGGGTGGAAGTCGTCCTAGTCAGGGGGATAGGTCGAATGCGGAAGCGGTAGGGGCGAGTGGGACCACCGAGCCGTCGGCGGTCGCGTCACCTGCGGTGGAGCGTCCGGCTGACGAAGCTGGCTCGGTCCTGAGCCAGGTTGCGGGGCCGGACGTCGCGGCTGCTCAGGCCAGTGGCTCGGATTCCGCAAACGGGGCCGACGCTTGCCCAAGCGTACCCGCGGCGGATGGCGGGGATGGCGATTCGAGAGGCGATCGAGCCGCACCGCCGCCGAATCACCCCCTTTGATACCAGGGGTAGTATCGGCTACATTTTGAAGCTCAGTAGGATCCCGGCGGTAGAGTTGCCGGGAGCCGCGACGCTTGGGCGGTTCGCCCCGCCACAAGTGCCCATTCCTTGGTCCTAACCCAGAGACTTGTAACGATGGCCCAATCCAATACGCTCAGTAGCGAGACATCTCCGACCACCAGCCAATCGGCGGTTCCCATTACGGTAGCTCGCGGGGATGGGATTGGCCCGGAGATCATGCAGGCGACGCTGGATATCCTGCAAGCCGCGGGGGCTCGGTTGGAGATCCAAGAGATCGAGATCGGCGAGCAGCTGTACAACAAGGGCATCATGTCCGGCATCGAGGACAGCTCGTGGGACAGCATCCTCAAGACACGGGTCTTCTTGAAGGCCCCGATCACGACGCCCCAGGGTGGCGGTGTGAAGTCCTTGAACGTGACGACTCGCAAGACCCTAGGTTTGTACGCCAACGTGCGTCCGTGTGTTTCGTACCATCCGTTTGTGCGGACCAAGCACCCCACGATGGACGTGGTGATTGTGCGTGAGAACGAAGAGGATCTGTACGCGGGTATCGAGCACCGGCAGACGGACGAGGTCTATCAATGCTTGAAGTTGATCTCGCGACCGGGCAGCGAGAAAATCGTCCGCTACGCCTTTGAGTATGCGGTGGCCAACAATCGCAAGAAGGTGACCTGTTTCACCAAAGACAACATTATGAAGTTCACCGACGGCTTGTTCCACAAGGTGTTCGATGAGGTGGCGGCGGAGTACCCACAGATCGAAAACGAGCACTGGATTGTGGACATCGGTGCGGCCAAGTTGGCCGATTCGCCGGAAGCTTTCGACGTGGTTGTGATGCCGAACCTGTACGGCGACATCCTCAGCGATGTGGCTGCCCAGATCGCCGGTTCGGTTGGTTTGGCTGGCAGTGCCAACATCGGTGAAAAAGCCGCCATGTTCGAGGCGATTCATGGTTCGGCACCTCGTCGCGCCGGACAGAATCTGGCCAACCCCAGCGGTTTGTTGTTGGGTGCCGTCCAGATGTTAGTGCACATTGGACAACAGGACGTGGCCCAGAGCGTGCATAACGCTTGGCTGCGGACGTTGGAGGATGGTGTGCACACTTACGACATCTTTAAAGAGGGTGTCAGCAAGCAGAAGGTGGGGACTCGCGAGTTCGCGGAAGCGGTGGTGGCTCGAGTGGGCCAACTGCCTCAGCAACTCAAGGCCGTTCAGTACAACGCTCCGGCGGCCAAGTCGGGCGCTGCTAAGCCGATCTACACACCGGTCAAGCCCGCCAAGAAGGCTCTGAAGGGTGTGGACGTGTTTGTGCATTGTGCTGGGATTTCTCCCAACGATTTGGGGGCCAAGGTGACGGCGTTGCAGTTGGAGAATTTGCCGCTGCAGGTGATCTCCAATCGTGGACAAAAGGTATTTCCACAAGGTTTTGCCGAGACCTTCTGCACGGATCACTGGCGGTGCCGCTTTGTTGGTGCCAACGATGGCGACATCACGCATCAGGACGTGATCACTTTGCTGGGTCGTTTCGCTGCGGCTGGGTTGGACTTTATCAAGACCGAGCACCTGTGCACGTTTGACGGCGAAAAGGGCTGGACGGCGGCTCAGGGAACCTAAGGTTCGTCTGGATTGTTGTCGTCGAGCGGTTGAGTATTGGCCGTTCGTGTTGCGGACCTAGCGTCCACGCGACACGAACGGCTTTTTTTTGGTTGTTCTGTTGTGTCTGCGCGGTGGAGGGAACCACGAAAGGCACGAAAGTGGGTGAGTGGGTGAGTGGGTGAGTGGGTGAGTGGGTGAGTGGGTGAGTGGGTGAGTGGGTGAGTGGGTGAGTGGGTGAGTGGGTGAGTGGGTGAGTGGGTGAGTGGGTGAGTGGGTGAGTGGGTGAGTGAGTGAGTGAGTGAGTGAGTGAGTGAGTGGGTGAGTGAGTGAGTGGGTGAGTGAGTGAGTGAGTGAGTGAGTGAGTGAGTGAGTGAGTGAGTGAGTGAGTGAGTGAGTGAGTGAGTGAGTGAGTGAGTGAGTGAGTGAGTGAGTGGGTGAGTGGGTGAGTGAGTGAGTGGGTGAGTGGGTGAGTGGGTGAGTGAGTGGGTGAGTGGGTGAGTGGGTGAGTGGGTGAGTCAGGCAGCGAGGCTAGGTGGGGTGGAACCGCGAGAGTGGGGGGAAGGACGCAGAGAAGACTGACGATGTGGATTTTGCTGTGACTGCCCTGCCCTGCCCTGTGATGTGATGTGATGCGGGGTGACTGATGAATTTTATTTTGATGTTTGTGGCCGTTTGATTGGGCGGATTTCCGCGTCGTTTGTTTGATCGGGGCCGGGAGTGGTCCGGCCTCGATCGATGGCTTGTTGCAGAGCGGCCGTCATGGCGGCCACTCGCTCCGGTTGCTCCTGGGCCAAGTTCTTGCTTTCGCTCGGGTCGGCCGACAGGTCGTAAAGTTGGACAGGCGGTAAGTCGGGTTGGGGAGGGTTGCCGGGGCGAGGTTCGCTCCAGCCGCCCGAGTCGGGACAGAGCAGCAGTTTCCAGTGACCGTCGCGAATGGCGAAGCTGCCGTTGATCGATTGGCTGATCAGACTCTGGCGACCTGCAGCCTGGTCCTGGCCCAACAACGCGGGTAAAAAGCTGACACTGTCCTCGCCGGCGTCCGGAGGCAAAGTCTGTTCCAATAGCTCGGCGAAGGTCGCCATCCAATCGAATTGGCCGACCAAGTGATCGCAGACCTGCCCTGCCGGAATTTTCTCGGGCCAGCGGACAAGGAACGGGACGCGATGCCCCCCTTCGAACAGGTCGGCCTTGTGCCCACGGAAATGGTAGCTGGGGTGGTGTCCCGCACGGAGTAACTGCTCGATTCCGGCCGCGGGTGAGCAGCCGTTGTCGGTCGTAAAGATGACGATGGTGTTGTCGCTTAGTTGGAGCTCGTCCAGTGTCGCCAGCAATCGTCCGAGATCGTGGTCGACCTGCTGCACAAAATCGGCGTAGGGATTGAGACCACTTTTGCCTTGCCACTCGGCGGTGGGCAGGATCGGCGTGTGGGGGGCAGCCAAGGGGATGTAGACAAAAAACGGTTCGCCTTGTTTGGCGGGAATGGCTCGATTTTGGATATATTCCATTGCATGGTCGATGATGCCGGGCTGCACATCGATTGCCTCGAAGTTTCTTCCGGCTGGTCCAGGGCGATGGAAGGCTTTGGTTTCGCTGGCGATTTCCGTTGGCAAGGAGTCGTTGATCCACACGTAGGGGAACATGTCCAGGGAGGCGCTGATGCCGTAAAAGTGGTGGAAGCCTCGATCGATCGGCCCGCGGAGAATCGCCGCCGAGTAATCGACGCGAGCCAGGTCTGGGAACGGTTGGCCGAAGTTGCCTCGGTCGTCAGCGATACCGCCATCGGTCAATGGCCAGTCCATGCCCAGGTGCCATTTGCCGATGCAGGCGGTGTGGTAGCCGTGGCGTTGAAACAGGCCACCCAATGTCAGTCGGTCGTCGGCGATCAGCGGTCGAGAAAAGCCCCCGAGGACGCCCTGTTGCAGATGGGTTCGCCAATGGTACCGTCCGGTGAGGAGGCTGTACCGAGTGGGCGTGCAGACGCTCGAGGACGTATGGGCATCTGTGAAGCGCAGGCCCTCGCGTGCCAGACGGTCGAGATGCGGGGTCGCGATTTTGCTGTCTGGGTTATAGGCCGAGACGTCCCCGTAGCCCATGTCATCGGCCAAGACAAGCACGACGTTGGGGCGGTCTGCCCCGAGGATCGCGGAGGGGGCAGCCCACAACAGACAAATGGTCAAGAGTAGCATGGGTTTTAGCATGATTGACTCGCGGGGATGACTTGGTTTTGGCTGTGTGGTAGCGGGGGCATGTGGTAAAGGGGTCAGGTGGTAAAGGGGTCAGGAGTCAATTGCCGGAACGGCCCTGCGGGTGCTGCGCACAATTGACTCCTGATCCCTTTACCACACCCCAATTCGCGCGAAAACCGGGTGCTCTAACGCACTCCGGCTGATTACCGATCCGGCACATTAACTACTGACAAGTCCTATTCTTGGTGGTTGGTTGGAGCGGGGCCGATCGGTGCTTGCCAGGGGGTGACGCCGCCTCGTTGGATGTGAATGCGGAGCGCGGTGCTCAGCTCGTTGACTATTTTGCCATGCATGGCCGCCACATTGTTTCGCTCGTAGGGATCGTCCGTCAGGTTGTACAGCTCCAGCGGGCTGTAGGGATCATTCTGCAGCAGTTTCCAGGGGCCGCGAATGATGGCTTCGTAGGTCTTGCCCCCGTAGGCTCGGCCGCCTTCGCGTCGAGTAAAGTACAGATCTCGGGGCGAATCGAGCGATTGGCCTTGCAGGATCGGCACCAGACTGAGGGCATCCAGATCGTCGGCGGGAGTCGCGCCGGCGAGTTCGATAAATGTGGGGAACAGATCGAAGACCAAGCCATTGTAGTCACTGGTGGTACCGGGTTGGACGCGTTCTGGCCAGCGCAAGAGGAACGGCACTCGTAGGCCGCCATCGTAGTGACTTTGTTTGCCACCGCGCCAGGGGTCGTTGTTCTGGGCATGGGCCAGGGAACCACCGTTGTCGGCGGTGAAGATGACCAGCGTGTTGCGATCGAGTTGCGTTTCCGCCAAGGCCGCCAGGACTCGGCCGATGCCCGCATCCAGATGTTCGACGAACGCCACGTTCTTGGCTCGGTTCTCGTCCAGTTGTGGAAATCGTTGGCGGACGTTTGCCAAATATTCGGCGGGCGGTTCAATTGGAAAGTGGGGAGCGTTGTAAGCCAGATACAGAAAAAACGGCTGCTCGGGCGAGGCCGCTCGGTCGCGGAGATAATCCGAGGCCCAATCCGAAAACAGATCGGTGGCATGTCCGGTGGGTTCGATGATCTCGGAGTTGTAGCGGAGATAATTCTGACCGTGGCGGCGATGCGTCGTGTAGCTGTCCATCATGTCGCCCAGGAAGCCGTGGAAGTGATCGAAGCCACGTTCGTTGGGCGTGTTGGGCGACTCGAGGCCCAAGTGCCATTTGCCGACGATCGCCGTGTGGTAGCCGACCTGTTTGAGTTCATCGGCGAGGGTACGAGCGGAGGGATCGAAGTAACCCCAAGAGTCCTGGGCCTGCGTACGGATCACTCCCGGGACACCGACTCGGTCGGCATACTTGCCGGTCAGCAGCGCGGCTCGTGAGGGCGAGCAGACCGTCGCGTTGGCTCGCATGTTCGTGAACTGCATGCCCTGTTGAGCGATGCGGTCGATGTGGGGCGTGTGGACATCGGTTGCGCGATAGGCCGAGACATCGCCATAGCCGTGGTCGTCAGTCAGAATCAGCAGAATGTTTGGACGCTGGGCAATCAGGGCATCGGTGGTAGAACCGAGCCAACAGCAGATGGCCAAGAGCACGAGTGGTTTCAGCATGTTTGAATCAAACTTTGGAAAGTTGATGCCCCCCGCGATCCGACCGGCGGTCGATTTTGTATTCGTATTCCTGGTCAGCGAAAACGTCGAGTCCAACCGCTGCCGCCGAGGTTCCTACTCGAAAAAAATCCTCGAGTACGAGTACCGTCCCGATTCATCGACACTAACTCCGCGTCCCGCTGTCGCCCAGGAACGCGTAGGGCTAGCGTTCCGACGTTATCTCGAGGGCCTGGCCTTGTTCGTCGACGGGATACAGCGCGGATTGCTCGCTCAGTTGTTGGATCATGGTCGCCAATAACTCGCTGACTTTGGCGGAGTGTTGGTCCAGCCAGGTTGTGATTTTCGTATGGGTCAGCGTCCAAGTCAAACAACTCGTAACGAGTCTTTGCCGGGTTCTGTTCGGGAAAGTAGTGGTAGATGAGCTTCCAATTATCCACGCGGAGCGAAGTGAAGTAGCTGCTGCGATGGTCATGGGGGAAATGCAGCAGGAACTGATTCGAGCGATCTGGGTTGGGCTGGTTGGCCAACTGAAGGGCCAAGTCGAATCCATCGAGGACGTGATCGGCGGGAGGATTGGCGTCCGCCAGGCTCAGGAGCGTCGGGTAGAGATCCATCACGGTGGCGATTTGCGAGTTGACTTGTCCGGCGGCGATGGGCAGCTGTTGTTGCCAGCGGTTGTTCGGGTCGGGCTTGGCCCAGGCGGCGATGAAGGGGGTACGACTGCCGCCCTCGTAATGGGTGCCCTTTTTGCCGCGGAGCGGGAACGAGCTGTGGTGTTCGTGGGTGGGCCCCAGCGGCGCGTCGCCGCCATTATCACCTAAAAATAAAATGAGTGTATTTTCTGCAATTCCGCGTTGGTTCAACTGATCCATGAGTTCGCCCAGAGCGGTGTCCATGGATTCGACCAGTGTGGCGTAGGCCTGGGCGTCTTTCGATTTACCCGAATCGGAATAATTGGCGGCGTAGCGAGGATTGGACTGAAACGGGGCATGCACCGCGTAAGGGGCAAACTGCAAGAAAAAGGGCTGGTTGTCGGCCAGGCAATGGTCGATCTGAGACCGAGCCTCCTGGGTCAACGCTTCGGTCAGGAAGGTGTCCGTGCCGTGATACTTATCCAAGTGCGGTACCGATCGGCTGCGGTTCCCCTGGAGTTGGCCATAGCCGTCTTGGCCGTAGTAGCTGCCGGGCTGTCCCCACGAGCAGCCAGCGATATTGACGTCGTAACCCAAGGCGTCGGGAAACTCGGTTGGCTGGCCGATGGGTCCAAAGTGGGCCTTGCCGATGTAGATCGTGCGGTAGCCGGCCGTTCGCAGGACACTGGGGAGTGTGGACTGGGGGGTAGCGAATCCGGTCCAGTTCCAGTGCAGTGGGCCAAACTTGCCACGGTTGTTGCCTTCCGATCGGATCCATTGGGTCACCCGATGTCGGGCGGCATTTTGGCCGGTGATGATCGAGGTCCGCGTGGGCGAGCAGACGCTCATGGCGTAGAAGTTATTGAGTCGCACGCCTTGGGATGCCAATCGCTCCAGGTTGGGCGTCCGGTAAAATTCGTTCAGTGGATAACGCTGGGGTTGACCTGCGCTGTCCAGCAGGAAGGGGACCGACGTGTCCATCACTCCTAGATCATCGACCAGGAATACCACGATGTTTGGTCGCGAGCTGCGTGCAAGCGGATCTTCAGAGGGCTCGGTTCCGAGCGTTAGGCCACTGAGCAAACTGCCGAGGAGCCAGAGCGTGACCACGTGTATCCATGTTTGCCAGGTCATGTCAGCGCTTTCTGATGTTAGGGGAATGACTACGGGTGCTGGCCAGCGACCGGCACGAGGGCTATTGCTGACGAGTATGCTTCCCCCACATGAACTCGGTCGGTTTGGATGTTCCAATCGCCCACAAGTTGCAGGAGGTAGTGGTGCTCTGGTGTCGGTTCTTGAGTTTGCATGGTGTATCTCGAGTGGTTGGGATTGATCAGAAGTACTGGCCTGTTGATTTTCAGGACTTGCACGCGAAGTTGTTGTCCGACTTAATGAAGTCTGGGGCAATCACGACGTTTCCAAGTCAATCGAAATGCTTGACGCATTCCGCTACGGAAAAATCACCCAGCCCTCCAGGGCCTGTTGATTTTTCCAGACTTGCTCGCGAAGTTGTTGTCCGACTTAATGAAGTTCGGCGTAAACACGACGTTTCCAAGTCAATCGAAATGCTTTGACGCATTCCGCTACGGAAAAATCACCCAGCCCTCCAGGGCCTGTTGATTTTTCCAGACTTGCACGCGAAGTTGTTGTCCGAGTCAATGAAGTTCGGCGAAAACACGACGTTTCCAAGTCAATCGAAATGCTTGACGCATTCCGCTACGGAAAAATCACCAAGCCCTTGACGCATTCCGCTACGGCCCGCACCAGGCCCTCGGATGACGTTCCAATCGTGAGCGATCTCGATTCTACAAGCTGCGGGGGGCGGGAGCAATCAACAGAAGATGAAGCGGGGGAGTCGACAGGTTATCGGCCGGTCCGGGAAAGGGTCTCGACTTGGAAGTCCGCTCGGTTGGATTCGGTGGGCTGCAAGTCTACCGAGAGTTTGCTGTCGCTGTCGAATTCAGCGGCGATGACTAGCTTGGCCGAGTCGGGCGCGACGCTGGTCAGCATCTCACTGGGGAGCATCGCAATCCTTACACGGAATTGGCCGGGGCGGAGTCCGGCGGTGGCGTCGACGCGGTACTGGCCATCCAAGACCACGGAAGAAGCTTTGGGGCCGGGCGTTCCCGGCTGGGGTTCGAAGGTGATCACGGCTCCCGACAGAGGTTGGCCCGCGATGGTAATCGAGCCCGCCACCGACACGGTCGCGGAGTTCTGTTGGCCACAGCCAGTGAGAAGCAGCGTTAGGCCGAAAAGATAAGTCATCCGAATCATGGAATGCTTCTTTTTTTGATTATTCCAGAGGCTGGGGGTGTTAGTTTTCGACCGGGATCACGCCGCCATCGGCGCGGGCTGCCAGCATGTCGATAACCGCGGCGTCGGTTGTGTCGGCCACGGTGCGGATGGAGCCATCGCACATGACAAACTGGACGATGCCGGGGTGATCGCTACGGAAGGACTCGTAAGAGGGGATGTCGAACAGGTCGATCCTTCGCGCGTTGAAGGTGCCGAATGTCGAGGCCGCGGAGAAGTATGGATAGCTCAAGGCCCAGCGGGCGGCATTGGCACCGGACGATCCGGGAAAGCTGATCGGGCCACTGGCGGTGCGTGTTTGCAAGCCGAACTCGCCGGCCAGGAACGTGTGGCTGCTGCCGTCCAGGCCGGCGATCAGGCTAATGGATGTGCGTGGCATATCGAGTTGGCTGGTGGGCAGTCCCAGCATTTGTCGTTCGCCGCGGAACACGCCCTGGTAGTCCGTAAACGCGCCGTCGTGGACTTGGTTGCGGTAGCGACGACTGCCGGTCGAGACCGCGTAACTGGAGTGGCCTTGATTCGCGCCCAACTCCACCAGCGGCATGGAGGGGCAGAGATAAGTGGCGGGCGTCTGCGCTGCGATGGGGCGATTGTGCGGATGCCAAGCGTCGCGGGTCAGGTCAAAGCGTTCGAACAGATTGGTTTGCTCCAGATGGGGCAAGATCGAGACCCACGGGGTGAGGGTGGCTCGGGTGACGGTATGACTGCCGATCGTCTCTTGTCGACCCAACGCGGAGGGCGGTAAAAATTTTTTACTGTTCTCGTAGTTGTGGAATGCCAGTCCCATCTGTCGTAGGTTATTGGAGCATTGCAGGCGACGAGCCGCTTCGCGTGCGGTTTGCACGGCGGGCAGCAAGAGTCCCATCAGGACCCCGATGATGGCGATGACCACCAGTAGTTCGACCAGTGTGAATCCGTGGCGCGGGAAGCTTGCTCTCACCTTGTGATACTCCTTTTTCAGCTGCGACAGGGGATGGTGCGTCGCGCAAGTCGCCCCAGTTGGTTGGCGATCGTTTGGTACGCTGGTTGCGTTTCGCTTGATTGCCAGTATTTTCTTGGTGCGACTTGCTTCACGACACCCTACGGGGCTGGGGTTAGCGACGTCGGCGGAGTAGACCTGCGACGATAGCGCCGGCTAGCAGGAGGCCGCTGGTGGGTTCCGGTACGGCGCTGAAGACCGTGTCGATCGCCACTCGATTGAGGCTCATGTGTGATGCGGCTGCGTTGAAGTGGAATTGGTTCATGTTCAGGTTGCCGGCGACGTTGTTCCATTCAAACCACCAATCGCGTTGCGTCCCGCCGAAACCACCGAGTGGTGTTTCGTTTATGAGTTCGCTGCGGTCGAACGCTTGGCCATTGAAACGGACACTGTCGAGATCGATGTTTGTGCCGAGGATGCGGATTTGCAGGATGGCCGTTGTGAAAAATTCAGAGCCTTGACCGAAGTCGGGGACATTGACCTCGAAGGTGGCGGGCGCCCCGGCGTGGTAGATGTTTCCGCCGCTGGTGATGAACGCGCCGGGAGTGGTTTGGAATAGTTCGGCGGTCCCGTTCGGATTGACGTTCCCGAAATTGGGTAAGTTGGGTTCAGCCACTGGGTTCGTAAATCCGAGCCATTCTTGATAGGTGGTATTCGGATTGCCGCGGAAACTGGGGGTGACCAATCCGGCGGTGGCGGGTGCCAGTCCCCCGAGGGCGGAGACCAGGAGGCTGGTGACCACGAGAGCGGTGGCTCGCAGTGGCGAGCCGGGGTGGTTGGAGAGTTGGGCAAGAAAACGCATCGCAAGGGCCTTTCGCACAGGTCACGGGCGGACGGCGGGCGATCGGCGGCAGAGCTACCGCCGCATTGACCCGGGCCAGTCCGGCAAAAATAGACGGGGGACCCCTACGGCAGGGTCCCACCACGGTTCTGCTGGCTGGCTGGCGAAAGGCTGGCTGGCTCACTTATTCCTGATCTGAAACTCCGTTAAGAATCGCTGTTCTTAACTGAGACTCAGTCTCATTTGCGGCAGTTTAGGTGGCGTGGCTGGGGCTGTCAAGGCACTGCAACGGGAGACAATCCCTGTTTTTCCGCTCGACTTCGCGGTGCGGCTGGTGGTGGTGTGTGCGGGACTTGATCGCCGAAGTGGAGGGCGATGGCCAGTCGCGCGCAGCGTTCTTGGAACTGGGCGGGGGTGTCGTCGTCTCCTTCGAGGCAGACCTCGTCGACCACGGCCAAGTGATCGCGGAGGACGCGTTGGGCGATTTTTCGGCGCCCGGCTTCGTCCATGCCGGCCAAGCGAATGAGTCGATCGATGCGTCCGGGTCGGGAGCCGATGAGGCCGGGCTGGGCGATGGCGGGATCGATTTGTTCCAGGTGGTTGGTGGTGATGACCGTCAGCAGTCCGTCGGAGCGTTGGACGCCATCCAGGCAATTGAGCAGGCAATCGAAGGTCAGTGCGGGGCCACTGGCGACGGCCACATTTTCGCGTCCGTGGAACACCGCATCGATGTCTTCAATGAGTGCCAGGCAGGGGACTTGTTCCAGCATTTGGTTCCAGGCCCGCTGCAGTTCATCGTTCTTGAGACTGGCCAGATCGAAGACATAGACGGGCAGGTCCAGGTCCTCGGCGATGGCTCGTGCCAGGGCGGTTTTGCCGGTTCCGGGCGGGCCGTAGAGCAGGAAGCCGCGTCGCCAGGGGAGTTGGCGTTCCTCGTACCAGGCTTCCGAGTCTCGCCACCGCCGGACCTCTTGGACGAGGAGTTGGGCTTCTCCGCCGAGTGCCAGGCGATCGATGGCCGAGCGACTTTGGTTGGGATCCAGGCCCAGTTGGCTGAATTCGAAACCCAGGGGGCGATTGACCAGGCAGCCACGGATGTCGCTGCCACTGGTTGGGCAGGCGGCTTCCCGGCCGCGGCCGCCGCTCACGTCGGGCATGGTCATGCCGGCCGAGCCGTGGATGTAGCGGATGGAGTGTCGTCGCCCGTCGGTCGCGTCGTAGACTTGGGTCTGTTGGTTGTAGTACTGGGTCGCGGCCAGAATAAACGCGTCGGGATCCAGGGTGCCGCAGGCGAAGAGGATGTTGAGCGTTTGGTATTGGTAGTCGTTGGCAGTGACGCCGGTTTCCAGATCGGGGGTGTTTTTGGTGGATTTGGTGACCCAGACGGGGACCCAGCCCCGCCAGTACAGTCGCCCGTGTTCGGACGTCACCTCCATGGGCATGAGTTGCACGCGACGGATGGGGCGATAGAACAGCTTCCAGCCAAGGTAAGTCCGCGGTCCGAAGCGGGACACCGTGTAGTGATGTCGGAGGTACAGCAACGCGGCATCGGCCTGGAAGCCGCTGACGGTCAACGTCTGCACGACGCGACTGAACAAGTGCAGGTACAGGGTGCGGATGTAGCTGAAGCAGGTCGCTACCAGCGTCAGGAAGGCAATGCCGCCCATCCAATACCAATTGCCAAACCAATCTGCCATGAGCGAGTGAACCTAAAGAAGGAGTCTTTGCAGGAAATACCGTGCGGTCGCTACTTAGACAGGTGACATCCGGTCAGGTTCACGAGATTACCGTTTCTGGACAACGACAGGCGCGACCTTTAAACTGGGGAGGGCCGAGGGTGTACCGCCGAGCAGAAAAAGGGGTGGCGGCGGTGCGAGCGGTCCATGAGATTGCTTTCCGGTACCCGTTTACCACACCGATCCCAAAATCAAACGGTGACAAGGCACCCACCCCGAGGCTGACCTGCCACCCGTGAACGATTATTCTTTTCGTGTCCCCTGTAGCAAGTGAGTATTGATGATGACTTCTCTTTTTAGAAAAAACAACCGTTCTAGTTTTTTATTAAATAAAAGCAGGCCAATGAGCCAGTTGTCCTGCCGGTGGGGCTGGTTGGGGGTGGCGATTTTGGCCAGTGCCCTGCCCTGCGGCTCGTGGCTGGTGGCTCAGGACGAGTCCGCCGTGCCAGCGGCTCGAGTGGACTTTCTGGGCGACCCTCTACCGCCGCATGCGTTGTTGCGTTTGGGGACGCATCGGTTCAATCCTTCGAACATTGTGGACTTGGCGGTGTCCGCAGACGGGCGAGTCGTCGTGTCGTTGGGAGGCGCGGGGCTGGTGGGCTGGGATGCGGAGACGGGGCAGCAGCTCTGGGAGCATGAGAACTCGAATCCGCGCGGGATCGAGATCTCGTCGGCCTCTTACGGTTTTCGTGGTCTATGTCATTCTCCGCACTCGAATCGCCTGGTCTATGTGACCCCGCGAGGGAGGATCGGTTGGGTGGAGTATGCGACGGGTAACTTGACGGAGATTCGCTTGCCATTTTCTGAATCGATCAATGCCTTGGATGTTTCGGCGGACGAATCGTTGTTGGCGTTGGGTTGCGAGAAGTGTTTGGTGGTGTGTGATCGCGAGGGTGTCGAGAAGTACCGGGTGGCCAACGAGCCAGCGACTTCGATTCGTGAGCGGGGGGCCAACGATCGGCTGACGTTTGGCGGTGAATTCAGTTACGCCAGGTTCTCGCCGGACGGAAAGCGCTTAGCGTTGGTCAACAGTCAACATCCGCTGGCGATCCGCATCCTGGCGGCGGACACGGGTGAGGAGCTGTCGACGATCGAGACTGCAGGTTATGTGATTCGGCTGTGTTTTTCCTTGGATGGCAAGCGGATTTACACGACGGAACAGACCATTGCGGCTCGGGCTTATGACATCGAAGCCGGCGAGATGCTATGGGAGCGATTGTTCTCGCCGCCGGGCCAGGACGAACGGTATACGACCGATATTGCCATGTCGCCAACGGGCCAGGAATTGGCGGTGGGGACGGCGATTGGCGAGGACCAGAGGATTCATTTGGTCGATCCCAACAATGGTGTGACGTTGGGTGAATTGGAGGGGCATACTTGGAAGCCGTGGTGTTTGGCTTATCGCAGTGACGGCAGTGAGTTGTATTCGGCGGGCTGGGACAGTGTCGTGCGTCGCTGGGACGTGGCGGCGCGGCAGCCGATTCGGTTGGAGAATGGGGAACGGGCCAGTGGCACGTGCACCTTGTCACCGGACGGGCAAACGGTTGTGTTCGGTGACGATACGGGGAAGCTGCACTTGATGGAGCGAGGGACGGGCAAACGCTTGCGAACCTTGGAAGTGCCCGAGGTGGGGTTTTCGCAAGTGGTGTATTCGTCGGATGGCCAGCGTTTGGCGGCGGGCGGTTCCACGAAGAGCGAGATCCACGTGGTGGTCTGGTCGACGGCGACGGGAGAGATCGAGCACCATTGGCAATACGCCAAGGGCCGTGACGTGCACTCGAATGTGGAGGCATTGAGTTTTTCGCGAGATGGCAATCGCTTGGCGGCGTGTGTGTTCCGTCGTTCGGAGTGTTGGGTGTTTGATCTGGCGAAGAACGAACAGATCATGAAGGTGCGGCATCCGGGGGTGTATGGTTTGTGTTTGCGTGCGGATGGCGAGGCGTTTGTGTCGGCGGGTTGGGATCGCAAGATTCGGGTCTGGAGCTGCGAGACCAAAGAGGTGGTCAAGGAGCACGTGATGGCTGCGGATCAGGGGCGGGACCCGCGGATGTACGGTGCGTTGTATTCGCCGGACGACCAGACGATTGTGGTGTTGCGGATGGACGCTACGATCGGGGTCTTCTCACCCGAGTTGGAGCCGCTCCGCGACATCAAGATGGAGGGTGGTGTGGTTTACGGTAGTTTTTGCTTTTCTCGTAATGGGCGTTGGTTGGGGGTGGGGCACAGTGATGGAACGGCGGCGGTGTACGATCTGGCGACGGGCGAGACGTTGTGGCGCGAGGCCCAGCACAAAAAATATGTATACAACGTGTGCTTCAGTCTGGACGATCGCGGTTTACTCACGGGGGGGCAAGACGGGGTCTGTTATTTATGGGACTTGAACGTCGGGGGAGTAACGTCAGTCGATTGGGCGGCATTGGGCGCCGATTTGATGGGTGATACGGTGAAGGCGGCCTTTGTGGCTCAGCAAAGAATGATGGCCGAGCCGGAGGCGGCGGCTGGGGCGTTGGAATCGGTCCTGCAGTCGCTCGCGGCAGAGGCGGGGGCGGAGCCTAGTGAGCGAGTGACATCGGCTTATGCTCGGATCATCGATGTCTTGGGCGGCTTGCCAACGCCGTCGGCGGATGCTTTGTTGGAGCAGTTGCAGAAGTCTGGGCCCACCTTGGCAATCAAGCGACAAGCCTTCACCGCTCGTCGCCAGCGGAGTGCTCCAGCGAGTCCTGAGCGATAAGTGGCTGCATGGCTGAAGGCTTTGTGTTTCTGAAAAACACCAGGGAGTGGCTGGGAATGGATGGCTGGGAGTCGGATGAGGTCGCTGGCGATCCTGTGGTCGACGAGCGGGATGGGTGGGTGGACAGCTATCGTTGGTTGGCGGTGGTGGGGCTGTTTGTGTCGTTGTTTTTGCGGGCGGAGGGGCGGACCGTGACGGTGTATGGGATTCAGGCGTTTGTGTTTTCGTTCGCGGCGGTTGTGTCGCCGCCGCCCTCGGACGGCCCTTTGTTGACGTGGGGTGGCGTAGCCAATCTGGCGTTTTTCGCGTCCTGTCTCTGGTGGGCGTTGGGGGGGAAGAGTCCGCGGTGGGGTGTGATCACCACATGGTGGATTTACGCACTGGCAGTATTGAACCTTGTTGTCTTCGCTTTCCTGTATCGCGGGCTGTTGGAGGGCTTTTACCTTTGGTTAGCCGCCCATATTGCGATGTTACTGGCCAGCGGCATGGTCTTGTGGTTGCGGCGATGACGCCAACTTCCGCGGGGGAAACGGTCGTGGGGAAACGGACCTGGGGGGAAACGGACCTGGGGGGAAACGGTCGCGGGGGGAAACGGTCGTGGGGAGGAACGGTTGCGGGGAGGAACGGTTGCGGGGGGCTGTTATTCTGCGGCGCCACGCGGTACACCATCACGGCTCGGCGGATCACGACGCAGCGGAATCTCTGGCGTCCGCGGCGGGCGGGTTGAAAACGACGATCTTCTCTGTTTGGAGTTTCCAATATGTTGAGCGTTTGGTGGCGGTTGGGTTGGGTGATATGCGCGAGCGTGTCGTTGGTGGGGTTGTTGGCAACCCAAGTCTGCGGGCAAGACGACGCGAGCAAGCCAATTGGTTTTGAGTCGGCCGACTCCGATCGGGACGGCTGGATTTCGCCGGCCGAGATGGCGGGTTACTTGCGGCCGCGGCTAATGGATCGCTCGGTGGACTTGGCCCAGATTTTTGCTCAGTTGGACTTGGATGGAGATGGCCGACTTTCGCCCGCCGAGTTTGCTGCTCGCCAGGGCCTGTTGGAGCAGTCTCAAGGGCAGTCCGAGCTCTACGTGCCGGAGGATCCGGGCGTGGGTTATGTCCCTTTTCACGGTTTGACCGAGCCGTTGGACGATCGTGGGGTTTTCGGTGCGATCTATCATCGCTATTTGGAGCAATTGGGGCGATCGGCCGAGTGGCGAGCGGCTGGTTGGCGACGCACGAACGTCGATCGGGCTCCGCGCGAGGTCGCCCTGCCCTTGCCGGCTGGCCCGGTCGAGAAGCCGACGTTGGAGCGGTTGGTTCGCGCCACCTTGGTGATCGGTGGTGGGGGATCGGACGAGGAATTTTTTACTGGCGGTGCCGTGATCATCAGTCCCGATGGGTACGCGCTGACGAATTTCCATATCGCTGAGGCCTTCAATCAGAAGTTGGTGGCCTTATTGGCGGACGGTCGCGTCGTGCGGGTGCTGAAATTGGTGGCTGGCAATCGTGCTACGGACGTGGCGATCGTGCAATTGGAGGGCAGTGACTTCCCGTGGGTGCCGTTGGCCAGTGCCGCGCCGGCGATGGCCGACGATTTGGTGGTGCTGCATCACACGGAGAATCGTTTCTTTACTTACGATCGTGGTTACGTGAAGCGGTATCCGCGGATTGGTTCGCATCCGTGGATGGAGATTTCGCCGGACTACGCACCGGGCGGTAGTGGTTGCGGCATTTTTAATTCGCGGCACGAGTTGGTGGGTTTGGTATCGGTAATCGCTATGGGAGACGGGCCGGACATGGCCGGTACTGACTTGATGGCGCAGGAAGAGTCGGAGGACTGGGGGACGGAAGATGACTCGAAAGAGGGCGAGGTAGGAATGGGCCCGGGCGCTTTGGTCGTGAAGTTAGCGGTCCCTTGGACGGCGGTACGAGTCTTGTTTGCAGAGACGGGAGCGACTGATGGAACTCGCTGAGTGTTTGGCGTTTTTTGCCTCGGTGGAAGTGCTGGAGGATCTGAGTCCTGCGGAATTGGAGTTGATCGCGCCACTGGCAACGTTGCGCAAATATGGTTCAGGTGAATGTGTCTGTCGTCAGCACGAACCGTTGGAGGACCTGTTGTTGGTCAAGCGGGGCCGATTGATTGTCTCGCAGCAGGACGCGCAGGGAGTGGATCAACCGCTCACGTCGTTCTCGGATGGAGAGTTTGTCAACGAGAGTTCGATCATCAGTCAGACGCTGGAGATCGAGCATTACGTGACGGCGCGAGCGATTCAGGCGACGGAGATCGTGCATTTTAATCGGCAGCGTTTCATGGGGTTATTGAAACAGTATGGCGGATTGAGTGTGAAGGTGTATTCGAAGGTCGCCAAGATCGTTTCGCGTCGGCTGCAAAACGCCAACAGTCGGCGGGGGAATGTGACCTATCTGTACCGCTCAAAAAATCGGCGCTGGGAGCACGATCTGCTGGGGGACAGGGAGGTGGCTGCCGAGGCCTACTACGGGGTGCAGACCCTGCGGGCGTTGGAGAACTTTGATATCAGTGGGGTGCGGTTGAACCTGTACCCCTACTTCGTCAACGCGTTGGCGATGGTCAAAAAAGCGGCCGTGTTGGCGAACCACGACTTGGGTCTGATCGAAACGGAACTGAAAGATGCCATCGTCCAGGCCTGCGATGAGATTTGCCTGGGAGCGTTGCACAACCAGTTCATCGTGGACATGATCCAGGGTGGGGCGGGCACCAGCACCAACATGAACGCCAACGAGGTGATCGCCAATCGGGCCTTGGAGATATTGGGTCGATCCAAGGGCGAGTACTCGGTGTGTCATCCCAACAACCATGTCAACTTGTCCCAGTCGACGAACGATGCGTATCCGACAGCGATAAAAATTGCCACCATTCATTACAATCGCGACCTGGTGGTTGTGCTGCGGCAGTTGATCGGTGCGATCGATCAGAAGGCCGAGGCGTTCCGCAATGTACTGAAGATGGGTCGGACTCAATTGCAGGATGCCGTGCCGATGACCTTGGGGCAAACCTTTAAAGCGTTCTCGTCTTCTCTCAAGGAAGAGGTCGGTCGACTGAATCACAATGCGGATATGTTCTTGAAGATCAACATGGGTGGGACGGCGATTGGGACCGGGATCAACGCGCATCCCGATTACGCGACGAAGGTCGAGGGGCACCTGCGGGCGGTGACCGGGATGCCGTTGTATCTGGCGGAGGACTTGATCGAGGCGACGGCGGATACGGGCGCATTTGTGATGTACTCTTCGGCGCTGAAGCGACTGTCGGTGCAATTGTCCAAGATCTGTAACGACTTGCGACTGTTGTCATCGGGACCTCGGGCGGGCTTCGGTGAGATCCACTTGCCGGCGATGCAACCGGGCAGTTCGATCATGCCGGGTAAAGTGAATCCCGTGATTCCGGAAGTGGTCAATCAGATTGCTTTTAAGGTGATCGGCAACGACCTGTGTGTCACGATGGCCTCCGAGGCGGGACAATTGGAGCTGAATGTCATGGAGCCAGTGATTGTCGAGTGTTTGTTTTCCTCCGTTGAGATGTTAAAGAATGGCATGCGCGTCTTGGCGGACCAATGCGTGGCGGGGATCACGGCGAATGTAGAGAAGTGTCAAAGTTATGTGCAAAACTCGATTGGGTTGGTCACAGCCTTGAACCCGTATCTGGGATACGAGGTGAGTACCGCCTTGGCCAAAGAAGCTTTGGAGTCTGGCCGAGGCATCTATGAGTTGGTCTTGGAGAAAGGCCTCCTGACGCGCGAGACGCTGGACGAGATTCTCAAGCCGGAAAACATGTTGGGGCCACGATCTGGGAGTTAAGCAACCAACCGCAGTGAGTTGCTTTCAGAAAAACGCAATGGTTCAAGCCGCGTCGGGTGTCGTGCAGCAAGTCGGGCGAACAGCACGGTCGTTTGCGAGCAAAAGCGGCTGGAGAGCACTAACCTTTTGCCCAGAGAGCAATCGGACTTGTGCGCGGGCGCACCCGCCTCGAGGCAGGACCAGCAACCGTGAACGGTGGCAGAAAAATCTGCGATTGAGTTGCTGGCGAACAGAGTCGTCTGTCGGTCGAATTGGTTTGAGCCAAATGAACAGAGGTGCTTGGTAGTCCAAGCACCTCTGTTTTGGTCACTGCAGTCACTTAAAAGGTAATGATCGCATCAATTCCAAAGATCGGTGTTTCCATGTCGGCACCGACCAGGTCAGCGCCCCAGTTGTACCGGACTTCGGGTCGTACGATCAGTCGTTCGGTGGGCGTGATGTTCAAGCCGCCAGTGAGCGAGTAGGTCGATTCGGTCGACCCGGAAATGTCGCTCTTCCACCATTCGACGCGCGTGCCGGCTCGGACTCGCTCGGTGAGGGTGTACAGCAGGTACTGGTTGATGCCAACTTCATTGTTGTTTCCGCCGCTGGTGTCGGTCGAAAGCAAGTCGGATTGGAAAACGTAGTTCAGCTTTTCCGTCAATTGGTTGTCGACGACGATCGAGTGCGAGTAGCCGTTGCCTCGCCAGCCGAAGTTGCCGGCCGTGGCGATGTAGGTGAAAGTCAGGTTGTCGTTGAGCGACTTGCTAAAACCACCCAAGTAGCTGCTGCCACCGTTGAGTTGATTGAAGCCGGTGTCCCAGCCCAACGTCCAGCCATTGTGGATGGTGAGGGAGTCGTTGGCTTCGTACGAGGCAATCGCACCGGTGTGCGTAAACGGTTCCGTATTGAACATCGTGTACGCATGGCTGTAGAAAAAGTTGTCTGGGGCGGTTACCACTTCATAGCCAACCAAGGTGTAGAAGTGACCGGCCTTGATGGTCCATTGGTCCTTGCCGAATTGGGCGTAGGCTTGTGGCAATGCCCAACCGTAAGCGCCAAAATCCAAACCGTTTTCGAAATCCCAGGTTCCGGAGGGATTGCCGAAGGCCTGCGTGGTGGCGGCATCGGTGCCGTACATCAAGTCAAAGCGAAAGCCCATGTCCCAGTAGTGTTCGTGAGCGACTTCTTTTTCAGCAAAGAACCATAATTGCTGCAAATTGACTCGGTCGGGGCGAGTGTTGAACAGGCCGGTGCTGTTCGAGTGGTAGCCGGTTTGAACCCAACCACCAAACTTCAGGCTGCTGCCGCTCTCTTCGGTCTCTGGTTCCGTGATGGTCGGAGCCTCCACTTCCGGTGCAGCGATCGGGGCATCCTGTCGCATCGGTTGCCGCGTGCTGGGGGCGATCATGGTTCCCGTTGAAGACAACGACGTGGTCGCAGGACGTGTCGTGGCCGCTGGACGGATGATGGGTGCCGGATTGTTCGAGTCGTCGGTGATTGACAGCGAACGTTGAGATTGCACCCCAGGGTTTTGAATTCCGCTGATCGTCTGGGCGGAAACATGGGCGGTCGGAGCGATCACGACAAACGTGACCGCCAGCGTCAAGCGAAGCATGGGAATACCTTCGGATCCAAGTGAGATACGTAAAAACTCTTTGGATCGGTATGCTTGTGACGCGGAACAGGTTCGGAATGACTGCCAAAACCGGCAGAATCCGAACCAGCATATCGAACACGCCTGTTCTCGGCGGAGCCTTGCTGATTTAATCACGTTTTCTGGACCAGCCCGCAGGGTCTGGCTAGCATTCCTGAACTACCCAGATTGACTGATTGGTGGTTTTTCTGCCGCAGCAAGGTAAGCTGCGATGATTGTAGGGTGCGAAACAGTAGCCCTCAAGTCAAGTGGCAGCCGGGTTTGGTCGGACTTTGTCAATTTTCAGCTCAAAATTCGCCGCTGCCGATTCGGCCGTCCGCGGCTACGGCTGGTTCTTGCCGGTGGGACTCGAGGGACCGTTGCATTCAAAGGCCTTTGTCGTTTGGAAGAATTGCTGCCGTTGGTCGTCGCGCCAGGCGTGATCGCGGTGCAGTTCTTGCATCAGCAGATCGGCGACGGCGGGAGCGGCCTGTCGCGCGGCAGCCACGTTCAGGAATAGCAGGCGACTGCGGCGGGCCAATACATCTTCTATCGTTCGGGCCATTTGATGACGAACGCTCCAGAGAACGTCGGCGCGACTTAGGGTATAGCCAGGCACCAGCGGTTCGGTCAGCGGTGGGTCCCGTTTGGTCGGTGGGCTGACGACTCCGGCGGCTGGAGCACTTGGTGTTTGGGAGTCATCATTCGATCGTGCCCAGCGATCGGTTTCCTGCAGCGGTTGGTTGGACGGCTGGATTGGCAATTCGACCGTTCGGCTGGGGCGATGCGGGAGCCCACTCCAGGCGCTGGCTCGATCCAGGCAATCTTCGGCCATCTTGCGCGCGGTGGTCCATTTGCCGCCAGTGATGGTGACCAATCCGGAGGGGGAACGCAGGATGGTATGGTCGCGTGAGAGTCGTGAGGTGGATCGGTTGCCGGCGTTCCCTTGGGGGCGGACCAGCGGGCGAATCCCGGTGAAGACGCTGAGGATGTCGTCGACGGTGGGGGCTTGGGTCAGGTATTGGGCGGCGGTCTTGAGCAGGAACTCGACTTCTTGCGTCTGCGGCCGCGGCTCGATGACGGGTTCATCCAACGGGGTGTCGGTGGTGCCGACGACGACATGATCGAGCCAAGGAATCAGGAAGATCACTCGACCGTCGCTCGTTTTGGGCACGATCACGGCCGTGTTACCGGGGAGAAATCGTTTGGGCAAAACCACATGGATCCCTTGGCTGGTGGTCAGCAAAGGCTGCTCGTGCGGCGAGTCTTGCTGGCGAATGCGGTCGCAGAACGGGCCGGTGGCGTTGATGACGACTCGAGCGGGAAGGGTGAACGTTTGTCCCGATTCGCTGTCGCGGGCGGCGACGCCGGTGACTTGCCCGGCGGGGTTTTTGATGAGGTCCGTCACGGGAAAGTAGTTCAGCGCGATGCCGCCGTGGGCGATGGCTGTCTGTAGGATATCGATCAAAAGGCGTGTATCATCAAATTGTCCGTCGGAGTACAGGACCCCGCCGGCGACTTGATCGGGGCGGAGTGTCGACACGGCTTGCAGGCAAGCGTCACGTCGGAGGGAGCGAGCGGGACGGAAGTCGCTGCGGGCGGCCAGGAGATCGTAGGCTTTGAATCCGATGCCGTACCAGAGGCGCTGCCACAGGTTGCGGCAGGGGACCAGGAACGACATTTCCTGGACGACATGCGGCGCGTTGCGGCGGAGCAGGGAACGTTCGCGCAGCGCTTCGCGGACCAGGGAGATGTTGCCTTGGGCCAGGTAGCGGACCCCGCCATGGACCAATTTCGTCGAGCGACTGGAGGTGCCTTTTCCAAAATCGTACTGTTCTAGCAAAATGGCGGAGTAGCCACGCGTGGCGGCGTCCAGTAGGAGGCTGGCGCCGGTCGCTCCGCCGCCGATGATCAGGATATCCCACGGGGTCTCACGCTCGAGGACTCGTTGGATTGCCAGTTCGCGTTGCATGATTATTCACCCGGAGAAAATGGGGCGTAGCCTAAGAAATGCGGGGTTCCCAGGCGCGGGAGCGATCCAGAGCATTGCCCCAGCGTTCTCGTCGGTATTGGGCCTCGGAGTCGGACATTTGTGGGAAGAAGGTCCGTTCGGCTTGCCAGACGGCAGCGACTTCGTCGGGAGATTGCCAGAAGCCGACCGTGAGTCCGGCCAGGAAGGCGGCGCCCAGGGCGGTGGTTTCGATGATTTGGGGCCGAACAACTGGTGTTTGCAAGATATTCGCCTGAAATTGCATTAGGAGATTGTTGGCGGCGGCGCCTCCGTCGACTCTCAGTTCTTGCAGTTCGATGCCCGTATCTTGTTGCATGGCGGTCAAGACATCGGCCACTTGGAACGCAATGCCCTCCAAAGCGGCGCGGGCCAGGTGAGCTTTGGTGGTCCCGCGGGTGATACCGACGACGGTCCCGCGGGCGTAGGCGTCCCAATGGGGCGCGCCCAGGCCAGCGAAGGCGGGCACGAGATAGACGCCGTCGCTGTCCGAGACGCTGGCGGCCAGTGCTTCGACTTCGGCGGACGATTGGATCAAGCCCAGCCCATCGCGGAGCCATTGGATGGCTGCACCCGCGATAAAGACGCTGCCTTCCAACGCGTATTGCTTGCCAGTGGCCGTCTGCCAAGCGACGCTGGTGAGCAGCTTTTGGGTCGAGAGCCGAGGCATCTCGCCGATATTCATCAGCATGAAGCAGCCCGTCCCGTACGTGTTTTTGGCCATGCCATGTCGCGTGCAATTCTGACCGAACAGAGCGGCTTGTTGGTCACCGGCGGCGGAACCCAGGGGGATGGGGCGACCGAACAGTTCGGGAGCCGAGTCGCCGAAGTGGTGACTGGACGGACAGATTTCCGGCAAGATCGAGCGAGGGATCTGCAGCAACTCCAACAGTTCGTCGTCCCATTGTCCCGTTGCCAAGTTCATCAGCATGGTGCGGGAAGCATTGGAGATATCGGTCACGTGTCGACGGCCACCCGACAGGTTCCAGAGCAGCCAGCTGTCGATGGTGCCAAACGCCAGATCGCCTTGGTCGGCCAATTGGCGCGCGTCGGGGATATGATCGAGGATCCAGCGGAGTTTGGTACCGGAGAAGTAAGGGTCGATGACGAGGCCAGACAGCCGCGAGACGAGTGGTTCGTGCCCAGCGGAGCGGAGGGTGTCACAAAACGCGGCCGTGCGGCGATCTTGCCAGACGATGGCTCGCGAGATCGGTTGGCCGGTACCTCGATGCCAGACCACGGTCGTCTCCCGTTGGTTGGTGATACCGATGGCGGCCACATCATCCGCCTGGAGGTCGGCAGCCTGCAGGGCCTGGCGGGCGACCGCCAGTTGGGCCTGCCAGATTTCGGTTGCATCGTGTTCGACCCAACCGTTGTGGGGAAAATACTGAGTGAATTCTTGTTGGGCGACGGCCAGAATTTTCCCAGCATGATCGAACAGGATGGCTCGGGAGCTGGTGGTGCCTTGGTCGAGTGCTAGAACCGCTCGCATGACGTGGCCTTGGCTGACATGGGGTTATCGAAATGGGGGCGAACACAGCGGTAGGGGCTGGGGGCTGGCGGCTGAGGGCTGAGGCCCGCGGCTGTGGTACCGCATTCCGATCGTTCTCAAACCTGACCCCGCTCTTAGTATTCTAGCGTGATGGTCGGTGGCGTTGTTGTTGTTCCTCGATTGGGAGCGGAAATCCTCTCGAGGGTTTCGGACTGCCGGCTCGCGACTGGTCGCTGAGTGCCAGCATCCTGGGTTCGAACGCTTGACTTGGGGTGTCGTTGGGGTTTGAATGGAAAGGATGGCAGCTTCTTTTGAGAGTTGGAAGACCACGTGAGTACAGATGCATTATCGATCGACAGCGGTCCGCCGGTGTCGGGTTGGGAGCGGGTGGCGATGGCGATTGAAAAGGTCCGGGCTCGGTTGTTGAAGATCACGTCGGTGCTGAATGCTGCCGGCGTGCCCTATGCGATCATTGGCGGCAACGCGGTGGCGGAATGGGTGGGTCGAGTGGACGAGGGAGCAGTGCGGTTTACCAAGGATGTGGATATTTTATTGCGGCGGAGCGACATGCCGCAGGCGATCGAGGCGGCGGAGCGAGCGGGCTTCCATTACGTCGAGACGTTGGGGGTGCCGATGTTTTTGGATAGTCCGGCGGCGTTGCCCAGTTCCGCGGTGCACGTGCTCTACGCGGAGGAGCGGGTGCGGGCGGACGACTTGGCGGCCGCACCGAGTGTTAGTGACACGGCGGAGGCCGAGTGTTTTCAAGTCGTGTCGCTGGAGAAACTCGTGCAGATGAAGCTGACCTCTTATCGCGACAAAGACAAGACCCATCTCCGCGATATGCTGGGGGTGGCGCTGATCGACGCCACTTGGCCGGCTCGTTTTCCGCAGGCGCTCGCGGCACGGTTACAGGCGTTGCTCGACAATCCAGAGTAGGTGGCTCGGAGTAAGTCGAGTGGAGTAGGTGCGTGGCCGCGAGGTCGCCGGCTGGTTCGTGCCGTGGCGGCTGTTGTTTACTCCATTCCCAGCAGGCGTTGGACTTCGGCGGCGTCTTTATCGCCGCGGCCGGAGAGGCAGATGAGGATGATTTCGTCGGGGCGTCGGTGTCGGGCTTGTTCGACGGCTTCGTGCACGGCGTGAGCGCTTTCGAGGGCGCAGAGGATACCTTCGCTGCGGGCCAGATTCAGGACCGCGGCCAGGGCTTCGTCGTCGGTGCATTGGGTGTAATGGATGCGGCCGGTATCTTTCCAGAAGCTATGCTCGGGTCCGACGCCGGGATAGTCCAGCCCGGCGGAGGCGCTGTGCACGTCGGAGGTTTGGCCGTCGTCATCTTGCAGGACAAAGCTGAGGCTGCCGTGGAGGATGCCGGGTTGGCCGAAGGTCAACGGGGCGGCATGGTCACCGGGTTGGCCGCCGCGTCCGCCGGCTTCGACGCCGATCAGTGGCACATCGGTGGATTGCACGAAGGGGTAAAACATGCCAGCCGCGTTGGAGCCGCCGCCGACGCAGGCAATGACCAAGTCGGGCAGGCGTCCGAAGCGGGCCTGTGATTGTTCGATGGATTCGCGACCGATGACGGACTGGAAGTCGCGGACGATTTTAGGAAAGGGGTGCGGCCCGACGGCGCTGCCGAGGATGTAGTGTGTGTCTTTGACCGACGCCATCCAGTCTCGCATGGCTTCATTGACGGCGTCGCGGAGTGTGCGAGAGCCGGTTTCGACGGGGCGGACTTCGGTGCCCAGGAACCGCATGGCGCGGACGTTCGGTTGTTGGCGCCGCACGTCTTCCGCGCCCATGTAGACGACGCATGGCAGGCCGAGGCGGGCGCAGGCCGTGGCCGAGGCGACGCCGTGTTGGCCGGCGCCCGTTTCGGCAATCACGCGGGTCTTGCCCATGCGATGGGTCAAGAGGGCTTGGCCCAGGGTGTTGTTGATCTTGTGGGCGCCGGTATGGTTGAGGTCTTCTCGCTTGAGCCAAATCTGGGCGCCGCCGGCTTGTGCGGTCAAGCGTTCCGCGAAGTAGAGGGGCGAGGGGCGGCCGACCAGATCGCGGAGCAGTTCCGACAAGCGACTGTTGAATTCGGGGTCCGCGACAGCTGACTCGTAGGCGGCATCCAGTTCCTCGAGCGCGTAGTTCAGCGTTTCCGGTACGTACTTGCCGCCGAACAGGCCGAAGCGGCCTTGGCGATCGGGACCCGCGGACAGGGGAGATGGTTCGGGCAACAATTGGGGCATGCGAGCGATCCAAGCTTTCTGGGGGCGTACTCTCTGGGGGCGTACTCTCTGGGGGCGTACTCTTGCGTAACGTTGTTCGGGCGTTGCCGTATGGACGGGCGAGTCGGCGGGTGGGGGCCGCTGCGCCGATCGTGGCCATGGGTCCTAGATCGGCGGAAAACGGTCTGCTCTCTATTCTACGTCGCGATGCCCCTGATGGCGAGCCGCGATAAGTTGCGGATAATCACCAAACTGCGTCGTTTTTGTCGCGTTTGACGGCCGTTGCGATGGTGTCCGCGGCGGTGAGGGACGATAGTGCGAAAGTTGGGGGGCGGGAATGGAATGGAAAGAGGGACATGCCCGAGTTGCCTGAAGTCGAGACGATGCGTCGCGGGATTGCGTCGATTGTAGGACGCAAGATCGTCAGCGTGGGTCGTTTGCCCTGCGAGCGGCGACCGATCGGCGTGACGCCGGAGCTGGACCGGTGGCGGCGGGTCGTCGGTTGCGTGATTACGGCAGTGGAGCGAGTGGGCAAGCGAGTCGTGGTCGTGCTGGCCTCGGGGGATCGGATGATCTTTGAACCGCGGATGACCGGTTTGGTGTTGCTGGTGGATCCTCCGACGACCGACCACTTGCGGTTTTGTGTCGACCTATCGACACCGCGGCAGCCGCTGCAATTGTTGTATTGGGATCGGCGGGGCCTGGGGTCGGTGCGTCTGATGACCGACGCCGAGTTCGCTGCCACCTTTTTGACGGGGAAGGTGGGTCCGGATGCCTTGGCCATCAGTCGTCGGGACTTTTCTGGTCGATTTGCGGGCTGTCGCCAGCCGATCAAAGTGGCGTTGCTGGATCAACGTCGCTTGGCGGGGGTGGGCAACTTGTACGCCAGCGAGTTGTTGTTTTTGGCGGGGGTCCATCCGACGACTCCCTGCGATGGGTTGACAGCGGAGCAGTGGGACGAAATTCATCGGCGGATGCGAAAGGTGTTGCTGACGGCGATTCGTCACGAGGGATCGACGTTGTCCGACGGCACGTATCGGACGGCCTTGAATCAGGCGGGCGGCTATCAGAATCATCATCGTGTCTACGATCGCGCCGCCCTGCCCTGCTCGACGTGTGGCCAGCCGATTGAGCGGATCGTCCAGGCTCAGCGGTCCACCTTTTTTTGTCCGCAATGTCAATCGCTGCCGCGGGAGGAGAACTGATGGGCCAGATTTCTCGGCCGGGACCTGTGCTGGGGTTCTGCGCAATTTATGGTCAGCATCGCGAGAGTTTGGCTTGGGCGCGGGCCCGATTGGCTGGGGAGTGGGGACCGATTGCCTTGCAGAGCGAGGCGTTGCCATTTACGGAGACTCGTTATTATGCGGCCAGTATGGGGGAGGACTTGCAGAAGCAGTTGTTGGCCTTTGAGGTGCTGCAGCCGCCCGATTTTCTACCGCGGTGGAAGTTGCAGTCGAACGACTGGGAGGCGGAGTATCAAGCTTTGGGCGGGCATGACGTGGAGCGGGCAGTCAACATCGATCCTGGCTATGTGACCTTGGCCAAGTTGGTGTTGGCGACGACCAAGGACCGCGACCATCGTTTGTATTTGGGTGACGGGATTTTTGCTGAGGTGACGTTGCATTACAAACACGGTCGGTGGCAGTCGGATCGTTGGACTTATGCGGATTATCAGCGTCCTGAGTATCACGAGTTTTTGGATCGGTGTCGCGATCTGTTGAAGCGAAAGCGGTTGGCGTCTGGCTGAGTGCGGTGAGTGTGGTGAGTGTGGTGAGTGCGGTGGGTGTGGGTGGAAGGGGGAGTGGTCCAGCGGGTAGAATGGTGTGGGGGTGTTGGGCGCAGCGTGCACGCGTGGGCTTGGTCGTAGGGTTTGATCACCAAAGTGGACCTTTTTTTCAAAGCGAGAGTGGTTTGACTCAGCCTTGGTTTATCGCCATGATCGGCGCGTTTGCGGGCACGTTCACATTGTCGGCGATTTTGACGTGGTGGATGATTGGGTACTCCGAGCGATTGGGGTTGGTCGATCGTCCGACGGAGCGGAAGAATCATGGACGGGTGGTCCCCAAGGGGGGAGGCGTGGCGATGATTGCCGCGGTGTTGGGTGCCTTTGCGTTATTGAGTGTGGGCTTGTGGTGGTGGGGTGGGGATCCGGTTCGCTCGGCGGGTTGGCCGGAATCTTTGCGGGTGCATTTGGCGGGTGGCCTGAGTAAGTTGGACGCGTTGTGGCTGATTCTCGGATTGGCTGGGGCGGTGGGGTTCTTGGGCTTTTGCGACGATCGCTGGGGGGTGCCATGGCCGGTGCGTTTGGGGTTGCAGTTCGCGGTTGCGGTGCTCTGCGTGGTGTGGCAGGGTTGGCAGATGACCATCTTCATCGGTGTGCCGGCGGTGGGGGCGGTGTTGAGCACGGTGTGGATCGTCGCCTTGATCAACTCCTTCAATATGTTGGACAACATGGATGGGCTATCGGCGGGCATTGCCACAATTGTTTGTGTGACATTGGCCGTTTTTTTGCTGAATACGGTGGATGTGCAAAAGGGATCGCCCCAGTACTTTGTGGCGGGTCTGTTGTTGGTGCTGGCGGGCGCTTTGGGTGGTTTTTTAGTGTTTAATCGTGCTCCGGCGCGGATATTTATGGGCGACAGCGGCAGTTTTTTTATCGGGTTCTTGGTGGCGGTCTGCACGCTATTGGCCACGTACACGCACTACGAATCGGATAATAAGTTCCGCATCTTGGCGGCGCCGATGGTGTTGGCGGTCCCGTTCTACGACATGATCAGTGTGATTGGGATACGGCTGCGAGAGGGGCGGAGTCCCTTTCAGGCGGATCGGTGTCACTTGTCGCATCGTCTGGAGAACATGGGCATGCGTCGTCCGGAAGCGGTGCTGACGATCTACGTCTTAACGGGCATTTGTGGCTTGTGCACCGTGACACTCAGCTTTGTCGACGCGCGGGGAGCCGGCTTGTTGATTGCGGTGGTGTTGTTGGTTTTATTATTGGTGGCGATGTTGGAGCAGACCGGTCGGCGACCGAGTGCGGGGGTTGGTGCGGACCAGGCTGCCGGTGGTTCGCCGGGCGGCTTGGGGGGGCCGCGGGCATGAGTGCAGCGGAGGCGACGCGACGCGGCGATTGGCGTTTGGGGTTGTTGGCCGCAGCTTTTGTGTTGTTGGGTGCGGGTTGGTACTTGCCCACCGAGGCCAGCTTGCGGGGTGGATTGGGGATGCCCTTGGTGGTCGGTTGGTTGGTGTGGGCCGCGGCTTTGGGTGTGGCCCAGTCCCGCGGGGCGGCGGCGGTTCCGGTGCGATGGCAGTGGGTCGATGCTGCCTGGTTGGGGGTTCCGCTGTGGTTGGGGCTCAGTGTAGCGGTGGGGGTGTGGCAGAGTAGTTTGGAGCCGCGGCCTGCCCTGGCTCTGGCCTGGCAGTACCTGGCTTTGGTAGTCCTGTATGTGGGGGCTCGAGTATTGGGACGAGGGGGATGGGTCGACGTCATCGGCCGCGGGATCGTGGCCCTGGCCTTGTCCGTCTCGTTGTTCGCGTTTTTTCAGTACACGGTGGCCCTGCCGTCGCTGCATCGCCAGTACGAGTTGGCGGATGAGGCGACGAAGGTCGCGATGTTGGTCAGCGCGGGCATCTCGGATACGGACCCTGGGTCGCGGATGCGAGAGTTGTTCGAGAGTCGGCTGTTCAATCGCGAGCCTTTTGCGGCGTTCAGCTTGGCGAATACCTTGGGCACGCTGTTGGTGCCAGCGACGGTTTTGGCTTGGGTGGGGCTGCATTTGGCGTTGGAACAGCGACGCTGGGTGGTCGCATGGGGCTGGGCAGTGGCATGGGCGGCGCTGGGGGGAGCGATGGCGCTGACCAGTTCACGGACGGCTCTGTTGGCCTATCTGCTGGGTTCAGGCGTCTGGTGGGGTTGGCGACAGATGGCTGGCCGAGGTCGTTGGTGGCGGCGGGGTGATGCGGTGGGGCAGGCCGAGTCCGCTGGGTTGGGGCGGGATTCCGCGAAAACTCGTTGGTGGTGGACGGGCACATTGGTTGGTTTGCCCTTGGTTTTGGTGGCTGGCCTGTGGAGTGCGGGGCAATCGGACAATCAATTGTTCTCGGGGGCTCCGACCTCGGTACAGTACCGTTGGCAGTATTGGGTGGCCAGTGCGAAGATGATCGTGGAGCGGCCGTGGTTTGGCTGCGGGCCGGGCAATTTTCAATCGGCTTATGCTCGCTATCAGGCGGCCGAGGCCAGTGAGACGGTGGCGGATCCGCATAATTTTTTCTTCGAGTTGGCGGCGACGGCGGGTTTGCCGGCCGGCTTGTTGATATGTGTCGCGGTGGCTCTGACCCTGGCGGCGGCGCAGCAGGTTTCGCGGGAGCATCCGTCGAATGCCGAATCGTCTGGGGGCTCGATGTTGGTCGGTTGGGCTGGGCCGTGGATCGGGCTGCTGCTGGCCTTGGCGGTTGGCTTGGGGGTGGGGTGGTTGGGAGAATCGTGGCCCAGTCCGTTGTGGGCTCTGGGGGTGGCCGTGGTGGCGTCGGCTGTTTGGTGGGGCTGGATGGAGTCGTTGTCTGCGGGAATGACCGGAGTGGCTCGGGTGGGGATGCCGTGGACTTGGGCAGCGTTGTTGATCGGTTTGCTGGCGTCGGGTGGGATCAACTACCCCGTGATTGGGCAGCTGGTGTTTTTGCTGGCGGCCTTGACCGTGACGGCGGCGGAAGATCGGCCGGCGACCGAGCGACTCGTGCGGGGTGGGAAAGGCGGTGAACGACAGGGAAGCTGGCCGTGGTTGGCTGGGGCGGCGGCGGCTACCGGTTTGGCGACGTTTTTGTATGGTTGGGAGACGTTGCCGGTGATTCGCGCTCAGTGGGCCATGCAGAATGCTCAAGTTTGGTTGCGGATGGGGAGCTTGCCGGCGGGCCAGCAGGCATTGCGAACGGCGGCTGCTTTGGATCCTTGGCGGGCAGACGGGCCGCTGGAGTTGGCGGTATTGGACTTGGTAACGCGGTCAACGGAGTTGGCAGACGAGGCCGTGCGGCTCGAGGTCGCGGACGGTTTGCTTCGAGCAGCGGCGCTGCGGCCAGACAGCAGCCCCTTGCGGCGGCGTGTCGCTGAAGGGCACCTCCAGTGCTTGGCCCAGGTTTCGCCGCGTTCTGCCGTGCGTGGATGGCTGTGGTCGGAGACGCGCTGGTGGTTGCAGGAGGCGGCCGAGCGGAAGCCGATGGAACGCGAGGTGTTGGCTCAGTTGAGTTGGTTGGCCTGGCGCGAGGGCGATGGGGTTGAGGCGAGGCAACTGGCTGAGCGAGTGCGTGACTTGGCGGGGCGAAACGTGCATGAGGACCTGCGGTGGGAGCGTCAATGGTTTACGGCTCTGCAAACGGAATTGCCGATGCTGAATCGAGTGGGCCGAGGGGAATTGTCGACGGGCGGGCAGACCGAGTCCGAGGCGGCTGGGGCCGCGGGCCCTCGCCCGCAGGAGGGAGAGGATCGGGTGCCGCTCTACCGGGAAATCCGCGGCGGAGTGCCGGGGTTGGTGGAAGTCAACGTGGCCAGTTGGGTGGAGTGGTTGTTGGCGAGCGAAGTTACGGCCATGTGACAGCTTGCCGGGGAATGGGCGTGGAGAGAGCGGTTAGAATAACGGGTTGTGGGTGCGACCAGTTCTAAGGGGATGGGAGTAAGCGATGGATAATGAACAGCGTTCGTCGGGCTTTTGGGCCTTGGGTTTATGCTTGATTCTGGGTTTGATCGCGGGCTCGATCTTGGGTTGGCGGAACTATGTCAGTGTTTCGACGGCGCAACCGGAGAACTTTCTCGTGCGGCAGGCCATCGATGCTCGGGCGGATGGTTCCTTGATGGTGGATCCGGGTGAGGTGGACACCAGCGAGACGTACAACTATCCCGTGGCGGAATTGGTGAACTCGGCGACGCACAACTTTGGTGTCGGTCGACCCGGCGTGATGATGGAGTACACGTTCATGATCCGCAACAGCGGGAACGCTCCGTTGACGTTGAAATTGCAAGAGACCACCTGCAAGTGCTTGACCATGACACTGGATAAGGAAGAGGCCACGGTGGTGCAACCGGGCGAAGAATTCCCGGTTCAGTTGCAGTTTCGCAGCGACAAGGCCACTGAGTCTTTCGTGCAGCAAGCTCGTATCAAGACGAACGATCCGCATCCGACGCGGAACACGTTGAAGTTGAAGGTCGAGGGGCGGATTGTCTCTCGAACGACGGTGCGTCCTGACGGCTTGGAGGTGTCAGACCTGCAATCAGCGAATTCGACTCGGTTCAATTTCAACCTGTACACGTTCGCGATAGACGATATTGATCCAGCGACCATTCAGATTGACAATATCAAGATTGATAATGCCTTGTTGGAGGAGAAGGTCAAGTTCACATGGGAGCCCTTGAGCGAGTCGGAAGTGGCGGCCGAGTACCAGGCGGTGGGTGGTTTTAAGGTGACGGGGGTAGTGCCTGAGGGAATGCCGATGAACACCTACTCCGCAAACATTTACGTCTCCACGACGGATGGCAGTGAAGCCTACTTGTCGATATCGATGAAGGTCAAAGCACCGGTGACGATCCGTGGCTTGGCCAACCAATTCGGTGGCGTGCGATTCTTTGAGGAGGCCCAGTTCCTGGACTTCGGCTTGGTGCAACCAGGCCGTCCTGCGGAGATGGATTTGTTGTTCAATTACCGCACGGACAAAAAGGGTGAACTGGATTTCCAAGTGGCGGAAGTTTCGCATCCGGAAATATTGGATGTGACGGTCAAAAATGTGCGACGATCCGAAACGGCGACCGTGGTGATGTTGAACGTCGCCGTGAAGCAGGACGCGCCCCCTGCCCTGTTGAACGGCCCTAAGCGTGACAACATGGCGAGCATCAAGTTGGTGACCGACTCCGAGGAGGCGGCCGAGATCAACTTGTCGGTGGCGGTGTCTAAAAATTGAGCGGCTGGGGAAAACATAGCCAATGCCGAGCGGATCGGGAATCTTGGCCAATGCCGAGCGGCTGGGGAAACCGCAGCCGGCTGTGAGCGGGCGGTGAAACCGGTGTAGAAGCGGTTGGGGCGATGGCTTAGAATACCCCGCGGCACGGTGGAGCGGCTGGGGCCGATTCCCTGTTGTGGTTCTGGGAAATTTGTTCCCGTGGAAATGGAGTGGTCTAGTGAAGCGTAGCGCAGAACAAGAGCGGGACGGGCAAGGACGCCGTGGTTCGGTGGTTGGCATTGGGCTAAGTCGCGCGGAGTGCTCATTGGTGCTCTTAGCTGGCTTAGGCGGCTCTGCTCTGCTGGCTTTACTCTTGGCGGGGTGGTGGCAAAGTCAACGTTCGAGGGTGGCGCTGACGGCGGACCTGCCGGCTCGGGAGGTTGGCTACTTCGACGGTCAAGCCAGTCGTGACGGGGGTGACGGCACGGAACTGGGGAGAGGGATGTCGACCGCCGATGCACGCCTCGGTCGGGAGCTGGCGACAAGTGCTGCGGATCGTACTGCCGCTGCGGATCGTACTGCCGCTGCGTTGGACAGCAGCGGTGAGGGACGTCGCGATGATGATTTTGAGCCGTTGTTTCAGGGTTGGGGGAAGCCGGATGTGGTGTTGTTGATCACTGGTCGGCAGCACGGGTATATCGAGCCGTGTGGTTGCAGTGGTTTGGATCGGGCCAAAGGTGGCCTGTTGCGACGCCATGCGTTGATCCGGGATTTGGAGGCGCGCGGTTGGCCGCTGGTCAAGCTGGATTTGGGCGACCAAGTGCGTCGGTCGGGCCCACAGGCTTTGATCAAGTTGGAGTCGACTTATGAGGCCCTGCGGGGGATCATGCAGTACGACGCGATTGGCTTGGGGGCGGGCGAGTTGAAGGTGGATTCGTTCGAGTTATTGCGATTGTTGCTCAACTCCCCGACCGAAGGCGTTCCAGCGGCGGGTGGAGCAGCACCGGGTGGATTTGTCTCGGCGAATGCGTCGGTGTTTGACGAACCGAGCATCCAACCCTACTTGGTGATCGAACGAAATGGGCGACGAATTGGTGTGACTTCGGTGGTTAGCCCGCGGCACTTTGGCGGCCAGGGGGATTTGATGGCGGCCGAGCGAGACACAAAGATCGAGGCGCCGGAGGTGGCGTTGCAGCGGGTGCTGCCCAAGTTGGTGGCGGAAAAGTGCGATGCGCTGCTGTTGTTGGCGTTTGTCTCGGAGCGGGAGAGCCAAGAGTTGGCGCAGCGGTTCCCACAGTTTGATTTTATTGTCAACGAGGGGGTGGAGGGTGAACCGGTGGACCACCTGCAACCGGTCCAGGTGGGTGATCGTGTGGTGAACGTGGTGCAGATGGGCTACAAAAGTATGTTCGCGGGGGTGATTGGCATTTTTGCCGAAGGCGCGCCCAACCTGCAGTACCAGAAGATCACATTGGATCACCGGTTCGGGGATACTGAAGAGATGAAGGGCAATTTTCAGCGGTATCAGGGCCTGTTGGCTCGGGAAACTTTGGATCGCTTAATTCCGAAACCACCCCCGCACCCGTCGGGGTACCAGTACGTGGGGTCGCAGGTCTGTGCCGATTGCCACGACGGGGCTTACGAGGTTTGGGCGGAGGGATCGGACCAGTGGAAGGCGGATCACCCGGGAAAAGTTGGTCCGCACTCGCGGGCGACGTTGGACCTGGTTGAGCCCGGTGAGCGGACTTGGGTGCAACGGCACCACGACCCCGAGTGCTTGAGTTGTCACGTGACGGGGTGGAATCCGCAGCAGTACTTTGCTTACCAAACCGGTTATCTGGATTTGGAGAAGCACAAGATCTTGCACGGCAGTGGTTGCGAAAACTGTCATGGACCGGGTAGCCGACACGTGGCGATCCAAAACGGCGAAGAAGCAACAGCGGAGGAGTCCGATTTGGTGTTGTCGCGGTTGCGTGTGACGAAAGAGGAAGCGAAGGACCGGCTGTGCGTTCAGTGCCACGATCTGGACAACAGTCCGGACTTTGATTTTGAGAAGTATTGGCCATACATCGAACACTGACCGGGCGGGTCGGTCCCGGTGATTGCCAGGCCACGATTTAAAGACTGCGAATGAATTCCTCCAATCCTGACTCCACATCGCAGCAATTGATCGGTCGTCAATTGGGCGATTATCGAGTGTTGAGTCGGTTGGGTCGTGGTGGAATGGCCCAGGTGTATCTGTCGGAACAACTGTCGTTGGGCCGGTTGGTGGCGTTGAAGATTCTCAAGCCGGAGTTGGCTAAGGACCCGACCTACATCAGTCGGTTCCGCAACGAGGCCCGCGCGGCGGCCGCCTTGGTGCACTCGAATATTGTGCAGATCTTTGAAGTCGGCGAGATCGAGGGTTGGTATTTCATAGCCCAAGAGTATGTGGCTGGCTTGAACCTCAGTCAGTACCTACGTCGGAATGGGCCCGTATCGCCGCTGATGGCGGTCAATGTGATGACCCAGATTGCGGCGGCTCTGAAAAAGGCCAAGTCGCTAGGCGTGGTACATCGGGATATCAAGCCCGAAAACATCATGTTGTCGCACGACGGAGAAGTCAAAGTCGCCGACTTTGGCTTGGCCCGTTTGAGCATGGACAAGCAGCGGACGGATCTGACGCAGATTGGCGTCACGATGGGGACGCCGTTGTACATGAGCCCCGAGCAGATCGAGGGCGGGGACGTCGATCACCGCGCGGATTTGTACTCGTTTGGTGTCACCTGCTACCACATGTTGACGGGTCGCCCACCGTTTCGCGGGGATAACCCGATCAGTGTGGCGATCCAACACGCCAAGGAACAGGCGGCAGCGATTGAGGTCAGCCGTCCGGACTTGCCGCGTCCCTTGATCGCCATCGTGGAACGCTTGATGGCCAAACGTCCCGCTGATCGCTTTCAAGATGCGGGCGAGGTCTTGGAGGCTCTACGAGCGGTGGAGATCGACACTTCGCCAGCCAATTGGCATGTGTTGCTGAGCCAGTTGCGGCAGTCCAGCGGATCGGGGGTGCAAGAGTTTGGGCTGGGGGACGGTCAATTGGCTGCCACGCGACGGCTCGAAGTGCTGATGCGCGGACCGCGTTTGGTCAATCGAGCCAAGCAAGCTGCGTGGGTAGTTGCCGCCGCGGTGGCGCTGATGGCGGTGGGTGCGGTGGTTGCACGTTGGACCTCGCCGCCGGACTTGCTGCAGCGAACCAGACTTCAGCCGACATCGTTATCGCGGAAGGATTCGATCGCCGAGCAGTACATGTACGCTTATTTTCAGGATACCGAAGACGGGTGGTATTCGGTTATTCAATACTTTCAGGACAAGCAACCGCCGGAACGACTGGATGCTTTGTACGTCGAATGGGCGAAGGAACGATTGGCCGAGTTTTATTTGAATCGCCGACAGTGGAGCTCGGCCCAGAAAATTTACGCAGAGTTCGCCCAGCAGCCGCTGATCTCCAAGCAACGCATCATCAGCGACTACGGTTTGGCGATCTGCGAGTTCCATCTGGAATCGCCCGAACGATTCCGCGAACTGCGAGGCTCCCCGCTGCCAGAGCTCTTGACCAAGGTCCTCCGTGACCAATGGCAAGCGATGATTGATGAAGTGGACGCGAATTAGCGATCAGACAGTTCAAATTCAGCGACCACGGCTCGGTGGTCCGACGGGTAGGGCGTGACGACAATGTCAGCGCCACCTTCGGTGGCTTCGCCGACGATTTCGACGCCCGTGACCTTCAGACGCGAACCATGAAAAAAGACGTAGTCGATGCGATCATGCCGCTCCGACGGATCGTCGGCGGCCTTGGTCGGCGTCCAGGTGTGTCCACGACGTTTGGTCTCGTCGCTATGAATCACGCGAAACGCATCCACAAAGTTCTGGTCAGTGATGGCTTTAGTCGTGGGATATTCTACCTTGATCTGGCATTGACCCAAATCGGCGGCCGCCTGTGTCCAATCTTGATGGGATGGTTCGTTCATGTCTCCCGTGAGAAACATCGGACGACCCTGTTCGACGACCGCTTGGATATCGGCCAAGAGAGCGGTCACCTGGCGGCCACGAGCCTTTTTCGCTTCGTCAATGGTCTCGGCTTCGGTCTTGATGAAGCGACCGGTCCCGTAAGGAATATCGGCCAATTGGTACGGTTGGTAGGGAGACGGCGCCAGGTGGGCGTTGAACATGGTGACGGTTTCGTTGTCATTGATTCGTATGCCGGCACCCCAACCTTGCGGGGTTTTTTCGACGATGGGGAAACGTGTGATGATTGACGTGCTGCCGCCCTGTAGATTGACGTGGTTCCAGCCCAGTAGCTGAGCGATTTTTTCGGCGTTATCGGTCCGCGGTTGGCTACGACCAAAACTCTCTTGGATGCCGACAATGTCCGCACGAGCGGCACGGATAACCGCCGCCGTCTGCTCCAGCGGTTGTCCGCCGGCTTCACCACCCACCCATATGTTGAACGACATGACGCGGAGGGTTTGAGGTTCGCTGCTTTCAGTCACCCGAGCGACCTCGTCGGAATCGCAGCTCGCCGCAGTGCCGTGACCGACAAGGGCTGCCCAGGCCAGCAGTAAAACACCGAGGGTGGCCAGGCGACGACTCGGGGTGTGTTCATGGATGACGCTTCGCATGTGAGATTCTCCTGCGCAGTTTGTCGAGGAATGGGGGGAACCAGAAAGACGAACGAGCCACCCAGGGATTGCCCGTCCACGGGACGTAGTCTACCGAGTGACGGCGGAGGGGCCCAGGCAATCGGACTGGAATTCATCAAACCTTAAAATCGACGGGCAACACAAGGCTTGTCGTAAAAGTGTTAGTGATGTGCATTTTGTAAAAACGTTTAATTAAAATAATTATAGCGGCAGTGGCCTTTTTGCGGTCGATGGTGGGCAAAGCCGGTGCGGATTGACCGGCAAGTCTTTGTGCCGTCGGTCGTCAAATTTGTGGCAGCAGCGTCCAGGCACCGATGTCCAGGCACCGACGTCCCGCCAGCGACACGGCCGATACGCTCGAATGGTCATTCACCCGAAGCATTCGAAAGAACCAAAAAGCACTAGATAGGAATCGGTTTAGGTGAGCAGTTAGGTGAGCAGTTAGGTGAACAGGGATCGAATCAGGTGCGCGGCGGGTAGGTGACCCCCGGACACAAAAAAAGCCGTAAGCGACCTGTTTTCAGTCACTTACGGCGAATAGCGGCGAGAGGACTCGAACCTCCACTCCCAGAGGGAACTTGATTTTGAATCAAGCGCGTCTGCCATTCCGCCACGCCGCCTCGGCAAGCCACTTGGACCTGCGGAGGGATGATTGTAGACGAAGGCGGGGGCACTAGGCAAGACCCCTCTACTGATTTCGCAGCAACCGCAGCAAGTTGCCCTGAACCGCCCAATTTCCCACCACGCGGGCGGCCACCCAGCCGATCGCGGCGATGGCGGCCAGTACGGTCAGCAGCCAGGCCAGCGGCAGATCGGCCGCTCCGGACCACCAGTGTGGCAGCACACCCACGGCTGCGCCCGCCAAGCCGACCCCAAAGCCCAACCCCATCAGCAGCAGCGTTTCCCGCGTCACCAACGACTGGATCCGCGGGTTGGCAAACCCCAAGGCTTGCAGGAGGGCCAGCTCCCGTCGTCGCTCGAGGATCGAGCGAAACTGGGCCACGACCAAGCCGATGGTTCCCAACAGCAGCCCCAGCGACCCGAGACTCTGGAAGGCGCTCAAATACGTGTTCTGCACCGCCAAGTACACCGCTAGGACCTCGGCGGCCGGGCGGATCTGCCAGCCCGAGTCCTTGAGAGCCTGTCCCAATTCCCGCAATTCCGTCACGGACTCGCCGCCCTCGCCCGCAACCAAAAAGTACCGCTGGCCGACGTTCTTGGGGAACAGACGCAAGAAGTCGTCCTCCGCCACCAACAGCACGCCCTGCAGCAGCGAGTTGTCCAACAACCCAACCAATTCGAAATCGACGGGCCCAACACCTGGGTAATCGATCGTGAACCGCGTCCCAGGCAAGTACACCTTCAAGCTGTACCAGGCCGTGTTTTTGTCGATGATCACCGGAATCGCCCCTCCGCGGTCCGCTCCCGCTCGCTCCGCCGCCAGTGACTGGTCCCCCGCCTGCCGATCGTCATCCGGTCGATCGTCAGCCGGTAGAGCCCTGGGCTCCGCGGCACCCGGTTCGGTCGCCGAGGGGCCGGCAGCGGCAGTCTGATGCTTCGAACGCTGTAGCAGCCGCCAGGGGTTTTGCTGCTCGGCGGCCGTTTGGCCAGTGTGGGCAACCCAGGCGAAAGCCGGATTTTTCGGGTCGTCGAATCGCTCGACAAACCCGGGCTGAACGCCCAAAACTTGTGGTTGGCCGGCTTGAAAAGGGTTGTTGCAGCTGGCGTGTTCCCCGTCGTGGAAGCGGAAGCCAAAAAAGGTTGTGGCCGCAGCCGGTACAGGCGTGGCTGCTGCGTCGGCCACACGATTCTGTTCCAGCAGTCGTTGGCGAACGGCCGGGGCGTTGAGGTCGTCGATGACGCCGGTGTCGGTGCGGACCACATACGAAAAGCCAGCGGTGCCACGCTCGGTCGGCGAGAGTCGGAAGGCGGAGACCGCCAGAATCAGAAAGGTGGCGATGCCCACCAGGCCCACGATCATCAGGCTTCGCAGGGGTTGCCGAGCCAAATTCAAACGTCCGACATCGGCCCAGGCCAGCCGTACGGTTGGAGGGGGCTGGATCAAGCCAGCATAGATCGTGGCCAACATCGCCAGCAACGCCCCCATGCCGCCTCCCAAGAACGCGACGGCTTGAGCGTCCCCGGTGGCGAACAACCCACCGATCGACAGGCCAATGGCACCCAGCAACAACAGTCGCCTTGGCAGCGGTTGGAACCACCAACGCTGTGCCGGTCGAGCCCCGTCGCCATCGCCCCAGCGACCACTGAGTAGGGTTCGGGCCGACCCTTGGGCGGCGCGACGCACGGACCAAGCCACGACCAACGCACAGACCAAGAAACTGCAGCAGCCTCCTAACAGGATGCTGCGCCAAGTCCAGTGTAAGTAGAGGAAAGGCGAGGCAACGGCGCCGACCCAGGCCGTCCGCATCAGCCAAGCCATCAGCCCAGCATAAGCGACGCCGGCCACCGAGCCCAAGCCTAAACCGCCCAGCGCCGCCAACAGCGACTCGGCCCACCAGCAGCGAGCGACCTGACGCGGCGCGAAACCGACCGCCAGCCACAAGCCCAGTTCCGCCGCTCGCTGTTGCAGGCCCAAGCGAACGAACAACACCAGCAGCAGCAGAGCCGAAACGACGACGAACATGCTGAACATCAAGAACAGGACATCAAACGGCGTGGACCCCTGCGACCCGCCCAGGCCCTGCCGTTTGACTGGGAGAATTTGGAAGCCAGCATCGATGAGATTCGCGGCGAGCGCCCGCTCCAATCGCTGGCGCAGTTCCTCACTGGTCAGCTGGTCGCCAGGCACGCGGTAGCTGGTCAGGTCCCCAAAACGGCTGGACCAGAGTCTCTGGCCGGTGCCCAGCGTAATAAACGCTTTTGGCGTGGTGCGATGGAACTGCCAGTAGTCGTCGTCTTGCGGCCGGATTTTGCTGGCGGTCTCAAACGGCAAGTCCCAGGCCTCGATCGACACGGCGTCCGTCACTCCTGGAACTTCGGGAGTCAACCACGGATCGTTGGCGGCGGTCGGCGGTTGCTTGAACGAGGCAATCACGGTCCGTCGACCCTGCGTTTGGTACGGTTGGTCCGGGGTGGTCAATTCCACAATGCCCGCCACGCGGAACAAGGCCTCCCGTTCCACCTCGATCCCATCCACCGTCTCGGGCTCATAATAACGCAGTCGCAGCGACTGGCCGACCTCGACCCCCAAGTCCTCGGCGGCCCACCGATTGAGCAGCACTTCGTCCGCTTGGAGCTGCTGCACCGTCGAACCATCGACCAAGGGCAAGCCGCTGTCCGCGGTCAAGTCCAAGGCGCTGACCATCGAAAACGGTACACCCTTTGCTTCGCGGTCGGCCAACTGCAAGTCGTTGGCCAAATAGGTCAAGACCGGCTGATAGTTCAGTCCCCGCAGGGCCGCCGTCAAGACGCGTTGTTGCCCGTCGTCCAACAGCATGCGCACCGAGGAAACGCTGTAATAATTCAGCGGCGCGCGGTCGACCGCCACGACTTTCAAACCAGCGTCAGCGATCGAGGGTCGGAGGCCACGCAGGGCGGCTGTCGCAGCATCCGCCGAGACGGGCTCCCAGGTTGGAGCTGTCACCAATAACGCGTTGATCAGCGGTTGGTCGCCGCGGGCGGTCCGAGTCGCCGCCGGCACGAGTCGCTGGGCGGTCGTCAAGCTGAGGAACACATTCGCCGGGGTCTCGGTGCCCGGGGGAAGGGCCAGCCGCCCTACCCCATCGTCCGGTGCCATGCCAACCCATTTGAGTCTGGGCAGCGAGCTGACTGCATCGTCCTTGGTCGCGATAAAACTCTCGGTCGGCACGTCACTCGGTTTGCCGATCCGCAGCGTGACCAAGGTTCCCAGCTGACTTTCATCCAGCCCCAAACGGCGTGCGGCCGTCGCGTTCAACACCACCTCGTTGTCGCCCGGCAGCGGCCAATCGCTCGAGCCCCAATCCAGACGGTCGAAGCCGGTGTCGACCGCCCAGACCGCCACGGACGTCCAGTCGAACGCGAACTCGGGCGCGGTTCCAGGGCCATCCACCACCGCGTCGGCCTGGGGAGCGACGGCGGCATTCGCGACGGCTGCCGCATTCGCCACATTTCGGTTCGTGAGTTCCAAGGTTCCTGTTGGGAAATGCAGCGCCGGGTAGCCGTGTTGGAACGCTTGGGCGAACTCCGGGGAAGTTATCCAGCGATCGGCGGTGTCGCGGTCCAAGAACGTCGAAGCCAAGACGACGTGATCGATGGGCCCGAGTCGCCTCAGGGTCAAGTCTCGCAACGAGCCCCGCATGCTGTCGCCAACGGTGAGGGCTCCGGTCAATACGGTCGTCGTCACGGCAACGGCCAACAAAGTGGCGAGGTGGACTTGCCAGTAATGGCGAAGGCTCTTGAGAATTACCGACGTCAGATTCATCGTGTGGAGATCCCTGTACTCGTTTCCGTTCCCGTACCTGGAAGTTCTCGTAGGTACTCGAGTGTGTAGACCCCCGAGCCATGACCGTCACTAAAGGCGATGTTGTAGGCGTAGCTGCCGGCCGGCGTCATGCCCGTGACTTGCAACGGTTGCAGTTCGGCCGCACTCAATATATTCAGCGAGCGAACGCCGGATTGGGATTGCTTGGCGGCGGCCGCTTTCTTCTCGCGGCAGGTCGCGCAGGGGCAGCGGTCCCGCAACACTCGAGCCGTCAGGTGTTGCGCGACCCCGTCGCTCCACTGGATTTCCACGGAGCGGCCGCCCTCGTGTTTGGTCAAAGCAATTGGCACAGCATCCATCGTCGATTCCGCATAATCCTCGTCATCGGACCTCACCGCCACAGCCCCGGGTCCAGCAACCGATGTTATAATCAGAGCAGACATGGCCGGGCTCGGCTACCCAGGGAAACTCTGCCACCGCCTGGAGAGAGGAAGCGTATCGATGCGTATGAACATTCAACTCGCGGCAAACGATCGACGTGTTGGGGGGCTGGAGTTACTCCAGACCCAAACGCAGCAGGAACCATGTGCCATCGCTCAGCGAGCGATTGGCCAGGGTCAGCGGCCATCCCCATCAGCCCAATCCCCATCGGTCCGTCTCATGATCTTACCGCCAGGGCTGACACGGCTGCTGGTGGAGTCGCGAGTGGGACGCGTTACCCGGTCGTTGATCGTGATGGCAATGATGGTGGGAACCCTTGTTGCCGGGCTGTCACCGAGGTCGCTGGCTCAAATTCCCACCGGCGAGACGTTTGCGGAGCAGCGCGCGGAGATGGTGCGGTTGTTCTTGGAAGGGGCCGGGGTCAAGAGCCCACGCGTGTTGGACGTGTTCCGCCAGACGCACCGGCACGAGTTTGTGCCGGCCGACATGCGTCAGTTCGCCTATAGGGATGCGGGGCTGCCGATCGGTGATGGGCAGACGATCTCGTCGCCGTTTATCGTGGCGTACATGACGGAGGTCTTGGACCCGCAGCCCACCGATCGCGTGTTGGAGATTGGCACGGGCAGTGGCTTTCAAGCCGCGATTTTGAGTCCCTTGGTGCAAGAGGTTTACTCGATTGAAATCGTGGAGCCGTTGGGCCGGCGGGCCGCCCAGACGCTCGAGCGGTTGGGGTACAAGAACGTGTTTACCAAAGTCGGCGACGGTTATTTGGGCTGGGCCGAACACGCCCCCTTCGACAAGATCATTGTGACTTGCTCGCCCGAAAACGTGCCACAGCCGTTGGTCGATCAGCTGAAGGAGGGCGGCATGATCGTGGTTCCGGTCGGTGAGCGGCACCAACAGACGCTGTACTTGATGCATAAGAAAGATGGGAAGTTGGAGGGCAAGCCCCTGCAGCCGACTCTGTTTGTACCGATGACGGGCGCGGCGGAAGATAAACGCGAAGTGTTGCCCGACCCCAGCAACCCGACGTTGTTGAATCCCGACTTCGAGGAAGGCGAGGATGACCAGGGCCACATCCGCGGGTGGTACTATCAGCGGCTGGCCACGTTGGTCAAGGCGCCGGACGCCCCCAGCGGCGAGACTTACGTGCGTTTTGAGAACGACCTGAACAATCAGGCCTCGCATCTGATGCAGGGGTTGGCTTTGGATGGTCGCCAAGTCAAACAGGTGCGTTTGAGTGGGCACTATCGCGGAACTCGCGTGATCGCGGGGCCCGACTCGAATCAACTGGCCCAGATCGCGATTACTTTTTATGATGAAAATCGAGCAGAAGTTGGATTTGGCTTTATTGGGCCATTTCGCGGCACAAAAACCTGGAATCGCTACAGCAAGTTGATTCGCGTTCCCCCCACGGCCCGAGAAGCGATCGTCCGCATCGGCATGTTCGGTGGCACCGGGGTGGCCGACTTCGATGACGTCCAGGTCGAACGCTACGGGCGCTAAGGCGGCGTCAATCCTGACTTGGGAATTGGCCGAATCGCACACGAGAGAAACCGGTCACAACCCCTAGTGCTTTGTCACCACTTGATTTTGCGGTCGGTGCAGTAAAGGGGTCAGGAATCAATTGCCGGAACGGCCCTGCGGGTGCTTCGCACAATTGATTCCTGACCCCTTTACCGCACGCCATTTTTTGGCTGTGACAAAGCTCTAGTGCTTTGTCACAATTTAATTTTGGGATTGGTGTGGCAAAGGGGTCAGGCGTCAATTGCCGGAACGGCCCAGCGGGTGCTGCGCACAATTGACGCCTGACCCCTTTGCCACACCCCAAGTTTTGGCTGTGACAAAGCACTCGGGTGTCGTGGAGCAAGTCGTAACGAGGTTCACCGGAGGACCGTGGACGGTTACGTTTTGCCGCAACCGTCCACGGGCCAGTGAGCTGTGCCAAGGCCCTTGCACAGGCCGCTTGCACAGGCCGCTTGCACAGGCCGCTTGCATAGGCCGCTTGCACAGGCCGCTTGCACAGGCCAGTGCCGTGCAAAGGTCAAGTGCTACTCGCCGCTGACCTCGAGGGCGAACTGCCCGGCGGATAGAAAGCTCCGCCAGCTCTCGTATTTGGGGTTGTCCAACTTGAGCTTGAGCAGCGGGTTCTGCTTGGGGCGGACGGGCTTCTTCAGCAGCTTCAGCCCCGCTTCCGCGGGCAGACGGTCTCCCTTGCGGCTGTTGCACGCCAGACAGCAGCTGACCACATTGTCCCAGCTCGTGGCGCCGCCACGGGATCGCGGGATCACGTGGTCGAAGCTCAGTTGGCTCAGTGGGAAGGGGTCCCCGCAGTACTGGCAGGTGTAATCGTCGCGGGCAAACAAATTGCGGCGATTGAAGCGGAGCGTCTGCTTCGGCACCTTGTCGTAGTCCAACAACCGCAGCACCCGCGGGACGCGGATCGCGAAGCTCACGCTGTGAATGACCTCGTCTTCCGGCCGAGGCTGCTCGGCCATCAAGTGACTGAGTTCAATCCAGTTCTCGAAGCTGTAGTTCATGTACTGGCCGTTCTCAACATCGATGACTTCGGCCAAGTCCCGATAGAGCAACACCAGCGACCGACGCACCGAGATGACGTGAATCGCCATAAAGAAACGATTAAGGACCAATACGCTTCCCTCAAGCGGTGATCCACGCTGCGACAGCTCGCTCATCGAACATTCCCTTTCTCGCTCCGTGCGACCTCCGGCCCGGGCAGGCCGCCAAGTCTAGGTTCGGTTCGAGCGACTATTCTAATACATGAGGAGCCGCTCTACCACAAAGGACTCCCGAATTAACTAGAAGTTCACAACCGACCCGCGGGGCGGAATTGCGGCCTGCACCCGGCCCCCGCGAGCGGCCCTGACGCCTTGGCCGCGATTTTTTGAACAAACACGACCGCCCGGCTGCCCGAGCCCAATCGCCAGTCAGCAGGCGAGCGACCTATCTTGATCCGCCCGTCAATCTCGGTCGCAAGGCCGTGCCGCCCCGTTTTTACCCCGCTGGCGCGACCGGTGTCTATCTAAAAGTGTTGGGTTTATTTGTTTATGGAGAGCGGTCGTTGGCGACGGCTGGCGGTAGTGGCGACGGTTTGAAGTCGTATAATGGGACCGCTCCAGGCCGGGATGGCTGGGACTGGGTTGGCTTTTTTTCAGGAGGTAGCAGGGTCATGTCCGATCGTCCATTTGCTCATTTGCATTGCCACAGTCACTACAGTTTGCTGGATGGTGCGGGTTCAATCAAGAAATTGGTGTCTCGAGCCAAGGCCTATGGGATGAACGCGTTGGCGTTGACCGACCACGGCAATTTGCACGGGGCGTTGGAGTTCTACCGGACCTGCCGCGACGAGGGGGTGAATCCGATCATCGGCTACGAGGCGTACATAGCCCCGGGCAGCCGTTTCGAGCGTGGCGGCGGCAGTTCCAAGGACAACAGTTATCACTTGACCCTGTTGTGCCAGAATCGGACGGGGTTCAGGAACCTGGTGAAGATGGCGTCGTCCGCTAGTCTGGAGGGGTTCTACTTCAAGCCACGGATCGACAAGGAGCTGTTGGAGGCCCATCACGAGGGGATCATTTGTTTGAGTGGCTGCGTTTCGAGCGAGTTCAATCGGGCGATACTCAAGGGCCAGCCGAACGAGGAGAAGCACTTGGCGGAGGCAGCCGAGGTGGCCAAGTGGTTCCATCAGTTGTTTGGTGATCGCTATTTTATCGAAATCATGAACAACGGCGTGGACATCCAGCGTCTGGCACTGGATGGCGCGGTGGATTTGGCCAAGTCCCTGGGGCTGCCGTTGGTGGCGACCAGTGACTGTCACTACGTGGACCAGGAAGATTGGGCCGCACAGGACGTGATGCTCTGCATCAATACGGGCAAGTTTCGTTCGGATGCCCAGCGGATGAAGATGGACGGCCGCGAGTACCACCTGCGGAGCCCCGAGGAAATGTACTCCAAGTTTGTTGGCCTGGAGGATGCCGTCGCACGTAGTCAGGCGATTGCCGATTCGGTGGATATCGACTTGGAATTGGGCAAGCGGCATTTTCCGGTCTTCAACCCGCCGGACGACAAGACGCCTGACGACTACCTACGGGAACTGTGTTTGAAGGGCCTGCGCGAGCGATACGATGGCGACGAGACCATGCTGCCCGGTGGCGAGCTGAGTGAGGTTGTGATCGAACGCCTTGATCGCGAACTGCGGGTGATCAGCAAGTTGGGCTTTCCCAACTACTTTTTGATCGTGTGGGACTTTGTCGAACACGGTCGGCAGCGAGGCATCCCCGCCACGGCTCGTGGTAGCGGTGTCGGTGCACTGGTTTGTTATGCCTTGTATCTCAGTCACGTCTGCCCGATCAAATACGGCTTGCTGTTTGAACGTTTCTTGGACGAGAGCCGTGTGGAAGCGCCCGATATCGATATCGACTTCTGCAAAGAGCGACGTGGGGAAGTGATTCGCTACGTCAAGGAAAAGTACGGTGAAGCGAACGTCGCGCAGATTGGCACCTTCGGCACCTTGGCGGCTCGCGCGGCGATCAAGGACGTGGGACGCGCCCTGGGGATTCCGCTCTCCGAGGTCAATCGCATCACTGGGATGATACCCGAGGCGTTGGGCATCACGCTGGAGAAGGCCTTGGCCCAAAGCGAGGATCTGAAGACGGCGTACCAACAGGATAACGATGTTCGCGAGATGGTCGACTTCGCCATGAAGATCGAGGGCTTGGCGCGGAACGTCGGCACACACGCCGCTGCGGTGGTGATCAGCGACCAGCCGTTGACGGAGTACGTGCCGTTGACGCGGGTCAAGGACAAAGAGGACGTGATCACGCAGTGGTCGATGAACGACGTCGAGGCAGCGGGACTGCTGAAGATGGACTTCCTCGGGCTGCGTAACTTGACCATCTTGCGGATTGCCATCGACCTGATCGAACAGACGACAGGCCAGCGGATCGATCCGCTCAAGTTTCCCTTGGACGACTCGGCCACCTACGCGCTGTTGCAACGCGGCGAGACCAAAGGCGTGTTCCAATTGGAAAGCGGCGGCATTCGCGATCTGCTGACCAAGATGAAACCGGACGGCTTTCACGACATCATCGCCACCAACGCGTTGTATCGTCCCGGCCCGTTGGAGGGTGGCATGGTGCAACAATACATCGATGTCAAACACGGCCGCAAGGCTGCCCATTACATGCACCCCATCCTCAAGGATATCTTGGCGGAAACCCATGGCGTCATGGTCTATCAAGAACAGGTGATGCAGATTCTCAATCGCCTGGGTGGCATCGAGCTGCCGGACGCCTACAAGTGCATCAAGGCGATCAGCAAGAAGAAGGAAAAGATCATCGCGGCCAATCATGACCAGTTCATGACGGGCTCGGTCGAGAAGGGCTTGAAAAAATCCGATGCCCAAGAGTTCTGGGATATGATCCTCAAATTCGCTGGCTATGGTTTCAATAAATCCCACTCGACAGCCTACGCGTTGATCGCGTACCAAACCGCCTACCTGAAGGCCCATTACCCGGTCGAGTTCATGGCGGCGTTGTTGACCGGCGATATCCCGGGCCGTAACTTCACCAAAAAAGATTCGCTGGTCGAACACTTGGAAGACTGCCAACGGATGAACGTGACGGTGGTCCCCCCCAGCGTCAATACGCCGGCAGTGGAGTTCGTCGTCCAGGACAAAAAGATTCACTTCGCGCTGTCCGCCGTCAAGGGTTGTGGCGGTTCGGCCGCCGAGGCGATCGTGCGTGAATTTAATGAATCTGGCGTGTTTTTGGATATTTTTGACTTTTGTGAACGAGTGCCGCTCAGCGATTGCCCTCGCTCGTCTTTGGAGAGTCTGCTGAAGGCCGGGGCATTCGATTGCTTTGGGGCTCGGCGAGCCCAGATCGAAGCGGTGTTGGAGCGAGCCATACAGGCAGGACAAACGGCGGCGGCGGATCGACGCAGTGGCCAGTTGAGTCTGTTTGGTGACAGCGACGACGATGACGAAGATGAGGCGCAGGCCCAGGTCGTTTTGCCTGATTTGCCCGAATGGGACGAGCGGATCAAGTTGGTGCACGAGAAAGAGGTGTTGGGGTTCTACTTGTCCAGCCACCCGCTGGCCCCATTCGAGGACAAACTCAAGAAGTTCTGCTCGCATAAGACCAACACCTTGGAGCATGTCAAGGATCGAGAAGAGGTCTACATGGGCGGTATGATCGCCGCCGTCAAACACTCGCATGTCAAAAAGGTGCGCGAAGAGGGTGCCCCGACCAAGTACGCTATGTTTGACTTGGAGGACACGGAAGGCGCGATTCGTTGCATCTGCTGGCCCACCGAATTTGCCACCTGTGGGCCATTGATTCAAGCCGACAGCGTGGTTATCGTTCGCGGCGTCTTGGATCGCCGCGGCGGCGACGAGCCGAACCTGGTGGTCAATCAATTGTTGACGATCGATGGCGTCGATGAAAAATTCACCATCGGGGTGCGTTTGCACTTGGATGAGGAAGTGCATGGAATGGACGGCGCCGAACAAGCGTACCAGATCCTGCGCGGGTATCCGGGCAACTTGCCACTCGAGTTGTTGATTCGCTTGGCGGATGGCAAAATCGTCCGCGGCAAGTCCCATCGAATCAAGTTGCAACGCAGCGAGGAGATGCAACAGCGATTGGACGCGTTGCTGGGGGCCGGCTTCCTGCAATACATGTTGGACAAGCCCAAGCTGAGTAAGCCGGTGCCAAAAGGCAATCATCGCCGCGGTGGCTAATGGCGCGGGCTTGATTGGCCATCAGCCGGAGTGCGTTAGCACCCGTCAGCCGGAGTGCGTTAGCACCCGGTTTCCGCTACGAGATGTTGCGCGGATGGGCCACGCGACTGACCACGCCCACACGCAGGTCACACACGTTCGTCTGGGTCGGGCCGCTCCACAGCAGTCCGCCGGCTTGGTCAAAGAAGTCGTAGCTGCACCGCTCCGCCAGATGGCGGGCACTGTCCAGGCCGTGTTCGTTCGCTCGGGACGCGACAGCGGCAGTCAAGCAGACGCCCGCCACGGGTACGTTGCCGTCCTCCCCATCCGTGCCGCCGCTGACAAGGCAGGCTTGACCAGTGACAAGGAGCGGATCTCGGTGCGTGTGCCAATGATGAAAAGCGGCCAACGCCAAGTGCTGGTTGCGTCCACCGCGAGCGTTCGGCACGGCCGCGGAAAGATCGACGACCGTCTCACCGCCGGTGATCAGGCAGTCGGGACCCGAGCTGTGATTCATCTGCGACAGGAGTTCCGCGGTGCGTTGACCCTCGGCCTCGGCTGTGATCGCGCCTGCGGGCCCATGCGGTTGCACGTGCATGGCATGCGAATAGCCACGGCGTTCGGCCTCGATCCCCGCAGCGTCCACGGCCAACGCGGTATTGCCCAAGATGACCGTTTGTTGGTCGGGCGGCCCGCCGACCTGCCGTGTCGCTGGCCGGTTAACCGCTGCCTCCAGGTACCGATAAATGGATGGCGGAACGTGCTGGCGCGACGCATCGTAACGCGGCAAGATCGCTAGGGCCGCTCGAGCCAGCTCCGCCCGCGGCGGCGACTCGGACCACGTCGGCCCCGAACCAATACTGGGGATGGGATCGCCCAGGACATCGGATAAGACGAGCGTGACCAGTTGTCCGGCCGAGCAGGCTCGCGCGAGGCCGCCGGCTTTGACTTGGCTGATGGCGGCGCGAACGGCGTTGAGTTCTTCAATCGACGCGGCTCGACTCGCCAAGTATGTCGTGAGCCGATTTTTGTCAGCTAACGAAACCCCGTCCACGGGCCAAGCCAACAGGGCGGACGCTCCACCCGATAAAACAAACAGGCACAAGTCGTCGCCGCGCAAGTTGCCCAACTTGGTCAACAATGCTTGTGTTTGTTCGACCACCCGCGGTGTCGGTAAGTTGCTGGCCGCTGGGCGAACCGCGTGAATCTCCAGCCACGCGGGGTCCATTGCCGGTGGCGAGTTCGCGTCGTTCAATTGGGACGCGAGATCGTGGTGCAGTTGGCCTGAGAACGCTGCCGCGATGTCAGAGTTCGGGACGCTCTCAGGGATTTGCACGTGACCCGCCAAGTCATAGACACGGTGGCTGGTGTCGAGCACTCCCGCCAATCCACGAGCCATCGCTGCGGCCGCTTTGCCAGCGCCCGCTACGAAGACGCGTCTAACGCGACTCAGATCGATCCACAGGTCGTGTTCGGCGCTGCTCAACCAGCGTCCATCGAACTGCAACGCTTGGCGTACCAATCGGTCGCCCTGCACTGCCCGCACACCGGCCGTCCAGATCGCCAAGGCATCCGACTGGAGTTGTTGCGGACTGCGGGGCGAGTTAAGCATGGAACAAGAACCTCGGTGAGGTCGCTACGCCGCACGACGTCCGACCTGAAGGGTGCCCGCGGAACCTGTCGCCTGCTCCATGTTGGCATTTTTGCCTGACGCTGCTGGCATGGTGGCCGACTCGCTGTCTTGAGCGGGGATCGGTTGGTTCAGGCCATGATTCAGTTCCCACAGGCGAGCTTGTTTCATAAAAGAATAAAAAGCTGCCATCATGGCCAATTGAACACCGGCCTTGCCGTTGAGAAAGCCCAATTGCAGAAAGTACTCGCGCAAGAAGCGAAAGATGGGGTTGCCCAGCAGCCGGAAATAGGAGGTGTCCTTGCCGGCCTCGTGCCATTGTTGGGCTTGCAATGAGGTGTACCGATGGAACTTGTGGAAGACCTGGTCGTAGCTCCAGCAGGTGTAGTGCAGCATCTTTTCTTTCAGGACGCCCACGCGGCCCGACGATACGTGGACCTCGCCGTGGTCGCTGGGGCCTTCGTAACGACTGAGATCGCGACGAAACAGACGGACGACCTTGTCCGTGGCCGAATCGCCGTAAGGGACCGGGTGGCCCATAAAATGGTTGGCGCGGTAGATCCAGTAACCATCGCATGTGGGGGCCGCCACGGTGGCCAAGATTTCCTGCTGCAGGGCGGGTGTCAAACGTTCGTCCGCATCCAAGAGCACCACCCAATCGTGCGTGGCCTGCGGGATAGCCCAGTTCTTGAAGTCACCGCTGGTGCGATACTCCCGCTGCACAATCCGCACCTGCGGAAACTCCGCGGCGATCTCCATGGTCCGGTCGGTGGAGCCCGAGTCGGCGACCAGGATTTCGTCGGCGATTGGCACCAAACTCTCCAGGCACTGACGAATGTTGGATTGCTCGTTTTTGCAGGGAATGAGCGCGGTAATCTTGGTAGCCATCGGAGAAATTCGTCCTACTCCAGCACGGGACATGCAAAAACCGTGGTCGAGGGACAAACCCGTCCGTCTGCCTCTGATCCACGAAACCATCGATGGGGCGGGCAACAGCCAGGCCGCCAGATCGACGCGGGGCCTGGGAGGACGATACCAAGAAAGCAACGCGGCGGTCAATCTCAATTGATCACGCCGAGCAGTCACGCAATCAAATCTGGGCAGGATTTCGACCAGCTCTGGGCAGCGTGTCTCGTTTTTGCCAGCCAACCTGCCCCTCGCCGGATCAGGAGGCCGCGTACTGTTCCGCGAATTGGATGGCCCATTGGTTGACCTGTTCCTGCAGCGTTTCCAGATTCGCTTCGATCACAGGGGAAAACACATTCCGGTTCCAGATCTCGCGATTGCGGACAGTGGCTTTTGATGCCAAGTCGACAATGTAATAGTCGTTCATCGGGCGGACAAACATTTCCAACCGCGAGTAGTGATTGTCGCGTTGCTTCTTGTTCAACAGGAGGTCGTCACGCGAAACCGCTGCCCCCCAGCCCTTTTCGCCAAACAGCGTCTCCAGGTTAAAGCCCGGCATTTGGTCGATGATTTGACGCATGACCCCGTCGATGTAGCTGGACAATTCCAAGCGAAACTTGTTGTGGAGGTTCTTCAGCTTCTCGGGCGTCATCTCCGCCGCGGCCTCCGCCTTCTTGTCGCTGGCGCGCTGGCTGCCACGATTGATGGCGTCGTGAAGTCGTTTCTGTAAGTCCATCGAGCTACGGGTCCTGGGGCGGCTGCTTGTTCAGTTTCACCAACTGTAGCAACTCGGAGAAAGATCGCAAGGGTTCCGTTCCTTGCACCATGCCCTCGGTCAACGAAACCGGGGTGGCGGGTTGACGCCGGGGCTGGTGACGTGCCCTCGTGTTCGACTCATGGGGCGAGCCCCCTTGGCCACGCGAGTCACTTGAGCCACGCGAGTCACGTGAACCACGCGAGTCACGCGAGCCACTTGAACCACGCGAGCCACTTGGTGGGCGGCCGCCCGACGGACGCTGGGCCGTCTGGTCCCGATCCCTCGGTTGTCGACGATTGGCATCCCGGTCGCGTCTCGCATCTGGGGTGGAACGATTCGGATGGGGCGGGTCGGCTGGCCCGTGCCCGTGGTCCCGGCGCTGCTGCGTTCCACTCGCTCGAGAAGTTGCCGCATCGCCCGTCCCGCTCGCGGGTCCTTGTCCCTCGGCCCGAACACCGTTCCGATTGGCCGCAATTCCACCACCAGGTTGTCCCGACCGCGGTGTTGCCGCTGGGCCACCTCGCTGTTCCGTGGGCTGACGCCGCCGCTGCCCGCCCATTGCCCCCTGTCCCTGTTGTCCCGGTGCCTGTTGTCCCGGTGCCTGTTGTCCCTGTGCCCCCTGTCCCTGTGCGCGTCGCCCCTGTGCCCGTCGTCCGTGCGCCGACCTTCCCTGAGTTTCTCGAGGCGGAGCGGACTGAGGATCGATGGCCGTCAGGGCCACGCGGCCGCGTTTGCGATCAATCGATTGGACCCAGACGTCTAAAATGTCCCCCACACCAAAGTACCGATGGGGATCGCGGACATAATCGTGCGAGAGGTTGCTGATGTGCACCAAGCCGCTCTCGCCGATCCCAATGTCAACAAAGATGCCGAAGTCGACGACGTTCAGGACTTGACCTTGCAGGGCCATACCCACCGACAGGTCATCCACCTGGAGGATGCCCTTGCGGAAAATGGGCGCGGGCAGTTGCTCCCGTGGATCGCGACCCGGCCGCATCAGCGAATCGATCAGATCGCGCATCAGGTGTTCGCCGACCCCATGCTTTTCAATAAACGCTGCGACGTTGACCTGCCCCAATCGCTGGGTCCAGTCCTCGTAGGTCATGCCACTCGAGAGCAACGACACGACATCTTCTGGCTTCAAGCCGATGCTCTCCAGCAACGCGTCGGCCATCGGATAGCTTTCCGGATGGATTGCCGTGGCATCCAACGGTTGCTGACCACCCTTGATGCGGAGAAAGCCAGCGCACTGCAAAAAGGTGGACGGGCCAATCCCCGCGATCTCAGTCAGCTGTTGGAGACTCGAAAACCGCCCCACATTTTGACGCTGTTCGATGATTCGCCGCGCCGTCAATTGATTGAGCCCCGCCACGTATTGCAACAGGTCCAAACTGGCCGTGTTCAAGTCCACGCCCACATAATTCACGCACGATTCGACCACCTCCGTCAAACTGGACTCCAGGTGCTTCGACTTCACGTCGTGTTGGTACAAGCCGACGCCAATATTGGCGGGGTTGATCTTGACCAATTCGCTCAGTGGGTCCAACAAGCGGCGACCAATCGAGATCGCACTGCGTACGGTCGGCTCCAGATTCGGGAATTCCGCCTGTCCCGCGTCACTGGTCGAGTACACACTGGCGCCCGCCTCGTTGACGATCACGTAACGCACCGCGGACCCCGCCAGCGGCCCAGCCAGCAATTGCGAGACGACCTCTTCCGTTTCACGACAGCCCGTGCCGTTGCCGATCACCAACAGACCAACCCCATGGTTTTGGATCAAATCCTGGATCTTTTGCTGAGCCAGTTGGCGTTTCTCTTCTCGCCCGACAATCGAAATCTTGTCGGCGACCACAAACGAACCCTGCTCATTGATGATCGCGATCGTGCAACCACTCTTCAGCCCCGGGTCGATCGCCAAGATCGGCTGACCCTTGGTCGGCGGTTGGAGCAGCAAACTCCGCAAGTTCGTAGAAAAGACTCGCACGGCATGCTCTTCTGCCGTCTCAGTCAACTCGCGTCGGATCTCACGTTCCAACGTGGGCAACAAGGAGCGTCCGAGCCATTCCCGTGCGGCCTCGGTCATCAAGTCAGCCAAGGGATGCGTCGCCGGAATCACTTCTCGCTGAATCAGCTCCAGCAACTGCGCTTCGTTGAATTGCAATTTGACTCGCAGTTGCTTGCAACGCTCGCCGCGATTGATGGCCAACACCCGGTGGGGAGGCAACTGGCGCAACGGCGCTGAGAAGTCAAAGTAAGCGCGGAACAAGACGTCTTGGCGTCGCTTCTTCTTTTTTCTTCGCCGAGAAGGTCTCGCGGCGGCCAACGCGTTGGTGGTCATCTCATCGTCCGCGACCGACATCGAGTCCACGCCGTCGCCGACCGTCTCTGCGTCGCCCAGTCCTTCGCTCGTGTCATGAGCGGAGTCCGAGGCTGCTAAGCCATCAAGGCCTACCACGGCATCAACGCCAGCCACGGCATCGCCATCAACGCCAGCCACGGCCACGGCGTCTGAGTCTGAAACTGCGTCTGCCAAGGTTTCTGAAACGGTTTCTGAAACCGTTTGTGAAACGGTTTGTGAAACGGTTTGTGAATCTGCCGCATCAGCGGTCTGCGTAGCCACCTTTGGTTTGGATTCAGCTACCGTCGCCTGCGTTTGGCCAGTGCCCGACGGTTCCGCCTGAACATTGGGAGCCGCCGTGTCCAAAGGGATCTGGTTACAGGTCAAGGAGCCGGTCTTCCAGGCCGCTCGGCGGAGCGTGCGTTTAAGCTTTAAATTGTTCGCGAAGTACTCGCCCAACAATGCTTTGACGCCGCGCAGAACCACTTCCGCCTCCAGCGTCTGTCCGGCAGGGCCGACCGCTTGCCGGATCTCGTGCTCCAAATCAGCGGTCGACAAGCCTTGCACGTAGACGGCTTCCGCCAGGGGATGCAGGCCCAGGTCCCGAGCCTGCTGCACCTGGCTGGTCTTCTTGTAGCGGAACGGTTGGTAGAGATCCTCCAGGTGCTTGAGTGACGCGGCACCATCCAACTGGGCGGCCAATTCCGCAGTCAACTGCCCACGTCGTTCCAAGACTCGCCGGATCCCCAGGCGTTTCTCATCCAGGGCCCGCAGCTTGTGCAACGCGTGTTGGATCGTTCGCAGCTGCGTTTCGTTCAGGCCACCCGTCGCGTCTTTGCGATAACGAGTAATAAACGGGACGGTGTTCCCGGAATCCAACAACTCGACGGCCGCCAGAATCTGCCATTGAGCCAGAGTCTGCCATTGAGACAGCGCAACCAAGTTCGTCAAGCGATCAATATCTGGGGAAACGTTCAGCATGAAGGGACGAAACTCAAGGAAGTTCAACCAAGGTGAGAACTGAAACGATTTCTTGAAGTGACACTCACCTAGCCGAGACCAGCAAACTAGACGCCCACTTCAGGAACTGAAACAGCAGACGCCGGCCGCAGACCATGTCCACGTTCCCTTGATCATAGCAGCAAAGGCGGCAGAATCCAGCACTAGAGGAGAAAGTTAAGGCAGGATTTTTTAGAAATACTAACCGCGCTCTCCACCGCTTATCGCACTGTCTCCGCTCGTCCCGCCGTCGCCTGGCGGGCCTTCTCTTGCTCCAGAGCCGGCTGATCGTCGTACATCTGGCTGATCGCCGTCGTGTGCTGCGCACTTTCGAAGCTGACCATTTGCGGCGTTCCCTGCTCTTCGCTCACCATGCCGTAAACCCGCCAGCCGTAAATCGACTCCGGCCGCAGCGCCCAAGTCACCTTAAATTCACCGGCCTGAGCCTGACCGGCCTGAGCCTGACCTGCCTGAGCCTGACCGGCCGCGGCCAAATCCGGGTCCCGGACAAAGCAGTCGACATACGCCAAATCACGGGCGTTGGTCGTATAGCGAGCATCCCCCAACACGTACTCCGCACGCGGCCCCGCAATGGGCCCCAATTCCAAGCCGCTCTCGTGAATCACGGCTCGCGCTTTCAAGGTCAACAACCGCTCCGCCGACAGCAGGTCCTCGGCATGCAACAGATGCACAAACGCTTGGGCCACCTCCGTGGGAGAACTGTCCCGCGTCACCCCCGCGACGTCCGTCGCGTACTGGTTCTGCAACTCCGCCAGCCGCTCTTCGTCCAATTCCACCTGAAAATCGTTCGACTGAAACGCCTCGCGAGAAAACACCGCCTCGGCCGTCCGCTCACTACCGGGCTCCGAATCGCCCTGAATCCAGTCCGTCGTGCGGGCTGGAGTCTGCTCGCCACCGCAACCGATTAGTCCGCCGACCAACCCACCGAGTAACAACAGCCCCAGTCCGATGTCTCGTAAATGAACTGTGAATTTCTGCAACACGGTATCCACTCCCTCGGATGCCCAAATCAAATCTGTCCTTGTCGTCCCCCCCAGGGAATCGACCGCGTTTAGATTCTCAACTTCCGGTAGATCCGTCAATACGAAAACGGCCAGCCCCCCTCCAACAGGGAGCTGGCCGTTTCAACAGCTAAGATAGGTTTGCCACGGGCGAGTGTCGGGTAGTTACCCGCGACGACTTGCCCAGGCGTCAAGTCGCTGGCAACCAACGAGCCAAGGCCGACTTCTGCTGAGTGAACTCGCCGGTCCACAATCCCAACGCGGCCTCTTCACCCAACACTTGGATGATGTACTTTTGCGCGTCGTCCTCTGGCAACCAGCCCTGCTGCAAGTAGAAGTTCACCTCGCAGACAAACGGCAGCGGGTCGTTCTTGGCGTCCGAGACGACCGAATCCAGTCGCCCTTTTGCCAACGCCTCCGTCAACTCGGGCATCGGCTTCGCCGCCAAGAATCGTTCGACCTTGGTGAATAAATTCTCCAGGGCATCGCCGACCGGGTCCTTGTTGGAGCTGACCTGCTGCGCGACGCTGGCGTAACTCAGTTGACCCGTCGAGCCCTTTTCCTTGCCATCGTCCACCGTATAAAACTTGACCGTCGTTTGACTGGTGGTTTGACCCGTCGTGCGAATGATCGAAGCCCGATGATCGAGGATGATCAACCCATCAAGCCCCTCGGACTTGGCTTTCCGCAAGTGCTCGGGGGTCGGCCCCACACCCAAGAACACCAAGCCCGGGTACAAGCCTTCCGGCGGCCCAGCAGGCTGGCCGAAACCACCGCCCATGACCGGCGGTCCACCCCCCGAGCCGCTCATCGATGGCATGCGACGACTGCTGCCGCCGCCACCCCCCGTGTTGACCGGTTGGCTCTGCTGGGCGTCGTCCGACAAGAGGACCTTGAAGTTGGTCTTCGCCCATACTTGCCCAAACACAGTCGGGTTCTTCTTGAAACGCTGCTCCAATTGCTCCAACATCGCCTTGGACAAGTCGCCGCCGTAGTACGTCAGGATCCCGCGCGCGTCCTTCGGGACACTGTCGCCCCCCCCAGGGAAACCGCCCGGCGGACCTGACATCGGCGGAGGCGTCGAAGCACCGCCCGCAGCGCCCGGTCGTCGACCACCACCCTGGTTGCTCGCCCGAGCCGGAGCCGGGTCGCCGATCACGGGCGGCTTGCCCGATACCCCTTCCTGCGCGGTGTAGGTCACGGCCAAACCAATCCGCACACCAATCGTCGTGTCCTTCTTCGCCTCCATAAAGCTCAACGGGATCTCAGCAAACTTGCTGCGATTGGCCGCGAACTCAGCCAGCAAAAACGTGTAGCCATCCGCCTCACGACCAGACGCGTAGGCGTTGTTCGCCATATCCCAAAACGATTTCTCTTCGACCTTGGTCGGGGCGGCATTGGCCGGTGGGTTGAAGCTGCCCGGACCCGCTGCCGGAGGGCCACCCGAAAACCCACCACCTGGATCAAGCGACATCGCTGCCGATCCGCCTTGCTCTTGACCGCCACCGTAACCCGGCGGCGGATTGTTGTACCCAGCCGGAGGGCCACTTTGCGGTGGACCGCCCTGCCCTCCCCCGTATCCTGGCGGCAAATTGTTATACCCAGCCGGCGGGCCGCTCTGCTGCGGTGGACCACCTTGCCCGCCATATCCCGGCGGCAAATTGTTCATGCCCGCTGGCGGACCACTCTGCTGCGGTGGACCACCTTGCCCGCCGTAACCTGGCGGCAAATTGTTCATGCCCGCCGGAGCACCACCCGTCGAGCCACTCCCCGAGTCCAGAGTCATCGCCGCACTCGAGCCACCCGAGTCTCCGCCGCCCGACCCCGCCACATTCGGCTGACGCGAACGACCGCCGCCCGCAGCCGCTCCGCTCCCACTGTCTGATGAGGGCACTGCAGCCGCCTCCGAGCCACCACCGCCAGAACCCGCCACCGACGGCATCCGTCGCGGACCACCTGACGATGCCGGCTGAGCACCTGCATCCGCCTGAGCGGTCTCGCTGCCACCGCCCGAACCAGCCACCGCCGGCATTCGCTGACGCGGTGTCGCGGGAGCCGCATCGTCCTGGTTCGCCGCCGGCGTTGCAGCCGGAGGGCCAGACGACGGGCCAGACGACGGGGCCGCGTTGTCAGCTGTTCGCGGTGTGTCCCCGCCACAGCCCAAAAACGACACCGCACACAACAGCACCGTGCCCAGCAACCAAGCTCTCTGATTCATCGACCGACCTCCTCAATTCCACGAAGGCAACCCTGGAACCACCCCCGCCCACTAAGCATCCATCACCCACTATAGTCTGATTCTACCGGGTAAAATCCCGCTGTAAAGCGAATTCACGCCCTTTGTCCGCATAATTCGACGATCCAGGCAGACCAACGCAAAGTAGTGACCTGCGCAGCGAGCTCCCGCTAGTCGTTTTTCTCTGCGTCCTTCCCCCCTCTCGCGGTTCACCCCACCGGGCTCGGGGCCATGCTCAGTCGTGACCCCAAGCCAGTAGTCGCCTGCGCGTATTGCTGTGAGGGGCCGCTCGTTCCGCCGCCCAATCCAGGCAGACCAACGCCAAGCAGGGACCTGCGCAGCGAGATCCCGTCAGTCGTTTTTCTCTGCGTCCTTCCCCCCCTCTCGCGGTTCACCCCACCAGGCTCGGGGCCATGCTCAGTCGTGACCCCAAGCCAGTAGTCGCCTGCGGGCATTGCTGTGAGGAGCCGCTCGTTCCGCCGCCCAATCCAGGCAGACCAACGCAAAGCAGGGACCTGCGCCGCGAGCTCCCGCTCGTCGTTTTTCTCTGCGTCCTTCCCCCCTCTCGCGGTTCACCCCACCGGGCTCGGGGCCATGCTCAGTCGTGACCCCAAGCCAGTAGTCGCCTGCGGGCATTGCTGTATGGAGCCGCTCGTTCCGTCGCCCAATCCAGGCAGACCAACGCAAAGTAGTGACCTGCGCAGCGAGCTCCCGCTAGTCGTTTTTCTCTGCGTCCTTCCCCCCCTCTCGCGGTTCACCCCACCAGGCTCGGACCATGCTCAGTCGTGACCCCAAGCCAGTAGTCGCCTGCGGGTATTGCTGTGAGGAGCCGCTCGTTCCGTCGCCCAATCCAGGCAGACCAACGCCAAGCAGGGACCTGCGCAGCGAGCTCCCGCCAGTCGTTTTTCTCTGCGTCCTTCCCCCCTCTCGCGGTTCACCCCACCAGGCTTGGGGCCATGCTCAGTCGTGACCCCAAGCCAGTAGTCGCCTGCGCGTATTGCTGTGAGGAGCCGCTCGTTCCGCCGCCCAATCCAGGCAGACCAACGCAAAGTAGTGACCTGCGCAGCGAGCTCCCGCTAGTCGTCTTTCTCTGCGTCCTTCCCCCCTCTCGCGGTTCACCCCACCAGGCTCGGACCACGCTCAGTCGTGACCCCAAGCCAATAGTCACGTGCGCGTATTGCTGTGAGGAGCCGCTCGTTCCGTCGCCCAATCCAGGCAGGCCAACGCAAAGTAGTGACCTGCGCAGCGAGCTCCCGCTAGTCGTTTTTCTCTGCGTCCTTCCCCCCTCTCGCGGTTCACCCCACCGGGCTCGGGGCCATGCAGGGGCTGTCGAGGGCAACCGATGCTCCAGCCGAGCGGCCTGGTTGATTTTTCCAGACTTGCACGCGAAATAGTTGTCCGGCTCAAGAGAATCGAGCAAAAACACAGTGTTTCCTCGTCAATCGAAATGCTTGAGGGCTTGTTGATTTTTCCAGACTTGCACGCGAAATTGCCGCCCGATTCAATGAAATCGGGCAAAAACACTGGGGTTTCGCCTCAATCGAAACGCTTGACGCGTTCCGCTACGGAAAAATCAACAAGCCCTCTGACGCATTCCGCTACGGAAAAATCATCCCGCCCTCTGACACATTCGCAAACGCTCGCTAGCCGGTTATCTCCCGAGCCTGGAAGCAGAGGGCTCAGTTCGACTCGAGTGTCACCAAGGTCGGGGGCTGGGCCGCACGTCGCGCCAACCACTCGCGGTGGGCCTCCACCGCCGCAGCTTCCCGCGCCGGATCCAACAATTGGTAATGCACGTTTCGCTGGTGCGGCTCAAACCCCAGCTCGCTGATCGATTCGCGAATCTGGTCCAAGGTCAAGAAGTGTACCGTACCAGCCTCCGCCACCACATTTTCCTCGATCATCAAACTGCCCATGTCGTTGGCACCAAACACCAACGACAACTGGCCCATCTTCAAGCCCTGGGTCACCCAACTGGATTGCAAGTTATCAAAGTTATCCAGGAAAATTCGCGAGATCGCCAAGGTCTTGAGGTACTGGTAGGACCCGGCCGCCGGCAGATGAGCCAAGTCGGTGTGCTCGGGTTGGAACGTCCAACAGATGTAGGCCGTGAAGCCACCGGTTTCATCCTGCAACTGCCGCAACCGGTCCAGATGCTCGACGCGATGGTCCAAGGTCTCCACGTGACCGAACATCATCGTGGCCGAACTGCGTCCCCCCAGTTCATGCCACACCCGCATGACGTTCAACCAATCGTCCGTCATGACCTTGCCCCGCGTGATCGCGCTGCGGACACTGTCCACCAGGATCTCGGCGCCGCCCCCTGGGAGACTCCCCAGGCCCGCGGCCTTGAGCCGACTGAGGACCTCCCGCAGCGATAGCTTGTTCACTTTCGTGAAATGGTAGATCTCCGGCGGACTGAAGGCGTGGAGATTGACCGACGGGAACTTGGCCCGCAGGTCACTCAGCATCTCCTCGTACCACTCCAGCTTAAAATGCGGATGCAAGCCGCCCTGCAACAGGAGCTGCTCGCCGCCCAATTGGATCGTCTCTTCGATCTTGGCGTACATCTCCTCCCGCGACAGCACGTAACCCTCCGGGTCCTTGGGCCCGCGGTAAAAAGCGCAGAAGTCGCACACCGCCGTGCAAATGTTGGTGTAGTTGATGTTCCGGTCAATGTTGTAGGTGCGGTAGTTTTCGGGATGCTTCCGCAGCGTGACCGCGTTGGCCACAGCGCCCAGTCGAGCCAAGTCATCGCAGTCGAACAGCTGCCGACACTCCGCCGGACTGATCCGCTCGCCCGCCAGTGCCTTGTCTAGGACCGCGGAGATCTGGGCCGAGGTCGCTCGTGCACTCGAGCCCTGCCCCGCGACGGGGTCCATAGCGGAGGTTTGATTGTCCGAGGCAGTTAAATTAGGTGCATTCATGGTAAACCAATTCTCGCTCCGCCGGCACAAATTGCAGGGCCCGTGCCAGCTCTTGAAAACGTTGCAGGCCCCGCCGTTCCGCAGGACCAAACCGGAAGTGGAGGTACTGACCCAAGTACTTTCGACATTCGTCCCGCCCCAGACCATAGGCCGGGGCGTAGCGGTCGGCCAGTTCCTCCAACCGCCGCAATCCCTCGTCCCGAGCCGCATTCAGGGACTGCTGAACGCCGCGAAGTTCGGCCGCTCGGGTCGCCATCAGGGACTGGTGCGTGGTCCAGACCGCAAAGACAAATGGCAGCCCCGTCCAATCGTGCCAGACCTCCCCCAGATCCCAAACGTAGGGAAAATCAGCGGCCTCTGCCCGCATGGCGCGGTCGCCGATCACCAAAACCGCATCCGCCTCGACGCTCTGCCAGGCCTGGTCGATCGGCAGCGGCAGCGTCACGGGCCGCACGCCCGCCAGATGATACAGCAAAACCTGGCACAGCACGACGCTGGTCCGCGACCCCTCGTCCAACGCCAGCGACCCGATCCGTGGCGGCGGCACGCGGCTCATCAACTTGACGCTCCAGACCGGGCCACGGCAGGCGATGCAAGCGTCAGGAACGACCACCCAATCCGGCTGCTGCAGGACCTCGGCCACCGGAATCAGCCCCAGGTCCAGGTGCCGGTCCCGCAAGCGATCCGCCAAGCGGCTGGGTAGGTCCAACTCCAGCGACGCGCCCGCCGGTCCCCGCCAATACTCGATCAGCGGTTTCGTATTCAGGTAAGATACAGCGCCAATTTTCATGAGTCATCAATCAAGCGGCCATGTCGCGAGCGCGGAACTTCCGCCCCGCTGGGTATTGAACCGGATATTGCCCGGACCGACAACGGGCCGTCCCGTCGCAGGCTCTCGAGCGGCACCGCGAATCCGTGACACTGCGAATCCGTGACACTGCGAATCCGTGACACTGCGAATCCGTGACACTGCGAATCCGCGGCACTGCGAATCCGCGGCACTGCGAATCCGCGGCACTACGAATCAGTCGTTGCCCCTCCCCAGTAAACACCCAAAAAAGAAGGCCCGTTGCCGCTTGGTCACACGGCCCCCGCGGGTTCACCCGTGGGACCGAAAGTTTGGCAGCGAGACCGCCCCCCCAGATAATCAAAAAGAAGGCTCGTTGCCCCTTGGTCACATCGCCACCGTCGGCTTCATGCCGGCGGGGCGATGACTGATCGGCTACCACCCTCCCCCAATAATCAAAAAGAAGGCTCTTTGCCCCTTGGTCACATCGCCACCGTCGGCTTCATGCCGGCGGGGCGATGACTGACCGGCTACCAGCGTCCCCCACAATGATCAAAAAGAAGGATCGTTGCCCCTTGGCCACACCGCCAGAAACACTCTGCGGTGAAACATCGACTCGCGGCCACTCACTGCCATACCATGCGTACAACTCCAGGCTACTCAAAACACAACCCCAATTGCGGTCTCGGTGGACCTTGAGCAGCTAAACCCGCGTGGCACTCGACCGCCCAAACCGCACGCCGTCGCCCTCTAGCCTGTCAAACTTTCGGTCCAACGACACAAGGTCATTGGGGCCGCTGGCATCGCTCGTCATCCCACTTTTAGGCATAGGGCGAATAGGGTACGGAGGGCGACCGCCTAAAGGCGGAACTACGAGCGGCGGGACCTCGCTTCACTGTGCCTTCTCTAGACCGGCCCTGAACGTATCCATTGGTCACGTCTCGCGGCGAGTTGGCCCCGCTTGTAGTCCCGCCTTTAGGCGGAATGCGCTATGGAAAAACCCCGCAAAATAAAAAATGCCCTCCCAGGCAACCTCGCCAAATGATCTCGTTCCACATCGAAGCGGCCCCGCTCGTAGTCCCGCCTTTAGGCGGAAGTCGGTATGAAAAAAACTCCGCCAAATGACTGACCAGCTACCACACCTGCCCCACGGTCGCAAAAAGAAGGATCTTTGCCCCTTGGCCACACGGCCCCCGCGGGTTCACCCGTGGGACCGAAAGTTTGGCAGCGAGAAAGCCCCCCCCACAATAATCAAAAAAAAGACTCTTGACCCCTTGGTCACACCGCCCCCGGTGGGTTTATCCCGCCGGAGCGAAAGTTTGGGTAGCTAGAATCGCCCCCCTCAACAATCAAAAAGAAGGCACTTCGCCCCTTGGTCACACGGCCCCCGCGGGTTCACCCGTGGGACCGAAAGTTTGGCAGCGAGAAAGCCCTCCCACAATGATCAAAAAGAAGGATCGTTGCCCCTTGGTCACACCGCCACCGTCGGCCTCGTGCCGATGGGGCGATGACTGACCGGCTACCAGCGTCCCCCACAATGATCAAAAAGAAGGATCGTTGCCCCTTGGTCACACCGCCAGAAACACTCTGCGGTGAAACATCGCCTCGCGGCCACTCACTGCCATACCATGCGTACAACTCCAGGCTACTCAAAACACACCTCCCCCAATTGCGGTCTCGGTGGAGATTGAGCAGCTAAACCAACGTGGCACTCGACCGCCCAAACCGCACGCCGTCAGCCTTCTAGCCTGTCAAACTTTCGGTCCAACGACACAAGGTCGTTGGGGCCGCTGGCATCGCTCGTCATCCCACTTTTAGGCATAGGGCGAATAGGGTACGGAGGGCGACCGCCTGAAGGCGGAACTACGAGCGGCGGGACCTCGCTTCGGTAAGCCTTCGTTAGACCGGCCCTGAACGTTTCCATTGGTCACGTCTCGCGGCTAGGCGGCCCCGCTCGTAGTCCCGCCTTTAGGCGGAGGGCGCCATGGAGAAACTCCGCCAAATGACTGACCGGCTACCACACCTGCTCCACGGTCGCAAAAAGATGGAGCTTTGCATCTTGGTCACACGGCCCCCGCGGGTTCACCCGTGGGACCGAAAGTTTGGCAGCGAGAAAGCCTTCCCCCCAATGATCAAAAAGAAGGATCGTTGCCCCTTGGCCACATCGCCACCTTCGGCCTCGTGCCGATGGGGCGATGACTGACCGGCTACCACCCCTCCCCCCCAATGATCAAAAAGAAGGCTCGTCACCCCTTGGCCACACCGCCCCCGGTGGGTTTACCCCGCCGGAGCGAAAGTTTGGGTAGCTAGACCGCTCCCCCCAATAATCAAAAGGAAGGATCGTTGCCCCTTGGTCACATCCGCCCACCTTCGGCTTCAGCGACAACCGTTTCCTACTCCAGCGCGTGGTTCCAGCCGTTTGCATTTATGACAGCCAATTCTCGCTTCAAACCAGCAGAGGGCTGCTGGTCTACATTCCGGCCCCCGCGGGTTCACCCGTGGGACCGAAAGTTTGGCAGCGAGAAAGCCCCCCCCAATAATCAAAAGGAAGGATCGTTGCCCCTTGGTCACATCCGCTCACCTTCGGCTTCAGCGACAACCGTTTCCTACTCCAGCGCGTGGTTCCAACCGTTTGCATTTATGACAGCCAATTCTAGCTTCAAACCAGCAGAAGGCTGCTGGTCTACATTCCGGCCCCCGCGGGTTCACCCGTGGGACCGAAAGTTTGGCAGCGAGACCGCCCCCGCAATCACCAAAAAGAAGGCTCGTTGCCCCTTGGTCACACCGCCATTCACGTTTGTGGCAAACAGAACCCAACATCAAGCGACTAGGCAAGGCTCAGTCCAAAGCCGACCGTGTTGCTACTGGATTCCTCGGAAAATTTCCAGTGCTGGTTAACTCGGAAGGCGGGTGGAACACTAATCGACACTAATCGTCACTAATCCAGAAAACAGGGGTCCCACAAGCCCAAAGTGGGTGAAAAACAACAGCCAACTTTGCCAGTTCACACAGCTATCGGGGCGGTTGGATTTCTCTGCGTCCTTCCCTCCTCTCGCGGTTCACCTACCGGCTGGGCCCGATAGCAAACGACGACCCGCCGGTCTGAACCACTGCCGAAGTGCGGGGCACCCTAGTAGCAGGCACTCTCCGAGTGCCGTCCGCCAAAACGCCGCCCCAAAACAAACCTCGGCAACGAGTTTGATCGCCTCGTAGCGGGACGCTGATAACTCGCGTTTCCAGACTTCCAGCAATTGACGGACGGCACTCGGAGAGTACCTGCTACCTTCGGCCCACCTGGCTGCCTTACGAGAACACAACGAGGCCGCCGAGCAACGTCACCGCGTCGTGGGATGATGCGGGGCGGACCAGGAATACCAATACGCCAAACGGAGCGACGGCTGGGGTGCCTGGGTTTAATGAATATGGCTATGTCGGTGGTCTGCGAGTCTGGAAGAAGATCACTCGCAATGGCAGTACGTTCGAACATCGGCTCTATGTGCATGCGGGTCCAAATTTAATTGCCGAGTACAACGCGGGAGCCGCGGCCAGTAGTCCCGCGCAGGAGTACGTGTATGCGGACCAGATCGACTCGTTGGTCATGATCCACCGCAGCAACGGCCAGCGACTCGGGGTGACTCGGAATCGGCAATGGAGCGTGGTGGGCTTGCATGACTTGGCCAACGGCAACGTGGTCGAGCGTTACTGCTACGACATGACGGGCAAACGCACCATCTACGCCCCCAACGGCACGACCATCCGCACCACCTCCTCCTTCGGCAACCACGTCGGCTACACCAACCGCTGGCACGACGAAGAATCAGGCCTGATCAACTTCCGAGCCCGCCACTACAACCCGCTAACGGGTGAGTTCCTACGACGTGATCCAGCGGGTTTTGTGGACGGAATGAGTTTGTATCGGGGTTACATAGACGTCAATTACGTCGATCCAAGTGGCCTGCAAACCGTCAGGTGTCGCTGTTATTCCGGTTGGTTAGATGGGGATGTTTTCGGAAGCACGACGGACGTTCAAGTTGAATGTAACCGCGTCCTGGATGATTGTTGTAGGAAAGCTTGTTCAAAGCTGGGCGGTTGGACAGGAACCTACCAAGCGCAAAACACTCAAGAATTCTCGAACCTGAAGTACGAGGATTACTTGTTCTCATATGAGTCTAAACAACCGCATGATTTCGTCGATTTATGGTTGACTTGGGCCAAGTTAGGGTCCTTTGGCATCGCGGGGGTCTCGCTTGGCGGAGCCGGAATCACTTACGGAGTCAGCACTTTTGGCTGGTATGGCCTTGGTGCGATCGTTCTGAAAGAAGCTGGAGATACTGCCAAAGACGCAGTGCTAGAGAGCACAATCGGCGTCTCGCCACCAACTGGTATCAGGAGCGGGTTAAAAAGCATTGGGGAGTTCATCGCAAAGGTGCTGAAACCTAAACCGCGAATCAAACATTGGACCGAACTCGCCCCCCAGCCGAAAGGAGCTAGAGCTCGGCGCGGGATGTTGAACATATTCCCCGACGATACTAAAGTTGTAAAGGGCGGAAAAACGTCAGAATCGATACGTTTGAGGAGCCCGGTCTCGGAACGGTTAAAGGCACATCGGTCAGCGTTCAACCTGGAAAAACAATTGAAGAACTTGCTGCAGAGCTTCCGCATGGGCAAATTTGAACGACGACAGTCGGTGACGTGCGTAAGGCAGGCGGAGATGTAATCCCAACACGTCGAACCGAAAATAATCCTTACCATGGCACGATTACCGGTTTAGACGAAAAAGGTGTAAATTGTGTACTTGGAGATTTAATGCCGAATCCCAATCCCAAACGAAAATAAGTAGTCGCTACAATGAACAGTCAGGAAGTCCGCGCAATAGTTGATGATAGCCTCGGCAGCGCAACCAGCGAAGTTAACGAGGCCTTCAATAGGTGGGCTCTCGAACCTTATAGCGAATTGCGCTACACATGGGATAAAAAAACAGAGTTGATTTGGATAGTTGCAATAATCAGTGAAGCGAATATCGGAATCGGATTTTCTGAAAATGGTTATGAAGGCTTAAATCTACATTGGGGGCTCTTGTTCCTGGACAATTCGTATATTGGAAGTTTCGGGGATTGGTACATCGATCTGCATGAACTGGTCATCGATTGCGGGTACATTTGACACTGGTTAACATTCTCCGATGCCGGAGTCCAAACGGTCAACACGTTTGACGGTGCTGGACGACCGCTGGAGATCACCTCCCCCTCCGGTCGCAAGCAGAACCTGACCTACAACTTCTTGGGCAATGTCACCCAAGTCCAGTTCAAGAACTCGGGCGGGACCGTGACGGAAACCCAAACGATGACTTATGATGCCTATGGGCGGGAAACGGCCACCTCCAGTTCCCAGTACAGTGCTTCCACCGCCAAGACCTACACCGACCGCGGGCAATTGGCCACCGAATCGACCACCTATTCGGGCCGCACGTACACGGTCACCTACCATTACGACGCCCAAGGGCGCCCTTCGAAACTGACGTATCCTTCCGGTCCCTGTAGGGCGTCGTGGAGCGAGTTGTGGAAGCAAGCGGGGGTGGTGGCGATGTGACCAAGGGGCAAAGAGCCTTCTTCTTGATGATTGGGGGGGCGATTCTAGCTACCCAAACTTTCGCTCCGGCGGGGTAAACCCACCGGGGGCGATGTGACCAAGGGGCAACGATCCTTCTTTTTGATTGTTGTGGGGTGGGCCTGTAGCTGGTCAGTCATGCCTCCACCGGGGCAAGCCCGGATGGTGGGCGTTGTGACCAAGGGGCAACGGGCCTTCTTTTTGGTTATTGGGGGAGGGCTTTCTCGCTGCCAAACTTTCGGTCCCACGGGATAAACCCGCGGGGGCGATGTGACCAAGGGGCAACGATCCTTCTTTTGATTGTTGTGGGGTGGGCTTGCTAGCTCGATCAGTCATGCCTCCACCGGGGCAAGCCCGGATGGTGGGCGTTGTGACCAAGGGGCAACGGGCCTTCTTTTTGGTTATTGGGGGGAGGGCTTTCTTGCTGCCAAACTTTCGGTCCCACGGGATGAACCCGCGGGGGCCGTGTGGCCAAGGGGTAAAGATCCTTCTTTTTGATTGTTGTGGGAGGGGCTTTCTTGCTGCCAAACTTTCGGTCCCACGGGATGAACCCGCGGGGGCCGTGTGGCCAGAGAGGTGAAAGATCCTTCTTTGATTGTTGTGAGAGAGGCTTTCTTGCTGCCAAACTTTCGGTCCCACGGGATGAACCTGCGGGGGCCGTTGTGACCAAGGGGCAAAGATCCTTCTTTTTGATCGTTGGGGGAGAGGCTTTCTCGCTGTCAAACTTTCGGTCCCACGGGATAAACCCGCGGGGGCCGGTGTGGCCAAGGGGCAAAGAGCCTTCTTTTTGATCGTTGGGGGAGGGGCTTTCTCGCTGCCAAACTTTCGGTCCCACGGGATAAACCTGCGGGGGCCGGTGTGACCAAGGGGTGGAGTGCCTTCTTTTTGGATGTTTATGAGAGGCTTTCTCGCTGCCAAACTTTCGGTCCCACGGGATAAACCCGCGGGGGCCGTGTGACCAAGGGGCTACGGGCCGCATCTTGGTTGGTTTGGGGGATTTTGTAGCCGTCAATTGCCGCTCCGCCGGGCAGAGCCACGACGGAAGCGGCGGTAGACCAGTCGCCCTCTGCTGGTTGGAAGTGGGATAGCGACAGAGGAATGTGGACAGAGGAATGGGGACAGAGGAATTAGGACAGAGGAATGGGGACAGAGGAATGGGGACAGAGGAATGGGGACAGAGGAATGGGGACAGAGGAATGGGGACAGAGGAATGGGGAGGGAGGAATGGGGAGGGAGGAATGGGGAGGGAGGAATGGGGACAGAGGAATGGGGAGGGAGGAATGGGGACAGAGGAATGGGGAGGGAGGAATGGGGAGGGAGGAATGGGGAGAGAGGAATGGGGAGAGAGGAATGGGGAGAGGGAATGGGAGAGAGAGGAATGGGGAGATGGGGAGGGAGGAATGGGGAGGGAGGAATGGGAGAGGAGGGAATGGGGACAGAGGAATGGGGACAGAGGAATGGGGACAGAGGAATGGGGACAGAGGAATGGGGACAGAGGAATGGGGAGAGAGGAATGGGGAGAGAGGAATGGGGAGAGGAGGAATGGGGAGGAAGGAGGAATGGGGAGGCGGAAAGGAATGGGGGAGAGAGGAATGGGGAGAGAGGAATGGGGAGGGAGGAATGGGGAGGGAGGAATGGGGAGAGAGGAATGGGGAGAGAGGAATGGGGAGAGAGAGGAATGAGGAGAGAGGAGTAGGGAGAGAGAGGAATGGGGGAGAGAGGAGGAATGGGGAGGGAGGAATGGGGAGGGGAGGAATGGGGAGGGAGGAATGGGGAGGGAGGAATGGGGAGCGAGGAATGGGGAGCGAGGAATGGGGAGCGAGGAATGGGGAGGGAGGAATGGGGAGAGAGGAATGGGGAAAGAGGAATGGGGAAAGAGGAACGGGCAGAGAGGAATGGGCATAGCCGCAGACCAGCAGCCCGCTGCTGGCTTGAAGCAAAAGTCGACCTAAGTGTCCATCAGAAGCACTCTTGACTGGTAAGTGCTCGAGGGTTTTCCTGCTGTCGCTTTCCTGTTTTCTCTATGTTTCCTGGGTTTCCTAGGCGGTAAAGTGCTGGAGAATCGGTAAAGTTTGACTCATCAGCCGGACACTCGGCGGTCGAAGTTCTCCGACGGGGGACCGTCGTGCGCCGACGGTCCCTGGTCCGCTTGATACTCGGAGAACGAACTTTGTCCCAGCCCGCGATTTCAGCCCCTTCCACCGCCTGGAGCCGGTTGCTGCACGCCAGTTTCAACTGGATTGCGGACGTCGGCGAAATGGTACACGACTCGCTTGTGTCGCTGGGGATGTTCGCCGTTTTTGCTGGCCGGCTGGCTTATTGGCTGGTGGGAAGTCTGCCGCGGATGGACACGCTGATGCCCAACCTCTACCAGGTGGGCGTGCGGAGTTTGCCGGTGGTCGCCCTGACTGGGACCTTTATTGGGATGGTGTTATCGGTCCAGAGCTACGCCCAGTTCCAACAGCTGGGGTTGGAGACACGGCTAGGGGCAGTTATCAATCTCTCCCTCGTCAGGGAACTGGGGCCGGTCTTGGCAGCGACGATGCTAGCGGGCCGAGTCGGCAGTGCCATGGCGGCAGAATTGGGGACGATGCGGGTGACCGAACAGATCGATGCTTTGAGTGTAATGGGGGTCAACCCGATTCGTTATTTGGTGGTGCCGCGTTTCTTGGCCTGCTTCCTGATGATCCCGATCCTGACCATCATGGCGGATTTTATGGGCGTGTGTGGCGGCTTTTTTTACAGCGTCATGTTGTTGGGCATCGACTCGTTTCATTATCTGGACAATTCCGCGGTCTTTGTCACCGGCTTTGATCTGGTTTCTGGCATCGGCAAGAGCGTCTTTTTTGGGGCGGCCATTGCCCTGATCAGTTGTTACCAAGGCTTCAACAGCGAAGGTGGCGCGGAGGGGGTGGGCAAGGCGGCGACCTCGTCGTTTGTCTACAGTTTTGTGGGTATTTTGGTGTTGGACTTGATTTTGGGAATTGCCATTCAAAATCTGCAAGATGTCCTCTACCCTGGTGGCACCAAGCTGCTCTAGCCGCGGAGTCACCTCGATGATCGACATTCAAGCCACGCCAGAAGCCCCATTGCTAGACATCCAGCAATTGACGGTGCGATTCGGTCACCAGACCGTGTTGAAGAACATTGACTTGCAGATACCGGCTGGTCAGACGTGCGTGTTGATTGGCGAGAGTGGTTGCGGCAAGAGTGTGCTGATCAAAACGATGGTCGGATTGGTGGAGCCGGTTAAAGGTCGCGTGGAATTCGACGGGCACAACATGCACGCTTTGAGCGAATCGCAGCTGGCTCGGGTCCGGCAGCGATTTGGCTTTGTGTTCCAGAACGCGGCCCTATTCGACAGCATGACGGTGGGGCAAAACGTGGCCTTCCCACTGGAGCAGCTCGGGGGGTTCACTCGGGCTGAGATCCGCGAACAGGTGTTGGAGCGACTGAATGAAGTGGGCTTGCCCAAGAACGTGGTGACCAAAAGCCCAGCCGAGTTGTCGGGTGGCATGCGGAAGCGCGTCGCGGTGGCTCGGGCGTTGATCATCAACCCGGAAGTCTTGCTGTACGACGAGCCGACCACGGGCCTGGATCCTGTGATGAGTGACGTGATCAACGAACTGATCCTACGTACAAGGCGACGTCTGCCGGTCACCAGTCTGGTGGTGACGCATGACATGCACACGGTTCGCCGGGTGGCGGATCGCGTCATCATGCTGTCGCCCTACGCCCGTTTGGCGCCTGGGCAGCCACAATTGTTGTTCGACGGGCCACCCGAACAACTGGATCGCACCGCCGATCGAAGGGTCCGCCAGTTCGTCAACGGCGAAGCCGGCGAACGGTTGTTGGAGTTGGCGGGCGAAGGCAATCATTCCTAGCGGAAGAACGCACATGGACGAGCAACGTTGGTACTTCTGGCGGGTGGGCTTGGTGGTGGTGATCGCTGCAGTGGCGTTCAGTATCATGTTGGTGTTATTTAGTGATATTTTCAAAACCCAGGAGACAATTTACATACGCCTCCGCGAAGCTCCGGGAGTGACCAAGGATACGCCGATCCGCAAGCACGGCATTACGATCGGCCGAGTCCGCGCGGTCCAACTGTTGGATGACGGTGTCCTGTTGACCTGCGGGATCGATTCGAACACCACGATCTATGAAGACGAGGTGGCTCAGATCAAGACGGCCAGTTTCCTGGGGGATGCCGAGTTGGCCTTTCTGCCGGGTGTGTTGCCGGAGGGAGAAGTCCGCCGAGCCTTGGAGCCGGGCGATTTGGTCAAGAACGTGGCGGTGGCGCCCAATCCGTTGGAAATCGTCGACGTGTTCATCGATCTGCGTGATAACTTGGCGCGGACGTTGGATTCGGTGGCGACGGCCGGCGAAAGTGTGAAAGCATCCAGCGACAACATCGCCAAGATCACCGGCTTGGTCGGCGACGTACTGGCGGATGGCCAGGGTGAATTCCAGGAGTTCATCAAGACCACTCAGCGGCTGGGGAACAAATCTGAATTGGCGATTGATAACTTTAATGCAGTCATGGCGGATGTGAGCGAATTGGTGGGCGATCGCGAGCTGAAGGCCAGTGTCAGCGAGACGGTGCGGCGGATCCCCGAATTGGTCAAGGGCGCCGAGGAGACGTTGGCGGAAGTTCGCACGGTGATTGAGCCGTTTAAGGGTGTCGGGGACAAGGTCGAGTTGAACTTGCAGCAGATCGAGAGCTTTACGAAGGCGTTGGGCGAAGAAGGGCCGGCGGTGATCGAAGACGTGCGGCAGTCGGTGGCCAAGATCGAGACCCTGATTGCCAACTTGCAGCAGTTTAGCGACCAGATGAAACAGCCAAACGGGACGGTGGGGAAACTGTTCACCGATCCTCAAGTCTACGAGCGACTCAATGCGTCGTTGGCCAACATCGAACGGATCACGGTCCAGGTGCAACCCTTGATCGCGGACTTTCGGGTCTTCGCCGACAGCTTGGCACGTGACCCAGCCCAATTAGGTGTCAAAGGTGCCTTGCAACGCACCAGTGGCTCGGGGAGCAAGGGCGGTCTGTTGGGCTTGCGACCTGGAGCGTCAACGGGCGGGGGGAACGCCCCCATCGGCAACAGTTGGTCGGCGGAGGAAACGTGGGCCAGCGAAGCGACGCACGATACTCCGTCCTGGGGCGGTTGGGGCGATAACTACCACGACTCGAATCCGATCCAAGACGGGTGGCTGGAGCCACAATCCGAAATGGAAGTCGAGCGAGCGCGGTTGTTTCCGCGACTGCGACCGGCCGGCAGTCGTCCGCAGTGGGCCCCGCGGCTGTAGTGGACTGGTTAGACCGCCAATTGGCTGCGCATGTAGCTGATGGCGGCTTGCAGGGCGGGCGCGATTTGGCCGGGGTCTTTGCCACCGGCTTGAGCCATGTCAGGCTTGCCGCCACCGCCACCGCCGACGATGGGCGCGATTTCTTTGACCCATTGTCCGGCGCTGATGCCCTTGTCCACCAAATCACGAGTCACGCCGGCCACCAAGTTGACCTTGTCAATGCCGGCGGCGGACATCAACATGACAGCGGCGGGGTGATTTAGTTTGCGGACTTGATCGATCAGCACGCGCATGCGGTTGGCGTTGCAGCCGACGGTTTCCAGGACAATCAATCGCGTGCCGCCCACGTCATGGGCCGCCGCCAGCAGGGTCTCGGTGGTCCACATTTCGGCCTGTTCGAAGCCGGCAACTTGTTCGGTCAGGTGCTGTTTTTCCTGCAACAGCAAGTCGACGCGTTCGACACATTGTTCGGCCGGCACGTTCAGTAGACGCATTACATCTTGTAGCACGGCTTTATCGTCGCGTCGATCGGCGGAGGCGGCGTCGCGCGGGGGCGTCCAGGTCGGCACACTGCCCTGCCCTTGGTCGCACACCTTCTTCAGCTGCTTCAAGTGCTCGCGGAGCGATTCGATGGCTGGCCAGACCCACTCGGGGGCCACACCCAGTCGCGCGGCCAACTGCTGACGTGTGTCCGCCAAACGCGTGCGATGTTGCTGGGCGGCCTCGCCGGTCAAGGCCGTGATCCGCCGTGTCCCCGCCGCGACACTGTCGTCGGACAGGATCTCGAAAGCGACCATCTGCGACATCTGTTCCAAGTGCGTGCCACCGCAGAGTTCTTTGCTGAAGTCCCCAATCGAAACCATTCGCACAATGTCTGGATATTTTTCTCCGAACAGCATCATCGCCCCGGCTTGGCGAGCTTCGGCCAGCGGCAGCGCGGCGATGGCCACGGCATCGTCGCGTTGGATCGAGGCGGAGACCTGTTGTTGGATTCGCTGCAAGGGTTCGCTGCCGATGGCGGCGTCACATTTGAAGTCGAACCGCAGCCGATCCGGCTCGACTTTTGAGCCGCGTTGTTGGGCGTCCGCGCCCAGGTTCTGCTGCAGGGCATGATGCAGGACGTGGGTGGCCGAGTGAGCGCGGCAGATGGCCTCGCGACGCCCGAAGTCGACACTGGCGGTGATCTGCAGTTCCTCGGTCAGAACGCCCTCCACCAAGTATCCGTAGTGGACGATCAAGCCCGAGGCCTTCTGCGTATCCAAGATGCGAAACTGCAGGCCTTCGGACTTCAACCAACCCGTGTCGCCGACTTGCCCGCCCGATTCGGCGTAAAACGGCGACCGGTCCAGCACCACTTGGACCCATTGCTCCTCGTCCGCTTCCGTAGCCGAGCCCGACGCGGGACTCCCAACGGCCTCGGCCGTGAGGTTGGTTGCGTGGATCTGATCGAAGCGTGGCCAGCGTTGGTCTTGGTACACGATGCCTTTGATCGTCGCCTGGCACTCGGTGGTCTCGTAGCCCAAAAACTCGGTCGATCGCAGTTCGGCTTTCAGGTCCTCCAGCGGCCCTGATTGGAACAGGTCCTTTTGGCCCTGGCCGGAAGCTTTGGCGTGTTGGTCCTTGGCCGCATCGTAACCGGCTTGGTCGAACTCCAAGTGGAACCGTTCGCATTCCTGTTTGGTCAATTCGGGCGGGATGCCGTTGGTTTGGTACCAATCGAAGGCCAAGGCCCCCGCCAGGACCGACTGGGATTGGGCCACGACCGCCTGCAGCTGTTCGTCCAAGAACGGGATGGCGCTGGCCAGCAGCCGGTGGTATTGGGCTTCCTCGCGACGGATTTCGTCTTGGATCAACGTGATGCTGGTGCTGAGTTCTGGGTACGGGACCGCCATTTGCTGCACGATCGTCGGCACGATTTGGAAGAGGGCCGGTTCGCGCAAGCCCAACTGGAAGCCGTCCAGGATGGCGCGGCGCAGCAGCAGTCGGATCTGGTAGCCCTGCTTCTCGTTGTCGGGCACCACGTTCTCATGGATGGCCAAGGTGACGGCGCGGAGGTGATCGGTGATCCGCCGCAGGCGCCGCCCGACATCCGAGCGATACTCGTAGGTTTGTCCGCAGATCTCGGCGGCCTTGTGGACGATCGGCAACAGGCTATCGATGTGGTAGTTGGTCGGCACGTTCTGCAGGACACTGGCGATACGCTCCAGGCCCATGCCCGTGTCGATGTTCTGGTTGGGCAGCGGCTGCAGGTTGTTCGGTGGATCGCCCACGCGATTGAACTGGGTGAAGACCAGATTCCAGATCTCGACCTCGCTGCCGTCGTCCAACTGGTAGTAGATTTCGCTGCAGGGACCGCAGACGCCGTTGGGCCCGAGTGACGGGGCACTGGCTGGCCAGAAGTTCTCGTCTTCGTCCTTCCGTGTGATGCGGTCCAGAGGAAGTCCGACTTCTTTGTGCCAGATATCGCAGGCCTCGTCGTCATCCAAGTAGACCGTGACGGTCAAGCGAGTCGGGTCGATCCCCAACCACTCGGGGGCGGTCAGGAATTCCCACGCCCAGTGGATCGCTTCGCGTTTGAAATAATCGCCGAAGCTGAAGTTCCCCAGCATCTCGAAGAAGGTATGGTGAAACGCGGTTCGACCTACATTGTCGATGTCACCTGTGCGAAAGCACTTTTGACACGAGGTGGCGCGGGTGAAGGTCAGTTCGATCTTACCCAGAAAGTGGTCTTTGAATTGGTTCATGCCAGCGGGCGTGAACAGCACCGAGGGGTCGTCTCGTGGTACCAACACGTCGCTGGCGCAGCGGGTGTGGCCCTTCGATTGGAAGAACTGCAGGTACTTTTCGCGAATTTCGTCGGTCTTCATGAAGTCGGCAATCTCTAGCGTTAAGCTGGGCGATCCAGGGAGCCCTTACCATCGGCTCATCGGCCAGCCTGGACTCCAACGTCCGGCGGCCTGCTCATTATCGGATCGAGCGGGATCATGACTAGTAGGCCAGGCGACTGGCGCGATTGTACGCATCGTAGGATCCGTGGTGTCCGATCGGGCCACGTTTTCCGCGGATCCGCGGCAGCTCGGCGCGGGGCGCGGCCGACAAGATCGTCAGGACCCGCCCACTATCACCCGCTCCCTTCGAGAGGCGACCCATGCGCTGTATCTTTGGTGCTCCCAACGGAACCCTGTTCCTGGTTCCTGCTGTGCTACTGGCTGCAGGTTGCTTGTTCCCAGCTACGGTCGCGGCCCAGTCCGGCGGGGCAGGTGGACGGTCGTCGGCCGAGTTCCGCGGGGCGACCAAGGTGCTGCAGATCCTGCCGATCGCTGGTCCGCTGAGCCGACAGGACGAAGTACAAGAGGCACTGAACGCCACAACGCCGACCGGGAATCCGCCGACCGTTCCTTCGCCGACCCAAGACGTGGTCGGCGAGCGTTTACCGGGGCTGGCGATTGAGCAGGAATGGGAGCTGCCGCCCAGCTTGGATGTCGAGCCCGAGACGCTGCCGGACAGCCGCGAAACGCAAGTCGGCGGCACTCCGGATTACTCGGTGAATTGGGTCGGGCTGAACAACCGAGCCAAGCCGCGGGACCGCCAAGTTGGGGAAATTGGCCGAGTCGGTCGGGACCGCTTGCCCTCTAGTACCCTGAGCCATGTGGTGCGGCGCCCATCGCCGCCCCCGCCGGTCATCAACGTCTTCAAGCCGGCGGTTGTGCACGTGCCCGTCCACATTCAGGTCGTGCCGATGTACGTCGAGCACTTTCATTGGGGCCTGCCCTATCCTTGGGCGAATCCGTATGCACCTGCCTACGCGCCGCCGATGTACTTCGGCCAACCCTCGCTGGTGGCGCCCGATCCAGCACCCGAGTCACCCTACGGCACGTCGGCTTTGCCACCAATGCCGCTGTCCCAAGATCCGACCGGCACCGGTATCGACCCTCGCTACCACGTGCCGACCGACCAACCGATGTTCCGCGTCCGAGAAGTTAACTTGGTTGGACCGGTGTCGAACTCCATTAATTTTGTGTCGTATCCGCTGAACTACCACAGCTACCCGGCCCAGCGGGGTTACGGCGTGCAGGTGCAGACCTTCCCGGTCACTCGTCTTCTGCCGTAGTCACTGCGGTGACGGTCGACAGCAAGCGGCCCCGATGCAGGCGCGTGCTGACTTGTGTTCCGATGGGAACTTCGGCGGCGTCCTGGATCGGTTGACCGGCGGTGGTCAGGGTGACCGAGTAGCCACGACTGAGGACATTGAGGGGGCTGAGGGCCTCCAGTTGTCCGGCCACGCCTTGGAGTTGGCTGCGGCGGCGTTTTAGGTCATTCTCGCTCAACCAGAGCAACCGAGCTGCGCGGTCGTCGAGTCGTTGGGCGTGTTGCAGCAGAAAATCCAGCGGCCGCCGCAGGACGCGGCTCTGGGCCAAGCGGTCGACTTGTTGCTTGGCGTCGGCGCCGCGACGGCGGAGTCCCCTGACGAGTCGAGCTTGCAGTTCGAGTAGATTTTCCTGCAGCGATTGCTGGTCGGGGAAGACGCGTTCGGCGGCTTCGGACGGCGTCAAGGCTCGCAAGTCCGCGACCAGATCGCAGAGGGTCACGTCGATCTCGTGTCCGACGCCCGAAACCACGGGAATGCGGCTGGCGGCGATGGCTCGCACCAACTGCTCGTCATTGAACTCCCACAGATCCTCGATGCTGCCGCCTCCGCGGGTGACGACGATCACGTCCGCGGCGGGTCGGAGACGATTGGCCAAGTCGACGGCGGCCGCCAATTGCACGCCGGCCCCGGCGCCTTGGACCTTGGTCGGCAGAATGGTGATCTGACTGCCCCGCCAGCGTCGCTGGGCCACTTGCAAGAAGTCTCGCACCGCCGCCCCCGTGGGGCTGGTGATGACCACCACGCGACGCGGCAGGAGCGGCAGCGGTCGCTTGCGGCGGGGATCGAACAGGCCCTCCGCCGCCAGTTTTTCGTGCAGTCGGCGGAATTTGGCTCGCCAGGAACCCTCGCCCACCGGCTGCATGTGCTCGATGACCAATTGATAACTGCCGCGGGGCGGGTAGACCGTCAGGCGACCGCGGACCACGACCTGTGCGCCGTCCTCGACGGCGAACTTGATGCGGCTGACGGTACTCTTCCACACGACGGCGGCGATCTGGGCGGCGTCGTCTTTGAGTGTCAGGTACCAATGCCCCGAGCGTGGGGCGCTGAACCCCGAGACCTCGCCGCACACGGTCACCTCGGCGAAGTCGCTCTCCAGCGTATCGCGGATGTCTTGGGTCAGTTGAGAAACGGTTTGATAGGGCGAGTCGGAATCGTCGTCTGCCACGGGGCCAGCTCCGTCGGGGGCGTGTGCGTCATGCTCGAGCGTATTGGATCAAGGGTCCAACCTGCTTCGAGTCCCAGCATACTCGGGGGGCGTCGATGTTCCCAGACGACACCATTCACGGCTGCCCCCTGCCCGCTCGTGCTTGGGGCTTGTTGATTTTTCCAGACTTGCTCGCGAAATTGTCGCCCGAATCAATGAAATCGGGAGAAAACAGGGCATTTTCGCCTCAATCGAAATGCTTGACGCATTCCGCTACGGAAAAATCAACAAGCCCGCTCGTGCTTGGGGCGACGGCCGCGAGTCGTTATACTGCCGGCTGGCCCGCCGTGCCTGTGTTGCTCGGCTCAACCCCTTCTCGACCAGGTACTTGCCCATGACTTCGCCGTCCGCGAACGACGATTCGATGAATGACACCCAGGGGACGCAGACTGCTGGGGTAAAGCAGGCGTCTGGGACGGCGGAGCAGTTCGAAACGGCCTATCAGCAGCTGCAGCGGGTCGTGGGTCAGTTGGAGCAAGGTCAGTTGACATTGGCCGAGTCCCTGCGGGCGTACGAACAAGGCGTCGGTTGGCTGCGGACGTGTTATCAGGGTCTGCAGGAGGTCGAGCAACAGATCCGCATCTTGACCAAGGTGGATGCCGACGGCCAGGTGGAATGGCAGAACTTTGACGCCACGGCCACCGCATCAGCGAGCGACAGCGGCGCGGGGCAAGCCCCCGCCTCGCGCGGCAACACGGCAGCCAACACGGCAGCCAACACGGCAGCCAACACGGGGGCCAACACGGCAGCCAGTCCGGCGGCGAAAAGTGTGCGGCGAAGGAAAGAGTCCACGGCAGTGGAAGCGGCCGAGGACAGTGATCCGGGGTTGTTGTTCTGAGCGACGGGGGCCACCCACTTCAATCCCGCTTCAATCCCGAAAACTGGTACAAACCAGAATCAGCCAAAAAGTTGTTCGCTAGGCGGCGGAAAGCTCGAAGTTGCTACCCAGACAAACTAGCGGTTGGCGGCGTCGCTCGGCTGGCTGTCGACCCCTCGGGAGTGACTTGGAATGGACCGCAGCGAAGGCAACCCTGCGGGTTCATGCTTGGCGGGCTGGTCACTGTTCGTGAGCTTGGTCTTACTGTGTTGCGGGGGCTGCCAGACCCCTGCGCGGCAACTCTTCCCGCGTTTCGAGCGGGAGTCACTTGAGTCATCGTCACCCTGGCCGCACGTCGGGTCGACCGTCCAGCGGGCCAAGCGGGTATTGCAGCAGGCCGAGTCGTGGGAGGCAGAGGGGGATGCGCGGAGCGTCGATCTCTATTTTCAGGCTTCGATCCTGAGTTGGCAGGCGATGGCCGAGCAAGCGGTGCCGGTCGGTTCTTCGACTCCGGCGGGGACGATCTACCAGGCCAGTCTGCGTGGTTTGGTCCAGACGGCGGGACGCTGGGGACGCCTGGATGGCCATCGCGGCCTGCGTGTCTATCTGCCGGACGGACCGCTCGATGTACCGATCGAAAATGGTGGGCTGGCGTGGCCAGTGCATGAATTCCGGAAATTTCACGTGGCGGCTCCCTCGTTATGGCCGCAGCTTCAACGCCATTACGCCATCGACGGACTGGGTGTGCCCGTGGTTGCGATTCGCTCTCGGCCCGAGGTGAGCGAGGCTGGGTCGATCGAGTCGTTCTTTCCGGCGCGGAGCCCCGTGCCCGCGACATTTCTGTTGTGCCCCGGTGAAGCAACCGATTCCGCGCTGACGGGGATGCCTGGGGCGAATTTTGTCTTGCAGATGATCAATCCCGTGACGGTCGATACGGTTGTCGTCGGCCAACAGACGGCGCCTGTGGCACGCGATTTGTCGGCCCCGTTTGAGTACCAACTGGCGCTGCAGCCCAACAATCCGTTGGCAGGTTTTCTCAATCCCTCTCGAGTTGAAGAAGATGGACTGCGGCTGTTGGAGCCGTACCAGTATGGCAAGATTCCTGTTGTTTTTGTGCATGGTCTGAACTCGGATCCCAGCGTCTGGGCCGAAATGGTCAATCACCTCCGTGCTCAGCCGTGGTTCAACCAGCACTATCAGGTGTGGGGCTTTAACTATGCGACAGGCAGTCCATTTGTCACCTCGGCGTTGCGATTACGGCAGCAACTATCGGCAGCGGTGGATCAGTTTGATCCGGGTTGTCAGGATTCGGAACTGCGGCGAATGGTCCTTGTGGGGCACAGTATGGGTGGGCTGGTGAGTAAACTACAAGTCGCGGAAAGCGGCGAAGCGATGTGGCGTTCGATTTCTCTGGTTCCTTTGGAGTCGTTACGGGCAACGCCCGAAGTCAAACAGGAGTTGGCGGAGCGTCTGTATTTTTCGCCGTTGCCGTGTGTGCAGCGAGTGGTCTATATCGCCACGCCCCACGCCGGTTCGGCTTTGGCGGCTCGGGGCATTGGTCGGATCTCGTCAGCGTTGGTCCGCGAAGACGAAGCGCGGCAACGCAGGCACGAAGCTTTGGTGAGCGATAACCCGCAGGCCTTTACCTACCCTTTTCGCCGCCGGATTCCCACCAGCATCGACTTATTGGAACCGAGCGATCCGACCTTGAGGGCCATCTATGAACTGCAGGTGTCGTCACAGGTCAGGCAGCATACGATTTTAGGTACGGGTGGTACGCCTTTGACGTTGCGCGGCAGCGATGGTGTGGTGTCGGTCACGAGTGCTGGGCACCCCGCCGCCATCAGCGAGCATCATGTGGCGGCCAACCACACCGGGATCGTGGATCAGATCGACACGATCCACGAGGTCGTGCGAATTTTGCGATTGCATTTAGAAGACTTGCCAGGCGAGACGATTCCTTAGATATCGGGGCTGGTGCGCCCGCGTCGGTCGGGTTGTATTCTTGCAGCCGTTCACGCCCCGCAGGGTGTCGTGGAGCAAGTCGAGCTAACAGTCAGATCGTTGGCTTGTCAAACCGACGGTGATTGAAGGAGTTTGCACCACGGACGATCCGACTTGCGTAACGCACCTGCCCCTGGGATTGCCCTGCTACTGTGAACGGTTACGTATTCTTTTGGCAAAAGCGTGGTGATGACCATTTGTGCTTTTAATTGCAGCCGTTCACGCCCCGCAGGAAATCTAAACCGCAAGAGATGAGAAGGACTGGAGGAATTGGTAGGGCGAGAGACAGAGAAAACGAAAAAGCGTTTGAGAAAAATGAGAAAGGGAAAATGGGGAATGAAAAATGCAAGATGTACGCCCTACGCCCTACGCCCTACGCGCTACGCTAACCGCTAACCGCTAGTAGCATGGTCACAGGGGTGGTGCGGAGTTGGGGTAACCACGAAAGACACGAATGGCGCGAAAGGTCTGTGCAGGTGTTGTTCCGTTCAACTTGGATTCCGGAATGGGAGCATTGGTTGTCGAAAATATCTGCTAATCGGCCAATGACAAATTCCTCTGACGAGGCGTGAACGGTTACAACAATTTTAACACCTAGTTACCCCCTAATTCTCGCAGTTGCCTGAATCGGTCCGGTGGGTACCGCGGCGCACCGATCACGCCCTCCAGTCACCACGGGGCGCATGTTAACACCTGTTTTGCCGATGGTTCGGTGCGTTCGATCACCGACGATATTGATTGGATCGTTTGGCAAAACATGGGACGCATCGCCGGTGCCATGCCCGCGCCGCTGGAGTAAGGCCGATCGGGCGTGAGCGGTTGCCATGGTCTTACCAACGCAAGTGACGCGTCAAGTGATACGATGACGTTAAACGGGGATTGACTTCCACTAACGTGGGCCGGTTGGGTTCCGGCAAGACATAGTCCAGGCCGATCCAACCGCGGAGTCGATGTCTCGAGTCGACCGGGAAGCGGGCGGCAAATTGCCGCCACACCAGATCGTGGATCCAGGGCCAAGTCTTGGGCGACTCCCACGTCGAACCGCTGTATCGCACGGCTTGCACACGACGAACGTTCGCTCGACTGCCCACAGGCACAACCAGACGATCCCACTCGAGAATCTGTCGGCAGGGAGGCAAGCACCACCAGGCGTGTTCGGTCGCCAACACCGACACGCTGCCGCTAGGGCCAGGCAACCAGGGCGACCACAACAACGCTTGCTGACTGGAAGTGTCCCGTGGCAACGCGGACCTCAGTCGCTGGATCTCGGCCAAGGCCGCGTCCAGGTCGGCCAGCGGCTGCCACAGATCGATCCGCCACACATCGCTGCTCCCGCATTGGTCCGTCGGTTTCACGGCCCAATGCCGAGTGGTCGCCAGGTGCTGGCGGTACCAAGCCGCTACATCGCCACCTTGAGAGTCTAGACCAAGACCCACCAACGAGATGTCCGGCTGCGTTTGCCTCGGGGGATAGGTCAAGCACAGGCTGGGCACCGCCGTCAGGTGTCGCTTGTCCTCACACGTGGGCAACAGGTCGACCGGCACCCCCAGTACTCGGTCGGCCGCTGGTCCCAACCATCGCATCCAACGGCCCAGCGACGGCTGTGGGGCGATCAACCAAGTCGCCGCGGCAGCCCCAAATATCTCGGCCGGACCATCGCCCGACTCGGTGGCCGCCCCCAAAGCCGCGAAACGCAAGCCTGCGGGTGCTTCGCACAGTTGACTGTTGGGTGTGGTAAAGGGGTCAGGAGTCAATTGCCGGAACGGCCCTACGGGTGCTTCGCACAATTGACTCCTGACCCCTTTACCACACGTGGGCAGGTACCAGGCCTGTGGTCCGTGGGAGTGGGCGATGTGGGTCTCCAGTCGCTCGCCGGTGCCGATGTGCATCCGCCACACGTGCCCTGACCAGGAAGCGGAACTTGCGGGGATAGGCCAGGCGTGCTGGATAGCAGCTTGTACCGCCTGTTCTTGGCTGGGCGGCACAAACACGATGATTTCGTCAGATGCCGCGTCCTCGGGTGATGGGCAGTCGACGAGCACGGCGGTACGATCGCTGGTCGCGGGGATTAGAATCGCGACGGGGCTGTGCGGTCGGTCCGCGGCGAAGCGTCGCTGTTGGAGCTCAGCCAGGCAATCAGCAGCCAGCGCTGCGACCATGGTCAGCGCTTCGGTTTGTAAGGACGATGAGACGGACGGGGGCTCGTCAGGCGAGAGAGGCGGGCCCGCCGCGGCGCCCGCCGTGACGGCTTCCAGGATCACCAACTGCACGTGGGCTTGCGTCCTAGAGTTTTAGTTTGCGGCGGTTGCGGAACAGTTGGCTGACTCGGTTCAGCACTTCCCGTTCTTGATCGGTCAGGCTGTGGATTCCACTGTTGCTGACTTTGAGCAGCAGGTCATCCAGCAGCGCCTCTTCCGCCGCGGCTTGGTCGCGCCTAGCCTGGTCGCGGCTGGCGCGGTGATCGTCCATCCAGTTCTCCCACTGGCCATCCTCCGAGCTGGAGTCGTCGCTCCAGGCGGCGTCTTCGTCCACGGCGTCCAAGTCCTGGTCCGCAGATGAGTCAGCGGACGGTTGCTTCCACGAGCGAGAATCTTGGCCGCGGTGACTCCGCGTGGTGGGGTCCAGGTCGTCGTGCGGTTCCAACGCCAACATTTCCAGGCGTCCGGTTTGGGGGTTGCGTCGCAAGATCGCGTTGTAGGCGGCCGCTGGGCCAGCCGCCGTCGCTCGCTTGCTGGCCTGAGCCTCCCCCAGCTCGTGGGCATAGTGCGAGCGAGCCGAAAATGCCAGCGTGAGGGCGGCCAGCAGCGGCCAAACGCCCAAGGCCAAACGGGTGCCCTCGACAAACGGAGTCGTCAGGTAGAAGCCCACCAACAGAGCGACCAGGGATCCTGCGGCCAACGCCAACAGCGCGGATAAACGCTGGGCCGGCGTGGCCCACGTGAACTGCTGCTTGCTCCAATCATCCAACAAATGCCCCAGATCCAGCGGAACGACGGGCAAGACGCGGACGAACAGCATGACCGCATTCATCCAAACAAACGCCATGAGCAACGACTGCTCCAGGTTCATCCGCGCCGGCAAGACGGGATACCAAGGATAAAGACAGAGCCACAACTGATCTTGGCCCGGATGGAACCACACCGCCAAGCTGAGCCAAGCCAGGGACAAAACACAAAAATTGGCAGCGATTCCCACCGCGTAGAATTGGTAACGATACCCGATCGGCACGTCTCGTCGCCACTCGTAGGCCGCCCCCCAAGGCATCAAGCAGATCGACCGCACCGTTTGAAAGGGCCGCTCGAGGGCCGCGCATTGCGCCAACCAGGGCAGTCCGTAAGCAACGGCCGCTACACCCAAGGTCAGTACCGCCATCACCAGTCCACCACGGAAACTGCCCGCCGGCTCGGGGCCCAATCCCGCCACCCAGCCCCACTGGACTGCCAGCAAGCCCACACCGGCCAGTAGCATCAGGACGTGGACGCGTATGGGCACCCCCTGCCAGAAGCCCACTGGCACGCTCCAGCCCAACCCTTGTTTTGTCATCGGCTGCGATCCTCACCCTGCGACCAACCCAATTTTCCCATTGGGCAAACCAAATCCCGCTAGGTTCAACACTGCGACGTTCCCACCCAGTCGAGGTCGCCTATTCTTCCCGTCCGCGTAGTCTAACAAACTTCAAATCTTAAAAAAACTACATTATTGGTTCGCCGTCCCAATTTTCTTGAGATTTTCCAGGTTGTCTTGCATACGCTTTGCATAACCACCGCCCTCGGGGCCGTCGATCAGGTCGACTTGCAGGGTGGGGATCTGCAACTTGCTCAACAGTTGGTGTAACCGCGAGGAAGCCCCTTGGGTCAACACAATCACCAGCTCTGGATTCTGTTGGAGCCGCCTTTGCAGTTCCCGCTCCAAAGTCGCCAGATCAGCGGCCGCCAACTTGTCCAGTTCCTGGATTTCGACTTGCCACCCGATCCGCTGCAGCAAGTACTCCGTCCCCGCTCGGTCGGCGATCACGGACCGCGGACCGGCCTGAGCCAGAGCCTGGAGATCCCGCTCCAGTCCGGCGACCTGCGACCACCACCGCTCGACGCCCCGCTGCATGGCTTCGGCGTCCAACAGCTCGGCTTTCACGCAGGCTTGCAGGGTCGACTGCAGTTGGAGCTTGAGCAGGGCGGGATCCAGCCACGTCTGGGCGACGATCCCCTTGTGCGAGTGCTCGCCGCCGGGCCCGTGCGAGTGGCTGCCGAGATTCTCCACCATAATTAGCCGATCCATAATGTCAAACGTCGAGACCCGTTTCCGCGTCTCGGGCAGTGACACGGTGTCCACCCAGCCGACATGGTGCGTGCCGTCGACCACGATCAGCCGACTCGACTGCACCTGCTGGACCGTCGGCCGATCGATCGCCTGGCCCGCCGGCACCTGCGGGTAGAACAGGTCGAGCTCCTGGCCGACCGCGGCCTGCAGGGCCTCGTACAGCGGAAACGAGGCTACCGTGACCCGCGACTCACTGGCGCTTGCCCCCGGCGTTTCCTCACTACCTGGTTCGGGAGCGGGCGAACAGCCCAAGCCGATCACCGCCAGCCACACGCCGCCGAGAAGGAGGCTGGCGAACGAGCGCCGGTCGGCGCAGTTGCGGGACCCTCGAGTTTGCATGACCATCGATTCCTAAGGGGAGGCTGCCCGGCACACGTGGTGTGGTGGGTCCGAATGGGGTGCGGTTTCCTTCTATTGTAGCCGGTACCCTGCGAGCGTTAAGCCGCGGGAAAATTTCTCACTCGCCTACCGTTGCCTTTGCCCGGAGTTGGGGCGTAGGGTTGAGGCGGTTAGAGGTTGAGTGGCGTTTGGAGGCCGAGTTGTGCAAGAGGCAGAAAGATTTGGGGCAGAAAAATTGGAGGACGCGGCGGGTAGGGTTGAGGGGGTGATTCGCGTTTGGAGTAAAGTTGAGGTGTTGCGGCGTGGGTAGCGGAATGCGTCAAGCATTTCGGTTGAGGCGGAAAATCCTCGGTATAGCATGGTTGTATTGAGGCGGGGCGATTCCTGATGGTTTACCGGAAGCGTGGCCCAGGTTTTGAAGGCAGGAGCCACGGATGGACACGAATTTACACGGATGGTCTAGAGGCGAAGGTTATTGGATTTGAAGGCAAGATGAACACCGATGCGGCTCCGCCGCAGGCATCGTCCCGTCCGTTGGCTCAGTGGAATGTTCTGTCAAGGCTCTTGCTTGCGATCGTACTCGTAATCGTAATCGAACCAAATCGGCCCTCAGTATCGAGCAATTGGCTTCTGTAGAATGGGCGTTAAAGTGTATAGTGATAACTTTAACACGCAAAAACAACGCTGTCATCGATTGCGATTACGAGCAAGAGCACGAGCACGAGTTGCACGCTGCGAAAACGTTCCTCCAAAAATGTTTTTCGTGCTCGTAATCGTAATCGAATCGAACCGGCCCTAAGTATCGAGCAATTGGTTTCTGTAGAATGAGCGTCAAAGTGTATAGTGATAACTTTAACACGCAAAAACAACGCTGTCATCGATTACGATTACGAGCACGAGCACGAGCACGATTGCTGGCACGAGTTGCACGCTGCGAAAACGTTCCTCCAAAAAAGTTTTTCGTGCTCGTAATCGTAATCGAATCGAACCGGCCCTAAGTATCGAGCAATTGGTTTCTGTAGAATGAGCGTCAAAGTGTATAGTGATAACTTTAACACGCAAAAACAGCGCTGTCATCGATTACGATTACGAGCACGAGCACGAGCACGATTGCTGGCACGAGTTGCACGCTGCGTAATCTTTCTGCCCGTAATCTTTCTGCCCGTAATTTTTCTGCCTGCGATTTACGTCATGCATTGTGTCGACTATTAGGGCATGGAATTGATTGGGTTGTGAGGCCTACTGAGTCGTTCGGGCGGGGACTTGCCGCAGCGAACGGATCTCGGCGGCGGCCACGCGCAGGTTTTCGGGCTGGAGCGTGTAGTACCGTCGAATCCAATCTTCAAAGTCGGCGTCGTGTCCGGCCGCCTGCCCCAAGTCCACGGACCAAGTCTCTCCTGGCGGTGTACTGGAGATCTCAAAGTCGCGGATCACAAATTGTCCGCCTTTGATCACGTGCCGCGGCATGGCAAACATCTGCTCGTAGTTGGCGTCCGGTACATAAAGCGTGATGTCCGCATCGGCGCCGGGCCCCAGGTGCCCCTTGCTGCTCAGCCCCAGCAACTTGGCGGGGGCGGCTCGGGTGATGATGGCAATCTCCTGCAACGTGTACTCGCGAGTATGATCCCTCAAGCAAGTCCGCTGCCGCACCGCCTCGGGCAAGGTCTCCAACACCTCCAACCGATAGGCTCGGTCCATCAACAATCGAATGATCTGCGGGTAAGCTTTGAACGAACCACCGTTGGGATGGTCCGTGCTCATGACGATCTGCCACGGATCGGTCACCGACAGGTACCACTCCAGACCAATGGCCCACTGCCAGGCGTGGATCACGCTTTTTCGGCGGTACTCGATGGGCACGATCCCGCAGCCGGTCTCCAATTCCGTGTCGCTGCTGACCCAGGGGCGGCCGTAGAGTCGGCTGAGATAATAGCCCACGGGCCCATCCCCCGTCATGCTGGTGGTGTCCCCGAACACCACCTGGCCGACATCCACGGATAACTCGGGATGGCGGTTGATAAAATCCGCCAACGGCGCGACCTGCGAGCCAAAGCTGTCTTCATCCGCATCGCCGCCCGCGTAACTGTGGAACTGGATGTGAGCGAAGTGGGCCCGCAGGCCGCCGATGCTCCGCATGGTCTCCAGCGTGGTCCGCCAATTGCCCGCCATGCCCAAGTGATTCGTGTGGATGTGGATCGGGTGGGGCAGTCCCAAGCGGTTGGCCGCCTGGGTGATGGCTTCCAAAACCTGCCGCGGGCTTGTGTCGAAGTAACCGATGCGGTCGTCCAAGGAGCGGATGTCAGCACCGGTCTGTTTCCAGTTCTCCACGCCGCCCGGATTGACCACCTTGGGTGCGTAGCCGTGGGAGGCGGACAAGAGCCACGCCAGGATCCGATCGACCTGTTGCGGTTGACGCTGGGCGATGGCCTGGAGCAGGGCCACGTGATTGCCGACCAAGGTGAAGAAGCCCTTGTCCAAGCAGGGGGTGTCGTCCAGTTCACGGTGGGCCTGCCGAGCCAACAGGGGCGAGACGGCGGCGTCGAAGGCGGCCGTGTAGCCCATCGCGGCGTAGTGATAGCCGGCCGTGAAGGTACTGGGGACACTGCCCCACGTGCCACCCATCAGCGGCGCGGCACAATCGGCGGCCACCGCGGGTCGCTGCGTATCGGGGCGACGGTCGTCTACTCGGAGCTTGCGAGCGGCGTTGACCTTCGCGCCGGCAATGTGGCAGTGCATGTCCACTCCGCCGGGCAAAGCCACCAAGCCCTGACCATCCCAGACCCGCGCGTGAGTGGGCACTTCGCCGGTCGCTTGCACCATCCGTCCACTGGCCCACCACAGGTCGGATACCTGGCCCTCGATGCCATTTTGCGGGTCGTACAACTTGACGCCGCGGAGCACTTGCAAGTCGTTCATCCCGTCGTTCCATCCGCCAGACGCACGCCACGAAACAGGGCGCTGCCGATCCGCACCAAGGTTGCGCCCGCCGCGATGGCTTGGGGCAGGTCCCCCGACATTCCCATCGACAGTTCACACCACGCGGCTTGTGCCGGCCCAGGCAAGGCCGCGGCGATTCGGTCGAAGGTCTCACGCAACTGTTCGAATTGCTTTTGGGCCTCTACCGGTGTGGCCGTCAATCCACTCATGCCCATGACTCCGCGGAGTGTGAGGTTTGGCCACTGCGGCCACTTATCCAGCAACTGCGGCAGGTCGCTGGCCGAGAAGCCATGCTTGGTCGCGTCGTCACTCAGGCGAAACTCCAAGAGTCCAGCCAATTGCAGCTCATGCGTGGCAGCGTAGGCCTGCAGCTTGTCCAACAATTCGAAGCGATCCCAGGCATGGAACAGATCGACATGGCCGGCCACCTGCTTGATCTTGTTGCTCTGCAGTGGCCCGATCATGTGCCATTGGACCGGTAGGTCGCTGGGCCATTGATCCCACCGCTGCTGCAACACCTGCACGCGGTTCTCTCCTAACATCACCTGCGCCGGCAGACGCCCCGCCGCATCCTCTCTGGCAGGCGTCGTGTCCTGCGGCAACAGGGTCGTCAGGACCCGCGCCAGTGCCGCCGCCACGGGCGTGTCCACGTACTTGGTCACGGCCACCAAACGCACGGACTCGGGCGTCCGCCCAGCCGCCATCGCGGCCGCTGCGATCTGGCTCCGCACGGCTCGGACGTTCTCGGTCAGTCGCTCGGCCAAGTCGGCAGACGCTTCCATCATTCCGATTCAATCATAATGATCGACTCGGCCGTTCCATCGGCTTGGAACCGCCCCCAGTAAAAGTCCGCATACACGTTCTGGCCCAAAAACGAGCGACTGGAGGGGGGCGTCAACGAGCGATACAAGAGAAAATGTTCGCGATGCAATTGCACCCGAGCGGCCACGGCTTGGTCGATCGGCACGGCGCTCAAGTTTTCACCCACGGTCAGCGTCTGCCAAGTCAGCGGTTGGCGGCTCCGTTTGTTATCCATGTCGATCAGCAAGCCTTGGCAGAGCCGATGCGAAGGCAGCGTCATCTCCATCTGCAAGCGTCCCTCGCTGGTGGTCAGTTTGCTATGACTGTACTGCACCCGCCATTCGGGCTGGGTCCAGGGAACCACGGACAGCTGCAAGTCGCCGTCGGTCAACCAGCACTCGCGGGTCTCGGTGGCCGACTTCAAACGCACGCCGGGGCCCAACGGGCAACGCCACTGGTGGGTCAGCGACCGTTGCCTGGTCGAGGGCGTCGTCGGGCCACCGCTCGGCTCCGTCGGGAGCTCTTCGTTGAGGATCACCGCATCGATCAGCAAACAAATGCGGTCGCGGCGCGAGAGCGAAAATTGGCGTTGCAAAATGCCGCGTCCGTCCAACAGGTCATTTTGTATTTCCAGATAAATCGTCTCTTCGTCGCTCTGCCAACAGATCTCTTCCCACGAATCGCTCAACTCGATCTTTTGGCCATCGGCCGTGATTTGCGTTTCGATGTTACCCAGCAGCCACGAGTCCTTGTTCTCCAGTTCGATGCGGACGTCGCGTTGGCCGAAGTCCACTGCCAACTTGTCGCTCTTGCGCTTCCAGCGGGTGCGGAGGATCGCCAACTTGGCCCACTCCGAGTAATCCGCGGCATCCGACAATTTGCTTTCCTTCATGCGCGTGCCCGGGACGTCGACCAATTCCTGGACCGCTGGGCAGGCCAGTTCCACGATGCCGCGTTCTTCGGAGTCGTCGCCGATTCGCAGCCAAGCGGCCACCATGCCGGGATGAATGCTCGATGAGCGGCCGGCACGCAACAGCGACGTGCCATCGCTGCGCAACAGCCGCAGACTTTGTTCGAACGCGTAGCGAAAACGATCGCGGCAGGGGGCATTGGCCATCAAGTCCCCAATCCAGCGTTCGAGGCGATAGATTCGTGTCCACCCCGCCAACAAGGCGACAAACCGCGGTAAGTCACGTCCCGCGGGTAGACCATTGCCGTCGGTCAATTCCTCCAGTTGTCGTTGCAGCAGCGCGATCGCTTGACCGCGGAGGCTGGTGGGGAAAATCTCGCCTGGCAACCAAGTCGCCAAGGTCAGCGGCAGTTCGATCTGCCACAAGCTGCTGACCAGCGGATCGTCGCCTGGGACAACCGCCGTTTCGCAGAGCTCCAGCAACGCGGCCAAAGCCCGTTCAACCGTGGCCTGAAACTGCGGCTCGGTCAGTGCCGGCAACAACCAAGCGACCGCCACGGCTTGCAGGCCTAGCACCCGACCCGCTCCGCTGGACTGATGCGTCCCATGGACTTGAGTGGTCTCCTCGGTCGACAGCTGCTGCAGGGTGGCCGGTAATTGAGCGACCCAATCGTCCACCTTCTTGGCGACGCGTTTGTAGGCCTTGTCGCTGGCCGGCTCCTCCGCCCAGACCGTGGCCAGGGCCTTGCACCACGGCGCGACCTCGGCTCCCACCGCGAGAGGCAGTTCCCACATTAGCGGTGCTTGCGTGGGTTTCCGCCAATCCCAGACTCGGCGCAGGCGTCGGCGATTGGCCGCCAAGTGGGCCGCAACGTCGCCCCAGCCAACCGGCTGAGTTGCGACCGACCCGGCTGGTTCTGGAGCCGCGTCCGCTCCCGCCACCACCGCGTCCAGTTTTTGCCGCTTGTGGTTAATTTTGCCAACCGACTCTAGGGTGTCTGCGGGACGTTCGGCCGCTTTTGCTTGAGTCTTGTCTTTTGTCCGGCCGCCGGTCGATTTTTTGTCTTTGGATTTCTGCGAAGTCGTGGATGCCATAGGTTGAGAATTTCTCGAAATGGGTCTTTTTTCTCGAAATGGTTTTTTGTCGGGTTGGGATTTTGCGAGCCGGAAGTTGCGACGGTCCGGGGCTCGGTCCCACCGTTACGCTGGGTCAGGCGAGTCGACGTTGCGACCGAAACACAGCATGATCAGGACCAGAGCTACGGTACCAAGCGTCATGCAGATCCACCAGGGCACATCGAAGCCCACGGGTAAGGTCCCGAACAGAACCGAAACGCCGCCCACGACCAAGGCATACGGCATCTGCGTCCAAACATGCGCTAGATGCGAACAGCCGCTGGCGTTGGAACTCAAGACCGTGGTGTCGGAGATCGGCGAGCAATGGTCGCCGAAGATGGCCCCCGCCAGCACCGCGGCGATGGTCGCCAGGAAGATGGGGGACTGAGGATCGATCGGGCCGCCCATGTTTAGCATGCTGCCGACCAGTGGCAGGGCCAACGGCATGATGATGCCCATCGTCCCCCAGCTGGTGCCCGTCGCAAAGGCCGTGAACCCAGCCAGCACGAAGATCAAGGTCGGCAAGTACTTGGCGAACGGATGCACCGTCGAACCATCGGCCGGCGGCTCCGTGCCCACCCACCGCAGGAGGAGGCTGGTCAGGTACCGACCGGTGTGCAACCGGTGTTGGATATCGGCGTATGGGACTTCCAAGCCGTTGTCCAGCGACTTCCACACTTCTTTCACGTTCGGGTCGGCCTGGGCGTTGGCAAACGCGCCCGCCATGCCGCTGGTACCGCCCTGCCCTGCTCCACCGCCTGCCGCCGCCACCGGGTCCGCCACCACCTGGTCCGCCACCACCTGGTCCGCCGCCGCCTGGTCCGCCACCCCAGCCGCCGCCACCGGCCCCACGTCCTCCGCCACCGCCGCCGCCCCGACCCTGCCGCCCGCCTTGTCCTGCGGTTGCGGCTTGGGTCTCGACTTTATCCTGTGTTGCTGAGTCCTGTGTGGCCCCTTGGACGCGCGCTTCCCGTCCCGCATCGTCCGCGTCGCTGGCATTCTCCGCCGCATCGCTCCCGTCGGATTTCGGAGGCTGAGCTTGCGTCTCCGAGTCCTGTTGCAACAACAAACGCGTGGGCCAACGTTGGATACCCGTCAGTTGCCGACGCCGTGGGCTTGGGCCGACCGAGGCCAACGTCGGGTCGCCGTCGTCGGAGGTTGCGCCGTTCTCGCTCTGACCCTTGCTCTGGCCCTGGCCCGACTCGCCCGTGGCCGATTCCTTGTCAGACGTTTGCTTGTCAGTCGTTTCCGATTTCACAGCTTCTTGATCGACCGTCGCTGGGCCATCCGCCCCGTTTTCAGTCTTATTTTGGTTGGCCTCGCCAGTGTCGTTTTTCTGAGTGTCGTTTTTCTGGGTGTCGGTGGTCTGAGTGTCGGTGGTCTGGTCGTTGTTGGTGGCGGTGTCGGTGTTTTCAGCACTGCCGTCCGAGGTCACGGGGGCGTCGGCGCCAGGCTCGGGTCCGCCAGTCTCCGGTGTACCAGTCTCGGGTGTACCTGTCTCGGGTGTGCCAGTCTCGGGTGTGCCAGTCTCGGATGATGGCCGCGGCTGGGAGTACTGGTTCCAATCGACTTGTTTTCCCTCTTGGTGGAGGTAGCGACTGTAGAAGCCGCTGCCGATGGCTTGGTCGGCGATCCGCGAGAGGACTTCGTCGCGGAATTGGTTGGGATCCGAGTACTGGCCGGCCATGGTTTGCACGATCACTGGTTCGGAGAACGCATGCAACCGCAAGGTCTCGAAGACCCGCTCGGTTCGGTTGCTGGAGGTAAACCGTTCGCCTTGCTTCTCGATGCCCGCGATGGCTTCCGCCACCGCTTGGGCCTGGGCCAGCTCCTGCTTGTACGAATCGCTGGGCGTGGCACTGGTCATGACCGACAGGGTCGAAGCCAACCAGAGGATCGCCAGGGCCGGGACCATGTGCATGGCCCCGCGAGCGGCCGCCTGTCCCAGGGCCGCGGCGGGCACGATGCGTTGCCACCCCAGCCAGAACCAAGTGAACAGCAGGCCGATGGCCGAGCCCCACAGGAGGGAGCCATAGCTATCGGTTGCGCCAAAAATTTCGCCCCACTGCTGCAGTTGGGCCATGAACGGCGAAGTGCTTTTACCAAAACTGTCCGCTTCCTCGCGGTTTCTCAGCCCGGATTGGTACATCAGCCCGAGAATCGCGACCACGGTCACCAGGATCGGGAGGATCGCGTTGATGCTGCGCGCAGGCGTTTGTTGGGGGGCCAGGGTCGGGTCGTAGGCTGTGGCCACCGCCTCGCTGACTTCCACCTGCATCACGTCACGCGAGACGCGGAGGCGTTTCCAATCCAAATCGTCGGACAGGAGATAATCGTCGATGGGCCCTTCGCTCACTCGATTCCGCGCCGCCCGTTCCGCTCGAAACATCGGCCCAAAATCTCGCCGCAACACGGCCGACACCAGGACAAAGAACAGGGCCCAGAGGACATAAAAACGATAGGGTATCGAGGCCACGAACAACTGGAAGGCGCTGGGCGAGTTGCCGGGGTCCTGCAACGCAACCCCCGCCAATCCGTCGTTGATGTAGCTGAGTTCGCCAGCGATCCAGGTCGAGACGACCGCCAAGCCCGCCACGGGGGCCGCCGTCGAGTCCACGATGTAGGCCAACTTCTCTCGCGAGATTTTCATCCGGTCGTAGAGCGAACGGTAGGTGGTGCCCAACAACATCGTGTTGGCGTAGTCGTCAAAAAATATCAGCATTCCCGCAAGCCAGGTCGAGACCTGCACGCCGGCGCGGGACTTGGTCACTGAACACAACAGACTGATCAGGCCACGCATGCCCGCCGCACGGTTGACCATGCCCACGATCGCGCCCATCAAGCAGGTAAAGACGAACACCGACATCCGATCCGGATGCAGTAACGACGGCCACAGGTGGTCGTACCAGGCCGAGACCGCCCCGTCGAAGACCAACTGCCAGCCGCTCGGTTCGTAGTTGGCCGCCCGCGGGGGGGCATAGAACCCCAGAATCATGGCGCCGACAAACACCGCCACCAACAGGCTGATCAGCACACGCCGAGTCAATATGGCCAAGACGATGGCGACCAGCGGCGGCACCAGCGACAACCAACCGTAGGGGTGCTGTTCCATATCCGCAAACGGAGGAACCTCCATTCGCAAACGATCATTCGCCGAAATCTGCCCCAAGCAATACACGAACCAGTTCATTGGCAATCTTTCTCGGGTCGTCCCATCACGCGACGCGCAGCTAATGAGTTTAAGCGACCGCCGAGTGAAATGCTACCAGCAAACCGGCAACCCGGACGCTTCGTCGTTGGCGACGTCTGATTTTTACCATCAGTAGATACTTGACAGTGTCCATTATTTGAGCTACTCTTAAGTTATGGCCGAACCGATTGCTGAACAATTACGACAACACGGGCTGCAAGTCACGGCTCAGCGGATTGCGATCCTGCGAGCCGTGGCTGCGCAACCACACTGTACCGCTGATGAGGTGGCCGCGGTCGTCCGCGCCGAGCTCGGGGCGATCTCTCGGCAGGCCGTTTACGATGCCCTCTCCGTGTTAGTGGAACGGGGGCTTCTGCGGCGTATCCAACCGGCGGGCTCGGCGGCTCGTTATGAAGATCGAGTCGGTGATAATCACCATCATGTGATCTGTCGGCGTTGTGGCGCCACGGCGGATGTGCCCTGCTCGGTCGGCAAGCGGCCTTGCTTGACGGCCGCCGACGATTCCGGCTTCCAGATCGATGAAGCCGAAGTGATTTTTTGGGGAGTCTGCCCGCAATGCCAAGGCGCGGGGGAAGAGTGAAGGCGTAGGGCGTAGGGCGTAGGGCGTGGGGCGGGCTGTAGACCAGCAGCCCTCTGCTGGTTTGGGGCTAGGTGGCAGCCGAGGTGGCGGCCGCGAGGTTGGAGAGGCAGAAAAACTTAGGGCAGGCAAGATTTGAATCGGACGGTATGAGCTGCGGTTCGAGACGTTCCGGCGTCGGTGGGGCCGCGGATCCGGTACACTGATTGGCTGCGGGGGGGCGGCCCGAGCAAACCTGAGCAACTCAAGTGGGCGGTGATAGGTTTTTGGAGTGGGGCTTGTCAATTTGACTGGAAATGGGAGAGCGCTTATGAAACGGATGCGTTGGTTAGAGACATTAACGTGTGTGGTGGCCAGTAGTTTTGGCCTGTGGATTGGCCAGGCGGCAGGTCAGGATTTGGGGCACGAGTCGGCGCTGGTCAAGCCGGCCGCCGCCCAGGCTGACGGTCATGGTCATGGGGCCGCGGGTGGTCGCTGCCCGGTCACCGGTGCCACGTTGCCGGTGACGGTACCGGCCGAGGCCGCTGCGGCTGCCAAGGCCACGGACGATTCACAACAGCCGGCCATGTCCAAGTTCTACACCAACCGCGATTGGTGGCCGAATCAGCTGAACCTGCAGATGCTGCATCAGAACTCGCCCAAGGGCAATCCTATGGGCGACGACTTCAACTACGCCGAAGAGTTCAAGACGTTGGACTTGGCGGAAGTCAAGCGAGACATTGCCGAGTTGATGACCACGTCGCAGGACTGGTGGCCAGCCGATTACGGTCACTACGGCCCCTTGTTCATTCGGATGGCCTGGCACAGCGCCGGCACGTACCGCATCAGTGACGGTCGCGGCGGTGCGGGTTATGGCACACAGCGTTTCGCTCCCTTGAATAGCTGGCCTGACAACGCCAACCTGGACAAGGCCCGCCGGTTGCTCTGGCCGATCAAGCAGAAGTATGGCCGCAAGTTGTCTTGGGCCGACCTGATGGTGCTGACTGGCAACGTGGCTTTGGAGTCGATGGGTTTCGAGACCTTCGGCTTTGCGGGCGGTCGTGAAGACGTGTGGGAGCCGCAAGAGGATATCAACTGGGGGCCCGAAACCGAATGGTTGGGTGACAAGCGATACAGCGGCGAGCGCGACTTGGAGAATCCGTTGGCGGCTGTGCAGATGGGTTTGATCTACGTCAACCCGGAAGGTCCCAACGGCAAGCCCAGTGCCTTGGAGGCGGCGCAGGACATTCGCGAGACCTTCGCGCGGATGGCCATGAATGATTACGAGACCGTGGCCTTGATCGCCGGCGGTCACACCTTCGGCAAGGCTCACGGTGCGGCCAATCCAGGTCAATACGTGGGACCCGAACCAGAGGGCGCGTCGCTGGCCGAGCAAGGCTTGGGTTGGAAGAACACCTACGGCGCCGGTAACGCGGGCGACACGATCACCAGTGGTTTGGAAGGGGCGTGGACCTCGACACCGACCCAGTGGTCGAACGGGTATTTCGACAATTTGTTTGGCTACGATTGGGACTTGGTCAAGAGCCCTGCGGGTGCTTGGCAGTGGGTGCCGACCGATCCGGACTCGGCCAATGTGCCGGACGCCCACGATCCGACCAAGATGCACAAGCCGATCATGTTCACGACCGACTTGGCGCTGCGGATGGACCCAATTTACGGCCCGATCTCCAAGCGGTTTCACGAGAACCCGGCAGAGTTTGCCGAGGCGTTCGCCAAGGCTTGGTACAAGCTGACGCACCGCGACATGGGCCCTTACGCTCGTTGTTTGGGCTCCGAGGTGCCGGCCCCGCAGTTGTGGCAAGACCCGATCCCAGCCGTCGCTCATCCGCTGATCGGTGATGCAGACATTCAAGCTCTGAAGGGCAAGATCCTGGCTTCGGGCCTGTCGATCTCCGACCTGGTGTCGACCGCATGGGCTTCGGCTTCGACTTTCCGTGGTTCGGACAAGCGTGGCGGTGCCAACGGTGGCCGCCTGCGTTTGGCTCCGCAGAAGGACTGGGAGGTCAATCAACCCGCCAACTTGACCAAGGTCCTGACGACCTTGGGCAAGATCCAACAGGACTTCAATCGCGCGGCCGCCGGTGGCAAGAAGGTTTCGATGGCCGACCTGATCGTGTTGGGTGGCTGTGCGGCGATCGAAGCCGCCGCCAAGCAGGCTGGCGTGACCGTGCAAGTGCCGTTCACTCCGGGCCGCGCCGACGCGACGGACGAGATGACCGACGTCGAATCGTTTGCCGTTTTGGAGCCTACCGCGGACGGTTTCCGCAACTACTTGCGACCGGGTCACTACCGCCCAGCCGAGGAGTTGTTGGTCGACCGCGCCCAGTTGCTGACCTTGTCGGCTCCCGAGATGAGCGTGTTGGTGGCTGGCCTGCGGGTCCTGGACGCCAACTACGATCAATCCAAGACCGGCGTGCTGACCGACCGAGCCGGCGTGTTGTCGAACGACTTCTTCGTCAATCTGTTGGACATGGGCGTCGAGTGGCAGCCGTCCGAGCGGGATGAGCAGTTGTTCGAGGGCCGCGACCGAGCGACCGGAGCCGTCAAGTGGGTCGGCAGCCGCGTCGACCTGATCTTCGGATCGAACTCGCAATTGCGAGCGATCGCCGAGGTCTACGCCAGTGCCGATGCCAAGGAGAAGTTCGTCCAGGACTTCGTCGCTGCTTGGACCAAGGTGATGGACCTGGATCGTTTTGAAGTGAAGTAGTTCGACACTCGCAACTACCCATACTGGCTCGCCGATTCGACACGCTCGGATCGGCGAGCTTTTTTTGTTGGCGATCCTAGAACCACGGCCGGGTTGGGCCGTTGTCGCTCATTCAAGCAACAAATGCGGCGTTAAGTCGCACCCCGATCTGCGGGTTGTCCGTCATTGGCCTGCGATTTTGTCATCGTGTGCTGATTATCTACAAAAAACTTTGATGGCGGCGATGGACTTCGGGTTCCGTCCCGTCGGGATCTCTCGAAGGAGTGCTGGAATGGTGTTGCGACGGTCGTTACGAGCGGTGGCTCAGGGGATGGGTTCGTTGGGAGGCTGCCAGGTGCTGAATCGTTTGGCCTTGGTAACCGGAATGCTGGCGGCCTCGGCCGGTAGCTTGGTTGCCCAGGACGGCCCGGCCTCGGGCTCGATTCAGGACACTCCCACCGCTCGAGTGACCGACACCTCCAGCCAGACGGCGGCTCGGCCGTGGAATCAGTGGCGAGGACCTCAGCGTGACACGCGGTTTGACGGAGCGGCTTGGCCCGCGAAACTGGGGGCCGAGAACCTGAAGCTGGTGTGGGAGGCGGCGTTGGACGCCAGTTACTCGGGGCCGATCACCGATGGCACGCGGATTTTTACTACCGAGACGGTCAAGAAGAAAGAGGAGACCACCAAGGCCTACGATCTGGCCACCGGCAAGTCGCTCTGGGAGGTCCGTTGGCCGGGCGCCATGACCGTCCCATTCTTTGCCGCCGCCAACGGATCATGGATCCGCAGTACGCCGGCCTGCGACGAGTCGCGGGTGTACGTGGTCGGTATGTTGGACGTGTTGGTCTGTCTGGAGTCGGCGACGGGCAAGGAGCTGTGGCGGATCGATTTCGCCGAGCAATACGGGACGGGCAAACCCTCTTTCGGCGCGGTCTGCTCGCCGATGTTGGATCAGGACCACGTCTATCTGCAAGCCGCCAACAGCTTTTTTAAGATCCAGAAGCAGGACGGCAAGGTCATCTGGCGGACGATGATCGAAGAGGGTGGGATGATGTCCGGCGGATCGTTCTCCTCGCCGACGTTTGCTCGCTTGGGCGATCGCGATCAGATCTTGGTCCAATCCCGTCTGAAGTTGGCGGGGATCGACCCCCAGTCGGGCGAAGTGCTCTGGCAGACCGACGTTCCGAACTTCCGTGGTATGAACATTTTGACGCCGATCGAGTTCAACGACTCGGTGTTCACCAGCTCTTACAACAATCAATCGTACCTCTACCAAGTGCCGGCTCAGTTTGGCGGCAAGGCTCCGTCCGAGAACGTCGCGATGAGCTGGTCGAATCCGGCCAAGGGCTACATGTCGACGCCGACCGTGATTGGTGACCACGCTTACTTGCTCCTGCAAAACGGCCGTCTGGCGTGCCTGCGTCTGCAGGACGGCGAGCGGCTCTGGACATCGCCGAAAAAGTTTGGCGACTACGCCTCGTATGTCACCCAGGGCGAGCGTTTCTTGATGCTGACGGACAACGGCATGTTGCGGCTGGTTCAGGCCTCGACCGAGGACTGCGTAGTGATTAGCGAGTACCAACTGCCGGGGATCAAAGACTCCTGGGCTCACCTGGGCATGGGCGTCGGAGCCAACGGGCAAGTCCAGGTCTACGTCCGCTCGATCAGCGGCCTGCATGTGTACGACTGGACGGCTAACTAGAGCGAACTGGGTGGGGCGGCTTCCCGCTTCCGGTTCTCAGACGACAGCCTTGAGCGACTTTTGCTCAAGGCTGTTCTCGTTTGAGGTGGTCGCCGTGTGGCTCGAGTCCTGCGGCGGCGGCCAGGTCGTGCAAGAAAGCGGCTCGATCGGCCGGCGAGATTCTCTGCGAGTGGAAAAAGCGGTTGAGGCGGCCAGGTGTCGTCGGGGGACTGGTGGCTGGTCCAGCCTCGGCGGCCGAATGGGGGGCGTACTGCACGTGCAGGCGGTCCAGCGACAAAGCCGGTGCGCTGAGCGGATTCCACGTTGGGTAGACCTCGGTGATCGAAGCCAGGGGAATGTGTTGCCGCAGCCAGCCCGCCTGGATGATCAACTCGTGGCGATTGATCCCATAGCGGATCGGGAATAACAGCCCACCGTAGAGGGCGGCGATCAGCAGGCCGACGATGCCGCCACCGACCAGGTCCTCGGTCCGTCCGGTTTGCAGTCCCCGCACCAACAGTGCGACAATTGCCAGTGGCGGGACGGCCAACAGGATGGCCAACCAGAGATCGACCTTCGAGCGATACCAACGGATCGTCTGGTTTTCCATCTTTCATCACTCCAAATCTGGACCGGTTCTCCGCGGCTCTTCCGCCCAAAACGGCCTCAGGACAGGCTCATTCCACCCCAGGCCCCCGCTCCAGGGGCATTCGTCGGTGTGCCACGATTCTTGTCGGGTTCAGGGGCCCTGCCCTGGGAAATTGTGGGCCGTCATTTATAACAATCAAGCCTGGGTGCTTTGTCACAGCCAAAACTTGGCGTGTGGTAAAGGGGTCAGGAGTCAATTGTGCCAAGCGCCCGTAGGGCCGTTCCGGCAATTGACTCCTGACCCCTTTACCGCACCGATCCCAAAATGAAACGGTGACAAAGCACTTGGTGCTGGGAGAGCGACTTGGAGCTGGGCTCCGGCGGTTCCCCCACGCGAAATTGTCGGCTCGATTGGGCCGCGGGTGATAAATGGTTTATTAGATCAAGCGTTGCGAGTCGACGCTTGGCGAGGTCTGTGGAACGGATGCAACGTGTCACGCTGCCAGAGTTGGTGAACAAGTACAAGGATTTGGACGAGGGCCAGCAGATCATCATGCAGGCATTGGCCTGCTCGGGCAATAGTCTGACGATGTATGAGCTGACGAAGTTCTTTGACATTTTGCGGTGGGAACTTCGCGGTCCAAACTTGGGCGTGCGAGCCGGTCAGAACGCAATGCGAGACCTGGAAGCGTTGGGTTTACTGACCATCAGTCAGAACCGCATCAAGCTGCTGCCAGTGATGACGGACTACTTGGTCCGCATGGCGCATCGGGAGCAACGAGCCGATAAGTTAAATCAGGTCTTTTGGCCCGCGGGGTTCATCAGCCGATACGACATTGAGAATGGTCAGCACCTGATTAAGGATGTGCTGGACGCACTCTATCGCGGCGATGATGCTCGCATGGAGCGGGCATTCAATGGTTTGTATCCAGGTCGTTTCCCCCTGCTGGAGCCATTTGATGCGAAGATCTACGCCGGGCTCTCGGCCAAGTCGAAAAATGTCTTTGCACGACACATGGTGCCGCGGATACTGGATGGATATCTCCTGCAGAGCCACGCGTTTTCCGCGGAATTGACCGCGGAGCTGACGGCCTGGTTGCATCGCTCGATGCATGAAACCGCGGATCCCGCTACGCAGGCCGTGACCGTGGACTGGGCTGTGGCAACGGGCGACCTCTTGCTGCTACAGGAACTGGAAAAGGTCACCCAGAAAAAGAAGTTGGATGTGATTGGCTGTCGGGCCCTGTTGGAGGGGGATTACGAAGCGGCGGTCGTCAATTTGTCCAAATGTAATCAACGCCAACCGACGGCCAAGACTTTGACGAAGATCGGGGCTCTGCCGTCGCTGTTTTATTTGTTGCTGCGGTTGAGTGGTCGTTTTGGCGGTATGGATAACGATATCGTCAAAGCTTGCGAGCTCGGATTGCGGCATGCGGAATGCTACAGAACGGTCTATGCGGTCATTCGTGAAGCGTACAGCTACCGGGTATCGAACGCTGTGCGGATGCCGGACTTGCAGCCCTTGGCGGGTAGCGTCTTCAATCCGATGACGGAACTGGTGCGAGCCTATTTGTCGGATTGGTTGCGGGCCCAGCATCCTGGGACAGAAGCCGATCGAGTCAAGAGCATGCAGGCCGCTGATGCTTATTTCGGCCGATCGGGATGCCGTTGGTTGAGGTTGGAGATAGCGAGATTGGCGGGCACAACGGTCGAGTTACCCGAGTCGTGGGGTTGCGTGTCGCTGGCCGAACGCTTGCAACCACCGCCCCTGTGGGAACAGCAGCTCCAATCGATCGCCGACATTTTTGCGCCGGGCATCAGCGCCGTTTCACTCGCGGGACATGGGCAGAACGCGGATCCCGAACGATTGATTTTTGAAGTGACATTCACGGACAAATCGCTGCATTTCGAGGCTTATCAGCAAGCACTCAAGTCCAATGGATGGACCAAGGGTAAAAAAATCTCGCTCCGCCGTTTGGTGGAAAGTTTACAGAGCCCGGAATTCAAGTTCCTGAGCCCCCCCGATCGCGAAATCATCAAATCGGTTCGTATCGCCTTGCAGAGCACGGCCTTGGGTACCGTGCAGGAGGTGTTGGAAGTCGATCAAGTCGCCTTGGCTCGCGCCATGACAGCGCATCCCAATTTGTACGCGCCGGGCAATCGGGACCAGGCACTGGAGGTAACCGAAGAAAGCCCTCGCTTGATCGTGGAACAGTTGACTGATAATCAAGTCCAATTGCGCGTGGAGCCACGACCGGTGGGTATCGGCAGTCGCTTGTTGGTCCGTCACCCCAGTCACGCGAAGTTGGTGGTCACGGTGTTTAGCAAAGAGTTGTTGAAGCTGCACGAGATGTTGGGGACGGGGCTGAAGATCCCTGGCAGTGGCTTGGGGAAATTGCCTGATATTTTGCGTCCCTTGAGTTCGATCGTCACGGTGCATTCCGAGGTCGATTTGGGGGATAGCGCCAGTGGCGATGGTGGTCTGGCGGTCAGCCAGGCGGTCGATGGCGACGCGACCCCGCACGTCCATGTGGTCCCCAACGGTGCTGGGTACAGCGTCGAGGTCTACTCGCATCCGTTTGGCACCCAGGGCCCCAATTTTCGTCCGGGCGAGGGGGGGACAAAGTTGTTTGCCACGGTCGAAGGCCAGGCCAAAACGGCCAACCGCGATTTGGTCGCCGAACAAGCCGCCGTGGAGCAGCTGTACGCAGCCTGCCCGCATCTCCGCAATTGGCTGCAAGGGCCTTGGACGGCTCAGATGCCCAGCCCGTTCGAGACTTTGGAAGTTCTGTTGGAATTGGAGACGGCCAGTCAGCAGGGGCAGGTGGTCTTGATCTGGCCCCAAGGACGCACGCTGCAGATCGCCGGGCGAGCCTCCAGTTCGCAGTTGCGCGTGCGGATCAAGAAGGAGAACGATTGGTTCGCGGCCACCGGCGAATTGCAAGTCGACGACGAACTGTCGTTGGGCATGGCCCAATTGGTTGATCTGGTGGCCAACAACCGCGGCCGGTTCGTGAAATTGGATGACGGCCGCTTTTTGGCACTGACTGAACAGTTGCGGAAACAGGTCGAGGACCTGGGTAGTCTGGCGGATCGCCGCAAACCGGAACGCTTGCGTTTGTCCAAGACCCACGCCGCGGTATTGGACGAGATGCCCGAGATCGAGGTGAAGGCCGACAAGCATTGGCGCGACCTGGTCCAGCGGCTCCACAGCGCCCAGGAGTTGGAGCCGCAGAAGCCGACAACCTTGCAGGCCGACCTCCGCGATTACCAGGAGGAAGGGTATCGTTGGATGACGCGCCTGGCCGCCTGGGGTGTCGGTGGCTGTTTGGCCGATGACATGGGCTTGGGCAAAACCGTGCAAGCCATCGCCCTGTTGTTGGACCGAGCGACTGGTCCGGCATTGGTGATCGCGCCCACGTCCGTGGTGTTCAATTGGGCCAACGAGATCGAACGCTTCGCACCGACACTCCGCCCGCGGTTGGTGGCGGATGAAGCCATCGGCGATGAGCTGAACGACTTGCAACCCAACGATGTGGTGCTGTGCAGTTACGGACTGCTAACGCATCGTACCGCCATGTTGCAGGCGACGGAGTGGAACACGCTGATTTTGGACGAGGCCCAAGCGATTAAAAACGTTGCCACGCAGCGTTCGCAGGCCGCCAAGTCGCTCTCGGCGAACTATCGCTTGATCATGACGGGGACGCCGATCGAGAATCACTTGGGCGAACTGTGGAACCTGATGGACTTCGTCAACCCTGGCTTATTGGGCTCGCCCGAGTCCTTTGTCGCTCGCTTTGCGGCGCCGATCGAGCGCGACCAATGTCGTGACACGCGGGCGCGGTTGAAGAAGATCATCAGTCCCTTTTTGTTGCGGCGGACCAAGTCGCAAGTGTTGACGGAACTGCCGTCGCGAACGGAGATCACCCTGCACGTGCAACTCAGCCCGGCGGAAGTGGCGTTTTACGAGGCCTTGCGGAAGAAGGCCATGAACGCGTTGGAGGGACTGGAGGGTGTTGAAAATTCGCATTTGCAGGTGTTGGCCGAAATCATGCGACTCCGCCGAGCCTGTTGTCACCCCAGTCTGGTGGCCGAAGGCGTGAGTCTGGAGTGCTCCAAGCTTAAGTTGTTCACCCAAACGGTGCAGGAGCTGTTGGAGGGCGGGCACAAGGCCTTGGTGTTCAGTCAATTTGTCGATCATTTGGCTGTGCTGAGAGCCGAATTGGAGCGATTACAGATTTCTTATCAATACTTGGACGGCTCCACACCCGCCGCGCAGCGAAAGAAGCGGGTCGAAGCGTTTCAGTCGGGCGAGGGGGATCTGTTTTTGATCAGCCTCAAGGCCGGCGGCGCGGGACTGAACTTGACGGCCGCGGATTATGTGCTGCACATGGACCCTTGGTGGAATCCGGCGGTGGAGGATCAGGCCTCGGACCGAGCGCATCGGATGGGACAAAAGCGACCGGTCACGATCTATCGGTTTATTACGGAAGGGACGATCGAGCACAAGATCCAGCAATTGCACGGCACCAAACGCGACTTGGCGGATAGCTTGCTCGAAGGCACCGACCGCAGCGGCAAGTTGTCCACGTCCGAGCTGTTGGCGCTGCTCCGCAGCTGATGGTGAAAAAGACATTTCGCCGTGGTTAAGGATCGATCGGTCTGATCCGTCCGATCCGACCGATCCGACCGATCCGACTGATCCGACCGATCCGACTGATCCGACCGATCCGGCCGATCCGACCGATCCGACCGATCCGACCGATCCGACTGATCCGACTGATCCGACTGATCCGACCGATCCGACTGATCCGACCGATCCGACGGATCCAACCGATCCGACCGATCCGACCGATCCGACCGATCCGACAGATCCGACTGATCCCACGGATCCAACTGATCCGACTGATCCCACTGATCCGACTGATCCGACTGATCCGACTGATCCGACCGATCCGACGGATCCGACCGATCCGACCGATCCGACCGATCCGACCGATCCGACGGATCCGACTGATCCGACCGATCCGACCGATCCGACCGATCCGACCGATCCGACCGATCCGACTGATCCGACTGATCCGACCGATCCGACTGATCCGACCGATCCGACCGATCCGACTGATCCGACTGATCCGACCGATCCGGCCGATCCGGCCGATCCGACCGATCCGACGAGATGTCGATCGCCGACTGCTCATTAGGTTCAGTGTTGTCTGATTTCTTCTCGAAGTAGAATCAGGGGCATCCGCCGAGATAGACCAGAAAGACGTAATTCTCCTCCCCGAAAGGACTTACGTTGCAGCAGTGCCATCCCCCCCCGTCCGTTTTTCTTCCCTGCTCCTAACGGCGAGTCCCGGAAGGACCCACGAGGCTACGTATTCCATGGGAAAATCTCCCTCAGAGTGACCTGATGTGTCACATTACTGTGCTCGGATTTTGGGTTGGGACGGGACCTTTTTTAGGAGCACACTCATGACTCGGATTCGGAAATCGGGTGGATATCGGCAACTGGCGTCCTTTCAAACGGCGACCATTATCTACGACGCGACCGTGTGGTTCTGCGAAAAGTTTGTCGATAGCCGCTCACGTACCGTCGACCAAATGGTCCAGGCCGCTCGGTCGGGACGTCAAAATATTGCTGAAGGCTCCCGCGCGGGTGCAACGTCTTCGCAAACGGAATTGCGTTTGGTCAATGTCGCCCGCTCCAGCTTGGAAGAACTACTGCTGGACTTCGAAGATTACCTCCGCCATCGGCATCTCACCCAATGGGAACCCGATAGCCCAGAAGCCTGGGCCGTACGAAAGGTGGCCTTCGTGAAAAAAAAAGATCGGTCGGATCGGTCGGTTCAGACAGATCGTGATCGGTCCGATCAGTCCGATCAGGCGGATCTCACCAGGCTCAAAGACCACCAGCGGTGGCAATTGTATTCCCCATGGTTGGAGCACCCGGACCCGGCCGTGCGAGCCAACGCGGTCATTTGCATCATCCACCAAGCGAACTTCCTATTGGATCAACAATTGGACACTCTGGAACAACTGTTTATCAACGAAGGTGGCTACAGCGAACAATTGGCCAGAGCTCGGCTGAACAAGCGGGCAGAAGCCCGTGTCCCTAATACTGATGGATCGGTCACGCCGCAGACACCGCCGCAGGCACCGCCCCTGTGCCCATATTGCGGCGCCCTGATGGCACTGCGAACCGCGAAAGCCGGCCGGAACGCCGGCGGCCAGTTTTGGGGCTGCACTGGTTACCCAAAATGTAATGGTACCGCAGAAGTTTAGAGCTTTTAATGAGCGAGTGACTTTGTCACAGCCAAACCGTGGCGTGAACGCCATTGGGGCACTTGTCGCTTTCTGTCGCTCACTGACTTCGGAGGACTTTTCCCTTGCGATAGCCGAGGCGGGACGTGAACCACCCCGAGAAAACAGGGGTGAAAAGCGTACGGTGGGGCAAGGGGTGGGGGCATCGGCAGCGGAAGGCAGCAGAAAACAGGACCAAACACTGACCAATCTGGTCGCGCTGTGGCCAACTCTGAGTCGCAGTAATCGCCAAGATCTACTCCGGCAAGCCAAAGCTCGTGCTGTCCGAAGAGCGAACGCACGCAACCGCGATTCAGGTCGGTATTCCCATCCCCGGAGCAGCTTTGATTATGGCGTGGGTGCTCGAATCCGACTGGCAGCCGACAAAGCTCCTGGAGTTCGGCACGGAGCTCGATACCAGTACCAGCCCCGCTCGTGTGATGACCGATGCGGGCCCCGCGTATCTCAAGGCGATGGGTAACCGACAAGGCCCGCATGTTCTGGCCACCGATTGGGTCGGTACTTGGAAGATGCCTTTGATCCCGAGGTCGATCGGTGCATTAGTCGATACCAAATCGGCACAGCGAACCTGCGGACCGAGTTTCTACGAATCTTGAAGCGAGCGGAGGTCGAGCCCTGGCCACGATTGTTTCACAACCTGCGTGGGTCATTGGAGACGGATCTGTTTGAGGAGTTTGCACCCCACGTGGTCGTCGCCTGGTTGGGCAATAGCGAAGAGATCGCTTTGAAGCACTACTTGAATGTCAAAGACAGTTATCTGGCCGCCGCCTCGACGTTTGGGGTGGGGCAGCTGGTGGGGACATCGTTAGCGGAAACCACCGAATCCAGCGGAAACCAGCGGACCCTAAATCGCGATTTCCCTGAGGAAAATCAAAATCCCCCCGAATTCGATATGGCAGGGATACCCCGAGCAGGATTCGAACCTGCGACCTACTGATTAGAAGTCAGTTGCTCTATCCAGCTGAGCTACCGGGGCGGGTGGGTTTTTCTCGGTGTTTTTGGGGTGTTTTCAGCAAGCGGGTAAGTTGTTATTCTACTGACCACACCCGCGACCACACCCGGAAGCGGAAAAAACGCCACCCAGCATCCGTTAAATGCTGGGCGGCACGCTACCACGTTCCCACTTTCCAGGAGCAAACGCGATGAGCAAGGGCCATTCTACACCCGCCAGGGCCAAAGCCAAGGCCAAACCGGCTAAGCCGAAGAAACCCCGTAAAGACTTCCCACTGTTTCCGCACGTTTGCGGCCAGTGGGTGAAAAAGGTACGCGGCAAGCTGTTCTATTTCGGGGTCTGGGACGACCCAAAAGGGGCTCTCAACAAGTGGCTAGACCAGCGAGACGATCTGCTGGCTGGTCGGACACCGAGGCAACACGACCCGGACGCGCTGACGGTCGGCCAGTTGTGCGATCTGTTTTTGGACTCCAGGGAGCGGCTGGTCGAATCGGGGGAACTCACAGCGGGGACGCTGAGGGACTATCACGCGGCGGCCAAAGTCGTGGCAAGTGTTCTCGGGAAACAGGCTTCCGTCGAGCAATTGTGCCCAGCTGACTTTGCCCGATTGCGGTCCAAGTTTGCCAAGGGGCAGGGACCCAAGAGCCTAGAAGGCCACGTTGCCAGGGTGCGGGCGATCTTCAACTATGCCGACAAAAACGGGCTGCTCGAGCGATCCCTAAGCAAACTCTGGGGAACGGAGTTCAAGAAGCCGTCGAAAACGGTTCTCACGAAACACCGGACCGCTACGGTTCGCATGTTCACCCCCGCCGAAGTCCGAAAATTGATTGACGGAGCGAGCCCCCAAGTTGCGGCGCAGATCTGGCTGGGGATCAACTGCGGGCTCGGGGCCACCGATCTGGCCAAGCTACGACTTGACCAGGTGGCTGGGGAGTGGTTGAACGTGCCACGCAGTAAGACGGGGATCATGCGGCGCTGTTGGTTGTGGCCAGAAACTCGCCAGGCGATCACTGGCGCGATCCAGGCCAGGCCCGAGCCTAAAGACGCCACATTGTCCGAAGTGCTGTTTATCACGAAGTACGGCCGCGACTGGACACACCAGGGCGCACTCTCGAGCGAGTTTGCCAAGCTGGCCAAGCGGGTGGGAATCGTCGGCAAGGGCAAGACCCACTACACGCTACGGCATGTATTCCAAACCGTTGGCGACGAGACACGCGATTTTGTGGCGGTCTCTGCGATCATGGGGCACGCGAGCGGGTCGATCAGCGATCATTACCGGGAGCGGATCGGGGACGATCGGTTAAGGGCCGTTTCCGAGCATGTACGCGGCTGGCTGCTGACCGAGACCACCGAGACCGAGGCCACGGCGAGCGAGGGGGTGGCACAATGAGCGAGAAACCCAAACCCCTACAAGCACTTGTTGACGCGCTGACCGATTCCCACCTACGAGCCGAGCGGTTCAAGGCAGGAGCGGGGATCTGGCCATACGAGACCCCGGCGGAATGGTACGCGGCGGCCGTCGAGCTGTTCGGACCCGCGATCCTAGACCGACCCCTCCCCCAGGTTCAACTGCTGGTCGAGGGCGAGCTTACGCGACGGCGGACAGCTGCGGCCGAGGCCGAGGTCGGGCAAGAGCCAGCACCCCCAACCGATCAGACACCGGACGCGACCCCAGAGCGGCAAGGCCAAAAGCGGGGCCGATTGCCGGCGGACGAAGCCAAAGCCAAAAAGGCTCTGTTGCTGGCCAAGCTGCGGGACCATCCAACGATGGTTGACTCTCCCGCCGAGGCTGCGGATCTGGTCGGGGTTTCGGAATCGACGGCGAGGCGTTGGATTGACCAATTCCAGGACGCAAACCGGCGGCGGAATTGAAAGAATGACGCCGAATTGAAAAAATCCAAAGCAATTTTTACCCCGGTTTCCCCGGGGTTTTTGCGTTTTTATTGAAAAGAATGACGGAGAATTGAAATCGGCCGTGGTCATACGGAGGGTTCACACATGACCACGAAAACGACACCGAAGAAAACCAAAACGCCGATCGACACTGACGCGATCGGGTGGGATGACCCAGCCTACTGGGCCGCTACTCTGGTTTACGCGATCAAACGAGGCAACCGGACCACCGAAACCAAAGCGCGGGAGCAGCTGAGGCGGCTGGGGTTCGATCTGCGGAGGGCGGACCAATGATTGAACGATTCTTAACACCGCCCCAGGTCGCCAAGATTCTGGGCACCCACGCAAGCCGAGTTTTGAGCTGGATTCAATCGGGCGCACTCAAGGCAAGCAATCTGAGCGAGGGAGACCGCCCACGGTGGAAGGTCGCACCCGATGACCTTCAACGATTTTTGGACAGTAGGTCCAACCAGACGCAAGCGACCGCGCCAAAGCGGACCCGTCGAGCGATCCCTAAGCCGTTGAAAAAGTGGGTTTAGATCACACCCAACAAAAAAGGGCCGCCAGCACTAGGCCGGCGACCCTCCATTCCGTTGCTCCGTCACGAGAAGCACCCGAAATGATACTGCAAAAGCCAAGACAAAGCAACACAAGCCGACTACGCCAGACGCTACTGGCACACCCGCAAGTGTGGCCGATCCTGAGCCGCGCCCATCTGCTGAGGCGGTCGGACTGGCGAGGTTTCAACCGATTGTCGGCCGAGCTGCGGCGGATCGTCGGATGGGGGGCTCGAGATCCCGAGCTGGCGACACCGCAAGCATACGAGACCGCCCACGATCTACTCGAGCAGTCGATGGGGAGGGCTCGGCGATGGTAGACACCCGACACCCCAAGCGAGTCACACGGCCGGCACAGTCCGCGACCGTTGCGACCACCAAACGGAGGCGATGACGGCGCAGCGTTGCGCAACCGACCGCAAGGACGCGGTTTTGTAGGAAAAACAAAAAAGGCCGACCGCTCGCAACGGCCGACCTAAGGATTTTCGCACCACACAACAAGTGCAGCTAAATGATAACACAAAGCACGACAAATGGCAAGAAAAATCGCCTGGCGTTTGCACCTGAAGAAACGCAGACGACAAGGATCGAAAACGAGATACGTTTCCTACAGTCGGTCGTTGCTGGTCGAGTTGACCCACGGGGCCGTGGCGTGACAAAAGCCATGTTCATCGGCGATGGGGTCGCAGAAGTCTATGAGGCAATAGGAGGTTTGTGGGCCAGTGGTATCTCTCCTGTTGACGCATTTTTCGAGCGGATGATTCGGAAGGCGGCGGACGCCTACAACATGCCGTTTGTCGAGAAGGTGTTGGAGCGGTCGGCAAACGGCGCATTTGTTGATTACTTTGCCGACAAAATACGCGAGGCATACCAGAAAGACCAAGAGCGGATTTTAATTGCCGACCTAAAGTCGCTGCACGACCGTGGTGACGATGTATCGGAACTGGTCGGCAAGTTGACGCGGTTGACTCAAACGACGCCAGAGCCAAAAGCAACGGGGCTCCGCTCTGGGGTTGAGTGGCTTGACCGAAAACTGGTCGAGATTGCCAGCTGCAAAGTGCGGCCGTTGCTGCCGACCTGCTCCGCCCTCGAGGGGTTGGAAATCGGGCCAGGTTTGATAATGGGGCTGGGTGCGCCACCAGGAGCAGGCAAAACCGCCCTTGCCCTTCAAGTTACGTTCGATGCGTTGAAGCTGGACCCGTCACTCATCGCGTACATCGCGCCAGCGGACACGTCTTTCGATGTCATTCTCAATCGGATCATTTCACGCGACACGCGGATCAGCTACAAGAAACTGCGGCATAACGACATGGAGCCGGAGGAGAGACGCAAGGCGATTGATGCCCTCGAGAACATGCGTGACATTGTCGCCAGGATAAAGGTGGTGGACCCTGCCGGCTATCTCGAGTTGCTGATGCTACAAGAGTCTCCACCAGGTCTATTGATTGTTGACTATTTGCAAAAGTTCACCCCACCAGGCGTTGAAAAGCGAGCCGGAATCGACGACCTGATGACGCTGCTACGTTCGCTTGCTGACGGCGGCTGGTCCGTTCTGGCGATCAGTGCGATCAAGCGAGGCGAAAAAGGGAGCTATGAGTCGAAGTCTCTGGGATTGTCGTCTTTCCGCGAGTCGAGCGAAATCGAGTTTAACCTAGACTCCGCCTACGTTCTCAAGGAGGACGGAGAATCGGAAGGTAAAAGTTTCGTTACCGATGTCCTGCTCGAGTGTTGCAAAAATCGCCACGGGGCCATGAAAGATTTTCCCCTCAAGTTTGACAAGCCAAGGATGGAGTTTTCGCACCGGACAATCGCAGCGTTCGACCCGTTCGGGGGTGACCAATGAAGCGACCCACCGCAAAGCAGAAATCGGGAATGAGGTTCGAGCAGCTGAATCTGCTGGTTGACCAGGTCCTACACCGCCTACCGAGTCTATCCCATCGCGTTGTGCTGCTGGTCGGCTGGAGGCACGCCAAGCCAAATGGAGAGTTCCGCGCGTCCTCCCAGCAAATAGCAGACGCGGCTGGGATCAGTAAACGCCAGGCCGTCAGGACTATCGACGACCTAGTTGCGATTGGAGCACTAGAGGTCACAGGCCAGGAGCGTGGCAGTATTCCCAGGACCTACAAGATAACGGGGCGTCCTAGGGGTGACACCATGTCACCGAGAGCTGATTGCTAGGGGTGACATTTGCGACAGCTAGGGGTGACATTTGCGACATTTAGGGGTGACACCATGTCACCACATACAGAATGTACAGAAACATTGCGTGCGTCTTTCGCTGACGCTGACGCACCCAATGACAGATTCGGGGAGGGTTGCGGCGGGGCCAGGCCGACCGCGACAGCCAGCTGGGAGGTGCTCGACGATGTTCGACGATGTTCGAGAAATCCAAGACCGTCCAAGACCGTCCAAGACCCCGACCGAGGGAACCGGGGAACGGAACGGAACTTTGCGGAACTGTTCCGCGATGACCAGGCAGACCGGGACGCGGGACCGGATCGGTTTGACATAGGTTTAAACCTAAGAGCAAACCCAAGAGCAAACCAAACCAGGGAGGACACGGAGCGATGAGCGAGGCGACGGAGCAACTACACCAGGCAGAACCCCTCGAGGTGGGCCAATGGCCGAGCTGGCTGGTCGTCAGAATCCGCGAGGCAATCGAGGCCGGCAAAGTGCGGCGGGCCAGGTTCCGCGGGACTGGCGATCGGGAGTTGGTCGTCGATTTTTTGCGGGGCTCGATTCTGTTCGGGCGCTGGGGGTGCTGCGGGGATCGACTGGCACTCGAGGCCGAGCCGGACGCGGGAGCGGCGGAGATCCAAGCCGAGGCTAACCGGCTGGGGCTGCTGCTGGGGGCTCGGGTGCGGATCTGCTGCGGGTCCCCCACGATGCGAGTGGAGTTGATCGACCCCTCGAGCAGTTGCGACACCGAGGGCGACACCGAGACCCACGGCGACTGAGCCAGGCCGGGAGACCCCCACGGCGGGGGCCAGGAGCGACGGAGACGAGCGCGGAGCAGTGAAGCGACAGGAGAGGCGGCCGAGTGAGGCAGGCCAATAAGCAACGGAGGAAGGATCGAAATGAGAGAATCAAAGTCGGCTGCAATTTGTGACAGCACAAACAAGTCACGAAAAGGGCGCAAGCCAAAAGGCGATCAAGCCATGACGGCAGCGGAACGGAAGCGGCAACAACGGCAGCGACAGAAAAGCCAAAGGTCAGAGATTCCTAGTTGGTTACAGTTGCGTCGTCGATTGTGGGAGATTGTGCAACGGGAGTTCATGTTTGCCAACGCTGAAGAATTGGCGCACGGCTTACGGGCGATGTCGTTAATGGTATCGCTAGCCAACCATTACACCGCGACTGGTCATAAATGGGCTGAGTACGCGAGGCTGTTTAATGATCCTTTATCTCCTGAAGTTGACGCAGTTACTCGCGAGGTGGTCACGAAAACACTAGAAGAGCTGGGACCGTACGAGATGCCAAAAGGCGATGGGCGTCAGTATGTCGAGACTCAAGTGGTTTTTGATCTATTTCGTGACCTATTTTGATCGTCACGAAAAGGCACCAGGGACGCGGGGAGGCCATTAGGCGAGCGCTGCGGTCGATCGGGCTCGAGAGTCGGACAGCACACCGAGACGCAGCGAGCGAGCGAGCCAGGAGCCAGGAGCCAGGGCGACCAGGCCGGCCGGAAAACCGAGCGGGTCCTTTTTTGGGTTTTCTGACGGGGGACCCCAGAGGGATAAGCCAAAATCTTATACAAACTCGCTCGCTTTTTTTATTGAAACTTTTACCGCGGTTCCCGCGGTATTGGTGAATTGTTCTGTTGAGCCTCGATTGTATTTCGCTACGATTACAGATGCAGGGAATGCAGGTTGGGCGAGACCTGCTCGAGGGGCCGGTTAGGTCATTTTCCGGTCCCCCCTTTTTTCACCAACGGCAAAGGCGCACCCATGGCAAAAAAATCATCCACCCCCACCGAGATCGACCCGCGGGAGCGACTCGAGCAGCTGGCCACCGAGATCGAAAACGCGGAGCAAGAAGCCACCGAGATCTACGCGGATTTGTGGAACAGCGAGAAGCCGACCGAGCAGCTGGTCCGAAAGTACCAGGCAACCCGCGCGGCTATCGTCGATCTTTATCGGGCTGCCGGCCGTCTGGCGAATGATCTTGTTGCCAGCACCCAAGGCACCATCGACGGGCTCGAGGCCAAGTTCGCAGATGCCGCGGCCGCACACGCGGAGGCAATCGAGAAGGCGAAGGCGATAATGATCGAGGCCGGCTGCGGACCCGAGACCATCCGACTACCAGGCGGGGAGCGACTGATCGACCACAACCCGCTAAACGCCGAGGCCAGGTTCGCGAAGTCGGCCGCGCTGCATGTCTCGGTCCAACCAGCACGCGAGCGACTCGAGGCAGTACGCGATGAGCTGGACGCGGCACAGTCCGAGCAGTCGCACCATCGGCAAAACCGCGAGGCAATCCGCCAGCGGATCGGCCAAGAGTGGAACGCAGCGATCGGTTCGGCCAAGTAGGACACCATCGGCCACGTTGGCCAGGCGGTTGGGACATTTTCACACAAAGGCAAAAAACGATGACAACGGCGGCTATGAAACAAAAGGCAATGCAATCATTAACCCTCCGTCGAGAGGCGTTGCCCAACTGGTTGGCACCCACGTTACGCGACAGCTACGCCAAGACCGCGACGGTTCACACCATCGGCGATTGGGAGCAGGTACAGGGCGAGGTTCTGCGGGTCCGCGACTTGCAGGAGCGGCCGTTGACCCTCGAGCAATTCATCGCTAACCCACTGCGGGAGCGTTCGCGCTATGTCCTGACTTTTTTCGATGAAAACGACTACACGGAAAAGCACGTCTATTATCGGCTGCTGTTCAAGAAGTTTTTTCGGTCGCCTTTGAAGGTTGGGCTGTTCCGCGGTCGCACTCTGATCGAAACCCTCGAGCCGGTCTGGGGATCGACTGAGAAGGAGCGTTTGCATTTGGCAGCCTTTGCCAAGGCACTGAAGGGCCAAAATTTTGGCGACCTTCAACCGGGGATCTACGCCGAGGACCACGCGAATCTGCCGGGCGCGTCGTACTGATGCAGGTTGGTTTGGGGATGGGGGCCGGTTGTCGTTGCGCCATTCGACGGCCGGTCCCCTCCCTTTTTTCTGGCCATTCTGGCCACCAGGATCTCGAGGGCTGGGGATGAGTCAGACAATCACACGCGACCGAGCCAAGCGATCAAAGCCGCGATCCCTCGAGCTGGTTTTGCAGGCCGGCTATGCTCGGCTCGAGATTGCCATGGGGTTGGACATTGAGTCCTGGCGCTGGACCAGGCCGGCAAGTGTCGAGCGAGCTGGTCGCATTCTTGAATCACTGGGCCAGGATCTCGCGACGTTCCGCGATTCTGACGCGGCGTTGGTCGATCTGGTTTTGCTGGGGATGAACTACAGCCTGATCGGCGCACTATCGCAGCTGCGGGATCTGCGGCACTGGCAGGTGCCAGCGACCGAGTCGGGCCGCGCTGCAGTTATCGCGGAGCTGCGGGAAACCCTCGAGGCAATGGGGCTCCCCCGGTCGATCCTGAAAAGGCTGCCGCACCCCTCGCGCGGTTCTCGGGCCAAAGGGGCCGGACGATGGGCAGCGTAGCACCCCCAGAATCGAGCCAGGACGCGAGCGGACCCACAGAGGTCTCCACACAGGGGGACGCACCCCAGGAGGCGGGAGACGCGGAGCCAGGCAGCGAGGCGGCCAAAAAGGCGGCGGTCCTGCGGGTGATTCTCTTGATGGGATGATGGGCGACCAGGTCAAGCGGGAGCCCTTGCCAGGAAGCGGGAGGCGATACTTCACCCGATTGCTGAGGAAAGGCAGAAGAAAGGCAAAGGCGATGACGGAAGTGGTGGCAGGGGGAGGAAGAAAAACCATTCGGCAGAATTGCCAAAGGGTTTAGACACACGCAAGGAATCAGCCAAGACGGCCGGCGTGGGGAAGAACCGATTCGCGGCTGGGGCGAAGATCCAAAGAAGGTTGAAGCCGTGATAAAGGAAGATCCCGAAGCGTTGGCGATGTTTCGGGAGGCGATGGTTGAACAGCCAGGTGGTGACAAGCGAAGTAAAGGCAGGACCATTCGGGACAAGTGTCACGATGTAACACCAGCAAAGGGCGGGAAGGGGACCGGCAATAGTCGCGCCTACTCCATCGACCGTGTCAAGCGGGAGCCGTGGTTTCCCCGTGGGCGTAAAATTACCACCACGGGAAACCGGGGACCGTTCAAACCGCAAATTTGCGACTTGAAACCCAGGCGACCAGGTCCCTCGATTCTGATCGGGAAACCGCGATCGTTTCAGAGCGCAAATTTGCGCCCTGAAAACGAGCAACCAGCTAGGCCAGGAGGCCGCGACAGCTGCGGACCCCTCGAGCACTGAAGCGACCAGGTCCCTCGATTCGTTGTTGCGTCGGCTGCTGCGATCTGTTACCGTGACAAGTCTCCAAAAGGCCGGCAACGGCCAGCAACTCTCAAGAAAGCAATACCGAGCCCCAGTCCGGGCGCTGCAGTGTGGCGAAGCCGTGAGGCCCGCCAAGGCCATATTGCTGGCCTTAGAGGCACTTCCGCGCCCGGGCTGGGATTCGTGCGGGAAACCGCCGAGAAAGCGAGCCTATCATGGCGATCAAGCACCAGGCCCAAACGGCCGTCAATCTTCCGACGATTCTGATCGACCAGTACCCGACCAGCACAAAAGTTACCGCACCCCTCGAGTGGCGGTCCCATCGGTTCGAGCTGCTCGGGGTCCGCGACACGGTCCGGCATCCACTGACCATCGAACAATTCCAGGCTCGGCCGATGCTGCGGCGATCCCGCTACCAGCTGCGGGTTGTCGATCTGCAAACCGGGGAGCTGAGGCGGATCTATCGCCGGCTGCTCCAGGAGCACTACCGCGAGTGTCCGCTACGGGTTGGAGTGTTTTTAGGCTCGCAACTGGTCGAGCTGCTATCCCCAAACTGGGGACCCACGGCGGCGGATCGTCGAGGGCTGCTGCGGTTCTTGGATGGTTTCGCCGGCCAAGACATGGGCGACCATCGGCTGGGGATTTTCTCGGATGACTGCGAAGTTATCACCGCCGAGAGCTTCAAAGCTGGGAGGGGATAGTTCATGAATACCGTATCAGACGAGCGTATAGCGACCGCCTACCATGAAGCAGGACACGCGGTCGCCAAATGGCTGGAAGGTTTGCCGGCAACGGCTGTTCATGTTGGGGAAGGCGACGGACTCGTAGAGGCTGCTGGGGTGGAGATTAATCATATCTCCCAAGCTCGAATCAGCTTGAGCGGCCCGATTGCTGAGGCAGCCAAACTGCTGGCGGAGCAAGAGGAGATTGTTTTGGTTTCAGCGGATCGAGAGACGGTTGAAAACATGGCAACAGCGATTTGCTTGACGTTCAATTGGAAAATCTGCCGTTCCGAGGACTTACTTCGAGTGCGTTCAGTCTTGGAAAGCGACCCATCGACGAGAGTTGTGGTTGGCAGCGATCAACAGCCGCGAGTTGCGGCCGTTGACGAGGCTTTGCTTGAGTGGGTTGGAACCACTGCGGAATACCTGCTCCCATATTTTTCACTGATTGAAAGAATCGCACAGGCGGCCGTCTGCGGCTATTTGTCGGCTACTGAAGTTCAGTCAATCACAATGCAATGGGAACAGTCGCACCCCGGGAGCTGACCAGGCGACCAGCAACCGAAACCACACAGGCCCCAGGGGAGACTCTGGGGCCTTTTTTGTTGGGGGTTGGGACCCGTGGCCAGAGTCAAGCGACGGAGAGCGGGAGAGAAGCGGAAAAAAAATCCTGATTTTCGCGCACTGAATTTTGCCAGGTGTGCCCCACACCTGCGAGATTCATTCCGAGAGCCGAAACGAGCTTTTAGCAGTCACTTGCCGAGAGGCGTTTTACCCTAGAAAACACGGGGTTTTACGCTGTTTTGTGAGATTCTGAGAAAGTTGACTTTTTCAATTAGAAGTCAGTTGCTCTATCCAGCTGAGCTACCGGGGCGGGTAAAGTTGGCAATACTCTCCGTAAAAGTGTAGACACTCGTAGGTTAGACGACCAGGGGACCGGCGAGGTTCGGATGCGGCGGTTTGTATGGTTTGTGAGGCGGGCGAGGTGGGATGCTGCGGGGGCGGTGGGGAGCAGGCCCGCGTCCGGAGGGGCAAACGGTGTGTTACGGCGCAGGACCCTGTAACTCACTCAGCCGCCAGAACTCGACTCGTGAATCGCGCAGGCCGAGGGCAACTTCGTGACCGCTGCTGGAGATGGCCATGCCGTAGGATAGCCCGTGGGACGTGGCATGTCGCCAAGTCTCTTGCCAGGTGTCTCGGTCGAAAAATCGCAATGTGTTTTCCTGGCCGCTGGTCAACACATACAAGCGATCCGTGCCGGGTTGGAAGCCGAATTCGACGATCCCACTTTCTTGCTGGGCCCAGACCTCTTGGCCATCGCTGACGCGGAAGACTCGCAGTTGTTGGATCTTGGCGTTCCAAAAATAATGTCCCAAGGCGACCGCCACGAACTCGCCGCGCCGATCGAATTTGATGCGGCGAATGTTTTGCGGCAATTCCATCGTCTGCAGCGATTTGCCTGTCCTGGCGTCCACGACTTCCAGTTGCTGTTTCAGAGCCAAGGCGGCGCGGCGACCGTCGGGTGAAATCGCACCGCCGAGTCGGCTCAAGGGCGAGAGCCCACTGAGGAGTCGCGTCTCCGAGATCCGCCGTCCGGTTCCGACTTGGGTCAGTCGCAAACGCACGATATCTTCGTTCTCCACGTACAAGTCACGCACGATTTCGCCACTCGGGTCAAATTCCAAGACAACGGACTGGAGCGGGACTTGCCGCTGGTTGGGAACTCCGATCGCCGCCCGCAGCGTCTGGAGCATTTGCAACGGAGCGATCTCATACAATTTGCGCGGGTTATCGCCCTGGGGACTGTCCAGCCCCACTTCGTATTTCTCGCGATCGTACGGGAACGTCAATTGCAGGGACTTTCTGGGCGAAAAACTTCCTCGATTGGAAACACCTGCCTGGAGTGTGGCGGCGGCATCGGTCGACAAGTGGCAATGCCCTTCCGTGAGAAACAACTGACGGTCCTGGTCAAAATAAGTCAAACCTCCTGTATTGGGCAAACGCAGTGTGGCTTGCACGGCGGATGGCAAAAAGTCTTGATCTAGCGACACTTCCGTCAATGCCCCATCGTAGCGACTGTGGGCCAACACCGTCTCACGCCCCGGCCGAAATGCCAAGCGGAGAGCCGTTTCGCTGGTCACGGCCAGGCGTATCTCATCCGCTTCCGTGTCGTAGACCTGGATGACCATGTGCCCCAGTTGCCGTTTCTCGGGGACCCATTTTCCAAACAGGTACAATCGACCGTCCGTAGAAAACTGCCCGTCGCCGGTCGGGGGTTCCTCTGTCAGGACACGCTTCCGCCCAGTTGATTGGTCGCGCCAAATCGTTTCGCGGGTGGCCGGATCGAAGTACACCAAACTGCGGAAATTGGAGGCGACTGCGCGAAGGCTAGACTTTTCCGGCAGCTGCAGGGATTCGGCGGAACGGATTACGTTCTGTTGAATATCCCAGATTTTTAGCGGATAACCGAACGCGTATTCGTGGGGCGAGACCAAGTGGCCATCCGAGACTTTGGTTTGCTGGGCCACGACTTGGCCCTGCTCCAGATCAATGACCTTAACCATCGATCCGCTAAAGGCCAGCACGGTGCGTTGGTCAGGCAATAATGTGAAGGAATCGAACGAGTTGGGCGATCCTTGGCCCATGATCTGCATGTGATTTTCGTCTACCTGTGTGACTAACTCCAGATCATGTTGCAGGGCCCACTGTTGATCAAAAATCAACAATCGAGTGCCGCGGAACTTGTGGGGCGGGTACTCTTGAAAAAATTGCGTGAAATTATCGTCATCTAGATCTGTGCCATCGTCGGCGGCGTAAGGTCGACCCGACCAAGTGATTGGTACCACTAAGTGCCGTCGATCGGCGGTATAAAAGAAGCGGTAGACACCGCTGTTGCCGGCTCTGGTCGGCAGATCCATCTGCCGCACGACTTGTTGGGTGTCCCAGTCGATTTCGACCATGCGTCGTCCTCGGCACCCGACCACGTAGCGACCGTCGGGCGAAAACGCGTAACCGTGCGGATTGAAGTGTTCGGCTCCCAAGTTGGGGCGGCCGACCAAACGCACTCCGGGCGCAACGTGCTGGACCCAATCCGCTGTCGAACTACGCTTGGCCGCTGTCGAATTTAGTTCAGCCGTTATCGAATCTGGGTAGGATTGCGCCCGCGCGTTGTCCAATTGGAGGGCTGGGGCAATGACTGGCGCAATGACTGGGGCAATGACTGGGGCAATAACCTGCGTAATGACCAGCACGCCGGCCAATCGGAGCCAGGCTCCGAGGCTGGGGAGCACGCGAGCACGGGGCAGAGAGGCGGATGGGACAAGCATGACCAACTCCAAAGACAAGACAGAGCCAATCACCGCCGCTTATTTTCGGGCGGTGGGGCCAGTCTAATCTTTGGAGCGACCGAAGGCAAACAAGGGCGACGGTTGGGTGATTTTGGGGTCGCGAATCTAGCGGTCGGCGTAAACTTTGGTGCTTTCTTGTTTCGCGACGGGCGTCGGTCTTTGGGCACTGGTCATGCGGACCTCGATGCGATGGTCGCCTTCGCGGCTGCCGCGGGCTTCGACGCGAATGACCATCTGGGCGCGTGGGTTCATGTTGGCCACTGGGGCAAACACCAAGCGACTGGCCTGGCCGTCCCGTTGCAGTTGGTACTCGATCGGAGATTCCACGTTCAGCGGCTCGACACCGGCGGGGAAATCGACCACCATCGCCACGTTATTAGCGACCTGCGAGCCTTGGTTCTCGACGCGAATCACGTACATCGTATTGGTCCCGACCTCGATCGGATCCTGCAAATCGTCGATATCGAAAAATAGCTCGGAAAGTTGCTCGACCAATAACGTTCGCGTCGTAACCTGCGGTTGGTTCAGATCGGCCAGGGCCTGGAACTCGATGGGCTGTTCCCCGGGTGCCATGGGCATGGTGGTCAGGGTGACCGACTGCTCCGCGTTGCTGGGGAGATTCGCCATGGCCCAGAACACGGCATGGCGACTGGGGTCGTAGCGACCGGCGGGCGACGAGCTGTCGTAGCGGAGGCCCTGGGGGAGGCGAGCCATCATCTGCACATTGGTGGCGTTGGCACTGCCCAAGTTCTTGACTTGGAACGTGTGGGTGGCGGGCCGCGAGAGGAAGCGGCGTTCGGGGCCATCGCCCAGGACCTGTAGCTGTGGGGCGACGATTTGGATATCGATCGAGTGTTCGGCCGACAACTTGCCCTCGCCGGTGACGCGAATCGTATTGCGAGCGGTGCCGGGGGTGCGAGCGACCAGAGGCAGCTGTAACGTTCGGGTTTGTCCGGGCGCCAAGTTGCCCAGTGGGTTTTCGATTTCGTTGCCCGAGGGATGCATCATTTGGGGCGGAACGATTTCGCGAATGACCACATTTTCAGCGACGCCGTCACCTTCGTTGCGGACCACAATGTTCATCACGACCGTTTGGCCGACCATGACTTGGGGCGGGGCGGCGTGTTCGATACTGAGTTGTGGGCGAGTGCTGCGGGTGCGGGTGGCAGCGACGGCCGAGGAGATGACCTGGGCCACGCTGCCGATTTCGCCTGGTTCGGTGGGCAGCAGCTCGAGTTGGATTTGGTAAGCTTCGCCAGGCGGGAGGGCGGCCAGTTCCCACTCCAGCAGGTCGCCGTCTTGCCGAGTCGGCTTGGGAGTGGCTTGAATTAATCGTGCTTTCTCCGGGATGCGGTCGCGGATCAGAACTTGTCCCGCGGGGACTCGGCCGACGTTGCGAACGACCATCAGAAACTTGGCGGGCACATTGACTTGCACGGCGGGTGGGGCCAACTTCTCGATGACCAAGGCCGCTTGTTGCTGGATTTCCCATTGGGGATCGCCGGGGCGGTTGCTAACCATGGTCGCGGGCAGCCGCGCGCCGGGATTAAAACCAGCGGCCGCGGTCGGCGGCGTGTTGTTGGGACTATTGCTAAAATTGTTTGAATTAGCATCAAAGCTGGTCGGAGCGGCTGGTGTGCGCCGCGGGTCGCTGGCCAGTGGATCGGGTTGTGGCAGCCCGGCGCTGGTGGTGCTACGCGGCAGCGGGTTGGACGCGGGGTTCATGGGTGCTGTGGCCGAAGGATTGGGCGCGGCGAGGCGATTCTCTGAGGGGATACCGATCGTCGGACTGGAGGGTGGCAGGGTGCTGGGTGTCGGGGCAGCCGTCAGGCTGGCAGCCGGGTTGGGCATGTCATTGCGAGGGGCGGAAGGGAGCGGACCGGCAAGCGCTCCACCGGTCGGCGGTGGGCCAGTGGTCGGCAGGGGACCCGTGGGCAGTGGGCCACCGGTCGGCAGGGGACCCGTGGGCAGTGGACCGGGTGCCGGCATCGAGCCGCCTGTTATTGAATTGCCAGTAGGGCCACCTGCCAATGCATCGCTGGCGCTGCGGGCGTTGGGGTTGGTGGCGGGCGACGGGGTGGGAGCCGCGTTGAGTCGTGGCACGTTGGGGTTGTTGGCCAACGAGTCGCCGGGGGGCAAGCCGCCGGTGTTGGGACCGCTCGGGGACGAGCCGCTGCCGGCTGGATTGAGCGTGGGCGGTGGGAAGTTGGGCGTACCGGGTGGATTGCCTCGCATGGTGTCTGCTGCGAGTGGGCTGGCGGAGGGGTCGGCGGGCCGCGGCGGCGGAGCAGCGGGGTTATCCTCCGTTTCGATCAGGCCCGTGGCAGCGGCGATTCCCGACCCGCCGGCCAGCGATCTGGGCAGTGCTCCGGGCAATCCGCCGGGCAATCCGCCGGGAGAGCGCAACGGCGCGTCGGCAGCGGTGGGCGTGGTCGATGCGATGGGGGCGGCGGGGCTGGTGGGAGTCGTGGGCAGCCCGGAACTGGGATTGGCGCCGGCCAGACCGTTGGCGGCCGGGTTGGGCAGTGGGCTAGGCAGGCCGGTGCTGTTGGCTGCGGTTGAGTCGGCAGGGGCCAGGCGGGGGGCAGGGGGTGACCCCGAGTTGGCACCACTGGCGGCGGCCGACGACAGGCTACTGGCGAGGCTGCGATCCAGGCTGCTGGGCCCGGAACTCGCTGGCAGTCCCGCGTTGCCGGTCCCGGTTGCCTCACGATTCAAACTGGGGTTGGGCATTTGGCCTGGCAAACCGCTCGGGGGGGCGGCGGCCGGGTTGGGCGGGCTGCGGAGGTCCGCGGCCGAGTCGTTGGCTTGGGCCAAGCGGTTGCTCGGTGGTGGGAAAACGCCGGCCACACCGGACTGGGGTTCGTCTGGCAGCGGCGGCTTCTGGCTGGAGGCGACCTCGGCCAGGTGGGGGCCGACTTCGGTGCCGCTGCTGTCGGCTACCGCACCGGTGGGGAGCGAGGTTACGACCCGGTGAACCCCAAAGGTACCACCGCCCAGGCCCAGGGCGACTAAGAGCCACTTGCCCCAGACGGCATAAGAGAATCGCGACGAGGAATTGCTTTGACGACTGATGATTCTTCGGCGAGACCTGGCCATGACAACACCACCTAACGATTTCGTGCGAGCGAGCGGCCAGCGGCCTAACTGAGTGTCAGGTGGCGGGCCGATCGCGCGAAGCTACGGACCGAGCGACACGTGGACCGTCCGTCCCATGACGGGAGGTACACGCGAAACTCGAGCACGTCAACCGCCAGGTGAGCGATGCAGTGATCGAAAGGGCGGCATCCATGCCTGCGGCGGACCTGTACACAGTCCGACGTCCCGCTATTTTGCAGACTTATCCCAAATTGCAAAACACCGATTTGCCATGAATCCAGGTTTGGCGGTGCGGCGTCGCAGATTTTTGGCCAAAAAAGCGGAGTCAGTGCTAGCAGTGTGGGTGAAGGGTGAAGGGTGAAGGGTGAAGGGTGAGGGATGAGGGATGAGGGGCGAGGGATGAGGATGTGGTCGCCAGATGGAGTGTTGGGTAGATGGAGTGTTGGGCAGATTGAGTGAGGGGACTGAAGGAGTGAGGGGGCAGATCGCGTGGGGGGCAAAAAAACGGAGCGTTCGCCAGCGAACGCTCCGTGGATGGAGTTTTCAGGTTCAGGTCGACGACTATTGGCCGTCCTGGGGTGTGGTTACCGGAGTCGCCTTTTGCAGGTACACCCAAACGTGTCCTGTGCGACGTTCGGAGATCCACTCCGCGCGGGATTGGTAGAGTTCCATCATTTTTTCGGTGGCCTTGGAGTAGGCTTCCTCCAGTTCCTTGTCTACTTCTTCGCCCTTTTCCATGGCTTCGTAGTAGCGTTGGAACAGGTTGCCTTCGTTGGCCGAGGAACTGGCTTCCGCCATGGCCGCTTCCCACTCGGTGCGTTTGGCTTTGAACTGTTCTTCGGTCAAGCCAGGTGCGGGGGAGGAAACGGTAATGGAGTCGCCGACCACCAGATCCATGAGCCCATCGCCGTTCCAATCGGTGGCCCAGACACGCGTGGAGCTACCCGGTTTCGGCTCGAAGTTTTCCTCCAATGTGAAAACTTCTGATTCGGCGGCGATATCCAACAGCACTTGGAAGTCGGACCATTGCGGTTCGGCTCGTGTGCCACGGTTGTAGCTAATGTAGACCTTGCCGTTGGAGCTGCCGGTGATGAACTCCAGTTTGCCGTCGCCGTTGATGTCCACGAGGTGGGGAGCCGCGTGGTAGTCGGGCGACTTGATGGGCAATTGCACGGGTTGGCTGCTGAGCAGCGGCTTGGCGGCATCACCTGCATTTTTGTACAGGTAGAAGTGCGGTCCGAAGCTACCCACGACCAAGTCCAACGAGCCGTCGCCGTCGTAGTCGACCGCGTGTTGTTGGGTGCAGATATTGTTGGTGATGTTGGCGTCATCGTTGCCGTCGGGCAGGTGGCTGTTCTCCAGCGGCTTGCCATCGGCGTTGAGCAGGGCTTGTGCGGCGGAGAATTCCAAGCCACCTTTCCCAGTCAGGATTTGAATATGGGCAGCAGGAGCGCCCTCGGTCCAGTAGCACCCGGAGAGGATGTCCAGGCGACCGTCATTGTCCCAGTCCACAAACTGTGGAGTCGAGGAGGTGCATCACCAAACCCCAGGCACGGTGGCCCGGGATCCTTCGCTCATCAACCACTGGGCGGCAGCGAAGTTCGGCGGGGTGCCGGCTTCGGCCTCGTTGCGAAAGTATTGCATCATGCCACCGTTGAATTGGCCGACGACCAAGTCCAAGCGTCCGTCGCCGTCCAGGTCGACGACCGTGGGGCAAGCGTAGCCGGGGGCTTCGACCGAGATCGGTTGGCCAGCGGCCTTGACCAATTGCGGCCCTGCGAACTCGAGCTTCTGAGTGGCCGAGCCATCGTCCGCCAGCAGGGGCGACGATGAGCTGGCGGCCATGGCGACCAGCCATACGGGGGCCAGCCCGCGGCGAGTCCATGGTTTCCAATGAAGTTTCAAGAGACATTCTCCTTGTGCAATGAGTTGTGAAAAGACAGGTACACCAAAGTTGGGTTGCTGCGACCGGAGCCCTGTAAAAATCTCCGGTCGCCCAACGTTATACGCGGGCGGGTTGATTTTTCCCAGACTTCCTCGCGAGCCTGCCGTCCGATTCAAGAGAACCGTTCAATAACAGGGCGTTTTCCCGTCAATCAAAACGCTTGACGCGTTCCGCTACGGAAAAATCAACCTGACCTTGGAGGCTGGTTGATTTTTCCTGACATACTCGCGAGCCTGCCGTCCGATTCAAGAGAATCGTGCAATAACAGGGCGTTTCCGAGTCAATCGAAATGCTTGACGCATTCCGCTACGGAAAAATCAACCTGCGTACTCGGGATTCTACCGAGCGGCTCCAAGAATCTCCAAGAGATCCGCCAATTCTTGCACGGACAAAATTTTACCAATGCCGGAGGGCATGAGGGAGACGGTCCCTGGCTCCTGCCGCTCGATTTCGTCGTCACGGAGGAGAATTTTGCGATCGGCGTCCAGTTGCAGCCAAAAGCTGTGAGCGTCCATTCGTTCTCCGATCAAGCCCGAGTACACGCGGCCGTCCGTGGTGCCAAGGCCTGAACGAGCCAGTTGTCAGTCTAACCCAAGTCGCCGGGCCGTGTGTGAGCGGGCGGGAGCGTCCAGGCAAAGATTACTTGCAAAAGCTTGGTATTCTGCTAGTCTACCGACGCCCCGGGGAGAGGGGGTTGTTGATTTTTCCGTAGCGGAACGCGTCAAGGGCTTGTTGAGTTTTCCGTAGCGGAACGCGTCAAGCGTTTCGTTTGAGGCGGAAACGCCGTGTTTTCGCACGGTTTCGTTGATTCGGGCAGCCCATTCGCGTGCAAGTCTGGAAAAAGCAACAAGCCCAGAGGCGGAGGGGGGCCGGGGGTAGAGAAAGTGGCGGGTGTTGCCGCCGTTTCGTCGGGATTCGACTTGAACATTGGCCGCGTCGGAGAGTGTTCTTTGAGCCAATTCCAGCAATACCAGACCGAGGGCTTCTATGACGAATTGTTTCAAGAGGATGGGCGTCCGCGAGCGGGCGCGCGGGCCTTGGTGGAGATGATCGAGGAATTGCCGCCCGGCGAATTGGCTCGGCGGCAGAAGGCCATCGATCAGGCGCTGCTGCGGATGGGCATCACGTTCAACGTCTACAGCGACCAGGAAGGCACGGAGAAGATCTTTCCCTTCGACATCGTGCCGCGGATCGTCGAAGCCATGCAGTGGGGGCACATCGAGGCTGGGCTCAAGCAGCGGATCAAGGCCCTGAATTGCTTTATTCAGGACGTCTATAACGAACAGACGATTGTGAACGAGGGGATTGTGCCCCGCGAGTTGTTGCAGGAGGCCAAGTCCTTCCGGCCGCAGTGTGTCGGGTTCACGCCGCCCCAGGGGATCTGGTGCCATATCACGGGCACGGACTTGGTGCGAAGTGGTGACGGTGCCATTTATGTGTTGGAAGATAATCTGCGCTGCCCGAGTGGCGTGTCGTATGTGCTGCAAAACCGCATGTTGATGAAGCGGTCGTTCCCCAAGATTTTCTCGGCCTCGAAGGTTCGGCCGGTGATCGACTACCCCAGTCGGCTGTACGAGACCTTGGTGCATTTGTCGCCGCAGGATCGTCCGACGGTCGTTGTCTTGACCCCTGGCATGTACAACTCGGCGTATTACGAACATTCGTTCTTGGCCCAGCAGATGGGGGTGCAGTTGGTCGAGGGCCGCGATTTGGTGGTGGTGGATCGGCAGGTGTTCATGCGGACGACCGCTGGGTTGGAGCGGGTCGACGTGATCTATCGTCGGATCGACGACGACTTTATGGACCCGTTGGCGTTCCGCAAGGACTCGATGTTGGGCGTGCCTGGATTGATGTCCGCCTATTTGGCGGGGAACGTGGCCTTGGCCAATGCGCCGGGCACGGGGGTGGCGGATGACAAGGTGATTTACGCGTTTGTCCCCGAGATGATCCGCTACTACTTGAATGAAGAGCCGATCCTGCCCAACGTCCCGACCTACGTTTGCCAACGGGCGGAGGATCGAGCTTATGTCTTGGCCCATTTAAATGAGTTGGTGGTCAAGGCGGCCAACGAGGCGGGCGGTTATGGCATGTTGATTGGCCCGATGTCGACGACCGAGGAGCAGGCCGAGTTCGCGCGGCGGATCGAGGCGGATCCGCGGAACTACATCGCGCAGCCGACGTTGTCCTTGTCTCGTGTGCCGACGATTTGTCCGGACGGGATCGAAGGGCGGCATGTGGATCTGCGGCCGTACGTGCTCTACGGTCGCTCGATCTGGGTCTTGCCCGGCGGATTGACGCGGGTGGCGCTGCGGAAAGGGTCTTTGGTGGTCAACTCGTCACAGGGCGGCGGCAGCAAAGATACTTGGGTGGTGGCGTCGGTACCCGATCAAGTCGCGTCGACTGAGGAGGCTCTCTGATGTTGAGTCGAGTGGCGGATTCGATCTATTGGATGGCGCGCTACGTCGAGCGATCCGAGAACTTGGCGCGGTTCATCGATGTGACGCAGTACTTTACTCTGGATCAACCCGACGGTGCGGCCAACCATTGGCATCCGTTGATTCAAGTCACCGGTGACGAAGAACTGTATGAGAAGTACTACGAACAGTACGACGCCGAGTCGGTGATTCGTTTTTTGACCTTCGAGCGGCGGTACCCGAATTCGATCCTGGCGTCGTTGACGGCGGCTCGCGAGAATGCTCGCAGTGTCCGCGAGGCGATTTCCTCGGAGGTCTGGGAGCATCTCAACGACTTCTACCACGGGGTGCTGACCGCGGAGAAGCAGTTTCAAGACGATGTACGGGCCTTTGCTCGGTACGGTTCGGCGGACAATCTGTTCGATTGGATCAAACGCAGCAGTTTGGTCTCGGCGGGGTTATTGGATTCGACCATGTCGCATGGGACGGGTTGGCACTTTGCCAACTTGGGGCGATTGTTGGAGCGAGCGGACAAGACCAGTCGGATCTTGGATGTGAAGTATTTCACCTTGCTGCCGTCCTTGGATTTGGTTGGCACGACGATTGACGATTTGCAGTGGTCGGAGCTGTTGCGCTCGGTGAGTGCCTTCGAAATGTATCGCAAGCAGTACCAGACAATTACAGTGCCAAGAATCATACAGTTTTTGATTTTGGATGATTTGTTTCCTAGGTCGGTGCGATACTGCCTGCAAGAGGCGCTGGTGTCGCTCAAGGCGATTGGCAATCACGGTCACTTGCGTGAATTGCAGGATTCCCCGCGGAATCGGGCTGAAGAGGAGTTGGCCGGTTTGTGTCGGGAACTCCAGTTGATCACGGCCGACGAGATCATGAGTCGTGGGATGCATCAGTTTGTCGATCACTTGCAACGGCGGCTCAATGATGTCGGTGATCGAGTCTACACCCAGTTTTTGTTGATTGGCCCTTGATCCATGTCGATTAAAGTCGCGCTGCATCATCGCACGGAGTACCGTTACGATCGATCCATTGCTCTGGGGCCGCACTTGGTCCGATTGCGGCCGGCGGCCCATTGCCGGACGCCGATTCTGAGTTATTCGCTGCGTGTGTCCCCGGCCGAGCATTTTGTCAATTGGCAGCAGGATCCGCACAGCAACTTTGTGGCGCGGTACGTGTTTCCGCAGGTGACGGACCACTTGGTGGTGGAAGTGGATTTGGTTGCCGATATGACGGTGATCAATCCATTTGATTTTTTCGTGGAGGATGCGGCCAAGACCTTCCCACTGGAGTACGACGAGCAGACGCAGCGGGACTTGCGCGCGTTCTTGGAGACCTTGCCGCTGGGGCCGCGGTTGCAGGCGTTTTTGGCGACAGTTCCACGCGAGAAATGCACGACGATCGACTTTCTGGTGGCGCTCAATCGCCGGTTGCAGGAGGAGATCCGTTATGTGATTCGCTTGGAACCGGGCGTGCAGAGCCCGGAGGAGACGCTCGAGTGTCTGTCGGGGTCGTGCCGCGACTCGGCCTGGTTGTTGGTGCAGGTCTTGCGGCACTTGGGCTTGGCCGCTCGGTTTGTCTCGGGGTACTTGATCCAATTGGTACCGGATGTGAAAGCCTTGGACGGGCCGACGGGCGCGGAGGTGGACTTCACGGACCTGCATGCCTGGACGGAGGTTTATGTTCCTGGCGCGGGTTGGATCGGGTTGGACCCGACGTCGGGGTTGTTGGCGGGCGAGGGACACATCCCATTGGCGGCCACGCCTGATCCAACCACGGCGGCTCCGATTACGGGGGTGTTGGACCCTTGCGAATCCGAGTTCACGCACACGATGGAAGTCCGCCGTGTGGTCGAGACGCCACGCGTGACCAAGCCCTATGAGGATGAGGTGTGGCGGGCCATCGATCGGTTGGGTGGGGAGATCGATCAGCGTTTGGAGCGACAGGGGGTTCGGCTGACAATGGGCGGGGAACCGACCTTTGTGTCGATCGACGACATGGACGGAGCGCAGTGGAACACGGCGGCCGTGGGGGTGGAGAAACGGCAGTTATCCGAACAATTGATCCGACGTGTGCAGCAGCGATTTGCGCCGGGCGGATTGCTGCATTATGGGACGGGCAAGTGGTACCCGGGCGAGTCGTTGCCACGCTGGGCCTTGTCCTGTTATTGGCGCAAAGATGGCTTGCCGATCTGGCAAGACTTGGATTTGATCGCCGGTCCGCAGGATACGGGCACCTTGGACCCGCTGCTGGCCGAGGCTTTTATGCGGCGTCTGGCTGAAGTGTTGGAGCTGAAGGATGGGTGGGTGGTGCCGGTGTATGAAGATCCAGTGCACCACATCCAACAGGAGCAGCGGTTGCCGGTGAATGTCGACCCTCACGATTACAAGTTGGAGGATCCAGAGGAACGCGTGCGGCTGGCCAGGGCTCTGTCACGCGGATTGAATCAGCCGAAAGGCTACGTTTTGCCGCTGCGTCGAGCGTGGTGGCAGTCGGCCGGGCGTTCTCGCTGGGTCAGTGGCCCATGGCCGGTGCGGTCCGAGAAGCTGTATTTGTTGCCGGGAGATTCTCCGGTGGGGCTGCGTTTGCCGTTGGATTCACTGCCGCAAGCGGCGTCGGGTTTGAATCCCTGGCGCGTCGACGCGGAGCTGGGATCACGACCCGCCTTGCCGCCGATGTCTCGTTGGCAGGAGTCGCTGCGGGGCGAAGATGCGCCGATGGCCGCTGCGGAGTTGTCGCCGCAGATGAGCGGGGCAGAGATGGAGGAAGAACGCCGACGGTACCTGGCCGATCTGCAGGGCGGTGATGCCAGCGAGCCCGAGTCGAACCAGTCGAACCGCGTGGCGGGTCAGCCGCCAGCGGCGGGACGTGACATGGCCGGAGCGGATGTCACGGGGGTTGGTGTTACGGGGGTCGGTGTGACGGGGGGATCGGCTGTGGCGGAGTCTTCGCCGTTCGTTATCCGGACGGCGATGTGTGCCGAGGTTCGCGAGGGGCGGTTGTATGTCTTTATGCCGCCGACGGAATTCGCCGAGGATTACTTGGAATTGTTGTCGGCGGTCGAGGCCACTGCGCGGGTGTTGCGACAACCGGTGGTGATTGAAGGTTACCTGCCGCCGTCGGATCCACGGTTGCAATGCATCAAGGTCACGCCCGATCCGGGTGTGATCGAGGTCAATGTGCACCCCAGTCGTACGTGGTCGGAGTTGCGGGAGACGACGGCCGCCTTGTACGAAGAGGCGCGTTTGAGTCGCTTGGGGACCGACAAGTTCGATCTCGATGGGCGTCACTCGGGGACAGGCGGTGGCAATCACATTGTGCTGGGGGCCGAGACGCCCTTGGACAGTCCGTTCCTGCGGCGACCGGATTTGCTGCGGAGTTTGGTGGGCTATTGGCTCAACCATCCCTCGCTGTCGTACTTGTTTAGCGGTCGATTCATCGGGCCAACCAGCCAAGCGCCGCGGGTGGATGAAGGGCGGCGTGACGCCCTGTACGAGTTAGAGTTGGCCTTCCGCCAGATCCCAGAAGCGGGCCAGCCCTGTCCGCCGTGGTTGGTCGATCGCGTGTTTCGCAATTTGTTGATCGATCTGACGGGGAATACTCACCGAGCCGAGTTCTGCATCGACAAGTTGTACTCACCGGACAGCAGCACCGGTCGGTTGGGTTTGGTCGAGTTGCGCGGGTTTGAAATGCCGCCGCATTGGCAGATGAGTTTGGCGCAACAATTGTTGATTCGCGGGTTGGTGGCGTTGTTCTGGGATCAACCCTACCGGCAGAATTTGATCGAATGGGGCACGACGTTGCACGATCGCTTCATGTTGCCACATTACGTTTGGCGGGACTTCGGTGAGGTGATCTCGGATTTGCAACGCGGTGGTATGGCCGTTCAGGCGGAATGGTTCCAGACGCACTATGAATTTCGTTTTCCACTGATTGGCAAGTGGGAGTACGAAGACGTGCAGTTGGAGTTGCGAACAGGAATTGAGCCATGGTACGTCTTGGGCGAAGAGCCCGCGGGTGGAGGCACGGTGCGGTTCGTGGACTCGTCGTTGGAGCGATTGCAAGTCAGGGCGTCCGGCATCTTTGGCGATCGTTATCGAGTGGCCTGCAATGGACGCCCGGTGCCCTTGCAAACCACGGGCATCGCGGGGCAGTGGGTGGGGGGCGTGCGGTACCGAGCCTGGTGTCCCCCGAGTGGGCTGCATCCGACGATCCCGGTCCATACCCCGCTGGTCTTTGATTTGGTCGATACTTGGACGGGGCGCAGCGTGGCGGGTTGTACTTATCATGTGGCCCATCCGGCGGGCCGGAACTACGGAACGTTTCCGGTGAATGCCAATGAAGCCGAGGCCCGTCGAGCGGCGCGGTTTTTTGCCATGGGGCACACGCCCGGGGCGATGCGGCTGCTCGACGAGCCACCGAACCCCGCGTTTCCGACCACCCTGGATTTGCGGCGTTAACCCACGGCAACACCGGCCGCTGGCCCCGTGCCGCTGGCCCCGTGCGACTGGCTGAGAAAATCGGAAAAGGGAAAAATCGGTATAATCGGCCGTATCTGTTCGATCGATAGCGGATTGACCGGGGTTGGACCGGTCGGTCTTGGCGGGTTGGATTAACTTGTCCTACAATCGTGCGTGGCGTCCCGCCGTCATCGGGTGTGCGGGCGGGCTTGGCGGGCGGTTCATGTTGCGAATAATGAAGCGATAGGTAGCGAAGATGTCTCGATTGAAGCGAATTTTGGTAACCGGCGGCGCGGGGTTTTTGGGGTCGCATCTGTGCGAGCGTTTGGTGGCCGACAAACACGACGTGATTTGCTTGGACAACTTCTTTACCAGCCAGAAGCAGAATGTGGCGCATTTGTTGGGCGAGCCGAACTTCGAGTTGGTCCGACATGACGTGACGCGCCCCTTGTGGTTGGAGGTCGACGAGATTTACAACTTGGCGTGTCCCGCTTCGCCTGGGCATTACCAGTACAACCCGATCAAGACCATGAAGACGTCGGTCATGGGGGCGATCAACCTGTTGGGCATGGCCAAGCGTTGTAAGGCCAAGATCTTGCAGGCCTCGACCAGCGAAGTGTACGGCGATCCGTTGGTCCATCCGCAGGCCGAGTCGTATCACGGGAACGTGAATCCGATCGGTCCGCGATCGTGTTACGACGAGGGCAAGCGAGCGGCCGAAACGCTGTTCATGGACTACCATCGCTCGAATAAAGTCGATGTCCGCATCATCCGCATCTTCAACACCTACGGTCCGCGGATGCATCCGTTTGATGGTCGCGTGGTCTCCAATTTCATTCGCCAGGCACTGGCCAATCAGGACATCACCGTATTCGGCGATGGCAGCCAGACGCGGTCGTTCTGTTACCGCGACGATCTGATCGAGGGCATGATTCGCTTGATGAACAGTCCGGACGGACCGCACACTCCAGTCAATATTGGGAATCCGGGCGAGTACACCATTCGCGAGTTGGCAGAAAAGATCATTGCCATGTTGGGCAGTCGATCGAAGCTGTCGTTTCATCCCTTGCCGCAGGACGACCCGACGCGTCGCCAGCCGGACATCACGATCGCCAAATCGCGTTTGGGCTGGGAACCGCGAGTGCTATTGGAAGAGGGTCTGCAGAAAACGATCGAATGGTTCCGCACGATCGAGGTAGAGCAGTATCGGCCACCGACCCCCAACTTTTGATGTCACCGTTGGCGGTTGAGTCGTAATTCCGCTCGACTTGCTCCACGATACCCTGCGGGGCGTGAACGGTTAGTGCTTCGTCACAGCCAGAACTTGGCGTGTGGCAAAGAGGTCAGGCGTCAATTGTGCGAAGCACCCGCAGGGCCGTTCCGGCAATTGACGCCTGACCCCTTTACCACACCGATCCCAAAATTAAATTGTGACAAAGCACTAGGTTACTTTTTCACGTCCACCAGCGACCCCGAGCAACTGGAGCCGCACCCCGCCGTGCAACCGTAGCAGTGATTATCGAATCGAATTCTACTTCCGATGAACTGCTCCGGGGTGACGGCTGAGATGTGCAGTTGAGTGTCGTTCATGTACATTTCGATATCGAGCATTTGGTTGAAGTCGCAATCGTAGAGGTAGCCCCGCCAATCGACCGAGATCAAGTTGCGGCACATGAGCCCTTCGATGGTAGCCACGTTGAAGTTCCGCAGTAACAAGTCCATGTAATCTGCGAACTTTCGTTGTCGGAGCAAATCGACTAAGAAGCGGCTGATGGGCATATTGGTGATGGTAAAGAGTCGATTGAATTGGATGTTGAATCGTGAGGCCAGTTGTTCGCGGTAGGCCTTCTCGAGCGTGGCCTGATCCGGGGGTAGGCTCAGTCCGGTGGGGTTGTAGACGAGGTTCAGTTCCAGGCCCGAGTCGGGTTGGCCGTAGCCGAGGCGATTGAGCAGCTGCAATGCTTCGATGGACTTGTTAAACACGCCCAGCCCCCGTTGGGCGTCGCAGTTATCCTCCAGGTAACAAGGCAGGGAGGCGACGATGGTGACGCGATGTTTCGCCAGGAACTCGGGGAGGTCGGTAAAGCCCTGCGCCAGTAGGATGGTGAGGTTGCAGCGATCGATGACCCGACGTCCCAGTCCTGTGGCAGATTCGACGAGATAGCGGAAGTTGGGGTTCATTTCGGGAGCGCCGCCGGTGATATCCAGCGTGTGGGCGGTGGACTGCTCGAGAAACTTGACGACCTGTTGAGCGGTCTCGGCCGAGAGGCTCTCGCGGCGATCCGGACCGGCATCGACATGGCAATGCGAGCAGGTCTGGTTGCAGACGCGGCCGACATTGATTTGCACGATGTCCAGGCTGAGGCGGGTTGGCGGTGGGAGTTTTTCCCGCATGAGGCGTTCCCCGAACCAGGGTCCATTCCAGTAACGCGGGTCGCCGATGATGACCCGTTGCTGTTCGGGGGCAGCCAGTCGATGGCCGGCGCCTTGTAAGGATTTTCGTGCCACGGGTTACTCACTTCTGTTGGTCGTTCAAGTCCCAATTGTAATCCAAATACACCAGTGTACCAGTTCCCGTAGCGGCGGCTTGGGCGGCCGTCGGATCGGACAACCAGGGAGCGATTCGCTTCAGCCGTGCGGCCTGATCCCCACCGAAGTCCTCCTTGAACCAGTCCAGGATCGGCGAGCAGTAGAACGTGCGGTTGGCGGCGTCGTAGCGAAACTTGGAAGAATCGGAGAAAAATGTGCGGGTGTTGTCGGCCAATTGTTGTTCAAGCGTGCCCGGCAGATAGGCTCGATTGAGCAACTTCGGACAGCCGATCGAAGCACAGACAATCGCAAAGTGTATGCGGGGCTCCTGCATTTTTCTCAAGATTTCATGTTCCATTTCGTCCAGCGATACCTGCCGGCCATTGACATGTAACTTCAGGTTTTTCCAAATGTTGTAGCCAATGAACCTCGCGGTATGGTTACGGATACTGGAGGTGGGGTACTCGCGGAGGATTCCGCGGATCGTGACGGCGTTGTAGGCATTGATCCAATACGCCAGTTTTTCCACTGCCGTGCCCTGCTCGTCGCTGCGAGACAATTGGCGCAAGTAGTTGTCCAGGGCTGTCACGTCCGCGGCCGAGGCCAGCCAAGCGCGGTAGTTGACTAGGCCTGTGGGCTCGACATACTTCTGCAGCAAGTTGTCCCACGGCGTATGGTCGATCTGGGAAAGCGCGAGACGCTCGGTGGCTGGTACCACGGTTCCGACCAACACGTCATTGATCGAGGGGATGGAGCGATTCGGAGCAGATTTTTCCGGTAGGCCACTGCCCAGCAGCAGGAGACAGATCAGGTACATGGTCAAAACTCCGAGTGGGCCAGTGTCTGAGTGGGTCAGTGTCCAATTCCGGCGAAAACCGGGTGCTAATGCACTTCGGCTGATTTCCACTTCGGTCAGTTAACTGCTGACAAGTCCCCAGCGGCCTGGGTGTACTTTGAGTTTAACAGCGGTCACCGTCAAGGGAAGCTGTCGCGGTGGTGGGATATCGCTTACACTGATTTTGAGCTTGGCTCGATTTGTTAAAATGGGGTGGGAGCGAATGGGTTGGCGGTGGGATGGGGGTGCAGATTTTTGAGGGAATTGAGCAGACGGGTATGGCACAGGTTTTGTTGACTTCTGGTCCCACACGCGAGTATCTGGATCCGGTGCGGTACTTGTCCAATGCTTCGTCCGGTCGCATGGGAGCGGCTTTGGCCGCGGCCTTGCTGCGAGTGGGTCATGAGGTAACGATCGTCAGTGGCCCGGTTGCGATTGACTACCCGTCGGGTGCCAAGGTGGTGTCGGTCGAGTCGACGTTGGAGATGCTCTCCGCGTGTTTGGGGGTTGTCAGCGAATGTGATGGCATTGTGGCTGTGGCGGCACCGTGCGACTTTCGCCCGCGGGAGATGTCGTCAGAGAAGATCAAGAAGTCGCCCGATCAGTCGGGATTGGTTCTGGAGTTGATCAAGACGCCGGATATCTTAGCGCAACTCAAGGCGGCTCGCCCGTCGGCCTGGTGTGTGGGGTTTGCCTTGGAGACGGAAGCGGGCATAGAAAATGCGGTCCACAAGCGGCGCCAGAAGGGCTGCGACTTGATCGTCTTGAATCAACCGGATACGTTGGGCAGCGCGAGTGCGGCGGTACGCTTGATTGATGCCAGTGACCGGTGTGTGGCAGAGCATGTGGGCAACAAAGCGGAAGTGGCCGATGCGATTGTCGAGTGGATCCAAACTCATTTGACGGGACGTTCGGGGTCGTGATCATCGATCGGACAGAACGACTCGCAGTGGCTTCGGCCGACGTTGGCGACTGCTAGTGCTTTGTCACAGCCAGAACTTGGGGTGTGGCAAAGGGGTCAGGCGTCAATTGTGCGCGCTTCCGCAGGGCCGTTCCGGCAGGTGACGCCTGACCCCTTTGCCACACCGTTCCCAAAATTAAATTGTGACAAAGCACTAGTTAGCCAAGGGATTTGTAGTTTGTCATGTCATGTCATGTCATGTCATGTCATGTGGTTTGATTTGATTTGTTTATTCATTGGGAACCGCGATAAAGTCGGCTTGGGAGCGGAAATGAAACTTCCACTCCAGGTACCAACAATACAAGGTGGGCACGACAAAGGTCGAAATTGGTTCGGCCAGCATGCCGCCGAAGATGGGGATAGCCATGGCGCGGGCCACATCGGCGCCGCGGCCATCGGACAATAGGATTGGCAGCAGAGCGACCAAGGTGGTCAGGGTTGTCATCAAGCAGGGGCGGATACGTTTGAGTCCCGCGGTGTAAATACGTTCGCGGATTTCGGCGATTGATTGCAGAGTTTGTCCGCGGAGTACGTCGCGAATGTAAGTCGCCATCACGATGCCATCATCGGCTGCGAGGCCAAACAAAGCGATGAAGCCGATCCACATTGCCGTGTTGGTCTCGACGCCCATAATGGCAACGGCCAGCATACCGCCGGCGGCGGCTACGGGGATACCGGAAAAAACGACCAAAGAAAGTGCCAGGTCGCGGAAGTGCAGGTAGTGCAGGAGCAAGTTGATGAGAATCACCAACGGGATGATCCAGAGGAGTCGGCGATTGGCTTCGACTTGATTTTGGAATGAGCCGACCATCTCCAGCTCAAGATTCTCGGTGGGCAATGTCAATTGTCCGCTCTGTCGTTCGGCTTGCAGCGAGCGGTAGATGGCATCGGCGGTTTCGATCGGCCCGAGCGTGCCGCTGGGTGTGAACGAGACGTGGGCCACCAAGCGGGCGTTTTCGCTGTTGATGCCCATGGGGCCCCAAGTGGTTTCGGTTTGGACCAGGCGATCGAGTGGCACGAAGTCACCGGTGGGGGTAACGACACTGAGTCGACCCAATTCATCGATGTTTTCACGAGTTTGGCGATTGAAGCGGACCTGGACACCGTAACGTTGGCGTCCCTCGACCGTGGTGGTGGCTTCCATGCCCCCCAAGCCTGCCGCGATCCATTGATTGACCTGCATGGCGTTCATGCCATAGCGAGCGGCCTCGTTGCGATCGACGGTGAATTCCAGATAGGGTTTGCCCAGGACGATGTCGGGGCTGACGGTTTTGGGATTGACGGCTGGATGTTCCCGCAATCGAGACGCGATGGCTTGGGCGGCATCTCCTAGTCCGCTGAGAGATTCACCGTAGATGCGTACCGCCATGGCCGCGCGGATACCGGCTTGCAGCATGACGACGCGTCCTTCGATCGGCTGCAGTTTGGAGGCGGGAGTGACGCCCGGCAAGGTTGCCACACGATTGATTTCCTCCCAGATATCGCGAGACGTAACGCCTGGTCGCCATTGGTCCTTGGGCCGCAACATGACATAGGTCTCGATCATCGTCACCGGGGCGGGATCCAGGGCCGATTCCGCGCGACCGATCTTGCCCAGCACATTTTCGACTTCGGGGATTTGGCTCAGCAGCACGTCTTGTTTTTGCAAGATTTCGAAAGTTTGTCCGAAGGTTGCACCCGGGTAGAGGCTGGGCATGTAAAACCAACTGCCCTCGTCGAGCGCGATCCAATCGGATGAACGGAGTCCAACCAAGGTATGTTTGGCCTCGATATAGCCGGGGACCTTGTTGAGATCGGCCCCTGCCCATTGGGCCAGACGCTCGAGGGGTTGCAACACGCGCGGAAATCCGAACCACGCGCCCAGGCCCAGTCCGACTAAGAGCAGCGGGAACGACAGCATCAGCAGCTTGCGGTTTAGAGCCAGACGGAGTCGACCCGCGTACAACCACAGTGTCAGGCGGCTAACGGGATTTTCCTCTAAGGGTCGCAGACGCTCGGAGGCCACCAGCCAGCCGAGACCCCAACCGAGAGAAAAGGCCAGGCCGGCGGCCAGCCAGTCGATCCGAGGCCAGAGCCCAGAGTTGGCTGGGTACCAGGCGGGTGCGTGGGCGGCGAACGTCGGACCCCAGACGACAAAGGTAGTGGTGCCAGCCAAAAGCGCGAGGCCGATGGCTGAGAATAGTCCACGCCAGCGATTGGCGGGGCGCGAACGCAGGAACAGGCTGCACAACATGGGCACCGCGACCACGGCCACAATCAGGCTGGCGGCCAGAGCGAAGGTCTTGGTCCAGGCCATCGGAGTGAATAGCCGACCGTCGCGACCGGTGAGAAAAAAAACGGGCAAGAAGCTGATGATCGTGGTACTGACGGCTGTCAGCACGGCGGGCACGACTTGACCGGCGGCTTGGAGGAGGACCGTTTGCCGCTGTCGCTCGCCGCCGGGCGAGCCCTCCTGTTCCCACCTGGCCAAATCATCGTAGATATTTTCCAGCACGATGATGCCCATGTCGACCATGGTGCCGATGGCGATAGCGATGCCGGCCAACGACATGATATTGGCATCGACTCCGAAGACCTGCATGGCGATGAACGACATCAGCACCGCGGCTGGCAGCGTGATGGCCACCACGAGGCTGGCGCGAAAATGCAACAAAAACAGCACCATGATTGCGATGGTGATCAGTGTCTCATGGACCAACGCATCGTTGAGTGTCGCGATCGTTTCGTCGATCAAGGTGGTGCGATCGTAGATGCCGACCACTTGAATCCCGCCCAACTCATTCTCTAAAGCGGCAATTTTGTCTTGCACGCGGCGAATGACGGCACGCGGGTTTTCGCCGAATCGCATGACGACAATGCCACCGACGGCTTCGGTGCCGTTGAAGTCCAACGCCCCGGTGCGGAGGGCGGGACCGACTTGGACCCAGGCCACGTCTTGGATGCGAATGGGCACGCCTTGTCGCGTTTCAACCACCGTTTGGGCGATCTCTTCGACCGTCACCGCGTCATCTTCGCTGCGTCCCAAGAAGCCCTTGCCGCGGACCATGAACTCGAGTCCGCCTTGGTCCAGAACTTTCGCACCGACGTCGATGTTCGAGTCCTCGATGGCGCGGATCACGGCGTCCAAGGGCAAGCCGTGGTAACGCAAGCGTTCGGGATCGACCTCGACTTGGTACTGTTTGACATGGCCGCCGATCGAAGCGACTTCGGCCACCCCTTCAACGGACTGCAGCGCGTACTTGATAAAATAGTCTTGTTTGGAGCGCAGTTCGGCCAGGTCCAGGCCCAGTTCCGGCGGGGCGACCAGGACATAATAGTAGACTTGCCCCAAGGCCGTGGCGTCGGGTGCGAGGACTGGTGTGACGCCGTCGGGTAGGGCACTGCCGATGGCGGTCAACCGTTCGGCCACGCGAGACCGCGCCCAATAGAAGTCCGTTTGATCGGCGAAGGTGACTTGGACGAAGCTGAAGCCAAACATGCTCTTGCCACGCACGCCCTTCGCTCCCGGGACCGTCTGCAAAGCCACCGACAGTGGGTAGGTGACTTGGTCCTCGACGTCCTTGGGCGACCGGCCTGGCCAGTCGGCTACGACGATGACTTGGTTTTCACCGACATCGGGAATGGCATCGATCGGGACTTGCTCGGTGCACCACCAGCCGTAACCAATGGCCGCCACCAAGGCCAAGGAGACCAATAGTTTTTGCTCGACACAGAATTTAAGAAATCCGTGCATTATTGCCGTTCTTTCGTGTCAAGCGTTGAGGGTTTCAGTGGGACCTGCGTCAGGTATTTGTCGGGCGTTTCCAACAGCGGTCGTCGGCAGCCTTCGCAGCAGATGAAGATGATCTTACCAGCGACCTCGACGGGTAGCGGTGTGCCCATGGATCCGAGCGGCTGTTGGCCGACCGGGCAGAGACGCTGCTCTTGGACCAGGACTCGCTGGTCGTCACTCAGCGTTTCGAGTGCCGCGAGCATTTCCTCGGTCCACTCGAAGTCGGCTTTGGAGCGTGGGATGGCTTGAGCGGGGTTGATCAAGGAGGGTTGTTGGGTCAACTGCATTTGTGAGTCCAGCAGGAAATTCGCGGAGGTCGCCACCTTTTCCCCGGCCTGCAGGCCCTCCCAGACGACGACTTGCCCGTCGCTGCTGGGTCCGATCTGCAGGGCGCGAATTTCAAAGCGACCTGGTTCGGTTTCGACATAGGCGACGCTGCTTTCTCCCACGTGCAGCACGGCATCGCGTGGGATCCAGAGCGGGTCGGTGGGTGGGGACTCCGGATCGCTGGCCATGGTCGCTGCCGTGGGTGACGGGACCTGGATGGTGGCGCGGGCGAAGTCGCCGACACGCAATTCGCCGGTTGGGTTGGGGATGACCACGCGGACGCCGACCGTGCGGGTTCGGGGATCGACCGTGGGAGACACAAAATCGACGTGGCCTTGGAACGTCTGCTGGGGCAGCGACTGGACCGCGGTCGTCGCCGACTGGCCGATGTGGATCATCGCGGCGTCTTCGGGGAACAGTTGCAAGATCAACCAGACCTGCGTGAGGTCGGCCAGGCGATAGATGGCATCGCCCTCCTGCACGTATTGTCCATCGACTTTCAGCTTCTCGATCACCGTACCGCTGATGGGAGCCACCAACGACAAGCGACTGTCGGCTTGCCCTTGATTCTCTAGCTCCGCAATCTGTTCGGTGGTCATGCCCAGTTCGATGAGGCGCCGGTACGCGCTGTCGTAGAGACTGGAGCCCAAAGCCGACAAGGGACGGCTGCCCGAAACCCCGGTGTTTAGCGGTGGGTTGGCGGCGAGGTCCTCGGCGCGATTGGCTTGGGCTTGCCGTGCGGTGAGCAGTTCGACTTGCCCGGCGTAGAGTTTCGGCGAGTAGATCTTGGCCAGGGGTTGTCCGGCTTGCACCACCACCCCGGTGTAACTGGCGTAGAGCACCTCGATCCGCCCGTCGACGTAAGCGGCCAACGAGCGCAGGCGTGTTTCGTCGTAGCCGATCTCGCCCACCGCTTGCAGGCTGTGGACCAAGGGGCGACGGATCACTGCGGCAGTCTTGATGTTCAGCAGACGCCGCGTTTCGTCGTCGATGCGAACGGAAACCCCGTCACTGGCCACCGCGTCACTGGCGGCGGGCACCAGTTCCATGGCGCAGACCGGGCAGCGTCCCGGCGCGTTGGTCGGCTCCACGCACATCATCGGGCAAATATAAACTTGGTCGCTTTCGCTATTCTCATCCACGACCAGCGGACCACGATCGAGCCAGCCCGACTGTTGGAGTCGACCCAGGCCATGCAGCAACAGCACGAGTCCACAGACGAACGCTAGGGGATGCAGGATCAGGCCCGCGATTCTTTCGAAACGCTGACGAGTGATTGAGGCAGTTTCCATGAGACTACTTGGGGTCGAGTCGGTGATAGAGCGTTCCCGGCGTGGTGCGGAAACGGTGTCCGATCGTGGCGGTACTTGTGGATCTACGATCGGGCCAGAGCGGGGGCCGGCTGCGAGAGGTCGCCGGTGCCGAGTGCACTCGGAGAGTCAGTCGGTAATGCTAGATCAACCAACGATGAAGGGCGGCTTGGCGTCGCGTGGGGCCGCCCAGGGCCAGCAGCTTCGAGCCCAGGGTGGTGGGCGAGGCGCTCGGGTTCGAGCCCAGCGGAGTGTGACCGTTCGACACAACCGATTGGAGGGACTGGCGGCAGGCCAGGAGGGCCAAGAGACTGAAGTTGGCGGACCCCGGCGCAGCGGGCGGCGTCAGCGGTCGTTGGCAGCCGCAATCGCAGAGGCTGGCTCGGGGCAACGCTGCCTCGAAGTCCCGTGTGGCGACGCCAGGTGCTGTCGGCGTGGTGTTCGGCTCGATTTGATCCGAGCCCAGCAGCGAATCGTGCCCCTTGGTCGGAATGCTGGCAGCTGGGGCACCAATCACCTCCAGGTTGCAACAGCGACAGGCCTGAGCCGAGCAACAACAGCTCGAGCCCTGGCAGGGTTCGGCTGAGAGCCGAGCGTCGCGGACCGGCACGGCAGCGGATGGTCCAGCAGTGGATGGTCCAGCAGCGGATGGGCCAGCAGTGGATGGGCCAGCAGCGGATGGGCTGGCGGAATTACTAGCAGGCTGCCAGGAAACAGTGGTCGCCAGCACCGCGGTCGGGCAAATGGCCATCCAGCAGCTGAGCAACAGAAGGGCGGGTTGCTGCCACGAGCCGACCAATGACATCGCAGCTTCGCGCAGCGACTCACAGGTTCTTCGATAGGCGGCTGGCGTCGACATGGCAGTTCGGGATCCGCGCGGTGACATTCGGCTCGACTGCCTGTCACAAGGACCGGTGTCGCATACCTAAAGACTAGGCGACAAGTCCCGTGTAGTCAAGCTTTGATGATCAGGGGGTTTGCGCCTTTTGGATGGCAGCAGGACCGAAACTGCGGAAGCCGGAGGGGTTACGGTTTCAGGTTGACACCCGAGTTGCTGCCACAGTTTACTTAATCGGTATGACTGGGATGCGTTGATCGAAATGCGTTGTTTGGCGGGGGACAGCTCGCAGATTCGTGGCCCGGTTATTCCGATTGGAGGGAAGGTGGCGATCGGCGCGAGGGCGAAAGGATAGTTCGTAAACTATGTGGAGTCGTTTGTCGACAAACTGGCGGCGGGTGACGGGACGTTCGAACGCGGCGGTTGCGAGTGCGGCGGCGAGTGTGGCGGTGGCTCTGTGCGTCGGCGCCGTGAATCTGGGGGGTGCCACCGCGGCCCAGGATCCGCTGGTCAGCGACGCGGCCCCGCCGGCTCTGTTGCCCACAGCTCAAGGAGCAGCGATCGATCCGCTGGTCGCAGCGGAACAGTGGGGGTTGGCCCAGTTGGTCGATTGGGCTTGTCAGCGCAACCCGGCAGTGGAGGTTGCGCGGCAGGAGGTGCAGCAGGCGCGAGCCCGCGTCGTACAGGCGGGTGCTTTGGCGGACCCGATGCTGGGCGTGAACGCTTGGCCCTTCAATCCAGCGGTACCGCAGACCGCGGGCGGACGGATGCGAGCAGAGGTCATGCTGTCGCAAGCGGTCCCTTGGCGCGGCAAACTGCGGACTCGTGAGGAGGTCGCCACGGCCGAGGTGGCGGCCGCCGAGTATCGTCTGTGTCAGGTTGAGTTGTCCGTCAAAGAACAGGTGACCGTGGCTTATTTGGCTCGTTGGGGTAGCCGAGTGGACGTGCAATTGTGGCAGCAAGACGTGCAGTTGTTGGACGAACTGCTCCAGGTGATCGATGCGTTGTATCGCACGGGTCGGGTCGGCCAGCAGGACGCGTTGCAGACAACCGCTGAATTGGGGCTGACGCGGGGGGAGTTGGTGGCGGCCCAGGAGCGAGTGGTGCGGAACGAGGCCGAATTGCTGCGTGTGTTGCATTGGCCTCGCCAGGAGCCCTTGGCGATCGCCGATGTCCTACCGCCCTCCCCTGCCCCGGTCGATTTGGACAGCGTCTTGGATGCGGCTTTGGCCAGTCGTCCGGAGTTGATTGAACTGCAAGTCCAGATCCAGCGGGACATGGCTCAGGTCCAGCAGATGCGGCTGGAGTATTACCCCGACCTGAACTTCCGCATTGGTTGGGGAGAGATGACCACTCAGGGGGCGATTGCACCGTTCGCGGATGGGGTGGATTCGATTACTACGGGCTTGGAGCTGAACCTGCCCGTGCGTCGGGCACGGCGAGCGGCGGCGGTGTCCGAGGCCGAGGCCCGGTTGGTGGCGACCGGCAACCGCTTGGCCCAAGTGCAAGATGAGACGGTCCGAGACGTGCGTCAGGTGCAGGCGGAAGACCAGCGGATCGCCGATCAGTTGCTGCTGTATCGCCAGCAGATTGTGCCGCCGATGGAGCAGGCGTGGCAGGTCACCTTGCAAGGCTATCAGGTTGGCCAGGCGTCGTTCAATGATTTGATTGGTATTCGCCGTCAGTTGATTCGGCTGAAGCAGGCTGAAACCCAGTTGATCGTGCAGCAGCACAGCACCCGAGCGCGGCTGGAACGATTGGTGCCCGCGATGCCGAGCCTGGCGAGTGACGTCGCTGCCGAGTAGATCGCCCTGCGAATCACTTTCGCGTGGCGTTGGGTTACAAAAAAACCTTGCCTGATTTGGCAATCAGGCAAGGTTCTGTTTTTTATGGCAGTGGTTGGTACCGCCGCCGGTCGACCAGGCTTGATCGACTGTTGCCTTAGCCAGCGGCGGCTTCGGTCGAGACAGATTGAGCGGCCAGGGCCTGGACGGCTGCCTTGTACTTGGCGCGAGCCAAGGTCATGCGAGCGGTCATTTGGCAGGTGGTCTTCTCTTCACCGACGACGTATTCGATGGCAGCCGACTTCTCCTTGGCTTGGGTGGCGGCGCAGGATGCACAAGCAGCCTTCTCACCAGCAACTTCGTACTCCATCTTCACGTTGGCGATGGCCGTGCTGACCAAAGTCGTGTGCTTCTCGGCATCGACGGGGCAGGCGATGGCCTTGCCGGCGATGACGGTGTTGCCAGAAGCTTCGCACTTCTTCGGGGCGGTGAACGCGGTGACGAAGGATTCGGTCTCTTCGACCAAAGCGGTCATGGCGGCGGTCGGGCATTCGTAGGTCTTCTCAGCCACGACATAGACTACCGGAGCCTTGTGTTGCTCGGCCAAAGCCTTGGCTTGGTCCGGGCAGCATACTTGTTCCGTACCTACGCTGTAGGTCATCTTGGGCAGCTTGGCCATGGCGGCGGTGACGGGGCATTGCGACGGGCAGGTGCCATCGGCACACTTGCCTTCTTCGCACTTCTTATCGTCGCTGGCCGGGGTGCTGGTCAGCACGCCGGCTTGCTTCGATTGGCAGCAACCGCCGGCGGCGCAGGCTTTCTTCTCAGTACCGTCGGTCGAGGTCAGGACGTTGGCCTTACGAGCCTCGCAGCATTCGCCGGTCGGCTTGCAGTCCTTGCCATCGCACTCTTTCTTCTCGGTGGCGTCGGTCGAGGTCAGCACGTTGGCTGCCTTGGATTGGCAGCACGAGCTCTGGCCGTCGGCGTTGGTGGCGACTTGAATGTTACGGGTGCTGGAGCCGCAGCACGACTCGGGGGCATCCGTGGTCACTTGGACCTGATTTGCACTCGATCCGCAGCACGAACCGGCGATTTTGCCTGTGGAGTCATTGGCCAGCGAGACATTGTCTGCCTTGCCGCCCTCGTACCGACCCATCACGCCTGACCCGAAGGCCACCAAGAAACCAGCCACAACCAGTGCGCTGATTGACAAGGTTTTCATAAATCCTACTCCCGGAAGAAGAAAATGTTTTGCCCCAGTTGAATTCAGTTTTGCCCCAGTTTGCCCGCATTCAGTTTGCCCGCATTCAGTCTGCCCGGCCCCTAGTTTGCCCAACAACCGCTCGGGGTTGGTTTGTTTTTCCAGTCAAAATCGTGGATTCACCGTCCGCCTAGATCAAATCGAGCAACACCACGGCGTTTGCACATCAGCGCGAAACGCTTGGCGCCGTCAAAAACTCGATCTTCCGAGGTTCGATCCCGCATCGGCCTACCTGGCGAATCGGCGGGTTCGTTTCGTCCATGGTACTGATTTTTGCGGACCGAAACCAGCGATCTTCGGGGGTGTCGCACGGGGGATGGATAAATTTCTGCCAGTCCCCCACGGCCAGTCCCCCAGCCGCCAGTCCCCCGGTCCCCCGGTCCCGGTCCCGGTCCCGGTCCGTGCGTTGCCGCCCCTGAATCCGGCCCTATGGGTTCCGCGGAGATCGGTTGTTCACCCGCCGAGTGACTCTTTAGCTGACGAACCAGTCGCCAGCGCCTTACATTCTAGCCACCCGTGTTAGTCCCGGCCACCTTGGCGGAATGTAACGGTCCGGGTAACTGGTTGCCGTCCGTTGGAGGCACTTTTGTAAAATTTCCGCTTGGTGGGGTATTTTGGCCGACCGAATCGTAATCGGCGGCCTGCGCCACCGGGCTGGGGTTGTGCTAGCGCTCCGGGCGCTGGGGTGTTTTGGACAATGTGTTTTGGTTTGGGTGTTTTGGTTTGGGTGCTTTGGGTTGGGCGTTTTGGGCAAGGGAGGGTGTCTTGTGGCGACGGCTTGCATCTTTCGGGCTGCTGGCGGCTGGACTCTTATTCCCTGGCCGTCCCATGGTCCGCCGCCATAGAGCTGCTTGAAGGCTGGTTGATTTTTCCAGACTTACACGCGAAATTGCCGTCAGATTCAAGGAAATCTGACAAAAACACGGCGTTTTCCGGTCAATCGAAACGCTTGACGCGTTCCGCTACGGAAAAATCAACAAGCCCTTGACGCATTCCGCTACGGAAAAATCAACAAGCCCTTGACGCATTCCGCTACGGAAAAATCGACAAGCCCTTGACGCATTCCGCTACGGAACAATCGCCCCGCCGTTGCCGTGTGCGGTTTTGAGTAGGACTGGGGGAGTTTGCGTTCTGGTGAAACTGTAGGGGGGCTGGGGGGACCGCGGGGGGCCCGAAGATTGATAAAATCGAAAAAAATCCACCACTCGCGGAGTCAAACGTCCGAAAATAAGGTTGGGTTGCGATACCTGCACGGATAATCAGGGGTGGTTTTCCCCGATTGCCGGATCGAGACGCCCTGGAAATTTTGGATTGACTGGCCCCTATTGCGCGAACGTTGAAGTCTACCGATGTTGTATCGGTGGCATGATCGCGCCGCGTTGACGGATTCGTGGGCCGCAGGAACTTACTCAGGAGGGTAATGATGCGACGTTTAGGATTAGGCTTCGCGATCGCCACGATGCTGTTGTTAATGCCCCAAACGGGAAGCGCGGACGATCAATCGATTGCGAATCGAATCATGCAAGGCTTGCAAACAGCCAAGCAAGAGGGACAACTGAAGGGTTTTCAGTTGGACCTGAAGGTGGAAGAGGGAACCGCATGGTTCTCGGGTTATGTCGCCAGTGACGAGCAAGAAGCTCTGGTGTTTGACATCGCTCAATCGGCCCGCGATCTGGGCTTGGTACAAATTGTGGACGAGATCGAGATCCGTTCGGCCGCCACCTCGGCCGTGGCTCCGGTGGCTTACGCTCCGCAAGAGCCGAACAGCATCGCACCGGCACCGGCTCAGGCCATGCCACAGGCAGCTCAGGCCATGCCACAGGCAGGTGCTTACGGTGCCCCGGTACCGATGGGCGGACCGGTTCCAATGGGCGGCCAGGGCGGCGGTATGGCTCCGATGATGGACCACCCGAACATGCCAGGTCACGCTTGGCCAGCCTACGCTGCTTACCCGAACTACGCCGGTGTGACTTACCCTGGCCAGTACTCGGCAGCTGCTTGGCCGTACATCGGTCCTTTCTACCCCTACCCACAAGTTCCGCTGGGGTGGCGTAAGGTCCAGTTGGAATGGAAGAACGGCTGGTGGTACTTGGACTTCAAGACCCGCTAGTTCGATCGCCAGCCAGCCTACCAGGTTGCGAGCTCGGATTTGAAACAGCGACCGCCCAGTGGCCAATGCCCCTGGGCGGTCGTCGTTGTTGAGTCGATTGGGATCCGCGGCCTTTTGGCTGCTATTCTTCTTTGTTTTTCAACTCAAAGAACAGGAAGTGCAGGCCCGTCGCATCGTCCGTCATCACCGCGCCGCTGGTGCGGAAATACTGCTGCATTTCCTCGATTGGCGGCAGTTCGTTGCGGCCGTAGGCATCGGCCAAGCGAGACAAGAACGGTTGTTCGGCAACGGCGTCCTGCATCATCTCAATCATGCTGGGGTCCGTGATCGCGCCCCAGAGGGATTGGAGTTGATTGATTGGACGGTTGTAGAGCAAGCCAGCCGGTTGTTTGCCACCGAGGAGTTGTTCGGCTTTCTTGCGGACCTCCGAGTAGTGTTCCGATTCCGTGAGGCTGGCGGCTTTCCCCTGGAACGTCTCGACCATGTGATCCATGAGCTCTTGGCTGTCGGTGATCACAAATTGGTTGTCGAAAAACCCGAAGGCGGGGACAGGGCGACGGATGAAACGATCGGAGAACTCCATCTCTCGCTCAGCGCGGCGACGAAAATCCTCGTCTTCGAACTGTTCCAATCGCTCCCGGCGACGAAGGCGAGAATCCTCCATTTGCTCTCGCAGAGCGTCGACCATCCAATACTCTTGGCCGTCTTTTTTGACCAGCTTAAAGACTTCGTTTTCGCCGGCATCGGCTTGGATCCGGTCCATGATAATTTGCAGGGTCTCGCGAAACTTATCTGCGTCATTGACTTCAATCACGTAGCCGTTGCTGGCGCCGTTCAAGGCCGCCGAGTCGGGCGCGGACCAATTCATAAAGGTCACCGTGCCGCTGAGCAGATCGATCAAGTCCGTCTTCAGGTCGAACTCAACCTCTTCGCTGCCGCGGTCCACCAATTCCGTGAAACTGCCCGTGCCGTTGAACGTGTCGTAGATCGACTCAATCCCTGAGTACAATCGCGGCACATCGAGGCTGGTCACGATCAAGGTGCCGGTATCCTCGGGCAACACGGGGGGCAGGTCGTAGCTTCCCGAACGAAAGCTAATCGCCTTGAGCAGCCCTTCGCGGGGGCTGGACATCAGTAGGTGCAGGTGGCTGATCGAGGTAAAGTCGTCGTCGCCGGGCAGGATCGCTCCGCCGACTCCCAACAGGCCATCCAAACCCAGGACCGGCAGGAAGCCCACGGCCACCGCCGCGATCGGCTCGCCGCGGGTGGCGGCCTTGAACAGTTCGATCGGATCGATGAAAAACGTCGCCAGCGGCGGGTTGTCCTTGTCGACGCGGCATTGGCCCATGATCGTGCGGTACTTGCGGTTCTCGAAGAACGGCCGGGTCTTCTCCAGCGGCTTGCCTTGCAGGTTGGCGATCATCTCCGCGCACAGATCGCGATTGGTGGCAAAGTACATCGTGTCTTGGTCGCGAAAATAAAACAGGTCGCGATCTTGGCCGGTGCGGAGGATACTGATTTCGATCTCGGCCTCCGTGTCCATCTCAATCGTTTGACCCTCTTCTTCGGCCCGCCGCTCCATGACCCCCAGCAGCTTGTCGGCGGTTTCGGTTTCGGGTTTGACGTCCAGGATCATGATGCCCTCCATGTTCTGGCGGCGTTTGGCCACCAGGGCGATGCACATTTCACCGGCGAACAGGTCCTGGAATTGGTCCAGTTCCACATCGTCCAGTTCCGCCTTGAGTTGGTCGTCGTACTCGGCCTGAATCTCGGTATAAAGATCGCCGAACAGCGACGACAGCCGCTCGTCTTCCATCATCGAATCCAAACCGTTTTGCCGAGCTAACTCGACCATTTCGGGTATCGAGCGGACGCGGAAGTAGAGGATCGTCTCTTCCGGCAGGATTCGGTTACTGGCGGGCCGAGCCGGCAGGGTGTCCTCCTCTTGGGCGACGGCCGAGGCCAAGTTGCTGCCGAACGCGAACAGCCCGGACAACCCCAACAAGACGGCGAGTAAGGCCGAGCGGCGGGCGGTCCGCCCGAGGGAGACCGTTGCCAAACCAATCTGCTGACCCGTGTGTGGGTAGCTTGCGGTGCGAGTAATCGGTGCCAGTTGCGTGTGGGTTCGCCGAGCCATATGCATGAAAAACTCCCAAGGTTCCGTGGTCTGCCCGCCATTTGTCAGGTGGGTATACCCCAACAAACTTGAGTAAGTTTCGCAGAATTCACGCGGATTGTCTCGAAAATATCGGATTGCGACAGCCAGCGAAAGTTTGCCAATTGTGAGCAATCTGCTAGTATCGAAAGGAGGTTGGATTTCTCTGGGCGTACGGATCGATTTCATGGAAGCGAACATTCCAGCGAAACCTGTGGCCGAGTGGGGTGTTCTTTGAATACAGGCCAACCTGCCACCGAGCACCTGGTGGTGCTGCCCGCGAATCGGCAGCAGCCTCCGATTGATTTCCTGTGAAGGACCGAACCACGATGAAAACGACGGCAACCTTGGCATTCTGGATCGTCTTGGCAGTGGGTGTCGCGACTTCGACCGCATTCGCTCAGACCGGTGGTGGTGGCGGTGGTATCGGTGGTGGTGGTGGCGGCACGGGTGGTGGCGGCACGGGTGGTGGCGGTACGGGTGGTGGCGGTACGGGTGGTGGCGGTACTGGCGGTGCGGGTGGCGGCGGGCCTGCGGGTGATTTCAGTCAACAAGAGCTCAATTTAGGCGGGGCAGACTTTAGTTTCGACGACATCCGTCGACCTCGATTTGCGGGTGTGTCTCGCTCCACCGCCGTGCATCCGTACACCCGAGTGGGCAACAGTGAAGCGTTGCAAATCCAAGGTAACTCCGCGAACGCTGCCGGTGCCGCCGGTGGGGCTGGGGGCGCCGCCGGGACTCAGGCCAACACGCGGCAAGGTGGCAACGTCGCCGGTACCAACCAATTCGCCACGCCCTTCGGTCAATTCGGCGGGTTCGGTGGCCAGTTCGGCGGGTTCGGCGGGTTCGGTGGGTTCGGTGGTCTGGGGGGCCAGCAAACACCGGTTCGCAGTACGCTCTCCTTCAATACCGATTCGACCTCGCATTTGACGGCTCCGACCCGCCAGGCACTGGATGTCCCCGTCCGCAGCCAGCCTCTGGTCGCGCGAGTTCGCTCGATCCCCGGTCTACAATCCGCCAACGTGTCCGTGGAACTCCTAAATCGCACCGCGATTGTGTCCGGCATCGTGCTGACGGAAGAGGAAAAGCAGCGAGTGACTCGGGTGCTGAAACTAGAATCGGGCGTGTCCGAAGTCGACAATCGCTTGGAAGTCCGCCGCTAAGCTTTGTGCCCCTAAGCTTTGTGCCGCTAAGCTTTGTGCCGCTAAGCTTTGTGCCCCTAGGATTTGTGCCCCTAAGAAATGTACTGCGGGCTGAGCGATGCTGGCCTACCAGAACGCATCCAGGGCCAGTGGAATTTTCGCAACCGTCCACCGTTGTTGGCCCTATTCCGCGACGGGTGCGTCGCGCAAGCCGGGTTGCCCTAGGGGCAAGCGATCGGGCAATTCCCAGTTATCGTTGCTCGCCAACGATCGTGTTGATACCAACGATGCCACGTCGCTGCTGGGTGGAAGAAATGCTGGCAGGCTCGTGGACTTTCCCAGACTCACTCACGAAATTGGGCAACCGGCCAGACGCCCGTCTTACTGACGCCCGTCTTACTGACGCCTAGCTTACTGAGGCCCAGCTCAATTAAATCATGTTAAATCATGCGATGACGGGGGCCTTCCCGTCTATCGAAATGCTTGCCGCATCTTGGTACGGAAAAATCAACAACCTGGTGAGCTCGCTCTGCCGCGAGTGGCGGGACGTCGTTGGTAGTGCCAGCAAACCAGCCCGCAGAACGTTGACCCGCCTCAGCAAGGAAGCGGGGTTTCACCCGTTCGAACGGAGGGCACACCTCGCGAGTTCGACCGACTAGCTAGCGTCGGCGGTCTCAAAAGGGACGACGTTGACTCGGCGGCCCTCGCGGTCGAACATGACCTTGCCTTCAACCAATGCAAACAGCGTATAATCGTTGCCTTGGCCAACGTTTTTGCCAGGATGAAAAGCGGTGCCGACCTGGCGAACCAGAATGTGGCCTGGACCGACGACTTCGCCGCCGAAACGCTTAACGCCACGTCGCTGACCATTCGAATCGCGACCGTTGCGGCTGGAGCCTTGTCCCTTTTTATGTGCCATTTCACTAAATCCTTTGCCCAAATTCCGCGTCGAACGTACCAATACCCTGGCTCACCGCAAGCCAAACGGGCTACCGAATGTAACGGAAGTCCCAGAAGTAATCAAGGGGCCCGACAAAATCGATTTTCTCGCCATTGAGCTGCCAGGTGACAGCTTGCAGGCCGACGACCCACGTTTGTCCGTCGGCTGCCGCCAGCGTCCAGCGCAGATTCGGGGTGGTCGCGGTGACCGTCAAGTTCTCGGCAGCGGCAACGCCGAATCGAGCCAAGAACTGGGTCAGCTCTTCGGGCATTTGGCCGTTGTTGAGCATATTGATGGTGTCAGAGGACTTGGTCTGCAGATCGATATTGGCGGAGACGATCCCCAAGCGGGTGGGGGCACCGGTTTCCGATTGGATCCGATCGATGACCAGTTCAGGGCCAGGCAAGCGGTACTTGGCGACCAATTGTTGTTGCCGTGTCAGGTCATCATCGTCGTAGGCAATCCCGAGTCGGAAGCGGCTGGTGGCCAAGTTGCTGTCACCTGGACGCCAGAAGTTGATCTGCAAGGTTTTGACCTCGTTCAGCGGGGATTCGCCGCTCAGATCTGCGCGGAATGCGTTGGAAAGTCCCTGCACCGAGACGCTGGCGAAGTTCACTCGTGGGTCCACATCCAACCAAGTCGCCACGCCCCAGACCGGTTGGTCGGCGGTCCGCTCGGCCATGTTCTCTTTGGCCATGGCGATGTTGTCGCGCAGTTGGCCGACCATTTTCTCCGCGGCTTCGATTTGTGGCACGGCGGCCGGCAGGACTCGATCGCGGTAGGACCGCAACAAGTAGTCGCCATTGAGATCCTCGACCCAACCATCCAGGCCGAATGCGGGGAAGAACCGCCCCGGCAGCGCGTTGGGGTCGATCTCGGCCAAGGGCGTGTCGGACCGTGGCTTGACGTCACCGGAGTCTGCGTCGATCGGAAAACTGAGGTGTTGGTCCAAGTTGCGGACGCGATAGATCAGGTACCAAACCCCAGCGGCTTGTGTGCTGCCGTCGGGCAATGGCAGTTTGACCTCCAGGTACCGCAGTTCCTTGAAGGCGAATTCCAGTTGCCAGACGTCGCGATAGCGAGTGATACCGGTGGTTCGGCCCTGGAGTGTTTCGGAGGTGGCCAATTGTCGCGGCGTGTAATTCCCAGCGGTCAGGCCGGGAAAGGGCCGAGGGTAGACGACGCCTTCGTTCACGTCGATACTCGGGGCGACAACGGTCAGGACGCCTTCGGCCAACCGGGGTTCGGGCGGCGAGTCAGCGGAACCGCCGGCCGTTCCGAACAGGTCTTGAGCCGCCGTGGGGCTGGGGTGCGGCAGGCAAATCAGCCAAGCGACCAACGCGAGACTGGCGGGGAAACGCACCAACAGAGCACATTTTCGAAGCATGGAAATGGACCGGTTTCTTTGCACAAAAAAGTGAATCCAGCGGTAAGGCCGCCACGAAACGCGACAACGCGCCCTCCTCATCATAGTCCAGGCTCGGCCGTCGTTGTAGACTGAAGTCCGGACAATCCCCGTAAATTCTGCCGTTGCGGACAAGGCGAGGGACGGGTCGACGTGTCTCCCCCAACATCGGATGCCGGCCCAGTGGGGCTCGCTTGCGACGCCCCTTCCCCTGCATAATACTGGGACACTCCTCCCAATTGCGAGGGTTTTGCGTATTGGGGGTGCGGTCAGGTCAGTGCGGTCAGGTCAGTGCCGTCGGGTCAACGCAAGCCGACGGCGACTGGATCGCGGACGCGGAGTACAGGATGGACAGGGACCCATGGACAGGCGATTGATGACGACGGAGCAGAAAAACGCCGTGTTGCAGCGGATGGCCGAGGAACTGGGTGGGCGGGCGGCTGCCGTGTTGCAGGCCAACGCCGAGGATCTGCTGGCGGCCGAATCGCACCCGGACCGAGCGCTGGTCGATCGCCTGCGAGTCGACGCGGGCAAGCTCGAGGGGATGCGACGAGCGTTGCGGGAGGTGGCCCAGCAGCCGGACCCGGTTGGGATGGTGTTGGACGATCGCGTGTTGCCCAACGGCCTGCGAGTGGTCAATCGCACGGTCCCGTTCGGCACGATACTCATTATCTACGAGTCGCGGCCCGACGTGACGATCGAGGCGGCCGCGGTGGCATTTAAAGCGGGCAGCCGGATTCTGCTCAAGGGTGGCCGCGAGGCCCAACGGACCAATGCGGTGTTATGGGAGGCCTGGCAGGCCGCTTTGACGGCCGAGGGACTCCCGCCGGACTGGGTGCAGCTGCTGACTCTCGATCGCCGGGAAACCCAGGCGTTTCTGGCGGTTCCGCCCCAGCCGATTGACCTGATCGTGCCGCGGGGAGGCGAGTCGCTGATCGCGCTGGTGCAGCAGCATGCGACTTGCCCTGTCCTGATCAGCGGTCGTGGCAACAATTTTCTGTTCGTCGATCGCGACGCTGATTGGAGTATGGCCGAGCGGCTGATTATCAACGGCAAGTTGGACAAGATCTCGGCCTGCAACGCGTTGGACAAGGTCCTGTTTGACGAGCAGTTGCCCGAGTTAGTGCCGCGAGTCCAGGGCCTGTTGGCCGAGTTGCACGAGCGGGGGGTCCACGTCTGGGTGGCGGCGAGTTTGGCCGAGCGTCTCGGGTCGGCGGACTGGGAGCCGCTGGACTCCGAGGGACGCTGGGATGAGGAATTTCTGGACTACAAGCTCCTGGTCGGTGCCGTGCCCGACGGCCCCTCAGCCGTGGACTGGATCAATCGGCATAGCGGTGGTCATTCGGCCTGCATCGTGACGGGCTCACAGGCGGCCGCCGCCGATTTTCTCGCGGCGGTCGATTGTGCCGCGGTCTACCACAACGCCTCGACTCGCTTTACTGACGGCGGACAATTGGGCCTGGGGGCCGAGTTGGCCATCAGTACTGCCAAGCTGCATCACCGTGGACCGTTGGGCCTGCAGCAGTTGGTCAGCAACAAGTACTTCATCACTGGCAATGGGCAGACCCGAGGATAACTGGCGATGCGAGCGGAAATTTTGCCATTCTGGGAACGGCTGCTGGATTCCAATCTGCTGGAGTCCGCTCAGTTGTCGATCGTGCGGGCGGAGGTCAACCGCTGGAAAGAGAGCCAGTTGCGGGCGGAGGCGGCTGCTGAGTCGGAGGCGACGAGTGAGTCGGAATCGGCTTGGATCGCCCTGGCCGAGCGACGCCTGTGCCAGTGGTTGGTGGACCACGATTTGTTGACCGAGTACCAAGCCGAGGTGATGCGGGGGAAGCGACGTGCGAGTGGGACCTCGACGCCGAGCGGGACGGGTGAAAAGGACGGCAGCCGCGAGTCGGGACGGCCGCTGGAGTTGGGGCCGTGGCGATTGGTCGATCAGGTGGTCGATTGGGGTTTGCCGCATCATTATTGGGCGGCGACGAAGCCGGGTTTTTCCGCCGGGCCTTTGGCTGGGGCTGCCGCCGGCGATGCTGCGGGATTGAGGGAGTCCGGCCCGAGCGCGTTGCTGGCTTTTGGACAGGGACTAGGGGCCGACGATTGGGCGGCGGTTCGAGCTCGAGTCGCTCGGTTGGCGGGACTTCGTGCTCCGGTCGGACGCGATCCGGTCGGGCGCGATCCGGTCGGGCCACAGGTGATCGTGCCCTGGGCTACGGTGACGGAGCCGCCGTACTGCGCGTTGTTGCTGCCGGCATTTGGGTCGGCCATTGCCGAGAAGAGTGCCGAGAAGAGTGCCGAGAAGAGTGCCGAGGCGGAGGGCTGGGTGCAACCTTGGCCGTTCCAGTCGTTATCGCAGCGGCTGTCGCCGGCGGTGACGGCGGCGGGGGGCGGGCCGTCCACGAAGCGAGTCCTGCAGTGGGCTGGCGAGTTGGCGGCGGCTATGCAGCCACTGCATGCCGCCAATTTGTCGTTGGGGGCGATCAATCCCGCCGCGGTGCTGGTGTCGGCCGACAAACGCGTGGCTTGGTGGGCAGTACCCGTGTCTTACCTGCGGGTGCCCGGGTTGGCGGCCGCTCTGTGGGGTTCAGAATTAGCTGAGCCGGTGAAGTCGAGTGGGGTTGCCGGTGAGCGTGGCATACCGCGTGAGGCGATTCCAACCCTGGCGGCCGATTTTCGCTCCTCTCAACCGCAGGGCTGGTCGATCCTCGATTTCTTGCCGCCGGAGTTACTGCCGTCGGGCCGTGGGAAGGCGGCCGCGGTGTCGTCGGCCACGCCTGCGGGTGATGTCTACTCGTTTGGCGTCTTGTTGTACTGGATGTTGACCGGCCAGGTCCCCGCTGCTGGCCAGGGCCTATCGGAGCGTGTGGCTGCCAAACAATCGGCCGGTGATTGGACGTGGCCGGAATCCATTCCACGGCCAGTCAGGCAGTGCGTGCTGCCGCTGTTGGCCGCCGACCCAGCCGCTCGGCCCGCCGATCTGGCGGAGCTGACGCGTGCTCTGCAGGGGATCTTGAAGCGAGATTTGTCGCCTGCCCAGCCGTTTTTTGCCCTTACGCCAGCGTCGCGGCCGTGGGAGGTTGCCAGTCGCGAATGGGCGGGAGCGGCTTGGACGCCGGCCGCTACCGCGATCGAGGTCGACGAGCTGCCGACGATAAGCAAAGCTGCTGACACGCCGCAAATCGTCATTGACACTGGCCGAGGGGCCAGCGAGACGCCAGCGGGAGCGGCCGGGGCTGCTGCGGAGGGAGCGACGAGAGCGACTCGGCAGGCTGCTGGCGTTGCGGGCGATGTGGGTTTGCCGGGGCGAGTCGCGGTGGTCGAGGGGGGCGGGACGGCCTCGGTACGCAAGCTCCGCCAGGCTCGAGCCAAGCCGCTGAGCCTGATGTCGCCGTCGGTTCTGACTTGCCTGGTGTCAACGGCCGCCGCGGTCGTCGTCTTGATCGGGTGGTGGGTCAGCGGAGCGGGCCGCTCGGCGGTGACAGAGCCAGAGCAGATGGCCGAGAAGTCGACCGAGGAGCAACCGGCCGTCCAGGCCGGCGGGGGCGGTCCCGTACTGCTGACTGGGTGGACGCAGGAGGTCGTGGCCGACGACGGACGGCTGTTGTGGGAATCCCCCACGGTGGGCTTGCCGTTGGAGGTGGCTTATTTGCCGACCAACCCCACGGGCTTGTTGGTCCTGGAGAGGGCCTTCTGGCGTACGCCCGCCGTCGAGCCCTTGTTGGTGGCGCTGGAGGGGCCGGTGCCCAGTGGCGTGGCCGCGGCCATTCGCGACTGGCGCGAGCGTTTGGGAGTTGACCGATTTTCGCGGGCTTGGATTGGCATCTATCAGACCCTGGCGGGAGTCGACCAAGCGGTCCTGTTGGAAGTCGACCCGGAGCAGCCGGCGGTGGCGCTGCCCCTGACGGGTTGGAAGCTGATTGCTCGTTTGGAGCCAATTCGCCCGGCCGCAGCCGAGGAAAGTCAGCCAGGCGGAGCGGTTGGGGCGGAGGTGCAGCATTTTCTCATCGCGCAGGCGACGCAGGGTGGCGTGTTGGCGGGTTGGATTCAGATCGAGGGAGTACCGGCGGATTGGCCGTCGGATCTGCCGTTGGCGGCGGCGGAACGCGTTGTGCCAGGGATGTTCGATCCGGCTGAGGCGGAGTTCAGCATGGATGCGACACCGGTGGGGGTGCGGCGGTGGGTCTTGGCCTCGCCCGAGTTGATTCAAGACGTCATCTCAAACGGCGGCGAGACGCAGGTTTCGGGGCCGATGGCCAATCTATTGACTTATTCGGATCGTCAGCGGCAGCTGCAGTTTTTCGTCAACCCGGTCACGCTGTGGAACGCTCAAGGCCGCGAGTGGTTGGGGGGGCGGTGGCAGTGGTTGGGGGAATTGGTCAAGGATCACGTGCCGGCAGCGGTGCGGATGTTGGGCGTCTCGGTCCATGTCCTGCCGGGCGGCGAGGCCTACGTCGAGGCGAAGTTGGCCGTCGATCGGGCGCAGTCGGCTGCGACCGTGGTGGCGCCGTTGGTGACCGACGTGCAGCGAATGCCCGAGGGGGCCAAGCGCGGTCTGTTGGATTTGCCGCGGATCGCTTTCTGGGAGAACATCTTGCTGCGGTACGACAACATGTTGACCGACCTCAGTGGCCAGGTGCGGGTGGGCCAGCACGACCGGTTGCCGACTCTGAATGTCTGGCTGCGACCGCGAGCCCTCGACAATTTGCTGGCGGCCACCGAACTTTACTTTATGGCCTCCAAACTGGGTCGGGGCGAATTGCCGTGGTTGGCGGCTGGTCAATCGATTGGTCCCCCGGTCGTGCGGGAGTTGTCGGCCGATGGAGCCCCCGCCACGCTGGCTGAGCTGCTGGCTGTGCCGCGGAGTTTGGCGATCCCCGAGCAGGACTTGATCAACGCCCTGGCGGATTTGGAGACGGAGATCAAGACCGAATACCGCCAGATGGGCTTCGAGTTCTCGATTGTGGTGGATGGCAACGCGTTGCGGGTCGAGGGCATCACGCAGAACCAGAAGATCACCGACTTTCAGCAGCAACAGCAATCCTTGGCGGATATCTTGACCGCCATGGTCCTGAAGGCCAACCCAGACCCGGCCGTTACCAGTGCTCGCGATCCGGCCTGCAAGCTGGTTTGGCTGGTCGATCCTGGGCGACCGGAGGGGCAGATTCGCATCACGACCCGAGCGGCAGCGGCCGAGCAGGGATGGACGCTGCCGCCCCAGGTGGCTGTGGAATGACCCATTCGAAAATTCGCGAGCGGAAGTTATCCTAACGCGACGCGGGAGGAACCCGGTTGCGAGGGGGGCGAGTTGATTTTCCGTAGCGGAATGCGTCAAGCATTTCGATGGAGGCGAGAACGCCCTGTTTTTGCCTGGTTTACTTGACTTGGTTCGCAGTTTTGCGAGCGAGTCTGGGAAAATCAACGAGTTGATTTTCCGTAGCGGAATGCGTCAAGCATTTCGATGGAGGCTGGGAAAATCAACAAACCCGAGCGGAGCTCGAAGTTCGGAGTCGAAGGTTGGACCGGGCGTCACGCCGTTGAGCCCGCATGGGCGAGAGAATGAGTGGTCGGTTTATGAGCGAGAAGAAACTTTATATCGAAACGGTGGGCTGCCAGATGAATATTCTGGACAGCGAGATGGTCGTGGCCAGTCTCCGGCGGGAGGGCTATGTCCTGACGGATTCGACCAAGGACGCCGACACGGTACTGTTCAACACTTGCAGCGTGCGGCAGCATGCTGAGGACAAGATCTACAGCGCGTTGGGCCGGTTGCGGCAACACAAGTTGAAGCACCCTGAGCAGGTCGTTGGTGTGATGGGCTGCATGGCGCAGAAGGACCAGCAGTTGATCTTTCAGCGGGCTCCTTATGTTGACTTTATCGTGGGCCCTGGCCAGTTGCGCCAGGTGCCGGATCTAATTCGGCAATCGCAGGCCAAGCCGGGTGGCCAGTTCATGGCGATCAGCAAGGAGCGGACGGATGGTCCGACCGAGGTCATCAAGCGGAGTCACGAGACCTTCGATCCGCTGCGCGACCCCACCATGCGGCCGACCCCTTTTCAGGCTTTTTTGCGTATTCAGATTGGCTGCGATAAGTTTTGCACCTACTGCATTGTGCCGATGACTCGTGGCCCCGAGCAGGGACGCGACCCGCAGCAGATCTATGAAGAGGCCAAGATTTTGGCCGATCAAGGGGCCAAAGAAATCACGCTCCTGGGTCAGACGGTCAACAGTTACAAGTACAAAGACGCCAACGGGACGACTCGGTTTAGCGATTTGCTGCACAAGTTGCACGACATCGATGGTCTGGAGCGAATCAAGTTTGTGACCAACTATCCCAAGGACATGACGGAGGATGTCCTGATGGCGGTCCGCGACCTGCCGAAGGTCTCGCATTATCTGCATGTGCCCTTGCAGAGCGGCAGTAACGAGGTGCTGAAGCGTATGAAGCGAGGGTACACGGTGGAGGACTACCGCGAGATGATGCAGCGGGTCCGCGAGTGGTTGCCGCAGGCTTCGGTCAGCAGCGACTTTATCGTGGGCTTCAGCGGTGAGACGGAGGAAGAGTTCCAGTTGACGTGCGACGCGGTTCGTGAGTTCCGTTTTAAGAATAGTTTCATTTTTAAGTACAGCGAGCGGCCGGGGACGGTGGGCGCCAAACGGTACCCGGACGACATCAGTGACGAGGTGAAGAAGCGGCGGAACAACGAGTTGTTGGCGATTCAGAATCAGATCAGCGAAGAGGACAATCAGATCTTCTTGGGTCGGACGGTCCAGGTGTTGGTGGAGGGCCCCAGCAAGTGGAGCGAAAAGGGCAAGTCGCAGTCGGATACCGCGGCGGCGATCGCGGCCAGTGGCGGCCGCGAGGCGGTCGTGGCCCCGTCGCCGGGGGAGGAGAACCTGTGGCAATTGGCCCAGCCCGGCGCGGCTTCGGAGGGCTGGGATCATTCCCGTGGGCCGTCTGGTCATGAGCCGTCTGTCCAGGCCGAGTTGGTTGAAGTCGGGGGTCCGTCCGAGTTGGTCGCGACGCCTGTGTCCGACAGTCAGGGCGACGATGCGGGGCACTTGCTCCAGTTGACGGGTCGCACGTTGTGCGATCGGATCGTGGTCTTCCAGGGCAATCCGCGTTTGATTGGGCAGATGGTCGATATTGGCATTTACGACGTGTCTCCCTTTACCTTGTTGGGCACTGTCCTGACGCAGCATCAGACCCCGCAACTGTTGCAGTTGCAATCTTAGATCGGCGATCCACAGCACATGAAGACCTTGATTCTCCGCGGACCTGGGACCAACTGCGACCAAGAGACGGCCTACGCCTTTGAAATGGCGGGCAGTGCCACCGAGGTGCTGCACTTGAACCAACTGTTGGCGTCCCCGCAGCGGTTGCAGGAATTTCAAATCCTCTGCTTGCCGGGCGGGTTCAGTTTTGGTGACGACTTGGGGGCGGGCCGAGTGTTCGGTTACAAGTTGGAGCAGCAGTTGGGCGAATTGTTGCGGCGTTTCAACGAAGACGGCAAGTTGATTTTGGGTATCTGTAATGGATTTCAGATTTTGTTGAGTTGTGGTTTATTGGTGGCTCCGCGGCCGGATGGGGTGCGGCGGGCGACCTTGGCGAGCAATGATTGCGGGCATTTTTTGAATCGCTGGGTGTACTTGGAGGCGGTGTCGCAGCACTGTGTCTTCTTGCGCGGCGTGCAGCGTATGGTGATGCCGATGGCTCATGCCGAGGGCAAGTTTATGACCGACGGGGAGGCCACGACGGCCGAGTTGACGCAGCACGATCAGTTCGCCTTGAAGTACGTGGCTCCGTTGCCGGAGGAGCCGGGCCTGGGGGACTTGCCGTCCAATCCAAACGGTTCGCTGTTGGCGACGGCGGGTATCTGTGACCCGACTGGTCGCATTTTGGGGCTGATGCCGCACCCGGAACGGCACTTGACGCGGACCCAGCACTTTCAGTGGACGCGTCTGCCGGTCGCGGCGGCGGGCGAGGAGACGGGCGACCCCCGCTTGGCCCAGAACGGGGCTGGGGTTTTTGTGAACGCTGTCAATTATTTTCGCTAGACGACTCTCAGAGGTGTCAGGCCATGTTCGAGCCCAGTGTGCCGAAGCCGGATCAGTTGCTCAATCGTGAGATGAGTTGGCTGGAGTTTAACCAGCGAGTGTTGGCTCAGGCTCAGGATTCGGATAATCCGTTGTTGGAGCGGATCAAGTTCTTGGCGATCACAGGCTCCAATCTGGATGAATTCTTCATGGTCCGGATCGGCAGTCTGCAGATCCTGATCGGATCCAAGCACGAGCGACCGGACGTGACCGGTTATCGACCCCAAGCGTTGTTGGAGTTGGCGGGAGAGCGTGTCCGGCGTTTGATGGCGGACCAGTACCGTTGTTTCGCTGAGCTGCAGGAAGGTTTGACGCGGCATGGGATCAAGCAGCTGGAAATGGCTCAGTTGAACCGCCAGCAGTTGGGGAGAATGCGGGATTGGTTCGAGGCAAATGTCGTCAGCACCATGAGCCCGTTGACGATCGACGGGGTGGATCGGTTTCCGTTGTTAGCCGAGTCCGAATTGGCATTGGTGGTGCATTTGCAATCGGAACCGGCGCAGATGTTGGGTGGGGACTGGCGTGAGGCTGTCGATGAAACGCAGCGAGCGTCGCAGGAACGATTTGCCGTTCTGCCGTTGGGCCGAGCCTTGGATCGGTTTGTCTTGGTGCCGGGTGAGAGCGGTTACGGTTACGTGCTGTTGGAGGCGTTGATCAAAGAGTTTGTCGGCGATTTCTTTCCGGGGCAGACCGTGTTGGACGCTGCAGCCTTTCGCATTACTCGGAATGCCGACATGCGAGTCGATGAGGACGGTGCTTTCGACTTGTTGCACGGCATGCAAGAAATTTTGGCCGAACGGAAAGAGAGCAGTTGCGTGCGGCTGGAGATCGAGGCCGCGGCCAGTGCTGCTACGCGTGAGTTTCTCATGCAGTGTTTGAAGATTGACGATCTGCATGTGTTTCCGGCGGCGGGGCCCTTGCGGATCAAGGATTGGTTCAAGATTGCCGGCTTGCCTGGGTTTGACGGATTGCGTTTTGATGCTTGGCCGCCGCAAGAAACGCCGCACTTTTCGCCGGATCGCAATATCTTTGACGTGATTCGGGATGCCGATCGGATTCTGATTCACCCGTATCAGGCCTACGATCCCGTGGTTCGATTTTTGGAGGCAGCCGCGGACGATCCGGACGTATTGGCGATCAAGCAAACCCTGTACCGCACCAGCAGTCGTAGCCAGATGGTGCAGGCCTTGGAGCGAGCGGCGGGCAACAAGAAGCACGTGACGGCCATTGTGGAATTGAAGGCTCGCTTCGACGAGGAACGCAACATCATGTGGGCCAAGCGTCTGGAGACGCAAGGCGTGAACGTGGTCTACGGCGTCCGCGGTCTAAAAACGCATGCCAAGGTCTGTGTGGTGGTGCGTCGGGATCCGGATGGCTTGCGGCGTTACTGCCATTTTGGGACTGGGAATTACAATGAGGCCACGGCCAGTCTGTATTCGGATGTGAGTTACTTCACGTGTGACGACGTGCTGAGTGGCGATGCGATCAGCTTCTTTAATGCGATTACTGGCATGTCGATCCCGCAACCGCTGCGGAAGTTGTCGATGGCTCCGTTGGGCTTGCGGCAACACATGTTGGATATGATCGCTGTGGAGATCGAGAACGCCAAGAAGGATATCCCCAGCGGTATTCGACTGAAACTCAATTCCTTGGTCGACCCAGTGATCATTTCGGGCTTGTATAAAGCCAGCCAGGCGGGGGTGCCGGTTTCGCTCAGCGTGCGAGGGATCTGTTGCTTGCGACCTGGAGTGCCGGGTTTGAGCGAGAATATTGAGGTGACCAGCATCATCGATCGGTATTTGGAGCATGCGCGGATTTACTTCTTCCAACACGGCGCGGATGGCCGCGTGTTTATCTCCAGTGCCGATATGATGGCGAGGAATCTGGATCGACGCGTCGAGTTGTTGATTCCGGTGGAGGACGAGACCTGCCGTCGACGATTGCTGGAGGTCCTGGACTATTACTTTCAGGACAATGTCAAGGCCAAGCGTCTGCAGTCGGATGGCAGCTACACCGCGGTGAGTCGTGGGCCCGAGGAGCCGGAGTTTCATTGCCAAAAAGAGTTGTTCAAGTTGGCGGTGCAGCAACGGGCCGAGCAGTTTTTGGCCGAACGCTCCATGTTTCATCCCCATCGCCGCGAGGCAGACGTCGACGATGTGCTGTAGCGACGACGTGCTCTAAATGGACGTCTTGGTCGCGAGTTGGTGGGTTTTCTGTTATGGTGTTAGGAGCGTCGAGCGGTGGCGGACGATCTGCTGCTCGTTTTTGCCGACGCGGGGGTGTTGCGTACCTATTTGGAGTTGGAGACTGAGAGCGATGAAACGACTTGCCGGAGCTTGGGGCCTGTGGGGACTGGTGGCATTGATGGTCGGCGCGTGGGCCTGGCAGCCGACGAGCCTGCTGGCGCAGGACGACGAGGTGAAGTTTCCCAAACCGGATGACTCGGCGGCCGAGGCCATGGGGTGGTGGTTGGGAACGCAGACCTACACGTTCAATCGTTTTACGTTCTTCGAAGCGGTGGACAAGGCTCAGAGCGTTGGCTTGAAGTACGTCGAGGCTTTCCCTGGGCAGAAGATCTCCGCCGACATCGATGGGTCGATGGGGCCCGGCATGACGGAGCAGCAAGTGGCAGCCGTCAAGCAGAAGCTGAGTGACGCGGGAATTCAAGTGACCGCGTTCGGTGTCGTCGGGCTCAGTGCGAACGAGGCCGAGAGTCGGCGGGTCTTCGATTGGTGCAAAACGATGGGCGTGAAAGTCATCAACACGGAAGTGGAGCGATCGGCGTTCGATTTGTTGGAGAAGTTGTGCGAGGAGTACCAGATTAAAGTGGCCTTACACAATCATCCGAATCCGTCCATCTATTGGAATCCGGACATTATCTTAGAGGCCTTGGAGGGCCGTAGCGCGTGGTTGGGGGCCTGTGCCGATACGGGGCACTGGTTGCGGAGCGACCTGAACCCGGTCGAGTGCCTGAAGAAGCTGGAGGGACGAATCCACAGCATGCACTTCAAAGACCTGAACAAGACAGGCAGCGGCGCCCACGATGTTCCGTGGGGTGAAGGGGTCGCGGACGTGCCCGCCATCTTGGCCGAGATGAAGCGGCAGAAGTTCTCTGGGCCGATCTCGGTGGAGTACGAGCACAATTGGTTGAACTCGCTGCCGGAGGTGGGGCAATGCGTGCAAAACTTCCATCGTATGACGGCCGAATTGAAGTAGTCGTCGGCCGGACAGATTAGATCCAAAGGCGAGGCGATCGACCCGAGGGGGGGGCGGTCGTCGCGTTTTTTTGTGGAGTCGACTCGGCCTTGTTCCACAACGCCCTGCCCTGCCCGAGGCAGCCCAACCCGGACCCCGTCGTACCCTGCCCCCGTCCTGCTCTGCCCGATCCCATACGGCTTGGACTGGGTTCTGTCATTCGGTCGGTTGGCTGGGCCGCTGTCCAGGGTTTGGGTTGACGTGTGGGCCCGCGATTACAGTGTGGGGTCAACGCTGGGCGGTTGTAGGCAGTCGGGGCCTTCATGGCGGGCGTTGTTGACGTAGGGGGAGACGGGGCGGAGTGTGAGTTCGGGTTGATGGTCAGCGGCTTGGATGGCGGCGAGGATGTCGCGGCCATGCGGTTCGTGGGACAGCCAAGTTTCCTGCCAATCCGGTGGCACGAATACGGGCATGCGGTCGTGGACTTGGGCGGGGGCGTCTTGTGCGGCGGTGGTGAGTAGGGTGCACGTCAACAGAGCGGGGTTGGGGCCGGCCAGGGACGAGTTGACTTCCCAGAGCCCGGCCATCCAGAGGGTCCGCTGGTCGGCCCGGCTGATGTAAAACGGTTGTTTGTTCTTGCCGACCTTTTGCCATTCGTAGTAGCCATCGGCAGGGATCAGGCAGCGGCGTCGTTCGAGGGGTTTGCGGAAGGAGGGTTTTTCGTGGGCGGTCTCACTGCGGGCGTTGATCATGGAAGCGCCGATGCCCAGTTCTTTGGCCCAGGGTGGGAGTAACCCCCAGCGGATCGGGCGAATTTCGCGGACATCGCTGCGGTCGGGCAATTGGATGGCAGTTGAGGCGAAGCGGCCGTCGTCGGTCAGAGGGCCAACCAATTGCCGGATGACGGGGACGGATTGTGTGGGGGCGATGTTGTACCGCGGCGTCCAAACAAACGTTTGTTCCAGATCCAGTCCGGGCAGCAGCGGAGCGGCCCAGTCGGCTGGGGGGGTATGCAGCGTAAAGCGTCCGCACATGGTGTGCTCCTCGTGAACGGGGGCGAGATCCTTGGTTACCCAAGTTGTAACCGTTCACGCCTCGTAGGGTGTCATGCAGCAAGTCGGGCCAACCAGACGATTGTTTGCGAGTTAAAGCAACTGGACAACGCTACCGGTCTGCCCCGAGAACCATCCGACTTGCGGAATGCACCAGCCCCAAGGATTACCTCCCACCCCGTGAACGGTTACCCCAAGTTTATCCCAAAAGGGATCCGGTTGTAACAATTCTGACGAATTTGCCGATTGGGCAGATTGTAGGGGGGGCAGAGGGGAACTACAGTTAACTGGGTAATTCTGCCCGCGATGGCGGGCGCTCGTTATTCAGCTTGCCCTGTGAGTACCCAACATGAGCAACTTTTACAAGCCGCGCGTGAACGTGAACAACTTTTCCTTGATGTTCTCGGAGAACGTCTTGTTACGCGATTTCGTCAGCTTTTCCGATCAGGACCACAACGGCCAGTTCTATCACGTGCGGATTCGCGACAATTCGCCGGGCGGATCGGGCTTTCGTCTGGGGAATGCCAACACCAATCTGGCGGCGAACATTTGGCACTCGATCACGTTCAATCAATTTGTGAATGACTTGCGGATGGTCGGTGGCAATTCCGCGTCGTTGGACAGTTTCCAGATCCAAGTGTTCGACGGACGTCATTGGAGCGATGTATCGGCATTTGCGGTGAACACCATTTCCGCGAATGCAAATCAACCGTTCATTGTGGACATTACTCCGATCAATCGCCCGGTGTTTGAACAGGTGGCTGTGGCGAATCACTTTCGGGTTCAGGATGCGGATCAGTCCAGCGCGCGGCGTTTCCGTTTTCGAGACTCGGCGGTGGGGGCTGGGCACCTGCTGCTCAACGGGATGCGCCAAGCTGAGAACACGGTATTTGAAATCAATGCTGGGCAGTTGGGTCAGGTCGAGTACCACACGGGCGATTCGGCTGGTAACGAGACGATATTTGTTTCGGCCTGGGATGGTCGGTTCTGGAGTGAGTGGGGGCAGATTAATGTCACCAATCGCGAGAACCAATCGGCGCCGCAGTTGACAGCAATGGCTCCCTTGGTGCGGTTGGAGCAGCGAGTGGAATTGGCTCGGATGTTTAACTATTCCGATGCCGACGGCAATACGATGAAGCGTCTGCGGGTCCGCGACCTGTCCCATGCGGAACCGTCGGGCTATTTGATGATGGATGATACGCGGTTGGCGTCCAGTATTTGGCACGAGATCGAGGCGCGTGATTTGTTCCGTGTCACGTTTGTTGGTGCGCAGCAGTCGTGGTTCGATACGCTGCAGTTCCAGGCGTATGACGGCGGAATGTGGAGCCCGACGTTGACGGTGTCGCAGTTGACTGCCAACAATCGACATGCCCCCGAACTACGGGCGATTTCGCATTCGACCAACGAGCGAGTATTCCGAGATTTGCCGTCATTGTACGAATTCAGTGACGCAGACGGGGATCCGTTGCGGATGCTGCGAGTGCGGGCCTATGGCACTGGCCCGCTGCATGGCCGATTCTATCGTGGCGGCGTGGAGATGGCTGGCAATGTTTGGCACACGATCAGTCGCAACGAAATTGGCATGTGGCAGTTCCAAGCTGGGCAGGTGGGGATCAACACTCAGGTTGGCTTGCAGGCATCGGACGGCTTCTCGTTCACCAGCAACCAGGTGTTGGACTTCCGCGCGGTTTCTTCGACACCCGTGGTGGCTGGAATCGATCGAACGATTTTGCCCGAGTTCACGATCGCTTTGAGCAGTTTGTTCACGTATTCAGACCGTGAAAATCAGCCGATGTTGACGGTGCGCGTGCGTGACACCAACACCTTTGTCGGGTCGGGCTCGCTTTACCTCAACGGTGAGATGCAAGCGGCTGGTGTGTGGCATGAGTTGGCGGGTAGTCAGTTGAACAACTGGACGTTCCGCTCGAACGAACACGGTCGGCGAGATCGTTTGCAGATTCAAGCCTGGGACGGGTTTGCCTGGAGTAATACGGCGGAAGCTTGGGTCACGGGTTTCTCGAATCGGCCGGTGGTCACGACCGACACCAGTCTAACGGTACGTCCGGGGACGACTTTTCAGTTGGTCGACCTGTTCTCGTACAGCGACATCGACGGCCACGCCATGAGGCGTGTGCGAGTGATGGAGGGGAACGGCGAGGCGACAAGCGGCTTTTTCGCTCGAGATGGCGTGCGTCAGGATGCGTTTGCGTGGCACGAATTTGATGCCAACGACTTATCGCTGTGGACATTTACCGCTCATTCTTTGATTGGCGGGGATGCGTTGCGGATTGCGGCATACGACGGATATGTCTGGAGTACGGCGACGCCCTTGGATATCAACACAACGACGACACCGCCGGAAGTTACTGCGATCGATCGAACGGTACTGCCGATCACCACCGTAACCTTGGCATCGTTGTTTAGCTACTTCGATGCGGACAGCGATCCGATGGCTAGTCTGCGGGTGCGGGACGAGAATACTGCTGGTAACAGTGGTTTCTTCTTGCGCGACGGGGTGGCACAGGCGGCTGGGGTGCAGTACACAATCTTGGCCGGCGACCTGCATCGCTGGAGTTTTGTCTCGGGAGATTTCTTGGGTACGGACGAGATCTCGATTTGGGTCAACGATGGCTTTGTCTGGAGTGAGCTGGCGACGGCGGATGTGACTTCGGATACTCGCACGCCGACGGCGACCCCGTTTAGCTATACCTTGCTGCCGGGGGCTTCGGTCAATCTGGTCGATTTGTACAGCTATTCGGATCCGGATAACTTGCCGATGCGTTGGGTGCGTGTGCGTGACACCAACGCGAATGCCAACTCAGGATTTTTTGTCAACGACGGTGCGGCTCAGAATGCCAACACTTGGTTTCAGGTGGCGGTGGCGGACTTGGCCAATTGGACCTTTGTGGCCGGTGCGCACACGACGCAGGACTCGTTGCAGATCCAGGTCTCGAACGGCTACAAATGGAGCGATACGGCTACTGCGGTTGTCGACAGTTTCTCGTCAACCCCGACCCTGGAGGTGTGGGATCGAGCGGTGAATCACAATGACCAGATTCGCCTGAGTTACTTGTTCAACTATGCAGATGTGGAGAACGATCCGTTAGCGCGGATTCGCATCATTGATCGCAACGATAATCTCAGTACGGGCACGTTGATGCGCAACGGCATCGTAATGCAAGCTCGGGTCTGGCATGAGATTGAAGCGGCCGATCTGGATAACTGGACTTTCCGTGGCGGTGAGTACTTGACTCAGGATGCCTACTCAATCCAGGTGTCGGACGGTCATTCGTGGAGCGATATCCGGGATGCTGCCATTCATTGGCGAAACCTGTACGATCCCAAGCTGTCTCGAAACACTCGGCCGGCCCGTCAAGAACCCGCCAACTCGGTCGACTTGGCGATCGATTACCTGTTTGATGTCAATCAGGGAGATAACTTCCAGGTCTTGGGTCCAAACTTGTTTTACGCTGGTGCTTTGTTGAATCCGAATCAGGTTCACACCTTCACGCGGGCCCAGTTTCAGGAGGTCCGTGTGGTTTCTTCGAACGCCAACAACATCAACCCGTTGTTGTCGATCAATGATTTACGAATCCGTGTTGAGATTGACAATGTTTGGAGTCAGTGGTCGTCGGTCAATGTGTTGGATGCCCCTCACATCGACAATGCGCTGGACACGGTAAATGGTCAGAATCACTTCTGGCGGTTGCCCAACGGCGATGTTTCCAATCAGGTGACCTACGCGTTCCTGAGCCAGTTGCCGAACTACTACGCCGCGAACTCGATCGAGCGTCAGCATGGACATGGTTTCATGGCTCCAAACGCCAAGACGCAAAATGCCGTTCGCGACATCTTTGATGTGTACGCCAGCATGATCAACGTCCAATTTGTGGAGATTGCCGAGTCGCAAGACTTTGATATCGGGCTCGGCTGGATGGACATGACGGACTTCCCAGAGTCCCGTTATGCTTACACCAATCGCAACGCTTGGCAGATTGAAACTCGCACGATCGATGGCGACAGTTGGTTCAACACAGCCTTCGGTGGCTCGGGGACATTGTCCCTGACCGACCCGGATCAGGGCGAGTGGGGGTATACGACCTACATCCGCGAGATTGGTCGGGCGCTGGGTTTGGAGTACACCAACACCGGTGCCGTCGTGCTGCAGGAGACCCCTTTCCTGAGCCCAGATTACATCGGCATCAGCCACAGCTACAACTCGGTGCTGTCACGCGAGGCGGATTATCATCCGAATCCGATCACTCCGATGTTGTATGACATCTTTGAGTTGCAAAGCCGTTATGGTGCGAATACCAATTTTGCAACAGGCGATGACACGTACTTCTTCGATGACACGCTGCCTCGAGTGCGTTTGATCTGGGATGCTGGTGGCTTTGACACCTTTAGTTTCGCGAACGTGAACATCTCTTCCGGTGACGGTATGATGGGTGTGATTGATTTGCGGGCTGGCGGTTCCAGCTACGTGCGTGACACGAGTCTGACGTATCGAGATGCCAACTACTTCGGTTTTGGCCGTTGGACGATTGCCTTGGGGGTCGATATCGAACGAGCCATCGGTTCGGATGGGGACGATTTGATCATTGGCAACTCACGCAATAACTTCCTCTTCGGCGGGCTCGGCAACGATATCTTGATCGGTGGCGGTGGCGATGACTTCCTGGATGGTGGTTTGGGCGACGATCGCTACCTCGTGGAGTTCGGGCATCAAGGGATCATTCCGTTCGGGCATCGTGCGGCTACGATTTTTGAAGAGAACGGTGGTGGCCACGATCGTTTGGAGGTCTATGCATCGGATCCGTTCTTCCAGATCATGGAACGGAACGTGATGTTTGAACGTGACTTTGCCTTCCATCGCGATGAACAGAATTTGTCGATCGAGTTGACGCTGGATAACAATGCGGCCGAGGCGACCATTCTGATCAATCGCATGGACCTGGAGGCCTCGCAGATCGAAACTCTGGCCTTCGGCAACACCGATGTCGACTTGGTGCATCTGTTCAACAGTTTGGCCGCCGACGGTGGTTGGACTCGCTTCCAACTAACTGCCAACTCGTCCGCCAACGGGTTGCTAGTCGCGTCGCTGTAAGTCGGAGATCGCGTGCCGTTCGGTGGAAACACCCGGTAAGCTTGGTTTAAGATGGGCCGAGGCTGCAGCTTTTTGCAGCCTCGGCCTTTTTTTGTGGGGGAATCGGAGAGGGACGCTTTGACGCTCCAGATTGGGTGGATCGATTCCCAGGGACGGGTGCGAGAGACGCTGTTCGATCCGGATCGACTGCACTTGAATCCGGACGGGTATCGGCTGTGGGGGCGGCTGATTCGTCGTCGGTTGTTGGAGTGGTTGGAGTCGGAGCAATAGCCCAGTTTTCACAGCGAGTGTATCTGTTACAGTGACGACGTAAGTGCCGCGGCAAGGTGTGCGTTCGGGGACTTGTGTGCTTGGACGGTCAGAGGAATGACGATGAACCGCTTGGGCGAATGATAGCTCCGGCGGTGTAGAGATGGAGTAGAGCCAGGGAGATGGGTGTGAAGTGCAAGCCGATTGAGTATCGTTGGGATGGGGCGTTGTTGCCCCAGTTTGGGATTTCGGCCGCGGATATCGACGGCCTCTACCCGCGGTTGCTGGAGATTCGCGACCAGATCTTCGCCCATGAACTGCCGCTGTATGAATCGGGTGGGGCGGTGCCGGCCGATTGGCAACCGTTGGACGCGGGCTTTATCGAACTGCCGCAGCGACTATTGAGCCAGTACCAGGCGGAACGCGAGAACAGCGAATTGGGCCGGATTTTGGCGTGTGCCAAGCGTTTGCGGGACCAAGTGGACCGAGTGGTGGTGTTGGGAATCGGGGGCAGCTACATGGGTGCTCGAGCGATTTTGGAATCGTGTTGCCAGCCGTATTACAACGAATGGAGCCGAGCGGAACGAGGGGGACGGCCGCGGGTCTATTTTGAGGGCAACAACGTGGACAACGACCACAGCCAGGCCCTGTTGCAGTTCCTGGGGCAGGGCCGAGTGGCTCGGGGGGTGGAAGATCGGTGGGCATTGGTTGTCATCAGCAAGAGTGGCGGAACGATCGAGACGGCCGTTGCCTTCCGCCAGTTCCTGGCGGCATTGAAGTCGTCTTTGGGAGACGCTCAGGAGCGACTGCCGGAGTTTGTGATTCCGGTGACGGGCGAGAGTGGCAAGTTGGCTTCCTTGGCAGACGCCTTGGGATGTCGTGAGCGTTTCCCTGTGCCGGACGGCGTGGGCGGACGCTTCTCCGTGTTCAGTGCCGTGGGGCTGCTGCCCGCGGCGTTGATGGGTGTGGATGTGGTGGCGATGCTGCAGGGCGCGGTGGCCATGAACGAGCGTTTTCGTACGCAGGGCTTGGGTGACAACCCTGTCTTGGATTACACGGCAGTCAGTCATTTGGCCGAGAAATTGCGGGGGCATCATACGAGGATCCTCTCCGTGTGGTCCAAGTCGTTGGAGGCGGTGGGGTTGTGGTACGACCAGTTGTTGGCCGAGAGTCTCGGGAAGCACGAACAGGGTGCCCTGCCCTTGACCGTCGTCAATACTCGGGATCTGCATTCGCGAGCCCAGCAACATCAAGAGGGCCGGCGAGACAAATTGATCACCAATCTGATTTTGGACTCGTGGCGATACGATGCATTGACGGTCGGCAGCAGCGTCCACGATCAAGATGGATTGAACGAGATCGCGCCCAAGACATTGCCGGAGTTGATGACGGCGGCCATCGCTGGCACGAATCAAGCCTACCGTGAGGATGGACGCTTGACGGCCGACTTGCACCTGCCGGCGGCGGACGAGTCGAGTATTGGCCAATTGTTCCAGATGTTGATGTTGGCGACGGTGGTCGAAGGGCGTTTGTTGGGGATCAATCCCTACGGCCAACCGGGCGTGGAGAAGTACAAGATCAACATGAAACGATTGCTGGCGTAGAGCCCGTAGTCCCGCTTTCTCAACAGGAGTCAACGACATGAGTGATGCCGCTGCTGCGCCTTACGATTTGACATGGTATGGCCATGCGACCTGGAGGCTGCGTTGTGGTGGTCGGTCGATCTGGATCGATCCGTTTCTCAACGACAATCCCAGCAGTCCGTTGAAGGCGACCGAGGTGTCGGATTGTTCGGCTGTCTTGTTGACTCATGGGCATTTTGATCATGTGGCTGACGCGGCGGAATTGGCCAAGCGATTTGCGGCCCCGTTGGTGGCGAACTTTGAGATCGTGCAATGGTTTGCGGCCCAGCACGGCGTGACGGATGGGGTGGGCATGAATCTGGGGGGGCGTGTGACCGTGGCGGGCATGAGCGTCAAGATGGTGCCGGCCCAGCACAGTTCGTCCCTGCCCGACGGCAGTTACGGGGGGCTGGCCAGTGGCTTTTTGATCGAGACGGGGCGCGGCACCCTGTATTTTGCTGGGGATACTTGTGTATTTTCGGATATGGGGCGATTGGCGGCGGCGATCGATGTGGCTATTTTGCCGATTGGCGACTTGTACACGATGGGACCGGCTGACAGTTTGGAGGCGATTCGGCTGTTGCAGCCCAAGGTGGTGATCCCGGCCCATTACAATACCTGGCCGCCGATCGCTCAGGATGCCGCGATCTGGGCTGCGGAAGTTCAGGCCCACACGTCCGCGGTGCCGTTGGTTCCGATCGTCGGTCAACCGACCAATCTGTAGTTTGGCCTCGACCGCGAGCGGCTTGGTTGTTTTCGTACTATTCCGACTTGGGTGGATTCTCTGCTGGGCTGGGTTCTGGTTCGACCTTGGTTTTGGAGTCGGGTGTGAGTTCGGTCGGTGACTGGTTTTCAGTCGGTCGATTGGGGCGCCCCTTGGGTGGTCGCTCGCCGTTGCGGGGCGTCGGTGGTGCGCGGTTGTCGGCGCGGCGTGGTGGTGGTCCCGGCGGGCGGTCGAATCGTCGGGCTTCGCGTTGGGCTCGTTGCGCGGCGGGGCGGTTGCCGATGGTCTGGTGCAGTTCGGCCAATTCTTGATACAGGCGGGCTTCCAGGCTGCGGAGCCGCGGTGCGGCGTTCCCGCGGGCCTCGAGGTCACGGGTGTCCGCGGTGGCCTTTTCCAATACTGCGATGGCGCGGCGGGTCAGTTTCTGTTCGTGTAGTTTTTGGCTCAACGCCAGGCAGACGGCGCCATACTCCAGGCGGAAGTAGAACAGGTCGGGAGCCGATTGCACCAATTGGCTGAGCGAGTTGGCGGCAGCGGATAGGCTTTCGATTCCGTCGTCGGTTTGTTGTTGGTCGAATTGGAGTTTCGCCAGTTCGACGTGAACGAAGGCATTCAGTTGATGAAACTCCGTGTTGTGCGTGTGGACGGCGCACAGAGGTTTGGTCAGCGCGGCTGCCTTGATGAGGTAATCGACTGCTGTGGAGTCGGGTTTTGCCAGGGGAATGGTGTAGGTTACGGCCAGGGCAAAGGCGTATTGCGGATCGCTGGGGTCGTTGGTTTGCAGCCATTCGATTTGTTCGATGGCGTCGCTGATCAACTGTGAGAATTCGTCGGCTTGGGTGGCGGGGTCCAGTAACACGGCGAGGCCGCGGAGGCTATTGGCGCGGACCAAGCGAGCGGTGGCGTCTTGGGGGTTTTCCTCCAGCAATTGGTCGGTCAGTGTCAGGGCTTGTTCCAGCCAATCTTTTTGTCGGCGGATAATGTTTTCGTTGCGACGACGGTCGGCCAGGCGTCCCCCGAGTGCGGGGAAGGGCGAGCGGCGCGCGGTTTGCAGCCCGAAGTAGTCCTCGGTTACCGAAGTGGGGACCCGTTGATTTTGTCCAACCATGCCGGTCTCAGCCGTGCAGAGCAGGTTGAGTGTCCGCGCCATTTCTAAGCGGACGGTTGGGGTCGCGGCCAGTGGGCTGTCCTGGAGTTGACGCAACGCCCTCTGGTGCGTCTGCGTGGCCTCGCCGGGGTTGCCCTGGCGTCGGAGGGCTTGTCCCATTTCGTTGTAGACTTGTGTGAGTGTCAGCAGCAGAGCCTCTGAGTTCGGTTCTTGTTTGGCTATCGGAGTGTAGACGTCGACGGCCGCCTGATAAGCGGGAACGGCTTTGGGCCAATCCCCGATCAGGTGATAGCTGTTGGCGACACGCCGATGGGCTCGGCCGCTTTGCAATTTCAAATCACTGGAGGAGGCGTTCTGTTGAGCAATTTGTTGGTAGAATTGCAGCATATCTTGTAAAAAAGCTGCGTCGGAGGCGGTGATGGCGGTTTGGATGCCAACCAATTCGCTGAGTCCATCCCATTCGAAGGCCAACGATGACTTTTCACCGGATTCAGGAGTGCGACCACGGGAGGCAATCTGCATGAACATGGCATCGATGGCGTCCATGCTGACGCGTAGGTTCGCCTCGGCTCGTTCAAACTCCTTGATCGTTTCCTCTTGGTTGGCCACGGCCAGCTGGCGGGCCGCCTCGGTCTGTTGTTGCTGCCAGGTCAATTGATCGTGCTGATCACTGAGTTCCTGTAGGGCGCGGCGAGTGACTTGGTAGCCGATGGAGGTGACGACCGCCACCAGAAGGAGCAGTGCCGCGCAGGTGGCGGCCAACGCGGCGGTTGTCGGATGCCGCCGCGACCAGCGGAGGGTTTCCTCGAACAACGAGCGGCGGCGAATCGACACGGCGCGATCTTCCAGCAGCCGGCGGAGATCGTCACGCAGGTCCCCGGCCGTCGCGTATCGCTCGGCGGGCTCGGTGGCCAAGGCCTTGTGCACCACTCGAGCCAGATCGGTGGAGGCTTGCGGCAAGCGCTGCCGCAGGGGCGCGGGACAGCGGCTGAGCACGTGTTGGATCCAACTCGACGACGGTTGGCGGGGGAACGTGGGTTGCAGGGTCAGCAGTTCGTAGAGCATCAAGCCCAGCCCATAGACTTCGCTCCGCTGATCGTAGTGGCCCTCCAACGCTTCGGGCGGCATGTACTGGGGCGTACCGACCACGTCACCGGTCTTGGTGATGCCGGGCTGATCCAAGTGTTTGACCAAGCCAAAATCGGTCAAGCGGACTCGGCCGTCGCGATCGACCATGACGTTGGCTGGTTTGAGATCGCGATGCAGAACTCCCTGGCGGTTGGCGTAGTCGACGGCGTCGGCGATGCCCGCGAGCGCGCGGAGCGCCCAGCGGATTCGGCGGGTGGGATCGGACAGTTCTTGCCACAGTCCGGAGTTGGTTATGACCGGGGTGGCGCCCGCTGCGCGCAAAGAGGTGTTATGGAAATCGTCTCGCGGGTCGGTCGCGGTGTCTTCGACACGAGTCGGGTGGAGTGGTGGCGCTGCGACGGTAGCGGCAGCTTGCGGAATCACTGGGTCGGGGGGGAGCAGGCCGGCGATCAGGTCGGAGAGTGCCCAACCGTCGATGTATTCCATCACGTAATAATGATGATTCTGGCTGCAGCCGACCCCGAACACCGTGACCAAATGCGAGTGGTGCAGCTTGGCGGCTGCGCCGGCTTCCCAGCGGAATCGTTGCACGGCACGCGGGTCTTCCGCCAGGCGTTGCGACAGAACTTTGACTGCCACCCGCCGCCCCAAAGACTGGTGGATGGCCTCGTACACCACTCCCATACCGCCGCGCCCCAGTTCCCGGAGTAGGCAGTAGTCCCCCAGTTCGCTCAGCGGTGGCCCGCCGGACGCCACGCCGCCGGCGGTTGAGTGCGTGTGGCTGGGCTGCCGTTTGAGGCCTTCGATCAAGGCCACGGAGGACAACAGTTCGCCCAGCTCGGCTTCGAACTGCGGAAACTGCTTTTGATAGGACGCAATCGACGGAGTCAGCCCGGCGCGGAACTGGTTGGTAAAGTGATCGACGACCTGTTCCAGCAACGCGTGGGGCGCTGGCCAATCACTCGGGGAGGACGTGGTCATTGCACCGAGTCCGCCGGGTTGGAGGCCGCTGAGATTTCCTGCAGCCGCCGCAGGGCTCGCAAGTAACGTTTACTGGCGGCGGCCGCGGAGATTTCCAGTACCTGCGCGGTCTCTTCGTTGCTGAGTTCCTCAAAATGCCGCAGGGCGATGACCTCGCGGTCCATGTCATTCATGCTGCGCAGGGTTGTCTCGAGCCACGCCAGCTGCTCGGCGCGACGCAGCAATTGGCTGGGCGACGTCATGTGGGCCGAGAGTTCGTAAGCCATGGCGCGGGAGGTGGCGTCGGGGTCCAGCACTCCGCCGAGCCCAATCTCGCGGCGGACATCGCGTTTTTCGGCGCCGAGGTGTGCGCGGTGGGTATCGATCAGCTGCTGTTGCAGCTCCATCCGCAACCAGACGAACAGCGGCGGCGGATCGGGTTGCGTCAGGTAGTGGTCCAATCGCTTTGCCGCGCGGACGTAGGCCTCTTGCACGACATCCGACTCCGACACGCGGCCTCCCAGCCGCCGATCCAATCGGAAGGTGGCAATCCGAGCCAACCGGCCGCGCAACTGCTCAAAATGAGCGGCCAAGGCCGGTTGCCCCTCGCGGCGTAGGTCCGCCAGAATCTGCGAATGCTCAGGCCCGTCAGAGGACATCGACACGGTTCACCAAAGGAGGAGTCACTCAGGAAACGCCCTGTAGAGTATAACCCCACGGGCCGTTGCCGGTTTCGCCCTTGAGCAAAAATTCCCCCAATATCAGTATCAGTGGCGTGAGGGCCGCGAGATGCGGAACATCCGCTCGCTGGGGTCCTTCAGGCCGTCGCCCAGCTTCTTCAGGGCTTCGGTCTCGATTTGACGGACGCGTTCGCGGGTCAGGTTCAGGCTCTCGCCGATTTCTTTGAGTGTGTGTTGGTCCATCTCATCCAGGCCATACCGCATTTTGAGGACGGTGGACTCGCGTGGGTCCAATTCGTGCATCATTTCTTTGATGCGGGTCAAAATGTCGTTTTCAATCAATTCGTCTTCAGGGGTCTTGGTGCGTTCGTCCATCACCATCTCGCCCAAGCTCCAGCCGGCGTCGCCGTGCTCGGTCTGGGGGGCCAGATTATGAATGTGGATGGCCTTCTTGATGATCGGCAATTTTTTCTTGGGCACGCCGAGGAGCCGCGCGACTTCCTCGAGGGTCGGGTTGCGTCCCAGTTCCTCGGTCAGACGCGAGGTGGCTCGGCGCCACTTCGAGAGCAGCTCCACCATGTAGGCTGGGATGCGGATGGTCTTGCCGGAGTTGATCAAGGCCCGCTTGATCGACTGCTTGATCCAGTAGCTGGCGTAGGTGCTGAATCGCGTGCCCATGTCCGGGTCGAAGCCCTCCACCGCTCGCAGCAAGCCCAGATTGCCCTCCTCGATCAGATCCTGCAAGCCCATGCCCTTGCCGGTGTAGCAGCGGGCGATGTTGACCACCAGACGCAAGTTGGCGCGGACCATGCGATCGCGAGCTCGGACGTCACCATCCGCGATTTGGGCGGCCAGTTCGCGTTCCTCGGCGGCGGTCAGGAGCTTGGTCTCATTGATTTCACGCAGGTAAGTTTCCAGAGGCGACTGGAGCCCCGAGACGTCGCGGATGGCGTGAGAGACCTCGTCCAATTCTCGCTCCAGGCGGCGAAGGTCCACGTGGAGATCGGGCTCGTTGTCGAGTTGCTTGCTTGTCAAATCGCTCATTTTTATTCCAAATCTACAGCCAAAACCGCCCCCGCCATGTGCGGCGAAGCACACAAGAAGTGCTATCGTCTGCGAAAGGAAGCCAGCTCTAGTATCGCGGGCAGATCGCCTGAATTATCGTTTGTGCGATCTGAGACCGGTTGCGCCAATTGGACGAGAATGAGCAACTGTCCCAATCAGCGCAGGCGTAGCGAAGCGTCGTTGTCGAGATTGCCTTGCAGGCTGGCCACTTGAGCCAACTCCTGCTGGACAGCGGCCATCAGCTGCTGCGTTTCGCTTTGGACCCACTGCCCCAGTTGCCGCTGCTGGCTGGCGATGGCCTGGGTAAGCGACGCTGCTTGCTTTGCAACCAATGACTCGAAGTGATCTTGGGTGGTGCTTCCCAAGGCTCGGGCGATTTGCAGGCCCAGGTCACAATGGCCGGTGGCTACGATTCTGTCGGTCGTGCCGGACAGGCGATACGTGATGACAAAGGAGTCGATCGCTTGCAGTTCCTGTTGCAGACGAGCGGCCAGGGTCTCGTTCTGCACGTGACTCAGATCGCAATCGATGTGTGTCTGTGAGTGTCGCACGACCAACTGGCCGTCGACCTGTTGTCCGTCCAGGTTCAACTGAAGTTGGGCCGTGTAGCGACTGGGGGAGACTTGAATGGGCAGTCCGACGCGATCCTGAGCAGAAACCAGCGACAGGCCCTGGTCGCGGGCGAGATCCAGGCTGCGGACCGAGAAGAATGCCTTCTGTTGACCGTGGCGCTGATCGTAGCGGCCGCTGACCATCACGTGATGATCGCCCTGAGCTCGCAGAGAGAGGCTGGCGGGTTCCCGCTGGGCGAAAGGACGGTTGGTCAAGTTATTGAGGCTCCCCATCAGACGATAGTAGCGGTTGCCGACGCTGGTAACTCCGGCCAGGGTCAGCTTCTGCACCTCCAGGCTGGGGAGCGGCTGTCGTCCAAAATGCACATCGCGACCACGCGAGCTGATGGCGTCGTCGGTCAAGTTCGGCACGACCGCTTGCGCCCACTCGGCCCACAGGAAGACTTGCTCCAGAGGCTGCGGCGGGTGTTGCGTCAGCAGATCTTGGTCGAAATTGGTGGCGGGCGGCAGTGGCAGACGCAAGGCGCTCTCCAGGCCTTGGACTTCGCTCTCAATGGTGGTCGAGATGGCCGCCAATTCGTCTGCGGCCGCCTGCTGGATCCGCTCGATGCGTGATTGAACGTCGACGATTTGACCGCTGATTTGATTGATCTGTTGGGTGACCGTCAGGCGTGAGTCCTGTCGCAGAGGATTGTTGGGGCGTTTGGCCAGTTCCGCGGCGGCTTCGAGCTGTTGACGAAATTCGGCGGTCTGCTGGCGGCAGGCGGCCAGTTCCCCGGCCCACTTCGTCTGCCAGGTTTCCAGGGCTTGGCGGGTGTGCTGCCCAGGGGATGCCGTTCGCTGTTGGGCCGATTGAACTTGCTGCCACCAGGTCGGTTCGATCGCCAGCTTCGGCCGAGCGTTGTAGTCGCCCCGCTGGTGAGCGACCCGTAGGGCTTCGCTCAGGCGATCCGCCAGGCCCGGGCTGCGGCGGGCGTTTTCTGGCAGGGGGCTACCGGCGGGAGCGACAACGGAGGGATTGGTCAGGATCCCGTCAATCACCACCCAGCGTTGCTGAGTCAGGGCGTCCTGGTCCAGTTTCAACGACAACTTGTCCGCCTGAAATGAGCCGACGCCGTCGCGTCCCAGCAGGAAGTTGCGAACGGTCAGCTCGCTGTTTTGCCAACCCAAATCGGCTTGATCGACCGTCAGGTCCAAGGGAGAGAAAACGCGAGTTTGATTGAGGACCGAGCGGGTCATCAGGCCACTGCTGGCCCAGATGCCCATGGCCAGGACCGCCAGCAACGCGAAACGCGGGACCAGGAACTTAAACAGGTTCATGATTCGAGCTCCGGGGCGAAACCAGGGACCAGGGGACGTGGTTGGGCGACGCGTGTCGGCCAGGCCCGCCGGAGTCGACCTGCCAGTCGTGCGAACAACCAACCCGTCGGCAGGAACGCGACCAAGGCCAGGGCGATAGAGCCGACAACAACAGTGTTTTGAGAGCGGAACCAAACGGCGGCGGGGGTCGCTTCCAGGCCTCGCCAGAAACCTTCGAGGGCGGGTTGCGACAGCAGCCAGAACCCGAGGGGATCGGTCCAGCGATCCAGGAGCGGGGCCAGGCCGGAAAAAGCGACCGCCGAGACGAGCGCCGCCGGGACCGAAATCGGGAGAAACAAGGCCAGCAGGGCGAACAGGTAGCAAAGGGCCGAGTCCTTCGGGATCAGGCCGAAGGCCATCCCCAAGGCGACCGCCCAGCCGTACCGCCAGGCGGGCGTGGGCGGGGCATGTTTTGACGATGATTGGCGTTTCATGGACTGCCTTTGCCGACAAAATTCGCACCCAGCGACGGATCGATCCAATTCCAGGCCGAGAGATTCTCGCCCGCAGGCCCTACAAGCGGATCGGATTTACTGATCGTTCAACTTTAGCGAATTTAACAGCTGTGACAGCGGCGGAGGCCGAATGGGGGGAAAGTGCGACCAAAACGGACCGTTTTTGGCAAAATGTTGATAGAAATGATCGCCCGGTTTGGTTAAGATGAACTACCGAGTGGGCTCGCGGACGCCATCCAAGAGGGGTGCGAAACGCGACCCAAAGCTACTCATGGGTCGAGTAGCGACCGCTTGTCAAGTTTTGACGGTCGGTAAGTTGACTTTTTAGGAGTGATGGAAACGATGGACGGAATGCAGGATGTGTACGCGGACGGGATTGGCGAGATCACTTTGACCGGCGGTATGGTCAGAATTGATTTGGTCAGTTTGTCGGCACAGAATAAGGACGCCGAAGGTCGGCCCCGGTTGGAGTTCCGCAAGCGGATCGTACTGCCGCCGGAAGGTTTTCTACGCAGCTTCAGCGCCATGGAGGATTTGGTGAAGCAGTTGGTGGAGGCCGGTTTGATCAAGCGACGTGAAGCCGGCGATGCTGGCCCAACGATGGCGACGGGCAACGGTGCTGCCAGTGCTCCGCCGCCGGTCAGTCCGAACTTTTAGTCCGCATCGTTGGTCCGAGAGGCTCGGTTCGACCCAAACCGAGCGGCTCAGATTGACGGCTTTGGTTTGATTCGCCATCAAACCAATTTGTTTGTTCTGGCTTGATTCGCCGTCAAGCCGGGCGGCTTTGGGGCTCCCTAGTCTAGCGAAGTTCAGCATCACGGAGACACGCAAGTGATTCGAAATCGATTCGACGGTTTTGTCAGTGAAAACAATTGGTTGGATTCAACCGGCAATAAGTCCAGTGGCCGTGCGTCGAAACGGAGTTTAGGCGAAGTGACCTTGGCTGATTTGTGGCAGGCCAATGTGTCTCTGCAATTCGGGCCGATTTTCGATTCGAAGTTTCAAGGCCGTGGCGGGGAAACGCCTCCGGTCGCTGGCCAGTCCTTGGCGATGGCATCCGCTGCGTTGCGGGAGTGGGTCGGGAGCAATCCGGCGGCGTTGGATGTTGCCGACAGCGTCGTGCGACAATTGGCTCGCGTGCCAGAAGGAACCCCGCTGGCCCCGGTTCCGTCAACTCCGGCGGGGGAGACGCCTCGACGCGCCCCGGTCGTGCGCTCCAAGTTCAACACGGGCGATGGCAGCCAGTTCGAATGGTTGGCGAATCTGATTGGTGGCGATGTGGCTCGGCTGACGGTCACTTTGCGCGATTTGCAACTGACGCAGGTCGAGCGTCGCACCTTCCAACCGCAGGCTCGGGTCACGAACACGCTACACGAGCAGGTGTTGGAGAGTCGTGACTACGACCTCACCGGTCCGCAGAATTTGGGCACCGGCGGTGGCGGTGATGCCGCCAACAATTTTCCGCCGCGAGTCACCCTCTCGGCCCGCAGTGTCGAGGTCGGTCACTCTTTCTTGATTTCTGAGATTTTTGAGTACAGTGACATCGACGGCAACCCAATGCAGGCGTTGCGGATCATCGATCGTTCGCCCGCCAGCGAGAGTGGTCACCTGTGGTATCGTGGCCAGCGGATTGCGGCCAACCAGTGGTTGGAGGTTCCTGCGTCGCAAGTTCAGTTCTTGCGGTTTTTTGCTGGTGTGGTGCCCACGGTTGACACCATCGCGATGCAGGTTTGGGACGGACGTTTTTGGAGCACCCAAGCTACCGGCGCGATCAACACCACGCGGCCAAACTTGTTCCCGCCGACAGCGCAGGGATTTGAAGGGGAGGTTTTGGCCTTTGAAGCGGTCAAGATTCGCGACTTCATTCGCGCCACGGATCCGGAGAACGATTTGCGAACCGTTCGGTTTATCGATCGACAGAATAACCCGAACTCGGGCTTTTTCTCCATCGATGGCGTTGTACAGCAGCAAGGGAGATGGTTTGAGATCTCGGTCGACGACATTGACTTGGTGAACTACCATGGCGGGCGAAATGGACAGGCTGAATTTGTTGCGTTCCAGGTGTACGACGGGCGGTTCTGGAGCAACGTGGCCAATTTCCGCATGCAGACGATCCCGAACATCCACCGTCCTGTGGTAGCGGTACCCGACCTGGAGTTGAAGTCGGGACAGGTGGTGCAGGTGGCCAACTGGATCACCTTCAGTGACGCGGACGGCAATACCCCGAAGCGATATCGGTTTTATGATACCGGCAGTCGAGCCGAAGGCGGTTACTTTTCCGTCAATGGCCAGATCCAAGCGGCCAATGCGTGGTTCGAGGTTGAAGCGGCAAACTTGGCAGATGTCCTGTACCATGCTTCGGAATTCGCCGACTTTGAGAAGTTCCGGGCTATGGTGTTCGATGGTCGCTACTGGAGCGACATCTCCACTGGGTCGGTGACCGTCAAGGTCCGCCCGATCACGGAACTGCCGGATTTGATCCTGGTTCGCGAACAGGAGAGTGTCCTGTTGCGTGACATCATGCAGGTTGATGGCAACGGCCTGAGCGTGAAGACGGTCCAGTTGTTCGTGCCCAATTCGCCCAACGGCGGTCCCACGGTCCGTCGCAACGGCAGCGTGCTGCAAGGGAATCGTTTCCACGAGATGACGTGGCAAGAGTTCCAGTCAGTGGAGTATGTCGGTGGCGCCGGTGGCGACAATCTGGGACGCTATTTCAACGAATTTGTCCTGCGATTTGACAACGGGGTCGCCTGGAGCCCCTGGCAGCGGATCGATACGGTCACGGAGGTCATTGCCAACGACTCGCTGTTTACCGGTACGTCCTGGTCGGCGTTCCCTGGTCAAGCGGTCGAGGTCACTTACAGCTTCCCGTTAGTCGTGCCATTCTATTACGAAGACGACGCCGATGAACGCAACGAAAACGTCCGCGCTCTGAATGGCCTGCAACAACAACGCATGCGTGAGGCCTTGGAGTTGTACTCGGAGTTCGCCAACATCACCTTCCGGGAAGTGCCAGAAGCGGTCGGTGGCATGATGCGTTTCATGTTCACGGGCATGGACGACGGTATTTTGGGTTGGGCTTACTTCCCCAACGCACAGCGACCTTCTCAATCGACCCACGGTGATATCTGGTTCAACGTCGAAGCCCTGGGAAACAGCGATTTTGAGGATGGTACGGAAGCCTGGCTAACCGCCATTCACGAGATTGGTCATGCCGTTGGTTTGGGACATCCCTTTACGTCGCCTGGCGATACGGGCCCGCAGCTGCCGACCGCGACCAACAATCACTTGTTCACCCAAATGTCCTACACGCGGGCTTGGCAAGTTCCTGGTGTCCGCAACGAACTGGCTCCCGATGGGAACGGTTATGGTATCGATACTCCGATGCTGTACGACATCATGGAAATCCAGCGTTTGTATGGTGCCACTGAGTCGCAAAACTCCGGTAACACCGTGCACTCCTGGGCGAACCAACCGTTCCGCGAAACCATTCGTGACACCGATGGATTTGATACCATTGATGCCTCGAATTTCTCCACAGATCAGTACATCGATCTGCGGCCCGGTCGCATGAGTAACATCGGCGAGAATTCCCACTCGGTACTCATCACCCACGATACGCGGATTGAAAATGCCATCGGTGGTCGCGGCAATGACCGGTTGGTCGGCAATGAGTTGAACAACCTGTTGGTCGGTGGCTTGGGCAACGATATTCTCGAAGGTCGCGGCGGTACCAACCATTTGATGGGTGGTGCGGGCAACGACACCTACATCTGGCGGATGGGCGATGCTTGGAGCACGATCGATGAAGATCGGGGTGCCGGCAGAGATGAAATCCATGTTCATGGCAATCATTCCGTGCTAAATGCACCATTCGGTACGATCAATGATTTGACGGAAGACTTCATGTTCCGCCGAATCGGACGCGACCTCCGGATCGACTTCACCATTGATCGCGGTGAAGCGGTCGGTGGCTTGACCATCACCAATATGGCTTGGGGTGGCAGCCGCGTGGAAACGCTGCGGATGTTCGATGTCAACGGTCGCCAGCTCGGCAATGCCGTGAATCTGGAGTCCATCTTCCTGCAAGCAACCGATGTCGGCCAACGGTTCCGCTTAACGGAGACCAGCCATCCGTTTGGGCACATCGCAGTGCCGGTGTAGTGTTGATCCGGCAGGGAGCCACCGAGTGATCGGTGGCGGTTCCCGAGCCCAGCGATAATTTTGAGGACTTGGTCGGCGTCGTTCGACCAAGTCCTTTTTTTAAGGAACCGTTCCTGCCTCGTAAGGTGCCATGGGGCAAGTCGGTCGAATTTTATCGTCATTGGCGTCCAAACACGATGTTGATTTCCACGAGGCAGTTTGATCTGCCGAATCTGGCAATCGGCGTGGTCTGTTTCTCAGACGACGTGCCAGACGCGAAGGTGGCTCGGCCGTTCACGATCGAGGCCGAGGCGGAGGTTGCCGGTTTGGGATAATCGAATGGGGAGGGGGCGGCCAGCGTCTGCAGGTTGTTTAGGGCTTGGTTGACAATGCCCGTCGGGTTAATTGGCCGAGGGGGGCGAGATTGGGGCCCAAACGCAGAGGCCAAATCCACAGGGACTCGACCCCTCAATACCAAAAAGAAGGCTCTCTGCCCCTTGGTCAACCGGCCACCGTCGGCCTCGTGCCGATGGGGCGATGCCTGCCCGGCTACCGGCAACCCACCCAATAATCAAAAGAAGGTGTTTATTCAACTTGGTCACATCGCCCCGGTGGGGTTTACCCCGCCGGGCGAAAGTTTGGGTAGCTAGAACGCTCCCCCAATAACAATCAAAAAGAAGGATCGTTGCCGCTTGGTCACACGGCCCCCGCGGGTTCACCCGTGGGACCGAAGTTTGGCAGCGAGAAAGCCCCCAATAATCAAAAAGAAGGATCGTTGCCCCCTTGGTCACACGGCCACCGTCGGCCTCGTGCCGATGGGGCGATGCCTGCCCGGCTACCAGCTACCCCCAACGATCAAAAGAAGGCACTTTGCCCTTGGCCACATCCGCCCACCATCCGGGCTTGTCCCGGTGGGGGCATGACTGAAAAGCCACATACCAACCCCAACGATCAAAAGAGGGCTCTTTGCCCCTTGGCCACATCTGTCGCCACGGGTTCACTCCTGGGACTGAACACGAGTTGCTTAACCCGGCATCTTCCTGCCCAAAACACTATTTCCTGTCCACTCTCGTTCGTTCCTTGTGCCGGCCCTCCGGGCAACTTCTAATCCCGGTGCCCCGGTCGCCCGGTGGCTGACGCCACCGGCAGGGAGTTGTGCCGGCCCTCCGGGCCTCCGAGCAGGCGACTGGGTTCAGGCGGGCAAATTGTGTCGAGTCGAGCTTCCGCATGCTAGGAGGAGGACTGGAATAGACTTCGGATTCTTGAGTCCCGAAATTGGACTTACTTCAATCTAAGACTTAAACCTAACCAAGAACCAGAACCTTCCTCAGGTCGCACGTCTCGCGGCCAATCAAAACGTCCTTTCAGCAGCGAGCCCAACCCGCCTGCCTCGCTACCGGTCTATCTCGAAATGACGATGATCGTTCAAAACTCAGCATCATCGCGCTGTTCCGCCGCCATCTCGCCGCTGGGCGACCTCACAAATCGCCATCAGATCCTAACGAGTCCTTAGAAAAATCGCCCTATCTTTCGAGTTAGCCAACCCCATGCCAATCCGCGGTCGCCTAGCGGCAGCTCCCGGCCTAATCCCCTCAGAATCAGGGTTATTTGCGGGGTATTCTTGAACGTTGTCAATATCATCTTTAATTGACTTAATAGCGTTGTGAAGCTTCCAGACGTAACTCGGCTGTCTGAGGACTGGTCAAGCCAAATCTTTTCCAGATCATCTAAGTAAATCGCGGATCGATCTCCTAATCTCCCAAAGAACGCGTGCAGCGTTTAACTTGACACCGAGTCACTGACTGGCCCTTCGTAAATCGCCTCAATAGTTTCGAGATCAAGCCACGCTTTTCACTTAGGTAGTCCATTGCAGGTATCCGAACTTGCAGGATGTGAAGCTTGATCTGAGCTTAAGTGCAAAATCGAAAAATTTCAGTGAATCTATCTTTCTCAACAGTTCGAACGCGACGCAACGAGAGACTACCAAGCTCTTCATGGTTTACAGCCTCATTCAAAATCGTCTCTAATTTGGAGCATTTCTAAATGAGTTTTCTGGCAAGTGCTTCATTTTATCTAACACCAAAGCAACTGCATGAATGTCTTGCGGGCGCTCGGACTTGCCTGCAAAACACGACGCAATTCAGTACATAATGTTTCAACTGCAATTCGTTCGGTCTCGAAATTCCAGAGAGGAATACGCGCACATTAATCGCCAAGTTGCCAAAGGAGTCTTCGTGGATTTGTTTCCAGTAGATATGTTTCGATATCGTAATCTCGAATTCAATCTGTCCATACGACTTAATGATTGTATCAAGAGCAAAATTGTCACCCATCATCGCGACGACTTGCGTATTAGCAAATGCGTCACTTAGGACCACGAGCGATTTAGGGAGCAGAATCCTAAATTACCAAGGGCTTCAATAGTGCACTCCACTTAAGCATGAGTCTGTTCTTGCCAGTGTAACATTGATATTAGAAAGTCCACCGAATCTTCATTCAGTTTGTGAACTCCATATGCGAGAACAGTCATCCCTAAAGAAGGTGCTCTTTATCCATGAATTTTATCTCCAAGGTTTTTGCCATCCTTTCAACTTGCTGAGCAGCTCTGGAGAATCGACAACCCGATTTCTCAGCGATTAGGCTCCGGTTGCAAGTAGGTCACCTGTCAGATTGTCAGTCAAGTGCAATTCTTCCAGCAACGACGTTATTGCATCCATGCTTTCTGGACCAATCGCTTCCAAAACGTCAGTGTGCGTCACCATGAACGCTCTGGGCCGGAAAGAGAAAAACGGCAGCAATGTGGCGAGGATCTCGCAGAATCGCACAAATCGCGGGGATTGCCTCCCTAGCACCGCTCCCATGTAACTTCAATTTGCTTAATAATTCGAAAATAGCGTCAGGCTCGTTGGTGTCGTGAAGTAGAAAGCTAACCCCTTAACCTCTTGTTTCAACACTTCTTCCGGTTGCTGTCCGACCAGCATAGCCGGGACGAACGAACGACCCAAAAAACGATAGAACAAGCACTAATTGTTGAAAACAAGGTCACTCATTGGTACAATCAGTCCAGCGGAAAGGAAATCTATCGTCAATAGTTGGGACAACGAAATCTACCCCTGGTTTCGGGGCAACTGGGCACTGTTTCCTGCACTTTGGATTTGGATCCCGAGTTCCTTCGTGCTTGCAACTATGGCAGACTCCAGCTTCAACAAATCTATCATACATTGGCGTGCCTTTGACGAGTCCGTACCAAACTGCTTGTTCCGGAATACGCACTGCAGTCTCTCGCTCAACGCATAGATCACAACTGCCCCAACCGACCCCACCCGTACTCTTGGATTCCAACGATTGTTGAATGCAAATCCCACTCCGCACATGGGCACTCATGATTATCAATTAAATCCACGACATGACCGAGTTCGTGAAGAATCAAACCAAATACTACCTCATGGGGTAAGAAACCGTTTAGATTCGATTCGTTCAAACACACGAAGGCTCGCGATCTGTCCAATAGGCTCAAGTAGGCAAATCCGCCGAAATCATTCTTCCTTCCAGTGCATGTTTTACCTCGCAGAATATAGCGTACCACTCCTCTTGCTCTACTATAATATGAGTTGTCCCTCATTGAGTCGTCGAAACTCGCCTAATGCTTCCGAGCAGGTGGTTTCTGGTGTTATATGGAACAAGCATTCAGCGAGATGCGGAAAAACGTAAAGAGGTTGCAGTTCTTGTGGTAGGTATGGTAGCAATGGTGGCACCCGTCATTAGTGTAGGTTGGGGAGGGGGCAGGAGGAGGAAGGTAATCAGGGGGTGGGACGGCGTCCCAGTCAAGTCCTGATGTTTTCGGAATGACACTAAGGCCCCAGGATCCCGCCCCCTCACTCCAAAATACCCCCGATACAAACTCATCCCATCCACATACCCCAGCGGATCTCTGGAGACAAACCCACCCGTCGCCGGATCGTACCACCGGGCCCGGAAGTGATAGAGCCGCAAATCGGCATCCCACTCACGCCCGGTGTAGGTGTAGCGGTTGGCGTAAGTGCTGCTGCTACGAACGGTGCCGTTGGCGGCGTAGATGCCGAGGGTGCCATAAGCGCTGTAGGTGTAGCGTTCAACCAACGTCCCGGCCGCGTTGGTCAGCCCCACGATGGAATACTGTTGGTTGCGATGATAATAAGTTTGTGAGGTTTTGAGTCGCGTAGGCGTAGAGGCAATACGACTTCCAGCTGTGGCAGAAGCCACCGCGGAAGGACTGCGACGCGAAATAAGGTTACGAATCACTCGAAGGCCCTCGGATAAGTCACGGCGGAACACGGACCGCCACCCCCAGTTTACCCGGCCGGGGGGGACAGAAGCAAGCGAAATCGGATTACCGAGGGACAAAATCCCGCATTCCGCCAACCAAGGCGGGATGCACCTATGATCTGTCGCAACCGAGGGCGAGCTTGATCGTTTTTGCTTTTGCACCCCAAAACCAGAAGTCTCAGCGGTGGCCGAGCATCATTTGACCTCGCAAACGACGATATCTCACGCTTCCGGCGGCCTTGAGAACAACACCGACAAGCTGGTCTCAAGGTACGCTCAAGGTCCCTCAAGGTTGTCAAGCTGCAACTTCTAGGCAGCCTGAGCATTAGGCAACGAGTGAATTCATTTCCTGCCTCATCACCAGGCTGTCGTATGAAGACTCGCCATATACTTTTTTGGCTCGTTGCCCCTTGGCCACACGGCCCCCGCGGGTTCACCCGTGGGACCGAAAGTTTGGCAGCGAGAACGCCCTCCCCCCAATAACCAAAAAGAAGGCCCGTTGCCCCTTGGTCACACCGCCCACCATCCGGGCTTGTCCCGGTGGAGGCATGACTGACCGGCTACATGCCTCCCCACAATGATCAAAAAGAAGGCGCGATGCCCCTTGGTCACATCGGCAGCAACAGTCTGCGGTGAAGCATCGTCTTGCGGCCACTTACCGCCATACCGTGTGTACCACTCCCAGCTACTCAGAACACACCTCCCCCAATTGCGGTCTCGGTGGAGATTGAGCAGCTAAACTACCGTGGCACTCGACCGCTCAAACCGCACGCCGTCGCTTTCTAGCCTGTCAAACTTTCGGTCCAACGACACAAGGTCATTGGGGCCGCTGGCATCGCTCGTCATCCCGCTCTCAGGCATAGGGCGAATCGGGTATCGAGGGCGACCGCCTGAAGGCGGAACTACGAGCGGCGAGACCTCGCTTCAGTGAGCCTTCGTTAGACCGGCCCTGAACGTCTCCATTGGTCACGTCTCGCGGCTAGAAGGCCCCGCTCGTAGTCCCGCCTTTAGGCGGAAGGCGCCATGGCGAAACTCCGCCAAATCACTGACCGGCTACCACACCTGCTCCACGGTCGCAAAAAGATGGTGCTTTGCCCCTTGGTCACACGGCCCCCGCGGGTTCACCCGTGGGACCGAAAGTTTGGCAGCGAGAAGGCCCCCCCCACAACGATCAAAAAGAAGGCGTTTTGCCCCTTGGCCACACGGCCCCCGCGGGTTCACCCGTGGGACCGAAAGTTTGGCAGCGAGAAAGCCTTCCCCCCAATGATCAAAAAGAAGGATCGTCGCCCCTTGGCCACACCGCCCCCGTGCGGGTTCACCCCGCCGGAGCGAAAGTTTGGGTAGCTAGAACGCTCCCCCCAAAAATAATCAAAAAGAAGGCTCTTTGCCCCTTGGTCACACCGCCCCCACGGGTTCACCCGTGGGACCGAAAGTTTGGCAGCGAGAACGCCCCCCGCAACGATCAAAAAGAAGGATCTTTGCCCCTTGGCCACATCGGTCCCAGCGGGTTCACCCGTGGGACTGAACTCGAGTTGCTCAACCCGCAATCTTCCTGCCCAAGACACTTTTTCCGGTCCATCCCGCTCGGCCCTTGTGTCGGCCCTCCGGGCCTTCTGATCACGGTGCCCCGTCGACCGGTGGCTGACGCCACCGGCAGGGGTTGTGCCGGCCCTCCGGGCCTCCGAGCAGGCGACTGGGTTCAGACGGGCAACTTTTGGCGAGTCGAGCTTGCATGCCAGGAGGAGGACTGGATAGACTGCGGATTCTGAGTCCCGAAATTGAACTTACTTCAATCTAAGACTTAAACCTCACCAAGAACCAAGAACATTCCTCCAGGTCGCACCTCTCGCGGCCAATAAAAACGTCCTTTCAGCAGCGAGCCCAACCGCCTGCCTCGCTACCGGTCTGTCCTCAGCCCGTCCCACGCGACCAAAAATCACTGCCGCCCGTCGGCTCATCTGCTCTGTCGACGCGAAACAGCCCTGTCTTCCGCCTCCCAATCTGACCGCTGGGGCTAAAATCGCCCTATCTTTCGGTTAGCGAACTCCATGCCAATCCGCGGTCGTCCGGCGGCAGCTCCCGGCCTAATCCTCAGAATCGGGGTTATTTACGGGGTATTCTTCAAGTAACGCAATGTCATTTTCGGTAATTAATCTTCATACCAAAACTTGTTCTCGCTCTTTTCAAGAATCTTCATCTGGTTTAAATCCCATTTGCTCCATTCATATCGCGTCGATTTACCTTCGGATCGTAATGCCAATCGCCAAACCACTACACCATTCTCCGCATCAAATGAACGTATCTCCTCCACCATGCTGAAATCCGGCTCAGTCATCTGGATTTCGGACTTATAGATCCGACGGTGCTGACTCCAAGTACCTGCAACCATTTTCTCCCAAACCAACGAATCGAACGCGAATGTCGTTGTATCTTCGGACTTATGTGTCGCAAGCAAGAGTTCTGAAAGCCGGTCGGTTCCCGACACCGAGGTCGCTGTTGCATCGCGGGCCATTGACGTTGGATATCGTTCACATCCAAACAACATTGCTACGAGAAAAATCAGGGAAGCCCTCGTGTAAATAACGCGCCAAGACATTTGCAACCTACCTTGATGAACGGTTTGTATCGGTTGGTTTATCGACACCTTTGCACATACCGTCGCAAAGTGCATGACAAGTGACGACATTAAATCCTTCAATCAACGACTTGCAGAGTTCCTTTAGAGCCGGCCTGCCTTTGCAGAACTTTTCTACTGCCTCGACTCCTTCATCACATGCCTTTCGACATTCCGACGGAGAGCAATCAGGAAAAACCGTTTCTTTTAGAATTGTAATACTGGTCTCGAACTCGTCATCGCAATCTCGACAATATGCAATAATACCGATATCAAATCCGGTTTGACGTTTTGACATATAGTGTTTATACGGGCGTGGTTGCACGTCTTGGCAGCCAAACGGTTTACCATTTCCGACGTCGCCAAAGCCACCCGCGCCAGAGGTAGCCGTCCCAACTACTTCTGTGCACTCGTAGAAGCAGTCGCGTTTGCCACCATCAAACCTATTGTTCTCGATTAACTTGCATTTGACCTCCATTTTGCATGAACCATTTAAGAATCCCGTCGGGTCAACTCCCTTCACCCCAAAATACCCCCGATACAAACTCATCCCATCCACATACCCCAACGGATCTCTCGAGATGAACCCACCCGTCGCCGGATCGTACCAGCGGGCCCGGAAGTGGTAGAGCCGCAAATCAGCATCCCACTCCCGCCCGGTGTAGGTGTACCGATTGGCGTAAGTGCTGGTCGTACGAACGGTGCCACTGGCGTCATAGATGCCTAGCGTGCCGTAAGCGGTGTAGGAGTAACGCTCAACCAATGTTCCGGCGGCATTGGTGAGGCCGACGATGGAATACTGTTGGTTGCGATGATAATAAAGTGCGTTGTCGCCGGTCGTCGGCAAAGTCGTAGTTGTACCTGTATGACGTAGGATCGGTTCGTCCACGTAGTCGGCGTAGACGTAACGGTAGGTCGGTGAGGAGGTGACGGCCCCCCGAGCGTAATCAGCGATCACTTGCTGACCAGCGTGAACGTAAACCACGTTGCCACTGGAATGGCTCCGGGCGACTCGGCGCCCGAGTGCATCGTATTCAAACGTGACTTCCAAACTACCGGCTGAACCGTTGGTGTCGGCGCCGCGGAGTTGATTGTCGAAGTTCCAATCCAAGTTCAACGCGGGAGCAGACAGTGTGGCTGGTCGCGATGTTTGGTTGCCCTTCACGTCATAAGCCAGTGTCCCGGTACTGGCGCCTGTGAACCCTGTGAACTCGTGAGCATTGCTGTGGGTGCGGTTCCACGTTGATCCGGCGCTGGTGAAGGCGTCCCAGTTCCCCACAGCCGACAAAGTCCAAGCTTGGTTCATTGTCCCGTTGGTGCGATTCCAAGTCTGGAGCCTGTCCTCGTCATCGTAACCCGTGGCACCGGTCGAGAACCCAAAGCCGGACATGGTCCCGGTGATGGTCTCGCCGGTTTTGTTCTTGTTCGCATCCCAAGTATAGGAGTAAGTGCCGATGTTGGGGCTACCCGCGTGAGTGGTCGCGATCGACGTTGGCAGATTGTCGTTGCGATAGGCGAAACTGACCACCGCTCCGTTGGCATAGGTACTGGTGTTCAGGCGACCACCATCGTCATAAGTGCGGGTATCCACGATGGTGCCCAGGTACCGAACCGTGTGCAATTGGCTGCGGGTGGTGTACGTTCGCTGGACAATCGAGCCATTCGGATACGTCAACTGTGTGAGGCGACTGCGAGCATCGTAGGCTCGGGTGACCGTGTAAGTCCGAGCAGCAATGGTCAGCGATTCGTCTTTTAACCTGCCGTAGTTGTCGTAAGTCATGGTCACGGTATTGGAGTAGCGACCACTGACGGCGGTCAACATGCGACCCAGGTTATCAAACGTAAACGTGTCGCTATCGGCAATCGTTCCGGACGGACTATTGGCCGCCCAGCCGAACCGGCAAGAGCTCGTGCGATAGTTTCGCGACGTGATGGTGCCAGCCATGGTATGGTTGAAGGTCACGGTATCGCCCTTTTGGTCCTCGCGGCGGATCATCCGCCCGGCAGGATCGTAGGTAAATGTTCGTGGGTTAGGGATAAGTCTGACCGGGGGTACGACTTAAGTTATACCCACCGTCGGGGAGAAAAGCTACAGAAATCTGGGGCTTGGTAGCATTTTTTTGGGGCCTGGGCCTCAAGTCCCTCGTGGCGCAGTGCGTAACCGTTCACGGGTGGGAGGTCATCCTTGGGGCTGGTGCATTCCGCAAGTCGGATGGTTCTCGGGGCAAACCGGTAGCATTGTCCAGTTGCTGTGACTCGCAAACGATCGTCCGGTTAGCCCGACTTGCTGCATGACACCCTACGAGGCGTGAACGGTTAGCGCAGTGCTTGGGGCTGCCTACGGAGCATTTTCCGGCAAATTTCGAGTAACGCCGCTTCCGTCGTGGCTCTGCCCGGCGGAGCGGCAACTGACGGCTACAAAATCCCCCAAACCAACCAAAATGAAGCTCGTTGCGCCTTGGCCACACCGCCACCGGCGGCCTCGTGCCGATGGGGCGGTGACTGACCGGCTACCAGCTCCCCCCCCAATAATCAAAAAGAAGGCTCTTTGCCCCTTGGTCACATCGCCCCCGGTGGGTTTACCCCGCCGGAGCGAAAGTTTGGGTAGCTAGAATCGCCCCCCCCAATCATCAAGAAGAAGGCACTCCACCCCTTGGCCACACCGCCATCCACGCGTGCGGCAAACAGAACCCAACATCAAGCGTCTAGGCAAGGCTCGGCCCAGAGCCAACCTTATCGCTACTGGATTCCTTGGAAAACTTTCAGTGCTGGTTAACTCGGAAGGCGGGTGGAACACTAATCAACGCTAATCGTCACTAATCCAGAAAACAGGGGTCCCACAAGCCCACAATGGGCGACAAACAGTGCCAAACGACCCGTTCACAAAGCTATCGAGGCGGTTGGATTTCTCTGCGTCCTTCCCCCCGCTCGCGGTTCACCTACCGACTGGGCCGGATAGCAAACGACGACTCGCTGATCTGGCCCAGTGCCGAAGTGCGGGGCACACTAGTAGCAGGCACTCTCCGAGTGCCGTCCGCCAAAACGTTGCCCCATAACAAACCTCGGTAACGAATCTGACCGCATCGTAGCGGGACGCTGATGACTAGCGTTTCCAGACTTCCAACATTTGGCGGACGGCACTCGGAGAGTGCCTGCTACTTTCGGCCCACCTCGCTGCCTTACGGGAACAATAGGCAAAACTTTTCCGCACTTCAAACCAGCAGCGGGCAGCGTTCCAGATAGGACATGGCGGCGGTGTTTAACCGCAACGCCAGAGGCGTGCGCGGCACCCTGCGCGACGTGACCGACAGACAAGACCCTGCAGCGACGTTCACCCGCACGACCGGCGGCGTGCGCGGCACCCTGAGACCAGTTCCACGGTAAGCAGACGCTCAAACCATTTCGAGCCCAGCTCTTGTTGAGACGCCTCAACCGATGAGAGACTGATAGCCTACCATTTTCGCGACACATCTCCGAGCGAACACCTATTGAGGCCGGCTCTCAATCACAAACCAGCAGAGGGCTGCTGGTCTACATACGGCTACTGGTCTACGGCCGCTTCCGTCGTGGCTCTGCCCGGCGGAGCGGCAACTGACGGCTACAAAATCGCCCAAACCAGCCAAAATGCGGCTCGTTGCGTTTTGGCCACATCGCCATCCACGCGTGTGGCAAACAAAACCCAACATAAAGAGTCCAGGAACGGCTCGCCCAGAGCCAACCTTATCGCTACCTGATTCCTCGGAAAATTTCCAGTGCTGGTTAACTCGGAAGGCGGGTGGAACACTAATCGACGCTAATCGTCACTAATCCAGAAAACAGGGGTCCCACAAGCCCACAATGGGCGAAAAACAGTGCCAAACGACCCGTTCACAAAGCTATCGCGGCGGTTGGATTTCTCTGCGTCCTTCCCGCAGCTCGCGGTTCACCTACCGGCTGGGTCCGATAGCAAACGACGCCCCGCTGATCTGAACCAGTGCCGAAGTGCGGGGCACACTAGTAGCAGGCACTCTCCGAGTGCCGTCCGCCAAAACGTTGCCCCATAACAAACCTCGCCAATGAACTTAACCGCCTCATAGCGGGACGTTGATGACTGGCGTTTCCAGACTTCCAGCCTTTGGCGGACGGCACTCGGAGAGTGCCTGCTACCTCCGGCCCACCTCGCTTCCTTACGGGAACACAACGAGCCTGCCGAGCAACGTCACAGCGTCGTGGGATGATGCGGGGCGGACCAGGAATACCAATACGCCAAACGGAGCGACGGCTGGGGTGCCTGGGTTTAATGAATATGGCTATGTTGGCGGCTTGCGAGTCTGGAAGAAGATCACTCGCAATGGCAGCACCTTCGAACACCGCGTCTATGTGCATGCTGGGCCGAATCTTATTGCGGAGTACAACGCGGGAGTGGCGGCCAGTAGTCCCGCGCAGGAGTACGTGTATGCGGACCAGATCGATTCGTTGGTCATGATCCACCGCAGCAACGGCCAGCGACTCGGGGTGACTCGCAATCGGCAATGGAGTGTGGTGGGCTTGCATGACTTGGCTAATGGCAACGTGGTCGAGCGTTACGCCTACGACATGACGGGCAAACGCACCATCTACGCCCCCAACGGCACCACCGTCCGCACCACCTCCTCCTTCGGAAACAACTTCGGCTACACCAGTCGTTGGCACGACGAAGAATCGGGCCTCATCAACTTCCGGGCTCGGTACTACAACCCGCTAACAGGTGAGTTCTTGCGCCGCGATCCGTTGGGGTTTGAGGATGGTATGAGCCTTTATCGAGGCTACATGGAACTTGGGTGGGTGGACCCAACGGGAACGGTGAAGATTGCGTGCGGATGCCGCGCGCGTGGGAATAAGGGCCGGCAGATAGCAGCGGAAGTCGAGTGTAAAGGATCGTTCGAAACCTGTTGTGAAGAAGCGTGCGGCAAAGCAGGACGTTATGTGTGGGATGGACAGCCGAGTCGTATCGTACACAGGCCAGAGTTTGATGCAACGAACGGAGCACCATCGATAGGAAGGTCGGATTACACACCAAGTTATTGGCGAGACTATTTTCTCACCTGGAGGTCCCCACATCCTCACGATCCGGTCGATTTGTGGCTTACTCGGGGGAAGATTGGTGCAGGAGGTGTTTTCGTCGTGGCTGGTGGGACAGTGGTGGCGATCAAAACGGGAGTTATATCAGCAGTTGCACATTATGGTAGAAGTGCGTACTATTGGGCTTGGGCAAATTCTGGGTACGCCCCGGTTGCGGCTACTACGGGGGCTTCGCTTGCCAACGGGGCACTCGGAGTAGTAGATCCGCTTCCCGATGCAACCGACATCGGCATGGCTGGGAAGCCTATTAGGGAAGCCGCCGAAGAAGTCTTCGAAGCTTCCGATGACTTCATCATCGCAGGTAAGAAATGGTATCACGGCACCGATCTTGATTCCGCAATCGATATGACACAGAATGGATTGAGTCGCGAAAAATGGCGTGCACACAGCCCGATCGACCGGAATGCACCTGGTCTTTTCGTTACGCCAAAACTGAGTGATGCGCACAGCTATGCGATCTTCCGAGGAGGGGAACGCGGTGGAGTCATTGAGTGGGATGAATCTGAAATTGGCAAATGGCTAATCGGCATAGGCCGAAATGACGAGGCCGTAATTCCGTTCGATGCGTTCAACAAGGTTCCGTGTCCACGATTAGTCGGAGAATAGTCATCGCTTATCTATTGATCAATTACGCTACCATTGATGATTTTGACGAGATGATTGTCGAACTCGGGAAACTAGCGTGCGTTAGCATTATTGGTGATTGGCATCAACATTTGCTTATTAAAGCGAATTCGGTTGGACTGCCAGATGGCAGTGCTCCGCCTAAGTCAATAGTTGCGGCGCGCGAGCGGAATGGCACAGAGTTCCATGTAACAATTCGGTTGGCAAACAATTTTATTTTAACTGGATCGGCTGGTCGTACTGGTTTGCTAGTTAGCAACAAGGAGTTTGCTCACGACTTGCTAATTGGCGACGCTCATGTTGCCGAGTTATTAAGTTTTTTTGAGGCCCATTCAACAGGCGTTTCGGTCGACATCGGCTGAAAAGGCGGCGAACAACAAAAGCTAATCACATGTTTTTTGAATAATTCGCATTAAAGGAAGTCCGTATAGTTCTCGCGTCTAAACCGTAAATTGGTTCGACTACGCCGGCCCTCCGGTCGCAAGCGGAATCTGACTTACCCGTCTTGGGCAATGTTACCCAAGTCCAGTTCAAGAACTCGGGTGGGACCGTGACGGAAACCCAAACGATGACCTATGATGCCTACGGGCGAGAAACGGCCACCTCCAGTTCCCAGTACGCGGCCTCGACCGGGAAAAGCTACAACGACCGCGGGCAATTGGCCACCGAATCGACCACCTATTCGGGCCGCACGTACACCGTCACCTACCATTACGACGCCCAAGGGCGACCTTCGAAACTGACGTATCCTTCCGGCCGCGAAGCCGAGTATACTTACGACGACCGGCAATTGCTGAAAACGATCAAGTGGGAAGGTGCCCAAGTGGAAGATCGCAGCTATAATGATGCCGGGATGCTGACCGGAGTGGATCGGGCATTTGTGGACGAAACTCGAACCTACAACGCCGGTTCGCAGTTGACTCAGATCAACAACACCAACGTCGGCTCGCAGACTTATACGTACGACTTGAACGGAAATGTCACCAGCGAATCCTTGAGCGGGGTCATGGCCAATTACAGTTTTTCCACGATTCATGCGGGCGGGCCGTTTGCGGATGGCTACGATGCCGAAGATCGCTTCATGCGATTCAAACGCAGTGGCGTCAACGAAAACATCCTGCTCACTCGCAGTGACATCGGTAATATCTCGAACGTCAATCGCAACGGCACCAATACCGCGCGGGGGTACAACACGGCTCATGGCTTGACGACGGTGACTGGCGGGACGACTCAAACTTACGACACCGACGGCAACACGACCAAGCTACACACCAACGTGAACGTCGCCTGGGACGATGCCGGTCGGATGCGGAACACCAACGTTCCGGCTGGAGCGACGGCTGGGATCGTTGGCCTGAACGAAAACGGCTACGTGGGTGGCAATCGGATCTGGAAGAAGATCACTCGCAATGGCAGCACCTTCGAACATCGGGTCTATGTGCATGCGGGCCCGAATCTAATTGCCGAGTACAACGCGGGAGTGGCGGCCAGTACTCCGGTCCAGGAATACGTTTACGCGGACCAGATCGACTCGTTGGTCATGATCCACCGCAGCAACGGCCAGCGACTCGGGGTGACTCGGAATCGGCAATGGAGTGTGGTGGGCTTGCATGACTTGGCCAATGGCAACGTGGTCGAGCGTTACGCCTACGACATGACGGGCAAACGCACCATCTACGCCGCTAACGGCACGACGGTCCGCACCACCTCCTCCTTCGGAAACAACTTCGGCTACACCAGTCGTTGGCACGACGAAGAATCGGGCCTCATCAACTTCCGGGCCCGACACTACAACCCGCTAACCGGTGAGTTCTTACGACGTGATGCGGCTGGTTTTATCGACGGAATGAGTTTGTATCGAGGGTATTTTGCGTTGAACGATCAAGATCCAACTGGATTATGGGTGCTGCCAGACTGGCCACCGATGGACCACCATTTTTATCCGTGTCATCTTGGTGGTTGCTATCATCAACCGTTATACCGCCTTGAAGGAGTAGACCATCAAGCGGCTCATACTTACTTTTCAGAACATGACATGGGCCGAGGCAGCGGCGAGAAAGGTCGCAAAAAGTGGAAGGGCTTGACCGAACAAAAGCGTCGAATGCATATCATGCGGTCTATGAAACGTGCAGGATTAAATCCAAAACAAATTCGCAACATGATCGCTGCAGTAATGGATGGCGCAACACCTGGCAAGTCTTACCCTCGAAAGGGACCAAAGGGTAAAGTTTACGACGGTTCCAAGTATTTGGATCCGAAGGTTCATGGCGGGAAGTTAATTGCTCAACGATACGCTGCGGGGGTCTTTGCGCGTGCAGTAGGTAGATTAGCATTTAAGGGCGCTATCGGCTATCTTGCAATCGTGCTGGACGAACCGGCGACATGCCACGCTGCCGAGGTGGAACCACTACCAAACAAACAAAAGGGAGCGTGTTTTTGTCGCGAGGTCACGCACATTCAAATTACCGCAACGTGGTGGAATCTCGCAGATTATTTCGCCAACCGGGAGTACCACGAACCCACACACACCCCTTATGAATTCTATGACGTTATGTCAGCATCTGATTGCGTGGACTCTGGGACTCTTTTAGAATACACGGAAGAAGAACTTGCCGGATACACCGTTACAAATACAACCTATCTCGAATGCCGCGCATGGACACTGCGGTTCGATGATGGGAAGCTTTCGGGAAACGGTCCCACAGTTTCCGTTGAGCAAATTCCTGGTTATTTTCGGTGATCTTCTACAGATACGGTATTATCTAGGTTGTTACTTGATTCGACAGGGATCATGATGGATATTTACGCAAAGCTTCCAGCCGAGTTGAAATATTTGGTTGCGCCGGCCGAAAAATTTGGAAACTACTCATCGGAAATTCAGATCGGCGAGTTTTTGGATCAAGCAGTGGAATCCGACTTGGAGGAACTTAGTGCAATAGCTGAACGGTATCGGTTAAACAAGCACGCTCGGATTCTCGACGCGTTCCTCGATAAATTCCGCATTACTGAACACGATCAGTCCTTTCGGTTATACAATCTTCTAGGATTAATCGATGCGGCTGGCTTTGATATTTGCGAACCGAACTGGGATACCGTAGAGCGTCAAATGGAGTCACTACAGCAATTTGGGAGTTTCCGATTGGCCTCAGAACGCATGTTTGCTGCCAAATCACTTGTCGATTTTGGAGACAGTGCCAAGAAAGCAATACCACTTCTTAAGATTGCGTGCTCCGATGAGGATGAACGCGTTCAAGTTTGGGCTCATTATGCACTAGTTAAATTGGAGGGAAATCGGGATATTCATATCGAAGCAATTCGAAAAATCTTTTTCGCACATGACGAACTCGACGACTTAGATATGTGTGACGAGGTCGGCAGCGAGGCGGAAGAAGCATTACAATTGCTTAACTCGGTACGTTCTTAGGAAAAAATACGTGCCTCCCATAAAACTAGAAGGAAGTCGTCTAAGACGGACGTCAAGCGACGGAGATCATGCCCAATAGTGGCGTGAATACTTCTTACTACAACAGTTGCTGCGGTCAATTCGCGGGCTCAAAGAACGCTTTGGGGTAAGCGTACACTGGCCGGCTTCCGGGAATTCTTCGGCGTGGGCGTTGGTGTGGTGTAGGCTTTGGGAATTTTCCCGCACGCAGCCCCTCAACCAAGGACATTCCATGCTCCAAGCGACGCCAGCACCAAGTACCGATCGCGTTCCAGCCAACTGGAGCGCAGAACGGAATATCAAGTCCCAACTCTGGCAAGACCGCATTGCTAACTACGAGCGATCCGCACTTTCAATCGACCGAATACTGCCGATCGATCGAGTGCTCGGTCGCCTCCTTCTACCAGTAGCGCGCAAGCTCCGACAGTCAACGCCCCAAGTCTGCGATTCTTGTCCGTCCAGACCTCAACCCATGAGAGTTGGAAACATTGAGGTCCGCCTGCCCAACGGCATTTCAATCGTCATCTCGTTGCAAGCAATTGATTCACTGCCCATGATCCTGAGCGAGTGGCCTAAACCATGCTGGCTCCTCAATCCTAGCGATTCCGAATCTATCTACATGCCGAACCCGTCGACGCGCAAGAGTTTCGACGGTCTGTTCAGACTGGTGAAGAATGAACTTGGACTCGACTTACGCAATGGAGGTTTAGTTCATGTTCCTCAACAAGCGACGCAATCGCGTGAAGCTCATGTATTGGGATAGTGATGGAATTGCGATTTGGATGAAACGGTTGGACGCGGTTATACTCAACGACCACTTCGTTCACCCGACGGCAAGCATGTCATCGTGGAGCGTTCCGAATTGCATTCCGATCCTCTCGGGCATCGAATTGACCGACTGTCAAAAGACGGTTGCGCTATGTGGCTCCGGTTGTACCCAGCGTTTAGTCACGACACCTCAACACGCCCAAACATTTTGGTGTTTTTGGACGCAATGATGTGATTCTACTTGCAGGCTCCTGCCAAGATTGTGTATCGTTCCGACATGGCCGAGAGCAAAGACCTTCCTAAAAGAATTGAGCACTGCCCACGAAGTGATTCTCGTACAATCAAGCACGATTAATCGACTCAGTGACGAAGTCAAATCACTGAAACAACTGCGTGAAGAGAACTGTTGGCCGAAATCCGCTGCTGATCAAAGACCGGCAAGAAACGCGAGAGTTCATCAATGCTGATCAAATCCTATTAGAATTCGGCGACGATAAAGAACTGCAGGCCAGCCTTGAAGCGGCCGGGCGCGAAGCGGAAGCGGAAGTCAACGGATTACTTACGAGCGCAGGAAGGTTGCACCGCAAGCGCAAGAAGGCGGCCGACAGCTTCCCGGCTCACTTGCCGCGTGAAGTAATCGAAGTCGGTGTTCCGGAGTCTTTCCAATCGAGGATCACCATCGGGCGAGTTGATCGTCGACGATGGCGAAGTTACCGAAGCGTTGAGGACGATACCGTCAAGGTCGTCGTCCTGCGGTACAGAAGCCCGTGTTGGCCTACGCGAACGATCTGAACCGAGAACTGCCCGTCGATGGCGCGAGGCGAATCTGGGTGAAAAGGGCGATATCATCCTTCGACGGCGGCCCTGTTGCAGCAAGGCAAATTTGGGCAACACTTGCCATTGTATCGTTTGCAAGATTTGTTTTCGGCGTCTGGCTGGACACCAAGCCGTTCGTCCTTGGATTATCTGACAGACTTGGGTGGACGAGGTCACGCAGAACTACGCGCGTTTGATGCTGTCGCATGATGGACGCACGTTGCATTGGCTTGGATGATGCGCATGTCAAGTGATCATGCCGAAAGAATTGCCGAAGATCGAACTGGGTTCCAGCGATCTACGCACCGAAGCGACTTCAAGAGAAGATGCGTGAGGCGTTGGAGCAGAAGAAGATTCATTGGATGCGAAGATGTGGGCTACACCAGCTTCGACTCGGCGGCACCGTATGACATTCGACTTTCGCGTATCTCGCCATCGCGATGGGCCCGATGAGTTCTTGTCAGGTTATGCAGGGCATGTGATGGCTGATTGTTATTCCGGAAACATGAGCGTGATCTTGGCGCTGGGTCGAAGATGACTCGCATGGCGTGCTGGAGCGCTGCAGCCGTCACGTGTTTGAACACCAAGACAATGACCTGCAGTTGTCGGCATACCCGCTGGCATTGATGAATCAGCTGTACGATATCGAACGTCGGGCGACTCGCTGCGATGAAAGCGGCGTGGCGAGATACGTGCTCGCGACTCTCAGGCGATATTGAATCAACTTGGCAAATGGCTGGCAGGCCCGTTGGCGGCGACCGTTCTGCCATCAAAGCAAACTAGCCGGCGCTGAACTACGTTCGTAATCATTGGGAGCGTTGCAGGCCTACACCACCCACGGAAGCTTGCCGATTGACAACAATCAGTGCGAACGACTGATGCGTCGGGTGGCGTTGGGTCGTAAGAGGTGGCTGTTCGTGGGCGGCATGCGAGGCTGGCATTCGCAACGCTTGAATCTGTAGTGAGCCTGGTGGCCAGTGCATCGCCAGGACTTGGATGTGTTGGCCTATCTGAGAGCATCAGTACTACCTGCCCGAGGAACGGCGAAGGTTGCTGATCATTGCCCGACAATGTGGAAGATTCATCATCCCGGATCGGTGAGAACCTATCGTGCCGAGGAGCGACGGTACAAGGCCGATGCCGCCGTACTGGAGTCAGCTGAAACCATGTGCCACACAGCCAGCTAAAACAAAGCCCAGTGCTTCACGCCGCCCGGCCGCCCGAAAAGCGGCCGCGGCGGTGGTACTGCTTACGCTTTGGGCCACGGGCAGATTTCTAATGTCGATCCGCTGGGCAGAACCGTCCATTCCGCCGCCGTCGCCGATTACGATACCCACACCAATCCGTCCAATCCGATCGACGCCAAAACCCTCGCGGAAACAACCACCCGGTATCGTGATGACGGGCGTATTGCTGCCACCACTACTTGGAAACAAGCTCTGGGTGCCATCGACCCGCTGAGTCCTCCAATCGCGGGCCTTGATGGGATTGCCGCAACTCAAGGGATTACCACCCAATATGTCTACGACAATCGCGTGTCGGATGGTTTTGGGCTTGATAGTTCGGCTGGGATCACCATCAATCGCCTGGGCGTTGGCACCGCCAGTGTCAACATCCAGGCTGCACTCACCAAGTTGGCTGATACCGTTGCCAACGGCGGTGCCGATGTGACCTTTGCGTCGTCGCGCAGTGGGAAAGCCACCGTCGCCATCAGTCCCGTTGAAAAGACCATGAACGTGTCGATTCAAGACGCCATGGGTCGTACCGTGTTCCAGGGCCTGATGTCCGGACCAGCGGCTACCACCCCGAACCAACTGCTTTCGTGGACGTCCGTTGGCTTGGACAAAACCTATACCCTGGCCGGTGTCGGGCTGTGCGAGGCCACTTGGCGGATCATGCAGGACGGCAAATATGTCCAAAGTGTCTCCAACGGCTTGGGACAATCCGTGGCCACTTTGGATCAATTGGCCAAACTGTCCCGCAATAAGTACAACGCCGCCGGAAATCTGCTCCAACAGATCGATCCACTCAGCAATACCACCAACTTCGAATACGACTTGCTGGGCCGCCAAACCAAGACGATCAATCCGCTGAACAACCAATCAGAAACCGTCTACCATGCAACCACCGGCCGAGTGACCTCGCAAAAGGATGCCAAGGGCCAAACCACCTCGTTCACCTACAACCCCCTGGGCCAAGTCCTAACCACCACCGATCGGACTGGCAAAGTTACCACCAATACCTACAACAACATGGGACAAGTGGCGACGGTGACGGACGCCGAAAATCGGACAACCGCTTACGGTTACAATCTGCTGGGGGCTCGGAATTCGTTGACGTTCTCCGATGCCGGGGTCCAAACGGTCAATACCTTTGATGGCGCCGGACGTCCGCTGGAGATCACTTCGCCCTCCGGCCGCAAGCAGAACCTGACCTACAATTTCCTGGGCAATGTCACCCAAGTCCAGTTCAAGAATTCGGGTGGGACGGTGACAGAAACCCAGACGATGACCTACGATGCCTACGGGCGGGAAACGGCTACCTCCAGTTCCCAGTACGCGGCCTCGACCGGGAAAAGCTATAACGACCGAGGGCAATTGGCCACGGAATCGACCACGTACTCGGGCCAGACCTACACGGTCACCTACCATTACGACGCCCAAGGCCGACCTGCGAAATTGACGTATCCTTCCGGCCGCGAAGCCGAGTACACTTATGACGACCGGCAATTGCTGAAAACGATCAAGTGGGAAGGTGCCCAAATCGAGGATCGCAGCTATAATGATGCCGGGATGCTGACCGGTGTGGACCGCGCGTTTGTGGACGAAACACGGACTTACAACGCGGGTTCGCAGTTGACTCAGATCAACAATACCAATGTTGGCTCGCAGACTTACACTTATGACCAAAACGGAAATGTCACCAGCGAAACGTTGAGCGGGAACATGGCCAATTACAGCTTTTCCACGATTCATGCGGGTGGGCCGTTTGCGGATGGCTACGATGCCGAAGATCGCTTCATGCGATTCAAACGCAGTGGCGTGACCGAGGACATTCTGTTGACGCGTAGCAACATCGGTAATATCTCGAACGTCAATCGCAACGGCACCAATACCGCTCGTGGGTACAACACGGCTCATGGCTTAACCACGGTGACTGGCGGTACGACTCAGACTTACGACACCGACGGCAACACGACCAAGCTGCACACCAACGTGAACGCCGCGTGGGACGATGCCGGTCGGATGAAGAACACCGACGTACCGGCTGGCGCTTCGGCTGGTGATTCGATGGCTTAAGCGAAATACGGTTACGTCGGTGGCACTCGAGTGTGGAAGAAGATCACGCGCAGTGGCAGCGTCGTCGAACACCGGGTCCACATTCACGCCGGACCGAATCTAATTGCCGAGTACAACGCGGGAGCAGCGGCCAGTACCCCGGTGCAGGAGTACGTGTACGCTGGCGAGATCGATTCGTTAGTAGCCATCCGCCGCAGCAACGGCACAAAGTACGGAGTCACGCGCAACCGCCAGTGGAGCATCACAGCCTTGCACGACTTGGCCAACGGCAGTGTCGTCGAGCGATACGCTTACGAGATGACTGGCAAGCGCACCATCTACGCCGCCAACGGCACCACAGTCCGCACCACCTCCACCTTCGGCAACAACTTCGGCTACACCAACCGCTGGCACGACAGGAGCTCAGCCCTCATGTACTTCCGAGCAGGTACTACAATCCGCTCCGTGAGCGAGATTCCTCAGCAGAGACCCGCTGGAGTTGTGGACAGGATGAGTTTGTACCAGGGGTATTTCCTTCCGACGGATCTGATCCGTCTGACTTCCTAAGGTTTCATATTGTTGCAAAGTCTTTTATCAATGGCGTAGATCCGATCGGTCAAATCAACCCCGATAGGCTAGAATTCCGTTCCAGTTCCCAGAATTCCGTGGTGGCCCCTCATGCCAATTGGGAAAGAATAAGAACACGCTGCAAGCGAAGGCTGCAAATCGCGGCTAAGTTTTGCTGAAGTTCGACGCAAGTTAATCAAAATCCACCCACAGAGATCAGGATGGTAAATATCGCTTCTATACACTGAAGTAAACGTCGATATCGAGTGTGTGAACGGGTGTAATTTATGCCTGGCTCGTAGATGTGGATAAGATGGTGGTAAAGAGTCAGGGATTGGATGAAGATGGTATTGTCGCCTTTGTTTCTCCGGTGGATGCTCCCCGACATCAAAGGGCACGATTAATATGACCGTCCAAACATCATGGCTGCCGGTGGTACCGACGGTCGATTGGATGGGCTGGGGGCGCCCAAATAGTCTTGCTGAGCCTGGAATGCAAGCCATCGCAGCTCACTCAAGCGTCAATATTTGGCATTTTCCCTACCTGAGTTTCAATGCAAAGCCCTTTGCTATCAATTTCACTTGAGCTCCGGTACTTACTTCAAGCGAACTCTGGGGTAGTAAGTTTCCGTCCCATAGGTTGTGGGTTAACGGTAAGGAAGTTAAATTTAAACAAGCAAAATAATCTTTCCGATCTCTGGAATCCCATCCAACTATACCAACATTTGTGGAGTAGCACTATGGAAATTGAATCGACAATGCAGAAGATGACAGTTCTCTGCAAAATTTTGCTGCCGATTTTGTTTGTTTGCTCGGTTGCGATGATGATTTGACAAAAATGGGAACAATATGATAAATCCATCTTTCGGCGAGGGAGTCACTGCCCATTTGCCGTGTTACTGGAAGAGCAGTTTCCAGAGTGCATTCATTTTATTGATCACTACGGTTCGAGCGACGGACGGAATACCTGGCAAACTATCGTTTTTTCGGAGGCCGCTATGACTGAGGATGACATACGAGAGTAACGACTCATTGATTCGCAAGGAAATTTCGTCCCTGAAAGTGGTCAGAGTTTCATCTGCACGAAGTCTCCTCGATCGACATTGCAAGCCAAGTATTAGCTATTCTGATCAGAAAGATTTTGGACCAGAAGCCTTTGAACAGCTCTCATTGCGAACCAATGGGATTTTGCCGTGATCGGATTCACGATCAATCCAAAAGAAGTTGATGGTTTTGATTGGCATAGTAGTGGTGAACTGGGGCGTCGAAAAAAATTAGATTGACCAAAGTAGAAACGCAGTTGAGACCAGGTAACATACTCATTAATTGTTGCGGAGGGAAACAAGGTGACCACCCATGAGAAGCAAAGGTGCCACCCATGAATGGCACTGCCGCCTGGTATCAGAGACTTAGGTCACACAGCGACGATGAGATGTAAGCTTCGCCTGCGCGAGGAGACTGTCAACAAAGATGTTACGGACCGAATTGTGGTCGTATTTTTGGCTGAATTGTGACTGTAGAGAGTTGGGGGTGGTTTATAGTGTGTTGACCGAATTGTTGTGAATTCAGGAGCAACTCCAGCAACCGAACGTCTGGGGCGATCAGTCGTTGGCCGAATTGTCGTGGTAACTTCGCTCCATGCAATGACTTCGGCCGAGTTGTCATCGTATGCCGTACGGTCCCTCCGGTTGCAAGCAGAACCCTGACCTGCAACTTCTTGGGCAATGTCACCCAGAGTCCAGTTCAAGAACTCGGGTGGGACCGTGACGGAAACCCAAACGATGACTTATGATGCCTACGGGCGGGAAACGGCTACCTCCAGTTCCCAGTACAGTGCTTCCACCGCCAAGACCTACACCGACCGCGGGCAATTGGCCACCGAATCGACCACGTACTCGGGCCAGACCTACACCGTCACCTACCACTACGACGCCCAAGGGCGACCTTCGAAACTGACGTATCCTTCGGGCCGCGAAGCCGAGTACACTTACGACGACCGGCAATTGCTGAAAACGATCAAATGGGAAGGTGCCCAAATCGAAGATCGCAGCTATAATGATGCCGGGATGCTAACTGGAGTGGACCGCGCGTTTGTGGACGAAACACGGACTTACAACGCTGGTTCGCAGTTGACTCAGATCAACAACACCAACGTTGGCTCGCAGACTTACACTTACGATTTGAACGGAAATGTCACCAGCGAATCCTTGAGCGGGGTCATGGCCAATTACAGTTTCTCCACGATTCATGCCGGTGGCCCGTTCGCGGATGGCTACGATGCCGAAGATCGCTTCATGCGGTTCAAACGCTCGGGCGTGACCGAGGACATTCTGCTCACGCGTAGCAACATTGGTAATATCTCGAACGTCAATCGCAATGGCACCAATACCGCTCGCGGGTACAACACTGCTCATGGCTTGACGACGGTGAGTGGCGGTACAACACAAACGTACGACACCGACGGCAACACCACCAAGCTGCACACCAACGTAACCGCCGTTTGGGACGATGCCGGTCGCATGAAGCACACCGACGTTCCGGCGGGAGCGACGGCTGGGATTGTTGGCTTGAACGAAAATGGCTACGTGGGTGGCACTCGAGTGTGGAAGAAGATCACGCGCAGTGGCAGCGTCGTCGAACACCGGGTCCACATTCACGCCGGACCGAACCTAATCGCCGAGTACAACGCGGGAGTCGCGGCCAGCACCCCGGTGCAGGAGTACGTTTACGCTGGCGAGATCGATTCGTTGGTCCTGATTCGACGCAGCGACGCGACTCGGTACGGAGTCACGCGCAACCGCCAGTGGAGCATCACAGCCTTGCACGACTTGGCCAACGGCAGTGTCGTCGAGCGTTACGCCTACGACATGACGGGCAAACGCACCATCTACGCCGCCAACGGCACCACAGTCCGCACCACCTCCTCCTACGGCAACAACTTCGGCTACACCAACCGCTGGCACGACGCAGAGTCTGGGCTGATGTACTTCCGTGCAGGTACTACAACCCACTAACCGGCGAATTCCTCAGCAGGGATCCCATGGAGTTTGTGGATGGGATGAGTTTGTATCGAGGGTATTTCGAATTAATCAATTTGATCCGCACGGTACCGACGTTTGGGGATCGATGGGACGTGGGCTGACGAACGACCAATCGCTGATCCAGTTGCTGCTATTGCTAACGTGTGCACCACTTTATCAATGACAGCGAACTTGCCGAGGAGAGGTACTATTACCCGGGCACTGGTTCAGGTCTACCAGGCGACAGCGTATCTGCACGGTGTGACTGGACTTTCAATCACTTCAATATGATGCTTGTGAAAAACCAACCATATGCACGGTGTTCGCTTGAGAGAAGAGCGGGCACGATGTGAAGCTACTGAAGATCTTGAAATTAGCCTGTCGGATGGAGCCGCCGGGGCGGCATTGCAGCAGTGGAAGTAGCCGGAAGTTGAATGATCTGGCTGCGATTGTAGTTGGAACCCGTTTTCCGAATGGTATAAGAATATTCCCGTGAAATTCCTGGGGCTGTTTGATCCAGTGGACCGACATTTTGGTATCAAATTCAGAAGCGACTATTCCAAGCAATGTCAAGTATTCGGCTGGATTGTACCGAACAAACTTCAAGAATACCTACGAAAACATTATGTTTCCACAAGTTAGTATACAAACCTAACAATGCGAAAAGACTTTTTCATATACGAGCTGCAGCCAGTTTGCATAATTGAAGTTTTGGGGAATGGGAAGGGCGTTGGCGATTTAGTAACCACAGTGAGGCAGGCAGACATCGGCAAGCCTATATTTGGATGAAAGAACAGGCGCAAAAAGCGGGCGTTCGTTACAAATAATTACATGCACTCGGTAGCTTGAGGACAAAAAATTGGACGAATTACGTAAAGCCGGTTTAATAATGGCTTGCATTACGCTAGCCTCGTACAAGGTTGTCAACAGGTTCGTTGGCGTACTGGCTTGAGCCGCAGCTGATCAGGAAAATCCGTGTTGATTCGCTGAAGTTATATTTGACCGACATATACGTCGGTACCAATCGGCCATCGAAAACTTCTAAAGCCCGGATTGGGGTCCAGCCATCACTTCACACAAGACACTTGCACCAGGTCACTGGGAAGACTAGAGATCTGCTATCTGGCGGACGACGAAATGCCGGAAAAGGCTCATGAAATTGATTTTAAACTGGCTGAGGCAGTTGATAAGTATGATGGCGGAATTTTCTGGTTGTAGCATTTCAGGAAGATGGGGAACTAGAATTGAGTGAGTTCTATTTCAACGCCAGGCCAGACATCGACGAAAAGATTAAGTTGGATTTGAAGATTAGGGAGAAGTAAATCGCTGTTCTTCCGCATCCAGCCGATCGAATTGTTACTGGCCGAATCGTGACTGATAGAGATTTTGGGGGAGCCAAATGTCTGTGAACCCGAACCTTTACGAAGTTAGCGGAGCCGAACCTTACGATCTCTGATTCCTTGCCTATCTTAACGTCAACGAGCTGGCAGCCATTTCGATGGAACGCCAGCGGAATCGAAACAGCCCCCAAATCGCCGCGGATCGTCAACAGGTCCTGGTGGCTTCCGACCCGCCGTTCGTCGTCGGTCAGAGAGCTGGTGAGCGTTCGATGATTTACCCTGCTTCTTTTCCGTTTTCGATCTGGCGGCGGCGATTCGTTTGGCCATTTCTTTGGGAGCGTTCCGCTCCGCGGATTTCGTCGATCGTCCCCAACGCCGACCTGAAGGCCGCTCGTGCCATTCCGCTTTCGTCGCGGACGTCGCCGGACACGCCAACTATTACGACCCGACCAACGCCTCCACCCTTCCAGGAATCGACCACGGTTTACGACGGGCTGGGACGAGCTTACCGCAATACCCGGTAAATGTGCCCCAAGCCCAAATCGACTGGGACAGCGTCCCGGCCGCGGGGCTCAATGGAGTCGCTGCCTCTGCCGGCGTCACGTCGCAACCTTCTACGATGTCAACTTGACCGACTCCGTCGGGCTACTGCCGGTGGAGTCGCCGTCACGATCCCCAACACCGGGGCCTCGTTCAACGTGAACCTGACCGCTGCCATCAGCAAACTGGCCAGCCCCCCGCATCGGGTGGGGCCAGCACCCTGTTACCACCCATTCCGTCGGTTCCGGCAACCGTCAGCGTCAACCACGATGCCTCAAATACACTCAAGTCGAGCGGTGACTGAGTGGACGTCGTATCAGCCAACTCAACAGCCCAATACGCGAGTTATCTATTCCGGGCCTGCCAGATTATGAAGTATGACCTGAACCACACGTCGATGTTTGGCACTGTTTGTTAAGAAGTCAATCCATCGACAGATGTAGATCCCAAACCCGGACCGTGCCGGAGATGAGACCTGATCCTAGTTCACCCTGTTAACAGAGATCTGGGCCAATCAGGCCAGCCCAAAGGAACAGCTGGCCTTGAAGCTGGGCGACACTGTGGCAGACCCTAGATCTTCCTAGTTGAAGGCTATTCGGCACCATTAGAAAAAGTCCCATGACCCCGATGGCGTGGGCTTCGATGCGGTCCTATGACCTTCTCAGGCGGGTAACTTCGCAGACGGACACGGTGGTGCGATGTGGCCTCCACCAGCTATCGATGTAAAGCGGGAACACGTCAAGACCCAAACCGATGCCAGGAACCAGAGTCACCACCACCGTGCATGATGTTCAACGGGAGCTGGACCAGAGGCGTTACCGATCGTTCAGGCCAACCGAACGTCACTACGCCTGCGGTTTGGCTGGACGCATGACCCAGTATCTGAACCTTGAGCTTGCTCTGGTGCAAAACCACCAGCTACGCCGACAATGCACTGGGGCAGTAACTGCGGGCCAAGACCGAAGAAACCTATCCCGATCACACGGGCGGGAACTCGGGTGATGCGACTTACGGCAAAGTGAAGTTTACCTACGATCCTGCCGGGCGGATGATCCGCCGCGAGGACCAAAAGGGCGATACCGTGACCTTCAACCATACCATGGCCGGCACTATCACGTCGCGAAACTACCGCACGAAGGCCAATAGTCCGTCCGGTACCATCGCCGATAGCGATACCTTTACGTTTGATAACCTGGGTCGCATGATGGACGCGCCAGTTCAGTGGTCGCTACGCCAATACCGTGGTGACCATGACCTACGACAACTACGGCCAGGTTCAAGGCGAAAATCGCTGACCATTTGCCGCTCGGACGTACCTGGTCGCCCAGGCCTACGATGCCCGCAGTCGCCTCACACAGTTGACGTATCCGAATGGCTCGACTGTCAGCGAGACGTACACCACCGCAGCCAACTGCACACGGTTCCGGTACCCTGGGCACCATCGTTGGATACCCGCACTTGCCGACGATGGTGGTCGCCTGAACACCGAGCACCTATGCCAACGGAGCGGTGGTCAGTTCCGCCTATCTGCAGACAATCTGCCAACGTCGGTCCGCCACCACCCATGCAGGCAGCTGGCAAAGGCGACCTAGGGCGTGCACCTGGGATGCGAACAAGAACAAAACCGGCGAGACCATCACCGGGACCATGTCCGGCTTTGGGTTCTCGACCGGTGCACACAGGTGCGATGACGAGGACAGGCTCAAGACTTGGAATCGCACAACGCGGGACTTAATGAACCAAGCTTGGACTTTTTTGTCGGCTGTAGGGAACTGGGACGCCTTCACCAGTCGGATCAGCGTGGAGTCGCACCCTACAGCAATGCTCACGAGTTCACTGGGGTTCTGGCACGCAAAGTACCACGGGACACTGGCCTATGACGTGAAGGGCAACCAGACGTCGCGACCAGCCACACTGTCCCCACGCGTTGAACTTGGATTGGAACTCGACAATCAACTCCGCGGCCGACACCAACTGGTTCAGCCGGCAGTTTGGAAGTCACGTTTGAATACTGATGCACTCGAGGCGCCGAGTGCTCGTCAGCCATTCCAAGGTGGCAATGTGGTTTACGTTCACGCTGGCCAGTCAGAGTGATCGCTGATTACGCTCGGGGCCGTCACCTCCTCCTCGCCGACCTACCGTTACGTCTACGCCGACTACGTGGACGAACCGATCCTGCGTCATACAGGTACAACTACGACTTTGCCGACGACCGGCGACAACGCACTTTACTATCATCGCAACCAACAGTGGTATTCCATCGTGGGCTGACCAATGCGGCTGGGACGTTGGTTGAACGCTACACCTACACGCTTACGGCACCTCAAGCATCACACCACTGCGCCAACGGCACCGTTCGTGTAGCAGCACTTACGCCAATCGTTACACTCACGCACCGCCAGTGGGATGCTGATGTTGCGAAGCTCACTACCACTTCTGCGGGGTGGTATGATCCCACCCCAGCCAGTGGATTGTGAAGAGAGATCCGCTGGGGTATGTGGATGGGATGAGTTTGTATCGGGGGTATTTTGGGGTGATTGCGTCGATCCTTTGGGATTACAAAGGCACCACTGGCTGCCCCAGGGACTTAGAGGTAGCATGTTACGGAAAATGTGACATGTTCATTGAGACATGCCACGGCCGCTGATTTTGTTAATCTATTCACGACTGAAGCAAGGCTGGCAAGTCAGTTCAGGGGCACCATTGTCTTCATCACAAGCTAGATGGACTAAGAGGAGGTAGCGTGCGCGGCCAGCAATAGTCGCATCAAAGAGATCGTGTGTAACAAATCAATCGATCTGCTGCGAGATGCTGCCACCGAATAGATTTTCCCTGGCATCAGCAGCGCGGGACGCTATTGTCGGAAAAAACCGCTGTACCAGTGGAGCAAACGGCCTACTGGCGGTTAGCCCGTTCTGATTATTTTGGGCATGATCTGGGCCCTTGGAGAAACAAGTGCTAATTCACGTTTGACTTTATGCAACCTATTCTCAGATTCGTTTGCAACGATTGATAATCGCAAATGCAAGCGGCGCATATAAGCACAGCGACTTCTCTCAATCCATCTGGCGTGCCTGCCGTGGGTATCTCGCCGGCTCCGACTCCGGCTGGCGGAATAATGCCAGTTCCACCTGCGCAGCAATGCCGCAAAATCCGGAGTACCAGGAATTACGCTCGGGTGCACCGATCGACACCAGTGCCCATGCCAGTGCCCACACCAGGGCCGCACGATGGGAATTACATCATGAGACTCTCCTAAAAAGGGCTATCAGGATCCCAAGTGTAATACTAGGAAGTTCCACGTGATTCCGAAGGTAATCTCATAGCGTGTAGCTGTAAGTGAGACAAATTCTCTCGGCGAAACCACTCGTCGGCGGGCTGAACTGAGGTAATGCCTGGCATCGCAAATCGCCAATCTTACCTCGAGCCGACCCATGAATTTGCACGAAGAGCAAGACCTGACTGTGAGCAAGTTAACCTGTGCTAAGGACCGATAGGAAGAAACGAAATGGGAAAGTGGATAGAACAATTGGTCGTCTTTTTCGACGAGTTGAGAAAAAACGTTCGAATGGAACAGTCGGAAACAAAATTAAAGCTGCGTGAAGATGTAACTTTGCCGACGATCCCATGACGGCAGCTTCAGTTCTCAGCAATGCCAACAAGCACAGTGGTCCATTCCCGGTGCACTTATCGATCTTCTACCGCCAAAACTCGAATGCTGGAATGCAGCTCATATTGCCGTGTGGTTATTGTGTGCGTCAGTAGACCATCCCTTTTCGGTGGCCCACAGATTAGCTCATTTCAAGAACAAACTTCCCCGATCAGGCACACACTATTGCAGTGTCCGGAGAATGGGAATGTCTCACGACGGATCGCCCGTGCAAAGTGCAATGGCTGATCTTTCGACAAAAAGCAATTCGGTCGCATTTCTTCGCGCTGTCGTCAAAACGGGGATTCGTTGGCGCTTGATGTTCGTGTGAAGTGGATGATCCACCGGTGTGATTACCTCAAACACGAGGGAGAGAGTTCAGATCACAAGCCGAACCGCCGATTTCTAGTTCTGATTTTCCAAGTTTATGGTCGATTGGCAGTTGTGCCAAGCATTGGTCCTGCATTGGCTCCACGACTCATCTGAGACTGTCATTTGAATACGCGCTTCACAGCTTGATTGACCTACGCTTTTGGACAGCTGTGGCGCAACTAGAGACAAAGCTCAGATTTGCGAGAAAGGCGGCGGAAGAATGCCCCGTAAATAACCCCGATTCTGAGGATTAGGCCCGGAGCTGCCGCCGGACGACCGCGGATTGGCATGGAGTTCGCTAACCGAAAGATAGGGCGATTTTAGCCCCAGCGGTCAGATTGGGAGGCGGAAGACAGCACGATTTCGCGTCAACAGAGCAGATGAGCCGACGGGCGGCAGTGATTTTTGGTCGCGTGGGACGGGCTGAGGACAGACCGGCCGCCAGGCAAGCGGTTGGGCTCGCTGCTGAAAGGACGTTTTTATTGGCCGCGAGAGGTGCGACTTTTTGGCGGTCATTTTTCCGCGAATGAGTTTTCCTCCGGTGGCGGGATGCCCGTTGGCAGAGTGGGTTGTTCGGTCCGCCCAGCGGACTTTGACTTGGCCCGTTGCCGCGGTGGCACGTACACGACGTCGGGATTGAATTCGTAGATCGTCGAATTGCGCAGTTCACCCGACTTCAACTGCTCGGCGATCCGCTCGATCAGGTACCAATAGATCGCTTGATACAACCCTTGGGTGAAGGAACTGAGCGGTGATAGGACCGTTTGCAAGGGACCCGGCCAGCGACCGTCGGATACTTTGCCGTCCCGCAGTCGCTGCAGGAACTCGACCATCACCGCCCACGGCAGAACACTCAAGAGCCCAATCAGTTTGGTCGTCGCCTGCAACATCAACGTGGTCGTGTGCTCGTGATACTGGTCGCTACGTTGCATCTGTTCGCCACACCGCCGACAGCCGTTGTACTTCGATCGCCATTCCGAGGGGGCCAGCCGTTTGCCGCTCTGCGACACCTTGCGGGATTCGGCCAGGCGAACGCTGCCCGCGTCGGGCGGCTGGGATACGTCCGACAGCGACGCTTCACTCGCCCCGCTCGACGCGACGGTAACTGCCGCCGCCGGATCGGAGCTCGCCGGATCGGGGTCCGCCTGATCGGTCCGAGGCAGGAGTGCCTGCACGGCCAAGCGGATGTCTTCCTCGACCGTCAACGGCGGACTGCGTTCGACGACCGGTGGCGGTACCCACAACTGGCTGCTCGGTAACGAGCCCGCGGCGCCGGGTGATTCTCCAGTTGGCGGGAGGCTCGTCGCTCTGGATGATTCTCCAGTCGGCGGGAGGCTTGCCGCGGTGGCAGTGGTGGCAGTGGCGGCAGTGGTGGCAGTGGTGGCAGTGGTGGCAGTGGTGGCAGTGGTGTCTGCGTTGGCAGTCAGTGCCTGGTATTCGGCATAGGAGCCGCCACCGAGCAGGTGCTGGACCAAGGCCAAGCGTGACTCGCGCTTTGCGGTCGGAACAGACCGATCGAACGGACGCGGCTGAAGTTCTGTGGCAGGATATGCAGGCAGAACCGCTGTACGAACTCCTGACCGGTCACTTTTTCAATCGTCTTGGTGTTGGCCTGGTAGTCCTTCCGGCGGAAGTAGACATGCGTCCCATCGTCCCCCACGATCCGCGAATCGCTGATCGCCACCCCGCCACGTACCGGGCCAAGTAGTTCACTACGGCTTCCGGGCCGGACTTCCCCGGCGGCGGGCTTTGGTTGTTGACCATCCAGGTCTTTTTTTCCAACGCCTCCAGCAGCTCCGCGACCCGTGCGGTAGCGTTGGCGTCGTCTTTTGGCTGGCCAACCAACGTTTACCCTGCTCTCGCAGACGACGCAGGAACATCTTTTTGAATTCGGCTGCCAGCGACTCGCGGGACAACTGCGGCAGCTGATGATCCACCGGTATCCATTTCTGGCCATCGAGCGACAGACCGCCTCCGGTCAAGATCACATGCACATGCACGTGCTGGTTCATCCGCTGGCCCCAGGTGTGCAAGGTCAACAAGGCCCCCGGCTGGCAGTCGAAATGCTTGGCATGCAGTCGCAACAGGCAATCGCGGACGCTACGGATCAAGAGGTTGTACAGGTCGCGGGTAGAGGTCCGCAGCCACGGATTGAGCAGATGTGGCAGGGTGAACACCAAGTGCTGGTATTCGCACTGCACGTTCCAGCCCATCACGTCGTCTTTCCAGTTATCACTGCGGACGAAGCTGCAACCGGCACAGTGTCGGTTCCCGCAGGGGGCCGGAACCAGGCGACTGGTTCCGCAGTGCCCGCACTGGAATTGTGCACTGCCCAGATCCCCCGTGCGACAGCTGGCCAAGCGGGCCAGTACTCGACGCATCTGCCCGGCCTGTTGGGGCGGATACCCCCAGGCATTGAGATCTGCCTTGTCCCTATAGCGTCTGAGGACGTCACGCACCGCCGGACTGTAGACCAGCAGCCCTCTGCTGGTTGGAGGCATGGAAAAGTCGTGTCAATTGTTCTCGTCAGGAAGCGAGGTTGGCCAAAGTAGCAGGCACTCTCCGAGTGCCGTCCGCCAAATGCTGGAAGTCTGGAAACGCGAGTTATCAGCGTCCCGCTGTAGACCAGCAGCCCTCTGCTGGTTTGAGGCGTGGAAAAGTCGTGCCAATTGTTCTCGTGAGGAAGCGAGGTGGGCCCAAGGTAGCAGGCACTCGGAGAGTGCCTGCTACTATAGTGCCCCGCACTTCGGCAGTGGTTCAGACCGGCGAGTCGTCGTTTGCTATCCGGCCCAGCCGGTAGGTGAACCGCGAGAGGAGGGAAGGACGCAGAGAAATCCAACCGCCCCGATAGCTGTGTGAAATGCAGAGTTGTCTGCTATTTTGTAACCATTGTCGGCTTGTGGGATCCCTGTTTTCTGGATTAGTGACGATTAGCGTCGATTAGTGTTCCACCCGCCTTCCGAGTTAACCAGCACTGAAAATTTTCCGAGGAATCCAGTAGCGACAAGGTTGGCTTTGGACTGAGCCTTGCCTAGTCGCTTGATGTTGGGTTCTGTTTGCTACACACGTGAATGGCGGTGTGGCCAAGGGGTAACGAGCCTTCTTTTTGATTATTGGGGTGAGGTTGGTAGCCGGTCAGTCATCGCCCCGCCGGCGTGAAGCCGACGGTGGCGGTGTGGCCACGGGGCAAAGAGCCTTATTTTTGGTTATTGCGGGGTGGCTGGTAGCCGTCAGTCATCGCCTCCACCGGGACGAGCCCGGATGGTGGGCGAGGATGTCGACCAGCAGCCCGCTGCTGGTTTGTGATTGGGAGCCGACCTTGGTAAGTGTTCGCTCGGAGATGCGTCAGCAAAGTGGTATGCGGTCGGTCTCTCGGCGGTTAAGGCGTCTCAACAAGAGTTGGGCTCGAAAGGGATCGAACGTCTGCATACCGCGGAACTTGTTCATGGTACCGCGCACGCCGCCGGCGGTGCGGGTGAACGTCGCTGCGGAGTCTTGTGTGTCGGTCACGCCGCGCATGGTGCCGCGCACGCCTCTGGCGTTGCGGTTAAACACCGCCGCGACGTCCTATCTAATCTGCCACCGCGCACGCCGGCGGCGGTGCGGGTGAATGTCGCTGCGGTGTCTTGCGTGTATGGCAAGTCGAGCATGGTGCCGCGCACGCCTCTGGCGTTGCGGTTAAACACCGCCGCCATGTCCTATCTGAAACGAAGATCATAAGTGCATACGGCTCGTGTTGGCCGCCACCAAGAACCAAGAACCAAGAACCATGCCGACCTTTCCTGAACTTTTGCCGTCGTATTATTTGGCGTTGCAGTTGGACCATTGGTCGCCGCGGACGGTGGAGCGACGGCGTTTCTCACTGGGCCGGTTCGTGGACTGGGCCGAGCAGCGGGATTGCACGGAGCCGCGTCAGTTGGACGAGCAGGTATTGGGGGCTTATCGTCGTGCGGTCTACCATCATCGCCAGAGTCGCACGGCCCAGTCGCTGAAGTTCAGCACGCAGAGCTCGTACTTGGCGGCATTGAAGCATTGGCTGCACTGGCTCTATCAGAACCAATTCACACCGACCGATTGGAGTTTGGTCGTCCGCTTGCCCAAGTCGGAGAAGCGTTTGCCGTCGGCCTACCTGACGATCGAGGAGGTGGAGCGGATCCTGGAGGCGGTCGATTTGGGGACGGCGGCTGGGGTGCGGGACCGGGCGATGTTGGAGGTGTTGTACTCGACGGCAATCCGTCGCAGCGAGCTGGTCGGCTTGGAGCTGGACAGCATCGATCGCAGTCGGGGCTTGCTGCGAATCGTGCAGGGGAAGAATCGCAAGGATCGTTACGTGCCGATCGGGCGTCGGGCCTTGGCCTGGCTGGAGAAGTACCTTCAGGAGATCCGGCCGCAGTGGTTGCGGGACGAGACGCAGGTGTTGTTCTTATCCAGCCGGGGCAATCGTCTGCATCCCAATGCGGTCAATCCGTTGTTGCGACAGTACTTCGAGGCAGCCGAGATCACCAAGCCGGGCAGTGTGCATATCTTTCGCCACACGGCCGCGACGTTGATGCTGGAAGGCGGGGCGGACTTGCGCAGTCTGCAGACGTTTCTGGGGCACGAGCACCTGAATACGACCGAGATCTACACGCACATTACCTTGCAGCAATTGCGGCAGGTCTACCTGCGGACACACCCCGCCGAGCGGGACGAGTAATGCGGCACAGGCCGTCGGCCAGAGTGTTTTTGCAACCGGTCACGTTCGTCGGATACGCCTCGCAACGGGTACATCGGCGCCAGTCGTCTGGCCGTTGAGCAAGCTCGCGGCACTCTCCATTTGTTATTCACGCAAAGGTTCGGACTGTCCTTTCGTCGGGCTCCAGGGCGCCCCACCGGACGTGCCCCGTTTCAATTTTTCCAAACTCAACCGACCCACCTCCTTTTATTGAGCCTGAGCGGAGGATCTGCACCGCTGCGAGTCGCTGGGATTTTTGGCACATCTCGGGTCGCTGAGCCGAAAATTCGCTTGCTTTTCCCCCAGCCGACCGGGTAAATTAGGGGTGGCGGTGTGTTTTCCGCCGTGACTTATCCGAGGGCCTTCGAGTGATTCGTAACCTTATTTCGCATCGCAGTCCTTTCGCGGTGGCTAGTGCCACGGCTGGAAGTTGTACTGCCCCTACGCCTACGCGACTCAAAACCTCTCAAACTTATTATCATCGCAACCAACAGTATTCCATCGTCGGGCTGACCAACGCGGCTGGGACGCTGGTTGAACGCTACACCTACAGCGCTTATGGCACGCTTGGCATCTACGCCGCCAACGGCACCGTTCGTACGAGCAGCACTTATGCCAACCGTTACACTTACACTGGGCGCGAGTGGGATGCGGAGTTGCGACTCTATCACTTCCGCGCTCGGTGGTACGATCCGGCGACGGGTGGGTTTGTGTCCAGAGATCCGCTGGGGTATGTGGATGGGATGAGCTTGTACCGGGGGTATTTTGGGGTGAGGGGGGTGGATCCGAGTGGGAAACTAAGCCGGCTGTTGGATGCAAAGTTTCTAGAGAAGGTGCTCGACGAGTGTATCGGCACAAATGAGGACGTAGTCGCCGATCTCGCGGCTGTAGAGGCAAAAGAAGAGACTGTGACGCCACCCATACTAACCAAGAAATGTGACTGCGAATATCAATGGCGTATGGCCCTCAGTAGAAACGGAATGGCGTATCGACAATGGATGTACCTAGTTGAGAAAGGATGCAATATTAAGATTCATTGTTGGTCATGCCGGGACCTAAATGGTGGTACTATTATGTCGGGCGGCTACTGGGATGATCAAAGATGGCTCGTTTTGTGTATGGATAATATCAAAATAGAGGATTACGGGGTGGTGCTTGCACATGAACTAACTCATGCGAATCAACATTGTAGCGGCGAGTTTAAGAAGGATTGCGGCACCCAGCTCTTCATCGAAATGGAAGCCTATTACTGCGAAGGTGCTTGCGGCCGAAACATGTTACCGGAGCAAGCAGCAGAAGACTGCGCTATAAGGGCTGTTCGCTCGGTATGCTCGGCGAAGTTATGCGGGACGGACGAGCTGAACACGCCTGGCGTTGTTCAGCAACAACTTGATAAATTCAAGCATTATTTGGTAACGGGACAGCTATGCAACTTCAGTCAGCCTCGAATGCCTTTGACGCCAACTGCAACTGTGGACGCCGTGTCACAGTAGATGAGGATATAATCATGGGAGTAATGAGATATGGATTACACGCATTGCTAGTTACTACGGCTACTGCAGTTTTCTGTCTTGCGTATATCACGGCATTCTTTAACTTCTCTCAAGCCACGGCAATTGAAAAACTTTCGAGCGACGGATGGACATTTGGTCGAATACCAGACGGCAAGCTCACTTGGACGCAAATTGCTCTTTTGGATTTATTTCAAATTGCATACTTCCCGCTGGTGAATTCAGCAAAGGCGCCAGCCAAATTCTCAAGTGGGACATTGTCGAGCTCAATCTCGGATTTAAAGTGTATCGAAAGACTTGAGATTGTCATACTCAATGGAGGTATCCTCAATGCAAACGATGTTCAAGCGATTGGCGAACTTCCCAATTGCGCACAACTCGATTTGCGTTTTTGCGAATACGATGATTCGTTGCAGTATCTAGGCCAATCAATTGGGAAATTAAAGCAACTCCGCACATTAAAACTGTCGTCTCGTGGCCTCTCTGGTTGCTTCCTGCGATCGATTAATGTCTTGAAAGATCTTCAGGTGTGTGAGATTTCTGGCCTAACACTTGAAGCCTCTGACTTAGAGCATCTTGTTAGTTTCCCAGAAATGCGTATCGTCGATATTTCGTTCACCAACTTCGATGCAGAGACACTGTCAGAAACCACTAAATCTAGAATAACCATTCAGAGCGATGGTTTTCGTGAAAAAATTGCCGTCCGAAACGCTGGTATTCCTCGATCGCGCGATGAAGTGTTCGAAGAACTATCGGTTGGGGGATACTAGACGTGAAGCTTTACAAAGAACTAATTGTTGCGTTAGCGTTTGGCGTTTTAATCGCAATGCTCGGGATAGGCTTTGCTAGCATTGTTTTCCGCTTCTTCACAAATAGTGGAACCGCAATCTTAGATGCAGACGATTTCGAGGAAAGGGTCATCAAGGAAACCGTCATCCAGTCCCTAATGCACCCACGTTCACCCTTCACGCGACCAATTAGAAGATGACCAAAAGTGACAGAGAACGTGTCCAACAAGTGATTTTTACGTGCAACACAGGTATTCAGACAGCGATTTTATCCTGGGCGAGTTCTCGCAGGTCTATTGCTCAGTAAGTTTGTCATCGCCGTTCAAGAATACCCCGTAAATAACCCCGATTCTGGGGATTAGGCCGGGAGCTGCCGCTGGGCGACCGCGGATTGGCATGGGGTTGGCTAACCGAAAGATGGGGCGGTTTTTCTAAGGGTCGCTAGGATCGATGGCGATTTGTGAGGTCGCCCAGCGGTGAGATGGCGGCTAAACAGCGCGACGAGGCTGATTTTTGAACGATCATCGTCGTTTCGAGATAGACCGGTAGCGAGGCATGCGGTTGGGCTCGCTGCTGATCGTTGGGCTTTGGTCGCTCTAACCGCTGCGACGTTTTGGCTCTCAATTTTCTGAGAATATTTATTTCCTTGGGGGTGGGATGCCCGTTGGCCGACCAACGAGCTTCTTCTTGCGTCGGGGGCCGTACACAACGTCGGGATTGAAGACGTAGATCGCCGGGTTGATCCGTTCACCCGATTTCAGTTGCTCGGCAATCCGTTCGATCAGGTGCTCATAGATCGCTTGCTACATTCCCAGGGTGAAGGAACTGAGCGGGGCCGCCTCGACGCGAGAAGTGACCAATGGAGACGTTCAGGGCCGGTCTGAAGAAGGCACACTGAAGCGAGGGCCCGCCGCTTGTAGTTCCGCCTTCAGGCGGTCGCCCTCCGTACCCTAGTCGCCCTATGCCTGAAAGTTAGATGACGAGCGATGCCAGCGGCCCCAATGACCTTGTGTCGTTGGACCGAAAGTTTGACAGGCTAGAAGGCGACGGCGTGCGGTTTGGGCGGTCGAGTGCCACGGTAGTTTAGCTGCTCAACCTCCACCGAGACCGCAATTGGGGGAGGTGTGTTCTGAGTAGCTTGGAGTGGTACACACGGTATGGCGGTGAGTGGCCGCGAGACGATGTTTCACCGCAGAGTGTTTCTGGCGATGTGACCAAGGGGCAAAGAGCCTTCTTTTTGATTACTGGGGGGAGGGCTGGTAGCCGGTCAGTCATCGCCCCATCGGCACGAGGCCGACGAGGGCCGGTGTGACCAAGGGGCAACGGGCCTTCTTTTTGATTATTGGGGGGGGAGCTGGTAGCTGGTCAGTCATCGCCCCATCGGCATGAAGCCGACGGTGGCGATGTGACCAAGAGGCAAAGATCCTTCTTTTTGAATATTGTGGGGGAGGCGTGGTAGCCGTCAGCCATCGCCCCGCCGGCATGAAGCCGCACGGGACCGATGTGGCCAAGGGGCGACGATCCTTCTTTTTGATTATTGAGGGAGAGGGCGGTAGCTGGTCAGTCACGCCTCCACCGGGACGAGCCCGGATGGTGGGCGGGCAGCTGTAGACCAGCAGCCCTCTGCTGGTTTGTGATTGAGAGTCGGCCTAAGTAAGCGTTCGCTCGGAGATGTGGCAGCAAAGTGGTCTTTTATCGGTCTCTCGTCGGTTGAGGCATCTCAACAAGAGTTGGGCTCGAAAGGGTTTGCGATTCTGCGTACCGCGGAACTGGTTCATGCGACCGCGCACGCCGTCGGCGGTGCGGGTGAATGTCGCTGCGGTGTCTTGTTTTTCGGTTGCGTCGAGCGTAGTGCCGCGCACGCCTCTGGCGTTGCGGTTAAACACCGCCGCCGCGTCCTATCTGATATGCGACCGCGCACGCCTCTGGCGGTGCGGGTGAATGTCGCTGCGGTGTCTTGTTTGTCGGTTACGTCGAGCATGGTGCCGCGCACGCCTCTGGCGTTGCGGTTAAACACCGCCGTCGCGTCTTATCTGATATGCGACCGCGCACGCCGTCGGCGGTGCGGGTGAATGTCGCTGCGGGGTCTTGTCTGTCGGTTACGTCGAGCATGGTGCAGCGCACGCCTCTGGCGTTGCGGTTAAACACCGCCGCCGCGTCCTATCTGATATGCGACCGCGCACGCCGTCGGCGTTGCGGGTGAATGTCGCTGCGGTGTCTTGTTTGTCGGTTACGTCGAGCGTAGTGCCGCGCACGCCTCTGGCGTTGCGGTTAAACACCGCCGCCGCGTCCTATCTGATATGCGACCGCGCACGCCTCTGGCGGTGCGGGTGAATGTCGCTGCGGTGTCTTGTTTGTCGGTTACGTCGAGCATGGTGCCGCGCACGCCTCTGGCGTTGCGGTTAAACACCGCCGCCGCGTCCTATCTGAAGCCAGCGACCCGCTGCTGGTTTGCAGCGAGTGTCAACGAGCAATGGAAATTGACCCACGCGAAATGCTCGGGTGGGGCGGGCTACAGGGTTTCGCCAGCGGTCCAGCCGGTGGCGAAGGCGGCGGTGAAGTTGTAGCCGCCGATCCAGCCGTCCAGGTCCAGGATCTCGCCGGCCAAGTACAGGTCGGGCACCAACTTGCTGGCCATGGTCTTCGAGTCAACTTCGTTCAGGGCGATGCCGCCGGTGGTGACTTCCGCCTTGTTGTAACCCAACGTGTCTTCGATGGGCACGGCCAAGGACTTCAGCAACGATATCAACTTTAGTTTTTCTGTTTTGCTGAATTCAGCGGCCGTTTTCTGTGGCTCGATGCCGGCCAAGTCCAGCAGGCACTCGATGAGACGCAGCGGGATCTCGGTCTCCAGCAGCAGTTGTTGGCACATCCGCGCGACCTGCTTTTTGCGGTGTTGGTCGATGGTCGCTTCCAGGCGTTGTTGCAGTTCGTCCAGTTCCCAGGCGGGCAGCAGATCGATGACGCAGCGGAGCTCCAGTGGCTGCGGCGCGGCGGAGAAGGCCTTGGAGACGTCCATGGGGGCGGGGCCGGACAGGCCGAGGTGGGTGAACAACAGCGGCGCGCGACGCTGCATCAGGCTTTTCTTGCGGAGTGTCGCCATCCGCGCGGTCGGGTCAGTCTCGCCGGGCAACTGGGACGCCGGCACGACGTAAACTTGAGCGTCTTGCAGGGCAATGCCCGACAGGTCCGGCAACCATGCGGCTGGGGATCGCAGCGGCACCAACGCGGGATGGGTGGGGACGATCGTATGCCCCAGTGCGGCGACCCAGTGATAGCCGTCGCCGGTGGTGCCGCAACCGGGATAAGATAGCCCACCCGTGGTCAGGATCAGTTTGCCGCCGGAGAAACTACGATCGGTGGCGGAAACAAGGAAACCGCCGCCGGGTTGAGGGGCGACGTCGGTCACGCGGCATTGGTTCACGATTCGGCAGCCCGACCGCTCCAGCCGACGAATCAAGGCTTGTTGCACGTCCAACGCGCGGTCCGAGTCCGGAAACAGTTTGCCGTTGGGTTCCTGTTTGACGCCGACCCCTTCCCGCGCCAACATCTCGACAATCTCATTGGGGCCGAACCGCGTTAGGGTCGAATGCAAGAACTTGCCGGCTTTCCCGAAGGCGTGCACGATTCCATTGCGATCTGTGCGATGGGTGACGTTGCAGCGGGTTCCGCCCGAGATCAGAATTTTGACACCCAATTTGCGATTTCGCTCGATCAGCAGCGTCGACTTGCCCAGCTCCGCGCTGCGGATCGCCGCCAACATTCCGGCTGGTCCTGCGCCGACGACAATCACGTCGTAGCGAGATTCTGAAGCGACGGAGGATGGATCGGTGGACACTGCCGACAACTTTCGCGAGAGCGGGATGGGCGAGCGGACACTGGCGACTCGTGTGGTATCACCTGCCAGCGAAACGGGATTGAGCTGGGACCGGTGAGTGCAGGAGAACCAGGGCCTGTCGATCGGGTGTTTTAGCCGATGGGAGCCGGCGAGGAAATGGCTGGCAAGAAGCGTGGCGGTGCCGCGTGTGCCGGGCGATGTGGGGCCGTCGGGCCGGGTGTGGCTTCCCCTTCGAGATGTCCGACCGGGGCTACCACGGGCTCGGAGCGTTTCGTGCTATCCTCCGATTTCGATTCCGAGATCGGCGAAATCGGCGACGGTGCGGCTTGTTCCACTAGCCGGGTCGGTGTCAGCGGGCTGAACTCCGGCAGGGAACGCGGCGCGGATTCGGCCAGGTGCTGGAGGAGTGCCTGGCGGACGATCCAGATGCTCTTGGCGGCTTGATGCAGTTCCATGTGCCGCCCATCGACCTCATCCACACTGTGTGCGTAGGGGAACTGGGCGTTTTCCACATCGACCACACCGTCGCCCTCGCCCCATAAGGATTGCTCCCAGCGTTGGTAGGCGGAAGTTGGCTGGTAGCGACCGTAAATGTTGTGGTACCGCGTCCAGGGAGCCGGTCGGACTTGGCTCATGGCGACGAATACGGGCGAGTCGCCGGCCAGTGAATCGATACTGGTGTCGATCGTCAATAGATCCGCATTCTTGAATACTCCCGGGTTGGCCTTGACCAATTCACTGTTGCCCTTGACCAACCACTGGGGCAACTTGAACAGGGAGCGGCCCAGCCAGCGGGTGGTGGGGTTGGCCACATCACTGCCTTGGAAGGGCATCGCCAACGTGATGACGCGTTTGACTTGCGGGTTGGGTTGGAAGAACAACGTCCGCCGCAATTCCTCGACGGCCACGGGATCGCCTTCCAGGTTGTCGAACGGTTGGTCGCTCATCAAACGCCAGAAATGCTCGCCGCTGTCGACCGTCTGCAGGTAAGAGATCAGCCCGCCCATGCTGTGGCCGACCAGTACCATTTGGTCCAGGGCCAGGGACTTTTGCTCCGGATCCAGCGTTTGTTGCAGTTCTGCCAGGTCCTCGCGCATTTGTTTGGCGCTGACCCAAAAGGGCTGGCCGGTCGGGTACATGTAGAACCAGAACTGATACCGTTGGTTGATCAGCGGGTTGGCACGCAGGTCATTGAACATTTCGGTCCAGGTGATGGCACTGGACCAGAACCCGTGGACCATGACCACCGGAATCTTGCCTGGATCGTATGGCTCCAGCATGTAGATGCCGCGCACTTCGCTGCCCACTTCCGAATTGAGCATTGCGACATGCGCCAGCAAGTTGGAGCGGTAGAGTGGATCGTTGAGATAGTAGGCCAACGGTGCCGTGATGTCGGTGGCTAACGGTTTGGCCTCGTTGCCGACCCAGACGGTGGATTGTCGCAGCGGGTCGATCATCTCCAGGACGGCGTGGACTTGAGTTCGTTCGCCGCGGATCACGCGTGTGTCGCCTGGCAATCGCATAAAGGCGGTCACCGGTAGCGTCAGATTCGGCGGGTAGTACTTTTCGCTGGGGAGGGTCGGGTCCTGGGCTTGCGAGCGAATCGCGATCAGCGGTACACCCAGTCCGTATTGCCGATGATGGTTGGTCAAGCCCTTGATCGTGAAATCCGAGACGAACTCGATCTTTTCGAACGAATGTTGATCCCAATCGCCGAGCACTCGGCAGTCCAAGTGGAGGTCGAAGAGACGCGTCTCGATGACTTCTGGCCTTTCCCCGCGAAACCCGCGTTCGACGTGCAGGAAGCGGAGGACTTGTTCCAACGATTCGTTGTAAGCGGCGGTCACTTCTGAAAAATGGGGATCGTAAGGATTGCGTGTGCGAGCCAGTTGGGGCGACCACAGGTAGTTGGAGGCACTGACCAAAGCCAAGACGTACCAGTCTCGGGCGACTTGGTCTCGGTCGTACCGTCGATGGTGTTGGGCTTCGGCCAGGGACAAAAGGGCCACGCCGGCGACCAGATCGGCGTGTTCTTCGTATTCCGACAGTTCCCACAGTCGATCGATCGCCTGGGGCCGGTCCTGTTGAAACGTCTTTAATAACGCGTACCGCCGCAGCAGTTGTTGATTTCGCGGCGAGGGGTCTGGCGGACGCTGGTAGAGTCGCTTCCGCAGTTGTTCCAATGGCGTCGGGCGAACTCGCTTGAGGACCACGGTTTCCGATGTCCCAATGCTAGCCAATCGAGCCAGTCTCTGGACGCTGGCGGGGTTGTCGATCGACACACAGCCTGAACTCAGGAGCCCGAGGAGGCACAGCAGGACCTGCCAGCAGTGCGATCTGCCCGTAGATCGATCGGCAGGAGGGGCGTTCGCGGGCATGTTCGGTCAGAAAGTGTCAGGATAAATCACTAATTCGATACGACGATTGGCGGCTTGACCTTGGGGAGTGGCGTTGGAAAACGTCGGGTGGTTGCCGCCATAGCCCATGACCAGTAACTGCTGCGGCGGCAACAGATTTTGATTGGTTAAAAAATTCATGATCGCCATCGCTTGATTCGCGGTGATTTGGTGGGCACCGATTGTGCCGCTGCCCGCTGAATTGTCCCAGTGGGCTTCGATTCTCACGATTTGGCCGGTGTAGTTTTGGCGGATACTGCCCGCCAGCTGTTGCAACACTTGCGTCGCGCCGGGCTGGAACTCGGTGGTTCCCCCTTGAAATACAAAATCGCTGGGCAGCGTGACTCGAATCACATCGCCATCGGCCACGACGGACGTGCCAGGAACTCGGAGCGAGTCCATGTTCTGGGTGAGGCTGTTGTTGCCCCGCAACACCGCGCCTTGGAAGCCCGCACCGCCCTGCCCGCTGGTGGCTTGCAGCACTTGAACTCGCTGTTGTGCCTCTTGGCTCAAGCGTTGGTATTGCTCCAACTGCGAGCCTTGCGTGACCAGACGCTGTTGCAATTCCTGATTATTGTCTTGGGCTGCTTTCAGCTGTTGCTGCAGGGTCGCCATCTGTCGGTACAGTTCGGTGTTGTCGGCATTGAGTCGACTCAATTGTTCGGCGTAGGCCGAGTCGGGGCCACTGGCCGCGGCAGTTGCGCCAGGGGCGGCTGCGGGCGTTCCGGTGGCGTTCCCCTCGGGGTTCAAGTCCCAGTTGATCGTCGTCCCGCCGCTCGGGCCACCGGCGACGGTCGTGCCGCTGGGGGTGATCAGGCCGGGGACCGACACGCTTGGGCCGTAGGCCACGCGACCATAGGCCGACTCCCCGTAACCCACGGTCTGGAAGGCTGAATTGCCAATTGCTCGGTTCTGTACGCCCATGCCAGAGCGGGAGCTTAAGCCCGGCGACATGGTGCCCGGCATCGGTTGGCAACCACTGAAGCAAAAAACGCCAGCGTAAATCAGAGTGGCCTGCCACAGAGTCCGTCCCCAGACGCTCGGCCACGACCTGAGTGTGCCGACCCGAGCGGGACGGTTCGCACATGTCGCGTTGGAAGGCCGAGAGCACACTTGGGATTGATCCTGCTTTGTCGAGCGAATGGACCTAGGATATTGGGCCTAGGCCAATGGACCCAGGCAATTGGCCCGGACAATGGGCCTGACGATGGCCAGCGAAGTGGCTGGGCAACGTCCGCGGGACCCTAGCAAAATAAGTCATCAAGGTAAAGATGAAATCAAAGGTTGGTCGATTGCAGCACGTCTGGAACCCGAACCGAAGTCGAGCGGAACTTTCATCTTGGCAGAAGGGTGGCGATCTGTTACCCTGCCGTCCTCCTGGCTGTGACAGCCAATGACCTAATGGAGTGGGTCTCAGCAATTAATCGTGTGAAAGGTTGTAGGATGAAACTCGAAGGGAATCGAGACATTGAAGTTCATGTGCGTTGGCTGATTCGTCGCGACATGCCCGAGGTGTTGGACATCGAGTCCACGAGCTTCGAGTTTCCCTGGACGCAGGATGACTTTATCGCTTGCTTGCAACAAAGGAACTGCATCGGGATGGTCGCTGAGTTGGACGGCGAGGTCGTGGGCTACATTGTCTATGAAATGGGCCGCGCGGACTTTCACGTCATGAACTTGGCGGTCCGACCAGATGTCCGCCGGCGGGGCGTGGGCCAGCAGTTGATCACGAAAATCATCAGCAAGTTGCGGCCGGGCCAACGTACCGAAGTGGGCCTGGAGGTCCGCGAAACCAACCTGGCCGCTCAACTGTTCTTTCGCCGGCTGGGCTTTCAAGCCGTCCGCGTCCTCAAGGACTTTTACGAAGATACCGTCGAAGACGCCTATTCCATGGAGTACTCGCTGGACGCTGTCAACAATACAACCACTCCCCAGAATCGCCTCCGCCGTTACGCGGGATAGTTAGTGGTTAGTGGTTAGTGTGAAAACAACGAGAGCGGCGGCGTATGGATGCTAAATCTGTCAAGAATCAAAGAAACGCCAGCCGCCCTCGATGACGAAAAACTCCGCTTGAATCAGGCCTCGGGCAAAAAAGGTCGGGCGAAAACGTCAGGAAAAATGGTTGTGTAGGCGGTCATGCCCCGTCGGGTGTCGTGGAGCAAGTCAGGCGAGCGGCCGGTGCGATCTTGTGTGATCTTGTGCGAGTAAAAGCATCGGGACAGTGCGACCCGTTTGCCCCCCAAAAAATCCGACTTGCGTAACGCACTAGTGAGGGAATCGCACCAGCGAAGAAAACGGCCTCGCGGAAAGCGCACTCGCGGAAAGCGCACTCGCGGAAATCGCACTCGCGGAAATCGCACTCGCGGAAATCGCACTCGCGGAAATCGCACTCGCGGAAATCGCACTCGCGGAAATCGCACTCGCGGAAATCGCACTCGCGGAAGTGGGGCCAGCCAACGTGAACGGCTACACGCGTGTTCGCCACCCTTTGGTTCGCCGCCCTTTGGTTCGCCACCCTTTGGTTCGCAACCGGCAAGTCTGTCTGCCACCGAGGGGACTGGTTGCCATCCGCGGGATCGCCGCGGAGAGCTTGACCGGTCGGTCCAGGTTTTTCCAGTCCAGGTTTTCCAGTCCAGATTTTTCCAGTTCAGGTTTTTCTGGTTCAGTTTTTTCTGGTTCAGTTTTTTTCGTGTTGCACGGTGAACGAATCGACGGGGACCCTGACGTTGGTCAACTTCTCTACCGGAAATGGCATCCTACCAGTCCCTCTCCGGGGGGTGTGCACCCCGAGCCAATCGCATAGGCGACTTGAGCTCATGCAGGCCGCCGCCCCGCAACCTACGTCCCCACAAGTTACCTGCCCCACTCGGCCGAGCCGACCCAGCGGTTGTCCACTCCACACCGTCCACTGAACCTTCGACCGGGTTTTTACGCCAGAGGTCTCCCGCCGGACCCGTCGCCCTTCCCCTGTAGACGCTCCTGGGGCGGAAAGTGTGGGGAGAAAAATCCCCAGTTTGGAGTTTTTTTTCCGCCAGGCGTCTGCGGGTGCTGGTCTTCGCTCTCTGGTTGGAGGGGGGCAAGCGGTGCAATCGCTAATTTCCCCCGCTTGCGTTTATCTCCCCCATTGCACGTCAAGGGCGGCCAAAATCCCCTCGGCTGCCCATTTTCTCTCGGTTGCGCCATCGGCAGACTCCGAAACAAGACAGCGAGCGGAATGGGTCAGATGCGGCGATGCGGCGCCTCGGCATGCGAGGCCCGCGGGATTGTTCGCCCACCCGCTCACGCTCGCTCAACCACGCAACCACTCGCAGTGCTGTCGGCCACCGGAATCGAGTCCGGTGGCCTGGGGCTCCCGCCTTCCAGTCCCACCTTTCCGCTGTCTCGAGGACCGCCACAATGACACAAATGAATCATCTCGCCGATCGACTGCCGGGTCTAGCTTCACGCCTCGGCAGCGTTGCTGTTGGACTCTGCCGATTTTCACAGCCGAGCTGGAACCACGGCTTTTGTCTGGTTGTTTGGGCTTGGGGGTTATGGGCCGCGACCGCTGGGGGATCGGTGTTCGCGGGCGATGCAGCCGGGGTGCGACCCCTGCGCGTCTCGGCGGATCGCTCGATGTCTCAGAGCGATTGGCGATTGGAGCGACTCGAGTTTCCGCTTTGCCTGGATCAGGAGACTTGGCTCCCCCACGCCACCAGTGCTTTCGTCTCCGACCGACTCGATGGGGTCGGCAACCAGGAGCAAGGGGCTCGATCCGTGGGGCCGGAGACTCGGGCCACGCAGGACCAGGGGGTGTCGTTGGTCGAGCGTGAGATATTGGAGTCGGTGTGCGAGATCTATCATCTCTACGGCCCGCAATCTCTCGACGACTTGTGGTTCGAAGCTGTGAAACAGCCGGCCACAGGGGAGTCGTCGGTCCTGGGACGCTGGATTGAGCTGGGGTTGGTGCGGGTGGCGGACACCACTTGGCTGGACCGGATGGCTCAACGAGCCGAATCGAGTTGGCAGGGTTGGGTGTCCCAGGTGCGTGGGGTTGCGAAGGCCGCGCCCGGTTCGATGGCTCGGGTTTGGTCGCGACTGCATGCGGAGCTGTCGGCAGTCCAGTTCATCCGTCCGGCGGCTCCGGTTGCGGCGTCCCCCAGTCGCTCGGTGCGGGCTTATCCGATCAAGTATGTCAAGCCGGCCGCGGTTCTGCCGCAGGTCGACCCCAGCGATTGGCTGGCTCCGCAGCATTCCCGCGCCGCGTCCGTTCCGATCATCGTCGGACAGCCTGTTGGTGAGGACCGAGCTGTTGAGGGGTTGGATGCTGAGGCCGAGGGTGCCGTCGAGGAGGCTGCCGCCCCGGTCCAGCGGTTGGAGCCGAGTCTGTATTGGGAGGTGTTCGAACGCCAAGCCGCCGAATTGGGGGCCCGGCTTCGCGGGCTGGGCAACGCCGTTGGGAGATTCGCCACGGAGCTGCAGAACGGCGCGCAGGTCTGGACGGCTCGCTTGGCTCGGGGGCAATGGGAGGAAACGGGGGATTGGGCTGGAGAGGCTTGGACTCAGGTTTCACCATGGGTTCAGAATCCATGGGAAGCGACCTCCGGTCTCGCTCGGTTGGAGCCGCAGCCGACCGCCTCTTATGTGGGCTTGGAGCGGGCCATCCTGGGCGTATTCCGTGGCCTGGAGCAGGTGTGGGATCGGTGGGAAGGTCGCGGCCGCGAGTGGTTGGTCCGAGCTGTCCAACTGCCGGAACTGCAAAATAGCGCAGTGGAACGTATGGTTTTGGAGCGAATCGATGCAATCCTCCGGTAGTTTTTGCGGCACTCGCCAGTTTGCCAGCAGGGAGGCGGGGGAGAAATCTGCTCCCCCGCGGGGCCGTTGGGACCAGCTACGGGGTTGAAACTCCAGCAACTAAGCTTGTTTGAGCGGTTTTCGCTGATTGGCACGTGATTCGCAGTACATTATCTGCCACACCACAGAAATGCTTGCGAATCCATTGGCCAGGTCGGGTCAGGGTAGTCGGACCGGGTCAGGGTAGTCGGGGCGGCCGGGTCAGGTCTGGCCGGTTCGGGGGAAACGCGGCGGGTTCGGTTGTGCCGTTTGTGCGACTGGTAGCGAAGTTGGCGGGGGTTCGGGCCTTGCGATTCGGACCGGATGGGCTAGGCGGACAAACCGGATTGTAGTGAAACAGCGTGATTTGGACGGTTTTGTGTGGTGGAAAACGGTGGCGCGAAATAGACTAACAGGATGGGATGCCGGGCAGAGCGGCGTTCCAGCGTCAACATGGATCGTGGCATTTCCTTCACGAGCTTTTTTTGTCCTTGGACGCGGAACAGTGGCCGCGTGGTGGGGACCCGGAATTCGGAGCATTGAATGATGTATCGTCGCTTTACAAACTTGAAACTGGCCTTGGCTGGGTGTGTCGCGATTGGCGGTGGCTTGGCTGTTAGTGGCTGGGCTGGCGAGGCTCTGGCGACTGCCCCTCGGACGCCAATTGAGGCGGTGGTGGCCGCGATGTTTGACGAGACACAGGCCGTGCGTCAGGATTCTCGCATGGTCACTTTCACGCCGGCTGACGGGCAATCCCGCTTCGCCCTGAGCTTGCTGCCAACGTTGGCGGAGGCACAAAACCAACAGAGTCGGGTGTTGATTTTGGTGGATACGTCCGCCAGTCAGACTGGTGCGTTCCAGCGTGACTCGATTGCCATGGCCCGTTCGATTGCCGACGGTTTGAGCGACGAGGACCGCGTGCAGGTGGTGGCGGTGGACTTGGATGCGGTACCGTTGGGCGGTGGCAATTTTTACGCTGCCAATTCGGCCGAGATGCAACAGGCGATGGCGGAGTTGGAGCGTCGCACGCCGTTGGGTGCGACGGACATGGAGCGAGTTTTCGCTTGGGTGACCGAGCAGTTTCAGGGTCTGGAGAAGTCCCAGCCGCGTCACGTGATTTACATTGGCGACGGCATCTGTGGACCGTCGCTATTCGGTTCGACCCGGTTCGAGAAGTTGGTTGCTGGCTTGCGTGAGCAGCAGATCCCGGTGTCTAGTTTCGCGATTGGCCCGGAGCGGAACGTCGAGTTGTTGTCGGTGTTGGCGAATCAAACGGGCGGTAACGTGTTTGTGGATTCGGACACCAGTGGTGCGTCGGACACGGCTGCAGCGGCTTTGGTCAGCACGGTGCGAGGCAATGTGTTCTGGCCGGCCACGGCCGACTCCCGTGGAGCGTTGGCGGAGGCATACCCCAGTCAATTGCCACCGATGCGAGCGGATCGTGATTCGATTGTGCTGGGTACCTTAGCTGCCAGCCATCCCTTCGAATTGTCGGTGACGGGTGAAGTCAACGGTCAAAGTGTGACCCAGCAGTGGTCGGTGGGGCCGGAGGCCAGCGAGGACCAGTACTCGTTTTTGAGCTACTTGGTGGACCAATCGCGGAAGGATCAAGGGCAGCGGTTGCCGACGGTCGGTTCGGCGGGTCTGCGCGAGGTTGCTCTGTTGTTGGACGCGTCGACTCGGGCCATGTTGGTCATGGCCAATGACGCGGCGGAGCGTGGTGACGAGAACGTCGCTCGGACTTTGGTGTCGGCTGCGATCGAACGGACTCCTGGCAATGCTCGTGCGACGCAACTGCAGGATGGCTTGGATGCCTTCGGTGCGGTCGACGCCCCGCAAGCCGGCGCGGCTTCTCCCCAAGACGCTGAGAATCAAGCGGGTTCGAACCTGATCGGCATGTCCGACCAGATGCAGAAGGCCTACGTCGGTCGACTCAACACGTTTGTCGCGAATGAAGTCAAGTTGGCTGGCGAGCGGATGAGGTCGAATCCGGAGAGTGTGGTGACTCGGTTGAAGCAAGTCATCTCCAGCGTCGAGAACGCGGCGGACGCGCCACAACAGGCTCGTCAGGCCCTGTTGAGTCAATTGGATGCGGCTTTGTCCAACGCTCAGAAGTCGGCGGCTGAGTACCGAGTGGACGAACAACAACGAGCCATCGCACGAGCCACCGCTTCGGATCGCGCCGAGGTGCTCAAGAAGATGGAAAATCGCAACGACAAGGTCGTGCGGTTGGTGCAACAATTCGAAGGGTTGTTGCGCGACATTGAGCACACGCAAGAGACCTCGGATTTGAATCGCTTGATCGACAAGGTGCGTGAGACCAAGCAGATCACCGAAGAGACCGCCCCGAACACCGAAATCGCGGCTTCGATCGGCTTGACCGGTCACATGCAATCGGCGTTCCGCTCCAGCTTGATCATGGACCAGAAGCGTTTGGACATGATCTACATGCTGGCGTCGGTCGAAGAGTCTGGTCTACCGTTCGATGATCGGATCCCGGTTCGCTACCCGGATGCGGATGAATGGCATCAGAAGAAAATGATGCGGAAGAAGTACGAGCGGGTTGCCTTGTTCGAAGAGGGTGGCAACGAGCAGATCATCAATGCGGCTCTGGAGCGTTCCTTCGACGGTACTGCGTTGCGGATCAATGGTGCGTCGATCAGTGACTTTTCCGATCAATTGCGCGACTTTTACGGCATCAACATCCGTGTTGATCGCAAGGCACTGGAGGACGAGGGTGTGGATCCGGACGGTGGCGACATCACGCTACCTTACTCCGGCATCAAGCTCCGCAATGCCATGAAGCTGGCTTTGGATGAACTGGACTTGACCTACCAGATCCGGGACGAGGTCTTGACCATCACCACGAAGAAGAACGCCGAAGAGAATCTGGTGACGTTGGTCTACGATGTCGCCGATCTGGTGCTGCCGTTGATGCCGATAGGTGGCGGCATGGGTGGCGGCATGATGGGTGGCATGGGCGGCGGCATGGGCGGTATGGGCGGCGGCATGGGCGGCATGGGCGGTGGCATGGGCGGCATGGGCGGTGGTATGGGCGGTGGCATGTTCAACGTCCAGGATGATGCGGCGGTCGAGAAGGCCGCACCCGCAGTCGAGCCGACGTTGTTGCAAGTGACGCCGGAAGCCGGCCAGTCGCTGGATGAGGCCTGGGACCAATTTTTCGCCAACCAATATGTCGCCCCTGAATCCGTGCAGTTGACGGTGGAGAAGCTGACGAAAGAACGCAACTTTGCCGAAATGCGAGCGCTGATCCGCGGTGCCATCCGCCAACAGCAAGCTCAGCCTTGGATGTACCAAGGGTTGTACGTGGCGTCGCTGGCTTTGGGTGAATCGAAAGCCGAGATCGAGCGGTTGCTGACCACGGTGTTGGATTGGGATAACTCGCGTGACGCGGCCATCAATTTGGCGGCTTTCATGGTCGAGCAGGGCATGTCGAGTCGCGCGGTGCGAGTTGCACAGGACTTGGCGGTTCGCCATCCGGCTTGGGCCCAGCCGTTTGAGGTTGGCCTCCGAGCGGCTCGGGAGACAAAGAACGTCGACGACGTGCAATGGGTTGTGACCGGGATCTTGGGTCAAGCCTGGCCGAATCATCCCACGATTGTCAAGGAAGCGACCCAGTTGGCCACGGTGACCGTCAACGAATTGAAGAGCGCCGGCCAGAGCGATCGCGCCAGTGAACTGGAGCAGGCCCTGATCGCCAGCCTGGAGCGGGACGTGATCGTTCGCGTGAGCTGGACCGGAACGGCGGACGTGGACTTGGTTGTGGAAGAACCGACCGGCACGGTCTGCTCGCACGTGATCCCGCGGACCTTGAGCGGTGGTGTCATGATGCGTGACGCCTTCCCGACTCCCGGCACGAACGAGAGCAAGGTGTACTCCGAGTACTACGTGTGCCCCCAGGGTTTTGCGGGTGACTACAAGGCCTGGATCCGCGTGATGAAGGGCCAGGTCGCAGGTGGCAAGGTCGTGGTTGAGATCTTCCGCAACTTCCGCAGCGACAAGCAGACTTCGCAAATGAAGGAAATCGAGATCGGCGATCGCCCGGCCTACCTGGTGAATTTTGCCTTGGAGCACGGTCGACGCAATCCATCCGAGTTCGCGGTCCAGAACGCACTGGCGTCGCAGGCCTTGGCGGTTCAGCGTGAAGCGATTTCGCAATTGGCCCAAGACGAGATCTACGAGGGTTCGACCGAATCTCCGCAAGGGACGCCGATTCGCCGCCAGTTCCGCGGCGGCCTCAACCGCAACGGTGTCGGTTACCAACCGCAGATCACTCCGATCCCGTCCGGTCCCAGCTGGAGCGGTTTGGCGTTCACCTCGTACGACCGCATGTACGTCTTCGTCAACGGTGCTCCGAACTTCATGGAGCTGATTGACTTCGACACCTTCACCTTCGCCGGTGGCGGTGGTGCGGGCGGCGGCATCGGTGGCGGCGGCGGTGGCCTGGGCGGTGGTGGCTTGGGCGGCGGCCTCGGCGGCCTCGGTGGCGGCGGCCTCGGCGGTGGCTTGTTCTAGTCCGCCAACTGCCTGAGCTGACTGGCTCCTACAACCAATCGAATCAAGGCCCGCGAGGAATCCTCGCGGGCCTTTTTTTGGCTCGGTATCCAGCTCGATTCCGATTCCAATCGCCGAGGAACTGGGCGGCAACGCACACGAATTTTCAGCGACGCGCCGGGTCACAACATCGCCACTCGTAGCTAGGTCGGCGGCCACTCGGGTGTTATACTGACCCGCGAGGTTTGGGGAGCGGAGCCTCAGGTCGGGCTGCTTGTGCAGTACGCTGGGGTGGTTTCTACTTTACGGTTTAATTAAATGATTCGTTGCTGTTGTTGGGTCGTCAGGGGCGTGGGGCAGCTCCATCGAAACGTTGTTGTGGGACTGTTTTTTTGCAGTCTGCTGCCTGCCTGGAACGCGTGGACTCTGCCCAATGTTATGGGATCTGCGGTACAGGACGTTGCCGCTGGCGAGGCGGGAGGGACGCAACAGGATGCGGTTGCCGAGCCGGGGGAAACACCCGTATTTTCAGGCCCGCAGGTCGATGAGGCGCTGCCGTCGTTTGTCTTCCGCGAGTTGTTGGTGGCGGAAGCGGCTGAAGAAATCGACTTGGTCGCTCGAGCGGCCGGCCGCCCGTTGCTGCTGGTGTTTGTCCATGAAGTGAACCGGCCCAGCATCGGATTTACTCGGATGCTGACGGGCTATGGTCACTCGCGGGCGTCCGACGGTCTGACAACTGGGGTGGTGTTTCTGCCGGAAGATGTGACCGCGGGCGAGGCCGAAGTGCAGCGGATTCGGCACGCCTTGACCCCGGGCGTTCCGACGGGGGTGGCCTTGGAGGGACGCGAAGGGCCTGGCAGTCTCGGCTTGAACCGACACGTTTCTCTGACCATTTTGCTGGCTCGTGAAGGCAAGGTGTTGGCTAATTTTGCCTTGGTGCAACCCAGTCTGCAGGTCGACTTGCCGCGGGTGTTGGAGCCGTTGGCGAAAATGCTGGGCGGTCCCGTGCCCACGCTGGCCGACTTGGAAACGCTCTCTGGCCAGGCTCCGATGGCGGGACGCGGTGGCCCGGCGGCGCCCGGTGCAGCTGCCGCCCCCAATTTGCGACCCTTGCTGTCTCCATTGATTCGCCGCGACGCCACGGAAGAAGCGGTGCAGAGAGCCGCGGAGGCCGTCGAACAAGCCGCCGCCAAAGACGAAGCCGTGCGGAAGGAAGTCCACCGCATCGCGACGACGATCGTGCGAGCGGGCGTGGTCGAGAACTACGGGACGCCCGCGGCCCAAGCGTACTTGCGCAAATGGGCGGCGGAGGCCGAAGGCGGGCAAGAACCGGAGCCGTCCTCGCGATGAGCTGCGTCTGGGTGGTTGCCCTGCTGTGTCTTGGAACGCTACCGGTGGCGGACGAGGTCACGTTCGAGGCGGAAGTGTTGCCGTGGTTGACTCAATTGGGTTGCAACGCGGGCGCTTGCCACGGTGCCGCGACTGGCCGAGGGCAATTCCGACTCTCCCTTTGGGGGGCTGACCCGTCGGCGGACTACGAGGCCCTGACGCAGGAGTTCCAGGGTCGACGGATCGATCTGGCGCGACCGACCCGCAGTCTGCTGCTGAGGAAGCCGACCGGCGATTTGGAGCACGGCGGCGGGACCCTTCTGGCGACCGACTCGCGGCCCTATCAAGCCATTGCGCGGTGGATCGCCGCGGGCAGTCCGCGCGGCAAGCCGGTGCGACCCAAGTCGCTGGTGGTGGCCCCCACGCGGTTCTTCTTCGAGGAGACGCCGGCGGCCGCTCCGCTGCGGGTAATGGCCACGTTCGACGATGGTCTGATCTGGGAGGTCACAGATTGGGCGACGTTCACTGTCTTGGACCCCACGGCCGCCCAAGTCAAGCCCGACGCGTCGCTGCACTTGAGCCCGCGGGACGATCGAGACGCGGAGGTCGTCTATGGCCTGGAAGCCCTGCGGCCTGGTCAGCACGTGGTCTTGGCCAGGTACGCGGACCAGGTCGTTCCGTTCCAAGTGGTGGTCCCATTTCCCGAGATACCGGTGACGCCCGCGGGGCCAAAGCAGGGAGCCAACGTCGATCGGGCCGCGGCACCCGTGACCGTCAGCAGCAGTGAATGGTGGGACGCGATTCCCGAGTCCGAAGATTGGATCGATCGTCCGATCGAACAGACCCTGCGCCAGTTGGGCATCCCCGCGTCGCCTCCGGCCGACGATGCCGCTTGGTTGCGGCGACTGCATCTGGACTTGACCGGTCGCCTGCCGACGGCCGACGGCGTGACCGCGTTTGTCAGCTCGTCGGCCAGCGACAAACGAGCCCAGGAGGTCGAGCGGCTATTAGACAGTGACGCGTTTGTCGACTACTGGACTTGGAAGCTGGCGCGTTGGCTGCGGCTGAGGGCGTTGCCCAATGAACCGGTCGCCTTTGAGCGTTACGCGGCCTGGCTGCGGCAGCAAGTGGCCAGCGACGTCGGCCTGGATGACGTCATGCGACAACTGTTGACGGCCGAGGGTGATTCGCACGCCAGCGGGCCCGCCAATTTCAGCCGATTGGTCCGCGACCCGCGGGAGCACGCCCAGCAGGTAGCGCGGGTCTTCGGCGGCATTCGACTGGAGTGTGCCAACTGTCATAACCACCCCTTGGATCGTTGGACGCAGGACGATTTCCATGGCCTGGCGGCGGTGTTTGCTCGGGTTAGCCGCGGACGGCAGGTCGAGTGGCTGGCTCGTGGTGAGGTGACCAACCCGCGCACCGGACGCCCGGCCGTGCCGCGTCTGCCGGGCCAGCGGGATTTGGAGACGGGGGGCGACGGTCGAGCGGAGGTGGTGGCGTGGTTGTTGGACCCCCAGCAGCCTTACTTGGCACGGGTGACCGTGAACCGCTTATGGCAAGCCCTGTTCGGACGCGGCTTGGTGGAGCCCGTGGACGACTTGCGGCCGACCAATCCTGGCACCCACCCGCAGCTGCTGGAGGCCCTGGCGCGAGATTTTGCTGCACATGGCTACAGCCTCAAGCATACCTTGCGGCAGTTGGTCCTCAGTGAAACCTACGCGCGTTCGGCGGAAGTTCTGCCATCGAACCAAGCGGATGATCGATTCTACTCGCGGGCTTACCCTCGGGTGTTGGAGCCCGAATTGTTGGTCGATGCGATTGCGGACGTGACAGGGGTACCTGAAATTTACACGCCAGCAGCGACCGGTGGGGCGGTGGACGCGTTGGCAGCGGATTCGGTTGGAGCCAGTGCAAAGGCTGCCACGACCCGAGCCATCCACCTGTTGGACGGGGCGGCCGCTCAGCCGACCTTGGACACGCTGGGGCGATGCAGCGTGGGCCTCGACTGCAGCGACACCTCCGCGAGCACCGTGGGACTGGCGGCTCAATTGCATTTGCTCAATGGTGACGTCATCAACCGCAAGTTGCGGGCCGAGCAGGGACGGCTGGTCGAAGACTGGCGAGAGGATCTTTCAGTGCAGGAGTTTGTTAGGATGTGGGTAGTGCGAGCGTGGTCGCGTGAGCCCAGCGAGTCGGAGTTGGCCGAGTGGACCGAGCGGTTGCAGGTGGAGGATCGCGGCGAGCAACGGCGGCGGTGGGAGGACTTCGCTTGGAGTTTGCTCAACAGTCGTGGGTTTCGCGAGAGGTAGTTCAGATGACAAAACGCGGGGGACCGAGACGTTGTGACGGCGTGCATCGCCGCGATGCCCTGAAGGTGGGCGTGCTCTCCGGCCTGGGCATGGGTTTAGGGCTGGGGCTGGCCGATTTCTTGGCGGGAGCGGCGCGTGCGGCCCCAGTCGGCGGGAGCCACGGCGGGAGCTCCAGCGGGGCGTTGGCGACGGGTGCGGCCCGCGAGACTCGCGGTGGCACGTCACCGGGTCGGGGAGCGCGAGCGAAGTCGTGTATCTTGTTGTGGTTGGACGGTGGCCCGAGTCATTTGGAGACTTTCGACTTGAAGCCGCAGGCGCCGGCCGAGGTCCGCGGGCCGTTTCGTCCGATTTCAACGGCGGTCTCCGGGATTCAAATCTGCGAGCACTTGAGTGAGACGGCTCGAGTGATGAACCACCTGACGGTGCTGCGATCCTTGACCTCGCCGCTGGGGGAACACGGGCTGGCCAATCATTACTTGCTGACGGGCTACGAACCCGTGCCGGCGTTGACTTACCCGCATTTTGGAGCGGTGGTCTCGGCGCTTCGTCCTGCGCATGCCGCGGCGATACTGCCGCCCCACGTCGCCCTGCCCTCGGCTGGCGGAGTGGGAGCTGGGTTCTTGGGTGCTGCCCATGAGCCGTTTGTCATCGCCCGCGATCCGGCTCGTCCCGATTTTCAGGTGCCCGATCTGGACTTGTTTCCGGAGGTCGACGTCAATCGCCTGGAGCGTCGGCGGGAGTTCTTGCAGGCGTTGGATCGTTGGCAAGAGCGGGTCGAGGCCCAGGCACCGACGGATCCGGCCTTCGCTCAGGCGTTTCGCTTGGTGACCTCGCCGCAAGCCAAGTCGGCTTTTGACTTGACCCAGGAGTCGCCCCAGACCAGGGCGCGGTATGGGCCGCGGACATTTGGTCAAAGTTGCTTGTTGGCGCGGCGGCTCGTGGAACGCGAGGTGCCTTTTGTCACCGTCCACTCTTCGGGCTGGGACACCCATCAGAACCTGGTGCGTGACCTGCGCGAGGGGTACGCCGGGGCTGATCCGGGCGTTGGGCTGATTCCGACCTTCGACCGCGGATTTGCCGCGTTGATTCAGGACCTGGCCGACAGCGGCCGCTTGGACGAGACCTTGGTGGTGGCGATGGGGGAGTTCGGGCGGACGCCGAAAATCAATCCGCAAGGCGGGCGTGATCATTGGCCGCGCGTCTTCAGCGCGGTGATCGCGGGCGGCGGGGTCCGCGGCGGCCAGGTGCTGGGTGCCAGCGATCGTGTCGGGGAGAGTCCCGCCGAGCAACCGATCACCCCCAAGGACTTGGCCTTCAGTCTCTACTCGCTGTTGGGGCTGGATCCGCAGCACGAGTTGCTGACGACCGATGGTCGCCCCGTGCCATTGAATCAGGGCGGGCAGATGATCCAGGGACTGATGGGGTGAGTTTTGTGAGATGTGTTTTGTTTGTATGGTTTTGTTTATTTGCGAATAAAGGTTGGGCGGGGGTACTGGCATTCGCTTCCCTCTGGCTGGGGATGGTGTGGCTGGCCGCTGTCGCCGGAGAGACTTGGGCTGCGGGCGTGCCCCCAGCCGCCGGCCAGGTTGCGCCGGCCTCGGGAACACGACTGTCTGCGATTCGCCAGTCACCGTCCTCTTTGTCGTCGCCCCTGTCACCGTCGCCCCTGTCACCGTCGCCCCTGTCACTCGGCGCATCGCCCGTGACCGCGTTGGCGTTTGCGGCGGACGGCCAGTCCCTCTGTTGCGGGTCAGACGAGGGGTTGGTTGTGGTGTCTTGGCCCGAGCGAACAGAGGTCCGACGATTGGCGACGGAGTTGTCCCGTATCTTGGACTTGAGGTTCTCGCCGCGGGGGGACTACCTGTTGGTGGCTGGGGGGATCCCAGGCGAGGCCGGGCAGGTGGAGGTCTGGTCCTGGCCGAGGGGCGAATTGGTCCAGCGACATCAGGGGCACGACGACCTGATTCAGCAAGCGGCTTGGTCGCCGTCGGGCCAACGCTATGCGGTGGCCAGCTTTACGGGGGAATGCTCCGTGCATGCGTTTGTTGTTGATCGGGAGTCGGATCGGGAATTGGGTCGGGAGTTGGATCAGGAGTTGGGTCGGGAACGAGACCGGGAAAGAGACGGGCAACGAGACCGGGAGCTTGACCGAGCGGAATCGCGTGTCGACGTGACGGAGTTGCAGCGGTTTTCGGGGCATGCTCAAGGGGTGTTGGCGATCGAATTTTGGGACGAGCAGTCGTGTTTGTCGGGCGGGTTGGATCAAACGATCCGCTGGTGGGGCGTGGCGGACGTTGCGGTCAAGCGATCGTTGACCAATCATGTGGGCGCGGTGGTGGGGTTGTTGCCCGAGCGGGGCCAGGAGCCGAGTCGCTCGCGGCGGTTGTGGAGTGTGGGCGTTGATCAAACGGTCCGTCTGTGGCAACCGGAGCTCGGGCGCCTGGTCCGCTTCGCTCGTTTGCCGCAGCCCCCGACGGTCGCTTGTTGGGATGCGACGAGTGGGCAGATCTTGGTCGGGGGGCGGGATGGAAGCCTGTGGCGTGTGTCCGCCGAGTCGCTCGAAGTGGCGTCGCTGGGGCGTTGGGGCGAGCAGCAATGGGTCACGGCGTTGGCGGTCCATCCCGACGGTCGGTCGGTGGTGGTCGCCGGCGGGTTCGGTCTGCAGGTGGTTGATTCGCCGTAGCCGTTCATGGTAGGTGGTCCTATTTCAAGTCGGGTGCGCCAGTGCAAGTCGGACCCTGTGTGACGCGAAAGGGTGCCGATCGCCCCGGGGATGATCTCGCGGCGGTCAATGCTTTCTGAATGACCCGGGCGTGGCACGAACGCGAGCACGACGGGGGGGAGCTGGGGATTTAAGGGGAGAACAGGCGGTGGGGGACGGCCAGCCAGCGGTGCTGGGGTCCCTCGGTGACGGGCTAAATGCAATCGATTGTCACTTGCAGGTAAGTGTGGTCAACAGGCGATGGCGGCCGTGGTAGACTGGGGCCAGACACGCTGGCGGGATGCGGCGTGCGACCTTCCGAGTGGCGAGCGTTCGATGTTGGTACTGGAAAATGTGGTCAAGTCGTATCCCCAGGGAGACGGTCCGCCCCTGCGGGTGTTGGATTTGCCCGCGTATCGAATTGAGGCGGGGGAGCAGGTGGTGTTGTTGGGCCCGAGTGGCTGCGGCAAGACGACGACGTTGCATATCATTGCTGGGATCATTGCCCCGGACACCGGTCGCGTGTTGTTGGATGGACTGGATTTGACCACCTATTCGCAGGTGGGTCGTGACCGGGTGCGGGCGAATAAGTTGGGTTACATCTTTCAGACCTTCAACTTGCTCAAGGGTTTCACGGCATTGGAGAACGTCTTGTTGGGGATGACGTTTTCGCAGCAGAAATACGATCGGGCTCGGGCGATCGAGTTGCTCAAGCAGGTGGGGTTGGAGCATCGTTTGCATCACAAGCCGGGCAAGATGAGTGTCGGCGAGCAGCAGCGGACGGCGGTGGCTCGGGCGTTGGCCAATCGTCCGAAGTTGATTTTGGCCGATGAGCCGACTGCCAACGTGGACCCGGCCAATCAGCAGAAGGTGGTGGACTTGATTCGCGAGTCGTGTCGCAGCGAGGGGATTTCGCTGTTGATGGTGACCCACAATTTGGAGGTGGCGGATCAGTTTGATCGGGTCGATAATTTGGCGCATTTGAATCGGGTGGTGGCTGCCACCAAACAGGAGGCCGCGTCATGAGTTTGTGGTTGATCGCCTGGAAGAGTATCCGGCAACGTGGCTTGGCATCGTTTTTGACAGCGTTGTCGATGGCGATCGGTGTGGCGTTGGTGGTGATGGTTTTGACCATTCATGGGGTGGTGGCCGAGAACTTCAAGAGCGGATCGTCTTTGGGCTACAACATGATCGTGGGGGCCCGTGGCGGCCCGCTGCAGTTGGTGCTGAACACGGTTTTCTATCTGAGTAAGCCGGTGCAGACGATTCCCTACGAGTATTATTTGGCGTTTGAGGATGCGCCGGAACGCGAGCTGCAGATGCGGCATTCGTTTGTCTATCAGGCTCAGGTAGCGAAGAACCAGACGAATCAAATGGTGCACCACTTGGCCAGCGGCCTGCCGGGCGCGGCTGGGTTGGGGCTGTTGGACGAGGTCACGTCGCTGGCGGAAAACGACTTCGCGGTGAAGCAAATGCGGATCACCGAAGACGGCATATTTTCACTTTATGCAAAAATGGCGATCCCCATCTGCATGGGCGACACGTTCGGCGAGAACAGTCAGTATCGGATCGTGGCGACGACGCCCGCGTTTTTTAATGAGTTGGAGATCGACGTCGAGACGGGGCGGAAGCTGCCGTTTGCGGAGGGCCGGCCCTTTCAGACCTGGAGCGCATCAAACGGGGTGTTGGAGGCCGTGGTTGGTTCTCAAGTGGCGGCCAACGAGAACTTGAAGGTCGGCGACCCGATCCGGCCGATCCACGGCGATATCGGCGCCGGCGGCCATGTGCATCGCACCGAGTTCATTGTGGTGGGGATCATGGCCCCCAGCGGCACGCGGAACGACGTGGCTTTGTTCATCAATATTGAGGGGTTCTATATGATGGACGAGCACCGCAAGCCGTTGGAGGACGAACGACGGAACGCGCAACGATTCGAGACCGGGCCAGATGACGATCTGACCGACGAGGAATTTCAGCTGCGGTTGGATCAAGAACTGATGGAGCGGTTGACCGACAAGCCGGCGGCCGATCCCGCCACGACGGATTCCGTGGGGTCGGATCCAGTGACCCCGGAAGGGGCCGAGGAGACTTTGGCCGCTGGGGCCGCTGCTGGGGTTGCCGGGGCCGCTGCTGGGGTTGTAGAGGCCGCTGCCGGCGATTCGCCCGCCGAGCCAAGCATTGGAGCGCAGGACCAGGAGCGTCAGGAGCGGGCTCTCAAGAAGTTGACTGGGCAACCGCTCGCCACTGACGCGGGTGCGGCTGGGAAGCCGGCGGCGGAAGCGGCGGAAGAGCAGAAACCACCGTCGATCTATGGGTCGCCACTGCCGATCGAACAACGCGAGTTGACGGCGATTCTGTTGCGATCTCACGACGAGGTGGGGGCCAGTTTGTATGGCATCAGCAACGCGGTGAATTTGGGGCAATTGGAAAATGAGATGGACTGGACGTCGTTTTCGCCGAAGCTCCAGCAACGCTCGGCTCAGACGGTGACGCCGGTGGCCGAGATCCAATCGGTTTTCGAGACGTTCGTGACGCCGGTGCAGTGGTTGATCTTGGCCATGACCGTCATGATTTGCATCGTGTCGGGGATTGGGATCTTGGTCAGTATCTACAACTCAATGAGCGAGCGGCGGCAGGAGATTGCCGTGATGCGAGCCTTGGGGGCGGATCAGGGGACGGTGTTTGGGATTATCTTGGCCGAGTCGGTGTTGTTGGCGGCGGGTGGCGGCTTGGTCGGCTGGGTGGCGGCCCACTTGGTCAATGGTCTGATCAGTCCCTTGGTGCGTGAGCGGACGGGCGTGGAGCTGAGGATCTGGGATTTTGCTCCGGGCCTGGACGTGAGCGCCTTGTGGCTGAACTTCCATTTGTCCTCGGAGTGGATGCTGGTGCCCGGCCTGATTGTCCTGGCGGTGTTGGTCGGGTTGTTGCCCGCGGTTACGGCCTACCGTTTGGACGTGTCCGAGAATCTGAGCAGTTAGTCGCGGGTCGGCAGGACCGCTCCGGCACCGAATGTGCGGGATTTTCCGAACGCCCGCGGGGGCATGGGCGTATAATGGGGAGGCAAAGGTGGGGTGATGCCGCACCCGAGGGCCGTTTTCCTGGCGCCGAGTTCGCCGGCGGTGACCGCTCGCCCGTAGTCGGTCGGCAGCCTTTGGCGTAAACTGGTGTTTGGGTGGGCGGGGTATCGCCACGGGACAAGATGGGATCGTAAGACGGATATGAGTATGCACAGCGACGCTCGAGTGCCTAGCACCGGTGGCTTTAGTTTGAATCGTGTTGGCGGGACTGCCGTGTCCAAGGCATGTGTGTGGGCCATGGTCTCGGTTGTGCTGTTGGCTGGTCTGGGCGGTAGCGTCGGGTCCACGGCGGCGGGTAATTCGGTTACGGGTAACTCGGGCAAGTCCCATTCGGCGAGTAAGTTCCATTCGGCTGGCAAGTTCCATTTGGTTGGGGGGGAGCACCGAGTCGGCAGTGGTGGGGCGGTGGCGATGGCGGCTTGGTGCCCGTTTTGTACCGCGCTCAAGCCGACCTTGACGGAGGAGATTGAAGCGACGGACGCGGTGGTGTTTGCCAAGGTCTTGGGACCGGGGCAGCTGACGGAGGACGGCTTCGACCGCAAGATGCGGCTGGAAGTGCGGCAGATTCTCAAGGGCAAGTCGTTTGTGGCCATGGAAGAGGTCTTCGAGACGATTGCACCGGCATCTTTGGAGGCGGGGCAAGAGTGTTTGGTGATGGGTGTGTTGACTGATCGGATGATGTGGAGCACGCCGATGAAGTTGACGGATCGATCCCGCGAATACATTCTGGCCGTTCAGACGTTGCCGTTGGCCGGAGCGGAGCGAATTCGGTTCTTTTTGGAATACTTGGAGGACGCCGAGAGCTTCATGGCTTACGATGCCTACGACGAGTTTGCTCGGACGCCTTACGACGATGTCAAAGCCATCAAGCCCCACATGAGTCGCGAGAAGTTGGTGGGCTGGGTCCAGGACCCGGAGGTTTCGATCAACCGCAAGCGGCTTTACTTCACCTTGCTGGGTGTCTGTGGTGGCCAGGAAGATCTGCCGCTGTTGGAAAAGATGATCACCAGTCCGGACAAGCGGGATCGGGCGGCCTTGGACTCACTGATTGCGTGTTACCTGACCTTGTCGGGTGCCGACGGTGTGAAGTTGATCGAGGATCGTTTCCTCCGCGACAAAGAGGCGGACTACGTCGATACGTACGCGGCCGTGGCGGCGCTGCGGTTTCATGGAACGGAGAGCGATGTGATCCCGGTGCCGCGGATTGTCGAGGCGGTGCGATTGCTATTGGATCGGCCCGAGGTGGCGGATCTGGTGATTGCCGACTTGGCGCGGTGGAAGGATTGGACAGTGACCGATCGATTGGTCGAAATGTTCAAGAACGCCAACGAGAAGACACAGTGGGTTCGTGTGCCGATTGTGCACTTCCTGCGAGTGAATCCGGATCCGGCGGCGAAGGCCAAGATCGAAGAATTGAAAGCCGTTGACGCTCAGTCGGTGCGGCGGGCCTTGGCGTTTTTCGAATTGGAAGCCGCCATGCAGACGGAAGCCGAGGAGGAGGACGCGGACTTCGAACGCCAGTTGAAGGAACTGGAGGCAGAAAAGCGAAAAGAGGAAGACAAGAAAAAAGAAACCGAACAGGGGACCGGTGGTGGCGACAAGGTTGGTGGCGACAAGGTTGGTGGCGATAAGGTTGGTGGCGATAAGGTTGGTGGCGCCGAGGGCGAGAGCGAAAAGGGCGATGCTCAAGGGAAGCCGCCGGGTAAGTTGGATCCCGGAGCGGGACGGGAACCTGAAGCGGGGCTAGAGTCCGGCTCGATCGAGGGTCTGGTGGCGGCACCGGTGGCTGACGGCGGCCAGTTGGAGCAGGGCGGCCAGTTGGAGCAGGGCGGCGAGCGAGTGGTCAGTCTGAAGCCGGCCGTGAACGGTGACGCGGGTTTGTTGAGTGACGAGGCGGGGGTGGTTTCGTCGGTCGAACTGGGGTCGGAGCCAGCGGTTGTTGAAACGGACGAGGTGCAGTTAGTCAGTGCCACGGCGGCGGTAATTGAAACGCCCGATGTGGAAACTTCAATGTTGGCAGCGTCTGTGTCCGCGGCGGCGGGCGTGGAGCGACAGGCAGTGCCGGTTCCGGCAATGGGTTTGTCGGCCAACGCGGTTGGTTCGGCAGCGTCGCCCGCCCCATCGGCGGCTCGGCCTTTGGCGAGCAATCCTTTGGCGAGCGATCCCTTGCGGGGGGCCTCCACCCAGGATAATGGTCGTTTTTTTTGGTGGGTGTTGGGGCTGCCGGTGGTCGTGAATTTGGTGTTGTTGGCGATGGCTTGGTCCATTTTGAACGGGACTTTCAGCCGGCTGTTTAGCTGAGGACCGAGACGGTCCGTGGAGGAAGAGAACCATGAACCATTTGGCGGTTGATTCGAGTCCGGTGGCGAGTGCTGCGGCCCGCGAGGCTGGCCTTGTGTCAGGGCAAGAAGCTGAATTTTATCGGATCCGCAGTAAGGCGGCCACATTGTCCGTGCTGTTCGGTGTCATGGCCATGGCCGGTTATTTGTTCACGATCTTTATGCTGTTGGCGCCGTTGGCGATGATTTTGGGCTGGTACGGCCTGCAAGTGATTCGTCGCTACCCACAAGAGTACATGGGCAAGGGGTTCGCCGTGGCGGGACTGGCGCTCGGGGCGTTGTCCGGGATTGGGGGCTCGTTATTTCATACGGCGATCTACCTGACCGAGGTGCGAGAGGGCTACGAGCGAATCACTTATTACAACGATCTGAAGAATAAAACGGACATGCCGACGGAGCGAGCCCTGGCGCTCGACGGGCAGAAGGTCTTTCTCAAGGGCTACGTTCGGGCCGGGTTGCGTCGCAAGGGCATGACGGAATGTTTGTTTGTTGGCGATTTCGGCGACTGTTGCTTCGGTGGCAGCCCGAATTTGACCGAGGTGGTTTACATCAAGTTGCCCGAGGGGAAAACCACTCAGTTTGACTACATGCTGCGACGCGTCCACGGGACCTTTCGGTTGAACTCGAAGTTGCAGCGGGGCGACCGATTGGCGGACGATGTCCAGGGCTACATCTATCAGGTCGATGCCGATTTCTTTGAATGACAGTTTTGGCCAATGGAGGCCGACGACGGTGAAGACAATGTCGATTCAAGTTGCAACCGGTGCCGTTTCTGCCTGCGGCACTTTGGGTAATGGGAGAACGAGCCACGCGGGCGCGGGACAATGGGCACGTGTCTCCCAGGTGTTGATCGTCGGTCTGGCGGTGGTCGGGATTGCCTGCAGCGCACGTGGTGTGGCCGCGGTCGCTGCTCAAGAGACGCCACCCGTCAGCAGCCCACCGGTTGCGGGTACCACGCCACCAGCAGTCGGCAGTTCTTCGCCTGCGGCGGGCAGTTCTTCGCCAGCGGCGGGCAGTTCTTCGCCAGCGGCGGGCAGTCTTCGCCAGCGGGTGGGAGGCCGGTCGACCAGGAAAAGCAAGCAGCCCAGCAAGGGGCGGAGCAGCAGACCCAGGGGGAGCGTCAGGAGGGCCAGGGCGATAAGAGCGAGGCGGGGCAGGGCGATGACGATGCTCAGCTGTTTTACAACCCCAAGTACGACGATTCGGCCTTGCCCGTGCGTCGTGAAGAGGAGTGGACGCCGCCGCCGCCGATCGATTGGTCGATTGAAGGCGTGTTGGAGTTGACGTTTGACCACTTAAAATTCAATATTCAAGCGGAGCAAGCGTTTGAAGTTCGACAGTTGACACTGGACTTGCTCAAGTTGCGTGGTCGGACGATCAAGATCCGCGGCTTTGTTCGCCCCAGTTTCAAGGAGAAGAACATCACCCGGTTTGTCTTTGTACGCGACAATCAGGAATGTTGTTTTGGGCCTGGGGCGTTGCTGTACGATTGCATGTTGGTGAACATGGCCGAGTCGCACGCGGTGAATTATTCGACGCGGCCCATCACGCTGGAGGGACGCTTTGAACTCAAGCCGTTCCGCGGGCCCGACAAACGGGTCTGGGCGATCTTTGAATTGAACGACGCTGTGCTAAAGTAATAACTCAGCTGCGCCGCATGGGGACCGATAACGTGACACCTGTTCCCTCGGTCTCTCGGCGCAGCGGACGGCGGCGGTGGCTGCTGTGGGCGTGGTACTTGAGCGTGGGGTTGCTCTGGCTACAGCTCTATGTTTTATTGCTGGTCTACGAGCGGCTGGAGATGCCCGAGGAGGCGTTCTGGCAGAGCTTGGCGGGATGGTTGGTGATCTACTTTGTCTTGCCATCCGCGTGGGCCATTTGGCTGGATGAGCCTTGGTATCGGAAAGCTGACTTTGCCTTGAATTCCCTCATGTGCTTGGCTAGCGTGTTGTTTGGGCAGTTTATCATTGCGTTTTTCTGGGTGTTTCGTGGGGGATTTCAAGGCGAGTGATGATGGGTGAGTCGCGATGTATTATGTGTTAGAGGCCTTGTTTTTGGTGGGGATTGGGATTGTCGCGGTGGCGGCTGTGTGGCTGCTGCTGCGCTTGTTTCGTACCCGGCGGGGGTTGGTGTGGCCGCTGGTTCTGGCGGGCCTGGGTGTGGCGATGGTGGCGACGCCCGTGATCTACACGCGAGTGGTCACGACCATTGACTTGGGCGAACGGGAACGGGTGGTCGACGGCGAACTGCATTTGACGTTGACGGGCTGGGATCGCAATAACTACGAGTTTTTGGCCAAAAAACCGGATATTGTGGTCCTGCAAATGGCCAATCCCGACGTGACCGATGAGACACTGAAGTGGTTGGCCGGCCAACGCCGGTTGAAGACCCTCGATCTGAATGGGACACAGGTCACGGATCAGGGCTTGGCCGTCTTGGCGGAATTGTCAAGCTTGCAGACGTTGCGGCTGCGAGGAACGAAGATTACCGATGCTGGACTGAAAACGTTATTTGACGCTCTGCCGGAACTGAAACAGTTGGATTTACAACAGACGGCCGTCAGTCAGGAACCGGTCGATGCCTGGAAGGCTGCTCGGCCGGGCCGTCGAGTTTTGAAGTAGGACCTTATCCCGAACGGGGGGAGCTGCCATGTCGCTGAAGTTAACACTCGATGCCACGGCACCGCATGGCGCCATGCAAGCCATGTACTTGGGCCGAGCCTGTGAGTTGGCGTACCTGCCCGCCGCGGAGGGGGCAGCCGCGTTTCAAGACCAATTGGGGTTGCAAGCGGAATTGGTCAGTGTGCGCAACACGCAAGTCTATGTTGGGCAGAACGACGCGAACATCGTGCTGGCGTTCCGCGGCTCCGAGTCCTTGGCGACCTTGGATGGTTTTCGCGATTGGTTACTGACCAATGCGCGAAACTTTCTGATCCTGCCCGAGGGGCAGTTGGGGACGGATTTTGCGGCGGCCGGCGTGGGAGCTCGCTTTCATAGCGGCTTTATGACCGCGTTGGCGGACGTCTGGGCCGAAATGTTCGCGCGGGTGGATCGCGAGTTCTCTCGCAGCGAGCGACCTGTGTGGGTGACGGGCCACAGTTTGGGCGGGGCCATTGCCCTGCTCTGCGGTTGGCGGTTGCAGCAACAGTTTATCAACGTGCACCAGATTTGTACCTTCGGTGCGCCGATGATCGGCAACGACGCGGCGGCGGCCGCATTTGCGCGCGAGTTTCCCGACAAGATTTTCCGCTACGTGGACGCGGGAGATATCGTCCCGCGGCTGCCAACCGTCAGCTTGTTCACCAATACGTACATGCATTGCCAGCGGGAAATCGTTGTGGGCCAGATCTCTGCGGCGGCGTTGCAAGAGAAAATCGACGCGTTGGCCCAAGCCGCTCCGGATGGCGAGATCAGCGAGCAGGTGGAGAGTTCCTTGTGGAACGAACTGCGGCAAGGCATGCCCTCGCATATGATGGGCAATTATCTCTCGCGGCTAGCGATGAGCTGAGGTACGGGTAGCCGTGGTTCTGCCCAGGATTTTGGGGCGAACCACGCGAAATCGTCTGTGGCATCGGGCCCTGAGGCAGGGTTTGCCATGGCCCGCTCTGGGATCGGATATCCGCTTTTCTGGCTGGAAATTTTCCCAAGGACCCTGGAAACGGGCCGAATCTATCATTGTGATTCCATGGTGATATCACTGGTATATCAAGATGATATCAATATGGTATCATGAGTGCGGCCTAGTCGGCCGTGATGGGATCAAAGGCGTACGTGTTTTGGGGCGTGTAAAGCGTTTTTGGGAGGGATTAGAAATGGTTCAAGAGCAGAAGTATCGGCCCGGGTCGGGCTGGGTGGGTTTGATTGGGGGATTGGGGCTGACGGTGGGATCGGTGGCGAGTTTGGTCTTTGCGATTCGGTTGGCCGTTGATGGCCCGAATGCGTGGTTGCTGGGTTTGGCGTTGATGCTGTTTGTTTCTGGCATGTTGGTTTTGGGTGGGTTACAGGCGATTGCGCCGAACGAATCTCGCGTTTACTTGTTGTTTGGTAGCTACATTGGCTCGACGCGGGACAGTGGGTTTTTCTGGGTGAATCCGTTTTTCACCAAGAAGAAGATTTCGCTGCGGGTGCGAAATTTTGAAACGGGTTCGATCACGACGCCGGAGATGACGGATGCGGCGGGGAAGGTCGTGCAGCACAAAACGCGTTCGGTGGGGCGGCCCTCGAAGGTGAACGATCGGGACGGCAATCCGATCGAGTTGTCGGCGGTGGTGGTCTGGCGGGTGGTGAACACGGCCGAGGCGATGTTTGAGGTGGACGACTATGAGGATTACGTGGCGGTGCAGAGCGAGGCGGCGTTGCGTGGGTTGGCGACGCGGCATCCTTACGACAACGAGGATCACGAACTGTCGCTCCGAGGTAATCCTACGGAGGTGGCGAATCAGTTGAAGGAGGACATTCAAGAGCGATTCGAGAAGGCGGGCGTCGAGGTCATTGAGGCTCGGATCAGCCACATTGCCTACGCACCGGAGATTGCCGCGGTCATGTTGCAGCGTCAGCAGGCTCACGCGGTCGTTGCCGCTCGGTCCAAGATTGTTGAAGGAGCGGTGGGGATGGTCCAGAGTGCCTTGGAGCGTTTGTCGAAGGACGACGTGATCCACTTGGATGAGGACCGTCGCGCGGCCATGGTTTCGAATCTGTTGGTTGTGTTGTGCGGTCACGGACCGGCGCAGCCTGTGATCAACACTGGCACTTTGCACAACTGATCGCCTGAGGAGACGTTCCCGTGGCTCGAGATTCCTTTTTGTTGCGGACCGATCCGCGGACGATGGCGGCCCTGCGCAAGTGGGCCGACGACGAGTTGCGCAGCGTGAATGGTCAGATCGAGTTCGTGTTGCGGCGGGCGTTGCGAGAGGCGGGTCGGTTGTCGGAGGTCGAAGTTGCTGGACCTGCGACGCCCGCCGATCCGCAAGACACGGGTGCTGCGACGGGCGCTGCGACGGGCGCTGCGACGGGCGCTGCGACGGGCAGCTGCGACGGGCGAGGTTCCAGGTGCGGTTGCGGAGTCGGCAACGGACCAGGCGCCAGGTGCCGGCGATGCCAAGGGTGGGAGCGATGCTGCGAGCCGATCCGGCGGGGGCTAGTGATTTGTCACAACTTAACTTTGGGATCGGTGGGGCAAAGGGGTCAGGCGTCAATTGTGCGAAGCACCCGCAGGGCCGTTCCGGCAATTGACGCCTGACCCCTTTGCCACACGCCAAGTTTTGGCTGTGACAAGGTACGAGTCGATCAGCCGAGTGGCTTCAGCGCCGTCGTGCACGTAGAATCGAGACCGGTCTGCGAGGGAGCAGGCGTCCTGGGCTGGGCTGGGTGGAATCGATTTGAGTGGAAGGTACAGAGTGATGGACGAGCGTTTTGCCAGGCGAATCGGCGGCAGTGTGGCTGAGTCTGTGGCTGAGTCTGTGGCTCGACGAGTGGTTGGGGACGGTGCGCGGCCAGGGCAACTGATTTGTCCGAGTTTGGTGGGGTGGCTCCGATTTTGGGGAGTGGCGGCCTTGTTGAGCGGATGGTTTGCGGGCGGTGTGTTGGGCCAGGAATCGGGGTCGTCGGCGGTGGCGGCCAGCCAGTTGTTCGACTTGTGGCCGGCAGAGTCGGGGGAGCGATTGCCGGGGGACCCGGCCGATTTCAGCTTGCCGCCTGAGGGGGATACCTCGGGGCCCGACGGTGGTCGGGTGGCGGGGCGTCCGGTGATTCGCTTGGGCAATGTCAGTCGTCCTCAGGTGGAGGTTTTTCACCCGAGTGGTGGTGTGTCGGGACGGGGGGCGGTCGTGATTTGCCCGGGCGGCGGCTACCACATTTTGGCCTACGATCTGGAGGGCACCGAGGTTGCATCTTGGCTGAATTCATTGGGTTTAACGGCCGTGGTGCTCAAGTATCGCGTGCCGGCTCGGCCGGGCGACGAGCGTTGGCGGGCGGCGGTGATCGATGCCCAGCGGGCCGTCAGCTGGACGCGTCAGCAGGCGGGAGATTGGGGCGTGGACCCGCAGAAGATTGGGATTTTGGGTTTTTCGGCGGGCGGTCATGCCGCGGCCCTGGTCGGTTCCGATTTGGAGCGACAGTATCCGGCGGTTGACGGCGTGGACCAAGTGTCATCTCGTCCGGATTTTTCCTTGTTGATTTACCCGGGTTATTTGGCGGAGGGTGGGGAGCTGAGCCCGCTGTTACGCGAGTCGCAGCGGTTTCCGCCGACGTTTTTGGTGCACACGCACGACGACCGGGTGACGCCGCTGAGTAGTTTGACTTTTGCGGCTCATTTGCACAAACTTGGAGTTCCGGTGGAGCTACACTTGTACCGAGCGGGTGGTCACGGTTATGGCCTCCGCGAAACGGAATTGCCGGTGACTCGTTGGCCGAAAGCGGCCGCCGAGTGGCTGCGCGGCTTGTCGTTGGTGACGGATTCACCGTAGGTCTGGGGGGCTCAACCGAGGAGTTTTGACTCATGTTGGCAGCGTGTCAATCGACTTTATTGGAATCGCGGTGGGCCAACGGCAGTCACGGTTTGGATGTGGGTCAGTGGCTCTGGCTGCTGGTGCGGGGTGTTGGCTGCCTTGTCTCTCTGGTCGTTTGCGGTATGGGCGGGCTTAGCGGGACCGGCTTTGTTTGCGGTCAGCAGTCGAATTCGACGATCGAGCACACGCCGACCAAGCTGCAATTTTCGGGGCTGGCGATTGAGGATCGGGCCTTTCTGTCGGCCCCATCCAAGTCCGATCCGGAGCGTTTGGTCAATATCTTGGTGGGTCCGAAGCGGGTCATACTGCCGGCCAAGTCCGCCACGGCTCAGCCGGACGTCAAGCCGGCCCCGGTGTCGTTTGAATTGCGTCAATCGGTCGTTTCGCGTCAAGCGGCGTCGATTGTGGCCATTGGTAGCACGTTGCAGACGATGCCGTTCAACGAATACGGTCGGCGCCGGGTCTTTGTCGATACGAACCAAGGTCCGAAGTGGCTGTTGCAGGGGATCACCAAGTTGGACCCCAGTTATGTGCAGGTGCAGGGGGTCGACATGGCGGGGAAGGGGCTATTCGAGTTTCCGTACGACTTTCGGATTGCCACGGCTGCGATCCCGGGCGAATTGTTGGTCAAGATGCTGAAGAACGCGATCGACGACTTGGGTGATTATCAGCAACGCGAAAAGATCGTGGAATTTCTGATTACCGCGGAACGGTACAACGAGGCGATCCGCGAGTTGAATCAGTTGCAGGTCGATTTTGGCGACTTGGATACGGAGCGGTTTGATCTGTTGAAGACTCGCTTGGTGAATGCTTCGGCGCGATTGGTGTTGAACGAATTGGATCGTCGTTGGGAGGCGGGCCAATGGCTCACGGTGCGGAATATATTGGAGAACATTGATCCGCAGAACATCAGCCCGGAGACTTTGGTGGATGTGCGGACTCGGCTCCGCGACATCGATGAAGCCGCCGTGGAACTGGATCGACTGCGGGCGGCGGTGCAAGCGACCTTTGCCGCCTACCGCATGGGGCGCGACTTGGGCGAGGCCTTGACCGTGGACTTGCAGGGTTTGGAAGAGGAGATCGTGCGGGATCTCAATCCCAATAATCGCGATCGGTTGGCGACCTACGTCCTGCGTAGCAATGCCGAGGGATTGCAGCCGGAGAACGCCGTGTCGCTGTTGATCAGCGGTTGGTTGATGGGAGCGGCGGACGCCTTTGATAATGTCACGGTCGCTGTGACGTTGATTGAGAGTCGGGCGTTGTTGGTGCGTTACTTGCAGTCCACGGATCCGGCGGAACGGATGGAGATTATCGAACGGTTGCGCCAGATCGAAGCGGGATCGCCGCGGTACTTGGCCGCGTTGGCTCGCTTGATTTTGCCCTGGAAGGCCGTGCCTCCGCCGGAAGCCGGTTCGCAGGGCTTTTTTCGCCTGCGTTTGGATGACGTGCCGGGTCAGCCCGAGTACTTGGTGCAGTTGCCCCCGGAATACGACCCTTATAAAAAGTATCCGGTCGTGATCGCGCTGTGCGATATCCAGTCCAGCCCGCAGTTCGAGATCGAATGGTGGGATGGCGATTTGTCGTCGGCGGATGGGTACCGGACGGGCCAAGCATCGCGGCAGGGTTACGTCGTGGTCGCGCCGGATTGGCGGAAGCCGCAAGAATACGAGTACTCGTACGATCCCTACGCGGCTTTGGTGGCGACGCGTAGTTTGCGCGAATGTCTGCGGTGCTTCTCGGTCGATGCCGACCGAGTCTTTTTGGCGGGGCACGGGGTTGGTGGTGAGGTGGCCTGGGACATCGGATTGTCGCACCCCGACCTGTGGGCCGGAGTTGTGCCGATCTCGGCGTTGGCGGATCGCTACATCCCGTTCTATACGAACAATTCGCGGAAGCATCTGCCGATGTACTTTGTGTTGGGCGAGAATCACTTGCCGCCCAGTCGTGGAATGATCGGCAAGTTCGATAAACGCGAGGGCATTTTTCAGCAAATGGCTGGATCGATTCATTATAATTTTATTGTCGTAAAGTATGTAGGGCGTCGTTCAGAGCATTTCTTGGAGGAAATTATTGGTATCTTCGATTGGATGCGGAATCGGCGCCGGTCGTTTGCGGTGTCGGACTTTGAAGTCACGACGATGCGGCCGTGGGATCGTCATTTTTGGTGGCTTCAGTTGAATGACGTGCCCTCCAACTTGACGGTCGCGCCGCAAGCTTGGAACTTGGCCTCGGAGCGCAAAAGTTTGACGGTGTCGGCCGAAATCAATACGACCCAAGCCGGACAGACTCGCTTCTCCGTGCGGAACGGGGGCGATTCGATCACGTTCTGGGTGTCGCCACGGTGGGCCAATATGGACGATGAGATCCTGTTTGCTTGGAACCGCGGTCGCAACGACAAGGCGTCGATGTCCCCCAGTCGGACGGTGATATTGGAGGATCTGCGGACGCGGAGTGACACGCTCAATCCTTTCTGGGCGTGGGCGCGTTACGACAAGGGCTGGACGACCAGCAACGAGCTGCCATGAACGCGGACCAGCCGATGTTGGCGGAACTGCCGGACCGTGGGCGTTATGTGGTCTTGGAACATCGGACGGGTGGCTGGAACGGGCGGGACGACCATTGGGACGTGATGTTGGAGGCGGCCGATTGTTTGCTGACCTGGGAGTCGCCGCCGTTCCCGACTGCTCCGAGTGTCTGGGGCGTGCGACTCTTGGCCCCGCATCGCTCGGTGTACCTGGAGTACGAGGGGCCGATCTCGGGGAATCGCGGTTGTGTCCAACGACTCGATCGCGGTCATTTCCGTGTGTTGGCTCGGCAGGCCGAGCGGATCTCGCTAGAATGGGACGGACCTGTGTTCGCCGGCCGCTGGGATTGGATCCTCGCGGCGGGCCAGTGGTCCATCGCTCGAGAGGCCTGATCGCCGTGGGAGTCTGCCAGGCGACGCCGTACGGCGAGTTTCTCGGTGGGTGGTCCGATTTTGGGGCTGGTGGGACAGCGTAAGTCGGACCGTTCGTGACAGTGCTTCGGGACGGTGAATCGTGCGGATCCCCCAGGGATTATCACGTGAGCGGGCGTGTGGTTGTGGCCACTTGTTCCGCGTCATCCTGCGGGTCGGGACCGGTTCCCTGATTTTTATGTAGATTTGAAAGGCGATAATGGACGGGCTTGATTGGTTGGATGTGGTCTCGCGGATTTTTCACGTGCTGACCGCGATTACCTTGGTCGGTGGCAGTTTGTATGCGGCCATGGTGGTTGGGCCGGTGTTGCGTGCCAATTCCGCGGAGGTGGCGGACCAGTGGCAAGCGGCTTTGACGGCGGGTTGGAAGAAATGGGTGCATGGTGGCATCGCCCTGTTCTTGCTGACGGGATTTTACAACTACATTCGCGCGATGCCGCTGCACAAGGGTGACGGTCTGTACCATGCTCTGATTGGGACCAAGATTTTGTTGGCCTTGGCGGTGATGGTGATCGCTTCGGGTTTGGTGGGTCGTTCGGGGGCCTTCCAATTTATGCGTGACGGCCGGCGGACTTGGCAAGGGATTCTGTTGTTCTTGGCTGTGGTAATTGTCAGCATGTCGGGATTTCTCAAGGTCCGCGCTTCGATGGACCGTCCGGCGCCCGCGACGGCGGCCCAGGTCAATGCGGAGTCGGTCTCGCCTTGAAATAGCGGCTCAGCGGTTGATCCGGCCAGTGGTTGATCCGGCCAGTGGTTGATCCGGTCGGCGGTTGATCCGGTCGGCGGTGGAGCGGTCGGCGGGGAGCGGTCGGCGGCGTGCGGTTTCCAACCGGACGTTGCCGGGCCGGAAGGCGTGGGTTGACCCGAGCCAGGAACGGGTGTTTTTTTCGCCAACGCGCTTCCGCGTGTTGGCGTTTTTTTGTTTTGGCGTGTCGGGACCGCTGAGGTTGTTCTTTTTTTGGCGGTTTTACGGGTTATGCAGCGGTGCGGGCGGGTGGTCGGTGACGTCTGGCGTGGCGATTCGATTTTGTCCACGTTTGGCTGGGGGGCGACCTATGTTTGGCAGCCCAAACGGCAGGGACTTGCGCCAAACGTCTTGCTCGCCTCCGTTTGGATTGGGCCCAGTCGGCCATTGGAATGCGGTTAAAACGGGCGTTTCCGCGGAAAGTGGGCAAAACAAAACGGGTACCTTGTCAATTTAGGCAAGCTACCCCAAACTTGGTCGATTGCGGCGGTCGCGGCGGTCGTGGCTGGAGTCAGGGCGGTGCTTGGGGATGTCCCGAGCGGATTGAAGCATTGTTTCCTCTTTTGGAGTTCTCACTGTGATGACGTGGTGTTCCGGATCTAGATCGGCGTGGTTAACGCTCGTTTGCGCATTTGTCGCGACATTGACAACGGGCGCAGTGACATCGGGTTCGCTGGCGTGGAGCCAGGATTACCCACCTTTGGACAAGGTCACCGAGGGCTTTGAGTTGGTCAAAGCAGCGGAGGGTGAGACGCCGTTTTACAAACTGTGGGTGAACAAGAAGACCAACCAGTTGTTGGCAGCATTGCCCAAGGAGTTTGCTCGGCAGAAGCATTTTGTGGCCGTGACGGTCTCGAGTGGCCAAGCGATGGCCGGTTTGCAGGGTGACGATTTCTACGTCTATTGGCGTCCGATTGGTCGTCGGGTGGCGTTGATCCGCAAGAACACGCGGATCCGTTCGGACGGCGATGCCGAATCGAAGCGGAGTGTCTCGCGACTGTTTACGGACGAGGTTTTGTTGGACCTGCCGATCTTGACGATGGATGGCCCGAGTCCGGTGATTGACTTGGACGACATGTTGGTGGGAGAGGCCGCCAAGTTCTTTGGCGGTGGAGCTCGCATCAATCCGCGTCTGGTGGAGTTCACTAAGACAAAAGTGTTCCCGCAGAACATCGAGGTGGCGTTTGAGGCGCCCAATTTGACGGGTACGCTGCAGAGCCTGCACTACTCGATCAGCTTGGTACCGGATCGGATGGACCCGACCTACCGCTACAAGCCGCGACCGGCCGACGAGCGAGTTGGATACTTCACGACTGTGTACGACGATTTCGGCAAGTACGATTCCGACGAGACTCGCGTGCGGTTCATCAACCGTTGGCACTTGGAGAAGAAGAGCCCGGAGCTGAAGGTCAGCCCACCGAAGAAACCGATCGTGTTTTACATTGAGAATACGACCCCGGTGCGCTATCGCAAGTGGATCCGCGAGGGTGTGAATTACTGGAACAAGGCGTTTGAGCAAGTCGGTTTTGATCAAGCGATCATTGTGCACGATCAGGACTCCAATGCATTGTACCAATCGTACGATCCAGAAGACGTGCGGTACAATTTCATTCGTTGGTTGAACAACGACATCGCCACCGCGATTGGCCCCAGCCGGGTGCATCCGGAGACGGGTGAGATCTTGGATGCCGATATCATCCTGACGGATGGTTGGATTCGGGCATTCCAGACACAATTCCAGAAGCAAATGCCGAAAATTGCGATGGACGGCATGTCGTCGGAGACTTTGGTGTGGTTGTCCCAGAATCCCGAATGGGATCCGCGTGTTCGTTTGGCTGCTCCCGCCCAGCGTGAGATCGTCAAGCGGCAGATTCTGATGGCCATGCAGGACCCGGGCATTGAATTGGGCGGCAACGGTCTGCAGACCAGCTTGCTTGGCGACGAGCCGTATGACGGGTTGTTGGGTCGTACCAGCCAGATCAATGGTTATTGCGCGGCGGCGGATGGCAAGTCGATGGACATTGCTTTCATGAAGATGGCCTTGGCCATGCAGGATGCGGCGCCGAAAGCCGATGGGGAAGGCGACAAGGACAAGGAGAAGAAGGACGTCGGCCAGCTGCTGGACGGCATGCCCGAGGAATTCATCGGACCGTTGTTGGCGGATTTGGTTTGCCATGAAGTCGGTCACACGCTGGGTTTGCGGCACAACTTCAAGGCTTCGTCCATTTACACCTTGGATCAGATCAACAGTGAAGAGGTCAAGGACAAGAAGCCCTTCACCGGCAGCGTGATGGATTACAATCCCACCAACTTCCGCCTGATCAGTGGTGCCGTGCAGGGCAACTACGGCATGATCGACATTGGGCCGTACGACAAGTGGGCCATCGAGTTTGGGTACGCAGAGGACAAGCGTTTGCCAGAGATCCTCAAGCGGGTGGCCGAGCCGGAATTGGTGTTTGCGACCGATGAAGACACGACCGGTCCCGACCCTTTGGCTCGTCGCTACGACTTTGCTCAGAATCCGCTGGATTTTGCCAAGGAGCAGATGGCATTGGCACTGCATCACCGCGAACGTGTGTTGACGGATTACGTCAAGGACGGCGAGAGCTGGGCCAAGAGTCGCGAAGGTTACTTCCTGACCCTGCAGATGCAGCTGCGTTCCACGTCGATGATGTCCAACTGGATCGGTGGTGCGTTTGTCAACCGCGATCGCAAGGGTGACCCCAACGGTCGCGTTCCGTTGAATCCAGTTCCGGCTGATCAACAGCGAGCCGCGTTGCAGTTTGTCATCGAGAACACGTTCCGCGACGAGGCCTTTGGCTTGACTCCGGAATTGTTGAACAAGATGACCATCGACAAGTGGTTGGACCTGGGGATCGAAATGATGGGTACGGCGGGCGAGCCGACATGGCCGTTGCACGACCAGATCATGGGTCTGCAGGCCACGGCGATGACCCAGATCCTCAATCCGACGACTTTGCGTCGCGTCTACGACAATGAGGCACGTGTTTCCGCCGACGAGGCGTACTTCACGCTGCCGGAGTTGATGGACACGATCGGCCAAGCGGTGTGGACGGAACTGTCCGGCGATGGCCAGGGCGAATTCTCCGAGCGTCGTCCGGCGATTTCCTCCTTGCGTCGCAACCTGCAAGCCGAGCACTTGAATCGCTTGATGGGTCTGGCCCGGGATCACTCGTCGCCGATCGCCGCAATGCGTCCGATCGCCACCTTGGCCAAACAAGAGTTGCGCGATTTGGCTGGGAAAATCGAGGAATTCCAGAAGAAGGCCGATGGCAAGTTGGATCGCTACACGCGAGCCCACTTGAGTGACATGTTGCAGCGGATCCAGAAGTTCCTGGATGCTCAGTACGTGACCAACTAAGGTCCGGACCAGCGGTCGTTGAAGTTCACGTTGAGTCCGCTTGTTGCCATGGCAGCAAGCGGACTCTTTTTATTTTGAGATGTTCGCTGGTAGCCTGTCAGTCATCGCCCCATCGGCACGAGGCCGAAGGTGGCGGTGTGACAATCAGCCGGCGGGCGTTAGCACCCGGTTTTCGCTCATTTGCGGGCGATCCCTTAGTTGGACCGCGAGCACTGCTCGAGTTCTTCCCAGCGGCTGTAGAGGCTGGCCAGTTTTTCTTGCTGTTGGGCCAGGTCTTGGTTGAAGCTGACAATCTTAGCTGGCGGCTGCTGATAGAACGCAGGACTGGCGGTCTCCGCTTGCAGTTCGGCGATTCGGGCCTCCAATGCCTCGATCTGGCCAGGCAGTTTCTCCAGTTCCACTCGTTCGGTGTACTTGAGTTTGCGAGTTGGAACCGCCGCCTTGGTTGTCGTCTGGCTGGGGTTGGGCTGGCTGGCTTGTGCCGAGTTCTGATTGGAGGTTGTTTGTTTCGGCTCGATCGACTTGGCATTCCCGCTGGGTTTTTTGGCGTTATTGCCTGTTTTTTTGGCGGTTTGTCGTTGCCAATCGGCGTAGCCACCGTCGTATTCGTGCACGCCGTCCGCTTCGAAGGCGATGGTGCTGGTGACCACGTTGTCCAGAAAGGTTCGGTCGTGGCTGACCATCAGGACGGTACCGGGGTAGTCGACCAAGCGAGCTTCGAGGATCTCGAGGGTCTCGAGGTCCAGGTCGTTGGTGGGTTCGTCCAATACGATCAGGTTGGCGGGTTTGGCAAAGAGCTTGGCCAGCAGGACGCGGTTGCGTTCGCCACCGGACAGGTGTTTGATCTGGGTGCGAGCCCGTTCGGCGGAGAACAGGAAGTCGGACAAGTAGCCGATGATGTGTCGCGAGCGACCGCCGATGGTCAGATGATCGTAGCCTTCGCCGACGTTGTCTTGGACCGTTTGTTCTGGATCGAGTTGTTCGCGGAGTTGGTCGAAGTAAGCGATCTGCAGGTTGGTTCCCAGGCGGACTTGGCCCTGTGTCGGCGCGAGTTTACCGAGCATGACCTTGAGCAGGGTGGACTTGCCCGCCCCGTTGGGGCCGATGATACCGACCTTTTCGCCGCGCATGATCGTGGTCGAAAAGTCCTCGAAGATCGCTTTGTCCCCGTACCAGAAACTGACCTGTTTCATGGCGATCACCAATTGGCCACTGCGGAGGCCCGTGTCGATCTGTAGTTCGACTTTTCCGACGCGATCACGTCGTTCTTGGCGTTGTTGTCGCATTTCGACCAGGGCGCGGACACGTCCCATGTTCCGAGTCCGACGGGCCTTGATGCCCTGGCGGATCCACACTTCCTCTTCGGCCAATCGCTTGTCGAACAGGGCATTTTGCTTTTCTTCGGCTTCCAAGGCGGCTTCTTTCCGCTCGAGGAAGGTCGCGTAATCGCATTGCCAGTCGAAGAGGCGGCCGCGATCGAGTTCCAAAATCCGAGTGGCCAACTTTTGCAAGAAGCTACGATCGTGCGTGACGAAGATCAGCGTTCCAGGCCAACGGGCCAGGAAGTTTTCCAGCCATTGGATGGCTTCCACGTCCAGGTGGTTGGTGGGTTCGTCCAATAGCAGGACGTCGGGTTGCTGCACCAAGGCCTGCGCCAACAGCACGCGACGTTTCATGCCCGAGGAAAGCGAAGAAAACAGAGCGTCGGCCGGCAGTTGCATCCGCGACACGAGCTGCTCGGCGCGTTGCTCAATCTCCCAGTCCGCCACGTCGACCGAGTCGTCTGGCTGCGAGCCGCCCTGACGGACCAGGGCCAGGACCGAAAGATCTTCGCCGGCGGGCACATCTTGGACCAACCGTGCCAGTCGCGTGCCCGGAGCCAGGACCACCTGTCCGCTGTCGGGAGCTACTTCGCCGACCAGCATCTTCATCAGGGTCGACTTGCCGGACCCGTTGCGGCCCAGCAGTCCGATCCGTTGGCCCGACTGGATCTCGCAGTCGATCTCCTCGAACAGAGCCGGGCCACGAAAACGAAACGAAACACCGCGAAGCGTGATTTGGGACATGCCGATTCATGCGAGCCGAAAGGGAGGGGACGCCACGATCCCACCCGCCGAACCCCAGGTTACGCTGGGGTCAATGCATCAACTGCGAATCGATCGCAGCATCTTCGGTGGAATCGTAAGTGTAAAAAAGCCTCGCGATTCTATCCGACAATCGCGTCAAGTAGAATGCCTCGAACTTCCGCTCCGAGGATTCAATCGACGGCCGACCGTCCCGAGGAAACACGAACTCGTTGGGGCCACGAGTAAAGACCAAACGTCCGTTTTCCGTCATGTTGTAGACATCCACCTTGTGGCTGCTGGTACCCTTGTACATCGTCTTGCCGTCGTGGATCGAGTAGTCAGACAGCTCGATCATGAGCACATAGTCGGCGTTGACGGCCTTGCCCAGAGCCATCGGATCCGGCGCGCCAAAGCCGTTGCTGTCCATCCAGCTGGAGATTTGACTCTGGGGGACAACGTCGATCTTCTTGACATGCTTGACCAGATGCATCGTCACCGCGCGGCTCAACGTTTCGCTGACCGTATCCGGCCCGTAGGCTGGGGCATCGGCCGTGGTCACCACCGCGACCCGCTTGCCCTTGAACTCGTCGAACTCGGCTTTGACCTTGTGTCCAAACAACACGTACATCACCTGAGCTGCCGTGCCGACGCAGCCGGGCAGCACCAACAGGCCACCCAGTAACACGGCCAGTACCACGAGTCGCCGCGGCAGGCCTCCGCCTAAACGCCACGCTGCCCGGGTATCAACCTCTGAATTTGAGTGCATTGCCATCGCTGAAAAATCCATTTCTCGGCCAGCCGTCTAAAACCTACTCATCGACGTCCATTACGCCACGGCCCGTCACAGGGCGATTCGACTGGGTTCCGCCGAACCTCAGGCGAAGCTGGGCCAAATCCGGTAGAGCCACTGGACCAACGTGACGCCCACGACCACCGCCCCACTGGCTAATACAAAATTGGGCTCGCAAGGTACAGGCCACCATCGGTTCATGACACCACTTATTCCCATCCAAGTGGCCATGATCAAGATGAAGACTGCTAGCAACAGTCCGCCGGGGTTGCTGGACCAGGACCTGCCGAATTGGCCGCGGACGAACCACGCCCAGCTGGTGGTCATCCCGCAAGAAGGGCAGGGGATCCCCCAGGCCACGATGGCGCCGCAGGGGGGGAACCCGAGGGCTCGGTGGGTACCGACTCCCGATTCGTTGGGAGTGAGCGCACGAGCCACACCGAATAGCGTGAAGATCCCCAGGCAGACGCCCACCAGCAGCCAGCGTTCGAAGGGCGTAAAGGCCTCTCGGTAGCGGAGCGTTGTCGCTCGTGCGAGCCCCGCGGGTCCGACCGCGGTCGCAACTACAACCGGCTCGATCGGGGAACCAGGCAGTGCCGACAGCGACGTCGACAGCGAGACCGATGCGAGGGTCGCGTCGGCCGCTGGCCCTGCCGACGCAGCGACTTGAGACTCGGCGTGGCACTCGAGGTCAGAGGGTTCGGCAGTTGACAGAGGATCGGTTCGCATGACCGGGCCATGGTAACACCGCACCAGGCGCCACTCAAGCCAGCGACTCGCTAGCAGGCGGAGGGAAATAATCTGGTCAAAACGGCGGGACTTGAGGTTGTACGACTCCAGCCCCACGGTCCACGGGTCGATGCCAGACCAAGGACTGGGCAGTTTGCACAGGCTTTGCCGGTTATGCGGGTTGGAAGAGCCGCCGGGGGCCCACCGAGTCGGAAGGATGCGAGTCGTGACGAAGAACAAGTTGAGTAGCAAGGTTTGGCTGGTGGGAACGCTGTTGTTGCTGTCCAGCGGCATGGGGTGCCAGTCCCTGTTGCGGGCGCCCGGCAGCACGGCCTCGCAAACGCCAGCGACGGCTATCGATGCGCCGACGTATACCGTGGAGGTTCACAGCAATTGGACCAACCCGACGACGCAACGCCAATCGTTTACTGGTCGGGTGCCATTGCAGAAAGTGATCGAGCAATCCGGGGCTCATCGCCGAAATCGCAACTTGGACATCACGGTGGTTCGAGTGGCCAAGGAGAGCGGCCAGATCCTGCGGTTGAACGCCAAGTTCGATCCGCAGAGCCGCAGCGTCGACCCGCAGTACGACTACGATATCTTGGCTAACGACCACGTGATCATCAAACCCAGTACCAGCTCACCGCTGGACGATTTGATCAAGCCCCTGAGTCAATTGACGGGCGGCTGATGCCCGCGCCAGGGCCACCGAGGGATCCGGCGGCTCCCGCGGGGGATTTGGCGGTTGTCCGGGGTGTTCGATCCGGTAAACTGGGGGGCATGAACACCAAACGCCCTCGATCTACGAACGATCCAAATCGCGGCCGGAGGCGGGTTGAACCCGACCGTCGGTCGTTTGTTTTACGCTACCTGGTTGTCCCGCTGTTGTGTGGAGGGGTCTGGCTGGTCGGTTCTCCATTGCCCGCCGGTGTCGGGTTGCCCGGCGGAGATGGCGTGCCTTTCGGCGAACGAGTGTCGGGCGGATGCTCTGCCGGGGAGGTGGCCCAGGACCCAGATGTCACGGAGCGACCGTGGACGCAGCGGGCCGCCGGCAGTCTGCGGTTCGCGACGTTCAACATGGCTTTGGAGCGTTCTGCCGAGGGGGTTTTGACGACGGAGCTGCGGAGCGGCGAGTCGGTGCAGGCCAAGCGTTTGGCGGAGATCATCCAACGCGTGCGGCCGGATGTGCTGTTGCTCAACGAGATCGACCGGGACGCGGCCGGCGAAAACCTGGAGCTGTTCCAGCGGCTGTATCTGCAAGTTTCTCAAAACGGCCAGCCGCCGATCGAATACGAGCACCGCGTGTTTCCCGCCAGCAACACGGGGGTTCCATCGGGCTTGGATCTGAACGCCAACGGCAAGTTGGGCGAGGCGGATGACGCGTTTGGCTACGGAAAGTTTCCTGGCCAGTACGCCTTCGCCATCGTTTCTCGTTGGCCGATCGAACGGGGTGAGGTCCGCACCTTTCAGCAATTCTTGTGGCGCGATTTGCCGGGCGCGCAGTGGCCGGTCGATCCACAAACTCAAGTGCCTTATTACAGTGACGCAATCCGCGAGATCTTTCGCTTGAGCAGCAAGAACCACGTGATCGTGCCGATCCAAACCCCACAAGGATTGGTCCACTTTTTGGCCGCTCATCCGACGCCGCCGGTGTTCGATGGCCCTGAGGACCGCAATGGTCGTCGGAATCATGATGAGATCAAGCTGTTGGCCGCGCTGTTGGATCCCGAGCAGAGCCGCGATTTTGTCGACGATCAAGGTCGGCGCGGGGGTCTGCCTGCGGGGAGTCGCTTTGTTGTGGCGGGCGATCTGAATGCCGATCCCGTGGATGGCGACTCGACGGATCGGCCGATGGAGCAATTGCTGCAGCACCCCGAGATCCAAGCTCAGCCGATTCCCAGCAGTGCGGGGGGGGCGGTGGCCAGTCAGGTGCAGGGGCGAGTGAACTTGCAACATCGCGGCGATCCGGCTCACGACACTGCGGACTTCAATGATCAATCGGTCGGCAACTTGCGTGTGGACTACGTGCTGCCGTCGAAGCAGTTTCGTGTGACCGCTGCTGGTGTTTTCTGGCCACATCCAAGTCTGCCCGAGAGCGAATTGGTGACGGCTTCCGACCACCGCCTGGTGTGGGTTGACTTGGTGTGGATTGACTTGCAGGATTGAACGCGGGTGCTTCGTACAATTGACTCCTGACCCCTTTACCACGCGTCAAGTTCTAATCAGCCTTGAGCCAGGGCATGCGGGCGCGGAGGGTACGGCCGACTTGTTCGATGGGCAGTTGCTCGGTGGCGGCCCGTTGGGCTTCGAGGGCGGGCATGCCGGCCTCGACTTCTTGGATCCACTTCTTGGCAAATTGGCCATTTTGGATTTCAGTCAAAATCTGCCGCATGCGTTGTTTGGTGTTGTCATCGATGATGCGTTGTCCGCTGTAGCAATCGCCGTACTCGGCCGTGTTGCTGATCATTTTTCGCATGTAAGCGATGCCGCCGCGGTGCAATAGATCGACGGTCAGCATCAGTTCGTGCAGGCATTCGAAGTAGGCCAATTCGGGAGCGTAGCCCGCTTCAACCAGGGTATCGAAGGCCTTGATCACCAATTGGTTGACACCGCCGCACAGGACGACTTGTTCGCCGAACAGATCGGTTTCGGTTTCCGCGGCCACTGTGGTAGGGATAATTCCCGCGCGGGCTCCCCCGAGGGCCGCGGCGTAGGCCAAGCCGATTTGCAGGGATTCCGGCCGCGCCTTGGGGCTGGTGGCGATCAAGCAGGGGACGCCGCCGCCCAGTTCATACTGGTGTCGGACTTGGGGGCCGGCACCTTTGGGGGCGACCAAGACGTAGTCGACGCCGGGCGGCGGGACCATCAGGCCGTAGTGGTAGCTGAAGCCATGACAGGCCATCAGAACTTGACCTGAATGCATGACGGGAGCGATGTATTGGTTGAAGACCTTCCCGTGCACTTCGTCGGGCAGGAGCACGTTGACGACATCGGCGTCACGAGCGGCCTGCATCAGGGGCATGGGTTGGAAGCCGTCGGCCACGGCTCGCGCGTGTCCGGCACCGATCCGCTGGCCCACCAGCACCTCGACACCACTGTCGCGCAAGTTCAACGCATGGGCTCGGCCTTGGGCACCATAGCCGATGATGGCGACGCGTTTGCCACGCAAGGCCTGGGGGTCGCAGTCCTCGGCCGTGTAGATTTTTTCCGCCATGTGGGTACCCAAATTTCCCCGCCTGTCGATGTTGAACAACCCCACGCTCTGTTTTGCGATGATACCGATTCGAGGAGATTTCTGCTATGCTGGGGCGGGTAGTGTCCCGAGCCACGTCAAGGTCGTCACATGAACGAAAAACAGCGGGGCGGTCGCCCCACGACAGCCCCACGACTGGGCCTGATCCCCTGGAGCCTCGTCTGCGTTTGGGGGCTGTTCGCCATGGTCGCGGCCGAATTCTCGGCCGCGTCGGCCTGGGGGCAGTCCCGCGCCGATTCCACGATTTTGCGTCAACCGGGGAGCGCGGCGGGAGCGCGAGGCGACGTCGCGTCCACGGCGGGGGCCCAGACGGATGCGGGGGCACGGGCGGATGCGGGGGCCCAGATTCGGTCGGGTGCCCAGGCGAGAGCGGGGGACGAAGCCTTGGCCGCCCCGCAAGTCTGGCGCGCGGCCCATGTCCACAGCCTGCTGACCCTAGCGATCGGCGTCTTGATTGTCTTGATCGGCATCATCGGCTTCAAGATGAACGCGTTCTTGGCCTTGATCGTGGCCGCCTTGGTCGTCAGCCTAATGAGTCAGGGGGCGTGGACGGACAAGGTCACGCGGGTGGGTGCCGAGTTCGGAGCCAGTGCCGGTCGGTTGGGTTTGGTGATCGCGTTGGCGGCCGTGATCGGTCAATCGTTCCTGGCAAGTGGCTGCGCCGAACGCGTCGTCGCCTTCTTTGTCGGCTGTCTGGGTGAAAAACGCATGCCGACCGCGCTTTGTGGCAGCAGCTTTGTTCTTGGTATTCCAGTATTTTTCGATACGGTGTTTTATCTGATGGTCCCGTTGGCGCGGTCGGCGTATCTGCGAACGCGATCGCGGTACTTGGCGTGTTTGTTGGCGGTCGTAGCGGGTGGAACGGCGACCCATACGTTGGTGCCACCGACGCCCGGTCCGCTGCTGGTGGGCGCGAATCTGGGGGTGGACTTGGGGACCCTGTTGGTGGTCGGTTCGTGCATTGGCGTGTTTGCGGCGATGGCGGGGATGGTATTCGGCTTTTTTGCCGATCGCTGGATGACGGTCCCGGTTCGCTGGTTGGACGATCCGAACATGGACGACGAGGCCAAGCACACGCACGCCCCGCAGTCCGAGCCGTCGGCGGGGTTGGCCTTACCGTCGCTGGGATTGGCCGTGCTGCCGCTGGGGTTACCCGTGGCTTTGATCGCTGGCGCCACGATCCTGACGACCTGGGCCGACCAGGAGGGGCAAGCCAAGTTCCAGGTGGAGCGGCCCGCTGATTGGCGGGGCTTGCAGGCGGTGATGGTTGCTCCGACGCCGCTCAACGCGGAACTCTGGTCGCGGTCCGTATCGGTGGAGCCGCAGACGTTGTTATCGGCCGAACGTGTGTTGCCGCGATTGGTCGGAATGTTGGCACCAGCGGAGTTGCCGGAGGGGCAGTCGCTGTCTGCTTCGCAGTCCGATGGCGAGTTTGTCGCCAACCTGAACCGTTTGTTGGCGCGGCGGGACCTGTACGACGAGTCCGTGTTTTTGGGCGTACGGTTTTCGGCCGCGACAAAGAAGTTGTTGAGTGAGAATCGCCAGCGCTTGCCGCTGGCTCAAGTGGAACGTTTGAATCGACTGCTGTTGGAGGACACCTTTCCTGGCTTGGTCGCACCGCATGTCTGGGAGACACCGATGCGGCAGGTGGCGACCTGGGCCAGTATCTTCGGCGATGCCAACTTGGCGTTATTGATCGCTGCCGTGTTGGCCCTGTGGATTGAGAAGCGGCAACGCCGCATCGGCTGGGCGGTACTGGGCGGAGAAGTGGAAAAGGCGCTCGCCAGTGCTGGGGTGATCATCTTGATCACTGCGGCTGGCGGGGCGTTCGGCGCCATGCTGAACGTGGCCCAGGTGGGCGAGACGATCCGCGAGGTCTTCTCGCAGTACTCGCGGTCGGGCCTGAGTCTGATCGTGTTGGCCTTCGCCATTTCCTCGTTGTTGAAGATCGCCCAGGGCAGCAGCACCGTGGCCATGATCACCGCCAGTGGCATGTTGGCGTCGGTGGCCAACCCCGAGGTGCTCGGATGTCACCCCGTCTACATGGCCACGGCCATCGGCGGTGGCTCGCTGTTCGGCTCCTGGATGAACGACAGTGGGTTCTGGATTTTTGCCAAGATGGGGTACCTGACCACCGAGGAGGCCTTGCGGACTTGGACGCCCTGCTTGGCCGTGGTCGGTTTCACGGCAGGCGTGATGAGCGTGTTGTTGGCGTGGTTGCTGCCCTTGGTCGGTTGACGCGTTTCGCCGACGGCGGCTCGCGACGGTTGCGATTTTTTGGTGCAATGAAGGGTTATGAATTTGAGAGTGGTATTGGCCGATGATTGCTTCGCGGATCGCTGGGGTGGCGAACGGCCCGTCGGTGGCAGTGGGGAGTTGGGGGAGGAATTGAGTTTTTCGGCGTTATGCCGGGCGTTGGCCGACCGCTCGAGTGACTGCGAGCGGCTTGGATCGGTGCAAGAGAGTTTGGCCCTCTGTGCTCGGGCGGGTGTGTTTCATTGGTTTCTGCCCGAGGCGTACGGCGGTTGGGGTTGGTCGGATCGGGATGTCCTGCGAGGTTATCTGCGTTTGAGTCAAGCGTGTCTGGCGACGACCTTTGTCATCACCCAGCGCGTGGCGGCGACCAAACGCTTGGTGGCGTGTGACAACTCCGCCGTGCAAGCGAGGCTGTTGCCCCAGTTGGTGCACGCCCAGCCGATGGTGTCGGTGGGGATCTCGCACTTGACGACCAGCGGCCAGCACCTCGGGCAGCCGTTGCTCCGTGCGACGCGGGTGGACGATGGTTGGGTCATCGATGGCCTGTCGCCCTGGGTGACGGCCGCGGTGGGGTGTGACTACTTGGTGGTCGGTGCTACCCTGAGTGATGGCGACCAAGTGTTGGTGGTGGTGGAGACTGCCGCCGCGGGCGTGCAAGTCGAACCGCCGCTGGCGATGATGGCGCTCAACGCCAGCCAGACGGGGGCGGTGCGGTTCTCCGAGGTCCTGGTTCCGAGTGAGCAGGTGTTGGCGGGGCCGCTGCCGCAGGTCCTGCAGGCCTTGGCGGTGGGCGCGACCGGCGGGCTGCAGACCTCGGCCTTGGCCATCGGGTTGGCGAATGCCGCGATTGATTCGATCGAGCAGCAGGCCGTTGCCCGACCGGACCTAGCGGGACATGGGCTGGAGTTGCGTCAGCAAAGCGATGAGCTGACCGAGCGGTTATTGGGGGCGGACTCGCGGGCGGTTGATGCCAATGAACTGAGAGCGGCGGCAAACGGTTTGGTCCTGCGTGCCACTCAGGCGGCTCTGTTGGTGGCCAAAGGGGCAGGGTTTGTGCAAGGTCATCCGGTCGAACGCTGGTGCCGAGAAGCTCTGTTCTTTTTGGTCTGGAGTTGTCCGCAGGTCGTGCAGCAAGCCCATCTGTGCCAATTGAGCTCGTCGTTGGTAGAGCCGCGGTGAGACCCTGACCAGTGAACAGCAAATCGGAGATTGAAATGAACAGCAAAAATGTGCGAACTTCCCACTCCAGCCACACGGTGGGTGTGATGATGGGTTGGATTGGTTTGTCTTTGGTATTGATGGGATGCGGCGAAGGTGGTTCGGCCGTCGCCCCTCAGGGAGACGTGCGGGTACGAGCTGATGAGGGGATCATGATCATGGCGGACCAACGTCCGACCGAAGCTCAGATCCAAGCAATGGTGGCGGCCAAGGACGCTCTGTTCACAACACTGTCGGGTCGGTTGATGGAGGCCATGGGCGAGGGACCGGCGAATGCCATCGCGGTCTGCCAGCGAGAAGCGGGGGAGTTGGCCGCAGAGGTTGGACGCACGCACAACGTCAAGATCGGTCGTACCGGCGTGCGGCTCCGCAACCAACGCAACCTGGCGCCGGCCTGGGCGAAGGATTGGATCGAACAGGAAGTGGCCGAGCCCCAATTTGCGATGTTGTCGAACCAGCAGGCAGCCGCTTTGCTGCCGATCAAGTTGCAGCCCCAGTGTGTGATGTGCCACGGTCCCAGCGAACAGATTCTGCCCGAGGTCAAGTCGGCCTTGGTCGATCGCTATCCGCAAGATCAGGCCACGGGTTTTGAGATTGGCGAACTCCGCGGTTGGTTCTGGATCGAACTGCCACCTCCTGCTGCCGCGGAAGCCGCCGGTCCGGCATCCAATGCCGACGCGACCGACGAGTCTGAAGCAGCGAGCACCGGCGGTTGAGCAGTCCGGTTCGCGGTTCGCGGTTCGCGAGTGTCGATCGCTCTCCGCCCACCACGGGTGTGTCCCGTGTGGGCGGAAGTTTGACCGATCGCGTGGATTCAACCGGCGGCTAGCGCCGAGCCGCTCAGGAAACCGGCGGCGCGCGCCGAGCCGCTCAGGAAACCGGCGGCTGGCGCCGAGCCGCTCAGGAAACCGGCGGCTAGCGCGCCGAGCCGCTCAGGAAACCGACGGCTGGCGCCGTGCCGCTCAGGAAACCGGCGCTGTGTGATTCATGTTGAATCGAAATCAAGTCCGGCATCACGCGCGCGAGAGAAACTCGCCGGTCCGCGTGTCCACTTTGACGCGTTCGCCTTCCTTCAAGTACTCCGGCACTTGAATCACGAAGCCCGTCTCCAAGGTAGCGGGCTTGGCCCGCGACGTGGCGCTATTGCCCTTCACGCCAGGATCGCACTGGGCTACGGTCAGTTCCATCGTGGCGGGTACCTGCACCCCCACACATTCGTCGTTGTAAATCAATGCGTACAACCCCTCGCAACCGTCCACCAAGAAGTTGCGTTCCCATTCGATGGACGCCAACTCCACCGAGTACTGGTTGTAGGTTTCCACGTCCATCAGATGCAGATGGGTCGGATCGGAGTACATCATCGTGACCGCTCGCTTTTGAAAGTCGGCCTCGTCCAATGAGTCGCCGCCCTTGAGCACGAAGTCGACCTTCTGCTTGGTCACCAAGTTCCGGGCCCGGTACTTGTACAGCGTCGCTCCACCCCGCGCCGACGGGGATTGGACCTTCAGCGACTCGATGATCACCGGTTCGCCTTCAAAAACGACAATCGCTCCCGTCGAAATCTCTTTGGCTTGCATACGTTCTTTAACTCTCGAGGTGACTCACCAGCGTTCCCTACGCCGCGTGTGGCCTCAACGATACCGCAAGCCGCCAGAGCGAAACAAGTAGCCAGCGGCGGGTTAAGAATCCGTTAAGTACCGGGCCGAAAGCCCGCCAGCTGCCGTTCCACGTACTTCGCCAACACATCGGTCTCCAAGTTCACCGTGTCGCCCACGTGCCGCTTCCCCAACGTGGTCACACTCAGTGTGTGCGGTATCAAAGCCACCGAAAATTCGTCCTCGGTCACATCCACCAACGTCAGGCTGATGCCGTCGACCGCCACGCTGCCCTTGCTGGCCATCTGCCGCGTCAAAGCTGCCGTCGTGCGAAAGCGGAAATTGCTCCAAGTCCCGTCGTCCGCCCGCTCGCTGACCACCCCGAGACCGTCGATGTGGCCGGTGACCCAGTGCCCTCCGAGCGAATCGCCCACCCGCAGGCTGGTCTCGATATTGACCTCGTCGCCGACCACCAGTTTTCCCAGGTTGGTGCGCGACAGCGTCTCGGCCCCCGCCTCAAACTCCCATTCCTGCGCGTCAAACCGAACCACGGTCAAGCAACAGCCATTGATCGCGATACTGGCCCCCAGCGAAACCCGCTCCGCAAAGCGAATCTCGGCCGTATCGGAGGGGCGTTGCAGAATCAGCCGACAGCCACTGCCCTCCGGCAGCAGATGACGAACGGCGGTTTTGGCTTGAACCAACCCAGTAAACATAACGAGTGCAACCTTGAGACGAAGGCGATGGATCGTCCAATCCGCCGAGGCTCTGGCGGGCGACAACGGCCGTTAGGTATACACGACCGGCGGGGAAATCGCCAGCCACGCGGGCAATGCCGCCGCGTCGCAGCAAGTCGCACCGTGTGGCCTGGCACGAGACGGTTTAGGAGTTGTCCAGTTCTCGCGACAACCGGGTGCTAACGCACTCCGGCTGATTCCCTCGCGACAACCGAGTGCTAACGTACTCCGGCTGATTTTCAATTCGGTAAGGGAATCGCTCGCTGGCACTGCTCCCCTAGCCGAGATTTGCCAGAAAACCGATACTGGAAGGATAGAAGGTGCGGGGCGCCCGGCGGTCGGGCTTGACTGCTCCATCCTCCCCCCTGATTGGCAAAGGTTGCTTATGAACTCGATCGTCAACATTCATGCTCGGCAGATTCTGGACTCTCGTGGCAATCCGACGATCGAAGTCGACGTTGCCTTGGCCGATGGCTCGTTTGGCCGCGCTGCCGTCCCCAGCGGCGCCAGCACTGGTGCCCATGAAGCCTGGGAATTGCGCGACGGTGACAAGAACGTGTTCTTGGGCAAAGGCGTCACCAAGGCCGTCGAGAACGTCAATGCCAAGATCGCCGAAGAGCTGTTGGGCATGGACGCCACGGACCAAATGGAGATCGATCAACGCCTGATCGAACTCGACGGCACCGACAACAAGAGTAACTTGGGCGCCAACGCGATTCTGGGTGTGTCCTTGGCCGTTGCCAAGGCCGCGGCCGACTTCACCAATCAACCGCTGTTCCGCTACTTGGGCGGTGCTTCGGCGTGTGTGCTGCCCGCTCCCATGATGAACATCCTCAACGGCGGACAACACGCCGACAACGATGTCGACATCCAAGAATTTATGGTCATGCCGTTGGGCTTCAACTGCTTCTCGGACGCCCTCCGCTGCGGTACCGAAATCTTCCATAGCCTGAAGAAGGTGCTGAAGGATCGTGGCCTGAATACCGCCGTCGGTGACGAAGGCGGCTTCGCCCCGAACCTGTCCTCGAACCGCGAGGCCTTGGACTTGATCATGCAGGCCATCGAGAAGGCCGGATACAAGCCGGGCTCGCAAGTTCAAATCGCCTTGGACTGCGCCGCCACCGAGTACTACGACGCCGAAAGCAAGATGTACCGCATCGATGGCAAGCCGATGAACTCCAGCGACATGGTGGACTTCTTGGCCGAATGGGCCCAGAGCTACCCGATCTGCTCGATCGAAGACGGCTGCTCCGAAGACGATTGGGAAGGCTGGAAACTGCTGACCGATCGCATCGGTGGCAACGTCCAATTGGTGGGCGATGACCTGTTCGTCACCAACACCGTCCGCCTGCAACGCGGCATCGACAATGGCATCGCCAACAGCATCTTGATCAAGGTCAACCAAATTGGCACCCTGACCGAGACCATCCGCGCGATCCAACTGGCCAATCGCCATGGGTACTCGGCCATCTCCAGCCATCGCAGCGGCGAGACCGAAGACTCGACGATCGCCGATCTGGCAGTCGGCCTGAACACCGGACAAATCAAGACCGGCTCCGCCTCCCGCTCGGACCGCATGGCCAAGTACAACCAGCTGCTGCGGATCGAGGAAATGTTGGGCGAAAACGCCGTTTACGGCGGCCAACTGTTCGGCAAGAATCTGCAACGCGGCGTTGGCCAAACCGTTCTGTCGTAGGCCCAGAACCACCTTTCGTTACCCTCGGCCAATCCCGGCCACATGCGTAGCGGAACGCGTCAAGGGCTTGTTGATTTTTCCAGACTTACACGCGAAATTGCCGTCAGATTCAAGGAAATCTGACAAAAACACGGCGTTTTCCGGTCAATCGAAACGCTTGACGCGTTCCGCTACGGAAAAATCAACAAGCCCGCAAGCGATTCGTTACCCTCGGTCAATGCCGGCCACGTGCGTAGCGGAAAAATTCAACCAGCCGCTGGTTGCCAGCATTTTCACGGCCCGCCAGGACACCGGTCTCGGCGGGCCGTTTTTTGTCGTGTTGACCCAAATCGACGAATCCTGGTAGACTCCACCGCGACCAGCAGGGATTGCTGTTCAGAAGTTCACGGCGCCGAGGTACTCGGACGCCAATTCGAAGGGAGTCGTACGCATGTTCCAACGCTTGACCGTTCTCACTTTTGTTTCGCTGAAGCGTGATTTCTCCAGCTCCGCGGCCGGCACAGAGCGTGCCCTGAGCCAAGCGACAACCTTCACGCAAACGATCCGTCGCCGAACAGCGACCGGCAACTGGGTGCGCAGGATTGGCCTCAGTGTGCTGGGCCTCTCCGCTTGGACCCTGGCCGCGGCCGAAGCCCAAGTCCTGCCCAATCGTGGAGCCCCGACGCCTGCTGCCGCCCCAGCCAACAACGCGGCCCCCGCCGGTGGAGTGGTCGCCCCCGGTGCCGATAAGATCCAAACCGTGGCCGTGGTCAACGGCGAAGCCATCAGCCGCAATGACCTAGCCGCCGCCTGCGTGGCACGCTACGGCAAAGAGGTCCTGCAGTCGATGGTCAACAAGTTGTTGATCGACTTGGAATGCCAACGACGTGGCATTACTATCAGCGAGGAGGAAATCTACCGGCAGTTGGAGCGGGTCGCCAAGAGCGTGGGCGTCGAAGGCATGTCCGTCGAACAGTACTTGAAACTGGTTTCCGACAAAAAGAACATTTCACCCCAACGCATCAAAGACGAGATCATCTGGACGGATCTGGCCTTGCGAAAACTGGCGGCCGGCACCTACGAAGTCACACCGCAAGAAATCGACGAACTGATCAACCGTGAATATGGGCCAAAAATCCAGGTGCGATTGATTGTCGAGAACACTCGCGAGCAAGCCGACATCCTCCTGCAAGCCGCTCGGAAAAATCCCGAGCAGTTCGGCAACCTAGCCAAGAACTACTCCCGCGACCCCGCCACGGCTCCGTACATGGGCCTCTCGCCCCAACCCTTCAAGCAAGGTGACGTGGAACCGGCCGCCGAGGCAGTGCTCTTTGCTTTGGAAGAGGGGCAGATCTCGGATGTGGTCGAACTCTACGGCCAGTTCTATATCTTCCAGTGCCAACGCCGCTATCCAGCCGTGCAACTGAATCCCGAACAAACCGCCCTAATGCGCGATCGCTTCCAAGCCATGCTGGCCACCCAGAAGCTCGACGCCCAAGCACCGGCCATCTTCCGCCAATTGCAGGACCAATCCCAGATCGTCAACGTCATGAACGACTCGCAGTTGGCGCAACAACAGCCGGGCGTGGCCGCAATGGTCAATGGACAAGCGGTCTCGATGGCCGATCTGGCTGAGGAGTGCATCACCCGCTACGGCGTCGATGTGCTGGAGGTGGAAGTCCATCGTGTGCTACTCAAGCAACAACTCAAGACCAACAATCTGATCGTGACCGAGGAGGACCTCCGCGACGAGATCATCCGCGTGGCCACGGATGCCGGACAAGTGGATGCCAACGGCAACGTCGACTTGAATCAATGGCTCCGCCGAGTCACAGAAGAAGATGAAAGCCGCATCGACTACTACGTACAAGACGCCGTTTGGCCCTCCGCTGCCCTTCGCAAGTTGGTGCAGAACTCGGTCCAGGTCGACAACACGGATATGACCCGCGGCTTCGAAGCCAACTACGGACCACGCGTGCGGGTACTGGCCATTGTTACCTTCGACCAAAAGAGCTGCGAGAAAGTCTGGCGGATGGCTCGGGAGAACCCAACCATCGAAAACTTCCAACGCCTGGCCGAAACCTACTCGATGGAGAACTCCTCCCGCTACAACCGCGGTGAAGTTCCACCGATCGCTCGCTACACCGGACGAAACAACCTGGAACAGGCCGCTTTTGAACTGCGTCCCAACGAAATCTCCGGCATCATTTCCGAAGGTGGTAGCTGGGTGATCCTCTATTGCTTGGGCCGCACCGAACCGGTGGTGACCGATATCGACGCAGTCAAGGACGAATTGTACGGCGACCTGATGGAACGCAAGACCATTACCGCCATGACCCAACGTTTGCAGGATATTTTCAATAGTTCACAAATTGACAATTTCCTGACACAAACCGCGCAGCTCAGTCGTCAAGACATGGATGCCTTCCGCCGCGCTCAAGCGGCCGAACAATCCAGTGGTGCGCCGCGACGGTAGGCGGCAGCCAAACAGCCCGGCGATTAGTTAGATAACGCCGATGGGACCCCTGAGTCCTGTTGGCGAGAACCTCCCATCAGGGCGTCCGCCTCTGTAGGTCGGTCTGCAGAACTGGTCCTCGACGCCCGCTCAACCCCAAGGCAGTCCCTTGACCATCCAACCCGACCCCGAACCCTTGGACGTCCTGGTTGTGGCCCCACACCCCGACGATGCCGAATTGGGGATGGGCGGCGGCATCCTGAAAATGCTGGCGGACGGACTTCGCGTCGGCGTGCTGGATCTGACCAACGGCGAACCCACCCCGTTCGGTTCGATCGAACGTCGCGCTCAAGAGACCGCCGCCGCCACCGCCGTCCTGGGGTTGACCTGGCGGGGCAACTTGGGCCTGCCCAATCGCAGCCTGGAAGCCAATCTGGAATCCCGCCGAGCCCTCGCGTCCGTCATCCGCCTCGCTCGACCCAATTGGCTCTTCGCCCCCTACTGGGAGGACGCCCACCCCGACCACGTCGCGGCCACGCGTCTGATCGAAGATGCACGGTTCTGGGCCAAACTGACCAAAACCGACATGCCCGGTACGCCGCACCATCCGCAACGCGTCTTTCATTACTTTTGCGTGCACCTCCGCGGCGTTTGGCAACCCAACTGGATCGTGGACATCAGCCAAGAATGGGCGCAAAAACGAGCCGCCATCGAGTGCTTCCACAGCCAATTCATCGAGGGCCGCGCCGCCAACCCCAGCCTGATCGATCGACTGGAAGAAGAAGCCGGCCATTGGGGCCGACTCATCGGCGTCCGCTACGGCGAACCCTACGCCACCCGCGAACCCCTCGGTTTGAGCCGCTTCGGCGGCATCGTCTGATCTCCTCGAACGACGACTACAGGGCAGCGACATCAAATTGGCCACAAGTCGCTCGGCTGCAAGTCACTGGGCTGCAAGTCACTGGGCCACGAGTCACTTGGCTGTCAGTCGTTGGGCTGCAAGTCACTGGGCCACAAGTCGCTCGGCCCAGGGGCGTCGCGCCCGCCGCAACGTCAATCTCGCGGCCCTCGAGCGGGCTCGGTCGGCTGAGTCGCCTCGGGGCGAGCCGAAACGGTCGGTTTCTTGCCACGAATGATGACGACAATCTGCGAGTTGCTGCCGGACGCTTGCGAGTTCAACCATCGGCCGTCCGAGCGTGACTGGGCCGCCTGCTCGACCGGCATGGACTCCGCCCGTGGAGCATCCGCCCCGCTGGTAGCCGCCGGACCAGGAGCCGATTGACTCGGAACCGCCGAGCCCAACCTCGCCGAGCCCACTCCCGCCGATTCTAAGCCACTGGTGTCAGGCAAACGCCCCATCCGACCACCAACGCCAGAACGCAGATACCCTGGCGTATCGCCAACCGATCCACCCGACAAGGCTTGCGGTGTCACATCGGCCGCCATTTTCTCCGCCTCTGGACCGGCAGGCTCGATCGCCCAACCGGGATCAAATGGAATTCGTGGCTGCCGCTGGTTGGGACGCTCCCGCAAAAACTCCTCTATCGTTAGGTTTGCCGGCGGCGCGATCGAATTGGCCAACAGGTTGGCTTGGCTGCGAATGATGTCCTGACGAAGCTGCGAATTCAGCACCGAAGCCGGCAACTCCATCCCCGTCGCCTCCGCCGTCATGTCCGCAGCAACTTCACCAACAACACCACGCCGGTCAACCTGCGGCCAAGCCTTCATAGCCAACCCACCGTCAGGCAGAGGGCCTTCCACAACCGCTGTATCCGCAACCGTACCCGGAGCCGCCGCACCGGCAACCAAGCCCGGGGAAGCCGCACCCGGAGCCACCGCGCCGGCCATCAAGCCAGGCGCCGCAGCACCCGGAGCAACCGCACCCGCATCTGCCGCCGAGCCCTGAGCCACCGAGCCCTGAGCCACCGAGCCGCCCGCGACCAGGCCATCCGACGCGGGTGGGGCCGGCGCACCCGCCGCCATTGTTCTGGATTCCATCCCCATCCGGTTCGCTTGTACCGGAGCATCTCCCAACGAAGCGGCCGCCAACGGGTCGCTGCCGAAGGTCAACGCGGCAGCGTTATCGATCTTCGAGACAAACGCCAGTTGATGTTCGCCTTGCGACTGGAACGCCTCCAACACCTCGGCCAATTGCCGCGTGTCTCCCGATAGCACCACGGCCGGGTTGCCATCCTCATGAAAAATTTCCGTCAGCGCCAAAGAGTTCTGTGTCAGCACCGTCTGCAGCGCCTCCAGACTGGCGGTTTGATCCGTGGCGTCGTAAACCAAAAACGCCGTGTAACTCTCCAGTGCCGGTTCTCCGGTCGAGCCAGCCGGCACCCCGTCCGCCGGGCCCATTTCGCTGGCAGCCGACAACATCGGTTCACTGTCGAACCGCATGGAATCCGCAGCGGCTGCCATCGGCGCCAATCCCTCCGCTGCCTGTTCTTCCAGCATTCTCGACGGCGGACCCGCCATCGGCGCCAGCGCCGTGTCAACTCGCGTCGACGACCATGGATTCAGCCAAACGGTCAATAACAACGCAGCAGCAGCCGTTAACGCCAAGCCCAACTGCCAGTTCCAACGTTGCATACGCTGCCGCGGCGTCAAACGGCGATAATCACTCAACCAGCCATCTTTCGCCCGCGTCCAATCCCCATTGGCCGACGTCCCACGCGCGGTAGCCGCCCCGTCTAAACCCGTCCCGTCTAAACCCGTCCCAGCTAAGCCCGTCCCGTCTAAACCCGTCCCGGCTAACCCCGTCCCGGCTAAGCCTGCCTGTACCGAGGCACTCGGCTCGCCCGACCCAGTATTTACCGAGTTGGACGCAGTCGACCAGTTGGCGGAACCGTCGCGGAACGCCGCCAGAACCCGTTGCATGACGACCGACGTCGGACCGCCCGCCTCCGCCCGACTCTCGCTCCGAGGCGTCTCTTCCCTCCCCGCCGAACGACTGGGGTCAGCACTCGCCTCCGCCCACTGTTGGAGCTCCTGCCGCAGCACCGCCCATTGGCGCAGCTGACGCCGGCCGTTCGGGCAGCCAAACAACGACTGCTCGACCTGCAACTGCTCCGCCTGGCTCAATTCGCCATCGAAGTAAGCCGTCAGCATCTCGTTATTGATTTCATCACTTGGATTCATGCGACATCTCAGTTCTTCAATCCGCAAACCATTCGCTCAGTTCATCCTTCAATTGCCCTCGAGCCCGATGGAGGCGGCTGCGGACGGTCCCCAGTGGCAAGCCCAACACCTCAGCGATCGTCTCGTAACAGAACCCCTCCAATTCCCGCAGCACCAACACCTCGCGAAACTCGTCGGGCAACCGCCCAATCGCCGCCAGCAACTGCTCCGACCGCTCGGCAGCCGCCAACGGCTCAGTCGGACCAGCCCCCTGATCGGCTATCTGCAACGGGTCCAAATCATCCGAGCGATCGGACACCAGCAGCGGTCGCTTTTTCCTCCGCACGTTCACCGACAGATTGAACGCGATGCGATAGAGCCAGGTGTAGAAACGACTCTCACTGCGAAAGCTATCCAACTTACAAAAGGCCTGCAGGAACGTCTCCTGCACCACGTCCTCCGCCTCCTGGACCGCCCCGCAAACCGCCACCATCGCTGTTGTCAGCCGGCCGTGATAGCGGCGCACCAACCCCTCGAACGCTTGCGGATTGCCCGCCAGCGTCGCTTGAATGAGGTCGTTATCCGTCGGAGTGATCAACGTTTCCACTTTTATTGGACGGGTTGAGGCGTGGGAAAGTTCCCCGCCAGGAGGGTAAAATCCAGGGATGTTGCCGGGCCTTCGGGGCCTGTTGATTTTTCCAGCCTTACACGCGAAATTCCCGTCCGATTCAATGAAATCGGACAAAAACACGCCGTTTTCCCGTCAATCGAAACGCTTGACGCGTTCCGCTACGGAAAAATCAACTGGCCTGTTGATTTTTCCAGACTTACACGCGAAATTGCCGTCCGATTCAATGAAATCGGACAAAAACACGCCGTTTTCCCGTCAATCGAAACGCTTGAGGGCTTGTTGATTTTTCCAGACTCTCACGCGAAATTGCCGCCCGATTCGATGAAATCCGGCGAAAATACGGCGTTTTCCCGTCAATCGAAATGCTTGACGCATTCCGCTACGGAAAAATCAACAAGCCCTTGACGCGTTCCGCTACGGAAAAATCAACTGGCCCACGAATGCCGGGTCTTGATCCATGTATCGACCATCGGCCCCCTCCGGATGATGCCGAGCGGCCTGATGCTGCAACTGCAGCAACTCCTCCCGCGCCCACGCCGCGTCCAAATAGGGGACTCGAATCACATGTTCCGCCGGGCCCGCGGCGGCCGTATCCACAATCAAGGTCGCCATCCCCCAGCGTCGATCGAACGGACTCTGCTCCCACCGCAAGGTCTGCAACCGCTCAAAAAACGTGTAACTGGTCTTGCGGTACAAAATGCCACTGCGAAATGCCACACCGTCGGCCGTCCGAGCGTATTGGAGACTGCGACTCCGCCGCCAGGCGTACCAAAACTGGTGCCCCGCAACCAGGGCCCCGCCGGCCAAGCCCACCAGCCCCCACTGCCAGTACCCCACCCCCAGTGCCACCGCCCCGACGACCACCGCCAGCCGCATCAGACGCCTCCACGTCCCGCCCGCCGTCCCCCGCCAAGTCACCCCGTCAGCCGCCGGCCAACCTCGTGGACGCAGGGCCGTCAAGATCGCCGGGACCTGAGACAACGGCAGCACCGGCACAAACCAAGACCGCGACACATTCTCCGCGTTCTCCTCGCCACCGCCCGCACCCCCCGCCGTCTCGATCCGGATCGAGGCCATGCCCAACCAGCCCAAAACCCACGGCTGATGCACACTGATCAACTGCACCCGCTGCTGGGGAATCGACGCACTGTAGCGACTCACCAACCCAGCGGATACTCGCAAGTCGCAACCCACTCGCTCCAACCGGTACCCCGCAAACCGGTACAAATACCAAATCACGCCCAATAGCTTTAAAATCAGAAATCCAGCCACAAATACTATGGCAATCGTCCCCAGATGATTCAGCAAATCCGCCCAATCAAAACGCCAACGCGCCAGCCAACGTTCCCAGCGATCCGGCATCCAGCGCTCCAGCACGTCGAACTGGAAGACCGCCCCCAAGGCCAAGCCGATCATCAACCATCCGCGATTGCTGGCCACCCCCGCCCAGACCAACCACGTCCAGGGGATCTGCAACAACAACTCGCCCGCCGGCTCCGCCCCCAGCCCCGCCGACTCCATTGCCTCCATTCCCTCCACCGCCGCGGTCGTCCCCGCCGCGTACGCCTCGCTCCCGTCCGCCTCGGCCCAGCGGCCCTCGCTCCCGTCCAAACCGACCGCCGCGACCGCCGCGGTACCCACCCCAGCGGCACCAAACCCGGCAGCCGCCGCGGTACCCAGGCCAGCTCGAGCCGCCGAGCGCCGCCCAAACACGGCCGCCCGCAGCGCCGCGATCTGGCCGCTGGTCAGCACCCGCAGGACCGCCTCCGCCTCCGTCCCACTGGCGGTCTCGATTCGCACCTCCGCCACCCCAAACCAACGATGCAGCAAGTTCTGCCGCAGGTCGATGTTTTGGATCCGCCCCAAAGGCACCGTGCGCTGATTGTGAAAGATCAACCCCTCGTTCAACTGCAATTCTTGGTCCGTGATCCGATACCGCAGCGTGAAATAGCGAATCAAGGTCCGCAGCACCGCGAACCCAAACGCCACCACGGCAATCACCCCCCAAAACCACGAACCACTGGCCGCCCCCACAAATCCAAACAACGCCGGCATCAACAATTCGCGCCCATGTGACGCCAAGTCGAAGAGAATCGACGAAAAATGCAAGTACTGCGGCGCAGCGTCTTGTTGGGAAACGTCAGACGACATCACGCGTCCCCAACTGCCGGAGCAAGTGATCGCGCAGCCCCACCGCCGTCTCGTACGCCAGCCCCTCCAACTCGACCGAAGCGTGCTGCGTCCCCGCCGTGTACACGATCAATTTGGCCAATCCCCACTGGCGTTGCAGCGGCCCCTGAGCCAAATCCGCATGCTGCAACCGAGCCAAAGGCACCGAAAGAATATGACGCCAAAAAACCCCTCGGTGGATCTCCAAGCCCGTGTCATCCAGCCGCCAACGCACGTGCCGATGGTGGATCGGCGGCCAGACAAACATCCACAACGACAACAATAACCACACCAAAAATGCGATCCCGACTCCCCACCACCACCCCGCCCCAAACCGAGCCGCCGCACCCGCAAAAACAGCTCCCACCACCAAGACGACCGCCAGAATCCCCGACCCGATCCCCGCCTCCACACGCTCCAATGCCACCTGCCGAGGATCTCGTGAGTAATAAACCGGCTCCGCTAGACTCGATGGGCTCGCTGGGCTCGCCGGGTCAGAAGGACCTCTTTCGGTCGGTTGACTGGATTGACCGAGTTGATCGAGTTGATCGATTTGACTGTGTTGACTGTGTTGACCGAAGTGCCCGAGTTGATCGAGTTGATCGAGTTGACTGGCGTGTTGCGAGTGCTGGGAGGGGCCGGTGTCGCTCGAGTCGCAGTCGTCGTACTCTTCCGCCCCCGCCGCCGAGTCTTCGTCGTCCGCTCGCTGTGCGGGCCACTCGTTAAATTCATCCGCCATTCGTTCGGGATTCAACAACCAACTCCTCGGATCGCCCTACGACGTGTTACCTGGCCGAACTGACGCAGCACCCGCGCCATCCGCTCGGCAAGACCGTTCATTCGTAGCATAATCTAGGTTCTTGGCGTCGGTGACGATAGACCAAGCCATTGACGCGGGATGTTAGAGAAGTATCAGCCAACCCGACAGGATTTTTTGGGTGACCGACGATCGCTTTGAATTCGACCCTCCGCAAGACCCGCGTCCCGCGGGAATCGCCGGCCGGCGTCGCTTCCTCCGCGGCCAGGACCTCGTCCGCTGGTGGCAGGACTGGGGTCGCACGGCGCTCCGCCCCTCGACTGCCCCCCTGCCCGCCACAACCACCGGCCTCAACCACTCGGTCGGCACCCCGGCATCCGGCAACGCCTGGCGGCCCAACGGCTTCTATACCGAACTGACCAAGCCAGCCATGGCCTGCCAATGGGAATTGCTGCTGAACTACGGCCAGTACCCCCACGGAGCGGAGGCCGGACTGACGGCCCTCGAGTCGCTCGAGGACTGGGAGGCTCGACTCAGTGTCTTTCGCCCGACCAGCGAAATCAGTCAAATCAATCGCCTGGCCTACGACGAACCCCAACCTGTGTCCGACGCCCTGTGGGACATCCTGCTCAATGCCATGCATCTCTGGCACTTGACCGAGGGGGCCTTCGACATCACTTCCGGCTCGCTCTCCGAATGCTGGGGGTTCCTCAAGCGGGAAGGTCGCCTGCCCAACGAACAAGAACTCGCCGCCGCTCTGGAACCCGTCGGCATGGATCTCGTTGACCTCGATCCCGACGCCCGCACCGTTCGATTGCTGCACCCGGGTACGCGATTGAACCTGGGCGGCATCGGCAAAGGCTGGACTTTGGATCGCTTGGGTGAACAATTGCACCAGGAGGACGTGGCGGACTTTGTCATCCACGGCGGGCAAAGCAGCGTCCTGGCCCACGGTTCCAACTTTCGCTCCCCGCCACCAGGCGATTCGGCGGCGGAACCGAACCAGGAACCACCGCCGCGGCGAAGCGGATGGCCGATCTCCGTCTCCCACCCGATCTACCCCGATCGCTCGTTGGGCGAGGTGGACCTGTGCGACCGAGCGTTGGGCACGAGTGGTTCGGCTAGACAATTTGTGCATTTTCGTGGAAAACGACTCAGTCATATCCTCGATCCGCGAACCGGACGCCCCGCCGAAGGTGTCTGGAGTGCAACCGTGCTCGCGCCGACCGCCGCCCAAGCCGACGCGTTGGGTACTGCCTGTTTCGTCCTGGGCGAAGACGGTTGCCGGCGGTTGGTCGAGACCTGCCCTGACCTGGGGGTGATTTTGGTCGTGCCCCACGGACACCACCACCGGATCGTGACGCTGGGCGATGTCGCCCCCCATTGGTACCCAAAGGAAACCTGATTTATCGTGCTGGACCGAGATAAGAAGAAAAAAGTGGATCGCGAAGTCGCCTACCTGGTGCGCGTGATTTTCCCCGACGAAGTCACCGAAACCGATCCGCTGGAAGAACTGGAAGGCTTGGCTGAAACGGCCGGCAGTCTGGTGGTCGGCGGCCTGACCCAACGTCGCGAACGCCCCGACTCGGCCACCTTCATCGGCTCCGGCAAGGTCTCGGAACTCGAGACCCTGGTCAAGTTCCACGCCGTGGATGTGATCATTTTCGACAACGATCTCTCGCCCGCCCAAGTCCGCAACCTCGAACAGGCGATCAAGGTCAAGGTCCTGGATCGCACCGAGTTGATCCTGGACATTTTCGCCACCCACGCGCAAACCTACGAGTCTCGCCTCGCCGTGGAGCTGGCGCAGTTGGAATACTCCCTGCCGCGACTCAAGCGGATGTGGACCCACTTGTCGCGTATCAAGATGGGCGTCGGCATGCGTGGCCCCGGTGAGAAACAATTGGAAGTCGACCGCCGCTTGGTCGAAAAACGCATCAGTGAACTGCGCACCGAGCTGCGTTCGATCGAGGACCGACGGCAACGCCAAGTCCAATCCCGCGGCGGACGCATGAAGGTCTCGTTGGTCGGCTACACCAACGCCGGCAAAAGCACGCTGATGAACTACCTGACCCAAGCGGATGTGCTGGCCGAGGACAAACTGTTCGCCACCCTGGACACTCGCACCCGTCGCTGGCACCTCCCCAGTTGGGGGCCCGTGCTGCTGTCCGACACCGTGGGATTCATCCGGCGACTGCCTCACGGTTTGGTGGCCAGCTTCCGCGCGACACTGTCCGAGACACGCGAAGCGGACCTGCTGTTGCATGTGGCCGACGCCTCCAGTCCCGACGTGCTGCATCAAATCGCCGCCGTTTACGAGGTCCTGAAGGAACTGGAGATCGAGGAAAAAGACACTTTGTTGGTTCTAAATAAAATCGATCAAATCTCCGATCCCGATGTCCTCACTCGACTGCTGGACCGCTACCCCTTCGCTGTCCCCATCAGCTCCAAAACCGGTGAAGGGGTCCCCGAACTCACCCAAGCCGTCAGCCTGGGACTCAGTCGCTCGTTTCTGGACCTCGAGGTCGAAGGGGACATCGGCGATGGACGCCTGATCGCCTACTTGGAGAAACACAGCGAGGTCCTGGACCGCCGCTTCGAGGACCACCGCGTCTGCTTCCACGTCCGCATCGCCGCCAAACACGCCGGCCGCATCGCGCAACCCAGCGTCGTACTCCGTGATTTTGAATCCGGTCACGTGATCGACTTTCACCAACCCGACCCCGAATGGGAAAAGATCAAACGCCGCCGCGCCGAACGAGAAGTCTCTTAAACGACTCGGTTTTTTCATCTTTGCCGTTCTGGCGACATGCCCTATGATACGCTCGCAGGCCAAGGACCGGCCTGCTGGCAACCTTTGCAGCGCCCGACGGCCATATCGCCGGCGGTCACTGTTATCGCACGGAAGCGCACGTATGGAATCCGAGTCGCTCGATCGACGAATGGCAAGAGAAGCGACGCTCGGGTTGCTGGTACTCGTCGGGCTGCTGGCAATCCTTGTCCTGACCGTGTACCTCAAGGCTCGCACCGTCTGGGATGGGCACGAAGAGCATCTGCTGACCCAACCCGTGAATGTCTTCACCATCGGCAATGACAATGTGCTGGTGCCGACCAGGCTACCCCCCCTCGTTCCGCTGCCACGCGTTGAATCGAACGAAATGGTAGACCTGGGCGAACTTCGCCCCATGGCCCCCGAGCGCCTCGCCGAATGGCTGGGAGGCATGACGGGCGGCATCCGCATCGCCACGGCCGATCCCAGCCTGCCGCTGGGCTCGGACAACGTCGGCGACAACGAGCCCGCCTCCCCTCCCACGCTATCGCCGCGGGACGTCGAGTCGCAGTCGCTGCCAACGCCCGACCCGCCAACGCTCCCCCCCAGGGCAGATTCTGCGGACGCCATGGGCCTGAATCCGACGAGCAATCCAAGTCGGCTTCCCAACCCCGCCTGGCCGCAACTCCCCAGCGGTTTGCCGACCGTCCGAGAAATACCCGAACGAGTCTCCGAGGAGCCGGCGGCGGGCACGGAACGCACATTTGATGCAAATGTAGAAAATGCAGTAAATGAAGCTAAGTTGGATCCCCCGTCCGGCGCTCTCCCCGAGGCTCTGGGGAACCGCATGACGACGGTCGTCACGGTGACCCCAGCGACCGATCCAACCGTTGGAGTTGACTCGGCACCACCAACGCTACCCACGACCGGTTTGCCCACGACCGGTTTGCCCACGCCCGGTTTACCCACGACCGGTTTACCCACGACACAACCGCAAACGCTTGCCCTGCCGGCACCCAACTCAACGGCAGCAAGTTTGCCGGCGCCCGGCGCTACGGCAATGAGCTTGCCAACGCCAAGTTTGCCAACGCCAAGTTTGCCAACACCAAGCGTAACGCCCCCGACCTTGCCAACACCAAGCGTAACGACACCGAGCTTGCCGACTCCAAGCGTAACGACCCCGACCTTGCCAGCGCCAAGCGTAACTACTCCAAGCTTGCCGACTCCAAGTTTGCCGATCGAGGCAGGCACCCTTCGCACGCCGTCCTCCGTGCGCTCGAGCGATGCGACTGTGGCGGTATCGCAACCGGCTCCCGAGAACCGCGTCGCTGGGCCTGCCTTCACGGTCGACCAGTTGAAGGCCGCCATGCGTCGCGTGCCCTTGCCCGCTGGCGTTTCACTGCTGGATTTGTCGCGGCAACTGTACGGCGACGAGCGGTATGGGTTGGCGATTTTGCAGTTGAATCACCGCCGAGCAGACGCAGCGGGCCAGTTCCCGCCGGGTGCCCAGTTGATGGTCCTGCCGGCTGAGATGTTCGAGTTTGTCTATCCCGACCTGGTCGCAGCCGCACCCACCGCACCGCTGGCCGCTGACCACGGCACCGTGCAACCGGTCGCGTTCGCGGACGAAGTCCCATCGTCACCCTCGTCAAACTTGCCAACATCGCCCACGACGGCAACCAACTCGTTCCCACGGGCCCCCACCGAGCCGTCGAGGCTGCGGCGATCCGTCCTCGAAGCTGCCCCCGACCTGCCACCACACGTGACGCCAACCCCCGACTTCGCTAACTCAGCGGGAACGGCTTCGTCCACCGAGTGGATTGTGACCGAAGGCGGCGAGTCGCTGTTTCAGTTGGCGGGCGAGTACTTGGACCAAGCCAGCCACTACCTGACGCTGTATCAATGGAACTACGAACTGCTGGAAGGCCGCTACCGCCCCACCGATCCGCTGCCCCGTGGCCTGCGGCTCCGCATCGCGCCACCCACGCAGCGCTAGCCAGTCCCGCGGTGCTTTGCTAACTTGGGGCGGCATGGCCGCTTGTCGCCGGCCGCTGCGTGTCTCCAGCACGCTGCCTCGATCACCGTCCGCGTTCCGAACTTAACCCATGTCTGCCTCAACGCTCCTTTGGACGTCACATTCCCCAGACCAGACCCTCGAGCTGGGTCGGTGGCTGGCCCAGCATTTACCCGGGGGTGCGATCGTCTCGCTCGAGGGCACCTTGGGGGCCGGCAAATCCTTGCTGGTCCGCGGCATCGCCCAAGGACTGGGCGTGGCCGCTGGGGAGGTCACCAGTCCCACGTTTACGTTGTGGCAGACATACGAAGGCAGTCGGACGTTGCATCACTTGGATGCCTACCGATTGAACAGCACCGCCGAGTTCTGGGATTTGGGTGCGGAGGAGCTGTTTGTTCAAGACGGTTTGATCCTGATCGAATGGGGCGACAAGATTCGCGACGCGTTGCCTCCCGACCATTTTTGTCTGGTTGTCGACATCGTTGACCACAATACTCGGCGGCTAGTCTGCTCGAGTAGCTCGGACAATATGCAGCCCCTCCTCGACGCCCCTCCTTGGTCCGGCACCGAGGAACCTCGCCGTGACTAACGTCCGCCTCTGGCCCCGCCAAGTTGCCGATTGGTTGATCCGTTTTTACCAAGTGACCATGAGTCATTGGTACCCCGGCAGCTGCCGCTTCCATCCCACCTGCAGCCAATACGCTCGTCAAGCCATCGCCAAGTACGGACTCCTCCGCGGCGGCTGCCTCGCCGCCAAACGCATCCTCCGCTGCCATCCCTTCTCTCGCGGCGGCCCCGACCCGCTGAGGTGAAATTAAAAAAATAACATCATCTAACAAGCCAATCGAAGTCATACTCGAATGCAGGGCGGGTGAAGCGAGAAAGGTTCTTGGTTCTTGGTTCTTTGCCTTTCTTTCTTGATTGACAAACCGCTGCCTCAAGCTGCCCGCCGAACCCAGCCGCCTGCTCTGAGGCCCGGAGGGCCGGCACAACCCCTGCCGGTGGCGTCAGCCACCGGTGGGATGCCTACTGTTCAAGTGGCTCATGAGGCCCGGAGGGCCGACACAAATACGCGACGGGACGGCAGAGGCAGAAAAATTCTTGGCAAAAAGATTGGGGAGCGAGCAGCAAAAAAAGGGGCGGAGGGCCTATGGGACGAGGGTTCGCGAAAATGTTATATTGAGCCGGCAGCCTCAAATCAACTCCGGTTACGGAACTCTCACTCTCACCACAACGGATTGTACCGATGGAACGACCCTGGCAGTTTGTGGCCCACGATCGCACAGCAATCGCCGCCTTGGAAGCCGTGCATGGCCTCTCCCCGATCCTCGCCCAACTGTTGGTGGCCCGGGGAATCACCGAGCGAGAAGCGGTCCGCCAGTTCCTCGAGTTTCGCTTGTCCGACCTGCGTGATCCGAGCGACCTGCCAGGGGCCATGGCCGCCGCCGAGATCCTCTGGGGGGCGTTCCGCTCGGACCAGAAAATCTGGATCTACGGCGATTATGACGCCGACGGCATGACCGCCACCGCGATCCTCTACCGCTGCCTACAGACCCTGGGGGCCACCCCTCGTTATCACGTCCCCAACCGCTTGGAGGATGGCTACGGTTTGAGCGTCGCAGCCGTGCAGACGCTGCATAAAAAGGGGGCCCAAGTCATCGTCACGGTCGACTGCGGAATCGCCAGTCTAGCGGCGGCCGCCGAGGCCGCTCGGTTGGGCATCCAGCTGATCGTGACCGACCATCACACGATGGCCGACTCGCTGCCCGAAGCCGCGGCGATCGTCCATCCCGGCCTACCTGGCTGCCACCCGCTGCTCACAGCCCTCTCGGGAGCCGGCGTGGCACTCAAAGTCGCCTGGGCGCTGTGCCAAGTCGCCGCCCGCGAGACCAGCGGCCCCAACCCAGACGGCAGTGCCCCGCGAGTCACACCGGTCATGCGGCAGTTCCTCATGACCGCGATCGGCTGGGCCGCGATTGGCACCGTCGCCGACGTCGTCCCCTTGGTCGGCGAAAATCGCATCCTGGTCCACTACGGGGTCGCCTGCTTGAAAAACGACCCAGGCCTGGGGCTGCAGCAACTGATGCGGGTCACCCAACTGGATGAAAAGGCCAGCCTCCGCTCCGACGACATCGGCTTCACCCTGGCCCCGCGACTCAACGCGGCCGGGCGACTGGGACAAGCCGCTCTGGCCATCGAGTTGATGGTCACCGGCGATAAAACTCGCGCCTCCGCCCTGGCCGACTACATCCATCAACTCAACGTCAGCCGTGACAGCTTGGATCGTAAGATTTACAACGCTGCCAAGAAAACGTTACAGGAGGACTTTGATCCGCAGCAAGATCCCGCCATCGTCTTGGCCGATCCCAATTGGCACGTCGGCGTGATCGGCATCGTCGCCGGCCGACTGGCCGAAAAATACGGATTGCCCACCGTCCTGATCTCGTTGGACCCCACCGGTGCCAAGCCCGGCACCGGCTCCTGCCGCAACGGCGGCAGCGATTTTGATCTCTACGCGGCCCTGGCGGCCTGCCAGGAACACTTGGAGGGGTTCGGCGGCCATCGCGCAGCGGCTGGACTGCAGATCCGCAGCGAAAATGTGCCCGCCTTTCGCGAAGCCCTCTGGGACTACATCCGCACACAAGTCGCCGAACGACCGCGTCGCCGGCCACTGCAGATCGATGCCGAAGCCTCACTGCATCAACTGACGTTGGACACGCTCTCGCAAATCGAAAAAATGGCACCTTTTGGCCAAGGAAATCCCGTGCCCGTACTGTGTTCCACCGAAGTCCAGTTGATCGATCCCAAGCCCATGGGCAGCGGCGACCGGCACCTGTCCGTCCAAGTCAAGCAGGACAAGTACCAATTCCGAGCCGTGGCTTTCGGGAAAAGCGATTGGATCGAAGACATCGTCGGCCACGACGGCCTAGTCGATGTGGCCTACCGACCCGTGATCAACGAATTCCGTGGCTACAAACGAGTCGAAATGCAGTTGGTGGATTGGCGTCCCGCCGCCATCCCCGCCGGAGTCACAGAGAGAGAACAAAGCTGCTGACAACCAAGCCGAACGCCAAGAACGACAACATCAGCAAGATGGCTCGCCAGGAGTAACTGTCCAGGAAAGCCCAAGCCAACCAACCGCGTCGTGCCGCATGCCGCGTCCCTCGGCCATAAAAATCCGGCCGACTCACCGCAGCTCCCCGCCCGCGACTCGCGGCCACCATGGCTTGGGAGCCCACCAGCGCCCCACCGTCCGCCCCACCGTCCGCCTCAAACGCCCCACCGTCCGCCTCAAATCCTGCGGCCTTCAAGGCGGCGTCTTGCAACAACAAAGAATCGGACGACGAGGGAGCACGGCTCACAACCCCAGTATTTCGGCTTGTATCGGCTGGGACAGAAGATAAGTCACTAACCACGCCAGGCTGCAAGGTCAGTGATTGGTCGTATCGTTGGCTCATTCAAGGGTTCTCATGAGTCGATCGGCGGCCCCAATTCAATTCCAAGTCATCAATGCCCAACAACGGCACCGCTACTTCTCCTCGTAGGGTGTTCGGCTGTACCCAATATCCTACCAGATCGCTAGCGTCTCGCCAAGGATCAAACCCATCCTCACCGCCCAAAGCCCCAAATTCCGCGCCCACACCGCCTGGCTCGCCCCAAGTCCCCGGCCAGAGCAATGGGTCAGGCACCAGCTCACCTGCCCCCTCGGCCCGATCGGCCGAATCTGGAGAAGCTCCTTCCACCGCTAGACCCTTCACCGGCATCACCGCAAAGACCAAGTGTCTGCCGCGCGCGGCCCCCAGTTTGCCCTGTAAATCGCGGAGTCGAAACCGCCCACGCTCGTCCGTCGTGGCCACCGCAATCGGTTGCAGCGACTGATCAAAACTGCGTTCCAGTGGGACAAACACCAGCCGCACGGTGGTCGCAGGTTCACCATCGATCCAGACCCGCCCCGACACCGGGACTCGATTCAATCCAGCGGCATCGAATAGTGCCGGCAACCGCGTCAACAGCCAAAACAGGCCGAAAAACACCGCAAAAAATACGATCCGCGAGACCCACCGACCACGTTGCCGCGACGGCCCTCGGGGCGCAGGATCGACCGGCCGCAGGCGGACCACTCGGGTCCGCACTACCCCCGCTGCTCGATCGGGACCACCCATCCCTGCCGATCCACTCGCCGAGCCCAGGTCGTCGCCAGCCATCCGTCTCTCCGCTGCACGTTCTTCCCCCAAAGACCCGATCCTATCAGACCACGGCGCTCCGTTGAACGGGACAATCAGGGCCACCCACGATTGCCGTTTCAAGTGCCGACCCAGGCGCCGTTTCAGGTGCCGACTAAGGCAAAATCGTTCAATCGAGTGTTTCATTTCGCGATCAAGTGTCCCAAAAAAACCGCATTTGCTTTTGGAACTCGACAGCGCAATAATTCTCACGGAAGCGGAAGTGCTGGCTTTGCGGCCAGTTTCCCAGGGTTTCGGGCCGATTTCCCGTGGTTTGAAGCCTTTGGCCCGCCAGTTGCTGGTGAGAGAGTAGCGGAAGTCCAGCTATTGAACCTCGGCCGCCCCTCGTCGCCCCGACGAGCCGGCTCGGTGGACGGCAAAGTAGGACAGGAAGTTCAACCAGGGATGTCGATGCAGGGATGCAAGTGAGAGCGAGTCGCGGCTATCAATGCAACGCAGTCAGAACGATCGGTTTTGACCGCGTTTGGTTGCTGGCCAAGACCCATTGCCAACCGAAAACAGATCGCCGACCGAGGTTTCCCGCCTGGCTTGGACCTTCCCGCCACTTTTCGTGGTCCCACCCACTCACCATTCGTTGCTTCGGGAGAAAAAGCATAGATGGCTAAAAAACGTCGCCCAGATGATGTTGATTCCTTTGAACTTGACGACACCTTGCTCTCCGATCCCCTCATCCCACCCGTGCTGATCAAGTCGCTGGACCGCAGTGACGAGGACGAACTGAGTGTCATCGCGGCCGCTTCGGTGGCCGAGGAGGAGTTTGACGAAGACGAGATCACCAGCTACGACATCGAAGATGCCGGCGAGGGCCTGGATGACCCCATCCGTATGTACTTGGTGCAAATGGGCCGTATCCCCCTGCTGGATCGACGCGAAGAAGTGGTTGTGGCGCGTGAAATCGAGCGGACTCGAATCCGCTATCGCAACCAAGTCCTGGCGTCCGATTACTTGATCGAAGGCGCCTACCACCTGCTCAAGAAGGTGCACAACAGCGAACTACGCTTGGATCGCACCATCGAGGTCTCGGTCACCAATACCGCCGAAAAAGCTCGCATCATGAAGCGACTCGGCCCCAATCTGGCGACCCTGCGGAACTTGATCTCTCAAAATCGTCGCGATTGGAAGGCCGCCTGTCGTCGCGGCGTGTGCCCCGCCGACCGCAAGCAGCTCTGGCATCGCCTCTGCCGCCGCCGGCACAAAGCCGTTCGGCTGATCGAAGAGATGAACCTGCGAATCAATCGCCTGCTCCCCATCTTCGACCAACTCTGCCGCATCAACGATCAAATGCAGACCATGTACCGCATGCTCCGCGACAACGATCCGTCGCTGTACTTCGGGACGCGGACCCCCGAAAAGGTTCGCTTGCACTTGCGTTACCTGCTGAAGCAGACCGGCGAAAGCCCCAAAAATCTGCAACGTCGCATCGATAAGGTCAAACTTCTGCAGGAGGAACACGATGCCGCCAAACGTGTGCTCTCCGCCAGCAACCTGCGTTTGGTCGTGTCCATCGCCAAAAAGTATCGCAATCGCGGACTCAACTTTTTGGACCTGATCCAAGAGGGCAATACGGGCCTGATGCGGGCCGTCGACAAGTTCGAACACGCTCGTGGCTACAAGTTCTCCACCTACGCCACGTGGTGGATCCGCCAAGCCATCACCCGAGCCATCGCGGACCAAAGTCGCACCATTCGCGTCCCCGTCCACATGATCGACACGATGACCAAAGTCCGAGCGGTCATGCGAGACTTGGTGCATGAACTGGGTCGTGAACCCGCCGTCGAAGAAATTGCCCTCCGAGCGAAAATCAATTTGGAAGAAGCTCGAGTCGTCATCAAGATGGCTCGGCAACCCCTCTCGTTGGATCAACCCATCGGTGACGATGACAGCTTCTATGGCGAATTTTTGGAAGATCCAGGCGAATCCGATCCGCTGGCTGAAACCAATCGCCACGCCCTCAAGATCCGCATCGAACAGGCCATGGAGCACCTGAACTATCGCGAACGCGAGATCCTGAAACTGCGGTATGGCCTGGCCGATGGCTACAGCTACACCCTAGAGGAAGTCGGCCGGATCTTCTCGGTCACGCGGGAACGCGTGCGACAAATCGAGTCCAAAGCCGTGCGGAAACTCCAACAACCGTACCGCTCCAAGACCCTCGTCGGCTTCCTGGACGGCCAAGAACCCACCATCGAGAGTTCGACGGCCGAGACCGCGTAACCAATCGCCCCCAAGCCCGGCGGGCCGGCATAACCTCTGCCGGTGGCGTCAGCCACCGGTAGACAGCCCCATTTTTTTCATGGACCGTCAGGCCCAACGGGCCGACACAAGCCGTGGCGAAAATGCATAACCGCATCAATTGAAAATCAGTCCCCTATGACAACCCTGCCGTGGCCCGGACGGCCACCACAGGTTGTCCCGACGACGGGCGTGTTTGATTTCTCCCACAAACACGCCCGTCTCTCTGTTTTTTGGTAACCACTCTCGCCTCGGAGGGTGAATTCTGTCATTTGCGTATCAGCAAATACGAGTGTTCCCGTGCCCCGGGAAGAACGCAGAGGAAGACAGCGGTTGGACAATCGAGCCGCAAACGATTACAAAAGAAGGCGACTCGTCTCCGCTAGTTTCTAGCCCGGGTTCCAGGTCTCCGCGTGTCACTTATCGAAAGTCCGATCCATGCCAGCCTACGACATCTCGCGCGCGATCGAAATTCAGTGTACCCCCGCCCAAGCCTACGAAACGGTCGCAGACTTCCGGACCTGGACCACCTGGTCCCCGTGGTTGCTTGCCGACCCCCAAGCCAAGGTCACGACCTCTCCCCAAGTCGCCACCGTTGGCT
>JAGYIQ010000199.1 GCA_018402565.1 Pirellulaceae bacterium | reverse complement strand
TCCTCTAGCGTCTTCACCATGAGTATGAACCCAAGGCTGTTGCGGCCGCTGGCGTCAGGATTCAATCCGCGCAGCATTGCCGGGCTAATCGCGTGGTGGGATTTCTCGGATGCGGCAACACTTGGCCCGACATCAGCCGGACCTGGCACCGTATCGAACAACGGGCCGATCAAGTATGTGGCAGATAAGAGCGGGGCTGGCGCAGCCATGCTCCAGACCGGGGCTGATAGTGCTGCTCCAACCTACTTGGCAGCGGCCCAAAACGGCCTTGGCGTTGCGGGGTTTGACGGCGGCGACCGGCTGGTAAGCACTTTTACAAAGACCCTTACGTCGCAAACGGTTTTTGCAGTTGCCAGATTGACATCGGCAGCGGCTTCCAATGCTCGGCTGTTTACCCAGAGCGATGCCGGGAACGATTTCAACACAAGTGGCCTTTACATACCCCTACAACGAGACGTGGCAAATGAAGGAATTGCCTCTGCTGCTGATACGTCTACCGCCCGTGCTATCGTTGCAGTCACCTACGATACATGGTTTTTGGCGTGCAGCCGTCACACTGGGGCAGAGATTCAAAACCGGGTAAATAACGGATCGGCCGCGACCTACTTGCACACGCTAAACAAGGAATGGACGCGGTTCAGTATTGGAGACAGTCTGCCTTCTGGATTCGGTGTAACATGGAGGGACCGAGTCGCTGAAGTGCTCGTCTTCAGCCGCTCAATAAACGATGCCGAGATGAACGCCGTTGCTCGTTGGCTTGGCAAGAAATGGAATATCACGGTGGCATGATGTGGAACTGGCGCGTAATCATTATTGTTCCGGCAGCTTCAAAAGCGACGGCCGAGCAGGCGGCACGGCTTATCAATTCTAGTGGCCCGGACTACGACGGCGATGCGTTTGGCTCGCCGCTATCTGCCAGAGGGACGCAGCCTGCTACGCACTATGCCTTATACACTTCGGCTACCGATGCGATGATAGAGAGTATGGCATTTGCCCTGCCGTCGATTCCTGGCGTTCAGTTTTGGCGGCATGACGTTTCCGGGCGGCTCGTCGCCAGCAACGTAACTGCCGCCGATGGGCAGCAGTGGGGCTACGATGAGAGCTTGGAAGCCGCCGGGCTGCGGACGGTCGATACCTCGCCGGACTAAGTGCGCTAGACCCACAAA
>JAGYIQ010000198.1 GCA_018402565.1 Pirellulaceae bacterium | reverse complement strand
CGGGTCGACGACTGCTTCGTACACGCTCACCGGCCTGACGAACGACACCGAATACACGTTTCGAGTGGCGGCGGTGAATCACACGCGAGGCGACTACAGCGATAGCGTGGCGGTGACGCCTAACTCCGGGCCGAGCGACCCAGACTTTGCAAGCGTCTCGCTGCTGCTCCACATGGACGGCAGTAACGGGTCGACGACGTTTACGGATTCAAGCAGCAATGCGTTTACCGGCACTAGGTACGGAAGCCTGGCTGTGAGCACGACTGAGAGCAAGTTTGGCGGCGCATCAGCGGCCTTCTCGGGAGGCACATCACAGGACGCGCTGGACTTTGCGGACAACGCGGCGTTTGATTTTGGAACTGGCGACTTTACGTTGGAGTGTTGGGCGTATTTGAACGGCACGCCGTCAAACGTAAACGCACTAGTCGCAAAGTACGGGAGCGGTGGTAGCGAGTGGATATGGTGGGTCAACAACAGCGGAAAACTAGTGTTCTACACTGACGGTAGCAGTGTGACATCGAGTGCTTCGGTTCCGACAGGACAATGGACGTTCCTCTCAGTGACCCGGCAATCCGGCACAGTAAAAGTTTTTATTGGCGGCGCTCAGGAGGCGAGCGGCACAATTTCTGCTGACTTCAACGGCTCGGCCACTCTGTCTGTTGGAAACTACCCAGCGTTTGGCAGTTTCGCCAGCGGATTTGCCATCGCCGTTGATGGCTATTTGGATGACGTAAGAATCACCAAGGGCGTGGCGCGTTACGCCGCTGCGTTCACACCGCCAACCGCCGCCTTCCCTGACCAATGACCACTGACACCTTCGCCGCCGCTCTGCTCCTCGCCGCCATCCCGGCCGGCATGGCAGGCGGAATGTTCGGCGTCTGGCTATTCCGCTTGCTGATGTCTGCCCTGTTTGCCCACTGAATTGCACCATACGACAAATATTGAGTCATGCCCAAAATTCAGCACAAAAGGTCGTGATGGCAAACACCGTCAAAATTCGCCGCTCTGGCACCACCACCTCAACGCCGTCGTCACTCGACCACGGCGAGTTGGCGATCAATTACGCCGACGACACGCTGTTTTGGAAAGACGACGCCAACGTCATTCAGTCGTTTGTTTTTCAAGCGTATGCCACTGCCACGCATACGCACTCAGCGGACGCGATTACA
>JAGYIQ010000197.1 GCA_018402565.1 Pirellulaceae bacterium | reverse complement strand
AGGTCTTCACCCGGTTGCTGCGAATCTGGCCCGTCGTCGGATCAACGTCTGGGAACTGCTTTACAGTGCCCACCCAACCAGTGCCGTCGCTTGCGGACGAAACGCCAAGGGTCTGGCCCAGTGCGAACGGCGGATCAACAAGAAGACTCATGTGAAACTTTCCTTTTACTTAGGCAAGAGCGGCGAGTTTGAAGAAGTTGCGAGGCGACTTAAACTTTAGGTTGCCAAGGTGGCTGACCACGTATCTATATTGCTGCGTAATTTCGTCATAGAAAGGGCCTTCGCTTGTCAGAAGGTTGCCCTCCATGCAGAGGAGTTCGATGTTTCCTACCGCCAGGCCATAGCCCGTGTTAGCAGGAACAGAGTTCTCCCCCGAGATTTCAACGCCGTCCAGCTCAAACACATCCGTGAAGCCGTAGCTTCGCAGACCATTGGTGCGGCTGACGATCACCCGCTCCTTGGCATCCAAGGCATTGAGGAAGTCGATGAACAGTCGGCGGTCCAGGAGGACCATGTCGATCTGATCTTCCTGCGAATCATTGCGGCGAGTCTGGTGGATCGCCTCTCGCACTGCCTTGGTGCAGTTGGCAGACCAACTGGTGTCACCAAAGTAGGAGCTGGTGTAGTTGCAGATCACCGGCGAGAAGAAGTCGAACTCAGGATCGGCTTCGCCGTTGGGCCAGACTCCTGACACCTGCGAGCCGCCGTACGCACCGAGCGTGGTCGACAGACCAGCATAGGTGTCAGACGAGTAGCCAAAGGGGTCGGCGGCGTTGGCCGTCCGCTGGGCACCCGTCGCTACGTTGATCGTACCGTTGGTGGCCATGAACGACTCAATGCCATGGAAGCGAAGCTCGTTGCCGGCGGTATATCCGTCAACCACCCACTCCTTGGCCAGATACTGCTCCATGCTCGTCAACAGACGGCTGGCCATCTTACCGGCGACGTTTACAAGAGCCTGAGCGCTGCGGTTCTCCAGCATCTCCTTCTTGTAAATCGCATCCGTGACCTGGGCACCGCGGTACTCAAGCTCGGCGTTCTTCCAGAGGTTCTGGCGAGCGAACGAACGAGGCGTTTCTCCGTTATTCCCAGATGGGTTGTGGTTCCGGTACTGGATCTCCCAATCGAACCCGCGTCCCGACATGTTAGTACGGATGTTGCCGGAGCCTTC
>JAGYIQ010000196.1 GCA_018402565.1 Pirellulaceae bacterium | reverse complement strand
GCTCGGCCACAAAAAAAGCCCGCCGCCCCATTCAGGGCCGCGGGCCAAAACTCATCCAGCGATCGAACACCGAGCCTTAGCTGCGACGACGACGCAAGAACCCAGCACCCAAAACCGAACCGACCAGCAACAAGGCCGATGGTTCGGGGACATTTTGCAAGCTGCTAAAGTCCTGACTGTTCGCGCTACTGTTCCACAAATTGGCCCCTCCGAACGAGCTACTCGTGCCATCATTGTACCCTGACAACGGCGTGACCGCTTGCCAACCTGCAATCGTGCCGAAGGTTTCCTCCAGTTTGCCAACCTCGCGGCTGCTGACGCCACTAAAGCTACCGACGCCTTCACCGACCGGACCAAACACGGTGTTGTCGTCCGCATCTTTGATCGTCAACTGCCAATCGCCATTCCCGGTGTTCAAGCTGCCAGCCGACACCAAGTCGCTATCGGCGATGTTGATGTTAAGCCACCAAGAGCCAGCCGTCGGATCGTATTGGGCCAAGTCGCCGCCTGCCGCTGTACTGGCACCAGCACCCAGAAGGTTGCTACCCACATTAGGGCCAGCTCCATCCTGGCTAAAAAACGTGATCAAGGTACCGCGGTGGATCGATCCCAAGGCCGAGTGATTACTAAGGGTAAAGCTACCGCTGCCGACATCGGTACTGGTCCAATCGAACGACCAACCACGCAGATCCATCGTCTCGCCGGGGCTGGAGGTCGAGCCGACCGCCAGGGTCTCGAACCAGCGTCCGCCATTACCGGCAATGCGGCCAAAATAGGTGTCCGTCGCGGCGGAGGCGGCCAGGCCATCAGCGTCCAACCAGCGATCCGAACGCACGGCATTGTACTCGTTCAAAATCAATCCCGCCTGCACGCTGGCTGACGAGAAAATCACAGCTACGGCGCTCACAAGCACCATCCAACTCAACCCAATTCGCATCATACTTTTCCCTGGTCTAAGAGAAATAACAAACACCAGCCACACCGATCGACGAGGCTACGACCATGACAACCTACTTGCAGTCTGTTAAAGAACGGCGTATTTTTGATGTAGATTTAATGAAGTCTTGCGAGATTCGGCCGTTCTCCAACCGCCCAATGTCGAGGGGCACATTGGACGACCAGACGTTCGAGGGCAGAGGGAATAGCAACCGAGTTCTTGGTTCTTGGTTCTTGGTTGTCCAGTGCCGCGATTTGGTTGCCGGCCACTTGTTAC
>JAGYIQ010000195.1 GCA_018402565.1 Pirellulaceae bacterium | reverse complement strand
GCCACACCACAACCGGTTGGCCTACTTCGGCCGAACCCCTGGGGGTTCTACGACATGCATGGCAATGTGGGCGAGTGGTGCCAGGACTGGTTCGCACCCTATGACGCAGGCAACGCCGCCCAGGACCCCCGCGGGCCAAAGAATGGGCATCGCAGGATCTGGCGCGGAGGTACGTATCTGAGTCCGCCCACGGATTGCACGGCGTCCCGCCGCGGGCGACTTGAACCAACTGACGCACGGACTGGCCTTGGCATACGCCTTGCTTTGGATCTGCCAGGCCGCGGAGACGCTCTCAAGCCAGCTGATAGAGAGCCGGCCGAAACGAACGCTGCCGAGATCGATGGCATGCCGCGTCCAGGCGTGGTCGTCATACATAATGCCATGGGAATGGAACTGAGACAGGTACCGGCTGGTGGGTTTGAGATGGGCGACGGGAACGGAACTAAAAGGAATCCTGACTCGCATCCGGTGATCATTACCGCCCCATTTTTTCTTGGTGTCTACGAAGTAACCATTGAGCAATGGGAGCGAGTGATGGAAGCTTCGGGGCCGGGCAAGGATCGCATGCCCGACCTACCAGTTGCAGGAGTAACGTGGAATGAGGCAACAGACTTCTGCAAAAAGCTGTCGGAACACCCACTTGAGAAAGCGGTGGGCCGCAGGTACCGGCTGCCAACCGAAGCAGAATGGGAGTACGCGTGTCGCGCGGGCACAGTCACCCGCTTTTGTTTTGGAAACGATCCACGGATTTTGCAGGATCATGGGTGGTGTCACCTCAATGCTCAAGGGAATCGGCGTCCCATCGGATACAAAAAGCCAAACATTTGGGGCTTTTACGACATGCACGGAAATGTCTCAGAATGGTGCCGGGACATTTGGGCGGAGTTGCCAAGAACGAAGCGAACCGACCCGCAAGGACCTCCAACTGGTCCCCTCCGCGTCTATCGCGGGGGAAGTTGGGCTGACGAGGAATCTCATTGCGAATCCACCCACCGCGAGGGAGGAAGGCCCAACGTTTCGCTCGATGGCATTCTAGGATTTCGCGTGGCGATGGATCTCGGCACCCCGGTTCGTTCGCGAGAGAAGCGGACTAAGAACGTGCTTTCCGAGGTTGGCAACTAATCGATTATCTTGCCGGGCTATGGGACAAGCCATGGATCCTCTGCCGGCAAGCCATATCCGGCGTGGCATTGCTTTACGGCTGGTTTGCACCA
>JAGYIQ010000194.1 GCA_018402565.1 Pirellulaceae bacterium | reverse complement strand
CTCGCCGTCATGCTCGGCACCCAGAAGTCGTGGACCACGCCAAACGCAGCCTCGTGCTGGACAACCATGTCCACGCCATCGACATGCCGCATGGTCATTGCCAAGGCGCCAGAGCAGGCCACGACCACTTGGTTGCCGCGCGCTTTGAGTTCGCGGGCGAACCGTGCACCGTGGAGCTGGTCGCCCAGTCCGGCTTCCAAGTTCAGCAGGATCGTGCCGGTCGATACGCCGTCCCAGATGGGTGTCGGCACTTTCGGTGCCTCGTTGCCAAAGACCTTCTCGATCCGACCACGGTCCAGCAGCTTCATGCCGTCCAGCAGGTGGCCCTTGCGCATCTCGTACCAGCCACGGTTGAACGCCGCGCGGTGGTTCTTGGGCTCCTTGATCGCCAGCTCTTGGGCGATCTCCTCGCCCTTCTCGAAGTCGCCGATGATCCCAGCAGCGAGCTGCATGTCCAGCGGATGGATCATCTCGGTCGTCAGCGGCTTCTCGCGCCAGAAGCAGGGCTGCACGAAGTTCTGGCGCATGTGCTGCAGGACGTCTTCGGGGTCTTCGTTGTGCCGCTTGGCCAGCTTCGGAGCCACGGTGTGCAGACCGGGCACGCCCCAGATTTCCTCGTCGCGCTCCTTCGGGGCGTACTCGTCGAGGTGGTCGTAGTCGTAGTCAAAATCGCTAAGTTCTAGAAATTCGTGAATACGCGCCATCTGCTTGCGCGCATCGGCCATCATGTCCTCGTACTCCACAAACAGGAAGCACGACTTGTCGTACTGGAATCCACTGTGCAGGACCGTGTAGCTTTCCTTGAGGTGCCCGATCAGGCCGTCGTTGCGCAGGAAGTCCTCGACGTTGTTGGGCTTTGCCACCCGCACGAAGGACGCTGCACACTCGTCGATGTTGCGGACGGTGGCGATGATCTTGGGCTTGTACGGCAGCAGGTCTTTCAGCACCGCGATGGTCGATGCTTCGGCCCAGTTCCGCGCCTTGTCGATCACCACAGGCTTGTCCACGTTGCTGTACTTCGTGTCCATAATACCGCGCAACACGGCCTTGATCTGCTCGGGCTGCGGCGCTGCCTGCTCGGCGCTGCTGTTCTTCCACGCTTGGAACGTGTTGAACATCAACTCGCCCATGCCGCTCGTGCCACTGGCGTGGACTGACGGGTGTTGGTTGAGCAGTGCAGCGAGCACGGTGCTGCCAGAACGGGGGAGACCAGCGAGGAAGTG
>JAGYIQ010000193.1 GCA_018402565.1 Pirellulaceae bacterium | reverse complement strand
TTTTTATTCGAATCGCGTTGACCCAAGCGGCATGGAGAACATAACACTTATTTTCAATGCTTTCATAAATGGATCTCGGCGTGGAGAATGGCATGACGAGCCAATGGGCGGTTTTAGGCCACAGGACGTTGTTTACGCAACATTCCAAGCAAACGTACAACGGCAATTTCGTTCTAATTTCCGTGACTTTGGAAAATTTGATCGTGGACTTGAAAATGCAAAGCTCTATAGCATTGCAGAATTTGACTCAAATGAAATTGGCAATTTGGAATCATCGAGCTTTACTAAATCAAACGGTGCAGGTGTCTCCGAACAAAGATGGCGATGGTTCTGGCCTTATTGGGATGGTACAAAAGTTGACTATGGACAATGGAACGGGCCAATCGCTATCAGGCCAAGTATCAATCCAAATAAAATTGAAGTTGTAGATCTAGATAAAGATACCTCAAAGCTCACTTTTACGGCCGGCTCTAAGTATCCACATGTAAGTGTTTTCGGGCTTTATAATCCTAGTCCTGCAATTGATTACAAGGTCAGTTTTACCGTGACGAAAATCTGCGACTGGGAATATCGAGGCGTTCATGTCGAGTTGTCAGGCTTGAGAGATCGCTTCCCGGATTATGAAGCCTACGCATACAGAAGCAGTGGCATGGCAAGGACGTTTTACAAGTTTTCCTCGCCGGACAATGGCCCCGGCTTTCACAACCTTGGAAAGCCGATGGATCAGTCAGTTTCGGGATATGAGACAATTGTTTTCGAGTATTTCTAATGAGAAGCTATAAGGAGCGAGCCGTTGCACTTGTTTTCTCAGTTGGGTTATTGAGCTACCTCGTATTCCTGATTTACAACGCATTTTGGCAGCCAGTCGTAGTCGTTGTACCCAACGGATATCGTGGAATCATTCGAGTTCAATATAAAGCCGGCGGGCTTAGTTGGCTCTCCGGCTACAGCAAAAGAATAAGTGTCGATGGCCGCAAGATAATTGTATTGCGGTCAAGGCTGCCTTATGAACACTTTTGTGGCACGGTTGGCGTGTTTAAAGATGGAAAACAAATCGAGACGGGCGATTCTCAGAGACCACCCACCGATGAAAAGGTGCGACTGTACTTGGTTGGTTTTATTGAACCCAGTGAAGTGTGGTTCGTAGTCGGCAGCGCAGCTGATTTGAAGTTTGCTCAACTGCAACGCTCTAATGTCCAGCTGAAGAAAAGATCAAAAAAGGAAGATCGTTC
>JAGYIQ010000192.1 GCA_018402565.1 Pirellulaceae bacterium | reverse complement strand
ACCGGCGGCCCCTGATTCATCCGGTCACCAATTTTCGTGCGCACGAGCAAAGGGGCGTCACCATTCTGCAGTCAGGCAAGGGCTCCTGGCTTGAGGACATACACGGCAAGCGACTGCTGGATGCCTTTGCCGGGCTGTGGTGCGTCAACGTGGGCTACGGCCAGCAGAGTATTGTGCAGGCGGCGATGGAGCGGTGGCGGAACTCATGACCCTGGGCTTTATCCAGGAGGCGGCCAACCTCATCCTGGTGGGACCCAATGGTGTGGGCAAGTCGATGATTGCCCAAAACATCGCCCATCACGCCGTACTGCAGGGGCACAGCGCCTTGTTCATCAACGCCGCCCAGATGCTGGGGGATCTGGCCGCGCAGGACGGCGACAACGCACTGCGACGCCGCTTGAAACACTACGCACGCCCGGACCTTCTGATCATTGACGAGGTCGGGTACCTCTCCTACGGCAACCGCCACGCCGACCTGCTGTTTGACATCGTCAACCGCCGCTATGAACTCAAGTCGACCATCGTGACCACGAATCGCCCGTTTGCGGAATGGGGCGAAGTGTTCCCGAACGCAGCTTGCGTCGTCTCCATCGTCGACCGGCTGGTGCACCACTCTGAAATCCTGGTCATTGAGGGGGAATCCTATCGGATGAAAGAAGCGAAAGAACGGGCTGGCAAAAGGAGAAAGGGCGCCAAAACGCGACAGGGAACTCCGATCACTGACAAACTACCCCCAGAAGGGAGCGGCCTATGACCATGAGAATCACCCGACTCACCACCTACTGGACCGCCGATGAGGCTGACACGGTTATCGCCCTCCTGGATGAACTCAGGGACCGCTTGTGGGAGACCTATGGTGATCAGATCATCGTGTTACGCCGTAACGCGATGCAACGGTGTGATTCCACGACTGATCAGACTGAACTGTCATTTAACGAAGACATCGACTTCTGAGCCCCCACCGGGACAACGATGCAGATCACATCACCAAGCAGCCCAACGCGGAATTGGCTCAAAATCAAACAGCGGCAAATAGCCGAGCTCTTACTCCGGCGTTAACACTTGTGGGACGCTCGGGCTGCGATCAGGGTGCCATCAACGCTGAAATGGTCGTTGGACGTGAGACTACGTTGCCGGGCCATCTCGAAGATTTCCTCAAACAGGCGGCGCCCGATGTCAGCCTGCGCCAGCGGGTCCCGATTCTTGGAAAAGGTCGAGGGGTTCCACACGGGCTCGTCAACA
>JAGYIQ010000191.1 GCA_018402565.1 Pirellulaceae bacterium | reverse complement strand
CCACGTTGATCGGCCTGTTGCTCCCGGCGGTGCAGAGTGCCCGGGAGAGCGCCCGGCGGATTCAGTGCGGCAACAACATCCGGCAGGTGGCCCTCGCCCGACGTTCCACCTTTGAGGAATGTCCGCCGCCGCAGCGTGGGGTTGTCGCGGCGGAGGCGGATCAGCTCCCGCACAAACCGCACGAGATCCTGCTCCTTCTCCACGAGGCTCCAGTCGAACCAGCTGATCGAGTTGTCTTGGCAGTAGGCATTGTTGTTGCCTCGCTGCGTGCGGCGGCACTCGTCGCCCGACACAAGCATCGGCACGCCCTGGCTCAGCAGGAGCGTGGCCAGGAAGTTCCGCACCTGCCTGCCGCGAAAGGCGACGAGATCGCGTTTTCGGCTGGGGCCTTCAACGCCGTAGTTGTCAGAGAAGTTGTTGTTGTCGCCGTCGCGGTTGCCCTCGCCGTTGGCCTCGTTGTGCTTCTCACGATAGGTCACCAGGTCGTTGAGGGTGAAGCCGTCGTGGCTGGTCACAAAGTTGATGCTGTGATAGGGCTGGCGGTCTTCGTCGCCGTAGAGATCGCTCGATCCAGCAAGGCGGGTGGCGAGATGCCCAGTCTGGGCGTAGTCGCCCCGCCAGTAGCGGCGGACATCGTCCCGATAATGCCCGTTCCACTCGGCCCACCGCAGACTGGCAAACGAGCCCACCTGATAGGCCCCGGCGGCATCCCAGGCCTCGGCAATGATCTTCGTGTCGGCCAGCATCGGGTCTTCGGTGATCACTTCCACGATCGGCGGGTTGGGCAGGATGTCGCCGTTGCGGTCGCGGGAGAGAATGCTGGCGAGGTCGAAGCGGAAGCCATCGATGTGGTAGTTGTGCACCCAGTGTCGCAGGCAGATGAAGATCAGCTCACGAACGATCGGATGATTGCCGTTGATCGTGTTGCCGCAGCCGGAGAAGTTGCGGTAGTAGCCGCCGCCGTCGCCGAGCATGTAGTAGACGCGGTTCTCCAGACCCTTGAAGGAAAACGTCGGCCCGAGCTCGTTGCCTTCGGCGGTGTGGTTGAAGACGACATCCAGAATCACCTCAATCCCGGCCGCGTGCAGGGCCCGCACCATCTCTTTAAACTCGCGAACCTGGCAGCCGGGCTCCGAGCCCGCCGCGTAGCCGCGATGGGGCGCGAAGAACGCCATCGGATCGTAGCCCCAGTAGTTGCGTCGCGTTCCCACCTCACCCGAGGGCTCCTCAGTCGGAAACTCGTGCACCGGCAT
>JAGYIQ010000190.1 GCA_018402565.1 Pirellulaceae bacterium | reverse complement strand
CCTAATCGCAGGCTGACGAATCAAACCCACCAGCGGTGGGGGGGAAAGCCCTCCCGCCGCCGCGTGGAAAAGAATAAAAGTGCAAGGACGACAGATGAGATAAGTCAGAATCCGAAAGGAAAAATCATGAGCCCTGAAGGTTACATGGAAAAAACACAGAAGACTGGTGTTGCAGAGCAACCCCAAATCGTAGGGCAGGCATCCCGCCTACCATCGAAGCAATCAACCCCGCAGGCGGGACGCCTGCGCTACATCCTGTAACTCCTGTCATCCTGCCAAAAAATTTCTGGGATTTCCCCAAAAGTGGTGAGGTCGAACACCTGAGCTAAAAGCGGCCCGAAGGCAGCGCGGAAGCTGCAACAGAAAAAGTAAAGGAATACAACATGATCACGATCAATACCAACACGGCGTCGATGTCGGCGGCGTATAATCTTAACAACACCAACGTGAACCTGCAGCGGAGCCTGAACCGGCTCTCGAGCGGATCGCGAATCAACTCCTCCTCCGACGACGCCGGCGGTCTGGCTGTGTCGATGAAACTCTCCGCCGCAATCCGACGGACCGAGGCGACCCAAGCCAACGTGAACAACGCGCTGTCGTTGTTGCAAACCCAAGACGGTGTGCTGAAAAGCGCCGACAAGGTGCTGACCCGCATGGCGGAATTGGCGCAACTGGCGACGGATGTGACCAAAAGCACCGATGACTTGGCGCTCTACCAGACCGAGGTCAATTCCCTGAAACAACAACTGGGCTCCATGCTGACCGAGGAGTTCAACGGAGTCTCGCTGTTCGGCGGCGGAGTCCACACAAGCGGTTCAGTCCTGACAGGCACAGCCAATACGGCCTCGCTGACAGTGGTGACTTCACAGGACGGAGGTCAAACGATCGGAATCGCCCAGGCGAACCTCGCGTATCTCTCGCACACGAGCGGTATTGGCACAACGGTTACCACAGCAAGTGGCATCCAAGTCAGCAGCGTGGAAGCGGCAACAGCGGCCATCGCGGTGATCGACACGGCGATCCAAAATCTGGCCACCCTGCGTGCCAGCAATGGCTCCGAGCAAGTGAGGTTGACCTTCGCAGCCGATATGCTCGCGATCAACAAAAACAACCTTGAGTCGGCAAACAGCCGAATCTCGGATGTGGACGTGGCCAGCGAGAGCGCGAACCTTGCGAGGCTCAATATCCTCCAACAAGCCGGCACGGCAATGCTCGCCCAGGCGAACATGTCGACCCAGTCGATCCTACGACTGATTT
>JAGYIQ010000019.1 GCA_018402565.1 Pirellulaceae bacterium | reverse complement strand
GGCTTCGACAGCAAGATGACTGGCGCTCGACGGCGCGTCTGGTGGTGGTGGCGGTGCTGCAAAAGGGCAGGAGGATGCTTATGGCGACTGCCAAACCCCGGCCCGCGCGGCGACGTAGATGATGAAATACCGTTCTGATGGCACAGATCGACATTACCAATGAAAGAGCGCAGCGCATGTTCATGCAGGCGCTGATGAAGGCAGAGCCGGGCGACGAGATCGTCTATCACATCGGCCAGTATGCTGCGGGTGTTCACAAGGCTGACGCCCTCGCGGCGGCTGATGGTGGCCAGTGCTTTCTTACCAGCGCAAAGTCGATGGAAGGTTTACCTACATCGCCAAGAAGTCGCGCAAATGAAGCCTTGGCAGCCAGTGACCCGATCGGGATGGTGAGGTCTACCTGCCCGGACAGCAAGACCCGCGCGGCCTATGGCAAGGCCTGCCGGGATGCGTTCATCACCAGCGCTGCCAAGCACGCGATCAACCTCCCGACGCTCGATCGGCGTCGGGAATTATCAACCGCTATCCGGGCCGTCGCGCGCGAGGCGCTGGAAGGATCGGATCAGAGAACTATGTGGCGGAATGTCTGAGACACGCAAGCCGCAATGGGTCCGCTGCGGAGAGTGCGGCCACGAGTGGATCGGGCTCTACATGCCGATCGAGGTCAACCGTCTGAGCAAGATCGTCAAGGGCATGCACCGCCCGTCCTGCGCGGCGGACAGCAAGGCGATCTACATGACGCAGGGGCGGGGCGATGAATGAGGTTTGCAAGGCAATGGTCAGCGAGCGCCGCCTTCTGGGCTGCGGTGCGGGGAGGATGAAGCAATGACCTACTGGGACAAAATCGAAGAAGCAGAGAGCAGCGCGCCGCTTTCTGGACAGGTTGCGGCGCTGCGTGAGCGTCATGCCGGAGGACGAACACATGCAGATATACTCTACGTTGGCGGGTTCAGAAGAGCGGGCAGCGATGAAGCGCGCGTCGATGGACCTGTCGCGGGCGCTGGTCGAGTTGCGAAGGAGCCATTGGATGACACGCTGGGCGAGATCAAGTGCGAGCGGTGCAAAAGGGCTGGACACAGCATTTATCAACCTGCACCGAGAGGTATGACAGCCGGGGCGACCGTATCAGAAACTGTGCCAAGATCAGGACATACGAACAGCGTGACGGGATGGATGGTGCAGTTGTTTCTACACATTCGTGACCTGCTGAACCACCACACAGCAACGTGCCGAAGGCGGCGTTCATTGATGACTGCGTGGGCAATGCGATCTGGCAGAGGGAGTGTGGCAGAAGCCAAGCTGGCGAAGGCGGTGGAGGTGCTTGAGGAGTTATGGCGCTTGCAGAGGACATGGAGCCACACGCACCGCAAGGTAACACCCTTGTTTTTCATTAGAGAAGGCCCGCACCACCCTCGCAGAACTGAAAGGACAGGGCGATGGCCAAGCACCTCACGCAGGATGAAGTCGTCGCCCGCTTCACAGCACATCTCGAACCCGCACGCAGTCCAGCCTCGCTGACGAGATCGGCGTATCGCGCAGCTTTCTATGCGAGGTCATGCGCGGCACCCGCCCGCCCACCGGAAAGATACTCGATCACCTCGGCCTCACTTCAGACCGTTTATGTGAAAGCAAAGTTATGACACCGCCAGAACACCACGTTGTCGGCATCAATCCGATATACAAATCTGGTTTCGGTCTCGCTGGCACGGCAAATTCCCGATGTGCCAGCGCAAAGCCTGGCAGACCACCAATGCCGCGTCGCGCAGATCATCCTGTTCTCTCTGGCCCAAGGCAACGCGAGATGCTCTACGCAGCCCTGCACCACGACTGCGGAGAACTGATCACCGGAGATGTGCCAAGTCCCACCGCTGACGCCAACCCTGCGCTCAGGGCCGCCCTGTCGCAAGCAGAGGCCGACGCCCGCCTCTCGATGGGCATCGTCCTTCGTGGCAGACTTCCCATGCTGCGCTTCGCTGACCGCTTGAGGCCTACACCCTTACGTCGCGCTGCACTGCCACCACCTCTCGGCCAGCCCGAAATGGGTGCGAGCCCCGGTCGAACTCGGCGAGATGGCGGACGACCTCGGGGTCTCCAAGCGGCTGGTGGAGTGGTTCGCGCGCTGAAGCCTTGCGACAATTGCCCAAATGATTACCATGCCGCCCAGCGACCGTGCCGTCATGCCGGAGAGAGAAGGTGGAAAATGGCCAAAAAGCAATGGGAGGCAGACCGTCAGACCAGACGCCCGAGATCGTCAAAAGGCTTGGGCTTATGCAGACGGCGGTGGAGATTGCGGGCGATCCTGTTCCCAGTGTGGCTGATTGGCATGCGAAATCGGCCTCAGCCGTGAAACTCTTAGGCTCTGGTCGTTGGACGAAGAGAACGAATTTTTTTGGCATCTTAAACAAAATTGCCCAAGAACAAGAGCGTAACTTGCTAGGGGCGGCTTTGGGCGGCGACTTCTCAATGCAGCCATCACCAAGATGATGATGACAAAGCACGGCTACTCTGACGCCACCAAGAACGAACACAGCGGGGCCCGACGGCGGTGCAATCCCGGTCGAGATCAAATAAGCGCACGATTGTTGATCCAAGAGGAACGTGATGGACAGACTGGCTGAGATGGATGAATACGACAGCATGTTCGGCCGTCGCTTGGTCGATGATGACTTTCTCGCTGCCGGTTACACGCCTCAAGAGGTCCAGGCCTATCGCGGCTCGGATCGTTCAGCCACATCTCTGACAGCCCAAGACCGCGCCGCAATGGAAGCGCAGTATGGAACGCTGGAAGCGCCCGATCCACGCTGCGCCAACGCGGTGCTGCCTGAGTTCAGGGACAGGCTGATCAGCGCAGGGCTCGATCCATATGTGGCTGGCCCATACAGCCGACGCATTCTGGGCGACACCGCGCCGACCGATGGCGGCCTGGCATTGGCCTTGCAGACTTCCTCGCCTCCTCGGTGCCATCTTCGGCGTTCAGGAGGGCTTTCGCACGGCAATGGAGGGATACCAGCAAGGCGATCCTCTGCAGATGGCCCCGGTGCTCGGAAGCCGGTCTGGAACATCCGTCGGCGCTGCGCCTCAGCCACCATAGGGCGCGGCATTGCCGAGACCGCATCAAGGATGGACCCCAACACGCTCTACAGCGTCTTTGGCCCGCCAGGGGCACGAGATCACCCTGCGCGCTCCCGAGACTGGTGGCGGCGCTAAGGCCTCCGGTGACCTTTGATGACGTCGACCAGGCACGCAGGAGCGCCGCTCGCCGAGCCGCCCCATCACGCCCGTGAATTGGAGGGCGCTCGGATCATCCCAACGGTTGCAGACCTGACGCGCGCCGGTGGTATTATCGCGGCACGATGCTTCCAGGATCGACGTGCCAGAACCCTTTTGATGGGCGGCCCTGGCTATCCGCTGTTGCCGTCCAGCCAGCAGGCAGGGCTTGGCATGGGCTGTGCAGGGGCAGCACATCGGCACGCGAAAGGCCGAGCGGCGCTGATCTGATCGTCACCGCGATGAACCCAACGAGCCATCAAGTCAAACATCAGCTTCATCAATTCGCTGATCAAAACCACTGACGCATATATTGTGGGATGGCCGCATTCCCGATGAGGTTTTGAACCAGGTTGATACGGCCAGCCCGTGGCGCTGTTGCTGGTGGCGATCCCAGCTTGGCTGGCCTTGAGCGCTTCCCAGGCTTCCGCAGCCCGAACCTCGATGAGTGGGTAAGAAACGCCAGCTTCGAAGAGCGCAGCTGTGTTGCGGATGTTCTGTCGAACAAAGACATCCAGGCGATGGGCCTGCCAAACGGGCCGCATTCTGGAAGAAACGGTTGACCTGGATACGCAGGAGCAAACCCGCGCGACACGCTGCTGTTCATTGAGCCTGATTTCAGCGCGCCGCCTGTGGACTTGGCCGCAGAAGGCCTGCCCGTTCACCCAAGCTATCGCTACGGCATCCGTGGGCGTGTTTGGCGCGCTCGATCAGAACATCTCGACGTTTGAAATGTTCCCTGACTTCTGGGGCGAAAGAAAACGTCAACGCGTTCGGCCCTGGTCAACAAGGGTGGTCGTCATGTCTGATTTGAGTTTGCCCATCCAGGAAGTGACCGGCCGTCAGGTTGAAGAACTTGAACGCATTTGACGATGGACGCGGCGCGCGGAACCAACCTGTCGCCGATCGACACGCGCATTGTGGTGAACTCGCTGACCGGATCGCTGGCGTCCGACCACAACGCCAGTCACGCAGGGCGGCGCATCTCCGCAGGCATTTGTCGATGCCATCCAGAACAACAAATATCGCCCTGCTCTGACGAATTACACGCCGCAGGAAGTCAAGGCGGGTGCGCGATCCGGTGATCTCGTTGCCTATCAATTGGGTGAGGATGATATTTTCTTTGCGCTCGACGCAAAACCGGATTACTCTTGGGCTGGCGTTGAGATGCTGCCCGATGACAAGGCTTTGTCGGTGTTAGAGCAACGCGCCCGGTTCGAGAGGAACTGCGGCACCGAGTGTGATTGCGAGCAGCGCTTGAGGAAGGCACGACAATCCTGACGCGTTTGCTGTGCCTTCGCAGCGCTTCCTGATGGTTTCCTGCCGGAATACTATGGGGAGTTCGGGTCTGAAGAGGTTGGGCGGGTTCCGTTCGACAGGGATATGTATGTGGCCACCACGCGAGCAGGCCTTACCGAGGATTTGCTTTGAGGCGTGGCGGTCAGATGGATGGGACGAGCATGGGCATGCCGCCCGTCATCGTCATGAGATGAGTGGAAGCGATGCAGACAGAGCAGCAACGGCGGCAGGCATTCGTATGCAGGTGTGCCGCGTCATCGGGCCGGAACTGAAGGACTTGTCGCAGAGGCAGAAGGACTTGCTGACAGCTCTCTGACCAAACTCTACCGGCAAGGAGCGCCCGATCTCGGACGAGGAGATCAAGGGCCGGTTGGAACTGGTGAAGGACTTGTCCTCCCGCCGGGCACGAGAAGGTGCAGAAGGCATACTGGGACTTACGCCTCAACAACTCAGAAACAGAGGCATCCCAGAGGACCAGATCGAGCAATTGATGCAATCGCGTAACCTCGGGCAATGAAACTGACATCCAGACACCGCGCTGGGCAAAGCCGATCCTGACCGCGAGAACGCCCGCGTCGGCGCATATGGCGGCCGAGGATCGGGCAAGTCGTGGTTCTTCGCCGAGTGGATTGTGGAGCGTTGCGTGATGCGCAAGACCGATGTGGCTTGCGTCCGCGAGGTGCAGAAGTCGCTCAAGCAGTCGGTCAAGAAGCTGATCGAGAACAAGATCGAGGAACCAGGCGTCGGTCACCGTTCGACATCCAGCAGTCCGAGATCAACGTCTCTCACGGCGGCGTGATCCATTCCTTCCAGGGCATGGCAGAACCACACGGCAGACAGCATCAAGTCGCTCGAAGGCTTCGACATGGGTGGAGGAAGCGCAATGATCAGCCAGTTCTCGCTGGACCTACAGCCCGACGATCCGCAAGCCCGGGACGCAGCTTGTGCTTTCGTGGAACCCGCGCTTTGACACTGACCCGGATCGAGGTTCTGCTGCGTGGCGAGAACGCGCCGCCCGACAGCGGATCGTCGAGGTCAACTATGCCGCTGACAACCCTTGGTTCCCCGAGGTGTTGAAGGAGGAGATGGAATACGACAAGCGCCGCGATCCTGACAAATACCTGCATGTCTGGAAGGGCGAATACGTCCGCAACAGCGAAACGCGTGTTCAAGAACTGGACGATTGAGTGTGCCTGACGCGCCTGGCGATGCGATCCACCGGCTTGGCGCTGACTGGGGCTTTTTAGCTTCACCGATCCGACTGTCGGCATCCGCTGCCACATCATCGGCCGCAAGCTGTTCATCGACTGGGAGGCCTATCAGATCGGATGCGAGATCGTGGACACGCTCGCTGTTCATGTCGATCCCAGGAGGCGGAGCGCTGGCCGATGGTGGCCGACAGCGCGCCCGGAGACGATCAGCCACACAGCGCAAGAACGGCTTCCCAAGATCATGCCTGCGGTCAAAGGCCCGAAGTCGGTCGAGGAGGGCATCGAGTGGCTCAAGTCATTCGACATCATCGTTCACCCGCGCTGCCAGCACACGATCGACGAACCGACGCTCTACAGCTACAAGACCGACCCGACCACGAACAAGGTGCTGCCGATCCTTGAGGACAAGCACAACCACGTCATCGACGCCCTGCGTTATGCCTGCGAAGGCGCTCGGCGGGCGAACAATACCAAGCCGAAAGTGGCTCGTCCGGGTCGCCAGCGTGATGCCCATCGCTCGGCGATTGTTTTTCGCGCAAGTTCCCCCTATAATTCGGGCAAATTATCTTGCGAGGCGAACCCGTGGCGCGATTGACCAAAGAGCAGAGACTGGCGAACGTCCATCAGGAAGCCCTGGCGGAGTTCGACAACATCCAATCTGCGATGCACAGCGAGCGCCTGCAGTGCTTGCAGGATCGTCGCTTTTACTCGGATCGTGGTGCTCAGTGGGAAGGCGCGCTCGCCGACCAATTCGAGAACAAGCCCAAGTTCGAGGTCAACAAGGTTCACCTGTCGGTGATGCGGATCATCAACGAATACCGCAACAACCGGATCACGGTCGATTTCATCAGCAAGGAAGGCGACGAGGACGATCAGCGTTCGGCCGATGCTTGCGACGGTCTCTATCGAGCAGAGACGAGGACAGCGTGCCGACGAGGCATACGACAACGCCTTCGAGGAAGCGGTTGGCGGTGGCTTTGGTGCTTGGCGCCTGCGGAACGAATACGAGGACGAATACGACGACGAGGACGACCGCCAGCGGATCAGGATCGAGCCGATCTACGACGCCGACAGTTCGGTGTTCTTCGATCTGAACGCCAAGCGCCAGGACAAGAGCGACGCGCGTTCGTGCTACGTCCTGACCGCGATGACCCGCGACCTACAGCAGTTCGACGACGATCCGACCACCTGGCCGAAGGACATCAGCGACACCGAGTTCGACTGGTCAACGCCGGACATGGTTTACATTGCCGAGGTCTACAAGGTTGAGGAGCGCAACGAGACGGATCCGCATCTTCCAGACCATCGACGGCGAGGAAGAGCGCTGTACACCGAAGCCGACTTTGAGGGTGACGAGGCGCTCGAAGAAACGCTTGCGGCTGTAGGCACGATCGAGGTTCGCCAGAAGGGCGTGAAGCGCCGCAAGGTCCACAAATACCTGATGAGCGGCGGCGGCATCCTTGAGGATTATGGGTTACATCGCCGGGACCGAAATCCTGATCGTGCCGGTCTATGGCAAGCGGTGGTTCGTGGACAACATCAGCGCTGCATGGGGCATGTGCGCTTGGCTGGCGCGACGCCCAGTTCAAGAACATGCAGCTTTCGAAGCTGGGCGAGATCAGCGCGCTGACGCCGATCGAGAAGCCGATCTTTCTTCCCGAGCAGGTTGCTGGCCATGAAATGATGTGGGCCGAGGACAACCTCAAGAACTATCCCTACCTGTTGGTCAACCTGCGTGACGCCAACGGCAACGAGATGGCTTCTGGCGCGATCGGCCACACTAAGCCGCCGCAAATCCCGCAGGCGATGGCTGCGCTTCGCAGATCACCGAGCAGGACATGCAGGACATTCTCGGCCGCCAAGAAGCTGGCGAAGAGGTGGTTCCGAACATTAGCGGCAAGGCGATCGAACTGGATCCAGTCGCGCCCTGACATGCAGTCGTTTATCTACATGAGCAACATGGCCAAGGCCGTGAAGCGCTCTGGCGAAATCTGGCTCAATGGCGCGCGACATTCTGGTTGAGCCAGGCCGCAAGATGAAGTCGGTTGGCTTGCAGGGCGAACTGGCCACCGTTGAATTGGGCTGCCCGGTGCTGAACGAGGAAACCGGCGATCGAATACGAGAACGATCTGTCGAACGCCAAGTTCGATGTGGCTGTTGACGTCGGTCCATCCTCGTCCCCGAAGCGCCGCAACGGTTCGCTCGCTGATGGGCATGATCTCGACTGTAGCCAAGACCCAGAGACCTGCATGGTTCTCACCGCGATGGCGATGATGAACATGGAGGGCGAGGGGCATTTCCCGAGGTGCGCGACTTCTTCCGCCAGAAGCTGGTGCAGATGGGCGTGACTGCCGACCGAGTAAGAGGCCGAGGAACTGATGGTCGCGATGCAGAACCAGCAGCCCGACCCGCAGTCGCTCTACCTGCAGGCAGAGGCGGCCATGCCCAAGCGCAGGCGGTCAAGGCGCAGGCCGATACAGAATACACGATGGCTCGGGCAGAAGAGACCCGCGCCAAGACGATCGAGACGTTGGCCTCGGTCGAGAACGACTGAACGTAGAGCGCGGTCAAGACCGCGAAGAACCTGCAAGAGGTTGTGCAGGGCGCAAGGGATGCGGCAACCACCCAGCCGCACATAACGTGGGTGAGAAAATCACGAGGGTCTTGTGAACCTGAAGGTAGAGGAATGACGAGGAAACCATCACGGATGCTTTCGGAGGCAGAGGAGCCGGAAGCTGAACTTGAGGACGAGGCCGAAGAGGTCTCCGACGACGAGGACAGCGACACCGAGGCCGAAGCCGAAGATGCTGACGAGGACGAGGGTTTTGTCGCCGTGACCATTGGGGGAAGCGCCGCCCTCCGAAGATGAGGAAGCCGAGCGTGCGCCTGAATGCGCGCGACTTTCGCAAGCAGTATCGTGAGGAAAAGCGTCGGAACAAAGAACTTCAAGAGCAACTGGCCAGAACATCAGGGTCTGCAAAGCTGCAGAATTTGGCGAAAAGCCAACGCTTGAGAAGGCTGATTACGACACCGAGCGATATGACGGAACTCGCTGCGTGGTATGAGCGGAAGCGCAAGCACACGACGAGGTGGAAGCTGCACGACGGTCCGAGGCTGATGCCGTGAACGTGAGTGGAAGCAGAAGCTGAAGGCTATCAGTCTGCGAAAGCAACGCTGAAAGTTCGTGATTACGATGAAGCTGAAGACGTTGTTCAAGACGCCTTCACTGTCACGCAACAGGGCATGATCCTGCAGGGGGCCGTGGAAAAACCCTGCCTGCTGGTTTATGCTCTGGGCAAGAACCTCGAAACGTGCGAAGGAACTCGCCTCTATTAAAGACCCGGTGAAGTTCGCTTTCGCAGTGGCCAGATTGAGACGCAATTGAAAGTCACGAAGCGCAAAGCAACCTCGAAACCCGAACCGAAGGTGTGTCCGGCACAGGCCGCATCTCCGGGGCGGTTGACAGCACCCTGGAACGTCTGAGAGCAGAAGCTGAACGGACTGGTGACCACACAAAGGTTTTCCAGTATAAGATGCAGAAGCGATCGGCAAAAACTAATGGAGCAGCCCAATGGCTAACGCTTTTCTAAAGAGGAACGCGTCGCGTTCGAAAACATCCTTGAGGGTTTTCAACGACGCCTCGTCATGTCGCGCAATGTCTCGGTCTACAACACCGATGGCCTGATGATGGAGCGCACCAACGACCAAATCTGGCGGCCGATGCCCTACATCGCCACCTCGATCAATGGCGCACTGACCGACATCTCGGCCCAGTTCATCGACTTCACGCAGCTGCCGGCAACCGGCGACGCTCGGCTTCAACAAGACCGTGCCGTTCACCTGACGCCAAGGAACTGCGTGACCAGCTTCAGGAAGGTCGCCTCGGCGATGCTGCCAAGCAGAAGCTGGCGTCGGACATCAACGTCGCAATCATGAACGTGGCTGCAAACCACAGTCCACGGTTGTGGTGGCTCGCTCGAACGGCCGCCGGTGGCTATGCCGACGTGGCCGAGTGCGACGCTGCGTTCAACGAACTCGGTGTCCAGATGTTCGACCGCTATCTCGCGCTGTCCGCGCAGCTACAACGGGATGGCCTCGGACCGCGGCGCGCGAGACGATGACCGCAAGCCGGACCACCGCTTACGAGCGTTCGTTCGTGGGCAACTGTCGCTGGCTTTGAAACCTACAAGATGGACTATGCCAAACGCATTCTGGGTAACACCACCCTGGGATCGGCGACATCGACATCAATGGTGCGGGCCAGTATTACACCCCCGGCTGCGACTTCGACCGCAGGCACGGGGTGAGACCGCAAACGTCGACAACCGCTATCAGCCGCTGAACGTGACCTTGGCGGCTGGCGCGTTCGCGTTGGCGATGCGTTCACCATCGAGGGTGTCAACTCGGTTCACCACATTACCAAGAGTGACACCGGCCAGCCTGAAATCTTCCGCGTGATCTCGATCACGTCGGGTGGTGGCACGGCGGGCAAATAACACCATCGTGATCTCGCCTGATCATCTCGAACGGCGGTCGACCGATGGGTGAAGCCCAGTATCAGAACGTTACCGCAACCCGGCTAACGATGCTGAGATCACCATCCTGAACGTCGACAATGCCGACATCAACTGCTTCTGGCAGAAGGATGCGCTGAAATCTGCCCGGCCGTTACGTCAGCGCCCGCCAATGCTGGCGCGGAAATCATGCGTGGCGCGACCGATCAGGGTCTCGAACTGGTCATGCAGAAGTTCTACGACATCAACACCGCCGTCACGAAGTATCGCCTCGATACCTTCTTCGGCGTTGTGAACAAGCAGCCGGAAATGTCCGGCATCCCGCTGTTCAACCAGGTGCCGTGACCTTGGGGAGGCGGGGAACTTCCGCCTCTCCACCACCTTGAACGAGGGACAGTTCTATGCCGCTCAAGAAGGGCTACAGCCAAAAGCATCGGCGAGAACATCAAGACCGGAAGAAAGGCTGGACGCACGCGCAAGCAGGCGACCGCCATCGCCCTTTAACCACTTGGGCGCGCAGAGCAGCAGAAAAGGCAGGCAGCCCGAAGGCACCGAAGCGGAGAAAGAAATGAAAACAATGCTTTTTCAGTCACCGGGACATAAGGTTCGCCCAGATGGCACCTTTCGGAGCCAGATTTTTGACGATTGCGACATTGAGGCGGCAATGAAAGTCGGGTGGCATAGAAATGCTCGCGATCGAAGCAGCCTCCAAGCCTGTCGAGGAAAAGCCCAAGCGCGGGCGCAAGCGCGTTCAGCCTGTCGAGGAATAATCATGGCCTACACGAAGCGCGACATCATCAACATGGCTTTCGAGGAAATCGGGCTTGCAGGTTATGTGTTCGACCTGCAGCCGCAGCAGCTTGAAGGCGCGCTTCGTCGGCTCGATGCCATGATGGCCACATGGAACGGCAAGGGCATTCGCTTGGGCTATCCGCTGCCGTCCTCGCCGGGCGCAAGCGATCTGGATCAGGAGACAGGCGTTTCCGACGCGGCGCTTGAGGCGATGGCTCTCAACCTCGCTGTGCGGATCGCGCCGGGCTACGGCAAGACGGTCTCGCCAGACACGAAGGCCACGGCCAAGAACGCCTACAACCAGATCATCGCGCAGGCGGCCAAGCCGATCGAGATGCAGCTTGACAGCATGGCGATCCCGGCTGGCGCTGGTGGCAAGGGCTGGCGCGACCGCAAAGACCCGTTCCTTCCCCATCCCATTGATCCGCTGACGGTTGGCCCGGACAGCATTCTCGACCTGGAGTAAACCGATGACCAGCATCAACAAGCTATCCGCTCTCGACACGCTCTCTGGCGGCGATCTGCTGGCCGTGTGGGCCACAGGCAACGGCGACACCCGCAAGGCATCCCTGACGCTGCTTACGTCCTACATCAACGGGCAGCTTGATCTGCCAGTGGACATCAGTCGCAGCCAATATGCGGCACCAACCACGAGCGGTTTTAACGTGACGATCCAATCGCCGAACACTTGGCTGGTGCTTGACCCGACGAACAACTTTGCCGCTGGCGGTGTGACGCTTCCAAATTCGGTGCCTGATCTGTCGATGATCTCGATTGTCACGACCCGATCGGTAACTGCATTCAGCGTCACCGTTTCTGGTGCTGCTGTTGTTGGCGCACCCACGACGCTAAATGCCAATCAGGCGTTCACGCTTCGTTATGACGGCGTGACGAACTCTTGGTATCCCGAAAACCAAGCGGTCATCAATGCGACGGCTTTTGCGCAAACGCTGCTTGATGATCCCGACGCGGCAACGGCTCGTTCAACGCTTGGTGCGGGTGCGGTTGGCTCGAATGTGTTTGTGGCGGCCACTGCAGGCGCGGCGCAACAGGCTATGGACGTTGAGGTTGGCGTTGATGTGCAGGCGTGGGACGCTGATCTCGACGCGGTGGCGGGTCTGGTTGCGAACGGCGTAATTGCCCGCACAGGGGCTGGCACAGCGGCCGCGCGGACTATCACCGCAGGCCAAGGCATCAGCGTCGCAAACGGCGACGGTGTTTCTGGCAACCCGACCATCGCGGCGACCATGATCCTTGAGAATGTTGCGGCGGCTGACATCGCGGCGATTGCCAATGCGATTAACACCGTGGGCAAGGCTGCGGGCCGGATGATATGGGACACGACCAACACGAAGATCAAAGTGGCGACCGGCTCTGCGGCTGCGGACACTTGGGTCGACGCAGATGGCACCAACGCAGTGACACCGGCATAAGCAAAGGACAACAGCTATGTTTCTCTATCCCACAGCAGTCAGCACTCAGAAAGAAATCGCCATCCCGCGCGGCTCGCTTTTGAGCGTGGGCAGCATCGGCGATCAATCGACACTGGTTCAGATCGGCGTTCAGACCCCGACCGGCGTGGTCGAGCTTCTGAACCGCGCGCAGACCTTCGGCCCGTATGCGGGCGATCAGGTCGCCACGATCTTTAATCGCGGTGCGACGGTTGAGTATGATCTCAGCACGCAGCCCGCTGCGCAGCTTCCCCTGCCTTGGTGCTGGGCTCTTTGAGGTTAAGCCTGGTGCAGCCAGCGGCGACATTCATCACGCTGGACCTATTCGGATGATGGCGGCTCTGTGCAGCTTGACAGTGCGGGCGCGCATGGCCTGACAGCCGCTATTGCTGTCGAAGACATTTTATGTGACCTGGGCCACCGGCACCGGCGTTGATGGCTTCTATGAAATCACAGCCCTCGACACAGACACCACCGGCGTGGCGATCACTATTGATCTGCCCTTCGTGGCTGGCCTTTGCACGCCAACTGTTGCTGTTGCCAACACCTGGCCGTCACGCTTGGCTCGGTTAATGCCAGGCTGGGCAATGGGCGTTGGCGGCGGAATGGAGATCGATGCGCTTTTCACCCGACCAACAGCGCGGCGGCAAAGAACCTTTTTTGGAATGGCTTATGGCAGCGGCAACTTGACGGTTTCCGCAGCCAACAATGCCAGCGCCTGCGTGCAAAGCTGATGTGCAATCGCGGAAACAATCAAATCATCAGCAACCCGGTGAGTATGGTAGGCCACGGGCTTTCGGTGGTTGACAACACGCTGATAACGGTGGACGCCACCGTGGATCAGGACCTTTACAATCACAGCGCAGCCAGCAACCGCGAACAACGTGGTAAAACTCGAAGCGTTTGGGTTGGTGGTCAGCTTCTGATGCAAATCCCGATCCTCAACGGCATCTTCACTGATAGTAGCCCGAACTTCGGACCAGCTATCCGGTGAACCTTGTTCCAGTTCCAAAGGCAACTGGGATTTCGGAGGGCTATCTTCGCCCGGCTGACGGGATCGTGAAAACTGGCGACGGCCCAGGTGCAAACCGTGGCGGCATAAACTGGCGTGATGAACTCTTACCGCGTCATGGGCACCAAGCTGGTCAGCGTGGCGCAGAACGGCACGGTCACCGATTGGCGACGTGGGCTCTGGCGATCGCGTGACGTTCACCTACAGCTTCGACTATCTGGCGGTGACGTCGTGGTGGTCATTTTTATCTTACGACGGCACGACGCTGGCGCAGGTGACCGATCCTGATCTGGCGTTGCGCTGACGGTGTGGGTGGATGGGTTTTTCATGACCACCGACGGCGAGTTCCTTGTGATCACGGAACTGGCTTTCAACCCGTTCGCGGTTGATCCGCTCAAGTATGATCATCGGAAGCTGGATCCGATCCCGATCCGGCTAGTGTCGTTGCCCAAGCTGCGCAACGAAATATATGCGTTGAACCGGCACACGATCGAGGTGTTCGACAACACCGGCCTGCCGGGCTTCTCTCTTTCCAGCGCATCAATGGCGCGTAATCCAAAAGGGCACGCTTGGCACGCACACTTGCTGCGTGTTTGAGGAAACCATTGCCTTCATGGGTAGCGGCGTGAACGAGAGCCAACTGGCATTGGGGCCAACGGCATGGCGCAGAAGATCGCCACCGCGAGATCGAGGAAATCCTTGCGACCTACACCGAGACGCAGCTTTCGACGGTGTTCATGCAGGAGCGGACGGAGGGCGCGCACCAGTTCATCGAAATCCACCCGCCCGATCAGACCATCGTGTTCGACGCCGGTTTCGCAGGCTCTGGCCAGCCGGTGTGGTTCATCCTGCGCTCGTCTCTGGTCGGTCTTGGCCGGCGGGAGTGTGCGACGCGATCTGGGCCTGACTGCCGGAACGTCTGCAAGCCTGCCGCAACCGATGTGGGTTTTCTTGACAAAGACGCCTCATTGGGGCCAGACGGTTGGCTGGGAGTCTGGCACGATGATCGCCTATAACGAGGCGTGGTGCGATCTTCCACGAAATGGAACTGGTTGCCCTCACAGGCCGCAGCCCGGTGCTGACTCAACGGTGTGGGACGTCCTACTCGGTCGATGGACTGACCTGGCTGGGAAGCGTCGAGAAGCCCGCGCGGGTGGGCACGCTGGGGCAGTATGACAAGCGCGTGGTGTGGCTGCAGCAGGGCCACATGCGGAACTGGCGCTTGCAGAAGTTTCGTGGCACCAGCGACGCCCAGCTTGCGATGGCACGATTGGAGGCGCGGCTTGAGCCGCTGAACTTTTGATGGCTGATCCGACCCGCCTCAACAGAAACCAGATTGCCCGCTTTGTCGGAAACGACCCGGAGGCGATCCGCGCGATCGAGCGCCTGTTCCAAGTGGTCGGTGAACTGACGCCCGCTGATATTGCCACCCTGACGCAACTGATCCTGGACAACACCTTTGCGCTGGGCGCGGCTGACAACAAGGCAGAGGTGGCACTATCCAGCGCCACAGAGGTTGAACGGCTTGCTGCGCTTTTTGCGACGTGCAGCCCGTTCCGCAAGACCCGCGCCTTGATCGTCTTTTGATGTATCAGCACACGCGCCACAAGATGAGGACATTTTGGTAAATATGATGCAGCGCAAACCGCTGGGCAGGCGTTGAAAACCCGTTGAGGTCAACGAATGTCTTGCTCTGGCTAGAGGCTTACTGAATGGCTTTTAACGACATCACCCAACGAAACTTGGGCAGGCTGTGATCACTTTCACTGGCGTGACAACGCTCTACACTGTGCCAGCGAGCACGCGCGCGATCGGTAAAGAACCTTGACATCGTAAACACCTCGGCCGGTGCTTGACCTATCGCGTTTCGGTTCCGTCCGCAGGACGGCAGGCACGGCAAACGCGCTGTTCTACGACTTTCCGATTGATACAAAAGAAAACATCCAGTGGACGGGCACGCAAATCCCGAACGCTGGCGACACGATCCAAATTCAAGCATCGGCACCGGCATTACAATCACTGGCCAGCGGCGCAGAGGCAGTTTGATAGGAGGCTGAAATGGCAGTCACAATCTAAGGTTCTGATCCCAGCCAAGCAGGCTGAGAACGCGCAGACGACGCAATACACCGCCAATGCGGTCAAGGCGATCATCGATAAGTTTACCGTCACCAACACCAGCGTGGCGAACGTGACGATCTCGGTCAACTCCGGTTAACTTCGGCGGTTCGGCTGCGGCATCCAACCTTGTGGGATCGACGCCCGCACAATTGCGCCCGATGAGACCTACACTTGCCTGGAACTGGTCGGCCAGGTGCTTGAGGCTGGGCACCCATTTCGACGCTGGCCTCGGCCGCCACGTCGCTCACGATCCGGGCTGCTCTGGAAGGGAAATCACCTGATGGATTACGAAGCACCGATACCTGGCGTCGGCATGAAGGTGCCAAGCGCCAAGCGACAACAAGAAGAACAAGCAGATCGCCATTGATAGCTGGCAGTTTGGGCCGGAAAACCTGTCGCCTGATCCGGAAGGGGCAAACAAGGCGTTCTGGGCTGATCTCGGCAAGGCATGGGGCATGGGCGAAGGACGCGCGCCGCCGCATGTGCCTCAACTGCGAATACTTCTGCACCAGCCCGATGATGCAGGCGATGATGGAGGCGATCCCTGTCACGGATTACGACAGCGCAGGCGGTGGTCGCGGCTACTGTAAGAAGTTCGACTTTCAGCGTTCCTTGCAGCTGCGGCGCCTGCCAGGCGTGGAGGAAGATGACTGATGGATTATCGCGCGCTCGCAGCACAGGATCGCGGAAGAGGGCGTTGACCCTGCCCCTGTTCACGCGGGCTGACGAGGCCGAGAGCAGCCCGGCCTGACGTGACGTCCTCCGTTGCCGGTGCCTATGGCTTGGCGCAGCTTATGCCCGGCACGGCTGCGGAACTTGTGGACCTGTCAGACCCGGATCCAGAACCTGCGTGGTGGCGCGCGATACCTTCGTGAGCAGCTTGACCGTTTCTGGCGATCCTGCGCTCGCTCTGGCGGCCTACAACGCTGGACCATAAACGTCAGCCGATATGGCGGCATTCCGCCTTCGAGGAAACGCAGAATTATGTCGCCCGCATCCTCGGCGAATACTCCGGGCCTGGGCGATGCCAACGCGCCTGCAGGCTGTCCAGAGGCCGTCGGGGATTTTGCGATGGGCTATCAGCCGCCGCAAAATGTGAATGACCTTTACACCCGGCCAGAGCAGATCGACCTGCTCGCCTACAACCCGTCTGGAAATCGCGGAGAGGTTCCGGCTGCAATGACCAATCTTGCCGCGCAAAGCAAATTCTGCGATACTGGCCGTGCTGGAGACGATGGGCGGCCAGCAGCCTTTGAAAAAGAGGGCTGCACATTGCGCGTTCGCCTCGCAGAAAAATCAGACAAGGCAGGTGTCATTGAGCAGGCGCGCGTTCTTCGCCGCATCGCCGATGGGCCAGCGTGTGTCGATTTTTTGATGAGGCAGGCTTCGGTGATTTTCGATCGGGTCGAAGCATCTGATGCCGCGCAAGTATGGGTGGTCGATAAGGCTGGCGAGATCGTCGGCATTGCCGGCAATGGCATTCCCGCTTTATTTCGCGCCCAGCGTCACGGTCGCGCAGGAATTGTTCTGTGATCGACCCTGCCGAGCGCGGCGCGAGCGCAGGCGCTCAGATGATGTTTGAAATCGAGGGCTGGGCCGAAAAGATCGGTGCCAGCCAACTGTTTATGATCGCGCTTGAGAATGATCAACGGCCACGATGGCGCGGGTCTATTCGCGCCGTGGCTTGCCGACGAGCGCACGTTCACGAAGGAAACTGGTCATGGCCATTAGCACAGGATTCTGTACCGCTGGCGCGACACTTGCTGGCGCCTCATGTCGTCCAGGGCGCAAAGCCGTGCAGCAAGCACAGTGGCTGGCGCGCAATGGAGGCTGCCCAGCTTGGCGTTGAAGAGCAGCGCCGCCAGTTCGACACGGTTCAGGAACTCCTGCGGTCTTATGTTGAGGCTGGCACGTCATTCTGGCCAGCAGCTTGCCCTCGCAGGGGTCTCCGGACCGGAGGCGCAGCAAGCGGCCATCACAGCACTTCTGGAGCAGGGTCCGCAGTTTCGGTCCTTGGTGGAGCAGGGTGAAGAGGCGATCCTTCAGCGCAGCGGCGACCGGCGGTTTGCGGGCGGCAACGTCCAAGGCGCTGGCGCAGTTCCGCCCGGGCAAATCTTGTCCTCGCTTATCGAACAGCAATACGGTCGCCTTGGTGGCCTGACGGCTACGGGGCAAGCATCGGCGGCCGGGCAGGCGACGGCAGCGCAGACGATGGGTTCCACACAACCTTTGCAGCAGTCTGGCGCGGCGCAAGCTGGATCGGCCTTGGCGCGCGGGCAGGCAATTGCAAACATGTGGGGCGACATCACTGGCACGGTCGGCCAGATTGCTGGCATGTCGCAAGGCGGCGTCTTTGTGGCGGGGAGTTTTCTAAATGGTCAGCCCGATTAATTACATGATGAACGTCCGCAGCCCGTTTGAGCAGGCGATGCGGGGCTTTGAGTTCGGTCAGGCTGGCCGACTTTTGCGAAACGCAAGAAGCTCCGCGCAGCCGAGGAATTCCCGCTTCTGATGCAGCAGTGTCAGCAGACAATGGACATTCAGGGCGCGCAAGAGGCCCGCGCGGCTGCACAGTTTGAGCAGCGTCAGGCGGCGGCCGCGGCCCAGCGCGCGCAGAGGCCATGCGCAATAGCAATGAAGCGCATTATGGAAAACCCCGGCGCGACGGCTGAGGATTATGGCCGGCTGGATGATGAGTATCCCGAGATCAGCCAGGACTCGCAGCGCGGCTGGGACATGATGAGCGAGCCGCGCCAGCGGACAATTCTGCGCGATATGGCGCAGGTTTATTCGGCGATCGATACCGGCAACATCGACATCGCGCGCGGGTTTTTGGAGGAGCGCATCGAGGCGGCTCGGAATTCCGGCCGCGAAGACGACGCGCAGCAGGCCGAACTGGATCTTGCGCACGATGGAAATTGACCGCGCTGCCCGCACGACGCTTAAGTACTCTGCGTGCGCTTGGCGGATCGGAGTTTGACGATCTTCTGACCGGCGGACGCCCGACGCTGCGCTCGAGCTGAAATCCTGCCTGATGGCACAATCGTGGGCGTGACCGATCAAGGCCCGGTCGTCTACAGCCCGACGGGCGAAGTGGTCACTGGCCAAGCGGCTGCGGAGGCAATTCGCCAGGCGCAGGAGTTTGGCGTAGAGGTTCGCCAAATGCGTGAGGCTGGCGCAGCAACGGTCGCCTTGAAACTGAAGCTGAACTTGAGCCGCTGGGTGGCTGGTGCGCGTGAGGCTGGCACAACCGGCATCGAAATCGGCCGTCAGACATTTGAGCGCATTGGCCCATCCAGTCCAACATTTCAAACCTTGATCGTGCAATTGAACTTGTGGGTCGCAGAAGAAGGCGCAGACGTGGGCGTTCTTGGGAGCCGTTTTCCGCAATGGCGTGCCTCGACAATTGAATTGAACAATTTGAGAAATGAGCTTGGTATCGATGTGTTATTGGCTCTGTGGGACTTTGGCGCTTAGTGAGGGCGAACTTCGTTTGGCTTTGATAATGCCTTGCCAACAAGGCTGGGTAGAGGATGAACTTGCGGCATGGTTGACCAGAAAGCGGGATGCGCAAGAGCAGCTGGTCGAAAACCTTACAATGCAAGCGCAGTTTCTGTTCGCACCTGGCCGCACGCTGGACCAGTGGATACAGTTCACGGCAAAGCGGCGGTTCGAACATGGCCGACATGTGCGCGTGGATGCGCGAGAACCCGGTGGGTCGTCGCGCACCGGCTGCGGGAGCGTCCTGCGCCAGCCGAAGCCTGCCGAAGCGCCTGCCGAGCGCCCGGAAATTGGCAGTTGAGCGGCAGTTCATCACGGACATGCAGGCGAAAATCAATCGAGGTGAAACCTCACCCTGAAGAAATCGCGCGCGGCTGAACCGCATCGCTGGTCAGTAACGAGCGAGCAAAGGAGACAAGGCCTGGAAGAAGAAGACGACGTTCGCAGCGCAGCCCAGCAACTCCTGCTCCAGATCGGGCAGGCACCGGCTGCAGAACCGCCAGCGGGAACGCGTCAGGCGGCTGGGTGGCGTTGTTGGAGCGTGCGCAGCCCACTGTCGCTGTCGCACCTCCGCGCATTGATGACGTGGCACCTGCGCCTATGCCTTCTGAGCGGCCGCCTTGCGCGAGCAGTTCAGCCGTGAGTATTTCGAGATCGCTGGCCGCGCGGCTGGTGGGCTTGCTGGGTGGCGAAGGCGTGGTCAGATCTATCTGGCAGCGTGCCGCTTGTTCGTGAGGGCGGTGCAGAAGTCCCCGCTTCCAGAGCCCGTTCGCCCGGTTGCCGAGTATCTCGGCGACATCCTGATGACTGCAGCCGGTGCCGGTGGCGGTGCTTACGGCTATCTTGCAGGCGGCTTGGGCGATTCGTTGGTGAACGCTGGTAATGGACGTAATCGCCCAGCGCTTGGTGCGCGATCTGATGGCCGCGCCGGAAGCCTTCGCAGGATCGCCAGCCAGACCATCGCCGCGCCTGCCGCGCCCGTGGCGTCCGTGGCGCACCAGAGGCTGCACCTCCTGCCGCTGCACAGCCTCTCGCGCTCCCCCGCCTGCGCCTTAATCTCCCGCGCCGTTCGCCAGGCGGCCCACCGCTGCGGCACCTGCGTCCATTCCGCCCGCCGCAGCAGCGCCTCGAGATGGCTCCGCCGCGCATGGAGGCACCTGAAGCCGCTCCTGCCGCTCTAAGCGTCTGGGCGTCGCTGGGGCCGTTGACGAGGACGCGCGCATTGGCGAACTGATCCGCCGTGGCGCTGGTTTTGGCATCGGCTCGCTCGCGCCCGCGAGGAACTGGCTCGGCTTGCCCGGGCAAACCCAGAGCCGCCGCCGCCGCCGAGCGCGTGGGGATCGAACTCCCATCGATGTGATGACCGATCAGCGGCAAACCAAGAGGCGATTGGCGCGACGCGCGCTCGGATCGCAGGATCGAAGCAAGCGCAGCATGGCGCGACAGCCTCACCAGGATCACAGAGCAGGCCGACGAGGCCATTCAGCAGCTTGGCGGGCACGACCTCTCGACGGTCTCTGACCGCGTTCTGGCCGCCTGACCGAGCACGCAGGCCGATCTGCTCGCGCGCCGGTGACATTTACGACCAGGTCGATGCTGTGTCCCTCGCGGCACGCGTTTCGGGAGCCCGACAACATCGTCCGCGCCCTGAACCAGCTCGACTGAAGAACTCGGTGGCGAAGCGGCATGACTCGGCAGCAGAGCGTCACTCGTTTCAAATGGTCAGCGACCCCGACCAGCCTGTGACCTACGGCCGCCTGATGCGCGAGAAGGACCAAATCCGCCGCGCGCTCGATGGCGATATCTGGGAGAACCCTTTATGGCAGCGTGGATCAGTCCACCCCTGCGCCGCATGTATAACGCCCTGACTAACGACCAGCTTCTACAACGTCGAGCGTGTGGGCGGAACGGAACTGCGCGACAACCTCGTTCTGGCAAAACCAGCTTATGGCAGCAGGGCGAACTCGGCACGCAGATCGTCTCTGCCTTTGGCCGCGACCAGCAGGGCAGCATTGCTCGCCTGCGTGCGGCGATCGCATCCGGCGCAAAGGGGAGACGTTGCAAACCTGAACCGCACGCTGGATTTAATCCCGGAGGACTTGCGCCGCGAGGCTGTGGTCTCGCAATCCGCGAGATCGCCAGCGGCACGTGGGTGGTGTGCGCGGCTTTGGCTTCTCGCAGTTCACGAACCTGTATTCCCAGCTTGCGCCGCAATCCGGAAGTCTACCGTCGGTGGTCGATGCGATTGGCCCCGAAGCCGATCGGGTGATGCGCGATCTCTTTGAGATTTCCCGTCGGGTGACAGACGCCCGCGCGAACATCATCAGCACCGGCCGCGCGAACCAGGCCGCCGTTGATTGAGGCTCATGCGCGCTGAGGGGCTTCTCGGTCGCTTCCAGCACCGCAGGCCGTCGCACAATGGCTGGCACGACAGGCGCTGGCGGTATGATGGGCGGCCTTCCCGGCGCGATCCTTGGCGATGCCTTGGCGATGCCCTGGCGCGTCTGTTTCTCCGATCGCATGCAGCGCCAGCCAGCTTTTCCGGGCAGCGATGACTTCAAGGCGCTGGTCGAGCAGGCAACGCAAGAGACCGTGCCTGCCGCACCGTGAACCGCGTGGCCAACTCGCGCGACTTCCGGCGCTGGGCTGAGACCGTCACTGAAGACCCGCGCAACTGGCTGCAAGGCGCGATCCTGGCTGCGAGCGCAGATCAGGGTGCCGAGCCGGAGGCCGAGCAATGAACCTATCCAAGACCCTGCATTTCGTGGTAAAAACACGCGAGAGGAAACGATAAATGGCCCTGACGCAACCTCGCACCGCCCCCATCCGATTTTCACCGATCGAGACGGATCGCCGCTCGACAACGGCTTTCTGTATTTCGGCGTCGCTGGCCTCAATCCTGAAACCAATCCGATCCAAGTTTATTACGACATCAACCTGACGCAGCCTGCGGCCCAGCCTTTGCGCACGTCCAACGGCTATGTGATGCGCAATGGCGCGCCCGCGCTGATCTATGCTAACGCGCAGTTTTCGGTGACGGTGCGCGACAAGAGCAGCCAGCTTGTAACTACAGCCCGGTCGGGTTTGGCGTTGCTCCTGGTTCGGCTGCGGCTGGTGGCGGCCTTTGTCATACGACACCTTATCGGCGATGGTGTGTGACGGTCAATTACACGCTCACCGGCGCTGTGCTTGTTGGATCGGCCGCTGATGTTTTCATAGATGGCGTTTACCAGTCCAAGGACAACTATCTGATCACCGGCGGTGTCTTAACGTTCAGCCCGCCGTTTCGGAAATCGAAGTGGTCGCAGCCAGCGTGAACAACCTTTGGCGAACCAACGCAAGCAGCGTAGTGTTCAACGCTGGGCTTTCAGGACAATCAACCGCACCGCACAATCCAAGATGGCAGATGCCATCAGTTCTGGACTTCGGTGCGATCGGCGATGGCGTGACGGATGACACGGCAGCTTTCAACGCAGCCTGGCGGCGACTGATCCGGGCAGGCGGCTTTTATGTGCCAGCGGCATCTTATGCGATCACCGGAACGGTAACAGGCAAGTTCTTTTCATTCGGCGTGGTGACCGTGGTCGGCGGGACTGTGACCACAATCACCAACCTCGTGCCTTAAGGAGGTTGATCGACGATTAGGCAGCAAGGCGGCATCTTCGGTCGCAACTCTACATTCAACAACGTCACCGTTGATGGAATTTTGGCCGTCGATCAGATCGTTGAGAAAACTGGCGCGGCGGGCATCGAGCTGCATGGATACGCATAGGAATCAATTATGGCTTTGACAAAAAACAAACAATCGAATGATAGATGGGCCGCATTTAATGTGGTTGATTTTGGTGCAGTAGGTGGCGATGTTACTGATGATCGCGCTGCTTGCCGTTGCAATTAATGCCGTGGTAGCTGGTGGCGGAAACGGTTCTGATTCCAGAGGGTGAGTATCTAATTAACGGCACGACAAGCGCAGACTCTGTGCTGAATGGTTTACTAATTCCAAATACAAAATGCGCACAACACGGCAAACAGGGTGTTTATACAGGGCCATGAACATCAACTACGCTAAAAGCGGCTCGGACAATATGTACGTTATTAGATTCTCCGACAATTACGGCGGTGTCAAAGATTTATCTATTAACGGAACCGGCAAAACAGGTGTTTGCGGGCTGGGGTTGTTCCCGAAAGTGTTACGCAACAACAAAACGCGTAGACCAGAACTTTAACATTTTTCTGGGCTTATTTATCCGAAATTGTGCCGAAGGCTTACATTGAAAGCTGGCCCAGATGTGGGGTGGTGCAGATAGTGGATGCTGGTACAACGTACTGAAAGATACCCACATTTATTTTTGCACACGCGCCATTTGATACAGGAAGGCACTAACGCTAGTTGCTCAGGGGCGCAAACCGCAACAATTTTATAAACATCCGATGCGGTGAGGGCATGAACACAGGCAAAAATTGATTCTGGCGATACTTGCAAATTCTATGGTGTGAATTTTGAAGGCATTACATCCGGCACAAGCCCAAACACGACACCAACGGCAGTAAAATTGCTCAAACCGGGCCATTGGCGGGGACTGACAACACCAAACACTTTTTTTGGTTGTACATTTGAAGCCTGCACCAGAGACTTGGATAACTTTAACTCTTTCTGAGTTTTACAGTTGCGGGATGATTGTTCAAAAGTTAATCTATCTGGCGGCGCAGGTATTGAAGAACATTTATTGGTGGCAACGGGCCATCTGAAGTTCCAAAAATTCTGGAAACATAATTGTTCAAGCAAACGGACAATTTCCTGATTGCCAAATGGCACGACTTTTACACGCAAACTGGACGCACGCAGTTATTGCTTAACGGCAGGTTGGAAACCACTGGCTCTTTTCAAGAAGCAAACGGGTTATCTGGCAATATTGCTAATGCTGCAACATTCAGTAACAATACCAACGCCTCGACGCCCACAATTATTGTTTGTGTATTCAACCGCTAATTTGACAGTCCCTGGCCTTTATTTGCTGTGCGGGGACGGTTCAGGAAATATTGGAATTTCCAACATTGTTTCGTCCGGTCAAGTCAGCTTGGTCTGCGACTGCAAGCAATCAAGTTGAGATTACCAACGCAAGCGGTGTTACAGCAAATATTCGTTGGACCTTAACGCCATTTGGTTTGGCTGCGGCTTAACAACAAGTCATGGCAAAGGCAAATTATGCATACGGCAAAAATGGAGCAAAAGCATGACAATTAAGAATCATGGCGTGTTTGGTAGAATCCCACTTTCAATAATGTAACGGTTGAAGGGACACTAGACCCTGCACATTATCTGGTTATGCACAGCAGATGTTCAAGGTATGATGCTGGGCTTGCGTCGATTGCAGAGATCACCAGCAGGCCGACAAGATGATCTACGCAACCGCATTAGATACCTACGCCGTCACCGACCTTACATCTGCTGGAAGAAGAGCAATTTTGGATGATGCCGATGCTGCGGCCCAGCGCACGACACTGGGCCTTGAAGCATGGCAACGCAAGCCGACAGCAGTGTTGATATTAACGGCGGGGCGATAGGATGGCGTCATATTGGTTCAACTCAGCAAGCACAGGGTCGTTTACTGTGGCAAGTGCAACAACCGCGTTCAGGAGAAAAACTAACGGGGTGAAAACATCGCAAACGGAGCAACGATTACGGCAACGATACCAACGCCTGGACGCCTGCCAATTGTTTGTAGTTTATTCAACAGCAAATCTTACGAGCATGGGGATTTATTTAGTTGGTAGACGGCGGAACCCTTGGGGTGGCATCGATTGTAACGACTGGCAATATTGGTGTTGCTGCAACAGCAGGAAATCAGATTACTTTAACCAACACAAGTGGTGGTAACGCACAAATTTTTTTGGTCGGTGCTACACTCGGTGTAGCAACTTAACTTCAAGGGGAAAAATTAAGGAGCATCACTTACAAAATGGCAAATCGGACAACTTGAGATTGCTCCGTCTGAAAACGAAATGACCAATGTCGTGAAAAGCGTTTATTGGTCTTGATCAACTGATGGAGATTGTTCTGTTGCTACAGAAGGCCAATCTATTTGGCAAGCCCAGAGCAACAAAACTTTGTGTCTTTTGATAATTTGAGTCCATCACTGGCTGAATCATGGATTGAATCTAGCATGATGAAAAGTTTGCTTGCCTCTTACAAAACAAATTTAGCTGTGATGTTAGGAGGAAGCAGCGAGGGTTACAACTAAAAGCGTTACACCACCCTGGCAGAATGCCGCATAATGCGCAGCAACTCAGCAGGGAGGTGACATAAATGCCAGCGACAGTCAAAACCATCTCGGCGGCCGACACCTGGACCGATCCGGTTCACATCATCGGCGATTTCAACTTTCGATCGTAATAGCACCCGCCTGCCTTTGACGGTAACAGACGGTTCAGCGATCCAGCGACGGCACCAACTGGCGACGTTGACACTTGGGTAAGCGTATCTTCGGAGGAGGTCGGCTACGACCCGATGAAGAATTATTACCGGGGCGGGGATCAAGACGGGCGAATACACCGCCGGGATCGGTCACGATTACCCCCAACGGTTACGCCATGTTTGGCCACCGCGAGTGTGATCGATGGAAGTTCTTAATACAATCATGCAGTGCGGGCTGTCGCTCCAGGGCGGCCTCGTTTGGCTGTTTCCATAGCAAGCACCCAAATCACCACCACGGACATCGCGGTGCTTAAAGCCACGCATGCTGCAAACAAAAGAGGCGCATGACCGAGAGTTCGTTGGAGATGAAAGCCAGCTTTGCCAAGGTGATGGAGAAGCTGGACGCCATCGAGGCTCACTTGAGGAAGTAATGTCGTGGACCCGATCACGATCATAGTTACCGCCAGCGCGGCATACAACGCTGGAAAAGGGCATTGAGGTCGGGCGAACTGCAGGATATGGGCGGCCAGCTTGCCACCTGGGCGGGCGCGATCAGCGACATCGAGTTCTTGGCGAAGAAGGCCGAGAACCCGCCCTGGTGGAAGGTGGGTGGCAACGTCCAGGCCGAAGCGATCGAAATTCTGCAGCCAAGAAGAAGATCGAAGCCCAGCGCAATGAATTGCGCACCTTTACGTCCACTCCTACGCCAGAGTGGCTGGGAGGAGTTGATGCGGTTGAGGCGCAGGTTCAAGCGCAAGCAAGCCACAGATCATCGCCGCTGAGATGAAAGAGTTGTTAATTACAGGGTCATCGTTGGCCTTGGCGCCTGGCAGGCGTCGGCGGTCTGGCTTTGCTTTGCCTATTTCAGTGCAGCAACAATCATCATAGGGGACATTATGAATACAGAAGCCCGCTCTTGATCCTGCCTGCCCTTATACTGCTGGCCGTGGGTGTGGTGTTCTACTTGGCTGGCGATGGTCACTTCCGCTATTTCTGCCAAGACCCGTCTAATTTTGACCAGCCTGCGCTTGCTCGCCGCCTGCCTGCTTGGCGGCGGAGGTTTGCACTCACATGCTCATTGATCTGGGAGAGACCCAATGACACCGTGAAATGCTCGACGCCAAGCTGCGCTACTTCATCGGCGTAGTGAGTTTGGCCTGACCCTGATGTTTACTGTGCTGGCTGTTCTTTACAGCCTTGTCTTTGTGACCCAGCCGATGACCGCATCGGCCCCAAACGATGAGAAGTTCTTTGCATGATCGGCCCGATCATAAACTCTTCCTCACTGGCACACTGTCAGGCATCATGATCTCTGTCGGGCCGCAAGTCGGAGGAAAAGAAAGATGCTGGGTAACTGATTGAGCCTCCGTGACCGGGCTGCTTGATAAGTTCATTGAGGACAAAGACCAGAAGGCTGCGCTCGCCCATGAAATTGCAACAATGAGCGAAAAACACGCAGGATTTGCCCTTGCGCAGACTGATGTGAACAAGGCCGAGGCTGCAAGCGGGTCGATCTTTGCGGCGGGCTGGCGCAACCTGCGGTCGGCTGGATTTGCGCTGTGGCTTTCGCTTACCATTTTGTTCTGCAGCCGTTTCTTGTGTTCGTGCTGGTGTCGTTCAACGTTACCGGGCTGCATCCTGTGCCGACTTGCCGTAGTTTGATATGTCATCGCTGATGACTGTGCTGATGGGCATGTTGGGGCCTAGGCGGCTTGAGAACTTATGAAAAGAAGCAAGGCATCACAAAGTGACGCTGGCAATTTGGGGAGAAAGACATGACCTTCAAACTTTCACAGTGATCGCTTGACAACCTTAAAGGGCGTCGATCAGCGCCTGCAAGATGCTGTTCATCATGCCATCAAGGTCACAAAAATTGACTTTGGCGTGATCCAAGGTCTTCGGACGATCGAAGAGCAAAGGTGCTGGCTGCCAAGGGTGCCAGCAAGACGATGAACAGCAAGCACCTGACCGGCGATGCGGGTCGATCTGATGGCGTTCATCGGCTCGCGCGGACTGTGGGAACTCAACCTTTATGACGACATCGCCGACGCCATGGGCGAGGGTGCGATCAACGCAGGCATCACTCTGCGCTGGGGCGCGGGTTTGGCAATAAGAACCTGACTGACTGGACTGGCACAGCCGAGGACTTGATGAACGAATATGTCGATTCGCCGCAGCCAGGAAAGCGGCCTTCATCGATGGCCCACATTTCGAACTGGTGAAATAACATGGCAAAAGGTCTCTACGCAAACATTAAGCTGCAAAGCGCCGCCGGATCAAAGAAGGCTCGGGCGAGCGCATGCGGAAACCGGGAACGAAGGGCGAATTAACCGCTGGCGCTGTGAAGCGGCCAAGACGGCCAAGAAACCGGAAGAAAGGAAGAAATGATGCATGGCAAAAGATGGGCACTAAGAAGACCACCAAAAAAGGCGGGAAGAAGAAGTAATGTCCGCCGCTGACAAAGCCCGCGCGGCTGTCAAGCGCGCTGGCGTTGCTGGCGTGAACAAGCCCAAACGAACACCGTCACCTGACCAAAAGTCATCGTCGTGGCTAAGGAGGGCGGACAAGGTGAAGACGATCCGCTTCGGCCAACAGGGCGTGAGCGGGTCGCCTGCCAAGAAGGGCGAAAGCGAGGCCGCAAAGAAGCGTCGCGCGTCCTTTAAGGCGAGGCACGCAAAGAACATCGCCAAAGGCAAAGATGAGCGCCGCCTACTGGTCTTCGCGCGAAAATGGTGATGCCCGACGGGGCAAGGGAGGATAGCCTGGCCGGGCTGCCGGTGTTACAACGCCACTTCCGGCTGGGCTGTCACTTACCACGAAGCCACTGATCCACCAAAGGCAGATAGCTGTGGTCTGGGCCGTGCTTCTCGACCCATGACGCCTGTCGTTGTGGATCGCATCTGGCCCGTCCTGGTGGTGGGCCTTGCAGAAGGGATCAATTGGGGCGCGCTTCGGCCTTTCCGCGTGCCGTATCGATCGCAGATGATGTGGTGGCATCAGACGGCCCAGGCTTGCGGCAGATCACGCAGGGGAAGCTGCTTGACGCGGGCAATGTGCGCCCGCGCCTTTGCTGTGCCCTCGCTCTGGCTTTGGCTGCTTGAGCCCCAAGCGGCCCTCGGCCAGCAATTCAAAGCCACCGCCCTACTGATAGCATTCGACGTTCACCCGCCCAATAGTTCGTAAAGGTCAGAGACCCGCGACTTGGATTTGCGCGCGCGGTTGATGGCGGTCTCCAAGGTTCTTGTGCTCGTATAGATCGGCCAGCTTGCGGCGGGCGATCGGGCGCATGATCGGTTTCAGAAGCCAGCGCATCAGTGCATCCCCAGTGCTGTCTTGTAGAGATCAAGAACGGCCTGTTCTTCGGCCACTTCGTCAGACTGCGCTTCCGCTCTGCGATCAGCTTTCGAATGGCCTACATCATATCCACGTTGTTTGGCTTCGGCGAGAACCTCTTTCTGATGGTCCGTGATCTCGCTCTTTTTCCTTGTCCAACTGCTCGTAGCGCTCGGACAAACTGGGTCAGTTCTGCGGCGGTTACTTCATAGGCGTTGTCTCGGGCCGCGTCGAAGTCGGGATCGGGCTTGAACTTTGAGCGGTGATTTTCTGCGGTCATGGTCAGGTTCTCCTTGCGGGTTTTCGAAGTGCTGCGAGGGCTGCAAGGCCGGTCTCGGTCAAGCGCCAGTGGTTGCCCTGGGTGGCGATCGCGAAGGGCGGTCGTCTGCCGGTGCTTTCGATCCGCTCTCGACTCCATCCGCATTCTTCGAGGCTGACCAGCGACGGGCCTTTCACGCCGACATCTGTGCCGATGAATGGCTTGTCGCCGATCGCTTCCAGCTTTCTTCAAGTTCGCCAGCGCGGGCGTGTCAATTTGGGCTTCATGTTTTTCCTTTTCCGACCACTCAACGCTGTGGCGTTGAACCGTATTCGTAGATGACCTCGATGAGATCGCTCATCTGCTGCTTGTTGAGTTTCGAGGATCGAAAGCCGAGCGGAAAGGCCCGGCTCCGTCCAGCCCTTCGGGCGAACTGCACCTGGTGGCCGAGGCTGCAAGGAAGGCGCACTCCAGGTCTCTGGCGTCCACTTCCTGCCCTCGGGCCGAGCCAGCGCAATGTCGGTGAGCATCGCCCACATCTTTGCGTTTTGGTCCAGCGTCCGTCACCGCCCGCGATCGTCACGATCGCATAGTCCGGCGCTGCGTCCACAAGCTGGTGGGCGTAAGCGCTGACGCAGGCCGGTGAGTGCACTTTGTAGGGCATCAGCCCGCGCCTCCCATCGTCCAGTGATCGATCACTGATCGCGCCTGGTCGATTCCGAATGTCGAGTCTGGCGGTCAACTTGAGAACGTGCATCGCGTCGGCAAATGCAAAGCCACCGCCCTCTTCCTCAATCCGCTCGAAGGTCTCGATGATTTTTTGGCTGTCCATCAGAATGCCTCCTTTCGTCCAGCGCTTCACGCCTGCAATTAGCGCTTCCTTGTGGTTCTTGGCGACGTAGGCCTCGATGAAGGCGGTCATCGCATCCCGGTCGTTCTGCGCGATCCAGTGCAGGGCGGCGCGGTGGTCCTCGATCTCGTAGCGATGGACTGGGTCATATGCTCCTGACCTTGTCCTTCTGCTTTCAAGCGCTGGCTTCCTCAACCGCACGCTGCGCCAGAATGGCTTTCGGCGGCTTCGCGCTGGGCGGCTATGTCGGACGCCTGGGCGGTCCGTGCGGCCTCCCTCTCTGCTTCTGCGGGCCTTGTCTGCTGCCTCATGCTGCGCGCTTCTCTGCCTCCTTCTGGGCGGCTGCGCCTAAGGGTCTTGGCATGCGACCAGCCTTGATATCCGATCCAGGTCGTCCTGCGTCGGCTTCCAGCGTGCCACCTCTGCCTTCCAGGCTTCATGCAGCGGCTTTGGTGGCTTCGTCGCGCGGTGTTCAGGGTCTTTCAGCGCGCCCTCTTGATCGTCTTGAGCAGGGCGTCCGTGGCTTCAACTGGCCCTTCCGTTCTGGATCGGCTCGCCATCGAGCCAGTTCTGCGCCTCCTCGATCGCCCGCCATAAGGCGATGGCCTCGCTGATCGGGTCGGGCGGGTTGTTGTGTCCGATGTTGCTCATGGTTCCCTCCGGCCTTTGGGTTTCGGTCGTGCTTGATAATTTGGGTCTTCAGCTTATGTCTTGGTGGATGGCCCAAGGGCTGTCTTCACCAGTTCTTGCCTTGAATGCGGCTTTACCTTGGGGAAATTCTGATTTTCTTTTCGTGTTCCTCTATCTGAGGTTTTCCGCTCTGTTGTCGGTTGCCTCTTCGTTTATGCAGGATCGATGTGCTTTGCTGCTGGCGATGGTCCGTGAGTCGCTTCGCAGACAAGCCGGTGAATCCTTTGTATGTCCCGCCGTGTCTTTGAATGATCATTCGCCTGCCGCTTTCTTCCTTCCGGTTGCTGTTTTTTCTTCTGACCTGAATGTCGGAGCAGTTTTGTATAGTGCGAGTTCCGGGCCCCGGCATTTCGGCCATTTGTCTTTTCGGCGGGAACCAGACGCGCCCGATCGATGATGCGAGAGCGCCCGGTATGCTTGGATTGGTTTCCAGATTTCTTGTTCCATGCACCTAGTGGGCGTGGGGATAGAATCCCCGTCTGGTCAATCGGGGAACCTGTCGGCTTGCCTGCCAAGCGCTCCTGGCGGCGTCCTTGGCGGCGATCACCTCTGCGCTTGCCGCCACCGCTTCGATGCGCCCCCAGCGCTCCTTGAGGTCGTCTAGGCTGTCAGCCCCGGAAAGATATTCCAATCGCCTTCTGATGGCCTCTGCGTCGGTCTCGCCGCTGGCGCTGCTCCTGCTTCGAGGTGCCTTGGCGGCTGCGCCGTCGTCGTCCTCTGGCGCGATGCCAGCCATCGCCATCAGCCCGTAGCGTCGAGCGTAGGTGACTGCCGATCCATATTCCTGCATGTGTCGTTCTTTAAGGACGATCATGGGCACCTCGGCAGGTGTGCTTTCGCCGCTCTCACTGTGGATCAGGATCGTCTCTGACGTAGCGGCCATGCTCGTCCTCGCCGGTGGCTGATCAGGGCGATGCCAGCTCGCTGAGCGCAGGCAGGCGTCCATGACGTTGCCAAGGTCCGGTATTACCTGCTGCGAAAGTGCGGGTTGTTGGCCTGCTTGAGCGCTTTGCCCATGCTGGTCTGCGCTTTGGCCAGTGCTGTTGCGATGCTCTTCATGTTAAAACCCCATCCCGTAGCCGATGATCAGAGGGCGTAGCCTCCGCCGAAGATTGCGATGACGCCAATCAGGTCGCCGATAAAGTCTCGAATTCGCATGTCAGTTCCTCCAATTGAGTGCTTCGAAAGCCGCACGCGCTTGCTCGACGCGCTCGGCAGTGTGGTGTTCGGTTCCGACAACACCGCCTTGGCCTCGTCGAGTTCTTTTTCTGGTCGTTAAAGCGGGTGGCCAGCTTGGCGCACTCCATCATGTTCTGCGGCGGCCCATCACCAGCCCGTCGCGGTGGCGCACCTCCAGCGGCCCGCAGAGCTCAGCCTTGAAGGAGCCGACCGGAAAACTTGTGGCGCTCGGTCATCACGCGCTCGTTGGCGATTGCAGCGATCTCTGCGTTGATGCGGTTGCTCGTCTTCGCGGATCGACACTGCGAAGGAACGTTTTGCAGCATGTCTTTCTGCTTCTGCAGTTCGATGATGCGCGGTTGTTTCATAACATCGGCGCGGCGCGTTCGCGCATCTTCTTGACGTGAACCCAGGCCTCACGGAGCGCCTTGGCAAAGATGGCGCTGTGGATCGGTGTCGAACTTGCGCGCGGACCAGAGTTCCTGCGCGGTCCACTTCCGCCAAACGCATGGCGGCACCTGGTGCCCGAAGTCGATGGCGTAGTTGGTGATCTGGACAACGGTGTCGTATTTCATGGCTTGGTCTCCCTTGCGTCTACCATTATCTAACTTTCTACCGAACATCTTGGTAAGCATAAATTTGCGCTTGAAGTAAAAAAGATGCGGCGCTATGTTTGCATCATGGAAAACAAACCCGCACATATCGCCCTGGCCGAGCAATATCCGCGCACGGGGCATCAGAGCAGGACTTCGCCAGCTGGTCGGGGTTCGGAACGATCACCTCTCGCGCTGGCTGGCTGGCAAGGTTCGGCCGGAGCGGCCTGCGCGCATGCTCATTGCCCTGGTCACGGATGGCGCTGTGCCGGACGGAGGCTTGGGAATGAAAAATGCAGCCGCGTCAGCGCCTGCACGCCTCGCGGAACAAATACGGCGCGAAGAAAACGCAGGTCGGCGAGATCAAGTTCGACAGCAAGAAGGAGGCGAACTGGCAAGAACTGGTAGGAAGCTTGAGCGCTGCGGTGCCATCACCAACTTGCAGCGCCAGGTGAAGATCGAACTGATGGGCAGTATCGGCCGCTCTACACGCGCACCGGGCGCAAGATGAAAATGACCGTGGACTTTTACTACATCGAGGACGGGGCCGAGGTTTACGAGGACAGCAAAGGCGCATGGACGCGATTTCTCGAGGTGCGCTACGCTGTATGATCGCAATGGGCCTGAACTTGAGGATCACATGAGAGATACGTTGCTCAGTTACCTTCGGATCATTCCTGCGGCCAGCGCTGACATGATGGCGCAAGAACTGGGTCTGTCGCAACTGGAGGTTCAAGAGACCCTGATCCAGATGGACGATGACGGCGAGGTGATCATGCGCAGCGGCTGGTAATGATCAGCGAGGCCGCCAAGATGCGGCTTGGCAAAAGGTCGATCAGGGAGTAAGAGGAATGGGCGGGGAGCGCCACTAACGCTCAACCTGCCCAAGAATAACGCTTGTGGCGGCGCTGCAATCTTCACTAACATGATGGTGCCGCGCGTTCAAGATGCGAGAGGTGAAGAGATCATGGGTGAAAGCCCTTTTCATAAAGTTTTATCCATCCGACTTTCTGGCGGGAACCTCTACTGTCGCCAGCCGAGCGCGGCGTTTACATCACGCCGCCGTTGTGCCTGATCTATGAAGCTGATGGCCCGATCGAGCGGCACGACGCGCGCCTGTCTCGGCGCTGTGGTTCTCCGGTGCCGCGTTCCAGCGCACTCGAAGCCCTGATCGATGAGGGCAAGATAGTCGAGGCCGACGGGATGCTGTCAAATAAGCGCGCAGAAAAGGCCATTGTGGACCGTCAAAATCGTTCACAAACTGCGACCCATGCAGCGAAGCAAAGATGACCTGGCACAGGGTGAAAAACTCAGCAAAATAAATGCCGAAAGATGCTGGCGCAGTGCAGGAGCAATGCTCCAGCGATGCTAAATAGCCAGAAGCCAGAGCCAGATATAACAGATACTGACGTATCTGTTACGCGCGCAAACCAAAGGCTCGGAAACCCGCATCGGTGAAGATGCGCAGGTGACCGGAGGCAATGCTCAGAGCCGCAGACAGCGAGGCCATTCTCAGCAAGAAGCACAGGCGCAGTTCGAACGGTTCAAGAACGACGCGATCGCCAAGGCCAAACCTTCGCAGACCGGGACTGGCTTTCATCACATGGCTGGACAGCCCTTATTTCAAACCGATCACCACGAAAGGACAGACGAATGGAAAACGCGATGGAGAGGCAGAACGCGCCTGTCGGGCAGGCGAGCGCTGGGCAGCACGCGCAGTGGATTTCGGGAGGATCGAGACGCTTCTGCCCACCATTTCAGCCGGACAACCCTCCGAATTGCTGGAGGCAGCGATTGATGACTGATCGACATGCTGCTGCCGTTTTCTCAGCAGGTTATCCGCAGCTTGCGTTGAGTATTTGCGCACCGAGCCGCGCTGCCGACCGACGCCAGGCGCGATCAAAGGTCTTCGCAGAGCGGTTCGCAGGAGAGGCGCGCAAAAGCATCTGCCAGCGATCGGGAATTGAACGACGACGAAAAGCGCGTGGTCTACTTCGGGTGGCAAGCAAGGGCTGGATGGGATACGATCTCGCCTGAGGTGTGATCCGAAACAGCCGGGACGCCTCGATGCCATCTTGGGTCACAACCCCAGCCGATCGCGCCCTCTATGCGGTTCGCCACCTGAGATAACTGGCGCTGAACGGCATGGAGATGCCGGGCTCGGCGCGAAACGACAGGCCATTTTGACTGCACATAAATTGCGGCAGGCGCAAAAACACCTCGCACCGTTCGCAGAAATGTAACTGTGCGGGAGCAATCAACGGAGGTCACAATGGTTGATTTGAACCGCGCCTCGCTCATCGGGCGCTGGGTAAAGACCCAGAAATTCGAGCATGACGAATGGCGATAAGGTCGCATCTTTCCCGCTCGCTACTGGCGAGAAGTGGAAGGACAAAACCACCGGCGAGGAAAAGAGCGCACTGGAGTGGCACCAGGTCATAGTGTTCGGCCCGCTAGTTCGGGTGATCGAGCAATACCTTCAAAAGCGGAAAGCGCATCTTCATCGAGGGCGCGATCCGCACCCGCAAGTGGCAGGACAAGGAAGGCAACGACCGCTGGTCGACCGAGATCGTCCTCAGC
>JAGYIQ010000189.1 GCA_018402565.1 Pirellulaceae bacterium | reverse complement strand
GATTGGGATAATCGCCGTCCTGCTGGGCTTGTTGTTACCTGCGGTGCAGATGGCGCGGGAGGCGGCGAGGCGGACGAGCTGCGGGTCGCAGATGCGGCAGTTGGGCTTGGCGGCCGCGAATTACGAAAGTGCCAAAGGACGTTTGCCGGCGGGGTATACAAGTGCCACGGCATCGCGGCGGTTCAATACTTGGATCACGGCTCTGTTACCTTACGTGGAGCAAACCGCGGTCTACGATCAAATGCTGGCCGACTATGCAACCACTTCCAATCCGTTCGATAACCCCGCCGCGCATCGTGGTTTTGGACAAACGCTGCCGCTGTTGATTTGCCCTAGTTCCACGGCTGGGCTCGAACCCGCTACCAATCTGACCGGTTACCCGGCCGTCGCCTTTACTACTTATCTAGGCGTCAATGGGCAAGACTTTACCACTCGCAATGGTGTGTTTTATCTGGATTCCAAAACGCGCACCGCTGAAATACGCGATGGACTCTCCAATACGATCATGATCGGCGAACGGCCACCCAGCACCGATCGTTGGTTCGGTTGGTGGTACGCGGGCTACGGACAAGTGGGTACCAGTAACCTGGATTCACTGATGGGCATTCGTGAACGCAACATCGGCTCACGCGGCAACAGCATCTGCGGCGGTGGACCGTTTAGCTTTCGCAATGGCCATCCCGATTTCCAATGCAGCAGCTTGCATTTCTGGAGCCAACACCCCGGCGGCGCTCAATTTGTCTTCGCTGACGGCAGCGTCAAGTTCCTCACTTACGAATCCGCCGACATCCTACCCGCCTTAGCCTCTCGCGCGGGTGGAGAAGTGGTCGAGGTGCCGTAGCGGTCCAAGGTTTGTGTTGGATCATTCGCTTAGCTCCATTCGTCCGTCATCCGTCAACCCCCAATGCGAGGAAGGGGAGACCGCGAGAGAGGGGAAGAACCGCAGAGGAATTTGGCTGCGGCGGTTTCTCTGCGATATTTCCCATCTCTGCGGTGTTGTACGATTTCTGACTTTCGTGGTTTGTAACCGTTCACGACCATCGACTTTGAACGGTTGCTGATCGTCTGAATCCTACTCGTACTCAGCCTTGGGCGGTACTCGTACTCGTAATCGTAATCGTGCTCACGTTAGTGCGCGATACCACCCTGGCGCCGATTACGATGACGAGCACGAGCACCATTTCATTGCGCACGAGACGGAGTTCCCGCTCGCCAACTGGAACATCTTCAATCGTGACGTGCCATTCGCTTGTCCCCATTCGTTTGTTCTCAT
>JAGYIQ010000188.1 GCA_018402565.1 Pirellulaceae bacterium | reverse complement strand
CACCACCTGTCGATCTTGATCCGCCAATTGGATCTTTCTTGAAAACGGATAGGCATCCAGGGCGGACTTTAAGGTCGCTTGCGTAGCCTCTGACAATGGAATCCGCTGCCAAGTGGCCTCCGGACTTAATTGAACCAAGATCTCCGCGTCATCCCCCAGAAAGTGGTAACCTGCAATCGATGCGGTTGGTTCCAGTACCAGCTTCCGTTGTTTGAGATCGTAGACAAAGAACCAGCCCGTGTCGGACCCTGCCTTCCGTCCGAATCCAGCAAAATACACGCCGCCCCGAGACACTCGTCCGCAATACGAGCCCGACAGGGAGTCAATCTGAACCGGACTCGCGGTATTGGTTTTTCGATCGTAGATAACCGCACCATTCCCATTGGCGGCACAGACCAGAAAGTCGCCATCGTCGCTGGCTGATCGGAAGCTCAGGTGAGCCAGCGATTCGGGCGGTGCCCATTCGCTGATTTCACCGCTCTGCAAGTCGAGCGACTGGCGGGCGTCCCAGTGGACCAAATCGGTTTCGGACGCAAAGAAGGTACCAACAAAATCTTCGCTCATCAAGGCTCGAGGTCCTTGCAGATCGAACAAATGCATCCGTTCCTGTTCTTGCATGATCAACCAACGGTCGTTCGGAGAAAACCAGATGCGTGGGGTGGGATTCAGATAGGCGGGTGATTCATCCACCAGGAACGGTTTGCCACTCAATCGCCCATTTTCGAAGACGACTAGGTACTTGCCCTGTTTTATCTGCCAATCCTCGTCAGTTTCAGCCGGCAAATCGTAAAGGTCAAACTCCAGGTCCGCTTGGTCATATATTCCCAACAATACGGCCAGAACCTTGCCGGAGGGAGAAAACTGCAAACCTTGAACCACGGGCAAACGTTGTCCAACCGCAAACGGAATCGTATGGAGGATCTCCGCTCGCTGCCGATCCACCACAAGTAACTGGCGCTCAGCGACATAAGCCAGCAAACGGCCGTCCGCCGAGACACTGAGTTGCCCCCCAGTCAAATGCGCGTCGGGGTTGGTCCGGCCCAACAGTCGAACCCCAGGCGAAACCTGCTCGACCAAACTCGATTTCGCGGGTTCTTGCAACGATTGGGAGCCAAAACCAATACCAACAGACAGCAAAAAAAAGACGACCAAGTGACACATCGCTCACGACTCCGATTATGCAGGATGAAAAGCACGATTCAGCTACCGTGTCGCATTGTATCACCCGGTTGGTCGGAGTAAAGCATTGAAACACCGGCCCCAGTGCTTTTTGGA
>JAGYIQ010000187.1 GCA_018402565.1 Pirellulaceae bacterium | reverse complement strand
TGCGGCGGGTGGCCGCCCGGGCGGCATCCGGGGGTCACGACATCCCGACGGCGAAGATACGGGAGCGATGGGAAAACAGTCGCTTGAACCTGATCCGGCTGCTGCCCCATCTCCACGAACTGGTGCTCTGGGACAACTCTGCCGAAGCGAATTTCACGGAGACTGCCCCTCGGCCTGTGCTTCTGCTGCACTTGAAGAACAGTGCCGTCATTGCCCCGCACGATTTGGCCCCAACCCCTGACTGGGCCAAGCCCATCTTGGCCGCTGCGCTCAAGCTGTCCGTCTGACCGTGGGACCGGTAAAGGCGGCAAGCGCTCGATCTTAAGCTTTTGGGCAGCCAGCAGGGGTCGAACGCTTAATCTCAACATTTTAGGAGCAATCCAAAGGGGGCTTTTGGGTTTGGGGACCGTTGTCCGCCAGAGTGAGAAAGTCATTCGGCCAGAGAGCAATCCGACGGGGTCAAACTTTGAATCTTGCAGTTGGGGCAGGGCGGGGGGCGCTACAGCCTTCAAATGAAGGCCAATCTTGCCAATTAGGCTATTTTGTGAATTTTAGCCCTATGTCGACTTCGCACCAACCTCTTCCCTCGTCGGTCTTCGCCTTCACGCCCGTGGCCGAATTACCGGACGTGTCGGCGACGAACCTGAAGAATAAATTCAGTGAAGTGGCTCGTCGCGCCAGCCGGGCCCCATTGGCAGTGACGCGCCACCAGCGACGTGAGTTCGTTATTCTCACCGCCGAGCGATATGAGGAGCTGCAGCAGAACCGGCACACTCCGCTGGAGAGCCTGTCGGCTGAATTTGACCAGTTGGTGGCCCGCATGAACTCCCCCAAGGCCAAGCGGGCAGCGGATGTCCTGTTCGCGGCCGACGCGGAGGCCTTGGGTGAGGCGTCCGTAAAATCCACCCCCCGGGCAGCTCATGCCTAGCCGGACCGTGAGATCAGGCGGCACCATCACGGTGCTCGCCGGGGTCAACGGGGCGGGTAAGAGCAGTTTGGCTGGCGCGATGATTCGCCAAGCGGGGGGAGACTATTACAACCCCGACGAATTCACCCGACAGATTATCGTCCGAAACCCGGGTATGGATCCGAAAGAGGCAAATTCGCGTGCGTGGTTTCAAAGCAAAGCGGGACTCGAACGCGCCATCGCGAAGGGGACTGACTTCGTTTTCGAAACCACCCTGGGCGCCACCACGATCACGGCGCTGCTGCTGCAGGCGGCGAGCAAAGGGATGCTGTTGAGAGTCTGGTTCGTCGGGCTCGCCACTTTGGAGCATCACC
>JAGYIQ010000186.1 GCA_018402565.1 Pirellulaceae bacterium | reverse complement strand
ATGCAAGCACCGAGGAACCTATGCCCCAACATTCAAAGAGATACGTCGTTGACAACTCTCATCACAGGGCACAAAGGCTTTATAGGCCAGAACATGATGGCCGCGCTGCCTGACGCCGTGGGCTACGAGTGGGGCGACGGTCCGCTGTCTCTTGAGGGCATCGACCGCGTGATCCATCTGGGCGCGATCTCCAGCACAGCCTGCACCGACCAAGCGCAGTTACAGAAACAGAACGTCGACTTCAGCCTTGACCTGCTGGCCCGCTGCGTGGCCCGTGAAATACCCTTGCAGTTTGCTTCATCCGCATCTGTCTACGGTCCCAAGGCCAAGACCTTCCGAGAGGCCGACTCTGTGGCGCCTTGCAACCTTTACGCCCAAACCAAGCACGCCATCGAGCTGTACATCCTGTCGCGTGATTGGCCCATGCCGGTGCAGGCGTTTCGCTACTTCAACGTCTACGGGCCGCACGAGGATCACAAAGACCAGCCGTCGCCGTATTCCTTGTTCCGACGGCAGGCAGCGGACACCGGCAAGATCGTGGTGTTCGCAGGCAGCGAGTCTATCTGCAGGGACTTTGTGCCTGTGGAGCGGGTGGTCGAGGTCCACAAACGGTTCTTTGACTTGCCCGTGACCGGCGTGTATAACATAGGCACCGGAAAAGCTGTGTCCTTCATGGACGTTGCGCGGACCGTGGCCCTTGAAACAGACGCGGAGATTGTCACTGTGCCTATGCCGTACCTCCCTGACTACCAGCGGTTTACGCAGGCCGACATGACCAAGACAACCGCTATTCTTTCTGTGGAGTAAGTTATGCTTGGTTTTGCGCCTCTTGCAGCAACAGCACTGGCACAGGCTTCGGCCAGCACCGATGTATCTGTTACTCTTACGGGTCTTACGGGAACCGGCCAAGTCGGCACCGCAGGTGTTTTTACTGGCACGCTTGTTGACGCTACTGGCGTTGCCGCCACGGGCCAAGTCGGCACTGTTGCCGTTACCACTGATGCAAATGTGTCTGTTACAGGTGTTGCTGCCACGGGCCAAGTTGGCACCGCCACGGTTCGTCTTAATGTGGCGGTATCCGTTACTGGCGTCGAGGGCACGGGACAGGTCGGCGCCGTTACCATTGTCGAGGGTACGGGTGTCGTTGCAAATGTCACGGGCGTTGTCGCCACGGGACAGATCGGCGTTGTAACAGTTCTTGAGGGCGCAGGCGTTACTGTCAATGTAACGGGCTTGTCGGCTGCCGGAGATGTTGGCGTGGTCGTTGTTACCGGCGCTGCGGATGTTCCC
>JAGYIQ010000185.1 GCA_018402565.1 Pirellulaceae bacterium | reverse complement strand
GTTAAGTGACTTCTGTAGTGCCATCGACGCCGCCGGGATACGCGACCGGTACTACCGTTTGTCGTTGATGGTGGGGTCAAATCTGAACGCCGCCTTGGTTCCGCTCTACCGTGGCCCGAGCCGCACTGGGACGCAATACGGAAACACCACCGATACAAATTCAGGCTTATTTGTCACCGCTAACTACACAGAGACTTCAGGACTTACAAGTAACGGGTCTAACTACCTGCGCACCGGCTACTTAATGAACACGTTGCCCGCAGCGAACACTCATCTTGGATTCGGACTTCTGCAAACGACGACTACTGCGGCTGCTAACTTCCCCGTCGCAATGGGCGTGTGGAATGGAATCAATAATGCGTACTCCATCTTGCTAAGGCGTCCCAGCGGAACCAGTACAGTTTCGGAGTTTACGCGACTTGACACGGCGACTGACCGCCTCGGTGAAACTGTCGATAGCACAACCACTATTGCCGCCGGCAACCTAATCTCGGCATGGCCCAAGTTTTTCCGCGACGGTGTAGAGAGCGGAGCGACAGCGACGACATCGCAAGACTATCCGTCCGCCCATGAAATGTGGATCTTTGGGACACACAGGGGCAATACTGGAGCCTTGGTTAGCGGCTCTGCACATCGCGGCGGCTGGTATTCCATCGGCGCGACCATGACGGAGGCGCAGGCTCTTTCGTTCAACAACGCCATCGCCGCCTTCTATTTAGCCATAGGACGAGCATGACACTTGCCGAACTGACGCTGCCGATGGCGTGGGCTGACTGCAAAAATCTGGCCCTTGTCTATCCCTACGAAATCGCAGTTGCCCTATACCAAGTGCAAACTGAGCATGGCGACCCGCGACACGTTCCGGCTGGCAGGGAACTGACAGATGGCCGCTGGGTTCTTTGCGGCGAACTCCTGTCCGAAGTTGGCGAGGGAGGGATTCTGGCTAGCGCGGCGCAACATATCACGCCAGAGATGATGGCAGCAATTGAGGTAGTGCCACTTGAGGACGCCCTTGGCCTGCTGCCGCCAGCACCGGCAAGGCCGTAGGCGAAACGCCAACGCACTGGCTGGAATTGCCTAAGCCGCCTGGGAAGTAGTGACGCTCTACCCACTAGAAGATAGCCCTAAGTTGCCGGGTAATTTATGCGACTTGCCTACCCGGTTTGGTCGATGTATAAATACGAACCGGCGGCAAGGCTGACACCTCACCGCCGGTTCTAACCACGCCCCCTACTGACATAGGAGACACGGCTATGGCGAATCATACAGCGGTCGGGATTGAGTGCCAGCGACT
>JAGYIQ010000184.1 GCA_018402565.1 Pirellulaceae bacterium | reverse complement strand
GCGGGACAAGGTCCGCCCATCGATCGAGGAACTCATGCCTCGATCGTTCGCCAGGCTGAGCAAGGGGAGAAAATCAACCTTCGGTGGGGCCACGACGGCGAGCGGCTCGTGAGCGGCATCGACCTGCAACTGCGGCTGCACGTGCACCCGCTGATTGGCGTCGTGTTCGAGGCACGGCTGCCGGCTGGCCCAGCGGCAGAGCGAGTGCTCGACGCGATCCGCAAAGGTGGTTGTGGCGTCTCGATCGGATTCCGCGGCAGCAAACACTGGCACGTCGAGCGGCAGCAGGTTGGGCGTCTGCGGGTGGTCGACGACTGCCAGATCGACCATATCGCTTTGTTTGATGCCCGCGCGGCTCGCGGGCCAGCGTACCCCGCGACGTGGGCGTTTGCTGTCCGATCGACTGCTCCGAGGTGCCCGGACTCACTCCGCCGCGAAGCCGATGCCCACGCGTGGCAGGAGCTCAAGCGGCAGTTTAGCGGTGCCAAGTGAATAAGATTCGTATCCTGCAACGAGGACGCGAGCAGCTTGCTTCGCGGATTTCGCCGCGATGTTAATTGTTGGATGGCTTTCTATTTATTACCGCATGAAAGAAGCGATTACGGCAAAAAAAGCACATATACGGCTACGAAGCTACCAATCAACACCCCCCAGACTTGCGGAACAGACAACTCGCTAAACTTAGGAAGAGCTGTTGGTTGTTGTCTTTGGGACAAGGAACGGCCGCCAGCAATATAGAAATCTCCGCAGCCCATGCACTTCACCCGCTTGCCAAGCATATCGGCTGCAATTTCGTTGACACGCGTGCAATGCTGACATGAAACTCGCGTCGACTCCCGCTTCCATAGCAGTTTATTTCGGCAATGCATGCAAAACTCAAACTTTTTTGTTGCTGCATTAGCAGGGAGTGGTCCGCCGCAATGTGGGCACTGAGAGTTCTTGACAAGTTTTCCTGGTGTGTGAGGCTGCCCAACGCCTGAACGGCCGATTTTGCGAAGCATCTTGCGCTCGTTTTCGAGCGACTTTAACTTTGCTAGGTCAGACCACTCAACTCCTTCACCATCGAATAGCCAAGTCATGGTTTGCAACCGTTTCGTGCGACAGACAGTGGATAGTCGTCGCGCCCCTCGTGATTGGTTTTTTGATACCTAGACCACCAGGATACCCCACCCAAACAGAGGGCGTCTACCACCCCGAGAGCAGACGCTGATTTGCCGGACGGAACTACATGGGTCGATCATCAGTTGGGCTTTGGCGGTGGTTGTACCTAACGTTCCCAACGTTGTGGCCCCTAGGCCTCAATCAAGCGAATGACGCCCCGCCATAGCCAGGCAACGGCCATGCTCCGCCAGCGCGGACTTCGT
>JAGYIQ010000183.1 GCA_018402565.1 Pirellulaceae bacterium | reverse complement strand
ACCGGCGCGTGAATAGCCCCATGACCGCGCAGGAAGAGCACGACTACGAGATGGCCGAGGCGTTTGGCTTTTGCGAAAGGCGATGAAGAAGCCCGCAAAGAAGAAGACTGCGGCGAAGGCGAAGCCAAAGGCGGCGCGAGATTACTTTCCGCCAGTCGCGCCAGACCACCCGATCTACCAATCGGGCTACGTTGTCGGCGGCAGGTATCCGGCTCGCAGGCCCTCCGGCTTCGCAGCACAGCTATCCAAGACCATCGAAGATGTTCTCGCGGAAGTTGACGATGAGGCGGCGCGGCATGTCCTTGAGCAGTTTCAGCGCAATCTCACCGGCAAAGAGAATCCGGCGAAGACGCCAAAATCGCTCACCGCGTCACAGCTTGCCAAACGCTACGGTCTGGAGCCGACGACCATTGCCAACCTCAAAGCCTCGCAGGCGAAACTCAAAGCGATGGGCAGGGATCTGACGCTGGAGCAGGTTTACGCCTTGGAGTCTGGTCAACCGGTGTAGATCGCGACAGAAAGTTTATCGCCGCTTTTTTGTCATCCACAGGATGCCAGCGCCGGTCATGAGGAGTAAAGCGTAGGTGGAGGGTTCGGGGACACTCGCGACACGGAAACCGACGTTGCTGTCCTCGCCCGCCGGGTCGCTGCGGAACATAGCATGGGTGCTGCTCCCGCTCGAGGAGCGCAAGAAGTCCCCGGTGTTGAGCCAGCTGCCACCGCGGAGCGCGTGATTCTCGCTATTTGACCCGTCAAAAGCACTTTCTGTCCACTCCCACACATTGCCGCCTTGGCCCATCGTGCCATACGGACTCAAGCCGCCAGCGCTGTCCACTATGGCCGGAGCCGAGGCAGCGCCATCGTAAACCGCTGTGCCCGAGGTCGTCCCGCTGGCCACCGCCGTCGGGACGGTGCTGCTCGCCGTCGGGTAGAGAAAATAGTTCGACCCCGCCGCGTTGTAATACGCCGCCTTATACCACTCGTTCTCGCTGGGCAGAAAATAGTAGGCAGCCTTGTTGCGGTAGAGATTGGTTCCTCCCGCCGTCCAGGCCTGGTCGCTGCTCCAAAGCGCCATACTCCAAGCGGTGCCACTCCACGTTAAATCGTAGGCTGCCGTCTTCCCCGAACTGGTGTTGAGGAAATTGACGAAGGCCGCCGCCTCATACCAATTGAGGCTGGCCGCCGGTTGGTCGCCGGTCCACGGCCCTGCCGTCACACCAGTCATCCCGCTGGCCGTGGCTTTGTCGATCGCGTCCTGCGAAATTTCGTGAGCACCCAGACGGTAGGAGTAAGCCACCGCGCCATAGGTGGTCGTATCAGCCGCATTGCCCGCGGTAACTGAGCCGTCCTTGGTGAAGGCGGGGCGC
>JAGYIQ010000182.1 GCA_018402565.1 Pirellulaceae bacterium | reverse complement strand
CACAGACGCAGAATTAAAGCGCCTGGCCCAAGCCTCACGTCTCACCCGCAGCGCGATGGCCCGCGAATGCATTACCGACGCCGTGACCCGCGGCCTCACCGTCACCCCGCACCGGTCCCACGCCGGGAAAGTGATCGACTATCCCCTGCTGCACCCCGAAAACCCCACCGTCCGCGCTGCCGACGATGCGGGTGCATAATAATGCCCCCCGAATATCAGGAAGTAAATATCATCCGCGGCCCCTGGCCCGGCTCGTGCTGGTAAAATCCCCCGCCGAAAATAATTTGAGAAATTCCCTTGACAGTTAGCGAGCGCACGCTAATTTGACCACGTAGCCAGGCACATATACCCAGCTACACAACAACGAAACCGGACGAGCCAACCGACCAAACGGGCACATACAAAATGACAAAACAAACCAAACTGCACGGCAAATTCATGATTGAAGCCAAACTCCAAACCGTCCGCGTCTGCGAGCAACCCGCACCCGTCACAAACACGCCGGAAAAAGTCGCCGCTGTCTGGAATCAATATGTTACTGATTCAAGCTGGTATGAAGCCGGCCGCGAACAACTCGTGCTTTTCACCCTCGACACCCGCCACCGCTGCACCGGCTATTTCCTCATCAGCGTGGGCACGTTGAACGAAGCATTAGCCCACCCCCGGGAAATTATGCGGCCGGTTATTATGTCCGGCGCCTACGCGTTCGTGTTGCTGCACAACCACCCCACCGGAGACCCGACCCCCAGCGAAGCGGACCGCGCCCTCACCCGCCGCATCCGCGAGGCGGCCGACATTCTCCAGGTGCACATGCTCGACCACGTGATCATGGGAGACCAGTCATTAGGTTGGCCTCAGCCCTACTTTAGTTTCAAAGAACACGGCCTGCTTTGACCGCCCGACACCGGCGCCGCTCACCGCGGCGCCGGCACGGACGGCCACCAAGGCCAACCAACACAACAACCAAAACGGACGAGCCAACCGACCAAACCGGCAAACAGACACAATGAAAAAGACAGACAACGTAGTAATGTTATACGAAGGGACCGGCGGACTCGTTCAAGAGTTTGAGCGAGACGGCGGGCTGAGGACATCAAGCGACACGGCCGGCGCGATTGCTCTGGTCAACCTATACACGCCGAAAGAATTAAAACAGGCAGTCGATGCGTGGAACGCTCAAAACGCCAACGCCCCACAAATCCTGATCCGGCTTGCCTATGATCTGGACGACAGAGTGTTGCACACAGACGATGATGGCCGCCAACACAAAGGGACCGTGATCGGCGCTGATGATTACTCGGTGCAAATCGAGTTCGATGACGGCGAAGAAGGATGGGAAAAGCCTTCTTCGCTGGCCTTTCTTAACGATT
>JAGYIQ010000181.1 GCA_018402565.1 Pirellulaceae bacterium | reverse complement strand
ACCCAGCGCTTACACGCCCGTGGGCAGAGCATGGGGGCGGTCGATCTACTAGGCACTTTCTCGCAGTGGAACGTGATTCCCGACGCATGCATTGTCAAACTAGAAGACCATATTCCGCTTGACGTTGTGGCGATTACAGCCTGCGGGGTCCCAACCGGATTCGGTTCTGCGGTCTACGCCGCAAATACGCGGCCCGGATCCGGCACTTCACGCACCGTGAGGACCTCTGGACCGCCGTATGTGTCAAATTGAACTGCGCGCATGATTCACTCCCTAGTTAGAGGAGGATCTTGACCCGCTGCCAGCAAATTGTCAACAGTATTCAGCCTTGATGGGGCTTACCGCTGGGGAGACGCAGCTTTGGGAGGCGAACCTTGGGCAGCAGAGGAGCCAATGTGCGTGCCCGGATTGAATGTGCGATAACCCCGGAGCCGTAACTCGCATCGTCGACAAGCCGCAGAGCGGTGTAACGAACCGGGTCGAGGTAGCGCTCACGAGTGACCCACTCAAGTGCAATTGGCGCAAGCATGGTGATAGCGGCCATTCGAGCCAGTCGAGACTTGTGAGCAAGGCCCAGCGCAACCGCACCGACCGGCCACCACTCACGGCGCAACAGGTGTCCGATCGATGCCGAGTCGGCTAGTAGGCCTTGACCCACCACCCGTCCAGCCAGCAGGCTTCCTCGCTGCATGGGTCGCATTGAGACACCGAGAGCGATCGCCGCGGCACCAGCAACGGAAGTTGCCATAACGGGCTTTCTGAACCCTAGTAAAACAAGGACCGTGAGATTCCATGCGGAAAGGCGGGCGGGTACAAGGTTCCCCGGGTGCCGAACTTCAAGGTCGGGCGCCGATGTCCCGTATTGAAACCTGCGTGTCAACCATTGTTTGGGGTTCGTTCGGATCTCGTGGTGCACGACAACATCCGGGTCATAGCAAACATGCCATCCGGAATCGGTCAATTTCCAGATCAGATCAACGTCTTCACCAACGCGCAGATTTTCGTCAAATCCCACGAACGCGGAGCGCCGCATGACGAGCGCTGCCGATGGAACAAAACCCAGACGAGCACCAGGACGCACCAGTTCGGCCAGTGAACCCATGTCAAGTGATGAACGCGTGCGCTCGTAACGTTCGATCACACCCGAAGAAAGCTCACGACCCAAAATGCGGGGAGCAACCGCCGCCACCAAAGGGTCATCGAAGTGATGGAGCATCGAATTAGGCCAGCCTGCGGGAGCGATGCAATCAGAATCGATGAACGCTACAAATTCGCCTTCGGACGCGCGAAGTCCTGCGTTGCGAGCACCTGCCGGTCCCACGTTTACCGGGAGTGAAATCAGCCTAAAACCGTGACGATGGACAACCCCCTCAATTG
>JAGYIQ010000180.1 GCA_018402565.1 Pirellulaceae bacterium | reverse complement strand
AGAAAATTTGGATGTAGTTTTAATTGAAGAGCCAGAAAACCACCTTAGTCATATAAATATGAAAAAACTGATTACACTTGGGGCGGGGCTTGCCCTGCTTCCGGTCATAGGCTTCGCGCAGGAAGCTGTTCCGGGTGTGGATGCATCCAGCGACACGATCTTCATCTTCAACTCGCTGCTGTTTCTGATCGGCGGCTTTCTGGTGTTTTGGATGGCGGCTGGCTTTGCCATGCTCGAGGCTGGTCTTGTACGTTCCAAGAACGTGTCCATGCAGTTGACCAAGAATATCGCGCTCTTTTCGATCGCGGCGATCATGTACTGGCTCGTTGGTTACAACCTCATGTATCCGCTGGGCAGCTGGGCTGTCGGTTCTGACGAAACAGGCGGCTATTTGTCGGCCTTGTTCGGCGTCGCCATCTTGGAAGCCGTGGGCGTCACTCGTGATGCGGCGGACGATTACGGGTACGCGGCGACTTCGGCAGACTTCTTCTTTCAGCTGATGTTCGTGGCGACAGCGGCATCCATTGTGTCAGGTGCGCTGGCCGAACGGATCAAACTGTGGCCGTTCCTGATCTTTGTGGTCGTGTTGACCGGCTTTATTTATCCGCTGCAGGCGGCATGGGACTGGGGCGGAGGTTTCCTCGAAACACAATATGGCTTCTCTGATTTTGCCGGTTCCACAATTGTTCACTCAGTCGGTGGTTGGGCAGCACTTGTCGGCGCAATCATCCTTGGGCCACGTCTGGGCAAATACAAAGATGGTCGCGTCAACCCAATCCCGGGTTCCAACCTTGCTCTGGCCACCTTGGGGACGTTCATCCTTTGGATGGGTTGGTTCGGCTTCAACGGTGGGTCTCAGCTGGCCATGGGTACAGTCGGTGATATTGCTGACATTGGTCGCGTGTTTGCGAATACCAACGCCGCTGCCGCGGGTGGCGCAATCACCGCGCTGATTGTCACGCAGCTTCTTTACAAGAAAGTCGACTTGACCATGGTGCTGAACGGCGCACTGGCTGGTCTAGTGTCAATCACCGCCGAGCCTCTTGCTCCAACTCTGGGCCTGTCGACGCTGATCGGCGCTGTCGGTGGTGTAATCGTGGTCTTTGCTGTGCCATTGCTTGACAAGCTCAAGATCGACGACGTGGTTGGTGCTATTCCTGTACACCTGTTTGCGGGTATCTGGGGCACGCTGGCCGTTGTCCTGACCGGTGGCTACCACGGGGAGGCAACGCTCGGTGGTCAGCTGATGGGCATCGTAGTGATCGGTGGTTTTGTCATCGTTACCTCGGCTATCGTTTGGTATTTGTTGAAAATGACGATGGGCATCCGCGTCAGCCAGGAATCGGAGATCACCGGTCTCGACCTGAGCGAGCTGGGCATGGAAGCCTA
>JAGYIQ010000018.1 GCA_018402565.1 Pirellulaceae bacterium | reverse complement strand
GGCGCGGCGAGAGGAGGCTCGGGAGTTTCGCCTTGCAGATTGGGACATTTCAGTTACAGAGAATTTGCTTGCCTTTTGGGGGCAACCGGCTTCTAATTAAGAGTGCGTTAACGCTCGGGGGGGCTGTGCCGGATCCAGACAAGGACGGGTGCAGGTGAGCGAAAGCGGTTCAATATCCCCACAACTCGTCCGTTTGTCCTTCGCAGCAGCTGCCCACAGTAACCATGCGATTTCCACCCCTAACTGCCGACTTGGACTGCTGCGTGCGTAATCGCGCGGGTCGTGGTTCGCGTATGGGCGGGTGGTCGGGGATCATCGGGTTGGTTCTCCTGGCGATGGGTTGGCTGGGGGCGGCCGGTGGGCGGGTCGAGGCTTCCTGCGGCCACTATGTCTTTACTGCCGCCGAGTGGGCCGTGCATTCGCAGATGGTGGCCGAGGGCCCGGCGGCCGAGCGTTCGCTATTGGCGGCCGTTTCTGGTCGTCCGAGTGACTCGGAGCCGCGGCGTGGCCCTTGTCACGGGCCGGGTTGCCGCGGTGGGGAGTTGCCCGCCGGTTGGGTGGCTCCGGCGGCGTTTGGCAGCGAGCGGCCGGCGGCTGCGTGTGTGTTGATTGAATCGTTGTATTTTGAGAGTTCTCCATCAGAGTTTTGGTCGCGGCACCAAGTTGAGATGGGTCGCGACGTTTGTTTTCTGTTGCTGCGACCGCCGCGTATTTAAGGCGTTTGGTTGACGGTCCGCTCCCTGCGTCACTGGCTGTGATGCGGCGTGTTTATCGCGGGCTCCGTCACTCGATTTCCGTGTCGCGTCGGCGCCGTATGTCTGTGTTCGGTTCCGAATCCCACACGATCTTCCTGGTCAAATCCCCTGGTCCTGTTCGCAGATTTCTCCGTCTTTTTTCGCGGACAATCTGTCGGCAGTTCTAGCGCCGTGGCGTGCTCGCTCGTGCGTGAGCGTTGTGCTCGAGACTTGTGCTTGAGTCTGGCGGGGGAGATCGCTGTCGAAGGTGGGAATGACGGGCTGCTTGGTATCTCTGAGCGGTCCAAGGAAAACTTGTGCCACGAGGCATGAGTTCGAGTGATGTCCTGTGAAGTTTACGAGTGCTGCTGGCGAGTGTCAGCGGCGTTGGGTCCCGGTTGGTTCCGGGGTCCATTCATCCTCACATTGATCACAAGGACACCAAAAATGGTTACCCAAAATAGGACGCGGTCGTTGGCTGGAACTTGGTCTGGCGCAGTTGCCCCTCGACGGGGATTTACACTGGTTGAGCTGTTGGTTGTGATTGCCATCATCGGCGTGTTGATGGGATTGCTGTTACCTGCTGTGCAGATGGCTCGTGAGGCGGCACGGCGAACGCAGTGCCAAAACAACCTCCGCCAGATTGGTTTGGCGATGCACAACTACCACGGGGCTCGGCAGCGATTCCCGATGGGTCAAACGGATGTCAGCCCGGGGTACTCGGCGATCAGCCAAGTGTTGCCGTACATGGAACAGGGCAACTTGCACGATTTGATCGACTTTCGGCAACCGTTGATGTCGCCCGTGAACGAGGCGGCGCGGTTGACACCGGTGGCGGGCTTCATGTGTCCATCGGGTCCGACGAATCCGTTGCCACAAACGGGCGGCGGCATCAGCTACTTCGGCAACAAGGGCTCGGCTTTGGTGTGGGGAACCAATGTGGGCCCAAATGCGACGATGCCAGAGCCGAACGGGATTTTTGTGCGAGGCAGGCAAGTGCGTATGGCGGAGATTACTGACGGGACCACGCACACGGCGCTGTTCAGCGAGCGGTTGCCGGCGGATGGCAACAATGGCGTGGTGTCACCGATCCAGGACGTGTTTTTTCATCCAGGCTCGCCGACGGACTTGGATCAAGCCGTCGACCTGTGCGCACAACTGGATATTCAGAACCTGTCGAATCAGTTTCCGTTGTTCATGGGTGCGCCGTGGTTGAACGGCCAGCACACGTACCAGCACATCGATACGCCGAATCGGCGGTCGTGCGGATTTTTTGCGATTGGTCGGGCAGTGATGCCGCCCAGCAGTCACCACCCGCAAGGGGTCAATGTCCTGATGGCCGATGGTTCGTTGTCGTTGGTGGCCGACGATATTTCGATCTTGCCGTGGCGGGCGATGGGGACTCGGAACGGTGGGGAGGTCGTGAGCTATGAGTGATTGGTTATCGAACCAAGCGTGTGGTGGGTGTGGAGGTGGTCGACCTGCGAGGCGATTAGCGGCGGGTTTAAGGTTCTGGCTGAGTGGCCTGTGCTTGGGGCTGCTGGCGCTGAGCGGTTGTGGTGCTCCGGCGAATCAGGTCGTGGACAGCGACTTGGCTCGATCCACATTGGTGCGGATGTTGGAGCATTGGCAGGCGGGCGGCAGCTCGCAGGAGTGTCAGACCTGGGACCCGCCCGTGGTGGTTGGCTTTTCGAGTTGGGAATCGGGGGCGAAGCTGAAGAGCTTTCGCCTGGGCGAGTCGCGCGCCTTGGACGCCAACCTGTTTGTGAACGTGGACTTGGAGTTGGATGTGGAAGGCCGCACTGAAAAGGTCACTCAGCAATACTGTGTCAGTACGGCGCCGGTGTTGACGGTGTTTTCAGCCATACCACCCGCTTTCTAGAAAAAGGAAATTAGATGAATTGCAAAATATCAATCGCTGAAAGCCGCGTTTGGCTCGTGTGGGGCCGAGTGGCCTGGTTCACGGCCGTGTGCCTGGGGTGCTTCGGGTACCTCGGATCCACACGAGTGAGTTTTGCCCAAGAGCCGGCGGTGGAGTTGGATGCGGCGGCGAAGGCGGCTGAGGCTCGGTTGCGAGCGATCTTGCCGGCGGATTCGGAGGCGATGGCGATGTTGGAGGCCATCGTTCAGGGACAGTCCATGACGCGGCAGGATGGGTGGTTCAAGACGGCGATCTCGCAGTCCAAGTATCCGTGGGAGTCGCAGCTATCGCGTTACGATCAAGACGACGACGGCCAGATCTCGCGGGCAGAGTTTGCGGTCGATGGCCAATGGTTTGCGGCGTTGGATCGGAATGGTGACGGCGTGATTTCCCGCGAGGATCATCAATGGAATGTGGAGCCAGCGTCGGGTACCTTGCGACAACTGCTGCGGCGGTTGGATGGCGATGACGATGGTCGCATTACTCGCGACGAGTTCCAGAGGTTCGGCGATGGGTTGCTGAGTCAGGAGCAAGATTATTGGTCGCTGGACGAACTCCGCCGCTGGCTGGATCCGCCGCCGCGTGTGGCCGGAGTGCCGGCCGAGCGTCCGACGCCGAGTCAATTGATGATCGGATTGGAAAAGCAGGAGATCGGATCCCATCTGCCTGGTCCGAATGTCGGTGAGATTGCCATGGATTTCACTCTCAAGACGTTGGACGGTCAAGCGGTCACCTTGAGTCAACGGTGCAGTGAGAAGCCCGTGGTGCTGATCTTTGGCAACTTCACCTGTGGGCCGTTTCGTGCGGAGGCTGGCAACTTGGAGCGGCTGTACGAACGATACGGTGAGCAGTTTCACTTCTTGGTGGTCTATGTCCGTGAGGCGCATCCGAGTGACGGTTGGGCGATGCGGCGGAACGAGGCGGCCGAGATCGTATTGCCTCAGCCGCAGAAGTACGAGGAGCGAAGCGCGGTTGCGAAGCAGTGTCGCAGCTTTATGGGCGATCGCATTCCGTTGGTCGTGGACGAGATGGATGATCCGGTGGGCCGAGAATACAGTGGCATGCCCAGTCGCTTGTATCTGCTGGATGGCGACCGTCAAGTCTTGTTCAAGTCGGGTCGTGGGCCGCATTACTTTCGCCCCTCCGAGTTGGAGGAGGCATTGTTATGGCATCTGGCGGCAGCGGGGAGCCGTGGCGCGGGCGATGCCGAGCCAACTCGGCCGGAGAACGAGTCGCCCAACAGCGGTGTCGACGGTGAGGCGGACGACGAGACGCTGGGTGCGAATCTCCAATCCGAAGCCGCGTGGCGGAAGCTGGGGGTTCAGTTCCCGCGGTTGCCGCTGTGGGCGACACGGTTGGCCGAGACGTTGCCGGAATCGACCTTGGCGTTGCTGGAGTTGGACTATCGGCACCGGCGCGAGAATCCTCTGGGGGCGGAGCGGGCGGCCAAGCTGCGGTGGGTGGTGGCGGATGCGCTGGAGAGCGTCCGGGGACGGCAAGCGGCTGAATTCGATTTGCGAGCGGAGGGCTGGACCGAGGAAGAAGTGTTGATCTGGACCAGTAGCTGGGATCGGGCTGATGCGGAGGAAAGCGAAGTAATGCGTTTTGCTCGGCAGTTGACCGTGGCCGGACACGCTGTGACAGACGAGGTTGTTGCCAGTTTGCTGCGGCAGTCGGATCCCGAAACGGTGGTAGCGGCAGTGCATACGGTGGCGTTCGCGAATTTTCAGAACCAACTGTACTTGGGGTTGCTGGATAACGAGCACAGTGATGTGGGGCTTGGGCCGATTCAGCCGCCGACGGGTTGGCGGACCAACGAGTCGTCGCCGTTGCCGTCGCGGCGATCGATCGAGGAGGCGAACAGAATCGCGGCGGACTTGAACTTGGTGGTTCCGCCCTTAGATTGGGGGACGGTCAACGTGCCGTGGATCAAGTCAAAGTTGACGGCTCAGACACAACGGTCGCTCCGCGTGCCGCTGCCGGAGTTGTCTCGGTTGGATTTTCTGCCGGAGGAGGAGCGACTTCGCAGCGAGAAAGTGATCTGGAGTCGAGTGAGTTTGGGGTATCAACCCGAGTTGACTCAAGGGTGGTTCAAACTGATGCGGACGTTTCGTCGCGAGTCCGAATTGGACCGCGTCTTCTCGAATTCGATGTTTTGGGTCGTGACTCGCACCAACGAATGCTTCTACTGAATGGGTCATAGCGAAATGCTACTCGCGGTCGCGGGTCTTGATTCATTGGAAATAGAGGCATTGACGCAAACCTTGGCGGCGGGTGACTTGTCCCAGTTGCCGGCGGCGGAAGGCTTGGCGTATAGTTGGGCGTATCGGTTGACCAAAAGTCCACGGGAACTGGTGGAGCGGGACCGCGACGAACTGCGAACGGTGTTTGGTGCGGCTCGGGCCACTGACTTGGTGTGGTACATCGCGTGGTGCAACTACATGACGCGGGTGGCGGACGCCTTTCAGTTGCCATTGGAAGAGGAGAACGTGTTCGCTGAACCGCGGTAAGGCAGTCTCGGGCGCGCAGGACTCGTCCGACGATGTGCTATCGAAGTTTTGGATTGTCATGAGCAGAGGGGGGAAGTACGCAGAGAATACCGGGCAACCGTTGTCTTCCTCTGCGACCTTCCCATCTCGCGCGGTTTGAGTTTCCTGTCGGCCCGAGAACGGAACAATGCAGAGGGGGACGGAACCTGGGGCGAGGGTGGCTGGCTAACGGTGCCAGTTTTGTCCCAGTGCAATTGCATTTGCGGCCATCGATCGTACTATAAGCACGACTGGTTCGTCTGCGCCCTGTGTCTGACGTGGATCAAGCTTTGCAGCGAATGGAAGATCCTGACGGTGGCGGCTGAGCGAGCGTATGATCCGTTTTCTGTGAAGCATGAGAGGATCCGCGATGTCTGAAGGCCATCCCACACCGAGCGGCGAGCTGGCTCCGGAGCATTGGCTGCGGCGGCGGTTGAATCGTTGGTTTGGATTTTCTCAGGAGGTGACGCCGACGGTGTATGCCCGCGACGGGTTTTCGCTGATGCTGCTCAAGTATGCGTGCGAGGCGATCATTGTCGGAGTTCTGCTGGGGCGGTTCTTTTCGCCGCTCCATTTTCTGATTCCGAGTGTCATCCTGCGGGCGGAGGTGTTTGAGGCCGATCGGCTCTCCCCGACGCTGATGGGCCTATTGATCATTTGCTGGGGATTATGGTCCTTGCCGTTTCTGTGGATCGCCGTTTCTATGAGCGCTCGGCGGGCCTGGGATGCGGGCCTGTCAGCCTGGTTGGGTATCATGGTGTTACTGCCCTTAGTCAATCTGGGAGTGATGTGTTTTTTATGCTTGGCACCACGGCGTGCGGGCAACCGGCGTTTGCAGGACTTCCATTTGGCCGGGACGGTTGGGGGGAAACGCACGCGATTGACGGATGCGTTGTGCGGGATCCTTTTGGCTCAGGTTGTGGGGATTCCGATCTTTTTTATGTCCGTCTATTGGTTGTCGGACTACGGTCTGGCCTTGTTTATGGCGGCCCCCTTTTTAATGGGTGCGATCAGTGTCTACGTATTTAACCGCGGGAGGCTCTATGGCGTCATGGAGAGTTTAGGCGTCGCGTTGGCGGCCTTGGCGGGTGGGGCTGTATTGTTGCTGATGGCCGCGTTAGAAGGGGTGATTTGTATTCTGATGGCTGCGCCCTTGATGGTCCCCGTGGTGCTGATCGGTGGCTTATTCGGTCTGTTGGTTGTGGCGGGAACGCCGGGCCGACGTTTCGAGCCCTTTGTGTTGCTGTCGCTGGTACTGCCGATTGCGGTGGGGGTGGATCGTATGCAGTGGCGTGCGGCGGAACGGGTGGTCGAGTCCGCGGTGATCGTCGACGCGGCGCCCGAAACCGTGTGGGAAAATGTGGTTTCTTTTCCCGATTTGGCTCCGCCCAGCGAATGGCTATTTCGCCTGGGGATTGCCGCCCCCATGGCAGCAAGGATCGAGGGACGGGGCGTCGGCGCGATTCGATATTGTGAGTTTACCACGGGCGAGTTCGTCGAGCCCATCACGGTTTGGGACGCCCCGCGGCGACTCGCTTTTGATGTGACAGCTCAGCCCCATCCGATGTACGAACTGAGTCCGTTTGGCCACATTCACCCGCCGCATTTGGACAATGGACTGGAGTGCCTGCGAGGCGAATTTCGCTTGATTCGCTTGACGGACGGCCGGACGCGTTTGGAGGGCCGGACGTGGTATCGGACACAGATGGTCCCGGCGATGTATTGGAGTGCCTGGTGCGACCTGATCATTCACCGGGTCCATCATCGGGTGCTGGAGCACGTCAAGACGCTGTCCGAGCGGGATGGGAAATGACAGTGTTGGGGGGAAGGTGCAGTGATGATCCCAGGTTGTGGCTGGGAGGATTTTTGTCGACCCGGGGGGCTTGGGTGGGCAGTATGATGCGCGGTTGTCGACGGTGCGAGGGATGGTGCTTGGAGGTGAGAAGTGAGTTGGGGGATGCTAGGATGGAGTTGCTGGAATGAGGGAGGCGGAAGGGAAAAGCTAGAATGGAGAATGGAGAATGGAGAATGGAGAATGGAGAATGGAGAATGGAGAATGGAGAATGGAGAATGGAGAATGGAGAATCGAGAATCGAGAATCGAGAATGGAGAATGGAGAATCGAGAATCGAGAATCTGAAATTTGAATTCTGAGATATAGAAAAAGCCAATAAAGAAGGGCCTTTCTAGCTTCAATTATGCGGTATTCGATTGCGATTAGGAGCGCGAGCACGAGAAGAAGGCAAGAACGAAGGGGCTTTCTCGCTTCAATCATGCTGGATTCGATTGCGATTACGAGCACGAGCGCGAGAAGAAGGCAAGAACGAAGGGGCTTTCTCGCTTCAATCATGCTGGATTCGATTACGAGCACGAGCACGAATGCGCGTGCGAGTGCGAGTGCGAGAGAAGAGGGACGGGCTAGTTTTCCCTTGTTTTTGTTGAGCCATATTGATTGGCTGATAGTGTTTTAGGTCTGGGGGGAGAGGCGGCCGAGTTCCGCGGCGCGGTGGGCGGAGGCGACAACGGCGTTGCTGAGTGCGGCGCGGAGTCCGCCTTGTTCCAGGGCAGCCAGGCCGGCCATGGTCGACCCCGCGGGACTGGCCACTTGCTCGCGCAGTTGGGCCGGATGCAACGGGGACTGGCGCGCGAGTTCCGTGGAGCCAGTCAACAGTTCCAACACCAGGGCGTTGGCCATCGCTCGCGGCACGCCGGCGCGGACGGCCCCGTCGGCCAGGGCTTCGATGATCGTCATCACAAAGGCGGGACCGCAGCTGGTCAAGCCGCTCGCCGGGTCGATCAAGCGCTCTTCCACTTCCCAGGCCGACCCGACGGTTTTCAGGAGTGACACCACGTGGGCCCGCTCGGCGGCCTGGACGTCGGGGGCAGCGGCGAGGATGGAAATGCCTTGGCCCACCAGTGACGGGGTGCTGGGGCTGACGCGAATGATCTTCGCATGTTGCGTCCCCTCCAGCAGCGCGGCCAAGGTCACGCCGGCGACGACCGAGACCACGACCTGTTCCTGGCGAAAGCTGCCGCGAACGATCGGCAGGACCCGAGGCAGGATCTGGGGTTTGACCGCCAACCAAACGTGGGCCGCTTGTTGAACGACAGCGGCGGCGTCGGGCAAGCGTTTCGCGCCGGGCACGGCCGCCGAGAACGTGGCGGCGTTTTCGTCACCGGGGTTGGTGAAGCAAATCTCCTCGCCCAGGAGCCCGCCTTGGTGGATGAAGCCCGCCGCAAGGGCTCGGGCCATTTGTCCGCTGCCGATAAAGCCGATCATGATTCGGTGGATTCCTGGAAAGTGGGCCAGCGTCGACCGAGGGACTGTTGTTGGGCGGCGGTCAATTGTTGGATACCGCTTTTGGCCAATCCCAGCAACGCGGCGAGCTGTTGATCGTCGAACGTGGCCTCCTCGCCCGTGCCCTGGATTTCCACGTAGCGTCCTCGTCCGGTCATAATCACGTTCATGTCCACGTCCGCGGCACTGTCCATGGGATAATCCAGGTCCAGGACCGGGCGACCGCCGACGATCCCGACACTGATGGCCGCGACACTGTCGACCAGCGGCGAGACGGCGGGGTTGGGCAGGGCCGTTCGGATGGTGTAGAGGGCATCGACCAGGGCAATGAACGCCCCCGTGATACTCGCGGTCCGCGTGCCGCCGTCGGCCTCCAGCACATCGCAGTCGACGGTGATCGTGCGGGGGCCCAAGCGACTGGTGTCCACGATGGCGCGCAGGCTGCGGCCGATCAGGCGTTGGATCTCCGTGGTTCGACCGTCTACCTTGCCGCGATCGCGGGGTTTGCGGGTTGAGGTGCTGCCGGGCAACATGTTGTATTCAGCAGTGACCCAGCCTCGGCCTTGGGCCGCCAGCCACGGTGGCACCGACTCCTCGATACTGGCGGTACACAGGACCGTCGTACCGCCGCACTGGTAGAGCACGCTGCCGGGTGAGGTCCGCGTGAAGCCACGCTTGATCTTGATCGGACGCAGTTCGTTGTCGGCTCGTTTTGTCATGGGTCACTGATTTCAGTAGATACTGTATTTTGTTAACAAGGTGCACTTTGGAGCAGTGACTTGTTAGGGTCCTGGTCGCGAGATCGGAGTTTGATTGTCGGAGAACGGGTGTCGGAGGCCTGGTGTCAGCTATCAGACCTCGTGGCAGAAGCGATCGTGCAGCAGCCAATACAGCAGGCCTTTTTGGGCATGCATGCGATTTTCTGCTTGTTGGTAAATTCGGCTTTGGGGGCCGTCGATGACTTCGGTCGTGACTTCTTCGCCGCGGATGGCGGGCAGGCAATGGAGGAAGATGGCCGAGGGGTCCGCCAGGCTCATCAGTTGGTCGTTGACTTGAAAGGGGGCAAAGGCCGCCAAGCGTGCTTGGCGTTCGTCCTCTTGTCCCATGGAGGTCCAGACATCCGTGTAGAGGACTTGAGCGCCGGTGGCCGCGGCGGCTGGGTCGTTCAGGGCTTGGAACTCGGCTGCGGGAAACTGGGCCTGGAGCCGTGGGAAGAAGTCGGGTTCCAGGGCGTAGGCTGGGGGGGAAGCCAAGCGGAAACGCCACCCGAGGTGTCCGCAGGCTTCGGCCAAGCTGCGGGCGACATTGTTTCCATCGCCGATGTAGGTCACCGTGAGCGGTCGGCCGGAATCGTTGCGATCGCCAAAGGCTTCGAGAATCGTCAGGGCATCGGCCAGAGCTTGGCAGGGATGAGCGTAATCCGTCAGCCCGTTGATGACGGGGCAGGGGGCGTATCGCGCCAGGTCGATGCAGTCTTGGTGTCGGTAGCCGCGGAAGACAATGGCATCCACGTAGCTGCCCAAGATGGTGGCGATGTCTTGTGTGGGTTCACGTTTGCCGAAGCCCACGTCGTCGGCCAGGTACAGGCTGCTACCGCCCAAGTGGCGAATGCCCGACTCGAAGCTCACTCTCGTGCGGAGCGACTGTTTTTGAAACAGCAGGGCGAGGACTTGGCCGTTGAGTACCGAGGGGCGGACACCGCGACGGAATTTTTCCTTGAGTTCGGCGGCCAGTTGTAGGACTCGTTTGACTTCCGGCTGAGACAGATCGAACAGCGACAGCACGTGTCGATGGCTGTTCTGGGGTGGGGACTGCGAGTCCGGGGTCAAGCCGTCTGGGGTGGAGTTGTCAGGCATGCAAAAGCTCCTTTCGTCCAAGCATTCAATCAATCACGCGAAGCATCTTGGTGTTCGAAATATCGTGGATGTTAAAGCCGTGGATGTTACAGCCGTGGAAGTTAAAGCAATGGGGTTGTCAAGTTTGAGTCAGGGCAAGCCGTTGTGGCGGCGGTGTCGGCTCTCGCCATGATCAGGCCAGGGCGACGATCGTCGGCTGGGGGCCGTCGTCGAGTGGCTCAAACGTCCCGTACGAACTGGGTTCCGACCCCTTCCGTCGTGTAGATCTCGATCAACAGCGAGTGCCGCAGGCGTCCGTCGACGATGTGCACCTTGGACACGCCACGTCCGAGTACGGACAGGCACGCTTCGACCTTGGGGATCATGCCACCTTGGATCACGCCTTCGGCGATCAGGCGTTCGACCTTGGCGGGGGTCAAGGAGGGGATCCGCGAGCTGGGGTCGTTGACATCGCGGAGGACGCCGGGGATATCTGAGACGAAGACCAGTTTTTCGGCGTTCAAGGCTTGAGCCACGGCCATGGCGGCGGAATCCGCGTTGACGTTGAGTACGCCGCCTTCGTTTTCCTCGTCGAGACACATCGAGGGGATGACGGGAATTTGGCCTGCGTAACACAGGTTGTCGATCACGCGGCGATCGACGGACGTGACTTCACCGACAAAGCCCAGATCGAGTGGTTCGCCGGACTCGTCGAGGGTCAGTTTGCGGCCCTCGAGGACCGGGGTCGAGGTAAAATTGAGTGTCATGGCGCGGCCGCCCAGCTTCTCCAATTGACCGGCCAGGTATTGGTTGGTCTCTTCGGCCAGGACCCGTTGGACGATCTCCAGTGTAGCGGCGTCGGTGTAGCGTCGGCCCTGGATGAAACGCGGTTGCAGCCCCGCCTCCTCCATGGCTTGATTGATACGTTTGCCGCCGCCGTGGACGATGACTGGTCGCATGCCCACCACCGACATGAAGCACACGTCCAGCAACAAGTGGTGCAACGAATCCGGATGGTCCAGCACGCTGCCACCCAGCTTGATGACGGTGGTCTTGTCGCGAAACATGGAGATCCAGCCCATGGCTTCCACGAGGGTATCCGCTTTGTTCATCGCGTCTTGAATCATGGACGGTTTCGTTTGCTGTGGGAGCGGTGCAGGGAACGGGGCAGGGGGGACTCCGAATTGTCGTTTTTCTGCGGGCAGCGTCAAGACGACTTGTGGCGACCGCTGGTCCTGGGGGGCCGAGTCGCGGTGCGTCGGCGGAGGGGAAGCGTCGGAGTTGGCGTTTGGAGGGGTGAATGTTGAGGTGCCGGGGTCGGGCAATTCACTGGGAAGCGGTCGCGAATTTTTGGGTTCGCTCGTTTCGCTGCTGCAGTCGGGGTGGAGACCTGTTAAGATTCGGCGTGTGGCGGGCAGGCTGGGTGGCCCGATGCGTAATGGCCCAGTCGGGTCCGTGTCGCTGGTTTGAGGAAGGAGTCCGAAACATGCCGTCATCGCCCGAGGGGAACGAATCGCCGAGTGACGGTCGACTGTGGACCCCCGGTTTTGCTGGGTTGTTACTCACGCAGTGGCTGACGGCGATCAACGACAACGTGTTTCGCTGGTTGGCCATCGACATCGCCAAGGATTTTTTGCCGACGGATCACACGACGGCCTTGATGTTGGGTTCGATTGGCTTTGTGGCGCCGTTTTTGATCTTGGCGGCACCGGCGGGTTTCTTGGCTGACAAGTTTCCGAAACGCGCTGTGATCGTCTTCTGCAAGTTTCTCGAAATTGCGGCGATGACCACGGGCTTGCTGGCGATTTGGTACAGCCAGTTCTACTTGTTGGTCGTCACCGTCTTTCTGATGGGGGCCCAGACGGCTCTGTTCAGCCCGGCGAAATTGGGGATCATTCCCGAGATGATGGCGAGTGGGAAGATCTCGGCGGCCAACGGCTGGATGGGCTTGGCCACCATGACGGCGACCGTCATCGGGATGTTTGTGGGCGGCTTCCTCAAGGACAGCACGGGGTACTTGGGCAACGAGACGAACTTCTGGATGTCGGCCACCGTGTTGTTGGGCTTGGCGGTGATTGGAACTGGCAGCAGTTTATTGATTCCACGGACTGCGGCGGCAGCGCCGGAGACGCGGCTGACGCTGCGTGTCGTGATCAGTTGGTTGACGATGAAGCAGGCGTTTGTCGACTTGCGTGAATTGTTCCAGCGGCGACATTTGTTTTATGCTTCGATCGGCAGTGTATTTTTCTGGGCGGTCGCCGGGGTCGCTCAATTGGACATCGATGTCCTGTCGGCGGAAAGTGGCGGGGTATTGGCCTCGGATCGCACGCCACTGTTGGTCTGTTTGGTATTGGGTGTCGCCTTGGGCAACGTGATGGCCGGTTGGTTGTCGCGGGGTAAAATTGAACTGGGGTTGGTCCCGATCGGTTGTGGGACGATTGTCTTGTTCGCCGTTATGTTGGGCGTTTGCCCGGCGGACTTTTATTTGGACGACGGTCCGAATCGAGAGTGGTTGGGAACGGATGCCACTTGGCGGCTGTTGTGGGCCTGCGGTCTGTTGTTTGGCTTGGGGTTGGGGTCTGGGCTGTACGATGTTCCTTTGACTGCCTATTTGCAATACCGCGCCCCGGCTCGCAGTCGCGGCGCGATCATTGCGGCCAATAACTTCATGGTGTTTGCGGTCATGATGGCTGGGTTTGTCGGCTTCCAGTTGGTGCGGACCAAGGTCGCGCCGGGGCGTTTGGACGCCATCCCGCAAGTCGCTCAGTGGCGGGGGGAGCAGCGCGACAATGTCTTGCAACAGGAGCGGATTCAGGATCGCCTGGGTCCGTGGCGAGCGGCATGGCAGGCCAAGGTCAAGGCGGACAGCGCCCAGTTGCAAGCCGCGGTGAGGCGGATAGCGGAGAAGAGTAGCCCTGAAGAGCTGCGGCAGCTGCGCGAGTTGACCAAGCGGTTGGCCGGAACGCGTCCCGATATTGCAATCTTGTTGGCGGACATGCCCGCGGGTGACGATCCACGCGAGTACTTGGTGCAGGGCATGTGGGAGGAGTTGGTACAGCGGGGTGTGAACGAATTTTCGTCGGTCCCGGGTCAACCGCGTTTGGAGATCGATCGAACGTCGTTCGGCAAGGCGTACGACCTGCGAGATCGACCGGAGGTGGACCAGTCCGCGACGCGTTTGGCGGCTCAAGTGTTTGATCAGTCGCTGTACCAGCCGTGGCTGTCGGGTCGGCAGATCTTTTTGTTGATCGCTGCTCTGACCACCGTGGTTTTCGGGATTGTTGTGCTGCACTTGGGTCGGTTCACGGTCGCTTTCTGGACCCGCGGGCGACGGGGTTCGGGGTCGACGATACCGGTGACGATCCTGGGTGGGCAGCACTTGCCCAACGGGGCGGTGGTCCTGTTGTTGTACAATCCCAGTCCACTGGCGCGGGACGCGTTCGTGGGTTGGGGGCAGCGTCCCTGCATCTGGGCGACCTGGCGTGGTGCGCGGAATACGCCGACGAGTGGCGGGGGGCGGAGCGACAGCGAGGCGGACGAGCGAGCCGACGACCGGGAAGATGCAGTGGGGCCGTTGGTCTTGGAACCTCGCGTGCGTCTGTTCAGCCAAGCTCGCAAAGTGGACAGTCGGCCGCTGATCCGCTGTTTGGAGGAGGGGCACACGGTCGTGATCGCTTTGCACGAGAATCGTGATACCAATTTGCAGCGGCCGCTGCCTGAAAATTTGCCGATCCTGCTGCACGAGTGCCGGCAGGCCGGGTTCGATACGTTGCCTGTCATGTGTCAGCGTGATAATCTGGCGAATCCTGTCGGCGTGAGCATCGCTTTGGGACCGCCGATCCAGGGTCCTGGTAATCCGTCGAGAATCGTTCAAGCCTTCGAAGAATTAGGAGTCGTTGCGATGTCGCCCCAACAAACTGAGTTCGTTCATCCGGTGGAAATGTTCATTCGCCAATGCAAGGCTCGCGGTGGCCGGCTAAAAATTGCCGACTCGATGGGCCAAAAGATGACGGGTTCAGAAGTGCTGATGCGGACCGTGATTCTGACGCGGCTCTTGAATCGCCATGTGTTGGGGGCGGACGAAACGCATGTGGGTTTGTTGATCCCACCCGCGGCGGGGTCCGTGTTGGCCAACGCGGCGTTGGCGTTGGATGGTCGGACCTCTGTCAACTTGAATTATTCGGCATCGGCCGAGGTCATGAACGAATGTATTCGGCAGGCGGGCGTGAAGCACGTTTTGACGACTCGGAAGGTGGCCGAGAAGCTGAACGTGCAGTTGGACGCGCCGATGGTGTTCTTGGAGGAGCTCCGCGAGAAGGTCACGTTGTGGGACAAGCTGGCGGGTGCCATGGCAACCTACGTCACGTCGGTCGCGGGTCTGTTGCGACAATACAAGATCGCGGAACGGAGCTTGGACGACGTGCTGACCGTGATTTTCACGTCGGGTTCCACGGGCATGCCCAAGGGCGTGATGCTGACCAATCGCAACATCGCGTGCGTGATCGAGGGCGTGAACGACGCCGTGGTGCTCAACAGTGAGGACGTCATCTTAGGCGTGTTGCCGTTCTTCCATTCGTTCGGGTTTGCCGTGCCGCTGTGGACGGTTTTGGGGTCCGACATTGCCGGTGTCTACCACTTCAATCCCTTGGATGCGGTGCAGATCGGCAAGCTCTGCCAGCAGTACAAGGCGACGATCCTGTTGGCGACGCCGACGTTCCTTCGCAGTTATATGAAACGGGTGACGGCCGACGAGTTCAAGTCGCTGGACGTGGTGGTGGCGGGCGCCGAAAAGTTGCCGACCGAGTTGTCGGATGCCTTTGAGGCCAAGTATGGCGTGCGGCCCGTGGAAGGGTACGGCACCACGGAACTGGCTCCGTTGGTATCGGTCAATCAACCGGCGCATCGCGTGCCGGCGGGCAAGACGGTCCAGGCCAAGGAGGGGACGGTGGGCGTCCCTGTCGTGCACGTCCGCGTCAAGACCTTGGATTTGGAGACGGATAAGGAAACGGGAGTCGGCGAGGCGGGCATGCTGTGGGTGACGGGCCCGAATGTGATGAAGGGGTACATGGGACGTCCCGAGTTGACCGCCGAATGTGTGGTCGACGGTTGGTACAACACGGGTGACGTGGCGTTCATCGACGCGGAGGGCTATATCCACATCACGGGGCGATTGAGCCGCTTCTCGAAGATCGGGGGCGAGATGGTGCCGCATATTTTGATTGAGCAGAAGTTGAACGAAATCGTCTGCGAGGAAAAGGGCGATATGAAGTGCGCGGTCTCGAGTGTGCCGGACGAGAAGAAGGGCGAGCGATTGATCGTGCTGCACACGCCCTTCGAGATGCCGATCGATCAACTGCGCGACCGACTGTTGCAGACCGGTTTACCGAACCTCTACCTGCCTGCTGGCAATGCCTTTTTTGAGGTGCCGGAACTGCCGATGTTGGGCAGCGGCAAGTTGGACTTGAAGCAGTTGAAAGATACAGCCAAAGCCAAAGCGGCCGGCAGCGACTCCTAAACAGATTGACTGGTTCATGACATCATTGCCAAGTCCCCACGCCGTCGTCGAGGGGATCTCCGAGTATCGCTTGCCCAATGGGCTCCGAGTACTGCTGTTTCCCGACCCATCGACGGCGACCGTTACGGTCAACATCACGTATTTGGTGGGATCGCGACACGAAGCGATGGGCCAGTCGGGTCTGGCGCATTTGCTGGAGCACCTCCAATTCAAGGGCACCCCGCGTTATCCACAGGTCGCCCAGACCATTCGAGACTGGGGCGGCAACTTCAACGGCACGACTTCGGTCGATCGCACGAACTACTATGCTACCTTGCCCGCCGGGCTGGATTCGCTGCAACGAATTCTGGCGTTGGAGGCGGATCGCATGCGCCACAGTCGCTTGGCCCCCGAGGATCTGGCGACCGAACGAGACGTCGTGCTGAATGAATTGGACCAGGGTGAAAATCAGCCGTTTCGCTTGTTGTATCAGCGAACGATGGCCACTGCGTTTAGTTGGCATGGGTACGGCCGAGCGACGATCGGCAATCGCAGCGACGTGGCCAATCTGTCTCTGGAGGCAATTCGTCAATTTTATGATTGTTACTATCAGCCTGACAACGCAGTGCTGGTGGTCACGGGAGCCATCGAGCCGGAGGCGGCGTGGGCAGCGATTGAGGCGACGTTTGGACAGATCCCGCGTCCCACGCGGACTTTGCCGAGTCTCCCGACGGTGGAGCCGCCGCAAGATGGTTTGCGACAAGTGACGGTGCATCGCGTCGGCGAGGTGCCGCTGATGATCGTGGTTTATCACATCCCCAGTGCCGCGGATCCGCAGTGGCCGGTCTTGGAGTTGGCGGCGAGAGTACTGGCGGCGCGGCCGTCAGGGCGATTGTATCGGCAATTTGTCGAGACGCGCCGCACTGCCTCGGTCAGTGCGTCGGCGACAAATCGGCACGATCCGGGACACTTTTTTATGGCCGCTGCGATCGAACCGCAGCAGGACGTCGAGACTCTGCCCAGAGACATGGTGCGGGCGGTCGAGGCCTTGGCGGCGTGCGGTCCGACCGAAGAGGAGTTGGAGCGAGCGAAACAGCAATTGCTGCAAGAATGGGAAGACGATTTCCTGGACTCCGAGAGTGTCGCGGTCGAGTTGTCCGAGTGGATCGCGACGGGCGACTGGCGGTTGTTGTTCCTGGAACGAGACGGGTGGCTGGCGGCGACGGCGGCGGATGTGCAAGCCGTGGCCGAGCGTTACTTGATCGAAGCCAATGCGACCATCGGGCGATTTGTGCCTGTGAAGGAGCGGGAGCCGGTGGTCATTCCGCCGCGACCGGACCTGGTAGAACGGGTGGGCAGTTACGTCGGCAGTGCGACTTGGAGCAGCGGCGAGGATTTCGCGCCGACTTGGGAAAATTTGGCCCAACGGACTTTGATCGAGCGACCGTCGGGTGAGCGTTGGCAAATGGCGTTGTTGCCCAAGCGGACGCGCGGGCAGCAGGTCATGTTGTCTTGCCGCTTGCAGTTCGGGTCGCCGGATCAATTGTCTGGTCGCGAGACCGCCGCTGATCTACTGGAGCGGATGCTGGGCCGCGGGGCGGGTGACTTGGACTACCCGCAGGTCCGCGATCGGTTGACGGCCTGCCGAGCGGCGCTGCGCGCGGAGTCCCGCGGGGGTCGATTGGAGCTGGTGGTGCAGACGCGTCGACCGTTCCTGCGTGCGACCTGCGAGTTGTTGTCCCTGATTCTGCGTCGCCCGCGGTTTCTGCCGGCGGAGTTCGCGGTGGTCCAACAACAGACGTTGATGGGGATCCAATCGAGAATGTCGGACCCGCAGGCTGTGGCGGCGCGCGAATACCAGCGTCGCGTATGGCCGTATCCGCCCGGCGACGTACGCTGGGTACCAACCTGGGCCGAGGAGCTGGCGTTGGTCCAAGCGGCCACTTGCGACGATGTGGCCGATTATTACGCGACGATGGTGCAGCCGCAGTCGGTCCAATGGGGGGCCGTGGGCGACTTTGATCCGCAGGAGCTCCGCGAGCAGTGCTTGGAGATCATGGCCGATTGGCCCGTGGCCGGCCGGTTCGAGCGGATCACGCGCGAGGTTCAGCCAATCGAGCGACAAGAGGTGGTACTGGCGGTGGAGGACAAGCCCAACGCAGCCTTTTTTGCTGGGGGCGCATTGCCGGTGCTTGCGGACGATCCGGTTGCCCCCGCGTTGGTTATCGCCAACGAGATCCTGGGTGGCAGCGGTTTGTCCAGTCGTTTGGGGCAGCGGATCCGACAGCAGGAGGGCATGTCGTATACAGTCGCCAGTAGCCTGCGGTTGGCGAGCTTCTCGCCGGCCTCGCCGTTCACTATCTACGCGATCGCGGCGCCGGAGAACCGCGGCAAGCTGTGGTCGGCGGTGGCCGAGGTCATGCAGCAGTGGTTGCAGGCGGGGCCGACCGAAGATGAAGTCCAGCGGACCAAGTTGGCTTTTCTGCAAGCCGCTCAACGGCGCCGGACCGATGATTTTCGCGTCTTGAACACGTTACTCGAGTTGCTGGACCGGGGGCGAGCCTTCGAGGATTATGCGGTGGAGGAGCAGTCGATCGGCGGCCTGGAGGCGGAGGACATCGCCGCTGCGTCTCGCCAGTTCTGGGACCCGGAACGTTGGGTGTACGTTACCGCCGGCAGCTTTGGTGTTAGGTGTTAGGTGTTAGGTGTTAGCTGTTAGGGGTTAGCTGTTAGGTGTTAGCTGTTAGCTGTTAGCTGTTAGGTGTTAGCTGTTAGGGGTTAGCTGTTAGGGTTGGGTATTGGGGTTAGGTATTAGGGGTTAGGTATTAGGGGTAGGTATTAGGGGTTAGGTATTAGGTGTTAGGTGTTAGGCGTTGGGTGTTAGGTGTTAGGGGTTGTTAGGGGTTAGCTGTTAGGGGTTAGGTGTTAGGTGTTAGGTGTTAGGTGTTAGGTGTTAGGTGTTAGGTGTTAGGTGTTAGGTGTTAGGTGTTAGGTGTTAGGTGTTAGGTGTTAGGTGTTAGCTGTTAGCTGTTAGGGGTTAGCTGTTAGGGGTTAGGGGTTAGGGGGCGGGCGACGAGGGTCGAGGAGCGAGGGTGTTTGATTCGATTAGGATTACGAGCACGAGCACGAGCACGAGCGAGAGTTGCAAGATGCTGGAATTTGTTTGGTTGAAGTTGTTTTGATTTTTTGCTTGCGGCGTGCTTTGTGTCGGCCCGCTGGGCCTTGGGGGTCTGTTGAAATGGGGGCGGGGGCAGTGGTGGCTGACGCCCAATGGCAAGGGTTGTGCCGGCCCGCTGGGCCGGAGGAGCAAGCGGTCAGCTACGGGCTGGCAGCATGTCGCAGGATTGTCGTCTCTTCGTGCGACGGTAGCTAAGAATCGGTGCAATTCTGGTGTTTGAAATAGAGTTGAAAGATGAACTTTGGGCTTTGGGGGGTTGGCTTTGAGATATGAGATATGAAATCCCGAATCGCCCAAGAGCTAAGTGTCTTGCTCGCTTCTTCTGTGCTGGGTTCGATTGGGATTACGAGCGCGAGCCTGGTCGCGATTTTCAGCACGATCGCGAACTGAGAGTCTTGCTCGCTTCACCCATGTTTGATTCGATTAGGATTACGAGCACGAGCACGAGCACGAGCGCGAGCACAAAATGGGCTAGAGATGAAACCTTTACGCCCTTCGCCCTTCGCCCTACGCGGTTGTGTCGGCTCAAGTGTCGGGTTCCAGCGTGCCGGCGACGACCATGTCTTTGGCGCGTTGGATCAATTGGACGACGACTTGTTTTTGGCTGGCGGGGACGGCGACTCCTTGCAGGTTCTTGAGGGTGCGGAGTGCTTTGCGGGGCCAGCCGAGTTCCAGCTGCACGTGGGCCCAGCTGAGCCACAGGGGAGTGGTGACCTGCTGGGGGAAGTTGCTGTGCAGGATTTCGAAGTACCGGTGGGCTTCCACCCAGTTCTGGGCTTGGACGTACCGTTGAATGAGTTTCTTGACCAGGGTTTCGTCCCATGTGGCATGGACGTTGTTGGCCAATAGCTTGGCCATGCGATGATGGACATCGGTGAAGCGACCTTCGTCTATCAAGCGAATCAGGTTGGGTAGGGCCGCTTGCCACTCCTGGCGATCGGCTTCGCGGCGTTCCGCTTCCAACTCGGCGTCGGTCTTGGGGTTGAGTTCAATTTCGCGTCGGGCGAACTTGGTGCCGAAGGCTCGTTCGATCAGATTCGCTCCGATTTCTGGGACCACTTCGGCCATGGTCATGAAGATCGCCAATCCAAAACCCAAGACGTAGCCCGTAAAGTGCAAGCCGTCAAAGCCCGTTCCCCTGAACCAAAAGAAGGTAAAGTCGCCGGCGGCGTACAGGCCTGCCAACACCAAGATGGGCACTGGAAAGCGATAGTTGACGAACACCAAGTGCAACCAGAACCAAATCGAGCGATTGTAGGCATAGATCACGGCTACCCCAATCAGGGCGTAGTTGACGCCCGAGAGCCCGCGGAGGTATCCGTTGATATGGGCGCCGCTCAAGTCCATCCACACCAGAAACACTTGGCTGGCCATCGAGTGGACCCAAACACAAATAATCACCACGGCCATGAACCGCAAAAAGCCAAAGCGGCCTTCCAAGGTCACTCCCAGGACCCAAAATCCGGCGATGTTGAACAAGAACCGCCAGAAATTCGTGTGTACCAAAGGGGCTGTGAACCAGGACGAAAATTGAATCACGGTATAGTTGATGCTACAGTCGTCCAAGAACAGCCGACTGGTCAAGCCCAACAAGGTGAACACGGTGCACAGAATCACGAAGATCGTGGTAGAAATAAGGTTTGTAAAAGACAGCGCCCACGGGACCTTGAGGCAACAAAAACATCCGCCAAGCTCCATCAGGAAAATAACGCGGCTACTCATCAACGCCGGGGTGAAACTGACCGCTCTCTGGGGCGCGGCCACTACTTGGGTCGCGGCCACTCTCTGGTCGCGGCCACTCTCTGGGTGCGGCCACTCTCGACAAAGGTCTCAGGCCGGATCGCTCTCCAGTCTACTCGCCAGGGCGGCCCATGTCTCGGCGGCCCGGGTTTCAGTGGTCCGGGTCTCGGCGGCTAGGTCTTGGTGCCCTAGGTCTCGGTGTCTTGCGTCGCGGTGCCCTAGGTATCGGTGTCTTGCGTCTCGGTGTCTTGGGACTTGGTGGCCCAGGTCTCAGCGGCTCGGTCGAAGGCCTCGAGGAACTGGTCCAGCAGTTGGTCGAGGTCCTCCAGGGAAATGCAGGGGGCGGCATGAGGATCACGACGTCGCCGATCGGGCGGAGGATCAAGCCAAGTTCCCTAGCGTGTTGAGCCACCACGTAGCCGGCCCGCTGGCTGAAGTGGAACCGTTCGCCGGTCCCGCGATCGCGGCAGACCGTGACTCCCGCCATCAAGCCACGCTGGCGGACCTGCCAGACGTGGGGCTGGTCGGAGAGGGTGGCCAGTCGCCGGTGCAGCAATTCAATTTTGGGTGGCAGGCTTTGAATCAGCCGTGGCATCAAGTCCAGACTGGCCAGGCTAACGGCGGCTGCCAGCGGATTGCCGGCGAACGAGTGTCCATGGTACAGCGTTTTCTGCTCAGCGATCTCGCCCAGGAAGGCCTCGTAGATCGACTCGGTGGTCAGCGTGGCGGCGATCGGCAGATAACCGCCCGACAGCCCCTTGCCCAAGCAGAGGATATCCGGCGTGACGGCTTCTCGAGTGCAGGCGAACCAATCCCCCGTGTGCCCAAAGCCGGTCGCGACTTCGTCCACGATCATCAGCACGTTATGCCGCGAGCAAATCTGGCGGAGCAGTTGCAGAAAGCCGGGCGGCGCCGGCAGAATGCCACCGGCTCCCTGCACGGGTTCGACGATCACGGCAGCGATTTGTTCACCCTGCTGTTGCAGCAGCGTTTCCAGGTCCTGGCCCAGGGCGGGATCGCACGTTTCGCCGGCCGTCGGGTCCGCTTGGTCCGGGCAGATGGGATAGGGCAATTGGTGGTTGGGCGGCAAGAGCGTCAGAAACGGAGAGTGAAAAAAATCGCTCCGCGCCACGGCCATCGCACCCAGGGTGTCGCCGTGATAGTTGTTTTCGAAACCGACAATTTGTTGCTTTTTCGGCTGCCCCAGATTGTGCCAGTACTGGATGGCGGTTTTGACCGCGATCTCAACGGCCGTGGCACCACAGTCGGAGAAGTGGCAGCGAGTCAAGCCCGGCGGCACCACATCGACCAAACGCTTGGCCAGCAGCGTGGCGGGGACATTGGCTTGACCCAGCATGGTCACGTGGGCCACCTTGGCCAACTGCCGCTGCAGGGCCGTGTCCAAGTACGGATGACGATGCCCATGGATGTTCAACCAGATCGACGAGCAGCCATCGTAGTACCAGCGTCCGTCGGTCGCTTGCAGCTTGACGCCTTGCCCCTGCACAATCATCAGAGGATCGCTGGTCAGGTACTGCCGCATGGGCGTAAATGGATGCCACGAGTGCTGGGCGTCCCAGGCTTGTAGTTGTTCGTTATCGACGGCCTTGCCGTGGGTCGGATCGATGGCCACGCCTATCCGTTGGTCAGCTTCGTTCATCCGGCCCCTCCGAGCTGGATTTGCCGCAGGGCCTCGTACGCCGCGACTCCGACTGAGCACGACAGGTTGAGGCTACGGACTTGCGGGCGGATGGGGATGCCCAGCTTCCGATCCGCGTGCTGCTGCAACAGTTCGGGCGGCAAACCTGCCGTCTCGCGGCCAAAAACCAGTACATCGCCGCGGTGGAACTGGACGCTCGTGTACATCTGCTGAGAGGTCTTGGTGAACAGCCACAGCCGCGGTTGAACGAAATGGGCCATGAGCTCTGCCCAATGATCCACGACCTGCCAGTTCAGATGCTGCCAGTAGTCCAAGCCCGCCCGGCGGAGGGCCTTTTCGGTGATGTCGAAACCCAGCGGCCGGATCAACCAGAGTTTCGCGCCGATGGCCACACAGGTACGTCCAATGTTGCCCGTGTTGGGCGGGATTTCTGGTTGGTACAGCACCACATGGAACAGCGGTTCGTAGGGTACACCCGCATCGCCGGGCACGCCCGAGGCGGCGGTCCCACGGGTCGTCCCAGGAGTCATCCCAGGGGTGGACGCACCCGGGTCAAGGGCAGGGTCGTTCATCGATCCTCACGGTTAGGGCGGGTCAGGGCTTGGCGTTCGAACCCCATCAGCCTGCAGCAGCGGCGGTGGAAACTTGGGCGAACGCTGGCACTTCATAACCGGCCCGGTACTGGCGGGTCAAGCCCTGTTGCGCGGCTGGGTTGTCGATGGCCGTCTCGCTTTGCGGGTCGAACCGCAACTCTTGGCCCAGGATCAGAGGCGTCCGATCCGTATCGACTTGGTTGGCCTGCAAATGGGCCATCAAGCGTTGGACCGAATCCAAGAACCGCTCGTCACCCGCGGCGGCCGCCAGCACTTCCTCCACGGACGCGGCCTTGCCCAGTTGATGCGACATGGCACCCGTATGACAAAGGGCACTGGAGACGTGTCCCTCCAGGATATCGGCGTGCAGGGCATTGGCGTCGCGCTTCTCGATGGCAGCCAGGAAGTTGGCGAAGTGATTGCCTCCTTGATTGAAGTCCTGTACCACTTGACCATCGTTATCGTATGCGATTGCCTGGTGGTAGCTGGGGATCACCAACCGCCCGCCCTCGTAGAAGACGATGACGCCGATCTGCGAGCCCAAGTAGTTGTCCATGCTGGAGCCCCAACGATTGTCTTGGAACTCCTTGCCTTTGGGCAACCCGCGCGTCTCGAAGATGATCGGCGCTTGTTCGTAAGCGTGGATTACCGTCTGGGTGTTGGGCGTATCGCCAGCGTCTTCGTAGCCCAGGCGGCCGCCGATGCTGAGGACACGTGGGGAGATATGGCGATGTCCGACAAACCAGCGGGCGATGTCCATCTGATGGATGCCCTGGTTGCCCATGTCGCCATTGCCGGTGTTGAAGTCCCAGTGCCAATCGTAATGCAACCGTGGGCGGTACAAGTCGCGCATCTCGGCCGGGCCGCACCACAGGTCGTAGTTGACGGTTTCTGGGATCACCAGCGGTTGGTCCCGCTTGCCGATCGCCTTCCGCGGCTTGTAGCAGGTGCCGACCGCAAACAGCAACTTGCCCAAGCCGCCCTCGTCGACAAACCGCTTGGCGGTCTGCAACGCGACACTGGAGCGAGACTGCGTCCCAGTTTGCACGATGCGGCCATGCTGCCGAGCGGCGTTGACGATCTGGCGTCCCTCCCAAACATTGTGCGAGACGGGCTTCTCGACGTACACATCTTTGCCAGCGGTCACGGCGGTGATGGCGATCAAGGCGTGCGTGTGATTGGGCGTGGCAATCGTGACAAAGTCGATGTCTGGACGCTGGACCAATTCGCGAAAGTCGCTGACGGCGTCCAAACGCCGCTCGTGCTTCTTTTCGAATTCGTTGATCGTATTGTCGAGAACCGCGGAGTCGCAATCACAGAGCGCGACCAGGTGTTGGTGGATCGAGCCGATGTGGGACTTGCCTTGGCCATTGACACCGATGACCGCGCCCCGCAGTTGCTCGTTGGCTCCCATGATCCGGCCGTAAGAGGCCGCCGTGAAGGCTGAACTGCCACCCCAGCAAAACGTGCCGGCGACCGCGGCCGAGGCACTCTGCAGAAAACTTCGCCGCGAGGCCGCTGGGCGGCCGTTCGAATCGATCGGTTGGGAAGGGGACATCATGGACCTCCGTTGAGTTGCGGTGGGAGTGGACCGAAGAGCAAGTGCCTTCGTCCGTTGAAGCTGGCCCCATTGAAGCTGGCCCCATTGAAGCTGGCCCCGTTGAAGCTGGCCCCGTTGAAGCTGGCCCCGTTGAAGCTGGCCCCGAGCCGACATCCGTCGCCGGCCGCTCCCCCCAGTGTAGCGGAAAGCGCAGTCGGGGGCCACCGCCAAAACACCCGCCTTAGTCTGGGCCGCAAAGCGTGGCCAAGTACCCTAAGACGAGCGGCGCGAAGGGTGGCGAGGGACAATCCCGGTGGACCCGTACGACCGGGATGTGCCAGGCGCTCCCGACTGCCCCCAGCCGTCCCGATAGCCCCAGCCGTCCCGACAGCCCTAGCGATCCCAGCCGTCCCGACAGCCCCGGCGATCCCAGCTGTTCCGGCTGTTCCGGTTATCTCGCCGGAGTTGGGATGTCGTTTATTCCCCGCGGCGGATTTGAAAGTTCTGCTCGGAGAAGTCGTCCCCGATCAGCAGGACCGCGCGATAAAAGCCAGGCGTGAGTGCTCGACCGCCGCCCCCGGCTCCGCCGCCGCGTCCGCCTCGTCCGCCTCGTCCGCCGCCACCGGACGGATAGACGGCTCGATGCCAGCCAACTTCTTTATTGACGGGGAGTTTGGCCACTTCTTTGCCGTCGATGTCCTCGATCAGCAGTTCCATTTCTTTATCCATGGCGGCAGGATTGATCTGGTACCAAATGACCACGCCGTTGGGGGCGTTGGGAGCGGTGACTTTGCGATCGCCCGCAAAGGAACTGCCCTCTGGTAGGCGGTACTGCACCCAGTCGCGGACGGAGAACACGTGCCCGGGTTTTTGGTCGACTTCGGCCGACGTTTCCTGCAGCGGGGTAATATCATCCATGATAAAGATTCCGCGGCCGTGGGTGCCAATGATCAGGTCTCGCTCGCGTGGATGGACCAAGAGGTCGTGCACGGGGAGTTTGCCGAAGCCATTCAAGCGTTGCCACGACTTGCCATCGTTGGTCGAGACGTAGCAGCTCAGATCGGTGCCCACATACAGCGTCTGGGCTCGCCGCGGATCCTGCTTGATGACATTGACGCATTCGTTGGGCAGGTTGCCGCTGATCGAGTTCCACGTCCTTCCGCCATCGGTTGTCTTGAAGACGAACGGACGGAAGTCGTCCTCGCGGTAGCCTGTGAACGAAACGTAGGCCGTGGCCTTGTCGGCATGCGAGAACTCGACTCGGCTGCACCACCACGCTTCTGGTTGGGTGGGGAAGCCTCCGGAGATGTCCTCCCAGTTCTTCCCACGATCGCGGGTGATGTGCACCTTGCCGTCGTCCGTGCCGACGAGCAGCCAGTCGGGATCGAGAGGGGATTCCGAGATGGTCGTGATGGTGCAGTGCGGCACGTTGCCGGTCAGCTTGGCTGGGTCGGCCGTCGTCAGGTCGGGGCTGATGGTCAACCATTCGTCGCCTTGGTTGTACGACATGAACAACTTGTTGCCACCGAAGTAGAGGGTGCCTGTGTGATGACGGGACAGGAGGATGGGTGAATTCCAGTTGTACCGATCGCGACTGCCCGACCGCGGTTCGGACTGGGGTGGCCGGATCGATTTGCGTTGGCCGGTGGCTCGATTCAGGCGATAGATCGCTCCGAATTGGGACTCGGCGTAGATCAAGTTATGATCGTTTGGATCGACTTGGACATAAAATCCGTCGCCTCCGCCGACGCGATACCACTGATCCCGCGTGACCCCGCCGGCGCCTTGGGCGGGGCCGCCCCAGGTGCCATTGTCCTGCAGACCGCCGTAGACATGATAAGGACGTTGGTTGTCCGCCGTGATGGCGTAGAACTGGGCCAAGGGCAAGTTGAAGACATAATCCCAGGTCGCACAGCGATCGTAGCTGATGTGGAAACCACCGTCGTTGCCCAGCATCACGTGGTTGGGATTCCGCGGGTTGATCCACAGGGCATGATGATCGACGTGCACACTCCGTGCGCCGGCTTGGTTGAATGTCTGGCCGCCATCGTCCGAAACGTACAGGGGCACGCTCAGGACGTAGACTCGATCGGCGTTCTGCGGATCGACGGCAATCTGCCCGTAGTAGTAGGGCGGATTGCCACCCACCGGTTGTCGATTGGTCTTGCGCCACGTGAGCCCTGCATCGTCGCTGCGATAGATCTCGCCGCCGATGTCTGGCGTGCGGGCGGCGCGAGGCAGCACCAAGGTCGCTGCGATCTCGCGTTCTTCGCGGCGGAAGACCCACTGGATCCGATCCCCCGCTTGCACCCCGCGCAAATACGTACGCAGGGCCTCGGTTTCCCATTCGGTGGTGCCGCCCACCGAGACAAATTGGTCGCCGTTCTGCAGTCCTGCCTGCGCTGCCACGGAGCCGTTCTGTAACTCGGATACCGCCCATTGCTCGTCCTGCCGACTCAGTTGGAAGCCAAACGGGGTCGCGATGAGTGCGGGATCGGCGGTGGCGGCGGCGTCCCCTGCTGTTCGTCGACTTGCTTGTCGTCTTGCTTGACAGCCGTGTCGCCGTCTTGTTGATCGTCCTGGTTTTCGACGCCATCTTGCCAGGACAGATCACCCTCGAGGCCCGCGGTCCCTTCGCCCCCTGCGCTCAACTGCGCCTCGTCCGCCGTGCTCTCAGCGACCTGTTGCTCATCATCGATTTCAGCTGCCGAGGTGGCATTCCGATTGCCTCGGCCGCCGCCTCGGGTATTGCCGCGGTTGTCGCCCCGATCGGTGCGGGGTGGGCGTGGGTTGAAGTTGGAGACTGTGGCGTACATCGTGTCCGGTTTGGAGGCGAAGTAGGCCAAGCCGATGCGCCCCAACGAGCCGCCTGGCAATCCCGCATCGACTCGAGTCCACGTTTGTCCGCCGTCAGCGGAGCGATGGATGCCGGAGCCCGGTCCGGCTTCGTCCAGATTCCAAGCGCGACGCAACCGTTCGTAGGAAGCCGCCAGCACGACGTCTGGGTTCTCGGGGTGAACGATGACATCGATCACGCCGACCTTCGGGCTGATGTAGAGCACTTTGCTCCAAGACTCCCCGCCGTCGGATGTCTTGAACAGCCCGCGTTCCTCGTTTTCGGTATACAAGTGACCCGGCACTGCCACGTACACGACCTGCGAGTCACGCGGATCGACGACGATTCGGCCGATGTGATACGAGTCGCTCAGGCCCATGTGTCGCCAGGTCTTGCCGCCATCGATCGACTTGTAGATACCATTTCCTTGCATGGAGCTGCGCTGGTTGTTGGCCTCGCCGGTTCCCACCCACAGGATCGAGGGGTCTTGTGGGTCGAATGCCACATCGCCGATCGAGATAGCGCCTTCATTGTTGAAAATATTGCTCCAGGTGGTCCCGTTGTTTTTGGTCTCCCACAGGCCACCCGCGGCACTGGCTGCCAGAATGTGGTGCTCGTTTTGAGGATTGACTGCGATGTCGACGATGCGTCCACCGGTGGCCGTGGGGCCGATCGAACGCCAAGAAAAATCCTTTAGCCAATCGGCCTGGTCCGACTCCATGGCCGCATAGATGGCCGGTTCGCTCTCCGTGGGCACCTCCTCCGACGACTCGACTGGTGCAGCGGCGGCCGAGTCTTCCTCACCCGCGACCTGAGCCACCTCGTCGGCCGCTTGGGTTGCTTCGACTGCCGCTTGAGCCGCTTCGACTGCTTCGACCGCTTGGCTGGTGTGGGCCCATGTGAAGTCCCCCAGCCAGCAAAGGCCCAGCCAGCCAAGGCTCGCGAGGCCACACAACATACAAATCCGACTGCCGCTGATCTGGAGCTTCATTCCTTGGTCCTAATAAATGGCCCTAATAACTTGCCAATTCGGGCAATGGGGTCTCGGCACCGGCCGGTGATGCGGCTGGTTGGATGTTCGCCCCAGACCGGCTCTGTTAACCGATGGGAGCAACGCTCTCCAGTTTAACCAGAACCGAGGCAAGATGGCGCGGGTTTCCCGGCCTTCCACGCGAAAAAACTCGAACAACAGCACTCGAGGGCGGTGCGTCGGAGCGAGTGGCGTGGTCAAGCAGTTGTTTTCATCATGCGGTAGATAGCCACTGCCCAACCACCCAGGATTCCGAACGGGGCGGCGATCATCAGCCCGATGCTGAGCGCGTAGCCGATCTGTAAACGTCCGCCATGTTCCGCCAGCGTGTCCTTGCAGTTGGGGCAAGCCCAGGTCGGCTCGACCGCACCCAGCACGATCCAAACGGCGACCAGGACAGCCAAAAGCCAGGGCAGGTCACGTGAGAATTTCGGCATCTAACGGTTTCCCTAAAGGAGCAGCGGAACGCGATCTAGTTCCCGGTTGAGGCCTGCCTTGCCCATTTGGGGCCTGCGAGTGGGGCAGGGCTCGCCGACGGTGGAGTGCGGCTAGCCGACCTTGGGGACAAACCACCAATACAGCATAAAATAGACCAGCACGCCGGTCAACGAAACGTACAGCCAGATCGGGTAGGCCCAGCGGACGACTCGGCGATGGGCGGCCCGTTGCTCTCGGACGCCCAGATAAACCGCCCAGGCAGCCAGGAACGGCACGGTCATCGCCAACAGGACATGGGTTCCCAGGAGAATCGCGTAAAACCAAAACGCCCATTCGGGGTAGTCGGCTCGGGGGAACAGTTTGTTGCCCGCCACAAACAAGCGAGTCAGGTAGCCGATCAGGAACAGGCCGGACACGCCCAGGGCGGTGAACATCAGATTCCGATGCAACGCTTCGCGTTTGGCCTTGATGGCGACCAAGGCCAGGACCAACAGGACGGTCGCCGTCGCGTTGAGTGAGGCGTTGATGTGCGGCAAGTATCCGACGACCTGATCCATTCGATTCGCTCCAAATTTTGCTGTCTTCGACACGCTGCCACGCTGGCCATGTGCAGTTTAGCAGGCCCGTCGACGTCTTCCAAAGGGACGTTGCCAGACCCCTGTGTCGGATTTATGGTTAGTCGCTACGGCGAGTGACGCTGGGGCGAGTTGGGGTTTGTTGCTTTCTCCAGCCCAACAAGCCCTTGACGCATTCCGCTACGAAAAATCAACGTAACCGTTCACGCCTCGTAGGGTGTCATGCAGCAAGTCGGGCGAACCGTACGATCGTTTGCGAGTCACAGCAACTGGACAATGCTACCGGGTTGCCCCTAGAAGCATCCGACTTGCGGAATGCACCAGCCCCCAGGATGACCTCTCAACCGTGAACGGTTACAAATCAACAAGCCGTGGACGCGTTCCGCTACGGAAAAATCAACTAGCTTTGGACGCGTTCCGATACGGACCGAGCAACCCGTCCCTCGGGGTGCAGGCGATGAATCGTCATGCGGGCCCCGGCTGAGTCTCCTTTTGTTGATCGAATTTAGTCCATGGCTGAACGTTTCTACTCGGAAAAACCCGTGGCAATCGGCCAAATCGTGGCGTTGGACGACTTGCAGTCGCACCACCTGTTGCACGTGATGCGAGCGGCGATTGGGGACCAAGTCCAGGTTTTTGATGGCAGCCCGCAAGCCTTCACCGCCCAGGTGGCCGCGAAAGATCGCCGCACCGTGCGGTTGGAGATTTTGGCGGCCTTGCCCATCGAGGGATCGTCCACGGCCTTGTCCGACATCCCCGCGGTACTGGTCGCCGCCCCTGTCCCAAAAGGCGATCGCTTCCGCTTCCTGATCGAGAAGTTAACCGAAATGGGCGGCGTGGCATATCAGCCACTTTTGACGCAGCGCAGCGTCAATCCGCTGACCCCGAGCTTGCTGAAGAAGGCCGATCAATGGGGGATCGAAGCCTGCAAGCAATCCGGGCGCAACTGTCGGCTGCAAATCCTCCCGGCGGCTGAGCTGGGGGATGTCATCGCGGCTGTGCAGTTGGTACCGGAGCGAATCGTCGCGTGTACTCCGACCGATCTGCAGCGAGCGGTTGCGGCGGCCGCTTCCCCGGCCGGGGCCTTAGCCGGGGCCGCCGATGGGTGCCAGCGGGCTGAGGATGGGCAACTCGAGGATGCCGCCGGGGGAGGTGGAGGGGGCTTCGGAGCCGGCCATTTCTCGCTATCTGGCGTTGACGTGGCCGTGGTGGTGGGCCCGGAGGGTGGGTTGACACCCAGCGAATTGGAACGCTTGGCGGGGACGGGTTGGCGCCCGCTCCAGATCGGGCCACATGTCCTGCGCATCGAGACGGCTGCTGTGGCGATGCTGGCGTGGTGTCTGGGGCGATACGCCGCGGGCGACCGGTTCATTGGCCGGGCGTGATTGGTCGGCAACGCTTCACGATACCAGTTAGGCAAAGTCGCTCGGAACGGTTAAACTGACCGCGTGGCGGGTGTTTTGAGGTCCCGCATTGCGTTTGTTGCCCCGTAGTGGAAGTTCCATGTCCGTGCCACCTGATCTTGAACTGACGGACGCCGAGAAGCGTCTGGCCATCATCGTCCATCCGCACCCGACCCTGCGGCGAAAGAGCAAGCCGATCATGCGGGTCGACGATCAATTGCGTGACTTCATCGCCCAGATGCTGGACTTGATGTACGAGTCGAAAGGCGTGGGCTTGGCGGCCAATCAGGTCAATTTGCCGCTGCAACTGTTCGTGATCAACCCCGCGGGCAAGCGTGGCGAGGGAGAGGAGATGGTGTTCATCAACCCGGTGCTCAGTCGTCCGAAGGGCAGCGAGGAAGGGGAAGAGGGGTGCCTTAGTTTGCCGGGCGTCTATGGCGAGGTCGTGCGGGCTGCGGAGATTGATGTCGAGGCCTTTTCGCATCTGGGCCAGCGGATCAAGCTGCGTGCGTCAGGCTATTTGGCTCGGATCTTGCAACACGAGTTCGACCACTTGCAGGGGACCATGTTTTTTGATCGGATGAGCCCTCCCAAGCGAGCCGAGTTGGCGGACGAGATCGACGAGTTTGAGCACGATCATGAAGTCCGCGGCTCCCTGGGCAACCTTCCGACGGAAGAGCAGTGGCAGGCTTGGGTTCGGAAGATTGAAACGCGGTATAGCCCCCAGGCCTGATGCCGTTGGATGGTCGCTTCTCTCAGGAACCCTGCATGTCGATGGAACAAATCCTTCAGTTGATTCCGCATCGTCCACCGATGTTGTTGATTGATGAAATCGTTGAATTTGGAGAAAAGTCCATCGTCTGTCGCAAGGCTTTTTGCGAGGACGAGTTCTTTGTGCAAGGCCATTATCCGGGCTTTGCCTTGGTGCCAGGCGTGATCTTGCTGGAGGCCTGCTGCCAGACGGGCGCGGTGCTGGTTGCCAAGACCTTACAAGAATCGCCGGATGGAAAAGTCCCCGTTTTGACTCGGGTTGATAATGCCAAGTTCAAGCAGATGGTGCGACCGGGGGACACCGTCGTCCTGGAGGCCGAAATCGTCGAAATGATCTCGCAGGCGATCTACCTCAAAGGGCGGGTCAAGCTGCGCGATAAGTTAGCGGTAACCTTTGATTTCGTTTGCTCGCTGGCCCCCCGACCGGCCTGAACCGCTACTGCATGGGCCGTTGAACACGGGCTGTTGAACACGGGCTGTTGAGCATGGGCCGTTGAGCATGGGCCGTTGAGCACGGGTTGTTGAAGTCAGCGATTGCCAGCTGAGAGGGAGATTGGGAGTTGATGGATTTCTTGCAACTGAGTGAAAAGACGTTTGTCGTATTCGGAGTGGCCAATCGCAAGAGCGTGGCCTACCACATTGGAAAGACGCTGGAAGAGCAGGGTGCTCGAGTCATCTACGTGGTTCGGTCCGAGACGCGGCGAGAGAGCTTGGGCAAACTGCTGCCGAATCGCTCGATTTTGGTCTGCGACGTCGAGCATCAAGACCAGATCGATGCCGTGGCGGCGGAGGTTCAGACGCTGGTGCCGCAGATTGACGGCTTGGTGCATTCCATTGCCTTTGCGGACTATTCGGGTGGGATGCGGCCGTTCCATGAGACGGGTCGGCAGCAGTTCCTGCGGACGGTGGATGTGTCGTGTTTCAGTTTTATCGCGATTGCCAACGCCTTCAAAACGCTGCTGACACCGCAAGCTTCGGTGGTCACGATCTCGATATCCACGACGACCATGGCCAGCGAGAACTATGGGTTTATGGCACCGATCAAGGCGGCGTTGGACAGCAGTTTGGCGTTCTTGGTCAAAAGCTTCAGTTCATTTTCACAGGTTCGTTTTAATGCCGTGGCGGCGGGGCTTCTGAAAACCAGTGCCTCGGCGGGGATACCTGGCTATGTGGACTCGTACCTGTACGCGGAGAAAGTCATTCCCCGCGGATCGGCGGTGACCACGCCAGAGGCGGCTGACGTCGCCTGCTTTCTGCTCAGTCCGCGGTCATCGGGCATCAACTCGCAGAAAATCATCGTGGACGCTGGTATGCAGATCAACTATTTCGACCAGCAACTGATTGAACGAGTCATCAAGTAGGGGCTGAGCCGGGGGTGTCCCGTCAGGCCCGGGCGGGCCAAGCTATCGGAGGCGGGGGATTCGAGTTACAATCGGCGGGCGGAGCGAATTCCAGAGCGGCCCGTTTTTTGCGGGTCCAGCGGCCGTCCGGTGAAAGGTAATATGTCCACGACCAATCGTCAAACTGTCTCCTACCTCAATCGGCGTTTTCGCCAGGTTGGCTTGGAACCGAATAAACGGCACGGGCAGAACTTTTTAATTGACTTGAATCTCGTGAGGATGATTGCAGACACGGGCGATATCGGGCCCGCCGACGCGGTGTTGGAGATCGGGACGGGGACGGGGTCTTTGACTGCGATGATGGCCGAGAAGGCTGGGTTGGTGGTGACGGTCGAGATCGACGAGCACTTGCATCAGTTGGCCAAGGAGGAGTTGGAGTCGTTTGGCAATGTGCGAATGTTGCTGCAAGACGCCCTGCGGAACAAGAACAATTTGAGTCCTGCGGTGTTGGCTCCGTTGTTGGAGTGGGTTCAAGGGAGTCCGGGCCGTCGCTACAAGCTGGTTGCCAACCTGCCCTACAACGTCGCCACTCCGATCATTTCCAATCTGTTGATGTTGGACGTGCCGCCGGCTTTGATTGCCGTCACGATTCAGAAGGAACTGGGCGATCGCATCATGGCGAAGCCCTCGACCAAGGACTACAGTGCCTTGTCGGTGTGGGTGCAGGCGGTGTGCGATGTCCAGATGGTGCGGGTTTTGCCGCCGAATGTCTTTTGGCCGGCCCCCAAGGTCGACTCGGCGATCATGCGGATCGAGCCGATCGAGGAGCGACGGCGTGCGATCCCGGATTTGGGATTCTTCCACACCTTCGTGCGTTCGCTGTTTTTCCATCGGCGGAAGTTCTTGCGGTCGGTGCTGGTCAGTGCCTTCAAGGAGCAGTTGAGCAAGCCCGAAGTGGACGCGGTGTTGGCGGGGATCTCCTATTTTACCCCGACGACTCGAGCCGAGGAGCTGAGTGTGGGGCAGATCCAGGAGCTGAGCGAGGCGTTTCGCCAGACGGTGAAACGAACCTGATACGTGTGGGTGACTACGACGGGGTCGGCGGATCGACTAGACTGGGCGATGGCTGCGTGATCGATCCGTGGGGCGGGTGTTGTGACTTGCTGCGGTTGACTTGATTCTCGAGGACAGACGACGTGTTGGTTGGCCCGATCTTTTTCCGTGAACTGGCGGTGACCCCGCGACGACGCAGCTTTTTTCTGGGGCGTTTGCTCTACCCGCTGACGCTGTTTTTCTTCATGTACACGGCGTGGTTGCTGGTTGCCGGGACGGGTTCTCAGGCGATTCGGAACGTGGGGGACATGTCGCAGTTCGGCATTGTGCTGCTCAATTTGTTGGCCCCGATTCAACTGGCGTTGCTCTCCTTCATGGCCGCGATTCAGGCCACTTCGGCGATCGCGGTGGAGAAGGACCGGAACACCTTGCTGCTTCTGCTGCTGACCCGCTTGAATAACTCGGAACTGGTCCTGGGCAGGTTGTTTGGTAGTTTACTGCCGAGTCTGGTGAATTTGGCGTTGGCGGTTCCGATCTTCATGGCGGTGATTTTGTTTGGCGGCACCAGTCCCGCGCAGGTTTTTTGGATCTTTGTGGTCACGGTCGCGGGGGTGGTACTGGCGGGGAGTTGGGGGGCGTTTGTGGGCTTTTGGCGCGAGAAGTCGTTCCAGGCCTTGGCGATGGCATTGATGGGGATTGTGACCTGGGTGGCGTTGTGGGAATTTCTGGCGGGGGCGGGTTGGAGCGTTGCCGGGGTTCCCGCCCAGACGATCGGCGTGTGGTTCAGCCCGTTGCGGGCCGTGGCGGCGGCGTCGGATGCGATGGTGGGGCGGACGTACGTGCAGACGATGCTCCCGTTCTGTGCCGTGACTGGCTTCTTGATCGTCGCGCTGAACGGCGCCGCGATTTGGCGTGTGCGACATTGGAATTCGGGCCGCGAACTGCGTCCCACCGCAGGGGCGGACAGCGGCGTGACGATCTGGGGAGCGGAGCACGACTTGGGATTGGAGTCGGAGTCGGAGGCAGACCAGGCGGACGGGGCGGCGGACGGGGCGGACGGGGCCGGCGACGCGGGGGTGACCGCGAGTCCAGCGGGGCGGGTTGGCGGCGACCGGGCAGCGGCGAGTGTGGCTGGGCTTCCCAGTCGCGCGGTGTGGAACAATCCGGTGTTATGGCGGGAGATGCGGACCTGGGCATACGGACGCAAGATTTTGTTGATCCGTGTCGCCTATTGGTCGATTTCCTTGGCCGTGCTGTTGGCGACGCTGTATCTAGTTTCCAACAAGTTGGCGTTGGCCGCGGATCCCGCTTCGAACATCTACCTACCGACGATCATGAAATTGGCGATGCCGTTTTTGTTCGTCAGTCTGATGATTGTCAACTCCTTGGGAGTCACCAGCATCACGTCGGAGCGAGACGCCAAAAGTTTGGACTTGTTGTTGGTGACCGACTTGACGCCACGCGAGATCCTCTTTGGCAAGCTGTTGGGGGTTTTGTTTGTGACATTGGATTCGATTGTATTTCCCTTGCTGTTCTGTGGCTTGATGTTTGCGTTTGGCTTACTGTCGGGGGAGAACTTGGTATTTATCGTGCTGGGCTTGAGCGTCTTGAGTGTTTTTGCCGCGATGTTGGGAATTCATAGCGGTCGGAGTTTTCCCACCAGTCGCCCGGCGATTTTGGCCAGTTTGGGTACCTTGTTCTTCTTGTTCTTGGGCACGGTCACTTGCATGTTGTTGTTGGTGTCGTTTGCGGGGAATGTCGACAGCCAGTTGGCAGCGTTTTTGACTTTCATCGTCGGGGGCGGCATTGGTCTGTTTTGGGTGTTGGGCGCCCACACGCCGTCGGCCGCGTTGTTTACGGCGTCGATCTTGATGCCGATTGGCATGTTTCACGCGATGACCAGCCTGTTGTTGCGGCAGTACATGTTTGTCTTTTTAGACGTGGTGGTCATTTTTGCCTTCGCAGTGGTGGCGATGGTCATTCCCGCTCTGAACGAGTTCAGTTACTCGACCAGTAGCCCGCGGGGATTTGACGACGAATGAGGCGTGCCTGTTTTTTCGTAGTGGCGTGTCAGATGGAAAACCAACACTGATGGATTGGATAGCGAATCTACCGATTCTGGCTGGGCTGTTGGCATTGATGGCCTGTTCCGCTTTTTTCTCGGCTTCTGAGGCCGCCCTGTTTTACTTGCAGGATCGCGACCTGCGACAGTTGGCCAAGGGGGGCCCACGAGAATTGGCGGTGGTGACGTTGTTGCGGAGTCCCGAGACAGTGTTGTCGGGTATCTTGTTTTGGAACCTAATGGTCAACATGGCCACGTTCGCGTTGACGTCACTCATTTCACTCCGATTAGATCGATCTGGCCAAACCGCTGCTGGTGTTGCCTTTGCCTTTGGCAGTGTCTTTGCCATGATCTTTTTTGCCGAACTGGTGCCAAAAAGCGTGGCCGTCCTGAAGCCTCGCTGGTTTGCGGTCCTGTGTGCGCAGCCGATCCAGTTCTCCGTTGCCGTTGTTTCGCCCCTGTTCCCGTTGTTGAATGCCATCAACGCCTGGACGCTGCGATTGTTCTGGCCGAGTTTTCGTCCGGAGCCGTACTTGTCGCTGCGGGATCTGGAACGAGCGGTTCAGATGAGTGATGCGGAGACGGCGTTGGATCCGGCCCAGCGATTGGCTTTAGAAAACATCGTTTCGCTCTCCGATCGACGTATTGATGAGTGGATGCGGCCGAGTCGCAGTCTGCCGATTTTTTCACCGAAGGTGACGATAGAGCAGCTGCGGGAGCGGGCCGAAGGGTATCGGCACGTTTTGTTGACGGAACCGGATAGTGATGAGATCGCGAAATCGATTTGGCTTCCCGGCTTGGTCAATGGCAACCATCGGCGGTTGCACCTGCATGCGGAACCGGTCGTGTTCGTCCCTTGGTGCACGTCGGTGGCGTCGGTGATCGACAAGTTGGTCCGCAACAACTTGCAAGTGGCTGCCGTTGTCAATGAACATGGCCAAGCGATTGGCGTGATGACGTTGGAGGACATTCTTGAGACCATTTTCGCGGTATCGGTCAACAAAGAGTCGACTCAAGACGATGCGGACGAACCGAGCATCCGCAGTTTGGAAGACGGCCGGTGGATGGTCAGTGGCGCGACGAGCTTGAGGAACTTGGGACGGGTGCTGCAAGCCCCGTTGCCGGACAGCCGCAACGTTACTGTCCGCGGAGTGATCCAAGAGGTGTTGCAGCGCCTGGCTCGTGTGGGCGACACCTGTCGCTGGGGACGGTTTGAGTTCACGGTGGTTGAAGCTGGGCAGCGGGGACGCATGCGCGTCCTGACTCGGTTGATGGAGTCAGAGGAGAATCGATCACAGTGATAGGGATCTTTTTATTGCTCTTGGGGCTGGGGATGAGCGCGCTGTTCAGCGGCAGTGAGACCGGGTTTTACCGGGCGACTCGAGCGCGGTGGATCCTGGATGGCAAGGCTGGGGATCGCCGCTCGCGGATGTTGCTGTGGTGGGCCAATAATCCGGCCGTGTTTGTGTCGAATATCTTGATCGGCAATAACCTCGCTAATTACCTAATTACGTTCGGGGCCGTATTGGCCGTACAGTCTTGGTTGACGGAGGACTCGGAGTCGGTCGAATTGGCGGCGGCGGTGGCCTTGGCGCCGATCGTGTTTATCTACGGCGAGTCCTTGCCCAAGCAGTTGTTCCTGCAGGCCCCCAATCGGTTGTTGCGATTTGTGGTTCCGTTTTTGGTACTGGTGAACCTGCTGCTGCTCCCGGCGGTCGCGATTTTGTGGTGTCTGGGACGCGTGCTGGAGACGATTGTGGGCAAGAGCCCAGAGCGGATCCGATCCCGCCTGGCTCGGCAGGAGCTGATCAATATCTTCCGCGAGGGACATACCGCTGGGCTGTTGGCCCCCGTCCAGATGACGTTGGCTCAGAACTTTTTTGACATGGTTGAAAAGACGTTGGATCAAGTGGTCATTCCGCTCAATCGGGTGGTTTCGATTCGGCAGGGCAGCAGTGTGGCCGAGGCGTTGGAGTTGGCCAAGCGACATCGACTGCAAAGTTTGCCGGTAGTCGCCAAAACGGGGCAGCTGCTGGGCTATGTCCGAGTCGAAGAGCTCTATTTGCAAGGAGCGGCCGGACCGCAGGCCATGGTCAACCAATTCCGCTCATTTGTATCGATCGCCCAGCAGACGTCGCTGGCGCAGTCCCTGATCGAGATGCGGTCGGCCGAGGTGGAGATGGCCTTGGTGGTGGACGAGCAACAACAGCCGCGTGGCCTGCTGTCGCTGCAGCGATTGGAAGAACAGCTGTTTGGCGGAGCGCTGGTGGGGTGGCGGAAATAGCGGCCAATCGGTTAGGCGACTACCGCCTAGGTGCCAACCGCTGAAGGGTCAACCGCCTAGGTGCCAACCGCCTAGGTGCCAACCGCTTAGGTGCCAACCGCTTAGGACTTGTCCGCAAATGAGTTACCGAATTGCCCGAAACGGTCAGCGTCCAATTGCCGCAAAAACCGGGTGCTAACGCACTCCGGCTGATTTCCAATCCGGTAAGTCAATGACTGACAAGCACGGCCGCGTTGGACGATCGGATGTACTGGAAAACACCCTTGCATCGTTCGAACCAGCGCCCGGTTTTTCTCTCAGCCACACCTCGTTGGACGCCGGTTTCGGAGGCCGTCGGTTTCGGAGATGCCGGTTTCGGAGACCGTCGATTTCGTGCACGGGCAGGTGTTAGCCGTCGGTGGACGGAAACGGCCTAACGCACCATCGCCAGCCGCGCTTAAGTCGAGGCCTTGGCGGCCGAGCGAGCCACAAGCCAGTAGATCAACATCCAGACAAAGTAGGCAGCACTCACGCCACCGAACCTCAAATAGGTGTCGAAGTTATCCTCCGACATGATGCGGTCCGGCTTCGGCACCAAAAAGAACATCACAAACAATGCCACACCGATCGACCCGATGCCCATCCCCACCCGGTAACTGGCCAATCGAGCTCCAAACCGCACACCGGTTAACATCAACAAGTTGCCCAGGATACCAAACAATGCCACCAAGCCAGCGGCCGCCATCGCGCTTTTGACAAACGTCTCCAACTCGACGTAGTCGATCTGCTTCTCCACGAAGCACTTCTGGTACATCCAATAGACCGCATACGCGTTCAACGCACAGATCACCAAATCCAAAACCACCAGGCCGCTGCCGAAAGCACCAAGTCGGAAGGCTGATTTTTTGCCCGCGGGGGCCAAGTCTTGTTGCAAGGAGCCAGTGCTCATGGAGGGTTGCCTTTCAATCGGCGAATCAATGGGTTGGGGAAACACCGTGCTGGATAGCACGCAAAAAACACCGTGCTGGAAAGCACGCAAAAAACATCGTGCTGGAAAGCACGCAAAAAACACCGTGCTGGAAAGCACGGCTGTGCAAATCAGGTTTTGCCGCCAGTTCGCCGTCCACGGAAGAAAGGCCTCCCGAGAAAAATCTTCCGCGGGGGATCGCCCGTGGACTCGTCCAAACGCCGCGGAAAGCCGGACGAAACGGACGAACAGGGCGGAGAATCACTCCACCGGCGGGCCCATCTTAGCGAAATTAATGCCTCCAGCAAGCAACCCGCTCGATTTCAGCGGTATAATTGGCCGTGGGCAGCGAATAAAGACAATTGACGGCGGCTTCTGCGGTTGCTGCGGGAGAGCGGCAATTGGCGTCGAGCCAAATCGCCGAAGGGCTGGAGAGGTCGGATGGGAGACTGGAACACAATGCACGATAGCTCGACTTGCACGGAAAGCAGCGGCCAGGCAACCTCGGGACGGTCTGCGGCCGGGCGGAGATTCTTGCAGCGACTGTCCCTGGCTCTCGCGATGTTGGGCCTGGCTGCTGCGGCTTCTCATCTGTCAGCCACTCTGGGTCTGTCGGCCACTCTGGGTTTGTCTGCCACTTTGGGTTTGTCGGCCACTCTGGGAAACAGCAACCGGCTCGTCGAAGTGCAGGCGGCCCCCAGTGTCCGCTTGAAGGTGACCCTGCCCATCTCGGAGGCGGTGGATCGGCAACTGCGGGCCGGGATCGAACAGGCCATCAAACAATGGGAGAGTCGGCCCTCGGGAGAGCCCGGGCAGGTACAGGCTCGGCCCACAGTGCTGCTGGAGTTCGACACATCGAACAACCTCAATGGTCGCGGCAGCAACTTCGAGAGCTGCCTCGGATTGGCTCGGTACTTGCAGCGACCGGAACTGCGGCAGGTCCGCATCCTGGCTTACATTCCGCCACCGACCGGCCTGTCGGCACTGGCGGGCCGTGACCGAGCCGCCGTGGCCAAGAGTGAGCTCTCGGGCCACGCCCTGCTGGTGGCCCTGGCGTGCGAACAGATCTGGTTGGACAGCAACGCCAGTCTCGTGGGCTTGGGGGCGGACTCAACCGACCCGGAACTGGAGAAGTCCAGCTACGACCTGATCGCCAAACGCGGCGTTCAGTGGCCACCGGCCGCCGTCGCAGCCCTGGTCGATCCCCAAGGGGGGCTCTACCGAGTCAACCGGGCGGACGGAAAAGTGGTCTTGGTCGACCGCAGCGGTCGCGAGGCTGTCAACCAGGAGGGGCAAGAGGTCAGCAGCGAGGAATTGGCTCGGCCGGGCGCCGAGACGCGTTGGACAGCCGGCGACCTCGCGACTTGGGGCCTCGCTCCGCCGCCGATCATCAATCGAGACGACCTGGTCGCGCGACTGGAAACCGATCGCTTGGTCGACTTCACGCTGGGGCAACAATTCGAAAAATGGTCCGCCGCCCTGCTCCGCGTCGAGCACTTGGACGACGAGTTTTTGGGCTGGGCCACGCGCAGTCTGAACGCGGATCGCATCGCCAACGGCACCAATATTTTATTTGTGCGAATCGATACCCTGGGGGGGTACGACTTAAGTGCCGCGGGTCAATTGGCCCTCATGATCGCCGACCTGCAAGAACAAGGGGTTCGCACGGTGGCGTTGCTGCCCAACGGGGCCAAGGGTGGCGAGACGATCGTGGCTCTGGCCTGCGACGAGATCGTTCTCGCTCAAGACAGACGCTTCGGCGGCAACGTGACCTTGCCACTGGATGACGGAACCGCGTCCGCCGATCTGTTGAGCTTGGCTCAAGCCGTGGCGGAACGCAAAGGGCGCGATTGGTCACTGGTCGCGGCGCTGGCGTTGGGCAATCTCCAGACGTTTGAGTATCGGCAACGCCAGACGGGAGCGGTCCGGATCCTCAGCGAAGAACAGCATCGCGATTTGATCGATCGCGACGATTGGCAACGCGGAATGGAGATCCCGCTGGCCTCGGGGTTGACTGCCGACGAGGCCAAGCAACGCCGCGTGGTCGATCAAGTGGTGGACGACGTCGACCAGATCGCAGCGCTGTATCGCCTTGAGGATTACCGTACCTTGCAACCGACGTTCTCGGATCGGACCGTCCAGCGGATCGCTCGGTTTGTCAGCCGCCCGGGCATCTCGCACCTGTTGCTGATGTTCGGCTTCTTCATGCTGATGATCGAATTGTCATCACCTGGCTTGGGCATCCCAGGATTCGTGGCGGCCTGTTGCCTGAGCTTGTTTTTCTGGGGCAACTACCTGGCCGGCAGCGCCGGAGCCCTGGAGATCATCCTGTTCATGTTGGGGTTGGCGTTTGTACTGATCGAAGTCTTTGTGGTACCCGGCTTCGGTTTGTTTGGCATCGGGGGCGGCCTGATGATCATGGCTTCCCTGGTCCTGGCCGGGCAGAACTTTATCGTCCCTCACTCCTCCGGCGACTGGAACACCTTGGCCTGGAACCTGACCTCGGTGCTGGGGGCCATGGCCGGGATCTTCGGCGCCACCCTGTTCATACATTACTACATGGACAGCGTCCCTGTCCTCAATCGACTGATACTCAAACCGCCCTCGGTCGCCCCCGAACTGGTCGTCGAGGCCGACTCGCGTTACGGCCACTTGCAAGGACGACACGGCATCGCCATCACCCCCCTGATTCCGTCGGGCAAAGTCCGCTTCGGTACCGAGGTCGTGAGCGTCGTGACCGACGGAGCCTTCGTGGACAGCGGCCGAGAGGTGCAAGTCTACGAGGTCCTGGATACGATCGTTAAGGTCGAGGCGGTCGGCCCGAGTCCCACTGGCACCACCGCCGCATCGCCACTAGGCACCGATGACCAAGCGACGAGTTAAGCGACGACTGAGACGGAAGTTCATGCGTTCCATGAAGGTGAGCATTTGAGTTACCTGGCAATTTCCTGGCTGTGCCTGCTGGCGTTTTTCATCGTCGTGATCCTGGAGATGCTCCTGCCGTCGGCGGGTGTGCTGTTTGTCGTCAGCGTCGTGCTGGCCGGCGCCGCCGTCATTGCCGGGTTCCTGCATTCGCTGTACCTCGGCGCCGCTATGGTCGCCCTGTTGGTCGTCTCCATGCCCGCCCTGTTCGCGTTGTTTGCACACGTCTGGCCCCGAACCCCCATCGGCAAACGCCTGATCCGGGACGCCCCCTCGCCGGAATCCGTGCTGCCGACAATCGCGACCCAACATTCACTCGATGAGTACAAGGGCATGAAGGCCCAGGTCGTCTCGCCCATGCTGCCCACTGGTTCCATCCGCATCGCCGAACGTACACTGGTCGCCACCAGCGAAACGGGGGCAATCGAGGTCGGCGAGTGGGTCCGCGTCGTGCGAATCCAAATGAATCGGATGTTCGTCATCCCAATCGAAGCCAGCGACGACCTGCAAGCGCCCGGTGGCTTCGAGCAAAAAGTCGACCAAGCCGTCCAAGAAGCGCTACATGACTTCGACTGGGAGAACGATCCCCCAGACAAACGGTCCTGAGGCAACCCGATCGGCTTACCCTAACGGAGAAAATTGTGCTGCGTTCCACTCTGAAAGTGGGCATCGTGACGGTGTCCGACCGAGCCTTCCGCGGCGAGTACGCCGATCGCAGCGGCCCAGCCATCGGTACCTACCTGCGGGAAACACTGACCTCGCCGATCGAGCTGCACACGCGCCTGGTCAACGACCAGCAATGGCGGATCATGGACGCCCTGTGTGAACTGGTGGACCAAGTCGGCTGCCACTTCGTCTTGACCACGGGTGGGACCGGCCCAGCCCCACGGGACGTGACCCCGGAAGCGACCATGGCCGTCTGCAGTCGCCTGCTACCGGGCTTCGGCGAAGAGATGCGGCGAGTCAGCATGCAAAAGGTGCCGACCGCCATCCTGTCACGACAAGTCGCCGGCGTCCGCGGCCAAGCCTTTCTCCTGAACCTGCCAGGCTCGCCCAAGGCCATCGCCGAGTGCCTCGATGCCATCTTCCCCGCCGTCCCCGATTGTTTGGAACACGTCGGCGGTCCACGCATCGACATCGCACCCGACAAGTTCGCCGTCTACCGCCCCCACGACCCGCCGACCGCCTGATCCGTTTGACATAACCGTTCGCACTAACTCAACGTCTGGTATTTTCAGACGCCCATGCTCCGACATCTGACGATGCCCAAAATTGGCTCGCTTGATTGTCCCACAGGTCCATGCAGGCTCGCGGACGGCACTCGGTGAGTGCCTGCTGCGATGGCCCACCGCCGCACAACTGCCAACGAGACCTATTCCACCAGCGTGATGTCGCGGTCGCTCTGCGCCGAATCCCACAGGGCCTGCATGATGGTTTGGGTGCGACGAGAGATCTCCGGCCAATAGGCCTCCGGCGCCCGCGAGCACTCGACGAAACGACGGATCAGTCGCACCTCTTGGGCCGTCGGGTGACCGTTGCCGTACTCATCGACCCACCAATCTTGTCCGTGGCACTCGTAGTTGAAATCGTAGCCCGACTCGTTGAAGCTGGGGCGACGTTGCCGGATGCTCAAGCGATTGCCGAACCACGGCAAGACAAAGTCATCGATCCACAAATTGCCGCCCGTGCCCGAGACATGCAGCCACTGCTGGTTCTGGTTGCGGAAGCTGCAATACAGCGACGCCGAGCGACCTCCGGCAAAGAACAACTCACCGCTGAATTCAACCGGCGGCCCCGCACCCGTTTCCGGACTGAGCAACCGCCCACGTACGGCGACGGGCAGCTCGTCCCCCATCGCCAACAGACAGGCTCGGATGCAGTACCATCCCAAGTCACCCAAACAGCCCCACGGCTCCAGATTCGTCTGATTGCGGATATTTCCGCTAAAAAACGAATCGTCCCCCAAAAACGAAAACTGGGTCGCCACGCGTTGCACCGAGCCGACGTTCTGGGGATCTGACAATAAGTCGCGTAGCTTCTGCATGCGTTGCGAGTGCATGAACATGACGTTGTCCATGAATTGCACACCGGCCTGTTGGCAGGCGGTCACCATGGCCAGCATATCCGCGTTTGAGACCGCACAGGGCTTCTCACAGAGCACATGCTTGCCGTGTTGAGCGGCCGCCAAGACCCACGGCAAGCGGAGCCCAGTGGGCAGGGGGATGTAGATGGCATCAACGTCGGGGGACTCGACCACTTGCTGATAGTCGCGTAAGACCTGAGGGGGGGCAACGACCGGAAACCGGCTCTGGCAATCCGCGATGAACTGTTGGGCGCGTTCGGCATCTCGGGCTGCGATCGCGGTAATGGTCGAGCAGTCGGACAAGCGGACCGCCTGCCAGAACTTCCGTGCGATCACCGCAGCCCCCAAAACACCCCATCGCAACGGCCGATCTGTCATACTTGCACCTTTCGAATTTGCCAATCATCCCCTCGAACAGGATACACCGAGCAGGCGACGGTCGTCAGCCCCGGGTTCCTCGCCGCCCGCGTGCAGCCCACCTCCTCATTTGTACCCCTCCACCCGCGAGTC
>JAGYIQ010000179.1 GCA_018402565.1 Pirellulaceae bacterium | reverse complement strand
CCAGCGGTCCTGGAGGAACGTATGATGGTACCTACATTGAGGACTACCAGTTCATCGCCGGCGGCGGTGACCTCGATGAATCAAATGGCAGGTTTCAAGTGACGCCAGAATTCCCCAAGGGCACCTATTGCTACATCCTCACTGAAGAGTTCCCGGTGATACCACTGGCTTTCAGGGGCAATATTGCGTCGTCATTTGCCAAGAGCGGGCCTAGTGGTGGCGCAGGTGGACCTCAGGGCCCTGGCAGTCCGCAGGGTCAACCGGGCCCTCCTCGCCAGAATTAATTTATTGAGACGCCCGGGCTACGGCTTCATCCCACCCAGGCTCAAGGATCGTGATCACGGGCGCATCGATGGGTAGCGTGAAATTATCGATGAGCACTGCGGTCTCAGTGCCCAAGTTCGCCGCGGTCATTAGGGTATTTGGGGGCATGTAGTAGCAGGTTCCAGCGGGAAATGTTGAAGACTCTTGTCCTTCAACAAAATCAGTGATCTCCCCTGAAATGACGCACGTGTGACCTCCGTACTCATGGACATGGATCCCCACCCGCGTTCCCGGCATGCGAGTGCCACGGGACACGAAGAGTCGATTGCCCTGTGAATCGACAGTGTCAAGCATGGTTGACACGTTCTGAAGTGGATCAAGCTTTCCCTGCGGCACAGCTCCATTGATCATGCTGACGGGTCCGGTAATCACGGGTCCAGGAGTCATTACGCCCTCCGCAGTGGAACCGTCATCCGCGGGTTGTGGATCCGATGCCAGATCGGTACTCGAAGTGGAACACCCTGTCAACGCACCCCCTGCGAGCAAGACCATTGCAAGGCTCAGTGCGGTGCGATGAATTCGAAGAGACCGATTATCTATGTTTGGGTGCATATCTTCATCATAGTTTTAGCTACTTACCCTTTTGTCCCAATTGAAATACGCTCCATTGCGACTTCGCCGTGATAGTCCCAATCAGGCACCTACGAATGGTTCAGTTATGGCTTTCCGGTCTAAGTGCCCGCATGACATATCGGGCGCTTGCGACAATCACAGGATACTGAAAATTCGTAGCCTGTGACCGACAGTTAATTGTGACCCAGGTTTGTGAACGCGGACCTGTCACCTAAAGCACAAAGGCACCGTGGAAATCCGGTGGTGCTGTCCGGCGGTAAGGGGTTTGTTTGAAGTCAGACTTCACACATAGGAAAAATCTGGGCCAACCAAGACGCGCAATCTCGGTTAAAGAGTGGTTCCCTCAGCACTGCTACTGGGGATTGGCTTATGAAACCAAATCGTTATCAACAAAGTCGAATCATTATCAACAAAGTAGTTGACAGTCGTCAACAAAGCAGTTGATACTTCTCAAACCAACCACTGATGTCATCCCACGGCCCAATAGTGGCCGTGCCAAAGAAAGGTG
>JAGYIQ010000178.1 GCA_018402565.1 Pirellulaceae bacterium | reverse complement strand
GGCGATGACGAGCCCACGGTTCTGCAGTTTTCGCTGCTGATCATGAACGGAGAGCCACGTTTTGGGATACGGGACGCTCATGCGGGGCTGGCCTCCCCTTGCCCTTTGCATCGGGGGGAAAAAAAGACGCGCCCTTTATGTGCATCTCTCTTACGAGCGAGTGGCACGGCGCGTGTGTTGACCGAAAACTGCCCCAGCGCTGGCGCCGATGCAAGCCGGTTTTGGCCTCGCGCCAGCGACGGCCCGCAGAACGCCAAAGCGGACACTTGCACTCGGCCGAAATCTCGTGGGGCGGCGTTCATCGTCGGGGCAAATCCAAGGGTCAGGCTTTGGGGTTTGGGGCCGGCGGCGAACGGTAGACCGTCCGTTGAATTCTCCCCTGCCCTAGTCATGGGCTGCCTTTAGCTTGGTGGCGGCGGCGGCGAGGCGTTGGCGGAGTTCCGGGGGTTCCACCGCTTCGGCTAACCCGCCCCACTGCAGGATCAGGCGCTGGACTTCCAGGAGGTCCGCTAGGATCAGGCTGAGTATCTGCGGTTCAGCGGCGACGAGTTCTGGGGGAACGACTATTTGGATTGAGCGCATCATTGTTACCAGAGCGGGTGTTGGTGCCATAGCTGCGTCAGGCCCATGCGGTTCAGCGGCGATGGACAGGCGGGGAGTTGTGATTCGATCAGATATTGAACCCGTCGACGCCAATCTTGGGCGAAGGTTTGCTCCGCAGTGATCTGGCGAAGCATGGTCGATTGAAGCAGGAGACTGCTAAAGAGTTGAGTGTTGTCCGACAAGAGGGGCGGCGCCCATAGCTTTCCTGCCGGGAGGTCGGGTTTGATCGCCCAGATGCGGTCCCAGAGTCGCGAATGGTGGGCGCAGAGGTTGCGCACATACACTAGGTGGTGGACGCATGAGGCCAAGGTGAGCGGCTGCATTCCGTATCGGACCGCGACGCGTTTTTGATCGGCCTTTGCCATCGCTTGCAGCATGCGCGAAAGGGCCCCGAACGACATAATCTCCGTCGCTACCCAAATTGGCAGGTCCGGGAATTTATCATAGGTCACTTTGTAGTGATCGATAAACAGCTCACGCGAGCGTTTGGCTTCGGTCCGGAGTTTCGCCAGCCACTCGGGGTGATCGGTCTGGCGATAGAAGCAGCCCACATCCGTGTGCCCAAACGGCCCGTAGGTTTCACCAAACGTGTGGGCAATCGCGGTGCGTAAATCGAGTTCGATCAGCTCCAGCGATTCGGTGAAAAGATCCCGTAGCACTCGGTCAAACTCATAGGTCTGGCGAATCTGCTCGAAGGTTGTGCCCGGTATATAGACGTGGCGTGGCTGCTCAAAGGCCAAACCGTAGCCGGTGAAACGGTAATAGTTGATGTGCCGGAGAAAGTCCGCCGCCGCATCCAAATC
>JAGYIQ010000177.1 GCA_018402565.1 Pirellulaceae bacterium | reverse complement strand
CTTGGATCGCCGTCGGAGCCGGTCCGATCCGTGAGTATTCGACCGGCACGTCCGCGACGACCGTGATCGGGTTGTTCACGTCGGTCGGCTGATTGGGATCGTAATTTGGATTCGCAATCGACTTCTGGACGTTGTCGGTAGTCGTGATGTAAGCCGTGTTCGATGAGGCCCGGGCGATCTGGCCCATCCACATGCCGGTGTAGCCGGCGCGGAGGAGAATAGCCTGGCTGACGCGGAACTCCGTGCCAAGCCGCCATTCGCCGATCGGCGTGAATTGGAAGACGTGCTCAGCGTCATTCGAAGCATTCTTCTGTCCCGCCCCATACACCTGGATGTAGAGCGGATCGCCCTGAATGGTTTGCTGATTGTTCGCACTACCATCCTGGGTCAGCACGGTCGCTGTTGTGAACTCGGTACGAAAGTAGTCGGCCGCAAGCGTGGCAGGAAAATTAGACCCCCTGTAAAGCATGTTCTGCCAGTTCATGCCGGCGGTGAATTTGAGCTCGGTCAGGAACTTCCACCGGCCCGAATTGGCCTCCAGCAACATCGATATTTCAGGCCCGACGATGTTGTTGGAGGTATAAGACTCCCAATTGCCATCTTGGAGCTTTGTACCTTGCCCGACGCCGGTGAGGGTGACGACGTCGCCCCGCTGATTGAGGATGCTTGACCCGCCTGAAGTGACCGCCCCACCGACATCGCCGACCCCTCCTTGGCCAGAGGTGCCGGTGCCGGTGCCGGTCGTGCCGGTGTCAGTCGTGCCCGACCCAGCGTTGAACGGATATTGGTAGCTCTGATAGCCAATGTTGTATCGGTCGGCGAGCTGGACGAACCGCGGACCAAGCCCGAACCGGACCGTCGAGCCGCTTCCACGACGGCCCAGGGACCGGCGAACGATCCAGGCGGCCGCGCCGCTTTGGAGCCTGGTCTGGTTGCGTTGCGTGAAGGTCTGCGAAATCAAATGGTCCGGTGGCGGGCTCGTTGTTTCGATCGTCGTCGTCACAATCGGCTGGGCAATGCCGCCGACCGTGGACTCACTCGTCGCAGTCTCCTGGTCAAAGGTCTGCACCGGGCTGTTGAGGGCGTATTCATTGATCGTCTGAAAACCCTGATCCTGCGGCCCGGAGTCCCAGTAGGAGAAGAGCATCCCGTAGTCGTCGTAGATCCAGCCGCCCTCGTAGCGGTTGCCCCAGGTCATCTTGGTCCGCAGCCAGGTAGTGTTGAGGGCGAGATTCATCTGATCGGTGCCGTAGATCACCACGCCCGCGAAGCCGCCATTGGCCGTATTGAGTTGTTGCGCGACCTCGGCGTTGAGCGGCTCGACCGGCCAGAAGACCGTGTTGCCCACCGGTACGAACCGCGGCGGCGTGATTCCCATATAGAGCCGGTCGTAACTAAAGAACAGGCCGTCGTGCGCCTCCTGGTAG
>JAGYIQ010000176.1 GCA_018402565.1 Pirellulaceae bacterium | reverse complement strand
ACAGCCGCGTTTGTGCTCCCCATTCTCGAGCAGGTGTCGAAGCCGGGTCGTGGGGGAGGACCCAGAGCCATCATCCTCGTGCCCACGCGGGAACTGGCCGTCCAGGTGAAGGACGAATTCGAAAAATTGGCCCACGGGTCAGGCATCCACTGCGTGGCGGTGTATGGCGGCAAGCCACTCAAGGACATCTACGCCGAGGAGTGGCTGGCGATCGAGCAGGAATTGGACCAGGACGCCGAGCGATTGGCTGGGTTTGTGGCGGAATTGGTGCAATTGGGTGCCAAGTCAGTGGATTTGCAGGAGGGCTTGGTGGCATTTTCTTCGGAGCGTAATGGTCGCCCGATTCTGTTGTCTTGGAAGTATGACGAGCCCCGCGTGGCCTATTGGTATGAAGTCGACCAGGGCCCAGCGCAGCGACGGTTGCTGGAGGGGCGGACTCACGAGGGATTGGAGGGGCCGGTCTTCAATCGGATTGAAGCTCGGTTCGACGAAAAGGTTTGATGGAGTGGTTCGACACGCATGCTCATCTGAGTTATGCGGATCTGAGTGAGAATTTGCCCCAGTGGTTGGAGACGGCTGCGGCCGCGGGTGTGACCCGGGTGGTAGCGATCGGCACCGACCTGGCTTCTTCACGCGCCAGTGTGGCGTTGGCCCAGGCGTACTCGCAGGCGGCGGTGCAAGTTTGGGCCGCGGTTGGGATCCATCCGAACGAGTCGGCCAAGGCGGCGTCGGGGGACTGGGAGGCGATCTGTGAGTTAGCGCGGCAGGACCGTGTGGTGGCATTGGGCGAGACCGGTTTGGATTTGTACTGGGACGACGCCCCGTTGGCGGTGCAGCAGGAGAACTTTCGGCGGCACTTGGCCCATTCGGTGGCGACGGGGTTGCCGGTGGTGATCCACAGTCGGGACTGCGACGCGGAGATTTTGGCTGCATTGCGGGAGTTTTCTGCTGCCGCACCGCTGCGAGGCGTGATGCATTCGTTCACGGGCAGTTGGGAGACGGCCCGCGAGTGTTTGGACTTGGGCCTGATGATCAGCTTCGCGGGCATGGCCACGTACAAGAACGCGGCGGCCATCCGCGAGGTCGCCGGGCAGGTGCCGGCCGATCGTTTGTTGATCGAGACAGACTGCCCCTTTCTGACACCGCATCCGCATCGCGGGCAGCGGCCCAATCATCCGGCGATGGTCGTGCACACGGGTCGTTGTTTGGCGGTGGTGCGAAACATCAGCGAGCGGCAGTTAGCCGCGGAAACGACCGCCAACGCCTGCCGCCTGTTCGGCGTGAGTTAGACGCGGCCCCCGGGGTTGTCACAGGCAGAAAGATTGGGGGCAGAAAAATGCAGAAGGAGCCACGGAGTTTCACACAGTGACACGGATGGCAACCGGGCGACAGTGAGTGGATTGCGCACCCTAGATCGGACGTAGCGAC
>JAGYIQ010000175.1 GCA_018402565.1 Pirellulaceae bacterium | reverse complement strand
CCTTCGCGTTCGCCTCCGTCACGTATCGGGCCCACGGGCCATCGACGGAGCCGGGGAACGTGAGGACTTCCTCCCGCGTCCACTCCGGCGGGTTCAACCAAGTCGAACGGAGTATGTCGAGTTCGTATGCCGCCGCAGCGATCGCGTCCCGCTGGGCCGCCGTCGGCTCGGGGAACGGGAAAGTTTCAAAGCATGAGGTCGGGGTGTAGCGATCACCGGATTCTTTTTCTCGCAGTTGGGTTCCCTGGCGTCGCGCCCAGAGGTCGTGCGCTCGCGAATGAAGGACTCCGAAGCCAAAGTCCTCTGCGGTGGCGAACACCAACGTTCCTTGGTTGCAAAGCAGTTCAGGCAGCCCCCATACAAATAGCCGATGTTTCGACACGGCCGGGGTCGCCATGTAGCGAGGCAGGGCTTGTAACGCGCGCCGCATCCCAGGCCGCGGCTCGGCATAAAGCCACCACTTTTGGGCGTAAGCCGCTCGACGGTTTTGCGCCCGCAATGGGAATACGTGACTCTTTGCGTAGGCAAACGGTTCACTGTATTCGCAAGCGGCCTCTATCGACTGCAAACCGAAATCAATCGTCCACACTGCCCGGCTTCTTTTGGTTAGATCGATCGCGCTGGCAACGGGTCGGATAACGTCCGAGTTCGGTTTTTCAGTGGGGTTGCCGGTGGCGTGCAATAACTCAAGGGCAAAACCCTCGGGAATGTCGAACGGCCCCTTCGCGGATGGCCCTTGGAACGAAATGCCAGAGTTGGCCTTGAGTTGAACCGCAAGAGTTGCGTCGGCTGCGGTCGTTAGGTCTGGATTTATGCGATCAACGTTGCGGCCATCAAGGCAGATCGAATCCGGTGGCTGCGATCCAAATGCAACCAAACTCACGTGGACGGCGGCCCCGTCAAGAATCCACTGCCGATCCGAAACCGCCCAAAAAATACTTGCGGAATCCGCGATCCGTTTAAGCACTTCTCGACTCGCGCCGCCGCGGATACTTTGAGTAGCAAGTAAGCCGACTCGCGTTTTTGGATGGTGTGCCACCTGAGCCCGAGACTTCTCAAACCAATAGCAGCAAAGGTCCGAAAACGGCGGGATACGTCTCGTGTACAAAGCAAACACGGAATCGACGTAGTGATCACCTAATTCAGCCCGTATTTTGTTCCCGCCCAGGAACGGCGGATTCCCCACGATCACGTCGGCCTCCGGCCACTCCGGTTCCTTCGGATTGTCGGGGTCGGTGAGGTCGATGATCGCGTCCATGTTGCGGATCGTGTCGATCGGTTCGAGGATCGGATCACGCGGCGCGGCGAAGCCGTTGTGATGAATCCACTGGAGATAGCCGATCCAGATCACGACCTGGGCCAGTTCGGCGGCATACGGGTTGATTTCGAGCCCGTAGAGCTGGGACGGCCTCACCTGGGGAATGAGGCTCGTGCCGTGCCGAGCG
>JAGYIQ010000174.1 GCA_018402565.1 Pirellulaceae bacterium | reverse complement strand
CATCAACGAGCGACTCGACGTGCTGAAGGTGCACCGGCCCTACCACGAGTCCGATCACGTGCTGAACATCGCGTACAACCACCTCGCCAGCGGCACTCGGCTCGAGCACCTGGAGCTGCTGCGGAACGATACGGTGTATCTCGACGCCATCGGTGCCAGCCGCATCCCCGATCCGACGACGGCCGGTGACTTCTGCCGTCGCTTTGACGGCGAGCAGATCAACGCCCTCATGGATGTGTTCAACGAGACTCGCGTGAAGGTCTGGCGGCAGCAGCCCGCTGCGTTCTTCGACGAGGCGGTGATCGATGCTGACGGCACGATGGTCGAGACGACCGGCGAGTGCAAGGAAGGCATGGACATCAGCTACAAGGGCGAGTGGGGCTACAACGCTCTGGTGCTCTCGTTGGCCAACACCGGCGAGCCGCTCTATGTCGTCAACCGACCGGGCAGTCGCCCGAGCCAGGAGCATGCGGCCGAATACTTCGACAAGGCCATTGAGCTCTGCACGAAGGCGGGCTTCCGCCGTGTGCGGCTGCGAGGCGACACGGCGTTCTCGCAGACGCAGCATCTGGATCGGTGGCATGACGCAGGGGCGACCTTCGTCTTCGGCATCCAGGCTTGCCCAACGTATCTCGAAATCGCTGAAAAACTGCCGGCTGAGGCGTGGGAGACGCTCAAGCGACCAACCAGAAACGTCAGCGGCACGCAGCCACGGGCCCGCCGCAGGAAGGTCAAGCAGCAGGTCGTGAAAGACCGTGAGTTCAAGGACATCCGACTGGCCAAAGAGTCTGTTGCGGAGTTCATGCACCGGCCGAACGCATGCGGCCGCGAGTATCGGGTGATCGTGCTCGTCAAGGAACTCGAGGTCCACTGTGGGCAGAAGCTGCTGTTCGACGACACCCGCTGCTTCTTCTACATCACCAACGACTTCGATAAGCCTGCCGACGAGGTCATCTTCGAGGCCAACCATCGGTGCAACCAGGAGAACCTCTTCGCGCATCTCAAGACCGACATGCGGGCTCTCTCTGCTCCTGTCGATACGCTGCTGAGCAACTGGGCTTTCATGGTGATGGCGTCGCTGGCGTGGAGCCTGAAGGCATGGATGGCGCTCTTGCTGCCAAGCAATGGTCCGCTTGCCGCAAAGAAGCAGCAACTCTTGCGAATGGAGTTCACGACATTCAGGCGAGCGATGCTTGCGATCCCCGCGCAAATCGTGAAGACCGGCCGCAGGATCGTCTATCGAGTGCTGGCGTGGAACCCGTGGCTACAGACCTTCTTCCGGCTCCTCGATCAGCTCAATCAGCCGCTGCGATGCTGACGGCCACACCATGACGCCGGAGTCTGGATGCTCCGGTCCGCATTCACGCCCAACCGCACGACGTGCAGACGAGTTCAGGATGACAACAAGCCAACGCCGAGTAGAGCAAGCGAGCCGTCGCACGGCTGCAGGGG
>JAGYIQ010000173.1 GCA_018402565.1 Pirellulaceae bacterium | reverse complement strand
GGCGGCGACAGCCACGCCCATTGCGCCGATGGTTAGCGAATTCACTCTCCATCCGATCTACCCTCCGCCGACCAGTGTACGGCTGTCTCCAAGTCTCGCCACTCCGAAGCCGCTGCAAGCCCATTAGTCCTGTAGGCACACAGGAGAAATGGGATGGCCGGCGCAGACCGGGTGGCGACAATACTGGGCAAACTGGCGGGCGATGCCCCACAGCCGAAGTACGCGCGCGATGGCGTAGTGCTGCTGTCGCCGTTCGACGGGGCGGGCGGTGCGCGCGTGGCGTTAGAGGGCATGGGCATACCCGTCAACCGGCACCTGTCGGCAGAGTTTGACCGCGCCGCCCAACAGGTTCTTGAAAATCAGTTTCCGGATATTGTTCAGAGTGGGGACGTTCGCCAGCTTAGGAACGTGGACGGCGAAAAAGTAGACTTGATGTGCGCCGGATTTCCCTGCCAAGAGTTAAGCCGCGCAAACCCCAAAGGTCGCGGTCTTCAAGGGGATCGTTCTGGGCCTGGCTTGGAAGAAGCGCTGCGGCTCAGGGACGAATTTGATCCCACGTATTGGATGTTTGAGAATGTAGTGCCGAAGCGTGACGAGGACATGCGGTCGATTTCGCGGATGATAGGTACTGAGCCGGTGATATACGAGGCCGCCGAGTTCGGGCCGATGCAGAGAAAGAGGGCTTTTTGGACAAACATTCCGCAATCGCTGCACACGCAGTCCACGGCAACCTTTCGGTCAGCGCTAGACGATGTAGTTCCCAGTCGCTACCTGAAGCCCGATGCAGCGGACTACATGTATCGCGTCCACGCAGACGGCAAAACGCCTTGGCAGCGACACGGCAAAGACATCAATGACCCGAAAGTCAGGACGCTAACAGCCGGCCTGAGCAAAGGGATGCCCTTTAACGTGGTCCGGCTGGATGACGGGTCATTCCGAATGATGACTCCAGAAGAGGTTGAGGGCCTGTTTGGTTACCCGCGCGGCCATACGGCTGGAGTATCCGATACGCAGCGGTATAAGATGCTGGGCAATTCATGGAGCATACCAACCGTCCAGCATGTACTGGGGGACTTGCTGCGTCAGTAGCGGCACGGCGGTATTGATCGCGTCAAACGGTGGTGAGGGCGCATAGCGACTCCGAAAAAATCGGGGTCGCTATGGCTGTCAAACGGCGGAGCCGGGCAGCATCAGCGGGATGGGCGTAGTTGTTTACGGGGTCCACATCCTTGCATCCTTCGCCCCGTCCAGCGTGGCCCTCGGCCATTACTTGCCCGGGTCGGAGTCGGCAGCACACCCGGCTTTCTGGATATCGGCCCCCCCTTGGCGTCTGTGCGTGAGCCTTGGACTTTCGGCGGGGGGCAAGTACACCGTCTGGCAAACAGGGCCTAGTCGAATGTCACCTCAACATCAAACCCATCGATCCGATAGCACTCCCCGAGGTTCCACCGA
>JAGYIQ010000172.1 GCA_018402565.1 Pirellulaceae bacterium | reverse complement strand
CTCGAGGACGATCCCGATGGTTGGTATGCCGACTAAGTGTTTACAACCGCTGACAGCGTAAGCCGGGCTCGCAACCGGCCGGCGGCATGACGATGCAGGCAGCAGCAGGCACGGTGTGGCAGATCGCGACCGTTGCCTGCAGTAAGTAAGGCAATAACCAGGAGACGTAAACGTGCCAAACTGGATTTCGAACACCGTGCATGTTACCGGCGACGCCGATAGTGCTCGTGAGCTGCGGGCGTTAATGACGACGGCGGATAGCAAGTTCGACTTCAACGCAGTGTTGCCGATGCCAAGCGAACTTGCCCGATCGGAATCATCTACTAAAGGCGAAACAGCTTGGCAGCTAAAGTACGGCGACTGGACGAAAATAAAACACCACTACGGCCCTGGCCAGTTTGCATCGCGGGAGCGTGCAATGCAGTCGGCGAGAGCTTCCGATTACTGGGGGAAAATGTCCGGTGGAAATCGCAGCGATCGGCTCTATACGCCCCGGTCCTTTGACGATCTCGCGGATAGCATCCAAAAGCTGGTAATCGAACACGGCTTCCCAGACTGGTATCAGTGGGCAATCACTTGTTGGGGGACGAAATGGCCCGCCGTGGATGCAGGCTGGATGGGGCCTGCTCGCGCGGAAAAACGCGACGCGGACCAGGTCGCATACTTCGAAACCGCAAACAGCCCGCCAGTCAAAGTGATCCTAGAACTGTCGCGTCAATTCCCAAACGTCACGGTGCGACTCGACTATTGCGAGTCGTCATGCGATGGCGGAATCAAAGGGTTTGTGTCTGCACAGTCTGGCGTTGTGATCGCCGAAAAACATGGCGAATGGGATGCTTTAACCGAATCCATCATGATTTCCCACGATTGCCGCCGCCTAGGCGATCAGACCGTTTATATCGGCCACGAGCGACCCGCAGATGATGACGGCAAGGCACTGCCTCGTTCGGTGTGGGCAAACCCGTTTGCGTTATGCGAATGCTCGCGTGAAGAGGCAGCAAGTCGTTACCGGCGCTGGCTGCAAGGCGACGCCGATGTCCTCAATGAATTGCCGCCTGGGGAGTGGCCGCTGCCAGACGTGTACTCGGTTCGGTCGGTATTCCTTGGAAAGATCATTGCTTGCGATTGCGGCGGTTGTGGCGGAAGCCTCTTTGGCAGCAGCTTTGGCAAAAGCAGATGCCCCGCCGAGGTGTTGGTGGATTTAACATTTAGTTGCGATAGAGAAGACGAAAGTCTCGCCGAGGACGAACGCGATACCTCATCGCCACGAACGAGCGACTTGGCGATGAATGCTGCCGGGATCAGTCGCCTTCGCAAACTCTAGGCAAAGGCATCAGATGCCGAACGCTGCACCTTTTTGAAAGAGGTTTAACAATGACCGCCAGCAACGATGCTTTCGGTGTTGAAAACAGCACCCCGCCAGTTTCCGGAGTTGTTAACGAGGGCCGGCACACACTGCG
>JAGYIQ010000171.1 GCA_018402565.1 Pirellulaceae bacterium | reverse complement strand
AAGCTCCGTGCCGCACGGGAACGGAAGCGGTCACGAGGAGAAAGATGCGAGGGCCGTAAGCCCTTCGGTTCGATGCCGGTCGAAACCGAGACCCTCGCGAGGATCCGGGAACTTCGACGAAAGCCGCCCAAGGGTAAGCGAAGATCGCTTCAGCAGGTCTGCGATGCCCTGAATGCCGAAGGGCGGCCTACCCGGTCGGGAAAGCCGTGGTCGAAGCAGGTGGTGAACAGGATTTTGGGAAGATGCCAATGAAGACGCCAAGACCCTGTTTCACTTCGCCCTTCGCAGTAGGCTCGTCACGCCGCGTCCTTCATTCGGCACCAATCGGCCCCCTTTGTGAACGCCACCATGAAGGCTGGCGACGCCTACGCATGGCTGCCGCAAAGAAGCCTGTCGCTCCCAGCACCATGAGCATTCCAGTCGGCTCAGGCACGGCGACCAAGTTTCCCGCCACCCAGGTCGCGTTGGTTTCGTACAGGAACTTCCCTGGCTGCGCGGGTGACAGTACATCGCCGTTCGAGGTGAAGCCGCTGTTGAGTTCACTTTGAGTGAGCCCTGTTTGCGCCACGTTTCCCAGATCCCAAGTCGTGGAGAACAGCGTTCCTCCCAGCCCGTTGGCGTAGATTTCGGCGTACTGACGAGGTGGATCGTAGATCGCCGACTCGTCAGTGTTGAGCACGGTAAACGCCGAGATGGCGGACGGTGGGATTGATGCAGCCGACCCAGAGAGATACTGCGACGGACTGAGAAACTGGAATGCCGAAACAGCGAGGGTCGCAGGCGATCCATTTTCCAAGACCGCCAGCGTGATGTTGCCGTCAGCAGGGTTGTAGAAGGCGGTGACGGTGGGTTCTGCCCGCAGCCCCGCGATAGGTGCAGCCACAACGAGGACTGTCGTAAACACCCAGACGCAGGTCTTGGGGCCAAAAAAATGGACATTATTCATCGCTCTCTCCTTGAAGTGAAATACCTTGGTCTTACGCACACCTCATGCATCTGCATTTCTCGCTAGCCCACCCTTCACCGCAGGCGACTCTTGGGCTTCGTGCCTTCAGGGCTGTACTGCTCGGAGCCGATTGCGTACCAAGCGGCTGCCTGCAGAAAGGGGGTGCCGGTTGAAGTGACTGCAGCGACGGTGCCACTGCCGGTCCGGTAAGACGGCCGGTTGAACAGGGCAGTTTGAGTCAGAAGGGAGATGTCCGTCGTGTTTACCCGGCCGTCATAGTTGAAGTCGCCCTGCGACCAGACGCTGTCCGAGCCTGGGCGGTTGAACCGCCCCCCACCGGTCAAAAGCGACAAATCCGTGGTGTTGACGCGGCCGTCAAGATTCAAGTCGCCGTAAGCAGCCCAACCCAGCGTAAGAGTGTGCGCACACCACAACCACCCTTGCAGCCCCTGATAGCCTCGGCCGGTGGACCTTTTCCATCGGTAACGGAGGCTGAACATGGGGCGAGGAGTGGATCGAA
>JAGYIQ010000170.1 GCA_018402565.1 Pirellulaceae bacterium | reverse complement strand
GCCGCCGTTGCCTGCCGCTTGTGTCATTGCCGTTCCCGTTCTTGAGCTTAGGGTGTCAGGAATCTGAATCACGACGATTCCCACTACGTTAACCCCGCACCCCGGCAAGGAGCATAACCCCGTCAGCCCGGTCAGGCACAGGACCAGTACTGCGGCTTGCGATCTGGCGATACTGACAGGTATCATGTGAGACCTGCCGGACTTGTCGGACCGGCTTTTCCCCCGCAAACAACTCCCTGGTTGCTCCGTTTCTGGGCGCCCCATCCGAACGAACCTGACCTTGGACGATGCCCACCACCCCGATGATCCGGATTTTCCCGATCTGTCGCGTATCAACGAGCCCGATGGGTTGGATGTGGACGCGGTTCTGGGGGATGCTGGCCTGATCGCTCGTCGTCTCACCCAGTATGAGAGCCGCCCGCAGCAGCTCAAGATGGCCGCTGCGGTCCAAGCGGCCATCATGGAAGAGGAGCACTTGGTCGTCGAGGCCGGGACCGGGGTCGGCAAGAGCTTCGGCTATCTGGTCCCCGCCATCTTGGCCATCACGGACACTGAGTTTCGCCAAGCGGAGAGTCCCAAGCGGGAGGCCGAACGGCACGGTCGAGTCGTTATCTCGACGCATACGATCAGCCTGCAAGAGCAGCTGATGAGCAAGGACCTGCCGTTCCTCAACAGCATATTGCCGCGAGAGTTCTCGGCGGTATTGGTCAAGGGACGCGGCAATTACATCAGTCTCCGACGACTGGAGCAAGCGCTTGGTCGCTCGGTTGGTCTGTTCGAAACCCAGTCCGACTTGATGGAGTTGGGCAAGATTCGTACCTGGGCCCAGACCACGTCGGATGGCTCGTTGGCCGACCTCTCCTTCAAGCCCTCGGCGGCGGTGTGGGATGAAGTCGCCAGCGACGCGAGCAATTGTCTGGGGCGGAAATGTCCGACTCATGAAAAGTGTTTCTACTTCCAGGCCCGACGCCGAGCGGCCCAAGCTCAGGTGTTGGTCGTCAACCACGCCCTGTTTTTCACCGATTTGGCCCTCCGCGAAGACGGCGCGAATGTGCTGCCGGATTACGATGCCGTGATCCTGGACGAGGCCCATACCATGGAGGCGGTGGCCGCCGATCATCTGGGACTGGGGGTCACCAGCGGGCAGATCTCCTACCGGCTCAATCGCCTCTACAACTCACGCAGCCAGAAAGGGCTGTTGGTCGAGCATGACTTGGTGAACCTGCAGCAAGAGGTGCTCCGAATTCAATCCATGGCGGATAGCTTTTTCGAGACCTGTCTGGATTGGTACCGTGAACATCAGCCATCCAAGTCGGCGGGAGGTGGTCGAACTCATCCCTGTCACGAACATGTCGAGCCGTCCGTCGCGGTCATAGTCGGCGAAGGTGTGCGACATCCCGAAGGTGCGGGGCGAATCGAGCCCGGTATCGGTGGCATCCTGAAATCGGCCGTGGCCGTCGTTGAGATAGAGGTCGGTGCC
>JAGYIQ010000017.1 GCA_018402565.1 Pirellulaceae bacterium | reverse complement strand
TCGCGGGTTGCGAGCCCAGACCGCGACCTGCGGCAGGTTGGCTACGAGGGGCTTGGCCGGCGCCAGGCGGGTAAGTCGGATTACCGCCCAGACCAGGAGTCGACCCCCGCCCGCCGGTTTCCCGACCGCCTGTTGCTCGACCGCCTGTTTCTCGACCGCCGACTGCTCGACCGCCTGCTTCTCGGCCACCGACTGGTCGGCCACCTGCTTCTCGACCGACTGCACCACGGCCGCCGATGTCCCGGCCCCCCATTTCGCGATTCCCTGGGATGGCTCGAGGGGTGTCGCGTTGACGAGCCCGTTCCTCAGCGGAGAGGTCGATCTGCCGCTGTGAACCGGGTGGCACCAGTCGTTCGCCCAACCGACGCGCGGTGTTGGGGTCAACGCCTTGACCTCGTTGGTAGTTTTCCACCCAAGATCGCAACTCGGTTTCCGAGGTTCCCGGAGCGATACGACGACCAGTTGTGCCCTGTGCGGCGTCTACGCCACGATCGGCGGGGTTACCGCGCGGCGATCGCTCCGCCATCCTGGCCTGAGCTTGTTCCACCGCCGATCGACGCTGGCGATTGGCACCCGCAGCCTCTTCCGCGGCACGACGAACTCCCGAGCGATCGACTGCCGCATCCAGTGGAGCACGCCCTCCAAGGCCACCACCCGTCGCCTCACGACCGACGATCCCGGGCGCACCGGCCTCAGGGACACCACTGGCCGGCAGGCCCTCCGAGCGACCCGGACGCCGCCCGCCAGATTGGTTGGTCGGCGGCAAGTCAGTGCCCGTCGTATCACGGGTGGGCCGCGGGTTGAGTCGGTTGTTGGACGCAGTCGGCAAGCCTTCGGAGCGGCCCGGCCGCTGCAAGTTCGCTCCGCGTGGATTGGCCGGCAGGCTGGCAATCTCCACGCCGCGATCCACAGGGTTAGCGCCCCGGCTCCGACGTTCGATCGCCTGTCGTGCGGTCGCCAGTTCACGCGTCTGGGTCAACTCTTCCAGCCGGACGCGACGTTGTTGGTCGCGAACTTCGGTGAAACGCTCTCGCCCCACCGACTGGACATGGTCATCCAGGGACAACCCCAGTCGCGCCTCACGCGAGTTCCCACTTCCTGAGACATCACCACGACGACTGACTTTCCCCAGTTCTCGACCCGGTCGCTGATCGGCGAAGGTCTGCAGCGAGGTAAAGTTTTGGTTGAACTGATTGAAGTAGTTGAACTGTTGGTTGACTTGGTTGACTCGGATGTTGGTCACATTGATGTTGTTGATCACGGTGGTCCGACTCACGTGATGGAACAACGGATCAAAGCCGCAGTAAAAATCACGTGGATTGCCGAAGTTCAGATTGATGTTCACGCCGGGACGCGCTCCAACGGCCCAGTGATGCCAGGGCACAAACCCATGCCCCGCAAAGCCATCGTAGAAGTCTCCGAAGTAATAATGACCGTGGCGAGGCCGCACCCACATGTGCCGTGGCAACACATCCACCGCGATCACGACTCGTGGTGTAAACAGCGCGCGCGGCTGAGCGAAGAAGGGACGATGGAAACGGTACGGCGAGAACAGCGTGCCGCGACGCACCAATGGGTAGTCCCAGTAACCACGACAGAACAGGAAGCCCCGCGGGGTCCACTGATAGCGAGCGGGGATCCAAACCCAATCCACATGCCCAGCCGACCAGAAGCCCGGTCGCCATGCGTACTGCCGCTCCTGCCACAGCCAGTTGCCCGGCACCCAAATGTGATTGAGCGAAGGAGCCACACCGACGGGGCCTCGCTCCAGAGTCGCCGGCGGCGCATCCGGCAAGTACTGGACCTCATTCGATGTTTCCGGCAACCAAGTTCCGGAGACCCATTGATAGCCCTGCTGATTCTCTAGCTCCAACCAGTAACCCGGCAGCCAGCGAAAACCCGGCGGGATCTCACGCCAAACGCCACTCACCCACAAAAACTCCTCACCCTGATCGTCAAAAGCCCAATAACCCGAGATCCACTCGATATTCCGGCCCATGGGCTGAACTTCCGGCGGTGACTCGTCAATCAGCTCCGGCGGTCGTTGCGTGATAATCACGCCCGGATTTGGCTCCGCTTGATACAACTCGGCAAACGCCTCATGGACCGGCCCACGCAACAACGGCTGGCCAAACTCATTGCCGTTGTCCGGGATCACCAAGGGGATTGGCTCCTGCGGCGGTAGTTGCAGATCGGGAAGGCGTTCCTGAATCGCCGCGTTGGCCAGCGTCCCCAAACCTACCAAGCCGCTTATCCCGGCGGATACTAAGAACATGGCCCCTCGAGTCAGTGATCGGTTGCTGGACATCGGCGTTTACCTCGCGAAAAGATGCTGAGCTGGGAAGGGCAGGCCACCCTCCGCCGCGGGACCCGGCCTGGGGCCATGTCACCGCCTCTCCATACCAGTGCAAATCGGCGGCCAAGTCGCAAGCCAAAAGCCGCCTGGGCCAACAACTGCCGCCTGAAACATGGGAAAAGTCCCTGTTAAGCCACTGCAGTGGAGCTCGCCCTGCGAACGTTTCCAGCCAAAAAATAATTCCAACCGGAACTACTGCCCCTCCAAGCGTCATCAAAACGATGTCACCACCACTCACTTCGATGACAGTCAACTCGGGCAGCCCTCAAAAAGCCGGTTGGGGCACCCCACAACACTACGGGGCTGGGCGTTTCGCCCAGCCCCGCTGTCGGTTGACCGTTCTCTGTCGAGCCTGCCGCTGGGTGCTTACAGGGCACTAGTTGCCGCCACGACTCCCAGCCGTCTCGGATACGGTTGAGTTCGTCGCGGTTCCGGTCCCGCCGCCCTCGCCTCCGGACTGCTCTTGGCGTCGGCCGCGTTGTCGTCGCGGACCGGGTTCCGCCTGGCCTTCGCCCTCGGCAGCCGGTTCCGGTCGCGGCAGGAGAGTATCCGCCTCGGCCAACACATAGGCGGCGATCGCCGACACGGTGGCGTTCTTGATCAGGTACTCGGGGATGGCCTGGTCGATCTTATCGTTCTGCGTATGCCAGGCATAGCGATAAAACGCTCGACCCGTTTTGCCCCAGAAGAACCCGGGCACACCAACGCGATTGAACGAGGCATGATCGCTGGCCCCACCCCGCGGCATGGTCTCGCTGATGTTCAACTCCAGCGGCGCGTCGGGAAAAGCGTAGTTCATCGGAGCAATCGCTTGTCTCAGCATGGGCTCCATCACCGTCACACCGCTGAGCGACGACTGTTGATTGGTGCCACTGTCATCGACAAAAACAGCAGAAATCTTCGCTCGTTCTTCCTCGCTCAGACTATCGACGTAAGCACGCGAGCCCAGCAACCCTTGCTCTTCGCCGGTCCACAGAATGAAGCGGATGGTTCGCTTGGGTTGAACGCCAATCGCCGCCAGAATCCTTGCGGCCTCGATCGCCACGCTGGAACCCGTCCCGTTATCCACCGTCCCCTGCGAGCCCGGTCCATCCCAGCTGTCCAAGTGTCCGGAGATGATCACCACCTCATCCGGCAGTTCTCGGCCGGGAATCTCGGCGATCGTGTTGTACAGGGGAATCGGCCCACGTTCAAAATGATGTTGCAAATCGAACCGTACGACCACTTCCTCACCATCCGTCAAGCGACTATTGATCGCATCGTAGTCCGAGCGACGCACCAGCACACTCACGCCGGCGGGCAGGTTATCAAAATCCAACTGCATGATCCCGCTCACGCCACCGGTCCGCACCAACTCGTCCGCCGAGGTCGTAATGATGCCGGCGATGCCCGCGTTGATCAGTCGGTCGCCGAACGCGTTCTGGCGAGTGGCCGAAGGACGCAGGATCCAAGCCCCGGTCAATCGATCGGCGATGGCGGCGAATTCTTCCTCCGTTTGCGGTTCCCGTAACACCACTCCCTCGACCGGTCCGTTGGTACCGGCCGACCAGCTGCGAGTCGTGAATTCGAACTTGCGTTCCACCGGCTTGAGCATCTCACCGGTAGAAGGTCCACGATCAAAACGCACGGGCAACTCACCCCATTGGCGGACATGAGCATTCTTCAGGCCAAACGATTCAAACCGTTCGGCAGCCCAGCGATTGGCCGTCTCCAACCGCGTCGAGCCAGTCAATCGCGGCCCAATCTCCAAACAAATATGGCTCAGATGATCCATAACTTGGCTGCGTTCTTTACCCTCTTCAATGATCCGCAGCAAGACTTCAACTTGCTCGGGTGGCAACTTGAATTCTTGGGCTAATTCATCGACCGAACGCGGCGCGGGGTCATCGGCCCACGTCACGCCTGAGGTTGGCAACAGGCACAGCACGCAGGTCCAAACAAACCAACGCCAGCGGTGGACATGTCTCATTTCACGTTATCCTAAAACACGAGTCAGTGGGAAAGGTGGGCGGCTATCAGCGACCACAGAACCGAAACGACAACTAAAAATCGTCGTCGGTACTGCGTTGTTCCGAGCGAGGTCGACGGCGTTGGCGCGGGTTGGACTCCTCCAGCGGAGCTTCCTCTTTCACTTCCAACTCTCGCCATGGCTCGCTTTTCTCATAAGAAGCAGCTTCTTTCTTCAAGCTGTCCAAATTCTTGGCTTGCTCGGCCTCGGCGATTCCGACCGCCTTGGCAATCCACTCGCGAGCCTTGTCAAAGTCGCCGGTCTCCGCGTAACCCGACGCCAAGGTCGAGAGAATGTGAGCCTGCTTGTACTCGGTCAACTCCGCCGCCTTCAGGCCCAACTCCAACGAGCGAGCTCCGTTGCGAACGTCGTCCTTGGGGGACGTCGCCAAGACCCATGCCAAGTTATTGAGCGTCCCCGTATCGTCCGGGTTCTTGGCCAACTCGCGTTCGTAGTCGGCCACCGCTTCCGCGTGCTGACCCGTACTCAAGTACGCATCACCGCGCGAACGATACAGGCCCTCGTAGTCGGGATCATCCTCGTAAATTTCGTTGAACAACTTCAAAGCGGCCCGCGGACGATCCGACGCGTTGTACAGATTCCCCAATTGCAGCTTAAACAGCGGACTCTCCGGCACATTGTCCACCAATAACTGCAAGTCCTTGATCGCTTCGTCGTAGCGATCAAGCGACGAATAAGCAATGCTCCGCAGCCAATAACCCTGGGTCAGGCCCGGGTTGCTGCCAACCAAGGACTCCGCTGCCTCTAAAGCTTCTTCGTTCCGGTCCAATTGCAACAGCGACAAGATCCGCAGATTGATCGCGTCCGGGAAGTCTCCCACAATCGCCAATACCTGATCGGCGTTCTCCAGGCACTTCTCGTATGCCTGCTGACGAAAATGAATCTGAGCCATCAGTAGCTTGCCACGGAAATCACGCGGGGGAGCTTCGACAGCCTGCAACATCTCCAACGCACGATCCAACTGATCGGCTCGCATCAATACTTCGGCCAACATCAAGCGGTTGTTGATGTCTTCCGGCTGGATCGCCAACATCGCCTCGAAGTCCGCCAGCGCCTCGTCATTGGTATCCTTGAGCATGTAGTACATCGCCCGAGCACGGCGGGCTTCCAAGTTGCTTGGATCCACTTCGACAGCCTGACTCAAATCCTCCAAACGCTGCTCGTCGTTCTCGGCATAGCCAGCCCGCAACAACAGGGCCTCAGCCAACTGCGATTTGTTGCTACTGGACAAATCAATCAATTTCTCAACCGCACCCAAACCTTGGTCGCGATCCCCATTTTCCAGCACGTTCAACTTGGCGATCAAGGTCCAGGCCTCCGCCGAATCCGGGGCGATCTCAACGGCTTTGACCAGTCGCTTGAGCGCTTCGCCCCGCAAAAAACGCCACCGAGCATCGCGGTTGGGCACCAATATCCGACCGCTAGACAACCGCGCGTACTCCAACAACGAATCCAACATCAAGCGACGACAGAATGACTCGGTGGCCGGATCCAACCCCTTCTTGATGGCCGACTCGCACAACTGCACCACCTGATCAAAGTCGATCGGCCGCCGAGCGTTGATCTTTAACTCGGTGGCCTTCTCAAAGTCCGCGGTGCCGTCTTGCTTCGCTTCGTCCTGCTTGGATTCGTCTTGCTTCGCTTCGTCTTGCTTGGCTTCGTCTTGCTTGGCTTCGTCCTGGTTGATGGACGGAGGCTCGATCCTTGCCGCGACCGGTTCGACTGCCAAAAACGACAGCCCCCAGGGCAACATCACCGCCAGGCTCGCCGCCCAACAGCGGTTCCCGGACCCCTCGCCCAGCCATACTACACGCGACTTACTCATCAGCTCTCCATCCTTATTTGATCCGCTCGTCGACCACGCAAGTCCAAAGGGACCGGGTCAACCGAACATGCAACTTGCCTGTTTGGCTGCTGGATTCCAGCGGTGTCAATTATAACCCAGCCAAATTCTTGGGGAAACCTGCCTCGGTAGGTTGAATCGCGCCCCGCCGAGGCTTATCTTGGCAAACTTCTAGGAGATCTCTCATGCCAGCACCTGTCGATGACTGCCAACCCGACGATCCACAACCGCACCCGACCGGCGAGAATCCGGCCCCGGAACCCCCACTTCTGGACTCCGCTAAACTGGAGTCCGTCGCCGAGGACGCCCGCAGTTCGGTCAACGAGCGCTACCGCCGCTATTTGCCCGTCATCCAGTTCGTGGCCGAACAAACCCAATTTGAGCTGGAGCAGATCAAGGAGGCCGTGCGGCCAGAATTGCCCAGTTTCGTCACTCGGTTGATCAATGAACTGGTCCAACAAGGTTGGCTGATTCGCCACGATGGCGCCGAAGCCTTCTGCTGGAACCGCAGCCGCGGCCCGTTCTGCCCACAACGCTGGCTCGACGACAAACTTCTCGGCTCCCAAGTCAAGAACCAACCGCAACAGGATCGCCCGCGGGAGCGACTGATGAGCGTCGGCGTCGAGGAACTGCGTCTGGCCGAGTTATTGGCCATCTTGATTCGCAGTGGTCGCCCCGGCGAGTCGGCCGTCGACGCCGGTGAGAAATTGGCGCGACACTTCCAACAGCGGCTCGATCGCCTCCCCTCCGCCGGACGATTGGAACTCAAGTCACTCAGCTCGGCGATCGATGTCACCGCCTATTGCCAGATCATGGCCGGCATCGAACTGGGACGACGCATCGCCGCTCTCGCTGGCATGCAACCCCGACTCCGCATCAACAGCACCCAAGAAGCCATCGACTTCTGCCAACAGAGCTTCCGCCGCCTAGCCGAGGACCGCAAACAAGAAGAGTTCCATATCGTGACTCTGGATACCAAAAACCAAGTCATCAACACGCACCAAATCACCGTCGGGACACTGGACTCCAGCTTAGTGCATCCCCGCGAAGTCTTTCGCGCGGCCATCCGCGATGCCGCCGCCGTGATCCTCTTGGTCCACAACCATCCCTCCGGCGACCCCACCCCCAGTCGCGCGGACCTGGCCGTGACCGAACGCTTGGTCCAAGCCGGCGAACACATTGGCATCAAGGTGCTGGACCACATTATCCTGGGCAACCCCAACGCCCTCAGCCTCCGCGCCGTCGGCCAAATGTAGGACCGCCACCTCAAGCGTGCTAAAATTTTCTGGTCACAGAAATTCGCCGCCGCTCCACATCCACTTCCATGACCTTGACCTGCACCAACTGGCCCACGCGCACGACCTCGTGGGGGTCACGCACAAATTCGTGCGATAACTGTGAAATATGAATCAGCGCGTCCTGATGCACGCCAATATCCACAAAAGCACCAAAATGCGTCACATTCGTAATCACGCCCTCCAAAATCAGGCCCTCACGCAGATCCTCCAACGACTGGATCGTCTCATCGAACTGCACCGCCTGAAATTCTTGCCGTGGGTCGCGGCCGGGCTTAATCAGCTCTGCTAAAATATCAGTAATCGTCGGCAAACCGGCCTCCGGGCTGACGAACGACTGAGGCGAGATCTTTCCAACAACGGCCGCATTCCCGACCAATTCAGCCACCGCCACCCCCTGGGCCCGCGCCATCTGCTCCACCAAAGGATACCGTTCCGGATGCACCGCCGAATTGTCCAACGGTTGCGTCCCCTGACGAATTCGCAAGAAACCCGCCGCTTGTTCAAAGGCCTTTTTACCCAATTTAGCGACCGACAACAGCTGCCGCCGACTGGTGAATTGCCCGTTCACGTCGCGATACTCGACAATGCTCTCGGCCAACTTCGGCCCGATGCCCGCGACATAAGATAACAGCGGAGCACTGGCGGAATTCAAATCGACACCAACCTGATTCACGCAGGATTCGACCACTCGATCCAAACACTTCCGCAATTGAGTCTGGTTCACGTCGTGCTGGTACTGGCCCACCCCGATCGACTTGGGGTCCGTCTTGACCAACTCGGCCAACGGATCCTGCAAGCGCCGCGCAATGCTGATCGCGCCGCGGATCGTCAGGTCCAACTGCGGGAACTCCCGCGCCGCCAACTCGCTGGCCGAATACACCGATGCCCCCGCCTCGCTGACCATGACCTTGGTCAAGGACAACGAATGGCGGCGCAGCAACTCGCTGACAAACGCATCGGTTTCCCGCGAGGCCGTGCCGTTGCCGATCGCGATCATCTGCACCGAGTGCTTGCGGATCAACCCCAGCAACACCCGTTCGGCCGTCGCAGTATCCTTCTGCGGCGGCGTCGGATAGATCGTCGCGTTCTCCAAGAACTTACCGGTCGCATCGACCACCGCCACCTTGCAACCCGTGCGAAAGCCGGGGTCGATCCCCAGGGTCACGCGTTGGCCGGCCGGCGGCGTCAACAACAACTCGCGCAAGTTCTTGCCGAACACGGCGATCGCCTCCGCATCCGCTCGCTCCTTCAACGCTTGCAGGACAGTGGATTCGGTCGCCGGCAATAACAGCCGCCGCCAACAGTCTTCCACCACGCCGATCAACTCGCGGTGAAACTCAAAGGACGGCACCAATTGCAACTGACGCTGGAGGTGCCCCAACAACGGATCATCCTCCAATTCCAACCCGACGCGGAGCAACCCTTCGGTCTGGCCACGCCACATCGCCAACAATCGGTGGGACGGCACTTTGCGAACCGGCTCGTGATGATCGTGATACAGCTCAAACTTGCTGTCCGCGTCGGTCTGCCCGCGCTTCAGCTTGGAGTAAACCCGTCCAAACCGCTGGGCCTGATCCACCGCCCACTCGCGGATCGTGGGCTGATCGGCCCAATGTTCGGCGACGATATCGGCCGCGCCTTGCCAAGCGGCCGCCGCATCCGGCACACCTCGCTCGGGATCGACAAAGGCCTGCAGGGTGGCCTGTTTGGAGCGACCCAGCCGCTCTTGCCGCAGTAGCAGATCCGCCAACGGCTGCAAGCCCAGCTCTCGCGCGGCCATCGCTCGCGTACGGCGTTTGGGCTTGAAGGGCAGGTACAGGGCCTCCAGTGCCGCCAGCTCCCGACAAGCCACGATTTTGGCTCGCAAGTCTTCGGTCAGCACGCCCTGCTCTTGCAGCGACTTGAGCACCGTGGCCCGCCGAGCGGCCAGGGCCTGAAACTTCTCCCACGCATCTTCAATGGCCCGCAGAGCGATCTCGTCCAGCCCCTGGGTCGCCTCTTTGCGATAGCGAGCGATAAAGGGAATCGTGTTCCCCGCCGCCATCAATTCCACGGCCGCCCGAATTTGCGCGGGTGGCAGCCCCAGTTCGACGGCAATTCCAGCGACCACCCCATCCAATTCGGCAGCATCGACAACATTCGGCATCAGTAACCAACCATCCAATCAAGCAGAAACCAACCACACGTGACGTCCCCCGGCGCCAAGCTCTTGATGGTTGATTTTCGCGTCAACAACACCGCTTCGTCAATTGGTTGGCTGCGGCTGAACAACCAGCGACGATGCACGGACCAAACCTGGACGGCTCACGTCGCTCTGCTCGCCGGACGCGATCGCTCATAAATCAAGCACGTGAAATGGCCGCCCAACCAACCACACAGCAGCGTCCAGGCACAATGGCCGATAAAGAAGAAACGGCCGATATCACCTTCAGCGTACCGCCGACACACTAATCGTCTTTCGGTTTTCCCAGCACCTGAAAACTCAGCAAAACATCGCTGCGAAAGCCGAGGTCTTGGGTGCCTTGACCGGCGTTGAAGTTCAGAACAGCGGAACGAATGCCTTGATCCCGACTCCAAACTCGCAGTTGCCGCGTTTCCTTTAACGCGCCCGTCAGAGGCTTACTAGACTCCCACTCGATCCGCAGCCATCGTGAACGTGACTGGTCAGCCTCGTCCTTCAGCAGTTGCTCACATTCAATCACGAGCGGCGATGTGATCCCAGCCATGTTCTCAATCGTTACCGAAAACTCCTTCCACTCACCTTGCCGCAATACTCGTGGTGCACCCTCAAGTGAGGCCTTGACTCTAGCTTCCGGCGAGATCGAAACGGAGATTAATACCTCGGGTGCCGCGTTGCCTTGCTGTGCCGCCAGCAATCTGGCTTCGCGATCATTGTTCCACGCAAAGAACAGCAGACCAGCGACGAGGACACTCAGCAACCCAACCAACCGCCGATATTGAATCTGGGGACGCATCTGACAAAAACTATTTGATTTCATCCAACATTCCTTGATAAACACGGCGGGCGTGATCGTAAGCTGCCTTGGCTTCTTCGATCTCTGCCGGAGCATAGGTCCGAGCCTTTTCTTTCCAGCATTGCTCCAGAGAAGCGAGACACCAGTCGATGCTTGTAGCCACTCGCACCGGCTTATCGTCCAACTTCACCCAAATTGGATTGGTATGGGCAGAGGGAAAGATACGAACCGCCAACCAACTGCTTTGTTCCAACTTTGGAGCCATAAACTTCAACGACCGCATTTCGCCATCCGCTCGAACTTTTTGCACTTCCACGGGATAGCCGTTGGCAATCAACTCGACCTCGACTTCAGGAAATTCGTTCTTGCGAGTCGCCACGTCAACCGAGAAGGTACCATCAGCGTGCCGTGCAAAATTCAACAAATGCGCGGACCCATCGCTGACATAGCTTTCGCCTCGTCGCAAGGCTTCCACCCACTCGTTGTAATCCAACATGCTGGGCAGGTTCACGTACACTCGACCCAAGCCTACTCGCTCGCCGGTGATGCACGGAAAGTCGGTCTCACCGCTGGCGACGATGGGAATACCGCAATTGAGAACGTGATACCAAATGTTCCACTCGTGTTCTCGTGTCGTATCCATTGTGGCAATAAAATCGATGGCGGGAACCTTCGTTCCGTTGGGTCCATCCACCTCATGCGTCACCTGCATGATAAATTCGTGGGCCCCAATCCCGTTGAAGGCCGGAATAGCGAAACATGGCAAATTGTGGGGGCCATCGACCCCAGCCACTCGCCCAACGACTTGCCCCAGACCATTGCCACTATGAGCCGTACCAGTGACCGCACCTTGTCGCTTGGCAAATTTTAACGTGTTCAACCCCAACGTTGGCCAATGGGTTTTAGAATCCCCGCCAACCGGAATCTGCTCGCTCAGCTTCAAAAGATTCAAATGGCCGGATTCGTGTGAACCGAAGCCACTGACTTCCACATCGTATCTCAGCAAATAGGGATAGCGACTGACATCGTCGGGACGGCCGGTAAAAAATTGCTTTTGGTAGTCGAAGCATGGCCCCCAAGTCAAACAGCAACCGACCTTGACATCTTCGCCCATGATGTGCCGCAGCATGTCAGGCGGATGCACACCTTGAGTCGGGTTTTCATAGTGCAAACAACCCGCGGCGTGGATGTGATGATCCCCGCTCCAATAACCCAGCTTTGCGGTATCGATCCACCGTTGAACCTGATACTCGATGGTTACGGGTTGCTCGTCAATGTGAATGGTCTGCGTTTCAGGGATACTCTCTGGACCATGCGAACAGATCACGGTATAGGTGCCGCGGGGCAACATGACTGACTCGCCGGTCTCACGATAGATTTGCGTTTGGAAGAAAAAATCTGGGGCCAAGCGTTTGGGCTGAGCCGGGTACACCCTACCTTGAAGATCGCGAATCTCGAAGCAGCCCATGCACGGCGAGCCATCAGCATCGGTGACGCGGAATTCGACCTTGGTGGCCGGTAGAGTCTCAACATTAATCGTCGTATCAGACCATTGGCCGCTTTCACCGTTGGGACTGAACGCGAGTTTCCCCTGTCGCCGTCCCGTGCTCACCGACGAAATCAAGAGAATGCGATACTCCAACTCCAAGCCACTCAATCGCGAATCCAATGGCCGTTCGTTATGTAAGTTCAGCAGCATCCACCGATTGGCAATATCGTCTTGAGGACCCGTCGGGATAGGCAGTGCATTGGGGCTGCGCGTCTGTAACTGCGTTTGAAGATTGGCATGGTTAATGACTTTCAGTAACATCACTCGCCAACCGTGCTCTTCGACCGTCACCTGCTGACCAGCGGTAACCTCGACTTCACCTGCCGCAGAAATGGCCACCGCTGCCACACAGAGCGGATCAAGTGCCTCTTGAATTGCGGCTGTGATCGTTTCTTCGTCGTCTTCCACTGACAAACCAGCGATCCGAGCTTGCACCTCTGTTGGCAGCGGCGTACCAATCGTTTCCATCGCTTCGCGAAGTCGACTGGTGAGCAGCAATAACGGCTGCGCATCCACTCGAGCGATCATTGGCAGATTCACGGGCTCATCAGACAGTTGATCAGCGGTACCCCTGGTAACTTGGCTAGGTTGCGATTGACCAAAAGAGTCCTGGACAACTCCAGCGATAGCCACATCCGACCAACTTAGACAACAGAGTGCAATGAAAGCCAACAAGTTGAATTTCGCTCGCGTTAAACGGGTCACTGGGACGCTCCTTCAATGATCGATGGTGATGCGCAAAGTCAACACGCGAGTGCCATTGTCCACTGTTGCGCAACCCAACGCAAGCAAATATCCGCTCTTCGCGAAAAATACTCGAGCCCCAAGGCCGGTGGGGTCGGTGGGATCACTCGTAGACTCGCCTGTATACACAGGGCGAATAGGGTAAGGAGGGCGGCCGCCTAAAGGCGGAACTACGAGCGGCGGGCCCTCGCTGCGAAAAACCATCTTTTGTCAAGTTTTGATGAAAACTGGGGACTCGTACTCGAAGGTTTTTTTGGAGTACGAGTACGACGCTGGCAGCGGGACTGGTAGTCGAAGGGTTTTGGAGGACGAGGACGAGGACGAGGACGAGTCGAGGCGGGGTACCCTGGGCGTCGCGGGGGATGGTAGAATCCCGGGGCTATGAAACCGCCCGACGAAACAACCACCAGCGAAGAGGAGAACCCCCGCGACGAGGAGTCGTTGCGGGAGCCGGGCGGGACTGTCAACGGAGACTCGATTCGCGACACAGTTCTGTGCGGCGACGCGCGGCAGCTACTGCAGACCTTGCCATCGGCCGCGGTGCAGACGATCGTGACCAGCCCGCCGTATTACGGCCAGCGGGACTACGAGCACGAGTCACAGGTGGGCCGTGAAGCGGAACCGCAACAGTACATCGACAACTTGGTGGCCATCTTTGCGGAGGCTCGTCGGGTGCTCCGCCCGGACGGCACTCTCTGGTTGAATCTGGGCGATAAGTACCACCGTTCGCATCTGCTGGGCTTGCCCTGGCGAGTGGCCTTGGCGTTGGCCGAATCGGGCTGGATGTTGCGGGCGGATATCATCTGGCACAAGCCCAACGCGATGCCCCAGCCGGTCAAAAACCGTCCGACCACGGACCATGAGTACCTGTTCTTGTTCAGTCTGCAGACGGACTATTATTACGACGCGGATGCGATTCGCGAGCCGCACGTGACGTTTGGCGAGGGGAGCAAGATGCGTGGGGGGCGACGGCACCTGGGGCAGCGTGGCGGGACACCGGAGCAGGGTAAGAACGGGGGCCGAGCCAACCTGCACGATGGTCGCTGGGACCAAGCGTTCCATCCCTTGGGTCGCAACAAGCGAACGGTCTGGAGCGTGTCGCTGGGCAAGTTCCGCCAGGCCCATTTTGCGGTCTTCCCACCATCGTTGATTCGGCCCTGCATCCTGGCGGGCTCGCCGCCGGGCGGCTTGGTCCTGGACCCGTTCTTCGGCGCCGGGACGGTCGGGGTTGTCGCGCGGGAACTGGAGCGACACTACGTGGGCTTGGAGTTGAACCCCAGCTACCTGGAGCTGGCGCGGCAGCGTCTGCGGGAGGCCGGTTGCCCGTAGCTTTTGCCGCGCCGCTGATTTATACTGGGCCGCGGCCGATGGCCCACCTTCCCCCCTCCCGAGCCCTCCCAGCGAGTCGATCATGCCAGCGAAAAAAACGTCGCATCGCCGTCACTTCCTCCAGACCACCTCAGGGGCCGCCTTGGGCGCGGCCTTGCCGTTGACCGGTGGGGCCATTATCCCGTATTACGCTTGGAGCGCCCCGGACTACAGCAACCGCTCGAAGAACGATCGCCCACAGATTGGCTGCATTGGCACCGGCAGCATGGGCACGGGCGATGCCCAGGATCACGCGCGGTTCGGTGATGTGGTGGCGGTGTGCGATGTGGACCGCAACCACGCCGAGAACGCCAAGAACCACGACCGGATCGGCAAGGGCAAGGCGGATGTGTACGTGGACTATCGCCAGGTATTGGAGCGAGCCGACATCGATGTGGTCAGCATTGTCACTCCGGACCACTGGCATGTGAAAATTGCCTTGGAAGCTTTGGCGGCCGGCAAGCACGTCTTCTGTCAGAAGCCGCTGTCGTTGACGCTGGAGGAGAACCAATTGATCCGTGCGGCCTGCCAGAAGTACGCCGACCGCGTCTTCTTTATCGGGACCCAACAGCGAAGCGATCGGGACCGATTCTTGCGGGCTGTCAACATGGTTCAGAAGGGCCTGTTGGGCGAGATCAAGAAAGTGACCGTCGGCATCGATGGCAGCCCGACGGGCGGTCCGTTCCCAGTGGCCGAGGTGCCCGAGCAATTGAATTGGGACCTGTGGCAAGGCCCGGCTCCTGCCCACGATTATCGCGAACGACGCTGCCACTACGAGTTCCGTTGGTGGTATGAGTACTCGGGTGGCAAGTTCACCGACTGGGGAGCCCATCACGTGGACATCGCCCAGTGGGCATTGAACGAAAACGGTGCGGGTCAAGGTCCGGTCAGTATCGATGGGACCGACGCCAAACATCCCGTCGAGTACAAAGACGGGCACGCGACCGTTTTGGACAGCTACAACACATCGCATGATTTTGCGGTCAGCTGTCAATTCGCCAGCGGGACGGAGATGTTGATCACCAGTCGCGGGGACAACGGCGTCTTGTTTGAAGGGACCAAGGGCCGCCTGTTTGTCAACCGCGGTCGCATCGCGGGCAAACCGATCGAGGAGAAGTGGGACGAGGGGCAGTTCGAGCAGTCGGATGTGGAGGCCCTGTACAAGGGGAAACCCTACGAAGGTCACAAATCCAATTTTTATCGCACGATCTCCGAGGGCGGCTTGCCGGTCAGCGACGTGTATTCACACGTGCAGATCATGAACACCTGCCACTTGGCCGCCATTGCCGCTCGGTTGGGTCGCAAGATCCAATGGGATCCGCAAGCGGAGAAGATCGTGGGCGACGAGCAAGCCGCGGCGTTTTTTGCTCGTCAGCCGCGAGCTGGCTTTGAGTACCTGCGTGGATAGTCGAGTTGGCCGATTGTCGGCGGTCGAGGTCGTGAATTTGCGGCTCAGATCGTGGTTCTGTTGAATCGCTGGCGAGGGCCCGAGGTCGTCAGGGTAAAAGTGGAATTCGAAATCGGGAAGTGGAATTAGGAACATCGAACAAGAGGAATCGTCTGTGAATAATGCTTCGAAGTCTGGCTCGGGTCTGATTGTGCCGTTGCTGTCGATCATGATGTTTCTGCAGTTCTTCACGTGGGGGACTTGGTTCGCGACCCTCAATGGGGCCATGGGAAACTATTCTCTCTCGGCCTTTACGGGGGCGGCTTACGAGGCGGCCCCGATTGCCGCGATCTTTGCCCCTTTGTTTCTCGGGTTGATCGCCGACCGTTTTTTTGCTTCGGAGAAGGTGATGGGCAGTCTGATGTTATTGGGGGGGCTGTTCATGTTATTCATCCCCGGGGTGGCCGAGTCGGCGGCTGCATTTGCCACTGAATCGGCCGCTAAGCTGAGGGAGCTGAATCTGGCGTCCAACGAATTCGACGAACGATTTTTGACGCAGCAGTTGGCTGAAAACCATTCCGCTCAGCTTTTGGTATGGTTGATTCTTGGGCATCTTATGTGCTTTATGCCGACGTTGGGATTGGGCAACACGATTGCGTTTACTCACATCCGGGATCAGGAACAATTTCCCAAGGTTCGCGTCTGGGGAACGATTGGTTGGATCGTGGCTGGCTTGGTTGTCGGCGTTCTTGGGTGGTCGCTGGAGTTCAAAATCTTCTCCTTGTGTGCCTACAGTTCGCTGGCACTGGGCGTGTTCTGCTTTTTTCTCCCGAATACGCCGCCGCCGCTCAAGGGCCAGCCGATGGATGTGCGCTCGCTGCTTATGGTGGATGCCTTCAAGCTGATGGCCGATCGTAACTTTTTCGTGTTTGCCTTGTGTTCACTGCTGGTTTGTGTGCCGTTGGCGTTTTACTACGGAAGCACGGCGAACTATTTGGCGCACACAGGATTTGCCCAAGCCGCGGCGACAATGACGATCGGCCAGATGTCCGAGATCTTCTTCATGTTGTTGATTCCCTTCTTTTTTCGCAGATTGGGTGTCAAGAACATGATCTTGGTGGGCATTGCGGCTTGGGTCCTGCGATACGTCCTGTTTGCATTTGGGGCACCTGCTCAGGTCACCTGGATGTTGTTGGCCGGTGTGGTGTTACATGGGGTTTGTTACGACTTTTTCTTTGTGACGGGGTTTATCTATACCGACAAAAAAGCGCCGCCGGCGATTCGTGGTCAGGCGCAAGCCCTGTTGGTGTTCTTGACGCAAGGGGTCGGCATGTTCTTCGGTTACCGGATCATGGCCGGAGGCAATCTGTTTGGTTTGCCGTTGAATCTGACTTTTGGCCAATACGGCCAACAAGTGACACGGTCGGATGCTTATTCGGATGCATTGAAGGCCGCCCGTGGGAACGTGGAGGATCCTGGGTTTCTGGAGTCGTTGGCGATGATGTTTTCCAAAAGTTTGCCGACCAATTTGGACCAGGAATTGTTGAACGCGACCATGGAGCAGTGGAAGAACTTCTGGTTGTCGCCTGCCATCATGGCTGGAATCGTCTTGGTGCTATTTGCGATCGCGTTCTGGGATCGCAGCCGAACCGCTCCCACGGAGTGATCGTCCCTGCGGAGTAAATGGTGCGGTGAAAGTGATTGTCGGAGAATCCGAACCGGCGGACTGCTTGGCTGAGGGGACGACCGCGTCGGAGCACTTCATCCCGATCCGCGCTGCCAACTTGGTGCGGTGGTTGGTACGGCAACCGGGTCTGACGGGTGCGGATATCCAAGCCTTCCAACACTTGGCCGAACGCGTGACGCTGGACTACCACCGCGGCACCATCGCTCAGCTGGAAGACTATCTGGAGGATTACGCCCCGTTTGATCCCGACCAGGAGCTGGTCTATGAAATCCGCGAGAGCCCATCGATTTTGGCGCTCCGCGGAGAGCGGTTCATCCAACAGATCGCGGAGCTATTGCGGACGGCCAACTACGTGCGGCTGTCGCAAGAGAAATTGGAGAAGTCGCTGGAGATTGCCGCGGGTTGGGGCGTCCGTTACCACGTGGACTTCGCCAACTTCGACGTCCTGCAGGTCTACGTGCGGGGGGTAACCCCGCGGCAGGTTTCGCGCCGCCAGCCCTTTCGGCCCTGGAGAAAAGAAACGCGGGACATCGAACATTACCAACGCGTGGTGATGGTCTTTCGGCTGAAACGAGATCATCGGCTGGGGGGAAACTTCTCCGCCGATCGGATTTATCTCAAGATCTTTAAGGACATTCCGCAGACCGAAGTCGACATGATGATGCCCGGCTCGCGGGTCAAGTTCTCCTGGGCGGATCGCGGCAAGGTTCTGTTCCCCGCGATTGGCGGAATCTTTACCGGACTGCGTTTGGCCAAGGCGCTCGTGATTTGGGGGCCACGGATTTCGCTGTTCCTGCGTTTCATCGCCCTGACCTCGATTTTAAAATGGGTCGGGGGTCGGCCCTGGTTTGCCGACTGGGCCTTGAACGCGTCCGGCGACGGGCTGAACTTTACCGGCTGGTCCGTGGCCGCGGTCTTGGCTTTGACGTTTTATTTCGTCAAGTATTGGCTCTCCCACAACCGGACCCAACGTGAGCACCAAGGCCTGTTGACCACCAATCTTTACTTGAAAAATCTAGGGAACAACGGCGCGGTGTTGTTCCAGATAATGGAAGACGCCAAGGAACAAGAACTGCGAGAACTCTTGTTGGGCTACTACCTGCTGTGGCGTCAGGCCGGTCCGGACGGCTGGACCACCGACCAACTCTTGGCTGCCGCCCAGGCCTGTTTGCGGCGGGTAGTCAAGCGGCATGTCGATTTTGAAGTGGCCGATGCCCTGCGCAAACTGCAAGCCAATCAGTGGGTCCGGCGCCTGCCGACGGGGCACTGGGTCGCAGTCGATCTTGCCACCGCAGTGGCGACCACCGGCGGTAGCCTCGCGCCAAGCAGCATGACCGCTCGGCAAATCTGAAGCTCCACCCCCCGAAATCGCTCTTGATCGCAACTGCGGCTTTCTGCTAGATAACTTACCGAATTGGAAATCAGCCGAACTTAGCACCCGGTTCTCGCGGGAATCGGACGCTGACCGGTTCCGGCGAATTCGGTAACGCATTTGCGGACAAGTCCGCAGGCAGTTTGCTGAGGGGCGCCCGACAATCGCGTGAGCGAGAGGAGATCAACATGGAATCGATGTGGTTTCACGTGCATGTGCCCAAGGCGGGTGGGTCGACATTGCGGCAGCTGATGAATCGCAATTTCGGCAAGGGCTACTACAATTCGGTCTCGCTGCTGGAATCCCGCCAATACAGTTGCGAAGACGTCCGGCACATCGCCAGCTCCCAGCCCTGGTTGCGGTGCATTTCCGACCATAAGCTGTCCTTGGATTTGCCATATGACTTCCCGGAGGCCTTGGTTCATGCCTATGCCTTTGTCCGTGAACCGGTCGATCGCTACGTCTCGCGGTACTTCTTTCACCGACAAGCTGAGATCCACTGCGCGGCAAAGACCGCTGCTGATTTGCGCGCTTTCGTGGAACAAGAATTGGTGCAAGGTCAAGTCGAACCAAATGTCCGCAGTCAAGTTCGCTTTCTCAACCAAGGTCGCTGCGATCACGACCTGACGGTGATCGAACAAGCGATCGCGACGGGCCGCGCGTTTCTGTTCCCGGTCGAGCGGTTCGATGAGGCCGCGGTCTGTTTGGAGACCCTGTTCCCCGCCACGTTCCGCGACCTGTCGTATGTCCGAGTCAACCAAGCGGAGCGGACACAAGACGTAGACCCCGAAACAATGGCACTGCTGCGCCATCACCTGGCAGCCGACCAACCACTGTACCACTTGGCCTGCCATGAATTGGAACGCTGCATTCGACAGTGCTTCCCACAGGCCTGGGACTTCGAGGTCGCGCTGCGCGACTTCCAAGCCCGCTGCGCCGTCCGTCGCGACAATTTCAACCCATTGTTCTTGGACCGCGGCCTCCCAGTTCAAAAAGTCGCCGCCTGAACCGCCTGCCGATACCAAAACCCGACAAGCCTTTCCTTAGCCTTGAAATAGCGCCACGACCCACGTCCCACAATAATGTCGATTCTGGGAAGGGAAGTATCGATTCGAGCACCTTTTTTTATTTACATCTATTATCGCTCTCAAGCAAAAAGCTGCTGGGACTCGCCGTTTGAGGGACTAGAACAAACGGGTTCGAGCACGAGCACGGTTAAAAGAACCAAAAACTGTATTTTGCTTCAACCGTGCTGGATTCGAGCACGAGCACGAGCACGATTCAGAGCGCAGCGATAATCGTCAACTTCTAATCTCGGCCTAACACGCGATCGATGACTTGATAGGCTTCCTGGCGTTGTTCATTGGGAAAGGTATGGCCAGTCTCCGGATAGCGGATGATCAACTTCTCCTCGGCCGAATACAAGCGATAAACCTCGCGAGCTGCCAGCTCCACTTGCTGCACGCCAGCCACCTCGAAGTTTTCATCGCCCAGCGGTGAACAAGAGTAGAGCGTGCGGGGCGCCAGAGCCGCGATGACTTCATGAAAGTCGAATGGCACCTGGTCCGGGTCGTTGTGGAACACGTCTCGCATCCACGGCATGTAACGTTCTTGCGCCCAATTTTCCAGCTTCTTGCCGCCGTAATAAAAATGGAACGGCGTCCACCCGCAGCTGGTGACGATCACTTTGAGTCGCGTGTCAAACGCGGCCAGGAACAGGGCGTTGTGGCCACCCAACGAGTGCCCGATCACAGCCAGTCGGTCGGGATCCACATCGTCGCGAGCGACCAGCAGATCGACGGCTCGCATGTGATTGAAAATCCCTTTCATCGTGCCGCTGGCATAACGATCGTTGGCGAAGTCGTAATTGGCTAAATCACCAAAGGAGGGATAGTCCGGCGCCAAGACGATGTAACCGCGCAGGGCCAGTTCATGGGCGTAGGTCCGATCGGGTTTGCCATCGATCCCCACGTCGCGTTTGCCCAAGGCCGAGGTCTGATGCAGAGCCAAGACGGCGGGGCGGCGCGATAGCGGGTCCGCCACCTCGGGTAAGTACAAGTCGGCGGAGACGCGGTCTCCAGGTTCCGCAGCGAAGGTCAACTGCACGCGTGTGTATCCAGGGAATGATTCTCGACCGACTTCTTTCACATCGAGATCACAGAGTACAGTACGATCGGGGAGCGGGCCCATCAATTGCTGCATGCCGCGCAGGATTGCCACTCGGCGCCGCTCCCAATCCGCTGGTGTGGCAACGGGTTGCTCATGCCCCTCCTCATCCAAGTAGTACAGCAGACGACGGGGATCGTGCCCCGACATGGGGATTTCGTAAGCCAAGCCGCGATTGCGTTCCTGCTTGACTGCCTGAGCCTGACGTTCTACCCCCGCACAGATCCGCTCCTCCAAACCCGCCTGCCAGGGACTGGGCAAGCCGTAATAGACCATCGCGCCACCGCCCTCGTAGCCGCCCTCGGGATTGTTGCGACGATTGACCGCAAAAAAGCAGCTTCCGGAAGCCCAGCCCACCTGCATGGGTTCCAATGAATCAGTGGCCTGCCGCGCCACGTCCAACAAGCGATCCTCCAGCCACCGCGTGTAGTCCGCCGTCCATTGACGCTGCTGCATGTCCAGCGGATACATCCACAGGGGTTGGGTGGGCGTGATCGCGGCCCGCCCCATTCCCGCGCGCCATGCCCCGCTTTGGTCCTGGGCCATGACCGACGATACCAGTATCCAGGAAACGCACAGGCCCCCGAGTAAGATGCGGAACGGATACAACATGCGAGACTCCCACCGACTGACACCATTTGCCCTCGGCAACCAGTGTAACCGGTTTGCGGGTGCGTATCGCGTTGTGGGCTCAATCTGCTACCGTCGATTGACGAAGTTCCTACTTGGAACTTAAAATGCCGAGCGAAAGGAGCCCCCACATGCCGATTTACGAGTATCGCTGCGGCCAATGCCGCGCCGAGTTTGAGTTGCTGGTTCGCGGCAACGATTCGCCTCAGTGCCCTCAGTGCGAATCCGAGAAGTTGGAGCGAAAACTGAGCGTCGTCGCGGCCCCCGTCGCCAGTTCCGCAGGCGGAGGCGCCCCGGAGCCGGGTGGCATGTGCGGCCGACCTCAATGCGGCAGCTTCGGCTGCCAAGGCTTGGGCTGAGCCGTACAGATACTTGGGCTTCTACCCACACTCACTTCCTTAGCAAGAACTTGATCAACGATGGAAAATCTGGAGAAACTTCGCGGCGTTTTGTCGGAAGCGACCAAGGACATGCGGCTGAATCTGAGCAGCGTCCTGAGCGGCGAGGGCTTGACCGAACCGCAACGTTGGACGATCGGCCTGTGCGCGGCCTTTTTCCTCCGCTGCCGTCCGCTCAGCGATGCCCTGATCGCCGACGCCGCCGAGCGGTTGGATGCGGCCCACATCGAGGACGCCAAAGCGGCGGCCGCCATCATGGCCATGAACACGGTTTATTATCGTTCGAAGCATCAATTGAACTTGCCGGCCTACGAGAACCTGCGGGCCAGCCTGCGGATGAATCGCATGGTCAAGCCAGCCACGGACAAAGCCGTGTTTGAGTTGTGCTCGATGGCCTGCGCGGCCCTGGGTGGCTGCGAAGCCTGCCTCAAGTCGCACGAAGCCAGCTTGCGAAAAGAAGGTTTCTCCGAGGCACAAGTGCATGAGACCATTCGCATCGCCGCCGCGATCCACGGCTTTGTCGTGGGCTACGACGCCGAAAAGAGCTAGTGCTTTGTCACCGTTTCATTTTGGGATCGGTTACGCCGCCTTGACCGGCTGGATGGAACTCAAAATCAGTTACGGTCGGCAGAAAGATTTCGGACACATTGTCGAAGTGATCAAACGGCTCGCTGACAGCACCATCGAGCTCGTCAGACAACACTTGTCAGCGGTACACACGGACTACCTGAGCACCTTCGATCGGTTGGTACAGCAAGCCGCAGAGGAACAACAACAGGAGCGTCGTCGGGAATAAGTGGCACCGCGGACCACCGGCACCGCGCAACGAGTCAGGCGCAACGAGTCAGGCGCAACGAGTCAGGCGCAACGAGTCAGGCGCAACGAGTCAGGCGCAGCGAGGTCAGGCGCGGCAGGTCAGGCGCGGCGAGTCGCGCAGCGAGTCAGGCGTCGAGTGCGCGGCGAGGTTAGGCAGCGAGTTAGGCGCTGACGGACAGCCGATCGCCGCGGGCTTACCGATCGCCGCGGACTTGCCGAACTTCGTCCCAGATCTCCGACGCGATCCACTCCAACTCCGCTTCCGGTACACCGGTAAACAGCCGCGTGATCTGGCCGGCGGGCGTCGTGTGCTTGATCTGCAATTGCATCAGCGGTTGATCATTCAGCGACGTTCCCGAAGCCCCCACCTCGATCGACTGGACTTCCACCAGCGGAATCTCCACCCAGCTCTTTTTACGCAATCCTTGCGTTTCACAAAACAGAAAATCCGGATCGACACCGATCAGTGCGGTCCGTCGCGCGAGATTCAGTCCGTAGACCAGCAAGAAGACGCCCACACCCACAAACGGGATCATGAACAGCAGCATGGGCAGCGGCTCCCAAAAGTTGCCGTTGCCGATGGCAGAGGCCAGCATAAAAAAAGCCATCAATCCGATAAATCCATTCCAGACAAACGCGAAGACCAACATGCCGGCCGCTTGACCGCGAAAACCCAGCGCCGGCAGGCGAAAGACCGTCGGCTGGCCAGGTTGACGAACCACCTCAACCCGACAGGAGGCCGGTCGCTCGGGCTTCGGTGGCGTTTCGGTTTCGGTGGGCAGACCCAACAGCCCGCCACTCCAAGCACTCGCTGCTCCCACCGCATTACCCAATGCATTCGGTTGATCATCCGGATACGATCCCAAACTTGCCGCAGGCGGTTGCGACCAGCGAACCGGCGCCTCGATCCAGGTCCCACGCGACCCGCGGGCCGAGATCCGTGCGGCCTCGGTCTTCAGCAACTCGGCCAATTGCTCCAACAACGCACCGGGATAAGCCGAAGCCAACAGGCTGGTCAGCACGGGACCGGGAGTGCCCGCTGCCCGCAAACAGCACCAACGGTCCGCCAGACCACCCACCCCCAACAAGGGCACCTTCTCTAACCACTCGCTCGGAACCGGCACGATCTCCAACGCCTGCACCTGCTCAAACGACAAGTTCGTGGCCCGCTTCCACAGCAGACCGCAACATTCCCACGCCAACAGGCGGTCCCCCTGGATCTCGATCAAGCCGTAGGTCTTTTGCCGTAACACCGCGGTACCAAACAGCAGCATGGCCACAGACGCCGACAAACCGATCAGCCCGGTACCGGCGAAGCCCACCAACAACCAGCCGAACCACTGGCCTTGCTGCAACAGATCGATGCCACTGAGCAGAGGTCCCGAGATCCAGAACAGCATAAAGAGCCCAGTGAAAACGCCGCCCCCGATCGCCAACCAACCGAACTGACGCAGTCCGCCGAGGTCTCGCATGGGCAAGCGGAGCCGCGTCCGCCCCGCCGCTGACTCGACTTGAATCTCTGACGCTGACATCGCTCGCCTCACAAAAAGAGCAACCGTTCACGATAGCGGACGAATTCTAGGGGCTGCTGCGTGGTTGGTTCGGACGCAACCGTTCACGGGTGGGAGGTAATCCTTGGGGCTGGTGCATTCCGCAAGTCGGACGGTTCTCGGGGCAAACCGGCAGCGTTATCCAGTTGCTTTGACTCGCAAACAATCGACTGGTTAGCCTCCGGCTGATTTCCAATTCGGTAAGGTAATGATTGACAAGTCCTTACTCGGCTTGGAGCACGTCTTTATGCAGCAAGATCGACACGGTCTTCAACCGCGCGTAAGCTTCGGACATCATCAGCTGCCCGCCCAGCGGCCCGACCTCGCCCCACGAGTTCTTGATCAAGTAATACTTGGTCCCATTTTGATCGTACGCCAAGCCCACCAGATGCATCAGATGGTCGTCCGTGGTCTCGTAGCTCAGCAGGGTGTCCTGCCTCATGGCTTGGGTGACCTCCAGTTCCGGGCCTGGCGTCTGATTGGCGTCCCGTCGCGGCGTCGCTGGCAAGATCGCCAAACCACGCTGGGCGGAAAAGGTCGCCTCGCTCACGTCGCCGTCCCAGACTACCGTGTAGCCCATCTTCAACGCTCGGTCGATCGTCCCGATCAGATCGTCGATCGGCACATTATAGAAAGAACCATTGGAATAATTATCTGGAATTTCCAACACAAACGATTGCTCGAAGGGATGATGCGTGTACGAGGTCAGGCTGATGTAATCGTCTCGATCAAAGTTGGCCAGAGCAGCAAAACTTTGCGGCGTATGGACTTGATCCGCAAACGAGAACTCGGCTGGGACTCCGCCCAAGTAAGTATCCAAAATTCCATCGAAGGCCAATTGCCAACGGGGACTGGGCTGCTTCAACTTCACAACACTCTCCACCATGCCCGTCAACAGCGCTACCATCTCGCCATGGTCGTGCCGGTCCCCAGCACTGGCTTTGCCCGAAAACGCGTCGTACGGCATCAGACCATACCGGCCCGCCATGTTGATGTAATCGTGAGCCAGTGCCCCTTCGCCAAAGTTGGCCTTGCCTTGCCGCAGCACGTAGTTCAAGGCCTTGTCGCGGTAGACCTGCCGCACCAAAAACATTTCGGACAATCGAGTTGCCGGATACCCTTGCCGGATCAGTTCGGACTCCAGGAACGATGTCGCGGAGAAACTCCAACAGGTTCCGGTGCTGCCCTGAGCGGTCACCGGCGTGCAGGCCAAGGCCACCTCCACCTTAAATTGATAATCGCCCAACTCGATGACGGCCGGAGCCACGGCCGGAGCCGGCGTCTCGTCGGTCTCTTGCCCAGAAATTCTCTCCGCAGCGCCCGCGTTCAGCAGCAGTCCCGCCACCATCATTAACAGAAAACACCGCACGCTCGCCGGCGATCCTGCGCACAGTCCCTCTAGCCGATTCCGAAACTTCATCCGCTCACTCCCAACCAAAAAAACTCGCGTCAGAGCCCGCCAAACCATGCCTCCAACTAGGCATTATGGAGCCCCGCCCCGCGCGTGACAATGCAGGGGCCCAACTGCGAAACAACCAGGAGTGCGAACGATAGAATTTGGGTGTGGTAAAGGGGTCAGGAGTCAATTGCCGGAACGGCCCTACGGGTGCTGCGCACAATTCACTCCTGACCCCTTTACCACACGCCAAGTTTTGGCTGTGACAAAGCACTAGCCGGGAGGCCAGGCCATCGGCCGCGCGCCGAGGATATGGAAATGCAAATGAGGCACGCTCTGCCCGCCGTCGCTGCCGATGTTCGTCACCACTCGATAGCCCGGCTCCAAGCCCAGCGACTCGGCCACATCGCGAATGAAAACCATCATCGGCCCCAACCACTCGGCGTCCGCGGCCTGCACATCGGCCAGGGACCGGACCTCGTGTTTGGGGATCACCAAAACATGCACGGGCGCTTGCGGCGACACGTCGTGGAAGGCCAAAAATCGTTCGTCCTCTCGCACCACGCGCGCAGGAATCTCGCCATCAATAATCCGCTTGAAAATCGTCTTTTCAGCACTCATCGTCTCGTGTCTCCCTGGTCAAAGCCTGACAAGTCCAGCGATCGCAGATCCACAGCCTGATCGGCCAACAAATGCACGACCGTCAATCGCACCGGATAAAACGCCCGCGATTGGGGGCAATACCAGCCACCATCGAGGGGCTCATCGACGGGCTGGCCTTCCACGGTCACGGCCCGTTGGTCAGTGATCTGTCGATTGACCGCTGCCACCAAACGCTCCTCCGCCATACGCAACGGTTGGCCCGACCGCGGGCACTGAAAGGCCGTGAACGTCATCGTTTCAATCCGTAATCTTCAATCTTGCGATACAGCGTGGCTCGAGACAGTCCCAACAAGGTCGACGCTTGCGGGACGCTACCCTCGGTGCGTTGCAACGCTTCAATGATCAACTTGCGTTCCCAATGATCGATCCGCAGCGTCTCCATCCGATCCGGTTGGGCGGCGGTCAATCCGAGATCCTCCGCCAGGATCAAGTCGGATTCGGCCATGATGACGGCGCTATCGATCACGTTTCGCAGCTGTCGCACGTTGCCAGGCCATTGGTAAGCCAGCAGCTTCTGCCGAGCTTCGGGCGCCAGTTTCAATTCCGGGCGGCCATGTTTGCGTTTGAACACCCCCAGAAAATGTTCCACCAACATCTGGATGTCCGGGCCCCGTTCCCGCAGCGGTGGGACAACCAACTCAAAGACACTGAGTCGATAGAACAGGTCCTCACGGAATTTTTTCTCGGCCACGAACTCCCGCAGGTCTCGATTCGTCGCACAGATCACTCGAACATCCACCGTCAACTGCTGCGTGCCACCGACCGGCAAAAACGGATGCCCCTCCAGGATCCGCAGCAGTTTGGCCTGCCCATCCAGGGTCAACTCGCCGACCTCGTCCAGAAACAACGTGCCGCTATCGGCCTGCTGAAACCAACCTTGATGGTCCGAATCCGCACTGGTGAACGCGCCTTTTTTGTGGCCAAACAATTGACTCTCCATCAGGTCCCGCGGGATCGCGGCACAATTGACGGACAACAGCGGCCGGTCGCTCCGCGGGCTGGCGCGATGCAATGCTCGAGCCACCAGTTCCTTGCCCGCTCCGCTTTCACCTCGTACCAGAACCACGCCGGTCGCGCGAGAAATTTTCAGGATCTTGCCCTTGAGTTGCTGGATCGGTTTGCTCTCTCCCAGGATCTCGTCGCTATCCCCCGCGGCCGTGACCAACCGCTGATGGTCGGCCTCCAACACCGCATGACGATTCGCTCGAGCCAACCCCAGGGCCATGATGTTGGCCGCCGAGCAGGTCAAGCGGAAGTGCTCGTCGCGGAACTTCTGCTTGCGGCGGTACATGTGCACCGCCCCCACCACCGCCCCTTCCCGCAGCACCGGCACGCAGATCGAATCTACAAACTCGCGTTTCCCGTACTCGGTTTCGTGCTCTACCCGAATCGCGCGACGATGCTGCACCACGCGTTCTGTCAATTTCGGCTGCAATTGGATGTTTTCGGCGTCCTCATGTGGCCAGACGACCTTGGGCTTCAGTTGCCCGTCCTCGCTCAGCCAGAGAAAACCGGCCAAATTCGCCTCGGTGCGTTGGGCCAAACGCTCCAGAGTCAGACGTACGACTTCCTCCGGCGTCTCGGCCCCCAACAATTTGACCGACAACTGAAACAAAAAGAAAAAGTCCTCGCCCTGGGCCACGTTCTTGAGAAATCCCAACGTGTATTGGCCGGTATCGTCCGGCGGCAACTGGTTCTCAAACACGACCGTCTGGTCGATCGTCGACCGGTGCTCGCCACCCGCCAGGGCCCCCGTCAAGGCCTGAAACGCGAACACGGTGGACCCGATCCGAAATTCGTTGCCGAACGTCAACTGAGCGTGATTGATCCGTTGTCCGTTGACATACGTTCCGTTCGAGCTCTCCGTGTCACGAATCCACCAACAGCTATCATCAAAATAAATCGTGGCATGGATGCGGGAACTCTGCGGATCTTGCAGTTGGATCTGGCACTGCATGCCCCGGCCAATCAGGGTCTTGATCTTAGGATCCAGTTCAAATCGAGCTCCCGCGCGGGGGCCGACCTTCATTTCCAAGCCCACTACTGGCGTTTTCGAAGAGTTTGTCATGTCGTCTGGAATTGCCTCTGCGTCATCAAAACCCCTCCCGCGGCCAGCCGCTAGCCCTTCCCCCCCGGCCAACCTTACAGCGGCGACCAAGTGGTTCGGCTGTAACGACTTGGTACCACGCTCCCTCGGACGGGCGTAACCGTGCACGCCTCGTCGCCCTTAGAATGATCGCTCAGCCGTGAAGGGTTACACGGGCGAAGCTGCCCATTATGCGGCCTGCCACGCCTTTTTCCTAGTGCTTCGCCCCACTCGCTGGCACCCCGCCCACCAGCTCCGCGGACCAAGCGTTGACCCGCTGTCCAAGATCGCAAACCCTCGGCCGAATCCACGAACAGCGCCCGGCCACGGAGGAAAACCTGGAAACCGGATACCAACACCGGAGAAAAATGGGGGCGATTGACGGTCACTCCCTAGGTCGACCCGCGGATCAACCTTGATTGTGATGCGTGAAGGGTCTACCATTGAGCTCCAGACATCCCGTCGGTGGGTCGAGGCACCGCCGGGCTCCACCACACAATCTACCTGTTCTCAGGATAAAACCAAATGCAGATTCGAGTTAGCAAGTCGGTCGGGTGGCTGGGGGCGTCGGCCCTGTTCGGTTTGGGTCTCGGGTTGTGGACCTCCGGCAGCTCTCTGAACGACGCCGCGTTTGTACCAGCGACCTCCATTCGCCATGACGGCACGGGCTTCGCGACAAGCACCGTCGATGAGCTGAAACCCACCAACAGCCTGCTGCGGATCGTCGGTCGCGACACCTTCCAGTTGATGAACCAGTACCACCTGTCCAAGAAACGGCTGGACGGCACACTGGCGCAGGACGGCTTGAAGATGTACTTCCGCAACTTGGATCCGATGAAGCTGTACTTCTTCCAATCCGATATCGACGAATTCTCGCAGCGCTCCGAGGAGATCCTCAAGACTTGGCCCGAGGGACGATTTGAACTGGCATTCGACATTTTCAATCGCTACCTGAAGCGGGTCGAGGAGCAAGTGGCTCTCGCTACCGAATGGATCGACACGGACTTTGACTTCACCGTCGACGAGGAACTACTAACCGATGCGGACATGATCCAGCACTGCACAAACGTCGAAGAGATGCGGGAACGTTGGCGGCAACGGATCAAGTACTCGTACATGTTGCTGGAGATCGAACGCGAAGAGGCCGAAAAAGCCGCTCAAGAGAACCCCGAGGCCTCGGCCTTCGAAGACATCAGCTCGCGCGAGAAACTGCACCGCCGCTACCGCGCCTTACAGCGTCGGATGAACCAATTCATTGACGAAGATGTGGTGGAGTTGTACCTTTCGGCCCTGACCACCTGCTACGATCCCCACACCAGTTACATGTCGCCGACCAGCTACGACGACTTCATGATCACCATGCGACTGAACTTGGAAGGGATCGGCGCCACCTTGCAAAGTACCGACGATGGCCTGACGACGATTCGTCGTATCGTCCCCGGCGGTGCCGCCGATCGCAGCAGTGAGATCAAGGTCGACGACAAGATCGTGGCCGTTGGACAGGACACCAGTGGTGAAATGGTCGACGTCACCGATATGCGTCTCAAGGACGTGGTGGCCATGATTCGCGGCAAGGCCGGTACCGTCGTCCGCTTGAACGTCCTGAAGAAAGACGGCGGCGGCTTGCGCACCATTGCCATCACGCGAGAAAAAATTGAACTGACCGACAGCGCCGCACGGGGCCAGGTCTTTGAACACGGTCAAAAGGCCGACGGCACGCCGTTTAAGGTGGGTGTGATCGATCTGCCAAGTTTCTACTCCGACATGGAGGGCGCGCGGAACCAACAAGATGGCTATCGCAGCACCACTCGCGATGTCGAGAAACTCCTTACGCAATTTAAAGATCAAGAAGTCGACTCGGTCGTTCTTGACCTCCGCATGAATGGCGGCGGTAGCCTCCGCGAGGCGATCGACTGCACCGGACTGTTCATCGAACGTGGCCCCATCGTCCAAGTCAAAGATCCGCTGGGACAAATCGAGGTCTTAGACGATAACAACCCCAGCATGGCTTGGACCGGACCGCTGGTGGTTGTCACCAGTAAGTTCAGCGCCAGCGCCAGCGAGATCCTGGCCGGCGCCATCCAAGACTACGGCCGTGGCATTGTGGTCGGCGACCCCGCCACCCACGGCAAAGGTACCGTGCAAAACTTGTTGAATTTGGCCGCCCAGTACGATCGTTCGCGCGAAGCCGCCAACTCCACGACCTTGGGCGCTTTGAAACTGACCATCCAGCAGTTCTATCGCCCCGGTGGCGACAGCACCCAATTGCGGGGTGTCGAGGCCGATCTGACATTGCCGTCCATCACCGCACAGATGGACGTGGCCGAAGGTGACTTGGACTACGCCATGGCCTTCGATCGAATCCCCACCGCTCGCTTCGCGAAACTCGGCCTCCTTTCCCCCGAACAACTGCAGACCCTGACAGAAAAGAGCCTCAGCCGTCGGAAGGAGTCCGCTGATTTCCAACGCTTGGAACGCGACATCCAACGCTACACCGAGCAGAAGCAAAAGAAGACCGTCACTCTGAACAAGGCCGCGTACCTGGCCGAACGCGCCGAGTTCAATGCTGAGAAACAAGACGAAGACACCGTCAACCAACAAGTCGATGGCCCGAGCAAAGAAATCAAACGCGATTTCTACTTGGACGAAGTCCTGGGCATCGCCACGGATTACTCCCAAATGTTGCAGAAGTCCTAGCACCCTAGAAAGCACGTGGCCTCATGCGTAGCGGAACGCGTCAAGCGTTTCGTTACCCTGGAACAAACGTGGCCGCAATCGTAGCGGAACGCGTCACGCGTTTCGTTACCCCAGAAAGCACGTGGCCTCATGCGTAGCGGAACGCGTCAAGCGTTTCGTTACCCTAGAAAGCACGTGGCCTCATGCGTAGCGGAACGCGTCAAGCGTTTCGTTACCCTAGAAGGAACGTGGCATCCTCCCGAGAAGGCACTGGCAATGTTCAGCAATTGGTCGATCTTTTGGTTGGGCTGCTGGGCCTCCGCTGCTTTCTCACTCCCACCGGATCAACCCTCCTCGGCTGAACCCACATTTCAGGTCCAAGAAATCGACCGTGGCCTGAAGATAGGCTACGCGGTCATCGCGGTCGATATCGACGGCGATCAATGGCTGGACCTGGTCGTGGCCGACCAACACCAGATCGCTTGGTACCGCAACCCACAAAAACGCGGCGATGACTGGGCCAAGTTCATCCTGCTCGACGGACAGACTCGGCCCGATAACGTCAGCATCGCGGCCATCGATATCGTCGGCGATGGACAAGCGGAACTCGTCGTCGGTGCGGGCTGGCAACCGTTCAACACCACCCTCCCCGGCCAATTGGTCTGGTTGCAACGGGGAACCGACGTGACCCAACCCTGGACCATGCATGAATTGCCCTGCAATGAACCCACCGTGCACCGCGTCCGCTGCATCGATTTGGATGGCGACGGCTTCTCGGAGATCGTGCATGTTCCGCTCATGGGTGCCGGTTCAACGCGGGAAAACAATTGGAGCGATGGACGCCCGCTACAAATCGTGGCCTTGAAGATCCCCAACAATCCGCAAGTCACGGAAAACTGGCGACCATTGGTCCTGTCCCGCGAACTACGCGTGGCCCACAATTTTGCCCCAACGTTGGACGGGAGCAACCCGATCACTGGGAAACCTCGCCACCGGTTGCTGGTGGCCAGCTACGAGGGAATCAGCGCGGTCGTCGCCGACGGCCCAGACGCCTGGTCCACGGGGTTGGTGCACCCAGCCGATCAAACCACGCCGGACGGCAGTCGCGGCGCCAGCGAGATCGACATTGATCGGGCAAGTAAACAAGTCGCCACGATCGAACCCTGGCACGGCAACCAAGTTGTGGTCTATCGTCCGACTGGGGAGGACAGAAATGGTCCAACGACGAACTCTGAACTGCAGCGAGAAGTGATCGATCGCGAGTTGCGTTGGGGCCACGCAGTGCGTTTTGCCGACCTGACGGGCGACGGCCAAGCCGAATTGGTGGTTGGCGTCCGCGACGACCCCAATCCCAATTTGGGCGACAACTTCACCACGCGACGCGGGGTCCGGATCTACCGAGCCCAAGCCGATGGGTCCTGGCTACGGACCTTGGTCGATCCTGGCAACGTGGCCGTCGAGGACCTCACGATCGCCGATCTGGATCGCGACGGCCAACCCGATATCATCGCCGTCGGTCGCCAGACGCAGAATACAAGGATTTATTGGAATACTAGCCAATAGCACGAGCCGCGGGTGTCAGGTCTTTGCCGACTCGCGCAAGAACGGCTCGATCCACTGGCGATCCACCTCGGACAGTGGCGGTTCCGGCGGTCGAGCATAATCCAGGTCATTGCCGTAGCGGCCGCGCTCATACACGTGATTGATCAACCACTGGAGCGGCAACCGTACGTCTTGGTCCGTTGATCTCAACGGCACGCGGATCGTCGGTAGCGGTCTGGCGTAGGTCGCCGGGTACAACTCTGCCTCCGCCACGTTTTCGGCCCGCACCACGCCCACACGGTACGGTTGACGCAGCGACTCCGGATACAAGTCCAACTCCGTCGCCATCACCCAAGTGCCCCCACGCAGCAAGTCAATCTCGACCAAGTTGACTCCTGCCGCCAATAGCTCGCTCTGCTTCTTGAGGTACTGACGTCGACCCGCGGGCGATTGTTTATTCGCCGGACTCAGCAATTCGATCACGGTAATCACCCGCTGTCCCGCACGACTGTCCAAGATCAACAATCGTCGCGAGCCGTCGTTTAAATGATCATTCTCTACATCCGCAACCGACAAGTACTCCTCGACCCGCGCCTGCAAATCGGGGGGCAACTGATCCTGCAGGCTATCCCGCGCGTAGGTCATGAACGAGGCATGCACGTCCCCCCAGGCCTGCTCCAGCCATGGATTCATCCCAGGAAACGGATTGGTGTTAAATCGCACAATCAACCCTCACTAGCACCAAACAACCGATACACCCTGATGCTAACAAGGTGACCTGTGGAAGTAAAGCCAGCGAAACTCGCTGGCCAGCGTCCCCAACAGGAACGTAACCGTACACGATGTTTCGCCACGAACCGTGGACGATAATTGCCTTTCCTACTCGCGTTCAGGTACGATCATTTTTTCGTAACCGTTCACGCCTCGTAGGGTGCCATGCAGCAAGTCGAGCGATCTCCACGATCATTTGCGAGTAAAAGCATCTGGAGAACGCTACTGGTTTCCCCCGAGAACCACCCGACTTGCGGAATACACCAGCCCCACGGAATACCTCCCACCCGTGAACGGTTACATTTTTTTCCAGCATATGCCACTGGAAAAGGCCGTGGCCTAGATCGTGCTCGGTGACTGGCGATTCAACAACCAATAACTGGTCGGGATCACGACCAACGTAAAGACCGTCGAAGCAAAGATCCCGAAGATGATCGCCCAGGCCAACCCAGAGAAGACTGGATCCAAGGTAATCACCCAATTTCCCAACAAGGTTGTACCGGCCGTCAGCAGAATGGGACGCGTCCGCACCGCCACGGATCCGATCACGGCATCCTCCAGGCTCTGGCCTTCCGCGCGTGCCATATCCATGAAGTCGATCAGCACCACCGAGTTCCGGACGACGATGCCCGCCAAGGCGATCACACCGATCATGGCTGTCGCCGTGAAGAAGGTCGGGTTGGGATGACCGCCCACCGGCACATTGGTCAGGGCATTCAAGGCCCAAAAGCCAGGCAAAATGCCGATCAACGTCAGCGGAATCGCCGACATGATCAACAGCGGCAACCAGCGTGAACCGGTCTGGAACATCAGCAGGAAGAAGATGCCCACCAAGGCGGCTCCAAACGCGATCCCCAGATCGCGGAACACATCCAACGTGATCTTCCATTCCCCTTCGCCCGTCCACGAGACCTCGTAACCAGCCGGGATCGACCAGGGCTGGCCACCGCCCGGCGACAACCAACTGCGCTCGCTGAGCGGACGTGGGGCACCTGCATCTGTCACTTCCGTCCCGGCCGGCAATTGATCCATCCACATGTCGATAATCGCGTCGGCCGGCGGAATACCAGCGATCTCGCCGTAAACGTAGACGACTCGGCGGAGATTTTTATGGTAGATCGCTCGGTCATCGATCGTCTCCACAAATTGGCCCAATTCGCCCAATTGGATCATTTTTCCATCGGTCGTCGGCAAGTAAATCTGGCGTAGGTCCTCCAATGACGACCGTTTGACTCGTGGCAGCCGCAGCTCCACCCACAGCGGCTCGACTTCGCCCTCGGAACTCATCTGGGTCACGCGTTGGCCATCCACGGCCGTTCGGAGCGTCCTGGCAATCTCTTGCGCTGAAAGTCCTGATAAAGCGGCTTTGGGTTTATCGACGACAAACCGATAGAGCGTTTGGTCGGCTTCCAAGGTCGAATCCACGTCAACGATTCCCGGCTCTTTGGCCAATCGTTGCTCGACGATCCCCGCCACGGCACTCAAGTCCTCGTAACTGGCATCGGGCGGACCGTAGACTTCCGCAGTCAACGTCGCCAAGACGGGCGGCCCCGGTGGCACCTCGACAATCTTCAAGTTGGCTCCCAGTTCACGCCCCAATGCGGCGATCTGGTCACGGATCCGCAAGATGATCTCGTGCGATTGCTGTTGCCGTCGCTCCTTGGCCACCAAATTCACACGTAGGTCCGCCACGTGCGCCCCTTGACGCTGGTAGTAGTGCCGTACCATGCCGTTGAAGTCCATCGGCGAGGCCATTCCAACAAAAACCTGGTAATCCTCCACTTCCGCCAAGCCCGAGACATAGCGACCAATGCGTCGAGCGACCAAATCGGTCCGCTCCAATGTGGTCCCCTCGGGCATATCTACAATGATTTGAAATTCGTTCTTGTTGTCGTAGGGCAGCATCTTCAGCGGAATGCCACGCAGCAACGGCAGACCCGACACCACGACCATCAACAGCACCACGACGCCCAAGACGCCAATAGCGCGTCGTGGCGAGCGCAATACCATGCCAAAAAACAGACTGGAGATGCGGTACAACCAACCGGCGCGATCGAACATTCCTGCCTCGGACAGCGACGGGTCATCCGCCGGACTGGCCCCACTCGCCGCGGCCCCTCCATCCCCGTCCGGCTGGCGCGGCCCCAATGCTGTCTTCCGCAGCGCGATCATGCCCAACCACGGGGTTATCGTGAATGCCACCAAGGTAGAGACAGTAACGGTCAATGGGACGTTCAAGGCCATCGGCGCCATGTAGGGACCCATCATGCCCGTGATAAACGCCAAGGGCAGGAAGCTGGCGATGATCGCCAAGGTCGACATGATCAAGGCGGGACGCACTTCCTGCACGGCCCGCAATACGGACAGTCGAGCGGGTAGGCGTTTGGTGGCAAAATACCGAGCAATGTTCTCGATGTCCGTGATCGGGTCATCGACCAACAAGCCCAAGGCCAAGATCAAGGCAAACATGGTCACGCGATTGATCGTGTACCCGACCAACAGATTGACCCCCAACGTCACGCTGTAACAGACGGGAATTGCGATGGCGATCACCAAGGCCGCACGCCAGCCGATCACCAGGCCGATCAGGACAATCACGGTCAGCACGGCCACGACCAATCCCTCGACCAATTCGCTGACCTTCTCATTGGCCGTCTCGCCATAATCCCGAGTGATGCGATAGTGCACGCCCTCGGGCAAGTAGATCGATGACAACTGTTCCAAGCGACGCTCGACTTCCGCCGCGACTTGGACCGCATTGCTGCCTTTTTTCTTGGCCACTGACAAGTGCACCGCGGGAAACACTTCCGTCGTGGCGGCCTCTTCCCCCGCCGCCATCCCAAAGCCCATCCAACTGTATTGCGTGGGAGACTCGGGGCCGTCAATCACTGTCGCCACGTTCCGCAGGTAAACAGGTTGGTCGCCCGTGACACCCACAACCAGATTTTCCAAGTCGCCCACTCCCTGCAGACGCTCGCCGCCCTCCACCAACAAGTGGCGATCCTGTTGGTCAAAGCTGCCGCTGCGAATCCGCACGTTACTCGCGTCCAACGCCCGGCCAATCTCCGCCGGCGAAAGGCGATAAGCCGCCAGTCGGATGGGGTCCAGCTGCACTTGAATCAAGCGTCGCCGCCCGCCGACAAGCTGCACGCGATTGGTGTCCGGCACACTCTGCAACTCACGCTGCAACTCTTCCGCCAAGCGACGCAGTTCGAAGTCACCATAATCCTGCAACCGCTGCGACCACAGCGTGACGGTCACAATCGGCACATCATCCACCTCGACCGGCTGTACCACCCAGCCCGAAATCGCGGCCGGCAACTCGTGAGTGGCCGATTGGATCTTGCTGTGAAGTTTGGTCAGTGAGTCCTCGCGATCTTCACCGACATAAAAGCGGACCGTCACCACGCTCTGACCAAATTTGGACACCGAGTACACGTACTCGACGCCATCAATCTGAGAAACCAACTTCTCCAGCTTTTCCGTCACTTGCCGCTCGACTTCCGCAGCGGACAGACCGGGTGCTTCGATCAGGATGTCGGCCATCGGCACCACGATCTGCGGCTCCTCTTCCCGCGGTGTGACCCACAAGGCCGCGAATCCCACGATCAAGGATAAACCAATCAACATCAGGGACACGTCGCCGCGGAGCAACCCTCCGACCAAACGCGTCATGGGCGATAGCCCGCGTTCCTCCTCCGACCAGGGATCACTGGGGCGGACGGCTTGTGGGGATTCGCTCATGGCTGCTCTCCCTGGCTACGAGGACTTGTGCCACTCGACCCGGTCAGTTGCTGTCCCAACAACACGACATCACCAGCCTCCACACCGCTCAAGACCTCCTGCCGTCCCGGCATGCCCAACTCGCCCGTGCGGATCAACCGACGCTCCACTTGCCCGTCCGACAACAACACGTCGACGTACTCCAATTGCCCAATGCGAATGATGGCCTCGGAATTCAAGCACAAATGACGCCGCTCGCCCCCGGGAATGATCAGGCGACCAAACATGCCCTCGTACAATCGCGGCGAAAAATCAATCGCCGATTTAACCAAAAACGAACGACTGGCGGCATCCGCCTGCGGCACAATCTCACGCACCGTGGCCCGCACCTCTTCGTCCAATACATCCAACCGAGCCATCAATTGATCGCCTACCTGCAGCCGAGCCGCCAACTGCTCCATGACCGGCGTCTCCAACCGCAACGACGCGGCATCGTAGAGCGACAACAGCGGCACGCCCGGCTGAGCCAAATCACCCGGCTCGGCATAACGGTCCACGATCCGCCCGTCCTTTGCCGCCAAAATCGTCTGGTACGACAACAGCACCTGGGCCTCGGCCACCGCCTGCTCCGCTCGCAACCGCTCCGCCCGAGCCACCGTCACGCGACTGGCCGCCGCGTCATACTCCGCTCGCGAAACCACGTTCTGACGCGACAACTCCTCGAACCGAACATAGTCCTTATCCGCCAACTCCTCGGCCGATGTCGCCGCCGCCAACGACTGCTGGGCCTGCTCCCACCGCCGCTGGTACTCCTGAGCATCCAGACGGATCAAGACGTCGCCCCGCCGCACCTCCTGGCCCGCCACCACCGGAATCTCGGCGATCGTCGCCATCACCTTGGCCGAAACCACCGTGCGACTGGCCGCCCGCAACGTCCCCACCACCTCCTCCAACACCGGCTTCATCACCTCGTGCACCTCGTCCGTCGGCCGATCCGCCCCCGCCCGCTGCACCCGCTCCGACCACTGCGGCTGGATCTTGGCCTGGAAAAAACCCGACATCCACAGGACCAAGGCCCCCATCCCCGCCAACAACACGGCCGCCACCACCGCTCGAAATCCCGTCCCCAACCAAGCCATTATCCGCGTCCACATCCGAAATCTCCTGTTCCGAGCCCACCAACCCCAGGTCAATATATCTGATTATCGCGACTTGTCAATATGTTCTTGAGCCGGACACTAGCCCAGCCGACACATGCCCGCGATTCACTCGCTGAACCCAGCAACCCAAAGAGCCAGCTGCCCCCACGAACCAGTCGACCCCGAACCAGTCGACCACGAGCCAGTCGACCTCGAACCAGGCGACCACAAGCCAGTCGACCCCGAACCAGGCGACCGGAACGCGCGAGAGGGCAGGGGCCCCGACCCGTCGCCAGCACAACAAAAAAACTAACCGTTCACGCCCCACAGGGTGCTGTTGAGCAAGTCGGGCTAACCGTCCAAGCGTTGGCGTGAAAAAACTGATGAGTGCCACGAATTGACCCCGTGCATGCTCCGACTCGCGCAGGCACACCCGCTGGACGCTGCCCCCAACCGTGAACGGATACCGAAAATAGCCGATCAGGGCTTCAAGTAGCCGTCCAACCACCCGCGCGAGCCGTGCGGAGCGATCGCGTCCGCCGCGTCGGTTCCGTCGGCTAAGCTGAAGGCAATCACCAGCGGGAACTTGCCCGGCGGCGGTTGGCGAGTAAACGGCCCGCTCCCCCAGAACTGGCCATCCACCCATAGGTGGAACTGGCTCAACCCTCCGTCCGCCCCCCAGGCCAACTCGCCCCGCAACGTCGCCTGATAACCACGCGAGCCATCCGCGGTCTCCAAATGCGCGGTACCGGTCAATTGCCCGTCCGCCACACTCAGCGACCACTGCCGCACTTCTTCCTTGGTCCACACCGGGGGTTCGCCACGAGTGTTATCCACCAAGTGGAAACGGAGGATCCGCAGGGCCAGGGCCTCGGGCACGATCCCCTGTGCCAGCGCCGCTTGCTCCTCCGCCGTGATCCACAGGTTGTCGCGTGACACCGCCGATTGGAACATCGCCTCCCAGCGATCATCCGTCGGGGCATAGCCACCGTCGACCCGCGCCCGCACTCGCACCACCACCGCCCCGGGTGGCAGCTCGGCCTTGTACTTGGCGTCGGTCGTCTGTCGCTCCAGAGGTTTCAGATCCGCCAGCGGGGTATAGTCCCGCGCCGCTTGTTGCAATAAACCTCGCACACGTTCGGGCCCACGATTATTCGTAAACCCCAACAGGCTGCCGTCGGCTCCCGCCAGAAACAAACCCTGCTGCGTTTGACGAAAATCGCTCCGCGGACTTTGCCCAGCGATCTTCCGCCAGAACTCGCCTTCGCTATCCTGCTGCCGCCGCGTGTACCATTGATCGATGGCCACAGCGACAAACTTATCTTTCAATAACGCCAAGACTTCTTGATCAGCAAATGTCGACGCACGGTCGAGCACCCCGTTGTTTCACGTACAGCCCAACGGATGGCCATCCATCGCCCAGATAAACAAGGGCTTTTGTTGCTCGACCGCCCGTTGCTGCGCGACGATCAGATCCGTCTGCCAATCGATCGTCCGCCACGCGGCCTGATCGTCACCCCCCACGGCCGCACACTGCTGGCCCAATTGCGACAGCCCCGAGTCCTGCGCGGAGACCGAGGTCCACGCCCCGCCCAGTCCTAACAGGAACCCACAAATCGTGCCGATGGTTCGAATCATTGCCGCCGCTCTCCTCATCGAGGGGTGATTGCCCCAACCCCAATCATCGATTCTACTCGAAAGACAACCACCTTGACCACCGCCACGAGGGTTCCGCGTATGATCCTCAAACGACTAAGACGCTCCCGAAAACCGATCGCCTGCCCGATCTGCCGCGACAATCGCGAGAAGTTCCAAGCACTCGGGGTGATATTATTGCTGATTACGGCTGTCGGCTGTGGAATCCCCGCCCCGCTGACCATCCCAGCCATGGTCTACGCCGCCATCCGTGGCGGCCGCCCCTGCGAAAGTTGCCGCCAACAGCGGAATGATGCTAAGGCATCGTCCGCAAACAAGTTGCCGCATTAGCCGGAACGGGCCGGCGTCCAATTCCAGTGAAAACCGGGTGCTAACGCGCAGCGGCTGATTTCCAAGTCCGTAGGTTAATGACTGCCGAGTCTTAAGCGTTGAAGCGTTCCAACGCCCCGGCCGCCGGCTGCGTCACAAATCCATCGCCCGCACGCCCGGTCTCGGCCGCGTACCGCTCCACGATCTCAGCACAAATCTGCTCGGCAGCAGCCGCTGCCGCCAACACCACCACACAGCCGCCGAAGCCACCGCCCGTCATGCGTGCTCCCCAGACACCTCGCTCTGGACCCAGCTCCCGCGCGATCGCCACCAAGGCATCGATCTCAGGACACGTGATCTCATAATCCCACCGCATCGACTCGTGACTGGCGTACATCAACTGGCCCAACCCCTCCCAGCGCTGCTCGCGGAGTGCCGCTGCTGCCGCCACCGTCCGCTCATTCTCCGTCACCACATGCCGCGCCCGTCGGTAGAGCAGCGAGTCCATCGTCGCTGCGTGCGATTCCAGCGTCGCAACCGTGACATTACGCAAGGACTTGACCTGCAAGTACCGACACGCCGCCTCGCACTGCTGCCGCCGCTGTCGATACTCGCCCTCGGCCAAGTTATGCTTGACCCGACTATTGATCACCACATAAGCCACATCCGCCGACGAGGGAATGAACTCCAACTGCTGATCGCGACAGTCCATCAACATCAAGTGCCCCGCGCGACCGAACACACTACTCAATTGATCCATCAAACCGCATGGCACCCCAGCATACTCGTGTTCGGCCGCTTGGCACCGCCGAGCAATCTCATGGCCGTCCAACGTCCGGCCCAACACGCGTTGCAGCAACATCGCCACGGCCACTTCCAACGCCGCGCTGCTGGAAACGCCCCCACCCACCGGCACTTCCGACTCGATCAGCATCTCCAACGACGGCAGCGTTTCACCTGCGCGTGTAAATTGCTGCAACACTCCGGCCACGTACTTCGACCAATGCGGAGCAGAACTCGCGTCGGCCAACGGCACCGCGGTCCCTGGCCCTGCGGGATCGGGCACCCAGGCCGCTCCGTCGGCCGTCCACCACACGGTTTGCCCCAACTGCGGACTGGTGAAAGAACTCCATCCGCGAGGCTGCTCGGTGATCCGAGCCGACACGGTTGTGCACCGCTCGATGGCCAACGGCAAGGTAAAGCCATCGTTATAGTCGGTGTGCTCGCCAATCAAATTGACCCGCCCCGGGGCCAGCGCTCGGTACGACAACGCGTGAGAACACGCGACATTCAAGTCCGACAAGGCATTCATTCCTGAGAGAAATATTTTTCCACGATCCACTTGGGCTGCCACTGATCTGGCTTGCGCGGATGGCCCGTCAGATCGATCTCCGCCGGCTTGGGCTCTGCCACCACCCACGGCAAGCGGTCCCCATGTTCCGCCTGGGCAGCGACCAATAACTTGCTCAATCGCTCCAATGCCGCGTGCGACTCCGGCGTCTCCGCCGTACTCAGGTCCTGCGTCTCGTGCGGATCTGCGACCAAGTCAAACAACTGCGTGCGATCGATCTGTGGGTAGCGGATCAACTTCCAGCGTTCGTCCCGCACCGCGCGAATCGTATCCTTGTAAGCCGTGAACAACACATCGCGGCCGCCATCGACAGCTTCGACAGCTTCGGCACCTGCGGCAGATAACCATGGCCGCAGTGAGCGTCCCTCGTTCTCCGCAGGTAGCGGCACGTCGGCCCACTCCAAGATCGTGGGAAACAAATCATGCAAATACACCAAAGACTGCCGATCGCCCGCCGCGATGCCAGGGCCCACCACAATCAGCGGCGCCCGCATGCTGTGCTCGTACAGACTCTGTTTGCCCAACAGCCCGTGACTCCCCAGCGCCAAGCCATGATCGGCGGCGTACACAATGATCGTGTTCTGGTCCAAGCCCTGTTCCTGCACGGCGGCCACAATCCGCCCAACTTGTTGGTCCAAATGCGACACCAACCCGTAGTACTCGCTCAACTGCTCGCGCACCAACTCCGGTGTCCGCGGCCACGGCAGCAGGTTTTCATCGCGGACCGTCAGGTCACCGCTGTCAAACGGATGCTGAGGCAAAAAGTTCGGCGGTAACGGCATGTCCTGCGGGCGGTACATGCGATTGAAGTTCCCCGGCGACATGCGTGGATCGTGCGGCGCAGTGAACGCGACATAACAAAAAAACGGTCGCTCCGGATCTCGCTCACCCAGGAACTCGATTGCCGCATCGGCAAACAAGCGACTGGAGAAGTGAGCCCCAATCTCCGCCGCAGAGAACTTCCCCTCTTCCTGCAATTGCACCAGCGGCACCTGGGAATGATCGGACATGCCGCCCAGAAACACGTTCCTTCCGCGCTGAAAACTCCGCGCTAAAGACTCGCGTCCATTGTGCCACTTGCCCGTGGCGAATGTTTGGTACCCCGCCCCGCCCAAGCACTCGCCCAAGGTCCGACTGCCCTGCAAATTCAGATCCGGCAAGCGGAACAATGTCCGCCCCGAATGCAACATCGCCCGACTGGGGACACACACCGCTCCATGCGGCGAGCCGAAACAATAGGCTTGGCGGAAATTGACACCCGAGCGGACCAAGCGATCCAGATTCGGCGTCTGAATCGCTGGGTTGCCGTACGCCCCAATCGTGTCGCAGCGTTGATCGTCCGCCAGCAGCAACAAGATGTTAGGACGAGAATCGGCTCGCCCAGCGGGAGCCGACCCGGCAGTGCCTTGGTCAGCCCACCCAAACGCGGTAGCTGGGCCTAACACTCCACTGAGCCAAACCAGTCCCACGATCCCCCAGATCACTGGCCGGGCGTTCATTCGTCTGTCTCCGTGGGAGCGGCCTCAGCTTCCGGCCGTACCCACGTATTGTTCGTGCGGCGGAAGTCCGGCAAGCGTCGCTCCGGATCCAGCTCCACCCGCGTGATCGCTCGGCCATCGGTCTCCACGTTCAAGGTCCACACGTTGGTGTAATGCCAAACCTGCACCGGCAGATCGATGATCCGCTCCGACTGGTCATCAAACTCGACCTTCAACTTCACCGGCATGACCATCTCTTCCAAGTTGTGCAGCACAATTTGAGCCGGGTTGCGGCGTCGAGCTTGCTTGACCGAAGCCACGGCTTGATCCAGAGGCAAGTTCTCCAGATACCATCCACGCCAATACCAGTCCAAGTTCATGCCGGTGCCGTTCTCCATGCAACGGAAAAAGTCGGCCGGCTGCGGCGCCTTGAACGCCCACGCTCGAATGTACTGCTGAAACGCCGCATCGAATCGCTCGGGGCCCAAGATCTCCTCCCGCAGGTACTGCAGGCCAGCCCCCGGCTTGAAATAGGCCAATTGCCCCAACATGTTCGGTTCGATCTGATCGGCCGGCAACATGATCGGCTGATTCGCGGGATTGGCGTTGAAGCGACCAAAGCTACGCAATGAAGCCGGACGCATCGGAGCAGCCGGGCCGACTCCGTTCACGACTTCGTCGAACACTTCCAAGCGATCGTAAAAATTCATGAAGGTGTTGAAGCCTTCATCCATCCACGCATGACGACGCTCGTCCGAGTTCACGACCATCGGGAACCAGTTATGCCCGATCTCGTGGCTGGTCACACCAAACAGCCCCTCGCGATCGGTATCACCGCCGCAGAACAGGATCATCGGGTACTCCATGCCGCCGACGTTGCCATTGACATTGATCGCCGTCGGGTACGGATAGCGAAACCACTGATCGCTGTAGTGCAAGATCGAATGCCGCAACATCTGCGTGCTCTCGAACCAGGCTGCCCGCGCTTCCGCCGGATAGACCGACTGGACCAAGACCGACTTGCCGTCCTCCCAGATGATCGCCGCCGCATCCCAGATGGTGGCATCGCTGCTGGTCCAGGCAAAACTCCGCACTTGCTCGGCGCGGAAGTGCCAGGTCAATGGTCCCTCGCCCGCCGGTGCCGCCGCCTCCGTGCCGACTTCGTCCTCGCTGCGAATGATCACTGTCTGGCGACTGCCCGACGCCAGCGACAACTGCTCCAATTGTTTGTCCGTCAACACCTCGCGCGGGTTGACCAATGTGCCCGTCCCCAACACCACGTGACCCCGCGGGGCGGTGATCCGCACATCGTAAGTGCCGAAGTCCGTGTAGAACTCGCCTTGGCCCAAGTAGGGCAGGGCGTTCCAACCGTGCACGTCGTCGTACTTGCAGACGTGCGGAAACCACTGAGCGATCTGAAAGATCTTGCCCGCTTTCACCTTGCGGATCCCCATTCGGTCCACGCCGTACTCGGGCACATTAAACGACCAGGCAATCTGGAACTCCACCTGCCCACCACTGGCCGCCACCGGCTGCGGCAAGTCCAATCGGCCCAAGGTGTCGTAAATCCGGAACGGCAATTCCTGCTCGCCCTGCTTCACCCACTTGATGTCGTAACCACCCACGTACTGGCCACGGTTGTTGAACCGAGCACCCGGCGGGGTCGTCAGCCCGCCCAAACTGTCGTCCTTGAACAGGTTCTGCTCGAGGGACAACCAGAGAAACTCCAGCGGCTCGGGGCTATTGTTCGTGTACTTGATCGTGGCGACCGCGCTCACCGCGTCGTTCTCGGCATCCAACTGCACGTCCATCCGATAGTCGACCTGCTGCTGCCAATAATCCGGCCCAGGCAAGCCAGCAGCCGTACGGATCCGATTGGGAGTGGGCAAATTCAAGGGCGAGAAAATATTGCGGTCGTTCCGAGCTTCCATCGGACGATACGGCAACGCGGACGGACCCGCGGATTCCGTCGACTCCTCCTGCGACCAGCCCACCGCGACGGCCAACACCAGCCACAGCCCACACAGCGTGCCCAGCCAACTGCCACGCACCACGCTACCTACCATCCGTCCCGCTCGCATCTTCCAACCACCTGTCTGTACAAAAAAACCTGTCCGCCCCGCCCAGCAACGCTCCCGAACCCGACACGCACCGCCCCGGCCCAACCCACCCGTGAACCTGACTTAATATAACGACCCGCGATGCCCCGAGAGCCCCCCCGAAACCCAAGCTCAAGAAAACATCTACTTATATCGATATATTGACATATCCAGAATGGCGGGCTACAATGGACAGAGTAGGGCAGGGCAGGGCACCGCGAATCGAGCGGACGGGTTGTCCCGCCTTGCGACTCGCGGTCAACTTCCGCAGTACGCGGCCCGACATCGAAAGGATGATTATGAACGCACTGACACAAGGAGCTGGACGGATGTACGAACTGCTGTTTCTACTCGGATTCCTCGGACTGTGGCTGGCGCTGCAACTCTGGATCCTCCCCCGCATGGGCATCCAGACGTGAATGTCGGGCGCCTGCCCCCAGCCGAGTTCGGCTGATCGACCTCAAGACGCTTCCACCACCCCGCTGCTCGCAGCGGACACCCCCGCGGCAACCGCGGCCGAGCCCCCCTTAGCCCAGAAAGAAAACGCCATGTCTCAGGTGCTTCACGTTGGCCAACAGGACTTCCAAGCGCAAGTCCTCCAGAGCTCCACGCCCGTCGTGGTCGACTTCTTCGCCAATTGGTGCCCACCCTGCCGAGCCCTCGGACCGATCTTGGACCAACTGTCCACCGAGTTCGCTGGTCAGATCAAGTTCGTCAAGGTCAACAGCGACGAGGAGCCCGGCCTGGCCCAAGCTTACAATGTGTCGGCCCTACCGACCCTGATCTTCATCGAAAACGGCCAAGTCGTCGGCGACTTCGCGGGCCTGCCGCAGGCCAACGACCTGCGAGCCGAACTGAAGAAATGGCTGCAAGCAGTCGAAGGCGAAAAGCCCTAATCGCCCGGGTTGATTTCGCGTGCCACGCCGCCGAATCCTGGTGAAGAAACGCAGAGAAAGGAAGACCACAGAGAAATCCTGGCGGTAGCCTTCCTCTGCGTACTTTCTGCCTCTGCGGTGCACCCATCCCGCTGGTCCCATACTAAACCGTCACTCCATAACGCTGCGTTTAAAGCAATCGGGGACACTGCCCTAGTGCGATTGGTCAGACGAACAGGTGGCAATTGTTGATTGAAGAGGCCTAATTTTTGAGTTTCTAATTACCGACGAACCAATTGATTTTCTCGCTTCAACCGTGCTGTATTCGATTACGATTACGATTACGA
>JAGYIQ010000169.1 GCA_018402565.1 Pirellulaceae bacterium | reverse complement strand
GGCCGCCGCTCTTCAACGCCGCCGGGTGGCCAGGCTTGGAAAGCGTCAGCAGTGATGGCGCCGTTGCCAAGCCTCCGCCCTTGTCGCGGAATGATGACCGAAGCGGTTCAACTCACAGCCGATGTGCACCTGTTTTTTCGTCGTTCCCTCGAAACGCGTCTTCTGTTCCTTTTGGTCCCCTGTCCCCGCCCCTGCAGAGAACCATCTATGAAACCGTCATTTGGCTCCCGCACACTGGCCGCCGCGGTCGTCCTTTTCGCATTTTCAAACCCGGTCTCGGCTGACTTGATCTTCCTGTTCACGGATGACGGCACTGACACGACCGTGAACTGGTCTGGATCGCTGGATACGTCTGGCCTGCAGGTTGAAGACCCAGCCGCTACGAATACTTTTTTCAGTTTCAATCCTGGCCCTGGCAGGGGCTACATGGTCGCGATGAGCTCAGCCCCAAAACTACGGATCGACGCGCCGTTTGCTTCGTACACCGCGTTCGGCAATGACACTGCTTACACCACGTCCAACGCCAGCGGTGATGAGATCGGGCTGTATACCTTCGGTCTCGATTTGTTTCTGCCATCCGGGTACACGTCTGGGTCGCCCATCTCCGGTTCATTTCAAATTCTCGGGGAAACGCGGTCTTCCATGGGAATCGTGGATACTCCCAATGCGTACGTTTTGACCAATGGGGCTGCCGTTCACATTGGCCCGGTCCCCGAGCCGACGAGTGCGGCTCTGCTGGCGATCGGTGCTGTCGGCATTCTCGGCTGGCGGGTGCTCAGGAAACGATCGTCCGACCGGTAAAGCCCCGCAGGCTCGCTCCTCTCCACTCACGTTCAGCTGAGGCCTCCGCAAGGCAACCGAACCACGGCCAAGCACCGCACGGGACAAAAATCGCACGGCATGTGATCCGCATTTCGTGCAGACAGCCAGCAGGCGGGGTTTTAGCTGTCAAATTCATTTGGTTCTTGCAGCTTGTTTCTGCTGCGTTCGGCTTTGAGTTTCAGGAGACTGCTTCATGCCTGCTGCCCACCACGTCGTTCAGACTTCCACCCGTGCTGAGGAGCATCGTGATCACCTTCAGCGGCGGCTCGCTCACATCACGACGGCGTTTGCCTGCCTCATCCAGCCAGTCGTGATCGGGCTGGCCGTCGTCCTCGCGAGCCCGAGCCAGGCAGGCCTGCTGGTGACGATTCAGGAGTCGGGCAGCAACGTCACCGCAACGCTGTCGGGCAGTTTTGCGACGCTGCCGACGCCAGGCACGACGGGGAACGTGACCTACGATCCCGCCATGAGTCCGAGCACGTCGTTCATTGAGTTCAACGACACCATTGGATCGACCGTCGCCTCATCCGGCTTGTACAACTTTGCTTCGAGTCTCCCTGCATTTGGAACAGGCGGCGCTGCTACAGCCGATGCCACAACCGCCAACACCCGACTGAGTGTGGGCAGGACTCGATTGCAACTGGAGCAGGCATACACC
>JAGYIQ010000168.1 GCA_018402565.1 Pirellulaceae bacterium | reverse complement strand
GGATGCCAGACAGCCTCGGCGGCAAGCGAATGGCGATCCGTGTCGCTGAACTCGCACGCGCTGGGCTGACGCCAGACTGGATGCCCGGCGCCACACCCCGATGCGTTCCGGTCGAGATGAAACGCAATCAGCACGGGGACCGCGCAGCCACCACCGTCGTCGGGACCGAACGTGTGCTGACCCGTGGCAAGTGGCGGACAGTCGAAGTTCTAGCCTGCCCCGTTACTTGGCGACCACACCCCGAACAGATCGAGGCCGCGCGACACGGCTATGAGGATTGGTGCCTGGCGCTGGAATGGGTGCAGGAGGGGCTGTTGGCAGGGGGAATGCTGCGAAAGGTGGAGGTGGCAGCTACGACGCCGAAGGTGCGGCCATGGAAAACCAAGTAACAGCGTTGAAGAGGGCGGACAACGATCGTTCGCTGTTGCGTTCTTGTGTCTCAGGCGACCCAAATTCGAACGCACCGCCTGAAAACCGTCTTGGGTAGGGCGCATTCCGGCAATTTCACCCTCCGTGCAACAACGCCATTCTGCAGGCCGAACTAATGAGTAGTGATAACTGGCGTCGTCCCCTCGGAATCAGTCGGAATCAGAATGTGTCATCACAACCGTCTGTTCGTTTGACAAGACCACCGTTGAGCTGACGGAAGGACCGCCATTTGCGTCATGATTGAACGTCAGCTTTGAATTGGGCGCAAGTTCGGCTTTAAGCGAATAGTTCGCCCCGATGCCGCTCTGGTTGAAAATCAGCTCCGCACCGCTGTCGATACTGCCCAGAATATGCGCGGTGCTGTCTTCGCCGGTTTGGGTGATCGTTGCCATGGCCCCTGGACCTATTGCGTTCAGATTGACCGACAGTGTCGCCGCGGCACGTTGGTTAGCTGTGAGCGTCATCGTGCTCCCCGACAGCGCGATGTCATGCAAGACCACCTTGTCCGGTGCATCAACATTGACGGACACGGTCTTGGTTTCGGCACCCTCCAGATTGATCACCGACGACAGCTTTTCCGCCACGGCATTCAGCGCGACGCGATGCGGCCCACCCGACAGGTTGATAGAAGTATCGCTCAGCTCAGCTTCGCCAACTTCCACGCGCAGGGCAATCGCGCTACCCGTGGGCGAGGTTTGTTGCAGGTTGACCGTGCCAAAGTTACCTTTCAGCGTGGCCCCGGCGGTTGGGTCGGGGATGTTTGATCCTGCGGCAAAGCCATGCACGGCATGATCCGTCCCGGACTGGGTGATGTTTAGCGTCATGATCGTCGGGTTGCTTTGATCGAAGCGTATATCATTGGCCAACCCCTGTGTGGCGGCGATTAAACCAAGGCAGATCAGGGGCACTGCCGACCCATAGCGTAATGACATAGCGCGCCTTTCTTGGGTGGTCCGCCCGGCGGGGTGCCGGACGGACGGGGTGGGCGCTTTAGATGGTGCAGCGCCGTTCACGCGGTTGACGCGCTCCGGAAGGGAGCGCGGGCTTAGTTCTGAGC
>JAGYIQ010000167.1 GCA_018402565.1 Pirellulaceae bacterium | reverse complement strand
CCCGCCCTCGTCCGAACCACGTTTTCGATCCACTCTGCGTAGACGGGATATGTCTTCCGCCGGTCGAGTTTTTCCTCAGCCAGCAAGCGGCTGCCGCTTTGCATTGCGGCCATGCGGTTACGGTCGCTCGCGATGGCTGCGATGGCTTCGGCCATGGAGGAGGCACTGCCGCAAACGTACGGCAAGCCTGCTCCGTACTTATCGATCAGGCAGCTTAGTTCGCCTGACAATGAGTTGACCAGTGCGAGTCCCGCGGCGGCATAGTCGCAGGCTTTATTCGGAAGCACGACATGCGTATCCGGCCGTACGCAGATCAGTCCAACGGCACAAGCCGTGAGGAGATCTCGGTACGGCTTGGCCCCGAGCAATCCATGAACTTCGATGTGACACGGACCATTGAGACTCGTTGCGGACGTTTGCAGTCTTCGAAGTAGCGAGCCTTCGCCAGCGATATGGAGCGTCGCCCTCACGTTTCGGGCCGAGAGCAGGCGGGCGACTTCAGGAAGAATCTCGATATCCTGGCCCACTTCAAGCGAACCGGCATACAGGCAGTGGATTCCGGTATCTTCGCTGCCTTCAGCGACCGCTGTGCGGCCGCGTGGAAACGCCGAGAGATCGGCCCCAATAAAGCAGACATGTCGGGGCGTGTGTTGATGCGCGATAGCGAACACCTTATCTGCGTACGTGGCGGTGGTGGCGACCAACCCATCAGCAGCCGCGACGAGCCGCTTCCGCCTCGCCCGCATGCGTCCAAACAACAACGCCGCGGCCGCATTGCGAACAACAGCCGGGCCAGGCACGATCCTTTCAAACGTTTCCGGCCAAAGATCCTGCACATCCAGGACGAACGTCGCGCGAAACCGCTCCGCGAGCCGCATCGCTGCCGCTGGGCTCTCGAACGGCGGCAGGCTCGCGAGGATCACATCCGGTCGCGCGAGATCTCCTGCGTCGACGGCGGCCGTCACCTGGGTCTCAAAGTGGCGACCGAAATCCGCGTGGCTCCAAAGTCTCGCCAGTGAGACGTTGTGGCGATACGCCCGCACTGGAACGAGTCGCAGGTCGAAGCCCTCCGAAACCGCGATTGCCTTCTTCGCAGAGCGAGTCGCCTTGCGTCGGTGGCTCCACGTTGCGGTCCACCAGGTGACGCGGTGGCCGCGGGCGGTCAGCACGCGAGCCAGCGTCCAGTACCGCAGTTGCGGGACTCCCTCGTCAGGAAGGTCATCGAAGGGATTGACCAGCCAGATCGAACGACTTTTCAAAACGAGGTTCCCCAACACATCTTACTCATCCAATTTTGTCATTCGGCCGAGCGTGTTTCTCCACGCGGCCGCTACAACGCGGGGATGCAGTTGTTTTTTAACCCAAAGCCGCCCGCGCTCTCCGCAGTTCTGGAGTTGTGCTGACTCGCAGCGTGCAAAGGCCCGAACGGCTGTTACGAATGAGTGCTGATCATCGGCGTCTGGAAAGATGCCACAGCCCACATTTTCGATTTCCGATCGG
>JAGYIQ010000166.1 GCA_018402565.1 Pirellulaceae bacterium | reverse complement strand
ATCACCGGCTGCGAAAAGGACAACCGCGTGTCCCACACCTTCCCGCAGCCAGTGGAAAAAGTTCATGCTGGTCACATGCCCCCCGTAGGCCAGACGCTACGGCTGCCGGAACAGGCTCGAGTTCTTCGTCGCCTTGGGCTCAGACGACTTGCCCGCGAGTGAAGCCCAAGCGGATTCGCTGACACTTCTTAGGGCAGCGATCGGCGTGTCTTTGGAATCTTCTGTCTGGGAGTCTCGGCTGAGGTCTCCGGTTAGATTGTCCGCGGCGGTGTCTGTCGTACCGAAGTCGCGGAACACGAGGCTGCGGGAAGTAAAGCCGGCGTCACTCGTGCCGGTATCTGTAGCCGGGCCAGGTGCAGGTCCGTCGGCCGCGGCCGAGACAGTCTCGTCCTTGGCTGTGCTCTCGCCGCCACCACCGGCCCCGTTCAACACACCGCCACCGCCGGTATCCCCGCTGCTCCCAGAGCCCGAGCCACCGAAGCCGGACCCCGTTCCAAAGTTGAACGTCACCGCCAGCGGCTCATTGTTCGGCAGTTGGTATCCAAGCTCAGCCACAACGTTCAACAGATCATTCGTGTTGATCGCACCGTTGGCATCGACATCGTGGTAGATGGTGTAGCCGCCATCCACTCCCAACATCCAGCCGAGCTGCTCGACAACGTCAAGCAGCGACTGCGTATTGACAAAGCCTGACGACAACGTGTCTCCCGGTAGCACGTTGATCCGGAAGTTGAAGTCGACACCAGGATCTTTGTTCAGCAGAGAAGCCCCCATCTCGGCTCCTGCGGTTGGCTGGTCAGCCGTCGGATTGATCCAGTGCCCGGCAAGCTGCATGCCTGTTGCAACGGAAGTCACCGCACCAGACACGTTCACCATCAGTTTGTCGGCCCCGAGTGTGCCGTCGTTCGGCACCCTCCACGTGGCCGTCCACACACCCCCAATCTGCCCCAGCGTCATCTCGCCGGCATACGTCGCGGTGTTGACCCCTGTGATGGCGAGGTGGGCCGCACTCATGCTCACTTCTTCACTGAACGTCACGCGGAGGGTATCCACGTTCACCCAGGGAATCGTGTTGAGCTGATTGGGATTGCTCCGCTCGAAGCTGGGAACACTGTCCGAGGTCGGGATCAGGTAGCCAAGATCAGCGGACCCTTGGCCTGTGCTGTCGAGGTGCCCGCGGAACGGGGATGTCCACAACGATGAGTCCACATACACCCCAGTCACCGTTGGAGCGACCATGTCGGCCGAGCCAGTGATCGTGATCGTCAGCGTTTCGGTGTCTGAGAGCGGCGATTCACTGTCATCGGTTGCCGTCACCGCGTATGCCAGCACCAGCGTTTCACCCGGGTTGAGGTAGTCAAATGCCTCAACGCCGCTGTCAAAGCTCCATGACAGCTTTCCGGCGCCCGTCGAACTGCCAATCACCGGCTCTGAGTTCACCGTCAGCATGGCGAGCAGTTCTGCGTCACTCGGAGCTGCGGGGCTCTGACGATTCGACGTGC
>JAGYIQ010000165.1 GCA_018402565.1 Pirellulaceae bacterium | reverse complement strand
GGAGCATCACACCGCCGGTGCGGAGGATGTCACGGTTCGGCCGGCCGGGGATGAGCGAAACGCCCGGGCTTGGAAAGACGACCGAGCCTGAACCAGCCGCGTACGCTCCCACTGGCACGGGGCTCTGGGTCGGATCTCGCTGGTGAAACACGATGATTGAAAGTGCTGCACTCTCACCCGCAAGGAAATCTCCCGCTGTTGCCGAAGTTGCGGGCCGTGCGAGCATGGCGGCCCAGGAAAACTTTCCCTGATACTCCCGAATTCCGTCCGAGCTGAAACGGTTGGTGACGTCGAAGGTCGGATTGTCAGGAATATCATAGACGATATCGTCGTGGCCACGAACGAGGTAGCCACTCACTGGCAAGGCCCGGGCGTTTGCCGAGGTCGATAGAGCAAAAACCCCTTCCTGCTTCAACACAGCGGAGGAAAGCCCTGACCAGCCCGTTCCAAAAGGGTCGATAAGAAGGGGCGGCGTGGTGGACGCTGTCAGGCACTCCGGCCGCAGAAGTCCCTGGGTCACGAAATCCGCCGCGGCGTTGGCCGCAATGACTGCCGCCTGATCTGTGACAAACGATCGCTGGGCCATGGAATGCCCGGCTGGGAGCAGCGACACGACACTCGACAGCCCGATCGCCAGAATGCCAACAGCGATCAGTACCTCCATGAGAGTGATGCCGGACCGGTGATCGCGATTGAGTGTCATATGATTCACCTCTTCATCACAGCCGCACGGCCGTCAAGCCGGTGCGGATATACTGTTGAGATTGCAAACAGGTGGTCGAATTCGGCACTACCTCCGTCACCTTGACGATGCCGGACTGCGGATCAATTCCGATCCAGAAGGAGTCTGAGGACTGCCAGTTGGCTCCCGGTGAAGGCAAGCCGCACCGGTCAAGGCGACCTACCAGTAGGTAGACGGGGCCTGTTATGGGGAGGCGTCGCGTTTGGCCTGAGCTGATCGCGATAAAACACAACTCAGACGCCGTGCCAGCTGCATCAAACAAAATCACGACCTTGCAGCCCGGAACAAAGTTCGCGTCCCGCGACCACAGGTTCAAGTCGTCTCCCTGAAGTGTCGCGTTGCTGAAACGGCTCGTGCCCATCCCTGACCAAGCGAGGTCGATCGCAGCCCCACCGGAAAGGACGAGCGGTTGGCCCATCCGAATCGGCAGGCGAAAAATAGCGAACGGATGGGTGGCCGGACCAGGTGCAGGCCAAATGGTATTCGACGCTGATTGGCCGGAGAGATTCCGGAGAAGAGCAACGTATGGACTGGCGCCGCCGGCCCGGATTTCAAACAAAGGGCCGCTGTCATTGAATTGAATCAGATTGCCGGATGCCGTGAAGTCGCCGAGAGTAGCTAGCGACGCTATATCCGCCAGACCTGGGCTCGGCAATAAATCGGCATGAAGCCCTGACATCGGTGTTACCTCAAAGGCAGCATCGAAGGTGTCGCCTCGATAGGGAGGCGGGACGACGGCCGAAAAAAGGTCGATGCACGCTGCGGG
>JAGYIQ010000164.1 GCA_018402565.1 Pirellulaceae bacterium | reverse complement strand
ATACTGAAGATGTAAGCCTGCACCATGCCGGTCAACAAACCAAGCAGTGTCATCACGACAGGGAATACAAATGGAGTAATTGCCAGCAAAATGCCGACGATCATTGCCCCACTCATCATGTTGCCAAACAGCCGAATCGCCAGTGCGAGTGTCCGCGAAACCTCGCTCATCAGATTGAACGGCAACATAAGAATCGTCGGTTTTATGTAGGAACCTAGGTAGCTCGCCACGCCTTGCTCTTGAATTCCGAAGATTGGCACGGCTACCAACACACAAAACGCCAATGCCGCAGTGGTCGAGAGCGATCCTGTAGGCGGCTGATAGACAGGGAAAATGGTGAAAAGACTGGCGAGCGCTATGAATAAAAAGAGGGTTCCGAGAAAGCCCAGATACTTTTGAGGTTCATTCAAGCCAACCTCTTTCATCTGTTGGACAATTCCGGTCACGATAATTTCCAACAGGTTTTGCCAGCGAGAACGCGTGTGCTCGGTTGAGAGTTTCCGTGTGATGAATCCGGAACCCATCGCCAGCACCAGCATCAAGCCCCATGTGTAGACGATGGTGGCGTTGAGCTTCACGAAGCCGTATTCCCAGAAGACCTGCTCGTCAGGACTGAGTTGCACGTTTGGACTCCGTTGGAATGTCTGTGGCAGCTGGTGCTGTGATCGATGGTCGGGTCAGCCGTATCACGATTACGCGGGCGAGCGTGAAGCCCAGCAGGCAATACAGCAGTTTTTGCCACTGGCCGCCGCCAATAAAGTGAAATCCGACCAGTACGACGATGGTTCGTAGAAACAAGCTCCCCAGCAACCACAGCGCGGGCTGTTTTGCGAGTAAGCTCTGCCGAACGGTCCACCAAAGACCGCCAAAGAAAAAACCCCCGAGCAGCAGTCCAGCGAACCCTGACAGCAGGAAGCTCACGGTATCATTCATTGCAACGCTTCTCTTCGTCGCTTAACGCCTTGGCTTCCTTGGCGACCCAGAGCCAGGCGTTCAAACAGCCGATCGTCAGTCCGGCGACCAATAGGGCGAGTGTCCACGATCGCTCACCCAACTTCTGGGTATCCAACCAGGCGCCGAGGGCCACGCCCAGCAGTGTGGGGAGAGCGATTGCCCATCCGATTAAGCCCATCATGCCCAGGCCATACCAAACGCCCGGCGAGGGATTGCGTCGCGCCTTTAATTTGCGTGCAACCGTGGCGCCGACCTTGCGACTGAACGGTGAGGGGTGGCCTCCACTGGAAGTCTTGGTGGGGTCACTCATGCTGGAGGCTCGCGAGGCGTCGAATAAAGTCACCTTCCATTCTCGCCAAGACTGAACGAACACTTTGCTCGTGTTCGTTCAGCGCAAGGAATTCCCGTTCGACCGCTTCCCGCAAACGCTCTGGTTCGGTTCCCCCAATCGCATTGCGGACAGACACCAGCACGTTCGGTCCGGTCTTGACAAGAACCCCCTCGTCGATCGCCAGAAAAACTTCGCCTTCAGCTTCCGTCTCATACACGAAGACCCCCGGCAC
>JAGYIQ010000163.1 GCA_018402565.1 Pirellulaceae bacterium | reverse complement strand
GCATACGAGACCCTACTGGGATTGAACACGCCACAGCGCCCAGATTGTTTACGGGTGCACTCAAATACGCAAAGCGCAAAGTATATACCCAACTGGGCTGCGCGAGGCTTTTACAAACTTTCTGAAAACTATTTCTCTTGGTAATTGACAAACAAAAAAGAAAGAAATATGAATGAAAGCCATTGCACGCAACATTTTGCTTCAGCACTTGCAATCCAATTACGTTTATCGCACGGGACGTCCCAGACATCTGGAGCTCTCTTATATCGTTGATCGCATTGCATACGTTCTTCGCACGGGATGTCAATGGACCAATCTTCCGGTCGAACGCGGATCATGGAAGACCATCTACCATTACTTTGCGCAATGGTCTAAGAAACATGTGTTTGAACGTGCCTTTTTGGTACCGTGACAGCGCGGACAACGTGGTTCGCAACGACGCAAAGGCGTTCTGGTTCGGCGGTGTCCAGTTCAACCAGCCTTCCGGAAGTCGGTCCTCGCCGGACGACTATCGGTACCTGAAAACGCACACGCAGATGGGTAGCGGGATTGACCAATCGTCCACCACGCTTTGGGAGGTAAACATCAACGATCGCTCCACCCCGCCCTCAGACGGTGGCATCAGGTTGTTGACGGCGTCCGATTACGAGCCCGGTACAAATCGTGTGGTGAAATCATCCTTGGACCACCTGCCCGCGTGGTACCTGCAGCATCCGAACGCGGTCAACCCCGCGTTTGATTTCAAACGCCAGGAGTTTGGGCCCTTTACGAGGGGGGCGACGCTGCTGGAGATGAAGGACGAACTCTTGTGCAAAGGGTTCATTCCCATTGGAGACGTGGAGGTCCCCGGTGATACGATGGAAGATTTACCTTTGCCCACATTTTTCTACGACCTGCCTTCCTACCTGTTGTCTCCGCAAAACAGTACGGGTGTCGTGTTTTACGGGGCCCAGACGGACCCACTTTGGCTGCAGCAGACGTCGCTCCCGCCAACCGCGGCGTGGACGAGTGTCGCTTCTTCGATGGATGGGAATCGCCTGGGCGCCGTGACCAGCAGCGGCAACATGTTCCTGTATGCCAACGACCAGTGGCAAGACGCAACGACGGGTGCGGGGCTGGGATACAACTGGCAATCCATCGCGTTCGACGGAAGTGGCGATACCATGGTCGCCGCCGCCGTTCAAAAGCCGTTGCGCATTTCCAATAACGAGGGGAGCACATGGGGAAACGTTAGTGCCAATACCTTCGTGTGGTCTTCGACGTCCGAGACGTGGGTGGCCAACACGGTCTCTGTCGGGGTGCCGCAAGAAAAGAATTGGATGGACGTGGCCCCGGCCAGCGATGGGAGGACGGGGGACGCCGTGACGTCCGACGAGTGTCTTTACAAGTACGTGGTACAGCAGGGGGGCAGGCTATCAATCTCTCAGACACGAAATGAAACAGCGAGCTTTTACAGAGACATTGCCCTGTCCATGGACAATGGAAACGTGGCGTGCGCCATTGCATCGAGCGACTACACCGTGTTCATCAACCAAGAATCCAGGGTTC
>JAGYIQ010000162.1 GCA_018402565.1 Pirellulaceae bacterium | reverse complement strand
GGATACTGTGGGTAGAGCGTCACTCAGGCATCGGCGCGACCGGCAACAGGGCGACCACCTGGGCAATCGGCACCACTTCGATCTCGTTAAAACGCTCGGCATCCAACTGGCTAAATCCCCCGTAGACAAGCCCGCCCGGCAGGCACTCGGTCAGGATGTCGGCGGTGAGCATCCACCGGCCATCTGTGAGCGACCGGGCCGCTGGCACATGCCTGGGGTCGCCGTGCTGTCCCTGCACCTCCGCGAGCCGCTGGGCTAGGGCCGGGCCGAATACCAAGGCGTGAGCCACGCCCCATTCGTAGGACACAGGGAGGGTGATGTCGGAAAGGGTCATCAGATAGCGGCCCCAATTGCGGTGTAGAGCGCAGAAACTCGAGCGTCCAGTAAAGCTAGGTTTAATGCTCCTCCTGTGGAGTAAAACGCCAGCCGAGCGTTGCTGAAGAACGACGCGGAACCGTTAGTCAAATAGACAAAGACGTTGCCGTTGAAAGCAGCCTGGCTTGCCCTGGTTTTTGTGAAATTCGTTTGATTCCCGCGCATAATGAAATCAGACGAATTATTGCGAGACGTTCCCAGCAGTCCGGCGACCGCCACGCTACTTTGTATGTCGTCGGTAGAGTTTCTGCATCGGACTATCAGTGCCGGTGTGTCCGCAAGTATGTGAAGCGTTCCGGCATTCGTAAAACCGGCACCGGCGTACCAGCGGAGCCCAGTGTTCGCAGTGCTAGCGTAAACAGCCAAGTGACAGTCGTCTTGCCCGTCTAGGTTGGTGTTGCGGTTTGAATCTAGATACTTCGTTGTCCCATTGCCCACCAGCCCCGTCTCGCGGTTGTAGTCGCCAGCTACGAATGGGCCGTTATTCGTTGGGGCCGCACCCTTGAGCGGCACCAGGGCACCCGCCAGCGTCCTGGCCCCGGCGAGGATGCAAGAGGCTTTGATGGCATCCCAGATGCCATCCTGCTTGCAGCCCTTCACAAAGTCGTTGATCGCCTTCTTAACAGCTGGCTCCAGTTGCTGACCATCGGCAACCGCCACGGCGTTTAGGTAGGTGGCGGCGTCCTTGTCCAGATTGCTGGCGATGGGCCGTAGAAGGCGGGGCGACATGGGCATAGGTATGACGCTCTAGTGGTGATGGAGGGTCAGAGGCATTCTGGCGGCGGGTCGGGGACGAATGTTTCAGCCGTGCCGAAGCAGTTTAGGGCGTCACTGTTAAAGGTAGCAGTTCCGGCAACTGTTCCAGTATTGACTGAAGAGTTGGTAAACGTAGCGTTTCCGTTCACGGTTCCTGCATTTGCAGTCGCGTTACCACTAAACGTGGCCGTTCCGGTCACTGTAATTTCAATAGACAAAACACTGCCGCCACTAATCGTAAAATCCACAACCGTCGCCGCGCTGCCGCTGTTGCTGTTGATGCTCGCCGTCGCCACCACGCTATCCGCCGCCGTTGGCAGGGCAGTCGCCGCGACCGTGTGCTCGTCGTCCTGCCACCAGTTGCCAAGTTCCGCCCAATCGTCGTCCACCGCACCGTCGAAGTACAGGGTGATGCCAA
>JAGYIQ010000161.1 GCA_018402565.1 Pirellulaceae bacterium | reverse complement strand
ATTCTCGACACATGCAACAAATGTGTGCTACCTGTAAGGCATAATGGGGAGAGTGCGTTGGAAGACGCTTCTCCCCGTTATCTTTCAAATGGCACAAAATCGGATCAACAGTTCTGTCCGCTTCGCTGAAAAAACGCCCGTAATGGGCAAAGGCGACGCAGCCACCTGACCTCCACCGCCCAAAACCGCGCGATTGGGTGGGCAAAGTGCGATCTGGAGCGCAAAAATGTTGACCTGACGGCTTCGTCAGGCGAGTTTGACTAGAGACTGCGGCCACTTGGGGAAAGTCTGTTAACACCCATTACGGAGCGCGCGTCTGCGGAATCCGCAATGGAATCGCCCCAAGGAGTGCTGGAATGAAGCCCATCTTAGCCGCCGCAGCCCTTTGCATGGCCGCCCTTCCAGTGTTTGCGCAAGATATAACGGATTGGTCGGATTACATAAGCCCGCGGCGGGTGCTGGGCGCGCTGGTGCAATACGGTGTGGTCGCCCTTCGCACCCAGACCGATTTGACCTATGGCGGCCTGTCGCTTGATCCGGTGGAGAACCGGGCCACGATATATGACATGGTGATGCGCCCCCAGATTGGGCGTGGTCAGGACTGCCGGATCACAGTGGACCGCCTGACGTTGAAGGGCGCGCCATGGAGCGAGTTGACCTCGCTGCGCGCGACGTTAGGCCTGTCGGGGCTGAATGTCTCGCCCGGTTGCCTTCCAGCCGAGGCGGGACTGCCGCTAGGCATCCTGCAACTCCGCAGTGTCAGCGTGCCGCAGTCTACCATCGATCTGCGTTATGACCTTCCCAGCGGACGGGCGGAAGTATTGGTGAATGGAATGGTTGAGTCGGTGGGGGCGGTCACGCTGGAGGCACGGTTCGACTACCTGGCCGCCGGACCGTCGGGCCGCTATGGCGGTGATCCGACGCCTGTAGCCACCTTGGCATCCGCACGCTTGCAAGTCGAAGATGGTGGTGCCTGGTCGCGTCTCGCCCCGCTCATTCCGGCAGAGTTCACTGACCCTGCGGGCGGTCCCGCCCGGAGTGCGCAGGTCTTGCGATTGCAGCGTGGGCAGATTGTCGGCCCCGGCGCCTCGGAGGCGGGGGCTGCCGCTTATGACGCCTTTGTCACCTCGATCGAGGGGGCACTGGGCGACTTCCTTGCCAATCCGTCACGTCTGGTGGTGGAGACGAGCTTTGATCCAGCAACTCCGGTCCGGCTGGATTTCGACGCCTATGCCCTTGATCCGGCTCGTCTGTATGCCGATCTGCGACCCGTCGCCTCTGTCCGGGTGGTGACCGCGCCAGACCTGCCGCCGATGGCGCAACTGGCTGCCGCGATGCAGAACCCAGATCAGGTGTCAGAGCCTGTACGCCGTGCCATTGGCCTTGCGCTGCTGTCTGGGGAAGGATTGCCGCAGAACCGATCGGCTGGGATCGCGTTGCTGTCGACCTTGCCAGACGGTGAAGATGGCGCAGTGACGCTCGCCATTGCGCGGGTCTTGGCTACGGACAGCCCGCAAGAGGCCTATGCCGCCGCGCTTAAAGCCGCACG
>JAGYIQ010000160.1 GCA_018402565.1 Pirellulaceae bacterium | reverse complement strand
ATCGCGAACAGAAGAAACATTGGTCCACGCCGCTCACAAAGTGGCAAATTGTGCGCGGGTTCATACCGCTGATTTTGATTCTGTCCTTTATTGCTTACCTAATGATTGCTCGCGAACCTGGCGCCCCGTCGTCCGAACCGACAGTGACCTCGATAACCGACATGTTCAAGGTTGTATTTGTGATTGCGGTGGTGTTCATGATTGGACAGCCTTGGTTGCGCTGGTATCGTGCGCGCAATGCCGCTGGCGCGCCGAGCCAGTCTGACTAAAAGCGTAAATACCCAACCCAACGATGACAGCGAAAAAATCACCGAACCATGACGTGCACCGGAGGACGGCGTGGGGCGTTTACAAATGGAAAATCAAACTGCCGTCCCCGGTGACGTCGGACGTTCGGCTAGGAGGACTCAACCATGGTAGCGCGTTCGATGTTCTGGGTGGCGCTAACTGCATGTGTTTCGGTCGTTGGCCTTTTGTCGGGAGATGAGCCAGCAAAGCCGGGCGTCGCCGCCGAGCAGTTGGTGGGTGGGTGGAAGCAAATCGTCACGCGGCTCAAAAAGGATGACACTCTCATGGTCATAACCTTTCGACACAACGGCGTTTGCAGGATAGACGCCCTTGACCGGGCTAGCCGTGAGCAGCCGCAAGGTCCGGACGTGCGGCTCCCCAGGGTCGGGACGTGGAAGATGGACGGGCAGGAATTGGTCATCACCTGGGAAATTTGGAGCCCGGCGTATCAGCGGCCAATCGAGTCGGTGGACCGTTACCAGATTGAGAAGGCAACAGAGACTGAACTGGTATGGCGGCTAACCGGCGTGGACGAGCCACTTGAGCACGTGGAGCCAACAAGATGGGTTCGGTTCGAGGGCTGGTGGCTGGCGAAGGGCTTGCTTCAGTTGCAGGGCGTAGCCGAACCAGCCGCTGCAGCAGACGGCGGGGGCGGGCGGCCTGAGTGAGGGTCCATGCTCCAGCGGCCCGCCGCTGCTGAGCTCATTCGTTCTGCCCACCAGTGACCTCCTGCGACAAGCACGCCCTTCCAACACTACGCGACGACACCGCCTTTTATCACTGGAGACCTCAGCATGCCGCTATGGAACACAGACGCCGAGACTACGGCTGCCGAGGTTGCTCCCCAAGTCCGGACGCTTCAGATAATTCACGGAGCGCTCATGGCCGGTGTTGCGGCCTACCTCGTCTTCATCGCTTCGCAGGGCTTTCGCTTCTCCGAGGATGCAAACTCCTTGCCGCTCATTCCACTCGGCCTTGCAGTAATGAGCGTTGTGATGTCCTTTGTAGTTCCGCCGATCGTTCAGCGTGCGGGGCTTGCGGCCTTCCGTGGAAAATCGCAGACCGGTGCCGAAGCGCTTGTCGCACCTTTCCAAACGGGCCACATCGTCGGAATGGCTATGCTGGAAGCAGCAGGATTTCTCAGTTGCTTTGCCCTGACTGGTGGCTTCGGAGGTGCGCCCCGATGGTTTCTCGCGGTACCTATTGCACTCCTTGTTCTTATGTTGATCCGTTTTCCGCGGGTGGCTTCGGTGGTCGAGTGGG
>JAGYIQ010000016.1 GCA_018402565.1 Pirellulaceae bacterium | reverse complement strand
CAACGATTAACCTCACGGAACAGCAGGCGAAGGCACTTATTCTCGTTGCCCAAGGATGGATCGAATCTACGGAAGATGAGTTCCGCGACGGCTCCTGGGAAGAATGGACCGACGAAGATTCTATCTTCGTTTACGCGACCATGGCGACACTGCATGAGTGTTTGCCTGTGCTGCATCGGGCCCTGCCTTGCCCCTTCGCGGGCACGGCTCTTGGTGACATGCTGAAAGCAGAGCGAGAAGGGAGGACCAATGAAGATTGACCTGACCGATGACCAGTATCTCCACCTGCTCATGGCCCTGACTATGGCACGGGATGTGTTGGAGGACATGCCACCGTGGGAGATTAGCGATGCTGAGTTACACGTCCAGCAGCTTGCGGTGAATGAGGATCTATACCGGCTGTTGCTCAAGAAGGAGGTGGTGCATGGGACGCATTGATGGATGGACAGATGCGAGGGTAGATTATGCTATCGCCCTGCTGGTGCAGGCGGAGCGTGTGGTTCGGGATACCCAGCCTGATCTGTATGAGAAGATCAGGCGATTTCTTTTGGAGGAGGCATGATGGCTGATACATGGAGAGTCCACACCAATACCGGCGTGGCGAACGTGCCGTTTGACATGGCCCTGCTGTATGCGGATGCCAGACAGCGAGTCCTTGCGTCTCGCCGGCTGGGCCCGCACTATGACCTGCTCTTGGGCGACGGCTACGCATCCGATGAAGACCACTTGCGTTGGGTGGTCAGTGCCCGGGCGGGTGAGATAGAAGCATGGGCCCAGCAGATAAAGGAGGACAGTGATGGCTAAGAAGAAGAGCAAGAAGAAGAGCGGGCTGGATAACTTCAGCCCAGATACATGGCTGGATGAGGTGGTTCGCAAGGCACCTGACCTGTACGAACAGGCCGCCTCGTTGGCCCCGTTCGATGATGTGATCACATCAAAGTGGGTGGATAAGGATCATGTCGGCATCGGCATCGAAGCACCCACGGGCGTCTACCCGTCCGGTTCCTACCAGACCTATGGGGCACGCATCTATAAAGACAAGGTCATCATGTTCTGCGACTCTGACTTTGCAGACTGGGCGAAGGATGATGACACCCCCGGGCCTGCCCGAGAGGAGTACATCACAGACATGCCAAGGCTGTGGTCTTTCCTGCGTCAGTTGCCACGGCCGATGCATTCGTTTGGTGAGTGGCACCCTTTCTAGGAGGTGAGTGATGACTGAGTTTATGTTCGGCTTCCGGACGGGGCTTCGGCTCTCCGACAGTGAACGGCAGCGACGAATGGCTGCTGCCAAGAAGCATCGATGCCGATGGGTGGAGCAGTGGGAGCAGGCCGGCGGCTTCCCGGAAGTATGGCGGTCATGGTTCGCCAAACGGAATGAGGGCGCGCCGTTCGACGCACAGGTGGCAGACAGAGTTATGAGCGAGCTACAGGAGGTGAGTGATGACAGGCTGGATTAGCTTCTTCGCCCGCCAGCCCGAGGTGGGCCAGTCGATCTACTACTACGGCGAGCCCATCGGAGTGTGGCGTGGGACTTACTCCTACTCCGAGGACGATCCCGTGTCGCCGCACCTGATCCACTGTGCCGAATCCCCCGGTGTGGTGGATAGGATGGATGCCCCGTGGTGGCAGCCTTATGTCGGGCAAGCCAAGCCTGGCAAGCCTGAACAGGAATACCCCAACGATTACCCAAGAGGAGGTGAGTGATGGGTGAAGAGATGCAGGTTAATCTGCCGGCCCTGAAGTTTATGGCTCGGCTGGTTGATGCGGTGGTGCAGTTGCGGAGCGAGGTGGATCGCACCTACACGGAACTGAAGTGGGGCGGGTGGGAAGGGTACGACTATGCAGATAAGTTCGATCACCTTTTAGAAGAGGCTGATGCCTTCGGGGAGGACAGTGATGGCTAAGAAGAAGGCGAAGGCTGACGATGAGGGCGGGATTGTGATCTCCGGGTTCGGGATTCTGACCGTCAACGTCACGTTGGATTTGCACCAGGACGAGTCGGCATACGGTGTGCCAACGATTCTCCAGCATAAGGTGCAGACTGTTGTCCCAAGCCCTGCGGTAGGGAAGGGACTGAGCGACCGCTATCTGTCGGCGGGGTATGTGTTCGGCGCCGAGCTGGCTCGGGTGGCCAACCACTTCCGTGAGGGCCTGGCCGACCATGAGGATATGGCGGACGGGTTCGCCAGAGAGATGTCGGACTGGGAGACGGATTATGGGAAGGGAGGGAAGTGATGGCTAAGACCTGGACCTACCGTGGCCGCGTGATCGAAGAGGACTTTGAAAGCTGGTCCCATCCTGGCCACACGCTGAAGCACCGCACTGGCTACGTCATACGGGCGGCGGGCCATGAGCAGCATGGCAACTATGTCCCTGGAAAGTTTCGCACCTTGGCCGAAGCCAAGCGTGGGGTCGATGAGGCTATCAAAGTGGGGTTCTGGTGATGGCATTCGCAAAGCATCGGATGATTGAGTTCGGCTATGAGCCAGGGCACAAGTACCCGTACGTGTGCGTGGCGTGGTGCGAGGTGGGCGGGATGAATGTGGGGGATCGGTTCACCGAGCAGGTGGCGGAGGCCCTGATTGAGTACCTGAAGGATGACATTCGGATCGTTGTCAACAAACCGGAGGAGGTGGCTAAGTGACAGAGCTTGAGGTTGTTCAGTGGCTGTTCGATACCGAGGTGTTTAGTAAGGCGTTGAACTGGCCCGTCCATGTTGACGGCATGGTGTTTGCCAAGCGGCAGTTGGAGGAGGCGGTGTCATCCAAGGCTCCGGCTGACGATGTGCTGGCGGCGTACAAGAAGTTTGCCGGGGCCATCGGGCCCACTGTGATGACATCGCTGCTGCAAAGCGACGATGCCTTTCCGGAAGTCAACCACTCCGGTCAGCTTACCCCGCCGTCCCCCGGGAAGGTCACGCTGTACGTTGACCAGACTGGCAAGCGGGTGCTGGCCGAAGTGTTCAGTGAGTGGGGGAAGGCCCCCGTGTTTTCCATCGCATAGGAGGTGACCCATGGGCACGGATGCCCCGATGATTGTGGAGCTGGTGATCGTTGTTCTTCGTATAATCCTGGAGGTGATTCGATGAGTCCTGTCGCTGACTTTCTGGTGGGTGCGTTCTTTGTTTGCCTGACACTCTGGTGGGTATCGCAATGATCTATGGCTACGTGCGGGTATCGACGGACCTCCAAGCCAACTCCAAGTCGGCTCAGTCTGACGCGCTCCAAGCGTATGCAGACAAGGCCGGCGTGGAGTTGGCGGAGGTGTTCGTTGACACCGATGTGTCGGGCTCCGTTCCGCTCAAGGATCGACCGGCCGGCAAGCAGATGTGGGACCGCCTCTCGCCTGGGGATATGGTGGTCATCACCACCAAGGACAGGGCCTTCCGCTCGCTGGTCGATGCCGCCACCACCGTGCTGGTGTGGCGGGAGCTGGGGATCAAGCTCCATATCCTGGACTTCCCCGTAGACCTGGCCACGGATGAAGGGGAGATGGTGTTCCTTCAGGGCGCGGTGTTCTCCCAGTACGAACGCAAGCAGATCGGCAAGCGGATCAAGGTGGCCATGGCCCACCGCAAGGCGCAGGGCCTGCCCTATGGCGGGGCCCGGCCGTGGGGCTACGTTCGCAAGGGATCCCAGTGGGTGCCGTGCGAGAAGGAGCGCAAGCTCGGCCTTCAGATGCTGGCCATGAAACGACAGGGCATGACCACTAGCCAGATCGCCCTGGCTTGCGTCGATCACCAGAAGCCGGTTTTGAAAAAGAACTCTTCGGGCTACTACCACCCGGCCGATGTCTATGGTTTGATGCGTGCGGCGAAAGCCGGATATCCAGTGCAGACGCAAGCCTCTTGGCTAGTTCGCGGCTACGGACAGACGCCACCCGCAGAGAAATGTCATGCCCCTCTGCAATCTTCCTGAGCGTCTTGCCGCCCTGGAACCTGTCTTCGGCCAGCTCTCGCTCGCCGTCTGGCAGGTCTTCGATTGCCAGCCGTAGGTAGTCTGGGTTCTCCAGCATCGGCAGCAACTCTTCTGCCTCCTGCAAGCTGACCTTCCAGTCGGCCGGCGTCCGCTGGGATCGCTTGATCCATTTGTACATGGCGTTCATGCAGGCCCGAGCAAAGTAGGCTTTCGGATACGGCAGCCTCTTCTCGTCGTACGTGCGAGCGGCCTTGGTCAGGGCCAAGAATCCTTCGCTCTCCAAGTCAGGGATCAGAACGCCCTTCTGCCAAGGCGGCCGGGACTGGACAAAGAACTTGGCCAGCATGGTAGCCAGTCCCATGTACTCAACGACCAGCCGTTGTCTTTTCTTTGAGAGCCTGGATCTCACTTGCATGTTTGTCTAGCCGATGCTCATGTTCATGGAGGACTTCTCGCAACTCTTCCACCACCTGCGGCAGATGCTCCACCGCGCTGGCGATGACGGCCACCTTGGCGTGGATACTGAACGCCCACGGCACAATGGCGCAGGCGCCGGACACAACGAGCATCCATGTTTCAACTTCCATTGCTCCCCCCGATCATGTGAACCAGCATCAGCCCTGCGTAGGGATGAAGCCTCCCCTCTTCGACATGCAGTTTGACCATCAGTCTTGCCCGGTTGGATTCCTCTGGGGCGTACTGATAGATGTGAGTGTGTCCGTCGTAGACGGCGATAGCTCGCTCAAGGCGTCGAACGCCTGGCCCCGGATCGCCTTCAAATCCTTCCGATTCAAAATCCAACGGGTAATCCATGCGCTGATGACCGAGATCAGGATCGGTAGAACCAATACGATAAAGACGGAGCCGGCCTCGGGGTGGCCCTGAAGGAATGTCTCTTTGATCCGCCTGCGGTACGGTCGCATGCCACGCTCTGCCACCGGCGTGTGGACCAACCCGATAAGAGCGATCTCTTCGGCGTGCTTGCTGATGCCACGGGCGCCTGTCTCATAGAGGCACTGCCTGACTATTTGCTGGGCTTGCATTTGCCGTCCTCGCACAAGACTGACGGCGGGTGCTTAACCGCTTTGCACTCGCAGTCAGGCGGGCAGGGGCAGGGGGTCTTGTGCCCGTCGCCGTGGGTGATGAAGCCTGTTCCCTTGCAGGCCCCGCAGCACTCCTGGGAGGGGGAGTCGGCGTCCTGCGTGTGGATAACGTATGCAGCATGCACGGCCACCGGGCCGGTCAGATCGGGCTGAATGAAGAAGGCGAGGATCCAATCAATCATGGCGAAGTAACCCCACGGTTCCGTAGTCAGGGAGTTTCTGGGGCGGATAGCCGTCGATGCTGCCGTAGACCCAGCAGTCGCCTGACTCCACGCACACGTTGAAGTCATCGCCGCTGGTCAGAATCATTCCGGGTATCCATGGCCCGTATTCTTTTGGCCAGCCCGATGGCTTTTGATTCCAGCCGCCCCAGCTATTGACGATCATCCAAACGCGGAAGGGAAATATTTCCTTGGAATCGTCGTAGCCACAAATGCACATATCATGGTTCCAGCCTCCTGGCGTTCGGCCGTGAACGCCCTTGGAGTTAGAGCCAGTGGACCAAGACGCATACTGTCCTGAGTGCGCCGCGTAGCCGTTGAACATCGCGTCCATCAGCTCCTCTTGCGTTCTCACTTGCGTGATCACGCCAACCTTGTTCTCCCGGCACAGCTCTTGGACGTTCTCGGGCACGCCTCTCGGGCCCCAGTTGTGGCCGATGCTGGCTTTGTACTTCGACAGATCGACCACGCCTTCGTATTTGTGGCGGGCCAAGAAGCCCACATCCCGCTCAAACCGACTGGCCCGGCCGGGGCTCATGCCCTGACCGCCATGCCCTCGGGCCCCATAGGTGGGCTCCGTCGCACCCATCTTGAACCAGTCTTCGGGCTCTTTCTTCACCAGAATTTCGACAGCCCGCGTGATGTCCCGCGCATTCCGAGAGCCATGCGAGACACAGTCGCCCGTGGTTTGAGCCTCAGTAAAACATTTATCGTCCAGCTTCTTGGCGTACTGCCAGAGCAAGGCTCGCTTGCCGATCCCAGCCCCACGGATGTTGGGCTCCGAGAAGTATTGGTACTTCTGCGTGGCGAGAAACTCTGTGTTCTCCCGCATGTTGAGCTGCCAGCCGGGCAGACCGTCCTCATACGCCTTGAGGCATTCCTGCGGTGTGTCCAGATCACTCACACTGCGTCTCCACGGCCCGGCAGCCAGCGGCGATCTGCTTGGCCAGTTCCTGATCGATGGGCATGTTGTCCAGCGCGTAGTGCTGGCCCAGCGTTTCCTCTATCGCCGTGTCCAACCCCTTGTACTTGCCCGGAAGATCGGTCCCCCCAGCGGCCAGCCGGAGCGCGTCAGCATAGATAGCGCGCCACACCGCCGTGGTGGGGATCAGCTTGCCACCATCCCGTTCGATCAAGTCAGCCAGGGAGGCGTAAACACTGGCGACTCGGGCGCGGTCGGTGGAGGAGGCCGACTCTAGCGCCTTGGCAACGGGGCCGGTAGCGACTGACCGCTGGGGGCCAACAGGCAAAAACTGGAGGGCGGCAAACGCTACCGCCCCCAACAGGATCCAATGCTTCACTGAAGCAGGGCTTGTAGCAGCGCTGTGCATGCTTTGCGCACCTCGGGAGTGGTGTTGCTGTCTCGGATAGCAAGGACGGATTCGATCTGCCGCATGGAACTTGGCTTGCTTGCGGGCCATTTGATGCTCGGGAGATACACGTACGCCGCCACGGCAGCAGCGATTGCCAGTGAGATGATCTGCATCTGCGTCATAGGATCTTGGCCCCAGGAATGAAGATGGTCACGCCATCGACCGATGCGGTGGCGCTGTAGTTCAAGAGCTTGTGAGGATCGACCAGGCCCCAGCCGTACTCGGGGTCCTTGCCCGGCGCGCCGACATCTCGGCTGCTCTCGGAGATGGCCTTGAGCGCATCCTTGTGGTTGACTTTTCGCCCGTCTGCCTTGGCGGCCGAGACATAGAGCGACAGCACCCCGGCCACAAACGGCGCAGCCATGCTCGTCCCCGACAAGCAGGCATACCCATCGGCCAGCCAGGTGGAGGTGATGTCTTGGCCCGGCGCAGCGACAGTGATCTCCTTGCCCCGGCAGGAGAACTCGCACACGTTGCCGTTCTTATCCACGGCCCCGACGCCTATCGTCTCTTGGAACGCGGCCGGGTAGTTGACCGCCCCGCCGTCATTGCCGGCAGCGCACACCACCAAGATTCCCTGCGAGGTCGCATGGCGGATCGCCTCATGCACCTTGCTGCTGGGCCTCGGGCTACCAAGAGACATGCAGACGATGTCCACCTTGGCGTCCACGGAGTGGTTGACGGCATGGGCCACAGCGTCGTTGCTGCCCATCCCCGAATGACCCAGCACCTTCATGCTGACGATCTGCACGCCAGGGGCGATCCCCTTGGCCACGCCGGTCTTAGCGCCGATCACGCCGGCTACGTGGGTCCCATGCCCAAGGGTGTCGTAGACCTCGGAGTCCGACGAGAAGTTGCGGTAGTCAACCACCACCCCCTGCAAGGCTGGATGCGGGGCTACCCCAGAATCGATCACCGCCACCCGGACCCCGGCGCCGTGGGTTTCTTTCCACAGCGCCGGGATTCCGTAGCTTGCGACCGCCCAGTCCACCCCCTCCTGCGCCGAATGCGGCACATTGACTAGATCGACACGGTAGGGCGGCAGGTGGACGAAGTCATTCATCGCCAGCAAGGGCTTTCAGAATGGCGATGAGGATCGGAATGACCACTTGGACCAGCGCCTGCCAGTCCACGCCTAGGGCCGACACTTCCGCCCCGAGCGCAAACGCGCCCACGGTGTCCGCATCCCAGTCGTATTCCTGGGAGGTCAGGCCATGGACATCAGTGCCTTCCTTCTCAAAGACAGGAATCACCACGCGGGCGATCTCATCAACCACCTCCCACTGGGAGATGTAGCTGCCGTCGCGGTCAAACTTCTTCGCCAGCGAGATCACTTGGATCAACACATCACGGTGCTTCAGAAGCCAATGGATTAGCTTCAGATTCATTCTGCGCCTCTTCATGGTTAAGGACCGCAATCGCAACGACTGCATGCCCTGCAATGTCGTACAACGTCTCCCTGATCATCCTTGCTCTGTCATTAACTATTGCCCCTTGGAGCCCGCCGCAGCGTCGGAGCTTTTCCCCGATTCTGGCAAGCTGGTAAACCCACGGCGTTATGCCCTGTTCCTGCACTCCCATGGCGTTATCCAATGGACCTTCGTCGGGACAACCGTAGTAGCCCCGCTTGCGCGTAAGCAGGGAATGCAGGTCCTCGCAGACGGACAGGTAGGGATCACCAAGTCCGCTCCCTTGCGGCCTGTTGGATGCGTCCGTACTCGGACCAAAAGGATGGGTGGTGATAGGGGTCATCTTGGTTGTCCTCCGTGTCGATCAAATGAACCGTCCGGGCATGCGCCCACTCCTCCACAAATGTATCGATAACGCCCACTCTGTCTTGGGTGTTCAGAATCGAAATCGTTCCGCGCTCCTCATCGTCATCGAAACAGAAGAAGCCGAGGTTGTCGGCCATTTTACTGCTCGGCCGCAGGTACACACGCACTGGGTAGGGCAGCGGAAACCTCGCCTCCGCCCACTGCTTCAACTGCCTGAGCAACTTCCTTCGCCAATCTTGGGACATCGGTGAGCCTCACTATGACTATCCACTCTTCGTTATTGCGACGATGAAGAACCAGTGGGCATTTGGGCCCGGCGTCTGCGATGGCCTGCCTGAGCCAGGCATAGGGATTGCCCCGTTCGGTACGCTTGACCTCAACGTGAATGCCCGGCGTGGAGGTCACTATGTCTGGTGAGTCGGCACCGCCGGCAAACTGCTGGCCACGGCGGGCCCAACCAAACAGCTTGGCCCACGCCCCAGCAGCGTCTCTCTCTCCCCTGGCACCCTTGGCACGGCTGTTCATACAAACCACCTCGCCACCGGGCCGTTGTGGTGTATGGCATCAATCCACAGCAGCCACGGAAACTCATCTGCAATTAGTTTGCAGCAGTCGGTGGCAGACTTTTTGTCCAAGACCTTGGCGTTCTTCCCCACCCATGTGCCGACCTCCGCATTGCGGGAGAAGTCTCGGCTGCCCTCCTCGGGGAAGTAGAACACAAACCGATAGTTCATCGTCTTGGCCGTGCCGCCGGTCCAGAGATATGCAGGTGGCCTCATGGCAGCTCGGGCTCCTCAGATGCAACCATGTTGCGAAGGATTTCCAGGTAGTGATCGGGCCGCGCCTCGGCAACCTTGCGATCTAGCAGCCACTGGGTCAGGGTTTCACCAGTCTGCAAATCACCAAGGTCGCCAAGGACGCGGCCGTATTCGTCGCGGAACCACTCCCACGTAATCAGCCTGAGCCTCTCGGCGTCGGCGTGGATCTCTACCCAGTCGATGATCTCCTGCTTGGCGGCCTTCTTGCACTTCACGCCCTCCAAGACAAGGTTCACAGTAACGTGACCCTGCACGGCCGGGAGATAGGTGCGCACCAAGCAGGTGTCGGGGCGGGTCACCCGGATCACCTGGCAGGTCATGGCTTCCTTGCCGACCATGAAGTCACGTTCCGTTCTCGTTGCGACAGATACCATTCCGGCACCGGCTCGGGGTCATAGCCCAGCCACTTCTTGTGAAGAAGCGAGGCCAGGTACTCAGGGTCATAGAACTCGGGGTCAGTCTCCTGCTTGCAGGTAAGCAGTGTACCCTTGTTTAGGTCAGGAAGTCCAGTCAGTCTTGGTCCAAGATGGAGAACCTCATGGCAGTTCTGGCAAAGCGTGAGGAGGTTGCGCCGGTCATGCTTGCGGCCCCGACCACCGACTAGATGGTGGATCTCCATGCGGCGCCGGCCGTCGCTTTGCGGCCACCAGCAGACGGCGCAAGACCTGAAGAGAGCGGCGAACTCCTGGAAGAGGAGGCGGTCCTTGGCGGTCAGTCTTGGCACGCTGCATCCGATCTACCCTCGCCAGTAGTGTACGGATGATCCGCGTACGTTCCACTCAAATTACGGGCAATAGTCCTGTATGGGAAACCCGGAACGCTATGCCGAAGTTCTTGCCCGGATCGCCGGGGCTGCGCCGGAGTCAAAGTACATCCGGGCGTACCACGGCAGCCCGTATGACTGGGAAAAAGTGGATCTTTCGATGGCAAAGAGCGGGGAGGGCTCGCTTGATGAGGGCTTCGGGCTGTACGCTTCGGAGTCCCCGCGGGTGGCTGAGTGGTATCGCAACGCTACCACGGTCGCGGCGAGGCAGCGGCTTGCAGACCAGATCAGGAACGCCAAGCGGGACCTGCGGACGGAGCCGAACCATCCAGACTGGCACCGGCTATACCGCCGCGGCTCAAACGCATTGGATGGCGCGATGGACACGCGATCCAGGCTCCAGACTCAATTCCCGCGTGGCCGAACTTATGAATTGGAGATAGGTGTTCCCGAAGAGTCTCTTCTGCGGTATGACGTTCCGCTGAAGTGGCAGGAAGACCTGCATGACAGATTGAGGTCGGTCGATCCTCGGTTGTTTGACGATGTCTTGGGACAGCCGATATACCGCGCATACGAAGGCAACGACCTAAAAATGCGCGAGTCGGCGGAATTCGGCAACGACGAGGGGGCGACCTTCTACCAGATGCTGGCCGGCGGAAACGTATTTGATGCACCAACCGTTGCAAGCCAACGGGAGGCATCTCGCAGGCTGTTTGACGCCGGCATCCCGGGCCACGTTTACGAGGGGGCGAAAGGGCAGAAGAACTACGTGTTCTACCCAGGCACCGAGGATCAGATCCGGATCCTCCGCAAATTCGCTGTCCCCGGTGCTATCGGAGCCGGGGCAGCGGGCGGGATGCAGGACCAGCCTCAGTCCAGACCCTCCCCTTCTTATTAATCATCCTCTTATCCAGCATCTAATCTCAGAGTAGCCATCCCATGTTTGCTGCTTGAGGGCTGGTTCATGGCGCACGGCGACTAATCCCCAGCCGTAGCTCGGGTTAGCCGCCGCCCCATGTCCGCCGCTTTTCGGGAGGATCAAGGCGACCACCATGCCGCCGGAGGCTGGTGATATGCGACCTGCTTATCGGGCGAATCCGGTCACCCGTGTTCCTTGGCCCTGTCGCTTGCGGCTGGCCTACTCGCTGTCGGAACAATCCCTTCTGGTAGCGAGGACTTGGCGGCGTGCCAGAAGGTTGACCCAACCCACGCCGTCAGTCGAAACGAACCTCCGTGTCGAATCCTTCAATGCGGTAACACTCCCCGAGGTTCCACTGGCAGAACTTGGTCAGCTCCGTCATGTCGTACTCGGGGATTTCCTTGGCCATAGTGTGGAGCTGTTTGGCGAATCTCGCCATCGTCTTTGTGTGAGCCACCGTTTCGGCCCGCTTTTGCATGCCCAGCTCCTGCCTGACGAGCGAGCCCACGGTGTAGGCCCGCCACTCGTCCAAGATCATCAGCGGCTGGGAGTGCCAGTAATCGTCTCGTCCCTGCCGCAGGTAGATGGGGTAGATGCTGGTCCGGTGTGCCCGGGGGATCGCCGCAAACACCTCTTCCGTGACCAGCGGGGGAGTGGGAATCTCCCACCGCTGGCCGGCACCGATGTACACACAATGGAAACCAGGCTTGCCTCGGCACAGGAAATGGTTCCCCTCATGGGCATACGTGATCAGGCAGGCATCCCGGGCATCGGTGTCCGCTGGCAGCCGGCTCGCCACATCCCTCAAGGTGGGAGGAAAGCCGGCGGGCGGGGACCACAAGATGGGGATATCCTCCCCAAAGCAGGCCGATGCACACAGGAACAGTATTAGGGATCTCACATAGACCATTGCCCCAGACGCTCAAATTTGCGTTCTCCCGTCCTTGGGAACCGGAACCTATAACGGGTGGTCTGGCGTCTCATACGCCCGATCTGGGGCAAATGCGGGCCTCGGGTGGGGTATGCCGTACATCGCATTCCCCATGGCCCGGATGTCCGAGCTGTCAAAGTGCAGGACTTGGCCGTCCTCAAACAGGTGGACCACCCAGACAGTGTTGTAATGCACCCCGTAATCAATGATCAGCAGGGCATCGCCCTCGCCCTTGGGGGTCTGGACCCAGATCGGCGGGTTCAACTGGATGATCATTTTGTCATCCCCATCAGGCCCCAGTTCGCCACCGCGTATGCCGCCCACACCACCGCCCCGGCCGAGCAGCCCCGGAGCCACTGGTCGATGGCCACGCTCAGGTAAATCAGCGAGACGATGAACAGCAGATGAAAGCTCACCCGTCACCCCACACGTTTACTATTTGCGCCTTTAGCCTTTGCAGTTCGGCCTCCAGCGTCTGGATGCGTCTGCGCAACGTATCGTTCTCGTTCTTCAACCGCTCCACCTCCGGAGACAAAGACGCCGGTTTCTCCATCGACTAGATCCAGAAGCCCGTGAGGATAGATGAGGTTGATGAGCGACTCGGCCGAGCGGAGGTGGCTCTTGGGCGCCACCAGGACCGGCACCTCATGCCCGCGCCCGCGATCAAACGTGACCTCCTCTGTCCATGTCTCGTCACGGTCCAGAGGAGTGAGCCACACCCACTTGCCTGTGGGCTTGGAAACGTACACGTAGGCAAAGTGAGCGAGATTCTCTCGCCCCAGCCCACGGCAGTCATCGACAAAGACCGTGTCGTACGGATAATCCTCTGGGCCGGTGAAGGACAAAGAGCGCTCCTTGATCTCCACCGACAACAGCGCAACCGCGTCTGGGCTTTCCACATGATCTTTGACCTTGCAGTGGTTCTTAATCACCAGTTTCTTGCCGTGGGCCACAGCCCGCCCATCCTTGCGGCGAGACTCAACCCACTTCCGTTCAGCGGCCTGCCCATGCTTTAGGGCAGATTGAAAGGAACGATGCATTGCGTCCATTCCATGCGAAGCACCGCAACCTGCCTTGCGGTCGGGCTTTACGTTCGTTCACGGGCGAGTCGTAGTCGGCGTAGTTCTTTGTCCGCTTACTGCGAATCTCCGCAGCCCGCCGCCACAACTCTTCTGGGCACGGATCCTGCGGACGAAGTCCCTCGTCCAGATACTCAAAGAACACAGGGATCGGCTCGGCTTCCCGCAGCTCCTCCACCCGCCCCCTTACCGCGCAGGCCCACCGCTCCGAGCGGCGGAACATCTCCGCGATGTCTTGGTCTTCCAGGCCAAAGTCCCGCATGGCAACCGCCGCCATGCGCTCGGGACTAGGAACGCGGCCGACCTTCCGCAGGAGACGAACCACTCCCGCGCACTGGCCGTGACGCAGGCCCATGAGTTTTGCGGCGGCTTTCACCGTTTGCCCGTTGACCACGCACCGGCGCCACAGTTCGTCGGCCTCGGCCAAAGCATGACGCAAAACGATTCCACAGTCGTTTCCAGAACCCATCCTTCTTCTCCTCCTTGATGAACGTCTTGGGAAAAACGTGCTGGACTTCAAAGACCTCCGTGATCTCTTGAATGGTGTCCTCCAGCAATAAGTCAGACCGCTGCTTTGGCGAGTTCACGCCGCCTCCTCCTCTCCTTGAGAAAGTTGTTCTTGATCCAACCCTTCAGCCCCGGGTTGTTGCAGGCCCATTCCAAGTAGTGCTGCGGCAACTGGTTCATTTGCAGGCCGGCGTACTTGCCCCGCAGGGGGTTCATGTACGTTCCGATAGATCGCTTGCCGCTAAACCCGAGATCGATCTGCTGGCTGGTCACCACCCCCGTTGCCCTGCCGAGGGTCATCTGCCGGCGGCGTTCGATCTCCTGCGCGGCCAGTCGCCGCTCTAGTTCCTGTTGAGCCAGCGCATCCAGCTCTTCTTGGGTCAGCGGTTCCTTGGCATCCGCAGCCGCCTGCTTGACCGCAGCCTTCACCTCTTTGTCCGCCTCGCAGAACATGTCCACGGCCGTGATCAGCCGGTGGTCTAGCGTGGCGTCGGTGCAGTCAACGATCTTGAACCGGGTCTTCCCGCTGGCGGCGATGGCGGCCTTGCGGGACTCCGGTGTTGAGCCTTCAAAGTCCACAACACCCGGCAGGGGGCGAGTTGCCCGGCCCACGCACTGGAGCCAGAAGGATCGACTGCGGGTCGGACGGCCGAGAATAAGGGTCGCAGTAGGAGGGTAATCAAAACCAACAGCGACCACTTGGCAGTTGCACAGAACCTTGGCCCGGCCAGACTTGAAAGCAGCCAGCGCCTCAGAGCGCTCCTCTTCCGGCTGGGAGCCGTACACATAAACTGCCGAAATCCCGTAGTTGTTGTTGAGGTAATGGGCCACCCCCTTTGCCGAGCCAACCGAAGGCGTAAATACGACAGTCGGACCATCCATCTCCTCTGCGGTGATCAGGGCAATGCGGTGCAGGTTGGCTTCCTTCTCCACCTCCCGCATGAGTTCCTTCTGGTTGAAGTCATCGCCGGACACATGGACTTGGCTCAGGTCCATCGAATGCACCTTGGCCAGTTTGCAGACGGGCGGGACACTCCAGCCCATGTCGATGGCCCACTGCATGTCCTGATTGCCTATCGGACGCTCATAGAAGTCCAGCATCCGCGAGCCATCCATCCGGAACGGCGTGGCGGTGTAGCCAGCGACCATGGCGCCGTGGTCTTGGAACCAGCGGAACATCTCCAAGCAGGCAGGCGAGAAACACATGTGCGCCTCGTCCACCACTACCAGGCGGATGTCAGAAAACTTCTTGTACCGCCCCCTGACCAGGGTCTGCTTGCAGGCCACAACGACCTGCGGGCTCCACCACTCGTCCTGCTCGCAGCGGAACTCTGCCATCTCCAGGCCCGGGTCCAAGCCCGCGACCTCTCGGACCTTGTTGACAGCCTGCCAGACCAGTTCCCGGAGCGGGGGCATGATCAGCGTCCGGCCTGCGTGCGTGTCAGCCACGCGGCGAGCCAGCTCGCAGAACACAACCGTTTTGCCCGCCCCGGTGAACAGGCCCGTCAGAGTGCTACGGATACCCTCAGACAGCGCAGCCTGCTGGGCATCCACATTCTGAACTTGGTAGTCACGCAGCCGCATCGGCTTTCTCCTGCCGCATGTCTGCGTACTGCTGGGATAGCTGGTGAACGAACTTGGCGAGCTTGGCCGCCGCTGCCTGCCGGGCCTCTTTCTCGGTCGGATGCCATTCCGAATTCATTGGCAGCAAGCCGTTCCACCAGACCTTCACAAACTTCTCTCCTTCGATCTCAACGACCGACCCCTGCTGGATATCAACCGACACGCCAGCAGATAAAATTCGGTCCCCTACTTCAGCCTTCCAGACTGTCATCGCTTCCTCCTTGTCCCTCCGATAAAAAGACCTGGGGGCGGGGTGGAGGGGTATCCCCGCCCCCAGGCGGCGCGCACTTCTCTCACGCAAAGTCGGTTGCAAAATCTTCCACGGCCTCACGCTTCTTCGCCCCGGCCAGTTGGAGCGTCCGGACCTTGACAACGATCTTGGATCGCTTCTGGCCGTCCTTCTCCCACCGCTGAGTCTGAAGCTCACCTTCGATAAACACGGGCGTTCCCTTGGCCACATAGGCCAATGCCCCGTTGGGCTTCCACCACTCGGTGTCGAAAAACTCAACCGTGTCCTTGTAGCCATTGACGGCAATGCCGAACTTGGCCACCTCGTTCTCACCGACCTGCTTAATCTCGGGGTCGCCGGTCACGTTGCCCAGCGCCATGAATCGCTGATAACCCATCACTTGGCCTCCTTCTGCCAAACACGCTTAAACTCGGCCTCTACCCGGTGGAACACTTCCGCCGGCACCGACTTCTCTTTGGCACGGAGTCGCACCGTGTCCAGATGCTTCTTCGCTTCGTCAAACGTCTCGGCCTCCGCAACGGCTTTCTTGGCACCCGTCTCATAAGCCAAGGACTTGTAGACATCGCCACCCTTGGACGAGGACTGGACCGTGTTGCCATCGTCATCCGGCTCGCCAGAGAACCCGCCGGTCAGGGCCATCAGCAGAGTCCGCTTGGCGTAGGTCATCGCCGCCCCAAAGCTCTGCATGTCAGACTTGGGCATCAGCAGCGGAGCGCATCCTTGGATGTACTCGCCGCTGGTGTGTCGCAAGGTGCCAACGACAACCCAGGCATTCCCGACAAACCCAGGCCGGAAGTCCGGCAGGCACAACCCATTCGCAGTCAGCGGACCCCGGAGGGCCTCGCAGCACTGCTGGTAACTAGCGAAGCGAGACTTAAAGTGCGGGTTGCTGGAGTCCAGCTTTACCGCTTGGTATTCCGACTGAGCCTTGGCTAAAGCCTCGGTCAGCTTCCCGGTGGTCGGGCTGCTGCTCGGCCCCAGGATTTCCATGTGATCGTTCATAGTTCGACAACCTCCTCTGTCCTCAAAGCCCAAGCGGGCACCTCTAGTTCCAGGATCTCCCCCGTGTCCGCCGGCTTGTAGACGCCGGTCGAACGACGAAGGCGAACCTCCTCCATCACGCTGACGAGCTGCTTGCCGGCCTCCACCACCAGCGCCTCTGGCAGGTAGTAGGCATGGCAACTGAACGGGGGCATGGTCTGGACGAAGACGAACGGCATCCTGAAATGATCGAAGCCAAACGCCATCGCACCCTGCACGTACAGCCATTCCTGGTGGGCGTACCCGTAATCCAAGACCGAGCGATAGACGCGGTCCCAAGTGGCGCTGGTGGTCTTCAAATCCCACCACAGGGCCTCACACTCGGCGTCTGGCCGGACCTTCAGCTTGTGGCCGAACGCCTCAAAGAAGTAGGACATCTGCGTCCTTGTCGTCTGGGTCATCAGCCCGTACACCGCATCATTGGCGTACATGCTGTCCAGCATCTTGCCGTACTTCCACTTGGTGTCCGGCGTGCAGATGATCCCCGTCTGGCCCGCAGCCCACTCCCGGAAAGCCTTGGTGTTGCGAGTGCCGTTGGACCCCAACACTTCATCCGGGGCGACAGCGACCACATCGTCAAACTGCTTGCCACCCAGCACCTGCGTGACGATCTCGTCAAACTCGCTGCCGGTGGTTGTGGATTGATTCCCCCCGAAGAGGGAATAGCCTTTATCCATCCACAACTGCGCCTCACCTCCGTACTTCAGCACCGAGCAGAGAAACGACCGGCCGTCGAACTCCTTCTTGGCGTGATACGCCGCGTTCGCCATGCCGCCGACCGACAGCGGCAGCTTCGTAAAATCAATCAAACTATCCATCTGTTCACCTCCTTGGAAAAAGCCCCGTCCGTGGGGCACGGTCGCTCCGTCGAAAAGCCCGATAGCCTTGGACAAGCGCTTTGCGAAACTGTCCAAGGGCCAAAAGCAGCAGGATGTCGCCGGCCCGAGAGAGCCAGAGGAGGGTGGCGAGAAGGCCAACCCAGAGGCCGCGAAGAATGGGCCAGCGGCGGTGGCTGATCCAAACGGCCAGGCAACTAACCAACTGAGCTAGCTGCCCGGCATGCGGGTTGTGCCGATTGTATTGCCGCGACCAACGGTGCGCCGCCCTCCAGAAGGGTGTAACCTTGCGCGGAGGACAGCCATGACTCTCATCGACCTGGCCCGTCGCTACTGCAACCGGGTGGGCGGTTCCCCCGGCTACTTGGAGCAGCTTGAGGTCTTGTGCCGCAGGCTGCCCTGGCAGGCCGAGGACTTGACCCCCGACCTCATCGATTCGTATCTGACTGATGCCCTCAACCATCTGTCTGCCTCCACCGTCTACAACCACCGTCGAATGCTGGGGCGACTCTTGACTTTCGCCGCCGACGAGCGGTTGGTGGACGGGAGTATACTGCGCCCCCTGCGGCGTGTCAAGCGGAATCCGCCCAGCCCAATTGCCTGGAGTCACGCGGATATTCGTACGCTGCTGTCGGTATGTCCGAAGCTGACTGGGGGCATGAAGTGCCCGCACGGCACGCTGATGAAGGCGTGGCTGCTGGTGGCCTACTCCACCGGGCTGCGGCTCGGGAATCTTTTGGAAATCCGGCATGACCAAATCCGTGGCCACAGAATCCTAGTTCGACAAGTGAAAACCAGAGAGCCGCATGTTTGCTATCTGGACACCCAAGCCTTGGCAGCGATTGCGGCACTGCCCCGGCAAGGCCCACGCATCTTTGGCGACCTCATCTGCCGGGACAAGTTGCTAGCACAAATGCGGCGGCTTTGCAAACTCGCCGGCATGTCGGGAAGCACTAAGTTTCTGCGGCGCAGCGGAGCAACTTACGCCGAAATTGCCGGAAAAGATCCCACTAGACACTTAGGACACAGGACCCCCGGCATGAAAATCTACTACGTAGATCGGATGCTGGTGGCCGAGGAGCGGAAGGACGAGCCGACCACCGCCCCCTTAGATAGCTCCTAGCACTTCCAGCGGGTCTAGGGCCGATTCCTTGCGCTCGCGTGCCCGCTTGGCGGCATCGCTTTGCAGAATGCGATAGAGCAAGTACAGCCGCTGCTGCTCTTGGGGCATTTGGCCCAAGGCGTCTTCCGGCACCGTGATGTTCTCATAGGAGCGAACGCCGGGGGTTGTCTCCAGAATCTTGTTCAGCATCTCCCTGGCTGCCAACCGCTGGGTCCGCTCTTGGTCGATGTCGGTCAGCTTCACGCCCGCCAAGACGTTGAACGCCGCCTTCATCCGGGCATCGACGGGATCCAGCCGGTCATCGTTGAGCTGGCGGTACATGCTGATGGCCCGCGCACCGAACGGCACAAAGTTAATTGCCGCCTGCTCCAAGGGTCGCCCGATGGGGCCAAGGTCTTGCTCAAGCACTGAGTAAAGGTCAGACAGCTCCCGGCCGGTGTAGAGCTGCCGGTTGGTGATGAACTCTAGCGGCGCCTTAATCAGCGGGTTGGTCTGACCCAAGATGTTGGACCCGGTCTTCATGGCAGAGTCCGCGATCCTAGAGGACAGCGTGGACCCGACGCCGGGGGTGAACAGGTTCAGCGTGGACTCAAACGGCAGATCGATGTTGGTGATGTACCGCTGCAAGCCTTCGGCCGGCTCGCCTCCCAGTAGGGAGGGCCAGCCTTCGGGCAGCGGGATAGCGGCGGACTGACGCAGGTACTCCGGAACGAAGTTGTCCTCGCTTGGCTCCGACCCTCGGCTCACCGCTCGGATCGTCTGTCCCTGCAAGCCGCCGGGACGATAGAGGATGTTGTCTGCGATAGAAGGCAAAATCTGCCGCTGGAAACTATAGAACGGCATGATGCGCTTCATGACGTTGCGCTCAAACCCCGTAAAAGCTTGCGGTGAATAGTCCAATTGCGTGAGCCGGGCCATGTCGCCGGCCACGGCGGGATCGATGCCCTTGCGGACTTGGTTCAAGAACGTGCCTGTCCGTAGCATGTCTTCCACGCTCTGGCCGACAGAGTCGTTCAAGACTAGGAGCGGATTGGTGTTTCGGGCCTGGGGATTAAACCCAACCCCACGCAGACGGAAGAAGTCGTTTGCAAACTCACCCCACGTTCGCCCAGAACGCCCGGTGAGCAGCTCGCGTGCTGCCTGCCCGACATTGGCCTCATTGCTCGCGCCGGTATACAGGCCCTGCACGGTGGAAGGGTCCTCTGCTTGGGAGATGTCGGAGAGGACATTACCCGTGGAAACCCGTTGGGCGCCAGTCTCAGTGAGGAATTCTCTGGCCGCATCAGCCGGGTCCATGCCGTAGTAGGGCGACCGCCTGTCCCGAACCAACCGCCGGCCCAAGGGAAGAGGGTTGCCTTGGCTTGCCCGCCACGCGGCGATATAGTCCAGCGGATTAAAGGCGCCTTGGGTGGCGGCGTTGTATGCACCGCTATAGGCGTTCCGCACATGGAAGGCCGGGCTGGCGAGAGCCCCGACCTTGAAGGCGTTGGTGAACTGGTCCATCGCCCCAAGCAGGCTGCGCTCGGGCGAGGCCAAGCGAGACTCTTGAGTGAGTGACTTCATCGCATCAACCATCCGCCGGGGCACGGAGTAGTTGGTCACATCCGCATTCATCTCCGTCTGCCAGCGCTGGCGGAAGTTGCGAGTGTCGAACCCAAGCTCCCGCGCCGCTTGGGCCAGCGGGACATTCACACCGCCAGCGACATTTGCGGCAGCTTGGTTGTCCGACCGCCGGAGGAGCATGTCGAACAACTGATTTGAGTTGGCCCGGTTGGTCGCTTGGCCCATCTCATAGCGAAGGGCATTGTTCCAGCTCGGAGTGTCGAAGATGCCGATGCCACGTTCGGCAAACTGCGTATCGGCGTTCTGCAACAGGTTTGCAAGACGTTCGTACCGGCCGTCGATGTCGCGCAGTGCGTCATCCCGCAGTGTTCGTTGCCTGCGGGTGAGCGGAGCGGGACCGGCTTGGCCAGCAGGCATGGTCCGACCCGCACGCTGGAACCGGCGGGAGCGATAGAGATCGGGCAGTACGTGGTCATACGGCCGTGCAGTACCCCCTCGGGTGAAGGCGACCGGATCATAGGCGCCAAGCGTATCCAAGGCTTTATCAATCAACTGCCGCCGGGTGGCCTGGTTAGCACCGATGAGATTCTGCTGCAACTGGGCAGCGTCGATCACGCCGTCCGTCCCGCCTGTCAGGTAGCGGAACACCCGTTCGCCACCAGCTAGGTCATAAGCCTCGTCGCGGGACCGGCCAAAGTTGTCGCGGACGCTTAAAGCTCGCTCGTCCCGCCCCCAGTTGCGCGCTTCGTAGGGGGCACCCCCGGGAATCTCGGGGGGCCGGGGTTCGCTAAACCACCGCAACTGGCGAGGCAGAAAGCCCCCAGACCCGCGCGAGCGATTGAACGGCGCAGGCAGGCCGACTTCTGCCGCAGCGGCCCGAGCATTCGGCCCGAGAGCATCAAAATAATCTCTGATGGCGCGAAACTCTGGGACGTTCTCCAGCACCCAGTCGGCCACCTCATTGCCCGTGGACTTAAAGCCTTGCTGGCCCGTGAGAGTTGGGCCGGGCAGACGCGGAGCGTTAACGTAGTCAGTCAGGGCGTTAAACAGCGGCTGCGATTCAAACGTACGCAGTTCCTCTGGGATAGCCTGCCCAGCAAGATAGCCCGAGGTCACTGTCTCGGGGACGGTGGCATTGCGAGCGGCCTGCTGTAGGCCGGTGTACTCGCGGAGGACGTTTGCTTGTGCGTCTCTGGCGGCGCGGCTGGCCAGACGCTTGTTGACCTGCAAATCGTTGGTAAGTTCTAAGTCATTGCTCAGAGTCCCCAAGCCGCCGACATTGGTGTCGAACAGCGCGGCGGCAGTCCGCGTCACATTCCCGATGACCGGGGCACGCTTGGTGAAATCACCAGCCGCATCGAATGTCCGGGCGAGCGAGTCCCCGAGCCCACCGCCGCCGATCTCAAACCCGATGTTCGTTCCGGGAACACGGAAGTTGTCCAGCACCCCGATGGCGGAGTCCATGTCCGTGGCGCCGAACCGCTCCATCTGCTGGGCTAGGCGAGCTTCAGCAGCCTGGCGGGCAGCAGGATCAACGATCTCATCCAGCAAGGATTGAGGGGTAGCCAGCCGGCGGCCCTCGCGGACACGCGGAGTGGGGATTGCATCGTCGTATGCTTGCAGGCCCCGTCCAGTACGAAGGCGATTGACCCGCGTGATTGAGTCTAGGGCCTCGTTCCGCAGCAACCCCGCCGCCTGGGCTGCCTTGCCGGCTTGGCTGAGAGCCCCCTTGCCGAGCTGGGAAAGGCCAAGAGTGCCGTAGGTTAAGGGATCTAAAGCGACTTCGGTCAGCAAGCCCGTCCCAAAGTTGCCCCACGTATCCTCTTCGTCCGCTGCGCCCCACTGCCGCAGCAGATCCCGGCCGGTGACGCGGTCTTCAGACGAACCAAAAGCCGACAGCGGATCGCCAGCTAGGGTGCCGCGCACCAGAGCGCCGGGGGTATCAAGCAGATAACCAGCCCAGCTCAGGCCAGAAGAACCAGCTTGGGCGAGGGCGTTGAGCAGGCCGCCCTTCTCCTCCTCGGGCATGAGGTCGGAGATAGTGGGCTTGCGAAGACTGACGGGCCCTTGGAGTAGATATTCTTCGTCATCCAACAGCCCAAGCTCGGCTTGGCTGTCCAGTTCCCCGTAGGGATCAAAGATGTCGAACAGCGGGGAGCGCGCCATTATTGCGAGTTGCCAAACCAAGATTGGCTGTTGCGCTTGCGGGCAATGCCATCAACAATCTGTCGCGCCTTTTCGGGACGGTATCCCTTTTCATTGACCAGCCAGTCAACAGTCTGCTGCTGCTCTTTGGCGGTGAATGAGCTAGAAGTGCCCCCAAATGCAATGGCAGAGTTCGGCGTGGAGTACAGGTCGCTCACGTAATCGTCCACCATCGTCGCTTCGGACGGATGCACAGACGGAGCGTCTCGGTACTTAGCGGCACGCTCTTCGGCCGGCACGCCCCTCTCGGCCTCGGCCGCCTTAATCTCTACCAGCTGCCGCTGTTCCGGCGTCAGTTGCTGGAATCCCTGCCCTTGAGCAACACGTAGGCCAAGTTCTGTCAGTTGCTTATTGTGCGCCCCCTGCACATCCAACGGAGTAGCCCCACGGTAGCCCCGACGAAGCATGCCGTCCGCAGCCACCATGCGATTCCAGTCGCTGATGTCGGTGCGGTTCATGTATTCCAGCGGATTGGTCTGGGCCATGCGGCGTCGAACCAAAGCCTGCCGGCGAGCGTCCCGCTCCATGTCGCGGATGGCATCGCCTTCGGCGCGGAGCCGATCCAAGTTCTGCGGCTCGCCGGATGTAGCCATTTCGGCTGCGGTCATTGGGTCATAGCCAGCGCGAGACGCCAGCCGGCGGGTGCGCATGCGAGCCGCTCGCTCGCCTAGCTCCCGCCGAAACTCATTGCTGGGAGCGTAGACTTCGACAGGGCCTTCCGGACCCATCACCACAGTCTTTTCGTATTTGCTGGTTCCTTGGATGGGCTGGCCGGTGGCGGTGTCAATGACCGGCCGGCGGAGGTCAGGTCGCGCGCCATATACACCTGGGCGGCCATCGGGGATGCCTTCCGGGAAATCCTCCTTCTGTGGGTAGGCCACCGAATACCCCGCTTCGCCCGTGGCGGGATTGTAGGTGGATACCATGCCTCGCGCGGCGGGATCGGGGTCGCCGTAATCTTGCCCCCGTGCAGCCCAGTTCTCGGCCGCTTCCTCTTCACGCGCGGCAACCTGACCGGCCATGCCCATGGTCGGATCGTCTTGGAACACGCGCTCGCTTTGGGGGACAGAGGGCCGCCCGCGTGGGCCTCCAAGGATGTCTTCCACCACCAGCTCTGAGGTAATGCCGTCCAGATTGTCCAAGGTGGCGGCATTGCCGTAACTGACGGGAGGCGCAGCGGCCCGTGCAGCACCCATGGATTCGCGGGCCCGGCGCTGGGCGGGGAGGCCAAGGACCTCTTCTGCGGCCACCATCTCAGCCTCGGCGGGGTCCATGCCGCTGGCAATCAGATCCCGCTCCAGCTCAAGCTGCCGGAGGCCCATGGCGTCTTGCTCTGCGTTCCTCATCCTGCTCTCCTGGCCCGAATGGCGCTCGTCTCTTGGTTCTGCATTTCAACGGGCATGATCGGCGGATGGAAACCTTCCCGGCGCGCGTCGGCCGCCCGCTGGTACAAGGCATCCGCCTCGCGGGTCAAGGCAGCCGACTCAGGCGTAATCCGGCCTTCACGCAACTGAATCTCATTGGCCTGGCGGATCTTGTCCCGAGCCATCTGGGAATAATCCATGGTGATCGACTCGTCTTGGACTGCCACGCCCGGCGGCGGGGAAGTCTCAGCCGCCAGGTCCGCAGTGCTAAACGCCCGAGGTGGGCGAGTCACGTTGGGGACCATTGGGCGCGGAGCGGAATACGCTTGCGGCTGGGAAGTAATATTTGGCACGGGCGTGTACTCGTCCTGCGCGCTTTCAGCCTCGGGCATGCGATTGGCGCCGTCTTGCAGAAGCTGATAGGCAGCAGTGCCAAGGACAGCCGCAGTGGCCGGGAGAGCAGAGCCCCGAATGACATCGGACGCACGCTGGCGGGCGCGGTCCAGCATGCTTTCTTGTGGGCCGCGAGGACGAACGCGGTCGGCGTTGACTGCGTCCTCCAGCGCTTCCATGGCGCGGCGTTCCGTCACAACGTCAGGCGACTCCAGCCTCGGAGTGGGTCGGCGGGTAGCGTCCGCAGCGGTAGCCTGGCGAGGATTCACTGGTCCTTCAGGAACGCCAGCGGTCGTCTCCAGCCGACGCGGGCCACGGCCAGGCAGAGCCGGGCGGGGAGTGACCTGGGTAGAGAGTCCGGTTGGCCCAGGAACGGTAACCCCCGAGCCACGCGGACCGCCCACGGGCGCGCCCCCGCCACGTACGCCGAATGGGATCATGGCCGTCCCGGGATCGTCGCCCATCGGCAAGTTCAATTGCCGGGGCGGTGCAGAGGCCCCTAGCCGGCCCGCCAAGTCTCCACCGGCATCGGCAAGCATCTGATACGCTTCGACCACACCATCCCCGCCACGCACGCGGTTAGCCATCTCGGGCGGGAGTTGGTCGATGTTCTCCATGACAGTCCCCAAGATATTGGGGTCGCTCGCCATCCTTTGATCCAGCGACGGCCGAGCCGGGGGAGCCATCCGGCTCACGGCCGGCGAGAGGTCGGTCAGGCTGGTGGTGTCGGCAAGGATGGACAGGAGCGCGCGGGTTTGGGTGGAGCCGGGGTCCAGGTCTAACACTGAGGCGAGCCGGGCCTGGAGGGCAGGGTCATCAGCGGCCAACGACAAGAGAGTCGCCAGTCGCGGCTGGTCGGGCATAATGCCCATCAGCGAGCGCGCGACATCATCGAACCGGCTGGCGACGGCCATTATTTCTTGCCTTTCTTCTTGGGAACATCGGGCAGCTCATCGTCGCCCTCATACGGCATGTCATCGTCCGTGACCTTGGGGACGTTGGGCTTGCCGTGCATCTCTTCATCCAAGTCGGCAAGGTCGTTCTTTTGGTCTTTGCCAAGCTGGCGAAGAATCTTCCGCTCTTCTGCATCGCTGGCAGTGAGCAGCTTCTTGACGAACTTCTTCATCCCATCCCGGGTGAAGCCGTCCAGCATTTCGTCCAGATCCAAGTCCAGTTTCATTGTCAAAACCCCAACATGCCGTTAAGAAATCCGCCGCCCGAGCTGCCAAGCAGCCCATTTAGCAGGCCGCCGGTAAAGTTCCGCATGTCCTGTTGCCGCTGAAGCGCGGCTGGCGTAGCGCTGTAGCGGTCTTGGGCGGCGATAGCGCCAGCCCCAAGGCCCAGCCCCTCTTCAGCCTGCTGCTGCCCAAGATTCAAGGCCGCATTATTGGACGCATCCTGCATCGGCATGGCGTACGCTTTGGCCACGCCGTCCGCGAGGTTCCTCGCCGCAGAGATGTTGCCCATCATCTGCTGCCCCCGACCGGCGCGACACGCCGGCCTGGTCCAGGGGCTTCAGGTTGAAACGCGGGTCGGCCGTGGCGTGCGCTCGGGCCATAGCGGTGTTGAACCCGGCCCGCGTCTGGGCGGGCGTGTAGCCCTGAGCCTGGGGGAGTCCGACATTGATTTGCTGCATTAGAACAACCCGCTCAATACGCTATTGACCATGCCGTAGGCGTTGTCTCACCCGCCCAAATGTGTCCTGAAGCTGGCGCCTGGCGAGGTCGGAGTCCTGCTGGCGGTACTGAGCCATTTGCTGCATGCCGCCGCAGCGCTGCATCTGGGACTGTGCGTCTCGGGCACTGGGAAAGAAAGTCGGCGTTGGCGTCTTGGGCCGCACGGTCCACGGCAGCTGCATTCTGCTGGGCCAAGGGCGGTACAGGTCGCCTTGGCCGCCGTACTGCGTCCGTCAGTCCGCGCACTGCACTAGCCCGCATGTCATCCGAGATTGGCGGCGTGGCGGCGGTGCGCGCGTGTTGGTAGGTCAGCATTTACGCTCTCCCCAGCAAGGCGTCTGCTGCCGCTTGGCGAGGACGGAAGCGGTCTGTTGACGCACGCGGTCGGCCGGCGTCAGGAACTGCGTGGCGCCTGGGCTGTTGTCCCACAGGTTCTGGGTGTTCTGGTTGGCGTTGAGAAGACCGGCCGTGACGTTGTCGAAGCCAGCCAGCATCGGATTGCGATACTGGCTGAAGTCAGTGGCTGGCCCCAGCGAGTCATAGAACTGCGACATGCCCTGCTCGCCAGCGCCGAGCGTTTGGGAGTTCAGGCCGGCAAGCTGGTCGTAGGACTGCGACAGCATGTTGGCTGGGTCAAACCGAGACTGCTCGTACATAGAAGTAAGTGCTGGCGAGCCCGGTGCCGTAGTTTTGGTTCAGGCTGTTGAGAACCGAGCTGTTAACCATGGAGTCGCGCAGCGAGTCCAGCCCTCCGAAGGTGGACTGCCCTTGGCTGCCGATGCTGGCAGCGAGGTTATCTAGGCCGCCGAAGCCGCCCTGAAGTGCGGCGTTGATTCCACCGTAACCGTCCGCTCCGGTCTGGCCCAAGTAGTCATATCCCTGCGTCAGTGAGCCAGAAACGTCCTGCGCCCCACGTTCTGCCTGTCGCGCATGTCGCCAGCCAAGCGGTTGCTATTGCTTCCTACTGCGGCGTTGGAGGACGCCAAGCCACCCAAACCCTGCCGCCCCGGCGGCGGCGTTTGTCAGAGATGGCCCGCTGGCCCTGCGAGGTGGCGTCGTAGATGGACTGGTTGCCCATCACGTTCATGCCCATGAGCCGGTTCTGCGCCCGCCGCCGACGCATTGGCGATGTCCGTGCGATCCCCTTGAACCGCTTGGTCTGCTACAGAGCCCGTGGCGCCGCAAGTTGACGCCAGAGTTGGCAAGGCCGCCCAGGCCCCCATCCTGCCGCCGTCAAAGAACTGCGGGCCAGCCATGTACCACGGCGGGGCCTCCCTCGCCTTCCATCCCGCCGCCAGACCCGGCGCTGCCATGCCGCTCTGGCCGCCGCTAGCCCCGCTTTCGTACCCGCCGGAGGCAATCTGCCCGCCTGGGCCAGACGGCGAGAACCCACCACCCGCTCCGCCACCGATGGCGTTCATTCCTTGGCTGGCCACGTTCAGCCCGAGCCATAGCAAGGCGATCCGCAAGCCCCAGCTTTCCGATGTCGCGGGTATAGTTCATCGCCCCGCCGAGCCACATCGGCTGCAGCGTTGCCGAACACCCCTGGCAGCATGTTGCCGCCGGCCATGCCCAGGTTGCCAAGCGTCTGCTGACCAGCGGAAGCAAGATTGGCTAGAGCGGCGTTGGCGGATTGCCCAACGCCCCCGACGGCAGTTCCCATAGCACCGCCCAGATTGGAAATGGCATCTCGCTCCAGCCCTGCCCAAGTTTCCGGCTGCCTGCCGTGGCACCGAGGCCTATGTTGCCCATCGCCCCACTGGCCGCACCGCCGACGCGTGCTCGGAATGCATTGTTGGCAGACTGTCCTAGGCCACCCAAAACGCTGGCCGCAGTGCCTCGCAGATTGCCCAAAGCGTTGGTGCCGGCCACTCCCAACTGCGAGCCAGCGCTGCCGCCAGGGTGCAGCGGCGAGTTGTGCGTAAGCGTTTGATCCTGAAGACCCAAGCCCTTGATACGCTTGTGCCAAGTTAGAGTTGGCGTTCGCCAGACCCACGCCAGCGCTGGCGTAAGAGGCTCCCAGCCCCGCAAGGGACTGATCACGCCCGACACCATACTGCGACAGTGCCGCTTGGTTGGCCATCGCCATGTCGGACATAGCCTTGGCTCACTGCCGTTTGCTGGGCGGCAGAATGACTGCTGGGCGCTGAGTGCAGCGTTGCCGTACCCCGCCAGAGCCGCCGACCCCATTTGGCCCAACGCCTGCTGACGGGCCTGTTCTGCTGCCGCCATGGAGGCTTGGCGATTGGAGGTGGCGTTGGCCTCGGCATTTGCCAAGTTCCCCATGCCTTGGGGCGAGGGATTCGTAGCCCTGCCCGTAAATGCCGTAGTTGTTGGAAAACGTGTTGCGCAAAGTTGGCGGGCTGCCCGTACAGCGTGGACTGCATTTGCCCGTACGCTTCGGTTCGCCGCCGCTTGGGCTTGCCTCACGGGCCGCAGCCTTGTAGCCAACCGTTTGGGCGTCGGCAGCATGGGCCGTCGCCGCAGCCGCGATAGCATCGGGCGAGCCTTGAAAGGGAATACCGCTTGTTTTTAGCCATGTGAGCCCTCTAATCTATTGCCTCTTGGGCACAAGAGACTGTGACGCGGTTTGCCCGAATACCATCAACGTCCGTTTTAGCCCTGCACCTTCCGTTACAACGGTCTTGTCCACAGCCGCCCAGCGTGACGGTACAGTCATCCGGGGTCTAAGGCTGCCGTAGTGGGAATAGACGGGACTTCGGTATCCAACCTTCAGGCGGGGGTGTGACTGAGGGCGGTGCAAAACAGGCCGGTCCCAAAAATTCAAAGTTTGCTCTAGCCTAAAGGCGGAAGGAAGCCGCCTCCCACGCCCATCAGAGCCGTCGGTGGCTCCGCCTGATTACATCGGTCGGGTCGTTTCTGCCTGGCACGCCATCAGCGTCAGCCGCCCGGGGTCGCCGTCTTGTCCGTCCCGGGCCGGCTGAGGTGGTGGATAGGGGTTGCCGGGATCAGCTGGGCCAGTTATTGATGACCGTGTCGCCGTGCACAGAAAGCGAAGGTCCACCGTAGGTGTAGTTGGCGACGTTGGTGGTTGCCGTGGGAAGTTGAACTCAGGTTATTGTTGACGGTGGTCCAGTCGGAGGGCCGATAGCCACCCGGGCGGTGGCGGGAACACAATGTTGGGGCCGTCAAAAACAGACAGGTTCGACCCGCCGCCGTAGTACGAACTGTTGTCGTAGTAATCGCCGCCTCGGTTTAAGTTCAGCAGATAGGCGGTGCTGGGCGTGCCCATCTGCAAGTCGTACCCATGGTTGTTTGCGCCCGTAGTAGTTGCCGCCGTAGTGGCTATTGGTCGGGAAAGACATCCCGCTGCCCACTCCCTTGCCCAAGCCCCCATGGTGGCACGCGGCTGCGTGGCGTCCGGCACAAACCACGCCGCCCTTCAGCAGAGTTGCCCGATGTGCCACCGCTCGCCCGGGACACGCCCGACACGCCCCCGCCGTTGGCCGTAGGCGTCATCACGCCGCCGGCATTTGGGAATCGCTGGGCCCGCAAGTCCACGGGCCCCGGTGCGACAGGTCCGCATTGCAGTTGGCGAATGCTTGCAGCGCCTGCACGCGGACGCTTCACTGCCAGCCACGGAGCGAAGGGAGTCCAGCAGCATCGGGGCTTGGTTGGTGTACATCAGCCAGTGACCCCTGATACACTGACGGCATGAACAACCACCCGCTTGGGCGGACGCCACCTGAGATCCGGTCATCGCAACGGCCAAATGCCTGTCGCCGCCGCTGGAGCGGTCGTCTAAACGGCCGGAGTAATGCACGGTCGCTAGGCCGGGAGCTGCGCCCAAGCGCCGACCGCTGGCTCCTCAGATCAATCCACGGCACCGGATGCGGTTTGCGTAACCCCGTCGCCCCGGTTTGCCAGAACGGCGTTGGGCCGGGAAGCCGTGGAGCCGTTGTAGTGCAGCCGCACCTCCAGGTCCGCTGTCGCAGAGGTTGGAGTGTAGAGCAGGCCAATCTGGCGGGTCGGGCTGTCCGTCAGGGTAAAGTTGCCCGTCCTGTACTGGTAGTTGATCGCCGTGTCGCCAGCGTCCAACGCGGCAGGAGTCGGCTGCACAAACTCGCCAGAGGCGTTGGCGTACAGGCTGACAGGCCGTCCGTTGCGGTTCACCAGCACGCCGGCTGGGACCGCGTGCGGGTACTGCTCCTCCCACCATGTTTTTCGTCGGCACGCAATAGCACAAGGGCGCGTAGGGTAGACACCATCGCCGGACTGGCAATAAAAAACCGGACCACTCGCTCCGGTTCGATCCACCTGAACGTGGAACGCCGCCTGCTTGGAGAAGTCGATAATGTTTTCCCGCCAGTAGTTGTCCACTGGCACAGACACGCGTCCTGCCGCTGGCCGGCAGCGAAGGCGTACATCCCTTCGCCATCAACGATGTACGCCACGCCCCCATGGTGTCGAAACAGGCAGCATTCAGAACTCCCGGTGTTCGCCCAAACGCACCGAAGCGTCAAGCAGCGGCTGTGCCACATACTGGAGCCGGTACATGTGGCGGCGCATGCAAGATAAGCAGCTCCGAGCCCATTGGGAGCAGGGCCACAATGCTATCCGGTTCGCCCAAACTCTCTTGGACAACCCAGTTCATACACCTCCGGCGTGGATTCTGGCTCGTCAATCTCTGAATGCCACAGGCTGTTAGGGCGGGCGCTGGTGGTGTCAACCGAATACCAGGCGCGGTCCTGGAGACATGACCGCTTGCGGAGCAATACGTGGGAGGGGGTCGAATCGCCTGGCATTGAGCTGTCCGGAAGGCATGACAATCGAGCATCATTCCGAACCCCTCGCAGCTCTGGGTCCAACAGCTCATCGTCCGTGAGGGTGTCGGCGTAGCTGGTTGGCATTACTCCACCGACCTTGTCGATGGTGGCCACCCGATACAAGACAATCGCTTGGTCAGCCGTGGTTCGCCAGAGTTCGATTTTGTCAGCCCGCGACTCCCATGCCGTTGTTGGACCAAGACCACTGGAAACTCAGCCACATCAGCTTCGGCCCGAACCTCCGTCAGATCGGAGATACTGCTGGGGATTGGCCCAAGACGCTCTCCTTGGTGGTGTCATCGATGTAGCGGTAGCAGCACTGGTAAACGCCCTTCATCGGCGGGCTGACTGTGGCAATCGCTTTGGCTGCCAAGTCGGGCGTGGCGGCTGTCGGCGGCAAGTCATAGCTGCCGCCCTCCAAAACCTCTAGCGGTGACGAAATGGCTCCCGCTGCTGATGGTTACGCGGACCCGCGCTCCGCCATTTCGGGGTAAAAACCACGGCCGGCGGGACCATGTACCCAGAGCCAGCCTCGGTGCTTTTGCAAGTGACGGAAGTGACCGTGCACTGCACCAAGGGGCAACGGTAGCGCCTGGGCCAATGCCAGCATTGAGGCGTGATGGTGGGGGTAGTGGTCGCACCAGTGCCAGCGGCTAGCACCGTGATGCCGTCGATGCCCCCGTCTGCGCCTGACAACAACAGAGACATTTGCTCCCGTGAGCCCGGTCACTGATGCCGTGACAGCCACGGGTTCCGCTAGACGTATACCCGCTGCCACGCGACAGCACCTCGGCGCCTGTAAGCCGGCCCGACACGCCAACCCGCAGCACAGCCCCAGATCCGTTGCCGCCACTCAGAGTGATCGTTGGAGGGGAGGTGTATTGATCTCCTCTGCTATCGACGGTCATGCCGACCACGCACTCAAGGATCTTGGCGCGCGCCGAGGCGCGTGGTTGGGGTCGCCGTCCGTCAGCCCCCGCCAGAAAACGTCACCGTTGGGGCGCTTGGCGATAGCCAGCTCCGCCGTTGACGATGGCAATCGACCGCACGTAACCAGCGGTGCTGGAGGTACTAACGCCGACCGTGGCTGCGGCCAGGGTCGGCTAATTCCGATAGGCTCCAGGGCCGGCGTATCTCCGTCCCAGCGGAAGCCACGGCCGTACCCGTTGACACCGTACATGTCGCCAAAGCGACCTCGGAAAAATGACATGGGGGCAGTGAGGAAACCACAGAAGCCGTGGCGGCAGCACCAGTGCCCGCCGCCGGCTTCTAGCGACACCCGGTCGGGGCGGAGGGCGTAGCCAGTCCCCGCGTTAGTGATCGACAATCCCATCAACAACAGATGCCCGCCATCCGGGCTGCCGACCGCAGCGCTCAGTTCCGCCGCCGCCTGCAATGGAAACCGTGGGGGCGACGAGTAGCCGCCTGCCGCCAGTCCCAACTGGATGCGAAACACCCCCAGATCCCAACAGCATCAGCTTGGCCCCCTTCCGACATAGACCAAGCCGCTGGCGTTTTGATAGACCACGGTTTCTTGCGTGGAGTTCTGATACCGAAACGCACGCACCACTGGGGAGGTGGAGCCGGTGTGGCTGGACCACGTAACCGCCGTCAGGCCGGCCGAAGAGTTGAGTTGCCCAGGGACAAGTGCCTGGAGGTTCACCTGCGTCACCGCCGCGCTCAGCCGGGATGGCATAAGGCGAGGCGTTAGTGGCAAGGCCGCCCCAGCGGTCGATAACGATCATCCCACATCTGGCCTCAGAGGACTTCGCCAGCCACCGTCATGCCAGACCTCTCCGGGACCGTCCAGAGAGCGGTGCGAGCTGGTCCTGTTCCATTGCCAGAGCGGAGATCCCGCTGGTACATGGAAAATGCCTTGTCCTCGCCCGTCCCCCGGATCCTCGCCAGCCAGTAATCACAGGCACTGTCCATGGCGGAGTGCATGTGCTGTGCGATGTCGATAGGGTCGGTGATGAGGTATTTAGTGGTGGCGGCGATGGTGCCGGAGTCTTCCGTAGTGAGGCTAGTGGACCCACCCACGGCAGTAACCTTGCCCTCCGATACCCACGGGGTCAGGGATTCGATTGGGCCTGGAATGTTGGGTGGTATCGCCCACCCGCAGGATCAGAACCCACCATGCCGGCGGCAAACGCCGTTCCGCTGCCAGTCACGGCAGTAGTGGACCTGCTGATCGTCCCTGCCGCAATGCCGCCTCATGGCCGGAGTAGCGAATCGGCCTAGCAGTTCGCCGGTAGGTGAAGTCCAACGTTTCCGTGCCGGTCGGGTAGCCAATGACCTTAATCGCCCAGCCCGTGGAGTCGGGATCCTTGATGACGGTCCAGTGGTAGGGTTCGCCAGAGGAGTTGCTGACCCGTTCGATTTTCATCGCCTGGTCGGGCGTCACGTACAGGCCAGCCCACCAGTTGTATTCGTCCGATGGTTCGTCTAGGTTCCGGAAGTCGCTGGGTAGCGGGTAGACCGTCCGATACAGGGTGTACGGCTGCGCTGTTACATCAGCCTTCAGGGACAGGCCGGGGTCTAGGACGATGACGCTGTTGGAAGACGGGAAGCCACCCGGCAGATTTCCTCTGCCACCTTCAGATAGGCCCCAGAGGCCGCCCAAGAGGGCCAAGTGCCTCCGGTCAGGGTGACGGTCGTCCCACTAGAGGTGACGCTGCCCGTGTCATAGGGGGCCTGGAGAACGATCCGGCCGTGAACGTGGTAGTAGGACCAGTCCCGGATAGTGGTCAGCTCGTCGTAGGCACGGTGGATCGCCGTCCGGATGTCTCGCTGCTCGGCGTCCTGTGGGCCGCCGTAGGAGGAGACGATCAACGCCTCTACCGCGTCAAAATACGTCAAGTATGCCATGGCTCTAGGGACTATTGCCCCCGAACTAGGCCCGCAGAAACACCAATGATCCGGCCAAAAAAGCGGCCAAGAGACACGCGGCCAAAGCCATAAACACAAGGAAGTGCTGAAGCTCATGTCTCTCCATTCCGTCTAGCCAGTCACTACCTATTTTGCTACCTATTTTCCCCGCCACGCTACCCATTTCCTCGTTGCCCCAAACGTATCAAAAAAGATACGTTTCGCGTATGGTTTCGCATACGCCGGGGGCACACCAACTGTCACTTTCCGCCAGTTTCTGTACGGTACTCGGTGAACGTACACGCCAGCCCCTGCCTTGCCAGTTTCTCGGGGTAGCCCTCGCGGATCATCCACTCCGGTCATATCGCCGTCCGCCTGCGGGGTCGTAGAGTTTCGGGAATCCGTACCGGTAGCCGCTCGGCGGATCGACGTAGTAGGGGCGTGATGTCCACTCTGGCGGCACCGTACACTCGGCGGGTGTAGATTGCGGCTCGGGTGTAGCGATAGGTTTTGGCCTATCAGAAAATCGCTCTAGCAGCCCCCGCAGGGTGGCGGCACTGTCGGCTGGTGCGGAGTCGGGATCGACCAGAATCGCCTCAATGACCTCTCGCTCCGCGTCGGTGAGCCGCAGGCTCTGGGCCGCGAGCGAGGCAATAGACGCCTCGGCTTCGGCCTCGTCGCGGTAGCCTCGCAGCAGTTCGTTCTCGGCCTGGAGCCGGGCGATCTCAGCGAGGTTCACTTTGTTTTCGCTCTCGTTCATATACCGTGGGTGTATTTCTGGTCAGAGTTCCAAAGCATCTGGGCATGTGTCCCTGATCATCTGCCGAATCTCCTCGGCCAGCCGCTCCGTCTCCTCGCTGGGGTCGCCGTGTTTCAGCAGGGCGCGGAGCCGCTGGTCAATGTCCCATAGGGCGACGGCCATCTTGCTGCCCAGGCGGGCCGCGTCGAACTCGGCCTGCTCGTCGGGGAGCGAGTAGCGGATGGTTACGGTCGGCATTGTGTGAGAAATCGTAGGCTGTTTTTCTTACAGACCGACCGTCTGTCACAGGGCGGTCTGTACCGGCTAGAGAGCCACCCCGCGCCGCCTAGAGCATGAAGCACATCAGCGGCAGCGGAGCGGCCAAGGGTAGTCCTACGTCTGGCGTGGGCCAGGGTCAGGACCACACAGCAATCTGCACGGTCGGTCCAACTCACGCCACCCAAAACCGCCGTCTCGCTGTACCGGCTAGAGAGTCAGTTGCTGGCGGCCCCCAGTTCCTTCAAGATGCGGGCGGCTTTCAGAAGGTCAACCTGAACCGCCCTGCCGTTCTCGTCGCGGACTTGGAGGCGAGCCTGGCCGTCGGCCTCCGCAATGATCGCCCAGCCATAGATGCCGTCTTGGCTGCGAGCCCCAATCCACGCCGACTTGCCGTCAACAGCCAGCGTAACGTGCTGGTTGTGCCTGCCGAAAAAGACGTACTTATTGTCTCCGTTGGCGTTAATAGCCAGCGGCGACGCCCACGCAGCCGCGAGGCACAGGACACAGGCGGCGGTCAATAAACAGGCAATCGCAGTTTTCATCGAAAAATTCCTGTAAGTCGTTGAGTCAGCCATATGGTCATACCGAATCGGTCAACTGAGGCAAGCGTCATTTCGCCGGGAGTTCCGTGTCTCAAGCTTAGTGGGTCTAGCGCACTCAACTGTGGGTAGAGCGTCACTCGGCTGGAAGCAGGGCGACCGCCTCGGCAATCGGCACCACTTCGATCTCGTCAAACCGGCCCGCGTCCAGCTGGCTAGAATCCGCCGTAGACCAGCCCGCCGGGCAGGCACTCGGTCAGGATGTCGCCTGCCAACATGAATCGCCCATCGGTAAGCAAGCGAGGGGCTGGCACATGACGCGGATCGCCATGCTCGGCCCTGCACCTCCGCGAGCCGCTGGGCTAGGGCAGCGTCGAACACCAGGGCGTGGGCCACGCCCCATTCGTAGGTCACAGGGAGGGTGATGTCGGAGAGGGTCATACGTTGCGGCCCAGTGCGGTCTGAAATGCCTGTAAAGCAGTGTAGTAATCGCTGACTTGAGTAGCCGTCATAGATGCACCGATTGAATAAGCAGATTGACGCTCATCGCTCGTCCCAACAGCGGAGCCGTTGTTGTTTTGGGCAAAGACAAAAAACGGACGGGTTGCGGCATTGACCGTGTCGCTGCCCGTCGCGTTTGAGGCCACTGACGTTCCGTTTCGATACAAAACCCGGCTCACCGTTCCGGTTCCTACCCATAGGCCGGTATTGTCCGCTGCGCCAGCACTGGTGGTGTTTCCGCCAGAAAAGTAACTGTTGTTGCTGCCCACCCGAACAAGTTGGTACAGCGTTAGAGGCGCACCACTGTCAACAACGCCAACCGAATAGCGAGTGCCGTCCGCAACAGCGTTTTTATAAACCGCCAGATGCCGGTCGCTGTTTGCTAGCCCCGATGCAGTGGCGTAATCCATCGGCAATCCAGTGTTTAAATACTTGCTGAAGTTGCCCACCAGCCCGCCCGTTGCCCCCGTCTCCACGTAATCGCCGCTGACAAACGGCCCGTTGTTGGTATCCGTGCTGTTCCCATACGTTGTCCCGCCCGACACAGGCCCCCTGAATAGCGGAACTAAGGCAGCGTTCAGACCGTTCCCACAGTAAAGATTCAGCCGGTAGAAGCGGTCGCGGATGCCCGCCGCGTCGATGGCGCGCAGAAGGTGCTGACGGCCTTCATCGTCGAAGCCGAGACGCTCCCGCCGTTGGCGACCACCGCCGTCCTCCAGGCGTTGGCCTCCGGGTGGACGCCACTGGCGATGGGCCGTAGGAGGCGGGGATTCATCGGCATGGGAGTGACGCTCTAGTGGTGATGGAGAGCCGTTAGCAGGACGGCGGCGGGTCGGGGACGAATGTGCCAGCCGTGCCGCCATCGTTGCAGGCAGAGTCGTTGAACGTGGCCGTGCCGGTTATGTTGCCGCCGTTGATCGAACTGTCGTTGAATGTCGCGTTGCCGGTGATTTGTGGGAGTGGAGACAGTGCGTCCTCAGGGTAAAAATGCGTCGGCATTGAAGACAGCCGCGCCAGTAACAGTTATGCTGATTTGCATCACATACTGGTCTTCGCCGTTAGAGTTCAGCGTAAAGTTCACCACCATCGGCTCGCTGCCGCTATTGCTGCCGATGCTCGCCGTCGCAATCACGCTATCCGCCGCCGTGGGCAGGGCAGTCGCCGCGACAGTGTGCTCGTCGTCTAGCCACCAGTTGCCTAGTTCCGTCCACTCGGCGTCCACCGCACCGTCGAAGTACAGGGTCAAGGCAACTGGCGGCGTCACCAGCGTCCCGCCCAGGTAGGCATTGACGCTCTGGCTGCCCAGGTACAGCGTGACGGCGGATGAGCCGAGATTGACTGCCATGTCGCTCTAGCCTTTCTGTCAGGTCACTCAGGGTCGGGCGTGACGATGTAGAGCGTGGTGGCGTCAGGCGTCAGGGCGTCGTAGGCCGACTGCGTCAGAGCGACGATCCTGACGAAGCCCTCTGAGGAGGGGAATGACTTCACCGTGCCCGAAACGTCCTTGCAGTACAGCGTGCCATCAGCGGAGTTGAGGGCCACTTCGCCCTCGGCCAGCTCCGATGCTGCCGGCGTATCGCCCGCCACAATAGATTCCCGCACGCGGGTCGGGCCGATGGCCCCAGGCGCAAACTCAAAAGCCATGTCTCACCCCTTTGCCATAACGGTCATCGCACAAGTCGTTCCGCCCGTCACAACGGGCACCACAAAGTTCACCGCAAAACAGGCGTCCGGCACGGGATGGACGCCAACCGTGACGGCAGTGGTCACCGCAGCGCCGTCGCTATAGATCGGCTGCGGCGTGACATCCGGTGACACCGTTCCATACCAATCAATCTGCGTGCAGGAGTTGGTGTTGCCAATCATGACGCAGGCCCCGCCAAAACGGCCGAAAGGAAACATGCCTGCCGTTGTGGCAGCCGTGCTGCTGGCCGTGATCACGGTGCCTGGAGAAAAGTGTCTTGCAATCTCATTCATCGGTTCTTAACCCTATAGGCGTGCTTTTCAATGATCTTCTCTCGCAACTCCCCAGTCTTGGCCTTGGGGTTCTTGCGCTTCTCCTTCCGGAGTTCGTCTTTGATGATCGACTCGGACAAGAGCTTCCGCTGGGGAGGGGCCTCGCCGGGATCGTAGTTCACGCTTCCCGTAACGTGCAGGCGCCGCTTTTGAGCCACGCGGAGGACATCGTCGTTCGACGTTACCCATGCCTCGGGGTCCTTCCATCCACGCTTGTCAGCGATCCCGGCGCAGTAGTATTTGCCCGTGATGCTGATTCCGGCCTTGCGGGCGTCTCGGGACACATATTGAGCCTGTCGCAGAGGCATGTCATCCAACTGCTGGTTGTTCTGCCGGCCCTCCAAGAAAGCCCTGTCCGTACCCTTGGTTCCAGGCGGGCATTGGAGGGCCACCATGGCCGCCCACCGCTCCCCGTACGGGAGGGCTTTTTCATACAGGTTTAGGGCCTGCGGGCCAGCGGCTAGGATTTCAGGAGGGTATTCCATATAGAACTATTGGGCCGGAGGGGGCTGTTGTTGATCCGGAGGCGGTTGCTGCTGATCCGGCGGAGGTGGCGGAGGAGGCGGCGGCGGAGGCGGTACGATGTACCGGCTGATGTCCACGTTCATCGCCTTGCCCCAGTCCTCCAGCAAGGCATTGAAGATTTGTGGCTGGCCGGCTTGCATAAGGCCCTGAGCCACCGGCATCATCACCTGCATGGAGTTGTTGATGTTCTCAATGCGGGTTGCAATGTTGGGCTTCCTAGCAGATCCGGACTCCACGCGGTAGGAATACTCCCTCACTACGGATTCTGGGTCTTCCCCTTGGACATGCATCTGCCACGCCTGAGCAGCCATAGGGCCAAGGACCGGCGCAACGTCTTGTGGGTAGACCAGCCAGCGAGCAAGGAGCGCTTCTTTGCGGGCAACCTGAGACAGAGCATCCTCAAGAATGTTCGCATAATCGTCGGGCCTCACGGAAATCTGCTCGGCCTTGACCGTCGCCTCTGCGGCGCTGCGGAACTGGCTCCGCGTCATGCCGTAAACCAGCTCGGTCAAACCCACCCTGCGATCAAATAGGTCCGTGACCTGGGCGATGATGTTGTACATGTCCTGGGTTACGCCCGGCATGTTGAACACCGAAATAACATCGTTGACCGACCGGCCGACAGCCTCGGAGATTTCTACGATGTTGAACCCACCCTCAGACTTCTCTAGGATCTTGGCCTTGATGTCGGGGTCCGCATGCTTGGCCACGCCAATCAGCGTCTGGCTGGAGGTGGCAATGCGAGTGGCGAGAAAAGACATCGCCCAGTTGATAAATCGCAATTCCCCGATACCCGGCCGGATCAAGGAGATGGGCCAGGAGTATCCTGGCTTCCCGTGCCACGCCAGAAGGGTGAAGGGCCAGCCGTTGGGCTCGGCCCAGAAGGGGATCGGCCACTGCGCCGCCATGAACAGGTTGGGAGGAATGCCCGTTTCATCGACTTCGTCCTGCAACATCTGCGGCGGAATGTTGAGGGGGAAATCAACACCCTCCGCCACCACCAGATAGCAGTTCGGCCCCAGCGAGTCGAACTTGCCGCGCAGGTCCTGGTCGCCGTCCTTGAGCCGGTCGCCAAACCCGGTCTTGGAATAAATCTCCCAGTAGACGATCAAGTCGTTCGTCTTGCCGGTCTTCTTCTTGTGCTGGTAGCCACGCTCAGAAGCATCGGCCTGCTGGCTGTAGGACTCAACGTGACCCTTCAAATCCTCCCGCGTCAGGCCAAACCTCGCAGCAACTTCGTCCAACGGCTGGCATCTTTTGCGAGCAGCCCAGCGGATGTCTTCAAACTCGTCCGCATCCGGATCCCACACCAAGTTGTCCACGGTGTCGTAGAACGACCCGGCCATCTTCACCTGACCGCCGGGGGGTGTGTATAGCTCATGCCACCACACCCCAGCGCCCTTGATGAAAGCCTCTTCCACCACCTTGCGGGAGTGGTGCTTGAGGTCCAGTTCGTTGGGCGTGTAGTTTAGATACGCCTCCAGAAGCTGGGCGATAACCTTCCGGCGGTCCAGCATCATTCCCTGCTGCTGGAGCATTTGCTGGTACATCATCATCCCGGGGTCGGGCATCATCACCGGCTGGCCGTCTGGGCCCATGATCGGCTGGCCATCGGGGCCCATTTGAGGGACCGGAGGCTGGGGGAAGATGCCCAGGAGCTGCGGGCCAAGGACTGGGTAGTCTTTGGGCGTAACCGTTCTGGTGGGGTTCCGGTGGTGGATAACTGCCGTAAAGAGGCGGACGGCCTCCCAAACGCGGTTGACCATCATTCGGAAGGGTGGGGGGTCAAGACCCTTGATGTACCCCCTCTCTCCGCGCGCGTAGGAGTCCTTCCACATGAAGTCGGGGTCGCCCGCGAAGAACCCCATGGCTTCCGTGGCATCGTCCGAAAACGGCTTCTTGTGCTTCTCGGCCGTCTTCAGACACTCCAGCCAGCGCTTGCAGATCGGGCGCAGCGGGTACTCGTCAGCCATGAGGTTCTCCTACCGACTATTGCCCGCTTCAGCCCTTCTTGGGGACGTTCAGCCGTTTCTCCAAAAGCGAGACTTTCTCGCTCAAAATCGACATTTGCGGGTCTTTCGGCTTGTGCCCCCAGTATCCGTACCGCTTCCAGTCGGGGAACTCATTCACCCCAGGATCGGTGAGATGGTGGACCGAGGGCTTCACCACGCCCCCAAGCTCCCCGGCGATGGCCCAGAGGGTGAGGGTACGGCTGGCAGTCACGGCCACAATCGCTGGGACTGGGGTGGCGCCTTCATGGGCGTAATACATCACAATATCGCCCAACTCAGCCTTGGGCATTTCATAACTCATGGCAAACTCCTGCTGGGTCCGAGGATGACGCAGGGGTCTTGGGACTCCCGCTTTCGGCGTTGCCGCTCGGCAACCCACTTCACCCACCACGGATCGGGCCCGTAGTCCCGTGGGGGCTGGTGGTATTTCGGTTCGTAGGCGCAGAGATACTCCGCCGACTGGCAGGCGTGGACCTCGCCCCGTGTCTGGGGCTGGTCGGTGACGAACACCTGTCCATTTACGGTCGTTGTCTTCTTGCGATATCGCTTGAGTTCGCGCAGAAGGTTGGGGCAGAAACCTTCCAAGATTTTGAACTTGGTGGTCCCGTCTCCTTGGATGTGCATCATCCGCCTGACCTGCGAGGTCCGCGCAGCGATGTCATCAGAGCCGGGGATAAAGCCCGTGCCGCCGATCTTGAAGCGGTAGTTCCGTTTCTTCAGCTCCTCAGAGTAAAGCTCATGCGGCAGCCGGCCTGAGCCCAAGTCCCGAAGCAGGCCGCCGTGCATGTCCATGATCGCGGCGTGGATGTGCTGGTCTTTGGCCTTTTCGTAGAACTGCTCGCCCCAAATCAGTGCGTTGCAGTTTCGGATATAGAGTTCGTCGTAGAACAAGACGAACCGCTCATCCGGCGGCACCGCAGCAAAGAGAGTCGCCATGACCGCGTGGCCGGGGTCAATCGCCACGTAGCGGGTCCAGTCCGGGGGGACAATGCCGGCCGGCAGGTTGTCTCTCGGGTAGATGTGGACTGAGGTGTTGAAGTTGGGGTACATGAGCGTGGAGGCGGTGGTGAACTCGCCTTCGGCACGCATCTTCACCTCTTCCGGACCAAGCGCGCTCCACCGCTCTAGGTTCTTTCGCTTTTCCTCTTGGTCGATGAAGTTGTTGTCCAAGAACCGGAAGGTGAACTTGCGGATGATGGGGTCTTCCACGCCCTCTTCCACGGCCTTCTCCGCTCGCTCGCAGAGGCCGATCAACGCATCGTTCTTTGAGTGGGGCATTGCAGACCAGACAAAGCGGCCTTTGCGATCCGCCAAACGGGCTTGGCACTCGCCTACCCAAGCCTCGTTATTCAAATCTTCGTCCAGCCAAATCATGTCGGCCTGGTAGCCTTGCGGAGGCTGGCCCTCAGAGGAAAAGCACCAGATCGTCCACCCGTTGACCAGTTCGATCTTGTTGATGTAGCCGGCGTTCTTCAGGACCCAGGAGATGTCCTTAATCATCCGTGGGGGGATAAGCGGAGGGGCTGGCTTGCTCTTGGCCTTGTCATCACCCGGGCGGATCGAACGCCATTGACCAGTCTTCTCGTCCCGTATGATCCGAAACGCCCCAGCTTTCAGCAGGATTGGATAGATCACAAGTCCAATGTGGGGCCAGTTCCGCCCAACAATGGCCAGGTTCCCATCCTTCGCCGGATACTTCCCATGAGGGTCCTGCCCCGTGGCGGCCCTGGCTGCTTCCACTGCGACTGCGAGGGTCTTCCCGCCTCGGTTGCCACCAAGAACGATCCGTTCGCTCGCCAGGCACTGATGGAACTCCTCTTGGTGGGACATGGGCTCATATAGCCGAAGGGCCTCCAGCCGCCGCTCGGTGAGGGCGGCCTGAACGTCCTTGAGCTGTCCTAGCTGGTGCTGGGTAACCCCGCCCAGGTTGTCAACTTGCGGAGGCGGCTGGAGTTTGCGCGGGTGCTTTTTCATTCCATTCCCCGCAACTGTTGGTCGATAGCGTTCTTGGGAATCTGGCTTCCTCGTTCCGCACCCAGGTCGGCGGGAACCTCTTGCACTCGCCCATCATCGACGGCGGGCTGGGGTGCCAATGACGGCAGGTTTCGCACTTCATCCACTACCTCTACTTTCTTGATTTGCATCGCCGCCTCCATGACTTGGCGCCGAAGCTCGGATTCCAACTCTTCTTCAGACATCAACTCTAGGGGCTTCTTGGCTCCACCCATGGCAGTGTTCCCCACCACCAAGCGGACCACCGACTCCAGCATCTTGGTACGAAACGCGCCCCCGACTGGAGAGTCATAGAACTGCTTCATATAGGCGTTGGCAAAACCCCGCACGCCCCCGAAGTATTCCATGATGACTTCAAGAAGCTCGGACGAATGGGGGATGTTCGCTCCGCCCAGCCGCGCCGCGCCGACGAAGAGGTCTACGGCACCCTTCTCAATCTCGTCCAGCTTCTTGTTGCGCTTAGTCTTCCGCTCCTTGCGAATCTTCTTGTTCCGGCACACCCGACAGCGAGCGTGAAATCCATCCTTGGATTTGTGGAAGTAGGTCACTGTGGCGGGGTAGTTCTGCCCGCATTCAATGCAAATCTTGTCAGCCACAGGCCACGCCAACCTCTGCACGCCAGACATTGCCACTCGCAATGCACCCGCCCAGCGTGTCGTTCACGGCCTTCCGAACGGACGGGAAGGACTGGAAGTCATGCCCGGCGATGATGTGCTTGGCCTTGGGGAGCCAGGCTTCGATGTCGGCCTTTACCGAATCGTAGTCATGCTCGGCGTCGATGTAGACGATGTCGAACTTCTGGTCAGGGAACCGCCTCGCCGCCTCCAGGGAATCGGCTTGCATGTAGCCGATGTCGTAGCTGGCAGTGTTGCGCTTGAAGACCTCCAGCGGCGTGCCCCGGGAGCCGTCGTACGCCTTGCAGCCTTCGTCGTTCTTGGAGCCCTCCCACGTGTCCACGCACAGCACCTGGGCACCAGCCTTGGCCATGATGATCGCACTGCGGCCTGCCCAAGATCCGATCTCGCACACGTAAGGCCGCCGGCCGTGTTCCTTGCGGAAGTCAGTGATGAGTTGATGGATGGCCCTGGCATCGTCCGGCGGCAGGTCCATGCCCATGCCGTCGAATTCAGGCTGGGCCGGGAGCTTGTCCACCACGGGGGAGCGGAAGTCCACAATCTTCACGCCCGGTTCGACGTTGGCTTCCCAGCTCTCCTTCATCTTCTCGGCAATGCCGCCGGCCTGGATGAACTGGGGCTTGCCGACACACTTGGGCTTCCAGTGCCCGGCCCATGCGTCCCAGTTGCAGTACACCGGGTTGTAGCCCAGCTTCTGCGTGCCAACCAGAGAGAGGTCCCGGGTCATGGTCACATCTTCCGTGCTGGCTTTCTCAGCCTGGAAATGGTCTTTCCACTCATAGTAGAACCATGGCTTGTCTGAATCCGACTTGGGCTCAGTCAGCTCAAACGCACCGCATGTCGTACATGATCAGCCCGGTGGGAAGGGCGGCGCATTCCTGGATACCAGCCATCTTGGTGGCGGTGTGCCGGTCGTACATCTCCAACTGAAAGTCGGGATTGGGGTTCTCGGTCTGCATGTTCTGCCAGCGGAACACGTAGACACACTCTATCGGGCGGAGGGCCGCAGTAGGGAGCCCCGATGACGCACGGCCCCTTGGAGTAGTGCTGGCAGAAGAAATCAAACGAAGAGTCGAAGAACGGCTTGGCGTCAGGCGCGCCAGCGTTCATGTCCGGCTTCATGTCGCTGTCGATCATCACCAGACAGTCGACGCCGTACTGTCTGGCCTGGAGGACGGCCCGGTTGCGGGTCATGGTGATCGGCGTGTCGGCCAGATTCCAGATGCGGATCTGGTCGATCCTGGGGTCCTTGGAGGCATTGGCCACCAGTGGAACCATCCATTCTCGGATGTCGGGCACCTCAGAGGAGATGCCTCCGTTGCCGCCGTAAGAGAAGGTTACGATACCGACATTGAACTTCTGTTGCATGCTCGGCTCCTGGGGGGTGGAGGGTTATGCATAGTGTACAGAAAACCACGCCGCTCGCCACCCGACTACCGGGCGAACGGGTTGCGGGCTGCAACCTGCTGCCCGGCCTGTTGCCACATGGCCATGGGGTTAAAGGCTGGCGGAGCTGTAAACGACGGCGGCGGCGGGGAGTTGCCCAGCCACGTCCCCGACGGTGCCTGGGCCATCTGGTTAAAGATGTTGCCGATCATGGCCTGCTGCTGGGGGTAGTAGGTGGACGGATCGGCCGGCTGGCCCATGGGCCCCGTCATCATCGTCTGGAACGGCGGCTGACCGGCGTTTGGCATGGGCGAGTTGAAGACCTGGCTCGGCGGCTGGTAGATCGGCCGAAACGACGGCTGGCCCTGGCAGGTGGCTGCCGGAGGGCTGCTGCTGGTTGTACGCCTGCCATCCGGCGGACAGGTTGTCCAGCATCTGCTGCGGATCGTATTGCATTGGTCCGGCTGGCGGGGCGGCGGGGCCTCGCCGGGCTGCGGCATGCGTTTGTCACGGATGCGAGAGCGGCGGTTGTAGGAGGTGGAACTGTCGTAGGCACTTTGCTGTGGCTGCGCCTGGCCAACCTGCGGTCGGGGCGTTGGGGCGGATCGGCGGGCCGCCGCTGACCGCTCCTCCCTGTCGGCCTTACTTTGGCTTGGAAAGACCGCCTCTCGGCCCTTCTTGACTCCTGGGCCTTCTTGCCGAACGGGTCCCTCCTTCGGCGGCGGCGGCGGATCGGCCCCTGGGCGAAGATCCCGGGCAAAATTGTCCCCCAGCTGGCCACTCCGCAAACCCCGCGTCTATATTGACGCGCGGCTGTTGGGCGGGGGAAAATGTACTTGGTCTCGGGATTGTCTTGGGCCTGCCTTGGGCTGTCTTGGGCCTGACTTGGGCTATAGGCAGAGTAAGCGGCCGGCTGTTGGCCCGAACGGGCTTTCGTTAACGCGGCGAAGTTAGTGGCTCCTTGCTGGCGACCCTGATTCCGTGTTGCACCTCCGGCCGAATTGTAGGCCGAAAAGTTGGTCCCTTGGCGGCCCGAGGCTGCTGGGGATCTTTGGTACGACGAGGGCTGCCCCATACCAAAGTCGGCTGGGTTCTTGCCCTGCTGCCTCATGCTGGCCATAGTGCGGTTGGCCCATGACTGCGTCTGGCTCGGGTTCATGCCAGGCTGCGGCATCATGCTAGCGGTCCTCCTCAGTGGCGGCGTCCGTACCCATCCCAGTCCCGTAGATCATCCGCAGGCGGGCCATGTCCTCAAACGGCTGCGCAGATCTGGCCTCGGCAATCAATTGCCGCAGGAAATCCAGATTCTGGATCGCTGCCAGCTCGTTCATCAGCAGTTCGTCCATATATGGAAACAGCCGGCGGAGTCACCCCCGGCCGGCTGCCCCCCGAACCCCCGAAGGGGAAGACTCATGCCACGTTGGTGCGAACCAAGGCCAGGACCGCTGCCCCAGTGGTCGCACCCGCCGAGATCGCGTACCCAATCACACCGAGGCCCGCGTTGCCCGCACCCGTGGTGGCAGCACCGACGCTGCTGGGCGTCACCCGGCCCGAAGTGGTCGCGCCACTCGTCGCCGCAGTAATCGCCGCCAGCCGGTCGCCAGCCGCCACCTCAGTGCCCGAGAGAGCGTGGGCGACCTCAGTCGGGCCGTCCACCGTCACCCAGAACACATCGTTGCTAGCCACGCCAGCGACGGGGAGGAACTCGTCCACCACGCCCACGTACTCGGCGTTGGTCACAGCCGAATACCCGTCAACCTCCGACAGCGAGCCGGCCTTGAAGGCCACAACGCGCTTGGGAAGCAGGGCCCCGCCGGACGCATTCCGGACAGCAACGCACTTCTTCAGCCGGTTGCTGCGAATCTGACCGTTGGTCGGATCCACATCAGGAAACACCTTCACCGCTCCCACCCAGCCAGTGCCGTCCGTGGCGGACGAGACACCGAGCGTCTGGCCAAGGGCCCACGGCGGATCTACGTACAGACTCATCTTTTGATTTCTCCTAGATCAGACAACGAGCTTAAAGAAGTTACGCGGGCTCTTGAACTTGAGGTTGCCGAGCGTCGAAACCACGTAGCGGAACTGCTGGGTGAGTTCGTCGTAAAACGGACCCTCCGAAACCATGAGCTGGTTCTCCATGCAGAGCAGCTCAATGTTGCCGACGGCAAGACCGTATCCCGTGTTGGCGGGAACAGAATTTTCGGACGACACCTCCACCCCGTCGATTTCGAATACATCACTGAAGCCGTAGGACCGAAGGCCGTTCTGACGGCTGACGATCACGCGCTCCTTGGCGTCCAGCGTATTCAGGAAGTCGATGAACAACCGACGGTCCAGAAGGACCATGTCCACCTGATCTTCCTTCGTATCGTTCCGGCGGGTCTGGTGAAGCGCCTCGCGGACAGCCTTCACGCAGTTATCCTTCCAGGTGCTAGCACCGAAGTAGGACGAGTCCGCGTTCACAATCACCGGGCTGTAAAAATCAAACTCAGGATCGGACGTGCCGTTGGGCCAGAAACCCGTTGCCGTCGCACTGCCGCCGTAGGCACCCAGCACAGTCGAAAGACCGGCGTAGGTGTCGTTGGGGTAGAAGAACGGGTCAGCGGTGTTGACCGCGCGAGCCGTGGCCCCGGTCTGCGTGGCATCAATCGTCTGAGTCGCGTTCATGAACGACTCAATGCCGTGGAACCGCAGCTCGTTGCCAGCCGCATAACCGTCCTGCACCCACTCCTTGGCCAGGTACTGCTCCATGCTGGTCAGGAGGCGGGAAGCCATCTTACCAGCGACGTTTACAAGAGCCTGGGCCGAGCGGTTCTCAAGCATCTCCCGCTTGTAAATCGCATCGGTGACCTGCGCGCCCCTGTACTCCAGTTCAGCTTTCTTCCACAGGTTCTCCCGGGCGAAGTTCCGAGGCGTTTCGCCGTTGTTGCCAGATGGGTTGTGGTTCCTGTACTGAATCTCCCAATCAAATCCGCGCCCGCTCATGTTGGTGCGGATCTGACCGGCACCTTCCAGCGCGGCGAAAAACTTGTACTTCCGCAGCGATGTAATCTCCTCTTCCCGGAGGTGATTTACAATCGTTGTAGCAATTGAACGAGCCCAGTCTACGCTACTGCTCATCAGATGACTCCGTCAGTTACTAGCTGGCTTTTCAGCCGCTCTTCAAAACTCATCCTCTGGCGCGGTGCCCGAGGCTCTGTGGTTCCTGCACTTCGGTTGGGGGCGCGGGTTGCTCGTTCCCGGAGGAACTGCATGTTCGACTGCTCCACCGGGTCAGCCGGAGGAGCGGGTGGGGGTGCATACTGCGGCGGGGCCTGCATCTGCCGATAGCGGAGATCCAGGAGGTCGCGCTGGAGCATGCCCGTGGCGAACTGCCACCGAGCTTCCGGCGACTGGATGCCCATCTGGCTAGCCTGCTGGATGTACGCCTGGATGGCTTGGCCTTCCTGGCTCACCTGGCCGTTCTGGTCGTACAGCCAGTCGGAGTTCTGCTGCTCTAGGCTGGAGACATAGTTCTTGGCCTGGTACTGGCCCAACTGTTGCTGGACCAACTCCTGGGCCTTTTGCATCGCAACGTCTTCGATGAAGGGCTTGAGCGTCCCTTCCGGATCGGTGACGAACTTGCGGGCGAAGTCGGCGGTGTACGCCTGGTACTTCTGGAGAGCGGCCTTCGCCTCATAGGGGGCGTCGGGAGCGATGACTTCCTTGCCCGTATTGGGGTCTCGGACGATCCAGTTCTTGTAGGAGTCATCGACCGAGGGCGGGTTCCACCACTTCGGCTTCTCGGCCGGCTTGGGGGCCTGAGCGGCAGCCTGGGCCGACTTCCACTCTTCGTACGCCTTCTTGTTTTGGAGATACTCAGTGGCCTGGGGGATGACCGACTGGTACTGCTGGAGCTGCCGAGCGGCTTCGCCGTAGCCGTTGTACGCCTGGTACAGGTTGCGGGCGATGGTCAGATCGTCCTGACCTTGGAAGTCCGGGAGTTCGCGGAAGGCTTCGTAGGGCGTGGAAAACCCGCCGGGCTGCGCGGCTTCCTGCGGCGCGGACTCAACTGGCGCCTCGGGGGCCTCTGCAACCGGCGCGTCGTTCAGGAGTTCTTCGTCTGCCATTGATTTCTCTCAGCCTGGGGGAAGGGCTTCTAGAAGATCAATGGGATGGATAGGGCGGTTTTGTTACGCCTTCTCCACCTCAACCGGATACTCAGTCTCTATCCACACCCTGGCCCCGCAGGACAGAGGGCTGTCCGGCTCGTATCTGACCACGCACGGGCCGGTGATTTTGACCGCATGGCCGTAGCGGTTTTCCTTGTAGTTCTTCACCGTAATCACAGGGGCCCTCTCGCCAGTCTTGTGGTTTTTGCGGATGACATGCTGGTTGATGTGGATGATGTGTTTCATTGGTCATCTCGCATGCCGCCGGCTGCGCCGGCACCTATCGCACCAGGGACGGCGTACTTCCGCAAAATGCTGATCTGGTCTTCGGCACCCGGGAAAATCACGTAGTTGCGGGTGCCCTGGCCGGACGCACGGGATCCACGGTCAAGGTAGCGGATGCCAGGTATGCCTTCTGCCAGAAGCTCTTGTGCGGCTGCCCGGTCGGCAAGCATGCCAGTCATGTCATCTTCAAACGCTTCGCCGTGCCGCGTGGCGATGTCTCTGTAGATGCGACCGCCGTCCCCAAGTTCGTCCATGGCGAAGTCGCCAAACACCTTCTGGACGACTTTTGGCTGTCGGCTGATCGGGGCGTCCCAATCCAGTAGCGATGACTCCGGGCGGTCGATTGCCACTTCGTACATGCGCCCGGGGTTCTGGGCCGCCTGTCGGTATCGGTGCTGAAGGTCAATCAGAAGGTTCTGCTTTTCGTCTAGCCTTTTTTGGATCACATCCCATTCGCTTCCGACAACCTTGCCGCGCTGGCCGGAAAGCTGGCCGATCTCGCCTATCACTTGCATGAGTTGGCCGTCTAGCTCCTCGGGCACAGGCAAGTCCACCATGCCCTTGAGGCTGTCGCGGTAGCTTCTAGCCACATCCTCGCTGCCTGCGAAGTACAGCCCATAGCCATACGCTTGCGCGCCCTCGCCGGAACCAATCCTGGAAGCGTCAAACCTGTCAAAGTCATACGGGCTCCCATGATACGCCCGGATGTACTTCGGCGGCGGCGCATCGCCCGCCAAGCGGGCCGCCAGTTCAGCTACACGGGAAGGACTAGCCATTACTGCCTCTGCGCCTGCAAGCGCTCAATGAACTCGTCAATCGCCTGCTGCTCGCGCGTCTTCTGCATCATGCCGCCCACAGCCCCAACTCCCATGAGGGCTTGGCTGGGGGCGAACTCCACGGCAGCAGCGCGGCCCAGCCGGCCGAGCGAACCAGAGCCAACGGCTGACTTTAGGCCAGGAGCATCCAGAAAGGGGTTCATGATGTCATCCATGAACATCCCCAGCGGATAGGCGACATACCCCGGCACCCGAGCCTCCTCCAGATACCGGATGCCATCCAACTGCCGGCCGGTTTGCTGGACCTCTTGAGACAGATCCTGCCAGTGCTGCCGGTCTTGCGCGCGGGGGCCATATGCGCTGGGGGCGTAATCTAGTCGCCCCCGCGTAAAGGGTACGACATCGGCGTCGTTTTGCTCTCGGACCTCGCGCATGGCCGACCAGACGGAATCGTTCTTCTCGGGCCCATACCCAGCCATGCGGGCCAGCTCTTGGCCGGGGGCAGTGAACGTATCCAAAGCGGCCTTGAAGTTCTTGCCCGCCTCGGGGTACTGGATGGCCGGCGTTTCCCCCAGATTCATGCTCACCACGTAATCCGCAGCATTTGCCAGACCTTGTCCCGCACCATATGCCATCGATGGCAGGGACTGGGCCCAAGTCATGGCGGTGTTGACTGGAGAACCCTCCCCCAATACGCCCGTAGATTCGCCGGGATAGCGCATGTTAGTGCGATAGCCGTCCGCATCTGTGGCATAGGCCATTAGGTTCTTCTGCATTTCCTCGGGCATGACGGTTTTCCATTGCTCGGGAATGACGTTGGGGGCAGTCGGCTTGCCGTACGCAGCCAGCATTTGATCCATGACATACGCCTGCTCGGCATCGGCCCGCTGGGCGTTCGGCATCTTCCATCGCTGGAACAGGCCGGGGTTCGTACCGCTTGGGGGAGGGCTCACCTCCAGCTCGCGGGCCTGCTCAATCAAGGCGCGGATGTATGCGCCGGGATCGTCAGGAGAGACGCGGTACAGCGGGCCGTCTGTCTGTACATCCCTCTCAGGGACCTCTAGGGCCAAGAGGGCAGCGGCTTCACGGGCCTCACGCTCCGTCTGTCGGCCCCGACGGCGATCCGCCAGCCTGGCGCTTGCCGGCGTCCCCATAGCTGCTAGTTCCCCCGGTTATCAATGCTCACGTCGCCCGCCGGGGCTATGGGATACACGGGGATATCAACATTCCCCGGAAGGTTCTTCATCTTCAACTGATCCAGCAGCTCGCGGATCAAGTGGCCTTGGGGATCCTCGGCCGCCGCCGCTGCCTTCAGCCGGCCATGTTCAGCCATCATGAAGTTCTGCTCGGCCGGGCTGGCATACATTCCCGCTGGGCCGCCGCCGGAATACGCCGGACGGCCAGCGGCATCAACGCCCGCGCCTGTGTTGGCGATATAGCGATTCAGGCGATCTACTGGATTGTCCATTATGTTCTCCCTGGTCGCCAGCCGGTATTTCTGGCTTGCTTAATCCGCTCCAATAGGGCAGCAATGTCGTTCTGCTGGCCCTGCGATGCCATCGATGCGCCGCGATTGTGGTAACTTCCAAAAGCCCGCTCATAGTGCTGGCGGGCGCGTTCCATCCGCAACTGCCGCAATGCTTCTTCGGGGTTCAGGGCGGCTTGCAAGTCTTCGGGCGGCTGGTCGATTTCCATGGCTGCCACTTGGGCCACTGGACCCAGCGGCCCCAGCGGCGGCGGTGTGGGCGGAAGCGCTGGCCCGTATGCCGGCATTCCCATCGGCGGCGGTGGGCCGAAAATCTGGTTCTGCTGCTGCGCTATAGACAGCGCGGCCCAGTCGCTGTTCCGAGAATTGGTTGCTGGCATGTTCACTCCCTAGCGACTATTGCCCTTCTTCCGGGCCCGGCGTATCGCCAAGCGGATCAAAGTCTTTCCGGCCAAGGAGATATAGGGGAGCTTGCGCTTGGTCGCCTCCTCCCGCAGCCAGCCGTCGATTTCGTCTATGTTCTCTTCGCACCAGTCGCAGCCCTTCTCGTCCATGATCTTGGCACGCTTGTTACAAGAGCAGGTGGGGGAGGCGACGATGCCGATGGTTTTCAGGAGGGCCTTTAGTTCTGCGCCTGGGCCGGGCACGGCAAGGGTCCGCACCGGCTGCTCGCATACATGAAAGACAAACTGCCGCGTGGACCGAATCCGGACCCCACACTCGCATTCGCAAAGGTAGCCGCCGTCGCTGGGCGTGCAATTACATCGCTTCATTCCTAACAGCTCCCCCTACCGGCCGTGTGGGACTGGTACTCATAGCACTGCTCGCAGGTGGGATCGCCGGCCGCCGAGAACGACAGCCCGCTGACCTCGCAGCCCGCCGAAAGCGTCCACTCCACTAAGCAAGGCGCGCCGCTAAGATCGGCTGTTGTGACTCCACATTCATCCAGCGACCCTCCTGAAATCACCGCTTCAAACGAGCCGCCCTCGGGTATCTCAGCGAAAAACGCCGCAGTGCAGCCGACCTTTTTCGTAAAAACCAAGGTGATTACTGCACCGGGATAGCAGGCGTGTTCCTCGCACTCTCCGTCGCAGCAATTGTACGGCGATCCAGGCAGCAGCTCCTCGCAGGTAAGCCCAAAGCCCGGGCAATCGCTGGCGGAGTCGCACGGCGTTGCGCAAGGCGTGTCCTGGCACACCCCATCACAGCAGTAGCCGCCCTCGCAGTCTTCGTCAGTCAGGCAGGACGCGCACGGGGTGAAGTAGTTTCCTTCCTGAGCCGGCGACTCTTCGGTGCCGGGATCATCGGCGGGCTCGGCGCACAGGCAGTCCGGCTCCGGGCACCCAGACACCAAACTCCAGCCATACGTCCCCTCCAGCCCCCACGCCACCTGCCACTCGCAATCCCCGGCGCAATCCCCGCACGGCCCATCCACGCATGTCCCATCACAGCAGTTCTCAGATCCCGTGCAGCGTACCGTGGCTACGCCATCGATACACTTCTCGCACAGCGCGGGGTCGGCCGGGGGATCGCAGGGGCACTCATCCTCCGAGACGCCAGAGCATTCCGTGCCCACGCCCTGGAATGTACCGCCGGCATCTTCGCAGTCGGCACATGTCTCCAAGGAACAGGTGCCGTCGTTACAGCAGGCGCCCGTCTGCTCACAACAGCGGCAGCAGCCCATTACCACTTCACCTTGTTCGCCCATCGCCGCGCAGAAAAGAAGTCGGGATCAGAATCTTGGGCGTTGTGCCTGGCGTAGTAACTACGCTTGCGGGCCTTGTCCTTTTCCGATGTGGGGTTCTTGCCGGCGCCCTCCACGCCCTGCTGGCCGAAGCGGATCAGCCTCTCCTCGCCACCCTTGCAAGCCTTGACCACATGACTCTTGGTGTCATGGCCTGGTGTTTTCCTGGGAGCGTTGCAGGACAGCTCGGCCTTCAGGCTGCGGATGGAGTTCTCAGCGCTCACCGCTCACCCTCTTCCACTGCTTGGGATCCGGATAGTCCTTGTCGCCAGGCTTAGCCGGTTTCTCGCCACGCTCACGCTTGGCCCGAATGTTGTCCCAGAGGCCCCTCCGCAAGCTACGGATAGAGTCCTCCGTCTTGCCACCACTCACAGATGTACTCCTCGTAGTCATCGGGGTCGGGCACCCAAATCTCTTCCATACCGACTATTGCGACACACCAAGCAAAAGGTGTACGCGCCCAGCGTTTTCACGCCGCCGACATGTGGAGGGAAATGTGGGGGAGGAGAAAAACCAGCGGGAAAACCATGTGGGGGCTAGAGGGGAGCAAAAATCCAGGAGTGGATATGACATAATAAGTGTGTCGCGTTGGGGGGGGTGGGGGGTGTGTCTCTACCCTCCCTCCCCGCGTCGTAAGTCTAGCAGCGGCAAGGGTTTGCGTCATCAGCCGACATTCGGGCTTTGATGCAACAGTTTTGCAATAACAGAATCCGGCCTTTTTTCCGCCGCGATCCTCCAGGATGCATTCCCCCCTCCCTCCCCGATTCTGTGGGCGCACAAAAAAGGCCCGGGGGATTTTCGCCCCCCGGGCCTACCGCATCGATTGTGGCCGCGATCATTCCGCCGTGAAACCGCACGCCTCCTTGACCAACTCCCGCACCCCCGGGAGCCCGATTCGCTTCGCCAGCCTATAGGCTTTCCGGCCTAGTGCCGGTGAGTGAGCGATCCGCTCAATAGCCTCCGCTACCATTGCGGGAGTGTAGGCCGCATTGGCCCGGATTCGCTCTTTCCGGGCCAGCATGCCCTCCGTTGTCGTACGGTTGGCATTGCGTCGGGCTCCCGTGAAACCCTGCCATCGGCTCTTCTCCATATACAGCCTCACTCCTGCCATCGCGGAATAGTGAGCCCCTCGCGGGATTCGATCCGTTCGTAGCTCCAGCCATTTCAAGTAGGCCACGCTCGCGGCCTCGCTCGCTCGCTCCCGCATTCCGGCTCGCTCTAGCTTTGTCCGGGCCTCTGGCAGAAAAAACCGATAGGCCGCACGCTCAAAGTAGGCCACTACAACGGGATGATATTCGGCCGGAAGGTCTCCCGGCACATACGCTTCCCGGGGCCAGACACAATACATTCCCTCGCTTGCAATCGCCAACATGATGATACCCTCGCTTTCATGATAGCCCCCGGGATACACTCCCGGGCGACACTATCAATATACCATAGACTATCGGCATCACAAGCCCCCGGAATATAGGCCGAAAAATATTTCCAAGATTTTTTTGGGCCAAGTGTGCATATACATATGAAAGCGAGCGAGTGTGAAACGCTCGCTTGTGAGTGTGAAAGCGAGCGAGTCTATATCGCTCGCTTTTCCCCACACTTTCGACTCTGGCCCGCATTGTTCGATGCGGCCGGATGGCACGTTACACTGGCCCGAGTTATGCGGCCAGGTGGCGGCCGGAAAAAATCGCGTCAAGCGACAAGATTTTTTCCGTTGAGGTGTGCATATACAATGGCAAGCAAGCCGCAAGCGAGGGAGTATACGGTATACTATCCGCATGCGGGCAGCAAAGGAGGTGTAATCATGGTGCCGACCTATCTGGTCGGCCTCAAGTATGCTAAGCAGCGTGAATTGGGATGCGACCACTGGGACGCTCTTTATAACGCCCTGCTCTGCTACCACCACCAGCCTCGGGGATTGTTCAATCCCATTTTTCGCCGGTGGTAAGGCCGAAACCGGGTTCGCCCGGTCTACCCGTTATGCGGGTACTGATGAGGCCAGTTTGCCTTGGGAGTATCGCTATGTACCAGCCCGAACGGCTGGAGCGTTGGACGATGCCCCGGGATTACTGCGGTGCTACGTGGCCGGAGTGTTATTCCGCGGGTGTTGGACGTTCCAGGGATTCGGACTGCTTGGAGGAATCTAACTTCCAGTCCATGCTGGCAGAGCTGGGTGGGGAATCCGACACCGTTATGGTGATTCGGGAGTCTCACTGGGCGGTCGGCTGGGTGGAGTGGCTTGCTATCCATGAGTCCGATGAGAAATCACTGCGGGCAGCGGATGCCATGCAGGGCCGGTTAGAGGACTATCCCATCTTGGATGAGGATGATCTCTCTTCCCGGGAGTGGGAGGAATGCGAGCGCGTGTGGTCGGATTGCTATTCCGATCGGGAGCGCGTGCGGTATCTGCGGGAGCATCGATGCACGGAGGGATTCCGTGACTTACGGGCTGCCGTGGGTGGTGACTGGAGTGCGGCGTGCAGTCTGCTGCCGTCGCCCAGTGACCTGATTCACTGACGGGATCCGATCCCGGGCAGGTGGGCAGGGGTAGCGGCATTGCGTCCGCAGTAAAGTCCCTGATTGTTCACCTGCCCGGACTCGGCTGTCGTTGTGTCGGTTGCGTCCACCTCCTGCTTGCAGGCGTGGGGCGTACCAAACCGGAAGAGTGGCTCCGCATGCGGGTTCGATCCCCGTAGCGGCTTACCTGTCTGGTGCGGGCAATAGGGGTGGATCGTCAATGCCCCGCCGACCTTCGGCTGCCGTTTGACGGTGTCCGAATAGCCCCCTCCCTGCCGTTGTCGGCACCTAGTGTGCCGGCAGCCGCGTAGGGGGCTATTCGGCTGCCGTTCGGTAGTCGGTTCTACAGGAGGTGCGTATGCGTCTAGCGTATGCACCGGCCAACGCTAAGCTTTCCAAG
>JAGYIQ010000159.1 GCA_018402565.1 Pirellulaceae bacterium | reverse complement strand
CCTTTTGGGGTTCACGGGTTGAAGATGTGGATGAACTGGCAGAGGCCGGGCCAGTCGACCATCGTTGGCGATGACTTCTGCGCATGGCGACGAATGAGGGATCTCAATTCCACCTCAAGTGCCCGGCCAACAGGCACGGAGCGCGGATAGACACGCGTCTTCGCTGGAGAGTCTCGCAGCGTTATCTCGCGCCACGGCTCATATGGCCCGCTGATATTCCGACCGGATGGCCGTAGTTGCCCGGCCGTTGCCATGACCTTCAGAGCAAGCCATGCCGCGTTACGGGACGGCAGGGTTCGATCCTTGTTCCGAAGCGGCCAGTAAAGCCCCGTGAAGATGTCGAAGGCCGCGGGGCTGTGATTCAGCGGCTGGTTTGCTGCCTCCGAAAGGACCGCCCAGGCTGTACTGTCCAGTCGGCTTGCCAGGTGAACGAATTTCAGTACTCCGGGCGAAGCCCGCTGCGAATCAGCCTTCGGGAGGACTCGTTGATCGTCAGCAAGCCAGGGCGTGGTGTCATGCCAAAACGTCGCACGTCCTGCGGGAGGCGTGTCAAATCCCGTCATCTCTTCGGAGCGATGGTCGTAGGACTTGTTGTTGGCTGGATTGGTGCACGGCAAGACGACGAGCCATTCACCATGGCCGGGATTCGCTGCAACAACAGCCGACGTGGGTGCTGGCTCAATCTTCTTGCCGAACCGCTGCTCAAAGAGCTTGCGAAGATCGTCTCTGGTCGCCGCAGCCGACTCCTTGCCTGTCTTTATGGTGCGATATTCGGCGTTGTAGAAAGCAGCCGGGTCCTGCCAGGCGGCGGGGTCAGCTTCGTCTTGCTTGCAGGCTGGGTTCTTCTCAAAGACGATCGGCCCGACTAACGCTACGCCGGCATGGCCACATCGTATGCATTGTCCCGCAGGCCCCGGTGCGCCCAGATAAACACGCCGGGTGTTCCAGGTCAGTCCTTCAAGAAGAGGAATGCGGGTCTTTCCTGAGGATGGTTTGAACTGCCCTGACCAACGGGGCGATCCGAAAGCGCGGTCGGCCGGGACCAGGTTAAGCCCAAGCGTCTCACACAGGTTTGCTCCAATCGCCAGCGGCATGATCGGCGGCGCTCCGTGTAGTGCCGGCTGCTTTCCAGCGCCACCCGATTGAGTCCACGGGACAAGTCTGAGAAGACCCAAAGTTGCACAGCAAGGGCAGAGCCGAGCGTCATCGTCGTCACCGTGGTGAAAGTGCGCTACGTTAGTGCCTGCCGCCATTTCAGAAAAAAGGTACGCAGCGGAACTGGCTTTGGATTCCTTGGCTGAGACATCCTGCAGAAACGGCCGGCGGGGGTAGAAAAGCCCGAAGCTACTACTCTCCTTCGCCAGCCCTTGGATGACGGCCCCCGGCATTCGTCCCGCTAGCAACGACTTACGCAGTTTGACGACGCCAGCCTTGTCTTGCGCTTGCCAGTAGAGAAGGGTGATAAGGAATCGGTGAATCGCGAAGAGATCTAGCGGGCTCGGGGTGACAAGTCGGTGAATAGTCGGCGAAAGCCTGAGTACATCGATCACC
>JAGYIQ010000158.1 GCA_018402565.1 Pirellulaceae bacterium | reverse complement strand
GTTTTCATCGGCCGATTGCGTCAACTTGACGGCGAGGCGCTGGCAAACTTTGTTCAGGCTTTGACTGCGGCTGAGGCGGCGGTTCGCATACGCAGTGCCTTTGAGCTAACCGACGAGCAACAAACGGCCATCCGACAGGTATTGAGGGAAATATTCCCAGCCGACGCAGCGGTGCGTTTTGATTGCGAGCCGGAGTTGATTGCGGGCATCGAACTGACGGCCGGTGGGCGGAGGGTCGCCTGGAGTATTGAGGACTACCTCAAAACGCTGAAAGACAGTCTCGGTGACTTGGTACGGGAGCAGGATTCATCGCAGGGGACACCGACAGCCGAAAGTGAGTCGCTTGCATGAACGATCCAGCAGGCAACTCGGCCAGCGATTCTGACGATGATCTGAACACGGTCCTCGCATCAACCTTTCAACGGATTCGCCAGGGCAGCGAGTCGTTCAGGCCGGCGTTGACTTTACAGGACGTGGGCACCGTCACCACGGTTTCGGCCGGTATCGCCAAGGTATCGGGACTTCCGGGCGTGGGATATGAAGAGCTGTTGGAGTTTCCCGGCGGGGTGTTCGGCATCGCGTTCAACGTCGATGTCGACGAGGTCGGAGTGGTGCTGCTGGGTGATTACTGGCACCTGCACGCGGGAGATCAAGTCCAGCGGACAGGGCGAGTGATGGATGTGGCTGTCGGCGAAGGGCTCTTAGGCCGAGTCATCGATCCCCTTGGTCGGCCGCTTGACGAGCGTGGACCGGTGGAATTCCGTCAACGCCTACCGATTGAGCGACCGGCCGCTGCCATCATGGACCGTTTACCGGTAACCTCGCCGCTGCAGACGGGGATCAAGGTGATTGACGCGCTGATCCCCGTAGGACGTGGGCAGCGGGAACTGATCCTGGGAGATCGCCAGACTGGGAAGACAGCGCTGGCCATCGGCACGATCCTCAATCAGCGTGGAAAAGACGTCATCTGTGTCTATTGTGCGATCGGCCAGCGCGCTGCGGCGGTTGCCAATGCGGTGGCGACAATTCGCGAAAAGGGAGCTCTGGACTACACGGTGGTTGTCGTGACTGAAGGCAACGATCCGCCCGGTTTAGCTTATATTGCTCCTTATGCTGCGACCAGTATCGCCGAGTACTTCATCCAAGCGGGGCGAGATGTTTTGATCGTTTACGACGATCTGACGCACCATGCTCGCGCTTACCGTGAACTATCGCTGTTGCTGCGCCGCCCGCCGGGTCGTGAAGCCTTTCCCGGGGACATCTTTTACATTCATTCCCGGCTGTTGGAGCGGTCTACACACCTGAGGGACGAATTAGGCGGTGGCTCGCTGACGGCTCTGCCGATTATTGAAACCGAAGCACAACACATTTCTGCCTACATTCCCACCAATCTGATCTCGATCACAGATGGGCAGATCTACCTTTCACCCGACCTGTTTGACTTGGGCGTCCTCCCCGCCATCGACGTCACAAAATCAGTTTCACGCGTGGGAGGCAAGGCGCAGTTGGCGGCTTATCGTGCTGTCGCGGGTGATCTCAAGTTGGCGTATGCCCA
>JAGYIQ010000157.1 GCA_018402565.1 Pirellulaceae bacterium | reverse complement strand
GGGGTTCGCGTTTTGCGAACTACGACCACTGTCCGCAGACGATCAATCTACGGTCGGAAACCACCCGGCGTCGTCCATCTGCTGTCGTGTGTAGACGTTGCCGGCCCATGACGGCGGGATAAAGTCGGCGACCCGCACCTTTTGCCCAGCGTTAGCCTGCACCGCCTCTGCAATGCCGATGGCCTCTTGTTGAGTCAATGCACCGTCATCGACGAACACAGACAGCAACGATGCCAGTTCTGCCCCGTCGGCTTCGACGTGAATCGGCACGGCTTCTTCGTCGGGCAACGCCAACGCAGCCTCGTCGCTCGTCGGATGCGTCACAACGCTGCAATACAGGTCGGTCCAGTCATCGCCTCGCAGATGCGATGGCCGCAGAAGCCGCATGATGCTGCGGCTGAGTTGCTCAGCGTGTTGTGGTGCAACTGTCACGTAAGGCATCAAAAGACTCCGAAGTGCCGGTTCATGTCGCCTTCAATGCGTTGGCGGTTGGCGGATTGGTCGGAGGGGTAGAAAAGCAGTTCTTGGTACTTCTCCTGAGTAAACAGAACTGGAGAGCCGCCAGAAATGAGCGCACCGATAGTCACATTGTCATTTTCCGTGAACCCAGTGTTTGACGGTGCCGACGGAGTTGATGTTGTCATGGACGCAACGAGATTAAGGTCTACTTCAAGTCCGTTTGAAAAGAAGGCCGTTCCAGATTGCAGATGTGTCGAAAATAACATTGAAATTTGGTTTGCATTCCGACGATACGTTGATGAACCAAGTCTCTTTAAAGCAGGGTCGTTAAAAATTGACGCAAAATATTCGCCGCTAAGCAAACCTGTCGCAGGGCCAACAAATAAACACTTTTTAGTATCGTCGCCAAAGCCCCAAAGCGTTGCGGTCTGTGCGTCTGGTGCCGCCGCTAATGAAGAAGAAAAAACAACGGCGACTGTTAGGTTTTGTATCGACTGAAACCCAGTAATATTGGAAGAAAAGTAATCGTCCGTGCCATCAAACTCCAACGCCGCCTTGCCGCCCTCTGTCACCAGCGAACCGCTGTCCACAATCTTCGGCTGGTTAGCCGCCGTCGCTTGCGATGCGTCCCGGTTGTTCCCGCTCTGGTCATGCCAAGTCTTCACCAGCCCATCGCCCGCACCGCAGAAAGCCGCCAGCGTCCCATCGTCAATCTCGCTGGCCTTAAAGTCCGCTTCCGCGTCGTCGCTGCTCCGTCGCACCGTGACCACCGGGCCAGCGTAGGCGTTGCTCAGTTGCCGCAGGCTGTACGCCGCAGCGGCACCGGGCACCGCGTCCAGCAGCAGCGGGCGTGCGAGTGGTCGCAGGATGCGGTTGTTCATTGCCATATCAGTGACCGGAGAGTGGTTGTCTAGGGACGTGGATCAGCAGCGAAACCCGCTGGCAGCACCGCAAGAACGTCTTCGTCGTCAGGCGTCCCGGCGATCTCGTATGTCTCCAGCCAAGGCGTGCAGCGGTTGTGATCGTCTTCGCTGGCGTAGCGATAGACGATATAGCCATCCTCAGTAATGATCTGGATGAATGCGAAGCCGCCGTCTGACGAG
>JAGYIQ010000156.1 GCA_018402565.1 Pirellulaceae bacterium | reverse complement strand
ATGTGGAGCGATTCGCTCAACCTTCGGTCATCAGGTCGGCCGGTTTTATGGAAGGCCTGAAGGCTCGGCCAGGGTTTTCGCCGGGATTAAATCCAGCGATATTGCATACTTCTGAGAAAATCCAACTGCCTCCAGGTGGAATCACAAGTGGTTCGGCACGTGACTTTGGCTTATAAACGTTCCGGAAAACCCAGGTCGTGCGGCTACCGGATGACCGCATCTGTTACCGAATGTCAGAGGAGTGCTCCCGTGAAAGTGTGCCGACCTGGTCCACAGTGCCTTATGGCCTGGCCGATGATGAGTGCTGCCCTGATGGCGGGTGCCGCCGCGCCGACAAACGCGGCCCTGCTGTTCAGCGACGACTTTGCCTACTCCAACGGTGATCTGGCAGGCAATGGCGGGGGAACGGGATGGCTGGCCAGTAGCCTCTGGACGGGCGGAGCTGGTGCCACCGGCAACCTGGTTGCCAATCCGTTGCCTGGCACCGATGGCAAATCGATCCAGATCGCGTCCAACGCGAGTGAAACATCGCGTCCCCTAAGTGCCACCTATGCAAGCGGCAATGCCACGAGCTACTACATCTCTTTCGTATTCAATGCCGACCCGTTTCCCGGCGCAGGCTCGGCCCAATACGCCGGGGTCTCGGTCTATCTCGCGTCCGACACAAGCAACAATTTATTTATGGGTATACCGGGTGGCACTGGCGAGTTTGGCTTTGATTGGACAAATCGATCGCAAGCGTATGCACCAGGTGCGAACAACACGACGTATCTGGCCCTGTACGCGATTGCACCCGGCACCAACACAGGGACAACTTCGATCACCATGTATGGCTCGACCAATCTCCGCTTGACCGGGACCGCTTTGATGCAACTGTCTCCCTGGGCCTCGTCCGACAACGAGGCTCACTTCAACTTCGACACGGTCGGCTTTGCTGGCGCCTACAACACCGGAACGATCAGCCTGGCAGGCCTGGCAATGGCAGATAGTCCGAACGAGGCTGTCGCGTTCACGCAGACCGCGGTGCCCGAGCCCGGCTTGCTTGCGGCCGGAGCCGCTACCCTGGTCATCGCCTGGTCGATCGTTCGCTGCCGCTGAGCCGTGATCCCTGTCGCGTTCCACGTGGCCGTGTCGATCATTGACAATGCTGTGCGATCCGATCGCCTTGGAAAGGCTTCGCTTCACGGGCTATCACGCGACCATTGTGGCCGCGATCGATTGATCGAATTCGCCGCCACTGCTGGACCGGAGGCCGGCCGCCGTAAAGGACCGCACGAGTCCGCTGTCGTTTGGTATCCGGAACATGAAACCGTACGCTTCGGGCCGGCAGCGTCTTTTTCTCTCATCTCCCAGTCACACCGCTCCTCCGACTTCACGACATGGTCGTGACGAAAAAGGTGGCAGCGAAAAAGGTGGCAGCCACGAATGGCCGCGAATGAGCGAATGCCCATGATAGCGTCCTGATGCCCTCGCGTTGGAATCACGTTGGCTGGTGCGCGTCAGGCTGCCCGCCGACGCCGATACACCTGCCAACCTCCGCAGGCAATTCCCGCCAGTCCCATCACCCACGT
>JAGYIQ010000155.1 GCA_018402565.1 Pirellulaceae bacterium | reverse complement strand
GGCGAACTGCGACGGCTGGATGTTGTGCGGCTGCGGGGGGCGACGCTGAGCCCGGCATTCTTGGAGCGGGCGCAGGAATTGGCGGGTATTCAGATGGCATCAAGTGGCGAGGATTTGGGCGACATTCCGACCGATGAGGATGGAAAAATTCAGGTCTCGCGGATTGACTGGGAAGGTCTGATTTCGTTCCTGGAACGCTTGGTTCCGTTGATCTTGAAGTTGATCGACCTTTTCGCCTTCAACGCTGGAGGCGTTTACCATGGTTGCTGCTAGTGCCTTTACCACCGCACGCGCCCTCGCAGCATGCGCCCAAGTCCGAAGCGGCAATAGCTGCGGCAGTGGTTCTATCGTGGGCCATTGGAACGGCGGTTCTCTTGTCTGTTCCAACCACCACGTAACCGGCGGCGTTGGTCGCAATGTGACCGCACGATTTCGCCACAACGGGCGGGACTTGAATGTGCCAGGTCGCGTTATCGTTTCCGGCTATTCTAACACCACGCTGGCTGATTGGAGCCTAACCCACCTCCCAGGCTTCCAAGACATTGCACCCGTTCCAATGTCCACCACGAAGCCCAAGAACGCACCGCATTGGACGCACGGTGCGCCGCGCTGCACGTGGCCCCTCGTAACCAAGCAGCTACGACCGACGCGAATTGACGCCAACAGCAAGCTGATCCTTTTTACGCCGGACGCTATCGGCGGCCAGTCTGGCAGTGCGGTCTATGATTCCGCAGAGAACTTGATGCGGGCATTGATCGCATGGAGCTGGGGCGGTCAAACGGGCGCACAGCAGACGGCGGAGATTTACCGCATGACGCGAGCAGCCAGCGTGGAAGTTGCTGGACCGCGGCCCGATGGCCTGATTCCGTTGACGGCAAGCGACATTGAGCTTGAGGAGGGCTTCCGCGTGTTGAGCGAGGCGACCGGCAATATTCGGATTCAAGACTTGCCAATCTGGGACACGTCGGTGAAACCTCCAGCTGATCCAGAGCAGCCGGAAGAGCCGAAGCCAGAGCCAGCGCCACCGAGCGGTGTGTATCTACCGCGAGCGTTGTTTCTGGAGTATCTGGTCTCGATGGAGGCGTTGTCCTCGGAGTTCCGCAAGATGCTGGAGTCCGGTGGCGACATCCCAGAGGAACCAATCCAGCCCAACACCGGCAACACCTTCGGACTCTAGGAGCCTCGCCCATGCGTACCGCACTGGTCATTACTTGCCTGTTTTTGTTCGACGGTGGGTTGTCACACGGTCAGACATTCGGCCTCGGTGGAGTCACCGAATTACGGCCAGTGCGGTCGCAGGTTTTCGGACTTGGCGAGGCAACTGTTAAGCCACGCTTACAGGTTCAACCGGCGGCAACTGTCCAAGAAATTCGGACGGTTGAGCCGGTCGCAACTAACAAGGAATCCTCGTTAGTTCAACCGGCAACTGTTCGAGAAATTCGATCAGTTCAACCGCAAACCGTCTGCATTGACGGCAAATGCTACCCACAGCCAACACGTCAAGTGTTTCAACGTCAACCCTTATTCCGCCGCTGGCGGTAGATTGGACTGGCTATGCTTGGCGAAGTCGGTGCCGATAT
>JAGYIQ010000154.1 GCA_018402565.1 Pirellulaceae bacterium | reverse complement strand
GGTGCAGCAAACCCAAAACGCCCAGATCGGGAGAGTCGGAGCCGTCCCCGCCCTCCAAGGCCAGATGATGCAAAGCGCCGCGCCCGCCGCGGCGGCCGCCTAAACCTTCCCCTTCCCACCTTTTACCTCTTCTCATGAACCCGAACGTCAAAGTCCGCAACGTCGCCGGGCTCAACATCCCAGAGCACGACTTCATTGCGTTTACCTACTACGGCGCCACGAACAACGCCCAAACCGTCGTTTACCGCGAGGGCGGGGCCAGTGGCACCGTAGTTGCCACCGTGACCTTTACCTACACGACCCAACCGCCGACCGCCGACAACACGCCGGTCGCTACCGCCACGCGCAGCTGATGACCTACAATGCACTCACCGGAGGATTTGCTCCCAGCGCACCATCGGCCGCCGCGCCGCTGGCCCGCGAGGTGGGCACCTACGCAGACCTCCCGCTCAACGGCTCGGCGCCGGTGGGCTCGATGTGGCGCGTCTTGGCTGGCTCCGGTGTCCCGCTCTACAACCGGCATTCGCCCGGCGTCTACGTCCGCTCATCGGCCGGCAACGTCCACCGGGACATGGACTACACTTACGCCGGCAAGGCCGCGCAGATCATCGTGATTAAGGAGGGGGCATGAGGACCGTGACCGTTTCCAGTATCGTGACCAACGCCGCCTCCCGCGCCGGCTTGGATGGTTCGTCCATCGACAATTTGCCGCAGACGACCAAGACGATCATGCTGGATAATCTCGGCATGCACTTGAGGGATGCCTGGGAGTTTTACGACTGGCCGGACCTCACACGCACCGAAGAGCGCACGGTGCAGATCGGACCTGACGACGATGCCTTTATCGACTTGGCCCAAGCCGGTGAGCAGGAGATCGGCGACGTGTTTGAGGTCTTCAAGGACAGTCCAAACACGCACGCCGCGCCGCGCACCTGCCCCTTCGTTCTGGATCTTGATAAGATCCGCTTTCCGACCAGCCCGCCGGCCGCAGTCTATGTGCGTTACCGGCTGCCCGCCCAGGTGCTCTCCACCGTGCTGGCCACCGCCCTGGCGGATACGGTGCCGCAGCTTCTCGCTGACTATATAAAATTCTCCCTGACCGGCGACCTCTTGACTGAGGACGGCCAGATCGACAAGGCGCAAGTGATGTATGGACGCGCCGAGTTGAGCCTCGTCAAGGAGACCGAAAAATTCACCTACCAGCAAAAGCAAACCCGCCGATGGACCGCGTCTGTCAGCAGCAACACCTACTAAATCATGGGACACCCAAACGTAAAAGTCAAACCATCAACCGGGACTGTGATTGACCACAGTTCGACAACCTCTACACCAGTGGCGCAACTAGGCACGCAGATTATTATGCCAGCCAACGAGTCGCGGACCTACCTTGTGGTGCAAAATATCGACGACACAACGATGCATATTAGTTTTGCCTCGCCCGCTCTGGTTTCCAATAGCATCCGGTTGGAGGCGGGTGGCAGCGTGACCTTCAATAACAGTTGGGTGCCGTCGCAAGCTGTCATCCTCCGATGCTCTAGTTCTGGCAAGTTCTTTGTCGCCAAAGAAGGAATCTAATGAAC
>JAGYIQ010000153.1 GCA_018402565.1 Pirellulaceae bacterium | reverse complement strand
CCCGACAGGTTGTACATCAGCAGCGTGACCGAACCCTCCACAGACCGGACCAAGCCGGCACGCTTTTTGATCTTCGGTCCTTGACCCGTCGGCCAACTCTCCAAGGTCTCGCGGCCGTTGATCAGCACACCGCCATCGAGCAAACACTCCACGCGTTTGCCGCCGACAGTATCGTCGTGTTGTTGCAATCGCATCTCCTGCGTGTCCCACCACTGGAAGCTGGGCCGCCCATTCTCCGAGATCCCGTACAGACGCTGGCCGTCGCGCGAATAAGCCACGTCCTGCAGTCGGCGATTGTCACTCGCCAGACGCTCGGCCAACTGCACGCGGCCCGTCCCCAGTTCGTATTGCCACAGCTGATTCGCGCCGTCGCGGATCGCCAGGGCCTGGCCGGCCGGCGCAAAACGCAGACGATAGACTCGCTTGGCCACCGCCGGACTATCCGCCGGCAGAAAGTCCGACAAGCGGAACTCGCGGGCCACTGCCGCCAACGGCCAAGCCACGTCCGCCGACCGTGCCGGTTCTTGGGCCGGTTCTTGGGCCCGAGCGATAACAGGCGACAACGGCTCGCACCGGAGACCGATGGCCGCCAGTCCGACGCCCAGCCCAATGGCGATCGTCGCCAACCCAGCCCCGGCGACGCTGTACAACCGATTCGCCGAGCCCAGGACGGAGATACGGATCATGGTCGCTTGAGATTCCGTTGCGAAAAGAAGTTGCCCAAGGCGGTCACGGAAGCGTCCTTTTTGCTCTCCGCGATCTCCCCCAGATCCAAGGCGTCGGGGTCCACCTCCGTTGCCTGGGACGGCCGGAGTTGCGGCAACCGCGAAGGGTCCGCTGTCCCGGCCTTGGCGACAAGACTGCTGTCGATGTGCACTTGCGAGACCGGATCGACCGTCGGTAAGCCCTCCAAACGCACGGCCGAGTCTGCCGGGCTCGGCGAGATCATCGCGGGGGTCGGCGTCGGGCCCGTGGCAGTCGGTCCCGTGCTAGTCGGTCCCGTGCCAGTCGAGCCCGTGCCAGTCGAGCCCGCGCTGGCTGGGATCGCTCCTGCGCGCTCGTCCTGCTCGCACGACGGCGGCTCCGGGGCCAAGCGGCTGGTGTCGGCTACTGGCGATTCGGGACGCCAATCGACCGTCTCGTCCGCAAAATCCGGCTGGGTTGGCACGGTTGCCTCACCCAGGGCACCCGGGTCCGCAGATTTGGCGTGAGCGGGATCCAACCACTGGCCCACCTGAAACACGACGCCACCCAAAGAGACCTGGTCGCCGACTCGGAGCGGATGAGCCCCCATCGCCAACACGCCGTTGACGGCCGTGCCGTTGGTCGAGCCCAGGTCGCGGACGTGCAGGCTGTCATCCGCCAGGTAGAAGCGGCAGTGCAGCCGCGACAGCTTGCGATGCTGGATCACCAGGCTGGCGTCCTGGCCACGTCCCACCGTCGCCGGCAGGCTCTTGAGCTTGAGCACTTTACCGATCAGCGTCGTGGGAGTTCCCTCCGGCACCTCAATCAACTTTAAAGCGTACATCATCCATCATCCAGTCGAACTACGACATGCCACCGGTGTGTTAAAGGAGTTAA
>JAGYIQ010000152.1 GCA_018402565.1 Pirellulaceae bacterium | reverse complement strand
CACGAGCATCGCCGCGCCTCGGCAAACCACTACCCCCAACAGCTGCGCATTTCGCAGCGGGAACGGCGTAACCACCTCACACCACCCGAAGCCCAGCCGATTCACGCGATTCCCATCGCGCCTCCAACACGCAAGGAGGCCGGCGATGCATAGCCAACCAAGAAGCCACAACTACGCAGCACAAACGCGCATATCCCACAAGCTCTTCCAGCAACAACTGCAGACACACCCTCCGCTCCCAGACGTACCGGGCACGCGCCAGACAGAAAATCCAGAGGGGCCAGCCAACAAAGAGCCATCTAGGGGCCAGCGTGTCGCACGTAGCCGAGGGACGTTGATACGCGAGAGAACGTTCTCTCACCAACCGTCTGACCGAGTCAACAAAGTCGGCCCCGTAATTCCGCCGCCAGGCGCGTATTCGCTCGTTGCGGGGCTTGCGCTCAACCGTCCACCGCCGGCACGGCCTCCCACGATATTGCGACCGTCAAGGCGTTCTCGCCACTGCTCATAAACAAACTAACTTCAACACATCCGCACCAACTACACCTAAAAGGACTTCTCATGTTCGGAAATTCAGCTCGTCTTGCCTTCACCACGCTGTTTACGATCCTCACTGCCGCGTTCATCTCGTTTGTGCCACGCTGCGTGACCGCCCAAGACGTCGACCCAGGCGATTTCGTTCTCCGATACGACTCAACAGATGGCAACCTGACAGTCCACTACCTCGGCACAACGGCCGTGGACATATACTTCATCGACATCATTACACTTGGCGATGGATCGATCGGCACGGCTACAGGCGACAATCTTGGGCTTCTGAGCCGATCTGTCGTAGCGCCGTCTTACGGCACAAACGACACGTTAAATAACGACGTCAGTGGTGCAAACGGCCGGTATTCCCAGGTTTTCTACAGCAACAACTTTGGGCTTAGTAAGCTTGCCACTTTTGATAGCGCAAACAACACGCTTAACGTCGGTGACGTTGGGCAAACTGGATGGACGCAGGCTGACATCAACAATATTTTCGTAACCGACGACTCGTCTTACGTCGGCCTTAATCCTGGCCACTTCGGCTACAGCACAGCCGATGCGGACTTCATCGGCAAGATTGAGGTAACCCCAGTCCCCGAGCCCTCGGCCCTACTACTTGCGGGCACTGCAGTGGCCAGTGGCGGCCTGTATCAGGTGCGACGTCGCCGGACATCGAGGAAGTAGGCGAATCATAAGACGATCAGCCGGAGAGACCCCCAAGGGCGGAGTCTTTCTCCATGGATTTCCCTTATCGCCCCAAAGCCCCCGCGATATGCCCAAGCCCCAAGAAACCGCCCCCCATGACCTCGGGCGCTCCTTCACTTGCCAGAACGACGCTGCAGCAATCCGCGGATTCCAAGCGGGGCGTTAAACGCGCCCTTTCCCATCAAGTCACCTTGTCTCCCAGTCTCGCGTTGCTCTGCTAGCGGCAACCGCGAGATCTCTGAGTTTCTGGTGCCGCCAGACGAAGTGCCGTGATGGGCCGTAACGCCCACACTTTTCAGCCTGCCCGGCATTCCCGCCCTGGTCGCCACGGCACTCACAGCCCCCA
>JAGYIQ010000151.1 GCA_018402565.1 Pirellulaceae bacterium | reverse complement strand
TCAGCTCGCCCCGCTCCGCCGGGCCCTGGGGTGAGAGCGGCTCTCGACCGTTGGGGCTCCGGCCCCGACGAGCCGGATCAAACCATTGCTGGGGTTTCCCACGCAGTTCCTGCAGCTTCCGGCACACCTCCTGCACGATGTCGTCATGGGCTGCCAGGTCGTCGGCCGTCTTATGGCCTCTCACAAGCCGCTTGCGAAGGCCGCTGATCACTTCTTTCGACACAAACCCTTCGATCTGGCCCCACACCACATCGAATCCCTCGTCTCCCCGCTGAAACCGCTCAAAATCCCGGCACAGGTCCCTGGTCATGGTTGGCTGCTCCACGTCTGCCACCCCCGATCCGCCCTGCCCTAAACTCCCCACTTTCTCCATTTATTGGCCTCCGGTTGGTGCGGCAGGACCAATGCCGCTACCCACATAACTATTTCGAACCGGAAAAATTCAATGAGTTTTCGGTGAGCGGCGCAAGCGAGCCGGAGACTGTCGGCATGGCCCACAAGGAGACCGCAACCGCATCAAGTCGTCGGCAAATCGCATCGCAGCCGAAATCCGAACCCACCAGATTTCGCCCCCGAGCGTTCCGAATGGATGCGATGCCACGGGGGCTGCGGCATACCAAAAAAGCTATTTGCCGAACTTCCACAGAGGATGTAGCGAGGGTTTGCCCCAGAGGCGGAGTTCGCCAAAGACCACTCCGGCAGGTACGCCTGCATACCGAGAAGTCCGAATTGATTGGCGGGGATGGTCCCGGGCAGAGGACCGGCATCGGCAAACTCCTGCGTCTGGCGACTACTGCCGTAATAGCGCTGCGGATAACGCTTTGGATCGCCGACCGGAAACGGATCGTCGCTGCCGTCGCGACAGGCATACTCCCATTCATCTTCAGTTGGGAGAGTGAACTGCGTTCCGATGAGCATGGCCAACCGCTCGCAAAAACTGGACGCCTCTTGGCCCGTCACGCACTGGGCGGGCGTGCGGTTGCGTTGAGGCTCAGGCATTCGCCTGAATTCATTGCTGAGCCACGAACTTTCCGCAGCAAGTGTCTCGTCATCGTGCCCGGCAACAGCTGCCCATTGGGCAACCGACACTGGGTATTTTCCGAGCAGGAAAGGCTGCGGCACCGTGATCGGTGGCGCGTCCACGGCGACGACGCTATCCGCTTCGCCGGAAAACCGCCGGCAAGAGCCTGCCGGAACAACGATCATTTCAAGCAGCACCTCATTTGGAGGAATTCGGAAATCAATACATTTGGGGCGGGCCATGACCTTGTCTCGCGTATATGGCGGGTAAGAACTTCGGTTCAACGGGATCGGCGACCCCTCGAATGTGGTATTCTGGTGCCGAGATTGGTCTTGGGCAACCGGTTTTCGGAGCCCGCACCGAACCGCGAAGCGCCGAAACGGTTTGGTCGTAGAGAATTAGGATTTTGCCCGGCGGCCGGTGGACGGCCGTGGTCGCAGGAGCGCGTCACCCCATGCCGATTCGGATCATCCACACCGCCGACAACCACATCGGACTGCCGTTCAAGCAGTATCCGGCCGACGTGGCCGAGAAGTTGATCGAGGAGCGGTTTCTCGCCCTGGAGCGGCTCGT
>JAGYIQ010000150.1 GCA_018402565.1 Pirellulaceae bacterium | reverse complement strand
GAATGATCCGGATTCGCAGGGACGACCTGGACGCCATTCTGCAGCCCTACGATGCGGGACAAGCTGGACAGTGGGCACACCTGAGATGAGCGCCCACCTAGTGCAAGTTGTCAGACTGCGGGATGACGATTCGGTGGACCGGCAGATAATGACCTACACAGCCCACCTACCCGAAGGTTCCAGCGTGCGCGTTATGGTCGGGGAGATTCGAGCGTGGCACGTTACGGGGACGGCCTGGTATCGCCCGGACCTAATTTGGCAGTTCGAAACGGAAGAACCCGACGTGCTTAGCGGTTGGCATCACCGACTGAATGAGCTGGTGCAACTGTGAGCGACACGAAGCGGACCATCGTCGCCGATCCGTTGGCACTGGTCCAGGGTAGGCGGGCGCGGTTCGCCTGGGATCGTCGTGTGCCATTGGGAGCGCCCACCCTATTCGCTGGAACTGGTGGCATCGGTAAGTCCACAATTCTCGCGTGGGTGATCGCTGGACTCTCGCGTGGTTCCCTACCGGGCGACCTGGAAGGGATACCCGCTGGCGTGGGAATCATCGCGGGGGAAGATGACACCGAAACGACGTTGGTTCCGCGCTTGCAGGCGGCGGAAGCCGATATGGACCGGGTGTGGCTACTGAATGGCAACGCAACCGATGGCAAGGACAACTGGAAGGAACACCCAACAATCGCGGGGCACTTGCCACAGCTGAAGGAAAAACTGACAGAAATTGGCGTGCGCGTCCTAGTGGTGGATCCGGTGGTGTCGATGCAGTCCGGCAACAGTAAGGACCTATCCGACGTGCGACGGGATCTGGACAAGTTCGCGGCGATAGCCAAAGAACTAGACATGGCGCTGATCTGGGTCCATCACTTTAACAAGGGACAAGGACACGCGAGCGACAGAATGTCGGGAAGTCACGCCTACCGGGACATCCCGCGCAGTGTGTTGCTACTGGCACAAGATGAGGACTCAGGGGAACGGATCCTGAGCCACGACAAGTCCAACTATGGGGAACTGCAGCCATCGGTAGCCTTCGCAATCTCGACTGCTGAAGTGCCGGTGGCTAACGGCGAAATTAGCCAAGTCGGTCGCGCCCAATACCTGGGCGAATCGGAACTGACAGTGCAAGACATCGTGGGCAGGGAAGAACGCAGCCTAGGAACGACTAGGACGGCGATCCTGGAGCTTGCAGAATCGAAGGGCACGATTACGCCAAAGGACGTGGCGGAACTGCTGGACACCAGTCCGGCAAGCGCTAGGACCTATCTGGGCAGGCTAAAGAAAAGCCGGGACCTGGTAAGTGACAAGCCTGGGCAATTCCGCATCACAGAGATTGGACGTGTGGCGGTGTCGCGTGTTGCGGTGTCGCGCGACAACGTAACAGCGCAACAGGCGCAACAGGGGAACGTAACGCCGCTATTCCCTGAACACGACGACGAAGAAACAATGGAGATGAGCTAGTGGGACGACGACCTGAGCCAGTATCAGACAAGATCGCACGCGGAACCTACCGACCGGATCGTGACAAGTCGATGAGCGTCGCGCTTGCCGGTGACACCCCGGAAATGCCTGAAGGATTAGGAACTGCGGGCAAACAATTTT
>JAGYIQ010000015.1 GCA_018402565.1 Pirellulaceae bacterium | reverse complement strand
GGTTCACCGCCGCCACTGAAGTTGCCTGGGGTGACCTTGGAGGCCTTGCCGGATAAGGGTGAAGGCGGTGCGGCGTCCTGCCCAGCAGGCCAAGGCATGCAAGCGGCGGTGGCGGCTCAAGAGGAGTTGTTGGCCGAGTTCCAAAAGGTGGCTGAGGAGTTGCAGAAACTGATCAGTAACCTGGAGGGCAGCACCTTTGTCAAACGGCTCAAGGCCCTGTCGCGGCACGAGTTGGTGTTGGCCAACGATGTGACGCGCACCAGTTTGGTGGGGTTTGGGGAAGCGGCGGAGCAAGTCGCTGAGGCGACGCGGGAGCGGACGGGGATGTTGGCCGAGCGGCAACGGGCGTACATCAACACGGTCGAAAACATTGTGGAGGACTTGTCCGCCTATTTGACTCGAAATCCGGACGGGAAGTACAAGACGGTTCTGGAGGAAATGCAAGAGACCAGTGTCACGAAGCAAGTTGGGATTGTGGCCGATCGGTTGCTGACCAACGAGGCCGGCACATCGGTGGCGCACGCCGAGTGGCTGGCGGATACCTTGGATCGCTGGGCGGAGCAGTTAGTAGGCCCTGGCTGACGGGGCGGCTCGTGACCGGGAGGTCCTGGTGGCAGTTTGCCACCTTCGCTAGTGTTGGAAGTCATGAAAATTTTGGCCGCCGAGATTGAACTGAGGGAACAAACGCGAGAGACGGAACAAGCCCGAGCCCAATGGGCGGAAGACGAGGTCACGCAGCGAGCGGCGGGGCTGCAGTCGACGCAGCAGAGTTTGGTGGAGCGGACGGACAAGGTGATCGCAGCGATCATCGACTTGCCGGACGGAGAGGCTCAGTTTGCGCGGGAGATCCAGCAGCTGACGCAGGCCTCGGCCGCCATGAGTGATGCGGAAGGGTTATTGGCCGAGCGAGTCACGGGTCAAGCCGCGATCGCGGCGGAGACGGAAGCCATCGAGTGGCTCCTGCAGGCTAGGCGAGCAGGGCAGGGGGGCGGCGGTGGCGGCGGGAGCGATCCCGGCGACGGCAAACGCTCCGGCGCAGATTTGGCTTCTTCGGCCTTGGCCCAATTGGGTCAATCCACCGAGAAGAACGCGGCGGTTGTGCAGCGCGACGTGCAGCAATCCACTGGCAAAGCCGGCCGTGAACTGCCCGAAGAATTCCGCCATGGCTTGGATCGGTATTTTGAGGTGCTGGAGGAGTAGGGTTCTTGGTTCTTGGTTCTTGGTGCTGGGTGCTGGGTGCATTCCCCCCGCCCCAACGGGCTCGTCCCGTTGGGCGGTAAGTTCCCCAGGCTAGAAGCGCGTACCCGCACTGGACACTTCCACCCGCCCCAACGGGCTCGTCCCTGTTGGGCGTAAGTTCCCAGGCTGAAAGGCGTACCCGCACTGGACACTTCCACCCGCCCCAACGGGCTCGTCCCGTTGGGCGGCAAGTTCCCCAGGCTAGAAGCGCGTACCCGCAATGGCCGTCCCGCCCCAACGGGCTCGTCCCGTTGGGCGGCAGGATTCCCAGGCTAGAAGCCGCGTGCCCGCAATGGCAAATCCCCCGCCCCAACGGGCTCGTCCCGTTGGGCGGCAAGTTCCCCAGGCTAGAAGCGCGTACCCGCAATGGCAAATCCCTCCCGCCCCAACGGGCTCGTCCCGTTGGGCGGTAAGTTCCCCAGGCTAGAAGCGCGTACCCGCACTGGCAAATTGCCCCCCGCCCCAACGGGCTCGTCCCGTTGGGCGGCAAGTTCCCCAGGCTAGAAGCTCGCCGCGCTGAACGGAAAATTTGCTAAGGTACTGGCTTGTCCGTCCTGCAAGATAGGTTACTCGAGCTACACGAGTCCGGAGACCGCGTTGTGTCGCAAGTTCTTGTTTACCATTCTGGAAACGTCGCTTCACCGGCCTATAGCCTGCGTTACACCTGGACAGGTTGGCCGTCGGTCGGCAGCTTTCCAACGGAGCCCGTGGAATCCTTTTTTAAGCAGTTAGCCGATGCTTGGGAACAAGATGGAATACGGTACCTGGAGCGGCAATGGTGCGATCAATCTATCCAGTTCACTTGCAGCGTAAAACCAACGGTCAGCCCGACCTTTTTCACGACACGTGTCAAAGGCCGACTAGACAATGCCCTGAGGAAATTAGAAACGCCGATCGCTTTTAGTCGAAAAGTCGCCTTCAGATCGATTGGCGATAACCGACGGGACGAGGTCGAGGCCTACATCGCGAACCAAGTTACTCGTGGACAATTTCTGGACCCACGATTTTCCGAGTCACTCGCTGGCTACACGCATGTCAACCCAATGGTGCATCTGGATGCGCCAACGGCGGTGACCCGAGGCCGTTATTGGTACAACTTGCATGTGGTATTTGTAACCGAACAGAGGCAAAGATTTGTCGACGAAGTATCCTGGCAGCGGATCGCCGAAACTTGTACGAAAGTGGCGAGCGAACAAAAACATTTGCTGGGTAGCTACTCGATCATGCCTGACCACCTGCACATGGCGTTACGTGGGAACGTGCAGCAAAGCCCCGAGTCAATCGCCTTGGAGTTCATGAACAGCATCGCGGATGCGTTCGATCAGCAGCTTGTCTTGAGACCAAGTTACTACGCAGGGACGTTCGGCGAATATGATATGCGGGCCGTCCGCAGGTAGGCACTAGCCGAGGGAACTTGCCGCCCAACGGGACGAGCCCGTTGGGGCGGAGGAAGAACGTGTTGTGTTCGGGGCGAGCCTCTAGCCGAAGGAACTTGCCGCCCAACGGGGCGAGCCCGTTGGGGCGGAGGAACATTCTGCTATACTCCTACTAACTAGGGCTGGTGACACGCGTTGCCGGCCACACACTTGTCACTGGAATGAACATCTGCGGAGCAAAAAAATGTCGCGTGTTGGTCAGAAAATGTTTGTCATCTTGTTAGCCGTCGGGTGTCCGCTGTTTACTCCGTCAGCTCGGGCGGTTGGCCAGAACGAGTTAGCCAGGAAGGACATGCCAAATCAAGAAGTCGTTAAAGAGGCGGTCCAAGAAAAAGTAGAACAGCAACAGGGCGAGGTGGTCCGACGGGTCGTCCAAGTCCAAGAAGGCGGCGCGGTCATCGAGATCGAAATCGGTCAAGTCGAAGGCGAGGCGATCCCGGTCGAAGGAGAAGCGATGCCGGCTCAGGTCATCGGCATGGCGATGGGCTTCGCCCCCCCGAAGATGCAAGCCGCCAAACGCTTTCATTTGACGCAGGTCTTCCAAGTGGAAATTGAGCGAATCGAACGGATCTGCCAGCCCACACCGCAACAAGTTGCCAAACTGCGTATCGCCGCCAAAGGTGCTGTAAAAAAGTTGACCGCCGAATGGTGGAAAAAAGTCGGTCGCCAGGTCGGCGGAATACTGCAACAGGGCGGAGGAGACAATGCCAATGCCGAGGACTCGGAAGAGAACAACGCGGCGGAAGGTGAAGCAGCTGAAGAGACGGCCGAGGTGGAGATTAAAGACGCCAGTGAGATTGACGATGGTATGTCTCAGATGATCATCATGGAAATGGACAATCCTTTTCGGACCAAAGTGCCGGAAGAACATCCGACCTGGACGAAGTTGGTCGAGGGGATCTTGAGCAGCGAGCAGCTCCAGACCCTGTCCAACCACAAAGCGGATGTCGAGGCGCAACGTCGGGCGAACGTGCTGAATGTCTTTATGATCTCGGCCGACGTGGAACTGGGGCTGACCCAGGACCAATTGGTTCGACTCCGCGCCCTCTTCGAACCGTACCTGGCGGATGCAAAAATCCGCTGCCTACCGTTCTACGACCCATTTTTGGGCATGTATTATGCCAGCCAAGCGACGGACGAAGAATTGGCGACGGTGCTCTCGCCGGCCCAGTTGCAGAAGCTGCGAATCTTCCTCTTACCCGTCAAAGAAATCGGCGCGATGATGGCACAAGAGGACCCCAATCGATGACGAAGATCTGTCCCGCGTTGCGATACGGCGGACCATGGTTCGGTGCCTTGATTGCATTTCTTTTCGCAATTTCAACCGCCCATGCTCAGTTGGAATCATTGCAAAGCCAAGTCCAAGAGGGGACGGGGGTGCCGGCCGAGGTCCGCGCGATCTACCAGCGTGGGATCGACTACTTGGTCAACTCCCAACGCCCTGACGGCAGTTGGAACGCGGCTGGCAACTTCCATGGAGACGAAGCCAGTGGCATTGCGGGCTTGGCAGTGATGGCCTTCTTGTCCACAGGCGAGGACCCGAACTTCGGCAAGTACGCCCGCAATGTTCGCTCGGCGATCCGCTTCATCATCCAAAAGCAAAACAGTGCGACCGGCTACTACGGTGGCAATATGTACGTCCACGGTTTTGCGATGTTGGCCCTGGCCGAGGCCTACGGGGCGGTCGACGACGAGATGATCTGGGCGGGGGAACCCGATTCGCCCAACCGGCGCACGATCGGCCAGTCCTTGGAGCTGGCGGTCAAGTTGGCCGTGACCGCTCAAGAGAAGAACCCCTCGCAAGGCTGGCGGTACTCCCCAAACGACAACTCCGCCGACACTTCCATTGTCGGCGCGGTGCTGATGGGACTCTTGGCGGCTCGCAATGCCGGGATCAGCGTCCCCGACAAGTCGATCGACGGAGCGCTGAATTACATGAAGTCGATGACCTCGGTCGACGATGGCACCGTCGGCTACAGCGGCCTGGGGGGACTGGGCGGCTCCGACGCGCGCACGGCCATTGCCTGCTTGGTGTTTTCGATCGGCAAGCGAACCGAATGGGCTGAACGGGACGCCACGCGTCAGTACTTGATCGACAAATTGGATGGAGGCGGCGGAGCGGGTTGGCCCGAGTACGACCGCTATTACAAGGCCCAGGCCCTGTTCCAAGCCGATTACGAATCGTGGCAGAAGTGGAACCAAAACACGATTCGCAGCTTGAGTGCCATGCAACAACCCAACGGCCAGATCGGCGATAGCCAACATGGCCCAGCCTATTCGACGTCGATGGCTTTGTTGGCATTGGCACTTAATTATCGTTTCTTGCCCATTTACGAACGCTGATCCGCATGTTCCCTCCGCCGCTGGTTTGGTTGTTGATTCTGGCCGTTGCCTCGCTTCTCGCCAATTGCTTGGTCGTGGCCGAATCGCTCGCCCAACCACTCCAAGAAACAACCAATCCCGTCGCGAACGACTCGGACACAAACTCAGGCGCAACCGACCCAACCGCCTCGGTCTCGGTCAGCGGCGCGCCACCGCCTGAGGTCGTCGTGCCCTTGAGTGGCAAGTTGACTTGGAGTAGTGGGGACGCGTTACCCGGTCAATGGCGTGGGGCGGACGGGGACTCGATCCGGTGGCTGGCGGACTCCTTGTTTCGCGATCCCGTCCAGGTCGAAACGCGTTATTTGAGCGGGGTCGAATTCAGTGACACGCGTGCCTCGACATCCAACCCAACTCAGACTCTGACCCAGGACTCGGTCTCGCCCCCTTACCTGATCCAAACCACTGACGGCAGTCGCTTGTATGGCGACATCCTGCGTTTGGACGAACAGGTCTGGACCGTCGCCGCCGCCCGACTTGGGGAAATCCAACTCCGGCGTGAGTCCGTGGTCGCGGTGCAGAATACGGTCAATGCTGGCCAGTGGGCGGCTGGGCGATTTGATCTGTCGCAGTGGCAAGCCGCTCGAGGGCAACAGCGGTTCTGGCAGGTCAACTCCCAAGGCCAACTCCTCAGTACTCGCCAGAATGTTCACTTGTATCGGGAAGCAGATCTGCCCGCCTCTTGCCTGATCGAAGTCGAGATTGGTTGGACCAAGAAGCTGGACTTCCTCTTGGCCCTGGGTGTGCCTGAAAACGCACGCCAGGCCGATCAACTGCCGCGTCTGGAAACTTGGGACGATGCCCTGGTGTTTTCTTACGGCGACAATTTTGAAATCGTAATGGAGTCGTTTCTCAACAAACAGCAACGCGTGCGTCTGCTGCTGCATTGGGATCAGACGACCCAGTCGGTGGCCGTGCATGATGCGACCGGTAAGTTATTGTGCGCCGCCGATCTGAGTGAACTGAAGGTACGGCGGAAGCCAGGTATTTACATCGAGAACAAGGCCGGCGATCTGATCGTCTCGCAATTGCGGATTCGCCAATCACAAGCCGGCTTCGACTCGACGCGTCCGTCCTACCAGATCCTCGACCAAGGCGCCACGAACGGTCGGATCGTGAGCTTCGACGGCCAGATCTGGACGATCGCCGTTGACCAAGACCAGTCCGAAGGCGGCTCGGAAGATCAAACTGTCGAAACGGTCATCACGGTCCCACATGCTCAATTCAGCAGTGCCTTTTCGCTGACTCCGCCGCCCACTTCGGACTGGGAAACAACCGCCAGAACCACCACTCAAGTCGACTACTTCGACGGCATGTATCTGTCCGGTAGGCTCGAGGGGGGCGATGCCCAGAGCCTGCAACTGGCCTGTCCTGCGGGGACCGAACCGTGGACCGTCCAATTGACTGGGGCGCGGCAGATCAAGTTTCCCGTCGACTCACCTCCAGCCGAGGACCAATCGTTCGCCCATCAAATGGTCCACTCGGTCGGCACCATCCGAGGTCGCCTGGAGCCCGGCTCGCAGCAGGCAGGCGATATTGTCCAATGGCGACTGCCGGGCGCCAGCCGCAGCGTGCCGTTTGCCTCGGCAGAAGCCAAGATCGTCTTGCAAAAACGGCAATCGCGGCGGACCGCGACCGAGAGTTGGCCGGATACGATGTACTTTTACAATCGGGATCGGATTCCCTGCCGAATCCAGCAGATCGTCGACGGGATCGTGCATTTTGAGTCGTTTGCCGAGAGCCAGCAGTTGGACGCGGCGTTGATCAAGGCGATCGACTTCCAGGCCTCGAACTTGAGCGTGGACGTGACACCGACCGATCCCGCCTGGGTGATCCCAGAAAAATCACGCCCGCTGATCGAGCAACAAGCGGAGGCGATGCAGGTCGTGGCGGATGCGACTTGGGGTCACGCCAGCCTGATGCGGACGGGTGGCTTCGAGTTCGATTTCCAATGGCGTCCCGGCATGTACGGCGCCATGGAACTGGAGTTGTTCGGCGACCTCCGCTTGGACCAGCCCGGCAGTCTGAAAATCACGCTATTCTTTTACGACAACAACGTGATGGCTCGGTCTCAGGAAAACGAAATCAATAACAGCTACGTGGCCAAGAATCACCAAGTGCGCCTGCAGGTCCGCTTGGAGGGCGCGACACTCAAGGTCTTGGCTGGCAACCAAGTCCTGCTCGCGCAGCCCTTTATCGCCGACGCCCAACGCGGGGCGGGCGTCCAGTGGCGATTGAACCGAGTGAATGAAAGCGAGTTCCGCGGGCAATTGACACAGGTTCGGCGTTGGGTAGCGTCTGAACAAGGTGACACCACGTTGGTGGCCACCGAACAACGCGATCTGCTGCTGACGATCCCGCGGCTGAAAAAGGCCAACCCACCCCAGCACATCCTCCGTGCGACCAACGGCGACTTGCTCCGCGGTGACCTCGTGCGACTGGACCAGGAATCGTTGCAATTCCAAGCCAATCAGGAAACGCTGCGTTTCCCTCGCGAGGTGGTTTCCGCCGTCATCTGGCTGCACTTCCGGCCCGATGTCGCCCCAGACAAGTCCGTCCAAGGCTCCGATGGGACAACAACCAAGGAACAACCGGTCGGCGTTGCCAATGCCCCCCAACCAGCCGGGGACACCGTCGATGCCGCAACCATGCCGGCGGACCCGTTGCGACAAACGGTGCAGGTCTTGGTCTCAGGTGATCGGCGTTTGACGTTTGACTTGCTGGCTTGGCAAGAAAACCAATTGATCGGGCATTCAGCGGCGTTGGGCCGCTGCGCGATCGACCTGGCCCAGATCGAAGAACTGCGATTTGGCTCGTTCGCCAACCAGGCCTTGGACGTGCCGTATTCGGACTGGGTGGCGAGTTTGGCCCCCGAACCGGTCATCCAGTCGGGCAGTGACGGGGAACCGGGCAGCGAGCTATTGTTTGGCAGTCAATCGCCCCTGATCGGCACGGAAGCGCCGGACTTGAGCCTGCCGCTCCTGGAGGGCGAAACCCTCAGCTTGCAGTCCCTCCGCGGCAAGGTCGTGGTACTGGACTTTTGGGCGACATGGTGCAGCCCCTGCATCCGCGCGCTGCCAGACCTAATGGCTGCGACTGGCGAGTTTTCTGCGGATGACGTGATCTTGGTGGCAGTCAACCAAGAGGAAGATGTGGCGACGATCAAGACCTTTTTGGCCAATCGCAATTGGGCCTTGACCGTTGGGTTGGACAACGGCGCTTTGGCTCGGCGACTGCAAGTCCAATCTTTGCCGCAGACCGTTGTGATTGGACCCGATGGCAAGATCGCTTTTGTAAAAACCGGATATACGCGTGATTTACGAGAATCGTTGCAACGGGCGATTGCCAGCTTGCTTGCTGAACCTATCGAAAAATAAAAGTAACCTTTCGCACATGACACGAGGCAGTTAACCGCTTTGTTTCCACCAACACCTAGATAGTTCCTGGATCACCATCATTGCCTCCCCAACCGTTCGACCATTGGTAGTCGCCAGGGTATCGCAGATTAGCGTAGATCAGCGCAGATTAGTGTTCGCCATCCTCAACCTTCCACTATTCCGGAACGTTTTTTTTGCAAAGCCATCAATTCACAGAATTGCTCGGCGGTCGTTTTCTCTGCGTCCTTCCCATCTCTCGCGGTTTTAGTGGTACTCGCATTGACTCAGTGGGATTGCTGGTAGTCGTACTGGCGCACGTTTGTATGGTAAAACTTGCTTACTCGGCCGACGATTTCGAGTACGAGTACGAGTACCGTCAAAGGCTGAGTACGAGTACGAAGGCCATTACCGTGAACCGCTTGTGAGGAAATACTGTGAACGGGCACTCCTTATCTAGCTTCTTATATCAGCACCTTCGAAACTAGCAGCCGGTCGAGGGGGCCGTTTCGATTACGAGCACGAGCACGATTACGATTACGAGCACCGCGGCGCTGAGCACGAGAAAAGAAAGAGCAACGTCAGCACCTGCTGCATGATCCGATTGATGGCAGAGTTACTCGCGCCAGTACATCGATTCTGTCGGCCCTTGGTAGGCGACGGCCATCTGGGGGGTCGCATAGGGCGTTTGACCCTGATGCAGCGACTCGACGCCACCGATCACCATCCCCGATGTCAACAACGTCCGCTCGATGGGGTAGGGCGTTTTTCGATCGACGATCATCTGTTCGACATGCCGCGAGAGCGGATTAAAAAAGTCCGCCGTCGTGGCACTCGAGCCCGGCATCGGCAACATCATCTGGCATCCGATAATCTGATCATTGTCCGCGCGTAGCCCGGCATAATTGAAGTCCTGGATCCCGGTGAGAAATATCGATGTCTGAAAGCCGTCCAGGTGTTCAATGAAGTAGGCCGTCGTTTGCGGCAGAACCTCACGTGCCCAATCAAAGGACAACCGAGCGGAGGGGTAACCGCGGTCGACCGGTAGGGTGTGACTGCGCCCAAGTGCCGCGAGGAACAGTCGCTGGGTGTCCGGACGTTGCTCCAATTGCTCAAAGACTTTCGGCCCTTGCAAGGCCCAGACGGAACGGATCCCAACTTCGCCACCGCGTCGGCGTTCCGACATGCACTGGGCGGTCTCCAACGCGTGAAAGTCATAACTGTCCACGCCACCGTACGCCACACACACGCTCTCTTTCAGAGGCGTGTCGAAGGGCAGGTCGATCGAGGGCAATCGCCAAGTGACCGGCAGGGACGAACCCGCATAGAAGGGAAACTCCAATTCCCGAGCCGTTCGCACCATCTCGTCGCATTGCTGCCAAGTCGTGGCCAAGTGCTTGTCGTTGAACACCGGCACGCTGCGGCCACTGTCGCGGAACACCCGCGCCGTCCGTTGGAACCAATCGTACCGCGGGTACTCGGTCTGACCTTTTTCGTTCCGCGGATAGTCGCCATGTTCAGCGATGATGACCACGCCGTCGACCGCCAGTTTCTCGCCGCCCAAGGTCAGGGCCTCTTCAAGCGTTGGGAAGACGGGCGATTGATACTTTTCCAACCGCTGGCGACCCAAGTCGCGGTCGCCGAACTGGTCGATGTACACGCCCGCGACCTCCACCAGCGGCTCGAGCCATTGGCCACCCATCAAGTAACCCGCGGTGAAGCGATCCAGAAAATGCTGGGCATGCGAGTGCTGGAAGATCGTTGTCCCCAGAAACGCGATCTTGGGTCGACGCTGTCCAGGGCCAATGCCGGTCCGCGACCCAGGAGCTGAAGTTGAGACGGAGGGGGCAGACGCTCCAGCCAAAAGTCCAGCGGTGGGTAGGAACCACGCTCCAGCGACGGCGGCCGTGGCCTGATGAAAGCGACGACGATCCAACATGACTATGCACTCCAGGTGGTGCCGTCCCAATCCCGCAGGCGTCCCACCAGGACCTGCACCGCGTGACTGAAGCGACGAAACAAGTACTCGCCCTTGGCCGCCGTGGCCAAATGCGGATAACCAATATGCCCAGTCTTCGATCGATCCTGCGTGACCCACGGCCGATAGGCTGGCAGGAAGCTGCCTTGTTGATCGACCGGCGCCAGCGACTCCAAGCCAGATCCGTCCAAGCCAGCTCCGTCCAAAGCCGCCCCGACCAGATGCGGCTTGAGCGCCAACATCATCGAAGTCTCCCATTCGCACGCATGCCCCATCTCCGTCTGCCGCAGGCCCGCACTGGGTTCGACCGGTTCGGTGGGCAGCTTCCAGTACGAACTCATTAATAATAACAAATCACTGCGCTGACGGTGACGCTGGCGGAGCTCAAACAAGGCCTGTTGCCCGGGGACTTCGTTGCCGCCGTGCCCATTGAGCAACAAAATTCGGTGGAAGCCCATGTCCAAGAGATCTTCCACCAACCCCTGGAGCAAATCCAAATACAGTCGCGGTGCGGCGGACAACGTTCCAGGAAAATCGCGATGGTGGTGGGAGTTGCCCAACCATTGCAGGGGCGTGATCAGGACCTGTGGCGAGACCGCTTCCTCGGTGCGCCGCACAATCTCGCCCAACAAATCGCTGTCCGTGAACAGCGGCAAGTGATGCCCATGCTGCTCGTGAGCCGCAATCGGCAGCAGCACCGGCGTAGCGCGATCCAGGGACTGGACTTGCCGCCAAGTCATCTCAGCCAACAACATGGGGTACTCCCGAGGGTACAAGGTCGCGTTAGGGGCCCGTTGATTTTTCCGTAGCGGAATGCGTCAAGGGCTTGTTGATTTTTCTGTAGCGGAATGCGTCAAGCATTTCGATTGATGGGAAAACGCCGTGTTTTTGCCCGATTTCATTGAATCAGGCGGCGATTTCGCGTGTAAGTCTGGAAAAATCAACGAGCCCTCAAGCATTTCGATTGACGGGATAACGCCGTATTTTCGCTCGACCTGCTTGAGTCGGGCAACCATTTCGCGAGCAAGTCTGGAAAAATCAACCATTCCGCTCGGACTTTGGCTGGTACAGCGGGGATTGGCCCGCCAACCGATCCAGCATCGATTGTAGCAGATCAAAAACTTGCCGCATGAGCGGATCGCCGTCGCCGCCCCGCCGAGTCGCTCGGTCGGTCGAGACCTCAATCGCGGGCCCGATTTCGATGACGGCTTTGAGGGGTCGAATCAACGGGGCCCGATCGGTCATGTCCTCCTCGAACCGCTCGACCGTCTCGCGGATACGATCGACGGTCGGCAGATCCTGCATGTAGCCCAACGGAAAACAGGCCATCTGGTGTGCGACGTACGTATCACGCAGATCGGCGAAGCGTTGACGATGCTCCTCCAGCGGAACTTTCCCCTCGGCCATATCCGGTAAGATCTTCGTCCGCAGCGTCTTGATGCGAGCCGTCACGGTGCCCGTCTGCGGGCCACTCAGCCACTTGACCTCCAGCGGTTGCAGCAGACGCTCGATCAAGTTCTGCAAACGCTCCTGCAGCGATCCTGCCTGTTCGGTCCCGCAAACTTCGATCTCTTTAATCGCCAACAACGCCATCCCAATCCGCTGGATTCGCGGCAACAAGTCGCTCACCCGCTCCGGCTGCCAAGTCAGTCGCTCTTCGATACGCTCGAGGATCGGAGCCAACAATTTGTCGAGATCGCCCTCGTAGCGGTAGCGAAAGGCGATCGGGTGGATCACCGTCTGGCCACCGTCGCGGGCGTGCCGGCGCTTGGCACCCGTCCGAGCGATGAAGCTGAGGCCATCGAGAAACGGCATCAGGCGATCCGCCGTGCGACTGGTGGAACCCTCCGGAAAAATCACCAAGGGTCGCTGGTTGTCCGCCAAAATCTGTACGGCGTAGTCGATCGACGCTCGGTCCAGTCCCTCGCGGTTGACGCTGAAGGCACCCAAGCCACGGACCATCTGGGTCGTGAGCCAACCTTGATTGAAGACATGCCAGCTGGCCATGGCGAAGAGATCGATCCCCAGTGCCTCTTCGATGAAGCCGAACAGGATCGGGTCGGCCGTGCGACTGTGATTGGGCGCAAGCAAGATACTGTGCCCGGCGTCTAAGGAAGCCCGTAAGTGCTCGGCCCCGTCCAGTTCGTGGCCGCGGACCCCTTCCAGCTTCCAGAGCAAGCGGTGATGGAAGCGAACCCAGCGAGACAGGCGAGACACCCACCGCGTCTGCCGAGGTGGCATGAACTTGTAAGGCACCAAACTGAATATTTCTTGCATCGAGATCCTCGGACGCAGCCGTTGTAATCGCTACAGCCCCCACTCCGTTCGATTGAATCGCGAGCGAGGCCGATGTCTAGGGGAGGGCCCCACTTAAACATCGGCCACAATTGTGTCATTCCCCAGGGCTGGCGACCAGCCGAGGCGGGGCCCGTACCCAAACGAGTCAAACGCGTGTCGCTTTTTCCGCAGCGGAACGAGTCGCTCGTGTGTCGCGAAAGTTGCTTCCACTGATGCCCACCCCCACTGGAGACGGACAGCCGAAGTTGATCAAAGGCGGGCGGCGAGGGCAGCGGGTGACGCGGGGCGAGGTACCGCAGGTCGCGAAGTCGGCCGATCCGCCCATCCGGTGGAGCGACGCGTTTCTGGACTACTGCCGCAGCGAATGCCACTTGGCGGACAACACGATCGCCGCGTATCAACGCGATCTGCGCCGCTTCACCGCCTGGCTGGGACGTCGTCGCGAGGTCGACCTGACGGTGGCCCAATTATCCGACTTCATGGGCGAGCTGTCCGACAGCGGCCTGGCCCCCGCCAGCATCGCGCGGACGATCGTGGCGATTCGGATGTACTTCAAGTACCTGCAATTGGAGGGGGTGCTGCGGGAGAATCGCGCCGAGTTACTCGGTAGCCAGAAACTCTGGCAGCGGATTCCCGAAGTCCTCTCGCCCAAGTCGATCGATCGCTTCCTGCAGGCGCCCCGCCCCAGCTTCCCGCTGTACTTGCGCGACCGCGCGTTGCTGGAAGCGTTGTACGCCAGCGGCTGTCGCGTGTCGGAAGTGGCTCACATGAGACTGGCCGACTTGAATTTGGACGAAGGGTATGCGAAGGTCAAAGGCAAGGGCAGCAAGCAGCGAATGACGCCGCTGGGCGTGCCGGCAATTGAGGCGATCCGCGGCTACTTGGCGACCGTGCGACCGCGGCTGCTGCAGGGCAAGCCAGACACGGAAGGTTGGGTGTTCGTTTCGCGAACGGGCAAGCCGCTGCGGCGCGAAGCGATCTGGGAGTTGGTCAAAAAGTACGCCCTGGTGGCTGGCATACCGGCCACGATCAGCCCCCACAGCCTGCGACACAGCTTCGCCACGCACTTGCTGGCCGGCGGTGCGGACTTGCGACAAGTGCAGGAGATGTTGGGACACGCCAGTATCGCGACGACCCAGATTTACACGCACGTGGATCAGACGCGGCTAAAACAGGTCCATCAACGGTTTCATCCGCGGTCGTAGCGGCGGGTTGATTTTTCAGTAGCGGAATGCGTCAAGCATTTCGATTGATGGGAATGCGTCAAGCATTTCGATTGATGGGAAAACGCCGTGTTTTTGCCCGATTTCATTGAATCGGGCGGCAATTTCGTGAGTAAGTCTGGAAAAATCAACCAGCCCTGTTGCGTTTCGATAGCCCCTAGCCAAAGAGGTGGACCCCCGACGGTGTTGAAACGGCTCGCAGCGGCACTCGTTTATTATCCCACCTTGTGCTGGAACATCTGGCAGGGCCGCATCACTCATCGCTGGCAGTGGTGGACCGTGTTGGAGCCCACCTTGATCTTGGGCGCCGTTCCCTTCCGTCGCGATGTGCCGGCCCTAGCGGCCTTGGGTGTGAGAGGTGTGGTCAATACTTGCGAAGAGTTCGCGGGGCACGTGGACCTGTATGAACAGCACGGCATCGAACAGTTCTGGATGCCGACCGTGGACTTCCAGCCCCCACGCCTGGCGGATGTCGAAGCGGCCGTGGCCTTCATGCAAGCCAAAACGGCCGCTGGAGAACCTGTCTACGTGCACTGCAAAGCCGGTCGGGCTCGCAGTGCCACGGTGGTCGTCTGTTATTTGATGGCCCAATATGGCTGGACGGCTGCTCAAGCCCAAGCCTGGGTGCAGGCCCGTCGACCGCAGATTCTCCGCACGGTGGCGGAAAGACAAGTCGTACGAGATTTTGCGGCCAAGATTCCGCCAGCTGCGACGAATTAGACTCTGGCGCTGATTTCGGGGTTCCCAGCGACACAAGTCCGAGTCAAATGCGGTGAATGCCTCGGGTAAATTGAGACTTCGAGCGGAAAAAGCTCTATTCAAAAGCGGAGAAACGGATAAAATTTGCAGGTTGGGGGCGGATGCAATGGGTACAGGTTGCCCACCCCAGTCAGAAGGACTGGGGTGCGACCTACGGTGCCAAAGATCGTCGGTGTGTTTTGCCTGCTGGGGTTGTTTACCCGCAGGTGCTTGCTCAACCCGGCCAGGGAGTCACCTTGGCCAACGCTATTGAAAGGCGGACTTTGATGGAACACCCTTACGCTGAGAGTTGGAACATCGATCACGCGATCGACACGTATCAGATTGACCGCTGGGGCGACGAGTTCTTTTCGATCGGCGAAAATGGTCACATCATGGTTCACCCCAGTCCCGGCCAGGACATTGCCTGGGACTTGGTAGAAATTGTCAATCAGGGCTTGGCCCAAGATCTGACGCCACCGGTTCTCATCCGCCTACCGGGCATCATTCGGGCTCGGATCAACCAACTCTATGCCGCCTTTGCGGCCGGCCGCGAGAAGTATGGCTATCGTGGCAAGTACACATTGGTGTTCCCCATCAAGGTCAACCAACACCAAGAGGTGCTGGACGCGGTCTACGCCAGTGGCGAGGCGGTCGGGGACGCCGTAGGTATGGAGGCCGGCAGCAAGGCCGAGATGATGGCGGCGTTGTGCAAGGCCGACAATCAATCGCCCGTGTTCTGCAACGGCTTCAAGGACGACACCTACATCGAATTGGCCGTGCGAGCGTTCCAATTGGGTCGCAACGTCACGATCATCATCGAGAAGCCACACGAGATTCAGATGGTGGCCGATTGCGTCAAGCGACTCGGTGTCTGCCCGCGACTGGGGGTCCGTGTCAAGTTGGCCGCCCGCGTCAGCGGTCACTGGCAGAGCTCGGCCGGATCGAACTCGAAGTTTGGGCTCTCCCCCAGTCAATTGCTGGAGGGGATCGAACAATTGCGCGAGCTGGGCTTGCTCCATCGCCTGGAGCTGATGCACTTCCACCCAGGTAGCCAAATCAACAATGTTCGACACATCAAGGCGTCGATCATCGAGGCGACGCGGATCTACGGCGACTTGTACAAGCAGGGCATCCCGCTGAATACGATCGACGTGGGCGGTGGCTTGGCGGTGGACTACACCGGCAACCGCAACACGGACCCCTCCAGCATGAACTACACGTTGCAAGAGTACGCCAACGACGTGGTGTACTACATGCAGCAGGTCTGCAATCAAATGGGCGTGCCGCACCCAGACATCGTGTCGGAGAGCGGCCGAGCAGTCGCGGCTCACCACGGCGTGCTGGTCGTTCCGGTCCTGGGGGCCGGTCAACCGACTCGCCAGGATGACCTGAAGCTGACGGCCGATGAAGAGAAGATTCCGCCGCTGTTCGAGCTGCAGGGCAACTTGGCGGAATTGAACGAAGACAACGTGTTGGAAGTCTATCACGACGGCCAACAAGCCGTGGAAATGGCTTTGCAACTGTTCGCCAACGGTCACATGACGTTGGATCAGCGCGTCAAGGCGGAACGGATGTTCTACGCCCTCTGCCAACGCGTCCGCGAACGGCTGGAGGAATTGGAGTTCATCCCGAAGGAGCTGCAGGAATTGAGCCAGATGTTGGCCGAGACCTACTACGCGAACTTCTCGCTGTTCCAGTCCCTACCAGACAATTGGGCGATCGACCAATTGTTCCCATTGATGCCGATCCATCGCCTGCTGGAAAAGCCCAGCACCCAAGGGACGTTGGGCGACATCACCTGCGATTCCGATGGCTGTATCGTCAATTTTGTGGGTCCTAACGGCAAGCGGAAGACCTTGCCGCTGCACCAGGTCCACAAAGACGAGCCCTACTGGTTGGGCATCTTCCTGGTGGGCGCCTACCAAGAAGTGTTGGGGGATTACCACAACCTGCTGGGACGGTTGCACGTGTTGACGGTCGATGCCGATGCCAACGGACGACTGATGGTCTTCACGCGTCGCGGGACGGTGATCTCCGAGGCCCTGGAGTTGGTCAACCACACTCCCGAGGACATCATGCGCGGCGTGCGGTCAATGATCCATTCGGCGGTCAGCGAAAAGCGAGTCACGACGGTGGAAGCCCAATCCTCGTCGCGGTTCTTCCAACGCCTGGCAACCGAGTACACGTACCTGACGGATGATCTGGATGCGATCGCCGAACCAGAACCCGTCAGAGCGTTGACCGAGAGCCAACAGCACCGGGCACTGCAGTCGCCGCACCTGAGCCACCGCGACTTGTCGATCGGCGATGACGTCGTCGTAGACGATTACAGCGAAGCCGAAGTCGGCACACTGTAAGACGTCCGAAAACGTAGCCGTGACGGGTTCGTCAGCGGCTACGGGAAAACAAAGCAGCCTGCCAAAAATAAAGCAAGCTCCGAAAATAAAGCAAGCCCGCTAAACCGGAATGGTTTGGCGGGCTTGTTTTGTTCGGCATACCTAGCAACGACTAGATCATGTCCTTCAGCGCCTTCAGCGGGCGAATCTTGACGACTCGCTTGGCTGGCTTGGCCGGCACGTCCATGAACTCGCCCTTCTTAAAGGGATTCGGGACGTTCTTCTTAGCTGGCTGAGCTGGCTTGCTGACCACGACGATCTTGCACAGACCAGGGATCGCATAAGCACCCGCGCCCTTCTTCGAGACCGACTTGGCGATCTGTGCCGACATGGCATCAAGAACCGAGCCAACGTCCTTCTTGGACAGCCCAGTCGAATCAGCGATCCCGGCCAAGATTTCGGACTTGGTCAAGGCCTTCGGTGCCTCTGCTTTGGTTTTTGCCATAGGGTGAAACCCTCCTTGCATGGTTGGAACATGTGAATGTTTTCGGTTTACGCAAACCGTAGCGAAACATTGGTTGGTTCGAATTAGACTGATTTGGTGGGCTTTTGCAAGCGTAAGTAGCCGCAAAATCCCCCTGAACGCCCTATTTTTCGGCAAAAACTTCGGCAAACCCCATGTTTTTTCACCTCAGCAGCCCGAAACACTCGTTTTTCCCCGAGTTTTCCCGCGTTTTCTGGGTCGGCTCCCGGCCTTTCCCGCGCATTCTGTCGGCGCAGGAGGGAGTCGGCGGTTCCCCGACGGTCAAACCAAGTCGCCCAGGGCACAATCGGCGGAATCAAAAATAACAAGACAATCGGTTACGAAACAGACCACCCACCGCACAAGTCCCCGCCGCCTCTGGAAGTCGAAGCCTGACGACCAGCACCGCGGCCCCTCGAAGGATTTGTCAGGTCAGGTAAACTGGACGCCACCGCTGAGGACAAACCTTCAGCCGACAAACCTTCAGCCGACAAACCTACATCCGACAATGGTGACTCTCCCCAGGACGCTCGAGATGATACCCGCAGAGAATGAACAAGGTCCCGTAGCACCAGAGCGACCCGCCAGTCGCGGATCGCTGTTGGTCATCTTCTTGGTCGTGATGATCGATCTGTTGGGGTTTGGCTTGGTCCTGCCGCTGTTGCCCGTGTACGCCGTCGAGTTCACCATGGACGAATCGGGGTGGCAACTGGGGTTGTTGATGGCCAGTTTCTCGGCGATGCAATTTGTCTTCTCGCCGATCTGGGGGATGGTCTCAGACCGGATCGGCCGCCGTCCCGTGTTGCTGTTCGGCCTGCTGGGCTCGGTGGCGTTCTACACCCTCTTCGGCCTGGCGACCACTTGGGGCAGTTTGTTCTGGATCTTTGTCTCGCGGATCGGTGCAGGCATCTGCGGGGCGACGATCAGCACAGCCCAAGCCTACATCGCGGACTCGACGACCGGCCAGGGTCGCTCGCGGGGGATGGCCCTGATCGGCATGGCGTTTGGGGTCGGCTTTACCTTCGGCCCAGTCCTCGGTTATTTTGCCGTCCCCGACGGACGTGAGCCGCCCGGGCCCTGGCCTGGCTACTTGGCCGCGATCCTCTCGGGCATTGCCTTTGTCATGGCCGTGTTCCTCTTGCCCGAATCCCTGCGACCGGGCAGCGCTGCCGCCTCCGAGCGATTCCGCTTGGCGGGCATTCGCGAAACCTTCCAGATCCCCGGCGTACCGGCCATCCTGTTGTTGATCTTTGTCGTCGTTTTTTCATTTGCTGGTTTTGAGACGACGCTGTCGCTGCTACTCAAAGGCGAACTGTTCGACTTCACATGGCGAGAACTCTGCTTGACGCTGGCATTGATCGGCTTCGCTCTGGCTTTGATCCAAGGCGGTGTCGTCCGCCCGTTGTACAAACGGCTGAGCGAAGGCACGATGGCCACGTGGGGTTCCGTGATGCAAGTGCTGGGCTTCGCCCTGGTGGCCTGGGCTGTCCACGCGCAGTCGCTGCCCGGCTTCTTCGCCTCCTTGCTGCTGGTCGTGGCCGGCTTCTCCTTCATCCAGCCCTCAGTGCATTCGCTCCTGTCTCGCCAAGCCCCCGAACATCGGCAAGGCGTGGTCCTGGGTACGGGCCAAAGCGTGAACGCGTTGGCCCGAATCTTCGGCGCTGCCCTGGCCATCCCGCTGTTCAAGTGGAACCTGTTGGCCCCCTACCTGATCGCCGCCGTGCTGCTAATCGTCGCCGGTCTACTCCTGCGGCGAACCTTGCCACGCCTTGCCCAGAACACACCGGGCCAAACCGATAGTTCGGCTGGCCATTGATCCGTCACTGATCAAGAACATACGGGCCCACAATGCGATAAATGGAACTCAAAACAACGACAACACGGCAAGTTCTTCGAGAACTCGCGACGAACGCTTTCGACCCAGCTGGCCGAGTAGACGACCCAGCGGATCGAGTAGACTGGGGATGGCGGTAGCCGGTCAGTCATCGCCCCGCCGGCATGAAGCCGACAGCGGCGGTGTAGCCAAGGCACAATAAGACTTATTTTTGCGTTTGTGTTTTTTAGCGAACGCGTCCACAAGCTGCACGGGCCCAGAGGTCACTGGGCCCCGAGGTCACTGGGCCCCGAGGTCACTGGGCCCCGAGGTCACTGGGCCCCGAGGTCACTGGGCCCCGAGGTCACTGGGCCCGACCCACTCCCCGGGATCAATCGGCGTACTTGGCGGGGTTGATCGCGCGACGAAGGGCTTCGGCCATCACGGTTTTGTCGGCAGTGCGGCCCGTAAAAGTATTTGCACTGCATCGCCGCTTGCTCGATGAACATGTCGCTGCCGTACACGACCCGGCAACCGCTGCCTTGGCTTGTTTGATCAACAACGTGTTCTGCGGATTGTAGATCGTATCGAATACGACCATCCCCTCCTGCATGGCCTCGGCCGGGAACGGGGTCTCGTTCATGTTGGGGAACATGCCGACGGGCGTGCCGTTGATCAACAGGTCGCCCGTGAAGTTTTGCCGAGTCTCCCACTCCAGGGAATCTGATCTTCAGAGATCGGCAGCGATCACGTCTGCTTGCTGGCGATTGCAGAGCGGAAATGTAGGCACGCGCGCTCTTGTTTCTGCAATCCCCAGCAATGCCGCGGCCTGCGCCGCCGCGCGCCAAGACCAGGGCCTTGCTGCGCCTGGAATCCCATAGCTTGGTCATCCGGCACTTCGCAGGCTCGCCGCAGCACTTGCATGGCCGCCGAAATATCCGTGTTTTGCCCTCGCGCAGGTTCTTACGGAACAACACGGTATTGCGAGCTCTGACCGCCGAGACGTCGTTGTCGATGTCGTTGACGCAGCGGAGGATCCGCCTCCTTGTGCGGGATCGTGACGCTCAGCCCCCACACACATCGAATTTGGCCGCTTGTTGGATAAAAGCATCCAACCCCTCGCTCGGGACACGGAAGGGCAAGTACACCACATCCAATCCATCTTTGCGCAGCAGGCGTTATGAATCACGGGACTCATGCTGTGCGACCGGATCCGCGATCACACCCAAAATCTTGGTCGAGGGGCTTGATGTCGTCAGTAGTGGTAGGTAGTTGCGCATGACATCAAACTGAGATCTGACCGAAGCGCCAGATTGCTTTTCCGACGAGATGGAGGCGAAGGTAAACAGGAGCGCCGAGACTTGCCACAGAGATCCGACTGGGGTTCCCCATATCGCCCATGCAGAACGCCACCGTCAGGGATGTCGGCGTTTTTGGTGAGTGCCCAAAGTCACCCAGTTATCCCTCAGGGCGTTGGCCATCGTGGCGATCTTGATGATGTCCGGATCAAAGCCCGCATCTTCTCCCAGATCGCGGGTAGATTGGCCGGCGTCTCTTGAAAATTGTGGTACGAAACCACTCGCTTGGTAGCTCCGTACCGCCGCACTTGCAAGGCCACGTCCCACTCCAAGTCCACGTACTCGGCGCCCTGTGCAATCGCCGTCCGCAACAACGTCAGCCGCTGCTCCTCGCTGTAATCGCCACCGCCCGCCATCCTGCGGACGTCGGCAGGTCACCAACACCGGCGTGGGCGGTCCCGCAACAACCGCGGAATATCGACGTCATGCGTAATGAAGTCCACTCTCGCAGTTCGGTCAACCGGGATCTTCTGCTCGGCCAACATCTGGTGTTCCGCCTGAGCCATGCGGTGGCGACCGCGAGCAACCGTTACGCAAATCATGGGTTGGAATTTCAGCTAAATTCGAATGGAAAATGGAAGCGGCTGGAACCAGCAACACGTGGTTACCGTGAGTCCCACCAGCCAAGCGGAGGGAAAGATCAGCCCTAGCCCCCGTCGGATGCCAGTCCTACGCCCCCAGCCAAACCGCGTCGCCGCCCGGCCCCTTGGATATTGTGCTTGATAATTTGGGAGGCTTCAAATCCTCTTGAACTTTTTATCCAGCTCTTCTTTGGAAAAAACCAGCCAACTGGGGCGGCCGTGCGGACAATGATGGGCGTCCCGGCAGAGGTCGCGATGCTCGATCAACGCCAGCATCTCCGCCTGACTGAGCCGATCGCCGGCCTTTACGGCCGCTTTGCGAGGCCATGGTGGCCATGCATATGATCCAACCAATCCTGCGGGTCGGGCCGCTGTTTGCCCTGGGCCAATTGATCGACGACCACTCGTACCAATTCTGCCAAATTGTGCGATTGTAGCAGCGACGGATAGCTGGTGATCAACACCGTACTCCCCCAAAGCTCTCGACACCCAAGCCAATCCCCGCCAACTCGGCCTGCACTTCCAACACCGCCGCGGCCTCGGATGGAGTCAGATCCACCGGCTGTGGCACCAGCAGCCGCTGGGTCTCCAAGTTGCCCGACATCATCCGCGTCTTGATTTGTTCGTACAGAATCCGCTTCATGCAAGGCATGCTGGTCGATCACCACCATGCCCTCTTCCATCTCGCACACCAAGTACCGTTGCTGGACCTGCAGCACCTGCACTCGCGGCGTCACCTGCACATGCGCCGTGGGGATCGGCGCGTGTCGCGACAGACTCGGATTGCCGAGCCCCCGGTGGGCATCGCCCTCCCTCCGACTCGACGGCCGGCTCCCGTCGCCACGGGCCAGCGCATTCCCAACCGCCGCATTCCCAACCGCCGCATTCCCAACGGGCCTCGCCCCGGCTCGGCTCGGTCGACCGCAGCCCCGAACCGCCCGGTGCCCACGGTCGAGAGTCGTCGGGAAACTTGCGAAAGTCCGGCCAAGTCCTCGCAGCGCCCCGCGATCGCTTTGTACCCCCCAGCCACCGCTTCAGCCCGCCCACCCCGACTCGGCCCGGCGCAGGACTCGTCGTCGCACCCACCGCTGTCACTCGAGGCGGAATCACAAAGTGAGGCAGAGCAAGAGTCCGGTTAGAGCGACATGGGCAGCCCCAGTATCTCGCCCCCGCAAAACGGTCCGACACCCTCAGCTTCAGCCGACTCGAGCGCGATCCGGCGGTCCCTGTCCAGTTCCCACCTCGCCGCGTCCGGTGGTCACCGGCAGACGCTGCTGCTGCAGTCCTCCGCGAGCCCATGCGTCCAACGGCCCACGGAGGCCAACTTCTGTCGCAATGAGGTCCGGATCACAAGCCACTTCCGTGGCCAGCGACGCGAGCGGGGAACGGGTCGAATGGATCCGCATCATCGGCCGCTTGCCCTGCCACATCTTGCGGCTCCACTGCACTTTCTCGCCAAGTCTGCCGACAAAAACGACTCCGCAAGGTGCCCAACAATTGACTGTACGAGCTTCCACTCTCCTGGAAACGCACCTCCAACTTGGCGGGATGCACGTTGAACATCGAACCTGGTGCATGGAGGCATTTTAATCGCAAAAAGACTGATCGGAAACCGACCCGTCATCAACAGCCCACTGGTACGATTCGGTCAGCACGTGCTGCAGGGCCCGATCGCGAAATAGAACCGACCATTGAGAGACAGTATTGCATGCGATTGTGCGAGGCGACTGACCGAGGGCGTAACCACAAACCCTGCTCAACTCTGATGCCCTACGTGCTGGCTCTCCACCGAGATCAAATTCTGCTGGATCTCGTCGCTGAAAAAAATGCCCAATCCGCTCCGCCCAACTCATCGTCGGTGGCAACTCGTGCAACTGTTTCCCATTAGTGCGTCAGCGTAAAGTGCACCTCCGGATAAGCCAACGCAATCCGCGTAAAGGCCTCGATGATATGCCCCATCTCCGTTTGAGCCGTTTTGAGAAACTTCACGTCGCACGGGCGTATTGAAGAATAAGTTGCGGACCTCCACGATCGTCCCAACCGGACATCCACAGGGATCGATCCCTTGTCGCTCGCCGCCATTGACCACCAATTGATGCCCCCGTCGAATCAGCGGTCCGGCTGCGAATCATGAACTGACTGACCTCGGCAATCGAAGCCAGAGCCTCGCCGCGAAAACCCATCGATGCCACCGAGAACAGATCGTCAGCTGAGATAATCTTGCTGGTGGCAATGCGGACTGACCGCCAACTCAATTGAGTCCGGATCGATGCCGCAACCATTGTCCGCAATGCGGATCAAGTCCGAAGCCGCCCTTTTCAATCAGGACGTCGATCCGAGGTCGCACCCGCGTCAACGCTATTTTCGACCAACTCCTTCACGACACTCGACGGTCGCTCGATCACTTCACCCGCTGCAATCTTGTTGATCACACTGGTGGGCAGCTGTCGTATCTGTGGCACTTCCTAACATCCTCATAAGACATCCTGGTGGCCTCAACCCGAACGGCGGGACGACTCTCCTCAACAAATTATCGCTGATCCCTGGCGGCTTGGGTATCCGTGAGCCAATCAACCGATGCACCATCGCTAGCGCTACAACGCAAAACCGGACCAGCGCAAAACTGGACCAGCCAGCAAACAGGACCAGCTGCAAACAGGACCAGCACAAAACAGGACCAGAGCGACGACGCCCACCGATCGGACGTCGACGCCTGTCACCCGCGTTCGCTGGGGCCGGAGCTCCTCGAGAACTATTTCACTCGCTTGAAACTCAAACCTGGATCCGACGCTGCCGCCTCCGAAATGTGGAAAGTCAGGCGTCCGGTCCTCCCGAAACCACAGTACCCGCCAACACACTTGCTCGGTCGTGATCAACTCAATACCACTCTCCGTACCCGCAAAGTTGCCCGACAATTCGATCGTGGGTTGATCGGGTGATCGCACCTGCCAGACAAACGTGAAAGTCCTCTCGGATCGTCAATTCGATCGTCGCTTGTTCCGACGTCGCTCGCCACTGGCCGACAAGGTCCGTCTCCAGCCCGGCGGTCGCATCGTCGGTCGGAGCTTCTGCGGCACGGCTCACGTTGGCCCGCGATTCAGCTCGGAGCCGGCGGCGGATCCAACGCCGTCAACATGCGAGCGGCCACGCTGTCTTGGGGCTGCAAGCGAGTCACCTCGCGCAACATCGCCACCGCCAAATCCTGCTCGCCCAACATCAAGTACTGGTAGGCCAAGATAAACCGAGCCGCCGCATCCTCGGAACGCGTATCGACGAATTGCTCCAACTTGCGCGCTGGGTGGTGTAGTCCTCGACCTCGCCGTACAAACTGCTGACCGACGTCCAATCCATGCCGGGGAGCAGAGGACAACAACGAGTTCAAACCCGCCGCCGCTGCCGTGTAGTCGCCCAACGCAGACAGCGTCAAACATCGGACCTCGTGCACGACGGCGTCCCCGGGCAACACCCCGCAAGGCTTGGTCAAACTTGGCCAAGGCAGCTGGAGTATTCGCCCCGCTCGAACCGATCCAAGCCCTCGTCAAACACCGACAAGGCCTGCTGTTCCGCCAGCTGCGGTTCCGGACGCGTCGGCTGGGCCATCCCTCGCCGGCCGTGACATAACTGTTGATTTCAACCGGCTGCGAATAGTCGTAAACAATCGATTGCGGAGGTTGATTGACCACGTACGGATTCGCGTAGATCACGGGCTGATTCGACCAACTGCTGGCCCACGCCCCCAATCCCCAGCCGACCGCAACGTACAGAGACCGGCGCGTACCAACGGCTACCCCAATAGCCGTGCCAGCAGCCGTTGTACCAGCCGTGGTGGTTGTGCACACTGGTGATGATGCCAACGATCGTGCCAATAGTTGCCGCCCACCCCACGCAGGTCGACTGTACCCAGGATCAAAATCCCAATTCGGCCGATTGTAAAAATTATTATTGATATTCTGATTAATATTGACGATTTGAATCATTGCCAATATTAACCTGATTTCCATCAATGATCGGACGATTGTTGATCACCGTGTTGTCGCCAAAACCAGGCCGATTGGGCTTGCCATAAACCGGCGGTACCGGCCGAGTCTCCGGTCGGACATTCGGCCGAGTCGGATCGCCAGGCAAGGGCCGAGCACCACCGGGACGAGTCAAATCGCCAGGGGCTGGCCGAGTCAAGTCGCCGAGGCAGCGGCCGAGCATTGCCGAGGTCGGTTTATCGAGGTCGGACGATTCGGGCGGAGTCGTCGGACGGTTCACTTCACCCGGCAACGGGGCAGGGCGATCAGGGAACAGGCCGAGTCGTAGGACGATCGGGGACGAGGCCGAGTCGTAGGACGATCAGGGGACAGAGCCGAGTCGTTGGGCGATCGGGGACAGGCCGAGTCGTTGGGCGATCCAAGTCGCCCGGCCGAGTCGTAGGTCTGTCGGGTGTCGGCCGCGACAACGGTGGCTTGGTCTGCGGCGGTCGCACCGTCGGACGCTCCCCCATCGGCAGACTGGGACGATTCCCACCCAATCCCCCTAAATCGTTGGGCAATGACGGCCGAGTCCCTGGTCCCTGCGGCAGCGGGGCCGGCCGAGTCGACTGGCCAGGGTTCGGCCGATCCCACGCCCCCAGGGGCCCGGTCGAGGTCGTCAGGCGCCCGATGGCAAACGCCCGCCCGCGCCGTTGGCCCGGCGCCCGGCCGAGTCGTCGGGCCCCCGACCCCACCCAACGAAGGACGATCCAAGCCCATGTTGGGCACGTTGGGTCGACCACCACCGCCCCCGACGGTAAATTCGGGGCCGGACGTTGACTGGGTAAATTCCCAGTCTGAGGACGAGTCGCCCCGCCAGCTCGATTGGCCATGTTGGCCGGATTGGCTCGATTCGCCATATTTTGCATATTGGACATACCGCCCGAGTGAGCGTTGCCTAACGACTGGTCGATTGGCTGGCATGGCCGGTCAGAGCGAGCACCGCTGGAGGGCATTTTGAAGTTCCCACCACCTCCGCCAGCATGCTTGACCCCACCGCCACCCACGTGCCCCAACGACGGTCGACCGCCGCCACCACCGCCACGCTGGGCCAATACCGTCTCTGGCTGACACAGCACCAACACAGTCACCACAATCGCTGCCAATGTCAAACCGCAGAAAACGCTACGCATTGCCATGCTCCTCATATCCAGTTCCCAAAACCCCAGGCCCCTCAGGGCCACTCTGGCGGATCAGCACGCCCGCCTCGACCATTCGTCGCTCACTCGCGGATGTTCGCTCTGCACAACCGTCAACTCAAAGTCCTCGCCCGTTTGATTGCCGATCACTCGGTCTTTGCCCGCGAGTCGGAAGCGATTGGCGTCTTCTATCTCCATTCGGACGGTCGCGGATCCTGTACTGCCGTCCGGCAAAACCGCGGCGGAACGCAACATCCAGCCCGTTTCGGTCGGCGTCCACTCGGCCTCCGAGAATCCGCCGTCGGAATCAAACAACCAACTGCGTGGCTTGCCCGTCCGCGGGTCCCAACCAATGCGTTGCGAGCTCTTCGCAACCACCTGCCCCTCGCTCGATACGACGAACTCACCCAAGATAAAATTCCGGTCCTCCGACCACTGGTACTTGATCGAGACGCGTCCATCGACGCCCTCGTTGACCCATTCGCCAATCATCCAATCCAACGTTTGCAGCAATTCGCCCGGCGCACGGGGAACTCGTCGGGGAAATCTCGCACCGAGGCGATCCGCCAACCCTCCGCCGTCTGCACCAACACTGCCGTGAATCGAATCACAGCGACACTGCCATCCCGCCGCCGTAATCACGCGTTCCATCCTCGATCATGATCGGGCCAGCCGCCCGCAACGATTCCGGCTCAGCCACCACCTGCGGTCCGGAAACTTGGTCGCAAACGCAGCCACCAAGTCCTGGATCTCCGCCCGGCCGCGATGCATCACGCCGCCCTCGTCGATCAACTCGCCACCCTCCACAAACAACTGGGCCACCCCAGCCGCATCCCCCGCACTCAAAGCCGCGGACAACTTGCCCGACAGCTCACGCAACTCGGCAGCCGCGGGCGTCAGTTCGTCAGCAACCGCCGCTTGAGAAGACGCTCCAGATAACGAGGCCGGGGCTGCCACACTGGCCGGGGGAGCCACACCGGCCTGGGGAGCCTGAGCGCCCAGTTCAACCAAGGGGCATCCCAACCAGCCGATCGCCAGTCCCAGTCCCGCTCCCACGCACCAGGCCCGTCGGAGCAACTCCCGAGGCCCCGTCGCCAAAGACAACACTCCGCTGCAACTCCAGCCCATCGTTAACTCGCATCGACTTTCTCCTGATCCACGGGGTGATTCAAACCACCAGTCCAAATTGTACGGTTAAATAGCAAAACGCGACGCCCCCAAGGAGACGCCGCGTTCAAACTCTAGCAATTGTGGCTCGGAGGCTTAGCCGCCAAACCGAGATTCGATGTCACGCCGCAGATCACCAAACTGGTTTCGCAAGTCTTGCATGACTTCCTTGGCTGCCGCCGCGGCCGCCGCGGATTCTTCCGTCTTGGCCAATTTGCGGGCCGCCGCATTTCGCGAAACGTTACCCGATCGGTAGCCATAGCCTGTAATCGTAACCATACGACCCACTGTAATCGACGTCGGAAATCGTGCGGGTGTCGATCTTGCCTTGGCTACAGAGTCAAAATCAGGGCGACATTGCGGAACTCTCGCGACATCCCGGCTGCAAACTCGACCACCGCTGGGTCGACTCCCGTGATCGACATCGAGTCGATCTTGTTGGCATACTTGTCGAACCACAGCGAATACGCTCAGGGTGCCGAAGAACGACGCTCAACAATGAATTGCTCCAAATCGCGGAAATACAATTCCAAAGGTGTCGACAAACTCACGAGTGATCTGCACCGTATCCAGTTCCGCGGACCCTTGCTGCGGTTTCCCACCCGAGAACTGCAGACGTACGGGCTGGTTGACCAACATGCCGACCGTCCGCAAACCCGTGGCCGTCAACCAACCAGAGAACGTCACACTGGAACCTTGCACCGCGACTTCCCAATCATTGAAGTCATCGACCATCATGCCGTTCGACGACAACAACTCCAGAATCACGCGTTCTTCAGCTTGTCCAAGCCGGTCGTCCCGTCTTGGAAATCGATCTTGATCGCGCTATACGCCTTGTCGCGGACCGTGATGCCCAAGGTCAAACCCTTCAAGCGACCCGCAGCGGCCGACAGTGCCTCGATCTCCGGACCCGTCAAACCCTCTTGCTGCAGTAGGGCCGATCGAGCCTCACCGACAGAGAACGCGTTCGCCAAATCGAACGCCAAGATGGCCTCAGCGTTCTGATCCGCAAACTTGATGGCATCAGCCAAGTAGGGGAAACTCGAGCTCGACCGGCATCAGCATCACCCACCCAACGAGCAGCGGATTGACGATTGCCCGGTGCCATCACACCAATCACACCCGAATCCAGCACAACGCCAAACAAGTCGCCGCGGAGACTCGCCGATTTTCGACCCATAAAGTCCTCGACCGTCGACTCCCAACGCTCGGCCGCTTGTGTCAAACGAGCATTCGCATCGGCCACTTCAAACACGCCTGTGGTCCAAACCGGTTCCATCATCACGTAGTCAAAATGGCTGGCAAACATCGCCTTGCCCACTCCCGGCGGCACGATCGTCATGCCGCGGCTGGAACGACTGCTCAGGTGACCATTTCTCCTGAGTGGCCAACCCGCTCTGGAAGACTCGGTCGGCGTTGACCAAGATCAATGAGTTCGCTTGATCGGGCACCCACTTGGCGTCGCGAGAGAACTGGGCCTGGGCTGCGGCCGGTACCATCCAGGCCACTGCGAAGGTCGCCACCGCGAGCACGACTAAACTTGCTTTTGACACAACCACCTCCACCGACTTCACAATACAACGCTACCTGCGGACACTGGCCCCACCAACGGTGCTACCATCGTTCTCGAAGCTAGACCGAAAGTCAACGGAGTATCTCGTAAATTTAACCCACCCACTCCCCGCTTTTGGGGCCGAGGAACCGCCAAAATCGCCAGTTCTTGCCCGATCGGGCCGACTTCCACCCGTTTCAGGGCCGCCGAGCCTGCCCTTTAGGGCAGTCCCCCCCCACCAACGCGGACCCACCAGCCCAATCAAGTCTGGGGGGGCGCCAAACCACCCATCCGACCTGGCCAACTCAACTCAGCCCGTATTCCTTCAACTTGCGATACAAGTTCCGCTCGCTGATTCCTAACATCTTGGCAGTCTCTTCCCGATTCCCGCTGGTCACCTTCAACGCCTCGCCAATCGCCCACTCTTCGATCTCTTTTAAGCTCTTGCCAATCAAGAAATTGGCCGAATTGGCATCCGGCAACGGCATCGGTACCTCGGCCAACGCCACCCCCTCTTCGGGGTTGTAGAGATCCGGCGAGAGATCGTCCAAGTCCAAGACCCCGTCGCTGTCCATCACCACCATGCTCTCGATCACGTTCTTCAACTGCCGCACGTTGCCGTACCAGTGGTAATGGTACAACCACCGAGTCAACTCCGGCGAGAAGCCCGTGACGGCCTTTTCCATACCGCTTATTGGCCTGCCGACGAAAGAAGTCGCACAGTGGAATGATGTCCTCGCGTCGCTTGTCCAACGGATCCAGATGAACAGTGACAATTTTCAGGCGATAGTAGAGGTCGCTGCGGAAACGCCCCTGTTGGATCTCCAGTTCCAAGTCCTTATTGGTCGCCGCCAGGACCCGGACGTTGACATCGATGGCTTTGTTGTCGCCCACCCGAGTAATCTTCCGCTCCTCCAACACCCGCAGCAACTGAGTCTGCGTGGGCATGGGCATGTCGCCCACCTCGTCCAAAACAAGGTCCCGCCGTTGGCAAACTCGAACTTGCCGACCCGGTCGCCAATCGCGTCCGTAAACGCCCCCTTCACGTGCCCGAACAACTCGCTCTCCACCAAGTGCTCGGCCACCGCCGCCGTGTTGATCGCCACAAACGGCTTCTTCCGCCGCGGACTGTTCTGGTGGATCGCCTGGGCAATCACGTCCTTGCCCGTCCCCGTCTGACCCGTGATCAACACGCCCACGTCGGTCGGCGCAATCTTCTTCAAGCGTTCCACCAACATCTTCATCGAGTGACTGGCGTAGATCAGGTTCTCGAACCCAAACCGTTCGTCCAGCCGATGGTGCAGCTGCCGATTCTGCTGCTTGAGCAACAAACTGTCGGCGGCCCGCCGAGCAATCGCCTGCAGGCGTTTGGGCGTGATGGGCTTTTCCAGAAAGTTGTACGCCCCCTGCTGCATGGCCTCGACGGCGCGCGGCACCGAAGCATGCCCAGTAACCAAGATCACTTCGGCGTCCGGCAACTTCTTCTTGGCCAACTCAAGATCTTCATGCCGTCCACTTCGCTCATCACCAAATCGGTGACCACGATGTCGAACAACTCGTTTTCGATCAACTTCGCGCTTCGGGACCCGACGTCGCCGAGACACACAGGAAGCCGATCCGCTCCAGACTCTCGGTCATGGCGAAGACATGGGCCGAATCATTGTCGACCAACAACACGCGGAACGCCGAGAGATTGATCTCCGGTGCCGCCGAAAAATTTTCCTGGGGGGTTTCGTTTGTCATGGCCGTGTATGATAAACTCCCCGGGCTCAGGCGTTAAGGCGAGTGACGCGGAAGTTCGCCCGCAAAACGCCCTGGTCCATCGTCCCCCCGCGAGACTGAGGCAGCCGTTATGGAACCGCCATCCCCCACCTGCCAGCTCGCACGTTGTCCCTGGGCGACGCCACCTCGATCATCGTGGGCACCATCATCGGAGCCGCGATCTTTCACATCCCCAATGGGTCGCCGCACAAGTCGATTCGCCCGCCCAGTTCCTCGGGATCTGGCTGTTCGGCAGCTTCTTGGCCTGCTGTGGAGCCCTCTGCTTCGCCGAATTGACGACCGCTTACAACGAGGACGGCGGCGAGTACGTCTACATTCGCGAAGCCTGCGGACGCTACATGTCCTTCCAATATGCCTGGGTCACCGGCTGGATCCTGCGACCCGCCAACATGGCCGCCATGGCCATCACCTTCGCCCTGTTCGGCAGTGAAGCCGCCGACGGCCTCCAATGGCTCGGCGTGTTCCTCTTCGCCTCCCTGGGCGTCCAGCCTCCTGGCCGTGCTCAACCTGTGCGGCGTCCGCGTCGGCCAATGGAGCCAAAACCTGCTGACCCGCTGCAAAGTCACCGGACTGTTGCTGGTCTGCCTCATCGAGGAGCTTCCCCGCGCTGAGGGGAAGTAGCGGCCGACGCCACCACGACCCGAACTGGAACTTCCAATGTCGTCCTGCCCCCGCAAGAATGACCTCCGTTGAAATGCCGCCGGTCGACGAGACGCAAGCCGGAGAAAAGCAGAAGAGTGAAACTCCGGCCGGTGAAACTGGGAACGGACAGACCGCCAACGGACAGACCGTGCCGAGTGAAACTCAGCCGGGCGAGACAGGCCCGGCGCGCGACCAGCCCCGAGCAGACCGCGGCGGTGGGCGAGGAGCCACCACCAACCGCCCCGCAGGCAGCCCCGCGGGATTGGTCGGTCGCAGTGTCGGGCCTGTTGATGGCGGCTGGTGTTTGTTATGTACAGCTTTGGCGGCTGGAATGACATCTCGTTTGTCGCCGGCGAGGTCCGCGACCCCAACCGCAACCTCCCCCGCGCGTTGTTCCTGGGCCTGGCGATCGTGACCCTCGTCTACCTCTACGTGAACTGGGTCCTGATCGCCAATTTGGGGTTGAGCGGACTGCAACAGGCCAAGAACGCACCAGCCGAAATGCTGCAACGGCAATTTGAGACCCGGGGCTGGGGGCTTGGAGTTCGTGGATTCGCGGCCTACTGGGCCTGCTGGTGGGTATCTCCTGTCTGGGGGCCGTCAATGCGATGCTGATCACCAGTCCCCGAATCTATTATGCCGCCGGCCAGCAGCACCACTGGTTCCAACGCTTCGCCCGCTGGAACAGCGACACCCAGATTCCGCGGGCAGCGATCATCGCCCAGTGGCTGGCGACGCTGTTGCTCCTGGCCGCTTGCTCGGGCCTAACCGGTCCACTGGGCCGTTGGCTATCGCTGGAGTCACGCATCTTCCAGAGTCCGAACCCCTTCGATGAACTGGTCGCCGTCAGCGCCCCGTTTTCTGGGGATTTTTGACGCTCGTCGTCCTCGGCCAGATGCTCCTGCGGGTGACGGACCCCGACCGCCCGCGCCCAGTCAAAACGTGGGCGTATCCGCTGCCCAACCTGATCTTCGCCACCGCCTCGGCTTTTATGCTGTACCGCAGCATCGAATACGCCTGGAGCCAACAGTACTTTGTCTCCGGCGGTATTGTCCTGGCCGTCTTCCTGCTGGGCCTGATCCTCGGCCTATTCTCCCGCCAACCCAACACTCCCACGGTCCCCACCGCCGCTTGATTTACGAGTATTTCACAACGTAGCCCATACTTCCGACCGTTTGTCGGTACTCGCGCCCATTCCTCACTGCCAACCAACAGAGAGATGCGGGTAGACAGCCCACCCCATTCCTCTCGCCCCATTCCTCTCGCCCCATTCCTCTCGCCCCATTCCTCTGGCCCCATCCCTCTCTCCCCATTCCTCTCTCCTCATTCCTCTCTCCTCATTCCTCTCTCCTCATTCCTCTCTCCCCATTCCTCTCTCCCCATTCCCCTGTCCTCATTCCTCTCTCCCCATTCCCCTGTCCTCATTCCTCTCTCCTCATTCCTCTCTCCTCATTCCTCTGTCCCCATTCCTCTCTCCCCATTCCCCTGTCCCTATTCCTCTGTCCCCATTCCCCTGTCCCCATTCCTCTGTCCTCATTCCTCTGTCCCCATTCCTCTCTCCCCATTCCTCTGTCCTCATTCCTCTGTCCCCATTCCTCTGTCCCCATTCCTCTGTCCCCATTCCCCTGTCCCCATTCCCCTGTCCTCATTCCCCTATCCCCATTCCTCTGTCCCCATTCCTCTGTCCCCATTCCACTGTCCCCATTCCTCTGGCCCCATCCCTCTGTCCTCATTCCCCTATCCCCATTCCTCTGTCCCCATTCCTCTGTCCCCATTCCCCTGGCCCCATTCCCCTGTCCCCATTCCTCTGTCCCTATCTCACCTCCAACCAGCAGCAGGACGCTTTCCTCGCCCACCATCCGGGCTCGTCCCGGTGGAGGCATGACTGACCAGCTACCAACCTCCCCCAATAATCAAAAAGAAGGCTCTCTGCCCCTTGGTCACATCGCCATTTACGCGTGTGGCAAACAAAACTCAACATTAAACAGTGCAGGAACGGCTCGGGCCCGAACCAACCTTATCGCTACTGGATTCCTCAGAAAATTTCCAGTGCTGGTTAACCCTGAAGGCGGGTGGAAAACTAATCGACGCTAATCGTCACTAATCCAGAAAACAGGGGTCCCACAAACCCACAATGACCAGCGTTTCCAGACTTCCAACATTTGGCGGACGGCACTCGGAGAGTGCCTGCTACCTTGGCCCACCTCGCTGCCTCACGGGAGCACAACGAGGCTGCCGAGCAGCGTGACCGCGTCGTGGGATGATGCTGAGCGGACCAGGAACACCAATACGCCAAACAGAGCGACGGCTGGGGTGCCTGGGTTTAACGAGTATGGCTATGTCAAAAAGCCATGGAAACGGAACCACTCGCGAGCAGCTGTATTTGACCCAAGGAGCCGGGGAGGAGTCGGGTTAGTCCGAGACCGCGCCTTTCCTACACTCTGCTCGAGTGGTCCTGTGCGTTCTCGCCGTCTCGGGCGGTGTGACCAAGGGGTAAAGAGCCTTCTTCTTGATGATTGGGGGGAGCGTTCTCGCTGCCAAACTTTCGGTCCCACGGGTGAACCCGCGGGGGCCGTGTGGCCAAGTGTAAAGAGCCTTCTTTTTGATTATTGGGGGAGGGCTGGTAGCCGGTCAGTCATCGCCGCGCCGGCATGAAGCCGACGGTGGCGATGTGACCAAGGGGCAAGCAGCTTGTGGCGTTTTTTTTCATCATCGTGCATGTGGTGCCAACAAGCATTGAGGACAAAGGAGTTCGGCTCGCTTCAACCGTGCTGGATTCGAGTACGATTACGAGTACGATTACAAAGAGCTGACAACAAAGGACAGAGGACAACGGACAGAGGAGTTCGGCTCGCTTCAACTGTGCTGGATTCGATTACGATTACGAGCACGAGCACGAGCACGATTACAAAAAGGTGACAACAAAGGACAAAGGACAACGGACAAAGGAGTTCGGCTCGCTTCAACCGTGCTGGATTCGAGTACGATTACGAGCACGAGCACGAGCACGATTACGAGTACGAGTGCAAGTACGAGTACGAGTGCAGGTACGAGTGCGATTTTGGGCAGGACGGCCAAGAGGCCGGGGGGGATTGTTCCGGCTCAGGGGGCCTGGCGCAGCACGAGGAGTTGGCCGCGAGGTAGGCCTGACAACTCGACCGTCGAGGTCTGGCCGTCTTGCCAACGGATCGTGGCTTCAACCCCGCCGGACTCGTAAGGAATCCATAAGCGACTGTCATTGTGCGACAAATAACTGCCACCCCCCAAGCGATGATGAATCGTCGTTCCCTGCGACGACTTGATCGTCACCGTGGCCCCCACCGCGTCGCGATTGGCGGCGACACCCTCCAATTCCAACACCCAGGGCTGCTCGGTCGGCGTCTCGTTGCGGACCACCGCCGGGGGGAACCCCAGATGGGCGAACGCCAAATCCGGTCGACCGTCGTTGTCCAAATCAACCACCGCCAACCCGCGGCCCACATGCGCGCCAGCCAAGTAGTCGCCCGAAGCGGACGAGATCTTGCTGAATCGCCCCTGGTTGTTCTGCCACACAAATGCCGGCTGGGCATAGGGTTGGTTCGGCTTGTTGTCGTCCGTATGCCCATTGGTCACAATCAAATCGGCCCAACGGTCCAAATTCAAATCCACAAACGCCGTCCCCCAACCCACCCACGACAACGAATCGGCGGCCAAGCCCTGCGAATTACTCTGGTCCCCGTACCGCCCCGGAGATCGCTGCTGGTACAGATTATTGTTCTCGGACATGTAGTTGGTGACAAAAATCTCCAAATCCAAATTATGATTAATATCAGCAGCGGCAACACCCATGCCGGCCTGCGTCTTGCCATCGCTGCTGTAGCCCACGCCGCTGACGTCGGTTTCATCGACAAACGTCCCATCCTGGCGATTGAGGAACAGGGAGTTGGCATGCATGTCGTTACCCAGATACAAGTCCACCCAACCATCGCCGTTGAAGTCGGCCGCTAACACACCTTGGGTTCGCGACATGCGCCGTGTGACTTGGGATGCCGCCGAGATGTCCTCGAAGGTGCCGTCGCCGCGATTCAAGAAGAGAAAATCGGGGGCGGGATCCACTGAGGTAGGACTGCAGAAGATCCGAATTTCTTCTCGATGGCCGTGGCAGAACTTGTTCGTCTCCAAACTCCAGATACCGTAGTTACCCACGTACAGATCCAACAGACCGTCGTTGTTCAAGTCGAACCACACCGCACTGGTCCCCCAATTCGGATCATTGACTCCCGCCAGCGCCGCTCGCTCGATGAAGCTGCCATCGCCTTGGTTCTCGTACAGACGATTTTCGCCGTAACACGTCACGTACAGGTCCGGAAAACCGTCGTGGTTGTAGTCGCCGACGGTCACGCCCGCTGAATACCCGGCATGGTCCACACCCGTCACGGTCGACACATTTTGAAACTGCCACTGGCTGCGGTTACGATACAACGCATCCACGTGCTGGCGATTGCCCAAGTCCACGGGGAAGTTCGTGCCGTTGGCGAAGAACAAGTCGGCGTGCCCGTCCAAATCGTAATCAAACGCGGCCACCCCAGAACCATTGGCGGCGGGAAACGGGCGTTCTTCCGAGTTCCCCGATTGGTGATGAAAATCGATGCCGGTGTCGACCATCGTCCGCAATCGGATCTCCGAGTCCACTCCCGAGCTGGCCCGTGCATCGCCACCCGAGTCGCTGGGCTGCGCCAACAACTCTTCCAACTTGAGGGAACTCTGTTTGGGCGGTGGGGGCGCCGCCGAATCCGTGCAGCCAATACTACTGAGGATCAAACCGACCAGGACACTGCCAGCGAGGCAAGCCACGGCCCGCCAGCGACCCGCCGCTCGTCTCCAACCCAACCGTCGGTCGCGGTTCCGTCGCTGCTCACTGCGAACTTCCTGTGGCATCGGATGGCCTTATTGAGAGATGGCGATTTTTTTGCTGAAGGCTTCCAAGACTTCCGGCCCGAGCTTCTGAGCCCCGATCGCGTCCCGCAGGACCAAGTAAGCGTCTTCTTCCAAAAAGTCTTTTTCGACCGTCTGCAACATGTCACTGGCCTCTTGCCAGCGTTGGTACTTGCTGCTGAAGTAGGCGCGGAAGACCACGCTCCAACTGTTGTAGGGCTGAGTGGTAATCACTTGGCTCATCGAGCCCTCCACGGCCTCCTGGCGGCGCAGTTTATCGTGCACCTCACGCCATTTGCCTGCATCCTCGGTCTTGCCCAAGGCATCGCTGATCGACTGCATCAAATAAGCTACCTGACTGTCGATTTCCTCCATATTTTGCAAATGACGCATCACCGCCAACGCTCGTGTCGGATCGCCCTCGTTCAGGTACTGGCGAGCCATCTCCAGGAGTGAGGCCACGTTGGGAGCCGACTTATTGGCCGCCAACCATTCTTCGCGAGCCTCTTCCCCGCGTCCCAAACTCAGCAAGGCCAAGCCGCGTTGGTGATGCAAACCCGACGTGTCGCTGATGGCCAAGCCGCGATCGATCACTTCCAAGGCCTCGGCCGATCGTCCCAAGTCCAGCAGTAAGGTGGCAAAGCTCTCGAAGACCGCTTCAGCCGGAATGTGCAAATCGGCCGCCGAGGGATTCAATTCCAACGCCTTCTTGTAGGCGTTGACCGCCTCCTCGTTGGCACTCTGCCGGGCCTTCAATTCGCCGTACAGCAGCAGTCCCTGCGATTCCCGACCCTCCAACTGAGCTAATTTCTCGCTCATCACAATTGCTTCATCCAACCGTCCCATGTTGGTCAGGCTGATCACGCCCCACAAATAGTTGTCGGCGTGCGCGCCGTACTGAGCCTCGTAGGTGGCCGCAGTCGCGGCGGCCGCATTCCACCGCTGCGTGGCCGCTAACGCTTTGGTGTAACTGAGCCAATCCTCCGCCGTGGCCGGTCCGACGCGTTCGTAGATCAAAATCGCATCGCGGAATCGCCCCGAGTCACAGAACAACTGGGCCTTGAGCGACAGGGCCTGCACGTTCTCGGGGTAGGCCACCAAGTACTGGTCCACTTGCGCAATCGCGGCGCCGACATCGCCCGATTCACGATAAAACGCGGCCGTCCGCAACGGCAACTCTTGGTACCAAGAGATCACCCACACCGCCACGATCGCGATCGGTGCCGCCACGCCAATCAATAACAAGAACTTCTTGGTTTCCATAAGCCATGAATTCCACGCGAGTGAGACTGACAAGCCGTGCTCCGGCACCCCTCCGCATTATAGACGTCCCCAATCGATTGTTTGGGTTTCGTAACACGAATGTTACACCCCCATTGGGAGCCAGTGGGACCGGGCGGTTGGCCGGCGTGTGGTAAAGGGGTCAGGAGTTAGTTGCCGGAACGGCCCTACGGGTGCTGCGCACAATTGACGCCTGACCCCTTTGCCACACCCCAAGTTTTGGCTGTGACAAAGCACTAGGCGTTCGCCAGCGACTCGTCGCGGAGCCGGGCCTGCCAATCGTGGATCAACTGCAGACTCTGCAGCGGGGTCAGGGCGTCGGTGTCGAGGTCGCGAATCGCGTCCAGCAACGGGTGGGTCGCGGGGCCGAACAAGGTCAATTGAATCCTATCCGACTTTGGCTTCCGCCGCGACAATTTCGGCTGATTTTCGGGGGTCAAGTAATCCGACTCCAGCTTGGCCAAGACCTCCTTGGCTCGTTGGTTGACCGCGGCCGGAATCCCGGCCAAACGAGCGACATGGATGCCGTAACTCTTATCCGTCGCCCCCGGCACAATCTGGTGCAAAAACACGATCTTCTCTTCCCACTCGCGGACCAAAACCGTCAGGTTCTGCACCAGCGGCAATTCCTTGGCCAGATCCGTCAGCTCGTGGTAATGGGTGGCGAACAGGGTCCGCGCCTTGAGTTCGTCGTGGATGAACTCGACGATCGCCCAGGCCAACGACACGCCGTCGTAGGTACTGGTGCCGCGACCGATCTCGTCCAGAATAATCAAGCTGCGATCCGTCGCCGTGTTGAGAATGTGCGCCGTCTCGGTCATCTCCACCATGAAGGTACTCTGGCCCCGCGCCAACTCGTCGCTGGCGCCGACCCGCGCGTAAATCCGATCGACCACGCCCAGCGTCGCGTGTTTGGCCGGAACAAACGACCCCATCTGGGCCATCAGCGTCAATAAGGCGACTTGCCGAATGTAGGTGCTCTTGCCCGCCATGTTCGGGCCCGTGATCAAGGCGATCAGCCCGGCTTCGTGATTCAGGACCGTATCGTTGGGGACAAACGCCATTTCCGGGTTGCTGGCATCCAGCACTGGGTGCCGGCCGCCCTCGATCCGCAGGTCCTGGCCGTCGGTCAACTTGGGTCGGCAGTAGCCATGCCGCGCCGCCAGGACAGCCAAGCCGCGCAGGGCATCGATCTGAGCAATCGCTCGAGCCGTCTCGCGGAGCGCGTTGCCCTCACGGAGCACCGCCACCCGCAACCCCTCGAACAACTCCAACTCCAACTGCAAGGCCTGGTCATCCGCCGAGAGAATCTTTTCTTCGTATTCCTTTAACTCCGGAGTGATGTAGCGTTCGGCGTTCTTCAGGGTTTGCTTGCGAATGAACGTGGGCGGAATCTTTTCGCGATGCGTGTTGGTCACCTCCAAGTAGTAACCGAACACTCGGTTGTAGCCCACCTTCAGACTGGAGATGCCACTCTCCGCGGTGATCGTGGCTTGATAGTTGGCGATCCAATCTTTACCGCCAGCCGCCAGCCCCCGCAGTTCGTCCAACCGCGGATCGTAGCCCGTCCGAATAAACCCGCCATCTTTGGTCGTCGGTGGGCAGTCCTCGTTCAGGGCCGTCGTCAACTCACTCCGCAGGCTCTCGAACAGCCGAATCTGATCATGCAAGGTTTGCAACAGCGGGGCAGGGTGCCCCTCCAATTTGGCCTTGATCCGCGGCAGTCGCGACAGGGTCACCGCGATCAACGCCAAGTCCCGCGGGCTGGCGCGACCGGTGGTCACCTTGGACACCGACCGCTCCAGGTCATGCACCTGTGTCAACAGTTCGCCCAGATCCTTGACGACGCGATCGTTGCGAACAAAGGCCTCCACCGCGTCCAACCGTCGCTCGATGGCGACGATGTCTGTCAAAGGGTTATTCAGCCAATCGACGATCACTCGCGAGCCCATCGTGGTGACACTTTGATCCAACACCGACAGCAGCGAGCCCTGCCGGCTACCCGAGCGAATCGTGGTGGTCAGCTCCAGACTGCGGCGCGTGGCATTGTCGATCTCCAGGTTGCGGCCGCGTTGGTAAGGGATCAGGCGATCGACGTGAGCGAGCGAATATTTTTGCGTTTCGCGCAAATAGGTCAGCACGCCGCCGGCGGCCTGGAGGGGCAAGATGTCCTCGTCGGCAAAGCCAAAACCGGCCATCCCAGCGACCTGGAAATGGTCCTGCAAGACGGTCTTGGCCTGCGCCAGATTGAAGCTCCAATGCGGGCGACTGGAGAGCATCACGTCCAGCGGCAAGCCACGCAACTGAGCTTGCTCGGACTCCGAAAACAGAATCTCACTGGGCGCCACCCGAGCGATCTCGGTGGCCAACGCCGCCAAGGGGCACGTCATCGCGAAGAACTGGCCCGTCGACAGGTCGATCCACGCCAGCCCGCAGTCGGCGTCTGGTTCGCGAGTCGTGACCTTCCCCAGTTTGATGCCGAGCAAATAGTTGGGTTGGCGCGGATCGATCAAATCGTCATCGATCGCCGTCCCAGGACTGACCACCCGCGTGACCTCACGCCGCACGAGCCCCTTGGCGGTGGCGGGATTTTCCATCTGATCGCACACGGCCACGCGATGCCCGGCCCGGATCAGTTTGCCCAGATACCCCTCCAACTGGTGGTGCGGAAAACCCGCCATGGGGGTGGGGTTGGAGGACTTGTCGCGACTGGTTAACGTCAGCCCCAAGACCTTCGAGGCCACCACTGCGTCCTGGTGGAATAACTCGTAAAAGTCCCCCATACGGAACAGCAGGATCGCGTCCCCGCATGCCGCTTTGGCCTCTTCGTACTGCTTCATCATTGGCGTGGTGCTCATGGGCTATTGTTGTTACGGATGCCACGCCACTGTCAAGCCTAGCCGCCGTTTTTTGACCTGACGAGTCACTCGGTGAAGGCTCGAGCCCGGCAGCGGATAAGAGCGAGTCGGAAGAATCCAGCGGGCTCAGGTCTCGCCTGCCAGGGTGAGTCGGGGCGGGGCAGGGCTGCCACAAAAATAGGTGGGCGATTACAATTGAGAGCTACACCGCCCGTCAGCAGTGCGGGGGCGGGGGGCGGGCGGCCCGATGGCGTTTGCCCGCAGCGAACGCTGGAATGCAAATCGAAAACCGTTACAAAGCGACAGAGACTGAAACCATGCAGAGAATCCTTCGCGCGTTGTCCGTGTTACTGACGGTGGTGCTGATGGCGGACGCGTTGTCGGGCATTTCGCCGACGGCCGACTTGCTGCTGGGCCTCCCGCGGGGCTGGGGGCAGGTCGCTGCTGCACCCACGGCGAGCGACGAGGAGATCGTGGACCCGACCCAGGAGTTGAAGTTGGTGACGAATGCTCGCCAATTGACCTTGGAGGGTCGTCGCTCGGGCGAGGGCTACTTCAGCCAGGACGGTCGCCAGATGGTGTTCCAGAGCGAACGCAGCGCGGAGAATCCGTTTTACCAGATCTACGTGATGGACTTTGAGACGGGGGACATCGAGCGGGTGTCGCCGGGTCATGGCAAGACCACCTGTGCTTGGATTCACCCGGACGGGCAGCAGATCCTGTTCGCCTCGACGCATTTGGACCCGCAGGCTCGGGAGAAGCAACAAGCGGAACTGGAGCTGCGAGCCTCCGGCCAGGAACGCCGCTATGCTTGGGATTACGATCCGGAGTTCGAACTGTTCCTGCGCGACGCGGACGGCCAACTGCAGCGGCTGACCGATGCCCGCGGGTATGACGCGGAAGCCGCGATCTCGCCGTGCGGCCAGAAAATCGTGTTTGCCTCCAACCGCGCGGCCTACGCCCAGTCGCTGTCGGCGGAGGACCAGGAACTGTTGGAGCGCGACCCGTCGTACTTCATGGATTTGTACCTGATGAATAGCGACGGCAGCGGCGTGGAGCAGCTGACCGACGTGCCTGGCTACGACGGTGGACCATTCTTCTCCGCCGATGGTCGCTCGATCTGTTGGCGACGGTTTGCCGCCAACGGTGCGACGGCCGAGATCATGACGATGGACCTGGAGTCGCGGCAGGAGCGGCAACTGACGCGGATGAACGCCATGTCGTGGGCCCCGTTTTTTCATCCCTCGGGAGAGTATCTGATTTTTGCGACCAATGTACACGGTTTCGCCAACTTCGAGTTGTACTTGGTGGCGGCCGATGGGCAGAGCAGTCCAGTGCGGGTGACCCACACCGAGGGATTCGATGGGTTGGCGACATTCACACCCGACGGCAAAAAGCTGTCTTGGACGTCGACTCGCAATCCCAAGAAGCAGTCGCAGATTTATTTGGCGGATTGGAATCACGAGCAGGCCTTGGCGATGCTGGGCCTGGACCAGCCTCGGGCGACGGCCAGCGAGCGATTGGGGACCGTCGAATTGCAGGCGGTGACGTCGGATGCCCGAGACGTGTTCGCGGCCCTGGAGCAATCCGTGACGCCGCAAGACATTCTGCGGCACGTGGATTATCTGTGCCGCCCGGCTCTGGGTGGCCGCGGCACGGGGACGCAAGGCGAGTTGTTGGCGACGGCTTACGTGGCCAGTATCTTCGATCAGTTGGGCTTGGAACCGGCGGGTGACGACGGGACCTGGTTCCAGGAGTTTTCGTTCACCGCAGGCGTGGAACTGGGGCCGAACAACCAAGCCGTGGTCGGCGATCGGACCTTGGCATTGGGTCGAGACTGGCAGCCGGTCGCCTTCTCTCAGGTCGGCTCGGTGGAACCCGCATCGGTAGTGTTTGCTGGCTACGGGATGGCGGCCCCCGCCAGTGAAGGGTCGACCGAATACGACTCGTACGTGCACTTGGACGTGACCGACAAGTGGGTACTGGTGTTCCGCTTCCTGCCGGAGGATGTGACCCCCGAGCGGCGGCAAGAGCTGGCGCGGTTCCAAAGCCTGCATCGCAAGGCGGCCTTGGCTCGAGACAAAGGCGCGCGAGGTTTGATCGTGGTCTCTGGCCCTCGCAGCCAGGCTCGCAACCCCTTGGTGCCGCTGACCGAGACCGGCGCGTTGCAGGGCTCCAGTTTGCCGATCCTCTCGGTGTCCGACGAAGTCGCCGCCGCCTGGCTCAAGACCATCAACCGGGATCTGGGCAAGCTGCAAGAGTCGTTGGACCAGGGCAAACTGATGGTCGGCCTGCCGCTGCCGGACGTGACGTTGCAGGCCAGTATCGACGTGCAGAAGGTCCGCCAGACCGGCCGCAATGTCTTGGCTCGTCTGCCCGCCTCGCACCCGAACACTCCGTCGACAACCGCTGCCCCCGCGACCGACTGGCATCAAGCGATCGTAGTCGGGGCCCACATCGACCACTTGGGCAAAGGACCCGCGCGAGGGTCGCTGGCCACCAACGCGGACGCGGAGGTGATTCACTTCGGGGCCGACGACAATGCCTCGGGTGTGGCCGTGATGTTGGAGATGGCCCAGTCGCTGGCGGGCGAGGTCAGCGGCGGTCGCCTCAAAACCCAACGCGATGTGGTGTTTGCCGCCTGGAGCGGCGAGGAACTCGGGTTGATCGGGGCCAGTCACTTCGCCGACAAGTTGGCCGAACGTCTCGGGGCGAGCGACGGCAACTCGGCACCGGCCGGCAGCACACCCGCAAGTAGCCCACCCGCAAGTAGCCCACCCACCGGCGAGACAGCGACAGCCGAGACAGCCGCCGGTGACGCCGTTGCGGCGGTGGTCCCGAGTGTGGGTTCGACGCCGCTGTATCCGACGGTGTCAGCCAATTTGAACTTGGATATGGTCGGGCGTTTGCGGAGCAACTTGGTTCTGCAGGGTCTGGGGTCGTCGCCGGCTTGGCGAGCGGAGATTGAGAAGCGCAACGTGCCGATCGGCTTGTCATTGACGCTGCAGGACGACTGCGATTTGCCGACCGACGCCAGTGTGTTTTACCGGCGTGGTGTGCCGATCCTGGCGGCGTTTACGGGGAGCCACGAGGACTACCACAAACCGACGGACACGCCCGAGAAGCTCAATTTGGAGGGCGCGGCGCAGATCGGTCGTCTGATGACCCTGATCGCCCGGGGCCTGGCGACGGCCACCGAGCCGCCCCCGTTCCAGATCTACCAAGGGGCCCAGGTCGAGGGGCAACGGCGGGTCAACATGCGCGCCTATCTGGGGACGGTGCCGGAGTACGGCGCGGATGACGTGAAGGGCGTGCTGCTGTCCAGTGTCACGAAGAACAGCCCAGCGGACAAAGCGGGATTGCAGGGCGGGGATGTGATCGTGGAATTGGCCGGCAAGGCGATCGATAATGTTTACGATTACACCTATGCCATCGAGGCCCTGAAGGTGGGCCAGCAGACGTCGATCTCGGTGCTCCGCGACGGCAAGCGACTTCCGCTGAACATTATTCCGGGCTCGCGGGACTGATGTTTCGTCAGGTATTCCCCAAAAACCGACGATTTCCGACCGATTCTGCTTGCCTCGGGAGCCGATTTCGGGGAAAATATAGATTGATGAGTCGGAGGGTGCTGGATCGATGGCTTTTCGGAAGAGGGACCGGTTGTGCTGAAAGCATTGCGACGATGGTGGCAATATCGAACCGGGCAAGCTGCGACGCCGTTTGATGGCGAGGCGCCCTACTATCTATTCAGTCTGATCTTCCACGTGATTTTGGTCCTGGCTCTGGGTTCGGTGTTTTATCACGCCAGTGGTCCGCCGCTGTTGATGTTGGAGCAGCAACCGGCCACGGAGTTGATTGAGGAGATCGAGCTGACGGAATTGGCGATCAGCGATCTGCCGCAGGAAGAGATCGGCGACTTGGGCGAGGCGATGGACCAGGGGCTGCAGAACGAGGCCTCGACGGTCGCCTTGGAGCCGCTCTCGCCGGTCATGGAACACCAATGGATCGACGATTTTGGTTCGACCTTTGCCCCCGACATGGATGCGATTTTGGCGGCGGAAGAAGCCAATCCGAACTTGATTGTGCGGGGGACTTCGGGCGTGGGTGTGACGGGCGCCTCGGGCGCAGTGGACCAGATCACGGACGAGATCCTGCGGGCATGTGATCAGGGCCCCGTCCTGGCGATTTGGCTGTTCGATCAATCGGCTTCCCTGCAACCACAGCGGCAGGAGATCAAGCAGCGGTTTGAGCGAGTGTATCGCGAGTTGGACGAGATCCTCGGGGTTACCGACCCAGGCAAACCGCTGAAGCTGGCGCCGTTGTTGACGCAGGTGTATCAATACGCCAGTGGATTGGAGGCGTTGTTGGAGAAGCCCTCGCGAGACATCGACGAGGTCTTGTCATCGTTCGACGCGATACAGGACGACCAAGCGGGCATCGAGCGGACGTTTGCCGCGATTGCTCAGGTGGTGGCTGACAACAAGACTTACCTGCGTGATTCGACGTTGTCGGCGAAGCGGAAGATCATGTTGTTGGTGGTGACCGACGAGGTGGGCGACGACCGCGATCTGATGGACAAGACGATCGACATCTGCCGTCGCGCGGCAGCGCCGGTGTACGTGATTGGCGTGCCAGCGCCGTTCGGGCGGGAAAAGGTCCAGTTCAAGTGGGTGGATCCGGATCCCGAGTACGATCAATCGCCGCAGTGGGCGACCTTGGATCAAGGGCCAGAAACGTTGCTGCCCGAACGATTGAAACTCGGGTTCTTCGGCCAAGCGGAAGAGGATCTGGATGTGATGGACTCTGGGTTCGGTCCGTTTTCGCTGTCGCGTTTGGCCGTCGAGACGGGCGGGATCTACTTCACCGTACACCCCAATCGGCAAAAGACGGGGCGGCGCGTCAGTGCGGGAGAGACGGCCACGTACGCGGCGCATATCAACTACTTTTTCGATCCGATCTTGATGCAGCGTTATCGTCCGGAATACATCAACTTGGATCGTTATCAAAAGACTTTGAAACAGTACCCGCATCGCGAGGCGTTGGTCCGCGCGGCCATGCAATCGAATGTGGGAGCCTTGGTCACCCCCGGCCTGCGGTTCCCCAAGTTGGATGAAGCGGAATTCGTCAACACGGTGTCCACAGCCCAGCGAGCAGCGGCGCTTTTGGAACCGCAAATCGAACAGCTGTACGCGATCCTGATCACGGGCGAGACCTCGCGGCCGCGAGAACTGGTGCCGCGGTGGCGCGCCGGCTACGACTTGGCCATGGGCCGGATCCTGGCCGCCAAGGTCCGTACCGAGAGCTACAACGCGATGTTGGCGGCGGCCAAAACGCGGCTCAAGTTCGAAGATCCGCAGAACAATACCTGGCAGTTGGTCGGCGCCGAGTCCATCGAGGTCGGCAGCCGCTTGGCGAATCTGGCCAGCAAAGCCACGGAATACCTGCAACGCGTGGTCAGCGAACATCCCGGCACGCCGTGGGCGATGTTGGCCGAACGAGAACTGGCCACGCCGCTGGGTTGGAAGTGGCAAGAATCTTACACCCAACCGCCACCGCCGCCGGGCATGAACGACAATAACAACAACAACCCGCCGCCACCCAGCGATGACCGGGCCATGATGCTGGACCGCAAACCGCGCCGCTCGCCGCCGCGTCTGTAGCTCGGCTGAGCGGGTACCGGTTCGTCAGTTTAGCGGCCAAATCCTTGGGAAATAACTCAGAGAGGGGAAGTTCGCGGAGAAATCCTGGCGATCGTTTTTCTCGGCGTACGCCCGCCCTCGCGGTTCACCCACAGCACTGGCCCCGCGATGCACTGGCCCCGCGATGCACTGGCGCCTGTGATGCGTTGTTCCCCATAATGCACTGACACCCATCAAGCGTTGCCCCCAGTGACTCGGCGCATGGAATCGAAAGGCGCATGCCTCTTTGGAGCATGCCTCTTTGGAGCATGACGATCCGAAAATATGGCGACTGATTGCCTGACGATTCCTTGGTCCGATTTCATGCTTCGTTTGATTTCGACGGCCTGTGCAAGCGAGATTACCGTTGCACCCGCCACCCACCCAGCACCCAACCAACCAACCAACCAACGTACCTAGCTCCTAACACCTAGCTCCTAACACCTAACACCTAACAAAGCTGTCTGGCCGCACTTGCTCTCAGGCTCGTAGGGCGGGCATTCCCAGTGCCAGTCGGTGGCGGTTGATCCACTCGCAGGTCAAGCGATCGGCGGTCAGGAGCTTGGATAAACGACCGGTAGATACGCCGAGGTGTTGGGCGGCGGTGCTGACTTCCCAGCGGTCCGCGACCAGATGATCGAGCGCTTCGGCCAGGAGGGTTGGAAAGTCCCAGTGTTCCAGCGAGACGCTCCCGCGAGTCTGGGCGTACCGAGTCAGCCACAAGGCCGATGGTTCTGGCCGCGGCCCGGCGTCCACCCAGGGACTTCGCACGCACCACGCGAGTTGCCGGCGGAGGCGATCCAGGGCCACGCGGCGGTTTTGGCTTTGGTCGCGACGTTCACTGGCTTCGGCCAAGACTTGGGTGGGCACGTGGGTGACAACCACCGCCGACTCGACTTTGTTGCGGTGCTGGCCGCCGGGACCACCCCGCCGCGTGAACGTCAAGCGACACTGGGCCATCAGCCCGGCTTCGTCCAATTGGCAGGGATGCGGAGAGGGGGCGGCAGGCAGCAAGTGACACCTCAGATTTTCAAATTCAGGCCGATAGGTTAGAACTAGGAGTGCCGATGCGGAGCGACTCGGGCAGCCGATCAAGCCCTTGCCTCGATCGTCCCACGGCGGCTTAACGGCAGTCCGAACATCCAGCGAAAATGACCACTCAAAAGTGACCACTCGAAAGTGACTATGAGCACCACTAGCGTAAGCATCGATCAATTGGCCATCAACACCATTCGTACCCTTTCGATGGACGCCGTGCAACAGGCCAACAGCGGGCACCCCGGCACGCCGATGGCCTTGGCTCCGGTCGCCTACACCTTGTACACCGAGTTCCTGAATTACGACCCTCAACACCCCCAATGGCCGGGCCGGGACCGCTTTGTCCTGTCGGCTGGGCATGCCTCCATGTTGTTGTACTCGTTGATTCACTTGAGTGGGATCCGTCGCGCGGACGGTACCCCCAGTATCACGTTGGAGGATATTCGCAACTTTCGGCAATTGCACAGTCCGTGCGCGGGGCATCCGGAATTTGGTTATGCCGACGGGATCGAAACAACAACGGGGCCATTGGGTCAAGGCATCGCCAATAGCGTCGGTATGGCGATTGCCGCACGCCACTTGTCCGCTCGTTATGACCAACCGAACCTCGCGTTATTCGATTACAACGTGTACGCGTTGTGTGGGGACGGCTGCTTGATGGAGGGTGTGGGCTGCGAAGCTGCTTCGTTGGCGGGTCACTTGCAGCTATCGAATTTGTGCTGGATCTACGACGACAACAAGATCACGATCGAGGGCCATACGGACTTGGCCTATACCGAAGACGTGCCGGCCAAGTTCCGCGCTTGCGGTTGGCACGTGCAGATCGTCGAGGACGCGAATGACTTGAACGCCTTGCGGCAAGCATTTCGAGCCTTCCAAAGTTGCCAGGATCGGCCGACCTTGATCATCGTGCGGAGCATCATTGGCTACGGGGCACCGAACAAACAGAACACTCACGACGCCCACGGCGCGCCGCTGGGTGAGGAAGAGATCAAGTTGGCCAAGGCCCATTACGGCTGGCCGGTCGACGCCAAGTTCTTGGTCCCGGCCGAAGTCCCGCAACAGTTCCAAGCGACGCTGGGACAGCGTGGCGAGGCGGCCCGCGCGGCCTGGCAGCAGAAGTGGCAAGGGTATCAAACCCAGTTCCCTGGGGCGGCCGCCGAGTTGGAATGTCTGATTGCTGGGAAGTTGCCGCAGGGCTGGGATGCAAATCTGCCCGTGTTCCCGGCCAGTCCCAAGGGGGATGCGACGCGGAACTCCAGTGGGAAGGTGATCCAGGCGCTATCGGCAGCCATCCCGCACTTCATTGGCGGATCGGCCGATTTGGCGGGCTCCAACAAGACGGACGTGAAAGGCGCCGGCAGCTTCTTACCGGGTTCGCCAGCTGGCAAGAACTTCCACTTCGGCGTCCGCGAACACGTCATGTCGGCGATCTGCAACGGCATGGCCTTGTCGGGCATCCGGCCCTACGGCGGCACGTTCTTTGCCTTCACCGACTACATGCGCGGAGGCATGCGGCTGAGCAGCCTCATGCATCAAAACGTGATCTACGTCCTCACGCACGATTCGATCGGCTTGGGTGAAGACGGTCCGACTCATCAACCGGTCGAGCACTTGGCGGCCTGCCGAGCGATCCCGGGGATGATCGTGCTGCGACCGGGCGACGCCAATGAAGTCACCGAAGCCTACCGAGCGGCACTGCAACATTCGCGGCATCCGGTGGCCATGATCCTGTCGCGTCAGAATGTCCCGACCTTGGATCGCACACAGTATGCCCCGGCCAGTGGCACGCAGCGGGGCGGCTATGTCTTGTCGGACTGCAGTGGTACGCCGGATGTCATTCTGATCGGTACGGGAACCGAACTGCCGATCTGCGTTGACGCCGCCGCCCAGTTGACGGCCGCTGGGGTCAAGGTCCGATTGGTCAGCATGCCCAGTTGGGAGCTGTTCGAGATGCAAGACGCGGCCTACCAACAAAGCGTCCTGCCAGACGCGGTGACGGCTCGGGTCGCCTGCGAGGCTGGCATCCGCCAGGGCTGGGACCGGTACATCGGTCGCCAGGGCGGCTTTGTGGGCATGACCGGTTTTGGTGCCTCGGCGCCGTTCGAGCAACTCTACGAACACTTCGGCATCACCGCCGCTGCGGTTGTGGCCAGCGCCAAGCAACAGATCGGCTAGTGCTTTGTCACGGCCAAAACTTAGTGTGTGGCAAAGGGGTCAGGCGTGAATGGCCGGAACGGCCCTGCGGGTGCTTCGCACAATTGGCGCCTGACCCCTTTGCCACACCGATCCCAAAGTGAAGTTGTGACAAAGCACTAGTGGCCTTTTCACCCGTTAATCACGGGTGTCGCAATCGGACGGGGCTGGGTGCAGTTTCAGCCACAATTCGATGGCCCAGCGGTTACTGGGGAAAGCCATGCGGTTCAATTGCTCGACGGTGGGCCGTGTCCACTGGTAGGCGGACAGTTCGCCGTCTGCCAGCCGCAGTTGGCTGGCGTCCAGGACCCGGCACAGGAAGAAAAAATCCAGTACGGGTACGGCAAAGCCGCAGTGCCGATATTGATTGGGGAACGACACGAGGAGCTCGGGGTCACGAATTTCCAGCCCCGTTTCTTCCTGTATTTCGCGTCGCAAGGCCTCTGCGGCGGTCTCGCCAGCATCGACAAAGCCGCCGGGCAAGCCCAACAATCCCAGCCCCGGTTCACGAGCACGTTTGACCAGCAGCATTTGATTCTGGTCGTTGACAATCAAGCCACCAACGGCTGCGACCGGCCCAAAGTAGAAGCTCCAGCCACAGGCCGGGCAAACGAACGGCGTGGCTCCCGGTTCTGGGTGTCGGTTGCCGCACCGCGGGCAGAACTGGAAAGCGGCTGCCACGCCATGATCGTGGCCCTGGAGATCGACCGCCGCTCTTGCAGCTGGCGCACCCGCGTTTCGCGCCGTTGAAGTTTCGCCGCGTCGACGCGCCAAGCCGGGGGCCGGAACCACCCCTTGAGCCACTGTCGGCTGGAGTGCTGGGGCCGGCGCAGCGAGCGGAAACCCGGCTGGACTTGCGGCGGATGAGCCATCGGCGGGAGCGGCCACGGATGGTGAGTTCCGCCCCCGAGCCTTGATGGTTGCGTTCTCGCTGCTTGCACGACCGGCCGACGAGGGATCTGAAGCGGGAGTTTGCATGGCAGCTCGTGGGCTAGGGGGCAAGGCTTGACGGTTGGACGGGAACAGGGCAGAGGCTTCTGATTGGGGTTAACGGCAGCATGACAACCCTGACCATCCGAGCGGACGATCGACTAGCTTACCAAATTTTGGGAGCCAAGTGGCCTATCGCGGCCCCATTTTCTGGCGGTGCCGCCCGGATGTCGGCAGCAGCCGCCCGAAACCCTCTGGCAGCCCGTTGTGACCCACCCCCGGTTACCGCTATTCTATAGGAGATCAGGCTCGAGGGCCCACCGCGTTGCCGCAGGCGTGGAGTTGGTTGGTTTCATCGCTTTTTTTGGTCGACAGACCTAGAATGCGGGTGTCAGAGATGGACGATTCAGCAAAGAGTGAAAGTGCCCTACAAGCCGCCGAGGACATGACCCAGTGGTTGGTCGAGTCCGCCGAGTATGGCATGGCGCCGCAAAAGGTGCAGGTAATCGCCTCTTATGTGGCCCCGTGGCCCTGGGAGCCCGAGGACCAAGAAGTGCACTTGGTGCATTTTGTCCTGCCCAACGGCCGCGAAGGTGTCGGCGTCGCCGGGCCAGTGGTCTACGCGTTTTCCGACCGAGAAATTGACTTTAGTCTGTTCGAGCACGACGAGTTGCTCAAGCTGTACGCCGGTTGGTACTTGCTGTTCGAACTGATCGAAAGTGAAGACTACAAGCCGGACTTCCCGGAAGCCGACGATCAAGAGATGATTCGCATCCTGCAAGAGGAGCACGGCATCCAACAGGTGCAGATCCTGGATCGAGTCCGGATCGAAGACCAGACGTTCTTCGAGATGACCGGCATGGATGAGGACCAGCCCTGCCGGATCGGCGGATCCTTCGAGGGATGCTTTTCTTTCTACCCGGACGACAAATACTACGGACTCCCCGCCCTCTATTACGTGATGGGCTGGGTGTTCTATGCCGATGACGAAGATGATTTTGACGACGAGGATGAAGACGACGACGACGAAGCTGACGCTGACGACGAGGCTGAGGACGACGACGAAGCCGAGGAGGACGAAGACGAAGATGATGAAGAAGACGATGACGACGAATCGGAGGATGACGATGAACAGTGATAGCCAATCTTTCGGGCGCGAGCTGGCTGCGGGCTACTGCGATGCTTTATTGGGAGCGCCAGCCCACGGCCAGGGTCGTCTGGATGTGGTGGCCGATACCGTACCAGCGATGACAGCCAGTGGCCGATACCGTTGGCTGGCGGGGCTTTTGGGGACACTGTTTTTGCTGGTGGGAGTTCAAGGCGTGAAGGCGGACGAGGGAATGTGGCTGTTCAATGACCTGCCGGTCAAGCAGCTGGAAGAGCGATATGGATTTACGCCAGACCAAGTCTGGGCCGACAAGCTGATGCGAGCCTGCGTCCGATTCAACTCGGGGGGGTCCGCCTCGTTTGTCTCCAGCAATGGGCTGGTGCTGACCAATCATCATGTCGGCGCCGAGACGCTGCACAAGTTGTCGACCCCCGAGCGGAACGTGTACGACGATGGCTTTTTGGCCAAGACCTGGGACCAGGAATTGCCAGCTCCCGACTTGGAGCTGAACCAATTGATCTCGATCGAGGACGTAACGGCCCGGGTCAATGACGGCATTACCGCGGATTTGGCGCCCGCCGCCGCCCTGGCGAAACGGCGCGAGAACATCGCTGCGATCGAACAAGCGTCACTGGACGAGACCGGACTGCGGTCCGATGTGGTCACCTTGTTTGGTGGTGGAAAGTACCATCTCTACCGCTACAAAAAGTACACCGATGTTCGCTTGGTGTTCTCGCCTGAAGCGGCTATCGCATTCTTTGGTGGCGATGCGGATAATTTTGAGTATCCACGATACTGCTTGGATGCGTGCATTTTCCGAGTCTACGAAGATGGGAAACCGGCCCACACGCCAGACTTCCTCAAGTGGAGCGACAACGGCCCGGCCGACGGGGAACTGGTGTTTGTCGCTGGCAACCCGGGGCGTACCAGCCGGATTTTTACGAATGAAGCCTTGAAGTACCAACGCGACCATCGCATGCCGTACGTGCTGGATTTCTTGCGACGACGAGAAGTGATGTTGCAGCAGTTCGGCTTGGCCGGACCCGAGCAAGCGCGGCGGGCCCAGGACGATCTGTTCGGTGTGCAGAACTCGCGGAAGGCCTACATGGGCATGTTGGGCGGCCTGCAGGATCCGGCGGTCATGGCCGACAAGGCCAAACGCCAAGCGGCACTGATGGCGGCGATTCAAGCCGACCCGCAATTGCAACCGGCAATCGCCGCTTTCCAAACCATTGCGGATATCCAACAGCAACGCGCGGCCACGCTGCGGACATCGCTGTCGATGAACAGCCAAGTCTTTGGTCTTGTGCACTCGATTGTGCAGATGGTAACCGAGGACAAGAAGCCGTCGGGCAGCCGCTTGCCAGCCTACCGGGACTCGGCCCGCGAGTCCCTGGAGCGGCGACTGTTCTCCGACGCGCCGTTGTACCCCGATCTGGAGCAAGCCGTATTGGCGGACCTGTTGGCCCGACTCTGCGAAACTCGCGGTGGCGACGATCCGCTCTGCCAACAAGTCCTAGCGGGCCTGAGCCCCATCGAACGGGCTCGAGTCGTGATCAGCGGGACCAAGATGTTCGACCCGGCCGCACGACGCCAATTGGCTGCGGACGGAGCAGAAGCCGCTGCCGAAAGCTCCGATCCGCTGGTGCAGTTGGCTTGGCAATTGGACCCTGAATTGCGGGTCCAGACCGAAACCACCGAGGCCTGGGCCGAACAGGAGCGGCAAGCGTACGCCTTGATCGCCGACGCCCTGTTTGCCACCCAGGGAGACTCGACGTATCCGGATGCCACCTTCACGTTGCGGTTGGCCTTCGGTACGGTCAAGGGCTACGACGAGGACGGCCAATGGGTCCCGCCCATGACCACCATGGCGGATACCTTCGCCCATCAGGAACGACACGCGGGCGAGGAAGCCTTCCAATTGCCGCAATCCTGGATCGACAATCGGCACAAAATCGACCCGGCCACGCCCTTCAACTTTGTGGCCACCCCCGACATCATCGGCGGCAACTCGGGATCACCCGTGGTCAACCAGGACCTGGAATTGGTCGGCCTAATTTTTGATGGCAATATCCAGTCGCTCGTGGCCGACTTTATGTATACCGACAAGCAGGGACGCTGCACGTCGGTCCACTCCAGTGCGATTCGCCAAGCCCTGCGTTGGTTCTACGACGCCGAGGAATTGGCCGAAAGTTTGGGGCGGTGAGTGGAAACAAACGAGCCGATCAAGTGATCGCTGGTGCCGGCGAGTGGCTTTGCCCCTCGCGGGTACTGGAGGAAAGTCCGGGCTCCACAGGACAGGGTGGTCGGTAACGCCGACCGGCCGCGAGGCTAGGGCCAGTGCAACAGAAAGCAAACCGCCGAACAGCCGTGGGGCCTCGTGCCCCGCGGTGTGTGGTAAGGGTGAAACGGTGAGGTAAGAGCTCACCAGCAGGTAGGGCGACCTACTTGGCTAGGTAAACCCCACCCGGAGCAAGGCTAGACAGACGGAAAGGCCGCGACCCTCGGGCCGCGGCCGCGAAGCGGTCCGTTTCGCTCGACCGTCGGGTAAGCTGCGCCGAGGCGACCAGCAATGGTCGCCCCAGATAAATGATCACTCGCGACAGAACCCGGCTTATCGATCGGCTCGTTTTTTTTACATCCAGCCCCCCAGGACTGGTTGATTTTTCCGTAGCGGAATGCGTCAAGGGCCGTGTTGATTTTTCCGTAGCGGAATGCGTCAAGCATTTTGATTGAGGCGGAAACACACTGTGCTCGCGCGATTTCATTAAATCGGACGACCAATTCGCGAGCAAGTCAGGAAAAATCAACTAGCCCCGAGGGCCGTGTTGATTTTTCCGTAGCGGAATGCGTCAAGCATTTTGATTGAGGCGGAAACACACTGTGCTCGCGCGATTTCATTAAATCGGACGACCAATTCGCGAGCAAGTCAGGAAAAATCAACTAGCCCCGAGGGCCGTGTTGATTTTTCCGTAGCGGAATGCGTCAAGCATTTTGATTGAGGCGGAAACACACTGTGCTCGCGCGATTTCATTAAATCGGACGACCAATTCGCGAGCAAGTCAGGAAAAATCAACACACCCGAAGAAGATTCACCATGAGGAGTTGTCCATGCGGAGTACAACCAACCTACACAAGACACTACTATTGATCAGCGGAGCCATGTTCGCAGGAGCCACCATCGCAGTTCTGATGCTGACCGTGGCACCTTACTACTGGAGAACACCCTCCCCCCCAGTGGTTTTGAGCCACCCAACAAACGGGCCCAACGCCCTGCGGGCTTTGCCCCCAGCCCTAGAACTGAACGACGATCGTTTGGTCGGTCTGTCCCCCGACGAGCAGATCAACATCCGGGTCTACGACCAAGTCAATCGCAGCGTGGTCAACATCCAAACGATCACCTTCGTCCGCGATCTGTTCTCGATCGTCCCCGAAGCCGGTTCTGGCAGTGGCTGGGTGCTAGATCAAGCTGGCCATATCGTGACCAATCACCATGTGATCGGGGACAGTCAGCGCATCGAAGTGACACTGGCCAATGGAGCCGCCTATCGCGCCACCGTCGTGGGCCAAGACCCGCCGAACGACATCGCGGTGATCAAGATCGATGCACCGGCGGAAGATCTGATCCCCATCATGCTGGGCGATTCCACGCAGCTACTGGTGGGCCAAAAAGTACTGGCTGTCGGCAACCCCTTCGGCCTGGAACGAACCCTGACCGTCGGGGTGCTCTCCAGTCTCAATCGGATGCTCCGCAGCCCCGAAACCGGACGGATGATCAAATCCGTCATCCAGATCGATGCCGCCCTGAATCGCGGCAACTCGGGTGGCCCACTGCTCGATAGTCGCGGGCAACTCATCGGCATGAACACCGCCATCCTCAGTCGCTCGGGAGAAAACGCGGGCATCGGATTTGCAGTTCCCGCCAACACGATCCGCCGTGTCGTCGATCAGATTTTGCAATTTGGCAAAGTCATTCGGCCCTCCGCCAGTGTAGCGGTGACGCCGGTCCCCGGTGGGCTGCAAGTCATTCAGGTCGAGCCGGGCGGAGCAGCCGACCGAGCCGGCTTGAAGGGCTGGGAACGCCGAGTGATCCGAGCGGACTTTAGCATCTATCAAGTGCTCGACAAGTCCAACGCAGACACCATCGTGGCCGTCGAGGGCAAACCGGTCGAGTCCGAGGACGACTTCTTGACGATGCTCGAAGAAAAACAACCGGGCGATGAAGTTCAAATCGCCGTCGTGCGCAACGGCCAACGTCGAAATGTCCGACTCACCTTGGACGCGGACTAAGGACTCAGCAGCTGTTCGCCCAGCGGGCGGCAGGCTTCGGCCCCTCGGTAACCGAACCCCACGATCTGTCCAGTGGCATCGGCCAACGAGTCCAATCGCAAGACGCCGCCGCGACGCTGGTAGAGCCCCGGGTGGATCTCGGCTTCCAACTCGGAAGCCGCCGGATAGTACTGCATGCCGTTCGACTCCACCCCCCAAGCGGTTCCGGCGTGCGCCGCCAGCCGTACGTGGGGGATCTGCGCCAGACGTGGGTTGGTCAAATCTTGCACCATGATGCCCATGCCATGCGCTCGGGCCCAACACAGGCTCAAGAGCGCACCGGTCTGGGTCTTGCACGTCTTTAACGCCACGCCATTCCAACCCAGCTCATGGCCCAACCGAACGTGACGCCAATCGTGCGCGCTCTCGTCGAGATACAAGGGCTTGCGCTGCGCCAGCGCCCGCACGTCGATGCGCAATTGCTCCAGGTCGTAGGGGAAGGGCTGCTCGACGTAGGCCAGTGCCGCCCAGGCCGCCGGTTGGTCGCGTTCCAACCGATCGAGGATCTCGCTGACGTAGGCCGGATCCAGCACCGTGCAGTTGAAGTCCGCCGAGTGATGTTGAACCCCCAGTGGTAAGCCGATTTCGGCCACGCGAACCAACCGCTCGTAGTCCCAGGTCGCGTCGTTGCCGCGCAGCTTGATCTTGAGACACCGCAGGCCGTCTGTACGAATCCAATCGGACAACAGGACGGGATAACCGTCGCGCGGGTGCTGGTCCGTCAGCTCGTCGGGCGTCAGCGGATCCACCGCTCCCACCAAATGCCACACGGGCAGGGCCCGCGGCGGTGCAGCGACCAGAAACTCATCCAGATAGATTCTCCGCTCGGCGGTCGGCCAACCCTCCCCAAAAAAGTCGGACAAGGGCCGAATCAAACAATCGCGGTGATACGTGGCATAGGTATCGCAGCCCAACACGCGCCCTTGCGCGTCATGCACCGCGATGTCAAACGCGCTCAACACCAGGAGCGCCGCCAAATAGGGCAGGGCAGGGCCGTCCCCGCGCGAGTTGAACCGCTCCAACCACTGCGGCAACCCGTGCTCCAGCCACGTCGCTCCCAGTTCAAATGCATGACCGGGCTCCGGCCAGCGATCCAACGCGGCCGCCACCTCCGCCGCAAATTTTAGAATGCTTCGTAAACGATCCTGATACGGCAGAGGACTGGGCCAAACCCACTGGACGGACAAAGGGGTTTCACCCCAGCCCTCCGCGACTTTCCCCAGTCCATTTTCTACGACGACCCGGACCCGCAAGCAGGTGACTTCGGTCAGCGTCTCTGGTCCGAATTTCAACGGGACTCGGGTCTGAATCGGCAGCACGCCCCACTGCCACTCGCGGATGTGCAACTGAACGGCCGCCGGACTACAACTGGAATGCACGCGTATGTCTCCCGACCGTCCTTCTTGACGCCCCCACAAAACGTACCCGCTCGCAGCTTCTGGCCGAGACCACTTACCGCTCGCTGGTTATCCTACTCGTTCGCAGCCATCGGCGGTACTTGGACTCGCTCGGCACTTCGCTCAGCTAGTGCTTTGTCACAATTTAACTT
>JAGYIQ010000149.1 GCA_018402565.1 Pirellulaceae bacterium | reverse complement strand
TGGAGCGTTGTTTACGGGAAGCACTCGGTGGACACACACGAACCGGGGAAGCACTTGGGGAAGCACTTGGGGACACACACGAGAAGCATTCGAATCAATCGCTCGGGGACACACACGAACGGGTGCCATATCTAGGGGGCGTCCCTTTTTGATTGTTTGTCCCCAAAGACGGTTCCCGGAATGTTGTGTGTCCCCAGGGCCCACCAGGGCCCACCAGGGCCCACCCTGATTGTGTGTCCCCAAGGGCCTTCGCTCCCGGGAATGTTGTGTGTCCCCATGGCCTCACCAGGCTTCGCTCTCCTGCCTGACTAGACCTTACTTGGGGATTCCGGATGGGGAACTCAGGGCAACGCGGAAGCCGTAGTAGTTGATGCGCTTCGACGGGCGGTACCTGAGCCGGTCCGCCGACCGACAATTCGCGGCCCCGTCCATACAACTGCCGCCACGGAGCACGCGGAGCGAGCCCTCTCTTGGTCCAACGGGATCGCTGACCACACCCTTGGGGTATTCACCGTACCAGTCGCTGCACCACTCCCAGACGTTCCCGTGCATATCGTACAGGCCCCAAGCGTTTGCCTTCTTCTCGCCCACCGGATGTGTCTGAACCTTCCCGTTCCTTTCAAACCAAGCGTATTCGTCCAGTGATTCTGCACTCTCTCCAAAACTATACGCCGACTTACTCCCGGCCCGGCAAGCATATTCCCATTCTGCCTCGGTCGGCAGACGATAAACGCGACCTGCAGCCTTCTCCTCGGGCAACTCCGAAAGCTTCTTGCAGAACTCGACAGCATCTTCCCATGAAACCAGTTCGACCGGGCGATTGGAACTGCTTCCTTTAAACTCGTCACCTTGAAAGTGACTCGGATTCTTACCCAAAACCTGTTCGTACTGTGCCTGCGTTACTTCATACACACCAAGGTAGTAGTCCTTGCTGATCGTCACCTCGTGCTGGGTTTCGTCCCCGAAACGGCGTTCCTCGGTCCCGGGCGAACCCATCATGAATGTACCCTTGGGGATCAGCACCAGCTTCATCCCGATACCGTTGGTGATCTCTTTTTCAGATTGAGCCAATGCCGTACCGCCACTGATCAGGCACATTGCCAAAACCACGGTCACCGGAAACAAAAACATGCGTGAGTTCATCACTTTTCCTTTCCATTATCAACAGTAAACGTGTCAGTCTGAGCCAGCGGACTGTTCCATTGAGCCAAGCAAGATTAGGTCGTACACCGGCGGAAGGGTGAAGTCAACTACCAATCCGGCCTGTTCGCGTTTCTGGCCCGAGTTTTACCGGCCTTTCGGCAATCTCTCGCCTCTCTAACTCTCCCCATCGCGACCACTCTCCGATCTTCAACGCGAACCCTCTCGGGAGCGTTTTCTCCCTTTCGGCACCCAACTCTCCCGACTTTCAAAGTCGCGCGACCCGCGGGTTATGGAAATGTCTCTAACTCCATAACACGATGCCGAAAATTCAACGTTTCGACCATGCGGCTGACGCGTCAACTTGGACGAAATCTATCTTCACCGTATATGGGAGGGTGATATGTACGGCAATTTATCGTCAAAATACGTAAAGGCACCGTATTTCTAGTTGTCGGGAGAATGGGATTTAT
>JAGYIQ010000148.1 GCA_018402565.1 Pirellulaceae bacterium | reverse complement strand
CAGCGGCAGGGAGAAGCTGCCCAGGTTTTCCTGGAGCACTTTTTCCCAGGCCTGCTCGTCCGCGGGCAGCGTGGTCACCAGGGCGGCATACTTTGCATCGACCGCCGCGTCGGCCGCCTGCTTCTTCGCCGCCCGTTCGGCATCATTCGTCGGCTCACCCGTCACCGCCGGACCGGCGGCGGCAAACTGCATACTGCCCGCAAACAGAAGCACGACCAGGGCGGTCCGCAGCATCATCTCTCCAATGCAAAACGAAACGTGTTTGGGCCGTCAGACGTCACTGTCGCCGTAAGGCCCGACGTATTTCCATCTCGGTAGCGATCGGGCAGCACCGATTTCTCAATCGGTGGATAGTGCCGCTCCGGATCAGGATTTGGTGGCGTCGTGTCACTATATTCAACCTTGGTGACTGACACACGATAGTCGCCGGCGACCGCCCCTTCGTATTCTGGAAAGCGTCGCAATCGGAATCGACCAGAGGAATCCGTCTGGCCGTAGGCCATTTGCGCCTGCGGATCGGAGCCGTCATCTTTCCCTGACAGGAACGTGACCATCGCGCCAGCGACAGGTTGTCCGTCACATTCAACGACGCCCGTCGCCGGGTAGACCGGCGGACGCATCCGCGTCCATTTGTCATCGACGCGGCGGCCGCACCCCGCGAAGCCGATGCCCGACACGGCCACCAGCAGGGCAGTCAAAGCAATTCGCGGCTTCCACTCGCTCCGGGTGTTCATGGATAGTTTTTTGCCTCCCCGCCGTTCCGTGAGCCCAGCGCTCCCCACACCCCCGCCTCGCTGATCCCGGCAGGGCCAGTGCTGGACTGTCCCCAGACCACGTCGGCAGACCCATTGTCAATGGTTTCAGAGATGTACGATACAGCACCGTCAGCAAACGCCACGTGTGCCCCCCCTGGATGCTTGCTACGCGGGGGGACCGTAGCGATGTGCCAATCGGTAGCTCCACCGGAGTTGCCAAACGTGCACACAGGGCCATTGGGCCTCATGAATGTGTTGAAGAAGGCATTTTTGCCGGCATACATGTTGGCTCCCGGGGGGAGCACCGCTGCTCCGTTCGTTCCCGTGGTGTATTGATCGTTCACGAAAAGCTTCATGCATTCCCGTGCACTCCGAAAGGCATTATTCGATTGGGTGTTTGCCACGCCCCAGCGGTCATTGACCACGCGCCTCGCGCCCGACAAATTGACGAGTGCGAATTCTCCCAACGCAAGTGTCTTCGACAGCCCGTCGGTCACGTCCTTGAACTGAACCTGCGAGTTCACCCCAAAAAGCGCTCTCGACACCCCAATCGGCGTGCTGCCGGAGCTCGCGCAGACGGCGCCTTCTTCGCAGCCTAACTGCACAAGCTTATCGGCTGCCGAGAGAAGGTAGTTCGTTCGTCCCGCCTCAGTATCGGCTTTGGGCGTCGCATCGTCGGATGGACAACGTACACCAGATAGTTCGACGCGAAACGTTACACCGGTCGCGTCCGTCGATCGCGGCCTTTTCTTGCCAGCCATGATGAGATCGTACTGCGGCTGTTCCTCGAGCAGCGGCAGAAGGGGCACGAAGCCACTGTAGCCCCCGCTCGATACACCGGTCTTCGTGAAAGTGGCCTGATCCGTCGAC
>JAGYIQ010000147.1 GCA_018402565.1 Pirellulaceae bacterium | reverse complement strand
TAGGACACGGTTTCGCGCCGTGCGTTGCCGACGGAATGCCCGGAAAACCTGCCCTTCTCCGCTGCCCGGGATCGCCGTCGTTGCCGGCCAGACCCTCCGACCCCCATAATCCGCGACTTTCCCCGCAGCGGAGGATCAATCGGGTATGGATGGGAAAATCGTCGCCACCGGGATCACGTTCGACGACGTGCTACTCCTGCCGAGGCGGTCGGCCGTGGTGCCGGCCGAGACCGACGTCGCCACCCGGCTGACCCGCGGAATCTCGCTCAATATCCCGATTGTCAGCTCCCCGATGGACACGGTCACGGAGAGCGAGATGGCGATCGCCCTGGCCCAGGAAGGGGGCCTGGGGGTGATCCATAAAAACCTCTCGATCGAGCGGCAGGCCGAGGAGGTCGACAAGGTCAAGCGGAGCGCCAACGGGATCATCGCGGATCCCGTCACACTGCCACCGGAGGCCACCGTGGCCCGGGCCCGGGAGGTGATGGATCAGCACAACATCTCCGGTGTGCCGATCACGGAGGAGGGCCGAAAACTCGCGGGGATCATCACCCGCCGCGACCTTCGCTTCCTGGAGAGCGGCGAGACGCCGATCGCCGACATCATGACGAAGTCGGGGCTCGTGACCGCGACGGGCGCCGTTTCGCTCGACCAGGCCGAGAAGATCCTGATGGCCAACAAGGTGGAAAAGCTGTTGCTCGTCGATCCGGCGGGCTGCCTCACCGGGCTGATCACGATCAAAGACATCGACATGATGAAGCGGTTTCCGATGGCCTGCAAGGATCGCCAGGGTCGGCTCCGGGTGGGGGCGGCGATCGGTGTCTTCGACGAGGAGCGGGCGGCCGCCCTGATCGCCAAGGGGGTGGACATCCTCGTGGTGGACAGCGCCCACGGCCATTCGGAAAACGTGATCGACACCGTCGCGGCAATCAAGAAACGCTGGGAGATCCAGGTGATTGCGGGAAACGTGGCAACCCGGGAGGGCTGTCGGGATTTGATCGCGGCCGGCGCGGATGGGATCAAAGTCGGGATCGGTCCCGGGTCGATCTGTACTACACGGGTCATCTCCGGTGTCGGCGTTCCTCAGATCACGGCGGTCTGGGAGGCGGCACAGGAGGCGGCCAGTGCCGGCGTTCCCGTGATCGCCGACGGTGGCATTCGTTATTCCGGAGACATCACCAAGGCGATTGCCGCGGGAGCCCATGCCGTGATGATCGGCGGACTCCTCGCGGGTGTGGCGGAAAGCCCCGGACAGACCGTCCTGTTTCAGGGGCGGACGTTCAAGGCGTATCGCGGCATGGGATCGCTGGGAGCGATGGTCAAGGGGTCGAGCGAACGCTACCGTCAGAAGGCCACGGGGAGGACCGGCGACAAGCTCGTGCCGGAGGGAGTCGAGGGTCGGGTGCCCTTCAAGGGGCCCTTGAGCGTGTTCGTCTACCAGCTCGTCGGCGGCCTGCGGGCCGGGATGGGTTACTGCGGCACGCGGACCGTCGAGGAACTCCGTCGCGACGCCCGATTCATCCAGGTCACCGCCGCCAGTGTCCGTGAGAGCCATCCCCATGACATCGCCATCACGCAGGAAGCCCCGAACTACACGGCCGAGCACTCCAAGTCGGCGGAGTGAACGACG
>JAGYIQ010000146.1 GCA_018402565.1 Pirellulaceae bacterium | reverse complement strand
CAGGGTCCGAGCCTGCGAAAGCGATCGCAAGCCATCCTCAAGAGGGGTTTTCGTCATGCGCCGCCGCGGAGATAATCTTATAGGGCTTTCGTGGGGGTTTTGCGATGTTTTCAATAGAGGAGCTGTTATGAATCCGTTTATTCACATCCTTCCCTGCGGTCGTCGCGGGCTGGTATCCGGGCCGAGGCGGTTTCTCGGGGCGGCCATCTTCTCAGGTCTGGTGTTCGGAGCCGGATCGGTGGCCCACGCCCAAATATCCATGACCAGCACCTGGGTCGGGACTGGTACGACGACAACCCAAAACGACGTGATCTACGGGCTGTTCACGGGGGATGACCCCAACTCGGCCAAAACGGCGAATGCCTTCGATAACGGCAACTGGTCGCCCGGCTACTCGGGCGTCAACGCCCAGACCTTGCTGGTGGTCAACGATGGTGCGCCAAACGAGAGCCGCATCTGGATGAATCAAGAGTTCTGGGTTGATCTATCGATGGGCAAGATGGGGCAGATGGAACTGAACGGTGGCACGATGCAACTCATCGACGGCACGGTGGCATTCAAGACCTCCCGGATCGGGCAGACCAACACGAAGGGGCAATCCGTCTTCACGCAGAACGGTGGGGCGTTCTACATGAACAGTGGTGAGCTTCGCATCGGGGCCAACGGAACGAACAACGGCCCGGGAAATGGGCTCTTTGACCTCAAGGGAGGTGTGTTCTCCACAGCCGGAGGACTTGTTCCGGGAGGAAATGTCGTGATCCAGCGGAATCAAGGGATTTACACTGGTTTCAGTCGCGGGGAGTGGCGGATCAGCGGCACGGCAACAGTCGACCTCGGCTTGTCAGACGTTCCCGATGGCGCAGCCTTGGGCTTTGGCCCCGGCGACGGCTCGGAAAACTCGTCGATCCTCTCGATCATCGGTTCCACGGCAACGATCAACATCGATTCGATCCGCATGGCCACGAATCCGCTGGCAAGTGGTGAGTATCCGCGGAGCGGCGTGATTCAGTATTCCTTCGATGAGACGGGGGTTTCCACGATCCACCTCGACGGTGGTGGGTCTGGGATCGGGGCTCTCCTTACCCAGGGGTATCTCGACTTGAACTACACGGGGACGGGCCTGGCGACCGGGACGGTCCTCGATCTGATCACCGGCGGCCCGATCACTCTCGACGCGGCCAGTTTTTCGCTCCGTCCGGAGGACACGACCGATTGGGAGATGTTCCTGAACGAGTCGTCCGACACGCTCCAGGTTCGCTACCTCGGTGCCCCGGGGCCAGGGGGAGTTGTGTTTGACATCCCCAGTGGCACCAGCCAGACGCAGGCCGAGGCCGGCTATTCGTCGCTGACCGACTCCAATGCCCTGTCGGTAACCAAGACCGGGGCTGGAACGATCGTGTTTGACGCGGCGAACTCCTACACGGGGCCGACCCTAGTCTCGGCGGGAACGCTCCGGGTGACGAACAACAACGGTCTTTCGGCCACGGCCGTGACGGTGGAGACCGGCGGCACGCTCGCCCTGCCGCAGGATGCCCGAGTGACGGTGGCCGTTGACGGGCTGGCGGTGGATCAGGCTGTCGGTGGTGGTCTCGTGGACCTCGGTGGCGGACAGGTGTCGATTGCTGCGGATGGGATCACAGC
>JAGYIQ010000145.1 GCA_018402565.1 Pirellulaceae bacterium | reverse complement strand
GCCAGCGATGCCACTGCCGGAAACCGTGGGATCGTAAGAGCTATTGGCAAATCCGGACACGCCGACAAAGTAGCCACTGCCGTCATACGTGCCGGGAACGGTGAAGGTGATGCTGCTGTCCAGCCCCGGGCCGCTGTCGTCGTCAAAGGCCACAACAGTGCCGCTTGCATCAAAAACCCTCAGGTAGACGTCGCTCATGGCAACACTGGGATCGAGCCCGACTGTGCTGCCCTCGAGCGTCATGGTGGCGCCCGCCGCCGAAGCCGGCAGGCTGAGTCGGTACATGTCGACATCGCGGCTGGTGTTCGTGCCATCGCCGACAAAGCCGGTCTGGACAAACTGACTGGTCAGCCCGCCCGCCGTTATTGCAATCGGCGTGCGATAGGCTGTCGAAAGCGTGTCGTTCGGCTCGGCATTCACGGCAGAAGACCCACCGAGCAGTTCGACGTCGGTCACCTCGGTCGCGGCGCCATTGACGGTGGAGCCGACTTGGATCGGCGTGGCGTTGTCAAGGATTGGATTTTGGTTAAGTGTTGCTGCCGTCGCCAACCCTGCTGCCAACCGCGTGATGGAGTTGCCGGTGGCTTGGGCTAGATCAACGACAACGCTGTCTACATCAAAAGTTGACATTCTGTCTCTTTGCTCAAAATCTTCCGCACCGACTAATAGTGCAAAATCAGCGGACCAAAACGCACGCGGGATTGAGGCACCTTCGACAACAACAAACTCATCACCGCTGCCGCGTCTTAAGACAACATGAAACTCCACGTAATTCCCGCGCGGTGCGAGTGAATATTCCAATTCTGTCCACACTCCATCTTTCACATCAAATGGCGGGGTCGTGACCGCAATTTCGGTTCCCGAATAACTAACAGCGATGTGATTGTCATTTGGGTCCCAAGTGTTTTTGTGGGCATCGAAAAGGATGCGAATCTCTCCCTCCTCTGCAAGCTCAGATTCTGCGGTATGGACGCCTGCCTGCGGGTCTGACGCGGTTGACGGACGCAGCCTGACATTGAACCAATCGCCTCCCGTTCCGTTGGACGCTGGCACACGAAACTTAACGGATCCTGTGAGAAGACTAACGCCGGCTAACGAATCACTGGTGAATTCATCGCTAAATCGCAGGTATTGCGACTGCGTGCCCTCATCTTTGTCGACAAGGCGGTAGAACGAGTCGCCGGCCTCCTGCAAAACACCGTTTACTCCTGCCGTCACGGGGAACTGGACATCATAGGATGAACCACCAGGGGTGAATTCTTGATACAACCGCCTCGGCTCCAACACGTCCGGCACCACCGCAATCGCCTGCCTGAGCACCGCAATATTGCCATCCACTCCCTCAATTGACTGCACGGTATTGCCCGACAGGTCATCGCCAACCCACACACCCACCTCCGGCGGCACATCGAACACAATACGATTGCTCTCAAACGCCGTGATGCCTGAAATATCAAACACAATCCAATCACCCACATTCAGCTGTGCATCGAGCGGCTGATCGAGCGTGATCGTGTTGCCATTGACCGCCGTCACCTGCGACCCCGGTGCAATCACCCCGTCCAGCGTTGGCGTCGCCCCGATGCGCACTCCCGTGGCATCGTCGAGCACGATGTTGCTCTCGCCTGCATTCACTCCCTGGAAGGCTTGCGCCCCAATGCCAATCACC
>JAGYIQ010000144.1 GCA_018402565.1 Pirellulaceae bacterium | reverse complement strand
TCCAACAGCACCGGACGCAGAAAGGCCGGTGACTGGGGTGGTTGCAGCGGATACCCCGTCATCCCCAAAGGTAGCCTCGGCGAAGGGGGCGAAACCAAACATCTACACCTACCCGAAGACTATCGCCATTGCGATTGCTTTACCCGTACTGATCCCCGCGCTTGCAAAAGTTATTGTGCCCGCGCCATTGGTAACAAGAGCCTGTCCGCTCGTCCCGTCTGCCGTTGGAAGCGTGTAGGCGTCGTCAATCCGAATACCCGAGCTTGATGCCTCGATGCGCTCAACGCCGCCTGTAACAACACGCCACTGATCCGCAGCGTGAAACTGCATGTACGTGTCGGTGTCACCGTTGTGGAAAATTTGATCCCCAACTTGAATGTCGCCCGTAAAGGAGATTGTGCTTGCCGTGCTGTCAGCAGCGTCGCTGCGCAGGAACTGCGAAGCGTGAAGGCCGTCAACGGTATCCGCGTTGGTTGCAGATGATGCCGTGCCTGTCAGGTTTGCTGTAATTGTCCCTGCAGAAAAGTTGCCGCTGGCGTCTCGAAACACAATGGTGCTTGCCGTGTTTGCGTTGGTAGCATTCGAGGTGACAGTAAAAGTGCCGCCTTCGGAACTCACCGAGCCGGAAATACCGCTGCCGCTCGTTGCGCCGGTGGCGACATAGTTTCCAGTCGTGTCCGTGCCCAGAGCCACAGAATTTGCTGCAATGGTCGTGGCAAACGAGAGGTTGCCGCTGCCGTCAAATGCTCCGCTCACACCAGTAACATCGCCGGTCAAGCTAATGGTTCTGCCCGTCGCCCACTTCGTTGCGGTTGCCGCGTTACCTGTCAGTGCAGCCGTGATGGTGCCTGCGCTAAAGTTTCCAGAACCATCGCGGAACACAATTGTGCTGGGCGTGTTGACGTTGGTCGCGTTAGATGTGACCGTGAACGTCGCGCCTTCTGAGCTCGCCGACCCAGACAAGCCGCTGCCGCTTACCGCGCCTGTAGCAACATAGTTACCAGTGGTGTCCGTGCCCAACGCTACTGAGTTGGTTGCGATGGTAGTGGACAGAGTGATGTTGCCTGATCCGTCAAACGCGGCGCTGGTGCCCGTAACGTCTCCAGTCAGCGCCAGAGTACGACCCGTGGCCCACGCGGTTGCGGTTGCGGCGTTACCTGTGATGTCTGACGATATCGTTGCGGGAAGACGCGCGTCGTTGACCGTACCCGTTGTGAGGTTGGTTGCGTTGAGGTTGGTTAGGTTCCGACCATCCGAGACAAAGATGTACCCGTCGGCGTCTAGGTACACGGCCTTCTCCGCAGGCTGCGTAACGAACACGTCGGCGTCCCCCGCCGTCAGGTTGATTGCCGACCCAGCGTTGGAGCTCTCAAGAACGGTTGTGCGCGCAAGCGTATCCGCTGGGGAAGCGTATGTCCCCAGACCCACCTCAAAGGCGCCCGTGCTCGACTCGAAGATCGCGTAGTACGTGGTGTCCGCGTTCGACAGCACGGCGGAAAACGCTTGAAACCCTGCTACGGCAGAGCCGAGAGTCAGGGTTCCAGTACCTGTCGTCGCAGTGGTTACCTTAACACGATCCTTAACGACCAAAGCCATATCGCAGCCTCCTTAACGGTTAGAGTCAGGCGATGCGAATGATGGCGTTGCTTGCGTCAGCCGTTGGGAACACA
>JAGYIQ010000143.1 GCA_018402565.1 Pirellulaceae bacterium | reverse complement strand
ACGATGCTAAGAGCCATCGCCACCGCCGGAATAGTGATTTGGGCATTCGGACTTTGCGTTCCTGTCACGCGGACGCAGGGGAGTTGGTTGCTCACCTATGCTGATTTCATCGGGCCAATCGATTGGTGGCTTACGCCGCTCAAGCGGCCTGAGCAAGCCTCGGGCTTCGGGTACCTCTTTTGGACCGAGGCGGTCGGAAGGCGGTTTGCAGCCTTCGAGTGGGCTATAGGCGACGGGTTTGGTACCTACGTTGTCAGTAACCAGTTTGCCTGCGCGGTCTATCTGACGATACCGACGCTGTTCTCCCTGCTTCTCGCTCGGCCTCTTTGGCCTTGGCTTGAGTGGTGGCGATCGGCGGCTATGGTCGGGCTCGCGCTTGGGGCAGTTGCCACGATCGGCCTTTTGGCAGGATCGCGCGCCGGCGCCATGTCAGCCGTGGTCTCAATGCTGGCCTTTTGGGCGATCACGGAGACTAGAGCCTGGCTCAAGCGACTCGCCAGAGGGGCATGCTTTTTGTCCGTCGCCATCGTCATGGCCTTCTTGGTGTTGTTCTACGGCAACCTGGGGATTGTCGTTGACTGGGCTCCCGAAAAAGCCCAAGCAGCGCTTCGGCCCATGTTTGCAGATGTCCGAATTGTATCCACGACGACCGCGTTTGAGATCTTTGGCAGGAGTTGGCTCATGGGTACCGGGCTTGGCACTTTCGGTGAGCTTTATCGCATGGCGGGTCCGGAACGTGCCGCAGTGCAATGGTTTACGCATAACGACTACGCCCAGTTCCTGGCCGAGGCAGGACTAGCCGGCGGGGCCGCACTGCTTTGCGCCATGATCGTGATGCTCCGGCAGTTTGTCGCTTTTTTGCGGAACGCCGATCCGCAGCAGCGACTGATGTATGCAGGCCCTTGGGCTGGACTCGCTGGCCTTGCAGTCCATTCGGCCTTTGACTGGAACATGCACGTGCCGGCGAACGCATTCTTGGCCGCGGTGCTAGCCGGAATCGTGCTCGGGCCTGAATACGCCCCTACGAAAAACGGCCCGCGACTTTCGGTTGGCAGCGGCTTTCCCAAAGCTCAGTTGATTGCGAAAGCTTCGTTAATCTTGCTAGCGGTTGTGTGCCTAGGCCTGAGCATACGCGACTCTGCAAGCGACTTGGCGGTTCGTGAGCTGCGTGATTCATTGACCGGCATCCGGAAGGCCAAGCGGGAAAAAACCGAATCAGACTATCGCCCTCTTGCGGCCGCTGTCGCCCATGCGGAGCGAGTGGCAGTCTTTGATCCGCGAAATCCCGAACTGGCTCAGACGATAGGCCAATCAATGCTTGTCCTGGCAGGCGAACCCCAGGGAATCGATCAAGCCAACGCCCTCGTTGAGCAGGCTGCTGTTTGGTTCGAGCGGGCACGTTGGAATAAGGCCACCAACCATGGCTTGCCTGTCATGATCGTCACAGAGTCAGGGGCTAGGCCAGCGCGCTAGTGAAGGTCGTCGGGGTGCTCGCCCCCGGTAACACTCACGGCGATATGAAATGATTTTTTTCTTGGTGAAAACCCTGTCGGTGTTCGTGTATCCGATTGGCCTAGCCTTTTTTCTCATTGTCAGCGGAATGGGTGGCTGGGCGTGGGGGCGCCGCCCAGTAATTCAAAGCTGGGGAAAGCGGGCAGCAGCGGCCGGGCTCGTGGTT
>JAGYIQ010000142.1 GCA_018402565.1 Pirellulaceae bacterium | reverse complement strand
GGCTGATTTCCAATCCGGTAAGTCAATGACTGACAAGCACGGCCGCGTTGGACGATCGGATGTACTGGAAAACACCCTTGCATCGTTCGAACCAGCGCCCGGTTTTTCTCTCAGCCACACCTCGTTGGACGCCGGTTTCGGAGGCCGTCGGTTTCGGAGATGCCGGTTTCGGAGACCGTCGATTTCGTGCACGGGCAGGTGTTAGCTGTCGGTGGACGGAAACGGCCTAACGCACCATCGCCAGCCGCGCTTAAGTCGAGGCCTTGGCGGCCGAGCGAGCCACAAGCCAGTAGATCAACATCCAGACAAAGTAGGCAGCACTCACGCCACCGAACCTCAAATAGGTGTCGAAGTTATCCTCCGACATGATGCGGTCCGGCTTCGGCACCAAAAAGAACATCACAAACAATGCCACACCGATCGACCCGATGCCCATCCCCACCCGGTAACTGGCCAATCGAGCTCCAAACCGCACACCGGTTAACATCAACAAGTTGCCCAGGATACCAAACAATGCCACCAAGCCAGCGGCCGCCATCGCGCTTTTGACAAACGTCTCCAACTCGACGTAGTCGATCTGCTTCTCGACGTAACACTTCTGATACATCCAATAGACCGCATACGCGTTCACCGCACAGATCACCAAATCCAAAACCACCAGGCCGCTGCCGAAAGCACCAAGTCGGAAGGCTGATTTTTTGCCCGCGGGGGCCAAGTCTTGTTGCAAGGAGCCAGTGCTCATGGAGGGTTGCCTTTCAATCGGCGAATCAATGGGTTGGGGAAACACCGTGCTGGAAAGCACGCAAAAAACACCGTGCTGGATAGCACGGCTGTGCAAATCAGGTTTTGCCGCCAGTTCGCCGTCCACGGAAGAAAGGCCTCCCGAGAAAAATCTTCCGCGGGGGATCGCCCGTGGACTCGTCCAAACGCCGCGGAAAGCCGGACGAAACGGACGAACAGGGCGGAGAATCACTCCACCGGCGGGCCCATCTTAGCGAAATTAATGCCTCCAGCAAGCAACCCGCTCGATTTCAGCGGTATAATTGGCCGTGGGCAGCGAATAAAGACAATTGACGGCGGCTTCTGCGGTTGCTGCGGGAGAGCGGCAATTGGCGTCGAGCCAAATCGCCGAAGGGCTGGAGAGGTCGGATGGGAGACTGGAACACAATGCACGATAGCTCGACTTGCACGGAAAGCAGCGGCCAGGCAACCTCGGGACGGTCTGCGGCCGGGCGGAGATTCTTGCAGCGACTGTCCCTGGCTCTCGCGATGTTGGGCCTGGCTGCTGCGGCTTCTCATCTGTCAGCCACTCTGGGTCTGTCGGCCACTCTGGGTTTGTCTGCCACTTTGGGAAACAGCAACCGGCTCGTCGAAGTGCAGGCGGCCCCCAGTGTCCGCTTGAAGGTGACCCTGCCCATCTCGGAGGCGGTGGATCGGCAACTGCGGGCCGGGATCGAACAGGCCATCAAACAATGGGAGAGTCGGCCCTCGGGAGAGCCCGGACAGGTACAGGCTCGGCCCACAGTGCTGCTGGAGTTCGACACATCGAACAACCTCAATGGTCGCGGCAGCAACTTCGAGAGCTGCCTCGGATTGGCTCGGTACTTGCAGCGACCGGAACTGCGGCACTTCACCAGCATCGGTTCGGAGTTCTACCCCGAACTCTCCTCCCACTGCGAAGAAGTGT
>JAGYIQ010000141.1 GCA_018402565.1 Pirellulaceae bacterium | reverse complement strand
CGTTTGTGTTTTTTTATGGGGTGTTTTTTTTTTTCAAAAAAACAAGATTCAGCAAATTTATTACAGACTGTGCGAGTTTTTGCTCTCCGGTCGCACCGGCCTTGATATCAAGGTTTCCGTACACCGTCACGTCTGTTGCACTGGACACGTTCCCGAACGTCGCCTGCTTCCCTGCAATGATCACGTTCGCGTTGGGGATCTGAACGGTGGTCGTCGCGCCTCCAGTCACCGACACGTTGCTCAGGAACTGGGCATCGTTCTGAGCAACGAACTGACGAAGGCTCTGGACACTTTGATTGCTGACCTGGAAATTGGTCTGCCACGCCGACCCCGTCCACCCTTCCGTAAACACCTGTGGCGTACCGTCGTCACGGAAGCGAAGGCGGGCAGGCCCGGTCATACCACCGTGCAACGTGGCCGCGTGCAGGATCTCGTTGTTTTGCATTCGGAGGTTGCCGCTGTTGACCGCCAATCCGGTGTATACATCGACCCCGGATTCCGAGGCAACAAGCTGCGACGAGAACGTGGAGGCGGTGTTCGGCCTGGTTTGGAGGGATACAAGCTTGGCCGACCCATCCATGGCTACACGGACGTTGTCATTTTCCGCGGCAGAGAGGTTCAGAATGTAGTTGTCGCCCATGTCGATGTTTCCGCTGAAGCCACTCTCGCCACCGAGGACCAGATTGGAAATGGTGGTGGTGCCGTTGAAGGTGACATTGCCGTTCGACGTGAGCGCCGTGTTTCCTAGCTCCACGGCCGTGCCGTCCACCGTGAGGTTGCCGTTGACGACGGTGTCGTCGAGCGTGGTCAATCCGACGACCGTGAGCGCCGAGTTGAGGGTGGCATTGCCGGTCACGTCAAGATCGCCTCCAACCGACGCGTTGGACAGCGTGGTCTGGCCCGTCACGTCGAGAGTACTGGAAAGGGTGGCGGCGCCGGTCACGTCGAGGTTGTCGGACAGGGTGGTGGCGCCGGTCACACCGAGGGTGCCGCCGACGGAGGCGTTGGACACTACGCTAAGAGACTCCACGTTCACAAGGCCGCTCGCCGAAAGCGTGCTCAGGGTCGCGTCCCCGGTGACCTCCAGATTGCCGCCCAGTCCCAAGTTGTTCGCAATTAGTTCCGCGGAGCGGACATAGGTCTTGCCCGTGGTAATTTCCAGCATGGCAGCATTGGCAGCGGTGCTGACGTTACCGTCGACGGGCTTGGTGAAAAGCTCGTACATGCTGACACTGGCATTGGTATCGTAACTTACCTTGGTGACGGCCATCTCCACCGACGCGTTGCTTTGGTCCAGGTGGTAGAAGTAGTTCTCGACGGCACCATCCTTGATGACCTGCGTGGCGTTGCGAAAGTACACATCACGCTGACTGAGGTCACCATACGTGGCAAAGTTTTTAACGAGGTCTTGGTTGGGAGCCATGTTGTTGTTGTTTGTGTATCAAAACGGGGGTTGCCCGTACGTTAAGAAAAAAAAATGCGTTTTTTGGTGCTAGATCGGTCGACGACTTTTTTCACAATAATGCGTGCGAATCGCGACCACAGGAGGGACGTGTTGGTGTCCCAGTCAAACCACCTCGCCTCGGCCATTTCCTTCTGGGTGCCGGGCAACGCGTCGTCTTCAATGGCTTGTTGCATCTTTTGTGTGAGACGTTGCGGATCCAGCTCGGACGTCACAAAATAGCCAATG
>JAGYIQ010000140.1 GCA_018402565.1 Pirellulaceae bacterium | reverse complement strand
AACAGGTAAACGCTGATGGCAATCCGTTACCCAGACGCAGTAATCAGAAACGCTCTGATGTCCGATGCCAGCGTGACGCAGCACGTTGGCCACCGGATCTACTCGCAGTACGCGTCGCCGGCCGACGACGTGCCGTTTATCGTCATGCGGCGAACTGGCATAGACCGAGAGCAAACGCTCTCAGTGCCGATGGGCGTTCCCCGGCTGTCGATGGACCTCGACATCTACGCGGCGACCTACGAGAGTGCCAGAGACGTTGCCGACGCAGTGCGTGACGTTCTGGATGGGTTCAGCGGAACTTTCGACAATACAACTGTGAAGCAAGTCTCGCTCGAAGACGAGCAGGACGAGCTGGTTCAGCTGGCCGGGAGCGAGAAGCCGCCAGCGTTTAACGTACGCATGAGTTTTGACATTATGTGGCAGGAGACATAGCAGATGGCCAGCACGCCACACGACAGCACCGGCACGACGCTCGTTTTCGGCGGCACGACGTTCACCGTCACAAACGTGACGCTCAACTACAACGATGTTCGCGAGCGAATCGACATTAGCCACCTAGGCCAGACGACCGGCGAGCAAATCGCTAGCCAAGACGCACCGCTGGTTGGCACTGTCGACGACACTGGCGTCGAGATCAGCTTTGACTACATCGGCACCACCGAGCTCGAAGGCAACACCAGCGGAACGCTAACGGTTGGTGGCGGCCTTTCTTTGAGCCGTGGAGCAACCGTGGCCAGCAGCAACGTGACGCTCGCAATAAACGACGTGATTCGCGGATCAGCAACCCTACGCGTCGCGGCCAGCTAGTCGCGGGAGGATCCCGTGGCAACGTCATCGCAAGGTATTGCGTTTAGTTTTAACGGCTCGCCAGCAAGCGAAATACGCGGCTTGTCGTGGAGCGTCGGCGGTGGTTACACGATGGGCCGAAGCGTCGGCTATTTGCCGGAAGCTGGCTCGGTGAGCATTCAGTCGCTTGGTGCTATTAGCACTGCGATCTGGGGAGTTCTTGGTACGCTGACAATAACCGGCGGCGGAATGGCGTTGTCGGTTACGGCAGTTTGTACAAACGTCTCTGCCTCGGCCACGCTCAACGGCGTAACGGTCTACGGTGCAGAGTTTTCAATCATTACGTGAGGAAGCGATGGATCTTCGGAAAGCAATCCTTGAGGCACAAGACAGCGAACTGCGAAAGGTGCATGTGCCGGAATGGGGCGTTGACGTGTTTATCGGGGTTATGACTGCTGGCGAGCGTGACAGCTGGGAGAACGAGTGGCTGCAGAAGCAAGGCAAAGGCGGCGTGGAAAACTTCCGTGCAAAGTTCCTGGCACGCTGTCTGTGCGACGAAGACGGAAAGCGGCTGTTTGCGGTAAACGAAGCGGACGAACTTGCCAAAAAGGCAGCGTCTATCGTGAATCGGTTGTTTGAGGTGGCACGCGAGCACAATGCACTGACCGGCGAGCAAGTAGACGAGCTGGCAAAAAACTAAACGCCCGGCCAAGCAGACGTTTTCTTTTTGCTTTGGCCGGGCATCTCAGCATGACGGTGCGAGAGCTATGCACACGAATGGACAGCCGCGAACTCAGCGAGTGGTATGCCTACGTGCACCACTTTCGTGGGCCTCTCGACAGCCCTTGGCAGCAAGCCGGAACCATTGCATCCGCAGTGCTCGCACCGCACCAGGCACGCGGCAAGCGTTCCAAGCCTTCCG
>JAGYIQ010000014.1 GCA_018402565.1 Pirellulaceae bacterium | reverse complement strand
ATCCAAGTTTTGGCTGTGGCAAAGCACTCGTATCGCCGACAATGCCCCAACCACGCGTGCCCCGACCGTGTTCCAAGTTCCTTATTCGTCGGCCCTCTAAGAATATTGGAAGCGACCATCCGGCGATAGGGTTGTAGACGAGTGATACCGTCATCCTCGAACCACCGCTCGCCGTCCGGTCCCTTTGAAGCGAACCGTTACCCGCCGTCCCGCCCGCTGGAAGCGGCACGGCCGCCACAGCGGGGCGAGATTCGGTTATAATCGGGCTCTAACGCAGCGGACTCGGCCTTTCACCCCCCAGGGGATTGCGATGACCCAACGATGGACTCGTGTTTTCTCACAGCAACGTCAAGTCACTGCCGGAGCACCCAGTCGCCATTTTCGATGCGAAGCGGCTGCCTTGCTCGGGCTGCTGGTGCTGATCGGGGCATGGGTCTGGAGCCAAGCGAGCGACTCCCGGCCCCAGGTTTCTGCCGCGATCGCGACCGCCGCGACGTGGGTCCAAGAACCGGTCGTGGACGAGGGAGCGGCGCGGGGCCCGGACACGCAAGTGGAAACCGTGCCGCGACTGTCGGACGAGCAGGCTGTGGCGGCTTGGAAGTTGCCGCCGGGCTTCCGCATGAATCTGTTCGCTGGTTATCCCCAGGTCGCTCAGCCGATTGCCGGCACGTTTGATCGTCGCGGCCGCTTGTGGTTGGCGGAGAACTATACCTACGCTGAACTGCCGCAGCGCTTCGACCGGAACTTGCGGGATCGCGTGGTGATCCTGAGCGACAGTGACGGAGATGGCGTGGCCGAGACGCCGCAGGTGTTTTACGACCAGGCCCAGTTGCTGGCCAGTGTGGAGGTCGGCATGGGCGGTGTCTGGCTATTGGCGGCCCCGCAATTGCTGTTTGTCCCAGACGCCGATTTGGATGGACGTCCCGATGGCCCGCCGCAGGTGATCTTGGACGGTTTTGAAGATCAAGAAGTGGGACACAATTTGGTCAACGGTCTTCGCTGGGGGCCGGACGGTTGGTTGTACGGCCGACACGGGATCCAGGCCACCAGTCACGTGGGGCCACCGGGAACACCAGAATCCAAGCGAATTGCCCTGAATTGTTGTATTTGGCGTTATCATCCGACTCGTCAAAAGTTCGAGGTCGTGACAACGGGCACCACCAATCCCTGGGGACACGATTGGGACGCTCACGGCCAGTTGTTTTTCATCAATACGGTGATCGGGCACTTGTGGCACGCGATCCCGGGCCTGCACACCGAACGCATGTACGGCGAGGACCTGCGGCCGTATTTGTTTCATCTGACTAGCCAGGTGGCGGATCATTACCATTGGGATCGCCGCGTGGAAGCCTGGACCCAACAACGCGACGGCATGTCGGCCACCACCGATGCGGCGGGCGGCGGGCATGCTCACAGTGGCTTGGCGATCTATCACGGCAATCGCTGGCCCAGCGACTACCACGGCGACATCTACGCCTTGAATTTTCATGGTCGACGAGTCAATCAAGATCGCTTACAACCCTGGGGTGCAACCTTTACCGCCACGCATCAGCCCGACCCCTTTTTGACGTCCGATCCGTGGTTTCGCGGCATCGATTTGTTTTGTGGGCCCGATGATGCCATGTACATTTTGGACTGGTCGGACTTGGGCGAGTGCCATGAGAACGATGGGATTCATCGAAGCTCCGGGCGCGTGTACCGCTTGGATTATGTCGCCGCAGACACTGTCGAGCGAGCGACAGCCGAGAACGCAACAGAGAACGTCGCGGCGGCGCCGAAGACGGTGGCGGAGGTTGTCGCTTGCTTGGAGGGCCAGGACTTACACGCGGTTGCCGATCTGTTGGTGGATCCTCGCCCCTGGGTCTGGCGGCAGGCTCGCTTGCGGTTACAAGAACATGCCGCCGGTTATGGTCGTCGCGATGAACGCTTGAAACCCGACTTGACGGCGGTGGCAGCGGCATTGGCCGAGCGGTTTCACGACGCGACGGACTCGGCCCTCCGCCATCGTCTGTTGATGGGCTGGTCGGCGACCGGCCAACTGGACGACTCGCAGTTGGAGTCGCTCTTGGGTCACGTCGATCCACACGTTCGAGTCTGGGCGATTCGTCTGTTGACGGATCGTGATGCCGTGGGCGGTGCCGCCGCGTTGGACGGACTGAGTCTGGGGCAGTTGTCGCACGCGACAGCCGTACTATTGCAGCAACGAGCGGAAGTGGAGTCGGATGGCTTGGTGTTGACCTACCTGGCCTCTTCGCTGCGGTTGATGAGTGTCGCGGACCGCTGGAACCTCGCTCGCCGCTTGGCTCGGCAGACCTCCCTGGCCGAAGATCGCATCTTCCCCTACCTAGTTTGGTACGGGCTGGAACCCAGTGTGTCGGAGATGGGCGGAGCGGTCGAGCAATGGTTGCTGGACAGCCAATTGCCAGTGGTGGATCGTTTTGTTGCGCGGCGTTTGGCCATCGAACAGACATGGCGGCCGGGCGCGGTCGAGCCGCTGTTGGTGGCGCTGGCCCAGCCCACGCTGTCGGCCACGCGACGTGCAAACTTGCTGCAGGGACTGGCCGAAGGTTGGAACGGTTGGAGCGATCTGCCAACTCCGAGCGCCTGGGGCCAAGTCGCCGCGGCGGTGGCTTCCGAAGAGGAAGCGCGGGGATGGTTGGAGCAGGCCGCCGCCAGTTTCGCGGCCCAGCAGTCCTGGTCCGAGCGGTTGGCGGTCTTGCGTGACGAGCAGCGACCGTTGGAATTGCGGCAGGCGACGCTGCGTTCAATCGTGCGGCAGTTGAATCGGATCGCTGCTGACGGACCGGATCCCGCGTTGACCGAGAGCCCTGCGGAAGTGGAGCTGGAAAATGGCACGCGGGAGGAAGTGGCGAGTGCCCTGCAAGCATTGCTGCAGCATCGCTTTCTGTCCGTGGCGGCTGCCAATGCGCTGGCGGAGTGGCGCGATCCGCGTGCTACCGCCTGGTTGATCGAGGGGTACGGGGCGGCGCCGCCGGCGGGGCAAGCGGCGATTGTGTCGGCCTTGACGCAACGCACGAGCTCGGCGGCGGCGTTGCTCGGGGGTGTCGTGGCGGGCCAGATTCCACGCGATGCGGTCACCGCAGGGCACTTGCGTCAGCTACAGTTGCTGGGAGATGCCGCGGTAGCGACGCAACTCCAGGCTCTGTGGCCGGAAAGCGGCGGGCTGCTGGGCGAGACGCAATTGCAAAAAATCCAGTCATTACAGGAAGAATTACAGCCCGAAGTGATCGCCCAAGGCGATTTGACTCGTGGTCGACATCTGTACATGCAACAATGCGGAAAATGCCATCGACTGTTCGGCGAGGGCGAACGACTGGGGCCGGAACTGACCGGTGCGCAGCGAGACAACCTCAACTATTGGCTACAAAACATTGTTGCGCCGTCAGCGGAAGTCAGCAGCGAATTTCGCTTGACCGCCGTGCTGCTGACCGACGGACGCTCCTTGGCTGGGGTCGTCACCCAGCGAACACCGGTCTCGTTCGTGTTGGTGTCGCAGGAACAATCGCAATTGGTGCAGATGGAAGCGGTCGAGGAATTACGGCCGCTGGCGCAATCCCTGATGCCGGACGGTTTGCTGGACAATTTTTCCACGCAAGACAAGATCGACCTGTTCGCGTACCTAATGTCCGGGAGTGGGGAGGGAAGAGTGAAGGGGGAAGAGTGAAGCGTGAAAGGACGGGAAATTTGAGAGTTTTCATCGCAATCGATCCCAAGCGAGAGATTCTTGGTGCGTAGGGCGTAGGGCGTAGTGTAGACCAGCAGCCCTCTGCTGGTTGCGCCTAGATAGCGGCCGAGGAGATGAATAGGCAGAAAAATTGGGGGCAGAAAAATTGGGGGGGCGTTCTTGGTTCTTGGTTCTTGGTTCTTGGTTCTTGGTTGACAAATCTCTGCCAAAAGAGGCATCTTCGAACCCACCTGCCCCCAGGCCCGGAGGGCCGGCACAACCCCTGCCGGTGGCGTGAGCCACCGGTGGGATGCCAAATCCAGCCCAGCCGAAGCAAAACAGATTCCTGACCCTAGGTTAATCCATTTTCCATTCTCCATTCTCCAATACTCATTCTCCATTTCTTCAAACCTCAGCCTTCAGAGCCACACAAACCCTCAACTCGCAACCCCAATCCAGCCCAGCCCAGCCGAAGCAAAACAGATTCCTGGCCCAAGATAAATTCATTCTCCATTTTCCATTCTCCACTACTCATTTTCCATTTCTTCAAACCTCAGCCTTCAGAGCCACACAAACCCTCAACTCGTAACCTCAATCCAATCCAGCCCAGCCGAAGCAAAACAGATTCCTGCCCCTAGATGAGTTCATTTTCCAATCTCCATTCTCCACTACTTATTCTCCATTTCTTCAAACCTCAGCCTTCAGAGCCACACAAACCCTCAACTCGCAACCCCAATCCAGCCCAGCCGAAGCAAAACAGATTCCTGCCCCTAGATGAATTCATTTTCCAATCTCCATTCTCCACTACTCATTTTCCATTTCTTCAAACCTCAGCCTTCAGAGCCACACAAACCCTCAACTCGCAACCCCAATCCAGCCCAGCCGAAGCAAAACAGATTCCTGGCCCTTGATGAATTCATTTTCCATTTTCCATTCTCCACTACTCATTTTCCATTTCTTCAAACCTCAGCCTTCAGAGCCACACAAACCCTCAACTCGTAACCTCAATCCAGCCCAGCCCAGCCGAAGCAAAACAGATTCCTGACCCTAGGTTAATCCATTTTCCATTCTCCATTCTCCAATACTCATTCTCCATTTCTTCACACCTCAGCCTTCAGAGCCACACAAACCTTCAACTCGCAACCCCAATCCAGCCCAGCCGAAGCAAAACAGATTCCTGACCCTAGGTAAATCCATTCTCCATTTTCCATTCTCCACTACTCATTCTCCATTTCTTCAAACCTCAGCCTTCAGAACCACACAAACCCACAACTCGCAACCCCAATCCAATCCAATCCAGCCCAGCCGAAGCAAAACAGATTCCTGCCCCTAGATGAATTCATTTTCCATTCTCCATTCTCCACTACTCATTTTCCATTTCTTCAAACCTCAGCCTTCAGAGCCACACAAACCCTCAACTCGTAACCCCAATTCAACCCAGCCCAGCCGAAGCAAAACAGATCCTCAACCCTAGGTGAATCCATTTTCCATTTTCCATTCTCCACTACTCATTTTCCATTTCTTCAAACCTCAGCCTTCAGAGCCACACAAACCCTCAACTCGCAACCTCAATCCAGCCCAGCCCAGCCGAAGCAAAACAGATTCCTGCCCCTAGATGAATTCATTTTCCAATCTCCATTCTCCACTACTCATTTTCCATTTCTTCAAACCTCAGCCTTCAGAGCCACACAAACCCTCAACTCGCAATCCCAATCCAACACAGCCCGGTCGAAGCAAAACAGATCCTTAACCCTAGGTAAATCCATTTTCCATTCTCCATTCTCCACTACTCATTTTCCATTTCTTCAAACCTCAGCCTTCAGAGCCACACAAACCCTCAACTCGCAACCCCAATTCAATCCAGCCCAGCCGAAGCAAAACAGATTCCTGACCCTTGGTGAATTCATTCTTCATTTTCCATTTTCCATTCTCCACTACTCATTTTCCATTTCTTCAAACCTCAGCCTTCAGAGCCACACAAACCCACAACTCGCAATCCCAATCCAATCCAGCCCAGTCGAAGCGGTGTTGGGATGCGCTTGCTCGGGGCGGCTGAGGTGGCTAGACTGGCGAAACGCTTTGGCTGCGACGATGCAGCCGCCAGACGGTCGGGAGGGGGGGGCATGTCGCCAGGACTTGTCGATGGCCGCAGAGTTGTTCGCTGCAGCGCGAGTCGAATCGTGCTGAGGTTGGGTGTGCTTGTGTTGTTGGGGGCTAGGGAGTGTCAGTCAGATGATTAGCAGACGGTTGATGGGTGGACGAGTCGCTGGTTTGGTCGGAGTGCTGCTGGCGTTGACCTTGGCCAGTGGCTGGGCTCAGGACGACCGGCAGGATGGACGAGCGGAACAGCTGGCGGAGATCGATCGGTTGATCGAGTCGGTGCGAGCGGAGTGGCAGGTGCCGGGCTTGGCGGTGGCGATCGTCCGCGGGGACGAGTTGCTGATGGCCAAGGGCTATGGTGTACGGACATTGGGCGGCCAGGATCCCGTCGATGCGGATACGCAGTTCGTGATCGCGTCCAACTCCAAGGCGTTTGTGACGGCGGCTTTGTCGATCTTGGTCAGCGAGGGCAAGCTCAAGTGGGAGGATCGGGCGCGGGATCACTTGCCCGAATGGGTGTTGCATGACGAGGTCGCCACGCGTGAGATGACGATTCGCGACTTGGTCTCGCATCGCAGCGGCTTGGGCACCTTCAGTGGCGATCTATTGTGGTATGGCACGCGGTATTCGCCCGAGGAGATGTTGGCGAGATTGCGACACTTGCCACCAGTGACGACCTTTCGCAATCGTTATGGCTATCAGAACCTGATGTTTATCGCCGCGGGCCAGATCGTGGAACGCGTATCGGGGAAGTCATGTGCGGAATTTGTCCAAGAGCGGATTTTGAATCCGTTGGGTATGACGCGGACGACAACCAGTGTGACGGCGTTTGATGAAAATGCGGCCACGCCGCACAACAATTCCGGCGGCGCGCTGCGGGCCTTGCCGCATGGCAATGTCGACAATTGTTGGGGGGCCTGTGGGTTGAATGCGTCGGCGGGGGACCTGAGTCGTTGGTTGCGGCTGCAGTTGGGCCGCGGGGAACTGGAGGGGCGCCGAGTCTTAGCGGCCGATCAGGTGTGGGAGATGTGGCAACCCAGTATCGCGTTGCCCGTGTCAGAAGAGGCGGCTCGGTTCAATCCCACGCGGCAGTTTTCCGCCTACGGTTTGGGCTGGGCCATCTCGAGTTACCAGGGGCGGCGAGTCATTGGCCACGGCGGGGGGCTGGACGGAATGATCTCGCAGACGGCCTTCATGCCGGAAGAGGGGTGGGGAGTGGTCGTATTGACCAACAGCGAATCGCCCGTGTCGACCATCCTGCGGGACTCGATCTTCGATATTCTGTTGGAGGTCCCGGACCGGCGGGATTGGAACCAGGCGTATCGGCAGCGAGTGGAGGCTCGGCAGGGGCAGAAGCAAGCGACTGAGGAGCGACGACGGGCGAGTCGGATTGAGGATGCGCCGCCGACCTTGGCCTTGACCGAGTACTGCGGCACGTACCGTTGTCCCTTGTACGGGGATGTCCTGGTGGAAATGGTGGAGGGAAATCTGGTCCTGCGACTGGGGCCGGCCCCGGACTTTGTCGCCGATCTGCGGCATTGGCACTACAACAGCTTTGAACTCAAGTGGCGGCCCTCCGTGACTTACGACTTCCCGCCAGGGTCGATCAACTTTACGATCGATGGGGCCGGGAAGCCCGAGCGGTTGGAGATCGACCAACCCAACGATGACTTTTGGTTCTATGAACTGAACTTACGCCGCGTCGGGTCATAACTTGCCGCATCGGGTCATAACGTGCCGCGTCGGGTCATAACGCGGTCGTCGGGCCATGTCGTAGTGTTCGGGCTGTTGCGGTGCAGGGAAGCGGCCTGGTGGTGTTGGCGGGACGCGATCGAGTTCTGGGGAGAGAAGAGGTCGAAGGATGCCGCATGGCTCGCATTTGAACCCAGCGAATCGGTTTGAGCGCATTCGCTGCGAGGTGGATGACGCGACCTTGGACCAATGGGTGGGGGACGACCAGGAGCGGCACGAGGCGATCGATGGACCGCGGCGGGACATCCAGTTCATCGAGGACGACTCGCAGAGCATTTTGTCCGAGAACCGGTCGCCGGACATTCCGTTCCGTTACAGTGTCAATCCCTACCGCGGTTGCATTCACGCTTGCTCGTACTGTTACGCGCGGCCGACCCACGAGTACTTGGGGTACAACGCGGGTTTGGACTTCGAGACGCGGATTGTGGTCAAGCGGCGAGCGGCGGAGTTGCTGCGGGCCAAGTTGGGCGAGAAGTCCTGGGCAGCCGAGCCGATCGTCTTTTCGGGGGTCACGGACTGCTATCAGCCGGCCGAACGTCAGTTCCGACTCACCCGCCAGTGCCTGGAGGTGGCGGTCGAGTGTCGCCAGCCGATTGGCATGATCACGAAGAACGCCTTGGTGCTGCGGGACTTGGATCTGCTGCAGGACTTGGCGGCGGATCGCTTGGTGCATGTCTTCGTGTCGTTGACGACGCTGGACCCAGCCTTGGCGCGTGGGATGGAGCCGCGGACCAGTATCCCGGCGGCGAGGTTGCGGGCGATCGAACGGTTGGCCAATGCGGGAGTGCCGGTCGGAGTGATGACAGCGCCGCTGATTCCGGGTTTGAACGAGACGGAAGTGCCCGAGTTATTGGCGGCGGCCAAGTCGGCGGGAGCGACCGCGGCCGGCTACACGCTGCTGCGACTGCCGTTGACGGTGGAACCGGTGTTTGTCGAGTGGCTGCAGCGGACGCAGCCGAGCAAGGCCGACAAGGTCCTGCAGCGGATCCGGCAGACGCGGGACGGGCAGCTGAGCAGCAGTCAGTTTAAAGAGCGGATGGTCGGGACCGGCGTGCTGGCGGAACAAATCCGGGCGATGTTCCTGCTGTTCCGCCAGAAGCAGCGACTGGCGGCCCAATTGCCCGACTTCAATCGCCACGCCTTTCGTCCGCCGCGGCCGAAAGATGGGCAGTTGTGGCTGTTTTGAAAAGCAGGCGAATCAGGCGAGATGGAAAAGCCGTCTTGTTGGATTCTCCGAAAACGATTAGCTTCTGCCAGTAACGATGCGGGGTGTGGGCATCGTGTTTGGCGAGAGGCAGAAACCGGGCGTGACTTGACGGGCGGGCTGGCCCGACGAGTGGTTCTGGAGTGGCGAAGTAACCCCTGTGAAGCGATAGGATGACGATGAGTTCACACGAGCACGATTCCTCTTTTGGGCCCTCTTTTGGGTCGTTTTTTGGGGACTTCCCCGTCGGCGATTCGGGGTCCGGGCCGTTAGGGCAGCAACCGAGTTTCGGGCACCCTGCTGCGGATTTTCGTAACTCGCATGCGTACCAAAACTACCAACGCCAACGCCAGATGACGCTGGGCGATTTGCTGTTGGAGAACCGCATCGTCTTTCTGCAGGGCGAGATCTACACGGGTAACGCCAACGAATTGGTGATGAAGCTGTTGTACCTGCAGAGCGAGAATCGCAAGAAGGACATTCACTTCTACATCAATTCGCCGGGTGGTGACGTGATCGCGACCTTGGCGATCTACGATACGATGCAGATCCTGTCCTGCCCGGTGGCGACCTATTGCGTGGGCCACGCCATGAGCGGAGCGGCGGTGCTGTTGGCGGGTGGCACCAAGGGCAAACGCAGCGCTTTGCCGAACTCGCGAATCATGGTTCACCAACCGCACGGCGGCGTCGGCGGGCAGGTGAGCGACATCGAGATTCAAGCGCGGGAAATCCTTTACTACCGCGACAAGCTCAACCAGATTCTGGCGAAACATACCGGGAAACCGGTCGACGAAATCGCTCGCGATATGGATCGTGACTTCTTCATGGGTGCCGACGAGGCGCGTGATTACGGCCTGGTCGATCGCGTTACGGAAAAGACCCAAGCCGACGACGATGACGGCAGCGTCGAGATCTAAGCCCCGAACCATTCGTTAGAGACAGAACCACAAGAGAGAGATGGAGCCCCTCCCCATGGCGTTGATACCCTACGTTGTCGACAACAACGGCCGCGACGAACGCGTCTACGACATCTACAGCCGCTTGTTGAAGGATCGAATCATTTTTCTGGGCACGCAAGTGACCAGCGACTTGGCCAACACGGTCGTGGCCCAGATGCTGTATCTGCAGAGCGAGGACCCGAAGGCCGACATCCACCTGTACGTGCATTCGCCGGGTGGAAGTGTCACGGCTGGCTTGGCCATTTACGACACGATGCAGTACATCAGCTGCGACGTGGCCACGTACTGCATGGGCCAAGCGGCTTCCATGGGCGCGCTGTTGTTGGCGGCCGGTACCGCGGGCAAACGTTACGCCTTGCCCAACGCCAGCATCATGATTCACCAACCGTTGGCGGGCATGCAGGGAACGGCGGAAGAAATCAAGATCCACGTGGCCAACTTGACCAAGATGAAGCGTCGGCTGAACGAGATTCTGCTGACTCACACCGGCAAGTCGCTGGAACAGATCGAGCGTGACACGGATCGCGACAATTTCATGTCGGCTGAAGAGGCCAAGAGCTACAATTTGGTCGATCACGTGGTCACGAGCATCGGTCAAACCGGCGTCGGGAAGAACAAAGGCTAAATCGCAGCCAGGGCTATGGTCCAGGAGGGACGCATGAGCGGAACGGACGGATCCGAACGCCGATCTCGGTCGATCTTGCGGTCACTGACCGTTATGCGCGATCGGTCTGCCTCCGCTCATCGGTCTGCCTCCGCCCATCGATCTGCCTCCGCTCATCGGTTCGCAACAGGCAGACCATCGGTTGGCCAGATCCTGCTGACCGCGGGACTGGTGGTCGCCGCCCTTATCAGTTCGGGATGTCGAACGGATCAAGCGGCGCAGGACGGCATCAATCAGATGCGGGCCGAGCAGATTGCGATCGAGGATCGCTATGCGGCGCTGCGAAACGAGTACGAGAAGCTGCGGAATCGTCTAGCGGCGCAGGGCGATGCCGATGCGCAGAACCCGGCCCATCCCTCTGCTCTGCCTCTGACTTACCCACCCGGGTCCGCACCTCTGGATGGCGTCCCAAATAACGACCAAGCGTGGGACTGGCCCACCGAGGACTTTCGCGATTTGCAACGCCAGCCGGGTGAGGCGCCCGTGCCCGAGTTGCGTCCCAGTGCCCCCGCAGGGAGTCCCAGTGCCCCCGCAGGGCTGACCAGTGGCCCCGCGGGACGCAGGAGTGGAAGTGTGCTGGAAGGCCAGTCGTCGTCCTCGACCATCAAGCCCACACGAGTGGAATTGGACCCCAGTCAAACGCAGGTCACACGCAGTCCCGATGGGCAACAGATCACGCTGCGGATGGTCGCACGAACGACCGATGCGGCGGGGCAAGCCGCCAATCCGACTGGTACTTACTCGCTCCGATTGCTGGATCCCGCTGCGGGTGGTGACAACCGCGTCATCGGCGATTGGAACTTTCCGGCAGAAAGTATTCGACGATTTGTCGCGGCCAATGGGGGAGCTCAGGGCCGAGCGGCTCAGGTCGGTGTCCCCTTGGAAGTTTCATTTGTCGCTACTGGGAGTCAAGCAACCCAGTGGCTGGCGGAATTGGAATACTTTCCGACTCAAGGCCAGAAGTTGACCAGTCAGCAATGGGTGGGGGATGCGGCCAGCGCCGACCCCAGTCTGCGGTCGTGGGTCGACCAATTGCCCCTGCCGCGCGACGGTCGAGGCCTCATGTCGACCGGTACGGGTTCAGTCGGTACTGGGTCAACCGGTGACGGGCCAAGCTGGAGCCCCCAGCGCCAGTGATGTGTGGTTGAGCCGGAGTCTATCGCCAGTCTTTTGTGGGGCGATTTCAGCGAGCGAATCGGCTTGCAGAGCGGTTGTAGGGTCTCTGCCGAATAACCGCGTTGCGAAAAGGCAACACGTTGACAAAATTCTACATTTCCCTCAATGATGTGGCGTTTGAGGTGTATCTTTCTTCGTCCTGGTCAAACCCAATCGCCAAAAACCGACCGGAAGTGAGCACGGCTTTGGTCCCCGGACCGTTTAGGAGAAAAAGATGAAGAAAGTTCCTTTGTTGATTACCGTTACTGTCGCATTGTTGCTGCATACGGGTTGTTCCAATGGCCCCTTGGCCCGCATGATGCGGGGTGGTGAATGCAGCAACTGCAGCGCGATGCCAGCCCAGACCTATCCCCACGCTTACGAGACCAGCGGCTGCACGACCTGCGGTCCACAAGGCCAAGCGATGGGCTCCGGCTACATCGGTAGCCCAGACGTGAACGCGCCCTTCACGGGTCAACCCGGCTTTATCGGCACACTGCCCGGCCCCAGCCAGGGTAACTAAGCCCCAGCCAGGGTAACTAAGAACCTGCCAGGGTAAATCAGTCGGCCTGCACGGACGCAGACCGCGGTCGAGCTTGATCCTGAGGCAACGACCGAACTGCCGACGATGCCCCATCGGGGCGACAACGATTCCCTTCCGGTTGAACGGGCCACGTCATTTCCTGAATGGCGTGGCTCGTTCTCTGTTTTTTCATATCGAAATAAAAAAACCTAGCGCCCCGCATCCGATCGGTCCCCGCACGCGGCTCAATTGACGGCCGCCTCGAGGGCCGTGTGGACCGCCAGCAAGCGACAGTAGCGTTCGAAGCTCCGGTCGATGGCGGCCGCAGCGCTCGGGTTCGGCGTAAACCGCCGCGGCGATCCACTGGCGTGCGCCGCCAGGAACTCGTCCCAAGTGCTCGCGCTGCCTTGCAGTCGCAGATGGCGGTACTTGGCGGTCAGGGCGGCACCCCAGGCGGACCCCTCGCTGCCGCTGTCCAAGATGGTGACGGGTAGGTTAAACCCATCGGCGATGACCTGTCCCAATTCGGGAGATTTTGTCAAACCGCCTGAAAGAATAATTTGCTGCAGGGGGAAGCCTTGCTCCAGCAGCGTGTTGCAACCCAAACGCAAGTTGAACACGGTGGACAGCAATGCCGCGCGGGCTGCATTGCCGGGCGTCGCGTTACTCTCGTTCAGGCCCACCAGCAACGCGGTGCCACCGCGGACGACTTCCACACCGGGTTCGTCGTCCATAAACGGCAGTGCCAACAGACCACCGCAGTCGGCTGGGGCTGCCAGGAGTTGCGGTACGACATTGGAAAATGGGTCGGCGTCAGGTTGGCCCGCGGCGTTCCAGCCCCCCACCAACTTGACGATCGCGTTCAAGTAAGTCGTTCCGTTTCGCAGCCAGACCATGTTGATCGGCTTGCCATCGGCGGCACAGAAGTGATCGATCGCCGGTGAGACGCCTTGAAAGGTCCGATCCCCCACCGAGTTCGCACAGACCGAAGTCCCAAAACTCATCGAGACAAATCCGGCGCGGCCGATCAACGAGCCGGCCAGGGCCGCGGGTTGGTCCCCTTCCGCGGGGGCGACGGGTATACCGGGGGCCAAACCCAAGATCGCGGCGCCGTGGTCGTTCAACAGCCCAGCGTCCTCGCCCGCTCGGCAGACCCGCGGCAAGAGCTCCAACAGCGAGCGGCCTGCGAAGCCCTGCTCCCCCAGCCAACGGTCGTAGTCGGCCAAGCGTGTTCGATCGTAGTCCATCGTCGCTTGATCGATCGGAAACATACCCGAGGCGTCACCGATCCCCAGGCAACGCTGGCCGGTCAACCGCAGCGCCAGCCAGCCACCTGGCGTGGTCAAGTACTGGACGTTGGCCATCCCCACGCCACGTTCGCGCAGCGACCAAGCCCAGCGAACCGCCGTCATGCGCTTGGGCATTTTGACGCCCAATCGTTCGGTCAGCTGCTGCGCCTCTTGGTCGTTTCGCGCGTCGCACCACAGTCGCGTCGCATGGGCCGTGCCAACCTCGTCCAACACCTGGACCTCGCCGTGCATCTGGCCGGAGATTCCGATGGCCGCAACATCACAGGCCAGCCCGCGTTTGGCCAACTTGTCCCGTAGTTGGTTCATAGCACTTTGCAGCGCCGACTCCCAATCCAGCGGACGCTGCTCGTAGCAACCGGGCGGCAGTCCAGCCACCATGTCGTAACCGGCCTCGCCCGTCTCCAAGACTTGCAGAGACGAATCCGTATAAATGACGGACAATCCTTGCGTGCCCAAGTCGATGCCCAAGTAGCCCTGATTCATAATGCCAATTCCTCAAGATTCCCAAGATTCGCTGCGCGGCAAATCCTCCAGCGATTCCAAGTCAAACAGGTCGAGAAACCGAGGGGTCGTGCGATAGACCGCGCCGACGGGTGCCGCCTCTTTGGTCAAGGCAATCAGGTTCCGCCGCAGCAGTTGGCTGAGCGAACCGCCGCACGGAGCACCCAGCAGCTTTTCGATTTCGCGTTTGTTCACGGGCTGATGATAGGCGACTAACGCCAAGACGTCGATTACCGGTTGGGCCAACTTGACCTCGCGAACTTGACCGTAGAATCGGTTCCGCATGTGAGCGTGAGTCGTCGCCAATTCTAGGCAATACCCGGTCGACTCCTTGGCAATCCCGTAAGCCGCTCCCTCGGTTTGGTACTGAGCGTTGAGTTGGTCCACGTACGCATCGATTTCTTCGGGCGATACGCCTCGCATCAATGCCGCCAACTGGCGACCCGACAGCGGCGTATTGTCCGGTGTCCCGACGAACAACAAGGCCTCCAAAATGCGGATCGGTGTGATCGCGACTCGGTCCTCCGACTCCTGCCCAGCCGCCGACTCGATCAACCTCCGCAAGTCACTCAATGCCGAGGCCGGCGAGGAGCCCGGAGCCAATACCGCGTCGGCAGCCGACTTCGATTCGTCCTCGGTGCCTCGATCGATCTCGTTCTGCGAGCCGGCAGCCGGACCGGCTCCATCGGCCAGTCTCAAGGCCGGCGCGGCACCTGCGCCCGCGTTGGTCCGTGTCGCATCCGAATCGGTCGCGGCATTCGCTCGGTCCCGCGCTCGTCCGCCACCCAGAGTTTCCGGACTCAGCGACTCGGTCAAACGCTCTTGATCCGCCAACAACTGGGCGTACGCTTGGCTCAGATCCTCCAAACTGCAGGTGTCGTCCAGGTCGGCGAATCCCGCCAACAAGTCCTCCATCGACTCGCCGTCGGTCGATTCCAGCCATTCGTCTGGTTCTGCGGATTCGTTCGATTCCATCAGGCGATTTTTACCCAAATAGCCAGCCAAAGTTGCCACGTGCCCCGGCCCGGTGCGGGTCGATTTGTGCAACAATGGTTGTAGGCTTTTTCTGTTCCGAAGGCTACCCGAAGAACCCCCGAGAAACTCGCCATGCGGCCCCCAACTGACGTACCCCTGGTGATGCGTCGTTTGTTCGAGTACTTGGCCCAGCGACGCGAATGGGGGACGCAACGCGCCGGCAGCGAGCTCGTGCCGCTGGCAGAGCTCCCCCAGAGACGCCTGGCGGAGGCGATCCGTTCACCGGTGAACTTGCCAGCCTTTCGCCGCGCGATGATGGATGGCGTCGCTGTCTCTTTCCACACGTTGACAGCGAACGCGGATTTGAGCATCGCGCCACAACCGATTGACTCGGGTACAGCGGTCACATCAACGTCGGTCATTCCAACGGCGGTCATTCCAACGGCGGGCACTTCAACGGCGATCGGCGAGACTGCGAAGGTGCCAGCGGATCTGGTGTCGACGGGCGGTCGCGTGCCGGATTGGGCCGACACGGTGGTGCCGGTCGAATGGCTGCGGACGCCACCTGGGGAGAGGGTGACGGCCCTGCAGTTGCCCGGCCTGACGCTGCCGTTGCGTGTGGCCGAGACGCATGCCGTTCAGGCTGGTCAACATGTCGCGGCGGTGGGCGAAGATGTGCGACTTGGTCAGGTATTGTTGGATGCCAGTCGATTGGTCCGGCCGCAAGATTTGGGCCTGTTGGCAGCCTGCGGTTTGACCGGGGCCAAGTGTCGCCGGGCTCCGAGAGTCGCCTTGGCAATGACCGGCGACGAGGTCGTGCCGCTGGGGCGACAGGCCACTGTCAATCAAGTCTACGACGCCAACGGGCCGGTCCTCGGCGCTTGGGTCCACCGCGACGGCGGCCGCATCGACGGGGTCGATTACCTGGCGGATGATCCGCGTCAACTGGAAGCCTATCTGCGGCGCGACGATGTCGATGTGATCGTATTGTGTGGCGGCACCAGTGTCGGGCGCCACGATCATGCCGCGCGAGCCTTGGCGGCAATCGGACAAGTCGAGTTCCACGGGTTGCCGTTGCGTCCGGGCCGGCCCGCCGCCGTTGGTCAGACCCACTCGGCGACGGTTTTTCTGCTGCCGGGGAATCCGATCGCCTGTCAGTTCACCTACGACCTGTTGGTCGGGCCGCTGCTGCGGGGCCTGGCAGGTCACTCGCTCCGCTGGCCCTATCGGCGACAACTCGCGCGACTGGCCGCGCCCGTGCTCTCCCAAGTCGGGCGACTAGATTATCTTAGAGTCTCGCGTTCACCGCCGGTCGCTTCGCCAGCGGCAAGCGACCCAGCCATGTCCACGCCGCCGATAGCGATGTGGGAGGGGCAGCTCCCAGCGGACAGCGAGGCAGAAACCGGCTCGCTGCCGAACGATTTTCGCCAAGAGATCGACTGGGGAAGCGAACTCACCTTATGGGACGTGACGCCCTCGAGCCCCGTGGAGCTGCCGCGCGTCTGGCCCCTAACGTCAGGCCGCGCCTCCAACTTGACATCGGTCTCGCGGGCGGACGGCTTTGTGTTGGTGCCCTGGGATCGCGGCGAATTGACGGCAAATGAGACCCTCCAAGTTTTTTGGTTCGATGCATGACAAATCCCCACGATCCTGTGCCGCAACTTCCGGTGGAATCTCAAGCATTGCCGACATCGGTCGCGGCATCGGTATCTGCGACCCCCGCTGTCCAACCGAACGCGGGACCACCGCGCTTCGCGGCTGAGGCTGGGGTTGCGGCTGCGGCTGGGGGCTCGAGTACTGCGGATGGCCAGGGGGACAGTGGTGCTCCGGTCGTCAAGGTTGCTCCGTTTGCTGCTGGCGAAGATCCGGTTCTGGCCGAGCGGCTTCCCGCTGGGCGGTTGCCGGTGGGTGGCAAGGCCGAGTGTCCCAATTGCGGCGAATTCAAGCCCGATTCGGATGCATTTTGCCGACGTTGCGGACAACGCCACACCAATTTGAACGATGGTCTGGGGGTCTTTCTCAGCGACTTTTTCGCCAGTTTTTTGTCGGTGGACGGCCGAGCGTTTCGGACGGTGACAACGCTGTTGCTGTGGCCGGGGTTGGCCGCGGTCGACTTCCTCCACGGCAAACGGGCTCGGTACTTATCCTCGGCGCAAACGTACTTGGTTAGCGGAGTTTTGTTTTTTGTTGTGTTTGGCAAATGGGTCGCTCTGCCAGATCTGGGCTTTCAATGGCCGCAGACGGTCAGCGACGCCAACCAACATTGGTCGGCGGTGATCGAGAAAGAAATTGGCCAACTCCAGTTGTCTGAACCAACCCAGGCAGGGACGGAGGACCAGGCCGATGGGGTCTCGCCAACGACTGGGGGTGAACCGCAGGAGACTGCTGTTTTCGACGAGGCCAGCGGCGGCGAGAAGAATGAGTTGGAGCAAGGCCAACCCGAGCCGCCGGTAGCGCCCTATTATCGCGTTTACACCATCCGACTCAACGGTCGGCCCTTGGCCATCTCGCTGGCCCAGTTCCGCGAGTTTGCCATGATGTCGGAAGCGGGCGTGGATGAGTTTTTTGCGCAACAGGATTTTCAATTCAGCGGTTGGCAGATTCGCCTGATCAAAAAACTAGCGTTGTTGACGACCGACTTCGGATTAGTCAATTACATCAGCAACAGCATCGCGCTGGCTTCCCAGGTGGCTCTGCTAATGTTGCCGATGATGGCGGTTTTGTTGCGATTGTTCCACTGGCGTTCCTGCCCGACCTGGTTGGCGGCCTTTGTGGTCTCGGCCCATTGGCATGCCGGCGTGTACTTGTCACTCAGCTTGCTGATGCTGGTGAATTTGTCCGTTGTTTGGGTGTGTCTCTTGGGCGGTGCGATGGGGCTGTTTTTGTGGTTTGGCACCTTGCACCGCGTGTTTCGCCAGCACTGGGCGATCATCCTCATCAAGTCGGTCTTGATTCTGCCGGTCTACGGGCTCGGTGTCCTATCGGCAGCCACCCTGGCCGTCGCCGGCTCGCTATTCCTGACCTAGTGCTGTGGTAAAGGGGTCATTGTGGCAATGGGGTCAGCAGTCAATTGTGCGCAGCACCCGCTGGGCCGTTCCGGCCATTCACTTCTGACCCCTTTACCACCGCAACTTCAAATTAATGAGTGACACAGCACTCGGGCAGTGTCACTATCACCTAGCGGTGGGCGTCGTCGCTCGGGACGGGCGGCGAATTCCGGGGGATTTTGGGGTGTAAAGGTTGGCTCCGGTCGCGGATAGCCTATAATAGAAGAGGCGATGCCCCGGGAGGGGTGTCCCCAGCGGCAGATCCCAGCGGCAGATCCCAGCGGCAACGGAAGGCAACGCACAGGAATACTCCATGGCAACGGTCAACTCTTCGGCGGCCGGCAGTCCGGTCGTCGATACCAAATATGAAACCGCGATCCAAACGATCATCGGTCGGACGGCTTCTTTGCTGAAAACGACCGACTTCTTCCAGGGTTGTTTGCTGTTGTTGACTTGGGTGTTGGGTTTCCTCTTGGCGATCGCCATCGTCGACGCCTGGGTGTGGCCGCTGAATGCTTGGGCCCGGTTGGCAGCGTTGGGTGGACTTGTGGCTGGGGCCCTGTTTGTCGTCTGGCGCTGGATGGCGCCGCTGGTGCTGGCGCGTATCAATCCCCTCTACGCCGCCAAAGTTATCGAGGATGGGCACCCGGCCCTGAAGAATAGTTTGTTGAATTACGTCTCCTTGTCAGCCGCGGAGACCCAACAGCCGCTCAAGCGAGGGGTGTTGGAAGCCGTCACTCGCCGAGCCGCGATTGACGCCAGTCGCATTCCCAGTGAACAGTCGATTGATTACTCGGCGTTGATCCGCGTGATGTACGTGTTGACGGCCGCCATGGCGTTGTTCGCTGGGTACTGGGCCTTGTCCCCGCGGAGCCCATTGCCCAGCATCGCTCGGTTGTTGGCGCCCTGGGCGGACTTGGCGCCGCCGACTCGTGTCAGCATCCGCGGCGTGGAGCCGGCTGGCGGTTCGCTGGTGTTGGGCGACGCATTGTCCATTTCCGCCACCATTCGCGGCTTGCTGGAGAATGAAACCCCGGTCATCGTCTACGACTCCGCGGATGGCCAAGCGGTTGAGGCAACCGTGCCTTTACTGCCGGTGGATGGCGAGACGCACCGATACTCGGGCCAAGTCCTGACCGGCGAACAAGGCGTGCAGTCGAATTTCCAGTTTCGCATCGTGGCGGGGGATGCCGTCACGCCCGCTTACGCCGTTCAATTGGAACAACGCCCGACGCTGGTCTTGGATCGGATCGACCTGCGTTTTCCGGCTTACGCGGAATTGGAGCCCCAATCGCTCGTTGGGCAAGGCGATTTGTCGGTCATCAATGGCACCGAGTTGACGTTCTTTGCTCACGCCAATGTGCCCGTTCAGAAGGCGCGGATTGAACTTTACGAACTGCCGGCCAACCAAGAGGTCAACGAAGCACTGGTCCAAAAGATGGTGCGGAACACGCTGCAAATGGAGGTGGTGGACGAGTCCTCCGTTCGCGCCACACTGACCACTGCTCTGGGTGTTAACAACTTGCCACGCTATACCCATTACCGTCTCTTGATGTGGGATAAGCAGGAACGCCCCAGCCGTCTCGGACCGCTGTACAAACTGGAGGTTCGGGCAGACGAAAAGCCAGAGGTCCGTTGGGTATGGCCCGAATCCAATGAGTACGTCATGGCCGTCGACGAAACACTCGACTTGCGTTTCCAGGCCAGCGATCCGGACTTCCGCCTGACCAAGGTGACGTTGCATCTGAGTAGTCGCAACGGCCGCAGCTTGGTCCAACCCATCGAACTGGGGCCACAATCCGGCAAAGGGGTTGTCTTGGGCGACTGGCAATTGAACCCCCAGCAATTCGGGGTCGATGCGGGCGATGAAATCATCGCCTTTGTACAGGCGGAAGATAATCGTCACACGCCGCCTCTGTTTCAACTCGATCCAAACCGCTCGCGGACCGAGAACCTGACGATCAAGATTGCCGAGCCGTTGGGGCTCAAGCCAGACCCCGCCACGGAAGAGCCGGCGAATACGAAGCCAGTGGATAACGGACCCGATCGCCCCCAGCCAACGGATCCGACGAGGCCCCCGGAAGGAGACGAGCCGCCGCCAGCCCAGCGGCAAGGGGATGAACAGGCCGAGGCAGGCGACGACGCAGCCGCAGAGGCCCAACGAGGAGAAGCGGGGGACAATCGTCGAGAAGCGGGCGACCCAGCGGCAAATGACGATCAACCTCGCGGCCAAGAGGCCGGCGCTGGTGGTGAGAAGCAGCCAGCCGAGCGATCAGATCAAGGCGAAGCGGACCCGGGGGACGAGACCCCGCCAGGTGATCGTGAATTGGAAGAAATTCGTCGCGCCTGGCAGCAGGACACGAACGATCCGCCCACGGACGCCAAACACGATGGCGACGCCATGCAGAAAATTCGCGAATTCATGGAACAAAACCAAGCCAACAATCCAGAACGCAACGCGGCGGAGCAACAACCCGGTCAACAGGGTCAGCCCGGTCAACAAGGCGAATCCCAACAGAACCAACCCGGGCAACAAGGACAGCAAGGTCAACAGGGTCAGCCCGGTCAACAAGGACAGCCTGGCCAACAAGGCGAAGCCCAACAGGGCCAACCCGGTCAACAAGGCCAGCCCGGTCAGCAAGGCGAATCCCAACAGGGCCAACCCGGCCAACAGGGCCAGCCCGGTCAGCAAGGCGAATCCCAACAGGGCCAACCCGGTCAACAAGGCCAGCCTGGCCAACAAGGCGAAGCCCAACAGGGCCAACCCGGTCAACAAGGTCAGCCCGGTCAACAAGGCGAATCCCAACAGGGGCAACCCGGTCAACAAGGTCAGCCTGGCCAACAGGGCGAAGCCCAACAGGGCCAACCCGGTCAACAAGGTCAGCCCGGCCAACAAGGCGAAGCCCAACAGGGTCAACCCGGTCAACAAGGTCAGCCTGGTCAACAAGGCGAAGCCCAACAGGGTCAACCCGGTCAACAAGGTCAGCCCGGCCAACAGGGCGAAGCCCAACAGGGCCAACCCGGTCAACAAGGTCAGCCCGGTCAACAAGGCGAATCCCAACAGGGCCAACCCGGCCAACAAGGTCAGCCTGGCCAACAAGGCGAAGCCCAACAGGGTCAACCCGGCCAACAAGGTCAGCCCGGCCAACAAGGCGAATCCCAACAGGGCCAACCCGGTCAACAAGGTCAGCCCGGCCAACAAGGCGAAGCCCAACAGGGCCAACCCGGTCAACAAGGACAGCCTGGCCAACAGGGCGAATCCCAACAGGGTCAACCCGGTCAACAAGGACAGCCCGGCCAACAGGGCGAATCCCAACAGGGTCAACCCGGTCAACAAGGACAGCCCGGTCAACAAGGACAGCCCGGCCAACAGGGCGAATCCCAACAGGGTCAACCCGGTCAACAAGGACAGCCCGGTCAACAAGGACAGCCCGGCCAACAAGGCGAAGCCCAACAGGGCCAACCCGGTCAACAAGGTCAGCCCGGCCAACAAGGCGAAGCCCAACAGGGTCAACCGGGTCAGCCTGGCCAACAAGGACAGCCTGGCCAACAAGGCGAAGCCCAACAGGGCCAACCCGGTCAACAAGGTCAGCCCGGCCAACAAGGACAGCCCGGTCAACAAGGACAGCCCGGCCAACAAGGCGAAGCCCAACAGGGCCAACCCGGTCAACAAGGTCAGCCCGGCCTACAAGGCGAATCCCAACAGGGTCAACCCGGCCAACAAGGTCAGCCTGGCCAACAAGGCGAACCCAACAGGCCAGCCTGGCCAACAAGGACAGCCTGGCCAACAAGGCGAAGCCCAACAGGGCCAACCCGGTCAACAAGGTCAGCCCGGCCAACAGGGCGAATCCCAACAGGGGCAACCCGGCCAACAGGGTCAGCCCGGTCAACAAGGCCAGCCTGGCCAACAGGGCGAAGCCCAACAGGGCCAACCCGGTCAACAAGGTCAGCCCGGTCAACAAGGCGAATCCCAACAGGGTCAACCGGGTCAAGGACAACCGGGTCAGGGACAACCGGGTCAGGGACAGCCGGGTCAGGGACAGCCGGGACAGCCGGGACAACCGGGCCAGCCCGGTCAGCAAGGACAGCCCGGTGAAGCCCAACAAAGTCAGCCCGGACAAAGTCAACCCGGACAAGGACAACCCGGTCAAGGTCAACCCGGACAAGGACGGGCTGCGCCTGGAGCAGGCCCCGACACTGGTAGGGGTGACCAGAATCCATCCGGGGGGCCGTCGACTGCCGAGGACCTGAACTTCGCCAAAGAAACAACGGACTTGGTCCTCGAGTACCTGAACGATCAGGAGAACAAGCCCAACCCAGAACTGCTCGAGAAGCTGAACTGGACCGAGGACGATATGCGGGATTTCTTGGGACGCTGGCGAGCCATGCGGGATCGCGCCGCGACGGGCGATGTCGCCCAACAAGAAGAGTTTCGCCAACAGCTGCAAAGTCTGGGGCTACGCCCGCGGACCGTCGAGACGACTCAATCGCGAGTCGCTGAAGATGAGTTGCGCGGCCTCCGCCAAGACGCCGCTCGGGCGACCATCCCGTTTGAGATGCTGGACCGCTTCAAAGCGTTTCAAAAGTCGAAGGCCAAACGAGAAACTCGCGACCAGTGATCCAAATGTGGGCTGCCAATGGGCTGGTTGATTTTCCCGTAGCGGAATGCGTCAAGGGCTGGTTGATTTTCCCGTAGCGGAATGCGTCAAGCATTTCGATTGACGGGAAAAAGCCGCGTGTTCGCTCGATTTCATTGAATCGCACGGCCAATTCCCGAGCAAGCCTGGGGAAATCAGCCAGCCCTCAAGCATTTCGATTGACGGGAAAAAGCCGTGTGTTCGCTCGATTTCATTGAATCGCACGGCCAATTCCCGAGCAAGCCTGGGGAAATCAGCCAGCCCTCAAGCATTTCGATTGACGCGGAAATGACTTTCTTTTATGATTTCATTGAATCAAGCGGCAATCTCGCGTGCAGGTCTGGAAGAATCAACCAGCCCTCAAGCCCGGACGGCGGGCGGATTTTCCGAGGCTCAGGTCTCGATGGTCAATCGCTGTTGGGCCAAGATCTCGTGGATCAACACACGAATGTCGTTGTCGTACTCGCTCGATAGATCGCTCTTGATCAACTGACGGTGGAACGCGGCGGCGCCGTGCTCGTACAAATTCGCGGCTTCCGCGTTCGGGAACCGCTGGGTCGGATCGGGGGAAATCATGCTGTGAATGAACCCCATCAAGAGTTCATTCCGCACCACTTCATCCGGCAACACCGTCTGCAATCGGCGCGGCATCTCCCGCTTCATCGCCACGACATCACCCAGGCTCACGCCCTGAGGCACCAACCGCTGGCCACTCAGCAACTCGATCAGGACGTAGCCCAAGCTGGCCAAATCACTGACGACGGTTGGCTCCTCGCCCAACAGCACCTCCAGTGCGGCGTATTCCGGGGTGCAGTTCAAACTTTGCGGCGGATCAGAGATGACGTAGGCCGAGCCCATGTCGATGATCTTGGCGTGACCGCTGCGCCGCAACATGATGTTGGCGGGCTTGATGTCGCCGTGAATGATCTGTTCGCGGTGCAACGCCGCCAACGCCGTCAAACAATCGCGAATGATCGCCATCGCCACGCCGGCTTTGAATCGCGGCTGGGCGGGGCCTTGAGTAAACAACACCCGATCCAAATACCGTTGCTTGTCCAACGGCAGGCTACGCGAGGTGGCTTGCAAGGTGTCCGACCCCACCAGTTCCCGCAAGTCAAACCCCTCGACGTACTCCATCACCATGATCCGCACGCGGTTGCGGTCGATCATGTTCTGCACGTCCAACAGGTTGTCGTGCTGGATCCGAGCAATCAACGCCGCCACACGACTCATGCGTTGCATGGCCTCATCGTATGCTTCCAGCGTTCGGTATCGCTCGGGTGAGAAGAACTTGAGAGCGACGGGCAAAGTGAAGCCATCGGCCCCAGGCCGCTCGCACAAGTAGACCACCCCTTGGCCACCCGCCCCCAAACAGCGGACGAACCGGACGTGCGTCGTCCAATTCAAACGCTGCCCCCGACACAAGCCAGCGAACTCGTCCAACAGGCGACCGCACTCCTGCTCCACGTCATTCAAGCCACGCGTCATGTCGCTGGCGTCCTGCCGCTGCCACGATATCGTGTGCGATAAGTCGTTAGTGTCATCCGAAGTCGAAGCGGTCACGGTCTGCCTTCTTTGATCTGTACTTTACTATCCACGCTTTTCGGCCGATTGTCGCTTCTTCCGCAACGGTGCAAACACGTGCTGCGCCACGTTCGCTGCCTCGGCCACCAATTGGTCCAAACGGTTCCGCAGGATGGCGAATGCCCCCAACGAAGGGATCGCCACTATCAACCCACCCACCGTCGTAATCAACGCCTGGTAAATGCCCTCCGCCAACTCCGAGGCACTCGCGGTGCCCTGGCTCTCGGCCACCCGCTGGAAAGCCAACACCATTCCCAGTACGGTCCCCAACAACCCCACCATCGGCGCTATATTGCCAATCACCGACAGGTACTCGGCCTTACGATACAACCGAGCCGATTGTTCGGCCAGAGCATCTTCCAGAGCCTTCTCCACGCTGCTCCATCCATAGGGTAATTCAGAAATTCCATTCAGCAAGACGAATGCTAGCAGACTTGGGCGTTGCCGGCAGGCCTCCGCCGCCTCCTCCAGGCGTCCCTCCATCAAGCCACTGCGGACCTCCTCGCTCAATCCCTCCGGAATCAGCTCCGAATGCCGGAGCGTTAAGATTTGGTCAAATACCAAGTAAAACGAGATCAGCGAGAGGGACATCAGCAGCAGGACAATCGCCACGCCGACCGGCCCACCCGCGAACACGACACTCACCCAGCCCCCCAAACCGCCATCCACCGCCTCATCGCCCGCCTCGGCCGCCGCCTGAGCCAACAGCCCAACGCCTGCTACCGGGAGTCCACTGGCTGCCGGGAGTCCACTGGCTGCCGGGAGCACGGTCGACGGCTCGACTCGTGGGGGCACTGCGGTGCTGCCGAGCAGCTCGCCGGCGCTGGCCGACGCCAGACTCCCCAGTACCCCAACCGCCAGGCACAAAAGAACTCGAACACTGCCCGCGCGCACCAACCTTGCTAAACTCGCTAAACCTGCCAACCTTGCCAAACCTGCCACTCGCACTACCCGCACCACTCGCTCCGTCGATTGCTGCATTCTGTTCGCCTTCGCTTCTTTCGTGTGTTCAGTACCAGTTCCTGGCAAGTGCTTGCTCCAAACGCCCATTATCGGCCCAATTCACGCTGAATCTCGTCGGCCTGTCCCGACTCCGGGTGCTGCTGCACCAGCCACTGTCCGACTCGAGCGGCCTCCGCTGGATCCACCGTCCGTAGGGTAGTGTATGCGGCCTCCAATCCCAAGAGGACCAAGTCATGCTGCTCGGGATACAACGTTGCCACTTGGAGCATGGCGTCCGCCGCGAGGTTCAGCTGTCCCGCGTTTTTCCAGGATTTACCCAGCAAGTACAGCGGGCCGGCTCGGAGTTCCGTCGGCCAGGACTCGACCCTGTTCTGCAGTTCCTGCAACTGCTCGACCGAGTAGCGTTGCGGGACCCGCCAAAGCTGAGCTTCAGCCAAAATCGTCACTTCATTTGGCAGCGGGCCAACGCCGACCGGGCTCCCACCGACTCGGCTACCGCCCGAGGTCCCAGCTTCCGCGCCGCCGGGATTGGGCCTCGTGGCTCCGCTGCCTGCCGCCAAGGACTCCAGGACCTTCTGGCTGGCGGCGGCCGTGGGCGGGTGCTGCAACCCCAGACTGGCGGCGGCCAATTGCTCCCAAGGACGCGGGCTCTGCAGCCACTGCTCGATTTGCTCCTGCAGCAATGCGTCCACCGGCACGCCAGTCCAAACCAACGGAGCGGCCTCCCAGGGGACGCGGTTCGGGTCGTCTTGCACCAAGGTCCCGAAGTCTGCCACGGCCGCCCGATACTGTTGCAGGGCCCTCAGGCACTGCAATCGCCGAGTGGCAGCATGCCGCCGCAACCAATGGGGCACGTCCAACCTGACGACGGCTTCGAAGGCCTGTTTGGCCCGCTCAAATTGACCTTGGGCAGCCCAATTTTCCGCCGCCACGAGTTCTTTCTGCTGCATCAACTGGATCGACAGTACATCGGCACGATCCAGACGTCGCCGACCGCCCGAGGGCACTTCCACCTCGACAAACCCCGGTTGAATGTCCCGCACAATCCCACTCAGCGTCCGGACCCCCTCCGCCGCCGATTGGCGGAACTCGATGCGATCCCAAACCCGCTCCTCCTGGCTCCAAACCAGGCCCGACGAACAAGTCAGGCCCGACAGACAAGCCGCAACCGACAGACAAGCCAGCCCCAGCAGGCCCCCAATCGGGGCTACCCTCCAATGTGATAACTTCGCAAGTTGCACCGTCGATCGGCGGCCTCCTGCCCGCACGCCACAAAACCGGTCCGCGTCCTGACCGACGGGACTTGACGAGTGGGGTCGTCGCCCAGGACCGCGAGCGGTACCGATTGCTGCTGGGTTCGCCATTGGCTTCCTTGTCGAGACACGAGGACTCGGATTACGCACGTTTAACGCTCACGCCCGAGGGCTGTGGTGCTTTTGAATACAAACTGCCCCCGCGTCTCATCGGCCAGTCGCTTGAAGCTCAAATTGTCCGCAGTCGGTTGAGCGGTGACTCCAAACACCAGCACGTGGATACTGGCGTTGGTGGTGTTCAAGCGATTGATCTTGTTGTACTCCGCCGGCCTCAATCGATCGTCGGCATCCGTGAGGAAGAAAATCACGTCCGGCCCCAATCGCAGTGCCGGCTCCAAAGCAGCCATGTGGACCGTCCCTCCGATGGCCGGCGTCTGCCGCACGAACTCCAGGGCCGATTCCAGGTTGGCCTCCGAAGCTTGCAGCATTTTTGGGGCCGCCCCCGTGGGGTTGAAGATCAGCGCATCGTCGTTATAGAAAATAATCTGAAATTGCTGCTGTTCGTTCAAACTGGTGAGGCTGGCCTCCAACTCTGCCTTGGCCGACTGCATGAGACGGTTGCTGTTCATGCTACCCGAGCGATCCACGACGTAGACAAAGCGACTGCCAGTCCCAACCAAGCCGCCGAATCGGACGGCTTCCTGGCCGATTTTGCCGCCACCCGCTTGCTCCGAGGGCTGGGCCAAATCGGACAATCCCGAACCCATTTGCTGAGCCTCAACGGCCCGCGTCCGAGCGTCCTCACTGGAGGCCATGCCAGGCAGGTCCGGCAAGTCGTCCAACGCCAGTGCCGGGACCTGCTGTGTGACCTGCCCGCCACTCGAGGCCGCCGCAGCGTTCTCCGCCGTCTCGGGACTCTCAATATCCGCCTGTTCCAGGTACGGCTTTTCGTTGTCCGCCAAGTCGGCATTGACCAACACAATGCCGCCCGTCTGCACCCGCTCGTTGCCAACCCCCTTGGGGACCTGATACAAGAGCAATGTGATGGCGATGAAAATCAACAAGTGGAAAGCCACGGACGACACCCATCCCGGCCACTCTTTCTTGGCCGAGGCATAACGTTCAAACCCAATTTCTTCCGGGTCAACCGGTGTGTGCTCCGACGCGGACATGGCCTTCTCCCAACACTCGTCCCCTGCTCTCCCACCCATTCTATACGACGCTCAATCCCTTGGTAATAGAACTTTACCGTCCGAAATCCACCGACCCCGGCACACCAAACGGCGTTTCAAGACCGTGCCAAGCACAACATCGCCCCGCCGTGCCCCTGGCCGGCACTCGCTGCCGCAGTCTAATGGTCGGCACAATTGCCTACAGAAAAACGCGAATAAAAAAAATCCTAAGGGTTGTGTGTCAGTGTGTACACAGGCGTGTCCGTTTGTGTTAAGATTGGGTTCGTGGGAGTTAAGGGCGGCTTATCTGTTCTTGTCCGAGGGTTGTCGTGGATCAACGTTACCTTGCTGGCGAATCGAGCATACTCGAGGACACGGTGGCTCCGCCCCGTGAGGCCAACTCGCCCGTGGCATGGTCTCGCCCCATTTCTGCCACACGCCACCGGACAGCTGGTCGGTGCGGCGGTCGATCCGACTTGCGCACCATGAGTCTAGGCCAAGGCGATTGGCGTCGGGCCTGGCGGGTTGGGTTGGTCCTGGTTGCCCTACTGCCGTTGCTCGCCGGCTGCAATCCGTCCACACCCTCCGATGACGTCATCCGGGATGCCTCCCTGCCCAAACCACGTCTGCGACTCCAATTTGAGCCGCCGCTGGTTGCGAATTCGATCGCAACCGACGAAGTCCGGTTCAGCGACCGCGCGACGGCCGCTGGTTTGCAATTCACATATTACAACGACGTCGCCGCGGGCAACCTGTACTTACCGGAGGCCCTGGGGGGCGGAGCTGCCGCCTTCGACTTCGACCTGGACGGCTGGTGCGATGTCTACCTGGCCAACGGTCGAACTCTCCCGGCCATCGGGCCGCAACACGAACATCGCGACGCCTTGTTTCGCAACGCCAACGGAACGTTTCGGGACATAACCGAGGCGGCTCAGCTGTTCGAGTTCGACTATTCGCACGGCTGCGCAATCGGTGACTTCAATGCGGATGGGTTCGACGATTTGCTGGTGGCGAATCTCGGGCAGCCTCGCCTGTTCGTCAATCAGGGCGATGGTACGTTTCAGGAGAAGGTGGTCGAGTGTTTCAGCGAGCGCGAGTCGTTCTGGACGGGACCCTTGTTCGTGGATCTGAATCGGGACGGGCTCGAGGATCTGCTGGTCGCCAGCTACGTTGACTGGGATTATGACTCGGAGTTGGAAATTTACGAACATGGCCCGGGCTACCCCAGTCCCGGCATGTTTGCGGGCGGACCCTATCTGGCCTTGGAAAACATGGGCGATGGTCGGTTCGAAGATCGCACGCAAGCTTGGGGCTTCACCGCTCCCACCAAGTGCCTCGGCATCTCGGCGGTCGACTTGGACCATGACTTAATTCCCGAGGTCTACATTGCGAACGACGCCATCGCCAACGCGTGTTACACGACGGGCGACGGCCAACGAATCAACAACAAAGTCACCAACGCCACGCGACACAGCAGCATTCCGGTCCTGGCACGAGATTCGGGTTCCGGTCCCTATTGGCAGGATATCGGCGAAAAATCGGGGACCGCCGGTGCGGCAGATGGGCTGAATGAAGCCAGCATGTGCGTGACCTTGGCGGACTTCACTCGCAACGGTTGGACGGACATTTTTGTCACCAACTATTTTATGAAAAAGAATACGCTTTACGCGAACAAAGGTGACCTGAGCTTTCGCGACGTGAGCCGCTCGGTGCGATTGGACGTGGCAGGACGTCCCTTCGTCAGTTTTGGTGCGGTTCCGATCGATTTTAATCTCGACGGTTGGTGGGATGTGTTTGTGGCCAATGGCCATGTCCTCGGCCCCAAGGCGCCGCTGCACCAAATGCCCTGCCAAGTTCTCTTGAATTCGGCTGGAATCTTCACCGACATCTCCAATGTGGCGGGAGATTTTTTCCAGGAACAGGGGCTGGGACGCTGCGTGGTCACGCTTGACCCCGACAACCGTGGCCTGCCGGATGTGTTGGTCACCTATTGCGATCGGCCCGTATCGTTGGTCCGTCACACGGTTCCCGCAGGTCGGTCTTGGCTCTGCCTGGAGGTCGTCGACCCCCAACATCGTCCGCTGACCGGCGGTAGGCTGGAACTGGTCTACCCCGACCGGACCTTGGTGATTCCGTGGACTGCCGGCGGCAGCTACATCGGCGAAAGCCAGAAACGCTGGTCACTGGGCATCGCCGACGCTGAAGCCATGCCCACGGTTCGCGTGCACTGGCCGGATGGCCTGGTCGACACGTGGGAGTCGCTCGAGCCGCAAGTCATCTGGCGTTTGACCCCCGGCCGATCTCAAGATATTAGCCTCTGACCATGGAGCCATCGGGATGTTGGGTCGCCATTGGGTTGTGATCGTCGGTCTCGCGCTCGCCTGCCTCGGTGGCCTGGCCTACTGGCAGATGCAACGCATGATCCTTCAAGCCACGCGGGATCTGGCCCAAGCCGACGAGGCCTGGCGACGGGGGGACTGGGGGGCGGTCCGAGAATTGGCCCAGGCAGCAGCCGCCAACGGCAGCGCCAGCCAGCAGGTGCGGGAGCAGGCATTGAGTCTCATCGGTCGCTCGTACCTGTCCGATCCATCGTTGACTCGCAGCGAAGCGCTGCCGCTGGCTATCCCGTTTTTGACCCAGGTCCCAGCCAATTCACGCGTGTTCCCGGAGGTCGCCGTGGCGCTGGCTCGCGACAAGTTCTTCAACGGCCGCAACCCGAAAGAGGCCGAAGAATGGATCGCCGAGGGTCTCCGCTGGCACCCCAGTGATTGGCGGCTGCGAAATTGGCGGATAACCCTCGCGGCTGTCTCAACGCGATTGCCGTTGGTCGAACCGGATTTTCTGGCCACCGATCCCAACATCGCCAGCGAGGATCTCAAACCGTTTTTGCGCGCATGGTTGTTATGCCACTTTGCTCCGCTCGCCATCGAAACGGACTTCGACCGAAGCTTCGGCGTGGCGGGTCAAACCGAGGAGACGAACGATACCATCCGCTTGGAACGCTGGGTGACGCTCAATCGGATTCATGCCCAAGATCCAGGCTACTCGGCGGCGATCGCGCAATGGTATCTCGATCGTTCGCAGCCCGCGGTGGCCTGGGAGTACTTACAGGGTGGCCAAATGGCGGCCGAAAGTCGCCCCGACGCCTTGTACCTCAGCGTGCTTGTTCGCGCCCTGTGCGAGTCGGGCAAGGTCGATGACGCCCGCCACGTCCTCACGCCACTGATGCAATTGCCCCCCAACTACTGGCAGTCCGTGGGGCAGGCCCGCGTCGCTCTGGCAGACCAACGCGTCGAACTCGCGATGAAATATCTCCAATCCGCCCGCAACATCTGGCCAGGTCGACTGGACCCTTGGGTGTCGGTCACACTCGAGCAACTCTATCGCTCATCCGCGGACCCCGCAGCCATCGCCAGCGCCGACGCCTTGCGGGAGGAACGACTCTGGTTGCAGGAGCAGCAGCGGATCGTGGCCCAGGCCGCGGATCGGTTGTCCGATCCGGACTGCCGTCGGCAATTGACCGAACTGTTCCAAGCCTTGGATCGACCCGTCGAGCTGGAATGGTTGAATCGGATCCCACCCTCCCCCTAGTGCTTTGTCACAGCCAGGACTTGGGGTGTGGCAAAGGGGTCAGGCGTCAATTGTGCGTAGCACCCGCAGGGCCGTTCCGGCAATTGACGCCTGCCCCCTTTGCCACACCGATCCCAAAATTAAATTGTGACAAAGCACTAGTGCATCACAGGTACCTCACGACCTGGCATGGGACCGTCCCGCCCCAGGGTATTGCCCCAGCGTATTGCCCCAGCGTGTTGGCCCCGGGTGTTGCCGAGCCAAACGCGGGGTGCCTGATTCGAATAATCCCTGACTCCCTGACTCCCTGACTCCCTGACTCCCTGACTCCCTGGCGACTCGGCACGCGACGTTGTCCCCAGCGTCGCGGAACACTCGCGATGATCGTGGTTTCGCGACAGTGCCTAGTATCCTGGCCCGGATTACGCCGTTAAACTGGGTCGTTTCGGAGCGGACCCGGGCGGCGGAGACGCTCGTGGCGGCAGGCGCTGTGCCCGTCGTTGGCGACGGGCAGACGCCCAGGGAGTTGAAAGGAAGGCTGGGAATGCCCACAGTACTCGTAGTTGACGACACAGCAGTGGATCGAACCTTGGCGGGACGGTTGCTGGAGAAATCCCCTGGCATGCACGCCCTCTACGCCGACAGCGGACGACAGGCGTTGCAACTGCTCGAAACCGAGTGCCCCGATGTCGTTGTGACGGATCTGCAGATGCCGGAAATGGATGGCTTCCAGTTGCTGACGGCCATCCAGCAGACGCACGGTGAGATCCCCGTCGTCCTGATGACCGCCCACGGGTCGGAGGACATCGCATCCCAAGCCTTGGAGCATGGCGCGGCCTCGTTTGTACCCAAGGCCGAATTGGCCGATCTGTTGGTCGATACGGTCCGCCAGATCCTCGCGTTGTCCGGTGCCGAGCCCCAATACAGCCGCCTCGTCGCTGGAACCCGCCGCGCGACGTTCGAGTTTGAATTGGAAAACGATGTGGAGTTGATCGAGCCGCTGGTGGATTGGCTGCAACAGATCGCCACCAGCCTCGGTTTGGTCGCCGGCACGCGTCGCTTGCGATTGGGTGTCGCCCTGGAACACGCGCTGCATAATGCGATGTTCCGTGGCAATTTGGAAATGCCGCGCGGAGAATCTGCGGTACCCGATCCGACCGTGTTGCGACAACGACTCTCCGATCCCCATTACGCCGGTCGACGCGTGCACGTTCAGGCCATGCTCAGCCGCACGGAGGCTCACTTCACGATCACCGATCAAGGACCAGGCTTTGACACCGCGCAAGTCCCTCAAGCCGGTAGCCTGGCCAGCTGGAGTCATCCAGGTCGCGGGTTGATCTTGATGACCAGCTTCTTCGACGAGGTCCAGTTCAATGCTGCTGGCAATCAAGTGACTCTGCTGCACAAAGCGGTCGTCGGAGCCATGGTCGCGGACCAGCACTAGTCGAACGCGCTTGGCGGGGTTCTGCAAGCGTAACCGTTAACGGTTGGGAGAGAATCCTCGGGACTGGTGCATTCCGCAAGTCGGATGGTTCTCAAGGCCAGCCGGTAGCGTTGTCCAGTTGCGTTGACTCACAGACAATCGTCTGGTCAGCCCGACTTGCTACATGGCACCCAACGAGGCGTGAACGTTTACCTGCAAGCTTTGGCAACCGGGAGTGCCCGCATGGATGAATTGGCTCCTTTATCGGATTTTTCAATCGATCCGCGACGACGGTTCGACGAGTTGCCCGTGGCGATTGTCTGGCAAGACAACGCGGGACGGATTCTCTGGGCCAACACGCGATTTCTGCATGGGGTCGGTTGTACGCTGGCGAGCATGAGCCAGCGAACACCCGAACAGGCCGGACTGCCGGCGTGGGTCGTGGCGTGCTTGCCCCCCCACTGCCCCATGCCCACCGATGCGGATTCGGTCGTCAGTGACTCCGGGGCCGCCCAGCCAGCGTCCGGCGGAGTTGCTGAGCAGTGGGCGGAGGCCCGCTGCAAACCGCGTACGCAGTGGTTGCGGGACGAGGCCGGAAGAAGCTGTGGATCGCAAACGGTCTTCTGGGAGATGGACCCTCCCAATGCAGCGCCCCGAGGCACTGTCGCTGCCCCCGCAAACCAGTCGACGCAGGCCCAGACGAGTAGTCCGCACCGTTATTTGCCAGGCAATTCGCCAGTGAGCTCGCCAGTGAGCTCGCCAGTGAGCTCGCCCGGTAGTCCGCCCGGTAGTCCGCCCGGTAGCCCGCATCGTGACTCCCCTCAGCGGAACAGCCAGTTCTTGGCCAACATGAGCCATGAGATTCGCACCCCACTCAATGCCGTGATTGGCATGACGGATCTGTTGTTGGAAACGCCGCTCAACCGCACCCAGATGGAATACCTGCAGTTGGTGCAAGATTCCGGCCTGTCGCTGTTGGCAATTGTCAATGATGTTTTGGATTATGCAAAAATCGAAGCCGGCAAGTTCCACTTAGAACGCAAGGTGGTCGACCTACCCACTCTGGTGGATACGTTGATCAAGAGCCTGAGTCATCGGGCACTCGCCAAGGGCCTGAGGCTAGATTGGGAATTTCCCGTAGACTTTCCCACCGCCGTTTGGCTCGATCCTTTGCGTTTTCGGCAAATCGCTTCCAATCTGGTCACCAACGCGATCAAGTTCACCGACGCGGGCCAAGTGACGGTGAGGTTGTCTTACCAAGACATTTCCCGCGATCGAGGTCATGTCCGACTGACTGTCCAAGACACTGGGATTGGGATCGCCCCCGAGTACCTAAAGCCTATTTTTCAGGAATTCTGTCAAGGAGATCTGTCCACCGCGCGGAAGTACGGCGGCACCGGATTGGGGCTAACGATCTCCCAACAATTGGCGCAGTTGATGGACGGCGAGATCAACGTGAGTAGCCAACTGAATCAAGGCAGCCTGTTTCAGGTCTGCCTGCCGGTCCAATGGGTGCAGGTCGCTCCCACCGCGGTTTCGGTCGCCCCGCCCGTTCAAGTTCAGGGCCTGCGAGTCCTGGTGGTGGATGACGAGCCAACAAACCGACGGATCCTGCGAGATATGTTGGCCAATTGGGGCGTCGCGGCCACCATCGCCACGCAGGCTGCCGAGGCAATCCAGTTGGCGACGGACGCCCGAGCTCAGCAAGTGCCGTTCCAGTTATTGATCACGGACGATCAGATGCCAAAAATGCGTGGCTGGGAATTGGCCAATGCCTTGATCGATAGCGGCGTGTTCTCTCCCGCGGCCATCTTGCTCCTGACCTCCGGAATGCGCGACGAGGATCTGGATATCTACCGTCGCCTACACGTACGCCCGCCCTTATTGAAGCCGGCCAAACAATCCGATATCTACAACGCGATCGTCGATTGCCTGGCTGAAATCGCCACGGTCGACGGCGTTTCTGCAGCGGACAAGCCACATGCAGAACGCGACCCCATCGCTCCGTCTGGCTCGGGTGCGAACTCCGGAACGCCTCGCACGCCCGTCACCCGAGCGATAGGGAACGCTCAGCCAGTGACAGGCGACTCAACGCATGGAGTCGACCTGACGCCACCCGTTTCACGGCAGACGGCCGCGGCGGACGCGGAATCCTCACTCGGATCCCTCCCCGTCGAGACGCCCGTCGTCCAAGGGACTCACCCGCCCAACGTGCCGACAGCGATCCGGTCGGAGGTCGCTCCGCACCACGAAGCTCGCTCAACACACTCGATGGAATCGACACGAGTTAGCCACACGGCGACCGGCTGGCGTGTCCTGGTTGCCGAAGACAATAAGGTCAATCAGAAGTTGGCCGAAGGGCTGCTGGGGCGATTGGGACACCAAGTGGTCCTCGTCAGCAACGGTCGCGAGGCGCTGGAGCGGATGGCCCAGGAACACTTTGATTTGGTGTTGATGGATGTGCAGATGCCAGAACTGGATGGCTATCAGGCGACCAAACAATGGCGGCAAGTCGAGGCGGGAGGGACGGGACGCGTGCCAATCTTGGCCATGACAGCCCGCGCCATGCGAGGGGATCGCGAGCGTTGCTTGGCGGCTGGAATGGATGACTACCTGAGCAAGCCAATCCGTTCGATCGAACTCCAAGCCAAGCTCGCATCACTGGCCCAGCGTTTTCCATCAAGCCTGCCACAGCCGAGCGGGGCCGCCGCCAGCCATGCCCCGGTGGCTGCCGACCCCACGTTTGCCAGTCCGGAAATTGATTGGCCGCGCGCGCGGAAGAACACCGCCCAAGACCCCGAGTTACTGGACGAGCTCCTGGTCACATTTCTGACGGAGACACCACGATTGATGCACCGGATGGAGCAAGCTCTGAGCACCGCGGACGTGAACCAAGTCAGCGCCGTCGCCCACGCTTTGAAGGGCTCTCTGGGATTCCTGGCCACCAACACCGCCCATGCCTCGTGCGAGCGCATCGAGCTGCAAGCGCACGGATGGCCGATCGCAGAGATCACACGTCATTGGTGCGACTGTCGCACGCGAATTCAACGTGTCATCGACGAAGTCCTGGCGTTTAAGTCGTCGGTTTGAGTCGATAGTGCCCGACGAACCACTCGGTGCCCCGGTTGTAACGGAACAGCTCACTCGAGGCCATCAAGAACACTCGCCAACGCTGTTGCCACTTGCCCCAGTCCTGGCCGTAAACTTGTTGTAGGATCGGTTGGAGTGTCGCGGTGGAGCGGTCGAATTTCTCCAGCCAAGCGTCCAGCGTCTTGCCGTAGTCGACGCCGTTGACCTGCCATTTTTCCACCACCTGAAACAACTCGCCGAATTGCTCCAACTGATCGTAGCTGGGCATCATGCCGCCCGTGAAGAAATAACGTCCCATCCAGTTAGCGGCTCCTTCCGTTTCAAACAAATACGGCCAATCTTTGTGGCAGAAAATATGGATGAACAGCTGGCCATCAGGCCGCAGCGCCTGCCGCAACCGCCCCAACAGCTGTCGGTAGTTCCGCATGTGCTCGAACATCTCGATCGAGACAATTCGGTCGTACGCATTGGCCTCGGGTTCAAAGTGGTTCATGTCAGCGGTGATGACTTGGAGACGTGAACCCCAACCACGCTCGGCGGCTTGTCCTTGGATGTATTCCCGCTGCGGCGCCGAATTGGACACGGCGGTGACCTGCGCGTGGGGGTAGTGTTCCAACACCCAGAGAGAAAAGGAACCCCAACCACAGCCGACATCCAAGATGCGCTGTCCGTCAACCAGTTGCGCTCGGTCGCACACCTGTTGCAACGACGCCTCTTCCGCTGCCGCAATATCGTTGACTCCCTGCGGCCAAATACACGAACTGTACTTGCGCCGCGGCCCCAAGTAGGTGGTAAAGAAATGGGGCGGAAGCTCGTAGTGTTGCTCGTTGGCGGCCTGAGTGTCCGCGGCCACCGGCCCAGCGTCCATCATGGCCATGAAGTCCGTTTTCCAAGGATGAGCGTCCGAACCCCGCCAGGCCTTGCGGGTTGTCTCGGTGGGGAACATCACCAGTCGCTGCCGACACAATCGCCGGATTCCCCAGCGGGTAACGGCGTCCGGAACCAAGCCCTTCTCGATGGCGGTGATTCCCGTGCTGATCAAACTACTTTGCATCATGTGACTCCAAAACAAATTGAGTAACCGGTCACCGTTGGCGGTCCTGTCTCGGGGCGGGTGCACGGGCGCACGTCGAACCGTTCGTGACTCGAAGTCGAGCCGCCGGGCAACCGATTACCACGCAAAACCGCGTTTACTCCTGACGACGTGCTTTAAATCACGCTACAAGTCGTGAACAGTTACACCCGTTGGCTCGCCTGGGGAATGTCCCCCGAGGAAACCGGCGATTGACGCCGTGCCGGTCCCAGGGCAACCGGCGGCTAGCGCCTTGCCGCTCACCAAAACCGGCGATTGACGCCGACGCCGGTCCCAGGGGCAACCGGCGGCTAGCGCCTTGCCGCTCACCAAAACCGGCGATTGACGCCGTGCCGGTCCCAGGGGCAACCGGCGGCTGCCCTTGCCGCTCACCAAAACCGGCGATTGACGCCGTGCCGGTCCCAGGGGAAACCGGCGACTAGCGCCTTGCCGCTCACCAAAACCGGCGATTGACGCCGTGCCGGTCCCAGGGGCAACCGGCGGCTAGCGCCTTGCCGCTCACCAAAACTGGCGATTGACGCGGTGCCGGTCCCAGGGCAACCGGCGGCTGGCGCTTGCCGCTCACCAAAACCGGCGATTGACGCGTTGCCGGTCCAGGGCAACCGGCGGCTGGCGCCTTGCCGTTCACCAAAACCGGCGATTGACGCCGTGCCGGTCCCAGGGAGCCCGGCGGCTAGCGCCTTGCCGCTCACCAAAACCGGCGATTGACGCCGTGCCGGTCCCAGGGGCAACCGGCGGCTAGCGCCTTGCCGTTCACCAAAACCCGCGATTGACGCCGTGCCGGTCCCAGGGGAAACCGGCGGCTAGCGCCTTGCCGCTCACCAAAACCGGCGATTGACGCCGTGCCGGTCCCAGGGCAACCGGCGGCTAGCGCTGCCGCTCACCAAAACCGGCGATTGACGCCGTGCCGGTCCCAGGGGCAACCGGCGGCTAGCGCCTTGCCGCTCACCAAAACCCGCGGTTAGCGCCGAGCCGTTCGTTCGATTGCTATTCTCCCAGCGAATCGGTCGCTGGCTTGGCGGCGGATCCACCCTCAATCAGTGGCCGAGGAGGCCAGGGAAAAAACGCGCTGGTCTCGCGTTGGTAGTTAGCGATAATCTTCCCCGCGACTTCAAAGCCTGACGTTCCGTCGGTGGGATGCCCGTGACATACAAAATAAAGTAGAGCATGGCAAAGGCGCAAGCAGCGTCAGCCAGCCATAGGGGGCAGTGATGGCCAAGCCCACGTAAGCAAACCAGTGCAACCACTCAGAAAAATGGTTGGGATGTCGCGAATAACGCCACAGCCCAACGCGACACGTGCGACCACGATTGGTCGGTACCTCACGAAAGCTCTGCAATTGCCGGTCCGCGATGCTCTCGCCGCCAATCGCAATCAGTGCGATCACAATCGCGGCAATGTCAAAGGCACCGAAGGGGTCGCATTTCCCGCCGCCAAGAACATCGGCAGGCTGAACAAGGCCGCGGCAATCGCTTGAAAAAGAAAAAGCCCAGCATCTTCGCGGGGGCCTTCTCTCCCCAATATTCCTTCATCGCCAAATATCGGCCATCTTCGGGCATGACCCGTACGCGATGCCAAATGTGAAGCGCCAAGCGGATGCTCAGGCCGAGACGATCACTGCCAATACCGCCCGCCGCCATCCGTCGCCGTCGCTGGGCACCAGGCAATACATCAGAGCCAACGCACCGACACCCAAGGTCAGGCAACGTCGACGATGCCCGCATTGCCTTTTTCTACCATGGGTCCACCACAGACCGCCCATGACAGCCAGTAGACCCAACGTCCCGATACCGAAAGTCCATCCCAACATCAATTTTCCGCCAGACTGGAGGAGGCCTCCATCGTCGTGCTACCTAGATGTGGCCGAGGCCCATGCGGACCGACCACCGATTTGTTGCTCACGCTGCTCGTCCCCGAACGCGTCCCGTTGGACGCGGCGACGTCAGTGGACTTCCGCTGCTCGGTTGCCGCTGTCGTACGACCGGGGCAATGCAAGCAGGCCGGTCCAGCACCATCTGTACCGTCCCAACATGCCCCTCGGCAAAGCCCGCTTCGCAGTACGCCAGATAATAATCCCACAAACGAAAGAATCGTTCGTCAAATCCCAAACCCTTGATCGCATCCCAATGACGATGGAACTCGGTCCGCCAACGCCGCAAGGTCTCGGCGTAATGCAAACCAATTTCTTGAGTATCGACCAAACGGAAATCCGAGGCCCGCGTCACCGAACGCAGCACTTCCGCGTTGCTGATCAAACACCCGCCCGGAAAAATGTATTCGCGAATAAAATCGATTTGGCTCAGATAATGCGTGATCGCTGGTCAGGATCGTGATTCCCTGGAAGGCCATGCGTCCTTCGGGCTTGAGCAGGCGACAACACGTCCGGAAGTACTCGTCGTGAAACTCGAAACCGACCGCTTCGATCATCTCCACCGAGACCAACTTGTCGTACTGGCCTGTCAGATCGCGATAATCCATTAACTGGAGTGTCACCCGATCTTGCAGTCCAGCGGCCGCGACCCGCTGCTGAGCGATTTCCAACTGAGCCGGCGAGAGGGTCACGCCGGTGACACGGCAACCGTAACGAGACGCGGCGTGAATCGCCAATCCACCCCAACCGCAACCGATCTCCACCAAATGATCTTCCGGTTGCAAGTCCAGCTTCTGGCAGAGCAGGTCGATCTTCTCAAGCGAGGCGGCCTGCATCGAATCGTTGCTTTGCCACTCCGGGCCCCGAAGCTCCTGCCGCCAACTGCAAAGACGGGAAAACACCGCTGGAGTAAGTCATGGTGGGATCCAACCACAACCCGAAGAACTCGTTGCTAAGGTCGTAGTGAGCCCGGATGTTTCGTGAAGCGTTGCTCCGATGATTCCGCTTCAACCAATGGCGCAGCTTGGATCGCAACCAGCGAAGCCACGGCTGCTGCCCAAATGTCGGCGCTTGAAACGAGAATTGATCACCAACATGCGTAGCAATGGCACCAGCCGGTCGATCGAAAAATCGCCCTCCATCAAGCTCTCTGAGAAACCCAAATCGCCGCCAGTCACAATGCGGCGGTAGGCCGAAGGACGAATCACCTGCAAGGTCACCGGCGGAATGTCGCCAGAACCGTCACCGAAACAGTGCCGCCCGTCGGCATCGACGATCGTGAGATGCCCACTCTGCAGGCCACGCAGCTGTCGGAACAAGGCCGAGCGAAACCAGCGATCGGAGCGTTGGACTTGGCCCAATTCCGTCGGCTCACTCGCCGGCCGCCAGTCCACCTCGGTCGCTGTCGCTGGCATGTTCCGCTGCTCTTTCGTCCGAATACTGTTGGCAACCGGAGAGGCCTCTCCTGCCAAACCGCCTCGCCCAACCCCCACTTTCCCCTCAGTCTGTTGACCCTCAGCCTGTTGACCCATGCCCGAAAGACCCGTACCTGAAAGACCCTTGCCCTGTTCCATCAATTCCATAGACGCCTTTCTGGACGCAAAATGGGACGACCGCAGCCAAAACCAACGACATTGTACACCACTGGCTTCGTCCGACATACACGGCCAAACGTCATCGCAGGCGAGCTGACAACCCAACCGGCCTTAGGTCCGCTGTAACCGACGCGCGAGCCCCGTGTTAACCAATATTTGCCCCTCACAAGCAGAGGCGTCGAGACTCCCAAGCGTCCGCTTTCGTTGCTCGCCAACCGCCCCACCGCCTCGTGACTCCACGGTCATTCCGCAGGCCTTCGTGTTGCCATCGATCCGTGGCGAGACGGAGGCTGCTGCCGATATCCGAACGGCACACTCTGCCCCGTTTCGCGCAGACCGGGGTGAGGGACATGCAGGACCTTGCGCCACCATAACAACAGGGCCTGCCAGTAGAGTCCCCACACTACCGCAGCCGTCATCCAGGGGAATCGCAGCGGTGCCAGCCACCGCCAGCGACGCGTCATCGGTCGTCGCTGCAAGCTCAGCGTCACGTTGAACGCCCGCGAGGCGACTCGCGGAAGACCCCGCCGACTGCCGACCAACACTCGCTTGATCCCCACGACCTCTGCTTGCGACGCCGCCCGCATTCGGTGGTGGCTCAGCCTGCTCGGCCAATTCCCTCCGCTCAATCCCCGCGCCGACATTCGCTCGAGGCACATTTTCGATGTGCATCGTCAAGTGATCGTCGGCAGCGCGAATATCCCAGCGATAGCCGTAGTCCATGCTCAAGAACGGCGAGACATGCAGGACTTTTTCGCTCAGAATTTCGGTATCGAAGCACGTTCCGCCGCAGTCGCCTGGGCTCGATCGATCACATAACAATGGACCTGCCCCCACGGCGTGTTGCTGACCTCCGCCACCATCGTCTCCCAACGTCCCGCCGAGTCCAAACAGAAGTAGAACGAGACAGGGTTAAAGACCAACCCCCAATACCGCAAGTGTGTCAACAGCGGGATCTTGCCGGTAGGTCGGGACCGGCCCGTCGCGGCGACCATATCCCGCACGGACTCGGCCAACGGCTGCTGAGGATCTCCTAAATGATCACTGCGCGAAACCTGGCAATGGCCGGCCGGATAGCAGACCACGTCCATGACCCCGGAAAGGCATTGGGCAGGTCGGTCAAATCCAAGCCGACCAGAAACAGTCGATAGCGAAAGGCGTGCTCTACGGGCGTGAACCGACGGTGCTTGACCCATCCGAAGTACAAACCACTTTCCATGGGTCCATTCCCAATAACTTCTGACTGACTTTCAGGGCACTCTGGAGTCCATCTTCGTGAAACCCATTCCCCAATAGCACCACAAAACGATAACCCCTCGTGATCGATCAAGTCGTCATGCCGCTGCTGGGCGGCCAACCTCCCGATCGAAAGATGGGATGCGCATACGATAGGCGTTCGATAACTTTGGCAGGATCGATCGCGGCATCCTCATTCAAAGTGACACAAAACGTCTGCCCCAGTGTCTGCGTGTCACTAAAACCTTGCAAGCGGTTCATGTTGTAGGTCACGGTCGCCTGTTCACCCACGCCATTCGCGGAGGCCGAAGTGGCCGGCAGCCGGTAGTTCCACGCTGCCCACGCCCGCCGCCGTCTCGGCAGCACCGAGTCGTCCGTATGCAGAGTCGCCTGGTTGCTTTGATACGAGAAGGCACTCAGCGTACCCCGCAGCAACGACCCCGCCGGCGGCTCCAAGATCCTCAGAGCCTGATCCGCATGACAAGCGAACACCACGTGGTCAAATGTCTCATCGATCGGCTGGACGTTCCCCGCCGCATCGGTCTGACGTCCCAACACCCGCCAGCGCTCCGCAGCACCCGCCTGCCCAGCCCCGGCCGTCGGATCATTCACCAAGCCCCCGTCGATGCCAGCAACTTCGCCAGCGGTGGGCCGCACGTGTTCAATGACCGCACTCGTGCGAATACGATCCGCATACGGGCGAGTCAGCGGCTCCAGGTACTGCCACGAACCGCCCACCACCACCCGCCATTGCGGGCGATTGCGAATGGTCAACAAGCCGTGGTGATGATAAAATTGACAAATAAAACGGATGGGGAATTTCTCAGAAGGTACCCGTCGGGCAAGACCAAATCGCCGACCCCATCGGCGGGAAGTACCGGCGATAGAAGGCCTCGCTGTAGCGATGCTGCCGAAAGAACTCGCCGACCGTCTGGGTCTCGTCCTCCGTCTCCAAGTACTCGACTGCCTGCTTGGCGAAACGACGAAAGTCGAACAAAAAGCGATAAAAGCTGGGACGCAACAAGTTCCGCCGCTGGGCAAAGTAACTGTCCAACGTGCTGCCACTGTACTCAATCCCCGACGCATCGCACCGGACACTGAACGACATCTCGGTGTCCTGGCCGCGCACCCCAACAGATCGAACAGTCTTATCAGGTTCGGGTACGTGCGATCGTTGAAGACGATAAAGCCCGTGTCGATCGGCAGGCAATTCCCCGTCGGACGTGCGGTCTGTTCACCGACAGGTCCTGTCACGCGGCGCAAGCTCTGGCAATCCACCCAACGGGTATGAGTGTGGCCGCCGATCCGCGGCTCCGATTCGAACAACACCAAATCAAACTGCTGCTGCAGGAAGAAGGCCGCCGAGCAGCCCGAAATGCCGCTGCCAATGACTGCCAATCGAGGTCGAGGGTGCATGCGTATCCTAACCAAGACCCGAGACCTTTGACCGGGTCAATCGCTCGTAAAAACAGGGATCAGTCCCCGAGGTTCCGGGTACCGTGGCCTACAGGATAGGCGGTGCAGTCAGGACTTACCAGCGGGCGAACAGTCGCCGTCGACTCGGCACGAGCCCCACGACCCCGTGACAGCCACGGCCGGTACCAAGCAAAAATCCGATACACGCGGTCCATGGCCGGACGCACAATCGGCCACCGAGTCCAAGCCACCACCCAGCCCCAGCCCAACAGGCGGTAAAGGGAATCAAACGTGTCAATGCCCTCGGTCCAACGCCCATCCGGGAACCGACCGTGCATCGAGGCCATGAAGTCGGCATGCGTCTTGCCGTAGCTGGCGGCATCAAAATCGGCAGCCGCAATGTCCGTGAACTGGATCTTGCTCTCCTTGTCCTTTCGCTGCAGCCACGCAATCTCCCGCTTGCACAACGGGCAATCGCCGTCGAAAAAGACTTCAAATTCCGCTTGCATCGTCATGGCCGCTCGTACCTACTCACATCGGGCCTATTCGCATCGGCCCTGTTCACACTGGCCCTACTCACATTGGCCCGCTTCGCTCCGCCGACCTCGCGGTACTGCGTCTCGACATCCGACTTCCTTGTGGCTAACCGCGGATTGGCGGCGGATCGTAACGCGGTTCCAAGCGATTAAACCCGCGCGACCTGAGTCCCTCCCACCCGACGAATCAACCGACGAGCCTGGAGGACGGTCAGCGTCGACAGGACCCGACTGATGGGCAACTCCGTCATGGCCACGACCTGGTCGATCAGTGTCGGCTCCACCCCAATCGCCTGCAGCACCAACGTCTCTTGCGGATTGAGCAGCAGCTCGGCCGGTTGCCGGATTTCGGTGGGGCGGCGACCAACGACCTCGCTGGATTTCGCGTCCATCGAACCGACCGGCACGTCTGCTCCGACGCCAAGTGCTGACGAGGTTGCCGCCGTTGCCAGATGCGTTTCTGGCGAATTGTCGTCTTCCGTTTTATTTGGGTCCAACACGAGCGGCTGAGCCAGAGGGCCCAGGCTATCCAGGATGTCCTCGACACATTGCACCAAGGTCGCACCGTCGCGAATCAGATCGTGGCAGCCATGCGAGCCGCTGCTGTCGATCCTGCCTGGGATAGCGAACACCTCGCGGTTCTGCTCCATGGCGTGCCGAGCGGTAATGAGGGCACCGCTGCGCTTGCTGGCCTCGATCACCAGCACTCCCAAACTCAGCCCTGACACGATCCGGTTGCGTTGCGGGAACGCCCCGCATGCGGCGGCCGGTGCAGAGGCACCTCGGACAAGACGGCTCCGTTGGCGATAATCTCTTGGGCCAACTCCGCGTGCTCCGGTGGATACAGGTTGAGCAGGCCGCTGCCGAGCACCGCGACGGTACGCCCCCAGCGGCCAGGGCTGCCCGGTGGCTGGCTGCGTCCGCCCCGCGCGCCAAACCCGAAACCACGCAGAAACCGGCCTGCACCAAGCCACGCGCGAACTGCTGGGCGACCTGCATGCCGTAATTCGTCACATGCCGCGATCCCACCATGGCGATCGCCAATCGATCGGTGGGCAACAGATTGCCCCGGCAATACAGCACCGGCGGCGAGTCATCGATTCTGGCCAGCTCCAGCGGATACGCGGGAGTACCATGGATCAAGAGCCGGATCTCATGCCTGGCACTCCTCCAGCTCCTGTTGAACATTGATCTGCCCAGGAGCAGTCGCGATCGCCTGAGCCAGCGACTTGCCGACACCCGGGAGGGAGGTCAACTCGGACACCTGGGCCGAAAACACCGCCTCGGGCCCCTGAATCGCTCCGTCAAACGACGGTACAACCTCGGTCCAACCCCTGGGACCATGTTCAATAAGAGCCGCCGCTCGGGTTCCGTCATCCATCGGTCCAGCCTCCCAAATCGGAGTCAATCGAAGGCGGACACGGTCGCGGCCCGCCACTGCTGGAGCCCAAGCATGGAGGACGCCCTACCACCCGATAGCAGGGACAAGACACCTCTCGCGACGGGGCCACTTGATCCCCGGCCGCTCGAATGCCAAGGGCGACTCGCACTCGTTGCGATACACCACCGCCCGAATCGGGAACAGCAAGGCCGAATTGGTAAAGTGCAAGCCCGATCGGATCGGCTGGATCGCAAAGTATGGGCTGGCGAAGCCGTATCGCTCCACGCGAGCATCCTCAAACAACAGCGGCTGGTAGGTGATGTTCGGGGCGATCCAGGTGGCAACGCGACCGATCTGAACCTGCTCGAACAACGGACCCTTCGGTGCACCCGCCAAGATGCCCTCAGCAGCGTCCTGCGGATGCGTTCGGTCCGGGAAAATCCCCAACTTCAGGGTCTCCACGCTCTTCAGCGTCCAGCCCGCAGGTATCGGGCCCACTGTCGATGCCGTCTTGGAAGGGCACGGCAACCACTTCGGTCGGCCGCGGTCGCTCGCCACTCAACAGCGTCGGAGCCAACGGGATCGCCTCTGAAGTTTTCGGCGTCCAGCCAGGTTTCGTCGTGCGAAACCTGCCGAGCGGACGCTCGCAGGGCGGCGGGCAAATAGCCAGCCGTCGCCGCTGCATTTGGGCCACGCCCCGTCCCGCGGGACGCCGCGGCCCCGTCCCGCTGTGCGGTCGCGTCCTGCTGTGCGGTCGCGGGCAACGTTGAGACGCTCGGCAGCCGAGTTGCCGCGGGCGATGTCGCCACGTGGCCGCTCTGTCGAGTTACCCTGGCTACGGGCGGAAGCCGATAAGGTCGACCTTGCGTGCCTTCCGACCCATCGGTCGCCCGGGGGACCATGCCGGTCGCCGCGGTCGACAAGGTCTGGGCACTGGCAATCCCCAACGGACTGTCACTCGCCAGCGGCAAGGCCGGTCCAGCCGTCACCAGAGTAGGGTGGCAAGCCACCGCCAAGATTGTGGGAAGTTGTTGGGCATTCGCTTCATCGGTCGTATCCTCCGTAGGACACTATCGAACCGAACGACCGGCCATTTCAGCATCTCAGTCAGTCCCGCCAGATTACTCATAATGCCGACGACCCGCACAATCCCTACCGCTTCACTAAGTGCATTATCCTCGCGGTGGACCAACCGACCGTGACTGCTCCAACAACTTCCCTTCGCTACCTTGTTTCCCTAGACTTGGCGGCAATGCCCGCGAATCTTCCAGGCAGCACTGAGCCAGCAGGTTGGGTTCCGCTAGAGGTCGAGCATTCCTTTTCTTCCAGCACACTTGCCTCCGACCGTCGGACTTCAATCCGTCCCCAACGCCATCGGAACACCACGACAGCAGTCACGAGCCCTAACGCCAAGATCGACGCGGCGACCGATGCTGTCCTGCAACAACCAATCGAAGTCCCAACTCCAGGGCGCGGCAGGTTCCAACGGTTCAAAATCGGTCACCACTGGATCCTGGTCGTACAAACGAGCGAACAGGGCCTCGGATCCAACCCAGCAGCAATCCAAGATAACTCGCGTTGCCGTAACTCCTGGTACCAAGCCTCGGCGTCCGCCAGTTCCGCTGCCAGGTCAGCTTCCACCTCCTCCAACGTGATCGCTCTTGTCCCGCCATTGCCCACAATCTGATGCACCAGAGCCGTGCCCGCTAACTGACGGTATGCCTCTTTGGCCTTCGCGTTCGGCGCCACAGCCGCCGCTCGTAATAGGCGCGCTGCCATCTGCTTGCCATCCCATTCTCGGCCCTGTCGGACAAAAAGCGACCCAAGTGCCTCCAATAAGATCGGCGAGTCGTGTTGTCCGAACCGCATCATGCCCAAGACGCCTTTGATGGCTGACGCATTGATGTCAGCTGTCCCGAACGGATCCGCCCCTGACGATACGGGCTGCGATCGATGAACTCCACCCGCCGAATCAGCTGGCACAACGGAACCTGATCCCTTGCTGTTCCCCAGCTTGCTTTCTGCTTCCGCCTGCGCCAAACGCTCCTTCTGCTGTACAAACGTTGCGAAACCTCGCGCACCTTGGGAATATACCTTCGAGTCGCACTGTGCGGATACAACTCCGGCACGGGAGTCCTCGATCATCGGCAATTCAAGCACACCGTCTTGTTGACGCTGCAACACGTATTCCACCAACCAGCGTTGGTACCGCTCCCGCCCGAAATGCGCGTTGGGGTTAATCGCCAAGGCCTGGTCGATAAACTTTAGCCCTCGTCCATCTTGCCAGCATGAATGTAGAATGTCCCCAGATTCGCGGCCGACTCTGTACCGACCAGGTCGCAATTGCTCGGCCTTCCAACCCGTTTCAATCGCCTTTTCATGTTGGCCCGTTTTGTCGTACGCCACCGCCAAGTCGTCCCACAAGGCAATGTTCTGCGGGTCTGTGCCAAGACGCTGCTGACGATTCTCAATCCGCCACCGATAAAACCTCAGGGAATGCCGCAAAACTTTCCTGTGATCAGCTCCAGAACCGAGGGAAAGCGACTCTGCTCCATCCGCAAAGTGTCAACATCCCACAAACAAGCCACTGCCACGGCGGGCCCAGAAAGCACCAAACTCAAACAGACAATAAAACGCCAACGCGTGAAAACCGACATGATCCAACTCCCAGGTGAAAAGCGTTCCGACAGCCTGCGGACCCACCTTGAAGGTACCCGGCCTGTCAGCTCGACGCAAGCGAATTGCTGAATTTCCAACAAAAAAAGCTCGGGAAGGGCAGCCAATGTCTTCCTCTGCGTCCTTCCCATCTCTCGCGGTTACAAATTTTCTGCCGGCCCAAAGAAGAATCACCGCAGAGGGAGGAAGTAAGCAGAGAATACCGAGCAACCGCTGTCTTCCTCTGCGTCCTTCCCATCTCTCGCGGTTCAAACTTTCTTCCGGCCCCAAAGAAGAATCACCGCAGAGGGAGGAAGTACGCAGAGAATACCCAGCACCCGCTGTCTTCCTCTGCGTCCTTCCCATCTCTCGCGGTTCAAACTTACTGCCGGCCCAAAGAAGAATCACCGCAGAGGGAGGCAGTACGCAGAGAATACCCAGCAACCGCTGTCTTTCTCTGCGTCCTTCCCGTCTCTCGCGGTTCAAACTTTCTCCCGGCCCAAAGAAGAAGCACCGCAGAGGGAGGCAGTTTGCAGAGAATACCGAGTAACCGCTGTCTTCCTCTGCGTCCTTCCCATCTCTCGCGGTTCAAACTTTCTCCCGGCCCAAAGAAGGAACACCGCAGAGGGAGGAAGTTCGCAGAGAATACCCAGCAACCGCTGTCTTCCTCTGCGTCCTTCCCATCTCTCGCGGTTCAAATTTTCTCCCGGCCCAAAGAACTAACACCGCACAGAGAGGCAGTACGCAGAGAATACCGAACAACCGCTGTCTTCCTCTGCGTCCTTCCCATCTCTCGCGGTTCAAACTTTCTTCCGGCCCAAAGAACGAACACCGCAGAGGGAGGAAGCTCGCAGAGAATACCCAGCAACCGCTGTCTTCCTCTGCGTCCTTCCCATCTCTCGCGGTTCAAACTTTCTTCCGGCCCAAAGAATGAACACCGCAGAGGGAGGCAGTACGCAGAGAATACCCAGCAACCGCTGTCTTCCTCTGCGTCCTTCCCATCTCTCGCGGTTCAAACTTTCTTCCGGCCCAAAGAAGGAACACCGCAGAGGGAGGAAGTTCGCAGAGAATACCCAGCAACCGCTGTCTTCCTCTGCGTCCTTCCGATCTCTCGCGGTTCAAACTTTCTTCCGGCCCAAAGAAGAAACACCGCAGAGGGAGGCAGTACGCAGAGAATACCCAGCAACCGCTGTCTTCCTCTGCGCCTCCACTATTGCCGTGTAACCACTTACCATGTCTCACCGCAAACGATCACTCGTGTGGACCGCGGCCGGCCGGATCGGTCGCTCGCAGAAACTCGGCGGTCGCCGCTTGCACTCGTGGATCGTCCATTAAAAAAGAATGAATCCCGTCAAATACCATGTGCTCCGCCGCGCCCGGCAATTCCGTTTCCGCCACGCTCACGATCAGGTCGTTGGGGCTACCCACCAGGGGATTCCAGGAGGAGAGCCGTGCCCGACCAGCGATCACCGCAAAGGGACACGGTGGCGTCGCCAGCCGAGCGTGCGTCGCCTGCCACTGGCGCCCCAACTCCGTCCCCGGACGACCAGTCAGGACTTGGAATAGCCCAGTCACCGCCAACGCCCGAGCGATCGCGGCTCCTTGGTTCGGTGGAGCCAACATCACAACGCGCTGCAGCCGCGTTAACAGAGACGCCCCAGCGGGTGACGCCAGCCAATCGCCGATCGCGTGCCGCAACACAATGTTTCCCATGCTGTGGCCCACGAAACTGACTCGTGGACGACCAGGCAAATGTTTGACCACCGATGTCAACGCCGCCGCGTGCCGCTGCAGACTCGCTCGAGTGCTGGCGTAACGGAAGTCCACCACCGGCCCGCAACCGTGGCGGACCAGATACTTTGCCAGGCCCCGCAGCGAAGCACTGCTCCGCATCAGGCCATGCAGCAACACCACCACCTGGGGCCGCTCAGGCAAACAACTCCAGGGGTCACCCAACGAGCCCTGCTGGCGGTGAAACGCCTCCAGACACTCCGCGGCCGAGCCCCACGCCAAACGACGGTTCCGCGGGGACAAGACGCGCCAATGCCCAGTCAACTGGTGTTGCTGCAAACGCAGGCCATGCCACCAACGGAAGTCCGTCCAAAATTGCTTCCCGCCGAGGGTCGGCCAGGCAAATGACTCCATCGAACGCTCTCCTCTATCTCCCACCTGAGCCATGACACTTCCGGTCCAGAATTGAATGAACTCACGCCCCCCATTCTCCGAACTTCCTGTTGCGACCATCGGCCCTCAGCCCGAGCACTATCCTGCAACCGTGGCTGACTGACAACCGTGGCTGGCTTACAATGGACAGCAAGTGAACGTCCCCATCCCAGGTCGGCTCCACTGCCGATTCGGTCCACCCCAGGAATCGTTATGCGTCCCCTCGAGCTGCTCGCTGTTGGCTTTCGCCCCATCCGCCTCGCTCTTGCCTGGAAAATTTGTACCGTCGCGGTGTTCCTGGTTGGCGGACCGATCCTGTCGGGCGAGGCTGTTCGGGCGTGGCAGGAGCCTGACGAGAAGCCCACCCCAGGCGGCTTGGTGGCCGCGACGCGTTGGTCGGCTCGCGACACGTTGTCCGTCGACGCGGTCGAACCCGGCGACGCGGCCGACTGCTTGGCCGGACTGCGGTGGGAACCCAGTGATTTTCCCGTGACAATAGAGACGGCTCGGCGCGGCTTCGGTCAATGGCTCGTGCGTTTCCCCTCGCCCCGCCCCAGCGGCGACGCGCGGGTCGATCTTGTGGCGATGGAGTGGTACATGCCACGCGACGAGGCAGGACAGGTCCTGACCGGCCCAGCCGTCGTGGTGGTCCACGAGTCGGGCCGGAACATGCCAGTCGGACGGCTGGTGGCTCGCGGGCTGGCCGGGTTGGGCTTGCACGCGTTTTTACTGCAACTGCCCGGTTACGGCGAACGCAGCGCGGAGTTGGCCGACGACCCCGAGCAGTTTTTGGGTGCCTTGAAACAAGGGGTGGCGGATGTCCGCCGCGCCCGCGATGCCGTGGCCGCCCTGCCGTTTGTCCAACCCCAGCGGATCGGGCTGCAAGGCACCAGCCTTGGTGGCTTTGTCACCGCCACCACCTGCGGTCTGGACGATGGTTACCAACGCAAGTTTATCTTTCTGGCGGGCGGTAACTTGCACGACGTCGTGCTCAAAGGCCAACGCGATGCCGCCAAGGTGCGGCAACGATTGGAGAACGCGGGCTTCTCCGAACAGCAGATTCTGGATCTGGCTCGGCCTGTCGAACCCTTGCGGCTGGCCCATCGCATCGATCCCGCGACCACCTGGCTCTACAGCGGTACGAAGGACGATGTCGTCCCCCCCAGTTGCTCGTTGGCGTTGGCCACAGCCGCCAAGTTATCGGCCGAACATCACATCGAGATGCCCGTGGATCACTATTCCGGGATCACCTACCTGCCCAAGATCCTCGGTGAAATCTCGGAAGTCATGCAAGCCATCCCCCTGCCAAACCGCCCCTAGTTCAGCGTGCCACGTCAAGGGCTGGTTGATTTTTCCGTAGCGGAACGCGTCAACGGCTGGTTGATTTTTCCGTAGCGGAATGCGTCAAGCATTTCGATTGAGGCGGAAACGCCATGTTCTCGCTCGACTTCGTTGAGTCGGACCACCCATTCGCGAGCAAGTCTGGAAAAATCAACCAGCCCTCAAGCGTTTCGGTCAACGGCTTGTTGATTTTTCCGTAGCGGAATGCGTCAAGCATTTCGATTGAGTCGGAAACGCCGTGTTCTCGCTCGACTTCGTTGAGTCGGACCACCCATTCGCGAGCAAGTCTGGAAAAATCAACCAGCCCTCAAGCATTTTGGTCAACGGCTGGTTGATTTTTCCGTAGCGGAATGCGTCAAGCATTTCGATTGAGGCGGAAACGCCGTGTTTTTGCCCGATGTTCCTTGAGTCGGACGGCCCATTCGCGAGCAAGTCTTGAAAAATCAACAAGCCCCCAAGCATTTTGGTCAACGGCGGATTGATTTTTCCGTAGCGGAATGCGTCAAGCATTTCGATTGAGTCGGAAACGCCCTGTTTTTGCCCGATGTTCCTTGAGTCGGACGGCCCACTCGCGAGCAAGTCTTGAAAAATCAACCAGCCTCAAGCGTTTTGGTCAACGGCTTGTTGATTTTTCCGTAGCGGAATGCGTCAAGCATTTCGATTGAGTCGGAAACGCCGTGTTCTCGCTCGACTTCGTTGAGTCGGACCACCCATTCGCGAGTAAGTCTGGAAAAATCAACCAGCCCTCAAGCGGGCCGGGCTTTGAATTTTTGCCCCGTCCGCTAGAATTGGGCCCGAGCGAAACGACGCGAACCACACACGCGAGCCAGGTTTCATAACTAGGCCCGAATGATACGCGTGGCCCAGCCATGCCGGTCGCGAAACGACATCGCAATCGAGGGAACAAGTGTCCTGCGGGTGTCGTTCCGGGTGTCGGGTGTAGTAGCAGGTGTAGTCGGGTGTGGTAGCAGGTGTAGTGGGGTGTGATCAGGGGCGACCCATCACGCGGTTTCGACCGTAAAACCGCGTGTTGTTCGCACTTTGGGCCGGTAGCTCAGTTGGTTAGAGCAGGGGACTCATAATCCCTTGGTCGCGGGTTCGAGTCCTGCCCGGCCTATCAAAGAGCCCTTGGAAACAAGGGCTTTTTCGTTTTCCTCGGGAAAACCGCTCTTTTGCTTCCGCTCGTTTCCGCTTAATGCGGTACTTTCCGCCAAAGATGTCCCCACCCCCTGCCCCAACGATTGCCCCGTTGCCGTGAACGGTTACGATTCTTTCAGCCGCTTGATGTTGGTGTCTGACAACAAAGTTCGCATTTGCGTGATGGCGATTTCATTGAGCTTCTGCAGCCGTTCTGGCTGGGACGCCCCCTGGCGGATGAGCACAGAGTTGAGGCTTTCTAAGTTGGTCAGGACAACGAGCTGCGTGGGCATAGGTGCCGCCGTAGCGCCCAGCACTCGCGATCAGTCCTATGGCTCGGGTCACATTGATCCATGTTTTGGCCGAAAGGAAGAAACTGTTTCGGCCTGCTTCATTTTTAATTCCCTCGAATTCGAGGGAATTAAAGTCCGGGTTGTTGATACGTTCCCAGACTCCGAGAAAGAGCACGGTGTCCTTGTTCTTGAGCCATTGCTCGAGTAGGGCGCCCGCTCCATCGAAGTTCCGCACCATGTCCGTGAGAGAGATGTAGTCCCCGCCTGGCTGCGTAAGTATCCCGATGGACGTTCCCTGGACTTCGATGCTAGTGCGTTTGGATTTGCTCATGCAAGTAGCCCCTTCCCATTAGCCGGGTTCTTGTGCATCGACAATTTGCCAACCTCGGACCAGGCCCGGACGGTGCCCTGGGCGACGCCGAGGCTCCGAGCGATTCTAGTGGAAGCTGACTGGGAGGTGTTCGACCAACGGTATCGCCGGAATCGTTGGATAAGTCTCGCGGTCACCACTTTTCGACCGCTGAACTTGGGCACTGATATTTCCCGGTTTGGCACCAGTTCAATCCCTTGGAAACAAGGGCTCTTTCGTTTTCTAGCAACGTTCCGCCTTCAGGCGACCAAACTCGGCCCAATAAACGTGGCCCAAACCAGGCCCTCGCCCCGCGCTCCCGCCTTCAGGCGGCCGCAACCCATCGGCCCCCGCTGGCTTGCCAGTGGGACCGAAAGTTGGGCTGCGACAACGCCCTTCCCCTGACAATCATAAAGAAGGATCTTTACCGCTTGAGCACAACGCCCCCGTGCGGGTTTACCCCGCCGGAGCGGAAGTTTGGGTAGCTAGACCGTCTCCCCCAAAGACCCAAGATGCGGAACGTTGCCCCTTGGTCACACCGCCACTGTTCGGGCTTGGGGCTTGTTGATTTTCCGTAGCGGAACGCGTCAAGCGTTTCGATTGACCGGAAAACGCCGTGTTTTTGTCAGATTTCCTTGAATCGGACGGCAATTTCACGTGTAAGTCTGGAAAAATCAACAAGCCCCTTGTCCCGGCGGAGCGCTGACTGACCGGCTACCACACTTCCCCCTCAAACAAGAAGCTGGCTCTTCGCCCCTTGGTCACACCGCCCCCCACGGGTTCACCCCCGTGGGAGCGGAAGTTTGGGTAGCTAGACCGTCTCCCCCAAAGACCCAAGATGCGGAACGTCGCCCCTTGGTCACACCGCCACCGTTCGGGCTTGGGGCTTGTTGATTTTCCGTAGCGGAACGCGTCAAGCGTTTCGATTGACCGGAAAACGCCGTGTTTTTGTCAGATTTCCTTGAATCGGACGGCAATTTCACGTGTAAGTCTGGAAAAATCAACAAGCCCCTTGTCCCGGCGGAGCGCTGACTGACCGGCTACCACACTTCCCCCTCAAACAAGAAGCTGGATCTTCGCCCCTTGGTCACACCGCCCCCCACGGGTTCACCCCCGTGGGAGCGAAAGTTTGGGTAGCTAGACCGTCTCCCCCAAAGACCCAAGATGCGGAACGTTGCCCCTTGGTCACACCGCCCCCCACGGGTTCACCCCCGTGGGAGCGGAAGTTTGGGTAGCTAGACCGTCTCCCCCAAAGACCCAAGATGCGGAACGTTGCCCCTTGGTCACACCGCCACCGCTCGGTCTTGTCCCGGCGGAGCGCTGACTGACCGGCTACCACGCTTCCCCCTCAAACAAGAAGCTGGCTCTTCGCCCCTTGGTCACACCGCCCCCCACGGGTTCACCCCCGTGGGAGCGCAAGTTTGGGTAGCTAGACCGTCTCCCCCAAAGACCCAAGATGCGGAACGTCGCCCCTTGGTCACACCGCACCCCACTGGTTTACGCGTGGGACCGAAAGTTTGGCAGCGAGAAAGCTCCCCGCAAATTCAAGAAGCTGGCTCTTCGCCCCTTGGTCACACCGCCGGCATGGAGCGGAGGGTGAAGCGTCGTCTAGCGGCCAGTCACCACCATGCCATGCACAACCGAAGTGTCGCAAAACACATTCCCCATTTGCGATCTCGGAGAAGTTTGTGCCGTTAACCCAACCTGGCAGTCGACCGCTCAGACTCCATCCCCGCAAACCCAAGGGCGATGCCCTGGGCTATCTCATTTTTTTACCTTTGCTGCGGCAGACCGCAACAAATTAGTCGTTGGATCCGGCTCGGAGAATAGGCGTGCCACTGGTTAGGTGCAGTGGTGGATCCGCCTCTCACCACCTTCCACCACGCCAGCAGCGACCTCGTCGATCTGTATCTCAGCCCCCAACCACCGGCCGGAGTGGGTTCGCCCAGTTCCACTCACCTGACTTCAGCGTCTAGCTCACCGACTGACCCACTCACCACTCTCCAAACCTCCGAGGAAGCTCTGCTGTACCCGCGGGCGTCGCGGGCAACGAGCATTGATCCGTCGTGGGAGCGAATCGGGGTCACGGGCAACCATCCAATCTGGTCCCAGGACCGTCACGACTACGTCGCCGCGATGGACCTGCGCCTTGGCGAGCGACTCAAGAACCTCTCCGGCGACACCGTCTGGGTCCAACAAAGACTCCCCCGCCCCGGCCCCACCCCTGTTTACAACCTCGAAGTCCAAGACGAACATGTTTATTACGTTGGTGCTAGTGGGGTGCTGGCGCATAATGTGGGGAAGGGCAAGAAGAAGGGCTGTGAAACCAATGGGGATCACAGTAAAGCACTCGGCAAAGACATGGAGAATCGCGGATACGCTAGACCCCCGGGGATGTAGGCGGCGCATCTAGTTCCGACCGGAGATTTTACAGATACCAAGTATCCGGCTGACGTTATAAGAGCATTGCATCATCACAAAAGCAGTTTGACAAGTACATCGGAAAAGATAAGCGAGATACATTGATCAATGGATTTTGGGCGGAAGCAGGGCATGCAGGTACTCACTCAAATGATTATTTCCGCGACCTCGCCGAAATGCTTAGGAGGGTGGATGATGAGGAGTCTGCCAAAAGAGCGTTGAACAATATGTGGCGACGAGTCAAACCTGGGAGATGCATGTAGAATGAAAGCAGACCTAGAAGTTTTTGCATTGAGACAGATACTTGACGACCCTCGATTCGAAGGATTTGCAATTCAAACGGAAAAGTCTCTCCTTGGGAGATCAGACCTTGCTGACGATCTTGCGCCGGGTTTTGGGGTCAGAAAGAACCGCGATTGGGAGCAAACGCCGCTGAAAAATGTGTGGCGACCGTTGAAAGCCGCCGGCCGAGTTGCAGAGTTTAATGATTATCCATGTGCTAACTTGATTTATCCCGTCTTTAGCGATCGGGCGGTGAGCGCATTAGGCCCGATGTTAAAGGAGAACGGTGAACTACTGCCTCTTACTACTAAAACAAGAACGAAATACTTCCTCTATAACGTGACGACCATTAGTGACGCTCTTGATTGCAAGGAATCTCGCTGTGACTGGCGAATACGAGGGTTGTATGCTTATGAAATAAGACGATTTGTATTTCACCCACGAAAAGTCGAGAGTTTGAGGATTTTCTGGCTCCGAGTATGTCCAGGAACTGTGCTTGTGACACGGCCGTTTGTCGATTGCGTTTTGTCCCACGGCTTAAAGGGTCTAAGTTTTCGGAAGGTTTGGCCGTTACCAAAGGGTGTCGATTGGGAAGATCAAAAGCCCATTAACTCCGGAGAGGATGCGTCACTCAGTTGCCAAACATTGATACTCTCGTTTCCGCTATCTGGAATGCGAGCCTTTAAGCGAAAAATCACGACGTTCGAAAAAAGCATCGATCAGCGACTTCAAGTCAAACGGACCAACTCGCCCTATCTTGGCTCGTGTGGGTTACGTGAAATCAGTGGCGATTCGTGCAGAATGTTTTTCAGCACTCCAGACGCAAGCAAGCTGTTCACAGCAATACGACCGTTAATCAGGCAACTGGATTGGCCGAACCCCGTCATGGTTTACCTTCGGGACGGTGGGTTCTACGATAGAGAAGCGAAAGAAGTCGCCAAAGTTATCGAGCCAAGCTAATCGGGCAACGAAATGATGCTTGACCTGTAGGGCAATTTCCACCGATGAAACCGTCATGGCAAAATCAAGAGCAAGTGTTATCGAAACACCTTTAGTTCCCGAACATGAGGAATTGATATGTAAAGTCATTGTCGACGCATTAAAGTTCTTAAGGCTTCCTGACAGTGCCAAACCACAGAAAATCGTTACACAGATCGATCGACATGTGCGAAAAATGCAGCAAGGTGCTGCGAAAAAACCGGATACCGAAAGACCCGATATATTTTTTGGATGTCTTTGGGGTGCTCAGTTGGCGAGAGAGCTGAGTTGGGAGTGGGCTTCGTTGACTTTTTTCGGGCCCGATGAATCTCAGGCAATAGGAGTTTTTTCGAAGGATCGAGCACTTGCAATTTATCCGTTCAATTTCATTTCGGATTGTTTGACGTGCGGTCGAGCTGTAACAATCATGCTGTCGTTTGAGTTTTTGCAAGATGGAACTCGAATTCCTCCCTTAGCACCTTTGGGATATGTGAACGTGATGGACCATGTACAGCACATTGTTCCCTACAATTAGGGGATCGGCGTTCGCGGCGAGGCGGTGGTGACGGGGCTGTAGGAAGCTCTCGTAGACTTTGCGTCCGTTTTAAAATCCGGAATTTAGATTAGGAATCTGCGGGCGAACGGCCCCTGTAGGAACAACGAGGAGCCGCAATTTAAGCACCTTGATCCGGCGGCTCGACCTTCCAATAGCTAAAAAAAAGCCTCAGGGTGGCGGTGTGGCCAAGAGGCAACGATCCTTCTTTTTGATTATTTGGGGGGAGCTGGTAGCTAGTCAGTCATCGCCCCATCGGCACGAGGCCGAAGGTGGCGATGTGGCCAAGGGGCAAAGAGCCTTCTTTTTGATCGTTGGGGGAGCGGTCTAGCTACCCAAACTTTCGCTCCGGCGGGGTAAACCCGCCGGGGGGTGCGCTTGCGAGTGGATTGAATCAGCAAGGTGAAAGTCCTTGCCAAGGCATTGTCTGAGCCTTGTAACTGAAAGTAACTGCGTCGCCGCGAGGCGGGGTGGAGAGCAACTGGAGGTGAACAACTAGTCCGTAGGATGACGAACTCGATTCGGCCGGTCGTTGTGGCGAGCCTGCCCCCCAAAGGGTGAAGCCCAACAGACGCCATGGTCTACGAGCGTAGATGCAATCTGCCCGTACGGCAGATTTGCGGCGGTAAGCCCTGTGGTTTGGAAACCAGACTGCGACCCAGGGACAACGAAAGGTGGTTGGAGACGGAATGGTTGGAAGATTCGATCACATGAAGCAAGGAAGCCTGGGTAGATTAGGACGGCGTTCAGACACCACTCCCATTTCATGGGCAAGGGTGCCGAAGAACCGCTATCCAGGAATCAGAGCGTCCATAGTAGCTGAGAAGCCGGTTAACGCCGGTGGAGCGAAGGGACGCAGGGAGATGGAACCGTGATGAATAAACGATCGCAATCAAAACTGGCGCCAGTGCCCTTTGCGGCTAAGCAAGCCAGAAAAGTCCAGCAACAATTTGACTTCGGGGAAGAAAACACCCGCTGGTCATGGACTGAAGCGAGCGTTTGGACGGATCGGATGTTGACTGCACTGGAAAACGGTGTGCAAGGAGGAAAATGGTTTAGTCTGATTGATAAGGTTTACTCCCCTGCCAACCTCCGATCGGCCTTCAAAGAGGTCGCTCGGAACGATGGTGCTGCGGGAGTTGACCACGTCACGATTGAGATGTTCCAAAAAGGACTGGATCAAGAGATCGACCGACTTTCGGTCGCACTTAAGACTGAGACCTATCAACCTCAGTCCGTGCGGCGAACCTGGATCGACAAAGCAGGCAGCACTGAAAAGCGCCCGCTTGGTATTCCAACGGTACGCGATCGAACGGCCCAGAACGCACTACGCCATGTCATAGAGCCAATCTTCGAACGAGACTTTGCCGAGCATAGCTACGGCTTTCGTCCCGGTCGAGGATGCCACGACGCCTTGAGCCGAGTGGAGCAACTTCTAGATGCTGGCTACCACTACGTGGTGGACGCGGACCTTAAAGGCTATTTTGACTCGATCAACCACGACATACTAATGTCGCGCATCGAGACCAAGATTGCCGATGGACGGGTACTGCACCTGATACGACAACTGCTGACTCAGGAAATATTCGAGGACATGGCCACGTGGACACCCGAAATGGGCTGCCCGCAAGGTTCAGTCCTCAGTCCCCTGTTAAGCAACATCTATCTGGATCCGCTAGACCACCTGCTCCAGGAACACGGATATGAAATGGTACGGTATGCCGACGACTTTGTTGTCTTGTGTCGCACACGGGAAGCCGCCGAGTCGGCCTTGGCTCTGATCCAAACCTGGACAACCGAGGTCAAACTGACGCTGCATCCGGTCAAGACACAGCTAGTCAACGCCAATGAATCGGGTTTTGATTTCTTGGGTTACCACTTCGAGCGAGGCTATCGCTGGCCACGCTCCAAGAGTCTCCAGAAGCTCAAGGACACGATTCGGGCGAAGACTCCGCGCAGCAATGGTCACAGCCTTTCGGACATCATAGCCGACCTCAATCGCACCCTCGAAGGCTGGTTTGGCTACTTCAAACACAGCCACGGGACGACGTTCCCGCCACTCGACAAATGGCTACGCATGCGTTTGCGGAGCATCCTCCGCAAGCGTCAGCATAAGCGAGGTCGGGGGCGCGGGTCAGATCATCAGCTTTGGCCGAACATCTTCTTTGTCAGGCAAGGGTTATTTAGCCTAGAGACAGCCTATTGCCTGCTCAGTCAACCCACTCGGTGGTGACCTATCTTCTGGAGAGCCGTATGCGGGAAATCTGCACGTACGGTTCGGAGGGAGGGGAGACTGGGTAACCAGTCTTCCCTACCCCTATCGGTGTGGCCAAGGGGCAAAGATCCTTCTTTTTGATTGTTATTGGGGGAGCGTTCTAGCTACCCAAACT
>JAGYIQ010000139.1 GCA_018402565.1 Pirellulaceae bacterium | reverse complement strand
GCCGTCAGGGAGGCTGCGCGACGGTCGAACTGCGGCAACAACCTCAAGCAGATGGGGCTCGCTCTGCACTTGTTCGAAAGCGGTTTTGGTCGGCTGCCACCCGGAACGGCCAACAACCTCCCGCCGTTCGGAACGGCTGCGACCAATCAGTATGGAGCTTCGTGGATGGTCTACATCCTCACGCCGCTCGAGATCGAGGCGGGCAGCAAATGGTCATATGCATTGAATTACAACAGCGCTCTTGCAGACGGTCCGCGCACGCTCGTGGGAGATAACGCCAGCCCCGCATCCCCGCAATTTTCATCTTCTCGTTGTCCGTCTTCGAACTTCTCGAATAAGGTTTGTACGCATGTGCCAGGTTCGATGGTTGTGGACTATATAGCGGTGGCTGGCCACATTGATGGTTTCGGTAGTCAGGCGGTACCGAGCGGCCAGATTGCTACCAATACCGGTCGCGGCGATCATGCCCGCAACGGTGTGCTGAGTTACAACTCTCGGGTGTCTTTCAGGAGCATCACCGACGGCCTTTCCAAAACGATGATGGTCGGGGAGGTGTCGGGCCCGGTCATGAGCAACGGCGTCGAGCAAGATTGGCGACCAAGTTCCAGGCACGGCTTTGCGATTGGGGCACAAGGAAACAACAACAACACGGAGAGCAGTTTCACCGGGCGGGCCTTTGGTACGACAACGATTCGCTACCGGATCAACACAAGGCAGTCTTTCGCCGCAGATACACCCACCCTGGGAGTTTGTGGGACAAACCTCAATAACGATTCGTGCAATAACCACCCGCTCACTTCCCGGCATCAGGGGGGCGCGAATGTGGTGTTTGCCGATGGAGCGACACGGTTTGTCAATGAGACCGTAGATGACCCCGTGCTCGCAGCTTTTGCCTCAAAGTCCGACGGGCAGTCAGGCGGTCTCGATTAGGGCAATGCGGCGAACGTTGGCGGCAATCGTTCTGGTTTGGTGTTCTGGAGAGACGTGATGACGACTTATGAAACAGTCCGCGGTTGTGTGGTGCCATGCCTAGTCCACGTGTGGCTCGTGGTCGTCGCTACCGGGTGCACTGCGGGCAGGAACGAACCCCTTCCGCAGCTTCACATGGTGAAGGGTACGGTTCGGCTTGATGGCAACCCGTTGGCGGCGGGCACAATATGCCTCGATGGCGAAAACGATGCCCGGCTCGCGCTCATCCCGGCCACCGCGAAGGTCGTCAACGGCAGCTACGAGGTTCGGGCCGCCAGTGGGAAGAAGACGGTCAGGATCTTCGCGCCGATCGAGGCTGGCGAGCCTGACTCCACGGGCGCCCGGCCAACCAAAGAAACGATCGCCCCGGCCTTCAATACAAACTCCACCACGGTCGTGGAGGTATTGCCCCACGACGACAACGTGTTCGACTTCGATGTCAAGTCGAAATAACGTGTGCGCCCACCACAGCCACCCTTGACGGCCGGGATAGCCTCACGGATTGACCTTGTTCGATCCGTTTTCGAGGAGGCTTTTCATGGGCAGGCAGTCGAATCAGTCGAAGGCAATCGAGTGGCAGAAGCGGTTGCGGCGGTTTGAAGCGTGCAACCTTACGGTCGCACGATTCTGCGCTCGGGAGCGGGTGACGGAGCCGATGTTCTGGTATTGGAGGCGGAAGTCTGCCGACATCAGCCCTCCGTCTGAGCCATCATCGCCAGCCTTCGCTCCGGTGGATGTCGTCGGTGGACGATCAGTGCCGCTGCGATTTC
>JAGYIQ010000138.1 GCA_018402565.1 Pirellulaceae bacterium | reverse complement strand
ATCCGTGGCGGCCCGCTTTCCCGACGTGCCCGCGGCCCATGTGGCCACGTACCTGGCCGTCAAAGACCTGACGATGACGTCGCCCGAGCGATTGTTTGGGCTCTGCCAAGCCGTCGATCATGTCCTGCGAACGGGGATCCCCGGCGACTTTGTGGAATGTGGGGTCTGGCGCGGCGGCAGCTCCGTCGCCATGATCCGCTCGTTGCAACAAGCCGGCTGTGCCACGCGCGACCTGTGGCTCTACGACACCTTCACCGGCATGAGCCCACCGACCGATCACGACGTCGACTGCTTTGGGAACTCCGCCGAACAATTGCTGGTGCGGGACCAGCACGACCGCGTGACTGCCGCTTCGGTCTGGTGCGAAGCGTCGTTGGAAGATGTGCAACAGCAAGTCGGCCGGACCGCTTACCCGACCCAGCGATTGCACTTTGTCCGCGGCAAAGTCGAGGACACGATCCCTCAGCAAGTACCCGAACAGATCGCCCTCCTGCGTCTGGATACCGATTGGTTCGAGTCCACCTGGCACGAACTCGTGCACCTCTACCCACGACTGGCTCCGGGCGGCGTCTTGATCATCGATGACTATGGGCACTGGCAAGGCTGTCGCCAGGCCGTCGATCAGTACCTGGCCCAATACGCTCCTAACTTGTTCTTGCACCGACTGGACTACACGGGACGCTTGGCCATCAAACCCGAGTCCCGCTCCGCGACGGCCACCTCGGTGGGATTGCCTACCTGATGTCAACTGCGGGTGAACGTCGTCTGTTGAATGTCGGCTGTGGGCGGCACTTCCATCCGGCGTGGCGGAACATCGACATGGTCAGCTACGACCCGCAAGTCGAGGCCCACGACCTGCGGTTGGGACTACCGGCCGACGACAATCAATACGATCTGGTCTACCACTCGCATGTGCTCGAGCATCTGACTCCGAGCGACGGGCAGCGGTTGATCCGCGAATGTGCTCGCGTGCTCAAGCCGGGCGGCATCCTCCGCATCGTTGTTCCGGACTTGGAACAGATCACGCGGGTCTACTTGCAAGCCTTGGAAGAGGCGTGGGATAGTCCCGCCGAGCCTTGGCCACAAGCCAAATACGACTGGGTGAAGCTGGAGCTGATCGACCAGATGGTGCGGCAGAGCTCCGGCGGTGCGATGGGTCCGATGATGCAGCAAGCCCGCGGCCAGTTGGCGGAGCTCATCGCCCAGCGTTTGGGTCATGAAGTCACCTACGCCGCGGCAGCCGAGCCCCGCCCCGATTCAACCAACACGGGCTCAACCAACACGGGCTCAACCAATACCATGTCAACCGACCGAGTCGCGTGGCGGGAGCGATGGGCGCGGAAGCTATTGAAGTGGCTGCTGGGTCGATCGGCTGTCCAGCAGTGGGAGCTGGGTAGATTTTTGGACAGCGGCGAGGTCCACCGCTGGATGTACGATCGCGTCAGCCTGCGGGCCCTGACGCAAGCCTGCGGGCTGATTGACTTCACTCTGCGATCTGCCGAGGACAGTGACTACCCAAACTTTGATCAGTTTCAATTGGACCGCATCGGTAGCCAGATCCGCAAACCGGATTCGATCTTCTGCGAATGCCGCAAGCGATAACAGCGCTCGACTCGCCACGCATTGCCGACCGTTTCGCGTGGCCCTTTTCTACTCAGGCACTGCCACGACTTCTCCAGCATTGGCCGTGGCCAGTGCGGGGAGAATCTCTGGGCCGATGTCGTAACTGAGAAAGCGGACGGAGCCATCGCA
>JAGYIQ010000137.1 GCA_018402565.1 Pirellulaceae bacterium | reverse complement strand
GGCAGCGGCAGCGCGACAAGCGCAAGCACGATCAACGCAGGCCGGCGGGCGATCATGGCGGGGTCCTGCAGCCGCAAGCACCTTCACCCGGAACGGCCAGGGGATATCGCGATCGTCGCCGTGCGCGTCGATGATCCGCAGGGTGATCGCGTGGTCCCCTGAGGATTTCCCGGTGCTGTCAAATACCGCGTCCACTTCTACGAGCGCTCCCGGTGCGATTTGCCGCGGCTTCACGTCGGCCTGCGAGCACGAGCATCCGGCCACCACGTGCCTGACCGTCACCGTCTCCTTCCGGGGCGAGCGAAACGTTCCGTGGAGTCTCGCCGTGCCGCTGGCTTCGACCTGCACGACCGCAGGCTCGTACGAGGTCTACAAAAAATCCACAACCCAGACCACCCCAGGCGTGAAGGTACCGACCTCCAGCAGCGACCCTAGCACGCCCTCCGGGGTGAGCAGCAGGCCACCCATCCCTTGCATCGCGGACCATGCATGCGGCACTCGCATCGCTTACCTCCGGTCGCAGCGCCCTCGCAACGCTCCGGCGTGCCAGGAACGCCTTCCGGGCGAGCACGCCTCGTAACGCCGTAGGAATCAGACCGTTGATGACGGTCAACCAGTTTCTCCAGGACAGCCGGCGGAGTACCGCCCCGACATTGCTCCAAACACCGGACTCCTGTTCTTGTTCCCCGCACGATCGTGATCGACAACCTCAAGGCCGGGGTGCTCAAGGCCGACTGGTACGACCCCGAACTCAACCCGAAGCTCGAGGACTTCTGCCGCCACTATGGCACGACCGTGCTCCCCACGAAGCCGAGAACGCCACGGCACAAGGGCAAGGTCGAGCGGGGCGTCGATTACGTGCAGGAGAACGCCCTCAAGGGGCGGACGTTCCCCTGCCTCGATGCCCAGAACCAGCATCTGCAGGAGTGGGAGAGTCGCACAGCCGACACCAGGATCCACGGGACCACGAAGAAGCAGGTGCTGGCCCACTTCAACGAAGGAGAGCGGGCAGCCCTCTTGCCGTTGCCACCGACCCGCTTCGAGAACTTCCGTGAGGCGAAGCGGAAGGTCAGCCGCGACGGCCATGTCGAGGTCGCCAAGGCGTTCTACTCGGTGCCCCCTGAATACCTCGGCCGGGAGGTCTGGGTTCGCTGGAACGGCCGCAGCGTCCGGGTGTTCAACGACCGGATGCAGCAGATCGCGATCCATGCCAAGCGGGATCAGGGCCGCTACAGCACCGACGCCCAGCACCTCGACCCCACGAAGATCAACGGCCTTGAACGCGGCATCGCCTATCTGTTGGGCAAGGTGCGGTCGATCGGACCCCAGACGCATGCCTGGGCCGAGGCCGTCGTCGATGCTCGGGGCATCGAAGGCCATCGGGTGGTGCAGGGACTCCTGTCGCTCACCCGCAAGCACACCTGCGCGGAGCTCGAACGAGCCTGCGAAACAGCCCTCGCCAACCAATGCTATCGCCTGCGGCTGCTGCGACAGCTGATCGCACGACAGGCCGACAGGCAGCAGCCACTCGAGTTCCTCGCCGAGCATCCGATCATCCGCCCGCTCGACGACTATGCCGCCGTGGTCGCTCGGGCGATCCATCGCAGCCAGAGTCGCCCATCCCTGGGCGAAGGTTTTGGGAGCCATGGCACAGGCATCCATCCCAGCAACGAACACCGTCGCCCCGCAGGCGTGAACCCACGGGGCGACGGATGCCTGTGGTCCGGGTATCGCTCGTCGGGTTGCTCCTCAGCAGAGCCCGACTCCTGTTCACCGGACA
>JAGYIQ010000136.1 GCA_018402565.1 Pirellulaceae bacterium | reverse complement strand
GCCCATGAAGTTGTCGGAAGGACCTGAACTCGCAGCCCTCGATGCATGAATTGTTGGCAGCGATCAAACAAATGGGTGCTGACCGAGGTGCCGAGCTCGATCACAAGATGCTACGGTGGAGGAGGCTCATGGCCGCGGAGGACGCGGTGATGCACTTGTTACACCCGTTGCGGCGTCGCTGTGCGCAGTTTCTCCTCGGGCAGTTTCTCCTCGGGCGGATCTCGCAATGATTGGCATCGTCCGCCGAGTAAGAGAAACGGCTCAAGGCGAATCGCACGAGACCGTGTTCTTCATCACCAGCCTGCCAGCCCGTGTGCAGCGGATTGCCAAGCATCTCCGCGGCCACTGGGGTGTCGAGAACTCTCTGCACTGGTCGTTGGACGTGACGTTCGGCGAAGACCGCAGCCGCATTCGTCTCGGAAATGGACCTGAGATCGCTGCGGTTTTTCGGCGGCTCGCACTTACGGTTCTCAAGCAGGACACTACCGTGAAAAAGAGTTCGATCCGGGGCAAAAGACTCCAAGCCGGATGGAATAACGACGTCCTGCAGGCAATTCTTACTGGAATCCACGAGAGTTATGATGCGATAGCCCTGCCAGTCCAACTGAACGGTGAATCTCATCGCTTCAACCCGTACGACAATAGGCATGGAGGTTCACGCCCGGCTCGACGAGAAGAATTACCCGCCTAAGGCCAAAGTGAGCGACGACGAAATGGCGATAGTTAACATCCACACAAACAAGTTTCACGGCGAATGGATCTACGAAAGTAGACCGCAGTGCTAAAGCCCCCATTTGACTTGTTTATTGTCGTGCCGCGACTAACCGGCTTTTTTTAGCGATTCAGCAATGAACTCTGACGCAACGCGAGAATTAGATCAACGAGTCGTCGAGGCGGTGCAGGCCGCCATTGGACCAGCTGTCGAACTGGTCCTGCTCCATCGCCCCTATTTGCCGCCGACGGCTTGGGACTACATCAAGGAGTGTCTGGATACCGGCTGGGTATCCTCTGCCGGTTCGTACGTGAGCAAATTCGAAGACGAGCTAGCCAAGTTCACTGGAGCTCGTCGGGCGGTCGCGGTGGTCAACGGGACGGCAGCGCTGCATGTATGCCTGCACGTGGCTGGCGTCCGGCCGGGCGACGAGGTCATTTGTCCATCGCTTTCGTTTGTCGCCACGGCCAACGCCATTTCCCACTCCGGTGCCGTTCCCCATTTCGTTGATGCGAATCCCGAAAATCTGGGGCTGTGTCCGGCGGCACTTGAAGCCCGCTTGCAGGAAATCGGCCAACCAACCTCAGCGGGCCTTGTAAATCGCCAAACTGGCCGGCGAATTGGAGCGGTCGTCTTGATGCATTGCTTTGGCCATCCAGGGTCGATCGAGGAAGTCGCGGCCAGCTGCGAGCGGTACTCCATTCCCCTGGTGGAAGACGCCGCCGAGTCGCTCGGCTCTACCTATCGCCACAAGCACACCGGCACGTATGGGCTGATTTCAGCGGTCAGCTTCAATGGGAACAAGATTATCACCACAGGGGGGGGCGGGGCCATTCTTACCGACGATACCCAGCTCGCTGATCGAGCCAAGCACCTCACTACCACGGCCAAGGTCCCGCACCCGTGGGAGTTTTACCACGATGCGGTCGCCTGGAACTATCGCTTGCCCAACCTAAATGCTGCGATGGGCGTTGCCCAACTGGAGATCTTGCCGCAGCTGCTCGCTGCGAAACGCAAACTGGCGGAACGGTATCACGAGGCGTTCCACGACATCTCCGGTCTTCACTTCCT
>JAGYIQ010000135.1 GCA_018402565.1 Pirellulaceae bacterium | reverse complement strand
GACAGGCTCATCTTCACCATGCCCCGCTATCCGTCAGCGATGTTTGGACGCCGGATTCCTCTGAGGGAGTTCGAGCAGAGTCGGCATCGTTACGCCCCATTCGTGTTGCGTGATTTCAGCGACCCAGGGCGGTGCCGTGAGTTGGCTCGCCTTTGCGAGGTGCTCTTCGTCTGGGCGGACAGGTTTCGGGCAGGATCGCCGAAGGCTTTTGTGTACGCCGGGGCTGTGTCTGACGATCAGATCGATCGCTTCTTCGAGCACATTGAGCAGGAGTGCAGACGGTTGGCGCCGATCAGGGGTGGGCTGAATCCACCTCTGGTATCCGGTGACTGGCAAGCTGAGCTCAGTGGCCACATCGGCTCAATTGAGGCGATCAACCGGCTTCTCACGGGAGATGTTGTCTGGGAGCCCGCGTCGGTGGACACGCTGAGTGGGGAGCCTGTCGGCGAATGGGAAAAACGCCGACAGCCAGCGAGTGATTCAGACATCGACGAAATGGTCGTTCATTACGACGCCCCCGCTGTCACGCTCAGACCTTTCGACCAAACGCAGGCGACTCGAGTCCATGAAAGGCTGGCTGAACTGGCCCGAGGAGCGATGGGCGAGCTTTTAAAGAAGATTTCGCAGCCGAACTACGTCGGTGGATTCAGTTCCATCGAGAAAATACTTCAAACAAGCGACAGCCCTGCGGCATGCGGTGCGGCAATCGAGTACCGAGCCAGCCTCGAAAGTCTGGCTGCCATGGCCGGGCAGGCAGGGCCAGGGGTGTGGGACCGGCATGCCTGGCGAAACGCGGTCCGCAGGCTGTTGCTGGCCCGTGATGGTTTCACGATTCATTGCTGGCCGCTGCTGGGCAAGGACCGTTCCGACCGGCAGGCCAAAAAGAAAGCTGCTCTCCGGGATCTCGGCGTCTGCCTCCAGTACGCCAACCTGATTGGCAGTAACGTTCAGAGCCAACGGGTATTGGTGGCGATCGACGCCATCGGAGCCATTGCGAATCGGGCACTCAAGTTATTGCGTGAAAACTGCGGCGTCCGACGAAACACGATGACGCCTGGGACTCTCGATAAAGAAGTTCGCCAGATGGACCGTCTGCTGGTCGATCCCGAGGTCGTGGAGCGATGGAAAGCCGGCCTGACGAGGAATGCCAGGCAATGTGGCCGTATCATTCAGGTTTTGAGTGGCTCCGCCAGCGTGGTTCCTGAACTATGGACACCTGGGGACGTGATCGGTGTTCTCAGAAAAGCGGGCGTCATTAGTGTCTCGGGACGTAGTGCGAGAGATACGCTCGACGCTCAGCTTGACCTCATGGTGCCCGTGGGGTTGGCCATGCAGGTTCCCTGGGATGTTGTCGATCCAACCAGGCCGCTGCCAAAAAAATTACGGCTGGACGGGATGGGGCACCGCCAAAAGCCCTGGGTGGTCAACCCGCTTGGGGCGATCCTTGTCGATTGATTGCCGATCACCCGGCTGAAGTGCCCTTGCGTTCCCCAGTTAGGAGGAACGCCAACACTTGCACCTGTGCATAGGTGTTCGCTCTAGGTTTTCACTGGATAGGGGCGGACTTCACATGTGAACTGGCAGCCGGCGGGCCTTCAGATGCTGCCGGCTGTAATCCACCCAGGAACCGAGTCATGCTCCTCACCAAAACTCCTGATCAGATCGACATCAAACGAATCAACGCCCTTGTGGAACGCCAGAGTGGCAGGGGTAAATCCACGGGGACGGGCGGCTCCGAGGCCACCATCCCACGGGGAACGTTCACAGGGCTCGTCGTCCAAGCCGAGCGGATTC
>JAGYIQ010000134.1 GCA_018402565.1 Pirellulaceae bacterium | reverse complement strand
ACCTGAAACGCCCCGCTCTCATCGCTAATCCTTTGCTCGATGCGCGCCGCGGCTTCTGCGGCATCAATCGCATCAAGGATCTTGGCCTGCGCGGCATTGAACGCCACGGCATCAGCAATGCTGTCGGTCCGATGGTTCAGCCCCGTGGTGCTGTCATGCCAGATGAAGGCATCAAAGCCCGCGAGATCATCGCGTGTGGGATCGACCAGTTCCCAAGTCTCGGCACCGTCATCGCCGATGCGCACACCATTTATCACGCGCGCCGCGGCATGATCCTGCTTTAACGCGGCGAAGCGACGTCGATCGTAATCCTGAGCAGCGACCAGGCTTTCATGGATCTGCCCATCGGCGGTGCGAAAGACATTTTCTGTGATGTGATCGTCAAAATACATGATGGCCTCGGGCCGGGTGCGCAGATCGTAACACCATTTCAGCCACCCTTCGGCTGTCGCGTGGTCGGGGTCCGCACTTTGGGCTGCATCAACTTCAATTGTCTCCATCATGCCCAGCATGACCTCATACCCCTGCGCATAGTCGAACTCCGTCACACCGGCCGCGTCAAAGACCCGCTGCAATGTCTGATATGCGCCGTCGCACACACCCATGTCTTTGAAGAATTGCAATGTGGTTTTCATCCGACGGCTCCATATGCGCGCGCTGATCCGGCCAGCCATGTGACGGCATGCCCGTTGGTGTTGATGGCTTTGCCGCCGGCAGCGCCGGGGTTGCCGGACACAATGGAGGTTGGCTCTTCAAAACCACCTGTGTCTATCAGGCCAGCGCCGCCTGCGGCACCCCAGCCACCACCACCGCCTGCCAACGGCGTGATGAAGGCCCCGTTGTTGGTGCTGTCTCGGTAAACCGCGAAGGTATCGCTGCGTCCGGCTTGTCCGGGCCCACCGCCGGGGGCCGCGAAGGCGGTATCAAATGCTGAGCCAAACGGCTTTACTGGCCGCAAGTCCGCAAAGCCCGTATCTGCGGTGACCTGTATGCGACTTGTCGTCGTAAACACCTCACCCACACCGCCCGCAGTGCCTGGTATGACCCGGCCGCCACCTTGTCCCGATATGCCACCGATCTTGAACGGACCGGGGTTTCCACTTCCGCCACCCATTCCAGTCTCCTTTTAAAGCCCGCCGCCTTCTTGCATGGCCGCACCACTTGCACCGCCTGCGCCGCCGTGCGTGGCAATTGTTTGTCCTGCCCAGCTGTTGGCATCGAGTGCCACGGTGCCAACCTGTCCGATCAGCCCGCCTGCGCCAAAACTGCCAAGTGTTGTCCCGTTGGTGTTGCCTATGGTGGCAGGACCACCGCGACCCCCACCTGCGCCACCGCCGCCGGAGGCGTAGATCCTTGCATTGGTAACGATGATTGCTGGTGTGCCGGTTTGTGCAGCACCCCCACCACCGCCACCACCGATATAGCCGCCCGCATTATCAATGCTGATCGGACCGGTCAGGGCGATGGCTGGCCCACCCGGTGTCGGCGCGACGTAAGTGACACGGTCGGCTTGCAGATAGCCGCCATCCCCGCCTTTGCCGATGATAAAGCCGTTGTTGATTAGTGTGAGCCCACCAGGGAAAGCGCCACCCATATCGAGTGCCGGTGTCGCGGTACTATCGGACCAGACGTAAACACCCGGCGCGATTGTGACCCTCGCGGCGGAGGCGCCATTCCAGCCTTGGCCCAAGAGGTAACTGCGCAAGTTCAAATGCAGCTGATGCGCGCTGATTGTGTGCGAGAACTGCGCGGACTTGCCCCGAAGATTGGCCTTGCCGATGGGCCCGGTCGGCACGCCTGCCAGATTGCGCACGGCCGCCTCGCCAAGCGAGATCGTGGTTGTGGCGGGGCGGCCAAGCTCAGTGTTGACGGCTGAGAGCGAGAGCGG
>JAGYIQ010000133.1 GCA_018402565.1 Pirellulaceae bacterium | reverse complement strand
GGTCTCCCGCCTCGGTGCCCTCGGTGGCCTCGGTCTTGGGTTTGCCGGCCAACAACCACCCCCGCACCCGATCGGCGATTGCCTCGAGCCTGTTGGACGCTGTCGCGTGCTGATCGATGTAGCCTTGAGTGACTCCGTTGGGCGCGTGCCCCATTGCAATTTGAACCGCTGCCAGATCCCCGCCCTGGCTCGCCACTGTGGCGAACGTATGCCGCAGCCCGTAGAACCCGCGGCCCTTTTGGAGCAGCCCCAGCCGCCTGGTCAGCTTGCCGAACTCGTTGGCTAGTGGGGTGTCGTGGTGCTCTCGGTGCCAGCTCTCCCCGCAACGGGTCAGGAACAGCCGCGAATCGAGCCCCGGTTGCTTGGCCTTGGGTCGCACCTTGGCCGCCGCTTGGATCGCCTCGAGGGTCTCTGGCCAGAGTTTCGAACGTCTCGGCTCCCCGGTCTTGGGCCTGGGGAAGTCCAACCAGCCGGCCTCGGTGTCGATGTGCCGCCGCTCCAACTGGCCAACGTCTGACGGCCCCAGCCCACAATTGGCCCCCAGCCACACCATAGCCCGCAGCTGGCCCTCGGTGGCTTGGATCAAGTGCCAGACTTCCTCGGCCGTGAACGTCTTGGGCCTGGCCTTGGCCGCCGCTCGCTTGAACGTCTTGGCTTCCGGCTTCTTGAACCCTGGCCCGAACCGAATCGGCGCTTCGATCAAGTCGGCTTCGTAGGCGAAATTAAAAACCGCCTTTGTCCTGGTAACGATGTTTCCCTGGTAGGCCAGACTTTTGGCCGCGAACTTCCGCAGCAGCTGCGAAAAGTCGGCCGCCGCCATTGTCTTGGCCGGCCGGTTTCGGTCGAACGTCGAAACCAGTAGATCCGTGGTCCGCTTGGAGTCTAGGTAGGTCCGCTCGGTGATCCGGCCCGCGTCCCGCTTCTCCCCCTGGTGTGCCAGATAGTGATTGCAAACGTCGGCCAACGTCGGCCCCGCGTCAATCGTCGGCCGGGGTGCCTTGCCCTCGATGTAGACGGCCCGCCATTCCCAGAACGCCGCCTCGGCTCCCTCGGGGTCCGTCCACGGCCCGAAATAGTAGATCCGGCCTTTGTGCTTCTTGGCCCAGCGCCGTGTCGAGTGAGCATAGAGTGGGAAGTCTGGCCGGGGTTTCTTTGGCTTTTGGATGGAGCCCTTGCCAGCTTTGGCCGATAGACTAGAATCTTGCATGTTCGCACCTTGGGTAATGGCTTGGTGTGAGCGCGACGCCTGCGACCACGAATCGCGGGCGTCACTTTTGACGCCTGGCACTTGGTGCGGGCGTCAACCTTGACGCCTCCGATCTTACCGAAAACCGGTTTCGGGCGTCAACCGGGCGTCAGACCTCGCCAGCCGGCCGGGTCGGCTCCGCGAAAAGTGCCAAAAATAAGGCATTTTTCGGCCTCGGTCAGGTAGCTCAGTTGGTAGAGCAATGGACTGAAAAGGCATAAAAAAAGATATTGTCAATCATCGCAAAACAGCTCAAAACCCCCTGTTTTCTAGGCTCAAACGCACTTTCTGCCATCGCTCTAATCACTGACCAAAACCGATGAAAATCGGTCTTGCGGGCGTCAGTGACGCCCGCTTAAAATCGCCCCCAAATCGCTCCATTGCCCTTTGAAAATCTGCCCCTCGGCCGGCCGTTTTCCGGTCCGATTTTTTCGCCTGGCCACTTTGGCACCCGTCCGGCCAACAAAAACGGCCCCAGAGTCTCCCCCGGGGCCTGTGTCGTTTCGGTTGCTGGTCGCCTGGTCAGGCCTTGAAGCTCTCGGACGTGATAACTTCGCCATCATCGCTGAAAACCCCGATCCGATGGTCGCCCATGTCTTCGACCTTGAACCTATCCAAAAACCCCAGCAGCCCTCGACGATCCGCG
>JAGYIQ010000132.1 GCA_018402565.1 Pirellulaceae bacterium | reverse complement strand
GACTCCAGGTGCTGCACATGGGCCTTGTTCAGGCTGTCGTCCTTGGTCGCAAAGAAGACCGCCCAATCCCAGAAGTCCTTCTTCTGTTGGTGCTGGGTGAGTCGCTCCTTCACCGGGTCGCCCTCGCCAACGTAGATCATTGGAAGAGCACTGTCGTCTGCGGAGCCGACCAAGACGTAGACGCCGGTCTTGCTCACCTCTGGACGACTGACAGCTTCTTTGAAGTTGCTGCGGCTAAAGACGACGCCGATCCCGGTCCAGTTGCTCTTCTCCACCAAACGGAGGCCGTCAGGGTCGCCACCGGGGACGAAGATTCTGATGGAGAAGGGGCGAAGGGCTGTGTCGGGCATGGCTGCGAAGCGCGGGTGGAGAGCGTTGGCTTTGGTGTATATTCTAACCCAAAATAGGGGAATTTGGTTCTGAGCCGCATTGCCGATCAGCCTCCTTTAGGCACCCTCTCCACACGTAGAAACCGGCTGGCAGCTTCGGTTGGAGCCGAGAACTGTCCGGTACGGGCCATGACAACTAAAACCAAGAGCGTCTTCGGCTGGCTGGCAGAAAAGGTCTCCGGGGCCGTGGATGCTCCGAGTGGGGTACGCGTCGCGCACCAGGCGACACAGGTCCAATCGCTGCTGCGGCAGCGACAACGGCAGTTCGACTCCCCCCAGGCCGTCAGGGAACTCGCAATCTCCAAGTCCGATCAGGCAGGTCGCCATCCGCCGGGCCAATCCCTCCGACTATAAGCAGACTCGTCGGCGGATCCCGAGGGATGTGCGCCAACGGGTGTGGCAACGCTACGGCCGTGCAGCTGCTCTGCCGGAACTGCAATCTGGCGAAGAGCTATCGGATCTAGGTGTCTGAGCCAACGTTCAAAAACGCCCGAAGAAGATCAGTTTCGTTTCCGTGCAGCGAAGCTGTTTTCCTGCCTTGCTGGCGAACAGTCGCCGGTCATCTGATGTCACATTAACGCGGCACGCACATAGTTTAGTCACTCTCGTCGCCGCTCAGGCATCAACGCATGATTAGTCCTAGTCATACCGTGGCCCATAGCTGTTAAAGTAACCGTCAGTATCGTCCACCGGCGTGCTTGGGCCAGGACGTCTTGGCTGCATGATATTGCACGCCGTACATCCGCCAATCAAGACGAGTATAATTACCCAATTGATCAGACTTGTCATGTCGCGGTAAGCAGGAGTTGATGCGACCGTCTGGTGCCCACCTTGCGCCGGTTCTGAGCTCATATTGGGGGGAACGCCAACCGTCCCGTGTCGGGGGGCCTTGGCTGTGTTGAGCTGGGGTGCGTCCAGCACCCGGCTGCGACGACTCTTCGGTTCCGCATCTTCTTGGTGGCGGGGATCCACTGCCTGGGCATGGCAGGCCTGCCATTGCCAACAAAGCCAAGTTTCAGTTGAGTCAAGGCACTGCACAGTGTCATAGTAGCTAATCTTCCCTTCATGCAGGCGGTCGCAAAGATCCTCTTTTGAGTAGACGCCGATAACCTGCCCGTCGCGGGTGACTTTCCATTTATTGCACATAAGTTGCACCGTACTTTGTAAACACTACAGAAAAAAGCCGGCGTAGCCGCTGCCCGGCGGTCGGCATCATCAGATGTGGCAGGTTTTTCGGCGGAGAGTAGGGTAGATGCCGCATACAGTTGCTTCGCCACGGCGGACTCCGTCGGCATCACCTGTGATGATGCCTGTCCAGTTGACCCGCCGGCTCCAATAGCCGACCAGGGTGTTGGTGCGGAGCTGGGTGCCTCCGTCCGACATCAGGCCCCACCACTGACCGTTGCTCGCCCTGCCAACGATGTCGGTTTGGCCGTCGCCATTGAAGTCGCCCGACGCAACACTGGTCCACTCCGTTGCTGTCGACCAGCCGCCTAGGAGAACATTGTC
>JAGYIQ010000131.1 GCA_018402565.1 Pirellulaceae bacterium | reverse complement strand
CGATGCCAGTCGACGCTACCCAAGCACCATTGATATAGATTTTTTTTCGGTCAAGAACGTTAGCCATGAGGGACCTCTCAGATTCCTAGTCAGAATTCCATCATGATAGGGCCGGTTGTGGCACCTGTCAACGGTTATGTTGATAAAATTTCGCGAGAGGGCCGCACTGCCAGCAGTTTTGGGGAGCCTGACTCGAATGATGCATATTTCATGTGAACTAAATGCTGCGCTCAACGCCGCATCAAGCTCGACCTCAGTTTCAACGAGCCAAACCTGACCAGACCTGAGCTGACCAGACCTGATCAGGGTCCGGCTCTCATCACATTGACTGCCACACTGTGTCTCGGGAGACTCGATTGTTACTTCTGCCTTCTTCGCACGATATTTTTTCTGGCGAGATACCACCTTTTACGGTCGGGCAGATATCCCTTGAGGTTCAATTTGGTGTTCCGTGTGCATTTAAACTTGATACCGCATTCAGTTCTACTCCAGCATTTTTTGTTCACAAGTTCCGTAACTGCGGTTTACACCGCCGATGATTCAGCAAATCTTCTGATGTCGATGCCGACCATGCTTCCCCCGTTCTCACGCAGCATCGCTCACAACAGACCCTCAACGTGCGTTCGAAATGCAGTGTCGCTCATTTCGAGAAGGGCACCTGTTCTGACGCGCAACGCGCCCGGCCGAATTAAATATTCGACCTGGCAGAACGGGAGGAACCCTTCAGACAACTCCGCCAAAGACAAGGCAGGAATATCGGATTCTGCCTCCAACAGAAGATGTAGGAAAATTGCTCAAAAGTTTGCGTACTCAAGTCATTGAAGAATTTGGAATAGCTGACAACGTTGACCAGTGCTTCCTATTTCTAAACAATAAAGGTCTTCCGGTTCGACCAGAATGACTTTCTGACGAATGGAAACGCCTTTGTGCCACAGCTGGCATCACTCGTAACGTAGTGCTTCATGAGGCGCGTCACACTTCAGTGACAATGATGAGATCTTTGAACGTCCCTGACCGAATCGTTGCCGCCTGGCAGGGACACGATGAATCGACCATGCGGGACCTTTACGACCATGCGAATCAGGACCAAGTGGCTCTACTCTCCGCGGCCGATGCACTCTCGGCACTGCAAGGAAAGACCGCTTAAGCCTCTAACTCTGGACCCACCGCTGCTAGCACAAAGAAGCCAGAAAAAGGATCGCGTGTGACATTTTTGTGACACTGCAGAGACTTCAAAAGTAAAATCTCGCTCTTTCCCTCAAAGAAAAAGTGCGCCCGTAGGTGCCCTGTTTCACGACATATTTATAGGGTGTCTCGAGACATGCTTATAGGTCTATTTGGGGTGTTTGGCCTTGGCTTGGGCCATGAAGATGAACCGAATAATCGTCGAAGCTGTCCTAGCGGGTAAAAGTCAGTCTCAAGTCGCCAAGCAATACGGCATCAGCCAACCCCGCGTGAGCCAACTGATGGCCCGATGGCGACACGGGGGAGAGTCCGTTCCCGATCATAAGAATTCACTGGTGTTGCCAGCGGACACCTCGCTCGGTGACCAAACAAATATGGCATTTTCCAGCACGTTGGTAACTGCAGGGCGGGGCATCGGGATCACTATCGGTACTGGACATGACACCCAAATGGGTCAAATCCATGGTCTGGTCGAATCGGCTCAAGGGGTTCAGACTCCACTCACAAAACAACTCGCCCGCTTTAGCCGTTGGCTGACTATCGCCATCATCATTTTGGCTCTCATTTCCTTCGCTATCGGGTTACTTCGCGGTGAATCACTTGCCGACATGGTGCTTGCAGCAGTTGCTCTGGCAGTCAGTGTTATTCCCGCAGGGCTGCCCGCGGTTGTGACCATCACCCTTGCCATCGGAGTGTCCCGAATGGCAAGACGGAATG
>JAGYIQ010000130.1 GCA_018402565.1 Pirellulaceae bacterium | reverse complement strand
CGAGGAGGCCATGCGGGACGAGGTGCTGGAGCGGGCCCAGAAGCGCTGGGCGGTGGCGGCGCGCAAGGCGGCGGCCGCCAAGCAGGAGAAGGACCGGGCGAGGCAGCAGCAGCAGCAGCAGAAGCAGAAGCAGCAGAAGCAGACGCAGACGCGGCGTTCTCAACGAGACGGCGACGGTACAGACGCGAACGTGGGTGGGGAAGAAAAAGCGGCGGCAGCGGCGCTGGGCATCTCTGGAGTGTTCGAGTCAGAGTACACTACATTTCTCGAGGCGCAGGGGATCGCCACCGAAAAGGCAGCGACACAAGCTCTCCCGGCCATCGTGGAAGCCCTGTTTAATCCAGAAAACGGTGGTAACAGCACCGTGTCCCTGCCGCTGCTGAAGCTTCTGACGGCTGGCAATCCCACGGCATCGTCGACGCACATCTCAACCCGGATCGTGAACGGACCGGGGCCGGCGGGAGATACGGTGACGTTGTATGTTCATGGCATGGACAGGCTCGTGGAGATGCTGGGCCGATGCGCGACGCTTCAGCAATTTCTGGGAGATTGCACCCAGATTGCGGGGAAGGAGGTGGTGGTGCGTCTTCCCCGTGCGACGACCAGGATTCAACGCAACGGACAGCTCCGAGCTCTCTTCAACACGCTGCACGGCGTTCCCGACGACCCCCGCCCCCCGCTACTGCTACAATTTCCGGAGCTCGTGAGGCTCGTGGAGTTTTCAAGTCCGTTGGCGTTCGGCGCAAACGCGTACCAGGACCAGATTGGCGAACTGGAGCGGAATCGACTCCTTGAAAACGCGGAGGATGGCGAGCATATGGTCCGCTGCGTTGTCATTGGCCACTTCAACGCGTCCGCGTACATGGCTCTGGCAAACGCTCTGAACGCAACCGATCCGCATTCTAAGCGCCGGGTGATGGTTCTCTACAACGTGACCAACAACCCCAACTCGGAACTGGAGATCAGGAAGGCGTCGACGGTGCTGGCGAACGAGGCGCGGACGTCGGTGCATAGGGCCAGGCACGAGATCGAGGAGGCGTTCCCGGCGTGCATCAACAACATGAGCTTTGTGGCATTCGATCCCGTCAGCGCGGCGGGGATGATGGAGATCATCCGAAGGCCCTATGTACTGGGCGTGGAGCATTTGTGGCGCCTGCCGCTGGCGCTGAAACACACGGGCTTGGCCGAGTTCATGTTTGCTCAGTACGAGTGCGTGGCGAGCGCCGGGTTGGAGGTGGTCGGACCGGCGCGTCGTCTGGAGCAAGTCCTGGAATCGCTGGAGACCAGCCTCCCATGGGACGAGCCTGCCGTGATTTCTGTGGAAATGAGAACGGCGCTTCAATCGCTCGATTCCGGTGCGATCGCAGAGACGGCGTTAAGATTGGCAGTCAAGCACGACGATCGTCGCACCAAGGCCGCCAGCGGTTTGCAGGAGGCAATCGTAGCGGCGTACAACACCTTGTCCAGCGCTGCCGCCAACGACCGGGACAAGGATTGTTTTGATGTGGACGAGGACCTGATATTGGACATCTTGCGGCAAACGGAAACGGCGGTGGTGGGCGAATTGGGGCCTACACTAGACGCCTACGCGGCTCTTGGCGCCACCAGATCTGACCGCGGGGCGTCATTCGTCTATCTCCGCAAGTTGACGGCTTTCCTGGAGCAGCAGCGGCAAGTGGCACTGGCGTCGGAGGAGGAGATCTTGGCCAGGGCCAAGGGCGCGCAGCTATGGGACGACATGGCGGTAAAACTCGTGTACGATACGCACACGGACGCAAGCCCATTTGCGTCATTCGCCTTGAGATTGAAGACCATGGCGCTGGACGCGGCCTCCCTGTATATGGTGGGGGCCTGTTACGAGTTGAAACGCGCAAACATCGTCGTGGACCTAAGGTTCGCCCGGCCATTGCCGTTGGGCGAGGG
>JAGYIQ010000013.1 GCA_018402565.1 Pirellulaceae bacterium | reverse complement strand
GGAGTGCGTTAGCACCCAGTTTTTTCGGCACTTGGACGCTGACCGTTTCGGGCAATTCGGTCATTTGCGGACAAGTTCTTAGCCTGACTTGCTGCATGACACCCTCCGAGGCGTCAGCGGTCACAACCGGGATTTCCGACCAAATCACCGAGGACGCTGTCACAACGGGTCGTTAAAGCCGTATAGGGCCATGAGTACCCGTCGCCCGAACCACGGAGAGCCAATATGAAGCCGCTGTCGACCGTTGCCACCTTGCTGTTATTGGGAACCGTTGTGGCAGCCTGCTGTGAAATGGATTCGACAGTCGTTTTGGGGTTGTTACTGACGGCCGCTGTCTGTTGGCTCGCGGGACACCTGTGGTACTTGAACTGCCTGGATAGCCGATATCTGGCCTTTGTTGAGTCGTAGCGACTTCCGAGCGATCCGCCGACCCGTGTCACCCACGTACACCCCCGAATGCGTGTGCTGGGACAAGACGCTCTGGCCCTGATCAGCTTCCTCGTTCTCGGCGGGCTGGCGGTTTGGTTGAACTCCCCACTTCCGTTCTTTGGGGGCGTGTCGCTGGTTTTTGTCGGGATCGCTCTTCACGTCCAAAAACGTCGATATCGCGGCCGCGACGGGTGGCGAGACTTCGCAGCCGTCACTGATGGTCTGGATCACGATGGTGGCGATTTGTTGCATCCGAGGAAACCGGAGCAGATCCAGGGTCGATTCCGTGAGAGATCAATCCGGCTCTCGTCTATCCAGCGATCCTCGGCGAATGAAATGGCTCGTTTGGCAGTCACTGCGGAATTGGAGGGTCAAGCAGCCGAAATTTGTTGGGACCTAACCCCGTCGAAACATTTCGCACCCCTTGAGGGTTCTCAATTCTATGACGAGAACGTGGCAGCGCGTTTGGCGGCAGTTGCACCGACTCGAATCACCGTCAGCGAGGGACGTTTGAGTCTCTACACCCCGCGATTACCCGAGACGGCAGCGGAACTGCGTTTCTTTTGCGAATTGATTTGTGACCTGGCCCAGGCCATCGAGGCCTAGTGCTTTGTCACCGTTTAATTTTGGGATCGGTGTGGTAAAGGGGTCAGGGTGTGTGGGCAAGACCGGGGATCTTGACTGGGAAAATCGCATTTTCCGCGACTTGAGTGCGTAACAACGCTTCGACCTGCTCGATTAGTTCGGGATGCTCGGCTGCGATATCACGACTTTCAGCCCGGTCGGTCGCCAAGTTGTAGACCTCCCAAGGCCCGGGGGATTTAGTGTTCAGCATTTGCCGCACCAGCTTAAAGTCACCGATCCTCACGGCCACTTGCCCTTGGTATTCGGGAAAGACCCAGACCATCGGCCGGCGTTGAGTCAGCGTTGAGATTTGTCCCGTCAGTACCGGCCAGAGGCTATCGCCATCCAGGCCACTGGGCGAGTCGATCTCCAACGCATCACACAGCGTCGGGAACCAATCGGCGAAGTAGCTGGGTGTTTCATTGACGCTACCCGGCGCGATGCGTCCGGGCAACCGTGCGATCATGGGGACGCGAATCCCTCCTTCGTAAACGCTGCCCTTGTAACCGCGCAAATCGGCGGTGCTATTGAAAAATACGGGATCGGCGCCCCCGATGTGAAAGTCGGGCTCCTGGCGGCCGGGGTGGGTACTGCCGTTGTCACTGGTGAAAATCACCAACGTCCGTTGGGCCACGCCGGCTTGCTCCAAGGCTGCCAGGACACGTCCTACATGGCGATCCAAGTCATGGATCATGGCCGCATAGGCAGCCCGCGGCCGCGGATGGGGCAAATAACCATTGCCGCCGCGGTAAACTTGGCTGTCCCACTCCGCGGGGAACTGATCTACCAGAGCTTTCGGCGGATGAATCGCCACGTGCGGCTCAATCAACGGCAAATAGAGAAAGAAGGGCTGGTCGGCCTGGGCCGCGATGAACTTCTCCGCCTCCTCGATCATCACGTGGGGAGCGTAGTTTTCCCCCACCCAATCCTCCAGGCGAACCTCGCCGTCTGCTTGGCGAGCATGGCCGGGGATCGGCCGCACATTCAAGGACACTTGTTGGTCGTTGCGCCACAGGTACCGCGGATAAAAACTGTGCGCGAGCGCTTGGCAATTGTAACCAAAAAACAGATCAAACCCCTGGCGGTTGGGGGCGCCGCTGCTGCCAACCGGCCCCAGTCCCCACTTGCCAAACGCCGCGGTTCGATAGCCGGTCTGCTGGAGTTGTTTGGCAATCGTGACCGTATCCTCTCGCATGGGATATTGCCCCTCATTGAACTCGGGGAAGTGCACCTTGGCCTGCTTGTTGCCTCGAATTTGGGCATGCCCCAGATGCCGTCCCGTCAGCAACACGCAGCGGGACGGAGCGCAGACCGGCGCACCGCTGTAGTGCTGCGTGAACCGCATCCCCTGGGCGGCCAATCGGTCAATATTGGGCGTCGGAATCTTTTCTTGACCATAACACCCCACTTCTCCCCACCCCAAGTCGTCTGCCAGTATAAAAACCACGTTCAGGGGCTGGGACTGTGATTGGGGCTGTGCCTCAGCTTGCGTTTGAGCTTCGGCTTGGGACGGCGCCCCGGTAGACGTTCCGAGCCAACAAGCCACCAGTAATAAAACGAATCGCATGTTTGGGCCTTTTCATGATTGTTGCCCAGTTTCCGGCAGCCAGTTTAGTGGCGATCTCGCTTGACTTCAACCAAGCAACCGAAATCGACCCGTGGAATCGACCCTTCGACTTGCGTTCCATTCGGTTGCAATACGTACGGCTGGACTGCCACCGACGAAGATCGAGAATTGGCCGAGCGATCACTTGTATGGCGGACCTCAGCGATCTCGCCCCATACCCTGCCAGGGTTTGCTACAATAGGCCACACAATCAACCGGGTTAGCCCATTGCCGAACAGGAGTACTTCACGATGAACGTGCATGTCAATTGGGAAGATCAGCGAGCCCTGCTCGGGAAACTTGCTATCGCAGTGGTATGTATCGGGCTGCTCCTTGGCGGCCTTGAGCGAGTGGCCTGTTCGGCACAAGAAACAGCTCCACCCACTCACCCGCGGCCTTGGTTCGAGCGGTTCATCGTTGGCATGGAAGTGGGGCCAACGGGGGCCCAGTTCGGTCATAGCGACCCGGAGGACACGCGGTACTGCCGCCTGTGGGACGGCCAAGAAATCGTGCAACGCTGCGTGGCGGCCAACGCGGAGTACTTGGTGTTGTGGTTGCGGGACGGCGACTATGCTTATTACAACTCGAAGCTTCTGCCCAAGGCCCCGGGACTGGGTGACCGAGATCCCTTGCGGGAAGCCATGGAAGAAGCCAAAAAACACAACCTGCCGATCATCTCTTACTGCGTGGTTCAACAGGGCGGTATTTTTCTCAACGAAAACCCGCAGTGGCAGATGCGGGATGCCCAGGGCCAGCCGATCGGACGATTTTGTTTTAATTCTGGTTATTTGGAGGCGATCAAGGCAATGGTCGCCGAACAGATGGAGTATGGTATCGATGGTTTCCATATCGACATGTTGGACCAAGGCTTCGGCAAACCTTATGGCTGTTGGTGCGAGACCTGCCAAGCTCAGTTTCAAGATCGATACGACGGGCCGATGCCTCGCGATGTTGGCTGGGATCGGAACTGGGATCAGATGTTGGAATTTCGCTATGAAGCGTCGGCTCGGTTTGAACAAGAACTGACTGCCTACATCAAGTCCATCAATCCCGCTGTAACGGTCGATTACAACTACCACGGCAGCCCACCGTTTTCGTTTGAGGTCGGGCAGCGTCCGGTGCAGCATGCGGGCAATGGCGATTTTGTCACCGGCGAGACCGGCGTGTGGGGCTTCAGCGCTCTGGGCGTGGGACTAAACGCCGAGTTCTACCGAGCGGCGACACCGGATATACCGTTTCAGGTTGCCATCCAACGCGGCGTCCACATGTATCACGATCAAACGACTCGGCCACTACATGACATGCGTTGGGAGACACTTACCTTACTGGCACACGGTGCCTTTGTGACCATGATCGACAAGACGGCGTTTGACGGTAGCCTGGACCCCGTGGCCTACGATCGTATGGGCCATGTCCTGCACGAAGCGCGGGCGAAGCGAGAACACTTTGGACAGACACCGATCTATGATGTCGGTTTGTACTTTAGTAGCCGAAGCCGCGACTGGATCGGCCGTGAACAACCCGGCACTTACTTTCAAAGCTTTCAGGGAGCCCACCAAGCCTGCGTGATGGAGCACCTGCAGTTCGGCGTCATTCTGGACGAGAACGTGTCGTTGGCCGGTTTGCAACAGTTCCCGGTGGTCTGTTTGCCCAACGTCGGCCATTTGTCGCCGCGGGAAGTCGCTCTGTTAACCGAATACGTCCAGACGGGAGGGAAGCTGTTGATCACCGGCCAAACCGGACAATTCGATTCGCTGGGCCAACCCCTGGCGGGGCGAGCACTGCAAGACTTGATCGGCGCAAAAGTCGAACGACGGTTGGACTCCAATGACAATTGGTTGTCGCTGGCTGCCGACTCGTCGCTGGTGGGTACCGACCCGTACCGCGGCCGTGAACTGCTCGCCGGTTGGCCGTTTTTGGTCAAAGGACCCGCCACGGTTTACACGGCCAAAACGGCCACCGCTTCGGGGCAGTTGCGAGCGCCGGATCGAACCAACCGCCAATTGCAGGGTCGGATGGGGACGGAGTGGCCGATGAGTGCCGGGGAGGTCGTCGGACCGGCCGTGTTGGTCAACTCGGTGGGGCAGGGCAGGGTAGTCACTTGTGCCGCCAGCCCCGACTACGCCTCCGCCAGTGAACACGCATTGGTGGAGAACCGAGAGCTCTTTCGGCGCCTGTATCGGCTGCTGCAGCCCGAATCGCGTGTGTCCGTCAATGCACCGGCCAACGTGGAAGCGGTGGTGACCGACGACCCGGCCAAACGTCAAATCCGCTTGCACTTGCTGGCCTATCATCCCACCCCCCGCACCACGCCAGCCCAGAACCGACCCTACGTGCTGCCTGGTTTGATCGAGGATGTACCGATTTTTCGCGTTGAGGTTTCGTTGACGGACGATATCCAACAAGCCCGCGCCTGGGATGAGCAGACTCAGCTATCCGTCGATGGCCGAGTCATCAAAGCGACCATAGAGAATATTCATGATATCATGATTATCAATTATTAATTGGCGTTCTATAACGAAAGTCGTCGCGAGCACACTGCGACAACAGGCACAGGAATCAATGGTCAGTTGCCATTCAGGCAACCTAACGACTTCTTGCGCATGACTTGATGCAAGTCGCCCAACACAACCAGCACGCTGACGGTCTCAGGCCAGTGGGCGGGAAGTCGCGGCCTGACTGAGTTCATCGTGGAGTTTTTGGACCAGACGCACGTCATGGTCGATGCGCCCCCCGCCGAACTCCTCGAGGAAATGGCAAGCTGCATAGCCCTCCGCAACTTGCTCGTAGTTCTCCACCCAAGCCGCTCGGATCGGCTCGAACTCGGGTGCCACCGGCCAAACGCCGCCACGGGGGCGGAGGGGGTCCGTAACTCCGATTCGCCATGGCTTGGCACTGACGCGAGCACGAAAACAGTTTTGCTTTTGGCACATCGCCTGATAAATGCGATCTGTACCAATGGACTGAAAGAATTCTTGCACCTCAGGATCCTGCGGGGCAAACGTGCGATGTAAAGCCATGACACGCAAGCCAGCCGGCGTTCGATAGATGCGCACCGACCAATCCGGCTTGCCTGCGACGAACTTCTTGATTCTTTCGATGGCCAATCGCTCTGGGCCACCCTGCAATCCCACCCACCAATGGTAGAGCCCATGCAGCAAGAAGCTGGAAAAAACGACTGCTACGACACCGACCAATACCAGGAACAAAAACTGCCACTTCTCGCTGAGCCAACTCCAGCCCACCAACAGAGTTGCCGCCGCGGCCCCAACGGCGACAGCCAATTGGAGGAGACAAGAGGGCTCGAACTGATGATCGACGTCGGCAAACAAGACATTGGGGGTATTGAGGCAGCGAGCCCCATAGGCATTTCGCGTGATCACGCAGTCGCCCAACCTCAGGACGGCCTCCTCCCGTATGGGAATACCGTCGGCTCCATTGTAAGGTCGACGTGGTTCTCGCCGAGGCAGGTCGGGCATAGCATCGATCAGCGCCATCGCCTCGTTCACGCGTTGCTCCGCATGCCTCTGTGCGGCGTCCTGGGAGACGTCCGACCAACCGAAACGGCGGAGCGTGATCTGTTTCTTTCGACTCCGCTTGGTCAGCCGAGCCTCCGCCCAAAATTGTGGTACCAGCATCTCTCGCTCCGCAACTTGCATTCCTGGCTGAACTGTAAAATCAACCCCCAGTATGGTAAACTATCGATGTCAAAGCGGGTGATGCGGGGCAAGTTTTTGTTAGTGCTTTGTCACTGTTTAATTTTGGGATCGGTGTGGTAAGGGGTCAGGTGTGGTAAAGGGGTCAGGAGTCAATTGCCGGAACGGCCCTAAGGGTGCTTCGCACAATTGACTCCTGCCCCCTTTACCACACGCCAAGTTTTGGCCGTGACAAAGCACTAGGTTGTTTGAAGGGTGATGTCCCATGCGTTTACTGACCGTCCTGCTGGTCGCATTTACCTGTTCGGTGTCGACGCGGATCAGTCGCGCGGATGACGTATTCCAACAAAAAATCCGCCCATTGCTCAACGAATTCTGTATCACTTGCCATTCGACCGCGGCACAGGAAGGGGAACTGGATCTGGAGCGTTTCGACTCGTGGGAGTCAATCCAACAACACCCCGATGTGTGGGAGCAAGTCTATCAACAGGTAGAATTGGGTGAGATGCCGCCGGATTCGGTGGAGCATTTTTCGGCCGAACAGCGCAAGTTGTTATTGGACTGGGTCCAGCAATCTCTGGATAAGATCGCGCGTGCGAACGCTGGGGACCCCGGCCCAGTGGTACTCCGCCGCTTGTCGAATCACGAGTACACGTACACGCTCCGCGACCTAACGGGGATCGCAACACTGGAACCCGCCCGCGAGTTTCCGGTCGACGGCGCGGCCGGTGAGGGCTTTACGAACGTCGGTGATGCCTTGGTCATGTCGCCAGCGATGTTGACCAAGTACTTGGATGCCGCCAAAACCATCTCGCAACACGCGGTGTTTTTGCCCAGCGGCTTTCGCTTCTCCCCCAGCGACTCGCCGCAGGATTGGACGGCGGAGGCCTTGGAGCGACTGCAAGCTTTCTACGCGCGTTACACGACGCAGGCCAACAGCGATCAAGTGACATTACAAGGCATTGGTCTGGACATGGGTACCGGCGAAGGGCGGTTGCCAGTGGGTGATTACTTGGACGCATTGCAAGGACGCCGCTCCACATCAGGCTTGAGCCCGAAGTACTTGGAGACTCTGCGTCAAGCTTTGAGTGGCACCGAGCCCTCTTTGCTGTTGGATCCGTTGCGGGAAAAGTTCCGTCGCGGGACACTGACCCAGGCCGACATCGAGGTCTGGCAGCGGGTGCTGTGGAAGTTTGAATTAGTGGGACACGTCGGTCGCCCCAACGGTCCGCAAGCCTGGCAGGTGGGTGTCGATCCGCTGGTCACGCGACAAGCCTTTCGCATTCCGCTGGCGGGACAGCAAGATCAAATCGTGTACTTCTCCTCGCAATCGGTGGGCCAGAATCAGTCGGCCGGCGGCTCCGACTCCAACTCCCCCGCGGACCCGGGACACGTGGTCTGGGAACAAGCTCGATTGGTGGCCGCCGGACGACCCGACCTGCCGATCGCCCAACTGCCGGAACTGGAGCGGCAACTCCGTCAGCAACAACAAGCCATCATGCAGCACTTGGAGGCCAGCTTAACCGCACTGATCAACGAGCGGGCTGCAGCAGCGGGAGACGGAGCGACCAGCGTACCTGAACAAGCTACTTCGGGAGTGGACCCCCAGTTGCTGTCGGCCTGGCGAGACTACCTGGGCTGGGATGCGTTGGAACTGACGCCGCTGCTGCCCACGCGGATTGAACGACATCCTGATTACGCCTTCATTCAAGGCTGGACGGAGGGCGAGGACTTGAGCGTGTGGGCGAATTCGTCCGACAACTCGGTACGCACCCCGGGTGTAATGGCGGCAAGGAGCATTGCCGTACACCCCTCACCGCGGCGAGCCGTTGTCGTGGCGTGGCAAAGCCCCGTCGCAGGCAGCGTGGCCATTGCGGGGAAGATCGCCGACGCACACCCCGAGTGTGGGAACGGTGTGACCTGGAGACTGGAGGCCCGCCGCGGCGGAACCACACAGGTGTTAGCCGAAGGGGTCACCGAAGGTGGACGCGAAATCCCGATTGGACCATTCACGGACATCAAATTGCAACCCAAGCAGGTTATCGCCTTGGTGGTTGGTCCGCGCGACGGCAATCATTTTTGTGATTTGACGGCCATCGACTTGACGGTAACCGCGGGTGACGAGCAGTGGCAATTATCGCGTGACTTGGCACCTCGGCTGTTGCACGGCAATCCCCAAGGCCCCTGGCACTTGCTCAGTCAAGGGCTGACCGCAGAAGCCGGACGCGAACTGCCACCCGCCATTGCAGCTTGGCGAGATCAGCCGGCCGTTGAAACCATCGACCGAATCCGCGCCCACTTGGAAGCCGACTTCCCACTGACCCATCCGCTGTTGGCCCACGCCATTAAGAACTTCCAACCCTCCACGACTGTGACCGACCACGCGGAGCTGACACAAGCACTGACCAACGTCACCCAGATCACGATCCCGGCCGTATTTGCCGCTGGAGCGGAGTTGGTTGTCACGGGACGTTTGACACCATCCGCCGCGCAGAGTGTGCAATTGGACGTCACATTGCAGCCTCCCACCGTCGGAGACTCACAAATCCGCTCAAGCCTGCCGATCGTTGTTTCAGAAGCCAACGCGACTGCGTCCTATTGGCAGTCTCAATTCGACCAATTTCGCGATTTGTTTCCGATCGCCTTGTGTTATTCACGCGTGGTCCCCGTCGACGAGGTTGTGACCCTGTGGATGTACTATCGCGAAGATCACCACTTGCGGCGTTTGCTGCTCGAAGAGCCAGCAGCTCAGGAGTTGGACAAGTTGTGGGACGAGCTGATGTACGTCAGCCAGGCTCCTGTCCGCCAAGTCGACGCCTTCGAGCAGATCTACCAGTTTGCTACGCAAGATCGGCCAGACTTGGTGGTCGAGTTTGAAAAGATGCGGGAGCCGATCCGCCGCGAGGCGGAGCGATTTCAAGCCGCGGAGCCCCAGCGCGAAGCAGCGCAAAAACAAGCGTTACTGGAGTTTGCTGCGCGGGCCTGGCGACGCCCGTTGACGGATACGGAAGTGACCAATCTCGCGGCGTTCCCCCCGCGATTGATGCTGGTGCGGATCTTGACGTCTCCCGTGTTTCTCTATCGCAGCGAGCAGGCGACCACCGAGCTGCGGCCGTTGAACGACTGGGAGTTGGCCACGCGGCTGAGTTATTTTTTGTGGTCCTCATTGCCGGACCAAGAACTGTGGGACTTAGCGGCCTCAGGACAATTGAAACGGCCCGAGGTGCTGGAGCAACAAGTTCGACGGATGCTGCGCGACCCGCGGGTCCAACGGTTGGCGACCGAGTTTGGTTGCCAGTACCTACACGTCCGCGATGTGGCGACGCTAGACGAAAAGAGCGAGCGACACTTTCCTGAATTTATCGAACTGAGAGCCGACATGCAGGAAGAAGTGACGCGGTTCTTACTCGACCTGATGCAAAACAATGGACGAGTGTTGTCCCTGTTGGATGCGGATCACTCGTTTCTCAGTCCAGCTCTCGCCCAGCACTACGGATTGCAGGTGGAGGGCCAGGGCTGGCAACGAGTAGAGGGTCTACAAGCCGCAGGCCGCGGCGGCATCTTGGGCTTCGCCGCAACGCTGGCCAAACATTCGGGAGCCTCGCGAACCAGTGCCATTCTCCGCGGGATGTGGGTCAGTGAAGTGATATTGGGCGAGCGGACACCGAATCCACCGGCGGGAGTGCCGACCCTGCCGGAGGACTTGCCGTCTGATCTGACCGAACGGCAACTGATCGAACGCCACAGCAGCGATCCGCAATGCGCCAGTTGCCATCGGCGGATCGACCCCTATGGATTTGCTTTGGAAGGATTCGACGCCATTGGACGGCTGCGACAGGCGGATACCGAAACGATCTTGTACGACGGCACACCGGTCGCCGACATGGCGGACCTGCGAGATTACTTGCTGCGTGACAAACGAGCGGCGTTCTTAAAACAATTTAGCCGCAAGTTGGTGGGCTACGCGTTGGGACGGAGCGTGCAACTGTCGGATCAACCGTTGATCGAAGCGATGATAGAATCAGGCGACCCGACTTTCGCGGACGTGGTGGTGACCATCGTTCAAGGGCAGGCCTTCCGCCATATTCGCGGGCAGGAATGAGCCGTGACGCCTGCCCCCTTTACCGCACCAATCCCAAAATTAAACGGTGACAAAGCACTAGACCTCGACCATCACCGTATCGTCGTGTTCGTAGGCGGGCGCACAACAACAGAGAAACACCAAGTCTTCGCTGGATGTGTTTTCAATCCAGTGCGTCAAGCCAGGTGGGATTGCAATGGCATCCCCACTGCCGATCGGGCGGTTCTCTTGCTGCAAGTGCATCGTGCCTTGGCCGCGGAGGATGTAGTAGATTTCTTCCGACCGCGGGTGGTAATGGGCCAAGGTCCTGACCCCTGGAGGGACGGTCGCTTCCGCCAGACTTTGGTGCCGAATCGCCGAGTTCCGATGCGACAACAGCTCACGAATCGAAGAGCCATCTTTGGTCGTAAACGAGACGGTGTGTTCCAGATTGACAACATCCATCGGTAGTTCCCGCAGTTGATAGGCCAGACAGTTGCTCGCTTGGAGCCCGACCGCGGGAAGTCCGCGTCCGGATTGGGAGTATAACAAAACAGAGGCCGTTCGTAGAGAACGGCCTCCGGCGAGTTGATATTCCATCGAGCAAGGTACTTCTTGCCAACGCAGAAGAGGCTCAGTTCTTCAACCGAATCTCCAGGCTACTGGTATCGCCTGTGATGTCGACCACCACGTCGGAATCGACGTCTTCACTGCTTTCCTGGTACTTCTCAGGAATCTTTTTGGCCATGTCATCGTTGGTAGCTCGCACGTACACAAAGTACTTGCCAGCCACGACGGCCTCCGTACCGGATTCCAATAAAGTAAACGATCCATCGGCTTGGACTTGAGCGGTCGCTCCATGCAAACCGGTCTCGGGACGTAGGCTGAGTGTGCCGCCGGTCACCGGTGAACCGTTGGGCAACAGCAACTTGCCACTGACCTTAAATCCCTCGGGTTTTGGCGGCGGACCGGAGCCCCCTTCGCCACAACCTACCACCAGCACGCCACAAAACATCATCGCAGCCGATAAGCATCGTACCGCAAACATTGGAATCTCCGTCAATTCATCATGGGAAGGAGGCTAGGATCAACCGACCTAAGCCGATCGGTCAACTCCAAAGACTGTCAAAAAAAAACGAGCGTGTAACCCAAATAGCCACACGCTCATTGTCAAAGTTCAATCCACTCGATTAGAACTCGGTCGCGCTGATGACTTCACCACCGCGTGGGGTCAACAAAGCGGCGAAGGTAGCAGCGTTGATCTCGTTCGACATGAAGTTGGTCGAGCCGTCTGCCATACAAACTGCCATGCCACCGGGATGGAAGCTGTAGGGTTCGCTGTCGTTGTTGCAGTTCATGATGCAGGTGCCAGTGGCGCCATTGCTCGGATTGATGGCACCGGTCAAGCGATCGGTACCGTCCATCGAACCAGCACCACCGTCGGGATCCGACCAACAGAAACCCTCGGGGCGAGGCAGGATTGTACCTTGGTCACGGCCCAAAACGTACCAGTCCGGTCGAGCAGCATCTTCCATAAACAAAACGGTGTTCGTGGTACCGTCGGTGATGCGAGCGATCGGGGTCTTGGCATTTGCTACCAACACGCCGTCATGATCGGCCGTGCCGAGCGGATTGACGATGCCGTTTGCATAGAAAAAACGATTGCGCAGGCGATGCATGACGATGTAGTCCGAGGGTCCCAAGACCATGCCATCGATGTCGGAACCGGTTCCCGCGACTTGACGGCGATTTGGGCCCGAACCTGCCGAGGGGCAAATGAAGGCAGGCAGCACGGTTTGGCCAGCGATGGCATTGACGCCCGTGTTCCAACGAACCGTCTTGTCGTAAACATCGGCCAAGTTGCCCTGTTCGATGTAGTCCAACACCAGAATGCACCAGCTCATGCGGTTGCCAGCACGGTCACGTGGTCGCGATTCTGGAAAAGCTTTGCGGGCGCTCTCGTAATTGTGCATCGCCAAACCGAATTGGCGTTGATTGTTCATGCACTGGGTGCGGCGGGCGGCCTCACGAGCCATCTGCACGGCCGGCAACAACAGACCCATCAAAACCCCGATGATCGCGATCACGACCAACAATTCCACCAACGTGAAGCCCTTGTTCGACTTAGGCTGATGCATTCACCTACTCCTGGTTAAATTTGTACTCACGCTGACTTCTCAGCCCTTTAGTAATCGACAGCCACTGTGGCTATCTGCGGCCGGTCAACGTGACGCCGGGAGAGTTTACACATGCAACATGTAGATACAATGAAGCCTGTGTTAATTTTTCGTTAAGGCAGCTAGTCGATGTCCCTGCGCCTACCGTTGCAGCCAGACTGGCTGGAAACTGCGAAAGTCTAAGGCTGCGGCCACTTCAACCGGGCCTCACGAGAGACGAAATATTAAGGTGACGGTTTACGCCCCGCACGGTGCCCGGCAGCAAGTCTGGTTAACAATACGATCGTTTGTGGGCAAAAGCAACTGGAGAACGCCGCGCGTTTGCCCCTCGAAAAATCCGACTTGCGTTGGTGCAACAGCCCAGCAATGGAACCACCAACCGTGAGCGGCCGAAGGTTAAGTTTCCTTAACTTAACTTCAAGCTTGCGGCCAAGTGCTTTACGATAACGGGAGAACCTCTACCTTTCGCACAGGAAATCCATCGTGAAAAAGCCCCGACGCTGCGAACCACTACTGCTGCTGGCCTCCCTCCTGTTGGCCTCTTTGCTGCTGGCTTGCGGGTGCAACCCGACCGACGCAACTGGTCTTAGTGGGTCGATCATCGCCGATGCTAAGCCCAGCAACCTGGCCGTCGACTCTACCATTCGCTTGAGTTTTCTGGGCCGATACGCCAGCGGCGTGTACAAAAAAAGTGCGGCTGAAATCGTCGCTTTCGACCCCAAGTCCAAACGAGCGTTTGTGATCAACGCTGCCAGCGGCAAGGTGGATGTGCTGGACATGCAGGCTCCATCCCAGCCAAAACGGATGTTCTCGATTGATGTTTCCGACCTCGGCGGGGACGCCAACAGTGTGGCGACCAAGCAGGGAATGGTGGCCATTGCAGTCACCGGTGCGGTCAAAACCGATCCTGGTTCGGTCGCCTTTTACGACGTGTCCGGGCAGCGGCAATCCGTCGTCGTTGTAGGGGCGTTGCCCGATGCCGTAACTTTTTCGCCCGATGGGCGTTACGTACTGGTGGCCAACGAAGGGGAGCCCAGCGACGATTACTTGCTGGATCCAGAAGGCTCCGTCTCGATCATCGACGTCTCGGCGGGGCTGGCAACCCTGAGTCAAGCTCAGGTTCGCACGGCGGATTTTCGGCACTTCAACGGCCGCGAAGACGAGCTGCGGGCCCGTGGCGTCCGCATCTATGGACCCGGCTCATCGGCCGCTCAAGATTTTGAACCCGAATGGATCGAAGTCACCAGTGATTCAAAGACTGCCTACGTTTGTTTGCAGGAGAATAACGCGATCGCTCGGGTGGACATTCCCACCGCTTCGGTCACCCATGTGATGCCGCTGGGCTTCAAAGATTGGTCCGCCGCCGGGCCGTGGTCCGGCCGTGGGTTCGATGCCAGCGACCGCGATGGTGGGATCAACTTGCGGCAGTGGCCCGTCTTTGGCATGTTCCAACCCGACACAATCAAGCTGCTTGAAGTCGACGGTACAACCTATCTGTTAGGAGCGAATGAAGGCGATGCCCGCGAGTGGGGCAACTGGACCGAGGAGGCTCGGGTGGCCGACTTGCGTTTGGATCCAGTCGCTTTTCCCGACGCGGCCGAACTGCAAAAGCCAGAGAACTTGGGACGCTTGTTGGTCACCACCACGTTGGGAGTGGCTAACGACTGCGATCCATCGGCACGCGAAATGAATGCGACCGAGGCCTGCGTCTACAACGCCCTGTATGCCTTCGGCGGGCGGTCGATGGCCATCTGGCGCGTGACCGAGGATTCGTTGGAGTTGGTCTACGACACGGGCTCGCAGATGGAAGAGACGACTGCCCAGTTGTACCCCAAGTATTTCAACGCCGATCACCAGGACCAAGCGAAACAATTGGACAAACGCTCCGCCAGTAAGGGGCCCGAACCCGAGGGTATCGCGGTGGGCGTGATCGACGGTCGCAACTACGCGTTTGTCGGCCTGGAACGTGTCGGCGGCATCATGGTCTATGACGTGACCAACCCGCTAGAGACAAAATTCATCCAGTACATCAACACCCGTGATTTTGCGATCGGCGAAGACGCCACCGCTGACCACACCCAGGCGGACCTCGGGCCGGAAGGCTTGTGCTTTGTACCCGGTTCGGAGAGCCCGGATCCCCAGGGACGCCCACTGTTGATCGTCGGCAACGAAGTCAGCGGCACCACCGCGGTGTACGTGATCGAAACTAACTAAGACTTGTTGACCTTTGCGGAGCACAATGCGTCATTGGCTGGTTGATTTTTCAGTAGCGGAACGCGTCAAGCGTTTCGATTGACGGGCAAACGCCGTGTTTTTTATCGATTTCATTGAATCGGGCGGCCCATTCGCGTGTAAGTCTGGAAAAATCAACAAGCCCTCATCGGCTGGTTGATTTTTACGTAGCGGAACGCGTCAAGCGTTTCGATTGACGGGCAAACGCCGTGTTTTTGTCCGATTTTATTGAAGCGGGCGGCAAGTTCGCAAGCGAGTCTGGAAAAATCAACCAGCCCTCATCGGCTGGTTGATTTTTACGTAGCGGAACGCGTCAAGCGTTTCGATTGATAGGATAACGCCCTGTTTTTGTCCGATTTCATTGAAGCGGCCGGCAAGTTCGCAAGCGAGTCTGGAAAAATCAACCAGCCCTCATTGGCTTAAACCTCGGCCAATTTCTCCGTGGCGTCGCCGAAGCTATCCAGTTGCAGGTCCATCTTCGACATCAGCGAGAGGAACAGCCGACAGAGTTGCCGATCCGATTGGCCGCTGTAATCCAGCACGCGTCCGCCGGACAACTGGCCGCCCCCACCGCCCAACACAATCACCGGCAGTTGATCGTTATTATGGGCCGAACCCGCCATCATGCTGGAGCAATGCACAATGATGCTGTTATCCAGGAGTGTGTTCGGCCCTTCCTGGACGGCCGCCATCTTGCGTGCCAGGTACGCGACTTGCTCCATGAAAAATTGATTGACTTTCAGCCAATCGGCGCCATCGCTATGTGACAGTAGGTGATGGATCATGTAGTCGATGCCATGCCCGATTTGTTCGACACTGGACAAGTTGGGGAACCGCAGCGCGCTGTGGTCGTTGTTTAGCTTGAGAGTCGCGATGCGCGTCGAGTCAGTTTGGAACCCCAGCACCAAGATATCAATCATCAAACGCATGTGCTCGGAGATATCTTGCGGGATACCGTCGTTAGGGCGAGGGATGCTGGGGTGCTCCAAGGTCGGTCGCCAGCCCTGCAGTTCGCCGCGTTTACCGGCATTGGCCAGACGTTGTTCGATCTCGCGCACACTCTCCAGGTACTCGTCCAGTTTTTGTCGATCGGAGCGACTGATGCCACGGCGCAAGTCTTGGGCATCCGCCAACACGGCGTCCAAGACACTCTGGTCCTCGGGCGAAGATTCGTCCTTGAACAAGCGATCGAAAGCCAACGCGGGGTAAAGTTCCAACGGCGTGGGCGAGGTCGGCGAGCTCCAGGAAATATGCGAACTGTAGAGCATGCTGTAGTTTTTATGCACGGACGGGTTCGACGTCTCGCAAGCCAATACCAGGCTGGGGACTTTGGTGCTGCGACCGTAGGTCTGGGCCAGCAGTTGATCGAAGCTGGTGCCACTGCGAATCGCCCCGCCACTGGCGATCGGTGCCCCCGACAAGATGTTGCCCGTTTGCGAACTGTGAATGTTGCCTTTGCAAGCTTCGGCATGGTACAAGCCACGAACAAACAAGAGCTGCTGGCGGAAATCCGCCAGCGGCGTCAGCACTTGTCCGAGCTCCATTTCGGCGCCGGCGCCACGTGCCCACCACTCTCGCGAGTGAAAACCATTGCCGGAGAAGGTCACGCACAGACGAACCGGCGCTTGGCTGCCGCGATCCGAACTGGCCAGACCGCTGCCCGCCGCGACATCTCCCCAGACCCGAAGCGACTCGAGCCAAGGCAGCGCCATCGACACCCCCGCCCCACGTAAAAAAGTCCGACGAGCAAAAGCGTGAGCATTCATGGGTGCGTCTCCGAAAAATCGCAGCTTCCCCAAAGCTACCTTGGATTGACTGTCGCGACTCATAATACAGGGTATAACGACGTGTCGCAACAAGAAAAGCTCGGCCAACACCGTCCCAATCAAGTCTGGCTTGCAAGCTCAGCAGAATGACCGTTTGCGGGAGTGACAGCCCGAAGCGGGTGGCTAATTGTGGTACCCCGGCCGCTAAGGGTAAACTGCTAGACAGGGGCCGAGCTGTTTTAAGCGGAATTCAGGTTTTTCTCGTCGGCTGCAGACAGCCCCGACGACGGTCGCCTCAAACAATTGCAATCAGGATATTCAGTGATGTCAAACAACCGTTTTTTCAACCGGCTATTGTCCATTGGCCTGAGTGCCAGCTGCACTTTGGCAACGGGGTTGGCGGTGGTCGCTTTGGCGGAGGAGCCATACAAAACAGCCGATACGACCACCCGTTGGCCCGGTTTCTTGGGGCAAGGGGCCAGTGAGCTGACCCCGGATAAGCTGCCGGTCACATGGGAGGTCCCGCAGGCCCTCAAGTGGCATGTCGGCATCCCCGGTCACGGTCAATCCAGCCCAGTGCTGTGGGGTGACGCGGCGTTCATCACTTCCGTAGAAGGCCCGCTCAAGGACACGTTTCATGTGATCTGTCTGGATGTTGAAACCGGGACAGAGCGTTGGCGACGGTCGATCAAGAACTCCACCCCGGTCAAAAACAGTCTCTATGTCAGTCGCTCGGCGCCCACGCCGGTCGTCGATGCGGAGCGGCTGGTGGTCCTGTTTGAGAGCGGTGACTGTGTGGCCTACGACCACAGCGGCGAGCTCTTGTGGCAGCGTGATTTGGCGACCGACTTCGGTCCATTTGTAGCGGAATTCGGCTTGGGCGCCTCGCCGTGCCAAGATGCCGCTCATGTGTTCGTCTTGCTGGAACACGATGGTCCCAGCTGGTTGGTGGCATTGAACAAGGCGACGGGCGAAACCGCCTGGCAAACCGAACGAACCGCTCGCCGCAGTTGGTCCTCGCCGTCGATCATCACCATCGGCGGTCAGCCGCAAGTTGTGGTCAGCTCGGCTGGGTCCGTCGATGGCTACGATCCGCAGACCGGCAAGTCACTCTGGACCTTCACGGACGTCGGCGGCAACACCGGCACCACGCCAACCGACTTGGGTGACGGCCGCTTCTTGCTGGGTGCCTCCGGCGGACGCGATGGACAAAACGTCGCCGAGGCGCGCAAATCGAACTGCCTGCTGCAAGTGACCAAATCGGGCGACGACTACCAGGTCGAACGGTTGTGGGCAGCCGAGGGTGCGTCCCCGTCGTGGGCATCCCCGATCATGCACCAGGGTTATGCCTATTGGGTGAATCGGGTCGGCGTGGTGTTCTGCGTCGATGCAACAACAGGCGAAGTCGTCTACAGCGAACGAACCAAGCAGCAGTGTTGGGCCACGCCCTTGGCGGTCGGCGATCGGATCTATCTGTTTGGCAAAGAGGGTCTGTGTACCGTGATCAAGAGTGGCCCGAACTTCGAAATCTTGGCGGAGAATCCACTCTGGAACGATGACATCCTCCTGCCGGAAGTCTCGCTGGCCGACAGCGAGGAGACACCGGAACGTCGCCAAGCCGCGGCCAACTTCGATCGCCCCACGGTCTACGGTTATGCCGTCGGGGAGAACACGCTAGTCTTTCGCATCGGCCACCAAGTCTTTGGCCTGCGACTGAACTAGTGCGTGGTCACTGGATGAATCAGGATGGTACTTGTACTCGACTTGTGGTGGTCGAGTACGAGTACCGCGTACGAGTACGAGTACGAAGAAAACCGGGTGCTAACGAACGTCGGCTGATTTTGTAGGCAACCGATAACACACTGCTTCGCTGGCGTTGCGCAGGTACAAGCGATCTCCCACCACCACGGGGTGATTCCAGGTCTTGCCGGGCAACGCCTGCAACGTTGCCAATTCCACGTGTTCCCTGGGATCGGCCTGCAGCAATACCAGCTCTCCCATTTCCGAAATCACCAACAACAAGTCGGAAGCGGCTAACAAAATGACTTGGCCTTTTCCGTAGCGTCCACTCTTCCAATTCCGTTGACCGGTCGCCAGGTCGATACAAGCGAACACGTTGCCATCAAAGCCGTAGATCGCGTCTCCGTGGATCACAAAATCGTTAAAGTCGGGTTTGAGATTCCGCGTCGTCCACAACTCTTTCGACATCCACTCCGTCTCGCTGGCCTGCAGTTGAATCAAACGGCTCCCGGCATATTCGCTGGTGAACAACAACTTGTCTGCATCGACCACAGCTGGCTGAACGGCGCGATAACCGGCAATCGGAAACGCATGTTCATGCAACACGTTCCCCGTCTTGGGATCGATAAACTTGACCCCGCTGCCGCCCACAAACACGACTTGCTGCTGGCCGAAGAACTGGGTCGGGTGTAACGAACTGTACGAATCCTTGTCGGCAGCACAGGACCAGCGTCGCTGGCCCGTTTGGCAGTCAAAAGCGATCACGCCCAAATCCTGCGGGCCCACCGCATGCACCATGACAACATCGTTCATCACCAGCGGTGAACAAGAATAACCCCACATGGGCGGAGATTGACCGGTGATTTCGCCCAAGTTGACTTGCCACAAACGTTCGCCCGTCCGAGCATCCAATTTCAGTAACCAACCGGCGGCGCCCAACGCATACAGATTGCCCTGGTCCAAGGTCGGAGTCGCACGCGGTCCCAAGCCACCCAGTTCATCAAAGAAGCGTGACTTGATATCGTGAGCCCAGACCTCTTGTCCCGAGTCCGCAGCGTAACAGACGACCGATTCTTGCGCGCCGCGTTGCTCTTGTGTGAAGAGGAACCCTTCCGCCACGGCAAACGAGGACCATGCTGGTCCAACCTTGATCCGCCATAACTCGGCCGGACCTCCTGCTCGCCAAGTCGAAGCGAATTCAAAACCGCTTTGGACACCATCACGCAGCGAGCCGCGAAAGCCCGGCCACGGAGGGCTCTGGAGACTTTCAGCCGTCGGCCCGACGACCCCCGCAGCGTTGGTGGCCGATGCCCGCTGCGCCAAAAAGATGTCCTCGGCGGAAGGACGCCAACGCCAATTGAAATCGAAACTGAAGTCGCCGGTGGCACCCGCGTTCTGCAACAGCAGGGAAAAGCCAGCCATCAGCCAAGCGGCAGCCACGGCGACCGTGGTGCGGTGAAAGGTCTGCCAGCGGCCCAATACCGTCAACATCAGCCCAAACGCAGCAATGGTGGTGGGCATGGTTAAAACAACCTGTGGCGCCCCACGCATGGTCGGATGCAGGAGAAATGCCACTGCCCCCAAGGCTGCAATCGTGCCGGCCAATCCCAAGAAACGCTCAAGCCAATTGGCCCGCGACAACGTCAGCCACCAGAGCAACAGCAACAGGCCCAACAAAGCGGGTACAAAGGCCCCCACAGCCCACACCATTGGCAGCTCGGGAAACCAGACCGAAAAGTAGCGTGCGACGACCATCAACACGATCAATAGCACCGGCGGCCAACACCTCAACACGCGATATCGGGGCGATTCTCCCGTCGATGCTACTTCTGTCTCGGCCGATTCATGCGACATGCTACATTCTCCCAACTCAACCACCGGTGACGATCCAGCGGCCCATTGGAGTCCATGCCGTAGCGACTGTCAATTTGACTGGGACTCGTGCCAAGCCTGAAAGGGCTGGCTCGTAGCGATCGTCGGCGGCAGCAGCGGTTTGGCCGAGCGGAGTTGCCGCAGACCGGGCAACTCAGCCCCGCTGGACTGGGCCTCCAACTGCCCCAGTAGGTAATCCGCTCGTCGATCCCCCTCATTCAACAGCAAGAGTGCCGACAAGTGATCGAGGCATGCTGCCCACTGTCCTTGTTCGAACGCGGCCAAGGCTCGCGAGTAAAGCTGCGCGGCCTGGACACTATGAGCGTTGGGTTGCAGTTCAAGCAATTGATAAATCGCCTGGGGAGTTTCGATTCCCGGCAGCTGGGTCTGACAAAGCTTGATCGGACAACACAGATCCTGCACGCGACTGGCCGTCGCCTCGGAGAGCAGAATTGGCACACCAAAGTGTTTGGTCGCCGACTCCAAGCGACTGGCCAAATTCACCTCATGACCGCGGGGTCCGTATTTGAGTTTATCGCGACTACCCGAGTTGCCGACATGCGCCCAGCCGGTGTTGATGCCGACACCCGCCGAGAGTGGTCGCGGCAGTCGAGAACTCCAGGCTTGGTTGACGACTTCCAACTGAGCCAACAACTCCCAGGCCGTCTGGCAAGCCAGCCACGGGTGTTGCTCGGTCGCGACGGGACAATTCCAAAACGCGGCCAAGCCGTCACCGTAGTAGTCGATGACCACCCCCTGATGGTCTTGGACCACTTGAGTCCAGCGATTGAGAATGTCGCCGAGCAATTGATGGGTGAGTGCCGCGCCCAACTGTTCGCTCAATTGCGAGAATCCTCGCAAATCCGCAAATAAGACAGTCACCTCGCTGTGTCGACTGCCTAACAACTGGGGGTCGCGTTCCAGCAACGGCACGACTTGCGGAGCGAAGGCCTGCTGCAACAGCACATGCGCTCGGGCTGCTTCGGTCTGGGCGGCGCGACGACGCTCGGCGGCCGATACTGCATCCGCGACCAAGCGAATGAAGTGCGCTTCCAAGGGCCGAATCCCGTGTCGTTGATTGAACGAACTTTCAAACCGAGAAGCGTACAACACCGCCGTGACTTCTTGGGTGTGATCAAAGATCGGTGCCGCCACCACCCATTGTATCGAAGGATCGGCCGGGGCAGCGAATTCGTCCTGCCCTCGATGAAACCACAACTGCCGACTGTCGCGGACCCGTTGTACCAGATCCCGTCGGAAGGCGAAGCCGAACTCGGGGAAGGGAATATGGCTGGCGACGATCTGCCAGTCGTCGTCATGCCATTGGAGCAGCATCCCCAAGTCCAAACCCGCCGGATCAAAGGTGCACTGAACCGCTTGATCGTAAAATGCCTGGCTACCCACCAAAGCTGCCTGCAACTGATTGAGGGCGTCAAACCATTGCACCAAAGTCGAGGCCGCGGGCGAGGCACTCAGGCCTTTATCGGCTTGCCCAGCGGTCGCGGCCGTCGCCCCCCGCGTCAGACTGGTCAACGTTTGATCGTACAACCGCTCGTCCTGCGATAAGGTCACGGACAAGCGAGTCTTGCCAATCACCCATTGCAAGGGCGGAGCCAACGTCTGGCATTGTCCCGGATTGATCCTGCGGCCGCTGGGGAGCAAAATCGGACGTCCCAAGTTCTCAATGGCGACTTGACCCGAGGGCATGAGCGTCAAAATCGTCTGTGGAGAATCCAACCAAGGGTCCTCGATCCGGATCTCGCCCGAGACGTCCTGCTCCTCCGGCAGCGGGCCGTCAGCGCCCGTGCCGTGGATTCGGTAGCGGCCCGGAAGCAATCGCAGCTGTCGATGTTGCAGGGGACTAAGCCAGGTGAATTCAAACACAGGTGCCAATCAGCCTTCATGGAATGTCGAGTGAGCCGCAGGTCGGACGCCAGTCGGCCCCGTCCCGAGCCAAGGTCCTCCACCGACCAACACCCTCTATATTTAGGTTACCGCCAACAACTCTACCCAAAACTCGCTCATTTTCGCTGCCACCTACACTGCCCATCCTTCCTAAAAGTAACACTCGGTCTAATCGGCACAATCCGCATGATTGCACGGGGGTTCGCTTCAGTTGGCGGAAGCGAATTAAACGACCGCACTTTTTTTTCCGAATAGGTCTAGGGATTGCCACGCAATGGCCAGCTTGATGGCGCATGAACTTATCCTGGATTAAATTGGAAAGCGGGTCGGATGGACTGGGTGGCCTTAATCGCAGGCAGCCTTTTGCTGCTATTTTGTTTGGCACAATTGGCGTTGTGGACTTCACAGTCGATGGGACGCCAGCTGTCGGAGAGAAGCTACTGGCAGCTCCAGCAGCAGTTGTTGTCCGCCAAAATTGCTGCGATTCAGACACAGAGTTCCTCGGCGTTAGCTCCGGCGCAGTCGGTAGCGACCGAGACGGCACACAGCGAGACAACAGTCGCCTGGCGCGGCTGGCGGACGTTTCAGATCAAGAAGTTGGTCCGCGAGACCGCCTCGACCACTTCTGTCTATCTCACGCCGCAGGATGGGCTGGATCTCCCCGACTATCGCCCCGGCCAATTCTTGACGCTGAAGGCGATTTTACCCAATCAAACAGCGCCTCAAATCCGCTGTTATTCCCTCAGCTCCGCTCCGCAGAAATCGTACTATCGCATCACGGTCAAGGATATTCATGGGCAGGCCTCGGACTCGGGCGGTGTGAGTCATTGCATCAATTGGCATTGGGCTGTCGGGGATACGATTGAGCTCAAAGCGCCCGGTGGCGACTTTTACTTGGAGCTTTCTCAGCGAGAGCCAGCGATTCTGCTGGCGGGCGGCGTCGGCATCACGCCGTTGATGAGCATGATTGAGTCCGTCTTGCAACGCGGCGATCGTCGCGATTTGCTGCTGTTTTACGGGGTACGCAACAGTGGCGAACACATCTTCCGCGACCGTTTAAAGGAACTGGCGTCCCAGCATGCCAACTTCAACGTCCTGAACTGTTACTCTCATCCTGGGTCACAAGATGTCGCTGGGCGAGACTATCACATTCAAGGTCGCGTCTCGCTGGAGTTATTGAAACGGGCCTTGCCCAGTCCAGATTTCGACTTCTACCTGTGTGGGCCAGGGGCGTTTATGGCCGGCCTGCACCAACAATTGACCGATTGGGGTGTACCGGTCGGACGAATCCACTACGAAGCGTTTGGACCCGCGACGGTCGTACCTACGCCCCACCCCATCCAACAAGAGCCGATCGTACGGTCCAGCGATAACGGCTCTGCCAGCACTCGCGTGCAATTCGCTCGGACTGGCAAAACGATTGACTGGAATGGCCAACACGACAATCTGTTGGAGGCCAGCCTGGCCGCCGGTGTGCCCTTGAGTTCGGGGTGCCGCGCCGGGCAATGCGGGGCTTGTCAGACGAAGCTATTACGAGGGGACGTCCACTATCCGGGGGCACAACCCATGGACGTCGCGGCAGGGCACTGCTTGCCGTGTATTGCGGTACCCCGAGAGAATTCCGTAGGCGATGAGGAGATTGTGCTCGATGCATGAACGCAGGACCAACCGATTCCCAGCGAACCTCAGCGAAATACTCTGCCGGCGACCACGGTCGTTATGGGCCGTGATCTGCTTCCCAGTGGTGATGATTGCAAGTCTATCCACCACGATGGCGACATGGGGTCAGCCGCCACAATGCGACCCGACCAAGGTGGTGGGTCCGATGCGGTGCGCTGCCTGCCACGAAAACGAGGTGCGTGTCTGGATGCAGACACCCCACGCCAAAACACTGGAAGACTTGCATCGTCGACCGAATGCCAACGCGATTGCAGCCAAGATGGGCATCCGCTCGATCAAGCGTGGCGATATCTGTTTGGATTGTCACTACACGAGCCAAGCGGTGGGGGACAAGAATCAAGTGATTGCTGGCGTGTCGTGCGAATCTTGCCATGGTGCGGCAACCGACTGGATCACCCTGCACAACGACTACGGCGGTCCAACCGTCGTCAAGGCACAGGAAACGGCGGCCCACAAGGAACAGCGACGTGAGACGGCCATTGCCCACGGCATGCGCAATCCTTCCAATGTCTATCTGATCGCGCGGAGTTGTTTGCAGTGTCACAGCGTACCGAACGAAAAATTGGTCAACATCGGTGGCCATGGAGCCGGCACTCTGGATTTTGAGTTGGTCAGTTGGTCCCAGGGCATCAACCGCCACAACTTTATGCGGACTGACAACCGCAGCAATGCGGAAAACTCGCCCGAAGCCCTGCGAGTCATGTACGTCGCTGGCCAGATCGCTGACCTGGAGTTCAGCACACGGGCAACCGCAACCGCCACCGAGCGCGGCACTTACGGCTTGACCGTGGCCCAGCGAGCTGCGAATGCAGCCGTACGTTTGCAGAACATTCAACAACAGATCCAGAACCCGCATGTCGAACAGGCCTTGATCGCCTTCTCTCGCGCCGTCCTAAAGACGAACAACGAGTCCGAACTGATGGCGATCGCCGACGAGATTCAACAGGCGGGTATCGCCTTCGCTCAGTCGGCCGAAGGGGCGTCCTGGACCACATTGGACGCCATGATTCCCACCCGGAACCAATACAAGTAATCAACACAAATAGCCAAGGCAGATAATCAACGCATACAATCAACACAAATAATCAACGCAAATAACCAACACCATGACCAACACCGTCAAGATTACAACTCGCCCACAGCGTTGGGATCAGCCGTTTGCGGATGCGGTGCAACCGTGCGATGTCCCCAGTCTGCTGTCGTTGCCGCTGTTTCAAGCCATGGATCCTCAGGCCTTCCCGCCGCAGATTCCGCTGGAAGGCATCTTGCGGAACGATACCCGGGTGGTGGATTTTGAGGACGGCGACATTATCATCCGGGAGGGCGACTACGGCGGCAGCGCGTTCCTGATTCTCTCCGGCACGGTCGGGGTGGTTCTCAAGTCGCTGCCCAGTCGGTTCCTCGGTCGCTCAGAGCCTCAGGCTCGCTCTTTCGCAGAGTCGGTCCGAGAATGGTGGAATCGTTCTCCCGTGGCCGAAGTCCGTCAATTGGGGCGTTCGGCGACGGATCGCAACGTCGCCTCGCGGCGTGGGCGGGATGGTCAGGTCCGCGTCTATTTGCAGGACATTCCACGGATCATTTCTCCGCAAGAAATCGAGTCGATGTCGACCGGAGAACTGTTTGGAGAGATGGCCGCCCTGACCCGTAGTCCTCGCAGTGCCACCGTGATCGCCCAAGGTCGCTGTCGACTCTTGGAAATCCGCTGGCAGGGACTGCGCGACCTGATGAAGTATTCTCCGCAATTGCGAGATTACACCGCGCAACAATACCGGCAACACAGTTTGCAGGTCCATCTCCGCGAAACATCCTTATTCCACGGCTTGGAAGATGCCGCGTTGGAAGCTGTGACTCGCAGCGTCCAGTTCCAATCCTTTGGTGACTTCGAGTGGCACCAACCTTTTCGTGAGGTCATCCGCCAAGATACCAATCGGCAGATCGATAGTGAGCCGCTGATTGCTCAGGAAGGCGACTACCTGGGTGGCCTGTACATGATCCGCAGTGGGTTTGTCCGAGTCAGTCGTCGTCGTGGGGCGGGTCACCAGACCTTGACCTACTTGGGCAAGGGAGATTATTTCGGCTTTTCAGAAATCATGGAACTCGCCTCGACCGGCGCAAACGTTCCCTGGCAACATTCGTTCCGGGCCATTGGTTACGTCGATCTGTTATTGGTTCCGACCACGCAGGTCATGCAGTTCATTCTGCCGAATTGGCCCACTCCGGAGGAAGCGGCCAGCCGTGGTCGCGAGAATGCTGCTCGCGTCAGCCAAACACTGGCAGGGACCGCTCTGGCGAAACAGACCTTCACGGCTCCCACGATCGATTTGCATGAACCGTGGGGACGCTCGGTGGCTCAACAGCCCGAGTCGGCGCCTGAACATCAGCAACGTTTGGAGCAATTTGTCCAGCAACGGCTGATCAATGGCGAGCAGGCGATGCTGATCGATTTGGATCGCTGCACGCGATGCGACGATTGCGTCCGCGCCTGCGCGGAGACGCACCAGGGCAATCCACGATTTGTCCGCACGGGCCCGATTGTAGGTCATCACATGGTCGCCCATGCCTGTATGCACTGCACGGACCCCGTCTGCTTGATTGGCTGTCCCACCGGGGCGATCGGACGCGAACACGCGACGGGCGTGGTCCAGATCAATGACGATACTTGCATCGGTTGCGGCACCTGCGCGCAAAGCTGTCCTTATGACAACATCCGGATGGTCGAGATCTTCGACGATGCCTTTCGTCAACAAGTCGACGAGCGGCAATTGCCGATCCTGAAGGCGACCAAATGTGACTTATGTGTGGACCAATCGGGTGGACCCGCGTGTGTCAATGCTTGCCCGCATGACGCCATGGTCCGCATCAACATGAGAGAAACGGACGTATTGAGCCAATGGTTGGACCGATGATCGAGCCGTTTTGGCGACGGAGAGTGCGACACGTCCTACTGCTATTGCTAGTAGGTCTGGTGCTGTTTATGTGGCTCTCATGGCAGACCGCGCAGTTGGCACGTGCCAGCTTCACGAGTGGCTACCTGCTGCTGTTCATGATTTTGGTCTTGGCCGCCTATCGCTGGCGGAAACGTTGGCCGCCCCTTCAGCGACTCGGCAGCAGTGCCACTTGGTTGCAGATTCACATCTACGTCGGCTTGGCTGCCTTTGCTCTATTTTGGTTCCACGTCGGATTCCGCTGGCCTTTGGGCGCCTTGGAGCAAATGTTGGCGACGGTATTTTTGCTGATCTGTGGAAGTGGCTTTTACGGCCTGTACGTGACACGCACCGTGCCACGCAAACTGACGGCGATTGGCGGCGAGGTGATCTTCGAGCAAATACCGGTGCATCGTCGGCAGTTGGTGCAACGAGCTGAAGCATTGGCTCTGGACCCAAAGAACCAAAGCGACATCCTGCTGTCGTTTATTGAGCAGAGATTGCTGCCATTTTTGACACGGGGACGCTCCATGTCTTACTTGGCATTTCCCAACGGGAAAACGCGGCGAGCACTGTTGTCGGAGGTCGAGAATCTGAAACGTTACTTGACTCCGGAACATCAAGCCTGCACGCCTCCGTTGCAGCGACTGATCCAAGACAAAGACGATCTGGACTTTCATCAGGCACTGCAGGGACGCCTGAAAGGTTGGCTGTTCATCCACGTTTGTCTGACTGGCATCTTGCTGGCCTTGGCCATCCTGCACACCCTATTGGTCCATGTCTTTCAGGGGAGTCTATAACGATGGCCCCGCACCGCTCGACACCGGACGACTCCTCGAAGCTCGTGCCGCAATTACAAAACAATTATCAGCGTCCCAATTATCCTTGGGTCTGTGGCAATGCCGCGGTGGGCGATCCTTGCTGGTCCGGCCCCACGCCTCAGGGGCAATGCGGCTGCCGCAGCGAATGTCGCCCGATCTCGCGTCAGGGCAATTGGGCGTGCAGTCGCCCGTTGCATCGAGGTGGACCCTGCGCGGAGGGACCAACCGCTGACGGGCAATGTTGTCGTCAGCGACCGCCTTGTGTACCCCGTCGATCCCTGCTGGCCCAGCGAAGCCGCTTGTCCTTCGCTGCATTTTGCGTCTGCCTGGGGTTGGGACTGATTGTCTATGGCAGTGGAAAAACCTACGAGGTCATCTCGCCAGGTCCGCTGAGCTCGCCCCATGCCCAGCACCTCGCGCACCAGGGGACCGATCGTTGCGCTGCCTGCCATCCCGCTGCACATCAATCGCTCGGTCAATGGCTGGGTGGACTGGCGGGTCAGGCAGCGAGCAAGACCAGTGCTTCTCAAACCGACCTTTGTCTCAACTGCCACCAACGCGATCTCTGTTCGGATTATGCCCTCTTCGCCCACAATGTCGATCCACAAACCTTGGCGCAACACCCCAGTCGAGCGGCGAGCGGCAACGAGTCCTCCGTCACATCGCTTGTCAGCAGCCTCTCCCGTCAGTTGTTGAAGAGCCCAGTCTCCGCGGTCGGTCAACCGTTGGCGTGTGCGACCTGTCACCAGGAGCACCACGGACAGCAAATCGACATGAAAGCGATGACCGACCAACAGTGTCAGACTTGCCATGCTCAAACCTTTCATCGGTTTGAATTGGACCACCCAGAATTCCAGCAGTGGCCAACGGTTCCTGCACAGGGCATCCGCTTTGATCACCGCACGCATCACTTCAAGCACTTTCCGCAGGCCAACCGGACCTTCGAATGTAGCCAATGCCATCAAGATGACTCGCAGGGCAATGTGCAAAAATTGGTACCTTTTGAACAAGCTTGCGGATCGTGTCATCAAGGCCAGATCGACCTCAGTTCGCAGGGTGGGTTGGCACTCTTGCAGTTGCCATCCTTCGATCTGGAGGCCTTCGATGCGGCACAAGAACAAGTGGGGCAGTGGCCGCCCATTCTCTCGTCCGACTTCGACGGTCGTCTGGCGCCGCTGAGCGAACTTCTGCTCATGGCGGACGAACAAGCCGCCGCAGGACTGCAGGTACTTGGTCATGACTTTGATTTCCTGGATTTGGACACTCAAGACAAGTCACAAATCGCAGCGGCATCTCAGATCGCTTGGGGGGTCAAGCGTTTGCTCGCCGACTTGTCCGAGCGAGGTCGCGAAGCGGTGCGTCAGCGATTGCAGATCGTTTTGGATCGCCCGATTGACGACCTGCAACTGGGGCGACTGACTCAGAATTTTTCACCCACCCTTTTCCAAGACTCCGCGCGACAGTGGTTCCCCGACCTGGCCCAGGAAGTACGACGCGAGGACTTTGCGCCGGTTTCGCGGTTTGTGGCTGCGGCAGTGGCTGACCCAACGGTTGCCAGTGGCCAAAGCCCTCGCATGGCAGGCGACGCCCCGCGCACCAAACCGTTGGTCATCCCCGATGACATTTTAGCGCGTTTGCTGGTTAGGACCGCAGTCGTTCAGGATCGTCCGCAAGAGCTGTTGGTCGAAAATCCGCTGGCCGCCTACCGTAGCGGTGAACCCGCCCGTCCGGTCGCCGAGCCACCTCGCCCCTCGCCAGCTGCAGCCGCCACAGCGACACCGCGGAGTGGCGGCGCGGTAGCGGCCATTCCGGAAACGACTGGAGCTGCCCGCCCAACCGCACCTACGGAAGCGGCTAGAACCGCGGGAGCCGCGGGATCTGCGGCACAGGCTGGATCGGCCAAGCCGCGGGCCTTCGTACGTCCCCAGCACACCGACGAACCGGATCTGTTGGCTCGCAACCCGTTGGCGGATTACGGACCGGGGACCAGTGAAAATCCTGCAGCAGTGACCGCAGGGAATCCGCGGGGCAATGCCGAGGCGGCTAACGCCTCGGTGGAAAGTGGAAGCGTCGGACCGGTGGGTGGACCCAGTCGCCCGGCTCTGGCTGCTGCGGAGCCCTCATCTTCGGAGCCCTCACGTTCTGCCCCACCTGTGGCCGACCGACAGGCGGCCGCTGTTCCTGGTCCGGCCGAAACCCCAGCGGCTGCGACGCCCATCGCGCCCCAGGTGCCCGCGTCACCACCACTCGTTGCGGCTACTCCCGGGGTTGGGCAGAATTCGCAGCGACAAGTCGGCTGGGTCCGCGATGATGCTCGGTTTGCCATCCAGTATCACTTGGTGGGACACGCCGACCCGTGGCTACAGGCATGGATCGACCTGGCGATTGAGCAACGTCGCACGGTGGTCAGTCCTCCCCCGGTGGTCGATTTTTTGGTCGGTGCGATTGCAGCGCCCGAGCGAGCGGGCAACTGCTTGCATTGCCACGGTGCGCGAGACGGCGACTTGGTCACCGCCTCGGTTCACTGGAAGAGTCGATATCGAGATCCGCTGGTCAAGGATTGGACCAAGTTCAACCACCGGCCGCACACGCTGCTCCCCAGCCTGTCGGATTGTCGTTCCTGCCATCAAATGCGCGAAACCGATGGTTCCGAGGGGACCGACGGGGCAGGGCAGGGCACGGTGATTTTGGCGGGCTTCTCGCGTGGCGCGGGCCGCTCGGCTGGGATGGGCCGCTCGGCTGAGGCTGGGGCCGACGCTGGCGTCGTACCAGTGACTCCGGACAGCCTGCAGGCGGCGACGCGACGATCGGACTTCCACGCCTTGACCAAGTCCCAGTGCGCGTCGTGCCACCAAAATGGCGCGACACGCAGCAGCTGCACGACCTGCCACAACTACCATATTGGCCAGCAGGTACCGCATTAACGACGGAGCTCCTGCTGTTTTGGGCTGGAAAAACTTTGGGGATTTCTCCCCAAGATGCAGATTTTTTGGGCGAATACCTTCCCGAGACGATGGATCGGCCCGAGGTTGGGCGGTCCCCGAAGTGCCAGCGGTCGCAAACGAGAGTTTCTGGCATCCATGAGCTGACTCGTTACGGAGGTGTTTTCGATGCTCAAGAAAACGTTACTGGTGGGCGGCAGCGTCGCGTTGGTCCTGGCGCTGCTCTTTGGGACTTCGATTGTCCCCTATGCAAAATCGGGCCTGAGGAACGTCCAGGAAAGCGTCAAGCGGGCGATTCCGGTTCACGCTCAGTTGGATGCCGCTCGCGAGCAGATTCGAGCCATTGGCCCGGAAGTTCGCGATATGGTTGCCAAGGTCGCCTCCGAAAAGGTGGCCATCCTGAACCTGGAGAAGGAAATCGAAGGCCTGGCGGCTCAGGTGAAAGAGGAGGAGGTCAAGATCGTCAGCCTGCGGGATCACTTGAAGGGCGAACAGCAATTCTATGTGACCAAAGGCCGCGCGTTCACCAACGAGCAGGTCCGCAACGACCTGCAAAAGCGGTTCGACCGACTCAAGTCCACGCAAAACCGCATGAACTCCATGCAGCAGGTCCTGGACGCTCGGCAGGCCGCACTGGACGCCGCTATTGCCAAGTTGGACGAGACGAAAGCCCAACGACATGAACTGGAGGTCATCGTCGAGGAATTGGAGGCTCGCATGCGGGTCGTGGAAGTGCAGCAACAGGCCAACCACCTGAACCTGGACACCAGCCAATTGTCGGCCGCCCGCAAGATGATGAACGAGGTTCGGGCTCGGATCGAGGCCGCGGAGCAGGAAGCTAGCCTCTTGCCCAAGTACCTGGGCGAAATCCCAGTGGAGACGGGGGTGATCCACGAGGACATCGAGGAGCAGATCGACGCCTACTTCGATCGTGGTTCCGAGCGTGTCTCGAGCTAGAAAAGCCGCCCCAGCGCGAACCTGCTCGGGCTAAACCCAGTCTTTGTCTACAACCCGACTCTTGGCCGATCCGGCCTGGGGTCGGGAGAGTCCAGGTAGCCAGAGCAAAAAAACGAGCGATGGCCCCCACGGGCTATCGCTTTTTTTGTGATTTCGAGGCGAGGTCCAGGGATTGCCAAAACGCGTTACTTCGGTAACAATAGCAGCCCGCCGGGACCTTGAAACCGTCCCTGGCCGACCGATTGGGGTGGGGGGCCTGCTGCGAGCGTAGCTCCGTCGGGCTTCCTGAGGGGTGAGATGATTGGGAGAGATGGCAGAGTGGTCTATTGCACCGGCTTGCTAAGCCGGAGTGGGGTTTTCCTCACCGCAGGTTCGAATCCTGTTCTCTCCGCTAGAGCTTTTGAAAGATGAACTCGTACACCGTCGGGCAATGTACAAAGCGGTGCGGATCTCGACCAATTTCAGCCATCAGTTGCAGGAGTTCGTCGCAGTCGCCTTGTGATAAGTAATTCATGGCGACCAGTTTGGGCGCGTAGGTGCCCCACCACATCTCCGGCCAGTGGAACATCGAGTCCTCTCCGCGAGCCACGCGGGCATGCGTATCCAAGTGCAGGCAACGGCAACCATGAGCGGCAAACAAGCGAGGTAACTCGCCACCGACATCCGTGTTTCCACCTCGATCCTCCCAGCTTCGCTTGGTTGCCGCGACCACTCGATCGTGCAATGCGGACTTGGGGGCCACGGTCATCGAGTCGTAATGAAAATAATCGTGCACGATCGCATACCCGCCGGGCCGTAGTTGTTGAGCGATACCGGCGACCACCGCCGCAGGATCTTTGACAAAGCACAGGACCCATCGGGCATAAGCCAAGTCAAAGGGGGCCTGATCCGCCAACAGCGTGGGCAATTGCTGCACGTCACCGACCCGCCCAGACAATTGCGGCAGGTCACGCGCAGCGGCTTGATGGTTCAAGTGCCCGACAAATCGCGACGATTCGTCAACGCCGACGACCGCCCCTCGTCGGGTCACCCACTGCGCCAAATCAAAGGAGGCAAATCCCGGCCCGCACCCGACGTCCAAGACCCGTTGGCCGATCCGCAGCTTGGCGGCCCGCCAGGCCTGATGGGCCACATCGGACCACAACCGGTGCTGGAACGCCAACCGCTCCAATTCGTCCGTACCCGTTCCCAGCACGTACTCGGGATCCGCGGCAACTTCAGCCGGTTCAGTCAAACCTGTTTTCACAGGTTCAGTCAAACGTGTCTCCACAGGTTCACCGATCAGTGATGGGTCCGTCATTCGGGCAAAATCGCGTTGTGAAAGATTTCTTGCACGTCGTCGCAGTCGTTCAACATATTGATAAACTTATCGAACATTGGCACATCGTCCGGCGACACTTCGACTCGCCCTTGAGGCAGGAAAGTCACCTGCTCCGTTTCGAACACGATCTCGGGGAAGGCCGCCAGGAGAGCCTGCTTGGTTTTTGAGTACTCCGCCGCCGGTGCGAACACGGTGATCCGCCCCTCCTCCGCTTCGACCTCGGTCACATCGACTTCGGCCTCCATCAGGGTCTCCAAGATCGTTTCGCTCTCGTTGCCTGGAAATTGGAAGATCGCCAAATGATCGAACAGGTGCGACACCGCCCCCGGGGCCCCCATCTTGAAGCCCGTCTTGGTGAAACAATTTCTCACGTCCGTAATGGTCCGCGTGTAATTGTCGGTGAGACAGTCCACCATCACTGAGCAGCCGTTGGGGCCGAACCCCTCGTAGCGAGCCGTGACAAAATCCTCGCCCCCCGTCCCCGAGGCCTTCTCCAAGGCCTTGTCGATCACATGTCCAGGCACTTGCTCTTTTTTCGCTTTGTCGATCAACAGCTTCAAAGCGCCGTTGGCCACGGGGTCTGCACCCCCGTTTTTGGCACAGACGTACAGCTGCTTGCCGTACTTCGAATACAGCTTGGACTTCTGCGATGCTGTCTTCATGATCGAGTGCTTGCGATTCTCAAAATCTCGACCCATGGTTCTCTATCTCGTTTGACTGGGGAACTCGTTTGACCGCGTAACTCATGCAGCACCCACGCCCGTCGGTGCCTCGCCCCGAATTCTAACCCTAGTTCGCACCAACGACCAGAACCCGCGGCCGTTCCAATGCGTCCTGACCGGGAATCGTCAACTTGAAGCAGCCGCTGCAACGACCGACACACAAGCCAACCAGCACACAAGCCAACCAGCACACAAGCCAACCAAAAAACGAACCTGAGAAACAGACCCAGAAAACCAAACCTGAGAAACCAGCCGGCACAGGCGATAACAGTTGAAAAGCTACTTGTACCGCAAATTCAAGCGACGCTGACGGGGCTCGAACCCGCAACCTCTGGATCGACAGTCCAGTGCTCTAACCAATTGAGCTACAGCGCCAATAATCCAGCAGACTAATTAGAGCCTACCTGATTCAAGCATACTCGTGGGCAACTCCGCCCGATGCTTTGTATCGAGCGACGCCGAGGTAAGATTTAACTAAATGCACTGCGAAAGATCAAGGGGGCAAAACATAATTTTTCGCCCCGGCCGATCGACTGGCCAAACGGTTGTTTGCCCCTCGTTCTACCAGGGCTTGGTCTCCGCCTCGGCGGCCACGGAAAGTTTCAATTGTAATTGTCACGAAAATCAGGTAAGCTACAGCGGTTAGGAACTATGGACCAGCCGTCTGTGGTGGACCCGACTATCGACGGACCGTTTCAGGCACTACAGAGATTAAAGGGATTGGTATGACAATGGACAAAGCACTGGCAAAGACACTGCTGGATCGCGACGAAAAGGGAATGTTCGACGTCGCAGCCGGGGCGAGGTTGAAAAAATTGACCTTGATCGAGCTACAGGATTACGTGCAACGCAGTCGGCAAACGCGGGACAAGTGGAGTGACGTCGTCAAGAAGCAGCGACGGGCCTCGCAGCGGAAAGCAGGTCAGCGACAGACGAGTGAAAATGCTCGCTCCGAGCAGAAGTCGCAACTGCTGCAGGAGGTGCACCAGGCCTTTGTCGATCGGCTGGCCGCCGTGCAAGCCGATCCCTCTGCCGTCCCGACCGGCACCAAGGCGACGCCCATTCCCCGCCAGAAGCGGAAGGTCGTCAACCGCGTCGAACGAGCAGTGACACGCAAGAAAGTTGCTCAGACCCAAGAGGCACTGGTCGTCGAACAACGTCAAGCTCGCAAGACCACCACCCGTGAACGGGCAGCAGCGAAATCAGCAGCGACCACGCCACAAAACGCCGCTGCAAAGACTCGCAGTGCCAAAGCCTCCGCCACCAGCCGGGCTGCAGGCGACAAAACCGCCGGCAAGACCACCGCCAAGCCTACCGCAGCAGCCAAGCCTGCGGCAGCAGCCAAACCGGCGGCAACAGCCAAGGCGACTCGCGCGAAGAAAACCGTAGCAGCGGCCGCTGCGACCAAGAAAACGCGAGCCAAGTCCACCAATCGGCTGGGCGGGACGTCTGGGAAACCGGTCATGCCCGCCATCAGCAGCAAAGCGCCCGTCCGCCAACCGACCTCGCAAGGCCTGTCCAAGGCACAGATCGCTGCCAACCAGAAGCTGCACGCCAAAGCGACCAAATCTCGCGTCGCCGCTGGAGGCACAACCAAGATCAAGTCCCATGTCGCCTCCGCCAACCGCCGGCAACAATCGCGCCGCGATAGCCGCTAACCGTCCTCGGCACCCCAGTGCTGGTTCGTCAGCGGTGCTGCTGGGAGGGGCAGGGAGGGCAGGGCTGCCTCGGGGCCGGCAGGGTCCCTCGAGTGCGACAAATCACCTGCAACTGGCGCGGGCGAGCGTGTCGTGAGTGCACTCGCCGCCTCAGTGCAGGTCAGGGCCGGGCTCCCAACCCAGTCGGCGGATGGCGGCGTAGTCCCGCTCCGCCGACTCGGTCTGCTCTTGCGCCTCGGCCAACAACGCTCGATGGAAATGAAAGGCCGCCAACATCTGGTCCAGTTCCCGCTCCAAGACGCGGATCACTCGGGCATCGACCACATTCGGCGAGTTGACTAAACCGGTTTCGGCAGAGATCGCACGCGCCAGATAGCAAGCCTCAATGCTGGCATCCAGGTCCGCCTGGGCCTGTGCCCACTGGCCCAGCTTCGTGGCCAGCGACCCGCGAGTGTCCAAATACGCGGCGATGGAAACCAATTGACGAGCCACGGCGGTGACCGAAAGATCAAACGAGAAATGTTCCAAATCGCCTTGAAACGCCAACGCCTGCGACTCGTAGCGTTGTCGCACGGCATCATCGCGTAAATCTTGCCCGATGGCCAATGCCTGCCGGTACAACACACGCAGCATCAATCGCATTTCCAACATATTATTTCGCTTGAAACGCAACAAAACGGGCTCGGTATCCGGTGGCCAGCTGGGCTGGCTCAACCACATTCCCACCGCCAGTTCCAGGTCCTTCTCTTCGTTTTCGAGTCGTTGCTCCAACCGCTGGAGGGTTTGCGTGACAACCGCCAGGGCTTGCTGGCTGCGGCCCACCATTCGCAGGGCCTGGGAGCGATAGAGGGCAAACTGATCCTCCAAGCTGTTCTGACGTAGGACTTCCGTCAGCTCACGCCAGCGAGACTCGAGATCTTGATCGGCCAGGTAGGCACCATAGGCCAGTCGATTGGCCCAGCCGACACGTTCGCCGGCTGACATCCTCACGTCATTCTTTCCCTGCTCTTTGGCCTCACGCAATCGCCGCTCCGCATCTGCCCAAGCCTGTTTCATTTGCTCATAGGCCTCCTCGTGTCGACCGGCGACGTGCAGCAAACCCGACAATGTTTGGCGGATCTCGGGCGACAACGACTCCACTTGCAATAACGCCTGCCAGTGAGTCTCGGCTGCCGTCACCTCCCCCGCCGCCAACAGCACTTCAATTAGCTTCACCCGAATCGTGGGATCGTCTGGGTAGCGGGCCTGCAGCTGCCGCCAGGCTTCAGCGGCTTGCGCAGAGGGGGCGCTCAAACGCACATCCTCAGCCCAGGCGATCGCCCATTTTTTTTGCTCGGCAGTCCAGTTGAAGATCAGGCCGCTCACAAGCAATCCCAGGAGCAGGCCAACCAGCCAGCCGTTTTTTTTCAGACCGATCATGATGGACTCACTCCGGGATCACCCGCATCGAGCAACCGAATGGACTCGAGCAGCGTACGTTTGATTTCATCCAGCCGCAGCGGATCGTCAATCTTCACTCCGGCGGCATCGGTCACGTAAAACACCACAACAACTTGATCCAGATGAGCGGCGATCTTCGCAAAGCGAATATCCAAATTGAGTTGATACAGAGCCTTGGCCACCGTATAGATCAACAACGGATGATCATCGGAGAAGACGTCGACCACGTTGGCGTGTTCCGCCGTCTCGTTGTCCAGAATCACCTTGGCATGCTGCCAGGAAAACTCAGTGGCCGGCTCTTTCGCGCCCCAGACCTTCCGCGGCCGTACCAATTCATCGACAGGTTGCTGCACCACCTGAGCCGCCGAGTCGCGAATTTGCTGGAAACGAGATTCAGCGACTGGCCCCGTAAAATCGCGATCATTGAGGACAAACGAGTACCACGCCAACTGGTTGGGGAGCAATTCGATCCGCGCCGCCAAAATCCCCAATCCCAATCGGACAAACGTACCAATCAGCCGATAAAAGGCCCCTGACACGCGTTGTTGCTGCTTGCCTAGGGTGACTTCAATCAACCCCGCATCATTCAATTGGCGGGTGTGAACGGCGACCTGCCCAGGTTCCAAGCGAGCGACCTCGACCAGATTCTTCGCCAAGTTCTCCGGCGTTTGCCCACGCAGATTTTCTCGCGCGATCCGCCCAACACTGGTCGCCATCCACGACTGCAAGTCATCCGGAGCCAAGTTGATCAAACTGGAGCGGAACTGCTCCATCCGCTCCAATTTCTGCTGCGGTTGATTCTGGTCGGCAAACCAGGAATCCGTACGAAAATACAACTCGGTCACCAAGCTTCTTCGCCATTCATTGAATCCGCCCGGCGCGACCGCGGCCATATCCGCACACGTCAATGTAAACAACATGCGCAGCGTATTTGGTGTCCCGACTTCCAAGGCAAACTGTTGGATGACTTGCGGGTCGGTAATATCGCGACGAAATGCCAACGTGGACATCAGCAGATGTTGCCGCACCAAAAAAGTTACCGTCTCGGTATCCGCGCTGCTCAGGCCCAACCGATCGGCGGTCTGCTCCGCCAACTCGGCTCCCACCTCGCTGTGATCTCCGGTGTATCCCTTGCCGACATCATGCAACAACACCGCCAGATGCAATAAATCCTTCCGCTGAACCTCCCGATAAGCTTGCCCCACTGGGGTTGTATCGTCTTGAAAATCCGCGATCTTTTCCACGGCAATCAACGTGTGCTCGTCAACCGTGTATTTATGGTACTGATTGAACTGCAGCAACCACCGAGCATGACGGAAGGCTGGAATGATCTTCTCCAGCACGTTCATTTCATGCAACCGCCGCAGCAAATTGGCCAACCGATTGGGGTTGTCCAGAATCCGCATGAAGTACTTCTTGGCATCGGCGGACAAAACCAACTGCGTCTGTTTGAGCATTGCCTTGCGGATCGTCCGCCACGTGTTTTGCTCAATGAATCGCTTGGAACGGTTGGAGATCTCCATCAACCGCAAGACCTGCTCGATGTCGTTCTTGACCAAGTCCAGCGACTCCTTCACCACCGCCACGCAACGCGGTGTGACCAGAAAGTGTTCTTCCTCACGTCGCCCGACCCAGGTATCAAAAAACGAGCGGTGTTCGAATTGACCCCGCACATCATTGATGAATTGGAAGCTGCTGTAACGAGCCGCCGTCGAATGACGGAAGTACTGCCGCATGAACTCCTGCACAGGCAGGATCTCCAATCCGGCTGGATAGTGCCAGGCTTCCGCAATACGAAGCTGTTCGCCACGATCCAACAAGTCCACCGCTCGACCGTTGTGAAAGTGCAACTCATTGCGCAATCGCAACAAGAACTCGCGAGCTTCAACTAGATTCTTGAAGTCAAAGCGGGACAGGGCCTTGATTTCATGCAGGCGGTTGAGGCTGGTTTCACCAAAGCGAATGAACCCCATCCAGCGAACCGTGTGAATCTCTCGCAGGCCACCGCGGGAACGTTTGATGTTGGGGCTGAGCAAATAGACGGACTCGCCGAACTGAGCCTGTTCGTGCTTGCGCGCCTTTTCGACAAAATCCAGGGACCAGTGAGTCTTCTTTCGCACCGCGCGTAAAAATCGTTCGCGGAACTTTTCTAACAGCGAAGAACTCCCCGCCAACAGCCGCATCTCCGTCAGCGATGTCAAAATCGTGGCATCGGTAAATGCCAAAGTCGTGGCATCGCGGAGCGTGCGAGTCGCCAAGGCCAGCTTGAGCCCAATGTCGTAACAGTCCTGCACCAACCGGCTGGCAACCTGCTCGATCTCTGCCTCAACCCCGGGAATGTAGAGCAGCATCAGATCCACGTCCGAGTGCGGGGCGACGTCCTGCCGCCCCAAGCCACCCAATGCCAGTAGGCTGCAACTCCGAGCCAATCGTCCCTGTCCGGCGGGATCCGGCAGGACCTCTGTCAAAGCCTCCCGAAAGTTGTCGCAGATCAAGCCGTCCCACAGTGTGGACATGGCTTGGCTGATCTCGCGACCGCCCGCACCCAATTCATGCTGCCGCTTCAGTTGCTGATAGCCCTGCAACAGCCTCTGCTTGGCTTCGGCTAAGTAAGGCCGCATAGAGTGACGCTTCTCGTGTTAACAGAAGTACGGCACAACTAAATCGCTTCCGCACCGCATTCGCGGGTCCGTATCCGAATCACGTCAGTCAGGTCCGAGATGAAGATCTTGCCGTCCCCAATCTGGCCGGTTTGGGCAGTCAGGATGATCCGATCCACCACGGCGGACAATTCATCTTCCATGCAGACCACCTCGACCTTGACCTTGGGCACAAAGTCCACCGCGTACTCCGTCCCACGGTACATCTCCGTATGCCCCTTCTGGCGACCGTAGCCACGCACGTCCGTGATGGTCATCCCCTTCACGCCCAACTCCGAGAGGGCATTCTTCAAATTTTCCAATTTAAAGTGCCGAATGATGGCTTCAACTTTCTTCATCGAATGCATGACTCCGTGGGTATCGATACCAGTTCTCGGAAAATTCGCTCAAGCCGCCAGCCCTCAAGCCCCGTCAAGGGCAAGTTGCCCAGCCAACCGCGACATCCCTGGACTTGGCCAAAAACGGGTGTTGACGGTCGCCCTCCGAGGTCAACTCGAGCTCTCTAAGAGTAACGTCTCGCACGCGGCAAGTAAACGGGATTCAACCCGGCCAAGGCGCCTCCACCGTTCCCTGGACTTGATTCAGCCAGCGAGCCAAAGTGAACAGCCAATCACTGAGCCTGTTCAAATAGATCTGCGTCGCTCGCAGGTTGGCCGCCGAGCCGCTTTCCGCCTCAAGCGACCGATCCTGGCCACCCACCAGATCGTTTTCAGCCCGGTTTTCCCCCGCCTCGTCGCCAGCCTGGCCATGGAGCTCGCTCCCGTCGACCCCCATGCCCATCCGGTGCACCAACGCCACCACCAGTCGCTCGGCCCGCCGACACACGGCCCGGGTGACATGAGCCAGTGCCCCCGAGGGCGTCCCACCCGGCAAAATGAAACTGGTCAACGGAGCCAACTGGTCGGTCAATCGATCAATGGACGACTCCAGGTCGACGATCGCGGCGTCCAGTTGCAACACCGCCGGTGGCCGCCGCAGGTCCGCCACCGCCGCTCCAATCTCGAACAAATGCCGCTGAATCGCCAACAGCAACTTCGCCTCAGCCGCTAGGTCCGTCGGACAATCCACAGGCATTTGCGTCCGCAGGTAGCCCAACTGGGCGTTGAGCTCATCGATCGTCCCCAAACACTCGATCCGCAGATCGGCCTTGGACACGCGACTGGCCCCCAACAACCCGGTCTCTCCACCGTCTCCCGTTTTGGTATAAATTTTCATGGCTAGGCTGTGCGTGGCTCCAAAAGTCTCGATGCTGCGCCCTCACTACCCCGCATTGTCCGCGGAAACGCCGTCGGCCGAAAGGGTGCGGTCCGCCTGACACCGCCACTACCGAGAAGGGACTCCATGAATAACCTACCTGAACCGGGGACCGGCCCCCAGTCCGCCGCCACGCTCGCTCAACACGCCGGCGGTGCGATCCTCTTCCGCCCACATGATCAGGGCTGGCAGTTCCTGCTGCTGCGGCACGCCGATCGCTGGGATCTGCCCAAAGGTCTCCTCGAGCCCGGAGAGACACCGATCGAGGCCGCCCACCGAGAATTGCAGGAAGAAACCGGCATCGCCCCCGCGACCGTCCAGTGGGTGCCTGATTTTCTCTTCACGCATCGCTACAACTTCACCGACCGCTCCGGTCGCCCAACCAACAAACAATTGACCGTTTTTCTAGGGGTGATCCACCACAACCCAGAGATTCAGCTGACCGAGCACGTCTCGTTTCAATGGTTTAACTGGCACCCCCCACACCAAATCGAGCCGAAAAACGTCGATCTTGTCTTGCAAGCCGTCGCAGACTTTGGTGGCCCCCCAACCACCGGCCCCTAACCGAACAACGATGGCAAACGCACGCAACGCAAACTCACGAACTCACGAACTCACGAACTCACTTACAAACTCACGAACTCACGAACTCAATCACGAGCTAACTCACGAGCTCACGAGCTCACTCAATTTCACACACCCGCGGGACCTAAATCATGTGGCGTACGGCACTCGTCAGAATCTTCTGCTCCGAGCGAATGGTTACTTTGGCGATCTTACTGAACGCCGCGACCATCACCTTGCTTTACTTTCCGCAATTCAATCACCATCCAATGTTGATGACCTTGGACAAGGCCTTTACGATCTTCTTTACCATCGAAGCAATCTGCAAGATCTGCACCCTGGGAGCCAAACATTACTTCGGCTCCACCTTCCACCGCTTCGACTTTTTCTTGATCCTGGCAGGGGTTCCCTCGCTGCTGGTGGGAGTGATCGATCTGCCCGACACGTCTTTTCTGCTGCTCTTGCGAGTTTTACGTCTGCTGAGACTGCTGCGGTTCCTACAGTTTGTTCCACATATCGATCGCTTGCTCAGCGGCTTGATCCGAGCCATGAAGGCCTCGTTGCTGGTCCTGATTATCTTGGCATTTTTTAACTTTGTCTTGGCGATTTTCACCTGTCATTTTTTTGCTCAAATCGCACCCGATGAATTCGGTGACCCTCTACTGGCCCTGTTTTCCATCTTTCAGATCTTCACGGTCGAGGGCTGGAACGAAATCCCCGCTGAGATCTCTGATAAAATGAAAGAAAATAACCAAAGTTGGTACGTCTTCAACTCCTACACCTTGATCGCTCTCATGCGTTTTTACTTTGGTGCCATCGTCTTACTGGGCGGGATCTTCGGTCTGTCGCTGGCCAATGCGGTCTTTGTCGACGAGATGACCATGGACAATACCGATACCATCGATCATAAAATCGACCACCTGCAACAACAGCTGAACGAAATGCAGCAGCAATTGGCCACCGCCGTGATGCTGCTGAACCAGCGGCAATCCGGATCACGCGACGACGCCCCCCGATGATCGAGTCGGCCGAGGCAGGGCGATATTCTCGGGGCACTCAATTATCGAGAAACTGGCGTGCCGCCACAACCAAAGACCCCGCAGCGATACTCGTTGTAGCTCCAACAGTCGTGGCAGTGCGGTGTCCCGCACCGATCGCAAACCACCGGGCGAACGACTGGCGAAAAACAAACAGGACACTGGGCATCCGTCGCCGCGGAGACCGCCGTGGCCAACTGGATTTGGCCAGTCTGCAAACTCTCCAGTTGTTGTGCCAATTGAGTGCCAAACACCAATAAGTTGGACAACTCGCGACTGGAACTGCTAAAGTCGCTGACCAATACCAACAGTTGATCGTTATTGATGGCCAACCGACTGGTCTGTCGGTGAATCTTCTCCAACTGCCAATACGCCTGGACCAAGCCCCCCTCCCAATAGGTAGCCGCCGGCTTGGGAGTGGCCGTGGCCGCGACCACTCGCGAGTCGCGCGCCAAGGCCGGGTCACTCCAGCGACTCCAACCCTGGGGCAACTCCCGCGACAATTTCGGGTTGCCACAAATGAACAGCTGAACACCCGTCGCCGGCAGCGGAAAATGCAACTCGAGCACACGCGTCCCATACCAATGGGCTGAACGCGGAAAAAAAGCGGCGGGTACCAACCCCAAGCTACTGGGTAGACGCACCTCAATCGAGTCGCTGGCTTCGCGAATCACCAAACCTCGCAGCGATTTGACCTGCTGCTTGAAATGGGAGCGATGATTCGCTTGCCCCAGCCAGATCGAAATCCAAATCGGCACGCCGATCACAATCAACCAGAATAGCAGGCAGACAATCAGCAACCCCATCGACTAGCCCTTCTCGTCGTCGACGACACTAGAAGCTGCACGGTTTGTAAACCACCATCCAGCAACCGCTGCACCAAGGGCCGCGCCCAGGCCACCGATCAAACCGTAGCTGGCCCAATCTGGCCATCCGCCCCCCCACCCCCACATGGCAGAAACCTCAGCGGCGTTGTCTTGAGTCGCACTCTCCGCCTGGGCCTGAGCCCACTCCAAGGACTGGACACGGGCTTCGAGATCGCGGTTCAAGGCCCGCGCTCGCTGCAACTCCGTCCCGCTCTTCTCCAATTGATCCGCCAAGTCGCGAACCTCGCGCAGGGTGGCGTCACCGGCGGCGGTCAACAATTGATTCTGCGTCCGTAGGGTCTGCACCGCCTGCTGGTCCCGCAACAACGTTTCCAATCGCTGCTGACTCACCGGCGGCGTGCCCGCCGGATCGCTCGTCTCGATCAGGCTTTTGATCACGCCCTGATAGACAGCCTCCGCACCCGTCGACGTGGCGGTCGGCGGACGCATCAGCGTCCACGCGACCACAAAGATCAAGACGGTCTGCAATGCCACCAACATCCCCAGAAATACGATCGGCCATGTCGCATCGGCCTGACTCACAATGACCTGGGGCGATACAACGCCGCTGCCATCCACAGTGCCCTCACCCAGGAGTGCGGCTGGACGCGAGCGTTGAGGCAATGAACCGCGATTCATGGAGTGCTCCGCTGCATTAAGTTGGTCGGCCGTCTGCTCCAACAGGCGTCGACGGTGTCTTGAATCGTACAGGAAAAAGCCACGACTCCGTTGCTTCGTCTGCCCCGCTTCTGCCGCTTGCCAATAGAACCATCCCCGGTGGTCCTGGCAGGGATCGACGACCAAGGCCACGTCCAGCGGATGCGTGAAAAAACTTTGGCAAATAAACAGGTCCATCTCCGAGAGAAAAATGCCCCACCCCGGATGACTGTGATACCAGCCGACCATCTTCGTCCCGGTCGGATAAGCAGCCGTGCGCTGCAACAAGTCCTGCCACGTATCGTGCGTGAACTTGAAGCTCCCCTTCGTCGCCTCGTAATGCCGAGCTTCCAAGGCATCACGAACCTCGACAAACGGCTGGTCTTGCTCGTCCAGACAGTGGCCGCCCAACAACACCCCGCCCAACTCGATCGATGTATCCTCTGCCACTGATCGCTCGATCCCGCGCCACGTCTCAAAATGCACAAAAATCGGCACCGGATCGTCTTGCGGGCTACCGACAGCAACCACCGACCAACGAGGGTCTTGGTCCGGCCGCCGTTGGCGTTCCGGGGTCGTCTGCTGCATTTCACCAAACGACATCTCGTCACTCATCGCCTGGCTCCAGCAAAGCGTTTTTCTCGGCCACGACCGCCGAATCGGAGCAGGGCAGGGCAGGGCGATGCAGGTCGCCCACCGCCGTCAGCTCCCAGAAATACTCGTCACCACCGCTGGTCACCAACTTGAGAATATCCCAGTCGGGAATCCCCAAATCACACAACCGCAAGTCGGGGTCAATCGCCGATCCCTGAGCATTGCCGAGGGAATCGGAGAGGAACTCCAGCTGGATTTCGTGGCGAGTGACCGGCCGCAGGGCCTGACCACAATCGCAAAGCCCCGCCGCCGACGACACGCGTCCCATGGTTTGGCCAATCGGCCTCCGCTGCTGACAAACGTCACACACCAATTCTTGAACCCAATCGCGATCCAAGACCAACGTCACATCTTGGTTCGCTGCCCGTCGTCCCTCACTCAACAACTCCGCGACGGTCGACTGGTGAGTCAGGTTCGTGGACCGCACGTCCGTATAGGTCTCGTGACTCAAGCAATCCTCGCGCCGCGGCAAACGACTCTTGTAACTGAGATTGGCCATCCCATTGAACACCAGCGCCGTGCCGGTATCCGTCGGAATGTTATGCAATAACTTAAGGAATTCCTGTACTTGCCAAGCGCCGATCATCGAGGCGATCGTGGGCGCTGTGGGAACACGGCCGGCTTGAATGTCCTCGCGCTTCAACAGCGGACAACTGTACCGCAGTTGGATCAGGCGGTAATCGTTGGCCGTCATGGTACATTCGTAACAGGCCCCATCGGGTGGCTGGTAGACCTTGACGACCCCATTGAGTTCCTGAATACCGCCATCGATCCAGGGGATATTGGCTTTCCAACACAGGCGATTGACCCACAACCGAGCCTCGCGATTATCCAGACATCCGATCACCGCGTCCAAGCTGTGCACCCACCCCAGGCCCACGTCCAACATGACATCGCCTTGAACCGGCACCAAGCGACTATCGGGGTTCAGCTCTCCCGCTCGACTGGCCAGCACCTGAGCTTTTCCCTGCCCACGATCCGACTCACGGAAGAAGACACTCCGGCTGAGATTCGAGGCCTCGATCCGATCGAAGTCGATGATATAGATCGTGCCCACGCCCAATAACGCCAAGTTCTTGACGACCTCGTTGCCCAACGCACCCGCCCCAACGACCAACACGCGGGCCCGGCGGATCCGCTCTTGCTCCCACCAAGCAATCAAGCGCAGCCTGTCGTAGCGATCCTGATCGTCGATCAACCAGACGGTCTCAGACACAACCCGCGACCTCCCTCAAAAATTCGCTCACAGGAACGTGATCTCGGGCATCGATGACGCCGGCCCGACGCCGCCGGATGTCGCCGTCGAAGGTTGCTGGCTGCCACTCGACTCGTCCTGGTTCGAAACCTGCCGAGCCACCGTTCCGTCGGGTACCATTCCAGGCGGGCCGAGCGACGCTCCCGCTGCTGCCGCATTTGGCCCGGCCGCCACCCGCAACGAACGCGGATCGAGTGGCAGAATAAAATGACGTTGCGTCTTGGCCCACTCGGCGGCCACTCGATTGTAAGGACTGGAGATATCGAAGTTGCGATAACGAATCATGTCCCACAACATCAAACACAAATCATCCAACCGCAGACTCGGCACCCAATGCGTGCTATAGCCACCCAAACACACCAGCCCATTGGCGGAGATATTCGGGTGAAAGATTGGAGTCAGCCAATGCAGCTCCGGCATCATCCGCGGGTAATTGGCCCCCAAATGCACGCGGACCTCATGCACCCATTGCTCCTGCAGATCGCCCTTGGCATCCAACGATAACCCGCGGCCCTGAAAACGGAATAAGTAGGTACTGGGCGGATCCCCCGAGCAGCTCATGTCCAACAGTTCCGATTGCTGGACTAACTGTCGGACCGCCTGGTGATCGGCGACCAGCCGCCGGTTGCGGGGTGACGTCATAGACGCCCCCCAGCCACAATTTCCGGATACACGATCAGATGATCGCCGCTGCGGACCCCGGCGGCCACCAGCGTCTCGCCCTCGCGTAAACGCTTCCCGCCCTCCTTATGATCTAGGCTATAGCTCATCGGCTGCCCGTCCGGCCCCAGCATGGGCAGGCTCAGCTTCGTGATGATATTCGGCAAAATCTTGCTGACCGTGACACTGTCGGCAATCACCGCCTCCACACTCTTGGAGCCCGTCTGATCCAAAATAATGACCTTTGTGCCCTGGGGCTGATCGCCAGAATTCATGCTCCACGTCCCTTGCCGAAAAAATGCTTGTCCCGCCGACTCAACCGCGTCCCCTGGGTCTGATTCGTTCTACCTTAATCGATCTTGCCAAAATTCTGAAGCACGTCCCCCCGACAAAGTTTCGCCAACCGGCACCTTGAGCCCAACCCCGACTCGATTGGCCCCATTCCCACCAAGTTTGCCCAAGTCGGGGCAGGGCAGGGTGGTAAAGTTGGCCGCTTGCCCAGTGCCTCGTGCTCAGTGCTCAGTGCTCAGTGCTCAGTGCTCAGTGCACAGCCGAGTCTCAGGCTCCCCGTGTTTGCCAACCGAGTGCTTTGTCACAATCCAATTTTGGGATCGGTGTGGTAAAGGGGGCAGGCGTCAATTGCCGGAACGGCCCTGCGGGTGCTTCGCACAATTGACGCCTGACCCCTTTACCACACGCCAAGTTTTGGCTGTGACAAAGCACTAGGCCGACATACGGGGACGCCCTCTCGCTCGGCGGCAGCAATCGAGACGCTCCCGTCACGGTTGGCAAGCCCGGTCACCACTGCTTGTGCGGATTGTGCCGGTCGCATGGACCCGAGAAAGAAGGATTTCGGTAAAAACACCCTGAATTGGCTCAAGCCCTTAAGTTTTCCCTCAACTACGAGTTTCGATGGCCTAGATTTTTTGGTGAATACGGTGAAGGTCTGACCCGACCGACTGCCGTAACTGCCGATTGTCGCCGCCACCAATTAGGAAAACTGCCATGGGTTTCATGGAACGTTTTTATACCGATCCTTCATCTGACGATGAACGGAACCAACTACCGATGAATAGCTTCGCCACGATTTCTCCCAACGAATTGGCTGCCCATTTGGATGTCAAGTCGTATGGTGACTTCGAACTGACCGACGCTGTCCGTCCCGCCTACGACTTGAAAATACAGCCGCAACAGGGATATCGCCACGACGTCTATCTGGACGAAGAGAACCAGACCCGCGTGCCGGTGATCATGGCTGCCGTGTCCCGGAAAACATTGTTCCACACGTTTATTCAATTGGTCGAAAAGCTCGGGCCAGTTGTGGATGTGGTCCTCGAGACCAGCCACGACAGCCAAGCCGGCGACCATGAAGACCTGTACCGCGAACACATCGACACGCCAGTATTGGTCAGCCTACTCTGGGAATACGAGGACCTGATCCTCAACGACGGCTGCACCGGGATCGCCGTGATGAATCAAGGCCGACCCCAAGAAGTTCAATTGGATGAACACAAACTGCTGATCATGTACGGCAGCCCACTGGAGCAATTCGAGTTCACACTGGAGAAAAACGGAATCGAGTGCTGTGAAGACATTCGCTTCCTCTCGGAAGCCGAACACGTTCATTCCACGACCAATGACTACCGCAGCTTGTTCAGTGAATTCTGCTTACGGCTTGGGGTCGAGCAAGAGCCGGCGTAGTTCAGCGGACGCATCGCGACTCGGCATTTCCCCAGCCAAACAAGCTAGGCAAACAAGCCAGGCCTGACATAAAAAAGCCCCCGTGACGTCTGACGCACGGGGGCTTTTTATTTGGCAATCGTCCGCATGCTGACCATGCAGTCAATTCAATTGAAACTACTCAGCCTTAGGAGCATCAGCAGCCGGTGCAGCCGGTGGATCAGCCTTAGGGGCGGCGCCCGAATCACAACCAACCGAAACACAGAAGGCCAAAGCCAACAAAGCAATCAACGAACGCATGCGGAAGTCTCCGATGTAAATGGGGAACAGTGGCCGTACCTTCGGGTCATCAGCCTTTCCAAACATTTAGGCTACCCCCCGGAGGTACCGGCGTCAACTACGGGCGAGGCAAAAACATCCACGACCCCGAATTGTCGATCAGCATCGGCCGATTGACTCAGGGTGCCCGCCAACACCATTCGTCCATCCGCCATGAATCTTGCCTGGGTAACACGAGAATCCGTCTTGAACCCGTACATTAAGTCGCCATTAACGAGCGAGAAAACGCCCGTGTTAAATGCACCCCCTCGCAATCTGCCCGACATCAGAAAGGCCTCACCCGCGGGATGAACCGCCAAGGCCTCCATCAGCCCCTCGCCCACTTGGTCGTCTTTAGACTGCGTCTTCTGGTCCGCTTGCCCCGCCAACAACGAGAATTTTTGCCAGCGCTGACGGCCATTCCCCGCCATGGGATCAACCATCGGCCCCATTCCCGCCACAATCACCTGCTGACTGTCCGGCGTGAACGACACCGCATAAATCCCGCCCACTTGGCAATGACTCTTGATCACACCAAACGCCGTAAAATCGGGCGTCTGCCATTTCCAATCCGGCTCGCGGGTCGCGGCCAGGTCGCCGACCGTCAGATCCCAAACACACACATCGCCCATCAGATTCGCGGCCGCCACCCGAGTCCCACACGGGCTCAGTGCCACCGCCTGAACCGGGGGCAGCATGGTGAACTGATGCAACAACTTCCGTGTCGCCGCCTCCCAAACCTTGACGTTCGGCTGCTGGCTGGGACGCGGCCGGTACTCGTAGTCCCCGGCCAAGTACTGGCCCGACGCCGTCGCCAACAATGGGCTCTGGCCCGGCCGTCGCAAGCAGGCCATGTCCCAAATCCAAAAGTCGGCCGCCGCCACCGTCTCAATCAATTCTCGCTGCTGCAAATCGAACCACCGCAACTGCCCGTCGTACCCCGACGAAACCAACTGCTGAGTCTCCGGAATGTGAAACACCCCAGAGGCGTAACTGTCGTGCCCATACAGGGACTCGTATTCGCCACTTTCCATGTTCAACTGACCCACGCCAGCGAAAGTGGCGACATAGGCCCAGCCTTCATCGGGCGAAAGATCGATTCCCAATACGGCCGTCGGCACATTCAACCGTTTGATCCGTTCGGCGGATCCGCTGACCTTGGTGTTCATAACAAAACCTCGCGTACCGGTTCGGCGTTTTCCTCCACCCGATGAAATACCGGAAAATCTTCCGGCAATTCGAACGGTTGGTGTGGGTCGATTCCCAAAGCGGCGTAAATCGTGGCAAACAATCGACCCTGATCGACCGGATTCTCGCTGACCGTGAAGCCCTCCGCATCCGTGGCACCATGGACCACTCCCGGACGAATGCCACAGCCCGCCAACGCCAACGACCAGGCGTTGGGATAATGATCGCGTCCCCGCGCGTCGTTCAACCACGGCGTTCGACCAAACTCGCCCATCATGATCACCAAGGTGCTGTCCAAGAGACCACGCTCCTCCAGATCCGTGATCAAATGGAAGATCACTTGGTCCAACTCGGGCACCAACATCTGATACAGCTCGTGGTTCAATACATGGCAATCCCAGGGCATGCCATTGGCCACCATCACACTGGGGCAACCATTCTCAATCAAATGCCTGGCTTGCAGCACATGCAACCCAAACGCCCCCGGCCCATATTTCTCGCGATCCTCGGCCGGCAACTGGCTCAAGTCAAACAACGGAGCACAACTCATCAGCCCTTGCACGCGCTCGAATACGGCATTGTAAGAATTGGCCGCCGCTGACTTGGTGTCGTTCTCGAACTTGCGACTCAAGAATCGACGCAACGCCATGCGATCGCTGTGGTCCGCATCGGCAATCTGCTCGGGACGATTGATGTTCGGAATACCATACGTCCCTCCCGCTCGCACCGGCGCGTACTCCGCCCCCAGCCATCCCGCCCAATTGCCAGCCTTAAAACTCTTGAACTCGTTGCCCTCGGGGCAGGGGTCCAAGAGCACAAACTGCGGCATCGGCGAGTCCAATTGGCCCAACTGTTGGGCCAAGATCGAACCCAAAATCGGCCTTTGAAACGGCGGGCGCGGCGCGTGCCCCCGCGTCAACATATCGATCCCCTCAAAGTGCTCCGAGGGCTGCGTACTCATCGAGCGAATAATCGCCATCTTGTCCAAGATCGTCGCACACCGCGGCATCAACTCGCTGATGTGCACCCCTGGCAAACAGGTGGGGATACTGCGAAACGGACCCGCCGTTCGCGTGCCCGGCTTTGGATCCCAAGTCTCAAACTGGCTGGGCGCTCCGCACAACCACAACAGGATGCACCGCTTGGCCTTCGATCGCATGGCCTGAGCATAAGCCGGAATCGAAAACAACCCGCTGAAGCTCAGGGCTGACGCCGTCAAACCCAGCGAGCCCTCCAAGAACAAACGCCGATGCAGCCGATGATCCGGCCCACCACACTCATGCTGACTGGCGTGCCCCCGCGGATCACCCGGGCCTCGTCTTTTACTCGCCATCCCATCCTCCTCGAAACCGATTTCAATGATCAGTGATTGAAGCGAAACTCGGGCGCCGTCACCAATGTCCAAAACACTTGAGCCCACCCCTCCACCAAACGCTCCCCGCGCGCGGCCAGATAGTCGCGCACGACGTCCAACTCCTCAGCAGCCGGGGCTCGCCCGTAGCATCGCTGATAAAGAACATCAATCTGCTGCTCCAGCGTCCGCTCGCTCTGTTCCTGCACCCACACCTCGGCCGCCCGCTGCAGAGCCACATGGAACTCGGGGCCATTGGCCAATCCCAAGGCCTGATCGATGGTCGCTTGATCTCCCGTCGCCACCACCTCGGGAAACATCTGCCGCCACGAACCCGCCAACTTCCGCCACAAATCCTCTTGGCCCGCGGCGACCGGCGGCCCCAACGCCACACGAGCCGCCTCCAAGTACACTTCCGCCGCCAAAGGCTTGACCAACCCCTGGGCGAACAACTCCTCGGACACCGATCCCTCGCCCGCTTGCGATGATCGCTGGTAAGTATCCGACAACACCAAACTGCGGATCAGCCGCCGCAGATCGTAGCCATGCCGACGAAAGTCCTCGGCCAAATGATCCAACAATTCCGGGTGACTGGGCGGGTTCGCCGAGTCCATCTTTTCGATGGGATGGATCAAACCTCGTCCCATCAATAACCCCCACAGGCGATTGACCATCGCTCGAGCCAATAGCGGGTGATCGGACAGGATCTCCGTCACGAATTTCTCGCGCCGTGAAAACTTGGGAACCTTGGGTTCACCCTCGATCGCCACGTACAACGACTCGTCATCCGCTTGTTTGGCCGGATCCTCCGGCCGAGCCTCCTCGACCGTGCCGCGCAACAGGAACGTCAACTCCAAGCTCTCGGTCGTTCCCAACAGGGGATTGGCATAATCGTCGAAGCCGCCGATCGCCGACTCGGCAACCGCAATCCCTCGATCGGTCTGCGTGTTGCTGCTGCGCTTGAAGAAGCCTACCAATCCCCAGTAATGCGCCTGCTTGATCTCCTCGGCGACCAAGTGATCGTGGCACTGCGCACAGGCGATGTCCACTCCAAAAAACGACTTGGCGATCGACTCGGCAATCGCTTGATGATTGTTCTCTCGCTCATACAAGAACCACACATGGCCGCGTTGTTCCCCCTCGGCCCGTGCCAACAACATCTCCCGCGCGGCCACATCCCAGGGACGATTCTCAGCGAAGATCGACTGCAGATAGTCGTACCACCCATGTTTTTTCCGCTCGCCCAACTTGCGATCGCGCCGGCCCATCAACATCGTGTCGAACACCTGCGCGAAGTGCTGCGCATGCTCCGGCGAAGACAACAGTCGCTCCACCAATTCAGATCGCTTCTCGGGGCCAGTGTCCGCCACAAAGGACTCCAGCTGAGGGACGGTCGGCAGGCTGCCAATCAAGTCCAGATACAACCGCCGAGCAAACTCCCGGTCCGTCGTCAAAGGAGCGGGCTCCCGACCAGCTTCCGCCCAGCGGCGCTCAATGGCTTGATCAATCTGCTTGGCCACGTCCCGAGCCGGCACCAACGCCGCTGCGGCCGCGACGGTTGTTTCTCCGTCGGTCTGCCACACCACCAGCGGGGCGGCGACAGACGCTGAACGACCAGCCGCCAGCAGCGTCAAGGAAATCAGGACCAACAACCACGGGGAGGCATTTGTGTGGAGCATGGCAAGTCGCCGGTCGGTGGGGGGCGGGAACGGGGGAGGCGAGACCCTAATTGTACTCGCCAGGGTCGGGAATCACAACTTGTGATCCGCCAGCCCTCGGCCGACCGGCACCAATTGACTGGCCACCCGCACCGCGTGCAGCAAACTGCGATGGTCGGCCGTCCCCTGCCAAGCCCGGTCGAAGGCCGTGCCGTGCGCGACACTGGTGCGGACAATCGGCAACCCCAAGGCAATGTTCACCGCTCGCTGCATGCCCATCAACTTGAGGGCGATGTGCCCCTGATCGTGATACATGGCCACAATGCCATCGAATTCGCCCGCGGCCGCTCGGACCATCAGCGTGTCGCAGGGCAGGGCATCGCTCAATATCAAACCCTCCGCTCGGCCCTCCGCGACCGCCGGGTTGATCAACTCGTCCTCCTCCGAGCCAAACAAACCGTGCTCGCCGGCGTGCGGATTGAGAGCCGCGACCCCCAATCGCACCGGCCGACGCTCGCCGTACGCCACCGCAAACCCCTGCATCACCTGTTGCACCAACCGGCAAGTCTCCAGGATCCGCGGCGGTCGGATCTGTTCCAACGCCGTCCGCATGCCCACGTGCAAGGTCACATGCCCAACGCCCAATCCCAAGCTGCCCAAACGCAAACGTGGCGGCAAAGTCGCAACCGTCGGATCCGCCGGATCGTAAGGCGGCAGATACAACATCATGGCCACCGAGCGAACCCCACAGAGATCCGCCAACATCTCGGTGTGACCCGGCCATGCATGTCCCGCTAAGTGCAGCGCTTCCTTCTGCAACGGGGCCGTGACCATCGCATCGATCTCTCCGGCCAATGCCAGCTCCGCTGCACGAGCCACGGCCTGATAGGCCGCATGGCCTCCCCGAGCATCCACCTTCCCGGGCGGCACATCGGCCGCAGCGTCATCGACACACGGCAAGCAATAAATGGCCGCAGTCGACTCGGCACCCGACAGCGTCTGCAGTGCCCGCAAGTTCGGCAAGACCACCACCGGCAACGCTACCCCGAGAAGACGACACGCCCGCTCGATCACGGCGGGATGTCCCAACACCACCGGGAGAATCGGTGTGCCGGCCCCCGACAATTGCCCCGAGGCATAAGCCGCTACAATGACCTCGGGCCCGACACCGGCCGGGTCTCCCATCGTGATTGCAATCCGTTGTGTCATCTTGGCCTCAGAAATTGTCTTTCCACAAGTTGCCGTTTGAACTAATGCTTTGTCACATTCAAAACTTGGCGTGTGGTAAAGGGGTCAGGAGTCAATTGTGCGCAGCACCCGGAGGGCCGTTCCGGCAATTGACGCCTGACCCCTTTACCACACCCAATTGTGCGCAGCACCCGGAGGGCCGTTCCGGCAATTGACGCCTGACCCCTTTACCACACCGACCCCGAAATCAAGTGGTGACCAGGCACTAGGTTGTTCCCAGCGTTTGCCTGGCAAGTCTAGTCGCTGCGCCCACCTTCGTTAAGGACCAATTCGAACCATGAAAGCGGTTATCCAACGCGTTCGCCACGCCCAGGTGGTCGTCGATGAACAGTGCGTGGGCTCCATCGAGCACGGCTTGGTTGTGCTGTTGGGTGTCCAACAAGGTGACACGACACATGACCTGCACTATCTGGTCGACAAGGTCTGCGGCCTGAGAATTTTTTCCGACCCCGCCGGCAAGATGAACCTGGCCGTTTCAGACGTCGGCGGCCAACTGCTGGTGATCAGCCAATTCACGCTGCTGGGCGATTGCCGCAAAGGCAAACGCCCCAGCTTCATGGCGGCCGCTGCTCCCGAGATCGCCAAGGACTTCTACGAGCAGTTCATCGCCCAGGCCCGCGCGCGGCAAATCGTAGTGGCCAGCGGCGTGTTCCAAGCCGACATGCAAGTCACCCTCTGTAACGATGGCCCCGTCACGCTGGTGTTGGACAGCCGTGGACCCACCTAGTGGGATAACGCCGCTGCCGTGAGCGGCACGGCACTCGCCGCCGGTCCATCCATGAGCGGCACGACGCCAACCGCTCGTCATACCGTGAGCGGCACGGCGCTCGCAGCCGGTCGATTACTCACTAAAACGCTAACGGACCGGCCATGGGTTGGGCTGAGCGGCGGTCATCTCGCGCGACTCGATCGACGTTTCCTCGGCGTCGGGATCTGGCGTTGCCGGCGAGCGTTCACGCGTCCTGCCCGTCAAGGTATTGAACCACTGAACAAACGACCCCGGTTCATTGGATGACGCCGGAACGCGTCGCGGGGTTTCATAGCCACTGCGATGGATTGGCAATAAGGTCTTCTGATTGAATTCTTGATGTGTGGCATGATCGTGCGGCAACCAACGCTTGAACTCATCAAATTGCAGTGATTGCAGTGTTTTGCGCGCGAACTCGGGTACCCGCGAATTCGGTGACTCCAACGCCTGCTGCAATAGCGGATCATTGATCGCCAACAGCGCCACCGCCATCAGCTTGACATAGGTCGTGTAGTTGGCCCATGCATTCGAACTCCAGAATTTCAGCGCTGTGCCGAAGGACTTCTTCAACCTGCGACCATTGACATCGATCGAATACATTTCATCTAAAAATAGATGCGATAGGAACCCTAACAGTACAGCCCAAGACTGATACAGCCGAATGCTGATATCGGGATTGCACGACAATAGAAATGCTAAAAGAGCGGCAATCAAAGCCGCCGGCAAGCTGTGCCACATGCCGCGATGCTTGGTGTATTTCTTGAACATGTCCCAAACAAAAAAACGGATGAACGCATAAATCGCGCCACCCGCTACCACCATCGATGCATGACTCATGCCCATCCGCTGAAATCGCTCCATCAGCAGCATGGGAATCACGGCCGACGTAAACAATTTCAACTCGCGTACGGGGACCCCCGAGTCGCTGTCCAGATCCGGCAACATCCCGGCCAAGCTGCACAGACCTCCGGCGATCACGCAATTGCCCAACGGCAATTCGTACTGTAGGTAGCCGAGCGTCCCGTAGGCGATGCCCAGCGTGGTGCTGAAGGTAATGTGCGTGCGAAAGTCCGCCATGGGTCGGAGTTAAGCAGTTTTGACGATTTCTTCCAAGAGGAACCCCCAGCGAGTTGGTTGATTTTCCGTCGCAGAACGCGTCAAGGGCTTGTTGATTTTTCCGTAGCGGAACGCGTCAAGCGTTTCGATTGATGGGAAAACGCCGTGTTTTTGCCCGATTTCATTGAATCAGGCGGCGATTTCGCGCGTAAGTCTGGAAAAATCAACAAGCCCTCAAGCGTTTCGATTGATGGGAAAACGCCGTGTTTTTGCCCGATTTCATTGAATCAGGCGGCGATTTCGCGCGTAAGTCTGGAAAAATCAACAAGCCCTCAAGCGTTTCGATTTATGGGAAAACGCCGTGTTTTTGCCCGATTTCATTGAATCAGGCGGCAATTTCGAGTGTAAGTCTGAAAAAATCAACAAGCCCCAGAGGAATCGTCGCCAAGCCAGCTTGCTAGCACTATCGATTGGCATTGACCGATGCCGGCCCGATTCGTAAAGCTGCTTGGTCGGAGATCCCGCGGCGGCCACCCGTCGGCTGCGGTCCTACGCCCCCTACTCCCGCGGAGTTCGCTGCACACATGGAAATCTACGATGTCATCATGTTGGCCATCTTGGTCGGCGCGGTGGTGTTTGGCGCTGTCAAAGGCATGGCTTGGCAGTTGGCCACCATCGCCGCGTTGGTGGTCAGCTACCTGGTGGCCATCCGCTTCAACGAATCCGTCGCTCGGTACATCACCGTGGCCGAACCGCTGAACAAACTGGCCGCCATGCTGATCCTGTACCTGGCCACCAGTCTTGTGATCTGGATCGGTTTTGGCTTCGTGCGCAGTTATATCGAAAAGATGGCGCTCAAGGATTTTGATCGTCACGCCGGCGCGATTCTGGGAGCCATCTCTGGCATCCTCCTGTGCGTGACCGTCACGCTGTTTTCGGTCACGCTGCTTAGCGACGACCAACGCCAATACGTGACGCAGTCAAAATCGGGCATGCACATCACACGCTGGATCAATGAATACGAAGGCATGTTTCCGCCGGCCGTGCATCAAGTCTTGGCTCCCTACATCGACCGCCTAAACCAAGAGATGGGCTACCAGGCCGACAGGGCGGACTTGCCACCGCCGCGCCCCGGAACTTGAGGCTCCGTCGCGACCGCAATCCTATGACCCATCAGGCTGGGGCCACGCGGCCGGCGCCAAGGGCCTGGGAAAACGCAAAACCACGATTTCCCGGGGAAAAACCTACCTCGAACCGAACATAAGAAACATTATCGGACGTTGAATTGGGGTTGTTTTTGGGCCGGCAGACCCAGTCATCCTCCGCGGCACACAGGCCAACTCAGTGAGAACTCAGCGGCCAACACTGGGGCCAACACACTGGGGCCAACCCAGCGCCGATGCTGGGTTGGCTGACACTGAAATCTACCGCTCAGATTTACACTGCCGCTTCAGGCTCCAAGAACATTCCCAAGCGACGGAATTTGTCGTAACGGTTGCTGACCAATTGCTCGGTCGACATCGGCACCAACTCCTCCAACGAGCGCAACAGATAATGCTTCACGCGGTTGGCCATCTCATGCGGATCCCGATGCGCGCCCGCCAACGGTTCTTCAATCACGTCATCGACCACGCCCAATTGGGATAAATTTCGAGAGGTAAACTTCAGGGCATCGGCCGCCAATTCGGCGAACTCGGAACTCTTCCACAAAATGCCGGCACAACCCTCCGGACTGATGACGGAATAATACGAGTGCTGCAGCATCGCGACCTTGTCGCCCACGCCGATCCCCAGAGCTCCGCCCGATCCGCCTTCGCCAATCACGATACAGACAATCGGCGTCGGCAATTGAGACATCAGGAACATGCTCTCCGCAATGACTTGCGCTTGCCCGCGTTCCTCGGCACCCACACCCGGGTACGCACCCGGCGTATCGATCAAGCAAATCACGGGCAAGCCAAACTTGGCCGCCAGTTTCATTTTGCTCATCGCCTTGCGGTAACCCTCGGGATGGGCACAGCCAAAGAAGTTCTCCGTACGCTCTTGGTAATTGCGTCCCTTCTGGTGACCAATCACCATCACTTTGCGATCCTCCAACTTGGCGAAGCCGGTCCGAATCGCGCGGTCGTCGCCGAAGAACTTGTCGCCGTGCAGCTCCACGAACTCGTCGAACACCAAACTCAGATAGTCCACCGTGTGCGGTCGATCTTTATGCCGAGCCACCTGGACGGTCTGCCATGGGGTCAAGTTGTTATACAAATCGCGGGCGGTATCGACCCATTGTTGCCGCAGTTGGCGAATCTTTTCTTGCTGTTCGCTGGATCCATCCTGAGCTGCCGTGGCAGCGTCGATTTCAGCTTGAATACTTTTGAGCGTGGACTCGAACGGCAAATAGGCATCGGGCTTCATGGTTGGAGCTTCTGGATGTGAATGGAAGGGATTTAGGTTTGATTGGTTTTACCATCCGTCCCACGGAAAGCATCCGAGGGTCGACTGGCATCTCGAGGGACGAAACGCTTAGTTACCACCGGCCATGCGTTCCATGATTTTCTTTTGCGAGCCTGGCTTGAGGACGCGGGTCTTTTTGATTTCGCTAATAACTGCCTCGACCGAAGCAAATCGCTTGGCCGGCTCCTTGGCCATCATCTTGGTCAAGATATTTGCAAAGTCCTCCGAAACCATATTGTTGGCGGGCAACACCGACGGAATCGGCGCTCCCAAATGCTTCGACAGCAGCTCGTTGGGCGTTGATGCTGTGTAGGGCAACTTGCCGCTGACCATCTCGAAAAAGGTGCACCCCATACCATAGATATCCGTGGCAATGGTCAGGTGCTTGTTGCGAATCTGCTCCGGAGCCATATAACTTCTTGTGCCCGAAATCGACTTGTTCCCGCCACCCCAACCGCTAAAAATCGACGATTTGCTGATCTTTTGAGCAATCGAAAAATCGATCAGACGAATTTCTTTGTCGGTGTTGATCAGGAAGTTGTCCGGTTTCATATCGCAGTGCAACCAGCCCTTTTTGTGCATGTGCGCCAGCCCCTCGCAACACGCCATCAACACGTTGTCGATATCCAACAAGAGTCGATCCAGGTGATCGCGAACTTCCTGCTTCAAGTTATTGGCAGCGAACAACTCCATCGCGATGAATGGCAACGTGTGCTGCTGAAAAAAGCCAATGATCTTGATCACCTTGGGATGATCCAAGGTCTTGCCGACCGCTGCCTCGTGTCGCAAGGCATCGACCAATTCCTTGGTCTTCAGATGTTCTCGCAGCAGCACCTTCAAGGCCACGCGTTCGTCGGTGCCGGAGCGAATCGCCTCCCAGACCTGACATGTCTGGCCGGAACGGATCATCCGCACCAATTGAAAGGGCCCCAAAAAATGTTGACCACTGGCCACAGTCTCACCTCAAAAATCGTTGATAAACTTCTCGAATTTTTGCCGTCATAAAATGATGGTCGAAGATCTCCTGACAACGCAATCGCCCTGCCCCGCCCATCCGCTGTCGCAGCCGAGAGTCCTGGACCAACTCCAGCAACCGCCGCGTCAGCCCGTCGGTATCGCCCGCCGCCACCAAATAACCGGTCTCACCGTCTATACAGACCTCGCGGGCGCCGTCAATATCAAACGAGACCACCGGAACACCCGCCAACAACGCCTGCGGCAAAACCCGCGCCAAACCCTCGCGGAGACTGGTGTGGACCACCATATCCATGGCCGCAATCAGCCCGGGAATCTGCCCCGGATCCACCAAACCGGTCCGTACAAAATGATCGCTCAGACCCCGCCGGTCAATCTCCTGCACGATCTGCTCCGTCAGCGTCCCGTTGCCCACCAACAGAAATTTGACCCGCGCATCCCGCTCGATCACCTCCGCCGCACTCCGCAACAGGGCGTCGTGACCCTTGAGCGGCGCCAGTCGCGCGATCTTGCCGATCACCAAATCTTCCTCCGCCAAGCCCCACTGTCGCCGCACCGCCGCTCGCTGCTCGGACGCCCGCAAGAACGGCTCCACCTCCATCCCACTGTAAATCGTGGTGAACTTTTCCCGCGGAGCCACTCCCGCCTGGACCATCAAGTCCGTCATGGCGTCCGCCACGCTGATCAGGTGGTGACAACGAGCGGCGGCGTGCCATTCGAGCCAGCGAAACAGCCAATACCCCAGCCGATTCTGGTAGGGATGGAACGGAGCCCCATGCACCGTGTGCACCACGGCCGGCACCCGCAAACCCCAGGCCACCCGCCGCCCCAAAAATCCCGCTTTCGCACTGTGAGTATGCACGACATCCGGGCGAATCCGCCGCAAGGCCGCCGTCAATTCACGCTGGGCCCGCCAATCGTCCGCCGGTTGGATGCTGCGGCGCAGCGATGGCACGATCTGGATGTCGATCGCCGCGCGATCCGCCTCCGACATCGACTCCAATAACTTGCCCTCGGGACCCGTCGTCGGTCCCGTCAACAAGACGACCTCGTCACCAAAATCTCGGGCCAGATCCAGACAGTTGTAGAGCGTATTCTCCTGGGCCCCACCGATGATCATACGCGTGATGATGTGGGCGATCTTCATGGCTCGGGCACCGACTCCCGCTGCTCCGAAACTCCCACCGACGCCGCCGCCTCCGGTCGTCGGTACTGGACGTGCAGCAAAGTCAGGCCCGCCGCCGGCGCGGTGGGTCCCGCGATGGTCCGATCCCGTGCCGCCAGAATCCGCGGGATATCCTCCGGCGTCAATTTCCCGCGACCAACTAACACCAAGGTCCCCGCCAGATTCCTGACCATGTTGTACAGGAACCCATCCCCCGTCACGTACACCTGAAACAAGGGAAAGCCATCCTGCTCCAACGCCTCGCAGCGGACCTCAAGGATCGTGCGAATCGTCGATCGACGCGGCGCCCCCGCCGACTGCAAACTGGCGAAGTCCTGCCTTCCGACAAACCCCTGCCCTGCCCTGCCCATCTGCTCCGTATCCAGCGGTCGCGGGACATACCAACTACGCGTCAGCAGAAACGGGCTGCGTCGCCGCCCCATCTGGATCGTGTACCGATAGGTCTTGCACACAGCATCGCGGATCGCATGAAAGTCGTACTCCGCCTCCTCCGCCTCGCGGACCACAATCGCCTCCGGCAAATAGGCATTTAACGCCCCGGGGATCGCCGTGACAGGAATCCGCTGCTCCGTCATCAGACTGGCGACCTGCCCGACCGCGTGCACCCCCGAATCCGTCCGGCCAGAACCCGTGATCGTGGCCGACTCACCGGTCACCGCCAACCATGCCCGCTGCAACTCGCCTTGGATACTGGGACCGTTCGGTTGAATTTGCCAACCCACAAAATGCGTGCCATCGTAGGCTACCGTCAGCTTCAGGTACCGCATCGGGCCGTCGCTGCCGCAGAACACAACACCTCCGCAATCTGGACCGCGTTGGTCGCCGCACCCTTCCGCAAGTTGTCACTGACACACCAGAAGGCCAAACTGTTGCGATCCGACAGGTCGCGGCGAATCCGGCCGATCACCACATCATCCCGACCACTCACGTTCAGCGGCATCGGATACTGCTTCTGTTGCAAATCGTCCCAAACCGTGATGCCAGGGAAATTGGCGAACAACTCACGCGCTTCCTCCGGTGTCACCTCACGCTCGGTCTGCACCACGACACTCTCGCTGTGCACGTTCGGCACCGGCACTCGCACACAGGTCGGACCGATTTGGATCGAGTCATCCTCCAGGATCTTCCGCGTCTCGTAGACCAATTTCATTTCTTCGGAGGTGTAGCCTTGTTCCTTGTGCGAGCCAATCTGTGGGATCAGGTTGTTGGCGATCGGATACTGGAACGTCCGCGGCTCAAACCCCTGCCCTGCCAACGCCGCCTGCTGGCCCGCGGCCAACTCTTCCGGGCCCGCCGACCCCGCTCCACTGGTGGCCTGATAGGTCGTCACCACCACGCGTTTCACCCGAGCCGCATCATGCAGCGGCTTGAGCGCCACCACCAATTGCGTCGTCGAACAATTCGGACTGGCGATGATCCCCTGATGCCGAGCCAACGCGTGGGCATTGACTTCTGGAATCACCAAGGGAACCTCCGGCAACATGCGATGGGCGGCACTCTCATCGATCACAATCGTCCCGGCCGCTCGGGCCCAGGGCATAAACTCCACCGCCACCTCGTCCGGTGTGCTGGCGATCGCCAAGTCGATTCCCTGGAAAGCCGACGGCTCCATCAGGCCCACTTGGTAGGTTTGTCCGAGAAACTCAATTGTCGAGCCAGCCGAGCGTTTGGATGCCAAGAACACGTACCGTTCGACCGGCAGTTGACGCTTGGCCAACTGCTCCAACACGATTCGTCCCACAGCGCCCGTCGCGCCAATTACAGCCAAGGTTCGGAGAGAGCTCATTGCTCGAGGTTCTTCTAGCGGAGTAGCCCAAAGGCGGGGCGGCAGCCACAGTCGACGCCGTCAGAACCCGCACCACCCGCATAGTTTAGCAGTTCAGCACCCGTTGTCACGACCGCCTCCGAACCCCAATTGCTGCCGCTCGAACCACGCCGGACCACCACCGCACTCGTGCCAGCCGCCTGTGGTTCCAGCCTCTCGCGTGGGGTAAGATCGTGGGCTCCGAGGGGCTTGTTGATTTTTCCGTAGCGGAACGCGTCAAGCGTTTCGATTGACGGGAAAACGCCGTGTTTTTGCACGATTTCATTAACTCGGGCGGAAACCTCGCGTGTAAGTCTGGAAAAATCAATAAGCCCCGAGGGCCAGGGGGCGTAGGGTTGAGACAGCTGTCAGAACCGCTCCGCTCGCCCACAGATACCGCCCTGCGACGCCACCTCTCACCACCACCAAGGTCACGCCTCATGACATACATCGCCCCCTGGCTGCTTGGGCTCGTTCTGGCACTCACGATTGGCGGTACTACCAGCGCCTGCGATCGACCGCCGAATGTCATTGTCATTATCACCGACGACCAGGGTTACGGTGAAGTTGCCGCTCACGGGAATCCCGTTATCCGGACACCTCACTTGGATACGCTGTTCCAAGAGAGTGTTCGCCTGACGAATTTTCACACCGATCCGACCTGCTCGCCCACCCGAGCCGCTCTGTTGACCGGCCGTTATTCCACTCGCACCGGCGTTTGGCATACGATCAACGGCCGCTCGATGTTGCACCCCGACGAACTCACCTTGGCGGAAGTCTTCCAAGCCAACGGCTACAAGACAGCCATGATCGGCAAATGGCATCTGGGCGATAACCTCCCCTGCCGACCCCAAGACCAGGGCTTCGACCACTCGGTCTGGCACTTGGGAGGCGGGATCGGCAACGGTCCGGACTTCTGGGGGAACGATTACTTCGACGACACGTACTTGGCCAACGGCGAGTGGCAAAAATTTGACGGCTATTGCACCGATGTTTGGTTTCGCGAGGCCACAAAGTTTGTGCAAGAAAATCGTGATCATCCGTTTTTTCTCTATCTGTCAACCAATGCCCCACACGGCCCCTACCATGTCCCCGATGCGTATGCGGAGCCTTACCGAGCCTTGGGCCTGCCCAATCAGATGGCAAATTTCTATGGCATGATCACAAACATCGACGAGAACTTGGGAGCATTCCGCAGCCACTTGGCAGAGTTGGGCCTAGCGGAAAACACTTTGTTGGTTTTCCTGACGGACAACGGCACCACGGCCGGGTGGATCGACCAAGAGGCGAAGTACCCTTACTTCAACGCGGGCATGCGTGGCTGGAAGGGATCGGCTTGGGAGGGTGGTCACCGAGTCCCCTGTTTCTGGCATTGGCCCGCAGGTGGCCTGGCCCAGGGACGCGAGGTACCGTCGCTGACCGCGCATCTTGACGTGCTGCCCACGCTGGTTGAGCTCTTGAGCTTGACCAAGCCAGCCGGACCGCCGCTGGACGGCGTCTCGTTGGCAGCCCCGTTGCGCGGTCAAACCGAGGCCCCCTTGGACCGCACCCTGTTTGTTCACGTCCAACGGGCCTTCCTGCCACCCAAGTGGCAGAACTCGGCGGTTCTCACACCCCGTTGGCGTTTGGTGAACGGCCAAGAACTCTACGACATCGAGGCGGATCCCGGCCAACAGAACAACATCGCGGCAGACCATCCTGCAACCGTGCAGCATCTGCGAGACGAATACGAACAATGGTGGCAATCATTGGAGCCGTCCTTCGAACGCACGGTGCGCCATGTGTTGGGTGGCACGCAGAACCCGCTTACGCTTCACAGTCACGATTGGCTGATGCCGGGCGTGGAGCAGGCCGCCTGGCACCAAACCCAGATCCAACGCGGCGCTGTGATCAATGGCCCGTGGGCGGTGCAAGTGCAACAAGCGGGCACTTACGAAATCACCCTGTATCGCTGGCCACCCCAGCTGGAACAGCCCATGGGCATACGAGCGGCCCGACTGACTATCGGCGATTACGATGGCACGATCGAGATCGAAGAATCGGCGACCCATGCCACGTTTCAATTGCAACTGCCCGCCGGCCCGGCCCGGCTGCAAACCTGGCTCACTCGGCCCGACGGCCAACAACACGGCGCCTATTTCACACAAGTCACTCGCTTGCAAGACTGAGACTGCAGAAACGGGGACGAGGGTCGATTTGCGAGTCGCCCCCCGTCCCCTTGAGGGCTTGTTGATTTTTCCAGACTTACACACGAAATTGTCGCCCGATTCAATAAAGTCGGACAAAAACACGACGTTTTTCAGTCAATCGAAATGCTTGAGGGACTGTTGATTTTTCCAGACTTGCAAGCGAAATTGTCGCCCGATTCAATGAAATCGGAGAAAAACAGGGCATTTCCCCATCAATCGAAACGCTTGACGCGTTCCGCTACGGAAAAATCAACAAGCCCTTGACGCATTCCGCTACGGAAAAATCAACAAGCCCCTTGATGACTCGGAGCCGCCTAAAGGCGGAACTACCAGCGGCGGGCCCTCACTTCCGAGTGCCTTTTTTAGGCCGGACAGTTTTTACGTAACCGTTCACGGTTGGGAGGTAATCCTTGGGGCTGGTGCATTCCGCAAGTCGGGTGGTTCTCGGGGCAAACCAGTAGCGTTCTCCAGTTGCTTTGACTCGCAAACGATCGTGGAGATAGCCCGACTTGCTGCATGGCACCCTACGAGGCGTGAACGGTTACGTTTTTACTTTATTCCCGCGGGGCCACTTGTTCGCCGCCGTTGGGTGTCAGCATGGCCTCAAAGGTCGACTGGGTGGTGTTATCGCGCGTCAAACGGCGGACGCTGCCGTCGTACATCCCCACGACCAACTCCTGGCCAGGCGCTAATGAGAGAAACAACTCCATGGCCTCCTCTTGGGTCAAAGGCATGTTCTCCGTCCAGCGAACTTGCGGGCCGCCGTGGATCAAGGCGATCGTGTTGCTCGCACCATCGGTGATCTCGCCAAATTTTTTGACGTCCGACGACACCCAGCGAAGCTGTGTCTGCGATCCCGGCCCCTGCCCAAAAATGGCCGGCACCTTCTCCAGCAACGGGCGGTTCTGCGGACTGTCCCAACTCTGGCTTAGGTCAAACTGGCTGAACAATTCCGCCTTTTCTGTCCCTCCGTCCAAGTACGGCAACACGCGGACCATCCAGCTCAAGTCGTTGTGATCTTGCGGATCGTCCGCGGCGTGATGTCGAAACGGAAACTTTTGATAGACGTCATAATAATTATGTACGGCCAACATGGATTGCTTAATCACGTTTGAAGCCAAGTCTTGATCGGTGATGAAAGGCGAACCACTCGGTGTTGGTCGCTGAGGCTCTAAGGCGGGAGCTGCCGCCGGAGCCGGAGTCGTTGCAGGTGGGTCGACTGGGATCGGACGTGCCTCTTTGGTCGGCAGAGAATAACCCTGGCGGTCAAACGTCTGCGGCCCGACCTCGGTGGGAAGAGACGAGTCGTCGAGACGGAAGTTGCCGCCGGGTCCCTGCTGCGGGGTGCTCGGTTGGAATTCGGGAGCCGGGGCCGCCTGTGGGGGACGCACCTCCACGGGTGGTTGCCCAGATGCAAGTCCAAACCCACGTGCGGGACCAGACGAAGAGTCGCTGAAATTATTGTTGGGAAACAAGCCAAGCGGAACCGAGCCGTATTGATTCGAGCCAGGTTGGCCCGGCATTCCGGGTCTTGACTGTGGATAACCCGAGTTCAAGTTCAAATCGCCCGGCCCTTCTGGCCACCCCAAACCGTCGGCTTGGCTGAGCATCAACTCCAGTCGCAGCTCCACCAAGCGCGCCTTGGCCGCCTGCCGCCGGTCCAATTGCTGGCGGAGCTTGGCGACACGCGCCTCCAACTCCTCCACCTGCTGCACGTGCTGCGACAAGTGCCGGTCGTATTGCACGCTCAACCCACGCTCGATTTCGGCCCGCATCTTCACTCGTTGCTCGCTGCCCTCCGGCGCGGCTTGGTACGCGCGGAGGTAAGTTTGCATTTCTCGCATTGCCGTCACGGGCAGTTCCCGAGTGGATTGCAATAGCTGCATACGCTCCGTGGTTCCATCAGGACGCTGGAGCGTCCGCTCGACGTACACGTTTCCATCGGGCCCGGTCACCGCGCGCTCTTGCACGTTCCCCAAGTAGGGACCGCCGGGATTTGCAAACACAGGGACCGAGTTGCCTGGTCCGAGGGGTAAGATCGACCCTGACGAGGGTTGAAGTTGTTCCACAACTCGCCACGACCCATCGGGCTGGAGGACCGGGAACTGTTGCTGAGTCATGGTTACGTTACCGGCCAATTCGTACCGATTTCGTTTGGTCATGAAGTCTTGGTACCAGGTATCTCTGATCGCCCAACCGCCCAGCGCTAGAGCCACAGCCAGCCCCAGGCCATACCACCACATTCGTTTCATGAATCGTTCCTCAAAAAAATTAACCGATTGTCAATCTGGAAAGGGTAAACCGGCGGCTAGCGCCTTGCCGCTCACACAAGCAGGTCACGCAAGGGTAAACCGGCGGCTGCCTTGCCGATCACACAAGCCGGTCACACAAGGGTAAACCGGCGGCTAGCGCCTTGCCGCTCACGCAAGCCGATCACGCAAGCCGGTCACACAAGGGTAAACCGGCGGCTGGCGCCTTGCCGCTCACGCAAGCCGGTCACACAAGGGTAAACTGGCGGCTAGCGCCTTGCCGCTCACGCAAGCCGATCACACAAGCCGGTCACACAAGGGTAAACCGGCGGCTAGCGCCTTGCCGCTCACGCAAGCCGATCACACAAGCCGGTCACACAAGGGTAAACTGGCGGCTAAGCGCCTTGCCGCTCACGCAAGCCGATCACGCAAGCCGATCACGCAAGGGTAAATCGGCGGCTAGCGCCTTGCCGCTCACGCAAGCCGATCACACTAAGCCGGTCACACAAGGGTAAACCGGCGGCTAGCGCCTTGCCGCTCACGGAAGCCGATCACACAAGCCGGTCACACAAGGGTAAACCGGCGGCTAGCGCCTTGCCGCTCACGGAAGCCGATCACGCAAGCCGATCACTCCTCCGACTGTAAGCTGGCCCAACGCCAACGATTGGCTTGCTCCGTTTGTTCGATCCGTTCAATCTCGGCTTGCAAGGCCGTTAATTCCGCATCCACCGCCCTGCCCTCTGCCAACCACGTCGCCTCCGCTCGTTGCCACTCGATCCACGCCTGGAACCGCGGATCATCCACCCTAGGGATCTGCGGCTCCACCCCAACCTGAACGTCATTTTCCCCGGCCCGCGCGGTAGCTCCCGCATCCAGCGCTGGACCATTCAAGCTCGGTGCAACGTCAGCCGAGCCACCTGAGCGAACACCGTCTCGCACCTGCCAAGCGTAAAATCCAACCGCAGAGAGCAGCAACAAGGCAGCTCCGGCCACCAGACTCGCGCGCAGCCAACTTCCTCGCCCCGCTAGCCGAGGCAAACGCGGCTTGACGCGTCCATCCGGCTGCTGCAAATAAGCCAAGTATTGCTCCAAGAGCTCGCTCAGTTGGCTGGCGGATTGGAAACGATCCGTCGGTCGCTTCTCCAACAGTCGCTCGATAATGCGCACCAAGGTGTTAGGAATATCGGCATTGATCGAGCGAATCGCGGGCGGTCGTTTGTGCGTGATCTGATTGAGGATCGCCAAGGGCTTGTCGCCACCGAACGGCTCACGCCCCGTGGCCATGAAGTACATCACGCTGCCCAAGCTGAACAAATCGCTGCGGCCATCCAGGCTTTCGCTGGCGGCTTGCTCCGGCGACATGTAATGGGGAGTGCCCGCCAGCCAGCCGGTTTGTGAGGCGGCGTCGTCGGCCGCCCGCGCCAGTCCAAAGTCGGTGATCAGGGCTCGGTTGAGTCCGTTCTCCAACAGGATGTTGCCCGGCTTGATATCGCGATGCACCAAGCCATGTCGATGCGCGGCGGCCAAACCAGCAGCCACCTGTTGGGCGATCCGCACGATCGACTTGGGCTCCAACGGCCCCTGTCGCCGCACGCACTGCTGCAACGAGCCGCCCGGCACGTAGGTCATCACCAAGAACGGGTAGTCGGCCTCGGCTTGCACGGCATGAATCGGGACCACATTGGGATGCACCACGGCCGCCGCCGCTTGTGCCTCGCGGATAAACCGCCGCCGCGCCGCCCCCACCGTGGCCAAATGCGGCGCCAAAACTTTGATCGCCACCGGGCGATTGAGTTCACGATCGAAAGCGCGGAGCACGACCCCAAAGCCCCCCTGCCCGATCACGCTCTCGATATCGTAGTCCGCCAACTTGCCCAACAACTCGGGGTGCCCCGGCGCCAACCAGGCGCGCACGCGTTGCAACGCCAGCGTCTGCGCGTCTTGCTCGGCCCGTCGCTCCGCGCGAACTTCCCGCTCAATTCCGGCCTCCCGCTCCGCGCGAACTTCCCGCGCCGCTTCTGCTCGATCCAAGTATCCTCGACCCGCCAAATCACTCTCCGCCGTGGCCAGTGACGAGGCCGAGAGCCATGGGTCCAGACTCGAGCTGGAGCCGGTCGGCGAGTCGCCCCGCTCCAGCCGCGTGGACAAGTGCTCGGCGGCCTGCTCCCACCAATCGCTCGGGCCGGCCAACTGCTCCAGGGCCGCGCGGCACTGGGGACAGGCCTCCAAGTGCTGTTCGCAGGGCCCCGTTTCCCGCGGTGGCAGAGCGGCGTCCAGCAGACCCTGCAGGACTTCGCGTGATAGACATTTAGCGGTCTGCATGGGGCAGGCCCTCCCGCGTGGAATCGAATTCGGAGTGGGAAATCAACTGCCGGATCCGGGCCAGCACCCGGCTGCGGGCCACATAAATCGCCCCCGGACTCAGGTTCAACTCGGCGGCCACCTCTGGCACCCCGCGCTGCTGGACCGCCGTCTGCCAGAACGCCGACCAGGTGGACGGTTGGAACTCCAGGCGGACTCGGTCGGCCGCCCAATGGAACAGGCTGCGCCGCTGCTCCCAGTCGAACGACTGGGCCTCTTCAAACCGAGCCTCCTCGGCCAGGTCCACCGTTTGCGGCAACGGCCCCGGCCGCCGCTGCTGGGCCCGGAAGTGATCGATCGCCAGATTCCTGACCGTGACGGCCAACCAACCGCGAAACGACCCGCGATCCTGGGCCGAGTCCCAAGTCCGAGCCTTGGCAGCCACGCGGGTCAGGACCACCTGCACCACGTCCTGAGCGTCTGCGTCCTGCAGTCCGTGCCGCCGAGCGAAATTGAAAATCACCGGCTGGTACAACCGCAGGAACTCCGACCAGGCGGCCGAGTCCCCGCCCGCTCCCAATTGGGCCAGCAAGCTCGTACGAGTTTCGGGATCAAGCGGCATGGGCAAGGAACCTGGGATGGCCACGAACGTGTCTCTCAACAATTGACACGACCGAGTGCCCAGAAGCTTACAGCAGAAAAATCAATTTTCCCAGCTTGGCGATGACCAAACACAAGAGGTCACAGCAACTTGAACCAGCGACAACCTTCCAACACGCCAGCGGTGGCGGCTGCCTGGGCGACGTAAAGTTGCTCCAGCGTCCCGCAGCTGGCGTGCACGGCCTGCACCTGAGCGACCAAGGCCGGAGCGGCATTCCCCACGACAATCGCGCGGAAGTGGCCGGTCAACGCCGCCAAGTCGTTGCCCGAATCGCCAGCATAAACCAACGAGTTGACGGACCGCCCGGTGTATTGCAACCACCACTGCAAGGCCGCGGCTTTGTCACATCCCCGAGGCAAAAGATCGATCAAGCCATCTTGGTTGAAGGGATCGACGCTGCTGACAAGCTGATAGGCCAACGACTGACGATCGATCCAATCCGTCAGCCAAGCGCTGTGCGCCTCCAATTGCTGGGCAGCGCAGTAAAAGCTCAACTTATATCGACCCTGCTTCTCGGGTTCTTGCTGGGTTAGGCCGGCCCGAGTCGGCATACGCTCGGCGACCTCGGCCGCCAGAACCTGCTGGCATTGCTGCCCCAGATGCTGCTCGTAGGCCAGGACCGGTCGATAGTCGTCGGCCGCGGACGTGAACTCGAGGGCGGTTGAATTGTCTGCACCGGAGCTTGTTGAACCGGAGCTCATCGACCCAGAGCTTCGTGAACCGGAACTTGTTGAAACTGAACTTATTGAACCTGAGCTTGGTGAACCGGAGTTAGGTGCCACTGACTCTTTTGCAGCGGACAGCAGCGTGGTCCCGACATCGCAGATCAGCCAACTTGGCCGCGGCAATTGGCGTTCGGCCGCCACTTGCCAGACACTCTCGCGGTGTCGTCCTGTGACAAAGACCAGTTCCACGTCCCCTCGAGCAGCTCGGTGGGCGATTTCACGCAGCGCTTGATGCTGGGCCCCCTGCGGGTCCTCCTCCAGGGGAATCAGCGTGCCATCGAGATCGGTGGCCAGTGTCGAACAGGCTGCGGGCCCATGGGCGAGCCCCGCGTGCGCGGCGGACGAACCGCGGCTGTCATGATCGGTCACCCATCAACTCCTCAAGCGGCGTCGGCGTGCTACGCCATCGAGCCCCAGAACCAGGGCGGTGGTCAAACACCCCGGTAGCAAGTATAATACGGCCTATTCCTACCGACGTCGACAACACTGCGACGGGATCGAACACGCGGTTTCGGCGAGTGCGACGGGAAAGAAAATGCTCATACAACATGGTATCGCCCAGTAACGATCCGCCGCCGAATCATCGGCAGCGAGCGGACAAGCGTCAACCACCTCTCAAGATCGCCCTGCTCAGTTTGCATGGATTGATCCGTGCCGAAGATCCAGAATTGGGGCGTGATCCCGACACCGGAGGCCAAGTCAAGTATGTCCTCGAGTTGGCTCGGGCCTTGGGCCAATCTGCCGAAGTGCAAAGTGTCGAACTGATTACTCGGCAGGTTATCGACCCGCGTGTCGGCCCCGATTACGCGCGGGTCGAGGAGTCGCTGGGGGACAAGGCCAAGTTGATTCGTCTGCCGTTTGGACCGCGAAAATACCTGCGAAAAGAGGCCCTCTGGCCTTACCTAGAGATTTTCATCGACCAGTGCCTGATGCACTTTCGCCGCCATGGCATGCCCGACATCATCCACGGCCATTATGCCGACGCGGGTTACGCGGGCGCTCAATTGGCGCGGTTGCTGCACGTCCCGTTTGTCTTCACGGGCCATTCGCTGGGAAGAGTCAAACGGGAGCGATTGCTGCAACAAGCCGCCAAACAATCGCCGACCGCGGCAGGTGCTGCTGTTGGTGCTGCCGTTGGTTCTACAGCGAGCTCGATCGACAGTTCGTCGGAGCATTCGCCAAGTCCTGCAACCAGCGGGGCAATGAGCCGCGCAGCGAGCGTTGGCTTATCGCAAGAGTTGGAGCGGACCTACAACTTCGGTACGCGGAGCGAAGCGGAAGAGGTGGCGTTGGAGACGGCATCGTTGGTCATCACCAGCACCTCGCAAGAGGTGTTGGAACAGTACGAAATGTACGACCACTACCAGCCCGAACGCATGGAGATCATCCCCCCTGGCATCGATCTGGAGTCGTTCTTTCCAGGTGGGGACCCAGGTTTCGCAACACCATTTGCGGAACAGATCAAGACCTTCTTGCAGCAACCGGACAAGCCCGCGATTCTGGCGGTCGCCCGCCCGGATCAACGCAAGAACTTCGACATGTTGGTTCGAGTCTATGGGCAATCGCCGCGGCTGCAATCCTTGGCGAACTTGGTCTTGGTCATGGGGCGACGAGACGACCTGCGGACGCTGGCGCCCGACCAGCGTCGCGTATTGCTGGATATTTTGACTTTGATCGATGTCCATAACTTGTATGGCAAAGTGGCCTACCCCAAGACACATGGTCCGCGGGATATCCCGGCCTTGTATCGCTGGGCGGCTCAACAACGCGGGGTGTTCATCAATCCGGCCTTGACCGAGCCGTTCGGCTTGACGGTTTTGGAGGCGGCCGCTTGTGGCTTGCCGGTGGTCGCCACCAACGACGGTGGACCGCAAGACATCATCGGCAATTGTCAAAACGGACTGTTGGTCGATCCATTGGATCCGGTCGCCATCGAACATGCCTTGATGCGGATGTTGACGGAACCCGATACTTGGCAGCAATGGGCCGAGAGTGGAGTGGCGGGGATTCGGCAGCATTACAGTTGGCCCGCGCACGTGACCCAATACCTGAGGCATGTTGGGGAGATCCGCGCCGCGGCCTCGCAGCCCGTGTTGGCCGAGCGGCGTGCGCCCCGTCGCCTACCGGATTTCGATCGACTGATCATCTGCGACTTGGACAATACCCTGGATGGGGACGATACAGCCCTGCAGGAGTTCATCGACATGTTGGACCATGCCGGCCGCGAGGTGGGGTTTGGGATCGCCACGGGTCGCCGGCTGGATGATGTGATGACATGGATCAATGAGCACAGCCTGCCGATGCCCGATGTGATCTCGACCGCGGTGGGCACCGAGCTCTGCTACGGCAAAGATCTGCAACCGGATCAGCCGTGGCGACGGCAGATCGCCGATGGTTGGCAGCCCCAAGAGATCCGTCAGCTTTTGGATAACGTGCCTGGCCTGCAGCCCCAAGCCGAACACGAGCAGACTGAATTTAAAATCAGTTACTATTTGGACAGCAAACAAGCCCCGACCATCGCCAGCCTGCGGCGGCAACTGCGGGCCGCTGGCCTGCGCGTCAAGCTAGTGTTTTCCCTCGGCATGTTCCTGGACGTCATCCCCATCCGCGGCGGCAGTGAACTGGCGATTCGTCACCTGATGTATCGTTGGGGCTTTGAACCCGAGCAGCTGTTGATCGCGGGCGACTCGGGCAATGACGAAGGCATGCTCAAGGGACGTACGCTTGGAGTGGTTGTAGGGAATCACAGCCCGGAATTGGCCAAGCTGAAGGGGATGTCGCGGATTTACTTTGCCTCCGCGACGCACGCGCGAGGTATTCTCGAGGGAATCGAGTACTACAATTTCTTGGGGCATGTCCGGATCCCCAACGACCCCGTCCAATAGTAATCCCGTGTTGCAGCGCCCCGAATTCGCCGTCACGGCCAGCCCCGGCTCGCCCTTGTACGACGCCCAGCTCACGCTGAAGCGACTGTGGCCACGGTTGCAGGCCGACTGGGAAGCGCGGCAAGTGCCTCCCGCCGTCGCGGACGACTTCTGCGAGCGATTGGTCCAATATTGGCCGCGTCTGTTTCATTTGATGCGTTCCCTCTACGGCCAGCGATACGACTTTTTTTATCATCTGGAGTCGACCCTACAGACACTGATCCAGGCGACAGTCGATCGTCCGCAGCAACTCCGCGATCTGGATCAACGACGCATCAATGATCCCGAGTGGTTCCAATCCCAGCGTTTGGTGGGCGGAGCCTTGTATGTGGATCTGTTCAGCGAAAATCTCGGCAAGCTGCGGCAACACATCGACTACTTTCATGATCTCGGGCTGACCTATTTGCACCTCATGCCGCTGTTTGCCGTGCGGCCGGGTGATAACGACGGTGGGTACGCGATCAGCAACTATCGCAGCGTGGACCCACGACTGGGCACGATCGACGACTTGCGACACTTGGCAGACGATCTGCGGGAGAGCGGCATCTCCTTGGTGTTGGATTTCGTGTTTAACCACACGGCCGATGATCACGATTGGGCACTGCGAGCTCAGGCAGGTGAACCAGAGTATCAAGATTTCTACTTTTTGTTTCCCGATCGCCAGGTGCCGGACCAGTACGAGCGGACGCTGAGAGAAATCTTTCCGACGGTCCGCCGAGGCAATTTTACCTGGCACGATGGACTGCAACGCTGGGTGTGGACGACGTTCAACAGTTTCCAATGGGACTTGAACTACGCCAATCCGGCCGTATTCACCGCGATGTTAGGCGAGCTGTTGTTCATCGCCAACACCGGTGTCGACATCCTGCGGCTGGATGCGGTCGCATTTATCTGGAAACGCATGGGAACGTCCTGCGAGAACCTGGCCGAGGCCCACTCGTTGATTCAACTGTTCAACGCAGCGGCCAGGATTGTGGCGCCCGGCTTGTTGTTCAAGAGCGAAGCGATTGTCCATCCCGACGAAGTCGTCAAGTACATCAGCCCGCAGGAGTGTCAGCTGTCGTACAACCCGACGTTGATGGCCCTGTGTTGGGAAGCGATTGCCACACGTGAAACCAAACTGCTGGTCCAATCACTGAGTCACCGACATCGCTTGCCCCGGGGTACGACTTGGGTCAACTACCTGCGTTGCCATGACGACATCGGCTGGACCTTCGACGATGCAGATGCCGCAGCGGTGGGCATCAACGCTTTCGATCATCGACAATTCCTCAACGAGTTTTACACCGGCCAGTTTCCTGGCTCCTTCGCGCGCGGCATTCCCTTTCAGCACAATCCGCAAACTGGCGACATGCGGATCAGCGGCACGATGGCGTCATTGGCGGGCTTGGAAAAAGCCATCCAGGAGAATGACGCGGAACAAATCGAAATGGCGATCGGGCGAATATTGCTGCTGAATGCCTTGACCATGAGCGCGGGTGGCATTCCGCTGCTGTACTTGGGCGAGGAGTGGGGCACGATCAACGATTACGACTTTGTCAAAGATCCCGCCAAGGCCGGCGACACGCGTTGGGTCCATCGCCCCAAGATGCAGTGGGAGTGGTTGGAGGAAACGCACGAGGACCACCGGACACGACGTCGCATCTACCATGCCCTGCAACGCATGATCGCCCTGCGGAAGTCGCGACCAGCGCTGGCCGGCGTGGAGCTGGAGATTTTTGCGACCGATCACCCCGCGGTGGTGGGATTCGTCCGTCAGCATGCCGGCGATCGCCTGGTAGTGGTGGCGAACGTCTCCGACCAACCCCAGTCATTTTCCGGTAATCGCCTGCGGATCGCTGGCCTGGGCAAACACTTCCACGACTTGTTGGGAGACGAGGACTTCACCACCGACGGCTCGATCTCGCTGCCCGCCTACCGGATCTTGTGGCTACAACGACACTGATACCTGCAGGGCTGGTTGATTTTTCCGTAGCGGAACGCGTCAAGCGTTTCGATTGATGGGGAAAACGCCGTGTTTTTGCCCGATTTCATTGAATCAGGCGGCGATTTCGCGTGTAAGTATGGAAAAATCAACAAGCCATCAAGCATCTCGATTGAGGTGGAAAAGCCGTGCATGCGTTCAATTCTCTTGAAGTCGGCAACTATTTCGAGTGTTGGTCTAGAAAAATCATCCAGCCCGTGAGCAGACTTGTCGCCGATTCAGTAGCAACCACTGCGGCGATTGGCCCCAGGATTAGTCCTGCGGGCAAGGGTACCACGGTTGCTGCCTTTGATTATACTGGGCTGACAGAACACGTGGGGGGAATCCAGCCCCTGAACATCAACCGAGGAGCCGATATGTCGTCCAGTTCATTTCCATCGCGTCGTGGCTTTATCCATGGTTTGGCGGCGGCCGGTGCGGCGGCCGCGTGGTTGCCCGCAGCCGGTTGGGCGGCGGGTTATCGCAGTCGGAGCGAGCGGCCGGTCTTCGCCACGATCGGCTTGCGGAACCAAGGCATCCACATCACGCGTCAGTCGTTTGCCTATGCCGACTTCGCGGCCCTGGCGGACGTGGACAGCAACGTTCTGGCGGCCAATGTGGAGCAGGTGGAGAAGTCCCAAAATCGTCGCCCCGACGCCTACGCGGACTATCGCCGGATCTTGGAGCGGCAGGATATCGACGCGGTGATGATCGCCACACCCGACCACTGGCACACAAAAATCGCGGTAGAGGCCATGTTGGCTGGCAAAGATGTCTATTGCGAAAAGCCGCTGACCTTGACCATCGATGAGGGCAAGCTGATCGAGCGCACCGTCGAACGGACCGGCCGCGTGTTCCAGGTCGGAACCATGCAGCGGACGGAATCGGCTCAGCGTTTCCTGCAAGCGGTGGCCTTGGTCAAAGCGGGCCGCATTGGCAAGGTCACGCGTGTGACCTGCGGCATCAACGGCATGGAGGCTTCACCCGTGATTCCGGTCGCTCCGGTGCCGGCCGGTTTGGACTGGGACTTCTGGCTGGGGCCGGCCCCCCAGGTCGACTACCGAGCTCTGCCAGAAATGCGTGAAGGCTACGGCGGCGGCGTGCCACTCTACAGCAACGGGCATTATTCGTTCAGGAACTGGCACGAGTACAGCGGCGGCAAACTCACGGACTGGGGCGCCCATCACGTCGACATCGCCTGTTGGGCGATCGGCGCCAGCGACACGGGGCCGAGTCGCATCACGCCGCTCGAGTTTTCGTTGCCGGTGACCTACCGCGACGGGCATCCGACGGTGGCCGATCAGTACAATGCGGCGACCAACTTCCGCATCCAAGCCGACATGCCCAACGGCGTGGAGATGATCATCACCAGCGAAGGAGATAACGGGATCCTGTTCGAGGGCACTCAAGGGCGTTTCTTTGTCAATCGCGGCAAAATCACGGGACGCCCCGTCGAAGATTTGGCCAAGAACCCCTTGCCTGGCGGTGCCATCGAAGCGGTCTATGGTGGACCGGTAAGTGCCAACCATACCGCGAACTTTACCGACGCCATGAAGTCACGTCGGCAACCGATTTCGGATGTCTGGTCGCACAATCGCATGTTGGAAATCTGCCACTTGAGCAACATCGCCATGCGACTGAACCGGCCGCTGAAGTGGGATCCGGTCCAACGCCAAGTCATCGGCGACGACCAGGCCAATACCTTCTTGAGCCGCGAGAATCGCGCTGGCTTCGAGATCGACATGTAAACGGCCACTGCTTTGTCACCGTTTCATTTTGGGAACGGTGTGGTAAAGGGGTCAGGAGTCAATTGCCGGAACGGCCCTGCGGGTGCTGCGCACAATTGACTATTGAATCCTTTACCACACGCCAAATTTTGTCTGGGGTGTGTGGTAAAGGGGTCAGGCGTCAATTGCCGGAACGGCCCTGCGGGTGCTGCGCACAATTGACTCCTGACCCCTTTACCACACGCCCCAAGCACCAGCTCGACCTACAACGGCAGGGACTGGGGGCGATGGAACGTGCGGACGTCGATGTAGTCCATGCCGGCTGCGATGGCCGCTTGGATCCCCAGGTCGGAGTCCTCGTAGACCAAACATTCGGTGGGAGGCGCCGCCAATCGCGTGGCCGCTTCCAGGAAGACGTCCGGGTGCGGCTTGTGCCGCTCGGTGTCCTCTGCCGTGACAACGACCGAGAACAGCTCCTGGACGGCGATCTGTTGCAACTGCTGGTGAATGATCTCGCGAAAGCCGCCACTGGCCACCGCCATTGGCAGTCGTCCAAAGAACGCTCGCGCCACCTCGACCACCGCCGGAATCGGTTGCAACCAGGACAACATCGTCAGGAACTCGCGTTCTTTCTCCGCTGCGGCCACCGCGATCTCCACCGTCTTGCCCTGCTCCGAGGCCAACAACTGCACGATGCGATCCGAGGGCATCCCCCCCAAGGAATAAAAGCGGTCCTCGGGAAATTCGATGCCCCAGCGATCCATCGTCCGCCGCCAAGCCAAGTAATGCACCGGCATCGAATCGGTCAAAGTCCCGTCACAATCAAAAATGATGGCGTGGTAATCGCGGGTCGGAAAAGCGGGGTTAGCGTTCATAGGGAAAGGCCGTCGAGCGAGAATACGGAAGCGTCTCACCGCTTGGCGAGATCTAGCAGGGTGAATATCGTAGAGACTCGGGGCCAGGGTGGTAAGAGGCGGCGGCTGCGTGGAAGCGACGATGAAACAACAGCCAGTCAACGACCCGTTCCTGGACCCCAGCCTGGGGCCGGAACTCTGGACTCGGGTCCGGCCCGATCGCGCGAATTACTGGCCGTTTGTCCTACTCCTGGCGATCGGCCTGACCGGCTTCTCATTTTATTGGCGGAATCAGATCCTGCCCCAACAACCGCTGGTTTGGCAGGCCGGAGCCGAATTCCAATGGCAGCCGATGCTGCAAGACCGTGAACCGACCCTGATTTGGGTCGCCGCTACCCTCGATGGCCCGGCAGCGAAAACGGCTGGCCAAGTGCCCCTGGCCCAGGCGATCGCTGCCTTGGACACGCCGGAACTGCGACGAGCCACTCGGCTGAAGTCCGCTCGATTGTGGAAATTCGAGACGCCCCTGCCATCCGAGCTGCTTCAGGCTCTCCGCACGACCTGGTCGCCGGAGGCGGACGCCATGGCCGATCACGGCGGGCTAATCCTCTGGCAACCGGACGAGCGGCGGCAGCGTTTCTTGAGTACGGACGAGATCCAGCCGAGCGTGGTCGAGCAGTGGTTACTCGCGACGAGGGCCGATGATGTCCCCTGAGCACCCTGCCCTGCCCCCGACTGAGGCGGCCCCAGGTGGCACGTCTCCAGTTGGCACGTCCCCAGTTGGCTTGTCCCCGGCCAACCTGCCCCTGGCCGCCGAACTGTTGGCCAAGACACATCGACTTTGGGACCTGTTGTCCCAGTTGGAACACCCGATTGTGGCTTTTAGCGGCGGCGTTGATTCGGCGGTGGTGGCAGCGGCGGTCGGGCGAACGCATGGGACACGGTGTCTGTTGGTCACGGCGGACAGCCCCAGTCTGGCGGGACGGCAGCGAGCCATCGCCGAACGGGTCGCGGCGGAACTTCAACTGCCGCACCGTTGGTTGCCCACTGCGGAGGCCGACGATCCGCTCTATCAACGCAATCACCGCGACCGCTGCTATTATTGCAAAACGCATCTTTATTCAGCATTAAAACAAGTAGCGGCCGAATTCCCGACGGCCACAATACTCAGTGGCACCAACTTGGATGACTTGGGCGACTACCGCCCGGGGTTGTTGGCAGCGGCCCAGCACCAGGTCTTCGCGCCCTTGGCGGAGGCCCAGTTGGGCAAGGCCGAGGTCCGGGCCCTGGCTCGAGCCCTGGGGCTCTCCGTCCATGACCTGCCGGCCGCCCCCTGCCTGGCCAGTCGCTTGGCATACGGCGTGGAGGTGACAGCGGCACGACTGCGGCGGGTGGAGCAAGCCGAGCAGCGGTTGTGGCAAGCCGGCTTCTCGGATGTTCGCGTCCGCATCCTGCCGGAGGAAGTGGGACGCCTGGAAGTGCCACTGGCTGAGGTCCCGCGGTTGCAACAGTTGACCCAACTGCTGCACGACATCGGCCAACTGGGGTTCTCACGCGTGGAGATCGACCCGCAAGGGCTGCGTTCAGGAAACTTAAACTACCTTAATACCGAGTCGACTGGCGGTCTGCCGACACTGCCTGTGCTGTGAGCAACGCGGAACGCCCGCCGCATCCAGGACGGGTCTGGGCTGCGTTGGGCTAGTTTGGACTGGCCGGACGGGTTTGAAATTGGCTGCGTTGGGCTGGACTTGGCTGCATTCGGCTGGGCGATCGCCAAGTGTTTCAAATTAGTCTCAACGCTCGACGGGCTGCCGAGCCTGGTTTAAACTAGAGTTTGGGACGAGGGGCGGGATTCGCCAGCCGACCGGCTTTGGCCTCGGCTTCCGTCGTGCGGAACGCGGCCGGTGTTATTCGACCGCTCCCTCGACCAAGCACTGACCAAGCACCTGCCCTGCGCAGCCGTAAGTTGACATAAAAGCGAAGAGGAAACGGATGTACGACGATTACGAATTTGATGGTAAAGAATCGGGCGCCAGCACCATTGTGGGGGTCTTGATCCTCTGCGCCGTGATTGTGGGTGGGGCTTTCGGGTTGATCTACTACCTGCAAGGGCCGTTTGTCGGTCGAAAGTTTGCGGCCGCTTTGCTGGCGCCGGCCGGTTTCTTCTGGCTGCTGTTCTTCGTCGGTGCGATGGTGGCGACGTTCACCAAGCAGCGGTTCCTAGCGGCCCTGTTGTGGCTGTCCATGATCGGCATGAGCCTGGCGGGTAACAAAACGATCGCCAACAATTTGATGACTGGCTTGGAGGCCTCGTACCAGCCCGTAGTGGTGGAGCAATTGGAGGACATGCAGTATGGCTTTGTGCTGGGCGGGGCCGCTCGCGTGGCGAAGAACCGTCAGATCGACCTCAATGACGCCAGCGAACGCGTGATGGAAGCCATTCGCCTGCACAAGCGTGGCAAGATCAAGCACTTGGTGTTTACTGGCAGCCCGTTCCTGCATCAAGAGGACGAGGCCAAGGCCAAGAACGAGGCAGCTCCAGCCGCTCCTCCAGCAGGGGACCAACCACCGAGTGACGCGGCGGGCGCGGACACGGAAGTTTCCCCTGTAGAATCGGGCCCGGACGTGGGCAGTATCGCTGCGCCGGTTGCAACGCCCGTTCACTTCACAACGAGCCAACCGGCGGCCTTGGGAGCACAGGATGCGGCCGCTGCGGCTGCCAACGATGTGGCTCCGGAACGTCGCATGATCAGCCCCTACGAAGACGCGATGCGAAAGTTGTTGGCCGACTACGGGGTGGCGGAGGCCAACTACACATTCTTGGGCGGACGTTACACGCAAGAAGAGATGCAACGCATCGACGAATTTCTGGCCGACAAACCTGCCGCCAAACATGGCCTGATCACCTCCGCGTCTCACATGCCGCGGGCGGCCTCCTTGGCCAACAAACAAGGCTTGAGCTTGGTGTCGCTCCCCGTCGACTTTCGCTCGGGGAACGTCGAAGAAGATCCCATCTTTTTTATCCCGCGTGAAGGTGAACTGCTGACCACCTCTGCGGCTATCCGCGAATATGTCGCTGGCTGGCTGCAGTAAACTCGGACGCGGCTCAACCGCGGCGGGGGAAGCGGCAGCAGACATGGCTGCGACGATTTGCATTGGGCTCGGCCCGAGGATACTTTCGATGGACCTGCGCCGCTCACAACTGCTTCGTCAGCTCGGGCTGGGGATCGCACTTACCCTGGCCCAACTGTGGCTGCTCCCAGCTCCCGCCTCGATCGCCCAAACCGACCCGGCAACGCCAGTCGCCCCGGCCGATCCAGTCTCGGCCGACCCAGTCCCAGCGGATCCAACGCAACCCGTAGCGACAGAACCAGCCCTGGCAGAACCGCGCGATGCGGCGGCTCGACCCATGGTGCTGCGCGAGCCGACGTGGCAGGACCTGTTGGCGCGGGGACCGTTCCAGCGGCCGTTTCGGATGCAGATCAAGGGACCGATCGACGGAACCACGCTCCGCTACGCTCAGGCCGCTCTGCGACAAGCCCAATCACTCCCGGCGGACTTGATTGTGGTCGAGATCGACTCGCCCGGCGGCGGGGCAACCGAGAGCATGGAGATTGCGGACATGCTGTCGCAAATCCAATGGTGCCAGACGGTGGCTTGGATCCCGCGGGAAGCGTCCAGCGGCGGTGCCATGATCGCCTTGGGTTGCGAACACATCGTCATGCAACCGGGTGCCACGATCGGCGACATCGGCGTCATTCAACTGGATCCCACCCTGTTGGCGTTCCGCTACGCCCCGGCGAAGATCCGTTCCATCTTGGTGGCCAAGGCCCGCGCCCTGGCCGAGCGACACCAGCGATCGCCGGAACTGGCCGAGGCCATGGTCGATGAGTTCTCGGTGGTATACCAACAAGCCGAGGATCCGCAGCAGTTTCGCCTGGTTTCGTTGGGCGCCCCCGAGGAATTGGGCAACGGCCGACCCGACCAAGCCGTCAAGCCGCCAGTGGCCGAAGAACTGCCGGGCGGCTGGCAATTGGTGCCCGAGTCTCGCGAAGGGCGGTTTGTCACGCTATCGCATTCGCGAGCCCAAGAGTTGGGATTCAGCCAGCACCGCTGCAACAGTTTCGCGGAATTGGAGAGCCAACTCCCCTTGGCCGGTCCTTGGACGATCCGCAATTATGGGTTCACCGATCGCGTAGTGGATTTTCTGAATAATTTCTGGATCACCGCCCTGCTGCTGATCATCGGCATCATCGCCCTGTTCATGGAGATGGCGTCACCGGGCATCAGCATCGGTGGTTTGGTGGCATTGTTGTGCTTTTCCTTGTTCTTTTGGAGCCACTTCATGGGCGGCACAGCCGGTTGGCTGGAACTGCTGCTGTTTGTGATGGGCGTGGCCTGCGTTCTGGCGGAGTTGTTTCTGATCCCGGGTTTCGGCGTGCCCGGGGTGATGGGGATTGGCCTGATTTTGCTGTCTCTGGTCATGGCGACTCTGGACTTCCTCTACCCGACGACCACCGCCCAATGGGACCAATTGGGCAGTAGCCTGCTGACGATCCTCCTGGTCATGGTGGTGGGCGGCGGTGGCATCGGCCTCCTCATCCACAACATGGGCAGCTTGCCAGCCTTGAATCGACTGACCCTGGCGCCCCCGCACTGGTCCGAAGATTCGCCGATGAACAAAAAGGACGAAGCCAGCCCTACGTCGGAATTGGTCGTCCAACAAGGCCGAGCCGCTGGCTTGAGAGTCGGCGATATCGGAGTCACCGAAAGCGTCCTGCGACCGTCCGGCCGAGCCCTGATTCAAGGTCGCAGCGTCGATGTCGTGGCCGACGGCAAATTCATCGAACCTGGCCAACCGATCAAGATCATTGATATCCGCGGCAATCGCTTGATCGTCGTCCTAACACGCCTGACCGATGAGCCTCCATCGGCGTAGGGCGTAGGGCGTAGGGCGTAGGGCGTAGGGCGTAGAGCGTCTCGATCCCCTAGATAGAACCTTCCATCGCGCCTAGCGGAACGCGTCAAGCGTTTCGATCCCCTAAATAGAACCTGCCAGCGCGCGTAGCGGAACGCGTCAAGCGTTTCGATCCCCTAGATAGAACCTGCCAGCGCGCGTAGCGGAACGCGTCAAGCGTTTCGATCCCCTAAATAGAACCTGCCAGCGTGGGTAGCGGAACGCGTCAAGCGTTTCGATCCCCTAGATAGAACCTTCCAGCGCGCGTAGCGGAACGCGTCAAGCGTTTCGATCCCCTAGATAGAACCTGCCAGCGCGCGTAGCGGAACGCGTCAAGCGTTTCGATCCCCTAGATAGAACCATCCACCGCGTGTAACGGAACGCGTCAGGGGCTTGTTGATTTTTCCAGACTCTCGCGCGAATTTGCCGCCCATCTCAAGAAAATCCAACGAAGACACGGCGTTTCCTCATCAATCGAAATGCTTGACGCATTCCGCTACGGAAAAACCAACAAACCCTCAAGCGTTTCGATCCCCTAGATAGAACCTGCCACCGCACATAACGGAACGCGTCAGGGGCTTGTTGATTTTTCCAGACTGACTCGCGAATTTGCCGCCCATCTCAAGAAAATCCAACGAAGACACGGCGTTTCCTCATCAATCGAAATGCTTGACGCATTCCGCTACGGAAAAATCAACAAACCCTCAAGCGTTTCGATCCCCTAGATAGAACCTGCCACCGCACATAACGGAACGCGTCAGGGGCTTGTTGATTTTTCCAGACTGACTCGCGAATTTGCCGCCCATCTCAAGAAAATACTATGAAGACACGGCGTTTCCTCATCAATCGAAATGCTTGACGCATTCCGCTACGGAAAAATCCACAAACCCTCAAGCGTTTCGATCCCCTAGATAGAACCTTCCACCGCACATAACGGAACGCGTCAGGGGCTTGTTGATTTTTCCAGACTCTCGCGCGAATTTGCCGCCCTTCTCAAGAAAATTCATCGAAAACACGGCGCTTCCTCATCAATCGAAATGCTTGACGCATTCCGCTACGGAAAAATCAACGTAACCGTTCACGCCTCGTAGGGTGTCATGCAGCAAGTCGGGCTAACCGTACGAACGTTTGCGAGTAAAAGCAACTGGAGAACGCTACCCGTTTGTCCCGAGAACCATCCGACTTGCGGAATGCACCAGCCCCGTGGATTACCTCCCACCCGTGAACGGTTACAAATCCACAAACCCTGGTCGCATTCCGCTACAGACGAAAACTACAATCCCTGGACCAACTTTTTCAGCCGAGCCAAGGACTGGGGCACGATCGAGTAATGAACCCGCGGGCCGTCTTCCTCGGCCACGACCCAACCCGTTTCGCGCAAGATCTTCAGGTGCTGGGAAACCGTGGACTGGGCGAGGGGCAATCGATCGACGATCTCGCCACACAGGGTCGGGGGGCGATTGAGCAAGAAGCGGAGGATCGTGGCCCGCGTGGGGTGGGCCAAGCCCCAGGCCAAAGCGGCCATGTCTGCTGCCCAAGCATCCGCAGCCTTCTTTCGCGTCGCCGCGGCCGCGGCCTTGGCTCGCGCATTCGCGGCCTTTTTTCGAGTCGTTGCGGCAGTGGCCGCGGACGGTTTCTGGGGACGGCGGCTGGCGGTCATCGGCGTTCCTCTCACAACGATTGGCTGCGCCCGTGACAGACGCCGGCCAAGGACTACAACCAGACCCACGGGACCACGACCATCGTGACCACGAAGACGATTAAACTCAGCGGTAGACCAAATACAAAATAATCGCGAAAACTGTAACCGCCCGCGGCGTAGACCATCGTATTGGTTTGGTAGCCAAACGGTGTCAGGAAACTGGCTGAGGCCGCGATCATGACGACGATCACAAATGGCAAAGGTGACACATCCAACTTGTCCGCCGTTTGCCAACCGATCGAAAACATCAAGACGGCGGCGGCGTTGTTGGTGATCAACTCGGTACAGAGGGCGGTCGCCAAATACACGGCCGCCAATGACAGCATCAGATTGCCACCGGCGAACCCCAGTAACACGTCGGCCACCATTTCCGCGGCGCCGCTTTTGTGCAAAGCACTGCCGATCCCAATCGCAGCACCAATCACGATCAATACCGACCAATCGATACTGCGACGCGCCTCATCGGAGGTGCAACAACGCGCGGCGATCATCGCCAGGGCCGCCAGCATCGACGCGGTGAGAATGCTGAGAACATTGAAGGAAGCTGCCAAGACCAACAACGCGGTGATCAACAAGGCCAACCAAGCTCGATCGTGCCGTCGCACCTCGCCCTTCTCCACTGAGCTCGTCAGATAAAAGTCGCGGGCTCCCCGCTGGCGATGCAGGAACGACGGGGAAGCCTCCAGCAGCAGCATGTCACCGGACTCCAAACGCACATCGCCGATTTTGCCACTCAAGCGTTTCTCACCACGAGCGACGGCCACCACGGCGGCGTTGTACCGCGAGCGGAATTGGCCTTCGCGAATGGTCTTACCCAACAGGGAACATCGTGAACTGACGACCGCTTCTACCAAGGTCCGGCGCCAGACCGGCACGTCCAATTTGCGACTCTGTTCATCGGGAGTCGCCAGTCCCCGAATTTTTCGCAGGTCCACCACGCTATCCAAGGCCCCGACCAAAATCAGCACGTCGTTGGCCCGCAACCGCTCCTGGGGTTTTGCCGGTGCAATCTCGCCGCTCTCCCGCTGAATCTCGGCGATGTACAAACCAGGCAATCGACGCAGGCCGGCCTCTTCAATGGTCTTGCCCACCAAGGGGCCATCGGCTTCCACCTGCAACTCCACCGTGTATTGACGTGGATCGTCACCCAAACTCACGGCCGGCTTGCGCTCTGGCAACAGCCAGGTCGAACAGGACATCATGTAGGCCAAACCCAGTAAGGCGGCCGGCAATCCCACCCAGGCCGGCGCGAAGAAGCCCAACTCGGCCAACTCCTGGCCCTCCGACAGCAGATTCAACTGCCCTTGATACAAATCGCGTACGATCAAATTGGTGCTGGTCCCCAGCAACGTCGCCATCCCACCCAAGATGGTGGCATACGACAACGGCAACAACAGGCGACTCACACTGATCCGCAACTGTTTGCTCAGATCGCCCACAACCGGCATCATGGCAGCCACGACGGGCGTATTGTTCATGAACGCGCTGAGGAAGGCTACCGGCAGCAACAGCCGCATCTGGGCATCGGTCAAGTTCTTCGACTTCACCAACAACCAACCGGTGGCCAGGGTGGTTCCACCGGTGAGTTCCAAACCGGTCACCACCACAAACAACAACGCCACCGTCACCAGGCCCTGACTCCCAAAACCGGACAAGGCCTCGGGGGTCGTCGGTAGCAGCGCACTGCCACTCAGGTTCTGAGCCAATACCAACAGTGCCAAGGCCGCCACCGCCAATAGGTCCGTGGCCGCCGCGCGGAACGCGAGACTGGTCAAGAGACCGATCGCTACAGCCAAGGCATACCAAGCTTCCCAACCCATTGCGGTTTCACCATTTTTGTCGTTCAGGACGGGGCACCGACCCCACAGGCGACAGCCCGCGGCCTCAAACTACTTGATTCTGCGGCATTTTTGAAGACCAGCCTGTCCTGGCGATCAACGCAGGCCCCCGCTAGAATCGACCGGTCAGTTTTTCGTTCTGGCTCTCCGGCGGATGCCGCATTCGCTTGGCGGACCGAACCATTGTCTGGGAATTGCCCCTATGCCTCCGCGACATTTTGTGGTGATCCTGCTGTCGGCCGTCGTCAGCCTCTGCTGCTATCAAATCACGGCCAAAAATCGCCTGGCCAACTTGGTGGCTGTGGCGGGCGAATTGATCGCCACGCAGTCACTCTACCCGGCCGATCGCGAGCAGCTGTTGACCTCGGCCATCAACGGCATGCTGGAAAATCTCGATGTCCACTCGTACTATCTGTCGGGGATTGACGCCGACGATCGGCTGGAGTTCCTCAACCAAAGCTACGCGGGACTGGGCATCCACATCCGCCGCGAACCGACCAACCAAGCGATCCTGATCGTCAAGCCCATCTACGGCGGACCAGCCGCAGAGATGGGTCTGGCCCCTGGCGACCAAATCACGCATATCGACAGTCGGCCCGTCGCTGAAATTTCATCATTCGACGATATTCGCGCCCTGCTCAAGGGACCCGAGGGCACTCAGGTTCAACTGGATGTCCAACGCTGGCAAGAGCCTACTCAAGACTGGCTGTCCTGGTCCGTCAGCGTCCCACGGCGGCAGATCCCCACTTACACGGTTGTCGGCGATCGACCGAATGAAACCGGTGGCTGGTACTTCACCCTCGATTCTCAAACCGACGTGGGCTACATCCGCATCAAGCAGTTCGGCAGCCGCACCGTAGAAGAGTTGCAACAGGCCATCGAGCAAATCGATGGTCGCGTCAGCAGCTTGATCCTGGATCTCCGCGAGAATGGTGGCGGATTACTGGAGGCGGCCATCGGCGTCTGCGACCTGTTCTTGGATCAAGACGAGCAGACCATCGTTTCCATACGCAATCGCGCAGGCCAGGTGCAGCAGGTCTTTACAGCCACAGCCGGGCGAGGCATGAAACAGCCAGTGCCCATGGTCGTATTGATCAATCCCGGTTCAGCCAGCGCCAGTGAAATTGTGGCGGCCTGTTTTCAAGACCATCAGATTGCCACCATCGTGGGTGACCAGACGTTCGGCAAGGGAACGGTCCAGACGCAGTTCTCGCTGCCGCGCCCGCGCACCTTTCTCAATCTGACAACCGCCAGCTATTGGAGGCCCAGCGGACGCAACATTCATCGGATGCGCTGGCGAGCTGCTGAAAAAAATCTGCCGGTCGCACAAGACATGGCCACTGACGACGCCTGGGGCGTCCGCCCCGAACGGGATGACTTGACCATTCGACTCAACCTACGGGATCGCTCGATCCTGGCGGCACTCTACGATCGACGCGAACTGGGATTGCCGCTGGACGATATCGAGGAACGCTTGCGCGAGATGTCGGAGCAAATGGCCGCCGCGGCCGCCGCAGCCGAAGCCGAAGCCGAGTCGGCCATTCCGGATGGCGAGCAGGCCCCGGATGACGAGGGAACACGGCCAGGTGCAGCGACAAAGCCGCCCACAACCAACGAACCGCCCGATCAGATCTCGCTGGAAGATCCGCGGCCGCTGCACCAGCGTGACCCGCAATTGCAACGCGCCATCCAGTTGCTGACTGCTCCGGCAGGCCAGCCCGTCGCCGAGCGTTCCCCTACCACCTCGATTGAAAAGCCTCGCCCGTGAACGACTCCAGTCGCCAATTTCTCCATCAACTGTTGGCTACCCCCGGCATCTCGGGCGACGAACAACGCGTGCAGGAGGTCGTCCGCGCCTACGCCGCCGACTTCTGTGACCAGATTGAATTCGACTTGCACGGCAACCTGCTGCTGGCCATCAACCCGCAGTCCCCCTTCCGTGTCATGTTGGCTGGACACGCGGATCAGATCGGGCTCTTGGTTTCCCACATCGACGACCGCGGCTTTCTCAATATCCAAACGGTCGGCGGCTGGGACCCGCAACAACTGATTGGACAGCATGTACAAATTTGGAACGAACAGGGCTGCGTCCCCGGTGTGATCAGTCGCAAGCCCATCCACTTGCTGGAAGAGAGCGAACGCAGCACCGTCGTCAAGTTCTCCGACATGTGGATCGATATCGGCTCCAGCTCGCAGGAGGAGAGCCAAGGGGTCGTCAAGATCGGCGATCCCGTGACCCTGCGGATGGGGCATCAAGATCTCCGCGGCGGCATGCTCACCGCAGTGGCCCTGGACGATCGCACTGGCGTCTGGACCGTGGTGGAAGCGTTGCGGCGAGCCAAACTCAAAGGCGCGTCCGTCGCCATCTTCGCCGTCTCGACCGTCGCCGAAGAGATCGGTCTCCGCGGGGCCACGACCTCCGCCGAGCGAATCCGACCGCATGTCGGTATCGCCGTCGACGTGACCCACGCCACCGATTGCCCGTCCATCGATCAACGACAGTTGGGACGCGTCAAATTGGGGAGTGGCCCCGTTATCTTCCGCGGCCCCAACATGAATCCTCGCGTGGTCAGTCGCCTGGAGCAAACAGCCGAGAAGTCCTCGCTGCCCTATCAACTGGCGGCACTGGGCCGAGCCGCACCGAATGACTCGAATGCCATTCAAATCAGCGGCCAGGGCGTCGCGACCGGATTGGTGGCCATCCCCAATCGCTACATGCACAGCGCCGTCGAGGTGTGCCACTACGAAGATCTGGAAAACGCCGCGGAACTGCTGGCCGACTTCTGCGCGGGGCTGCAGCCGAACGATTCGTTTATCCCAGGCTGCTTGGAACCTGGAAAGTAGTCGCGAAAGCCCCCGCCCTCATGCCTGAGACCCGCACCGATCGTCCCCGCCGAATCTTGATCGTTGGCGGCGGCATTTCCGGCTTGGCCGCCGCCGTTCGCTTGGTCGATCGCCACTCCCCGCACGCGACTTCCGACGTGGACCCACCCTCACCGCTCGAGGTGGTCGTGTGCGACGCGGGACCCCACTGCGGCGGGATGCTGCAGACCACCGCTTTGGCCGATGGCCTGGTCGAACAGTGCGCCGACATGTTCACCACCAAGTTGCCCTGGGCCCTGGAACTCTGTCGCATCATCGGCTTCCAAGACGAGCTGATCCCGACCGACGAACAGCGGCGCGGGGCCTTCGTTGCGGCTCCCCGCGGTGCCTTGCCCGTGCCGGCCGGCTTCTCGCTCCTGGCGCCTCAACGCTGGGACTCGCTCTGGAAATCACCACTGCTCAGCACGCGCGGCAAACTGCGGATGCGGCTGGAACCCTGGCTGGCCCGGTGGAACCGTCGCTTCCATGCCGGGGATGCGACCGACGAGTCCTTCCAGTCCTTTGCCATCCGACATTGGGGCGTGGAAGCCTACACCTGGCTGATCCAGCCGCTGGTCTCCGGCATCTTCACCGCCGATCCCGCCAAACTCAGCATGGACGCTGCCCTGACCGAGTTCGCCGACATGGAACGGCAACACGGCAGTCTCTGGCGAGCCGCCCAACTACAGAAAAACAATACAACTAAACGCAAAGAACAACTGCAATCAAAAGGAAAAGAGACTGGCAGCTCAACCGCCGAACTCCAGGATGTCCTGACCTCGACAGGCCAGCCGACCGATCCCACCAGCACTGGGGTCCGCTACGGCTTGTTCCTGACGCCGCGACGCGGGATGAGCAGCTGGATGACGGCCATGGTCGATTGGCTCCAGCGGCGTCACGTGCGCTTCCACACGCGGACCACCTGTCATGAACTCCAACAAGTGCCGACCGGTTGGTCCGTCTCCCTCCGCGACTCCAGCGGCCAGAGCCAGCGCGAGACCTTCTCGGCCGTGATCCTGGCCATACCCACACCGGCGGCAGCACCCTTGCTGGCTGCCCCCTGCCCCGCCCTGGCCCACTCCTTGAGCCAAATCGAATACGCCAGCGCGGCCATTGTTGTGTCACGCTTCCACCGCCAACAGTTCCCCGACCAAGCAGAACGATTGGGCTTTGGTTTGGTTGTTCCCACCGCACTGGGCAGCCCCCTGATCGCCACGAGCTTCGCCAGCCAAAAGTTTCCTGGACGTTGTCGCCCCGAAGACCTGCTCACTCGCAGCTTCTTCGGTGGTGCCCTGAACCCCGCACATGTCGAATGGGACGACCAGCGGCTCGTCCGCTCGTCCGTCACCGAGCTGCGTCGCTGGGTTCCCTTCTCTGGCGAACCGATCGACAGTCAAGTGGTCCGTTGGCGACAAGCCATGCCCCAATATCATGTCGGCCATCGGCAGCGTATCGAAGCCATCGCGTCGGCCGTCGGCCACTACCCAAACCTGGCCCTGGCCGGCAACGCCTACCAGGGCGTCGGCATCCCGCAATGCATCAAAAGCGGCTGGGACGCCGCCGATCGAGTCTGTTCGTAGGACAGATATCAAAATAATATCAAAACGATATCAGCTGTAATTCTGACCAACCTTATCTTCCGCCCCCGTGTGGGTTCCGCCCCGGCGTGCGCGATCCTCCTTCAGATAGGACGTGGCGGCGGG
>JAGYIQ010000129.1 GCA_018402565.1 Pirellulaceae bacterium | reverse complement strand
CCACGGCTGCGAGCAGTTCAGGCGCTGCCCGTAACTGCCGAAGCACCGCGTCATCGTCGGTCATTGCCAAGGTCGCCGCGTTCCTGGGGCCACGAATGGAATTTGCAACATGGCGACGCTCCCGCCATTTTGAGTCGCATTATGGCATCGCGGCTGCTCCATCCCTATTTCGGGATATCGATCGTGAGCCGGCGGTTGGAGGCGTCGATGGTGTATTCGAGGCCTGACGCGCGAGGGTCGGCGTACCGCTTGGCGACCCGGAGTTTTGCCGGTTCAACGGCACCGAGACCGGCCGGGGAGACACCCCCCTCGACCGATTCGATGCCAACGCGATACACACCTGGTTTCAGAAACATCGAGAATCTCTCTTTGTGATCGATACGGCTGGCGCCACAATCGAGGCCGTCTTCAACCGATTCGAAGGTGATTTGCCCGTCCGGAAGTGGCGAGCCGGCAACGGTCACCTGACCGCTTGTTGTGACGCGTCCGGGAGGCGCACTGCTCCAGCAGCCGCTGAGGCTTGCGATCGTGACGCCGAGAAGACAGCCCCGAATACGGAGTGTTTGAGAACCTACCCTCATGGCAACGTTCCATCCCCGCTCGCACATTGTCCAAGACTCCGCAGAATTGTCGGCGTGATCGTGTCGTTGAGAAAGTGCACGGATCCATCCGCCATCACGAACTGCGCACCGCCGGCATGAAAACTCCCGAACGCATAGCAGAAATGGTCAACACATTGAGCAGTAACCGGGTCACACGAAGTGTTCAGCGAAAATGAAGCGACTGCGGCGTTGGCGAGCCCGCCATTTCCTCCATGGACAGCGGATGCCCACGTGAACTCCGCAGCCCCATTCGACCAATTGTATCCCGATGCTAATTGCCCGTAGCGAGTTTCCCCGAGCAAAAAAGACTTGGATGTACCATCGGAGATCTGTGCAAATCGGGTCTTCGAATTCAGGAACATGACACCGCCCGCAGAAAGTGGCCGATATCCGCGACCACGGCATGGCAAATCGTTCGTAGGTGTCGTCGGGCCCCAAACCGCAAGATCACACTTTACCTGCCCCACGAAGCCTGGGCAGTACAAAGTCGTCGGCTTTGGCCCTCCCCCCATAACGGCGACGTAATTCGTTCCCGCATTTGGGCCATTCAAGCCAAGCGGTCCCGACGTCAGCGATCCATGCGGACTGGTCGGGCACAAAAACGCGACGTTTCGAGTTTTTTGAGGTGTTGCGTTCACCCCCGCCACTCCGGCTTCGTGGTTGAACACCCCACCAAACTTTCCTGTCAGCGTGAAAGAGTCGTAGCGGGCTTGTTCCTCGAGCTGCGGCAAGATCAGCACCTGCCACGGTGGCCCCTCGGTGCCTTGAAAATACGCATACGCCCCCGCCACGCCTGACGCTGGTCTTGTAACCACGGCCGGAGGGAACATTCCTTTGGCGTCGACGTAGCCGAGCACGGCAAGTGCCAGTTGCTTCATCTTGTTTTTGCACGCCACTCGTCGTGCCGACTCGCGAGCCAGGGCGATTGCGCGATAATGGGTAATCTGGCATGCTTGGGCAACCGCAGTCTGTGCGGCTTCGAACAGGACTCGGAGCGCTACGAACTGCGATCTTCATGGAGGAAAGATCATGCCCGTGACCAAGCCGGTGACTGCCAAACTCCAGGTTCACTTTGCGAGCCTCACCGACCCGCGTCGCCGCAAGATCACTCATCCGCTTATCAACTTCATCGTCATCGCGATCTGCGCCGTCATCTGCGGCGCGGATGACTTCGTCGCGATTGCTGATTTCGGGCGAAAGAAGCGGAAGTGGTTCCGCAGGATTCTCGACCTGCAAAACGGCATTCCCTCGCACGATCGGTTCAACGCCATCTTCGCCATGCTGTCGCCTGCGGAGTTTGAGCGCTGCCTGCTCAGTTGGATTCAAGCGTTGCATGAGGTCACCGGCGGCCAAGTGATCGCCATCGATGGCAAGACGCTGCGGGGGAGCTTCGAC
>JAGYIQ010000128.1 GCA_018402565.1 Pirellulaceae bacterium | reverse complement strand
AGGCCGGCCCCCGCCCAGGCCAAGCCAGCTAACATCAAAACACCGAGTGCCAATCCGACCAACGGCCAAACCAAACGCGGTATCGAGTTGAGGCGTTTGTCCGCCTCTGGGGCGGGCAACGCGGTGTCTGCCTCCTGATTGCCCAGCGATGCCTGCTGCAGATACAGCGGTGTCCTCGCCACGTTTGTCGCGGAGGGCTCGGAAGCTAGGGTCTCACGTGCCCGCAATTGGGCAGCCAATTTTAGGATCTTGGTATGGGTGGGTTGCAAGACGAGAAATTGTTCAGCTAACGGCAAAAGTCCCTGAATTTGTTTATCTTTAACCCGTCGCCGAATCTCCTTTTCAAGTCGCTCGACCGTGGCGGCTTGCAACTGCGTCTGTCGCCACAACTGGTCAATCGTGTCGCCAGTGGTTGGCACAATCGTTCCATGGACCGAGAGTGGAATCTGTGACAAAGCAGCGACCGCTTGCGAATAGTCGTATTGCTGTAGGGACTCCAACGCCACGCGAACCAAGCCCGTCACTTCAATCCGCTGGGCATGAAGTTTCTGAGTCACTTCTGCAGCAAAGGTCTCCAGCCATTCCGCCAGTTCCGCGTTCTCTTCCGCAATCGCGGGTCGAATGTGTTGGATCCATTTGTCAGCCAGCAGGTAGTTGCCCTGCTGCGCTGCCGACTCGGCCTGCCCTTGCCAGTCCGCCAATTGGCGACGATGTTGCGCCACCCACACGCTATGCCGATTCCCGCACTCCCCGCACACATCGTACCACACGGCCATTTCTGATTGACAGGTTCGACACGAGCGGTGCAATGGTTGCGAGCAGCTATGGCAAAACCGTCGACTGGGTTCGTTGCGTGATTTGCAGTGAGTACACTGGCCGACGACCACCTCGGCCACCGCTCCGGCGCTGACCTTCGCCGCCAAATCGTCCAAGGCCTGGCGAAACTCCGCCGCGTTGGCGAATCGACGTTCCGGTGCTTCTTCCAAGCCGCGACTCAGCAACGGCTGCCAGGGAGCGGGGACACGATCCAACCGAATGGTACGCGGACTCGCGCCTGTCAACAAAGCGTAAGCCGTCGCTGCCAAGCTCCATAGATCCGACCGAGCATCCACTTGATCCGCAGATCGACGTTGCTCAGGGGGCATAAAGTCCAGCGTCCCGAGAACTGCGCCGGTCATCGTCATGCCGAACTCCGTCGCTTCGATTTTGGCTAGGCCAAAATCGGTTAGCTTCGGTACACCGTCACTGGTCAGCAAAACATTAGCCGGCTTGATATCGCGATGGACAATCCCCATCGCATGAGCTTTGTTCAGCCCGTCACATAATTGAGCAATGAGGTCAATCACGACCTCGTGCGGTACCGGGCCATCCTGGCACAGGTCCGCCAATGAACCTCCGTCGATGTACTCCATGATCAGAAACGGACCGTCCACGGCCTGTCCGTAATCATGGATCTGCACGATATTGGGATGGTTCAGTGCCGCAATCGATCGAGCTTCTGTCATGAATCGTTGAACGACGATTCGCTCTTGAGCGACTTGGCCTAGGATACGTTTGATGGCGACCTTGCGGTTCAATCGCGTGTCCACAGCCAACGATATTTCACCCATGCCGCCGCGGCCCAGCACGCGTTCGACTCGGTATCTGGCGGCTAAGTCAACAATCTCCACCCCGTCTTCGGTCAACGGTAAGTTGGCGGAACCGCTGCCGCCCAGAGTGACCGCGTCGCCCAAGCTCGTAGTGTCCGTCGATTCGCGGCCACCGTCTAATGTCAAATCGTCGCCTTGGCTGACGGCATGTGCAACCTGAGACGGCGGCTGGCTTGATTTCCGCCCGTCATCATGGTCGACGTCCAAGCGATCATCAGTGGGTTTGGGTGCCATGGACAAACGAACCTATTCCGGATCCAAGTATAACTGCGATGCGTGGTCAAATCGAATCACTTCAGACCCAATCACGATCTGTTGGCCCGGTGATAACGGAACCAATGTCGGTCGGGTCAACCGCTGCCCATCGATGGAAATGGGATCAGCCAG
>JAGYIQ010000127.1 GCA_018402565.1 Pirellulaceae bacterium | reverse complement strand
CGTTTGATACTGGGTCAAATCGCACCAGGTACCACGGTTGATACTGGATCAGATCGCACCAGGTACCACGGTCGATACTGGGGCAAATCGCCCTAGGTATCACGGTCGTTACCCGATGAGACTTGGCTCTCCCCAGGATTTTTTCAGACACCGGAATACAGAGAATCGCCGGTAATCTAGGCATTTCTGGAGGTTCCAGTCAGCCGTCCCCCCTCCGAAATCGCCCCACCCCCCAGAAATGGCACGGGGATTGCGATTGATTTCTGGCAAGGCGAGCGGCAGTGAATGCCACCCGCCAGTCGCCCTTCGGGGCATCAGCCGATCACGTCATTCCGTCAGAGGTGTCTTCGCCGGTCCCAGCCGGCGGGTAGCCAATGTGGGATTTTTTTAAACCAACTTTGGGCCCCCCCCAAGGACAGTCATCCAATCGGGAGCGTTTTTATGCAAATCAACAAGTTTTTCACATTTTCAACTTCGGCAATTGTCGCGATCGTCGCCATCATGACGATTGCCTCGCCCGTCCAGGCAGGGTTGGTCGACATCAACGGCGGCACATCGTGGGGCGGTTGGCAGGCCCGCGGCCAGTCCACCGACTTGGGGATCTACGCCAGCGGCTCCACCACCGGCGTGTACGACATCTACACGACCTCGTTCCTCTTCGACGGCCAGACGGTGAGCGGAAGCCCCGCGTTCGGAGGTGCGTTCACCGCTCCCATGGACCTGAGCGGCTGGAACGCGGGCGCTCGCATCTTCGGTGTTGGTATCGAGGCCGTCAGCGGCGTGCCGGTGTTTAGCGGATCTGGCGTTTGGAACGTGCGCCCGTTCATCACGTTCGACCTCGCCAGCGACAGCTACCAGGCAGCCTCGACGGTTGGGGGCACCGATGGTCGCACGAGTCCGAGTACCTACGCTCGCGCGGGCGACTTCAGCGTGCAGCTGAACGGCGACGACAGCAAAGCCTACCGCCCGAACGTCATGTTGGTCCAGACCGACGACGGCAGCTTCTGGGGCGGAACCGGCAGCTTCACGAGCTTCGCCGGCCAGATCCAGGATCACGAAACGAGCCTCTGGCCGCACGTCCGCAGCTTCTACGATCCTTCGAATGGCTCGTGGCAGGCGCTGTTCAACCTCGACACCCTGCAGACGATCCCGGGCTTCGGCACGATCGGCGACGATTTCAGGATCGGGATCAACTCGGTCGGTGGCACCGTCGCCGTCCTGGACGTCTCCGTCGTCCCCGAGCCGACGTCGCTGTTGTTGGTGGGTTCGGTATTGGGGGCGAGCGTCCTGCGGCGTCGCCGACGCTAGTCTTCTGACCAGCCGTCCGTCAAACAAGCCTATCGGTATGTACCGGTAGGCTTTTTTTGTTGGCGGCGAGCAGCGTTGGCCGGATTGAGTGAAGGGACGTCAGAGTTTCCGACCGAATTGTGGTCGTAGTTTTTTGGGGCTGAAGATTTTAACGACCGAATTCTGGTCGTACTTTCGCCGATGGAAGATTTTCTAATCGGGCTCAACCGTGCGCTGATTTACCGAGCCCTGATTGGATTCCGCTGGCCGAGTTGACTGGCTAATGAAGGATAGGTCGGCCAATGGCACTTCGGCAAGCGTCGGCCGAGCAGCGAGGATCACGAGGAGCAACAGCCGGGACTGGCCTGGCTGGATGCGACGCTCGCTTCGAGGTGCCGAGGGGCTTCCTATCCACGCTCAAGGCCGGGTTTTTCTCGTTGGCGCAGACCGGCCTTGAAACCGCTCTTCTCGCGGGCCGTCCGCACCGTGGCATGGAATGCCGTCAGAGGCTGTGGATGTCGATGTCGGGCAGCTCGACGGGTGACGCCTGAAAAATCGCCCGGTCGTCGTGGACCTGGACGAGCTCTCCCCAGTCGGTGGGCGGGCCACGGGCAGGAGAGACTGGCGGAGGCTCGAGCGGTTCGCCCAGATGCGTGAGGACCTTCCGGATCGGCCCTGGCTCGGTGATGAACGCGATCAGCCGGATATCGCCACCACACCCCGGGCACTCCAGCGGAAACTCCTCCCCCACCCGA
>JAGYIQ010000126.1 GCA_018402565.1 Pirellulaceae bacterium | reverse complement strand
CGGCGCACCGCGTAGCCGTCTGACACCGCAGACATTCACGCAGCCGGATGTCGTTTACCAGATCGGTCTTCCTCCAAATCGGATCGACTTCCTTACGTCGATCGACGGAGTCGACTTCGACGAGGCTTGGTCGGAGCGGCACCAGGCCGATGTGGGTGGCCTTAAGGTTTCCATGCTTTCCCGACGGCACCTTATCGTCAACAAGAGGGCCACCGGGCGACCACAAGATCTTGCCGACGTCGCTCGTCTGGAAGAGTCGGTCTGACCCATCGTTCCTTGGAGCAACCGGCCCTCAAACGTAGAATCAAAACCAGCCCCAGCGCTGCACTTTTCGAGCGCCCCGCGCTGCACTTTTCAACCGGCGTTCACATGTGGAGCCACTCGGCGATCAGGCGGTCGTACGCCGCCTTGCACTCGGGCGTTCCCCACTTGCCGCAGTAGTAGTGGCGGCCGGCCACAAGGACTCGCCCCTGTCCCGTGGCATTATGGTGCTGGAGTTTGGGGACGGTTCCTGCTTTTTTCCGCGGCATGGAGCACCTCCGAAAAACGCGGAATAGGGTAGTACCCTATTCCACTACCCTATTACGGGCCGTTTCCCGAAGGCACTGCCGACCGTCGGCAGGTAACGATAAGCCTTGTTTCCAAGGCTTTCCCAAAAGTCGGGGCGACAGGATTTGAACCTGCGACCTCTTGACCCCCAGCCGGTAAAAGCCAAGGCAACGAACACTCGGACTGCCAACAGGTTACGGCAACCCGTACCGTTTGCAAAGCGTAGCGTTCGTACCGTTTTTTGCCGGTGTTTGCAGCCGTCTATCGGTAGCGCCTACCGCGATTCCGACTCATCCTCGGCCGGCTCGCTGGCCGGCTCAAAATGATGTCGCGTCAGATCGAGCAACAGGTTCGCGACGGCCTCTAGCACACGCTCGTCATTTAGGTCGATGTGCAACTCGGTGTCGAACGGCGGCGGTTCCTTGCGTCGGTTGCTCATTTGCGCCGCCAATAGCCCCGGCGAATACGGCCGCGTTTCGTAACGGTCGGCTCAACCCACGTGTGGTTTGCATCGAACCGGGCTGCAGCTTCTTTGCCGTGCGTCTTTTGCCAATCGTCAGCCCAGACCAAAAAACGCCATAGGCCGTAGGCGGCCGGTATCAACAGGTACCCGCCGAAAATCACCCACGCGGCAACCTGCGCGATGATCCACCACTTGCCGATAGTGCGGCTGTACCAACCTCGAAACGAACGGTCGAGCGGTTGTGGTTCCGACATCGCGTGTTGCCCCTAACGTGCCCCGGTCGATTGCTTGGCCTTTTTACGCTCGGCCTCGCTGGCCCGCCAATCCCACGGGGCGACCGGGGGCGCATCACGCCACAGCTCGCGGGGGCGGCTCGGGCCTCGATCTTGGCTGCCGCCAGGGCGGGCGTGCATACGGAGCCGTAAACTATTTCCCCTTGCCCCACCCAAACGTCCACCCGGCTGAAAAACCTGCCTTCCAGGCTTCTCGTTCGCCCTCAGGCACATTTGCTTTAGTGGCCTGCCCTCGCGCAATCGCGTCGATCTCATCACTAGCGGGCTTTACAGCACCGCCAGACGCGGCCGCGAATCCCCCTAGATAACCGGCCGTAAACCCATCTTTCCACCCCGGCGCGGGTTCCTTTTGCGAGCCCTTGTTGGACGGTTGTTTCCCGCCGTTGTCGACGGTCTGGTGTTCGTCCCACCACTTGCGCCAGCCCTCTTCCCATTCCTCTTGCTTGGCCTGTCGCTTTGCTCGCTCTTCTTCCCGTAGCCGCTGATTCATCGCATCCCAACTTGGTGTGATGAAAGCGACAACCGCTACTAGGGCGAGCAAGCCACCGAAAACTATGGCGGCCCAGATAGCAAACCGCTTGATTGCGTTGATTAGCCAGGCCATGACCTAAGTCTCCGGGTGATTTGCAGGTGCATATCGCAGCGTAGCCTACCCCAAGCAAGGGGCCACGTTCTAGGGATGGATGCAATCATGGGCGTGGCACTCGCCGGCATAGGCAACGAGGCGGGCGTGGGTGCCTTGCCCGGTCGGGCAGGC
>JAGYIQ010000125.1 GCA_018402565.1 Pirellulaceae bacterium | reverse complement strand
AGCCGCCGCCGCGGGCTGCGACGCCTGCGGCGACGGGCGGGACTGCAGGCTTACGTCGCCCGAGAAAACCGCCGGGTAACGCACCGTCGTCGACCGGACCGTTCTCAGGCGGGCTGATGCTGCGAGTGCTCGGGCAATGGCGTCGACCACGATGGACCGAAGCCTCGCGGGGAGAGGAAGCAGGTTCGAAACAGTATCGGAGGAGTATTCGATGCGATAGGGCACCGGATCGCGTGAACACTTGAACTGCCGAGATCGTAGGTGTATATGTGTACATACTTTGGTGTGCTCGTGCAACCAAGGGCCTTCGGGAGACAGCCGTGATTCCCCGCCCAACTTCCCATGATCCGCAGCCACCACGGCTTCTCGATCGTGTGGCAGAAGCGGCGATCGCTCGCCATTTGTCAGCGAATACCCGCAAAACCTACATCCGCTGGACTCGCCGCTTCGTGCTCTTCCACCACAAGCGCCATCCGCTCGACATGGGCGTAGCAGAGGTCAACGCCTTCCTGTCACACCTGGCCGTAGAGAGCCACGTGTCGGCCTCGACGCAAAATCAGGCCCTCAGCGCCCTCCTCTTCCTCTACGGCACGGTTCTTGAGCAGCCACTCGGTCTCCTCGAAGGCGTGGTGCGGGCCAAGCGACCGAGGCGGCTTCCGGTGGTGCTGACGCCCGAAGAAGTCGGCCGAGTGCTGACCAGGTTGGAGGGAGTGCCGTTGATGGTGGCACTCCTTTTGTATGGTGCCGGCATGCGGCTCAACGAGGCTCTGACGCTACGAGTGAAAGACATCGACTTTGAGGCGAGTGAGATCACGATCCGGCAGGCGAAGGGCAACAAGGACCGAGTGACGGTGCTGGCACAACGTCTCAAACCACTTCTCCAGCGGGAGCTAGCGCGAAACCGGGTTCACCATGGACGCGAAGTGCAGAACGGTCGGGGCTGCGTGCAGGTGCCGAATGCCCTCGAGCGGAAATACCCTGGCATTGGTCGGAGTTGGCCTTGGCAGTGGGTGTTTCCGGCGAAGGGCTACTACTTCGACCAGGAACTTGGCCGGCACTTTCGCTACCACTACCACGAAAGCCTCATGCAGAAGGCGATGCGGGCCGCGGTGGTGGCGGCGGGAATTGAGAAGCGGGCGGCATGCCACACGCTGCGACATTCGTTTGCGACGCACCTGTTGATGCGAGGCAGTGACATCCGCACGGTCCAAGAGCTGCTGGGACACAGCGACGTGAAGACGACGATGATCTACACGCACGTCCTGAACCGTGGCGGCCGCGGCGTGACGAGCCCGTTGGATGAGCTCAAGGGGCTGGGAGATGGCTGATCCCAGCACGGGCGGCAGCCAGCCCGACAGCAGGCCAACCCGTCTGTCAGGCCGGCCAACCGCCCCCGCCCCTACGCTGCATTTTTGCTGCGTAACGCCCCGAGCGGATGTGGGCGAAACCCACCCACAACCCCTGCCGTGCAAAGACATTGCGGTTAAGCCCAGTCGCAGGGCATGATCCCCCTACCGGGGCATAATCAGGTGGTTACAAGGAACCGCAGAATTATTGGTTAGCCCAGATACCGACCGTTGGCGGCAGTGGCCTCGTAAGGTATACTGCCGTCCATGATCACCGTCGAAGAAATAGAAGCGGCGATCCAGCAGCTGTCTCCCGGTGAGATGGCGGCGTTTCGCGCTTGGTACGCCGAGTTTGACGCCGCTGCTTGGGATCGACAGATCGCCGAAGACGAGGCCACGGGGCGGCTCGACTGGTTGATTAGTGAAGCCCTAGATGACTTGGACGCTGGCCGCTGCACCGATCGATGAAGCATCGCGCAAGCCCGCGTTTCTGGAGTCATTACCGGGCTTTGCCGGATGAGATTCAGCAGCTTGCCGATCGCGGCTACCAGATGCTGCTCCAGGATCCGCGTCATCCATCCCTACATTACAAGCGGATTGGGAGGCTCTGGTCAGCTCGCGTAGGCCTGCATCATCGTGCGTTGGCAACCGAGCGGAATGAAGAAATCGTTTGGATTTGGATTGGTAGCCACGCAGAGTATGACCTGCTGCTGCGACGAAAGGGCT
>JAGYIQ010000124.1 GCA_018402565.1 Pirellulaceae bacterium | reverse complement strand
ATCAATCTGCATCGCTTGGTGTCCACCCAGTCGCGGTCCCGTGAGCAGACGCTGCTGTCGTTTACCGATATCGCTGAGTCCCTCCCGATCGGCCGCACGGCCGCGACGCGGCTGAAAGAACTGCTCCGCGTGTGATGCGACCGCGGAGGGTGAAGCCAGCCTGCGACTGCCGCTCATCACCCCGTGTGGCGGATTCGTCACCTGCCCTGGCGGATCGGTCAACTCTTGCAGGCAAGCCATGGCGATTCCGGGAACCAGCCCTAGATTCCAGGGAACGGTTCAAGTGCGGGTCGGTCTCCGGTCCGCGGCCTCGATATCAATTTTCCAGGAGCCTGGCTCATGACCAATCCATCGCGTCTCCACGCCCGAATCTGCACGATCGCATCGCTATTTGTTCTTGGGTTGGAGCTACCCGCAAACGCCTTACCTCTTGAATTGGACGTCGGCAAGTCTATTTCAGTAACAGCGGGACAGAGTGCTGCGTTTGTGTTCTCCGCGACCAACACCAACAGCGGTGATGCGGTTGATTTCACAGCGTGGTACATGGGCGTTCAAGTTATCCCTTCGGCTGGCAGTAGCGGAACGATCAGCGTTGGCAACTTGACCGCGGCGACAACCAATCCGATTCCCATTGGTCAAGTTCAAATCTCAACACCCGCGCCGCGGAGCATCAACCCCCCACTCAATGGCTCAACAACTTATTACGATATCGGTATCACGACGACAGACACCCCAACGACCTTAACGGCTGGCAACAGTTACAATCTCGGATCACTTGAATTAAATGCGTCTGGGGATGCATCAGGGGCCTGGGAGGTGTACGCCATCCAGCAAAGCGTCCAACGCACGTATTGGCAAGAACTGAACCTTGGAGAATTTGCCTTCGGCAACCTCCCGTTTGGATCTAGCAACACGAGCGTCCTCATTGGCACCGTGACCGCTGTGCCGGAGCCGGCGACCTGTGGCATGGCATTCGCCATTTTCGGCATCGCTGGCCTGGTCGCCCGCCGAACGATCCGCCGGACCAGCCGCAACTAAGAATCCTCAAGTCGCCTGTGCCCTGAACCGTTCCGCTCTTCAACCTTTTTTCATTCTTTTTCCTCAAGCAACCCAATGACAAAGACGATCGCCGACAAGCCGGAAGCACCCGCTGATGAGCAGACTCCCCCCACTCCGCCCGCCCGCGGGCCTGGAATCGACGTGACCGACGACAAGTGCATTGCCACCTATGCAAACTTCTGTCGCGTCACGGGCACGCCGGAGGAACTGATCGTCGATTTCGGCCTCAACAAAAACATGAACCCGCAACCGAGCGAGCCGATCGACATCGCCCAGCGGATCATCGTCAACTTCTACACGGCCAAGCGGCTGCTTGGGGCCCTCCACATGGCGGTACAGCGACATGAATCGGCATTCGGTGTACTGGAGACCGACGTGCAGAAGCGGGTCGTGCCCCAGGCTGGGAGCCGCCAGGCGTAATCTGTCGCAGCCGCCTGTGTGGCGTGGCATCTCGAGCAGGGAGGCGGCGAACACTCGGGGCTGCGCTTGGTGATGGCAGATGAGAGACCACCTCACTCAACAGCTACGTTCTCGGCGACTCGGCCCAGTCGCTCATCGCCAAGGCTTCCCGCGGGTGTTTCCCGCGGTCGCCTGCTGGCTCGCCCTGTTCGCGGCCGGGCCGCTTGCGGCAGCCTCGCTCGACGGGCCTCGCCCCGCGGGGCACGTGCTCGACACCGTGGGCCTCCTCGCCCCCGATGACGTCGCGGCGATCGAACGGGTGGCCGAGGGCGTGGCGACGGCGTCTGGCGGCGATCTCATGGTGGTGGTCACCGCGACCACCGGCGGCCAGCCCCACCGGGCCTATGCCACCGCCCTCTTCAACCGCTGGCAACTCGGCTCGGCTGAGCGGAACGACGGCCTCCTGATCTTCGTGGCCCTCGACGACCGCAAGGCGGAGATCGTGCTCGGCGACGGGATCGACGACCATGTCCGGGAGCGGGCGAGCCAACGGATCATGGATCGGGTTTTGATCCCCGAGTTCAAGGCGGGCAGGCCCGCGGCCGGGTTGCGAAAGGCCGCG
>JAGYIQ010000123.1 GCA_018402565.1 Pirellulaceae bacterium | reverse complement strand
ATTGACTTCAGAACACGCCCGATTGGCAACTCAGGTGCATTTTATGGCTATTCGACGATTTGGGCGAGCCTGTTGACTATTTCTATTTTCTGACCGAACCATTGGGTAGCCTCGGCAATGGGAACATCTGCATTTCTCGCAGCATTAAAGTCAGCCCAAAGCGCTCGAAACTCGTCGATGTTTGCCGTTCTGTTTATTTGATCACAGTGTCTCACTGCACCAAGTACGTCCGCTTGATCAAATGCCAAATCTGGGCGACGCAAATAATGGTGAAGGTATTTTTTGAGGTAATCAAGAGACTCCGGAGTATTGATGCGAGCAAGTGCAAGCGCGTAGCCGCTACCTGCGTAACACAGGTCAGATCGGAGGAGCAGCTTTCCGATATGGTCGCAGTGATGAGCCATACGTTTTATCGCAACGAAGTACGCCGCCGTAATCCTTGGACGCCAGTTTCGTTGCGTCAGCAATTCAGTGATCAATTGGTCGTCGATTTCTGCGGCGATCTGTCGGAAACACGACTCAAAGGTACAGTACTTGTAAACGAGGTTAGTCAAGTAGAAAGGCTTGACCCATTTGTCGACGTATTCCTGAGACGGCATCTCGTCGGAATTGGGGACGACGAGTTTTGCGAATTCTCCGGCACGAGCAATCGCAGCAGCCCCAAACTCATATTCGTGGGATGTGTCGTTCAATGGAGTTAGTCGAATAACGATAGCCGTAACCGGGCGGCGACGATTGATCTCCCATTTCAAAAACGGCCGACTTCGCCGCTCCGGTTCACGGCTTGGTTAGCCCCAGCCATCACGTTGAGACATCTACGTCATCCCACGGAATGTCCGATTGCGTTATCCAGTTTATCGCATGGAGCCGATTCAGTGTAACATACTCGCCTTGGCCGTTCGGCGGCTTTCGGCCATTTAGCGCCGCATCGCGGACTGCCCAGTGAATCCGGTAAAGGCGATCGGTCTCGCGGTAGAGCGACTCGGCGTCCTGCATATCCGTGGCCGCAAGGAACGCCGAGGGATCTTCGCCGGGTTTGGGAAACATGTGAACCAATCTTTCCGTGCAACGCTCGAAGTGATCAACATTAGGGATCATCTTCAGTGCCCACGCGAATTCCCACAGAGCCTCCGGCAGCGTTCGGAACATGGCTTTTTGCGTTTCACTAGGATTCCGCTCGTCAATCAGTGAAATTTCGTTTTGTGTGCAGAATTCGCGTAGCCCGAGATTGTCAATCCACGGTACGACTAGGTCGTATTTGGCACCATAAGCGCGACCGCAAACGCTTGCGAGGATCAAACAACGACGCCGCACGTCTTTCGACGACGCAATTCGCAGTGCGGCGAAGTCTTCAATCTGCGGCAGATTCGGATTGAATGGATAGCCGCGATTTTTAAGGAATGCTTCGGTTTCGGCTTTCAGGTCCGTCGCAGTAATCATGGTTTAGGAGCATAACGACCCGCATCACGGGGCGGCGGGAGTTGACGTTGATTTCAAAATCCGCTGGCCACCGCCGCTCCCGTGCATGCGATGGTTCGCCCTTTTGGCGTCGGCAATCAGCGGGTGGCCGGGATTTCGGTGGCTTTACCCTGCGTTTCAAATAGTTTTTGTAGTGCATCGGGGGTGCCGGAGTTGCTGTAGTTGTAGATGGTTCCATCGCCTATGAAGCCAGATGGATTCTCCGAAACAATCAGTGATGAATGACTCGCATGTTCTTTCGATACCCGAAATTCGTAAACGAGCATTCCTTCTTTGTTGACGCTTGGTGCGATTGGGGCGGTCAATAGTAGAAGGCTTCCGTCAGTGATCTTGAGCCGGGCGGTGCGAGTCGGACGCAGTGGTTCGTTTGAAGGATTCGTAACGTTTTTCGGATCATGAACAATGGTGAAACGAACAGTGCGATCTTCTTGCTGCTGTTCGACACGGAACGTCGTCGCATTCGGGGATACGTGCACGGTCTGCTTAATTGCAAACGCCTTGGAACAGAACAGAGTCGCAAAGACGACTACGATCGTAGTGATGGTGCGATTCATTGTCTCCCTTTCCGGTGTTGGTTTGTGGTTGAAGGGCGAACGGCCAAAAATCACCCGGTTGCCGCGGGTGGAC
>JAGYIQ010000122.1 GCA_018402565.1 Pirellulaceae bacterium | reverse complement strand
CTGTTTTCGCTCGATTCTCTTGATTCGGACCGCCTACTCACGTGCAAGTCTGGAAAAATCAACCGGCCAATTGCGGCCCCGCCAAGAAACGGCCCCCCCAGCCCGGTTAGCAAGACTCCGCCATTGGTTTACAATTCGTCCCCGGGGCCTGAGGAACGCAGCGGACCGAGGGGGTCGGCTGCCAATCGATAGTCGCTAGATTTTTTGGCTGGTTATGGGTTTATTCTCCGACTTGAAGGTCCTTTACCACTTGGTGTTCAAACGCGTGCGAGGTGAAACGCACGCGCAGCGGATGGACAGTTTCTACGGGGGCCAAGCCGACGATTACGATTCGTTCCGCAAGCGATTGTTGCAAGGTCGCCAAGAGCTGTGGCAGCAGATCCCCACCCCTGTCGATGGAGTGTGGGTCGACATGGGCGGCGGCACCGGAAACAATCTGGACTACTTCGGCCCGCGCATCCAAGAACTCAAAAAAGTCTACGTCGTCGATTTGGCCACCAGCCTTCTGGCCGTCTGCCAAAAACGGGCCGACCAGAACGGCTGGCAGAACGTGCAGCCGGTGACCGCCGACGCCACCAAGTTCACTCCCGCAGAGGGCTGGGCCGACGTCGTCACCTTCTCGTACTCGTTGACCATGATTCCCGATTGGTTCGCCGCCATCGAGAACGCTCGACGGATCCTCAAACCCGGTGGCCTGATCGGAGTGGTCGACTTTTATGTCTCGCGGAAGTACCCCGCCCAGGGACACGCGAAACACGGCTGGTTCACAAGACATTATTGGCCGACGCACTTCGCCAGCGACAACGTGTTTCCTTCCCCCGATCACTTGCCATTTTTGGAACGGCACTTCGACACCGTGTTACTCAACGAATCGACCGGCAAGATCCCCTACATACCGCTGAGTCGCATGCCCTACTACCAATTCATCGGCCGCAAGCCAGCGACACAGGTGGATCAGGACCACTAAGCAAAGGTAACCGTTCACTCCCCGTAGGGTGTCGTGGAGCAAGTCGGGCTAACTAGATGATCGTTTGTGTAAAGAAACGACTGGTCAATTCCACAGGTTTGCACCATGCACGATCCGACTTGCGGAACGCACCAGCCCCTTGAATTATATTCCAGCCGTGATTGGTTACAAGCGAAGTACTACTTCGCCATGGACACTTGAACGAGATAACCGTCTGACCCAACCCAGAAGCGGCCCTCTTGCGTCAGCACCGCCCTGCTACTCCGTGCGCTGCAGCGACTTTTGGCACAGAACATAAATGGCCGGCGCCGCAAACCAACAGACGGCGGGATGGGTCACCATCGGCAACAAGGGCGCCAAGCGATTGCCGGCATACTTGAATTGGATGTACTCGCGAGTCAACCATTCGCGCTGTTGAAAGTGCCGCGATAACAGTTCGTCCAATTCGCTGTGACTGAACCCAGCATGCGCGCCCAATTCGTTGCGGAACTGGCCCGTCAAGCGATCTTTCCAATCACGGAGATTGTCGCCCAATTTGTTCGCCAGCGTCGGTTTCCACTCGGATTGCTCGTGAGCCCCAATCGAACTGATCAATCGCTGGCGATTCGGCGTGCCCACAAACAACCAACCGCCTGGCTTCAAGACCCGGTGCAACTCCACCAAACTGGTCGGCGGATCGTCGACGTGCTCGATGACATGATGGTAAAAAATGGCATCAAAATGACCGGCCGGAAACGGCAGCGCGCAAACACTGGCGACCTGAAACTGCACCCCCGGCAATTGCTTTAATGACTCTGGCACGAAGTCCTCGACATCCACCGCTTCGATCGTGGCCTGCAGCTCTTGTCCGATCGCCACCGCTTCATGGCCCGAACCGCACCCGGCGATCAACACCCGCGGGCGACCGCCCAAGTTCCATCCATGCTGAAACAACTGTTGACAAAAAAAGGCAGCGCCGGCATGGCTGTCGATCGTCGAGCGGCGTTCCGCCGTCTCAGGGGTGGGAGTCTGAATCAATGTTCGGTACCTTCGTCACTGTTGGAGCGGGGGGGGCAAGTTGGCACAAAGCCCGCAGTGCCTCGGGCGGAGATCGCCCAGCCAATCGCTGTTCAATTCGTAACCGTTCACGCCCCGTAGGT
>JAGYIQ010000121.1 GCA_018402565.1 Pirellulaceae bacterium | reverse complement strand
GCGGCGGGTTCCAGCCGCGCAAGCGGCGCTTGGCCATCGCCCCTTCGAGACGCGCGCGCATGGCTTCAGGGCCGCCAGGTTTGGGGCGGCGAAACAGGTCAAACAGTGCCATTTCGGTCAGAGACCTTTGAACGTTGTTATGCGAACTTGCCGGACCATGCGGCGACCCTCGGCAGAAGCGATCTCGCGGTCGAGCGCTTCAATACCGCGATCGATTTCCGCCACGCTGCGATAGTCCACGGTCTTGCCATCGTAGCTGACCCGCGCCACGCCAGACGACCGCTGCGCACTCAGCGCGTCGCGGCGGTCGCGGAACTCAGTGATTGTCGCCATGTGATTTAACCCGACCAGAAGATGTGCTTCAGTTGAGCGGCTTGCCGTCTCTAACTCTCCAGCTGGAACTGGGATAGACTTCGCAAATGTTCAGATTCGCCCTCTCAGTTGCCATAGCCTCGATTCTGCTTTCGTCCGCCGCCGCTGGTGAATTTCCCACCTTTGAGGAATTTCCACTCCCAACTGGACCGGATTCACGCGAACCATCTCTGTACGCTACGGAAGACGGTCGGCTTCTGATGAGTTGGACAGAACCATCCGAAGACAAATTCACTGTGAAAGTCGCTACTCTAGAAGACGGTACCTGGAGCGAACCGCGCGCTGTGACGTCATCATCCGATCTCTTCATAAATTGGGCTGATTTCCCATCGGTTTCAGAGTTTTCCGACGGCACAATGATTGCGCACTGGCTCCAGATTTCAGGCGACTCTACCTATGACTACGACGTGCGAATCGGCTTTTCGCGAGACGATGGCGAATCCTGGAGCACTCCTCTTGTGCCGCATCGCGATGGGACGAAGGCGCAACATGGCTTCGTCACGTTGATGCCTCTGGAGGATCAGATGGTCGCTGTTTGGCTGGACGGGCGAGCCTACGACGGTGACCTTCTTGAAGCCGGAGCCGTTGCCGGCACCACGCAGCTTCGCGCCTCCCTCATATCATCTGACGGCTCGATGACCGCCGATACCGCGATCGACTTCTCGGCATGCTCTTGTTGCCAGACCGCTGCGGCTATCGCGGGTGATGCATTGCTCGTTGTCTACCGCGACCGAAACGAAGCCGAGATCCGGGATATTTCCCTGGTAAGACTGCAAGAAGGCCAGTGGTCCGCTCCAGTATCGGTGCATGACGACAATTGGGAGGTTTCCGGATGTCCGGTCAACGGGCCGTCGATCGCGGGACAAGACGACAAGGTTGTCGTTGCTTGGTTCACGGGTGCTGGTGACGTCCCTGCGGTCAAGATCGCGTTCTCATCAGATGCCGGAAACAGTTTCGGTGACGCCTTCCGAATTGACCGCGGGCAGCCCGTTGGACGCGTGGACACGCTAATGATGGATGACGGATCAGCCCTGATTTCTTGGGTCGAATGGAAGGAGCTGGAAGAAGTCCTCATGGTCTGTTGGGCAACTCCCGAGGGGTGCATCGGCTCCTATGAACTTGTCGCGAACTCCGAGGGCAACTCAATAAACTTTCCGCAGATGGCGGCAACGCCCGAAGGCATATACATCGCTTGGACACATCCTCTTCCCGACGGAAGCGACACTGTTCGAATGCTCAAGTCCTCCCGTTAGAACAACAATGGTTGGTTATCCGCCCCGTCGCAGTGCGTTGGCGATTTTACGGCCCATGAAACACTCTCGGTCATAGAGGCACGCATGGCGTAGCCGACGCCGGCCCGCGTCTCCAGCGTGTCGCAGATGCTGAACCCTGCCCGCTGCCACCAAGACCGCACTAGAACCGCATGGGGCTAGATCCTGTCGTACCCCTTCGGACAACGGGACATTCATCTAAGAGTTGCCACGCCCATCACCCCATGTAGCCCGACCGCACCACCCGCCGCTGCGATGACGTCCGTCGCTGTGCTGGCGTCGCCTTGCCCGCCCCGGCCACCGCAGCGTCCTTCGCTGCGACTGCCAACTGCACCTCCAGATCAGTCCACCGCGCCTCAGACCAGCGATCAGCTCCGAGGATCCAAGCGGCTGCCCGGGCATAGACGCGGCAGTCGAGTGCTTCGTTGCGTTCCCTCAGTTTTTGCCATTCGAGCTTGGCGAAGCCGCGCTTGTTCTTGACCGTGACCA
>JAGYIQ010000120.1 GCA_018402565.1 Pirellulaceae bacterium | reverse complement strand
GGTTGGGCCTGGGTCTAGGTCTGGCCTGGGCTCCTGGGGGGCACGGGGCGAAGCGCATAAAAAAAAGGCACCCGAGTTGCCGATCGGGCGTGTCCTGACGTCAAAGTCACGCCGCGGCAACTGGGTGAATTTTGGACGTTATCCCGCTAACCGCACGGTAAAGCGAGCGATCGGGCCAAACGCTGAACTTTCGTTCGCCGACGGATCTAGGAAATGCTCCACAAAACCGGCAATATTTGCTCCGCATTTACGAACAGCAATGCGAACGCAAACTTTCCTTCTTGCTCGAACATGGCGGCGTCGCAAAATGAAAACCTTATCCGGATCACTTCTTCTGATCTTTCCGCTCATCATGACTGGGTGCGGCACACAGAATCCTGTGGGCGGCGGCCCCAATCCGGCACCAACCGTGCAAATTCCAGACGGGCTGAACGAAAGACATGCAGCGAACTTCCTTTCCGGGGCCAAGGAATTGCAAAAAGATGGCGAGTCAGAACAGGCAATAGAGGTACTCAACGAACTGATTACCCTTTACCCAAAGTCCGATGTTGCTGATGAGGCGAGGCAATTCCTTGCTGATCTGAAGAAGCAAAGTCCCAATGCCGAGGCGGCAGCCGGTGAAGAATAGGTCGCAACGCATTCCTCGAACGGGATAACGATCCAATGCACCCGAGCGGCAAAGTCGGGCGTTTACAAATGGACAATCTTTCGTCGCCGCCGGGTGATTGGTGACGTTATTTGGATAAAGAATCACAACGTAGATTTGCCACGGCGCAGATCGCTTCCCGACGAGGACCTCCTGCATGCCGTTCATCCCGCGAAAATACTCGGTCGTCTATCTCGTGATCGGTTTGCTGGTTCTGCTTGGTGCCGCTGACCTATTTTGGACTGCGTACACTATGAAGGTGATTCGTCCGGCGCTTATAGGCATTGGTGCTGTTATCGCAGCGCTTCTCTTGATTGCCGAATGGCGAGCGTCGGCTCGACCACCAGAATAGACAATGCCACGTAACCGCCTGCCACGTACGATGCAGAACGGGGTATCGAAACCAGATTGAACCGACCGTCTGCATGGCCTGAGAGTCCCGAATCCTGACTCCCATAGCTGACGGTGGGGCGCAGCCAAATAACAACGCAATGCACCCGAGTCGCGAAGCCGGGCGTTGTGACAATGGACAAACTTTCGTCGCGACCGGGTGATTGCCCGCGTTATTTGGCAAGAGATAGAGGCATCAGAATGAAAATCGCTGTCGCTCAATCACGGCCGATCATTGGTCCGGTTGAGCGCAATCTTGCCGGACATCTGTCTCTTATCGATGTTGCCGTTCGATACGGCGCACTGCTCGTCGTATTTCCGGAACTTTCTCTCACTGGGTACGAACCGCGAATTGCGGCCTCGCTCGCGAGAATGCCGGACGACCAATGTTTCGCATGCTTGCAGACGACTGCGGATCAAAGCGGGGTTTCGATTGCGGTTGGTGTTCCCACGCTTGGCCATCGATTGCCGCGTATTTCCACGCTGCTGTTTCGGCCGATGTCAGAGATTCAGGTCTACTCAAAACAATTCCTTCACGCAGATGAAGAACCGTTCTTCGAGCCTGGTCCCACATCGGATGGCATGATACATGCAAATCCCTGCGTGGCGCTAGCAATCTGCTACGAATTGTCCGTTCCGATGCATGCTCAGCGAGCAATTGAATCCGGTGCCACCGTGTACATTGCGAGTGTTGCGAAGACTGATCGGGGCGTGGATGAGGCTTGCCAGCGATTATCCAAAATTGCTCGAGAGTATTCGATCGTGGCGATGATGGCGAATTGCCTTGGCCTGCTAGATGGTGCGGAATGCGTTGGCCGTTCCTCGGTTTGGAACCGCAATGGCTTTCGCCTGATGCAGCTTGAGCCCGCGTCCGAAGGTATTGTCGTGCTGGACTACCAGACAGAAAATGTGGTCGCTGCGACTTTGCCCGCAAACAGCCAATAACAAAAAAATGCACCCGAGTCGCGAAGTTGGGCGTTTTGATAATGGACAATCTCTCGTCGCGACCGGGTGATTTTAGTCGTTATGCTCCTAAATCCCTCATATCTCCACGGTTCCTTTTGTTTTGCGGCCGGGATCTAGATTGACTTTGCCGA
>JAGYIQ010000012.1 GCA_018402565.1 Pirellulaceae bacterium | reverse complement strand
CCACTCACCCACTCACTCGTTCGTCAGCGGTTGTCCCAAGCCATGTTGCCTCGCATGACTGAGGAACTGCTGCCAGTCGTACTCCAAGATCTCGTGCGGGCCGCTTCGCAGGTGGTAGCCCAAGCGAGTGAAACAAGGCGAGTTGACCGGTGGGAACTCCGTCAAGCCGAACCCTTCCTCGCCGTAGAGCTGATAGACCGGGGCGGCATGCAGCACCGACAGAAACTCGCCCCGCGGATCCGCCCACAAGTCTTCACTGGCACTGGCCACATACACCGGCCGCGGTGACAAACAGGCGATCAGCTGGTGCTGATCAAACGGGATCTGGTCCTCGCGATCGTTGTAGGTCTTGAACCGAGCGTTGAACCAGTGCGGGAAGACCTGGTTGATCCGCGCGACCGTCTCGCCAAAGCGGCGGCGATGCAAGGCCGCTCCCCCGCAACCCGAATTGTTGGAGATGATCGCAGCAAATCGAGGGTCGGTGGCACCTGCCCAGAGGGCGGTCTTGCCCAAACGCGAATGCCCCAAGACGGCGACTTGCTTGGCATTCACGGCCGAGTCGGTTTCCAAATAATCCAACGCTCGGCTCAAGCCCCAGGCCCAAGCCGAAATCGAGGCCCAATCGGCACTCGGGTCGGCGGGATCTCGCAGCAACTGATGGACCCCGCCGGCAAACTGGTCGTCTTCATCGGCATCGATGTCGCCGTAATACATCGTGGCCACCCCAAAGCCTTGCTCCGTGATCATCCGCCACGGCCAGCGATGCTGGGCCGTGCCCCGCATCTCCTCCGCCGCTCGATGCTCCTGTCCGCCGGGAAACTCGTGTCGTCGCACCCAGCCCTCCGGCAGGGCGACACCGGGATGCTCGCAGACCGTATGGTTGCCCTGAAAGTTTAAACCCAAAAATACCGGCACCGGCTGATCACTGGGCGGCAAGATCAACAACAGTCGCCATCGCTGGCTCTGTCGCCCCGTCGGTCCGTGTTCCGTCGACACGGTCATCGTCACTTGCTTGAATCGCACCCCCGACGCCGCGTCCGCGGTCAACTCCTCCGTCTCGTAGCCGACCTCATAGGGCGTTGACGGACGCCGACCGAACATCTCGGTGGTGAATTGCTCCAATAACACGCCCCGTTGCCGCTCCCAGGCCGCCGCGTCGGTGATTGGCTGCCCAGCGGCATCGACCAGCACAGCCGGCAGTTTGTAGGCTGGCACTTGAGCTTCGTCACGGATTGCCTCTTGCCCCCAGACCCCATCTTGTTCGCCCAGCATCCAGCCCATCGCTCCACAGAACAGCCCACACGTTCCCAACCAAAGTCGTTGCCAATTCATCCCGTTGTCCCTCTCCTCGCCCCCAGCGCCATTCCTGTTATCCTAGCGGAAGGTCCCGCCCAGAGAAACCGCGCGGTGGGGTGGGTCGCCTGACGACTCGGCAACACGACTCCCGCGGTCCGACCTGCGAATGGGGTTACCCCAGGGGCCCAAAATGCGGTTATCAGACTCCCGCCGCTGAACTTCCCCCCCTCGAGCTGATGGATTGAACGTGCCCACCGAACCGCTGGACCCGCTGCTGCTACTGACTGGGGCGTCGGGCTATGTCGGCGGCCGCCTCCTGCCGCTGCTCGAACAGCAAGGGCACCGCATCCGCTGCCTCAGTCGCCGCCCCGAAAGATTCACGGGGCAAGTGGGACCGCGAACGGAAGTCACACGCGGCGATGCACTCGAACCCGCTTCGCTCGATGCCGCCCTCCAAGGCGTACACACCGCCTACTACCTGGTGCACTCCATGGGCGATGGACGTGACTTCGAGGCCCTCGATCGCCAGGCTGCCACCAATTTTGCTGCGGCTTGCAATCGTCAGAACGTCAAACGGATCATCTATCTGGGTGGCCTGGGCAACCCCGACCATCACCTGTCCAAGCACCTCCGCAGCCGCCAAGAGATCGGCAATATCCTCCGCACGTCGTCGGCAGCCGTGATCGAGTTCCGCGCGTCGATCATCATCGGCTCTGGCAGCCTCTCATTCGAGATGATCCGGGCCTTGGTGGAGCGACTCCCAATCATGATCTGCCCCCGTTGGGTCAGAATCCTGGCCCAGCCCATCGCCATCGAAGATGTGCTGGCCTACCTCAGCGAAGCCGCGCGACTGCCTGACGAAATCCAACAAATTTTTGAAATCGGCGGCCCCGACCAATTGTCCTACGGCGAGATCATGCACCTGTACGCCCAGCAACGCGGCCTGACGCGCTGGATGATCCCCGTCCCATTGCTGACACCGTACCTCTCTAGCCTGTGGTTGGGTTTGGTCACACCCCTGTACGCTCGAGTCGGTCGCAAGCTGGTCGACAGCTTGCGGAACCCCACGCTGGTGTCTAACAACCTGGCCGATCGTTTTTTTAACGTCCGACCGCGTTCGGCCGAGGCCGCCATTCAGCGAGCCCTGGTCAACGAAGACCAAGAATTCGCCGCCACGCGTTGGTCAGATGCCCTGTCGGCCGGCAGCCAACCGAAGTCCTGGGGCGGCGTGCGGTTTGGCTCGCGTTTGGTCGACTCGCGGACCACGACCATCCCCGTCCCCGCGGCCGTCGCCTTTCGACCGATCCAACGCATCGGCGGCGAAACGGGCTGGTACTACGGCACTTGGCTGTGGCAAGTCCGTGGTTTTCTCGATCTATTGGTGGGCGGTGTCGGCGTTCGCCGTGGCCGGCGACACGCGGAAGAGATTCGCGTCGGCGATGCCTTGGATTTCTGGCGCGTCGAAGCCTTCGAGCCCGGTCGATCACTTCGACTGCAAGCCGAAATGAAAGTTCCCGGCCGCGCGTGGTTGGAATTCGAGGTGACGGAAGTCGACGGTCAATCGACCATTAGACAAACCGCCATTTTTGACCCCGTCGGCCTGTGGGGCCTGTGCTACTGGTACGCGCTCTTCCCACTCCACGAGTTCGTCTTCGCCGGCATGCTCCGCGGCATCTGCCGAGCGGCTCGGGAGCAAAAACCCAGCTCCAACACGACCGCCTCGGGGGCTCCCTCGACTCCCTCCGTCCCCCTGCCCGCCGAGTGAAAAACAAGAGGCGAGGGCCGGTTGGACGGTCGCGGCGTGTCTGGCTATTCTGCCAGGGTTGGTCCCTTCCGCTGGTCAATTGTTCTCATCCAGCATCGCGTTGGGGCCGCTCGTAGTTCCGCCGTCAGGCGACTCGGCCAGTTCATTGTTCTACCGTACCGTCGGGGCCTCGCTCCATAGTGCCTTCGTTGGGCAACGATTATCTCTCGCCTTACGGTTACTTGAGGTCGGCTTCAATCCGAGCCAACGCGGACCAAATCTCCGCGGCGGTCGGTAGGTCCCGAATGGCTTCCAAAGCGTCGGGGACCTGGATGATGCGCGACAAGCGAGCCAAAGTCTGTAAGTGCCCACTGTCCTCGCGCGATCCAATCAACACAAACACGTCCGTCAGCAACCCTTTGGGCCCACCAAACGGGACGCCCTGCGAGGTCACTCCCAAAATCAAAAACGGATCGCCGATCAACCCCGGCTGAGGTCGACGGGGGTGCAACAAGGCCATGCCATTGTCCAGAGCCGTCGAATGCATTTCTTCACGCTGGCCAATCAACTCCGCCATCTTGCCCGCGTCCCACACCAATCCCAACTGCATCGCCGCTTGACACATGTCACGAATCACCGAACCCTTGGTCTTGGCCGGCAACGGCTTGATGATGTGGGTCTCCGGCAACATCGTCGTAATCACGGCGTCGGGATTGAGACTACTCCCCGCGTGCCGCTGCAACGAGGCCTCCATCTTCTCTAACTCCTCGGAGTCGGCCAATCCAATCTGCTCCTCCATCCAGCGATTGATTTCCTGCAAGTTGAATCGCCACTCACCACCCACTCGACGCGCTGGTATTTTCTCCTTTTTCAGGAGCTTTTCAATTTTGTTCATATCCAAATGCAGGTACTTGGCCAATTCCGCCAAGTCCATATCTTGTTCCGTCATGCGGGCGAATCCCCCTCCTTCTTGGCGTGTCGATTGATGGTCAGCTTCTTGCGAATCTCGTCTTTCAGCCCATGCAACACCGAGCTCTTGTCGGTGTCGGCCAGAATCTGTCGGATCACATTCTTCGGCGACTCGTCGCCCCAACTTCCCCCGTGCTGGAAGTAGTATTCTGCGGCTTTCCCCACCACGTAACTGGTCCAACCCGCCGCCGCACCCTGCGGGACGGCCGTGATCGGCGTCGCCAAGCCAAACGATAACGTTTTTAGCCCCGTCGCCAACAGGTCCATCCCGTAACTCATCCCGGCCACCCAACCCGCCGACTTGAGGATACTCCAGGCCAACTGCCGCGCGTTGCTCATGGTAAATCGAATGCCATAAACCTGCGACAAGGCCACAATCATCATCACGTCGATCGTGAACCCCGACAAAATGTCCAGCAAGGGCACAAAGGTCACGCCCACCACCACCGCCTTCAGACTGGCGAAGCTCCAGATCACCTGTTGGGCATGTCGCCGACGCAACTCGATTCGAACGGCTTTCACCCGATCCGATTTATCCGCGGCAAACATGGCCGCGTTCAAGGCCAATAACCCTTTGCCCTCGCGCTCCAAGATCTCCAAGATCCGCGCTTTGAGGTCCATCACGTCCGCTGACGGCTGCCGCCACTCCGTCCGCTCGCTGCCGTCCGCTTGCTCCACGATGAACTCCGCCGGTCGCGGTTGGGCCGCCGCCCACACAAAGTCGTCGGCCGACACCATGCCCAACAATCGCTCGCTCTGCAGCACCGATTTCAGCCGTTGTCGATCCGCCGCCGAATACAAATCGCGTTTGTTCAACACCACCAACATCGGCTTCTGGACCGCCGCCAACTCCAACAGGGCGGCATACTCTACTTCATTCAAGTCCGAGTCCGTAACGAACAACAGCAGATCGGCTCGTCGAGCCGCATCGTCGGCAATCTGTCGCCGATCCGTCCCCTGCACCTCGTTGATCCCCGGCGTGTCAACCAATACCACTTCCGACTGCTCCAACCCCGGGACCCGATACCCGCAGCCATCCCAAGTCGTCCCCCACACTTCCCGCGTCCACCCCCCCTGCACGTTGACACTCGTCACCTCACGACCAATCAACGCATTGATCAAGGCCGACTTGCCGGTGCTGATCTCGCCAAACACGACGATCTCGATCCGACCCGTAGTCAACTTCTCCTGCATCTCGGCCAGGCGACCAATATCGGACAACATCGCTTGCCGCTCGGCCTCCGGACAGGCCCGCAATTTCTGCAACGTGGTCTGCACGGCCTCCAGGGCATCGCGGTAATTCGTAAATTGGCGATTATCGGGCAACGACTCGGCCCGCGCGGCGGCTTCATCCGACATAACCACCTCCATCCCAACAAGCCGGCCGTCGCATCATCGCACCGCATCCTCCGCTCGAGGTGCCATCGGCTTCGCGGATAGCTGCTGCCGAGCCAACTCCACCAACTTTTTCAGCTCGGCCAAGGTTGTCATCTTCTGCCACTCGCGTTTGGCCAAGCCAGCCAAGCCGCCCGCCGGCTCACGCATCTCGTTCTTGAAATACTCCATGAACACCACCCCGATCCACCGAGTCAGCAGAAGTTGCACACATGCCTGAACCAGACTGCCGGCCAGGTTCACGCCAGGCACCGTCTTCAGCAACGACGAGACTCCACCCACAACCGCCGTGGTCCCCAGGATCCCGACCAGGTTGGTCGCCAGTTTCCCCAACAACAAGCCGGCCGAATTCAAGTCGATCTCTTGTTGGTAGACCTTGGCCAAGTCCACCACCATCTTGGTGTTGATCGCCACTCCCGCCGCAATATCCACCACCGGAAAGGGCAGCGCCGCCATCGTTCCGGCACCCAAGGCCCACCGGTCGATGATACCCCAGGCCTGCTTGTCCAACGACTCGGCCGCCCGCTGCTTCGCCTGATCCAACAGACCCCGACTCTGCAACAACAGATTGGCCAACAACAAATCCTTGCCGTCCCGCCGCACGACTTCCGTCAGACGCCGTGTCAAGTTGTCGATCGAGGCCGGCAGCGGGACGACCTCTTCCGTCGTCTCACCCGCCAGCGACACGCGATAACGCAGGCGATACCCCGTAGCCGCCTGGACCGCCAAGATGTCCTCCAAACCCACCGAGGACCCCGTCTGCGCCGCCAACTGCTCTCGCAACCGAGTCTGATCCTCGGCACTGTACCAATCCGCTTTGTTCAAACAGATCAGCAGACGCTTCTCCATCCGCTGCAGCACTTGAATCAGACGGAACTCACTGTCACGCAACGGCCCGTCCACCACGACCAACACGACATCCGCATTTTCCGCCGACTGAGCCGCCGCCTGCACATGCTCCGCCCCATCAATCTCGCCCAAGCCAGGCGTGTCCACCAGAATCACATGTTGATCACCCGGCCATTGAATGTCGTTTCGCCGCACCGTTGTCCCACCGCGAACGTCCGTCGCAAACACCGCTCGACCGGCCAACGCATTCAAGAGACTCGACTTGCCACAACTGATCGACCCAAACGCCACAATCTCCAGCCGCTGGCCGCCCTGCTTTTCCTGAAAGTCCTGCCACAACGGCTCCAACTGCTCACGCACGTCCGCTTGCAAACCCGTCCGCACCCGCTCGATCTCGGCCAAGTTCTCGCGGATCTGGGCCGCTCGCTCCGACCCACTCAGTTCACTCGGGCTCTTGTCCCGTCGCTCCAGACGCTGCTCCTTGGCCTTGGTCCGACCATAGAGCAGATACAGAACTCGCCCGGTCGCACCCAGGAACAACACCAAGCCGCTGCCGACGACCACCAAATAGGCCACCAACCAAAAAGTACCAAGCTGCCGCGCCCTGTCGGCTTGCTCAACCACCGCCCCCGACACGTAGATCAACAACAGCCCCGCCAGAGCGACCGCGAGAATCAACGCCCCATTTTTCCAGGAGCGATCGAGCTTCCAAAGATTCAATGCCATGCACTTTGCCACAGTTCGGATTGCTGCGGATGATAGAGCACCCGTGGTTGTTGCGCCGCCAACCATTGCCGAGCCTGGCGGACGTCCGCCACCCAGCCAATCCGCGTGGCCTGCACCAACGCATTGCCCATCGCCGTCGCCTCACTGGGGCCCGCCACCACCGGCCGCTGGCAGGCATCGGCCGTCAGTTGACACAACAACTGATTCTGCACGCCTCCGCCCACAATATAAATGGTTTCGATCCGCCCCCCAGTTACTTGCTCTAAATTTCGTAAAACTTCCGCATATCGCCGAGCCAAACTGTCGAAGGCACACCGCAAGATCTCGGCATCCGATTCCGGCCCCCCGCGACCCGCCGACGATATCCCACCGCCAACACCGCCACCCGCGCCCGACCGAGCCAACTCGCGCAGCGTCCGCGGCATATCTTCCGGGGCATTCAAGGCCGGATCGTCCGGATTCACGAACCACTGACAGCCCGGCACTTGAGCCGCCATCCCGACCATCTGCTCCCACGAGTACTCTCGACCCTGCCGCGCCCAAATCCTCCGACACTCCTGGATCAACCACAGGCCGGCAATGTTCTTGAGCAGTCGCGTCGTGCCACCAACACCCGCCTCGTTGGTAAAGTTCAACTCAGCCGTCACGTCATTGACGATCGGCTCACTGACCTCGACCCCCATCAGGCTCCACGTCCCACTGCTGATGTAACACCAATCCGGCCGAGCACTGGGGGCCGCATCCACGGGAACTGCCACCACCGCACTGGCCGTGTCATGTGTCCCCGGCAAGATCACTTGTGTGGCCGCCGACAATCCCGTCTCCGACTGTACGCTCCCCCGCAACGCCCCCAACGACGTGCCCGCCGCCGTCAACGGCCCGAACATGCCCCGCGGCAACCCAAACTGCTCGATCAACGGCCAAGCCCAATCCCGCTGCATCGGGTTGTACAGCTGAGAAGTCGATACGTCCGTGATCTCGTGACTGGTTTGACCACTCAGCAACCAGTGGAACAGATCCGGCATCATTAGAAAGTGCTGAGCCAACTCCAGCAGCCGCGGTTGGCGATCGCGAATCGCCAACAATTGGTACAGCGAATTGATCGGCATGAATTGCAGACCCGTCTGCCGGTAGATATCCGCTGAGGGCACCACGCCAAACGCCCGCTCCAACCCACCTTCTGTCTGGCTGTCGCGGTAATGAAACGGCCAGGACAACAGCTCCTGCGAACCACTCAACAGGGCAAAGTCGACCCCCCAAGTATCGACCCCGACACTCAAGATCTTCTCGGCCGAGAACCGCTTGGCGGCCAAACCCAACCCCAGCAGAATCTCGTGCCACAGCCCCGGCAGGTTCCACATCAAGTGGTTCCCCAAGCGCACACCGAAGTTAGGAAATCGGTGCACCTCATGCAGCTGAAACTGCTGACCACTAAACTCGCAAGCCAACACCCGCCCGCTGCTGGCCCCCAAATCCACCGCTAGAATCACCGCCGAATTCGACATCCACACCACTCCTGCAAGTCCATTGGGCAACCGTTCACGCCTCGTAGGGTGTCATGTAGCAAGTCGAGCTCACCGTACGATCGTTTGCGAGTCAAATGCGGCTGACGCTCCGCAGTCAATTGACCCAACCGGCCGTCGCGGCGTTACTCGACGCTACGGAGTGTAGCCCAAGTTCGGGGACAGCCAACGTTCCATTTCTTCGACCGTGCGGCCCTTTCGCCGCGCGTAATCGATCACCTGGTCCTGACCGATCTTGCTGACCGCGAAGTACCGTGACTCCGGGTGCCCGAAGTACAGCCCGCTGACCGCGGCCGATGGCCACATCGCGTACGACTCGGTCAAGGTCAGCGTCGTGTGCCGCGTCACGTCCAACAAGCGGAACAGCGTGTCTTTCTCCGTGTGGTCCGGACAGGCGGGGTAACCGGCCGCCGGCCGAATCCCGCGGTAACTCTCCGACACCAATTCCTCCAAGCTCAGCGGCTGCGGTTCGTAGCCCCACTCCCGCCGCACTCGCTCGTGCAACCACTCCGCAAACGCCTCCGCCAAGCGATCCGCCACCGATTGTACCAAGATCGCATTGTAAGTGTCGTTGGCTGCGTTTAGGGCTTCGGTCCATTCATGACAGCCGATCCCTGAGGTCACCGCAAAGCCACCGATGAAGTCCCGCCGCCCACTGGCCACCGGAGCCACCAAATCCGCCAGCGACTTGAAGTTCGTCTGCCCCTGCCGCTCCCACTGTTGCCGCAACATGTGGAAGGTGCACGCCACGTCTTTCCGCTGATCGTCGGCGTAGACCAAGATGTCGTCGCCCACCGTGTTCGCCGGCCAGAACCCGTAGACACCCTTGAGCTGCAGTTTCCCTTCCCGCTGGGCTTGGTCCAACAATGCGTTGGCATTGTCGTAAAGTTCCTTGGCCTCGCGACCCATGTGCGGGTCGTCGAAGATCTTGGGGAACTTGCCCTTCATCTCCCACGACGAAAAGAACGGCGACCAATCGATGTAACGACGGATTTCCGCAATGTAGCCCGTGACAGTCCGCAGACCCGTAAACTCCGGTTGCGGCACATCCACCGACGCCCAATCGAAACTCCATCGTCGCTGCAGGGCCTCTTCGTACGACACCAGCTTCAAGTCCCGCGCTTCGTAGGCGTCCGCCAACTTCTGGTGCTTGGCGTTGTTGTCAGCCACAAAATCATCAAACGACTCTTCGTTGAGCAACTTCTCCACCACGCCCACGCTGCGGGAAGCATCCAACACATGCACCACCGGCCCAGAATACCGCGGGGCGATCTTGACCGCCGTGTGCTTGTCACTGGTCGTCGCTCCACCGATCAACAGCGGAATCTGCAAGCCCCGCCGCTCCATCTCCGCCGCCACGATCACCATCTCATCCAAGCTGGGGGTGATCAGCCCCGACAGGCCGATGACGTCCACCTGTTCGGCCACGGCAGTATCGAGGATCTTCTCCATCGAGACCATCACGCCCAAGTCGATGATGTGGTAGTTATTGCAGGCCAATACCACCCCGACAATGTTCTTGCCGATGTCATGCACATCGCCCTTGACCGTGGCCAACAGGACCTTGCCATTGTGCTGGTTGCCCTGCACGCCCGCCGCCAATTTTTCGGCTTCCATAAACGGCGTCAAATAGGCCACCGCCTTTTTCATCACACGGGCGCTCTTGACCACCTGCGGCAAGAACATTTTGCCCTCGCCGAACAGATCGCCCACAATGCCCATGCCACGCATCATCGGCCCTTCGATGATGTCCAAGCAACGCGGGAATTTCTGCCGCGCTTCTTCGCTATCGGCCTCGATGTGCTTGTCGATCCCCTTGATCAAAGCGTGCTGGATCCGAGCCTCCACTGGCTCTTCGCGCCACGGCTGCTCCTCCACGGCCCGTTCGGTCTTGTCCCCTTTGAATTTCTCCGCCAACAACAACAGCCGATCGGTCGAATCCGCGCGACGATTCAACAACACGTCCTCGACGTGCTCCAACAAATCCCGCTCGATCTGCTCGTAAACTTCCAATTGACCCGCATTGACGATCCCCATGTCCATGCCCGCCTTGATGGCATGGTAGAGGAACGCGGAATGCATCGCTTCGCGGACTTTGTCGTTGCCACGGAAGGAGAACGACACGTTGCTGACCCCGCCGCTGATCTTGGCCAACGGGCACGTCGCTTTGATCTCGCGAGTCGCTTCAATGAAGTCCACCGCGTAGTTGTCGTGCTCGGCGATCCCCGTCGCGACCGTCAAGATGTTGGGATCAAAGATGATGTCCTGCGGCGGGAAGTTCAACCGCTCGGTCAATAACTTGTACGCCCGTTGGCAGATCCGAACCTTGTCGGCCTTCTCCACCGCCTGGCCCTGCTCATCAAAGGCCATCACCACCACGGCCGCCCCATACCGCAGCACCAACTCCGCGCGGCGCAAGAATTCCTCCTCGCCGTCCTTGAGCGAAATGGAGTTGACGATCGCCTTGCCCTGCACGTTCTTCAGACCAGCCTCGATCACCTCCCACCGCGAGCTGTCGATCATGATCGGCACGCTGCTGATGTCGCTCTCACCAGCCAACAAACGCAGGTAAGTCGTCATCGCCTGCACGCCATCCAACAGGGCGTCGTCCATGTTGATGTCGATCACCAAGGCCCCACCTTGGACCTGCTCCCGCGCGATCTCCACCGCTTCTTCGTACTGACCCGCCCGGACCAAACGAGCGAACTTCTTCGAACCCATCACGTTGGTCCGCTCGCCGATCATCAAGAAGTTCGACTCCGGCCGCAGCACCAACGGCCGCGTGCCACTGAGCCGCATCCACGGCTCGGGCGTGGGCAACTGCCGCGGCGGCAGGTCCTCGACCGCCCGCGAGATCTCGCGGATGTGCGCTGGCGTGGTGCCGCAACAGCCACCGACAATGTTCAGCCAACCGTTCTCGGCGAACTCGCGGATCATGACCGCCATCTTGTCCGGAGCCAGATCGTATTGCCCCATCTCATTCGGCAAGCCCGCATTCGGATGGCAGCTGATGTACGAGTTGGCTACCGTGGCCAATTCCTTCAGATGCGGCTTCATTTTGTCCGGACCCAAGGCGCAGTTCATGCCCACGCTGAGCATCGGGAAGTTGGACACCGCGTACCAGAATGCCTCGACCAATTGGCCAGAGACAAACGTCGCACCGCCATCCCCAAACGCGGCGGAGATCATTACCGGGATCTTGCAGCCGGTCTCTTTATAGTAACGCTGGATGGCAAACAAACAGGACTTCAAATTCAACGTGTCGATCGCCGTTTCCGGCAACAACAGGTCCACGCCCCCCTCGCACAAGCATTTGATCTGGGCGTAGTACGAGGCCTCCAATTCGTCGAAGGTCGTGCCGCGAAACGCCGCGTCGTCCGGCCGAGTACTGATGGCCGTCTGCTTGGTCGTCGGGCCGATCGAACCCGCCACAAACCGCCGCTTGCCTGGCGTCAACTTGTTGTACTTGTCCACCGCCCGCCGCGCACAATCGATGGCCGCATCGTTCAACGTCTTGACCATCTCCAACGGCAGGTCAAACTCCTCCATCCCCACCGGACTGGCGCCGAACGAATTCGTCTCGATGATGTCCGCGCCCGCCTCCAAGTACTGCTCATGGATGGACGTGATCTTGTCCGGATGCGTCAAACACAACACATCAGAGAAATTCTTCAGGTCCTTGTGGTGACCCAGAAACAACTTGCCGCGGACGTCGTCTTCACTCAATTTGTACTGCTGGATCATGCTGCCCATGGCACCATCCAGAATCAAAATCCGCTCTTCCAAATACTGACGAATATCAGGCGTCATCTGTTCACCGTTGCACGAAAGGGTCCAGTCGCCACTGAACCACGCCAATGCAGCGGGCAGCGACAACCTACGATGTGGTCCAAGCTGGTCTCAACCCACGTGGGTCAAGTGGCCAGTTTGCTGATCAACTTGTTCGCTTCTTTGGGGAAGCGACGGCACTCCAGGAGCGCCGACAAGATCAGCGGGGCGACAATCGTGGCATCGGACTCGATGACGAACATCGGGGTTTTCTCGGTCAACTTATCCCAAGTAATCTTTTCGTTGGGAGTCGCACCGGAATAAGAGCCGTAAGACGTGGTGGAGTCGGAAATCTGACAGAAGTAAGCCCACGGCTTCGCTCGCTTCTGCAAGTCGTACTTGATCGACGGCACGACACAGATGGGAAAATCACCCGCAATCCCGCCACCAATCTGGAAGAACCCAACCCCCGCCCCTTGAGCCATCACTTGATACTGGTCGTAAAACTCCGCCATGTACTCGATGCCCGACTTGACGATCGTGGCCGGGAAATCTGCCATCTTGACATGCGAAGCGAAGATGTTGCCAAACGTCGAGTCCTCATAGCCAGGCACGACCATCGGCAAGTTGGCCTTGGCAGCCGCCATCAACCACGATTCGTCCGCCTTCCCCTCGTGTGTCTTGGCCGGCAACTTCTGAATCAACTCGTAGAAGTACTCGTGCCAGAACCGTCGCTCCCCCGCGCCGCTGGCCTGCTCCCACATCGGCACGATGAACTTCTCCACCGCCCGAAACGCCTCGTCCTCCGGAATGCTGGTGTCCGTCACCCGCCGCATCCGCTGCTTCAGGATCTTCGTATCATCCGACTTGGTGAAGTAGCGGTACTCCGGAAAATCTTTGTAACTGTGGTTGGCCACCAAGCGAAACAGGGACTCCTCCAGATTCGCGCCCGTCGACGAAATCCCGTGGATCAAGCCCTCGCGGATCGCCGGGGCCAAGGTAATGCCCAACTGGGCGGACGACATCGCACCCGCCAACGTCCAGAACATCTTGCCGCCGTCCTGCACGTGCTTCCAATACGCCAACAACGCGTCACGCGTGACACGAGCGTTGAAGTTCTTGTAGTTTCGCAGGATAAATTCTAGAACGGGGGTCGACGACATGGCACATTCTAACGAAGTAGGGGTGGAACCAGGCCCAAGGCCGTCCCCAGTCTATTCAAAGCTCAGAATTCCGACAATCTCCCCCGACCGCGACCCAGGCGACTTACTGCCGCGGCGGCACGATATTGGCCTGCAGAGGGACCGTTTGCCGCACACCCCCGTCGGTTTGGATGGTCACCGTCGCCTTCAATTGGCCCAATTCCGGCCCCGCGGTAAACTGCACAGGAATCCGATGCAAGGTCTTGGCCCCCGCCGCCACGATCGGCCGCACCGAGGCTGTGTCGCCGGAAGCCGCCACGATCTGGCAGGCCTCCGTCGATCGCACCAACAAGTGCTTGGTCACCTGCTGGCCAACTTGGACGTCCCCCAGATCAAAGTAGCTGGGAGTGACCTGCAGCGGCTCGACTATCTTGGCCGTGACCGAGACCGGAATCTCGCGGTTGGCCGGGTCATTGGTCAGGAGCACCAGCTCCGTTTGGTGGAACCCACTGCCGGCCTCGGGCAACAAACGCACCCCCAGCGAATAGACCACCCGACCCCGCTGCCGCTGGGTCTCCTGCAACGACACGCGGATGTGCGGAAACGTGCTGGTCACGTCCGTCACCTGCCAATTGGCCATCCCGCCTCGGTAATCCACCACAAAGGTCTGGCGGGCCGCCGAGACATCCGCCAAGCTGCCGAAATCGACTTTGCCTGGCTCCAAGACCACGTCGCCGCGAATCAAACCGCCCGCCTTGAGTTGGACCTCGGCAAAAAACGGCTTTTCAAAAGTCACCGTCACGGTCGCGCTGCGATTGCCGACGAACTTGTCCGTGTTGAACTTGACGACGATCGCGCCGGACTCCAGCGACTCCAAGCGTTGTTTCGTGTAGCTGGGGGTCACACAGCCGCAACTTGAGCGGACGCTGCGGATCACCACCTCTTCTTGATACAAGTTCTTCAGCTCGAACTCGTAGGCCACGTCTGCGTTTTTGGCCACCGTGCCGAAGCTATGCTCGCGAGTGGGAAACATGTCCGTGGCCCATTTTTGGCTCCAAGCCCACTCTGGGCTGCTGGCCATCAGGCAGAAGATCGCGAACAAACCCAGACGCACGGTCGATAACACGGTATGTTTCCTGCTGCAGTGGGAACGCCTCACTCCATCCCGAATCGACCGCCCACCCCCTCGGCCTTCGATCCAGCCACCCCCACCAATCAAACTCCGCGCAGTCTACCCATCTCACCTCGCCGTTACCACCCCTCAGAATCACGAGCCATGCGGCGACTCACCTCATCCATTGAGCCCGTCCCCGAGCGAGCAGGCCCCGCTCGTAGTCCCGCCTTCAGGCGGAATGCGGCATGGAAAAACTCTGCCAACAGAACCAACGCCCACCCATGCAACCCCGCCAAATGATCCCGTTCTGCGCCGAGGCGGCCCCGCTCGTAGTCCCGCCTTCAGGCGGAATGCGGCATGGAAAACCCCCGCCAAGAACCAACGCCTACCACTGCAACCGCGCCAAATGATCCCGTTCTGCGCCGAGGCGGCCCCGCTTGTAGTCCCGCCTTCAGGCGGAATGCGTTATGGAAAAACTCTGCCAACAGAACCAACGCCCACCCATGCAACCCCGCCAAATGCTCCCGTTCTGCGCCGAGCTGGCCCCGCTTGTAGTCCCGCCTTCAGGCGGAATGCGCCATGAAAAACCCGCCTAAAGAAAACGGCTCCCAGCGGTCTTTCGCACCAACGGTGCAAGATGAGACACCACACTCTCCCCACAACCCAAAAAGACGGAGCGTTGCCCCTTGACCAAACCGCCCCCGTGCGGGTTTACCCCGCCGGAGCGGAAGTTTGGGTAGCTAGACCGCCCCCCTTATCATCAAAAAGATGGATCTTCGCCCCTTGGTCACATCCCCCCCGCGGGTTCACCCGTGGGAGCGCAAGTTTGGCAGCGAGCACGCCCCCCCACAATCCAAAATGAGGAGCGTTGCCCCTTGGTCACACCGCCAACATCAGGCGGCAGGTGGTACGTCGTCTCGCAACCAGTCACTGCCACAACAAGTCCACAAGTCCGCAACTCCACGCGTCGCAGAGCACACCTCCCCCAATTGCGGTCTCGGCGGACCTTGAGCAGCTAAACCCACGTGGCACTCGACCGCCCAAACCCCGCGTCGTCGCCTTCTAGCCTGTCGAACTCCCGGCCCAACGGCTCGAGGCCGTTGGGGCCGGCGGGCCCACTTGCAATCTTGCCATTAGGCGTAGGGCGAACAGGGCCTTGGCGGCGACCGCCTAAAGGCGGAACTACAAGCGGCGAGACCTCGCTTCGTAGTACCTTCTTCTGACCGGCCCCAAGCGTCTCCATTGGTCACGTCAAATCGCGAGCTGGCCCCGCCTGTAGTCCCGCCTTCAGGCGGAATGCGTTATGGAAAAACTCTGCCAACAGAAATAGGCCTCCTACGTCCCAGGTTTCCGCGCCTTGGCTGTTTTGATAAACTAACCGAGTGATTTTGGACCCCGGGGAGTAACGCAGGCCATGCTGGACCTAACGCATTGCTTCTCAACTGACGCTGCCGCTAATTGCCCGGTTGGTGCCCCCCCAAAAAAGAGATTCGCTAGTAATCCCAAATACACCTTTTCGTTTAACTCACCTGGAAAGTCTTTGATGCACTGGATAGCTCCCGCGGAAAAAGATGCCACCGACCAATTCCGCGCGAACTCGGGGCTCAGCGACGAAGACTTTAAATCGCAGCTCGAAACGCTGAACGAAGAACTGGAGACCCTCAACGCCCAGGCGCGGACGCTGGAGCAGACGATTGCCTCGAACATTGCGGGGATTTTGAAGTCATGAGCGACGCCCAGGGTCCAGACCTTTCCCGCTCTTCATCATCGGCCAAGGGGCAGTTCCTCGTTTACGGTACCGAGCATGGTCAGGTGAAGATCGACGTGCGGCTGGAAAACGATACGGTCTGGCTAACCCAAGCCGCCATGGCCCACCTCTTTCAATGCTCCGCTGACAACATTTCTCTGCATCTCAAGAACATTTTCGAGGAAAAGGAACTGGATGCCGGAGCAACTACCGAGGAATACTCGGTAGTTCGACAGGAGGGGCAGCGCGCGGTCAACCGCCGGATCGTCCACTACAATCTGGACGCCATTATCTCCGTGGGCTATCGCGTCAAAAGTGTCGTTGCCACCCGCTTTCGCATCTGGGCCACCCGACAACTTCGCGAGTACATCGTCAAGGGGTTTGTGCTGGACGACGAGCGGCTGAAGAATCCCGACCGACCTTTTGATTATTTTGACGAACTGCTGCGGCGGATTCAGGACATCCGGACCTCGGAGCGACGGTTTTATCAGAAGATCACTGACATTTACGCCACCAGCATCGACTACGACCCGACCCAGTCGGAGAGCATTCTGTTTTTCCAAACCGTGCAAAATAAAATGCACTGGGCCATCACCGGCCAGACCGCAGCGGAGCTCATCCACTCCCGCGCCGACAGCCAGAAAGCGAACATGGGCATGACCAACTGGCGCGGGGCCAAGGTTCGCAAGGACGATGTGAGCATTGCGAAAAACTACCTCAATGAAGAGGAACTTGCTGCCCTGAATAACCTTGTCGAGCAATACTTGGTGTTTGCCGAAGGCCAGGCCCTGCGGCGAGTGCCCATGCACATGAACGACTGGATCGCCAAGCTCCATGCGTTCCTGAACATCAACGACCGCGACATCCTCACCCATGCGGGCAAGATTTCGCATGAGATGGCTCGGGAGTTGGCCGAGACGGAATACGACAAATTCAACCGGCAGCGAATCCAGCAGTCCGACATGGTTGGCGGCGATTTTGACAACGCCATCAAGAATCTGCCCCCGCCACCGAAGCGGAAGAAAAAGGGAGGCGAGAAGTGAATTGCTCAACACTCAATGCCCGGGCGCGAAGGCTGAATCGGGCATTGGCGGCGACCGCCTAAAGGCGGAACTACGAGCGGCGAGACCTCGCTTCGTAGTGCCTTCTTCTGACCGGCCCCAAGCGGTGCCATTGGTCACGTCCAGTCGCGAGGCGGCCCCGCTCGTAGTCCCGCCTTCAGGCGGAATGCGTTATGGAAAAACTCCGCCTAGAGAAAACGGCTCCCAGCGGTCTTTCGCACCAACGGTGCAAGATGAGACACCACACTCTCCCCACAACCCAAAAAGACGGAGCGTTGCCCCTTGACCACACCGCCCCCGTGCGGGTTTACCCCGCCGGAGCGGAAGTTTGGGTAGCTAGACCGCTCCCCCCTAATAATCAAAAAGATGGAGCGTTGCCCCTTGGTCACATCGCCCCCCGCGGGTTCACCCGTGGGAGCGCAAGTTTGGCAGCGAGCACGCCCCCCAACGACCCAAAATGAGGAGCGTTGCCCCTTGGTCACACTGCCAACATCAGGCGGCAGGTGGTACGTCGTCTCGCAAGCAGTCACTGCCACAACAAGTCCACAAGTCCGCAACTCCACGCGTCGCAGAGCACACCTCCCCCAATTGCGGTCTCGGCGGACCTTGAGCAGCTAAACCCACGTGGCACTCGACCGCCCCACCCGCAGGCCCTCGGCACTCTAGCCTATCGAACTTCCGGCCCAACGGCTCGAGGCCGTTGGGGCCGGCGGGCCCACTTGCAATCTTGCCATAAGGCGTAGGGCGAATAGGGTATAGGCGGCGACCGCCTAAAGGCGGAACTACGAGCGGCGAGACCTCGCTTCGTAGTGCCTTCTTTCGACCGGCCCGAGACGTTTCCATTGGTCCCGTCAAATCGCGAGGCGGCCCCGCTCGTAGTCCCGCCTTCAGGCGGAATAAGCCATGGAAAAACCTCGCCTAGAGAACCAACGCCTACCCAGGCAACCTAGCCAAATGCTCCCGTTCTGCGCCGAGGCGGCCCCGCTCGTAGTCCCGCCTTCAGGCGGAATGCGTTATGGAAAAACTCCGCCTAGAGAAAACGGCTCCCAGCGGTCTTTCGCACCAACGGTGCAAGATGAGACACCACACTCTCCCCACAATCCAAAATGAGGAGCGTTGCCCCTTGACCAAACCGCCCCCGTGCGGGTTTACCCCGCCGGAGCGGAAGTTTGGGTAGCTAGACCGCTCCCCTAATAATCAAAAAGATGGAGCTGTTGCCCTTGGTCACATCGCCCCCGCGGGTTCACCCGTGGGAGCCGCAGTTTGGCAGCGAGCACGCCCCCAACGACCTAAATGAGGAGCGTTGCCCCTTGGTCACACTGCCAACATCAGGCGGCAGGTGGTACGTCGTCTCGCAACGCAGTCACTGCCACAACAAGTCCACAAGTCCGCAACTCCACGCGTCGCAGAGCACACCTCCCCCAATTGCGGTCTCGGCGGACCTTGAGCAGCTAAACCCACGTGGCACTCGACCGCCCCACCCGCAGGCCCTCGGCACTCTAGCCTATCGAACTCCCGGCCCAACGGCTCGAGGCCGTTGGGGCCGGCGGGCCCACTGCAATCTTGCCATTAGGCGTAGGGCGAACAGGGCCTTGGCGGCGACCGCCTCAAGAGCGGAACTACGAGCGGCGAGACCTCGCTTCGTAGTGCCTTCTTTCGACCGGCCCCAGACGTTTCCATTGGTCCCGTCAAATCGCGAGGCGGCCCCGCTCGTAGTCCCGCCTTCCGGCGGAATGCGGTGTGGAAGAACTCTGTCATTAGGCGTAGGGCGAATAGGGCATTGGCGGCGACCGCCTAAAGGCGGAACTACAAGCGGCGAGACCTCGCTTCGTAGTACCTTCTTCTGACCGGCCCCAAGCGTCTCAATTTGTCCCGTTCAGTCGCGAGGCGGCCCCGCTTGTAGTCCCGCCTTCAGGCGGAATGCGCCATGAAAAACCCCCGCCTAAAGAAAACGGCTCCCAGCGGTCTTTCGCACCAACGGTGCAAGATGAGACACCACACTCTCCCCACAATCCAAAATGAGGAGCGTTGCCCCTTGACCAAACCGCCCCCGTGCGGGTTTACCCCGCCGGAGCGGAAGTTTGGGTAGCTAGACCGCTCCCCCCTAAATAATCAAAAAGATGGAGCGTTGCCTCTTGGTCACATCGCCCCCCGCGGGTTCACCCGTGGGAGCGCAAGTTTGGCAGCGAGCACGCCCCCCAACGACCCAAAATGAGGAGCGTTGCCCCTTGGTCACACTGCCAACATCAGGCGGCAGGTGGTACGTCGTCTCGCAAGCAGTCACTGCCGCAACAAGTCCACAAGTCCGCAACTCCACGCGTCGCAGAGCACACCTCCCCCAATTGCGGTCTCGGCGGACCTTGAGCAGCTAAACCCACGTGGCACTCGACCGCCCCACCCGCAGGCCCTCGGCACTCTAGCCTATCGAACTCCCGGCCTAACGGCTCGAGGCCGTTGGGGCCGGCGGGCCCACTTGCAATCTTGCCATTAGGCGTAGGGCGAACAGGGCCTTGGCGGCGACCGCCTAAAGGCGGAACTACGAGCGGCGAGACCTCGCTTCGTAGTGCCTTCTTTCGACCGGCCCCAAGCGGTGCCATTGGTCACGTCCAGTCGCGAGTTGGCCCCGCTTTTAGGCGGAGTGCGAATAGGGCACTTCGGCGACCGCCCGGCCGGTGAACCCTCTTAGAAACGAAAAAAGCCCTTGTTTCCAAGGGCTTTTCTATACCCCCTAGGGGACTCGAACCCCTGTTACCGGACTGAGAATCCGGGGTCCTGGGCCACTAGACGAAGGGGGCGTCTGTGTGGCTCGAATTTTAGCGAACACGCCGGCACCCGTCAACCCTCCGCTCGGATGCCATTCGCGGAAAACGGCTAGTGCTTTGTCACACCCGAGGGTCTTGTTGATTTTTCCCAGACTTACACGCGAAATTGCCGCCCGATTCAATGAAATCGGTCGAAAACAGGGCGTTTCCGCGTCAATCGAAATGTTTGACGCACTCCGCTACGGAAAAATCAACAAGCCCCTAGCCCCGGAGGGCCTGGCGGATGACGTTCGCTTCCACCACCCCGGTCAGTTTCTCGTCCAAGCCGCCGTGGAAGTAGGTCAGCCGGCGGTGATCCAGGCCCATCAGGTGCAGAACCGTGGCATGCAAGTCACGCAAATGGTACGGATCCACCACCGCAGTCTCCCCAATCTCGTCCGTCTCCCCAATCGAGACCCCCGGCCGCACACCCGCCCCCGCCAACCAGTAGGTAAAGCCCTTGGGATTGTGGTCCCGCCCGCCTGGCTTCCCACCCGTATTGAAGGTCTCAGACACGGGCATCCGCCCAAACTCCCCACCCCACACCACCAACGTCGACTCCAACAGCCCGCGTTGCTCCAGATCCGTCAGCAAGGCGGCAATCGGTCGGTCGACCTCCGGGCAATGCAACCGCAAATTCTCCTCCATGCCGTGATGAGCATCCCAAGTGTTCTGCCCACCCGCGTTTCCGCCCCCCGAGTAGATCTGGATGAATCGCACACCCCGTTCCACCATTCGCCGAGCAATCAAACATTGCTGGCCAAAGGTACTGGGGCCTAAGGCCAACGAGTGCCAGTCGGGTTTGGGCTCGGTGATGCCGTACATCTCCAAGGTCTGCTGCGTCTCGGTGGACAAGTCCAAGGTCTCCGGCGCTTCCGTCTGCATGTTGAAGGCCAGTTCATAACTGGCGATCCGCGATTCCAATTCGCTGTAGCCCGGTCGACTCGCTTGATGTTGACCGCTCAACTGGCGGATCAAGTCGATCTCACGCCGCTGCTGCTGCCGCGTCGAGCGGTCCGACGGCTGCAAATTCAATATCGCGGGCTCTTGCGAACGCAGCACCGTGCCCTGATAGGCAGCTGGCATGTAGCCCGCGGACCAATTCGCCGCACCACTGGTTGGCCCCCCACGCGGATCCAACATCACGACATACCCGGGTAGATTCTGGTTCTCCGAGCCCAAGCCGTACGTGACCCAAGATCCCAACGTCGGATGACCTTGCAAGATCCGACCGCTGTTGATCTGCAACAACGCACTCCCGTGCGCAAACGAGTCGCTGTACAAGGATTTTATAAATGCCATCTTATCGACATGCTGGGCCAAGTGCGGCAAGGCATCCGAACACCATTGCCCCGATTGGCCATGCTGGGCAAACTTCCGCCGACTGGCCTGCAAAGTAGCCGCCGTCATTGCCCCTCGGCGAAACTCGTTTTGAATGGTCTTGCCGTCGCTCTGTTGCAGGACTGGCTTGTAGTCGAACAGATCGACCTGGGATGGCCCGCCGAACATAAACAGAAAGATGCAGGCCTTGGCCGACTTGGGTAGCATCGGCGGTTTGGCTGCCAATGGATTCACCCCCCGATCGGGGCTGGCCAGTGGCGTCCGCTCGTCGGCGCCCGACCCGACCACTTGGTCTTGAGCCAACAAGGCGTTCAGCGCCACGGCTCCGAAACCCGCACCCAGTCCACTGACAAATTGGCGACGCGAGACCGCCGCTCGGTTGCCCACCCACCCGTGTTCCTCTGGTCGCATCATTCACCTCCCAGTCTGCCGGGTTCCGGCGTTCAATCCACGTACAACGATTCGTTGCTGTTCCATAAGATTCGCACCAAGCGAACCCAGGCCTCTCGCTCGTCGGTCTCCCCAGCCGACTCGGTCAAAAACCGGTCCGCCAACCCTTGCTCCTCGCGTCGTGGCTCACGCTGCCAGACACGTTGCCACAACCAACGGACCCGAGAATCGCGGTCGGGAGTCGCGACCAGCAGTTGCGCGGTCAAACGCTCCGCCTGCTGACGTACCCACGGATCGTTGAGCAACATCAAGGCCTGCGGCGCGACGGTGGTGGTATTCCGCGCCCCCTCGGGCGAGTGACTGTTGGCAAAGTCGAACGCCTCGAGCAGCGGGTCGGGCAACGAGCGTTTGACGACCAGGAACACGCTGCGGCAGTTCTGCTCATCGGCGGGACTCTCCGGCCAAGCATCGACCGAGACCGGATTGGCGGTCGCGCGAATCTCAGGTCGCAGCGTCGGGTAAACACTGGGGCCGGCCTCCTTGGGATGCAACGATTGGGCCTGGACCAACATCGCATCCCGCAGACTTTCCGCATCCAATCGCCGCAAGTTCTGCCGCGAAAAATAACGGTTGTCCGGGTCCCTGGCCGCGTTATGCTGCGCGGCCGAACTGCCTCGATCGGACGATCTCCCATATGCTTCGGTCAGCAAAATCGCGCGATGCAACGACTTCAGCGACCCGCCGGCTTGTTGCAAAATGACCGCCAACAGATCCAATAACTCGGGGTCGACCGGCGGGATGCCGGTGTAACCAAAGTCGTCGGGCGTGGGCACAATGCCGGTACCAAAATGCTGTCGCCACACGCGATTGACGATGACTCGGGATGTCAACGGATGCTCGGGCGCGGTCAGCCAGCGAGCCAGATCGAGTCGCGTGGGCAGTGCTGCCACCGCGCCTTCCACCGCGGTTGTCTCCGCCGCGGACGAGGACGGTTGCCGCGACGCTGGCCAGGGCAGCCCCAGTTCCTGAAACAGGCCGGGCACCGCCGCGGATGCAACAACTCCCGGAGATTGCGGGTCGCCGCGGAGCAACACCTGCGTCACCGGTCGCTGGTTCGGTGGCTGGATGGCCAAGGCCTTGTCGAAGGGCGGCTGGGCGACCTGCCACTGCTCCAGCTCCCGCTGCCAGGCGTCTCTCTGGCTGGATTCCGGCTCCGTTGCCAAGCGTTGTTGCAGGGCCGCGATGTTCGCGCCGCGCTGCTCGTGCCACTGGGCCAACGCCTGTTCCCCGCAAAGAAACCGCTCGATCCTTCCCGTGCCGCGTCCGCCGCCGCCCTGTTTGGGCAGCCCATACGGATCGATGTCGCGAAAGAAGTCCAACCAGGCATAATAGTCGATTTGCGAAATAGGATCGAATTTGTGATCGTGGCAGCGAGCGCAGGACAGGGTCAGGCCCAGAAACGCGGTGGCGGTCGTGTTCAAGACATCGTCCAGATCGTCGTATTCAGCCGCCAAGGAACTGTCGGGCTCGTCGTCCCAGACATGCAAGCGGGCAAAACCCGTGGCGATGATGGCCTCACGCCAGGCTTGCGGGGTGGTGGTCGACGTCAACCCTTCGGCCTGGATCAAGTGATCGCCAGCCAACTGCTCCAGTAAAAATCGATCGTAAGGTTTGTCATGGTTAAAGGCGTCAATCACATAATCGCGGTACCGCCAAGCGTTCGGCTTCGGTCCATCGCGTTCGTAGCCGTTCGTCTCGGCGAAGCGGACCACGTCTAACCAATGTCGTCCCCAACGTTGTCCGTAATGAGGGGACTCCAGCAAGCGATCGACCAGTGCCGCCCAGGCCGCGTCACTGGGGTCTTGCTCGAACTCCTCCACCATTTCTGGCTCTGGGGGCAGACCCCACAGATCAAACGTGACCCGCCGCACTCGTTCCCGCGGACTGGCCATCGGGATTTCCTGCAAATCATTACGTTTCCAGATTTCTTGCAAGTGTTCTTCGATTGCTTGTGCGGCAGTATCGTGAGTCGCGAGTCGCTGGCGAGCTTGGGGCGACAGCGGTTGGAAGGCCCAGTGCTCCAGATCCCGCGGGGTGATGCGAAACGGCCGAGTCCGTCGCGTCGGACCGGTGGTCGTCGCCGTGGCGTCACGCGGATCGTAGGCTCCCTGTTCGATCCATTGGTGCAAGGCTTGCACTTGCTCGGGGTTCAGCCGCGGCTTCTGACTGTCGGGTGGCGGCATGCGTTCTTCGTCCGCGTCGCTACTGACCAACTGCAGCAAGCGACTTTCACTCGGGCGGCCCGGCACGATCACCTCGCGATCCCACCAACCCGCACGCGATTCCAGCGACAGTCCCGCGTCGGCTTGTGCATCACTGTGACAAGGCAGGCAGCGTTCGAGCAGCAGCGGGCGGATCTTGGCTTCGAAGAAGGCCGCTCGCTGGTGATCGTCATTGGACTGGGAATCGCTTACCGCGTCGGCTTGCACTCCAGCGGCCATGACCTGCCGAGTCAGAGCCGGGAACGCAAGCCAAGTGCAGACGACCAGGGTCAGTCCCCACACGAGCCAAGGTCGCGGAGCTGTAAAGCGAGGGCTGCGTGGAGGTCGACTTGGCGACAGTCGATTCATGCGTTCGGTTCTTTCCAGGTGCGGTGGCAGCCAGTGACTCAGTTGGTGGAACGGGGCAGCCGCCGATGCTAAGCGGCCGTTACGGTTTTGATCTTATCCTTAAAGCCGTCGTCGCACAACAAAAAACACGTGTCGCTGCGGATAATGGCCTGAGGGACAGCCAGCGGATAACGCGGGTCTTTGCGGTGGAGGTGAGGCGGTGACGCTTGGGGTGGCAGATTAGGTGGAACCACGAAAGTCACGAAGGACACGAAAGGGGCGGACGGTTCGAAATATTTAAGGCACGAAGGCACTGAAGTTAGGGAGGGCATGAGGGGCAGGTTTGTGAATTGGGGAGGTTGGGGGTGGGGAACACTAATGGGCGCTAATCTTCGCTAATTTTCATTGATCTGCGATCGTCGGAGGTCTGGCACACGAAGGAGTGGGATGGGAGGTGAACAAGTGGGATGGGAGGTGATAGAGGTGATGTGGTGACGCTAGGGGTGGCAGATTAGGTGGAACCACGAAAGGCACGAAGGATACGAGATGACTATAGGGCGGGAGGATAGGGTTGGAGGGTTTGTGGAATGGGGAGGTTGGGGATGGGGAACACTAATCTTCGCTGATCTCCGCTAATCGTCATTGATCTGCGATCGTCGGAGGTCCGGCACACGAAGGAGTGGGCTGGGAGGTGAACAAGTGGGATGGGAGGTGATGGAGTCGACGTGGGCAAGCGACAGGTGGTGGATTAGGTGGGACCACGAAAGGCACGAAGGACACGAAATGACTATAGGGCGGGAGGATAAGGTTGGAGGGTTTGTGGAATGGGAAGGTTGGGGATGGGGAACACTAATCTTCGCTGATCTCCGCTAATCGTCATTGATCTGCGATCGTCGGAGTTCTGGCACACGAAGGAGTGGGATGGGAGGGGAACATGTGGGATGGGAGGTGATAGAGGTGATGTGGTGACGCTAGGGGTGGCAGATTGGGTGGAACCACGAAAAGCACGAAGGACACGAAATGACTATAGGACTGGAGGATAGGTTTGGAGGGTTTGTGGAATGGGGAGGTTGGGGATGGGGAACACTAATGGGCGCTGATCTTCGCTAATTTTCATTGATCTGCGATCGTCGGAGTTCCGGCACACGAAGGAGTGGGATGGGAGGTGAACAAGTGGGATGGGAGGTGATGGAGGCGACGTTGGGAAGCGACAGGTGGTGGAATGGGTGGGACCACGAAAGGCACGAAGGATACGAGATGACTATAGGTTATGAGGGCATGGTTGGAAGGTTTGTGGAATGGGGAGGTTGGGGGTGGGGAACACTAATCTTCGCTGATCTCCGCTAATCGTCATTGATCTGCGATCGTCGGAGGTCTGGGATACGGACGAGTTGGTTATGAAATGGTCATGGACAAAAGATGAGGGGATTGGTTGCAGGGCGTGGGTTCCGTGTTTTGGATTAGTGAAGATTAGCGAAGATGAGTGTTCCTTAAACGGAAACATGACTTTGAAGGCGCTGACACTGGGGTATCGCTAGGCAACCAGCGATTGACAAAACGCTGCGGTCGATTACCGTGATGCTCGCCGCCTGTCCTCGCCAGAAAGTTTCCGTGTCCGCAACCCCTGATTCTCGACCGCTGTCTGCTGGTATGGGCGTGGTCACGATCCTGATGACGCTGGTGGGATGGTCCAGTATCCCCCTGTTCCTGCGGTACTTCGCCGATCACGTGGACCCCTGGACCAGCAACGGCTGGCGGTACGGCGCCAGTGCCCTGTTCTGGGCGCCGCTCCTGGCGTTGGCGGCCGCCAGTGGTCGCTGGACGCCGGGCTTGTGGCGAGCGGCACTGGTGCCCAGCCTGATCAACGTCTGTGGCCAGATCTGTTTTGTCTGGGCGCATTACCGCATCGAGCCCGGGCTGCTGACCTTCGGCCTGCGGAGCCAAATCCTGTTCGCAGGCTTGGGCGCGTATCTGCTGTTCCCACGCGAGCGGGCAGTGATTCGCACCCCGGGTTATCTGCTGGGCGCGGCACTGGTGGTACTCGGCACCAGCGGCTCGGTGCTGTTAGGCTCCCAGTCGATCGACTGGAGCCAATTGGCTGGCATGGGATTGGCGATCGCCAGCGGCGGGCTGTTCGCCTCGTATGCGTTGTCCGTGCGAATGTACCTGCCGCACGTACCCTCGGTGATGGCATTTGCGGCCATCAGCCAAATGACGGCCCTGGTCATGGTCCTGCTGATGCTGGGGTTGGGAGAGCGCTCCGGCGCAGGTGCTTGGGACCTGAGCCGCGAGCAGTTCGTCTGGCTGCTGCTCTCGGCCTTGATCGGCATCGCTCTGGGACACGTCTTTTATTACATGTCCATCGCCCGGTTGGGCGTGGCCGTTTCGGCTGGGGTGCTCCAGGTACAACGGTTCCTCGTGGCGGTCGCCTCGTATGTCCTGTTCGGCGAAGTGTTACGCTCGGGCCAATGGGCGGCCGGCAGTTTGGCGATTACCGGCGCCTTACTGATGCTCGCCGTTCAGCTTCGCTTGAGCCGACGTCCATCGTCGGATGCAAAAGCGTAATCGTTCGCCTGCCCGCTTCCCGACATGCCTGCCAGGCAATTGTTGTCTTCCTCTGCGACCTTTTCAGCTCTCGCGGTTCAATTCTTCTGCTGGCCCGAAGGAGAAACGTCGCAGAGAGGGGAAGTACAGAGTGAAGTCTTGGATAGAAAATGGTGCATTGCGCAAGTCGATCGTTCGTGGGGCGACGCTGTGAATTTCATCCGACGTTGATTGCGCGACAGGATCGGTTTTGTTAGGACTTGCTCCATGACACCCTACGCCTTCTTCCCGCCTTTTCCAGCGGTTCAGGTTTAGGATTTCTTCCGACCTGAAAATGGAGCACCGCAGAGGGGGAATTTGATAGAGGAGTCTTGCATAACGAATGGTGCATTGCGCAAGTCGATCGTTCGAGGGGCGGCGCTGTGATTCTTTCGGGTGATGTTAATTTCGCGACAATATCGGTTTTGTTAGGACTTGCTCCATGACACCCTACGCCTTCTTCCCGCCTTTTCCAGCGGTTCAGGTTTAGGATTTCTTCCGACCTGAGGGAGGAATCCCGCAGAGGGGGAAATAGATAGTGAAGTCTTGCATAACGAATGGTGCATTGCGCAAGTCGATCGTTCGTGGGACGGCGCTGGGCATTTCATCCGACGTTGATTGCGCAAAAGTATCGGTTTTGTTAGGACTTGCTCCATGACACCCTACGCCTTCTTCCAGCCTTTTCCAGCGGTTCAGGTTTAGGATTTCGTCCGACCTGAAAATGGAGCACTGCAGAGGGGGAAATAGATAGAGAAGTCTTGCATAACGAATGGTGCATTGCGCAAGTCGATCGTTCGAGGGGCGGCGCTGGGCATTTCATCCGACGTTGATTGCGCGACAATATCGGTTTTGTTAGGACTTGCTCCATGACACCCTACGCCTGCCGCCAGCCTTTTCCAAGTTTGAGCGGTTCGGATTTTCTGCTGGCCCGAAGGAGAAGAACCGCAGAGGCGGAAAGGATGCAGAGAATGCCGGGTAGCCGCAGTCTTCCTCTGTGACCTTCACAGCTCTTGTGGTTCAATTCTTCTGCGGGGAGCGAACAGCTACCGTGAACGGTTGCTCAACAGCTTGTGGTTGGCCTCGGCGAAAGCTTTGCCAATCTGTGCAAAGATCTTCGCACTGCCGAAGTAGTGGTAGCCACCATTGGAGGCGCCTTCCAGTGCCTCGCGATCGGCGGGTGAAAAGACCTCTTCCAGAGCCAGGTCAAATCGCTCTTGATCCGCTCGGGTGATCCCCTCAATCCAGGCATCCAAGGCGGCGTAGTGCTCGGGGGAGTCCGCCGAGTATTGATCATTGGCGTAGATCGCCAAGACGTTCTTCCCGAGCTTTAAGTGTTGCGTCTGCTCGCGCTCCAGGACGATGGAGCGGTATTGGGGCTTATCCAGCCACCAAATGTAGGTGTGTATCTTGTGGCCATTCAAATAAACATGGAACCCCTGCCGAGCTAAAATTGCCAGCCGGTAGGAATCGTAGTCGAGGTTGTCCACTTCAAACGTGGAACGCATGAGCAAAAATTCCCCGTCGCCCCAAGTCGAGGGAAACTGGTCCAAGTTGATACCGCTGTGGTTCCAAACACCCTTGCCGATAGGGGCTGGGCCTTTCGTCCATTGGCTGTCATCAAATTCCGGCTTGTACCACTCTTCCAACCCATCCGGCAGATTGATGTCACGGAATCGCCGGTCAGTGTATTCAGCCAACTTGTCCTGCGCATCGGTCGCAGCGACCGTGACGAAACGCCAGTTTCGCTCCGCGGGTACAGGCTTGCCAATCGGTCGCCAATACTTGTCCCATTTCCGCTGCGTGTCGAGCGTGCCGTCGCGATTCAAGGCATGAGCGGTACCGACGATTTCGTTGTACTCACGCTGCCTGGGCTCGGCGGCTTCGATGACGCGATCCCAAAAGGGCGCGGTTTCCACTGCAATGACATTCCCTTGGAACTCGGGCAGAGAAGCAGGTGCAGCCATGGCTTCGCGAAAATTCAAGTTATCGCTTTCGCCGCCGACTCCCAGCACTCCGATCACGAACGGCATCTGCGGGGCGGCCAGGTCCTGGCGGACGTCCCGGATGAAGTGGGCCATCAGTCGCGAGTATTCTTCATAATTACCATTTGGGTAGGTTTGACCGTCGACCAGATCATTGAAACCTTGAAACCACACAAACCCAGCCAGTTCGTAGCCCTGTTCGGGATCGTAAGCGGGGCAGACCCGAGCCGGATCGGCCAGCACCTTCTTTACATGCTCCACCATCATGCGGTAAAAGACACCCGAGGCGGCAGCTTTGTCAGCTTGCCATTTTTTCCGCTCTTCCAGTTTGGGAATGCCGTGGGCACCCTGCGGATGTTTGTCCCACTGCTCCTGAATCTGTTGGGGCAGTTGGTACGGCCCAGCACTCGGCGGACGGAACTCGGTGTTGAGCGACCGGCCACCCCAAGCGGTCTTGATGATCAGGATCGGTTCCTGCAGTTCTTTCTCCATAAAGATCCCAAAGGTGAACTCCGGCCCGATCTTGCCGCCATCCTCGGTGGGTCGATCTCCTCGAGCGCCGAATCCAGTCGTCAGTTTCCCCAGCCCCTCGTCGTTGGCGCTGCCATCGTAGGGCCCGGTCAAATAAGACATCCAAACCTGATCGCACACCCGCGGCGTTCCATCCGGATTGCGCATCTCCCGGAGCAACGGAGCGGTGGTTGGATCTTTGCCAATGTAGTCAAAAGTCCGGACCTCGGCATGTCCTTCCATGTTCGATTGACCCGCCAGGATGAAGACCTTGAGCGGTTTTTTTGTCGAAACGGCACCGGGTTCAGGTGTCAGCTCCCGAGTGTCGAGCGGGGCTTGAGCGATGACGCTGGCGCAAGTCGTTAAGACGTTGAACCAGAGCAGCAAGAAGCTTCGTGAGAGAGGTTTGATAGTCAATTGATCGTCCTTTGATTTAGCGGATTGCGACTCGAACCGTCATCAATGGTGTTATTCACTTCCGGCGGGTGGGCGAGCGAGATTCAACTCGATCTTGCCCTGTTCAGGGAGGATCTGAAACGGGCTTTCGGACTCATTTGTAAACTTGCCCTGCAACGCTAAGACGGAATACGCGGTGCCCTTGAAGACACAGTCCAAACGATCCGGCGTGATGGCACGGAAAGGCAATGCAGCCGCCTCAGAATGGGTCAGCTCCAGCAGCCAGTCGTCTTTCAGGTCGCCAACTGCCTCCAAATGGACGGTGGTTTCATTGAAGGTCATAACGATCTCGCCCGTTGGTGCCACGGTCGGCCAACGGATTGTCAGCTCACCAGGCGTTTGATCATCCACAGTCGGTGTTCCGCCTTTGATCTCAACCCCTCCCGCGGTCTTGAATCTCAGTCCTGCCACGGATTGAGCGGTGCTCCAGTTAAAACCATCGACCATGGGTAAGGCCTGGAAAAAACACTGACTGGAGGTCCCCCTTTTGGTCAGATAGTCAGAGGCGACGGTTTCGTCAAAAAGATGAATGTCGCGAAAGCGCACGGTGTCCTGATCCCACAGGAGGTTAACGCGGTAGAATCTGGAGTTGAACCAAACGGTTTTCTGGTTCTTGGGCGAATAATCGTTTAAGACGGTCACCGCCGTGGGGGGTGTTACCTGATACCGATCTTTGAACCACCTGCCCGTTTCCCCCAACGTCAGCACCTCGACCTTGCCCTCTGCTTGCAGTCGGGCGACGAGTGGCAACTGGATGTTGAACCCATTTTCCATCCGTTTCCAAGTGAAAGAGTTTTCTTGACCGACCTGCGTGTAGGCGTAATCCATGGCAGCGCCGTCGACAAAGGCATCAAAATACCATTGGCACCAGGCTGCATTTCCGCCGGCGGCCGTGTAGACCGGCTCCAGCGAGATGACTCGTTGGTGATCGGTGCCCAGCCCGCTGTCGTACTGATGAATTGGATCGCTACCAAGCATTCGGAAGATGGGCACAGAAATTTGATTTTCCGCATTCTGGGCTGGCATGTAAGCGTTCTTCTTACTGGGGTAATACCCCTGGTTCCAATAACCACCCCACAGGGTATAGCCATCGGTGCCGACCTGATCCTTGCAGTTACAAGAGGCTTCAATGCCGTATTTTTCCGCCATGTATTGCAGCGTGTGCGCGTCTATGAACCACGAGCCCACTGATTTCGGATATCGACCAAAGATAGCTTTGAAATCCGCCATGTAGGTATCTGTAAGTTTTTCGCGTTCTTCCGGCGAATAGCCAGTGGCAAACCCCACGTCAGCATGCCAGTCCCACGGGTACCGTCCTCGCCATGTGTAGCCGCTCCGCTCGACTAACGGCTGCGGAATCTCCCACCAAACACCAATTTCAAACTGCTCGGCCGGTAACGACTTCAACAGTGCCTGGTACCGAGGATCGATCAATGCATCGTATTGCACGAGAAAGGTCCCCCTGAGCTGATGTTGCTTCATCAGCTTGATCTGCTCGACTACGGTTTCATACAACACATCCTCAGTAATCCAGTCAATTCGCGGTTCACATTGGCGGATAAAGTTAATGATGTTGACGATCCTGGGCGAGCGTTCGTCCTTGGGCAGCCGCATCAGCTGTGGCGTCTCCGTCGCCGCTTCGATTGCTCGAATGGTATCGCGAACGCACTTGGCCTTTTGTTTCATCAGTTCCCGCGGGAAGTCCGGCTCGTCGTTCTCGAAGTAGTTCGCCAACTCAGTAAGCTCGGGAATCACGGCCTTCGCATGGGTGCCGTAACTGAGCAGAATCTCCATCAGTTCGGGCGTTCGGATCTCGCTGGCCCAGGGGTTCTGTTGCCGAGTGTATCGAACGCATGCCTCGATCCCTTCCTCAATACGGTGTTTGGCAAACAGCCGCAGCCCTTCCACGCGAATGCCATCCGCGAACATCTCGCCGCTCGGGGCGGGTTCCATGATGGCCTGATAAATCGCCGGCAACAACGGTTTGATTTCTTGGGCCGAGAGGTTTCGGTAGACGGAACTGAGACTTCCCCGAGCCCGCCCGTCCTGGTTCTGCAAACCCGCGCGCACGGCCGTGTAGAGTGCTTGACGATCGACGCCCTCCAGCGACCCGCCCAGCATGCCGTCGCCTTCGAACAAGGCGAACGTCAGATAACGTTGTTGCATGCCACGGGGATCACTCGCTTGGTCCACTTCCGCCAACAATTCCAACAACTTCGGGACCGTCGGTTTGGCGGCCGGACCGATCTTGGCCAATGCTTCTGCCGCGCTGACTCGCAGCCACAGGTCCCCCGCTTGCAGGCAGCGCTGCAACGCTGCCAACGCGGGCTCTCCCCGCTGGCCAAGCTTACTCAGGGCCTGGCACGCACCGTACCGAGCCTCGAGACTGGGTGCATCGAGCAGTGCGACAATCGTCTCAACCGGCACGTTCGGTCGACGCCCCACCGCCAGCGCGGCTCGCTCGCGGACAATCGGCGACCAACTGCCCAATCGTTCGACGAGTTGATCCACAGTGAATTGATCGTACGCGCTGTGGCGGTCTTTGTTGTCCCACCCACGACCATCGGCAATCAGAGATTCCGCGGCGGTTGTGTCCAAGCTCGGGACCACGGACTTGCCGGCGCCCGTCAGTCGAATCTTTTTCAGCGGCATGGCGTAGGCCAACAGGTAGGTGCCTGTGGCATCAAAATTGTGGAAGCTGTCGTGCCCGTTCTCGGGAGGGCCTTGGTGCGGGTAACTGCCGTCCCAACGACGTGCTAGATCAAAGTACCAACCGCCAAATTCGTTCATCCACGCCCCGGAGGCATTGGGCCCCGACAACGCGACACTGGGCATGGCCCAGAACAGGTTAAAGTAGTTGCCGCAGTGCCCGCAATCGCGTTCCGGTCCGTGCGCCGCCACACTCATCCGTGAAAAGAACTCGGCACCTTGGGCTTCACCCAACGCGTTGAACAGAACCGCCGCCATCCCGCACTTGCCGTTGTCTTCGTGACCTTCCAGCCAGGGGTGATGATCGCCGTACGGGATCGAGCCCTTGCCAATGTAAAATCGCAACAGTTTGGCGCTGCGTTCGATGGCTTCAGCAACGGCCACATCTTTCACGCCGGCCTCGCGTGCCAACGCCAAACTGATCGTCAACACCACTCCGGGCGAGTTCATCATGCCGTACCCGCCCAAGCGACCGTCCGGGATGGCGAATCCATGGCCCCAGGAGCCCACGGCACTCTGCCCCTGGGCCGCCTCCAACGCCAGTCGCTGCAAGCCCGGCAGTACGGACTCGTCGCCCGTCGCCAAAACGTATTCGGACAAGAACAACAGGCAGTAGCCGTAGTACCACGTCTGCATCGACTTGCTGGAATAACTGGCGGCCCACTCCGCTTCCCTCTTCAAGAGTGGCAAGTACTTGCGATTGCCACTGGCCAACAGCCCGAGGGCGTTGATCGACCGAGGGATGGCGTCCATGCCTGCATAGCCCGGTTGCAACATCCGCATCGCCAGCGCCTGGCAGCCTTGCTCGAACAGTCGTTTCGACTTGTCACAATCGAAGGGGGCCGTTGCACTGTAGTCACCCTGCACCCGTAGTTTGATCACCACCTCGGTCAACTTGCCTGCTCGCCAACGAGTGAGTACCAGTTTGCCACGACCGGCCTTCGATTCGGACGCTGTGATCGCTTGGCCCAGTTCCGTGCGAGGATCGAAAGAGAACGGCTTGCCGCCCACACCGAGAATCACGTCGCCAATTTGAAAAGTGTTTGCGGCGGGGGAGCCGTGGTCGACTTGAGTGACCAGAATCTGCCGAGCGTCGGTCGTCACCAATCGGTCGCAGTAAATCCAGCCCCGCAGCCCCGTCGGCCCAAGGTTCCAATCGTGCTTGGCATCTTGAGGTAGCTTGGCACCCTGAGTAAAGTCCGGCACGCCAGGCCGGTCCTGCGCAGCAGTCGCAATCGCAGTCGAGAGTATCCCAATGGCCAACAAACCGAGAGTTACGATTCGCACCAACCGTTTGATCATCATGGCATTGTCCTGGGCGTTCCCCAGCAGGGACACCGATTGCGAAAGGTCGCCCCCAACCAGATCGTAGCTGATGAATCACTTTTCGTCTTGTACGTTTGAACCAGTTTTGCATCGAAACGCGCACAACGGCAAAAAACCGCAAGCTGCAGAATGGGATGGGGGCGACGGTCTCGCTACCGGTTGTTCCGAGTATCGCAAAATGTTTCAATTGAGGTGTGGTAAAGGGGTCAGGCGTCAATTGCCGGAACGGCCCTACGGGTGCTTCGCACAATTGACGCCTGACCCCTTTACCACACCCCAGGCGTCAATTGCCGGAACGGCCCTACGGGTGCTTCGCACAATTGACGCCTGACCCCTTTACCGCACCTCTAGCACCAGCGACCCGATTCGAACCAGCAAATACCTGTCCTCCTACCGTTGGATTTGGCCTGATGAAATTACGACTTCCTTTCTTTGTAGCCATTTTTCTATTTGCGTTCGCGCTGCCGGCCATTTGTCCATGCGGTATGACACAGAGCCAGGAGCCGCGCGAGGGTCAAACGGCAACGCCACAAACAGCGACGGCCCTCACAATTGACTCGATATTCAACCCTCCAGGATTCCGCGCCGAATCGTTTGTGGGACAATGGCAGAGCGATAGCAAGGGATTCGAACGAGTCCAAACGGACGCCGATTCCGGTTATTCGTCGATTGTACGCATCGATCTGACCAACCCCGATGTCGAACAGGTGCTGGTGTCCCATGAGATGCTCACGCCAGCGGGCGCCGACAAGCCACTCCCTATCGATTCCTACCAATGGTCACACGACAAGACCAAGTTGCTGGTCTTTACAAACACCCAGCGAGTTTGGCGGTACAACACACGAGGTGATTATTGGGTGTTGGACATGGAGTCGAAGTCCCTCGCGAAACTTGGCGGAGAGGCAAGCGCGTCGTCGCTGATGTTCGCCAAATTCTCGCCGGACGCCAGCCAAGTCGCCTACGTCTATCAGAACGATCTGTACATCCAAGCGTTGGCCGACGGCACGATTACCCGGCTGACCGATACCGGGTCACCCACGAAGATCAACGGTACGTTCGATTGGGCCTATGAGGAGGAGTTTTCGATCCGAGACGGCTTTCGGTTCAGTCCCGATGGCCAACGCATCGCTTTTTGGGAAATCGATGCGGCGGGAATCCAGTCGTTTCCGTTGGTCAACAACACCGCCACACTCTACCCGCAAATTCAGTTCATTCCTTATCCCAAAGTCGGTACGATCAATCCGGCCGCTCGAATCGGCGTGATTGACTTGGCCAGCCTGACGACGACCTGGGTGCCGATTCCGGGCGATCAGCGCGACAACTATTTGCCGCGGATGGAATGGGTCAATGAAACGGACTTGGTGATCCAGCAACTGAATCGGCTGCAGAATCGGTTGGTCGTGTATCTGGCGGATGTGACCAAATCGCAAGTGGATGTGGTCCTGGCGGAACAAGACGCGGCTTGGATCGATGTGCACGACACACTGCATTGGCTGGCCGATCGTTCGCAGTTTGCCTGGTTGAGTGAACGCGATGGCTGGCAACACATTTACCTGGTGTCACTCGAAGACAAATCGATCCGACAGGTCACAACGGGTGAATTTGATGTTGTGGAGCTGGTAGGCGTCGACCAAGCCGCTCAGTGGATCTACTTTTCTGCCTCGCCGGCCAATCCCACTCAGTTGTATCTCTATCGAGTGCATTTTGATGGTAGCCAACTGCAGCGAGTGACAGCGGCGGATCGAGAGGGAACGCATCGGTACGTTCTGTCGCCGGATCGCCAGATGGCATTGCTCACGGCGTCTCAGTTCCGTTCACCGCCGACCACCGAGGTCGTCCGGTTGAGCGATCACGCGACGCAGGTCGTCGTCGAGGCGAATGCGGGGCTGCGCAGTCAGATAGAGGACATGCACTTACCGCCACGAGAGTTCTTTCGAGTCGACATTGGTGACGGGATCGAGCTGGATGCGTGGTGCATCTTGCCACCGAATTTGGATCCCACGCGGAAGTATCCGTTGTTGGTGTACGTTTACGGCGAACCGGCCGGGCAAACGGTCGTGGACCGTTGGGGTGGGGACCAGATGTTGTGGCACAGCCTGCTGGCTCAGCAGGGATACGTCGTGATGAGCTTTGACAATCGCGGCACACCGGCCCCGCGTGGCCGCGAGTGGCGCAAGAGCATTTATCGCCAGATTGGGATACTGGCGTCAGCTGACCAAGCTGCGGCGGTGAAGTCGGTACTGCGAGAACGACCGTACGTGGATGCGCAGCGAGTGGGTGTGTGGGGATGGAGCGGCGGCGGATCGATGACGCTCAATGCCTTGTTCCGATATCCAGAGATCTATGCCGCGGGAGTTTCAGTGGCTCCAGTTCCTAATCAACTGTATTACGACACGATCTATCAAGAGCGATACATGGGCTTGCCAGACGACAATGCCGAAGGCTACCGGTTGGGCTCGCCGCTGACCTTTGCCGAGCGACTGGAGGGCGAGCTGCTGCTGATACATGGGACTGGGGACGACAACTGCCACTACCAGACGACCGAGTTATTGATCAACGAATTGATCAAGCACAACAAGCAGTTTTCGATGTTCGCCTACCCGAATCGTACGCATGCGATCCGCGAGGGCGAGAATACGACTCGGCATCTTTATCAAATGATCACCAACCACTTCCTCCGCACGGTGCCCCCCGGGCCTCGGGATTGAGGCAGAGAAAATCAGCCGCAGTGCATTAGCACCCGGTTTGCTCAGTTCGAGGGCGTTTTTGACCAGAATTCTTCAAACCCAAACCGTCGCCCTTGTTCGAAACCGATTGGCATGATTTCAGAATCACCTCCTGCGTAGCCTCCGGGTTGCAGTGAGTCGTCCACGACGGGGACTCCAACATACAGCACGCCGGGGGTGCCTTCACGAGTCACAAACAAAAATGGAGCGATCCGATCGGTGACAAGGCGATCCGAGTCGGGGTCGCGATAGAGTAGCCACTCCCCAACGACGTCACGCCCCTCAGCCTTAAGCGACTCCACAGTAAATTCACGCGGCAGATCCTTCCAGCGAGTGTCTGCCAATTGCCAGGCTTTGAGTCCAATGGACCGAGTCGCGTAAATTGATGTATCATCGGCCGCGACGTATTGGTCGCCCATGATGTCGAAGCCCTCGTCAGTCGCCCAACGCAGAATATCTCTGAGGTCTTCGTCTGTTAGGGTACAAGCTGCCAGCAATCAGGAGTATTGTTTTGCGACTTCCAGTTCATCTAAGTCATATGGAGTGCCTTGTTATCGTGGCGATTATCCTAGTGCTGCTGGGGCTGGTTCTACCAAGTCTGCAAGACCGTCAGAGTTGGGACGTTCACGAGGAATTGGCAAGTTGGCGGGCTGGGCCGGACGTCGAGTTGGCTGAATCGAATCTGCTATCCAGTGATGTGGACTTGAGGGGCGCGTGGCAGCGTGGGGGCGTGCGGAACCGTTGTAGCCTGAAGGTGCTCTCGACAAGTATCGCGGACACCTACCTGGTGGAGTTTCAATCAGCTTGGGGCGAATGGCAAACCACGGCTTTTCGGGTCGGTCCGCGATTGACGTTGGGGCATCCCGTCGCTGAAAACCCAGAGACTATTTTTGATACGTTATGGATCATCCACCTTGAAGGCGATGATTACTTGGTGCCAATGGCCAGGGCCACTGACTTTAATCAAGCTCGGTTGGACGCGGGTGCCGAGGATTTGTCGCGAATGCATGCGTTTCGCCGTGCGGGTGATTGATTCCGTGCATCAGAGAGCCTCGTAAGTAGCGCCGAGCGGGTGATCAAGCGGCGCGGTCGTTGCGAGCCTGCGGAAGGCAATACCCGGCGAGGGGCGGGCGGAGTATGATCGGGCCGGGGGTTGGTGATCGCGGGGACTGGTGGTAGCGAGCGAGGGTTTCGATGGGTGTTCAAGCTGAAGACGAGGAGTCGGAGGGTCGTCCCAGCCTGTCCTGGCTGAGCGAGGGGATCCTGGTTTCGCAGCGGATTTTGGTCGTGGCCTTCGCCATGAGCCTGCCCGTGTTGATGGGGTATGGCCTAGACGTGGGGCTGGCGGCGTACCGAGGCGGGGCTTTTCTGCCATTCGGCTTGTTGGCGGGCTGTGCCTTTGGCATGCTGAGCGGCGGGTGGCAGTTGTGGCGATTGACGCAGTGGCTGGAGCAGCGAACCCGGGAGCAGGCGGCCCGCCGAGGTCAATCGGGCGAGCGAAAGTGAGTCGAGGTTGCGTGGCTGGCGGCGGTGGGAGACGGAGGTTTGGGGGCAGTCGTTTGCCCTGAGGGTGGCGTAGCGAACGGTAGGTTGGGGCGCAAGTTGGAGCGAGAAGGGTCGATTTATTTCAGCACCGATGCAAGACCGACGCTCGTTTGAAACGCTTGATTCAGGCGGGCCAAGTAAAGATCACGGACTGGGCGACGGGTCGGCAGCTCGCGCCGACGCGGGGTGTGACGGCTCGGTTGCAGCCGGTGCGTCTGGGGGATGCAAGCCCGTTTTGGTGGCTCGGCGGCGGCCGGGGACTTGGTCCGACCTAGGCTGGCTGGTGCTGGCTCAAGTGGCCGTGATGTTGCCTCTGTTGGCGGTGGCCGCGGGGCTGGGCGGCAGTCATTTGGCCCAGGTGTTCACGGCGGCCGCCTGTACCTGGCCGTGGGTGCTGGTCAGCTACGCCCCGATGTTGGTGCCCACGACTTCGCCCTCGGTACTGGTGCAATTCTATCTGGCGATTATGATTCGCATGTTCGGTACCTTGGCGACGGTGGTTGTCATGCGACAAATCGCCGCTCCCCTGGCTCCGGACTCTTGGTTTGCCTACATTTCCACCTTCTATCTGACCGGGTTGGTGGCGGAATCGTGGTTGATGATCGCCTGCCTTCGCCGCGACTAAGTCGTGGCCTGATCGCGGTAACCTGTTTGCCGCGAACCCCTGGTCGCAGGAACCTGTTTGCTGCGAACTCTTGTTCGCGGTGGCCTGTTTGCTGCGAAATCTCAGCACCCGTGGTTCGGGTTGGTTCGTAGGCTGGAATGTTGGGTAGTTGAGCGATTCGACGAGCAGCGATCGGGCGTTGCAAGGATGTGAGCGGTGGTCCCAAGGCGGTCTTGCTGTTGGCATCGAGTTTGGGTCGGCAGGTTTTAATCGGCAGGTTTTATTCGGGTTTGGGTCGAGAATCATCGCAGGTGGAAAATTCCATGGTTTTGAACTCCATGACGGACGAAAAAACGCCAGGCGCGGACGAGGTCGCATCTTCGGACACTCCGGCGGCCGGTTTGTCGGGCGATCATGACAAGCCACACGATTCTCACGATGAGCATCATGCTCATGATTACCTGAGCCCCGAGAGTCTGTTTTCGCACGTTCAAGACTCGTACGATTTTCATTTTTCGCCCACGATCAGTCGCTGGGTGACGGGCGATCCGAAGCACAACGGGCACATCAAGTTGCCGGAGACGGGCATTGCGGGTTATCAGATTGCTGGTACCGAGAAGTACCTGAAGCCGCTGGATTTTCGATTGACTCGGTTGATGGTGATCGAGGTTTTAGCCGCGGTTCTGGTCTTTGTCGTGTTCACTGCGGTGGCGCGACGGTTGAAGTCGGCTGAGGCCCCGCGGGGCCGATTGCTTAACATGTTTGAGGCGATGATTCAGTTCATTCGCGTCGACGTCGCCAAGGCGGTGATCGGCAAGAAGGACGGCGCCAAGTACGCCCCGTTCTTGTTGACGGTCTTCTTTTTTGTGTTGGCTTGCAATCTCTTGGGTATGATCCCTACGTTGGGTACTCCCACGGGTGATTTTGCGGTCACGGGCACCTTGGCTTTAATCGTGTTTTTTGTGGTGGTAAAGGCAGGCATCGAGAAGTTTGGGCCGGGCGGTTTTGTGCTGAACCTGGTGCCGTCGATGGAATTGCCGCCGTTGATGAAGGTTTTCTTGCTACCGTTGATCTTTGTGATCGAAGTGGTAGGGTTTCTGATCAAGCACTTTGTGTTGGCCGTGCGTTTGTTCGCCAACATGATGGCGGGTCACTTGGTATTGGCAGTGATCGTGGCGTTCATCGGAGCGACCGCGGGAAGTCTGGTGCATTACATGGTCATCCCCGCCAGTGTGTTGGGGGCGACTGCGATCAGTGCATTGGAATTGTTTGTGGCCTTTTTGCAGGCATACATATTCACGTTTCTGGCGGCCCTGTTTATCAGTTCGGCCACCCATCATCACTAGCAGCGAAGGCCCAGCGAGAGTGGCTCGTTGGGATGGCGATGTTGGTTGGGAATTGGTTGCGAGCAGGGTTGTTGAAAGCTAACTGTTGAGGAGAAGGTTGATGATTCGGTTTGCTGGTGCATTGTTGGTTCTGTCGGGTTTGCTGTTGTCGGCTGTTCCAGCGATGGCTGCCCAGTTCGGTAGTGACTCGTTGTTGGCCCAAGCGGAAACGCTGTCGTTGGCCAGCATCGCGGCCATTGGTGCCGGCCTGTCGGTGATCGGCGTGGCCTTGGGCATCGGTCGCATCGGTGGCAGTGCCGTCGAAGGCATGGCTCGCCAACCTGAGGTCGCTGGCCAGATTCAAACCGCGATGATCATTGCTGCGGCTCTGATCGAAGGTGCGGGCTTCTTCGGTCTGATCGTCTGCTTGTTGAAGGCCTAGTACGGTCTAGACGGGTGGCTGATGGCGACGGTCCGAACGTTGGGCCGCTGGCGCCGTGCGTGGTTCGGGGGCGGGTGCTGATTGCCGGAAGTCTGGCTTTGGTGGCGTGCTCGGGTTTCGGCGTCGATCTCGGCTTGCGGTTGCATACGGCGCGACGGTGGGTGGGTCCTTCGAGTCGGACTCCAGTAGGCGGGTCGGGCCTGGTCGATTGAAGCTGCGAAGTTGCCGGTTTTCGGTGCTGCAATTGAAATTGCTGGCCTGTGGGCGGGCGGATCGGTTGCTGGGCCTGAGATGGTTTGGTTCGGGGCAGCGTGGCTTGGGGCGGCGTGGCTTGGGGCGGCGTGGTTCGGTGTAGCGTGGAACGCAGGTCTGGGTGTCGTAGAACGCAGGTCTGGATTGCGGGGTGTGGATGACGATGGTTTCTCAGGTGAATGCGATGATGATTTCGTATCTGAACGGTCCCGCCGTCGGTGGGTTGTTGGCGGCCGCCGAGGCCGAGGCTGGGTTTTTGGATCCGGACTTGGTGCTGTGGAGCTTCTTCATCTTTGCTCTGTTGTTGTTCCTGCTGCGGCAGTTTGCCTGGGGCCCGATTTGCGAGGCGTTGGACAAGCGAGAAGAGACGATCCGGCAAGACTTGGAGCAGGCCAAGATCGGGGCCGAAAAGGCTCGCGAGGCTCAGGTGGCCTATGAATCGAAATTGGCTGCTGCGGCTCAAGAGGCCAATCAGATCGTAGCGACGGCTCGTGAAGAGGCGACCACGGCCAAGTCGAAGATCCTGGCGGATGCTCATCAAGAGGCGGAGTCGATCAAGCAGCGAGCGTTGGCTGACATTGAGGCTGCTCGTCGCGTGGTCGTCAACGAATTGGCCCAGTCGAGCGTGGATCAGGCGGTTGGTTTGGCCGGTAAGATGATCAACCGAACTTTGGACAAGTCGGCTCATGCCGATCTGATCTCGGAGTCGGTCGGTCGCTTCGGTCAGTCCAAAGCCTAGTCGAGGGCCGATTTCTGCCCGGGGGCGTCAGCGACGAACCGGGTCCACGATCGGCTGAAGGTATTGTTCCAGGTTGGGATAACTTTTTAGGTTCCAAGAATGGCTGCTGCAGTTTCTTACGACCCTCAGGTTCAACAAGTCGCGACGGTTTACGCCCGTGGCTTCTTGCAAGCCGCCCAACGCGAGCTCGGCAGCGAAGTCGCGGTCTGGGACGCGGTGGAGGAACTCGAGGTGCTGGCGACGCAGGTTTTTGCCCATCAACCTGGGATGGTGGCTCGGCTCAGCTCGAGTCGCGCGAGTCTGGCAGACAAGGTAGCACTGCTGAAGAAGGTCCTTGGCGATCGCGTCTCCAGCGTAGTGGTGCGGTTTTTGGGCGTCTTGTGCCAGCACGGTCGCTTCGATTTCCTCGGGCCCATCGTGAGTCAAACTCGGGTTCTGGCCAATCAGGCGGCTGGCATTGTTCCGGTCGTAATCACTTCCGCGGTGGAACTGCCAGCGGACGTCGAGGAGCGAGTGACGCAGAGCCTGGCCGCCAAGTTGGGGGGCAAGATCGCATTGACCAAGAAGATCGATCCGGAACTGCTGGGTGGCCTGCAGGTTCGGGTCGGAGACACCGTCTTTGATGGCAGTGTCCAAGGAAAACTAGAACGCGTTCGTCGAACGGCCTTCGAACGAGCTGCCGAACGAATTCGGGCCGAGTTCGATCGATTTGTGTCGGTCGAGTAGTTCCGAACCTAAATACAACCGTTTGTGGGATTGCTGGGAGAATTGTTTCATGGCTGTGAAGTTCAACGCGGACGAGATTGCATCCGTCATTCAGCAAGAAATTCAACAGTTTGACGATAAGATCGATGTCCGCGAAGTCGGCACGGTGTTGGAAGTCGGCGACGGTATCGCGCGGGTCCATGGCCTGAGCGGCGTGGCTGCGGGTGAAATGGTGGAATTTCCAGGCGGTATTACCGGTCTGGCGTTCAATCTGGAAGAGAACAGCGTCGGTGTGATTATCTTGGGCGACTACTTGAAGATTCAAGAAGGCGACCAAGTCAAGGCCATGGGCCAATTGTTGAGCGTTCCGGTCGGCGAAGCGGTCGTCGGACGCGTGATTGATCCGTTGGGCAATCCGTTGGATGGCAAGGGACCGGTCAGTTCGTCGGAGCGATTCCCGGTCGAGCGGATCGCGGCGGGTGTGGCCGAACGCCAACCGGTGCACGAACCGATGCAGACCGGTCTCAAGGCGGTCGATGCCATGACCCCGATCGGCCGTGGGCAACGCGAGTTGATCATTGGCGACCGCAAGACGGGTAAGACGGCGGTGGCCATCGATGCGATCATCAATCAACGCGGCAAGAACGTCAAGTGCTTCTACGTCGCGGTCGGCCAGAAAGATAGTTCGGTTGCCGGTGTGATTTCGAAGTTGGAAGAGATGGGCGCGATGGAGTACACGACGGTGATCGTGTCCGGTGCCAGCTCGCCGGCTCCCTTGCAGTACGTTGCTCCGTATGCGGGTACGGCCATGGCCGAATACTTCGCATTCAAAGGCGGCCATTGCTTGATCGTCTACGACGACTTGTCCAAGCAAGCCGTCGCCTACCGCGAATTGTCGTTGTTGATGCGTCGTCCGCCGGGTCGCGAAGCGTTCCCGGGTGACGTGTTCTACTGCCACAGCCGCCTGTTGGAACGCAGCGTGAAGCTGAGCAAGGAATTGGGCGGTGGCTCGATCACCTCCTTGCCGATCATCGAAACCCTGGAAGGTGAAGTTTCGGCGTACATCCCGACCAACGTGATTTCGATCACCGACGGTCAGATCTACCTGCAACCCGACTTGTTCTTCTCGGGTGTGCGTCCGGCCATGAACGCCGGTATCTCCGTCTCGCGTGTGGGTGGTGCGGCCCAAGTGAAGGCGATGAAGAACGTCTCGGGCTCGTTGCGTCTGGACTTGGCTTCGTTCCGCGAGTTGGAAGCGTTTGCTCAGTTGGGAACGGACTTGGACCCAGCGACCCAACAGCGTTTGGATCGCGGTTACCGCATGGTGGAACTGCTGAAGCAAAACCAGTACGTTCCATTGGAAGTCGCCGACCAGATCATGGTCATCTATGCGGGTACCAAGGGTTTCTTGGACAAGATCCCGGTGACCGAAGTCCGCCGCTGGGAGAGCGAATTCTTGGCGTTCATGCACGACAGCAAGGGCGATGTATGCCAACTGTTGCAGGACAACCTGAACAACGGTGCCGCCATGAAGGACGAAGCCAACGACGTGACCCAAGCCGTTCGTGGAGCGATCGAAGAGTTCGCTCGTCGCTTCCGTCCGACGGGTTCATAGTCAACGGCGGCGATTCGCAGTCCGTGGGGGAAGGTCAATTGGCAACAGGTTTTCTGAGAGGATCGAGACGACAAAATGGCTAATGCTCGTGCGCTGGACAAGCGTCGCAAATCGATCAAAAACATCAAGAAGATCACTCGTACGATGGAGCTGATCGCGACGGCTCGTTTCAAGAAGGCCATGGAACGAGCGATCGCGGCCACGGACTACACGCAGCGGATGGGCAAGGTCGTGTCGGACTTGACCAAGGCCGGTCTGGACGTCAGCCACCCATTGTTGGAACCGCGGGAAACCACCCAACGGGCGGTGATGTTGGTACTGACCAGCAACCGTGGTCTCTGCGGCGGTTACAACGGAAACGTGCTGCGTTTGGCCACCCAGCGATACCGCGAACTCAAGCAGATCTGCGACGTGTCAGTCGATGCAGCTGGCAAACGAGCGATCTCGGGTCTGAAGTTCCGCGACATCGCGGTGGGCAATGGTTACCTGCACTTCGATGATCAACCGAAGTTTGCCGAAGTGGATCCGATCGCCCAGCAATTCTTGGACATGTACCTGACCAAGGAAATCGATCGATTGGACGTGGTCTACACTCGGTTTATCTCGGTGTCGAGGCAAGAAGCCGTTGTTGAAACCCTGTTGCCGCTGGGCAACTTGGTTCTGCCCACCGAATCGGCAGCGGCAGCAGCCACGGGCGGCGACGCGGACTCGACTCAATCGATCTACGAGTTTGTACCGTCGGCCGCCTCGATCTTGGAGGAAGTGGTGCCCACCAGCTTCAAGGTCAAGTTGTTCAAGTGTTTCTTGGACGCCGCCGTGAGCGAGCAGATCGCGCGGATGGTTGCGATGAAAGGCGCCACTGAAAATGCTTCGGACATGATCCGAACCTTGAGCCGGACGTACAATCGGGCTCGCCAGTCGCAGATCACGGGCGAGATCATGGAAGTGATCGGCGGTGTTGAGGCCCTGAGTTCCTAAGCCAGGTCGATCGGTTGGACCGTTCGACGCGGACAAAACAAATGAATGACCGAGTGGACTCGCAGTCGAGTTCCTTGGGTGTGGTTTTTGGCAGTTAGCAGAGAGACGCAAGACGAATGACTACGGTAAGCGCAAAGCAAGTCGGTCGCGTGACGCAAGTGATCGGTTCTACATTCGACGCGGAGTTTTCCGAAGACGCCATGCCGGCGATCTACAACGCGGTCGAATTGACCTTGAAGGCCGCCGATGGCAGCCAAAGCCGCTTGGTCGGTGAGGTCTCCAAGCACTTGGGTGGTGGTCGCGTTCGCTGCGTGGCTCTGGGTAGCACCGACGGCCTGATCCGCGGCCAAGAGTGCACCGACACCGGCTCGCCCGTCTCGGTGCCGGTCGGCGAAGTCACCTTGGGTCGCGTCTTCAACGTGTTGGGCGAACCGATCGACAAGCGAGGCCCGGTCGCTGCCAAGGAGTACCGTCCGATCCACTGCCCAGCCCCAAAGCTGGAAGATCTGTCCACCAGCACCGAGGTCTTCGAGACCGGTATCAAGGTGGTCGACCTGCTGACCCCCTTCGTCCGCGGTGGTAAAGCCGGTCTGTTCGGTGGTGCGGGTCTGGGCAAGACCGTTATCTTGACCGAACTGATCGCTCGTATCGCCAAGGAGCACGGTGGTTATTCGGTGTTCGCCGGTGTGGGTGAACGAACCCGTGAAGGTACCGACCTGTGGTTGGAAATGCAAGAAACCAAGATCGGCGACACCGGCCGTAGCGTGATCGACCAGACCTGCATGGTGTTCGGCCAAATGAATGAACCACCGGGTGCTCGTCTCCGCGTGGCTTTGACCGGCTTGACGATGGCCGAGTACTTCCGTGATCAGACCGGTGCTGACACGCTGTTGTTCGTGGACAACATCTTCCGCTTCAGCCAAGCCGGTTCGGAAGTGTCCGCTCTGTTGGGTCGTATGCCATCGGCCGTGGGTTACCAACCGACCTTGGCCACGGAAATGGGTCAGTTGCAAGAACGCATTACTTCGACCAAGAGCGGTGCGATCACCTCGGTGCAGGCCGTTTACGTGCCGGCCGACGATCCGACCGACCCGGCTCCAGCGACGGCCTTCGGCCAATTGGATGCGTTTATCTACTTGGAACGCTCCATCTCGGAAAAGGGTATCTACCCGGCTGTGGATCCGTTGGCTTCCTCCAGCCGTATTTTGGATCCGCAGTACGTGGGCGAGAACCACTACCGAGTCGCTCGGCGGGTGCAGACCACCTTGCAACGCTACCGCGAATTGCAGGACATCATCGCGATCTTGGGTGTGGACGAATTGAGCGAAGACGACAAGTTGATCGTGCATCGCGCTCGCCGCATCGAGCGATTCTTGTCGCAGCCGTTTTTCGTCGCCGAAGTCTTCACCGGCAAGAAGGGCGAGTTCACCAAGTTGGAAGACACCATCCGCAGCTTCGACGAGATCTGCGATGGCAAGTGGGACCACCTGCCGGAAAGCGCCTTCATGTACGTCGGTAGCATCGAGCAAGCGGACGAACAAGCCAAGCGTATGGCCAAGGGAGCCTAGTTCATGGCAGAGTTGAAACTGTTGGTTGTCACTCCGGAAGAAACCCTGCTGGACTGTCAGTCGGAGGCCGTGATTGTCCCGATGATCGATGGCCAAAAGGGCTTTCTGCCTGGTCATGCGCCGATGATCGGACGTCTGGGCCCCGGCGTGATGAAAGTCCAACAGGGTGGCGGCGACCGTCGCTTCTTCCTGGAAGGCGGCTTCGTGCAAATGGACCGCAACGTTCTCAGTGTTCTGACCAACATTGCCATTCCGATCGAGGAACTGGCGGTGAACCAATTGCAGGACGATCTGAAAGCCCTGGATAAGTTGGAGCCGACCACGGCCTCCGAGAAACTGTCGCACCAACGCAAGGTCCAGTTGACCAAGGCCATGCTGCAGGCGGCGAACCAGACTGTCGGCAGCTAGGCCCGCGGGGGGGCTGCGAGAGAGTGTCGTGGCCCGTTCCAAACAAACGACCTCGGCCCTGATTTTGCGATAAAAATTAAAGCGGACGCTGCCTTTCCGGCAGCATCCGCTTTTTTTATTCACACGTATGCAGCGTATTACTCGGTTCACACGTGCCGATTGGCTCAGACGATGCGTGTGATCGAGGGGGCGGATCAACGTTGCAAAGCGTCGCGGATTTCGCGCAGCAGCAGGATATCCTCTGGCGTCTTGGGCGCCTCGGCGGCGACCGGTTTTTCGAATCTCGTCTTAGCGGTGTTGATCAACTTGATCACGACGAATACCGCGATCGCGATCAGCAAAAAATCCACAATCGACTGCAAGAACGGCCCGTAGTTCAAAATCGCGTAATCACGCATCGCCATGACGGGTTGGCCGTCCACCATCTTCATCGTGCCGTCGGGGTTCAGCTCCGGTGCTTCGGTCGGAATCTTCAGGGCCAACTCGTTGAAGTTGACGTTGGCCTTGGCGGTCAGCAAGTTCAACGGTGGCATGACGATGTTGGCCACCATCGAACTGACGATCTTTGTAAAGGCCGTACCGATCACGACGCCCACGGCCATATCCATGACATTGCCACGCATCGCAAATTCACGAAACTCTTTGATCCATCCCATAACAAATCTCTCTCTCTGAATACCTTACAGGCTTGTTGATTTTCCAGAGAAACTGGCGAATTCGCCGCCCAGCTGAACGATTAAAAAAATCGGGCAAAAACACGGCGTTTTCCCGTCAATCGAAATGCTTGACGCATTCCGCTACGGAAAAATCAACTCGCCCTTACCACGTTGCTCGCCCTTGCCACGTTGCCCGCGCTTACTAAGTTGCCCGCGCTTGCTAAGTTGCTTGTGGCAGTCAGTTTACGCAACCGGACTGGAACACCGCGCGGGAGTTTAGCGGCGGCCGAGAGCGAGTGTCAAGAGAAAAATTTCAGACCTCGCCCGGTGGGTGGTTAAGGCTACGGGCTGTTGCGCCAGCGCATGGCGGCTTGTCCTCAACGCCGAACCGTCTTGGTTGATGACAGCTCGCTCGGCGATGGATCTCGCTTTCGAATCGACTTGCTCCACGGCACCCGACCAGGGGGATCGGTTTCAGATTTTTTAGGTTGTGTATTCCGAATTGAAACGCACGTAGTCGACCGTCAGGTCGCTGGCATAGTGCCGAGCCGAGCCGCCGTTTGGGCCCAGTTTCAGGTCGATCGCGACTTCGAACTCGGCCTGCATGCTGCGGCTGACCGTGGCCGCGTCGAACGCTTCCGGGCGACCGTTTGCAAAGATCAGGTGCCCATTGAGTCGCAGTTCCACCTCGTTGGGGTTGAAGTCCACACCGGCATAACCCGCGGCTGACACGATCCGGCCCCAATTCGGATCGTTGCCATGAATCGCGCATTTGACCAACGAACTGTTGGCAATACACCGAGCGACTTGGTTGGCTTCAGAGTCGCCGAGGGTGCCGTGTACATGCAGATTGAGCAGATGAGTGGCGCCTTCACCATCGGCGGGGATCAGTTTCGCGCAGCGGATGCAGCAGTCCTCCAGGGCTTGCTGGAATGCCCACAGGGCGTCTTGGTCGGTGGGCGAGGCTTCGTCGCGTACGGCCGAGGACAACAGCAGCATGGCATCGTTGGTGCTGGTGTGACCGTCGACACTGATTTGATTGAAGCTGGCATCGGCAGCGAAGCGAACGGCGGTGTAGGCTTCGTTCGGCGAAAGTGGGTAGTCGGTGGTAACGATTGCCAACATGGTGGCCATGTTGGGCCCGATCATACCGGCGCCTTTGGCCATCGCAGCGACCGCGTAGGTCTGGCCCTGGTGGGTAAACGAAGCGGAGGCCACTTTGCGGCCTTGGTCCGTGGTCATGATGGCATCGGCGGCCGTGTGGAAGGCCTCGGGGGTGCCGGCCAGTTCCGGGAAACGGGGGAAGGCGGCTTCCAGGACGGGCATGGGCAACTGTTGGCCGATCACACCGGTGGACAGCACCAAAATTTGGTTGGGGTGACATCCCAGTTTCTCGGCTGCCAAAGCCGCAAGTCGCTGGTTGTTCTCCTCGCCCTCTCGTCCAGTACAAGCGTTCGCGTTGCCGGAATTCACGACCACGCCGCGAATCTCTTGACTGGGCGTCCGCTGCCGGCACCAATCGATCGACGTGGCATGAACCAAGTTCCGGGTATAGACCCCAGCGGCCGCGGCGGGACCGGTGGCAGCGATCAGGCTCAGGTCCAACTTGCCGGACTTTTTGATCCCGGCCACCATGCCGCCATAGACGAAGCCGCGTGGCAAGGATTCGATTGTGTGGGATTGCATGAGAGTCGTTCCTGTTAGCGGGCCTTGGCCAATTCGAACCAATCGATCTCCAAGGGAAAGGAGTCGGCGTTGTAGGGGATCTCGGCCAGAATCGGCGTGCTGGTTCGCGACTCGATCTCGCGGCGATTGGTCGTCACGCTCACGTCCCGCTCTTGGAACTGGATGTTGTTCAAGATGATTCCCGCGACCGGCAGGCCGTCCTCAAAAGCGGCCGCCGTGATCAAGGTCTGCAGGGTTTGGTTGATCACTCCCAACATATTGGGGGCCACGATGATGATCGGGAACCCGAACTCGAACGCCAAGTCCGCCACGTACTCGGAGTCGTTCAGTGGTGTCATCAAACCGCCGACGCCTTCCACCAGCACAATGTCGTAATCGAGCCACTTCTCCAGGCCCTTTCGCATCAGTTCGCCATCCAGTTCTTTGCCCTCCGCTCGCGCCGCCAAGTGCGGCGCCAAAGGGGCCTTGAATCGTTGGGGGCAGACCTCGTGCCAAGAGCCCGGCTGCCCAGCCGCATGCCACAAGGTCAGGGCATCTTCGGAGATGACCTGGTCCCCGTCGTCGTAACAGTCGCTGGCCACCGGCTTGTAGACACCGACTCGCTTGCCCGCAGCCCGCAGTTGCTTGGCGATCAGGGCCGTGACATACGTTTTGCCGACTTCCGTGTCAGTACCGACAATAAACAGACCCAGCGGAGGAACGTTGGACATCGAGGACTCGAAGGGTAAGCGGACTATTTCCTGAGCGGAAAAAACGTAAAATCGGATTTCCGACAGAGCGGAAGCCGGTATCATACGCTGGAGCAGGGGCAATCGTAAACGGCAGATCGCCACCCTCAGAGCCTCGTTGGGCGGATTTTCCTCACCGACAGCGGTAACGCGGCAGCCTGACTAGACCGAACCATTCAAACAGAAACGAAGGATATGTCCGCATCTTCATCCGACGACTCAGCCTCGGCCCTACACCGCACCTCAACGGTTCGCGTCGCCGCCATTCAGAACGCCTGCACCGCCGACGTGGCGGCCAACGTCGAGAACGCCGTGCAGTCGGTGCGTCAAGCGGCTGCGGCGGGAGCCAAGGTCATCTGCTTGCAGGAGATGTTCACCAGCCTGTACTTCTGCCAGAGTGAAACGCACGCCCACTTTGGTCTGGCCGAGTCGATTCCCGGACCGACCACCGAGCATCTGTGTGAAGTGGCCGCCGAGTTGGAAGTGGTGATCGTGGCGGGCCTGTTCGAACGCCGGGCCGCGGGCCTCTACCACAACACGGCCGTCGTGATTGACGCCGATGGAACGGTCGTGGGAATCTACCGCAAAATGCATATCCCCGACGATCCGTTTTACTACGAAAAGTTCTATTTCACGCCGGGGGACTTGGGCTTCCAGGCCTTCGATACGCGGTACGGCAAGGTCGGCGTCTGCGTCTGCTGGGACCAATGGTTCCCTGAGGCCGCTCGCTTGACCGCCTTGGCGGGCGCCGAGATCCTGGTGTACCCCACGGCGATCGGCTGGTTGGCCGACGACAAACCCGTCTACGGCCCCGCCCAGCAGTCGGCCTGGCAGACGATGATGCGGAGTCATGCCATCGCCAACGGACTGTTTGTCGTGGCGCCCAATCGGGTCGGCGTCGAAGAGAACATCGAGTTCTGGGGTACCAGCTTTGTCTGCGATCCCTACGGCAATTTTTTGGCGATGGCTGGCGATCAGCCTCAGGTCCTCTTGGCCGACTGCGACCTGGGTTTGCTGGATGTGGCCCGGACGCATTGGCCCTTCCTCCGTGACCGCCGAATCGATGCCTACGACGGCCTGCTACAGCGATACGGTCGCTGAGCCCCAGGCGGCACCGTATTCGGTCGCTCGGGAGGCGGGGTGTCTCCGTCCGCGGGAGCCCGTTTCGCCACCGGCGGGCTTGCGTTAAGCTGATATCCAACAGCAGCTCGCGATTCGTCGGTGGATGTGGCGGAGAGACGCTCGGACGGGGCGTGCCGCCGCTGGACTGTTTTGCAACTTCGTTCGCCAGGTACCTCACCCATGCCCCAGTTATCGTCGCGTGCCGCAGCGTTCCCCTCGTCCCCCATTCGCAAATTGGCCGCCGCCGCAGACGCCGCCAAAAAACGTGGCACGCATGTCTTCCACCTGAACATCGGCCAGCCGGACATTGAGACCCCGCCTGAGTTCTTTCAAGCGATCGATCGAGCTGGGCTGCGAGTGCTGGAATACAGCCCCTCGCCCGGCAACCCCGGCCTGCGTCAGGCGATTGCGGACTATTACCAACGGCTGGGGTACGCCGTCGAGTTGCCGCAGACCCTGGTCACCACCGGGGCCTCGGAAGCCATCAACTTCGCCTTCGCGGCCATGCTGAACCCTGGCGACGAAGTGATTGTGCCCGAACCCTACTACGCCAACTATCTCGCGTTTGCCTTACAAGTCGATGCGCGAATTGTTCCTCTGGCCACCACGATTGAGCAGGACTTCGCGCTGCCGGACATCGAGGCCTTTCGTGAAAAAATCACGCCGCGAACCAAGGCCATCATGATCTGCAACCCAGGCAATCCGACGGGGGTCCTCTATCCTGCCGCGGCCCTGGAGAAACTCCAACAGGTCTGTCTGGAACACGACCTGTATCTGATCTCCGACGAGGTGTATCGCGAGTTCACGTACGATGGTTTGCAACACCACAGCGTGTTGGGCTTGGCCGGCTTGGAACAGCACGCCATCGTCGTCGACTCGATTTCGAAGCGGTTCTCCGCTTGCGGTGCTCGCATCGGCTGCCTCGTGACGCGCAATGAAGAGCTGCTGGGCGCTTTCAATAAATTCGCCCAAGCCCGCTTGTCGCCACCGACCTTGGGTCAGATCGGCGCGGAGGCGGTCTACCAATTGCCCGCGTCTTACTACGAGGGCGTCAATCGCGAGTACGCCGCCCGTCGAGACGTATTGAAAGCGGCCCTGCAAGCCATGCCCGGTGTCGTCTGTCCGGAAATCAACGGAGCATTCTACGCCATGGTCGGACTGCCGATCCAAGACGCCGATCACTTCTGCCGCTGGATCTTGGACGAATTCCAACACAATGGCCAAACCGTGATGCTGGCTCCCGGCCCTGGCTTCTACGCCACCCCAGGTGCCGGAGCCAACCAAGTCCGCATCGCCTACGTGTTGAAACAAGAGGACCTGCAGGCCGCCATGGTGGTCCTGCAACAGGCCCTGGCGGCCTACCCCCAGCGGACTTAAATCAGGAACCGTTCTCGGTGTTTCGCCCAGAACGGTCACCCCAACCCCGTTTGTCACCCAACCGTTGCCCCTCGCCTGGAATCGCAATCATGACAACCGTTTTATATCAAAATTCTACCAAGAACGACTGCCGACACAGTCGAATTTCGCATTATTTCGCTTTTTATGCCGCGCGATTGTTGGCCATCCTGGTGTCCATCTTCTTGCTGCCGCCCGCGACGTCGGCATTGATGGCCGCCAACGATGACTCTCAGTACAAGTTGGGCGAGGACAGCCAACGACAAGCGGGAGTCCCCGAAGGGAAGATCATCCAGCGGACGTTTACCACCAGCCAAGTGTTCCCCGACACTCGCCGCTACTACTCGATCTATGTCCCCGCCCAATACGATCCAGAAAAGCCCGCTTGCCTGATGGTGTTTCAAGACGGGCACGCCTATGCGGACACCAACGGTCAGTTCCGCGTGCCAGTAGTGTTCGACAACTTGATTCACAAGGGCGAGCTGCCCGTGACGATCGCCGTATTTGTCGACCCGGGACACAAGCAGCCCGAACTGCCCCCCCAGCGTGGCTGGCGTCCCGAGCCGGCCAATCGCAGTTTCGAATACGACACACTGAGCGATGATTACGCCCGCTTTTTGCTGGAGGAGTTATTGCCCGAAGTCGAACGCGACTACCGCATCAGCCCGGACCCACAGCATCGTGCGATCGGCGGAATCAGCTCCGGTGGCATCTGTGCCTTCACCGTCGCCTGGCAGCGGCCAGAAGCCTTCGGCAAGGTCTTGAGCCATGTGGGAAGTTTTGTGGATATCCGCGGCGGGCATCAATACCCTTCGCTGATCCGCAAGTCGCCGCCCAAGCCCATCCGCGTCTTCCTCCAAGGGGGCTCGGGGGACTTGGACAATCGCCATGGCCACTGGCCGTTGGGCAATCAGCAAATGGCAGCTGCCTTGAAGTTCTCTGGATACGATTATCAATTTGTTTTTGGAGAAGGTGGACACAACGGGATCCACGGCGGTGCCATCCTGCCCGACTCCCTCCGCTGGCTCTGGCGGGACGTCGTCCAACCCTAGTGCTTTTTCGCAGCCAAAAACATGGCGTGTGGCAAAGGGGTCAGGCGTCAATTGTGCGCAGCACCCGCAGGGCCGTTCCGGCAATTGACGCCTGACCCCGCCACACCAATCCCAAAATTAAATTGTGACAAAGCACTAGTGCTTTGTCGCAGCCAAAACTTGGCGTGTGGCAAAAGGGGCAGGCGTCGTCCGCAAGTAAGTTGCCGAGTAACCGTTCACGGATGGGAGGTAATCCTCGGGGCTGGTGCATTTTGCAAGTCGGATGGGTCTCGGGGTAAACCGATAGCGTTCTCCAGTTGCTTTTGCTCGCAAACAATCGTCTGGTTAGCCCGACTTGCTGCATGACACCCTACGAGGCGTGAACGGTTACGCTGCCGAATGAGAAAACCGGGTGCTAACGCACTTCGGCTGATTCCCCGTGGGGGTAGCTAAATTACTGACGTGTCCTCAAGCAGGCTCGTTGGGCGGGGCGGGAGGAACTTCTGGGTCTTCCTGTTTGGCGTCGATCATTTGCCGATAATATTTCTCGGTGGCCTGGGCCGCTCGCTTCAGATCGCGGCCGCCCTCCATTTTCTCGGCCACGGCCAGGATGGGTCCCATCCAGGCCTGCAACACTTGGAACTGGCTGGTGATCACCTTCATAAAGGCGGTCGGTACACGATTTGACACATGCACACGCAACGGCCGATCCGCAGCTTCAGCCTCTGAAGTCTGGGATTGGGCCAGGACCTGTTTGATCTCTTGGATCGAATCGTTGAATTTCTGCAATTGCTGCACCGCCCCGCCGATCTGTTGGATCTTCAGGTTCTGCATCGCCGAATGCTCGGGCGAACGCGTGTAGTCGGCCCAGCGTTCCACGCCCTGCGACAGGGCCGAGCGGATCTGGCTCAAGCCATCGCTGAATAGGGCCAACTGAGCGATGATCTGCGAGGCCTGGTCGTCGGATTGAGCTGCCGCGCCCAGCACCTGATTGCGGCGGTAGGTCTCGAGGATACTCTCCCAACGAAGCTTGTCGGCTCCCGTCAAACGGCCTGTGATCTCCTTGAACTTGAGTAGATTCGCCTCGGCGCTGGTCGTCAACGTCTGAGCCTGATTTTCAAAGTGCGAATCGATCAAGACTTGCAATTCTTGATCGTTCATGATCGGCACAATTTTCTCGGCGATCTTGCAGATGTCACGATAAGAACCCTGCAACTTGAACGGCGGCTCGGTGCGGTAGGCGTCGGCTTGAGCCGCCGAATAAATGTACAGGGCGTTGACCTTGAGCAAGACGTCGCGGACCTTGATCAACTTCCGCATGACTTGCACCATCTCGTTGACTTGGCTGGAGGAAAAATTACCCTCCAAGGCGTTGGCCGTCTGCCCATCACGCGTCGCCATGTCGATGATCGTCAGCACATCCTTTTGGCTGGCGCTTTGCAGCGGCGCCAAAGCCGCGTTCGACGTCAGGCAGTTCTCCAGGTAACTGAGTTCGAAGGCTTCCGCCTTGTCGCCGATCACGTCACCCAGATTGTAGGTGTCGGCTCGGTTGGCCAACATGTCGGGGATTTGGAACTTTTCACCGCTCTCAGTGTACGGGTTACCGGCCATGACCACGCACACTTTTCGGCCGCGGAGATCGTAGGTCTTGGTCTCGCCCTCGAACACACCTTCGATCTTGCGTTGTCCGTCGCACAGCGAAATAAACTTCTGCAAGAACTCGGGGTTGCAATGCTGGATATCATCCAGATAAATCATCACATTGTCGCCCATCTCCAAAGCCAGATTCAACTTCTCGACCTCCTGTCGAGCGCTGGCGTTGGGCGCTTCTTGCGGGTCCAACGACGTCACATGATGGCCGATCGACGGCCCGTTGATCTTGACGAAAGTGATGCCCAAACGGTTGGCCACGTATTCCATCAAGGTGGTCTTGCCGTAGCCTGGCGGCGAGATGAGCAGCAGCAAGCCCATCAAGTCGGTCCGCTTATTCTCCCCGACTTCGCCCATTTGTTTGGCCAAATTGGCCCCGATCAAGGGCAGATAAACCTCATTGATCAGTCGATTTCGCACAAACGAGGTCAAGACGCGGGTCTCGAACTGCGACAGTTTCAAGGCCTTGCGTTTTCGCTCCAACAGCGTCTGCTTGGCTTCGACAAAGCGAGTGTACCGAGGGATCGTGACGACTTGAAATCGACCGAGTCGCAACACAAAATCGTAGAAGTCAAACTGATAATGGGTATTGTCGATCCGCGGATGGTTCCCAATCAGACCGTGCAGCGTGACACTCGAGTCACAAGCATGGCCACGCCCCACGGTTTCACCCAACAAGTACACGAGCGCCGCCTCGCGCACCATGCCCTGCTGTTGGGTCGCTGACCTGGGCTCGGGTGCGGCGCTATCGGACGTCGGACTCGCGTCCTTTGTCTCCTCACCGGCCGCGGCGCCAGCCTGCGTCAGTTCGCGAGTGGCCGCTTGAATCAAATCGGCACCCGCGTCAAGATGCACCAGCAGGTGCTCCAACACACCCGGTTGCTCCGCAAAAGCCGTCAACCATTGCTGCACCATCTCCAACCGCGGCCGACTGGAGCGCAACTCGGTCACCGCCTTTTGGAAGGCCGCGGTGGCTCGGCGTTTTTCCAAAAATTCCAAAAAACCATCCAGCAAGTGCCGGGCGTCCGCGGAACAGGGAAACTGCTCGCTGGTCGTCCGACATTCGTACAGGAACTCGGCCGCCGCTGGTGCATCCAGCGGATCGAAGCCGTCGACTTCCTCCACCATTTTGCTCATGGCCAGCGAAAGTCGGCCCAACAACGCCGTGTTCGGCCGGCTGTCAGGAAAATGCGTTCGCATCGCGCGGATGCCGTTCAGTTGGAAGAGGGTCTCCGATTTATCCAAGTCCGGCCATACCTGCCGCAACCAGAAGAACAACGCCAGGTTCCTCACGCCGGCCGGTTTTCGCAGGGGGCCCAGCGATTGATGTTTGTCCAACACTGCTCGCAAGATCAAGGCCGCGTCGTGATCATGCACTCCCTTGATGTAGCTCTCCTGATATCGCGGCGCCATGAAGCTTTGAATCGCGACAACCATTTCCGTTTGGGTCTTGGAGAACCAACTTGCCAGTTCCTGCTCGTCGCCCAACAATCGATCGTACAACAGCTTGGCCAAGTACTCGCCACGATAGACGGCACGATTCTCAGACACCACCTCTTGGGCCATCAATTCCGTATCGAACTGCAACTCATCCGCCGGAACCGGCCGCATGTAGTTGGTACCCGACAAATGGAAGAACAGTTGCCCATCTTTGGTGACCGTCGTCAGGTCCAATGCCTGCGAATTGGTCATAAACTTGTACTTGCCGAACTGAATGACTTTGCCACCATCCAAGAACAGATCTTGTCGGTCTTTCAGTTGCCGGACCGCGTCCTCGCGAATCGTCTTCAATTGGCTCTGGATATCATCGACCTTGACCGTTTCGTTCAAATTACCCAACTCACGAACGGTGTCCCGGACCTTCTCGACCATCAGATCGGCGGCGAAATACGCGTGGATCGCCTCGATCTTGTCCAACTGAGACACACGACTGCGAATCCCGCCCAGAATCCGCTCAGCGGCCGTCATCAGAGCACTGGCCCGTCGACTCCGCGCCTCCTGCAATTGCAGTTTCTTGTTGTCAAACGCCGAATAGATCTCCGTGCGTTTTTCCGCCAATTGCAAGATAAAATCGTCAAACTCGGCGAATCGACCTTCCAGTTCCTCCAACTGGACCATCGTCTTGGTCAGGTAGTCGTCGCAGCGTTGGGGCGTATCACAAACCTCCAAATAATTGACCACCGATTGGCCCAAGAGCTTCAATTGCGAATGAAATTCCGCTCGGCCTTCGACACTGAGCAATTGTTTGGTGGCGTTCCGCAAACGAGCGCGAGTCTGATTGAGCTGGGAATAGATCGCGGAGATATCGTCGATGATTTTGGTTCGCTGCGTGGCGTCCTCGATCTTCAAGTTGCTGATGATCTCGATCAGCATCTCCAGATCTTTGCCGGTCTGTTCGATCTGGCCCTGCAACTCATTGGCTTCGGTCACCTTGGTCAGCTTTTCGATGCCGGCCAATTGCCGCTCGACCCGTTGGTGGTAGGGCGTTAAAGCTTGAGGCTGCAGCAGAAACTCGACGCTCTTCTGCGAACAGGCCTCGGTCTCCTGCCGCACCTGTTGCTCCAGGGCTTCGACGGCCTCCAAGTCGATATACTTCAGGTCCCGCAGTCCGATGATCTCGCCGCGAATCGTCCGCAAGTCGGACAGCTGTTGGACAAAGTCGTCGATCACCTGAAAGTGACGCTGAAATGACTGGCGAATGATATCGGCCGTCCGCTTGCTGACCCCATCAAATCGTTGTTTTGTCTCGCGGCGAGCCTGCGTGACACGTTCGAATTCGTCGATCGCCGTCGAGGCCACCGAGCGAATCTCCTGTAGAACGGAACCGAGATCCGCGGCCTCTGCCCGCGATAACCAGAAGTAGCTATCGATGGCGTCCGTGGTGCGTTTGACCAAGTCGACGTACAAGTTCGCGTAAGAGTCATCCTTGTGCACCAAGTTGTAAATCTCGTTGCACTCGGCCATCGCCCGCACCACCTCACGATTCCCCACCTTGTACAGGAACGAGTCTTGGTCCTGTTGGGCAATCCCCGGCAACACCACCCCCTCCTTCAGGAAGGGCGTTTGCCAAATCTGAATCGCATGATGTTTTTGGGGAGTGGCATCGACTCGGACCAACAGCAGCTTTCCGTCTTCAAAGAAGCAGAAGCCGCCACAGGTGGTTGGGGTTCCGACGGCTTGTTGGATCATGTTGTACGTCAACAGGAGATGCACGCCGGTGACGCGATTGTAGAACACATACAGGTAGTCCTCCCCGTTGGCGGCCGGGACCTTGCGTTCGTACACCAGATCCACCAACCCGGTTTCGAATAACTTTGATTCACCGGTCTGCAAGTAATAGCCGTTGCTGAAGATCAAGCCATGATCTTCCGGCAGCAAAATGCAAGCGTCGCGGATGGAATCCAACCGCATGGCCTTGGACGTCTTCTCGTTGAATACCAAGTAGCGATAATTCTGTTCGCGGAACGGCTTGATACGCAACAAAATCAAATTGCCTACAATCGCGTAGTGGATCTCGGCATCGTCCAATGTTTGGTCGCGGTCTTCGACGGGCTCGCTGTAGATCCCGACGCCGTCTTCCGTGTTATCTTCGATCTTGATGGTCAGATCGCCGCCGACGGTTTCAACAAACACGCGTTCTTCAATCGAGATATGCGGGTGGCGGCCGCTGCGGTGCAGATCGCGATGGGTCCGCTTCCACTGGAATTCATGCTGGGCGGGGAACTTGACTTCATGATCGCTGCGGTTGTCCACATACCGGAGCGTTTGGCCATCCAACAGCCATTTGAATGACTTGATGTTCTTCGGATCGTCGCCGATCTGGAAGACAAAGTACAGGAAGGCGCCGATCTGTTGGAACTTGGCGAACCGAGTCCCTTTGTAATACTTATAGAGTTGCCGGAAGTCGTTCTGAAAGTTGGCGTCGGCCAACAGGTCCAGTTCCACCTGCGTCAATTGCTCGCCGTCGCGGCGGTAGACGGAGAACACATCCTCCAGATGAGTCTCGTTTCGCAGGCCCATTTGCACGTTGTAGCCAAACAGCAAGTGGTTCCCGATGGCGACCAAGTCCCGAGCCACACAGTTGTGCGAGGTCGTGATCCGCTGCGTCGAAACCAGTTCCGTGGGAATGGAGCCGAACACATCGCGCCGCAAGGCGTTGAGTCGATCGAGTCGTTCGCGAAGTGACTGAGCCTGCTGGCTCAATCGATTGCGGAGCACTTGATAGGTGCTTTGATCCAGCGACTCGGCCGAGGCGGGACGAGGGTCCGTCCCGCCCACGGCTTCCGAGTCCGCGGCCCGCGTTTGCTCAACTGGGGTGCTCATGTAACGATCCCGCCGGGGAGGGAGAAACGACCAGGGCTAAGGAACTAGGCCTTCTTGTGCGAGGGCAACAGACTCATGGAGGCGGCCTTGGCCGTGCCCAACCCGAGATTCTGAGCCATCTTCAACAGTCCTTCCAATTGACCTTGGATGGACGAGTCCTCAGCCTTGCCGATCATTTGGCCCAACAGAGCGGAGATCGTCAAGTTCTTGATGTCGGTGCTTGTGATGCCGAACAAATCTACATAGTGCTGGACCTGCTGCTTGAAGTTCTGCGCATCGCCATTGAAGAACGTCTCTTTCACGTCCGACAAGACTCGGCTTTCCTGCACCAAGCGATCAACTTGCTTGCCCGCAGTGATCGAGCCGACGATCGCCTCGAAGAACTTGTTGTCTCCACCGACGATGTCGATCTTGGCGGTCTCCAACGACTTGGCGATCATGCTGGCCTGAGCCTCGGCGATGCGTTGTTGCACGGCAATGGCCTCCAGCTCGACTTCGCGATCCTTGTTCAGACGCAGCTTGAACTCCTCGTGCTCGCGTCCCACGCCGTCGAACAGCTTCATGGCTTCCGCCTTTTGGGTGATGCCCTTGGCGTCCGCGTTGAACTTCAGTTCCATGACTTCGGCTTCCGCCGTTCCCTCTTTGCGGAGGGCCTCGGCCAACGCTTCTTTGCCCTTGGCTTCGGCCACCAGCGATCGTTCGGTGACTTCTGCCGCGGCCAACCCAGGCGCTGCGGTCTCGACCTTGACGGCATCCGCCAACAGCTTCTTGCCTTCCGATTCTTTCTCAGCCGCATTCCGCTCGGCCTCGGCGCGGATGATGACGGTCTTGGCCGTGTGCTCTTGGGCCTTCAACTCGGCTTCCGCCTTCTTGATCTCCGCCACCAACAATTGCTCGGCCTCTTCTTCCGCCTTCGTGACCGCGACTCGCTTGGATCGATCCGCTCCCGCAAATTGTTTGGTGTCCTCAATCCGCTCTTGCTCTTCCACCACGGCCCGTTCCACCATGACCCGCTGGCGAATCACTTCTTGAATGTTCTTCTTCTCGACTTCGACCACCTTCTCTTTGTCGATTTGCGCCAAGGTCACCACGCGTTCGCGTTCGGTGATCTCCAAGCCGCGGTCCTTCTCCACTCGCTCGGTTTCGACCGCATCGGTACGCTCTTTGTTCTTCTGCGCCACAATGATCGAACGCAGACGATTCTCGTCGGCCACGGCAATCTCTTCGTCCGTGGAGATCCGAGCCAGCTCGGAGCGTTGGCGTTCCTGTTGCGCTACGATCTCGGCCTCGGCCTGCTGACGCGCTTCAATTTCAGCGATCTCACGCTTTTGCTTCTCTTCCGCTTCGCGTTGTTGACGCTCCAGAGCCAGGATTGCTTCGCGAGCCTCGACGTCCTGCTTCGTAATGGTCTTTTCGCGTTCGCGGCGGATCAAGTTGGCTCGGACCTGCTCCTGTGCGGTCAATTCCGTAATCTTCTTGATACCTTCGGCATCCAAGACGTTGTTGTCGTTCAACAACTCGATGGACGTCTGCTCCAAGTAGTCGATCGAGGCATCGTCCAGCACGTAACCATTTAAATCCTTGCCGATGACACGGAGGATCTCTTCGCGGAACTTGTCGCGTTCCGTGTACAGCTCGGTGAAGTCAAAGTGCTTGCCGACCGTCTTCAGAGCCTCGGAGAATTTCGGCTCAAACAGGGCCATCAACGCCGGCTGCTGGCTGGCACGCTCGCAACCCAAGAACTGCGCGACCTTCTGCACCTCTTCCGGCTTCATGTTGACGCGAACAAAGAAGGCCACTTCAATGTCAGCTCGAATGTTGTCCTTACAAATCAAACCGTCCTGACCGCGCCGCTTGATCTCGATACGCTTGACCGAGATATCCATGTACTCGACCCGATGGATCAGTGGCAAGCAGATCAACTTGTCGAAGGCCACCTGCGTGCCGCCGATGCCGTTTCGCACAATGGCGGTACCCTGTTTGACGATCCGCAAACAGTTGACAACGATGGCGACCACGCCAGCCAAAAACAGGACCACACATATGATGACGATAGCAATTGTAATCTCAGGCATAACTATTTCTTACCTCCACTGGCTGCGATCAAGTAGGTGTTGGTCTGGGAGTCGTGGGACAGGATCTGGACGACCTGCCCTCGGGTGAAGCGATCCAAGGGCGCGGCGCGAGCGTTCAGCACGATCGGGGGACCTTGCTGTTCGATCACAACCTGCCCAAAGCTTTCCGTCACTTCGCTGGTGGCAACCGTCGCCAGTTTCCCCACCAAAGTATTTTCCAATTCGCCATGTCGGCGATGCATCTCGTCGAACAATGGGAGCATAGGCCAAAGAACCAGCTTCGTCAGAAGCAGGCTGCCCAAGGCAATCGGCGCCCAGCTCAGCATCCCGCGGACCCAGTCGGCCTGGGGATTGTACGCTTGGTTGATCAGGACCGTGCCCAACCAAAATATCAAGGCAAACACCGACAACAGGGCAATGGTTGGGACCCGCCCCAAGTAAAAAAAGCCCAGCACCGCCTTGAACAGCCCACCCGCTCCCGCCGCGGCTGAACCGATGTCTGGCACCCCCTCCGTCGGCGATACCGGCTCCCAACCCAGGTCAAAATCCAAAGCCCCCAAGTCGAAGGCTCCGAAGATGACCATCAACCAGTACAACATGATCAGCAACAGCAGTATGGTGGCTGGCAGATTGACGGCGTTGAAATATGTGGCGATGACTTCCACCTGCGTCTCCTCCTCGCAAAAGTCCCACGTCACCCGTAACGCTGAGACGAGGGATGATTCGGGACAGGCGGCAGAATCTTGCCCAAATTCCGCCCAAGTGTAGCTTGGATTTTAGTCGCAAGAAATTATTTTTGGGGAGTTTTGCAGAGATCTTAACGGAAAAGCGCGTATTTGGACGTCCGTGCCCCCCAACCCTAGGCTGGCATAGCCACCGCAGCGGGACCGGCCTGCCCCGGTTCCGTCTCGGCCAACCACTCTACCAACCGATCGTTTTCGATGGCCAAGTCTAGACTGGACTTCTCTGGGCAGCGGTGCAGCTTCCACCACTGGGCCGAATGGTGCCAAGTCCAATCCTGAGCCGAACGGCAACTCATCAGCGCCTGACGCAGGGCCTCGACGTTGGCGAATCGATCCTCCGGACGCTTCTTCATACAGGTCTGAATCACCTCGGCCAAATCCTCTGGCACGGCGACCCCCAACGACTCAAAGGATGGCGCCGCTTTCGTTGCGTGCGCCTGCAATACTTTTAGCGGCTCGGCATGGCGGAACGGCGGCTGCCCCGTCAGCAGAAAGTAGGCCGTCACGCCCAAACTGTAAATGTCGCTGCGATGATCCATGGGACGACCCAAAGCCTGCTCCGGTGACATGTAGAGAGGAGAACCGACCGCACCCGTCGGGGTCTCGCCACGCCCATCGCGTTTGACCATCCGACGCACCAAGCCAAAGTCCAGTAACTTGGCTACGTCGTACTTGCTGCCCCGCTTGGAGGCAAAAATATTCGCCGGCTTCAAGTCCCGATGCACCATCCCGTGATGGTGGGCCTCGGCCAAGGCATCGCAGATCTGCACCAACAAGTGCACCACACGCGCCGGCGGTAAAGGGCCAAACATCTTCACGACTTGCGACAAATTAAGCCCAGGCAAATACTCCATCACGTAGAAGAAAGTTCCATCCTCGGCCCGCCCGTAGTCGTAAATCGCCACTGTGTTCCAGTGCGTCAGCTTGGCCGTTGAACGCACTTCCCGCTCGAACCGTTCCAACATCTTCGGATCGCTGGCCTGTTGCGGCTTGATGACTTTGATCGCACACGGACGCTTCAACAACAGGTGCTCGCCCACGTAGACCTCGCCCATGCCACCACTGCCCAACAGCCGGCTCAAGCGGTACTGCCCGAACTGCTTGGCCGAAAACGCCTCGCTGCGGAGCGAACCAATCGAGTACACCCCCCAAGTCGCCGCGACCGTCGCAAAGCCACTCATCAGCCCCAACGTCACCAAACCGTGGACGAACTCGAGCGACTCGGTGGCCAATCGACCCACCGTCGGTGAATAGACCGCCGCCGCCAGAGTGATCGCCACCGGGGCAAACGACATGGCCGCAATGCCACTCACCGCCCGCCGCCAATGATTCGGAATAAACAACGCGTATGTGAAAACCAACGCCTGCCAGGGCCCCGACAGCGAGACCGCATGTTTGGCGGCCGCCCCCTGCTCCAAGACCACCCACGAATTCAAAGTCAAAATCCAACTGGCCGACGCGAACACAACAAACTCGACCAACCGCAGATTGCGAAACACATGCGGGCATTGAGCGAGCAAGCGCCAACTGATCAAACCCATCATCGTGGTCAATACCACCTCGGACCAAAACCGCATGACCTCGGCTCGGCCCCCAAACCCACTAAAGAAAAAAGATTCCGCGACCAGAGCAACCACAAAACCAAAAAACAACAGCGATGTCGCTACTTGCAAACGCTGATGCAACAGCTTCTGCGTCTCGCTGGTCAGAGTCGTCGAACTTCCGAACGCCAAGCCGACCGCATGATCGACCATCTTCCCGCCGGCTTCGGCCGAAGAGGCCAGCGACCCCAGCAGCCCGCGGAGCGAATGCCACCAAGAGACACCCAACCAAGGACTGCTCGAACTCGTCCCCTGGCCAGCGAAATCGGCCGATCCCAGTGTCGGGTCAGCATGGCCGTGTGGCGTGCGACCGCCAGACCCGCTGGGGAACCAACCATCGAGCTCTGCAGAGGGGCCTGCATCAGCAGTGACGATCGCCCCCGGTGGCAAGTGGACCTCAAATCGATCCGTATCTTCCATCTGCGGCGTCAGCGGCACCTCGATTCCGCCCGCCGCCGCAACCGCCGCCCGCTCCCACCGCGTCGAACCGTCGACATCGTCCCCATGGCGATCCGTCCGCGCTGCCAAGCCAGAACCCAGCCGCAGTCGAGCCAATGCGTCCGTCGCACTATCGGCCACAGGCAGCTCCGCACCCGCCGACGACGCTGCAACGCCCTCACTCAAGCCCGCCTCGAGCTCCGCCAAAACACTCGGCAACTCGATCGTCACACTCAATTCGGCGGCATCCAATAAATCAGCCGAACCACTTACGGCCGAGACTTGCCAGCCCATCGCCGGCTCAACGCTCCAAGAACTGGCCGTGAGATCATTCGCATCCGACACCAAGTTCCGCCCCGGAGCAAACAACCAACTGTGACTACCCGACGACAATCCCACCGACGCCCCAGTACCAGGTCGTGCCTTGTCGGATTCGTCTCGCCAATTCATGCCGATCGCCTCAAACGCCCGAGGCGTTCCCCGCCTCATTCGTAATTTCCAACGCCCCGTTCACCAAACTGCCCCGTTCACCAAACTGCCCCGCCCAGCAAACAGGCTCGCCCAGCAAACAGCCCCCGTCTTACTTCCTTGGGGTACTGCCCGTTTAACCGCAAAATCCACCCACCGGCAACCCGCCGTAGGCCACCTCAACCTTACTTCTCGCCCCATGGCAGCGGGCGCAGAAAAATCTCCTGGAATCCCACATTACCTGCCGTACAGCCCGAATAATCCGCCCACCGCCGGTCGCCGTCAACAATCAATACTCAACTCAGTCGGCTCCGCAGTTGCTCCGAAGTTCCATCCAAACCGCCGTTGATCGGCAGGCACTGGCCATTGATATAGGTGGCCGCCGGTGAAGCCAGAAAGGCGACCGCCGCCGCCACATCCGCCGGTCGGCCCCACCGCCGCTGCAGCGACTGCTCGGCCACCAACTCCGACCATGCCGGATCAGCCGCCTCCCCCCATTCGGTCTGTATCCAGCCCGGCGCGACGCAATTGACGCGCACTTCCGGCGCGAACGACTTGGCCAACGCCGCCGTCATGGCCATGATGGCTCCCTTCGTGCAGGCAAACATCTGCCCACTCGCCCCCGGCAGTCCACTCGTCGCCTGATCCCAACCCACATTGATCACGCAACCCGGCAACGACCGGCCACTCGCTGACTCGGCGGCTTGGCCAGCAGACAGTTCCCGACCCGCACTCACCGGATGGCTCCCCCCCGTTCCCACTGCTGGCTGATCACGCCGCCGCTGCCCTTGCATGCGTTCGGCCACCAGGCGCGACAGCAAGAGCGTCGCCCGTACATCGACCTGCCACAGAAAATCCAGCTTCTCGCTGAAGCTCCACCGGCGACGCTCCCCCGTCAGCACATCGCCGCCCGCGTTGTTGACCCAACAGTCGACCGCGCCCTGCCACGCGAACACTCGGTCCACAAAGCCCACAAAGTCGTCCTTGACCGATAGATAGTCGCAAGTCACCACGCAGGCCGATCCGCCTGCCGCCCGCACCCGCTCGGCTGTCGCCTCCGCTCGCTCCACTCGCCGCGCGGCATGCACCACGACGTCGTAGCCACCGGCCGCCAACTGCACCGCGATTTCACAACCAATCCCAGACGAACTTCCTGTGACCACCGCGACCGGCCGCCGCCCGCTCGGTTGACTCGTGGAATTCCCCTCAGAATCCTCGGTCGCTTGGCCCGGTTCCGCTCCGGTCATTGCCGCTGGCCCACTGTCGTCGAGACGTTCTCGGCCATCGTGGGATCCGAGGTCGCCGAGGCCGAAGCCACCGCTCCACTCGACGGTTTGTCCCCAAGCTCACTGGCCGCCGGCACGCCCGCTTTATCCAGAGCCGCTTGCACGTTGGCAATCGAGATCGTGGTTCCATCCAACACGATCGGGTCAAACGGGCGTTCCTTCGAGAAAATCGCGTAGACCGGTATCGCCGTCGTCTTGGCCAACTGCTTCAGCATCGCGTCAATGTCTTCATTGAACTCCGTCTTGTCCGCGATGATCGTCGTAATGTGGCCACTCATCAAACGCTTTTCGACGTCCGCACTGTGCAGAATCGTCCGCTCGAACGCCTTGCAGTTCATGCACCAATCGGCCGTGAAGTCGATCAAGATCGTTTCCGGCTTCTCCCCATGCAACCGACGTTGCAAGTCCGCCAACGAGAACGGCTGCCAATCGATCTTGTTGGTCGGCTTGGCGTCCTTCGGCAAGCTCTCGCGATAGGCAACTTGCCGATCGACAAAGGTACTCAGACGATACGACTGCGAGTCGTACAAGTTCCAGTCGTTGGCCAGCCGCCCGTTCCAATCCAACGCGGAGACTTTGGTCTGCAACCAGGCATTGGTCTCGGTATCCAACTTCCAACCAAAAATAAAGTGGCTACCCACCACAACCGTCGCGATGGCCGCCGCCCAGGTCCCAAACCACGTCCGCGTCGTCGACAGGAAGCTCAACCGCCCGACCAACCAGCACCCGAACCAGATCACCATCAAAAAGCAAACCGTCGGGAACAGGTAAGAGAGATCGATGTACGAGAGGAAAAACGCGACCGTACCCAGCAACACAAAGCCCATGACTTGCTTGAAGGTCAACATCCACGGGCCAGGCTTGGGCAGGAAGGAAATGATCGGTGGATAGAGGGCGACCGCCAAGTAAGGCAGGCCCATCCCCAACCCCAAACACGTAAATACCAAGAACACGTACGCGGGCGGCTTGTCAGCACACCAAGCCAAGGCCGTCGCCAAACCCGGTCCGCTGCACGGCGTCGCCAAGATCGTGGTCACCCCACCCTTGAAGAAGGTCCCCAACAGGCCTTCCTTTTGCTCCAGTTTAGCGGACTGCTGACCCACCGCACTGGGCAACACGATCTCCCACACCTCCAGGTAACTGAGCGCCATCGCAAAAATCACGCCCGAAAACACAATCGTGAACAACGTGCTGCTGAACTGGCTACCCCATCCGGCCATCTGCTGACCCGCGATCAAAGCCGCCAACACCCAGAACACGCTCAACATCCCCAACACGTACGTGCCGTTGAACTTGAGTGCCTGCAACCGACTCTCGCCGGCCTGCTCCACCAACGACAGGACTTTCAGCCCAATCACCGGCAATACGCAAGGCATAAAGTTAAGCACAAAGCCACCGAACAACGAGATCAAGATGGCCATCGGCACCGACAGCGATTCGGCATCGAACTTCAAGTCCGGCCGCAATTGGCTGATGTCCAGCGGCGGTAGGCCAGCAGTCGCCGAGCCGCTGCCCGCCCCCGTTGGCACCGGAGGTTGCCCCGAGTCGCCGCCGGTGCTCGAATCGCCGAACGGGTTGGGTGGTCCATCCGTGGACACGGTGGCCACACCCCCGCCCAAGCCAACCGATTCCAAAAAAGCCACCGCATCAGCCGGCTTCGTCAACAGCCGCTGAGCGGACTTCTTGATCGCTTGCAGCACCATCGGCACCGACTGGGCCTGGCTCTCGCCGCCCACGACCAACGGGGCCTGCCAAGCGATCGAAAACGGCGGCTGGCAGCTGAACTCGTCGCAAGTCTGGATCAACAGCACGCCCGTGATCCGGTACGTGCCCTCCGCCATACTCGCTGGGACTCGGAACTTGATCTCCCAGGTCACTACGCCATCCAAGGCCGGGACCGATTCGGTGGCGTCACCGGACAGGTGGTCGTGCGGCACTTGGTCGGCCACAGGAGCCGAGAACCCAAAGGCGGCCACGTCCTGGCCGGGTGCCACCGACAACACGCCCATGTAAGTCGGCATGTACGGCTCGCTGGGGGTCTGATCTGCCGGCAAGTTCGGGTAGGTGTGGTTCCCCGGAGTCACATCCGCCGACAAGAACAGGCTGGCCTCGTCGCCCGGACGCAGCGTCCGATGGCTGATCCGCCCGCTCAACTTGACCATCCCCTCCGCAATTTCAGTCGTCTCCGACAGCGGCGGCACTTCCCGCGGAGCCTGGGCAGGCTGCGACCCGGCACCCGCTGGTCCAACCGCGGCTCCGGTCGTTGGAGTCGGCTCAGCGATCAAGGCCTCCTCGAGCGTCTCGATCGGGTTGCCCCAGGCCGCCGTCACCGCCAACCGATCGATCGGCGTGCAGCTGCCGGTCGCCTCGCAAACCAAACCCGCATACCACACCTCGACGGTCTGTTCGGTCGGAACGATCCCCGGATCAAACTCGACAGCGGCCCGCCAGGTGACTTTGCCTTTGAACGATTCGGTGACAATCCCCAGGTCCGGGTCCGGATCCTTGACCAAAGGCGCTTTGTCAGCCAGGAACGGTCCGAGCAGGCGGGCTGACTTGCCGGCCGCCAACTGTAGCACGCTGGGCTTGCCTGGTCGGATCTGATTGGTCGAGTAGACATGGTGTAAGGGGGCGATCGTGGCCGTGACTTCCAGCAGGGCTCGCTGTGTCCCCGTCACCGGGGAAATTTTGGCCGACAGCTTGACCTTTTCGCCGGTTGGACTTTTGCCCCCCAGATTGAAGCCGAAGTCCTGGGCAGTAGCCACCGCGGGGGCTGCCGCCGCAACAAATGCGGCAAGTGCTAGCAATAGGGCGGGGGGCAGTCGTCGGGCCAACCGGCTGGGGGCCAACGCTCGAGCAACGGCCCAGAGGCCCGCCAGTCCGACCGCCGATTCTTCAAGCTCCGAAGTTTTGGCGCCCGAGGATCCGGCGCCCGAGGATCCGGGGCCCGAGGATCCGGGGGCTCGCCAGGGATTGGTTTCATGTTGCAATGGGCCGGTGGCAGTCAACTCGGCGAGTTGTGCGGCTGGGATGAGGGTGTTTGCCATGACTTATCTGCTTTTGGTGCTGCGTTCACGTGAAAAAATAACCGCCCGACGGCTCGGGCCGGCACCGAGGCTGGCCCGGCCGGCTCCGCCCAACCTACGCCCCGTCGCTCTAGAGCCTCATCGATTTTTCCAGACTTACACGCGAAATTGCCGCCCGATTCAATCAAATCGGGCAAAAACACCGCGTTTTCCCATCAATCGAAACGCTTGACGCGTTCCGCTTCGGAAAAATCAACAGCTCCCTAGGGCCGCTGGTTGGGTTTGCTGGTTGTCATTGTGGCCCGCATTGGCCACTCGATCAAGCTCAGTTGCTCCTGGCCCAGTCGCCCCAGCCGCTCTGTGGGATTATCGTCGCCGGTCGGAACGAATTCTTACGATTGTCTTACGTAACGGCCGTGTCATAGCGGATCGCTCGAGCCTGGCGGTTCTTTGGGGAGAGCGGCCGAAAAAATCGCCGGTTCCTGGCTGCGCTGTGAGTGATACGGGAGGCTGTGAATTCAGATCGAGTCGGCTCGGTGGGGGGCGGGTTGGGCCTGGGGGCTGGCAGCCAGCCGTCGTAGCTCAGTGCTCAGTCGCGTAGCGGCGGTGGTGAGCTTTTTCGCGAGATCATTGTCAACTCCCGTCGCCCGCTGATCTTGGCCGTTATGCCGCTCGATACGAACGCAGTTTACTTGTCTTCTGATTTGCTGTAAAATTTCGCCATGAGCCGAGCATACACTGATTAGGAATCCACGAATGACACAGATTGAACGGATTACTTTGGATCCAGCCGTGATGGGAGGCAAGCCCTGTATTCGCGGTCAGCGTGTAACCGTCGCGATGGTGCTCGGACTACTTGCAGCAGGACGCTCTCGCGACGAAATACTCCAGGCCTACCCGTACCTTGAAGCCAAGGACATTGACCAATGCCTGGCTTACGCTGCGTGGCGAATGGAAGAACGAGACGCCCCTCTGGCGACCGCATGAGCGTCTCGATCTTAATCGATATGAATCTTTCGCCCGATTGGGTTGCAGAGCTATCTGAACAAGGCTGGTCGTCCGTGCATTGGTCAGCGATTGGAAGTTCAAGGGCGAAGGATAGTGAAATCATGGCTTGGGCACTTGCCAACGATCACGTCGTGTTTACTCACGACCTGGACTTTGGAACCATGCTCGCATTGACTCATGCATTGGGGCCGAGTGTCATTCAAGTCAGAGGTCAAAACGTTCTGCCGGATCACATGGCACCGACCGTCGTTGCAGCATTGAAACAACATGAAACGGATTTGGCTGCTGGTGCTTTGGTCGTGGTTGACGAATCGAAATCTCGCGTGCGCATACTGCCGATCTGACTCACGCTCCTACACCGCTGGCAAACAAAGCGATACGATGGAGCAGCGCGGCCATCCGTTGCGAGATGGACAAACAATCATCGCCTTCCTTTGATCGCCAGCGCTAAACGAAGCCGACTGCACTGCGCTGACTTATCTTGAGTTCGAGCGTTTTATTGTGGTGTAACCGTTCACGGTTGGGAGGTCGTTCTAGGGACTGGTGCGCCAGCACCAGTTGGATCGTTTTTGCGATAAACTCTCCGCAGTCACCATTGGTTTTTCAAGCAACGGACCCTACTGTTAGCCCGACTTGCTGCACGACACCCTCCGGGGCGTGAACGATTTCAGAAACTCAAACTCAGTTGAAGCGGGATCGGCGAATCCAATATAACCTTGATCAGACCAAGTGGCTGGGCGGTGGAATCCGCACAGACGATTCCGGCCAGTAGTGGGGGTTCCAGTGAGTCGCGAACGGGCCGTCAACCACCGGCCTTTCCTGCTGTTTCTGGCCCTTCCCGTGTCGTCGCCTTCGTTCAACGCTCAATTTAATCGGCAGCAGCGGCAGGCTAACTGGCAGCAGCGGCAGGCTAACAGCAGCAGCAGCGGCAGAGCGCGTTTCACCGGACCGCAATCATCCCTCCGCTGATACCGGTTAAATTGCAAACCGTTATCCTATTGAAACAGCGCTGACTGGCGGCATTGTTGCCGACGCGCCGCTTCATGGCTAGAATGACGGTAAGGAGACAACGATGGACCTTGACACCATTCACCATCTGGGGCTGGGATCATGAAGCGTACCAAATACACACTTGCTCTCTTGCTGTCCGTCGTCTTGCTAGTCGTTCTGGCGGTTGCGGCGTCCGTCGAGAAAAAGACGGTGACTGGGCAATCATCAACTGCTTCGCCCGACGGGAATTGGAGTTTAGACTTGCAATTGGTGGAGTACTCGACACTCTTGAAAACTCGCAAGGTGCTCGACGCCAATCTAGTTCATAAAACAAGGCGAGATTGGGATGTGAACACTTCAATTGTTTTGCCACATGCTGAAGCCATTACGATCAGCAACCGGCATCCGGATCATCCAGTCATCTGGTCAGACGACTCCTCAGTCGTAAGCTATTGGATCAATGAGCAACACAAAGACACCATTCGAATCGAGGCGAACGACCAAAGACACGTCTTTCAGCGTGACCTGTCCAAAACTCACGTGATCTTTCACCCGACCAAGAATGGCGGATAAACAAGCGGTGTAACCGTTCACGGGTGGGAGGTAATCCTTGGGGCTGGTGCATTCCGCAAGTCGGATGGTTCTCGGGGCAAACCGGTAGCGTTATCCAGTTGCTTGGACTCGCAAAAAATCGTACGGTTAGCCCGACTTGCTGCACGACACCCGCCGGGGCGTGAACGGTTCCAAAAACTCAAACTCAGTTGAAGCGGGCTGGTGAACTCTAGTATCATCTTCAGCGGAACAAGTGGATGGGTGGTGGAATCTACCATCTCCCCGTTGCTACCGGTTAAATTGCGATACGTTGTTTTGGAATGTTGAATGCTGAAGCGGCTTTATAGGCGGTATCGAACCAGGGTTCCTGACAGGCGTGGTACTTGGATTCGGGATGCCGACAACACCATCACGGATGAGTCTCTAAACCGAATCTCCTACAAGCCAGCTGTTCTTGAAAACACGGGCGCGGTTTACCGAGGCAGCGTCAACATTGGACAAATCGGGACAGTTCATTTTAGTTTCTTCGATAATGAATCGATGGACGATACGCTGCTCTACGTGCGCAGCATCTTCCATGCGGTTCCTAAACTGGACCGGCTTTATCGGCGATTTATTACAACCGACCTCCTTGTCACAGCACCCATTTTTGCAGAACGAAGCGTCAGGTACTCCGAATTTTACGCCGCTCTGTCGATGACCTATATACAAGTCTGGTACCCAAATCGACATCCCAATTTAGGGGCGAATGTCTGGTATTCAACCGGAAACGTGTATGGCGGGTATCGCGTTTGTGTGGTACTCGGAACTGATCGTCGTATGCACAGTGTCGCAGCGGGATAGTACAAATAACAGCGAGATGACAGGGAGCGGAAATGGCGTTCCGACCATGAGCGGAGGTGGGAACGCTGCACCTTGTGACTACCAAGAATTCGGACCGTTTTGTGTGCAAATGGGAGCAAATGGGATTGAATTTACTCCGACCGAGAGCGACAATTCGGTGGGTACTATTAGTGGACCACATGGGTTAGTTTCCGAATCGCAAACACTTGGCAGTCAAGCGGCTGGCAGTCAAGCGGCTGGCAGGCTGCCGCATCATCCATCTGGCTTAGCCCAAACCAACGAGTTATTTATGAATCCACGCCGCGTGACGATAGCCACCTACGACAGGACTGTGGAAGCGGCGGTGGCCAAGCTGTACCTAGAAGCCGGCGGTATTTCCGTGTTTATGATCAATGAGCCAATGGTTGGCCTGGATTGGCTAAGTTCCGTGGCTCCGGGGGAAATCCAGCTGCAAGTGGCTGAAGATGATGTCGCTCAAGCGGTGGCTCAACTGGAAGAACTAGCCAGAAATCGACAACCGGCGGGTAGCGTTACTGACGAGGAGGTCTGTTTATCGTGCGGGAGTCCGATGGATTTGGCAGGGGATTGCTGTACAGAGTGTGGTTGGACCTATCTCTAGTGCTTTGTCATCGTTTTATTTTGGGATCGGTGTAGAACATGGTCCACCTACCGATAACGCTGTCGTCATGCTCCTAAATCTCTCAAGTCCCAACGGTCCCTTTTGTTCTGGGGTCGAGAGCAAGATTGATTTTGCGGAGGGGTTGGGGCAAAATGGCAAATGTCGACAGCGGTTGGGCTCGGGGCTAGGAATGTCGTGGGTTCCTATAGGGCCATGGGGCGAAACGCATAATCACCGCAGGCACGCAGAGTTGCCGTCGGCGTGTTTTCGGTAGCTGCCCGCTTCACCTGCGGCAACCCGGTGATGCGGGTCCGTTTGTCTGAACAGTCGTACTCGTACTCAGTCCTGATTCTTCGAAATCGCTCGTGGGGCGCGCGAGTTCTGAAACCAATACGGTTCGCCGCGGCCCGGTCAGCGGTCGTGTCCCTTGGTGACGTGGCCTGGGAGATGGGTACAATCGATCTCCGCGGGTTGGGGATTACGACACCGGGGAATAGGAGGCGATTCGATGTTCCATAGTGCGAAGTGGCTGCGAGCGGTTGTGGGGTTGTGGCTGAGTGGGGCGGCCGTGTTGCTGGTGATGGGCGACCCGACGGGAGTGGTGGGCGGTGGGCGGTCAATCGCTCAGGAGTCGGCAGCTCAGGAATCGGCAGCTGAGGATTTGGTGTCGGGGGAGGGCCAGTTGCGTGTGGGGATCATCGGTTTGGATACGTCGCATGTGCCGGCGTTTACCAAGCTATTTAATGCCCCAGAGGCGACGGGGGATTTGGCGAAAATGCGAGTCGTGGCGGGGTATCCTGGGGGGACGGATTTCCCGCCCAGTCGCGACCGAGTGGCTGGTTTTACGCAGCAAATGCGCGACATGGGCGTCGAGATCGTGGATTCGATCGAGGATCTGTTGGAGCGTGTGGACGTGGTGTTGTTGGAGAGTGTGGACGGCCGCGTGCACCTGGAGCAGGTGTTGCCGGTGTTTCAGGCGGGCAAGCCAGTATTTATCGACAAGCCGCTGGCGGGCAGCTTGGCCGATGCGATCGCGATTGTGGAATTGTCGCGGCGGTATGAAGTGCCATTCTTTTCGTGTTCGTCGTACCGCTTTACGCCAGCGGTGGTTGAATTGTTGGACCATCCGCAGGTGGGAGCGATCCAAGGGGCGGCGACTTGGGGGCCGTGCACCTACCAGGAGGGGACGCCGGACTTGTATTTCTATGGAGTTCACGGTGTGGAGGCGTTGTACACCTTGATGGGGCCCGGCTGTCAGACGGTGACTCGAGTGAAAACGCCTGACGCGGATTTGGTCACGGGGCACTGGGAGGGCGGGCGGATTGGAACTTATCGCGGTATTCGGAATCATGCCTCCACGTTTGGGGCGTTGGTGTTTGGTGCGCAGGGGATTGTGCAATCGGGTCGAGCGGGTGGGTACGAGCCACTCTGTGCCGAGATTGCTAAATTTTTTCAATCGCGAGTCCCGCCGGTGTCAGCGGACGAAACACTGGAGATGTTCGCTTTTATGGCTGCGGCCGATGAGAGCGAGCGGCGCGGAGGTGCCCCCGTGGCCTTGGCCGAAGTCTTGGAGTTGGCTCGGAAGCAAGCGACGGAGCGGATCGCGGAACGGTTGCCGGAGGTGCCTCGGCCATGACGATGACTCGGCGGGGTTTTTGCGAGCGAGCCGTTTTGGCCATGGCCGCGGCGGCTCTCGAGGAGGAAGCGCGGGCGGCGGGTGCTGGTGGGGACTCCCAGTCGGGGCTGTCAGCGGGTGCCGTCGGGCGAATGGCCACCGAGGAGATCGCGCATGCGATCATTGGCTGTCGGATTCGCGGCCGGGCGCATGCGGAGGCGTTTGGGCGATTGCCGGGTGTGCGAGTGACGCATGTGTGTGATCCGGACCGAGCGTTGGCGCGGGAGTTGGCCCAGCAAGTGGAGCGGAGCTCGGGCCAGCGGCCGGTGGTGGAGACCGATCTGCGACGCGTGTTCGATGATGCTGGCGTGGATACGGTTTCGATTTGTACGCCGAACCATTGGCATGCGTTGGCCACGCTGTGGGCCCTGCAAGCGGGGAAAGACGTGTACGTCGAGAAGCCGCTGAGTCACACGATCGAGGAGGGGCAGCGGATGGTGGCGGCGGTGGCTCGAAGCGGCCGTGTGTGCCAAGTCGGGACTCAGAATCGATCGCATCGGGGCATACGGCAAGCGGCGGAGTACGTGCGGAGTGGCCGATTGGGGGAAGTGACTCTGGCGCGGACCGTGGTCTACGGGCGTCGCGCGCCGATTGGTGGTCCGGGGAGTTTTGCGCTCCCGCCGGAGTTGGACTACAACCTGTGGCTGGGTCCAGGGTCCGGCGAGCACCGGGATCGCCCGCAGTTGCATTACGATTGGCATTGGGTGTGGGATACTGGGAATGGCGAGTTGGGGAACAACAACATTCATTATGTCGACTTGGTGCGGTGGGTGACGGGACTGCAGGGTCCGGGCCAGAGGGTGTGGAGTGTGGGGGGGCGGCTGGGCGAACCGGATGCGGGGCAAACGCCCAACACGCAAATGGTTGTCCACCGCTTTGGTGGAGTGCCGGTGATTCAGGAGGTGCGGGGGCTGCCGACAAAGCCATTCAGTGAGACGCTGAAAGAGGGTTGGATCGTCTACGGCACGGAGGGCATCGTGTCGGGAGCGACTCGGTTTGATCTCAACGGTCAAAAGATCGAGACGTTCGCGGGTGGATTGGAAGACCACTTTGCCAACTTTATCGACTGTGTCCGTCGGCGGGCACCGGACGAAGTGGCAGCGCCGGTCAGCGAGGGGCACGCTTCCACGGCGTTGTGTCACTTGGGGAACATCTCGCAGCGTGTGGGCGAGGTCTTATCGGTGGGAGAGATCGAGCGGCGGTTGGCCGCGTGGGCGTGGCATCCAGCGATCGAGGAGACTTTTCGCGGGATGTTGGCTCATCTGGCGGAGAATCAGGTGGACCTAGAGCGGACACCTCTGACTTGTGGCCCGGTATTGGAGGTGACCCCTGAGTACCGGTTGGTGGACCATTGGGAGGCCAATCGGCTGCTGCGTCGCTCGTATCGGGCCGGGTTCGAGCTACCCGAATGACAGCTAGCAGTGGGCCAGCTACCAGAATGCCAGCTACCGGAATGTCAGCTACCGGAATGCCAGCTACCGGAATGCCAGCTACCGGGGGGAGGGAATTTCTGTTCTTTGTACACAATGTGCACTTTTGGTTCATGTGGTCGGGTGGGGTGGCGGGGGTCGGCGGGGAATGGGAGAAATTCGGGTTGTTGAGTTTTGGGGTGGCGTGTTAGTCTCTGCGGGCAGGCGGTCGGAGGGAGCGGAGCTTTGTCTGGCCGTCGGGTGGGTGGAAGTCGCAGTGGCATGCGGGAGATAGAGGAACAGGGATGTTCAGACGGCGGTTTGACGGTTTTGAACGGACGCGAGCGAGCGGCTTGGTCTCGAGCGGCTTGGTCTCGAGCGAGAAGGGGGCGTCATGTCCAGTCTAGCTCGGGCGCTGTGGATGGCCCTGCGATATCGGTGGTCGTTCTTCTTTTCGTTTCTGACGACCTGTGGAGTGGCGTTGCTGTGGGGGGCCAACATCAGCACGGTGGCACCGTTTATCAAGGTGATCTTTGATGGCCAGACGTTGCATCAGTGGGTGGACGGTCGGATTGTCGAGGCGGAGAGCAAGTTAGGCATTGCGGTTGGTGAGTTGGAGGCGTTGCAGGGCCAGCGGGTGGAGTCCCGGGGCTCGGAAGCGGCGGCGGCTTGGCAGCAGTCGGTAGTTAAACTTGAGAGCGAGGTCAGTGGGTATCAGACCAGCTTATGGATTTCGCGGCAGATGGAGCCGTGGATTCGGGCGTATGCGCCGCAGACGACGTACGACACTTTGGTGTTTTTGATTTTAATTGTCATTGCTGCGACGGTAATGCGTGGTTCGTTGTTGGCGGTCAATATGTACTTGGTGGCGCGGTTGGGCCAGCGGACGGTGTTGGATATTCAGAATCAGTTTTTGCAGAACACCTTGCATATGGAATTGAGCGAGGTGGGGAAGAACGGCACGGGCGACTTGATCAATCGGATTCGCGGTGAGACGAACGCGATTGGGATGGCGATCACTACGATACTGGGCAAGATCATCCGCGAGCCGTTGAAGATGGTGGTTTGTTTGGCGGGTGCGGCGATTTGCAATTGGCGGCTGTTGTTGTTCACCTTGATTATCTGCCCGTTGGCGGGCGCGTTGATGGTGGTATTGGCCAAGGCGATCAAGCGATTGAATCGTCGGGCGGTGGAGGAGTCGGCGCGGCTGTTGAATCGCTTGTTCCAGTCGTTGACCTACATCAAGGCGGTCAAGTCTTTCAACATGGAGTCGCATGAAATTCGTCGCTTTCAGGTGATTGCCCAGGACGTGTATCAGAAGAACATGCGGATCTCGTTGTTGGGGTCGGTGGCGCGGATGAACAGCGAATTGATGGGCGTGTGCATCATCAGTTTAGGAATTCTGGCGGGCGGGTACTTGGTCTTGAATCAAGAGACCAAGTTTTGGGGTCTGCAATTGTCGGACACGCCGATGAAGGTGGAGACGATGATCTTGTTCTTCTCCTTTTTGACGGCGGCGGCCGATCCTGTCCGTAAGATGGGTGATGTGTACACCTTGATTCAGGGCGGCATGGTGGCAGCAGAGCGAGTCTTTCCGTTGTTGGACAAGCAGAGTTCGATCCAGAGTCCGGCTCGGCCAAAGCCGATCATTCGCACACCGCCGGAGTTGGAGTTTCGCGATGTGAGTTTCGGCTACGTGCCGGGTCAGCCGGTCTTGAATGGACTGAACTTGCGCGTGCCGGCGGGGAAGACGGTGGCGATTGTGGGAGCGAACGGTTGCGGCAAGAGCACGTTGGTGAACTTTTTGCCTCGCTTTTTTGATCCGGACCAGGGTTCGGTGTGTTTGGACGGGGTGGACTTGCGCGAGTTCGACTTGCAGGCGTTGCGGGGTGTGGTGGGTTTGGTGACGCAGAATTCCATGTTGTTTGACGACACGATCGCCACCAACATCGCCTACGGCTGCGAGGACGCGACGCGGGAGCAGGTTGTGGCGGCGGCGCGACAGGCCAGTGCTCACGAGTTTATTGAAACGCAGTTGGAGCAGGGGTACGACAGTCGCATCGGCGAGCATGGCGGGCGGTTGTCGGGCGGGCAGCGGCAGCGGATTGAGTTGGCGCGGATCATTTTGAAGAATCCCTTGGTCTTGGTCTTGGACGAGGCGACGAGCCAGATCGACCCGACGAGTGAGCAGTTGATCCACCAATCGTTGCGAGAATTTGTCCGTGGTCGAACGGTCCTGATGATCACTCACCGGATCAACAGTTTGGATTTGGCCGACTTGATTGTGGTGATGCACGAGGGGCGCGTGGTGGATATGGGGACGCAGGCGGATTTGGTGGGGCGATGCGAGTTGTTTCGTGAGATGTTGCGGTCGGGACAACGATCGGAGGCGGCCGAACCGGGGGAAGCGGCAGCGGCGGAGTTGTCGATCGAATCCGTTGCGGTGGCGGGAGCGTCTGCGAGTGAGAAGCCGAGTCCGGGGGCTGGCCAGAAGGCTGCTTGATAGTCGGATCGTTGAGGAGTGACGTGATGGGACAGCCAGTCAGGCGAGTCATTGACGGTTTTTCGGCTGAGGGATCAACGGCTGAAGGGTACGGGGCTGAAGGCTTAGCGGCTGAGGGCTTAACGGCAGAGAGGGTGTTGGCCGAGGACCTGCGGGCGGGGCGAGCGATCTTGCAGCAGGAGCTGGCGGCGTTGGCTGGGTTGGCGGAGTCGTTGCCGGCCGCGTTCAGTGAGGCGGTGCAGATGTTGGCGAGCTGTCGCGGGGCGGTGTTGGTCAGCGGCATTGGCAAAGCGGGTTGGATTGGCCAGAAGATCTCGGCATCGTTGGCCTCGACGGGGACGCGGAGTCATTTTCTGCATCCGAGCGAGGCAATGCATGGAGACTTGGGACGGATTGGGCCGGACGATCTGTTGTTGATGTTATCGAATAGTGGCAACACGCCCGAGGTCAATCAATTGTTGCCGACCTTGCGCCGGCGGCGGATCCCGATTATCGCCTTGACGGCAACCGAGGACAGTGAATTGGCTCGGGCGGCCGATGTGGTGGTGGCCTATGGGAAGCAGACCGAGGCGTGTCACTTGAACTTGGCTCCTTCGACATCGACCACGTTGATGTTGGCCTTGGGCGATGCCTTGTGTTTGGTGACGGCTCAGCGGAAGCGGTTGACGGCGCGGGACTTTGCCGAGCATCATCCGGGTGGGGCGTTGGGGCTGAAGTTGTCCAAGGTCGAAGAGATCATGCGGCCGTTGGAGCAATGTCGGGTGGCGCCCGACGGAGCCACGGTGCGGCAGGTGTTTGTTCGGGTGGGGGCGGCGGTTCGCCGCAGTGGAGCGGTTCTGTTGACGGGCGTGGAGGGGCGTTTGACGGGCTTGTTTACCGATAGCGATTTGGCTCGCTTGTTGGAGCGTCAGCAGGACGCGGCGTTGGATGGTCCGATCTCGGCGGTCATGACCCAGCGACCGTATCAGGTCTTGGTGGGGACGCCGACCCCGCAGGCGGTCCAGTTGTTGGCGCGGCACAACATTAGCGAATTGCCCGTGGTGGACGCAGACGGTCGGCCGGTGGGGATGATCGACATCACGGACGTGATCAATCTATTGCCAGCGGCCGTCGGAGTCGCTGGTGCGGCGGAGTCCGAGTCCCACTCCCACTCCGAGCCCGAGTCTCATTCCGAGTCTCATTCCGAGTCGAAGTCCGGGTCCGGTGCGACAGGGGTTGGTCGAGCGACGATTTTGCGTCTGCATCGGCCGTAGGGTTCGTTTCTATCGATTTGGCAGTGTGTTCGCCAAAGACGTGTTATGCACGGACATCTCCCAGTAGACGGCGGGGTGTCGTGATGGGTGCCGCTGGCGGGTGGGGCTTTTTTTCTGGCGGGGCTCCCGTGGTGGGCTGCTGAAAACGGCGGGGATGGATTAAGATTGTGGCCGTCGGTGTACCGACCGGGAGTCGCGGGTCAGGCGGGCGGGATTTGGGCTGATGGGGGCCCTTCCGCGGGGTTCGTTGTCGGGTGCTGTGGGGTGGGGGTGAGTTTGTGTGGTGGGGTGTCGTTCAAGTCGTCAGACGGTCGTTTTATGTCGCAAGAATCAAATGTAAAAATGTCTGAAGACGAGGGTGCTTCGTCGGCTCCGTTGGATTTTATCCGTCAGCGAGTGGCGGACGACGTGGCGGCTGGGAAGCACGGCGGTCGTGTGCAGACTCGGTTTCCACCCGAGCCGAACGGGTATTTGCATATTGGCCATGCCAAGTCGATATGTCTGAATTTTGGCATCGCGGCTGAATTTGGTGGTCGGTGCAATCTACGGTTTGACGACACGAACCCGTTGGCCGAGGACACGGAGTACGTGGAATCGATCAAAGAGGATGTACGCTGGTTGGGGTTCCAGTGGGACGGGCCCGAGTATTACGCGTCGGATTATTTTACGGCGTTGTACGAGATGGCCGAACGCTTGATTTTGGCTGGCAAGGCTTATGTCTGCAGCTTGAATGTGGACCAAGTTCGCCAGTACCGCGGGTCGTGGAATTCGCCGGGTCAGGACAGCCCGGATCGCGGTCGGTCGATCGAGGAAAACTTGGACTTGTTTCGTCGGATGAAGGCGGGCGAGTTCCCGGACGGGATGTACACCTTGCGGGCCAAGATCGACATGGCCTCTCCTAACATGAACTTGCGAGATCCGGCGTTGTATCGGATCCGTCATGCGCATCACCATCGCACGGGCGATCAGTGGTGCATCTATCCGAATTATGACTTTGCCCACGGCCAGAGCGACTCGTTGGAGGGCATCACCCATTCGATTTGCACGTTGGAGTTTGAAGACCACCGACCGCTGTACGAATGGTTTCTGGAGGCGTTGGAGATCCATCAGCCGCAGCAGATCGAGTTCGCTCGGTTGAATCTGACCAATACGGTGATGAGCAAGCGGCGGTTGTTGGAGTTGGTCAAGACCGGTCGTGTGTCGGGTTGGGATGATCCGCGGATGCCGACGATTTGTGGATTGCGGCGGCGGGGTTATTCGCCGCAGGCGATTCGCCAGTTCTGTACGTCGATCGGTGTGACAAAGTTCAACAGCACCACGCCGATGGCTCGGTTGGAGGAGGCGTTGCGGCACGACTTGAACGAGTCGGCGCCGCGGGCGATGGCGGTGTTGGAGCCGTTGAAGGTGGTGATCGAGAACTTGCCGGCGGAGGTGTCAGAGACGCGATCGGCCGCCAATCACCCCGCCAAGCCCGAGATGGGGACGCGGGAGATTGTGTTCGGCCGCGAGATCTACATCGAGCGAGCGGACTTTATGGAGGAGGCACCGAAGTCCTTCTTCCGTTTGAAGCCAGGTGGCGAAGTGCGGTTGCGTTTTGCTTATGTGATCAAGTGTCACGAGGTGGTTAAAGACCCGCAGACCGGCGAGATTATCGAGCTGCGGTGCACGTACGATCCGGAGACTTCGGGCGGCAAGACGCCGGATGGCCGCAAGGTCAAAGGCACGATTCACTGGGTGTCGGCGGCCACTGCGGTGGACGCCGAGGTGCGGCTGTACGAGAACCTGTTGCTGGTGGAGTCGTTGGCGGAGGTGGCCGAGGGGGAAGATTGGAAGGACCAATTGAACCCGGGTTCGCTGCGCGTGCTGCAAGGTTGCAAGGTGGAACCGAGTTTGGCGGGGGCGGCGGTTGGTCAGAATTACCAATTCGAGCGGAACGGGTACTTTTGTTTGGACGCCAGGGACTCGGGAGCTGAGCGCTTGGTCTTCAATCGATCGGTTTCGCTGCGAGAGGCCTCCGACAAAGGTTAGGACTCGTCCGTGTTCAACCGAGCGAATTGAAAATCAGTCGGAGTGCGTTAGCATCCGGTTTTCGGTGGAACTGGACGTTGGCCCGTTGCGGCTCGTACGGTAACTTGTTGGGGACGATTCCTGGGGGCCGGGGTGTGGGGCGACTTCATTTTGTTTTCGTTTGAACAGATTGGTAGCGATGCGACATTACGATGTTTACGCGGTGGGCAACGCGTTGGTGGACAGTGAGTTCCGGGTGGAAGAGCAGGAATTGGCGCGTTTGGGAGTCGAGAAGGGCGCGATGACGCTGATCGATGCCGAGCGTCGGGCGGAGTTGCTGCGTGGGTTGGGTGAGTTGCCGGGGAAGCGTGCCAGTGGTGGTAGCGCGGCCAACTCGATGATTGCCGCGGCCCAGATGGGGGCTCGGTGTTTTTACTCTTGCAAGGTGGCCCAGGACGAGTTGGGTCAGTTCTATTTGCAGGATTTGAATGCTTGCCAAGTGGAGTCCAACCAGCATCACTCGTCGGCCAATGGGCATTCGACGGGCACGTGTTTGGTGCTGATCACGCCGGACGCCGAGCGGAGCATGAGCACGTACTTGGGTGCCACGGCCGATTTGTCGGAGGCCGAGTTGGAATTGGATGCGTTGGCTCGGTCGCAGTACTTGTACATCGAGGGATACTTGGCAGCCAGTCCGACGGGGCGGCAGGCCGTGCAGGTCGCTCGTGCGACCGCTCGGCAGGCGGGTGTCAAGATTGCCTTGACCTTGTCGGACGTGAACATGATTCGCTTTTGTCGCGAGGGTTTGGAAGAGATGATGGGGGACGGCGTTGACCTGTTGTTCTCCAACGAAGAGGAAGCCAAGCTGTTGTTTGGTGCATCGGATGTGGCGGGGTGGTCGAGCCGATGAAGGCCTTGGCGGGGACGTTTGTGATCACGCGTGGCAAAGACGGGGCGCTCGTGTGGGATGGGTCGCGAGTGATTGAAGTCGCGGCGGCGCCGGTCAAGCCCTTGGATACGAACGGTGCGGGCGACATGTTCGCGGGGGCGGTGTTGAGTTGTGTGACCAAGGGCATGAACTTGGCGACGGCGGCCAAGCTTGGCACGTTGACGGCGGGTGAACTGATCCAACACTTCGGCCCGCGTCTGCCGACGGAAGTGACGGAGCGAGTGCATCGGCAGTTTATGGGAAGTCTGGTTCACCCCTAATGGCTGTTGTAAGAAGTTTTCTGGCGGTCGAGATGTCGAACGCCATCGCGCGTCAATTGGACCGCGCCATTCAGCGACTGGCGCGGCAAGACGCCTGGTTGGATTCCGACGTGCGGTGGGTGCAGGCGGGCCAGATGCACTTGACCTTGTGCTTCTTGGGCGATGTCGATTGGAACCAAACGCACCAAGTCGCTCGGATTGCGCGACGGGTCTTGTCCACGTGTCCGCCGATCACGATCAGTTGTCAAGGCTTGGGCGCTTTCCCCAACCTGGAGCGGCCCCGCGTCCTGTGGGCGGGCGTCCAGGAGTGGTCCGAGGCTGGTGATGCGGATGAATCGGATGCAGCCGAGTCGTCGGACGAAGCGGAGGCAGCGGAGCAGGCGGATGCGGCTGGCGAGTCGGATGCAGGGGACCCGAGTGAAACGCGGATGGTGCGGGGGTTGGCTTGTCCGCAATTCGCCGCGATCTCCGAGGCGTTGGTCCAGGCCTACTTGAACGAGCGTTTTTTCCCGGACACCAAGCCCTGGAATCCGCACGTGACATTGGGTCGTTTGCCGGGCGGTCGGAAAGAGCGGATGGTATCGGCGGCCGAGTCGTTCGCGGAGCTGACGGATGTGGAGTTTGGAATACAGACGGTTCGTGAAGTCAAGCTATTGTCCAGCGAGCGAGGGCCATTGGGGCCAATCTACCGACCGGTAGCGACCGTGCCCTTGGGCGGCTAGTGCTTTGTCACAGCCATTGGCGTGTGGTAGGGCATCGGCAGCACCGCAGGGCGTCCGGCAGCCTGACCCTAACACGGGTCAGGAGTCAATTGTGCGAAGCACCCGCAGGGCCGTTCCGGCAATTGACGCCTGACCCCTTTGCCACACGATCCCAAAATTAAACGGTGACAAAGCACTAGAGTCGCTGCGGATCAGCGTTTGAGCTTCATCAGGATCACGCCCGCCAGGATCGCTAGGCCACCGACCAGTTGTTGCCAGAGCATGGCTTCGCGGAGGAACAGCCAACCGCCCGCGACGGCGACCAGGGTAACGACGTTCTGATAGACGCCGGCGCGGGAGCCACCCAGGTGCCGGACGCCGTAGTGCCAGGTGGCGTAGGCGATGCCGGTGGAGATGGAGCCCGAGTAAATGATGGCGGCCAAGCTGCTGGGCTGCGAGAGTTGCGGCCAGGCCTCGGGAAGAAACGGGGCGCAGAGGGCGAAGTGCAGCGGCATAGTGATCAGGCTGCTGAGAAACGCCAGTCGTAGCGGGCTCATGGTTTGCAGCAACGGGCGGCTGACCACGGTGGCCGCGGCCCAGGTCATCGCGCCGCAGAGGATGAAGGCGTTGCCGACCAAGTAGGAGCCCGACAAGTCGATCGTGGTGTTCTGCAACAGGACAAACAGGGTGCCACCGAAGGTCACCAGCAGTCCTGCCCAGGTCAGGAGCGGCAGGCGTTCGCGAATAAACAGGTACGAAAACGCGGCCGTCCACATGGGCATGGAAGACAGCAACAAGGCGGTGTTGCCAGCGGTCGTTTGTGAGATGCCGAGAAAGAAAAAGACTTGGTAGAGGAAGCCGTTGAGGAAGGCGAAGCAGAGGAACGGCGTCCACTGGATCCGGGTGGGGGCGGTCGGACGCCAGCGGACTTCCATCCAGGCCAGGAGACCCAGCATCAAGGTGGCCAGGGTTAAACGCGAGGTGTTGAAGACCCAGGGATTGAGTGTTCCGAGGGCTGACTTGACCACCAGCAGGTTGGCACCCCAGGCAATGGCGGTAAACCAGAGGCACAGCTCCGCCGTCCAAGCCGTACTGAGGCCCCGGTTGGGACTGCCACTTGTGGCATGGCTGGGATCATCGCCTGGGTCCCGCTCGAGACAGCTGTGCGCGGCAGGGGTTCCAGCGGCAGGGGTTCCAGTTGTGGTCCCAGGGCCTGCCGACGTCATTCGGTCGGCTAGCGCGTCGATGGCTGACGCGTCGATGGCTGACGCGTCGATTCCTGACGCGTCGGTGGCTAGCGCGACGGTGCCTGGCGCTTCCGTGGCTGATCCGTCGGTGTCGGTCGTTGCATAGGAGTGCGACTCCAACGGCCCCGAGGGAGCGATTTCGGGCGCTGGCGGCGTGGTGGGGCGGGGCGAGTGGCTGGGGCTGACGGGTGTGACGGTTTGCTCCACGGAAGGGGGTTCGTTGGTGGGAGTGGACTGGAGCCGCATCAGCGTGTTGGGGCGTCGGCTTGGCTGACTTTTTCGATGGCTGCTTTGAGGCGCTGCCAGGCCTTCTCGCGGCCGGCTCGATTGGCGTCATTGGCATCGGGCGCTTCACCGGCTCGCATGAAACCGTGTCCGGCTTCGTCGTACAACACGGGTTCGAAGGTCTTGCCGGCTTCTTTCATCAAGCGTTCGGATTCGGGCAGGCTGGCGTTGACCCGAGCATCGTTGCCACCGTAGAAGCCCAGGACCGGGCATTGGATGCGGGCGATGTCTTGGGGGTCGGTGGGGCCGGAGCCGTAGAAGGGCAGGGCGGCTTGAATCGTATCGTTGTTGGTGGCAAAGCGGAAGGTTTGGCTGCCTCCCCAGCAGAACCCGGCGACGACGACCTTGCCGTTGCAAGCGGGCAGTCCGCGGAGGTAGGCGACCGAGGCGTTCAGATCTTGGGTAATTTGGTCCGGAGGTAGGCTCGAGATGGCTCGGCGAGCGGCGTCGACGCTGTCAAAGGACGACGTGTTGCCGCCGTTGGGGCCGGCACCGGACAGTAGATCGGGGGCGATGGCGATGTAGCCGGCTTCGGCCAATTGGTCAGCGACGCCGCGGACCCAGTCCGTCAGGCCGAAGATCTCGTGGATGACGACGACAGCGGTGGCTTTCTCGGCCACTTCGGGGAAGACCACAAACGCATCGACTTTCCGGCCGTTGTGTTCCAACACCACCCATTCGCCGTGGCGGGGGGACTCTTCGAGGCGTTGTTTGGCCCAATCCTGGGCGTGGGCGGTGGGGGTGAGCAGGGCAGCGAGGCCCGCCAGCAGGAGAAGGGTCAGTAGAGCCGATTTCATGGTCGTGTTCTCCGAGCGTTGGACTGAGTGACCTTGATGTGCGAACCGCGGCGGCACTCCGACCGTGGCCACTCAGCCAGTTTAAATGACAAACGCGGGAGCGACCAGGAGATCGGCAGCCTCGCCTGAGTCTGGAAAAATCACACCGCCCCTTGGGTGGCCGGCTTCGTCTGCAGGAACGCGCGGAGCAGTTCTGGGCCGGTTTCGGACAGGAAACTCTCGGGGTGGAACTGCAGGCCGTAGACGGGGAGTTGGCGGTGCTTGATGGCCATGATTTCTCGCGATCCGTCGGAGGCGTTGGCCCAGGCGTGGACCTCGAAGTCCGGGTTGAGTGAATCGGGGGCGATGACCAAGCTGTGGTAGCGAGTCGCAACCAAGGGCGAGGGGAGTCCGGCAAACAGGCCTTGGCCGTTGTGATGGATCTGGTCGACCTTGCCGTGCTTGAGGTCGACGGCGCGGACGATCTGTCCGCCGGTGGCTTGGCCGATGGATTGATGTCCGAGGCAGACGCCGAGGAGGGGGACTTCCCCCAGCAGTTCTTCGACGACTTGGACGCTGATGCCGGCCTCGGACGGGGAGCAGGGGCCGGGGGAGATGATGATGTGGGACGGGTGCAGGCTGCGGATTTTGCCGACCGTGACCTCGTCGTTGCGGTAGACACGGACATCCCAGGCCGGGTCCAGTTCGCCGATGCGATGGACCAAGTTGTAGGTAAAACTGTCGTAGTTATCGATCAGGACGATCATGTCCCCTCCTGCGGACTGTAGCGATTTTGCCGTTTTTTCTCAAGCATTCTGGCTGGATGGCCGATCTTGTCAATGCTGGGCGGAGTTTCCGTGGTCCCTGCCGTTACACACTTTCCTCGTTCCCCGGTGCTTGGTTATGAAACTGGAGACAACGCGATTTGGAACGGTCGAGATCCAATCGGACGATATTCTGTTCTTCCGCTACGGTCTGTTCGGTTTTGAGTCGCAGCAGCAGTGGGTCCTGTTGTCGGACTTGAACAACCCGATGGTGGCTTGGCTGCAGAGCATGGTGGATGCGGACATCGCCCTGCCAGTGGTATCGCCGCGACGGTTCGTCAGCGGCTACCAAGTCCAGTTGGATGATCGCCAGATCGCCCTCCTGTCGTTGGCCAAGGAAGAGCAGGCCGCGGTGTTGGCCGTGGTCAGTCGCAACGGCCAGACCTTGACTTGCAATCTGCGGGCCCCGATCGTCATCAATCTGGACCGTCGCGTCGGCTGCCAAGTCGTGACCGCCGACGAGCAACCGCTGCAGTACCCACTGGCGGAACTGCCGACCTCGGTCCGCAAGAGCGCCTAACGCATCCTCAGCGTCAAAGCCAGTGGTACCATCGAGCCAGTGGTACCATCGAGCCAGTGGTACTTTCGAGCCAGTGGGCATTCTTCTTAGTATCGGTTGTCATCCATCAAAAAACGCCACCCGAGGGTGGCGCATTTTGCATCGAGCGACGGGACGTTGGCGCTATTTGCCAATGTCCGTGATTTCCGACGGGTTAACGCGAGCGGCTTTTTGATTCTCGCGTTTGATGGCCTCGTAGACCTCTTGGCGATGGACAGGTATCTCTTGGGGGGCTTCGATCCCCAATCGCACCTTGTCGCCGCGAATATCGACGATGGTAATCATCACGTTATCACCGATCATGATGCTCTCGTCTCGGTGCCTTGACAACACTAGCATCGGAACACTCCCTTATTCAAATCTGTTTTTCGTCTGCAAACATTTGGGTTAGTTGGAATCGTCCAGCCCGGCGGCGTTTGACCGAAGTCAAGCGGTTGGCGGAACGGTCCTCAAATTCGTCAACGTCGCTCCCCAGGGGTCCGTCCTTGGTCGCGGCGTCGTTTGGTTCTGACAGTGGCGACTGTCGAGCAGATGATGGTTCATCCGTCATGCTCGAATAGCACAACCGTGGTATCGACGTTGGGTCGAGTCCCCCGAAGGGGAATGTGGTCGCAGTAACGGAGAAACTACGAAGGGCGACCGAATATGCAGGGTGTGCGATATGGAACGAAGGACCGCAAGATTCGGCCTGTGTCAGCCATAGGGTCGAGCGTTACCAATAGCGTTCCAGCACGAGATGCCCGGGTTGTCGGGAGCTATGGCGTCGCAAGCCACGCTGGCACAGTTGTTCTTCCAGGTCGCGCAACATGTCGGGATTGCCACACATCATCACGCAGGCATGGTCATCGATTTTGGCTTGAGCGATCGTCTCCAGGGATCCTTCCTGCAGGCAGGTCGTGATGCGACCGAACAGGGCTCCCGCGACTTGTTGACGCGAGATCGTGGGTAGAAAGACAAATTGGCTACCGTGTTTTTCGCTGTATGCCGCGATTTCTTCGTGATAGGCTAATTCCGAGTCGTGCCGCACACCGTGAACCAGGATTACGTGGGGGTAGCGTCGCCAGACATCGGGACGACGGAGTATCGCGATGTAAGGAGCCAGGCCCGTGCCGGTCGCGATCAGCCACAGGGTCCGGGCGTCGGGGCATTTTTGGAGCGTGAAGCTACCAGCGGCGCGGATGCTGACGTCGATCGAATCGCCCGGCTCCATGCGCCACAGCAGGGGACTCAAACGACCCTCATCGACGACCACCACAAAGAACTCCAAGACGTCTCCGTGGGGCGAGGCGACACTGTAGGGCCGATGCAAGTGGCCGTTGGGTTGTTCCAAGCCCAATTGGAGGAACTGGCCAGGTTCAAACGGTTCGACTTGTGGGGCCGCGACTGCCAAGGTGAACAGGCCCGGCGCCCAGACTCGCTTCCCTACGACTCGGCCTGTGGTCCAATCCATCGTCTGGTTGTCTCCCACCTTGACGGTTACACTCACGACTTCCCCGGGGAGCCAAGTTTAGCCGATCAGGTGAGCCGATGCCACGAAATATACCATGGATCGATGAAGAAACCGCGACGGGCGAGGCCGCGGCGGTTTACGATCATTATCGCCAACTCCGCCAGCGGTCCTTTGTGCCCGACATCATGAAGTGTTTTTCCCATCGGCCGGATTTCTTTCGGCAGGTGCTGGAGTTTTCCGATGGCGTGCATTTTTCACCTGGGCACCTTGATGTGCGTACCAAAGAAATGATCGCCACCTATGTTTCGGTCCTCAATCGCTGTCCCTACTGAACGGACAGTCATGGATTCTTCCTGCGGTCGCAGGGAGCCGATGAAGGGGTGATTGAGGCCTTGTTGGCCGAGGACTTGAGTCGAGCGGTGTTCAGTGAAGCGGAGCGACGACTGTTGGTGTTGGTAGAAAAGGTCACCAAACATGCTTACCGTACCACGCCAGAAGATATTGCTGGGCTGCGGGAGGTGGGGTGGAGCGAACCCCAGATCGCTGAAGCGGTGTACGTGACGGCGTTGTTCGCATTCTTTAATCGAGTGGCGGACGCCTTCGGGATCGACAGCCAGGGTTACGGGGGGCCACGGCTGCCCAGTGAGTCGGCGGGTTCATGAGCGACACGGAGGACGCATCACTTGGCGGCCAAGTGACAACTCGGTTGCCCGCTGGGTTCGTCGTGATCATCAAGCTGTTGATCTCGGTGGGCTTGTTGGCCCTGTTGGTCCGCCAAGCGGCTGGGAACCCTATGGTCCGCGAGTTGCTGGAGCGACCGAAGCGTTGGGAGTGGGTAGTTGTCGGCGGAGGGTTGGTCAGCTGTGGCTACTTCTTATCCTTCGTCCGCTGGTGGTGCTTGGCTTGGGGGGTGCGGCTGCCTTTGCCGCTGGGGACGGCGATTCGATGGAGTTTGATGTCCCAGCCCTTTCAGTTGATCAGTTTTGGTGTGGCCGGTGGCGATCTGTGGCGCGCGTATTTGTTATGTCGCCAGCAACCCGAACGCAAAGCCCATGCCGTGGCCACGGTCGGTCTGGATCGCGGGATTGGCCTGACGGTGATGTTCGGGGCCGTGGCCTCGATTGGCGGTGTACTGGATTGGGACCGCTTGGCGGAAGTCGATGCCGCTCGCACGACCGCCTTGCGGACGGTGTGGTTGGTGTCGCTGGTGGTGTTTAGCTTGGCGATGTTGGGGGCTGTCTTCGCGTGGTTGGGTGGGGAACGCTGGGTGCGGCGTTGGAGCCGCTGGGTGCCGCTGCAGTCGCTCCGCGATTTGGCGAACAACTTGGCGGGCGTGTTGCCGTTGTATCGCAGTCGACCGGCGGCCATCGGAGGCGCGATTGCACTGAGCTTGGGCAACGTGGTCTGTCTCAGTGTTGCGGTGTACTGCATTGCCCAAAGTTTGACGACGGACACTCCCTCGCTGGTTGCTCACCTATTGATCACCCCGATCAGTTTGATTGCGGGCGCGGTCCCCTTGCCGGGCGGGTTGGGGTCGCAGGAATTGGTGATGAGTTGGTTGTACGCGGCGTTTTCGACCGAGCAGCGGAGCACTGATTTTGGATTTTTGGTCGCGGTTGGTTATCGCGTGGCCACGTTGGTATTGATTGCGATCGGTTGGTGGTTGTACCTTCGTTCGGGCAGCCGTCCCACCAGAGCAGGTTGAACTTTTTTACGCGGGTTCTTGCTCCTACTCCTACTCAATGAAATGGCACTCCTACTCCTCC
>JAGYIQ010000119.1 GCA_018402565.1 Pirellulaceae bacterium | reverse complement strand
GCTTCTGCTGCTGCTTCTTCTGCTGCTCTGCGGGCGGCGGCGCTGACCCCGATGATAGGGCGATGAGCGCGGATAGCAGCGTCGATTTCCCCGACCCCGTGACTCCAGTCACCAGGACCGAATTCGTTGCAGCCCCCGCCAATTCTCCCAACGTCTTCATGAGCGTGGCCCCTTCAAATACCTTGCGCAGCAAGCCCCGCGGAACCACGCTGGTAAGGTCGTTAATCACTTGCACGATCGAGACGTGCGTCCTGCTCGCCGCCTTCAATAAAGTCGCGTTGTCGTCCAGCAAGCCTGCCCGGCGTTTCCCAAAGACATATTCCAAGTACGCTTGGCGCCCCACAAACATATCGATGAGCCTGGTGTACATTTGCTCCGCACGATGCGACAGGTCGAGATAGGTCCTTGTGATGCCCCCTCCGCCCCGCATGCTGGTGACCACCTCCACGCCCCTCCACTTGACGCTGCTCACCACCCCAAGCCACGGCGCGATTGCCTCCACGATACGATGAAAGTCTCCGCATTGGTCCAACGTCAGATCCGCGTTCACCACCAGAGCCGGGACGCCCAACGCCGCCGCCAGAAGCCTCAGCCGCTCTTCGATGCTGCCCACATTGCACATGTCCTCCCCCCTCGTTGGAAGCGACACCTCGTACTGTTCGAAACAGTCCTTCGCCGGATCCGGTCCAGCGCCAGATGACCAAGGCGCCACTTTCATACACGGTCCCCAGGCCGCCGTTGGGTTCGCTTGCCGCCACCGATGCCGAAGATCCTGGTACACGGTGACCGCCGAAACAGGTAGAACGGGGAGCAATCTGGCGCACACGAGTGCTAGCAGATTGAATACGGGCTTGGGATCGCGCTCCAGGCCCAGAAACTCCAGTAGATCGCCGTTCGCGCGCTGCGACTCGGACGTTTTCACGCCGCCAACACCACCCAGCAGATGGCGTATCGCATACCCGTTCAACGGCCACGCGGTAGGGGAAGGGGTGTGTAAGCAAGACTTCTCCACCTGCTTTTCCTCGTCGTCCTCGTTCGCCTTCGCCGCCGCCGACGCCGACCGCTTGCGAGGCATCGTGATGGACCGGGCCAGCGGCACCCCCGAGCACGGCTTCAAAAGTGTCAAGACGTTTTTCGCCAACGCCAAACACCGTCGGTGGTCCCGTGTGCTGCGTTGCACAAATCGGAACACTGTCACGTGCGCGGCCGGCACGTGCAGTCCCAGGGACGCCATTGGGGTACAGCTCAAGTCGCCTTTATAGACGTCGAAGTTGTGCCCGGCGTTTTTCCGGAACGCCAACAACGGCGACGCCTCGTGCTGGGGCGTCTTGTTGTCCATTGCCACTACGGTCTGATACGGGACAGCCAGCATGAGCTCCGGTAGCGCGCCGCGAAACTGCGCCACCAACCCCCAACAACCACCCCGCTCGTCCTTGCCGTTTCTGCCAGAATACGTCGACGGCGCGCCATCCGGTCCCCAAAACATATCGTTCATACGACACATCACCGACGCGATCGATTCACCCTTACAGAAATCGACGCGACGCGCGGGAACGCTCCGGTCGTTCCCGCCCTCCATTCTGACAAACTCTTGTAAGCCGGCGTCGGCTACGGAAACGCGACCTAAATGACAAGGCCACTTGTCCCACAGGGGTTTGTAGTCCGTGCCGGATAACCGGTCTCCCTGCGTGGCCACGACGTAGAACCCTCCGTCCGTATCCTGAAACCCCCCATCCACGAAACCGAGCGTCGTCCCACCACCCCCCATGCGTTCGATCAAGACTGCTACGTTGTTGTTGCCGTCGCCGTCGGGTACATTGCACGCCCTATTTACCAGCGGGACAATCTCATGCAAGCCCACTTCTCGGTGATTCGAACTGGACGAGCGAGTCACACGGCGGACGGGGGAAGACGATGACAAAGGCTCCGCGACACAAGGCCGCCACGCAAGCAACCAATCAGGAAAGCCACGCCACACGTGTGTGTGTGTTTGTGTGTGTGCAAGGTCTATTTTTTTTCGGCAAAAGAAACAAAGAAATGCATTTCGAAACCAAAGGCGTTGGCGTCTGCCTTGTCGACCCCAGTTTTCGGCGAGTCCTCCTGGGGCTTGAGCGATTCGGCAAGTATCGCTCAAAG
>JAGYIQ010000118.1 GCA_018402565.1 Pirellulaceae bacterium | reverse complement strand
TGCTGCTCCCAGTGACTCGGCGAGCTCGTGAACCGGCTCGCCGAGCCCAATGCCAGAACAATCTTCAACAGATCGCCAACGCGTTAGTCGAATACCAGTACGACAACGGCCAGCCACCGCCGCTCTACACTGTCGACAGTGCCGGCCGCCCTCTGCATAGCTGGCGAACGTTACTCCTGCCGTATCTGCAAGAAAAAGAGCTTTATCAACAAATCGATCTGACCAAGCCGTGGGACGACCCGATCCATGACGCCGTACGAAAAACCGCTGTCCGTACGTACGCTTGCCCTTCGGTGGATCTAACCGACGGACAAACCGTGTACGTGGCCAACCCCCAGACCTGGCCACCCTCCAACGTCTGGAACCAAGTGGCTTTTTCGTCCAAAGTCCGACTGGCCGACTACGACTCGGCCGAAGTCCTGATCTTCGAGGTCGACAGCACTCGCGCTGTCCAGTGGATGGCCCCACACGATAGCGACTTCGCCGCCTACCGAGACGAACCCATAACCACCCTGCGTCCTCACGGACCCATTGCCCACCTGATAACAACCGACGGCCACATCATCCACACGCGGCACAATCCCCCAGCCACCGACTAGTGCTAAACAACACAAACAAGCGGTTACCCGCTCATGATTAGAATACTTTCGCTGCGGCCCTGGCCGTCGCAGAGACGCAAACAACCGTATTCTGTCGTTTCAACGCCCACACGTGATCGTTGCGGCCCTCGACGTCGCGGAGCGACGATTGACGGTAGCCGGGCGTTTCAACGCCCGGTTCGATTTTAGCCGGGCGTTTCAACACCCGGTTCGATCGTACCCCACCCTTTCAACGCCCGGTTCGATCGTACCCCGCCGTTTCAACGCCCGGTTCAACCATACCCCGCCCTTTCAACGCCCGGTTCGATCGCACCCCACCGTTTCAACGCCCAATTCGACCACGCCCCAATTCGATCAGACGACTCAATGAACGGGGGCTGACTTTGATGACAATCCTGCGATCTGCGATCGAGGGACTCGCCGTAACACGATCTCGCAGATTCCCAATGGCAACAACCAACTGATCCAGATGTTCGCAACCGAAACCGCCGCCGACTCGATCTGCAACACCTCCGTCAGCCCGCCGAGCGCTCGCAGCGCGACCGCCGAACCCAACAAGACAAACAAACGCCACATCCAACGGCGGTGCTGCGCGAACCGTCGCCCCACCGCCGCTCGCCAACCCCACCACGCGCACACCAGGGTACTCAGCCCCAAGGCCCCCAACGCCACACCCGCCGGCCAACCGCCCGCCGACCAACAGGCCATCACCAAGCCGCTCGGGACGACCAATCCGATCACATTCAGCAACTGGAGCTTCCCCAGCCGCCGGTGCACGGCCGGCGCCCAGCGTCGGAATCGTTCACTGACCAACAACGGTCCCAACGCCAAAGACAATGGACCCGCGAAGATGTGCGTGTAGAACGCCCAATGGTACCCGAGCCAGAAGTACGGCTCGCGCCCCAGGAGAAAGTCCGCGCGGAAATTCGGCGGCAGGTAGTCGCGATAGTTGAGTAGCGTTACCAACAGCACGTTCCCGATCAGGGCGATCGCCGCCCACCAAGCCACTCGCGGTAACGTCAGAAAAGATCGGTTTCCCATAACACACATTGTAGCTCGACGCGGCCCCTTGGGTTATCCTCAAGAACTGGTCGATTTTTCCGTAGCCGTTGACGGTGCTTCGCCATGAGCGGTTACGGATACTGGCCACCGTACTCGTGCTCAGCCGTTGGCGGTCCTCGGACTCGAATGCCACAAGTCGAGTAGCCTTACGAGTACCCTCCCGATTGATCGGGATTGAGTACGAGCAAGCGTACGAGTACGATCCGTTGAACGCAAATCAGTCGATTAGCGAGGGTACAGTAGACGTAAAGCAATTCGCCTGACGAAAAAACCTCGTGCTCTGACAGGACCTGTTTTTGTCGATCCACCCATTGGCATACTTTTCTGGAATCCAAAAAATGGCCTCAATGAACTCGGCACCGCCAACCAACAACCCGTTCGATCCGCCCCTCGAAACCTCGCCAACGGGTGCCCGCCGGACCCTCTTCACGGGGTCCCGGATCGCCTTCTGGGCCATATCGATCGTGATCATTCTAACCTTGGGCGTCA
>JAGYIQ010000117.1 GCA_018402565.1 Pirellulaceae bacterium | reverse complement strand
TGATCGCGATCACCACGAGCAGTTCGACAAGCGTGAAGCCCGGACGACGGCGTAGGCTCATTCCACAACCAGCACCATTCAATCGATCCATGAAGATGTCTCCCCAAGAAGCAGTGGCGTTTCGCGTCGACCGCAGAAGCTGAAACCTCAATCAACCTCTGTAAGACCTCCGACCGAGATTTTTCCCTTCCTTGAATAATACTCGTGTTTGAGCTGCAGAAAACAGACCCTTTCCAGGGTAAAAAACAGAGGCGTGGAGTTCTTTGCGCCGGCCGGGATTCCGGTTCAAGAGTCTCGGGTTCACGCCAAAGACCCCGAGGCAGAGAATCGCCTCGGGGCCTCTCGATCAGTCTCGCAAACCGGACTCCCTGTCGACCCGAACTCAGGACTTGCCAGCAGAGCGGCGGCGGGACGCTGCGGCCACTGCGGTCAAGCCGACTGTTCCCAGCAGGCCCCAGGCGGTGGGTTCGGGAACAGGGCTGAAGACCGAAACCGAGCGATTTGCATAGTCCATCAAAGAGAGTGTCTGCGTGGCCGAATCCCAGCCAAAGTCATAGCCCGAGTTACCGTCGGGGATTGAGCCATCGAGAAACGTCCAGTTCGGCGTAATGGCCAGCCCGTCAGGATCGGTGAACTGAATCACGCTCATGTAGCTCTGGCCGACCGCCGTGCTGGCGTGATTATTTTATTGAAGATTAGCAAATCTCCTGAGTAAGGATTGAAAGCCGAGGACACGACATTGTCGAGAAAGCCGATGTTCGTGGCCACGGCGTCGGCCGTGCTGAGCGTCACGATCGTCGACAAGGACCCCGTTCCGTTCGCAGAGGTGTTTGAGTTCGCCCCGGTTCGGGTTGTGCGGGTGACCAGATTGTTCAACCGCATGAACATGTTGCCGCTAGAGGGATCGAACGCGATGTCTCGCCAGGCCGTCGACGAGGCCGGTGGATTGTTGATGATCATGCCTTGAGTGGTCCCAGCCGGATCGTTGTTGAAGTTCGTGTAAATTGCCGCTCCAGTGGAGGTGTCATTGAGAAAACGGCGGCCTCCGCCCTAGAAAACCCAAGCCCTTCCGCTCCCTTTTGCAGGGTCGCCATTGTGGCCGGGATCGAATGCCGGGCCGGCGAAGCCGCGTGTGGTTCCGACATTCGTCGTTGTTGAGCCGCTGTTGGCCAACGTCCAGACGATGGAGTTGGTATTTGTATTCGCCATGCGAAACGAGTCCGGACTATTGGCGCCTTTGTCCCAAGACACTGCTAGATTCGTTCCGTCGATGGCCAACCCGGTGAAGCCGCGGCCATTGACTGTTGAGAGAGTGCCAAACGGGGCGGAAAACGTCGGCGAACTGACAATCCCTGTCGCCGTCGGGTTGGTGATCTCGATGATCGATGAGATTGCCGTTCCTCCGCTGTTGTTCGCCCCCGCGACATAGAGCTTCGTCCCGTTCCAGGCCACGGTTGCCGGATTGCTGCCGATGAACTGCGGATTGACCGCGTTGGCCGTCGAGGAGAGATCGAAGCGAGAGATTTCGTAGAGGCTGACGACCGGCTGCCCCTGGGCTACCGCGGCGAACAAGAACCCAACGCATGCCAAAGCAGGAGCGATGGCAGATAGCTGTGACCGGAGAAATGTTCGCATCAGAAAACCCTTACAGGAGGAAATGTTGCCGCCGGCAGAGCGCCCTTCGAAGGGATACATCGCTGCAAAGAACGTGCCAATTCCGCTCTCTTCCTGTGGTCCGATGTCAAAAGGCCCTCAAACGCAGTCCAATCCCCATGGCCTGCCTTTTTCAGGGTATCCGACTGGTTTCACCGTTGCGATGAAGTGAATTTCCTGATTCCTGTGAAACCGATTCACGCTTCCCGTGAATCATCGGGAGTGAGTAACCGTTTCAAGGGACGCAGACGCCAATCTCCCTTGGTAGGCTCATCTATTCATCACAGGGTTCGGTGGTGGAACTGACAGGACGCAACAAAAAGGTTGGGTTTCAGACAGGTACACCAGAATTTTGATGCCGGCCCCCATCCACGTGAGGTTTGAGAGGACATCGATAGATGAGTCCCGGAATGATTCAGCGATGGTTTGGATTGCTTGCCGGGATCGCATCAGCATTGTTTTGGAACAGCCCAGCCACCGCCACTGCTCCATTGGCGTCGAATT
>JAGYIQ010000116.1 GCA_018402565.1 Pirellulaceae bacterium | reverse complement strand
AACTGCCCCAATGCTTGCTCTGGGCGCGGGCATCGCCGATGGGGCGACGACTGCCGAAGCCACGCAGACCGGTGGCGTCGCAACCGTCGTCGGTGAGATTGGAGCGCAGATCGTCGTTGAACTCGTCGGACCGGGTGGGCCCCTGACCAAACAACCGTTGACTGGTAATGGCTTCCCCCAGCCCGTTCAGCTCACCCTGGAGGATCTGAATACTCTGGGCGATGGGCTGATCACCGTCTCGGCCCGGCAGACCGACCGCGTCGGTAACCCACAGGCAACCGGCCCGGCGACGATTATGTTTGTGCTCGACAGGGTCGCGCCCGTGATTTTGGCTTTCCGCTCTGGCTCCCCGAACGGACGCTATAACATTGGAGATGCCATCGTGATCGAAGCCCTGCTATCCGAGCCAGTTCGCCCGGGTGCCTCGATCGTGGCTGGACTTAGCACGGGACGATCGGTCACTCTGACCCTTGCCCCCGACGGAGTCCTTCGCGGCACGTACACGGTGCAGCCCAATGATGTTTCAGCCGATCTCGATGTCGTCACGATCAGCAATCCACAACTGGTTGACTTGGCCGGCAACGTGACCAGCAGCGTCGGGTTGCCGCCTGTGGGGCTGGCAGCTGTCGCAGACGTGATCGTGGATGGGCGCGTGCGGCTCGTACCGCCCCCTGGTTACGGCTCAGATCCGACGTCAGCGCCGTCACGCACAACTGCAGTGACCGCTATCCCTTTGAACTTTAGCACTTCCGTGAGCGGGCTCACGCTCAGTGCGATCTCCTTGTACTTCAACAACCGTCAAATCTCCCTGTCTAATGCGGTCCTGACCGGCAATGGTGCGTCATACACCCTGAATCTCCCCGCATTGTTGACGAACTTGCGCGGACTGTATGAGCTCCGAATCGACACGGCCGGAATCACGGCGGACATCAACGGCAGCCAACTCTCGGGTCCGCTGTCCTTGTTTTGGAACAAGGTGGGCTGATCGCCCGGCGTTTCTCTCAGATGCCTCAATGCGGGTCCGGAAACCCCCTGGGGCATAGCTGCCGAAGACGCCGGGAAGCGATTCTCTCAGCCAAATGTCGGCTGGATCCCCACCCTCGCCGGAAGGCTGCCTATCCTACCCATTTTCCACAAACGGAATCGGAGTGGCGTCGCTCCTGTGGTGCCCTCCGCATGACCGATTCCACCGGACGGATTGATACTTCCGTCGGAGACAGGACAGATGGCTCAGACCGCAGCGGTGGTAAGGTCGGTTGTCTCACGATTTCAGACAGGCCGTTGGCTAAGGCTTATCGGCCACCTCATGATCACGGCTGGCGTGCTCACCTTGGAGCCGTGCGATGCTGCAGAATATGAACTTGGGCAAAGCACCAGTGTTCTACTGCCTCAGCAGCCGACGCCAGACCAGATGCTAGGTGAAGGCGTGGTCGTTGGTGATCTTCCATTCGAGGACGCCGCGGCTAGTGATTCCTTTGGGTTGCGAAGGGAGGCGTCATCGTGGGTTGCCTGCGATGGCTGCGGCCAGCGGGATTCCTGTGCTTGCCAGCGGTCTTGTGATCCTCCGGGACTGCTTCAGGTATTCAAACGCGTACACGATTCTTCCGACGCCTGCTGGATCGGCCGAGTCGATGCCCTGATCCTCTGGCGAAACGCCCCGCCGGATCGCCCGCTCGTCGACAATGGCCTGGTCACGGGCACGCTGCTCAACGCCAACGGGATGGACAGCACCGCCGCCGCCGGCCCGCGATTCTCGATCTTCCGGGTCAACAACTGCACTGGCCACGCGATCGAGGCAACCTATCTTCGGGCGGCCAACTGGCGGAGTATTCGGCCACTCGCGGCGGTGAGTGAGCCCTACACGCTTGCCGCACCCGGCATCTTTGGAAACACCGGACTCCCCTTTGAGTCAGCCAATGCCAACCTCGGCAGCCGGTTGCAAAGCTTCGAGCTCAATCGGCATCACTGCCACGGCAAGTTCCTGCGGTTTCTGGCGGGCTTCCGCTGGATCGAGTGGCAGGAACAGTTCAGCCTCCAGTCGACATCCGCCGGCGGGATTTCCAACTTCGCCCAAACCAACTGCTTCAATGACCTCTACGGCGGCCAGATCGGTGTCGATGCCAATCTCTTGGCGACGTCATGGATTCGGTTCGACTCGGTGATCAAGGCAGGGGCCTATTACAATAACGCAGTCC
>JAGYIQ010000115.1 GCA_018402565.1 Pirellulaceae bacterium | reverse complement strand
AATCCTACGGTGGGATTCGCTGTATCGCTGATCTTCTTTCTGCTAGACGACCCGCCGGAAGGGAGTCGATGTGACCCGAACCCGAGGGGCAAGACGGCCAAAGAGAGTGGGGAATCGCATTGCATTTCGCGACGCAGCCCGCCTCGATGCCCGTTTTGTCTGGGGAGTTACCTCTTGTTCGCTGCCTGACCGGCCAAAGCTGAGCGATCCGCTTGAGCCGCCGTCAAAAAGACGGGTGCGGGCGCACTGGGGGGTGACCCCAGGAGTCCCGAGCTAAAGGTTTTTCGGGGTTGATTCGCGAGTTCCTGGTTCGGAAACATGCTTGGCTCCGCCCGTGGACATATTTCTGGTGCTAAAAGTGCGTCTGCCTCGGGGCCGCTACTCCCCACCGTCGTAACGCACCGCCAGCCAGATCGTGGGCTCGTCAGGCGTCGTCCAGGCTACCCGGTCAATCGTCCTCCCCCACCAGCGTGTCGCCCGGCTTTTTGGGACCGCGATCCTTCAAGACGATCTCAATGGCTTCAAGAAGCGTGGTATTGACCCCTTCGGAGTTGTCGTCGAGTAACTGGTGGAAGACCGCCCCCAGCTCATCCGCCTTGTCTTCGCCTAGCCCTTCTTGCTTTGCCCGTTCAAGAACTAGATCAACGATCAACAGCACCTTGGCGGTGTCATTTAGTGGGGGGCCAAAACCCGTGTCGTCGCTCATGTCGATGCCTCACTGAAAGGGTTGAAGTGATCGCGAAGCCGGTCATCCGCTCCGTGAACAACTGATGGAGCGGTGTCTCAGGGGTAACTCTGGTAGTCTTATCCCCCAGATGAACGGGGCTGTCAAGCGGCCAGGGACCAACGTTGTCCATTTGGTTTGCTACCAACTAGAGCAGGCGGATTGGTCGAAAGACGGGTGCGGAAGGCCGACACGAGGAACGGGCGTGCGGGACAAGTGAAGCCAGCAACTGCGTGAGTGCTTCTGATCTGAGAATGACATCGCCAAAGCGACGACAAACGGACCAAAGGAAGGAGGGGCGATATGGCTGCAGAGTGGTACTACGCCAAAGGAAATCAGAAGTTTGGGCCCGTGGAGTCGGCTGAACTCAGGAGGCTTGCCTCGGCCAGCGTTTTGCTTCCCGAGGATCTCGTCTGGAAAGAAGGCCAGCCCAAATGGGTGCGTGCCTCAAGCATCAAAGGTCTTTTTACGAGCGGTGACTCCGCTGCTCGGACTGCCCCGCCAGCCGTTCCGTTAGCGAACCTTGCAGTACCCGCGTCAGCTCCCTCCGCTGCCATGGCGACGACGAAGGACGCCGCTCTTGGACACAGACCAGCCACCTTTCCGGAGTGGTATCGCATAACTCTCGGCAAGCAATGGTGGATAGTGCAGGGTGCGCTGTGGGTGTTCTACGGGTTTCTGTGGATACCGATCTGGTGGCTAGTGACCCGTCACAAGGTCGATACGACCCAACTGGCGACGGCTTCACCGAAGGCCGGTGCCGAGGAAGCTCGTCGCCTACAGGAACAGGAGAAGTTGGAACGGCTGCAAGGCAACGGCAAGCCTTTTATACGGGGCGAGATCGTTCGGCTGCGCGGCGTCAGCGGACTTGCCAAGGGCGAATGCAGCCTGTGCTTCCAGCAGCAGGGTGTGGTGCTGGAATTGGCCACGGGCAAGCGCGTTGGGATTCGTTACGACCAGATCAAGGGACTTCAGTTAGCAGGACAGGGCAAGGTCGTCGAGTCTGTGGATAACGCCTTTATTGGCGGCGGATTCGGGCTCGGCGGCGCCTTGCAGGGAGCGGCCCAGGCCCTGTTGCTCAACGCAGCGGTGTCTGCCCTGACGCGGAACGAACGCTTCGAGTGCGAGATCAGTCTCGAGTGGGACAGCGGGGAACTTGTGATGATGAACCGGGAATACCTGCCGGAGGTCGTGGGTCAGGTTCTCCATCCGTTCATAGAGATGATTCCCTGATGGACCAGAACAGCCAGTAACTCACCAAAACACTGCTAGGCTCGTCCGAGGCATCAACGCCCGAGAAATGGGACTACATCCCATATGCGGCTGACATAATCGCGACTAATAAACTGAATCAGGGCGCCGTCCGGACTCGGCAGTTCCTTGATCGCGTGGCTGCCAGGTTTTTAGGTCAATGCCGGCCTCGGAATACCACTGACACCCCCAAGCCGGATTGATCGTTGGGGAGCGACCCAG
>JAGYIQ010000114.1 GCA_018402565.1 Pirellulaceae bacterium | reverse complement strand
TCAAGCCGCGATTGCTGGGGCATTGGGGAACATCTCCCGGGTTGAATCTGCTGTATACCCATCTCAATCGCATGATCAATCGGCATGACATGGACATGATCTACGTGATTGGCCCGGGTCATGGCGGCCCTTCGTTGGTCGCCCATGCTTATCTGGAGGGCACCTATACGGAGTACTATCCGAACGTCAGTCAAGATGCCGACGGTATGCGACAACTGTTTCGGCAGTTCAGCTTTCCGGGCGGAATACCCAGCCACGTGGCACCCGAGACTCCCGGCAGTATCCATGAGGGTGGTGAACTGGGCTACGCCCTCAGCCATGCGTACGGCGCAGCTTTCGACAATCCTCATCTCATCGTCGCGTGCATCATCGGCGATGGTGAGGCGGAAACCGGACCACTGGCCGCCAGCTGGCACAGCAACAAGTTTCTCAATCCACGACGCGACGGCTGCGTCCTGCCGATCCTGCACCTGAATGGCTATAAGATCGCCAACCCAAGTTTCCTGGCTCGTATTCCCCACGAAGAGTTGCAGAAGTACTTCGAGGGAATGGGTTATCGCCCGTACTTTGTCGAAGGCAGCGATCCAACAGCCGTTCACGAATGCCTGGCGGAAACCCTTGACGACGTGGCCGCCGACATTCGAGAAATTCACCGTCGTGCCCGGGATCTGGAAGAGTGTTTTCGTCCCCAATGGCCGATGATCGTGTTGCGGACTCCCAAGGGTTGGACCTGCCCTCCCACGATCGACGGCAAGAAGTGCGAAGACTACTGGCGGAGTCACCAGGTCCCAATGGGTGACATGGATAGCCAATCGCACGTCGAAATCCTCGAGCAATGGCTTCGCAGCTATCGTCCAGAAGAACTCTTCGACGACTCAGGCAGGCTTCACGCAGAGCTTGCTGCTCTGGCCCCGCGTGGTACGCGCCGCATGAGCGACAATCCGCATGCCAACGGGGGGCTGTTGCTCAAGGCACTCACACTCCCAGATTTCCGTGACTACGCAGTCCGTGTGACACATCCCGGGGAAGTGATCGCCGAGGCCACGAAGGTGATGGGCACCTTTCTGCGCGATGTCATGAAGCGAAATCTCTCAGCCGCAAACTTTCGCCTCTTCAGTCCTGACGAGAATAACTCCAATCGTTGGCAAGATGTCTTGGAGGTCACCAACCGCTGCTTCATGGGGGAGATCTACCCGGAAGATGATCGCCTTTCGCCCGACGGTCGAGTCATGGAAGTTCTCAGCGAACACCAGTGCCAGGGCTGGCTGGAAGGCTACCTGCTGACGGGGCGGCACGGCTTCTTCTCGTGCTACGAAGCCTTTATTCACATCATCGACTCAATGTTCAACCAACACGCCAAGTGGTTGAAGGTCTGCAACCATATTCCCTGGCGCCGCCCGATCGCGTCGCTCAACTATCTGCTCAGCTCGCATGTGTGGCGACAGGATCATAACGGCTTCAGCCATCAAGACCCCGGCTTTCTCGACCACGTCGTCAACAAGAAGGCCGAAGTGATTCGCGTGTACTTGCCCCCCGACGCCAACTGCCTGCTCTCGGTGACCGACCATTGCCTGCGGAGTCGTAATTACGTCAACGTGATTGTGGCCGGGAAGCAACCTGCCCTCCAGTGGCTGACGATGGACGAGGCCGTCAAACACTGCACGCTGGGCGTTGGCATTTGGGGTTGGGCCAGCAATGACCGAGGGAGTGAGCCCGATGTGGTGATGGCCTGCTGTGGTGATGTCCCTACACTGGAAACCCTGGCCGCAGTCAAGTTGCTCCGGGAGAACTTGCCCGAGATCAAGGTTCGAGTGGTCAATGTGGTCAACCTGATGAAGTTGCAGCCAACGAGTGAACATCCGCACGGTCTACCAGACCGGGATTTCGATGCCATCTTCACCAAAGACAAGCCGATTATCTTCGCCTTTCACGGATACCCTTCGCTGATTCACCGTCTGACCTACCGGCGCACCAATCATCGGAACCTCCATGTACGCGGTTACAACGAGGAAGGCACCACGACCACGCCCTTCGACATGACGGTGTTGAATCACCTGGACCGGTTCCACCTGTGCGAAGCTGTCATCGATCGACTCCCGCAATTAGGCGCCACCGCTGACTACTTCAAGCAATCGATCGATGAAAAGCTGATCGAGCATCAGCAATACATTCGCCGGCACGGCGATGACATGCCAGAGA
>JAGYIQ010000113.1 GCA_018402565.1 Pirellulaceae bacterium | reverse complement strand
TGGCTGCGGCTTCTGTTCCTCCTCCTCCGCCTTCTCCTCCATCGCCTCCTCTTCTTCCTCTTCCTCGTCCCCCTCCGCTGTCTGCTCATCTGCCCCATTCATGTTCGATTCTTTCAGCGACACCGCCGGCGCTCGAGCCTGTTCGCCCTCGGCTTGCTCTGCTGCCGCACCCGCTGCTTGTGCCGCAGAGGCTTGACCCGGATTCTTTGGAGCATCGGTCACCGCGGTGATGTCGCTGCCACTGGGTTGCGGCGGGCCACTTGGACTTGGTTCACCCGCGGCGGCTGCGGCGGCTTGTTTCAATAAATCGGCCACCGAAGGCATGCGGTTCTCGTGGATCGCCTTCAGTTGCTGCATCATCCCAGCCAACTTCTCCAAGTGGTCGACGCCGAAGTTCTCGTTGCGAGCCGCCTCTTGGACCAAGCCCTCGCCGCGCTGGGTCAACGCATCCAGCCGTCTGGCCTGAGCCGCCTCGGCAGTCGACTGGGCCTCGATCTTCCGCCGTGTCTCGGGCCGATCCAGCTCCGCGGCGGGCAACCCGCGCAGCTCCAAGTTCCGCTGGAACAATTGTTGTTCGCGTTCGTACACCTCCAAGGCCTGTTTGAACCATTCGTCCAAGCGACGCGTCATCCAGATCGCGTGTTCGTCCTCGGACAGGACAAACACGTTGTAGACCGGCGAGTACACCCGCTCGCGGTTCGGCAGATAATCCTCGACAAACAATCGCAACCCGATCGCCTGGGGCGCGATCCCTTCCGAAGACGGTGAAAAGGTCGCGGCGATCCCGGACACTTCCGTGGCATCAGGCGAACCCGCCCAGATGATCTTCTCGCCTTGCGCGGCGGCCGCGGGCGAACCCGGCGCGGGCTTCCCGGTCCAAGTCATACCAATTCTCTGGATGCCAAAGTCGTCGGCCGCATCAACCGCAAAACTCAGGACATCCCGCTCCATCAAGACCCGTTGTTGCTCCAAGTCCCGGCACGTCAAACTGGGCGGCTGATCCTCGACCGTCCGCAGTTGCAACCGCAGTGGCGTCTTGGCCGCCAGCCCCAGCTCATCTTGCCACTCCAACTCCAGCCAAGGCGTCTCGTCGACCGACACCGCTGGGACCGGCAACGTCGCTCCCTGGACGGCCACGTCTTGGCCATTGACCCGGGCACTGCGTAGTTCTCGAGTGGCAGTGGCCGTGATGCCGACGCGGCTGCCATGGACCGCTGTCAGTGCCCCGCCCCGCAGCGGCCGCTCGATGGGCGCGGAGCGCTGCAAATAAGCCGGCAGTTCAATCGAGGCGGACAACTCGGATAGTTCGGGTCGCGGTTGCGGGTCCAAGGTGATCGCGTGGCGGACATCACCGATCCGCACCTGGGCTCGGTCGGTCGTATTCACGGGTGGCAGGCGAAAGTCGAATCGCCCCGCCTCACGTTGGCTGACCACTTGATGATCACCCAACCAAACCGAGCCCTGAGAGGGGGTCCACTTCGAGTCGGATGCCACTTTAGCGGAGAACTCGATCGGTTCTGCCACGGGCACCACCATCTGATCCGGCAGCGGCTCCAACACCGTGAAGGTGTAACGCGGGATCGACTGCCAGGGCAGCAGCCAACGCTGCAGGGCGTTCCAACTGGCGGCTGGAACCAACAAGCCAGCGAAAATGGCCAGACCCAACCCAACTCCAGCCGTCCCCAACCATTGGCGATGTCGCGGCCGCGGAACCGAATCGCCAAACTCCTTGTCCCGTGTCTCCCGGTCGGCTTGGGCCAACGCCGCGCGGCACAACGCTTCACTGGTCCCGGGCAACTCTGCTGCCTGGACCAATTCGATAATTCCAAGCAGATAGTCACCCAGGCGAGGGTGCGTGAGTTTTAACAACCGAGCGACCTGGTCCAGCCGCCGGCTCCGCCACACCCAGCGATGGCACATCCAGGGGAACCAAATGGCCCACCCGAGCGAACCGGCGATCAGAATGCCCGCTCGCAGCCCCGCCGAGGTATCGAAGAAACGATCCAGGACAAAGACGAACAAATACGAGAGCAGCAAACCGAAGACCGCCGCCCCGGCCGCCTCGAGCAACTTGACCGTCCAGACCCGGCGGCGAAACGCCCGCAGTTTGGACTCGATCCCAGTCGGCAGTTCCAATTGACTCATGGTCGGCTCGCGAAAAGAACCCCGGGGCAAACGCCAGAAAAGTGCTTTGTCACCGTCT
>JAGYIQ010000112.1 GCA_018402565.1 Pirellulaceae bacterium | reverse complement strand
GGCAGGTGGCCGAGTTCTCCGGAAGCAGTTCCAGCGTGTCGCTCGGCGACCTCTCGGCCTTTTTCGGCACGCCCGCCAACGGCACCTGGCAGCTGGAGGTGACCAACGCCGATTCGCTGCACAGCGTGACGCTCTCGAGCTGGTCGTTGTTCGTGGCGACCGCCGAGCCGCAGACGACGACCGACTCCCAGGGCCGCTACGCGTTCACGGGTCTCGCGCCCTCGGCCACGGGCGGCGTCTACGTGCCGACGCTCGCGCCGTCGAGCGAGCGATTGCCAGGTGCGCTTACGCTCGCAGCTCCGCTCTTCACTTTCGGAGACTTCGCGTACGAACGACTGGGCGATGAGCTGGTGATTCGGCAGTATTATGGCGCTTCTCCCAGTGTGGTAATCCCATCAATCATCAACGGTTTGCCTGTGACCGCCATAGGCGCGGAAGCGTTTTCGGGGCGGACTGACATCACAAGCGTCGATATCCCAGAGGGTATTGCAACGATCGGCAGCTATGCGTTCACACGGTGCAGCAATCTCACTCGGATTATTTTGCCGGATAGCGCAATTACTCTCGAGACCGGAGCCTTTCTGGGTTGCAGCAGACTCACTGAAGTACACCTTGGCACCGGCGTTAAGGTCATCGGAAGCTGGGCGTTCTATGAGTCCGGACTGGTGAGCGTAACGATTCCCGACAACGTTGAATCGATCGGAGACCATGCCTTCCGTTCAGTTGGGCTCACTCAAGTTAGCGGTCTCGCAGGCATCAAGACCATCGGCTATGCCGCTTTTCACAATTGCCATGGCCTAACGACGCTGACGCTAGGGGCCGGCATCGTGCAGATTGGTAGCGAGGCATTCAATGAATGCGTCAACTTAAACACGGTCTATTTCCTTGGGAGTGCCCCCACCACCGTCGGCACAAGTGTTTTTCAAGGCACTTCTCCCACGCTGATCGTCTATCACCGCCCAGACGCCACAACATGGGGTTCCACTTTTGCCGGAAAGCCAACTGCCACGTTCCAGCTTTTTGATGTCCCTGACGGACAAAGCAGCTACGCGTCAATTCCGGCGGGCGTTTCACGAATTCTCAAGCGAGGGCAGGGAACCCTTGTGCTTTCGAATGGTGGTGCGCCGTCAGGCGACACGGTGGTCGAGGCTGGGACATTCGTTATCAGAGGACGTGAGGCACTGGGAACCGGTGTCGTTGATATTCATGACCGCTCAACTCTGAAGGTCGAGGGTACTTTTACCACCTACGCGATTGCAAGCCTCCGAATGGCTCAAACAGCACGGCTCGACCTAGGCTTCGGTAATCAGCTTGTGATTGCTGACGATGGATTTGATCTCCAACAGATACGCAGCATGCTGATTGCCGGCCGAAATGGTGGCACATGGGACGGGGCTACAGGAATCACGAGTAGTGCAGCAGGGTCGGGCAGCAACCGCACAATCGGCTACAGGGTCAGAGACGGGGTCCTAGAAATCGATTTTGCAGCAGCGGGAGATACAAACCTAGACGGTAGCATCGGGGTGCAAGACATAATTGCCATCACGGCGGGGGGCAAGTTCAAGACGGGGGAGGCTGCGGGCTGGGACGAAGGCGATGTAAACTATGACGGCGTGGTTAACGTTTTAGACCTCGTCGAGATGGTGAGCACCGGCCTCTACGGTAAGGGTCCGTACAGCAAAATTCCAATTCTGGAACCCCTTGGCATCGCTGCGGAAAGTGAAGTCATTACTGGCGGGGCCAGCGCTGTGCAGAGCGTCACAAGCCCGTCAACTCCCTTTGACTCGCGGCTGCTGTTCATGGCCTTGGCGATCGAAAACGACGCTGAGGCCGGCACCCCGGCTGGCAAGAAGCGGCTTGGATAGCGGCTCATGGTTCAGGTCGGCTTGAGCCTGCCGAGAGCCGGATCCATCTCGACGCCGAAGGAGTTGACGCCGAAGCTCAGCGGGGTCTGGGAGGGGTTCGTGTATGAACCGCCGCTGGCAACCGCGTTGCCCGGATTCATCCGGAATTCACCTGTGCGGTAGTTGAACAGGATATAGGCGTCGCCCACCTGGGTCTGGGCGTTGATGGTGCCCACAAAGGCCATGGTGGCGATGGCGAGAGCAGCGAGCACGCTGCGAATCATGCGAACAGACATGGTGCCAAACTCCTGAAAAGAAACGTTGGGGGTAAACGCAAAACTGTCGGGAACCAAAGCCAGGCCGGGTCTCGGCTCCACAGGAGGGAATCGAG
>JAGYIQ010000111.1 GCA_018402565.1 Pirellulaceae bacterium | reverse complement strand
CATTGACGTCGGCCCCCGCCTTCACGAGCCGCTCCATCTCGGCCAGATCGTTGGCCTCGATGGCCCGGCACAGCGCAATGACTTTTGGATCAGCAAAGTAGTCCTCGGCCTTCCACCCGCACTTCTGGTGGATCGTCCGGCCCGGCAGCAGGTTGAGGATGCCGCAGCCCGTTGAGGCACAGAGCAACGCAGAGGCGATGGTCAGGGTCGGAAGAAGACGCATGCGAAACCCGAACGGTGGTTGGGCGCGTCCGAACGCCAGTTGCTCAGAACGTTCCCGATCAAAGGCTCGCGGCCCTTTGGCAAGCGATCACCCACGACGATGCCCGCGAGTCCTTTGCATCGTGTGGTTCGGCCTACAGCCGACCCTGGACTTTTACTTCACAGGTAGACTGACTATGGGCTGATCGACGCCCCAGTGGCCGATAACGTTTCCCTCAGCGGACCGAATCACGCCCTGGCTATCGATATCCGACGCAAGCGAGGCGTGCATCACATCTAGTTTATCGCGATCAGCTAAACGCGCTTCGATGGCGTCGAGTCTCGCAGCAACGTCGGCCAGTTGCTCGGAGGGGCTACGCGCAGCCAAGTAGAGGGCCATCACGCTCATCACGCCAATGACGCACAGCATCGCATTCTGTAGTCGCTTCATCGGGCAACTCATCCTTTCGTGATTGGGGGGCGACCGCTGGCTCCGCGTCAGCGGGAGACTCCGCAGGTTGTCATATTAAGCGTGGGATGCGGCCGCACCGCGTGAGTATCGCAAGCCGCGGTAGAGGAAGAACACGGCTCCTATCGCCAAGGCCCAGACGGCGACGTTCGAGGCGAGATACTTGAACTCGGGGTCCAGCGGAGATCTTCCACCGGTTGCAGCGATGCTGCGAGCCAGAATCAGGACATAGCGCTCAAACGAATAGAGCGTGGCAGCACTGATTGACATGACGGTCCCGATCCACAAGTCACGCATGGTTGACTCCTCGGTAAAAAGCCTGCGATTCGTGGGACACAACGACTGGGCTATTGAGCACGCTGCTTACGAATTGACGGCTGGCACCAATCAGTATGCGAGGAAGGCTGCGGATCTGTCGTGACGGCATAAGGACGGCTTTCCACAGCGATTTGGTAGCAAGCGGGCACCGCGTGTATCTAATCTCCGTCGGCCGAACGGCGATGATCACCCGTTGGCCGCGAGCGATCTTCCACTTCAGACAACCCGATTCGGCCACTCGGGTGCATCATTCTGGTTCGGCATTACTTGCCACGAGTTAACCTTTCGCTTGGTCCAGCACGACCTTGGGCTCAGCAACCGCTTCGATGACCTCGAACGCTTCCGCATCAATAACATAGTAATTGGGGAATTGCCTCTCAAACCCTCGATGGGGCATGGACTCAAGCGACAGAGTCCCAACCACGCGAACAAGCTTCCCGCGGACTTCCGGTGTGTTGAAGTCAACGCCTTTGACCAAGACGGTGCCGCCCTCGAATACAACGCGTGACTTTGGCAACTCCGTTTGCACTTCGTAGCCCCAGCCAATCCCCTCGACCTGAACCCGTTTTCCAATGGCGGCGTGACGAAATTCCGCCGAACGTTCCCCATCGACACGCTTCGGTCCGAAGACACGCCAGGGAACAGGATTGACATTCGGATTTACTGGATCCCACACGCGAAGTTCCTCTTCTGGAACCCACAGCGATAAATTCGGCTTGTTGCCTGGGGCCTTGTCCGCCGCGCGAAGCGTGGAACGGCTGTCGGCAGGCGTTCCGGACATTGCCCAAAGGACAACGGCCAGACCGGTCAGGGTGAACAAGGATAGCGCAATCGGCAGCTTTCGACGCATGGTCTTGACCTCCAGCGGGAGGGTATGGAGAGTGTTGAGACTCCATCGAATCGACGATCGAGCCAGGAGAGCGGTTTTCGCCTCGTGCTGCCGAACCAATAATTCTGCGGAACCTCGTAGCCACCCCGTTATGCCCCGATAGCAGGATTATGCCCTCCTCCTCCCGCCGAACGCAACTCGTCCTCACGACCCAGTTTACGAGCTGTTTTCGTCCTCGATCGTGCGGGGTGTTATGCAGCAAAAGTGCTGCATAGCAGCGCAGGCTGTTCGGCTTGAACATGGCTTGTGAGCGATGGAAAGTCGCCGTTCGTTACTTGTGATCGATCGGCTTCCTACTGCTCTGCGTCTCCATCAACATTGGGCTCGGCCACGTACAGGAGCGTTTTCCCGTCCGCCGACCAGCACTGGTC
>JAGYIQ010000110.1 GCA_018402565.1 Pirellulaceae bacterium | reverse complement strand
CAATGCCACGTTTCGCGGGTTTGCCTCTGGCGAGGTGCTGTTCCTGGGGTGCTCGGGAAACCAGCAATGGGACAGCGAGAAGGGCGACGGCCCGTGGAATTTGTCTTACAAGTTTGTCGCCAGCCCCAACGCTGGCAGCGGCAAGACCCTGGCAGCGCTGACCGTCGGCGAGATCAGCGGCATTGCCAAAGACGGACACGACTATCTTTGGGTCAAATATGAAGACGACGTGGCCGACAATTCGCTCCTGAAAAAGCCGGTCGCCGTGTACGTGAACCAGGTGTATCGGCGGGCCTCGTTTGCCGGCCTCGGCCTCGGGGTGACCTGATGGCGAGATCCGACGGCAGAGTTGAGGCCGGCCAGAATCTCAAGACAGCGTTTTCGGCTCACGCTTGGAACCGCGCCCAGGATGCCGCCGACATCGTGCTGGGTGCCCGTGGAGGCGTCCAGGGAGGCCCGCAGCAAGCCGGGCCGCTGCCGTACACCTGGTGCCTAGCCAAGAACGACAGCGGGTCAGACGTGCCACGCTGGGGCGTGCTAGCGATCACGGGAATGGAGATCGAGCCGACCAGCGAGGCAGGCGGGGCCACGGCCGAATTCGAGCGGCTGCCGGTTCTGACAGGCGGAACGCCGTCGGAGGGAGATGCGTCGTGGTGCGTCGCCGTCGAGCCGATCGCTGTTGGGAAGATAGGCCGGGTTGCGGTGGCTGGCGTGGTTCAGGCCAAGGTCGACATCAAGAGCGAAGACGACGAGCTGGTGGCAGCTGGTGATTCGGTAGACGAGCTAATCACATCTCCTGACGGACAGGCGGTCATAATTTGGAAAGAAGAAGGAGTGGGAAGCCAGAAATGGGCGTTAATTAGATTTGGGTCAGGAAGTAGGGTAATGCTGGGAAAAACGACTTCGTCGTGGGCCAAGACAGGCACAAACGAGGTGCAACTTTGGCCGGGTGGCGTGCTGGCGAATCCAGAAAAAAGGCAGACCGCGAGAAACGTGTTTGCCAATGTGGGCAGCAACAAATGGGTGATAATCGCGAAGGAGTCCAGAGGCGACTGGTACCTGATCGCCGCGGAGTGCTGACATGGTTTTGTTGCCTGGGTGCCTGTGCTGCCCTTGTGGAGGTCCGTTTCCGGCAAAAATTATCATTGAACTAACGAATGTCGTTGGCTCTCCGCAATACCGAGCAATTACCCAAAGCGACGTTGTTCAGTCAGGCCAGCAATTTGACCGCACAATTTCGTATCTTTTCAAGCCGCTGCCTGTTGCCGGCGTTTATGAATTGCCAAAAAACCCGACGCTAAACAACCAAGGCGGGGCGAATTACGTTTACGAGGATGAATTTATTCGTTTGTTTGTGACCATTGGGGCACTCAACTTGCCGCGCAGGGTGTTTGACTTTTTTATTGTGACAAAACAAGCCCTACGGCAAAAAATCCTGCCAGGGGCGGGGGCGGTTGTTCCGCAAGGTGTCCTTGACTCTGAAAGCTGGAACAGCGACTGCCAAAGCACTCGGTTTATCACGTTTGAGCCATTTTCCACGCAAGACAACAACACCTACCCAGTGTGCAGTCCTACGGAAATCATTGGAAACAACAGATTTAGTCAAGACTGTTTTCCCCCCGGTAGTTTTCGCTCAAACTTTGAAGGACTATTAGGGGGCGACCTTGCTTGGTCGGCTCCAAGCGGCGGCAGCTATGATTTCGGATTTTTGCACGGAGCCGCTCCTGGCAGCCCATTGCCTCCTGCTCCGCCGTTTCCGTGGCGTTTATCTGGGCAATTTTTTCTACCTGTTGGTCGCTCAAGGTTTGCGTTTTTTTTTCAAACCGAGCAATTTTGGCAGCCTGAAGCTGGATCGTTTGAAGAAACTTTTGCGAATTACTCGTTCGACGTGTCGTCCATTCTCCTTGTTAACGACGATGAATCAGTTGTCGAAATTCCGTACATATGAATTGCGTCTTTAATCAAAATGCTGTCTGCTTGCGGTGCGGGCAATCTGCGTCTGCGCCAAACATCAAACGCAATTGCCATCCCGGCCTCGGTGACATGGTGGCCGCCGGCCTAGCCGCTGTCGGGATCACCAAGGACCGCGCCCAGGCCGTGGCCAACGCCGTCGGTGTCAAGGACTGCGGCTGTGCAGGCCGCCAGGCGGCCCTGAACCAAGCCGGCTACCGACTGGGCATCGGCACGCCACCCCCTGCCGAATCTGGGTAGACCGGCTGAAAATCCGAGTGAAATCGGCATTTGCAGGCTGGCAGAGGTCGGCAC
>JAGYIQ010000011.1 GCA_018402565.1 Pirellulaceae bacterium | reverse complement strand
GAATGGAGTAGATTATTTTGGTTTGTCGCGAATAGTCCACCATTCTAATCAAGATCCTAATGTTGAGTTCTGCAGGAGTTTGCTTTCCGCGGTAGTTTTCACCAAAGGAATAGTCCATCAGCTTTCGTGCGCGGCTGCTTTACTTCGGCATTTCCTCGGAGCGAGCGGAGGAAAAGGCATTTGCCCGAGAGAATGCGTTGAGGAACTACATGACTATGACTGGTCAAAGAGTTTCTACTCTCGCGCTGCCGCTTCTTCACGCTGTGGATTTTCTGGAGCATTCCAAGGGCACGACCTAAAGGGAAGTTTTAACATCGGCCCTGAAGTAAACAAGGATCTCTACTTTTCATTCCATTGGCTTTCTTATCGAACAATGGAGTATGCTTGTTCTTGGTCGTGCGCGACCGAAGCTCGTAGAACTTGCTGCTGCAATTGTAGCGCTACTTGCGGATTCGCATCATTGCGAGTCATTGATGAATACGATTTCTGCAGTTCGTTACCGAACAAGAACCCTATTGATGTTATTAGGGAACCGTTCGGAACAACATTGGCGAAATGTGGATGTCTATTGGAAAAGAAGAAGATTGGGAAGAAGTTTTCTGTCAGCTGCGTAATTCCCCATAAGGCCGCAATTAATTTGTCCTATAAAACGTGTTCTGGAAAATTCGGGCCAATATTCGATGTTTAATCTACGGCAATTAATCTCGTTTGTCTATTATATGTCGATTGTTGTTTGGGTATCCGTTGCAGGATTTCGCCCTATCATCTCTTCTTGGGAATTGGACGTATTGCTACTTCTTTTGTCCGGTATTATTGCTTATGACTCGAATCGAAAATCAACAGCAGTCCGCTTTGGACGGGTTATAGCATACGCCGCTGTTACGTACCATTTTATTTTGTTTGTTGGCGCTGCTGCAAGAGCAGTCTTGGCAGTTGATGTTTCTGACCCAGAAGGTAACGGTTTACGCTTATCAATTGGACTGTTTTCAGGTTGGTTGGCACTTGCAACGCTGGCGTTGTCTCTAAATCTACTCAAGTTCCAGCAAAATGCTGAGTTTTTCGTTCAAGAATACCCCGTAAATAACCCCGATTCTGAGGATTAGGCCGGGAGCTGCCGCCGGACGACCGCGGATTGGCATGGAGTTCGCTAACCGAAAGATAGGGCGATTTTAGCCCCAGCGGTCAGATTGGGAGGCGGAAGACAGGGCTGTTTCGCGTCGACAGAGCAGATGAGCCGACGGGCGGCAGTGATTTTTGGTCGCGTGGGACGGGCTGAGGACAGACCGGCAGCGCAGGCAGGCGGTTGGGCTCGCTGCTGAAAGGACGTTTTTATTGGCCGCGAGAGGTGCGACTTTTTGGCGGTCATTTTTCCGCGAATGAGTTTTCCTCCGGTGGTGGGATGCCCGTTGGCAGAGTGGGTTGCTCGGTCCGCCCAGCGGACTTTGACTTGGCCCGTTGCCGCGGTGGCACGTACACGACGTCGGGATTGAATTCGTAGATCGTCGAATTGCGCAGTTCACCCGACTTCAACTGCTCGGCGATCCGCTCGATCAGGTACCAATAGATCGCTTGATACAACCCTTGGGTGAAGGAACTGAGCGGTGATAGGACCGTTTGCAAGGGACCCGGCCAGCGACCGTCGGATACTTTGCCGTCCCGCAGTCGCTGCAGGAACTCGACCATCACCGCCCACGGCAGAACACTCAAGAGCCCAATCAGTTTGGTCGTCGCCTGCAACATCAACGTGGTCGTGTGCTCGTGATACTGGTCGCTCCGTTGCATCTGTTCGCCACACCGCCGACAGCCGTTGTACTTCGATCGCTGGTTGTTTGTTCTATTGGCGGAGTTTCTCCATGGCGCCTTCCGCCTAAAGGCGGGACTACAAGCGGGGCCTTCTAGCCGCGAGACGTGACCAATGGAAACGTTCAGTGCCGGTCTGAAGAAGGCTTACCGAAGCGAGGACCCGCCGCTTGTAGTTCCGCCTTCAGGCGGTCGCCCTCGGTAACCGATTCGCCCTATGCCTGAAAGTGGGACTATGAGCGGGGCCGTTCAGTCGCAAAACGTGACCAATAGAAACGTTCAGGGCCGGTCTAGAGAAGGCTCACTGAAGCGAGGTCGCGCCGCTCGTAGTTCCGCCTTCAGGCGGTCGCCCTCGATACGCTAGTCGCCCTATGCCTAGAAGTGGGATGACGAGCGATGCCAGCGGCCCCAATGACCTTGTGTCGTTGGACCGAAAGTTTGACAGGCTAGAGGGCGACGGCGTGCGGTTTGGGCGGTCGAGTGCCACGGTGGTTTAGCTGCTCAACCTCCACCGAGACCGCAATTGGGGGAGGTGTCTTCTGAGTAGCTTGGAGTTGTACACACGGTATGGCGGTGAGTGGCCGCGGGGCGATGTTTCACCGCAGCCTGTTGCTGGGCAAGTGGCCAAGGGGCAACGATCCTTCTTTTTGATCATTGGGGGGAGGGGTGGTAGCCGGTCAGTCATCGCCCCATCGGCACGAGGCCGAAGGTGGCGATGTGGCCACGGGGCAACGATCCTTATTTTTGGTTATTGGGGGGGTGGCTGGTAGCTGGTCAGTCATCGCCTCCACCGGGACGAGCCCGGATGGTGGGCGAGGATGTCGACCAGCAGCCCGCTGCTGGTTTGTGATTGGGAGCCGACCTTGGTAGGTGTTCGCTCGGAGATGCGTCAGCAAAGTGGTATGCGGTCGGTCTCTCGGCGGTTAAGGCGTCTCAACAAGAGTTGGGCTCGAAAGGGATTCGAACGTCTGCATACCGCGGAACTTGTTCATGGTACCGCCGCTGCACCGACGCCGCCGGCGGCGGTGCGGTTAAACACCGCCGCCGCGTCCTATCTGAAACGAAGATCATAAGTGCATACGGCTCGTGTTGGCCGAACCAAGAACCAAGAACCAAGAACCAAGAACCAAGAACCAAGAACCAAGAACCAAGAACCATGCCGACCTTTCCTGAACTTTTGCCGTCGTATTATTTGGCGTTGCAGTTGGACCATTGGTCGCCGCGGACGGTGGAGCGACGGCGTTTCTCACTGGGTCGGTTCGTGGACTGGGCCGAGCAGCGGGATTGCACGGAGCCGCGTCAGTTGGACGAGCAGGTATTGGGGGCTTATCGTCGTGCGGTCTACCATCATCGCCAGAATCGCACGGCCCAGTCGTTGAAGTTCAGCACGCAGAGCTCGTACTTGGCGGCATTGAAGCATTGGCTGCACTGGCTCTATCAGAATCAGTACACACCGACCGATTGGAGTTTGGTCGTCCGCTTGCCCAAGTCGGAGAAGCGTTTGCCGTCGGCCTACCTGACGATCGAGGAGGTGGAGCGGATCCTGGAGGCGGTCGATTTGGGGACGGCGGCTGGGGTACGTGATCGGGCCATGTTGGAGGTGTTGTACTCGACGGCAATCCGTCGCAGCGAGCTGGTCGGCTTGGAACTGGACAGCATCGATCGCAGTCGGGGCTTGCTGCGAATCGTGCAGGGGAAGAATCGCAAGGATCGTTACGTGCCGATCGGGCGTCGGGCCTTGGCCTGGCTGAGAAGTACCTTCAGGAGATCCGGCCGCAGTGGTTGCGGGACGAGACGCAGGTGTTGTTCTTATCCAGCCGGGGCAATCGCCTGCATCCCAATGCGGTCAATCCGTTGTTGCGACAGTACTTCGAGGCAGCCGAGATCACCAAGCCGGGCAGTGTGCATATCTTTCGCCACACGGCCGCGACGTTGATGCTGGAAGGCGGGGCGGACTTGCGCAGTCTGCAGACGTTTCTGGGGCACGAGCACCTGAATACGACCGAGATCTACACGCACATTACCTTGCAGCAACTGCGGCAGGTCTACCTGCGGACACACCCCGCCGAGCGGGACGAGTAATGCGGCACTGGCCGTCAGCCAGAGTGTTTTTGCAACCGGTCACGTTCGTCGGATACGCCTCGCAACGGGTACATCGGCGTCAGTCGACTGGCCGTTGAGCAAGCTCTGGGCACTCTCCAGTTGTTATTCACGCAAAGGTGCGGACATTCTTTTCGTCGGGCTCCAGGGCGTCCCACCGGACGTGCCCAGTTTCAATTTTTCCAATATCAACCGACCCACCTCCTTTTATTGAGCCTGAGCGGAGGATCTGCACCGCTGCGAGTCGGTGGGATTTTTGGCACATCTCGGGTCGTTGAGCCGAAAATTCGCTTGCTTCTGACCCAGCCGGCCGGGTAGACTGGGGGTGGCGGTGTGTTTCTCGCCGTGACTTATCCGAGGGCCTTCGAATGATTAGTAACCTTATTTCGCGTCGCAGTCCTTCCGCGGTGGCTTCTGCCACGGCGGGAAGTTGTATTGCCCCTACGCCTACGCCAGTCAAAACCTCTCAAACTTGTTATCATCGCAACCAACAGTATTCCATCGTCGGACTGACCAATGCGGCTGGGACGTTGGTTGAACGCTACACCTACAGCGCTTACGGCACCCTCGGCATCTACGCCGCCAACGGCACCGTTCGTAGCAGCAGCACTTATGCCAATCGCTACACCTACACCGGGCGAGAGTGGGACGCGGACTTGCGGCTCTACCACTTCCGGGCTCGGTGGTACGATCCGACGACGGGCGGGTTTGTGACGAGAGATCCGCTGGGGTATGTGGATGGAATGAGTTTGTATCGGGGGTATTTTGGGGTGCGGGGGGTGGATCCAAGTGGGGAAATGGTACGGGACGACTGGCCAAAACCAGATGAAAAAGCCGGTGGTACTTTAGTAGGCTTCACAAAAACTGGTGAAGGAATTTTTCAGTCTAGACTTGGCTATTGCTATGTAGTTCGAGGCGGGCAATTAACAGAGGTGCGATGTCCTGGCGTCGGTGGGTGGACGGACCAGAATGATCCGAAGATCGCAACGGGAGCTCAAGCGATTCTTGATGGGTTGAAAGATTTACAAAAAGCATGTGATTGCTGCGATGGAATTTGCAAACAATGCTCCATTGAGGAATGTAAAGCAGAGGCAGCGTATCTGACACTCGCAATCTATCTCGCATGGAATTCAAATTATGGTACTGGGCCGCATGTGGGCCATACAGATCCAGTTGCAGGATGGTATTGTTGGGATTGGGCGTGGTTCTTTTATGCAAGTATGAAAAGGCAGAATCCAAGATGTTTCAATATCGAATTGGATTGGGCAAAGGCGCACGTTCCGAATGCTGATGGCTTATGGGGTTACCATGCTTATGTTCGGGTTTCTGCGTGTAGTACACAGCGCGAAACAGATTGTTTGGTAACGTACGACGATGGCTTTTTTGAAGACGGATTTGTCCACCCTGGACGTTGGCCAACACGCAACGACTATGAAGACCAAGATGGTTGGACTCCCGAAAATCACCCACTCGATGACGATGGAATTATACCCCCGACAATCCCAAGGAAGTAGCAATGTTTAAGTACGTATCAACGTTGATTGGCTTTGCCGTACTTTTCGCATCGGCCATGAGTAGCGGACAAATAGCACTTCATTCCAATAATCCCGAAGTAAAGCGTATCGAACTTACTTTGATGAGGAATGGAGTTGTCGAGTTATTCTCATTCAGGTGCTCGGAGGATGGGACCACAGTAAATCAGTTTCGTTTTCGGCTGTTGTTCGACGAAGGATCAATCGCAAACAGGCAGATTTGGTTTGACTTGGAAGAGAATGCGATTCAAGACCTACTTGAAGGTCTGACTGGGATTGCAAAGGGCAGGCAATTGCCTAGCGAGTTGACTGACATCGACATCACAAAGAGCATTTTTCTATCTTTAGACGTATTTTACGATTCTGGCAAGCAGTCGCAACTTGTAGTACGCGAATCAGAGGATGTTCTGTCAAAGAAAATTAGTGGCGACGAGAAGCTGAGAACGGTATTCGAACGGTTACTTACTCCGCAATATCCGAAGACTAGTGTTAGCCGATTTGACGGATTAATAATACCTTCAAGAAAGTCCAGTGAATAACCCAGATTCTGCGAATTAGGTCGGGAGCTGCCGCTAGGGGACAGCGGATTGGCACGGGGTTCGCGAACCGAAAGTTTGGCTAATTTTAGCTCTAGCGGTCAGAATGAAACGCGGCTCGGTGTGGAATCGGAGAGTGGGATTTCCAGCAGATTCAGGGAGGCCAGCAGATTGTTCGACACTTAAATGGTACACGCCGCGGAGGTGCCCGTTAGCTCCCGAGCTTTCGGTCCGACTGGCAAGCCCGCCCAGGGGCGATGTGACCAAGTAGGAACGGGCCAAAGATCAAATGGCGAGTCTCCGAGGGGGGGCTCGGTGATTTAGAGAAACTGACTTCGCCCGTCGCGAAATGCTCGAGCAGCCTAGAAGGTGCAACTTGACAACCTTGAGGGACCTTGAGCGTACCTTGAGCCCAGCTTGTCGGTGTCGTTCTCAAGGGCGCTCGAAGTATTAGACCTCGTAATTTGCTGGCCGAAATGCAGCGGACCACTGCTGTGACATTCGGTTTTGGGGAGCAAATGCAAAAACGATCAAGCTGGCGTTGGGCCACGCGAGATCATAAGTGCATGGTGCCATACTTGGCGGAATGCGGGATTTTGTCCCTGGGTATTCCTATTTCGCTTGCTTCTGACCCAGCCGACCGGGTAAACTGGGGGTGGCGGTGTGTTTTCCGCCGTGACTTGTTCGAGGGCCTTCGAGTGATTCGTAACCTTATTTCGCATCGCAGTCCTTCCGCGGTGGCTTCTGCCACGGCGGGAAGTTGTACTGCCCCTACGCCTACGCCAGTCAAAACCTCTCAAACTTATTATCATCGCAACCAACAGTATTCCATCGTCGGGCTGACCAACGCGGCTGGGACGCTCGTTGAACGCTACACTTACAGCGCTTATGGCACCCTTGGCATCTACGCCGCCAACGGCACCGTTCGTAGCAGCAGCACTTACGCCAATCGTTATACCTACACGGGACGGGAGTGGGATGCTGATTTGCGGCTCTATCACTTCAGGGCGCGGTGGTACGACCCGGTAACCGGCGGGTTTGTGTCCAGAGATCCGCTGGGGTATGTCGATGGGATGAGTTTGTATCGGGGGTATTTTGGGCTTCGATGGTTGGATGCGCAAGGAACAACAGTCACGGTTGCAGAAGGTACCGCTGCGGAAGATAGTTCATCAACTGACGATGGTGAGTTATGTAAGTGCAAGTATAGGAATCGGAAGTATGGCGGTGTTCGTTACGTGCCTGTACCCCACCGTGGCGCAGTTGCGAATTGGGACGGCTACAACGAAGACCTAATGCTCATCGATTTCTTTTCCATGACGATCCAAGCACTTAATATCGCGGCTTCGGGCATGTGCGGGGTAGTCGACTTCGCTGAAACGGCAGTTGGTGAGGCCGCCGGCGAGACAGGTTTTGGTCCAACGGATCTTACCCCAGTGTTCGACAAATGGAAAGATATGTTCAAGCTGAACGCCACTGGATTTTTCCTTGTCGTAAGGGTAGATGCGGAATGTTGTAAGGTTGGTACACGATCGTTGGTCAACCCATGTTGGTTGGCCTGGGGATGGGAGTACGAGTATCATGAATCTCATTCATATTACCATCGATGTAATCTCGGCGAGTTGCCAAATCCAAGGAGCGGAGGAAACTCTTCAACGACGTTTGATAAAATGGTACGGGACAACTTAGTCCGTTGTGTTAAGGAGGCTCTCAATGCTTTCGATTGTAGTAAGAGCAAAAATTTCAACGAGGGATACCAATAGTAATCATGAAACAACCCAGGAAATTTGAACTGTTTTTGCGAAGTTGTTTGCAGTGGAGTGTCTGGTTCTTAGTGATTGGAATTAATGCTGTGTTATTGATCTGTTGCGAGTTCAATGCGTCTGGTGCCCAGGACCGGAACGGAACAATCGGTACAGACGCACCAATGCGGTGCCTGACAAATGATTCTAGAAATGAAATTGACGCCATCGCAAAAGTGTATGAGAAGATGTGGGAGTCGGCAAATTCAAGAAACGCAAACCTCCCTACGCCCGTTGATTTACTTGATTTTGAGATAATATTCCAGGATACTCAAGAACCTGGGAAACGGGCAGTGTTGGATTCTAACCAGTATGCTGTGGACGAAGTTCTGCTGGTACGCAGGTTGGCTTTGGCGTCGGCTCCGAAGGTTCTTTCAGCTTTCAAGAATTCTCGCGAATGTACAGCAGACGTTGAAGTAGTGTTTAGCGATGTTCGGCGACTGGCAAATTTGCACGAAATCGCGATGTTCCTGTGCATGTACTTTCTCGACAATAAGGAGCCGGAAAAGGCTTTCGAACACCTAATTCAAGCCATTGAGATTAGTGAAGCGCTAATGCAAACGGATAGCATGAACGCCCAACTCATCCTGACCAAAACAACGGCTCGAAATCTACGTGCGTTCGTCAGTGTGACGTCGGTCTGCAAGCCTCCCCCCAGTGTTATCGCAAGACTTCAGCAGCATATCAACAACTCGATACCAAATACAGAAAGGTTGCGACGTGCAATTGCTCTGAGTTCCCGTGATCATCTGGTTGAATTAATCGAGGAATACCGGGAACAGGGCAAGATAATTGAAGCAAGCGAGATTGAAACGCTGACGGCTAAGAGTAATGAAGTTCAGGCCTTGTTTCAGTACAACTTCTGGGGCAGGGACTCATTTGGCCCCGGAGTTGGCTTTTCGGATCACGGATCCTATGACATATTCGACACAAGGTTTGAAAATTTAGAAGGACAGTGTATCGGCGGAATCATATCCAACTACTACACAATCGCGAAGGACGAACAATGGCGTCGAATTTGTGTCGCCATACTTGCAATGATGTTAGATGACTTAGACGTAGAACGTAATGCCGCTGGACCAATTGCGAAGTATTTAGAATGCTTTAAGGTCGGGGAGCAATGTGTCTCTGAAGTTGTTAGCGATCAGGAAAGAAGATTTATTGTTAAAACGGAACCTCAGGGTCGAGAGTGGGAAATGGTCAGGGTTGTCGTTGTTCCAAGAAACCACCGAGACAGACCCTGAGTTATGATCGACCCTCCGTGCCAATGACGGTTAGACACCGAGCGCGTTAGAATAAGTGTAGCGGGCCAGGATGGCATAGATGTCGGAAAAAAGAAAAACAGTTGAAGAAGTCGCCTGAGTTAGTGGCGAAAGCAACCCGGAGGCCGTTCAAGAATACCCCGTGAGTAACCCCGATTCTGGGGATTAGGCCGGGAGCTGCCGCTGGGCGACCGCGGATTGGCATGGGGTTGGCTAACCGAAAGATGGGGCGGTTTTTCTAAGGGTCGCTAGGATTGATGGCGATTTGTGAGGTCGCCCAGCGGCGAGATGACGGCTAAACAGCGCGATGAGGCTGATTTTTGAACGATCATCGTCATTTCGAGATAGACCGGTAGCGAGGCAAGCGGTTTGGGCCGCTGCTGATCGTTGGGCTTTGGTCGCTCTAGCCGCTGCGATGTTTTGGCTCTCAATTTTCTGAGAATATTTATTTCCTCGGGGGTGGGATGCCCGTTGGCAGAGTGGGTTGCTCGGTCCGCCCAGCGGACTTTGACTTGGCCCGTTGCCGCGGTGGCACGTACACGACGTCGGGATTGAATTCGTAGATCGTCGAATTGCGCAGTTCACCCGACTTCAACTGCTCGGCGATCCGCTCGATCAGGTACCAATAGATCGCTTGATACAACCCTTGGGTGAAGGAACTGAGCGGTGATAGGACCGTTTGCAAGGGACCCGGCCAGCGACCGTCGGATACTTTGCCGTCCCGCAGTCGCTGCAGGAACTCGACCATCACCGCCCACGGCAGAACACTCAAGAGCCCAATCAGTTTGGTCGTCGCCTGCAACATCAACGTGGTCGTGTGCTCGTGATACTGGTCGCTACGTTGCATCTGTTCGCCACACCGCCGACAGCCGTTGTACTTCGATCGCTGGGTGTTTGTTCTGTAGGCGGAGTTTCTCCATGGCGCCTTCCGCCTAAAGGCGGGACTACGAGCGGGGCCGTCTAGCCGCAAAAAGTGGCCAATGGAAACGCTTGGGCCGGCCTAACGAAGGCTCACTAAAGCGAGGTCCCGCCGTCTTTAGTTCCACCTTTAGGCGGTCGCCCTCCGTACCCTATTCGCCGTATGCCTGAGAGCGGGACTACGAGCGGGACCGTCCAGTCGCAAATCGTGACTAATGGAAACGTTGAGGGCCGGCCTAACGAAGGCTCACCGAAGCGAGGTCCCGCCGCTTGTAGTTCCGCCTTTAGGCGGTCGCCCTCGATACCCTATTCGCCCTATGCCTGAGAGCGGGATGACGAGCGATGCCAGCGGCCCCAATGACCTTGTGTCGTTGGACCGAAAGTTTGACAGGCTAGAGGGCGACGGCGTGCGGTTTGGGCGGTCGAGTGCCACGGTGGTTTAGCTGCTCAACCTCCACCGAGACCGCAATTGGGGAGGCGTGTCTCTGAGTAGCGTGAGTTGCTACACACGGTATGGCGGTGAGTGGCCGCGGGGCGATGTTTCACCGCAGACTGTTGCTGGGCGATGTGGCCAAGGGGCAACGATCCTTCTTTTGATCATTGGGGGAGGCGTGGTAGCCGGTCAGTCATCGCCCCGCCGGCATGAAGCCGACGGTGGCGGTGTGACCAAGGGGCAACGATCCTTATTTTTGGTTATTGGGGGGGTGGCTGGTAGCTGGTCAGTCATCGCCTCCACCGGGACGAGCCCGGATGGTGGGCGAGGATGTCGACCAGCAGCCCGCTGCTGGTTTGTGATTGGGAGCCGACCTTGGTAGGTGTTCGCTCGGAGATGCGTCAGCAAAGTGGTATGCGGTCGGTCTCTCGGCGGTTAAGGCGTCTCAACAAGAGTTGGGCTCGAAAGGGTTCGAACGTCTGCATACCGCGGAACTTGTTCATGGTACCGCGCACGCCGGCGGCGGTGCGGGTGAATGTCGCTGCGGTGTCTTGCGTGTATGGCAAGTCGAGCATGGTGCCGCGCACGCCTCTGGCGTTGCGGTTAAACACCGCCGCCGCGTCCTATCTGAAACGAAGATCATAAGTGCATACGGCTCGTGTTGGCCGACACCAAGAACCAAGAACCAAGAACCAAGAACCAAGAACCAAGAACCAAGAACGCAGAACCATGCCGACCTTTCCTGAACTTTTGCCGTCGTATTATTTGGCGTTGCAGTTGGACCATTGGTCGCCGCGGACGGTGGAGCGACGGCGTTTCTCACTGGGCCGGTTCGTGGACTGGGCCGAGCAGCGGGATTGCACGGAGCCGCGTCAGTTGGACGAGCAGGTATTGGGGGCTTATCGTCGTGCGGTCTACCATCATCGCCAGAGTCGCACGGCCCAGTCGTTGAAGTTCAGCACGCAGAGCTCGTACTTGGCGGCATTGAAGCATTGGCTGCACTGGCTCTATCAGAACCAGTTCACACCGACCGATTGGAGTTTGGTCGTCCGCTTGCCCAAGTCGGAGAAGCGTTTGCCGTCGGCCTACCTGACGATCGAGGAGGTGGAGCGGATCCTGGAGGCGGTCGATTTGGGGACGGCGGCTGGGGTGCGGGACCGGGCCATGTTGGAGGTGTTGTACTCGACGGCAATCCGTCGCAGCGAGCTGGTCGGCTTGGAACTGGACAGCATCGATCGCAGTCGGGGCTTGCTGCGAATCGTGCAGGGGAAGAATCGCAAGGATCGTTACGTGCCGATCGGGCGTCGGGCCTTGGCCTGGCTGGAGAAGTACCTTCAGGAGATCCGGCCGCAGTGGTTGCGGGACGAGACGCAGGTGTTGTTCTTATCCAGCCGGGGCAATCGTCTGCATCCCAATGCGGTCAATCCGTTGCTGCGACAGTACTTCGAGGCAGCCGAGATCACCAAGCCGGGCAGTGTGCATATCTTTCGCCACACGGCCGCGACGTTGATGCTGGAAGGCGGGGCGGACTTGCGCAGTCTGCAGACGTTTCTGGGGCACGAGCACCTGAATACGACCGAGATCTACACGCACATTACCTTGCAGCAACTGCGGCAGGTCTACCTGCGGACACACCCCGCCGAGCGGGACGAGTAATGCGGCACAGGCCGTCGGCCAGAGTGTTTTTGCAACCGGTCACGTTCGTCGGATACCCCTCGCAACGGGTACATCGGCGCCAGTCGACTGGCCGTTGAGCAAGCTCGGGGCACTCTCCAGTTGTTATTCACGCAAAGGTGCGGACATTCTTTTCGTCTGGCTCCAGGGCGTCCCACCGGGCATACCCCGTTTCAATTTTTCCAATATCAACCGACCACCCTCCTTTTATTGAGCCTGAGCGGAGGATCTGCACCGCTGCGAGTCGCTGGGATTTTTGGCACATCTCGGGTCGTTGAGCCGAAAATTCGCTTGCTTTTCCCCCAGCCGACCGGGTAAATTAGGGGTGGCGGTGTGTTTTCCGCCGTGACTTATCCGAGGGCCTTCGAGTGATTCGTAACCTTATTTCGCGTCGCAGTCCTTCCGCGGTGGCTTCTGCCACGGCTGGAAGTTGTACTTGCCCCTACGCCTACGCGACTCAAAACCTCACAAACTTGTTATCATCGCAACCAACAGTATTCCATCGTCGGGCTGACCAATGCCGCCGGGACGCTTGTTGAACGCTACACCTACAGCGCTTACGGCACGTTAGGCATCTACGACGCCAGTGGCACCGTTCGTACGAGCAGCACTTATAACCAACGCTACACCTACACGGGCCGCGAGTACGACCCCGACCTCAACCTCTATCACTTCCGCGCCCGCTGGTACGATCCCAGCACCGGAGGCTTCATCTCCCGCGATCCGCTGGGGTATGTGGATGGGATGAGTTTGTATCGGGGGTATTTTGCAACTGAAGGTGCTGATCCTTCCGGGAAATGCAAAGTGCAACTTGTTTGTGCTGACCTTGGATTGGGCTACGAACATTGCGGTATCGAAGTTGAAGATACCTCTCCCAAGCGGTACTACCATGTAATAACGCGATATGCCGGAGTTTTGGGTTCGGATACGTGTAATGTAAGGGATACTGGAGCAAATCGTATAAACACACCTATCGGTGTTGGAAACTGGCGAATTGAGGAGACTTGGCTAGATCCAAGCGGTGTACTATGTGGTTGTATAGATCGAATTGCGGAGTTGATTCAATCAAAAAAATTGGTGTATGCCCCCGTTCCATACAACGAAGTCATTTCCGGCGTCGGTTGTCGTACGCAAAGTTATTGTAATAGCAACTATACAACGCATTGCATAATGAAAAAATGCGGAATCGAATCTAGTAAAGATCGTGAAAAAACAGCTCCCGGCTGGAATCACAGAATGAAAGAATGTCCCGAAGATAAAATGCGTCGGATAACTCCTTCACCGGCTGCTTCTAATTTTTCGTGTCCTGTCTGTATATGTGAAGATGACGGTTGGGTAACCATAGACAATGAATGGTGCGATGATTCGCCTGCGGTCCCAAAAGTTAAACCTGACTCCCAATTTGATCAAATAATCCGATCCAATTCAAAGCCACGTATTCCGGTTGAAATCACAAGATGAAAGAACATCCCGATAGTAACGGACTAAGCGGAGCTATTTCAACTAGTGCTCCTAATTGTTCAAATTATTCTACCAGTTATTTTAGTTTTATATGCGATCGATGGGGCAACATAGATGATGAATGGTGCAGTGATTCGCCTGCTGCCCCAGTTATTCAAGCTGAGCCTTGGCCAGATTTCCGAGATGTTGGTAAAATTGCTTGGCGCTTGACCCATCCTGCAAGAAAATAGTCGTGAGTGTGACGTGTATGAACCAACGATTTACGATAAAGTTTCTATTGATACTGGTCTCACTTGCTACGATTGCGGTTTGGTTTGCCGCGTCTGGTTCGCAAAAAATCTACTCCGAAAAATTGTCGGCTAAACATAAACTAACAGTTTATTCGAGGTATACCAGCGGAAGAGATGACCTTGAATTAACCGTTACATATCACTATCCACCTGCGATTGGGATGTACGACTCTTGGACAATAAAAATTCCCAAACCAAATTCGCCGATTCGGTTTTCTTCATTCACAGACAAGGAGACCGGTATTCGATGCATTTACGACAACAATCACGCGGGCCTACTGTTCCTTTTTTCCGCTTCAGAGGACGATTTATGGCATACTGGGAAACCACGCGGCTGGGCATCTTCCAAAGAAAAGTGGGAAGAATTGCTTCACGAAATTAGTATTCGAAACCCAGGAATACCATACAAGACACTCCCAGACGTTGAGAAATAATGTAACGGGGTAAGTGTTACGGGCCGAATTGTGGTCGCATGTCTGGCCAAATTATGATTGTAGAGATATGTAACGGTTCAAGAATACCCCGTAAATAACCCCGATTCTGAGAATTAGGCCGGGAGCTGCCGCCGGACGACCGCGGATTGGCATGGAGTTCGCTAACCGAAAGATAGGGCGATTTTAGCCCCAGCGGTCAGATTGGGAGGCGGAAGACAGCACGATTTCGCGTCAACAGAGCAGATGAGCCGACGGGCGGCAGTGATTTTTGGTCGCGTGGGACGGGCTGAGGACAGACCGGTAGCGAGGCAGGCGGTTGGGCTCGCTGCTGAAAGGACGTTTTTATTGGCCGCGACAGGTGCGACCTGGAGGAATGTTCTTGGTTCTTGGTTCTTGGTCAGGTTTAAGTCTTAGATTGAAGTAAGTCCAATTTCGGGACTCATAATCCGCAGTCTATCAAGTCCTCCTCCTGGCATGCAAGCTCGACTCCCCACGAGTTGCCCGTCTGAACCCAGTCGCCTGCTCGGAGGCCCGGAGGGCCGGCACAACCCTGCCGGTGGCGTCAGCCACCGGTCGACGGGGCACCACGATCAGAAGGTCCGGAGGGCCGAAACAAGGGCCGAACGGGATGGAAAGGCCGAAGTGTTTTTTTTTGGCACGAAGATTGCGGGTTGAGCTACTCGTTCTCAGTCCCACGGGTGAACCCGCAGGGACCGGTGTGACCAAGGGGCAACGAGCCTTCTTTTTGATTATTGGGGGGGGCGGTCTCGCTGCCAAACTTTCGGTCCCACGGGTGAACCCGCGGGGGCGGTGTGACCAAGGGGCAAAGCTCCATCTTTTTGCGACCGTGGAGCAGGTGTGGTAGCCGGTCAGTCATTTGGCGGAGTTTCTCCATGGCGCCCTCCGCCTAAAGGCGGGACTACGAGCGGGGCCGTCCAGTCGCAAAACGTGACCAATAGAAACGTTCCGGGCCGGCCTAACGAAGGCTCACTGAGGCGAGGTCCCGCCGCTTGTAGTTCCGCCTTTAGGCGGCCGCCCTTCGAACCCTAGTCGCCGTATGCCTAAAAGTGGGATGCCGAGCGATGCCAACGGCCCCAATGACCTTGTGTCGTTGGACCGAAAGTTTGACAGGCTAGAAGGCCACAGCGTGCGGCTTGGGCGATCGAGTGCCACGGTGGTTTAGCTGCTCAACCTCCACCGAGACCGCAATTGGGGGAGGTGTGTTCTGAGTAGCATGGAGTTGTACACACGGTATGGCGGTGATTGGCCGCGGGGCGATGTTTCACCGCAGCCTGTTGCTGGGCGGTGTGACCAAGGGGCAACGATCCTTCTTTTTGTTCATTGGGGGGAGGCTGGTAGCCGGTCAGTCATCGCCCCATCGGCATGAAGCCGACGGTGGCGATGTGACCAAGGGGCAACGGGCCTTCTTTTTGATTATTGGGGGAGCGGTCTAGCTACCCAAACTTTCGCTCCGGCGGGGTAAACCCACCGGGGGCGGTGTGACCAAGGGGTGGAGTGCCTTCTTTTTGATTGTTGGGGGGGCGTTTGTAGCCGGTCAGTCATCGTTCCGCCGGCATGAAGCCGACGTTGGCGATGTTACCAAGGGGCGACGGGCAAAAAAAGTTGAATAGCGAGTCTCCGCGGGGGCTCGGTGATTTAGAGAAACTGATTTCGCCCGTCGCGAGCTGCTCGAGCTGCCTATAAGTTGCAGCTTGACAACCTTGAGGGACCCTGAGCGTACCTTGAGCCCAGCTTGTCGGTGTCATTCTCAAGGGCGCCGGAACCGTCGGAATGCGGGATTCTGTCCCTGGGTAATCCGATTTCGCTTGCTTCTGACACAGGCGGCGGGGTAAACTAGGGGTGGCGGTGTGTTTTCCGCCGTGACTTATCCGAGGGCCTTCGAGTGATTAGTGACCTTATTTCGCGTCGCAATCCTTCGGCGGTGGCTTCTGCCACGGCGGGAAGTCGTCCTGCCCCTACGCCTACGCCAGTCAAAACCTCTCAAACTTATTATCATCGCAACCAACAGTATTCCATCGTCGGCCTGACCAATGCGGCTGGGACGCTTGTCGAACGCTACACCTACAGCGCTTATGGCACGCTTGGCATCTACGCCGCCAACGGCACCGTTCGTAGCAGCAGCACTTACGCCAACCGGTACACCTACACCGGGCGGGAGTGGGATGCTGATTTGCGGCTCTACCACTTCCGCGCTCGTTGGTTTGATCCGGCGACGGGTGGGTTTGTGTCCAGAGATCCGCTGGGGTATGTGGATGGGCTGAGTTTGTACCGGGGGTATTTTGGGGTAAGGGGGGTGGATCCAAGTGGGAGACTCCGTCGGCTGTTGGATGCAAAGTTTCTAGAGACGGTGCACGAAGAGTGTCGCGGCACAAATGCGGAAGTCGCAGCCGATGTCGCGGCTGTAGAGGCCGAATTGGAGACTGTTCGGTCACCCATGCTAACCAAGGAATGCGACTGCGAATATCAATGGCGTATGGCGCTCAGTAGAAACGGAATTGCGTATCGACAATGGATGTACCTAGTTGAGAAAGGATGCAATATTAAGGTTCATTGTTGGTCATGCCGGGACCTAGGTTTTGGAACCATCACGTCGGGCGGATACTCATTTGGTAAACGAGCGGTCATTTTATGCATGGATAATATCCAAATCGAGGATTACGGGGTGGTGCTTGCACATGAACTAACTCATGCGAATCAACATTGTAGCGGCGAGTTTCAGGAGGATTGCGGCACCCAGCTCTTCCTCGAAATGGAAGCCTATTACTGCGAAGGTGCTTGTGGGCGAAATATGTCACCGGAGCAGGCTGCAGAAGATTGTGCTCTTAGGGCTGTTCGCTCGGTGTGTGCGGCAAAGTTGTGTGATACAGAAAAGCTTACACCGAGTGCTGTGCAGCAACAACTTGATAGATTCAAGCATTATTTGGTAACTGGACAGATATGCACTTTCAGTCAACCTCGAATGCCTCAGACACCAGCTGAAACTGCGGACGCCGTGTCAAGGCGAGTGAGGAGATAATCATGGGAGCAATGAGATACGGATTACACACGATGCTGGTTACTACGGCTACTGCAGTTGTCTGTCTTGCGTATATCACGGCATTCTTTAACTTCTCTCAAGCCACGGCAATTAAAAAACTTTCGAGCGACGGATGGACATTTGGTCGAATACCAGACGGCAAGCTCACTTGGACACAAAATGCTCTTTTAGATTTTTTTCCAACAGCATACTTTCCACTGGTGAATTCAGCAAAGGCGCCTGCCAAATTCTCAAGTGGGACATTGTCGAGCTCAATCTCAGATTTAAAGCGTATCGAAGGACTTGAGATTGTCATACTCAACGGAGGTGTGTTCGATGCAAATGATGTTCAAGCTATTGGAGAGCTTACGCACTGCACCGAACTCGATTTAAGTTTTTGTGAATACGACGATTCGTTGTCATGTTTAGGCCAATCAATTGGGCAATTAAAGCAACTCCGCATATTACGACTGTCGTCTCGTGACCTTCCTGGTTACTTCCTGGGATCAATTCACATCTTGAATGAACTTCAATTATGTGAGCTTTCTGGACTAACGCTCGAAGCTGCTGACGTAGAGCATATTGTTAGTTTTCCAAAAATGCGTTTCATCGACATATCTTGGGCAGACTTCGATGTAGAGACACTATCAGACGCCGCCAAATCCAGGATCACCATCCAGAAATATGGTATACTTCGAATACGCGATGAGCAACGCGACGAACCATTAGCAAGTGGGAGCTAAATGTGAAGCTTTTTATAGATACAATTTTAGGACTAGCGATCGGTGTTTCAATCGCAATGCTCGGTACAATACTGGCTAGTTTTGTGTTTAGCCTTTTCATTAATAACGATACTGCAGTCCTGGAGGCCGGCGAATTCGAGAAACGAGTCAGCAAGGAACTGACCATCGACAGCGCATTTCATTCACGTTCTCCAGCCCCTATCACGCGTTCATATAGATGACCGCATGCCGGGTCGAATATGTTAAATGAGCGATGCCATCCTCTTCGACGACCATTCTTCAACGAAATCGATCACAGAGTGGCGAGCGCCTCTTCAAAAATGGGCATCAGCGCTGTTCAAGAATACCCCGTAAATAACCCCGATTCTGAGAATTAGGCCGGGAGCCGCCGCCGGGCGACCGCGGATTGGCATGGGGTTGGCTAACCGAAAGATGGGGCGATTTTAGCCCCAGCGGTCAGATTGGGAGGCGGAAGACAGGGCTGTTTCGCGTCAACAGAGCAGATGAGCCGACGGGCGGCAGTGATTTTTGGTCGCGTGGGACGGGCTGAGGACAGACCGGGCGCCAGGCAAGCGGTTTGAGCCGCTGCTGAAAGGACGTTTTTATTGGCCGCGAGAGGTGCGACTTTTTGGCGGTCATTTTTCCGCGAATGAGTTTTCCTCCGGTGGCGGGATGCAGGTGCCCCCCCGGCTCCTTGATCCGCTCACCAGCGCCGCGGCGCGGTCGGGTCAGGAAGAATTTTTGCAAAGTCAATACCCCTGGCAGGTTAAAACAGCTGAATAAAAATTTTTCGCAACATTCGCTTGCAATTGCCAGAACAATCCGTAGAATTCGGTTTTGTAGACGGGACGCCATGCGGATCATCCGTCGAGAAACATGGCAACCGGTCTCGCTGGTTGTTAATTGTTTTGGCCTCATTAACGTGTCGGTTTTGCCGTGGCCTGGTTGCCTAAGTTTGCTTGGGTGAGGGAGTGATGGCGAAGTTTTTGTAAGTGCAGGAAGGATCGGCCCAGCTGGAACGGCTTGGTTGTACGAACGTTCATCAGTAATTGGCAGTATTTTTCCTGGACTTGGGTGGCAGTTTCCTCTTTTCAGTCGTTTGGTTCGAGTTGGATCTCCGCGAGCCGCTGGTAGGCTGGTGGTGTAGTCGTTTGCAGAGTTTTGTCTTCATCCGTGGCTGGATTGATTGCTACGGGTTTTGGTTGTTGGTTTCGGTCGGTCGTTGAGGTTACGTTTCCGTTCGATTAGATTGCAGTACAGGAGGGGGATCGCTTGTCTGTCAAAACCATATGCAGCGTCGTATCTGTCGCTTTGATCGGCGTTTTGTTTGCTGGAGTTGCGTTCCAGCAGGGCTGGTTCAACCGCGTCGAGCCGCCTCAGCGAGTGGCGGTGTCCAGTGCCGCGGTTGATCCAGTTGCCGGTACCCTGGAGGAGGCTTTGGGGCTGGGGCCCGACGATTTGGTCGAGGTCGGTGGTGTCCGGCGTCCGAAGCGAGATTTGGAGTTCGATCAGGCTCGTATTCAGCGACTTTCCGAGCAAGAAGCGGCCGCCGAATCCTTTCCTAATCCTGGCCGAGCCATCCAGTTGAAAGGTGATGAAAACCCGCAGGTACGGCAAGTCTTTCAAGATCTCCAGTCCCCCGACACGCCCTTGCCAAACCGTTCGACTCGATTTTTGCCGGAGGCGTTTGATCGAGCTGCCTATGATCGCGACCCTGAAGCTTATTTGAGTAAGGTTGCTCCCGGTCGAATCCTCCAATCGGCCCAGCCTGACCCAGGCGTCATACCGATTGCATCGGTCGGACGTCAGTACCACAATGTTATTCAAGGCGAATCGGTAGCTTTGGAAGTGCGTGTCGAGCCGAAACAACCGGTCACATTCCATACGCAGGCCGTCGGGGAATTCGACAACCGATTAACCACGTACACCGTTGCGGCAGATGCTGACGGGCTGGCTCGGGCGACCTACTTGGCGACCACCGGCACCGAGGGGCTGGTCAACATCATAGCATCTTCGCCTGTTCACTCCGAATAAGTGGAGTTTGTTGTCAACGTTCGTCTTCCTGCAAAAGCCGGCGCACCCTAACCAAGACTCGCTTGGAGCATTACCGTAGAAAGCACCACAGGTACCGGGATACATCGTTATCTTTTCGCATCACTTCATTCGCAGGACAATACAAATGAAGCCGCAATTTAGGTCAATCGCTAGTTTGGTCTTGATTTTATCACTCTTGATTACAGCGTCGTCAGCGAATGCGCAAACGGGCCCATTCAAGTTGGTTCAAATCAATGAGACGAAACCCGATGGTACGATGGTCGTGCACGCGCCTGACAAAACAATCACAGTCAGTACCGTTCGGACGGTTCAGATTCCGGCTGGCGGCCCGAACTACGTACTCGATTCGAAAATGAAATTGACTGTAGATAAAGACGTCTTTTCGCATAATGAGCAACTAATCCTTACGGGTGATTTTACCTTAAACTCGTTGTCCCCCAATCATCCGACGCTTCCGCTCGGTAAGTATCAGGCGGGTGGGACGCCGGGTAGCCTTCCTATGCATCAGTCAGCTACTGTTCCATCAGGAGGAATGTCGGGCTGGCATGGCGAATACCGTTGGTGGGAGTCGAGTACGAAAATTACAAACGGTACGACACATACCTTAACGCTAACTCACACGGTAAAACAAACATTGGCATTGCAGGTTGGTACAGCGCAATATTATCTAATTCGTGCGATTCAAACGTATGGATTTGGTGCGGTCCATAGCGTTGACTTTGTCTACTTTCGCGGTGTGGTCGGCGCATTGGACCCCCCAGTGTTTCCGGAGCCACCAATCCCGGAATGTGACAGTTGCGAGGGCGGTGGAATGACCACCCCGCCGGGCGCTCAGTCGGTGTGCGCACCGGGTCCATTGATGGGGCACGGCTGGCGAATGGATGTTGACTTGACGAACGGCATGGGTGGCGATTGTTTGGGTTGTGGCAGCGGAGGAGGGCCCGGGCGGGTGCCGCTGCTCGCTATTGGTCGTTACCTTTATCCAAATAACCAGCACGTTATCGGGAACAGCAGTCCCGGCCATGTCTTCAACTTCGATCATCGTCTGCGGTTGTTTCCAGGCTCAGGCGGCAGCGGCGGCGGTGGCGGTGGCGGTGGCGGCCCTGGTGGCCCTGGGGAACCAGGAGGTGAACCGGGAGGAGGAGTTGGCGGTGGGGGTGGGACAGGCGGTACCGGAGGCTCCACCCCTAACTTCTTCACTCTGTTTGATGCCAACACAGGTATTACCCACTGGGGTAGTGACTCGGCCAGTGTCGGAAACTTTCAATTCACACAACAAGGCTACTACAAGACATTTTCGGTCGTCAATGGAGCGGGTGCACCAGTCACCGACTTGACGACATTTAGCGACACCAACCCGCTGTACGCCACGCTGACTCGTCGCGGTGGTTGGGAGTACAAATTCCAAATCGTCAACGTTGGGTCGGCAGGAGCATTCAACCCCATGGGGCGTCTGCTGCACGTGCGTACTCCCGATGGCTATCAAACAAACTTCACCTACAAGACATTCACTCCCGCCGAGTTGTCTGCGTCACCGACTCGACGATTGCAAATCCACACGATCACTGATCCAGGCGGAAACGTCGCTGCCGTAACCTATAACCCGACACAACAATCTGGACGTTGGGTTATTTCAGGCATTAATATCAATAGTGGTGATGAGGTATTGGCTTACTCGTATGCCGGTGGCAACATTTCCGCCGTATCCCTCAACGGCAGCGAAAAGTCGACTTATTCGTACGGCTTCGACACAACACGAAACGCGGCCACTATCGTTTGGTACGAACGTCTTTGGAAGGCAAATTCACGCGATGTTATTTTCCTGTCACCGAATTACTCCCAGTGGGGCGGGGCCTTAGTCAATCAGTTCGCAGACGTTCTCCTCGCTCGTGGGGAAGGTGCCACAAATGCTAACAGCCCCCCAGCACCCTATCTCTTGGTTCATCGTAGTACCGGAACGCCCGGTCTCTACCGGATCAACGACCGCGGCAAGGTCTACGAATGGTATCGAGGTCGCTACAAGAAGCACTTCAATTACATCGATCCGGTCGCCAGCAACCCCAGCCTGGGCTTTAGCGGTTATGTGGGCACCTTCGAAACGACTTTTGCCGAGCATCGTAATGCCACCGGTGGAGTTCCCACGACCGCGCAAATCCTTAGCGGTAAGCATCCCAAGTTAGTGGACGATACGGGCTTTGTTATCGACTACACGTACGATGCAGATGCCAACGTCGCTCAAAAGAACTACTCCGACAGCACTTACGAGAAATTCCTCTACAACACTAAAGGCCAGCTGACCTACCATCGCGACCGTGGTGGCTTCGTCAAAACCTATCTTTACGATTCCGCCGGTCGGCTCACCCGCCTGGTCCAAGGCTTAAGTGACCCCACCGGTTCTGGAGCACCATCTAGTACCGCCACGGCCACGCAACAGATTTTTGGCTACTATACCTCAGGCGCGCAAACGGGCTTCCTGCAATGGACCGCTACAACGGCCTACACCAGCGGCGGCGTCACCGCTCCTCCCGCCAACGAACGGACGGATTACGTCTACACAACGACCGGGCAAGTCAGCCAGGTTCTTGGTCCCGTCCCAGCCGGTCAATCGTCTCGTCCGATTACCGAATACACCTGGGTTGATAGTCGCTTGACCCAAACAACTAGCCCCTTGAGCGAAGACACTCTGTATGTCTACGACGATCTACGTCGCACGATCCAAGTCGACTACCCTGACGGCTCAAAGGAGCAGACCTACTACGACGACACCAATCGCGACGTGTACAAACGCGATCGAATGGGTGTTGTCTCCAAAACCAATTGGAACATCGCTGGCCAAACGTTGACCTCCATCAGTGCCTTTGGTCGAGTCGCCAATTTGTCCAGCACCACCATGGATTCCGTCAACGACGTCAACACGCAGTCGGTGGTGACCTACACCTACTTGCCCCTGCAATCGCAACCCAGCTTCATCGACCGCAACGACGCCCGAGTGACTCGTGGCTACGATTTCCGGGGCCGCCAAGAAACCGAAACCCAAGAGCCACGGGCGGGTATGTCGCGTCAAACAAAGAACTTCTACGTGGACAACCAATTGTTCAAAATGGAAGAGTCGTTTGATACCTTTGTCCAGCGCCGCTTCTTTGGTCGCTCGGCCAATCGACTCACCATCCGTGAAATCGCCACCCGCGATCAAACCGTTGTCTTCGCCGACAACGCTGCCATTCTCGCCGCCACACGCATCACCGGGTCCGATCCAGCGCATGCCATTACGGACGCGATCCGAGATGGCCGCGGGCAAATCGTGCAAATGATTGATCCGATTGGGACGATCACCAGTTCCGAATTTGATGCGGTCGGGCGCAATACCAAAACCACTCGTGGGTTTGGGCTCGCCTACAAACTAGAATCATTGACCGAATACAACGGCAAGGGGCAAGTCACCAAGACCACCGACCCAGCTGGCACCCACACGGTCATGACCTACGATAACGCCGGCAACGTGCAGACCCGTACCATTGCCCATGGTACATCGTCCGCCGCCACTTGGACCTACACCTACACCTTGGACGGGCGCCAAGCGACCGAGACTATGCCCAACGGTGGGGTGAACACATCGTATTACAACAGCTGTTGTGGTCAATTCGCGGGCTCGAAGAACGCTTTGGGCCACGGCCAGATCTCGAACGTCGATCCTCTGGGACGAACCGTTCATTCCGCCACCGTTGCTGATTACAGTTCTCACACCAATCCGGTCGACCCGATCGACGCCAAAACGCTCTCGGAAACCACGACCCGCTACCGGGACGATGGCCGTATTGCAGCGACCACGACTTGGAAACAAGCTCTCGGCACCATCGATCCGCTCAATCCACCGATTGCGGGGCTCAACGGGATCGCCGCTACTCAGGGCATCACGACCCAATATGTTTACGACAATCGTTTGTCCGATGGCCTGGGCCTGGATAGCAGCGCCGGTATCACAATCAATCGCCTGGGAGGCGGTACCGCAGCAATCAACATCCAAGCCGCCCTCACCAAGTTGGCCGATACCGTTCCTAACGGCGGGGCGGAAGTGACGTTCAACGCCACCCGCAGCGGTAAAGCCACCGTCGCGATCAGTCCCGATGAGAAGACCATGAACGTGTCGATTCAAGACGCCATGGGCCGTGGCGTGTTCCAAGGCCTGATGTCCGGACCAGCGGCTACCACCCCGAACCAACTGCTTTCGTGGACGTCCGTTGGCTTGGACAAAACCTATACCCTGGCCGGTGTCGGGCTGTGCGAGGCCACTTGGCAGATCATGCAGGATGGCAAATACGTCCAAAGTGTCTCCAATAGCTTGGGCCAATCGGTCGCAACTTTGGACCAATTGGCCAAACTGTCCCGCAGCAAATACAACGCCGCCGGAAATCTGCTCCAACAGATCGATCCACTCAGCAATACCACCAACTTCGAATACGACTTGCTCGGGCGCCAAATCAAGACGATCGATCCGCTGAATAACCAGTCGGAAACCGTCTACCACGCGACCACCGGCCGAGTGACCTCGCAGAAGGATGCCAAGGGCCAAACCACCTCGTTCACCTACAACCCCCTAGGCCAAATCCTAACTACCACCGATCGGACTGGCAAAGTTACCGCTCAGAGTTATAATCTAATGGGATTGGTGGCGTCAGTAACCGATGCACAAGGCAAGACGACCAGCTATACGTACAATGTCTTGGGTGCCAAGACTGAAGAAACCTATCCGGACCACACGGGCGGGAACCCCGGTGATTCGACTTACGGCAAAGTCAAGTTTTTCTATGATCCTGCCGGAAGGATGATCCGTCGCGAGGACCAAGAGGGCGATACCGTGACTTTCAACCATACCATGATCGGCTCCATCACCTCACGCGATTATCGTACCAAGGCTAATAGCCCATCCGGTACAATCGCCGATAGCGACACGTTTACTTTTGATGCCGTGGGAAGGATGCTGACCGCTGTCAGTGGCCGCTACTCCAATACCGTGACCATGACTTATGACAACGAAGGACGACTGAAAGACGAATCGCTGACCATCGCCAGTCGAACCTACACGGTCACTCGGGGCTACGATTCTCTTGGTCGACTTAGTCAACTGACTTATCCCAACGGTTCGGTTGTCGAAAGAACCTACACCGACCGTAGCCAGTTGCATACGGTCAAGTATTTGGGAACTACCGTGGATACGCGGACTTATGATGATGGCCGGCGTTTGGCTACCAGCACCTATGCTAACGGGGCCGTTATCACTTTCAATTATCGAGCCGACAATCTGATCTCCTCGATTGCCACCAGTCATTCCGGCACCGAGAAGCTGGGCACATATTCTTACACATGGGATGCGAACAAGAACAAGACTGGCGAGACGATCACAGGTACGATGTCGGGCTTTGGGTTCTCGACGGGTTCGACCGGGTATGATGACGAAGATCGCTTGACGGTTTGGAATCGGACCAATGGCACGATGGACCAGAGTTGGACCTTGTCAGAGGTAGGAAACTGGAACGCCTTTACCAGTGCCGGTTCGACCTGGAACCGCACCCATAGTGATGCTCACGAGTTCACTGGGTTTACTGGCGCCAGCAGCGGTACTTTGACTTACGACGTCAAGGGTAACCAAACGTCTCGGCCCGCCACCCTGTCATCACCGGCGTTGAACTTGGACTGGAATTTCGACAACCAATTGATTGGAGCCGACACCAACGGTTCGCCCAGTAGTTTGGAAGTCACGTTCGAATACGATGCCCTTGGTCGCCGAGTGGCTCGTAGTCATTCCAGCGGCAATGTCGTTTACGTGCATGCGGGCCAGCAAGTGATTGCCGACTATGCTCGGGGAGCGGTGACGACCTCACCGACTTATCGTTATGTGTACGCGGATTACGTAGATGAACCGATCCTTCGTCACACGGGCACTGCCTCAACGCTTCCCACCACTGGCAACAACGCTTTGTACTATCATCGCAACCAACAATACTCGATCGTCGGCCTCACCAACGCCGCAGGAACCCTGGTTGAACGCTACACTTACACCGCCTACGGCACGCTAGGAATCTACGCCGCCAACGGCACCGTGCGAACAACCAGCAGCTACAACAACCGCTACACCTACACCGGCCGCGAGTACGACCCCGACCTAAAACTCTACCACTTCCGCGCCAGGTGGTATGATCCGGCAACGGGTGGGTTTATCTCCAGAGATCCGTTGGGATATGTGGATGGGTCGTCGCTCTATCGGGCTTACTTCGCGCCAGGAAGCGTTGATCCAAGCGGAACAATTGTTTACTCAACTCACTACGGGCAATTAGCCTGGGATTGGTATAAGAACGATTATTTATTTGATGAAGAAACGGGCTTGATTTCAGGGCCAACACGAATACCCGGCGCATACATCGGAGTTAAAACTAGCAAAGGAACAATGGTTGGCGTTTGGGCGCCTGACGACCGAGAAAACAACAAGGACGCATATTGGTGTCACGGCTTTACGTTTGGAGGATCACACGCGACCGGTGGGCCGTATTCATTGTACGGGCAATATGTACCAACCGTCCTTGAAGATGAAGGCTGGAATCGAATTTGCTGCGAAAACGCAACTCCGATTTCAGACATTGTAGTATTTTCAGATGGACGCGTTACTCATTCCGGTGTGGTTGTGTCTATAAAATTCAACGGTCTGATCTTTGATGAAGAGGCAAGCATGCTCTCTTCAAAACCAGGAAATTCAGCGCATGAGACAAGCTCTTTCCTCGACAATGCGCACGGAAAACACAACTACGGCGGATACTCTTGTTATTCCCAACGGCGGCCCCCTGACGAAGAATGTTGTAGTACGGGCAAACATGAAGTTGCGCCTCCGAAACATTTTGAAATTGGGCCGCGGACAGAGCTCATGATCGAAGCGCTCATTGCAAACAAACCTGTTCGCGACCGCATCATCGAGTAGTTTGGAATTGCTATGAAGATAATCGGCTTTGTGTGTCTTGTGTCGTTCCTAGTATTGGTTGGCTCTAACTTGGTTTATGTTCGATTGATTGTAGAAATCGATTCACCTAGGTATTGCAATGGAATGGTGATCAACAATCGCGGCGAAGGGATTGCTGATGTCGTTGTCTTTCTTGTAGAAGAGTCATCCGACTTGCGGAAAAGTCGGCAGGCCCTTCTGCCGCCGCAACGGACGACTTTGGCTACGTCGGGCTTCCCGGCGGAATTGGTAGTTGTCGCCAAATTTCAAGAGTTGGTAGTTGACGTTTCTGGTAACACTGGTCACTGGATTCAAGATATTCGCGACAGTTCTACTTCGCCTAACATTGATGGTCAAACACAATCGTTTAAATTCGGCTATGTTGGCTCAACCAAGCTTATTTGCTCAGTTCATTCGGATGAAGTCTTAAATGTATTCGTAACCCCAAGCCAAGTCTTTTCCAAAACCGAAAAGGATGGGAAATTTCAATTGAAGGGTATCCCGAGTGGAGAATTCCAACTGAAATTTTGGCATCCTTCCTTTGGATATCTTCAGACGGCCAAAACAAGAAACGGAGTATTGAACATCACCGAAGATATTAAGTTCCCTATCGTCTTGACTGTGGACGAGGACAGGAATAGCCTACCGAGAGCCAAATGACAATAAGGCGTTAGCAAAGGTATCCTTCCGGTCGCGAGGCCGAGTATACTTATGATGATCGGCAGTTGCTGAAAACGATCAAGTGGGAAGGTGCCCAGATCGAAGACCGCAGCTATAATGATAACGGATTGCTAACCGGAGTGACTCGGGCGTTTGTCAACGAGACGCGGACCTATAATGCCGGTTCACAATTGACTCAGATCAACAATACCAATGTTGGCTCGCAGACTTATACTTATGACCAAAACGGAAATGTCACCAGCGAAACGTTGAGCGGGAACATGGCCAACTACAGCTTTTCTACGATTCATGCGGGTGGGCCGTTTGCGGATGGCTACGATGCCGAAGATCGCTTCATGCGATTCAAACGCAGTGGCGTGACCGAGGACATTCTGTTGACACGTAGCAACATTGGTAATATCGCGAACGTAAATCGCAACGGCAGCAACACCGCGCGTGGGTACAACACGACGCATGGCTTAACCACTGTGACTGGCGGAACGACTCAGACTTACGACACCGACGGCAACACGACCAAGCTGCACACCAACGTGTACGCCGCCTGGGACGATGCCGGTCGGATGAAGAACACGAGCGTTCCGACCGGGGCCACGGCGGGTATTCAAGGCTTCAACGAATACGGCTACGTCGGTGGGACTCGAGTGTGGAAGAAGATCACTCGCAGCGGCAAGGTAGTTGAACACCGCGTCCACATCCATGCCGGCCCGAACCTAATCGCCGAGTACAACGCCGGAGTCGTGGCCAGTACCCCTGTGCAGGAGTACGTGTATGCTGGCGAGATCGATTCGCTGGTCATGATTCGTCGCAGCGACGCGACCAAATACGGAGTCACTCGCAATCGCCAGTGGAGCATCACGGCCTTACACGACTTAGCCAACGGCAATGTAGTCGAGCGATACGCTTACGAGATGACCGGCAAGCGCACCATCTACGCCGCCAACGGCACCACCGTCCGCAGCACCTCCTCCTTCGGCAACCACTTCGGCTACACCAACCGCTGGCACGACGCAGAATCGGATCTCATGTATTTCCGTGCACGGTTCTACAACCCGCTAACTGGTGAGTTCTTGAGCAGGGATCCGGCTGGTTTTGTCGACGGAATAAGTTTGTATCGCGGTTACATGGACGTCAATTACGTCGATCCAAGTGGCCTGCAAACCGTCAGGTGTCGCTGTTATTCCGGTTGGTTAGATGGGGATGTTTTTGGAAGCACGACGGACGTTCAAGTTGAATGTAACCGCGTCCTGGATGATTGTTGTAGGAAAGCTTGTTCAAAGCTGGGAGGATGGACAGGAACCTATACAGCACAAAACACCGAAACAGTCTCGTACAAGAAGTGGGAGGACTACTTGTTGACAACGGAATCACTCCATCCGTATGATCCCGTCGATTTGTGGTTGACTCGCGGAAAGCTCGCAGCTGGCACGGTAGCAGTGGGAGCCGTCGGCTGGGCAGCGGGAATTATCTGGGGACCAGGCGCGATTTCTGGGGCCGCTCACTATGGCAGAAGTTCGTTTGCGGTGGCTAAAGGAGTATACGGGAACTTTGTGAGAGTCCTTAGCACCGCGCCAACTAGGGCTCCCAATAGTTTATCAACTCAAATAGCAAGATTCTTTACTAGTGGAGTTGGCTATAAGACGGTTGTTCGAAGTGGGTTCTTTCAGAAATTGATTGTCCGACCTTGGAATTCTTGGCTAAGGTCAACTGATAAGTGGTTATACTACAAGCTTCGACTGGAGTGGCACCATTGGTGGTATGCTCAATCAATTAGACCTGTACATGCCGGTTGGAATCTGTTTCCGTTACCGGCCTTTTGGAATGGATTGATTGGGAACGGTACCCGCGGTAGATTGCAATGGTGGTTGTTTCGTGGTACGCAAGCTGCCATACCGTCTAGTGGTGCCGCCGCTGCATATGGAGCGTATAAAGCTGGCAAGGCTATAGGCGAGAGGGGTTGTGACAGTCATGAACTACCGAAACAGCCCGGTGACCCATACGAATAGCGTTGACAGTACTGCGAGAAGAACACTGAATGAGCGGAATTTACGTTAGGTCGATCCCTGTTCCGGAAAATATTCGAAAATCCGAGGCCGTCGGATCAACAGGATTTCTTGTGATTACAGTAATAGTTATCCTGTTGGCGATCGTAATAGGCACAGGCCTATTTGTTGTAGCGGTTACTTTCATACCGCTATTTTTTGATGTCTCTTCACAAGCAATTCTATTTGGTATTGTTTGTTTTGAGCTACTGATATTCCTAGTTGCTGTGATCAGTGTGCTAACTGATTCGGCACGAGATCGCAAATCCGGTTTGCTTGATTGGGTCGAAATTTGGGATGTCGATGCGACTGAAGCAATTGGGGATGGCGCAACCGTATTACTTGGATGCGGTGATAAGACTTTGTCAATTTCCGGGGAGTGGTGGGCAAACGATTTCGTCGAGAAGTGGGAGGAATGGCGTGTTTTCAACCGGGTTGCGCCAGATACGTTCTTCCCTGCAAGTCGGTTTTCCCTATGGTTTTACCCCAAAGGCACAGGACGGCTTCGTTCTGTCGAATCAGCCGATTCTCCGCCACTTAAGATTAATTTCGTTGCAGACTTGTCAACGCGATTATCCGTCGCCGGGTTACCATTCTTTGGTGACGCTACAATCATCCCAATGAAATTGTCGGACATTTTAAGTGAGAATTCAAGTAAGGAATGATATCCGGGCCGGCTGCCACCACTCCGAACCAACTAACTAGTCGGGCCAGACCTACACGGTCACCTACCACTACGACGCCCAAGGGCGCCCTTCGAAACTGACGTATCCTTCGGGTCCCTGTAGGGCGTCGTGGAGCGAGTTGTGGAAGCAAGCGGGGGTGGTCGTTATTGCAAGTCGTGGAATCGAGCCGGAATGTTGAATACAATTCTACAACTCGCGCAACGCACCAATTCCAGAGAAAGGACTGGCATTTGCTGAAAAAGGATGCCGGGATGCTGACTGGAGTGGACCGCGCGTTTGTGGACGAAACACGGACTTACAACGCTGGTTCGCAGTTGACTCAGATCAACAACACGAACGTCGGCTCGCAGACTTACACTTACGACCTAAACGGAAATGTCACCAGCGAAACGTTGAGCGGGAACATGGCCAACTACAGCTTTTCCACGATTCATGCCGGTGGCCCGTTTGCGGATGGCTACGATGCCGAAGATCGCTTCATGCGGTTCAAACGCTCGGGCGTGACCGAGGACATTCTGCTCACGCGTAGCAACATTGGTAATATCTCGAACGTCAATCGCAATGGCACCAATACCGCTCGCGGGTACAACACGGCGCATGGCTTGACGACCGTGACTGGCGGTACGACTCAGACTTACGACACGGACGGCAACACGACCAAGCTGCACACGAACGTGACCGCCGTTTGGGATGATGCCGGACGGATGAAGAACACCAACGTTCCGGCTGGAGCTACGGCGGGTATCCAGGGCCTGAACGAAAATGGCTACGTGGGTGGCAATCGGATCTGGAAGAAGATCACGCGCAGTGGCAGCGTCGTCGAACACCGCGTGCATATTCATGCCGGTCCAAACTTGATCGCCGAGTACAACGCAGGCGTCGCAGCCAGCACCCCGGTGCAGGAGTACGTGTACGCTGGCGAGATCGATTCGCTGGTCATGATCCGTCGCAGCGACGCGACCAAATACGGAGTCACTCGCAACCGCCAGTGGAGCATCACGGCCCTGCACGACTTGGCCAACGGCAACATCGTCGAGCGTTACGCTTACGAGATGACCGGCAAACGCACCATCTACGCCGCCAACGGCACCACCGTCCGCACAACCTCCTCCTACGGCAACAACTTCGGCTACACCAACCGCTGGCACGACGCAGAGTCGGGGCTGATGTACTTTCGGGCTCGTTACTACAACCCACTCACCGGCGAATTCCTCAGCCGAGATCCCATGGAGTTTGTGGATGGGATGAGTTTGTACCGGGGGTATTTTACCTTGAAGGGAACGGATCCTAGTGGGTTCAAGGTTTATGTTTTCGGCTGGGAGGGGGCTGGCGCACATGTGCCAGGCCCCATAAAGCTCGGACCTACGGTCATAGAAGATGTCTACAAGTCTCTGGCGATTGAGGTACTTGGAGACGAAGTAGTTGTAACCGTTGACCGACAACGAAACCATGAACCGTTGAAAATTCTTCAAGCTGCGAATGAAATAATCGAGATTGCGAGGAGTGCAGAGCAAGACAACTATTGTCAAATGTGCTATCCACGAATCGTATTGATTGGATTTAGCTATGGTGCTGCAACCGCATCAAAAGTTTTTGCAGCGATACAGCACTTGGATCCGGAGATTAGAGTCGATGTTGTTTTCACAATTGATCCAGTATTTCCGCTTCCAAACTTTAGCACCGAAATCAACAACATCGATATATTAGTGTTAACTAGGTTCAAAACTCTATGGCCTGAGAGCATAACGCCAACGAATTTTTGTAGTTGGTCTAACTACTACCAAAAGTCCTCGATCAATCCCCCATTTGTTGGAGATAGTTTTCCGTTTGCTGGACCGAATTTGGAAATTACCAAAGACGATATACTAAATGGACCGTATAACCCGTTGCAATTTCTAAATAAGAGATCGCATCTGGAAGCACACAAGTTAATTCCATATCTGTCAAAGATCCAAAATCACTGGCAGGATACATTGAGACCATTTAAGGCCGACCCGTCGAAGGAGTCGTACGCAAGCTGTCGGGAGTGCCAACACGAATTGAAGGGACGATAATGAAAATTTCGGGAATTATTTTCATCAGCTATTTATTTCCACTTGCCGTGCAAGAGAAATCAGATCCGATTGAGTCGTTTAGGTCAGACGTCATTGCCTTTATTTCTGACGATCTTAATGCTTCGAGAATGGCTGAAGAACGACTAATCGACAGCGGCTTCGGCATTCCGTTATTGCCGATTCAGCATAGATTGGATTTGAACTGGATGGACTCGACTGTTGAAACAGAGCTTACTTTGAAACTAAACCCATATATTGAAAGCAGTCGGACAATATTCTGTGCTCTGGAGTTATTGTCACGAAGCCCCAAAATTGACGGGTCTACACGAGAGGCCATTTTAAAAATCCTAAACAACATTCGAGAGTGCAACTTCGGAACTCGCGTTTCCGCATTTAAGACGCTTTGTTATGCGACACCAGTCAATGAAAGCGTGTTTAAGGAAGTCGAAGACGTCGGATTTACTTTTGATCTTTATAATTCACTTGCAATCATTGATAGCAATCCTAATGAAAATCTCTTATTCAAGTATCAGGGATTCGCAATGGTTGTGGACGACCTCGCCTCAGTGGTCACGGAACTAAAACGAGATGCGGTGGAAGTTTTGTCCGTTGTCGAACGATTAAAAACGTGCGAGTCAAGAGCTGAAAAGGTCTTTTATCTGTACTGGTTGCTCTCAATGCACGGTCACTCTGAACTGTTTCGAGACGAGGTAGAAGTACTTCAGAAAGATCGTAATGATGATGTTAGGTTTCTATCCACGCTGTTGTTGATTTGTTGTTCAGAAGTACCAAATGACACCGAAAAAATCGTTGAAGCAGGGAATTTGAAAGTAGCACACGAATCGCAGTTGAAGGACTTAATAAAGGGTATCAGAGAAGACAAATAGGTGTTACGGGCCGCATGATCGCATGTTTGACCGAATTGTGGTCGTACTTGCAATGGCTGCAAACGTTTCTGTCCGAGGGAGACCATCTGGGGACACACAACTTTCCGTAGCGGCGCGCAACCTGGGGACACACAAAACTCCCATGGTTGCGATCACTCGAACAGGATGTCTGTGAACCCGAACCTTTACGAAGTTAGCGGAACCGAACCTTTACGATTTCTGATTCCTTTCCTATCTTAACATCAGCGAGTTGGGGGCCGTTTCGATGGAACGCAGCGGAATCGAAACGGCCCCCAACTCGCGCGCGGTCGGTTAGCCGGTCCGGGTGGTGTCCGACCCGCCGGTTGTCGTGGTCGACGCCGAGCGTCCCAGGCTTGCCTCCAAGTCTTTTAGTCTGTAGCTGCGGCCTTGGATATTGAGCACCGTTGCGGAATGCAACAGTCGATCCAGCACGAAAATAGGTGCCACCCATCTGCCTGCCCTGCCAAACTTGCGTGCCAATCATACAAACCGAAAATGGGGCTGCATATTTGCTAAACTGACGTATCCTTCCGGTCGCGAGGCCGTGTATACTTATGATGATCGGCAGTTGGCAACAATGTCGTGGATCGCTCCGCGATCCAATTTTTCCAACGGATCGCGGAGCGATCCGCGACATTGCCCGGTTCACAGTTGACTCAGATCAACAATACCAATGTTGGCTCGCAGACTTACACTTATGACCAAAACGGAAATGTCACCAGCGAAACGTTGAGCGGGAACATGGCCAATTACAGCTTTTCAACCATTCATGCCGGTGGCCCGTTCGCGGACGGGTACGACTCGGAGGATCGCTTTATGCGATTCAAACGCAGTGGCGTCAACGAAAACATCCTGCTCACTCGCAGTGACATCGGTAATATCTCGAACGTGAATCTCAACGGCAACAACACCGCTCGTGGGTACAACACGGCTCATGGCTTGACGACGGTGACTGGCGGTACGACTCAGACTTACGACACCGACGGCAACACGACCAAGCTGCACACCAAAGTGTCGGCGGTGTGGGACGATGCCGGTCGGATGAAGAACACCAACGTTCCGGCTGGAGCGACGGCTGGGATCGTTGGCCTGAACGAAAACGGCTACGTGGGTGGCAATCGGATCTGGAAGAAGATCACGCGCAGCGGCAGCGTCGTCGAACACCGAGTCCATGTTCATGCCGGTCCGAACTTAATCGCCGAGTACAACGCCGGAGTCGCTGCCAGTACCCCGGTTCAGGAATACGTGTACGCTGGCGAGATCGATTCGTTGGTCCTGATCCGTCGCAGTGACGCGACCAAATACGGAGTCACTCGCAACCGCCAGTGGAGCATCACCGCCCTCCACGACTTGGCCAATGGCAATGTCGTGGAGCGATACGCTTATGAGATGACTGGCAAACGCACCATCTACGCCGCCAATGGCACCACCGTCCGTAGCACCTCCTCTTACGGCAACAACTTCGGCTACACCAGTCGTTGGCACGACGCAGAGTCGGGGCTCATGTACTTCCGTGCACGGTACTACAACCCGCTAACAGGTGAATTCTTACGCCGCGATCCGTTGGAGTTTGTGGATGGGATGAGTTTGTATCGGGGGTATTTTTGCCTCGGTTATGCAGATCCAAATGGAACGCTAAAGCTTGAATCGGTAAATGGAGGGCCATTTACTTCGAACGCTTGCACTGGGGGATATATGGGTATTTGGATTATCCTCGAGGATGATGAGCTAAAGAAAATCGCTGTAAATGGCGGAGTCTTGATCATTGACTTAGATACTGCCTGGACAATCCACAACTGTTTTTGTCCTGGTGATCCTCGTAAAGATGAGGACAAGACGGTAACCTGCTACCCGATCAATAGTAACGGAAGTCTTCCTGAGACACCTAAGCATGCCGGCAACCCAGACGGAAAGCAGAGGCAGTACTCGGTTGCTTTTGACTTAAAAGCGACTGGCGGATTTGGTACATGGGGAACTTATAACGCGAATTGGCATGTTGATCTCTTTCCTGTAAAACCAGGACTAACACCAACGCAAGTCTGCGAAAAATACTTCCAACGAAATACAGCGAAGGATTCCCGAGGTTGGATTGCCAAAGCTTGGCCCGATGGACTTCACAATAGTGTTGATGATTTCATAAGTCATGAGACTGTCAAGGTAGAGTACGATTATGATTATTGTTCTGAATGTACTGAGAATATTCGATCAATCCCGCCTCTGCCGGCAGGCCCGAATCGCGAGGGGAAGTAGTGATGGCAAAATTCTCAATCAAGTCGATTGTCGTTGGGACCCTTGGGATTGCACTATTACTTCTTATCTTTCGGCCATCAACAATCGATTCTGGTGGATATTACTTGCATGTTTATGATCCTGATCATTGCCTTACTTTAAAAGTCTATCCAAAACTGCCATTTAGCTGCCAATGGAACTCGGGGACAGTTAGTATTCGTGGTTGCATAGAGATGAAGAATGCAGATTCTGGGAAATTAGAATATCAGTTCGTGAACGAAGGGAAAGCTGTAGGGCACACACACTTTCAGGTAAATACTTGTACGTTTCTATACCGAGGTGATGGCGGCGCGTACTTTGTCATCTCGAAAAACGGTGACCCGGAAGGTAACCCTGAAAATACCGAGATTGACGGTATAACGGGCGCCACTTATTGACAACGACATCTGCCCCCTCGGTGTCCTGAGGTTTCGCGGGCCGGTTGGACGCCCAGTCGAAGTATGTCACAGACACCGAGCGTCCCAGGCTTGCCTCCAGGTCCTTCAGTCGGTAGCTGCGGCCTTGGTGTTCACTTCGTATTGACTAGCCCGGTGGGTCAATTCCTCTTTGCTCGCCAGTTGGTCAATTTCCATTGCTCGTTGACACCTCAATCAGAAAAACGATTCCATTCAAAAAATGGCCGTGAGTTTTCGGCCGTGTCGAAAACAGTCACTTGATTTAGGGATAAATGTTGGCTGAAAATCGCAGTGGAATATTTAATCTTTCGTGCCTCTCCGAATACTGCTAAACTGCGCAGATTCGGGAGTACCAAAAGCAAGTCAAGGTCGATTTCGGTCCCCGGATTTGTTCGTATGCCCAGTGTTTCAAGTGCCGTCAATTTTCCAAGTGTGTCCCTGAATGCGACGACATCACAAACTTCTGCGAGCGTACAATTCAACGAGCTCAAGTGAACCCCAATTCCGTTCGCCAAAACGTCAATTTCGCATTGAGAGACGGATGAACCACGGAGTGACAAGCTCTTCAATAAAGTAAGGTGCTTCAATTGACAATAAAACGTTTCCGAACCTTCAGACGGCGCATCGGAAAGCACAATGTCCAATTCTTCTAATCTCGTCATGCCCTTGAGCCAGGAATAATCTACTGCGTCAAGTTTTGCGGACAGTGTTAGATACAAGAGTCGGTTCAGCCGTCCAATCGAGTTCAACGTGACTTGGTTCAACTTTTCATTAGAATTAATCCTCAGCTCCTCAAGATTTATCATTTTTTCTATAGGCGTCCAATCGGCATGTTCCGGATTGGACACCAGCAAGTGCAATACCCGCAACTCCGTAAGCTCGCTTATCGCGTTTGGCAAATCCGGGTGAATTTGCATTGGGAGAGAACCGTCATCGCCGATCCACAACTCATCAAAACGACCAATTGCCCTCAATGCTCGGACTTCATCAGGTTTCGGTGTATGATAATCAAAGTGAACGCTTCGAGTCTGGTTCTCGAACCCGTTTAACTTCCCATCTCGAATCCGTCGCAGTAAATCGCCGCTTTCCCAAACAACCAACGATTTCGACCTCAAAGTCTCGGATCGTTCGCCGATTCGCTGTTCTTCTAAGCTCGACGACTGTGAATATGCGTTGCACGCAAATAGGGCGATAGCTCCTAGAATGAATCGAATCTGAAACGCGATAAAGTTGGACTTCATAGCTGCACTCCTGTAATTCTCAACTAATCAACTACTCACCAAATTTGCATCGCGAAGCAGCCGAGGATATTGCGGACCATTCCGTTTTAATGTGCGGATAAGGACTTGTTGGTGTGAGCCTTCTCTTTTTGCATTGCCACCTAGTGTAAATCCAGCATTTGCTGGCTGCACATTTAGTACAGAACAGTGGCATAACGCGGCCCGGTATCATGCATTCCCCGACATACTTTGTGGTTGTTCGTTCCTCCATACTTTTATCGGCGATGCATTCGGCAAATGTCTGCCCAGCAACAGGAGGATATCGCCCGGTACTTGGGGCTTTGGGTCGAACGTTAGCACCTGGAATATTTTTGCATTCGCAATCCGGATCTTGCGGTTCATTCGGATATTCGTCGTCAGGAACGGTAATTGGTAATTTAATGGGACCGGGAATAGAACCTGGGAACGGGTTACCTCCTCCATTACGCTCGTAATCCCACCACAACATTATATCGACGGGAAGGTACTTATGCCACAAGACAGGGAACGAATCGTCTCGGCCGCCGTCCGAAACAAGCATAAGTCCTGTGGGATCAATTGACTTCAGCCCAAAATACCCCCTGTACAGACTCATTCCATCCACGTATCCCAGTGGATCTCGGGAGATGAAACCTCCGGTGGTGGGGTCGTACCAGCGGGCGCGGAAGTGGTAGAGGTTGAGGTCGGCGTCGTACTCGCGGCCCGTGTACGTGTAGCGGTTGGCGTAAGTGCTGGTCGTTCGAACGGTGCCACTGGGGTCGTAGATGCCCAGTGTGCCATAAGCGGTGTAGGAATAACGTTCAACGAGGGTTCCGGCGGCGTTGGTGAGTCCGATGACGGAGTATTGTTGGTTGCGGTGATAGAACAAAGCATCATCCCCACTACCGGGCAAGGATGTGCCAGTGCCGGAGTGTCGCAAGATCGGTTCGTCCACGTAGTCGGCGTAGACGTAACGGTAGGTCGGTGAGGAGGTGACGGCCCCCCGAGCGTAATCAGCAATCACTTGCTGGCCAGCATGAACGTAAACCACATTGCCACTGGAATGGCTCCGGGAGACTCGGCGCCCGAGTGCATCATATTCAAACGTCACTTCCAAACTACCGGCTGAACCATTAGTGTCAGCTCCACGCAGTTGATTGTCGAAGTTCCAATCCAAGTTCAACGCGGGAGCAGACAGTGTGGATGGTCGCGACGTTTGGTTGCCCTTCACGTCATAAGCCAGTGTCCCGGTACTGGCGCCTGTGAACCCTGTGAACTCGTGAGCATTGCTGTGGGTGCGATTCCACGTTGAACCGGCACTGGTGAAGGCGTCCCAGTTCCCCACAGCCGACAAAGTCCAAGCTTGGTTCATTGTCCCGTTGGTGCGATTCCAAGTCTTGAGCCTGTCTTCGTCATCGTAACCCGTGGCACCGGTCGAGAACCCAAAGCCGGACATGGTATGGTTGAAAGTCACGGTATCACCCTTTTGGTCCTCGCGGCGGATCATCCGCCCGGCAGGATCGTAGGTAAATGTTCGTGGGTTGGGGATAAGCCTGCCCGGGGGTATGCCTTAAGTTGTACCCACCGTCGGGGAGAAAAGCTACAGAAATCTGGGGCTCGGGAGCGTTTTTTTGGGGCATGAGCCTCAAGTCTCCGTGGCGCAGATGTGACCAAGGGGCGGAGGGCCTTCTTTTTTGATCTTGGGGGGATGGTAGCCTGTAGCTGGTCAGTCATGCCTCCACCGGGACAAGCCCGAATGGTGGGCGGTGTGACCAAGGGGCAAAGAGCCTTCTTTTTGATTATTGTGGGGGGGCTGGTGGCCTGTCAGACATCGCCCCATCGGCACGAGGCCGAAGGTGGCGATGTGACCAAGAGGCGGAGTGCCTTCTTTTTGATGATTGGGGGGATGGCGGTAGCTGGTCAGTCATCGCCCCATCGGCACGAGGCCGAAGGTGGCTGTGTGACCAAGGGGCAACGAGCCTTCTTTTTGATATTGGGGGGATGGTAGCCTGTAGCCTGTCAGTCATGCCTCCACCGGGACGAGCCCGGATGGTGGGCCGATGTGGCCAAGGGGCGACGACCCTTCATTTTGGATGTTTAGGCGGGCGGTCTCGCTGCCAAACTTTCGGTCCCACTGGCAAGCCAGCAGGGGCCGGTGTGGCCAAGGGGCAGAGTTCCTTCTTTTTGATTATTTGGGGGAACTGGTAGCCGTCAGTTGCCGCTCCGCCGGGCAGAGCCACGACGGAAGCGGGGGCGGACCAGTTGCACTCTGTAGACCAGCAGCCCTCTGCTGGTTCGTGATTGAGAGCCGACGTTGGTTAGTGTTGGCTCGGAGATTGTGTTAGTCGAGTGGTATGTTATCGGTCGCTCGTCGGTTGAGGCGTTGCCAAAAGAGTTGGGCTCGAAAGGGTTTGAACGTCTGCATACCGCGGAAATTGTTCATGGTACCGCGCACGCCGTCGGCGGTGCGGGTGAACGTCGCTGCGGAGGGTTGTGTGTCGGTCACGTCGAGCATGGTGCCGCGCACGCCTCTGGCGTTGCGGTTAAACACCGCCGACACGTCCTATCTGAAGGCGACCGCGGACGCCGGCGGCGCGAATTCGCTCGAGCAAAGGTAAACGGCCAAGCGAAACTCAGCGCATCGCCTATGGAACGGCGAAGTAGATCATGCCGTCGCTCAACTCCGCGGTGTGGATTTTCATGGACATCGGGCCAGGACGGCCCTTGTCATCAATGGTCAGCAGCACGGGCATGGCCTCGCCAACACTGCCGATCACTCGCGTGGCACCGGCCTCCAATAGATTGCGGCACCACCCTTGCTGCTCGGCGTCGCGGAGCCGCAAGGCATCGCCAGGAACCAAGTGGTAGGCGATCGCCCCTGGCTTGAAGCTGCATGAGTCGATGTACTTACCCAAGGAGTACCACCCGAAGTACAGCAACGCGTCCGGGCACTCGCCACTTTGAAACAGCTTGGCGGTATTCTCTTGCTGGACCGTCAAACCCGCGACTCCCTTGACCTGCTCGCCCACCGCTTTTAGCCAATTTTCGGTTTGCAACAACTGGGGGTCCCCCGACTGAATGCCTCGCAAATCCAGATACACGTTGCCTTGCAGTTCCGTGATCGCTTCAGCCGCTCGCGTGCGTTCGATCAGCGACACGGCCACGTCGGCAGTGGGCCCATCGATCCGCGAGACTCGCAGGGTACGGTAGGCATTCCGCAGCGGCGACCCATCGTAGGCCGGGTTGAGGAAGTTCGGTACGGCACCGATGCGGCGGTACTCCGACCAAAAAATCAAGGCGACTTCACTGTCCAGACTGGACATCGAGTCGTTCATCTGCACCAAGTCCATTTGACGCTGCAGCCAGGTCAAAGCGTCTAACAAGCCGCCGCCCTGCTCCAACAGTGCCACCAAGGTCGCATCTCGCTCGAAACTGGCTGGCATCTTCTCCAGGTACTGGACCGTTTGACTCAAGGCCTCGCTGCGGCCACGCAGGTACTGCAACTGCTGTTGCAAGGGGCCGGTATTGGTAGCCTGATCGCCACTTTGAGCCGCTTGAATCTGCTGCTGCAAGCTGTTCATGAACGGATACAGCCCGGCGACCGCTTGGACCTGCGTCTGCAGTTGGGCCCCTGCGGTTGCTTGCTGATCCGCTGGCTTGGACGGGATGGCCTTTTGCGCGGCTTCGATCTGTTGTTGGAACAGAGCACGCATCGCGGCGATGTCCAGCGGCAGTTTGACCTCGACCGGCTCTTGGGCGCTGATGGTGGTCAAAGACGCCAAGGCAGTGTTGAGTCGCGTGACTCCGTCGTTCATAGCCTTCTGATAATAGGCCTCCCAAACCTTCAGCTCGCGATCGTCTTCCCAGGCGGCAATGGCCAGCGGGGTGCCGTAGACCAGAACAACATCCGTGACTTGCTTGTCCGGATCCAACGCCGCCAACTGGCCAGCCAATTCGCTCCTGAGTCGATCTTCCCAGTCGCCACGGGCGATGGTGACTCCGGGAGAAAACGTCAATTCCACGATCCGTTCCGTCGGAATCTGGCGAAACTCGCAATACGCTTCCGCCACCCGCCGCGACTCGGGCGATTCAGCCGCCGCCACAACCACCACCTGTTCGGGCTTTACCTGAGCCCAGGTCGGTAGGGGGGCGGAAAAAATCCAGACACTCGCCAGTAAACCAACCAAGCAGGCCTTGCTGACCGCCAACGAACCACGCCACGCCATTACCCGTCTCCCAAGTTTACTCAACACAATCGCTTCAACGTCACATCCGCTACTCGACGTCCAACGCTACATGGCAACCAGTGCCCCTTCGTCGATCTCCATCGAGACGCCCTGTTCCAGGTACCTCAAGAAGATCAAAAACCGAGTCTTCCCGGCGCGGCGTTGCACAAACCCTTCAAACCCTTTGAACGGCCCGGATTTGACCATGACCGGATCGCCCTTCTCCAGTTTCTGTTCGGCTGTGACCGCGATACCGGACTGCAGGACCATGCCGATCTGCCACAGATCGTGCACGAAATAGTCAGGCTGTTGTACTGGCTTGGATGCCAGAACACAATTGGTCGACAGGGCCAAACGCCGGTCGTCGTCGGTCCCTTTTAAGAAAACATAATTATTGAACAACGGTAGATAGCTGCTGCGCATCCGACCGCCCGGCGAGCGGTACCGCTTCTCGATCAGCGGGCAATAAAACGATAACTGGCGAGTGATCAGGTGCCGCATCAAGAGTTTTTCTTGCCGGCTGTGCGTGTACAGGCACCACCAGCCCTGCGCTTCCGGATCAAATTTCTGGAATTCATCCCAATCCCCCGACCAGAACGTCAGGGGCTGCGGAGTGGCTTCCATGCCAAGGTATTCGGAGAAGTAGCTAAAAGTGCCCAATCGATCGGGAGACAACGTCGCCGCTGGGACCGCGGTTTCTACCGCCGTCGGACCGCTGACTCGCTCCTCAGCGGCCGCTCCCATCGTCACCAGCAACTGTCCGTCGCCGGAGGACTCGTTGACCGCGTCCGCGGATGGTGGTCCGCTCCCGCTCAACTCGCTTGCGGCTCCAGCAAGGGTCGCGGCATGCCCAGCCGCACGTGGTGCGCCGCCCTGGGACATGGCCGCCCGTGCCAATGTCAGCGATTCGTGTTCGGACTGCAACAGATCCGGTGGAAATTGATCCGGTTCACGCTTCAGAATGGGCATTCATGTCACCTGCGAATCCTAGCAACCGGGCTGGACTAGCCGCCGATAGCGTTAAACGATTGACCGCTCCCGCGATGTCACGCGGACGATTGCCCTCCCCGGGGCTACCAACCGGGGCTCGGGGTCATCCAGCCATCGCTCCTTATTCTAGCACCCCAGAACCACTAAACAACCGTTTAGGCCTGGTTTCCCTCGACCGGCGGGTCGGATTCGACCACCTGTGTGGCTGATGCGGATTCCGCGAGGCGAGGGGATCTACCGCGGGATACCCAATAGGTCCATCACGACTTTCATGTCGTCCCAGGTCTCGCGTTTCTTCGACTCGGTCCGCAACAGGTAGCTGGGGTGGTAAGTCACGATGACCTTCGCTCCACGGTAGACGTGAACCGTCCCTCGCAGTCGTCCGACGGGATCCGTCGTCTGCAACAGCGTCTTGGAAGCCACCGCGCCCAAGCAGACGATGACTTCCGGTCGAATGATCTCCAGCTGTCGCACCCAAAACGAGCGACAGTTGCCGCATTCCACATCCAGCGGGTTGCGGTTCTTGGGCGGTTGACACTTGACGGCGTTGAGGATGTAGACCTCTTCCCGCCGCAGTTTCATCGCGGCGATGATTTTATCCAGCAGTTGACCAGAGGCTCCGACCATGGGTTCCCCGAGCCGATCCTCGTCCGCTCCCGGCGCTTCGCCCATCAACACCAATCGCGTCCGCGGGGCGCCAAAGCCAAACACCGTCTGCGTGCGGTTGCGGACCAGGTCTGGGCAGCGAGTACAGTGGCTGACTTCTTGCGCCAATTGCTGCAGAGCGACGACCCGATCGGCATCGCCCAGGTCGGGAACTTGAGTCAACGGCGGACCGTCCTCGACCCCAGAACCCGTCACACCCCGCATGGCTGGCGTCCCGGCACCACTGGGGTTGGCCGCCGACTGCACGTAACTGGGGCCACCCGACCCCGGCCGCTTGACCGCCGGCGACTCGGTCGACACCGGCTGCTGCGGCACCGGCTGCTGAGAGACCGACGGCTGAGGGGCCGACGGCATGGGCGTGGGCCGAGCCGGAGTCGTCGTTGCGACCGACGCTTGGCGATTCGCCGCGGACGCCGCCATGCTCGAGGCCGGCGAGTCAGCTCGAGTGGCACTGGGCGGCGTTGGCGGTGCTGGTGACGTGACGATTGTCTCCCAGGCCGCTCGCAGGTCGTCGCGCGGCAACTCCGCACCCGAGCGGGCAGGCACCGCCGAGCCGGGCTGAGCAGCCGTCGTTTCGGCCAGACGCGGGACGGCGATCAAGCCGGCTTGAGCCAACATCCGCAGCCACTGCGACGCCCCACGCGCAGCCGTGTCACTCGCGATTGCCCCGGCACCCTCCCAGTTTTCAGTCTCCGTCATCCGCCGCGTTCCTCCTCAGGACATCCCCACCCGACTCTCGATTCGTGAAGCCCCGCCGCGTCATACCCAGGGCCACTGCACCGCTCTCGAGTCAAATCGCTGTCAGGTAAATCGCTGTCAGTCAGCGAGCCAGGGCGACCGGCCTGGACCAACGGCCAACGGCCAACGACCTGAGCCAACCGCGGGAGCGGGGTTTTGCACTTCCAGGTGGCCGGTGTTCGGACCTAAGTATAAGACGAGCGACGGCCCCTGGCCATGCAGGCACCTGGCCGCCCGTGGGGGGGGCCCGTTCCGTGGGACGGTCTCCTAGGCAATCCGCTGGCCGGGGGTATGATAGAGCTTGGTCGGAAAAACTCTAGTTTGGATCGCGTTTCATGGCTCTGCCTACGGTTGCAATTGTCGGACGGCCCAATGTGGGCAAGTCCAGTATCTTCAATTGGTTGGTCGGCAGACGGCTGGCGATCGTCGATGATCTGGCGGGGGTCACGCGCGACCGCATGATCCGGGTCGTCGAGCACGAGGGGTCGTATTTCCAGTTGGTGGACACGGGCGGCATCGGCATCAACGACGTCGATGATCTGGATGACGAGATCGAAGCCCAGATCAGCGAGGCGTTGCGGACGGCGGACTTGGTGCTGTTCGCGGTCGACATCCGCCAGGGCCCGACTCCGGTAGATGCGGATATCGCGCGGCGTTTGATGGCCATCGGCAAACCCGTGATTCTGGCGGCCAACAAAGCGGACGAAGAAAAGTTCCGCTGGCAGGCTGCCGACTTTTATCAATTGGGCATTGGCGACCCGCTGCCAATCAGCGCCCAGAACTTCCGCGGCAAAGACGATCTGTTGGATGCGATCATCGAACGATTGCCCAAAGCCCTACCCGGCGAGGCCGAGGAGGCGACCGACCCCCCCACGCTGAAGATCGCCATCGTCGGCCGCAGAAATGTGGGCAAGAGCACCTTCGTCAACGCCTTGACCGAGGCGGGGCGGATGATCGTTTCCAACGTCGCCGGAACCACTCGCGATAGCGTGGACGTCACGATCCATGTTGACGGCAAACCCATCGTGCTGATCGACACCCCTGGTTTCCGCCGACGCAAGAGCGTGCGGACCGACATCGAATACTACTCGACGCATCGGGCCCAACGCAGTATCCGTTATGCCGATGTGGTACTGATGTTTTTTGATGCGGCGGACGAAATCAGCAAGGTCGACAAAAAATTGGTGACCTACATCGAGAAGAACCACAAACCGGTCGTGTTTGTTGTCAACAAATGGGACCTGGTCGCCGACAAGATCGTCACCGAGCAGTGGGCGGAATACGCGAACGATACCTTCCCCGGCATGAAGTACGTCCCGATCGCGTTTGTGACGGGCCTCACCGGAAGAAATGTCCGTAAACTGATCAACTACACGCAAATGCTGTTCAAGCAGGCCCAGTGGCGTGTGTCGACGCCCGTGCTCAATCGACTCATTCGCCAAGCACTGCTGGCGTTCCCGCCACCGATGATCGGGCCGCGAAGGCCGCGGATCTACTTCGCCTCACAAGTCGGCACGACCCCGCCGATGATCGTGATCAAGTGCAGCGACCCGGACGCCTTCCCGGTCAATTACCGCCGCTACCTGTTGGGCGTCCTCCGCGACCAGCTGCGGTTTGGCGAGGTTCCGATCCGCGTCTTCTACGAGAAACGCGACTCGCACTCGACACCGCGGCGGGATCGTTCCCACATGCACGCCGATCACGCGGACGCCGACTTGTTGGAACGCGACCTGATGGAGAGCAACCTGCAGGAACTGAGCCCCGAACGCATGCAGCAATGGGTTGCGGCCCAAAGCCAATTGGATCGGCGGCGCAGTCCGCCACCCGCCGCGGCCCCAGCTGCCGCCAGTGCGGCGGACGAGGGGCCGGACGGCGGGGAGAGCGACGAGTTCTGGGACGGCGAACAACCGCTGGTGCCCGTCGGACACGCCGACCCGACCGATCCCGGCAGCGATGACTTTGACCCCGAGCAGTTCGACGCGGAGGCCTGGTCCAAAATCTACGATGAGTCGCTGGTCGATCTGCCCGACCAAGACGAGGATGACGATAACTAGCGGAAGAGCGGCGGACATCCCTCTGCTGAGGCTGCGCCGGCCCAGACGCACCTGGGGCCGAGCCGCTTAGCGATTTTGCAACCGTTCACGCCCCGCAGGAAATTTGAACCGCAAGAGATGGGAAGGATTGAAGGAATTCGTAGAGTGAGAGGCAGAGAGCATGGAAAAGCGTTCGCGAAAAATGAAAAAGCTAAAATGGAGAATAAAAAATGCAAGATATACCCCCGACACTAACAGCTAACAGCTAACAGCATGGTCACAGGGGTATTGCGGAGTGAGGCCACGAAAGACACGAAAGGCACGAAAGGTCTGTGGCGGTGTTGTTTCGTAGTGAGTGACCGAATGGGTGTCGGTGGATCGTGGTGTTGGCCTGGCGGGAAAACCGCGAGTACGGGGGAAGGAAGCAGAGGAAGGCACACGCAGCGGAGGGCAGGCACAGCAAATACAGCGTGCTATTTGCACCGATTAGTGGCGACTAGTGCTTTGTCACAGCCAGAACTTGGGGTGTGGCAAAGGGGTCAGGCGTCAATTGTGCGCAGCACCCGTAGGGCCGTTCCGGCAATTGACGCCTGACCCCTTTGCCACACCGATCCCAAAATTAAATTGTGACAAAGCACTAGTGTCGATTAGTGTTCCATTCAACTTGGATTCCGGAATGGGAACACTAATTAACGCCAATAGTTGCCAATCTGCCAATGACACATTCCTCTTACGAGGCGAGGCGTGAACAGTTAAGCGATCCCCCCCCCCGAGGGCGCTGGGTCGATAAGTGACCCTATCCCATGTGAAAAAGGCACTTATGACCAGGCGATGGCGGTAAACACCAGTGTTTGGCCGTCGCTGCTCGCCTCTTCAAGAGTAACCGTCCACGAGGGATGTCTTGCAGCAAGTCGGGCTAACAGGACGATCGTTTGTGGCTACAACCGCTAGTGATCGCTACGAGTTTCTTCCAAGTGCGATCCGGCTACTCCCTAGACTTCACGCGTCGAAGGCACCCAAACACCATCGCAAGCAATGCCGCACCGCATAACCATGCAGACCCAATTAATCATTAAAGTAAAATAAAATCAAAAGTCACATGACCCAGGCGTGCGGGGGAAGGGGATCACGTCACGAATGTTGCCCATCGAGGTGACAAATTGGATCACGCGTTCCAAGCCCAAGCCGAAACCAGCGTGCGGGACGGTGCCGTAGCGACGCAGATCGACATACCACCAATAATCATCGGCCGACAGTTGCATCTCAGCCATGCGCTCCAACAACACGTCCAAGCGGTGTTCGCGTTGCGATCCACCAATGATCTCGCCCACGCCTGGCACCAGCACGTCCATCCCACGCACCGTCTTGCCGTCGTCGTTGCAGTACATGTAAAACGGCTTAATGATCCGCGGGTAGTTGTAGAGGATAACCGGCGAGTCAAAATGTTTCTCGGTCAGGTACCGCTCGTGCTCGCTCTGCAGGTCCATGCCCCACTTCACGGGGTAATCGAACTTGTGGTCGCAGGCCAACAAGATGTCGACGGCTTCCGTGTAGCTCAAACGCACGAAATCCGCGTTGACGATCTTCTGCAGACGTTCGATCAGGGTCTTGCTCTCGTCGATCCGTTCATTAAAAAACGCCATGTCCTCTTGGCAATGCTCCAACACATCGCGGAACAATCGCTTGAGGAAGTCCTCGGCCAATTGCATGTTGTCGGGCAGCTCGAAGAAAGCCATCTCCGGTTCGATCATCCAGAATTCGGCCAAGTGCCGGCTCGTGTTGGAATTCTCGGCTCGGAAGGTCGGCCCAAAGGTGTACACCTTACCCAACGCGCAGGCGTACGTCTCGGCTTCCAATTGACCACTCACCGTCAGGTAACTGGGGCGATCGAAGAAGTCGAACTTGTAGTCGATGTTGGCCATCTCGCGTTTGGCAATCGTCGCCAAATCCAGCGTCGTGACCTGGAACATCTCCCCCGCCCCTTCGCAGTCACTGGCGGTGATGATCGGCGTGTGTACGTAGAGGAACCCGCGTTCTTGGTAAAACTGATGGATCGAACGGCAGATTTGGTTGCGGACCCGAGCCACCGCGCCGAAGGTGTTCGTCCGAGGTCGCAAGTGAGCCCACTCGCGGAGCTTCTCCAAGGTATGCTGCTTTTTCTGCAGCGGGTAGCTCTCGGCGTCGGCCCCACCCACGGCGATGACTCGTGTCGCCTGGACCTCGGTAGCTTGCCCCTTGCCGCCCGACGCGACGACCTGGCCCTCCACCCGCAGACTGGCGCCCACCGTCAAACCCTTGACGTCGGTCTCGTAGTTCTCCAACTTCCCGTCGGCAATCACCTGGATGTTGCCCAAGCAGGAACCGTCATTGACCTCGATGAAACTGAAGCCCGCCTTGGAGTCCCGCCGGGTCCGAACCCAGCCCCGCAGCTCCACCGACTTGCCAATCGCCTGCTCCGTCCGAGCCTCACGTACCGATATAAGTTCCACCGAGCGTCCTTCACTACTAGTTGCCCAACCCACACCTGGGCATTCTCAACAGATTTCCCACAAATTCAACCCGGCGAACGCAAAACCGCTCTGACTTGTGCATCGTCAACGGGATTTAGTTACGGTTCACGCCTCGTAGGGTGTCATGCAGCAAGTCGGGCTAACCGTGCGATCGTTGGCGAGCATAAGCAACTGGAAAACGCTACCGGTTTGCCCCGAGAACCATCCGACTTGCGGAATGCACCAGCCCCGAGGCTTACCTCCTACCCGTGAACGGTTACGAGATTGAAGGGGGAGGCCGAATCAACTGAGCCGAGTTTACCAAAAAAACGGGGCCAACGCGCTCGGCGGCTGAGCGATCCCACCCCAAACCGTGCCTGTGACAAAGCACTAGTCGCTATTCTTGGACAGGATCTGGGTGCCGCTTTGAAAAATCGAGTCGCGATGGGTGCGACTGCGGCTGATCGAGGCCTGGTCGGTCGCCTGCTGGAGTTCCATCAGCAGGGACTGCGTGAACGGGCACTTGAGGCACTCCAAGCGAAACTTGATGTAGTCCGCTCGCTCGGCATCCAAGATCCCCAACAGGTACTGGCCCATCTCCTCGCGACTGGGGACCCCGATCTGGTAGCGGCGCCAGATCCCGGCCAGGGAATGCGCGCCATGGTCGCGGCGACGATTCAAGGCGGCCAAGCGCTTGAGCAAACCGGGGCTGTTGCGAGCCGTCTGTTCGATCTCTGACGCGCGGGCCGGATCCAAACTCTCCTCCAAGAACGCCTCCAATTCGGCGTCCGTGAAGTCATCGTTTGAAAGATTGGCTTGTTCGTCGGACATCGAGCACCTGCGAAAAGGGCGGTGGGGGCGCGTGGGAAACTTCAACACGGCCGTGGCCCGTGGCCTTTCCCGGCCGGGGACAAGTATTTCCGTCACGTAACAACGGCTGTCAATCGGTAGTTTAATCACAAGTCCCGCTTGGTACCATTGAGGGTGGGGCCAGTTCCGTGAGTCTGAAGTTTCCCTTCGGTGTGGAAAATTGCCATGAACCCAGCCAATCCCTCGGGCGCTAACAAGCTCAAGCCAATCCTGTTATTCGCAGCTGCCGTCGCCCTGGCGGCGTTTGTGGGTTGGTGGTGGCTGCAGCCCGACAACGGAGGCGATCCGGAGGCCGTTCGCCTGCACCAATTGGCTCACGAAGCCAACGGAGCCTTGGAGAACGAAAATTTCGCGGTGAGCACCCTGCCCGACGGAACGCTCCGCTTCGGCTTCCAAGAGGCGATTCCCCGTTACGAGGAGATCCGACGTCTCCGCCCCGACGAGGAACTCCCCTACCGCAATCTGGTGATCGCCTGGTTGGTCATGCTCCGCAGCCCGGCCGCGCAAGAAAACGCTGCGGAAGGCGGCGAATCGCTGCAAGCGATCGACCCGAAAATTGCCCGAGAGAACTTGGTCCAGGCCATGGGCGATTTGTGGGAACGCTTCGAAAGTCCCGTGTCGACGTTTCTGTACGGCGAGGTACAAAACACGCTCGGCGCGAGTCGCTCGGCGCAGGTCCAGTCCGCGCAACAGTACTTGGCGGCGGCCACCGCGGCCCAAGATCACGCACCGTTTTGGTTCAGCGCGTTTTGGACGACCGACGAACTTCTCAGCTCGTCCAACAGCGATGCGGAAACCCTCGAACCGATCCGCTCGCAGGCCATCCGAGAACTACGACGCCTGGAGCCAAACAACCTGTGGGTCATCTCCAAGTCCCTCGTGCGGATGGCGATCGACCAGGACCCCGGCCTGGCGGATTACTGGCAGCAGAGCCGCAGCATCATCGAGAAAGCCGGTTTTAGCAGCAAAAACTACCTGGGCATGGAATCCTTTGCTGGCGATTTGACGCCGGTCGTGCAAGCCATGGACGATGCGGTCGGCGGTGCAGATGGCCAACGCCGCGTGCGAGCCGCCTTGGATCTGGACAATTCCCTCAACGGCAAGTCCCCCACGGTGATCGACGTCGCCGCCCTGCAGCCCAATCCGCTGGATTATTTGCTGACACAATTCTCCGAGCCAATGACTCGAGCGGCCAACGCGGCCTTGACGCCCGCCCCCAGTCCGCTGGCGTTGGCGTTCGTCGAATCGCCGTTACCGGCCTCCGTGTCAGCTCGCCCAATCGTGGACTTTGCCCTGGCGGACATCGATTTTGACGGGGTGCTGGACCTGTTCATCTTGCGGGACGATGCCGTTGAAGTCCACGTGGGCCCGCTGACGGAACTGGCCGCGGACCCGATCCTGCGCGTGCCGTTCACAGGTCGCTACGATCGCTTGCACGCGGCCTTCCTGCTGACGATCGCCGACTCCGGCAGCGGTATCCAGCGGCGTTTCAGTCAAGCGGCGGGTCGCATGGCTGGTAAAACCCACGCCGAGTTCCCTCAGTTGGTGCTGACCGGCGACGATGGTCTGGCCGTCTACAACTTGCAATGGTCCGCCGAGGCGGGTCTGTCCGCGACGCCGATCCCGCAACCGACAGAAATCGCCGCAATGGGGCGGATCGACCAGGCGTTTATCGCGGACTTCGATCAAGACGCGGACTTGGATCTGGTGGTGCTGACGCCCAACGGCCTCCGGCTGCTGATGAACCGTGGCAACAACACCTTTATCGATGCCAGCCAATGGCTGTACCTGCCGCCAGACTTGGATCCGATCGTCGACCTGCGTTTGGTGGACTGGGATCGCGACCTGTTTATTGACTTTGTCGTACAGACCCGTAGCGGCCGAGTCGGCTTGTTGGCCAACGAACGCCATGGTGCGTTCCGCTACCGGGATCTGAGTCTGCCCGCAGCCGCCGATCGGCCCGGTTTGGCGGTCGCCGAATTGGACGGCAACGCCAGCTGGGACGTGGTCACCTCCAGCGCTCAAGGCACCACCGTGCAGTTCACCGAAACCCAACCCTGGGGCAAGGTCCAGTTCCTGTCGCAATCCCCGAATGGATCGCCGACCAACGGAACGCTGACGGTCCCCGGCCAACTGTTGGGCGATTGGTCGGTGGCGGACTACGACAACAGCGGGACGTTGGACCTGCTGCTGTGGCAGGACGGCCAATTGGTGTATCACCCGACGCAATGGCAGGGCACGACCTTGGCCCAAGGCAGCGACCGGCTGGGAATGGGGAACACCGGTCCCAGGATCCCGTTGGCGGCACGACCCGAGCGGGGTGACCGTGGCGATTGGGACAGTGACGGTGACTTGGACTTGGTGGTCTGGGCCGAGGGCCGCCTGCAGGTCTTCCGCAACGATGGGGGCAACCAAAACGCGTGGCTGACCGTGGTCCCGCAAGGCCGCGGCGACAATGCCTCTCGGACCAACCATCTGGGCATCGGCAGCTTGCTCGAAGCCCGCGTCGGGCCCCATTACTTCGCCGAAACCATCACGCGTCCGACCGTGCATGTGGGCTTGGGCCAGGCCACCGAGGTCAATGTGGCGCGGATCGTCTGGACCAACGGCATCCCACAGGTCCTGCTGCTGCCACCAGGGCGGCAAACGGTCGAGATGATCTGCATATTGAAGGGATCCTGCCCATTCATTTACACGTGGAACGGCCGACAGTGGGAGTTCTTCTCCGACTGTCTCTGGGCGGCTCCGATCGGCCTGCAGGCACCCCAAGGCGGGTTGGTGCCGACAAGGCATTGGGAGTACCTCCGCCTGCCGCCCGAGAGCTTGGTGGCGACCGATGGTACCTACCGCTTGTTGCTGACAGAAGAGCTGTGGGAAGTCGCGTACTTCGACCAAGTCCGGCTGCTGACGATCGATCATCCGGCCGACGTGGAAGTCCATATCAATGACAAAGTCGGCCCACCGCAAATCGTGGCCCATCGGCTGTACCGGGTCGGCGAGCAGCACCCGCCGGTCGCCGCGACCAATCAAAACGGTGACGATGTCCGGCCGCTGTTGCTGGCTGCCGACCAGCAATACGTGCGGAGTTTCGAGCGGCGGATCACCCAGGGTTACGTCGAGCCGCACGAATTGATCTTGGAGTTTGACCGCCCCAACTTGGAGGAGTACACCCTGTTCCTGACTGGTTGGATCCAGCCGACCGACACTTCGATCAACGTCATGCTGCAGCAGCAACCCGAGCTATCTGGGCCGATCTTCCCCGCCCTGTTTGTTCCGGATGCCAACGGCGAGTGGACCCCCGCCTCGCGAGCGATGGGCTTCCCCGGCGGCAAGACAAAGACCATGGCCGTGCCGCTGAACGACCTGTTCCCGACCTCGGACCAACGGATCAAGATCGTGACCTCCGCCGAGATTTATTGGGACCAAGCCTACGTCGCTCGGGACCAGACGGAAGTGGCGTTGGTCGAGCAAGAAGCGGCCTTGGCGTCGGCGCGGACCTACTACCGCGGCACCTCGCGGCGACTGCCCCTGGTCCCCAACGGCCCCGAGACCTTCGATGCCCAAGATGTGAGCACGGCGGCCGTCTGGCCACCCGTCGCCGGGCGTCTGTCCGATTACGGCCCCGCGGAGCACTTGGTGCGGGAGGCCGACGATCGCATGGTGACCCTCGGGACCGGCGATGCCTTGGAGGTCGCGTTTGCCGTCCCCAGCCAAGCGACACCGCCCGGACACGTACGGACCTTCCTGCTGTACACCGTTGGCTATGACAAGGACTCCGACTTGCATACGTTCGAAGGCCAGCGGATTGGGCCGCTGCCGTTCCGAGACATGGCTTCGTACCCAGACTATAGCCGCAGCGAGGACTGGACCAGCGATTGGCGACGGACACAAAATTGGTATCGCTTCTGGCGGCAGATCCAAAACCCGTTCGTATCAACGCCAGCCGACGAGACCAAAGTCCCGCGGGGCGACTACCGCCGGAACTAACGGCCAGTTGATTGTTCCGTAGCGGAACGCGTCAAGGGCTTGTTAATTTTTCCAGACGCTCACGCGAAATTGTCGCCCGATTCGATGAAATCCGGCGAAAATACGGCGTTTTCCCGTCAATCGAAATGCTTGACGCATTCCGCTACGGAAAAATCAACAACGCGTCAAGCGTTTCGTTACCCTCGCACAAACGTGGCCGCATGCGTCGCGGAACGCGTCAAGGGCTTGTTAATTTTTCCAGACTCTCACGCGAAATTGTCGCCCGATTCGATGAAATCCGGCGAAAATACGGCGTTTTCCCGTCAATCGAAATGCTTGACGCATTCCGCTACGGAAAAATCAACAACGCGGGGAAAAATCAACAACGCGTCAAGCGTTTCGTTACCCTTGCGCAAACGTGGCCGCATGCGTAGAGAAAAAACCAGCCAGGCCCTAGCGTTGGTCGATCGGGACCAAGGGTCGTTCTGTCGGGCCGGTGTAGACTTGTCGAGGTCGGCAGATGCGGTTGCCGTCGGAGGAGTGCATTTCCTTCCAATGGGCAATCCAACCTGGCAAGCGGCCCATGGCGAACAGCACGGTGAACATCTGGACGGGAATCCCCATCGCGCGATAGATCACACCCGAGTAGAAATCGACGTTGGGATACAGCTTGCGTTCGATGAAGTACTCATCGCTCAGGGCGGTCGCCTCCAATTCCTGGGCGATGTCGAACAAGGGGTCGTGGATCGCGCGTTTGGCCAGCAATCGGTCGCAGGCGGCCTTGATGATTTTCGCGCGTGGATCGAAGTTCTTATAGACGCGGTGGCCGAATCCCATGAGGCGGAACCCGTGCGACTTGTCCTTGGCCAAGGCCACGTACTTCTTCACATCGCCGCCGTCGGCCGCGATCTGGTTCAGCATATTCACAACTGCCTCGTTGGCTCCGCCGTGGAGCGGGCCCCACAGGGCGCAGACCCCAGCGGCGATCGAGGCGAACAGGTTGGCATTGGCGGAGCCGACCATACGGACCGTCGAGGTGCTGCAGTTCTGTTCGTGATCGGCGTGGCAGATCAGCAACAGGTTCAGGGCACTGACGAAGTCGGGGTCCACTTCGTACGGTTCGCTGGGGACAGCGAACATCATCTGCAAGAAGTTCTCGACATAGTCCAGATCATTCTGCGGGTAGATGAAGGGTTGTCCGACGGACTTCTTGTGGCTGTAGGCGGCGATCGTCGGCAATTTCGCGATCAGACGCCGCACGCACAACTCGACTTGATCCGGGGCGGTCGGGTCCAAAGAATCCTGATAGAACGTCGACATGGCACTGACGACGCTGGACAGGATCGCCATCGGGTGCGCGTCCCGCGGGAAACCGCTGTAGAACGACCGCATGTCTTCGTGCAGCATCGTGTGCTTGCGAATCGAGTCCTGGAACTCGCTCAACTGTTGCCGAGTGGGCAGGTGCCCGTAGATCAACAGGTAAGAGACTTCCACAAAGTCGCACTGGGCACACAATTGCTCGATCGGATAGCCGCAGAATCGCAGGATGCCCTGTTCGCCGTCCAAAAACGTGATGCCCGACCGAGTCGAGCCGGTGTTCACGTAGCCCTCATCCAAGGTGATCATACCGGTTGCGCTGCGGAGTCGGCTGATGTCCAACCCCAATTCCTGCTCCGACCCCTGCACGACGGGCAGTTGGATTTGTTGTTGGCCGAAGGTCAAAGTGGCCGGTTGTTCAAGCGTTTTGACTTGGAGGGTCATCCACATGCTTTCTTAAATGCTGAAGCCAATCCGACATATTGAGCGGGGTATCGAAGGTCGATCCGCATCGCTCCACTGCGAACTACCGCCCGTCATTTCAATTTTTGGACGCGGAAGTCGCGATATTCTACCCGCGCCAATGGCGGATGCAAACTAGAGCCGCCCAGTCTGTCGGCAATCCCGATCGATCCACGGCGGACCTTCCGAACGAGCGTTACGACCGGCCAGACCGAGCCTCAAGTCTGCCGCCCACTACAGGGCGAATTCCGCAACTTGTACCGTCTTGATAACCACGTCCTGCTTGGGGCGGTCGCCCGGCGAGGTCGGCACCTTGCCAATTTCCTGCACCACCGCCAGGCTGGCGTCGTCCGCGGTTTTCCCGAAGGCCGTGTATTGGCCATCCAGATGCGTGTGACTTTCCAAGCAGATGAAGAACTGCGAACCCGCCGAATTGGGGTTGGCCGACCGAGCCATGGAGAGGACGCCCGGTTCGTGGGGTAGATCGTTGAATTCTGCGTCGATCTGGTAGCCAGGGCCGCCCGTCCCCGTCCCTTGGGGACAGCCACCCTGGATCATGAAGCCCTTGATCACTCGGTGAAAAATCTTGTTGTCGTAGAAACCGCTGCGAGCCAAGCCAATCATGTTGAGGCAATGACCGGGGGCTTTTTCCGGCAGCAAATCTAAGGTGATCGTGCCAGCACTGGTGTCCAACACCAATTGATATCGGTTGGTCTTAAAATCCACGCCCTTGGTGGCCTCTGCCACTTTCGTCTTGAAACTCACGTCGACCGTCTTTCCGAAAGAGTAATTTGTGCCAAGCGGACGCCCGAGAAGCCTGTATGGAACTCGAGAAGCCTGCATGGAACCCGAGGCTGTGCCGCTAGAGCCCCCACTATACCAGAGGACCAACGATTACAAAATCCGCCTGCCGCCCAGCATCCGACGGGGCAAATCGTAACGATTGAGCCGAATAAGCCGAACGATCCGGCACTTTCGGACCGGCCGGACCTAGGGGTAGTGCCCACAAATATGAATTTCATGAAGAACCGCAACATCCTCATTAAAGAGATTGCTACGGAAGATTCGAAACTAGTACTCAGACGGACAGCACTAGCCGACGCGATCAAACTGACCCGCGAGAATGCGTTTAGGCCGCTGACCGTCGAATCCCGGGGGGGATTCTATAGAACGCGAAATGCCTGCCTGCCCACCCATGCTAGGCGGTCATCTTATCGCTGCGAACTCGCTCGACGGACCGTTAGGTCACGCTTGGCGAGATCTCTGTAACGTCCTCCCCGCTCAACACGGACCCAGCCGTTTGGATCGTGAAACCCCGCTGCACCCGCAGAGGCGGCGCTTGGAGTGCTGAGGCGAGCCCTCCGAAACCCCGTTTCCCGTCCGATCATCCGCTGTTGTGGCCCTGGTGCCAAAGGAGTTGCACCCAAAAACCAATGTTGAAACTACAAACCCCATGCCCATTCCGACCCAGACTCCATAAGACGTAGCCGTTTCGCCAATCCACAGGGATGTGTGGAGGCGACAGCAACGACTGATGGTTTTGGAATGAGCAGTTGCACCAAACTCTCGGCACTTCGCCGGGATCAAACGTGCAGCCAGAGACGCGAAACGATGTTAGGGAGTGCCTGCGATGAAGGTCTTCACTACTGGACAGGTTGCCAAAATCTGTAAAGTGGCCCCACGCACGGTCAGCAAGTGGTTCGATTCCGGTCGCCTCAAAGGCTACCGGATCCCCGGATCACAAGACCGTCGTATACCCCGAGAATTTTTGATCCGCTTCCTCAAAGAGCACGGCATGCCGCTGGGCGATTTGGAAGACGAAGCCATGGCCAAAGTGCTGATCGTGGCTCAGGATCAAGTCCTGATCGAAAACATCAAGCGAGAATTGCCACCGGAAAAGTCCTTCAAGGTCTCGGTGGCCTCCAGCGGCTTCGAAGCTGGAATTCAAGCCGAAAGTTTTCATCCCGACTGCATCATTACCGACTTCTCCATCGGAAAGTTGGAAGCCGTGCAGATCTGCCAAAACCTGCGTAAAAACAGCGATTTTGGCGAGACCATCCTGATTGCCCTGCTGCCAGACGATGGCCAGCCCATGAGCTTTGACCGCTCGGCAATCAACGAAACGTTCAAAAAGCCGTTCGACGCCAAACTACTGGCTGAACGCTTGCGAACCCTGATCGGCTCTCGCAAAGAGTTGGTCTAAACCAAAACGCCGGCTCGGATTTCGGGTCAAACTCCGCCAACAGGCCCAGGCGGTGACCCCAATCCGGCCAACAGCGAAACAAACGCCGTCTTTCGCATCTCAAAAAGCCGCCAGATTCCCATCTGGCGGCTTTTTTTGTGTCATCCACTTCGACCAATTTTGCCGAAAATACTGCCTAACAGGAGATACATTACCTTGTTTATCAACATGGTAATGTATAAACTAAGGGCCAGCGTGTCCCGCAAGATCGGCCACCCTGTTTGCACGCCCCCGGGAACGAACGCGACGGCGGCAAGCGACGGTCAGCCAGGAGTTTAGCCCGTTTTGGAGGAGAAAATGCCCGTGAATGCGCTCAATCCGTTGGCCAACTCCGCCAGCCCCGCGGCGGACTCGCCGGCCGCCCCCAACAACGCGGTCCCGGCCGCTCATGTCTCGCTGTCCGCGAAACTCGACCCAGCCGCTGCCGAGCCCAAGGCGACGCCCCCCGCAGCGGGGCCAGACCCAGAACTGTGGGCCGAACTGCAAGCCGCCAGCGCGGCACTTGAGTCGGCTGCCCCCTGGGAGATCTTGACCTGGACCGCCCAACGGTTCGGCGCCGGTTTTGCCGTGGCCACCGCCTTCGGGGCCGAGGGCATGTTGATCATTCACTGGTTGGCCAAGCACGCTCCCCAAACACCGATTTTTAACCTGGAAACGGGCTACCAATTCCCCGAGACCCTGGCGATGGTCGATCGAGTCCGCCAACGCTACGGGATCGAAATCGAGTTGGTCCGGCCAGAACTGCCGGTCCCCCTGTACGAACAGCTGCATGGCGGGCCAGTCTACAGCCACTCGCCGGACCAATGCTGCCGCGATCGCAAGCTGGTGCCCCTTCGGCGGCGACTCGAGGGGGTCACGGCCTGGGCCAGTGCGATCCGCCGCGACCAAAGTCCGGACCGGTCTGTCGTTCCCATCGTCGGCTGGGATCGCAAATTTGGCTTGGTCAAGGTCAGCCCCTTGGCCAACTGGACCAAACGCCAGGTCTGGCAGACCATTGTGGCCGAGAATGTGCCCTACAATCCCCTGCACGACCAGGGTTACCCGAGTATTGGCTGCCAACCCTGCACCCGCTGCGTCTTGGCCGGGGAAGACGAACGATCCGGCCGTTGGGCCGGCTCCAAAAAGACCGAATGCGGACTGCACAGCCAAGACTGAACCGCGAATCGGTCGCAACTTCGTGTTGCGTCGATTGACAATTCCTGACAAACTCCGCGCGTATTGACCGTTCCCCTCAGTAACACGCGCGAGACCCTCGATGGCCAAAGGCAAGATCATCCCGCTCACGACGGGGCGTCGCTTGGTGGACGACGTCATCCGCATCGCTCGGTCACAGCCCATGGCGGCCTTCTACCGCGACCTGGACCTGGGGGCGCTCGAATCCCTGCGGAAACAGATCAAACCGCGACTCTCGTGGAACGTCATCCTGATGAAGGCCTACTCGCTGGTCTCACGACAGGTCCCCGAACTGCGGCAGTTCTATCGCAAGTTCCCCTGGCCGCATCTGTACGAGGTCGACCAGACGATCGCCCAACTGACCGTGGCACGTGAGGTCGCGGGAGAGACCCGTCTGTACTTCGCCCGATTCCGGAATCCTGAACAGTACTCGCTGACCCAACTGCAAGAGCGACTCGACTATTTCCTCTCGGCCCCCCCCGAAGCGATCAAACAGTTCCGGCACCAGGACCGTTTCGCCGCCCTGCCCGGGCCAATCCGGCGAGCCCTCTGGTGGCTGATCATGGAAGGTTGGCCTTCGCAACGAGCCACTTACATGGGGACCTTCGGCATGAGCCTGTCGGGGTTCAATCAGACCTTCGGCAACTGCCACCTCGGCCCCAATACCACCATCTTGGGCGTCGACCCCACGCCGCGACAAGGCATCGCGCGAACGCTGCTGACCTTCGATCACCGCGTGCTCGACGGCAAACCCGTCATCGACCTGATCAGCCAACTCTATCGCCAACTGCTGGGTCCCATCCGACTCGAGATGGAAGCACTGCAGGCCACCCGCCTGGCGAACGTGCAGACGCCAAACGCCGATCCGACCGCCCAGTCCGCCGCCCAGTCCGACGTCCCGCCGTCTCGCTCGGCAGCCTAGCCGCAGGCAGGCCAACCGCCGCAGCCCGCTAGTCAGGCACGCGAATTTCTTTGAGAATGGGGAGCCCAGCGAGCGGGATGGCCCGCCGATCCGCTGGGATTGGTCGGCTTCCACGACCGCCTGCCGTTTCCCCCGGAGTCACTCGCCATGTCGGTCCAACCTGCTACTTGCCAACCTGCCACTTGCCAACCTGCCCACCGATCCGCTCTCCCTCCAGGCGGGCGACGCGACACAGGATGGGGTCGAATCAGCGGCCTGCTCGGGTTTTTGGTCTTGATCGCTGCCGGCTGGGTCGCCCCCGTCGCGGCCCAAGATTCGACTGAACTGCCCGTCATCAAGCCCAGTGACGCGGCTCAGCATGTCGACAAGCAGGTGATCGTGGAATTTGAAGTCGCCAGCTCCAGTTTTCTCAAGGAACGCGACATGTGCTTCCTGAATTCCCTGAAGGATCATCGCCAGGAGGATAACTTTTCGGTGGTTTTGCGGAAGGCCGGTTTAAAGGTCTTCGCCGACAAGGAGATCGAGGACCCCGCCAAACACTTCCTCAAGAAGAAGGTGCGGGTCGAGGGCAAGGTCGAGTTGTACAACAAGAAGCCGCAGATTGTCGTGACCAAATTCGAGCAACTCAAGGTGGTCGGCGTGCGACCGGCAGACGAGTAAAATGTGCTCGGGACGCTCGAGCCACGACATGAAAGGGCTCGAGCCAAATTCCTGACTGTATTGCAGAGAGGTCGTCGGACCATACCCCCATGTTGCAGGTCACTCCGCACGCAATCAATCAGACTCGTCTGATCGACTCTCTTCGAGGCTGGGCGGGGACGCCAGAGTTTCAACAGACGCTCCAGGGGCTCTGGCAGCGACAGGCCCCCTGCTTCTCCAATGTCTGGGGTTCGTCCATGGCGGCCTTGATCGCCACGCTGCGGTGGGAAACCCTGCGGCAAGGCCAACGCCAACCGCTGTTGATTGTCTGCGATACCGACAAGCAAATGGACGGGCTGTCGGACGAGTTATTGACGTTTGGCTTGACTGAAGCAAACATCGAGTGTTTTCCGACGATCGAAGCCACCCAACGGGAACGCATCCCGAGCGACTGGGCGTACGGCCGACGGCTGCAGCTCAGTGAAAAGCTCCGCCAGACGGCTGGCGAAGGCGACGTGATCCTGGCGTCGGTGGCCGCCTTGATGCAGGCGTTGCCCTCGGCCGAAGACCGGGACCGCAGCCAACGTCGCCTGGCGGTGGACAGCGACGTCGACATGGAGGACCTGTGTCGCTGGATGGTCGAGGGTGGCCTGCAGCCCGTCACCCTGGTGGAACACCCCGGCGAATTCTCGCGCCGCGGCGGTGTGGTCGACGTCTATCCCCCGAACGCCTCGCGGCCCTACCGCATCGAGTGGTTCGATACAGTGATCGAATCGATTCGGCAATTCGACATGGGCACGCAGCGGAGCACGGACCGCCAACAGGAAGTGGTGCTGCAGTTGCCACTGACGGACTTCTCGTCCGACCATTGCTTGCTGGACGAACTGCCTCCGACGGCCGGCGTGTTCTTGATCGATCCCGCGGCCGCCCAGGAAGAAGGGGCGCGGCACGAGGCCTACGGGCAATCGCTGATGCCGCACTTGAAATGGGACGAGGTCCGCGGGCGGATGGGCCAGTTCTCGCAGGCCATCATCGAGGAGCACTCGTTTGACGACATGCCCAACCAGTGTGTCTTGCCGGTGCAGCCCCTGGAGGCCTTCCAAGGCGATCTGGGCGAATTGCGATTGCACTTGGATCGCTTGGCTCAAGACCACGACGTCTACCTGCTGACACCCGTCGAAGGCGAATTGGAGCGACTGACCGAGATCATCTCGACGACATCCGCAGCCGCCGCCGGCCGCATTCATTTGGTGGTGGGGGACTGCGATCAGGGCTTTCGCGACACCTTGAATCACCTGGCCGTGGTCAGCTGCGACGAAGTTTTCCGCCGTGGCGAACTGCGCCGTGGCCGCAGCCGCGCCGTGCAAGGTCGACGCATCGACAGCTTCCTGGATTTGCAGCCCGGGGACCTGGTCGTCCACCTGGCGCACGGCATCGCGCGGTACCGCGGCTTGGTCTTGGTCGACAAAGACCAAGTCAAACAGGAGCACCTGTGCTTGGAGTTCGACGGCGGCACCAAGGTCTACGTCCCCGCCACACGGATGGACTTGGTGCAGCGTTACATCGGCGGCAGCAAACGCTCTCCCCAATTGGCCAAACTGGGCGGCAAGGCGTGGCAGAAACAACGGGCCGCCGCCGAAGAGGCCATCCAGGACATGGCGGCCGAGATGTTGCAGGTCCAGGCCCAGCGGAGCTCGTTGCCCGGTATCACCTTCGGTCCCGATACGCATTGGCAGTTGGAATTCGAACAGTCGTTCCCCTACGAGGAGACGGCCGACCAATTGTCGGCGATTGTCGACATCAAACGCGACATGCACGACCGTCGCCCCATGGATCGACTGCTCTGCGGCGACGTCGGTTTCGGCAAAACCGAAGTGGCCATGCGAGCAGCATTCAAAGCGGTGGAAAATGGCTATCAAGTGGCTCTGATGGTCCCGACCACGGTCCTGGCCGAACAGCACTACCAGTCGTTCCGCCGACGCATGGCCTCTTTCCCACTCGAGATCCACAAACTCAGCCGCTTCTGCAGTCGGCAGGAACAACGCGAGACGGTCGCCGGACTGCGATCGGGACGCGTGGACATCTGCATTGGCACGCATCGCATCGCCAGCAAAGACATCAAGTTCCACAACCTGGGCTTGCTGATCATCGACGAGGAACAAAAGTTTGGCGTCGGCGTGAAAGAGCGACTCAAGGCCATGCGGCACAGCGTCGACATCCTCACCCTCTCCGCGACCCCCATTCCGCGGACCTTGCACCTGTCTTTGGTCGGAGTCCGGAATATTTCCAATTTGGAAACGCCACCCCAAGAGCGGCTCCCTGTCGAAACCCGCTTGACTCGCTTCAGCGATCAACTCTATCGCGACGCCATCCTGCGTGAACTCAATCGGGGCGGTCAAGCGTACTTCATCCACAATCGCATCAGTGACATCTTCCAACTCCGCAATCGCTTGCAAGATATCGTGCCCGAGGCCAAAGTCGCTGTCGGCCATGGGCAGATGGACGAAGAGGAACTGGAAACGGTGATGACCGACTTTGTCTCCGGCAAATACGACGTGCTGTTGGCCACCACCATCGTGGAGAGCGGCTTGGACATCCCCAACGCCAACACGATCTTTATCGATCAAGCCGATCGGTATGGCTTGGCGGACCTGCACCAATTGCGCGGTCGTGTTGGCCGTTACAAGCACCAAGCGTACTGCTACCTGTTGATCGAGCCCCACACGCGGCTCAAACCCAACGCGTCCAAGCGTTTGCAGGCGATCCAGCACTACAGCGAACTGGGGGCCGGCTTCCACATCGCCATGCGCGACCTGGAAATTCGCGGCGCTGGCAACCTGCTGGGCACCGAACAAAGCGGTCACATCGCGGCCATCGGTTATGAACTCTACTGCCAATTGCTGGAACGAGCCGTGCGGCAGATGAAGAAAGAACCGCTGCCAATGTCGGTCGAAGTCGACGTCCGCCTGCCCGGCCGCGGATTCCTGCCCGACGATTACCTGGAGGACCGGCGACTGAAGATCGATGTCTACCGACGCTTGGCTCGAGTGGAAACGTACCAGCAATTGGTGGACATGCAGGAAGAACTGATCGACCGCTTCGGCCCCCTGCCGCCCCCTGTGGTCGACCTGTTCCAACGCCTGGAACTGAAACTGGATGCCGCCACCTGGGAGATCAGCTGCGTCGGACTGGCCGACAAACTGCTGATGTTCGATTACCGCAACCGCGCCCGCATGCAACAACTGCAAGGTATGAAACGCTCGCGGTTGCGGATTGTCGACGACGGCAAAGCCTACTGGCCCCTGGAAGACGGGTACGACTGGACCCCCGACCGCTTGCTCAAGCTAGCAAAAAAGGTCTTGCGACCGGAGGCTTGATTTTGCTACCCTCCCCCGCCGGTGCCTGGAGGCAATGGGGCGATGAACGCGGGGAATTTCCGCAGATTTCATGGATGAGATCGGAGAAAACAATGCAGTCGCAACTCCCCAGCAGCGGTAGTTCGGTAAAAAATCCCACATTCGGCCGAGCATTTCACGCCTCGGCTCGCTGGAGCTGCCCCTTCATCCGGTACCGCCATCCGCTGCTCCTGGGCTGGCTGCTGCTAGTTAGCTGGGCCTGGTCGCCCCATTTGGCGGCCCAATCCCTCGTGCCGGCGGCGGTTGGACCGCGCGACTCGGGGGCACCACCACAGCAACAGCAACAATCACAACCACAACAGCAACCACAACGCCTGGCCCCGCTCCCCGCCGCGCCCGCCGCGTCGTTGGCCAGGCCAATCGCTCCCACGGATGGGACCGCCGTGTCCGGTACAACCGGCGGGCCGAGCTTCAATGCCCAAACCAGTTTTTTGACGCCGGCCAATCCCACGCCGGCCAATCCCACGCCGGCCGGTCCGACGCCGGCCGGTCCGACCGCGGGCGGGGTCAAGGCCAACCGAGCATTGGGGGAGGCGTTTGAACCCAGTCGTGTGTTGGCCATCGTCGCGGGTCAACCCATTCTGGCCGGCGAGCAATTGGTGATGATCAATGAGATCATTCAAACCCAAGCCGCTGATGCTCCGCCGTTTGTGCATGAGAAGATGATGGAACAGGGCATGCGGGAATTGTTGCCCCGCAGCATCGAGCGGAAGATGCTGTACCAGGAGGCCTTGCTGCAACTGCCCGCGACTGCCAACGTGGCGGACATCAAGAAGGATCTGTACAAACAGGTCGAAGAGAAACAACTGCCGCAATTGCTCAAGAAATACCAAGCCAACAATCTGGGTGAATTGGACGCTCGACTGCGTTCGCTGGGGGGGAGTTGGCGAGCGTTGCGGGAGCAGATTGTCGAGACGGAGATCGGCAAGTTCGCGGTGATGTCCCAATTGAACGTCGACGAGGACGTGACCTACGATCAATTGATCCGCCGCTACATGCAGAATCGTGACAACTACCGCGTCGAGGAACAGGTGCGTTGGGAACACTTGATGGTCAGCTTCAGCAAGACGCCGGATCGTGGCGAGGCCAAACGCAAGTTGGTATCGATGGGCAACGAGGTGATCTACGGTGCCCCGTTTGCCGAAGTCGCCAAACGTGGTTCGGATGATTTTTTCGCTGCTCAAGGGGGCTACAACGATTGGACCAAACGCAAAAGCTTGACCAATCGTCAATTGGAGGACCGCGTCTTCAGTGAACCGGTCGGCCGCTTGAGTGACATCATCGAAACGAATCTGGGGTATCACATCATTCGTGTGATCGAACGCCAGGAAGCAGGCATTATTTCATTTACAGAAATGCAAGAAAAACTCCGCGAAGAGATCCTCGACGAACGACAAAGTCAAGCCCTCCAACGCGTCATCGCCAAGATTCGCAATCGAATCCCCTACGAGATTTACCTCGAAGGTGTCGAGTTCTAAAAGTAATCTCCCAGGGTTTCTCGACGCGGCGGTTCATGCGACGAGCGCGTTGTCACAGCCAAAACTTCGCGTGTGGTAAAGGGGTCAGGCGTCAATTGTGCGAAGCACCCGCAGGGCCGTTTCGGTAATTGACGCCTGACCCCTTTACCATACCGCAGCAAAAAATTGGCGTGTGGTAAAGTGGTCAGCCGTCAACTGTGCGAAGCACCCGCAGGGCCGTTCCGGTAATTGACGCCTGCCCCCTTTACCATGCCGATCCCAAAATTTAATTGTGACAAAGCACGAGCCCTCTCAATCGGTTTTAGCCTGTAATTGCAGCAGCACACGCCAACTGCAGCGCACCGAAGACCGGTCGACACACGCGGGCCCGACGTACAAAGGGCGGTAATCCAACTTGCTCCAGACGTTGGTCCACACACGCCAACAGCACGGTCACGGCGGCGGTATGCCCCGTGAGTAGCCCACCGGCCAACGCCAAAGAAACCGGCCCGGCTGCCGCTGAACCATCCCGCCGCGCCGCCACAATCTGTTCAGCCAACAAGCCCATCTCGGTCGCTAAGATCTCGGCCGCCACTCCATCGGTTGCCGCCACAGCGGTCACGTGCCGCGCCAAGTCGGCAATCGGCACAATCGCAGCCGGCCAAGTCGGCAAATGTCCCAACCACTCGCGAATCGACGCCACACCGGTATCCGCCAACAGACGCTCGCGGAGCAGCGTGCACGGCCCACTGCCATCCTCAGCCGCACAGGCCGCAGCCAACGCTCGTCGGCCCACCGCGAAGCCGCTGCCCGCATCCCCAACCAATGGCCCCCAACCGCCAATCCTTCGCTGGCGATCGCATACCACCGAGCCGGTACCCGCGATCACCGCCACCCAATGACCTTCGTCCAGTAACGGTGACCGCGGATGGAAGAGCCCCTTCACGGCCTCCAAGGTCGGCCGATCGTCCCAGGTCCGATGGCCACTACTGTCGCACGGACTGGATCGAACCGCAGCCAGGACCAAGTCCAAGTCGCTACCCACCATCAATGCACCCCCACACAGATCCGGCAACAACCTGGCTCGCAAAGCCGTTGCCCAAGCGGGATCCGCCGCTCCAGCAGCACCGACGTGAATCTGGGCCGACGCCAACACCGCGGGGATGCGGTGCGAAACTTCGTCCGAAATTTCAAAAGAATCAGAATTCGAAAACAGTTCGTCCACCGATCGGGCGGCTGCTAGTGCTGGCCCAGCAACGCGGGCCAAAGCCGCCGCCACCGCCTGTTGAATCGCTGCCAATATCGCTCGACTGGCCAGCTCCACCCCATGCGTTCGCACGTTGGCGGGCCCCGCGTGACCAATGCCCCAGACGTTCACCACCGGCGGAGCCAAGATCGCATTTGGCGTTGCCCCATGGATGGCCCAAGCAACCGTTTTGCTGCCGCCCGCATCGACACCGATCAGCCACACGCCACGGTCTAGTCGTCGACCTGCGTCGGAAAGTCGACCTGGGTCTGGTGGACGACCTGCGTCTAGAAGTCGATCGGTGTCTGATGGACGACTTGAGCTCAAGGTTGCTCCAATGCCGAACGCAGGTGCCCGCTGGCAGTCAGCAACCGCGCACGCGCCTCTTCAATCGAAACGCCGCAACGCGCCGCCACGATGGCGGTCTTCAACTGACCATCGGACTGTAACAGCAACTCCCGAGCCGCCGACTCGTCCAAATCCGTCAAGCGACAGACCATTCGCACACACCGCCGTCGCAACTTGGCATTCGTAGCTCGTAGGTCGACCATCCAGTTGCCATAGACCTTACCCCGCCGGATCATGGCTCCGGTGGTCAACATGTTCAACACCATTTTGGTCGCCGTACCCGCCTTCATACGGGTCGAGCCCGCGATCACTTCTGGGCCCACCACCGGGGCGATGATCACATCCACCAGTTCGTGCATAGCCGATGGAGCGTTGCAAGTAAGCCCAATGGTCACGGCTCCCAACGACCGAGCGTAACGGATCCCGGACAGAACGTAGGGCGTCTGACCGCTGGTGGCGATCCCCACCAAGACATCTCGAGAATGAAATTCGATCGCCCGCAGGTCGGCCACCGCCGCAGCTTCATCGTCTTCTGCCCCCTCGATTGCCCGAGTCAGCGCGGCCGGTCCACCCGCGATCAATCCAACCACCGTTTCAGGTGCGGAACCAAACGTCGGCGGACACTCGGACGCATCCAACACACCCAAGCGTCCTGAAGTCCCCGCCCCGAGATACACCAAGCGTCCGCCCGCGGCCAATCCGGCGGCGATCCTGTCGATTGCCTCGGCGATCACGACTTTTTGGGTCCCCACGGCCTCAGCCACCACGCCATCCTGGCGATTGATCAATTCGACGATCTCCGCACTGCTGGCGCGATCGATCGCCGCGGTCTCTGGGTTGGGCAATTCAGTTGTCATCGGACGTTTCAGGCAAGTGTTGCGGGACGACTAAATGAATATAATCGAAGCCACACTCACCACCAAGCTTGCAGCCAATTTGATCTTCGGGAGAACGAGATGCTGGCGACGATCGGGACCCTCGATGGACTGGTCCTGGTCACGACCTTGCTACTGGCCGTCGGGATCGGCATCCTCGGCCGCGGCAGACAACGTACCCTGGACGCGTATTTTTTAGGCGATCGCAACCTGCCCTGGTGGGCCATTCTCGGCTCAATTGTCGCCACCGAAACCAGCACAGCGACGGTGCTGTCGGTACCGGGCCAAGGGATTGGCGACACGGGTTTGCGTTTTCTGCAATTGGCCTTGGGCTTGATCTGCGGCCGTTGTGTCGTGATCTATCTGCTATTGCCGCTATACTTCCGCGGACAATTGTCAACCGCTTACCAAGTGTTACGGGAACGCTTCGGGCTGGCGACCTCGCGGGTCGCCAGCGCCGTGTTCCTGATCAGTCGTAACTTAGGAGATGGCCTGCGCTTGTACTTGGCGGGTCTGGTGCTAGCCACCATTCTGGACTGGTCCTTGAGCTGGGCGTGCATTGTGGTCGGAAGCGTCACGATCCTCTACACCTGGTGGGGCGGCTTGCGGTCGATTGTCTGGAACGATTGTGTCCAGTGGTGCATCTACATGTTGGGAGCGTTCGTGATCCTGGCCGTGCTGGTGCAGGAACTCCCCGACGGACTGACGACGCTTTGGGAGCACGGTCAGCAGACAGGAAAATGGCAGTTGCTGGAATGGGATTGGCGACACCCGTACAGCTTCTGGGGTGGCGTATTCGGCGGGTTGGTCCTGAGTATGGCCACTCATGGCGTCGACCACATGATGGTCCAACGCTACCTGAGCGCGCGCAGCCAACGCGATGCGACCTGGGCGATTTTCCTCAGTGGCTTTGTCGTGGCCTTTCAGTTTGCCCTATTCGTAGTCATCGGGATCGCCTTGGCAGCCTACTACCAATCGGTCCCAACCGCGCCCTCGCCACCCGATCGCTTGGATCAAGTCCTCGTCCATTTTGTGGTCCACGTGTTTCCTGCCGGCACCGGCTTCGTCGGCCTGTTATTGGCAGCGATCTTTGCGGCCTCGATGTCGACCTTGTCCAGCTCCCTGAACGCGTCCGCCTCGGCCGTTATCCACGACTTCTGGCTGGCGGCCCCCCCAGCGGGCACGGCAGATCACGCAACCGAGCAGTCGCCCCAGTCAAACGCCCAGGCAGGCCGGCAGCTTGTCCAAGTCAGCCGCGGCTTGACGCTGGTGTTCGGCGTGTTACAAATGGCCATCGCAATTCAAGCCCAGTACTTGACGGCCTCCGTGATCGACAATGCCCTCAAGATCGCCGGACTGTCAGGTGGCTTGCTCCTGGGCGTGTTCTTGCTGGGGATCTCCCGTCAGCAGCGTGACCCTCAGGTAGCTGACCAAGCGGCAGGCAACCAAGCGGCAGGCAACCAAGTGGCAGCAATCACTGCCTTAACGGTCACCGCCTCCGTCCTACTGGGGGTGGAAACGATTGGCCCCGTCTACGGTTTAACTGTGGGCGTGCCCTGGTTGGCTCTGATTGCAGCCGCCTTGACCCTGGCCGTCGGCCACCTGACGGACTGGATCGTGCAACGCTCCCGCAAAGCGAAAAAATAACCGCAGAACACGATTCCGATCATGAACGGCAGCGAAAGGTCGCGGGGAACATCCCGGAGTCATAACACAGTAGGTGATATTGCCGTGGATAAAATTCAAGCAGATGAAGCTGCAGTGCGTGAAGCTGCAGTGCGTGAGACTATCGTGCGTGAGACTATCGTGCGTGAAACTGAAGTGGGAAGAAACTTGGGAGGGAGTGCCGAGCCGTGAGCAAATATGTCGTGCGACCCGCCGTCGCCGCGGATGCTGAGACGATTATCGATTTCCAAATTCGCATGGCCTGGGAAACGGAACAGAAGGTCCTGCCGCGCGACCGGGTGGAGCCAGGCGTGCGGGGCGTTTTCGCCGACCGCAGTCGGGGCGAGTACTTCGTGGCCGAAGCTGAGACCGCAGGCCCGGTAGTCGCCAGTCTGTTGGTCACCACGGAATGGTCCGATTGGCGAAACACCGACATCTGGTACATTCAATCCGTCTACGTGGACGCCGACCACCGCGGGCAAGGCTGTTTTCGCCAGATGTATGCCAATGTGGTCGAACAAGCCAAACAGCGGAACGTGAGAGTCGTACGGCTGTACGTGGAAACGGACAATTCGGCGGCCCAACAAGTGTACGAACGATTGGGCATGCAACGGCTTCCTTATCATATGTATCAAATGGAATGGTAAACATGCTCGACCAAGCCCTGCCCGCCCAGTACTGGCAGCAACGCTACGACCAAGGCACAACCGGCTGGGATCGGGGCACCCCCAGTCCCGCGTTGGACGGGTTCCTCGAACGGGCTCGATCGGCTGGCTGGCGACGGGTGCTGGTGCCGGGCTGTGGACGCGGCCACGAGGTCGCCGCCTTGGCCCGCGCGGGTCTGGAGGTCACCGCCGTGGACTTCGCCACCGCCGCCATCCAAGAGACGTCAGCCTTGTTGCAAACCGAGGGGCTGGTGGCAGAATTGGTGCAGGCAGATGTTTTGCAGTTTAACTTGGCAACACCCGTGGATGCCATCTACGAACAGACCTGCCTCTGCGCGCTGCACCCGAGCCTCTGGTCGGCCTACGCACAACAGCTGTTCGAGTGGCTCCGGCCAGGCGGTGGGCTGTTTGCCCTGTTCATGCAGACAACCAGCCCGCAGGGGCCGCCGTTCGCCTGCCCGTTGATCGAGATGCGGAAGTTGTTCCCCGCCAATCGCTGGTTGTGGCACGCCGTGATAGCCCGCATCGATCATCCTTTGGGATTGCACGAATGGGCCTGTCACCTAGAAAAAATATCAGCAAACAACAAAGGCCTGCCATCCGACGCGAGGCGGGAGGGGTCCAACGATGAGCGCTGAACCACAACCCGATCCCACGTTGGTCACCTGGCACCCACCCACCGTACAACGACCCCGCGGCGCAGTATTGTGGTTTACCGGCCTGAGCGGCAGCGGCAAAAGTACCGTCGCCAACGCAGTCGATCAACGACTCAGCCAAGCAGGCATCCCCAGCTTTGTGCTGGATGGGGACAACGTCCGCATGGGGCTCAACCCCAGCTACGAGCGGCTCCTGCCCGACTACGGCGAAGACTTTGCTCGGCGGTTTGGCCTGGGGTTTGGCGATCTGGATCGGCAGGAAAACATTCGCCGTATCGGGGCCGTCGCCGAGTTGTTCTGCAGCGCGGGGATGATCACCGTCACGGCATTTATCAGCCCTTTTCGCCAAGATCGCGATCGGGTGCGGCAACAAGTGGAAGCCGCTGGCGGGCCCGGCGACTTTATCGAGGTCTTCGTCGATACGCCCTTGGAGGTCTGCCAACAACGCGACCCCAAAGGTCTCTACGAAAAAGTCCGCCAAGGGCAACTCAAAAACTTCACCGGTGTGGACTCGCCCTACGAACCACCCTTGCACCCTGAGATCACCCTGCGTACGGCGGACGCCCCCGTCGAAGTCCTGGCGCAACATGTCGTGGACTACCTGCAAGGCTGCGGCAAGTGGGTCACCAACAGCCCTCGCACCTAAGGCGCGATCTTGCTCGCGCGGCGGCGTTCGAACGCATCGGTAACGGGTCGCTAGCGAGGTTCGCTCTGCACCAAGGCCATGCCATCCGCCAGGACCTGGCCGATTTGCACGCGGACCCGATCGCCGTCGATCAGCAAAATGGCGTGCTCATCATCCAACTCGATCACCTTGGCCAGCAGCGGGCCTTGTGAAAAGTTCTTGCCCTGATCCACAATTTGGGTGGCCCCCGCACCGACTTGGCGGAACCAGGCCTGCTTCAAGCCCTTGGCGTCCTCGGTGATGGCGGACAACTTGATCGACTTGGCCACCGTCATGCCTCCGCCCGCCGCGAACATGTTGCGTTTGACGATATCTTGCCACGGACGTTCGACTGTCGTCTGGTCCGTGGTGTTTTCAGCCTCCGGGGTCGGGGCCAATACGACCGGGTTTGGCGTGCTGGTAGCGATCCCCCGCGGTCCCGTTTCGCTGGGGTCTGCCGAAACATCATCGCTCGTCGCCGCGTCTCCGTCATTTGAGTCTTGCACCAAAATCACGCCGCCCGTCGTCTGCCCTGGCAACTTGGTCTCCTCAGTAGCGGTACGCAGTGCCAATGCCACGATGTTCAACGAGAAGCTCAGGTTGCGCCCCTGATTCAGTGGCGTCATACTCAAGCTGTCGATCCGATGCAAAAACTTCGTCCCATGAAATTCCGCCAACAGGTCAACCACCACCGGCAGCGCCGCCACACCGCGGACCGTTACAACCAATTCGTGCATGTCCGCCTGGGCGTCCTTTTTGCTGGACTTGGTCAACGATCGCGGCCGCGGCTGACTCACATCCACCGTGGGGGAGGCGATGTCGTGCCGCTTGACCAATTCCCACCACCAAGCCTGATAAGCTTGTCGAGCAATGGTCGGGTTGGCGGGCAAGCTGCGCTCCTCGAACTCGGACAAGTCTCGCACCAAGGTCTTCGCGCGGATCGTGCGATCGTGCACATCCGACTGGGCTTTCTCCAACTTCGTCTGTTCGACTTCCTGTTTGGCAAAGGGCTCTTCCACCCACGTTCGATAGGCCCAATCGCCACCGATACCCACGGCCACAACAGCCAACAAAATCAGCAAAAGTTTCTGACGGTCCATGAAGGAAGTTCCTGTTGCCCGAAGGTAAGTGGGTGGCGGTCACTGTCACACGCGTGGCATTCCTCCGAGCGACTAGTGCTTTGTCACAATTTAATTTTGGGATTGGTGTGGCAAAGGGTCAGGCGTCAATTGCCGGAACGGCCCAGCGGGTGCTGCGCACAATTGACGCCTGACCCCTTTGCCACACCCCAAGTTTTGGCTGTGACAAAGCACTCGGCGGCTCGGGGTCCAGCGGATCACTCGTCCGTGGACTCCTCCGACGCGACAAGCGGTTGGGTATACGGAATGGTGGCTTCCAAGCGGAAGGGGAAGGCGGGATCCTGTGTCTCCACCACACGGCGAAACTGGGGCTGCCACCCACTCTCGCTGATGGCTCGATCGATCGCGGCGATCGCCTCCAGACTTCGCGCTTGGAATTGTAAGGAAATGTCGGCGCCATTGGCTGTCCGCTTGGCGTCGTACTGCCGGACAACCACGTCATCGCCCGAGGGCAGCCGCTCGGTGATCTCAGCCAATTGTCGCAACCAATCCACCTGTTCGGACTCCCAGCGTTGCAAGTAGTCCGACACTCGAGCCCGGGGCAGGGTCCGCTCCAAGGTGGCCCGAGCTTGTTTCAACTCGTCGGCCTGGGTTTGCAGATCGGCTTGAGTCGCGGCGTAAGTCTGCCACAGATCGAAGGCGAAGTAACCCAAGACGGCCAACAACAAGGCGGCGATCCAGCCCAGGCGTTTCCAGGGACTGGCGGGACGAAAAATCTGTTTAGGATTCATCAGATCGATGGTCTCCAGATCGGGGGCCTGGGTCGAATGCACGAGCAAACCCAACAGGGGAACCACATCGGCCGCCGGGCTCTCCTCAGACGGGAAACGGAAGCCGCTGAGATTCGACAAGTCGAGCGTCCGCGTGGCCATGTCCAAACTGTCGGTCAAATCGGTGGCCAACGCCGCGGTAAACTCCGCATCCCCGACCAACAACGCATGCGTCACCGCTTGGTCCTCGCCCGGCAGATCGATCGTACCCGCCGTCAAACGAATCTCGCTCAACAACTGTTGGCTCACGGCCGCCGGGTCCTCGGGTTGCTGCAGATTCAGCGAACGCACAAACACGGGACTGCCGCCGCTGAGGACCATCAGATCGGCCTGTCGTCGGTAGACGGCCACCAGCAACGTGGGGGCCGTTTCCAAGGCGATTTGCTGGCGGACGAATGCCAAGACCGCCCAAGCTCGCGGAACCACCGTCGCCGCACGACATTTACTGGCTTGCAGCAGGCCTTGCCAACGCTCCCAGACGTCCCGCGGCAGGCTGGCGGCAAACACCTGCCGCAGCCCGGCATCGTCCGCCGCCATGCAGGCGTAATCGATCACCCACTCCTCGCTGTCCAACCGCTCCTGCACCGCCAATTGATTGTGGATCTGCTCCGAGCGATCAATCCCCGCCACATCGACCACCTCCAACCGGCAGAACTCGATCACCGGCCGACGAACCCCCAACAACAGGCGACGACCTTGGATCGCGGGGTTGGCTTCAAGCAACTCCCCCAGCCCCCGTTCGAAGAAGTTTTGCCAAATATCCAATGGCGTCACCAACTCCGGAGCGGCCTCCCAGAAGCCGATCTCCTCCACCTGCCAGCGGTCCCCCTGAGGCCGCGCCAGCACGTACTCGATGCCGTCGTCGGCCTGCTGGACCGCCAGCACCGAGGCGGGCTTTAGTGCTTGTTGCCGGTAGGCCACGTGCGTTTTACGGGTTTGCCAAAACATTTTCATTCAGCTTAGCCAAGAGGGCTTGTAGGGTGGGAGGTGGGGGCAACAGCTCCCTGTAGTCTAATTGCCGCGGCGGTTTTTCGGAAGCATCAACGCTCACATGCGCCCAACGAATCGCTCGATAATCCCCCGCATGACCGAACACATACGCCGAAAATACATCGCCCCCATCCGTCAATTCGCGTTCCAACACCTGCCACTGACTGGGAGTCAAACGCCCCGCTTGATACCAGACGGCCAACCGCTGAGCCAATCCGGTCCCCGCCGGCGTCTCCTCCGCCGTTGCCGCCTCGTCCTGATCGGCCATCAACAACAACTCGCGAGTCTGCGGGTTCAATCCCGGAATCAACGCGATCAAGGCCGGGTCCGCCAACCGCCAGTGAATCTTACCCACCGAGAATGCCTCGTTGGCAACGGTCAACTCCTCAAACATGGCCGCAACTTGCGCCGCGAATTCCCCTTGCAACGTGGCGGCCTGCAACGGCGAGTTGACGATCCACACACCCTCATCTCCCCCTCGAGGAATCGCCACATGCGAGTCCACCAGCGTGACCAAGGACGCCAAGTTCGCGGTGGCCGCCAGACTGAAGTCCAACTCGACGCCATCTAGTTCCAAGGCCGCCCGACCACTGCCGAACGACGTCACGCTGCCCGGCTGCACGCCATACTGCCGCGCCAAACACAGATAGGTCGCAATGCCTGGCTCCAACCGCGCACTGACGGCGGCGAACAAGGCCTGCAGATTGCTGTGATTCACCGGCAACTGCGGTTGGCCGCGACGATTGACGTGCCGCTGCCGAGAACTGACCGTCAAGCGACTAGTCAATCCCAACGCCAAAATCGTCGCCCGATCCGCGGCGTCCAACTCCGCGCCCTCGGGTTGCAGGTCACGTTCGATCTGGGCCGCTTGCGATCGACCGAACTGGGCCAAGCCCGACGCGTCGCTGTCCAATGCACCATCCTCGCCGTCCCCACTTACAATGCGAATCGATGTCGCCTGATTTCTGCCAAATACTTGTTGTGGAGAAAAACCCGGCACCAACAAGAGCAACTCCAAGGACGTGGGCACTCGATTCAACGGCGAGTACCTCAAGCCCAACTGCTCATAGTCACTGGCCTCCGCTCCAAACGCTCGCGTTGAGCCGTCCCCGTCCAACCAATCTAACAAACGATCCGCTTGCTGTGGATTCAAACCGCACCACTGCTGCAAGATCGGACTGGCCGCAGTCCCCGCCGCCTCCCACTCCATGAGCTTGGCCAAATGCAATTTACTGGACTCGTTCGTCCAACCCCACTCCAATTCCAACTCGGCGCTGTCCCCCGTTCCCAAGCCACCACTGAGGCCGCCACTCAGGCCACCACCGAGGCCACCCGATCCACCGAACCCGCCTGACATACCCCCAGACAGGCCGCTCCCGCCGCGCCCCGCGGCTCCGGCTCGCACCTGACCCGCTGTCCGCCAATCGAAAATCGCAAAGCCCGGCTGCGTGGGATCAAACACAATCGAGTTGTCGGTCAGGGCAGTCTCCCAATCGACCGTCATTTCAGAATCCGCGGCCCCCATGGCCCCCGTCGTCCAATCGCCACTTGCGCCCGCACCGCCACCCAGGCTCGAATCGGCCACCCCCCCCGCGTCACTGGCGGGCGCCTCCAACGCCAAGGACTGCACGAACATCGCGCTGCCCGCAGCAGCCATCTGTTGGCGTTGCTCGGCAGGCAGCGACGCCAAGCCCAACATCTGGGCCAGCGCCGCATCAACTGCCCACTGACCTTGCTGCTGGTCGGCGTAGTCCCGCGCGGTTTGATTGTTTTGTTGCATCAATAAGGCAAACGTCAAAGCGGCCGTCGCCATCAAGGCCACCACGACAACCACTGCCAACAAGGCGATGCCACCTCGATGTGGAACGCGGATAGAAGGAGGAGTTCCAGCCATGCCTAAAACCCTCCCCGCAGCGAACGGGAACTCGAGCCGAACTCGGGTATCGTCCCCGTCGTTTCAGAACCTGCGCCAACCCCTAGCGTCTGGAATGGATCCTCATTCGCATCCTCGCCTGTATTCACGCTCTGGGCATCACCCTCCAACTCCACACTCGGGTCGCGCCGCGTCGCTTGACTGGAGAACGTAAACACCACCACGTGCGGGAACTCGGGCCGCGCGTTCAAATCCAACGCCAAGAGCGAATCGGACGACGCCAACGCCTCGGCCGCAGCACCCAACGTCTCCGCCGGCAATGGCGAAAACGCCTCCGGCGCCTCAGCCCCCGAGACGTCTGAGTCCACCGCATCGCTGACCGTCACCGGGAACCAGCGAGCGTCGACGGTGTATTCGAAACGCACCGCCAACGGCAACTTGCGATCTTCCCCCTCCGTGAAAGTCGCTTGCCAACGCGTCCCATCAAAATACTGAAACTTGCCCGCCACCACTTCCGGAAACCAGTCGACCTGAGGTTGCCAACGATCCGGCAACAGATAGTCGGCTTGACCCTCGCTCGCCGCCCCGTTCGACCCGAGGGCCCCGGCTGCGTTACCCGCCAACGGATCGTCCATTGCCGCGTTATCGGCCCAGGGACCCGCTGCCGCCCCAGTGGCCGTCCCAGTGGCGGTACCGGTGGCGATCGCCGAGCCGGACTCCAGGTGAAAGTCACGAAACGCATCGGAACCGGGCGCCAACAGTCGCCTCAACCACTGCCGCCGTTGGGGCGTCGTGCTGCCCGAGGAACCGGGCAAGCCAGCCCCAAAGTCCATCGCGTCGCTCGCGTCTGTCCCACCCTCGCTGATCGCCTCATTCCATGTCTCACCCGCCAGGTCATCCTCCCGCGGCCAACTCCAATCGGTGACCAATCGCACCAGCGTTCGTCGGCCGCCGGTTGAACTCGCGCCATCCAAACCGGCTACGCCCGCACTCCGCAGGTCGCTCGCTTGCCCCATGTCGGCCTCACCTGCACGGCCAGCACCACTCGCCGGATTCACCGCGTTACCGGACGAGCGATTGGGGCCGCTGGATGAATCACCGCTTGAGCCACTCCCCAAGGGATTTCCCAACGCGTCGGTATCGTGGCCGAATTGCAAGCCCGCGACTTCCTCGATCTCATCGTCGGTCAACCACAAGTACGCGATCCGCTGGAAGGGCGACGGCGGACGTTGGGGCAATTGATCCGGGTCGTCCTCTCCCCATTGCCCGCCGGCGCTGGCAGAGCCCGAAGCAGAAGCCCCGGCCCCTCCGAGAGAATCGAGAGAATCGGCCAGTGGGTCCGCGCCGACCGAGTCGAAAGCGCCCGATTGATAAGCCGGCCGCCGGACATCGATGATCAACCAATCGCTGCCCCCAGCAAATCGAAACTCCGCCGGTAGCAGCTCCGCGTTCACATCGCCATCCGTCGCCGTCAAACGGGACCCCTGCGCGAAGGCAGCCACCAGACTCGTGTCGCTGACTGCACCGGCACTGCCCCCCATCGATGGCTCGGCGGAGTCCCACCGCCGCAGCACCAACCGCGCGAAGTCGTCTTGCATTTGACGCTGCAACGCCAGCACAACGCGGGTGTTGCGACTCAAGCGTTGCCCCCGTTCCAGCGTCCGTTGTTGCATGACAAACAGACTCCAGACCGTCGCCAGGAGCACCGTCAGCACCACCGAGACGATGATGACTTCGACCAAACTGAAACCGCCTGCCGCAGCGAGGCTAGGATGAGAACTCCGCGTTTGCTGAGACCGTGACGGGCGCGACAGATTCCACATCGGCGACAGCTCCTCAGCGACTCAGGTGCAACAGACGCACCACAGAGTATTGGAACAGCACATCTTCGGCCCTGGCGTTCGCTCCCGCTGCCGGACTGCCCAGTGAATCGCCGCCACGAGGCCCCGCATCCGCGGCCAGGCGACCGACCCCGCCTGCCCCGCCTGAAGCGTTGGAGTTTCCTAACATCCCATTACTCGCTGGGCTCCCCCCCAACCCCGAGTCACTCGCGCCCGGCCGCAGTCGAAACACGTCGACTTGCACGCGTTGAACGGACGGAAGATCCGTCGCGGCCACTTGCAGAGCGAAGTGCCAATCGTCCCACGGATGCTCCAGCGAGCGATCGGCCCCCAAGGCCGCGGACTCGGGCAGCACCGGTCCACGACCGACCGACCGAACAGGCAACTGGCCCAGCAACAATTGTTGCAGCTGAAACTCCGCGATCTCCAGTGCCACCGCTCGGTCTTCTGCCCGCTGGGCATGCTGCGTGGTGATAAAGGCCAGACGCCCCAACGTAACCGCCGACGCCAATAGAATGGCCGTGGCCAAAATGACTTCCAGCAGAGAAAGGCCGTGGCGGTTCACAGGTTGACCTGGGCTGTAGAGTCGGAGTCGGACGCGGCCTCCCTGACTCGCTGGATGGGGCCAATCTCCAATTGACCGGTGGCACCACGCCACAAGATCGGGCACTGCCATTGCCGATCCAATTGCAACCACAAACGAATCGCCTGCACACGACCGTCCGGCAAAACCGCTACCGGCGGCGACCAACCGCTGGGTGGCGGTCCAAGGTCATCCGACGCCGCGGTGCTCGACCCCGACGATCCACCAGACGAATCGCTCGACAGGCCATCGCTCGACAGGCCATCGTTGGACAGGCCATCGTTGGACAGGCCCGAGCGAGCGGCGGCTCCTGCGTTTGAGCTCGGCCCCGAGCCACTCGTGGATGCGACCGAGTCACCGTCGGTCAGTCGACGAGAGCTGAACCAGGCGTCGGTCTCGAGCCGCTGCTCTTGTACGTCCCAAGGTTGCAATAAAACGCCGGCGTTATCCACTCCTGCCATGGGCGCATTCAACGCGGCAGCTCCACTCGTGCCAAACCGACCTTGGCCGATGGTCTCCGTCCCCGCCCCGGACATCCCCGCCCCGGACATCCCCGCCCCGGACATCGACTGACCGTCCGTGGACGCCCGCGGCAACGAGTCCAAATAGGCCGCGTCTCGAAAAACGCGGATCCGATTCGAATCCCAACCGAACTGCACGAACAGCGGACGCCCCGACTGCAGAGCCTCCTGACGGAGCTCCCCCAGCGACTCTTGCAGCATCCGACCGGCCTCTTGCAATTCGTTGCGTTGGAAGCGTCGTTGCAAGTTTGGCAGAGTGATCGCCGCCAGCGACACCAGGATGGCCAGGACGATCATCAACTCCAACAGCGAGAAACCGCGTCTACAGGTCACGGGCGCTGCCACGATCCGTCTCTCGATCGCCGCCGCTCGAGGACTCCTCGCCGGACTCCGAACTCTCGGTCCAATTCTTGATGTCGTCCTCTGTGCCACTCTCGCCGTCCGGGCCATTGGACCAAATGTTCGGGAAGTCCCGCTCGCCGTTGGTCGGCGGGTACTCGTAATTGTAGTCGTTACCCCACGGATCGACCGGCAGATCATCGTCCATGTAGGGGCCGTCCCACTTGCGAGCTCGCTGCTCGTCTTCCGGTTTGCGGAACAGGGCACGCAGTCCCTCTTCGGTATCGGGGAACGTGCGATTGTCGATGGCGTAGCTCTGCAAGGCCTGCTTGAAGCTGTTGAGCTGCGTTTGCGTCGCCTTGATGTCGGCCTTGTTCTGTTGACCCAAGAGCCGCGGCAGGACCAAACCCGCCAACAACACCAGGATCGCCAAGACGATCATCAATTCGACCAAGCTGAAACCGTGCCGTGGGTGGATCCCTCGACCAGTCCGTGATTGCTGCGATTTCATGGATTTCTCCTTCCAAGTAAAGTTCAAGCCTACACGGCTCCACTCATATCAAAAATTGGCAGCAACAAGCCCGCCAACACAAAGGTGACCAAGGCACCGATCAGCACCAAGGTCAAAGGTTCAATCAGGCGGACCATCGTCCCCAATTGCTGTTCAATCTTCAACTCCGTCCGCTCGGCGATCCGGATCAGGACACTGTCCAAGGTATTGGAACGTTCCGCCACGTGTATCATGGCCATCACCGACGGCGGCACCAAGCCACTGGCGGACAACGGCGCCGACAACGTCTCGCCCGACTTGATATTCTCGCAGGACCGCAGGATGGCTTGTTCCAAACGTTTGTTGCCGGTCGACGAACTGCTGATCTGCAGCGCCTTGACGATCGGTACACCATTGGTCAACAAGGTGCCCAACACGCGGCAGAACCGAGCCACCGCGGAATGGTGCAAGATCGCGCCGAACACGGGCAACTTCAGTCGCACGCCGTCCAACAACCAGCGTCCCCGCGTGGTTTGCGCCCACTGATTGAAAGCAACGAACACGGCCGCCATCGCCCCCAGCAAAAGCAAGCCGTAACTGCGCAGAAAATCACTGGCGGACAACAACAGGATCGTGGGCATCGGCAGCCCTTGACCCGACTTCTCCAATCGGCTGAAGAGCGCTTCGAACCGCGGCACAAACACGACGATCAAGACGACCGTGACCAAGATACCCGCCACCAGCAGAAAGGCGGGGTAGGCCAACGCGCCTGTGACCTTGCCTTTGAGTTCCTCGCGTCGCTCGAGAAAAATCGATATCCGCTTGAGCGCATCTTCCAAAAACGCGCCCTCGGCTCCGGCGCGAACCATCGACAGTGTCAACTCGTCGAACACCGCATGCTTGGACATGGCTTGATCGATATTGACACCCTCGGCCACGTCGTTGCGAATCTCCGTCAACACCGCCTGCATGACGGGACTGGTGGATTGTTTGGACAAAATATCCAGTGATTCCAACAACGGCACGCCATTGTCCAACAGCTCGGAGAGTTGCGACAAGGTCGCCGCCATGATCTCGCCACTGACCCGCTTCTTGAGCGGCAGCTGGATCGATTTCAGATCGAATCCCGACTTGACCTTGACCTGCAGCGGTGTCAGGGACTGTTTGGCCAAGGCCAACAACACCTGGCGGCGATCGGTGGCTTGCATCGATCCTTGAGCCACTTGACCGTCGGACCGCCGAGCCGTGTAAGCGAATTCTGGCATCTCAGTCCTCCTTCGTCACACGCATGACTTCGTCCAACGAAGTAATGCCATTGAAGGCCTTGGTCCAGGCATCGTCGCGCAATGTGGTCATGCCACAACGTCGCGCCACTTTTTTGATCTCGTTGCTCGACCCGCGCTCGTTGGCCAAGCGGCGAATGTCTTCGTTGGCCGTCAATAATTCGTAGATGCCGACTCGGCCCGCATAACCATTGCCGCGACACTTGGGACAGCCCACCGGGCGCCACATTCGCCCACCCATCATTTCGAACTTACGCTGCGGGAAATCCGGCGGCAAAATCTCCGGATCCGGCTCGTAGCTCTCGCGACACTCGCGACACAATCGCCGCACCAGTCGCTGGGCCATCACCCCCTCCAGCGTGCTGCTGACCAAAAACGGCTCGACCCCCATGTCGCACAAACGCATAAACGCCCCAGCCGAATCGTTTGTGTGCAAGGTGCTGAACACCAAGTGACCGGTCAGCGACGCCTGCGTGGCGTTGATGGCTGTCTCCAGATCGCGAATCTCACCCACCAAACACACGTCCGGATCGTGCCGCAGAATACTGCGGAGACTGGCCGCAAACGTCAGCCCCACCTTGGCGTGTACCTGGATTTGATTGATCCCCTCCAATTGGTACTCGATCGGATCTTCCGTCGTAATGATCTTCGTATCTTCGCTCTTGATCTCGTTGAGCGCACTGTACAAAGTCGTCGTCTTGCCCGACCCCGTCGGACCGGTCACCAACACAATCCCGTGTGGCAAGCGGATCAAACGACTGAACGTGTCGTAAATGTGCTCGGGCATGCCAATGTCCCGCAGCGAAAAGCTCAGATTCGACTTGTCCAAGATACGCATCACGATGCTCTCGCCGTGCAGCATCGGAATGATCGACAAGCGGATATCGATCTCGCGGCCCACCACTCGCAACTTGATACGCCCATCCTGCGGGACGCGCTTCTCGGCGATGTTCAACCGCGCCATGATCTTCAAACGACTGACAATCGCGTTGCGAAACCGGTTCATTTCGGAAGGCGCCGGCTGCTTCTGCAACACGCCGTCGATCCGATAACGGATCTTCAAGCCGCGCTCCTGCGCCTCGATGTGAATATCGCTGGCCCGCGCCTCGATCGCCTCGCTCAAGATTTCATTGACCAACCGCACCACCGAGGCCTGCTGGGCAGCCTCCGCGTCCTCACTGCCGTCGAAGGCCAACTCGTCAGCCAACTCGACGCCGTCCTCCGAGCCCTGCGCGGCGATCAGGCCGTCGATCGTCTCCGCCCCCACGCCCAACTGCGACTTGATCAGCCGGTTCAAATCCACCGGCACACAGATCACTGTCGACACCCCCAACCCAGTCGCCGCCGCGACCGCATCCAAGGCCGCCATATTGAACGGATCACTCACCGCCAAACGCAGGACGTTCTCCTCCACACTCAGCGGGAAAACCCCATAGCGATGGACCAACTTGGCCGGCACCAACTCCAACGCCTCCCCGTCCGCCGCCACCTTGCCCGGCGGAATGAAGGGCAAATCCAACGTCGCCGCCAAGCTCTGAAATAACTCGCTTTCATCCGCCAACCCCCAATCCAAAGCCAAATCACCCAACGTCAAAGCTGGGTCAGCCGCCTGCAACACGCGACGCAACTCGCGCAGTTGGTCCGCGGTCAAGACGGAGGTCGTTTTGGGCTTGCCAATAATCATGGAGTCGTTTTGCTTCAGGACATTATCGAGGCCACTTGAACCGACCCAAAACCGAGAGGCGGCAGGCTCCTGGGCGTATACCCAAAGGCAACCAACCAACAACAACAACGGGGCTCAGGCATCAAGCGGAGGAACAATGACCGCCACAACCAGCAACCGGCGAGCGTTCATCGATCTTCAAGGCGGGACCTATCCCAGCGTCTGCCAGCGTCCAAACATGTTTCAAATGCCTGTTCGCCCGACCAGGTAGGCGTGTGGGGGCGGGAACCTTATTTTACTCAGCCCACCGGACCCGGTCAATCGAAATCGCCCTCAAAGTCTCCCAAACCGCTAAACTCCACGCCCACCCCAGCCGCCGCCTCCGACCGGGGACAGCTGGCGTCGGCCCTAAAAGTCGGGCCTCACCCCCCTGCAAGCGGCCGCAGAAAACGACCTTGCCCCGCCCAGCGAGATTTTGCTAAGGTCCGGCGGTCAAGCGGGGCGGCTCGCTGGAAATCGTTGGTCTCGTTTCGCGGATGGTAAGGATGAGTGTCATGATTAAAAGTCGCAGTCGCCGATTCGGATTGTTGCTCTGCCTGGCTTGGCTGACTCTCGTCACGACGGCCTGGACCGACTCCCATCACTCGGCCGCCTGGGGCCAAACCACCCTCCGCAACCTGTTTTCCGGTGGTCAAAACCAAGAGGCGGCCAAGCCGGACGCCCCCGCCCAGCCTCGCCTGTTCAGCCGCCTGCCCAGTCCCTTTCGTCGGGTCAACCACCTGGAGGAAGAGAAGGGGTACACGTTGGATATGGCCGACGGCCCGTGGTTGATCATGTGCGCCTCCTTCATCGGCGAAGGACGTCACCAGGCCGAAGCCCTGTGCAAAGAACTGCGTTCCATCGGCTTCAAGGCCTACCTGTACGAGCACACGTTTGATTACACCGAGGAAATCCAAGGCCTCGGCTATTCCGTGACTCGCTCCGATGGCTTGGTGGACCAATACGACCTAGCCCCCGCCAAGATGCGAGCGGCCAACCCGGCCCGCTTCGAGGACATCTCGGTCCTGGTCGGCCACTTCTCCGCCCCCGACGACAAACAAGCCGAAGACACCCTCAAAAAACTCAAATCGCTCTACCCCAAGTCACTTCACGTCTCGGAAAATAGCCGCTCGTTCCAACGCATGAGCGGTTATCGCCAATGGGTCAAATCCGTCTCTGAAGAGGAGGCCGACGCCAAGAAACTCGGACCGATGCGAGCCGCGATCATTGTGCCGAACCCCCTGCTGCCCGACGAGTTCTTCGAACGACAGGTCGTGGACCCAATCGTGATCAAGATGAACAAGGGCGATAAGTACAGCCTGTTGGAGAATCGCAAGAACTACACCGTCAAGGTCGCCACCTTCTCCGGCGACTCGACCTTCAACGAACAGGAAATCGAACAGCAAACTCGTGAGTTCGATCTCTTGCGTCGCTCCGGCAAAGGCCTGACGGAGAGCCGCCTGATGGAAGCCGAAGCCAACGCCAATTTCCTGACCGATCTGCTGCGTCGAGAAGGCTATGAAGCCTATTCATACCATGATCGCGACTCCAGCATCGTCTGTGTGGGCTCCTTCGACTGGGTCGTCAAAAACCCCGACTCGCCCGCCGCGATCATCAACCAAGAGGCTCAACAGATCATCGACAAGTTCAAGGCCCAAGTCGTGGACAACATTCCCGGCGTGGCACCCTTCTACCAGCCCCGGACCGTCGCCGGTCCCACCGGCAAGAAGATCGCCTTCGACTTGATCCCCGTCTCCGTCACCGTCCCGCGCCTGCGTTAAAACCGCTCACAGCGAGGCAGCGCGTAACTCCTGGATCAGCCGCTCCAATTCGGCTTTCCGCTTGGGCGAATCGATCAAACCCAGGGCCTTGTTCTCACTCAACAACGCGGCGCGGGCCTTGCCCTGCTGCCGCAAAAAAATCGCTTTGTGAATCAAGGCCTTGGCCCGCAAGTCCGCCGGGAACCGCTCGTTGCCAGCGAACGCCTCCAACAATTCAATCGCCGGCTCTTGTCGGTCCGCCTCAAACAGCACGTCGGCCTTGGCCGCAGCCAACTCCCACTGCAAGTCGGGATAGTCCAACGCCTGCGCCAACCCTTGATCGTAACTCAACAAAGCGGCCTCCACTTGCCGCTGCTTTTGCTGCCAATCGCCGCGGGCCAGCAACAAGCGCGGGGACTTCGGCCGAGCCGCCAAGGCCTCGTCCAACGTCGAGATCGCCTGCGACTCCTGGGCCGCCGCCAACAACATATAAAACTTGCGGACCATCACGCGCTGCCAAGCATCCGCGTCCTCCGTATACAACTCGGCCAACCGCCCCAGCGTCCCAATCGCCGCGTCGATCCGCCCACTCTTTCGCTCCAAGTCGACGCGAATCTGCAACACACTGGCCTCCAACTGCGGCGTCATCGGCACCTCGGCAAACATGGCATCGATCACTGACAATACGTCCGCCGGCGCTCGCAACCGCACCATCAACAACAGATCCGCCAAGATCGCCTTCCGCTGCTCGTTGTCAATATCGCCGCGATACTTCTCCCGCAGTCCAATGGCATGCGTTGCATCCAAAGCCAGGATCTGCTCGACCACTTCCTTGTAATGATTGATCCCCAAGGCACCCCCCAACGCATCCAAGGCCTGATCCAACAACCGCCCTTGCTCCGCCCCCTCCGCCGCCACGGCCTGCGCCATCAATTGATCAAACCGAGTCTTCGCGGCCAACCGCTGCTGGATCAACTCCAGAAACGCGGGCGGCCCACCCGCCGTGTAACCCAAGAAGCCAAACGGCCGAGCCTCCGCGTCCAATAAGACAATCGTGGGAAAACCATCCACTCCCAACCGCTTCATCCACTCCTGATTCTTCTCCATCAAGCGGACAGGCACCAATTGTTGGTTTTGCGGAAAATCCAACTTCACCAGATGAAACTGCTTCTGCGCCTCGGCCACAAACGCGGCCTGCGACAACACCTCATTTTCCAAGCGAATACAGGGCGGACACCAATCGCTGCCCGTAAAATCCAACAGCAAGTACTTGCCGTCCTGCTTGGCCGCCGCCAAGGCCACGTCGATGTCCGTCTCCCAATCGTCTTCCCCCTCAGCAAACTCGCCTCCCAACCCTTCATGCACGGCGGCACTCACACCAGCCCCAACCACGGCCCCAACCACGACCCCAGTACCACCGCCGACCGTACCGACACAAACCAGCACGCACGCCATGGTCAGTCCCACTCGAGCCAGACGACCAAACTCGCGACACTTCCATCCATTTACCAACGACATGCTTGCTTCCAAAAAATGTTCCCAACCCCAACCACTCACCACTCACCACTCACCACTCACCACTCACCACTCACCACTCACCACTCACCACTCACCACTCACCACTCACCACTCACCACTCACCACTCACCACTCACCACTCACCACTCACCGCCACTACGCCAGAATCTCGTGCACCACTTTTCCGTGGACGTCCGTCAGACGCATGTCGCGGCCTCCCCAACGGACCGTCAGCTGCTTGTGATCCACCCCCAACAAGTGCAACATCGTGGCGTGCAGGTCGTGAATCTGCAGCTTGCCCTCCACCACTTTGTATCCATATTCGTCAGTGGCACCGTAAGTGGTGCCGCCTTTGACTCCACCGCCCGCCATCCACAAGCTAAACCCGAACGGGTTGTGGTCGCGACCGTCCGCCCCTTGAGCGAACGGGGTCCGGCCGAACTCGCCCGACCACACCACCAGGGTTTCGTCCAGCAACCCGCGTTGTTCCAAGTCCGCCAACAGCGCGGCAATCGGTTGGTCCACCGCCCGAGCATTGGCCTCGTGGCCGTCCTTCAAGTTACTGTGCTGGTCCCAGCGATCACTGCCGACACTCGGGCACGTCAACTCGATGAACCGCACGCCGGCCTCGACCATCCGCCGAGCCACCAGACACTGTCGCCCAAAGACCTGGGTGGGCCCGTTGCCCGACTCCAAGCCGTAAGCGGCCAAGGTCTCGGCGGTTTCACCCGACAAATCCATCAACTCCGGCACCTTGCCCTGCATGCGAAACGCCAACTCAAAGTTGGTGATCGCGGACTCCACGGCATCCTTTTGCGACAACTGCTCCAGGTACTGTCGATCCAGATGACGAACCAAGTCCAATGTCGCGACCTGGGCCGATTGCCGCTCGGCCGGCGGACGGATGTTGGCCACCGGTTGCGGACCATGCGCGAACACCGACCCCTGGAAGGCGGCCGGCAAAAATCCGCTGCCAAAACAATCGGCCCCTCCTGGAGGAATCAATCCGCCGTTGAGCACCACAAAACCCGGCAACTCGCGTGACTCGCTGCCCAAACCGTAGCCAACCCAAGCTCCCATGCTCGGGCGTCCCTGGAAGCCACTGCCCGAGTGCAAAAAGTAATTGGCGTTGGTGTGCTCGGAAAACGCGCTGGTCATCGAGCGAATCACGGCCAACTTATCGGCGTGCTGTGCGACGTGCGGAAAGAGATCGCTGATCGGCAGACCGGACTGCCCGTACGGTTGGAACTTCCAGGGGCTCCCCAGCGTATTGCCGTTGTTGTTGAACTGGGTCGGCTCCATCTTCATCCCAAACGGCTGGCCATGCTCGGCCGTCAACCGCGGCTTGGGATCAAACGTATCCATTTGTGCGGGACCGCCATCCATGTACAAGAAGATGACGTTCTTGGCTCGTGCGGGATGATGCAGACCCGCAGCAGCTGTATCAGTTGCCGGTTCATCCGCCCGCCGCCGTCCCCCGCGGCCTCGCCCCACTCCCTCGGCCTCCGCTTCCTGTTGCACCAGAGCCGTCAGCGCCACGCCGCCCATGCCACAGGCCGCTTGCCACAAAAACCGACGCCGCGAAGTTTCCCACCACATCCGTCCATTCCTCAAAACCGCCCCCCGCAGGCCGCTCATAGCCCGTAACCGTTCACGCCTCGTAGGGTGTCATGCAGCAAGTCGGGCTAACCAGTCGGTTGCTTGCGAGCAAAAGCAACTGGAGAACGCTATCGGTTTACCCCGAGAACCAACCGACTTGCGGAATGCACCAGCCCCGAGGATTACCTCTCACCCGTGAACGGTTACGACATCCCCGACTTGCCCAAGCTCCAATTCTAGCCCGTCACCGCCCCAGAGGGAAACAGGTTTGAACTTCCCGGCGGTAATGCCAGCGCCTGAGCCCCCGGTTTTATCATAGTTCACCCCGCCAGGCCTGTCAGCCTGCCGCGTTCGACACCCACCGGCTACAATGGCTGCCCACGACCGTTCCCATGCGGCGGTCCCCCGCTCCCTGAGAAACACGGCATGTCGGAACCCTTCTACAACAACCGTCGCATCTTGGTCGAATTACGCGAAGCTTTGCTCGTGGAACGCGGCTTCCTATTTACCAGCTGGCGCGTGTTGACTCGCCCCGCCGAGAGCCTGGCCGAGATCCTGTCGGGGACCAACCGCCGCTTCCAGGACCCGGTCAAGTTCCTCTTCATCTGCGTGACGCTCAGTACCCTAGCCATGAACGTGGACGTCGGGCAAAAAGTCAGCGTCAATGACGTATCACGGACAGCCGCGGCGACTCCGCCAGACCCAGGATTGAAGGTCGCGGAAGAACAATTGCTGGACATGATCGAGTCGCCCGAGAGTCTGTTGACCACAAAGTTCCAAGCCAAGCGCGCCCTGCGGGAACTGCAAGTCTCGACCGCCGATTGGTTCATGCTGCAAACCCTCAAGTGGATGAACCTGGCCCTGCTGATCGCCGTGCCATTCTACGCCATCGGCACCTGGCTGGTGTTCCACCGCCACTTCAACTTTGCCGAACACCTGGTCATCAACAGCTACATCTTCAGCATCCAATGCCTCCTATCGCTGCTGACCGTGCCGATCAACGCCTGGTCCATGGCGTGGGGGGCGCTCGCCTATTTTGCCATCTCCACAGTCTACCAATTGGTCGCTTGGTGCCGGGTCTTCCAAATCCGCGGCTGGCGCGAATGGTGCGGCGGCATCGTACTATTGCTGGCGATCACGGTCATCTATTTTATCGCCACCCTGTTGGTGATGTTCGCCGTCACTATGGCGATCTTCCTACTAGAGTCTTGACCTGGTGATCGATCCGCTCGGGCTGGTGGTCGGCCCGCGAGTACATCCGCTGAAAGGCGGCGACCTCGGGCGTGTCATGCACGAACAATTCCGCGGCATGACGCGGCGATATCGATTGGAAGTACAGCGAGACCTCGATGCGGTGCGGCGGTGGACCCGCGGCCGGAACCTGGTACAGCACGCGGTCCTGGCCCGCCGTAAAGTTGTCGTCCGCCACGACACCCGCCGGCTGGGTGGCTGGACCGTCCGCATGCTCCGCTCGCCATCCAAGGGGCAACAAGCGATTGTCCTTGAGAAACGCCGCGCCCTCCAACAAAGAAAACGTCGGCTGACCGTCGGTGTCGCCCATCACTGTCTCGTAAACTTGAACCTGTTGGGATTCAAAAATACGATCGAAATGCGGCAAAACCTGGCCACCAGAAAACTCGCTCGGCAAGACCTGCCCGCCCGCGCCCAACAACTGCCCTTGATCGTTGACTCGCCCCGAGGCCAACAGCAGGGTCCCATCGGCGGCCCAGACTTCCACCTGCAACCAGGCTCGTCGACTGGGGTAGGCCGTGGGGAACTTGTGCCCGCACAGGTTGCTAACGGTGACCGGTATCTGCCACTGATCCGACTCACGCACCGCCGCACCGATACTGACGCGCGCCGTCTCCCGCTGCAGCATTCGCTGGATCGCCGTCAGTGACGCGTCGAAGGCAGCCTGCGGCGCAGCGATCCCCAACTCCTCGGCGTTGTCCCGCAACAACCGCGTCATAAAGGCATTGCCACCCACCAAAGTATGACGACCGTAGGGCTGACGAGGCTCCAGAAACGGAAAGTCCCGACCACCTGGGTTGTGCGCCAAAGCCGTGGCGATCGGCTGGCCTTGCTCGTCGGTCGTCGGCATGTGGCAACCTTGGCAACTCCGAGCCTCCGCCGCGGGGGTCGGGACTTCATTGTTGAACACCGAGTTCCGCCACTCGAGATACGGAGCCTGCTCGTGAAACGGTTGATCGGTCATGGTCCCGTCGGGCGTGACCGCCGTCGTGATGACCGTGTGACAAGTCGCACACATCGCCGACTGATTGACGTGGGGACCGAAAGCCGGCGTGTACCCCACGTGACGCTGCATCGGCATCGTGACCGGATCGGCGTGCGGGCCGTAGAGCACCGCGTCGCGGTTGAGCTCAAAACCGCCCGTGAACGAAGCCGCCGTGCCAAAATTCGCGTCCGTCATCTGGTGGCAGACCACGCACGAGACCCCGTCCAACGCCAGGTCCGCGTGGGGCGACGTCGGCTGGAGAAACGCCAATACCTGCCCCGCAGGACTCGTTTCCACCTCGCCTGCCATCGGCGCATGACAACGCGTGCAGACCTCTTCCAAATGCGCCTTCTGCCCAGGATGCAGCGCCACCTCGGCCGATAAGACCGCTCGCCAATACGGATCCCGCGCGGATTGGGCCATCATCGACGTCGACCACAAATCGAACGGCGCAACCGACTCGCCACCCGCGTCCCGCATCGCCTGAGCACGCGTCGACTCGGCATGACACAGGCCGCACCGCTCCCCAACCATAAAATGCGGCGCCACAGCGGATTCGGCCACGCTCGCGTCCCCCTCCGCCGGCGATTGCCCACCCACGCCCGTCGCCAGTTCGCGGGCCGCGGCTGATCCCGAGCCCAAGTCCGTGGCCGAGAAACCAGCATTCGGATCGAGCCCCCTCAGGTGGCCAGGTTCCGCCCCCGCCTGACGGGTCGATGCCCCTGGGTCGGCGTAGCCGAAGAACCAGACCAAAGTCGCGGCCAGCATCGCGAGGCTGGTGGCCAGCCACAGTCGGTCGCCCGCTCCCACCGCTCCTGCGCTGCTGCGTCCGTCGCCCGCGTCGCTGTTCGAGCCCATGGCCAGTCCTCCCAAACAAAAGAATCTCGGTCCCCTCTAACAGCCCACAAAGCACCAGCCCCTCAGCCTTGTCGAGCAACTGCCGCTCTCAGCACCCCGCCACCCGATCACCTCGGGCTGCCCGATTGCCTCGAGCCACCCGATTGCCTTGAGCCAGCCAGCCAGCCAACGTCCCCAGCCAGCCAATGTCCACAACAGCCAACGTCCCCAGCAGCCAATGTCCCAGCCAGCCACGGCCACTGTAAGTCGAGGCAACCAAGAGCAAATATCATGCCAAAAACTAAAATTCTATCCTAGGGCTACTCTAACCAGCAGATTTGTAACATCAACCAAGCAGTTTCGGCCACGAATCGGTGGAAATCGGGGTATCTACCGAGAAAAACGGTCGACCGAGCGCAGATAATGACCTAATTTTTTTCTTGACAAGAGGTAGTAGGCATTTTTTTTCGTGCCGCTACAATTTGCAACGAGCGACTGCGGTGGCGATCGGCGACCGCGATGCTCGCTGGGGCAGATACTTGGGGTAAATACGTGGGGCTGGGCGAAGGATGGGGTGGTCGTGACCGCAGGTTTTAAGCAGTCGAGGGGCTGGCCAAACGCTCGTTCTAAACGGACGGTGAGTGGCCTCAGCGGGCTTGAAGCAGGGCGCGACCGTTTATGGAAATACTAGTTTTATTCAAAGTTCGAGGTCGATCGTGAATCCGAAATATCCCACGCTGGTCAACACGGAAGTCCTGATGATGCAGACGGAGTTCCAGAAGTTGCGGGACACGTTATTGCAGCCACAGTACGACGATCGTCGCAAGCGACCGATCTTGTACTGGTCCAAACCGGATGACCGGCGGTTGCCCATGGCGTTGATCGATCTGACGGTGGATCAATTGCTCAGCAAGCCGTTTGACGATCTTTGCTTGACTCGCGGGATCGGTGTCAAGAAACTGCGGATGCTGTTGGAGTTGTTGGAGCGAGCGATCGCCAACGACCCGCAATTGCCGGAGCCGGAATCGGGCAGCAGTCAGTCGATGGTGCCGAACCAGGCAGAGAAATTGGCCGAGGCGTTGGACAGTTTCAACTCGCGGGCAGTCACCGAGGGCCAATGGGCCAAGTGGAAGACCTCGGTGGCCAAACATCGGCTCAATTCGCTGCCGCTGGGACGATTGGCTCGGAATCTGATGGAGATCACCTCGGTGATCTGGAACAATCCCTTGGGCAACTACCTGCCGTACTCGTTGGAAGAGTTGCGTCAGCTGCGAACTTACGGCGAGAAACGCGTGAGTTCGATCTTGGAGGTGTTCTACACCATTGACTTGGCCATGTCGGCCATGCCGGAAGGCGGGCACCTGATGTTGCGTTTGGAACCGCGCTACGTCTACGAGGTGGAAACGGCGATTTTTGACATGATGCTGCACGTGGCTCCGCCCCAACCCAAGCTGGTGCAGCACAGCGTGATCACGCCGGTTCTGAACCAACTGAAATTGGACATGGGCGATTTCGCCTACGACTTGGTCCGTGATCGTGTCGGCGCGGGCGCTCGGCCCAAGGCCATTCGCGAACAGAGCGAGGAATTGGGGCTGACCCGAGCCCGCCTGTACCAAGTTTTGGAGGAGTGTGCCCTGGCCGCCCATGTGCGCTGGCCGCAGGGCCGAGTGGTGCTGAATCAGTTGATGATCTTCCTGACCAACCGCGAGGGGATGGAGAAGACCGTTCGTCAACTGCACCAACTGATCATCACCCTGTACCCGACTCGGTAAGCATGATGGCGGACTTCACTGTGATTCTACCGGCGGCGGGACAGAGTCGTCGGTTCCAGACGAGTGGCTCGGCCGGCCAGAAGAAGGTGTTTGTGTCCTTGAACGGCCGCCCGGTTTGGCTGCGGACCGCCGACCTGTTTCGGGACCGATCCGATGTTCGCCAAGTGATTGTGGCCATTGCGGCGGACGACCAGGAGTACTTCGTGGACCGCTTCGGTTCCGACCTCGCCGTGCTGGGGATCGACTGGGTTGTCGGCGGCAGCGAACGCCACGACTCGATCCAGCAGGCGTTGGCTCGGGTGGACGCCCGCAGCCGCTGGGTGGCCATCCACGATGCCGCTCGGCCCTGCGCCACTCGCAAGGACGTCGACCAAGTTTTTGCGGCGGCTCGAAGCACCGGCGCAGCGATCCTGGCCGAACGGGTCCACTCGACACTCAAGGCCGTTTCGTCGGATCACCTGGTCGAGCGGACGGTGGATCGGCGCCACTTGTGGCTGGCCCAGACCCCGCAGGCCTTTGAAAAACAACTGCTGGTGGCAGCCTACGAACGCTGGGCCACCTCCAGCGACGGGCGACTGGGCGGTATGCCGGTCACCGATGACTCGCAGGTCGTCGAGGCGGCCGGACACCCCGTGACGGTGGTCAACGGCAGCGGCCAAAACATCAAGATCACCACGGCGGAGGACTTGAAATTGGCCGAAGCCATCCTCAAGTCACGTCCCTCCGGCCCGAACCTGTTCCACCCCTTCGCCGATTGATCGCACTCAGCTGATCGCACTCAGCTGATCGCACTCAGCGGTTTTCATCGTCGGTGGGTGCGTTGATCACTCGAGTCCTATTGCGGTATCATGGGGGCGCAGGTGTGACCAGTCAGGTGCTGGTCGCCGCTCCTCTTCCTTATTCGTTGCAAACCTACACATGTCCTACAAGACCATGGCCGCTCGAGCCAACGCTCCCTCTTTCGATCACGTCGCCAAGATTCTACAGGGCCAATTCCCGGCGACCGTCCTGCGGAACGCCACGGTCGGCCGACTGTATAACGATGCCATCAAGACCGAGGATGGGATTATCTGCACCTCGGGGGCCATCGCAACCTCCTCGGGTGCCAAGACCGGCCGGGTGCCCGAGGACAAACGCGTCGTGCAGGAAGGCGGCAGCGAAGCGGACATCTGGTGGGGGCCCGTCAACAAACCGCTGAGCCCCGAATCCTTCGCTTTGCTACGCCAAGATGCCCTCGATCATCTCGATCGCTGCCCCCAGTTGTACGTGTTCGATGGCTACGCCGGCTGGGATCCAGCCTACCAGATCAAAGTCCGCATCATCTGCTCGCGGCCCTACCACGCCCTCTTCATGCACAACATGCTGATCCGACCCAAATCCGAGGAACTGACTACATTCGGCGAGCCGGACTTTGTGATCTACAACGCCGGCACAGGGTATGCCAACCCCGAGATCCCCGGCTTGAGCAGCACGACCAGCGTGTCGATCAACTTCGCCAGCCGCGAAATGGTGATCATGGGCACCCAATACGCCGGTGAAATGAAGAAGGGCGTCTTCACGGTGATGAACTACTTGATGCCCAAGCAGGGCGTCCTCTCCATGCATTGCTCGGCCAACCAAGGCCCCTCAGGCGATGTCACCCTGTTCTTCGGTCTCTCCGGTACCGGCAAGACCACCCTGAGTGCCGATGCCCAGCGTGGCTTGATCGGCGACGACGAGCACTGCTGGAGCGATACCGGCGTCTTCAACATCGAAGGCGGCTGCTACGCCAAGTGCTTGGGGCTATCCCGCCGCAGCGAACCGGAAATCTTCAACGCCATCCGCTTCGGCAGTGTGCTGGAGAATACCGTCCAAGACGCCGTCACCCACACCGTCGACTTCAACGACGCCACTCTGACCCAGAACACCCGCGCCTCCTACCCCATTCACTTTATCGACAACGCCACGATTCCTTGCGTGGGCCGGCACCCGACCAACATCGTCCTGCTGACCTGCGACGCCTTCGGCATCCTGCCACCCGTGGCCAAATTGACGCCCGCGCAGGCAATGTACCACTTCATCTCCGGCTACACCGCCAAAATCGCTGGCACGGAGATCGGCGTAACCGAGCCCAAAGCCACGTTTTCGGCCTGCTTTGGCGCCGCGTTTTTGGTCTGGCATCCGACCGTCTACGCGGAATTGTTGGCCGAGAAAATTCGCACCTACGGCGCCAGCGTCTGGTTGGTCAACACCGGCTGGACCGGCGGCGGCCTGCAAACCGGCTCGCGGATGAACCTGCTGCACACCCGAGCCATCATCGATGCGATCCACGACGGTTCGCTGGAGAATGCCCCCAGTATCACGGATCCGGTCTTCGGGTTCTCGATTCCGACGACCTGCCCCCATGTCCCCGACGCTACCCTGCAACCCCGTTTGACTTGGCCCGACCCCAACCAATACGACGAAGCCGCCAAACGCTTGGCAGGACTGTTCCAAGAGAACTTCAAGCAGTACTACGATCAAGCCAGCGTCGAAATCCGCGGAGCCGGCCCAAAGATCTAGTGGTGAGTGGTGAGTGGGCAGTGGGCGTTCGACTACGACCATTTCGTCTGTCGCTGAAGCGAGGCCGCCAACCCGTTGATCGGCCGCCTATCCGGCCTAACACGTAAAGTGGGATTAGTCAGAATTGTCCCGGTAGCCCGTCCACAGCGGAGCAGGCCTGGCCAGTTCCGGGCCAAGCTTGACGCTTCCACGCAAAGTTTGTGGTAGACTAAGGACGGATACGAGACGCCCGAGAAAGCCCAACAAGGTGGTACGGAGTGATGGAAGCCGAGCAGCCACGACCCCCAACCGCACGAGTACCCAGGCTGGGACCCAGACTGGGACCCGGGCGAGTACCCGGGCTGGGTTTGTGCTTGGGACTGTTTTGGTGGCTGGGATTTTCAGCCAGCCTCCCGAGTGCCATGGAACTCGGGGCGAACCCTCCGACTAGCCAGGCTGATGAATCTCGGGCTGGCGGACCTCAGGTTGATGAATCTCGGGCTAACCGGCCGCAGGACTCGGATGAGACAATCGGCTCTGTGCCCAAGTCCGCGCCTAAGTCGGTGGTCGCCTGGGATCGATTGACGATTCGGCAAGGCGACCAGGCCACTCGAGCGGTGGACGGCCGCGTCCTGATCGAGGCCCTGGACGGCAGCCTCTTGTTCAAGGACATGCTGGGACACTTGCTGTTGCTGCGCAAGGACGAGATCCTGGCGCGCGAGCAGCACGAAGAGGCAGTCGAATTGGACGCGGAGCGACTGCGGGAGCGGTTGGCCGCGGAGCTGCCCCAGGGGTTTCGCATCCATCAAAGTCGACATTACACATTTTGTTATTGGACGGACCGCGACTATGTTCAATGGGTCGCGGCCTTGTACGAGCGACTGAAGACGGGATTTAACAATTATTGGGAAAAACGTGGATTTGACCCACAAGACGCCGATCGGCCGCTCGTGGTTCTGGTCTTTGCCAACCGCGCCCAATTCGAACGATTTGCTCGGACGGACATGAAGTCGGACCCGACCGGGATCATTGGCTACTACCACATCTTGCACAACTGGGTGGTGATGTACGACTTGACTGCCGACGGCCAATTCGGCACTCGCGACCGCGGCCTGTCGCAAGCCCTCTCGCATCCCAACGCCGTGCCGATGGTGGCCACAATCGTCCACGAGGCGACCCATCAGTTGATGTACAACAACGGCATGCAGCAGCGATTGGCGGACATCCCGCTCTGGGTCGCCGAGGGACTGGCGGTGTACTTTGAAGCGCCAGACCTGACCAGCAAACAGGGTTGGAAGGGCATCGGCAAGATCAACGTTCTCCGCTACCAGCGCGCCAAGCTTTACCTGCAGCAGCGACCGGCCGACTCCCTGGCGTCCTTGATTCGTACAGACGAGCGATTCCGCGACCCGACCCGGAGTTTGGATGCCTACGCCGAGGCCTGGGCGTTCAATCACTTTCTGCTCAAGAGATACTCTAAACAATACCAAGCGTATCTATTAGAATTGTCCCAACAACCCGCGTTGGTGCAGAAGACCGGCGATGAGCGTATCGAAATGCTCGAGGGGAAACTGGGTAAGACCCTGGCAGAGGTCGACCGCGAATTTGTCGAATACGTGTGGCGACTGCGCTGAGCGTCAGCGTCGATCGCCGTTACCGATCATTGGATTAAGGGAGAGTGTGAATGCCGACGTTAACAGTTGAGGGGCAAGGTCAGTTTGAGGTCGCCGCTGGCAAGCGATTGGTGCTGGCGTTGGTCGAGGATGCCGGACAAGATCAACTGCATGCCTGCGGGGGACAATCCAAGTGCACGACTTGCCGCGTGGAGTTTGTCGCCGGCGAGCCCTCCCAAATGACGCAAGCCGAACACGATTGCCTGACCGCTCGCGAGGTATCCGGCGTGCGTTTGAGCTGCCAAATCAACTGCGATCATGACATGACGGTCCGCGTGATCAGCCGCTTGGCGGGTAGCGGTCGAGCCGATCAAGGGAAACCCTGCACCGCAGAGATTCAACCCGAGCCGGCCTGGATCGAAAAAACCTAACCGATTGGACACGGTGGAACCGTTCACGCCCCGTAGGGTGCCTTGGAGCAAATCGGACTAACCATTTGATTTTCTCCGTTAAAAAACAGCTGGTGATTGCCACGAGTTTGCCCCCGACAGGCTCCGACTTGAGCTGGCGCACCCGCCCCTAGAATTAACTCCCAACCGTGACCGGTTACGCCGCGGTTATCCCAAAACCCCACGCGAAGGAACAACGACAATGGCGAAACAAAACACCGATACCAACCTGGTCGGAGCAGCGCGCACCAGCCGCCGACAGTTCGTCGTCGCGAGTGGGATCGCCGCGGCCAGTGCCCCGCTGTTGGGTTGGGCGTCGGCCTGCGGGCAGCCCCTGTACCGTTCCTCGACCGCACCCACGCGTGAGAAGATCAAGGTACTGCTGCTCAGTGGTCAGAACAATCACGACTGGCAGCGCACCACCCCGCTGATGGAACAGATCCTGTTGGAGTCGGGTCGCTTCGAGGTCACCGTCAGTTATTCGCCAGCAGCCGGTGCCGACCGTGAAGCCTGGGCCAACTGGCAACCCGCCTTCGACCAATACGATTGCCTGCTGAGCGATTACAACGGCGAGATGTGGCCAGAGGCGGTCCGCGAGCGATTTCTGAAGTATATGGACCAGGGCGGGCGTTTGCTGATCCAACACGCCGCCAACAATCCCTTCAACGGCTGGACCGAATACGAGGCCATGACCGGGCTGTTGTGGCGTGGCTCCAACGAAGGCACTCGCGTGTACATCGACGATGCGGGCGAGATCGTGCGGCAACCGCCCGGCGAGGGCCTGGGGGCGGGGCACGGCCGCCTGCACGATTGGCCCGTGACCGCTCGACAACCCGAGCATCCGATCTTTCGCGACATGCCGACCACATGGCTACAGGCTCACGACGAACTGTACCATGGCCAACGCGGACCCGCAGAGAACATGGAGATCCTGGCGTCCGCTTTCAGCTCGGTCGAAAGCGGTGGAACCGGCCAACACGAACTGATGGTGTGGTGTATCCCCTACGGCCGCGGCAAAGCCATCTCCGTCATGCCCGGTCACCTGTGGCCCGGTCAAGCGGATACGCGAGCTTTCCGCAGTGTCGGCTTCCGCACACTCCTGCAACGAGCCACCGAATGGGTCGCCTCGGATCAAGTTAGCATCCCGGTGCCCGACAACTTTCCCACCGCGGAAAAAACCAGCATTCTGCCCGAGTGATGGTCAACGGAGTGCGACTAGTGCTTTGTCACAGCGATCCCAAAATTAAGTTGTGACAGAGCACTAGCGGTGGAGACACACACCGCTCGCCGTTGCACCGGCCTGAATTGCGGTGGAATCTGTCGTTTTTTCTGCCCACGCGGAGCCTATCTGAATCCTAGACTTTCTCTAGCCGCGCTGCCAGGCGAACGTGCGCTTGCATCGCCGGTCGATTAAATTGCTCGGGAAAGTCCATCCGCATGAACAAAATGTTGCACAAGGTCCCAACGACCGCGGCGGCTATCGACATTGACCCCGCTCGCTTTCGCGACAACGTGGACCTGCGTCCCTACGAACTGCGACATGGCATGCAAGATCATCCCTTGCTGCGATTGGAGAATCTAGTCGCCTTGGCCAAACGGCTACCACCGCTGCAACGCGAATACGTGTTTGCCAAGCAAGAATTCGGTACCCACGAGGCGGGCACCCATTACGAGCACGCCGGTTCGTTTGCCGATCTGTCCACCGAGGACATGATCCTAAACATCGAGTTGCAGAACCGAGTGATCGTGCTGCGCAATGTCGAGACGGACGCGGTCTACGGTCAGTTGGTGCACGAGGTATTGGATCAACTGCAGGAGCAAATCGAGGCGGTCACCGGTCCAATCTCAGGTCGTGAGAGCTTCATTTTCATCAGTCCGCCGCGGGCTTACACGCCCTTTCACTACGACCCCGAACAGAACTTCTTCTTGCAGGTCGCAGGACGAAAGGACTTCGCCGTCTACGATGTCACCGATCGCGACGTGATGCCCGAGACGGCCTTGGAAGCGTTCTTGGCCAGCAGCACTCGCACGCCGTGCGAACCCCAATACTTCGATCGCTGCCAAGTGTTCGAATTGTCGCCGGGACAAGGCGTGTACGTGCCGACCACCGCACCCCACTGGGTTCGCACCCTCGACGATGTCTCCATCTCGATCAGCATCAACTTTCGCACCCCCAGTTCGATTCGTCGCGATCGAGTTTGTCGCTTCAATCGCTTATTGCGAAAAACCGGGATCCGTCCACAACCGGTCAGTCCTCGCGCAGATACGCCGCGGGAACTGTGGAAGTCCAGTCTGGTGGAAGTGCCAGCCCGCCTCAAGCGGTGGCTCGGTTCCCGCCACACGACTTGATCAAATCTGGACACTTAGTCGAAAACCGGGTGCTAACGCACTCCGGCTGATTCGCCACTAAGTCAGAAAACCGGGTGCCAACGCACTCCGGCTGATTTGCAATTCAGTCAGAACGACTGCAGCGTCAACTTTGCCCGCCAATCGGCAAGCGCACGCGGAAGGTCGAGCCTGCACCAATTTTGCTTTCCACTTCGACGGTGCCACCGAATGAGTGGGCCAAGTGCTTGACGATCGACAGACCCAAGCCCGTGCCACCCACATCGCGTGACCGAGCCTTATCGACACGGTAGAACCGTTCAAAAATGCGTTCCTGATGTTCTGGGGCGATGCCGATCCCCGTGTCGCTGACTTCCAAGATGGCCCAACCGCGGGTCACGCGACAGCGAATCTGCACTTGCCCGCCCGCCGGCGTGTAGCGAATCGCGTTGACCAATAAGTTGTCGACGATCATCCGGATGGCTTCGGCATCCGCCTGCAAGCGAATCGGGCCCGGAGTGGGCACCAACTCCAATGTGATCTCGCTCCTCTGGGCTTGTTCCCGCAGCACCTGCAGGCAGTTGCGACAAATCTCCGCCAGATCGATTTCACAGATTTCGAAACTCGCCTTGCCGGATTCGACGCGTGAAAGGTGCAGCAGATCGAGAATCAACTGGTGCAGGCGATCGGATTGCGACTCGATCTGCCCAATGAACTGCATGCAATGGACCGGGTCACTGATGGCTCCCAAACGCAGGGTTTCGGCGTAGGCCTTGATCGCGGTCAGTGGCGTTTTGAGTTCGTGCGAAACGTTGGCCACAAAGTCGCGCCGCATGGACTCCAGCTGTCGTAGCTCGGTAATGTCCTCCAAGACAATCGTCAGACCATCGGCTTGTTCGTTGGGGAGCGGTGTGACGCGAATACTCAAAACACGACGCGGCGTCCGCGCCGTCACAAACTCACTGAAGACCGGCTGTTGCTCCTGCCGAGCCTTCGTCACGGCTTGGATCAATTCGGGGTGACGTACCACTTCACGCAAGCCACGCCCCAGCACATCGACTTGGTCGACCGCCAGCATCCGTTTGGCCTCGCGGTTGAGCAAGATGATATTTTCCTCGTCATCGACCGCCAACACGCCTTCGATCATGCTGCCCAACACGCTTTCCATCCGTTGATTCGTGTCCCGCAGACTCTGCTCGCGTTGACGCAAAGCCTCCCGCATGGCCTGAAAGGCCTCGGAAATCTGCGGCCAAGGTGTCCCATAGCCGTGCATGCCCAACAGACTATCGTAAGAGCCAGCCGAGATCCGATGGAGTTGCCGCTGGAAGCGATCGATGGGGTTGTACCACCACAACAACCGGCGATATTGGGCCCACGCGAACAGGACACAGGTCAGCGTCCACAGAATCCACTGCCAAGATTCGGCCTGCCAGCCCCAAATGACGCTGCCAGAGAGCCAGATCAGGAAACTGGCTGTCAGGCACCAAAATAATAGCTTGGGAGCCATGCATTTGCAGTTGCGAGAGAGAGTAACAGGCCCACCGGCTCCCACCGAGCCGCCGGCGACGTGACTGGCCCCCCGCGGCGGAGGGCAAGCGGAGCAGTATAGCCCAGACGCGCGGGGCTTGGGTAGATCGCTCGGCGCATCAGGCTTTCCAGCGTCTATCGCATGGCTGCGTGCCGCGGTTGAATCGAAGAAAAGATTCGCCAGCCGTTCATGGTTTCTTCATCTTTTGTTAACATCAGGTACGTACAATGTGCACTCAGTGGGGGACTGGAATGGTTCCCTGCGGTCACCCCATAGCGCCCGGACTTACATGCTCAACCCTTTGCCTCCCAAACACCTGCTCGCTGGTCGGATGGTCGTGACCGTCCTGTGCCTCGGTTGGCTGAGTCTGACGGGGTGCGGCGGCGGGGGTGTCCCGGAAGGTGAACTCCGCTCGACGGGTTCGCCTGACCGGCAGGTTGGAGAGCGGCAGGTTGGAGAGCGGCAGGTGGGAGAGCGGGAGCCACTTGGGCCGTCCCCCGCCGGTTTGGAGTGGGGCACTGAGGAGGCGCAGCGGCAGGTTTCGACGTTGCGTGGGAACATCCAGATCGATGGCAGCAGCACGGTCCGTCCGATTGGCGAGGCGGTGGCGATGCGTTTTGGTCGTCGGTATCCGCGTGTGCGAGTGGACGTGGGAGGCCGTGGCACCGGGAACGGACTGAAACGCTTCCAGGCGCGCGAGCTAGACTTTGTGCACACTTCGCGGCCGATTCTACCCAGTGAAGCGGCGGGTTTGGCGGAGGCGGGTTTGCCGTTTCTGGAATTGCCCGTGGCCTACGACGGCCTGACCGTGGTCGTCCATCCACACAACCGCTGGGTCCAACAACTGTCGCTGGAGCAATTACGGCGACTGTTCTTGCACTCGTCGGGCACGCGAACCTGGCAAGATGTCGACCCGAATTGGCCGAATCAAACGTTGAAGGTCTTCGCTCCGGGAACCGGCAGCGGCACGTACGACTTCTTTGCCGATGTCTTGGGCGGACCGCTGCGTTCCGGCATGAGTTTGAACGAGGACGACAATGCCTTGGTGACGGGGGTCAGCGGCAACTTGTATTCGATTGGATTCTTTGGTGTGGCATACTACAACGAGAATCGCGGTAAATTGCGAGCGATACCGATCGTGAACCCGGAAACGGGGCAAGCCTATTTACCCGAGCGGTTGGCGATTGAAGAAAACCTGTACGCGCCTTTGAGTCGTCCGTTGTTTCTCTACGTGAATCAACAGTCCTTGAGTCGCGTGGAAGTCCGCCAATTTTTGCGTTTTTACATTGCGACGGTGCCTGAGTTGGCGTCCAAGGTGGGCTTTGTCAAACTGCCAGAAGAGATTTGGCAAGCCGTGGAGGCGGCCGTGGAACAACCGGAGCAACATCTGGGTAGCCGTCTCTTGGATCACCATGGGCAGACGATTCCCGGTCGATTTGAGGACGTGTACCTGCAATCGCCAACCGCATTGCTCCCGCTGGAGATACCGCTACCTGCAACAGACAATCCCGCGGCGTTGGAACTGGCGGGAGAGCAACAGCCGTGAACAAAGGCCTGCCGACACCGGGTGCCCTGCTGCAAAAGCGTTATCGCGACAACGGCAAACGCCGCTGGACCGATCGCGTGATGGTGGGTTTACTGGCGACCTGTGCTGGGTTGACCGTGGCGATCTCAGCCTTGATCGGGCTGATGTTGATTCGCGAAAGTTGGCATTTTTTCTCGAGCTCGTCGGTCTCGTTAAGCGGCTTCCTGTGGGGCACGCGCTGGAGTGCTTTGGAGACACGCTCATTGGCGGACGTCGAATTTGGGATCTGGCCCCTGTTGTCCGGAACGATTCGCGTGACGGGCATTGCCATGCTGATCGCGTGGCCCTTGGGCTTGCTGACAGCCATTTATCTGAGCGAATTTGCGTCGCGTCGTTTACGCTTGATACTCAAACCGGTCCTGGAAATTCTGGCTGGTATACCGACCGTGGTCCTGGGTTATTTCGCGATCCTGGTCATCAGCCCCACCTTGCAGTGGTTCAGTCCCTCGTTCGACACCTTCAACGCCACCAGCGCCGGCATTGCGGTGGGCATCCTCTGCCTGCCGTTGGTTTGCTCGTTAGCTGAAGACGCGTTGTCCGCCGTCCCGGACACCTTGCGTGAAGCGGTCTACAGCTTGGGGGGCACACGGATGAACACCGCTTTGGGGGTCGTGTTGCCGTCCGCCTTGTCGGGCGTGATTTCCGCCATGCTTTTGGCATTTTCGCGAGCCCTGGGCGAAACCATGGTCGTGGCGTTGGCAGCGGGAACCTTGGCGACTTTCACCTTTGATCCACGGCAACAATCCCAGACGATGACCGGTTTCATTATCGAGATGCTCAAGAGCGACTTGGAATACGGCAACGTCCAGTATTACAGTTTGTTCGGCGTCGCTTTGACTCTGTTTGTGATCACCTTCGGCATGACGATGCTGGGCCAACTGATTCGACGTCGTTACCGGGAGGAGTACCAGTGATGGAACCCACACCGACCCCGTCAGTCACGCCCCCATTGTCTCTCGAGCGATTGGCGTCGCGGCGTCTTTCCGATCGTATCTTTTATCTGCTGTGCTTGGGGATCGCCTGTTCCAGCGTCGCGATTCTCGTGTTGCTGTTGGTGGCGATCGGTTATCAAGGCGCCAGCAGCCTGACGCCGACGTTTTTGTCCTCTTCTCACGATCCGGAGAACCCGGATGCCGCTGGCATGTACCCGGCCCTCGTGGGCTCTCTGATCCTCTGCTTGCTGTGCGCGCTGGTCGCCTTACCGGTCGGTGTGGGCAGCGCGATCTTTTTGGAGGAGTTCCGTCCGCGCGGACGCGCTTTGCGCTGGGTGCATGGATTTGTCCAGCTGAACATCGCCAACTTGGCTGGCGTGCCGTCCGTTGTCTATGGGCTGTTGGGACTGACCGTCTTTGTCTACATGTTCCAATGGTTTGGCAAATTGGAGCAGAACAGCATCTCGGGCCTCGACCTGTGGGGCGTGGAACGCTACTACCAATTTTTGGCCTTGGACGAGCGGTCGGCGATTTTTATCCCCATCGAGAATCCAGCGGAGCCGACTTTCCAGTTCTCAGAATCGCTGGCGGGCCTGGACGGGCAACTGCGGCCGATTCAAGTGCAAGCCTGGGAACCCGGCCAGCGACGGCCGCTCTCCGCTGAGGCGCTGGCACGGACGGTGCGCGTGGGTGAAATCGGCGGCGTGGTCGAGATTCATCGCTGGTACTACTTTCGTCTGCCGTTCGGCCCCAGCCTACTGGCGGGAAGCCTGACACTGGCGTTAGTCATTTTGCCGATCATCGTGATTGCCTCGCAGGAGGCCCTGCGGGCGGTGCCGAATTCGCTCCGCGAAGCGGCGGCCGGCATGGGCGCCACGCGATGGCAGATGACCCAACAGGTCACGTTGCCAGCGGCCCTGCCCGGCATCTTGACCGGCGGCATTCTGGCCATGGGCCGAGCCATCGGGGAAGCCGCCCCGATCTTTGTCGTGCTGGGAGGCAACATCGGCAAACGCACCGGTCCAGAGCACCTGCTGGACAGTTGCGTCACCATGCCCATCCTGATTTTTTCCTGGGCGGATCATCCCGTCGAACGGTACCGCCAACTGGCCGCGGCGGCCATCATTGTCTTAGTTGTCCTCTTGTTGCTCATGAACGCGACAGCCATTTTTATTCGAGGACGCCGATGAGCGAAGCCACTTCGCCGGAAATTAAAATCGACAACTTTGATGCCTGGTACGGGGACTTCCAAGCCCTGCAGCGGATCACTGCCACCATCGCCCCCAATCATGTCACAGCGTTGATCGGCCCCAGTGGTTGCGGCAAGAGCACCTTGCTGAAATGGATCAATCGAATGAATGACCTGGTGCCCTCCGCCCGCTGCTCGGGCACCCTGCAGATCGGACAACTCAACGCCCTGGATCGCGCGACCGATGTCGTGGCCCTGCGTCGCCGCGTGGGCATGGTCTTCCAGAAACCCAATCCGTTCCCCAAGTCCATCTACGACAACGTGGCGTTCGGACCCCGCCTGCACTTCCAAGTCAACCAAGCCGAACTCGACGAGTTGGTGGAATGGTCCCTGCGGAAAGCCGCCCTGTGGGACGAGGTCAAGGATCGACTGAGAAAACCGGCTCTCAGCCTCAGCGGTGGGCAACAGCAACGACTGTGCATCGCCCGAGCGATCGCCATCGGTCCCGAAGTGCTGCTGATGGACGAGCCTTGCTCGGCGTTGGATCCGTCGAGCACGGCGAAGGTCGAGGACTTGATCTACGAACTGCGAGCCAATTACACGATTGTGATCGTGACACACAACATGCAACAAGCCGCTCGGTGCAGCGACACGACCATGTTTTTTTATCAAGGACAAGTCGTCGAATGCGGACCGACCCAACAGGTATTCACCCGGCCGCAGCAACGACAAACCGAGGACTACGTGACCGGCAAGTACGGTTGAGCGAACTTGCCACTGCCCGCTGCTGCCTGTCCATCCGCCTCCCCAAGTAGAACCGCGACGTTGCCGAAAGCTACCTCATGTCCAAACACTTCAGCCGAGATTACAGCTTGATCCATCAACAATTGCTGGATCTGTTCGGTGTCGTAGAAAAAATGGTGCACGACTCGGTCGCCGCCTTTTGCGAACGTCGACACGAATTGATCGAGGCCGTTTTACAAGGAGATACGATCGTCGATGAGGCGGAAGTCGCGATCGAGGAAAACTGCCTCAAGACCTTGGCACTGTACCAACCGGTCGCCATCGAATTGCGGCGACTGACGACCATGATGAAGATCAACAGTGAATTGGAACGCATCTCGGACCTGGCGCGACACATCGCCGAGCGGGCCAAGGCAATGCGTGACTGCCAACCGTTTCCAGTCCCCAATCAATTGCCCGACATGTCCCGACGGTCGCTGCGGATGGTCGGCAAAAGCTTGGATTCGTTCGTCAATCTGGACACACGACTGGCCCGCGAGGTCGTGCGGCAGGACACCGAGGTGGATGAGATCCATCGCCAAGTCATTGGCGACTTGATGGAGAGGATGAAGAGCGACCCTTTACTGATCGAGCCCGCGTTGAACTGCTTCTCCGTGTCCAAGCACCTGGAACGCATCGCAGATCATGCGGTCAACATCGCGGAAGACGTCGTCTATCTGGTGGACGGAGATATTGTGCGGCATCGCCATGTGCCAACCCCTCAGGCTTCCCAACAAAATTAAGACAACTCGGGGCGCGGCAATACAGTGGGGCTGGATCGTTTTTTGACAAAGTCAGCGCGCTGCAACTTGACCCAAGTCGCAGCGCCGCCCCTGACCCCGCCGGGGCCATGGTTTCACATAGAAAGAGGTCGACTGATGACACGTCATAAGATTTTGGTGGTTGAAGATGACCGCTCCCTGGCGGACGTCGTACGCTACAACTTGCAACAAGCCGGCTACGATGTTCTCTGGGCGTTCGACGGCCAAGACGGCCTGACTCAAGCCCAACTGCACTCACCGGACCTCATCGTCCTGGACTTGATGTTGCCCGGCATGGACGGTCTCGAAGTCTGCCGCAGACTACGTTCAGCCGCACAAACCAAAGACGTCTTGATCCTCATGCTCACGGCCAAAGGCGAGGAGTCCGACCACTTGGTGGGCTTCTCGGTTGGCTGCGACGACTATGTGGTCAAACCCTACAGCGTCAAAATCCTACTCGAACGCATCAAGGCCCTGATCCGACGCCGCGAACGGCAAAGCATCAGCATCGAGACCCTCAGTGGCGGCGGTATCCTGATCGATCGCCGCAAGCACTCCGTCACCCTCGAAGGCAAACCACTGGATCTGACCCCCAGTGAGTTTCGCTTGCTCGAGACCCTGATGCGACAATCCGGCCGAGCATTCGATCGGTCCGAACTGATCGACTCCGCCCTGGGTGCCGATACACTGGTGCTAGAGCGAACCATCGACGTCCACATCCGCTCGCTGCGGAAAAAACTGGGGGCCTCGGCCGACATGATCCAAACCGTCAGAGGGATCGGCTACCGCTTCCGCGACAACCCCAACGACGAGGGTGACTTTTAGCGGCCCAGCCGATTGGCCTGGGAGCCACCCCCGCGCGTTCCGGTCGCCCACCCCGTGTCGTGGCGGGATGCCAACACGCCGCGGAACAGCCACTGAGCCAACCACAAAGAGAAAACAAGCACCCTTAAACGAGTTTTGCGGGGCAGGAAAACGCTCCAAAATCAGAAACGGGGGTCAAACGGCGGGTCGTGGGTTTGTCGGTGGCCGCGTCTGTTAATCCGGAAAAAACTCGCTATAATATCGCGTCGTTTGGTCCGTTGGTTCCTACCCAACCTCCCACCCGAAAGGTGAATCCATGTCCGATGTCGTTCGTTCCGAGATACCGTCTGACCGTTTGCCGTTCCCGCTCGACGCTGCGGCTCAAGGGGCTGATACGGATCCCGTAGAAACGCGCGAATGGCTGGAGTCCCTGCAGTACATCATTCGCAGCCGCGGCATCGATCGGGCCCGGTACATCCTGGAAGCCCTGGAGAATCAGGCTCGGCAAGAGGGCGTGGACCTGCCGTTCGGCTTGAATACGCCTTATATCAATACCATTCCGGCATCGCAGCAGCCGACCTATCCGGGCAATCGCGAGATCGAGCGGCGGATCAAGAGCATGATCCGTTGGAATGCGGTGGCGATGGTGGTGCGAGCCAACAAGTATCACGAGGGTTTGGGCGGCCACATTTCGACCTTCGCCAGCAGCGCGACGCTGTATGAAGTCGCCTTCAACCACTTCTTCCGCGGGCGTGGTGAGTCGGGGTTTGATGGCGACCATGTGTATTTCCAGGGTCACGCTTCGCCCGGCATTTATTCGCGTGCCTTTTTGGAGGGCCGTTTGACGGAGGAGCATCTGTCGAACTTCCGCCGCGAACTGCAAGACCAACCCGGCCTGTCGTCTTACCCGCATCCTTGGTTGATGCCGAATTTCTGGGAGTATCCCACCGTCTCGATGGGCTTGGCTCCGATCATGGCCATCTACCAAGCTCGGTTCAATCGCTACCTGCAAAATCGGGATCTCAAGGACACCTCGCGACAACGTGTTTGGGCGTTCTTGGGCGACGGCGAATGCGACGAACCGGAGACCCTGGGTGCCATCACGCTGGCTTCCCGCGAGAAACTGGACAACCTCTGCTTCGTCGTCAACTGCAATCTGCAGCGACTGGACGGACCCGTCCGCGGCAATGGCAAGATCATCCAGGAACTGGAGGCCGTGTTCCGCGGAGCGGGCTGGAACGTCATCAAGGTCGTCTGGGGGTCCGAGTGGGACCAACTGTTGGCCAAGGACCAATCGGGCCTGCTGATCCGCCGCATGGAAGAATGCGTGGACGGCGAGTACCAGAAGTTCAGCGTGGCGCCGGGCAGCTACATCCGCGAAAAGTTCTTCGGCAAATATCCTGAATTGTTGGAATTGGTGAAAAACCTCTCCGACGAGAAACTGGAGAGCATCCGTCGCGGTGGACATGATCCGGAAAAAGTGTTCGCTGCCTACCAGGCGGCCGTCAACTGCCAGGGTCGGCCGACGGTGATTTTGGCCAAGACCGTCAAGGGCTATGGACTGGGCGAGGCCGGTGAAGGTCGCAACGTGGCCCACAACCAAAAGAAGATGGACGAAGAGCAGTTGATGCACTTCCGCAACCGCTTCGGCATCCCCGTCTCCGATTCGGAAGTGGCCAAGATGCCGTTCTATCGCCCACCGGCAGACAGCCAGGAGATGAAGTACCTGCTGCAACGGCGCGAAGAACTCGGGGGGTCGGTCCCCAGTCGCCCGACCGAGGCGCCGCGAATCGAGGTCCCGACCTTCGACGATCATCGCAAGGCCATCGAACGCGACTACAACAAAGAATTGTCCACCACGATGGGCGTCGTTCGCTTGCTGTCGCGACTGGCCAAGGACGACAAGATCGGCAAGTACGTTGTCCCGATCGTGCCCGACGAGTCGCGCACGTTCGGTATGGAAGGCATGTTCCGCGAGGTCGGTATCTACGCCCCGTTCGGACAACTCTACGATCCCGTGGACTCGGATCAGGTGGCCTACTACAAGGAATCCACCAGTGGCCAGATCCTGGAAGAGGGGATCTCGGAGGCCGGTTCGATGGCCAGCTTCAATGCGGCTGGCACGGCCTACTCGGCCCACGGCGTCAACATGATCCCGTTCTTTATTTATTACTCGATGTTTGGCTTCCAACGCATTGGCGACTTGATCTGGGCCGCCGCAGACATGAAGGCCAAGGGCTTCCTCCTGGGTGGCACCGCGGGACGCACCACCCTCAACGGCGAGGGCTTGCAGCATCAAGACGGGCACAGCCTGCTCAATGCCATCGCCTTCCCCACGGTCCGCTCGTACGACCCGGCCTTCAATTACGAAACCGCCACGATCATCTTCGATGGCCTGCGTCGGCTGTACCAAGAAGGTGAAAACGGCATCTATTACATCATGGTCGGCAATGACAACTACCTACAACCGGCCATGCCCGCCGGTGTCGAGGAAGGCATCATTCGCGGGATCTACAAGTTCTCCAGCTCCGAGGTCAAAGGCGCGCAGCATCGCGTGCAACTGTTCGGCTCCGGCGCTATCATGAACAGCGTCCTCGACGCCCAACGTATCCTGGCCGAACGCTACCAAATCGCCTCCGACGTGTGGAGTGTCACCAGCTACACGGAATTGCGCCGCGACGCCCAATCCTGCCGACGTTGGAACATGCTCCACCCGACCGAAGCCCCGCGTCAAAGCTACGTGGAAAAGGTCTTGGCCGGTCATCATGGGCCATTCATCGCCGCCAGCGACTACGTGCGAGCCCTGGCGGAACAAGTCCAGCCCTGGATCCCCGGCGATTACTTTGTCCTGGGAACCGACGGCATGGGACGCAGCGAGACCCGCCCAGCACTCCGGCGTCACTTCGAAGTCGATGCCGCTTGCGTGACGATCGCCGCCCTGTACCAACTGAGCCTCCAGGGCAAGATCGCCGCCGCCGACGTCGCTCGCGCGATCCAAGATCTGGATGTCAACCCGGAAAAAGTCAACGCGCTGTACGCTTGATCCCCGTGGCTGACCCAGTCGATTGCGGCGGACGGGCAACGCCGCGATGGACTCTGGGCCGAGTGACCCCAATCGTCGTTTCATAATCTCTGGAAAGATAGAAATACTGATGGCCAGCGAAATCAAACTGCCTAGCTTGGGCGATGGCGTGGAATCCGGCGAAGTCCTGGAACTGTTCGTCAAAGTAGGCGACACCGTCACCAAAGACCAGTCACTACTGGAAATTGAAACCGATAAAGCCACCGCCAACGTACCCTCCGATGCGGCCGGCAAAATCGTCGAGATCCTGATCAAGGAAGGTGACACCGTCGCCGTGGGCCAGGCCCTGTTCCGCATCGAAGCCACCAGCGGCGCGGCTCCAGCACCGGCACCAGCACCAGCACCGGCACCGGTTGCAGCCAAAGCCCGCCCAGCTCCAGCGGCTCCGGCTCCGGCACCGGCAGCTCCAGCTCCGGAACCGGTTGCAGCCAAGCCCGCTCCGGCTCCAGCTCCAGCTCCAGCAACTCCGGCTCCGGCAGCGGCGGCTCCGGCGGCAACCCGCCGTGGCAGTAGCCAGCACCGATGGGGCCTTGATCCCCGCCAGCCCAACGATGCGCCGTTTCGCTCGCGAGATCGGCGTGGATATCAGCCAAGTCAAAGGCACGGGACCCGGCGGAAGGATCCAGCGTGAAGACATCTTGGAGATCGTCAAGAGCGGCTCGCGGCCGCCCATGGGTAGCCTGACCAAGTCGGCTGCCCCCGCGGAAGTCGCTGGCGAATCCGACGGGTTCGGACCCGTGACCGTGGAGAAAATGAGTCGCATCCGCAAGACAATTGCCAACAAGATGCACGAGTCGTGGACGACGGCACCCCGCGTCACCAACTTCGACGACGCCGACGTCACCGATCTGGAGGATTTCCGCCGCAGCAGCAAGGACGACTACGCTGCCCAGGGCATCAAGCTGACCTCGATGCCGTTTGTCATCAAAGCCGTGGCCATGGCCCTCAAACAGAACCCGTCCATCAATGCCTCGGTAGACATGGAACAGGGCCTGATCATTTACAAAAAGTACGTCAACATCGGTATCGCCGTGGATACCGATCGTGGCTTGGTCGTCCCCAGCCTGCGGAACGCCGATCAATTGTCGATCCCGGCCATCGCCCGGCAACTGCAAACCATCGCCACCAACGCTCGCGATAACAATTTTGCGATCGAGGACCTCCGGGGCAGCACGTTCACGATCAGCAACTTGGGCGCGATCGGTGGAACCTACTCCACGCCGATCATCAACGTGCCCGAGTCCGCGATCCTGCTGTTGGGACGCACTCGGAAACTGCCCGTCGTCATCGGTGACGAAATCAAGCCACGGTTGATGATGCCGCTCAGCCTGTCGTACGACCACCGCTTGATCGATGGTGCCATGGCCGCCCGGTTCCTCAACGACATCATCGGCTACCTGAAGGCACCCAGTCGCCTGCTGTTGGCGCTGTAAATAGCTGTTGGCGCTGTAAATAATCGACGGGGAAGGCCGGCAGCCCCGTTGCCGTGCAGTCCCCAGTTGCCGAACCGTCAATGCCAGTGCTCGGGCAGGCCGATGCTCGGCTCAAAACGCACTACTCGGATCCCCTCCGCCGTGGCTGTCAGTCGACCTCCGCGGCTTTTTCATGCTCAACGGGTTGCCGAATCCGACTCAACAAAGGCATTGACTTTGAGCCCACCCGCATCGGTCAAGAAGGCCGACCCCAGTGGCACTCCCGTCTTGTAGGCCAACTCGCGGTGCAAGGTGATCAAGGCCAGTCGCGAGGCGGGCCCCGACTGGCGACGCAACTCACCCAGTCGCTGGTAGAGGAACACCAATTTACCCGAAGGTTGAATGCGATCGCCCCAGGGCGGGTTCGTCACCCAGGTGACCGGCGTCTCGCGGATCGCCAATCGCATCACATCTTGCGCTTCCCACTCGATCGTTGGAAACTGCCCGCCACAGACCCCAGGGCCGGCGTCAAAATCGCCGACGCGTGTCAACTGCGCGTGCCACTGCTGCCAATTCAATTGGGCCGCTGCAATGGCGTTCGGGTCGCGATCGAACCCCGCCAACCGTCCCTCGCCGACCGTTGCCTCGGCCCAGCCCAGCCGCTGGCGTTTGATCGCTCGGATGCCAGCCGGATCGCTCAGTGCGGTCGCCCCCAATGCAAATTCGCGTCCCAGACCCGGTGGAATGCGGTTGGCCCACAACGCGGCCTCGATCAACACCGTGCCCGATCCGCAGCAAGGATCGACCAAAGGCTGGCGCCGGTCCCAACCCGAGACAATCACCAGGGCCCGTGCCAAGTCCTCTCGCAGCGGTGCCCGGTATGGATTCACGCGATAGCCGCGACGATGCAGCGGCTGGCCACTGACATCCAGAGACAGCATGCACCGATCCCGTTCGATCCGGACCACGACCGCCGGATGGACGCGTTCGCCTCCCTCCCATGTGCCGTCCAACACGCGTTCGGATGCCTCGTCCGACTCGTTGGTCTGCGGTCCTGCCTGCCCTCCAGCCGTCTGGCTCGCCAACTCTCCCGCGGTGGGCTTGGCCTGCCCGCCCACGACCGCCTCAACGGTGGCCGCTGCGGGGCCGCCCGCTCGCTGGATCCCCCGCGCGACTCGTTCTTGGATGGCCCCCGTGTGGAATAACTTGGATTTTTTTGCGGTCGCGCGAATCTCAAGGGGCTCGGTGGGTCGCAACCAATCGGACCAGGGCAACCGAGCGACCGATTTCTCCAATTCGTTCAGATGCCGGACCGGGAACTCAGCGACGCGGACCAACACCCGAGCGGCCAAGCCCAAGCCGACCAAGGCGTGCCCCAACGTCTCGGTCGAGCCGCCAAACGACACGCCTCCCGGTACGACTTCAATCGCCGATGGGCGGTGACTCGTGTGAAAATCAACCGGCACCAACCCGTGGATCTCGTCGGCCAATAAGCGTTCCAGACCCGGCGCCGAGGAGGCAAAAATCTGCCAGGTCATGAGCCGACGGCGGCCAACAAGGCCTCCTGGCCCAAGCGATCGCAGAAGTCACCAAAATGTTCACCGGGTATCCGCTGGCGCTGAAACACTCGCAGCACCGCCGCCAACTCCGGCACCACGTCATCGTGGGGCACCATGTCCTTGTAGATGTAGGCCAAGCGAGTGCCCAAATGCGAGCCCCCCAAATAAACGGTGTACTTTTCCTTGGCCTTGCCCACCAAGCCGATCTCAGCATTGTAGGGCCGAGCACAGCCGTTGGGGCAACCGGTCATCCGCACGTGGATCGGTTCGTCCTGTAGGCCCAACTCCCGCAAGTGCCCCTCGAAGCCATCCATGATCCCCGGCAAGGCACGCTCGCTTTCGGTGATCGACAGGCCGCACGTCGGCCAGGCCACACAGGCCATCGACCATCGTCGCGTGGGCAGGTAGTCCTCGCTGCGTTTGATTTGGTGACGAACCAGAATTTCTTCCAATATCGGCTTTTGCTCAGGAGTCAAATCGCAGAACAAGACACTCTGCTGGGCCGTGATACGGATCGCTGGCGTCAAACGCTCACAGATCTCGCGGAGCGCCGACTTGAGTTGCAGGCCCGGTCGATCCACAATCCGACCGTTTTCCACATTCAACCCGTAACACCACCGACCGTCTTCCTGGTCGATCCAGCCCAACGCGTCATGTACCGCGGTGATCGGCAAGTCTCGCGATGGCGTCAATGCCTGCCCCCAGTACTGGGCGACATGGTCACGAAATTTTTCGATCCCCCAATCCCGGATCAAGTACTTCAACCGCGCGTGCTTGCGATCCTCGCGATTGCCAAAATCACGCTGCACTTCCACCACCGCGCGACAGATCGCAATCACATTTTCGGGAGTTGAGAAACACAGCGGCAGAGCCAAGGCCGCGAAGGTCGTCTTCTTGGCCGGGGTCATGCCCATGCCACCTCCGACCATGATGTTGTAGCCCACCACCGTATCCTGCTCGACCACCGCCACCAGGGCCAAATCGTTGGTCTGCACGTCAACGCTGTTGTCGAAGGCAAAGGCAATCGCCGCCTTGAACTTCCGCGGCAAGTACACCGAGCCGTAGATCGGCTCGCGCTCGGCATCCATCTGCAGCGCGCATTCCTGCTCGCCCGATTGCAGGTCCTTCAACCAGATCTCAAAGTAGGCGTTCGATTGCGGCAAAAAATAGTCCGACAATTGATCGGCCAGCGCCTGGACCTGATGATAACACGGTCGATTGATCGGCAACGGGCAAGCCATCACGTTGCGATTCACATCGCCGCAAGCGCCCAACGTGGACAACCGCAACTGATGGATCCGCTGGATCGCCGTCTTCAAGTTCTCCTTCAAGATCCCATGATGCTGGATCGCCTGGCGACTGGTCAAACGCATCGTGCCGTTGCCCAAGGCGTCGCCCAATTCCATCTCACCCACAAACTGCTGGGCGGTCATCTTGCCGCCCGGGACACGGGTCCGCAGCATCATCATATAGGCTTTGCCCTTTTCGCCCTGGCCACGCATCTCCGCTCGCAAGTCCCGGTCGTCCTGCTGGTACATCCCGTGATGCTTCAGCAACTGGACCGAGTCCTCCGTGAAATGGTCGGTCCCCTCCATCAGCTCGTCAGAGATCTGCCCGCGGAGAAAGCGGCTCTGCCACTTGATCGTCTCCACTTTGCTGTGCTCAGGCCGAGGCCCATCTTCCAAATTGACGTTTGAAACGGCGTTCGACATCGTTTTGCAATCGTTATCCGCGTACCCGCCCCCACCGAGAAACCAGTAAAATCGGCCGCCAGCCAGCTGCCGAAGGCTCCATCATTACCATGTTGATAAGTTTAGTCAAGATTAACCCGCTGGCTGCCCCGTCGCGGACGTCGCAGGGTAGCCGATCGACGCCGCCCAAAGCCCGCTTTCCAATCGCTGGCCGCCCGGGGTCGTCGACGCGGCGGGTCTGTGCTTAAATCACCGCAGGGGCACGGGGCCTATTGATTTTTCCAGACTGACACGCGAATTCGCTGCCCGATTCAAGAAAATCGGGCTAAAACACGGCGTTTCCCAGTCAATCGAAACGCTTGAGGACTTGTTGATTTTTCCAGACTGACACGCGAATGGGCTGCCCGATTCAAGAAAATCGGGCAAAAACACGGCGTTTTCGCCTCAATCGAAATGCTTGACGCATTCCGCTACGGAAAAATCAACAAGCCCTTGACGCAGTCCGCTACCGAAAAATCAACGTAACCGTTCACGCCTCGTAGGGTGTCATGCAGCAAGTCGGGCTAACCAGTCGGTTGTTTGCGAGTCACAGCAACTGGAGAACGCTATCGGTTTGCCCCGAGAACCCTCCGACTTGCGGAATGCACCAGCCCCATGTATCACCTCCCACCCGTGAACGGTTACAAATCAACAAACCGCATGCCCCGGGGAGTCGGGGCGCCCGCGGTTGCTCCTCCCGCACGAGTCGGTGGGAGTGATGGCCCTGCGGCAACCGGCGGTTAGCATCGCGTCGTCAACCGCGAGATTTTTCCAGGAGTTTTGACATGAGCATGACGGTGAGTTTGGCGCCTCAAGTGGCTTTGATTACAGGCGGTGGCCAGGGCATCGGTCGGCAGACGGCCCTGACCCTCGCGGCCGCAGGGGCCCGCGTGGCAATCAACTATTTCCCAGACAATGCCGGTCAAAACTTGCAGTTGGCCCAGGCGGTCGTGGCCGAGATCACCCAGGCTCACGGCCCCGACGCGGCGGCCGCGTTCGGAGCCGACGTCCGGGACGCCGCTCAGGTCAGTCAAATGTACGCCCAGGCGATCGACCAGTTCCAGCGACTGGACATCGTCGTGAACAACGCCGGCATCCTCCGAGATCGCTCGATCAAGAAAATGTCTCTGGAGGAATGGTCCAGCGTGATCGACACGAACCTCTCGGGCGTCTTTCACAGTTGCCAACAGGCGGCCTTGCACCTCAGTCCCGGCGGCAAGATCATCAACGTCGCCTCGCTGTCGGCCGTCATGGGCTTCTTCGGCCAAGCCAATTATGCCGCGGCCAAGTCTGGCGTCCTGGGTCTGACCAAAGTCCTCGCTCGAGAACTGGCCAAGTCCAACATCCGAGTCAACGCGGTGGCCCCCGGAGTCGTCGATACCGAAATGGGCCAGTCGATCCCCGAGGAGAATCGCCGCCTCATGCAGCAGCAGATCCCCTTGGGACGGTTTGCCGAACCCCGCGAAATCTCGGAGGTCATCCTGTTCCTGGCGTCGGACCTCTCCAGCTACATGACCGGGCAAACGCTGCACGTCAACGGCGGCTGGTGGTTCTAAACTCCGCTCGGCTCGAGAGAAAGGCCCGCAACTTGACCGGCGATCGAACCCAGCCCCCGCCGAATGTCTACTTCGACCATGCCGCCACGTCCTGGCCCAAGCCCGCAGCCGTCACTCTGGCCATGACCGATTACTTGCAATCGGGCATGGTCGGCCATGGCCGTTCGGTCGGACGATCCGCCGATGCCCTCCGCGAGACCTTGGCAGGGCTCCGCCGCGATTTGGCGACCTTGATCGGAGCCGCTGAACACGAGATCGTCTTCGCGCACAGTGCCACCGACGCCCTGAACCTCATCATCCACGGCTTGATGCTCCAGCGGTTCGGGAATCGGACCGGCGATCGCTTCAACGCCAGCAACCGCAGCGAGGCCGAACCCGCCTTGGTGATCACGACCCAGATCGAACACAACTCGGTGCTGCGCCCCCTGCATGCCTGGGTCCGCCGCGGCTGGATTCGGCTGGAGATCCTCCCCTGCGACACCGGTGGCAAGGTCCAGTGGTCGGCCTTGGAGCACCTGTGGGAACAACGACCGTGGCTGGTCTGCGCCAATCACGCCAGCAACGTGACGGGCACCGTGCAGGACCTGGAGTCGGTCGGAGCCCAATGCCGCCGGGCCGAGGCGTTGTTCCTGGTCGATGCCGCGCAGACCTTGGGTTGCCTGCCCGTCGACGTCCAGCAACTGTCATGCGATTTCCTCGTTGCCCCTGGCCACAAGTCGCTCGCCGGGCCGCTGGGGACCGGCGTCGCTTACCTCCACCAACGCGTCCATGATCAAGTCGACTCGATCCGACTGGGAGGCACCGGCGGTGTCCTCGGCCAGTGGGACGCCGACGTACCGCCCCCGCAAAAGTGGGAGGCCGGCAATTGGAACGTCCCCGGACTCGTGGGCTTGGCTGCGGCCCTCCGCACCCGACTGGCCGCCAACGACTCCGACACAAACACAGCCACGCGGGCACACAGTGACAATAAAATAAACAAAATAAACAAATCTGATATCACAAAAACCCCGCAGCTGCCTAGCGATCCTGCGGCCCCAGTGGCCACCGACGACCCCTGGGACTTGGCGACCCGACTGTGGCAGGGACTCGGACGAATCCCCGAGATCCAACGCTGCGGGGCCGGCGAGGATCAACCGTATAAGGACCGAGGACGTCGCCTGCCGATCGTCAGCTTCACGGCGGAGGATTGGGAACCCGCAGCCTTGGCCATTGCCCTCGAGTCGGCGGGCGGTTTTGTCACCCGGGCCGGGTATCACTGCGCTCCCTTGATTCACCAGGCATTGGGCACCACCTCCGGAGGCACCCTCCGGGTCAGCTTCGGACCAGGCAACACGGGGCAGCAAGTCGAACAGTTCTTGCAGACATTGGAGTCGGTATGTCGCTTTTGAGTCACGAGGGTCAACCGCCCGAGATTCAACCGCACGAGAGCCTACCCATCGTGCTGGACCAGCGTCGGTTGCGTGCCGTGGTCTTTGACATGGACGGACTGATGTTCAACACCGAGGACCTGTACGACCGGGTGGGTGAGGAGATGTTGCGCCGCCGCGGTCAGGCATTTGACTTGGAATTGAAACTCCGCATGATGGGTCGGACCGCCAACGCGGCCTTTCAAATCATGCGTGAAGCCTGTGGCTTGACCGATTCGATCGATGAACTCAAACGCGAAAACGATCAACTGTTCATGCAGCTACTCGAGACGGAACTGGAGAAGCTGCCCGGGCTGGATACCTTAATGGACTGGGTGGCCAACCGCCGCCTGCCCCTGGGCCTCGCCACCAGCTCCCGTCGGTTCCTGGCGGAATACAAACTCAATCGTTTCGGTTTGACCGATCGGTTCCACCGAGTGGTGACGGGTGAGGACGTCGTGCAGGGCAAGCCGGCCCCCGAGATCTACTTCAAGGTGGCCGGTCTACTGGGTGTCGAATCCCACGAGCTCTTGGTGTTCGAAGACAGCGTGGTGGGCTCGACGGCGGCCGCCGCGGCCGGTGCGTTTACCGTGGCAGTACCCGGCATCCACAGCCAACAACTGGACTACTCGCACGTCAACATGGTCGTCTCGCGACTGGACGACCCGCAGGTCGCAGCATTGTTCGAATCGCCCCAGTCGCCGGACCGCTGACAACGAGTCCCGGCGACCCACTTGGCAACTGCTGCCACCCGAGCGTCACCGTTCACGAATCGGCTCCAAGCGGCATGGGCTCCAAGCGGCATGGGCTCCAATGGGCATGGGCTCCAATGGGCTCGGAGGGGCTCGGTAAACGCGACGGGAATTACCAACCGTAACGAATGATGCGTTGCGGTTGCTGGGGTGGGCGGTAGTATTGCCGCGGGTAGTTATACGGCGAGTTGAACTGCGGCTGGCCATAGACCGGGCCGTAATGGGGCCGGTCGTAGATGGGCGAGCCGAAATTCTGATTTTGGCGAAACGAACGGACATCTTGCTGGCGTCCAACTTCGCGACCGACCAAGCCCCCGACCACGGAACCGGCCAGGATCCCGACCACGGGGCGATCGTTGCGAGCGCCCACGACGCCGCCGATGATCCCACCGACCACTGCACCGCGACGCGTGCCCAAGGTCTGATTCGAGGGTCCTTGGAACGAGCGGCTGGAGCCCCACTGGGCCTCCGCGGTCGAAGCCGCACACAAACAAACCAGCAATCCGAGCAGGGTGGAACGAGCAATCACGAGCAGACTCCTACGGGTGAATGAACTTGGAGTAACCGAATATCCAACACTGAATTGTCGCGGATTTCCAGCGCGGGTCAAGCCTTTCGGCTGCGGCCTGAAGTTGATTTCCCAGCCCGCGGGGGGTATGTTAGAAGTGGAGTCGAACGTTGAGTAGTTGGCTGGCTTATCGAGAACGAGCGTCGAACATGGACATGCAGGCAACGTCGGCAAAACACGCAAGTTTCCCCGGCCACGGGTGCCGAGGCTCGTTGGGCTTCTCAGGCACGCTGGGCTCATCAGGCACGCTGGCAGGCTTGGCGACCACCTGCGCCGTGGTCCTGTGGGGCTCGGTCACTGCGGCCGCCTCCGCAGCGGCCAACTCCGTGGCGGACTGCCACCCTGTTGGTCTCCATGCAGCGGCCCCCACAACAGGAGTCGTCGCAACAGGAGCCAGCGCAACAGGAGCCAGCGCAGCCGAGACCCCGTCGTCGCGATCGGTTCTCGAATCGTCCCCGGCGGAATCCGGCCCGACGGTTGTTGCCCAACCCGCGACGCAGGACTTGAGTGGCGAGCAAGTCCGGCAGAGCATCCAACGAGGGGTGCGGTTCTTACTGCAAGAGCGGACGGGAGATGGGTATTGGCGGGAGAACCCCACCTACAAGGGCGGCATGCCGGGGCTGGTCGTTTTGGCGCTCTTGAATGCCGGTGTGGATCCTAACGCCCCGGAGATGCGTGAGCCCCTGCGGCGGTTGTCGACGGAGCGGCCGGAAACCACCTACGCCTCCTCGCTGATCATCATGGCCTTGGCGGAAGCCGATCCGATTCGCTTTCGACCCCAGATCCGTCAGCATGCCGAGTACTTGATAGCGACCCAATCTCCCGATGGTGGGTTCGGTTACGGCAACAACAACTCCGGGTGGTCCGACTCCAGTAACTCGCAGTTCGCGATCCTCGGGCTGCACGAGGCTCAGCTGGCGGGGATCGAGATTGAAAAGTCCGTCTGGGAAAAAGCACAAAAGTATTGGGAGCGCGTTTTCGATCAACGCGGCGGCAGCTTCAGTTATCGTCCGGGCGTGAATACTCGGAGCGGCAGCATGACCTGCGCCGGGATTTGCTCCGCGATTCTGGTGGAAGAAAATCTGCTGCAGGGCGCGGCCGCGGTTAACGGCAACAACGTGACTTGTTGCCAAACCGCACCGGCCAACCCCTTGGTCGACGGCGGCCTGAAGTGGCTGGGGACCAACTTCTCGGTCAAGCGTAACCCGACCATTCCCGTCAACGACGGCCACTCGACGGTTTTGTTCTATTACTTGTATTCTTTGGAGCGTACCGGACGCATCACCGGACGTCGCTTCATCGGCGTCCACGATTGGTACCGGGCGGGCACCACCGAACTGCTGGAGCGCCAGAATGTCGATGGACGCTGGCTGGGATCAGGAGGCTTTGGCGGTGAAGGAGACCCCTTGGTCACCACGTCCATGGCCCTGCTGTTTCTCTCCAAGGGTTTGCGACCGATCCTGGTCGGCAAGTACCAACATGGCGACGGTCAAACGTGGAACCCACACCCACAAGGCGTGCACCTGTTGACGCGTTTCGTCGAGAATGCTTGGGGGCGGAAGCTGAATTGGCAGACCATCGAAGCGGCCCAAGCCAAGGCCGATGACTTGATGGAGGCCCCGGTCTTGCACATCACCGGCGATCGACGCCTCAAGCTCTCGTTCGAACAGATCGCCAACCTGAAAAAGTATGTCGACAACGGCGGCTTTTTGTTCATCGAAGCCCAAAATGGCTTCGGCTGCCCCTCCGCCAAACTGTTCGACCAAGACGTCCGCGAATTGCTGTCTGTCTTGTACCCCGATGCAAAATTGGAGGTCCTGAAACCGGACCACATCGTGTGGAACAGCCACTTCTCGATCAAGCCCGATCCCGACTTCACATTATTGGGCATCCAGTCCTGCTGTCGCACCAGCGTGATTTATTGCGCAGGTCCCGTGTCGGGTTTCTGGGAGCTAAACAAACCCAAACAACGAGACTACGCCGAGACGATTCAAAAGAAGATCGAGTACTCCGTGCAATTGGGCACCAACATCTTGGCCTTCGCCACCGGCAATGAACTCAAAGATAAACTGGATCGTCCAAAATTAGAAAATGAAGAGCGTTTGGTGGGGACCATGATTGGCCGCCGCATCTTGGTTCCCAAATTGCGGCATCGCAGCGGGTTTGATGACGCCCCCATGGCCTTGGCCAATTTACTCCGTCGCGTCAGCCAGGACCGCGGGGTTCAGTTCTCCAGTCAAGCGGAATTTGTCGATGCGGATCTCGCCAGCCTGCAGGATTACCCCGTCGTGTTTGTGCACGGCAGAGGTCGGTTCTCGCTCAACGAACCAGAACGCGAGGCCCTGCGGATCCACTTGGAACGCGGTGGGTTTATCTTCGGCGATTCGATCTGCGGTGACCAAGCCTTCGCCGATTCGTTTCGAGAAGCCATGCAATCGATCATTCCAGACGCCGGCTGGGAGAAGCTGCCCAAGACCGATCCCTTGCTGACCAATCGCTTCGGCGGCTACGCCATCGATCGCGTGCAAATGCGTCTGCCCCCGACCAACCGGGGACAGGCCACCGGATTTGCCGCGGCGGACCCCCAGTTGGAAGGACTGCGGGTCGGCGATCGCTATCGCGTGATCTTCTCGCCGTTCGATATCAGCTGCGCCCTGGAGAGCGGCACCAGCTCCTCGTGTTACGGGTACTCCGTCGACGATGCAGCCAAGTTGGCGGCCAACATCCTGCTCTACGCCCTGCAGCCCTAAATCCCAAGTGAACTAACGACCAGAATTGTAACCGTTCACGCCTCGTAGGGTGTCATGCAGCAAGTCGGGCTAACCGTAAGATCGTTTGCGAGTCAAAGCAACTGGAGAACGCTACCGGTTTGCCCCGAGAAACATCCGACTTGCGGAATGCACCAGCCCCAAGGATGACCTCCCACCCGTGAACGGTTACCCAGAATTTACGGTTGAGCCTCGGCAGGTCTGGGGGCAACCGTTCACGGCATGTAGGATGACGTGGAGCAAGTCGCCAAAAGAACACGAGTGCATCGCCCCCGAGGTTTGACAGTCGACCGCCACGGGTTACAGCCAAGGAATTTGTTTGTGAGCAAAACTACCGCGTCGTTGTACCAACACGACTTCCCTGACGTGACGGGCTACCTGCATCATCGTTCCCCCTATCTGCTGATCAAGACCATCGAAAGCTTGGACTCCGACCGCTGCGTCACGACCGCGGAAGTCGCCGACTTGAGTTTGTTCCTCGCCGGACATTTTCCTGGGGCTCCCGTTCTCCCCGGAGCCCTGATGCAGGAGATGTCCACCCAGACCGGCGGGGTGCTGATCGCGGGTCGCTACAACCCCCTCGAGGTGTACCGCACCGAGGACCCGGACTTCAACGCCTATGCCCTGGGGGTCTTGGTCAAAGTCAAGTCCGCTCGGTACCGCGGGTTCGCTCGGCCGGGCGACACGCTGCGAATCCAGGTCGACCTGGAGTGCCGCGTCGATCACGTGTTTGACTTCGCCGGGCAGATTCAGTGCAATGGATCGACTATCATGAAGAACCGGTTCCAATTGGCGAACATCCCCACCGCGACCCTCAAAGGCTAGGGGCTTGTTGATTTTTCCGTAGCGGAACGCGTCAAGGGCTTGTTGATTTTTCCGTAGCGGAATGCGTCAAGCATTTCGATTGACGGGAAAACGCCGTGTTTTTGTCAGATTTGCTTGAAGCAGACGGCAATTTCGCGTGTAAGTCTGGAAAAATCAACAAGCCCCTAGGTCCGCGGCGGTCGATTGGCTCGCGATTGGCTCAGCACGCGACGTGACCACCAGGAGACTTCGGATGAGCAACCGTCGGCCCGCAGGTTTGAGTTTGGTCGAATTATTGGTCGTGATCGCCATCCTGGCGATTTTACTTTCTCTACTGCTGCCCGCGGTGCAAGCCGCTCGGGAATCCGCTAGAAAAGTCCAATGCGGCAATCGCTTGCGGCAGATGAGCTTAGGGCTGCTGCAGTACCACGATGCCAAGCGACATTTCCCAGCCGCAATTACCTCGCAACAACGACTGATCTGGAACGGCGCCATCCTGCCCTACATCGAACAGCAAAACTTGTCCGATCGCATCGACCCCAACCTACCCTGGAACGTGGGTACCAATGCGCAAGTCTGCAGCACGTTCCTGTCGATCTACCGCTGCCCGTCTTCGACGGCCCCCGAGACCATGACGGCTCAAGGCATCGAAAATCGAGTTCCCTGCGACTACCTGGTCTGCGCCTCGGGGACGGACACGCGTGAATCCGGGCCGGGTATCTTGGCCGGTGGCCCGCATTCCGACGGCGTCTTCTTCGTGGACAGTCGCACTCGCATGGCAGAAATCCGCGACGGAGCCTCCAACACCGTGGCGGTGGGTGATTCTTTTTTTCAATTTGAGGAATTGGACTTGGACCACACCGGTTACCCGCAGTTTCTCGATCGATGGTGTGTCGGCACCCTGGAGGGGGTCGGCAACGAGGTCTCCGAAGCGATGGGCTCGACCGGCGTGGCCATCAACTCCCACCGACTCGAAGTGTTTATTGACGAACGGGAATTGGCGTTCGGCAGCCAACACTCGGGCGGCGTCCAGATGGCCCTGGTCGATGGAGCCGTGCTCTTTTTTGATGAAAACATCGATCGTGCGGTCTGGCGCGCCTGGGGGACTCGCAATGGCGGTGAAGTCGCCGTCACGCCGCCGTAGAGGAATTCCCTCGGCCGCACCCGTGGTCGAAACATGAAGAATTCCGCATTTCCGCCCCGGAAACCCCGTTTCTCCGCGACGCTGATCGAGCGGCTTGGCCGCAAATTTACGAATTGCTCCTGACGCGTCAATTCGTTTGAACTAGACTGAAAACGGGCCCCGGTCTGGGTTCCAGCTGCCCGCCCGAGGGTCGGGACGCCTTGACGGTAACGTGCTTTTGTTTTTTTGATCGAGCGACGCTGGTGACACGACGGTCGGCCCTGCTTCTGTTTGCCCTGTACTTGGTCGTGGCCTTTGTACTGACCCACCTGCCCGGTAGCTCCGTACCCAAGGTCAGCTGGATGGACCGCATCCCAGCCGCCGACAAGTTCGTGCACGCGGGGCTGTACTTTCTGTTAGCGGTGCTGCTGGCCAATTGCCTGCGATTTTGGCTGCGGTCCAACCGAGTCATCGTCCTGCTGACCCTGGGCACACTCGCCGCCTACGCGGCTTTCGATGAATGGTCCCAGCGATTTTCCCCCTCCCGCTCACCCGACGTACTGGACTTTGTCGCTGACATGATCGGCGCTTCGTGCGGTGTCTCCTTGTTCGCCATCGGGCGCTGGCTCCGTCGACAGAAACGCCTCTCCAAAATCCACTCCAATGCCGAGGCAACGCCGAGGAGGATTGGCCCGGCTCTGCCAGGCGACCCGCCCGTGGCCGTCGATGCCGTCGATGCCGAGCCAGCGGAATGCCCCACCGTCGCCAACCGAAAACGGGCCAATGGGTCGAACGACTCGCCCAGCCGCGAACGCAGCCGCGATAGCAACCTCGATAGCAACTGCAAACCAGCCGGCCAAACCCGCGTCACACTCTGAGTCAGGAACAAAGCGCCCATGGCCACGCTCTGCCTGTTCAGCATCCCCAAGCCCATGAACGGCGACGCCGAGCGGCTCCAGCACAATGCCTTTGAATCCTGGCGACGACTGGGGGACACCCTCCAGGTGATCTTGCTGGGTGACGATCCCGGCGTCGCCGGGGCCGCCGCCCACTACGGCTTTGACCACCTCCCACGTCTGGTCACCAACTCCCAGGGCACGCCCCTGGTCAGCGACGCGTTGACCCGCGTCCGGCAACACAGCAATGCCGACTGGCTGCTGTACACCAATGCCGACATCCTGTTCGACACCAGCCTCTCGACCGCGGTCGCTGCCCTGCGGAGAAGCACTGGCAACCGCTTCCTCGGAATCGGACAGCGACTGGAGAGCGACTTGACCGTTGATCTACGCGGTTGGTCGGACGCTGAAATGAACGCTTGGATGGCCGCTCAGAGACGAGCCGGCCAGTGGGCCAGCGTCGTGTGCAAAGATTTCTTCCTATTTCCCAGACACCTGTACCAGACCATTCCCGATTTCGCCGTGGGCCGCGGCAATTGGGACAATTGGATGGTCTACCAGGCCCACCGTTGGGGCATGCCGGTCATCGATCTCACCGCCCACCTGACCGCGGTCCACCAACCCCATGGCCACAACCACAGCGGCGGCCGACGACTGGCCTACGTGGCCGGAGCCGAAGCCCGCGAGAACCAACGACTCGCCCGCGGCCGCCATCTGCTGGTCGGATCCCATGCCTCACATTATCTGGACGCGGAAGGCCACCTCAAACCGATGGGCTGGCGATGGCTGCCAAGAGCTGCCAAAGACACGCCGCGGTTTATCGAACTCTTGCGCAGCCTGATTCAATCGCCCACCGCATCTTGAGAATCGTCCGCAGTTAAGTGCCCGCGAATACCGGGTGCTAACGCACGCCGGCTGATTTCGAAGTCGGCGCGTTGATTACTGCCGAGTTGGGATCAGGGTAACGTCACCGTCTGCGGGGCACTGGCCACCGCTTGCTCGCCAAAGCTGGCCACGGCTTGCAAGACAACTGGCCCCGAGCCCAACTTGGCCCGTGGCACCGTTAACTCAAAAGACGCTTCCTCGCGTTGCTCCAACAACTCTTGAAAGGCGAAGACTTTGATCGCCTGAGCACCAGTCGCCTGCACTCGAACGCGTACGACATCGCCCTCGACTTTGGCCGCCAACTTCGTCTCATGGCCCTGGTTGTTGAACTGCAACGGCACGACCACCCGCGAGCTGGCCTGGGTAGAGTCGGCTCCCACCGGCACAAATCGCAGCTCGTGATACCCGTCGGCGTGTTGGGTAGTATCGATACGAATCACGCCAGCTTCCCCGACCGCTCCCACTCGCAGGCCATCCATGTACAGGTCGATCCGTTGTACCATCGGTGAATTGTCACGCATCCCCAGAGTAATGGGCACGTTGCCTTTGACTTTACCTTGATCCGCCGTCAATTTGACCTCGATCAACGGCGGCCGCGAAAACGGCTGGCAGATCGCGTCGCCCACCACCAACAGTTGGTACGGGCCATTGACCGATAAATAAAACGCTTCCGCCAAAGAAAAACCACGCGCGTAATAAGCATGAATCAACGGGTAGGGAAATTTGTTCTGAATCGCGTACGGCTCCACTACGGTTCCCGCCGCTCCGCCCGCACCAGCTCGCAGAAATTCGCCCACGGTGGTCTGGCTGTTGCCGTCATCAAACCGCGCCCCCCAACTGGTTAGGTTATCGCCAATTGCTCCCGGTTGGAACTTGGAGCCGCTCCCCAGCCAATCGAAGTTGGGTGTCCCCAACGTGGCCCCCAGTACCGCCTTGGCATTACGCGGCAAACTGTCGGTCACGATCTCGGCCGTGTACCCCATGGCAGTCAACGCTTTGACCGCCGAGGAGAAGTTGGGCATCCGCGTCGTCGAACGCACGTCTTTGGTGTTGGCAAAAAAGAACTTGCCCTTGGGCTGCGTGTGATCCGCCGCAGCACTGCGTTGCAAGTACACCAACAATTCCTCCGGAGTATTGGTCTTTGTGTTGGTGCCAACGACCCCCAAAGAAACCGCCAACAAATATCGATGGGGCGATTGATCCAAATTCTCCGGAAAGCCACTCGGGCTCCAGTTGACCTGAGCGGAAAACGACAGCGGCACGGCAAATTCCCAGTAAGATTCGTTCAACGCTTTGAGCGTGGCCTGGAACGAGGCCGCCTTGGCCATGTCGCCCAACTCGGAATCACTCTCCGTGAAGTTTCTAAAACGCCAACCGCGCCGAGCCGCGTCGACCAACGCTTGCGCAGCCGCAGTTTCATCCCCCGCCTTGGCCTGACAACGGCACTGCCAATACGCCAAACCACATTGGAACGGATGCTCCTTGAGCAACGCCGCAAAGATCGCATCGGCCTCCAAGTACTGTCCCGCATCGTACAACCGCCGCGCCTCCTTGAATCGCTCCATACCCTCGGTGGAACTCAGCGGAAAGTCCAACACGGTCGAGGGACCCCGCCGAGCATAATGGTTGGTGTCAAAACCCACGATCGCCGGCTGCTCGGCCAACACCCAACGGTACAAGTACGTCATACTGGTCAGCGAACCGATAGGAGTCTGGTGCTTCTCCAACGGTGGTTGCAGGTCCTTGGCCCAAGCCTGAAAATCGATCTGCGTCGGGAACCCCGTCGAATAAATCACACAGTGGATCTGGCCATCCAGCTTCCGCTCCGAGATGGCCTGGAAGATCGGCAGCAGGATCTTATCCTTAAAGGCCGCAACCGAGCACTTCTCTCCCGCCGGCACATCCGACAAAACGATCACATTCCGCGGGTGGATCTTCCGCCATTCGGCATACTGATAGCCAATCCGCTGGGACTCCGGCGAACCTCCGTTGATCACCAACACGCAGTTTTCAGGTCCCAACCCCGCCCGAACCGGCAAGTTGTGCAGCAAGAAACACACGAGCAGAATGCACCACCAAGCCCCGACTTGGCGACTACAGATCCGATGACTGGCCATGACGTTTTTCATCAGTTCAACCTTGCTGAGCAGCGACGACGGACGTTTACGGACGGAGGCTGGAGTGCGAGCGACAAAACCGGTCGCCCACCGATCCCCCCAACCCAGACAGCCTGAGGAATACCCCTCCAGTATAGCTCAATCCAGCGGCCCTCGGGGCCCGAACAAGCAATCGGCCCTCACCACCATGGGCTGGTTGATTTTTCCGTAGCGGAATGCGTCAAGCATTTCGATTGACTTGGAAACGCCCTGTTTTCGCTCGATTCTCTTGATTCGGACCGCCTACTCACGTGCAAGTCTGGAAAAATCAACCGGCCAATTGCGGCCCCGCCAAGAAACGGCCCCCCCAGCCCGGTTAGCAAGACTCCGCCATTGGTTTACAATTCGTCCCCGGGGCCTGAGGAACGCAGCGGACCGAGGGGGTCGGCTGCCAATCGATAGTCGCTAGATTTTTTGGCTGGTTATGGGTTTATTCTCCGACTTGAAGGTCCTTTACCACTTGGTGTTCAAACGCGTGCGAGGTGAAACGCACGCGCAGCGGATGGACAGTTTCTACGGGGGCCAAGCCGACGATTACGATTCGTTCCGCAAGCGATTGTTGCAAGGTCGCCAAGAGCTGTGGCAGCAGATCCCCACCCCTGTCGATGGTGTGTGGGTCGACATGGGCGGCGGCACCGGAAACAATCTGGACTACTTCGGCCCGCGCATCCAAGAACTCAAAAAAGTCTACGTCGTCGATTTGGCCACCAGCCTTCTGGCCGTCTGCCAAAAACGGGCCGACCAGAACGGCTGGCAGAACGTGCAGCCGGTGACCGCCGACGCCACCAAGTTCACTCCCGCAGAGGGCTGGGCCGACGTCGTCACCTTCTCGTACTCGTTGACCATGATTCCCGATTGGTTCGCCGCCATCGAGAACGCTCGACGGATCCTCAAACCCGGTGGCCTGATCGGAGTGGTCGACTTTTATGTCTCGCGGAAGTACCCCGCCCAGGGACACGCGAAACACGGCTGGTTCACAAGACATTATTGGCCGACGCACTTCGCCAGCGACAACGTGTTTCCTTCCCCCGATCACTTGCCATTTTTGGAACGGCACTTCGACACCGTGTTACTCAACGAATCGACCGGCAAGATCCCCTACATACCGCTGAGTCGCATGCCCTACTACCAATTCATCGGCCGCAAGCCAGCGACACAGGTGGATCAGGACCACTAAGCAAAGGTAACCGTTCACTCCCCGTAGGGTGTCGTGGAGCAAGTCGGGCTAACCATTTAATTTCCTCCCTCAAAGGGCAACTGGTGATTGCCACGAGTTTGCCCCATGCACGATCCGACTTGCGGAACGCACCAGCCCCTTGAATTATATTCCAGCCGTGATTGGTTACAAGCGAAGTACTACTTCGCCATGGACACTTGAACGAGATAACCGTCTGACCCAACCCAGAAGCGGCCCTCTTGCGTCAGCACCGCCCTGCTACTCCGTGCGCTGCAGCGACTTTTGGCACAGAACATAAATGGCCGGCGCCGCAAACCAACAGACGGCGGGATGGGTCACCATCGGCAACAAGGGCGCCAAGCGATTGCCGGCATACTTGAATTGGATGTACTCGCGAGTCAACCATTCGCGCTGTTGAAAGTGCCGCGATAACAGTTCGTCCAATTCGCTGTGACTGAACCCAGCATGCGCGCCCAATTCGTTGCGGAACTGGCCCGTCAAGCGATCTTTCCAATCACGGAGATTGTCGCCCAATTTGTTCGCCAGCGTCGGTTTCCACTCGGATTGCTCGTGAGCCCCAATCGAACTGATCAATCGCTGGCGATTCGGCGTGCCCACAAACAACCAACCGCCTGGCTTCAAGACCCGGTGCAACTCCACCAAACTGGTCGGCGGATCGTCGACGTGCTCGATGACATGATGGTAAAAAATGGCATCAAAATGACCGGCCGGAAACGGCAGCGCGCAAACACTGGCGACCTGAAACTGCACCCCCGGCAATTGCTTTAATGACTCTGGCACGAAGTCCTCGACATCCACCGCTTCGATCGTGGCCTGCAGCTCTTGTCCGATCGCCACCGCTTCATGGCCCGAACCGCACCCGGCGATCAACACCCGCGGGCGACCGCCCAAGTTCCATCCATGCTGAAACAACTGTTGACAAAAAAAGGCAGCGCCGGCATGGCTGTCGATCGTCGAGCGGCGTTCCGCCGTCTCAGGGGTGGGAGTCTGAATCAATGTTCGGTACCTTCGTCACTGTTGGAGCGGGGGGGGCAAGTTGGCACAAAGCCCGCAGTGCCTCGGGCGGAGATCGCCCAGCCAATCGCTGTTCAATTCGTAACCGTTCACGCCCCGTAGGTGTGGTAAAGGGGTCAGGCGTCAATTGCCGGAACGGCCCTGCGGGTGCTGCGCAATTGACGCCTGAGCCCCTTACCACACTTCAACTCTTGGACCAGAAACCCTGGCGGGAGTGTCCAGAAACCCGCCGACCCCACCGAGTCCCTCGGAATCGCCGCCCACCGTACCTATCATGCCGGTTGTAACGAGACCGCGCCCCACGACCACGGTGTGGTAAAGGGGTCAGGCGTCAATTGCCGGAACGGCCCCGCGGGTGCTGCGCACAATTGACGCCTGACCCCTTTACCACACGCCAAGTTTTGGCCGTGACATAGCACTACAACAGATCGCCCGCGAACATCTGGCAGTAACTGTCGTACCGCCGCAAACTGATTCTTCCGTCCGCCACCGCGGACTTGACCGCGCAGTCCTGTTCATGCGTATGACTGCAGTTGGGAAAACGGCAGCGATCTGCCCATGGTCGCAGCTCGCGAAACCACAATCCTGCCTCGGCCGGCACCAAGTCCCACATCTGCAATTGCCGGATACCAGGCGTATCCAAGACGTACCCGCCCTGCCGCAGCGGAATCAAGTTAGCGGCCGTCGTCGTGTGGCGTCCCTTCTGATTGTCGCGACTGACCTCGCGGACCCGCAACCCCAACCCGGGCTCGATGGCGTTCAGCAACGAGGACTTGCCGACCCCGCTCTGGCCCACCACCACCGTCCGACGATCGTGCAGGCAGGCCTGCAGTGCCGCAATCCCCCAATTTTTAGTGGCGGAAGCAAAAAACACCGGATATCCCAACTGGGCAAAATCACCCGCCGTCGTCTGGACTTCGGCGGCATCGATCAGATCGATCTTATTGAACACGATCAGCGGCTGCACCCCGGATTTTTCGGCCGTCACCAAAAAGCGGTCGATCAAGTTGGGCTTGAGGCCCGGTTCCGCACACGACGTTACGATCAGGCATTGCTGGATATTGGCAGCGATCAAATGCCGCCGGTTACGACTGCTGCGACTCAGACACCCCCGCCGGGGCTCCACTCGTTGGATCACCCCCTCGGTTGGCCCCGTCTGCTTGACCATCACCAAGTCGCCCGCCACCACCACATGCCGCAGTTCCGTCCCCAAGGTCTTGAGCAAACCGCGGGTCGCACAGGTCCAGTCACGTCCGTCGCCCATCCGCACCACGCTGTGCAGCCCATGGACCCGCAGGACCTGGCCTGGCAGACAGTCGCCGTCGGTCACGTCCAGCACCAAGGATTGGCCCGACTCGTCCGCGTCGGCCGACACCCCGCGGACCATCCGCGACTTGACCAAGTCGCCCCGCCCCGAGACCCGCTCCCGCGCTGCGTCTCGCCCGACTCCTGATCGGCTTGAAACTGACGAGTCATATCGCCGGGGCGCGTACGAGCCCCATACCGCTTGCGAAACTCCGTCCGAACTTTTTTCTTTCCCTTCGCCATACCCCCCAGTATACTCGGCACCGCCCCCCCACACCAATCGGGCAACGACCGCACTGTCAAGCAGCGGAGGACGGTTGGTCGACAGACGAATGCTGGTCTACCCAGAACATCCACCTTGAACGATACAGTCACGGCGAGAAACACACCGTCACCCCCAGTTTACCCGGCCGGCTGGTTCAGAAGCAAGCGAAATCGGATTACCCCGGTACAAAATATCGCATTCCGCCAACAAAGGCACCATGCACTTATGATCTCGCGTGGCCCAACGCCAGCCTGATCGCTTTTGCTCGTGCTCCCCAAACCAGAAGTCTCAGCGGTGGCCGAGTATCACTTGAACCCGCAAACTACGAGGTCTCACGATTCCGGCGACCTTGAGAATGACACCGACAAGCTGGGCTCAAGGTACGCTCAGGGTCCCTCAAGGTTGTCAAGCTTCACCTTCTAGGCGGCCTGAGCAGTTCGCGACGGGCGAAGTCAGTTTCGCTAAATCACCGAGCCCCCTCGGAGACTCGCCATTCAACTTTTTTTGCTCGTTGCCCCTTGGTCACACCGCCACCGGTGGGTTTACCCCGCCGGAGCGGAAGTTTGGGTAGCTAGAATCGCCCCCCCCAATAATCAAAAAGAAGGCTCTTCACCCCTTGGCCACACCGCCACCTTCGGCCTCGTGCCGATGGGGCGATGACTGACCAGCTACCGCCATCCCCCCAATATCAAAAAGAAGGCTCTTTGCCTCTTGGTCACACCGCCAGTAAACGAGCCCGACCATTGTTTCACAACTCGATCCCTAGGTTCAAGCCGCATGCACATGCGACAAGCGACGCTCAGCTCCAACCAGCAGAGGGCGTGCTGGTCTACAGAGGGCCGCTGGTCCGCCCCGCTTCCGTCGTGGCTCTGCCCGGCGGAGCGGCAACTGACGGCTACCAGCTCCCCCCCAATAATCAAAAAGAAGGAACTCTGCCCCTTGGTCACACCGCCACCTTCGGCCTCGTGCCGATGGGGCGATGACTGACCAGCTACCGCCATCCCCAAATAATCAAAAAGAAGGCTCTTTGCCCCTTGGTCACACCGCCAGTGAACGTGCCCGACCATTGTTTCACAACCCAATCCCTTGGTTCAAGCCGCTTGCACATACGACAAGCGATTCTCAGCTCCAACCAGCAGAGGACTGCTGGTCTACAACTGTCCCCATTCCTCTGCCCTCATTCCTCTGTCCCCATTCCTCTGTCCCCATTCCCCTGTCCCCATTCCTCTGTCCCCCATTCCCCTGTCTTCATTCCTCTGTCCCCATTCCCCTGTCCTCATCCCACCTCCAACCAGCAAAGGTCAGCTGGTCTACCCCCGCTTCCGTCGTGGCTCTGCCCGGCGGAGCGGCAACTGACGGCTACCAACTCCCCCCCAATCATCAAAAAGAAGGCTCTTCACCCCTTGGTCACATCGCCACCTTCGGCCTCGTCAGATAGGGGCGATGATCTTGACCAGCTACCGCCATCCCCCCAATCATCAAAAGAAGCGCTCGTTGCCCCTTGGTCACACCGCCTCCAGTGACGTGCCCACCATTGTTTCACAACCCAATCCCTAGGTTCGAGCCGCTTGCACATGACGACAAGCGATTCTCAGCTCCAACCAGCAGAGGACTCGCTGGTCTGCATCCTGTCCCGCATTCCTCTGCCCTCATTCCTCTGTCCCCATTCCTCTGTCCCCATTCCTCTGTCCCCCATTCCCCTGTCTTCATTCCTCTGTCCCCATTCCTCTGTCCCCATTCCCCTGTACTCATCCCACCTCCAACCAGCAAAGGTCAGCTGGTCTACCCCCGCTTCCGTCGTGGCTCTGCCCGGCGGAGCGGCAACTGACGGCTACCAGCTCCCCCCCAATGATCAAAAAGAAGGAACTCTGCCCCTTGGCCACACCGCCACCTTCGGCCTCGTGCCGATGGGGCGATGACTGACCGGCTACCGCCATCCCCCCAATCATCAAAAAGAAGGCTCTTTGCCCCTTGGTCACACCGCCAGTGAACGTGCCCGACCATTGTTTCACAACCCAATCCCTTGGTTCAAGCCGCTTGCAGATACGACAAGCGATTCTCAGCTCCAACCAGCAGAGGACTGCTGGTCTACAACTGCCCTCATTCCTCTGTCCCCATTCCTCTGTCCCCATTCCCCTGTCCCCATTCCTCTGTCCCCCATTCCCCTGTCTTCATTCCTCTGTCCCCATTCCTCTGTCCCCATTCCCCTGTACTCATCCCACCTCCAACCAGCAAAGGTCAGCTGGTCTACCCCCGCTTCCGTCGTGGCTCTGCCCGGCGGAGCGGCAACTGACGGCTACCAGCTCCCCCCCAATGATCAAAAAGAAGGAACTCTGCCCCTTGGCCACACCGGCCCCCACTGGCTTGCCAGTGGGACCGAAAGTTTGGCAGCGAGACCGCTCCCCTAAACATCCAAAAAGAAGGGTCGTCGCCCCTTGGCCAAATTGCCCCACGCCCCAGATTTCTGTAGCTTTTGGCCCCGACCGTGGGTATAACTTAATCGTACCCCAGTCAGACTTGTCCCCAGCCAACTACCGTTTACCTACGATCCTGCCGGGCGGATGATCCGTCGCGAGGACCAAAAAGGTGTTACCGTGACTTTCCACCCTACCATGGCGGTCTTGGATTTCTCGGCCGGGACGTTGGCGTATGACGTGAAGGGCAACCAAACGTCGCGACCAGCCACACTGTCTGCTCCCGCGTTGAACTTGGATTGGAACTTCGACAATCAACTCCGCGGAGCCGACACCAATGGTTCAGCCGGTAGTTTGGAAGTCACGTTTGAATACGATGCACTTGGACGCCGAGTCGCCCGGAGCCATTCCAGTGGCAATGTGGTTTACGTTCACGCGGGTCAACAAGTGATCGCTGATTACGCACGGGGGGCCGTCACCTCCTCACCGACCTACCGTTACGTCTACGCGGACTGCCTGGGCTACGCGGGCTACGTGGACGAACCGATCCTACGTCATACAGGTACAACTACGACTTTGCCGACGACCGGCGACAACGCACTTTATTATCATCGCAACCAACAGTATTCCATCGTCGGGCTGACCAATGCGGCTGGGACGTTGGTTGAACGCTACACCTACAGCGCTTATGGCACGCTGGGCATCTACGCCGCCAACGGCACCGTTCGTAGCAGCAGCGATTATGCCAACAGGTACACCTACACCGGGCGGGAGTGGGATGCGGAGTTGCGACTCTATTACTTCCGGGCCCGCTGGTACGATCCGACAACGGGCGGGTTTGTGACGAGAGATCCGTTGGGGTATGTGGATGGAATGAGTTTGTATCGGGGGTATTTTGGGGCGAAGGGGATGGATCCGAGTGGGCTGCTTTCCATTGTTCAAGATACCGCTCCGCCTGCTGATCCCAAGACTGGGCGCGTCTCAAAGCCTCCGGTTTTCGGAAAAACGATAGAAACGATGGGTGTTCTGGACCCTAGAACTCAATATCCGGATGCAGGTGTCATTGCGAATTTCTGGGGCGAAAAGGAAGCCAAGAATGTCGATGATTACTACGTAATCGGCTGCCCGGATCTTGACAAATACGGCGATGAAGTCATCGGATCATTGACCGGTGAAGTAATCAAACGCCGCCCGACATCGGATTTGGCTGATAGATCCGTCGATATCATTCTTATTCGTGCGTCTCCATTTCGGTGTTGCGAGTTGAGAGAAGTCTGTCGTTTGTGCCGAGACGGCTGCCTGGTAATCTATACATTTGCCGATTTCCCAAGACAGGATCGGCCAGGGCTGACAATGCCGGCGGATCAAATCGAGCTTTGGGATTTAACGAAAGATTGCATTGGCGATCGCTTTGGCGGTGGCGGACTGGTAAGACCCAGGTATACAGCAAATCGAGAAGACGGAACAACCGTAGAAATTGAACACTGGGGGTTCTGGTTTACGCTGAAAGCGGGAGACTGTCCGCGAGAAAGTGAAGGGGAGGGGCAACAATGTCCTTAAGATTTAGCGATACTTGCTCCTACGCAATCAGCCCGTCGAGGGCTATTGTTGTGATGATAGTCGGCGTCTCATGTTTTACGTCATGTAATACTGGCAAGGTGGCGACCCTTGACAATCATGACGAAATCGCATCACCCGAGGCGCTCGACAGTGTTTCGCCAGATGAACTTTTCCTGTCTGAATTCTCGCCCGATAGATTTGAGGCAACGATATCGAACGAGAGATGCGCGATCATCTATCGTGGCTACTATCCCTTCAGCATCCATTCGCCAAACGCATTCGCAAAGCTCCTTCTACCTTCAATTAAGAATACAGATTATTATCGGTATGACGCTGAGTGGGGCAATCCGAGTGTCGCTCCATTCTATCAGGATTTCGGTCTTTCTAAAGACGGAACCGTTGTGGTTGTACTCCCGAATGGAGGCAAGAGATGTTACAGCTTGCCCAGTTTTTCACGGTCGGACGTTTTGCGATACATCGAGGAGGGTTCAAGAATACCCCGTAAATAACCCCGATTCTGAGAATTAGGCCGGGAGCTGCCGCCGGGCGACCGCAGATTGGCATGATTTTTCGCTAACCGAAAGATAGGGCGATTTTAGCCCCAGCGGTCAGATTGTGAGGCGGCTTGGTGTGGGCCGGAGAGTGGGATTTCCAGCAGATTCAGGGAGGCCAGCAGATTTTTTGATTCATGATTTGAACACGATGCACAGGGGCCTGTCTGCTCGTAATCTATCGGTCCGGCTCGGAAGCTTACCACCCAGGGGCGGTGTAACCAAGGGGCAACGATCATTCTTTTTGATTATTGAGGGGGGGCGGGCTAGCTGCCAAACTTTCGGTCCCACGGGTGAACCCGCGGGGGCGGTGTGGCCAAGGGGCGACGAGCCAAACGTTTGAATGGCGACGCTCCACGGGGTACCTGATGATGAGGAAGGAAATGACTTCGTTCATCACCTGCTGTTCAGGGCGGCATGACGGTGCAGCTTGACAACCTTGAGGGACCTTGAGCGTACCTTGAGACCAGCTTGTCGATTTGATTGTCAAGGTCGTCGGTGGTGTGAGATATCGTCGTTTGCGGGGTCAAATGATGCTCGGCCACCGCTGAGACTTCTGGTTTGGGGAGCAAGAGCAAAAGCGATCAAGCTAGCGTTGGGCCACGCGAGATCATAAGTGCATGGTGCCATGTCGGGCGGAATGGGGGGGGGTGTCCCCGCTTAAGCCGAAAATTCGCTTGCTTCTTCCCCAGCCGGCGGGGTAAACTGTGTGCGGCGGTGTGTTTTCCGCCGTGACTTATCCGAGGGCCTTCGAGTGATTGGCAACCTTATTTCGCGTCGCAGTCCTTCCGCGGTGGCTTCTGCCACAGCTGGATGTTGTATTGCACCTACGCCTACGCGAGTCAAATCTGCTCAAACTTATTATCATCGCAGGTGTTCAAATCGCAAAGTGTGGGCTTTGCAACTACTATATGGCATGGTGTCTATGGGGAACAGATCCACGAAATAAAAACAAAGGGGCTATTTGGGATAATTGGCCCGGCCAGGCTAAGCATTGCCAAGACTGTTATCGGAGCTTTTTAGAAAATGGAAGATGGCCACATGATCGTTGCTTACCAGCCGGAAACGCGACCGGCCCAAATGGTGGTGAACCTGGACCAAGGTGGGGCGACGGTGTTTGGCCGAAGCTGTTACCATGATTAATGCTGACAAATTAATACAATGTGTGAATGCCGCAGGTTTTTACGCTTGCAGGCGCCGAGTAGCAACTTGTGTTAATCAAAGTATGGTAATTTGTGCGACCACTGCGGACTTCCAATATGTCGAGGACTGCATTTCCTTTTGGCTCGTCAATAACCGCAACAATTGGATTCTTTGCTGCTGGTCATATAGATATTGGGTCATCCCCGAAGATGTTGACGTTGTCGAGGTAGTTGGCTCATATTTGCGAAGTAGTGGAAGTTTCACACACGTACCAAGCGACTTAGTTGAGAAGTACAGATTAGAAGAGATATCCGATGAGGACCCACAGTTGATCCTGGCGATGCGATACGGGGTCGAAAGCACTGAGACAATCAAAGATCTACCGGAGTTCCTTGTAGATCAATTGAGGCAATTCGAACTATCTGTAACGAGCAAGTCGCTCCGGGAATTTGATATTGAAGGGCATGTCTTCGGACAGCTGCAAAATGACAAGCCTTTGTTTATTGTGATTGACAAGGATTCGGAATTGCTTCCTGGACTTGACCACATCGACCTACAACTACCTTCTCAGCATTGCATTGCCGCTCCCGGAGTCGAATCCGTATGGCCGACTGCCGATAAGAATGTGGAGAAATCAACTTGGCCCCAGCTCATTTTGGATTTTGCGATTCGCTACAATATCATCATGTATTTCGAGGCCTCTTTATTAGGCAAGTTTCCGGTACTTGATCCAAGTATCGACAGTATTAAGAAAAAGTTTCGTATAAATGATGCAAGTTGGAGAAGCATGTCGCTTGAGAGTAAGTTATTGATTCAAGCAAATGAAGTTCGGCACAAAAAACGTTTGTTTGAGCAGTGAGGTCTTGAAGTTACCCCGTAAATAACCTCGATTCTGAGGATTAGGTCGGGAGCTGCCGCTAGGAGACCGCGGATTGGCATGATCTTTCGCTAACCGAAAGATGGGGCGATTTTAGCCCCAGCGGTCAGATTGGGAGGCGGAAGACAGGGCTGTTTCGCGTCGACAGAGCAGATGAGCCGACGGGCGGCAGTGATTTTTGGTCGAGTGGGGCTGGGTGAGGACAGACCGGCCGCCAGGCAAGCGGTTTGGGCCGCTGCTGAAAGGACGTTTTTATTGGCCGCGAGAGGTGCGACCTGGAGGAATGTTCTTGGTTCTTGGTGAGGTTTAAGTCTTAGATTGAAGTAAGTTCAATTTCGGGACTCAGAATCCGCAGTCTATCCAGTCCTCCTCCTGGCATGCAAGCTCGACTCGCCAACAGTTGCCCGTCTGAACCCAGTCGCCTGCTCGGAGGCCCGGAGGGCCGGCACAACCCTGCCGGTGGCGTCAGCCACCGGTCGACGAGGGCACCGTGATCAGAAGGCCCGGAGGGCCGACACAAGGGCCGAACGGGATGGACCGGAAGAAGTGTCTTGGGCAGGAAGATTGCGGGTTGAGCAACTCGAGTTCAGTCCCACGGGTGAACCCGCTGGGACCGATGTGGCCAAGGGGCAAAGATCCTTCTTTTTGATCGTTGCGGGGGCGTTCTCGCTGCCAAACTTTCGGTCCCACGGGTGAACCCGTGGGGCGCGTGTGACCAAGGGGCAAAGAGCCTTCTTTTTGATTATTTTTGGGGGGAGCGTTCTAGCTACCCAAACTTTCGCTCCGGCGGGTGAACCCGCGGGGGCCGTGTGACCAAGGGGCAACGAGCCTTCTTTTTGATTATTGGAGGCGAGCATTCTAGCTACCCAAACTTTCGCTCCGGCGGGGTAAACCCACCGGGGGCGATGTGACCAAGGGGCGACGGGCAAAAAAAAGAGAAACTGACTTCGCCCGTCGCGAACTGCTCGAGCTGCCTAGCAGTTGCAGCTTGACAACCTTAATGGGACCTTGAGCGTACATTGAGACCAGCTTGTCGGTGTTGTTCTCAAGGGCGCCGGAAGCGTGAGACCTCGTAGTTTGCGGGTTCAAGTGATACTCGGCCACCGCTGAGACTTTTGGTTTGGGGAGCAAGAGCAAAAATGCGAGAGCTCAAGACTTCCAATCATCCGTCCGCTGATAAGGTTCGGCGTTGAGGTACTGCGCGCGCTCGATTTTCATCGCCTCGTTGAAGAGGATCTCCATGGCGTTGGCCATGCCATCGAAACCATGCTCTACTAGCAACTGGAGAATCTCACGGACGTTGACAGAATGGGCAGGATGGGTCATGTTTGGTGTCCTTTTGGTTGGTTGTTCTTCCAAAAAGAAAACCGATCTGGCCAACCTTTTCAAGTTCAATTTCTTGACGAAGGTGGCTAGTGCTTTGTCACAATTTAATTTTGGGATCGGTGTGGCAAAGGGGTCAGGCGCAATACTGTTCGGCATGGGAATTGCCGCAGTGCAATTTTTAGCTTTTTGGTGCGTTTTGCATAGACCGGGAGGCGTCGAGAAGTGACTTGCTGGGCCGTAGAAGTGGAAGCGACTCACGGGTTTGGTTGGAATCGGCGCAGCAGCAAGCCCAGGCAATGCAAGTTTGTCTTGCTTGCTTAATAGAGATCAGGATTTTTTCTGAACGGCGGCTCTTTGTTTCTCGATGATTGCCTCCAACTCTTCCAGTTCGGCCCAGCCCAGAAGATAAAAGCAGATCGCCTCGTACAGTCGCTTATTCGGACTAACGCCGGTGTAAATCAGGATCAACAGGCAAGCGATGATTGCCATGTACGCCTGGATCTCGACACCGTTCTGCTTGGTACTGAGTAAATGACGGCAGCCAAACAGGCCCTTGAACATGCGAAAGAACAATTCAATCAGCCACCTCAGACGGTAGATTTTACTGATCAATTCGGCGGGCACATCGAGCAGGTTGGTAGCGATTCTGAGTTTGCCATCGGAAGAAGGTCCCGTGCTGCCACCTCGATACTTGCCGCGACTGGTGTGAGGCGAGGACTCGACGATGACGATGCGAACTTTGTGGTTCGGTCGGTTCGCTTCCGTTCGGTCTTTTCCCAGTTCGACGATTTGATCGCTCAATACGCCCTCGGCAATGTCCTCAGCATTGAGTGGGAGCTCTTCGACAATTTCATAAGCTGAGTTGTCTCTCGCGCGGCAGACGTAGCTGCTGCCCTTATCGACGATGGCATTCCACAGAGCAAACTTTGCGTAGCCGCGATCAGTGACGTAGCAGCGATCCGACTCGATCGTCCGCAGAAGCACGGCCCGTTCGTCAGCGTCACCTTTGGGATTGGCGCTGGTAACGTCGATACGGGAGGGGACGCCACGTAAGACTTCAAAATGGGTATGCAACCGATAGGCGCGTTTTTGTTTGCCATTAGCTAGTGGCATCCAGGCCAACTCGGCGACGCGTGCAACGGTATCAAAAACTGAACCGTCAACCGCCGTGATCTGCTGGTTAATCGCGGAAAAATCCGTTCCATGTCCAACGGGAACCTGTGCGGCCAATTGGGAGGCGATTTCCTTCAGCGGTTCAGGGTCGAACACAGAGACCGATTCCGAAAGCGACCCAAGCGAAGCTCGCTTGATACCCAGTTTCTTTTGCACGTTGGCAAACCCGCTGGCCTGTTGAATGGCTCTTAGGGAAGTGACCAAAGGGTTGTACAAGAACAACAACACGCCAAGACAATATTCGTCCATGTGCAAGTCACGATTGCCCGGCTTGTCACGTGCGCACCCGTTATCATGCAGGCGACTCAGCAGTTCGCGGACCGAACGGAAATGCTTGAGGCCGCGAATATCAGACGGTTTGAGTTCTTTTGCCGATTCAGCCACCACCGCAGTCCATCCGTAAACAACGCTCCG
>JAGYIQ010000109.1 GCA_018402565.1 Pirellulaceae bacterium | reverse complement strand
AGCGGCTGGCCCTGAACGGCCTTAACACGCTCGACGCCGGCACCGCCAAGGCGCTCGCGGAGTACAAAGGCAGGCTGTCACTCGACGGCGTGACCACGCTCGACGTCTGTACCGCCAAGGCACTCGCGGAGTTTAAAGGCCAGCTGTACCTCAATGGCCTTACCACGTTCGACCCCGACACCTTCAAGGCACTCACGGAGTTGAAGGGCGACTTGCTACCCCTCAACGGCCTGACCACGCTCTCCGCTGAGACTGCCAAAGCACTCGCGGCAGCCGAGAAGTGGGATGGCCGCCTCCTGCGAATTAACGCCCTCGACTCCCCCGATGCCGTCGCCGTCGCCCAAGCCCTCGCCACGCGTAAAGGCCCGCTGAAACTTCCCAACCTCAAGAGGCTCTCCCCGAAGACGCTCACAGCCCTGATCCAGAAGCGAGACGTCGAGATCCCCCTGATCGAGACACTGGAACTCATCCCTGAATCAGACGGCAGCCTGACCGAAGATTTCATCATCTCGGACTGGCTCGCAGACCGGCAGAACAAGCAGCAGGCAGCCCGAGCCGCCGACTGACTATTGCCACCGGCAATGTGTTCCACTCGGCGCCCCTCTCGTAGCCCGGCCGCCCCCGCACCCTCGCCGCCACCGGGCCCCGCACCGCGATGGCCGCCGCTTGGTCGTACCCGTGGCTGTGACCGCAGGCGACAAGATTGAGGCTCCCCGGCGAGCAGGCCACCCCCGCTAGGTGAAACAAACCCATTCAACTGCCGAAGTATGGGCGGGAAGTACTGCATGCGCACGAATTGGCTGCCGTCCGAAATGCTGGCGACACCAAAATGTGCCAACCCATGGGCCATACCATCGCGGCAAAAGTCCATGATGCGCGATGAACGGCTACGCACTCGTTTTTTCCGTACTACCCTTCGATTCCTGGAGGTTGGGCAGGCACGGCCGGGCGGTTGTCTGGGGTAAATTTGTACTCAGCAGTATCCATACCGGTAAGCTTCAGCAACATGAGGACCGCGACGACTGCAAAGAGCCCTGCGACGAACGGCATCCACGGCCGGCGTCCTGCAAAATGCCAAATAATCAAAGCCGTTGTCGTGATCGCATAAGCACAGGCCGCGATGCTCGCCACGAAGCCGTCGACGATAAAGATTAATATCAGCAGGGGTAGTCCGGCCAAGACCGCCGCAGCCGCAGCGTTGGCTTCTTCCTTGCCTCTCATTGCCTCCTCCAAGACGGCGTCTCGCATGGCTACGTCTCGCACCTCTACTTTACCGATGAAGTCTCCGAAGCCAACGCAGAGTCCAAAGAGTCCAGCGTAAAGAAACGGATACAGCGTTGCGTTGCAGGCCAGGAGAGTCAGGCGTTGGCGATCACGTAGCAGCCTGCCTGTCGCAAACGACCAACTGAAATAGACCAATCCACCCCACCATGGAATGGTGACGAGCAGCTTGCCCAGAACTTGAACTACCGTGTCCAGTGACATATCCATGCCAGCCCTCTAAATCAGTCGGTAACGTTGCCCAAAAGTCCTAGAGGGATCGCGCACTCCGGAGATCCCAGAACGAGCAATGATTATGCCACCTAGAGTATTGGATTGGCAGGTGCAAAGCGGTCGACGCACTGCGTGGTCAACCTATTTTCCCCGCACACGGCTCGCTAAGATACTTTACATTCAGGTGCTTGCGATATTGTTTGCGAGCGAGGGGTTGTCGCAAGAAGTGCCGATGGACACAGACGAAATCAAGGCCTTAACTTTTGAGCAGGCCAAGGCATTAGCGCAGCGGAACGGCCCTGTACCCCTTGGCAATCTGGCCACACTCTTGCCCGAGGCTGTGCACTTGTTAGCGCAGCAAAAGGGTCTATCCCTCAGGGCGACTGCGCGATGATGGGTAGTCTGGCATGATTGGGCAACGCTCCGTCGCTGAGTAAGGATAGCCCGGCCAATGGCACTTTCGCAACGGACTCGCGGCTGACAGCCCGCCCTTGAGCAGCGAAAGCGGGTATTTCGGGCGGCTCGGGCCCGTTGCCGCGATCGGCCCGCACCCCTCTGCAGCGGCGTTTTTCTCGCCTCGGTGCAGACCGGCTCCCAGTCCGCCGTTCCCGGGGCTTCGTTGCCTCGCGTCTGACGCCGGTCAGAGGCTGTGAATATCGATCGCGGGCAGCTCGTCGGGTGAGGGCTGGTAGATCTCGCGATCGAAAGTGCACCTGCACGAGCTCGCCCCACTCGGTGGGCGGGCCACGAGCCGGCGCGAGCGGAGGCGGTTCGAGCGGT
>JAGYIQ010000108.1 GCA_018402565.1 Pirellulaceae bacterium | reverse complement strand
GCAATGCGCAGGAATACGCCTTCGGCACGAACCCGACGCAGGGCAACGGCTCGCTCCTGAGCGCAGCGGGCTCCGGGGGCAACCTTGTGGTGACGTGGCTGGAACGCAGCGATGTGACCTACAACGTGCAGAGCACGGGGAACCTCGCCACGACGGCGTTCGCCAACGACGGCACGGTCAGTGTGGTCGATGGTCCGGTCTCGCCGACACCGCCCGCCGGGTACACCCGCAAGCAGTTCACGGTCACCGCGGACGGGCAGAAGTTCTACCGGGTCACGGGGACAACGCCGTGAGGTGGCGGGTAGCAGCCCTCCGGCTCGTAGATCCCTACGGGTCGGAGAGTAAAAAGTAACGAGTCACAACTTCAGAAAACCCCGCGGTGGAAACGCCGTGGGGTTTTTTTGGGTGGCGGAGTCTGGGAGCAGCCGGAGGTGCACGAGGTCACATCCTTGCGGTAAGCGGCTTGGCGTGACGCTTACTTTCGTCTTTCGGGTCAAACCGGAGCAAACTATAAACGAGCAATCAAAACTCACCGGTATCTTGCGCTTGTGCTCCTGCTGGGGCTACTGGGCGAAGGGCAGGCAGCTCCTCTGCGCATCGCTTCCTTCAACGTTGAACGGGGGCTGGGCACTCCCGGATCAAGTAGTTACGAGAGCGCGGCGAAGCATTTCGAACGAATCGGCGCAGACATTCTGGCTCTTCAGGAACTCCAGAGCGATTCCGCCAACTTGGCTGCACTGCAGCAAAGGCTTGGACTCCCCCACGGCTACCGCCCCACCAGCTCGGCCTTACGAGTCGGGCTGCTCTCTCGTTATCCGTTCCGGTCCGCCCCAGCTTTGATCTTTGAGTCGGGCATGACCCGGCCGATTTTGCTCGCGCAGGTGGATGTTCCCGGAGTTTCCAACGATCCGTGGGTTGCGGTGGTTCACCTGCAGTGCTGCGGTTCGACGGGTGGAGAGGAGCAACGGATCCGTGCAACGGAGCTGTACTACTTGAGGCAGGCTCTCCTCGCCCGCGGAATAACTACGCAGGACAATGTGATCTTGTTGGGGGACTTCAACCTCGTTGCGACCGGGGACCACACCTACCTCAGTGGGCCTGAGGGAATCTCGCCATTTTTTGCCCCGGCTAGCGCGGACGGCTACTTTCCCGATTTGGACATCCTCAAGTTGGAATTGCGCCACGCCGATGGCCTGGCGGACTGGTCGTGGCGCAGCAACGGTCGCTTCCCGTCGTCTCAACTCGACCATATCATGTCGAGCGGGCCGATCCGCAGGAGTAGCCCCCAATCAGAGATTTATGACGTGGTCAAGGACGCCGCCGGCTTGATCGGGCGCCCGAAGTTCGGTGATCGTGCCGCCGTGGGCAGTCCCTACGGTTCCGACCATCTGCCTATCTTTTCCGATGTCGTGCTGCGTGACACGAGTGACGGATTTACCGCCGATTACTCGGCGCCCGCCATGGCTTTGCAAATCGCGTCAATCAGTCTGAACTCGCCGGGTGGCAGCTTGGAACCGTCAGCGACCGATGTTCTGGTGATCGACGACCAAGATCCGGCACCCGTCGTGACCTGCTATCCGCTGCTCAACAGCTTTACGACCACGGGCAGCAGAACCATCACCTACATGGGTAGAGACCGGCTCGGCAATACGGCGACTCTGAATCGCAGTATCAGGATTCTGGGGGCGGGCGCCACTGGTTTTTCGGCGAATTTGCAATGGCCCCGCCAATTGGTGCTGGCTCGAAACGCCGATCAAATCTACGCCCAGATTTTTGTCCGAGGAATGTCCGAGGGAACGGCTACGGCGCCGGACATCCAAGCTTGGATCGGCATATCTGACCAAGATAGCAGTCCCTCGTCGTGGCCGGAGAGTGCTTGGAAACCTGCCAACCTGAATCCCAATGCCAACAACGCGAGCGACGAATACATGGTCACCGTCCAAGGCTCGGACTTTGCTCCGGGGAGCTATCGCTACGCTTCACGATGGAGGATCGGCAACGGCGATTATCTCTACGGCGGAATCAATCAAGCCAATCCCCATGGCGGCGGAGGTCTTTGGGATGGCACTACTTTCACCAGCGGACTGCTCACGGTGAACAGCGCGTTTGCAGGTTGGGGCGGCGGGGCACTGATCGGGCCGGAAGCTGTCGCGAGGTATGCCATCGGCGGCGCGACCAGTCCCAGCGCGACCGACGGCGTCCCGTCACAGACGGCCCTGACAGGCAACAACCTCTCGGTCACCGCGATCGTCCGGACTAATGACCCGAATCTGAGCGTCGTCG
>JAGYIQ010000107.1 GCA_018402565.1 Pirellulaceae bacterium | reverse complement strand
GTTGCCGCATCTCGACGGTTCTGCCTCGCCCGAGATGACGAGACCACAGCCCATAGCCAATGACTCCGGTTGGCAAAAAGAACAGCAGGTTGAGATAGACCTCGCCATACAGTCCATTGCGATAGGCCAATAACGAGTAAGCCAAGCTGTTGTACAAACCTATCAGGTAACCCTCGCGACGGCCGATCGCAATCAGACCGACGCATAAAATGCCTGAGAGCGAAACCGTGACTTCGAACAGACTCGTCGCCAGATACACGCTCAAGGCACCTCCGACGACCAAGAGGAACACCAGCCATCCAAGGTCGATCCGGCTGGTACTAGCGGTTGCGTTTGTCATGAGCAGTCTTGGGTAATCGCCGACGAAATTGAATCATGAGTTTACAAAGTGTTGAAGCCGACGTCTCAAAGGGTTTCAAAAGACAGCTCATGATTCTCAATTCTAGCGTCCGTTATAAACCCACCAAAACGGTGGCTCCGCCAGTTCAGCGCCTCCGTGGCTGAATCGTAACGGGGCAACCTGGCGAATGCAAGAAAATTACGCGTGCGATTTTCGAGATGTTGCGACGTCGGTGGGAATCCCATACCGAGGAAATCGACCGCGTACGTCGTTCTGTTCCCTATTACCCGTTGCTCCCAGTTTGTAGGTTCGCCCCTAACGGCTGGTCGCAATTGGGAACACACCCGTTTTGGGAATTTTGAACCGGTCGGCGTCCCCTTCCCGTCAGGCCCCGACAACCCAAATCTGCATCAGCCTGCTCTCGGTTACCAGCGAGCAACGTGTATGGTGCCGCTCATCTACAAAAACCTCTACCCTACCACACCGGCCATTCCCATTAATCTTTCTGCCCCCAATTTTTCTGCCTTCTCCTCCCAGCACCAAGAACCAAGAACCAAGAACCGCCCCCGTAGTCCCCGCGTTTACTCACACACCCCACCCGATCGAATATCCAACACGTTACTAAACTTCCGATACTGCCGCAGCACGGCATCGACTTGTGATACTCGTTCGTCGACCGTCCCTCCGACTCTAAAAAACGGCACCCTGCGCTCGGCCAAGTCACCGATGATCTGGTCTTGAAACCAACGCCGCTTCTGATCCCCACTGCGATCCCAGGTATCCGCATAGGGAATATCCGTATCGCAAAGAAAGAACAAATCGTACCGCTTTTCCGCTTCGCGAGCCAATCGAGTCAGAATCGGACCCGCCGCACCGTGGTAATCCTTCGCAAACACATAGGTCGTGATGGGACACGTGTCGCAGAACAAGTACTTCTGCGCATTCAGAATCAAGGCGTCCTCCCGGCGGTTGTGCTCCGGAGCAATCTCCTCAAACTGCTCCAGCGTAATTCGTCGGTCGACGTGGTGCTTAAGCCAGTATTCCGCGCCGTACTCCGACATCCAGGTCGTCGTGTGCCGTTCAGCCATCGCCCGAGCCAGGGTCGTCTTGCCCGTTGAGGGGGCACCCAGAAAACAAACCTTGGTGATCAGGTCCGCATACACCACCGGGGCGATGTACTGACGCCCAGCAAAGGCGTTCTCGCGGAGCGCTGTCCCGCTGATCGGCACGGCAGCTCGCGCCTCATCGATTCGACGATCAACCGCGCCCAGCGCCCGGCTGACATGGTCACCGTAGAACTCGCTCGAGTAGAAATGGGAAATGCGCAGACCATTGAGCCGCTTGATAATGTAGTCTTCCTGTTCGCGACGGATTTCCGGCGTGTCACCGTAGCCGGCGGGCCCGTCCCAGGCCTCGATGATCCGCACCGTCGGATACAGTTCCCTTATCCAGCCCGCACGAACTTGCAGAGGCACCTCGATCACATCCGTGGCGTAGACCATTACAATCAGTTCGTCGACCTCCGCCAGAGCGGTCTCCACCAGCAATTGGTGCCCCCGATGGAACGGAGCGAACTTGCCCAGCGTCAGGCCACGTCGCATGTTTCACCCCCAACATCCACGCGGGAAGTCGGTGCGGCTGGAGACGACGCGCCCACGTGCCATCGCCACCACCCAAACAACGCATTCAAGAGAAAGATCGACCACATCAAAACCATCAAGTCACCGGCCGTCCCCCCCGCTTGAAAGCGAATCAACCACATGCCGATCGAAACAACATTGAGCATGATGTACAGGAGCCACTGTTCCTTGTACCGCCACATCATCAGCAGCGTGGCGACGACCGACAGGACGTTGGTCGTGGCGTCAATAAAGGGCGTGTTCTGCCGAGGATTCAGCCCCAGCAGCAGTCCAAGTCCGATGGTGGACACGAGACAAAGGCTGGCCACCGCCACCCGCTGCTTCCAGCCCA
>JAGYIQ010000106.1 GCA_018402565.1 Pirellulaceae bacterium | reverse complement strand
AGGGCCACGGCGTACGAAAAGAGTCGATTGGCTGCGTTAGCGGGCGAGCAAAAGTTGCCGGCCAATGCAGTATGCTGATCTGCCTTCGGTCCCCGGATCGGCGACCACGCAGACAGGAATTACGCAATGCTTCTCACGACAACGCCTTCAGTCGATGGCCAGAAAATCCAGCGGTATCTCGGGGTCGTTGCTGGTGAAGCGATCTTGGGAGCGAACCTCTTCAAGGATCTCTTTGCCGGCATTCGTGACCTCGTGGGCGGTCGTTCTGCCACGTATGAACGAGAACTGCAGAGGGCCCGTGATATCGCCATGCAGGAGCTCACAGATCGGGCGGCAGAAATGGGAGCCAATGCCGTTGTGGGGATTGATATCGATTACGAAGTGCTTGGGCAGAACAACGGCATGCTCATGGTGTCGGTGAGCGGGACGGCAGTTGTCCTTGGGTGAGCCGCCGTCCTACTGCCATACGGCCCCAGCACCGGCCCGATATCAGCAGGGCTACGACCACAGACACCGGCCGCCAACGCAGCGGGCCGGAAGATGGGGAACGCGCCCGGCAGCAGAGAAGTGGGCGGGAAAAAGGGAGGGCCAACCGCAGGAACGCCCAGTGGAGACTAGGTGCGGAAGGCCTACGCGGTCAGGCAGTTTGTGCCGACTGGCGGGACAACTCTCGAAAACAAAGATGAGGGCAATGGCGAACACCCCCCATGGCTGCACAACGAATCACACTCACCCTTCCGATCCTGACGATTAACCAGTACGTCTCGATGAGGTAACTCGGCAGGGAGGCTTGGTGATGCGTAGGCTGCTCTTGGCTGCTGCGGTGTTGTGTGCCTTCGTCGCCCGGGCCAACGCAGACAACGGTGTCGGCCAAAGCATCGACGACTTCGGTCCGCCGATTGATCTTCAGCAGCCGCGCGACGATGCGGCGTTCATCGATCTGCTTGAGCCGGTTGGTTTCTACCGTGGCGGGAGCACGGTCCGACGGCTGTACATCGCAGGCATTGTCGGCGGCTCCTTCGCCACGCTCGGCACACCCCTCGGGCCGAACGGCAACGGCGCCGGTGATCCTTCGCCCAGTCCTGCCGCCAACCAGTCGCTTTTCACTGCGGGTGGTGCCATCGGCCTTGCCTTCGAAGCACTCGACCGGGATTGGCGGGTGGAGTTCGAAGGCCGTGGCCGGAACAACCTCGTCAGCAACCGCACGAGTACGTTTGACTCAGTCGTGGGCCCGGAAACGTATCTCTTTACGACGACAGCGAAAAACGGCTGGTCGACGATGGTCAACCTTTGGCGGGACTACGAACTCACCGATAGGTGGACCCTGTACGTCGGCGGCGGCATTGGGGCTGGTGGATACCGGTTCTCGTACCAGAAATTCAATCCGGTAGACAACTATCAGATTTCTACGTCGCCGCATGTGAGTGCTTTCGCATGGCAGGCGGGTGGTGGCACTGCCTATGCGATCACCGAGCGCATCACCCTCGACATCGGATACCGCTTCTTTCAGATCGCCAATGGTACTTCGACCGCGGCGATCTCCTATGTTCCCGGACCGCCTGTGGGAAGCGAGGTCGTTGGGGCCGCATTCAGTGCCAGCGAACTGTTCTTCGCGTTTCGCATCTACGAGCCGTTCCGAAACTGGCGGTAGTTTGTCAGCCACTCCCGCTCCGCCTCCAACGCCGCTGTCCGGCTCCTGAACGGCCCCAAGACAGGCCCATCAACCGGCCCCATATCCCCCCAGAAGCCGTCCCTATCTGGCTCCACGTGGCTCGTCCGGCAGACAGAGGGGCCAACGAGACAACGAAGAAGGCCGCCCGCGGGAACGACTCCGGGCGGTCAAGGCTGGAACACGGCGACTGGCGAGCATGACGCCGCGATTTGATCTACGCGGGCCTAAGCAGCATCCCGTCGTTTATCAGATCGGGCTGCCGCTCGATATGCCTCAACTTCCATGGCGATTGCGTCCAGCGCATCGAACACGTTGGACTCTCCTCGTTCAAAGGCTTCCAGAGAGGCCTTGATCTCAGCCAGTGTGATAATGGCGGCTTTCGCAAACGAACTCGTATCGGCCTTCTTCATGTCGCTCTCCTTGTCCCCGGGTAGGCCGAGTCTTCTTGCTCGGCTGGGGCAGATTGAACACAAGATTCCCGGCGCGATATTTCAGCAACGACTCCTTTAGCCGCCCGCTGGCTTTTTTCATGAGGGGCCGATTTTTCACGACACGACCATTGTCCGCTTCTCTCCCTCAGGGATTGTGGCAGCGGGTGACTAACCGTGCCGACTCGGTCGCCGGGAACGTGCCCCAAGGACGCTTCGCCTTG
>JAGYIQ010000105.1 GCA_018402565.1 Pirellulaceae bacterium | reverse complement strand
CAAGGTTCTGGGGGAACTGCCGATGGAGAGGGTGTGCAGTATATGGCAATGGAATTGCGGGGCCTCACGCCCGAGGCCGTCTACTCGGCCTTGAACGCGCGCCTCGAATGCTGCATGCGAGTGCGGGGACCATGCTGACGCTGGATACCACAACGGGAGAGGTCATGTGGACGGCGATCACGGGCGCGAATCAAACGGTGGACACGGCGGAGTACTTCACGGTGACGGAGGACTTGATGTTGCCGAACGTGCGCACGTTCCGAACCTCGTACGGGTTGTTCGTGGAGCCCATGACCGGCATCGTGTACAAGGCCGAGACGCCGTACCAGGTAACATTCGCGTCCGATGGCAGCGGCAAACTGAACGTCGAGTTCCCGGGTGTCATCGGGACGGGAGAGTGGGTCGAAATCGGTAGCGAGACGAATCGATGGCGACTCAAACCGGATGACGTGGGCGGGACTCTGTTGACCCAGAAGTGGGACAACGGCGAGTGGGTAACGACGACGACATCCGGTGGAGGCGGTTCCACCACGGCCCCGGCATCGCTCACCGTGGCAAACGAAGTCGACTCGTGGCGGATCATTCCGACAGACAATCAGACGCTGGCCGTGCAGCTGTTGCAAGAGGGTGTTTGGGTCACCAAAAGTGAGATTGGTACGAGTGCGTGATCCGTGATGATCGTGATCGTGTTGAGAACGCACAAAAGTTTTTCGGACAGCGAAATACAATAAAACATGCAGTCTTCAGTCCTTCACAACGACATTGCGCTGATCCGCCGCCTCCGCGAGAAGTGTAAGGGAAACGAGGCCGCTCTGGACGCGCTATTGTACTACATCCTTTCAGAAAACGGTGCGACCAGCGTCGAGGCGGTGATCAAACGCGCCATGACCTTTTTCGCAACCCCGGACGGCGAGGGCGAAGCACTGTACGCGGAGGTGCTGGCACTCTCTGAGAAGGAGGATGAGGGCGAGGGCGAGGGCGAGGGCAAGCAGCCGGACGCATACGAACAGACGCGACGCTGGGTGATGACGTTGGGTCACAAAAATGAAGATTAATATGTGTTGATTGAAGAAAGTAATAGAACCATGGATCGTGTGCCCGACGAGGTGTTGTCGCACGTGCTGGCTTGCTTGCAATCGCGCGACGTGTCTCGGCTCGCCGCATGTTGTCACGGTATGAACCAGTCCGTCCGTCGAATCGGCTGCATGTCGTCTCCCACTACGTTTCGCAAAGCCGTGGCGAATCCCCCCACCGACAAAGACGACGCGGCGTTGACGCACTTTGCGTTTGAATCCTTGCCCCACACCATGAACGTTGTGACCCTCCGCCCAACCCTGTACCAGAAGCGCGGCAAACCTGCCGCCGGCCTGCTCCTGCAATGCCTGAATCTCGTGGGCGAATCGGATGCCGCCGAGTGGTTCGCACGCAGATTTCGTTTGCAGAGGCCAACGCCGGCGGCGTCGTCTTCTTCGCCCCCCGTCCTGGCACTGCCGCGCACCGTGGCCTGGGACTTTTCCATGTACTCGTTCGCCTGCAACGCCCTGCAACACGCAAGGTTACCCCTCATAAAACTGTACGTGTCGTCGCTTCCCGTGCTGACGCTGGACGACCGACCGCTGTTTGTGAGTGCGCAATCGTTTCTGGGATGTCTCCTCACCCAGGCGTCCCATTGCGAGTGCTTGTCGTTGCACATGGTCGGGTGCCGGCACAATACGTACACGCACCACGCCGCCCAGCATGCGGACGAACACGCGACGGTCGACCGCCTATTATCGGAGTGGTCGTGGCCCGAGGACACGGTCTTGGAAAGCGTCCGACATTTCCGCAGCAGCAACGTGGGGCTGGGCATTGTGTTGATGAGCACCGGTACGCGTCTTCATAGCCTGAAACTGGCGCAGTATACCTTCGACGACAGCCTTCGCCCGTCGGTAGACGTCCGCCTTCTGTGTCAGTATCTGATGGACAGCCAGCTGCGCCACGGGCGGAGGTTGGAGTTGGACTCGCAAATCTGTTGGTTCGAGCGGAATCGGTGCAGCACAAGGGGAGAACGGGGGTTGGGATCGAGAAACCAGCGCCGATTAAGGGGTGCATGGCATGGGAGCCGTGGGGAGGGGTGGTTTAGGGGGCTTGGTTTGCCTAATGAAAGTGCAGCGACAGGTAGCGGTGCCTCGATAGAAAATGTACGTCGTGGGTTTTGACCCGTAGCTTTTTTGATTCCTTTGAAATTGATGCATTATACGAGAAGGACGGGGCGTGCATGGCAAACTGCATGGCACCGCTGCCATGCATGGCGCGGCTAGGGCGTAGCGGCCGGTAGCGGCAGGGATTCGCTGGAATAGAAG
>JAGYIQ010000104.1 GCA_018402565.1 Pirellulaceae bacterium | reverse complement strand
GACGCGTTCCGCTTCGGAAAAATCAACAGCTCCCTAGGGCCGCTGGTTGGGTTTGCTGGTTGTCATTGTGGCCCGCATTGGCCACTCGATCAAGCTCAGTTGCTCCTGGCCCAGTCGCCCCAGCCGCTCTGTGGGATTATCGTCGCCGGTCGGAACGAATTCTTACGATTGTCTTACGTAACGGCCGTGTCATAGCGGATCGCTCGAGCCTGGCGGTTCTTTGGGGAGAGCGGCCGAAAAAATCGCCGGTTCCTGGCTGCGCTGTGAGTGATACGGGAGGCTGTGAATTCAGATCGAGTCGGCTCGGTGGGGGGCGGGTTGGGCCTGGGGGCTGGCAGCCAGCCGTCGTGCTCGTGCTCAGTCGCGTAGCGGCGGTGGTGAGCTTTTTCGCGAGATCATTGTCAACTCCCGTCGCCCGCTGATCTTGGCCGTTATGCCGCTCGATACGAAGCAGTTTACTTGTCTTCTGATTTGCTGTAAAATTTTGCCATGAGCCGAGCATACACTGATTAGGAATCCACGAATGACACAGATTGAACGGATTACTTTGGATCCAGCCGTGATGGGAGGCAAGCCCTGTATTCGCGGTCAGCGTGTAACCGTCGCGATGGTGCTCGGACTACTTGCAGCAGGACGCTCTCGCGACGAAATACTCCAGGCCTACCCGTACCTTGAAGCCAAGGACATTGACCAATGCCTGGCTTACGCTGCGTGGCGAATGGAAGAACGAGACGCCCCTCTGGCGACCGCATGAGCGTCTCGATCTTAATCGATATGAATCTTTCGCCCGATTGGGTTGCAGAGCTATCTGAACAAGGCTGGTCGTCCGTGCATTGGTCAGCGATTGGAAGTTCAAGGGCGAAGGATAGTGAAATCATGGCTTGGGCACTTGCCAACGATCACGTCGTGTTTACTCACGACCTGGACTTTGGAACCATGCTCGCATTGACTCATGCATTGGGGCCGAGTGTCATTCAAGTCAGAGGTCAAAACGTTCTGCCGGATCACATGGCACCGACCGTCGTTGCAGCATTGAAACAACATGAAACGGATTTGGCTGCTGGTGCTTTGGTCGTGGTTGACGAATCGAAATCTCGCGTGCGCATACTGCCGATCTGACTCACGCTCCTACACCGCTGCCAAACAAAGCGATACGATGGAGCAGCGCGGCCATCCGTTGCGAGAAGGACAAACAATCATCGCCTTCCTTTGATCGCCAGCGCTAAACGAAGCCGACTGCACTGCGCTGACTTATCTTGAGTTCGAGCGTTTTATTGTGGTGTAACCGTTCACGGTTGGGAGGTCGTTCTAGGGACTGGTGCGTCAGCACCAGTTGGATCGTTTTTGCGATAAACTCTCCGCAGTCACCATTGGTTTTTCAAGCAACGGACCCTACTGTTAGCCCGACTTGCTGCACGACACCCTCCGGGGCGTGAACGATTTCAGAAACTCAAACTCAGTTGAAGCGGGATCGGCGAATCCAATATAACCTTGATCAGACCAAGTGGCTGGGCGGTGGAATCCGCACAGACGATTCCGGCCAGTAGTGGGGGTTCCAGTGAGTCGCGAACGGGCCGTCAACCACCGGCCTTTCCTGCTGTTTCTGGCCCTTCCCGTGTCGTCGCCTTCGTTCAACGCTCAATTTAATCGGCAGCAGCGGCAGGCTAACTGGCAGCAGCGGCAGGCTAACACGCAGCAGCGGCAGAGCGTTTCACCGGACCGCAATCATCCCTCCGCTGATACCGGTTAAATTGCAAACCGTTATCCTATTGAAACAGCGCTGACTGGCGGCATTGTTGCCGACGCGCCGCTTCATGGCTAGAATGACGGTAAGGAGACAACGATGGACCTTGACACCATTCACCATCTGGGGCTGGGATCATGAAGCGTACCAAATACACACTTGCTCTCTTGCTGTCCGTCGTCTTGCTAGTCGTTCTGGCGGTTGCGGCGTCCGTCGAGAAAAAGACGGTGACTGGGCAATCATCAACTGCTTCGCCCGACGGGAATTGGAGTTTAGACTTGCAATTGGTGGAGTACTCGACACTCTTGAAAACTCGCAAGGTGCTCGACGCCAATCTAGTTCATAAAACAAGGCGAGATTGGGATGTGAACACTTCAATTGTTTTGCCACATGCTGAAGCCATTACGATCAGCAACCGGCATCCGGATCATCCAGTCATCTGGTCAGACGACTCCTCAGTCGTAAGCTATTGGATCAATGAGCAACACAAAGACACCATTCGAATCGAGGCGAACGACCAAAGACACGTCTTTCAGCGTGACCTGTCCAAAACTCACGTGATCTTTCACCCGACCAAGAATGGCGGATAAACAAGCGGTG
>JAGYIQ010000103.1 GCA_018402565.1 Pirellulaceae bacterium | reverse complement strand
GGCGCCAAACCCCAAGACCAAGAAGGACGCCGGCCGCAAGAAGAGCTTTTGCGCTAGGATGGGCGGAATGCCTGGACCAATGAAAGACGACAAGGGCAAGCCTACGCGCAAGGCCCTGTCGTTGAAACGTTGGAAGTGCTGAGGGAGCATGATAGTTGTCTGTCGTCAATTTTTACAGCCCAGACGAACGTGAGATCGTGGCAGAGATACGAGCGTGGTCGTCATATGCGCTTGAAAAAGTCAGCCCATTCTTCAATGGCCTTCCTCCGTGCCCTTATGCAAAAAAGGCGTGGCAGGATAACCGCGTTGCGGTAGTCTTCCGCTACGGCGGCAACCAGTGTTTGTTCAACGTCCTGTCCGAGTTCAGCGATGCGCTCGACCTTGTTTTGATCGTGGATCAAAATACACGACAATCTTCCGACGATTTCCACGAGTTCTTGGAAAACATGAACCAAGCGATATCCAACGGGATATTCGGGGACCGCGATCTGTGGCTCATGGGTTTTCACCCTGACGACGACGCGAATGATTTTTTGGACGACGGGGAGTTTATCCCCCACGTCAACACACCGTATAGCCTGACTTTTGTGCAGCGTCTGAGCAAGGTGCAAGAAGCTGCGGACAAGTTAAAACAAATGGGCTATTATGAGGCATATCTGGCCGAGTATGACGCGGCGGATTTGTTTGAGAAACGCGAAACCCTGTACAGGAGACTGAAGAATGGCAATGAGTCCTCGTAAGAAAATGGCCATGGGCAAAGATGGCGACAAGAAGATGAAGCCCGCAGTGAAGCTGCGCGCTGGCGGCATGGTCAAGAAGATGGCCAAGGGCGGCAAGGTCAAAAAGATGCGCGGCGGCGGCATGGTAAAGAAGGACTTTATGTAGTGGCCAAGGCCCCTGCAAAGCCCAAGCCCAAATCGAGAGTAAACGAGGCGGGCAACTATACCAAGCCGACGATGCGCAAGGGTCTTTTTGAAAAGATCAAAGCGGGCGGCAAGGGTGGAGCGCCGGGCCAATGGTCCGCGCGCAAAGCCCAGATGTTGGCCAAGGAATACAAGTCAAAAGGCGGGGGGTACTCGTCGTGAAAGCCCCCCAAAAAAGCCTGAAGAAATGGGGCGACGAAGATTGGGGCACCAAATCGGGGAAACCGTCCACCCAAGGCCCCAAGGCCACGGGCGAGCGGTATCTGCCGAAGAAAGCCCGCGAGTCGTTGTCCGCGGCCGAATATGCGGCGACCTCGCGCGCGAAGCGCGAAGGGACTCGCAAAGGCAAGCAATTTGTGGCACAACCAAAGAAGATCGCCAAGAAGACGGCGAAGCACAGGAAGTAAGCCATGACCCTCTCTGGAACCACTGCATTTGAGCTCGACGTCACGGAGTACATCGAAGAGGCTTTTGAGCGGTGCGGCTTGGAGGTGCGGACGGGGTACGACCTGAAGACGGCCAAACGGTCTTTGAATCTTATGCTGGCGGAGTGGGCCAACAGGGGTTTGAACCAGTGGACTATCCAGCGCACGACGGTGCCTTTGGTCACGGGAACGCGCGAGTATGCCTTGGGCACTGAGACAATCGACGTGCTGTCCGCAGTTGTCCGTCGGACTGGCACAGATTTTGCAATGGCCCGCGTGAGCCGCGATACGGATTTGAACACGCCCAACAAGACTACAACGGGCCGCCCTTCACAGTTTTTTGTGTCGCGCAGCATTGATCCTGTTTTGTTGGTTTGGCCCACGCCAGAGAACAACACAGATGTAATTATTTTGGACCGGCTCGTGCGAATGGACGACGCGGCAGCTGCCACCAACACGGTGGACATGCCTTTTCGGTTCTATCCTGCCTTGGCTGCGGGACTGGCGTACTACATCTCTTTGAAGCGCTCGCCTGAGCGGACGCAGCTGCTGAAGGCGGTCTATGAGGAAGAGATGGAGCGCGCGATGTCCGAGGACCGCGATCGGGCGTCTTTGAGCATTGAGCCTGGTGGATATGGGTTTATGTGACGATGGGAAAGTTTGCTGCAGGAAAAAACGCTTTTGGAATTTCCGACCGGTCTGGTTTTCGATACCGCTTGTCTCGGATGAAAAAAGAGTGGACGGGCGCTCTTGTTGGTTTTGACGAATGGGAGCCCAAGCACCCGCAGTTGGAGCCGCGCCGCAAGGTGGTTGATCCGCAGGCGCTCCGCGATCCGCGGCCGGACGTAGCGGAAACTTTTGATGTCTTTGTTGGGATACCTTTGGTAGAGGCCCCAAATCTTCGCCCTGTCCAAGCATTTGCTAAGGTCGGACAAGTCACGGTGGTCACAACATGAGCTTTACATTCGGGCAGCTGAAGCAGGCTATCAATGATTACACGGAGAACGACGAGCCGTCCTTCGTGAGCAAC
>JAGYIQ010000102.1 GCA_018402565.1 Pirellulaceae bacterium | reverse complement strand
TCAGCAACCAATGAGAGGGTATGCGAACGCATGCCCTCGCCCCCTACATGGTTTCACCCTGGTCGAACTTTTGGTGGTGATCGCGATCATCGCGACCCTCATCGGCCTGCTCCTTCCCGCCGTGCAGTCGGCGCGTGAGGCGGCCAATCGTTCCAGTTGCACCAACCGGGCCAAGCAAATCGGCCTGTCGCTGCACAACTACGCTAGTGCGCGGCAAGACAAGTTTCCGTCAGCTAATGATAGGAGAGGCGCTTTGACTGGCGGCGTATCGCAATTATTAAACAAGCCGAGTGGGTACAGTTGGATCGTGCACATTCTGCCGTACTTCGAAGAAGGAGCGCTCTACGATCGGATCAAGCAGGCTTCCACCACCACAACACCCGTGGCTGCAAGCTTTGGAGCACCTCCTGCACAAATCCTGACAAGCCCTGGAAACAACACAAACCCAAAATTCACGTTTGCGAATATTCAACTTGATGGGTTGATTTGCCCAAGTTGGGGAGGAGACGCGTTGCTGCCATCGACCGCTGGCATTGCAGCGAGCTGGGGTGCGACGTGTTACAAAGCGATGTCGGGACGTGGATCATGTCCGGGAACCTCGTCGATTAGCAGTGGCACGCAGTCAGGTCCGGGCTTGTGGCCCTCTGAAGATGGCTACCTGAACCTACTCCCGTCTGGATCTCCGCCGCAAAATGCAACAGCCGCAACCGTGGGTGCCTACACGCTTTCAGGCCGAAATTTTGTCGGGGGAGATGGCACGTCGAAGACGATCCTCGTCGCGGAATCCAAGGAAGGAAATCCGGGACCGAAGGCGACCACGCAGTCCTACAATTCTGCGTGGGCACTCGGATCGCAAACATGGACCATTGCCAGTGTTCCTCAGGATGGGTGCAGAGTCTGGATGAACACGACGTATAGTGGGCTTACACGAAGTGGGTTGAATTTTGCACCGTTTGGTAACCTTGCGGCGAGCCCGACTTTTGGCTCGACTCCCGTCACCTGGGGCCCCAGCAGCGATCATGCTGGCAGCTTGGTCGTTCATGCCATGGGCGACGGAAGCGTTCGGGCCATTGCTTCGGACATCGATCCGAGCATCTATGCCGCCCTGGCAACCGTGAGCGGCGGCGAGAACGTGCCGAACGAGTGAACCATCTTGCCGGCTCGCAGTCGTTGTGATTCCATGGCCCGGCCGGAGCATCCGCTCCGGCCGGGTTTTTCTTTGTCAGGCATGTTCGTGATCTCGGAGACGCGAGTTCTGTCCGGCCCGAGGAGCGGCAACCAGTTACGGCGTTGGACTCAGCACGCGCCTAGACTGCCATCCAGATGTCGCGGTTGGCCCGCAGAGTCCGTGACAAACACCCGATGCGTAGCAGGGCGTATCCGGGAGACGGCACAAAGGGGCGCAGGAGGGGGGGGGCGCTGGCGAACCTGCTGCTGGATGGCTTGGACTGGGAACTTGAGCGGTGGGGGCACGTCTTTTGTCGATATGCTGACGCCTGCAACATCTACGGGCGGTCGCAGGCGGCGGGAGAACGCGTCCTGGCCTCGGTCACGACGTTCCTGGATTGCTACCAAAGCTGCGTGGCAATCGGGCGAAGATCGCGGCGGCTACCGTGGGCGAAGGACCGTGTTCTTGAGATCACCCATCGTAACCGGAGCGTGAGCTTCGGACGGTGGGTGTCCGATCGCAACTCATTCCTCACCGGCTGGGTGACCTACTACCGCTCTACGGGAGCACGTCGGCCGCTGCAGGAACTTGGGCACTGGGTTCGACGCAGACTCCGCTGCGGGTGGCTGAAGCAACGAAAGCGGGCCAAGCCGATCGCCGACTTCCTCCACGGTCTCGGAGTCTCCCGAGACCGCTGTTGGACAACGGCGACCAGCGGCAATGGGTGGTCGCGGCTCGCCGGCACTCTCACCGCCCAGGAAGCGATGAGCCTGGGATGGTTTTTGGATCAAGGTCTGGCTGACCCCCTAGCTATATCTTGCTTCACAAACCTGACAGAAACCGCCAGATACGGTGAGTATGTCCGGTGGCGTGGTGGGACCGGGCCGCGAGGCCCCCTTCCCTCCGATCTGTACATGGCTCCAAGAAAGAGCAGCAGGAGAAATTGATGCGGCAACCGCGCGGCCGGCAAAAGACTCCGTCATCCAGCCGGCCTGTCGAGCAAACTGTCGCAACAAAGTGGACATCACGCCACTCACTTGCGGGGTGCTACACTCCCGTGGAAGCAGTTGTTTGTGGCTTCGTGAGCGGGGTGCGAATCAATGTTTTCGTGGGAACGGCTGTGGCCCGGCAAACGAGCCGGGGTCCTGCAGTGGCATTACGATCTCCACGGGGAACCGCGAGGGCCGATCAGCCACGCGGAACTCCTGCGACTCGT
>JAGYIQ010000101.1 GCA_018402565.1 Pirellulaceae bacterium | reverse complement strand
GAGCAACGGCCGACCTTAGGATTTTCGCACCCCAAACAAGTGCAGCTAAATGATAACCGAAACCCCATTAAATGGCAAGAAAACGCGGCTGACGCTGGCACCAGCGGAAGCACAGCGAGCCAGGATTCAAACCGAGCTGGCGTTGATTGCGTCAATCATCACCGCCCAAGCAGACCCCAGGCCGTTGGGTCTCAATAAGTCCATGTTCATCGGCGACGGCTGCGGCGATGTTTGGGTAGCGCTAACAGTTCTCTGGGGACAGGGAGTTGCACCCTCGAGCGGGAAGTTTACCGCGCTGGTTCGACATACCGCGACCGATTCGGGTATGCCGTCACACGCTATCGAGAGAATTTTCGACGGGACCGAGACGCGATTTGTCAACGAGCTGGCAGCTGAGATTAAGCGGGACGCAGTCGAGGACAAAAAAACGGAACTCGAGAGCCTGATTCTCGAGCGTCGCGCACAGGGCAAAGACAAAAGCAGGCTCGAGGCCGAGTTGGCCGAGCTGCTGACGGTGGAGCCGGAAGCCGACGAGGCTCGGCTATCGTTTTCTGGGTTCGATGTTGCCGACCTGAAAGAGTTTACCGATCAAGAGGTTGATTGGCTGGTTGAGGGCGTTTTCGGAGCGGACCAACCGACCCTGTTCGGGGCCAGGTCCAAGGCCACCAAAACGAGCCAGCTGGTTGATCTATCCGTTGCGTTGGCGAGTCATACCAAGTGGCTGGGACATTTCGAGACACCAAAGCGGCGGCGGGTCCTGTTCATTACGGGGGAAGCTAATAACCGAGCGATTGCCAAGCGTATCGAGCGAGCGGCCAAAGCCAGAGACCTGAGCCTAAACGATCTGGCTGGCTGGCTGAGAGTCGAGGCCGTCCAGTTCCCAAAGCTACCAAACCTAGAGCACTGCGAAGCGATCCAGCGAGATATTCAAGAGTTCGGCGCGGATGTCGTTATTGTCGATCCACTCTACCGCGGCATCCCCAGCGACATGGACACCAACCGCATGGCATCGGTCGGGGACGCTATCGTTCAGTTCGCCAAGTTCTGCCGACCCGCGAGCCTGATTCTGAGCCACCACACAACGAAATCCGCGGCGAGGGAGTACGGCCAACCGCCAGAGCTGGAGGACATGACCGGCGCGGGTATCGCCGAGAGCTGCGGGAATTGGTGGCTGCTGGGCCGAAACAAAAAGTACGAGTGGGACTGGGTTCACGATTTGTGCGTTCAGTACGGCGGACGCGATGAACAAGCCGGAGCCAGGCGGATCGTATTCAACGAGAAGGACTGGACGTTCGAGGTTGATTCGTTCCGCGATTATCTAGACCAGACCCAAAGCCAAGCAGAGGAAGAGCGCGAGGCGGCCAAAGAGAAGGCGAGGCGGCAACGTCAACTACAAGCACGCGCCGCGATCACTGCGGCGATCAAAACGCAAGCGGCACCAATCAGTAAGTCACAGCTGCAATCACTGGCGGGTGTCCATCGTGGCATTTTCGAGCCAGCGTTGGCCGAGCTGATTCGGGAGCTGGTTATTGTAGTTCGACCCTACCGAGACACCCAAAACCGGACCCAGGCGGCTGGCTATTTGGTGGCCACCAAGGCGGCCGAGTTCGACCGCGAGAACAAGTAGGGGAGATGTTCGACGATGTTCGACGATGTTCGACAGTCCAAGATCGTCCAACATGGTCTGACATGGGGGGGTGTGTGTGAGAGAAATACCCCTTAAGGGGGTTCTCGAACATCACACACACACAGACCCCACAAATACCACAGACAGACCAGGCACCAGAGAGCCAGAAGCCAAGAGGCCAAAGGCAGCGGAGAGAAAAGCGGCGGGACCCTCGAGCGACACCCGACACACGGGCGGGGGGTGTTCGAGAAACTTGGAAAATCCAAGACCGTCCAAGACCGTCCAAGACCCCGACCGAGGGAACCGGGGAACGGAACGGAACTTTGCGGAACTGTTCCGCGATGACCAGGCAGACCGGGACGCGGGACCGGATCGGTTTGACATAGGTTTAAACCTAAGAGCAAACCCAAGAGCAAACCAAACCAGGGAGGACACGGAGCGATGAGCGAGGCGACGGAGCAACTACACCAGGCAGAACCCCTCGAGGTGGGCCAATGGCCGAGCTGGCTGGTCGTCAGAATCCGCGAGGCAATCGAGGCCGGCAAAGTGCGGCGGGCCAGGTTCCGCGGGACTGGCGATCGGGAGTTGGTCGTCGATTTTTTGCGGGGCTCGATTCTGTTCGGGCGCTGGGGGTGCTGCGGGGATCGGCTGATTCTCGAGGCCGAGGTGGGCGTGGGCTCGGCTGAGATCCAAGCGGAGGCCAACCGGCTGGGGCTGCTGCTGGGGGCTCGGGTGCGGATCTGCTGCGGGTCCCCCACGATGCG
>JAGYIQ010000100.1 GCA_018402565.1 Pirellulaceae bacterium | reverse complement strand
GATTCACGCTCGACCGCGACACGGTCATGCGGCAGTTCGTGCAGCATCACATGACGGCTTTTCGCTTCGGCGTGGTGCGAATCGACTGGTTGAAGCCTGTGCTCCCTCTCTACGCCCACGCGTTGGCGTCTGCAACAACGCTGCCATGGACTCCGGGGCACTCGCTGCGTGTGCTGGCACCTGAGGGGCTCATCATCACGAAGATGGTCGCATTTCGGCCCCAGGACCAGGAAGACATCCGCACCCTGCTGGCCGCGAACCGAGCCGAGATCGATGTCGGTCTCATCCGCCGTGAATGGGCGGCCGTGGCTCACGGGGAGGAGGATCGCACGGCGTGGCTCGAGCGGGAACTGGCCGCCATCGCTCCGTCGCCATGAACCACCGCGGGGCGAGCGCAGCAAACCACGATAACGCATCTTTGATGCATTACGATAATTTTTTCAGGAACGCCTATGCAGTGAACTGGTGTGACGTCTCGTGCCGCGTGACGCTCGTTCACGACTGCCGCGCGGTATGCGATGGATATCTGAGGGGCTGGATTCAATGGCCCGGCCCGCAGCGAAATCGATGCGCTTCCGATTTCAAGCCGGCGGCGACGCGAGGCATCGGCTTTCATTTTTTCGGTTACGGCGAACAACTATCAGGCATCCTGGGACACAAGGTCGACTGCTGCTCCCGGCTCGATCCTCGCCTCGAACCGATCGTTCGTCGGGAAGTCGTCACAATCGACGAGGCAGATCGATATTCCTCGGCTGATCGAGGCAATCGACGAACTTCTCGCCTGAGCGGTTGCTTCGACGCCTTTCCGTTGCCGTCGCCGTGCCGGCCGGCGCCAGGGCGGCTCGCCGCCGTAGCGTGGCTCACTTCGCGGGTTTCGCGTCGGACTTCAATTCAAATCGAAACGAGTTCTTGCCAGCCGACACACTTGCCTTGAGCGGGGTTGTCTGCTGAGAACCGTACACTTCTGGAACGAGCGATCGGACCGCCGGATCTGCCTTGCTGGACTGCGTCAACACCGGTGGCGGCGTGTCCCTCCCTCGCTCTTCGTAGCTTATAAACGGTTCAGTCGGCTGGCTCTCAAACTTGCGAACAGTCACGACATAGTCACCCGACGCAGTGCCTCGTCCCGGACTCGCCCCAACAGCGTTCAGCGTAAAAGAGCCGTCTTCTTGGGTCCCTCCGACAGCCGAAAGACCTTTGCCCGGCACCATCGGAGAAAAACCGACGTCAGCACCCGCCAAAGCCACGCCATCAAGCGTCACGACGCCCTTGACGAAGTGCACCACAGAGCCCCGTGACCCGCAACCTGGCAGCGGGAATGCAAGGCACACCGCCGCACATGCAAACAATAAATGGGTCGATAGCCGACGCGAACAGCCATGCCTCCCGGCAACAATGATCATGTCCACGATTCCGATTGCAAGTGTGTTGCTGCGTGCCAAGTCTTCTGGACGTTGGTGACTTACGGATACTTCACCGCCTCGCCGCCACTGATCGTGCCCAGCGCCCCAAATACGCCATAGATGCTCTGCGCCTTGTAATTGTTATCCGGCGAGGCCACGTTTGGATCTCCCGCATCGATATCATCCGCGACAAACGATGTCGATCCATCGCAGCGTGCGACGACGACACCACCAGGGTGGTAACTGCTTGCCGGCATAACAATGGCCGTGCCCTCCACGCCATCTCCACAACGCGGAGAATTTGGGCGTGCGTACGTGTAAAAGTTCGCGTAGCCATCAACCGCCATCGACCAGAGCCCACCAATGATGTTGCCGGAGGCGACCGCGGCGGAATAAGTGCCGTTCGAATCAACGAGGGTGCCACAGGTGGACGGAGCTGAGCCACTGCCAACGCCACTCTTAATGCCGAACCCCCCGGTGGCCGCTGCATTGACGTAGCGACCGATCTGCGCCTCGCCAAACATGATCGTGTTGGAAGTTCCATCGGTGATCTCTGCCATCTTGAGAGGCCGATTGCTTGCGCCCCAGCCGTTGACGGCAGCGCCGCGACGATGGTTCCAATGCCATGCTGAAACCAGGTCCCCCCTGCACATCCGGTAGTTTGTCTGACCTCGTGTGTTGATTTTTGGGGCACCGTCCGAGGGACACAGCAGCGTTGCGATTTGTGTATTGCTGAAACTGGCCCAGGGCTCTGGATAAAGACCGGGGGGCGAAACCTGCGCGATCATGCGATCATAGAGCGACTGCTCCTCCATGTACGGGAGCGTCCAACATGCCCAACTGAACCAGGCCCAGTACCACCTCGGGTTGAGCACCGCCATCTCCGGTGTGTGGCTGGAAGGAGGAAAGCTTCGTTTGGCATTTTCATGAGTCAGTGCGGCCAGCGCGACCTGTTTTAGCCTGCTGGTGCAAGCCGATCGCCTGGCGCTCTCACGCGCCGA
>JAGYIQ010000010.1 GCA_018402565.1 Pirellulaceae bacterium | reverse complement strand
TGACGCGTTCCGCTACGAATGGGGCCGCGATTGACCGAGATCGAAATTGTTTTTTTGAGGGTTTGAAACCGTGACTGAATCGGAACAGAAGCCGGGACTGGCGCACGGGAAGCTCCCGGATTGGTTTTTGGCCATTCGTCTGCCGCTCCTCGTACTGGGTCATGCGGTACTCTTTACCGCGGGCTATTTCCTGGCTTACTGTCTACGCCTGGATTTTGTGCTCTCGCCGGAACTCATGGCGACCTTCTGGCGGACCTTGCCTTGGGTCCTGGGCGTGCATTTGTTCCTGTTCGGCCTGTTCAACACCTACCACGGCTGGTGGCGGTACGTCACCTTCCGCGACCTGATGTCGTTTGTCCTGCCGCTGTTTTTGAGCGCGGCGATCCTGTGGGGTCTGGGCCAGTTCCTACCCGCGGCTCGGATCCCGAACTCCATCTTGGCCTTGAACCTGATCGTCAGCGGTGGGCTCCTGGTCAGTGCTCGGTCCAGTTGGCGGATCTACAGCGAAGTCGGCTCACGGTTGCCCAACCGCGGCTCGGGCAAGCAAAAGAGCCGAGCCCTGATGATCAGCGACCATCACGACACCTTGATCCTGGCCAATCAGATCAACAGCCAACAGCACTCGACCACCCGCATCGTCGGCCTACTGACCACACGAAAGTACTCGCGCCGATCCACTCGGGCGGGCATCCCCATCGTGGGTCAACCAGCAGATGCACCGTCGCTGAAAGACGAATTGAACGTCGACCAGGTCTGGTTGGTGGCCGGTTCGATCCCCGGCCCCAAGCTGCTGGAGCTGAAGCAACTGTACGACGAAGCGGGCCTGAAAACGCAGGTCATCCCCGCCGCCACGGACCGCAGCCCTTCGGGTAGCTTCATCCCCGTCCGTGAAATCAACATCGACGACTTGCTGCAACGCGAGTCCATCGCCTTGGACACGACCCTGATCAGTGGCCAATTGGAGGGTCGCTGCATCCTGGTCACGGGCGCGGGTGGCAGTATCGGCTCCGAGATCTGCCGCCAATTGATCAAGTTCAAGCCGCGGCAGTTGGTCTTGGTCGACCACCGCGAGAACAGCGTGTTCTTGATCCACAACGAACTGCTGGCCCTGCAAGCGTTGGACACCCAGTTGGTCCCCGCCGTCGGCGATATCCTGGATCTGCCGCGGATGCAGGCCCTGTTCCAACAGTTCCAACCCGAATTGGTCTACCACGCCGCGGCCCACAAGCACGTGGGCTTGATGGAAGCCAACCCAGGCCAAGCGGTGCAGAACAACATTCAAGGGACCAAGATCATTGCCGACTTGGCCGATCGCTACGGCGTGGCCAAGTTTGTCATGGTCTCGACCGACAAGGCCGTGAACCCGACCAGCGTCATGGGCTGTACGAAACAAGTGGCCGAGCGCTACGTGTTGTCCCTGGGCAGCCAATCGGCCACGCGTTACATCGCCGTCCGCTTCGGCAACGTCTTGGGCTCGGCCGGCAGTGTGGTGCCGATCTTCAAGGAGCAGATCGCCAAGGGTGGTCCGATCACGATCACGGACCCCGAGATGACTCGGTACTTCATGACCATCCCCGAGGCCTCGCAGTTGGTGATCCAGGCGGGCTGTATGGGCAGTGGTGGCGAGATCTTTGTGTTGGACATGGGCCAACCGGTCAAGATCGTCGATTTGGCGCGGAAGATGATCCAGTTGGCCGGTCTACCGGAATCCGCCATCCAAATCCGGTTCATGGGGGCTCGGCCGGGCGAGAAGCTGTTCGAAGAATTGTATTTTGATGAAGAGACGATGATTCCGACGCCGCACGAGAAAGTCTTTGCGGCCAAACATCGGACCTTGGATTACAATGAAGTATCGCGGGCCATCGAGGATTTGTTGGCTGGGGTGCATGACACCCCCGTGGTCGTCCGGCAGCGTTTGCAGTCGGTGGTACCGGAGTACCACCCGACCAACGGCACGGTGGTATCGGCCGAGGGTGCGGCGGTGAAAACCCCCGCCGAGGCGGGTTTGGCCGTTTCGCGGTAGGGAAGCGAATCAGGCGGAACGGGTCGGATGATTTGAGTAGGAGTAGGAATTCGTACTCAATGAAATGGTACTCGTACTCGTACTCGACGCTTGATTCGAGGAGGAGTACGAGTACGCGACGCTTGATTCGATTACGATTACGAGCACGAGCACGATTTTCGAGGAAATGGTACGTGCAAGTCGGAGGTTCGAGTAACGGTGGTGTTCACCAGATTGTCCACGCGAAGGATTCCGGTGGCCAACGACTGTCTTGATGAGACCCTACGCGGTCTGGTCGATACCAATGAAATGGTACTCGTACTCGTACTCGACGCTTGATTCGAGTACGAGTACGAGTACGAGTACGAGTACGAGCACGAGCACGATTTTCCAAGGGGAAATGGTGCATTGCGCAAGTCGGATGGTTCGTGGGGTAACGGTGTGGTGTTCACCAGGGGGTTGGCCACGCAAAAGGATACTGGTGGGCCAACGACTTGCTCCATGACACCCTACGGGGCCGGCTCGGGTCGGAGTTGGTTCAAGAGGTAGGGTGATACCGGGTGAGTCGTACTCGTACCACGAAATACTGTAATCGTACTTCCTCGACGCTTGATCGAGTACGCGACGCTTGATTCGATTACGATTACGAGCACGAGCACGAGCACGATTTTCGAAGGGGAAATGGTGCATTGCGCAAGTCGGATGGTTCGTGGGGTAACGATGTGGTGTTCACCAGGGGGTTGGCCACGCGAAAGGATACTGGTGGGCCAGCGACTTGCTCCATGACACCCTACGGGGCCGGTACGGGTCGGAGTTGGTTCACGGGGGAAATGGTGCTACGGGGTAGGCTTGGCGATTTCAAGGTAAACGAACGGTATGTTTGGCTTCATCTTCGGCTACATCCTGCGAGTCCTCGGCTGGTTTTCTGACGGCTTGTCGCGTGCTGGCCGAGGCATTGAGGCCATGTTTGTTGGGGGCCTGGACCGCCTAGGCCGTGTGGGTTCCGGGGGACGTGGGGGTGGACGCCTCATGCGTCGTCTGGGTAGACCGTTTGCCTGGATGGGCGGCTGGTTGTCAGGCTTTCGCAGATCTGAGAGTGTTCTTGGACGCGTCTTTGCTTGGTTGTTTTCGCCTCTCTTCTATATTTCGGACCGACTTGATCGGTTGGGCAAACCTGGTCAAAAAGAAGTCCGACAACGCGACATTAAGGCCGAGGAGCGTCGCTTGCAGGCGAAACTCAAGGCGGAGCAACTGCAGGCAAAACGTGCTGCGGAGCTGCAAAAGTCGTGGATCAGCCGAATGGGCCGCGTGGCTCTGGCGCCCATCAGCGGCATGTTTTTCTTTGTGGTGCAATTCCTTCGCACTCGTCAACGTGCTCTGTTTCTCTGGGGGTTACCGCTTGCCCTTGTGTTTGGACTCTTGGCCAGTATTGTGTTGATCCCGCAGTTGACGGGCGGTGACCAGCGTTTGGTGTCGATCTACGAGACGGCCTATGCCGACGCCTTGAAGGCCAACGACACCGAGAAGGCCAAGTTGTACCGCCTGAAGTTGGATCAATTGGGATCGGCCACACGGCGGGGCGAGTTCCGCACGGCGATGGCCCTGGCCGAGCAAGGCAAGATGGCCGAAGCTTATGAGATCATGCAGCGGTTGGCCCCCACCGATCGACCGGGCCTGGAGGGCGCGCATTTCTGGATCGCCCAGAACCTGGTCGCGGGCACCTTGGAGGGCACCCCCGCCGCTCGGTTGGGCTTGGCCCTCAAGCACCTCGAACACCTCAAAGCTCGGGCGGGCGATGAACCGCAGCTCCGTCTGCTGGAGGGTATGGCTCATGCTCGCTTGGGCAAGGTCACCGCGGCCTTGGCCACCTTGGCTCCGATCGCCGACTCGAACTTGGTGGCCGCCGTGCTGTTGATGGACTTGCGTTTGGTGCAAAAAGAACGCCAATTGGCTCGCGAGCATGCCTTGGTGGTTTACCGCAAGTTGAATGAACTGAGTGACCAGGGTCAGGCCTTGACCGAAGAGCAATTGCGGTGGCGATCCGCCGCGACGCGGGTGATCGGCGATCAGAAGTTGGCAGCGGCCGCGGTCGAGGATTGGTACAAATCGAACCCCGAGAGTACGGAAGCACGGGTCAATCGTACGCGGCTGTTGTTGGTCGAGGTGACGAATTGGTGCAATAACCCCAATCTGGAAAAACTGGATACGATCAAGTCGCTGCTGATGGCGGCCGCTGAGACCGTACCGGTGGACCGAGCGGGCGCGGTTGGATCGGTGGCCGTGTTGATCGCCCGGAATCGGCAAGTCCATCCGGGCTTGGAGGCGTTGTATCAGGCCTTGATCGCCGAGGAGCAGCTGTCGGGCGTGTTGTTGGAGAGTTTTGGTACCGTCGCCGCCATGCAAGAGGATTGGGCCACCGCGGACACTTTGTTGGCTCGGGCCGCCGCCGTGATGCCCGACTCCGCTTTGGTGTGGAACAATCGCGCGGTGGCGGTGCGAAAGGGTTTCCCGCAGCGGTTGGAGGAGTCCTTGCAGTACGCCGATCGGGCGGTCGAATTGGAGGACGGCAACGCTGACTTCCGTGAGACGCGAGGAATGATCCATTACAACTTGGGCAACTACGAGTCGGCGATTGAGGACTTGGAGATCGCCCTCAACGGCGTGAATCGGCTGGAGTTGGTCAAGACGACCTTGGTGGATTGTTATCGTCGGTTGGGGAACGACACCCTGGCCGACTTGTACGAGCAGCAACTTGTGCGACGGCAGCAGTGATGTTGGGGCGATTGTGGTTACGTCTGCTTAACTTCTTGTCGGAGCTAACCGATTGGCCTTCGCGTTGGTGGCGTACGTGGGTGCGTCGTTCCAATCTAACGGACGATGTTCCGACAACGCGATCTCAGCGGGGTAATCGTTGGGGTAGGCGTTTTTCCAGCGGTCTGTCTTGGCTATCATCTTTGGTCGACTGGCCAATTCAACGCTGGCAACAGTGGCGGCGTCGGGGCACTGCCTCCCAGGAGGGTATTTCTCTTCTTACAAAAATTGAAGGTTGGTCAACGCGCGCGTTATGGCTACTATTCTGGGTCTTACGGTTTCCGCTGGATAAATACGAAGGCCATCTGGCCAGAAACAAAGCCACCCTGCCGACGACAGTGGTCGACCCGAAGTTGGCTGAGCGGCAATTGCAGGCCGAACTGCAACGCAAAGCAGCCGAGGCCAAGCGGCAACAGGCCCTGGCCAAGTCCTGGACCGGTCGACTCGGTCGGTGGGCCATTGCCCCGTTTGCCGGCCTGTGGGCCTTTTGGCGAGTCTATTGGCGGACGCGTTCGGTGGCCTTATTGGGTTGGGGCATCCCGGTCACGGCCGTCGTTGGTTTGCTGCTTTCGGTCTATTTCCACAATTATTGGTACGACTACGGACGTTTGGCGCCTCGTTATGAGGTCGCGTTGTTGGAGGCCGTCAAGGCGGGCGATACGACGCGGGCCAACCAGTACCGGCTGAAGTTGGAGCAGTTGGGCGTGCGGACGGATCGCGGCCAGTACCGCGCGGCCGTGGCCCTGGCCGAGGAGGGGGACTGGGCGGGCGCTTACGCCAAAATGAGCGAGATCGTCGACCCGCAGCGGCCGGGCTTCCCGAGCGCCCATGCGTGGATCGTAGAAAATCTACTGGATGGTCGCCTATCGGTCCCAGCGGACCAAGCGGCCGGGTTAGCCCTGCAACATTTGCAGCAGTTGCGGACGCGAGTGGGCGTGAGTGACGACCTGTTGTTTTGGGAGGCCATGGCACACTATCGCCAGCAGAACCTACCCCAGGCTCGGGCGGCATTGACCGAAATCAAGCGGAGCTTTCCGGCCGCCAGTGCCTTGTTGATGCAAGTCTGTTGGCAGTTACAGCAAGCGGATGCCGCTCGGACCGCGGCCGTGGCCGTCCAACGCCAATTGGAGCAGAAGGTGGCCGAGGGGATCGAATTGACGACCGCGGAACTGCAGTGGCAGGTGGCCGCCACCGAATTGATTGGCGACGCGGCCCAAGCAGCGGCGGCGGTGGAGCAATGGTACGCCGCCAACCCAGACAGCAGTGAGGCTCGGTTGCGTCGGGCCACGTTGCTGTTGCGCTCGGTCGACGCCTGGCTGCAGCAACCTTCAGCTGCTGGGCAAGCCGACGCATTGGAGTCGCTGCGGTTGGCGGCTGAGACGATCCCATCCGAGGACGTGGCCGTGGTCCAACAGCGACTGACGACTTTGGGCACCGGTGGTTCACGACCCGAACTGTACGAGCCCCTGTACCAAGCGGTGCTGGCTTTGCCGGAACTGCCGTCATGGGTTTTGGCTCATTTGGGTAGCTTGCAAGCGTCCCGGCAGGAGTGGGCGTCGGCCGATGAGCTGTTGGCTCGCGCCACGGTGGCGGAGCCGAACTTGGCGGTGGCTTGGAACAACCGAGCCTTTGTGTTGAATTCGGCGTTTGTTTCGCGGCGGTTTGAGGCCTTGGAGTACGCCGATCGAGCGGTGGGGTTGGATGCGGATCGCACGGACTTCCGCCAGACTCGCGGGTTGATCTACTTCAACCTCCGCCGCTGGGATCAAGCCATCGCGGACCTGGAGATCGCCAGCAATGGCGTGAAGGACTTGCCCTTAATCCACGCGGCCCTAGCCGAGTCCTATCGCCAGACCGGCAATCCGATGTTGGCGGAGGTCTATCAAAGTCGCGTCGAGTAGGGCGGAGGCAGAGGGCGTAGGGCGTGATGTAGACCAGCAGCCCCTGCTGGTTGCAGCTAGATAGCGGCCGAGTAGCTGCAGAGCTGAGAGATAGGCAGAAAGATTTTGGGCAGAAAGATTAGGAGGCGTGCAACTCGTGCTCGTGCTCGTGCTCGTAATCCTAATCGAAAACAGCACGGGCGCAGCGAGATGCAACTAGAGCGAACGGCAAGGTAAAAAGAAGACGGAAGAGGCAGAAAGATTTTGGGCAGAAAGATTTGGAGGACGTCTCAAAGATCGCGTCGCATGAGCACAGCGGATGCTAGAGCAGGCGGAGGTAGACGGAGGAGGCAGAATGGGCAGAAAACCCAGGGTTGGCTGCGATGTTACCGTGCAGGCCAAGGTTGGAGAACACGTGACACGAATGGACACGGATAACCCAGGGGTGACGGTGATTGGATGGGAAAGCAAGATGAACACTGATGCCGCTGCGCGGCGAAGGGAAACACTTTGCCACGAGATGCCGGTCGGTACCTAAGAGTTGTCAGGCCCGGAGGGCCGGAACAAGAGCGGTGAAGGTTCGGCGGCCCGAACAGATCGCGAACGGCACAAACTCTCGCTCCCACCGGTAAACCGGCGGGGGGCGGGATTAGATGATACTCGGGGGCCTGTAGAAGGTATTTTGCTAATGATCAATAACTTAAAAGAACGCTTGGTGGCCTTTGGGCAAGAGCACGTGTTGGCGCATTGGGATTCGCTGTCCTCGGAGGGGCAACGCGAGTTGGCGGCGCAATTGGAGTCCGTCGATCTGGCGCTTGTCCAACGCCTGTACCAACAGGCCCAGAGCGACTCGGCCGTCCTCGCCGACTTGGACTCGCGGGCCCAGTCCCCGCCGGCCGTCACCTCTGCTGACTTGGCCGATCCCGCGCGACGACAAGCCGCGATCGAGGCTGGTGAAGCGGCCCTGCGAGCTGGTCGCGTGGGGATGATCTTGGTGGCCGGAGGGCAGGGCAGTCGCTTGGGCTTCGAGCACCCCAAGGGCATGTTCCCCATCGGCCCACTGTCCGGTCGCACTCTGTTTCAGATGCTGACCGATCTCCTCCAGGCTCGAGGGCGACATTACAACACTCGGATTCCCTTGTACGTGATGACCAGCCCCGCGACGGACGCGGCGACTCGTGAGCACTTCGAACAGCAGAACTATTTTGGCCTGCCGGCCGGCGACCTGCAGGTCTTCTGCCAGGGGACGATGCCAGCGGTCGATGCGGCCTCGGGTCGGTTGTTGCTGAGTGCTCCGGATCAATTGTTCCTCAGCCCAGACGGGCATGGCGGCATGCTGCCGGCGTTCCTGAGTTCGGGCTGTTTGGCTGACGCCGCCGCGCGAGGGATCGAGCACTTGTTCTACTGCCAGGTCGACAACCCGTTGGTGCAGATCTGCGATCCGCTGCTGATCGGCTTGCACGTGCTGCAGCAGGCGGAAGTGACGACCCAGGTGGTACGCAAGTCGGAACCGTTGCAGCGGGTGGGCAATGTGGTGCGAGTGGACGACCATTTGGAGGTGATCGAGTACAGCGACTTGCCCGAGACTTTGGCTCGGCAGACCTTGCCCGACGGCAGCTTGCGGTTCTGGGCGGGTAACATTGCGGTGCATGTGTTCGAGCGTTCGTTTTTGGAGCGGGCCGTGGCGGAGACCGTCCAGCAAGGCCAGGGCTTGCCGTTCCACATCGCCAAGAAGAAAGTGCCGTTTGTCGACGAGGCGGGCGCGACGGTGCAGCCGGCGAGCGAGAATGCCTACAAGTTCGAGCGGTTTATCTTCGACTTATTGCCGTTGGCCAAGTCAGCGATGGTGGTCGAGGTGGCGGCCGAGGAGGGCTTTGCGGCGGTAAAAAACGCTGAGACGGCCAAGAGTGAGACCGCGACCACGACCAAAGCCGCGATTGTCGCTCAGCATACCCGGTGGTTACGAGCGGCTGGGGTGACCGTCGCCGACGGCGTCCAGGTCGAGATCCATCCCTCGGTCGCGCACGACTCCGCCACCGTTGCTCAGCGGTTCGCCGGTCATCCGCCGATCGAGTCGGACCGGTACTTCGAGGCGTAGGCTGTACACCAGCAGCCCTATGTATACCAGCAGCCCCTGCTGGTTTGGGGCGTAGAGCGTAGGGTTGGGGCGTGATGTACACCAGCAGCCCCTGCTGGTTGCAGCTAGATAACGGCCGAATAGCTACAGAGCTGAGCGATAGGCAGAAAGATTTTGGGCAGAAAGATTTAGAGGCGTGTAACTCGTGCTCGTGCTCGTAATCGAATACAGCACTGGCGCAGCGAGAGACAACTAGAGCGAACGGCAAGGTAAAAAGAAGACGGAAAGGCAGAAATAGTTTGGGCAGAAAGATGCGAGGCGTTGGCTTGCGGGTTGGAGACGCCGTCGCAGGCCAAGGTTGAGAAGGCAGGAGCCACGGATGAACACGAATGGACACGGATAACCCAGGGGTGACGGTGATTGGATGGGAAAGCAAGATGAACACTGATGCCGCTGCGCGGCGAAGGGAAACACTTTGCCACGAGATGCCGGTCGGTACCTAAGAGTTGTCAGGCCCGGAGGGCCGGCATACGGCAGTGAAGGTCGGGGGCCCGAAAAGAACGCGAACGGCACAAACTCTCGCTCCCACCGGTAAACCGGCGGGGGGCGGGGCGACCTCACCGTGCGGCGGGCAGTCTCGCTGCCAAACTTGCGATCCCACCGGGTGAAGGGCTGGTTGATTTTTCCGTAGCGGAATGCGTCAAGCATTTCGATTGAGGCGGAAAAGCCGTGTTTTTGGACAATTCGGTTGAGTCGGGCGGACAGATCGCGTGCGAGTCCAGAAAAATCAACCAGCCCGTAAACCGGCGGGGGGCGGGGCGACCTCACCCTGCGGCGGGCGGTCTTGCTACCAAACTTGCGATCCCACGGGGTGAAGGGCTGGTTGATTTTTCCGTAGCGGAATGCGTCAAGCATTTCGATTGACGCGGAAACGTCGTGGACTTGCACGATTCTGTTGAGTCGGGCGGACAATTCGCGTGCGAGTCCAGAAAAATCAACCAGCCCATGAACCCGTGGGGGGGCGGGACGATCCTAGCGTTAACTGTCCTCGATTAAGAATACGAGCACGAGCACGATTACAAGCACAAGCACGAGTACGAGTACGAGCACGAGAAAATAGATTGTTTTTCGCCTCATCACTCCTTAATGGAACGCAACCATGGGATTTATTATCGGTCTGATCATGCGGTTTTTCGCTTGGGTGGGCGATCGCTTGACCGTAATGGGTCGTTTTTTTGAGGCACTGTTCTTTGGCGCACTGGATGGGGTCAGCCGACTGGATCGTGTGGGTCGTCCGTTCGCTTGGCTTTTCTATCAGCTAACCGCTCCGTTTCGCTGGGTTGGCGAGCGACTGCGTGGCTCGGGTGAATCGCGGGGACTCGCCGCTTGGCTGGTCGCTCGGTTGCTGTGGCCGTTCCATGCCTTGATCGATCGTCTGGATCGGCTGGGGCGACCCGCGGAACGGACGCTGGACGAAGGAGATATGGAGTCGGACGAGCGACGATTGCAGGCGCGATTGGATCAGGATCTGAAGCAACAGAAAAAGACGGCCGAATTGCAGCGTTCTTGGGTCAGCCGCTTGGGCCAGGTGTTTATGGAGCCGTTTGCCGGTGTCTTTTTCTTTTTCCGACAATTACTGGGAACGCGGGGAGCGGAACTTTACCTCTGGGGGTTTCCCGTGGCCTTGATCGTCGGCTTGTTGGGCAGCGTCATTCTCTGGCAGCGGTTTGCGGCGGATTCCAACTTGGTGCCGCGCTACGAAACCGCGTTGGCTCAGGCGATCAAGGCGGGCGATACGGACAAGGCCGAGTTGTATCGAATCAAACTGGCTCAGTTGGGATCGGCCACGCGACGGGGCGAATTCCAAACGGCTCTGGCGTTGGCAGAGCAGGGTAAGACGGCGGAGGCCTACGAATCGATGCTAAAATTGGCGCCCGTCGACCGGCCGGGGATGGAGGGCGCCCATTTTTGGATCGCCCAGAACCTGATCAATGGCACCTTGGGCGTGGCTCCGCCCGAGAGTTTGAATTTGGCGCTGAAGCACTTGGAGCATTTGAAGACGCGGGTGGGCAACGAGGCCGAGGTGCGGCTGTTGGAGGGTTTGACCTTGGCTCGGTTGGGCCGCGTCCCCGCTGCGATCAATGCCCTGACGCCGATCGCCGAACAGAACGTCGTGGCGGCCTTTATCTTGATGGAGATCTACAGCAACCAAGGGCAGCGCGCGGCCGCTCGGCAGCAGGCCCTGGTCGTCAATCGCAAGCTGACGCAGTTGATCGACGAGGGACAGACCTTGAACGAGGACCAGCTCAAATGGCGGTTGATGGCCACGCGAGTCATCGGCGACGAGAAACTGGCGGCGGAGTCCATCGAGCAATGGTACAAGTCAAATCCCGACAGCGAGGAAGCTCGAGTCAATCGGACGCGGTTGTTGGTGCAGGAGGTGGCGCGGTGGTGTCAGCAGCCGAACCTGGCCACGGTGGATGCCATGAAGCAAAAGATGCAAGAAGCGGCGAACACGGTCCCGTTGCCGCAGGTCGGGATGGTCGCCTCGTTGGCTGGGGCGATGGCCCGGGGACGAACGCAGAGTCCGGGCATCGCGGCCCTGTATCGGGCCTTGCTGGACGATGCGAGCACGTCCGGACTCTTGTTGGAGAGCTTTGGTACCGCGGCGGCGTTGCAGCAGGATTGGGCCACGGCGGATGTGCTATTGGGCCGCGCGACGGAGGCGACACCGACGTGGGGTGCGGCGTGGAACAATCGAGCGTACGTGCTCAGCATGGCGTTCCCCGATCGCTTGACGGAGGCCTTGGGGTATGCGGAGCGAGCGGTCGGTATGGACGAGTTCAACCCCGACTACCGGGAGACTCGGGGGATGCTGAACTACAAGCTGAAGAATTTTGAGGCGGCCATCGCTGATTTGGAAATCGCGATGAACGGCGCCAACGATTTGAAGTCGGTGCATGCCGCCTTGGCCGACTCGCATCGTCGCCTGGGCAATCCCGCCCTGGCGGAAGTGTATGAACGGCGGTGATGTAGACCAGCCGCCCTCTGCTGGTTGGGAGCGGGAGGCGTAGAGCGTAGGGCGTAGGGCGTAGGGCGTAGGGCGTAGGGCGTAGGGTTGGGGCGCTTAGGGGCTCGTGGGGCGAGATCAGGCCGAGGTTAAGAAGACTGGAGCCACGGATGAACACGAATGGACACGGATGAATCAGGGGCGACAGTTATTGGATGGGAAAGCAAGATAAACACCGATGCCGCTGCGCGGCCAGCATCCTTCCGGCCATTATCTCGATAGATCGTTCCATCATTCGTATTGATCGTGCTCGTGCTTGTGCTCGTAATCGTAATCGAATCCAGCACAGTTGAAGCAAGATCGTTCTTGGTTCTTGGTTCTTGATTCTTGATTCTTGATTCTTGATTCTTGATTCTTGTGGGATTTTGGATCCCAGGTCTGAAATATTAGAATTGAAATATCAAACCTGCCTTTTTTGTTTTTTTTCACAAGCATCGCCCCTCATATGGATGACAACTACCCCATTTGCTGCCCACTTGAACCCAACTGCCCGCTCTGAGGCCCGGAGGGCCGGTACAACCCCTGCCGGTGGCGTCAGCCACCGGGTAGGTTGCACCATTGTCTAGTGGACCGTGAGGCCCGGAGGGCCGGCACAAGAAATCGCCAATAAGCGAAGACAGAAAGATTGGGGGGCCGTAGGGCGTAGGGTTGGGGCGCTTAGGGGCTCGTGGGGCGAGATCAGGCCGAGGTTAAGAAGACTGGAGCCACGGATGGACACGAATGGACACGGATGAATCAGGGGCGACAGTTATTGGATGGGAAAGCAAGATAAACACCGATGCATGCGCGGGCTCAGCATCCTTCCGGCCGTTATCTCGATAGATCGTTCCATCATTCGTCTTGATCGTGCTCGTGCTCGTGCTCGTGCTCGTAATCGTAATCGAATCCAGTACAGTTGAAGCAAGATCGTTCTTGGTTATTGGTTCTTGATTCTTGATTCTTGATTCTTGATTCTTGATTCTTGATTCTTGATTCTTGATTCTTGATTCTTGATTCTTGTGAGATTTCGGATCCCAGGTCTGAAATATTAGATTTGAAATATCAAAACTGCCTTTTTTGTTTTTTTTCACAAGCATCGCCCCTCACATGGATGACAACTACCCCATTTGCTGCCCACTTGAACCCAACTGCCCGCTCTGAGGCCCGGAGGGCCGGTATAACCTGCCGGTGGCGTCAGCCACCGGGTAGGTTGCACCATTGTCTAGTGGACCGTGAGGCCCGGAGGGCCGGCACAAGAAATCGCCAATAAGCGAAGGCAGAAAGATTGGGGGAGCGTAGCGCGTAGGGTTGGGGCGGTTAGGGGCTCGTGGGGCGAGATCAGGCTGACTTTATGAAGACTGGAGCCACGGATGAACACGAATCGACACGGATGAATCAGAGGCGACAGTTATTGGATGGGAAAGCAAGATAAACACCGATGCCGCTGCGCGGCCAGCATCCTTCCGGCCCTTATCTCGATAGATCGTTCCATCATTCGTATTGATCGTGCTCGTTCTCGTAATCGAGGACAGTGAACGCTTGGGTAGCAGGCACTCTCCGAGTGCCGTCCGCCAGAATCTCCTACCCAAGTTCTGCTTGCCACCACCCCCACGGCGTGCTTCTTGCTTCTGTATTCCAACCAGCGTTGTACTCTCCCGACCTTTGGCGGACGGCACTCGGAGAGTGCCTGCTACTATGATCCCACCGCCCGACGCGGCAATTGGTCAGCGCTGATCTCGCCCCGCCTGAACGATCCGCGTATTTCTGCCCAAAATCTTTTTGCCTCTCCGTCTTCTTTTACTTCTGCCATTGGCTCGAGTGACACCTCGCTTCACTCGTGCTGTTTTCGATTAGGATTACGAGCACGAGCACGAGCACGAGCACGAGTTGCACGAGTCTTATTTTTTCTGCCCAAAATCTTTGCCTCTTCCGTCTTCTTCCTGCCATTGGCTCGAGCGACACCTCGCTTCCTGTGCTGTTTCGATTAGGATTACGAGCACGAGCACGAGCACGAGTTGCACGAGTCTTATTTTTCTGCCCAAAATCTTTTTGCCTCTTTCCGTCTTCTTTTCCTTCTGCCATTGGCTCCGCGACACCTCGCTTCACTCGTGCTGTTTTCGATTAGGATTACGAGCACGAGCACGAGCACGAGTTGCACGAGTCTTAATTTTTCTGCCCAAAATCTTTCTGCCGGTTCCTTGGCTCTGCAACTACTCGGCCGCAATCTAGCCTCCACCAGCAGGGGCTGCTGGTTTACATAACTGCCCAAAATCTTTCTGCCTCTTCCTAACCGCTGCGTCCGAAACGCCCCTTTGCCCCTAAACGCCCCAACTCTACGCCCTACGCCCTACGCCCCAAACCAGCAGGGACTACTGGTCTACACTGGGCAGCTGGGTTGGTTTATCGCTATAAAAACGAAGGCACCCCGACGAGGAGGACGCCATCGTCGGGGTGCCATTCAATCGTAGAGAGCTTCGCGTGGCTCGGTTGCCCGCCGGGCTTGGCCAGATTTAGAACCGAGCGTCCAAACCGAAGGTGACACCATAGAAGCGTGGGGCGACGGTGTTCACATCGTTGAAGCCAGAGGCTTGCAGTTCCAATTGTCCTGGGGCGGTCGCGACCCGATTCAAGAAGTGGGCCTCGCCACCGACAAAGCCGAACAGGTGGCGTTCGACCAATTCGACGTGCACGCGGAAGCCGGTCTCGCCGGCAAAAGCGAATTCGGTGCTGTCGGCAGTGACGGTCGAGTCCAAGATCAGCAGGTTATTGACGGTGCGAGTGCGTTGCTTGGCAAAGTTCGAGTACCCACCGGCTCGCAGGAACGAGTTCACCATGACGCGATTGCCCAGCTGCCAGCCCCAATCCAAACCGGTTTGCAGACCGATCATGGGGTTGGACGCTCGGACGGAGAGATCGTTTTCGAAGGTAGCGTTCGGGAACGGCGGTGGCAACACAACGAAGCCGTCACCCTTCATGTTCAGGCGTTCTTCCAAGCTGATGAACCGGGCACCGCCAATCAAATTGAGGCCTGGGCGGAGGGTTCGTTTGGCGTTGAACTCCAAACTGAGATAATCCGACTTGTATTCGGTCTCAAACCGCTGAAAATTCAGGCCGGGAGCGCCGGTCAGTTCCATCACGCCGGTGTGGGCCGATTGGTCATTCCACCCGTAGTAGCGGGCGCGGAATTCGTAGTGCAGCGTACTGGCGTTGGGGAAGTATTGGATACTCAAGTCCGGACCCGCACCGGTGCCCGGATCGGAGATCCGCTCGCCGTTGATCAGGGTATCGCCGTTGATCAGGCTGCGGAGCACGGGTGCGGTATTGTTCTGGTCACCCGGCCGATCCAAGATCGACACACCGAATTCGACGCGGTAAGGAGTGTGTTGGTGGTTCCCCCATTGGCCATATCCTGTGGCCTGAACACCCAGCCACAGTAAGCTGGCCAACACGAAGATCGATCTTTTCACGTCACGCTCCTTCAAGGATGAGCCGAACCGAGCAACAAGCTTTCCGTAACAGAATCGACCGTAAAGAATGGAAATATTAGCAGGACTGCTTTTCTCGGCAAACTTTTGGCCGATTACGCAAAGATAGCAAGCTTCCCAAACCCACCAAACACCCCATTCCACCAAGCCTCCTGCCAGGAGAAAATGCCGCCCGCCCACCATTCGAGCTTGGGGCTTGTTGATTTTTCCGTAGCGGAACGCGTCAAGCGTTTCGATTGATGGGAAAACGCCGTGTTTTTGCCCGTTTTCATTGAATCAGGCGGCGATTTCGCGTGTAAGTCTGGAAAAATCAACAAGCCCTCATGCCGGAATGGTGGGCGACATTTGGCCGCGTCGGAGCTAGCCAAGGTAGCCACTCAGTCATCGCCCCCATGGGGACCAGAACCAAGGAACAAGGACCGATCTCGCTTCATCCGTGCTGATTTCGATTACGATTACGAGCACGAGCACGAGCAATACGAATGATGGAACGATCTATCGAGATAATGGCCGGAAGGATGCTGGCCGCGCAGCGGCATCGGTGTTAATCTTGCTTTCCCATCCAATAACTGTCGCCCCTGATTCATCCGTGTCCATTCGTGTTCATCCGTGGCTCCAGTCTTCTTAACCTCGGCCTGATCTCGCCCCACGAGCCCCTAAGCGCCCCAACCCTACGCTCCTACGCCCTTCGCCCCAACCCTACGCCCTACGCCCTTCGCCACCCCAATCTTTCTGCCCAAAATTTTTCTGCCTTCGCTGATGCCCGCGTTCTTGTACCGGCCCTGAGGGCCTAAATCGCGGGCAGTTGAGGTTGAGTCGGTAGCGGGTGCCGAGGTTGGCGACTGTTGCAGGATTGGCAGCTGAAAAGAAGCTCGAATGGAAGATTGTAAAATGCAAAATCTCACAAGAACCAAGAACCGATCTCGCTCCATCCGTGCTGGATTCGATTACGATTACGAGTACGAGTTGCACGCGTCTTAATTTTTCTGCCCAAAATCTTTCTGCCTCTTCCTAACCTTTGCGACGGAAACGCCCCTTTGCCCCTCAACGCCCCAACCCTACGCCCTACGCCCCAACCCTACGCCCTACGCCCTACGCCATCCCAATCTTTCTGCCCAAAATTTTTCTGCCTTCGCTGATTCCCGCGTTCTTGTACCGACACTCCGGGCCTAAATCGCGGGCAGTTGAGGTTGAGCCGGTAGCGGGTGCCGAGGTTGGCGACTGTTGCAGGATTGGCAGCTGAAAAGAAGCTGGAATGGAAAAGCTCAAATGGAGATTGTAAAATGCAAAATCTCACAAGAACCAAGAACCGATCTCGCTCCATCCGTGCTGGATTCGATTACGATTACGATTACGAGCACGATTACGAGAACGAGAAAGTGCACGAGCACGAAAAAAGGACGAAAAACGATAAGGAAGCTAATCGATTTCTTGGGGCTGGATAAAGAGGGCGCGTTTTTGGCCGGGCAAGGAATAATCGAAGCCGCAGTCCATCAGGAACTTGTCGCTGGCGCTGATCGCCATCAGTTCCAAGATCCCTTCCTCCCGCGTGACCTCCACGCAGAATTGGACCAACTGCTTGCCGATCCCTCGACGTTGGAAGGCTGGCGACACGCAGAGGCACTGGATTTCCGCCAACTTATGCGAGTAGATCTCGACGGCCACAAAACCCACGACCTCGTCCCGACAGTAGGCCAATTGGCTGTAGGGCAGCAGCCCCGCCACCTGTTCCGGGGTCCGCCGCAGAATCTGCTGCAGCTGCATGAACGTCTCCAAGAAGTCGTAAACCGCGCGGATGTCGTCCACGGTCGCTCGACGGAAGTGTACGGTGCATTCGGACGCATCGGAGGGCGGGCTGGTGTTCATGCGGTCGTGGGGTTCCAAGGTTCAGCGGATCGGTTGGACGGGCAAGCCACAGCAGTAATGATCGATCAATTGCCGGAAAGCTGCAATGCCCAGTCGCATTTGCTCCAGCGAAATGAACTCTTGGATCGTGTGTGCTTGAGCGATGCTGCCGGGCCCAAATATGATCTTGTGCTCCATTTCGGTCAGCACGCCGCCGTCGGTGGCGTAGCCGACGGTCTCCACGGACTTCAAGCCCATGATGGCCTGGGTCTGCTTGACCAGGTCCGACTGCGGGTCGCTCCAGAACGCCTCGCAGTTCCGCTTCACCATCATATCGACCTCGTATTTTTTGGCCGCTTGACTGATCCGCTTGATCAGCGGTTCGCAGTCCATGCCCGGCATCGGCCGAATGTAAGCTTGTACATCGCAGCGGGGACTGGTCACATTCACCGCGGCATTGTTATCCGACATGATCAAGTTCATGGTCATGGTGGGCGGGTTGAAGCGATCGTCTGACCAATCGGTGACGGTCTCGGTCTCTTCGCGGATCTTCCACAGTTCGTGCAGGAACGGGATCATGCTCCAGTTGGCGCTTTTGCCCTCGCGGGTACTGGAGTGAGCCGCCTTGCCCAGGGTTCGGAACCGCATCGTGCAGGAGCCTTTGTGCGAGTTGACGATCTGCAGCTCCGTCGGCTCGCCGATCACGCCGACCGTCCCATGATGAATCATTTCGCGGTAAAGTTTGGACTCTTCGACCACCTTCTTCGCGCCGCCGAACCCGATCTCCTCGTCGGCCGTCAGCACCAAGTACAGCGGTTGGGTCATCTTCTCGAAGGGGACCTGTTGGGCGGCGTCCAACATGCAGGCAATGGAGCCCTTCATGTCGCAGGCGCCGCGGCCGTACAGTCGACCCTGGCTGACGACAGGTTGGTAGGGAGTGGCCTTGCGAGTGAACCAGTTCGGGGCGGGGACGGTGTCGGTATGACCGAAGTAGGCGAGGCCGCCGGTGCCGGTCCCCTTCTTGGCGATCAGATTGACCTTGGTCACCTTGTTGGCGTCGCGGTAGCGGACTTTTTCCACAAAAAAGCCGTGCTTGAGCAGTTTGATCTCGAGGAATTTGGAGATCGTACGGTTGCTCAGGTGGCTGGTTGACTCGAAGCGGATCAAACGGCGTAGGTAGCGGAGGGCCTTGGAATTCTTCATGGCCGCGCGAGCCTTTCTAGGGACAAAGTACTTTTGGGGACTGCCATCCGCGGTTAAGCTGAGAAGGTTAAGGTGGCGACCGTCACAGCCGTCTCTAGTTTAACCGACGCCGCGGCAATCGGTGATTGGCGGTGGTGTTTTTTCTACGTCGGGCGGGCGATCGGGAAGCGAGCAGAATTGGGATCGGGAGAATTTGACACAGAGTCGCTCGGGGGAGGAGCGCCCGACCGGGGTTCCGCCGCCGATTCGCGGCCGACGGACGGGCAGGGACAGCCGCTTGGCGGACCGACCGTGCCGTCAGCCCCCACCGAGGGCCTGGGGTGGAGTGGCCAGCGGCGGTTGCACTTCGTGACGGGGCGATTGGCCGAGCCCGCGTTGCGGAGCGAGATCGAGCGATTGGCTCGTGAGATGGGCTGGGAGTACACCGTGCAAGTCATGCCGATCACGGTGGCCGCGCTGTTGAGTGTGCCCTGGGTGGCCGCTCGGTTGGACATCCCGCCGGACACCGAACTGGTGGTGCTCCCCGGTTACTGCCGCGGCGAATTGGGGCCTTTGGCCGAACAATTGGGGGTCGCTGTGGCACGTGGGCCGCGGGACTTGCGGGATCTGCCGCAGTGGTTCGGGCGAGCCGGCCAGCCCGCGTCGCTGGATGTGTGGGACATCGAGATTGTGGCGGAGATCAACCACGCGCCTCAGCTCCGCTTGGCGGAGTTGGTGGAACACGCGCTGCGGCTCCGCGGGGCGGGGGCGGACGTGATCGACATCGGCTGCGAGCCCGGCTTCGAATGGAGTGGCGTCGCCGACGCCGTCCGTGCGGTCAGGGACCTGGGGTGCCGCGTCAGTGTGGACTCGTTGAATCCGGTCGAGATCGCCGCGGCCACTCGGGCGGGTGCCGAGTTGGTCCTGAGTGTCAACAGCAGCAATTTGGCGGCGGCTGGAGATTGGGGCGTGGAGGTCGTGGCGATCCCGGATCAACCGCGTGATCCCGAGTCGCTGGAGCGGACGATCGAGGCCTTGTTGGCGGCGGGGGTGCCGTTTCGGATTGATCCGATCTTGGAGCCGATCGGGTTCGGCTTTGCGGACTCGTTGCAACGCTACCATGCCGCTCGGCAGCGGTGGCCCGAGTTCAACATGATGATGGGTGTGGGCAACTTGACCGAGTTGACCGACGTGGACTCGGCGGGCGTCAATCTCCTGTTGTTAGGCTTCTGCCAAGAACTGCAGATCCGCAGCGTCCTGACCACGCAAGTCATCTCCTGGGCCCAGTCCTCCGTGCGCGAACTGGATTTGGGGCGGCGGTTGACGTATCACAGCATCCATCAGCGGGTGCCACCCAAACGGTTATCGACGGACTTGGTTATGTTGCGGGACGGTCGACTGCGGCGACAGGATCCGGAGCTGCTGCAACGGATGGCTGGTGAAATCCGCGACTGGAATTTTCGTCTATTTTTGGTGGATGGAAATATTGCCTGTTTAGGCGGCGGTCATTATTGGGTGGCGCGGGACCCGTTTGAGTTGTTTGACCAGATTGTGGCGGCCGAGCCGTCGAACCTGGACCCCAGTCACGCGTTTTATTTGGGTTACGAAATGAGTAAAGCGTTGACGGCCCTGCAGTTGGGCAAGAACTACGAGCAGGACCAAGCGTTGGACTGGGGTTTTTTGACCGAAACCGAAGTCGACCGACACAGGCTCCAGAAACGCAAAAAAGGCCGGGGTTGAACGCAGGGGGGGCGACAAGAAGATGTGGACAAGAAGAGATCAGGCAAAAAAAATTCTGGGCAGAAAAATTGGGGTGGCAAAACGCGTAGGGCGTAGGGCGTAGGGCGTAGGGCGTAGGGCGTAGGGCGTAGGGCGTAGGGCGTAGGGTTGGGGCGTTGAGGGGCAAAGGGGCGTTTCCGACGCAAAGGTTAGGAAGAGGCAGAAAGATTTTGGGCAGAAAAATTGGGGTGGCGCAGCGCGTAGGGCGTAGGGTGTAGGACGTAGGGTGTAGGGTGTAGGGTGTAGGGCGTAGGGCGTAGGGCGTAGAGTTGGGGCGGCTAGGGGCTAGTGGCGCGAGATCAGGCTGAGGTTATTAAGACTGGAGCCACGGATGGACACGAATGGCCACGGATGAATCAGGGGCGAAGGTTATTGGATGAGAAGGCAAGATGAACACCGATGCCGCTGCGCGGCCAGCATCCTCCCGGCCATTATCTCAATAGAACGTTCCATCATTCGTCTTGATCGTGCTCGTGCTCTGCTCGTGCTCGTGCTCGTAATCGTAATCGAAACCAGCACGGATGGAGCGAGCAAGGTTCTTTGTTCTTTGTTCTTTGTTCTTGGTTCTTGGTTGAAAACACTCAGCCAAAAGAGGCCTCTTCGAACCCGGGTGCACCCAGGCCCGGAGGGCCGACACAACCCCTGCCGGTGGCGTGAGCCCAATGGCACTTACTTTAGATCGTTCGGCGTAATTTTGGAGGCTGGTTTCTCTCGTTTTTCAAACTGAGTGTTTTTGGGTCTCCTTTGGTAGGCTTCACGTTTGGCAGTTCGTCCAGGTCGGTTGGGTAGTTTGTCTTTGGTTGCGTAATGTAACGCAACTACAAACGCCTCACGCCAAATTTTTGGGATCGGTATGAAGATGCCGAAGCAGAAACGTTTGAAACGTCGTCCAGGTTCGCGAAACTCATCTTTCGCGGTTCGACTTGGTTAATCTCTCTGCTGCCTGTCGCCTGAACTGGCCAACTAGATTGTAAGCGACGATGGATGTGTATAGTTCTTTGTAAAAAGTGTCCAGACGTTTGGCGCGAAATATTCTCCGTATCGAGCACCACTTTCAGATTGCGGATATCGAACTCCACTTGGACACGATGTTTAAAAGTTCGGCTACCGTTGTGGCATCCCTGCTTAAGCTTGTCACGATATACAGGGCTAGCTTTTCGCTAACGACAATTTCGTGAAGTGCAGCATTAATGACCCGCATCTGCCGGCAAGCTTGGTTGGGTCTTGCGGTTTTTAGCAGTGGAAGCCAATTCAGTGAATAGGTCTTCGAGTTGGACGTGGTAGATGTAAGAGTTGCATGCTTACATGGCGAAGTAAATTTCCTGCATTCATTCGAAACAGAAAAGTCGTGACCATATCGCACCGCTTCGTAAGCGACTCAAAAATTCAAAACCGGAGTCAGCCATGACGACCGATTGGGCTGGAAGTTTTCCAATTCCTTGACGAGCCAACTGCGTTTCCGAGACCGCATGAGGGCCATACATGGGGCCCACTTCAGGCAACGTCGCGCAGCCACTACTGAGCTCGTGAAAGACCGTCAATAGGGCGATGGGCCAGACTCCTTTGCCATGCTGATTGGATGCCGGAGGAAATGCTATTTCCAGCTCTTCTTCTGGAGCTAGGGCCATCGTCGTACCGTCGATCAAATAAATCGATCGCCCCTCGAGCAACGGCTTGCTCGTTGAAAGAATGGCTCGGTTAACTTCCCCTGCGAACCACTGAACAACGTCAAGGGAAGGCGAGAACGGGCGGCACATATCCCCGGTTGCGGTCGAAGAGTACCGTCAGAGAGCCGCTTGTTAGTCGGAAGGTACGAGGGACGAGTCTCCAACAAATGCTTGACGGCCGCTTCTAGTGACGCGTCAGGTTTCAGGCGTTGATACACCAACATCCATAAAATCACGCTCGTTGTGTAGACACCGAGCGGCTTGCGCCGCATCGCTTAAATGGATCGACACCGGGCGGCTTGCGCCGCTACGCTTAAATGGATCGACACCGGGCGGCGCAGAGCGGAGCGGCGCAAGCCGCCCGGTCTGAGTCCAAGCGGGCGGCGCAGCCGCCCGGTCCCCGGCTCGCGTGCATGATCCGGGCATGACACCGAAGATGCGGCCGTCGTTTCGCCGGCGATGGTATCAAGTGTGGAGCGAACGCCGTACCGACACCGGGCGGCTTTGCCGCTCCGCTTAATGACCGACACCGGCGGCTTGCGCGTCTGGGCTTAAATGGAGCTGACACCGGGCGGCTTGCAAGCGGAGCGGCACAAGCCGCCCGGTCCCCGTTTCCCCATCCGAAGCGGGCGGCACCGCCGCCCGGTCACCGGCTCGCGATGCATGATCGGGCAAGACACCGAAGATGCGGCCGTGTTTCACCGGCGATGATATCAAGTGTTGAGCGATTGCCGGATCGACGCGGCGGCTTACGCGCTCGCTTAAATGGGGTGACACCGGGCGGCTTGCGCGCTCCGCTTAAATGGACCGACACCGGGCGGCTTGCGCCGCTCCGCTTAAATGGACCGACACCGGGCGGCTTGCGCCGCTCCGCTTGAATGGATCGACACCGGGCGGCTTGCGCCGCTCCGCTTGAATGGAACGACACCGGGCGGCTTGCAATCAGGGCCTTGCTTGCAAAATTGTTTTGGAAACCGGGTCACTTATGGCTGGGACAGCCAGTAGTACGGCACAACCACAAATCCAAAAACAATCAACTGCATGGGGTAGGTCCCACAGACCACACCAAACACAAGGCTTGGATACCTCTTCCCAAAAAAGCCACGTTCCATCTCAAATCTCCTGATCCACTTCTTACAAACACCACGTGGGCTCGTTCGTTTCTCCAAACCAACACACAGAACTGCCGCCAAAATCAGAAAACTCGCAAAAAACGGCCACCGCCAGTCTCGATGGTGACAAAGCACTAGGCCAAGGTGGCAGCTAACGCCCCGTGGGGCAAGAACGGGGACGGCCCCATGGCGATGGGCACTCCATTCCAAAGTTCCCAGTCGCCGGGCCAAGTTTGGTAGTCGGCAACCGAATAGTTCGGCACAAAGGATGGGATTTGATTCATCGACGGAAACTCGTATTGCCCCCAGCGACCAAGTATCGACATTTGCCAATGTATTTTACATGAATCGCTCCCGTCGAACAATCGCGAGCTGCGATTCGCCACTGAGCGGAACTGGGCGGTGTTCCCCGGGGAGATTGATTGACAAGGGGCGGCGGGTTGGCTAGGCTCGGTGGGGTATTTACTGCGGGCGGCGGGGGTGTTGGAACGACCATTTCTTGGAGTTGGAACATGCGTTGTGGGAGTTGGATCCGCGGTTGGCAGATCGGTTTGGGCTTGTGGGCTTTGGTCGCTGCCAGCCAAGCGTCGGCGGGTGCTCAGGACCTGTGGCCGCAGTGGCGTGGCCCTGAGGGTACGGGCATTGTGGCCGCCAGTCAGTTTCCGTCGGAGTGGTCCAACGAGAAGAACGTGCTGTTCCGAGTGCCGCTGCCGGGTCCGGCGGGTTCCACGCCCGTGATTGCGGGCGAGAAGATCTTTCTGACCACGGCGGCTGGGGACGACCTGCACCTGATGTGCTTCTCCACCAGTGGACAGGAACTGTGGAACCGAAAAGTCGCGACCGGCAACCAAACCGCTCGGGTCGACGAAGGGAACTCGGCCTCGCCATCGCCGATCACCGATGGCCGCCATGTGTGGGCCATGTTCGGCGACGGGTCGCTGGTGTGTTTCACCGTGGACGGCCAGGAGGTCTGGCGGCGGGCGTTGCAGGAGGACTACGGCAAGTTCGAGATCCAGTTCGGCATGACTTCGACGCCGGTGATGCACGACGGCGTGCTGTACTTGCAGTTGATCCACGGCGAGTGGAACCACGACCCGAGCGTGGGGGTGTTGGCGGCTTTGGATGCCGCGACGGGCGAGCAGAAATGGCAGGTGACTCGGACGACCGACGCCATCTCCGAGAACAAACATTCGTACGCATCGCCGGTCATCTACGACGATGGGACCTACCAGTACATGATCTGCCACGGTGCTGACTATGTGACGGGTCATGATTTGGCGACGGGCCGCGAGGTCTGGCGGTGCGGCGGCTTGAACCCGAAGGCCAACTATAACGAGTACCTGCGGTTTGTGGCTTCGCCAGCGGTGGGACCGGGTTTGATCGTGGTGCCGACGGCCAAGGGCGGTCCGGTGGTGGCGATCCGACCGGGCGGCGAGGGCGACATTACGAACAGCGAGTACATTGCCTGGACGGCGGATCGAGTGACCCCGGACGTTCCATCGCCGGTGGTTACGCAGGACTTTGTCTACCTTTGTCGCGAGAACGGGATTGTCGTTTGTTTGGATGCCAAGACAGGCGAAGTGCTGTACAACGAGCGGACGAACGGGCATAACCACCGGGCCTCACCGGTCCTGTCGGGCGATCGATGGCTGATTACTAGCCGTCAAGGCGTGATTACGGTCCTGCAAACCGGCGCAGACTTTAAGGTTTTATCACAGAACGCGATGGGGGAACCGGTTGCCGCCTCGCCGGTGATTATGGGCGACCGCGTGTATATTCGGTCTTTTGACGCCCTCTATGCGATTGGGGCGAAATAGCGGACGATATGCGGCGAATCCGACCGCGATTGGTCGGGTTGCCGTGTCCCATCCATTAGTATGATTTATGAATCGCGAATCCATTCGTAACTTGGTGATCATCGCCCACGTCGACCATGGCAAGACCACCTTGGTGGACTGTTTGCTGAGGCAGAGTGGGCAGTTTCGTGACTCGCAGTTGGAAGGCGAGCGGATCTTGGATTCGAACGACTTGGAGCGGGAGCGTGGCATCACGATCTTGGCCAAGAACATCGCGATTCCGTACAAGGGGACCAAGATCAACATTATCGACACGCCGGGCCACGCCGACTTTGGGGGCGAGGTCGAGCGGGTGTTGCAGATGGCCGACGGTGCCTTGGTGTTGGTGGACGCGGCCGAGGGGCCCATGCCGCAGACTCGGTTTGTATTGTCCAAGGCTTTGGAGCACGGCATTCGGCCGATCGTGGTCATCAACAAGATCGACCGCCCGGACGCTCGGGCGATGGAAGTGGTCGACGAGACGTTGGCGCTGATCGTGGAGTTGGGTGGGGACTCGCATTGGGAGTCGTTCTGCCACGTGTTTGCCTCGGCCAAGGCGGGCTTTGCCAAGTATTCCTTGGACGATCCAGACGGCAATTCGATGGAACCGATCCTGGACTTGGTGCTGAAACATGTGCCGCCGCCGAAGATCGACCCGCGGCCCCAGTTCCGCATGCGGATCACGACCTTGGATTGGTCCGAGTACGTCGGTCGGATCATGATCGGACGTATCGAGTCGGGCACGGTGAGTAAAAACGATACCGTGTCGGTGATCGTCGCGGACGGGTCGATCCATCAAGAGAAGGTGGCCAAGGTCTTTGTCTTTGACAAGTTGGGGCGGACGGAAGTCGCCGAGGCGTATTCGGGTGACATCGTGGCGTTGGTCGGTCTGCAGAAGGCCGATATTGGCGATACGATCACTGACCCGAGTTTCCCGCAACCGTTGCCGCGGACTGCCGTGGATCAACCGACTTTGCAGATGATGTTCACGATCAATTCCTCACCGCTGGTGGGACGTGATGGCAAATACGTGACGGGTCGCCAGTTGCGCTTGCGATTGTTCAAGGAATTGGAGCGAAACGTTGCTCTGCGTGTGGAGGAAACCGAGCAGGGCGACAAGTACGCGGTCTCGGGTCGCGGCGTTTTGCACTTGTCGGTGCTGATTGAAACGATGCGGCGCGAGGGCTTTGAGCTGAGTGTCGGCAAGCCACAAGTTTTGACAAAGATCGAAAATGGCGTGCGGATGGAGCCGTCGGAGCACTTGGTGGTGCACGTGCCGACGGAGTACTTCGGATCGGTCATGGAAGCGATTGGGAATCGACGCGGTGACTTGATCGAAATGACCAGTCGCAGCGAGCAGACGATCGCTCATTTCGACATCCCCTCGCGCGGGCTGATCGGCCTGCGGGCTCGGTTGTTGAACGCGACCAAGGGCACGATCGTGATGAACCACCGCTTCAAAGAGTATCGCGTGGTCGATGGCAAATTGCCTGGTCGCCAGAACGGTGCGTTGATCTCCAACGTCAGCGGCAAGGCCGTGGGCTACTCGCTGTTCAACCTCCAGGCTCGGGGTGAAATGTTCGTTTCGCATGGCGACGAGGTCTACGAGGGGATGGTCGTGGGCGAGCACTGTCGGGACAACGACTTGCCGGTGAACCCGACCAAAGAGAAACAATTGACGAACGTGCGAGCCGCGGGCAGTGACGAGAACATTGTCCTGAAGCCGCCGCGGAAGATGTCATTGGAAGAAGCGCTCGAGTACATCGAGGACGACGAGTGGGTGGAGATCACGCCGAAATCGATCCGTATCCGCAAGGCCGTCTTGTCCGAGTCCGAACGTCGCCGACGGGGCCGTGTCACGAACTAACGCGGCGCCTGACCGGCTATAGACCAGCAGCCCCTGTAAACCAGCAGTCTCTGTAAACCAGCAGCCTCTGTAAACCAGCAGCCTCTGCTGGTCTGCATCTTGATCGCACGCCGCGTAATGATCGCGGAAGACATGGACAGAGGAATGGGGACAGAGGAATGGGGACAGGCTGTAAACCAGCAGTCTCTGCTGGTCTGCATCTTGATCGCACACCGCGTAATGATCGCCGCGGAAGACATGGACAGAGGAATGGGGACAGAGGAATAAGCCCAGGGGTAAGCCGGTAGGCAGCTGGCTAGCTAGCTGAACAATTAATCGTTTTAATTAATAATTGGCAATTAGTTCAATTGCGTTTCTGTGCTGGTGTTTGCGAATTGCGGCCGGACATTCGGATGTTCTGGGGGGTGCCAGGGCGGAGGCTTATTTACCGCCGCGTTCGCGACGTTGTTTCTCTCGGTATTCTGCTCGTTGCTGTGCGTATTCTGCGGGGGAAGGCAATAACAGGTCTGCGGTGGGCTGGTTGTTGGCCGGTTGTGGCTCATCCGGTCCCGTGCCGAGGTGCTCGACGACGCGATCGGCGTTTGGCGTTTCAATTGTCGCCTGGGCGCGTTGCCACATTCGGTGGAGGAACGGTCGGCACCAACCGCAGCCAGTACCCGCCCCGAAGCACTCGCTGAGTTGGCTGGCGCGAATTGGCTGCTTTTGTTTGATAAAGTTTTCTAGCTTCCGCCGTGTGACGTGAAAGCAGAGGCACAGTTCATCGTCGAGTTCCATGGGCGTGGTTAGGCCTCCTGCTTTGCTGCGGCCCCCCGAGTTTCGCTCCTTGATTCTACTTGCGTTGGCGGCTCTTGCGTAGCTAGTCAGTCATGCCCCACTGGCGCAAGGGGCTGGATGATTTTTCCAGACTTACACGCGAAATTGCCGCCCGATTCAAGGAAATCGTGCGTAAACACGGCGTTTTCAAGTCAATCGAAACGCTTGAGGGCTTGTTGATTTTTCCAGACTTGCACGCGAAATTGCCGCCCGATTCAAGGAAATCGTGCGTAAACACGGCGTTTTCAAGTCAATCGAAACGCTTGACGCGTTCCGCTACGGAAAAATCAACAAGCCCTTGACGCATTCCGCTACGGAAAAATCAACAAGCCCCAAGGCCGAATGGTGGGCGGGGGCGAGTGTTGGCTAAGCGGGCCAGGCGAGGATGTCCTTGAGTTCATCGAGGGCGGCGGTGGCCTGGAGGGCGAGTTGTGGGTTGGCCAGAACTGCGGGCGTGAGGGATTCGGGGTAGGTGCGTTCGACCCATTGGCAGAGATCGTGATACAGCGATTCGTCCAGCCAGACGCGGCCGCGGACGGCCGCTCTTTGTTGTCGGCTGAGGAGCACGCGGAGGCGGAGGCAGGCGGGACCGCCGCCGTTGTTCATGCTTTGGCGGAGGTCGAGAAAATGAGCCGCGGCGAGGTGGCGTTGGCCGCGGCTGAAGTCACCGGCGAGTAGTCCGGCGACGACCGCTTGGGCGGCGGGGTTGGTTTGGCAGTCTTGCGGGCAGAGCAGGACGTGGTCGCCGGCGGCGGTGGTGAGGATTTGGCTATTGAACAGGTAGCTGGCGACGGCGTCCGGTAGCGACAGGGCCTGGGTGGGGATCTGCAGTACGTTCAGGGTTTGTCCGTACAGCTGCTGGAAGCGGTCTTGCAACTCTGCTAGGACTCGCGGTTGGTCGACAAAGGCGTCTTGGTGAACCAGCAGCAAATTTTGGTGTCCGACACTGATGACATCATTGTGGAAGACACCGGCATCGATGGCAGCGGGGTTTTGTTGGACAAAAAACGTGCGGGCGGGGTCCAAGCCGTGTCGCCGCGCGATCGCTTGACTGGCTTGCAGGGTTTGCCGAGCGGGGAACTTGGTCGGCTGGGGTTGGCTGGCGTCGAGGGCGTTGCGACCGTAGACAAAGACCTCCAGGCCGGGGGAGTGGAAATCGGGAGCCAGACGCGTGTGGTTGGCGGCCCCTTCGTCGGTCAGTGGCACGGCGGAGGGCAGGGGATCGTGGACGTGGAAGTCGGGTGCGGCGAACAGGCTGCGGAGATTGGCGGCGACCTGATCGGCTTCGATGCTGCGATGCAGGGAGCTGGCCAGATTTGCGGGGGTGAGGTGGACTCGTGCATCAGCCGTATCGAGTGAGGGGCTGACGGTGGCGGCGTTGGCGGCCCACATGGCCGAGGCGCTGTAGGCGGCGGCGAGGAATTGGGGGGCCGTCGCGTGAGCTGCTGCGATCACGGTGGCGTCGGAGCCGTGGAAGCCGAGGCCGCGGAGCCAATCCAATCGAGGTCTGGGGAGGGGCGGCAGGACAGCTTGGGGGATGCCCATGCGAGCGACCTGCCACATTTTGTCGAGTCCTTGTCGAGCGGCGAGTCGGGGGTGGGCGGTTTGGGCGCGGTGGCGCTGCGAAGCGACGTTGCCGTAGGCCAGACCGGCGTAGTTATGGGTTGGCCCGACCAGCGAATCGAACTGGCATTCCCTGAAATCCGCGTGAGCGCGGGTCACTGGCGACGCCGCGGCCGGTTTGGCATCGGCGGGTGGCGGGTTATCGGCGGGTGAATTCATGGGCGTCGGCTATCCTGTAATCGGCGGCGAGGGACGGCGGAAAAATGGGTAACTGCCGAAAAACTCCCCTTCCCAGATCCGGGAAGTTCGATAACATGGAGCCTAATGACTGTGGTCCCCCGAGTGGAGGGGGGTGCGATTCGGAGTGTAGCTCAGCCTGGCTAGAGCGCTACGTTCGGGACGTAGAGGTCGCACGTTCAAATCGTGTCACTCCGACTGCCGTAAGTCACGAAAAATCAGACCTTTACGCTACCTGCCGACGGTCGGCAGTGCGCCTTTTGGCGAAGCGAAAAACGGTACATACCGTTTTTGTTTCCGCTGAAGGGACGTTCTATGCCTAGTTCGCACAACCTGCCCAAGTACCGAAAGCACCGTGCTAGCGGTCAAGCCGTCGTCACTCTCGGGGGTAAGGATTTCTACCTCGGGCCGCACGGCTCCAAAACCTCCATCCGCGAATACGACCGCCTGATTGCCGAATACACGGCCCGCGGTCGGGTCCTCCAAACCGACGACGCTCTCACCATCAAAGAGCTGTTGCTGGGGTACGTCCGTCACGCGCGAAAGCACTACCGCAAGCACGGCGTAGCCACCGGCCATTTTGACTCACAGAAGCCGACCATCCGGCTATTCCGGGATATGTACGGGGATCTCCTGGCCACCGACTTCGGACCTCTCAAGCTCAAGGCCTTCCGGCTGACCCTGAGCAAACCCCGTGAGATGCGTTTCGGGGATCGGGTGGAAGTGCGGACGGCCACCCGCCGCTACGTCAACAACCAAGTCGACATCATCAAGCGGATTTTCCGGTGGGCACTGTCCGAAGAGCTGGTTCCCGCCGATCTGGTTACCGCCCTGGCGTCTGTCTCGGGGCTCCAAGCCGGTCGTACCGACCTGCCCGAGGGGAAGCCCGTTCTACCGGTCACCGACGACGACGTCCAAGCCGTTCTCCCACACCTGACGACGACCGTGGCCGCTATGGTCCAAGTGCAACTCTTTACCGGGATGCGGCCGAATGAGGTTATCCAGATGCGACCCACCGACGTGGACACCTCGGGCGAGGTCTGGACCTACACCCCACCCAAGCACAAAACAGAGCACCACGGGCGGCCCCGCGTCATTCCGATCGGTCCCAAGGCCCAAGCCATCCTCCGCCCGTTCCTGGATCGGGACCCGACGCGGTTCTGTTTCGTGCCGCGGGAATCGGTCGAACAAGCCCAAGCCCGCAAGCACGCCCGACGGGTCACCCCCATCGGCCAAGGGAATCGCCCCGGAAGCTCTCGGGCCAAGCACCGGTCTAAGCCGCCGTCCGAAACCACGTTCACCAATGACAGCTACCGCCGTTCGATTAACCGCGCCTGCGACTTGGCGGGGATCGCCCGTTGGTCACCCAACCGGCTGAGGCACTCCGCCGCCACGAAAATCCGCTCCCAGTTTGGACTGGAGCAAGCCCGCGTCATTCTTGGCCACTCCCAAACCATGGTCACCGAAATTTACGCTGAACGCGACCTGAACCAAGCGCTCGAGGTCGCCAAGATCGTCGGGTAGGGTTACCCGAAGTTGGTAGTAGTCAGTAAAATCGATCCATCGTGAGCGGCTAGCTACCGCGCGACCGTTGGCCCCTCTGGGAGTGTCCCCTTGAGCGGGCCGACGGTCACACGATCCTGCAAGGACACAGCACAATGACCGCCTCCCTCTTGGCCGCACGGGCCGCCGTTGCCCAGCTCCGCCGCATCGCCGAATCCGCGGACGACCACAGCGTCCACATGGGTCTGTACGCCCGACGGATCGACACCGCCAACGCCGATCTAATCCGGCTCTGGCTGATCTACACCGCCATCGTGGAGGCAGCCGACGCTGAGGAAGTCCCCCAAGGCAATCGGGATATCCACCGGCTCGGGCCGATTATCGGGCGGACCTGGGCGGACGTGGCCCGCGGCCTGACGTGGTTTTGTCTGGGGCCGATAGTGCGGGTGGTTTTGGGGTGCGAATTGGATCGCCCCGAGACCCGCTGGGATCATTACTTGGCGGCCCGGTTCTTGGAGCTGTTCGACGGGGAGGGGAAGCCGACGGCCGTGGCACTGGAAGCCGTCAAGCGGATCGACCCGAGCGACTGGAAGCACCTGTTCGCCACCCTCGAGACGGTCAAAGCGAGCGGGGACGCGGATTTCGTGGTGGAGAATCTGACGGCGGAGTTCCAAGCACTGGCCACCACCGAAACCGCTCCAGCCCACAGCCCAGCAGTCGGGGATCAAGGCCCCACGCAACACCCCAACAACGACACCCAAACACCTCCACGTGACCCACGGTTGCCAATCGTTGATCGCAGCAACCCGCACGCGCCAACCGTTGAGTACAAAACGATCACCTACAGCGTGAAGCCTGACGCCGCGGACCTGTTTGACCTGCTGATTGATTGCAAGCTGAAAGGCGAAAACATCGTCCCCGTGAATCAGTACCTTCCCGACTTGCGAATTTATCGGGTCAAGGATGGGCTACCCAAACCGCTGCAGGAGTTGATAAAGAGCGGCCGGGGGTTGGCCGGTACGGAGCTGGTTTTACCTGAGTAGGTTCGTGCCGGCCTGTTGATCGGTTTTGTAATCCCCAGCATAGCCCGCAATCGTCGCAAATCACTGCACAGCCCCAGCAATTCTACCATGGGTAAGCATTCCCAAATTTTGGCGTTTGAATAGCCAAACGGGGAATCGGATAATCTCCATCGTTGGCCATGACTGGCCCGTCACTTACCTGGAGGTTCCGATGATTGCAAAAAATGAGAGCTACCTAACCCTGCGCGAGGCCGCGCGGTACTTCCCCACGCGCCCGCATCTGGCCACTGTCTGGCGCTGGGCGGCAAAAGGTGTCAAAGGGGTCCGGCTGGAGACGGTTGTGGTGGGAGGGCAGCGTTTCACGACTGCTGAGGCCTGCGACCGATTCATCGCCCAGTTAAACGGCGCGAAGGTCCTGACGATGCCCACCCGCGCGAAACAGTTGGCCGCGGTGGATCGGGACCTCGACGCCGAGCTGACCTGATAGATAGCGGCCGGGTGGATTTTGGCCGCGCGAAATAAATGGGTTCTAGATGGGGGGGGTGGATCGGCCACCCGCCCCCAAAAAGAGATCGCCTCCCAAGCAATCTGGATAACCCATGATACTGCATCGCCCACCCCGTGGCAAATCACTATCCGCGCAAATCTCGGAAAATCCCGAAATCGCCCGCATTATTTCGCGAGCCCAACACCTCCATCGCTACGACTGGCGTGGCTACTCGCGGCTCTCGCGCCAGCTCCGCCGCTACGTCGGCTGGGCTGCCACTGACCCAGCCCTCGCCACACCCGACGCCTACGAGGTAGCCCATCGTATGCTCGGCGACGCGATGGGATCGGCCCGATCCTGGCGATACCACCCAGCAAAAAAACAAGGATGATCGAATGGCATGGATTAAGCTGGAGATTTCGACGGCGGACAAGCCCGAAGTTTGGGCGATTGCGGAAGCTCTGTCGATTGACCCCGACGCCGCCTTGGGGAAGTTGATTCGCGTTTGGGCGTGGTTCGACACGCAAACGACCGCGGGTAACGCTCCCAGCGTTACCAAATCGTTGTTGGATCGTATTGTTGGCGTTACCGGATTTTGCGAATCAATGATTTCGGTCGGCTGGATGATCGACGACGGCGGGAAAATTTCGCTACCAAACTTCGACCGCCACAACGGCCAAACCGCAAAAACAAGGGCTTTAACGGCAAAACGGGTCCTGAAACACAAACAGAAAGGTAACGCGGCCGCTAACGATGAGGTAACGCACGGAGCGTTACCTAGATTAGATAAGAGAAAGAGAAGAATTATAGAGAGGGACAAGCCCGACTCCGCCCCGGAAAATTGGGTGGTTCCGCCTCACCTAGATTCGCCTGTTGTGCGTGACTTGCTCGCCCGATTCGCTGAAATGCGAAACAAAATCAAGAAACCAATCAAATCGATTCGCGATGCAAGTGCGATCCTTCCACGATTCGATGACCTTGACCACCTGCAATTCGCGCTCGAGACCTGCATTGCCAACCAATACCAAGGGCTAAAGCCAGACTACCGCCCGACGACCAAAAAGCAAACCAATTCCACAACCGCCCAAATGTATGAGGCCCTTTGATGAGCCATGAAAGAGAATTGATCGGGGCAATCATCGCCGATCACCGGCAGCTAGACGTAGTCTCGGCGATAGTGCGGGAGCGTGATTTCATTGACCCAGTGAATCGCAGGGTATGGCGAGCCCTGCACGTGTTGGCGGAAAATCGCGTTCCGCTGAATGATATCGCCGCCATCAAAGACACGCTCAAGCACGCGGGCCTGACCATCGCCGAGATTGCTCGAATGGTGGGCGAGGGGATCGCAGCCCATGCCGAATTCTACGCCCGGTCGGTACGCGATACCGCCCGCCGTGTCCGCTGCGCGGAGCGACTGACCGCGGCCCTCGAGCTACTGCACACCGCCGAGGCCAACACGGACACCGTGCTGGATGATATCGAGGCCATCTGCGCCGACGAACGGCTAGAGACCGAAGCGGGGATTATCAGCATCGGCGACGCCGCCCGAGCCCTGGTAGCGGAGCTGCGGGACCCACCACCGGCCGCTATCTGCTTCTCTGGGCTATGGTCCCTCGATGAGAAAGGTCGGGGGGTTCCGTGGCGGGGAAACGATTGTCCTGGCTGCCCGGCCTGGAATTGGCAAATCTTCGCTCGCGATGCAATTCGCACTGAACAACGCGAGGAAGCAACGGGCGGGCCTGTTTATCAGCCTGGAAATGGTGCACCGTGAGCTAGTCGCCCGCGTCTTGTGCGGAATGTCGGAGGTCGATGGAACCCGAATCAGAAACCGTGAAGCAACGAAACCAGAAATTGACCAAATTGAGACAGCAGCGAAAGAGCTGGAATCTCTTGGGGTCTACATCTGGGACCCGTCATTCGCTCGCTTGGGCGAGATTGTCGCACGTGCCCGACTGGCAAAAGTTAAAAATGATATTCAATGGCTAGTCCTGGATTACATCGGCCTGATCGCGGGATCAAAAAAATCAAATGACGACGCCCGCCGCCTACACATCGGCCAATGTTCGCGGACGCTCAAGGCCCTGGCTAAGGAATTGGGAATACCGATCTTTATTTTGTCGCAACTGAACCGCGAAGCCGATAAGGGCGGCCCGCCGATGCTCTCCATCTGAAGAATGCGGGGATCTCGAACAAGACGCGGATGCGGTTATTTTCATTCACGAAGAAAATGGAGACTATCGGCTAATCATCGCCATAAACACCGCCACGGCCGCCGCGGATTTATCAACGTTGATTTTGACGGTCAGAAAACGACATTTACCGACCCCAACATGATCCACGTGGGCAAGTCCCCCCAGTACCCAACCGCCAACATCGAGACGTCCGGTAGTCGCTGGATGACTTGATGTTCAAGTTGAGCCACCCAACACCCCAACACCCCAAAAACAACACGGAACCCAAACCATGGTCGATCACTACGAAAGCCTGCTACCCGCAAACTTCCTGAGATGGGTGGACCTCGACGGCACGCCCGCACTGGTACAAATCGAGTCGATAAAGCAGGAGGAAGTCACCGCCGCGTCTGGCGTCAGAAGCTCGCGCGCCCGTAATGCGGTACAAGCAGCTCCAAGGGAGAATCCAGCACTGTCGGCCGCTGATTCTCAATAGAACCAATATCGAGAGCATCGCCAACATTCACGGCCCAGCACCTTCGAAATGGATCGGGATGGCCGTTGTGCTTTACGGTTCTACCACATCATTCCGCGGCGATACCGTCAATTGCGTTCGCGTCCGCGCCCAGACGGCCCGAGCCCAGCCCACGCCCAAGCCAAGCCCACCACCGGCAAAACCGGACACCGACACCCCCACAGCGTGAGCCGATGGGTCTGTTGTGGAAAATTTGCCACAACAAAACGAAGGAATGACCCTCAGCACCCACGGAACAACGCCGAGCCCTGTGGAAAATTTTCCACAGGGTTATCCACCTAGCACCAAAGCCGCACCCGAGCCGCTGGTTCCCAGAAACCTGTGGAAAATTTTCCACAGGTTTATCCACCCAACACCCGAGCCGCTGATTTGTTGCTTCCGGCAAATTACCGGAAGCAATCAAGCCCAACGCCCGCCCACACCACAACCACCGAAGGACCGACCCCATGCACACCACCGACGCACTCGACGCCACAGCCCAGCAACGACCGACCCCGGCACCACGCAAACGCAAACGATCACCCAAGCCCGAAAGTCCTACCGATCACCGACGCCGAGCGAGCCGGCTGCACTTGAAGCCGCCAAGCAAGCAATAGCCGACCGGCTGGCCCAAGAACAGCAACGCCAAGCCGTCGAATCCATCGCTATGGACCGGAAGCACTCGCGGAATGGTCCCGCCGTCTTTTCGATCTGTTCTACCGCATCCACACCCACGCACAGCCACCGGGCGGGAGATCGCCGACCGGCTGCGGGTACGGCTGGCGCTCGCAATCAATGACCTACGTTTGGCCGGGCTGGTTTCTGATGATGCAAACGCCTACAAGGCTATCGCGACCGATCCCGAATCAATGGCGGAATGGTCCCGCCGTCTTTTCGATCTGTTCAACCGCATCCCGCACCCCCGCACCGACTCGGGACGCGAGATTGCCGACCGGCTGCGGGTGCGGCTGGGCATGGCAATCAATGACCTACGTTTGGCCGGGCTACTTGCTGAAGCAAAATAGAAATTTTTCGGCCTGAAACGGCCCGAATGACCTTACCGGCTGTTGCTTGGCTATGGCATGTTGAGACCGCCGAGGAAAACACCCCACGCGAGGAAAGAAAGCAAATGGCTTACGAAACGAACCCTAGCCACATTATCAACGCCGCCATCACCGGCGCGAGCCACACCGCCAACGGACAATTGAGCCGCGGCCCAAGTAGCCGCCACCGGGGCACGCGCGCACAACCGGGCCCAGCACCGCCGCACATCACCGCCACCGGCAACGGGAACCGACGCCTTCCGGGCCGAGGCCGTTGACGCTTTGCTGTTCGCTGCGACTAAGGGAAAACGCGGAGCCAACAACCGCCTGGCATCGACCGGCCACGGGGCCATACTCCGCGAGTCTCTGCGACTACACGGCATCGACGCCGCGGGCGATTCTCTGGCAGAAATGGCACAATCCGCCATGAACCTGTCGGCAAGCGGCGTCAATCGAGTGGGCGACTTCCCCAACATCATGCACGCAGTTAGCGCCGTGCTGATGGATTCGGCCGCGACCCTCGCCGAAACAACCTACCAACGCTTCGCCGAGGAACTGCCCCCGGCCCAAACAATGGACGGGGTCTCGCTTGGCGGTTTTGGCGTTATCGACACCCTCGACGCACACGTTGACGGCGACAACGTGACAGAGAAAAAACTGGTGGAGGAATCAAAAGGCTACCTGAAGCCGGTGCATTACGCCAACGACGTATGTTTAACCTGGATGATGGCAAGCGACGCGCTCAAATTCAATCAGTTCCTGCGGGCGCTGGCTGATCTGTCGACGGCTGGTATGCGACAACTGAATCGCGCAATCATCGCGAGCATCGCCAACAATGACCCCACGATTGTCGATAACGTGCCGCTGTTTCACGCCGACCACGGCAATCTGGTTACGGGGGCGAGACTCAGGCGAAACGAACCTTGCGATTAACCGAGAACTGCACGCGGCCCAACGGCCACCGGGCGCTACCGATATCTCTGACGCCGACCCCCGGCTGGTTTTGGTGCCGTCTGCTTTGCGGGTCACCGCTCCGGGCGTTCGCACCTGCTGGGCACGGGTGGAGATGGCTGTTGCGAATGTGAACCAAACCAAGCATACTTCAAAGACAGCCGTCGAGGTTTTGTCTGAGCCATGCTGGACGCCTACTCAACGTCTCACTGGTACTCGCTGGTTGACCCCACGAATCAAGGTCTGCGGTCGTTCGTCTACCGCTACTCGGCGGGCTACGAGCCAAACCGCCCGATGATGCAATATCACGACCACCGCAAGCGCGGTATTTGCTTCGCGGTCGATTTTGTGGCCGGTTTCGCCGTGACCCGTCACCGCGGCATCGTCCGCAACAACGTAATCCTAGCCGCTGCACAAAACTGGGGCGTTTTTATTCTTTTACTATTCAAGGCCAACAAATGATACAAAGAACCATTCGGAGGGATTGGGTATTCGACACCCGCCCCGCCGCCGTCAACATTCTCCACAGCTGTCACTGGTGGCGGAACTGTCGCAAGATCGGGCGACGCCTGGCGGCTGCGACTGACGGACGCGACGAGGCCCAAGCGGCGAGTTGACTTTGGGGGCGACCTGGTGCTTGACGTTAACCGGCTACGGTCGATCACGTTGACCCTGTCGGCAACCGAGATCCCCGAGGGGTCTCGCTGTTTTTTGGGCTCGCGGTAGCCAATCAAGCCGACGTCAACGACATCGCCTGGCCGTTTTGTTTTCGGCTGTCGGCTCCAATACCCTGCAGTTCCGTGTTGACGACGGGGTTGTTGATTCGGGGCCAGTCCCGGCTTTTGAGGTCGATTCGCGCCGCAGGAATACACGATCGATCTGGCAAACGGCATCGAATCCGCCGTTCCGGTTTTTTTGACCAAACGCGGGAAAGACGCCCTGCAGGTTTACGCGACCCTGGACGGAGCACGCAGCAACCTGGACCGGGCGGGCTCAGGCTGACCCACTACGCGGGCGGTTTCCAGCCGTTCGTGCGATTGTCCAAGGCGAGCGGCACGGCGGCGGCTGACATGTTCCCTACCACATCGAGGCCGAATACGCGGCCACTTAGCGCAGCCACACGCCCGCCCCAATCCTGAAGGAGGCCCGCTGGCCCGTGGGCGGTGTCGGTCATGACTGACGCCGGGGATCGAGACCGAGAAGGCGAACGGGCTACATGGTCTCACGCTCGCCACGTGCTGCGAGTACGGGCGGCCGCATCAGGGAGGCGGTCGGGCGAGGGTCTCCTAGCCGCCCACGGTGGGCCTTCGAGGCCTGGCTGGGTGCCAGCCCGGTTTGTCGTGGCCACCGACAACCGCAAAAACGCCGAAAAATAGGGGTCTGGGAGGGTGTACAAATGAGGACACCCCCCTCCCCCCTTTGGGTCCTGCTTGGTCCCTAGGGAATTTCCGCGGTGTGGCTTATGGAGAGTTTCGGGCGCATTGGCCCAAAGGGGGGCACCATCATCATCTATTTTCACGGGCGGAGCCTGGAAAATGAGCAACACAACCGAGGAAAAATGACCAGCCGCAACCGACAACGTGACTCAACATGGCAGCCCGAGCGGCTGACCGCAAGGCCACCGCCGAAGTAGATCTATACAGGCTGAGTCGACCGACTGGCTCGATCTGAGGAGTTCGACTTCGAGGCAGCCGCCATTGCGTTTTGAGGTTTTGGAGAAGAGCCCCGCCCAAGTCAAGCGGACGTCGCCGCCAAATCGACCCGGATTGAGGCGGCCCGAATCGCCAACGAGTGGGCCGCCACTTTGAAGACGGAGACGGGTAGCAACCGACTACTGGGAGCGACACAAGGAAGAAACGGGCCGCATCATCGCAGCTCGGAAAGCGGCCGACGAAGCGAACTTCCCGCACGATGAGCGAGCGACGCAAGCCCGACACGGTCACGAGTCCTCAGCTCTGTCAAGCTCCGGCCGACGACCCGACGCACCTTCGGCAACGTGGCTTCGACTTGGGGGCTCGAAGCCACGGCCTGATACGGGACCGGATCGCAGCTCGCCACGCTCTGATAATGCCCAACTGGCCGTTGAGTCGGCGAAAGCGTACGGCCGCAAAGAAGAAGCCGAAATGTCTGACGAGCTGACGGCCCTGGAAGCGGCTCGAATCGAGTGGGAGTTGCTGGAAAAGCTGCTTGCCGATTGGCGCGAGAACTGGGAGGCCTTGAACCGCGAGCGGCTGACTCTGCCGCCGCTCCCACCTGAACCACCGGCACCGCCCCAGCACTTCCCGCCCACCAGCTACCTGCTCTGACTCGAGCGGACGGGAAGGATAATCGGCCCGGAACCGTCCGTTCGCGCCCGTCCGCTCCGCCGACTCGGGGCGGGCGGCATTTCCACCACCACGAACACCACCCCACGGGCAGGGTTCTCCCCGGCCCCGACCCGTGCCCGTCCGGCCCGCCCAACACCGGGCCGGACGGTTCTTACCTCAACGCTCGCCACCGACGAAAGCCGCCATCATGTCCAACGTAGTACAAAAGTTCGATGCTGACGCAAGTGCCGTGACTCGCGAGCTGGAGAAAATGCGACGCGAGTACGATAAGCTCCTGAACAAAATGGACGGCATCGCCAAGCAATCCCAACGCGACCGCAAGCTTTTTAACGTCGATCTGACTGCAAAAATTCAGGGACTGGCACAAATGGCTGCTGGTTAGCCTGTCCTTGCAGCAAGCCGCATCTCTCTACAACGCCGAACTCCAACGGCAAATGGACCGGGAAAAGAAGATCTCCGACAAGTCGATTACAGTTGCCGCTTCCCAAGCCGCTAAGTCCCACAACATGATCGGCAATGTACCGACCGACGACTTCCGCGGCTTCTTGGGCCAAATCGAAGGCATCAAACCCAATCCGGCTTTGCTGACATTGCACGCTCAACCCGGCGGCAGCCAACATCTGAAGCGCGACCGGCTCCAGCCAAAAGGCAACGACTGATATTCTAGCCGCCGTTGCCCGTATTCAGACACACGCCTGACCAACTGAAGCTTTGCTGGTGCCGTGGCCGACGTCATGAACGTGACCAAAACAGACGCCCAAAGTGCCGCAGCATTGGCCCTCGCTGGCATGAGTAACTCGCGTGGCGAGCAACTAATGAGTTTGCCCACGTTGCAAGGGCTGTTGGCGGCTGGCCGTGGCTTACTGGGAGACCTGAGCGACCAAGCGGCCGGGGAGCAAATCATTGCTTTGTTTGGGAGTTATGTCCCGCTCATCGAAGGACAAAGAAGGATCAACGACCGCTACCGCCGTTGTCACGATGCTGCAAAAATTGGAACAACTTGGCGGAGCTGGTGGAATCCCTGAACGATTGGCATCCGTGCAGCAGCAACTCGCGGAAGGGAGGATCAAAGAAAGCGACCTCCTAGCCGGGTTCGACAAAACGTCTTTCGGCTCCGTTCGGGGCTTGTTTCGTGGTGACGCAGAGCTGAGATCGGGATCTACAAACTAGTTTGAAAACAACAAAGGGATGCTGTTGAGAATTTCCAAGCACTGGTAAAAATGACCTCTCAACGCGGTGCCACGGCCGCTGCGTGACGCTGCACGTGCCCAGAGGATCGACCTGAACGTCGAGCAATCGCAGCTATCTGAGGGCTTCCAGACGTCGAAAATCTTGTCCAGTCGGGCGAGGCTGCACGGGCGGCTGCGTTTGAAGACATTGACGCGACTACCTCCCTAGGCATGTTCAGCGGATTTAGCCGCTGAATCGCGCGGTGTATTAGCCTGTTAGAACTCTTGGGATTACTAAGTAATTCTCCCCTTCGCCAAGTAGAACAAGAGGAGCAATATCTTGTTGCGCTTGCGGGGCGAACTGTACCGCCGCGGAAATTCGCAGTTCTCTCCGGAAACGACCAACAACTGGTCGAGAAACAACTTGCGGTCATTCAGGAGATTGTGCAAGAGCTCCGCGCGGCATCGCGTGAACGCTCCGCGATGGCAGCTACGCTCAACCAAACTTTCCGCCGCAAAAACGCTACCGCTCAATCAGCCGTCCACACCGAGCGAGATTAGCGGGCACACCTTTCGGGATTCGCACAAAAAATGGATACTGCTACAAGAGACGTCACCGACCTTGCGAAGCTGTCACGCATTGAGCGATCCTGTCGGAGGCGTCATGCGCTCACTTGCGTTCTATCCCCAGATTACGCGCGTGCTGGACACCTTAGGCGAACACCCCCAACCGGTTGACGCGGCACGTGCCGCTCTGGCTGATCGCGGACCTTATCAGGTTGCTCACGACTGCTGCTGTCGATCTCATTGCGGCACGGTTGGCCGCTGCACAAATCGCTGCCACATCGACTTTCGGTGGTAGCCGAGACACAAACTGACGGCCCCGATAATCCGTATTGCACCGCCACAGCCGAGCGGAGTAAGCTGCAAGTCTCAAATAGCCGGGCGACCGGCAACGGCTCATAAATAGGGCGATACCGAGCCCCGGTCCGGGCTCCGCAAGTCTGGCGAAGCCGTGAGGCCCGCCGTCGCCATATCGTTGGCGATTGAGGGACTCGTAGAGCTCGGGCTGGGATTCGCGGCGGAACACCACCGCCCGAGAAAGCGAGCCAACATCATGGCCATCGTATACGCCCCGCCCGACCAAAACACGGGCAATATCTGCAAGCGGCACCCCATCGAACGCCGCCACCCCGACCGACCGGCAAGGCCAATCCCCGGCCTGTACACGCCCCGACCGGGCGACCGGATCACAGTACAACGCAACCTCGCCCCGTTTTGGTCCGAGACCTGTTTCGGGGAATCTCTCACTCTCGACGTGGTGCGGGTGCGGGACGTCTACGAGCACCCGATGACTTTGGGCGAGTTTGCCGGCCTACATCACCCGGAACATTGGCCGCCACTGGATTGAGGCGACCGACGAGCTCGGGGACCGGGTGTCTTCTGTTCTGGGAGGATTCGCTTGTAATCTCAATTGAGTGCCGCGTTGGGCAGACCGTGTTCTACACCGATCCCAACACGCAACCGCTCTTGGAAATTTTCGGGCTGCGGATTGTGCACCGAACAAAATCAACGATCGAGACTCGGCACTGTTGCGACCCACGCTGGAATCCGACTGCGGCTGCTAGGCATCTGGCAACGACTACGCGAGGAAAGCGGGGATCGATGGAGTTGATTCGCTACTGGTCCGGCCTGAGCGGCTGCCCAAGTAGCCAAGCACTCACCCAACCACCACCCAAGGCCCCGGCAAATCGCTGGGGCCTTTTTGTCTATATGACACAAATTGCCCGCGAGAGGCCCACACCCGCCCAACGACCCATCGAACGAAAACACGCGAGCGGCGAAGTAACGCCAAAACCCCCGCCACCGCTCGCAACCGTCTGGCCCGAGTAGCTTAGGACGTTTGAAGCCGCAAAACACAAAGAAAACAGAAGTTTCAAACACGCAAAAAACCGACCGCTCGCAAATCGACGTCAAAGGCCCGGAGTTACGAGGCCGCAAGATCGGCCCCACCCCAGCACCAAAGCCACAGCCGAGCCGCTGGTTCAATAGGTGGCAAATTTTCCACCTTCTGAGATGGCCACCGGCACCAAAGCCACAGCCGAGCCGCTGGTTCTAAGGTCAGGTAAATTTACCGGACCTTGTGGCTCCACGACACCCAGCACCAAAGCCACAGCCGAGCCGCTGGTTCTAAGGTCCGGTAAATTTACCGGACTGCTTTGCTGACCAGACACCCAGCACCACACGCCGAGCCGCTGGTTCAGTACGTGAGAACCAACCCTGGCCAAAGGCCACACCCAGCACCAAAGCCACAGCCGAGCCGCTGGTTCAAGCGTGATAATATAACGCGATGGGTGCCGCGCGGTCACCCAGCACCCACGGCACAGCCGAGCCGCTGGTTCTCGCTGAAGTATTGGTTACATTAGTAACTATTACTTCCACCACCCAGCACCACGGCACGGCCGAGCCGCTGATTCGCCGATCTCCCGTTGTGGCAAATTTTCCACCTCGGCACCCAGCACCCACGGCACAGCCGAGCCCGCTGATTCGTTTGGGAAACCTGCCCCAGAAAATGGTATGATCGGATCACCCCAGCCCGACCGCCACGGATCGCCACCATGCCCACAGCCACCCGCCCCCGGCCCAAAGAGCCAACCCCAGCCGTCACCCGCTGACCGTGGGCGACCTGATCGCGGATCGATTCGACGAATCCGAGCGGGTCTGGCGGCCGAGTTTGGCCCCGTCCGTCGCTTCCGCATCCTGGCCATTCGGGACCTGGCAGCCCACCCCCTGACCTTTGCGGAGTTTGGCGGTCGCCAACCGCAGCATCGGCCCCGCCTCAGCTGCGGGTCCGCGACACCGCCACCGGGGCCACGCTCCGCCTGTTCGACCTTGAGCTGGGAACCCGCTGGCGGTGCCCACCCTGGCCGCCTGGGCCATCGCTGCGGCCGGTCCCATCGTCGGCCCCGTCTATCGGATCGGCCACCGCCCCGACGACCGGGCCGCCGCCTCGAGACGCTCCTACCGGCCACCGCTGGGGCATGGGTGGGCATCCTAGGACTACACCCCAGCCCCGCCCGATCACCTGCCCCGGCTGCGGGGACCGACACACCACCACCCGACCGGATGACTATTGCCCCGACTGCCTGGCGGTCTATCTGGGGCGAGTATTGATCGACCGACCCGAGCGACTCCATGGGGTGGTTGCGGGTTATCTGGGAGCCTTTTCTGCCTATTTCCATTAAGCGTAGAGTGAAGTGTTATCAGAAACCCGGTATTGTACCGGTTTTGATTTTAGGACACCCACTTTTACCGCTAAAAATGCAAATCGTGCAGCCGTGTTGCAATTCTCCCCGTCGGCATACAATGCTAGACAGTTGAGCCAAAAGGCGAAAAACTGGCCTGTTTTTTGAGATTTTCGGGACGTAGAGGTCGCATGTTCGAATCATGTCACTCCGACTATTTCTAATTGCCGGCACACGGGTGGGAGGTAATCCTCGGGGATGGTGCATTCCGCAAGTCGGATGGGTCTCGGGGCAAACCGGTGGCGCTCTCCAGTGATTTTTACTCGCCAACGATCCGAGGGTTAGCCCGACTTGCTGCATGACACCCTACGAGGCGTGAACGGTTACGCGGCTCGGTAACCGTTCACGGGTGGGAGGTGATCCTCGGGGATGGTGCATTCCGCAAGTCGGTTGGTTCGCGGGGCAAACCGGTGGCGCTCTCCAGTTGCTCTTGCTCGCAAACCGATCGTCCGGTTAGCCCGACTTGCTGCATGACACCCTACGAGGCGTGAACGGTTACGTGACTCGGTAACCGTTCACGGGTGGGAGGTGATCCTCGGGGATGGTGCATTCCGCAAGTCGGATGGTTCGCGGGGCAAACCGGTTGCGTTCTCCAGTTGCTCTTGCTCGCAAACCGATCGTCCGGTTAGCCCGACTTGCTGCATGACACCCTACGAGGCGTGAACGGTTACTCGAATCGGTAACCGTTCACGGGTGGGAGGTAATCCTCGGGGGATGGTGCATTCCGCAAGTCGAATGGTTCTCGGGGCAAACCGGTAGCGTTCTCCAGTTGCTCTTGCTCGCAAACCGATCGTACGGTTAGCCCGACTTGCTGCATGACACCCCACGAGTCGTGAACGGTTTCGTGACTCGCTAACCGTTCACGGGTGGGAGGTGATCCTCGGGGATGGTGCATTCCGCAAGTCGGTTGGTTCGCGGGGCAAACCGGTGGCGCTCTCCAGTTGCTCTTGCTCGCAAACCGATCGTCCGGTTAGCCCGACTTGCTGCATGACACCCTACGAGGCGTGAACGGTTACTCGAATCGGTAACCGTTCACGGGTGGGAGGTAATCCTCGGGGGATGGTGCATTCCGCAAGTCGGTTGGTTCGCGAGGCAAACCGGTTGCGTTCTCCAGTTGCTCTTGCTCGCAAACCGATCGTCCGGTTAGCCCGACTTGCTGCATGACATCCTAAGAGGCGTGAATGGTTACGCTATTCGGTAACCGTTCACGGGTGGGAGGTGATCCTTGGGGCTGGTGCATTCCGCAAGTCGGTTGGTTCGCGAGGCAAACCGGTAGCGTTCTCCAGTTGCTCTTGCTCGCAAACCGATCGTAAGGTTAGCCCGACTTGCTGCATGACACCCTACGAGTCGTGAACGGTTACGTGACTCGGTAACCGTTCACGGGTGGGAGGTGATCCTCGGGGATGGTGCATTCCGCAAGTCGGTTGGTTCGCGGGGCAAACCGGTTGCGTTCTCCAGTTGCTCTTGGTCGCAAACCGATCGTACGGTTAGCCCGACTTGCTGCATGACACCCTACGAGGCGTGAACGGTTACCGAGCTACTTGTGCACGGAGCTACTCGTCGCTGGCGCTATCGACTTTAACGGCGACGTCGACATCGAGTGCGAGTGGTTGGTAGCCGGGTTGCTGGGAACGCTGAATTTCCGAACGATATGCTTCGAGAATTGCGGATTGGATTTGTTCACGAGCGCGGGCGTTGATCGGGTGGGCGATATCGACATAGCCTCGACCGCGTTCGGGTCGTTTTACTTGGCTGAGTGGTGGCAAGCGATTGCCGCATTCGGAGCAGTACCGAGAGCCGAGATAGTTTTTCGCGTTGCAATTTCCGCAGTTCGTTGTCACTCGGCGGCTGGGCATGGCCACAAACGGGCCGTTGGCCCCATTGATGATTCTGATATCGCGGACAACAAACGCGCGGTCGAATGTTATGGTACAAAAACCGAGCAATTGCTCATCCGAGCCAGCCGCGAGGCTGATTCGGACTTCAGTAATATTCACTATTCCGTCTCGTGGGCGAAGGGACTACTGATAGATCGAGCGATTTCGATCCTTCCCAATCGCTGTCCTGACAATCGATTTTTCGCCCACAGAGCCTGCTTTTTCTGACGAAACTGCGCGTACCAGCAACTCCCGCTCCCGGTCATTTGATTGCTCAGGGGGGACGTAGAAGCGACCACCCGTCGGACGACTTCTAATTCAGGTTTCAGCGCCACAGCGGGCTCTTCCAAATCATTGTTGACAACGACCGTGAAGTCTATACCGCCGTTCGGTCGGACTCCCAACAGCCGATCTTCATTTTTTACGCGCAGCGATTGGCTAGGTTTGTTATCCGCAGCCCGACGCCGCGCCAACTCGGCAAAAACACTGGGTGTGGCCAAGCCGAAATTCGGACGTATCACCACCAGCGGCCGATGGTTCGAATGGCGACAGGGGGCCACTTGTTCCCCCCGACCGGTACAGACGGCCGCTTGGGGTTGAGTAAAAAACGCGATGTCGCTGCCGTAGTCGGCTGAGAAGGCCGCCAGTTGTCGCCAGGACCAGCCGAGTTGGAAGAGGTCGTTGAGCAGCAGCAGGGCGGTGGCGGCATTGGAGGAGGCGCCGCCCAATCCCCCGCCGGCGGGGATCGACTTGAACAACTGGAAGTGCACGCCCGTCGTGATCTGGCAATGTCGCAAGAACCCCCGGGCGATGCGGACGATCAGATTGGAGTCGTCGGTCGGCACGCGGGAGACGGCATCGGGGGAGCCGCTGAAGTCAAAACCCTGTTCGACCTCCAGTGTGACGTGGGCGGGTTGCTGCCGAGCGGTCAGTTTATCCCCCCAGGAGATCGGCAGCATGAGGGTCTCCAGCTCGTGGTAGCCGTTGGGGAGTCGCTCGCCCACCCGAAGCCAGACGTTGACTTTGGCGGGAGAGAACCGCGTCAGTACTGGCGAATCGGTAACCGGCAGGAGAGCCGAAGGCACCGGAACGACTGGGGGGGGCAGGTGGGGGGGGACGGGCAGAGTCATGCGGCTTCCACAGCATCGGGCAACTTGACGGATAAAATGGCTTCGACCATAACAGTACTCGAAACGGGTCGGAGTGGCAATTTGCGTTTTTAGGGACTGGGACAAGACCTTGTGGCGAGCGGATCTATCGACGGCGTTTCGTGGTTTCTTGATGGGCGTGGCCGATGTGGTCCCGGGTGTTTCAGGGGGGACCGTGGCTTTGTTGACGGGGATTTATCCTCGGCTGATCGGTGCCATTGCGGGCTTCGACGCGACGGCCTTCCGGCAACTCTGGCAGCGCCAGTGGCTGGCGTTTGCTCAGCAGATTGACTTGCGATTCCTGGTGGCTTTGGGCACGGGCATTCTCACGGGGTTAGTCGTTACGATCCTGACCTTGGTACGCCTGTTGTCGGCAGATGCGACTCGTGGCTACGTCCTGGCCGCGTTTCTCGGCATGTTATTGGCGGGCGCCTGGTTGATGTATCGGCGGATGGTGCGTCCAGCATCCCACGCGGCAATCAACGGCGAGGCGGACGCGGCTGGTACGCAGCAAGCGGCGGTCGGCATCCACCCGGGACATTGGGGTTGGACATTGGTGGGCTTGGTCATCGCTGGTGCGATCAGTCTGAGTCAACAGGGAAACCCGGTCGGTGAACCGTCGTGGGGCTACCTATTCCTGAGTGGAATCATTGGCATCACCGCGATGATACTGCCGGGGATCAGCGGCGCGATGTTGCTGTTGTTGCTGGGTGTGTACGGGTTCTTGGTGCAGATCCCATCGCAGCTGTTGCATGGCGAGAACGTGGTGGTGAACATCCTGTACTTGGCGGTGTTCGCGGGTGGTTGTGCGACGGGGCTGTTGACCACGACGCGGTTATTGAAGTGGTTATTGCAGCGTTGGCCGCGGCGGGTCAGCTGCTTTTTGCTGGGCTTGATGATCGGCGCGATTCCCTGTCTGTATCCGTTTCAGACGAACACGACTCCGGAGCAGCCCAAGTTATCGCTGCGGGTCTATGAAGCGCGATGGCCGGACGGGGCCTCGACTTTGGACTGGGGGATTTTCGCCACCGTGCTGGTGGCAACGATCGCGATCTTGGCAATTGATCGAATGGTGCTGGGTGTCGCTGGGCAACACGCAACCGAGCGACCCAGTCGGTAGCGGCTCAGTCATGCCCCCACCGACGCGAGGGCTTGTTGATTTTTCGGGACTCCGTGGCGAGCGAACTGCGTCGAGGGCTTGTTGATTTTTCCAGACTATCACGCGAATAAGTAGCTCGATTCAAGAATATCGTGCAAGAACACGGCTTTTCCGCTTCAATCGAAATGCTTGACGCATTCCGCTACGGAAAAATCAACAAGCCCTCGACGCATTCCGCGACGGAAAAATCGACAAGCGACAAGCTGGGTGTCGCTGGGCAACACGCAACCGAGCGGCCCAGTCGGTAGCGGCTCAGTCATGCCCCCACCGACGCGAGGGCCTTGTTGATTTTCCGGGACTCCGTGGCGAGCGAACTGCGTCGAGGGCTTGTTGATTTTTCCAGACTATCACGCGAATAAGTAGCTCGATTCAAGGACATCGTGCAAGAACACGGCATTTACGCGTCAATCGAAATGCTTGACGCATTCCGCTACGGAAAAATCAACAAGCCCTCGACGCATTCCGCGACGGAAAAATCGACAAGCGACAAGCTGGGTGTCGCTGGGCAACACACAACCGAGCGGCCCAGTCGGTAGCGGCTCAGTCATGCCCCCACCGACACGAGGGCTTGTTGATTTTTCGGGACTCCGTGGCGAGCGAACTGCGTCGAGGGCTTGTTGATTTTTCCAGACTATCACGCGAATAAGTAGCTCGATTCAAGGACATCGTGCAAGAACACGGAGTTGCCGCGTCAATCGAAATGCGTCGAGGGCTTGTTGATTTTCCTGGACTATCACACGAATAAGTAGCTAGATTCAAGGACATCGTGCAAGAACACGGCATTTACGCTTCAATCGAAATGCTTGACGCATTCCGCTACGGAAAAATCAACAAGCCCTCGACGCATTCCGCGACGGAACAAAAGGCGGAATTTGGGGACCAAGCTTAGGTGCTCCAACTTATTCAGCTTGATTGTTTGGCGGCGAGTCGTGCGTGGATTTGGTCGACGAGTTCTCGATAGACGGTGCTCGGCGCAAGCTGTTGTTGGGAATAATTGCGAGCCTTCTCACTGGCAGCGGCCAAGGCTCCGGGCGATTGCACAAGCGACTCGATGGCCAAACGCCAGTCGGCGGGTGCATCGCAGATGACGACGCCGGCGTCTTTGGTCGGCAGGTCTCCGGCGCTGTGCGGGGACGCCAGGAGCGGGCGACCGTGTGCCAGGGCCTCGACGGATTTGATCTTGAGTCCGGTGCCGATTTGGACGGGGTTGATCACCACATCGACCTGGCGATAGAACTCGGCGATGTGGGTGATTGGGCCCAAACAACGGATCCGGCTGACGAGTGGTTCGGACCAGAGTCCGCGATCGATTTCCGTTTGGAGGGCGTGGCACAGGGTCCCGGCGAAGCAGAAGCGGACGGGCCCTTCAACGAGGGACTCGGCCACCTGCGTGAGCCAGGAACAGACAGCGTGCCGATTGGGGAAGTTATCGGAGGCCAGGCAACCGACGACCAACGCGGGGGTCCCGCGAGCGGCGTCAGTTCCGGCCCGCAGCGACGGCGGCTCGGTCACTTCCGGGTCTGACGCGTCCAAGTCTGTCATGTCGGGGGCGTGCCCGGCCACAACGACGGGGGTGGGCGCGATGCGGGGAGCGAACCAGCGAGCTTCGGCGTCTTGGATGGCGATGACTAAATCGGTCGAGCCGAGCGCGTGAGCTTCTTCGGCCTCGGAGATCTGCAGCCAGTGGGGCTGGTCCAGGGCAGCGAACTGTTCTCGGCGTTGAGAGAGGCAATCGTGGGAGTCGACCACCCAGAGGGTCTGTTGGCGTTGGTGGGGTGTGGCCATGCCGATCAAGTAGGTCATGGTCACGTATTCGAGGAGCACGACGTCGGGGCGATGGTCACGGAGGGCTTGGCGGAAGTGGGAGGCGACCCAGGGCCAGCGGTAATCGGCCAGTGTCAGACCGGGGGGTGCGGCGGTATCTGCTGTTATCCCCGCCGGCTCGATCGCGCGGGTCAGCGGCGATTTTGGGAGCCAAGGCAACCAGCGTCGCCAGGCTGGGGGGCTGGTTGTCGATCCGGCATCCGACCGTGTTGAACGGCGGGTGGGGTGTGGCGGAGCGATGATCCGTCCCAGTGGGTCTGGGTGGTGGGGCGGGGGAGCGTCGCTTGGATCGCCGAGGTAGAAGATCGCGGAGTCAGCGGGTGGGGCTGGCAGTTGGCGTTGCAGGGCGGCCCAGAGGGAGCGGATCCGCTGGTGGGCGCCCCCGCGTGCGTGCCAGAACGGCTGGTCGGTGGCCATCAATAGCCGCATGGCGAGAACTTTCGGACGGGCAAAACCGGGGTCTGATGGGTATAAGTCAGCGTTTCGGGAGGCCGAACCGGCTGATTCTAACTCGTGTGTGGAGGCACGAACAGTTCCACGATCAGTGGTTACAGGAATGGGGGAAGTCGCTAGGATATTGCGGTACTGCAGCGAGTGAATCTTCAGGAGCGATGGGTAGGTTATGAATTTGTATTTGATCGGCCCGCGGGGTTGTGGAAAATCGACGGTTGGACGGCTGTTGGCGGCGGCGTTGGACCGGCCGTGGGTCGACTTGGATGAACGGATCCAACAGGATGCCGGCAAGACGGTGACGGAGATCTTTGCCAAGTTGGGGCAAGGCCACTTCCGGGAACTGGAGTCCAATACATTGGCGAAATTGGTCGCGGAGACCGCTGGGACGCCCCACGTCGTGTCGCTGGGGGGCGGTTCCGTGTTGCGGCCCGAGAACCGACGGTTGTTGGAGGCTTCTGGCCTGACCGTGTTATTGGTGGCCTCGCCGCAGGTATTGGTCGAGCGAGTGCAGAAGGATGACGTTTCGGCCACGCAGCGACCGCCGTTGACCGAGTCGGGTGTGACCGAGTGGTCGTTATTGGAGGAGACGGAGCACATCCTGTCTTTGCGGCTGCCCACTTACCAGCAATGTGCAAACTTGAAGTTGGACACCTCCGAATGGACATCGGTGCAAGTCAGCGAGCAGATTTTGAGGTGGTTGGAGCGAGCGGATTGGTCGGGTGCCCCGCGGGGTGCTCTGCCGGCGGGCGCGTATTCACCACCGGCAAGCGTTGGCTCCAACGTTATGGCACCCAATGCTGCGAGCAGTGCGGCGGGCAGTGTGGCAGGTGGGGCGGCGGGCAGTGTGGCGAGCAGTGCGGCAGGTGGGGCGTCGGGGGATGGCGAGATTGATGGAGCGGGGGGGCCGGTGGCGTCGTCTGGAGCGAAAGGAACTCGTGGTTGATCCCTTGGTACGCCTATTTGGGTTTGTTGGCATTGGGTTTGGTCTTGGGCATGCAAGTGAACCGAGCCATCTACGACTGGGCCTGGTTTGTCGAGCGAACGCCGAGTCCGTTGGGCAGCAGGCAGCGACTGGGGGAAGTTTCCGCTTGGCGCTGGGTACCGGTCTTGGGTTGGTGGTCGACGCGCAGTCTGGCGGGTGAGACGCTGTACCCGAGTTTGTTGGCGTCGGTCGCGGAGTCCGAGCGGGGCTCGATTCTGCTGTGGACAACGCGGTCGTGGTGGCGGCCGGCCTGTGTTGAATTGACCTGCGGGCTGGGTTTGCCGCTGTTGGCGTGGTTCTATGCATCGGGCGCTTGGGTGGGTGTCGGTTGGAGCTTGGCGGGAGTTTCGGGCGGTACGACCACGGTGTGGGTTTGGATTGCGTTGCATGCCGTTTTGTTGGGCTTGATGTTGATCGCCGCCTTGATCGACTGGGATGAGCAGACGATCCCCGATCAAGTGACGACGACCGGCGTGGCATTGGCGCTTTTAGCTATATTTTTCTGGCCGGCTGCTCGGTTGCCGAACGTAGAGTTTTCGGGTTTGGTCGCGACGATCGACTCGATGCACGTCTTCTCACCGCAGGGTTTTCCGGCAACCGCCGTCGCTTCTGTTCCGGGCACTGATCCGACAGATCAAACCGAGCGAACTTCGCTGAACGGTGCGGCTTCTGGCGTGGACAGTGGTCGGATCCAGAGTCCGCAGCTACCGGGCCTGATGGGTTGGATTACGTGGGAGCAGGTGGCGGTGAGCTTGGACCCGCGTGGTCGCGTCGGCCTGTGGACGGCCTGTGGCTGTTGGGTGTTCTGGGCGATGTTGGTGCTGCCGAGTCTGGTGACCTTGCGGTTCGGTTGGCGGAGGGCTGTCTGGTTGGCGTGGGTCAGTGTGTTCCGACCGGCTCGGCGGACGGCGGGTTTGGCGACTCGGGTGCGGCGGACGGAGCCAGGGACTTGGGTGACCTTGGGGGTGGCTGCTGTGGCAATCGGGTTGTGCGTGGTGGCTTGGAATGGTGGCGGCGAGCGGTGGGAGGCGGTTTACAGTCTCAGTGTCTCGATGGCGTTGGCGGGACTGGGAACGTGGTTGGTGCGACTGCTGGCGGGTTGGGTGATGGGTCGCGAGGCACTGGGGTTCGGCGACGTCACCTTGATGTTCATGATCGGGGCGGCGTTTGGTTGGCAATTTGCTCTGTTGGTGTTCGCGATTGCACCTGTCTTGGCGATTGGCTACGCGTTGTTTCGCGCGCTGACGGCGGGCGAGCAGGCGTTGGCGTTTGGCCCGTGGTTGGTCGCCGCCGCGGTGGTGGTTCTGCTGGGATGGTCGACGGTGTGGCATGACCTGAGCCGCCAGTCGGTCTTTGGCATGGGACCCTTTTTGTTGGTCGTGTTGGGCATCTGCTTGAGTTTGATGCCGGTCGCCTTGATTCTGTTGGTCATCGGCAAACGCTGGTTGGGTTTGGATCAGGATGAGCCACAGGCGGGGGTCAGGAATGGCTGAAACAACCTGGGCCCAAAAACTGCTCGACGGCCTGTGGTCGACGACGCTCGTTCGTCGGTGGACTTGGGGATTGGCCTTGTGGTTGGGTGTGTGGTTGTGGGTAGCGATCTTGGTCGCTGCCGAGCGGACCGAGATCGTGGATCCGGCCGCGGCCAAGCCGAGTTTGGGGTGGCTGCCGTGCGCCATCGCCTCGGTCTTGACGTCGTTGTACCTCCAAGCCGGTGGGAGCTACGTCGGTATCCGCCGCAACGGGGCGCTCATCTTGATGTTGGCGGGCGTCGCATTCGTGTGGACTTTACTGCAGGGGTATTTGGGTGGCGTTGGCAACGCGAGCTTGGCCGCCGTGATCCTGGTGGCGGGCGAGTTGCAATCGTGGTTGGGGCGAGTACCAGCTACGGGGCGGGCACCGCTGTCAGGCGGAGAAGAACCGAGCCCAGGCGTGGAGCGAGACGGCCGCGACGAAGCGCCCCAAGCCGAGTCTCGGACGAATGCCGTGGGAATGGAAGCAGCCGCAGTTGGCGCGTTGGCGGTTGGAGCTGATGTGCTACCGGCAGAGGACAATGGGCCAGGAGCTCTGCTTGCCGCGGAACGTGAGGCCAGTCGCGAGGCCAGTAGCGAGGCGAGCCGCGAGACTGTTGTCAAAGTGGACGAACAGGACGAAGTGGACGTAGAGGCGGATGGTGAGTTCGCAGGGGACGAGGAGTTGGAGGAGTCGGCCGAGGATGACGGGACGACGGAGCGGCGTGGGGATTGGCTGCAGCAGATGACTCGGTCGCGACATGCGGGCGTTGGGGCGGGAGTCGCCGAGTCCGAGAGCGATTCCCAGATCGAGCGATTGGAGTGGTTCGGGCGGCACTTGTGGCGAGCGACCGAGACACAAGTGAGTCTGCACGTGCTGTTCCAGCCCGCCTTTGGTGAGCGGCCGGGTGTCACGGCCGAAGTGGTGGAGGGGGCAGGGCAGGTGAGTGTGGCGGAGTTGCAACCGCATGGGGCTCGGTTGTTGTTGAAACGCCCCGCGGATCTGGCCAATCGGACAGAGCCCACGGTGGTGTGGCTGGAGGCGATCGGTCCCGTGAATCAAGAAGAATAGCGATCAGGAATCGTCCACAAAGAAGTAATCGAAATCGCCGTATGGCGTCCGGTTCCGGCCAGGCAAAACAACCGGGTGCTAACCGACGCCGGCTGATTTGCAATTCGGCGGCTTGATTTCGGATTAGCGGCGCGCGTTAGGTGGCTGGTGGGAGTAGCGGAGGCGGCGATTGAACTCGAGGGCCTGGGCGGGGGCGGACGCCGGTGGAGTCCAGCGAGCGGCTGGGTGTGGTTTCACTGGATCTGCCTTGGCGGTCTCGAGCAACGCGGCCTCCATTTCGCGGAGGCTATAGACTTGGACTTGCGTGGAGGCACCGGTGCGACTGAAGCTCCCGCCGCTGGAGCGTTGCCCCAGCCCCGGCAGGGGAGCGATACCGGAACTACGCGATGCCAGGCCGCTGCGCGAGATACCTGCAGAGAACGTGGCGCCGCTGTCCGGGACAAAGAACGAACCCGTCGTGCGAAACTGGCTGAGCCGCGGCAACTGCATGGTGGATTGTTGGGCCAGCAGATCCGATGCAGGGGTGGCGATCAGCAGCCAGCCGAGTAGGCTCGCGATCGCTAGGCATGATCTTCGCGCGGTACATGCTCTTCGCGCGGCAAGGTGACTGGCTGCATTCCTAGCGGCGGCGTGACTGGCAGTGGCATTCATGGCAGGGGCATTCATGGCAGGGGCGTTCCTGTGCGGGAATGAAAAGATCGTGACCGTTCACGACTTTGGGACGTGAACGGTTGCTGCCTGTCACCATCTTACTCGTACTAAGCGTCGGGCGGTACTCGTAATCGAACTCATGCTTGGGACTTGTCCAAGAACAAGAAAACCTTCGGCTGATGAAAACCGGGTGCTAACGCATTTTGGCGGATGAAAACCGGGTGCTAACGCTCGTCGGCTGATTTCCGATTCGGCAATTGAATGATTGAGCCAGGGACGCGGCTACCATTGCAGGCCGGCGGCGAGCCCATCGGGGTTGCGTCGAATCCAATTCTTGCGAAAGGCTTCGACGGCGCCGGTGATGGGGTAGACTGCGGGTTGCATGCCGGGAATCTGATGGGCGCGAACGCGGCCGGCGGCCATTTGCTGCCAGCTGCGGTCGAAAGCCACGACGGAATCGTCCCAGTTCTTGGCGATATCGCGCAAGTTTTCCGAGGCTAGGGGAGTGGCCGCCAGGCCTTCGGGGCCGGTCACTGCGCCTGCCGCCTCGGTCGTTGCGTCGCTCGATTCAGTCGCCTGCCCAGTCAGCTGTGGGGGGGTTGGGGTCAAGCTCCAGGCCAGCCAACCGACGGCAACCAGTAATAACGCGGCCGAGACAACCGCAGCCAGGGCCGCCAAGCGGTCGGCCGAGCGCCTTGGGTTGGAGTTCCCGAGGTTGGAGTTCCCGAGGTTGGAGCTTCGATTGTCCAGTCCGTTTTGATCGGGCAGGCTGACCCAAGGCGCCAGGGGAATCCCATCATCGGTCGTAGGGGGGTGCCCTGGCAGCGTTACCGGTTCGTCCGGCCAACGTTCCCAGTCGTCCTTGTCTACCGGCCCGTCGGTGAAGTGCTCGGTTTCGAGTTCTGGGCCCAGGGCCGCGACGCAACGTCCGATGACTTGATCCAGGTTGGGGTCGACCGTTGTCTCGGGCGGCGTTGTCTCAATTCGTGCCTTCGGGGTCGGGTTTTGGGTCAGTCGCGCCAGTTGCTGGAAGAATTGGTAGTCTTGTTCGCAGGCGAAACACTGCCGCAGGTGGGTGCGTGCGTCGTCGCCGAGCGGCAATGGCAATCGCCGATCCAGTCGATCCTGGAGGATTGCTTCAAATTCGCTGCATTCCATGGATGGTATCCGTCTTCACCGAGCCCTCAACGATTATACCCGCAGGTTGTGAGGCGTGATTCAGAAAAATTAACAACCGGGCCCACTAACCACTAACGCGAACTAGCGTTTTGCGGTGGACTCCAGGGCCTCGCCGGCCAGATTACCGCGACGTTGGAGGATTTCGGCCAGTTCCTTGCGGGCTCGATGGCACCAGGTTTTGACGGTGGCGTAGGGGACCCGCAGTTCGGCGGCGATTTCTTCGAAGCTGCGATGCTCGAGGTGAAACTTGCGGAAGGCCACTCGATATTCGGGCCTTAGGAGCTCTAAACCGACGAGGATTTCTTCGAGAATCAGGCCGGGTGTATCAGCCGCCTGACTGATTTCTGGTTGTCCGTCCAGGCCAGTCAGAGGGAGCCGGCGGCGGTTGGCGATTTTGGTGCGGCAGCGATTTCCAGCGACGGTCAGCAGCCAGGGTTCAAAGCGGCGAGTTGAATCCCATTGGCGGAGACTCCTAACGACCCGCGTGAAGGTTTCTTGGGTGGCGTCTTCGGCGTCCTGGCGTTGCCCCAACATTCTCAGGCAGAGACTGAAGACAAGGTCATGGTAGCGGCGAACCAACCGAGCGACACTGGACTCTTGTCCGGCCAAACAGCCGTCCACGACGCGATGGATGTCGAATGCCGCATCATCAGCCATAAGGGGAAACCTGGAACTCAGTTGCCGCCCACCTCATTACACTCATGAGGACCATTCGCAACTTGCACGCCATTATTGGGAAAATCTTGGCGAATTAGCGACGATTGAAGAACTTTTGCAGCACATCGGTGGCGGCGTCCTTGCTGTTGTCGGTGGTTGTGCGAGCCTTGTCGGGCAGCTTACCCACGATCTTCTTCTTCGCTCGATCGGCCGCCTTCTCAGCGGCTTCTTCCTCTTTGGCCTGCTTCAGCAGCTCGTCTTTGTCGGCCACCATGGTCGAATCCAAGCCGGAGCTGATCGTTTCGGAGGAGAGCTTCAGTTGAGCGTCATCCAAGCTGAACTGCTTGGTCTGCTCGATCGCTTGGGAGGAATCCTCCATGGACGTGAGCCAACCGGAGATCGAATCATCGTTCCAGTCATCCCCACCCGACTCGGTGGCTCGCTGGGCGGCATCTGCCACACCATCGACCTTCGGCCGCTTGATACTGGGTTGCGCGATGTCGATCAGGACTTCGAACACCAGGCGGCCGACTCGTAAACGATCGCCTGGCTTGAGGTCCACTTGGCCCTTGATCTGTTCGCCGTTGAGGAATGTTCCGTTGCGGCTGTCGTGATCGATTAACGTGGCTTTACCACCCTGGCACAAGATCGTGCAATGCTTGCGGCTAACTAGATCGCTGGCTGGGCGAAGATGAGCTCCCTCTCCGCGACCGATGACAAACTCTGCGACCTGGACGGGCAGTTCCTTGCCGTCGTTCTTACCGCCGATAACTTTGAGACGAATTTCCATAATTCCTCTTCTCCGGCCCCAATGTCCACCTGCTGCCAGACGAAAAGCATGTAACGTTCAGGTCTCAGTGTATCATGCTGCCACAGGTAATGGAAGCATGGTTTGCGAAAAGACCGAGCAAACGTGCCGATGCCCCCCCGTAACGATTGCTCGTGTCTATTGTAGGTCGGGCGGTCTGGCACGTCCACTTGCCTCGAAAGTCCCCCGCCGGTCCGAATCGTCGAATTGGTTCTAGCGAGGCCGCATTCGAGCCGATTTTCTTGGGAAACCGCTCAAAAAGTCATTGAATCACAACTTCCTGATTTCCTGGGACAATTTGGCCGATCTGCCAGGCGGCGTGGCCTTGGGCGTGGATCCCCGCCAGAATGCTGGGGGCAAAATGTGGGCTGACGATCAGCACAAACCCGATGCCCATATTGAACACGCGGAACATTTCCTCGGTGGGAATATTCCCCAGCTGTTGGAGCCACGTGAACTCGGGGCCGGGGGTCCAGGCTTTGGAATCGATCTGGGCGGCGGTGCCGGGCGGCAGTACTCGGTCGACGTTTTCTGGTAATCCCCCGCCGGTGATGTGGACCATGCCGTGGATGACTTTTTTGACTGTGTACCGAGCCCGAATGGTGCGAACTAACCGGGCGTAGAGTTGCGTGGGCCGCATCAGGCACTGGCCGACGGTTTCATCGGAGAATCCGGTCGGGTCGGTGACTTGGAGGCCGGCGTGTTCGAAGACCGTCTTGCGGATCAGGCTGTAGCCGTTTGAATGAAAGCCGCTGGAGGCGATCCCGATCAGCACATCGCCCTCCTGGATCTGCTGGCCTTGGATCACATTCTTCTTCTCGACCACGCCGACGCAGAACCCGGCCAGATCGTAGTCGTCGTCTTGGTACAGTCCCGGCATGATGGCCGTTTCGCCGCCCAGCAGTGCGCAGTCGGATTGCACGCAGCCGTCGCTGATGCCTTTGACGATCTCCTCCAGGCGTTGCGGATCGTCTTGGCTCATGGCGACATAATCGAGAAAAAACAGCGGTTCAGCGCCGCAGCAGATCACGTCGTTGACGCACATGGCCACCAGATCGATGCCGACGGTGTGGTGTTGTCGCATTTGTTTGGCGACGGCCAACTTGGTCCCGACGCCATCGCTGCCGGCCACCAGCACGGGTTCTTCGTAGTTCCGAGCGAACAGGCCGGGGCTAAAGTCCAGCTGAAACAGGCCGGCGAAGCCACCGGGCCATTTCTGCACGCGGGGCGAAAACGTCCGCTGCATCAGCTTGGGCAGACGACTCATCGAGTCGCGGTAAATGTCTAAATCCACCCCCGCCGACTTGTACGACAGGGCACCCTTATCACTCATTGATTTCGCTTCGATTGCAAAAATTTGGCCGCCCCAGGTCGCACTCGACCGGGACCAATCTTAGCCAGCTCGGGGCCAGTTCACAACGGCGGGACCGCTTGTCATCCATCGGACTGTGCTAATATGAGCGAGCCGCAACCCGAACCCGGCGGTGGACGATCCTGCTTACGATTTCGAGCCCTGCATGACTGTGACATCGCTGCCCCCCGACTTGCGACTGGATTATCAACCGAAACTGGTGGGCCCGTTTCCGGGGTCGATCGGTTTGATCGCCTGTGGGGGCATCACCGAGCACCACTTGGAGTCCTACCGCCGCCTGGGTTACCCGGTCCGCTGGTTGTGCGACATCGACCTTTCCAAGGCCCAACTGCGGCAGAGTCAGTACTTCCCGGAGGCGCGAGCGACGTCGGATTATCGCGAGGTCCTGGCCGATGATCGGGTCACGATCGTGGACGTGGCGACGCACCCCGAGTCGCGCGACGCGATTTTGGCCGAGGCCCTCGAGGCGGGCAAACATGTCCTGAGCCAGAAGCCGTTTGTGCAAGACCTGGCGGTCGGCGCGGCCTTGGTCGAATTGGCTCGGCGGAGCGGCTGCCATTTGGCCGTCAACCAAAACGCTCGCTGGGCCCCCCATTTCAGCTACGCTCGGCGAGCCGTGTCGGCGGGTCTCTTGGGACACTTGAACTCGATTCGCTTCCAACTCAACTGGGATCACACCTGGACGCGTGACACGCCATTTGCCCAGATCCATCACTTGATGTTGTACGACTTTGCGATCCATTGGTTCGACCTGATCGTCGCCCTGATGCCGGGCCGGCCATGGCGATCGGTGCATGCGACCTTGGCGCAGACTCGGCTGCAGAACATGCTGCCCCCGCTACTGGCTCAGGTCACGATCGAATTCGACGACGCCCAGGCCTCGTTGTGCCTGGATGGCGACACGCCGTTCCTGCCGTTGAACCAAACGTACTTGGGCGGCAGCGAGGGATCGGTACACAGCTACGGCCCGGACTATTCGCAGCAAACAATGGTGATCGCCAATCACTCGGGCCAGTTCACCGTGCCGTTGGAGGGTGGGTGGTTCCCGGACGGGTTTGGTGGGGCCATGACCGAATTGGCCAACAGCATTTTGGAGGAGCGAGAACCCGAGCACTCGGCGGCCGGCAATCTCATCTCGCTGGGGTTGTGCTTCGCCGCCATGCGTTCCGCCGATACGGGCGTCGCGGTCAGAGCGGGCTAGGAGCGAAGGGCGTGCTGTAGACCAGCAGCCCTCTGCTGGTTGCCTCGTAGTAGCGGCTAGAAATTGACGCGGAGTTCGATCATGATGGGGGCCTCGTCGCCCTTGGCCAACTTCGAGCCCTACCCCCCTGGTGGAGACAAACCGATGGAACGCATTGATCTTTTCCGACACTTGGTGGCGATGGCCGCGAGTGACGGGACGTTTACAGAATCCGAAGTCCAGATGTTGGCCGTGCGAGCCAACCAGTGGAACATCACGCAGCAACAGTTCGATGATGTGATCACCGAGATTCGGTCGGGGCACGTGGCCCTGGCGATCCCGCAGCGGATGGAAGAGAAGGTCGAACTGCTGAAAAACATGATGCACATGATGGCCATCGACGGGGACTTGGCCGAGGAAGAAAAACGCATGTGCGCGGTGGCGTCCGCTCAGATGGGCTTCACTTCGGAACAGTTCGACCAGATCCTCGACGAACTGCTGAACGACGTCGCTTAGGACTTGGACCGCGGCAAAAGAGCTTCCGCGGGGTGGCCTCTGCGCGGACTCCGAACTTCGTTAAAATCGACGCTCGAGCGGAGCGGCGGGTGAACCCCGCTCCATGGTGGGGATGATTGACTCCCCGGCCAACCGCGCGCTGGAGCCATGCTTGTTTGGCCAGTGGGGCGTTTGGCTTGTGGGTTGCTCGGGATCGGCAATGAAGGGTATCGGATGATCGCAACGCAGTACGATGGCAAGGTTTTGACCGAAGTCGCGGGCTTCTCGCTCAATCAGTTGGTGGCCGGGTATGGCTCGCCTATCTACCTGTACGACGCCGCCCTGATTCGTCAACGCTGCCAGGACTTAAAAGCCTTCGAAACGGTGCGTTTCGCGCAGAAGGCCTGTTCCAACCTGTCGATCCTGGGCTTGCTCAAGCAGCAGGGCGTGGTGGTGGATGCGGTCAGTGCCGGCGAGATCCTGCGGGCCTTGGCGGTGGGCTACTCGCCAACCAGTGATCCACCCGAAATCGTCTACACGAGTGATATCTTCGATCGCGAGGCGTTGGAGATGGTGGCGGAGCATCGCTTGCACTGCAACTTGGGCTCGCCGGACATGATCGAGCAGTTGGCGGCGGTTCAACCGGGGGCCGAGATCACGTTGCGAATCAACCCGGGATTTGGTCATGGCCACAGCCAGAAGACCAACACGGGCGGACCGCAGTCGAAGCATGGCATCTGGCATGAGCAACTGCCGGAGTGCTTGGAACGAGCGGCGGCGTGTGGTTTGACGGTCGTCGGGCTGCACATGCACATCGGCTCGGGGACCGATCTCGAGCATTTGGCTCAGGTTTGCCAGGCGATGGACCAGTGCGCTCGGATGGTTGGCCCATCCCTCAAGACCATCAGCGCGGGTGGCGGCCTGCCGACGGTCTACCGAGCCGGGCAGAGTGGCATGGACTTGGCGGCCTACTACCAATTGTGGGACGAGGTCCGCGGGGGCTTGGAAGCGACCTTCGGGCACTCGGTTCATTTGGAATTGGAACCCGGTCGGTACTTGGTGGCCGAGAGCGGGTACTTGCTGACGGAGATCCGCGCGGTCAAGCGGATGGGCGACAACCTGTTTTATTTGGTCGACGCCGGCTTCAATAATCTGGCGCGGCCGATCCTCTACGGGGCCTACCACCCGATGGCCATCTGCCCAGCCCCTGGCCGAGCGGCGGGGCCCAACCAAGACGTGGTCGTGGGCGGTCCGTTGTGCGAGTCGGGCGACATTTTCACGCAGGAGGACGGCGGTGTTGTCTCGCGGCGTTCGCTGCCCGGAGCAGAGGTTGGCGATCTGTTGGTAATCGGCTGTACCGGCGCGTACGGCTCGGTGATGGCCAGCAACTACAACAGCAAACCGCTGGCTGCCGAAATCTTATTGGACGAAGGCCAGCTGCGCATCATTCGCCGACGACAACCACTGGAGGAGATGATCGCCAGCGAACGGAGCGTGTGGGAAGCCACGGAACCTGCCGCCGCGCTGCGCTGAGTACCCGCCGGGCGGCTCGAGAAAAATTCTGCGGAAAATTCGCTTGCAATCCCTCGCTGACTAGGGCATGATGAGCACCATTGGTGCGGGGATGGATGCAGGGATGCCGTCGTGCGCCGTGAGACCGGAGCCCGTGGTTTGAGCCGTTGGCCGGATCCGCAGGTCTAAGCCCCGGCTGAACTAGGCCTGTGCTCAGGCCCGTGCCCCAGCCTTGCCCTAGGCCCGTGCTCAAGCCGTGCCCTAGGCCCGTGCTCAAGCCGTGCCCCAGGCCCGTGCTCAAGCCTTGCCCCAGGCCGGTGCCCAGGCCGGTGCCCCGGGCCTTTGCCCCTCCGCTCGAGTGTTACGCCCACCTCAGGATTCACGAGGAATCGCCTGCCATGCGTGATTTGCCCTCCTTGCGGCGTCTGTTGCCGCGCACCGTTCGCTGGTTTGCTGCCTCTGGCGGTTCCGTGGTTCACAGTCGATCGTGGCCCTTGTTGTGCCTGGTCGCATGGAGTGTTGGCAGCGGTCTGATCTTGGCTGCGTCGCCTTCTGGGACTGACGATGAAGCGGCGTCCCCGGAGACGGTCAGTTACGCGGCGCAGATTCGCCCGTTCTTGCAGGCCAAGTGCTTTGGCTGCCATCAACCCAATCAGCAGCAGGGTGGACTGGATCTGACCCGCCCCGAGGCCCTCTTTGCCGCGGCTGACAGCGGACAGCCGGCCGTGGTGGCTGGCCATCCGGATCAGAGCCCATTGTTGGAGGTGGTGTCGACGAAGAATGGCGCCCCGGCCATGCCACCCACGGGCGTGCCGCTGACGGACGCCGAGCAGACGTTGCTGCGGCAGTGGATCGCCGAGGGGGCCGCGAATGATTGGGTTTCGCCCTATCGGGTGCCGACCACCGAGTCGCCACCGGAGTACAGGCGGCTGCCACCGGTCACCGCCTTGGACTTATCGACTCAGCACGGTCGGCTGGCGGTGGCGGGTGTCCACGAGGTCTGGTTACTGGACGCGGCCGATCGCAGCGTCCTCCATCGCTTGATTGGTCTGTCACCGCGGATCGAATCGCTGCGTTTCTCACCGGATGGCACTCGCTTGGCGGTGGCCGGTGGGCGGCCGGGCGAATTCGGCGAGCTGCAAGTCTGGGACTGTCAGAGCGGCGAGTTGTTATGGTCGCGGAGCGTGACGGGCGATGTGGTGCGGGGCTTGAGTTGGTCGCCGGATGGCAGTCGCTTGGCGATCGGCTGCACGGACAAGAGTGTCCGCGGCTTCGAGGCGAATTCGGGCGAACAGATTCTGTTCCAGAACGCCGCAGAGGACTGGGTTCATGACACGGTCTTTTCTGTCGACGGCTCGCACTTGATCAGCGTCGGTCGCGATCGCGCCTGCAAGTTGACAGAGGTGGCCACTGAGCGATTCATAGATAACATCACCTCGATCACACCGGGCGTGCTCAAGGGCGGGATCGCCGCGGTCGCTCGGCATCCCCAGCGGGACGAGATCTTGATCGGTGGCGCGGACGGCGTGCCCAAGCTGTACCGGATCCATCGCCTCACGACGCGGGTGATTGGCGACGATGCCAACTTGATCCGCCGCTTCCCGCCACTGGAAGGCGGCATCCAAGCGGTCGCGATTTCGCCCAACGGCCAGCATTTCGGGGTTGTGACCAGTCTGGATGGTCGCGGGCAACTGCGGGTCTACGCCTACGACTTTGATACGGCGTTGCCGCCCGAGATTGCTCCTCTCTTAACCAAAGTTGTCGGCACGCGGACGGCTGAAGAGGAGCAGATGTTGGAGGCTTATGTCACGCGTGATGTGAAGTTGGTGACGGAACTCAGCCTGCCAGTGGGCCTCTATGCCTTGGCCTATTCCGCCGACTCGCAGCATCTGTGGTTGGGGGATGCCGATGGCCGTCTGCGGCAAGTCGAAGTCGCCTCCGGCCAAGTTCTCTGGGAAGGTTCGCCGATCGGGCTGTTGCCGCCCAGCGATGCACTCTCCACCGAGTCGCACTGGCAGTGGTCAGGCGTGCAACCGTCCACCACGCCAGCGGCAACGGCAGCAGGCGCAAATGAGTCGCCTGCCACGACAGACATCGAGACCGCAACAATCCGCGCGCTGCGAGTCCATCCTCCTCGGATCGAACTCACCTCTGCGGCCGATTACGCGCAGGTAGTTGTTATGGGCCAATTGCCGGACGGGACCTGGGTCGATGTCACGCGAAGCTCAACCTTTGCAGCCGATGGTGTGTCGGTTGACTCGGCCGGATTGGTGCATGTCGCGTCGGGTTTGGAGCAGGACGGGGCTACATCGGTGAACGTTTCAACGGCGGCACCGGCGTTGCGGATCGCAGTGGGTGACCAACGGTTGGAAGTGCCCTTGGTTGTCGCGGCTACCGAGCCGGAGATCGAATTTGTGCGAGACGTCCAGCCGATGTTGACTCGGTTGGGCTGCAACGCGGGCAGTTGCCACGGCGCTGCCGACGGCAAGAACGGGTTTAAACTGTCGCTGCGCGGCTACGACCCCTTGTTCGACCTGCGCAGCTTGACCGACGAACTGTGGATGCGGCGAGTCAATGTGGCGCAGCCGGACCAGAGTCTGATGTTGCAGAAGGCCTTGGGAGCGGTGCCGCACCAAGGAGGTGCCTTGATCCAAGCGGACTCCAGGGCTTATAGCCTGCTGCACCAGTGGATCGCCACCGGCGCGGGCCTGGAGGCAGAACCGGTCCGCACCGTGAGTATTGAATTGCAGCCCAGCTTACCTGTGCTGTTGGCTGCGGGTGGGCAACAACAGATGCGAGTGGTCGCGTCGCTGTCGGATGGCAGCCAGCGGGACGTGACGCGGGAGGCCTTCGTCGAGATCGGGGATCTGGAGATTGCTCAGGTCACCCCGACGAGCCGCGTCACTGCCTTGCGTCGCGGCGAGACCCCCGTGATGGCTCGGTACGATGGCTGTTACGTCGCCACCACCCTGACCGTGATGGGCGACCGATCCGGATTCGTGTGGCAAGCACCGCCGACGTTCAATCGGATCGACGAACTGGTCGCTGAAAAGTGGCGGCGGATGAAGATCCAGCCGGCAGAGTTGTGCTCGGACTACGAGTTTATTCGACGTGTCACTTTGGACCTGACGGGCCTGCCGCCGACGGTGGAACAGGTCCAAGCGTTTGTGTCGGACCCGCGTCCGACCCAAGTGAAACGCGACGAGTGGATCGACCGATTGTTACTGGAGCCCGCCTTTGTCGACTACTGGACGAATAAATGGGCGGATTTGCTGCAAGTCAACAGCAAGTTCTTGGGCAACGAAGGTGTGACCGCCTTTCACGCGTGGATTCGGCAACAAGTGGCCGACAACGTTCCCTACGATCAGTTCGTGCGGTCGATTGTCACGGCCAGCGGCTCGAACCGCGATCAACCGGCAGCGGCTTACTTCAAGATCCTCCGCGACCCCGACCTGATGATGGAGAACACCACACACTTGTTCTTGGCCACACGGTTCAATTGCAACAAGTGCCACGACCATCCCTTCGAACGTTGGACGCAGGACCAGTACTTCGAAACGGCGGCCTTCTTCGCACAGACGGGCTTGAGCGAAGACCCGCAGAGCGAGGGCAAGCGGATCGGTGGATCGGCCGTGGAAGGCGCCAAGCCGCTGTTCGAGACGGTCTTCGATAAGCCAGACGGGGAGATGATCCATGAACGGACCCGCGGCGTTGTGGCTCCCAAGTTCCCCTTTGCCTTAAACGCCACCGCGACCAACCCCACTGCGACCAACCCCACCGCGACAGACGCTGCAACCGCCGGTGAGGCGTCGCCGACCACCGCAGCCGTGTCACTCGAGGTTCCAGAGACGGGCGGTAACGCGGGCGGCAGCGAGGGCGGTAACGTGGAGCAATCGCGGCGTGAGCAATTTGCCGATTGGTTGGTATCGCGTGATAATCCGTATTTCGCGACGAGTTACGTCAATCGCGTGTGGGGATATCTGCTGGGACGGGGCCTGATCGAGCCGCTGGATGATTTGCGGGCCAGTAACCCGCCGAGCAATCCGGAGTTGTTGTCGTTCTTGGAGCAATCGTTCCTCGAGTCGGGCTTTAACACGCGTGAGCTATTGGCCATGATCTGCAAGTCGCGGACCTACCAATTGGCGGTGGATACCAACCCGTACAACGCGGACGACACGTTGAATTATTCTCGGGCCAAAGCCAAGCGTCTGCCGGCCGAAGTCCTGTTCGACGCGATGCATCAGAGCGTGGGCGCGGAGCTGCGGATCCCGGGAGTGCCGGCGGGAACGCGAGCAGCTCAATTGCGGGACGTCGCGGTGAACCTGCCCAGCGGTTTCTTGGCGACTTTGGGTCGTCCGGTCCGCGAGAGCGCCTGCGAATGCGAACGATCGGACGAGTTGCAACTGGGGGCGGTATTGGCCATGGTCAGCGGACCGGACGTCGCTCGCTTGATTGCCGATCCCAACAACACCATCACGCGTTTGGCGGCCGATCCGAACTTGAGCGAACCGGAGCTGATCGACGCCATCTATCAACAGGTCCTCAATCGACCAGCGACGACCGCCGAGATCGAAGGCGTGCTGGCGCATGTCGCGGAGATCCAGGCCGCGGATCGTCACTTGGCGGAGGCGGTCGCCGACCGACAAACGTGGTGGGAGGCCGAGGGGAGTCGGTTGGAGTCGGAGCGAGCGGCCTCGATCGAGCAGGCAACGCTGGCTCTGCAGGCTGCCATCGCCGCACACGATCCCGAACTGCTGCAGAAGGAACAGGATCGCGAGAGTCAGATGGCGGCTGCTCAGGCGGAATTGGATGCCTATTCGGCCAACGAGTCGGATGCCTTTCTGCGTTGGCGACAAGAACAATTGAGCGACAGCGGATGGTACACCCCCGTGCCTCTGGAGCGCAGCCAATCGAACGACAGCCAATTGACCTTATTGCCGGACCGCAGCCTGCGGGCCACCTTGGGTGGCGGGCCGGTCGAGACGACCTTGGTGTTCGAAACACAGGCACCGCGAGTGACTGGTTTCCGCCTGGAGGCACTGGCGGATCCCGAGCTGAGCAGCGGTGGGCCCGGCTTGGCGCCCAACGGCAACTTTGTCGTCTCGGAATGGATCATCGAGTACGCGTCGCTGGCGGAGCCGGAGACCTGGCAGAAGGTCGCGATCCGCCACAGCCACGCGGACTTCCATCAAGGCGGCTTCAGTACCGATAAATTGTTCAACGGTGTTACCGACAACAACGGTGACGGTTGGGCCGTCCACCCCGCCACGAAGCAGACGCATTGGGTCGTGGCGACGTTGGCTGAACCGGTCGAACTGCCTCAAGGCTCTCGCTGGCGGATGCGGCTGGTACAAAACTACAACGACGGCCTGCATGTCCTGGGGCGTTTCCGCGTCTCGTTTGCCACCCGGACAGACGGGGCCGCCTCCCATCTGTCGTTGGGATTGGCCGAGCCGTTATTGGTGGAATTGGCCAACGTGCCGCTGGAGGGCGACACACCGCTATTGGAGCGAGTGGCGGAACCGATCCGCGCATCGTTCCGCGCCAGTGACTCGCGGCGGCAGGCGTTGAGCGAGCGATTGGCGGCGGCCCAGCGACCGTTGACGATCGCCGAGGAAATCCAACAGTGTCGTGCGGCGTTGGCCCTGGCGCAGCGGCCCGTGCCCGAGGATCGCCTACTGCAGGCGTTGCTGGCGGATCGTCAATCCAGTCAAACGCAGCTGCAGCAGTTGCGACTGACCTTGGCGCAGGACCTGACGTGGGCCCTGCTCAATAGCCCCGCCTTTATGTTCAATCATTGATCGATCCCCAGCTCCAAAGGAGAATGCCCATGTTGCGAATCATTGGTGCCCCAGGTCGGGACACGTGTGACCAAGGACGAGTCAGTCGGCGGGATGTGATGCGGATCGGCATGTCCAGTATGATGGGCATTTCGCTGCCAATGCTGTTGGCTCGCGATGCGGCTGGATCGGTCCCGCGACTGGATCGACCGGGCTGGGGTCGAGCCAAAAGCATGATCATGGTGTACTTGCAAGGCGGCCCCAGTCACATCGACCTGTGGGATCCCAAGGAAAACGTGCCGGATAACGTAAAAAGCGTCTTCGCGCCCATTTCCACCAAGATTCCTGGCATCAAGTACACGGAGAATCTGCCTCGCTTGGCCCAGTTGAACGACCGCTACACTTTGATTCGCTCCTTGAGTTACACGCCGAACGGGTTGTTCAATCATACGGCGGCGATTTATCAGATGATGACGGGTTACACGACGGACAAGGTGAGTCCATCGGGACAGTTGGAGCCGCCGTCGCCCAAGGACTTCCCCAATTTTGGTTCGAACATCATCAAGCTCAAGCCGGTCGACACGCCGATGCTGCCGTTTGTGATGTTGCCACGCCCGTTGCAGGAGAGCAACGTGGTCGGCAAGGGCGGCACCGCTGGGTTTTTGGGCAAGGCCTTCGATCCGTACACGTTGTACCCGGAGGGGGACGACATGGACATGGAGAAGATGTCGCGGATCAAGATCGACGACTTGCAGTTGCCGGCCGACGTCTTTTCCCTCCGCTTGGAGCGTCGCGCTCGATTGCGGGACTTGGTCAATTCCCAGATGCCGGCGATTGATCGAGCGGTCGAGTCCTACAAGTTGGACGACCAGTACCAACAGGCGATCAGCTTGGTCACCTCCGGTCGAGCTCGGCAGGCCTTCGACCTGTCGGTGGAAACGGATGAGGTCAAGGAGCTGTACGGCCGCAACACGTTTGGCCAGAGCCTGTTGTTGGCGCGGCGGATGGTGGAAGCGGGCACGCGAGTGGTGGAAGTGATTTGGCCGAAGATCGCCAATTCGGACAACCACAGCTGGGACCAGCATTCGGACTTGGAGAAGCGGATGAAGAACCAATCGGCTCCGATGTTTGACACGGGTTTGGCGGGATTGTTGGAGGACATGGACCGGCGTGGCTTGTTGGAGGAGACGTTGGTGGTGGCCGTGGGAGAATTCGGCCGAGCGCCCCAGCGGGGTGTGAGCACGTCGGGAAATAGCAACGATGCTGGCGGCCGCGACCATTGGCCCTACTGCTACACTGGCTTGGTTGCGGGTGCGGGCACCAAGCGAGGACTGGTCTACGGCAAGTCCGACAAGACGGCCTCGGCCCCGGCCGAAGATCCGGTCCACCCCGGCGATCTGTTGGCGACGATCTACCATGCCTTTGGGATCGAGCCGGACATGATGGTGATGAATCACTTGAATCAGCCACGCGAGTTGGTCAAAGGTCATGCCATGACCGATTGGTTTGCGTAGGGCGTAGGGCAGAGCGCGTAGCGCGTAGCGCGTAGGGCTAAGCGCGTAGCATAGCAAGCCTTGCAATCTGAATCGTGCTCGTGCTCGTGCAATCTGAATCGTGCTCGTGCTCGTGCTCGTAATCGTAATCGAACACAGCACGAGTGCAGCGAGAAAGGTTCTTAGCTTTTAGCTTTCGGTTTTCGGTTTTTACTCTTGGCTCGAGGCTCTTGGCAGGAGACACCGGAGTCTCAGGTGGATTTCAACTTTGTCGACATCCGCCCGCCTGGACCCTACTGCCCCCAGGCCCGGAGGGCCGACACAAGTCGCGGCAACTAATTTAGGCAGAAAACTTTTGGGCAAAAAGATGAAAGACCCCAAACAGCAGATAGTTCGGGATGTGCCTGGATAGTGATAACATTACGGCAACGGACCGCTTATCTGCATGGCCGAGTAGAAAACCATAAACTGCAGAGGGGGGAAGGACGCAGAGAAAACCGCCGAGCCGCCAAACGGAAGTATTTTGCCAGGCGATGGACCGGGGGAGGGTGTCTGTCGGCCGCGTCTTTCCTCTCCGCATTCCGCCTAAAGGCGGGACTACAAGCGGGGCCGACTAGACGCAAAACGGGCTCAATTGGCCATATGCAGATAAACTGAGGAGCGAAAAACAACAAACGAGAAGCCGAATATTGCCAGATACATTTCCCTTTTTTACATTTAAAAGCACAAACGCTAATGGCCAAGAGCTAAGAGCTAAGAGCTAAGAGCCAATGGCTAACAGCTAACAGCTAATGGCTAACGGTTCTTCTCGCTGCACTCGTGCTGGTTTCGATTACGATTACGAGCACGAGCACGAGCACGATTGTAAGCACGAGCACGATTGTAAGGACGAGCACGATTGTAAGGACGAGTGCGATTGTAAGGACGAGTGCGATTGTGAGCACGAGCATGTCCTTAGTAAAAACAAATAGGGAACCATTCCCCAAATCTTTCTGCCCAAAATCTTTCTGCCTCCGTCGCCCCCATTTCACTATTCACTTTCCTACCTTCACTCTTCACACGCCCGTAACCAACTCCCAACCAGCAGAGGCTGCCGGTGTACAGAGGCCCGGAGGGCCGACACAAGTCGCGGCAACTAATGTAGGCAGAAACATTTTGGGCAAAAAGATTAGGAACCTCAAGCCGCAGATAGATTTGGATTAGCTTGGATGGTGACAAAGTAGTGGCAACGGACCGCTTATCTGCATGGCCGAGTAGAAAACCGTAAACCGCAGAGGGGGGAAGGACGCAGAGAAAACCGCCGAGCCGCCAAACGGAAGCATTTGGCCAGGCGATGGACTGGGGGAGGGTGTCTGTCGGCCGCGCCTTTCCTCACCGCATTCCGCCTGAAGGCGGGACTACAAGCGGGGCCGACTAGACGCACAACGGGCTCAGGTGGCCATGTGCAGATAAACTGAGGAGCGAAAAACAACAAACGAGGAGCCGCATTTTGGCAGATACATTTCACTTTTTTTACATTTCAAAGCACAAATGCTAAGAACTAAGAGCTAACGGCTAAGAGCTAATGGCTAATGGCTAACAGTTCTTCTCGCTTCAATCGTGCTGGTTTCGATTACGATTACGAGCACGAGCACGAGCACGAGTAGAAATCCGTAAACCGCAGAGGGGGGAAGGACGCAGAGAAAACCGCCGAGCCGCCAAACGGAAGCATTTGGCCAGGCGATGGACCGGGGGAGGGACCCATTGGTATCTACACAAATCGCGACGTTTGCTATAAGCTGGTCATGCTCCAGATCAAGCTAAAAGACAAGCGACTGTCCAACCGTTGGCAACTCATGGTGAGGTATCACATGCGGGTAGCGTCACCGCAAGCAGCTGGCGTCATTGGGCTTCCTGACGGTAATTTGGGGAAGTCTTTCGCCGTCACACAGGCGACTTGGCGTTTTTTGAACAATGACCGGGTCACCTTTGAAGAACTGATCGTTCCACTCCAGGATTTCGCTCGCATCGCGTGTGCCTCGGTCTCAGCGCCATTTGTTTTGGTGGCCCATGATTGGAGCAAGCTGAGCTATCCCGGTCAGAAGTGCCGTCAGGACCTAGCGCAACTGTCTAGCTCTAGTGATGTTGGCTACGAACTGGCCTGTGCGTTGGCGATTAATCCAGACGATGGCTTGCCGATCGCTCCCCTGGAGATGCACCTCAAGACGGCCAAGGGGATGCTCAGTACGCGTGGCAAGGTGGAAGTTGCGGCGCACACCGATCAGGTCATGGCTACGATGAACGCGTCCGCCAGTTGGAATTTAGGCAAGCCGATTGTCCATGTAATCGATCGTGAAGCAGATTCCGTAGGGCACTTCCGCGATTGGTCGGCGGCCGGCCATAAGTTTCTCGTTCGTGGCGATGAACGTCGAGTCCTGTATCAAGACACGCAAGTCAAGCTGAGCGACGTCAGTAGTCAACTTGAGGCCCAAGGGAGGTATCAATCCGCTGGAACTGTGTTACACGAAAACCGTCCGGTTCACTTGGAGATTGCTGAGGCCGAAGTCACCTTGTATCGTCCTGCTCGAAAGAACTCGAACGGGGTCCGGACCGATATCCCGGGGGTTCCGCTACCCGTGCGTCTGGTGTTGACGCGACTTATTGACGATCAAAAGCAAGTCTTGGCACATTGGTACTTGTTGTCGAATGTTCCTTCCGAGTGGGCTGATGCTAAAATGCTGGCCAACTGCTATTACTGGCGGTGGAAAATCGAGACCTACTTCAAGCTATTAAAGTCTAGCGGTACTCAGATAGAGGCTTGGCAACAAGAAACTGCAGAGGCGATTTTTCGGCGGTTACTGGTAGCATCAATGGCCATGGTTACGGTCTGGCACTTGATGGCAACCAATGAGCCGAAAACGAACGAATTCAAGAAACTGCTCATGAGCCTCAGCGGTCGTCAAACAAAAGATCACGGCCATTCACAGCTCCAGGGCTGTTGGCGGGGCTCTGGTCATACTTTTCGATGATGTCCGTTCTTGAAAACTATGATCTCAACTCCCTCAAGGAGATGGCAAAAGGAATCTCGTTACCGATTTCGCTATTTGACTCCGGGTAGTTGTGTAGATACCAATGGGAGGGACCGGGGGAGGGTGTCTGTCGGCCGCGTCTTTCCTCTCCGCATTCCGCCTAAAGGCGGGACTACAAGCGGGGCCGACTAGACGCAAAACGGGCTCAATTGGCCATATGCAGATAAACTGAGGAGCGAAAAACAACAAACGAGAAGCCGCATTTTGGCAGATACATTTCACTTTATTACATTTAAAAGCACAAACGCTAAGAGCTAAGAGCTAACGGCTAAGAGCTAATGGCTAATGGCTAATGGCCAACAGTTCTTCTCGCTTCAATCGTGCTGGTTTCGATTACGATTACGAGCACGAGCACGAGCACGAGTAGAAAACCATAAACCGCAGAGGGGGGAAGGACGCAGAGAAAACCGCCGAGCCGCCAAACGGAAGCATTTGGCCAGGCGACAGATCGGGGGAGGGTGTCTGTCGGCCGCGTCTTTTCTCACCGCATTCCGCCTAAAGGCGGGACTACAAGCGGGGCCGACTAGACGCACAATGGGCTCAGGTGGCCATGTGCAGACAAACTGAGGAGCGAAAAACAACAAACGAGAAGCCGCATTTTGGCAGATACTTATCACTTTATTACATTTAAAAGCACAAACGCTAAGAGCTAACGGCTAACGGCTAAGAGCTAAGAGCTAATGGCTAATGGCTAATGGCTAACAGTTCTTCTCGCTTCAATTGTGCTGGTTTCGATTACGATTACGAGCACGAGCACGAGCACGATTGTGAGTGTGAGTACGAATAGCGAGAAGTACAGGCGGTTAGTTGCTGGGCTCTAACAACCTCGCCAGCAGGGGGAGCAGTTGTTTCTTGCGGCTGACGACGCCATCCAATTGGTACAATTGCTTTTGTAATCGCGGGTAATTGATGCGTTGCCACGCATCCAGTTCGGTGGAGAGCAGTAGCAGGCTGCCGTTGGACATGATGTCGGTCACCAGCAACGCGCTGAAGTCCAGGCCGCGGTCGCGACAGTGGTCGCGGAGTGCCACCGACAGCTCCTCGTGACGCGTCCAAAACAATTCGAAGCCGATCTCTTCAATTTGCGAAATCGAGAACCGCTGGCCCTGTTCACGGAACTCCTTACAATCCTCCCGCACCACATCCTGAGCCGCTCGGGTGCGGAGCGCCGACCCGATGGCGAAGAACTCTTGCGCATGTTCCCCCAAGTCCACGGGTGTCAACGTCTGCAGCCAGGCCAAGATCTCGCGGTCCACATCCGTGGCAGTCGGCGAGCGCAGGTTGAGCGTATCGGAGATAATGCCACTGGCCAGGCACAAGGCGATGCCCGAGTCTGGCTGTAGGCCCGCCGCTCGGTATTGCTTGGCCACCAAGGTACACGTGGAGCCGACGGGCTCGTTGATGAACCGAATGGGTTGCGTGGACTTGAGCGACCCGCCCAAACGATGATGATCGAGGACCTCGACGATGTCGGCATCTTCCGCACCATTGACGGCTTGCCCCAACTCATTGTGGTCGACCAAAATGATCTGCGGCTTCGGCGGATTGACCAGGTCCGACTTGCTGATCACCCCCGTCAATTGCTGATTTTCGTCGACGACGGGAAACAGCCGTTGTTCGTAGCGATCGACTTGGCGGCGGACGTCTTCGATCAACGATTGGTAGGGCAGGGTGATGCAATCCCGATCGATGGCGTCGCTGATCAGCCGCGCGGACTTGATCCGCATGGTCGTTGTGGCAGTGTCGTACGGGCTGTTGATGATGGTGACGTTATTGGACCGAGCCAACTGGAGCAGGCCGCTGCTCAGGCGGAAGCCGCCGCTCACCACCAGGGCTCGGACGCCCATTTCGAGGGCGGGGAGCTGGATCGTGGGTCGATCGCCGCTGACCACGATCAACTGCTCGGGTGGAAACTTTGACAAGCGTTCCGTGAAGCCACCGGCACTCATGGCGCCCACGGTCACGACCAAGGGGCAGTTCTTTTCCGGATCGACCGCGTGCTGAAAGGCCCCGCCGACGACTTGGCAGATCTTGGACAGGTTGCTGAGGACCTGGCGCGACCGCAGCGGGTCGTAGTCGCCCATGAAGACCAATTTCATCAGATCGAGCAGCGAGAGCAGGCCGACAAAATGGCCGTCGCGCGAGAGCACCGGCAGGTTGGCCAAGCCGTGTTTCTCCATTCGCTCGAAGACCTCGAAGAACACCTCGTCTTCGTAGGCCGAGACGGTCGACCGACGACTGACGCTGCCGATCTCCGGTCGGACGTCCATGATGATCCGCGGCGGGGCCAAGCCGCAGCGCTTCAGGACAAACTCCGTACGTTGATTGGGGGGCCCGCAACAAGCGGCCACGGCGTCCGGCCGGTAGGTCCGCCGCAGGTAATCCGCGTAGCCCAAGGCGGCGCAGATGGCGTCGGTGTCGGGATTCTTGTGACCAAAAACCAGGACAGACATGCAGCAGTTCTTCTGACGAAGGGGAGGGGCTGGCGGCCAAATCACGCGGCCATCCGCCGCTGCGGAGACCGGATCCCCAGCATACATCGAACTCGATATTTCGCCCAGACGAGTCAGTTTGTTCTCGGGGCACACCGGTGGCATGCTCCCGTTGTTCTTACCCGCGAACGGTCGTGTGGCCCACCCGACTTGCTGGCCGACACCCGTCAGGGCAGGAGCGGTTACGAGGACTGGATGATGTGCAACAAACCACCTTCAAAAGATCTCGACCCGATCGCCCGCCACCAAGAGGTCACTGGGGTAGATCACCACAGTCTGCCCAGCCTCAAGTCCCGACAACACCTGCGCGTGGGTTTCGTTCCGCCGACCGACCTCCACGCGCTGCAGACTCAACCGTTGCTCCTGGACCACAAACACGGACCATTGCCCCTCCCAGCGAAACAACGCGGCGTGGGGAACCTGGAGCACTTGGTCCTCTTTCCAGATGATCACGCGAGCTTCCACGCGGTATTGGTCCCCCAACCGCGCGTAAGCACTGGTCGGTTCACGAAAATCCGCTACGACATTCACCCGTTGCTCCTCGACCCCCAAGGCACTGACCTTTGTGAAGGCCGCCGGTTCCACCCGTCGGACTTCGGCCAGCAGCGGTTTTTCGCCCCCCCAGTACTGGAGGACCACCGGGTTACCTGGTTGAATTTTGACAGCGTCGGCACTCAGCACATCGATGACCACTTCCAGATCGGTCGGGTTGCCGACCTCCAACAGCGGCTGGCCGGGCGTGACCACCGTGCTGCTCTCCTCAAAGATGCGGAGCACGACGCCGTCGATGGGTGACCGCAACTCAAACTGCAGCGGTTCGCTGGACTCCTCGTCGCGAAAGTGTCGTCGAGCCGCTTCGGCCTGTTGCAGTTCGAACCCGCGAATCTCCCACTCGAAGTTGGCCACCCGCAGCTCTTCGCTGCGGCCCCGATAGGCGGCTTCTGCTTGTTCCCACTCGCTGTCCGCGGCGTTGCCTTGTTCGTGCAGCAACTTCAAGCGACCGTAGTGACTCTCCGCCAGAGTCAATTGGGCCTGAGCCTGTTGCCGCCGCGCATTGGCCAGTTCCACTTGTCGCTTGGCGGCTTCGACGTTGGCATCCAATTGGCTGACCTGGCGGGCGTCCAGCAAGGGGGGGAGCGTGGGTTGGATACTCGCCAGCAGCGATTGGCCACGCTCCAGCACATCGCCGGGTCGCAGGGCGATGCGTGAGAGTTTCCCGCCGACGGTCGCCGAGACCACGTAGCGGTCCTTGATCCGCGTCATGCCCTCTTGCGTGATGGCCACTTCCATCCAGTTCGCCTCGACCCGCGCGACTTGGACTTTATGCGGTTGAGGCCACAGCGAGACCACCGCGACGACCACGACTAGGGTGGCCAACGCACTCCAGAACAACCAGGTTCGCAGCCGTTGCATGTCTTGCTTACTCCCGCGCTTTCAAGACGCCGACCAGATCCAATTGCCAGATCTTGTTCAGCATCACCACACTCGATAGACCCGCTGCGACCAAGATGACGACAATCGCAAACGCGTAGGTTGTCGGCTCGATCACCAGCGGTATGCGATACATTTCGGTGTCCAATCCCAGGACCAAAAGCTTGGCCAATCCCCAGCCGAACAGGCAGCCCAACGGCAACGCCAGACCCGTCAAGATGACCAACTCGCCCAACAGGATCCCGGTCACCTCGCCTTGGGTAAAGCCCATCACGCGCAGCGTCGCCAGGTCACGACTTTGTTCCGCAAAGGAGATCCTCGCGTGATTGTAGACGACGCCAAAGGCGATGATGACCGAGAAGATGACATTGAACAACCGCATCGTGAGGATGTTCTCCGCAAAGGTATCCTCAAAACTCTTCATCGCTGCTCCCTTCAGGTTGACGGCGGCGACTTGAGGCATCCCCTTCAGTTGCCGGTACAGCGTTTGCGTCTGCTGGGTGTCGACGCGGAGGTGGGCTCCCGAGCAGGTGTCGGGCAGGTGCGTCCAGCGGGCCAAGACGGCCGGTGAGGCGTAGGCGTTCAGCCCGCCGTATTCGGTGATAATCCGGCTGACTTGGATGGGGCGACGCGTGCGGTTGCCCTCCAGAGCGACCATCTCCAGCCAATCGCCCGCTTGTATCCCCAAAATGGAGGCCAATTTGTCGGACACCACGAGGCCCTCGGGGGGCAGTTCGACGGGTCGTTCTTGCTGGTCGACCAATCGGACCAGCGGTGCTTCGTCGCCCAGGGCCAGAACACTGATTTTCCGCGCGGCGCGAGGCGCTTGCAGCGTGACGGGGATGGCGTGAAACGACTGGTAGGCCCAGACGCCAGGCAGCCCGCGGACCTCGTGCAAGACGTCCCGAGCCAGCGGCCGGTTGAAGACCACGGTCACGTCTTGGCGTTGCGACAGATCGAATTGGAACCAGATCAAGTAGCGGATGGCATCGAGCGAAAAGCTGCCGAGGATCATGATCGCCAATGCCATGGAGATACCAAACACCGTCGAGAGCGACTTGATCGGCTGTCGCTCGATTTGACGCAGCAACATCCGCACGACCTGCGGCAGGAGCGGACGCAGGCCCAATCGCTCGATGAGGCTAGTGCGAAACTGCGTGGGTGTCGCGGGACGCATGGCTTCCGCGGGTGGCAGTCGCATCACACTCCAAATCGCGCGGGCGGTGCCCAACCAGGCACTACCCAGGCTGATGGCGAAACTGCCCCACAGCACCGCCGGACTCAGGCCGCCTTGCCGCACCGGAAACCGGTAGATCTCGGCATACATGGCGGTGGTGTTGCGTCCCAGGCCATAGCCGCCCAGCAGACCCAGGACCGCGCCGATCAGGGCAATGCCACCGGCCAATTGCAGGTAATGCCAACCGATCTGGCTATTGTAAAAGCCGCACGCTTTTAAGATGGCGATCTGTTCGCGTTGCAGAGCGATGACCCGCGCGAGCATCACGTTCAACAGGAAGGCCGCCACAACGAGAAAGATCGTGGGGGCGATCCACGCCATCATGGTCAGTTGCCGAATTTCATCTTCCAAAAATCGGTGCGAGATATGATGCTCGCGACCGATGGCTCCCATCCCCCCGTAAGGTTCCAACAGGCGATCGACCGCTGCCAAGACCTCGGGTTCGGCGTCGCGATCTGCCAGGGTCAATGCGAGGTCATTGACCGCGCCCTGCATATCGACCGCGGCACTGAGGTGCCGTTGATTCATCCAAAATACACCAAATCGCTTGTAATCCGGCAACAGACTCCCCGGCTGGATCTGCACGATGTATTCGGGCGAGTAGACAACGCCCACCAACCGCAGTGTTCGCTGGCGACCGTTGATGACAAACGCCAAGGGTTCGTTCAGCTGCAAGCCGTGCGCTTGGACAAACGCCTGGCCGGCCAAGATCTCGTCACTGCGATCGGGATCCAACCAGCGGCCTTGGGCCAGGAACAGATCATTCAGACGCGGTTGTCCCTGATCTGGGTACGATACCAAGCGAGCGGCCACCGGTTCGTCCATGGTGGGAAGATCCAGCAACGCGGGAAACACGACGCGACTGTCCACCGTGCCCACGCCGGGAATGGCTTGCACGCGTTGCACGACATCGCGCGGGACACGCACAGCCGAGCAGAACACGTCCGCGAAGCGATACTGGCGATAATAATCCTGTTGACTGGTCTGCAAACTGTGGAGCGAATACAAGGCCATCGTGAACATGGCGATGCCGGACGCCATCACCAGGGCAATGGCCAGGGCTTGTAAGGCCAGGTTCTGCAGATCGCGTCGCAGTTTGCGTGCCAACATGGTCATGGTATCACCACTGGAGATCACGCGGATTGAGTTTACTGCGGTTGACGTCGATCCCGGCGATCTGACCGTCGGACATCTTGATCACGCGATCGGCCATGGAGGCGATCACGGCATTGTGAGTGATGACCACGGTCGTTGTGCCCAGTTCCCGATTGACTTGTTCGATCGCGGCCAAGACCAGGATGCCGGTCGCCACGTCCAGGGCCCCCGTCGGCTCGTCGCACAGCAAGATGGCCGGCCGCTTGGCAATCGCTCGCGCGATGGCCACCCGCTGCTGCTCACCGCCCGACAACTGCGACGGAAAATGGTCGCCGCGGGATTCGAGGCCAACCAGTTTCAAGGCCGCGGCTGGATCCAAAGCCTGCGGGACCAACTCGGTCACCAAGGAAACATTTTCCCAGGCCGTGAGGCTGGGGACTAAGTTATAAAACTGAAAAATAAATCCCACGTGTTCTCGGCGGAATTGCGTCAGTTGATACTGGCTCCAACGCGTCAGTTCCTGGTCGCGATAAAAGACCTGGCCCGAGGTCGGCCGATCCAGACCGCCCAAGATATTCAGCAGTGTGGACTTGCCGCTGCCCGACGCCCCCAACAGCACGACGAACTCGCCAGCGAACAGTTCCAAGTCCACGCCTTTGAGCGCCCGCACGACGACCTCGCCCATGCGATATTCTTTGGTCACTTGGCGAGTTTCGAAGACACGTTCCATGGGCGATCGCCTCCTCCTGTGAACCTGTCGGTGGTCATGCGAGTGGTAAAGGGGTCAGGCGTCAATTGCCGGAACGGCCCTGCGGGTGCTTCGCACAATTGACGCCTGACCCCTTTACCACACGCCCGGTGACAACCGGATGCTAAAGCATGCCGGCGGATGTTAGGCGATGATGTCCTGCAACACGTGGCCGTGCACGTCGGTCAAGCGGAAGTAGCGTCCTTGGTACTTGTAGGTCAAACGCGTGTGGTCGATGCCCAACAGACGCAGCAACGTGGCATGCAGGTCGTGAATGTGGACCGGGTTTTCCACCACGTTGTACCCGTACTCGTCTGTCTGGCCGTAGCTCATGCCGCCGCGGATGCCCCCGCCCGCCAACCACAGCGAGAAGCACCGCGGGTGGTGATCGCGGCCGTAGTCCGCACCGGTCAGCTTGCCTTGGCAATAGTTGGTCCGGCCGAATTCGCCGCCCCAAATCACCAAGGTGTCGTCCAACATTCCGTGTTGTTTCAGGTCCTGCACCAGCGCGGCACTGGGGCGATCCGTCTCTTGGCACAAGTTGCGTATGCCTCCCGGCAAGCCGCCGTGATGGTCCCAGTCCTGATGGAACAGTTGAATAAAACGCACGCCGCGTTGGGCCAGTCGTCGCGCCATCAAGCAGTTGGCGGCGTAGCTGCCCGGATCCTTGACACTGGGGCCGTACAGGTCCAGCACGTGTTCCGGCTCGGAGGAAAAGTCCGTGACCTCGGGGATCGAGCTTTGCATGCGAAACGCCAACTCATGTTGTTGGATTTTGCTCTCCAGTTCCGTCCATCCGGTCTGGGCGGCCTCGTGGGCTTGCAACTCGTGCATGGCATCGAGCATCGAGCGGCGGGCGGCGCGATCGACGCCGGCTGGCAAGTTCAAGTACAACAACGGGTCGGGGCCGCTGCGGAACAGCACCCCGTCGTGCTGGGCGGGCAAGAAGCCGCTGCCCCACAACCGTGCCGACAGAGGTTGTCCGCCTTTATTCTTCGTCACCATCACCACGTAGGCCGGCAGGTTCTCGTTGCCACTGCCCAAGCCATAGTCCAGCCACGCGCCCATGCTGGGGCGTCCCGGCAACTGACTGCCGGTCTGGAAAAAGGTCACGCCCGGCCCATGGTTGATCGACTCGGTGTACATCGAACGGATCACACAAAGGTCGTCCGCCAAGGCCGAGGTGTGCGGCAGCAGTTCGCTGAACCAAGTTCCGCCCCCGCCATGCTGCTGGAATTGGAACGGCGAGCCGACCAGTGGCAGGCTGCTCTGATTGCCACTCATGCCCGTCAAGCGTTGTTGTCCGCGGACCGAATCCGGCAGTTGTTGGCCCTGTTGTTCCTGCAACAGTGGCTTGTGGTCGAACAGTTCCAACTGCGAGGGGCCGCCGGATTGGAATAGCACGATGACCCGTTTGGCTTTGGCGGGAAAATGCAAGTCGGACATCGCCCCACGGGGCGTCGTCAGATCCGGCGGCGCGGTCGGATCATCCCAGCCGATCGGACCGTCGCCGCGGCGAGCGGGGCCGGCTCCGATTGTGCCCCCGGTCGCCAGGCCCTGACCCAAGCAGTGGGCCAAGCCCAGGGACCCGAGTCCGTAGGCGAAGTTGGCCAAAAAATCTCGTCTCGACATGGGTGACTCCCTAAAATGGACGCATGAGGCTGGCGCAACGGCACAGTTTGCAGTGGCTACGGACTAAGGTCTTTATCGACGGCTGGTCCATTGATCCAAGCCCATCAGCGTGTTGGCGACCACCGCCAAAGCGCCGATTTCGGTCGCGGGCGCCTCGGCGGGCAGTCGCTGGTGGCCGACCTGTAGGTACGCTTCCAGTTGTTGCGGTGATTCTTGGAATCGTTTCATTTGGTCATGGAACAGTTCCATCAGTACTTCTCGTTCGCGGTCGCTGGGATCACGATTCAACATGCGTTGGTACAGCCCCGCGATCGCCTGGGTCGGCTCGGGACTGTCCGTCCAACAGGCCAGGGCCAGCGCGCGGCTGGCCTCGACAAACTGCGGCGCGTTGAGAAACACCAGCGATTGGCCCGGCGTTTCTGTCCGTTCGCGTTTGACTTGGCAGACGTCCCGCTTGACCGCATCCAAGGTGATCATGACCGGCGAGGGGGACATGCGTTTCCAGTAAGTATAAAGGCTGCGGCGGTAGACCAGCGGTCCGCCGTCCGCGGGCAGTGGCGCGAAGGCTTCCGCCAAATCGTATGGCTTGACGGGCGGTCCATCCAGTCGCGCGTCCAACAGGCCAGCCACCGCCAAGGCCTGATCGCGGAGCGTTTCCGCGGGCCAGCGGTGGGCGTTGGCTCGCGTCCACCCGCGATTCTCCGGGTCCAGTTCCACGGTCCCGGGTTTCGCCACCACCGACTGCTGGTACGTGGCCGACAACGCCATCTGGCGGATCAACCGCTTGATGTCCCACCCCGAGTCCATGAAGTCGGCCGCCAGATAGTCCAGCAAAGCGGCGTGCGTGGGTCGCTGCCCTTGGTTGCCGAAGTCTTCCGGAGTGCGGACCAACCCGTCGCCGAACAGCAGCTGCCACCAACGGTTGACAGCCACCCGAGCGGTGAGGGGGTTACGGCGATCGAACGTCCAGCGGGCCAGTCCCAAGCGATTGGCCGGCAAGTCGTCGAACCACGGCAGGACGGCTTCCGGCACCCCGGGACTCATCTCTTTCGTCGGCAGGTTGTACTCGCCGCGTTCACGAAAGTAAGTCGGCTTGCGCGTGGCCAGTTCGCGCATCACCATGATCTCGCGACGTTGATCTTGGAGTTGGCCGAGTTCACCACGCAGGGCCGCCAGCGACTTCAGACCGGCGGTGTACTCGGGACTGAAGTTCAACGCCCAGTCCCACGTCAGGGCGTCGCGGCGGTCCGCATTCCTGTCCGGGTCGGATACGGATTTGGACTCGGACTCGGATTTGGACTCGGACTCGGGTTTAGGTTCGGCTTCGGGGGCAGAATCCGGTTCGGAGCCGGGCGGTTCGCTGGGCGGTTCGGACTTGGGTGTCCACGCCAGCTGGCGGGTTTGGGCCAGGCCCGTCGGGGTGAAGTCCCAGCGGGCAAGGGCGGTGGCTTCCAGGGTTGAGACTTGACGGTCGAACACGCGGACTTCGGCGACTCGGCCACCTTTGAAGCCTTGGTCGCGGAAGCGTTCGCCGATGGCGATGTTGTCGCCGCCGCCGCCCGCGATTTGTTTGGTCAGATGATCGCGAACGATCTCGGTCGGGACTGTTTGTCCGTTGACAAAGATTTGCAACCCGTCCGCTCGGCTACTGCCATCGTAGGTCAAGGTCACGGGCAACCATTGACGGTGGGGCAGTGAATCCTGGGTCTGAATCGCAATGGCGTTGCCGGGCCAAAAATGAATCAGCGAAAACTTGAGCCGATCGTTTTCGATCAACAGTTCGTAGCCGCGGCTGCCGGCGTCGGTCCAGGCCCGTGAGCGATGCAGGACCACCGCTCGTTCGAACGGACCGGGCGACCATAACCAGAGGCTGAGCGAAAACGGTTGCCAGCGACGAAAGTTCCCCACGTCCAAGTTGACCGCTTCATCCCCCGACAACTCGACCGCTCGCAAGCCCGCGAGCCCAGGTCCCGAGTCGCCCGCGGCCGTTTCAACTCCCTCCGCGATTTCAACCCCGTCGGCGACGTCAACCAAGCGATTCTCGGATCGTTCCGGCCACGCGGTCTCGGTGTTGTAGTGCAGGTGCGCGATGGCGGGTCCGGTGATCGGCTCGGGACTGTTGCCTGGCTCGGGACTGCTGCCTGGCGCGGGAGCGGTGTTGGCTGCTTGGGTCCAAGGTTGATTTTGGTGGATATTCGTCCATTCTTTAGCCAGGGCTTGTTCCTGGGCGGCGATCTGGGCCAACAGTTCCTGGGTTTTGGTCTCCGCGGCGGGGTCGGGCATGAAAGCGGTCGGGGTGGGGACCGAATCGGTAAAGTACGAGTACAGCCCGGCTTCGTCGATATTGTCGAAGAACGCGGTCAGGCGGAAGTAATCTTCTTGCGGCAACGGATCGTACTTGTGATGGTGGCAGCGGCAACACTCCAGGGTCAGGCCCAAGAACGCCATACCGAAGGTCTCGGTGCGATCCGAGATGTACTTCATGCGGAACTCTTCTTCGATGCTGCCGCCCTCCACTTCTTGGGGGTGCAAGCGATTGAAGGTCGTCGCCAGAATTTGTTCGAATGTGGGGTCCGGCAGCAGATCGCCGGCCAATTGCCATGTGCCGAATTGGTCGTACGGCATGTTCTGGTTGAAGGCTTGAACCACCCAGTCTCGCCACGGCCAGACGAACCGTTCGCGGTCGACTTGATAGCCGTACGTGTCGCTGTACCGAGCCGCGTCCAGCCAATCACTGGCCAGGCGTTGACCGAATTCGGGCCGCGCCAGCAGATGATCGACCAATGGCTCCCAGCCGTCGCGGGCCACGATCGGCAACCATTGACTGGCTTCGGCCGGAGTGGGCGGCAGGCCGATCAGATCGAGAAACAGTCGGCGCAGTAATTGGTTAGGAGCGGCGGGCCCGGTGGGCTCGAGTCCCGCGGTTTGCATTTCCTGCAGGATAAAGGCGTCGATGGGCTGGCGGATCCAAGCCTGCGGATCCGCGGGGGTGGGCCGAGCGACTTGGGACGGGACAGGGACAAACGACCAGTGCCGGTCCCACTTCGCGCCCTGGTCGATCCATTGCCGCAAGAGTTCAATTTCCGCGGGCGCCAGCGCCAATCCGCTGTCCTCGGGTGGCATCTTGTCCGCATCGGTGGCGATCAGTCGGCGAAACAGTTCGCTCTTGTCAGCATCGCCAGGCAGCAAGATCGGTTCACCCGACGAGACCGCCAATTGTGAGTCGAGTCCATGGCCCGTATCCAAACGCAGCTCAGCTTCACGCGTCAGATCGTCGGGGCCATGGCACTTGTAGCAGCGATCGGATAGGAGGGGCCGGATCTGCGAGTCGAAGTCGATCGCCGTTGCAGCTGCAGGCTCTTGCGCCAAGCCAGCGACTGGGGCCAACACCAGCCCCACGGCCAGGCCACTTAACATGGGGGCCAACGCCGTAGCCCACACAGCGTTCACCACTGTGCTCGACAGGTTGCTTCGCACCATGCCTAACACTTGCATGCACCGCCAACGCCTCATCGCGCACTCTTTCAGAATGGAATCTACTCGTCGGTCGCCCAGTCATGGTCGGCCGCCTCCCCATTATGACTCAAGCGGGGGTGCGATTCCAGTCGTCAGTCATTTCTTACCGAGCCCGGTGCTGGACGATTATCTCGGCGATCGCCGATCCGCGCGGTTTCTCTGGAGGGGATGGTGCGTTGCGCAAGTCGGGTTTTTCGAGGGGCATACCCGCGGCATTCCCCAGTTGCGTGTGCTTGCAAAGGAATGTCCGGTTCCCCCCAATTGCTCCACGAAACCCGACGGGCGTGAACCGTTGACTCGGCGTTTAAAATCGTCGGTCGCGTTTGCCTTCGGCGAGTGGTAAAGGGGGCAGGAGTCAACTGCCGGAACGGCCCTACGGGTGCTACGCACAATTGACGCCTGACCCCTTTACCACACGCCAAGTTTTGGCTGTGGTAAAGCACTAGCCTTGCAGCGATCCAATCGCGACTTGTTCGCCGACGTGCCACTTGGAGAAGTCCGATTCGTCGCGGATGACTTCGCGGTACAGGGTGTCGCGTTCAACCGGATCACGACCTGTCTCCGCGATCAACTCGCGGATTCGCTGGACACTTAGCAGTTCTGGGGTGGTCGCTCCTGCATCGTGGTAGATCAATTCGTGACGCACGGTGCCGTCGATGTCGTCCGCTCCGTAAGCCAAGGCCGTTTGGGCGGTTTCGATGCCCAACATGATCCAGTAGGCCTTGATGTGCGGGATGTTGTCCAGCATCAGGCGGCTGACGGCCATCGTCCGCAGGTCCATCAGGACCGACGGCTTCTTGATGTGGCTGAGGCCGGTGTTGTCGGGATGGAATGCCAAGGGAATAAAGGTCTGGAACCCGCCGGTTTCGTCCTGCAGTTCACGCAGCCGCAGCAAGTGGTCGATGCGATGGAAGGCCTCTTCGATGTGCCCGTACAGCATGGTGCAGTTGCTGCGGATGCCCAACTGATGAGCGGTGCGGTGGATGTCGATCCAATTTCGCGAATCGGCTTTGTGCTCGCAAATCTTGTCGCGGACCTCGGGGTGGAAGATCTCCGCGCCGCCGCCGGGCAAACTGCCCAAGCCCGCGGCCACCAGTTCCTTCAAGACGGTTTCGGTCGACTGCTTCGTCAGGAACTCGAACCAATTGATCTCGACGGCCGTCCAGGCCTTGAGGTGCAGGTCTGGATAGGCGCCATGCAGCGTCTCCAGAATGCCCTTGTACCAACCGAAGTCCCGCTTGTGATGCAGCCCGCCGACGATGTGCATCTCCGTGCAGCCGTTCTCGACCGCTTCCCGCCCCCGCGCCAGAATCGCGTCCTCGTCCATCACGTAGCTCTTGGGGCTCCGCAGATCCGAACGGAACGCGCAGAACACGCAGCGGTAGACACAGACGTTGGTGGCGTTCAGGTGGGTATTGATGTTATAATAGCCACGGTTGCCATTGATCCGCTCGCGGACCAAATTCGCCAGCTGCCCGACGTCGTTCAGCGGAATGTCGTCGCGGTACAGCAGCAAGCCATCGTCCAACGACAGTCGCTGGCCCGCTTCAACTTTGTCGCGAATCGACTTCAGACGCGGATCAACGGTATTCAACATGCCACTAGCCTTAGCCAAGTAAATTGATTAGTTACGCAGTCGGGTCCCCCGGAGCTGCCACCGACAGGCCTTGCGAGCCCTAACTCAGAGTGTAGCCCTAGGTGCAAAAACCGCAAAGGGAGTGCCGGCCGCAACCCCCTGGGGCGTTCTGTCCTACGCCGACCGCAGCGGGCGATGGAAACATTCTTCCAAAACCTGCTAGATTCCTGCAAGATATCGCTCAAAACCTGTCAAATCCTTTCAGATTCTTGCAAGATCTTCCAAAAGTATGGCTCTGCCAGGGTGCCGCGGAGTTGGTGGGTCGTTCGGTCGATTAGACTGGAGGGGGCCAATTTGCGTACGAGCGGTGCCGCGGGTGCTGCGAGCGAGATTGGCTGCTGAGGCAACCACGGACCAAGCGGAAAATGGAACAGAAACGCGACGAAACCTTGGCGGCTGGCCGGCCGAGTCAGCCTGCTGCTGAGACTTGGTGTTGGGTGGTGCCGCTGATCCTGTTTATGGTCGTGCCGATGGTTGCGGAGCGATTCGGGGTGGTGCCGCGGAGTCAACTGAAGTTTCCGGGGCAGGCCCCGCCGGGGTCCGACGTTGCCTGGTTGGCGGTGGTGGCGGCCCAGGCGCTGCTGGCGGGCGGGCTGTTGTGGGCCTGTCGCCGCGATTACCTCGGCTCGTTGCCCTGGCGGGTGTCCCTGTGGGCGTTGCCCGTGGGCTTGGCGGGTCTGGCGTTGTGGGTCGGGGTTTGTGAACTGAACATCGAGGCCTGGCTGTGGTCGTGGTGGCCCTGGCGATCGCCCGACGAGGGGGCTCGGCCCAGTGTGAATCCGGCCGAATCGTTTCCGGATTGGGGGCCCTACGTGTTGTTTCTGGCCGCGAGGTTCACGGTCTTGGTGGTCGTGGTGCCGGTGGCCGAGGAGTTGTTGTTGCGGGGCTTCTTCCTCCGCATGCTCCAAGCCGATCGCTGGTGGGAGCTCCCGATGCGAGACCTGACATGGACCGCGGTGGGGGTTTCGGCGGTCTACGGAGCCTTGACCCATCCCAACGAGGCCGTGGCCGCCATGCTTTGGTTCGCCGCGGTCACCGTCTGGGTGCGATGGACCAATCGCTTTTGGGACGGCGTGTTGATCCACGCGGTCACCAACGCGGCACTGGGGGTCTACGTCATGACGTTTGAGCAATGGCATCTGTGGTGAGCCGCGTCGCGGGATAAGCGTGCGTCGAGACGGCCGCCACCAGGCCGATGAGTAGGTAGAGCAGATGATTGGACATGACCGTAATGGCCACATCGTGGAATAGCCCGTTGACCGCGTAGGCAGTAATGCCAGCAAACGCCACAAAGCCCACGCCTTGCAGGCTGGCGGGCAGACGGGGATCCAGCCACAAACGCAGGCTGCTCCAGGCGGCGGTTCCCAACAGCACGAGGAAGCAGAGCAGACCGCCGACGCCCAGTTCGACGGCGTAGGCCAAGAACGTGTTGTGTTGCACGTACTGCATGACTTTCTGCAGCGGTTGGTCGTTCACGTTGCGGAAGTGATACGGCTTCGAGTGCTTGTGGTATTGGGCGAGGCCGTAGCCGGTGATCGGTCGTTCCTGGATCATCTTGCCGGCGATGGTCGCCAGGTAGGGGCGGAGTTCGGCCGATTCCGACATGTCCTCCACCGAGACGTGCTTGTCGCGTTTGAAGGCATTGATCTTGTCGCCGAACAGACTGACGCCGACCAGCAGCACGCAGGGCAGGGCCAAAGTGGCGAGGCCTCGCACTTGCCAATTGCTGTGCCGCCAGCCAAACAGCACGAGCAGCAAGGCCGCGGCCATCCAGTTGCTGCGAGTCAGGGTGGCCCAAATGCCCACGGCCATCAGCAGGCCAAAGGCGACGATCCAGCCCCGGCGGCGCCAAGCGGTGGTCGGCCACAGCACCAGGCCACTGGCCAGGCAGACGATTTGGAAGACGCCGTTGGAAATCGGATTGAGGAACGGGCCGCGGCCACGGCCCAAGAACTCGGTCTCCTCGGGGTTGAGGATCGACTTGGGGAAGACGAACATCGGCAGTTCGCGGGCCTCGCAGAAGGCGGTGAACGCCAGGTACGCGCCCAGCCCGATCAGGCTGCCCTGCAAGACCTGCCACGTCCGACGCTCGTGCCCGATCAGCCGCACCACGGCGTACAGGATCAACGGCAGGAGGTAAAAGAACAGGAACATGCTGACCGGTTGGCTATCCCGGAATCGCCAATCGGAGGTCAGCAGGTTGAATGCCATCCAGGTATAAAAACAGACCACTAACGCGTCCAAGCGATGCAGCGACGGCACCGCGACTTGGCCTCGCCACAGCAGCCAGACCGCCCAGACGACCAGGCCGGCCATGGCCAGTCGATCGATGGTCAGGACGGAGATGTGAAAGAAACTGTGCCCCAGGACAGCGCCCGCCACTAGAGCCGCGGCCAAGCCCCAGCCCAAATGGGGCCAGCCCAGATGCTGCCAGTTCAAACCAGGCCAACGCCCGCCCCAGGACGAAGACTGGGGGGGCATCGATTGTGCGTCGGCCGGGTGATTGGGGGCGGTGGACATGGGAGTGAGCGACTTGGTTCCTAGTTCTCGGTTCTCAGTTCTCGGTTCTTGGTTCGTGCTCGTGCTCGTAATCGTGCTCGTAATCGAATACAGCACTTAAGTTTTGAGAAAGGATCTCAGTTCTCAGTTCTTAGTTCTTGGTTCTCAGTTCTCGGTTCTCAGTTCTCGGTTCTTAGTTCTCGGTTCGTGCTCGTGCTCGTAATCGTGCTCGTAATCGAATACAGCCCTTAAGTTTTGAGAAAGGATCTCAGTTCTCAGTTCTCAGTTCTTGGTGCTTTGGTTCTCAGTTCTTGGTTCTTTGTTCTCAGTTCTTGGTTGGCAGCCCTTTGCCAAAAATGGCCTGCTCGAACGCAGACGCCCCTAGGCCCGGAGGGCCGGCTTCCGCGCTCCCAATTTTTCTGCCCAAAATTTTTCTGCCTCTCACAACCGCGGCGTCGCCAAAGCCCCATCGCCCCGCGACGCCCCAACCCTACGCCCCCCGTGCTGGATTCGATTACGATTACGAGCACGAGCACGAGCACGAGTTGCACGCCTCACAATTTTTCTGCCCAAAATTTTTCTGCCTCTTCAGCTGCCCAGCCGCTATCTAGCTGCAACCAGCAGAGGGCTGCTGGTCTACAGCACGCCCCAACCCTAAGCCCGCCGTGCTGGATTCGATTACGAGCACGATTACGAGCACGAGCACGAGTTGCACGCCTCACAATCTTTCTGCCTCTTCAGCTGCCCAGCCGCTATCTAGCCGCAACCAGCAGAGGGCTGCTGGTCGACACCGGCACTCCGGGCCTGGCGGAGCAGCTCGGCCCGGCATTCCAGCTGCCTGGGGTTGTACGCATGGGCAATTTGCTCGTAAGTTGACGGGTTAGCCGCCCCTTTTCGTACCCCGAGCCGTGTTTGCCGCGGCAGTTGCCCGCTGGAGAACCTACGTCACGGAGGAGTTTTTGTATGAGTGAATTTTCGCACCCCCAGGGGGCCACGCCGCTCGATTCGATCTGCCGGCCGGCCATTGCCTGCCACCAGCATGCGACTCAGGAGCACGCTCGTTTGGTCGAGGACTACAACCGGTCCCGCAATTGGAAACGCTGGGGGCCGTACCTGTCCGAGCGGCAGTGGGGGACGGTTCGTGAGGATTATTCCGTCCAGGGGGACACGTGGCAGTATTTTCCGCACGACCAGGCCCGCAGCCGCGCGTATCGCTGGGGGGAGGACGGCCTGTTGGGCATCTCCGATCGGCAATGTCGCCTGTGTTTCGCCTGGGCCCTGTGGAACGAACGCGACCCGATCCTAAAAGAGCGATTATTCGGTTTGACGGGGCCGGAGGGCAACCACGCCGAGGACGTGAAGGAGCTCTACTATTATCTGGACTCCACCCCGACCCACTCGTACATGCGAGCCCTCTACAAATACCCGCAAGCGGAGTTTCCTTACACCGAGTTGGTCCAGGAGTCTCAGTCGCGGAGTCGAGTGGAACCCGAGTTCGAATTGGAGGACGCGGGCGTTTTTGCGGAAAATGCGTATTTTGACGTGCATGTCACCTACGCCAAACAATCGCCCGACGACATCTTGATCCAGGCGGACATCGTCAATCGCGGGTCGCGGCCCGCCCCGCTGCATGTGCTGCCGACCGTGTGGTTTCGCAATTCGTGGACCTGGCCGACCCGCACCGAACGGCATTGGGGCCGACCGGTCGCGACCTGGGACGACGACGCTGCCGCCGTACGCTTGGAACACGATCAATTGGCCGAGTCGTTTTTCCTGCAGGTGGGCCCCCCCGAGTTCCTGGCGGTGGTCGGCGATACCCCATACGAGGAGCTGGCGTTTATTCCTGCCACCACGGATGCCTCGGCCGGTCACTCCTGGAGCACACCAGCGGGCGAGTCGACCGGGGGTCCGGCGGGCGGCCCCGCGTGGTTGTTTACGGAAAATGAGACGAATCGCGAGCGGCTGTACGACCAGCCGAATCCGACGCCCTGCGTCAAGGACGGTTTTCATCAGCGTGTGATCGAGGGGCAATCGGAGGCTGTCGCAGGGGAGGCCCAGGGCACCAAGGCCGCCTGTTGGTACAAGTTCGAGATTCCCGCGGGGGCGGGCGTGCGGTTGCGACTGCGGCTGACCAATGCTGCGACCCCGCCCGCCGGTGACTTTGGGGCGGGCTTTGACCAGGTCTTGGCGGAACGTCGCGGGGAAGCCGACGAATTTTACCGCGCACGACAACCGTTGGACGCCAGTGAAGAATCGCGACGTATCCAACGGCAAGCCGACGCCGGCCTATTGTGGTCGAAACAGTTTTATTATTTTGTAACACAAGAATGGCTGGAGGACGCTCGCAGCGAAGCGACCGGGGAACCGCTGCAACGCTCGCTGCGACGCAACGAGGACTGGCCGCAGTTGTTCAATCGCGACATCATCTCGATGCCCGACAAGTGGGAGTACCCCTGGTACGCCGCTTGGGACTTGGCATTTCACACACTGCCATTGGCGAATTTGGATCCTAATTTCTCTAAAGAACAGTTGCTGCTGTTTCTCCGCGAGTGGTACTTGCACAGCAACGGGCAGTTGCCGGCCTACGAGTGGGCGTTGAGCGATGTGAACCCGCCGGTGCATGCCTGGGCCTGTTGGAAGGTCTTTGAGTTGTCGCGGCAGGACGAACAGGGCGACGTGGACTTTCTCAAGCGTTGCTACAGCAAGTTGCTGCTCAATTTTACTTGGTGGGTCAATCGCAAGGACACTCGCGGCAAGAACCTGTTTTCCGGTGGGTTCTTGGGATTGGATAATATCGGGGTCTTTGATCGCAGCAAGCCGTTGCCCACCGGTGGTTATCTGGAACAGGCCGACGGCACGGCGTGGATGGCCTTCTTTTGCCGCAACATGTTGACCATGTCGCTGCATTTGGGGACCACCCATCCGACTTACTCGGACATGGCCTCCAAGTTTTTTGAACACTACATGGCCATCGCGGAAGCGATGAACTTGGCGGACGGGCGCGGATTGTGGGACGAACAGGATGGGTTCTACTACGATCACTTGCTGAAAGACGGCCACGCCATTCCGCTCAAGGTTCGCTCGATCGTTGGCCTGCTGCCGTTGATCTCGGTGCAAGTATTGCAGGACCAGGCCCTGCGGCAACTGACGGGGTTCAAAAAACGCATGCAGTGGTTTCTGGATTACCACCAACACATCGGCCAACGCATGACGTACCTGGAACGTGGCGATCAGCAACACGGGCACATGCGGCTGTTGGCGATCCCCAGTGCCGATCGGCTCAAGCGGCTGCTGCGTTACATGTTGGACGAGCAGGAGTTCCTCAGTCCGTACGGCATTCGCTCGTTGTCGCGGTATCACGAGAAACACCCTTACCAGTACCACGTCAACGGCCACACGCATCAAGTCAGTTACTTGCCCGGTGAATCGGACAGTGGCATGTTTGGGGGCAATTCAAATTGGCGGGGACCGATCTGGTTCCCACTCAATTATCTGCTGATTGAAGCCTTGGATCGTTACCATCAATTCTACGGGGAGTCGTTTCGCACCGAGTGCCCAGTGGGCAGTGGCCAATGGCTGACGTTGGGGGAGGTCGCGACCGAGTTGCGGCGGCGGCTGTTGCAGTTGTTTCGGCCGAACGCGGCGGGGCAGCGTCCCAGTCAAGCGACGGAGCGTGTGTTGACCCAGGACCCAACGTTGGCGCAGTTGACGCTGTTCCACGAGTACTTTCATGCGGAGACCGGCCAGGGACTCGGGGCCAGTCACCAGACGGGGTGGACGGCGTTGATCAGCCAGATCATCGATCAACTGCCCAACGGGAGTTGAAGTCGGGGGCGATGGCGGGATAATGGGACGCCGCGGGGACAAAGCACGAGGGTCGCGATCCGCGTGGGATGGGTTCGTTCGATAACTTTGTAGAGATAGGCTGTCGATGGCAATTCAAGTTACGTGTGCCAAGTGCTTTGCTCGGTTTACCGTCAGCGACAAGTTTGCCGGACAGACGGGCCCTTGCCCCAAGTGCAAGACGGTGATCACGATCCCGGCACTGAACGAGCAGGTGGTGGTCCACGAGTCGGCTAAGGGGCCGAAAGACGCCAGTGGCCGGCCGGTCTCGCGGCCGATCTTTCGCCAAGAGACGCCGATCACTGCGATTCATTGGACGATGGTCGGCTGCGGCGCCGTGATTCTGCTGGTGGTGGCGGTGGTCGGTCGCTTGATGTACTCGACCGAAACGTTTCCCTGGGCGGGTTTGGGGTTGGGTGCCTTGTTGTGCGGGGCGCCGACGGCCTTCATTGGCTATTGGTTGCTGCGTGACCCTGAGGCGGGCGGCTTCGGTGGCCAGGAATTGTGGTTGCGGGTCGCTGTGTGCGCCGCGGGCTTTGCCCTGCTGTGGGGGTTCTCGCCCTTGATGGCGTTTGCGTTCAACGAACCGGTGGCCCAGCCGTCGATGCTCAGTCAATCCGTGGCCTTGGCGCTGATCATGTTGGCCGGCGGCGGTATCTCCCTGCTCACCTTTGACCTGGATTATCTGATGGGGCTGGTGCATGCCGTGACGTACGTCGCCTTCTGTTTGATCATGCGTTTGATTGCGGGCTTGCCGGCGATCGCGGGTTTAGGTGGCGCCAGTGGCGGGGGCTCGGGTGGCGGTCGACCGACGCCGGCGGAACCTCCCGTGTTCGGGCAAGTTTGGGGGCCGCCCGTGGACGAGACTATCCAAGTCGCAAGTGTAGCTTGGACCAGTGGCCTCGGTCCGATGATCGACCTGGTGGGAACGCTGGTCAATGGCTTGGCCCTATGAACTGGCTGCGCCAACTGCCGGAAGTGGCGGCCCTGGTCGCCCCGGGGCAACTGATTCGCGTCCCGGACCAAAAAGACGTTCCGGTGACGCCCCGCGTTCGTCGCTTGATCGATACCGCCGCCTTCGCGCGGCTGCGGGGGATCAGCCAATTGGGCCTGGTGGGATTTGTCTACCCGGGCGCGGTGCATAGCCGCTTCGAACATTCACTGGGCGTCTACCTCAACGCCCTCCTGTACCTGCAACAGATGGCTCGGTACGACGAGGTCCTCCGCGTGATTGACCCGGCGGAGGCGGAGTGCTTCTTGGTCAGCGCCCTGTTGCATGATGTGGGCCATTGGCCATATTGCCATCCGATCGAAGACTTGCAGTTGGCCGGTTGGCCGGTCCACGAGGAGACCGCCGCGAGGTTCCTCGAGAGTGATGAACTCCGCGGCTGCCTGCAACAGGATTGGGGACTGACCCCTCAAAACGTCTTGGACCTGCTCAACAAGCGAGGCCACACGCCTGGCCAGCGGTTGCTGAGCAGTATTCTGTCCGGTCCGATCGACGTCGACAAACTCGATTACCTGTACCGCGATAGTTTGCATGCGGGTGTACCCTACGGACGCCAGTTCGATACTCAGCGAGTCATCGCCAGTCTCTGTCTGAACGCGACGGGGGACGGCATCGCCATTTTGGAGAAGGGGCGAACGGCCGCCGAGTTGATGGTGTTTGCTCGCTACGTCATGTTCTCCGAAGTCTACTGGCACCCGACTGTCCGCAGCGCCACCGCCATGTTGCAACGAGTGGTCTACCTCCAGCAGTCGCGGTTGTTGCCGGAGCGTTGGTTGGCAATGGGCGACGCAGAAGTCCGCCAATCGCTCAGGGAACAATCCCAGGAGACTGCGGCGGCTGAGTTGTGCGAGAGCCTGTTTGGGCCGCGGCGTTGTCTGTACAAACGTTTGCTCCAATTTAGCTATTGCGAACAACCGGAATGGTTTAACAAACTCAGTCGTCGACCTTACGCGGAATTGCTGCAATTGAGTGAGCATTTGGCGGTGTGTCTGGCCCAGGCGACCGGGCAGCCGGTCTCGCGCGAGGAGATCTTGGTCGACGCCCCGCCGCAGGGCTTGGAGGTCCAATTTAAGGTGACCGTCCAAATGGAGTCCAGCGGCGACTATCGCTCGTTGGGCGAGATCTCACCCGTGGTTCAGGCCTTGGCGACGCGGCAGTTTGACGATTTTGTCAAACAAGTCCGGATCTTTGTGCACCCGCGCTTGATCGACCGCTGTTCCACCGCGCAGCTCCGCGACTGCCTGCAAGCTTGGCAGCCGGAAGATCGGGCGGGGTAGGGCGTAGGGCGAAGGGCGTAGGGCGTAGGGCGTAGGGCGTAGGGCGTAGGGCGTAGGGCGTAGGGCGTAGGGCGTAGGGCGTAGGGCGTAGGGCGTAGGGCGTAGGGCGTAGGGCGTAGGGCGTAGGGTTGGGGCGACGCGGGGCGATGGGGCTTTGGTAGGCCAAGGTTGGGAAGGCAGGTTCTTGGTTCTTGGTTCTTGGTTCGTGCTCGTGCTCGTGCTCGTAATCGTAATCGAATCCAGCACCTATGTGATTCGAGTACGAGTACCGTCCCGATTCATCGGGACTGAGTACGAGTACCGTCCCGATTCATCGGGACTGAGTACGAGTCTCGCTCTTCATTTTTCTGCCCAAAATTTTTCTGCCTTCCCGCCTTACTTCCTGCCTTCCTACCTTTCTCATTTTTACCTTCCTTGATCTCGTCGCCGGCGAGAAATGACGGCGCACTGGGCTGGGGGGGGAGTTTGTGTTTCAGCGGGCGAATCTTGGCTGCGAGGTGTTTCCCGTGCCTGGTGGCCTGGTAGTCTGGGGCGATGGCGGTGAGTGGCAGGTTGTAGGGGTTATCACACCTCTGTCTAGTTTTGGACCTGGGGAGCAGAAAATTCCAGGACTGGCCGAAGAAAGAACGGAGCGAGGACCTGGGGTCCCGTCGTGGTTTGTCTCGGCGGTGTCGCAACGTCGGCCTGGGCAAATGTTTCATCCTAGCTTCTACCCATACGACTACTGATGATCCCCACATCCTTTGATCAGAGCATGCCCAACTCCAGTTTCTCGAGCGAATGCGGCACTGAGATCGCGGTGCCGACCGTGCCGGTAGAGCCGTTGGGCAGCGAACTACCCGCTCCATCGGAGGAAGTGGAAGCGGTCCGAGAGGAATACGCAGCGGCTGCGACGGCGGATCACGAGCAGGGCAAGAAGCGTTCGGCGGCCGATCACTTGGGCCGCGACTTGTCGTTCTACAAACGCAAGGCGATCGAACAGGATATTGAGATCTTCGAGATGCGAGCGTTGCTGCAGTCCGGTAAGGGCTTGAGCAATATCCTCAACCTCAAACAGCTCCTGGACACGTTTATGGCGGTGGTGCGTGAAAAATACAGCGCCATCAATACGTCGGTGCTGCTCCGCGATGATTTGGATAACTCCCAGGACTACTTCCGCATCAAGGCGCACTACGGCCTGAGTGACACGTTTCGCCACCCGAGTGGGTTGGTCGAATCGATGTACATGTTCCGCTTCCCCAAGAACAATGGCTTGTTGTGGCAATTGATCCAACAGGGCAACGTGTTCAGCGTCCGCGACATGCAGGGCGGCCCGCGATTCAAACACGCCTGGGAGGAATGGCACCTGGATACCCTCAAGTCGGATGTCTGGTGTCCCCTGATCAAGAGCGGCGATGTGCTCGGTATCCTGACGATCGGCGAACGCGTCGACGGTACGCAGATTCCGGAGAGCGATTATGCGTTCATTCAGGAATTGGCCTCGATCGCCATTACCAATATCGACTCGACGCTCAAGTACGAGAAGAACGAGCGTATCTTGAAGAACATTCAGACGCTGTACGATGTGAATCAGCAGATTGCCAACGTCAACGACTTCAAGAAACTCTGCATCGAGACGCTGGACAAGGCCGTCGATGTCTTGATGACGCAGAAGGGCAATCTGATGATCTACAACAAGATCTCGCAACGCTTGGAGATCCGAGTCGTCTGGGGCAATATTCCCACCAATGTCCGCGACGAGATCAACAACGGGTTGGTGGAGACGAAGGCCTTCGAATTGGGAGAAGGTGTGGCTGGTTTGTGCGCTCAAACCAAGAAGCCTGTCCGTGTCAACGATCGCACGCAGATCCCGCAAGTCGGCCAACAGGAAGTGTTCTGCATCGCCAGCGTGCCGATTCTCTACGGCAACGAATTGGAGGGCGTGATCACGATGACCAACAAAGTCATGGTCAACGAAGACGGCCAACGTGTTCTCGACCCGTTGGGGCGTTTCACCGATGAAGATATCTCTTTGCTGATGGGCTTAGCAGATCAGGCGGCGGTGAACTTGAACAAGACGCGTCTGTACAGTCAGTCGATTACCGATCGGATGACTGGCCTGTTCAACAGTCGCTACTTCGAGCAGGCGTACTTTGAATTGTTGACCGAAGCGGTCAAGTCTGGCCAACCCGCGACGCTGGCGATTTCCGATATCGATCACTTCAAAAAGTTCAACGACACGCATGGGCATGCGGCGGGTGACGAGGTCTTGAAGCACGTTGCGAAGATCTTCGCCAGCTGTGCTCGGCCGGGTTCGGACGACCTGGTCTTTCGCTACGGTGGCGAAGAATTCTGTATGTTGTTGCCCAATACAACGCCGCTCGAAGCCTTGGAGATCTTGGAACGCTATCGCCAAAAAGTGGAAGACAACCCGCTCAGCTACATGGAGCAACAGTTGGCGGTGACCGTTTCCGTCGGCCTGGCGACCTGCCCAGCCGATGGCGGCGACTGCAAAGACGTGTTCGAGAAGGCAGACGAAACCCTTTACACGTCGAAACGCGAGGGCCGCAATCAGATCAGGCACTTTGCGGGTGGCGCCAAGGTCCGGTACCAGGCCGCGGGCCTGGCGGAGGCCATCCACGAAGCCTACGCCTCCCGCGCCCAAAAGGAGTCGGCCGAAATGCCGGCTACCGATACCAACTCTTGACGCGTTCGAAGAACAATTCGGTAAAGGGCTCGACTTCATGCTCGGGGTACAACGCTTGGACTTTCAGGCGGATGGCCTCATGGGCCGCCGGGCTGTGAAAGAACTCGGCTGCCACCGCGTCCAAATGGCCGAGGTGACGCTGGCAGAATTCCTGGAATGCGGCTGTCTCCATCCGCTGATGGCCGATCGCGGCATAACCCGCCAAACGATCCTCGAACGTGGTCTGTTCTGCCAGCACGTCGTAGTAGGGGTCCCAATCCAGCGTCTTGCGGAACTTCTTCTTCGTGGCAGCCAAGTAGATGGCCCATTTTAAGTTGGCGGTAACCAACCACGGGAAGTGGAAGTGCAGCGATGTCACCTGCGAATCCGGACAGGCGTTGGCGAAGTCGATCAAGTGCCACTGGCCGTCCTTGCGGATCGCCTCGCACGAGTTAAACTCCCACCCGAAAAAGCTGTTGATCGTCATTGTCATGTCCCGCAGCATCTGGGCTTCTTGCGGGCTGACCACGTCGCGAGCCACGACATAGCGATCGTGCAAGGGAGCCGACGGATCGTACTTGACGATATGGAATTGCGGCCCCAGACCAATGCAGCGGACAAACAAGTCAAAGCCTTCGATGCCGCGTTGCAGGTGCATCAAGCTGGTGCCGCTGCCATCATACGCCGCCCGCAGTTGCTCGGCGTTGTCCACTCGACTGACGCCCCGCCACGCCCCGCCGTCGTAGGGCTTGAGGTACGAGGGATAGCCCAACTGATCGCCGATCGACCCCAAGTCGAATAGCTTGGCGTACCGCTCCAGCGTGACTTGCAGGTCGTTCCGCGGCTCGTAGTCTTTGGGCGGGATGACCCAAGTCGCCGGAATTGGCAGTCCCAATTTTGCCATCGCGCAGTACGACGTGTGCTTCTCCATCGATTGCAACGACCAGGGATTGTTGAAGACGTACAGGTCGTCCATCAAAATCGCTTTTTTGATCCACTCGCGACTCGTGTGGTACCAATGCGTCAAGCGATCGATGACCACATCGTAACGACACGGTTGATGGATCTCGAACGGTTCGATGGTGACTCGATCGGTCGCCAGCGTGATGGTGCCCTGGGGGGAGGGGATCTGCAGATCCAACCGCTGCAAGATTTGCTCAAAGCAGATCGGCCAACACAGATCGGCTCCCAGCGACAGGCCAATGCGACGGACCGTATTTTGCGTCATGGATGTTTACTCGTAGTAGAACCAAGCCGGAACAGGGAAGAGCCACGTCAAGGCATGCCGCAGTCGGTCGCGCCAATTTTCCCAATTGTGACCGTCCCGAGCCTCCTCAAATTTTACTTGAAAACCCGCCGTTTGGAGCAGGGGGATCAAGGACCGGTTCTCGTAAATCAAGCTTTCGTACACCCCGCAGCTGACGTAAAACCGTTTGGCGGGTTGGCCGATCGCGTCGCGAAAGCGGTTCATGAACTTGACCACGGGGTCAAACACCGGGCCGCGATGATGGGTCCCGATGTCGGTAAAGGCAAACGACCCGGATTGCAGCAGCAACATATCGAAGGTGTTGGGGTAGTACCACGCGGTCGCCAGCGACGCGACACCCCCGAAACTGGCGCCGCCCAAACAGCGGCCGGACGCCTCGCGGATGACCGGATAACGAGCCTCAATTTCCGGCAAGACTTCCTCGACGACAAACGCCGCATGCGCGCGACTGGCGGCGTACTCCGCCAGACGATCTTGTGGGTTCAGCAGGCCCACAACCAAGGGCGGGACTTCCCACCGCGTGATCAGGTTGTCCAATACCGCTGCCAAACGCGAGTACCGCAGGTAGTCGTCGCCGTCGTGCAGCAACAACAGCCGATGGCGGCGATTGGGTCGATAACGCGGCGGCAAGTACATGCGAATCTCGCGGTCGCCGCCCAACGCACGACTGTTCAGACTCCATGTTTCGAAAGTCCCCTGCGGGCTAGCCGTTTGCGGCTGGCTCCACTCCGGCTCCTCGTACCCCGTCATGTGGACGACCGAGTTACCGCCGAACGGATCGTGGGCAATGCGATCGTTGAGTGGGTCCAGCAGCCAATGTTCGTGTCCGTCCCGGCGGACCACCAACTTGTACTCGATCCGTGATCGTCGCGGCAAATCCAATGTCAGCATCCACCAATGGGTTTGCCCCAGTCGCTGCAGGTCGATCCGCGAGGGCAAGCCGTAGACCCAGTGTTGCAGGGCCACGGCATCGGCTACGCCGTGATACAAAAAGATCGCGCGGCTGTCGGACACCAACGGGAAACGCTGCCCGGCCAAGCGCTTCTTCAGCACATCGTCGCCCGCAACCAACGCTGCTTGGATGTCTTCTGGTGACAAGGTAATCATGGCGTCCACTCCTGGACTTCCCCCTGGTCGTCGACCACTCGTACATGGGCCACCGACAACTCGCCTGTGGCGGACCAAGCGACTTCCGAGTGTTGGTCCAACAGCAAGCAGCGGCTGGGAAGTCGCTGAGCCAGGATGGCCAGTTCGCAGTGGTCCTCTAGGTTCAAGCGTTCGGCGGCCCGCGGAAACAACTGCAAGCCGCGATACAGGGCCATGCCCTGGCGAGACAACTCGACTTCTCGCTGGGCGTGCGGAATAAAGTGATCGTAAAAATAAATCCTTTCACCCAAAGCCATCGCGCCGCCGGCCCAAGCGATTGTCGGCAGTTGCACGTGCTTCAGCAGGCGACACAGGTTGAGGCGATTCAGCAGGACGCCGACGTGACCGCCCGCCAGCAACAAGGCCTGGCAGCCCCGCAGACGGTCCAGGACCGCGCGGCGATACTCCAGCACGCTGCGACGCTGCTGAGGCGCAATTCGCCGATCGTACTCCTTGATGACGGCCGACACGGACTTGAGGTAACGCGAGTCGACGTCTTGGATTTGCCCCAGCGTTTGATGCCAGGGGGCAACGGCGGCTGCGTTGCGCTCCAATCGCTGCCACAACTCCCGCGCCACCGCGCCCAAGTGCTCCAACTGCAATTCATTGACCTCGCGGAGGGCCCGCAGTCGGTCCTGACGCTCGCGCAACAGCGTCAGCACCTCCGGGTCTTGCCTGAACAGCTCGTCGGCCAATGTGTACAACCGAGAATTGACGACCGGCACATCCACCGCGTCGCGCACCCATTGGTCGTCCTCCTCGTCCTCCTCCCAGCCAGCGGAGATCAACGCCACCGGGCCAGTGACTCCGCAGTGTTCGAGGCATTTTTGTAAACGCGGCGACTCGCGCTGCTGCCCTAACAACACCAGTGGGTGCTGGAATTTGGGATGGCGTTCGACAGAGGGACTCGTGGGCATGGATCGTGGGCCGCGTCACTGTGCGGAGGAAGCAATCGGAACAGGCGGATCTGGCAAGCCAAGCCAGCCTCAAGGGACCAGGTGATGGAGGTATTGAGGCAGCATGACTCGCCATGTCGGCCAATCGTGGTCCCATTGGTGATCCCACAGATCGACGCGATTGGGAACCCCCCGCGAGCCCAACGCGTGGGCGATTTTCCAGGCGTCGCCGGGATTCTCCCACCGACCCTGGCCGGTGGCCATCAGGATCGTGCGTTGGCGGAGCCGCTGCAGCTGCTCGCCCTCGGCCAGACCCGCCAGAAAATGGACGGGGGAGTAATGATAGAAGTCCGGCACATGGTGCCCACCCAACCAGTGCTCGATGTCGTACGTACCACTCATGCCGATCGCATGCGAGAACACGTCGGGGTGTCGACAGACGCTCAGCAAGGCGTTGTAGGCTCCAATCGATGCCCCGGCTGCCAAGATCTCGATACTATCCGAGCGACAGTCCATGCGGATTGCGGGCACGACCTCTTCGCGAATGTACGCGTCAAACTGTTGTTGCACCCAGACGCAATGCAACGGGTTGGACCGACCCGTTATCCAAGTGCGGCCGGCATAGCTGTCCACGGAGTAGACCTTGATGCGTCCGGCATCGATCAAGGGTTGCAGCGTCGCCAGTAGCTGCATCCGCTCGACTTCCCAGGCATCGCCACCGGCGGTGGGGAACAGCAGTAGCGGTCGCCCCCAATGTCCCCAGCGAACCAAGGGCATTTCACGCTGCAAGCGCTCGCTATACCAAGAGCTGACTTCAGGCATCGGGCATCACTCGAATTCAGGCGACACAGATCGGGAAAATTGGCGGCAGCCAAGCTGCCAATCATAATTGTGGGCCGCTCCAAGGGAAAACCCGACTCGCTAGATTTGAGCAGAATTCTGAAAAAAATGCGGTCGACTCGGGTCCGCAGAACGCGGTATCAGCCGTCGTGCGGCAGGTCGGAGACCAACGCCGCCAGGATCGCCGGGCAGGCGGCTTGGATCATGTCCAGCACGTATTCGAAGCCGTCCTCCCCGCCGTAGTACGGGTCGGGGACGTCGTTCGGCCAACGGTCGTCCAGGAACTCGCTCAGCAGGCAGACCTTGGCCGTCGGTGCCGGATGCAACCGCTGCAGATCCGCCAGGTTCTCGCGATCCATGGCCAACACCAAGTCAAACCGTTCCAAGTCCGCGGCTTGCACCTGCCGCGCTCGGCTGGTCAATTCGATCCCCCGCCGCGCTGCAGCCCGCTGCATACGCGAGTCGGCCGGTCGCCCGTGGTGGTAGCCAATGGTGCCCGCCGAGTCGACTTTAATGGCGCCCGCCCAGGGACTGGCGGCGACCAAGTGCTGCAACACGCCCTCGCCGGTCGGCGAGCGACAGATGTTGCCCAAGCAGACGAATAGCACCGAGCGTTTGGTCATGACGGCAGCCGCCTGGCTTGTAGCGTCAAAGCCGCGGCGACCAATTTCGCTGGGCCATCCCGGTAGACATCGCAAGCCGGCAGACCGAAGCGTTGTTCCGCAGTCCGGACTTCTGCCGCGGCGGCTTCCGCGTTCAAGAGCCGTGTATTGACCGCGATCCCCAACACTTCGCAGGGATGGCGGAGATTGGCGATCCGCTGCAGAACGTCCAGTTGGGCTTCACAGGTGGGTAAGGGCACTTGGTCCAAGCCTTTGACATATTCGCGGCCCGCTTCATAACAATAGATGAGGCCATCGGGAGCGCAGCCATGCAAGAGCCCGAGTGTCACCGCCGAATAGGCCGGATGACTGATGCTGCCCTGTCCTTCGATCAATTGAAATTCCGCGTCCTCCGTCGCGCGGACCAATTGTTCGATCGCACCATTGACGAAGTCCGCGACAACACAGTCGACCGGCACGCCTTGCCCGGAGATCATGATGCCCGTTTGCCCCGTCGCCAGAAACTGGGCGCGATGCCCTGCCGCCTGCAGTGCCCGTTGCACCTCGAGGGCCACTACCATTTTACCCAAGCTGCAGTCGTGGCCGACCGTATGGATGCGCACGCAGCGATCCGACAGTCCCCGCCCCGCGGCGATGTCGCGATAATGGTTGTGCCGCACATCGACCAAATGCACGCCCACTCGCGCTGCCGCCTGAGCATAATCCGCGTTCAAATGCACAAAATCGTGCAATCCCGACACAACATCCCAGCCGCGGTCGATGGCTTCCAAGATCAGGTCACGCCATTCCAACGGCAATTTGCCGCCCGGCGGAGCGATGCCCACGTACAGGGCATCGGCGTTGGGCACTTGCTGCAAGTGAGCGACGACCGGTGTGTCGCCGCCGACGCCGAAGACTTCCGCCGCGGTCTTGCCGGCCTCGTGTTGATCCAATACGCCAATCACGTCCTGGCCGCGGTAGCGCAACAAGTTGATCGCGGTTTTGGCCAAGAATGGTGTCGAGTGCCCGTCGGTCAGCAGGACCATCCGACGGTGACCACGGATGACCGGATTCTCAAAACTCGCCAAGGACATGCCGCGATTTCCATCAGGATTGTTCCGGCGGCTGCACACTCCAGAACCGTTCGGGGGGCAGCCGCATCTCCGTCACTTGCAGCCCGAAGAACTCGCCGGCCCGCACCGCCACCCCGACTGCGACGGGCTCCCCATTGGCGTCCAATTCTAAGGGTGATTCGAAGTGCTTGTCAAACTGCAGCACCGAACCAGGCCCGATTTCCATGATCTGCGAGATGGGCTTCTTGGACGCAGCGATCGTGACGCTGACGATGATAGGCACCTGCAACAAGCTGCGAGTGAACTCGGGCAGCCGATCCCAGGCGGCCTCTTGATCCAAGCCGCCAGCACCGAATTGACCAGTAAAATCTGCGGCTGCCGTATCCATTGGGTCCACGCCCATCGAGTCGTTCGCTTCCAGCATTCGCCCCCACCTTGTCAAGTTGCCGCCCCCAGGCTGGTATCGACATTCCACCGTCATCGGCTTTGTCGATTCATCCGCGGGATCCCGAGCAGTACGTCACTGCCGCTTGAAGCTGGGCAAGCTATCCGGATCGTGCCGGTTGCGCCACGCGCCAGGCCGGCACTGCTGACGTCCGGGTCGACATGCGGGTCGACCGGACCAGCGGGAAGAATCGTGCGAACCCCAGCTTACGCTAGTGCCGAAGCCCGTTGCTGTAACGCCCTGTTTGGGCGACGAACTACGTGTAGCGGATGCCGCGGTGTTCGGGTTCAAAGAAGGCGGGCAGCAGGCCGTCGACTTCCAACAGCCCCTGCCGGGTCAGGCGGATCTCGTCGGGCTCGGTGACCAACATGCCAGCCGCCGCGTGCGCTTGCCACTCCTCCGACCACTGCTCCAAGATGTTGACGCCGAACTTCTCTTGGAAGTAGGCCACATGGAGGTACCCTTTCTTCAGCTGCAAGATCATCTCGCGAATCAAGCGTTGCAAGGGCGTCGGCACCAGGGCTCGGCCCAACGGCAGTCGCTCGTGTTGGATCAAGTCGCCGATGTACTGGTCCCACTCGGCTTTGTTCTGGTAATGCACGCCGCTAACGTGCCCGAAACTGGCGATGCCCGTCGCCAACAGATCCGAGCCCTGCCACAGGTTGTCTCGGTAGCTGAAGTTGACCTTGGCCGAGTCCTTGACCACGGTGTAGGCGCTGGAGATCTGATAGCCGGCCGATAAAAACTCGTCGAAGGCGTAGTCCACCCAGGCCCGCTTCATCGGCCACTCGGCCACCGGGGTCTCGATTTTGTTGCCCAGAATATCTTGCGAGTAAACCGTATTGAACGGCAATTCCATCTGGTAGATGGTCACGCTATCGGGCGACAACTCGATCGCCTGCCGGATCGTATCGCGCCAGTTATCCCAAGTTTCACCGACCATGCCAGCGATCAGGTCGATGTTGACATTCGGGAACCCGATCGCCTGGATCCACTCCCACGCCCGGAAGACCTCGGGGGCCAAGTGAGCCCGCCCGTTGGCCTCCAGAATGGCGTCGGAGAAACTCTCCACACCGAGACTCAGTCGGGTCACACCCAGTTCCTTCAGCGTCCGCAACTTGGCCTCGCGCAGCGTGCCCGGTTCGCACTCGAAGGTGACCTCCTCGGCCAGGTCCCAGTTGATATTGGCTCGCAGACGTTCGACCAGGGCCGTCAATTGCCGCGGACTGAGAAACGAGGGTGTGCCGCCGCCAAAGTAGACAAAGCGAAACGGCCGCTGACCCATGACCGGTTGCCGCGACACCAATTCGATCTCTTTGGCCAACGCCTGCACGTATTGCTCGATGTCGCTGGCTTTGTTGTCCGTAAAAACCTTGAAGTAACAGAACTTGCAGCGTTTGCGGCAGAAGGGAATGTGCAGGTACAACCCCAGCGGCACGTCTTGCGGAGGACTGGCCAGAGCCCGCTCGACTTCCGGCAGAAGTTCCTTCCGCCACTGCGAAAACGGCGGATAGTTGGAGATGAAGTAACTGCCGACTTCGGTCTTTGTAGAAGTGGAGGACATTTGCTCGACCATTCATTACCCAACAAGCCCCGACCCCTCGGCCTCCTATTGTACCGTACAGGGCACTCGGCTAACAGGGTCCGGGCGGCGGTTCCCTTGAAGCCCGCCAAGCCCTTCGGCTAGACTGTTGCCCGGTGGAAGGCCCTTCCGTTCGATTCCCCCGTTCGTTGATGGCGAAAAAAGCCGGACGGAAAAAGCGGGACGACAACAGCGGGCGATCAGGCCCCCCGTCGGGAGTGCCCCTCACCCTGGCAACGCAAGAACTCGGAGAAGGATCGGACCATGCAACGGCCGCTCGGTCAGGTACAATTTGATAATCAGGGGCGAGTGGTCGTCGTCACCGGCATCGCCGGCGGGATCGGCTGGGCCATCGCCGTCGCCTTTGCCCAATCGGGGGCCCAAGTTCATGGGTTCGACGTGCAAGCCCCGTCCGACTCGGCCGACGGCGTGCACTTCCATCAAGTCGACGTCAGTCAGTGCGACGACGTGTCCGCTCGGATCCAACAGATTGCCGCGCAAGCCGGTGGGATCGATGTGCTGGTAAACAATGCGGCCATTCAACCGGTCGCTTCCTTCAAGCCGCTGCACGAGATCGAGCCGTCGCTGTTGGAGCAGATGCTCCGAGTCAACGTGGGCGGATACAACTGGATGGCCCGCGCGGTGCTGCCGGTCATGGTGCAGCAACAGAGCGGAGTGATCGTGAACCTGGCCAGTGCCCATGCTTGGCGGTCGTCGCGAGATGTGCCCGGGTACGGACCAACCAAAGCGGCCAATCGCATGCAGGCCGTCCAGTGGGCCTTGGACTACGCGCGACATGGGATCCGCGTGGTCTCGGTCAGTCCCGGTGCGATCGATACGCCGTTGGTCCGCGCCAGTCTGGAGCAGCAAGGGGGCGAAGGTGCCCTGGCCAATCGGCATCCGCTGGGGCGACTGGGCACGCCAGGCGAAATTGCGGCGGCCGTCCTGTGGCTGGCCAGTCCCGCGGCGTCGTTTGTCACCGCCACTGATGTGGAAGTCGACGGCGGCTTGGGCGGGTACGGCTCCTTCGCCGATCCCTACCCGCTGCCCGACCGCTACCGCTCGTGATCCTGGAAAACTTTGCCCAACTCGGATGATCGGCGCTTGAGTCCGAACGTCCTGGCTGACAAAAACGACACAGGCTCACCATTCCGTCGGTCAGCGCGTTGGGTTGCGCCGAGCCCTCGAATTTCTTTGCAGTTCCTGCCAGCGAACACTCGATGGCCAATTCCAGGAGGCCCGCTGCCCCGGCGTTGAAACCGTCCGAGCCGTCGCCAAGCCCCCGCGCCGCCCCGATTTTTGTCCTTGTCTGAAGTGGTGAATGACATGCTCCAGTGGTGTAGCAACTGCCAAACCGATTCACTGGTTCTGACCGACAAGTATGGCCTGAGCATCTGTCGCGAATGTGGCTGCGAAACCGAGGCCACTCGCTCAGCCGATGGCCCATCCACGGCGGCACTGCTCGCCACCATTGATCTCGACTCTGGGCTTGCTCAGGTTCCAGGAGAATTCGCCCATGCCGAGTCGTTCTCCGGCGAAGCCCCGGAAGTCCCACTGACCACCGCTCGCTTTTTACCAACCAGCTACTTCGAAGAGGAAGCCCGCGTGGCTGAACTGGCCGCGCAGCTGAATGAAAACTGGGCCGACGACCAACTCTTGGAACGGATCGTGCGGTTGGAGCAGACCTACATTATCGCCGACAGCGTCCATCAAGCCCTGAACGAAGCAACACAGGTCAACCAAGCCGCGCAGTCAACAGAACCTGCAAAGCAGCCGAACAACATTGCAGGACAATCAAGCGAACTTGCGAAGCAGCCAAACGACACGCCCAAGGCCCAACCGCGTGCGCATGACGGCAGTTCGGTCGTGAAACAGCAGCCAGCCACACCTCGTCCCGCAGCAGCCGATCGCAAACGCGCCACACCGCTGGTGCGAATCGACACGGGACATGTGGCGACCCCCGAGCAGATCCGTGCCCACCAAGAGAAAATGAACCGTGGCAACGCCCGCGAACCGCGCGATGTAGACTTTGGATCCGCGAGTCATACGCCCAACGGCTCGGCGGTGGCGACGGCCATGCGCGAGCCGGACCGGCCGCAATGGCGAGTGGACGCGGGGCATTTGTCCGAGTTGCCCATCGCGCGACCGATTTCGAATCCCGACCTAAACTCGGTTAATCAACGCGGCGACGCGAGTCCGCTGTTCCGCGATGGATTGCCGGTCAGTTTCGCGGCCAGCATGGCGGGCTGGAGCAACGAGGCCAAGCAGATCACCGGCCTGGGCTTGGCCACCGCTTGGATGGTGCAGTTGATCATCGGCGTGATGCTGTTATCCGCCGGCCCGCTGACCCTCTGGAGCATCTGGTTGGTCGCGGAGACCGTGGGGACGGTCTGTCTGGCAGCCTTCGCCTGGCAGATCTTCTTGCCCAATCGTCGCCCAGACCGCTCGAGCAGCGAGTCGGGCTTCCGGCCTCTCGGTCCCAACCTACGCGAACGTCAGGTTGCCCGCGAGAACATCTCGGGTTAATCGCTGCCCCTTGTTGGTCGAGTGACCGGCAACTATGATTTGAAGCGAGAAAAGGGATTTGCGGCCGCTTGCAGCCTTAACTGCTAAAGTGCCCACTGCTACAGTGCCCCTCCGGACTCGAAGCCTCGGGTCCTCGCCCTGCTAGAACGCATCCCCCCCAAATGCTCACGACGTGAGATGGGTTGTTTGGGATGCCGTCGGCGGTTCCCTGCCTGCTGCGACGCAATGGCTCTTTTCTAGATTCAAGCTGCGACTTGGGCTCTCCTTGGTAGACGGCGTCCCGTGGCAGCTAGCCTTTGCGGAGTAACTGGTTCATGTCACATTCGGAAAACCCTGCCCACCCGTCCCCCACGCCACTGGACCCCAACAGCTTGGGCGTCTCCACCACCGCCATCCACGGCGGCGAGGCTCGGCAGAAGGCCCACCACGCGCTCACCGATCCGATTGTCTGCGCCAGTACCTTCTCGTTTGCCAACACCCAGGCGGTGATCGATTTTATCGAACAGGACCAACCGCGAGGCGAGTACGGTCGCTACGGCAACCCCAGCGACATGGTGGTGGAACAGAAGTTGGCGGCGATGGAAGGCGCAGAAGACGCCATCTTATTCAGCAGCGGTATGGCGGCTTTGGTCACGCTGTTGATGGCCAAGTTGTCGGCCGGCGACGAGATCGTGTTCTTCGACCAATGTTACCATCGCAGTCGCGAGTTCTGCTCGAAGTACTTGGCGCGGTATGGCGTCGTCACCAAGCAGGTCAAGACCGGTGATTACCAAGCGATGGCCGATGCGGTCTCGCCGCGTACGAAAATGTTGGTCAGCGAGTCGCCGACCAACCCGCACCTCAGCGTGATCGATCTGGAGAAGTTTGTCGGCATCGGGCGCCAGTTCGGTGTGGAGACGTTGATCGATGCGACTTTGGCCACGCCCTACAATCTGCGCCCCATCGCCGCGGGCGTCGATTATGTCATGCACTCGGCCACCAAATACTTGGGTGGCCACAACGATCTGTTGGCCGGCGTGGTCCTGGGACGTGCCTCCCTGTTGCAGGACGTTCGCTCCCTCCGCGGTGTGTTGGGCGGCGTCAATTCGCCCCACAATTGTTACTTGTTGCAGCGTGGGCTCAAGACCTTCGAACTGCGGATGCAGCGGCACAATGAGAACGGGCAACGCTTGGCCGAGTTCCTGGCGTCGCACCCACAAGTCGAGACGGTCCTGTACCCCGGTTTGCCCAATCATCCGGACCATGAACTGGCCAAACGCACCATGCGCGGCTTCGGTGGCTTGGTGACCTTCATGCTCAAGGACCCCGATTGGCGAGCGGCCGCTCGGGTGGTCGACCGTTGCCAATTGGCACGGATCGGCCCCAGTCTCGGCGGTGTGGAAACATTGATCGAGCAGCCGTACGTGATGAGCTACTACAAGTACTCGCCGGAGGACCGCGCTCGCTTTGGCATTTACGACAATATGATTCGCTTGGCTTGCGGCGTTGAAAATGCCGAAGACCTGATCGCGGACCTGGATCAAGCCCTCCGTACTGACTAACGCGGGAGACACGCCATGCAATTCCGGACCAAGGCCATTCACGTTGGCAACCCGACCGATCCCGTGACTGGGGCCGTTGTCCCACCCATTCACGTGGCCTCGACCTACGTGATGGAGGAAGCTGGGAAAGAGCAGCCCTACGATTATTCGCGTAGCGGCAACCCGACGCGGCACAACTTCGAGACCACAATCGCCGCCCTCGAGGGTGGCTGTCGCGGCTTGGCATTTGCATCGGGCATGGCGGCCTCACACTGCGTGACCATGATCCTGGAAGCCGGTCAACACATCCTGGCCGGTACGGACATCTACGGTGGTACCTATCGCCTGCTGCACAAGATCTGCAGCCGCAGTCACATCGGCGTGTCAATGGTCGAGATGACGGACCTGAGTCGCTTGGACGCGGCCGTACGCCCCGAGACCAAGCTCCTGTGGTTGGAGTCGCCCGGCAATCCCCTGCTGTCGATCACCGACCTCCAAGCTGCCGCGGCCTGGGCCAAACAACGCAACATCCTGACCGTGGTCGACAATACCTTCGCCACACCCGTGCTGACTCGGCCGCTGGAACTGGGCGTCGACATCGTTGTCCACTCGGCCACCAAGTACCTCGGTGGGCACAGTGACTTGTTAGGAGGCGCGATCGTGGTGGCCGACCCGGACCTCGGCCAGCGTCTCTACTACACGCAGAACGCCACCGGCGGCGTGATGAGCCCGTGGGATTCGTTTCTCGCCAGCCGGGGTCTGAAGACCTTGGAACTCCGCGTCCGCGAACAGAGTCGCTCGGCTCACGCCATCGCCAATTACTTGACACAACACCCTCGAGTCCGACGGGTGCTGTACCCCGGCTTGCCCACGCATCCCGGCCACGAATTGGCGACTCGGCAAATGGACGGTGCCTACGGTGCCATGCTCAGCTTCGAACTGGATGGCGACATCACGCAAACCAAGCGGCTAGTGCAATCCACGCACCTGTTCCGCTTGGCCGTCAGCTTGGGGGCCGTCGAGTCGTTAATCGAACAACCCGCGACCATGTCCCACGCCAGTTACGATGCGGCCGATCGCGCCAAGTTCGGCATCGCCGATTCCTTGGTCCGCTTGTCCGTCGGCCTGGAGCATCCCACCGACCTGATCGCGGATCTGGAAGCGGCCATCACCGCCGCGTATCAAGCTTAAGAGTCTTCCGTGACTAATCTTACGGGCTGCAAACCAACCCAGAGCCAAAGTGCGTTAGCACCCGGTTTTCCGAAATTAGCCAAAGTGCGTTAGCACCCGGTTTTCTGCCTCCAAATAGACGGACAATCCCTAGGTCCCCCAGCGATGAATGACTTCATTGGGGATATCGAATTGATCCAGAATTCTGGCCACCATAAATTTGACTAAATCTTCCAACTCCGTCACGCCATGGTACCACCCGGGGCTGGCGGGCATCACCACGGCACCCGCATCATGGGCCAACAGCATGTTCTGCAGAGCCACTCGGCTCAGCGGCGTCTCACGCGGGACCAGGATCAACTTGCGGCGTTCCTTCAAGTGCACTTCGGCGGCGCGGTGGATCAGGTTGGTGCTGCTGCCGTGAGCGATCGCGGACAAGGTACCGCCGGAGCAGGGACAAACAACCATGCCCGCCGTGCGGTAACTGCCGCTGGCGACGGGTGTGAAGTAGTCATTGAGCCGGTGGTAGTGCACCAACGATTGCTCCGCGGCACTCAAGCCCAACCAAGCCTGCAGGTCCGGATTGTGCAGGTCCACTCGTACGCCCAGTTCCTGTTGGGTGACTTGGGCTCCGGCGCCGCTGAGCAACAAGTGCACCTGACGCCCCGAGCGTACCAGGACTTGGATCAAACGCTGGGCGTACCACGCCCCGCTGCCGCCGCTGACGGCGACCACCAGAGGTAGGGGGGCTGGCCCCCCGGCGGACGATGGTTGAGGCGTCGCCTGGGTCCAGGCCTCCGGACGAACCCCAGCGTCCGTCGCGGGGGCTAGGTTGGCTGGCGGTACCGAATCGTCGTTCATGAACGCCCCCCCGGGGTGGCACTCGAACGAGGCAAATCACCTGGGCTCGCCAGTTCGGCGGCACCTGACGGCCCGCCGGTTCCCGTCTCACTAGCCGCCGCCGATTTGGTGCCGACATAGAGTGTGGCCAGCCCAAAGGTCATGGGGTAGAACTTGACGTCCCGCAGGCCAGCGTCCTGCATCATGGCCGCCAACTGCTCGTACTGCGGGAACTGGCCCACGCTTTCCGGCAGGTAGCTGTAGGCATCGCTGCGGTTCTTGGCGAACCACTGGCCGACGCGTGGCAGGACCTTGAGGAAGTAGAACTTGTACAGCGAGCTCAACGGCCAGAGCCGCGGCATCGTGAATTCCAATACGCCGACTTGCCCCCCCGGCCGACTCACGCGGACCATCTCGCGGAGGCCGCCCGCCGTGTCCGAGACATTCCGCAGACCAAAGGCCACGGTCACCAAGTCGAACTGCTCGCTGGGGAAGGGCAGCCGCAACGAGTCCGCTTCCACAAACTGCAGGGCTTGCCCCGGCAACCGACTGGCTTTCTTCTCGCCGATCTCCAACATCGGTCGACAGAAGTCCGACGCCACGACTCGGCAGTCACCCAAGTCGCGCGCGGAAGCTTGGTCGGAGGTCAGGATGCCCTGGCGACCGGCAGCCGCAGTTCCCCCGCGAGAGGCCGTCGGAGTTTGGCCGCCGCCCGTCGCGGCCTGGGCCGTTTGCGTACCGTCTTTGTTCATGCCGTCTTTGTTCATGTGTTGCAGCAGCGCCAGCGCCAGATCGCCCGTGCCGGTGCAGACGTCCAAGACCCGCGCGTCCGCCTTCGGCGCCAGACGTCGGACGGTCCGCCACCGCCACCAGCGATCGACGTTCAACGACAGCACGTGATTCATCAAGTCGTACTTGGGCGCGATCTCAGCAAACATCTGCTGGACCTTGTGACCCGATTTGTCGACCACGACCGTTTGACTGTCTGACATGAGCACTCTATTCTGAACGCGAACGGAAAATCGCCGCTCTCAACTTGCCCCTCTCGGAAGAGAAACCGTGAAATCCCGGCAGCTGTACACATTTTTTTTGCCCGCCCTGATCCCCGACGGACTGCTGACGGATTGCGTCGCGGTCGTGATCGATATCCTCCGCGCCACCACGACCATGACCACCGGCCTGGCCCATGGGGCGGCTCGGATCGTCCCCTGCGTCGGCCTGGACCAAGCCCATTTGACCAAGCAACGGCTGCTGGAGGAACTGTCCGCCAACGTGTTGCTGGGCGGCGAGCGACTCGGGAAGCCCCTGCCCGGCTTTGACCTGGGGAATGCCCCCGAGACCTACAGTCCAGCGGCGGTGGCCGGGCAGACGATTGTCATGACCACCACCAACGGCACCAAGGCCATGGATCGCTGCCGCGGTTCCCAGCAGATCGTGATTGGTAGTTTTGCCAATCTCAGCCGAGTTGTCCAGCACTTGAGTCGGGCTCATCGTGTCGCATTGGTCTGCTCCGGGACCGATAAACACGTCACCTGCGAGGACGTGCTGTTCGCCGGCGCCGTCACCGCCGAATTGCTCCGCGGGCCCACCGCCGATCTGCCTGCCTGGGAAGTTAACGATCAATCCGAGTTGGCTCGCAGTTATTGGCAAAGTCTGCCGGGCGACGGTCGGTTCCCAAGTGAAGAGGCCATGCTGGAGGTCTTCCGTCGCTCCCTCGGTGGGTCAAATCTCTGCGCCCAAGGCCGCGCCGCTGATCTGGCTTTTGCCGCTCGGATCGATCGCTTTGATAACCTACCCGTCCTGGACCAAGAGCGGTGGGAAATCACCAACCACGCCTAGCAGCCGGTTGATTTTCGCGTCGCTGAACGCCTCAAGAAGCGTAGGGCGGAGCTGTAGACCAGCAGCCCCTGCTGGTTGAGGCTAGATAGCGGTCGAAGCGTAGAGCGTAGAGCGCAGGAAGTTGGCGCGGTGAGGGGTGTTTGGAGGCAGAGGTGAGGAAGAGGCAGAAAGATTTTGGGCAGAAAGATTGGGGACGCGTAGGGCGTAGGGCGTAGGGCGTAGGAGGTTGGGGCGTGGAGGGTGGCGTCGCGTTTGGAGTAAAGTTGAGGTGGTGCGGCGTGGGTAGCGGAATGCGTCAAGCATTTCGCTTGAGGCGGAAAACCCTGTTATGGCACGGTTTTATTGAGGCAGATAGATTCCTGACGGGTTACCGGAAGCGTGGCTGGCTGAGGAAATCAGGAGCCACGGATGGACACGAATTTACACGGATGACCTAGGGGAGGCGGTTCGTGGATTTGAAGGCAAGATAAACACGGATGCGGCAGCACCGCGGGCATGCTACCGGCCGTTGGCTCGCCACTTTTCAACCTGTTCAGTGTTAAACGCGTAGAGGGCTGCTGGTGTACAGTCCGGCCCCATTCCTCTGTCCCCCATTCCTCTGTCCCTATTCCTCTGTCCCTATTCCTCTGTCCCCATTCCCTCTGTCCCACATTCCTCTGTCCCCATTCCTCTGTCCCACATTCCTCTGTCCCCATTCCTCTGTCCCCATTCCTCTGTCCCCCATTCCTCTGTCCCCCATTCCTCTGTCCCCATTCCTCTGTCCCTATTCCTCTGTCCCCATTCCTCTGTCCCCATTCCTCTGTCCCTATTCCTCTGTCCCCATTCCTCTGTCCCCATTCCTCTGTCCCTATTCCTCTGTCCCCCATTCCTCTGTCCCTATTCCTCTGTCCCTATTCCTCTGTCCCTATTCCTCTGTCCCTATTCCTCTGTCCCCCATTCCTCTGTCCCACATTCCTCTGTCCCTATTCCTCTGTCCCTATTCCTCTGTCCCTATTCCTCTGTCCCTATTCCTCTGTCCCTATTCCTCTGTCCCTATTCCTCTGTCCCTATTCCTCTGTCCCACATTCCTCTGTCCCACATTCCTCTGTCCCTATTCCTCTGTCCCCATTCCTCTGTCCCTATTCCTCTGTCCCTATTCCTCTGTCCCTATTCCTCTGTCCCCCATTCCTCTGTCCCACATTCCTCTGTCCCTATTCCTCTGTTCCTATTCCTCTGTCCCTATTCCTCTGTCCCCATTCCTCTGTCCCTATTCCTCTGTCCCTATTCCTCTGTCCCTATTCCTCTGTCCCCTGCTGGTTGAGGCTAGATAGCGGTCGAAGCGTAGAGCGTAGAGCGCAGGAAGTTGGCGAGGTGAGGGGTGAGGGGTGTTTGGAGGCAGAGGTGAGGAAGAGGCAGAAAGATTTTGGGCAGAAAGATTGGGGACGCGTAGGGCATAGGGCGTAGGGCGTAGGAGGTTGGGGCGTGGAGGGGTGGCGTCGCGTTTGGAGTAAAGTTGAGGTGGTGCGGCGTGGGTCGCGGAATGCGTCAAGCATTTCGCTTGAGGCGGAAAATCCCTGTTATGGCACGGTTTTATTGAGGCAGATAGATTCCTGACGGGTTACCGGAAGCGTGGCTCCTGATTTCCTAATCTTGGCCCAAAAACGCCCCCCAACCTCTCACCGCCCCAACCCTAAGCCCTCCGCCCTACGCCCTACGCTTCTTGACGCATTCCGCTACGGAAAAATCAACCAGCCCCAAACCGGTTGGCGTGGGGGAGGCTCCCTACGGCGTTTGGGACTCGGCACGAATGCAATAAATCCGCGCGGCGGTCCGCAAGATGAGCCGATCGCCCACCAGTGCCGGAGTGGCCATCCCCATGTCGTCCTCCGCCAGTTCGTTCGTGTGCAGCACTCGGAAGTCGTCGCCGGCCGATAAGACGTACGTGACTCCATCTTCGTTCAGACAGAAGATCTTACCCTGACTGGCCCAAGGTGACGATGTGAATGCTCGGCCGTTCGGCAGTCGCTCCGGTCCGTAAACTGGTTCACCCGTCTTGGCATCAAACGTCGCGACCGTACCGCGATCGTACAGCACAAACAGTCGGTCCTGATAGACCAAAGTCGAGGGGTTGTAAGGCGCCCCCTTGGGCTGTGACCACGCAATCCAGGGACTGGAAGTCTGGCCCTCCGCCAGCGAAATGTCGCCGCTGGCTCCCGGCCGAATGGCATAGATCGGCTTCAGCGGATCCATCACGTAACCCGAACTCACATACAGCAACCCGCCCGATTCGTACGGCGTCGCTATCGTGATGCTGGACATGCCCGACAACGTCCACAACAACTTGCCCGCCAAGTCGTACGACCGAACTTGGCCCGTGCCCGCCGTCACAATCTCGGTCCGTTCCGGCGTCTGCCAAATGAAGGGCGTCGCCCAGTTGCTCTTCTCGTCTCGTTCGACTCGCCAGACCTCGCGGCCATCCTTCGCCCCCAAGGCCAACAGGTACGACTGCTCCTCGTTGTCGAAGCAGTAGTACAGACGACCGTCGTGCAGCACAGGCGAAGCGGCGGTCCCCCAGCCGTACCGTGTCTCTTGCGGCGGCAGGCGATGCTGCCACACTTCATTGCCCGCCATGTCAAAACAAAAAATACCAAGATTTCCGAAGCAGAAGTAAACTCGCTCGCCGTCCGTCACGGCCGTCTCGGCCGCGTAGCTGCTCTTCAGATGGATCGCCGACTGCGGAACACCCGCATGCACCTGGCGCTGCCACACGATCTCGCCCGTCGTCAGACTCAAGGCATACACCCACCACTGGTGTTCACTCGCGGCCGGTTGCGGACGGTCACCGCCAAAATACAGCCCCTTCTTGATCTCTTCTCCCTCGCCCGTGTTGACGACCGATGTCACGAACACCTGGTCGCCCCAGACCACCGGCGACGACCAACCGCGACCCGGCAGGTCGCGCTTCCAAGCCACGTTTTCGGTGGCCGACCAGCGGTCCGGAAAACTGGCGTTGGCCGCCACACCCGTCGCGTCCGCGCCGCGGAACTGGGGCCACTCCCCGCGTTGATCTTCGCCCCCCTCAGCGATTCCCTGGGCGGCTACCTCTGACACCCGTCCGGTGGAGGTCACGACCAGCGACAAGGTGGGGGCAGATAAGATCGCAAAAAATAAGGTCCATTGTCGGGGCAACATGTTCGGGTCCTGGTGTAGAAGGGTGAATTAATTCATCCAGCCGCAGCGAGGTGCCTGGGCTGGGCCGTCGGGTTCTACGTTGTGAACGCCAAGGAGCGGAGCTGGTTTATTTGTCGGGGGTGACAAAGTACAGCCCCAAGTGGTTGCCGTTGGACCGCTCGCCATGAGCCGGTCGGTTGACCAATTTCGCCTGTTGTTGGTCGTCGTCCCATCGCGCCAGCGTGGTGGAGCCGCCGCCGTCCATGTTGATGCCGTGGTGGGTACCGTAGTGCCGCAGCCACTCGCCCACCTCGTGCACCGTCGCCCCCTGGCTGGCCACTTGCCGCCCCTCGATGATCAACCAAACCAAGTAGCGGCCATCCTCCGACAGGCCGTAACCCGTCCGCGGATGCAGCACGGTATCCTTGGCCACCATTTGACCGTCTCGCAAACAGAAGCCGAATCCACTCACGGCCGTCTGGATGCCCGCCAAGTCCGCGTCGACCGGCACCAATCTCATCTCCAGTCGCCCGTCTTTGTCGACGATCAGCGAAGGGTAGCGGCCGTCCGCGGGACTGACCATCCGTCCTGCCGCAACCAGCAGTCCCATGCGGTCCGCAAACGGATGTGCGAAGCCGCTTTGGTAGGGACTCCAGGGGGCCGCATTGACCGCGTAACTCACTGGAACACCCGCGGCCCGCTGCTCCGACATGAACTCGCGAGTCGTCTGCCGCTTCGTCCGCACTGTGAACTCACTCAAATTCTGACCGCGGAACTCCGGCATCGGTTCTCCCCACCCCTCCGCTCGATCCGTGACCAACCACTTGATGCCCGGGGTTTGAGTATCGATTCGGACGGCGTGCAGCCGCAGCTTTCGCACTCGAGTCGCATCGAAGAACAAGTAATTCGGACACGTCAGCCCCTCGGCGTTGGGGTACTCGCGTTCCAACGATGTGTACCGCACACCCTCCCGCCAAGTCTCGGCCGACTCCCAATCAAAAACGTCCTGGCACGCCATGACCCCGTCTGTGGCCACGGCGATCACCGCCAAACAACCCAGCCACAAGCAGGCAGCAACCTTCGCTCGCCAACTTCCACGGGGTACTCGATCGTCAACCAGGGTGGATCTCATACAGAGTCTCACAGGACGGAGGGGCCAAAACAAAACGCGTCAGCCGAGAGGTGACGCGTCATGAGTATACCAAAAGAGCGGGAGGGACTGGTCCGTCCTCCCGCTCGAGTGGCGTTTTAACCGAATTTTAACCCGTCAAAGCGAGTTGATTTTTCCAGACTTGCACGCGAATTCGTCGCCCGATTCAATAAAGTCGAGCAAAAACACGAAAGTTTTCGTATCAATCGAAACGCTTGACGCGTTCCGCTACGGAAAAATTAACAAGGCCGTGTTGGCTTGTTGATTTTTCCAGACTTGCACGCGAATTCGTCGCCCGATTCAAGTAAATCGAGCAAAAACACGAAGTTTTCGCATCAATCGAAATGCTTGACGCATTCCGCTACGGAAAAATTAACTAGGCCGTGTTGGCTTGTTGATTTTTCCAGACTTGCACGCGAACTCGTCGCACAAGTCAATAAAGTCGAGCAAAAACACGAAGTTTTCGCCTCAATCGAAATGCTTGACGCATTCCGCTACGGAAAAATCAACAAGGCCTACGGCTGTGCTTTAGGTGCCGATCTCCAGGCTCCACGGGCCGCGCATCTTGGGTGTCAACAAGGCGTTCGCCTCGTCGTCTCCCTCGACTTGCTCCTTGACCGGATCCCACTTCAACGGACGTCCCAATTGAATGGCCAAGTTGTTTAGGTGGCAGATCGTGGCGGTGCGATGACCGATCTCGGCGGTGGCAAACGGGTCCTTGCGAGTTTTCACCGAGTCGATGAAGTCCCGATGGTGACCGGGGCTGCGTCCCAGTTTCACGCCGTTGAGACGCTCGTTGGCTGCTTCGTCCAGCAACGCGGGGTCGCTGCATTCCAATTGGGCGCCGTGGATGTGCATCATCAACCAACCGTCCTCGCCGATGAACTTCAAGCCGCGCGGACCCTCGCTCTTGCCCACCATCTTCACGCCATTGGCGTAAGTGTTGACAAAGTTGTACTCCCAGTAAGCGTCGTACAAGCTGCCGGCCGCGCGATCGCCTTGGGCCACGTAATGGGTTGGTCCGGACGCGTCCATCCCCAACGCCAACTGGGCCAAGTCAATGATGTGGGCCCCGCGATCGGTCATCTCACCGCCGCCGTAAGCCAGGTTGAAGCGCCACCAGAAGTGAACACGGCGAGGAATGTAAGGCACCGTCGCCGTGTGACCCAACCACGCGTCGAAGTCCAAATGCTCTGGCACGTCCTCCACCGGCGGAATGTCCGTCAACTTCTTGGCCTCCAAGTGATGCGGATCGTCGCACGGCAGATTGATCTCGACCGTGTGGATCTTGCCCAAGCGACCACTGGCTACCAACTCGCAGCCATACCGAGCCCGATTGTTGGAACGTTCGTGCGAACCGCATTGCACGATCCGACCGGTCGCCACAGAGACATCCCGCATCGCCTTGCTCTCGCCGACGCTGTTGGCCAACGGCTTCTCGCAGTACACGTCTTTGCCGCCACGCAAAGCTGCGATCGTGTTGAGCGCATGCCAGTGATCCGGAGTGGAAACACAAATCGCGTCGATATCCGCTCTCTGGCACATCTCGCGGAAATCCGACATCGTCAAGCAATCGGCATTGCCGTAATGTTGATCCACCATCGCCTTAGTGGCATTGGCGTGGTTGCGATCCACATCCGAGACCGCGACCACTTGGCAGTCGCCAAACCCGAGGAACTGCTCCAAGTTGTGCCGTCCCTTGCCGCCGGTCCCAATCCCGCCAATCGTGATCCGGTTGCTGGGGGCCACATGCCCGGCCAACCCGAGCGACGAGGGCGAGACAAAGTACGGAATCGCGATCGCAGCGGCCCCGGCTTGCAGGAATCCGCGGCGATGCGGTTTGGTGGAACGCGGAGCAGCGACGGCCGGTTGAGGCGCCGCTGGGGAGGGGGCAGAACCAGCGGCCTGCGGGACATTTGAGGCGGGATCGACCACGGTGGGACTCCTTTAAGGGTGGGAACTCGGATGGTAACCGACGCCCCATTTTCGCATACCGCGCTGCCCCATGCAACATCAGACTGGCGATTCCACCAGTGGCATTCAGGGCTGATCCGTATTCCCAGCCGACCGCAAAGTGGGGGCTGGTTGATTTGTCCAGACTTACACGCGAAGTGGCCGCCCGATTCGAGGAAATCGGGCGAAAACAGGGCGTATTCCCGTCAATCGAAACGCTCGAGGGCTGGTTGATTTTTCCAGACTTACACGCGAAATCGCCGCTTGATTCAATGAAATCGGGCAAAAACACGGCGTTTCCGCCTCAATCGAAATGCTTGAGGGCTTGTTGATTTTTCCAGACTTACACGCGAAATCGCCGCCTGATTCAATGAAATCGGGCAAAAACACGGCGTTTTCCCACCAATCGAAACGCTTGACGCGTTCCGCTACGGAAAAATCAACAAGCCCTTGACGCATTCCGCTACGGAAAAATCAACCAGCCCTCCAGGCTGTTTGCGACGGAAAGATCAACCGGCCACTTGGCCTGGAGGGAGACCGCAGCGAGGAGTCGAGCGCAGGGCAACGCACGCCTACGGCGTTGCGGTTAAACAGGCCCCAGGCCGCGGGGACACGCGCGGGGATGTTCACGGTTGAGCCGAGTTTAAGACGAAAGTTCAGCGTACTCGCGGAGGCTGTAGTCGATACCCGCGTAGTCCAAGGCGCGACACAAGCCGCGGAGTGCGATCCCAAAACCGTCCGGGCCACTGAACCCGCCGAATTGCCCGCCGCCCCGCACATGCGGCTCCAAGTCCAAGAACACGCCGGGCACGCCAAACGCCGCCATTCGCTGCTGGACGGTCGGCAGGAAGTCGGCCAGATCCCGCAGGATCAATTCGTGGCCGCTGTCTCCCATGTCCGCGGGCACAAAGTGCTTCAGGGCCTCTTCGTCCACGTGCTCCAGTCGTTTGACGGGGCCCGGATGCTTGTAATCCTTGATATGCAGCCAACCCAGGCCCGGTTTCATCGCCAAGTAATGTTCGTAGACCTCGTAGCCCGAGTACCCCTGGGTCGACAGGTTGGCGGCGTCAAAGATCAGCAACAGGTTGGGCCGATTGACGCCGGCATGCAACCGCGCCATCCAGTGGCCCGTCTGCCCGACCAAGTTGGCTTCCACTTCCAGGCCATAAACCAAGCCATGCTCGGCACAGCGATCGGCGATCTGGCCCAGTTGGTCGATCACTTGCGGCAAGTGCTGGGCCGGGTCCGAGCCCTTCGGATGATAGAACGAGAAGCCGCGAATCAGCTTGGTGCCCAGTTTATTCGCCAGCCGACACGCGTGGGTCACATCCTCGCGCAAGTACTGCTCAAACGGCACATAGCGATTCGTGGTCCCGTCGGCTTCGTCCACTAACTTGACCTTGCCGATCGGCGACCCCAAACTCGAGACCTGCAAGCCGTACCGAGCCAACTTCGCAACGCATTGGTCCACTTCCGCATCGTCCAGCAACATGGCGTTCTTCACGCCTTGGCCCATGTCGATAAAGCGCAGGCAAGTGTAATGAAGACCCAACGCCGCCATGGCCGCAAACTGTTGGTCGACCGTTTTGTCCAAAGCGGCCTCGTCCGAGAAACCCGACAACAGCACTCGGGACGGGGACTGGATCCGTTGCGGTACTAACATGGTATTCACTCCCGGCAAATTACTGGACGTCACTTAACCGTTCACGCGGCTGTGCGTCGAAAGGTCACGGATGGCGGAGTTCGTACTCCTGCTCCTACTCGTACTCGAATATAGCACGATTCAAGCGAGAGCGGTTCTTGCTTCTTGGCACGCTTGCAGGGAAAACCAGCAGTTCGAGTACCGTCCCGATTCATCGGGACTGAGTACGAGTACGACCGATTGTGTTTCAAATCGGCTAACTCTCATTACGGCAAGCTAAAACCGGGTACTAAGGCACTCCGGCTGATTTCCCTGGTTGCGTCTCGAAGTTAACCCAAAACTTTGGCGTTCTCATCGAAGTACTCGACGGTGATCACCGAACTAAAACCACCGCGCACCGTGAATTCGGCCTTGAGCTCGGCCCACCGCGGCTGCAGCACGGCAATCAAGTCGTCCATGATGGTGTTGGTGACGTTTTCGTAGAAGATCCCTTCGTGACGGTACTGCTGCATGTACATCTTCAGGCTCTTCAGCTCCACGCACGTATCGTTGGGCGTATAACGAAAGTGCAGGACGCCAAAATCGGGTTGGCCCGTCTTTGGACACATCGACGTGAATTCGTGGCACGTGTGCTTGATCTCGTAGTCCCGCTGCGGGAAACGGTTCTCGAATGTCTCCAGCAAATTGCGGTCGACCGCCATGTTCTCTCCTCAGTCAAGTCGAAACAAAATCGAGTGGCACCCCATGGGCCACTCGGTGTCAATTTTTTCATAACGCCAGTCTGCGCCAAGGTCCGTCATCGGACGGATGCCGGAGCCACTGAACTCAAGCGTCCAGGGGACGTCCGGAGGCGGAGTAGGCTCCGCCGAGGACCAGTTGGTACAGGTGCTGTCCAGCCGCCGTTGGGTATTGTCCGGAAATGCAAGCCTGACACAACGAGTTCGCCGGCAAATCGATTGCCCGCGCGATCGAAGCGCGCGGCAAGTAACGCAAGGAATCGCAGCCCAACTGGGTGGCCATCATGGCGTGCGTCGCATCGTCCGGCTCGGCCAAGTCGTTCAAGTACTTCGGCGCGAACAACTCGCTGACCGTTGGCATGTCGATGCCGTAGAAGCAGGGCGCCACAATCGGCGGGCAGGCCACGCGGACATGCACCTCGCTGGCGCCCCCGCGATCGTAAATCCGGCCCAACAGGACCTTCATGGTGGTGCTGCGGACGATCGAGTCCTCGACCAGAATCACTCGTTTTCCGCCCATGACTTCGCGCAACGGGGTGTACTTGGCCTTGGCTCGCTGCATCCGCTGCTCGGGCGTGTTCTCGATGAATGTTCGACCCGAATAACGGTTGCGAATCAATCCCTCCACGGACGGCACGCCCAAGGCGTACGCCATGGCATCCGCCGCCGCTTTACTGGTGTCGGGCACCGGAACCACAATCGTATTGCCATCGTTCCAGTCGAACATCGGCTTGGCTCGTTCGGCCGCCGCCAACTCCTGGCCCAACCGCGTCCGCGACAGGTACACGCTGCGTTGATCCAGAGTACTGGCGACGTTGGCAAAGTACACCCATTCGAAGAAGCAGTGAGCCGCCGTCGGCGCCGCATGGTACTGCTGGATCTGGAATTGCCCGTCGACAATCGTGGCCATGTGCCCTGGCGGCAAGTCGCGAATCTCCTCCGGTTCGAACCCCAAGTTCAACAGCGCGACGTTCTCACTGGCCGCCGCAAACACCGAACCGTCAAAGGCATAACACATGGGCTTGATGCCCAATGGATCTCGCGCCACCATCATGTCGCCCTGCGCGGTCAGCAACGCCAGCGCATACGCCCCGTCGAATCGCTGGCTCAGGTGTTGCATGACATCCAAAAAATTGGCCTTGGCGTTCCGCGACAACACGCGGCTGATCTCATGCAAGATGATCTCGGTGTCGGTCTCCCGAGCCAAATGGTTCTCGTTCTCGCGGAGCAACTCGTCCCGCAACTGCTGATAATTCGCCAACTGGCCGTTGAACGCGAAGCTGAACCACTTCGACTTCTGGATGTGCTGCCGCTCGAATGGCTGAGCATAAGAAGCATCGTCCGTGCCGCAGGTAGCATAGCGCACGTGCCCAATCGACGCCGCGCCCGCATATCGCTTCATCAGATTTTCGCTCTTGAGCTTGTGGCTCATGCGAAACACCTCGGACACTGTGCCGATCTCTTTATGCGTCAGCAACAAATGGCCACGGTTGGGCGAAAAGGTGGTCATCCCCGCCGCCAACTGCCCGCGATTCTGGATGTCTTGCAACATCCGCGGCATCATATACGAGCAAAACCGAGGCTCGCTGAAGGTGCACACTTGACTTTCGGGCGAGTGCTTGAGGCAATAAATCGCCGCGACGCCGCACTCGTCGTGAATTTCGCTCATGGTGAAGGCTCAACCGAGGGGTTCATCGTCCGACGTCCATTCCACAACCGTAGTGTATCAACGTAGAAGATTTCTGAACAGTATCGCGACCACACGATTGTCGCTCACGTCGCGCCGGACCATCCAATCGGACGTACGCCTGGCCGCGACACAGCAAGCATCAAATCTGTTTTAATTGGCAAATTTTCACGGCCCGCGGCACTCGCTCCGCGCACCCTTCCTCCAACCCGCGGACTTGGGCTATGATCGTGGCAGGGCAGGGCAGGGCAGGGCAGGGCGACTCGCAGCGAGACTCAGTGCTTGTAGTCGGCCCCCAACCCCTTGGATTCGCAAGCGAGGTGATTCGACCATGGCAACTCAACCCACTGTCACAAGTAACGCCGCAAGTGCCGACGTGAACTCGACAGGCCTGGCGACGGCAGCCAGTGCTTGGATCGCCGAGCGGACGGCGCACTTCGACTCCAGCGGCATCCGCCGTGTGTTTGATTTGGCGGCCAAGCTCAAGAATCCCATCAACCTGTCTATCGGCCAGCCGCACTTTGATGTGCCAGCCGAGGTCAAAGAGAGCATGATCGAGGCGATCCGAGCCGGCAAGAACAGCTACTCCAGCACCCAGGGGATCGCACCGCTGCGCGAACGGCTGCTGGCCGATATCCGCCAGGAATACCCCGATGCGGATCGCCACCTGTTGGTCACGTCCGGCACCAGCGGCGCGTTGATGCTGGCGATGCTGGCCATGGTCGACCCGGGCGACGAGGTGATCATTTTTGATCCATACTTTGTCATGTACGCCCCCTTGGTCCGCCTGGCGGGGGGCACGCCAGTACTGGTTGATACCGACGCGAAATTCCAGATCGACGTGCAGCGGTTTATCGATGCCTTGACCAGCAAGACCAAGCTGGTTCTGCTCAATAGCCCCGGCAATCCGACTGGGGTGTGCGCGGACGAGGCCTCGGTCCGCGAGGTCGCTCGGATTTGCGGCGAGCGCCACGTCGCGTTGATCAGCGACGAGATCTACCGCCATTTCTGCTTCGACACCCCGTTCGTGTCGGCCGCTCAATTCAATCCGGATACAATCGTGGTCGACGGCTTCTCGAAGAGTCACGCGATGACGGGCTGGCGATTGGGTTTTGTGCACGGTCCGGCTCCCGTGATCGAGACCATGACCAAGTTGCAGCAGTACACGTTTGTCTGTGCTCCGCAGCCGGTCCAATGGGCGGGTCTGTCGGCTCTGGACTGCGATGTGTCTCCCTACATGGCCGATTATCGCGACAAGCGCGATCGCCTCTACGCGGGACTCAAGGATCACTACGAAATCGTCAAGCCCGATGGCGCTTTTTACATGTACCCGCAGTTGCCCGGGGGGACCGGCCAGGCCTTTGTCGAACGCGCGATCGAGCACGAACTGCTGATCATTCCCGGCAATATCTTCAGTCGGCATGACACGCACTTCCGACTGTCCTTTGCCGCCAGCGACGAACAATTGGACCGCGGCATCGAAGTCCTGCAAAAAATCGCCTGAGCGCCCCGCGTCCTGTAGAACCGGACGCCGCACGGTCAACGGCCGCGAAGTTGATTGTCGAAGGCTTCGGGGAGCGGCTTGGAGTATTCGCGCGGTCGCCCGCCGACGATGGGTGGTCCCATGTGGTCCAAGGGATACGGATCAAATTGCACCGCGCGGTTCCGCTGCTGCCAGATCGTGCCAGGCGGCGCGAGATTGTCCCTCATGCTGTACTGGCAACCGGTCAACAGCCAGACGCCTAGCAGCAGGCCCACGAGTCGCTCGGGGACGAGCGGTTTGGCTCGTCGCTGGCGATGGGCAGAAAGGGTCGAGCGAGCTGCAGAGTGACTCATGGCTGTGGGGTTCCCAGGCGAGGGATCGAAGCTTCAGCGGCGGAAACTAGCGAAACGCCGAGCCCCCGTCCAGAGCAAGTTGGCCGCCGGTGGCCCAGTCGGTGGCCAGGGCGAATCTCTATTGGTCCATCTCGCCAGAACTGCTACCTTCGCACGGTCACGCGAGAAGACTCGCGCAACGCGACCTGAATTTTTAGAGCGGAGGCCGAGGGTCGGCCCCCAGCCCTCGCCAGCAGGATTTCGCCGATGGTTCGAGTTTTTCGTTTGCCGACAGATCTGCTAACGGCGTCCCTGGCCATCAAGCTACGCCTGTTGGGACGGCCGCGGCTGTTGGGACGGATAGGGCTGTCGGTGCGACTGGGGCTGTTGGTACTGGCTCTGGTCTGCAGTCTGGGCTGTCAAAATCGGCCGGGCAATTGGCGCTTGTTGAACTTCGGCCGAGTGGACCGGGTGCCACCGCCGCCGACCGGCTCGCTGAATATCCCGCAATTTGGGCCCGTGATGGGGGCTCCCACCGGCGCCTCGCTGGGTCCTGGCATGCCGCCCAGTTCCATGCCCATGGGTTCGGCTCTGCCGGCTAATGGCTTCACGCCTTCCACCAACCCGTCCGCCGCTGGCGTCAACCCTGCGGCTGCGTCTCCGTTTGGTGTCAGCCCGTGGAACTCGGGGGCTTCGACCGGCAACACAGCCCCGACCTACACGCAGATCCCCGAACGAGCCGCCTCGCCGTCGGCGGTGGCCGCCAATCCGTCTCCTGGACTTGACGCCCGCAACGCACCGCCGCTGCTGCCTGGCGGCTTTGACCCGTACAGCACTTCGACGATCCCCTCCTTCGCGACGCCCGCGGGCGGTGTTAATCCCCTCACGACCACCTCCAGTCCCACGGTGCCGCCGGGCGCCCAGGACGGATTCTGGCCCGCGCCCGCCACCGGCACACCCGGTTCGGTCGCTAACAACAGCCGCAGCGCTCCGCCCCCGGGCCAAACGGGGCAAAGTTGGTTTGACCCCAGTCGATTTCAGCCGGTGAACATGGGTGGCTTCACGACGACGGCTCCGATCGACAACCCGATGATCGCAGTCACGCCGGGCGCCTATGCGGTCGCTGGGGCCGGGTATTATGCGGCGCCTGCTCCGGGCTCCGCGCCCGTCGCCAATGCCAATGGCAGCTTTGCTCAGCAATGGCAGTCGCAGGCCGCCAACCAGCAGGTGCAGCAAGCGCAGCAGATGGCCGCCTGGCAGCAGGCCCAACGCAATGGTCAGTCATTTGTGGCCCCGCCGGTCGCCAATCCAGGCATGTCCAACTACCAGGTTTTGGGTGAAAATTCTTCGTCACGAACCGCCGAAAACCAAGCTCGCATGGGCTGGCAGGGCGCGGCACCGCCGCCCAGCAACAATGGGTACGGCACGGCTCCTGCGGCCATGGCCGGCTCTCCCGCCGCAGGCCTTTCGACGGGCCAAGCCCCACCGATGTTCTCGGCGGCCGGCCAGCCCTTGGCGGCGCCCACGGCTGCGGGCCCCGGCAGCGGCTGGCAAACCGGCGGAGCCCGATAAACCATGCGCCTGTGGAATCGTCTCTGGTCGCAACACCGACTCCGCACCTGGCGACGCTGGGTCCAGCAGATCCAAGCCGTGGACGACGCGTATCGCAAGCTGACCGACCAGGAGCTGCAACGCGAGTTCCGTTCGCTGCGGTACCAGGCACTTAGCGGCCAACCACTGGCCAAGCTGTTGCCCTCGACCTTTGGCCTGGTCCGCCAAGCCGCTCGGCGGAGCCTGGCCATGGAGCACTACCCCGTGCAGATCCTCGGCGGCATCGCCCTGCATCATGGGGCCACGGCCGTCATGCAAACGGGTGAAGGCAAGACGCTCACCGCCACCTTGCCTTTGGTCCTGGCGGCGCTCCCCCAGCGTGGAGCGCACTTGATCACGGCCAACGACTACCTGGCCGAACGTGACGCGGAATTGATGCAGCCGCTGTACGAACTGTTGGGGCTGCGCGTGGGTGTGGTCACCGGCGACTCGACCTCGGCCCAACGCCGCCTGGCTTATGAAGCCGACATCACGTATTCAACCGCCAAAGAGATCGGCTTCGATTTCCTCCGCGATCGACTGGCGATTCGCCAAGCCGAGACGCTGCCCGGTGCCGCAGCTGCCGAGCTCCTGGATCCGACCACGACCAACTCCGGCGTCGTGCAGCGTGAATTGAACTTCGCGTTGATCGATGAAGCCGACAGTATCCTGATCGACGAGGCCCGCACGCCGCTGATCGTCAGCCACCCACTGCCCCGCGGCGAGAACCCACGAGCCGACCTGTATCGCTGGGCCGCTGCGGTCGCTGCTCAGTTCGTTCCTGGCACCGATTTTCGCAGTGACGTGCAACACCGCCGCGTGGAGCTGACGGAGGCAGGCCGTCGACGGGCCCGCCAATGCCCGCGACCCGCAACCCTGGCCACCGCCCCGCAGCTGGAACTGTACCAATTCGTCGAGCAAGCCATTGCGGTGGAGCACTTTTATCAGGATGGACGCCAATACCTGATCCACGATGGCGAAGTGCAAATTGTGGACGAATTTACCGGACGGGTGGCGGAAGGTCGAAAGTGGCGAGCCGGGCTGCACCAGGCGATCGAAGCTCGGCACCAACTCCTGGTCACATGCGAAACCGGCGAAGCGGCACGGATCACCGTGCAAGATCTCTTCCTCCGCTACCCGCAATTGGCCGGCATGACTGGGACGGTCGCCGCCAGCGGCCCGGAACTCCAGGCGATCTACCGCCTGTGGGCCGTCGATGTGCCGACGAATCGGCCGCCGCAACGCAAACGTTGGCCCGATAAACTCTGCACGTCCGCTCGCGATAAGTGGGAGGCCATCGCCGATGAAGTCGCTCAATTGCATGCCACCGGGAGACCCGTGCTGATCGGCACTCGCTCGATCGAGTTGAGCCAAACGCTCTCGGATTGTTTGGCCGCACGACAGATCTCCCACGAGGTGCTCAACGCGACGCACGTCGCCGCTGAGGCCGCGATCATCGCTCAAGCCGGACGAAAGAATGCGGTCACGGTGGCGACCAACATGGCGGGCCGCGGCACGGACATCAAGCTGGAGGCCGACGCCTTGGCGCTCGGTGGACTGCACGTCATCTGCAGCGAATTGCATGAGTCCGCTCGGATCGATCGGCAGCTGATTGGCCGCTGCGGTCGCCAAGGGGACCCGGGCTCCTACCGGCACTTTCATTGCTGGGAGGACGATATCCTGGTCGCTGGCTACGGCAAACGAGCGGAAAGGTGGCGACAGGCAGTGCGCCAAGGTAAATCCGTCCGCGCCGATGTATCGGTCTTTCGCACCGCCCAACGACGCGTCGAACGGCGTCACTTCAAGGCCCGGCAGCAACTGCTGTTCCAAGAGGGGCACCGGCAACAATTGCTGCGAGAAATGGGGGCGGATCCGTACCTGGACGCCGTCGAAACCTAGGGAAACTGAGGTCGATTGCAAGCGAAACGCCGAGCGGTTTCAGACGGCTTGGCCTTGTTGCGTTGCGGTCTGGAAGTCGTTAAGATTCTGAGTGAGTGGGTTGGGGTCTTTGCCCACTAAATTTGCGCCGGGACACGGGCTTCTTGGTCGGTGGAACGACGCTATGGTCGATGTCATTGTCTCAGCCAAAAATCCTGCCTAATCGAAATGAAAGTGGTTTTCCTTGGCGCTGCACGAACCCATTGTCGATTTTGCTCTGTTCGATCAAGCGCAGCCCATCGCGACCGCGCACGACATCAATAGCTGCAATCACCAACGCTACGAAATTAGCCAACTGGATGGGATCCTGTTCGAAGATTTGGCGACCAGTCGAATCGTGGGCTACAAGGATACCTCGGAGAAGGAATTTTGGGTCCGCGGCCACATGCCAGGCTTTGCCTTGATGCCGGGCGTGATTATGTGCGAAGCCGCGGCGCAACTGTCGTCGTATTTTTCCGTCAAGAACGACATGTTGGGCTGCGACGTCATTGGCCTGGGTGGCATTGAAAACGCTCGCTTTCGCGGTTCGGTCTTCCCCGGTGAACGCCTGACCATCATGGTCCGCGGCACCAAGATCCGCCGACGCGGCATGATCGCCTGCGAATTCCAAGGTTGGGTCGACCAACGATTGGTGGTGACCGGTGAACTCAAAGGCGTGCCACTGTTCGAGGCCAGCGAGGTTCTGGGCCGAGCCAAACCGTAAGGCTAACCGTTGGCCACCTGGCAGGGTGCCGCCGAGCAAGTCGCCACTCGTACAAGCTCTATCGCGTGACAATCCCGGCGGGATTGGCACGTTCTTGAGTCGCGAGCGGCCCGAAATGAGCGATCGTACCCGCCTCAATTTTCTCCCCTCCAGACCGTAAAACGTTGCCATAATTCTGGGTTCTGGGTTCTGGGTTCTGGGTTCTAGGTTCTAGGTTCTAGGTAGAAATTCCAACGCCACGGCCGATTACAAACGTCGCCGGGAGATGCGTGTCCGCACCCAACCGCCCCCAGGCTTGGGGCTTGTTGATTTTTCCGTAGCGGAATGCGTCAAGGGCTTGTTGATTTTCCCGTAGCGGAACGCGTCAAGCGTTTCGATTGATGGGAAAACGCCCTGTTTTTGTCAGATTTCCTTGAGTCGGACGGCCATTTCGCGTGTAAGTCTGGAAAAATCAACAAGCCCTCAAGCATTTCGATTGACGGGAAAACGCCGTGTTTTTGCGTGATTTCCTTGAATCAGACGGCAATTTCGCGTGTTCGTCTGGAAAAATCAACAAGCCCCTTGGAGGGCCGGTACCGCCCCAGCCGACGTCGCAAGCCACCGCTGGGTAAAAAAATGGTCTATCAGTGACACATCAGGTCACAGGTGCCTTGAGGAATTCCGAAATCGACAACATTGATAGCCGGCGATTGATAAAATGCCCTGGTCTTCGGGGGCCGCCAATTGTTTAGGTGCGGTGCCGAGGGCTTGTTTCTGTTCAACGCTTGTGTGTCGTCGTACTGCTTTTTTCTGGGAGCCAGCTGCCATGCCCTTAGCACGCCTCAAGACATTTACTTTGGTCGGAATTGATGCTTTCTTGGTCGATGTCGAAGTCGATATTTCGGCCGCGGCGGTCAATCGCACCACCATCGTGGGACTTCCCGACGCGGCTGTGAAGGAAAGTACGCATCGAGTCGAACGAGCCATGGTGAATTCGGGGTACAAATATGTCGACGACAACATTCTGATCAACTTAGCCCCGGCCGAATTGCGGAAGCAGGCCGCCACCTTCGACCTGCCGATCTCCATCGGTCTGCTGGTCGCCAGCGGCCAGATGACGTCGGATTTGTTGGAAGAGTACGCGATTGTTGGCGAGTTGTCGCTGGAGGGGCACACGCGGCAAGGCCGAGGTACGCTGTCGATCGCGATGGAAGCTGCCAAAACCGCCGGACTGAAAGGGTTGCTGATTCCTCGCGCCAATGCCCAGGAAGCTGCGGTGGTGGAACAGTTGGAAGTCATCGCCGTTGACTCGCTGTCACACGCCGTCTGTCTCCTCTCCGGGGACCTGGAATTGGAGCCCGTCCAGAGCAATGTCGATCGATGGTTCGTCGAACACGGTCGCTACGAAATTGACTTCTCCGATGTCCGCGGCCAGGAGATGGTCAAACGAGCCCTGACGATTGCCGCCGCGGGTGGTCATAACATTTTGATGCTCGGGCCGCCGGGCAGCGGCAAGACCATGTTGAGCAAACGAGTGCCGACGATTCTGCCGCCGCTGGTCGCCGAGGAGTCCATCGAGACGACGCGGATTTATAGTGCCATGGGCAAATTGACCCACGGGCAACCCTTGATGGCCGTACGCCCGTTTCGCTCGCCGCATCATACCATCAGCGACGCGGGGCTGGTTGGCGGCGGCAGCACGCCCATGCCGGGCGAAATCAGTCTGGCTCACAACGGGGTCCTGTTCTTGGACGAGTTGCCCGAATTCAATCGACGAACTCTGGAAGTCCTCCGCCAGCCGCTAGAGGATGGCATCGTCACCATCTCCCGGGCACTGACCACGGTGACGTTCCCAGCCGACTTTATGTTGATCGCAGCACTCAATCCCTGCCCCTGCGGCTTCCGCGGCGACCCACGCCGCAAATGCACCTGCCATCCTCAACAGGTCGAGAAGTACATGGCGAGGATATCCGGCCCACTTGTTGATCGCATTGATATCCATATCGAAGTCCCAGCGGTGCCGTTTCAAGAGTTGACTTCCCGGACGGAAGGGACCAGCAGCCAGACGATCCGAGAGAACGTGGTCGCCGCACGGGACTTGCAGACGCAACGTTTTGCCCAGCGTCGAACTCGGCAGAACGCCCAGATGTCATCGCGGGAGATCCGCGAATACTGCGTGTTGGACGAGCCGTGCCAAGAAGTGATGAAGAACAGCGTGCATGATCTAGGATTGTCCGCTCGTGCCCACGATAAAGTCCTCCGAGTCTCTCGGACGATTGCCGATCTAGAGCAATCCGCCAACATCGAGGTCCATCACTTGATGGAGGCCGTCAACTACCGACTACTCGATCGGCAATCTTGACGCTGGGGATCATCGACAAGCCAATAAGCGGTTCGATTGACGCGGCAGATAGTACGATAGTGGGCAAGAACAGGAACGGCAGAATCGCATTCTTCGTTCCTGTTCGTCATGCTCGCGCTAAATCATACTCGCGTTTTTAAATCGTGCTCGTCCCTTAAATCGTGCTCGTCCCTTAAATCGTGCTCGTGCCTTAAATCGTGCTCGTGCTCGTGCTCGTAATCGTAATCGAAACCAGCACGGCTGAAGCGAGAAAAGCTATTAGCTATTAGCTATTAGCTATTAGCAGTTAGCAGTTAGCAGTTAGCAGTTAGCAGTTAGCAGTTAGCAGTTAGCAGTTAGCAGTTAGCAGTTAGCAGTTAGCAGTTAGCAGTTAGCAGTTAGCAGTTAGCAGTTAGCAGTTAGCCATTGCACAATCTACTATCTCATATTTCATATTTCATATGTGCAATTTCATATTTGAAACACAAACTCCAAAACCGCATCTTTTCCCAGCTCGCCCCCTTCGAATAGGCAACAACCTCGCCATTTGCTGCCCGCCAAAACCCAACGGCCCCCTAGGCCCAGCGGGCCGGCACAACCCCTGCCGGTGGCGTGAGCCACCGGTAGGCGAGCCCCGATTAGTAGTGGACCGTAAGGCCCGGATGGCCGACACAAGTCGTGGCGAAAAGACAGGCAGAGAGATTTTGGGCAGAAAGATGGGGTAGCAAAGCGCGTAGAGCACGGTTGCGGCGGTGAGGCGATGCGGGGCGTCAGCAGGCCACACCTAACAAGGCAGGATTGCTTTCGCAATAAGCCCGCAGGCTCTGTTGGCTACTGAGAGCGGACGGTGCGAAATGGGTAGCGGAATGCGTCAAGGGCTTGTTGATTTTTCCAGACTCTCACGCGAAATTGTCGCCCGATTCGATGAAATCCGGCGAAAACACGGCGTTTTCCCGTCAATCGAAATGCTTGACGCATTCCGCTACGGAAAAATCAACAAGCCCTCAAGCATTTCGAGCGGAGAGAAAAGGCGTGACGCCCGATCTCACTATTGCAGCTTGGCTCGTACTCGAAATACGCGAGTACGAGTTCCGCTGCGCTGAGTACGAGTACCCGCTGCGCTGAGTACGAGTACCGCTGGCGCAGAGTACGAGTACCCGCTACATCGCTACGGCTTGATCTCACCGCTTCTACCGGCTCAGCGTTGTCCTCAGAACCCTACTCGAAGCCGTGACCGGTTTCCTCCCCCTCCCTGGTGGCAGCAGCCGCGTCCCCACGTTGTGATTCTGCGGCAAACGGAGTAATCTCGTAGACGGCCGCCGCCGCGTCTCAGCACCGACCAGCCAACTTCCGACGAGGTCGCTCGCCACCTCCCTCGCCCCCCCTCCCAAAAAAACTCGCCCGGTGTCCCCATGCCCGACTCCTTGCTCGACTCCTTGCCTGACTCCTTGCTCGACTCCATGCCCCGCTGCGAGTCAGGCGGCTTGTCTACTCGATCGTTTCTCCCCAGCGGTCATCGGGGCACGGGATACGCGCTTCGGTGCGCCATCTGGCTAGGACTGCTGGTCTCCGTCGTCCCGCTTGTGGTCCTGGCCGCCGCACCCGCATGGGGACAGGCGGCTCCACCTGCCGATGGTTCTGCTGCCGAGTGGACTCGCTTCCGCGGTCCGAATGGCACCGGACGCCTGGAGTCGCTGGCCCAGCAGCACGTGACCTTGTCTGCCCAACCGACCTGGCATGTGAAACTCGGCGGTTCCGGCAATGGCTCCCCCGTTATCTACGGTAGCGAGGTGTTTGTCCAAAGTGCCGATCCAGCGACCGGGACACAAATGCTCCAGTCCTTCGACCTGGGCAACGGCCAGCTCCGCTGGTCGCAGTCCTACGCGGGGCAACCGCATGCCACGCATGCCTGGGGGTCCTTGGCATCGTCGACACCGACGGTCGATGCCCAACGAGTCTATTTCTGTTGGGGCAGCCCCGACCACACGCATTTGGCCGCGGTGACTCACGCCGGGGAACTCGTCTGGCGACGCGACCTGGGCCCCAACCGATTTGAACACGGCTTCGGCAGCTCACCCACCTTGATCGATGGACGCTTGATCTTTTTCCACTCGCAAGATGCGACCACGGAAGACGTGGCCCCTAAACACAGCCGCATGTTGGCTCTGGACCCCGCCACAGGCGAGACCCTCTGGGAGACGCTTCTAGAGAAGACCACCCGAGTCTGTTACGGTGTGCCGGTGGAAGTGACGCTGCCCGACGGCCGTTGCGGCATCGTGGCCGCCGACACCGGTCACGGCATCTTCTGCCTCGCGGCCGACACCGGGCACTTGCTGTGGGAGCAACCCGTGATCAAACAGCGAGCCGTTGCCGGACCGCTGGTCGCCAACGGTTTGGTGTTCGCCAGCAGTGGGTCGGGCGGTGGCGGCAACCAGTTGGTAGCGATGCGTTTGGACAACCAAGCCGAAGTCTATCGCATCAGCCGCAATGCCAATTACGTGCCCATGCCAACCGTCGTCGGTGACAAGCTGTTCGTGCCCAACGATAAAGGCATCATTTCTTGCTGCGATTTGGCGACGGGTGAGATCCTCCAACAACGACGGGTGGACCAAAGCCGATTCCCGCTCTCCGCCTCACTACTCAGCTGTGGGAAAACACTGGTCTTGCTCAGTGATGAAGGCAAACTGTGCCTGATGTCCGCCGACTCGGACTTGGAGGTCTCGCAGACCATCGATCTGGGGGAACCCACCCGAGCCACGCCAGCGATCAGTGCCGACGGTGTCTTGGTCCGCACCGAGACACAATTGCATTTCTTTCCGTTTACACGCTAACTTCCGCGGAACGCGGTCACGGGCGTTTGCCAGCCGAGGGGGGCGGAGCGTCCGCACGATCGCTGGTCGGATTTTGCTCGGGGCTGCCAAAGAAATCGGTCGGCAATGGTTGCAAGCCATGCCGAGTCACTCGATCCAGTTCCCGTTGACGCACTTCCATCAATTGCATCAACCGCGAGAAACTGGCTTTCGCTTGTTCATCCATCTCGCGTTGAACCCAACCCGCAATGTCCGATTCGCGAGCCTCCGCGTTCCAATCGAACGTTAAGGTCTTGGTGGACTCTTTCAGCCACTCGTCGAACAAAGCCGGATAGCGTGGGTCGACTCCAATGCGCACATGATCCAATTCATGCAACACCAACGGCACCTCGTACATGCCTTGGTTGGCGTGGGCGATTGGCAACAAGATCTGATGCAAGCGAGTGAATTCGGTCGGACGATGCTCGATCTTTACCTGTAATCGACGCTTCCCTCCCGCCCGGATCAGCCTCGAGCGAAAAGCGTATTCCAAGCGATAGGCCATCGCCATCCGTGTTTCGCCCGCAAAGCGTCGCGACAACTTTTCGGGATCGTAGAAACGAAACTCCACTCGCCCGGTATCGATCAAAGCCTGCAACGCGGTAGGCGCGTCCGGCAGGCTTTCCACAACCAACAAAGACTCTGGCCACGGCTCACTCCCCTCCACCGTTCGCCACGCGATACTACCGGCATCCGACAATCCCTCAGGCAACTCCGCCTTTTGTCCGGAACCCGTCGTCCCAGAATCCGCGGGTCGAGTGGCTCTCGAGCCGGTCGGGGGTGATTCTTGCGACCAAGCATAGTCGTTGGCCAATGCCCAAACGATTGTTTTGGCCAACCCAGCCATCAGCCACCGGCGACACCAACTTGCTGGGAAACTCTCTCGATCGACCATCACCTCAACCACTCACGCCACTCATGTTCCATATCCAAGTCCAATACTCTAGTGCTTCGTCAACGGCAAAACTTGGCGTGTGGTAAAGGGGTCAGGAGTCAATTGTGCGCAGCACCCGCAGGGCCGTTCCGGCAATTGACTCCTGACCCCTTTACCACAGGCGGAGTCAATTGTGCGCAGCACCCGCAGGGCCGTTCCGGCAATTGACTCCTGACCCGTTTAACACACGGCTGGGTGTCACGAACGGTCCGGCTTGCGCAGGCGCACCAGCCCGCGAAACAGGACCACCCACCGTGATTGGCACGGATTTATCTTAGCGATCGGCTGGGGTGAAGGCTACTACTTCCCTGCTTGTATTCTGGCCGACCTGGGATGGTCGGAGAAAGGACGGTGCGAATCCAAGCCGATCACGGTCAGTTTCAAACCTTGCCGCTCAAACAGCGACTCTAGTTCATGCAATTGCTCCATCACGGTATGGTCGACGAGATTGGTCTGAGATAGGTCGATTGTGATGTTGTTTTTCCCCTCCAGGCCAATCTGTTCGATTTGGCGACGAAAAGGAATGAAGTTCGAGAACACCGCAGACTTTTGGGCACTGATCACGATATGGCGATCGCCCTGTTCGCTGATTTCCAAGTAGGGTCGCAAGACGGAACTCCATGGAAGACCATTGCGAATGTGTAGGGCCAATTTTGCGAACACACCGATGGCAATGCCGATCAGCAGATCCGTCGCCAACACCCCGACCAAGGTGACGACAAAAATAAACAGCTGATCACGTCCAATTTTGTATAAATGATAAAATTCTTGAGGGGAGGCCAGCCGCGACCCTGTGTAGACCAGCATTCCGGCCAAAGCGGCCAGCGGAACACGATGGATCAGACCAGGTGCCATCGCGACAAACGCCAGTAAGAAGCAGCCGTGCCAAAAATTGGCCATCCGGGTCTGGCCGCCATTGTCGATGTTCGCTTTGCTACGGACGATCTCGGATATCAATGGCATGCCACCGATCGAGGCCACCAACGAATTGGCGACGCCTACGGCTACCAGGTCACGATTCAGGTCCGTGCGGCGCTTTTGAGGGTCGATTAAGTCGATGGCTTTGCTGCTGAGCAATGACTCCAATGAGCCGATCAAGGCGATCATGATGACCCATTTTAAGGCCGAGAAGCGATAATCGCTGTGGACAAAGACGCTGAAGTCTGGCCAGGCGAGGGCTTGGAGCAAGTTGTGCGGAACGGTCACCAGATACTCCTCGCCGATTTTGTATTCGTGGCCCGCGAATGTGTACGTGTGGTCATGACTGAGGTCGAACCACATACCAGCCGGAATGGCCAACACGAGGACCAGCAGTTGGGCCGGGATCGCTTTGATCAGACCCACGCGAGTCCAAGACTTCCAGTATCCGAAGCCAAACAGCAGCAGCAAACTCCCCAGTCCAATCAGGGCAATTTGTGGATTGGACTCCATCACCGTGCGTGGCAAATGGAGCAGGATCTCCCAAGGTTCGCCGTGGGCTTTTTGCCCGAGGGCAATGGGAAGTTGCTTCAGCATGATGATGACCCCGATCGCCGCCAACATGCCGTGAACGACGGCCGTCGGAAAAAAGTCGCCCAAGACACCGATACGTCGCAGACCAAACAGGACTTGCAGCAGACCAGCCACGACACAAACCGCCAATGTCATGTGATACGCAGCCGCATCGGCGACAATGTCCTGACCGCCCGTGAAGCCAAAGTCATTCATCGCACCCAGCACGATCACGATCAGACCTGCGGCCGGCCCCTTGATCGTCAATTCCGAGTTGCTCAGGCAGGTCGCCAACAACGATCCTCCCACGGCGGCAAAGACGCCCGCAATGGCAGGAAATCCCGACGCTAGAGCAATTCCCAAACACAACGGCAGTGCGATCAGAAACACCAAGAAGCCGGACAATAAGTCCGCACGCCACGATGCTTTGGCAACGGCCCAAAACGACTTCGGCTCGGAAACCGACGATCCATGGTTCTCTGACATGAATGCATTTCCTGGTTCATCAAGTTGTGACAAAATCAGCTCCCATGAGTGCCGTCTGACTTATGAGACCCATTGGACCCATTGGACTCAATTGACTGGTTGGACTGGTTGGACAGTAGTTGCTCCGCGGCGCCCAAACGGGAAACCAACAGGGTTTGTGGCACCAAACTGCCACCCACCAGGACGACGATCAGCAGGGAGATTCCCCAGTCTTCCACCCACGTCGAGCGGACTGAAACGTTGGTGCGATGACGATGCCCCGTGAAAAGTCGGAAGTAGACTCGCAGCACGGCAATGCTGCTCAGGGCCGCTGCGGTAACGACCCCAAATCCAGCCAGGCGATTCTGGTGAAAGGCACTGTCGGCCAGTAGCTCGATCGCGACAAAACTGACCGTGCCCGGGAAGCCGATCCAAGCTAAACCGGTTACAAGTCCCAGGCCTGCCAATCGCGGTAAGTGCTCGTAATAGCCTTGAAACTTCGCAACTGACAGTCGACCAAAGCGTGCTTCGACGCTACGAAGTGTTAAACCGAAGGCAACCAGAGCGGTGGTGCTGCCCAACCACAGCGCCAAGCCCGCGCCGAGGCCAGCCAAGGTCATGGCCTCCAGTCCCACCAACAGCAGGCCGGTGTGGCTCATAAACAGGTAGCAATACAAACGACGAACCTCGGCTTCCACCAACGCCATGGCAGCACCGTAAATGGCACTCGCCACCGCCACGGTCGCCAAGGCTGTGATCCCCCAGTTAGGCAACAGAGGCAGACCCAAACGCACTGCCAACAACGGGCCGAGCAGGGCCGAGCCCCCTAAGATCGCAGTGCCAAATCCCAATTTGTTGAAAAGATCGATGGTGCCACAATGGAAGGGTAAGAGTCCGCAGCGTCCGACGATCCCCAGCAGGAGAAAGGCCTGACCGAGGTGGCCCAGCATCGTTTCCGGAGCCAGACGAAGCAGGAGATAGCCCACGCCCAGTAGGACCCAAGCACCACCCGCTTGGACCAGAAACGACCGAGTCCGGTAACCTCTTTGCTTGAGTTCCAACCAGGGGAAGATCAAGTGAACGCCACTGAGAATGACTAGCCACATGGGATCCGTGCAGCAGTACAGGCATTGCACAGCGGACTGCGATAACAACAGTTCACCATAAGGCACACGCTTGCCCTTCGTTCGCATCGTCAATCCAACCGTCAACAAGGCAAACCCCGCCTGCAGCATGAGCAGCGGCGATGAAAAACGATCGATTTGCAGTACTGGAAAGTATCGGGCAGCTAACCAGCCGTACACGGGGTCATGAGCGACGTCGGCTTGCCGCCAACTGAACTCACACCAACCACCCAGTCCGGCGAAAAACCCCAACATCAAGCTTGTGACAGCGATGATTTTGGTGGCAAACCCCATCCGGCTGGTGGTCAAGAAAATTCCTGCCAGCAACGGCAAGCCGATTGAAAGCAGTAGCCATGGAAATTGAAACTCGATCATTGCCATTGGTCCAATCCATGCGAGTTTTGCCGAGCTTTTGTCGGTGTGTCATCGGACCCATTCAACCGCAACAACCATTCAGACTCGAGTAGCCGGCAACACCGCAACACGCTCGATAACGGTCTCAAGACCACAGTCGCCCACAACACATCGATGTAGCCACGTTCCAGGCCAAAGCGGTAAATCCACACGAACCATCGCCCATTGGCTTTTCGCCCGTCTTTCCCCAGTCGATTGTTAACTTGAGCACCCAGTGCGTTGCCCAACTCCACATAGTCACGCAACAACGAGGGCGCTCGCAGGAGTTGCAGGGTGCGTAAACTGGCGTGACCCAAAATATGCAGCAAGGCCAAGTACCTAAACCCAAGGCCAATCTCCACCACAATCAGGCCGACCTGAGTGAGGGAAGCAAACGCCAGTCCACTCTTGACATCGGTCTGGACCCTCCCGACCACGACCGCATACAGAGTCGTCACCAGTCCCAAGCCAACAACGACCATGGACAACAGTTGCGACTGGTCCAACAACGGACTGATTCTCAGCAGTAAGAAGGCTCCCAGATGGATGGAAAGCGCACCGTAGAATACAGCACTCGACGGTGTCGGGCCCTCCATCGCGCGGGGCAACCAACTGGAAAATGGCCACAAGGCCGATTTTCCAGCCGCAGCTAGGATAAACAGCAGGCCCGCCCCAATGGCGACATCGGCAGGCAGCGCCCCGCTGGAATGAGGCCAGCCCGCCCGACCGCTCAGTTCGCTGAACTCGCCCTCACCCGCCGCATGATGCAACAGAACCGCAGCCAGCAGCAAGGCCGCATCCGAGCAGCGATAGATGGACCAGATTCGCAGGCCGTTTGCGACGGGGCCCACCCGATCTTGAAAGAAAGCCACCAACAGGGCTGAGGATAGCCCCACCAGCTCCCACCCGAGAAACAGGGTTTCGATCGAGCCGGCCAAGACAGCCAAGGTCATGCCAGTCCAAAACATGGCAAACAACAGGAAAAATCGCTGAAAGCCAATTTCCTTATGCAGATAATTGGTGGCAAATGCAGCAATCGTGCCACACAACAGGTGGGTTAAAATAGCCATGGGAACCGATAATCCGTCGAACATAAACTCCAGGCGCAAGTGGAAGTTCGATGCCGGCAAGTTCACGATTTCGCCCACTCGATACAGCTTGCCCGACCAATCCGCTAACAGAAACATGGGCACGGCGATCGTCAGCAACGCGCCCAAACTGATTAGAATTGCCAAACGAGTTCCATGCGCGAGGAACGATTCACGGATTGGACAGCCGACTAGCAACAGCAAGCCAAGCAGTCCCAGCCACAGAGTGGGTGCGCCAACCACCGTTAAAACCACAACGTCTATCATCGGTCACTTCCAATCAACACGGGTTCCAAATGGTCCGCACAGCCCCGGAACCATTCCCAGGAACTGCCCACATGGGGCGTTTCTCCAGCGGAACCGAGGAACGACTCAAACTCATGACCGACAAGAACATCAATTTCACCCGAATCAGGACTCCAGGCAGCCACCTGAATCCAGTGGTTGTAGCAGATTTGATGTAATTGTGGATTCGTTCTAATAATGTCCTGCAGACGTTCGCGAGTCGCTTCGACGACCAGTAATAAACGGAGTGGCTGATGAATTTCCACCATCTGCTCCGACAATCCTGTCCGTAGGTCACTGGCTGCACCGTCCATAACGCCCAACAAGGAGGTGACGTTATGGGGCAGTTTCGAACCACAGCCAAATCGCTGCGTGTCGACGCGTGAGAAGTAATACTCGAGGTTGATGCCGGCGCAAACCGGCACCACGGCAGCCAGGATCCGACGCAGGATTTCGCCATCGCTATCTTGGGTCGGATCGTAAGACGCGAGAAACGCACGACGATCGAGAAACAGGCCGCGAGTCCGACTGCGTCGTCCGACAATGCAGGCGGCATTGGTGGCGTGATTGTATTCGGGACGCGTCTGGGACAAGTCCTCGGCCCGTTCTTGCACATGCTTTAAAGCGGCCGTTGGATCGATACCAACCCCGGCAGATTGGAATCGACGACACCGTTCCTGAGCATTCCGAGCGCGCGCGGTCTCCATCGTTTCTTGAAAACCACGCAAGGCTGACAGATGCGTTGTGGGCACCTGCTCCAAGTCGAAGTACTGCACATCGTCGTCGCAGGTGTTGTGAAACATGCCCAAAAAGTGCGTGTCCGCAGGTATCACCAAGCCTTGCTCCGCCAATCGTTCGCGGACGGCGGGCCGGTTGGCCAGTTGACAAAACGCCCGAGCATTCGGTCCACCCCGTCCACCTCCGCACGCACCACAGTTGTATGCAGATTCATGCGGATTGTTTAAGCTGGCCGACCCGTGGCCGCAGACAATCACCAAGCGAGCGAAGTCACGAGTCAAGCCGATGTCGGTTAGCAATCGCGCGACCGCCGCCACCTGTTGATCCAGTGTGAATCCCAAAGCCAACTCTGCCTCCGCGACCGAGGGACCTCGGTCCAACGTCAACTCGGTCTCCGCAGGATATGCCCACAAAGAGATGGCATGCCGTCGCCAACGACTGGTCAAACGCGGAAACAGGACACGCATTACCATCGGGACCGTGCTGAACACTCCCATCATGGCCAATCCGACGCCCCCCAGTAGCCCTCGGCTCAAATTGTGAACCGACAAGGCTTGAACCGCGTACCACCGCCGCCATCGGCGTGTCGAAGCCCATTTCGACCGTTGCTGGTCCACCGCAACTTCTTCCACATGATTTTCCGGTTTCAGAACGACCGGGCACAATGGCGTAAAATGGGACTCGTCAATTCCTCTGAAATACATCGGAACGGCAAAAAAACCTGCATATCCGAAGGTCTGGCAGTCCGGCTCGACTTCCTCGAGATGCCGACGCAGCGACTCCTCGCGATCATCGATACACGCGATCCATTGGAAGCTGGGGCGACGGGATGATGCCGGTTCGACCCACGACGAGCGGTCGACCGATTGCAAGTCCAACAGGCCATTCAACAAACGATGACGATAGGTGGATTCCAGGGCCAACTGGAAGATACGACAACGTTGGAAAGCATCAAACCCAGTCAACTCGCGGCACACGGTCCCCCAGTCGCTGTCACTCAACGTTAGTAAGACCTCCGGTCGCCAACCGCGCAATTGGGCGACTTGATACAATGCATAAGCCAGCTCCAAGTCCGAAGATGCGTTCGGAATGGGACGATGGCACCTCACGGCGTGTAGCGCGGCAGCAGATCCTGTCAGTCCCTGCCGCTCCAACAGTTGCTCGGCAGCGACTTGCTCCAATAGCAAGCGAACGGCCAAAAATTCCAGCAGACTGCCGGCCGGCACACCCGCGTTCGCGCGGTCCGGCCGCGTTTCCAATTGCCACAGCATGCCTGCCCAGCCTGGCAACGCCAATAGGGTCTGGCGAAAATAGTGTTCCCACTCTGCGCGAGGGATTTTTAACCAAGCCATTGCCTCGCAAACCACTTGTTCTGGCGATTGGCCCGAGCGTTGCAGCTGACTCAGTTTATGTCCCAGTCCCACCAGTTGCTCGTGAGGAGGAGTCAATGTCGATGCATACAATGCGAGAAATGCCGCAAAAAAGCCCTCTTCACGATTCGGCAGTGACCAGTGGGCAAAGCCCTGATCGACGAAAGAACTGGTGAACCGGATAAGGACTTCATTAACGCCAACATCCAAGTCCTCACCTACGAGCGTCCACAACGCGTCGCGCAACCGCGGCGCCGAGCCCGTGTTGGTCGGTTGGCTGTCGGAAGACTGGGTGTCGTCGTCCCAGGCTCGGTCAGATGCCTGTCGGCGGACTCCCGCTTGGCATGACAGCCATAACAAGCGTAGCGTGAAACGTTCCCATGCCGCATCATCCCAGGTATGCCGGACACTCAGCGAGTGCTCGGAAAGCAGTGCATCCAACCACTCCGACGTGCGCGAATCGGCGAGGGTCAATCCATGCTTACGACTCAAGAAACATCGCCGCGTCCCCGTGATCAGTCCCATCCGATGTCGCGGATCGACATCCGCCCGAAACCGCCGCTCCGCGGAGGATTCGTGGATCAGCCAATTCAGTTCGTTCGCCTCAGCCGTATAAATCTGATGACGCAACATCGTCGCGCGAACGTCGAAACGAGTATCGGTCCCGACCAGAACGCTGTCGCACGCCTGGCCCAAGTCTTGCCGCAAGACCGCATCGACCTGTTCCCAAGTGATTCGCTCGCGATTCAGCTCCAGCCGATAGCTCGACTCGCTCAGTAAGCCCTGCGCTCCATAGATCGTTTCCGCTTGCCGCAACGCGTCGAAGAAGGGTAAATACTCCAAGGCGTGCAAGGTGTTGTGATGGACAAAGGATTTCAAAGATCCCTGTTGCGGCAGCCAATGACTAGCAGACGTCACCGCACTGCGAATGGCTTCGATGTCCGATCCGGTGGAAGGATGAAACATGGTAGTTCCTAAGAAAATGGATCTCGTGAAAAGGTAACGGGGCCAGGGAACCACCGCGCCTTCAGTCACGAGCAACGGAGGGCTGTCAGTCTGGGGCTGATGCGACGGTCGCATTCGGGCAATGATCTGATGTCATCGCTGTTCCACGCGTGAGGCAACAGAACAGCCAGGCACCCATCCACAGGCAATCGATGTGTCTGCCTTGGTAGCGGTGCCATTACCTGAACGCGGAGTGTGCCGTTGACGCATGCCGGCGGAACGGAGAGCCACGGAGCGAAAATCGCTCCAAGCCGCCACAGCAGCCAAGCAATGTCAGTCGGACAATGGCAATTCAAGAAATGCGAAAACTAACGGAAACGCGGCGGTCCACGAGAAAACGTCGCCGCCAGAAAGCGTTGATATAGCGAGAGAAACTCAGAGATTCGACCAAAGCGAATGGCTCTGGTGCTCAAGCACTGGAATTCATTTGTGCAGACCGCAGCCAGCACCAGTGACTTGTCTTTCGACTGGCTCTCCTTGACCGTCTCCTGATCCAATTCGCACTCTGCGACCATCTCGACGTCCCAGACGCGAGACAACGCGGGATCGGCAATGAAATAGACCAACGAACTAGCGACAAGCGTGCACAGCAGAGCAAAGCTACAAGATTTCGAAAGCGATGCCATGCCGTAGGCCGAGTGAGATGGAGCCGAGTTATATGGAAGGTGGACCGCACGAGTGCAAGGGCAGGCGGAAAGTCCAATGAACGGTCACCGCCTGCAAGGAAGCCTAGGCCAAGCCATTGACCTTGTCAAGTTGACTTTCTGCGATTGCTGCGGAATTGGTCTACTTGACCGTCGGGTCACTTAGTTTTTCCAAGCGGTCGTTGTAGTCTTGTGCCTGCGACTTCAGACGATCGGCCGCCTCCAATGCCTTGCCATAGGCGGTGGATGCTGGGGCCTTGGGTTCCTCCACCGCCGGTGGGTCGACGGGTTCATCGGATCCGCGGGGCGGCGTACAACCGGTTGCGATCAACAACAGCACCACCCCAGCAGCCCAACCCATCAGACGCACTGGAGCCCCGCTACTTGCAAAGCGACAAGCCAAGTGACGCGGACCCCCCAGCAGGAACTCTCGAGTTGGCTGGATGTCGTTTATCTTTTGATTCTTGCGAGTCGATCGCATGCGTTATCCTTCGAGTGTGGAATGTTCCAAGGTCTGCCAAGCCGCGGGCAGGTAAGTCAACAGATCCGCGGAGTTCATGGCGTGTTGTCCCAAAGCAGCGGCCGCCAAGTCACCCGCCAAGCCGTGCACGTAACAACCGCGCCGAGCAGCCAAGTCCGGTGATGTTCCATCCGCCAAACTCGCGGCCAAGATTCCCGTCAAGCAATCGCCGCTCCCACCCGAGGCCATCCCCGGGTTTCCGGTGCCGTTGCGATACAACCGCCGCCCATCCGTGATCCGCGTCGCGGGACCTTTCAAGATCAGCCAGCACCCGAGTCCCGCGGCCAGCGACATGGCCGAGCGGTCCAAACTGGTCGCGTCGTCCCTCGCTCCACTCTGCTCCGACACCGAATGGACGACTGCCGATCGATCCGTTGGGCCGACCGTCCGCCTGGCCCACGCCCGCTGCAACCTGGCGAACTCACCCATGTGCGGCGTCAGCACGCGGACTTTCTCCACGCCAGTCCCAGTGTCAGGGCGAGTGTCAGTGCCAGTGCCAGTGACGTCAGGGTTGCGTGAACCAAGCGGAGACACTCGACCCGCAGCCAGGGCCACCGCCAAACTGTTCAACGCGTCTGCGTCCAAAACGACAGGACACGGGCATTCTCGCCACAACCAAACCACCAGAGCCGTGACGCTGAGCGATTGTCCCAAGCCCGGTCCCACAGCAATCGCATCGAAGCGCCCGATTCGCTCGCGCAACGCCAGGAAACCGGACCAACTGACCCGGCCGCTCGCCGTTTCTGGGAGTGGCCACGTCATGGCTGCGGGATGCGCTTGGGCCACTTGCGCCGCGACACTTTGCGGTACGGCGACTGTCAACAAGCCCACACCGCTCCGCAGGCAAGCTCCGGCTGCCAATACCGCGGCCCCCCCCATGCCACGCGAACCCGCAATCAGCAAGACTCGGCCAAAATCGCCCTTGTGAGCGTCGCTTGGACGTGGCCCCAGTCGCAATTCTGGTTCGAACATCGAGCGGCCTCTGCTACGGTTTGGCTAACTCGACGCAGACAATCTCCTTGTCATTGCGAGCGTACATCCGCGAACCAGCAAAGGCGGGATGGCTCCACACGACTTGCCGATTCCCCGTACGGGCGGTCGGTTCCAAGACTTGCCCGCGACTCAACTCCTCTGCTCCCTCGGGCGACAACTTGGCAATCACCAATTCACCCGTTTCGATGAAGATAAAGTACTTGTCGTCGGCTTTGACCATAAATCCGGTGGCGGAATTCGCCGGTCGACCGCTGGGTGCCGTGATCAGCGATTCCCACAGACGCTCGCCCGTCTTTAAATCACAACCGTGCAATTGCCCGCGACCGCTAACGCCGTACAAGTGATCCCCCACAATCAAGGGAGGATTGTGATCGGAATGAATCCCTTTTCCACGCCAAACTTCGCGGACCTCGGCTGGGTTCGGTTGCAGCTCGAGCAACACGGAGACTCCCTGCAGGGCCGTCGCCAAGACGAAGTTGCCCGTTTGAATCGGCGCGATGATCGGCATCTCGTAAGGTGGCGCCAGGTCTTGCGACCAACGCACCGCGCCCGTCGTCGGGTCCAAGCCATTGATGGCCTCGGAATGCCAGATCAACAGTGTCTTGTGACCGTGGGCTTCGACCATCGTCGGGGGACAGTAGCCCTGAGCTTTGGCCGACAACGCTCGCCATTGCTCTTTGCCAGTTCGCTTGTCGAACGCCACCGCCACGCTCCCCTCGCCACCGACCACGCAGTACAGCGTGTCACCGTCGATCAGTGGATGGGCGGAAAAGCCCCAATAAGGTCCGCTTTCCAAGTGGTACTCCGACTTGAGGTCCTTCTCCCAGACCACGTCGCCATCGGCCATCTGCAGGCACTTCAAGTGCCCCTCGGCGCCTAACACATAGACGTGTGCGTCATCGATCAACGGAGTGGCTCGAGGTCCATTCGGATAGGACATCAGATAATCACAAGGGTACTCATGCGTCCACACTACCGAGCCGTCAGCGGCATTCAAGCAGTGGATTCGCTCGGATCCTTTGAGCGGATTCTTGACACCCGGGTTGGGGGTGGCGTCACCATCTGTCTGCACGTAGTCCGTCAGGACAACCTTGCCATCCGCCACTGCCGGCCCGCTGTAGCCCTTGGCCACTTCTCGCCGCCAGACGATTTGTGGTCCATCGGCGGGGAATCGGTCCACGGTTGGTCCGGTCTCCCAGCGACCATCGCGATTGGGGCCTTGCCACTGCGGCCAATCCTGAGCCACCGCGGCCGACGGCGTTACGAACGCGCCCAGCCCGACTAGTGCCAGAAGGACCGGTAGAACAACCGGTAGATTGCGGCCAAGCTTGCGAGCTGGCCCGTAGAAACATCGACTCATGACCACTTCTCCCTAGACGCTTGCCCGGCGTTCATTGTCACCCCCGTCGCCAGCAAAAACAACCCAACGCTTTAGGGGCTCTCCACCCCCCATTGCTCCTCCAGGTGTCGAAGTCGCGCCTTCAATTGTTCGACCTCGGCGCGTAACGCCGACAGTTCTTCCCGGACCGACCCATCGGTACTCGACGCCCCCGCGGTTCTGGGTTGGGGCGTACTGCTCCTGGGAGCCGCGGATTCCTCATCGTCTGACGTCGACTCCGAATTGCCATCGGCGGGGGGAGAATAACCCACGTACCGTTGCAGCAATTCCGCCTTTTCCGACTCTTGGTACAAGTTGTGGGACACCACCTGGCCGCGCCCCTTCGGCGTGAGAAACAGCACCAAGTCGCGTTGCTGCAGATCGTGCAACAATCCCTGCAATTCCGCCAAATCAGCGATCGGCTCCATCCGCGACGCTCGCGTCCGCAACTCGCCGACCGTTTGGGCTCCACGCAACAACAACTCGGTCATGATCGCCGCTTCGACCTTGCTGATCCCCAGCCACTGGTAGGCGTAATGGCGGACTTTCGGGACCCGACCGTTGCCCTGGACCAACGTCACGGCGCCGACCCCTTTGAGATAATCCACCGTTTCTTCGATTTGATCCTGACTGTAGTTATTGATCGGATCGCGATTGCTCTTCTGGTTGCAACCGGTGGTCAACGCCAACAGGGTCAGCGGATACGAGTCCGGCGTCGTCTTGGACTTCTCCATCAATGTCCCCACCACTCGGCGTTGCCGGGCCGTCAAGGCTTGCCAAGCCGGTGGGGTTTGGGTCGAAGTGGAGGGCACACCAGAGTCCATCGCAATATCCTTTTCGGGCTAGTTAGTTTTTCCGTAGTCGTACGGGCCGCGGGCTCGTTGATTTTTCCGCAGCGGAACGTGTCAAGACCTCGTTGGTTTTTCCGCAGCGGAATGCGTCAAGCATTTCGATTGACGGGAAAATGCCGTGTTTTTGCACGATTTCCTTGAGGTGGGCCGCCATTTCGTGAGCAAGTCTGGAAAAATCAACCAGCCCGTTCGCGGTTGGACTTGTTGGTTAGTCGATGTTGAATAGGGCGTCGACGTAACGATCGACGTCAAACGGTGCGATCGCGTCCGCCGTTTCGCCAAAGCCGATAAACTTGACTGGCAAGTTGAACTCTTTCCGGATGGGAATCGCCACGCCACCCTTGGCAGTCCCGTCCAACTTGGCCAACACAATCCCCGTGCAGCCGGCCGCCTCAGAAAAACCATGCGCCTGGCTGATCGCGTTTTGACCCGCGGTCGAATCCAGGACCAAGAGGGTTTCATGAGGCGCCCCAGGCACCACCTTGTCGATCACGCGTCGAATTTTCGACAACTCTTGCATCAAGTGGGATTGCGTTTGCAAGCGACCGGCCGTGTCGACGATGCAAACATCGGCTCGTTGGTCCACGGCGTGTTTGACCGCCCGATACGCGACACTGGCCGGGTCCGATCGATCCTCGCCCGTCACGATATCCGCTCCGATCCGGCCCGCCCATTGCCGCAGCTGCTCCACGGCCGCGGCGCGAAACGTATCTCCCGCACCCAAGACCACGGACTTCCCGTCCTGCCGAAACAAGTTGGCCAACTTGGCAATCGAGGTCGTCTTACCGCTGCCGTTGACCCCGACCACCATGACCACGGTGGTCCCCTGGTCGGCAAACGTCAGCCGCACCTCTTCCTGCTTCATGATCTCGCGGATGGATGACTTGGCCGTCTGGATCAAGTCGCTCAAATGCACCTTGCGACCACGAAATTGGGTTTGGATGCTGGTGCGGATCTCGGTCGCCGCCGCCACCCCCATGTCCGTCTTGATCAGATGCGTGAACAACTCCTGCAGGAAGTCCTCATCCACCAAGCGACCCTCGCGCCCCACCAAGTCGCGGATGTCGGTGTTCAGAACCTGGGCGGTCTTCCGCACTGCGGCCCGGAACCAGCCGACCAAGCCGGCGGTCGATTCCTCCTGCTGCGGAGCTCGCGACTTACCCGATTCGCTCGTGGGACGCCGCGAGATCTTGGCGGCGATGTCCACGGGCTGCGCCGGAGCCACCTGTTGCGTGAATGGAACATGCGAGCTGCGGGGGGCCCCCGAGTCAGATGGCACCGAGTCAGATAGCACCGAGTCGGATGGCACCGGCGTTTCATGGGGCTCGACGGCCGCCGATTCCAGCGAGGCGGCCGCAACCGAGGACGATTCGGGGACGGGCTCCACCGTCGGCTCTGCCACCGGTCCCAAGCTAACTGATTCCGAGGTCACTGGTTCCGAGGTCACTGGTGCCGACATGACCGGCTCCGTAGTGATCGGTGCCGAGATGATCGGTTCGGTGCTGACCGGCTCCGAGGTGACCGGTGCCGAGGTGACCGGCTCCGTAGTGACCGGTGCCGTAGTGACCGGTTCGGTGGTCAGGGGTGCCGACGAGACAGATGCGACTGCGGGGTCGGGGGTAACCTCCGCCGGACTGGCCTCAACTGGACTGGCCTCAAGTGGACTGGCCTCCACGACTGTCTCGGCCGGACCAGCGGGCGCTTTATCTTTACGCTTGAACAGATTGAACGGGTTCCAGAGCGCCATGACCTGAGCTTTTGTAGGGGGCGAATGTTGCAGGGGAGAAACGAGCGACGGCGCCGCCCAGTCACTCGGTCTGGAGAACGCCCATTCTGTCTGCCAATGTTCTATCACGCGGGCCAATTTTTCAAGCCGTGGTAGCGGCCTCCTGGCGGAACTTAGCGGCATGGGACGCGGCTGCGGGCTCTTGGGGGGCAGCCCGAGTCGCGGTAGAATCGGAGGTTCGCAGGGGCACGAGCCCTGGCTTTTCGCTGGAAGGCCGTACCACGGCCCCGTACTACTGGCCCAAGCGTTTGGCCCAAGCGTTTGGCCCAAGCTATCGGAACGGAACTGATGTCGCAGTTACTCTATCGTTGGATGCTCAAGTTTGCTGGTGTTTGGCCGCTCTACCAAGAAGTGGTTGTGCAGGATCGCTTGACCAACGTCCGCCCGCAAATGCGTGCCGATTTGACGGCTCTGTTGGACAAAGTCAACCGCGACAATCCCTTCTTCCGCGGCAAGTTCACGGATTTTCTGGCGGATAACCGCGAGGCCGATGACGATACTTTCTTCACAAATTACGCTCGGCTCCCCAGTCTGTCGAAGGACGACTACGCCGCGGCGGGCCAGCAGGTCATGACCGACGCCTTGGTCGACGTGGACCCCAAGACTCGTGAGCTGCAGGTCGAGGGCCGCCCCTGGGAATCGCTCCGTCGCCTCCGCCAGGGCGACTACCTGATGCCGATGGCCACGGGCGGCTCCAGTTCCCTGCCCTTGGTCGTGCACATGACCAAGCACCACATGTTTTCCATGCTGTTCACGTTCTTCAAGTGCTGGTATCGCATGGGCTGGCGCCCCGGCCAACGCATGATGATTTTCTACCCGAAGAACACCTACAACATCGACGACATGGTCAAATTCAATCGGTTCAGCTGGTTGACGGGCTTCAAATACCACTTGTTCGACAAGATCGATGAACAGGTGGTGCGAGGGTTGGTGGACGACTTGAACAGCTTCCGGCCCAAATTGCTCCTGGTTTTCCCCTCGCCCTTGAACATGATCGCGCACACAATCCGCCGCTTCAATCTGCCGCTGAAACATCACCCTGAAATGATCAACACCAGCGGCGAGACGTTCTTTGACTGTCAACGTCGGAACGTCGAGGACGTGTTCAGTCGCAGCAGCATCGAGGACTCCTACGGCTCAGTGGAATTGGGGGAAATCTCCCACCAAACCCCCGGCGGGCTGGAGATCTTCGCCAACGTGGCCTACGTGGAAACCGAACCCAACGCCGAGGGCCAACCCGAAATGGTCATCACACGTCTCCACTTGACCGACTTCCCATTCATCCGCTACCGCATGCGCGATGTGGCCGATGTGGAGTTCCAAACCGACGAACACGGCCACGAACGTTACGTGATCACAAAAATTGAAGGCAAAGACACAAATCACATCTTATCGGACACCGGCCAGCGATTCTACCCGTCGTTTTTCAACGGATTCGTCAACGACCTGAACGCGTTGGTCAATCACGCGATCCTGGAGATCAAAGTCTACGAACGGAATCAAACCCAGTTGGAAGTCCAGTTCATTGTGCTGGATGCGACCCAGCAGTCGCACATCGAGCAACTGGCACTGGAACATCTCCGCCAGAAACTCAGCCCGACGATGGACTACGTGATCCGCTTTGTGGACTTTATCGATCACGACTACCGCCGCAAGTATCGCGTGATCGAACGCATCGGGGACGTCGAATTTGCCGGTGGCATCGTCGGCGACGCCAAGAAACAAAACACCGTCGCCGAAGTCGAAAGCTCCGCCGTCGGACGCTAACTCCCAAATCAGCCGAACCGCGCACACTGGCCTAGGCTTCACGGTCGATCATGCGGTTGCCATGACAGGTGAACCGCAGAGGGGGGAGTCGTACGCAGAGAAAACCAAGCATCCGCTGTCTTCCTCTGCGTCCTTCCTATCTCTCGCGGTTCAGATTTTTCTCGGCCAGAAGGGGGAACACCGCAGACGGGGGAAGTAGGCAGAGAAAACCAAGCATCCGCTGTCTTCCTCTGCGTCCTTCCTATCTCTCGCGGTTCAGATTTTCTGTTGGCCTGAAGGGGGAACACCGCAGACGGGGGAAGTAGGCAGAGAAAACCAAGCATCCGCTGTCTTCCTCTGCGTCCTTCCTATCTCTCGCGGTTCAGATTTTCTGTTGGCCAGATGGAGGAACACCGCAGACGGGGGAAGTGCGCAGAGAATACCGAGCATCCGCTGTCTTCCTCTGCGTCCTTCCTATCTCTCGCGGTTCAAATCTTCTGTTGGCCTGAAGGAGGAACACCGCAGAGGGGGGAAGTAGGCAGAGAAAACCAAGTATCCGCTGTCTTCCTCTGCGTCCTTCCTATCTCTCGCGGTTCAGATTTTCTGTTGGCCTGAAGGAGAAACACCGCAGACGGGGGAAGTACAGAGCGAAGCCTTTTCTCGGGAATGGTGAGCCTGCACCAGTCGATCGTTCGTGGGTCGGCGTTGTGATTCTTGCGGATGACGTTGATTTCGCGAAAACATCGGTTTTGTTTTGTTATGACTTGCTTCACGACGCCCTACGCCTGCTGGTATGCAGACGAGTCTTAAGGAGTCGTCTCGCCGTGCTGGTTTCGATTAGGATTACGAGCACTAGCACTAGCACTAGCACTAGCACTAGCGTGAGCGTGAGCGTTGTGTGAGCACGATCGCTGCGCGGGGAGGCAACTGCGCAGCGGTTCAGACGTGCCTTTTTTGCACCGCTCAGGTGGCCGAAGGAACGACTGGCGGAGCGGGTTCGCGATAGGGGTCGGCCTCGGGGACCGCGGTCGGCAGATCATCCAGATCCGTTTCGACAAACATCCGCGCCAGCAGTTGGTAGAAGGTCGGCACCAGCAGCAGGATCAGCACGGTACCGAACAACAATCCAAACGTGAGGCTGGCGGCCATCGGGATCAAGACCTGGGCCTGGAAACTGGTTTCCATCAGCATGGGGAGCAGGCCGGCGACCGTGGTCATCGACGTCAGCATCACGGCTCGGAAGCGGCGTTTGCCGGCTTCGACCACCGCATCGTTCAACGCGCCCCCCTGGGCCACGTAACGATTCATGAAGTCGACCAACACGATCGAGTCATTGACGACCACCCCCGTCAAGGCGACCAATCCGAAGAAGCTGAACAAGGTCAACTCGATCCCCAAAATCCCGTGGCCCAAGATCGCCCCAAAAAAGCCGAACGGAATAATGGCCATGATGATCGCCGGTTGCAGGTACGACTGGAACTGCATGGTCAACAAGGCATACATCGCCAACAGGGCGATGACCAAGCCCGCAAACATACTGGAGAAGGACTCGGCGTTCTGCTGCTGAGCGCCCTCCCAACTGATCACCAACTGCTCGCCGGTCTCCGCTTGAAAATCCTTGACCAACTGATCCAAGAATCCATCTTTTTCTTTCAGTTCGTTAGTCACTTTGGTGCTGAGTCCAGCGACAGTGGCATCGACGGAACCCGTGACGGTAATGGAACGGAGACGATTGACGCGGTTGATCTCCGCCGAGCTCCGCGTCAGGGTGGCATCCGCAATTTCTGTCAACGGCCGCTTGTTGCCCTCGGCGTCAGCCACCATCAGCTCATCGAAACTGGCGAAGGTTTCACGTTCGTTCTCGGGCAAGCGGACCATCAGCCGAACTTCGTCGCGTCCCCGCTGCATCCGCATCACCTCGACCCCGTAGTAGGCGTTTCGCACCGCCGAGTACACATCGTTTTCGCTGATGCCCAACGACTTGCCCAACTCGTTGACCCTAAAGCGGATCTCCTCCTTGCCTGGCTTCAGATCGTCATCCACGTCATAGACACCCTCAAAGGTGTTCAAATGGTCTTTGCAACGCTGCGCATACTCGGCCAGCAGATCTGCTTGGGCCGATTTGCACAGCAATTTGAACTCGAGGGCATCGCCTGGAGGCCCCATCGCCATCGCGCCAAAACGCAGGGCATCGACACCAGCGATTTCACCGACGTTTTTTCGCCAGGCATTGAGTAGATCCTCGCTGGTCTTCTTCCGCTCGCCCACCGGCGTCAATTCCACCAAAATGTTGGCCACATGACTGCCCGACGAGATGCCGTTGGGGCCACGCAATTCATTGCCCGTCTCCGCCATACGACGGAAAATCGTTCGCACCATTTTGCCGCTGCCAGCAGATTCCAGTTCCTCAATGGCCTTGTCCAGGCCCGCTTCAATCTGGGCCGCGGCCGCGCGAGAGTAATCTTCGCTGGTGCCATCCGGGAAAGCCACCGAGGCTTCGACCACCTGCGAGTCCAGGTTGGGAAAGCCCGTAAACGGAATGTGCCCACCGGCCAACAAACCACCCAGCATCACCAATAAGCTGGCTGCCACCGACAAGGTGATCTCCGGATAATGCAAACAACGCAGCAGCACCGGCGCATAGACGTGTTCGATAAACCACTTCACACCCGCATCGCAGCGATGTCGCAGGAACTCGAGTAACCGAGTGACCGGGTAGAAGATGTAGAACACGCCACTGATCATTGACAGGAACAAATTGCGATGATGGGCCAGATGGCAGGGGAGGACAAAGATGCTTTCGACCAACGAGATCACCAACATGGCAATCACGGCCAAGGGCATGACGGCAATGAATTTTCCCATCACGCCGGAAACATACATCAGGGGCATGAAGGCGATCACCGTCGTGGCGATACTGGCCGTGATCGCTGGGATCACCTCGACCGTGCCCTCCACCGCCGCTTGCGTGTAGCCCATGCCCTCCTCACGTTTTTGATAAACGTTTTCACCCACCACGATGGCGTCGTCGACGACAATGCCCAAGGCCATCAAAAAGGAGAACATCGTCAGCATGTTCAGTGTTTGGTCGGTGCCCAGCAAGACGATGCCGGCACCCAACATCGAGACCGGAATGCCCAGCGCGACCCAAAAGGCCAGTCGCAGTTCCAAGAACAGTGCTAACACCAAAAACACCAACAACAATCCCTGGAAGCCGTTGCGCAACAGGAGATCGATCCGGTCGCGGACGTCCACTGACATGTCGCCCCATTGGTGCAGTTCGTAGCCGTTGGGCAGTTGCTTTTCGGATACGAACTTTTGGACCGTGTTGACGACCGTGAACAGGTCCTCGTTGGACGCGCGGTTGATGTTCAAGACGATGGCGGGACGCCCGTTGACGAACTGCTGCAAAGACGCCTCGTCAAACCCGTCGACCACGGTCGCGACGTCTCCCAAGCGGACGGGGTCTCCCGTGTCGCGATTCAGGACTTCCAAGTCGGCGATCTGGGCTCCCACCCGTCGCTTGTTGTCACCACGAATCAATACTTCCTGGCTATCGGAGCGGATCTTGCCCGCCGGCAACTCGACGTTCTCTCGGCGAAGGATCCCAGCGACCTGTTCCAAGGTCAAGCCATACTCGCGCAACGTGTCCTCGGGGATCTCAACGCTGATTTGGTAGGGCTTCGCCCCGCTGATTTCGACCGTGGAAATGGCCGGTCGCCCCGCGGGTACGATCCAAGGCTTGAACAACTCACGCAGAAAACCCTCCGCCGGCGCGGCATTTTGCAATAACAACTCGTCGCGTACCTGGTCCGCGACCTCGCGTAGCTGCCGCTCCAAAACATCCGGAGGCATCGACTGCTCGCTTCCTTCGGGAGCCAACAACGCCAGCCGGATGGCCGTGGTCTTGAACTTGATCGTCTTGACCTCCGGTTCCTCGATGTTCTCTGGGAAGCGACGCCGCACATTGCTGACTTCGTCGCGGATCTCGGTCAACACTTTGTCAGCGTCAACGCCTCGCTCCAATTCCATGATCACATACCCGAAGCCCTCTTTGGCAACGGATGTGACCTTCTTAATCCCATTGACGCCACTGACCGATTCTTCAATCACCTGGCAAATGCCGGTCTCGCATTCCGACGGTGAAGCGCCCGGATAGGGGACGGTCACCAGGGCCACATCCAGTTCAAAGTCTGGAAAAACTTCGCGCCGCATGACGATCAAACAGACGGCACCAACGATCAAGGTGCAAATCAGGAAGCTATTCATGGCCGGCGAATTGGCAATCGCCCAGCGAACGACAGATTTCATCTTATTTTCATCCTTGTCGGGTGCCTATCACCCAGCTCACGGCATCATTTGGGTTGATCGACGGGCGATGGCGAATCGGACGATTCGGGGGTTTGCAAATCTGACGCTGGGGGCGAGGTACCCTGGCGAGTCAAACGGGTGCGGTCGCTCTCCACGGTCGAACCGTCCGCCGATGCCGGCGATCGAACCATCACATTGACCTGCATGGTATCGGTGTACGTCCCCACCGGCGTGGTGACGACCTTGTCCGTCAAGAGCAAGCCGCCATCCGCTAAACTGACGATCAGCCGCCGCGTGCCCTCCGGCGAGCTTGGCTCTTGCGTGTTGACAATCTGGACTGGCACAGACACCAATTTATTGTCGCGATAAACCCAGACCGCATTGCCCGGTTGGAGGCTTTTAGCCGGTATTTCTACAAAATATTGATTAAATGCTCGCAGAGGTTCGGTCGGAATCTCGACCCGTAACTTTACAAACATCCCCCGCACCAAAGCCCGCTGCCCGCGGCTGCCAACCGTTATCGGCTGCTCACCGCCACACGAGTCGGAATGGTCTTGGTTTGATCGTCGATGCCCAAGCCATCGAACCGGTCCAACACGCCCTGCCACTCCAATTGCTCCGCGCCTCGATCGTGCAGCACTCGTACCGGCAAACGCGGCAAACGATACGCATCGGCCGGACCGATCTGCTCCGCGGGTTTCGCCTCCGCTTGCGGGGCGTGCCGCCACAACCATTCCAGTTGGTCCGGTCGCAAGTTGCACCGCACCTCCGCCCGCGACGTATCCTCAAAGGTCATGATCGGCGCGTTCGGCTGGACAAACCCGTTCAACGCCACACTCTCACTCACAATCACACCATCCGCTGGGGCGGTGATCACGCAGCGATTGCGACGAATCCTCGCCAGCTCCAAATCGGTGCGGCGAATCGTCTGCGAACTGTCCAGTCGATTCCGACTCTGACGGAGCAAGTTCAGCCGATTATTCTGCGTCGACAAAGCCGTCTTGGCAGCCAACACCGCCCGTTCCGCTTGGTCCAATTCGGCTTGGGAAAACCCCGCGTTGGAACTGCTCCTCCGAGCAAAATCCGATTCCTGCAGGGCTAGGTCGTTGGTCGCGATGCGGACCAGTTCCTCGGCGCCGGAGATCTCGACCTCCAATTCGCTGATGGCCGATGCCGATTGAGCCAGATCCGCCTCCAGCCTTGTGATCTCCAGGTCGTAGTCGGTCGGATCGACTCGCATCAGAATCGTGCCCTCCGCGACGTAATTGCCCGGCCGAAACAACTCCGACTTCTCGATCACTCGCCCCGTGACTTCCGAAACCACATTGATCTCGCGGAACGGCACCACCAAACCGGTCAACTCCAAGGCGATCGGACCCGCGTACGACTGGATGTCCTCGACGCCCACCAGCAAAGCCGCGACCGCGTTTTCCTTCTTCTCCGGTTGCCGCTGGAGAAAGTACAGAACGGAGGCCACCGCTGCGGACACCAGGAGGCAGCTGGCCGAAATAATAATACGAGTCTTGTGGGTCATGTCAGTCGTCTCTGGCCTTGGGCTACCTTAACAAATCCGAGGCACGGATCCGTTCGTTGTTCGCTGGGCAACCACCGCCATCAAACCGCAAGGATCCGCTGCGACTCAACGCCGCATCACGAAAAGTTCATTTTTGCAGGCATCTGCCGTACGCTAAGCGCGGCTACGATCCTGTAGGCCGACTTCGGCCGAATCTAGAAACCGACTCTCGAGTAGGCGACATCCCGGATTGTATCCAGCACGCCGCAACACCAGGAGACATCCTCGCGGATGTTGCAATCGGGTACAAAATCGCGGCGTTCACGCTCCGCCCCGCGCCGCTGCATTCCGTACCCGGTGAGAGCGTTCAGGGTAACCGGAATCGAGAAAATTGCCCAGATGATCCACAGTGCAAACAACTAATTCGACGAATATTGCAAAGACTTAACGGTACCGTTGGCGTTTTTTTCCGACTTCGGCGTCTCGCCGGGTTGGCGTCCGCCGCAGATCGCCGCCAGGGAAAAGTCGACAATTTGTCGAGCCAAGCGGTCGACGTCGATGTGCTCCCCATCGCCCAATGCCGCGGGAGCAATCTGCTGCAAGGTCTGGAAGCCATAGCGATAGATCAGGCACTGACTCAAGACGCTGATGCCGTAACCCGCCAAACGATCGTAACTCAGCTCCACCGGGCTCAAGCCCTCGATGATCTCCAGCAAGGTCTTAAAAAACGGCGAAAAGTACTCGTCTGCGACCTGAGCGCCGCCGTTGCTCGGGTACAACACCTCCCGCATCAACAACTGCACCTCCCACGACGCCGTCTCCGCGACGCTCAATTGCAGCAAAAATGTGCGGATCAGCTCATACAGCCGCTGATCGTGGGGCGTTTCGGCCTCCCAGCTCGGCAGTGGGTGCTGGGCTTCACAACGCTGCTGAGCATGACGCACCAGCTCAGAGTAAAGGTTTTTCTTGTCGCCAAAGTAATAATTGATAGACGCGACATTGACCGTGGCCTTGACGCAAAGTTCCCGCACGGTCGTGGCTTGGAAGCCTTTTTCAGCAAATACTGGCCCGGCGACTTCAAAAATACGCTCTTTCGTCGATGCACTCATTTACGCTCTCGTCAATAACACCGCCGCGCCACACCCGAAAACGCTGGCTAAGTTCCCGTCCAAAACCAGCACGCAGGACTGGCCGTCCACCCCAGTCTGATTCAAGGTGTTAAGATAGGCAAATCTAAAAACCTCCTAAATTTGCCAGCTCCCGAGATTCTGCCTGTCGGTCCACGGCAGGACCGGCCATGCCTGGTCCCAAGATGGCGTTCCCTCCGCCGCGCCCCATGTGGCCCGGGCGGGCATGGCGGAACCCTTGCTGGAGTCGCGATTAGAAATCGTCCACAAATAAGGCACAAACCGGGTGCGAAGGCACTCCGGCTGATTGCCGATTCGGCGGTTTGACTGCGGACGGGCCGTTAGCGATCGGCCGTTGGCTGCAGCGGAGCTGGGCTAGATCGGCGGTCGGGGACACCCCCCAACAGTCGAGCGTACAAGTCCAAGTACCCGCGGCTCTGGCGCTCGGGCGAGTACTCTTGGCGGACCATTGCCGCCCCGCCGCCGACAGTCGCTGCCGCAAGCGGCGGTCCTGGAGCAAATCCCACGTGGCCCAGCCAGGCCAGCGGAATCGCGCGGCGGCACGATCAGGCCGGTCTGCTGGTGACGCACAATTTCCGGGACCCCGCCCACGTCAAATCCAACCACCGGCGTGCCACAGCCCATCGCCTCCAATGCCGTCTGCGGCTGGTTGTCCTCCAAGGACGGCAACCAAAACACGTCCGCCGCTCGGTACAACTGGCCCTGCAACCGTCGGTCCGACACAAAGCCCCACTGTTTCACCTCGATGGCCGGATCCAATCGCTGCAACAAGTCGTCGGGCAAGGCCTTGCCGAACGTCCACAGTCGCAGACGCTTTCTGGCTGGCCCACGACCCAAAACGCCGCTGGCACCGCGACCTGGCCCCGAAACGCCTGGGCTTGAACTGCCGCCGCTTGATAAATCGTGCCCTGATCCAACTTCGCCAGCAGGTGTTTGGCCGGAATCCGTTTGGCTGACTAGGCGAACGAGGTGGTTGATGCCCTCGATGGCGTATTGCACCCCTTTCCGGGCGTTCTTCAGGTCCTCGGCACCGAACAAGATCGTGGGCAACAGCCGCTGGCCGCGAAACGCTTCCCGCCCCGCCTCAGGCTCCAGTGCCGCCACGTCCAAGCCGTAGGGAATCTGAGTAAACGATTTGGCTCCGCGAAAAATGGGCGACTTCTGGGCCTCGGTCAACATCCAGCGACTCGGGGCCACCACGTGCAGCTCGCGACCCGTCAACAGGGCCTGTTTCACCGCGAAGGCGTGCCGACTCAGGTCATGCGGACCCGGAGCCAGCAGCTGCGGGCACTGGCCGCAGCCCGTTCGGAACCGCTCGCAGCCGGTCGTAAAGTGACAGCCGCCCGTGTACGGGTTCTGGTCGTGCAACGTCCAGACGATCGGCAGGCGGCGTGGCAGCGAGCGGAAGAACGAGGGCCAATCCAGCGCGAAGGCCGTCCAATGCAAGTGCAGTAACTGATGCGGAAAGTCGGGCCGCGCCACATGCGTCTCGTGGACCAGTTCTGGCTGCGAGAACACTTCCGTCTGGCGGTCATTGTCGCGCAAGTGCAATTCGTAATAACGGCAGACTTCCCGCACTCGTTGACGATGATGCCGCTTCCGTGTGTGTGCCTCCCAGGGCAGGTACCACGGCGCCTCGCTCGCTGGCTGCTCGGTCACCAAGCGTTGCAGCGGCATGAAGGACGCGTCGAGTGTTCGCGAAGATTGATTGTCTTGATAATAAAAGCGGCTGCTCACGCCCGCCTGCAACAGGCCCTGGTGGATGCTGGCCGCCGCCATACCAGCTCCCCCGTGGGGGAATGTCGAAAGATGTGCAACATTAAAGCCCATGGGCGCAACCGGCAGATGCAAAGCAGCAAGTCCTCAAAAGATGCTCCGTAACGAACGGCAGGGATCGCTCAAGCCGCGTCGCGCCGATTTTGGCGACTGAGTTTCCGTTTCGCGTGGTACATATTCTCCAGAACCGCGTGGCGCCCGCGACGCACCCACAGCATCTTGACCTGACGCTGCATGTCTTCAATCGCGTCCAGCAATTGATTCCATGGCTTCAAGCGTTGCTCACGCTCAGTCAACGGGGCACAGCAAAGCTCCAAAAATAGATCCTTATCTTGCATAAAGCCATGCAGCAAGACCTTCTGGTCGTCCATCACATCCCGCCGCGCCCGCTGCGTCGTACTGAACATGATCTGCTCGCTGCAGATTGTCAGCCCAGACCTGTTTGGCCTCACGATAGATGACCATGTCAAACACATCGCTGCGGATGGACTCCGGCATCAGACTCGACAACCGCTTGTTGTAGCAAGCCCCACCATTGATATGCTCGTGCAGCACCAACCGCTTTTCTCGCATAAAGCGAGATTTGTACAATTCCGGCACATAACATCCCATGACAACCGGCGTCACGCCCTCGCTGTGCCACTCGGCGTCCAAGCGATCCAGCCAATCGGACTTAACGGGGATCATGTCCGACTCCAGCCACAAGGCGAAGCCGTCAGCATCGTCCTGCAAATGGGCCTGCGTGTAGTCCATCGCATCCCAGAACATCGCGGTCGGACCCTGCGGGTACCCAAAGATCTGCGTCGGGCATTGGAAGGAGTAAGTTGGTGCGACATCCCGACACGCCAGTTCCAATCGCTCGCTCGGAGCAATCCTCGGACTGGCCGCCAACAAGAAATTGAACTCGCACTGCTGCGGACCCAACTGGCCCATGTGCTGTACGATCTTGAGGTAGCGATCGACTTCTTCTTCGCTGAAGTACGGTAAGATGATCGTGTGCGCCATGGGTCGTTCACTTCCCTGTGAAAGCTCTTGAGCCGCGGTTCCGTCCGCGTGGTCGGGATTATCACGCACGATCCGGCCCACTGTCAAGTTCAATCGCCCTCGGTTTTTCTACCCAGCCCGAGAGGCCTACCGTCTTGGGAAAATCCGAATATCTGCTAAACTTTGACTCGATCTGGGGCGGGGCTGCTAGCAGAGGCTTTTCACCGAGAGGAAATCATACGTCATGCATTCAAAAGTTGTCGTCTTGGGCGGTGGCCCCGGTGGTTACGCCGCCGCGTTTTTGGCCGCGGACATGGGTTTGGAAGTCGCGATCGTCGAAGCCGAGGGCAAATTGGGCGGCACCTGCTTGCTCCGCGGTTGCATCCCCTCCAAGGCCCTGCTGCACGTCGCCCGTGTGATGGAGGAGGCCCAGGAGTTGACGTCCGAGTGGGGCGTGAGCTTCAACCAGCCACAAATTTCGCTGGATACCCTCCGCGCTCGCAAGAACAAGGTCATCTCGACCCTGACCGCCGGCTTGGCGGGTCTGAGCAAGAAGCGGAACGTGACGATCATCAAGGCCAAAGGCGTCTTTGAGAACTCGACCACGCTGCGGCTCGAGGGCGACGATCCGTCCATTCCGGCCGGTGGCAAACTGACGTTTGATCACTGCATCCTGGCCGCTGGGAGCGTACCGGCCCTGCCGCCGGCCTTCAACGTCGGCTCGGACCGCGTCATGACCTCCGACGGGGCCCTCGAGCTGAAGGACATCCCGGAGAAAATGCTGGTGATCGGCGGCGGCTACATCGGCCTGGAGATGGCCACTGTCTACGCCCACTTGGGAACGGAAATCAGCGTCGTGGAGCTCTCGCCGGATTTGATGAACGGAGCCGATCGGGACCTGGTCAAGCCGCTGGAGAAACGCCTGCAGCACCTGTTCGGCGGTCGGATCTACACCGGCACCAAGGTCGGCACCGTCGGCACCAAGGGGGACAAGGTCGAGGTGGCCTTCGAGGGGCCCAATAAGTTTGGCTCCGAAACTTACGACCGCGTCTTGGTCTCGGTCGGCCGCCGACCGAATTCTCGTGGCATCGGCCTGGAGAATACCCAGGTCCGCGTCGACGCCCAGGGCTTCGTGGAAGTCGACAAGCAACAACGCACCGCCGACCCGCATATCCTGGCCATCGGCGACATCGCTGGCCAACCGATGCTGGCGCACAAGGCCTCGCACGAGGGACGCGTCGCAGCCGAAGTCGTCGCAGGCCACCCCGCCGTGTTCGACAAACGCTGCATCCCCGCCGTCGTCTTCACCGATCCAGAAATCGCCTGGACCGGGCTGACCGAAACCGAGGCCAAGGCCAGCGGCCGAAACGTGTTTGTGGCCACGTACCCGTGGGCCGCCAGTGGCCGAGCCCAAGCGTTGGGCCGCACCGAGGGACTGACGAAGGTCATTTTTGATCCAGAAACCGAAGTCGTCTTGGGTGTCGGGATCTGCGGCCCCAACGCCGGTGACCTGATCGGCGAAGCCGTACTGGCCGTCGAAATGGGCGCCACCGCTCGCGATCTGGCCGAGAGTGTCCACCCGCACCCGACGCTGACCGAAACCCTGATGAATGCCGCCGAGGTGTTCTACGGGACCGCCACCGAGATCTACAAGCCACGACGCTAACCGGTCTGGCAAAATCGAAAAGCCAATCAGCCACAGGAAGCAGCTCGTCGTGGGCGCGGGACACACGCTTGGCCGGTGGGAGCCATCCGTCGGGCAATGACTAGGCCTCCTGTCGACGCCATACGACTCGTATGACTCATACGGCCCATGCGATCCCAAGCCCCCCCACGACCTTCGTTGCGGGCCGCTGCTCGTAGGCTACAGGTTTGCTCGTTGGCAAACGCAGCTCCCGCTTGAACGCGGTTGGATTGCCGGACGGTGGAGGTGACAGTGTGACGGATTGGGTCCAATTGCAGACGGTAACGAACTATTCGTACCTGCAAGCCGCGTCTCACCCCAAGGAACTCGTCGCCCAGGCTTCGGCGTTGGGCTACCGCGGCCTGGCGATCACCGACGACGGCACCTTGGCCGGGATCCCCAAGGCCCACATCGCGGCCAAACAGCTTGGCTTGCCCTTGATCGTCGGCGCCCGCCTGACCCTGGTCGACGGGCCCCGCGTCCTCCTCTGGGTGATCGACCGCCGCGGTTACGCCAACCTGGCTCGTTTGATTAGCCACGGACGCTGCCGCGCGGAGAAAGGCACCTACGAACTGCGAGTCGCGGATGTGGCGGCCGCTGCCGATGGCTTGATTCTCGGTATGATCCCGACCGGTTCGACGCCGAAACAGTTGGCGTCGTGGGCGGCGATCTGGCGTGAGGCGTTCGGCCCGCGAGCTTACTTGGTCGTCGATTTGGCCAAAGGGCCCAACGACGCGGCCGTGGTCGCGCGACTGCAGCAGGTCGCCGCTGCCTGGCAGTTGCCGTTGGTCATGGCCCCCGAAGTTCGCTGCCACGACCGCCAGCGACAACCGCTGCTGGACATCATGACCGCCATCCGCCTGGGGCGCTCGATCCCCGAGTTGGCTGACGGCCAGATGGTCGATTTGGAAAGGTCGCCCTTGACGGTCAACTGCGAGCGGCACCTGCAAGCCCCCACGGACCGGGACGATTGGCGGAGCGTGCTGCCCGCCGCCTACGAAGCCTCCGCCGAGATCGCTCGGCAGTGCCAGTTCTCACTGGACGAGCTCCGCTACGATTACCCGACCGAGATGGCACCGGCGGGCGTCGAGCTGATGGCGTTTCTCCGCCAATTGACCTACGAAGGCGCAGCGCGGCGGTACCCCGCGGGCATTCCCCCGCAAGTCCAACAGACCTTGGAGCATGAACTGACGCTGATCGCGGAACTCCGTTACGAGGCGTATTTTCTGACTGTTTATGATATTGTTCAATTCGCTCGCAGTCGAGACATCCTCTGCCAAGGCCGCGGTTCGGCAGCCAATTCGGCCGTGTGCTACTGTCTGCACGTCACTGCGGTGAACCCCGCCGAGAGTGACTTGTTGTTCGAGCGGTTTGTGTCGCGAGAACGGAACGAGCCGCCAGACATCGATGTCGACTTCGAACACCAACGCCGTGAGGAGGTCCTGCAGTACATTTACGAGAAGTATGGCCGGCAACGCGCGGGCATGACGGGGGTCAACACCAGCTACTGTCTGCGGTCGGCCATTCGCGATGTGGGCAAGGCCCTCGGCTTTTCATTGGAACGCATCGATGCGCTGTCCAAACGCGTCGATCGCTATCATCGTGATCCCGAACTCCCGCTCCGCTGCCAACAGGTCGGGATCGATCCAACCAGCCTAGCGGGCCGCCAGTTAGTCGGCTTGGTGGACCAATTGATCGGCCACCCGCGGCACTTGTCGCAGCATCCCGGCGGCATGGTCCTCAGCCAGACGCCGCTGGAGGAGATCGTGCCAATCGAGAACGCGTCGATGCCCGGTCGCAGCGTGATTCAGTGGGACAAGTACGACCTGGACGAGCTGGGGATCCTCAAGGTGGATTGCTTGGGCCTGGGCATCATGAGCTGCCTGCATCGGGCGTTTGGTCTGATCCGCGATGTCCTGGGTGTCGAACTGGACTTGGCCTCGATCCCGGCCAACGACGAGGCAACGTACGACATGATCTGCCGCGCGGAGACCATGGGCGTGTTTCAAATCGAATCCCGCGCGCAGATGGCGACCCTGCCGCGGCTCCGCCCCCGCTGCTTCTACGACCTAGTGATCGAGGTGGCCTTGATACGTCCAGGGCCGATCCAGGGCCAGATGGTCCACCCGCTGTTGCGTCGTCGGGCTGGCCTGGAACAAGTCACTTACCCGAACGCTCGCGTGGAACGGATCTTGGGCAAGACCCACGGTGTGCCGATTTTCCAAGAACAAGTCATGCGGATGGCCATCGACTTGGCGGATTTTACGCCGGGAGAAGCCGACTCGCTCCGCAAGGCCATGGGCGCTTGGCGTCGGGACGGGGACCTGACCCACTTCCGCGAGAAGCTGGTCAGTGGCATGGTCAAGAACGATCTGACGGCGGAATTCGCCGAGCGAGTCTTTCAGCAGATCATGGGCTTCGGCGAATACGGCTTTCCCGAGAGTCACGCCACGTCGTTCGCGCTGTTGGCCTACGCCACCTCTTATCTCAAGTGCCACTACCCCGCCGCCTACTTGGCCGCGCTGCTGAATAGCCAACCGATGGGATTTTATCGCCCAGCGCAGTTAATTCGCGAAGCCCAGGGGAACGGCGTGGTGGTTCATGGCGTCGATGTTGCGCACAGCAACTGGGATTCGCAACTCTGCGACCAGCACACCGTACGTCTGGGGTTCTCCCTGCTCAAGGGCATGACCCAAGAGGCCGCGGATGCGGTGACTCGGGCCCGCGGCGTAGCGCCATTTCGTGATTTTGCGGATTTTGACCGCCGGACTCAATTGCCCGTTCCCCTGCGCAAGGTCTTGGCCAACGCCGATTGCTTTCAGTCCCTGGGGTTGAATCGTCGCCAAGCCTTGTGGCAGAGTTTGGCGCGGCCTGTGGATAGCCAGCGACAACCGTTATTCGCGCAATTGGCCGAGGAAGATGAATATGTCGATCTGCCGTGCCAGACGCTCTTCGAGGAAGTGTTGCAGGATTATGAGCGAGCGGGCCTGTCGCTCAAGGGGCACCCGATCGCCTTCCAACGTCCCGCCCTGGCGACTCGCGGGGCCGTCACCTGTGCGGAACTTTCGGACCTCAAGTCGCGTTACCTGTGGCTGGGCGGCTTGGTGATCATGCGGCAGCGGCCGGGGACAGCCAAAGGCATCACATTCGTGACTTTGGAAGACGAGACCGGCCAAGCAAACTTGATCGTCCACCCGCAGACCTGGAAGAAGTACTACGACGTCTGCCGCTGCTCTCCCGTGTGGTTGGTCAAAGGCCAGCTACAACGGCAGCAAGAAATCATTCACGTCATCGTCAGCGAAGTCCACGCCTGGGAGGTTGGGTAGTGGGGCGTAGGGCGTAGGGCGTAGGGCGTAGGGCGTAGTGCGTAGGGCGTAGAGCGTAGCGAGAAACAAACCTATCGATCTGAATCGTGCTCGTGCTCGTGCTCGTAATCGTAATCGAATCCAGCATGGGTGAAGTGAGGTAAGTTCTTGGTTCTTGGTTCTTGGTTCTTGGTTCTTGGTTCTTCGTTCTTGGTTCTTCGTTCTTCGTAATCGAATCCAGCATGGGTGAAGTGAGATAAGCACTTGGTTCTTCGTTGATTTCAGATTTCAGATTTCAGATTTTCCATTTTCCATTTTCCATTTTCCATTTGAGCTTTTCCATTTCCACTTCCCTTCAGCTGCCGATCCTCCAGCAGCCGCCAACCTCACCACACGCTGCCGGTCCAACCTCAACGACCCGTCCTCTAGGCTCAGCGGGCCGACACAGAGCGCAAGGACAAGGTGGGAGGCGATGTAAGAAACCAGTCCCTCTAGGGTACTCGAGTACGAGTACGAGTACCGCTGCGATGAGTACTCACTCACCAACTCACCAACTCACCCACTCACCCACTCACTGCGCATGCTGCATCAATTCCACCGCCAGTTTCAGTGGTTGGGGCAAGCCCGACCGTTCGACCGATACTTGGATCGTGTCGCCGACATCGAACGCTGCCACGATCCGCCGCAGTTCCTCGAAGTTCTCCACCGACACGTCGTTGACCTTGGTGATGATGTCGCCCGCCAGGATACCGGCGGCGGCGGCGGCGGAGGGTACCGTGACGGTTCCCACCAAGGCCCCGCCCATCTGGCCGCGCGCGTTCCCCCCGACGATCAAGCTGTCAGTGCGGATCCCCAACATCGCGCGACCTTGGGAGTTCCAATAGCCCAGGCGGCCGTTGCGATTGAATTCGTTTAATTTTTTATACGTGGCCAAGTCGTAGCGGCACTTGACCGTGTTCAGGTACTGGATCTTGCCCGCTTCGGCGGCATCCAGTATCACGTTTTGGAATTCGGGTGACAGGTCGATTTCCTGTAGGTTCAACGAGACGATGACGCGGTTGGCGAAAAACTGATCCAATACCGCCAGTTTCTCGGGGGTGAGGGCTTTAACGACGTGCATTTCAAAGACTTGCCCACCTTGCTCCAACGATTGGTTCGGGGCAGGGAGGATGCCCAAATCTCGCCAGGTAGTCTCCAGGGCGGTCAATTCTTCGTCCGTCGAGGACAAGCACTGGGCCAGCCACTGCGGGGTCTCCGCTTCAATCACCGCTCGCCGCTGCGCCGCGGGACTCATGGTCGCTCGGCTCGCCTCCCCGCCTTCCGCTTCATCCCCCTCAGCCGTCTCGCCTTCCGCCAACTCCGAGTTCCCCTCCCCGGACTCTTCAACTGGCAACCGATCCGCTCGGCGTCGCCCACCGCCCAGCCCATCGCCCAGGCCCAGGCCTCGAAGGTCCGGGCGAATCTCGATGGCGGGCTGCTGAGCGATGATCACGTTGCCCTGCAATCGCAGCATGTTGCCGCCCACGATCACGGCCCCCATCTCGGGTCCCGCCACGATCATCAGTTCCGGCATCGCCTCCAATTGTTTTAAAGTGTCGGACAGACGCAACCGAGCCACGCGGCTGGCGAATTCCGTCGCGTCATCCGAAAATTGGGTGTAGCCCGCCGCAGTCAACAGGTGCAGCACCAAGCCGATCCGCCGAACCGCATCTTCGTCCCCCCGGACACCTTGCTGGATCAAGATCTCCTTCGATCGCCAGGCGACCTCGGCATCGTCGGCCGTCAGCAGTGGCAAGATCTGTTGCATCGCGTCAAATCCGGCCGCCGCCAGTCGCTGGGTGGCCGCTTCTCGCTTGTTGAACTCCAATGACTGCAAATCCGCAATCGTCGCCTGCAAATCCGGCCCCGACAGACGCGAACCCGTGACTTGGCCGACAGCCGCAGCGCTGCCGGTGAACAGTCCCACCAGCAACCCCAGCCAGACGCCGCCGAGCGTCAGGATTCGCGCTGGCGACCCCGCGGTGCTGCCCCCCAGCCACCCCGTCTGGCTCGCGGCCTCGCAGACACGCCGTTCAACAAGATTATGAGCCATCGTTTGCGATCCTTCCCAAGTACACCGTTCAGCCAGCCCGCAGCAACGCCCGACGCCTGCCACGCCCGTTGCTGCTCCACAATTATCACCGATCGCCCCCCCTGCGTCCAACCCCAGTTGCCACCCGTTGATTTTACCTGGCAGGATCGCGTCAATCGCTGGTTGATTTAACCGCTGCGGAACGCGTCGA
>JAGYIQ010000001.1 GCA_018402565.1 Pirellulaceae bacterium | reverse complement strand
TCGAACACCAACTACAACCTTGCTCTGCACAGCGGGATCCTCACTAACTGTCTTGTCTGGGTCACTTGTCACCCAGACAAGACGTGATGCTTTCTTGAGGGTGACTATGCTGGCTCAGAGTGAGTTTCGTGCTGTCCGCGGGATTCGACCGGTATTTCGAAGTCGGCGCGGCACCAATTGATGAGCCACTGACCAAGAAATACGTAGGTGTTTCCCTGCCGTTTGTAAGCACAGGAGCCGTTATGTACGAGGTTCTCTTTGACCCACTTCTCCGAGACCATGAGGTTCTCGGCTACTTGAGACAAAGGATAAATCACGTCCGAGTAAAACGAACGATCCTGACCTCCCTTAAGAGCCATGCAACGCCTTTCGATTCTAAGTACGAACCGACTCAACGCAATGTCGAATCGGGGTTATTTTTGCATTCCGTCAAAAATACTCCTGCCCATCATCCGTGTCAGAAGTGATGAGATTAAAAGCGGTGCTTGTGACTCCTGGGGTCACGCAAAGTCGACCAAATCGGAGCAACTGAAATTCTCCAAAAAGTCCCCCTAAATCTCCCTGCCCCTGCGCCTATCTTGAATGAGGGATTCAGTTTCTCTCTTATCTATCTATAGAGAGCATTCTGCTCCGATAATCGCGTCGATTTGGAGCGATTCAGAGGTCAAGCTGAGAGGATAATCGACCCGTTTTGACACGATCGGTGCACACGATTTGACTCGATCTTGAGCCGCTTCTGACACGATCGGAGCTTGATTTTGACACGATCGCGGGCCGGACACTCCGCAAAATTGCCCCAGGTGTCGTCATATTGATATATCTATGTATTGCGATACAACTGAACTGTTAAGCATCTCTTTACAGTTGGATGCCGGGGTCGGCCATGCACCGTTTGCTGGAAGGTCTACAGCCCGTTCGGGGATAATGCCGAAGGCATGAGCAAGGAAGTAGGTTTAGGCGACGGCCGATTTTCGACGTTGACGTTGGGACCGAATCGCATGAGCGATCAAAAGATGATTGCGACTGCGATTTGGAGTAGACTCGGGCCGGGGCCAAGCATCACGAAAGGCAGCAGCGTGGCGACGCAAGATCGGCAAATATCGAAGTGCAAAAATTGCGGTGCTGGGTTTTTGCTTCAAGGCACCGGCGATCGTAAGCCAATTCACTTATGCCATACTTGTCGAGCAAAGTTGGCAGAGAATTTCGAACTCGGTGAGACGGCGAGGCAAGAGAGTCATTTAATCCATAGTCGTGCCCAGGCCGCGATGGGTGACAGTTCGGTTGCGAATGGCAAGTCATACGTCGCTGTCGTTGGAAACGCGAGTTCTATCAAAATACTATCAGCCGATTTCGGCGAAGCAAACATGCCCACGTTGGTTATCAGATTCGATTCGGATTTCTTCATCGATTTTTTGTTGGCTGCGTGGTGTTGGCGATGTTCTGTTGAAAAGATTCCAATCACCGAAGTGGTTGAGGTCGTGGTACTGGATGAAGAAACTCAAAAATCAGTAACGAGTGCAATTGCTAGAGGGATTGTAGGTAGCGCTCTATTCGGGCTGGTTGGAGCAGGTGCTGGTCTGGTTACCGCCAAAAACAGTCGTGAGGTAACGATTGGGGTCCGATTTCGTGATGGCCGTAGCTTTGTCGGCATCACGAAACCTGGTGTCGCCAATCGCCTTCAAGCGTTCATGTTCACGCACAAACCAAATGGTGACCAACGCTTTGCGAATGAACCAAAAATTAGTACCGAGGACCTAACGCTGAAATTGATCGCGTTAGCCTCGTTCATTTTGATTGCACTAGCTGCTTCCATATACTTCGTAACCCGAGCACAGTGATTTACCTGGCTCTCACCTATTCACACCTAGGCAGCGAGTTGTACGGAAGTAGGAGCGAATTCAAGAAGTCTTGCGGCAATTCTGGCAGAACGCCAAGCCCGGTCTTGCCTGGGTCGGAGAAGAAGAACACGTTGCCGAGAAATCCTGGGAAACTAAGGTTCGATGTGAACTGGATCGCTTTCTTGTACTTGCGGTAGCGCAGGTAGATGATGTTTTTTGGATTCACGCCGACGGAGCAAACGGCTGGATCTTGGGCGAACTCATCCAGCGTCTCCCGGTTCACAAACGGCAGGCCGTTGCAGTCAAGCCACTGTGGTTCCGAGACCGCCTGGCCACCGACCGTGATCGGTGCTTGTCCAGCAGGCCCAAGATCTCTTGCTGGCATTAGTGGCCAAGTTCCCCCCTGATAATCATCCTCGCCAGGGTAGATCAGATAAGACAAGCCGCGGTTGGCAATCAAATCATCCCAGCCGATATTCGCACCAAGTTGGACATTGCCCTCTTCGTCAAGTGTCTCAATGAAGTTATCCCTAAACGACAGCTCAATAGTCACTTCACGAAACAAACTGCCATTGGGTAGGAAGTTATCGCTGAGACTGACGTCCGACACGCGGCATGTGTACGGCTCAACAGTCCGTCCGTATACCGGGTTGCCGTCGCGAAACTCGACGATAAAAAAGTGGTCACAATTGATGCAGTTCTTGATCTCCTTCATGAAGTTGCCGCTAACCCTAGCGTAAGCTTTCGTTATCTGGATCTTCTGCTGCCCATCGTCGACGGTGAGGGGTGGGTCAAATCGAGTGCCAGCGGAATTCATGACCGGGACTGTATCTCCGAGCTGAATTCGCTTGAGCGGCTGGCATACGTACGGATTGTCTTTGAAGTCACACGTCTTCGGATATCCCCGGTAGTCATACACACCAAGGAATTGAGCAAATTCGGCGATTGTGGTTTCACTGCCTGTCCGCACACGGACAACTGCTTGGGCGTTTGCCTCCAATTCGTCCGGGTTGGTAATGGGCGTCCCGTTTTGCGTTTGCGGCTGACGACGCTGCCTTTCCTCTGTCAGCGTTTCCCAACGGACCCGCACCACCCATTTCCGGCACCGTGTCACTTGTGATGCACGTTCCTTCTGTGGTTTGATGGCAACGTTGACACAGAAATAGAAAGTTCCGCCGTTTTGCCGTAAAGAACCAACCTTTGGAATAGCGACATTTTTGTCGTCGCCTTCGTCCGGTTCAAAGTTGAAGATGATGTTTTGAATGCTTTCGACCTGAGAGCATGGGTCGGGGCCGCCGATGACCACATCGTAAGTGGCTTGAATGGTACGCTTTTCGAGCGAATTGTCAAACTCGACGACAGATCGCTGACGACACCAAGCTACGGTGCCGTTGTCCATTTCCTTGAGGTCGCATTCACGCAGTCGCGGCATGGTCACTAGTCCCTATCGATTCGGATTTGCTCTTCGTTGTCTTGTTTTTCGATCAGTTCCCGCAGCAGTTCAGAGACATCGTCTAGTCCCTTGACTTGCTGCCGAGCGAGAATCAGCGACCGTTCCTGATAGTTGCGAGTCTCGTTGCGGGAGCGTTCGTCAGCACTGACGGTGACCCGGGAAGAGAACTCCTCTTGAGACCCGCGGATTTCCGCCCCGACGTTGAGTCGAATCAGCCGGTTGTTTGCCTCCTGCTCGAAGGTGCCGATGAGGGACTCAAGGACCTGGTCAATTTTGCGGCGTTCGATGACCGGCGTGATTGGCAATTTGGCTTCGCGAATCGCGGCGAGCTTCTGTATCTCTTCAAACGCCTTTTCGAGCGGGGTCTTTGTGTCCTCGATGATGCGGGCCAGTTCCTCCCGGAGCTGCTTCAACTGGGTCACATCTACCGTCTTCATAGCGCGAGATACATTGCGGATCTGAGCGTTCAGGTCCTCGAAATAACGACGTAACTGGTCGTCCGAAAGAGCTGCCTGGTTTTGAGCAAAGAATCCGTTCACAATGGCTTGAAGCTGTGAAATGCTCTCCTTTGCGGACTCAATTTGCTCCGCCGAGGCATTTGCGATTTCGTTTTGCACTTGTGCAATCGAAGCGTCCGCTTGAAAGAAGCCGCGAGCATTAAAACCAGATTGAATGTTCGTGAAGACGTCAGACATGGCGGCTCGTAGTTCACCAATTTCCGCCCGTGAATCTGCGAGCGATGAATTGAGCCTGTCCACGGAGTCGTTGACTTCATTAAGGCCAATCCCCTTGGCCATCTCGTCTTCAATGGCAGAAACAGCGGTATACAGTCCCCAAGCGGTGGCTGTTGCTGCACCGATTGCCAGGGCGATTAGTCCCCACCCGGCTGGGCCTGACATGGCAACAAGAAAAGTCTGAACAGTCGCAACCGCCAGTAACGCAGCCCGATAAACTCGTACGGCAGATGTTATAAGTGCCATTACCAACACGACACTTCGCAGGCCAATCACAAACCCGAGTGTACCACCGACCGCCAGAGCGATCCACGAACGAAATTCCCGAGACGTGCGATTGATCGCGCCAGCGACAGATTCAAAGAACGCCACGAGCGTAGAGTTGATCACGAACGTAAACGCCGAACGCACCTGATTGGTCAGCAAAAGCAGCTCGGTCATGCTGTCTCGTTGCAAACGATCCACCGCTCCATTTGTGTCTTCGAACGAGGTTTTCGATTGCTTGAGTACATCGACCAGCGAGATCAACTGCTGTTGGAACTGGCTTGCCTTTTGAGTCACGCCAATGGTCAGCAAAGCATTTGTTCGTTGCTCTGGACTTAGTCGAGCAAGCGCGTCAGAGAGTTGTTGCACCGAGGTTTCCATGCCGACAAAAAAGCCATCGGTTTCGAAAAACGTCACTCCGAGATCCGCGAAGGCTTCTTTGTTTTCGGTCGCTTTGATCGCGAGGTCACGCAAGGCAATGGCGAGTTCGTTTCCACCTACCTCGCCCTTGCGACCAATCTCTGAGAGCGAGATGACACCCCGGGCGGCGTCGCGTATCTCGATGCCCAATTGGTTGGCCTGCGGAGCGGTCCGGATCAATGCTTCGGCAACTTGCTGGACATTGCTGGCAGTCTGGTTTGCGCTGGTTACCAGAAGGTCCATGATTTGCGACAGACGCAACGTGTCTTCCTGAGCATTCCCAGTCTCCAAGCGATACGCTTTAAGTACCTCGGAGACTTTAGACACCGCATCTTGCGCGCCAAGGCCAGAGACACTGGCAAACGCCAGCGTCTTTCCTAATGACCTGGAGGCGACATCTGCTGCAATCCCGTCTTTTGCCAACTCCTCCAGCACTTGTACCCGCTCCAGGATCGGGACGTTATTGAAGGTCTCAGAGATAACCGCCGATCGGAGTGCCTGCTTTTGAGAGTCTTCCAGTTCGCCAAACAACGCAATGGCTCTTCGGATTTTTGGTTCGAACTCAAAGCTGTCGCTGAATGCGGTAAAAATTCCGCTGTAAAGTTGGGCGCTTGACATACCAATCAAGACGGTACGAAAGACTCCAAATGTTGTCAGCAAGCGTTGTAGAATCGTTGTCTTGCCCATGATTTCGGTCTTCGCCATGCGGAGGGCGCCGACGTATTCACGAAGTGTCAGTTGATTTTGCCGATACCGCTGAGTTAAAGCCGCCTGAACCTGCGCCAATTGGTCGGAAGGACGGATACCGCTCTGCATGACGCGGTTGTATTCTTCCTGCGTCACCTTGCCCGAGGCTACAGCGACCCGCATGTCTTCAATGGTGCGGGTGACGGTTTGTAGGACTTGGCGATAGGGGGCGACCTGGTTGATGCCGTTCTGCAGGATGGGTGAAAGGGAATTGTCCTCCCGCAAGCGGGTGGCTTGCATTCGGGCAATGTTGTACTCCTGCTGATTGATTCGGGCCGCCTCAAGTGCCTTGTTGAGATCCTTGATCGATTGACGGTATTCGTCCGTGGCCTGCCGGGCCGGGCGGGCCAACTGCACGCCGCGGGCGATGGCTTCGTTGTAACGAGTGACCAGGTCAGTCTCGATTTGCTGCCGTTGGTCAACGCCGGTGCGTTTGTTGAATTCGGCATCGACGGCCAGACGGCGGCGTGCGGCGGCTTCGGCGTTGAGTCCGTTGACAATGTCCTGGTTGATCCGGGTGTATTCTTGGGCGCGGAACTGTTCGGCCGTTTGACTGGCCTTGATCGCGTCAACGTTCTCTTTCTCGATCCGGACTTTGTTGGCCGCCAGTTTGGCCGCTTCCCGTTCGGCAATCGCGGCAGGAGATTCTTTGCCTTGGGCCAGGGCATTCAGCTCGTCGAAAATGCCACGCGAGGCGACGGCGAACTTCCGCACGTCCAGGCCCTGGTAGGCTTGGCGAGCGGTGTTGATGTCCGCCAGTTGCTGCAACAATTGCTGCCGGCGACGATTGTTGACGGCAAACTCTTTGTCGACCAGTTGTAACCCACGCTCCGCAGCCAAGTTGCTTTCGTTGCGGGCGGCGGCCTCGGCCTTGAGTCGCGTGTCCAATCCCGCATCGCGGCGGAAGTCATCGACCGCCTTCTTGATGAACTGCTTTTCGGCGGTGCGGTCCAGAATGCGGCCCGATTCGGCCGCCTGCTGCCGGAGGGTGCGGAGTTCGTTGATCGTCTCACGCAGCCGCTGCTTGGCTGTCACAAACCGCTGATTGAATTTGTCGACGGAGGCGGCCGCCAGTTCTGTGGACCGTTGGGTCTCGGACCGATAGGCCTCGATGGCCTCCTGCCGGGCCTTCTCCATTTGCTGGCCCCCGAACCGATCGGGATCGAACCGAGCGGCTGCGGCGATATCACGCAACTGTTGCCCCAGGCGTTGGCGAGCGCCAAAGTTCTTGTCCATCAACTGGATGCCGCGTTGGATCGCCTGGTTGTTCTCCTCCTGCGCCTTCTGCTCCTTCTTGAGCTTCTCCGTCAGACCGCTGTCGCGGCGGAAGTCTTCGACGGCCCGGCGGATGAATTGCTGCTGGGCACCTTCATCTAACACTTTGCCGGCCAACTTGGCCTGTTCCCGCATGGTACGGAGTTCGCCGATTGTCTCGCGCAGTCGTTGCTTGGCCGTCACAAACCGCTGGTTGAACTTGTCCACCGAAGCGGCCGCCAGTTCCGTGGACTTTTGCGTCTCGGCTCGATAGGCTTCGAACGCCTGTTGCCGGGCCTTTTCGAGCTTATCACCGCCGAACCGATCGGGATCGAATTTGGCGGCGGCTTGGATGTCACGCAACTGTTGACTCAGACGTTGGCGGGCGGCAAAGTTTTGGTCCATCAACTGGATGCCGCGTTGGATCGCTTGGTTGTTCTCCTCTTGGGCCTTCTGTTCGCGGCGGAGTCGATCGGCAATCCCGGAGTCCTTGCGGTAATCCTCAATGGCTTTGCGGACGAACTGTTGTTGGGCCTCGATGTCCAACGGCTTGCCAGCCAGCTCGGCTTGTTCACGGAGGACGCGGAGTTGGCCCAGTGTGTCGGACAGTCGTTGCCGGGCCGTTTGGAACTGTTGATTGAACTTGCCGACGGCGGCGGTGGCGGCCTCGGTGGCGGCTCGAGTCCGCTCTTGGATCTTGTCCGGGGTATCTTTGCCCTGGAACTTGGCTTGACCGACCAAGAACGCCTCGCGGCGGCGGTTCTCGATTTCTTCCGCCGTGATCCCCAAACGGTTGGCGGTGCCGGACTTTTGCAGGGCATCCAAGGCGGCGACGGTTTTCTTGTACTCCGTCATGGCCTCTTTTTGGGCGGCGATTTGCGGCCGCAGCAATTGTGTCCCACGCTGGACGGCGGCATTGAAGGACTCTTGGCCCTTTGCGGCTTCGGCGGCGGCCTTTTGACGATAGGCCTCGTTGACCTGTTTGATGGCCTTTTCGTAATTGCGTTGGTCGATGACACCGGCCCGGTACAAGTGACCGATGGCTTGGATTTCCTCGGTCAGCTTTTGCTGGGTGGTCAGCAGCTCGAAACTGCGTTGGCGGAGGGCGTCCATCGCCTTGCCTGCGTCCCGGACCTTGAGACCGGCGGCGGTGGCGGAACGAGCAAAGCTCTCGTTGTCCTGCCGTGCGAACCCGATCTGGGATCGGTAGGCTTCCACACGAGCCGAAAGCAGCACGGAGATATTGGCGACGACTGCCATGGTTGCTCCTGAACGCCGGTGGGCGAACAAAAAGCAGCCAGGCACGGCTGCAACTCGGGGTGGTTGTCACAAGTGATGGAGGGACTAGATGTCGAGTTTGGATTGACGTTCCGCGATGAAGCGGCGTTGCTCCTCCACGGCCCGTTCCTCCGGTGACATCTTGGCCAGGCGGCGACGTTCGGCTCGTTCCAATCGCCGGTCCAGCAGTTCTTCCTCGATGGTTTCTTCGATCCGCTGCCACCGGGTGTCGGCATCGTCGCCCGGCAACAGGTCTTTGGGTTCGACCGGTTGCGATCCCTCGGCCGCGTTCATGTTGATCATGTCCGCGTGGGCGCGAGCGATCATTCCCATCAATTGATCCGGACCAAATGGGAAGAGTTGGAAGAAGGCCTTCCATTCCTCCAGTTCAGACGCGGTGAAGATCTCCAACAGGTACTTTGGGTGCCGAGCGACCGGCCCCAAGCCGCTCAAGGCCATGCACAGGCGAAACCCGAACACCCAATCGGGGTTCGCCTTTATGCGTTTTCCGCGGCTTTCTCAGTCTTCTTCGGCCGGCCAAGACCCGCGAGGGTAAACGCCTCCTCGAACAGGACCTCGATGAAGTACGCGGGCAGGTCACAAGCGGTGTCGATCTCCGATTGGTCGATGATCGGGTTGCCTTCCAGGTCCGTGACACTGGCGGCGACCACGGCCACCTTGAAGCTGCCCATGTTGGCGCTGGTGCTGACCTTCTCCTCCAAGGCATCCGCGTCAATGTTGCCGTCTTCGGACAGGTCGTCGTCTTCGTCCAGCAAGCGGCGGGCCTGCTCCTGCATGATGGCCTCGAAGCGGCCCTTCATGCCGGCACTCATTTCGTGGACCAGGAATTCGACCGTTTCGGACTCTTCCGCGCCGGTCGCGTCGTCCGTGTAGCGAATGGTCACCGGAACGGTCTTCACCCGTCGCTTGGCGCGGGCAAAGATCCGATCCATGGCGGCATTCTTGAACCGCGGGGTCGGCATCTTGGGCGGAATGGCTTTGGGTGGCTCGCTGGCGGGTTCCGGGACCGAGGGTTCCGGGACTTTGACCATTTGATCGGCAGGGATCGGGATGATTTCATCAGTCATGGCAATGCTTTCTGTAGCAGAGTTGATGGGAAAAACGGACGACTGCGGGAAGTCGACCGAACAAAAAGCCAGGCACGGCTGTTATGAAAACTGGGACCCGGCTTAGGCCGTCAAACCGGTGCCCAGATGAGCTGCATTGGTCGCAAAGCCCGATTCCATTTGCGGAGTCAAACGGATGGTCGCGGTGCGGAAGGTTCGCTTACCGATCGACTGCGGGCTGACCTGCGTGATCTTGGCATCGAACCATTCGTAAACGAAGGTCGCGCCGGTCGGGTGCTTGATGACCACGGAGACATCGTTGCCGGTGTCCATCGCGGCGCGGAGGCCCACGTCAACGGCATCGCCGGGGACGTAGCGGATGGTGGCCGTTCCGCTGGTCAATTGTTTCGGACCCACGTCGGTGACCACCAAGTCCTCCTCCAAGCAGCCGTCGTCCTGCTCCTCGGCTCGTTCCGCACCCGGAGGCGTGATCTCCGTGATGCAGTTGATCTTGGTGTAGGCGTTGTCGGTGGCGGTGTCCAACGTCAACGGGTTGGCGGTGGGGTTGGCGACGTGGGTACACGACGAAAAGTCCACGTACAGACTGGTTCCGACGCCCTTGTCTCCCTTGGACGCGGATTTGGTTTGACATGCCATGATTTGTGCTCCACAAAAGGCTGTTATGGGTGGCACAGACAGGCACGTCTGACAAAACGATCAGGGGTCGATGCTTTTTGGTGGATGATTACTTGGCGGACTTGAACGGGTTGGCCTTGGCCGGGGCGGCGTCAGCCGGGGCGGCTGGCTCCAGCGTGACTTCCGGCGTTGCTTCCGTTTTGGTTGCTTCCGCCTTGGCTGCTTCGGCCGCGGTTGCTTCCGGGGCGGTGACTTCCGACGCAGTGACTTCCGACGCGGTGGTTGGCTCGGGGGCGACCGGCGTGGCCGGGGCCAGGGTCACGACCTCATGCACGTGCCACAAGGTGGGCAGGAGATTGACCGATCCCAAGTAGACCAGGCTCTTGCCGGCAATGTCCGGCAGCTTGGTGCCGGACGGCACGCAGCGGAACAAGCGGGTCTGCCGCTGGACTTCGGTTTCGTCCAGCAAGACTGACAGGCGGAGTCGGTTCTCTGGGGACCGATCCAGACTGACGATCTCAGCTCCGGCGGGCATATCCAACGGTTGCTCTTGCGCACCGCTGTTGAGTTGGTACTCGCGATAAATCATGGGTGTGGCTCCGAGTTGGCTCCAAGGGTTGATCGTGTCAAACGTTACGGGGTAATGCGGATGGCCATTGCGGTGAAGGCAATGCCAGCCAGGTAGTTGGGGGCGACCGGCACGTAGTTGTCACCCAGCTTGATGACCTCGATGCACTGCACCCAGTAATCAGGATCACCAAACGGTTGGCCGCGTTCGTAATTGAAGCAGGCGTTGGTAATCACGTTCTTGAGTCGTCGCGTCTTGGCCAGTTCTCGCTCCGGTCCGATGATCTCCAGCGTGTAATCGAATTCGTCAAACCCCTCACACAGGCTGTCGCTGTCCTCGGCGTCCTGCATCGAGAACCAGATGAAGCCTTGAGGGCATTCTTCCGGGATCGTGTCGATGATCCGGTTCCCGACGTAAGCGGCTACTTCCTCCAGGGACAACAGCCACTTCCGCAGGTTGGGGCCAAGGTCGCATTCGATCACTTCTGACATGGTTGATGCTTTCTGGTCAGGAAACCGTGACGTTCAGGCCGCGTCGCTTCATCAAGCGAGCGGTCCGAGTCTCGTACGACGTGCGGAACTTGCGGCGGAAGATACTCATCACTTGTGCTTGAGTGCTTTCCACTGCTCGGGCCATTTGTCGCTTGGGTTTGATCCTTGGGTTGGCCGCGGCCCCGTACTCTTGGGCGGCCGGGTAAAAGGCTCGTTTGCCCGTGGATTTCCCATAGACCACGAAGCCAGGGAAAACCTTGGTGTCGTAACTGACGCGGGCGCCAATCGACTGGGCACGGGCCGATATCGGCCGCACCTTGACGTACCGGGCCATTGGTCCGATCCGTCGGTTGGGCGTTCGTCCGGCACGGACCAACGCTTGGCTGACCGGGTCCCGTTGCATGGACAACGGGTGGGTCCGCCGTGAGTTCATCTTGATCGCGGCATTGGTGGGGGCCAAAGCCGCGACCGCCGGCCCACGCACCACTTGTCGCATGACCACCCGGTCCCCGATGTCGTTCAGGGCTTGATCCAACTCGGGGATACCCGTCACGACATAGTTCAGGAGGACCTTGGCCATTGGACTACGGTTCCTCCGGTTCAGGCGGCGCGGGTGGATCCGGTGGATCGGCGGGCGGGTCCGCCGGTGGTTCGGGTGGCGGATTGTGGATGGGTTCAGTGCCCGGTGGCACCAAGGATTCGGGTTCGGACTGGCACGGGCAGTTCACGCTGTCGATCCCCGAAAGGCACTCGCCATTACTGACCAGTTCGATGATCGCCCAACGGTTGCGGCCCTGCCAATTGATCGGTTTGCCATGCAAGCCAAACTGCACACGGTCACCGCAGCGAAGAACGACGTCCGAGGCCTCGACCTCCATCCAGTCCCACCAATTGCCGACCATGTACTCTTGGAACATGGACGTCAGGTTGTGCTCGAAGATATCCGTGCTGCTGCGTTGTCGGTTCAGCTTCACGCGGGCGCTGCGACGCTTGACGTACGTGTACGTCTTCTGGCCCGTGTCTTCGGAGACGCCACTCACCACGCGGCGGTAGATGATGACCTCGACGCGCAAGTCTTGCGGGGTGGCGGGTGGGCGGCCTTGCATCACACTCTCCATTTCAGGTGTTTTTGGAAGTGCTGCATCAGGAGCATGTACGTGAGCTGCGTGTTGCGGGTCGCCTGGGCACCCATGATCTCCGGGTTCTCGTACCGGTAGTTGAACAGGGCGGCGATGTTGGCCGCAATCATCGGCTCGCGTTCGACCAGGTCTTCCGGCCGAGCGAAGCCGACCACGTACTTCACTTCCACGTAACGATTGTTGGGCACATCGTGGAACCCCCAACGGTTCCACTGGGCCGCCAGACTCAGTCCCCACCAATGACTGCTGGGCCACGCACAACAAGTGTTGCAGGTGTCCTTGAGCAGGATCTGATCGCCCGAGCTGCTGTTCATCAGCTCGAGATCGGCTGGGGCAATCGTGGTGCGTTCCTCGTGGCAGTCCCAGTAACTGACCGAGAACGGCGCGGCGTCGTCCGCGAAGCAGCTTTCCACCTTGGCAATCTTTGCTTCCAAGGCCGTGCGAGCGGCGCCGGCCTCCATCGCTTGGACACTGGCCTTGAAGGCGGTCCACTGCTCGACGGACCAAGCCCGCCGCCAATCCAGGCGGATCGGCAGGCTCAAGCAGGGGAAACGTTCCAGACGCATTGTGCGGACCTGCAACTGAATCCCGTGGAATGTCTCGCGCTCGATCTCCTGCAGCGCGGCGTCACCCAGCAGACGTTGGAACAGGTCCACGTCACACTCCAGCGTCCGCAGGGCGCCGGCGATGACGTTGTCCGCCAGGTTGCTGGCAGAGTCACGCCAACACACATCCGCCGCGTAGCGGAGCAGTCCCAGGTTGTCGCGTTGGAGGGGAATCGCCATCAGGTCTTGATCTGTGCGGACAGGCGTTGAATGAAAAGCCTTGGCCCAAGGAAAGCATCACCAAAACTCGGGCCAAGGCACCCGCTTGCATCACATAAGCGATGCCTGCGTCAAATCTGACTCACGCGAGCGTGAGAAGCACCGACTAGGTGTTCTTCTCTTGCAGCAGGTCAAGGCTTTGCGTGTACGGGTCGCAGAACTGGATCACGGCCTCGTAGATCGTGTCTTCGGCACCAGACACGGCCACTTGCAGGCCGTCCAGGGACTTGGGCGTCCCGTCCGCCTTGCTGCCCAACAAGGCACCAAAGTGGGTTTCGTCGACTTCGATCTGCATGGTGCCGGACCAACCGGTGACGCCGGTCAGATCCTTCTCGGCAACCAGGACACGAGTGTTGGCTGCGTCGTCCGCGTCCTCCACGCCGTAGATTTCAAACCGAGTCGGCAGATTCATTGGGCCGGAGGCTTGACCACTCGGCAGCTTGAGGGAAACAATCGCCACGATGAAGGCGGCGCGGTTGTAGACGGCCGAATACACCCGGGCGTTGGCGGCGGCGGCCGTCAAGCGTTGGACATGCACTTGCGGCAAGTCCATCAGACGGCGGATTTTCTTGTAGGGCACGATTGATCTCCGTATGTGATCGGGGATGACTGACTGGAAAACTGCTGTCGCAGAAAACTGGGTCAGGCACGACCCTTTCACTTGGGATCTTCAACTACACGGGTGCATCACCCGGTCAAACTAGGCGGCGGCGCCGGTGCGGCCCTTGCTGTGCGGGCGATTGACCACCGGAGCGTTCGCATCATCACCGTCCCACATGACGAACGGCGAAAGCGTTTGCTGCTCGATGAATGCCGGGTCCGCATCCTTGGCCACGGCCTTGGGAATCAGCGTCGAGTCCCACCGCGGGCGACCGCCGGTGTAGGTCCAGAACTTCATCACCGTTTGGTTGCAGATGAACTTCGCGTGCATCGAAGACGCCATCCGCATCGGCTTCCACGTGTACTCCTCGTACTCGGCCATGTTGTACAGGCCCAAACCGCCGAAGTAGCCGATCGGAGGCACGTACTCGGTGAACACGATCGGGATCCCGTCCAACGTCCCGTCTGCCCAGTCCGGTCCACCGTTGGGATCGAACAAGAAGTGGGTGTTGGTCGCCGTGCTGGTGTCTTGCAGCATCTTGAGCGGCGTCATGAACTTGAGTCCGGCCACCCAGACCAGGCTTTCACGGTTCCCCCCCCGCCACAATCGCTCGTTCATGCGGTAGATGTCTTCCTTCGTCAGGTTGACGCTACCAACGGTCAACGGAGCGGAATGGCCGTTCTTCGGCGCCACCTTGATCAAGGCGTTGCTGTGCCAGATACCGCGGTATTCGCCCGTGGCCTTGCCGGTCAGGATCTCGATGATCCGGTTCGATTCGAACTCGGTCCGGAACCCTTCCTCCACCTCTTGGGCGATCATGGCCGCGTTCTGCTCCATCATCAGGTCACTTGCGACGTACGCACCGTAGAGGGCGTGCATCGTGACCGTGTACTGAGCGTACTCGGCAGCACTGCTGCGGTTGCACAGCATTTCGAAGTTACGACCGACCTGGAAACCGCCGGTCACGCTCTCGCGATGATCCTTGTCCAAGCGATACCGCTTGGTCACGGTCATGGCTCGCGAGGTGCGGCGATTGGTGCGAAAAGCACCGGAGGGGATCCCGGCATCGGTCTTGAAGATCTCCGGGGAGAACTCCATCGGCACGAACACGCTGCCGGTCAGGTCACCAGTGACACCGACGTCACCGCCCGCGGTCTCCAAGTTGTGCAGGCCGAACTGCTCCGCATTGCGGTAGCTGCTCAGGTACTTGATCCGCTGATCGGTCACCGCGCCGGCGTTGCCCTCGTGGACCATCTTGCCGTAGTTCACCACCGCGGCGAAGTATTCCTCCGAATTGCGGAAGCCGACCTTCGGGTCGTCCTCGAAGCCTTCCTTCTGCTTGCCAAATCGCGGCTTTTGTTCGCCGGGGACCTGGTTGGTCATCACGTGGGCTTGGCCCTGCGGCAACTGCGTGCCTTGGCCCGAGTGCTGACCTTGACCCGCCGGTTGGGTGGGGTTTTGACCCAGATTTTGGCCTTGAATCTCCGCATTTTTCGCGCGGAAGTGCTCCAGAATCTTCTTGTTCTGTTCGGCCTCCACCTTCAAGTTGTCGTACCGAGTCTGTTCCTCGGCCGACAGTGGCTTGCCGGTGGCCACGATGATGTTGTCCAACTCGTGCATGGCGTTGCACGCGTTGGTGTACTTCTGTTCGAACTTGCTGGTGTCCAGCAACATTGCCGATCCCATTCTTGACTCCCAATGGTTTTCGCCAGGGTCAAGCGGGATCAAAAAAAATGCCGCGCGTCAACCGCTGGCAGTAAAAGGACCGCATGTGACGTAGCTTGCGACCACGACACAAACGAAGAATTACTGCTTGCGGACAACGCGCGGCACTTGGGCCGACATCAATCGTCCAGGCTGATCCGGCTCACGTATCAAAGGATACGAATTGCCGGGGCCTTCATACAACTCAAAATGTAGCAACACAAAATGGTTTGTCAACAAGCCAAAGTGTGTGATCGATGACTACCCAAAAACTTTCGCAACAATGTTCGCACTTGGCCCCACGAATCGCAGCCAACCCCCACCGAACAAATGTGCCGGGAGCGGCGTACCGTAGTTGGGTGATAAAGCCACCGTCACCGGGTTTCCTTCCTCATCATGGGCCAGCACAAAATCGGCGGGGTCATCGAACGCTTCATAGACATCGTATGTCGCCGCAGACTCACCAGCCGGCAGCTTCAACCTGGCTCCACGACTTGTCTCCAGCGTCAGAGTGGTTGAATCTTCCCAATCCTCCTCCGCAACACATCTCTTGATCGTGACGCGACTTCCAATGGGCACTTCGGGCATGGTCTATTCCTTGCTGCAAACGTGGTGGTAATCGAGCGGTCGATCCGCATCGAGCATTTCCGTCAGGTAACACTCTTGGCAGTGGTTCGGCTCCCAGAAGAAGCATCGGTCCAGGAACCGAACCCAACCATGCCGCCCCTCGCGGTACATCCGCGCACTGACCATTTCGCCACTGTACCCACCGACAAGAGCGTTCCCCAATCGAGACAACGCTCGGCCCATGTTCGTCAGGTAACTTGTGACGGGCGTGATCATCAGGCCGCCAGTTCCTCGATTTCGGTTTGGGCGGCGGCTTGGGGCTTCTGTGCCGCCTCTTTGCTGGCCTTGATCGCTTGGACAACGTCATCCGTCAGGACGACGGCCGCACGAGCGACTTGTAGGCCGCCACTTTTGACGGCCACGTCCAACAAATCGATCAGGGCTTGGGCTTTTTCTTCGGTCAGGGTCAACGTAATCATGTGAAGCTTTCATTCTGCGAACAAACGAAACAACCGCCCGGTTTTCTCGTCACTACTGCCGCCTGCCTGGTTTCAACTACGCCTGCGGCTCCACCACCTTGGGCGTCGCAGCCAACAAGCTGCCGTCCGGATTGAACGTCAGGTCAAACGGCGGCGTCAACTTGGCCAGGTCCACCAATTCCGGTCGCCCCAGTGCCGTGGCGATCCCCACCAACATTTGCACGCGGGCATAGGCCACCGACATGCTGGCTTGGGCATACGGCCCCATCTCGGTCAGGATCTCGGGACCGGTCGGCTCGGCCTCGCCCGTGGCCGACGGGTTGCCCTCGGCGTCCCGGTTCCGGTACCAGAACCGTTGGACCAGGTCATAGGCCCGGTCCAGTTCGGCTTGGAACACTTGGTTCCCCTCCGCCAAGAACCCATCCGCCATCACCTTGGCTGGCGGGGGCGCTTGCGTCGGCAATTCGAAGATCGACATTGCAAAACTCCTCTCGAAGAAACTGTGAAGCCCCTGTGTAACTATTACCCTGCGGACACCTTCAAAGTCCCGCCATCATTCCACAACGCCCCCGCTACATTGGGATTGACGGTCGGTAGGCCCGTGATGATGAAGTTCTGGCTCGCTGCCAATTGTGCCTGGATCGTACCCGCAGCTCCGATCATGAATCGGTTGACGGTGTTGGTTCGGAAGATGATCGGGCGGGCCAACCCGCTACCATTTCGCTCGGTCGAAAACTCCAGGGCGTTTGCCACCCATCGCACGTGGCCCCGCTCCCAGTTGGTGCTGTTGGTGTAACTGTTGTGGAGGAAGATGTTGTTGATGTTGGCGGTGTCAATTGGATAATAGGCACCAGTGGCCACGGTTCCAATCGTGGTGGTGTCGGTTGGTGGACGGATCGAAGTTGGCGACACTTTCCATTGTGATACATCAACCGATCCGCCTGGTGCGGTCAGGCTGATATTAAAGGCAGATAATAGTATGCCTTCTTCCGGGTTCATCACTAAACTTGCGTTTGGAAATCCATCCCCAGAGTGGTCCCGAGTCATTAACGAAATATGGCCGATACCGGACGCAACTTCAAACATCTCCACCGTAACCGCTTCCAGCGGTGGCTCCCACGTCGATTGTATGCCATAGGTCAGGGCACCATCCGCCGCGATCCGCATCCGCTCCAGCCCATTGGTGAAGAACGACAACGGCCGGGCCACACCGGCACCCGCGTGCTCCGTACCGATGCGTAGGGCATTGCTGACCCAGCTAAAGATACCGCGTTCGTAGTTGTTGGTATCGGTAAAGGTATTGTAGAGCCGAAATGTTTGTGAGTTTGCGGCCCGTCGCAGCGCCAGTTGACCTCCACCTTCTCTAACCAACGCAACGTCACCAGGACCCCCAAAACGCATCTGATTCGCTGTGATGTAAACGTCGTTGACACCTGTACTTCCTATTTGCGCATTGCCAATAAATTGCAAGGCACCCGCAAGGTTAAGTTGGCCAGATGGCGTGAGGCTTAATTGTGTTGCCCCCCCTGTCTGCAAATCCATCAATAAACTATCTGCACCGCTGGCCGTATTGGTTACGTTGAGCCGAATACCACGAAAAATCGTCGGGGCGTTGTTCCAGGTCGTCGCCAGGTCCAACAGTGCCACGGGGTTTTCCGTGCCGGCGCGCCAAAGCCGATATTGCCACCAGCGCGAAATTGCCATACGTGCTATAAAGCTCCCGCCCTCAGATGCCGCAGTCTGGAGCCATAAATCCCCACCGCCACCAGCCTGTACACGGGTGCTTATTCGTGCAATCCGGACGGGAACCCAAATTTGTCCCATTCGAGTAGTTAAACTGAATTCCTGCTCCGTTCCGTCGCGTCCGTGCCTACGGAGGCGACGCAGGAAGGGGGGCCACTGACACCGAACTCTCCACTTACAGTCAGTTGTGCCGCATTTCCAGTTGGAATGACCCCCTACACCGACTGCAACTCAGCACCAGTAACGTGAACCCGTTCTACCCCGTCGGTCACAAACGACAACGGCGGGCCACACCGGGTGCCCCGTGTTCTGTGCCAACTTGCAGGACGTTGCTTACCCAGCCAGCGCTGCGCCCCGCTCGTAGCTGGTAGAACTTGTGAACGTGTTGTAGACGCGGAAGACTTTGGGGGACACAATATCTGATTGGGCAGTGCCCCAATAGTGTCTCTGCGAAGTAACGACGTCCGCCGTCCCATTCGCAGAAGCAGTACCGGAAAAACGTAGCGTCCCCATCAAACACAACCCCAACACCAGACCCGCTGATGTTGACGCGCCCCTGCCCCCGCTTACTGCAAAGCCTTGGGGACTGCATCTGGCTGGGCAGCAAATAACGTACCGGCTGCATTGAGCGTCATTCGCGTCGCCCCGCCAACCAGCACTCTTCCATCAACAAACTGCCCGCACCGCTGGCAGTGTTTGTCACGTTCATCCGAACGGCTCGGAAGCTGGGACTTGGCAGGATCATTCCAGGTGTCCGCCAAATCAAAATGTTCTCACGCTCATGGCCGCTTAGTTCCTCACCAAAATGTAATTCCTGAGTCGATCAACGTAATCAATCGGCGTCAGTGGATTGCCAAGCGAATCGACGGCGGTTGCCAAAGGGAACAAGTGCGACAATCGCCCCTTGAGTACACCCGGTCGTAAGTGCGTGACAATTGACGTGCTCATGGGGCCTCGTTCCAAGCATCAATCGCGATCTTGATTAGCGGCCGGACGAAGGCGACCATCGGGAACGCCGTCTGGAGCCACGCCAACCCCATTTCCTGCAGGGCCGCCGCAATCTGTGGCTTGTACCGAGCCAAGATCGTCTGCGACTCGACCGCGGCGTCTTGATCGGCACTTGCCGGACCTTCCCCGGTTTCTTGCGCCGCTTTCCGAGCGGCCGCTTCCAGCTCCAACAACCGCATCGCGGCGTGAATCGCCGCTTTGTCCTCGGGTGGCAAGGCTCGCAAGATGACCTCGTAGACCTGGTCGATCGACGCGGGTTCCTGCGAGCCAAAGTTGTTGACGACGGTTTGGTTCTCCACCTGGCTGCCGATGTTGTTCACGCCACCAGTGATGGAGGAGATATTGATCTGGTTGGTCGGGTTGGAATCGTTACTCATGGCGTTTTTTTTTCCGGGGACAAGTGCTGGTTGCCGACCTGGTTCTGGCCGCCGTAAATATGGAACTCGTGATGGTCCGGTCGATCTGCGCCGGCTCGGCGAATCCAAGTGAACACGCCTTGCAGGATGATGTACCCGAACACGCCTGTCCCACCGCTGCAAATCCACTGCACGCCCGGCGAGGCGTCAAACTCGTAGGCAGCCACACCGCCAATCACGCCACAAAACGTGCCGACAAGGGCCGCTGCCACGAACCCCGCCACCCCGCGTTGCTGCGGCACCAAAACGTTGTGGACCAATCCGCCAAAGAAGGCGAATCCGGCACAAACCAGCCAATGGATCGGGTTGTGTGTGTCGTCCACAAAAATTCCAGTGCTCAAAGTGCATCCTGCATTCGCCCGCTTTACGATCGCTTCCCGCTCGGCTCACAATCGCTTGCAATGGTCCCACAGTCCGGAACTCAGCACCTTGGAAACCAGTAGGTGCATCCCCGTACTGATCCCCCCCATGCCTATGTCCACGGTTAGTACCAAGATCTTCCACGTGTCACTCATGCCGTCCCAACCCACGTGCCATGACCACACGGTCCGCACCACCAGGCCAAAAAAGCACAACGCTGTCGAGAATGACAGGAGCACGTAGATCATTGCGTCGATTCTGCCGTCTAAGACGTGAATCAATTCGAACTCTTGGAACTTGCTCACGTGGCGATGCAGGGCGATCAGGCCCGAGATCACGCCCACGGCCAGGATCGCGGAGGCGATGAACTCAACCCACCCGGACATCAGGCCGTCGTAGAACGGCTGGCCAGCCAACCCACAACAAATGACCACGGCGACCAGCACCAACCACCCGACGCGACTCAAGACCGCCGTCTGGCAGCGTTTGCACTCGGAGATCAGGGGAAGTTCTGGCACGCGTTGTTTCTGGTGTTGGGCGTGGAGCGTGGACACTGCGAGACCTTTTTCTTGGGGGCGGGAAAATGGGCAGGCCGGTCGTTACCGCACAAACTCGATGGTCAAATCCGCCGGGACCGTTCCCGTCGCAATGGCTCGGACATGGAAGTCACCATGAATGGACGCGATCCGGTTGCCCGTGAATCGCAGGTCGTCTGGACTCAGCCAAACGTCCGCCTCCCGGGACCGCGGCGTGGCGATCTGGATCTGGATACTGCCGCTCCAGTCCGTCGGTGTCGCCGACCAAACAACCACGCGAGAATAGCCGTGGTTGATTCGACGGGCGTTCGCGGCGCCGACCTTGAGTTCCAGGGTGTTGGCGAGATCCGTGGTGTCCAACATGCTTTTGTCCCATGCCAAAAAAAAAGACCGCACGGCCAAGTGTCTTGGCGGTGCGGTCTGGTATGACCGTCATCGGTTTGTTTGCCCCGGTGGTTGTTACCGGCTGTTAGCTGGCGGCTGCTGTGGCAGCTACCGGCGTTTGCGACTGGCGACTGCGGGCGCGAATCGCCGTGTTACCTTCCGGGTAACATATTGCCAGCATGACCCTCGTTCCGTTACAACGAAGGAGTTGCAACGTGGCTTGGGCCGGTAGATCCATTTTACCCTTTGGCTGCAAGGTTGCAACTTCCGGGCTGGAAACTCCTTCACTGTGTAGGTGGAACTCACAAGAGCCGTCAGGCAGACGACGCTTGAATTCGATGGTGATCCCGCCGCTGACATACCACGCATCCTTTGGCAAGGGTCGCATGGTGACGACAACGGCTTTTCGATCATCCGGGCAGCAACGCTGTTGGGTTGACATGATTCATCCTAGCACGCGCCCGTTCCACATTCAAACTCTCCCAGCCAATCCACATGCCACGCTTCAAATACTGCCCCGACTGCGGCAGACGCATCTCGATGGACGATGCCCAAGACGGCGGACGCATGTTCTGCACGCCCTGTCGCCAAGCCTTCACGGGCCAATCCAAGCAAAAGTCTGCTAGTCGCTCTAAGTCTATCGTCCGACAAACGATTGACAATAAGCATTGGTCCGCCGTGAAGGATGCCGTCATCGCTCGCGACGGTCCAATCTGCCAAAACCATCGCCGGCACGGGATCATCAAGCCCGTATCCGGCCAACAACTGCAATTGGACCACATCGTCCCCCAAGAAGTCCGCCCCGACCGTATCTGGGACATGACGAATCTCGAGAACCTGTGCGCCGCTTGTCACGCACGCAAGACACTGGAGGAATCGGGGCTGGGGGCCGCCACCCGCCGGCACGGCTGCCAACCACTGCGAATCACTTGGGATTTTCGCCCTGATTTGTGGGTCGCCAGTGGCCACAACGGTAGCCAAGAAGCCATCGACGCGTTTATCGCCGCCACCGGGGTGGAGCAGGTGCTATTCCTACCGCAAGACGCACGTTTGGTGGCAGAAATGTGCCAATTCTCCGCAGATTGCCCCGCCGGGGAGATCCGCAGTTCGCTTGTCATTTGTTCCCGCGAGTCGCAGTATGACCTCGGGAGGAAGCTCCGCGCCCGGTTCTTCCAGTTCCTCTCGGGGTTAAACGTCTGAAAGTCCAAGCATGGCCAAAGCAAACAACCGCAAGTCGACCGCCGAACACAAGGCGATGGGGACGTACCGAGCCGACCGGCACTCGAAGCTGACGCCCAAGCTCAAGGGCAAGCCGTTGCTCAAGAACGCCAAGCCGCCCGCGTACTTCCAGTTCGAAAAAGAGGAAACGGCCATCTGGAAGAAGGTGGTCGAGTTACTTGTGACCCACAAACTGGCCACCCACTTGGACATCGACGCCATAGCCCAGTATTCCCGTAGCCTGTTCCAGTGGATCACGTACAGCAACGACGTCCAAGTCAACGGCACGTACATTGAGTCGGCTCGGGGGGTGAAGAGTAACCCGGCCGCCAATTTCATGCACCAAGCTTGGGTCCGCTGCCAAATGTTCCAGAAGCAGTTCGGGCTGAATGCCCTGGCCCGCGAGTCCCTGGAGGACACTGGCTGGAATCTGACTGGATCCGGTGAAGACGGTCCCCGGCTCTACATGCCGGTCGTTCAAGCAAGAAAACGGGAGTAATGGCCAAGCAGACCCGCAAGCTCAAACACGACGATCTGACGCGGCGGATGATCCGCAACAGTAGTGACGAGCGGGCGGCGGCACGCGGAGATCGGTTCAATCCGGAGGCCGCCTCGTTCACGGTCTGGTGGATCGAACGCTACTGCCGCCTCTACGAAGGCGAGCAGGCCGGGCAGCCATTGCGTCTCATGTCCGTGGCCGATCAACCGGACTGGGATATCCCCGACTATTTCGACTGGGACAACAAACACATCCGCAATCTGTACCTGGATCGGCTGGAATGGCACTTGGACCTGTACGATCGGGGCATCAATCTGCATTGGCAGTACGATTTTCACATCCGCCTCTACGGGTGGCAGACGGAATCAAAGCACTTTAACCGCTGGGTGCGGCGTTTCCGCGAAGGCCTGGTGTTCATCGCCAAGAAGAACTGCAAATCGCCCACACTGGCCGCCAACGTCTTGTACCTCACTTGTGGCGACGGCGAACCGGGCGCCAAGTCGTTCATTATGGCCAAAACGGGTAAGCAGGCCCGCAAAATCGCCGGTCAGCACATCTTGGAAATGCTCAACCGGTCCATCGAGCTGTCCACGGAGTCCAAATTCAACCGAACTGAAATGCGGCTCTACCACGACACGACGTCTTCGATCTGTGAACCACTCTCCAGCGACAATCGCAAGTCCCGCGAGGCCAACGAGGGTATCAACGGGAACGTTTGCATCGACGAATTGCACGTGGTTGACCGCCAAACGGTCGATATCGTGGACCGCGCGGGTATTTCCCGAGCAGAATCGCTGCACTTGGAGTTCAGCACCGCCGGCAAGGACAACACCACTTACGGACGCGAGCGGTTTGACTACGGTTTACGAGTCCAAAACAGCCAACACGAGGACATGACGCTCTGCACCTGCATCCACGCGGCCCCGCAGGACGTGAAACCAGAAGAATTGACGGAGGAAAACGTCCTGCACTACGCTCGGATGGCAAATCCGGCCTGGAATCACACGATCAACCCGGAAGAACTCCTGACGGACTTCCTCAAATCGCGTCGAACTCCGCACAAATTGGCGGAATTCATGGTCTATCGCTTGAATGTCTGGCGACAGTCCGGCGATCCGTTCATCAAGGTCTCGGATTGGGACCGTGGAACCGTCCCACACCTGACTTTCGACACGTTTCGGGGTCAATCGTGCCACGCGGCCTTCGATATGTCCGACGGCGGGGACTTGGCGGCGTTTGCTTGGAACTTTGAACAGGACGGCAAGCCCCATATCATCGTGGACCACTGGTTGCCCAAGGTCCAAGCCCTCAAAGTGCGGGATTCGATCGAGTATTTCTCTTGGGAAGGGCGGGGCGAGATCCGCCTTTTGCCTGGTCGCTTGATCGACCAAGAGGATATCTACGAGGACATCATGGCCACGGTCCAACAGTACGACCTCAAGATCCAATCCGTGGCCTACGATCCGAACCGCGCCCGGGTTTTGGCTAAACTATTGGAAGACGCTGGATATGTGTTAGAATTGTTCCGGCAGAATAACCGGGAATTCCATGCCTGGATTGAGAAGTTCGAATCACTTGTATTGGGTGACGAACAAACCGGTGAACCTGGGTTGTACCATAACGACTCCCGCATACTTCGATGGCAAGTTCAGCACTGCCAACTCGATAAAGACCGCAATAATTACAAACGCCTCATCAAGCCTGGTGCGGAAGAAAACAAGAAGATCGACGGTATCGTCGCGGCAGTGATGACCCTGCGAGCACGCGAATTGGCCGAACCGGAAGCGATTTCGGCCTACGAATCAGCCAACCCCGATTGGCTGGAACGTCTCAAGCAGCTCCGCTAGGACCACGCCCGCCGCACGCGCCGTTTTTCCCGCAAAGGCTTGCTACATGGCGATTGAATCTCCGATTGGGAACGATTTCCTATTGCAGTTAAGCCCGAACAACGTCTCAGCCTCCAGTCCCATCGCCCGCATGATCGGCGTCGCCATTGCTGACGAAGACGCCAAGAACGATCCCGCCTCCCTGATCACACAACACACGGTCCTGACCGTCGGCCCATTCTTCCGTGCCGTGGCAATTCTGGCCGGATTGATCAGCCGCCTGGAAGTTACCCTGCAAAAGAAAGAGCCGGGCAACAAGAACGTCATCCAAACCGGTGACGACCGCAACTTCCTGGTCGCCAAGAAGCCCCATCCACATCTCAAGTCGCGCACGTGGCGACAACAGATGCAGGTCCACGCGATGCTGACCCCCGGGGGCTTCTCCGAGATCATTCGCGACCCCAACAACCCCACCAAGATCCTGGCAATCATGCCACTGGATCCCAACAACATGCTGTTTGGCGTCATCAAGCCCGTCTCCGGCCCGTACCGTGGCCAAGATCGGATGGTCTACTTCTACTACGACAACCCGCAATCCACCACGCCGCGTCCGATCGACTTCGACAACATCTTCCACGTCAAAGGTCTCTCCTACAACGGCGTGATGGCGATGGACCCGATCAACCTGATGCGGCAGGACATGGGCCTCGCCACATCCCGCCGGGGTTACGCCAAGCAGTATTTCCACTCGAACGGACAGATCCGCGGGTTCATGGAAGTGCCGCAGCACGTGTCGCCTGAGAAGTTCATCAACTTCATGACCACGATCGCCGCCTTGGCCGCCGAACGTGGCCAAGACCCCACCAAGACCATCCCGCTGTTCGACGGCATCACCTTCAAGCCCTACCAAGACGATCCGCAGAAGTCGCAGCTCCAACAGAGCCTGGAAATGACTCCGGAAATAGTGTCATCGTGGACCGGCGTGCCCGAAATGCTCCTGGGCCGCGTCAAGGAATCGTCCTACAACACGCTCGAACAGGTCATGCGGGGCTTCTTCTTCACCACCGTCGACAACTGGTTGGACGAATACGAAGACGAGCTGGACGACAAGATGCTCACGGAGGACGAACTCCGCGAAGGTCGTCTCGGCTTCAAGTTCGACCGCAGCCAGCTCAACAAACTGCTGGTCACCGAGTACCACAAGATGATCCGCGAAGACTTTCACGCGGGCCTCAAGTCGTGGGAAGAGAGCCGCGAAGCGTTGGACAGTCACACCGATCCGACGGAGGGCCACTTCTTCTTGCCGCAGAACCTGGTCGGACGCGATCCCATTCAACTCGGCGGCAATCCCACCGCCCCCCGAGAATCCAGCGACAACACACCCACGCGCCGCGCCGGCCGCGAGACCGCCCAGACCGGCACCGCCAACCTGGCCCCGACCGGTCCCCAAGTCGTCGTCCTTCGCCGCAACGCTCACCAAGTCCTCGGCCGCGTCTGCAATCGTCTGACCAAAGCAATCGCCCACGCTGCTGACAAGCCGGACTTCCAGAAACAACTATTGGCCATTGCCGACCGCGAGTCTACCAAGCTCAAGGAAGACATCGACATGCTCAACGATTTGTCGATGGCCGCTGGCTTGATCAGCAAACCGATCACTTGTGACTTGATTGGAGTCTTCTCGAATCAGCTCACTTCCGCTGGGGGCACCCCCGAAGCCGTGCAAGCAGCTTGCCACGCTGCCACGCAATCCGTTTTGACCACCACAATCGACCAACTTCTAGGAGTGTCTTGACATGGCCCTGCAAAAGATCAACATCACTGGCCCGTTGTTCCAGTACACCATGAATGATGCACGCATCATCCAAGAGCGATTCAACGAATTCGAAGCCAACGACGAAGTCGAGATCACTTGGCACTGCCCCGGCGGCGACATCCGCGAGGGCAACAAGATCTTCGACATCATCATGCAGCACAAGGGACCCACAACCTCCCGCATTCTGTTGGCCGCAAGTGCCGGCAGCTACGCCGCCACCGCTGCCGACCGCATGGTCGTCTACGATTTCTCCGAATTCATGATTCATCAGGCCCATCTTTACGGTTGTTTCAACTGTCACCGCGGCAGCATTGACTCATTCATCCAGACCCTGGAGGAGCAGAAGCCCACCCTGGAGCAATTGGACCACGCGATTGCCAACGTCTACGCCAAACGTTGCCAGATGGATCACCCGAAGGTCATGGAATACATGGCCCAAGAAACCACCTGGCGGGGCGAAGACATCAAAAAGGCCGGGTTTGCGACGGATTTCGTCGACATGCCCGCCCGGGAATCGGACCGCGAGTTCACCAACCTGGCCGACGCCAAGTTCGATCTCTCCTGCTACGCCAACCACGAGACAAGTCGCTGGCACAAGCGTTTCGGCGAGGGGATCGACGCCCGCGAGGCCTGGTACGCCCAAACCGCCGCCTTCGCCAACCTCACCACTACTCCCCCGGCTGACCAACCCCCATCCGACGAACACGTCAAACTTGCCCAGATCGCAATGGCCAAACGTCGCATGGAACAACTGGCCCTCGAACGTATGCAACTGGGTATCAAGTAACCCACACCCCAACCCGACCAAAGTTGCCACCATTTTCATGGTGGCATTTTTTATGCCTCCATCATAACACACATACGCGCTTAACCTAAATCAACGCCCGCACCTACTTATCGTCCATACCACAACCCCCTCAACCCACCTTACCTAATTCACTTTCACCGCCGCTGCCAAAAACTCTCGCAGGCGGAGGGGGGGGAGCGCGGTTTTTATTACTGGCAGAAAACCGCCCCCCCTACCCGTAACAAACGCCACGGACACGGCCGCCACGCGTGGCACTATTGACACGGACGCGGCCGGGCGGGCGTGGCCGCGTTTCGGGTTGACCACGTTTGACAATTCAAACGGGCGGAAGAAAACCGCGGCCACCGAATCGGCCAACGTTGGCCAGTGGCCGCGGTTGAAACCCATTGTTTGGAGTTGCTGAAAATGAAACGGGAAACGTTGCTTGTGGAATTGTGCGCCGATTGGGTGGCGCGGTTGGACGTCAACCACGGAAACCCGCCAACCGTGGCCGCGGCCGTTATATCGGCCGCGGAAGCGAACGCGGTGGAATTGCCAACGGACACGGCCACGGAAGCGGACGCGGTGGAAACGCCAACGGAAGCGGAAGCGGACGCGGTGGCCACGTCAACGGACACGGCCACAGGAAGCGGAAGCGGTGGCCACGCAAACGGCCACCGCCACGGAAGCGCCTACGGGCGGCCGCATTTTAGTCCGCCCGTGGCCGTTGTCAATCGTCGACGATTGGCCGCGGCCGTCCGTCGGTTGAGCGCCACGGTTGGAAAAAACGCAAAAACAAAAACCCATAAATTGGCGTTGGCGGTTTCCGTGGCGGTGGATTCGGGCGCGGTTTTCCTGCAAACGTTCAACAATGACGCGGAAGCGGTGGAAATCATCCCGGCCGAAACCGGCCAAAACGTCCGGAATCGGTCAAACCGTTGTCGATTTCGCCACGTTGAGAACGGCCGTTGGCGTTGCGAAATCCGGGAAACGGTTCTAATTGACGCAACGGACGCGGCCGCGTTGGCCGTTGGCGCGGTCCAATTGCCGCGCGTGGCGGATTCCGCGGAATTTCCCGTTGTTGACGTTGCCAATTTCGCGCCAATCGTCAACCGTGATGATCGACGCGGCAACGTTGGTTGAAACGTTGGCGGCCGTGATTGGCGCGGCCGATTCGGAAAATGGGCGTTACGCAGCTAACGCGGTTTTGTTGGAACTGGGCGCGGGTGGTTTTGTGCGGGCGGTGGCCACGGACGGGCGCGCCGTATGCATATTTCGGAAGCGGGAGAACCAACTGGAAGCAACGGCCACCGCTTCAATTCCCCGCAGCCGTGGCCGCGTCCGTGATTGATTCGGCAACGGCCGCGGGAAACGCGGTTTGCGTCAATTTCTATTCAACCCCAACGGCCGCGGAAGCGGTGGCCGTTCCAATTGTTGCCACGGCCGCGCGGTTTTGTTTTTTCGATCGAAACGGCCGGGAATTGTGGCGAAATCACAACCCGCGACGGTTGAGCGGGCGGTTTCCCAATTGGGCGGCCGTGTGCCAAAACCGAAACCCGGCCGGTGGCGCGGGTTGACGCGGCCGCGTTGGGGCGCGTTGTTTCGGTTGGGCGGGCGGTTCTGGAAAACCGGGAAATATGAAACCCGCGGTTTGGAGATTTCCGCCACGGGCGGCCGTTTGCAGCTGCAAACCGGCGCGAAATTCGGCCGTTGGGTTTTCCGAATCGGTGGCGGCCGAAATCGTTGACGATTCCGCGGCCGTTTGTTTGGACGCGGTTTACTTGCTGGACGCGTTGACGGGCGCCACTAAATGCGGGGCGGCCGCGTTTCGTTGGCGCTTGCAGAAGGTGGCGCGTTGTTTTTTCACGCAACGGGCGCTCCGTGTCCGTTTCCGGGCGTTGGTCATGCCATTGCACGACAAACGCCCAAAACCCGAAACCGAAACCACGGACACGGCCGCGGCCGCGTCCGTCTGATTGAAACCCCAAACCGCCCGCCAACGGTGGCGGGTGGTTTTCCCCATTGAAACCCCATTTTGTGGAGTTGCTGAAAATGATTGTTTGCGATTATCTGGCCGCGGGATTTCCCGTTTTGTTTGTCCAAACCGTTGACGAAACCCAAACCGTCAAAACGATTCACGCGGAAGCGGTGGCGGCCGGGCGGGCGGTTTCCACCTATTCGGCCGCGGGATTGTTTGTTGACGCGGCCGGGAATGCCACCCGCGCTACGTTTGTGCCAATCGTTCCAATTGGCCGCGGAAGTGGAAAACGCGGTTTGTATTGTTGTCTGATTTCCAATCGGTGGCGGCCAACGCCCCATTTTCCCGGGCGTTGTTGTTGGTTGTTGACGCGTTGAAACAACGCGGGACAACGATTGTTTTTGTTGCGCCCGGTTGGCAGTTACCGCGGGAACTGGCCACGGTTGGACCGGTTCTAATCGCGCCCACTTGCCACGCGGGAACAATTGGCCGCTCCGCTTGATTCGGTGGCCGCGTCCGTTGGGTTGACGGTTGACAATGCCGCCCGGGCGGCATTGTTGGACGCGGCCGCGGGATTGACGGTTGACCAAACGGAAAACGCGTTTTCATTGTCCGTGGCACAAACGGGCGGTTTGTCCGGTAGAAATCGTCCAACGGGAGAAAATGCGGACGATAGCCGCGTTGGGTTTCCTATCAGTGGAACAACCCGCGCCCACTGGCCGAAATTGGCGGTTTGGGAACGTTGAAACGGTTTCTATTGGCGGAAGTGGCGCCGAATCAACGGGATTCGGAATTGGCCGTCCGTGGCGTTTTGTTGGCCGGGTTTACCGGGAACGGGAAAATCGTTGTCGGCAAAATGCGCGCGGCCGCGTTGGGGGTTCCGTTGGTCCGGTTGGACGTTTCCGCGTGTAAGGCGGGATTGGTTGGCCAATCGGAACAAAATATTCGGACGGCCACCGCAACGATTGAAGCGCCAGCGCCCGTGGTTTTGTGGATTGACGAAATTGAGAAATCGTTACCGAGTGGGCGCGGCCAACGATTCGGGCGTTTCGGCCGGGTTGTTGGGGTCATTTATTGACGTGGCTTAACGATCACCGGGGCGCCCAATTTTCACGGTGGCCACGTGTAACACATCTCCACCAATTGCCACCCGAAATCACGCGGGCGGGGCGTTTCGATGAGCGGTTCTACGTTGACTTGCCCACCGAATCGGAACGGGTGGCCGTGGCGTTGGTCCACTTATCGAAGTCTGGCCGCGGCCACGATTCCCGCGGAAACGTTGGCCACGTTGGCGGCCGGATTGGCCGCGGCCACGCCCGATTATACGGGCGCGGAATTGGCGGCCGTTGTGAAAATGGCCGCCCGGAAAACCGGCCGCGTTTTCAATTCGGCCGCGTTGGCGGAAGCGGTGGCGGCCGTCCGGCCGTTGGCGCGGGGTTGACGCGGGAACGGGTGGCGGAAATCCGCCAACGCTCCCGCGCTACTATGCGAATTGCCAACGATTCCGAAACCACTGCCAACCGCGGCCGCGGTTGGAGCGGTGGCCAGTGGCGCTAACCGCGTCCGTCAGATTTCGGCCGCGTCCGTTTGATTGAAACCCCAAACCGCCTTACGCCAACGTTGGCGGGTGGTTTTCCCTATTGAAACCCCATTTTGTGGAGTTGCTGAAAATGAGCGAAACCGAAACTCCAAACCGAAACCCAAACCACCGCGGAACAATTGTTTTCGGGCGTGGTGGGTTGTCAATTGTCGTTCACGTGGTTGGGCGAAACCAAAACGATTGACGAAACGGACAACGCGGCCGCGGCCGGGTTGTTTGGTACTGATTCCGAATCGTTCCGCGCGTTAAGCGGATTCTATCCCGCACCCGTCCGGAAATCCGGGCGTTGGCATTGAAGCGGAACGAAATTAGGCGCTTATTGGTTGTCCGTCACTTTGCCTTATCTCCGCGGTTTGCGTTTGCTTCCGTTGGCCGCGGTGGCGGAAGTGGAACGGGAGTTGACGCGCCACGCGGCCGAATTGCGAGGAGTTGGCCGCGGGATTGGTGGAGATTCACGCGGAACTGATTGTTGACGCTGCGGGAGCGGTTGGGGCGTTTGTTCAACGCGGCCGATTATCCCGAAACGTTGGCCGATTGTTTCCGCGTGGCGTTTGCGTTTCCGTCCGTCCGGCCGCCCGATTATCTGGCCACGTTGGCGCTCCGACGTTTTCCAACGGGAATCCGCCCGGGTGGCCGAACAATTCAACCGCGCGCGCGGAATTGGCGGAATCCGCGTTGGCGGCCGAATTCGGTTCGAATGCTCGAGCGTATAACGGAAACGCTCCGCGGAGCGGTTTCACGGACGGACGGCCGCGGGTTTTCCGGGATTCGATGATTGGAAACCTACGTGATTTCTTCAATCGGTTTCGATTTCTACGGGTTGGAAGTGGCGCGGAATTGGCCGCGTTGGTTGAACGTGCGGAACAATTGACGCGCGGGGTTTCCCCCAATTGTTGCGGGACGATTCGGCCGCCCGGGCGTTGTTTCGCCGATCAAGTGGCCGCGGTGGAACGTCAATTGACGGCCGAAATTATCCCGGCCGGGCGCCGAATCCGGGCGGCCGTGGCCACGGTGGCCACGCCAACGGCCCACGGAAGCGGAAGCGGTGGAAACGCCAACGCCAACCACGGACGCGGAAGCGGTGGCCGATTCGGTGGCCGTGGTTCAACTGAAACCCAACGCGGAAGCGGTGGCAGTGGCCGCCACGCCAACGCCACGGCCAACCACGGCCACGGCCGCGGAATTGTTGAACGGGCGTTTTGTGCCGCCGAATCCGGCCGGCCGTGGCCGCGTTGTTGGACTGATTGAAACCCCAAACCGCCCGCCAACGGTGGCGGGTGGTTTTCCCCTATTGAAACCCCATTTTGTGGAGTTGCTGAAAATGAAACGTTTGGAAATTGTGAAAACCGGTTTTGATTGTTCCCGCACTTGCCCAACGTTTGAAGCGGTTGACGTTTGCCGATTCAATGCGTTGTTTCGATTGGCGGGCGTTTCCGCGTCCGTTTCATCGGTTACGGTTTCCGTGGCGGTGGAATTCCGACGGTTAGGCGCGTTGACGGCCGCGGTTGAATCGTTGGGCGGGCGGGTTTTGGGTTTCGGCGATTGGACGTTGTACGAGGCGAAACGCGGAAACCCGAAACCGTCAAACCTATTCCGGGTTTGCGTTTGAATTGCCAGGTGGGAATTCCCGTTGGTTTGCAACGCGGCCGGGAAATTGTCGTTTGATGATTATGACGGCCGATGGGGGAACGTGGCGGACGCTGAAACGTTGCGGGCGGAATATGCAATCACGGCCGCGGAATTGGCGGCCGCGTCCGTTGGTTGGATTTCAGAACGGACGGCCGACGGTTTACGGGTTTTCCACCCGGTCGGGCGGGTGGTTGGACGTGGCGAAATCGGGGCGCGGTTGACGCGGTGGGATTCCGTGGCGTTGGTTGCCACGGAAGCGCGAGCCACGTTGGCCGATTTTATCGGCCGGGAAGCGGAAGCGGAGTTGAAACCGGAATACAACCACAGAAACCGCCTATAACGTTTTGTAGGCGGACACGGTCAACAATTCGAACAACGCCAACGGCCACCGCGGAAGCGGTGGCCGTTTTGTTTTGGCCGCCCGTCAATCATGCCACGGACACGGCCACGGGATCCCGCCACCGCGCCCAACGCTCCAACCGCGTCAAACGTGGCCAACGCTCCACCACGCCACGCCCGGCCAATCGGCCGTCCGTCAATCGTGCCACGGACGCGGCCACGGGATCCCGCCACCGCGTCCAACGCTCCAACGCGTCAAACGTGGCCAACGCTCCAACGCGTCCACGGGATCGCCGCCACCGCTCCAACTGCGTCAAACGGCGGCCAACGCTCCAACACGCCACGCCCGGCCAATCGGCCGCCCGTCAATCGTGCCACGGACGCGGCCACGGGATCCCGCCACCGCTCCAACGCGCGTCAAACGTGGCCAACGCTCCACCACGCCACGCCCGGCCAATCGGCCGCCCGTCAATTACGCCACGGACACGGCCACCCGGGCGGGTTTTGGATTGTTGCAAAATGCAATCGTTTCCCGTTTCCAAAGTGTCCGGCCGGGATTTTGAAAATATTATTTCGGGCGGCCAACCGGAAACAGCCGGCCGCGGCCGGTTGGCGTCAATTGTGCCACGGTTAAAAATAGGCCCATTATCGCAAATTCAAATATAGCAATAGTGACAGGAATGTTTAGTTCATTTCCATTTTCGACATGAAGTTTTCCAGTGGTTCTAGCCTTATTTCGGATGCGAGCGATCAGCCAGCTTATTCGAATCCAGTATGATGCCAGAGCATTTGAAACAAGCACTCAATTCATCATGCGAGCAACATTAAAAACAGGCCCTATTACAGCATTCCGCCCAAAAAATTTGAGCCGTTTTTTGTGTTGCATTTTGCAACGTTTCCCGTTTCCAAAGTGTCCGATGATAATTCTGAAAAGTTTTCTGGTTGGCGAATCGTCTGTAAAATAGGTGTAATTCAAACAAAAGCTACGCCAAGCCTACTTTCGGTATTGACGGAAAGTTCAGCGGCCGATAGAATGATTGCAAGCCCGGTGAGATAATCAACGGCCATCTAGGCCAAGCTCACTCGGGCAGAGACTCAGTAAGGAATCGGACCAATGAGCCAAGCAGTTACGCAAGTCGAAGCCGGTCAAGTCGTTCGCCGCGTTGTGGCAAAGTATCTCCTGCCGCGTTACTCCGTGTCCCTGGTGCGATCTGGGACCGTTCACTACCACCGCCAACGAGTAAACGATACCGATGGCGCGCAATAGGGCTGGTAGAGTCGATCTGTCAACAGCGAGGCTAGAAGACGAACCGCGGGAAGTGTTTGCGATCGTGACACTCCGATACCAAGATGCAGCCAACTAGATTTCACCCCATCACTTCGTGGTGTGGCTTGATTCTAGTCTGGTTCATCCGCGGGAAGTATTTGCCGCTGCAATCATGGCGAACGCGCGGTCAATCTTTCTGATCCACCAGCCCACCCGAGCCGGGGATCTAATGCCGAGCGGGGCTGATTTGGCGGTTACTGGAACGACTGGTCAAGGCCGGCCAGCTGCTTGGGATCCCCGTCATGGATCACTTCATCGTGGGTGTCGATGCCGACAATCGGTTTCGCGCTCGTTCGATGCGGGCGATGGGGTTTAACTTCACGGCCGAACTAGAGTTGGTAAGCGGTCGGTAGCGATTATCCGGGGCATTTTTCACATACACGCGAAGGAGTTTAGACCATGACCGCACGACTGATCACGGCCGAAGAGCAGCAAGTCACTGTCAGCGCATTCTGCACCGTTGCCGAGGCGGCAGAGCGGCTCGGCGTCAGTAAGGCAAAAGTCCGCCGAGCAGCCTATCGGCTCGGCGTCAAAAAACTGCACGGCCGCGGAGTCGCAGGGTTCATTCTGTTTGACGACCACCCGGTGCCCGTATCGGTATCGTACACCGAATAGCATCAGCCGAATGATCCCGACCGATCCCCCTACCTTTTATAGGACCGAAAACCAATGAAACGACGATTTCAACGTATTTGCGACAAGTGCCACACGCTGGAACAGGTCGTCCGGCTCTGGAATTGGATTGACCATCAGGACGACCCGGAATGGATGTGGAACGAGCTGATGGCTGCCTGCCCCTGGGCGTTCGCTGACCTACGGTCCTTCAATTCGATTCGCTTCGGCGATCTACTGGCTGACGGTAGCGACGCCAAAGCCCTGCTTGTGTAACATGTACCCCACGCCCGCCGGGGCCTCATTCGCGTGACTGGCCTGCGCAAGCCGTCAGTCAGGCACCCCCTATCCCCGGCGGGCATTTTTCACTGATTCAAACCCGAGAAATCATCGCAGCACCTGGAATTAGCCCCATGACAATTCACCCAGACCCGCCCCCGCCGGTCTCCGTACTGGGCGGCCGACTGATCCGCACAGGCCGCAACGCCTGGCAGTGGAGCGACGGCGAGCCAGAACCCCGCGTCCGAGACCTTCGGGCGGGCGACGACTGGAACTTCCGCTGCCGCAACTACGCCAGCACAACTTATGTGGAAGTCTTGCTCAACGAATGTCACCGACACAAAGAGACCCTTGGCTGGGTCTTGGCCGGCGTCGAGTCCGGGAAATACCAGCAAGACACCAGCGGCGACCACACCGGCCCCATGCGGATCACAATTGACGACGATGGCGAGCCGCAAATTGACCGCATGAGAATTGACCCAGGCGAAGACCCGTTGCTCGGCAATGAGCCAATCCTGCATACCCGAGCAATTCCAAAAGTCGCCTTGGTACCGATTGCCGAATGGGACGACTGGTCCAACAGCACACCCTCGGGCGCCACGTGGGACCGCGAGCACGAAGACTCGATCCTAGCCAAGGCCCGTTCCCTAGGCTGGACCAGTCCCTGAAACTCGGCCTATTACGGCCACCCACCCAAAAAATTGAACCCCAACCCGAAGTCCAAGCCAACCAGAGATTAAACCCCAATGGGAACCCAACTTACCCGAGAACGTGACGATCTGCCGACCCTTTACCTTGTGACACTGCCGCTCCCGATCTTTGTCGGAAACTACGACGTGCGCCGGATCCCCGCCGAGGAAGCCGCCCGCATCATTCGCCATGCTTACGATAGCGAAGACTGGCAGGTCATGTCGGCTGTCCATATGGGCACCACCGCGGCACTATTGACCCAGATTTCTGGCCGAACGGTACGCCGCGTGGACAAGGCCCGACTCCCAACCCCTCGCGATGGTGATCGGTTTTTGTTCACCCGCCTGGCGTCCGGGGTCGAGCGAGAATCGGTCCGACAGCCCCTCGCTCTCCTGGACGTCAAGTTTCAGTTGGCCGAGTACACCCGCGAAGAAGGACTGGAGGACTAGTCCAATGCCAAAGCCACGACCGGCGAACAACCCACAGATCAGCGATCGGATCGTCGCCCGTTACCAAGCAGGGGCAAGTGTGCGTGAGATATGCCAGGCCGAAGGCATCAGCAATTCGTTCGTGCGGAAGCAGCTCAAACGGCACGGCCAGTCCTTTGGCGTTCTCAACCGGATGCTACGGCAGTTCGGCGAAAAGGGCCAAACGATCGAATCATTCGCCGCCCAAGTAGCGGATCGGTTCCACTCGGGCACTACTGTCGACCGACTCGCCACCGAAATGCAAGTCACCGACTATGCCGTGCGCCGCTTGCTGGCCGCGGTCGGCGTGCAGCGATTCCGTCTACGCGACAGCATTCACGATTACTCCGCCAGTGACCGCAAACGCATTACCCGCCTGTTCAAATCGGGTGCTTCCGTGAACGAGATCACTGCTCAGACCGGAGTGAAGCGGCAGTTGATCATACGAATCTTGAAGGAACAAGGCGTCCCGATGCGACCGCCAGGCCCCTTTTGCCCACCACCAACACCGCAAGAAGTTACCCAGGCCGTCCGGCTCTACGAGCGAGGTCTAACCGCACATCAAGTGGCGGCCAAGCTGCAACGTTCCTTCTCGGTCATTTGTCGCCTACTGAAAGAGAATGGATTCGACCTTCGCAGCCGACGCGGCATCAAGCGGAAAGAAATACCGGCCACCACGCGAAAGCTCATTCTTCGGTTACATCGGGAGGGAGTTCCCATGCGGCAGATCGCCCCGCAAGTTTCCGTGACGGAATACTACGTGGTACGCACCGTCCGCGAAGACGCCGCCACGCGACAAACCCGCCCGAAACGCAAGAAATGAGGGCACCACAAATGACACCCAAGAAACGCGGGCGCCACCCGACCGATCCGCAAGCCGCGGCGCGAGTCGTCAAGCTGTACGAAGCAGGGAAAACCGTGCAGCAAATCAGCGAAACGCTGGGCCTCAGCGACTCGACCATTCGCCGAATCATCAAGCAGAGCGGCCTGGGCCTGGGAGTCCTGGGCCGACTGCTCCTGCAAACGTCCGGCACGACTCGGACGCTGGAGGACCTGGCCGCCGAAGTCGCCCAGCGACTCGCTGCCGGCACACCCATGACCACGATCGCCGCCGAAATGCAGGTCAACGCCTACACACTCCGGCGGCTCCTGGAAGCCACCGGGCACAAGTAACGCACCAACCAAGGACACCACAAATGCCACCGAAGAAACGCCAAGTCATTACCCGGATGGGGCGCCCGCCACTTCCGCCGGAGATACGCCAAGCCAGGCAGAAACGCAGCATCGGCGTCGTCGAGCAAGCCGACTGGGACCGCTGGCGTCTGGCGGCACAAGTGACAGGGATCCCCGCCACGGAATTTATCGCCTTGCACGTCAATCGTGCTGCGAATGAAGTCCTGGCGGAATTATCGCCCCAGCAACTGTCAGCCGCAAAACGAAAACTGGTAAAATCCAAGCCAGCCAAAACTGACAAGCAACCCCCGACCAAGTAACTTTCCCCTCACCAAAGCCAAATCACCCCGCCGATCGTCCCACCTGTGCGGACGACGGCAGTTCATTCATGCCTGAAAGGACTCCTATTATGGCCATCAACCCACAAATTTTTGTCGTTTTACGAGACGGTACGCCCAACAAGATTTTTCGCCGCATTCGTAAGCGGATGGTCGACGCCGTCATCGCCGCCTCCCGCGCAGACGCCATGCGGTTGGCCCTCGACCGGAACCCTCTCCGCCCCAACGAGCGATTCGTACTGCTGGAGGTCGCCGAGACCAGCGAATCCATGGACTTCGTCCGCGGCATCCGCGCCCGTCGCGACGCCGAGATTAACGAGCTGCGGGAGCTGGTCGAGATCACCCCGTCAGACTTGACTGCGCGTTTGGCGGGCCGCCCGCCGGTCCTTTCCGTCACTCTTGCTACCGTCCAGAAAGCATCACCATGCCTCTGTCCTGGAACGAAATCCGCTCCAACGCAGTCAATTTCTCGCAGTGAATACTCCCCAAGAGACCCGCGAGGAAGCCGAAGCCAAGTCCTTCTGGGACGACTTTTTCCAAGGTATTTGGCATCCAAACGTCGCGTGGTTGCCAGTTTCGAAGGGAACCGGTCAAGGGCTCTCCCGGCCGGTACGGGTACATCGACCTGTTCTGGCGCGGCATGTTGCTGGCTAGAGCACAAGAGCGGCAGGGGAAGGATCTCAGCAAGGCGGCCTCCCAAGCGCCTTCAATACATCCAAGACCTGGTCAACGCCCGGACGTCAGGACAGGAACCCCGCCACGTCCTACTGTCCAATTTCCAGTCGGTGGCCACTGTGCGAGATCTGGAGGCGGGCACGGGTTCCACTTCCAACTGTCGCGGACTTCTTACAAGCACGTGGACAAGTTTGCTTTCATCCCCGGCTACAAGCAGCAAACACTGGCTCCGGAAGATCCGATCAACCTGAAAGCGGTCGAGATCATGGGCCGCCTGCACGACAAATTGGAAGCAGGCGGCTACAAGGGTCACACTGGAACAGATAACGGTCCGCGTCCTGTTCTGCTTGTTCGCCGAAGACACTGGTATCTTTTCCCACAACGCCTTTCGGCTCTACATCCAAAAACCACAGTCCCCGGCAATGCAACCTGGGTGTATGCTGTCACAGTTCTTCGGGTCCTGAACAGATACGGAAGACAAGCGGCGGCAGTCCAACCTGTTGGAGGAGCTGGCTGAGCTGCCACCACGTCAATGGCGAACTCTTCTCAGGCACCTGGGCCTTCGCCGCCTTCAACCGTGAAATGCGGGACCAACTACTGGCCTGCACGAGCTTCAGTGGTCGCAGATTTCCCCGCCGTCTTTGGCGCTTGGGCACAATCGTGTGGATCCAGCCAGAACGCCGCCAGGTCGGCGCTTCCCACTACACCAGTGAACGCGACATCTCAAGGTCATCGGCCCTGTTTCTCGACGGCCTAAAGAGGAGCTAAACGCAGCGGGCACCAATGACAGGGGCGAAGATCTTCACGCCAAACTTGCTGACCTAAAACTATTGGTCCAGCCTGCGGCTGCGGAAATTTTCTGGTTGTCGCCATGGGAGTTGGGTTGTCGAGCTGGAGATCTGAGAAGAATCTACGAAGTCAAAGGGGTCACGCAAAGGCATTGGAACATGTCACTCCAATACTATGGTCGGCGTCTGATCAGTTCTACGGGATCAGAGGTGATGAGTGGCCTGCTCCCGGATTTGCGGGAGGTCGCCATGTGACAGTGGACCATCAGATGAATTTGAAAATCAGCAGGCAGTTTGAGGTACTTTGTAAGACTGCCACTCAAAAAGTCCACCCATATCACCTGTGCCAATGCCATGAAACCAGTTGGAATCACGTATTGTCCGAAGAGTGCAGCTTTATCTTCGAGCCACCATTTTGTCGGCAAACGCAATGAGTCAAACCAAACTCCGAAAGAAACCATGATAATGGTATGGAGTTCGCGGGGCGGGATCAATTGACTACGTAGCAAATTGGTGTATTTACGGGCGGCCGATTACGTCGGTGACAATACTATCGATATTGGTTTGTTTCCACAAATAGCGTTAACCAAGGAGAGCAAGTCTCTGTAGTTTGGGGCGGGCTTTCTGGCTCAGAATTTTTCCCATAATCTTGCATTTCAACATTGAATGGAAAAGCGAAGGAGCGGGGGCAGGGCACACGTGCATGTTGTGATTGTCCAGTTCTCGAAAACAAGCGGGAAAAATATCTGTATTCGATCGACAACGGCATGGTAGCGCGGCAGCCGCCAGTAACATATCGCCATATCTTATCGAGGGTCCAGATATCGCGTGCTTTGATCAAACCAATTGCGATGTTCAACCATTTCTGTACGGAAGCAAGCCAGCGAACGATGTGATCTTATCGTGGATGCCCAAAGATGGAAGTGCTATTGCAATTGCCCGGAAGCCAAGCCGTTTGTCCGTCAGTTATTGAGCGCCCGGATCAATTCTTGAATGGAAAATTTCTAAATCAATTATTGTGGCTTGTCGATGCCCCGCCGGAGCTTATCGCCAAATCACATTAATAACCAGACGGATAAGAAGGTGAGCGAATTCAGGAAAGAACAGCGGCAAGGCAACTCGCGAGGCCGCGAATATCCCAAACGCTTTTGCACAAAAAATCCGACAGCCTAAAGAAGCCATTCCTGTTGATTCCTAGGCGCACTTCTGGATTGCGTCCGATATATCCCGTTTGCGTTTTTCGAGTCCGTCTGTATTTATACGTTGTCAGACAGTTTGCTCGGCTATTCTTCTAACGCAACTGTTTTCAGTTCGGAGTTTTGACATCTATGATGCGCCATGCGGTTGGAGACCTGCGAGTCGTTTGTGCAGATCGGCTAGAGAGAGGTCCCTTCCAGCCGCTACTCCGCAACTCGTCTACAACAACTTCCCCTGGCCCCCAAACGTCTCCAGATAAGCAAGCTGCCCAGGCTGGGTCGAAGCCAAAGCCCAAGCAGTTGCTGGACGCTTTCGCGGCTCAGTTTCCGGACGCCACGTTGGCCACGCTCTGCAGTCCCCTCGCCATGCCTGGCGGTTTTTGGCCAAGGCCCACCAAGAACTGGACCGGGCGGTAGATGAGTGCCACCGGCCGCAGCCGTTCACCAGCGAGCGGCAACGGGTGGAGTACCTCTTCAAGAAGCTTTACGAAGGGAGCAGACCAAGCCACTCGTTGCCAAAGGAAGAAGCCGACGCGGCGGTCCAAAAAGCTTGACGATTGAAACCCGGCTGGGAATCTGGCATAATTCCAAGTGGACGGGCAAGGTCCAAGAGCGATGCCATCGGTTTCGGCCAGCGAGTTTCTAGCGTTCGTCAGCACAACGCGTCTGCGGTTGCTGGCGTTGGAGCGGCGGTATGTACCGCCCGCCCGGCCCTCCGCGGACTTCAACGGGCAATCTTTCAGCTACTTTCAGGTCGTCAAACCCATCCTGCCTGGCCAGACCGGCACCGGCCGCAAGGTCACGTTCAGCACCAAGATCACTTCTGACCCCGGCGATCCGATCGAATACGAGGGCTGGCTGGAGCAAAGCTCCGGGGAACTGGAGATCCACGACTCGGGGTACCGCACCCTGGCCCTGGAGGGCGACATCATTGTCGCCGAATACCGGTACAACAAGTGGCGGACGTTCACCGAGTTCGGCATCACCAACGTCCGGGTCCGAGTCTTCGAGGACGTCACCCCCACCGGCGGACCGCCACCCACGCCCCTGGAAGCCAAGTACCAAGTCATCGTCGGGGACGCCAAGATCCCCCAATTCTACGAGGGCGGGGATCCGGTAGTGCTCACCCGCATGACCAGTGTCCCACTCACCGCCGGCTCGGAATTCCTGCTGTCCTACGACCGAGCCGACCAGACCTGGTTCGTGGTCGAAACCGGGGGCGGCGGCGCCAACATTGCCATCGCCCGCTGCCAACAAAATGTGACCCACCTGGATGACACCTTCGATGCCACCATCGGGGCAGTAATCACAGGGCAGGCAACTATTTTGCAGGATATTGTCGTTCACAACTTGCGAGTCGGCCAACTGCAACCCGATTTCAGTGGATCCGTTGTAGCCGGCTACCCGGGCATTCTGTCTGAAAACATTTTTGTGCTGGTCAAAGGCCAATTTGTGATTGTTGTCCAGCGCGAGGACGGCGAGTGGCAAATCCTGCAATCGGGCGCCGTCTACAACAGTTCTGCTCTGGAATCAGGCGGCGGCGGTCCGGGCGATCCCGCACCGCCACCGGATGATCCACCTCCAGGCGACCCACCACCAGGCGATCCGCCGCCGGACGATCCACCTCCAGGCGATCCACCACCGGACGATCCACCGCCGGACGATCCACCGCCTCCACCACCACCTCCGCCGGATGATCCGCCGCCCGATGAACCCAGCGACCCCAGCGATCCAAGCGATCCGTAACTTGGCCGCCGCCCTCAATGACGACTGCGTCTTTGTGGGCGGGGTTGTTGACTGGTTCTACTTGCACCGGCCGCTCCGGGATATCGATTGCTGCTCGTACAGCGGCCATCAAATCCCCGGAGCGGTCCCGATGTCAGGGCGGCACTTCGGGCACAAGTGGCGGTTTCAATTCGAGGGCTGGTTCGTCGAATGCTTTGAAGATCCTGCGCCAGAATTCACACGCGAATCCGGCGTCAAGATCCAGGCCCCTGCCAGCCGGCTGCAAGTCATTCGTCGCATACTAGCCCTGCCGCCCACCCGCTGGACCGAAAAGAAACATCAGCGGTTGGCCCCGCTGGTCGAAGTCTACGAGTCACTTATCGCTAGTTTGGATTACAGCCAGCCCGCCGAACCCGTGACCGAGCAAACACCGCCACCCCAGCACGACGGACCTCAATAATGCCCACCGGCCACTACCCATTCAATCATCGCGGCGGCATGAGAATGGCGATTTGGAACTGGCCAACCCGCCCACGTCCGCAAGGCTGGACCGACAACTGGCCAGGCCCCAGCCAATACGACGGGAAGTTTTCGAATGTGTTATTGGACACACAAACAGGTTTCAACAACCCGAACCGTGCTTACACACTAACCGGCCCGGCCAACACCCAATTGCCCGCCGATTGGGTCGAATCTCCTGGATTGGGTAGTTTTGGACTGGAACCCATTTATTCCCCGGGACGCCCCTCGGGTTTCGCCACACTTGGGTTCAACAACGTGGGCAGAATTCCGAACCTACTCGACACGCCCCAAGAACGAATCCTCCGCCGCAACATCGACCACGCATTTGGCTTCGATTTTGACATTTGGCTTCAAGGTGGTGCTTATCAAACGGTATGGCCATTCGCGTGGGTATCGTTTTCTGTGCACTGGGCTTTCAATAGGACCATTTTCCCGGAGCCATTCGCCGATGGGAACTTCCGTGCAACCACCACATTTGACGCAACCAAGACCATCGTTTCTGATAAAATTCCCACCATTTTACGCGTGGGCGATGAAACCTACCGCGAAGAATCAATCAATCAATCGATCACCGGCTATCGACTTTTCCCCTACTTTTTCGCAAAGCCAAACGGGAACTTTCGTTCGGGGTTTGCACCCGATCCGGCCGTAGAGGCCTACTATAACAACATGTTCAATTCGTTGGTCGGCTATCTCAGCTCCTACACCACACTTGCCTTCAACGTTCGCATGGCTGCGACACCGTTCACTTACCTGCAAACAGGCGCGGAGGGCCGGTACTAACATGTCCCAACTGTCCAACGCCCAAAAAGAAACCATCCACAACTGCGTCTACCGCTCCCCGCAAGCGGTCACGAAGGTGGACTGCGGGCAGGGCTGCTGTGAACGCCGCTTAACACGGATCTACAAGTGCCTGAAACACGGCCCCGATCAATTTGTAACTTTCGGTTTGTGCGACCCGGAAAAGACCGTTGTCGCGGCTTGCGTTTATTGTACAATGGCCGCAACGGCTGACATGCTCTCTCCCGACGAACAGGCTGAATTCGAGGGATTGAAGGCAAACTTTCCGGGCTTTTGATTGAACCCGTCATTATTGACCGGATCACACGCCCGTGATATCTCCACTCAGCAAACACGTCACCGACGGCTTCGTCGGCGATCTCGGCCGTCTTCTCACTCGGCACGCCAATCGCGTCTGGAACTACCTCCGCGCCCGCTACCGCCGCTTCCGCACACCCAAAGAACTCCGCGACGCGGACTTCTATCTGTGGATCGAAAACCTGAACAAATGCCGGGACTGCTACTTCCTGGACCCCAACAACGGCCGCCCCACTTGTGACGTCTGCGGCTGCTTCGTCGAAACCAAAGCTCGCTGGATGAGCGAAAGCTGCCCCCTCGGCGAATGGGACAACACCGTCCACCTGCGCCAGCGAATTCAAGACCTGGCCAATCCCTACCAATCCACAAACCAATCCCATCAACCATCGGAGCAATAGTCATGACTGCCCAGAACCCAACCCAAACCGCCCCGCAAACCGGCACGCCAGCCCCGGCTGCCATGAAGTCCCGCTTGGCCGAGGCCTACGATCAATCCGTGGCCAAGATCGGCCAACTGGAGACCGAGATCAAACAGGCCAAGGCCGAAAACTTGGCCAAGGTCGATGAAGTCGGCCGCCAAATCAAGGAACTCGAACAAGAGATCGAGCAACTCCGCCAAGAGTCCGCCAACATCGAGGCCCAACTGCCCGCCCAAACCGCCGTCATCCAAACCCTGATCGACGCCGAACAGGTCAAGCTCAACTTCCTGACCGCCAAGGCCAAGGAACTCAAAGCCCCCACGGCCTAAACCACGCCCCCGAACCGGCAATGTTCACGAAACGGATTTCGTGAACATCGCATGCACCACCACTGCCCCAAAAGCCTGCCTGCCACGGACGAAACCATGCTCACGCCGCAACGCCGCCGATCCGCCGCCACGAACTTCTGCCAAGCCTTGCTGTTGGTCCTGGATGCGATCGACGCGGCCGTTGACCAGGCGTCCGCCGCAAGTGACGGACGCACGATCGACGAGACGGCCCTCAAGAAGCTCGTCGTGCAGTCCGTGGCAACGGTCACCCGCGGCCCCGGCCGCAAACGAGTCTTGGTCGACATCGCCAACAAGATTGCCGACCGTCTGACTCCCGTGGACATGGTGCTCTTGGGGACCGGCTGTCCGCTCAGGCACCGGGAACTATTGATGCAGACGCTCGAGAACCGCATCCGCAACGCCATCACTCGGCAGGCCATCGAGATCCAGATCGCGGACACCATCGCCGCCAGCGAACGGCCCTACGCCAACGCCCCTGATTGGCCGGACTACCTGCGGACCCTCGCGGCTCTGCTGCTGATCATCGCCGAAATCTGGGAGTGGTTCGAATAGCCCTCTCGTTTTGCTGCCACCTTCACACCACTTGTGACACAGAAGACCACCATGCCGACCGCACCCAACCCATTCGACAACCCGGAACTGTTCGACGTCCCCCGGCTGCAACCGGAAACGCCGCCGGCAGCGGCACCTCGTACGCATCGGCCCAACCAACAGCCGCCGCCTACGATCCACGCGTTGACCAACTGAACGCGGACATGGCCGCCGTCAAACGGAACCTGGACGTTGTCATCAAGCACTTGAAGCAACAGGCCCGGCCGGCCGATCCGCGCCCGACAGAAGCCCCACAGGTGAACGTCCGAGCGGACCGCGTCCACGGCGCCACGTCCAGCGGTCGTCACGTGGTCCGCATCCCCAGCCTGCCCAACGCCTGGCCCTATCTGCAATTTGTGGCGTTTGCCGCCCTGACCCTGCTGGTGATTGTGCTCCTGCTACGACAACCGGTCGCGCCACAGCCGGACGCGAACGACACGCGAGCCGTCTACCACCGCAACGTCGAGGCCGTCCGCACGGGCACCGCCACGTTGGCACAACAGCTCCGGGACCTGGCCAAAGAAACCCGCGGGTCACAAATGACCGCCAAGCAGGTGGGCGACAAACTGAACGAAAGCATCGGTCGATCCCTGACGGCCGCCGCTGAGGCTCCGCTCAAGTCCCTGGACGACATCAACCCTTGGAACACGGACGTCATGGCCGATCGGTTGGAGTCCGCCGCAGACGCTTACGACGATGTCGCCAAGTCAACTGAAAGGCTCAAACGATGATGAACCATCCCTCCGTCAGCCGACTCCGCGAGGCCCGCGCCGCCCGCCGCCGCGAACGGCTGGAACGGGCCATTACCGAGGCCAAGCACGCCATCCTGCGAGCAGCCGCGGCACAAGTGCCGGACGACCAACTGGAACAGGTCGCCATCGACGAAGCTCGCTCGCTGAAAACCGTCGGTATGTCACCGATCCTGATCGCCGTCATCATCGAACTGGTCAAGATCCTCGTCCAATGGTTCCTCAGCAATCGTGACGGGTTCCTCTCCGAGGTCGACACCCTGGCCCGGGACGTGGTCTACAACGCCAACGACTGCATCACGCCCAGCGACCTGCACACCCGCGGCCAACAACTGGAGCAACAACTGACGGGCCAAACCGGCCAAGATCCTGCCGGCCAAGACCCGCTCGCCCTCAACCGTCTGCAAAAGCTGATCGCCATCGTGGCTATCATCAAAGTCCTACAACAATTCATCGCCTGGTGGACCAAATGAACGAACTCAAAGACGGACCGATCATCCTTGAGGACCGCATCGCAATGACCAAGCAACTGCTACTCATGGCCTTGTTTATGCTGGTCGCCGGTTGTGGCATGTTGGGGGTCAAATGGCTGATTGACAGCTCCGCGCTACAAGAAAAGTTCGGCCTACAGAATCGAAATTGGGGGAGCACCGAATCGGCTCCACAAGACAACCCGGTCAAATATGCCACTGACGAGATCCAATCTCTGGGACACGGCGTCCACGTGTTCCCTGCTGACGATTTCCCGCGTCGGCTGGCGGACTTCATCGACACCAACAGCCAAACCATCGTCGTGGCCGTCTGCCCACTGCGGGGCGACAAGTCACCGGGTTACCTGGTCCTGACCCGACCGGACCCCGAATGGCTCAAGATCCTGCCTGGTTCCGCTCAACCACCGAACCCCGGGGGCTGAGCAGCGATCAACCATGAAACAACTCATGTGGGCAATCATCATCCTGGGCATACTCTTCGCGTCGCTGCTGACGCTCACTCTGGTTCTCATTCTCACCAAACCCTAGCAGCGAACGAAGAACGGAATTCCCATGATTCCCACCGACATCCGACCGGAAGAACTGCATCTCTACCTGCACCAGCACCCAGAAGCCAGCGGCTGGGCCTGGACCCGCGAGAACCACGTCAACATTGACCGCTTGGGGGACGCGGCTACCACCTGGTGCAACGCCTTGCCGATGGGATCCTCCACCGGGCACCCGGCGGAGTTCCTGCCCACCTGGATCAAGATCGAGGACCAAGGGCCGATCTCCAGTTGCGGGGGCAATTCGCTCACGTCTTGTGGCGAGGTCTGCGAGCGGAACGAACACCGCGGCAGCCAATACCGGCAGTTTTCCCGCATGGCCGCCTACCAGATCAGTAAGCGACGCGACGGCATCCGCGGCGATGGCGGCATGACAATTGACTCGGGCGTGTGGTACGCCACGCAGCACGGCTTTGCCCTGGAGGCCGATTACCCGTACCCCGCCCGCTTCCCCGGCGACAATATCCCGCCCCAAGCCTTCGGCAAAGAGTTCACCGTCGAAAACGCACGCCGCATTCGTGACGTGGCCAGCTTCATGCAGTGGTTGACCACCAACCAAGGCCCGATCTTCATCGGCATGCGCTGGACCAAGTGGTGCGACAACGAACGCGACTTCATCCGCACGTTCCTCGGCCCCCAACGCAACGACCAACACGGCGGCGGTCACGCCGTCATGTTCTACGGCTGGACCACCAATAACGTGGGCGTTTGCCCGATCGTGTGGAACAGTTGGTCCACACGCTGGGGGAACCAGGGTCGCAAGGCCGTCTTCCCGCTGGCCCTGCAGGAAATGTTGGCCGACCGCATCACCACCGCCGTCGGCTTCACTTGGCGGCGGAAGCCCGAACCCGAGAACTGGAGCTTCTGGCAGAACTTCCAGGATTGGATGAAGCGGTAGGTTTTTGATTCTTGGTTTTGATTGGGAGACAAGTAATGACTACGGACGAGGCCACGACGGAGCTGCACCAAGCAATCGACGATCCCGTGGAGCGACAACAAGTGCTGGATTGGCGAATTGTCGAGGATGCTTGGATGGGCAAACGCGGTCCCGGCCAAGAGCGAATCGCCAAGGCTGGTCTGGCTTGGTTGGCTCTGCTTCTGCGTAAGAACCGCGACTACGGCTATTCTGTCTGGCAAGAGTCCGTCTTGGCACCGGAATGCAGCATCGACACCGCCATTCGCGTCCGCATGTCGGACAAGATCAGCCGACTGCACAACTTGCTCAAGGGCAATTCCGCCGAGGTCGCGGAATCCATCAACGACACCATTCGTGACCTGGGCGCCTATTGCTTGCTACTTCTCACACGTCCGGACCTTCAATCCCAGGAGACCGAGCCATGACCCGCTAACCCCCACACCCCACAACCACAACCCACGCAGCCCAACCAAGAACAAAGTACCAAGAACCAAGAACGGATTTGCCATGAACAACTTCATCAACGCCACCGCCAGTACGCTGCTTGTGGCCGCCGTCGCCATTTTCTTTGGGATGCCAATGGGTCCCGCCACGTCCCCCGAGCGATCACCCGAACCGCCGCGGATGGTCGCTTCGATGTCCGCCGGCAACCAGGCCACCAGTGCCGACAACGCCCTCCTGTCCGAAATGCTGTCCGCCCTCTCGGCCATCAACAAAAAGCTGGACCAGCCCTCGGCAGTTGTGTCGGACACGGTCAACCCGCGTTTTGATCCCGCCGGTAGTGACGGCGTCAACACCACGCCCACGTGGCCCACGCCCTCCAACACCCCGCAGCCGCGCAGCGTACCAACCACCCCGACCGCACCAGGCACTTTTACCCCGTCCACCACTGGCAGCGGCAGTACCGGCAGCGGCCCGGCAGGCTACCGAGTGATCTCGGCCGGCAACTATCCAGGATTTTCGAACAGTTCCCCGGTCGTCGTCTACCAAGACAACTACAGCAGCACCGGAGGCTACTCGCGGCCAATGGCATCCTCCAGCGTCCTGACCAACCAGGCCCCCGGCCTATTCGGTCGCATCCGTGCCCGCAACGCCGCACCTGCACGGCCGATTCGCAGCTCCAGCGGCACCGTCTGCATCGACGGCGTTTGTTACCCAGCCAACTAGCGACCGGGCCTGCGTTCCTTCTCCCAAACCCGGGAGAGGGATCCGCGCGGCAGCCAAGCACAAGCAACCAAGCACCAAGAACCAAGCACCCACGAAGTGGCCTACCATGGACCTGCAAGATTTCCTCCGCACGCTCACGATCTTGGAACTCTTCCACATCAATGGGTATGGGGTCTACGGCCTGATCGGCGCCGTCATGGGCTGCGTCGTCCTTCCGCCCAAGTCCTTCCATGAATTCATGGTCCGGGTTTCCTGCGGCGTCGTGTTCAGCTTCACACTGACCCCGTTGGCCGGTCCCCTGCTTGGCGGGATCGTCGAAGCCAACTTGGGGCCTCGCGCCGCGGAGCAGCTCTACCAAGCCCCGGCCGGTGTCGGAGTGCTCGTTGGGATGCTGGCCTACTTCGCCGCGTCATTTGTGCTGCACGTGGCCCGGCATTCAAAGACGACGTCGTCACCAACCGCACCACCATTCACGACATCAAGAAACGCAACCAAGACACCGGCCCCGGCATCCCCCGGCCCCACTGCCCCCGATCCCATTCCCCCGGGACCCAACCCAACCCCGGCCCAAATCCCGGCCCCAGCCCTTCCTGGCCCACCCCCGATCCGCCGCCCGCCACCCGCGAACCCGACATCTGGTCCCTCTGATTCCGCCAAACGCCCCAAAACCCCTGGTCAAAAACATGGAAATTGATCTCGAAAAACTGTTGCATCACGTCCGCCACTTGGCTAAATTGTTGCACGTGGCAGGTCGCGGGTTATCTTCTGATTGCTCTGGGCCTCTTTTGGCTGCATCCAGCCTGGGCACTTATCTTCGTGGGGTTGTGCTAGCCGCTTGGTCGGCGTAGAAGAGCATTGCCGTTATTTGATAGCTACGCGAGCATTCGTTAGCCTGCTTGATTAATAACAAGTGACGATCAATACGTGGGTCAGCATATATGGCAACAAAGTCCGAATCAATTTTCGATCGAGCGTTAACTCCGGAAAATTACTGAAGTCAAAGAAGCAGTTGATAAATGCATTACACAATACCTCTTACCAAGTGTCGATGGTCGACAAGAGTCTGCAAAAACTGCATTGAGGTATGTTGAAAACTTGCTCCAGTTACTTCACCCAGCTGACTGTCCGGCCTGGCTGAATGACATGAAGCGAGATCTTACGTATGCGACTACAAATCATAATGACGAAAACGGGACAATTGCAGTTCGCAGAATAACTGCTGAACTGTACCCGCAAATGACCAATCACGATTGGTCGGTCAGTTCGGCGAGCGAAAAATCAGGCCTAGACTTTGATTCAATATTTGAAAAGTATCGATCAGAATGCCGAATACCTGAGCTTTTTGATCAGCTCATTCACCAGCTCCAAGAGATTGTGTTATCTGGCTTAATTGATAGTGTCCGAGCCGTCAGTGAACTTCAAGAAGTCATTTCCACACTACGACGATCGAAAAATGGATCTTACTTTGCCACAAGAGGAGCTTGGTTTTTTGCTGCGACCTGGCTTAAGAATTCTGGCTGGGAGTTACTCAGTTCCATTCCTGTTGCTGGGCCGGTAATAAGAGGACTTCAAAAGACGTTCGAGGAAACGGACACCCAGATGAACAAGATGCACGACAGTATTCAAGGGCATGTCGAAAACAAGATCGCCTCGAATTTTCCTCGCCTTGAGTACAAACTTTCAGAGTTTTTAAAGGTCCGTGATGATCGATCAAAACACAAAGAGGACGAGTAAATCATCCAATCCCACTTTCCTGCAACCTAACTCAATACGTCAAACCTCACGAAGCAGAGCCGTTGCAGTCATTGGTCGTATCTAAGTTCTACACAACCACTCTTCCGTTTCCGCTACAATCTCGCGCAGCTTCACTATCGGATCAGATGCGCCGTCTACAGACCCGTCGCGATGATACCACTCTAGTACACCAATAGCCCTCTGCCGTACTCGTTCATCACTCGTACTCGAAATGAATCCAAAGGTAAAACCACAACCAGCGGAAACAATTCGCATACCTGATCCATTGCGGTAGCCAATCAAAATGTTCGATCGAAAACTTGAACTTGATCGACGCCCCCATTATTAGCCGTCCGTTCCAACGACCTCGCAGCCATTTAATCAATGAACGACTGGATGAACCCGAGTGCTCGTTCATGTTTTTTTCTGTACTCATGCTCGATCCCTCGCACCGGGTTATCCTTGGGTGTTATGCCGAAGCTGCGTCATCCCAAGACCACTCAGGATAACCGTCGCCGTAGAAGAACTCTTGGACGGCCTCAAGTTTCTCCTCGTCGCTTGCCGCATCCCAATCTGCTTTGGAATCAAAACCCAAATCAACCGCCTCAACAATCTCGTCCTTGCGGCTATGAATGTTCGCACCGCTATCCAGACTGACTCGTATCTGATCGCCTTTTGGCTTCTCTCGCATGTCATCGAATCCCATAATCAAACCTCCAATCCTTGCATAACCACTGGATGCACCCGAGCGGCGTCAGGTGCCATCAAATTGAGAGTCCCGCAGCCGCCGGGTGATCCTTGGGTGTTATGACGACTACCCGATCGCTGCATTGCACCACTTACGGACTGAATCGACGACTGGCTGCCAATCACTCTGCCGCCAACTATGGTTGCAATCGGGATCACTTACGCACCCAAAATCCAAACCCTCAGCCAACGGCTGACCCGTGTCCTCATCCCACGCCAGTGATTTCGCGTAAATCTCACCGCTGCACTCAGGACACGCCGCAATGGCTCTTGGAACATAGCAACCGGAACCATGCCACAGAGGCATAACCACCCGATCAACCGGAGCCGGATCGGCTTTAGCTTCTGGGTCTGTAAATCGTTCTTGATCCATAATCTTTCCTCCGTCCCGGTTATCGGGAGTGTTCTACGGATATACCGCCACATGTGTGTGACTTCAACAATAGCGACAGTGTTTTCAAATGCCTGCCTCGCAACAGGCCTTGCCGCTCGTTTTGGTGCGTGCCACGTCACCGCTGCGGGCCATTCCGGCCATGACGCAATCCGCGACGTACTCCAATAAGTTCCAGCAGAATGATGATCTTTCTGCACTCCATCAGCGTGCCCCCAGATGATGCCGGTGAATCTTACGGTGGTTGTCCCACCATCCGGTTTGCTCAAACTTGTTCGAAATCGTCGGTGAACCAATCACACGGTCAACTTATCGTAATCATGCCCGCCGCAGCCGCGAACAACTTGAGGAGAAAACGCCATCGCCTTGGCAACGTCCGCGATATGCTGACGGCTGGAACTAACAACGCTGACGCTCCACTTTGCAACGTCGCATGTCCTGGTGTCCGCCGTGGGTGACTTCTTAATCTCAATCATTCGATCAATCCTGTAGAACAAAACGGTGCAACCGAGTCCCGCGTCGGCTGCGTTCAAATGTCAAGTCAGCCGCGGGATCTGGGTCAGGCCACCGGCCCAACTCACATGATTTCCGACAATACCACCAAATCCCCATGCTGAGCGACAGAGTCGCGTCCCATCAGGGTGAAACCACGCAAGAACCGACCGCGAAAACGAAGCCGAGATCGTTCGCCGTGATCGCCTCAACCGCTGGTGGAGCCTTCGGGACCCAGAGTCACCGGGATTGCACTCGTCCGCCATCGCTGCAGCTGTTTTTTGGTCGGTTGCCCAACGCCGCTTACGCTTGGCCAGATTCCTGACTGCCAGTTTTGTTACCTTGATCACTGCCTCTGACGTGTCCTGTTACTACTGCTGAACGAAACCGATCGGCAGACCGGATCAATGGTTCCCATGTCTAAAAAGCCGCGTTCGGGAGTCGAACCCGATCTACTTGGAACACGTCCAAGCGTGCTTGCGTTTGGCTTGCTACTTCAATTCGCAATACGGTCTGCCAAACCGCCCGCAACCGTCACACTCACGCGGCAAAGTTCCCTACTCAATCCCCAACTGTGTCTTCGCCATATCCAACGCCGTCATCTTCGGGCAGATAAACCAGGCCGCCATACTTTCCATTGCTCGCTTGTAAATCCCAGTTCTTCCACACCTTCTGTATCCACACAAAACCGATTCCCTGTGGTGGTCTCGTGGTGCTGATTAAATCGAGACACTGGCCACTTCTGCTGAACTGCAACCAAAAGCCTCGAAAGGACTTGAACAATAAGCATGTCACACTCCAACTACTGCTGACAAACCAATCAGTGCCGTTTTTGTGCTCTCCACCTCGAGACAACTCTTCCGGGCTCCAACCATTCCACCACCTGAGTCTTCCTGTTCCACCAGGCCACCCGGTACTGCTCGCCCTGAGTCTTCAAGCAGACTTCCAGAACCCGGCCCTCCATGCCGTTGCCCAAATCCACCGTTGTTCCGGGGGCAAACACGGTCCGGTTCTCCATCACTACTTACTCCCGTGGCAGTATTGGTCAGTTAAACTGGCTGCTTGTTTTAGGGAAAAACAGCATTCCTCCATATCCATTCGCCTTTTTGCCCGCCCCGCAAACCGGGCATTTTTCCCACGAAAACCACGTGCCATCCCGTTCATCGCGAGTGATATGCGTAAGTTCCGATTCCTTTGCCTCAGCCTGCGAATCACACTTACGACAAGTGCCAAGCCAAACTCGCTCGCCCGGTGGCGTACCCCGATGTAGGATCTTCAAAACCGCTTCCCTCCCTCCGCCCGCCGATGTTCGTGTGTGTGGTCCGACCGGGTCGCGTTGTAGGCCATCTTTTCCTCAAACGCCCCCTGCAAGTCCAAGCCGAACCCGCCCGCGTAATCCAAGATCCGAATCAGAGCGTCCGCCAGTTCCACGGCCTCGGCCGAGCGATGGGGCAACTTGTCGTCCATCAACCCCTTACGGACACCCTCCAAACATTCGCTGATTTCGCTGTGAATCAAACACAGCAATTCTGCCCGATTCCGCTCGATTGGCTCGCCAGTGTTCACATCCAACCACCAATTGCGGTTCATGGCATTTACTTCCGCCGCCAGTTGGTTCAGGTCCAACGGTTGACCGGAGGACCATTTCGGGATGGTGCATTGGGCGACTGCCGCTGGTTCGGATTCGTGAGAACCCGTCGACGTCTCAAAGGCTTCGTAGTCCAAGCCCTCTCGACACTTCACAAATAACGGTCCGTTCGCGTGGACCACGAGGCCGTGATTCACGGCCCGGCACTGATCTCCGCCAAGTTCACACACACAATCACGAATGAATTGTTCGATCTTGCACCGATCCCAATCAGCGCCAATCAACATATTTTCCGCTTGCCGGAAGGTATGAACCGACGTTCCATCGCCCAACATGCTCAACGCTTGTTCTGCGGTCAAGATTGTTCTCTCTCTTTCACTCACGCTCTCGCTCCCTTACTCTTCGGATCCACCAACGGCATCAACGCATAAACCCACTGGCCAAACTTGAACTGCACCAACGACACCCCGTCACAGAACGCGAACTCCAGCATCGCGGATTTTGGTGCGTGTTGGATCGCTCGCAGCAATACTCGCAGGTCCAATCGCACGTGGGCCGGAGCCGTCGGCGGCTGGTCAAACTTGACTTCCACCCGCGCACGCCCCACACTCGGCGTCTCCGCACGGAATACGCTCTCCTCCGGGGACAACTGCATTTCCACTGCCACGTTTTCCCCGTCCAAGCAAATCCCCGCCTGCCGCAGGCTGGTCACAAGTTGTGGCACGGAAATGGTGGTCCGCTGGTAGTTCGGCCCCACGGTCTCCAAGATCTTCTCGTACTTGGGGAACCGCCCCTCCTGCAATCGAACCTGCACCACGCCCCCATTCGCCTTGCCGCCGATCTTGAACAGGGCGAACTCGTTGCCCAGGGCCATCTGCACCGGCGAGCTGGCAGAGTTGTTCGGGTAGGCCCAATCCAGGACCTTGCTCACCACTTGCGCCCCACGCGCCGAAATGATCCCGCTCTGGGCCGGCCGGTTCGTCACCTCCACGTCGGCCACCGTGTACAGTGACAACTGGGTCGCATCGGTGCCGCAGAACTCCAACTGACGGTCTCGCAGCCGCACGCTCACGCCCTGCAGGGCCGTCCGATGATCGTTCGGATCCATGCCCCACATGGCGCAAGTCACGCCGTTGTACAGTTCGTGCGAATCCAGCTCGTAGAAGTCCCATTCGTCCTCGAACGATCGCGGGATCGGCAGCGTGTCTTCCACGGTCGAAATCACACAACGACCGCCCACCCACTGAATCACCACCTTGTCCTCGTCCGCCCGCAAACTGACCTTGGCCGCCGTCAGGTCGGACAGCAGCTCTTTGGTCTTCAACAGCGGCAGCAGAATGCACCCCTCGCGGTTCATGCCACTGACCGGGACACAAGTGCTCACGTTGACCACCGCCGTCACGTCTTTGCCAAACACGTGCAGCTCGGTCCGCCCCGGCTCCACAACCAATCGGGCGTAGTTCATGGCCGCCGTGACCGGCTTCTCTTGCAGGACGACCGCCAGAGCCGACAAGGCAGCCACAAACGGCTCACGATCCACCGTGCAATCGCCCGGCGTCCGTGGCACATCCGCCACGCTTGATTCTGGGGCTTGGGTTGGAACTTTGGTTACGGACATGGGGAACACTCCAATCGGGTTTGACAGGAAGGACACAGGGGATTTTGCTCGATCTCTTTTTGGACCTGGTTCTTGGTCGTGTCGGTGAACGAGCGTGACTGTTCGGCACTGCAACAGGGACATTTCCACCGCCAATGAGTCGGTGACGAATTGAGTGCCAGTGTGATTTCGCGGCCGTAGATTTGTCGTTGCCCCAGCCGGTACAGCCACACGCCGTCCGGCAATCGGTATCTCAACACGTCCAATTCCAGCGGCTCCAAGTAGTCCCGAATCTCACTGATCCGGGCCGTCATGTTGTGGATGAACCGCCGTCGACCGTCCCGAGTCGGCAGGACCACCAATTCGATGTTGAACTTGGCCCCATCCACGAGCGCCCGGTAAATGTCATCTGATTGCCGCCCCAGCCGCCTGGCGTCCTCATCCGCCACCGTGACATTCACCGGCACTACTGATGCTGGCGTTTCTTGCTGCTGCACGGGAGCAGCAACGCAGGCCGCGGCCATTTCCTCGACCAGGTCATCGAAGGTCAACTGTTGCATGTCGCCACCTCCCGATTTTCAAACACCGGCAGCAATTCCCACCCACGTTTGGCCAAGGCTCGGTTGATTTGCTCATTGGTCGCGCCACGCTGGCGACCGTACCGAATCAACTGGATCCGCTGAGAAACTTCGTCCTGCTGCTCCCGCTCGCGGGACCGAGCCGCGTCTGCTGCCTGCATCACTTCCGGCGGCGACACCCGGTTACCTTTGAACCAGCCCTCCGTGGGCGACTGGCCACCTGCCAAGTTCCGCAAGCGATAATGCAGGGCCTCGGGTCCCCAGCGGTTCTCTGGCCGCGATCGATTCGCCAACCACACGGACACGACCGCCAAGATCAACTCGTCGTCGGCCCCCGACGCTCGGGCCTTGTCCACAACACTTGTGTCCTGGACAAAGTCACCCACCCGTTGCTTGACGCTGTCGCTTGGCTCCGACGGCTCGGGGGACTCCGGCCCATCCGTGGGGCCGTCCGTGGCCAAACTCCCCTCCGTGGCTTCCTCCGTGAACTCTTCCGGCTCGTCCCATTCCACGGCCACGTCTTCCCACTCCCCGTCGTTCATCGCGTCCAACCATGCTTGACGCTCTTGATCCTGGAAGTCTTGCACGTAGCCGTTGAGACGCGCCCAACAGACCTGCCACCGGTAATCGAACTTGAATCCGCCGCCCTGGGACTTCGGCTTTCGCTGCTCGGACACCAACCCCATGCCGACCAACATCGTCAGTCCGCGTCGCACGGTGCTCAGGCTCACGCCCGCCTGCTCCGACAATCGCTTCATGCCCACAAAGCACCACCCGCCCGACGGGGCAAAGCGGTGGATCGCACGCAAGAGGCTTTTCAGCGAGGATTGATTCGCTCCGCAGCCGCGGTAGAACTTCACCCGATCCAACAACGAGTTCTTGGACTGAATGGAAAATTCGATGACCGTCTGTTGATGCTTTTGGGTCTTCATTTCACCGATCACAAGTTACAGGATCAAACCGCCGCCCCAACCTCGCTCGCCTACTCGTCGTCGCTCTCGCCCGTGTCTTGTTTGATGGCCCGCCCCTTGCCGTCAAACATCTTGCCTTGCCGCGGATTGTCCTCGTCGCTGCCGGACTTCCGCACAAACAGGGCCGGGCGGCCGTTCTGGTCGAACGCTTCGGTGGCCACCGTAACGCGGCTGGGACGCAGTGGCACCTTGGGCGCCAGTGACGTGTGAATGCTGAACAGATCCTGATCCGGCTCTTCGATCCGCAATTTGATCTTCACGACCAATTCCGCTGTCGCCTTCTTGCTCTTGTCCCCGTACTTCTCCCGATAAGCCGTCAACTTGTGCTGCACGTCCAACAACGTCCGATTGATCTCGTTGACAAAATCTCCCTCTTCGATGTTGTCAATCGAAAGAGGCTCAAAAGCCACTGCCATCGCAAAACTCCCTCTGCAAAAACTGCCGAACCAAAACCATGCCAAGAAAAAGCCCCAAGCCCGAAACACTGCCAGAAACACAGCCCCGCCGCGACCGATTAGCCGCGCAAGAATTCCCCGTCCTTGAATTGGATCTTGCCAAAAGTCACCGCCATATCGGGATAAAATTCCCCCATTTTCTCTCGCAAACGGGTGATGTCGGCGATGAATTGATTCGCTCGCACGGTCTCCACGTCATTGGCACTGATAGTGACGTAGATTTCGTTGTCTCGCTCGAAGACCAACAGGTCCAACTCCACTCGCCAAGGCTCCGACTGCAAGAACACCGGCACGTTGATGAACAGCGTTTCGGGCAGCTCCTGAAACTCCTCCGACCGCGTCCCGCCGATCTCCACGCTGACCATGATTCCGTTGAGGGCCTTCTTGCCGCGGCCTTGGGCAATCTCGATTTTCTTGCTCATTCGCATCTGGCTGAACAGAATCGCCAAGCTGCGGCCGTCCTCCACAAAGCGGCGATTGGCCATCACGAACGAGGCAAAATCCAGTACTGGCAGCGTCTGGCCCACGATCTTCATCCACGTCGCAAATGCTGGGTGGAACACCGGCTTGAAGGTCACCGTCTCAAAGCCGCCCTCGCCGTTTTCCTCGTTCAAGCTGATGCACGCCGTCAACTGCTGGACATCTGCCAACACAACCGTCCGTTCGCTACCGTACACCTGCAAGTAATGCGACAAGCCCTCGATGTCGTTGAACTCGTGAGCACGCAGCCGGGCCGGCGAAGGGACCGGCGGCAACGGTTGCGGCTTGTCCGCGATATGACACACCTCCAACCGCTTGCCTTGGCCCTCCACCGCCTCAATCACCTCGAACACCGTCGTCCGGTTCGGCAGGGCACTGGTAATCACGTCCGTCAATTGCTTCACACTCAATCCGTCACTCATTCTCGATCTCCCTTGAACAAAACAGTCAAACACCAGCCCCTTTGCATCAAACGCCTCGTCAGTTCCGATTCGCCCTCATACGTGCATACTCTTTTTGCAGTCGCAGGAACGCCGTCACCTCTTCCTCGTAGCACTTGGAGTAGATCCCGATCGCGGTCATCAGCGCCCCGGTGGCGTAGTGGATCCCCTGGTGAGTATCTAACCCGCCGTCGAACAACATCGCGACAATCCCTTGCAGCCGCGTATCCGTCACGCCGGCACGGTAGGCTAGGTCCGCATCCTGAATGGCTTTTTTGGCCGTAGTGATCCAGCGTTCGTGGTCGCTGCTGGAAAGCTTGCTGCCGTACAACAACGGAATTGGGCAATGGCAGCCGGATCGTTGTTCAAACCGGATCATTTCCGGGTGAATAGTGGCCAGCAGAATGATGATGGGCAGCGGGTGCCGCGACAGAAGTAACCGATGAACGATCCCGCGGAGGCAATCGCCGTCGCAGTTCACCACAAAATCCACCATGCACTCGGCCACACGTCGCTCGAAGATTTCCGCCTGGAAGATCAGATGGGGCTTCCGCCGGTAATCTCCTGGATTCGGTCCCACAGTGACCCACTCGCCCGGCTGATGGGATTCGGGAATCCGCTCACGCGTAACTTCCCGGCAAGCCTCGTTAAATCGCTCAATAACTGCCGCAGAGTCGGATCGGTCAGTCCATACTGCTCCCACCTTTCGACCGTCTCCCGCAAAGTCGTAGGGGAGACCACGAATCGTTTCCGTTGCAAGCGATACTTCCCCGACGCCAACCGAATGGTCAACTGCACCACCATTGCCGTAAGCTGTTGATTTGCCTGAATCATCCATGCGATATCCGCCATTTCTTGTTTCTTGAGTTCACCGACGATCACCTGCCACCTCCTCGACCTCATGGCCCCGCAACACTTCGTCTCGCAGGACCTGCACAAAATCCGGTACCTCCAAGTCCAAATAGGCTGATTGACCGGCAATCCTGACGACCACCTTCGTTCCACCGATCCAGACAGCGTTTCGCCGCGGATCACTCGAGCGCCGGATCGTCAGCGTCCGAATGTCCGGACACATCGATCCAACGCCCTTGGCCGCCACGACCGTCCGCAACCAGGTCACATGTCGCTGGATGGCCTTGATTTCGGGCCGGTCGGATTTGGTCGCCAACAGTTGGTCCACGTACTGCGAATCGGTCATAGGGTTCTTTCCAAAATCCAGGCCACCGCGAAGAAGCTCGCAAGCAGGCCGCCAATCGAGATCATCACCAGGCCGTCGATCACGTCCTCCACCTTTTGCTGGCGTTCTCGCTCCGCCAGCCAGGCATCAAAGGACGGGGCCTCTTTGCGATTCAGACGCTCCATCACACACCTCCCAACAGGTTTACTCAAACGCTCGCTTGATTGCGGCTTTCGATAATCCAATGGCCTTGCACCCGGCAACAGTTGCTCGGTAGTAGACCGACTTGCCGCCGTTTATTGCCCGCCCCTTTTCCGCAAGTCCTGCCGTAACCATTTCTTCAAATGACTTGTCATCGCTGGACCCAACATCGGCGCAAAAATGATTTCTGTACCCATGCTTCGACTTAGGATTCTCTGCACCTGCCCCAAGCGTATGCCGGAGGAGATCGGCCCAGATTGGCAGAACAACGCAATGCGACGTAGCAAGCGATGATGCCTCTTGCGTGCTCATAGCTATTCCTTTCGTAACCGCTTATGGCGAGGATCAGGCTTCCAGGATCGTGGACACACCGTCGAGTTCGAGAGCGGCCTCCAGATGCTTCCGGACCAGGCCCCGCACGTGCGGGCTGTCACAGAGCAGAAACGCCGACTGGCACAAGGCCTCCGACATCGAACAATCCGTCGTGACGTTGTGCATGAACAGCATCACCCCGTCACAAGTGCCGTCCGACTTGGAATCCATATGCACCAGACGGCGTTTGAAGCCCTCGGCCACGCGCTCGCAGTGGTAGGCCTTCTGGGACTGCTCGTTGCCGTCGATCCCGTCGACGTCCAGGAAGTACCGCCCCAGATTGGCGGACTCGTAGCCGGGCAACTGGTCGCAAACCGCCAGCAGCACGTCGAGGGCATCCAGGAGACAAATGCCGGAGAAGATTTCAGTGACGGCCCCGTGTCGCTCTTGGACCGACAACCGGATCGCAGCAGCGACCTCTTGGACATAGGAATCAACGAGTTCCTTCTTCATTGCTCACCTTTCGCATCGAACTTTTGGAAAACTAGCCCCGAAACCAGTCGCAGCGGCCGGATTTGAACCGGCGATCTCCAGGTTATGAGCCTGGCGAGATGTCCACTTCTCCACGCTGCAAAAGCGGCCCCCGGAATCGAACCGAGCTGGATCTTCTGCGTGTCCGCAGTGTCACCAGGTGCAACCAGCACTAGCCGCAGGTAAAAAGCCCGGGTTGGGGTGGCAGGCTGAAAACCAACCCGGGCGAACGCTTGCGACCGGGCACTTTCGCAAGCGGGCTTCAAAACAGGCCAGGAGGCGTCATTCCACGCTTCCGATCACGAGTCATCCGTGTTCTCGCTAGGCCCGAGTCTCAGACATGGCATAAAAAAACCGTGTCGCATGGGGCGGGCAGGTCTCATGCGACACGGTCAATCCGGCCGCAAGTCGTGGGGTGTGACTTGTCGAACCGGAAGGCTCTCAGGATTGGCCCGCCTGATCACTCGCGACTGTGCCGCTGAGCGTGGCGGATGTTATACACCCACTTTTTCACGAAACCGGACGGAGAAAAATTATGTGCCACTTTTGATATGGTTTTGCTATGGTTTTGGTGGGTTTTTGAAAAAGATTGGGTATTGACAGGGGGTAGCTCAAGCAGCCGAAATTACAACTTCAAGCGTGAAACCGATGACTCAAGCAACGACAACACGCCCACCTTCTGCCCACCCTCTTGCCCACCCTAGATCAATAATCCTCGGGAAAATCGCATGTTTCCCGAGATACAACGCCCACCCTGCACCAAAAAGCAATATCACTCGATGATTTCCGATAAAAGTTGGTATTGATTTGGTGTTGATTTGGTATGAATTCGGATATTTCCTTTAGATTCAGGTTCTAGTGCCCGTAAGGGCGTGGAGGTTCGACTCCTCTTATCCGCACTGGCCGTAAGTGACTGAAAACAGGTCACTTACGGCCTTTTTCGTTTCCGGGGTGCGTCAACCCTCCGCGCACTAGATTCAACCCTTGCTCACCCTGCTGCCCACCCACGTCGTTAGATTCGCCTTTTGTCAGTAATGGTGCCAGTTTCGGCACGCTTTGATTGCTTTTCGGTCCACTCGGTTTTGTTACACTACAGCGTATCTCTAGCAACTAGTGGCGTAACCAAGTGTTTGGTTGGGGCTAAAAACTCATCGGAGACTATCCGCAATGAACAATGTCCCCGTGAACGGCGTGGGCGCACGCGGCCGGTGATCCCTTGGCAACGCTTTCCACCGGGGTGAGCGGCAAGGCGCTAGCCGCCGGTGAACCCAGTGTTACCGCCCGACCCCGTGACCGGCAGGCGCTAGCCGCCGGTGAACCCGTGTTACCGCCCGACCCCGTGACCGGCTCCGGCGCACGCCGCCGGTGATCCCTTGTTACCGCCCGACCCCGTGACCGGCTCGGCGCACGCGGCCGGTGATCCCTTGTTACCGCCCGACCCCGTGACCGGCTCGGCGCACGCGGCCGGTGATCCCTTGTTACCGCCTGACCCCGTGACCGGCTCGGCGCACGCGGCCGGTGATCCCTTGTTACCGCCCGACCCCGTGACCGGCTCGGCGCACGCCGCCGGTGGACCCGAACGGAGAGACGTCATCACGTTGTTTATCACCTGGACAACCTACGGCAGTTGGCTCCCGGCGATTCTCGCGGCTGGCGAAAATGGAAAAAGGTCAACAACAACCGCAACCGCGACTGGAGGATTGGTGCCGAGACCGAATGACAGAAGAGCCGGTTCGACTAAATCTCACGCAACGTGAAGCGGTTGAAGAGTCGATTCGTACCCACGCAAAAATTCGCGGTTGGAAACTGCATGCGGTATCTGCCCGCTCAAATCACGTTCACGTAGCGGTGACGGCGACCGGTCCTCCCAAGCGTGTTCGCGACCAATTCAAGGCAAATGGCACCACGGCATTGCGTGGGTTACCGAATGCCATCACCAACGAAAAGGTGTGGACCAAAGGCGGAGACATCGAGCTCATCGACACCGGCGAGGATCTCGAACACGTCGTCCTTTACATCGTTGAAGGACAAGATCGAATGGACCGCGAACGCTAAGTCGCCAATCGCCGCCGGCCCGTCGTCCACGTGAGCGGCAAGGCGATAGCCGCCTGTGATCCCTTGGTTACCGCACGACCCCGTGAGCGGGAAGACGCACGACGCCAGCCTGGCGCTGATGTTTCAGCGCAACGAGGCGGCTCGGTAGAGTTATGTTTTTTAACCGAGACGTGGCGAACCATGTTTTTGCATAGTGGAACGCGGTGATAGGCTAGATCGCCGGCTGGCGCTTGGTTGCTGATTCCGGTGGATGGCGTTGCTAGGGTAGACCGGCGGCTAGCGCCTTGCCGCTCACTCCGGTGGATGGCGTTGCTAGGGTAGACCGGCGGCTAGCGCCTGCCGCTCACTCCGGTGGATGGCGTTGCTAGGGTAGACCGGCGGCTGCGCGCCTTGCCGCTCACTCCGGTGGATGGCGTTGCTAGGGTAGACCGGCGGCTAGCGCCTTGCCGCTCACTCCGGTGGATGGCGTTGCTAGGGGTAGACCGGCGGCTAGCGCCTTGCCGCTCACTCCGGTGGATGGCGTTAGCGCAGTGGATAGCGGTGTTAGGGTAGACCGGCGGCTGCGCCTTGCCGCTGACTCCGGTGGATGGCGTTGCTAGGGTAGACCGGCGGCTAAGCGCCTGCCGCTGACTCCGGTGGATGGCGTTGCTAGGGTAGACCGGCGGCTAGCGCCTTGCCGCTCACTCCGGTGGATGGCGTTGCCAAGGGATCATCGGCCGCGTGCGCCGCGCCGTTCATGGGGTCGGGCGTTGCTCCGGGTGGATCTAACCGACTAAAAAGTTCAGCGACATTGACTTGCTAGCCGGGTAAAACGTCGCCTCCATCAATGACACGGTCGTCGGAACAGACTGTGGCGTCCAGTGCCGAGCGAAAGACGGTGACGGTGCGACTGCGGTGATCGACCATCCAAAGCAGCTGGACGCCGGCCTGGAAATACTCGCGCCGCTTGCGGGACATCTCCGCATACGTGTTGCTGGGGCTGAGCACCTCGACGACAAAGTTGGGCACCAAGTCCGGGATCGGGGCCCGCGGGATCTGGCCCTGGGGCAGGCGCTGCCAAGCCACAAAGGCCACATCGGGCCCACGCACCGTATCGCCAAACAGCCGCGTCATTCCGTCCGCTCCCGTGGCCAACCCCAGGGGATTATCGTCAAGGTAGACATGCAACCACTGCAACAGGATCCCCGCCAGGAGCGATTCTTGCCAACCGATCGCTTTCTCTACCAACGTTCCATCGACCAATTTGTACAAGCGTCATTCGGTGTCGTGGAGTCGCGTGACATCTTCCATCGTCGCCGTGCCGGGCGCCGGTTCCATCCGGATGCGGGACGCGGGGACATTGCCCAGATCGTACAGCCGATCCGCCCAAGTGGTTGCCAATGCGATATTCATAACCGCCTCATCGTCACGTCGAAATTCGCTGGAATTTGCCCCGAGTGCTTTGTCACAGCCAAAACTTGGGGTGTGGCAAAGGGGTCAGGCGTCAATTGCCGGAACGGCCCTACAGGTGCTGCGCACAATTGACGCCTGACCCCTTTGCCAAACTCCTGACCCCTTTACCAAACCGATCCCAAAATTAAACGGTGACAAAGCACCAACCCAGTATAAACCATCAAGGACCGAAATGAATGCACGCAGTGTCGGAGGTTAGCCCGACTTGCTACACGCCATCGTGCGGGGCGTGAAAGGTCACAAACCGGGTGCTAGTGCACACTGGCCAATGGCTGATTCGGCAGAAAACCGAGGTAACCGTTCACGGTTGCGAGGTGATTCTAGGGGCTGGTGCGTTCCGCAAGTCGGATCGTGCATGGTGCAAACCTGTTGAATTGATCAGTCGTTTCTTTACACAAACGATCATCTAGTTAGCCCGACTTGCTCCACGACACCCTACGGGGCGTGAAAGGTCACAAACCGGGTGCTAGTGCACACTGGCCAATGGCTGATTCGGCAGAAAACCGAGGTAACCGTTCACGGTTGGGAGGTGATTCTAGGGGCTGGTGCGTTCCGCAAGTCGGATCGTGCATGGTGCAAACCTGTGGAATTGACCAGTCGTTTCTTTACACAAACGATCATCTAGTTAGCCCGACTTGCTCCACGACACCCTACGGGGCGTGAACGGTTACAAACCGGGTGCTAACGCACTTCGACCAATGGCTGATTCGGCAGAAAACCGAGGTAACCGTTCACGGTTGGGAGGTGATTCTAGGGGCTGGTGCGTTCCGCAAGTCGGAGCGTACATGGTGCAAACCTGTGGAATTGACCAGTCGTTACTTTACACAAACCATCATCTAGTTAGCCCGACTTGCTCCACGACACCCTACGGGGCGTGAACGGTTACAAACCGGGTGCTAACGAACGTCGACTGCTGGCTTATTTGGCAGTGGTCGGATGGACTTGTGCCCAGTAGTCCAAGACGCAGACGCGTTGGAGGGCGGGCAGGGCCAGTTGGACAAAGGCTTGATGGATCGGATGATTCAAGTACGTGTCACGATCGGCCGTGCTGCGGAAAGTCAGCGTGAAGGCGTGAGTAAAGCCATCGGCTAACCCCTCGGGGCTGTTGTTCGTGCCGCTCTCGATCGCCGCCACCACTTCAATCCGACGGCCCAAGGCTTGAAACGCGGTGAGAACCTCGCGAGTTTGCGCGGGTCCGGCTTCGGGCTTGAACTGCAAAAAGACCACGTGCCGCAACGCATCGGAGGCCGGGGCAGGCAGTTGCAACTGGAAGTAATCCGCCAGTTGCTGGGCGATAAACTGCTGGCCCACTTTATTCAACTGGATGCCATCGACGGTCAAAACCGAATGCGGCTTCTGGGCCGGGTTGTGGACCTGCAGGTACTCCAAGGCCAACTTGCGGAGATTGAGAAAGTGCACGCGGCGCGATCCCGTCGACTCCGCTCCCCCAGCGGCACCGCCACCAGCGGCCGAGCCCCCGTTCCACTCCTGCACCGCTTCGCTGAGCATGTCGGTCATGGCCGACAGGTCGCGGTCCAATGAGTTGCTGCCGTCGAATTTCTCGCCGATCAACAGCGGCGAGCAAAACACCAAATCCCCCGCGGGCACATTATGAAAATAGGCGGTGGCCAGATCCTGCACCGCTTGCCGCGTGCGCGCGACTTCCCAAACTTGGCCGCGGGCCTGTTGCCAGATGTCGTTGAGCCCCAACATCACCAACAAGACCGTGGGACGCAGCGGGCGGACCTCCGTTTCGAACCGGGCCAGTGCTGTGTCCCAGCGATCGCCGCTGCGACCGACGGCCCACCAGGTCAAGTCCTCGCAAGATTCGGCGTCGCGGAGCAGCGTCAGAAAACCGTAGGGGCGATTGCCGGACATCGCCAGCGAATCGCCCAGGACCACGACTCGATCCTCGGGCGTCAAGGCACGTGAAAACGGGGCGTTCATAGGCGGTATGTTCTCGGTAAGCGAAGAGCGTCAACGAACACACCCCGTTTCCGCGTCCGAAGTTGCCATTGGCAACCCAGACGCAAAACCGGGGAGTGGAAGATTCTCGGATCCCGTCGTCATTCGCTCGGTGGGCGACATCACTCCGAGACCCAGCCTTATTCTATCGATCGATACTCTCGCTCGGTAGCGGATCAGCGGCTCCAACGGATCAGAATCACGTGCTTGGGCGCCGTGTCGTTTTCGGCCGGCAAGGCGGCAAGCCCCCCCAGCACGGTCCAAGTGTCGGCTTTCACTTTCACGCTGCCCACTGCCTGGAAGGTCCGCAGGTCACCGCGGTCCGGGGCTCCCACCACCGGCACCTGAGGCGTGGGGTCGGCGGCAATCTGACTGATGCCCACATGCAACAGACCGGGCTGGGTGGGGTCGGCCGAGATCACCGGGCGCACTTCAGCCAACCAGCCCAAGATCGGCTTGACCACTTGCGGTTGGTAGCCGGTGCTGCTGCCGCCGCGACCACCGGGCAGGCCGTCCTGGAAGCTGCCGACAACCGGCGTTACACCGATCACCAAGTTGCGATGTTCACCGGAGGACGAAAATACTCGATAACCATTTAAGGCCGATAAAGTCCCAAAAGCCACCGCTCGTTCATCGATCCAGCGCTGCCAGACTGTCTGGTCGTCGTTGGGTAGTAGCTGTTGCATCGCCGCCGCATCCAAGGCCAATGCTGCCCATTGGATCTGGATCACCTCTTCTTGCGCTAACGCCGAACGCAATTGCGACAAAAAGGCAGCAATCTCGGCGTGGCATTCCTCGGTCTGCCGAGCGACCAATTGCCCTTGGTAAGCGAGCAACTGTCCCGCATCAAAATCCTCGCGTTGAATGACCTGCTCCAGCAGCTCAATTAATGGGTACAGGTCGACGCCATTTCGGGACGAATCAGTGGGCCAGTTCCAGCCGCCCATGCCCATGCTCATCTGGGGTGGCGTGGCGGGGACGGCAAACATGCCGCCGCCCCCCATGCCCCCCATGCCGCCCATGCCTTCCCCCGAGCCGCCACCCATGCCGCCCATGCCCCCCATGCCGCCGCCCATGCCAGCACCCGTGCCGCCGCTGGCTTTGGCCGGGTCCAGCAAGCCGGTCCCCGGGGACTGGACGCCGGGATCCGCGAAGGTCACATCACGGCCGCACAGGTCGGCCACGGAGTAGATCTTGACGACTTGGACTGGCTCCTCGTCGTCCTCTTGAGCGCGGAGCGATTCAAGATTCGGGCGACCGAGCGACAGGGTCGATAACAGGCAGCACCAGCTGCCGATGAGCACTAAGTTGCGGTAACGCATTGTTGGCACACCTTTCGGAGGGAGTGGGAATCGGGAGTCTCGGAGATCTGTTGTCGCAGCCATTTTTGCGCTCGTTGTCGAGCGGACGGTAAGGCTGCCGCGACCGTGATGGATTGAAACAGCGGCTGGGCTCGAGACGGTATCTGCTCGTCGAAGTTGAGCAACAGCACCGCCAGGGCCGGCAAGACTTGTTGCCCGAGCTGGATCTTCTGCTGCAGCTCACGTTCGACCTGGGCGGGTGGCAAGACTGTCAGCAGCATCGCCGCGTGGAACTGGGTTTGGGGCTGAGGCGAGCCCAAGTCGGCCAGCGCCCGTTGCAAATGTTGGGGCGACCACTGCCGATCCGCTTGCCGCAAGACGGGCTGACAACCGGGCTCGGCTGCCAACTTCGCCAGGGTTTGTGTGGCGATCGGGCCGGGCCGCTGAGCCAACTCGGTCACCAACGCTTGCAGGTCCTCCGCCTCTTCCGCTGCCCAGAGCCACTGGGCCAATTGCGACTCATCGGCCCGCGGCAACAGGACCGGTCGCGCCAAAGCTCGTGTGGCCGGTCGTTGCCAGCAAAACGCCAGGGCTTCGGCGGATCGCGGTCCGAACTCCAGGCTCAGCACCTCGATACCGGCTCGCAGCGCCTCCGGCTGGGTCCACTCACGCAGTCCCTGCAGCGTCCAGCCGACCCAGAACCCGCGGTTGGTCACCCATTGCCCCTCGAGCGCGGCTCGATCGGCCGGCGTCGCGGCGTCCCACTGCTGCAGCCAGACTCGCAGTTCTTGATCCAATGCAGCGACATCCAGCTGCCGCTGCACAGCCGCCAATTGACTGGGGCGCAGCTTGAGCAACTGTTCGACCGACTGGATTTTTGCCTTGCGTTTGGCCAGATTGGCAGCAGTCGCGACGTCTTCGCGGTCGGCTTCCGGGGTCGGTGATTGCGCCAATGACCCGATCGGATCCGAGATTGGATCCGCGGGCGACCGGTTCTCCGTACCTGGGCGAGAATCGTCGACCTGTTCTCCCGCGGGACGCTCGGCGAGCCTTCCGGCCTCGTCGCCGCTGCGTCCAGCGAACCACCAGGCTGCTCCGGCCAAGGCCAGGAGCGAGGCCGCCAGTGCCACGAGCAGCCTCGGCTGCCACGGGGTCCGTTGCACGTTCCGAACCCCTGTAGGCCCGTCGACCAACCGCGTGGCCGGGGTCGCGCCGTCATGATACTGGTTTTTTATTTGTTTCGTTATATTGTTTAACGAATTGAGTTCAACTTCATGAGTCGCGCTGGCCTGGAGTCGCTGGAGTGCGGCCGCCCAGAGGTCATTTTCTGCCAGTGGCGTTTCTGCCAGTGACGTTTCTGCCAGTGGATCGGCAGCTCGCAGCAGCTCGCGCCAGCGCAGGTCATCGGGACTGCCCATGTTGTCGGACGAGCCCGTGTTGTTGGACGAGCCCGTGTTGTTGGACGAGCCCGTGGTGTTGGACGAGCCCGTGTTGTCGGGGATGCCAGTTTCGCTCATGGTAGTGCACTCGCAGTCGCTGGGACTTTTCGGGGCTGTTCGGGGCTTCGGTTGTCGTGGGTTGCTTCGGTTGTCGCCGGGTTACTGGTGGGACGGCAGCGCATCGGGCGGTAGCCGTTGGCGGAGTTGCTGCTTGGCCGCGTGGAAGGTGGCGTACACATTTTGGGGCGTCATGCCCAACAGTTCGGCGACCTCGTGTGTCGGTAGGTCTTGCCAGATCAACAGTTGCACGACTTCGCGTTGGCGTTGGGGCAGCCGTTCCACCGCCAGCCGGACCTGGACGCGGGTCTCGGCCGTTTCCAGCTGCTCGGACGGTGAGCGTTCGCGCAGGTCAACCCGCTCGCGGGGCTCGGGGGCAATCGCTTGCTCGCCGCCCGCCTCCCAGTTCAAGTGTCGCAGGTGTCGCCGCTGCCAATCGCGACAGGCGTTGAGCACAATGCGCAGCATCCAGGTCCGCGGGTGGCTATCGCCCCGAAAGGAGGTTCTGCCTTGGACGATCCGCAGCAGGCCGTCTTGCACAGCATCCTCGGCGGCGGGCAAGCTGCCGCAGAGTCGAACCGCCAGTGACAACGCCTGGGGCAACAGGGCACGCAGGCTCGTTTCCCACTGTTCGTCACTGAGCATGCGTTAGCCAATCTGAGTCCACGGTCGGATGAACACCACCATCATCGAAGCTCATCAGTTTAGACGCTGGCTGCGGGAGAATCCTCAAAGAGAAAATTCGAAAAATCGTGCTTGTTGCCCGGGGCTCGATGCTTTCTCCAGACCAACTAATGAACTGGCCACCCGCTTCAAGGAAATCGCCCGAGAACAAGGCGTGTTACCGGCAATCGAAACGCTTGAGGGCTGGTTGATTTTTCCAGACTCGCTCGCGAATTGGCCGAACGCCTCAAGGAAGTCGTACAAAAACACGGCGTTTTCCCGGCAATCGAAATGCTTGAGGGCTGGTTGATTTTTCCAGACTCGCTCGCGAGCTGGCCGAACGCCTCAAGGAAGTCGTACAAAAACACGGCGTTTTCCCGGCAATCGAAATGCTTGAGGGCTGGTTGATTTTTCCAGACTCGCTCGCGAATTGGCCGCCCAACTTAAGGAAGTCGTACAAAAACACGGCGTGTTACCGGCAATCGAAACGCTTGAGGGCTGGTTGATTTTTCCAGACTCGCTCGCGAATTGGCCGCCCGCTTCAAGGAAGTCGTACAAAAACACGGCGTGTTACCGGCAATCGAAATGCTTGACGCATTCCGCTACGGAAAAATCAACCAGCCCTCGACGCATTCCGCTACGGAAAAATCAACCAGCCCTCGACGCATTCCGCGATGGAAAAATCAACCAGCCCTCGACGCATTCCGCTACGGAAAAATCAACCAGCCCTCGACGCGTTCCGCGATGGAAAAATCAACGAGCCCTCGACGCATTCCGCTACGGAAAAATCAACCGGTGTTTTACGGGGTTTTGGCCCAGCGGATGGCGTGATCGACCAGTGTTTGGCTGCGAAAGAAGCCCTCCCAGTAATTGTGGCCTTGCCCGGGGACCACCTCCAGATGCATGTACTGGGCGGCATCGGCAGCTCGGTAAATATCGGCCATTCGCTGGCTGTTCTCGGGTAGCGGGACGACGGTGTCGACATCGCCGTGGATGATGGCGAAGGGGATTTTGGCGGTCGCCAGGACGTGGGCTTGTTCGATGGGGTTGGCCTGTTCGAGTCGTTGAGCCAATTCGACGGGCGTGGTTTGGTAGGCGGGGGCGGCGGCTTCCAGGCCTGGGTAGGTCCGCAGGTCAAAGACCGGATAAATCGCGATGATACCAGCGACCTTGTCCGGGTTCTGGATCGCCCAGCTGCTGACCCACAGTCCGCCGCGGCTGCGACCGAACAGGCAGGGTTTGGCGCTGAAGCCACGCTGTTGCACCAAGTGCTCGTACAGGGCTTGCTGACCCGCCGTGCCGGTCGGGCTGCCGTAGGCCTCGCCCATATCGATGCCAGCCACCGCGATACCGGCGTCCAGGAATTGCTGATGCATCCATTTCTCGTGGGAGTCGGGATAGGCGGGCAAGGTCGGGGCGTAGAGAATCCACGGTTGCGGTGTCTGCCGTTTTTCCGGTTCCGGCCAGAGGATAAAAGCTGGTCGGTCCTGCACCAGGAAAGACTCACCGGGCAGGATCAACTCCTTCACCGGTGGGCCCTTGGATTCGTCCTGAGCGGCTTGGTCCTGAGCGGGCTGGTCCTGAGCAGCTTGGTCCTGAGCGGTGGCTGGGTTTGGGGACTGGGCCATTGCGGCGGCCCGCATTGCTGGGGTATTGGCGTAGGCGATGGGTGAAACAGCCCAGTTGAGCGTGAGGAGCAAGGCCGCGGCGAGCGAGGCGGCGAGGGAGGCGGCGAGCGTGGCGTTGCGTGGGCCAGGGCTCTTGGCGAGCCGAGTGAGCGGGTGGGATGTACGCATGGGGCGGGCCTTTCGGGTGGGCCTGTCGGAGCTGGACCGAGGACGTGGGGGCGGCGGCGGCGTTGGCTGGAGAGTCCCCGGGGCCGCCGCGCCTCAAGATTAGTTGTAGCGTTGGCCGCACGGCTGTGAAACTAGGCGGCGGGGTTCCTACTAGATGGGGGGTAACGGACCCATTACACTGGGAGACAGGGCGGGCAGGGGGCTTGTGGCCCTCATTGGCCAGTTTCTGACAACCTTGACGATTGAGAGCAACGCACGATGGCAGCAACGATGGCGATCATTCCGGGTTCTGTGATGGCGAGTATGATTGGTGGAAGCGGTTTGTTGGCCAGCATGGATTTGTTGGCACAGCGGAACAACCAAATCAACATTACGACGTTGGCGATCATCGCCGGTGTCGGCATTTTGGCACTGATTGGCTTTGTGCTCTTTTTGCTCATGGCCAAGTACATCGGGCTGTGGATTCAGGCCAAGACCTCTAACGCACGTGTGTCGATGCCCAGTTTGATTGGCATGGGATTTCGTCAAGTCGATCCGCGGATCATCGTCAACGCCAAGATTATGGCGACGCAGGCTGGTTTGGATATCTCGGAGCCCAACGGTGTGACCACAAATCGCTTGGAGGCCCATTATCTGGCGGGCGGCCATGTGATGCGAGTGATTCAGGCGATCATCGCGGCGCAGCGTGCGCGGATCGACTTGGGGTTTGACCGAGCGGTGGCGATCGATCTGGCGGGCCGCGACTGTTTGGACGCGGTGCAGACCAGCGTCAATCCGAAGGTTATCGACTGTCCCGATTCACGGCGTTCTGGCAAGGACTTTCTCAGCGCGGTCGCAAAGAATGGCGTTGAGTTGAAGGTTCGCGCCCGTGTAACGGTCCGCACGAACCTGGACCAGTTGATTGGTGGTGCGACGGAAGAAACCGTGATTGCTCGGGTGGGCGAGAGTATTGTCTCGTCGATTGGCTCGAGCAGCACGCACGGCGACGTGCTGGAGCGGCCTGACACCATTTCCAAAGCGGTATTGGCGCGTGGCTTGGACGCTCAGACGGCATTTGAGATCGTGTCGATCGACATCGCTGATATCGAAGTGGGCGAGAACATTGGTGCCCGTTTGCAAGTCGATCAAGCCGAGGCTGACACGCGGGTGGCTCGCGCGAATGCGGAACGTCGTCGGGCGGAGGCCATTGCCATGGAGCAAGAGATGAAGGCCGAAGTGGCCTCGAATCAGGCCAAGCTCTTGTCGGCGGAAGCGCGGGTGCCGGAGGCCATGGCGGCGGCGTTCCGAGGCGGTCGGATTCGAGTGAACTGAGCATGGCGATTGGATACTGGTTACTCAAGTCCGAGCCGGACGTGTTCTCGATCGGGGATTTGGAGCAAGCGGCTGGACGCACGACCGATTGGGGTGGTGTGAGAAACTATCAAGCCCGAAACTTCATCCGCGATCAGATGAAGCCGGGGGATAAGGTGCTGTACTATCACTCCAACGCCAAGCCCAGCGGGGTGGCGGGTTTGGCGGAGATCACTTCGGCGGCCTACGCGGATGCCACAGCGTCGGATCCCCAGAGTCCGTACTACGATCCGGATGCGAATAAATCCGAGCCGACTTGGTACGCGATCGACGTGACGTGGATGAAGACCTTTCCGGCTGTGTTGCCGTTGGAGCGGTTGAAGGCCGACCCGAAGTTGACGGGCATGGAGTTGCTGCGAAAAGGTTCGCGATTGAGTGTGCAGCCGGTGAGCAAGGCCCATTACGAGCGGGTGGTCAAGTTGGCGGCTGAAGTCGTCTGACGGGCTGAACATGGGGTGGTTTGGACCTGACCGTTCACGATTGGACGTCCGATTTCGGGGCTGGTGCGTTCCGCAGGTCGGATGGTTCGACGGGGATACTCGTGGCAATCTCCAGTGGCTTTTGCTCGCAAACGAGCGTACTGTTCACCCGACTTGCTCCCCGGCAGCCTACGGGGTGTGAACGGTTACGTTTGGACTACGTGGAGGGAGTGTCGATGAAACGAGTCCGAGTCCGCGACCTCATTGTGTTGGCGATTATTGTATTGATCGGTAGCTCGTCGTTCTTATACCACTGGGTGCAAAGTTTCCGGCAGGCCAGAGCCGCCACCGACATCGAGTCGCGGGCGTTGATGCGGGAGGAATTCCAAAAGGCGAATGATGGCCCGCCATTTCGCAACTGGATTGTGCCAAACTTGTCGCTGCAGGTGACCTCCTTTCGATCGGGCCCGCAGGACACTATCCGCACGGAGAAGTTGGGCATGGTCTGTTCGGTGGAAGATGTCGATGTCCAACACGGTTATTTTGTCTGCCTAAAAGATCGCCAATCGGCGGACGGCTACGAATGGTCCAATATTCGCTTCTGCAATCATCTGACCTTGATGGGCAATCCACGTTTGACAACGATTGAAGAAAAGTTGCAAGCCCTGCCGGCTTGGACCGCTTTGGAGCAATTGGCCACGCCGTTGCCCGAGCCCCAATCGGACGGGCCCTATGCCTTCTCGCAGTTGCAGTTGGTTCAGGCTGGCAGCGAGTGGGTCTTGCGTGGTCAGGTTTTGAACCAAAGCGAGCTGCGAGTGGAATTATCCGTGTTTTACTGCGAGTGGTTGGCTGGGGAGGAAGTGGGCAATTGCCAATTTGTCGTGGAGCGTCTGCAGCCTCTAACGCCAACCGATTTTATCTGTCGGCTTCCGGACTCGTTGGCCCGATCCATTACCGCCGCGGAGCAACCGCAGGTGAAGATCGTGTTGGAATTGGCCACGAATCGCCAGCTGCGGCGATAAGCGGCATCTCCTGTGATGGGGTGTCGTGTGTCCAGCGTCTTGTTCCGTTCGCGACGACTCTAAGCTTTCTGCGTATCGTGCGGATTCTAGCGAAGCTAAATCTACCGGGTGATCAAATTCCGGCGGGTTTATCGCCTATTTTCTTTTTCTTAACTTAGGGTTCTCGGGCCAAGCTGTAGGGTTTGGTCTCGGTGTTGTGTAATTTTCAAGATTAAAAAATGAGCGACCTGATGAACCGCATTCTAGCAATATTGTTATGGGCTGCCTGCTTCCCGACGCTCGTCGCCGGGCAAACCGTGCACCCGTATCCGGGTTACGCCGATGCCGTGCGTCGAGCGAATGTCGCCACAACGGAGAGCGGCACCATCGTGGAGTTGTTGGTTAAGAAGGGCGACTTTGTTCAAGCGGGACAGCCCTTGGTTCGCCTGGACTCGGACGTGCAACAGGCTCAATGGCGAGCGGTCCAGCATGACGCGCAAAATACCGCCGATATCCGGTTGGCGGAATCCCGCGTGCAGTTGCTCGGTTTTGCGGTGGCCAAACTGCAGGAGTTGGTAGAGAGTGGCAACGCCCGACCGTTGGAGTTGGAGCGAGAGCAAGCGGAGTGGGAGATGGCCAAAGCCACCTTGCAACTGAAGCGTCACGAATATCAAGCGCGGCAATTGCAATTGGATCGCGCGTGGATCGAGTTGGAGAAGCGAACCGTCCGTGCTCCGTTTGCGGGCTATGTCGCGGAGTTGCCACGGCACCTGGGCGAGTACGTGTCGATCAACAGTGCCGAGGTGGCGGTGATGGTGGACACGAGCGTACTGGAAGCCACCTTTGCTTTACCGGCCGCTGAAGTACAAAAACTGTCGATCGGCCAACCGTTGGAGTTAACGGTTGATGGGCGACCCTGTAGCGGTGAAGTCTCGCATCTGGGCGTCTTGATGGATCGTAGTTCGCAGACGATCTCGGTCTGTGTCAAGTTCGATAATGGTACCGGGATCGCTCGGCCTGGGGTCGATTGTTTGTTGCGGTTGCCTTAGGACCGTGTGTGGGCAACCCGCTCGCCATGGTTCGATCGCCTGTTGTACGGATGGAAAGCAGACCGACATGTCTCAATCTTCGATTTCCACGATTGCCACGATCCAGCGTGGGCGCGATGAGGCACTGGGGGAACCAGCGGCAGCCTCAGTTCGGTCGGGAGTTGGGTTTGCTGGTCCAGCGGCGGACTGGGACGATCAGCAGCGGTTGATGCAGTTTCACAGCGAGTTGGCCATTGTCGCGCGAGCCGGCTCTGCCCCGTCCGGGGGAGAGGTTTTGGGGCGGTGTTTGCTGAAGCATTTGCAGCCCATTTGCTGGGTACAGGCCAGAGCTGTGGCAGCCCCCTCCGCCCGGCTATCGACAGAGGCTGCCTCAGGAATCGAAATCGATGACTGCCTGGCCAAACTGCGACCAGATCCGGCTAATTCTACTGAGACTTCACTCGGTCTACGTAATGCGGTGGAGCAGTTGGCGACGACCAGTTTATCGGCTGGCCGCGCGGAATGTTCCGTGATGCCTGAAACATCGCTGGTGCCGAGTCGGGCAGCGGAGGTTGTCGTCTGCGCGGTCCCGCTGTTGGCGCTGGGTCAGGCGACGCCCATCGGCGCAACGGCAGTGGCCGTTAGCGGGATTTCTCGCACCTTGGCATTGGCGATGCTGTCGACTTACGCCCAATCGCTGCAGCAAATATCGTCGCAGAGTCTGTTGACACAGCAAGCTCGGGTGGGCCAGATTCGTCAGACTTTGGCTCGGGGCAATGCCGACATGGAGCAGGCCTCGAACTTGTCTCAAGCCGCGACCGCTTTGTTGACACGTTGGACCGAGCCGTTGCAATTGAGCCATTTGATATGGGTTGCAGTTGCTGGTTCACGTCGGCCTCAAGTCGTGGCGATCTCAGGTGCGACGGATGTGGATCCGGTGAGTCGCTTGGCCAGTGACTTGATCGATGCCACGCAGTTGTTGGTGGCCAGCGATGCGGCGATCGGTCGTTGGTCGACTCCCTCGGTGGCGGCCCCTAAGTTTCGCCAGCGTGAGGGCAAAGCGGTAACCAGCGACATGGAGGATTCTGCCGTTGCGCACTGCTTGCAAAGTGTGTCGAGCGAGTTGCTGTCGTCGGCCGTCTTGGCCTGGCCCTGCCGCGGTACAGAAGGTGTTGTCGCGTACTTGTTCTTGGTCGGTCCGGCAGACATCGTGTCACCCGAATGGGCCGAGTCGCATGCCGCGGAACTGGGAGACTTGCAATCACAAGTGCTCTTGGCTGGCCGAGTCCATCAATCGACCTGGCAGCGTTTTTTGACTCGACCGATGCAGTGGCTGCGGCGATGGCGGTGGATGTTGGCCGGAATAGGTTTATTTTTATTGGCATTGGCCGCCTGGCCGACTGCCTACCTGATGGATTGCAACTGTGAGCTGGCGACCACGGATCGGCGGTACGCGGTTGCTCCGTATGCAGGGACGTTAAAGCAGGTGTTGGTGAAGCCTGGCGAGGTCGTGGCAGCGGGAACATTGTTGGCCACGATGGACGATCGCGAATTGAACATTGAGTTGGCGGGCAAACAAGCCGCTTACGAGCGGGAGAGAAATCAAATTGCCAGTTGGCGAGCGAGTGGTGATTTGGCCAAGGCCCGGATCGCGGAATTGGAATCGGAGCGGATTGCTCAGGAGATCGCGCTCTTGAATCACCATGTGACGCATCGAGAGATTCGGGCGCCGATTGCGGGTACGATCGTACAAGGCGACTTGGTCGAATTGATGGGTGCGCCGGTGGAGATCGGCAATAACCTGTTTGAAGTGGCGGGTCTGGCGGACCTGTTGGTGCAGGTGGAAATACCGGAGTACCAATACCGTTTCGCTCGTCCGGGGCAGGTCGTTCGGCTGTACCTGGAAGCCTTTCCGTATGAGGTCTTTGAAGGGACGATCGAGCGGCTGCATCCTCGGGCGACAACTCGTGAGGAACGCAATGTGTTTGTGGCGGAGCTGCGTTTGCCCAATGTCGACAACAAGTTGCGACCGGGCATGAAGGGTCGTGCGCAAGTCACGGGCGATGCCTTTCCTTTGGCTTGGAAATGGTTGCACTATCCCTACGAGAAGGCCCGCAGTTTTGTGGGGTGGTTCTAAACGCGATGTCGATTCCCTCCGTACCGCTGCCTGTCGAATCGAACTCGCCGCGCCTGGCGCCGCGACTGCGACCGGAGGTGCGGATTCGTCGGGTGTCCGGTACCGATCCGGCCAGGTACTTGCTGGAAGATCGTGTGGCGGGCAAGTGCTTTGAACTGGGGCCACGCGAGGCCCACTGCCTGCAGGCGTGTGACGGACAACGCAGCATCGAAGCGATCCTGCAATCGCAGCCAATGCTGGCAGACGTACCGCCACTGACGTTGGCCGACTTCGCGCAGTTGATCAATTGGGGATCGCTCAAGCAGCTCTGGGTCGATCATTCGGAGCAAGCCATCGAGCGACAGAAGGGGCTGTACCGAGCTCGCGAACGAGGGGCTTGGGTCCGGTGGACCAATCCGATCAGCTTTACAATCCGGGGAGGTAGCCCCGAGCGATTCCTGCGTTTGCTGACCCCATACGTTGGGCGACTCTTTGACTTGCGTTGGCTGCCGCTGGCCGCTTTACTGGGGATCTACTCGCTGTATTGTTTGTGGGAGCACGGAGATCGCTTCGGTCGACAAGCGGCGCTGTTGTGGACGGATCAACAGTGGCTGGTGTTGCTGGCTGTGTGGGTGGGCATCAAGTTGATTCACGAAATCGCTCATGGGGTCGTGGCGCATCGTTACGGGGTTGCCGTGCGAGATGCGGGTGTGTTTTTCGTTTTATTTTTGCCTCTGGCCTACGTGGATGCGAGTGGCTCCGCGCGGTTGGCCAATCGCTGGAAACGGATTCACATTGGTTTGGCCGGGATGTATGCCGAATTGGTACTGGCGTCGATCGCCACGATTGCTTGGGCCTGGACCACTGACCTGACTTTGGCTCTGTGGTTGCACGCGATTGTTTTGACAGCGGGTATCAGCACGTTGGTGTTCAATGCCAATCCCTTGATGAAATTCGACGGCTATTACGTCCTGTCGGATTTGTTGGGGATCGCCAACTTGGCGGATCGTGGCAAGGGGTGGATCGCCGCCACCTTTCAACGATGGTGTCTGGGGATGTCAGTTCCGCCATTGCCCTTGCCGCTGCACAAACGGATTATTGTGGCCTGTTATGGCAGTGCGGCACTCGTGTGGCGGATCATGCTGCAGGTCACACTGACGATCGCAGCCGCGGCCTTGTTTCATGGTCTGGGGATTGTGATTGCAATTTTGGCAATTGGCCATTACGCGATTGAGCCGTTGTCCAAGCTGCTGCGTTTCTTTCGCAGCCAGCGCCCGTGGGAAAGCTGGCGGTGGCTCAACGTCGGCGTGACGGCAGCGGTGGGCTTGTTCGCCGTGTGGCTGGGCACCAGCGTATTGACGGGGCCTGTATCGCTGAGTGCTCCCGTGGTGGTTCGGCATCCGGTGGAGAAAATCGTCCGTACCGGCACGGATGGGTTTGTGGCTTCGATCGATGTCGAGCACGGCGAACGCGTGACGGCCGGACAGCGAGTGGCCAGTCTGAGTCAGCCGGAGCTGTTGCGACAGGTGGCGGAATTGAAATTGCAGGTCGAGCAGGCCGAGATTGGGGCTCGCGCGGCGCGGCAAATTGGCGACTGGACGGAGTTCGACAATCAGCGTCGCTTGGCGGCGGCCTTGACCGACCAGTGGCACCAGCGGCAGGCGGAGGTCCAGCAGTTGGAGGTCCTGGCTCCGTGCGACGGCGTTGTCTGGCAACCTGACGCGGCGGTCTTGCTGGGGCAATACTTGCGGCGGGGAACGGCCTTGCTGTCGATCGACGATGGCAGTCAGGAGCTGGTGGTCTCGATCTCGCAGGACGATGTTCCCGCCTTGCAGTTGGACGGGCAAATGAGCGTGGCCCTGGTGTTCCCGAACTTGCCGATGCTGGCGGGACGTCTGGTAGAGTTGCAGCCGTCGGCCAGTGAAATCGTACCAGCCCCGGCCATGGCTCGGACCCACGGTGGCCCGTTGCTGGTCCAGCCCGTGTCGGCGGGCGAGGGGGGGCAGCGGCGAGTGATTCGGACTCGTCATTTGGGGGATGAGGCCACGCAGAACCTGAAGCTGGTCGTGCCGCGGGTCTCGGGTCGTGTGGAGCTACCGGCTGAAATGGTGGGAGCGGTGGCGGTGGGGCAGACAGGGGTGGCCTTTTTGCCGGTGCGGCAGCAGAGCTTGGCAAGTTATCTGGTTTGGCAGACCCGTCGCTGGTTGTACGGGCACTTGGAAAATCTGCGTCAAACGCGGGATCAATAGCGGCGGTAGCTGCCACTCTGGGCCGTGAAGTCTGTTAAAATGCAGGGTCTAGGCAGGCGGTTTTCGGTTCGGTGAGGGCCGGAATGTGCCCTCAGAGAATCCGGGCATTTATGTTATGTTGGTGTCCGGGAGCCGACTGCGGCTCGGACGGGGACTTGACCAGCGACAGTAGACTCCAGTTATGAAGAAACCTTTTCTGGCCCAGCGCATACCGTTTTTCGGCAGCGTGGCCATGTTGATCTTGTGTCTCGTCTTCTTTTTGGTCCCGTTTTTCGCTCGGTCGGCCCGGTTTGCGGTGGACGACGTGCGGAACGACGTCTCGGACTGGTTGCCGGCTCATTTTATCGAGACCCAGCAGTTAGCGGAGTTTCGCGAGTACTTTTTGGGCGAGCAATTTGTCTTGGTGAGTTGGGACGGCTGCAACGAGGATGATCGCAATTTCCAGGCCTTGGTGCAGATGTTGCGGCGCGAGTCGTTGGCCCATTCGGAGGCGACGACGGAGGAACAGCGTCAGGCGCAGGCTTTGGGTGACGAGTATGCCTGGCACTTTGCCGACAGTTATCACGAGAACGTGGGTTCGGGACACGAGCGTTGGTTCAAGGGCCGCGGTGGCAAGTGGTACTACATCACGCAGGAGGGCAAGGTCTACAAGTGGTTGGGTGAGAGCGACTTGTTGGGCGGTGTCAGTCGTCTGATCGAGCAGCAGTGGACAGGGACGTACAAGTTGCAGGGCGAGCACTTGGCGACTTTTGGCACGCCGACGAACAATGAGTTTTATCGCGATCCGCGGAAGCTGTTTGCTCGGTTGTTTAAGGATGTGCAGACCGGGCCTGAGTTCTTGGAGCAATTGGCGGGCGACAAGGGCAGTTTGAACATCACCAATACATCGGCGGAGTCGATCCGGCGGCGTGATGCGCGGATTGAAGCCCATCAACGACTGACGGGTGCTTTCTTTGGCCCGACGCCGTCCAAGGGATTTGATTGGACTCCGGACGCGATGCGGACCGAGTTGTCCGAGCAGCGTCTGAAAATGATGCAGCCGGAATGGGAAGACGAGTTGGCCTTGTTTGTCCAGGAACTGATCGACAAGGAGCACAACGGCAAGCGCGAGGCGTTTCTAGCGGCGGCAGCAGACCAGCGACTGAAGTATTGGTTGTTGTGGTGGGATCGGATCAACCTGCCTGTGCCGCCGCGACAGACGGCCATTATGGTGACTTTGAATACGCAGGTGATTGACGACTTCTCGATGGTGGTTGGCCGCGGGCTATTGGGGAAGCCCAGGGGACGGATTCTGGAGCTGGCGTCGGGCGAGTGCGGGATCAGCCCGGACAGTTTGCACATTGGCGGTCCGCCGGTAGATAACGTTTCGATCGACGAGGAGGGCTCGATTACTCTACTGCGACTGGCTTCGCTGTCTGGGATCATCGGCATTTCGCTGTCGCTGCTGAGTTTCCGCAGTTTGCGGGTCACCTTGATGCTGTTTTTTGTCGGTGGTGTTTCGGCTTTGAGCAGTTTGGGGATCGTCTGGATGTTGGGAGGGGGGTTGGACGCGATCCTGATGACCATGCCCAGCTTGGTGTATGTTTTGGCGATGAGCGGATCGATCCATGTGATCAATTATTATCGTGACGCTTGTGAGGCGACGGGTCGACGAACGGCGGTAACCGAGGCGGTCAAGCACGCGATTTTCCCTTGTTCGGTGGCGGCTTTTACGACGGCGATTGGGTTGTTTTCGCTGTGCACCAGTAATCTGACGCCGATTTTTAAGTTTGGGTTTTATTCAGCGATTGCGGTCTGCGGCACGATTGCCTTGATGTTCACTTATTTGCCGGCGGCGCTGGAAGTCTTTCCACCTAATTTTGCTCGTAGCTCCAAGGCCATGAAGTCCAGCACGCTGATGAATTGGGTGGACGACTTTTGGCAGGGCGTCGGGCACTTTGTAACCCGGTACCACTGGGGTGTGAACGTGGTCATGATCACTTGCATGTGTGTGATTGGCTACGGCTTGACCAAGGTTCAGACATCGGTCCAGTTGCTCAAATTGTTTCAACCGCAGGCCAAGATCCTGCAAGACTATCGCTGGTTCGAGCAGAATTTAGGCAAGTTGGTGCCGATGGAGATCCTGTTGAGGTTTCAGGATCGAGCCATCGAGCCGTTCTCTCCGCGGCGTGAAGTGCCGGTGGCGGAGTCTGAAGTGATTCGACAGGTCACGTATCAGGAGGCGGAAGTCTCGGGCGCCTCGCCGTTGTATTCGTATACGCTCCGCGATCGGCTGGAGTTGGTCCGCTTGATACGGCGAAATTTGGAGTCGGTGTTTGGTCCGAACGGTCAAGATATTATCGGTTCGGGGATGTCGATCGATGTATTCACTCCCGACGTTGACAGTACGGCATTGGACATGATGTTGGAGCGGGACTTCGATCGCCTGCCGCGGGATTTTCTGTATTCTCCCCGGATGTTGCCGCGGCCGGGTCAAGTCAAGGATTTGGGCGACGATGAACTCTGGCGGATCAGCTTGCGTCTGGGCGCCTTTTCCGACGTGGACTACGGACGTTTCGTCAACGAGATCAAGCAGGTTGTCGAGCCATCGATGCGAGCCGCTTTGTTCCGCGACGAGTTGTTGAAGCAATTGGAAGGGCAATTCGGTTACGGTCGCGACGATGAGCAGGCATTTAATATCTTGTTTATTGCCAACCATGGCCCTGGTGATTCCGTGGCATTGCCATCCGCCCGCAAGGCTGACGAGTCAAAGGCTGACGCAGCGATTTTGCTCGACAAGACGACGATGGAGGACAGTAAAAAAGAAGAAGTTGCGTCTGCGGCTCTCGCTGGACCCATTGACCCGACGTTGGGAGACGCGGCCAATCAAGCGGCTATTTTTTCCCAAACGGTTAGCATGCTGTTGCGGCGGAAGGACATCAAGGTTGGTGTGCCAGATTCCGATTCGACTCGTCGGCAGACCTGGCTGTCTGGCCAGCGTCTGGCCGAGCAGGGAGCCTTCACCGATCCGGCGAAATTGGAGAATCTGCTCAAGCGATTTTCGGTCGTGGTACTGATCGATCAGCATCCTGACATGGATGTGGAGGCGTTGAAGAAACGTTCGGGAACATTGGTGGTCGATGCGGCGGATCGGTATCAATACCGCATCGATCCGGTAACCAAGACCCCTTTGGTTGGCCAGGACACTGCGGAGTCGTTGTTGAAGAAGCAGTTGGCGATGGCGGCGGCTGGAACAGGAACGGCCGGGGAACCGATTGTGAACTTGTCGGCGGTCTACACCGGGGTCATTCCCATTGTTTATAAAGCCCAGCGGACGCTGTTGGCCAGTTTATTTGAGAGTATTTTCTTGTCGTTTGTGATGATTGCGTTTGTGATGGCCTTGTTGTTGCGGCCTTGGGGTACACCGATCACCGCTCGTAATCTGTTAAATGTGCCGGGTGGGATGCTGTCGATGTTGCCGAATGCCTTTCCCATCATTGTCGTGTTCGGCATGATGGGGCATCTGTCGGTTTACGATGTGAAGGTGGACATTGGATCGATGATGACGGCCAGTGTCGCGATGGGGATTGCGGTGGACGATACGATCCACTTTCTGAATTGGTACCGTTACGCCTTGGCGGACGGGGCGACGCGGAAGGAGGCTATTATGGTGGCGTACCGTCGTTGTGCCAAAGCCATGACGCAGACCACCTTGATTGCGGGATTCGGCCTGTTCGCGTTTGCCTTTAGTTCCTTCACCCCGACCCAGCGGTTTGGCACACTGATGTTGGTGTTGTTGAACGTGGCCTTGATTGGTGACTTGGTGTTCTTGCCGGCCCTCCTCAGTAGCCCGTTGGGTCGATTCTTTGGTCGGGAACTGTCGGCCGAGGAGCGTGGGGCGTTGGCGGAAAAAAAAAGACGCGAAACTCGGGTGTCCAACCCGGATAATGTGATCCAGGCCATGGAGGCGCGGCAGGTCGTGGTCGAGGCTCCGGGGCCACATGTACTGCCGACGCGAGCCACGGGCCAGAAACTGTCGGAGACTTAGGCCATGGAACAACAACCGTCGCAGGCTGCGGTCGACTACGGCTACGGTCATCTGATCTGGCTGTGCATCGCAATCGTATTTCTGATTATGGTCAACGGTGCGATCCTGGATTTGCTGGTCTCCAGCGGTTCGTTGGGGCGGTCGATCTGGCTGGAGGAACCCCGGGTATTGGCAGCGATTGGCAAGATTGGCCCATTTCTGTTGTTGGTAGTGGAGTATTGGGTGTACGACTATTTTGTCGATCGCCTGCGATCATCGCCGGACGTCGTTATGACCGCGGTGGAATGACTTGGGACTAACCGCGAATTGGAGATGACCGTGAGCTTGTTGCATCGTCCGTGCCCGTCGTTTGAGGTCGAGGATATTGACTCACGGAAGCTAAGTGCCGCGGAATTGCGGGGGCGTTGGGCTTGGTTGGTGTTCCATCGCCACTTGGCCTGACTGATGTGCCGCGAGCACGTGCTGCAGTTGCAGCAAATCGATTGGTCTCAAGAACCCGTGGAGATCGTGGTGATCTCTTTCGAAGAGCCGGCGGTCGTCAAGCGCTATCGGGACGAGGCGGGGATTCATTTTCGCGTGATTGCGGATCCGGGGCGCCAGCTCTATCGCCTGTTTGAAATGCAACGGGCCGCGGTGTCGCAGATCGTCAATTGGCGATCGCTGCAGGGTTACTTGGGGCTGGTGTTTGGCAAGCGGCGGGCGGTGAAATGGCCCAGCAATCACGATTACCTGCAACTGGGTGGCGACGTGGTGGTCGATCCGCAGGGCCTGATACAGCTGCATCACGCCAGTACGGCTCCGGACGATCGGCCCGAATTGGAGCAGGTCCGGCGACTGTGGGGTGGGCCGGCGAACCCGTCGACGTAGGCACGTGCGGCAATGGACTCCTGACTCCAATACCACACCGCCCCCAAGATCCACTATTGATAAGGCGACGGGCCTTGTCTTCGCTCCGCGAGTTGAGGGGGACAAAGCCTAGGCAAAAGCCGTGCTGATTGGCTAGAATCGGCCGAGGTTTGGGCGACAGTCCCAATCGATTGGCCACTCGTCTTGAGGAAACGTCATGACCTGGGAAGAACTGCTGAACTCCTTTGGCGAACAGCGCGCTCGGATTGGGCTGGGTGGGGGAGTAAAAGCCATCGCGCGGCAGCATGAGAAGCAGCGGTTGACCGCGCGCGAGCGGATCGATCGATTGGCGGATCCCGAGACCGACTTTTTGGACATTGGGCACTGGGCCGGTTACGGCATGTACCAGGAGTGGGGCGGGTGCGATGGCGCGGCGGTCGTTTGCGGCGTGGCCACGATTTGTGGCCGAGCGGTGATGGTGATCGCCAACGATGCGACCATCAAGGCCGGCGCGTTTTTTCCGATGACCTGCAAGAAGGTCTTGCGAGCGCAAAGGATCGCATTGCGAAATCGCTTGCCGTTGGTTTATTTGGTGGATTCGGCGGGCGTGTTTCTGCCTTTGCAGGACGAGATCTTTCCGGATGAAGATGACTTTGGTCGAATCTTTCGCAACAACGCGGTGATCAGTGCCCTGGGGATTCCGCAGCTGGCGGCCATTATGGGCAACTGTGTGGCCGGTGGCGGCTATTTGCCGGTATTGTGCGACAAGTTGATCATGACCGAGGGCAGCGGGTTGTACCTGGCGGGCCCGGCCCTGGTCAAAAGTGCAATTGGCCAGGAAGTCTCCCACGAGGAACTGGGGGGGGCCCGGATGCATGCCACGGTCAGCGGCACGATCGACTTCATGGAACCCAATGATGATGCGGCCTTGCTGCGACTGCGGCAACTGGTCGAACATTTGCCAACCGATGCCATCGCTGCCCCGTTTCAACGGACCACGCCCACTCCGGCCGATGAGCAGATCGATCTGCTGCAAACGGTACCGCCGGTCGCTGGCAAGACATTCGAAGTGCGACAGGTGATTGCCGGGTTGATCGATCAAGGGAGCTTTGTCGAGTACAAGGCGGGGTATGGGCAGACGATCGTCTGTGGCTACGCGCGGTTGGGAGGCTTCTCGATCGGGATTGTGGCCAACCAAAGGCACCCGGTTCAAAGTCCGAAAGAGGGCATGCAGTTCGGTGGAGTGATTTATCACGACAGTGCTGACAAGGCGGCTCGGTTTATCATGGACTGCAATCAAACCTGGACGCCCATCTTGTTCTTGCAAGATGTGATGGGGTTCATGGTGGGTCGTGACAGCGAACAGGCCGGCATCATTCGCGCGGGGGCCAAGTTGGTCAACGTGATCTCGAACTCACGCGTCCCCAAATTGACCGTGATCATTGGCGGCAGTTACGGGGCGGGGAATTATGGCATGTGCGGCAAGGCATTTGACCCGAGCTTTATTTTCGGTTGGCCCAATGCCAAGTACGCCGTTATGGGTGGGAAGCAAGCGGCCGCCACACTATTGGACATCAATATCGCCGCCCTCAAACGGGCGGGACAAGAACCCGACCCGGTCGAAATGGAACAGATGCGGGCGGCGGTGACCAAGTCGTACGACGATTCGACCGACATTCGCTACGCGGCGGCTCGGCTGTGGGTGGACGACATCATCGAGCCCGGCCAGACCCGTGGCAAGCTGATCCGCTGCTTGGAGATCGCCACTCGCCAGGCCGAAACCGAACCGTTTCGGACGGGCGTTCTGCAAGTCTAATTGGCCCAGGGGCCCGCGTGAACGACTCGCTCGGGGGCTCCTCATCGGTTATAATTTTGGCCGCCGGCAAACGACACTGGCAGTGACGGAGGGGGCGTTGACTTGATCGTCTGTTTTGAAAGGTAAGTTGTCGATGAATCAATTTCCCAAGTTGCACAATGCCATGTGGCCGGGCTTGGTAGGCAAGGGCCCGGATGCCGAAGAGCCCGCCATCGATCTGGATACGATGTTGCGACTGACCGCCGAGGCCGAGGTAGGCGGGGTCAAGTTCGATGGCGTGGATCTGTTCCTGTACAATCCGCACACCGACATCGATATCGACGACGATGGCCTGAAGGACTTGGCCGAGCGTGTCCAGAAGTACAACTTTGTGGTCGGCAGTGTTGTGGCGCCGGTGTGGTTCGACGGCGCGGCCATGGGCAGCCAACAGCAACGCGACAACTTTGTGGCAGCCGTGGGCAAGGCCTGTCGGATTGCGACACGCCTGCGGGAATTGGGCGTGCGACCATACGGCGTCGTGCGTATCGACTCGGCCACCGGCGTCGGGGCGTGGAACGAGAACCCAGTGGAAGGCACCAAACAAATTGCCGAGACCTTCCGTCGGGCGGCGGACATTGCCGAAGATTATGGTGAACGCTTGGCAGCCGAGGGCGAGATCTGTTGGGGAGGCATGCACTCCTGGCGAGCGATGATCGATCTGTTGGAACAGGTCGGCCGGCCGCAGACTCTGGGCTTCCAAGCCGACATGGCTCACACGTTGCTCTATTTGTTGGGCTACAACGCCCCGCAAGATCGGATTGTGCCAGAAAATTTCAACTGGGAACCGGCGGCCCTGGACGAAGCGTTGCAGACGCTCACGGCGGCCCTACGGCCTTGGACCATCGATTTCCATGTGGCCCAAAACGATGCCACGGTCAAGGGCAGTGGCTCGCACGACAAGACCGGACGCCATTGTTTGGCGGACGATCCCAACGGCAAACTGGACATTCCCCATCACGCCGGCTTCTGGCTTCGCGATGATCAGGGCAACCTGACCAAGACGATCCAGCATATCTGCTGGGATGGATGCATGTTCCCCAACGAAGTCATGGGCCAACCATCGACTTGGAACAATATCCTAGCTGCGATGCAAGCCGTGCGTGAACAACACGGCTGGTAGTCGAGCGACGCGGCAAATGGGGACGGGGTTGGCCGGGTGCCGGTCAACTCGTCCACGGGGCGCTTGCCCCTTTGGCCGTTGAAGCATTGGCCGTTGAAGCATTGTTTGTGGCGTGGCTGATCTTGTCGATTACCGGCCGGCACGTAGGCCGGGTATGGCCGATGGGCGAACGGGCGCGACGGCAGTCGTTTGCCGCGCATGCCGACGTCGGACCGTGTTGCCGTAGAAATGCAACGGTCGGTTCTCTCGTTCCAAGATCGGGGTTTCGCGAATCTGTTGTCGTTCGGGGCCAAAGGCAATGATTGGTCCGTCTGCCATAGCGGAAGACGTGGCAGTGGCGACACAGAGTAAGGTCAGCAAAAAAGCCCACTTCTTCATGTTCGCAGCTCCTGGTTGGGAAGTGTTTGTTTGGGCAGTGTTTGTTTGGGCAGTGTTCCGTTGGGCAGTGTTCCGTTGATCAGTGCCTGACGGGAAACTGTCCCCGCGAGCGTCTGGGCCCAGCGGGATGGGTGAAGGCCTAGTTATGCCACTGGTTTCGGAAGATTGGAACTTAAACTTTTCCAATCGAAGAAAACACCGGCCCTGAGGGTCTAAACGGTGCTCTTCTTGCGGAAGGTACCGAATATAAGGCCCAGGGATGAACACGCGACAGAGCGTGTACTTGTGACGACTTGCTCCACTTCACCCGACGGGTCGTGAACGGTTAGGAGAAATCGGTGGCGATCACTTGCGGAGCGTGGTCAGGTACTCCACCAAGTTGACCAAGTCATCGACGGACAGGACTTCGACCAAGTTATCCGGCATCAGGCTGGTTTCCAGGACCTTGAACTCTTCCAATTCCGCCCGGGGCAGCGTCCGCTGGATCCCCTCGGCATCTTTCAGGATCACCTCGGAATCCGTCTGACTTACCAATAGTCCGACGACCACTTGACCGCTTTCGGTCAGCGCTGCGTGGCTTTCGTAACTGTGACTGATGCCGGCTGACGGATCCAAGATGGAAACGTAGAGTGCCTCCCGGGCCAACTTGTCGCCAATCTCGCTCAGATCGGGGCCGACGTTTTTGCCGTCGGCATGAATTTGGTGACAGTTGGCACAGGTCCCGATCGTGCGATACACGACTTGTCCCTGGGCGGGGTCACCACGTCGTTCGACCAATTGTTCGAGCGGTGGGAGCGGTTCGGCGGCGCGAACTTTGGTTGCGGTAAAGACCGAGGTCGCCTGCTCGCGGATCGACTCGTTACGACTGGAGCGCAGCGCCGAGCCGACGATCAGCCGCGCTTCGGGGTACAGTTGCCCGGCGACTGCCAGGTCCAGCAGATGGCGGGCGCCGGCTTCGCTGCGAGTGAGTCCTTTGGCCGCCAGGACACGGATGTCCGTCGACAAGGATTCGTCTCGCAACATCTGTTGCAGGAACGATAGGGATAAAGTGGGGTTGGCGGCAGCCAGCGAAGCGGCCAAACCACGAGCCGCTGGGTTTTCGGAGTCGGACAGGCTCAGCCGCCAGCGTCCCATGGGAAACCGTTGCAACAGCAGTTCGGCCGCCGCGATGCCAGCGGTATCGGGCTGTTGCGCGACTCCGGCAAGCACCAACTCGCTCTCGGCCATGGGCAGTTTCCGCAGCATGTCCACCTGCTGTGTGCGGTCGGCCTTGTTTAGAGCTTCTCGCAGCATCGCTTCGACCCGAGGTTGCTCCACCCACACCTGGGCATCCGGCAGTTGGAGCAGGGCCTGGGTCAGGAACGATTGTTGGCTGTCGGTCCAGGAGGGTTGTTCGACCAAACTCGCCACGGCTTGAGCCAGGGCGGCTTGACGTTGCTGGGCGGGGTGGTAGTCCAAGGCTCGCAGCAATCGAGCCACCTGTTGGGCCGTTGTCTCGGCCGCTGGCAGCCACTGGACGATCCACGGCAGCACCTGGGTAGAGCGAGATCGCCACACGATATCAAAGGCAGGTGGCAGGGATTGCGTTTGTCGCAAATTCAAATAGGCGTCGAAGCACTCGTCCCAGCGCAACTCGGCCGCGATGCCCAAGGCCTCCAGATACCAACGATCGAGGTCGTCGTGTTGGTGGGCCAATTGTGCCCAGCGTTGGGGCATTTCCGAGGAGGTATCCAATCGCAGGGCCAAGGCCAACTCGCGTCGTACCGCGGCAGATGGATCCTGTTGCAAGCGAGTAAAGACGACTTCGATGGGCGTGTTGGTTTGCCGGGCCAGTCGGACGGCCACACAGCGGACGCGATGATCGGCATCGGCCGCGGCCATCTCGATCGCCGCGAGGGCCGCAGCCGGCAACTTGCCCCACGCCCAGAGCGCGCGGGCTCGCATTTGTGGACTGGGATCCTCCGCCATGATTTTGAGGGCCGGCAACGCTTGGTCTGCGAAGCCTTGAATTGCCTGCCAGGCTAAAAAGCGCACGCTGTAGTTAGGATTGCGCAAGGCGGTCACGGCGCCCGCCGGGCTGGATAGATCGTACGTGGGCACGGAGTAGGTCGATCCGGGAGGTGCCAGACGATAGAGTCGTCCGCGCTCTAGATCGCCCATCGCATGGCCACCGACGCCTGGATCGTACCAGTCGCTGACAAACAGGCTGCCGTCGGGAGCGACCCCCACATCGGCCGGGCGGAACCACTTGTCCTGCACACCCTCCATCAGGTTGACCACCGATGCTTGATAACCGGCCCCCACTTCCGTCGTGGGGTAACTGCGGACCACATTGGGGCCTGGATCGCAGTGAATGATTTGGTTGCGGAACACCTGGGGCAATAAGTCTCCCTCGTAAAACGTGATCCCCGCCGGCGAACCCGCGCCGGTCAAGAGCATGGTCGGGACGACTCCGGGATCGTTCAAGTGCCAATGTCGCTCGGGGATGGCCGCTTCCATGTTGAATCGTGGGGACTGCCAACCGGCTCCGGTCAGTTCATCTCGATACCCAAAATTGCCATACTCCATCACATAATTGATGCGGACCGCCCGATTGCCGTCGTCATCGTTATCGGACTGCCACAGCGTGCCAAACGAGTCGACCGTGACCTCGTAGTTGTTGCGGAAATTGTGCCCCAGCACCTCGAATTGTGAACCATCCAGATTGCAGCGGAACACCATGCCTTCGCGGTAAGGCCGCCCCTGATCGTTGACCGGATTGCCCGCCATGTCCACCACCAAGTTGCCTGCCGCATCGTGAACCGCATGGCCGGTGTTACCGAAGTTCCAGTAGAGTTTTCCATCCGGACCAAACAGAAAGCTGTGAGCTGAGTGATCGTGTTGCGCGATCCCGGTCTTCGTAAACAGCAGATCCTTGCGATCCGGAATGTCGTCACCATCCTCATCGGTGAACACCCAAACGTTGGGTGACGCCGAGACAATCACGCGATTGCCCAGGACGCAGATGCCCATGGCGGAATCGATCTCGCTGCCTTGGTAGAAGACCTTTGCCGTGTCCATGACACCGTCGCCGTTTTCATCTTCCAGGATCAGGATTCGATCGCCGGCGGGCCGGCGACCCTGGTGCCCGCGGTAGTTCATCACCTCGCACACCCAAACGCGACCGCGATGATCGATATCCAAGTTGGTGAGGGACTTGAGCGTTGGTTCGGATGCAGCCAGGGTGGGTGCGATGCCGGCTGCAATCTCCAATCCCGCGACGGCGTTGGCCGGATCGCGGGTCGGACCACCGCTGAGGGCATCCGTCGCCGGTAACGCGTCGGCGTAGACGAGGAACTGCGCGGAGCTTTGTCCGCCGCCGGCTTGATCGGTGCCACCATTGTCCAAGCCGCAGAGGGCCGTTAGTCGTTGGTAGCCTTCCGGCAATTGAAATTCGATTACGCTGTTGGCATGCGTTCCAATGCCGTCGGTGTGTTCTTCCCCAGCCACTCGCAGGGGGCCGCCACCTGCATTTTTCCCTTTGTGTACTTGGCCCCATTGGGTTTCTGCTCGCCGCCACTCCAGCTGTGTTAGCGGCAAGTCAGGCCGACCGGGGCCATGCAGGGTGGGCGCGATCCAATCGGCCCAATCGCAGGCGAAGCCGTTCCCGCCGTCGTTGACGACCAAGAACAAGCGGCTCACGCCACTGACATCCGCCTCCAGAGTCTCGGCATGACCGGGCGTTTGCGTGGTGATCACGGCGGTTTGCGCCAACTTGCGGGCCGGGTTGGTTTCGGGCGCCGCCGCGGTTGGGGCGGTGGGACGCGACAAGATCTTGAACTCTCGCTGGATGTTCTCGCGTTGGAAGTCGCCCGGTCGAGGGTAATCCTGTCCGGCCTCCAGCTGTTCGACGCCGGGACGCACGACTGCAAGTCCGCCGGCGGGGATATCGCCACCCGCGGTCCAGACGATCGCGTTGCAGACCAGCTTCAAGATCTCTTCGCGGCCCCAATTCCAGTGAAAATGCCCACCGGTAAATCCAAAGGATCGCCCGCCGTCGGGGCGCTCGTAGACCCACGCGGTATGTTGCGGTTGCCCCGCAGCCACGGCCTGCCGAACCGCGGGGTTGCCGCTGTGTGGCCCATCGGGCCGCCGCATGGTCTCCTGGGGTGCGACGGCACTGAGGATCGGCGTGACGCCGTGCATGTCGGGTTGAAACCGCATGTGAAAGTACCACTCGTCCAAGGCCTTAAACGGCTTGACGCCGCGAGTCACCGGGTGCTCAGGTAGGGCTTGATAGTCGGCCTCCCAATGCGGATTGACCGACCAATGGGTTTCGAAGTAGCCACCCAACCAGGCCAAGAACTCCGGCCCACCGCGATCCTGCGGCACCTCGACCGCGTAATGCAAACAGACAAAGCCCACGCCTTGGTCCATCCGATGACGCAGTTCCGGCAGATGCCCCAAAGCCGGATGGCCACCGCCGCCATCGGCGTACATCACGATCGAGGTCGCTCCGTCCAGGACCGACGCATCGGTCGGCCAACCACCGGCGATGACCTGACAAGTCACGGCGCCTTCCGTACCACGTTCGATGGCTTCGGCCAGAATCCGACAGCCCGCCAAGTGCTCGTGTGACCCGTACCCGTGGCTGGGGTTGCCCGCCAAAAAGACAATTCGCGGGGGGGCCTGTTGTTGGGCAGCCAGAGTCTCCACACCGATGGGAGTGTCCGCCACAATCGGCCGTGCCCAACCGGGCGATCCCCCAAGGACCACGAGCCATCCGAGGACCACGAGCCATCCGAGGGGCACGAACCATCCGAGGGGCACGAGCCATCCGAGGGGCATCGTTCCTAGCACCGTAATGCGCCAAAAACTACCATGAGTCGCTGCAGACAAACAGGCGCGGTGCCGCACGGTGGGTAACGGGGGCATGGGCAGTCTTTCGAGATTCTACGAAGGGGGGAGGCTCAGCCCGGACCGGTCCAGGTCTTGCCTTCTTTGTAGCGTTGCGCGCGGTCCAACACGATGGGATCGCGACTGAGGTTTTGGACGCGATCCAGAGCGGCCAAAAATTCCTCTTTGTTATCGTCGCGGAGCCAACGCAGGTGCGCCAGCTCCACGATCGCTTGGCAGGCTTGGTCCGCCAGGTTTGGTTGGTCCAATGCCGAGAGCGCGAAGCGGAGGGATTCGATGTGGCGGACCGCACTGACACGCCGGAGCACCAGTTGTCGTTCCTCGTCTGAGGTCGCTTGTCGCATGGCGGTTTTCAGCCACTCCAATCGCTGTTGTTCGGGCAATGCTTCGTTGGCCAAGCCGGCCACACGGACCAATGCCTTGAAGGCCGCGTTGCGACGTTTGGCGTCGCCTGGCCGCTCGATGGCCTGCAGCAGGTCGGCGGCCACCGTTGCATCGGGCCAGAGGCAGAGGGCGCGCCAACCGACGTCGCTGACAAATGGGTAGGGGTGCTTGAGATACCAATCGACCACTCGGCGGGCGGGTGCTCCACCGACGCGCCCGACGGCCGGCAACAACGCCGCTTGCTCGTCTCCGGACAATCCCAAGAAGATGTGCAGCAACGGATGCTGGGGTTGTTCCTTCAGTTCTGGGTGGCGAACGTAAATCGCCAGGATCGCCTTTTCAGCCCACTCGCGTGGCGGGCCCGCTTCGGCTTGCACGATGGCCGGCACCAGTTCGGGAACAGCGGAGGGCCCGGCCAATTGGCCGACTGCCGCCAAGGCCGCTTGCCGCACCTCCAAGTCGACGTCACGACTGAGTCCCACCAGGATCGGGACCAAGTCCACCGCGCGTCGCTGGGCGGCGATCTCGATCAAGGTCACTCGAGTCTCCGTGACCTTTTGGGCTTGGATTTCCCGTCCCAAGGCCACGAGCGCGTCCGCCCCCGGCAAGCGTGTCATGCTACTGAGTGCCGCGGCCCGTTCGTCCTTGTCGGCAGCAGACAGGCCCGCGACCAACAGCGGCAGGTCCTCCGCAGTCCCCAGTTCGCCCAGGGCGCGGAGGCCCGCGACGCGGACGTTCGCTTGGTCCGACTGCTCGGTGACTGCCAGCACCGCGGGTCTTGCGGCGGGGTCTCGACGTGCGGCCAGGGCGGTCAGCAGTCCGACCTGCGCCTCGATCGGCAGTTCCGGCAACAGCCGCGCAAACTTCTCGGTGGCAGCGGCGCCGGGCACATCGGTTCGCACCTGTTCAAAGGCCAGTGTTCGCAGGTCCGCATCCGAGCCGCGCAGCCACTGGGTGATCAGGTCCAGCAGTTCGTCGTCGTCCGTTTGACTGGGCACGTGCGACGTGGCCGTGGGCACTTCGCCCGCCCAAGTCTCCGAGCCCGCCCAAGTCTCCGAGCCCGCCGACAGGCTCCCGGTCCCTGAGCAGTTGGGCATGCCCAGCCAGCTCAGCGTGAATACCAGGCCGCAGCCCAGCGAGGCACCCAGCCGCGACTCCCATTTGTTTGCCTGCTGCTGCCGAGCAGACGCGATCTGCGGAGACCGCGACCCGCCCGCTGGCCGGCCCTTGGAGCGATTGTCGGATGCGGACTCAACAGACAGCCGAGGACTCTGAATGTGGAGCATGACTGGGGTACCTTCGCGAGGGACAAGGACAAGATCACCGACGCACGGTGGCCAGCAAACCTTTGTTGGCAGCCAGCCGCACGTGTTGTGGCTGGCCTTCGCCCGTGAACTTGCTGAAAATGGTCCGCGCGGCACTCGGGTTGCCGGCCGCCAATAAGCGTTCGGCACAGGACAACATCGCATCGGTCACCGCGACCGTCGTTTGGTCGTCGGCTGGGACATTGGCCAGGGCCGCGGCGGCAGCTTCATCGCCGATTTGTCCGAGGCACCAGATCGCGGCGGCGCGGACTTCCGCGTCGTCTCCGGTGGCGGCTGAGGCGAACAGTTCGGTGGCTTGGGCGTCGCGCAGCTTGGCCAGGGAGCCCATCAAGCCAATTTTGGCAGCGCCTGTCGCGGCGGGGACAGCCGCCCGCAGGGCGTCGACGGCGGCAGGCAGATGCAATTGTTCCAAGGTTAACCGGGCTTGGTGCGAGGTCTCGGCTTGGGTCAGGTGCGGCGACAGAGCGGCCACGCAACGCTCGCTGCCCACCAGCAGTAAGCGGCGGACGATGTAGTCGCGACCGGCGTGGTTTGCATCCCCCAGCATGCCGAGCATTTTCTCTTCCAATTCGGCTAGGGCCGTGGGGTTGCCCTGGGCTTGGTCAATCGCTTGATCGATCGCGGCCAAGGGGCTCAGGTCGCTGCCCCAATCCAGGCCCTTGAGGGCCTCCCATGCTTGATCCAACATCTCAGTATCTTTCCAGGTTTGTTTTTATTTTGTTGTTCGTTAAAAATCGTGGCGTGAATGCCCGACAACAGCGGTCATGTCCGATCGGCGTTTCGTGTCCGATCGTTGTTTTGCGGTCGGTTACAGCAACCAAGGTTCGCGACGAGCGTAATCCAGCAGGCGATTGGCGTGCGGGTCATCGACGAACTGTTGGGCGGCGGCGTCCCATTTGAGGTTCCGCTTCAGTTGATAGGCGATGATGCCCAAGTGGCTGACGGCCACGGAGTTGACCGCGTATTCGATATCGCGGAAGGGCTTCTCGCGTGTTTTGACGCATTCGATGAAGTCACCGTAGATGCCGCCCTGGCCTTTGTAGGTGGGGACCGGCTTGGGATCGCGTCGCTCACCGGGGGTGCCTTCCACCTCCATATTGCCTTTACCTGGACGGTTGTGCGTCAACAGGATTCCGTTGGGGTAGCGGAAGGTCAGGTGCGGGCCTTGCGGATCGTCGTGGTAGAGCACCTCTTCCGGTTGCAGTTCGCGGACGTCGATCGCGAAGGTGGCTCCGCCGAAGTGGTGGGCCCCCCAGTCGGTCATGCCGCCGCCGGAGTAGTCGCTGTAGGAGCGCCAGCTGTTGCCGCCGGTGCCGAAGTTGCCATCGCAGCGTTTCGAGTTGTAGGGGGCCCAGGGGGCAGGTCCCAGCCAACGCTCCCAATCCATGTCATCCGGGACGGCTTCGGCTGGCAAGTAGCACTGCTGAGCCAGCGGCCCCACGTTGACATTGATGGATTTGACGGGTCCCAATTCCCCGCTCCAGCACGGGTCGACGGTGCCGCGGTAGTCCTCGAGGACGCGTTGGCTGCCGCCGGAGACCACGCGGGAGTACCGCCGAGCGGCTTGGACCATCAGCGGGCCTTCCCGCAGGGTCTTGGTTTCCGGCTTTTGGCAGTAGACGTCCTTGCCGTGCACGCAGGCCTGGATGACTTGGATCGCGTGCCAGTGATCTGGCGTCGCAATGTGGACGGCATCGATGTCGGTTCGAGCCAGAACATCGCGAAAATCGGCGTAGGTCTGGCAATCCGAGTTTTGGTAGTGGCGATCGGCTCGCTCCTTGGCGGCGTTCATAATGCCTTTGCGGACATCACAGACGGCCACGTATTGAACGTCGCCACGGCCCAAAAAGGCGCCTTGATCGCCGGCCCCCATGTTTCCCAGGCCAATGCCGGCCATCACGATTCGGTCGCTGGCAGGAGCTCGATGGGCGTTGCCCAGAGCGGGCGAGGTAATCACGTAGGGGATCGCCAGCGAGGCGGCGGCTGCGGAAGATTGCTTGAGAAAGTCGCGACGGGAGTCATTGGCTGCTGTCGGCGTGCGACCGGTACGGGGCGTGGGAGGGAGGGATTGCTCAGATCGAGACATTCGGTGGGTTCCTCGAGGCACGGGGGGAGGGAGACGTGTGCGGGCGATGTCTGCCCCATCCGCACTTCGAGTGCCTATTGTGGGTTAACCGCCCCCAAAAGTCTACTAGCGGGGGGACTCTTTTCCTGTCGGCTGGGCGGCGGTTCACGACAGGCCGGATCTCGGCGCGGTGGCCTCGGATGGCCAAGGGCGAGAAACAGGGGGGCAGGGCCGGCCGGTACGGCCCGAGTCGGGCCCCAAAAATAAATCTTGGAGAATCTGGGAAAAGTCTCTGGCTTTGGTGGCGTCCAGCCGATATACTTCGACTGGTTGGTTCGATGATTGCAGAAGTATCGATCGCGAGAATCAGCGGTTTATGAGGTTCGGTTTGGACTTTATGGGCCGGGATTCAGGCGTTCGCCTTGCGAAAAGAACACTTGGTGAAGTCGGCTTAGACGGCGACCCGAGTGGACTGGTTGTTTGGTTCCGAGCTCGTCTTTGCCTCCTGGTGGACTGCCATGTCAGTCCCTTTCTATTTGGCTTGGAAAGTAAAAGGCGTAAGCCAAGTTCCTCCCTGATTGTTTGGAGTTCGTAGTGGGAAGGAAATTGTACTGTGGAAACTTGAGTTTCCAGGTGGATAGTTCGAGTCTGGAAGAGTTGTTCTCTCAGTATGGTCAGGTTCAAAGCGCCCAAGTGGTGACGGACCGTGACACGGGACGGAGCAAGGGTTTTGGTTTTGTCGAAATGGGCTCGGATTCCGAAGCACAAGCGGCAATTGACGGTCTGCATGAAACTGAATTTGGTGGTCGTAATCTGACGGTCAACGAAGCTCGGCCGAAAGAAGATCGTGGCGGCGGCGGCGGTGGCTATCGTGGCGGCGGCGGTGGCGGTGGCTACCGAGGCGGCGGTGGTGGCGGCGGCGGTGGCGGTGGCGGCGGCGGTTACCGAGGTGGTGGCGGCGGCGGCGGACGCGGCGGCAGCGGCGGCGGTGGCGGTGGCGGTGGATACCGCGATCGTTACTAAGCACTCCCCAGTGATAGATACGTAAAAATAGCCAGCCTGAGCGACCTGCTTGGGCTGGCTTTTTTCGTGCCTTTCGGCGTTTCAAGTGGAATCAATGGTCGAGTTTTCTGTAGCGTGGTAACGATTGTGCGGTCGCAGCAAGCCCGGCAAGGTGGGAATTGTGCGGCGAGCGAATTGGTTAATCCACGTCGGCCGGTTAAAATAGGGAGAAGAGGGGAGCGTCCCACCCGTCCGCCGAGAGCCGTGCAGAGAGGGCTGTCTTGATCACACGACTGGAATTTGTGAATGGCTGTCTTGCGACACCCGGCACCGGTTGTGTTCCCCGTGGGCCGCAGTTGCGGCGTCCTGCCGTTAGCCGGGCTGGTGTTACAGTTCGCCCGACGGGTGCCCTGGTCCGCGGGCGGTTTTTAGGCCGCGTTCTGGTCCTGATGTTGGCGTTGGGCGGGTTGCTCGGGACATGTCTGTGGATGGGTAGCGGCGGGGTGGCTCGGGCCGAGGCGTTTTCGATGGCGTACTGCCAGGACGATCGTCCGGCGTTGTCGACGGAGAATCCACCGCCGCGGATCCAAGTTTCGCCCTTGGAAACCTATTACATTCCGGACAAAGAAGGTCGCTTGATCCCGGTCTTTCAGTTCCCCTTCGAGGAATTCGAGCGGCTGTTGAGGCAGGAGCGAGGCGGGGCCCAGAGCGCGGTGCCGGCGGGTGGCTTTCGAGTTGTGCAAGCCAATTTTGTCGGGCAGGTCGACACGGATTTGCAGCGTGCGAGCTTGCGTCTGCGTTTGCGTCTGATCTTGAATCAAACCGGTTGGCAACCGGTTGCGTTGGGGTTGCCCGGTTGGGTTGTCGACGGGAAGATTCAAGGGCCTGCGGGCGTTTCTCATTATCTCAGTCGCAGTGACGCGGGCAATCTGGTGCTGCATGTGGCTGGTCCAGCCGAGGAGGTCTTGGAGTTCGACTTGCCGTTGTCTGCTCGAGTTCTGGACTTGGGCGCGGTGCAACAGTTGCCGGTCGCCTTCCCATACCCGACGGAACTGGCCTTCAGTCTGACGATTCCCGCGACCTCGCTCGAAGTGCGTGGCGGGGATGTTGCGGATTTGCGAGCGACTGTTGCGGACGGTGCCACGGTGGTCCGGGTGCGGGAGCTCAACGAGAGATCGGTGATTGCTTGGCAGGAGCTGAAGGGGGCCCCTCAAGCCTTTCCCATCAAGGCTCGCATCGACTCCGCCTTGCGGGTGCAGGCTCTGGGTGAACGCACGTGGCAAGTCAACGCGCAAGTCAATGTCGTGCCGTTGGACACGGCCGTGGCGGAGTTATTGGTGGCCTTGCCGACCAATGCTGAAAATTTTCTCAGCCCCCAAAGCAGTGTCCGTGTTGAGCGGTTGTCGGCGGAGGACTTGCAACGTCCGGCGGGCGGCTTGCCTGAGGGCCGACATTACTACCGCCTGTCCTTGGATGATCCATTGACCGAGGCCACCCCGTTGCAATTGACATACAACGTGACGGGCGACACTGCTGCGGAAGCCACCGCGTCTCGCGTGCAGTTGGGTGGCCCCATGTGGCTGGATTGTTTGTTTGCTCCCGGGTCGCTGGAGCTGACCAAAGATCGCGAGCTGTCGACGGTCTGGCAGTTGGCCGGCGGCATCTCGCTGCGGCCGACGGTGCGTGAAAATCCGGAGATTACGCTGTTCAATGTCGAGCGTCCCGACTTCCGGTTGGCGTTACTCAATCGTCCCCAAGCGGCCCAGGTGCGTGTGACTTCGGAGTACGAGCTGATTGTCACGCAGCGGATTGTGTTGACGGCCCGCTTCCATTGCCAGATTCAAGGTAAGTTCAGTGAACCCTTGTGGATCGATCCGGGCGATTGGCAGTTTGTCTTGGGGGATCCCGGGATTCAGGCTCGCGACGGTCGGCTGATGATCGACCCGGCGGGACAGGCGGTCAGCAGCGATGGAGACCTAACTTTTCGCTGCACCTTGGAGTTGGATACCCCGGACCCGTTTCGGCTGAATCTGCCGCGTTTACAGGGCGAAGTGGCCATGGTCCAACAGCCCGGTCGCGTGCTCTTGGTGTTGGGCGACCCCAGCAAATCGTTCCAGTTTGGGGCCGCAGACAGCACGCTGTTGCAAGATGCGACAACCCCCATGCAGTTCCGCGCCCGCGATGCGAATCAGGACTGGATATTGAGCGGTCAGATCGGTCTACGCCCGCGATTGGTCACGCTGGAGCAATCGGCCCAGCTATCGCTCGAACCGCTGCGGAGTGCCAGCGGCCCCGAGCAATTGGCCGTGAGGCAGGCAGTCCAGTTGGAGGTCTCGCATCAACCGTTGCCGAGTTTGACGTTTTTGTTGCCGACCGCCAATCCGGTTCCGCAACTGCAGATCGAACTCAACGGTGAGATCCTGGCCTTCAAGTCAACGCCCATCGAGGTGGTCGGGCAGGCCTTCCAGGCGATTGAATTTGCGTTGCCGCCAGAACGATTGCGAGGGAAGCTGGCATTTACTCTGACCCACTTGCTCGATCCCACGGTCACCGCGACCGATCTCGAAACGAGAGCGTTCGAGGTACCGATGGTTCAACTGTTGTTCGATCCAGTGACGCGTCTGTTCGGTGTCGAGGAGGAAAGCGGGCTCGCACCATTCTTGTCGCAGCAGTTGGCGGGGGTCCAAATCCGAAATCGCGAAATACGCACCCCGTCGGTTGTCGGTCGAGGTCTGGCGGTGGCCTCGCCCAAGTGGGGCTCGTGGCGTTCGCTCCCGAGCGACTCGGAATGGACCCGCTGGATCCCCACCGGTCCTTGGCCATGGCGGGCGGAGGTGTCGCTGCTACCGGAGCGTGTACCAGCTGCGGACGTCACGGTGGAACGCGTGCAAGTTCGCACTTGGTGGTCGGGCGATCAACGGCGGGAACAATGGGTGGCGACGGTCTTGAGTAACCAGCCGCGTTTGGAACTTTCGTTGCCCTTGCCGATCGAAGTTCGACGGGTCTTGGTCGATGGTCGCGGGGTTGCCTGGGAACAGCCCCGTCGGCCGGGACGTCTGATCGTTGAGTTGGAGAGAGCGGCCACTGCGGAGACGACTCTCAGTCGCGAGCCAACGTCCGCTCGACGCCATCAGGTTGAAGTTTGGTACTCGGTCAACCAGGCGGATGGGCCGTGGACTCAGGTCTTGTGGCAAGCCCCGCGTTTGCCGAACCAAGAATGGTGCCGTCAATTCACCTGGGAGTTGGCCGCCAGTGATTGGTGGCAACTGGTATCGGCCTCCAGCGAATGGACGGCAGTCGCCAACACAGGCTCCGCGGTTGCCGCGGATTCCGCGACGGAGGCCGGGGTGACGGAGGCCCCGCCGAGTGCTCGCTGGGTTTTTGCCAGCCCAATCGCACCGGAGGGCGGTGGTCTGCTGTTGGCCAACCGTCGTTGGTTGAGAACCGCCACGATCACCGGCTTGGCGATTGGCGTTGTGTGCGCGTGGTTGTTAGGATGGTATCGTGAACCGCCTTTCTGGTTGATACTGGCCGGCGGCTTGGTTTGGGTCTCGTGGCAGTTTCCGCAGGTCGGCAGCGAGCTGGCACCTTGGGCTGCCATTGCAATCCTCTGCTCGATCTTGGTCATCGGGCTGGAGCGTCTGACTCGCGAGACCGCGGCGGCACCGACGCCGACCTACGAACTCAACAGTGAGACAACGCGAACTTATTGGTCGGATCAGGACAGTGGGCAGGAGCGGTCCGGTCCCTCCCAATCGCAGCGAGGCAGTTTGGTTGCGGGAGAGCAAACGCCATGAGCCCGTTCCGCTCTCAGCAAGTTCTCGGGTGTCTCTGCGGGGTGGCTCTGGTGGTTTGGCTGTCACACGCCGTCCCGCTGGTCGGAGCCTCTGGGTTACCCTCCTCGCCACCGTTGCAATCGTCGTCCACGCTCGCCGGCCGTACCACTGCGCCGGTTGGACGGATCGACAAGGACGGCGACGCTGACGAACCGTTGACGATCCGGCAAGTCTATGTACCCGAGTCGCGGCTGGTTGAGTTCATGCAGGGACGCCCGGCCTATCTGCCACTGTCGGCGGAAAAGTTTCGCGAGATCCTGGCGGGCAGCGAATCTCGCGTCCGCGCTGTCTGCCGCGGTGAGCCGGTCCGTCATTGGCTGACCACCGGGCCGGGTGGCAGCTTGCAGGGCCAGTCGTTGGTTCGGCTGCGGGCCATCGATCCGCGGGGCGCTCCGCTGGCAAGCTTGCCCAGTGGCCCCGCCTGGGTCGAGTTCGATCAGTGGACTGTCCCGGCCGAATTCTTCAACTTGGTGCCGCAATTGAGTGCAGCGCGCGAGGCATCTCGGGACAACGCGCGCGAATTGGTCGGCCCATGGACCCATTCATTTCCGCCGAGTGTGACTTGGCAGGAAGTTCCCGTCGCCCTCTCGGTCAACGAGCAGGGATCGTTCGGCTTGCCACTGTCGCAGGCCTCGGAGTGGATGTTGGTGCGATACAACTTGGCCTTGGCCACGCAGGCCGATGCCAGCGGCCGTCGGCAGATCCGCTTGCCCAATCGCCCGACCACCCTGATCACCGTGCAAACCAGTGGCTCGACGCCGACCGCCTTTCACCTCAATGGCACCAGCGTGCCGTTGCAATCCGCCGCTACTGCCACAGAAATGGCGGACGCCGAGAATCGCTCCATGCGGCGACAGTATTTTTGTGATGGCCCCGAGGTCATCGGCCAGTTCATCGAATTCGATGCCCCGGTCCGCTCATCGCTGCTGCCGGGACGCTATGCGGAGCGGAGCACGTTGACCATCGAGCGAACATCCCAGCGATTTGAGGGAGTGGTCGACTTGGAGTTCCGGCAATTCTACGCGGGTGAACTCGTGCTGGAACTGCCTGTCGGCTTGCAGGTCACAAGCTGCGAGGTCGACGGTGTCCCGCAATCGTGTGAAGTTAGGAATCTCGATCCCGCCGTCCGGCAGTGGGTCTTGCCGTGGCAGGACTGGTCAGCCCGTCACGAGATCCGAGTCGCAGGGGTGCTGAAGGCGGAATCGCCCGAGCGCATCGTGATTCCTCGCCTGCGGTTGCCTGGGCAGACGTGGATGTCGGGCGCCGTCCAGGTCGGGATTGCCGCTCCCTTATCGCTGGTCGATTATGAGCTGATTGACGGTCGAGTCCTGCGGTCCCAGGCATTGGGGCGTGTGCAGGACTTGTCGTTTCAATGGGGCGGTCCCGACAGTCTGATCACGGTGCTGTTGGATGTGCCGCGTGCCGCGACGACCGTCGCCGCCAGCCCCCGCAGTGATTTCACGCGATTGACCGCCGAGCCCGAGAAGCTGGAGGCCGATCAATATTTGTTCTTGGACGATCGTTTTCGCGATTCCAACGTCATCACGTGGGAAGTCGCCGACGGTTGGCAAGTCGAACAGGTAGCGGCCTTCGACCCGGCGTTGTTGGACGATAACCCAGACCAACCGCTGCCAGAGTCCGGCCTGACCCCGCTCAATTGGTCGCTGATCTGGGAGAACGATCGGCCGCGGCTCTCGATTGTGCTGCCCACCGAAAGTCGGGAAAGTCGCTTGGGACTCCGGTTCCGCGCCATACAGCTCGTCAGCCAATGGCCCGTCGAAGTGGAGGGCCGAGTCGTCCGGGAGACGAGCCTGGGACGCCCAACCCAGCGACCGTGCCTTGTCCAGGTCGTCAGTTCGGCTGGGATCCGACCCAGTCCCAACAACCCACGCGAATGGAGCGGACTGAGCACGGAACAGGCACGCCAGCGACTGCCGGAACTGCGTGGCTTGATCGGGGCTGGCAACCTGCGGCAGAGCGAGGGTCCGGCGCGCCTGTTGCTGGAAAATGCGGCCGGACAATCCGGTGGCTACGATGTGCTGGCCTACACCGTCAATCGACTGCTGCCCAACGGCGTGGTCGAACAGGGGCATCGATTCTTGGTGCAGCCCAATGGGCCGGTGGACGCGGTGCAACTGAGCGGTGGCGGCGACTCCACAGCCGCGCGGCGCTGGCAGGCCCTCAACCGGGCCGGGCAGCCCCTGGAATGCGAAGTCGGGCCAGACGAAGAGGGGCTGGGCTGGAGCATCCGCTTCCCTCGCCCCATCAATGATTCGTTTGTGATTGTCGTGCAGCAGGAGTGGATCGCCGCCCGCCACGGGCATGTGCCCCTGTACCAATTCCCGCGGGCCCGCCAGTTCCAAGGTGTGGTGGACAACTCGAGTGCCGGTCCGCTGACGCTGCAGATCCGCGGCGCCAGCCCGCTCGTCAATCCTATCGCCGAACTGCGACAGTTCCGCGCCGCGAGTCGCCAATGGTGGAGCAGCGACCCCTCGCGCGTCCCCCCAGCCACCACGGCCAACTCCGCCGGCAACGTCAACTCCACAACCGTCTCCAACATCGCGGCGACCTCCGGCTCTGCAGCGACCTCCGGCACGGCAGCGAACTCCGGCACAGCGGCCAGTTCCGGCATCGCCGCAAATTCCGGCATCGCGGCAAATTCCGGCATCGCGGCAAATTCCGGCTCCGCGGTCAGCCCCAGCGGTGCGGCGAGTCCCAGCGATGTGGCGAGTCTAGGGAGCGTGGGTAGCCAGCGGACGAACGCGGGCGTTGCGGCGACCGCCGGTGTTGGGCCCGCCGTTGGGACTGGCAGTGCGTTCCCCGCGGATCGTGCGGTCGCTGCTGAGGCGTCGGCCCAGGGCGACCAGGCGTCAGCGACGGGTTATCTCAGCACTTGGTACCAGCAAGCCCAGGGCGTGGAGTACCACTGTGTCCCTCGCTTGGAATGGGCGAGGCCCACGGTGCTTGTCGCGCGACAAGTCGACACTTGGCAGCGGAGCGGCTGGCAAACGGACCTGTGGCTGGAAATCCACTGCGACACCGCCACCACGTTGCAGGTCGATCTGCCCCCCGACGCGGTCTGCAATCGAGTCTTGATCAACCAGGTTTTGGTTCCGACGGTTCCGTCTCCCGACGCCCCGAGGCTTTCGTTCGCCGGGCCAGGACGACAGGACGTGCATTTGACTTGGAGCAGGCCCCATCCCTGGACCCTTGTGGCTTGGTCGGGATGGGAGAGGCTGCCGACAACCCATCCTTTGCTGTTGTCCAGTGTGGCGGCCGAGCGAGAAGTGCTGCTTCCGCCGGGGCGCTTGCCTGGTTCCAACCCAACGCCGGCGGATGCTGCGAACGGCAGTTTCGGGCTGCGTCTGCTGAGTCCGCTGATCTGGCCCAGATCGCATGGCCGTCCGCCGCTGGTCGCAACTTCATTGCGTTGGCGACTGGCGGATAGACCGCCGAACGGCTACCAGCGCTGGCAGTGGGCCGGGGCTTGGCCGGCCACGGACGACCTGGCCGAGCCGAACTTTCTAGACGCCAGTCAGAACTCAGCGGATCGTGCCAGCCTCGGTGGCAACACCGGCACTGCCCGCCAGTTAGTTCCTGGTTTGGCCGACGCGAACGATTTGGATCCGCAGCTGGGGCCGCTGCCGCCGCCGGCCGCTGACGCCCGATCGGTGCCACTTAATCCACAATGGGTCTTCAGTCCTCTGGCGGCCCAACGGTCACATTGGGTGGCCCTGTTGGTGGGCTGTGCCTTGGGCTTGGTGTTGCATCGTCGATCGGTCGAGGAACGTCCCGCGACGGCTCGCGGGCTCAGTGTCGCGATCATCGGCGGCGTGGCGCTCTCGCTGCTGCTGCCTTGGCCTTGGCACGAATGGGTCGCCTCCGTCTGGCTGGGGGTCCTGTTGGGCGATGCGTGGCGGCGACTGTGCTACTGGGGACGGGCAGCCCGCGTGGCCCCTAGCGGCCGCCGACCTGGGGAGTTCTCAACCCCGACGGCATCTCGGCGCCGTCTGTTAACGCCGACTGGAGCCGCTTGGCTGCTGGGCATTGGCTGCTGGGGCAATCAGATTTGTGCGGCGTCTTTTTGGCCGGAGCCACCTGTGACCCAGGACGGCGGACCCGCGACTGAAAATCAACCCTATCCGCTGGTGGTGATCCCGGTTGACCCCGAGCAGCGGCCGATCGGGCCGGTCGTGTACGTGCCGCCCGCACTCTATCAGCAGTTGAACCGGTCGCCGCAGGTGGATCGCGGTTCATTCGACTTGGAGCGACGCGGGGCGCAGCATACGCTGGAGTACGACCCGCAACTGAGACGGTTTTCGCGGCTGACCTCCTTGTACACCTGCAAGGCCGCCACCGCCAAATCGTACTTGCTGCCGTCCCCGGTGGGACCGGAACACGCCATTCGACAAGTGCGACTCAATGGCGTGCCCGTTTTGTTTCAACGCCTGAGCGATGGTATCTCGGTCCAGATGGATGTTGGGACGAACCTGCTGTCGATCACTTACGACTTGCAACTCACGCAATCGCGACTGCAACTGGATCAACACGGCCTGATCGACTCGTACGTGGTGCTCAGCGGCGTCCCGAACGGTTGGCAATCCATCGTGACCGACAGTCGATACCCTCAGACTCGATTTAGTTCGCCAATTCAGCGACGGTTTCGCACCGATCGCTTCCGCCGGACGCGAATTGAAGTGTTGCCCGAAGCCGAGAGTTGGTCCAATCCGACGATCGAGACCTGGTTGACCTTCGACCCGCTGCAGGTGCGGTGCGAAACTCGTTTGCGTTTGGGACGTGCCACGGGCCTCCGCAACGAATTGTGGTTTCAAGTCGATCCACGCATGTCCTTGCCGGCCGGCTACCAAGCAGAAGCAGCGACCTGGGCCGTGCAACGCTTGCCGGAGGACCAGCGACCCGCCGATGCAGTGGCTGGCCCTGTCTATCGATTGCAGTGGACCGATAATCACAACCCGGAGCAGATCGTTCGTATCCCATGGGAGTACCAGGGGCAAAGCTTCGGCCGCTTGATTCCACCCAGTTGGCGATTGCTGGACCCGGAACTGCCACGTTTTCGCCGACTGCTGGTGGTCCAAGTGGATTCGAATTTGGTGTACCGCACGCTGGAATTGTCCAATAGCCACTTCCGCCGCGGCAGCGAGCTGGAGCTGATGACCGCTCCGCTGGCAGCGACAACCGCCGCCGGGAACCGCCCCAGCGGTGTGTCGTCTGGACTGACAACGGGAGACAGTGGGAGGCAAGATGCCGGCCAACAACCGGTCGATCTCGCCGCTCGTCTGGGTTCGACCGCGTCCAACCTGTTTGTCTACGAACAGATGGCTGAGCCGACGACCCACATGCGATCTGTCGTCGGACGGCTGTCACTGCAGCCCGCCCAGGTGATCGGGAGTCTCAATCAAGAAATTATCCTAGCTTCCACTACAGCCACGCTCAGCGTTCGCGGGGAACTGGAGGTCACCCACGGGGAATTGAGTCAGTGGGTGTTCCAGTTGCCCCAGGGTGGCAAGCTGCAGCGGCTGGCTCTGTTGTCAGCCCAACAGAACGAGGTCGCCTGGATTGGCGCCGGGCGCGGGGCCGAGTCCGATGTGCGGGCGGCTTTCCTGCGAACGCCTCTCCAAGGGGCTGTCCGAGTTGAGATGGACGTGGAGTTGTCCTTGTCCGACGATGATTCCATCCCGCTGCCTTGGGTGCAACTGCCCGGGTTTCCCGAAGTCAGCTCCAGCGTGCAGCTACAAAATCCCGAAAACGCGTGGCAGTGGGGCGTTGAAGCGGACGGATTACCCGTAGTCGCTGATCTGGCTGCGGTCACAAGCTCGCCAAGCGCGAACGCCGTTCGACTGACGGAATCCCCCGAGCGGTTGCGGACATTCCGCTTGCAACGCAATCGGCAAGCCGCTGACCTCACGGGCGTCCCCACTGCGAGTGAGACGCCCAATCCTCCTGCCGCGGCCGATGCCTCTCCGGGATCCCTGGTGGAACGAGCGACGCCCGGCCGCACGGGAGATAGCGACGGACTGCCCGGGGACGCTGGCGAAACCCCGTCGACGGAGTCGGGCAAGCTGCAACCCGAAATCGTGGCCGGTCGATTTGTGCTGGCCAATCGCAACGACGATCGCCATCGCCAGCCATCGTCGGACTCGACGGCGGCGGTCCCCGGGATCGATCCCCCGACCCACGATGCTGCAGTCCCAGTCCAGGTCGGCGGCCAGGACCAAGCAGCCGTTGACGCGACGGCCGGCATGACGATTGCTGGCTGGCAACAGTTGGTCATTCGCAATCGGGGACGGGATCGACTAACGCTGGTCGTACCGACCGGGTGGGTGGTTCGCAGAGCCTGGTTGGACGGTTCACCGGTCCTGGCTACAGCTCAGCTCGACGACCAAGCTCCACCCGCTGAGGGCGATACGGGCGACGTTGCTGCCACCATTGACACGAATGCGGAGTTCGGTTTCGCTGCCAATCTGCTCAGCTCAACAGCGAAACGTGAAGTCCGACAGGCGAGCGTTGCCATTGACCCCCTGCAGGAGTACTCGCTCCTGACCCTCGAGCTGGTCGGCATGCTCTCTCTGGATCAACCTCACTTGGCGTGGGTTGCCCAGGGCGCTCCCATCGCGCTTCCATGCGAGGCGGACTTGCCTGAGGGCTGGCCGCGGGAACTGCAGATCGAGCCGGCTGGTGCGTCGGTCGCCAAGCCGGGGTGGGGAACTGCCCAGGACTGGGTTGGGCGTCAGGCATTGGCGGCGGACGGGCCGGCGTGGGGTGCCTCCCTGCCGCCGGGGCATTCCATGAGTGCTATCTTGCAGCGGCCGTGGCCCGAACTGCCAATCAACGAAGAAACGATGGGAACCGGCTTGTCCCTCGCGTCCCAGGTCTCCCTGCCCCAAGTGGGAAAACCAACAACCTCGAGCCTGGTTCGCTGGGTGAGCGGAATCGCACTATTGGTCTTGGCCCTCTGGCTGGCCGTTCTTAGCCCGGCGATTGCCACGTCGGTCTGGCGGTGGCCGGGTCGGCCTGGGACAGCGCCGTTCGGTGGCGATATACTCTGGCTTGGGCTGTCCAGCGTTGTCTGGCTGACGGGCGGGCCGGGGTCGCTGGCGATCCTGTTTGCGGCCGTGGGACTCGGATTTTTGCTGCAAAGAGCCGCGAAACTGGGTTTTTTGCGTCGCTTCGCTTGACGATCTCCCCGCGGCTCGGTAAACTTCCGAGTTCCCACGTGTGGGAGCCCGTTGACCGACCCGTTCGCAAACCGTGACGACGTGAAATCGTATGCCAACCATTAATCAGTTGATCCGCAAACGCCGGAAGGCCAAGCGTAAGTTTTCCAAATCTCCCGTTTTGGACCGCTGCCCGCAGAAGCAAGGCGTTTGCTTGCAAGTCAAGACGATGACGCCGAAGAAGCCGAACTCGGCTCTGCGGAAAATCACCCGCGTTCGCTTGACCAATGGCAAAGAGGTCACGGTCTATATCCCGGGTGAAGGCCATAACTTGCAGGAACACTCCATCGTGCTGGTTCGCGGCGGTCGTGTTCGCGATCTGCCGGGTGTCCGTTACCAAGTGATTCGCGGTGCTCGCGATACGCTGGGTGTGGACAAGCGAAATCAGTCGCGTAGTCGCTACGGTGCCAAGAAGGGCAAAGCGGCGGCCGCCAAGGGTGGAGCCAAGGGCGGCAAGAAGTAGTCCGGGCTTAGCCATCGGTGCTGCTTGAGGAAGAAACTGGTCCGTGCCCGGTTCAGATTTGACGGGCCGGGTTGGGAAACAGAACAATTGGGTTGATTTACAAAGCTGAGAGTCAGCCGGTATAGAAAATAGCCGGTACGAATCAGTCGGTACACAAACGAGAGTCGCGAGTCGCAATCGATGGGTAAGATCACTGCCAGCCGCACCAGCCTGCGTCCTGATGCCAAGTACAACAGCTTGCTGCTGAGCAAGTTCGTCAACTGCCTCATGTACGACGGCAAGAAGTCTGTCGCCTTGAATGTCGTCTACGATGCCTTGGACATCATTGCCAAGAAGCTCCCGGAGCAGGAGAGCATCGAGGTGTTCACGCAGGCGTTGGAAAACGTCAAGCCTCAGGTCGAAGTTCGCTCGAAGCGGGTGGGTGGTGCCTCGTACCAGGTCCCGATGCAGGTCAATCGCAATCGCCAGCAGTCCTTGGCAATTCGCTGGGTGCTGGAAGCCGTTCGCGGCAAGAAGGGTCGTCCCACCGCCGATAAGCTGGCGGAGGAGTTGTTGGCAGCCTACCGTCGGGAAGGTGCTGCCATGACCAAGCGTGAGAACACCCACCGTATGGCCGACGCCAACAAGGCCTTTGCCCACTTCGCTTGGTAAGCCGCACTTGCTGGCCGGACTGGGTCTGGAGGCAGAAGTAACCATAATTGACGGTCTGAAGCCTGTCGGCCTCAGGCCGTTTTTTTGTGGCCAACGTAGTTTCGACCGCGGGAAATTCCGCATGCCAGAGGAGACAAGCGATGGAACGCCGCGCATTAGGCAAAACGGGAATTGAAGTTTCGCATCTGTCGTTCGGTGCTTCTTCCTTGGGTCAGGAGTTTCGCAGCGTCGACCTGAACCAGGCGCTCCGCTGCGTCCATGTGGCACTCGATCATGGCATGAACCTGATCGATACCTCGCCTTATTACGGTCGAGGTTTCAGCGAGTGCCTGCTGGGTAAGGTTTTGCCCGAGATCCCGCGGGACCGCTATTACCTGTGCACGAAATTGGGTCGCTACGCACCCCAACACTTTGATTTTTCGCCTGCACGCGTGCAAGAAAGCGTCGACATCAGTCTGGAGCGGATGCGTGTCGACTATCTGGACCTGATCGTCTGTCACGACATCGAGTTCGTCGACATCCGTCAAGTCATCAATGAAACGCTGCCGGCCCTGCGACAGCTCCGTGACGCCGGCAAAGTTCGCTGGATTGGTGTCTCGGGTTATCCGATGAAGATTTTCCGCGAGGTACTCTCGGCGACGGAGTTGGATTTTGTTTTATCCTACAATCACTACACCTTGCAAAACACCATGCTGGCGGACCAGGTTCCCTGGCTACAGAGCCACCAGGTCGGCATCTTGAACGCTGCCCCGTTCAGTGCTCGATTGCTGGCCGCTGCCCCGCTGCCCGTGTGGCACAAGGCGCCGCCTCATGTCCGTGAAGTCCGCCAAACGGTGCTGGACGAATGTCAACGGCAGGGCTGGGAATTGGCCAAATTGGCCCTGCAGTTCTCGATCGCCAACCCGGACTTCGCCTCCTGCATCGCGGGCTCAGCCGATCCCGATCGCGTCGCCCAATGGTGTCGCTGGGTTGAGGAGCCAGCCGATTGGGGCGCGATCGAGCGGGTGCAACAGCTGTTGGCCCCCATACATAACTGGTTTTATTGCGAGGGACGCCCCGAAAACAACGATCCATTGCCCGCGGCCTAAGATTGGCCTTTACGAATCCCCCCCCCATCGGCGAAAACAACAGAGTCGGTGGAACCACAAGCGGGGCGGGAGGATGTCGGACATGCGGAAAAAGATGGGTCGAGAAATCTCATGGGCGGCGTTGCACAACGCAATGCCTCAGTCTTGCATCGCAAGGCTATTCCCAGCAACCGTACTGCAGCCGACCGATCCGGGGGATCCGGGCCCGCGTTCTGGGAACTGGCTACGGGTGCTGGGCGGTAGTGTTTGGCTGCTATTGGCGTTGGTAGGTTGCCGCAACAGCGAGGTGACCGTCGGCGAAATGGTGACCCAGGCCGCCAAATTGGAGAAGACTAAGCAGAGCTCCCACGCCCTGCTGCAGGACGAACTACGACGCCTGTCCGCCGAACGAGCCCTGCCCGATCAAATCGATGGCCGCCGACATGCAGTCGCGATCCATCCAGAGAGCTTGGCCGCTAAGATCAACGAAATCCTGGACGACGCTCAAACCGATCGCATCCTCAAGCGGCTGCCCGACTTCTTTCCCCAAGGACGGCAATCTCTGAACGCCGTCACCATTGAAAGCTCGGCCGGGTTCCTCCAGTTTTACAGCAACGCCCATCAAGCCGCTCGCCAAGCCTTGGACGGCCCTCAAAGCCCCTTCGAATGGTTGGCCACCGATGGCTGGTTCGCTGACACCCGCTATACCGATCGCACCACGGCACTCTGTGGCTTGGAACTGATCGCCGGCATGGATGCCCTCAGCAGCCGAGATCCCGCCCGCTGCATTGCCGCTCTGTCCTACGCCGGACGGCTCATACGCCTGCTGGCGGACGATGGGCACCTGACCGCTCGCTTGGCGGCCGTTGACCTGCGCGACAAGTGGCTGCAATTGGTCGAGTCTGCCACGCGACAACCCGACTTCAAGCGAGAAGACCTGCAAATGATTCTCGAGATGCTCCTGCGGCAGATGGCCCAATGGCCCGAGGAAACCACCGCCTGGGTCAACGACCGAGCCGTCGGGCTACAAACGTACGAAATCGTCCGCCAAGGTCATTACCTGTCACTCCTCAGCAAGACCGAAGCCGACGCCCTGGAAGCCGATGGCATGCACTTGATCAAAGCCCGAGCCGTCCAACGTTATATCGACGACGACCAGGTCTTCTATCTGGATATCATGCGACGTCTGATCGACCTGCATCGCTTTCCGTATTTCGAACGACGCAAAGTCCTGAACTCGATTGAGGACCAACTGTTGGTGGCCGATCAATTGGAAAAGTATCCCCAGTTGGCGGCCGAAGTCCTGCTGCCAAACGTACTGACTGCCATGGAACGCATCGCCCATGATCGCGCTCGATGCGAAGCCTGGGCCCTGGCCCTGGCCGCTTCCCTCGGGGTGCCCGCCCCCGAATTCTCCCTCAATCCCGCCAATGGCCAACCCTACAATCTTTTGGCCGGCGAAGAGGCTGTCGAATTGATCGGGCTCAGCGATGCCCAATGGCCCCGCTCCATCCGCCTGTCACGTCGCTAAACCGCCCGGTGGCCGCGTCAATCTAAGCCCAACAGGTTGCACGGCTCACCGATCGCAGGCCCGTTACTGATCGCAGGCCTGTTACTGATTGACGACCAATTACTGATTGCAGGCCCGTTACTGATTGAAGACCTGGGGCGTGAAACGCTCGCGCGAGTAAACCGTGCGATCGAACGTCGGCACCGGAGCCTTCAAACGCTCGCCCTGGATCCGTAAGATCCGCTCGAAGTACGGAAATGGCATCGGCCCGCCATAGCGTTGAATCGAGTAGAAAAACGCCTCGTTCACCACAGCTTCCGGCAACCGGCCCTGCTCCACCAATTGGATCACTTCCGACACAAACTTGCGCTCCTCTGCTAGCCGCGGCTGCAGCTGATTCAGTCGCTCCTGCATCCGTACGTTGGTTGCAGATTTAGTGGCTTGAAAACCAAACGTCGTCGGCAGGCTTGGCTCAAAGTTGGTCTGCAGCTTCGGCTCAAACAAGGTTGTGGGCATGAACTCAAAGTTGGTCCGCAGCACGGGTTCCGTCGACAAGCCCGACTGAGCCATCGCCGCAGGAGCCGTCATGGAGGCCCCACACAGCCAACCAGCACCTGCCAGCAAGTAGGTCGTAGCGATCAAGGGTAAGCGATCGCTCCGACGCCCAGCCCCATCCCAATTGAAAATACCCATTGCCAAACTCCCTCCACGCAAACGCCCACCTCCTTGACCCCATCGGCCGCGACAACGCCCCTACGTCAGGCAGAATCGCTACAACCGGTCCAATTTATCACTGGAAATGGGTTGGGCTGCTAGCAGCGAGCTGCGAGCAGCAAACGAGTGCTTTGTCACAACCAAAACGGACCTCTTTTTCAGGCCCAGTCCACAGCCGCCATGAACTCAGCGCTTCAGTAACGGCGCGTCAGGGCTAAAGGGCGTGGTGCGGAGGTAGACCGGGCGAAAGATCCCGCCGGCCCCGTACCAATCGTAAACGGCCACTCGAATTCGCAACACGTGACCCGGCTGGCACTCCGCCGGCAAAAGATGACTGGTCCTCAGTTCAAACGCTGTCGCCCGCGTTTCAATGTCACCCGCGCTACCAATCTCCTGGCCGTCCACAAACAGGCGATAATGATCGTCCACACCCGTAAAACACAGGTACAAGGACTCGCCCGACCACTCCTCCGGCACCTGGACTTCGGTGGCATACCAGGCCCACCCGTCCAGGGCAGCGTGCCCTTGGCCGTCCCAATGCGCGTCGATCCGAATCGGACTCCAGTGTGTATCGTCCACCTCGGCCTCCGCCCACCCCTGCTCGAACCCCACGTTCTCTCCGTCCGGCCGCAAGTACCAGGCCTGCCCCGTCAAGTTGATTTCCTGTCCTAACAAATCACTGCGCAAACGCTGCACCAATCCCTCAGACCACGCGGCCGGAGCGGGCCCCCGCTGCAGGTGCTCCAAGGCCCGCCCCAGCAAATACGGCCCGATCGCCGACGTGGTCGGGTCATGGTTCAACAACGATACCAACAGCCGCCCACGCCCCACCTGGGCCTCCCACAGCAAGCCATGCGTGCGGACCTCTTTGATGTCGTGATTGTCCCATAACATCAGCACGGGCGAACTCTCCGTCCACAAGTCAAAACGCGGTTGAACCGGCCCGCCCAAATCGAAGTGCTGCAAGTCCCGCAAGGCGGCCTGCAGTCGCCGCCGCTCGACCGGCGTCGATCCCAACAAGGGATGATCGAACACGATCGGTCCGCCGCGCAAGAACCAATGCTCTTGCGTCATAAAACTGCCGTTGCCACCATCCGGCAACATCAAGACCCGCGCCCCCGACTCCAATTGCTCCAACAGTCGCGGACTGAAGCGACTGGCCACGACCACGGGACCGCTCGCTTCGTCCAACTCCCCGTCCGATCGACGACCCCGTTCAACCGTCTCACTGCCAGCCTCGGCCAGCTCAATCCAACTCGACAGCGGGGCTTGTTCGAACCACGATCGCTGTTTGTCAGCCAACTCGGACGCAAAAACCACGGGCAAACGCCAACCGTCAACCGTTCCAACTTCGGGCAGCAACCACAGCGACCACCGATTGCTGACTTCACGCGTCTCGGTTGCGGGTCTGCCCACGGTGTTCTCCGCGCCGCTGGGAGCCGCGACCTTCAAGGTCACCGACAACACGACTTCGGTCGCTTGATCCACAACGGGCAGCTCCAGTCGCCACCCCAAACGCGGATGATCGGCCGATGTGGCGGTCCGTGGGGAAGGATGCCGCAACTGCCAGGCTTCACGTCCCGACGACAAAACCCGACTCTGGTTGCCGTCCGCCTCGGCAGTCCTCAATTGCCACTCCAGCTGGCTGTCCCAAGCGGGCACATCTCCCGCCGAGGCTGCTGCATCCGAAGTGGACAGATCAGCGACCGGCAAGGGCCACTCCGTCGCCAACAGTAACCCCAGGTCGATGCTTTGACCGGAGAACCAGGACCGACGATCGTCAGGGGTCTGCAGCACCAGCGTGGCCGGCCCCAATTTAAATGGGCCATCGATGTCCCAGTCAGGAAACTTCGGCTGGCCAAACGTATCCAGCAGCCCCATGGCCGCGAATGGGAAGTCCCGTATCACGCTCAGTACATAGCCGCCCCACGGCACCTCCCGACGATACGTCTCTACTTGATACTTGCGCATCAAATACGCGTAGCGCACCGAATCCGCGCGCAGGCGTTCCACCGCCTCTCGGCCGGCACTGGCTGCCAACTGCTGCTCAAAGGCTTGGGCGGCCTCCAAAAAACCAAAATACCAAAATGGCCGCGACTCTCCGTCCGGCCCGGCGATCCGCTGCCCAGCACCCTGGACAAAACCACGCAGATCGGGCCAGGTATCCGCTGCAATCGCTTCGCCCAAAATCAAGGGCTTGGCCTCCCGCTGATCGATAAATTCGCGCAGACGTTGTAAGGTCTTGACCCAGGTATGATTGTTGCCATACGGGTGATCGTCCCAGATATCGCTGATGCGATTCCACGAAATCCAACTGCTGTCGTCCTCCACAATCGCGCCCGGAACCTGCCGCTGCACCAAGTCGTACAGGTGCTGAATCACCGGCAACTCCGCCGACGGTCCCGTCTCGCAGGTCAAGCTGCGGAGTATCACCGAGGGGTGATTGCGATCGTAGTCCGTGAACTCGGTGTACTCGCGACTCAGTTCCGCCAAGTTGGCTTGCACCAACTGCGCATGCCAGGTCGGGTACTCGATCCACGTCAACATGCCCATCTCGTCGGCCAATTCCAAATACCGCCGTGGTGGAATCCAGAGGCAGAACTTCATCAGATTGGCGCCCATCCGTCGGGCCGCTTCCAACTCCGCTCGCATGACGCGCTCGTCCAATGTGGGCGCCAACGAATACGGCGTATAACCCCAATTCAACACCCCTTGAATCACCACCGGCTGACCATTGAGCAGCAATTGGTGGTCACGCGTCTCATAGCGGCGGAATCCCGTCCGGAACCTCGCCGCATGCAATACGGCCGCCCCCTCCGCGTCACTCGAACACAACTCGACCCGTACTCCATACAACCACGGTTCGGCCGGCGACCAAGGCAGCGCGTCGGGCAGCGACAACCGCTGACGCCACCGCCCCTGCTCAATCTGGTCCGCAGCCAATACGGTCATAAACTGTCGTTCTGTCCCGCCTGGATATTCGCGCCAAACCGGTTGCAACGACCCCGCCGCACCGGCCCCCATCACTGCCGATTCCGCGGTCGCCCGGTACTCCACCCATTGCCGCGGAACTTCCACCGTGATTCGCAGTTGCTGTCCGGCTTGTACCTCCGGACTCAGTGGCACATCGAGCCACAACCCGTGTTGCCCGTCGGCGGCATAGTCACCCAAGACCAACGTCCGCTTCGAATCGATCCGTTGGACCGGACGCAACTCCCAGCGAACCGGCTGCCAGATCCCGCCAAAGTGCGGCAGAAAGACTGGCAGAAAACCCTGCGTGTGATGGCCGACCCGCTCATCGACCTCGACCTCCAAAACATTGGGCCCCGCCGGATTCCAGGCCCCATCGACACAACCGTCCCACGGTGTCCAAGGCCCCAAGTGCGCACCCAGCACCTGCCCATTCAGTCGCACCGTCGCCTCGGTGGCCACACCATCAAATACCACGTACAAGCGAGACAATCCCAGCTTCGCCTCCTGCTGCAAACGCCACTGCTGTACCTGCTCCACTGCCGCCGCATCCAATGCCAAGGTGTAGGTGCCACGACCATCAAAATTCAAACCCAAAAAATCTTCCCAAGGCGCAGGCACCTGTGCTGCGACGGAGTCCGGGACCGCACCCGGTTCCGCACTCGCGTTTGCACCCGCCTTCTCGCCCGCTGCAGGTCGAAACTGCCAACCCGAACTGGGCAAGGACAACCGCGGATAACCCTCATCCGCTCGGAACGGCAAGTCGTCCGCCGAGTCAAACGCCAGCGAAAAGCTCGTCGCTAATAGCCACAAAACAGAGAAATTCAAGAAACCGCAACAGAAAAGTCCCAGCAAGCCACGACTGACTATTTGCTTGTGGAACCTGGGAGTTCTTGGTCTCGACGCGGCCGGCATGCCAGCTAATGAAAAAAAACAGACATCGACACAATCGAAGCGTGGCATGGTGGAATCACTCGGGCAGGCGGGATGGGAGGGAATGCCCCTAACCCAATTACCGACGCTCACCACGGGTGAAACACACCCAGGCTACCCATCGGTAGGCCAATGGTGATCGGCTATCACCATTGTAACCCAATCCCGCCGCCGAGGCCATCATGCGGCAACTACCGAGCCATCAAGGATCGCAGCTCGTCCCAATACTCGTCGAGATTCTCTTTCGTGATCGCCCGCGGCGGAATATCGACGTACTTGTCCGCCGGGATCACCGAACGGTTGCCCTTGAGGATCTCGGTCAAAATTCGCACGGACTGGAACCCGTACTCGTACGGATTTTGCACGACCGTCCCTGTGACATAGCCTTCACGAATGCCGGTCAAGGTGGCATCATTTTCGTCAAAACCAATAATCGCTACTTGCTTTAACTTACGACGCTTCTCCACCGCCTTGATGATCTCGGGTGGATTGTATTCGAACAATCCCACCATGGCGGCCAAGTCGCTGTGGGCCGACAGGGCGTCTTCCGCCTTCCGCAGCGCCACATCACTGCTGCCTTGGTCCAAGTACGTCCCAACGATTTCGTACTTGTCATTGGCGATGATTTCGTCCACGGCTGAAAACTCCTCTTCCCGTTGGTCGACGCCCATCAACACATCGATGACGCCTTGCCTGCGCAACTTGGAATTATCCTGCTCCAACCGACCAATGAACAAAGCCACCTTGCCACCCTGCGGCAAGGCCTGCTTGACCATCTCGCCCACCATCCGACCCGCCTTGTAATTATCCATGCCGATATACAACAGACGATTTGAATTGGGCGAATCCGAATCATGCGTCAGTAGCGGAACACGTTTCGACCATGCATCCAACAGCGGCACTTGATCGTCAGCGCTGATCGGGCTGATCGCCAGGGCCTGCACGCCCGAGGCCAACAGGTCTTCCACATCTTGTTTCTGCCGAGTCACCGTGGCCGGATCGGGAAACTTCACGCGAACCACGATCTCGTACTTATCGTCACTCAGCTCCGCTTCCGCATCCTCGCAACCCGCCTTGGCGATGTTCCAAAAGTTGGCGATCTGGTTGGTGACAAACGCCACTTCGATCGTCTGCTTGGCCACCACCGGTGCCGCTTCCGCGGTCGACTCCCCAGCCCGATCGTCATCCATCGCTACCAAGCCGGCAGCCGGACCAGACCATCCGCCGCTGGATAAGATCAAGATCACAAGTCCCAATCCCCGCCAGAGTTCCAGCCACTGCCAGGGTCTCTGCCACGCCACGGTCTTCCCACACGAGCCACTCATCGAATACTCCCAAGCTGATTGAAACGGGGATCTGCGATGTCGCGCCGGCCGACACCGTCACCCTGACTATTGGCCAAAGGGAGTAAATCAACCCCCTTCTGGCAATGACAGGGGCGCTGATTATACACGAAGTCGAATCAGAATGCGAACCGCCCCCCAGGAACGACATCCTCAGGGGGTCGGCCGTCGAATATTTAAACCACGACGAAGAACGCCGATCGAACCGCTGTCAGCGCTTGATTTGGGCGATCGTCTCTTTCAATGAACGCTCGCTGGCCTTCAGCCCTTGTACTTCTTTGGGCCACAGATCGATTTCCAGCAACGCCTGCCGCCCACCCCGTCCGACTTTGGTCGGCACGCTCAGCGCGACATCCCGCAATCCGTACACTTCACCACGCTGCACCGATGAAACCGGCAAGATCAATTGCTTGTCCAAGATAACCGCGTCGATGACGTCTGCAATCGCCACCCCCACCGCAAAACCCGCGCCGCCCTTGGTCTTGAGCATCTCGGCCCCCGACTTCTTCGTTCGCTCGAAGATCTGCGTCCCCGCTTGATGGCTCCAGCCCGGGTACTTGTCCATCGGCAAGCCGGCCACCGTAGCGCCGGACCAGATCGGGACCATGCTGTCGCCATGTTCGCCCAGGATCAATGCGTTGGTCTGCTTGGGTGGCGTCCCCAAATGGGCCGCCAACAAACTGCGAAATCGGATCGTGTCCAATTGCGTTCCCAAACCCAACACTTGGCTAGTCGGCAACTTCAACCGCTCGGCCGCCAAGTAGGTCAATACATCGACCGGATTGGACACCACCAACACCACCGCTGACGACTTGGGCTGCGCCTGAGCGACCTCGTCCAAAATCGACAGGAACAACTCGGTGTTGCGGTTGATCAACTGCAAGCGACTCTCGTCCGGCTTCCGTCGCAAACCGGCGGTGATACAAATCACGTCGCTATCGGCGACGTGTTCGTAGCCACCAGAAGTGATCACTTGATCGCTGGTGCTGGGGCCACCGTGCATCAAGTCCAACGCCTGTCCCAGAGCCAGGTCGCGATTCACATCCAACAGCGCAATTTGACTGGCAGCACCCGTCGCCTGCAGCGCGAACCCCGCACACGAACCCACCAACCCACCGCCACCAATAATCGAAACTTTCATGTCGCTCGCTCTCTCTACGTGACGTTTACACTACCGTTGCTGCAATTCTTTGACCACCCGGTCGGTGATCGTGCTGACCAAGGCCTCCAACACCGCCGGACTCAATTCCAAGTTGCCAGGCACCGCAGCCGCAGCGGGTGTGCTGGGCGTGCTACGGTACTTGGCGATGTCTTCCGGCTTGGCCGACGGCGGCTCGGGAAACGCTTTTCGCTCGACACCGGTCGCCATCCAACTGTCGCGAAAAATGTCGTTGGCGCAAATATCGCAATTGGCGTATTCAGAAGAATTCCGCGGATCGGTGAAGCCCCACTTGTCCTTCAGTTCCAACAGTTCTTTGGATTCGTGAGCGTTCAAGTAATTGACGCCCCCCAACTGCTTGGCCAACATCAGAATGCGGCAATAGGCATCCAGAATCTCGGTCCACCAATAGGCTCGTTCCACGTCCTCACCAAAGCTGACCGTGCCGTGATTGGCCAAAACGATCACGTTGGTCTTCTTGACAAACGGGATGATCGTATCCGCAAACGCCTGCCCGCCCGGCGTCTCGTACTTCGTGATCGGCACATCGCCCAGGAACACTTCCACTTCCGGCAGCACGCACTGCGGGATCGGCTCGCGGGCCACAGCAAACGCGGTGGCGTGCGGTGGATGACAGTGCACCACGCTCTTGACATCCGGACGATTCTTGTAGATTTCCAAGTGCAACAGCGCTTCACTGGAACGCTTCTTTCGCCCCGACAATTGCTTGCCCGTCATGTCGACCAACGAGATGTCGTCGGGCACCAAAAAGCCCTTGCTATGCATCGTCGGTGTGCACAGGACTTCATTCTCGCTGATCCGCACCGTGATGTTGCCATCGTTGGCCGCCGCAAAACCCTTGGCGTAAATACGCCGACCGATTTCGCAGATGTCTTTCTTGACTTGATAAACGCTTTTCTCTGACATTTCTGTCTCATTCCTATTTAGGAGTTTTGCAGGGACTTCAACGCTTGCGGGTCGATCATGACCTCGTCCAACAAAGCGGCAATCCCCGCATCAATCGGCTTGATTTCCGGCAAAAACGGCTGAGCCGCCTCCGGGCCCTCTGCCAAGGCTACCAAACTACCCAACCCCGCCGAGCAGTGATCCCAGGCCACAATGAACTCGTCCGACCCACTCGACCAGGCATCCACACTCGACCCCAACACCAACTGCTCCAAGTCCAACGGCAACACCAGCCGCAGGCGATGATTGGCCAGCGTCGGATGCAGACGCGATAACGTCACCGTCCCCACCACTTGAGCAATTCTCATGACTTCCTCATCGTTGCTGGAAGCAATGGCCTGCCGTCGGACATACCGCGGACAACCCGCGGTTTCACCAACGTCAACCAACGACGCACGATCCACGAGGTCAAAGGCGGCGCACACACCAAGACGCTGGCGGCCGACGATTGAGCCTGCTCCCACCCCAGCGGCCCGCCCGACATGACGCACCAAGCAAAGGTGCCGTGCCGCTCGGCCAACTCGCGTTGGACCTCCCACGGACGCGGACTCAACACCAACTGCGTCGGACCGCTCCATTGCTCAACCGCCACACTCATTTGTGTCACGACTTGCTCTGCCAACTCCCGACTGCTGGATTCCGCCCGCAGTTGCCCATCGACTCGCGGATCGATCTGTCCCAGCCACCGCGTGGACGAACCTCGCGTCGCTGACGACCCAGCCGCGTCCAATGGTCCATGCCACCAGACATGCAAAGCCCGTCGCGGCTCCCCCGCCGGCGACCCTGCGACCAGAGCCGACGGTGCGATTTCGACACCTACCCCGACCCCACGTTGCAAGCCCACCTGCTGCCGCCGCAAGTAATCACGCACTTCCGGTGTGACCACCGTCCGCGTATCCACCTGCAGGACTTGCCCCGACAACAAATCGCTCGGCAACCCAGCCATCGTCAGGAGTCGCCCTGCGTAGGTTCGGATGTTCGGCTGTAGCGACGAATTTGCAGGAGTCATGGTTTCTACTTAGCCGCCCGTGGATCCACCAAGCCAATGATGGTCCAACGCACGGGTGTCTTGTCCGCCTTGAGCCAAGTGCGAGCCAGCGGCCCATCACTGGTCAACATCACCCGATCCCCCACCGCCGCGCCCACCGCATCGATGGCAATCAGCGGAAAACCGTCCGCACGATCGTCGATTCGCAGCGGTTGCACCACCCAGAGGGTAGCTCCCTGCAACGAGGCATCTTTGATCGTGGCGTGCGTCCGCCCCACCACCAAGGCCGGCGTCATGCGTCGTTCCTCGGTTGTCCCAAGATCCACAAGTCGTCGATCATGCTGCAACGTCGCTCGCGAGTGAACGTCAACGGTGTGGTGATGCCTTCCCCCGTGGGACCCGCGATCGAAAACGATGCGTAGCCCTCGCCACCCATCCCCAAACCCGCCATGCACGGTCCGTTCTTGACGAACAGCGTCGTGTCCATCAACTTGCCCATCCGCGTGATGTTGCGAACATTGTTGGAGTGAATCAACGAGGTGTGGCGATAACCGTGTTCGTAATGCTTGGCCAAGTCGATTGCCTGCTCCACATTCGCACACCGCACAAATGGAACAAAAGTCATCATTTGTTCCACGTCCACAAACGGATTGTGCTCGTCCGTCTCACCGAACAGCAACGGCGTCCGCGGATCCACCGTCAGCCCAATCGCTGCCGCCATCTTGACGGCATCTTGTCCTAACAACTCTTTGGCCGGAGCCAAGTGCTTGTCGTCGCCCACTTCCACGAAGGCCGCCGCCGTCATCTGCTCCACCTGCTTGCCTCGCAGTCGCACCGCTCCCGCACGTTCCATCTCGTCCATCAGCCGATCAAATACCTGATCGACGACAAACACTTCTTTCTCGGCAATGCACAGTAGGTTGTTGTCGTAAGCTGCCCCTTGAATGATCGACCGTGCGGCTTTGCCCAAGTCGGCGGTTTCGTCCACGACCACCGGTGGATTGCCCGGCCCCGCCACCACCGCTCGCTTGCCAGCCTTCAAAGCGGCCCGCGCAACGGCCGGCCCGCCAGTCACCACAACCAAAGACACCCCCCGATGCGCGAAAATGGCATTGGCAGATTCCAAAGTCGGCTCGGTGATCACGCAGATCAAGTTATCAATGCCGGTGGCTTGAAAAATCGCCTCATTGAACCGCCGCACACCCTCCGCCGCGATCTTGCGACCGCTGGGATGCGGATTGGCCACCAAAGCATTGCCCGCCGAAATCATACTGATGGCGTTGCAGGCCAAGGTCGGCAGCGAATGCGTCACCGGCGTGATGGCTCCGATCACTCCAAACGGCGCCCGCTCGATCACCGCCAAGCCATGATCCCCGCTGTAGGTCTGTGGCCGCAAGAACTCGACGCCTGGCACCCGCGGGTGATCCAAGGCCACCAACTTCTCGATCTTGTGCTCCAGTCGACCAATCTTTGTCTCTTGAAACTCCAGCCCCCCCAACTCCACGGCCTGCGAGCTGCAGATCTTGCGGATGATGTCGACGATCTGTCGCCGCTGCTCCAACCCGCGGGTCGACAACTGCTCGAAGGCAGTCTGAGCTGCCGCGACCGCTTGGTCCACGCAATCGAACTGACCACGTCGCCCGATAAAACTGCGCGCGGCCGTGGCAGCAGGCGCAGCCCAACGCCCCGAGGCGCTCGAGTCAGCACCACTCGTGGATGTTCCACGACCAGCCACCACCTCCTGCAGCACCTGCGTCACCACGTCTCGGATCAACGCTTCATCAATTTTCATCTGAAACTATGCCTTCTACTGTTCCGCGGATTGGCGATCGTAGATGCAACCCTGCGATAAACTCACTTGATCAATCAAACCCACGACCACTGCGTCGATCGGCAAACTCTTGGTCTCCGGCGTCAAGCGAGCGCTCGAGCCCTGCGTTACCAAGACCAAGTCGCCCACGCCCGATCCCAAGGTGTCGACCGCGACAAAACTACGCCCCGTGCCCACCAACGTCGTGCGGTCCTTGGGCTCCACCCGATAGGGCTCCACCAACATCAACTTGTGACCCGTCATCGTGCCCACCTTCTGCGTGGACACCAACGAGCCAACGACCTTGGCGATGAACATGTTAGCGAGACTCCAACAAGGACTTGACCTGACGGGCCACCACCAACTCCTCGTTGGTTGGCACAACCCAGATTTGGCAACCTTCGCCGCTATCGATTCGTCCCTCTGTGCGGACTTCCGCATTGACAGAATCGTTCAAACGCAAACCCAACCAACTGAGCCCGCGCGTGATCTCCTGTCGCAACTGCCAATCGTTTTGGCCGATCCCGCCCGTGAAAACCACGGCATCGGGTGGCCCCAGTTCGATCACCAGTCCACCGAACAAGCGACGGACTTCCGCGGCAAAAAAGTCCAACGCCAACTTGGCATTGGCATGCCCATTCGCTGCGGCTTGCCGCAAGTCACGCATGTCGCCACTGACGCCGCTGATCCCCAATAGCCCGCCTTGGCTCGATAACGTGGACAGGACTTCTGACAACGATTGCCCCGTCTGCTCCATCAGCAATGGCAAAGCAAACGGATCGAAGTCACCCACGCGGTTGTTCTGCGGCAGGCCCGTCTGCGGACTCATGCCCATCGTTGTCCCCACGCTGCGACCGTGGTCGATCGCACAGAGACTGGAGGATCCCCCCAGATGACAGGAGATGACCTTCAAGTCATCGCGACCCATCAACTGAGCGATTCGACCCGCGATGTAACGATGGCTGGCTCCGTGAAAGCCCCACCGCTGCACACCCAATCGCTCGGTCCAATCTTGCGGAATGCCGTAAATTTTTCGTTCCAGCGGAATCGTGCGATGGAAATCCGTCTCGAAAGCGGCCACCAACGGAATCGGGCCACAGGTTTGGCCCAACTGACGCATCGCGCGAATGTACGGTGGATTGTGTGCTGGAGCGACTACCGCAACTCGCTGCATCTCCTGCAACAAGTCCTCGTCGACCAAGAACACACCCGACTTCAAACCGCCATGCACCGCCTTGAAGCCGATGGCCGACACCTCGGACACCGATTCCAAGCAGCCCGTCTCTGGGTGAGTCAACTGCTCCAAACACCACTGCACCGCTACCCCATGGTCGGGGACCGGCAAGGTGCTCTGCGTTTGTCCTCGCTGCGTCCGCGATTCGCACGCGCTTTCAGCCGCGCCAATTCGCTCCACACCACCCTGGGCCAATTGCTGTTCGGTATCCAAATCGAACAACCGGTACTTGAAGCTGGTCGAACCTAAATTCGCCACCAATACTTTCATCCGCTCGCTCCTTCTCGAATCGGGATCGTTCGTCGCATACCGACTAGGTGAAAGCTTCGATCAAGCCTTCAGACGGTCGAGCGATAATGTGGCTGGCAACCAATTCGCCCACTTGGGTGGCGGCATTCGCACCGGCCTCGACGGCCGCACGCACGCTGCCGACGTCGCCGCTGACAATGGTCGTGACGTAAGCGCCGCCGATGTCGACTCGCTTGACAATCGTGACGTTGGCGGCTTTGGCCATGGCGTCGGTGGCTTCGACCAATCCGACCAGACCTTTGGTTTCAATCATTCCAATAGCAGTTTGCATGGGTTTGCTTTCTGTACTTGATGGGGCAGGGGCAGTTGCAGGGGATGCGGCAGTCTTTTTTGCCATGCGAGCAACTCGATTTACTTCTTCAACTTGGGCAGTACGGTCAACAATTCGTCGTGCGGACGAGCGATCACCTGCACACTCAGGACTTCGCCAACTCGGCCCGCGGCACTGGCGCCGGCGTCCGTCGCCGCTTTGACGGCTGCAACATCGCCGGTCACAAACACGGTCACCAGACCGCTGCCGACTTTGTCCCAACCCATCATCTTCACGTTCGCGGCCTTGATCATCGCATCAGTCGCTTCGACCGCGGCAATGAAGCCTTTGGTTTCAATCATGCCCAAGGCAGACATTTGGTCAGCCATGAAAAACACTCCAAGTTCGAGGGGGAAAGGAAAGTGATCCGCTAGTCAGTGCACACCCGAGGCCGATCCGGCCATCCGATGCCGCCTACCGACCAGCCGGTACCGGACGGACGATCTTCTTCTTGCCGTGACAGCCACAACCGTCACTGACCTTCAACAAGCTGATCTCGGTCGCGTCGTCCAACATGCACGCGTTGCCCTCGTCCGTGTCCAAATGCACCTCCAGCAAGCTGGCGGCATCGGCCCGAACCAAGACATCTTCAAAAGTGGTCGTGCAATCGTGCGAACGAATCCGTAGCTTCATGAAATCGCCATTTTGGACGCCGTAGTACTTGGCGTCCTCCAGACTCATGTGCACGTGTCGCGCCGCCCGAATCACGCCCTGTTTCAACTCCACCACACCCGCCGGACCCACCAATACACAGCCCGGGGTGCCTTCGATCTTGCCACTGTGCCGCACCGGCGCAGCAATCCCCAAAGAAATCGCATCGGTCATCGCTAACTCGACCTGCGATGCCCCACGCGTCGGACCCAACACCCGCACGTTGGGCAACATCCGCTTCCGCGGCCCCACCACCATCACCGTTTCCTGGGCCGCGTAAAATCCACGCTGGTACAGCTCCTTGTCCGGCGTCAACGTCCGACCACGCCCGAACAAAATCTCCACATGCTCGTCGGTCAAATGCACGTGCCGCGCCGAAATACTGACCACCAAATTCGGCGCCGCCGGAACAGCAGCCGCCGGCAGCGAAGCCTCAACGCCTGCCGCATCCACGCCGACCGCCGGTGCCGCCCCAGCTTGACCCGCCGCGGCTAAAACCACACGTCGTACAATCGCTTCAATGGCCGTTCGGTCGATCGGTGTCATGGCACTCATCGTCAGTCTACCTACACTTCCTCAGTCCCGTTCCCAACACGCCCGTTCCCATCACGCTCGCTCCCACCACTACTGCCGCTCGCCGCTGCGGCCCCACCCGCTTCCCCCGCCTGTTCCGGCGACAAGTCAGCAATCACCAACTCGGTCCTGCGACCAATCACCGCGCGCCACTCCGCCGCCAACCCCTGGTCGACCACCACGCAGTGCACCCGCTCCCAGTCGCACAGCGGGAACATCCCCCGCCGACCAAACTTCGAGCTGTCGGCCAACACCACCACTTTGTCCGCCGCCGCCATCATCGATCGCTCGGTTTCCACCAACAGCTGGTTGTCGTTGTACAGCCGCTCCGCGTCCAAACCCGCCACGCTGAGAAACGCCCAGCGGCAATGGATCTGCTCCAGCGTTCGCTCCGCCAACGGCCCCAACATCACGCCCGTGCGGCTGTGCAGGTGCCCGCCGGCTAAAGTTAGGTCAGTGCTCTCGCTGTGCGAGAACAAATTCGCCAACGGCAAGGAATTTGTCACAACTTGTAAGTTGCGACCCATCAACTGCAAGCCCAACTCAAAAGTCGTGCTGCCACCATCCAGCAACACCGTCTCCCGCTCCTGGACCATCCCGGCCGCCACCAGAGCAATCGCCCGCTTCTGCGCCTGAGCCGTGGTCTGGTGCTGACGAAAATGCGGATTCTCCGGCAAAGAAGACGTCAGCAAAACGCCCCCCCGAGTCCGCCGCAGCCACCCCTCCTGCTCCAAAATGGAAGCATCCCGTCGCACTGTCGACTCCGAGACCCCCAACCGACCCGCCAAGCCATCGAGGCTGCCGTAGCCCTCGTGCCGGATCATGTCCAAGATTTTCAGCCGCCGTTGTTCCGACATCATGTCCAACCCGGTAAAACCAGCCAACCCCGTTTAAGCCAGCCCGTAAAGGCCAACCCCGTAAAGATAACCAGGCCAGCCCAGCGCCGAATGCCGACCAAGATTTCCTAAAGCCCCTACACTCTGATTCTACTCGGAGTTTGGAAGATTGCAATCAGCTTTCTGTCAATATCCGTCAAAATAGTGATCGTTACTGAGCAAAACGCGTCACTTTCTTGGAAGAAGTTGGAAGATCTCTTCCAACTTCTTCCAAGTTCTTGTGGGTTCAAGCGAGGGCAGGACTGGACGGTCCGGGGCCACAGCCCAGAATTTCCCGGGCTCGGCCCTTGCTGAAACTGCCGGGCGTCGGTATTCTCTTATTGGGACTGAGTCTCAATACCATCTGCTCGCCGTGATTTTCTCGAATCGGCCCAGCTGGATTGGGAGTTTTGGTAAATGCGGATGGTCTGGGGAGCCTGAGTGGTTTTTGGCCGCCGCCGCTGACCTGGACCGCTCCTGTGAGACCCGTCCCGCTGATCCTGTTTTGCAAGCCAGCTCTCTGCCAGCCAGCAACGAATGGACTTTGTCGTCGGGGTACGTGTGTACCCTGTGACCGATTACATGTTGGCTCGAAGGGAGAGAATGAATGGTTCGCTCGCAAGTTTTTGGCAGACAGACCACGCAAGTTTTTGGCAGACAGACCCCGCAAATGTTGGACGTCCGCGTTCGGCGTGGCTTTACTTTGGTGGAACTTCTGGTCGTCATCGCGATTATCGGGGTCCTGATGGGCCTGTTGCTGCCCGCGGTACAAATGGCTCGGGAAGCCGCTCGTCGCATTCAATGCACCAACAACCTCAAGCAGTTGGGTTTGGCTCTGTATAACCACGAGTCGGCCAAGCGGGCCTTTCCGGCTGGTTTTATCTCGCAAGTGACCGGGCCTTGGCCTGGCGGAGGAAACGACCCGGTGCCAGAAATCGGACCGGGTTGGAGTGTGTTCGCCCGCTTGCTCCCGTACATGGAGCAAGACAACCTGCATGCGACCATCAATTTCAACTTGCCGATTGCCGACCCCGTCAATCAAATGGCACGCAGCACCCCCATTCCCGGCTTCCTGTGCCCGTCGGACAGTTGGCGCGAACCGGTGACGGTGTGGCCGACCTCGCTGGGAATCACCGACCTGGCTCCCTTGAGTTATGTCGGGTGTGTCGGCGGCGGCGATCCTGCTAACGCCCCGCGCTACACTGCGATGTACGAGCAGACGCCGTTCAATGGAATCTTCCACCGGAACGTCGCCATTCGAGTCGCTGAGATCACCGATGGCACTTCGAACACCATCGGCTTGGGCGAGCGAGCCAGCATGTTCACCCCGAATGGCTGGGCGGGTGTGATCCCAGGTGGCCAAACGGTCTTTTCGCCGTGGTGGGCCCAGCGACGTGGCCAGGTGGTGGGCGCGACCGCTCGGCCGGCCATCACGATGGTCAGCGTGCACGTCCGTACTGGCGGCCCGAGTTCTCCGACCGGCAGTCCGGGCGGATTCTGGAGCCCGCACTCCGGCGGCTGCTTGTTTCTGCTGATGGACGGCTCGACCCATACCATCGCGACCGACGTCGACATCAATGTCTTCCGCGCGATGGCTGGCCGAAACGACGGCATCCCGGTGACGCTCCCCTAACAACCCTCAACCAAACGCGGCCGACCCCTGTCGGCCGCGTCTGTTGATCAAAGGGGTCAGGCCTCTTTGATTTGGAAGACATCAAAGGGGTCAGGCCTCTTTGATTTGTCAGCCGTTGCTGCGTCCTGTGGTGGATGGCAGTGGGGTTCTCTTCGGCATTGGCTACACCAACCTGCCCCGCTGATTTCGCCCTGGCCGCTCCCCAGACTTCCTGGATAGGTGCAGCGAGTCAACGCTCGGCTATCGGACCCCGAGTTAGCCGGAGCTCGCCTTTCAGTCCAACGGGGTAGACCGCTTGGCGATCCGGAGTGGATCGAATCCAATGTCCGTCGGCTCAAACTGGAGTCGACCATCCGTGCCCGCGACCGCCAACAGATTCGCGTCCCCCCATCAAAGAGGCCTGACCCCTTTGATGTCCTCCACGCTACAGGGGCTGGCCGAGTTACGGTAGAATCCGAGCGACTCGAAACGACGATCGGTACTTGGCTAGATTCTGGAGAAATAGACCATGATTCAACGGTTAAGCTCGCGGTTAGCTGTCCGCACTAGCCAAACGTGCGTGGCTATCGTCGTTGCGATGCTGGTGGCTTGCGCACAACAGCCAGAGCCGACCGTACCCGTATTGACCTCAGAGCCCCCCATGGAGCCAAGCATGAAGACCGAAACAGCCATTTTAGCGGGAGGATGTTTTTGGGGCATGGAAGACCTGTTCCGCAAACAACCCGGTGTCGTGGCAACCCGAGTCGGCTACTCGGGTGGGGATGTCAAGCATGCCACCTACAAGAATCACGGCACGCACGCGGAAGCCATCGAGATCATTTACGACCCCGAGAAGACGGACTTTCGGCAAGTGCTCGAGTTCTTTTTCCAGATCCATGACCCAACGACCAAGAATCGGCAGGGGAATGATCGGGGAATGTCCTACCGATCCGCCATCTTCTACACAAGCGAGGAACAAAAGCAGGTCGCTCTGGAGACCATCGCCGATGTCGACGCGTCGGGCTTGTGGCCGGGCAAAGTTGTGACGGAAGTTGAGCCTGCCGGTGACTTCTGGGAAGCCGAACCCGAACACCAAGATTACCTGGTTCGAAACCCGGGCGGTTACACCTGCCATTTCCCCCGCGCCGGTTGGGTACTGCCGAAACGATCACCAACCAACTAAAGCGGGTGAGCGTTGAAGACATCAAAGGGGTCAGGCCTGAATGGCACTGTTGAATTTTGATGGGTACGTAATTCCTTCATTGACGCGAACTGGTATTTCTGAAATGCTAGGTTCCGTCTTGATCGTGTCTTGCCTTAAATACCCGATCTTGGCATAATTTGTGAGCCCTCCTTGGTGACACGTGCCCGTGTAAAAGCCAAGGAGGGTTTTTTCATGTCTCATGACATACCAAGTCGTGGAACTTCCCGCACGGTGAGTTTTCGGAAAATCACCGAGTCCTTTCTCATCTGCAAGGGCCTACCCTTCGACAAAGTGCTATCAGAGGAAAAGATCGTTGATATCTTTTCCAAGCACAACAACCTGTTCGCAACAAGGGGTATCTACAGCACGGCAGTCGTTCTGTGGGCATTTCTCGGTCAAGCCTTACGGGATGGCAGAGAAGCCTCGTGCCAATTTGCCGTTTCTTGCATCATCGACTTCTGTTTGCTCAATGATCGACCAGCACCGACGCAGGACACCGGCGTCTACTGCGTCGCACGCGAAAAGCTGAGCGAACGGGCATTGCGTGAATTGAGTGGGGAAGTCGCCAACGAACTAGAGGCCGCCGCCGATCTGACTTGGCTTTGGAAAGACTTTCATCCAATGCTGATTGATGCTTTCAACTTCACCATGCCCGACACTCCTGAAAATCAGGCCGTCTATCCGCAGAGCAAGTCGCAAGAACCCGGAATTGGGTTTCCAATTGCTCGGGCAGTCGCCATTGTTTCGCTGGCCACGGCTGCGGTGATGAATGTCGCAATCGGGCCCTATGCGGGAAAAGAGACGGGCGAAACCGCGTTGTTACGCGTGATTCTCTCGACTTTGAAGCCTAACAACCTCGCAGTCATGGATCGCTACTATTGCTCGTACATGATGCTCGCGCTGTTACTCAATCAGGGAACACATTCCTGTGCGCGTAAGCACCACTTGCGTATCTCTGATTTTCGACGTGGACGTCGCCTGAGTAAACATGATCACATTGTCATTTGGACTCGTCCACAGCGTCCGCAATGGATGAGCGAAGAACTCTATGCGCAGATCCCAAAAAACGCTGGAACTTCGCGAAGTACGATTCAACATTATCGTTCCTGGTCGGCGAACACATTCGCTGGACATCATCACTACGTTGATTGACGCTGATGAATACACCAAGGAAGACATCGCTGAACTCTAGGGGTTTTCGCTGGAACGCTGAATTGGATATTCGCAGCATCAAATCGAATTTGAATTTGAAACACGTTCGCTGCAAGTCACCCGAGATGGTGCGCCGACAGTTGTGGACGACGATCCTGGCGTATAACCTGATTCGATCGACGGCAGCTTCTGCAGCGATACTTCATGGGAAGAAGCCGCGTCAGATCAGTTTTACAAGCACTTGTCAGTTCGTGCTCTCGTCGTGGTCATTGATTGCCAACGGCTCTGTCGAAACATCGAAATTGGTAGGGTTCATCTTACATAAGCTCAAGGAGATCGCCGCCTGCATCGTTGGCAATCGCCCCGGACGAATTGAACCTCGTGTTATAAAACGACGACGCGACAATGCGTACCCATTGATGAAAAAAAACGAGAGCCGTACTTTGAGCCGAACTCAGGAAACAATGCACATGAGGAGAGATCGTCAATCCGCGTGCCATCGCTTCTAGTTTTGCATGAGAGGTATTCCAATAAATGGAACTGCTTGGCAAGTGAAGAAATCCAAGAGATTTGGATTAGACTAAAGCTGCGCCCGCATGCAACCGATCTGTCTACTACAAAAGACTCGCGCATCGATTCGATTGCCGCACGGCCACAGGTGTCCACCTATAAACATTGCAAAAGACGTAAGTCACCTTTCTTCAGGTACTTACGATTGAACAGTGCCATTCGGGTCTGACCCCTTTGTTTCTCACAGCACAGTTGAAATCGCTTCGAATTGCTCACGTCTTTTTTAAATGAAAAGAATGCGGCGGAAAGTGCTTACCGCTTTCGTGAACTTTGTTAACAAGCAGGTCGTCATAAACCACCTTCTGCCGTTTTTCGGGAATGCCGCGATGTTGTGGTGTTGACAAAAACAACAACAACAGCAACAAAAGACGTTCGGGAAAGATCCCTTTCTCTTGCCTTGCCAATAACGACGGACTAGGCCCTCGTTTTTATTCCTCGTTTCTTTCGGTTCGAACGAGTACGATGTTTGAGAATCCCGATTCTTGACCTTCACTGTCGTAGGCGGATACTGCCAAATAGTACGCGGCGTTCGCTGTTAGTCCAGTTAGCTTGGCTGCGGTTTCTTTTCCCACGTCGATCGGAGAGAGCCCCTCATCACTTGCACTCGTAACGCCGAACGGCGCTTCAATGAGCGTTCCCCCTTTAATAAAATAAATTAAATAGCCCGCAACATCCGGATGATTGCATGGTTGCCAAGCCAGCACGATATCCCTTGAATTCGGAACAGTCAAAATGCTATTTTCAGCTTCCAACTTTATGGTCTCAGCGCAAACAATTGATTTGCTGATTCGATGGGATTCTTGTGATATCAGCGACCGCACTTCCGGTGGATTCTGGCCCAATACCAATTTCCCAAATGCCTGATTGTCGTAGTAGTCGAACATCGCCTTTTGCAAGTCGAGGGGTTCGTGCGATTCGAAATGGCAGGCCGATACATCAACATCTCCGACTGCGTGATTGATTAGTTGGAACGGAGCATTCCTGAAAAAACAGCACTCGACAACCCTTGCGGAATGCTTGCCATTTCCGGCAAATTCTAGTGCGCCACCCTGGTTGTTTACAAATTCGTTTCCGCTGACTTCGGTAACTAAGCCATGCCGAAGTGAGCCTGGGCTCTGATGTTCCGCAACAAACACAATGGTGGCACCACCTCCGCCATGATTGGCTTCATTTCGAGCAAACAGATTCCTCGCGATGATCGCGGAACCACGACTCAAATGCAATCCACCTCCCCATTTCGCACCACGGTTGGCAATGATCTTGTTCTCAGCAATCTGCGCTTGTCCACCGAAGGTGTTGGCGATGTAAATGCCAGCCCCCACACCTTTTCGAGTCGTCGTTCGTTCGGCAAAGTCAGTGGTATGAATACGGACGGTAAACTCTTGGTTTCGTTCTGGTCCAATCCGATTATTGCTGATGACATTGTTCACAATTTTCGGCGACCCAATCACATAGATTCCACCCCCAGAACTTTTGGCAAAATTGTGGTGAACCGAATTGCCCAAAATTTGCGGACTACTATGAGCAGCGGTGGATAGGTACGCACCATGAGGAATTCCTGTTGCTATTCCACCTCCCTCAGTAGCCATGTTGTGCGTGATCGTGTTGTTCTCAATTGTGGGGGAGGAAAAATCGGATGAGATGCCACCTCCAGCACCGCGGAGTGCCGTGTTGAAGCGAATTTCACAGCCTCGGATGGTGGGTTGTCCTCCAATCGTGCGAATGGCCCCGCCGCTCCGTTCACACTGATTTCTCAGCAAAAGGCAATTCTGGATAAGCGGTGAGGCATTCAGGCTGAAGATCGCAGCGCCTTCATGCTTACGATTGTGCTGAATCCGGCAGTTGCGAATCACAGGTGAAGCACGCTGGACAATGACTCCTTGCCCGTATTCAATCGTCGCGTATTCCAACAGGCAGCCTTGAATTCTCTGGCCCGTTGAATCCAGCACACCCTTTTCAGAACTTGGATTAAACTGAATACTTCCCCACTGCCCGGGCACTTTTTCGTTTTTTTCGCTGGTGAAGAGTATCGGTTGCTGGGCGGTTCCTTGGGCGACCAGACAACCATTGACGATCAACGAGTACTTTCCGAACCGAATTTCGACCCCAGACTCGATCACAAGCTTCGTACTCGGCGGCACCTCGACGTTTTGGATGACTCGATAGGGACTGCCGGCGACCGTCCAGGTAGTCGTACGGCCGCTTGGTAAAGGGCCGCCAACTTCCGTGTCCGCCGACGTTACGGAGTTTATCCCAAACATCATTAAGATCAACGAGCATATTAATCGCATATGCTAGTCCCGCCTTTCCGAAAACTTAAAGGTTGAAATTTGAAGGAAGCAAAAACAACACACCGAGAGTCTACTTAGGGGTCTGACTCCGCAATTGTTGCAGGGCGGCCTCCAGAGCCGACTCCACTTCGCCTTGACTCACGTGGCGATCAAACACTACTTTGACAGTGACGCCATCGCTCAAATGGTAGACGACATTTGTCGGCAATTTTCGAGGGGCGATTGGTGCAGCCCCACTCAGGGACGTCAAGGGTTGAACGTTCCACAACCGAGTGGTGCCATCAATGCCCGCAGAAGCGAGGGTGTTGCTGTCGGGTGAAAAGTCGATGGAGTTGGCCGGTCCTTCATGACCCACCAACGTGACGACCAATTGACATGTTGCGGTATTCCAGAGGCGTATTTTCGCATCGTCTGTCGAGACCGCCAGAACTTGACTATTTGGGGACAACACGCAGTCCAACACTTCAGCCCTGGAAGACTCGTTATGAAAGACAAGCGGCATGTCGGTCACGCCATTTTCCAGGTCCCAACGCAATACCTTTTGTTCATAGAACGCATAAGCGTAGCGACCGGTGGAGTCACACGAAAGGCGTCGAAAGTGTTTGGATTGTGAATTCGGAACCTTGTACAGTTCGGCTAGAGTTTTCGGATTAAACACCGTCAAGCCAACAAAAAGTTGCTGACCATCAGGACTAAAGTCGACGGTTGATCCACCCATTTCTTTCAGCTCAGTCGCTTTCCATCCTTGCTGACTATCAAAGTTAAAACTCTGGTAGTAATCCGCCACCCACAGAAATCGACCGGTGGGATCGAAAGTTAGTTCGTCCATATCTCCGGAGATTTTTTCCACATGCTCTAGCTGTTGTTGCTGCAGATCCCAAACCAGAACATGCGAATAGCCACTGGATCCACCCGCCGCCAATCGCTTTCCATCCGGAGAGAAGGCAAGATTGGTAAAATACTTGATGGTCTTAACATACTCGGTAGATCGGCTTGGCAGGTTCAAGTGCTGATAGCTGTTGGTCGCTAAAACGCCGGAGAGATCGCCCGACATTGGGTCAATTAGAATGATTGCCACCGGTTGGGACTTGGTTTCCGAGGACGTCGCCATGTCATCGGCTGCTGCGCCGGCGACGACGGCAAGATCGTTGTATTCGTCGCTCTGCGACTCGTTAGCACAGGTAAGGGCCAATAGACTGCCCGTGGGTGAAAAGCGTAGTTGTGGCTTTCGGTCTCCGACCGGGTGAGAGTTAAGAGTTTTGATTGGCATCAGCTCTTTAAGGACGGTTTTCCATTGCCAGACGGCGACTTGTTTTCTACTGTGAACTGAAGCCAACCACTCTCCATCGTTTGAAACGGCCACGGCGTCCGGATACATAATGCCCCTCAGTTCACCAACCTTAGTGCGCGATTCGATATCGACGATGATCACGCCTTCATCTATCGAAGCGATTACCAACTTTCCATCGGCAGACACGGCAAGGCTATTGATATCTACAGGTTCGTTTATCAATTCCTGCATCGTCACCTGATCCCCTTCGGTCAAACGTAACGTCTGCGAGTTCAAGAACAACAAACTGCTTTTTTTATTGGCAATTCCCGCCACAACGATCGTCCGACCATCGGGCGTCAAATCGATGAACCTTGCCCTGGAAATGAAGGCGCCCGACGTTTTGCCGATTTGTCCGGTTGCGAGATCAAGCAGACTGATCAAGTCAGGGCCATTTTCGCTCAACAAAATCAACTGCCGACTGTCCGACGTGAACAGCATTTGAATTATTTTCCCTTTTGGTTCCGGTAATTCTTGAAGACGATCTCCGAAAACAAGGAAGATTACAGGCTGATCGTTACGAATTCCAGCGAGTGCCAACTGGGTTCCATCGTGAGACCATGCTACGCAAGAAACATAGACATTCTCCAGATCCAGCGGAATCGACGTCTGCTCCAATCCGGATGCTTCAAACTGTCGAATAGTGGTCGCGTTGCGGGTGGCCTCGACAAACCTAAAGCCGTGGGAAGACGTCCAAATAGAATGCGGAACGATGGATCCTTCGCCTCTGGATTTGGTGTCGGCAACTGGGATTTGGAATTTTGCTTCTCCTGTAATTGGATTCCAGCCGTCAAGCTGAGTCTTCCCAGCTACCAGCATCAGGTCGTCCATAATTTTGACGCTGTGGTAATTATCGCTCCGCGAATGAACCCACGATTCCGGAGCCAATCGATGGACCAATTGCCCAAAGGCTGGGGCGGACAATAGTGTCACAAGCACCAAAAAACAAATCATCTGTCGCATATTATTTTCCTTTTTTCGCTGCGTTTTAGTTGTGTTTGTTCTAAATCGTTTGGTCTTCAATGAAGTCAACGGGCAGGCTTGACTGTTCCCACGTTCACTAAATGCAATTCACCGTGGACAAAAAACGTCAACCAATTTCCATCCGGTGAAAATTCGATATTTTCAATTCTTTCTTCTGGTAACTGGCCGAATGTATGAATCAATTCTCCTTCGTTGAGATTCCAGAGGCAGAGCAAACCATTCCATGATCCCGTCGCCAATAGTCCTTGGCCAGAAACATTAAACACTTTGACCAAGATGTTGGCGGTAGCATCTCGGCGATCAACTCCACCGGCAGTTTTATTTAACGCAATTTCCATCAGATTGGCCCCGCTCGCATCCGATTTCCGCGTGATTCGTTCAGAAACTGGGACGTTATGGTTAAGATTGAATGACGAATGGTAGGATTGTTTGTCGATATCGTACACGCAAATACGGTCCCAAGCCCCAACGAACAAATGCTTGTTATCGGACGAAAACTGTAGTCCATTGAAACTGGAGTTGGTAAGTCCGTTGCTGGGAGCATGCGAGAGCACATTGTCAATCTTGGCCAGTCGGTTGCCTGATCGAACATCGAACACCTCAATCGCGTATTCTTTCGTCTCGACAACTTTTCCTAAAAAGGCGTACTTTTGTCCATCGGCCGAGAGGGCGGGTGTTCCTGTTCTTTGGTCAACTTCCTCTGGCATAACAGAGCGAACTATTTTGCCCGTTGCCACATTAATAAAGGTATGAAATCGATTTGAAAGACACCACGCCATGTTCTCGGCAAACGGATCACTCGACGCGTTCGCAGATGGGTTGACCGCTCCAGGTTCTCTGAGTCGTCGAAGGTGTATGATTTCCTTGTCGAATTCTCCGGCCGAAACGAATTGTAGCTGAACCGTCGTCTCCACAGGACCTGGAAGCAACTTCAAAGTCTTGGCCTTATCTTTGCCTAACACTGATTCAATCGGTCCGGACTTCCCCTCCCCAATCCCAGTAATTTCGTCCCCAATGCGTGGTGCCCGGTTGCGATCACCGGAATAGTTGGAGCGAAAGCTTTGAATCAGCCATTTTCCATTGCGTTGAACGAGTTCGATTCCCAGATCCGCTTTTTCCAGGTTGGTTGAGAAAGCAATCTCCCGTCCCAGTTTGACATCGAATAGCTTCTGACCAGTAGTCCCAATAAGATACAGGCGAGTCCCATCGCGGGAGAAACTGATGTCGATGACTTGTCCCACAGAGGCTGGAATTTTGGCGACGATATCGCCCGTCGCGATCTTGATCAGGGCAACCTGACTGTTCTCGCACGTGATGGCCAGAAACTGACTGTCATTCGAGATAGCTTGCGCTTCAAATTTGGGCTGCCCGTACCGTTCCGGCAATTTCAATCGCACCACATGATGGTGTGAAAAGTCTCTCGGAGTCTGTTCCCCCATTAATGCAGGATTCGACTCAACGAAAGGTAGTGATAGTACAACAAGTCGTACCAACATGGATTGTAGTAACATGATCATGGTAACTTCCTAGTAGCCTCGTAAAACAAGTGGTTGAAAATAAAGGTACAAATTGCCTAGCGAATATGCCTATCAATTCTTTCATGTCGGCGTTCGGTATCGATTCGGTCTTGGTTGCGTCGGTCAATCATCTGTTGAAACTGCCGGTCTAATTGGAAATCGCTTTGTTGCGTGTCCCAATCGCAGGCCCTCTTAAGATGGGCTGTGCTAACTTTCTCTAGTTCTTTATCCAGTGAAGTTAGCATTTGATCGATTATGTAGGCGGAGTTTTGATTTCCGCTGTCTGCATACAGCTTCGAGGCTTTTTCGAAGTAGACTCTCGCGTAAGTCAAGTTAGACATAAGCTGCCTCTCCAGTAAAGTGGGTTCCGGCGAAGTTGGGACTCCAGGAATTTGATAATCCAAATCGGAAATGAACGCTTTTACTATTCTTAACATGTACAGTTGGCCGATTCGTTCCGCGCATTCTGGATCACCCGCGAAGACGCCCGCGTTGTAATATTCCAGGGCGGTACGGGCTTGTGATCCAGTTCCCAGGCCTTGGACCCACGTTGACTCGCTCGGTCGAAGCTGGCATGGCAGGCAACGAGTCTTTCTGGGAATTGGCTATAAAAGTCGTCCAATATTTCTTGACTCGTGGGAATGGGCAATTCCTGTAGTTGCTGTTTAAAGTCCGCCGCCCAAGAATTCGCCGCTTGTAACTGCATAATTCCATAAGCATTTTCCAAATCACCTGATTCGGATACTCGGCGTTCGAACAGCTCGAGGACTCGGTCAATATTCCGACCTTCAAGGCTCTTTCCAATTAACAGATCAACATCGTCGAAACTATGTAGCGTCACTGCTGCCACGCGCGGCGTCAGAAACAACTGAACCAATTGTTGATCGCTGGTTGGTCGATTTCTGGATACCCAGTCGGCTGGGAGTTCATCGACGGCCCAGCAGTGGCTTCCTGTCGCCAGAAAAAGTCCGACGATAGTCAACCCCACTGTACCACAGGCTGACCAACGCGTGGTGGTTGCTCCCATGTGGCCTCTGTGACGGGCCGATATTTCGATTGGCATTGATCCGATTCTCATCGAAAATTTCTCGTAAGTTTATGGTGGAACAAAAAATGCGACATTGTCTTACTCGTTTGTGTGAGCATCCTCGCTTGGTGGCACAGCACAGGAAGGCCAACGGTGGGTGACCGCCGAACCTTCTTGAAATGGATAACGTTACCGCGTTACGAGAAATCGTCGGAATCGTAGATGAAGATCAAGTTTCTCGATTTCCGTAACGCGAGACTGTTAGGTTATTACGGGCACTAGCCAACAACACCACATTCTTGGGAGCACGACATGCACTTACCCCGACTCAGCTTCGGCAATTTCCGGTCTGGTCACACGACCTTGGTCCTCTTGACGACTTGCGTATTGAGTTCCCATTCCGCTCATTGCCCTGGACAAATATCGCAAACTGACTCACAACATTCGCAGATCGTCGACGATTTGTTGATTTCGAGAATGCTCGAGCTGGACGTCGTAAACTATGGGTTGGAGGCTAGAACTGTGGACTGGGATTCGATCACTGATGATGCCGCCAAGGGCTTGGTGTGGTTGTATTGTGCAGAAAAAGGTAGCGACCTGGCTGTCATTTCGAGGAATGCCCATCAAGCGGCATCGGATCCCAGAAGAGCGGCCTACGAGCAGGACCGACATAAAATGAGTCAGACGGAAAAAAGGAGAACCAAAGATTATCTGATCGAGAATGATACCCGCCAAACAAGGCAGTTGCACGCGGTCATTGATCGGCAAATGCGTATCAAAGCAATACTTGCAAACGCCATCAGCAAAACCGCCCCAATACTGGCTGCCAAAGGAGAATTCGACATCATCATGGAAAATCGGGAAGCCTCGCTGCAGGCATTGCTTCATGCAGCTGGGGACCCGACTCACAAGTATAATCTCACGTCCCTCTTTACCTTGCTCGAACACTTCAAGGATGTTGAGGTTCCCCAAGAATTCGTGGTTGCCGCAACTGCCAATTTTGAGCTGTCGGAGGAAAAGGCAAAAGTAGGTATCCTGAAGATTTTGGTAGCCTCCGGTGATGTTGAACAGGCGATGGAGCTGTTTTCACAGTTTGTCGCTAGGAAACAGCCCACCGCTGCTCGTGCTTTCCGGGGGAACGACTCGAGCGGCCCTGGAATCCACGAACGGAATGTTCAAGAAATATCGGACAAGTTGGACGCAGGCGGGGAGCAGCGAACCTCATACTTCAACAACGGGCCAGAACCGCAGTTTGTGGAATTTTCACCGCGCGATATCGCTAACTTATTGATGGATCGCGCAAAGAATCGGTTAAGAATGGCGGACACATCCAAGGAGTCGATTGCGACTCTGCAACTAGGATTGAACGATCTTGAGGAGGCGAGACTACTGCTTCGCGATTTCACGCAGGACGAATTCACGGTTTATACAGCTATCGAGTTTCGATCACTCCAAGCCAAAATGAGAACCAAGTTGACCGAAATCAACCGGAAACTTGAAAACTTGGAAGAGGCAGATGCGAATAAAAGCCTGGCTATCAGAGCATTTGATGAATGGCTGAAGCAGGCCCAACGACTCCCGGGACAGGCGGGCAACGACTTCGTTCAAAAAGAGATGCGTTTGGCTGACTATTACACGACACGCGCGGAGGCGGAGTTCATTTTTGAAAATCCCGATGCGGCCATTCGGTCTTACCAGGAACTGTTGAGTTTGACGGGAGGCTATGGTGATTGGATCAATCATAAAGTTGTTGCCCAGGCCTACGTGGAAAAAGGAGATTATGGCAAGGCCGCCGGGCTGCTCGGCAATTGCCTCAACAAGTACTTGAGCAATCCAGTCTTCTCTGACGAGGCTCCCATCACCCACAAATCAGTCGTTTACGAAAGACTGAGCTTTGCCCTTCCGATTCTGATGGAATACCGCCGGTATTCAGAAATATCGAACGATCAACATTGTCTGGAGGACAGTCAGAGGCAACTGCAGAGGTTGCTGCGCTTGCTGGATTAGTTTCACAGTTTTCGCCCCAGGCACTCAACGGCGAATATGAGTCCCGTTGACGCGTGGGGCCTTGGATGGGCGATCGCTGGCTGTCAAGCTTTAGATTTAAGAAAATCAGCATAGTAGACGATTCGGACAGGGGTGCAGATGGCCACACCAAACCAATGAAATGATCCCCAGCGGGCCATTCTGGATTGTGATTTGTCGTACGGGAGGATAAAATTGAGGAGTACTTTGCGGCCGGTATCCCCCAGTCGTTTACTACAGCACTGCTGGGCCAGCGATTTTTCACGAGTTGATTCCGATGGACGAAACCACTGCTTCCAGCTTGCTTGATGGGATTCGGAAGGGCGTTCCAAGAGCTTGGGAGCGGATGGTAGATATCTGGGCGCCACTTTTGCAGGGCTATTGCCGAAATCGTGGATTTGCTCCGGAAGTGGCGGACGATATTGCCCAAAATGTCATGTTACGGGTTTACCGTGGCATCCATCAGTTTGAGCGAAATGGTCGCGAGCGGCGATTGCGATATTGGATTGCAGCCATCACCCGCAATGAGATCGTGGATTTTTGCCGTCGCAATTCCGCACATCCTGTGGCCATTGGGGGAAGCGAACACCAACTCCAACTAAACGCTCTTAGGTCAGTGGACGACAGTAGCACGGACGAGCCTGTTTTTCAGCCCGCGATCATCTTGGCGCGTACATTGCAAGTTGTAGAACAGGATTTTGAACCGCATGTTTGGCGGGCATTCGAGCTATTCAAACGCGATGGGCTGACGGCACGTGAGGTAGCCAAGGTTTTGGGGATGACCGAGAATTCGGTCAGGCAGGCGGCGCTTCGGGTTTGTCGGCGGCTGCGGGCAGAAATGGCAGACTTACTCGATTCTCCTTAGGCTCGCCCGTGGGGAGGTCGGCGTTGCCTTGAGTGGCCGCGATTTGCTTAGGACTGGTTTTGTTCGCATTTTTTATTATTCCCGTAACGGAGTTTCGTTCAACCCCTTTGCGGAGCTTGACTCACCGTCATGCTCCCCACGGATGCACCCGGACAGGCTGGTCAGTTCTCGTGCAAAAAGACGTTCGCGTACTTGCGCCGAGCTCCTAATTTTCGGAATTGGAAAGCGCTTTTATGAAAGAACAACCGCAGGGGCTCAGCGATGAGCATTATCGGATGCCGTCGCGTGTGGATCAGGGGTTGTCCGAGACCGGTGTGGTGGGGGCTGAAATGACCGATGACCAGTTTGAGTCTCTTTTGGCAGAGGCTGCACAATTAAACTTGGATTGTTTTTCTGAGGACGAGTCGAACCAATCGCTAATCTCGCGTTTAAAGGATCCCGTCAAGTTACGTCATTTGCTCGCCTCCCTACCCTCTGAGCCTTTGATTGAATTGACTCGCACGCCAACCCGTATTGGCCAATTTGAACTAGTGGAATCGCTGGGTGGCGGTGGAATGGGGCAGGTCTATAAAGCCAGGCATTTACATCTTGGTCGGTACGTCGCTCTGAAAATGCTGCATCCGTATCGATTGGAAGACCCGAATGCTATCCGACGGTTCTATCAAGAAATGCGGGTCATCGGACAACTTCAAAATCCGCATATTGTGGCGGCGTCGCATGCTGATGAGGACGATGGGCGACCGTATCTGATCATGGATTTTGTTGAAGGACAATCTCTACGCGATTTGGTTTTGGCGGTCGAGCGAACTGGTGATCGATTGGCAATCGGCCCTGCCTGTGAGTTAATTCGGCAGGCGGCACTGGGGATTCAGTTCGCGCATGACAGCGGTATTATTCATCGCGATCTCAAACCGGGGAATATCATGCTAGATCGCACCGGGACCGTTCGGGTGCTCGATCTAGGCCTTGCAAAAGTGATTCATGAAGAGGAAATAGCGAACTGCGGTTCGAATTCTAATGAATCAATGACGGGAGAAAATCAGATCCTCGGCACTCCGGATTACATGCCTCCGGAGCTGATTCAAGGAGCGCGAAATGGGGACAAGCGATCCGACGTCTATGCCTTGGGCGCGACTTTGTTTCGATTAGTGACGGGGCAAGTGGTTTATCCTTCGTCCGAACGTTCGGATACGTTTTTTGATAAGGCCATCCGAATACTCACCGATCCAGTGCCTGAGGTACAAGCACGCCGCCCTGACATCGATCCGGCGTTGGCCGTGCTTATCGAGACATGCTTGCAAAAGGATCCCGAAGTGCGGATCCAATCGGCCAGTGAATTGGCTGAACGACTTACGACTTGGGCGGATCCGACCCAACTTAGACAATTAGCGAGTGCCAGTCCGAGAGTTTTGGCTGACTTGTTGCGGGAGAACGCTCACGCGAATAACACGTCCGCGCTTGTCCTACCCAAAAGCCCGCAACCGGACGCCGTGCAGCTGCCCGACCCAGAACGTTGGGCCAATTCCGGACGTTTCTTTTTGGCGATGGTACTGTGTTTGTCGCTCCTGTTTGGGCTGTGGATCGTAAATCCATACGCGCTGCCTAGTGGCGGGCAATCTCGCGTTCAAATCCAACACCAAACTCCCGAGACGTCGGTGGCTGCCTCAGCTGCTTGGGCGACCGCAGCTGAGCTGAGTGACTATTTTGCATCCATGAATGAAAACGAGAAAACCCATCGAAATAGTCGCAATCCACTCGAGTCGTCTGGCGGAGCTGGCGATTTGGTTGTTGATCAAGAAGTGCTTCCCGGTCTGGTCTTGCAACCGGCTCGCCACGCTCCAGAATTTGATTGGCAGTTGATCTTAAACCGACCGTTATCTGGCGGTCAAACGGACATCTGGAAGTGGAGTTTTATGCATGTCGATGTCAATCACTCAGGGTCACGATGGGCGAATTCAATGGGCACGCACGTTCTGATTCGCGACTGTCAAACGGGCCAGGTACTCGCAGTCGCATTAGCGGCTAAAAATGATCGCTTTCTGACATCGGTGGAATTTCATCCGTTAAACAACTCATTTGCAGTTTTGTCGCAATCTCATAGTCGTCATACAGACGATCAAATTGAAATCCGTACCGAAACTGGTTTACTGCGACAGAAAATTGATTTTGGGAAAGACCTGCAACCGTCGCAGGATGCTGGTCGAGCAGCTTTTACTTGGTCGCCCGACGGTCGTCAGATTATTGTTTGGAATTCGGTGGCGGCATTGGTGTATGATTCCTCCGGTAACCTCGTCTCTCAGGTGAGATGGAATGAAGGGCAGGGACCAGCTTATGTGAATGCGCATTTGCCCTCCACAACGCTATTCTGCCCGCGTCCGAACTCGACGGAGGTTGCCTTCGTCGGGAGTGACGCCCAATTGCGATTGTGGAACACTGAGGACAAATCGATCAAGGAAGTCTCCCGTCTGCAAATTTCTAGTCGACAAAATGGCTTTAGTGGACTGGTCAAGTGGAACCCTTCAGGAGATCGTCTGCTTGTCGCATGCCTGGATGAAGCGAACGAAAATCAAGTCGTCAGGATTTATTCCAGCGAGGGTAGGTTATTGGCTGATCAAGCTCGCGATTGGACACATGCGGATTGGTCTACCAATGGTAAGTTTCTGATTACAGATAACGGAAAGATGTTGGATCAAGACCTGCAGTTGGTGCGGCAGCTTCCACTGAGCGACGGGGATTCCTCTCCGGGATCCCAACAAATTGTGTTCTGGACCGAGAGCGACGACATCGTCCTGTGTCGTGCAGATTTTGATTGGCAACGTCAATCCGGTGTCATTCGACGATTCCGACCGTCGGGAGCCCAGAAGCCGACACCGTCGGACCCGCAACCGTTGCAAGTTTTGGCCACCAACGTTCTACATGATGGCAGTATTGCTGCTGTGTATCACCGGGGCGGATCGCACCACGTCTTGTTTAACTGGTCGAGCGAGGGTATCGGCCAACCGTCGCAGAAGTTACCAACGAACGCTCCATCCGGCGCGACCCTCCAACCGTCGGAAGCCTCGATCTCGGCGGAAAGTGAGCAAATCGTTATTCGATCACCCTGGCGTCAGTTCACATTAGAAACGAATGGGGCCTTGGTATTAGAAACACAACTTACCAGCACGGATCGACATGATGCGACCTACAGTCCTGATGGTAAATGTTTGGCCTTTGTTCAGCAACCGGACAAGCTATTGTACTTTCAAGATGCGGAGGGGCGGCAGATTCGGGAACCCGTAGCAGCCGATTACAACGCTGCGATTGTTTGGAGTCCTGATTCACGCTGGATAACTTGGCAACATCCGACTGCCTCAGGAGAATCTGCGACCACTTCGCTACTCGATTTGCAAAATCCGAACGCTGTCCCTCGTTCGCTGGGAGATGCTTTTGGCCGAGTTAGTTTCAGCCCTGACGGGCAATGGGTGTCTTGCTTGGTTCTTCAGGACTATCATTTGGAGCTGGTCGTAACGGACCTGGCAACCGGACAAAGTATGCTGGCTCGGTTGCCGCAGCAAACCCGTCTAGCCGTGCCCGTGTGGACCGCAGACTCGAAACAGGTCTTTGCCGGCGCGCTTTACGAATTGAAAGATCAGACTTTGAGTCAGGTTGGGGATGTCCAGCTAATCGATTGGACAGCAGGATTGGCGAGTGTAAAGTCTGGAAAACTGCTGATCTTTGGTCGCCAACTGGATCAAGCGGCCAAAATATACTCTGTGGATTCTACAGGCAGTTTGACCGACTCTCAAGCAATCGCGGGACAGGTATTGTTATCGCAGAATTCAGGCGCTCACAACCTCAAGCCTAGTGAGTCGCAGTCGGAGGAGCTTGGAGTATTACTGGCGGCCGACTCATTGCATTCGCTGGAAGCTCATTCGCTGGTATTAGCCTCCTTGGACGGGCCCGGGTCACCGAAACTGCAGTGGAGCGGTATTGCGTTCGATGACGGGAGGACTGTCTCAATCCGTTCCACTGGGGAGATTATTCATGGGGTCGGAGAAAGCGAACTGGACCGGTATTTTACCCTAATTATTCGTTACCCGGGCGGGCCTTCACTCCCATTAACCAAACGAGAATTTCAGTATCGGTGTCAATTAGATGAAATTCAACGTGGCTTGGTTTGGGCAGCGGATCTTAATGCGACCGTTGGGCTATCTAGCGGAGTTGACTGGGAATATTGTGACGCGTCGAGTTTCCTTTCGGAAGAATCTATGCCGAATCCATGGCCGCAAGCGCATGATGTTGTCTCGCTGGATTTTTCTGGTTCGAATGATCTTTCTGATGAGCAACTTCAGGTCGTGTCGCACTTTAGTAAACTCGAATATTTATCGTTGTCACGTACTTATGTCAGTGACCTTTCACCCTTGGTGAGCTTGTCAGAGATTAAATCGCTCGATATCGCTCATACATTAGTTGCGAGTCTTAGCGATGTGGCAAAGCTGCCGGCCCTCCGTCAGTTGAACTTATCTGGTACGTCCATTCAATCCAAGGAACTTTTCTCGCTAACGGACTGCCCAAATCTGGAGTCGCTTGATTTAAGTGGTACGTCGATCGACCATTTTGCGTTGCTAGATCTGCAGAGCTTGAGGAATCTGAGGAAGTTAGATATTACAGACTGCGGTCTCCAGGCTGCCGATATCCAGGAACTTCAAGAAAAATTGCCAGGCTGCGTGATTCGCTGGTCGGCGCCCGTCCGCTCGGGAAGATAAAGACCCGGTCGGTCAAAACGCCAAACGTGATTACTGACATCTTTCTCGAATCCGTTAGAGTCAGCGAATTTCTAAAAATCGCGTAACGCCTTCACGTTTATCGTATAGGGAAAGGATTGGATAAGGCGAATCCGCGAAGTTTGTCGCTGACTGCTCCGTCGGTCAGAATTTTTCAACGGGAGCGATTTGGATCGTCGGAGCGATCCACGACAAGGTTGACGAATGTTCACTCACTAGAATTTGTTCGCAACACGTTTTCGCATTTTCCTTTTCCACCTACATCAGTTGACCGAGACCGACTGGTCGGTCTCGCTGTACCGAAACACATTTCGCAGTTTGTTTGGCTAAGTTAGACAGTTCTGCGAAACTGAATCCAAAGCCACCACCAGGTAAAACGAATGAACCAACAAATCTTCTTCAAAACCAGACTAGTGGCAATTTGCTGCTTAAGCGTATTGGGTTCAGGCTTCTTTGGTTGCGACAGGACTCACTCCCAGGAGGTCGATTGGCAAGTCGGCAGCCGAGTACAGTTTCGTGAACACGTAGAGATGCGTGGCATTAACGGCACGAACCATCAGATTCCCCAAGGATCGGTAGGAAGACTTCAAAAAGTTGTCAATGGCAACGCTCATGTCCTGTTGTTTGACGTGATTGGTTCGACGTCCATTAATAATCTTGAACTTGCCGAGGAAGTTGTACTGCGGGCATTTTCAGAAGTTGACACCCCGGTGGCCGACCTTCCTCGTGAATCCATTGAACTTGTAAACGTCGGCGTGGTTGGTGGCTTCGTGAAGAGCGAGGACTGGCCGCAGCAATTTGCGGCTAAACGAAAACAACTCCGCGACGACTTTTCGTTTGTCGAACACGCTTACCGTGTCGCCACGAATCAACTAGCGAACGATTCCTTGGCAACGACTGCGTTGGGGGAACGAGTGCTCAACGATTGTAGGACCGCGTACCTTTCTGCCCTTACCAATCCTAGTCATGGGTTGGAGAAGATCGACACGTTTTGTGAAACAAACCCACAGGATGCGCAGGCACTAATTTGGCGAATGATCATCCGCCTGCTTGTGATCGTCAACTCAAGAGACACAACACAGGCCTCGCTTGATCTGTTACGAAAAGACTACATCACACTTAAATCTCTAAACGTTACGTTCTCGCTGCCAGCCATGATCATGTCGATGGCGGAACTAAAGTCGTTCGAGCAACGCTCTCAGACTGAGGACGCCACTACGATCTCATTTACTAAACAGGCATCGTTGAAGAAGGCCAGGAAATATTATGAAATTGCCAGGTCCTTCGACAAATATGACCCAATGATCGATGAGTTGGAGGTGTCGTTGCGGCTGAAAGAACTTGAAACCGCGGAGGCTGGAGCCGATCCCGAAAGCGTCACCGATCTAAAACTAGCCCTTTATCGGGATTTGGTCACAATGATTGACCGGCATCCGTATCGCCAGGGGTTTCTTGCTCTTGCCGCTGGCCTGGAAAACCAAGGCATACATACTCTGCGACCTGCCGATGAAGTCGCGGGAAACGTCAAAAACCGAAATTTAATGTGGGGTAGGACTCGACCGGTGTACAACTTTTTGTCTGGACTGCATGCTTCGACTGAACAATTTCATTATCGGAGTAACTCAAGAGCAGCGATGCCTCGACTGCCAGGGCATCTGCGGTGGCAGGTCAATACAGCTCCTTCGATCTTGCGAAACAGCGAAGAGCCGTGGACAAGCCTACTGCCAAGACCCTTAAACGAATGGCGGGTACTACCAGCCGCCTACGGTTGCTTGACCCACACAGAGGTTGTTGACTATCAATCCGCAGTGCACATTCAAAAGCAAGATCCCCTACAGATACTCTGCTATCTATTGTTGCAGACCCCCACTTTGACCCTCGACCTCAAAGCAATCGACGAACGAGGGTTTGCAGTTGTCCACGCATTTAAGGATAACCCAACATTATGGGCGTTTATTGCCAACGAACATAATATTCGAGTCAAAGTTGGCCGACCTTCACAGGGGATTGACTTTGATTATCCACCCAGACATCCAACATCAGGCGCAGGGATCGAAGACGATTTTGTCCGAGCACAACGGGAAATTGGTGAACGAATCAAGGATCGTTTGATAACACAGGCTGAACAAAATTCGGCACAGGGTGCCCAGGCCAGAGAGCTTCTTTCCGACATGGAAGCGTCGACCCGGTTACGATTGAACAAACTTAATGCGACAACGCTGGGGGAACAGGTCATCACCGGCGGAAGTCAATTTCAGCGATATACTGCTTTTGTAATGGGATACCAACCTAGTGAGGAATATCTCAAAGCCCTTTGTCATGATTGTTCTGTCAAACTCGATCCAAATTTGTCACTCGCCCAGCAATGGCGTCCAATCGCAATTTCAGAGGTGAGACAAGAACTGGAACAGGCTTATCAACGGTACAAGACGTTCATACACCGAGAAGCAGTTCCGCCAACAGAAGAAGCCATCACAGGTCATCGACTCTATCTCGAAAACGTGGCAAAGATGCGGATTGGAGGCAGTTCCATATATATGCGTGCCTTGGAGGAAATCTATCTCGCCGATATTCGCGCGGGACGAAATGTTGATCCGGTCGCTCAATATGAAACGGACAAGCAAGTAATCAGGAATCAACGCTTGAACAGCCGGACAGCTTTAAATCACAGCATCCAACATATACCACAGATTTCAGGCATCATCGGTGGACAAGAGGCGGCAACACTTGTAAAGCGAGCACAAGAAATTACCGCGGAAATAGAGTAAGCGAATTCCACTCTCCCAATATCCGTTGAGTAGCTATGGTCACCCATTATAGGCGAGCCACGTGCCCTTGAGCCAGGGCGACATTAGGTGGTTTCGGTTTGGTTTTACTTGGCAAAAGGATGCTAAAGCATGCTGATTAGAATAATCATGTTACACGGACTTGTTTCGTTTATTGGAATTGGGAGTCTCGCTGCGCAGATCGCCGACGACCAACCTCCGGCGACTCCGTCGCCAATCAAAAGGAACGAACTAGTGGAAACGCAGTCGCAATGGCGGGTTCCGTCTCCGAGTCTCCTGGAGCTCATTGAATTTATGACGCAAGGGGCGGGGGATTCAGCGGGGCAGGCCGTTAGACCCAACACGTACGAACAAACAGGAGCCTCGTATGAAGTGCACCAAAAAATACACCGCATTCGCCTTGATTCGCTGTTAAATTATCTAGCGCTCTGGGAGATCACTGGATACCGCGACTTAGACGACCAAACCAAAGGCGATTTGAGCCAACGATTCGCGATGGTGATTCTCGATCCTAGGAACGAGTACCGCCAAACCCGTGACCTAGGAAAGCACTACAATCGTTTGAAGCTTGGGCCGAACGATATTTTGTTCCAATTCTATTCGAGAATGTTGTATGCCACACGAGTCGATTCCACTATCGACTTGACAATTGAAAAAGAGTCGCCGCCTCCGCTAGCGGCTGAAACGAACGACCAAGTCAGTATTCGTTTGCCTCCACTTCATTACGACTTGCCCCAAAGGTCCCAACAGCTTACCGAATGAGCCATGGGGCCACAATCAAAGGCGCCAAACCTACCCGTCCGCCACAAAATGGCACCGAAAAGTCATGGTTTGCTTGGAACTGCTTTCGAATTCCGGTGAACTGATTACTTAGGGGAAATTTGATTTCCCGCACATTTGCCAATGGTACCAGAGATACGTTTCGAGTCAACTAATGAAGTCAAGGGAGTGGAATGCTTGCTTTTGGCCACGTTTTTTTGGGAATGGGGTTGTGGCCGCCTGCCGTGCAGTGGACAGCGAGGGTGATGGTTGTCCAAGTACCCTGATCTTTGGCAGATCAGGAACTGCAAGACAGCATCGAGCAGCCGGCGCGTTGACGCGCCCATTCGGGTCGGCGGGCGGCGTAGTCGGCTTGGTCCAGTTGATCGTCGTAAGGACGACGCAACACCTCCAATAATCGCTCGATGGCACCCACATCACCCGCTGCCGCGGCATCGATCGCCAATTGAGCCAAGTAGTTCCGCAGAACAAACTGCGGGTTGACTCGGTTCATCTGCTCGCGCCGCACACTTCCCGCCACTCCCGTCGATCGGAGCAGGTTCACGTAATCGCTCAGCCATTGCTGCGTCTGTTGCTGAATCTCCGGCGTCCATTGTTCGGGCCGATAATAGGCCGAGGCCATCGCCAGCGGACGACCCTCGGCGTCCCACAATCCCAACGCATCGTCATCGGCCAACGCATGCTCTTGATGCGTGGCCAAGCCCCGGAAAAACAGCGTGTAATCGGTCTCTTGGGCACCCAATAACAGAAACAGCCGCTCGACTAATCCCTCGTCGTACGCCGACAAGCCCAACTTGGCGGCCATCATCCCTTGGAACTCGGCTTGATAACGATCGCTATAAACTTGCAGCGCTGCCTGCAGCGGTTCTTTCTCCAGCACCAAGGGCCAGAGCGCGTTGGCCAAGCGGACTAGGTTCCACAAGCCAATCTGTGGCTGCTGCCCAAAGGCATAACGTCGCCCCTGCGCGTCGGTCGTGTTGGGCGTCCAATTCGGGTCGTAGTCCTCCAACCAACCGTACGGGCCATAGTCGATCGTCAGACCCAAAATCGACAGATTGTCGGTGTTCATGACCCCATGCACAAACCCGACTCGCATCCAGTGCACCATCAAGGTGGCCGTCCGCCGGCAGACCTCGGCCAACCAGTCCGCATAAAACTGCGGCCCGCGTTCGGCGGTTGCCCGCGACTCCCAGAATTCTGGAAAATCATTACGAATGGTGAAATCCGTCAACTGACGCAGCAAGGCCTCGTCCTGACGAGCCGCCAGGATCTCGAAGTTGCCAAACCGCGTGAAACTGGGCGCGACCCGGCAGACCACCGCTCCCGGTTCGTATTGGGGATTGCCGTCGTAGAACATGTCACGCAGCACGTCCTGGCCCGTCGCCACCAAGCTCAAAGCCCGCGTGGTCGGCACGCCCAAGTGATGCATGGCCTCGCTACACAAGAACTCGCGCACCGACGAACGCAAGACCGCCAAGCCATCGGCCGTCCGAGAATAGGGTGTCGGCCCCGCACCTTTCAACTGCAAAGTCCAGCGCCGACCCTCACCACCGCGGACCTCGGCCAAGTTGATCGCGCGACCGTCCCCCAGTTGCCCCGCCCAATTGCCAAACTGATGCCCGCCGTAACACATCGCAAACGGGTCCATGCCCGGTAAGATTTCGTTCCCAGCAAACACCTGCAAGAAGGTGTCCGACTGAACCTGCTCCAGACTCAATCCCAATTCAGCCGCCATCTCGCGTGAGTAAGCCAACAGACGTGGCTGCGGAACCGGCGTCGGTTGCACGCGTGAGTAACACGCGGCAAACACCTGTCGACGAAAATTCCGCGGCTCCGTATCGGCGGGCAACTCCGCGGTAAATCGATTGTCGTACTGAAACATGTTCTATCCTCTCGTCCGGTAACGTGCGTGCAGACGATGCCTAAGGAAACCAGCGCCAGGCAGCAACGGCCACCCAAAAGTACCAGGGCAGCAAGAACCACTCGGCGGAAGCCCGCATCGCAGTCGTTGCGTTGCCGCGAATCGCCGTTCGAACCCCAACCCCAATCCGTCGCAGTCCCCGTTCGATCAACCACAGACTAGCAATGGCCAGTGGCAAGTACCACCCGCCCACGAGCCCCGCCAGGGCCAAGACCAACGGCGCATCGCCGGACCACAGTCGCTCACGCGTAGCGGCTCGGCCGCCGAACAAACCGGAAATAAAACCGCACAAGCCACCCAGGCAGGCGCCCAATACCGCGGCGAGCACTTGCCCCAGCCACAGCCGCGGCAGTCCTGGCCAACCCGTCTTGTTGGCCCGGCCGGACGCCAGCAGCCACTCTCGGGGCGAGACCTCGGCACGCTGCAGTGCTTGCGACAACGAGGGAGTACCGCCGCCCGACTCGCCTGTCGACGCTCCCCCCTGGCCGAACTCTGGCCCCGCACCCTGCCCCGCACCGTGCCCCGCACCCTGCCCTACACCCTGCCCCGCACGCGTCTGCGAGCAGCGATCGATAAAACAGCTCCACGACGGGCTGAGGAAATCCACAACCGCACCCCGTGCCACTCGGTTGTCACGGGTCCCGCCGCCCAGTACCCCCGACTGGTACAGGCTCGACCCCAGCACACAAATGACCGCCACGCTGACGTAGAATCGCAGCGGCAACCGCACCCCGTCGTAGCTGGCCCAGGCCACTGCCAAACAGGCCATTTGGACCGGCAAGAGGTAAAAGAACAGCACGACCCGCGCCACAGGTATGGGCTCCAACAGCCAGAAGTACCAACGAACGCAAGGAGTGGAGAGTGAAGTTTCATCCGTCCAGGGCAAGCCCAGGCAGGTGGTCTGGACCGTGACTAGAAACAGGCCCAACCCCAGCACGATGGCCAACGATTCCACCAGCGGATAGCGGCCCGAGATCGGCTGTTGACAGTTGCGGCAACGAGCTCTCAGCACGTACCACCCAACGACCGGCAAGTTGTCGTACCAGCGAATCGCAGCGTCACAGTGCACGCAGCGTGAACCGCTGGCCCCGAGCGACTTGCCCCGCGGCATACGATAAACCACGACATTGAGAAAACTGCCGATGGTGCCGGCCATCGCCACCACCCACCATAGAACCGCCAGCTCCGTCAGCCAACTGCGGAGCCACCACCCTTGCACGATACTGTGAAACTCGGCGAATTGCCCGTAGCCATTGGCTTGATCCCAACGTTCGCGCACCGTGAACAAGCCGTGAATGGCACTCAGCAGCAGCACCACAGACAGAACGGTCCACCACCGCCAGGAACCGCGGGGTTTGCCCGCTGGTGACTCGCCCGAATCAAGACCGGCCGTCGGCGACTCGTCTGTGCCCGTCGGCGCTGCGACCGTGCCCATTGTCGACGCGTCTGTGACTGGTGTCGACGCGTCTGTGACTGGTGGTACCGCGTCGCTCTGCATTCGCCCAGTCCCTGGCCGTGTGGATCAAGAGGAACCGATCAGGAGAGATCGCGATCCTCGAACAGGATCAAGGCGATCAGCAACGCCACACCACAGTACAAGGTGCTGTAGACCAACGCCCAGCCCAAGTAGGCCGCTGGGACGGTGGCATCGCCCACGATCGCGGCACTGACGTCGAAGTGCTCTAGAACCGGGATCACGGTCGTGATCAATTGCCCGACCACGGTCACGGTTTCGAACGTGTCTTCCTTTTCCAATAACATGGGGGTGATGTGCCCCAGCATGTAGATAGAGAAACAGATCATCAGGTTGGAGACCACGGCCAAACGCGTCGAGATCATCACGCTGATAAAGACGAAGACCATCGTCTCCATGTAGCCCAAGACCAAAGCCGGCACGACTTTGGCCATCTCGGTGTAGCCATCTTGCCAGGGCAACGAACCCTTCGAGGCTTCGACGCCGTCGTAGATCGTCTTGTAAGAAACCAGGAACAAGAAACACAGGCCGATGCCCAAGAACAGCAGCCCAACGGCCCAGCCGATCCCCAAGGCCTTGCCGATGAGGAACTGCCGCCGACTCAGTGGCTTGGCCAACACGGTCAAAGCGGTGCGACCATCGATCTCTTCGGCCACGCTCTTACTGGAAGCCCACACCGCGAAGAAGATCGACAGCAGCAGGATCACGGGTCGGCCCGTGGTGATGTACATCTTGATGTCTTCACCAAACGTGTTGTACGGGATGTACAGCGCGATCATCAAGAACACAATTCCCACACCCAGGAGGATGCCGAACAGCGGTTGGCTGGTTTCCGTCTTGAACGTCGACCAAGCAATCGCGGACTCTTTCGGCATCAACACCGATTGGAACAAGATGACCATAAAGGCCGCCCAGGTGGCGAACATCGTCACAAAAATACCTGTGACCTGCGGGTACTCGGGCTGCGTCTCGACCATGATCGACAGTTCTGCCGGGCGATCGCTCAAGTTGCGTACATAAAAGTTTTCGATGTAGCCCTTGGGCAGTTTTTCTTCCACATCGACCTTGTTGAAGTAGGTCGTCTCCGTGGCGCCGGCCATCTCCAAGATCTTCTCGCGATCGGATTCCGGGGTGATCGGATCGGTCGAGAACTCGATGCGTTGGCTCGTGTTGAACCCGATCCGCTTCAACTCACCGGTGTAAAAGTCCACTTTCACCGGGGCGCCGGCATCATCAATCAGACCCGGGTTGATCGAGACTTTGATCTCGGGTTGCACGCCCGTCAGCGGCAATCGCCGGACGCTTTCCAGCATCGAGACCGGCTTGCTGACAAAGCGAATCAGCGGCAATTGCTGTCCCACGATGCCGAACACGGCAAAGATCGACATAACGATAGCGATCGCCAGCAACCAAAAGCTGATGCCCTCGCCCAACCATTCGAACAGTTGCTCTTGAGCGCGGCGGGTGAACATGCCCGCTGTCCCGAACCCGAAGAAGGCGGTGGCCGGGACCAAGAGCAAGAAAGCCAAGACCCAACCAGGATCTTGAGCCACACCGCCAGCCGGGACGCGAGTGAACCAGCTCCAGACGAGCAAGCCCAGCACCAGGCTCAGGCCGCTGAGCACGCCGCCCACGATCATGAACCCCGAGCGACTGGAGTCGACCACGCGCCCCAGCCCCACTCGGCTCAGCAGCATGAACAGACCGACGGACAATGCCAACAAAATCAGGCCCAGCCCCACGCCGATCGACAACAACCAGAAACTGGTCAACCATTCGCCGGGCAGATTCGCAATCATCATGTATCGGACTCGCGTACACCATCGGATCAGAAAGGAGGCCCACTGCCTCTCGAATTATGCTCGGGTAGCTCCGCCCCTGCAATCACTGACTCGGTGCTTGACACAGCCCTGTGACAATTGCCGAGCCACAGACGGCCAGGGGCTGGTTGATTTTTCCAGACTTACGCGCGAAATCGCCGCCTGATTCAATGAAATCGGGCAAAAACACGGCGTTTTCCCATCAATCGAAATGCTTGACGCGTTCCGCTACGGAAAAATCAACCAGCTGGTTGATTTTTCCCGGACTCGCTCGCGAAGTTGTCGTCCGATTCAAGGAAATCGGGCAGAAACACGGCGTTTTCAAGTCAATCGAAATGTTTGAGGGCTTGTTGATTTTTCCAGACTTACGCGCGAAATCGCCGCCTGATTCAATGAAATCGGGCAAAAACACGGCGTTTTCCCATCAATCGAAACGCTTGACGCGTTCCGCTACGGAAAAATCAACAAGCCCTTGACGCATTCCGCTACGGAAAATCAACCAGCTGCCAGGCTGTGGGGTACGCTCCCCCGCCTCCGCCCGATTTAGCGGTCGGCCTGGGGGACATAGGCGGGTAATACCGCCGGAGCGTACTTGGGCTGCAGCCGAGCCAAGCGGGCTCGGCCGTCGATCAAGGGCAGGGACACCATCTCCTCGCCGATCAACGGCCGGGCGTAGCGGAGGAAGTCGTCGGTGACATCGTAGCCGTTGGCCGCAATCCAGGCCTGCGGGAAGGTTCGCTCGCTGAGCGCCACCTGACGCAGCGGCACCGCACCGTAGCGGACTCGATACACGGGGCCAGGGTCGCGGAGGATCGTGGCCATCTGCCCGTTTGTCCCCTCGGCCACCAGCAGCGCTGCCTGCTGACCCGCGCGATAGGCTTCGTCCAGGTCCACCGTCGAGGCATACGCCATCGAATGTCGCTGGTCCGTCCCGGGAATATTCAGCCGGGCCTTGCCCTTGACGCACAGTCCTCGCTGATTCAAGTAGTTCGTCACGATCTGAGCCACCGACGACTCGCTGGAGCCGAACTGGGTGTGCCCGAAGCTGTCTTTCACCTGCCCGAAGTCGCCCACATCGAAGCCTTCACTGACCACGACCAGACAACGGCCGTCTGCTTTCAACTGAGCATTGACGTTCTCGTGCAGTTGCTCCAACGAGCAGGGACTCTCCGCCAAGTAAATCTGCAGTGGCAATTCACGGCCCGGGTCGGCCAAGCGAGCGGCCGCGGGGATAAAGCCAATTTTTCGCCCCATGGCCTGCAAGACCAAGACCGGATCAGCCGGGCAGGACCCTCGGTTCTCTTGATCCGCGTATTGAACCGCATGCATCCAGTACTTCGCGCAGGAGCCGTAGCCCGGTGTGTGGTCGATCAGTTGGAACTCGCTGTCGCCGACGTCATTGTCGATCGTCTTCGGGCCGCCCGACACGACCAGGTCCAACCCGCGAGCCGCGGCCAACTCGGAGATCTTGTGGGCCGTGTCCATCGAGTCATTGCCGCCGATGTAGATGAAGTACCCCACATTGTGGGCCCGAAAGACCTCGATGACCCGCTCAAAATCTTCCGTTTGCTGCGGCTTGAGCTTGTAGCGGCAAGTGCCAATCGAGCCCGCGGCGGGGGTCACACGCAGCAGAGCGATCTCGTCGGCCGTCTGTGCCGACAGGTCCAACAGCTCCTCCTTCAAGACACCCTCGATCCCATGCCGAGCGGCATAGACGGTGCCGATGGGCCCCAAATCCCGGGCGGCTTCGGCAATCCCGCGCAGGGTACTGTTGATCACACAACTGGGACCGCCCGATTGGGCGACGACGAGGTTCTTCGGTGAGCTCATGGACTGGCGTTCTGAGGAAACGTAACCGTTCACGCCCCGGAGGGTGTCGTGCAGCAAGTGGGCCTAACCTGACGATCGTTTGCGGGCAAGAGCTACTGGAGAATGCCGCCAGTTTGCCCAAAAAACGATCCGACTGGCGCGGGCGCACCAGCCCCGAAATAGGGCCACCAACCGTGAATGGTTACTGGGAAACAATGCAGGACGCCGCCGGCCGTCGGGCCACCAGCCTCCCGCTTCGACGCGCCAGTTTAACGAGCCGATTCGGGCCGGGCTAGAGCCGATTCAGACCGAGCTAGAGCCGATTCGAGCCGGGCTAGTGCTTTGTCACAATTTAATTTTGGGATCGGTGTGGCAAAGGGGTTAGGCGTCAATTGCCGGAACGGTCCTGCGGGTGCTGCGCACAATTGACGCCTGACCCCTTTGCCACACCCCAAGTTCTGGCTGTGACAAAGCACTCGAGCCAATTCAAACTGGTCTAGAGCCGGGCATAACGCGTCAAATAGCTCTTGAGCGACAACTTCTTTTCGGTGCTCTCCGACGTCATGTAGCGAATCTGACCAAACACCTCGCGTTCCGGCCCCCAGGCTCGGTCGTACCGCCCCAGCACCCAGAAGATGCCGGAATAACTGTTGGGGTCCCGACCGTCGATTGCGTACTTATTGTTCAGCTCGATCATGATCTCCAGTGCCTCCTGCGGCGTGGCCGACCAATGCAGGATCTTCTTGCCCCACAGCATTCGCAGGTAGTTGTGGATCACGCCTTCCCGCACCAATTGCCGCTGGGCCGCGTTCCAAATCTTGTCATGTGTGGCGGCCCGCTCAAACTGTTCCAGGTTGTACACTGCGGGCCGATGGTCCTCGGCGTGATTCTGCAGCGTTTTCCGCGCCCAGGCCGGCAGGCTGTCGTACTGGTCGTAATCCGCCTGCCGCGAGGTCATGTTGAAGCCGAGTTCCCGCCACGTGATCAGCTCGTCGAGGAACGACTCCGCCGGTTCGGGCAAGCCCCAGAAATCCCGATTCGAACTGACCTTTTTCAGGTTGATTTGGGCTGACGTCCAGTGGCACTGGTCCAACACGCGACTGACTACCTGGGATGCCGACAAATGCCCAAAACGAAAATAAGCCGACAATTGACTGGTGCCAACCTGGTCCACGTTCCGTCGCTGCGCCTCGTAATGGCCCAGCTTCCGCCGCAAGAAGTCCTCCATGCGAGCCGTCGCCGCTTGGCTGCCGCCCGGCGTGTCCACCACGCCCACGTCGTGGTTCAAGGGCAACTTGGCTAGATCCGCCACGGTCCAATTCAGCACCGGGGTCGCTGGCCACCGCTTGAGGATCGCGGCGGGCAGCACCGCCGGCGCCACCCGCGGCAGGCTGCCCAATGGGTCGGGGGATGGAAGGTCGACCAATTGCTCGCACACCGATCGGTGCATGAAGCGACGAAAGTCCACCGCCCGAGCAAAGGTCTTCTCCGCCAATCGAATCGGCAAGACGCCATTGCTGTCCACCGCCTCCAAGCGGCAGGCGACCTGCCGAGCGGCCGCCTCAATCATCCGCGGAACAAAAATACAGGGATAGTCGTCTGTGACCACCACGGCGGCCGACTTGGCCAAGGCCGTTACCAGCCCACGTCCCGCGCCGACCCGCGGCTCGACGTACGGATGGTACACCACTGGGGTGCCGGCCAAGCCACGGGCTTGGTCCTGCATGCCCTGGATAAAAAACCAGTGCAGCCGATCGCTGGCCCACTGATAATCGCAACGCAGGGCCTCCAAAATCACCAGTGGCAGGCCCAATTCACTCGACCACCGCACCGCTCGATCCAGGGCGTGGTTCCATGACAAGCGACGATGAGCCACCATCCAATACAGCACGTACGCGGCCCCAGCCACCACCGGTTGTTCGTTGACCACTCGGCAACGCAGATTTGTATCCAACGGCATCAGACTCACTCTCAAAAGTATTTTTTCTGCGGCTGGAGGCCCGCCTCCCAGGCCATCGGCGGGCAGCAACGAACGCCAAATACGGTACGACCGACAAAACCCCCACTGGGACGCACGGACACTCAGGAGCTCGGCCAAAACTGCCCGCCGGAACACTTCACTTTGGCGGCCGAACCTAGCATAATGCAAGATCGTTCTCAGCCGCCACCGCTGGCGAGAGTGGCGAACCGGTAGGAACAGGGCACGCATAACGGGCTTTATTCAAGATGACCATCCGCATTGTTTGTGAAAACGAGACCGGCTACGACCCCACGACCGGAACGTTCACGTACTGCGACCACACGTTCACCTGCGACGACTCGCTGCTGGCCAAGGTCACACGCTGCCCCAAGTGCCAAAACTCGATTCGAGTCGGCACCAGTCACCGGCATGTCTGGGCGGAAAGCGGCCAACCCGTCGCTGACCCGAACGCGGTGAAACAACACGCGCGGCAACTGGCCGCCAAAGAGCGAAGCGGCACCAACGGCAAAGGGACGGGGAATGGCCAGGCCGCGGGCAGCGGTAACGGGAGTGGCAGCGGCAGCGGCAAAAACTCGGGGACGCTCCCGCCGGCACCCGCCGATCCAACTGCTGCGCCCCGGAGTGCGGACCCCAAAGACCGTCGGTCTGGCGCCAAGAGCGGCTCGGCTCAGGGAAAGCCAACTGCTGCGGCGGTAGCCAGCCCACGTGGTGCCAAAGCTGCGGCGATGGCATCCACCAGCAACCGTCCCGCACGCTCGACTCCGATCAAGTGCTACAACTGCGGCACTCTGTTGGTCGAGTTGCAGCCCAAGTGCCCGTCCTGCTTGGCCGAACTCAACAAGCCGGCTGGACTGGTTGTCGACTCGTTGAAAATCAAGAATCCCGTGGGTTTCCATCGCTGGCTGTTCAACACGGCCTTCGCGGGGGTCAAGCCCATGCAACTGACGCTGGGCTTCAATGGGTTCCTGCTGGCGTTTGTCGCGGCGGTTTATGGATTGGTGGCCTTGTCGGTCGAACCGACCGTGCTGGCGTATGTCAGCATCGGTTTCGTCGTCGTCCTGCTGCTGTACGCCTATGTGTTTTACTGCTGTTCTCGGGCCTGCACGGATCTCGGTTACCCGTTGCGATGGTGGCAGCGCGCGTTCTGGTTATGGGTCCTGTATTTCGCTCGGCAACGGAATTGGTCCTACGACCCCGCCGATGAGGGCGATCGCCCGATCCTGGACATGCGTGAGAATAACATCAACGATCAGACGCTGGTCCAATTGGAAAATCTGACCCAATGCGAGGTCTTGGACATCGCGGGTTGCCCGGTCAGTGATCGCGGCACCAAGCCCTTGCACTTTCTCCGCAACCTGCGGTGCTTGGTTCTGGTCGGCACCGGCGTCACGCACGAAGAAGTCGGTCGTCTGCAACGCTCGCTGCCCAACTGTTGGATCTGGCATTGACCCCCACACCTCCCTACCTGTTTGTCACCTGCCAAGCCGGCATGGAGGCGTTGGTCAAAGCCGAGTACCTGGCCCAGGTCCCCGACGCCCGCGCCGCCTTCTCCCGCCCGGGTCTGGTCACGTTCAAATTGCCGACCGCAGCCCCCGCGTTGGACTGGGTGCCCTCCGGCATCCTGCCGCGGACCTTCGGCCACAGCTTTTGCCAAGTCCGTAGCGACGTTGACGAGGTTGGCAGCGAGGGAGGGACCGGTTCCCGCGGCCCGCGGTTGGGCGCGCGTGCGTTCGGGGAATTGCTGCAGGACCCCGCGACCTTCGGCGCTGATCCAACGCGTCAGCGATTGATCGCGGCCGCCGTCCAGACCCTCGCTACGGCAGCCCCGACTGCCACCTGGGATGGACTCCATGTCTGGATCCGGGACGGATTGGCACCGGCCAGTCACGCGGGGAGGCAGCCCGCCGCCGCTCCACCCGCCGGTTGGCAACACTTCGTCGCGGACTTGCAACAGGCCCTGCAATCGCAACAGCGTCTGCCAACGCAACGAACGGCCAACGCCAACGCCCCGCTGGGCTGGCGCGTCTTGGACGTCTGCCTGCTCGAATCGGACCAATTGCTGTTGGGCGAGCACTGGGTGCAGACTCCCGCCCAACGCTGGCCCGGTGGCGTCATTCCCCTGGTGCCCACCGCCACCCCGCCGATCAGTCGCGCCTATTTTAAGGTCCGTGAGGCCGTCAGCTGGGGGGGGCTCGATCTCCGTCCCGGCCAGTTATGCGTCGAAATGGGCTCGGCACCGGGTGGCAGTTGCCAATGGCTGTTGGAGCAAGACCTGCGCGTGATCGGTATCGACCCGGCGGAAATCGATCCGCAAGTCGCGCAGCATCCGAAGTTCACGCATCTCCGCTGTCGTGGCCGCGAGGTCAAACGCCGCGCGATTGCTGGCTGCGATTGGTTGCTGTCGGATGCCAACTTGCCGCCCAACTACGTGTTGGACACCCTGGCCGATCTGTTGCAGCACCCCCAGGTCCAGCCGCGTGGCTTGATTATCACACTTAAATTGCCGAATACGCAACTTTTAGAGCATTGGAACCAATGGACGCAGCGCGTCGCCAGCTGGGGGTTTCGCCAGATCCGCGGCCGACAACTGATCTTCAATCGGCAAGAAGTCTGCCTGGTCGCCACCCGCTAGCCGGCCGCCGGCTTGGGTCTGCGGTTGCTGACGACAAAACGTGTTGTGATCGTGGCGACTGAGGTTATGATGGATCGTCGCACCCTTTGGTTATCGCAGAAAAGAAATCACCCATGAGCTTAATCAATCGACGGTCCGCCCTGCAACTGCTCGGTACGACTGCACTTGGCTTCTCACTGGCAAGACTTGGTCTGGCTGAGCACATTCCGTTGGGGGAACAACCAGAGGACTTGGTCCAATGGATGCGACAGCTACAAAACAACGCCATCAAGCTGGGCCAACGTGAGATCAATCCGTTGCTTTGGCAGGAGGGGATGGACCAGATTTATGGGGCGACCCCATTGGAGCAGTTGAAGGAACATTTGCGATTTTCAGAGGTGAGCAAAGCCATTCTGGAGAAAATGCCTGCCGATCGTGGTGAGTTCTTTCATACCATCACGCTGCAGCGTCCTGACGCGGCGGAAACTCCCTCGGGTCCTGAGCCGCGCCAAGTCCTGATTACGAAAGTCGCAAAGGTTCGAAAGGGATACAGCGTCCCACCGCATGGTCATTCTAATATGGTCAGTGCTTTCCTCTGTCTCTCAGGCGAATTTGATGTGCGGCTGTACGATCGTTTGGAAGATCGCGGCGACAGCATGGTCGTACGCCGTACGCTTCATCAGGAATCGGCTGGGCCGGGAACCTGGTCCAGTATCTCGGATTACCGCGAGAACGTGCATTGGCTGACCGCTAAATCCGATGACTGCTATTTGTTTACCTGCAAGATGCTGAGCGTCGAGCCGGGAATACCGTTAAACGGACGCATCAACATCGACTTGATCAATCCACAGAAGTTAAACAGCGTTACCTACATCGCCCCGAAGATTTCTGGGGAGGAAGCCAGTCAGTTGTACGCGAAATGATCATCGGTCTGTGAATCGAGATCCTGGCAGTCGACTTGACTGGCGGTGTCGATTGTCGATACGCTGCATGGGTACCGGAGGCCCGCGTACCGGCCGAGGGGCTGGTTTTTTGGAGCGAGAATCGACATGCCCGAAACCACGCTGCCGCAGCGGCACACACATCCCTGCACCCGTACGCTCCGTACGCTCCGTTCGCTGGTACGGGTCGGGGGACTCGGTCTGATAGGACTGATAGGACTTTTGGGGCTTGTAGGACCTCTCGGTCTGATGGGACTTCTAGGCCTCAGGGGGCTCACACAAGCGGCAGGAGGCTCGGTGAAAGTGGCGGCACCGACGCGGATGGTCGCGGTGCGGGTGACCCCGGTGCGGGCAATCGTCGACGAATTGCGGGAGACGGCTCGGGGGACCTTCGGTGTCTTGGCTCCGGTAACAGACGCCGAACGAGCGGATGCGGTCGCCCAGTTGGGCCAGGCGTTGTTCTGGGATTCACGCCTGTCGGCCAACGGCCAGATCGCCTGTGCCTCGTGTCATGTCGCCGCGGACGGTGGGGCGGATCGACGACGGTTCTCTGTCGACGCGAAAGACCGGCTGACCAAGCGACACTCGCAAACGGTCTTCAACGCGACTTTGCAACCGCGACTGCGGTGGGTTGCGGATCGGCAGTCGGCTGCCGAGCAAGCGGAGAAGTCGTTGACCGGATCGATGGGCTTTCGGGAAGCGGTGGAGGTGCTGCCGCTGTTGGAGCAGCATGGCTATGCGGCTGGCTTTGAGACGGCGTTCCCTCATGCGGAAGCGTCGCTGACGACCGGGCATTACGCGCAGGCGATTGCGGCTTACGAGCAAACGTTGCGGACGCCCAGTGTGTTTGATCAGTACCTGGAGGGCGAGGCGGATGTGTTGAACGAGTCGCAGCGTCGCGGCTTGCGGGCGTTTCTCGAGCTTGGCTGTGCCGACTGCCATGCGGGTCCGCTGTTGGGTGGCGAGCAGCTGCAGAAGTTCGGTGTCCACCGTGATTATTGGTTGGCGACGTCATCCGAGCAGCGGGATGCGGGGCGTTTCGAAAGCACGCAGGAACCGGCGGATCGGGACGTGTTTCGCGTGCCGATGCTGCGGAACATCGCGCGGACGGCCCCGTATTTCCACGACGGCTCGGTGGCGGATTTAGAACAGGCCGTGCGGGTCATGGCGGACGTGCAGTTGGGGCTGGAGCTGACCGCTGAACAGACCGGCGACCTGGTGGCGTTTCTCCAGTCGCTCTCAGGAGAGATCCCGGCCAATTATCAGGCTCCGCGACCAACGCCACCGCACCAAAGCGCCGAGAAAAAAAATACTGCCGATCGATGACCACTGCTCTTCCCACGACGAACGTTCCCACTGAGAATCCGGCACCGGCCTTAAAGCGCGAAGTGGGCCTGTGGGGCGCGGTCATGATGGGCCTGGGGTCGATCTTGGGCACGGGGGTGTTTGTCAGCATTGCGATTGCCACCGATGCGGCGGGTCCGGCGGTCGTGGCCGCCATTGCCGTGGCGGCTGTGGTGGCTATCTTCAATGGACTGAGTTCCGCGCAGTTGGCGGCGGCTCATCCGGTCAGCGGTGGAACGTACGAGTACGGGTACCGGCTGCTGCAGCCCTGGTTGGGCTTCACCGCGGGTTGGACGTTCTTGTGGGCCAAGTCGGCCTCGGCGGCCACGGCGGCGTTGGGATTGGCTGGGGCCATCGGGCATTTGATTGGCTGGGAGAGTTTCTTTACGCGAGTAATCATCGCGGAGGCTGTGGTTGTGGGGCTGACGCTGTTGATCTTGGGTGGCATCCGTCGCTCGAATCGCGCCAACATGGTGATGGTCGGCCTGACACTTGTGGCGCTGACGGGGCTGGTGGTCGGCGGATTGGCGACGGCTTGGGCCAAGCAATCGCAAAACCTCTGGCCGCTGTTGGTGCCGGTCCGTGAGGGCTTGGAGCCGTGGGCGGGGTTCTGGCAAGCTTGCGCGTTGATGTTTGTGGCTTTTACGGGTTATGGGCGGATTGCGACTTTGGCCGAGGAGGTTCAGCGACCGCGGCAAACGATTCCGCGAGCGGTGATCGTCACGCTCTTGCTCTCGATGTTGCTGTACATCGCTGTTGGTTACGTCGCGATTGCGGCCATCGGCGCGCCGCGTTTTGCCGCTGCCATCCGTACCGGCACGGCGCCATTGCAGTTGGTCGCGTCGGAAGTTGGCAGTCAACCGCTGGAGATCTTGGTGGCCGTCGGTGCCCTGACGGCGTTGGTCGGTGTGAGTTTGAATTTGGTGCTGGGGCTGTCCCGCGTGGCATTGGCGATGGCGCGGCGGCGCGACTTGCCCGTCTATTTTGCCGAGGTGGATGGGGAGCGGGGGTCGCCGGATCGAGCGACGTGGTTGGTGGCGGTGTTGGTCATGGGCCTGGTGGCCGTGGGCAACGTAACGATGACGTGGTCCCTGAGTGCCTTCGCGGTGCTGATCTATTACGCGATTACGAATTTGGCCGCGTTGCGTTTGCCGGCGGAGCAGCGCCTGTTCCCGCCCGTGTTGGCGGTCTGTGGGCTGGCTTCTTGCTTGGGGTTGGCCTTTTGGGTCGAGAGACAGGTGTGGGTGGCGGGCCTGATCGTGATCGCCCTCGGCCTGGTCTGGCATTGGGGCATTGCTGGGCGGTTATCCCCAGCGTCCCTCGATTAACACGGGCGGTAAACCCCCGGAAACAGAACCCCCCCGGAAAACAGCCCCCCCCCGCAGAAACAGAAAAACCCCGCCGGAGCGAGCTGCTCGGCGGGGTTTTTGTTCAATGGAGACGAGGGGGCTCGAACCCCTAACCCCCTGCTTGCAAAGCAGGTGCTCTCCCAATTGAGCTACGTCCCCTTGAAGGGCTCCCTATCATAGGTCTTTCCTCGCCCCCCGAAAAGTGGTATCTGACCAACTTTTCGGATTTCCTCACCCCTAGCCCCAGGGAAACTCGGATGCCTGCGCACAATCGTCAAACCCCGAATACCACGGAGGGCGGCCTGGTCTGCGCGCCGGGGCCTCGCCCGGGCACCGTCTTGGCGGCCGATGGACAAGTGCGGGCGATTCCCGCGGGCTGGGAGTGTCTCCCGCCGGGCGATCCGGGGCTGACGCGTCGTGTGAAAGCGGCTGGCCCGCATTGGTTGGTGCAGGAGCGTCGCGGTCGTAAGTTGTTCTCGCGTGGCTTGTGGGCGGACTCACAGACGATCGCGCGGCTGCGTGCGGAGTTGGAGGTCGAGCGAGCGGATCCTCGACATGCCAAACGACAGGCGGCCAGTGCCGCGCGCAGGGAGGCCAAACAAACGGAGTATGTGGGCGATTTTGAACAGGCCGTGGTCGAGTTCCTGGCGTTTCACTCGCGGTATCAAGACCTGGCTAAGGCCATGGCGGTCCTGATCACCGCCCATGCGACGCCGGTGGGCAGTGGCACGGTGGCGCGGACCCAGCGACTGAGCCTGGAGCAGAGGGCTCGCGCGGCGGTGATCGCCTGGATGCGTCACCAGACGACCGACTATGACCAACGCAAGATCGAACGGGTCAAGGGCCGCCGCCGCGAGGTCCGACGTGAACTGGCCCAGGCCTCTCTCCAACTATTGACTCGGTACCGACAAGGTTTACCGCCGATGCCGGACTGCCCGTTGATGGCGGCCGTGACCCCGGCATGAGCGGGGCTGGTTGATTTTTCCGTAGCGGAATGCGTCAAGCATTTCGATTGACGGGAAAAAGCCGTGTTTTTGTCAGATTCCCTTGAATTGGACGGCAATTTCGTGTGTAAGTCTGGAAAAATCAAGCGATTGATTTTTCCGTAGCGGAATGCGTCAAGCATTTCGATTGACGGGAAAACGCCGTGTTTTTGCCAGATTTCCTTGAATTGGACGGCAATTTCGTGTGTAAGTCTGGAAAAATCAAGCGATTGATTTTTCCGTAGCGGAATGCGTCAAACATTTCGATTGACGGGAAAACGCCGTGTTTTTGTCAGATTTCCTTGAATTGGACGGCAATTTCGCGTGTAAGTCTGGAAAAATCAAGCGATTGATTTTTCCGTAGCGGAATGCGTCAAGCATTTCGATTGACGGGAAAAATCCGTGTTTTTGCCAGCACGTCTGGGAAATCAAGTGGCCTTTCGGCGGCCTATGGGCGTCTAGAAGGGGATTTCGGGGTCGCTGTCGGAGCTGTCGTCATCGTCATCATCATCGTCGTCATCGTCGTCGTCGTGATCATCTTCTGCCGCGAGAAAGTCGGCGAACTCGTCGCGGTCGGGATGCAATGGGTCTTGGATATCGAAGAAGAAATCGCCCAGTCCCATGGGCAGGGAGTCGCCACCCAAGGAGCGTTTGCGACGTTCGGCCATTTTTTCTAGGTCCAAGGCATCCTGCCCTAAGCAGCCCTCGAGGGCCTCGCGCCAGGCGGCGTCGCGACTGATCGGGTGATCGGGGTCTTGTTGGAGTCGCTTGAGGGCGTAGCGGAGCAGGTTGATGCCGTCTCGCGGGGAGAAGTCCAGCTTCAGTTCGTGGCTCCGCTGCAGGAACTCGGTGGTCATCTCTAGCAGTTCGGGTTCGCAGAAGGGCAGGTGGTACTTCAGAATCGCCATCTCGTCGTCGCGGTTGGGGTACCCCAAGTGCAGCGTGGGTTGCAATCGGCTGAGAATGTAGTCGGGGATTTCGAAGGTCGAGTCGTCTTGGTTCATGGTGACGGCGCAGCGGAAGTCGGGGTTGGCGGCGATCGTAACGCCGGCCACGATCGACTCGACGTACCGCCGATGGTCCAGCAGCGGGGCCAGAGACGCCCAGGACTTTTCGTTCATGCGGTTGCCTTCGTCCAATACGCAGACGCCGCCGGCGATCATGGCGCTGACCAGTGGCGAGGCATGATAGGCGATCCTGCCGTTCTGGCTGAGGACGGGCGTGATCAGCAGGTCCTCGGGCCGCGTGTCGCTGGTGCACTGAAACACGTAGATCGGTTTCTTCATCACCTCCGCCGCGGCCATGGCCAGTGCGGTCTTGCCGATGCCGGGGGCTCCGACCAGTCGGGGGGAGAGGGGCAGGTCGCGCGGGTCGACCACCAACCAACAGGCGAGCACTTGCTTGAGGATTTCCTGCTGTCCGATCCAATTCCCGACCACGCGATGTGGAGCCGCCAAGAAGACTTCCACACCTTGGATTTCCACCTTCTGCAACATGAGCGATCCGAGTTCTGGTTCTGGAGTTGGGAGCGGACGGTGCAAACATTTGCTGTTTGGCGTCAGAGCGACGGCCGGGGCAAGGTGTCGATTCTAAACCAGAATGACTCGAGTACCAATTACGGGCAGGGTTCCTACAAACGGAATCTTTGCCACGATCGAAAAACTCGCAAGTCGCTTGATGGGTCCTACTCGGTTTCTCGTCGGATTTTCTGGAGTGTGGGATAGAGTTGCGGGACATCCCTCCTGGGTGGCTGCCGGCTCGATTCGCGAGTCGCTGGTCCAAGTCCGGGTGGGTTGTCCTCGACCCAGTTTCCGGACGGCGGAGCCCCCTGTCATGCTCACATCCAGTCGACTGCCATGGGACGCCGCTCCAACGGCGAAAACACCCGAGCCCCACGGCTTGACCTTGCCGGTGGCGGCTCAGTTGTTCGCGTGCGGGTTGGTCGGCTGGACCGTGTTCGCGGTGGGTGTCGAGCGGTTGCTCCCGCACGTCCCTGCCGCCTCGGCCACTGCCCAGACAATGGCCGTTGCCAGTGCTGCTGGAGTCAGTGCTGCTGGAGTCAATCCTCCAGCGATCACGGCTCAGAGTGTCGACGCGTCTGAGCATTCTGCAACCCTTTCGATCCACTCGTTCGCCGGATTGCCGACGGATACGCGGCCGCCGGATATGCGGCCGGCTGGCGCAACGCCGCACAGCAACGAGCTAAAGGTAGCCGCGGCTGGCCTGACTGTCCCCCATACGCAGCACTAGAGAATGACCATGACCACCACCGAGACCGTTGCGTCCCCGACCTCGACCCCGCTGTCGTCCCGTTCTCCGCGTTCCGAGGCGTTGGGGTCGGCCATTGACATCATCGCTCAGGTCGAGCAGCAGTTGGATCAGTTGGAGCGTTTGGTCGCGCGTCCCAAGGCTCCGTTCCTGCCGGAGTACTTGGTGTCGATCGTGATTCCGGTCTACAACGAAGAGAAGACCATCCTGCCGGTGGTGGAGGCGGTCTTGCGTCTGCCATTGAATGTGGAAGTCGTGATTGTGGACGATGGCAGCCGTGACGGCACCCGGCATCGCTTGGCCGCGATCGCCGGATTGGAGGGCGTTCGCGTTCTCTACCACGCCAAGAACCAAGGCAAAGGCGCGGCCTTGCGCACCGGTCTGGCCGCTGCCGAGGGCGACTTTGTAGTGATTCAAGACGCGGACTTGGAGTACGACCCCAGCGAGATCGTGCCGCTGTTGCTCCCCTTGGCCAATGGAGCTGCCGACGTCGTCTACGGATCGCGGTTTATCGCCGGCCGGCCAGCGGGTTGTAGTCGCTTACAGTACTGGGGGAACCGCTTTTTGACCGGCCTGTCCAATCAAACGTTAGGCTTGCAGCTCACCGATATGGAGACCTGCTACAAGGCGATGACGCGTTGGACGGTGGATTCTTTGCAGTTGAAAGAGAACCGCTTTGGGTTTGAGCCCGAAGTCACCGCTCGCTTGGCCCACATGGGGGCTCGGATCAAGGAGATGCCGGTGACCTATCGACCCCGCAGTTGGAAGCAGGGCAAGAAGATTGGCTTCGGTGATCTGGCCAGTGCGCTGCGCTGCATTTTTAAGTACAGTTGGGCTCGCTGAGCCAAAACACCGCGAAACAGCGTCACCTACAGTTCTAGCTTGACGGGTTGTCCGGCGGCGATGGTGAGTCGTTTGCCACCGGCAGCGGTGGTCAAAATCGAATCGATCCGCGGCGGCTTGGTGGATGTCTCGCCCTGAGCCGGGCGGTCTTCTTCCATGTCAACAAAGGTTACGACATGGTTGCCGGGAACGGCGCCATCGCGCCCGTCATCGCACTTCAACGTGAACTGGCCGTTCTCATCTGTGATGGCCGAAGATGACGGTCCGTCGTTGTTCTCGACCGCATCTGGCATAAAACGCAGCATGATGCCACCAGCGGGTTGGCCCTTGATCGTCAGCGTTCCCGTGACCGGCACCAATTCGGCATCTTGTTTGCCGCAGCCCAGGCAACAGATCAGGAGCAAACAGGGGAGGAACGCAGCCCAGGCGTATGGCAATGTCAACCGTGTTGCGGCAAAAGCGGAATTACGCATGTTCGATCACCTCGGGGTTGCGGGTTGGCAAGTCGCCGGATTTAACGTCGTGAAGAGTTTATCTTCGGTGGCAAGAAAAAGCCACCGGTCGCAAAACCGGTGGCTGGTGGAACTGACGGCCGCTAGGCCTGATTCGATTCGCCTGCAGTGGCCGCGACGCGATTACTGAAAGTCCAGGATGACTTCGCCGTCGGCGCGTTGGCAGTACAGAGCCAAAACGGTCTGAGGCAACTCGTCCGACAGGAAGCGGGTCGAACCATCACCCATCGTGACGCTGGCGCCACCCGGGTGGGCACTGCCCAAAGCGCTCAATCGCATGTCCTGGAAAATAAACCAAGCGTTACGCGACGACGGAGCACCGGACTCTCCAAACCGCCAAGGGATTCGGTAGTTGATTGGAGCAAAGGCACCGAACATCAAGTTACCCAAGCCGGCGTCGCCGCCGGCGGGATACCAGCGAGCCCAGGTGCGGATCGTGCTGCCGCTGTTCCAGTTTGGAGGGTTGACGGTGAACGAATCAAAGTTGTCGTCCATGTGCAGGCGTTCGCCGAACAGGATCGTGTTGCTCATGCCGTCCCGAACTTCGGAGATTCGCAATTGGGTGGCGGTGGGAGCACCTGTCGCCCTTCGAGCGGCCGGACCGGTCGCCATAAACATGCCGTCGTTGGTGGCCGAGGTCGCGAAGATTGGCCGGGTACCGCCATTGAGCTTGTAGGTGGTCATTCCGTACCACTCGCCGTTGGTGTGCTGCTCCGATTGGCCGGTCAATTGGTCAGAGGGGCAGATCAGCATCTTCAGCGGGGTGCCGGCTCGACCCAGGGTTGGGTCCATCACGCGGTTGTTCAACGGAACCCGAGGATCCATGTCGTCGTAAACATTGTTCTGCTCCATGTAGGGCAGCAGGTAATAGAACGCCGAGTGACCCTGAAAGCTGAACCCGGAAGTCGAGCCGCCGGTCCAGACTTGGCCATTGGCGTTGATGCGAGCCTGCGTGTAGCCCGGGGGGAACTTCTGCCGAGCACTTTCATAGTTCATGGCGGCCAGGCCCAACTGCCGCGAGTTGTTCTGGCAGGAGGTACGGCGAGCGGCTTCACGAGCCATTTGGACGGCCGGCAGCAGCAGGCCCATCAACACGCCGATGATGGCAATCACCACCAATAGTTCGACCAGGGTAAAACCCGACCGCTTGGCAAAGGGACTGTAGGTCATGGGGGAGCACCTCAAATTTTTGTCTGGATACGGAATGGGAAACTCTTTCCACCGTCTCGCCGTCATAAGTTAAAGAGGTCCGCGCGAAATCGCAAGGATCTAAATGCGAATTTCCACGTACGCTCATCAAATCTTCATAACGCGGCCAATGGCCCGACATCCCTGTCTCGATCGATTGCTCGTGGCTCGCCGAATCGAGTTGTGAAGTGGGACTTCGGCCGGTCATCACCGCATGATTTACCCGAGGGGGAGAGTGTCGCCACATCGGATCGCTATTGGGGCAGGAATCGCCCCGCAGTGCGGTGCCGGCCGGTTTCAGGGGCGGCGATTCTAAGGGCACTCACAGCATTCTGTCGGGGACCAGCCACGGTTGGGAGAAACAGCGGCGGTTTGTCCTCGGGTGCGGGAGGCGACCCGCTTGGGAGTTGGAGAGTCAGGCAAAAAGGGTGTGTCCGTGCCTGGATGTCCCCGCCGGGAGAGACGGTTTTGGGATAACGGCTTGATGGATCGGGGGGAAATTGTCATAATGCTCGGTTGCTTCTGCCAACAAGTCGACTTTTGAGCCCGAAATGGCCCTGAGCCCGCTGCGGAACTGGTGATTTTTTGTCACACCGGTTGCCGAGGTGGGCCGCGGTTCGTGCGGGTGTGGAACCGGAGTACCCAGGGATATGAACGAGGCTGTGATCGCCGAATTGCGAGAGATCGTCCTGCATAATGGTTCGTTTGGTCCGAACGAAATCGAGCGGATCAAGCGGCGTATCTGCGACGACAACGCCCAGTTCGCACATTTGCGGAACATGGTCTCGGAGTTGGAGCAGCAGGAAGATCGCTCGCCCGCCTCCGCCGTGCGTCTCGGGGTGTGCTACTATCTGATGGGCCGCTACCAGGCCGCGATCGACACGCTGCGTCAGTCTGACAACGGGGCCTTGGCCTTCATGTACCAGGGCAAGAGCCATTTTGCCTTGAATCAGTTCAATCAGGCGATTCAGGCCTACGAATCGGCCGCTCAGGCCGGGTACGATCTCGATCACTGCCGTCTGGCGATTGCGGAAGCCAAGCGTTACACGGGCCAAATTGAAGAGGCCATGGCGATTCTGGACGACATGTTCGGCCCGATCGAGCAGACGGCCGAGTATCTCTACCAAAGGGCCGCGACCGTTTCGGCCACGGGCCGCAACCCGGGCGAGGTTGTGCGGTTGTACGAGCGGGCGGTCGATGTCGACTCGAAGCATGCCGGCGCGCTGTTCGGTTTGGCGTTGGAGAACGATCGCAACGGCAACGACGGCAAGGCCATTGAGTTGTACCAGCGGGCCGCCGCGGTGTTTCCGACCAACATCGGCACCCTGCTGAATTTGGGGATCCTGTACGAGGATCACGAGCAGTACGATCGGGCTCGGCGATGTTACGAGCGGATCTTGGAAGTTTATCCCGGTCACACTCGTGCTCGACTGTTCCTCAAAGACGCCAATGCCTCGGGGCACGAGTTCGACTACGAAGAGATTCGGCAGAAAGAAAAGACCGCCCAGAAGCTCAAGATCCCGATCGCCCAGTTCGAGTTGTCGGTCCGCAGTCGCAACTGCCTCAGCCGCATCTCGCTGATCACCTTGGGCGATTTGACTCGGGTGACCGAAGCCGAGTTGCTGGGGAATAAGAACTTTGGCGAGACCAGCTTGATCGAGATCCGCGAGATCATGGCCTCGCAGGGACTGACCATTGGTCAATACGCTCACGAGAAGTCCGTGGCGGAAGATCCGGTCGACACTAGCCACCTATCGGCCGACGAGCAGGCGATGATGGATCGACCCGTCTCCGACCTGAACCTCTCGGTTCGTGCTCGCAAGTGCATGACTCGCTTGGGGATCAATACGATCGGCGAGTTGGTCCGCAAGTCGGGCGACGATCTGTTGGAATGCAAAAACTTCGGTGTGACCAGCTTGGTGGAAGTGCGGGAGAAGTTGGAGCAGATCGCGCTGAAGCTGCGGGGCGAATAAGCATTTCGAGGAAAACATCGTGAGCAAGTGGGTGCCGATTACCCTGTGGCTGCTGGTTTTGGTTCTGGCAGTTTGGGTGTGGAACCAAAGGCAAGCTCCACCTGATCCCTGGGATGGTGGCCCCTTCATGGAGGGGACCACCGACGGGCGGCTGTTCGTCGATGTTCCTTGGCAGCACCTTCCAGGCGTGGGCGACGTGCGTCTGGTCGACCAATTGGATCGTCCGTTCAGTTCAGCGGCCGAGATTGGCCAGCCGCTCTTGGTCAACTTTTTCTTCTCGACTTGCCCGACGATCTGTCGCCAGTTCAACGGGCAGATGCAAGAGTTGGCCAGTCAGTTCCGGCAGACGGACGTCAAGTTCTTGAGCATCACGGTGGATCCCGAGACGGATCGGCCGGCCTTGCTGCAGAAGTACGCCGATTCCTTTTTAGCGGACCACGACCAGTGGCGGTTTTTGACGGGCCCGTCGGTAAAGATCAAAGAGGTCGGTGAGTCGGTGTTTCATGTGCCGTTAGAAAAGGCCACCCACACCGAGAAAATCTTCCTGATCGATCGCTGGGGCAAGATCCGCGATTGGTTCGATTGGAACGATGCGGCCGAATTGAGTCGGCTGAAAGATACGGTCACCGCGGTGTTGGCCGAGACCGAACCACCGTTGGGCCGCACCATTCGGACTCGGTATGCTTTGGCGGGCGGGTTCGCCGATCGCTGGGCGGTACAGCCATGGCTGCGGGAGTTCAAGTTGGACAACCCCGAGGGCCGCACGTTTTACTCGCGGGATATGGAGGGCCAGGTGTGGTTGGCATCCTTCTTCTTCAGTTCTTGTCCCGGCATCTGCCCGCGAATGAACCGGCATTTGGCAACGTACCAAAGCCGCCTGGCCGAGCGGGGTGTGCCGATCATCAGTATCACGACCGATCCGGTGACGGACACGCCGGCGGTGCTGCAGGAGTACGCGCGGCAGTACCGCAGCGGGGACGTGGATTGGCGTTTCTTGACGGGGGACGCCACGTTGATCCGCCGGATTGGCAACGAGTTTTTTCGGGCGGCGACCAGTGGCGATCATCACTCGTCGCATTGGTTCTTGGTGGACCGGTGGGGCAATGTCCGCGGGTCGTTTGATTGGCAGGTTCCCGCGGATGAAGTTGCCTTGTGGGAATGGATCGAGCGTCTGCAAGCGGAGACTCGGCCGCCCCAGTCCTTGGAACGTGGTTATCCTACAGTGGAAGTGGAAGGCGCTGAAGGCGAAGAAGGCGTTGAGGGCGTTGAGGGCGAAGAAGAGGCGAAGGGCGAATAAGGCGCTGAAGGCGGATTAGACGCTAAGGGCGTATAGGTCTTATAGGACACATGGGACCTATAGTGCACATAGGACCCATGAGACACATAGGTCCCATAAGACCCATAAGACCCATAAGACCCATAGGTCCCATAAGACCCATAAGACCTATTAGACTTGCAAGACGCATAGCTTGTGCCCTGAATACGATCAGCGGGTGCTGTAGCGTTGGGTCAAGGCGACGAGGGTGGGTACGAAGCAGCCGCTGGCGCCACCATCCAGCCACTTGCAGGACCGGTCGGAGAAAGATGGGCCGGCGATATCGACGTGGACCCAGGGGAGATCGCCGACAAAGCGTTCGAGGAATTTGGCGGCGGTGATGGCTCCGCCCCAGCGGCCATCGCCGACGTTCTTGATGTCGGCCACGGGGCTGGAGATCAGTTCGTCGTAGAGTGAGAACATCGGCAGTTGCCAGGCCCAGTCGCCGGCGACGGTGGCCGAGGCCAGTAGCTCATCGCACCAAGTTTGCTGGTTGGTGAAGACTCCCGAGACACTGCGCCCGAGGGCCACCATGCAGGCTCCGGTCAGGGTCGCCAGATCGATGAGATGGCTGACACCTTGGCTCTTGGCGACATCCAGGGTATCGGCCAGAACCAGTCGACCTTCGGCGTCGGTGTTGTGGACTTCGACGGTGATGCCGGCTCGGGTGTGAATCACATCGCCCAGCTTGTAGCTGTCGCCCGAGACCATATTCTCGACCAAGCCGCAGTAGGCGGACACGTTCACGGGTAGTTTCAGTTGGGCGATGGCTTGCATCGCGCCCACCACGGTGGCGGCGCCGGCCATGTCGCACTTCATGTCCAGCATGCCTTCGGAGGGCTTGAGCGAGAGGCCGCCGGAGTCGAAGGTCACGCCTTTGCCGACCAGGCCCAAGACGGGGGCGTCTTTGGCTGCCCCGCGGTAGTGCAGCATCAGCAGTTGGGGGGGGCGAGCAGAACCACGTCCCACGGCCAGGATCGCGCGGCAGCGTTTGGTCGCCAGGCGCTCCGCGTCCCAGACCTCGGTTTGGATTGGCAGTCCGGCCAGGACTTGCTGGACCTGATCGACAAACGAGCCGGGGTACATGTCGGCGGGTGGGGCGTTGACGAGGGCTCGGGTCCAATTGACGGCTTCGCCCAAGGCCTGGCCGTGGGCCAATTGGTCGGGAGTGCAATCGGCGAACTGCAGTTCGCTGAAGGGGAATAACTTCTTGTCGCGGCGGAACAGGTCTTGTCCGGTGCAGCCGGCCATGGCTCCGCAGACGGCGGCAGCCGGATCGGGGAACGAGCCGAAGAAGGCCACGCAACTTCGCTGGCGACCGGCCAGCAGTTTGGCGGCTGCCCCAGCGGCTTCGCGGGAGATGCGAGCGGCTTGGTCGCCTGGCGACGCTTCGATGCCGACCAGGACGACGCAGTCGGCGGCCAGCCCGGCGGAGGGATACAGTAGGCAAGTGGTCGCGTGCGCTGCCGAAAAATCGTCGTCGTCCAGCAAACGCTGAATCAGGCCACCGAGCGCGTGGTCGACCTGTTCCGCGGCCGGGCTGAGTCGCTGATCGCTACGGATCGCAATCACCACGGCGTCGGCGGAGCATTCGAGGACACTTTGACGGGCGGCGCTGATCTTCATCGGGTGACCTTATTCGCAAACGCGTGATAATCCGTTAACCTCTTGCCAGAACGGCAGGTAGGCGATTGTAACGCTTGGTGGACGACGTTGTCAGCCCGGTTGGCAGCGGAGTCTGCGCGGGTCTTGGCGGAGCCTGCGCGGGACCTGGCGGAGCCTAAGTCGGGTGGCGGATACCGTCAGTGTGGCGGATTCAGTCAGTACAGCGTGTTCAGTCAGTACTGCTGGGTTGTTGGGGTTGGTGGGGTTTTGTTGGGGGATGCGGCGTTAGCGCGAGTCGGGAGAAGCATGGGTTACAGAACGCTTCGAGATTGTGTGAACGACTTGCAGCGGCAGGGGCATCTGTTGGTGGTCGATGAGCCGTTGTCGGCGCGTCTGGAATTGGCCGAGATCCAACGGCGTGTGTATCAGTCGGGCGGTCCGGCGTTGTTGTTTACGCGGGTGGACGGCTGTCGCTTTCCGATGGTCAGCAACCTGTTCGGTACCTTGGAGCGGGCTCGCTTTATTTTTCGCGACACGTACGAGGACGTGCAGCGGGCCATCAATTGCAAGGCCGACCCGACAGCGCCGCTCCAGCGCCCGTGGGCCCACCGCCGCCTGCCATTGGTGGCGTGGCGGATGCTGCCGCGATCGTGCGGTGCGGGTGGGGTGTTGGAGCACCGGATTCGCTTGGGAGAACTGCCGCAGTTGGTGTCGTGGCCGGACGACGGGGGTGCCTACGTGACCTTGCCGCAAGTATTCAGCCAGGATCCGCTGCGACCGGGACTTGGGCAGTCGAATCTGGGCATGTACCGCGTGCAAATCAGTGGTGACTCGTTTGCGCCCGATCAGGAGTTGGGGTTGCACTATCAGATCCATCGGGGGATCGGGGTCCAGCATCAGAAGGCCATTGCGGCTGGGCAGTCTTTTCCAGTCAACATCTTTGTGGGGGGCAACCCGGCGATGACTTTGGCGGCCGTGATGCCGTTGCCGGAGGGGATGAGCGAGTTGGGATTTGCGGGGGCTTTGGCCGGTCGACGCATTTCGATGATCCGTGGCCGTCACGTGGCCAATGGTCTGGCGGCTTATCGGGATGCCGATTTTTGTATCTCGGGGGTGATCCACGGCAGCGAAACCAAGCCGGAGGGGCCGTTTGGCGATCACTTGGGATATTACTCCTTGGCTCACCCTTTTCCCTTGATGCGAGTGACGGCGGTCTACCATCGCCGCGACGCGATCTGGCCGTTCACTGTCGTGGGTCGCCCGCCGCAGGAGGATACGACCTTTGGTCAACTGATTCACGATCTGACGGGGAAGGTGATACCGACGGTGATTCCGGGCATCGACAGCGTGCATGCTGTGGATGCGGCGGGGGTGCATCCATTGCTGTTGGCGATTGGCAACGAGCGATACAACGCCTATCTGCCGTTGCAGAGACCGCAGGAGTTGCTGACGCAGGCGAATGCCATCTTGGGGCAGGGCCAGATGTCGTTGGCCAAGTACCTGATGATCTTGAATCGGGCCGACATCCCCGGGTTGGATATTCATCACATCAGCGACTTCATGGTCGAGTTGTTGCGGCGGATCGATTGGCAGCGGGACTTGCACTTCCAGACGCGAACGACGATCGACACCTTGGACTACTCGGGCGAAGGTTTCAATCAGGGCTCGAAGGTCGTGTGGGCGGCGGTGGGTCCACCGCGGCGCGAGTTGCCAACGGAGTTGGGCGGTTGGGAGGGCTTGCCGCCGGGCTTCGTGCGACCACACTTGGCCATGCCGGGGGTGGTGTGCCTGCAGGCGCCCCCGCATCCCTCGTTGGCGTCAGCCGCTCGGGGTGAGGTCGTTGGGGCGAGCATGGGCGACGGCACAGCGGGTGCGGCTGGGACTGGCAACGAATCGGGCTGGGTGTCTTACGACCAACCGGGCAGTTTGGCGGCGTTTTGCCGAGCGATCTCGTTGGAGCATCCCTTGAATCGGTTTCCTTTGGTTGTACTGTGTGACGACAGCCAGTTCGCAGCGGCGCACGAGCGAAACTTTTTGTGGGTGACGTTTACTCGCAGCAATCCCGCGGTGGATATCGACGGGATCGGTGCCAATACCGTGCATAAGCACTGGGGGTGCCGTGGCAGTTTGGTGATCGACGCGCGGATCAAATCGCACCATGCCCCGCCGCTGATCGAGGACCCGCAGGTGACAAAGAAGATCGATGCGATGGCCGCGTCGGGCTCGCCGCTGGCGCGTTGGCTGTAGTGTCCGCCGTTTGACAGGGAGAACCGCAACATGAGTCCATGGTTGGCGATGGATGAGACGCAATTGGAGTCGCGTGGCGTGGTGACGTTGACGCTGCAGCGTGTCGAGAAGCGGAATGCGCTCACGCGTCAATTATTGCTGGATCTGTTGGCCGCGGTGAAGCGGCTGGAGTCCCTGGCGGGCTTGCGTGTCGCGGTGCTACGGGCGGAGGGCGCGGTCTTTTGTGCGGGTATGGACTTGGGCGAGATGCAGGCTCACGCCCAGTCGCCGGACGGGGAGCGGGAGTGGCAGGCGGATTCGCAACTCTACTGCGAGGTTCTGACTCGTTGGTTTCGTCTGCGGGTCCCCACGGTTGCTCAGGTCCAAGGTCCGGTGTTGGCCGGTGGTGTCGGGTTGGTCTTGGCCAGCGACATGGTGGTCAGCACACGGGCCGCGTTTCTGGCTCTACCGGAACCGGTTCGTGGGATCACGGCTGCGATTGTGACCCCGTTTTTGGTCTACCGCGTGGGGGCTGGCATTGCCGGGCAATGGCTCCTGGCGGGGCAGCGGATTGGCGCGGAAGCGGCGGCTCGCGCGGGGCTGGGGACGGCCTGTTGCGATCCGGAGGGGTTGGAGGCCGCGGTCGCATCCCTGTTGCAGAGCATTCTGACCGGTTCGCCTCAGGCCTTGGCGATGACAAAAACGCACTGGCATGCCTGTTCCAATGCGGCCGCGGTGGTTGAGCAGGCGGAGCATTCGATCCGGGTGTCGGCGGAGGCTCGCAGCACGGCCGATGCCCGCGAGGGACTGGCCGCGTTTCTAGAGAAGCGTCCTCCTCACTGGAGCCCTCCCTCATGAGTTCAAGCCACGTCGAGACGGGGGCGAAGGTCGGAGGGCAGGAAAACGAGAGTGGGTTGCTGACCAGTCGCTCGGACTTGCGCTTTCCGCATCCGAGTGAGCGGCCGGACACCATTGTGGTGATCTTCGACGGCCGCTGCAAGTTTTGCACGCAGCAGGTGCGCCTGCTGCAGCGATTGGATCGGCGGCAGCGGCTGAGTTTCGTCAGTTTGCACGACCCCTGCGTGGCTCGCTGGTGGCCGCATTTGACCTACGAGCGGTTGATGCAAGAGATCTACGTGCTGCCGCCAGCGCCGCGGGAGGGAGCGGCAGCGACGCCGGCGGGGCCGGGTTCGGCGGGGCCGAGTTCGGCGTCGGGCGGCGAGGCCGAGGCGGTGGGTGTGGAGTCAGACGGGGTGTTGGCCAAGATGGCCGGTCGTCAGCGGGCCTACCCTGGGGCCGAGGGGGCGCGGTACTTGCTGTGGCAGTTGGTATGGCTGTGGCCAGTGGCGGCCGTGATGAGTGTGCCGGGCAGTATGCCGCTGTGGCGGGCCCTGTATCGCTGGGTGGCGCGGCAGCGGTACCGATTCGGCAAACTGGGCCCGGAATGTGATCCGGGTGGGACTTGTGACTTGCACTTTGGCCCGAAAAAAATGGGTGAGAAGTAGGCTTTGGGCGGATTGGGGGGGCGGGCGTTGCCCGTGTAGGTGCGGCGAATTGGACCTCGAAGCGGGGTGTTTCGCTTGCTAAAAACCGTCGGTTGATCATAATTAGGGCTGAGTGGCGGTTTGTCCGCCGAACGATCAGGGTGGGCAGCCAGAGCGTGGGGCTAGTTTCCGACGTCAGCCCTGAGCCGCGATTGTCCTTCCCTCCGAGACCCGCCCAATCATGTTCAATCGTTCGCAGCTGAAATGGATTTTTCTCTCGTTGGTAGCCCTGCGGCTGATCGTGGGTTTCCATTTTTTTACCGAGGGAAAAACGAAGATCGAGCAGGGGGATTGGTCCGCCGCTCCTTTTTTTGCGGGTGCCAAGGGACCATTTGCACCGTTGTTTCATAGCTTGATGCCCGATTGGAATTATCGGGAGACGCTGTGTGTGGTTCGTCCTGCCGCCTCGGCCGGCGATGGTTCGACCAGCCCCGTGGCCAATCGCCCGCCCGTTCCGGCGTCGGCGCAAGGTTACGTTGTGGATCCTTATCGGGCGTTTGGTCAGTGGGACATGTTCTTGGAGGACGTGTTGGTCGGCTACCGGCTGAAGCAGTCGGAGTTGGCGGACCGAGTGGCTCGGTTCAAGCGAGAAGTTGAACTGCTGTCGGAGGAGATCGAGACGGCGCAGGCGAATGACGACCGCAGCTTGGTGCAAGAACTGAGCCGGCAGCGGCAGCAGCGAGTGGAACTGCAACGGAAGTTGGAGAAGGCTGATCCCTTGGTGGATCTGTTGGAGATCGTGGGACGTCGCCGCGATCAACTGAACGAATATCTGATGTTCGCGACGCATCGGGACGAGATCTTGAAGTCGGTGGACGACGAGGATCGCTTGGCGGGTTTTATTCGCGATGGCGAGAATCGGTCCCGCAGCGGTCGTGATGTCGAGTCGCTGCGTCAGCAAATCGAGACGATCAAAGCTGATATCCGGTCGGTGCGCAGCAAGCATGCCGTCGAAGTGCAAGGCATCTGGGATGGGTTGGAGCAGGAGATGAATGCCTACGGTCAGTCTCTCTCGTCGCCCTTGGAGAGCGGGTGGACGTTGAGCCAGCAGGTGCCATTGAGGAAGCCGTTCGAGTTGAACCCCTCGCATCAGTTGTACTGGATCAACAAGATCGTGCCGTATTTCGACGTGACGATCGGCGTGCTGCTGTTGTTGGGGTTGTTTACTCGCATTACCTCGCTGGCGGCAGCTGGTTTCCTGTTGGGGATCATTGTGACGCAGCCATTGTGGGTGCCGGGCCACGATCCGAAGATCATCTGGAACATTGTCGAGTTTGGTGCCCTGTTGGTGCTGGCGGCGACAGTGGCGGGTCGTTTCGGCGGGCTGGACTACTTCCTGTATGTCCTGTTCGGCCGGCGGGAGGACTCGTCCAGTGGCAAGGCCGAGGGTTCGACGCCCGCGGTGGAGTGACGGGCAGTGGCTGGGCAGTGGCAGAAGGCAACGAGGGGCAGAAGGCAACGGGGCAATCAAGGATTTGGGGCGTGTTTGGGAACTCGTTAGTTAGGAATTGCAAATGAATCCGACACCAGAGCAAAAAGAGATCGGCCGAGGCAACTATTACTCCGCGGTCGGCGAGTACGAGAAGATCCATCGCCGAGACTTTTTGACTCGGACGGTGGCTGGCGGCGCGGCCCTGGGTGCGGGTGTGGGAGCCATGTACTTTGGCTACGGCAAGCCGAGTCGCCCGATTCGAATTGCCGTGATTGGCACGGGTGATGAGGGCAGCGTGTTGATTGGTGCTTTGAATCCCGACTACGTGGAAGTCAAGGCGATTTGCGATTGTCGTCCCTCGAGCCAGTTCCGGGCGTTCCATGGCGACTGGAGCACGTCGAACACGATATCGGTCCGTCCGGGCTTGATGAATGTGTTTGGTTGGAAGACCGAAGAGGAAGCACGGCGACACGTCAAGGTCTACGCCGACTACATGGATGTGATGAAGGACCCCGAGATCGAGGGCGTGATCATTGCGACGCCGTTGTTCTTGCATGCCCCGATGTCGGTGGCGGCCATGCTGCACGGCAAGCACGTCTTGTGCGAGAAGCTGATGGCCCACAACGTGGCTGAATGCAAGTGGATGACCCGAGTGGCTCAGGCCAACCAGCGGTTTCTGTCGATTGGCCACCAGCGTCACTACAACATCCTGTACGACAATGCGGTCAACATGATTCGTTGGGGGTTGTTGGGCGAGATCCATCATATCCGCGGTCAATGGCATCGCGCGAATCTGCCAGGCAAGGACAGTTGGGAGCTGCCCATCCCCGGTGGCGAGATGACGCCGGATGGCAAGAAGGTCGATAATCTGGCCAGCCAGTTGAACCGCTTCAAAGAAGCCTTGACGACGGCCTCGAACAAAGACGCGGCCTTCTTGAAGATGCAGATTGCCCAGTGGACGGCTCTGGACAGCGACAAGTTTGTCGATGCGATCAAGTACGGCTACGTCGACGATCCCTCGATCTTGGGCACCGGCAAGGTCCGCTCGGCGATGGAAGAGTTGATCCGTTGGCGGTTGTGGGATCGCACGGCAGGTGGCTTGATGGCCGAATTGGGCAGCCATCAGATTGATGCCGCCAGTATCTTCATTGCGGCGTTGAGCAAGGACGTGGGCAAGAAGGTGCATCCGTTGACGGTCCATGCCGTCGGTGGTCGCCAGATCTTCCCGCCGAACCGAGACGCGGATGACCATGTGTACTGCACGTTTGAGTTCCCGGGTCAGGGCTTCGACTACGACAAGGTCGGCTTCTACGACAAGATGAATAACTACCCGCCGAAGACAGGGGTTCCGTCTTACGAGGAAGACCCGACCAAGAAGGTCGTGGTGACGTACTCGTCGATCAACGGCAACGGCTACGGCGGTTACGGTGAGATCGTGATGGGAACCAAGGGTACCTTGGTGCTGGACAAAGAACTGGAAGCCATGCTGTACCAAACCGGCCCGACCTACGCCAAGGCGGGTGTCAAGAAGGAAGGCAGCTCGGCCGTTCTGGATACCTCCGCCAGCTGGGATCCGTCACTGGCCAAAGCCGCCGAAGGTCCCAAGGTCAGTCGCGGCTACAAAGAGGAGATTGAGCACTGGGCGTGGTGCATCAGCCAGGGCGATTGGGCCAATCAACCGCGTTGCGATGGCTCCGTGGGCTTGGCGGACGCTGTCATGGCACTGGTGTCGCGCCAGGCGATCCAGAACAGCAACAAGCGCGGTGGCAACGGGTTTGTGGAATTCAATCCCAAGTGGTTCGACTACACGTCGTCCGAGGTGCCCGAGCCGAACATCGGTGGGTCCGCTGACACGGACATGGAATCGGTGCGAAAGCGTCTGGGCGTCCCGGCCGATCTGGCTTGATCGTCCGGAATTGGCCTGTTCCAGAAGCATGAGTAACTTGGGTCGGCGGTTCCAACCGCCGACCTTTTTTTGTCGCCGGTTCCTTTTTTTGCCTGGCCGTAACCGCAGCCAGGAGAAGTCTGCACACCGTCTGGATGGTTACAAGCTTCAATCGTGGCCGTCGTCCAGGCCGAGCCCTTCCCAGGTGAAGGAGCGACGGAGGCCGTGGCCGATGGTCAGGACGGTTTCGCCGTTTTGAAAGATGCGGACGGTTCCAGACGATTCGCTGACCACCACGGCGATGCTCTTGGTATTTTTGCTGATGGCGGCGCCGGCCAAGTGGCGTGCCCCCAGGCCGTGGGAGAGGGCGACCTCGACCGGCAGCGTATCGATCAAGCGCGATGTCCCTTCGACGACCCCATCGGAGGCGATGACAAAACAGCCGTCCATCTGGGCGATCTCTTTGAGCGACTCGCGGACTTTGGAATCGAAGATACTCCGCTCGGTGCGTTTGTAGCCCTTGACGATATCGAAGCCGGTGGCGTGACTGTGCTTGAGTACTTTCTTGTGATCGCCAACCACGAACAGAGTCCCGACGGGTTTGCCTTCTCGCCCTTCACGGCCGATTTCCACCGCCAGATCGACCACGGACTTGAGGACATTCAGCGGGACCTGGGTTTCGATCATTTGCAGGTCGCGACTGGTCAACCGCCCCAGGTGTTCGTCCATCTGCACCAACGAGATGGAGTCCACGCGGTCGTGGGTGTAGGCGCTGTAGAGAACGACGACTTCGGAGCCATGTCGAAAGATGTCGTCCGCCACACCGCTGAGCAGTGCGGTTGAGATGAACTCGTGGATCGGTATGTCCGAGACGGGCAGTTCGATCACAGGTATCCCGCGTTCGTCGGCCGACGTGCAGACCTCGGCATTGCAGCTGGCCACGACGATCTGGATCGGCTCCGCCGCTTTTTGGACGGTCTCCCAATCGTTGCTGGTGGGCATCATCAACAGGATCGAGGGCAAGTCCGACTCGACTGCCAGGGCCTTGGCCGATTGCAGCAGGCGATAAAAGTGTTTGGAAAACCGAGTCGACTTCATGGGGGACGCCAAGGGTGCGGGGGGTGGACGCCTGAGGGGTTGCCGCACAATCTAAGGTCCCCACGTCGAAATGGCAAGATTTCCCCGTAAAAAATCCACGCCTTGGAGCGTCCGCGGTTAGCGTTGCCCGGCGGGCGAGGCGGCCTGCGATTCCGCTGCAACGCGTTCGGCTGCCTCCATCACCCGTAGGATATTTCCTCCCAAGAGCTTGTGGATTTGCTGCTCGTTGTAGCCCCGATCCAGCAAGATCTGCGTGATGGCGGGGTACTTGGACACGTCTTCCAAGCCATACGGCAGGCTGGTGACGCCGTCGTAGTCGCCCCCCAGTCCCACGTGGTCGATACCAGCCAACTTGATGACATGCTCGATGTGGTCGCAGACATCGTAGACCGTACCGCGAGATTTGGGTTCCCGTTTCAAAGTTTCGGTGGGAGCGATGAAGCCCGAAACAAAGGTCACCATGACCACCCCGCCATTCTCGGGCATGCGTCGCAAGACGTCGTCAGGCACATTCCGCGGATGATCGCAGATGGCTTTGGCCGACGAGTGCGAGAAGATGACCGGGGCCGCCGAGACGTCCAAGGTCGCATGCATCGTGGCGGGACTCACGTGCGAGATGTCGACCAACATGCCCACCCGATTCATCTCCCGCACAACCTCTTTACCAAACTCGGTCAGCCCCTGATGGCGTGGCTCGTCGGTGGCACTGTCGGCCCAGTCGACGTTCTGCGAGTGGGTCAGAGTCATGTATCGAACCCCGCGGTCGTAAAAGCGTTGGATCAACCCCAGTTGATTTTCGATCGAGTGCCCCCCCTCAACGCCCATCATCGAGGCGACCTTGCCCTCGGCCACGATCCGTCGCACGTCCGCCGCCGTCCCCGCCCGCTCGAAGGTTTCCGGATACCGTCGCAACATTTCGTCCACGACATCGATCTGCTCCATGGTCATGACCGTGGCGTTCCCGGTCGTCGCCGTGGAGGACGGGACATAGACCGACCAGAACTGGGCCTTCAAGCCGCCGGCTCGCAAACGCGGGATGTCGGTGTGGAACGAGGTGGGCTGTGCGATGTCCACCTTATCGAAGCTGGAGTTGGCCTGGGCCCGCATCGTCCACGGCAAGTCGTTGTGGCCGTCGAACAAGGACCCGCTGAAGTGAATTCGCCGCGCCTCCTCGGAAATCTCGATCGGCTGGAAGCCCGGGGGCGCTGCCACTTCGGCTTCCTGGCCCAATGCTTCTTGGCCCAGTACCTGCGGGCCGAGCAGGCCGACCGCCCAACCGCAGATGACCAACCAAACGCCCCAATCGCTCCGTGTACTTCGCATGATTCCAACCTGGTTCCAACTTGATTCCAACGCACTCAACCCGCCGTAGCGACGGACCAACGTGAGCGCACCGCGGCCCTCGCCGGCCTTCCACAGCATAACAAGAAACCGAGTGCTCTGTCACAGCCAAAACTTGGCGTGTGGTAAAGGGGTCAGGCGTCAATTGTGCGAAGCACCCGCAGGGCCGTTCCGGCAATTGACGCCTGACCCCTTTACCACACCGAACCCGAACGGGGTCAGGTGGTCGACTGATTCGAGTTGCTGCTCCAGTTGGCTTTTTGTTGCGCGACAAACTCGACAAACGAATCGTTGGCGATGGCTGCGCGAGCTTGCCGCATCAAGTCGGCGTAGTAGGCCAGGTTCTGGAACGAGGCCAGGATCGGCCCGAGCATTTCGCCGGCGAGGAACAGGTGTCGCAGGTAGCCGCGGCTGTAGTGCGAGTAGGGCGTGACCAGCTGCCGATCCAGCGGTTGGCGATCCCGAGCATGGCACTGGTTCTTTAGCCGCAGTGAGCCTTGGTGCGTGAAGACCATGCCATTGCGGCCATTGCGAGTGGGCATGACGCAATCGAACATGTCGACCCCTCGTGCGATGGACTCCAGCAGATCGGTGGGGGTGCCCACGCCCATCAAGTAGCGGGGTTTATCGGTCGGCAAGTAGGGAGTCGTGGCGGCGATGGTGCGATACATATCGGCCGGGGCTTCGCCGACGCTCAGGCCCCCTATGGCGTAGCCGGGAAAGTCCATGGCCACCAATTCTTGGGCCGAGATACGTCGCAGGTCCGGGTCCAGGCCACCCTGGACAATGCCGAACACGGCTTGACCCGGGCGAGGTGGAACCTGCAGGCAGCGGGCCGCCCAGCGCAGCGAACGTTGGCAGGCCTCGGCCACGACCTGCGGCGGCGAGGGCAGCGGCGGGACTTGGTCCAGTACCATGGCGATGTCGCTGCCCAACTGTTGCTGGATCTGCATCGAACGCTCGGGAGTCAAGTGCACCAATCGCCCGTCGATCACGGAGCGGAACACGACGCCCTGTTCGTCGATCTTGTTCAGTTTCTCCAGGCTGAAGACTTGAAAGCCGCCACTGTCGGTCAGGATGGGTCCTTGCCATCCGGTGAACGCATGCAGCCCGCCCAGATCAGCGACGACGTCTTCGCCCGGCCGCAGTGCCAAGTGATACGTGTTGCCCAAGATAATCTGGGCGCCGGTCTCGCGGACCATTTCGATCGTCAGGCCTTTTACGCTGCCGCGAGTCCCCACGGGCATGAACGTGGGCAAATCGACGGTGCCGCGCGGGGTATGAAGTCGCCCCAGCCGCGCGCCGCTGTGTTTATCTTCGTGGACCAATTCGTACCGAAAATCCATCTTGCTCTCCTGTGGCGGCCATCGTAATCGGCTGGGGCCAAATCCTGTAGACGGGTTCTGCCTGTGGCATGGCCCTGGGTCGAGGATTACAATGGAAGCCGGCTGACCGCGAGGCGTCCGGCTCGCCGCCGCTCCCCTCGCCAACACGGCCCTGCACAGACTGTGCTGCACGAACTGTGCTGCAAGAACTGTCCCTGCCCCAGACTTCCCTGCCCTGCACGAACTGCCCTGCACGAACTGCCCTGCCCCTACACGGCCCTGTCCCAAACGGTCCTGCACAAACTGGCCTGCCAGGCCTCGTTTTACTTGAACCCCACTCGATTGAAGGAATTCGCATGTCACGCACTCCCGCCCACTCTCGTTCGTTGTCCACGGATCGTCGTCGCTTCCTGGCCTCTACCGGGGCGGGTTCGCTGGCCGCTTGGCTGGGCTTTCGCTACCAGGTTGCTCAGGCCACGGTGACTCGCAGTGCGAACGAGCAATTGGGGATCGCCTGCATCGGGGTGGGCGGCAAAGGCGAGTCGGACATGATCGAGACCTCGGCCGGGCACCAGATCGTGGCCATCTGCGACGTCGATGAAAGTCGCTTGGCTCGAGCGGCCGAACGCTTTCCCCAAGCCCAACGGTACGTGGATTGGCGGAAGATGTTGGAGCAGACGAACATCGATGCCGTCACGATTTCGACGCCCGATCACATGCATGCTCCGGCGACCTTGACCGCCATGCAACTGGGGAAACACGTATTCACTCAGAAACCGTTGACGCACAGCATCTACGAGGCGCGGCAATTGACGCACGCGGCGGAGACCAGCCAATTGGTCACGCAGATGGGCACCCAGCATCACTCGGCGGCACGGATCAAGAACGCCGTGCAGATCATCGCCGACGGCGCGATCGGCAAGGTGACAGCGGTTCATGCCTGGACCGATCGTCCGGGCAACTTTTGGCGACAGGGCTTGCCGCGTCCCGAGGGGGGGCAACCGGCGCCGGACGGGGTCCATTGGGACTTGTGGTTGGGGGTTGCCCCCGAGCGACCGTTTGTGCCCGGACTCTATCATCCGTTCCATTGGCGCGGCTGGTGGGACTTCGGCACGGGGGCTGGCGGCGACATGGCCTGCCATATTCTCGACCCGGTCTTCACGGCGTTGCAGTTGGGGGCACCGCGGAAGGTCACGGCCGAGGGGCCCGCGCCGGACGCCGACAGCGGCCCCGTCTGGTGCCAGGTGACTTACGAGTTCCCCGGCACGGAGCGAACCAGCGACTCGTTGCCGGTGTATTGGTATGAAGCCGGACGTCAACCCAGTCGAGATCTGTTCTTGGCGCCTGCCGATTGGCCGGGCAGCGACAATGGTATCCTGTTCATCGGCGAAAAGGGCAACCTGTTTGTCGGCTTCCCCGAGCCGCCGCAGCTGTTCCCCGTCGGCGATTTCGCGGACTATGCGCTGCCGAATCACGACGAGGACAATCACTACACGCAGTGGACACAAGCGATCCTGGGCAACGGCCAAACCTGCTGCCCGTTCCAAACCGCCGGTCCCTTGACCGAGGCCGTGTTGTTGGGGAATGTCGCGTACCGTACGCAGCAGCCAGTGGATTGGGATGAGCGATTGATGGTCGCCCGCGGCAATGAGGCGGCCGAAGCCCTGATCCGCCGGCCGTATCGAGCCGGCTGGGAAGTCGAAGGCCTGTAGCTTCCGTCGCCGAGACTGGCTTTCGCAGTGAGCTGGCTTGCGCGGTGAGCTGGCTTGCGCGGTGAGTTGGCTCTCTCGGTGAGCTGGCTCTCTCAGTGAGTTGGCTCTCTCAGTGAGCTGGCTTGCGCAGTGAGCTGGCTTTCGCGGTGAGTTGCTCAGTCGATCATGCCCAGTTTTTTGGGTGGCACTAGGCTGGCGGGTAGGCCGACGCCCTGTTCGGCCACCCGAGCGGCTCGGCGAAAGTCCTTGTCCTTGGTCAACGGCGGCGCCAGTTCGACGAGTTTCTGGAACACGCGATAGGCCTCCTCGAAGCGTTGCTGCTCGGACAGGAACTGAGCGGCGCGGAGAGCGACGCCGAGATGTTCTTGGGGGGCTTGAGCCAGTAGGTCCTGGGTCAACCCTTTGACCTCGGCCACTCGTTTGGCCTCCATGGCGGCATACAATCGGATGCGTTTGGAGGGCAAGCGATCGGGATCCAGTCGAACGACCACCTGGAAGCATTCCTCGGCTTGATCAAGATGTTGGCGGGCTTCGTACCAGGCGCCTAGACTGAGCATGGCGTCGTAGTTCTCGCTGTGGGAACCGCGGATAGCGGTGGCCAGGTCCAAGGCTTCGGCATGTTGGTTGAAGGCGGTGTAGGTCCCCAGTAACTCCAGGGCGGCGTTGGCTGAGTTGGGATGGTCCGCCAAGGCCTCAAGGCCCGCGTCGATGGACTGTTCGCGCAGTCGCTCGTACTTCCGCAGCGACATGGCTCGGTGCATGCCACAGGCGTTGCACTCCCCGACAATCATCTGGCGACCCAACGGCAAAACTGGAATGTAAAAGACCACCAGATAGTGTCCGATGTCGTAATCGGACAGAGTGGCTTGGCGTTGGCAGTGTTCGCAGACCCCCGGGTTGGCAACCAAGTTGCGTTTGAAGTAATAATGGGTGCCAATACCATTGATTGTGAAGGGCATGCAGTCCTCGTGGGAGGCGGATAAACGTCAACGTTCTGGTGCTTTGGCAGCGGCCGAAGCCATCCAGACACTACTTTAACAGGGGACCTTGCTTGAGCAAGATTGTCGCGGAAGTTATTTCGATCGGGGATGAATTGACCAGTGGCCAGCGACTGGACACCAATAGCCAATGGCTCAGTACGCAGTTGGCCGATTTGGGCATCGTTGTCCAGGCCCATCAGACGATGGGGGATTACTTGGAGCCCATGCAGGCCGCCTTTCAAACCGCAGCCGCTCGGTCGGATTTAATCCTGGTCACCGGTGGGTTGGGCCCGACGCAGGACGATTTGACGCGTCAGGCACTGGCGGCGGCCTTCGGCGAGTCCTTGGAGTTCGACCCGCTGAGTTGGGAGACCATCCAGCAGATGTTCGCTCGCAGAAACGTGTCAACGCCGGACAGCAATCGCATTCAAGCGATGTTCCCCCGCGGATCGCGGCCGATTCCCAACCCGCATGGTACTGCCCCGGGGATCGATTGGTTGGTGAACTGCGGTTCGCGTCAGGTCCAGTTCTACTGCCTGCCGGGTGTGCCGGTGGAAATGCGGGAGATGTACGCGGAAACCATCGCCCCGCGTCTGCTCGAACGCTACCGACAAGGTCAGGTGATCGTTCAACGCGTGATCAAAACGTTTGGCGCAGGTGAAAGTTATGTCGAGAGCCTGTTGCCGAACCTGGTGGCTCGTGGCAACGATCCCCAAGTGGGAATCACCGCCAGTCAAGCGACGATCAGCCTGCGCCTGCGGACCACTGCCCCAGACCTGGCGACGGCTACGGCCAAGTTGGAGCCGGTGGTGGCGACGATCCATCAATGTTTGGGCAAGTTGGTGTTCGGAGAGGGCGAGCAGGAATTGGAGGACGTGGTTATCGAGGCGTTGAAGCGTCGAGGCAAACGGTTGGTGGTCGTCGAGTGGGGCACGAGGGGCTTGGTCGCGCAGCGGTTGGACGAGGCCAGCGGCCGTTGGCGGTATTCCGCCGCCAGCGCTCCGCTCGGATCCGCCCAGGTTGCCGCGGGGCTGCCGACAGGGGGCGAGGCGGGATTCTGCGGCGGTGTGATTCTGACCCATTGGGATGCCGTCCGCCGTTGGCTGGCTCCCGAGGTCGAATGGTCTGGGGGGGAACCGCCGCCGTGGCCCGAGGTCGTGGCGGCTTTGGCAGCGGTGGCCGGCCAACGTTTCCAAGCCGATCTGGTGCTGGCCGGTGGCCCACTGCCCCATCAACTCGACACCAACGCTACAGCCCCTGCCGCTGAGTTCCTGTTGACCGCGTGTGACCGGACGCAGGCGGTTGTCCGCCAGTTCCCACAGTCGTTCACCGTGCTGGGACACCCCAGCCTGTGGCGGCCGCGGGCGGCGAAACAAATGCTCAATCACCTGCGTTTGTTGTGGCTGGACGGCATCTTGGACTCGGCAGTCGCGGATCTTTAACTATAGTGGAACGTGGCCAATCTCCCATCCGAGTGCTGCTAGTGCTTTGTCACAATCTAATTTTGGGATCGGTGTGGTAAAGGGGTCAGGCGTCAATTGCCGGAACGGCCCTGCGGGTGCTTCGCACAATTGACGCCTGACCCCTTTACCACACGCCAAGCTTTGGCTGTGACAAAGCACTAGAGCACGGGCCAAATCCCGACCGAAGGTACTGTAAAGCGAGGAATCGATGAGACTTTCCAGAGTTGCCATTTTTTGTAATTTTCACTTAAAGAGTGGCCTGTTCGTCGTCTGGCTGGGGTTGAGCGTGGTTGGGTGCTTGCTTGGCCATTCTGAGACGTTCGGCCGAGTGGGGTTGCCGACGGGATCCGGCTACCGGGAGGATCCGGCCCAGACGCTGCCGGAGCTGCCGCGGATGGAGGGGATTCAGTCGCCCGCCGAGTTCTTCGGGTTTCCGATCGGTTCGCGGCACTTGCGTCACGATCAGGTCGTGGCATACTTCGCCTACTTGGAAGGGGTTTCCGATCGCGTTTCGCGACTGTCGTACGGTGAGACTCATGGCGGCCGTCCGTTGGCGGTGTGGATCATCACCTCTCCGGAGAACCAGGCCCAGTTGCCCAAGATCCGGCAGCGCCGCAGTCGCTTGACCGCTGGCAATTGGCCGGCTGAAGCCGATTTGTCCGCCGAAAAGTTAGTCATGTGGATGGGCTACTGCGTGCACGGGGACGAAGCCAGTGCTGTCAACGCGGCGCCCTTAGTGGCCTATCATCTGGCCTCCGCCGACTCCGCTGCTTTGGGGGACACGCTGGATGAGATCGTGTTCTTGGTGGACCCGGCATTGAACCCGGACGGTGTGGATCGATTTGCCAATTGGGTCAACGACAATCGCGGTCGATTTGCGGCGGAGGAGGCGGTCGATCGCGAGCACTCGCAGCCCTGGCCCGGCGGCCGTGGCAACTATTACTGGTTCGACTTGAATCGCGATTGGTTGCCGTTGGCCCAGCCCGAGAGCCAGGGACGCTTGCAGTTGTTTCATCGCTGGAAGCCGAACATTGTGTTGGATTATCACGAAATGGGCGGACAGTCGACGTACTTTTTTCAGCCGGGCATTCCCACTCGCAATAACCCCTTGAGCCCGGCGGAGAATCTGCGATTGACGCAGCGAATGGCGGATGGGTTTGTGCGAGCCATGGATGGTGCCAAGGAGTTGTATTTTACCCGCGAGAGTTTTGACGATTTTTATATCGGCAAAGGCAGCACGTACCCGGACCTCAACGGCGGTGTGGGCATCCTGTTTGAACAAGGCAGTACGCGTGGGCTGCGGTTGAAGAACGAGCAGACCGATCGTCACTTTCGTGACACGATCGCCAATCAAGTCCGCACCTCGCTGGCGGCGATCGATGGGGGGCGACAGCTAAAGCAGGAATTGCTACGCTTTCAAACCGAATTTTATCGTGAATCTTTGAGCAATGGCCAGCAGGACGCGACCCAGGCGTATCTGCTGACCGGCTCGCCCTCGCGCCTGCGAGCGGCTCGGAGACTGATGACGCAACACGCCATCCGCAGCTCCTTCAACTTGGCTCCGCTGCAATTCGAAGGCCAGTCGCACGAGACGGGCGGGGTGTTGATCGTGCCCTCGGCCCAGCCCCAGCACACGTTGTTGCGTTCGCTGATGGAGACCCCGCAGTCCTTCACCGAAAACATCTTCTACGATGTCTCGGCCTGGCACCTGCCCAGCGCGTTTGATCTGGATCTGCACCTGTGGCAAGCCGATCTGCCCACCCAGTGGACGGCGGTGCCTGACACGGCGACGGAAGCGTCGGCTGACGTGGCAGCGGCAGCCGGAGCGGGCGCTGAGGCAGTTGTTGATCGTCCGCAGCCGGCCGAGATCCTCGGGTTGGCCTTCAGCCCCGTGGAGTTGCAGGCGCCGACTTGGGTCGCTCGCTTGCAGCAGATGGGAGCTCGGGTCCACGTTTCGCAGGTCCCGTTTCGCGTTGGGTCGGACCCGACCGAGACCTTGCCGGCGGGTACTTGGGTCGTGCTGCAACAGTATCAGACGGGTAATTGGCCGGCCATCGTGCGAGCGGTGCGGCGGTGGCAAGCCAATTCGACGATTCAAGTCAGCGAATGGACCAGCGGATTCAATCTGGCGGGCCCGGATTTGGGCAGTGGGCAGCTGCAGGTGGTGCCTGCCTGTCGACCGGCTTTGGTGGTGGGCCCGGGGACCACGTCCACCACGGCGGGCGCCTTGTGGCACTTCTTGGATCGGCGTTTGGAGCAGCCGGCCACGTTGTTGGATACCGAACGCTTCCGCCGCGTGTCGCTCGCTGCCTACTCCAGTGTGATTCTGCCGGCGGGGAGTTACGACGGTTGGTCGGCTGCCGAGGCCGAGTCGTTGGCGGCCTACATGCGGCAGGGTGGGACAGTGATCGCGATCGGTTCGGCGATCGGTTGGTTGCAGCGGCAGGGTTTGGTTGACGAACTGCAACGCGGGGCGTCGGCTGGCGATGTAGCCTCGCCGGAGGGGGACGCCTCAGGCTCGGGTGAGCCACCGCGGTTCGCCGACAGCCGCGAGCAGGCGGCCTTGGAGCAGATTGCTGGGGCCTTTTTTATGGCCCAGATCGATGTGACGCATCCCCTGGCATTCGGTTTTCCGGATGCTCGCGTTCCCGTCTTTCGGGACTCGGCGACTCGCTTTGGTCGGGCCAGCCAGCCGTACCGGACAGCAGCGACGTACGACGGGGTGATTGCGGGCTACGTCAGCCAGGCGAACCGGGAGAAATTGGCGGGGACCGCGGCGGTCTGGGCCCAGAACGTCGGGTCGGGTCGCGTGATCCTCCTGGCGGACAACCCGGTTTTTCGTGGTTATGTCCGCTCCAGTGAGCGATTTTTGACCAATGCGTTGTATCTGGGTCCCACACTGACAGTGCCGTCGGCCCGCCGCGAGGACTGAGTTCGGGCCCCGCTTGGCGGTTGACCGTACTCTCAGGGACGCGACAATAAAGTCAAAATGTCAGGTACGGAATTTGCAGGCCGGGGGGCTGTGGGGCGTGTCTCAGTTTTTGCTACAGGAGTCCGAAGTCATGCAAGCAAAAAGGTTAACGAAGTGGGCAGCCGTTGGCGGGGGCCGGGAGACCGGGTCGTTGGGTCGGTGGTTTGCAGTGGTGGGTTTGGCGGCGGCCGGCTGGGCTGTTGCTAGCTGGAATTCGGTCGGCTCGGCCCAGGATGAGTCGCCACCTCCGCCGCGGGGTGCCGTGCCGCAGGAGGACCGGGCGGAGGAGGGTCGGGGGGAGGAGGATCGGCCGGGTCGACTGGGGATTGGTCGCTTGCGGGGGCCGGTCATGAACATGATGCAGTTCAACCAGCAGTTCGGAAATGCTGGCGGTCGGATGTATTCGCGTAGTACGCAGAATGGGGTCACGACGACCGTGGTCAAGGAGCAGGATCAGGAGATCAAGATCGAGGAGACGCCGGACGGGATCTTCATGGAGATTGGGCGAACTTACACGCGGGCGGACGTCGAATCGTTGCGGAGCTCCCATCCGGAGTTGGCCAAAGCCCTCGAATCGTTCCCGCAGACCGCCGATGGGCTGGCGGTTCAACTCTCCGTGCGAGCGGTCCAGAAGTACGAAGCGATCAACGAGGATGACCTGAAAGAGGAGTACCCCGAGGCATTCGCCCAGTATCGTCGCGTGATGGCTATGGGTAATGGGGGTTCCGCCTTAGGCGACGAGGACGGTTTTGAGGGCATGGGGTTTGCGTTGCCCGAGATCGGCTTTGGGCCCAACGTGCGGCAGTTGCGTGAGGAGATGCGACAGCAGCAGGAAGAGATGCGGCGCGATATTGAAAAGATGCTCGAGCGAATTCGCTAGGGCGACGGTCGCGGTCGGGCGTTGACATGTCAAACGGTGAGCGATGGGCCACAACTTGGCCGATCGCTCGCGTTGTTTTTGGACACTGTGGAGATGGGTTCCGCGGTGCCTGATCCGGTGGTTGGTGGTTGGGGATGTTGCCGGACTGACGCCACGGCAAGTTTCGGCTAAAATCAGGGCAGTCCGTCGACGTCAGGTCCGGACCTGGGGGGGCTCCCTTACAGGAAAGAGGGCCACGGTCGCCGTTGGGGAATTGCCCCACGGCCGTGAGATCTCGTTTGGGGTCAAGCTTAGTCCAGGTGGGACGGCTCATCAGTCATAGAACGCGAGGAAAGCATGTTGGATTTGTATCAATCGTGCCCGTGCCATACGGAGCGGAAGCTGAAGTTTTGTTGCGGCAAGGACGTTGTGACTCAGCTGTCGAAGGTCATCGATATGTTTGAGGGTGGCCAGCGGATCAAGGGCGTACAGACGCTGGACCGCGCCATCGAGCAGTCGGGCTATCGTGATTGTCTGACGGGGATTCGTTTTGCGACGTTGTTGGAGGACGAGGATCCGGAGGGTGCCGTGGCCCTGTGCGAGGCGTATGTTCGGGAGAACGGCGAAACCAGTGTCGCGTGGACCATGCGAGCCATGATGGCCATGTCGGGCATGGAGGGCGAGGACGGGATGGAGGTCGTTGATCACATCCAATCGGCGTTGGAGACGGGCGAACCGGTGTCCAATATGCTCAGTGAGGCGATGCTGAGTGCCGGCATGATGTTGGGCAAGTTCGGGTACAACGTCGCTGCTCGCGATCACTTGGCCCTGTATGTGACGTTGACGGGTGATCCGCAGGGCGCGGCCGTGCGGTCGCTCGATATTTTGCGTCAGGCGTTGTCGACTTACCCACCGGTGAAGCACGACTGGCCCTGCCTGCCGATTCCGGAGGGGCGTCCGTGGTCCGAGGCGGCGGCTCAGGCGTTGCACTGGGCCGAGAAAGGCCTGTGGCGCAAGGCTCTTTCCGTGTTGTTGCCCTTGGCCCAAGAGCAGGCCACGGAGCCAGTGTTGTGGAAGAATGTGGCAATTTTGGCGGGACGGTTGGCCAAGTTGGAGATCGTCGGCTTGGCCTGGCAGCAGTACGCCCAGTGCCCTGGGGTCTCACACGATCACGCGGTCGAGGCCGAATTGCTGCATATTCTCAATTCTGATGTCGAACAGTTTGAGACCTACACGGAGGCCCGATATACCTACGACGTGCTGGACGTGGCGAGTTTGGTGGAGCAAGCGGAGAGCGATCCCCAAATCGAAGTGGTGCCCGATGAGCTCCTGCAACCGCTGGCGGCTCGGCGCAATGAAGTACCGCAAGCCATCCTGTTCACGCCGCTGAACTTTTGGGACAGCGGTGACGGGGCAGATGTGAAACCGGAGCCCACGCATCGTATGGCGATGGTGATCTATGGCAAGACAACAGACGGTCCTGCCGAATTGGTGCTGGCCTGCACCGAGTCGGCTGCCGTTTCGGACTGTATTGAGAAGTTTCTGCAGCGTTATCCGCAAGTCGATCAGCGCTCCATGCGAAAACAGGTGGTGGGCCAGCCCTTGCGTCTATTGGTCGATTTTACCCCGCACCGCTTGGTCGGCCTCAAGCCGTTGGCAGAGGAGTCCGAGACGGTAGCTCGCAGTCGGGACTTGTCGCAGCGGTTGCCCGACTATGCCACCCGACTGCTCGAGGGACGCACGTTCCGTGAAGCGGTCCAATTGCCCGAGATGCATCGCCGCATCGAGGCGTTGCTGTTGCTTCTGGAATGTGAACTGTCGGCGACGGTCGACATCCGCTCGACCATTCATGAATTGCGTGCCGAGTTGCAATTGCCGCCGTTGCCGCCCATCGAGCCCAAGACCGTTCGCCTGCCGGATCTGTCGTTGCAGCAATTCACTCGCTTGAACTTTACCGAGATGCCCGCCCGCATGTTGGCCTGGGCGACCAACTTGGCCCTGTCTTACAGTTTGGTCAATGCTTTGCGGGGTTTGCTTGTGGAGATCGAGCGTCGTCTGGAAACAGCGGCGGACGAGATTCGGGAAGTCATTCCCTTGCAGCAGGTCTACCTCATGATGGCCAAGATTGAAGGGCAAGACGTCAAGTCTTGCGAGTACTTGGATCGGGGCGCGCGGGAACTGCCGCTGGAACCGCACTTGGTCTGCGATTGGTTGGTTCAAGCGTTGGAGGTCTGCGTTTCTCGCCGGCACGAACACCACTTCAGGCACTATTTGGCCCACTTGGCCGATCTGGCGGAAATCGACGAGTACTGTGCCGCTGCAATGATCAAGATCTGCTCGTTGCTGGGGATTCCCGGACCGAGTATCGAGGAATTGCGCGGCTCGTCGGAACGGCGCATGGATCGGGGGGACGTGTTGCCCGCCGGCATTGGTCGACCGGGTTCCCTCGACGAGGCGCGGGTGGCAACCGCGGCGGCTCCCAGCCAACTTTGGCTGCCTGACAGCCAGTAAACACTCGAACGCCCGCTTCCGATTTTCTTGATGGTTGATTTCGAGGGTCCGCTTTTCCCATGAGCCAGTTTCCGCCTTCCGAACGAGTCCCGCTCGGTGAGTCCTCCCAGCAGACGAAACGCTACATCGTCCGCATGGGGGCGCTCCGACAACTGGGCTTGATGAGTGGTAAACAAAAGGAGGACTACGCCCGCGGCCAACAGGTCGTCTGTCGGACGCAGCGTGGCTTGGAAGCTGCAGAGGTACTCTGCCGCGCCACCGACCACCAAGTGGCGTTGATGGAAAATTATGTCACCGGACATATCCATTACGAAATGACCGAAGAAGATCATCGCATGCAGCGTTTGTTGACGGAGCGAGTGCCGGCAGCCAAACAACTGATTCAGGCTGCAGTCACTCGCCTCGGCTTGCAAATGAAACTGGTCGATGTCGAGTTCCTGTATGCGGGCGAACGGGTCGTGATTTATTATCTGGCCGAAGATCGCGTCGACTTTCGGCAGTTGATCAAGGATCTGGCGGTCGCCCTGCAAACCCGCATTGAAATGAAACAAATCGGGGTGCGTGACGAAGCCAAGCTCTTGGCCGACTACGGCGATTGCGGCAAACCACTGTGCTGCAACACGCACCTGGGAGCGATGCCGCGGGTCAGCATGAAGATGGCCAAACTGCAGAAAGCCTCGTTGGATCCCGCCAAGTTATCCGGTCGCTGCGGACGCTTGAAGTGTTGCCTCCGCTACGAATTCGATCATTACGAAGAGGTCTACGATCGCCTGCCGCCCGTGGGCAGTCGCGTCTTGACGCGCGATGGGCAACTGACCGTCATCGGTCACGAAATTCTCACCCAACAATTGCTGGTTGAAACCCAGGATCGACGTCGCTTGATGATCCCGGCCAGCGATGTGTTGACCGAAACCTCCTGAACCGACTCCCATCTCCACCCACCATTACCCCGAGAACCCTGGCCCTCATGTCCGACTCACTGACGATTTATCGCCTGTTGAAGAAAGATCCGCGGTACCCGATCGAGGCTTACCAATTCGTCCGCGAGGGGTTGGGCTATGCCACAGAGGTGTTGCAGCTCGGGCAACAGGCTTCATCGCCTCCACATACTGGCAAATCGATACCCTCGCCGCTCAATCTGGCAGGGCCCGCGGGCGTGGATTTGGAGTTATCTTCCTCGCAGTTTCAGAAAGAGATCGAGCAGTTGGCGGATGCGTCCGAGGCAGCGGAACATGCCGGTATTGCTGAGGATACCATGAATGCGGCAGATCTGGAGTTGTTGGGTAGCTTGGACGCTGCCAGCGAGATCGCTGGCGACGATTTGGCCGCGGAAGAAGCCCAGGAAGAACAGTATGAGGGGCGTCACCTAACGGGTCAGGAATTGTGCGAAGCCCTGCGGTTGTACGCTGTTCAACAATTCGGATTCATGGCAATTAGCGTTTTGGCCCAATGGGGGATCACCAAGACCAACGACTTCGGCTCCATCGTCTACAACTTGATCGACATCGGGCTCATGCGGAAAAGTCCCGATGATCGACAAGATCACTTCAATGACGTGTACGACTTCCAGGCCGCATTCGTGGATAATTTCCAAATCGAAGCGACTTGATCGCCCGACGTCGGGCTGTCGATGACAGCCCCGGACGATCCTAGTGCTTTGTCACAGCCAAAACTTGGGGTGTGGCAAAGGGGTCAGGCGTCAATTGTGCGAAGCACCCGCAGGGCCGTTCCGGCAATTGACGCCTGACCCCTTTGCCACACCCAATTGTGCGAAGCACCCGCAGGGCCGTTCCGGCAATTGACGCCTGACCCCTTTGCCACACCGATCTCAAAATTAAATTGTGACAAAGCACTAGATCGGTGGAACTTTGATTGCCGGTTGACCGTTGAAGTTGGATCAGTGCGGAGCGCTCAAAACCACGTTCACACTGGGTTGGGCAATCGGTGGCAGCGGGGCTGGGGAGTGCCCCTTGCCTTTGCGATAGCCGAAGAAGCCACGTCGCTGGATCACCTCCGCCACTTCCGGCGGCACGTGTTCGACCCAACTAGGATCGCCATTCTGGATTTGCTTCAATACCTCGCGGGAGAAGGTCTTCAAATGCTCGGGGTCGAATGAATCCAGGGCCTCAATGTTGCCTTTATCCACTAAGTAATCGTAAAGTTTACGCGTACCTGGTTCCACGTTCAAATTGTGGATCGTGGTCAACTCGTTCGACTGGCGATTGAGCAGTGGATAGATGTACAGCTTCAAGTCATTCTTGAACAAGCGGCCGAACGACTCCAAGATCCCACCTTCCAAGGTGGTGTAGTACTTCTCGTCCATCAACTCCAACAGGCTGGCGGCGCCCATGGTCAGGGCAATTTTCTGCTTCGAGTGCTTGGCCAAGTAGTATGCCAATCTGTAATACTCAAAATAATTTGAGATCAAAACCGTCATGCCGCAGGCAGCCAGGGTTTCAGCCCGAGCCAAGAAGTCCCGCAAATCCACTTCGCCATTGGCGGTCAGGTTCCGCATGGTGATTTCGGCCAAGGTGACAATCTGGTCCGCATCCACGCCGGGCTCCTTGGCGAATTTCTCCTGAGCGGCACGCAGCATATCCGTGTTGACGTAAGTCACCGGCCGGAAGCTACCGCGTTCCACCAAGACCGGCTTCTTGTACAGCACCTCGGAGGCTTGCAGCACTTCACCTTTGGCCGAGAACATCGCCGCATCGGTATAACCCAGTTGCACCAACCGCAAACTCATCACGCGATTGTCCACGTGCCGGAAGGCGATCCCCGAGAACTCGATCATGTCGATTTCGATCCGCCGTCGATTCAAGCCATCCAGCAACGATTCAACCAACTGCTCGGGTTCGTGGCTGAGGAAGAACGCGCCGAAGATCAGGTTGACGCCGACGATGCCGATGGCCTCTTGCTGGGCTGCGTTGTCTTCTTCCATCATCCGCACATGGATGATGATCTGGCTGTCCTGGTCGCGTGGGTGGGCCTGGAAGCGGATCCCCATCCAACCGTGGCAATCGTTGGTGCCATGATAGTTGCGAGCGGAAACGGTATCCGCGAAGGCAAAGAAAGCCGTTGAATCGCCACGAGTCTCGCGGAGCCGATCCAGGTTCAACTGGTGCTCGTGCGCCAACATGTCTTCCAACCGCTGCCGCGACACGTACCTGCGGCACTCGCCGTAGATCGAGTCACTGACCGCCATGTCGTAGGCCGACATGCTCTTGGCGATCGTGCCGGCCGCACCGCCGACCTGGAAGAACCAACGCACCACTTCCTGACCGGCACCAATCTCTGCGAACGATCCGTAGCGACGTTGGTCCAAGTTGACCAACAAGGCCTTGCGTTCGGTCTGCGGCCGGCCCCCATTGGGCTCGTTGTTTGAACCACGATGGATCGATGTATTCCAGCTCATGAGTGCAGCATCCCGGGGGCAAGTTCCAACCAGTGTTTCCGGTTAGAGCTATCGGCCGGGAGCCCCTGCGGGAGTCAGCCCGAATTGCCCTCGCCGCCCAATGCCGCCAATCCGAACAATCGCTACCGACCGCTGGCCCCAACCCGCACCCATCAGGGTTTGACGACAAAGTTGACCAAACGTCCGGGGACGACGATCTCCTTGACTACCTGCACTCCGGCCAACTGCTGGGCAATTTTCTCATCGGCTTTGGCAGCGGCCAACAGATCTGCGGCAGTTGTTTCGGCCGGAACCCAGACCTTGCCACGCAGCTTGCCCTGAATCTGCACGGGGACCTCGATCACATCGTCGACCACCCACTGGGGCTCGTACGTCGGCCAGGGTTGGAAGCTGACGGAATCTTGGCCGCCCAGGCATTGCCACAACTCTTCTGCCACATGGGGCGCGAAGGGTGCCAAGAGGATGGTGAAGGTCTGCATCATCTCCCGCGGACGCTGGGCGTCTTTGGTAAAGGCGTTGACAAATTCCATCAATCGAGAAATAGCCGTATTGAAACCCAGGTCGTCGATGTCCTCGGTCACGGCCTTGATCGTCTTGTGCAGGACGCGACGCTGCGCCTCGGTTGGCTCATAATCACCCACCGCCGCTGCCAAAGTCAACGCATCGGCTCGGTCGTCGACGATCATCCGCCAAGCCCGATCCAGGAAATTTCTCACTCCGACCACACCCGCCATGTTCCAGGGCTTGGTGGCTTGCAGTGGTCCCATGAACATTTCATACAGCCGCAACGCATCGGCGCCGAATTGTTCGACGATCGAGTCCGGTGTGATCACATTGCCGCGACTCTTGCTCATTTTGTCGGACCGGCTGCGGAGCACCAGTTCCGTCCCGGCCAGAAAGATCTGTCCCTTCTGCTTGAGCGTGTCGGACTCGGTGATCGCGACCCGCTCGCCGTCCACCTCTTTCAGCAGGCCGATCTCGATCACGTGCCCTTCGTCGTCTGTCACGGTTTGGCCGCTGATGCCGATCTGGGCCAGCGTTGACTCGTGGGTCGCGAAGTCCGCTGGGCCACAGAAATACGTCGCCTCACCCAAAATCATGCCTTGGTTGACCAACTTCTGGAACGGCTCGGCGGTGCTGACGTACCCGCGATCGTAGAGTACCTTGTGCCAGAACCGAGCATACAGCAGGTGCAACACCGCGTGTTCGGCGCCACCCACGTACAGATCGACCGGCATCCAGGCCTGTTCCTTGAGCGGATCCCAAGCTTGCTCCGCGTTGCGGTTGTCGATGTAACGCAGGTAATACCAACAGGAGCCCGCCCATTGGGGCATGGTGTTGGTCTCGCGTTTGTAGCGTTTGCCGTTCCGCTCCACATACAACCACTCGGCGGGCGCTTTGCCCAGCGGCGGTTCGGGTCGGCCGTGGGGCTTGTAATCTTCCAGCGGTGGCAGGTCCAGCGGCAATTCACTGACCTCCAACGGCACCACCACGCCGGTCGGTTGTCCCTCGGCATCCAGTTCGTGCAAGATCGGAAAGGGCTCGCCCCAGAACCTCTGCCGGCTGAACAACCAATCGCGCAACTTGTAGTTGACCGACTCGGCGGCAACGCCTGCTGCGGCCAACCGTTGGGTGATGGCGGCCTTGGCTTGGTCAGTCGCCATGCCATCGAGCGGCCCACTGTGGATGGCCGTGCCCGGACCCGTGTAGCAAACTTGTCCCGCCAGGATCGCGGCTCGGACTTCCGTGTCGGTGTCCCCGCCGGGATCCAAGACGGCTGTCACGGGCAAGTCAAACTGCTGAGCGAATTCGAAGTCGCGCTGGTCGTGAGCAGGCACCGCCATGATGGCCCCCGTGCCGTAGCCGATCAGCACATAGTCGGCCACCCAGATCGGGACCGGCTGCCCATTGGCCGGATTGATGGCCAGGGCGCCTGTGAACACGCCGGTCTTGGTCTTCTTGTCGTCCTGTCGTTCGCGATCGCTCTTGCCGGCGGCCGCCTGGCAGTAATCGGCCACCGCCTGGGCCTGGGCCGCAGTCGTCAAGCGGCTCAACTGCGGATGTTCCGGGGCCACGACCATGTAGGTGGCGCCGTACAGCGTGTCGGGTCGAGTCGTGAAGATGCGGAGACAATCGTCGCCGGCGACCGCAGGCCACTGCGACGCGGCCCGCGCCCGCTGCCAATCCGCCAAACGCTCCGCCGGACCCGTGTAGAAGTCGACTTCGGCCCCGACGCTCCGACCGATCCACATCCGCTGTTGGTTCTTGATCCCTTCGGCCCAATCCACACCATCCAAGTCGTTGGCCAAACGATCGGCGTAGGCCGTGATTCGGAGCATCCACTGCCGCAACGGCATCCGCGTCACCGGATGATTGCCCCGTTCGCTGCGGCCGTTGATCACCTCTTCGTTGGCCAAGACCGTTCCCAAACCCGCACACCAATTGACCAACTCGTCGGATTGATAGGCCAACCGATGCTGGTCGCGGTACCGGGCGATGGCGGCTTCGCCCGCGGCCAGGATGTCATTCGGCAGTGGCAGTTCGGCAATCGGCCGTCCCTGTTGCTGGACCGGATCAAACCACGTGTCGAACAACAGCAAGAAGATCCACTGCGTCCATTGGAAATAATCGACATCGGTTGTCGCCAAGCAGCGATCCCAATCGTAGCTGAAGCCCAACATTTTCAGCTGTCGCGTGAAGTTGGCAATGTCGCGTTCGGTCGATTGCCGCGGTGGCGTGTTCGTCTGGATCGCGTACTCTTCGGCTGGCAATCCAAAGGCATCGAAGCCCATCGGATGCAACACGCTGTAGCCGTTGGCTCGCCAGTACCGCGCCAAGATATCGGTTGCGGTGTAGCCCTCGGGATGCCCCACATGCAGCCCCTTGCCGCTGGGGTAGGGAAACATGTCCAGGACATACTTCTTCTTCGGCCCCGGCATTTCTGGCGTGCGGAAACAATGGTGCTGCTCCCAATAGGTTTGCCACTTGGGTTCAATGTCAGCGGGATTGTAGCGCGGCATGGCCGTAAAACCTCAATAGTCCAGCAAGGCGGCTCGTTGGGTTGCCTACGTTGCACGAGCCAAAAAACGCGGGTCGGCACAGTGTAATCGAACCGCTCAAGGCAGCGGAACCCCGGGGTAAATCCGCCAAAAGAAATAGGCCGCCAAGCTGGCTGCCAACACCGAATCGACCACGTCCAGCATCCCGCCCAAGCCCGGTAACCAGCCACCCGAGTCCTTGATGTGGGCGTCGCGTTTGAACATCGATTCGGCCAAGTCCCCGATCATCCCTGCCACCGAGATCCACAAGCCATAGCCGATCGCGGCCAACCACGGCAACGGGCTGGGCAAGCCAAACAGCGCCGGCGCCACGCCGTACACCATCAACAGCGCTCCCAGCACCCCAAACAGCAGCCCGCCCACGGCACCTTCCACCGTCTTGCCCGGACTCAAGCGAGGGATCAACTTGTGCCGCCCCCAGGTCCGACCGACAAAATACGCGCCGGCATCCGAGACCTTGGGGATCACCAACACGGACAACAAAGCCCACAGGCCAAACCCGTTCGGACCGAGGTGCCGCAATTGCCCCAATGCCCCCAGCGGCACGCCGATGTAGCACATGGCCAGGATCGTGGCTGCAATTCGCCGCGTGGCCAATGGACCGGTCTCGCCTCCCACCTGGGCCACATTCTCGGACCCTGCCCCAGAGGCCCCGCCACCACCTGCACCCGCCGACGATTCGCGGCCGAAGTACCGCAACTCGCCGCCGATCGTCAGCACAGACCCCAGCGCCAGTCCCAGCCACAGTTCCTGACCAGCCAATCGCTGGTGCCACGCATCGCCGCCGACCGTCGGCAATAACGGCACCCCGCAGCAGAGCACCACAACCCCGACCGTGGCCACCACCAGCACCACGCGACTGCCCGACGTCCCGCCCAATCCCGCCAAAGACAAAGCGGCAAACTCAACCGCCGCCAACGCCGCGAACACGCTCAGCAGCACGGCCGACAGCAGCCCCGGTCGCCCGCCCTGGGCCGGTTGCCCCCAATACCAATCGAAACAAGCCGCCGTCACCAATAAGGTGACCAACACCAACGATGATAATAAACGCCAACGCAACACCGTGTGACCCGTTCCTTCTAGTTTCAAATCGCTGGGCGGATGAACGTCGACTCCAAGGCGTTCCCCACCCGAGCGGATACCGCAGACACCCGAGCGGATACCGCATCCACCCGAGCAGCTACCGCAGACACCCGAACGGCCCCCGCACCGCCTCGTATGGGCCCTGAACCCACAGCTCAGCGAGCAGTGCTCCCGACCTCCGTCGCGACCGCGTCCCGCACCTGCAAGCGGGCCTCGGCCTGTCGTATCGAACGCATGGCGAACATCACCAACGCGATGAACACGGCAAACAAGGTCAGCAACAACCACGTCACCAACCGCAGCAACGCATCGCTCAACTGTTCCGACGGACGCATGGCATCGGCGTAACTCTCGACCGCGAATACACGCAGACCCGAGTCCCGCAGTTGGGCCTTGTCCAGTTCTCCAAAATGGCAATTGACCGGCGCGGAACCCGCGATCCACCGCCCTTGGTAGGCCTCGTGTCCGGCTGAGGACGCCAGAGCTTGTCGCTGTCCCAGCGGATCTTGAATCACCGCGGTCACTTCACTCAAGGCCTCCGGGGCCAGTCTTGCTCGGAAGATGTCGTCCGGGATCAACCCGCGACTGGCCAAGTCACTGATGAACGGATGTTCCAAAATCGTGCCTTGGTTGGCGCCCGGACGAGCGTCCACCAGAAAGGCATATTGATAGACGCCGTTCTCAAATTCTACGAACGCTCCCATGTCCACGGTGATCGCGACGACACCCAAGTAGGCATCGTCAACGCGAATCGGAGTCGTGAAGGCGATCTTCCAGTGTCCGTTGGCCGTCGAGGGGAAAACCGCCGAGATGTGCACGCCCTGGATCCTCTGCCGCTGAGTCAAGTCGTGCGAGGACAAGGGACCGTCATCCGCCCCGCTCTCCACTGCGTAGTCCCGGTTGGTGCCGTTGTAGTAAGACCGGTAGGCAAAGCTCTTCCACAGGATTTCTGTACTGACATCCTGCAAAAAACGATTGGCCACCTGCGTGCCATAGGGGTCGGTGACAAACAAACTGGCCGAAGGCGGCGATTCGGCATCCGAGTAATAATCCAGCAACCACTGACTGAGTCGCTCGGTGACCGGATGTTGACTCAAGCGAGCCCGCGTGGCATCCCATTTCGGGTCCGCGTTGTTTTTGGGGTTGGCCAGATCCGCTGCCACCTGCTGGTAGTCGGGATCGCTCAACAACTGACGCAACTGCTCGCGGACGACGGGGTCCTCCGACATCCGCACCACAAATTGGCAATAGCGATCCAACTGCGTGGTGGCGCTGGTGGCTGCCAATTTTGCCGCCCATTGGTTCTTTTCGCCCGCCTTGCGTTCGATCGCCGCGGCGGTGTCCTCCCGCGCCTGACGGTACATAAAAGAAAAGAAAAACAGCATAACCGCCAGTAGAAGCAGCGGGGCCACCATCCCGAGGATCAGCAGTGGCCGCCGAGCATGTTGGACCTCGCGCTGTTTCAAGGCCAACAACACGCTCTCGGCCGACTGGAAACGGCGACTGGGGGTCGTGGCCAGACATTGTTCCAAGATCTCAGCCAACGACGTATCGCCCTGACAGATCGTGCGGATCGATTTGGACAAGTTGCCGTCGGAAACGTGGCGCCGATAGATCTCCAGTCGTTGTTCCAAACGGGTGGCGTCTTGCAGGGTCTTCAACCACGGAGCATCCGCGTGCGGCGGCTGCCCCGACAACATGCAGTACAGCAAGACGCCCGCGGAGTAGATGTCCCATCGCACGTCCGGCACGGCGTTCAGGTCGGCCTGCTCCGGGGCCATGTACAGCATCGTGCCCAGGGCCGGCGACGCCTCGGAACTCAGTCGCGATTGCCCGAAATCCGCCAAACGCGGTTTCAAGTCCGTGTCCAACAGCACGTTGCCCGGCTTCAGGTCGCAGTGCAAGATGCCCTTGTTGTGCAGGTGCATCAGCCCCGCCAAGACCTCGCGGAAAATCTCCAACGCCTGCCCCTTGGGCAGCGTCCCCTGTTCGCGCAGCAGGTCCTCCAACGACCCGTTCTCAATGTAGTCCATCACAAAGTAGGGCGGCGACGCATTCCAGCCCACATCCAGCAGCTGGATCACGTATCGCACCGCCGACAACCGCGCCAGCTTCTCGACTTCGCGGGCCAACATCGCCATATCCACGCCGCCGCGATGGGTGTAGAATTTGACGGCTACACGTCGGCCCGTCGTTTTGTCCAACGCCGCCCATACCTCGCCGTAGGCCCCGTTCCCAATTCGGTATTCCAGTTCATAGCCGGGAATGGTCGCCGGCGGCCCCTTCCGCTCCAGGCTGCGTTGACTGGCATCGGCCCGTTCGTCGTCGGATTGGCTCAGGGTCGAATCGTCAATCATGCGAATCGTCAACAACAGGGCGTGTCTGGAAACGGATGCTGCCCGCGACCAACGTCACAGTAGCCGGGCCCGCATGGCCCTCCGAGCACCTTTGTAAGTAGAACCGAAACCCCAGCCCCTTCCAAGTGTTGGCAACCGCAGAATCATGGACACCAGCACCGATCCCGTCGTCAGCGCCGCCACCGCCGCCGAGGCACGGTGTTTGTTGCCGCAGTTGCTGCAGCATTTGCCGGCGGCCGAGCAAACACAGAAACTGCATTGGTTGCTGGAAAAACTCGAATCGCTGCCGCCACACGCGGCTGTGAGCATGGATGCCAGGGCCACGGAGCCTGGCGTCACTGATGCCGCTCAACCCAGCGACTCGGCCGAGCAAGCCGCGGCTCTGGATTACCTCTCCGGACTACTAGTCGCTCGGCCAGCCCCCACAGCCCCGGCTCAAGCCGTTGTCTGGGTGCACCCCGCCCCCGGTCGAACCGCGTTGGTGGCCGCCCCCCTGGCCCTCCAAGGCACCGCCGAGCAATTGACAACCTCCACCGACCCGGTCGAACTGCTCTGGCAGACCCGGCTCCTGCAACAGGCCGCTCGCTGGGCCGAATCGTTCGGCGCCGAAATGCTCCAAGCGGTGGCCCCGCCGGAGGACGAAACCTTCCAATGGGCGTTGACGCAGGCCGGAATCCCCAAGCTCGTCGACCTGGTGTTTGTCACCAGCCCCCCCCTTGCCCGGCCGAATGATCGATCTCCCGAAAACCGGGCGCCTGAAATCGAGCCCACTCGCCCCTGCGGCACTGGCCCCGGCACGGGCACTGGCACTGGCACGGGCACGGGCACGGGCTCCGACGGTCTCGGACACTCATTTCTCTGCGTGCCGCCGGACGGGGACCACCTGCAACGCTGGTACCGGCTATTGGAGGCCACCTACGTCGACTCCCTCGATTGCCCCGCGATCAATGGGCGACGGTCCTTGGTGCATACGGTGGCCGGCTACCGAGCGACCGGTCAACGCTGGGACCCCGGCTGGGTGATGCTGACCGCCGACCCTCCCTCCGGCCCTCCTTCTGACTCTCCTTCCGCCCCTCCCACTGGCCCTCCCACTGGCCCTCCCACCGACCTGGGCGGCTTTATCCTCGCAGACCATCCGGCCGCCGACTTTTTTGAGCTGATTTATTTTGGAGTCGTGCCCCAGGCCCGCGGCTGCGGGTTGGGCGGAAAAATCCTCCAACAAGCACTGAGCCTAGCCGCTCAAGCCGGCAGATCCCGCCTGATCGCTGCCGTCGATCGCCAGAATCTACCCGCCCTGCGAGTCTACGCCGCCGCCGATTTCACCGCCCTGGAGCAGCGGACCGTATTCGCCCGCTTTTTCACGCTGAAAAGCCCCACTTTCGACACTCCAACGAAAATCCGTTGACATTTTTTCCACCGCCCCGACGGGCCGCGCCGGAGCCGCTTGAGCGAAAAAAAATCCGTCCGGTCGACCAGATTTCCCCCAGTCTGGCCGGTTCCAGCTATCGCGGGATCTGAAATGGTTGAATCGATCTCGACAGCGATTTGACAACAGTGCTAGCACTCTTAAAATCTGCTTCACATATCGGAGAGCCGTCCGGTGGTTGGGAAACCGCCGGAGAGGAAGATGGCAATGCAGAAGGTTATAGGATGACGACAAGCAAGACGCTTATGGAGACGCTGGCCCCCGGCAAGATGCTGGGTGAAGCCTCGCCGGCGACCTCGTCGGCCCCGTGGGATTCGTCCCGTGGTTTGGCGGAGGAACTGGCTCGCGCCTTGCGGCACGAGTTGGGTCCGGACCGCTTTGAGTTGTACTTTGCGGATACCGCGTTTCGCGTGGCGGAGGGCGGGCTGCAGATCGAGGCGGAGAACGAGTTCGCTCTGAGCCAGATCCGCAATCGATTCGGGGCGGTGCTCCAGCGGATTCTGACGCAGCAGGTCGGCATGCCGGTGGAGATTCGCTATGGGACCGCGATGCCCACAGCCCGCGAACAGTCCGAACTGTTTTCGCCCAGTGAACTGCAAGCGGCGGCAGCGGCGGCAGCGGCCAGCGCGAGTATTTCGACCGCGACTTCGACCGCCTCGGGCGCGTCACGTCGCCAACGGGAGCGACTGTTGGCCCTGCGGTCGGCGGCCGCGGGGACCAAGCCGCAGCAAATGGAAATGTTTGCCGCGGCCGAGGGCCGAGAACAGGCGGACGGCCGAGAACAAGCGGACGGCCGAGTCCGCGCCGATGGCCGAGAACGCGGTGCGCCGGCGTCGCGTGAGGCGATGTCTTTGGCGACCTTCCAGTTTGGGGCAGCCAATCGCTTGGCGCAAGCGGCCACGGACCAAGTCATTCAGCGACCGGGGCAGATCTCTCCGTTGGTGCTGTTCGGTCCGGTCGGCAGCGGCAAGACGCACCTGGCTACGGGCTTGGGCCAGCACCTGAAGCGGCGCATGCAGTCGTACTCGGTGTTGCAGCTGTCCGCCGAGCAGTTCACGACTCGTTTTTTGCAAGCCCTCAACGGTTCGGGCCTACCCAGTCTCCGCGCCCAGTTCCGCGACGTCGACTTGTTGATCTTGGAGGACATCCAGTTCTTCCAGGGCAAGAAGGCCACGTTGGTTGAACTGCAACACACGATCGACAGTTTGCTGCGGATGGGCAAGCAGTTGATCCTGACGATGGATCGGCACCCCAACGACCTAAACTTTCTCAGCGCCGAAATCCAGACGCGGTTGGTCAGCGGATTGGTGATCCCACTGCAAGCGGCCGATCGTGACGCGCGAGCCGCGATTTGCCAACAGTGGTGCCAGCAGTGGCGATTGACCTTGGCCGATGGCATGATCGACTGGTTGGCCGATCACATCACGGGGGATACCCGCCGCTTGTCGGGAGCCCTCTTCCGCCTGCTGGCGGTACAATCGAGTCGAGGGCAACAGGTCGTCCAGCCGCACGAGGCGATGGAGATTCTCAGCGACTACGCCGGCACCCATCAGGCCGTTTGTTCGCTGGCCATGATCCAGAAGGCGGTGTGCAACCTGTGTGGCGTGGAGCCCACGGAACTCAATGGCAGCGGCCGAACCCGCAAGATCAGTGCCGCTCGCATGTTGGCCATGTACTTGGCGCGGAAGCATACCCCTTCGGCCTTGTCGGAAATCGGGGCCTTCTTCGGCGGTCGTCGCCACAGCACGGTGGTCGCGGCTGAAAAACGCATCCGAGCCTGGGTGCAAAAGAACGAGTCGCTGGACACCGCTTCCCGGGCTGTCAATTTGCGCGAAGCCATTCGCCAGGTCGAAACCCAACTCAAGACCGGCTGAGCACTGGCGAGACTGAGTTTGGGCCCCCCCTACCGGCCGAACGTGACAATTGGGTTTCCCCTTTTTGCGGGCCTTTGATATGCTGAGGTCGGGCTCGGGGCCTGCCTGCGCCCGAGCGCGGAGGGGTTCGCCGGAGGGCGGGGCCCTGTGAGATTGCTTTGGAAGGATTCGGGAAACATGTTGCGTCGCGGAACTACCCTGCAAACCCTGTTGTCGTCGGTCGCCTGCTGGGGCTCACTCGTCGGGATGAGCCTTCCCGCCACGCTGGCGTGGGCCCAAGATGCCGATCGACTCAAACAAGCCATGGCCTACCGCCCCACACAAAAGGGCGTCGAATACGATCAACCGGCCGCGGACGCCATCGATAGCGTTCGCTTGGAAAACGCGAGCACGATCGGCCAGACCGGGTTTGTGGTGCGCGATGGCGAGAACCGATTGTTGCGTCGCTTCGTCGATTCGGCGGGCAATCGCAAGATTGATACCTGGGCCTATTACATGGGCGGTTTGGAAGTTTATCGCGACATCGATACGGATGCGGATGGGAAGCCGGATCGGTTCCAGTGGTTGGGTCCCGCGGGGACACGGATCGGTGTGGACACCGACGCCGATTTGGTCATCGATCGCTGGGAGCGAGTCTCTCCGCAAGAGGTGACTCAGATTGTGGTGGAGGCCATCAACGCACGCTCCGCGTCGTTGCTGCAGTCGTTGTTGTTGTCGGCCGAAGAATTGCAGGCTTTGCCCTTGGAGCCCGCCTTGCGACGACGAATGCAGGAGCGTTTACAAGCCACCTCGCAGAAGATCGCGGATAACTTAGCGCAAACAGATATTCCCGACAATTTGAAGTGGTTGCACTTCAGCGCCGCCATCCCCGGCGCGATCGTGGGAAAAGCGGCTGCAGCCGGCGGCGCGAGCAGCGCGGATGAAGCTGGGAAATCCCCAGCTCTCGTCGACGAGCCCCTGGTGGAAGTGTTTGACCATGCATCGGCGATCGTTGAAGTCGGCGACAAGTCCCAGCAGCTGTTGGTGGGGTCGCTGATTCGCGTCGGCAATACGTGGCGGATATTGGATTTCCCGGTCTTGGCGGGCGAGGGCAGCACCGCCCAAGTCGGCGGCGTGTTCTTTCAAGGCGATGTCTTGGCAGCCGGTGGCGGCGGGGCGATGGCCAACTTGTCGGTGGAGGGGATCGCTCCCGATATCTTGTCGGCCTACCAAACCGCTGAGGAAGCGCTGCGCGAAGCGATCGGCACCCGGACGGGCCCGGCCCTGGCGGTCCTGCATCAACGTCGAGCCCAGGCCCTCTGGAAGGTGGTCTTGGCCGCCAAGGGTGCCGAGCGTGACCCGTGGTTGCGACAATTTGTAGATGTGGTGAGTTCGGCTTACCAAATGGACGAGTTCCCGGCGGGATTGGAACTGTTGGAGAAACAGATCGCCGAGATGTCCGCCGAGAAGTTCGCGCCGGAATTGATCGCTTACGCCGAATTCCGTCAACTCAATGCTTGGTACAGCCAAGCTACCGAAGATACCGCGAACATCGAATCGGTGCAGGACCAGTGGCAGAAGCGGTTGCAGGCGTTTGTGCAAAAGTATCCCCGCAGCCCCTTGTCCGCGGACGCCATGTTCCAGCTGGCCAATATTGATGATTATCTGGGCGATGTCGAAGCGGCAGCCGCCGTTTACGGCAAGATTGTCGATCAATTCCCCGACGCGCCGCTGACACCACGAGCCAAAGGCGCGGTCATTCGACTGACGAGTGTCGGCAAGCCGATTCCCTTCCAGGGCACGACCATCGCGGGCAAGTCGTTTTCACTCTCCCAACTCAAAGGCAAGACCGTGTTGATCCAGTACTGGGCGACGTGGTGCGAGCCCTGCAAAGCCGATTTTGCGGAATTGCGCCGATTGCACGAGCGCTACAGCAAAGATGGCTTCGAAATTGTCAGCGTCAGCTTGGACGAGACACGCGAGCCGGTGGCCGAGTACCTGCAGCAGAATCGTTTGCCCTGGACACACCTGTTTGCCGAAGGGGGCCTCGAATCCAGTCCCTTGGCCGCCCAACTCGGTGTCATCGCTTTGCCGACCTTGATCATGATCGATGCCGACGGCAAGGTGATCGATCGCGGCATGAGCCTCACGCAAGTCGAGCGTGAACTAAGAAAAATCAGCCGCTGATCCCCACCGACCTGCGGTCCTGCCCCCTGCGGTCTCTTGCCTTGGGGGCCTGGATTCGCTGCTCAGATTGGCCCACAGGGCCAGTCAACGGCCACCGCAGCGGCAGTTAGCTGGCACTGGATTCAACGCTGTTTGCAACGCTGGATTCAACACCTTGTCGGGCACCGATGATGGCGTTGTCAGGTAGGTCGCGTTCCGCCCGGGCCATGATCTGGGCCATTTCCGCCCGAGCAAATTTGAAGTCGTCCAACGTGAAGGTCCGCTCGCCCTTGTCCGTGTTGTACGTCAACTTGGCGATCCCTTTGGCCTCCCAGCGTGTTTTGTCGATCTTGGTAATGGCGGAGAAGGGGATCGTGTCCCGCCGCCAACTGGGCCGGATCGCCTCGTCGTCGGCCGCGACGTAGGTACCACGCGCCAACAGGTACTTGAGCAACATGGGGATGCCGATCACCAGCACAATCCCTATCTGCACAAACTGCGTGAGAATGTCGCTTTCAATCTTGTCTGGCTTGTCCGGAATCGGGATCGGCCAGCCTTCCGTCTGGGTGCGTTCCAGCCAGGCAGCCTCACGCTGCTCGCCCAATTCCGCCATTTCGACGTGGTAGACCTTGGCCAGTTCCAGCTTGGCGGGATAGCCAACCAGACCATCGTAGAGGCACCAAAGGCCGTAGGCGAAGCAGATTAGGGAAATAAAGAGGAATTTCCGAAAGAAAGATTCCTGGTGAGCCGCTTGAATTTGCATGATCAACGCCGTTCGTTCTAAGGCCAGATCGCCCAGACGCCAGATCGCCCAGACGCCAGAACGCCCAGAGATCGTATCACCCAGAGGCCGAAACATTCTCCGGCCAATAACCGGCGCGGCGCGTCGAGGGAATCCAGACCCAGCACCGGTCGAGTCACCACCCCCGCAGCGATCGAGCCCCAACCGAGGCACACGTTCCAACTAACGCTCGGGCACAGCGCACGGCAGTGTCGGACCCCTGTGGAGTCATTGACCGAGCGAGAAGTTGCTCCAGACCAGTCCGGCAATCAAGCCAGTCCGGCAATCAAGCCAGTCCAGCAATCAGACCAGTCCGGTTCGGCCATCAGATCAGCCGGGCAACTTGCCGAACTCGATGCGGGTGTACTTCTGTCGATGGCCCGTGCGGCGCTTGGAGTTTTTGCGGCGACGGAATTTCTGAATGTACAGTTTCTCGCCCTTGGTCTGGCCGACGACTTTGGCCGTAATCGCCACGCCTTCTAAAGCGGGAGCACCCAGGCGGAAGGAGGTGCCATCGGACAGGGCCAAGACGCGGTCAAAAACCACTTCCGCTCCGGACTCCAGACCTTCTCGGTAGTCGATATCCAGGATCATGCCCTCGGTGACGCGGTACTGGTGTCCACCGTTACAAACGATGGCGTAGGGCGTTGTAGCTGGGCTGGCTGGGGTAGACGATTCGCTCATAACAGTTTTCCAGTTTCATTCTTCTCGCGTGGGCCGGGCAGCACGCCGACGGCGGACCGCAAATTGTACTTGACGATCCGCTGGCCGTCGAGTCCTATTCCAGGAAGTTTACTTGGTACTCGTCGCGCAGGCCTTCGATAAACTTGGTGCCCGCGTCGAAGCCCCGCATCTGCAGTACAGAACGGACTTGGAAGGGGTAGTCGTTGAACGAACCAGACGACGTCAAAAACCGCTGCACCAGCTCCTCGTGCGTCTCCCCGGCGTTGGCGGTCTTCTGAATCACGTAGACCTGCGAGCGATCAGCGTTGAACGCCGTGCCCGTGGCACCGACCGCCAAGTAGGTCACAGCCTCCATGAAGTCGTCCCCTACCCGCTGGGTGCCCCGGACTTCAGCAACCCGCAGGTTTTGGTTGAAGCGATCGTTGGTGTACCAGGAGAATGCCCCGGTTTCGGTGGCGGTCGGGAAGACGTCCTTCAGCATTTGACCGGCGTTGACTTGGCCAGCCTTGGCCTTGGCGTCGGCCAGAGCCAGGTCCCGAGCCTTGTTTCGCTTCCAAAACTCGACGACTTGGTCGCGGACTTCGTCAAAGCTGGCGGAACGAGCCGTGAAGGCTTCCGTGATCCAGACCAGCGTGTCTTCGCCCACTCGCTCGGCCACGTACAGGTCCTGAGACCGACGGTCGAACTCGCCGAACAGCATGCCGGCGAAATTCTGAGTCTGCCCCAGCGGCGTCTTGGCCAAGGTAGGCTGGTCCAGAATCGGACTGGCGTTGAAGCTGAGGCCATGCTTGGCGGCCAAGGCCGGATAATCGATCGGATCCGGCGCCTTTTCCGTCGTCGGGCTGGACTGGTGAATCCGGAAATCACTGCGGAAAAGCCGCAGCTTCTTCGAGATCTCCTCGAAGCCGGCCTCGACTTGAGCCAACGCCTTGGGCGTCGCCAGCGAACGGCGAATGTCGCGTTCCACTTCCGACAACGGTCGGATCTTCGGCTGGCGATCGTCAGTCGCCGCGGCCGCGTCCGTCGCTTGCTCGGCTTGAGCAGCCTCGCCGGCTTCCGCTTCGGCCTCTCCGGCCGCCTGCTCCTGAGTTTCCGTTGCTTCGGTCTGCTCCTGAGCCTCCGTTGTTTCGGCCTGCTCTTGCTCCGCGGCCTGCTCTTGCTCCACGGCCTGCTCTTGCTCCGCGGCCTGCTCTTGCCCGCCTACTCCGCGGCCTGCGTCTCGGTTTCGCCGCTTTCCTGCTGGGCCTCGCTGCCGGACTGTTCCTGAGGCTGACGCCCCGCGGGTACCGTTACGTACTGCGGACCCAGGGATACGGAAGCCGAGGTTGCGGCGGATTCGGCCCTGGAAGAGGACTCGCTGCCGTCACCGCCCGTTTCCGTTTCGCCGCCCGTCTGCTCACCGCCCGTTTCCGTTTCACCGCCCGTCTGCTCACCGCCCGTTTCCGTTTCACCGCCCGTCTGCTCACCGGTCGGTGGTGTTGTCGGTGGCGTCGTTGTCGGAGGCACACTGGGTGGGACCAACGGAGGCAGATCCACATCCAAATTGCCCGTACCGGGACCTTCTAACGGAATGTCGGTACCCAAGCCGAACGGGAAGCTGGCGGGATCCAAGTCCGACATCGGGTTGGCGGGCGGGGTATAGACCGAGGGGGCGCGATCGGCCACCAAGCGGTCGTATTCAGCCTGGACTTCTTCCGGGGTGATGGACTTTGCCAGGCTATCGATCAGGGCCGGCAGGTCCGCCGAGAAGTACTCGAGCTTGACGCGATTGCCGATTTTGAACCCCGGAGTCGAGCCGTCAAAGGCGGGGTATCGGTATTCGCCTTCAGCGAACAGAGCCTTCAGGTCGGTGTCGGTGGGTGTCTCGGTGACTTGCTTGACATAGTCCTCCACGTTGACTGCCAGCACCTGGCATTCGAAGCGACGGTTGATCCGCGCGAAGTACTCGAAAGCGGCTGCCGGGTTGGCAAACCGAGGAAAGCTCTCCTCAATCCCCAGGGTGTAGGCTTGGCGGGCCAGGAATTCTCGCTTCAGGACTTCGCGGAAATCCGTATAAGACATGAGTCCCGCGTTTCGACCGACATCGGTGGCGATGGCTCGCATGTCATTGCGCGAGAGCAGACCGCTGGTGAACCGCATCAGCTTCATGTCGACGGTTTCATCGGATACCTGGATCCCCAGATCCCGCGACTTCTCGGCCAACAACAAGATGTTGAACGACTCGGCATACCGCACACTGGCTGGCTCGTCCGCGGAACTGGCGCCAAACAGCATCAACTGTTCATCGCTGGTGTAATTTGCGTCCTGTTGCCGGACGGCCGCGAACAGCCGCTCCAAATAAATTTGCGTCGCCAAACGCCGCCGCCAGACTTCCTCCAGTTGCAGGTCCGTGGCAGTACCACGGCTCCAGCGAACGGTCGGCTTGGCTTCGGGGGCCTCCACCGGGGCGCGGTCCACGGAACTGGACATGACGCCCAAGGCTCCAAAGCCCGCCATCAACATCACGGTAAAGAAAACCAACATGCGATGTTGGTTCTCACGCATCCAAGTCAACGGATTCATGAATCAAAATTTCCTGAAAACTTCTCGCGACAACCCAGGTTGGCTCACCACTCGTCGAACAACGCCGCCTCGCCCATCCGCCCTCGCCCCCGTCCACTCGCCCGACCAACGGCACTCAAGGGGTGTTTGCCCGCCCTTAAAGCCCGTTTTCTGGCGTCGGTGGCCCCCGGAACTCTCGTTGGTGCGACTGGTCATTGCCCGCATGGCAGCCGATCGCTCATTGTAGGGCCGCCATGTTTAAATTCAATCCCAATCCGAGGTTGAGGCGGCACATCGGCTTGTCAAGCTGACGAAAACTCATTAATGATGAGCAACCCGATGTTCGGCGTGAGGGTCCCACTGGGGGCCCGAGCGACACGATAGGCATCGTTCCTCCCTTCCCCTGATCCCCTTGGCGAACCAACACCTATGGCGAAATCCGTCTCAAAATCGGCCGGCTCTAAAGCGGGGAATCGGGCTTCGGGGGCTGGCGGCAAAAGGTCGTTGGTGATTGTGGAATCTCCCGCCAAGGCTCGGACGATCAGCAAATTTTTGGGGAAAAATTATGCGGTGGAGGCCAGTATTGGCCACGTGCGGGACTTGCCCACGGGCAAAAAGGACATTCCCGAGCAGTACAAAGGGGAGTCCTGGGCCCGGCTGGCGGTGAATGTGGACAAGGACTTCGAGCCGGTTTATGTCGTGCCACCGGGCAAGAAGGCCCAGATCACGAAGCTCAAGCAACTGCTGAAGGACTCGGATCAGCTGTTTCTGGCGACGGACGAGGACCGCGAGGGGGAGGCGATCAGTTGGCACCTGCACGAGATTCTCCAGCCCAAGGTGCCGGTTCATCGGATGGTTTTTCACGAAATCACCCAGGACGCCATCGACGAGGCCCTGTCCAATCCGCGGCAGATTGACGACGGATTGGTGAAGGCCCAGGAGACGCGGCGAATTTTGGATCGCCTCTACGGCTACGAGATCAGCGAATTTCTCTGGAAAAAGCGGCTGGGGCAATCTGCTGGTCGAGTCCAGAGTGTGGCGGTGCGTTTGATCGTCAACCGGGAGCGGGAGCGAATCGCGTTTGTGGACGCGACCTATTGGGACTTGATTGCCAACTTCCGCACGGCGGTGGGCCAGTCGTTTGAGGCTACTTTGATATCGCTGGAGGGGCGCCGGTTGGCGATTGGCAAGGATTTTGATGCCAACACAGGTCGCCTGAAAGACCCGGGATTGATGCTGTTGAACCAGGAGCAGGCCCAGTCCTGGCGGCAGCGGTTGCAGCAGGCGAAGTTCGCGGTCAGCAAGCTGGAGGTCAAGCCTTACTCGCAGTATCCCTCCCCGCCCTTTATCACCAGTACCCTGCAGCAGGAGGCCAACCGCAAGTTGGGCTTCACGGCTCGGCGGACGATGAGCGCTGCCCAGTCCCTCTACGAAAACGGGCACATTACCTACATGCGTACGGATTCGACCAACTTGAGCGACCAGGCGATCGGAGCGGCTCGGAGCTTGGTCCAGCAGGAGTACGGTCCCGAGTACCTGCCGGACGCGCCGCGACGTTATGCCAGCAAGAGCAAAAACGCCCAGGAGGCCCACGAGGCGATTCGTCCGGCCGGCACGACGTTCCGCTTTCCCAAGGAAATTGCTGGGGCGTTGAGCGACGACGAGTTCCGGCTCTACGAGATGATCTGGAAGCGGACGGTGGCCTGTCAGATGGCGGCGGCCACGGGCAATCGGGTCACGGTGCAGGTCACGGGCGACGAGGCCGTGTTCCAGGCCACGGGCAAGACGATCGAGTTTCCCGGCTACTTGCGGGCCTACGTCGAGGGCTCGGACGACCCCTCGGCCGAGTTGGCCGATCAGGAGCGGATCCTGCCGACGGTGGCCGAGGGAGAAGGGGTGGACTGCCGCAACTTGGATCCCAAGGACCACACGACTCAGCCGCCGGCCCGCTTCAGTGAAGCGGCGTTGACTCGGGAACTGGAGCGGTTGGGCATCGGTCGCCCCAGTACCTACGCGTCGATTATCGAGACCGTGCAGCGGCGAAACTACGTGTTCAAGAGAGGCAATGCCCTGGTTCCCCGCTGGCAAGCATTTTCCATGGTCCGGCTGTTGGAGGAGAACTTCCCCAAGTTGGTGGACTACCAGTTCACGGCTGAGATGGAAGATTTGCTCGATTCGATCAGCCGCAACGAGCTCTCCAGCACCAAGTACCTGGGTGATTTTTACCATGGTGCGGAAGAGGCCGGATTGAAGCAGCAACTGGTGGACAACATGTCCGTCAGCAGCGCGGACGTCTGCACCTTCCCGCTGGGGACCCCCGAGCCGACCGCCGAACAGCCGTCACCGGAGCCGGTCGTCGTACGGGTTTACTCGGAGGCGACGTTGGTCCAGCAGGGCGAGAACCGCAAGGCCAGCGTCCCGGACGATTTGCCACCCGATGAACTGGATTTGGCTCGGGCCGTCGAGCTGCTGGCGGCGGCGTCCGTGGGCGACACACCGCTGGGGGTCTGCCCGCAAACGGGGCGGGAGGTCTACGTCAAAAGCGGGCGCTTTGGCCCATACGTGCAGTTGGCGGTAGAGGACCCGGAGGGCAAGGAAAAGCCGGTCAATGCCTCCCTACTCAAAGGGATGGAGGCGGCCGATGTGACGCTGGAAATGGCCCTGAAGTTGTTGGCGCTGCCGCGTAACCTGGGCGTGTACGAGCCCCTGGGCGAACCGGTGCTGGCGCACAACGGTCGCTTTGGCCCGTACGTCAAGTGTGGAGCGGAAACACGCTCGATTCCAGCCAACCTCAGCTTGCTGGATTTGACACTCGAGCAAGCCGCCGAATTGCTGCAAAAGCCGCGGTTTGGCGGCCGCGGCGCCGCCAAGGAGCCGCTGAAGGTCCTACCGGCCTCGCCGGTTACCGGCCAAGAAATCAAGCTGCTGGAGGGACGGTACGGACCGTATCTGACGGACGGCGAGACCAACGCCAGCCTGCCCAAGACGCTGGCGCCCGCCGATGTGACCTTGGAAGCGGCCCTGCAATTGTTGGCCGAGCGGGCGGCAGCCGGGGGCTCGAAAAAGCCCAAAAAGGCCGGTCGCACCAGCTCCGGCCGCGGCGCCAAGACCGCCAAGAAGAAAGCCGCCACAAAAAAGGCAACCAAGGCCGCCAAGAAGAAAACTTGATTTTTCTATTTGGCCTTGCCAGTTTCCGATTTGTGGCTACAGTTATGGTCGATTCGGCGGCGCCAACTCCGTTTATTGAGCGGAGGGGTCACCGGTGCGCCGAGCCCAATGGCCCTCATGGTTGATCGAGATTGTTCGGGAAGATCCAGTATATGAATTTCATAAGAGCAGTTTGAGTTGACGAGGCGATCTGGGCCTCGGGTAGGTCGGGCCTCGGGTCGGTCTGGCCTTGGGGGAAGTCATCTCGCGGTGCGGGCCAATGACTCCCAGCCCAGCGATCTGTAACGAGAATCGATCGGATTCCGTGGGCTACCAAAAATAATTGGTGCAAATGTTCCGGTTGGGAAAGTTTCCCAACGGATTTTCTGGGTCAGCGAAGGTTGACCGGGTACTCTTGATAGGTGGTTTTCAATGGACTTGAACAACGTTCGCAACATCGGTATTTCCGCTCACATCGACTCGGGTAAAACGACGCTCAGCGAGCGTATTTTGTTTTACGCGGGTCGCATCCACAAGATCGAAGAAGTCAAAGGTGGCGGTGACGGAGCGGTGATGGACCACATGGAACTGGAGAAAGAGCGTGGCATCACGATCACCAGTGCCGCGACGTCGTTGGAATGGGCGGGCAACAAGGTCAACTTGATCGATACCCCGGGCCACGTGGACTTCACGGTGGAAGTGGAACGGTCGCTCCGCGTGTTGGACGGCGCGGTCCTGGTGTTGTGTTCGGTCGGTGGTGTGCAGGCCCAGTCGTTGACGGTCGACCGCCAAATGAAGCGGTACGGCGTGCCGCGGTTGGGTTTTGTCAACAAGATGGACCGCACCGGTGCTGATCCGTTCAAAGTCGTCAAACAGATGAAGGACAAGTTGGGTGCCGACGCGATCCTGATGCAGATCCCAATGGGCGCTGGCGAGACCTTTGAAGGTTGTATCGACCTGATCAAGATGAAGGCCTACTTCTTCGACGGCAGCAACGGCGAGAAGGTACGCGAAGAGGAAATCCCGGCCCAGTTCCAAGAGCAAGCGGTCGAGTATCGCCAGAAGATGATGGAGGGCTTGGCCATGTTCAGCGATGACATGATGGAGATGCTGTTCGGCGGTGACGAACCGAGCGAAGACATGATCCACGAGGTCACGAAGAAGGCGGTCCTGTCGCTGCAAGCGACCCCCGTTTTTGTAGGTTCGGCCTACAAGAACAAGGGTGTGCAACTGTTGTTGGATGCGGTCAACCGCTACTTGCCGTCGCCGCTGGAACGAGAAGTGCGAGCCTCGGATTGGCACGAACCGACCCAAAAGGTCAGCCTGGAAGCCGACCCCGCCAAAGCGTTCGTCGGTATGGCGTTCAAGATCGTCGACGATGAGTACGGCCAGCTGACCTTCATGCGGATCTACCAGGGCACGGCGAAGAAAGGCGAGACCTACTACAACCAGCGTACGCGGAAGAAAGAACGTTTCAGCCGCATCGTGCGGATGCACTCCGATCGCCGTGAGGAAATCGACAGTGCCGGCGCGGGTGACATCGTCGCCATCATGGGTATCGATTCGGCCTCCGGTGATACGTATGCCTCGGAAAACCAAATGTGCACCTTGGAAAGCATCTTTGTGCCCGAACCGGTGATCAAAATCGCCATCGAGCCCAAAGATCGCAGCAACGCCGACCGCTTGAGCGCCGCCTTGCAGCGTTTCCGCAAAGAGGATCCCACCTTCCGCGTCAGCACGGACGAGGAGACGGCTGAAACGATCATCGCCGGCATGGGTGAGTTGCACTTGGATGTGTACGTGGAACGTATTCGCCGCGAGTACAAAGTGGACGTGATCGTGGGAGCTCCCAAGGTGAGCTACCGCGAGAAGCCCACGCGTGCCGTCGAATTCAACCACAAGCACAAGAAGCAAACCGGTGGTTCGGGTCAATACGCTCACATCGTGGGCTCGATTGAGCCGTTGAGTGATGATGTGGAAGGCGATTACCAATTCGAGGAATCGATCGTGTCCGGTCGTATTCCACGCCAGTACATCCCGGCCGTGGACAAGGGCTTCTTCAGCTGCATGCCGAAGGGCACCTTGGCCGCTTACCCGGTGGTCAAGTTCCGCATCCACCTGACGGATGGTTCGTACCACGACGTCGATAGTTCGGAAATGGCGTTCCAAACGGCGGCCCGTGGTTGCTTCCGTGAGTACATGCCCAAGACCAGCCCTGTGTTGTTGGAACCGGCCATGACCGTCGAGATCGAAGTGCCCGAGCAATTCCAAGGCTCGGTGGTCGGTGACATCACTCGCCGACGCGGTATCATCGAATCGACCGATACCCAAGCCGGCGGGATTTGCGTGATCGTCAGCGAAGTGCCGCTGAGCGAGACCTTCGGTTACGCCACGGACTTGCGCTCCATGACTCAAGGTCAAGGTACCTTCACCATGGAACTCAAGGGCTATCGCCAAGTCCCGTCCAACATTCAGACTGGGATTATCGAGGAACGCAAGAAGGGGATGGTTGCCGCCGAGTAACCTCCAGCGGACTGCCTCCGACCGACTCGGTCTGCAGCGACCGACGGACAATCAGCGAGGGAAGCGACTTGGTCGCTTCCCTCTTTTTTTGTTTAATGTTTTAAGGACTTGTCACTAATCAATGTACTGAGTCGGAAATCAGCCGGAGTGCGTTAGCACCCGGTTTTCTCAGCCTCTGGCGGTACTCGCACGTTTCGCCGAAACAGTGAATCTTCGTGTACAGTCGACCGGCGCGAGCCTCACTCCCCCAGCTGGCCCAAGGATGCCAGAAATTGGCTCATCTCACCGGCGGCGTGGCCATCCCCTTGTCGGCGGGCCTCTTCGATACCGACACGCAGGGCTGTGCGAGCTTCCTCAACGCGACCTTGTTTCGTCAGTTGCTGGCCGGCCATAAAGAAGGCGGGCACATAGGGTGGGTTCTCGCCTTGCAGGCTGGCCAACCCCTCCAGGGCTCGCTCGATCTGGCCTTCGGCCACGTACTCCATGGCCAGGGCGTAGCGGAGGAAGGTGTCGTGGGGCTCGGCGGCCAACAGGCTCTCGATCTGTTCGCGTCGACTCATGATGGCTCCTGGTTTAGCGGTAGAGGGCAAAGAGGTCGTTGAAGTAGTTGGGGTAGGTCTTGGCCGTGCAGCCAGGGTTATCGATGACGATGCCCGGCTGACGCAGGCCGACCAGCGCTAAGCTCATGGCCATCCGATGATCGTGGTACGTCTCGACTCGGGTGGGCCGCAAGGGACCGGGGGTGATCGCCAACCCATCGGGAAAGGTCTCCACCGTTGCTCCCAGACGACGCAGTTCGGTCGCCAAGTCCTCGATGCGATCGGTTTCTTTGACGCGGTTGTGAGCAACCCCGCGGACCTCGGTGGTCCCTTGGGCGAACAAAGCCACCGCCGCCAGTGTTTGCACCGTGTCGCTGATGCGATTCATGTCGACGCGGATACCTTGCAGCGGCCCGCCGATGACTCGGATGGCATTCGGTTGGTACTCGACACGGCAGCCCATCTGAGCCAGGCAAGACACAAAATCGACGTCGCCTTGCAAGCTGTGCTTGTGCAAGCCATGGACCGTCACGTCGCCACCGGTAATGGCGGCCGCCGCCCAGAAGTAGCTGGCTGCCGATGCGTCCGGCTCGATGGCGTAATCTCGGCCCTGATAGGCCTGGGGCGCAATGTGGAAATCACGTTCCTGTCGTTCCACCTGCACGCCAAAGTCGCGCATGATGGCGCAGGTCATGTCCACGTAGGGCTCGGAGACCAATTCGCCAACCAGGGTCAATTGCACCGGGGTATGGGCCAGGGGTGCGGCCAGCAGCAACCCGCTCAAGTACTGACTAGAGAGATTCGCCGCCACGTCCGCTCGGCCTCCGACCAGTCCCTGGGAGTTGACCTGAACCGGTGGGAACTGGCCATCGCGACACGAGACGTCCGCCCCCAATTGGCGCAGGGCGGCCCCCAAGTCCCCAATCGGCCGCTGTTGCATGCGCGGCACGCCGTCCAACAGGTACTGGCCACCGCAGGCGGCCAAAGCAGCGGTCAGGAACCGAATCGAGGTTCCGCTATTGCCCATGAACAAGGCATGGCACGTCCCGCGGTCGGCTGGTAACTGGCCGCCGCAGCCATGAACTTCACAGCGGGTGCGGTCCTCCGACTCCTGAATCTCGACCCCCAAGGCTCGCCAAGCCGCGCCCATGATTTGCGTATCTTCACTATCCAGGACGCCGGTCAAGGTCGACCGACCCCGGGCCAACGCGGCGCAGACCAGGGCCCGATTCGTGAGGCTTTTGGAACCCGGCGGGGTCATGTGGCCCGTGATGGGCCCAGCCGCGGGCGGGATTTCGATGACTTTTTCTGGCATGGGATCTTGGTTGAGACAGGTGCGAACGGAGCCCCAATTGTCACGCGTTTGGCACAGGGGCGTCAAACGGTGACCAACCGATGGCCAACCAGCGGCGAACGGGTGCCCAGCGGGTGGCTCCCGCGACCGGCGAGGACCACACAATCGAGGACCCGGCCTTGGGGGCTGCGGAGTCGGCTGGACGCTGGGAGGGGGATCCGGCCCCAGTCTAGCGAGGGGGTGTCGTTTCGAGAAGGTCGCGCGACCTGTCAGGACCGGAGCGGCTCGCCCCGGTTCGAGCTCCTGACTGCCTGCGGCTGCGGCCGGTGCTCGAGCGACGGATTGCCTTGTTTTCGACCCCCGATTTTGCTGGTATTGGTCCGGCGGATCGGTTATGCTAACGCCCGGGACTTTTCTCCAAGCAGCAACTCATCCCAACGAATAATACATTTGGTCTATGGCCAACTTGGGGTTTGTGGACAACTTAAAATTTGTCGACCGCTGGTCAAAGTTCAATGCCTTTTCCTGGTTTTACAGACAAGGTGCAGCATGTCGCAACGCCGATGGATCCGAAAACGAGAGACTTGGTTGGTCCTGATCACCGTTGCAGCCCTGGGCTGGATGGGTCATGAGAACAATAAGGCCGATGCCCGCGCGACGGGTATGACGAGCGAGCGTTGGGCTGTGGCGGGTCATGCTTGGGTTGGAGACGCTTGGGTTGGAGACGCTTGGGTTGGAACGAGTCAGCCGCTGCCGGCTGGGGCTGGGCCTGCGGCTGTCTACGATGACGGTGCTGTAGACGACGAACTGCGTGCCAAGTCCCTGCGGTATCATCAGGCGCTGCAGCGGCGGCCCGCACCCGGTTTTCTCTTCGACCGATTTTATGACTCCTGGCTGGAGTTTGCCACATTAGCGGATTTGGAGCAATTCCTCTCACAGCAGGCAGCTACCAGCCAGGCGACGGCGGACCAGGTTTTGTTGGCATTCTTTTACGCCAAACAAGGCGATGACGTGAAGGCCTTGGCCCAGTTCCAATTGGCATTGGCGAACAATCCGGCCAGCGCTGCCACTTGGTTCGAGAAGGCGGCCGTGGCCGCTCGTACTCTGGATTTTGACTCGGCCTTGCAGGATTTGGCCCGAGCCGCAGAACTCAATCGTGCAGCCACCAGCCCAGACAAGGAGTTGGGGCTGAACATCGCCAAGCAGCAGGCTTCGTTGATGGTGCGCGGCGGGCAAATCGCGGCGGCGATGGAGGCTTGGGAGCAGTTGATCGCGGCGAATCCCAATGATGAATTGCTGTTGGAGGATATTGTCGAACAACAGATGGCAGAGGGTTTGTTGGAGCAGGCCTTGGCCACGACCGAGCGTTTGTTGGAATTGACCAAAGACCCTTACCAAGTTGTCATGCGTCGGATGCGGCAGGGCGATATCTTGCAGCGAGCGGGCAAGCAGCCGGAGGCATTGGAGGTCTATGGGCAAACGTTGCCGCGAGTCGGCCGCGAGACTTGGTTGGAACGGGAATTGATTGCGCAGATTGCCGAGTTGTTCCGCCGCGATGACAACATGGTAGGTTTGAAAGACTATCTTGAAAAACTGTTGGCGGAAGAACCCGACCGCTTGGCCTTGCACAAGGCGGTGGCGCGGGTGACGTCCCAGTTGGGGCAAGCCGACGAAGCGATTGCGACCTTGCGGAAGATTGTCGACTTGACCCCCGGGGATCGGGACAATCGCGAGAACTTGATCGCCGCTTTGGCTCAGGCCCAGCGAAACGAGGACGCGGTTGCGCAGCAGCAGGCCTTGATCACTCAGTTCCCTGCCGACGCCGAGCTGTCGATCAAGCTGGCCGAGTTACAGCAGAAACGCGGAGATAACGACGCGGCGCGAGCGGCACTACGGGAATACTTGACCAAAGCGAGTTTCAGCGAGGCCGCTTACCTGCGAGCCGCGCGGACGCTGGATGGCTTTGGCTGGCCAGAGGACACGCGGCAATGGTACCAGGAGGCATTGTCGCGTTATCCGGCTGCCGCGGTGGTGCGTGAGGCCTTTGGTGGTTGGTTGTACCAAGCCGACGACAAAGCCGCCGCCTTGGTCTTGTGGCAGCAAATGGCGGCAGGCGCGGACAAGCAGGAGTTGCTCCGCGTGGCTCGAATGCTGGGTCAGCGGGGCGAACACGCGGAGGTGGTTCGCCTGCTGAGTGCGCGACTGAGCGAGTTTGATACGGATGCCGTTTATTTGGGTCAATTGATCGATGCCTCGTTGGCTCTCAAGCAAGATCAAGAGACGTTGCCTTGGTTGCGACGTCGTACGGCCGTGAGTTCTTCGGCCGCAGATCTGGAGAACACCATGACTCAGGCGGTGATCGTGTTTCGCCGCTTGAGCATGCCTCCAAACATGTTGGAGATGTGGCGCGCGGATGCGGGATTGGCCGAGGGAGCGGTCGCTGCACCGCTAACGTCGGCTGCGGTCTCCGCCGCCTGTGTGCTGGCGGAACTGTTGGAGACACTAGGCGAATCGGCGGCTGCCGATCAAGTGCTGGCTGAAACCGAGACGCGGATGGCCGCGACGTCCGAACTCCCTCAGGCCGTAGAGCTGCTGGCAACCCAGCGGATTCGCCTGTGGACGGCTCGCCAGGATTGGACCCAAGCCGCGGCCGCTGCCCTGCGTTTGGTGCAGGCGCCGGGTGGGCGTCAAAGTGTGCATCTGCGACGTTTGGTCGAACTTTACATGCGGGACGAGCAGCCCGAGCAGGCGTTGGCCTGGGTCGAGCAATGGAAACAAGCCTCTCCCGGCAGTGTGTTGCCGTGGATCAATGAATCTCAGTTGCTCGCGCGGTTGAATCGATCCGAAGATTCCCTGCGAGTGTTGCGGCAGGCGAGTCGACGGTTCCCGCAGGATGCCGATCTGGCCGCGATGCTGGCTGAAAAATACGCTGCGGCGGGACAGGGGCGGGAGGCCGAACGGTTGTATTGGCGGCAATTCCAACAAACGGAGGATTCGGCCGAACAACTCCGCTGGGTCGAACAGTTGGCGCGACTCAAGGTGGAATTGGGTGAGACCGATGAGTTGGTTCAAGTCTTTCGCGAGCGACAAAAGAGCAATCCCGAGTCGATTGAGCCGCTGTTGGCATTGGCATTGATTTATCGCCAAGCCGACAAGTACGAAGAGCGTCGCGCGGTGCTGATGGAGGCCAGTCGGAAGCAGCCCGAGAACCTGGCCTTGCTGTTGGAGACCTCGCGGTTGGAAGAGACCTCCGGTGACTGGCAAGACGCCTTGACGACGTTGGAACGTGCCTTGCCATTGGATCCGTCGGGACAAGTGGCTCAGCGGATAGCTAAGATCTGTTTCGACTATGGTGATACGGCACGCGGTCTACAAATACTCTCTGAGATGTTCAATCAACCTGCGGTTGGACCGCGGGATGTCGAATCGTTGGTCGATGCCATGATCAAGGCCGACGAATGGGAAGGCGCGAAAAAGCTGCTACTGCCCCAATTGGCTCGCTGGCCGGACGATTGGCGCTTGCTGTACCTGCAAGGCGTAATCGACCTTCGTTTGGGCAGTGTCGATGCCGCACGCGAAACCTTTTTGAGACTGTTGACGGTGGATAATCCGCTGCCAAACATCAAGTCCATCGGCTCGAGTTACTCCGGGCCGTTGCCGCATCTGCAACGACTGCCGGAGACGATCCGCCTGCAGGGCAACCTGCAATACCGGGCCGACGAACCCTTGGCGCACGAGGAACGTGACGGTTACCGCGGCTACTATTACGCCCGAAGTGGCACTTACGTCATGTTGCCCGAGGATCCACAGGTTTGCCAGCATTACGCGTTTTGGCAGTTGATTTTCCTCAATCGCACCCATCCGCATTCCGCTGAGGACCGCTTGGCGATCCTCCGCAAAATGGGAGAGGCCGGAATGCCGGATGCGGACCTGTTGTACGACTTATTCCTGGAGCTGAATCCCAACAGTCCGTTTCAGGAAGATTTGTTTACGGATGCCATTTTTGAAAAGTATTCTGAACGCGTGTCCTTCTGGCAAATGTATTTGCTTCAGTCGCTGGATGAGGATTCCTCCGATGTGGAAAGGTTGACGACGGCGTTCGAGCGATTCGCTCAGGTCGACTCAACGCTCGGTTTGTTGGCCGCGTTAAAAATTGTCTTGAGCAATCCGGAGGAGATTCCAGCCTCCGTTCAGTCGCAGTTGCCACAGTTGTTGGATAAGTTAGATACCGCGGGAGACGCCAGTTACTTGGCGTTTATGGGAGTCGCTCAGTTGCTCCGCGAAGGGACGATGGGCGAAGCCATGACCGAGCTCACACAGGTCGAAGGCGTCGGTGATAAGCTCCATAAACTGTTGCTCCAATGGTATCTCTCCAATGACACTGCGACAGAGCCGTGGGAGCGGACGATGTTGCAGAATGCACTACTCAAATCGATGGCCAGGAGTCAATCGGTCGATCAAATTAGACAGTTGCTCGAGAGTGAATTGGCGGCTGTCGCCACGGGGACGGCAGTCGTGCAGGGATCTAGCCATCCTTACTCCCACTTTGGTGGAGGCAATCCCTTTGGCTCGTCCGATGAGTTGTTTGAATTATTGGAGTTTCCTCCGACCAGCCTGCCTGGCGTGCCATGGTTATTGACACAGTTGCCGGCCATGTTGAGCAATTTGGAACCATGGCAGTACGACGAATCTACAGGCGAATTGGATGAAGAGACCGCAGCCTTGTTGGGGCAAGTGGCTCAACAGACGGAGCAGCCTTTGCTGAAGGCGATGTTGGAGTTGTTTTTGGGGCGCGATCTGGAGTTGCAGGGCGAGGATCCGGCGACCGCCTACACGGCACTGCAAGCCACGTTGGAGCAATGGCTCGAGACCGAGCCCAATCGCGTGGAAGCGTTACTGCTGTCCGCGGGACTCGCGACCCATCAACAACGCTGGTCGGACGCTGCCGCTTGGCTTGAACGTACGGCGCGACAGCCGCTCCCCGCTGACCAACGTCGTCGGTTGGACTCCGCCGCAGTGGCCTTGGCGCTCAAGGGACAGGTCGTGGCGTTGGATGAACCGGAACAGGCTTCCCTGGTGGCGGTCGCGCGAAGTGCTGCGTTGCGACTGCGACGCCATGCGCTCAGTGGGGAGCAACGACTGGAATTGCTGCAAGCATTGGAAGTTTTGGATTTGACCGAAGAGGCTGGTCAAATGCAGTCGCGTCTGGCCCAATCCAGTGGCGGTGCTGCCGGCCTGGCAGGCGTCGGTCGCAGTGGACGCACGAGCTCACCTGACCGTATCTTTGAATTATTGCAAAACGACAAAAAAGATGCCGCCTATCGCTTGCTGTCGCAAGACTTGCAGGCCCTAGCACGCACCCGCCTGGCTGGGAAGTTTGCCCTGGTCGATGATGACGACTACGAACTGCGGCAGTTCCAGAGAATGGTCAATCAATTGCAGGTCTCGTCGGAGTTGTTGCAGCATGTGATGACCGAAATGAGTGACCGCATCGATATGTTGGGATTTGTCCAGGAATTGTTCGGGGACCGGGAGCAAGCCGTCGAGTACTACCGACAGTTTGTGGCGGCGAATCCCGGGCGAGATACAGTCAAGTTGCGGGGGCTGTTGTTGCAACTCTCGAGTCCAAATTTGGAGCTGGCGGAAGGGCTGGCCGTGTTGGATACTCTGGATAGCAAGTCGCTACCCACATTTGGATTGCAAATCTTGTCCAAGTTGCCGGCGCTGCCCTTGACCTTCGAGCAGCGATTGAAGGTCGTTGAACATTTGCTGAAGAGCGCCGTGCAGGAAGCGGAGCAGGACCCCAATGGCGTGGCTTGGTTGACGGCTGCTTGGCCGGTATTGACCGATGCCACTTCACTGGACCCCGAGGTCTCGGATGAGAGCGAGACATTCGGTGGCCTCGGCCAGAACCGACAGTCTTCGAGTCCGCAGGACCTGGGATCGGCCATGGAGAGCATGGCCGCCCGGCTCAGCCCGCTGTATGTCCCCACTTCGGACTTGGAGTTGAACGAAGACGAATTGGGCAATGAAAAGCTGCGGGCGGTGTACCAACGCATCCAGCAAGCCAAGACAACGCGTGCAGCGATGCACGAAAGGGTTTGCCAACTGCTCTTGACGGCCCCCCAGACCGCCAGTGAAGCGTTTTCGCACTGGTTGGCCGTCCGCGAGGCCCAACGACAAATCGACTCGGACGCTGCAGTGGAGCAGGCGATCTCCGCCTTGCGGTTGGCAGCCAGCGCCAGCGTCCGCGGCAGCTCGAATTCTGGCTCCAATACCAGTGCCCAGCAGCGAGCCATGCGACAGATGATGCAACAGATGCAGCGGGGCGGCATGCCCAGGCCTTATGGGCAAAACGAGGAGTCCACTTGGCGAACCGTGCCGCTCCGTACTCCCGCACAATTCCTGACACGGCAGTTGGGACAATCCCCTTCCACAGAAAACGCCGCTTTGATCGCGGAGCTGAGTGAGGGGTTGCGGGCCCAGCGGCAAGTCGAATTGGCCGACGAACTGCAACGTCGCTACGACTTGCAGGCTGCCACGGCGGAAGATTTCGGGGGAGTGGTCAGTCGCTTCATGAGCGAAAGCAAGCCGCGACGCAATAACACTGCTGAAAACCTCAACGAGTTGATCATGGAGGTCTACGCCGAGCGTGAATTGAAGGTCGATCTGCTGCCCTCGCTGTTGACGCAAATCCGCGCGGATCGTGAGGAGAACCAATGGAATCGTTTGACGTCCAACCAAGAATTGCTGGTGGGGTATCTCACGCGTCATATCGAGATTCAGGGCGCTGTCGCTAGTGCCGCCGCGATCCGCGAACTGGCTCTGGCCTGGATGGGGGATGAGGCGACGCAGACACGGTTGATCGAGAGGTTCGGAGGCAAGGAGAATCTGCCCCCCAGGCGAGGGGAAGCCGCTCCCTACGCGACCTATGTCGCGTTCTTGACCGGCTTAGCCAATGGGAGCCCACGTTTGGCCTTCGCGGCCTTGACTGAGCTGGAGCGATTGCAGGCCACTCAACAGGTATCGATGGAGTACGTTGGCTATGCGGTATCTCAATCCATCGGGGAAGAACGCGATGCGGCTGTCATTCTGGCTATTTTTGACAGTTCGCCATTCTTCAATGGATTGGAAACATTTCAGCCCTACCCGTTGTCCAACGGTAGTGGGGAGTCGGTGTACGGCACGCTGCTAAATCGCTTGCGTTACAGCGAGTTTCGCACCAGGCGATCGGTGGTTCGCAAATTGAAGGAACGCGAGCCGACGTTCGGATTACAAATATTCTTGGCAGCCTTCGAAAAAACGGGTCGATGGCAGAAACTGTCTGTGAAGGAAGTTCACGAGGCCCTGAAGCCGGAACTGGAACTGTTAGCTACTTTTACTGACGAACGACTCAAGGTCGTTACCGATTTTGTGAAAGAGGTGACTGAGGGCGCTGATAGCTTGACCAATCAAGGCGATCCCGAGGTGCTGGCGGTTCTCTCCCGTGGCGTGGAAATCCTGTCGCCCTTCCAGCGACTGATGGATGCCAAGACGATCGCCAACCTGGGAATCCAACCGTACTCGTACGCCATTCAGGAATATGCCACAGATGTCCTGCTGCCTCTATTGAAGGAACACCCCGACGATTTCTTGGCTGGTATGAAACATTTGTTGAAGCTGGCGGCTCCCGTCTATCGACGTCAGGGTGACAATGTGTCAGAATTGGTTTCACGTCTGTTGACGGGAGCCGTTTCGTTGGATCCTCCCCGTGGACTGGCCATCTCTCTACGCTACGCCAGCGAGACCAACAGCGAAGGGTTTGATCTGTATGAGTTTCTGGAGGAGTCTGTGGTACGAGATCTTTCTCGTGCCCTCCAAGTCGCCCTGATTGCGGTCCATAGCGAGAAAAATAGTGATCAACTGCAGGTATTTTCACAAGACCTTTCACAAGCTCTCGGGGATGCCGATGTGTCGGTGCTGCATTTTCCGTTCACCCGGCTTCTGGATTCCTTGACCCTCTCGGCTGAAAATCGCGCGTCCATCGCGACGTGGGCTCAACAGGCTCAACAGGACGACAAGCTTGCGGCGATTGCTCAACAATGGTGGTTGGCTACCCAATTGGTCAACTTGGCGGTGGTTGACTCGTCGACACTAAACGTGGATCAGGCGAGTGTGCGACAGATTCTGTTGGAGCAAGTACGGGATCCCAATCGAGCGGTGCCGTTTCGGTTCGTCTCAGCCTTGTCGTTGCTGAGTTGGAAGTTGCTGGGGGACCAACCGGATGATTTTGACTTGTGTCTCGACGTGATTTCCGAAACTCTCGCGCGTTCCAAGCAAGTGACCACCGCGCCCCAGTGGTTGATGACCGTGCTGACTCGACTGGAAGCCATTCCGGACGATGCCCAACTGCAGGCAGTCGGTGGAAAATTCATGACCTTGTGGGAACGCTACGCCGGACAAGCCATGCGCGGCTACACCGGCAGAATGACTATTTTGCCTTCGATCCGGCTCTACCATCGACTGCAGAGGCCCAGCGGTGTTCAGGCCGTGGTCCGTGCTCTGGGTGAGATGGAAGCCGGTCCCGACGTGATCGCTGAATTGACTCGGTTGGGCTACGCGAATTTGGCCTGGGCGCAGTTAAATCGCCGTTGGGGTCGGATCGAGACCCCAGAGCTGGATTTGGCTGCCGTAGCCAGACCGAGCGCCGACGCCAACGCGGCAGCGAGAGGGGTCTGGTTCGATGCGACGCTGGAAGCAAAGCTGCCCGACCTGTTGGCCCTGGCCAACCACCCAGGGACCAAATACCTGACGGAGCTTTACTTGTCACAGTTGGTCGATCCACCTGCGACCCAGTCGCAACCGTCGGTCGATCGTCGCCAGCGTTTGGAGCGTCTGGCCGCCCTGTTCGGTGATCAGACGTTCGTCAATCTCGATGAACAGAAACTAGCGGTGGCTCTGTTGATGCAGTTGGAGAGCCCTCCAATCGTCGTGGTGGAAGGCTTGCAGACCCTGGTCGACAAGTTGAGCCCCACCGATATCTGGAGTCGACGGTTGGAGGAAGTCACGAGCCGTCGCAATCGTGATTTGTTTTCTCAGCAGATGGTGGTGGAACTCCGCGCGGGGAAAAATGACAGCCTGACAAAACTGTTTGCGCAAGTCGATGCGATGCCGGCGGATGATTGGGAGACGCGACAAGCCTTGTCGCAACTGCTGGAACGACTTGCGGCCAACTTGATGCGTGGTTTGGCAGGACTGGACGCGGAGACGTTGGTAGCGGTCGCTCCGGATCTCTTGAAGTTGGAGGCGAAAGACGAATTAAGTCGATCCAATCGGCTGAGAGTCCTGTTGCAGATTTGGTTCTACGTCCAGGATCGTTCAGCGGAGTTCAACGAAATGCTAACCGCTGTCGACGGCGGGCGTGGTGGCTCCGCACGTTTTCTGGCGGGAGCCCGAGCGGTCTCGTCAGGGCCCAACATCGACGAGGTCTGGCCGATCGTCAAGCGAATGAAGGCTGGCGTGACGGAGGCTCCTCTGGAAGAACGAGTCAAGTTGGTCACAGGCCTTTGGGAGTTGACGAAGACCGGCGCCACCGTTGGCAGCGATCACTTCCGTGGTGGTGTCAAGGAGAGTTGCGATAGCTGCCGAGTCGCTCGTATGGGCCTGGATGCGATCGAGGACGCTGGGCTACTGAGCAAGGAGGAGTTGCTCACCATCGGACCGGAATTGGCTCGGATCGATGCCGTGGGCGGTGAGATCTGGCGGCAAATCGGAGAGCGTCAGATGGCCGCCCAGCAATGGGAGGCCGCGGCCAGTAGCCTGAAGCGGGCCGTTTCCGCGACCGGTCGTACGATGGCTCAAGCCCGGGCCAATCGTCAGGTAGAATATGCTTGGGCCTTGCATCAAGCAGGAGACAACGACGAGGCGAAGAGGTTGGTGCCAAAAGTCATCGCCGAATTGTTAATGGGTGACAATCCTCAGCGATTGGAACAGTTGAACAAGTTATTAGAATAGGTTTGGAGTCAATCGCCAACGAGCGGGAAGTCAGCATGGATCAGAGCAACAACGACAATTCGGTCGCCGCGGGACGAGTATTGCAGTTTATCCAACGGGTCAGGCGACGACTCAATCGCCACGCGTTCTGGCACGGCCTCTTGTGGGCGTGGTTATGGGTGAGCGTGGGATTGGTCGTCTGGGCGACGGTCGACGTAATCCGTGGACACCAGGTGCCCTGGCCCGTGTATGCGGTCGCGGCGTTGGTCTGGGCTGTGGCGTCATTGGCGTTGGGAATGGTTTGGCGGGTGAACGACGACGCTGCCGCTCAGCAGGCGGATCGGCTGTTCCAACTCAAGGATTCGCTGCGTTCCTGTCGCAACTTCACGCAAGACGGCCGGCGGGACGGGTTCTACGACTTGCAGGCCCAACAGACGGCTCGCCAACTGGAAGACAAGTCACTGGACGGCATTCGTTTTCGCACACCACGGCATTTGTTGTGGGTCGCAATCGGCTGCACCGCGTTGGCGGTTGGCTTGGCATTCAAGGGACCGAGTCTCACGTTAGTGGCGGAGGAAGCTCTCCGCCGTGCAACGCTGCAGGCCACGGATGACATCAATCAAGAACTGAGCGACCTGATCGACCAATTGGAGTTGGAAGTCAGTGACGAGGTCGAAAAGGAGTTGATCAACGCGAATCAACTGCGTGAGTGGGTCAAGGAACTGGAGGCAACGGGTGATCCGCGCGAAGCCATGCGACAGTACGCGAAGTTGGAACGCAAGATCGAGCAGGCAGCGCAAGCCTTACAGAATCGTCGTGATGAGCAGTTGCTGGAACGGGCGGCGACGGAATTGAAGAAAGATCCGGTCAATCGTGACTTGGCGGATTTACTCAAACAGAAAAAACTGGATCAGGCCGCGCGGGAACTGGAGAAACTCAAACTGAAGCCCAGAGAACAGCAGCCTGGCTTGAAGTTGACGGAACAGCAAAAGGAATTGGCTAAACTGCGGGCGGCGGCGCAACGCATGGCCAACGCCTCGGGCCGTGATGCGGGTCGACAGCGGGATTCGCGGGGACAGAATAGCCAGCCACTGGCGGCCGGTCGCGACCAACCTGAGATGGGGGACCAGGGTCTGGAGAACTGGCCAGAGGGTTTGCCCGCCCCACCGCCCGGCGACGACGGGCAAGCTCGCGGAGAAGAGGCCGACGGAGAAGATTTGGACGGCCAACTGGAGGAACTGATGCGGCAGTTGGAGGAAGACCTGCAGGCCTGGGAAGAGGCGATGGAGAAGCTGGAATTGGCCGACGAAGGCGACCAGGAAGGGGCGGAGGGCGAATGCGAAGCTTGTCGCGGACGCGTCAACGGAGACTTGGACCAGATCGGACAACAACTGCGTCGCTTGGCCCGGCAACGCGCTGCCCAAGCTCGGCTCCGTGGGTTGGCCAAGAAGTTCGGCCAGGCCCAGTCTCAGGCTCAAGCTCGTTCCGGCGGTCGTGGCCAGGGCGACCAACCCGGAGGTCGTGAGGCGGGGCGCGGCACCAGCGATCGGCAACGCGCGGATCAGGACAATCCCGAGACCAAAGGGCGAGCCTCGCGGTTGCAAGGCTTGCACGGGCAAGGTCCGTCACTGACACAGATCCAAGCGGCCGATTCCGGGACGGGTATCAGCCGACGTGTCGGGGAGGCTGCCGAGCGCGACTTCCAACGGCAGTTCGAATCGTTTGTGGAAAGAGAAGATATTCCTGAAGATCTGAAAAGTGGCGTCAAGAACTACTTCTTGCAGATCCATCAATCCGCGGCACCCGAGGAACAGCCATAGGCAGACCGCTCGAAAACGCCCTCAGGAGACGGCCATGGTGTGCGGCTGTCGCCAAAGAACAGACGCCGCACCGGTGCTAAGACCTTTTTATTTCGTGTTTTTTGGAGAATCGACCCAGTGTCAACCCCGACTGCTCAGGCTTTGGCCGGCGAAGTGGAAAACTTTGTGCAGACCTTTCAGCGGATTCGCGAAGAGGTTTCGCGTTTCATTGTAGGTCAACATGAGATTATCGAAGACGTCTTGATCGCGATCGTCTGTGGCGGGCACGTCCTGTTGGAAGGCGTGCCGGGCCTGGGCAAGACCGCGTTGGTACACACGATCAGCCAGGCGTTGGACTTGAAGTTCCAGCGGATCCAGTTCACACCCGACCTGCTGCCGGCGGATATTGTCGGCACACAAGTCTTGCTGGAACGGGATGGCCGGCGGCAATTGGAGTTTCAACCTGGGCCCGTGTTTGCCAATATTTTGTTGGCAGATGAAATCAATCGGGCAACGCCCAAGACGCAATCCGCTTTGCTTGAGACCATGCAGGAAAAGTCGGTCACGGTCGCCGGGCAGTCGCATCGATTGGAATTACCCTTTTTTGTCTTGGCGACACAAAACCCCATCGAACAGGATGGGACCTTCCCATTGCCGGAAGCGCAATTGGATCGCTTCTTTTTTAAGTTATTCGTGCGCCTGCCCAATCATGACGACTTTTTTGAGATCCTCAATCGCACCAGCTCGAATCATCCGCCAGCCATCACGCCGGTAGCCAGTGGCGAAGACCTGTTGCGGATGGGGCGACTGTTGCGGGAAGTGCCCGTGGATCGGCCTGTTCAAGACTATTTAATCCGCATCGTACGGGCCACCCATCCCGACAACGAGGACGCACCGGAGATGGCGCGGAAGTACGTTCGCTACGGCGCTTCCCCACGCGGCGCGCAGGCCATTCTGGCTGCCGCACGGGCCAAGGCCCTGTTGGATGGTCGTTTTCATGTGGCCACCGAGGACGTGTCTGCTGTAGTGGTACCGGCTTTGCGGCACCGCGTCTTGCTAAGTTTCGAGGGCGAGGCGGAAGGTGTCCCGACGGATGATGTGATCGCCGCAGTGTTGAAAAAATTGTAACCGTTCACGCCTTGCAAGGTGTCGTGGAGCAAGTTGGGCTAATCATACGATCGTTGGCCTACAAAAAGACAACTGGTGAGTGCCACGAGTTTGCCCCATGCACGGTCCGACCAGCGCGACCCACCAACCCCTAGAATGACCATTCCAACCTTGAACGGTTAGAAAAAAGTACAAGCCCCCACTGATGTTTACCGACCCCAGTTTTATTCGACGTCTGGATTCGCTGTACTTGCTGGCACGCAAGGTGCTCAACGGTTCGTTGCAGGCAGATCGCCAGAGCGTAAGGCGTGGAACCGGCGTGACGTTCGCCGACTACTCCGAGTATTACTTCGGGGCCGACTACCGGGCGATCGATTGGCGCGTTTACGCTCGCTTTGACGATTTGATCATCAAGTTGTTCGAGGTAGAAGAGGACACGACGATCCACATTTTATTGGACACCAGTCGTTCGATGGAAGGGAAGTTTCTCTATGCTCGGCAGTTGGCCGCGGCACTGGGGTACATTGCCTTGAACAATCTGGATCGCTTGGTCGTGCATGGCTTGACCGATGGATTACAGTCCATCTTGGAGTCATCCCGGGGCAGAGGCGCCGTGTTGCCGTTGCTCAGCAATCTCCAAGCCGCGAGCACGCGGTCTGGGGAGACCGATTTTGGCAACGCCTGCAAACTCTTTCAGGCCCGACATCGGCGACGCGCTGTCGTGATCGTCCTATCGGACTTTTTGTTTCCCGCGGGCTTCGACGAGGGACTGAGCTTCCTGCAGTGGCACAAACATGACGTGTACTGCCTGCAAGTCCAAGATACCGATGACCTGCGCTGCCGCTGGAAGGGCGATGTTGAACTGGAATGTGTGGAGACGGGGCAACGCCGACGATTGACGATTACAGCGCGCGAAGCGGCCCTGTATGAAGCGGCAGTGCAGCAGTGGAACGATCAATTGCGCTCCAGCTGCGCTCGACGGGGGATTGGCTTGGCGGCCACAACGCCCGACGTGCCTTTCGATCAAGTCATTCAAGATATCTTGCGGCGTGGGGGGCTGGTTGCATGAGTTTTGCTCTGCCGCTGATGTGGTGGGGATTGTTGGCCCTGCTGCCGCTTGTGGCCATTTACTTCCTCAAGGTGCGACCCACTCGCAAGCCAGCCACCGCTTGGTTTTTGTGGGCCAAAGTGTTTGAAGAACGCCGTGCGCGAACGTTGTTTGAACGCTTTCGCGATGTGTTCAGCCTGCTGCTGCTGATCGCAGTCTTTGTGGCCATCGTCGCCGCGGCGGCTCGACCCTATTGGCTGGGGGATTCTCGACGAGACCTTGTCCTGTTGATCGACAACAGCGCCTCCATGAACACGTTGGAGGCAGGCGTCAGTCGGCTGCAATTGGCCAAACAGGCGGCCGCCGATATCGTGCAAGCTCTGGATGGCAATCAGCGTTGCAGCGTGGCGTCCGTGGCAGATTCAGTGGTATTTCACTCCAACCTGACCGACAGTCCACGCGAACTGCTGGACGCGATCGAGCAAATTTCTTCAACCTCCGTTCCGGCATCGTCCGCGGCCTTGGCACAGTTTGTCAGCGGAGCGACTGCCACAGGCCCGCGCCGCCTGGTCTTGTCGGACGGTTGTTGGGGCAATGTCGGAACCTGGGTGGAGGGTTTGGAATGGCTGAAGATCGGCAACGATTCCGCGGGCAACGTGGGAATCGTCGCCTGTGACATGCAAAGACTGCCCTTGGCCGACTCCCCCGTCGGCGTCTACCTGCAAGTGGCTTCCTCGTACAACGAACCGGTGACGGTTGATTTGGCTGTCTATCATGAAACGGATGATCGTCTCAAGAAGATCGTGCCGTTGGAGATAAAGCCAGGAATCAACGCAGCGGAAGTTTGGCGGATCACCGAGGCGGACGAAGGCCGCTGGTTCTTTCGCCTGGAGATTGAAGATCGGTTGGCGGATGACAATCAAGCCTATGCTTATCTGCCCCCGTTGGTGCCTGTGGATGTCGCCGTGGTGGGCGAGGATCGCTTCTTCTACGACAACAGCGTCCAAGCTTTCGCGACGGGGGATCGCTGGCTCAGATTGGTGGAGCCAACGGACGCAGCAGTGGTCATGTTGCCCGGCAATCTGGCGATGACCGAAGTGTCCAGCGACGCGGCCTTGTTGATCTTTAACCCCAGCGGCGAGTCCCCGTACTGGGCCAATTTGGCCGACGAAATGATTGTGGGGGTGGCAACGGTCCGCGACGAAGACCATCCGCTAGTCCGCCATTGGGATCCCACCTCCCTGGCCTGGTTGGGAGCCAAACGCTTACAGGCTCCCGCCGGTGCCGAGGTATTGGTCGCGGCGGACGACGGGACGCCGCTGTTGTACCGTGCGACGGATCGCGGACGCCGCGTGGTGGTCGTCAATCTGGATCCACAACAGGCGGATTTCTTCCTGAGTCCCTGGTTCCCGGTGTTGGTTTATTCCGTGGCAACCCATTTGAGTGGACAAGGCGAACCGAAGCCGACCATCGTGGCCACAGGGCAGGACTGGCGTGAATTCTTTCCCGATGAAAGCCAAGGCTTGGAATGGACGACACCCGCCGGTGAGACTCGCTCGCTGACCGCAGCGGAAGTGGGCCGGATCGGAGACTTGGGCTTTCATCAATTCAAGTCCGGGGCACAGGCTTGGCAGGTCGGCGTCAGTCTGTTGCAATCGACAGAATCCCTGTTGCAGGTCAGCGACTTAAAAGAAAATAGTGAACCCGTGACTCGCCGCTGGTCGCCAGCCTTTTGGTTGACGGCGTTGGCGATCTTGGTGCTGATTGCCGAGTCCGTGTTGTATCATCGGAGGTGGGTCGGTTGAGCATGGACTGGTTGACTTGGACGCCACTCTGGTGGCTATGCTTGTTGGTGCCGTGGGCGTATTCCTTCGCCACCAACCTAGTCGATGCGCCGGCTTGGAAGCAGTGGCTGACATTCGGACTACGCGTGGCCGGGTTCGTGTGTTTACTGCTGGCGCTGTGTCGCCCCTACGCTCGATTGGATCATTCCGATGTGCATGTCGTCTTTTTGCTGGATGTCTCCCAATCGATCGAACTGAACGCTGCGATTGAAGCGACGCAGACGATCGAGGCTTTGGTGGGAGAACTGGGTGGCAATGACTCGTGGAGCGTGTCCAGTGTCGCGGCCGGGATGCGTGAGTTCTCCTCGGCTGAGGAACTGAGGACGTTGCTGCTCCAGTGGCAAACGGCGGGGGCTGACGATCGGTATCGCCAGGAGTCGCGATTGGCGGCCGCCTTGCTGCAGGCTCGACAGGGTTTCCCCTCAGCCAAGGTCAAGCGGGTCGTGCTGTTCAGCGATGGGCAGGAGACGAACGATTCGTTGGCGGCTGCTTGGCGACAACTGGGCGAAGAGAACGTGCAGTTGTTCTTTAATCCCATCTCCGCCTTGTTGAAGAACGAAGTCTCGGTCGAATCATTGACTCCATCCTCCCCCCGAGCCTACTTGGGCGAAGTCGTACGGATGAACGTCGGTGTACGCAGCAATCACCCAGGTCGCGGCAAGCTGCGGATGGTGCATCGCGGGGTCGTGGTTCAGGAGCAGGAGATCGAGTACCAAGCGGACCGCTTGAACCGCTACTGGTTTGATGTGGATATGGTGACCTCCGGGGCCAGTCCTTGGACCGTCGAATTGGTGACGACCGACGACCACTTTCCGCTGAATAATTCACGAACCTGTACTTTGACCGTCCGCGGCCAACCGCGGATTCTCATGTTACATCAGGATGAGCTACAGTTGCGTCCCATCGTGCGAGCGCTGCAGGAACAAGATTTTTCGGTCGAAATCCGTGGCAAGTTGGGCGTGCCTGATTCCATTAGCGAGCTATTGGCATTTGATGCGGTCGTGTTGGCGGATCTCCCGGCGACGGTGCTGACCCAACGGCAAATGGAATTGCTGAAGCAGTACGTGGTGGATTTTGGCGGCGGTCTGGCGATGCTGGGCTCCGAGAATAGTTTTGGCTTGGGTGGCTACCATCGAACCCCAGTGGAAGATGTATTGCCGCTGGTATCGCGTTATGAGAAGGAACGAGAAAAACCTTCTTTGGCCATGGTGTTGGTGATCGACAAGTCCGGCTCGATGGAGGGGCTGCCGATCGCGTTGGCCCGCGAGGCGTCCAAGTCGGCGGTGGAGCTCCTCAGCCCGCGGGACCAGATTGCAGTGGTGGGCTTCGATAGTGAACCGTTGATCGTCAGTGAGATGCGGTTCGCCGCCGAGCGAGATTTGATCATGGGATCGATTGATACTTTGGCCGCGGGTGGAGGGACCAGCATGTATCCGGCGATGTTGGTCGGTCGCGACATGTTGGAGGGTACGCCGGCGAAGATCCGCCACATGATCTGCCTCAGTGATGGGCATACCACCAACGAAGATCACGATAGTTTGACGCAAGCGATGGTCGACAGTGGAATTACGGTGTCAACAGTCGCCTTGGGGGATGCCGATCGTGCCTTGCTGGCCCGCATCGCTGAAATCGGACGCGGCCGCTACTACGAGACCAACGATCCGAACGCCGTACCACAGATTTTCGCCAGCGAGACGATTCAGGCCTCGCGGTCCGCCATTAAAGAGGACCTGTTTGGTACCGTACAGACGGGCTTTCATCCCGCGTTGGCTGGGTTCGAACAGGCCGACCTGCCGTTTGTGCTGGGATACGTGTTGACGCAGGCCAAGCCCACGGCTCAGGTCTTGTTGGTCAGCGATGCGGGCGATCCGCTGCTGGCAGTCGGCCGGTTTGGCCTGGGGACGGGGATGGCTTGGTCCAGCGATTGGTCCGAACGCTGGGGGGGCGAATGGTTGGCCTGGGGCGACTGTGGCAAGTTCTGGGGACAAGCCCTGCGGAGCTTGATCCGGCCAAAGAATAGCGATGGCCTGACGGTTGCCACTCAGGTTGTGGGCGATCAATGGCGATTGGCGATTCAAAAACGCGATCTCAACGGACTACCCGAATCGAAGGTAGCGTGGGAGATGGCCGTGATCGATAACGACGGCGATATCCAACTGGGCCAAGTCCAAGAGATCGGCTTGGGCCGCTACCAGGCATCGATCCCCGTGGCCGATCGAGTGAGCACGAGCGTCAGGCTGCGTGATCCAGCTGCGGATCAGGTGCAGATCGTGCACTACCATCGACCCTGGCCGGCCGAGTATCGTTTGAGCAACGAGCGTCCAGCGTTTTTGCGCGACGCCGTGGCCCTGGTCCCATCCCAGATGCGTGAGAATCTGATTCCGCAGCCATCGCGAGTCAGTGTCGCCCACTACTTTTACCTCATGGCCATTTTGCTGGTGTTGCTCAGCAATCTGCTCCGACGCCTGTAGCCGAGTTCGAGATAGCACCGCTGGCCAATGGGCCGCTCGTGCGTTGGATCTTCTGGCGGATGGCGGCATCCAACACCTCGGGGCGACTGCCCACTAGGGTAAAGTGCTCGACCGCGCGAGTGATGCCGGTATAGACCAGTTCACGAGTCAGAATTGGACTGGGATGATCCGGCAATACCAAGGCCACACGTTGGAACTCCGAACCTTGCGATTTGTGGACGGTCATGGCGAAGACCGTTTCCACGTTCCCCAGTCGTGTGGGCAGGATCCAGCGGAGCCCCGACTCGCTCTCGCTATCGGGAAAAACGACACGGAGCGATTCAGCTCCCGTCCCCATCCCGCCTGCTGGCGAGCCGTCCGCAGCCGGGACTGGCAGGGTGATGCCGATATCTCCGTTCATCAGTCGGAGCGCGTAGTCGTTTCGAGTTACCATGACGGGACGTCCCGGATACCAGGTGGAGGTACCCGTCAGCAGATCAGCTCGTTTGAGAACCGCCACCGCCAAATCGTTCAAGCCCTGCAGCCCCCACATGCCGCGTCGCACCGCGCACAACAATTGGAAAGTCGCTTGTCGCTGCAACACCTCTCGGGCCCACTGATCCAACGCTTGAGGTTCCGTACCCTGAGGGCCCGCTGCGATCCATTCCAAAAATGGACGATATCCTGATAGTAAGATCTGGACCAGCGGCGGAGACTGCGGCCGATCGACTCTATGCCACTGCAAGTCGTCCCTGGCGTTCGGCTGCAGACACACCCAAGCCTTCGCGACGTCTCCCTCGTTGACCGCACGAGCCAATTGTCCGATCCCGGATGAGGCCGTGAAGCGATGACTATGTCGCAACATGGTAATCGCTTGATCCAATCGCTGCCGACCCGTTGAAACGGGGGCCTCCGAGAAGCCCGGTAACCGATCGGAGACGGGTGGCGGGCCCGCCTTGGGGTCAGATGGATCAGATGGATCAGATGGATCAGACGCCATAAACGCCGCGGGCAGTTTGATATGGGTCACGCGTTCCAACCACTCGCTGGTACTGGGCCAATAGCCACCCATCTCCGCTCGCGCACATAATTGACTCAGTACGGCTCCGGCTTCGACCGATGCCAATTGGTCTTTATCCCCTAGCAGAATCAAGCGAGCTTGCTCCGGCAGGGCGGCAAATAAGCTGGCCATCAACTGAACATCCACCATCGAGGCCTCATCGACCACCACGACATCAACGTCCAACCGGTTCCAACGATGATGCCGAAAGCCCTGGCCATCGGGCAAAGTGCCCAACAGTCGATGGACGGTGCTGACCTTCTCGGCTACTACCGATTCAATCAATCGTCCGCCCAGATCTGCCCCGAACCAATCGCGAAACCGATCCGTTTGCCGACGAATGGAATCGTTTAAGCGGGCTGCGGCTTTACCGGTCGGTGCCGCCAACCGAATGGTCAAGGGACGGTGGCCGGCCTCTAGCACTTGTGTCTGCAAGGTGGCCAGCAATTTCACGACAGTGGTTGTCTTGCCGGTGCCGGGCCCACCGGTCAACACGGCAAACCGTTCTCGAGCCGCCAAAGCGCAGGCCACTTTTTGCCAATCGATGCTACCGCGGGGAGGTGCCGAATCGAATAACTTGTCCAGCGTCCCGATCAAGCGTTGCTCATTGAGTTCGGGCGACTGGGCCAGCCGTCGCTCAATACCCCCAATAATTTGTTGCTCGTAGTCCCAATAGCGGCGCAGGTACAACAAGTCGCCTTGCAAAATCAACGGCCGATCACCCGACAATGCCACAACCCACGGTTGGTCAAGTGATTGCTGCCAGGTTGCCAGCGTCCAACCCGCCAACAATTCGGATGGAAGCATCGAACCAACGGCTAGTGGCTCGTCATCCGGTGGAATCGCCAGCACTACATCTGGAGCCCGCAGCACGGCCATCAAATCCAAGCATACATGCCCGCGTCCAACCTGATGGCTTGTCAAAACGGCTGCCAACAACAAAGCCGGCGGGCATTCCTGACGCGTCCGCTGGGCTTCACTCCAGAGGAACTGAGCCAAGGCTTCATCCAACGGACGGATCCATTCTTGTTGCCGCCACATCGCGATCAGATCCAGGATGGCGGGAACATCCATGCACTTCAAGGGGTTCATGCGTGTAACTCCGGTCGCTTGGCGCCGATAAACAATTCGTCCAACGCATGAATCAGGCTGGCCGGTGGCAACTCAAAATGAACACCGCAGGTCGTCGGATGCTCCACGCCCCGCAGAAACACGTACGCGGCACCCCCGACGTGTGTCTCATAACGATAACCCGGCAGGCGATCTTGCAGGTGCCGATGCAGCGCCAAAAGATACAGCACGTACTGCAAGTCGTAACGTTTCTCCGCAATGGCCTCACGCAACGATTCGAGATCGTAAGCTTGAGCATCGATACCCAGGTAGTTGGACTTCCAGTCCAAAATGTAATAGCGCTCACGATGCACGAACACCAAGTCAATGAACCCTTTCAACAAGCCGTTCAGTGAGTTTCTCTCCAACGCTGGACGTTTCCGCCCTTGTAACGTCTGGGGAATCACCAGACGATCCAATTGGTCGGTGGCGACGCGATTGACCTCGAACCAGAACTCCAACTCGGCGCATGACTGGGCAGCCGAGACATCCGCCAGTCGCAGACCGATCTCCGCTGGGTTGGACCCGATCGGCAGGTTGGTGTCGAGCAGCCGACTCAGCCACAGATCCAGCACCTCGACCCACGGGCTCCAACCACTGGAGCGCGCGATTCGTTGCAAGTAGTTTTGCCGCAGCATGGGATCCTGCGCGACGCGATCAAATCCTCGCTCCGTCACCCACTCCAGGATGCCATGCAAGAACGTACCCGCATGTGGACCACGTGGAAAGGAATGCATGCTCTCCAACGGACGAGAGTCAAGCTCTGTGGGAGATTCGGACGTTGTGCCTGGACTGCCCGCCGACAATACCATCGCTGAGACGCTGGACTCCGTCACTCCCAGTTCCGTTTGCCCCCGCTCCCCTGGCTCGGCTGACCAGGGCTCCTCGGCCGCTTGCTCGTCGCGAGCCAACTCCGGCGCCGCCTCCTGCTTGGTCCGCAACGCCGAGTAGCTGGCGATCCACCAACGCGGTTGCTCCCGACGAGTGGCCACACGAGCCGGACCCAGTTGGGTATCCCGCGGCGGCGTGATGCGATGGCGCTCGATCGCCGGTACGGCTCCAAACGCGATCGAGTTGCAAGGCTCCAAGATCGCCTGGATCGCGCGCGGCACGTCAGCAGCTGCCACTGCCGTTTGCCCAAACAATAACTGTCCCACCGCCGACCGATTCAACTGATGCGCTCGACTTTGGGCCATCCCACCCAGGGGTGTGACACCGAGCCAGAGGCCATGCTGAGCCCGCGTCAAAGCGACGTACAGCAAACGCAGGTCCTCGTTCAGTCGTTCCTCGTCCGCTTGTAGGTACGACTCCTCCGCCAGCTTCCGTTGGCCAGCCAACTCGGTCCACAGCGGATAGTGCCCACCTTCAGGACTCCACCGATGGAAGTCGACAAACGACTGCCGCGCATTGTCTCGGAAGGTGCAGATAAAGGGTAGCAAAACCAAGGGATATTCTAGCCCTTTGGATTTGTGGATGGTCACTACCTTGATCAAATCCGCATCGCTCTCCAATCGGAGAATCTGTTCCTCCGTCGGATGATCGATTTGTTGCGCCAATCGTCGAATCAACGCCAGTTCGCCATCGACCGAGCCACTGGTCTGCTGCAGCCACTCGGACAGGTGCAGCAAATTCGTCAAAGATCGCTCGCCTTGAGGTTCGGCCAAGCAGCGTTCGGGCGTGTCAAAATCCCATAACAAGGCTCGCAGCATGGGCAACACACCTTGCGATTGCCATAACTTTTGATAGCGCCGGAATCGCTCGACCGTCTCTTCCCATTGCTCCTCTTGCTCGAACAGTTCACGCAAACGCGGCAACGGCAGCCGCAATGCCCCCGTGGCCAAAGCTGCTTTCAGCAAGCGTTCATCGTTGGGGTTAGCCACTGCCAAGAGCCAACGCTGCAGATCACGAGCTTCCGACGTCTCAAAGACCGAATCCTTGTCGGAAAGATACACGCTGTTGACGCCACGATGCTGCAGGGATTGACGAATCTCAGCTGCTTCACTGCCCGTCCGCACTAGAATAGCAATGTCACGCGGTTGCAGTCGACGGAAACCCTGGCTGGTGCGGAACCCCGCCAGATCATCACGTGCCATCTCCAACCACTGCACAATCTGGCTGGCCGAGGCGTCCGCCATCTGACGTCGGTAGCTGCCCGGGCCGGTCACACCGTTCTCGTTCAGTCCGGGCAGGTACCAGAACTGCAGCGGTACCACCGGTTGCCCGGCAATTTCTAACACCTCATTTCGGCCGCGCGCCTCAACCGGTTGATAAGGTATGGGGTCTCCGAGAGACGGCTGTCGGAAGCGAAATGCACCACCATCGTGCTGTTCGGCATGTGTGAACAAATGATTGACCGCTTGCACCATGCCAACCGTGCTGCGGTGATTGGTGTCCAAGGTCTCGCAGCGGCTATCGCAGTCTCGCTTGGCCTGCAAGTAGGTGTAAATGTCGGCGCCGCGAAAGGCATAGATGGCCTGCTTGGGATCGCCAATCATGATGAAGCTGGTTTGCGGGTCGTTGTCGCCAATGCGATAAATCCGATTGAAGATCGCGTATTGAATCGCGTCGGTGTCTTGGAACTCGTCGATCATGGCCGCCGGGTACTTATGGCGGATCGCAGCGGCCAAGCGATCTCCCTCCGGTCCATGCAAGGCGGCGTGCAAGCGACGCAACATGTCGTCATAGCTCAATTCACCTCGGGCGCGCATCCGCTGCTCCAGGGCATCGACCACCCATTGCCGAGCATGCAAGAGCACGGCCGTTCGACAAGCCAAGTTCTCGTCGGCAGTGGGTTCGACCCACAATTCACTCCAGCGAGCGATGGCGTCAAACGCCGCATGCACAGGTTCAGCTGCATTCTTCTTCAGCTTGAACGAACCCGTTCCCAACAGTCGAATCTTGCCAAGGTCTCCGTCTTTCAAGGTTCTTCCGTCTGCCCATTGACGCACGGTGTTCAACAACTTGTCGCGGGTTGCCCCTTTATGGTAACTGGTGGCGTTGAGTTCGGCCTGTGTCAACAATCGAGCGACCTCGGGCCAATGATCGCGGATCACCAACTGAGCTTCCTGCCGAGCGGTCTCGGCCGCCACGAGCTGACGGTCCAGTTCCTCTTGTTCGACGATGGCCTGCTCCAAGAGCGGGCCCAAGTCCGTCGGAGCTGCGATCGATTGCCCTTGCAGCACGGGACGAAATTCGTTTTTGCCGATCAAGCCATGCAGGGTCTGCCGCAACGCGACTGGCGACCTCCACCATCGATCCAGTACGGCAGCCAGGGCAGGGCGATCGGCGAATGGGTAAAAGTGTTGCCGCCAATAATCCTCCACGCACTCGGCCAAGACATCGCTGGGGTTGGCATTGAGTTGTTGGTTGAAGACCAAGTTGCTGGCGAACGCATGCTCCCGCAGCATCCGATAACACCAGCCATGGATGGTGGAGACCGCCGCTTCGTCCATCGTCTCGGCGGCACGTTCCAAGACCTCAGCCGCTTGCTGTCGTTGGTCTGCATCGTAATCCGACAAAATCTGAAACAGCGGATCATGGGTATCGGCCCATTCCGGTTGCGCGAACCACCGAGCAGCTTCGGCCAAGCGTTGCCGAATTCGGTCCCGCAACTCTTGACTGGCGGCATCCGTGAACGTCACCACTAAAATTTCGCTGGGGGAGAGACGGCGCGGATAAGCCGCTGCTTGGCCATGCCCCAAGACATATCTCACGTACAGCATGGCGATCGTGTAGGTCTTCCCGGTGCCGGCGCTGGCTTCAATCAAACGACTGCCGAGCAGCGGAAAGGTACGAAAATCCAACATAAATCACAACTCACAGCAAGGGTGGCCGAACACTGACTCGCAAAGGTTGGTCCTCGGCGTGTCCGAATCCACGCCATTGATGATCATCATGAAGCGTCTCCCAATTCGGCGGTGGGACAAAATTGGCATAAATAATCCAAAACGGGAGCGTACAAACGTCGGACCGAGTCGTCGAAGTTCGGCGCAAGATCTCGCCGGTTCAGATCGTCGAAGGTAGGCCAGCAACGAGCCAGCAGGGGGGACCGCGTGACATCGCCCGCCAAATAATCTCCACCGTTGTATGCAAAAGCGGCTTTTCCCGAATCGCTGGGTTGCGACGCTTCACGATCCAGCAAACTGACAAACGCGGTCTGACAGGCGACTGGAAGTGGCTGCTGCATTCCCTGGGCAAAGGCATGCAGCAGATCGATCAGTTGTCGTTCAGCGGCATCCCGCTCCACGCCCGGCAGCAGAAGTGGCGGTTGCCCGCTGTGCAATACCAGTGTCTCGGCCTCGGCCCCCGCCAAGGTACACAGGGCCAGGTGCTGCGGCCACAGCCGAATCCACTGCGGAAAATTGAACCTCGATCCAGCCCGCAAGTCACTCGCTAGGAGCACAAGGCGTCGCAGCTTGTGGGGTGATGCCTGGTCACGAAATATGCTATCCAGACTGTCCTCCAACAATAAATCGCCCGGGCTGGTTGTGGGGCGAATGGCCAGGCGAATGGGAGGCAAAGTCATAGAAGCTAAAGATTGCAACTCCCGTTGATAATCCAGTAATTGTTGACGCAATCGTGTGCGGAGCGACTGCTGTACCCATTGAGCGAACGGCGGATGCGGGAGACTGCCCGAGCCCCTGACTTGCTCCAGCGCAGCATCCAACAGCAAGTCGAGGTCACGTTTGGAATCCTCCCGCAGACGGGCCGCCACGGGCTCCAAGACCGCTGTATTAAAACTCCAGCGATCCAAACCCGAGGGCGAAAACGGCTCGTTGTCCAAATCGACAGCGGACGTTTCCCACATTTTGACTTGCATGACTTGAGCAAAAAAACTCTCGACCGGGCTCCGCAAGAAATCACCAAGTTCGGCCAACGTCAACGATTGGTGGGCCTGCCACGGACGATGGGGGGATGCGGACGGAAGACTGTCCGACATCGCCACCGACGCTGCCTGGACCGTCCGCCAGCGATCTGCGAAAGTAAACAAACCCGGTAGACCCGCGAAATAATCTCGACTGAACGGCTGCAGCGGATGGTACTTGGTCAACCGATCGATAAACTGTCGACCGGTCGCCACAGTAGCCGCGGGACTGTCCGCCAATCGCCAGCCGGCGGCCAAGTGATCTCGCAACTGCCCCACGAGCACGGACGGCGGTCGGGACGAGTTGTCTCGAATGCTGCGTCCCACCCAGCTGATGTACAACGTTTGACGGGCTGACAGGATCGCTTCCAGGAACAGGTAACGATCGTCATCACCACGGCTGCGGTCCCCCGGTCGGTATTGCCCACGTTGATTCGTCAGATCGAACTCATTGACCGGTTGCTGACGCGGGAAGTCGGCGTCGTTCATGCCCAATAGGCAAATCCACTTGAAGGGGATAGCCCGCATCGGCATCAGGGTGGCGAAATTGATCGAACCGCCCAAGAACCGCTGGCTCAGATGGGGCTCACGCAAGGCATCCAGCCAATGTTGCCTGACAACGGAGATCGGCAGAGGATCGACAAAGCTCGCGTCTTGACAGTGAACCACCCAAGTCTCAAGGGCCGACTCCAACTGACTCAGTTGCGATTGCTCCTCCGGCGATTGCGGCAGAAAAAAATCACGGAGAAACTGCCTGAGCCAATCGTGCCATTGGGCGGGCGGTTGCGTCACCTGCAGGCGTTGCCACCATTGCTGCAATCGATTCAGCAGTCGCACAAGCTTGCCAATCGTGGCTGACTCCATGCCGCCCACCCGAGCACAGGGATGGATCCCATTCCAGGCTGGCCCGTCCCCCATCGCATACCCCAACAACAGTCGCTCCAGGCCGAATTGCCACGTATTTTGCTGCGAATCGTGGGGTACACCGAATTGGGTACGATGTTCCGCGTTCAAGCCCCAGCGAATGCCGCTGTCGGCAATCCAACGCTCCAGTAATGGCAGTTCAGCGGGCTCCAGCCCGGCGGCCGCTCGAAACCCAGGTACCTCCAACCAATCGATCACTTGACTGACGGTCAAACGACTGTCGTCCAGTTGCAACAGGCGATCGACGGCCAGCACCATGGTTTGAAACTGAGTGCGATCTTGATCGTTGACAACAAAGGGGAGATGCCGAGGATCCTGGGGATCGACTTGCCCAAAGACGGCTTGGATATGCGGTGCGTAGGTGTGAATGTCCGGCACCATGACCATCACGTCGCGTGGATGCAAACCGCGGTCGGCTTCAAACGCAGCCAACAGTTGGTCGTGCAGGATCTCCACTTCCCGTTGCGGGCTGTGAGCGACATGGAACACGATCGATCCGTCAGGCTCAGCCAAAATCTGTGGAGCACGAACCTTGGCTTTTGTGTCCTCGTCTTCGAAGATCTCGGACTGCAGCTGCTGCAACAGTGTGTCCGGCTCTCCGTTGCCTGCGAAGTGATGGCTCGACTCCGCCGACAAATCCGGTGCCAGTCGTTGCTGTGCCTGGTGGAGCAGCTGCAAGTATTCTCGGCCTTGGCGACCCCAAGCCGTCAGCAGAGGATGTCCCATCGGTTGGTTAGATGCCACTGCGGCCTGGAGCGGAAGTCCTAAGGCACTGCTGGGGTTTGCCGTGATCTGAGCAGTCACCGAGCGACTGGGGCTGTGTGCGAACACATAAACCGGCAGCAGCTTCCCCAACTCCGCCAAGACCTCCAAGGTTTGACCCGGCAGGGAGGAAATGCCAAACACCAGCACGCGTTGCGGCAGTCGACTCAAAGCAGACGCAGGTAACGTACTTGTGGTCAACGTGCCCTCCGCGGGCATCTCGGCAGGCGCGCCCCAAGATTGCATGGAGGTTAAGAAACGCTGATGCACGTGAGCTCGGCTAGTCTCTTGTTGCTCCGGCGGCAGCTCGTCGCGGAGCAGCCGCCACAAGGCCGGCTGCCACAAGTGCTCCTTGGGGATCGGGGCCATCGATTGATCCGCTCGCGTCAATTGATCTCGGCCCTGCCCCCACAACAACAACCAATCGGCTCGGTAGACCTGGTACAGGTCGTAGAGCCCAGCCAAGCGTAGAGCCAAGGGATAGCGTTTGCGAGCTGCCACGTCGCCTTGCAAAAACCGCTGCAATGACTGGAAGACCGGCTGGTCGGGCAGTCGATCCAAAAGCCGCATCAGCCGCCAGACCAAATGACTGCGTTCGAAGGGAGAGTCCTCGGGCAGATTGCCCAAAACCGCCCGATACGCCCGCCATTGAAACCGAGCCGGCAAGGCCAGTTCCAGAGCTGCGGCAATCCCGCAGCCGTGGGCCCGAGATGCCAATGAAATCTTGAGCCATTGCGCGATGCCATTGCTCTGGACCAAAATGACCTCAGGCTGCAACGGTGGCAACGGGTGTTGCTTGATCAACCGAGTCAACTCGTCGCGCAGCCGTTCCAGGCGGTGGCTGTGGATCAGGTGGAACCCGGGCGAGAATCTCGGCCCGGCCGTTCCCGGAAAAGTCGTCGAGGCATCACCGTCCTGCGATGCCGCCGCGGTCGAAAAACCACTCGCTACGGCAACAGTTGCCCTCGGTCTTGGCCCCATGCCCGAATCGCCCACGACCAAAGCACCCGCCGCCGAACCATCCGGCACCGAACCATCCGGCACCGCAGGACCCGCCGCCGCAGGAACAGGGCCGCGGGAGGGTTCGTTGGGGAGGGACTTGGCATCGTTCGGATCAGGGTTTGCACACAAGTGTTACCAGCGCCTCGTTTGGGTGAGTGGTCTGCTCCAATTATAGGCCTGCATCTCCGCGCAGCAATCCGCCGCCAGGATCCGGGCCTCTGGGCTGGAGACAAGCGACGACCAGCAGTCCAACCGGCGATTACAGGCGTTGCATCTATGGCTCGCACCTCCCGTGAAGTATACTTGTGCCCGGCAGGGTCGATACAAGTAATGGTTGATTGGGTGTGATTAGTTCCCAATTGCGTTTTATTTGTGCCCTTATTGAAAGCGAGTTACCGGTAGAGTTTCTTCAGGGTTGGGAGTGTGAATCGTGCAAGGTGTTGAGTGTGAAAGTTGCGGAGCGGTGTTAAGGCTGAAGGAAGAATATGTTGGTCGACGAATCAAGTGCCCGAAATGTGGCACCGCGTTCGTGGTACCGGAGCTTGAGCCGGAATGGGACGAGGAAGACCCGCTATTCAGCATTGCATCGCAATCGGCAACCCCACCGCGAGAAAGTCCAGCGGTTACGGTGCCCGGCCAGTCCCTCGGGAATGTCGAGATGGCCACGTCGACCCCCAGTTATCTGCAACCACCTGCTGCCCCCATGGCAAGCCCCGCATTTGCCGCCAAGACCCAAGATTTAGCTGACCAGCGCGCCGCCAAGGAACAGCGGTCGGGGGCGATGCGTCAAATTGGGCTCGGTGCGGTGATTATGTCCGTCGCGGCGATTTGGTTTGTGGGAGGACTGATGGCAGGTTGGTTTTTCTACTACCCGCCACTGCTGTTTATTGTTGGAATAATCACCGTGATCAAAGGCTGCTTCGGCTACTCGGAATAGACTCACATCCCAAAAAAAAGGAATTGATTATGAAACGAATAAGTTGGCTAAATTTCGCACACACGTGCCAACCACGATGGTTTTGGTCCGCGATCATGTTGGTCGGATTTCTCCTGCAAATAACGAGACTGGCCCCGCCCTTGTCGGTTGCTGCAGAAACCAGACCAACGGTCGCGATTTGCGATGAGGCCGCATCCGGCAGTTTCGCCGAGACAACCAAACTCAGGTCGGAAACGGCGGAACAGGAGCGTACCGATGTCGTACCATTGGACTCCCCGCAGGAGCAGTGGATTCAGTTGTTCAATGGCCAAGACCTGACCGGCTGGACCCCCAAGATCCGACACAGTCCGCTGGGCGAAAACTATGGCCAGACCTTTCGGGTCGAGGACGGCGTCCTGAAGGTCGTCTATGACCCGGAGTTCTATCCGCAATTCGACGAACGATTCGGGCATTTGTTCTACGAGCAATCGTTTTCGCACTACAGGTTACGCGCCGAGTACCGGTTTGTGGGCCAACAAGTTGCGGGTGGACCCGGCTGGGCCATTCGCAACAACGGATTCATGCTGCATTGCCAGGATCCAAAATCCATGCGAGTGGAGCAAGATTTTCCCGTTTCGATCGAAGTACAGTTGCTGGGCGGTGACGGTCAGAACCCGCGGACAACGGCCAATCTGTGCACGCCAGGTACCAACGTCGTGCTTAATGGCAAGTTGTTCCTGCCCCATTGCACCAGCTCCAAGTCGAAAACCTACCATGGCGACCAATGGGTCACTGTAGAAATTGAAGTCCGGGGCAGCCGGACGATCAAGCACTTGATGGAGGGTGAGGTGGTCCTGGAGTACACCGAGCCGCAATTGGACCCACGGGACGCGGATGCCAAATCGCTCAGCGAAGCCCGACAAGGAGCCTTGCTCCTGGAGGAAGGCTTCATCTCGATCCAAGCCGAAAGCGCCCCGATCGAGTTTCGTAAGATCGAGCTGTTGCCGTTGCAGCCATGAGTGACTCGCGGTGACTCGCGGCGACTCAGGTTGACTCAGATTGACGTCAGCCTGGCGATGATTATTCTAAGTGCGTGAACGACGGGGTAGATTGAATGGCGGGCAGAGTAAACGACTGGCAGAGTAAACGGCAAGTGCCTGGTGGAATGTTACTGCGACCGTGGCAGGTTCCCCGAGGCTTGTCGGCTGGTTTTATTTTTTGCGGTTGGAATCCAAAAATCAGGAAGGTCTAAAATGATTGTCACCAATACGGAAACAGTCCCCGGTTATCGTGTCCAGCGAGTCTTGGGCTTGGTTCAGGGCAACACCGTCCGAGCCAAGCACTTGGGACGGGACATTGCTGCGGGCTTTAAGAATCTAGTTGGCGGAGAGCTCAAAGGCTACACCGAACTGTTGACAGAATCACGACGCGAAGCGATGCAACGCATGTTGGCTCAAGCCCAGCAGTTGGGCGCCAACGCGGTGGTCAATGTCCGGTTTTCCACCAGCTCCATTACCGCCGGCGCTTCCGAATTGTACGCATACGGAACCGCTGTTGTCGTGAGCGAGGGTGCCTGAGGCAATGTCGGTTAGGTCTCGCGGACAACACGTTCCGCAATCGGCTCATGAAAATTCACAGAATCTTCATGAGCAGGCTCACTCGATTTCGAGGTGAGCGAAGCCGGGCGTTGTTTAGAGTATTTGGGAGAGGAGAGTAACGATGCAATTTCTTGTAGCCCTATTGTTGTTTTTGGGCCCTTTGATCGTGTTTGGCGTTTTGATTGGACGAACGTTGGAGTCCAGGCATTTTCGACGCTTGGAGCAGCATGCTCAAGCCAATGCCGACTTTTTTGTGACCCAGCTCAAGTCCTTCCCCTATGCGATCTCCGCCGATGCAGCCAAGTCCGGCGCCCCCATCGGGGCAGTCACACCGACGTTGGTTTGTACCGAGGTCGTGATCGCCAGCGACTACCTGAAGAATTTCTTTGCCTCGTGGCGAAATTTTTTCGGTGGTGAGGTCCGCTCCTACTCGCGGATGACCGATCGCGCGAAGCGGGAAGCCGTCGCACGGCTGATTGATCAGGCCAAAGCCCTCGGGTTCAATGCCATTTGTAACGTCCGCGTGGAAACGGCGGAAATTGGAGATCGCCGCAAGAAAGGTGCTCAGGCCATGGCCAGCTGCTTGGCGTATGCAACGGCCTACCACTGCGTCGAAGCCAGTGGCCGCGGAGCCATGGGTGGCCTGACGCCGGACGTCGCCTGGAATGGCTGAGTATCCCGACGAGAAGCCTCAGCGCCCCGACGGGCATCAGCCCGCAAACGGCCCAGACATCGACGGCCCCAACCCGTTTGCGGTGCCAATGTCTTATCAAGTTGTTCCAACAGACGACCTGCGGAGTCGTGATCAATCCGTGACAGCGGAACCCTGGTTGCAGCCAAAGGCGTTTATGCCGTTGGCTGGAGACACACCAGGGGCGATCGAAGCCAGCTCAGCGAGCGGAAAAAACGCTATCTTGACGGTTGCCGACTTGGCCGAACATTCGGTCTGGGATGAACCGACCACCTCTTCTAGTCTGGTCTCGGACCAGGACCCCAACGCCATTACGTGGTACGGCTATTACTTGTTCAAGGCCAGTCAAACGTCGGCTATCAGAACTTGGTGGGTCACCTGCGGGATTGTACTGCTGGCTGGCCCGCTGGCTATTCTGGGTGCCCTCTTCAACGGCTATTCGGGCAATGGACTGGTGATGGTTGTCTTGATGGGCCCCACGGTCGAAGAGATTTTAAAACTGGCCATCCCACTTTGGGTGATAGAAAAACGCCCTTGGCTATTTTCGCAGGGCGGACAAGTGTTGGTTTGCGCGTTTGCGGGAGGTATGGCATTCGCCGTCATCGAAAACTGGGTCTATCTCAATATCTACATCCCCAACCCTTCCGAACGTTTGGTGGTCTGGCGTTGGACGGTTTGTGTGCTGCTCCATGTCAGCTGTTCGATCATCGCGGGCACGGGCTTGATTCGGGTCCGCCAACAGATGCACGCAACACGGAGTCGTCCACAGCTGATCCATGGGGCCGGGTGGATCGTGGCAGCCATCGTCTTACATGGCAGCTACAACTTGGCCGCCGTATTGCTCAACGATCTTTTTTAGGGGTGGGCTCGGTGGGGTGCGATGAAGTCTCCGTTGGCATGGACTTGAGGATTTTCTTCAACGCATTCTTGGAGAAGAACTCGGGGGTGGTCACGCCCATGGACACGTAGATGCTGACGAAGTTGTCAACCGACATGTCGATTGGCTGGACCTGTTCAACCGGGAAGAAGATTAGGCCACCCCCGAACGGGACTGGAGCGGTGGGGATGATCACGACATAGAACTTGGTGCCATCGATATCAATGGCTTCAGGCGATGGCATCAGAGCCAACACACCCGGACCCTGAGCCGTGCCGAAATGACAATAAACCACGCCCATGGCCTTCAGTTCGGTTTGCTCCGATTTGTCGAACAGTTCCACCAATTGGCGCAAACTGCCGTAGAGGCTGCCAACCAGCGGGATGCGTCGCAGGATCCATTCCAGCGTGACCTGGAAAATCTGTTTTGCCCCCAGTTCAAATAAAATCCCCAAGCCCAAGATCGCAAAAAGTACGATAATAATCCCCAACACGTACGCGGCAGTCCCCTGCGCATTGGCGTCCAATTGCCAGCCCAGGTAGCTGAGTAGCCCACCGACCGTCGTGCCAGGCCCCAGGTAATCTCTTAGGATTCCCGCCACCCAGCCGACAATCGCGACGGTCAAGACCAAAGGCAGAACTGCCAGAAGTCCGGACATAAACAGGCGGGTGAGGGATGTTTGTTGCAGGGCAAAAAGACGTTGCATCTGGCGGACTCCCGAGCATTCCAAGGGGGGCGTTGCAACGCACAGTTTGGGGTTTTTGCGACAGTTTGGGAAGGCGGTTAACGGCCTTTGTTACGTCGTTGGATGGAAATCAGGCAAAGTTACTTGTTTTCGCTTGTCCAGGCGGAGATCCTGTCGCGCGTGTTGCAATCAATCTGTCGGCGCCATTTCTGCTTGATCCAACAACCAAGCGACCGCCTCACTCCGACTCTGGCGCTCGACATCGACCATTCGATTGGCTCCCCGCATCGTTTGTTCGGCGATTGAACCCAGTAGGGGTTCGAGGGCGGCTTGAACTTCCGGGTCCTCTGCCGCGCGGGCCGATAATAAGATCATGGCAGCGTAGGGCGGAAACGCATGTCGCAGATCCTCCAACAGTACCAGATCGTACGCTTCAATTCTGGCATCGGTGGAAAACGCAGTAATGACATCGACCCTACCCTCATCGACAGCTTGATACATCAGCGTAGGGTCCAATTGCAATCGCTCACCAAACTGCAAGCCATAAGTCTCGCGGACCGAATGCCAATCGGGCCGATCGAGGAACTCGAAGTCCGCTCCGAGTGTCAGGCTGGGCGCTGCGCGGGCCAAGTCGCTGATCGTGCGGACACCCAATTCAGCGGCCCGGTCGCGTCGCATGGCAAATACATAGGCATTCTCGAATCCCAAGGAACCCAACACTGTAATTTCATGGGTGTCAGCCAACCACTCGGTCACTTGGGCTAGGACGACTGGGGCCGAGGCGACCTCCTGGCGTTTCATGGCATTGAACCAGATGGTGCCGCTGTAGTCGACGTAGCAATCGATTTCACCGAACCGAAGTGCATCAAAGATCACCATCGACCCCAAAGACTCCCTTATTTGGGGGGCAAAACCCGCGGCTCTGAAGCGATCGGCGAGCAGCTGCGTCAGCAGGTATTGCTCGGTAAAGGCTTTGCCCCCAATCGTAACGCGTGGTCGAGCGTCGGCGGACCACCGAGTGACAATCAGCGGAGCCGAGCCGACCATCCACAGACACAGCAAGCCAATACCAGCCAGGGTCCCGAGACGTCGACTTTGATTGACTATCGCCAATTCTATCAAGCGGATCAGCCCGTCCAGCAGCATGGCTAACAATCCAGCAGCCATGCACCCCATCAGCACTGCGACGTGATTTTGGGTCTGTAAGCCGCTAAAAATGTAGTTCCCCAGGCTGGTTGCTCCAACCGGCGTCGAGAGCGTTGCAATTCCTACCACCCACACCACTGCTGTACGAATACCCGCCATGATCACGGGGGAAGCCAAGGGCAATTGCACTCGCCACAAAATCTGCCAGTTTCGCATGCCAACGCCACGAGCCGCTTCAATAATTGCCGCGTCTACACCCGAAATTCCTGTTATGGTATTCCGCAAAATTGGCAGCACACTGTAGGCCGTCAGTGCAATGATCGCGGGCAAAAAACCGATCTGTCCCAACAATGGGACCATCAACGCCAGTAACGCGAGACTGGGGATCGTCTGGATCAAACTGGCGACCGCCAAGACGGGTGCTTGCAACCGTTCGAAGCGAAGTACCAACAGCGCTAGTGGTAGGCAAATCAGCATCCCCCCAGCCATGGCAATCAGTGTAAGTGTCAAATGAGCACTTAAGTAGCCAGGCAGCAATTCAAGTTGTTCGACGAACTGATTCCACATCTCAATCCAGACTCAGCTGATCGGATAGGTCGGTTAACGCGACTCGCGAAATCCCCTCGGCTGTCGTCTCGACCTGTGTAACCGCCCCCATTGGCCGTTCCAGCAAGGCATCAATCTGCTCGGCTTTTCGCTTGGGCGAATCAGTCAACGCGGCGACGTAGTCATTGGCTGGCTGAGTCAGTAATTCCCGCGGGGTTCCCACCTGCTCCAGCCTCCCGTGGTTCATTACCGCAATTTGGTCGGCCAACAACAACGCCTCGGTCATGTCGTGTGTTACCATGATCACTGTCAGATTCAGTGACCTTTGCAAGCGTTTCAGTTCGATCTGCAAAGCGTCTCGCGTGATGGGATCCAGCGCTCCGAACGGTTCGTCCATCAACATCAACGTCGGCCGAGCAGCCAGCGCACGGGCGACGCCTACCCGCTGCCTCTGACCACCCGAAAGTTCTCGCGGTCTTCGCTCGCGATACTCATTGGCCGGCAATCCGACCATGTCCAACAATTCGTCAACCCGTTCATCAATTCGGTTTTTCGGCCAACCCAGCAACTGCGGCGTGACAGCGACATTGGCCCTTACGCTCAAATGCGGAAACAAGCCAATGCCTTGAAAAACATAGCCTATCCCTCGCCGCAGTTCGACAGGATCGACACTTTCCACGTCGATCCCGTTGACAAAAATCTCACCGCTGCTGCGTTCGATCAAGCGATTAATCATCTTCAGAGTCGTTGTCTTCCCGCTGCCGGACCCGCCCAACAAAACTGTGAATTGGCCGGGTTCGACAGCGAAACTGACATTATCGACGGCCTTGATACCACCGAAATCGAAACTTTTGGAGACTTGGTGCAGGCTAATCATGGTTGCCTCAGTCCAATGCCACCAACAACGCTTCTGGAATATCGTGGACCTTCCGAGCTACATAAGCAACATAGTAAAGCGGTTGTTGATCGACCGACAAGCGATGGCAATACCGACGATAGACATGCGCATTGATCAATTCCCACTCGGTCATCATGCGAATCATCCGCGAAAATCCGCTGTCATCGCTACCTTTGACAAACGACTCTTTCACGTTGAACGCCAACCATCCGCCGGGCTCCATGAAATTGTAGGCTTGAGCGAATGCTCGCGGTGGCATGTCGCCAAAACCCAAAGCAGCGACAGTCGTCATGGCGTTGAAGCGATGTGACTCCAGTTGCTGCTGTTGTTCGTCGCTCAATGCAGTCAAGTCCGCAATGAGGTAGTCGCGATACAAGCCAGGCCGATCCCGTTCGGCTGCCATTTTAGCCTCTGGCAAGATGTCGACGCCGACGATCGTCTCGACTCCCATGTCTGCCAATCGCTCTCCCATCATCCCATTGCCAGCCCCAACATCGAGCACCCGCAGCGAGGTGGGAGATAGTCTCGCGTCTTCCAATTCCTCGTTCAACAGCTTGGCCACGCGTTTCGGTGAGGTGCACTTGAGGGCCTCGTAGAACAACGCTTCGTACAGACCAGGGATTTCGAATATCTGATCATAATCATGACAGCGAATCCGCTGCCATGCTCCATTCAAATGAACCTCAATCCACTCCTCGTCTTGATCAAGCCATTCTTCAACGTCCGGAAAACGGATGGCATGCTTCGCCTCTGAAGATTCCGGCACTCCAGCCTGCTCCAAGAGATTTCCTGAAAGAACCTTCGAATTGGGCTTGAGATCGAGAGGCCGCGATACACGCGATCCGGTGGGCTGTGAAGTAGACATTGCGCTCCTTTTTATGCCGCAGGCCGAATACAAACAGGCACTTGCTGAAGAGCGAGTACCCACCCGCAGACCGCCATCACGCAGGTATCACTGTGACAAATAGTGAAAGTGCGTTGCGTTCAATGAGTTGGTAACTGTCGGGGTTCATGTTCATTGAATTGTTTGGGGCTGTCAACCCTACGCGGATAGCCGCCTCAGGCTGCGGCCTCTGGGCCTTAACCGTCGCAGAAAAAATCCGCCGTTACACCGCTGGGGCGATCCAGATCCGCCAGCAACGAATCGGGCGGATCCAGAATCAAGATCGGCGCGTGCGTCCCCAAATTGAGTTTCTTAAACAGGGGTGTCATGCACCACGACAGGCCCGGGGGGCAACTCCTGTAAGAATGTTAAAGTCTATTGCGACGGCCGACCCTTCGTTTAGTCATCCGCCGTCCGAAAACCACCCGAAGTTTTCCGATGGTCGGTCACGCAAATCCAGCGGCGCACCATTCGCGAACAGCAGGATTGCTGCGGCGGTAGCTGACGATTCGCACATCGAGGTCGAAGGAGCGAAAGCGGGTGGCGGCGTGATGAATCGCGTCCAAGATCCACCTCGGGTCATTGCCAAACGCGCCACCACCCAGCAGGGTTAGGTACAAAGTCCGATTGCCCGTCTTTTCAGCATTCAAGATCGCCGCCGCCCAGGTGGCTTCATAAGCAGCCTCCAAAACCAAACGTGCGAATCGCTCCCAGGTTGGTGCCGGCAAGCCGCTGTAGGCCACCGGAAGCGCCGAACAGTACGCCTGGGTTACCACATGCTCACAACCCATTAAAGTAACTTGCGTGTCCCACTGCAGACCGATCCGCAAATGACTGCGCAGTTCATCCAGGTCCAAATCCGACATCTTTCGCAGGCGCTCATTGATCTCGCTCAGTCCAGCCGGCGTTGGCAGGGCGTAACCATTCCGCATTCTCCACAGTCGGTTGTCCGTATTCCCCAGTTGTTCGCCGATCGCCGCCAGACAATCGATCTGTTGTCCCGCCGTTTGCCCAAGCTGGCCATCCAGTTCCACGAAGTAGTTTCGATACAAAGTCCCGGCGGCACAGGCCATCGCACAGGCAGGTCCCTGAGTGGGGTCGCTTTCATAGATCGTGATCCCCTGCTCAGGAGTCACCGATTGAGAGACCATTTCCAACAGATTGAATTGCGACGCGACTTGAAACGTGGCTCCAACAGCGGCCGAATCCGCGTGCAATGCCTTGGCGTCACCGACCAGTTCCGACATCGTTAGCCCGCGTTTCCCGGCCACCTCAAGTCCCCGAACCCGATCTCGCAGATCAGCGAGAGACGCGATTTCGAGTGCACCGCAAACCCAGCTTGTACCCGAGCGCTTGGCACGCAATCGCGTGCCATGGACTTCAAGTTCCCCCTGGACCCGCTCGCGATTGGTTTCCGGAAAACCAAACAATCGCTCAAACCAATTGCCTGTCCGATCCATCATACTTGGCCTCACCCGACAGTCAGTACACCACGGAACCCGCGGACGCCATAATAGGAGTCGGCTCCGTTGTGATAGGTAAATGTTCGACCATAGCGAAAATCACCAAACAGGGCCCCACCCAAATCGCGGACGTCGGTCGGTGTCTGCAACCAACTGGAGGTTTTCCGATCCACGGCCCCCAGCGACTGCAGGTGACGGTATTGCTCCTCAGTCAGCAAAGCAATGCCCATGGCTTGGGCCATCCCGACGGCGCTGCCTTGCGGCGGATGCTCCTTGCGCGAACGCAACGCGGTCTCGTCATAACACAGACTACGCCGTCCCACTGGCGACTCGAGCGAACAGTCCATAAACAAAAACAATCCGCTGCTGCGCTCGAAGCCCACCACATCGGGTTGGCCGCCCGTCCGTTCCATTTCCCAGAGGGAAGTCAATTTTGCAGGATTCGCCGTCAAGGCCGATTCGATTTTCGTCCATTTCAAACGCGGATGACGATGGGGATGATCGCGGAATCTCGTTGTCAAGGTCTCCAGTAACTGGACCTTCTCTGCGGTATCGATCGATACGTCTTTCTTAGCTGACATACATCTCCCTCTCATGATCTTGCCAAAATCACTTTTTCCCACTAGCTGTCAGCCGGCCATACCGAATGTGCAGCCAGACGCCTCCCAGGGAACTCACGCCCCAGGCCAGATAGAGCAGGGCACTATCCCACAGCATGTCGCTGCCAATTCCAACTCGCTCTCCAAACCACGCCAGCGTCACGCAGGCCATGACCCCGAGAGAATACCATAGTCTAAGATGACGCTCGATCTCCCAGTGAACTTTCGCACCACATAACTGGCAGCGGCAAGCTCGGACAAAGTTCCACACATCCCAGCGATTGATGCGGGCCGCGCACACCGGACAGTTGTGTGCTTGGTCGCTGAGCAAAGCCAAGTCACTTTGCGGATTGCGGGAACGGGGTGTTTCGTATGGGTTCATAGTGCTGGTTTCACTCAGGCGACAGAGGCAACGATGCGACCGCCGTATCGTGTCTGGGCCATGGTTACTCGGTAAAAGTTGCGCGTAAAAATGCCAACAGATCGGCCATGGCAGCGGGTGCGATTTTGTCCTCCAGTCCCTCCGGCATCAGCGATACCCCACTATTCTTTAAGGCCTCGATCTCGCTCCGCAGAATCGTTCGCACCACACCATTGGCTTGCGTCAACGTCAAACTGTGCGTCGATTCACCAGACAGGACCCCGACCAATACCTCGCCCGTTTCCAATAAACAGGTAAACGACTGGTAGCCGGGCTGGATGTCCACGTTCGGATCCAAGATATTGGTCAGCAGCTTCTCCGGCGAGTGATTCAGGACCGATGCCAGATTGGGGCCAACGTCGTGGCCCAGGTCCCCACGGCGATGGCAATTCGCGCAATTGTCGATAAACACGGTTCGCCCACGCTGTGGATCGCCGGCAATTTCCAGCGCGGGACGATATCGCTGCAAGATCTCTTGCGGTCGGGTCGTTCGAACAAATAAGGCTTGAGCTCGCTGGGCCAGCGTGGGGTTTGGGTGCTGCAACAAGCGGGCTTGTTGGGTCAAGTCCAGGCTGCCGCGCGGTAGGTCCTCCCGCTCCAGTCGCTCCAGCAGGTCGGACGTCCAGGCTTGTCGGCTCAACCAAGCATCGACCACTTGTTGTCGCAGACTTGGGCTCAAGCCGTCCCAAGCCTGGCGAAACACGATCGGCGCGTTCTCCGCCCCGCTGTCAGCGATCAAGGCAATCACATCGGCTTGTCGTTGGGCGTCCACTTGCGGGACCAACTCGGCGCCCAAGACGGCGACGGCCGATTCGCGATCGGTCCCCAATCGCGTCAATAAGTTGGCGGCTGCCGCGCGCATGACCGGGCTGCTGGTTGGAGCCTGTAACTGCTCGCGAGCTGCCAGAATCACTTGTTGAGCGGCCTGGACAACGGGAACCAGCGTCGGATCAACGGACTCGGTGGACCACGCTTCCCAGTTCAGGTTCAGTCGTTGCAACGCCGCCAGGAATCCGTTGAGCTGCTCGCATTGCTGGGCAAAATCCCCTTGCAGGCTTTGCTGCAAGATCAAGGCCACGGTCGCTGGATTCTGACTGCCCAGGGCCTGACGCAGTAGTGGCTCGCGAAACGCCGTTGCTGCGCCGCCGGGATCGGTTAGTAACTCGTGCACCAAGGTGGTCTGATGGGGCACGGCCGAGGTCATGACAGCGGCGATCGCCCATTCATCGGCAAAATCTTGTTTGGCGACTTCCGCCAAGGCCGTTCCAGCCGCCGCATCACTCCATTGGCCGCAGGTCAACGCCAGTTGAAACCGCACACGAGCGTCGGGGTCACGGCTCAGGAGCGTAGCGGCTTGAACAACTTCCGGCACACCGTGCCCCTCGGCCAACCCCACTGCCACCTCACGCACACGCGGATGTTCGTCCGACAGTGCGGCGATCAGCATCGAGGGGACCAATGCTTCGAGCGCCTGCAGCAGATACAAGGCCTGGACGCGAGCTTGTGGGTGCCGTGCAGCGGTGGCCATTTGTTGCAGTGCATTCAGCGTCGCCGCTTTCGCCGCAGAGTCTGCGGTATCTGGCCCGCGGAGACTCCTCAAGATCTGCTGCTGGGCCTGATCCCGCCACCAATCGTTCGGCGAGTCCAAGACGGCCACCCAGTGCTCGAGCGTCCAAGCTTGGGTTTCGGGCCAGCGAGGTAGGGGCGAGTCGCTGGGCACCACTCGGTAGATTCGCCCCCGCGTTTCACCCAAGCGATAATGGGGCAGCAGTTCCGCACGGCCTTCCGCCGGCAGCCAATCGGGATGCTCGATCATGTAGCGGTACATGTCCGCGATCCACAGCCCACCGTCGGGACCCGTGCGGACCATCACTGGGCGACACCAACGATCTTCGCTGGCAAAAAAGTCGAACGGCTCCCCGTCACCTCCGCGCCGCGCCGTGTAGCTCGGGCCACTGGCGGTCATAACATTGTGTTGCACCAAATTGTGGAACGGTTCACAGACAAACGAGTGCTGGGGATGGCCGCTGCCAAACAGTCGCTCATCGCCGTAGACCATGCCGCCGCAAGCCGATGTAAAGCGTCCGGATTGATCGAAACTGTGATACCGTTTCTCCAGGGGACTGGCGGGATAAACGGGCGGACTTCCCGAGCCCACCACATGTCGGATCGGAGAGGGGGCCGGGACGTAGGGATTGCGATCCAAATAGCGAGCCGGGATCACGTAGTGCCAGAGCGGATTGGCGTTTTGTGTTCCGAACCAATGTCCCCAGGCGTTGCGGTTGCGTCCGAACTGTGAGGGTCCTGATTCGACCTGCATTTCCCCTGTCAACGGATCGAAGCGAAAGTCGCGACTGCCGATGGCCAAGTGAGTTCCCAGCCGATGGGAGCGGATTTGTATCTCCGTGCCGTGGCCGGCATGATGCCCGCCGTTCGCGCAATACACCCACCCATCCAGGCCCCAGCGCAAACCGTTGACGCGGAGTTGCTGATTGCCTTCGTTGAAACCCGAGAACCACACCTCTCGTCGGTCCGCTTGACCGTCCCCGGTTGTATCCTCCAGGTACAAGATTTCGGGGGCGGCTGTCACCAACACACCACGTCCCCAGGTCAGGATGCCATTGGGGAAGTTCAAGCCGTCAGCGAACAATCGACTCGATTCGTAGTACCCATCCCCGTCGGTGTCCGTCAGACAGCGGATCCTCCCGCCGGGCTGGCCGGCCCCGTCCATCCCCATGGGATAGTCGGCCATCTCCACGACCCACAGGCGTCCTTGCGCATCCCAATCGAAGGCCACGGGGTCCAGGACCTGGGGTTCGGCCGCTACCAACTCCACGCGAAAACCGGCGGGGACATGAATCGAAGACAACGCTTCGGTCGGCGACCGTGGTGGCGAGCTGGGCTCGGGGGTGTCGGAGGGCAGTACGGGCAACGGCTCGGTCGTGCCCACTGGCTGACCGGAAGCGCTGTAGAGCAACGCCACCTCGGCTGGCGTTAAACATCGATCGAACGCCGCCACGTGGGCCAATTGGCCCAACAACGGAGCAAAGCGATCGGACCGAGCACCCAAGAACAGGGGGCGTCGATCGTCCATCGTGATGTCGATTTGGGCCTCGATCTCCGGTTGGGTCTGGCCATTGAGAAACACACGCACCTGATCGCCCTGGCGGACGACAACCACTTGATTCCAGGTCCCCGTGGGCACCGTTGTCCGCCCGACCGCCACTTGGTCCCGAACGTTGCCATTAAAAAATATCAGCTTTCCTTGCCACAGGGGCTGGTGCGTGCCACCGATGCCCAGATGATCGCCGGCGGCTTGTGGATCGGCATCGGGTCCGATGGACATCAGGTAAGCGGTCACCGCTTGGACGTCATGGCCTGTTTCGCAGCGAAACCAGGCCGACAAAGTGTAGTGGTCGAACAGCCGCAGATCGCGACTCTGCAAACGCCCACCCGAGAAGTTGCCGTAGGTCGCCGCGTTGAACGCGATATTACCCGTCTGAATCCAAGTATCCCGTGTCTCCTCGTTCTGCAAGGTGCTGTAGACCAATGGCCCGAGCGCCTGGATGGATTGTCCATAGTCCCCAGCGAAGTCGGGCGGTTGAATCCGAGCCAAGCGTTCGGCTGCGATCCGCTCGCGTTCGGCCGCTTGCCGCTCGCGTTCCAGCGGCACCTCCGACAGTTCCCACAATCGCACGATTTCTTCGACGAACAACGGCCGATGCCAGACGGCGATTTCATCCATTTTGCCCAACAGCTCACGGCCAAAGGTCAGCGGCTGACTCGCGTCCGCTTCTTTCCGAGCGACAAGGTCGGCTCGAGGCACCACGATCACCGGCTCCGCACCGCCGTTGATATGGACGCGAAGTTCATCCGGGTTGCTGGTCAGCACGACAAAGTTCCATTGATCCGCTCGGTAGAGTCGTTCCGAAAAGCGATCGCCCAATTGCAACTGCACGCGATGATCGTCGAATTGGTGCGCGATCAGAGTCGTGCCATCGGGCAGCGTCACCAAGTGACCACTGCGTTGCCGAGCCCCACTTTTTTCACCGAGCCAAAACCACAAGCTCGTGGTCGAGTTTTCTGTCCAGGCCCGCTCGGTCGCCTCCAAGTGCCCGCCCGCCAAGTGCACCGCGCGGTTGATTTGAGTCGGGCCGGAGAATGACGATGGCGTTAGTTCGACTTCATTGGCCACACCGGAACCGCTGCCCACGCCGGGCAGGTACCAGGCAAAACCCGGGTGGGTTTGCAACGCTTCTCCGCCCGAGATCGCATTCTGGGCCAGCCGACCGGCAGCGTCGTTCAAACGCCAGTAGTGCGTCGGCTGTGTCGCCAAGACCGCGCGAGCGTAACTGCCGTGCCGATCTGCCATCGGTCGACGGGGTTGCTCGGTCACTTCCTCCAAGGCAGTCAGCAGCGATTCGACGATCTGAGGTTCCGCGGCGACTTCCAGTCCCGCTGTGCGAGCCGGCCAGGTGGTGTAGCCGCCTAGCTCATGTTGCTCGGGGGGTGGAATGTAGCCTTCTGCTCCATTGGCCAACTCGATATTGAAGTGTTGTCCGGTGGGTGCTTGAGCTTTCAACTTGAGTCCGGTCAAGGCGTAGACCTCGTTGGGCAGGGCCGCGATGGTCAAGTCGCCAATCCGCAGGGCTTGTAACGTTAGCTCGGTGGCTTGCCGCTCGTGCAGGATCAATGCCTCCCGCGCGTAAACCTCTGGCAAACTGCGAGGCAGGTCACTTTCGATGCCGGACGCGACGGATTCGGCCCAGAGCAAACGCTCGCGATCGGGCACGCGGTATCGCAGTGGCAAACGTTTTTCGACGGCTGCCAGAGTCACATGGTCGCGGTACACGATGGACTGCAAGGCCTGTTCCGCGAACTGGGCCACGCCCGCGGCATAGGCGGCCATGTCGCGGCCTTGGGAGGGAGCCCCGTAATCCATGGTCGCCAAATCGCCGCTGGTGCCCTGCGACATGGCACAGACAAACGGGCCATTGCCATCGCCGGGCTGCTGCAAATAATCGGCGATGTATTTAGCGAAAATGCCAAAATAATCCGCCGAGATGGCCGGTGCACCGTAGTAGTGCTGGCCGTAGTTGGCGATCACGCCCAACGGCGTACCGTCGACCTTCTGCAGGGCAATCAGCGACAGTTCCGGATCGACGGGTCCGGAGGGACCAATCACGGCGGGGCTCTCGTGCCCTGGATGCATGTGGGCGCGACCGCTCGCCTGACCGAACGGATCCACAATTAGGCGATCGGGGTGACGAATCCAACGTCGGTTGTGGGTGTGTCGCCAATCGTCGATGGCTGCCCAGCCGATCCGCGCCGGTTCTCGTCGCTGAAACGCCGCCTCGATCGAAGCCGCAATTTGCTCGGGTAACCACGCCGCGTATTCGACATCCGGACGTGTTCCCAAACAGCCCATGGCGGCGGGTGCTGAGTGCGTGTGGGTGGCTGAGACCAGTAGATGCTCAGCGGGTATGCCGCAGCGTTGGGCCACCAATTGTTTGGCCTCCTCGATCAACGTCTGCGGCATCATGCAAGTATCCACGACCGACAGGGCCACGACACGTTGGCCATCGTCCAGGACAAACGAGCGGACAAACAGCCGATCCTGATTCTGGTCGCCGCGACCTTCGAGAAATCCGCCCGCAATAATCCGCGGAAACCCGATGGGCGAGATATCTCGGGCATCGACACCGGCGCGAAAGACCGCGGCTAAAGTGGGATCGGTCGGGCTGTCTGTTGCGGTGGGCTGATCTACCGGCTGGGCCGCCGGCGACGTTGGTGTGGAGGGTGGCTGCGCCAACTCGTGCAGCATCTCGACGCATTGCTCGACCACCGCTTCACCTGTGCCGATTTCCGCAAAACAGTGAAGACCCATCCAGGTTTGATAGCCGCCCAGGTCAAAGCCCGCACGATTGGGCAGGTAGCCAACGTAATCGTTGGACAAAGCGCAGACAAAGGTATTGGGAAAGGGCGAACGGCGTTTGATCTCCATCCCCAGCACCGTAAAGAATTCGGCGGGGACAGCCACCAGACAAACATCGCCCACCTGCAGGACCTGGAGCCACATGTTCCGTTCTTGGCCCTGTTGTGTTTTGAGTTTCCGTCGACTTTCACGGAAAACATTCACGATTGCATCTTCATGCGCGGCGGCGTATTTGCGACAATAGTCGACTACCTTACGATCTTCTACCTGTTCGTCGAAGAAGCGGACGGTGTACGGTAACTGACGACGGATGGCAGCCAAGCGACCCGAGGACATGGGGGCCCCTGCCTCCAGTGTCTCGTTGAAGGTGGACTTGATCCGCTGGACCATCTGCTCACAATCCAGGTTCAAGTTGTGGGTGGAGCCGGCAGCCCCGGAAAAGAACGTCACGGGTGCCCCCAACTCTTCGGTCAGCTCTTGAGCGGCCAGGCCATAAAAACCAGGCGAGCGGCGACCGGAGCGCGTGCCGATGCAATGAGTCGAGTGATTGAACCAAGCGGATTGCAATTGTCCGGTGGCATTGCGAAAAGCGATCACTGGGAAATCCGGGTCAAACGGATCGGTCGGACCGACAAATCCGTCGCGGGGGCCAATCCAATAAATCTGCCCGTCGTCCAAGCGTTGGCGACTGTTCTGCCCGACGGTGTGCTCGGCGCCGCGCGCGAAATAGCCGCGCGTCGGTGCGGCCGCTCGGGCGCGGGATTGAGCCAGTCGTGCGGCGGCCACCAGCGCATCGACGGTCCGCAGACAGAACTCCTCATCCCGCTCGTAGCCATGCACGGTCACGGTCGACGGGGCGTGATGCGTGTGGCTGGCGTTGATCATCACATGGTCGGCGGGAATCTGACAGACTTCGGCAATCTGCTCTGTGGCTAAGTCCATCGTGTCGCGATGCATCATCAGCACATCGACTGCGACCAAGCATAAAGCGATCTCGCCTTGGATAAACGTGGCGGTCGCCTGCAGCTTCCCTTCCTGGCCTTGGGTGTAGCCGGGGCCGATGCCGCCGCCGATGACCATCGTATCCTCAGCTCGCATTTCGACCGCCGCGGCTCCCACACGCCATGGAAATTCCGAGTCGTGTGGGTTATCAAATGTCGCTTGGGGAGCGGCAGCCACCAGGCTGGGATGGTTGAGCAGCATGCCAACGGCGAAACTTGACCACCAACCGTGAACGGTTACCAAGAAAACACCGACCACTAGCCCTACCCAAGTGGGCTGGTGCCCGAGTCGATCCAAATACTTCTGACTGGCGAAAAACCGGCCGCTGTGCCACGCAACCATTGCAGATACTCCTCGCTCGAGTGGACTGAATCGAAAGCCTTGTCATGATTCCGTAGGTCGCACCGCTTCGCTGGTAATACTACCAGGTCGAAAGCTTTAGGGTCGAATGATTGGCCAGGAGAATGTGGACTCGAGTGTGACGCGTTGTCCCGACGTTTGTGAATCACGAGCGGCCTCCATGATCTCGAGGACGTGAAGTGCGTGATGCGCTGAAATCAACGGTTCGCTCTCGGCCAGCATATGCTTGGCGATGACCGAGGCACCCTCCTCCCAGACGTAGTCGGCGGTGTCGGTGGCCAACCGGACTGGGGCGGGCTGTTCGACGGTTGCCAACTCGACCGCAAACGGGGCCCAGTCGTAGCCGATCATGTGCATCGTGCCTCGGCTGCCCCAAATCGAAATCGTGGGGCGATCCTGCCCGTCCCCTTCGTGGCCGTACGGGTCAAAGTAATTGAAGCCGCATTGGACATGGGACAGCACACCGTTCTGATGCTCCAGCAGCACCATGGCGTTGTCTTCCGCCTGCACTTCGATCTTACCCTTGTCGTCTACGGTGCGCGTCGGTGTAATGATGCTGGTCATGGCCACCACGGACTTGGCGGGGCCCAAAAGTCCAGTCAAGGTCGCCAGGTTGTAGACGCCCAAGTCTGGCAGGCTCCCACCGAACTCCTCGTAGAAGAAAGCCGACCACGACGGACCGGTATGTCCGTAATGGGCATGGGCTGCGGCGACTCGTCCCAGTCGCCCATCGCGCAATAAACGAGCCATCTCCGCGAACTGGGGACTGTTGACAACGGCCGGAGCGCCCCAAATGCGTTTCCCTCGCTGTTTCGCCAACTCCAGCAACGACTTGCCTTCGCGGTAGGTATTGGCCAAGGGTTTTTCGCTCCAGACGTGGCGATCGGCCAACAGAGCGGTGCGGTTCAGTTTTCCATGCTCTTGCATGTCCGTTAGGTTGACCAATAAGTCGAACGGTTCGCCGCCCAACATTTGCTCGATGGAATCATAGCGAGCGGCGATCTGAAACTCGTCGCCGCGAGACGCGGCTCGTTCCGACTTTCGATCGCACAGGCTGACGACTTCGACATGGGGTGACTTGGTCAGATGCGGCAGGTACATGCGCGACACACTACCGCAGCCGATCAAGCCCACGCGAATACGTCGTGACTGGGGTAAGGCTGCTGGCAAAAATGCAGGAGATACCAACACCAGGGCGCTGGCACTTGCTGCTTGCGTTAAGAACTCACGGCGGCGCACGCCCATTGGATCACTCGACATACATCCCTCACTGACGACTGAGACGGGTCAGCGGAAGGGACCGCACGCCGCGCGGCAGGCCACCCTTCCCCTGGCATCCACCTTAATGGAGGGGTGGCTGAATTGCAATCAATGCGAGATTTAGGGGGCTGGTAAGGCCCTAACGCGACACGTTTTGACTCGGCTAACGGCCGCTGGCGGACGCCCAGACTCAGAGCGGCTGTTGGGCGAAGAAGTCGTCGACGATCTGGTCCAGGACGACTTGTTCGGTACGATCCAACCAGCGCGGCGAGGGATCTGCCGCAGTGCTATCCGCGAGTGTTTGGCGAGTCGCTGACGGTCGGAGGTAAACCACGGCGGTATCGTCGGCTCCCAAATTCTCGAACACCGCTTGCACGTGCCGATCCGCGACCCAAGTCCGTTCGCCGCCTGCCTGTTGCAGGCTGGGGGCTGATGTCCGATTCGAGGCGACCCAGTCGGCCGTGCTGATGCCAGTACCGACGGGCGAGCTGGCCGCTGAGCCATTGCCAGTCGATTTGGCGGCCCAGAGCGAGACCTGATAATCAGCCTGAGCGATGTTTCTGGATCCGCCGATGTCAGCGAACGTCAAACCGCTGGGGGTGCCGGAGGCTTGCAAGGCAGAGCTGCTCAGGGGGGTGGCCACGAGTTGCACATTGGCGAGCCCCACGCTGCGGACCTCGAACCCACCCGCATATCGGACGGTGGTTCGTGTCGGCTGTTGCACGGTCGGTACGCTACCGCTGACGTTGAATAGGTGGCTGGTGTCTTGTCCACTGCTGAATCGAGCGATCGTCAAGCCGAAACCAATGGCTTGGTGACTGTAGCCTTGGCCCTGCATGCGGCCCCAACCTGCATCGGCGTCGAAGCGATCATTGCCGTTGGTGTCGAACAGCAAGGCTCGGTCCGCAGTGTTGCCCAAAGCGGTAACACTTTGGAAGCCATGCAAGTAGGTCGATTGTGCACCCGAGGTAAAGAAAGCACGGTTCCAGTACGCGTCGAACGTGTTGCCAGCGGTTCCGCCTTGGAGTGTCGCTTGGTTTTGTCCACCGACGCCGAAGAACTGCTGCTGCTGAAAACCCGTGAACTCTCGCAACAAAGTATTTGATTCGAAGCGGCTAGAACTCGGTCCGACGGTCAGTGTCTCGTTACTGTGGGAGCCAAAAGCTGCGACTCGATCTGTGCCGCCGTTGCCGTCCAAGCTGACGGATTGAAAACCGCGGGCCAAAACCCAGTGTTGGGCAGAGCTCATGGTCGTGTAGACCGAATTCGAATAGGCGGTGTCGGCGCCCGCTGTGCCGATCAGATTGGCCTGATTGAACCCCCCCGAGCCGACACCCACGACACGACCGGTGCCAAAAACTTGGTTGTGGTAGTCGTTTCCCGACATCTCGCTGTGCCCGGCTCGCGCTGTGAACGTATCGTCACCGGCGGTGTCAAACAGCCGCACGGTATCCTGGGCATGACCGTGGTAGTGAATGGATTGAACTTGATGTCCGAGGATCACGTAGCTATCGCCGAAGACATAGATGTGATTTCGGTGGATGTGAGCAGTCTGTTGTCCGACGTGGTTTTGCACGACGCTGAGTTCGTTCTGGCCGCCATGTGCAAAGACCTGAACGCGTTGCAATCCCGAGCGTTGAAACTCGTAGGTCATTCCATCGACCTGGACCTGGACTTGGGCACCATCGCGGACTTCGATCTGATTGGATTGATTGGTTCCATTGATCGTCAAGATGCCATTGTTGAGCGAGACGAGATTCTGGATATGCATCTCTGCGGTAAAATTGCCATCGACTCGGAGCAAAAAGCTCTGGCCGGCCTGGGCTTGGGTTTGGAAGGACAGGTGTTCGCCTTGAACCGTGGCCGTTCCCAACCATTGCTGTTGGGCGTTGTAGACCTGCAAAGAACTGCCTTGACCGGCTTGGTTGGCCAATTGGAAGGCGACGATCCCATGTCGACCCGCGGTAACTTGAAACCACTGTTCGCCCTGGTTATCGAGACTCAAGGTGCGACTGAAAGTCGTTCCCACATCCGTTGCCGACACCGGCGTCGCCTGCAGGGCGGTATCGATGGTGTAATGACCGATGCCGTCGGATGTCGACAGCAGCAACGTGTATTCTTGACCAGCGACAACGTCAAACGTCAACGTATTGCCTTGCATCGCAACCGCTTGGCCATGCAACTGAGCCTGTAGGTTGAGCTGATGGGTCTGGTCGAACGTCAAAGTCATTGAACCGGTGCGGCCAGCAGTGAAACGGAGTGCATCGACATCGTCGAAGGTCCCGATCGTCCCTGTCAACCGCTCACCACCGTGCCAGGTTCCCACGTTGGTAGCTGTCTCGGCAGAGTCACCGTGCAGGTCGACGACAATGGCTGCCATCGCCGCCCGCAGGTTGATGTTGTGATAGTTCATGCCGGTGACCGAATCGAAAGCGATATCGGCCGTTTGGCGAAGGTAGTTGTAGATCGAGTCTTGATCGATCGTTTCGTAGTCCATGAACTGCATGGCTTCACGCAGCAGCACACTGGCGCCGGCAACATACGGTGCCGCCATACTGGTGCCCGAAGCGGCCAGAAACTGGGACGAGACGGCTTGTCCAAACAGATGCCCCGGCACGGTGCTGCGAATGCTCTCGCCGGGAGCCACCAGGACGCGATCGTTGCGTTGCGAGAAACTGCTGATCTGCCCACTGCTGCCGTGACTGGCCACCGGGACCACATGCGAGCTGGCAGCCGGGTAACTCACGCCAACACTTTGGTATTGTTGGAAGCTGTTGCCTGCCGCTACGCTGATAAAGATGCCCTTCGCCTCCAGTTGTGCGAACTCGCTCTCCAGGTTGGCCCAGAATGGGATCTGATTCGAGTTCCACTGGGTTCCGAGCGATAGGTTGACCGTGGTGATGGGATTGGCGAAGGTGTTGACGTTGGCATTGACCCAGGCCAAAGCTTGACGAACATGTTCCAGGCTACCGCTGCCGTTATCGTTAAAGACACGCAATGCCACCAAATCAACCCCAGCCGCGACGCCGCGATTGTTGGCATCGCTGCTGCCGATGATGCCGGCTACGTGAGTACCATGGAAGCCGGCCGAGCCTCCGTCAAATGGATCGGCGTCGTTATGAGCAAAGTCCCAGCCGCCAACCACGCGATAGCCCGCGCCAAACCCTCCACCCAAGGCATAATGGTCCCAGGCAATCCCCGAATCGATCACCACGACTGTCTGGCCGTCGCCTTGGAAGCCATAGTTTTGGTGAACGTCGTTGACACCGGTCTGCTGGTGGACTTGATTGAGCGTCACCGAAGTGGTTTGGATCTGATCCGTGACGGTTTGATCGATGTCAATGGTCGCCATTTGGGTCAGGGCGTTGGCCGACAGGACAATGCGACTTTCGAGTGACTCAAATTGGGCCTTCTTTTCGAAAGCCTCGTTCCACTTGTGGGCCATGGGACGATTCGATACGGCAGGCGAGGAGGGGCCGCCGACTGGAGTAGGGCCAGTGGCGGTGAACCGTCAGTGGTTCTGGGAAGCCGACGTCCCGTTCGGCTAAACTTGAGGAGGGACCAACGTCCTCGGTAGTACGTTGGCGGATGGTGCCTGGTTCACAGAAAGTTGTGAAAAGTTTCCCGACGCGGCGGCGAGACACACGTCGGGAAACACACATCCAAGCCAAACATAGTGCGCTTGGGGGGGATCAATGGCGTTATTTTTAAAGAATCGCACTGCCCAAGAATTGAGGGCCCGCGGTTGCTGCCGGGAGACCCCAGGCGTGCAATTAATGAATCACGAAGCGGACCTGTGTTGCTTTTTTACCACACGGTTCTGGGTTCAAAGCGTCAAGATTTCCCCATCGGCGGGAATGCACACGGAGAGTCCCGCGGCCAACCGTTGAACCTTGTCCGGCTGGGGAGCCCATTCCGACAGCGGATTCAAGTGCACCAAGGCCGTACGCTTGGGCCGACAGTCACGCACCAACTCCAGCACGGGTGAGAGGCAACTGTGCCCCGTCAGTCGCGCGTGGTCCTCGGCCCCGTCATCAAAATAGCATTCGTGGATCAGCAGATCGACATCTTGAATCTCCGCGCGATAACTGGCCGTCGACGACGCGGTTGTGTCCGTGACATAGGCTATGGTCTGGCCATCGGGGAGACGCAATCGAAACCCGACGGCCCCGCCCGGGTGCTCCAGCGGAAACCAGCGCACCTGGGTGCCGCAAGCCAAAGTCAACTCGCCACCCGCAGCTGGCGTAAGCTCGGGTGAGTCTCCAGCCCGATTGGCTGGGGCCAACGAGCTCAAGGCATGTTCCTGGTAGGGAGGCCGCAGCGGAAACAGCGTGGGATGAAACAGGTGCTCCGCCAATCCAGTCAATTTATCCGCCGCGGCGTACAGATGCGCCGTCGTGTTTTTCTGGTACAACACATCGAAGAGGAACGACAGTCCGATCACATGATCCAAATGGGCATGAGACAAAAGAATGTTCAGCTCTGGGGTTTGCAAGTGATCGCGGACGCGAAAGAAACCAGTTCCCGCATCGAAGACGATCCCCAGGGTCGGAATCATCACGCACATCGTGTGTCGCTGTGCGTTGGGATGATAGCCGGTTGTCCCCAAAAAGTGGATCTGCATGCCGCTACTTGTCGCCTCCCAACAGGCGTTGACGCCCGCGTTCTAAACTGCGATTGAGAAACCGATTGATCGAATCTTCCGCTTCAGCCGCCGTCGGCAGAGCCGGCAGGGCCGTGCCGCCCGTCGGTGCCAACGGTGGTGTGCCCGACGGTGCCGCCCCCGGGACTATTGTACCCGCTGGCGGTGCCAAAGGGGCCGTAGCCCCCGGCAAGTTCGGCAACAGGGGAGCTGTCCCGCTCGGGCTGGATCCACTGGGGCGCGGAGCGCCCGGAAGCAGCCCACCCGGTAGCAAGCTACCCGGATTGAATCCGCCCGGTGGCAAGTTCAGTCGCTCATTGATTTTTTCCTCCAAGCGACGTTGCCCCTGTTCCAGTATTCCCTGAATCGGATCCGCCCCGCTGGAGTTGCCACCCGCCGCGTTTCCGCCTCCCAGACGCCGCTCCAGTTCGCTCCCTAACATGTTCTGCACGCCCTGCCCCAAAGCAGAATTTAAGGCAGTGCGCAATTGGCCCGATTGGATACTCGGTTGCGTCAATGTCCCAGAAATAGGCAAGTCGATACGGTTGCCAAGTGCGGCGGCCACTTGCGGATTCTTCTGCAGGACTTCGTCAGGAACGTTCAAGTGAGTTTGCAGAGCCACGGACTGATCCAGTCCCACGCGACCGCTGGACACCAATTCGAAGCCGCGAATATTCATCTTCAATTGTTCGTGAGTCACGCCACCCTCTTGGAGATTAACCGCGATGGTTTGCACCGGAATCTCCAACCAAGTTTGCTCGGAGACCGCGTTGGTTGGTTCCCCGCCGGTTGTACCAGCGTCGTTCGGTTGTCCGGCGACCAGTGTGCCCAGGTCCGGGCGTTGCCCACTGTTCAGACTGCCCAATAGATTTCCAGCCAATTCGGTCAAGGCTTGTGTCCGTTGGCCGTCGCCGCTGCGTGTCAGATCGGCCAGTCCACCGAGGCCCAACGCTTGCATGCCTGCGGCATCCAACGACTGGCCATCTGCCACCGCGCGAACCGTGGAGGCAATATTGCCGATCTGAATCCCCAGCGGTCCCGGCCCGACCCGCGCCCCATTGATGGTCACGCGGGCCTTGGCCACCAACTTGGTCCAATCGGATAAGGGCACCTCGATACCATCGCTGTCCAAGGAGAATGAACCCTGAACGCTGGTGACTTCGGCCAACAGCGGTGCACTGTACTTGAGGAAGTTGCGGCAGATTTCCGGTGTCAACTTGACTTGGTCAAAGATCACCCCGCGGGGCAATCGCACCCAAATCGGCTCTTGACGCAAGTCGACCTCGGGAGCCAGATGGATCTGTCCACCGCCCGCGGCAAAACGCAGCGGTACCAAACGGGCGATCCCTTGATTCAGTTGAATCACGATGTCCGCCGGACCGCTCTGCAGGCCCATCCACTGAATCGCTTGCCAACTGCTAATCCAACGTCCTTGTAGCTGCTCGATCGCCGGCGGACCCAGCAATTCGAAGCGATGATTGGTCAACCCGTTGACTTGCACAGCGACGGCGCCTGGACCCGCAAACTGCTCCAGCCAAGCCATCGCCGACGTTTCGACCTGCCCACGAAGATCCAGTTGTGGCTGCTGCGTCAAGTCGGTGATGGTACCGGCCGTCACTGCCCGCAGTCGGGGAGACTCCACATAGGCGTTGGGCAAATCCAATCGACTCAGGTCGGGTGAAATCTTGGCTTGGGCATTGGCCAGGATGCGTGGCTCTTTCAGCCACGCGACCCAGGCGCCCGTCGGCTGCTGATTCCCGACCCAACCATTCTTGACCTCGGATTGAATGTCGACGTCGATGGGGCCCAGGTTCTCGCTTTTGAGCGTGACCTTGGCGATCAGTTCACCGCCCATCCCCAACGGCGCAGAGCTGCTACTGGCAGTCGGCGTCGCACCCACCGCTGGGAATCCGACGGGGGCGACGGTGTTGCCTGCCGGTGCTTCCGTGTGTCCGACCAATTGAATCTGGTCGAACGGCGGTTGGACCGCCAGCTGCGGTAGCTCGGAGAAATCCAGAGTTCGCTGGCCCAGTCGATTGGGTTCATTCTCCTCGGCAGCCAGTTGCATCAGTTGATACGTGTGCCACAAGCGAGCGATATCGCCATGCAGGTACACCTCACCCTCCATCCGGTTATTCAGCGGCGCGAATTGCAAGCGCGTCTTGGTCGCTCGGACGGATAGTGATTTTCCTAAAACCTGAAAATCTTCGGTATGGATCAAACCACTCGCATAATGGTAGCTGGCAGCACCCGCGACCTGCAACATCGGTTCTTGCAAGATCACGCCGTTGCCGCGAAAGCCGAACTGTTGACTGCTGCCCTGCAAGTTGTTGACCAAGGCGAAACGATCGTTCAATGTCAGGTCGAATTTCGTTTGTGTCGCGCCCGTCATGGCGATATCGACGCCGGCCAAGAGCGGACGTACCAGGGCCAACCATTGTTCTAGCGGTCCCGTGACACCGACTTCAGCCACCAGTACGGGTGCTTGAGCAGGATTCGCTGGCGGTCGAGCTGTGCCCGTAACATACTGCCAGATCTGGTGCAGACGAGGTAAGTGTACCGGCTGTTTTAAATCGACCAACAAACCCAAAGCCGACGGATTGAGGCCGGAGGGGTCTGCCACAACCGGCATTGCCCCCGCCACCACCGGTCGCACGGTTTTTAACTCCACGCGGCCCGAGCGAATGGTCACATCGGCCTCGGCAGCCAAAAGAGCCAACAAGCCTTGCGTCTCAATCTGTGGGTTGCCCCACTGGAGCGATGTCTGAGCATCCAGTGTCATGTTCGGTTCGCGGACCTCAAACACTTGGGGGATGGCGACATGCGCGTCCACCAAATGAGCCACACCACGCACCTCCATCCCGGCGGCCGGTTCGCTGAGGGACGCGGGGCGCCCATCACGAGTCAACATTCGCCAATTCGCCTGGCCATCCGCTCGGCCTTGCAGCACCACAGGTGGCAATTGGAAAAACTGATCCAAGGCCTGTCGCAAGCGATCGAAGTCCACCGCAAAGTCCAATTGGGTGCCGCCATCTGCCAACGGACGCGCCGCTGCCGTGACAAAATCACTTTGCAGATCCACGTGGTCAAAACTTACCGGTCGATTGTAGTCACGCAAGGAACTGCTGAATTGGATCGGCGTGGCCCACTGAACGCGCTGGCCCTGTCGACGCCCCGAGAGATTCTTGGCTGTGACATCCACGAACAGCCGCTGAGAACCATCGCCCTCCGGTCGATTGAACAACTGCCACGTCAGGTCGCCGCTGTCCAGTTGCAATCCGTCTTGTAATTGTAAGGTGTTCGGTAGCTGATTGGCCAACTGAGCCAAGTTGATCGTACCCTGTGTGGTCAAGGTCGTGGTCGGCAAACGCCGCGTCGTCAATGCCTGATACACCTCGTCGAACGATAAGCTGCCGTCGATGTCGCTGCGGACGTAGTCGGCCACGACCTGCACCTGACGGCAGTGCAATTGCCCCGGCGACAAGGTGAAGGCGCCGCCGGCTTCCAACTGTTGCAGACGCAGTTGGTCGCCTGGCAGATAGGTCGAGTCGCTGACGACCAAACGATCCAGCGAGACTTTGGGCGTCATCACTTGCACATAATCGCCATACCAATTGGTGAGGCCTACAATCTGGCCCGTGGCCAAGCCGCTCAACTCCAAGGTCGGCAGAAATCGCCGCAGCACCGAGCGACCGAGACTGGCCGCCAATCGATCCAGCTTGACTTGAAACGCCAACCCGCCTGTGGTTGTATTGATTTTGAATGCTTGCTCATCCGCGATGGTCAACTGCCACAGCTCTCGCATCTCCGTCAGACTGGCTTGGTCAGCAAAACATAAGTTCAGCTCGCAACTCCCGGCCGCCAAATTTTGGTCCGCATCCTTCAATGCCAACTTGGTCTCCAACACGACCTTCCTAGCATTACGCTGCACCAACAACTGTCCGCCGATCTGCTCCATCACCCAACGCTGCTGGTCGGGACGACTCTCGAGCACGATTTGACAGTTGTCAAAATGGACCGCCATGTTTGGCGTTGTCGAGTCCTGGACCGGCTTGTCCGGTTGCACCACTGGCAGCACCGCCGCCACCCAGTCCTCCCAGTTGCTGCCGTCCAGTCGCCAATCCACCTGCACGGCGGCTTGATCCACCCAGACTTCACTGAGCTGGCCCGTCGTCAGGATCTCCCACAGCGTTTCTTTGGTCCGGATCGACTCGACTTCTGCCATCAAGTTGCCCTGCGAGCAATGCAGGCGGATCTTGCCCACCGAGATCGGCGACCACCAACCCAGGTCCCGTTGGCCGATCTCCAGTCGCCCGAACGCGGTGGGCACCACCTGGGCCAATAACCAATCGCCCACGGCCGTCTTGCTGATCAATGTCGGAGCGAGGGCCACCAAGCCGGCCAGCCCCAGGAGGCCGAACGCCAGCCAACGCCACAAGCGGAATTTCCGCGGCGGTGGGGCGGTGCGGCGAATCAGACGCGGCGAGGGCTGGTTTTCATGGTCCAAGTCGTCGTGAGCGGAAGCAGCGGCAGCGGAGGAGCGGTTGGAGGTCACGGTCAAGTTTCCTGTCAGGAACGCAAGGGGCGCGGAATATCCGTACGACCTTTTACCAAGCTCTCGTCAATCGCACAATTTCGAATTATCCTAGGAGAATGCTAGCGATCGCGGATTGCCTGGGGTAGAGTCATCGCAACCGGGCGATCGGACCGCACCTCGCGCGACGCAACCGCACGCTGAACTCGCTTCTATCAACAAGGAAACCAAACCATGCCGCTCAGCCGCTCGCCGCTCGGATCTTCTAGCTGGTCGACCTGGACCTCCGGACTGAAGCTGTTTTTGACGCTACCACTGCTAGCATCTGGGTCGTCTTGGGCTCAAGTCCAGCCGGCGGCGTCGATGATCCGCAACCCGGACGTCAGCCACGAGAAGATCGTGTTCTCTTACGGCGATGATCTGTGGGTGGTGGATCGAGCCGGGGGGGTAGCCAGTCCCTTGGCCAGTCCGGCGGGGGCCGAATCCAATCCGCGATTTAGCCCCGACGGCCAGTGGATCGCCTTTGAGGGGAACTACGACGGGGGGCGCGATCTGTATGTCGTTCCGACTTCGGGTGGCATCCCCCAACGCTGGACCCATCATCCGGCCGCGGAGCGACTCTGCGATTGGACGCCGGACGGCAAGTCGCTGCTGTTTTCCAGCAACGGTTCCGCTGGATTGGGGCGGCAACAGCAATTGTTTACGGTCTCGTTGGCCCAGCCACACCCGCAGCCAGTACCTGTGCCCTACGGCGAGAACGGCAGCTTGAACGCGGACGGCCAATGGTTGGCGTACACGCCTTATGCTCGTGACCAACGCACATGGAAACGGTACCGCGGCGGTATGGCATCGGACATTTGGTTGTTCCATCTGACCACCAAGACCTCCAAACGCATGACCGACTTCGAGGGCACGGACACGATTCCGATGTGGCACGGGACCAACGTGTATTACTTATCCGATGCCGGTCCCACCCATCGTTTGAATGTCTGGAAGTACGACACTGAGACGGGGCAACGCGAGGCCATCACGCATTTTGCCGACTACGATTGCAAGATGTCTTCGATGGGGCCGGGCCCGAATGGTGAAGGTGAGATCGTCTTTCAAAACGGCTCGCAGATCTATTTGTTGAACTTGGCCACGCGAGAATCGCAAGCGGTCTCGATCACGATCCCCGGCGATCGTCCCACCCTGCGACCACAACAAGTGGACGCGGCCAAGTTTATCGGCAGTGCCTCGATCTCGCCGACCGGTCAACGCTTGGTCGTGCAAGGTCGTGGCGATTTGTGGACCTTGCCAGCCAAGAACGGCTCACCGCGGAATTTGACCCAGTCCAATGGCAGCTTCGAACGCGACCCGAGTTGGAGTCCCGATGGTCGCTGGATCGCCTACCTCAGCGATGCCACCGGCGAATACGAAGTTTACGTGACCCAATCCGATGGACGCGGGGAAACCCGACAGCTGACCAAGCAGGGCTCGGCGTTTCGTTACAGCCCACAATGGTCGCCGGATTCCAACTGGATCACGTTTGGGGACAAGACGGGTGCCTTGTACCTGCACAATCTGGAGTCGGGTGACACCAAGCAGGTGGCTCGCGATCCACAGGGCAATCGCATGTCAGCCGCCTGGTCAGCCGATTCGGCCTGGCTGACCTATGCCCTGAATCCGGAACATCGCTCCGCTGGTAGTAGCATCTGGGTGTACAACGTGGCCGATGGCACGCAGTTGAAGCTGACGGCTGGTTTCTTCAACGACTCCAATCCGGTCTTTGATCGCAAGGGCGACTACCTGTACTTCAGCAGCAACCGCGCCTTCAATCGTCCGCAGTACGAGGACTTGGGCACCAGCTTCATCTACGCCGGTACGCAGGTCCTGGTGGCCTTGCCATTGCGTAGCGATGTCAAACATCCTTATTTAGCCGAGGTTGACGAAGAAACCTGGAAATCGGACAAAGCAGACGCGACGGATAAGCCCGCGGCGGACAAACCGAAAGACGAGTCGGAAGACAAATCAGAAGACAAGGCGCCGAACGGACAGCCACCGGCAGAGGGAGCCGGAGATGCGGCTGACCAGGCATCAAAAGCCAGTGACACCGCAGCTCCGGCGGAGGCAACCGACACCGCGTCCGATGCCGTCAAAGCGGATAAGCCGACCCCAGCGAAAGCGGCTTTGGTGATCGAGGCCGCAGGCGCGGAGGCTCGCGCGTTTCAAGTGCCTGTCCCGCAAGGCAACTTTGGCGGCTTGGCCGTCAACGACGCCGGGCACTTGATCTACACCCGCAGCGGCGGACGCGGCAGCGACACTCCGACCGCCATCAAGATCTTCGACTTGCAAGACAAGGAGAAGGCCGAGAAAGAGGTGGTCAGCGGTGCCGGTCAGTTCGAGCTGTCGGCCGACGGCAAGAAAATGATGGTGTCCCGCGGTGGCAACTTCTACATCATCGACGCCAAGGCCGGACAGAAGCTGGAGCGGACCGTCTCGACCAACGGCATGACGGTGATCATCGATCCGCGTGTCGAGTGGAAGCAATTGTTCTGGGAGGCCTGGCGACTGCAACGCGACTTCTTCTACGACCCGAAGTTGCACGGCGTGGATTGGTTGGCGGTGGGCAAGCGATACGAGACGTTGTTGGCCGACTGCGTTTCCCGTCGCGACGTCGGCTTCGTGATCGGCGAGATGATCTCGGAGTTGAACGTGGGGCATGCCTATTATCGGGAAGCCAGTCTGGAGACCGGCCCAGCTAACAACGTCGGTGTCCTCGGGGCTCGTTTGGAGATCGAGGGTGATGTCTACCGCTTGGCGGAACTGTATCGAGGCGCGGACTGGGATGTCGATGCTCGGAATCCACTGATCGAGGCGGGCGTCCGCGACGGCCAGTACTTGTTGGCGATCAATCACCAGGCACTGCGGACCAACGAAGACCCACATGTACGGTTGATTGGCGCCGTTGGCGGTACGGTGCTGTTGACGGTGGGCGATCAACCGACACCCAGCGACACGGACAAGACGATCGCGATCAAAGTCAGCAGCAGCGACGAAGACCTGCGGTTCCGTCATTGGATCGAGAGCAAGCGGCGCTACGTGGAGGAGAAGTCGGGTGGCAAAGTCGGTTATGTCTACGTGGTGAACACTGGCGTGCCGGGACAGAACGACTTGATTCGTCAATTCTACGGCCAGATCGGTAAGCAGGCGTTGATCATCGACGATCGCTGGAACGGCGGCGGCCAGATCCCGACGCGGTTTATCGAGCTGCTCAATCGGCCCGTGACGAACTACTGGGCCCGCCGCGATGGCTTGGATTGGACCTGGCCACCGGACAGCCACCAAGGCCCCAAGTGCATGTTGATTAACGGCTTGGCTGGTTCGGGTGGCGACATGTTCCCAGCCCTATTCAAGCAGTACGGACTGGGCAAACTGATCGGCACGCGGACCTGGGGTGGTTTGGTCGGCATCACCGGATCGCCTTCGTTGATCGATGGCGCTTCGGTCACAGTGCCCTCGTTTGCCTACTACCGTACAGACGGCAATTGGGGCATCGAGGGTCACGGCGTGGATCCCGACATTGAAGTGATCGATGATCCCGCCTTGATGGTCGACGGTGGCGATCCACAATTGGATCGGGCCATTGCCTTGATGCTGGAGGAGATCGAGACCAAGGGTTATCAACCTCCGCAGCGGCCGGCCAGTCCCGATCGCAGCGGCTTCGGTATCGATCCCCGCGATCGCTAGTTCCTGAGCTTTTTCGCCTTTGTCCGCGATCGGTGGCCAGATCAAAGGGGTCAGGCCTCTTTGATTGGTTCACTCCGCCGGCGATGCGGCTGAACGTCGCTGCGGCGCCTTGTTTGTGTGGCATGTTGTGTGTATGGCATGTCGAACAGGGTGCCGCGCACGCCTCGGGCGTTGCGGTTAAACACCGCCGCCACGTCCTGCCTGAGACTTGTAGCCGTTAGGGTGCCTGTTGCAGTGCTTCCAGGTCCCAGACCTCGATGCGAGTGTCGGCCAGGGGAATGGCCAGCAGCCGACCGTCGCTCGAGAAAGCCGCCGCCAACGCTTCGGAATAGTCCGTCGTGTGCTCAAATTCTGGCTCCCAGCTTGTCGGTCGGTAGAGCACCAAGCGTTTGCGGCCGGACTGGGCGTCGCGCTGCAGCGTGTAGAGTTGCTGCCCTTCCGGCCGAAAGCCGAAGCCGACCAAATCGAGGTTCTTTTTTTGAAATCGAATCAAGCCGGTTTCAACTTCAATCAAGGCAATTTCCGTCGCCAAGGTCTGATTTCGGGCACTCGGCCACATCCAACCCGACTCCCAAGGCGCCCGGATCAGCGCAACTGCCAACCAGCGATTGTCGGCGGAAAATTCCAGACCGGTCGCGATGCCGGGCAGACGAACGTCACGACGCAACTCACCTTCCTCTGCGTCACCCAACCACAAGCCCGCACCGTGGGCCACCGCGTACTGACTCCCGTCCGGAGACAATTGGAAATGCCGAGCCGACTTGGGCTTATCCGCGCTCACGGCCAACAAGGTGGACCGGATCTTCTTGTGTCGTCCGACTTCCCAACGATTCAGATTTACGCGACTGACCATCGATTCGGCGGTCAGTGTCTTGTCCTCCCATTGCGCGGTTCGAAGTTGGGTTTGATCCAGTGACACCGACAGATGGGCTGGATAGACGCTCCAGTACCCCTGACTAGTCGTCTGCGTCCCTAGCAAAATGCGGAGTGAACGTAGAATCTCGGTCGGAGGCTGGATGGTCGTCAGTCGCTTTCCGCCGTCCGGCTGGCGGGATTGTCGCGTCAATGCCATTTCGTCCCACTGGTTCGGCCGATCCGAGAGACCGAACGTGTAGACGTGCTCGGAGGCGGGTTGTGGGGCGACCATCAAGTCCGATCGGACGCTGGGCCCGATCCCCGCCAATTGGCCATCGCTCAAATTGACCCATGACCGACCTCCCGCCAACACCAGCCACTGGTCCTGAGCGGCAAAGACAACTTTATCGGTGACCGGTAGTTGCTGCTGAGCTTGCTTCAACGCGTCGGCAAAACCATCGTCCACCGGTACTGCCGCCATCGTCATCGATTGAGCTCGGGTGCCCGCGTTGGAGGCAAACATGGTCAGGTGGGCGACGGGTTCATTGGGCACAAAGCGGATCTCCGTAATGCCCCAATCCTCCACCCGAGCCAGTTCCTGTTCCTGATCAAGATCCAACAGCATGACTTCTCGCGTGGCCTGACGCGCACCGACTCCGAGAAAGTACTGCCCGTCGGGCGAAACTTGTCCGAAGGCATAGCCCTGCCAACCCGTCAGCGGAACTTCTCGCTGGGTCGATAGCTGATAGAGGACCTTGCCCGTCTGGTTTTGCACCAACCACCAATCGCCGTCGGCGCTGCTCGTTTGCACCGACCAAGTGTCTGGCAAAAAGTCGGGAGGCCACGGTGTAAACCGATCATTCCGCCAGTCCCAGGTTTTACGTTCCCTAGGCCAAGCGATCTCTCGCGCGTTGAGCCAAACCGCCGCGCCGCCGAATCGTTGCCATTTTGCAGCCGGCACGTGTATCGAGTGATCGTCCAAATCCAAAACGGCCATCCATCGATTAAAAGTACCTATTTCACCGTTGAGCAACAGGGCCGATTCGTCCTGTGAAAAGAGCAGGCCATCGGGAAACTGAGGCCCGTGGCAGTCCACATCAAATGCGGCCACTTGTTTCCACTGCCGATCAAACACCAGCACTTGGCTGCGGAACTTGGGCTTCAAGTCCAGCAATTGGTCAGGATCAATGGCCTCCGAGTCCTCGCCGGGTTCGTCCGCATCGCTCAGTTCGGGGAGGTCCAGCCAATGCTTGACAAAGATGGCGCAGTACTTGCCGCGGGGTGAGAACTTGCAGCTTTGGACACTACCCAAGGCCACGACATCCATTTCTTTGGCCACGCGTGCGGCCTGGCGGTCCCAGACCAACATTCGAGTCCCGCGGAATCCCACCAACCATTTCCCGTCGGGCGACAAATCGCAGTGGGCCCAGGAGGCAAATGGCGAGGCCGTGCCATACAGGCGGATACCAGTCGTCGGCTGCTCGATCGGCACCGCCGCCACGTCACGCGAGTCGGCTCCTTGCGGTGGGGCGATAGCTCCTGCGTTGGAGTCTCTGCGTGTCACCGCTGGCGGACTTGCCGCCGCGGCCTGACATTCGCAGGACGCGACCACCGCGGGTGTCGCCACACCAGTGGGCCACGCAGAAATGATTAAACAGGAAAATACAAAACAAAGACATTCGATGCGACTGGTCTGCCATCCCATGTTGAGCTCCATAAGTTAATTTCTCAAACTAACCCTCGGGATCGTCCAACAGGGCTTGGAGCCGTTGGGCCAGTGACGGTGGAAAGCGACTGGGCCAGGTGGCATCCAACAGCCCAATCAGGATCATGTCGCGTAGGTGCGTGCGATCCTTATCACGGTAGCTGTTGAGTTTCATCTCAACCAACGCTTCTAGTTCCACAATGCGTTTGTCGTTGATCTCTACGGCACACTGGACCGAGGGAGTGGGACTGGCGTGTTCGGGTTTGACCTTCCGCCCCGCCAACAAAATATGCAAGCCTTGGCTGGGTTTTCCTTGCGGCCCGTCCAAGAACACAATTGTATCCGTAACCACATCACGGATAAAGCCGACGGCTTCCAAGGCTGCAGTCGCCTGTGGCAGGTCCTCTTCGGCCAGCAGCAAGTCGACATCCCGAGTGTTCCGGACGGCTCCATCGTCAATGGTGGCCACCCACACAGCAACCGCATTGCCACCAATCACTGCGTAGGGCACATTGGCCTTGCCTAACGCTGCACACGCTCGGTTTAGTCTCTCTTGAACCAATTCCACGGCGCGAAACATCCTTTCAAAGACGTCCAGCGACTGCTGGTGAACCAAGCTGACTAATTGTTCGGAATTCATGTCTGACATTGTAACCGAAAAGTTCTGACCGTGGGAGTGAAATTATTGAGGCAGATCAAAGAGGTCAGGCCTCTTTGATTTGTCCTATCGTCGCAACAGCAATAGGTCAGCCGCCAGGGTGACGTTCATGGCATGCACGGCAGCTAAGCGAGATTTCTGGGAATGTCGCACCGCGCGGTAGGTCATTGCGAGGGCGTCGGCAATGGCGTCCGGTTGCAGATTCACCGTGGCGTGCCATTGCTTTTGGTCGAGCACTTCCAGCCCGGCCTGACTCATCTCCTCGGCAATCAATTCCCAGCGGCTACGGCGATGTCCCGCTTGTTGGACCTCTTGGCGCAGTTCGATTAAATCCTCCTCGCCTGGCACCGCAACCACACAGATCCCACCAGGCACGAGGACGCGATGGATCTCTGAAATGGGACGTCGGCCGAACAGCGAGATCACTCGATGTACACTTTCATCCGCCGCCGGTAAGACTCGGTCCGCATTCGCCAACACCCAAGTCGCGTCAGGCCATCGCCGGACCGCCAATTTGATGGCCCGCTTGGAAAGGTCGATACCGCAATACGACTGGGCGTCATCAGGAAACAGGGCGGGACCAAACGAACCTTCGCCACACCCCAAATCCAGCGTTCTTGGCCCCATCGGTGTATCGCTTGTGGCCAGCCACGGTCGCAGGGTTTCAATCAACGATACGGCGTGTCCTCGTTGCAGCCAGCGGTGCCGAGCCAGAACGGCATCCTCTGAATCACCTGGGTTCTTGGACTTTTTATCCTGAGGTTGCAGCAGGTTCCAGTAGCCCTGCTTGGCTTGATCAAAATGGTGCCCGGCGCTGCACACAAGTTCTCGCTCGTGCTGCTCCAGCAATTGTTGGCAATCTCGGACGGTACAGCGTAGTTGAAACATCAAAGGGGTCAGGCCTCTTTGGTGGGGGATTTAGGGACGCGAATCTGTTGGCGGCCACGGGGGCGGATGGTCGACTCCAGCTTGAGCCGACTGACGGTGGATTCGATCCACTCGGGGTCGCCCAGCGGCCGGCCCCGTTGGGCTGAAAGTCGGACCGCTGCCAACTCGGAGTCCGATAGCGGTGTGTTGACTCGCTGCACCCATCCAGGAAGTCTGGGGATCGGCCACGGCGAAAGCAGCGGGGCAGGTGGGTGCAGCCAATGCCACAGAGAACCCCATCGCCATTGCTCCGCTTGGTCGACCAACCCAGCCCGCAGGGCATTGCGTTCGACGTACCGGCAAACAACGAGGAAGTGCTGGTCGTTCTGGATCGGAAAGCTCTTGAACCGTTGCTGATAAATGTGCCCCAATCCACTGGTGTGGTAGTGGGCGTGATAGCGCATGGTGTGCGTGCCTCCGATCCAGCCCATGAACCGACCCATCTCGCCATCCACCAAAGGACGCAGCACCAAATGATAGTGGTTGGGCATCAATTGAAACGAAAAGAGTTCCACCTGATGGATTTGCAAACCCTCAGAGAGGATTCGTTCAAACGCTTCGTAGTCAGCATCTTTGTGAAAAATAGTCGCTCGCAGGTTACCGCGGTTCAAGGCGTGGTAAAGTCCGCCAGCTTCATCAGCTCGTGGGGGTCGTGGCATCGGATCTCCTCTCCAAACCGGGAAAACCTACAGCCTACACCATGCCGATACCGAATCAAAGAGGCCTGACCCCTTTGATTTCTCCAGCCGCTTGCACCCAGGCTTTGATTATCTGGCGGTATCGTCGTTCCAGCGCTGCTTGAACCCGAGGCAGCCGATCCGGTCGCACCAAACAACGATCGATTGAAAATGTCACACACTCCTCGGCGGGAGCGAAATATGTCGGAACGCCGCGCTCCCGCAGCCAGTGGGCAACCCGCAGCAAGACTTGAATCTCGTCTTGAGGCCGTTGCAGCTTCAATGTGGGAAACCAGTTGCTGCCGGCGATGCGTTCCAGGTTGGATCGCACGATGTTTCGAACCGCGTAGAACGTGATGCCTTCTGGTAGTTCGACAAATGCCAATTCCACGTGCCCGGTTCCGAAATGACTGGTCAGGCAGAGCCAGCGGTAAAGCCACGACAACACGCCCGGCGATTGGAGGGAGATCGCGATCATACCGGTTGGCCCCATGGTCCGTTTGGATGCGGGTAGTCGACGACGATGGACACGGAGAACGCCCAGCTCACCGTCCAAAACCTGAAGTAGGACGCGGTCAAAGGCCTCCAGCCTCAGGGACGTTCCGCCACGGTTCTGCCAGCGATTGTAGGCAGCGCGCAACCCGGTATACATTGCGATCGGGTAGATCCAACGTCGTGGGTCAAGCCAAGCCAAGGCTGCTAACATCTGGCAGTTCCCTAAATCCCCTCACAAGCATCGCCCACCGGCTGTTATCATAATCGGATTCGAGGGTTTTTGCCGAGGCACGAGACCCAGGGATAGGTGTGTGGCCCGAGCCTTGATTGCTGGGTCCCAAGTTCCGCTAGGCTCGATCGAAATTCTATGAGCGAAACCGTTATGTCTGCTATATCCACATCGAGAATCATTGCCGTTGATGCGGGGGAATCGAACCCGATCATCGAGCCGGTCGCCGCGTTTTGCGAGGCAGTTGCCCGCATCGGACTCCCCACTTTGATCCCCAACGCCTCGGTCGACTTTTCCTTTCTTACCCACGACTCGCGGTTATTGCCGTTGACGATCAGCCACGGCGAGACGGGTGGCAGCTACGTCGTGCAACCCCACAGTGCTTACATTGGCTATGCCATCGATGAACTGTCTCACCTCAACCTAGGATGGGCACGACTCGGGCTGGCTTGTCTTGTCAGAGCTGCCGGATGGCCCTTGCTGGCGGCCGGAATCGGTCGATCCGTTTTGATCGATAACTACGGTTTCGCGACCAACTTGCATGGCGATTGGCACGGTCAGGGGCTAACGCAGATACGGGAGCAATTGTACCAGCAGTATCCCCGGCATTTCTTCGGGATTCGGTCGGTGGATCCGTGGTCCAGCCCCGAATTGTGTCGTGCACTGCAAGCGGATGGATGGCTGTTTCTTCCGGCTCGACAGGTTTGGACCATCGATGATCCTAAAAAGGAATGGCGGCCGCGGAACCATGTCAAGCGTGATCAAAAATTGGTCCGCGATAGCCGAGTGGAAATCGAGGATCTTGAAAAGCTGACAGACACCGACGCCCAACGCATTACGGACTTGTACCAATCGTTGTACCGTCAAAAGTATTCCTGTTTAAATCCGGATTACACGGCTCGCTGGATTCAGTTGCTGGTCGATACTCGCCTAGTGACCTTCCGAGTCGCGCGAGATCGCGATGGTCAGATCCAAGCCATGGCCGGACATCTCGAGCGAGATGGCCTTTTGACGGTCCCGTTGATTGGCTACGATCGGAGCCAACCGCAGGCCAGTGGACTGTATCGGATCGCCAGTTGGTTATCGGGCGATCATGCCGCCCGCAAGAACTTGCGCTTTCATGCTTCGGCCGGTGCAGGCGCCTTCAAGCGTCATCGTGGGGCGCGAGGACAAATCGAGTTCTTGGCGTGTTACGTCAATCACCTACCGCGGTCGCAGCAAGTCGTGTGGCGAGGGTTTTCCTGTTTTCTTTATCGCCATTTTGTACCCCTGCTGGTAAACAACGGATGGTAGCCAGGAAAGTGACGGAGTATTGCTGCGTTAGCTAGTGGCCGAGAAAGCGAAAAGCGAAACGAATCGAGATCCATAAGCCGGCTGCCGAGTGTGTGAGCCGCCGGAGGGCCGTTGGGTCGCGCGGAGCATCCCGGACGCCGGTGGGGCTCCAGGTTGTCGGAGATTTTCTAGGTCGAACCCTGGGAAGGCGGATTCGATTTCTGCTCCGCCCGGCTGTTTCTTGCATTCTGCAGCCGAGTGGTGGATAATCGGACGAGGAAGCTGGGACGGTTGACCGGTGGTCGCCAGTCGCCGCAGCGAAGTAGGCGGGGCAAGGCTGGCTGGTGACCGGACCAACCCTCGCCTTCACCCATCCAACCTGACTCACACAGACGCGTGTACACTTACGGTTGCCTGGTCATTTCGCCTGCCCTCTCATTTTGATTGGGGGTCGTGATCCTGGGGCGACCGCTTCGGACGACTCCGACAAAATAAAGGGTTCAATCGCCGATGCGAACTGCACACGGGGCCCAGCAGATCTCAATACTTCCAGCTTACTCTGTCGGCTCGACGTCGATGCCTGCCTCGCACTGGGTCTGGGTCTGGACCTGGCCGCGAGTTGAGGCTCGCGGATGGACCTGTCCGCGAGTTGAGGCTTGCGGCGTGTCTGAGACGGGAAAGTGCAGTGAGACGGGAAAGTGCAGTGAGACTGGGACGTGCTCGGCGGCTGGGACGTGGCTCGAGACACAGGCATGGGCCGGGGCGTGCGTCAGCCTCCTTGTCTGGCTCGTGGGGCTCGTGGGGCATGTCGGTCTCGTAGGGCTTGTCTGTCTTGTAGGGCTTGTCTGTCTCGTGGGGATCGGTGGACCGTCTGCGTTTGCTGCGGAGGAGGATCCGACGGTCGATTTTGTACAAGATGTTCGCCCGATTTTCGAACAGCACTGTTACGCCTGTCACAGCGACAGTGAACGCGAGTCTGGACTGCGACTCGATGTCAAGTCGCTGGCCATGAAGGGGGGCGACCGGCATGGCCCCGACATTGTCCCGGGCGATCCGGCGACCAGTCCGCTGATCCAGTTCATCACGGCCGATGTCGATGATCCCCATTTGATGCCACCTGGCGAGCGATTGTCCGAGCGAGAAATCGACGTGTTGACTCGTTGGGTCCGGGAGGGCGCGATCTGGCCCGAGGGTGTCGATCGTGTTCAGCTCAAGGACACTCGCGATCACTGGAGCTTTCGGCCGCTGCCAGAATCCCCTGGCGATCTGGATATCGACTCGGTGGTTGCTCGGCGCCTGGGTGAGATCGGCTTGCGGATGGCGGCCGAGGCCGAACCGGCGGTTTGGCTTCGTCGCGTGACCTTCGATCTGACGGGGCTGCCGCCCACTCCCAAAGAAATGGCGGATTTTCAAGAAAATCTTTCCAGCCTTGAGCCTGGGGTGGCGCGGGAAGTCGTCTATCGCGAAGTCGTTGATCGGTTGCTCGAGAGCCCTCGCTACGGCGAACGCTGGGGGCAACATTGGCTGGATGTCGTCCGATACGCCGATACGCATGGTTTCGAAGTCAATACCGAGCGGCCTCATGCCTGGCACTATCGCGACTACGTCATCCGCGCGTTTAACTCGGATCTTCCCTACCACCAATTCGTCCGCGAGCAGATTGCTGGGGATGCCTTGGGAGCCGATGCGGCAACGGGGTTCTTGGTCACGGCCTCGGTGTTGTTGCCCGGGCAGATCGGTCAAGATGCGCCGTCCATTCGTCTGGCGCGACAAGATGCATTGGACGAAATCGTCAACAACGTCAGTCAAACATTTCTGGGCTTGAGTATCGGTTGTGCGCGGTGCCACGACCACAAGTTTGACCCGATCTCGGCCAAAGACTACTACGCGATGCAGGCGTTTGTGGCCGGTGTCGAGTACGAGGACCGGGAAATCCTCGGGCCGGATGCGGACCTGCGGGCGGCGGAGATTCAGCCGTTGCGGGAACGTTTGGAACAAGTCCAGCAGCGGCTGGCCGCAGCCACACCCGGCGAGGGCAACGTTGGTTTGCGTCAGACCGATCCTCGCGAGAACATCGAACGGTTTGACCCGGTGGAGGCCAAGTTTGTTCGCTTGACTATCTACGATGCCAATCGGCATCCCACGCTGGGCTTGATCGAACCTTGCATCGACGAGTTGGAGATCTTCACCGCTGAGCCAACGCCGCGGAATGTGGCCCTGGCTTCGCACGGCACGCGAGTGACCGCGTCGGGCAGTCAAACGTCGGAAATCCACAAACTGACGCACCTCAATGATGGGGAGTACGGCAATTCGCGGAGCTGGATGTCCGACACTCCGGGAACCGGTTGGGTGTTGCTGGAGTTGCCGGAACCGCAGACGATTCAACAAGTGGTGTGGAGTCGCGATCGCTTGGGGGAATTCGCGGATCGCTTGGCGACGGTCTATTCGATCGAAGTGGGGCCCTCGCTGGACGATATGACCTTGGTGGCTGGCGTGGGTGAACAAGGTCTGGCGTGGTTGCGTGAAAAACAGGCACTGGAGCAGCAGCTGCGAACCTTGGAGGCTCGGCAGGTTGCATTTGCGGGCAAGTTCCGCCAACCGGACGCGATCCACCTGCTGCATCGGGGCGACCCCGAGCAACCGGGCGAGCCCGTCGCGGCGGCGGTGCCGGTGGCCTTGGGCAGCTTGACGTTGCCGCTGGAGACGGACGAGCAATCGCGTCGCTTGGCCTTGGCCAACTGGATTGCCAGTCCTGAAAATCCCATGACCGCTCGAGTTCTAGTGAATCGAGTTTGGCAATGGCATTTTGGAACGGGGCTGGTGGCGACCCCCAGTGATTTGGGGAACAGCGGCTTGCTGCCGACTCATCCCGAGTTGCTGGATGCCTTGGCCGGACAGTTTATTCGCGACGGCTGGAGCATCAAGCAACTGCACCGTCGGATTGTGCTGTCTCAAACTTACCGGCAGGCATCGACGATCGACCCGCAGGCGACCGAGATCGATGCGGACAATCAATGGTTGTGGCGATTTCGCACCCGCCGGTTGGAGGCAGAAGTCATCCGCGACTCGATGTTAGCGGTGGCGGGTTTGCTTCGGCATGACATGTACGGGCGTGGCTTTGATCTGTTCGATCAACGCGGCGGGTTGAGTGGATTCAATCCCGTCGAGACCCTGACCGAGCAGAACAGTCGACGCATGATCTATGCCCATAAAGTCCGACGCGAGCCGGAAGCGGTGTTTGGTGCGTTTGATTGCCCCGATGCAGGGCAGAGCACTGCCGTCCGCGCGGTGTCCACCACGCCCATCCAGGCTCTCAACTTATTCAATAGCCGTTTCACTCTGCAGGTGGCGGAGGCCTTGGCCCAGCGGCTCCACAGAGACGCGGGCGACGACACGCTGGCGCAGGTTCAACGCGTCTACGAGTTGACCTTGAATCGGCCCCCGACCCCCGAGGAACTGGCGGACGTGATGCCGGGCGTTGAGAAATTTGGGCTGCCATTTCTGTGCCGCGTGTTGCTCAATAGCAACGAGTTTCTCTTCCTGCCATAAGTTTTGTAAAAAAGAGTGAAATCAAATGAATTATTCACCCCTTTCGCTGCAGGGAAGTCACTTCTTGAACCGGCGCTGCTTTCTCAGCCAGGGCAGTACAGCGCTGGGTTCGATCGCCTTGGCCAGTCTCTTGGCCGGAGACGGCCTGTTGGCTCAGGACGATTCGACCGGTCAGATCAAGCCCGAGATCGATCCGGCGAGACCTTTTGCACCGCGGCCGGCCCATTTTCCCGCCAAGGCCAAAAATGTCATCGTGGTCTTTTGTGCGGGCGGGGTCAGTCAGTTGGAGACGTGGGATTACAAACCCGAATTGATCAAGTGGGACGACAAGCCGTTGCCGGGTGGTCCTGCGGTGACGTTTCAGGGCCCGGCCGGTAATTTGGCTCGTCCGCAGTACACGTTTCGCCAGTATGGAGAGACGGGCAAGTGGGTCAGCGATCTGATTCCGCACTTGGCTCAGTTGACCGATGAGATCGCATTTGTGCATTCGTTGACCAGCGAATCGAACACGCATGGTCCGGCGGAGAACTTTTTGTCCACGGGATCGGTGCTGGATGGTTTCGCCAGTTTGGGTGCCTGGGTGACTTATGCGTTGGGCAGCGAAAGCCAGGACTTGCCGGCGTACGTGGCGATTCCCGATCCGCGAGGTGTGCCACAGAATGGCGCCAATAACTGGGGGGCGGGCTTTTTACCGGCGGCATTTCAGGGGACGGCGATGAGTTCCAAGTTGCCGGTGCGACATTTGACGGCGCCTGGGGTCAGGCCCGACGAGGATGCCGCCGCCCGCGCGTTGCTGCAGCGACTGAATGCTCGGCATCTGCAGGCGAATCCAGGCGACAGTCAATTGGCGGCGCGGATCGCCAGTTACGAATTGGCGGCGCGGATGCAGTTGAGTATGCCGGGGATCGCTGATCTGAGTACCGAGCCCCAACACGTGCTGGAGATGTACGGAGCGGATGCGACGCACAATCCCGACAAGGCCGCGTTTGCGCGGAACTGTATCTTGGCGCGGCGGCTGATTGAAAAGGGGGTACGATTTGTCCAGCTGTTTAACGGGGCCTACGCCAGTGGCGGGAACTTGAACTGGGATGGGCACAACGCCCTGAAGCAGCAGTACGACGTGCATGCCGAGATCATGGATCAACCGACGGCCGCTCTGATTCGCGATTTGCAGCAACGCGGATTGTTGGAGGAGACGTTGGTCGTTTGGTGTACGGAGTTTGGTCGGATGCCATTTTTTCAAAAGGGCGCCCAGGGACGCGACCACAATCCGGACGGATTCACGTGTTGGATGACAGGGGCGGGAGTCAAACGGGGCGTTAGCCACGGCCAGACCGACGAATTGGGCCAGCGGGCGGTCTCGCAGATCCACCCGTTGTACCACTTCAACGCCACAATCTTGCATCTGTTGGGGCTGGACTACAAGCGACTCAGCTTTGAACACAACGGCGTCCAACGTCGCTTGACCAATGTCGAGGGCAAACTCATTCGCCAAATCTTGGACGCTTGACCTCCACTCGCGCGATGACAATGGCAGGTTGCCGCTGTGTAGGGGATGAACTCGGTAAGTGACGCAACTCTTTTGTTTATTGACTGCCCGAGCTCATGAAGAAGGACTTGCCGGAGCCGACCAAGGGCGTGGGGTCACGGTCGAACTTGGCAGCCGGTTGCAGCGGGTGGTCCAAACAGAATTGGTGATCGCTGAGGATCTGTCCACGCGCGAAAGGGTTCGGCAACGCGTCGGTTGGAGCGACTCCCGCGGCATCGGTCCGACGGTCTTTGCCGCCAGTCCGTCGCCCCGCCGCCAGACCGCTCAGATCCCCGCGGCCCTCGATCAAGGCGGGCAAGTTCAACTGGGCAGGATTCATGCCAGAAAAGTCCAGGCCGGAAAAGTTCATGCCAGGGAAGTTCATGCCGCCCAGGTTGGGGCCGCGAGCATCGATCTCGGCGGGCGAGTAGGCAAGTTGCTCCAAACGTTGTCGATGCTGGTGTTGGACCACTTCGGCTCGTTGGGCAGCGGGGGCCTGTTGCAAGGTGACGAATAGGTCGCGGGCGAACTCCAACTCCGACAACAGGTCCGCGGGGGACAGGTACCCGGTGGCGGCATGGAAGATCTCGCCGTCGGGGGTCAAAAACAACGTTTGCACATTCTGCTGGCCGTTGCCCCGCAGGCAGGGCCCCGCCGGATCGCGGGGGCGATGCCGGATCGATTGACCCGCCGTCGGGTCCCCTTCGGTGCTGGTGGTGAAGCAGACAAAATCGCGAGCCAGTGTGGCTTGCACTTGGGGCTGAGAGAACGACACGGTCCTCATGGAGTGGCCGGCACTTCACATCAGGCCACGCAAATCACCCAAGACGCGGAACCAGACGATCGGACGGTCGGTGTCCGCGACAGCCGCGGCCGGGTTCGCAGGCTCCGTCGTGTCGGCCTCGAGTGCGGGTGCCGTCCGAGCCTGCGCGGCTGCTTGCTGGAAGTTCTTGTGCCAGACCACAGGTCGAGCTGGGGCGGCGGCGGGAGCGGCTTCGCGTGGAGGGGCGGGCGTTGTGGCGGCTTTGGGTTTGTGGAAGAGGCTACGTTCGAGGGCTCGGGCCAGGAGCCGTTTGTCGGGCGTGTCGAGTTCCGCGACGGAAACTTGTACCTCCACGCCGTCGCGCGTGACGAGGAGCGCCAGCTGTTGATCGACGTCGTAGCGGCTGACGCGGGCCTCGAGTGGTTGGCCCTGGATCTGCTTGAACTTCCAGTAATCATCGGCTGCTACGGGAGTGGCGGCCCACGCCATCAGTCCCAAGCAGCAAGCGAGCCAGGCAGGTTTCATGAGAACATTCCGGTGTTGGGGGGACAGGAAAACGCGACGTTCGCCGCAGCTTTAAGAGGAAGTCGTTCCCGCAAGCGAAACCGTCACGAAAAAACTCTCGAGTTCTAGCTTTCCCAAACTTGCCGTCCTGCCGGATGAACCGGCAGGGGCGGGAGGACGCGGCTGCGCGTGGGGCCGGGTTCTAGCTGTCCCAAACTTGCCGTCCTGCCGGGTGAACCGGCAGGGGCGGGAGGGGCAGCGTTCGAGCTCTGTAAGCTAGCCCTGCCTTGCACGCAGGTTGAGCGAGCGTTTAACCTTGGGTGTCTTTTGATTGAATTCGGGCTACTGAAGCAAGCTCTGCTGTCTCGCTTCGTTTCGCCCCCGGCCAGCTCGTCTGGCCGGAGCGAAAGTTTGGGTAGCTAGAAGCCGTCAAACAGCGTCACTTTGCCTCCGCCCCCGGCCAGCTTGTCTGGCCGGAGCGAAAGTTTGTGGAGCTAGTCCATGCAGCCAACGCCGATCTACAGTGCCGAGCGGCTCCACGAGCCAGCGTACCACCTGCGTTACACATGGGCCGGTTGGCCTTCAGCAGGTGATTTTCCGCCCGAACCGGATCCCGAGTTTTTTTCGGAGCTGGAGAAGTTGTGGGAGTCGGATGGTATTCGCTTGCTAGATCTTTCATGGTCGCCACAAGTCATCCAGTGTGCTTGCAGCGTGAAACCCAATGTTGATCCGATACTCTTTTGTTCTAGAATCAAAGGCCGCCTGCAGCATGGACTACGATCCATTCGTCGCAGTACAAAGTTTAGTCGCAAAGTTGGATTTCGAACCATCGGCGAAAATCGTCGTACCGATGTCGAAGCTTACATCGCCAACCAAGTTTCCAAGGCGAGTTTTATCGACGAACGTTTCGCCAGTTTTCTGCAACGCTTTACTGTCTGCGATCCCTCCGTCAGTTTGAGTGAGCCTCTCGAGACGAACAGTGGTCGTTTCTGGTATAACTTGCATTTGGTGTTGGTGACGGAGGCTCGTATGCGTTTCACGGACGAAGCTTCATTGGAGAAATTGTCGCGGCTCTTTGCTGCGATATCTTTGAAAAAAGGTTATCGTGTATCCACTCGCTCTGTCATGCCGGATCATGTCCATTTGGCGCTGGGTGGGAATATCTCTGAGAGTCCCGAGGAGATCGCCTTGGGTTTCATGAACAACACTGCCTTTGCATTTGGTCAGCAAGCGATTTGGCGACCAGGTTATTACGCTGGGTCTTTTGGCGAGTACGACATGGATGCAGTCCGGTTCTAGCTGTCCCAAACTTGCCGTCCTGCCGGGTGAACCGGCAGGGGCGGGAGGACGCGATGGATGGTCGTCAGGTCTACGGGGCGGGACGTGCGGACCACTTGGCGAAAGTGGCTTGGCGTTCGTGCAAGTCGGCGAACCCCAAGGTCACAGGGGAATAGGCCAGCGTTGCGCCGGGCTTCAAATGGCGAAACCCAAACTCACGCGGGTCCGCGCCCGATCGGCGGATGACGACAGCCAAGGCAATGTCTCGCAGTTCGGATTTGATCACGACTTCTTTATCGAGGTAGACTCCCAACGGCGACGGGTCCTCCAGGTAGCGACTCATCAATGCCAAGTCCGCGGGCTCCTGAGAATCGGCCAGGGCCAACAGTGCGTATTGCCGACTTTCGGCCGGTGCATCTTCGTCACGCAAGATCTCACGAGCCACCCCTTCGGCCTCCGCTCGGAGCCCGTAGCGAAGCAGTTCCAGCAGTCTTTCCCGAGCGGGACGGGGGTCGGTGTTGGAGCGACGCCACGCCAACCACAATTGTCTCAGGGGCGAGTCGACCTGCAACTCATCTTGCACTCGAGAGAGCTCGGCCAGCTGCCCCACGGCCTCGTCCTCCCAGGCCGGCCACGCGATCGCCTGCTCGCTGCTGAGGAACCACAGGGTCGCCACCGAACCGAACTGGATGGTCCGACGTTGTCTCAAGTCGGTCACCTGGAGTCGCAAACGCTCCGCCAAAGCCGTTACCTGGCTAGGCAGGTTTGCGGGGTTGGCTCGCCATTGAGCCAGCAGCACCGGTTCGGCGCGATGCATTTCGATAAACAATTGCCGAGCAGGCAAAGAGCGGCCGAAGCGACTGCGGTACTGGGACCAACCAGGGAACTCGGCCTCCAATGCTTGGTCGTTCCAAACAGCGTCGTCCGATGTGTCAGTGGGGACTCGCAGCCATGCCGCAGCCCGTTGTTCGAAGTCGAGTTCGTGAGCCGCTTGCCACAATTGGGCCGATCGCCAGCGGACTTCGGGATCGGCCGTTTGCAGTCCGACCAACAACTCCGCTTTGGCAGCTGAGCCCAACTGGGCCAACTCACGATAGGCGGCTTCGCGGCGGGTGAAATCGGCAGCGCCCAATTCTTCCACCCAACGTGCGTTGGTGGGCTCGTCCTCGGTCAACAGGTAGAGCGACTCTAAGGGTGGCGTGGAAATCCCAGCCGCTTGGCTGAGGATGTCTCGGACGGTTGGCGTCACTGCTCGCAAGCGAGGCAAACTAACTTGCTCCGAGCGTCGAGCCAACGCGCGAGCCGTCACGGGATCGTCCAGCACCATGAGACCTAACGTCATCTTTTTGGAGCCTTGAACTAACCGTTCGGCGGCCGCGGGCGACAAGGTCCGTAGCGCTGGCAGCGTGATGGCGCTGCCAGTTGTCGTGCCGTCCACAAAGCGTGCCGCCATGTCGACAGTCTCCAGAGCGGCCAACGCTCGGAGGTCGAAGAAACCGCGGTAGTTCGCCAAGGCGGTACCGGCCTCGGGCGACAAGGTCTCCAGGTTCGACAAGGTCCAACTGAGTTGGGTGGCGAAACGTTGGGCCAGGGGGACCGAATCTAGCTGTCGCAAAGGCAGCTGTAATACGCCGGGAATTTTCGCCAGCGAGGCGGCAGCCACCGGCGAAAGCCGTTCGGCCCCTGGCCCGAATAAACTCAGGTAAGGTCCCTTGTGTGCCGCCAGGGCCACGGCGGCGGCGTCCGATAATTCGCCCAGGCCATGGAGCGTCAAGCTGCCCTCAAATCGAGCCAGCTCGCGCGCCACTTCGGGCGATAACGGCGTCCAGCCGTACTTCAACTCGTGAAAATAATCGCCCCATTCCAGCTTGGGCAGTGCGACCTTGTCGCCCAGCGCCTGGCGTCGTTCCGCCACGCCACGATTGAGGCCATCGACCAAACGACGTGCAACCTCCGGCGACAATTCTCGCAGGCGCGGCAGCTTCAACTGGCCGCCGCCGCGATCCCTTTGGCTGGGTATCGACGCCAGCACGTCCACGAACTCTTCGGGCAAGGTCGTTATCCCCAGCACTAACGTGGTCGTCTGCGGCGCGAGTCGTTGGAGCGTTTCCAAGGAGACCTCTTCCAGCGACGATAATTGCACCGAATTCCAGTTTTTTCTGAATAAGCGTTCCGCGATCTCGGGTGGCAGTTCCGTTAGGTCCGGCAGGCTCAAGCTCGACAGAAGCGTTTCGATTTGCCCGCTGCTCAGTTGGCGTTCCACGTTCGGCACGCTACCGATTGCCGTCGCGGCGCCGGGCGACAGTCGCTGGACGCCGGCGAACGAGTATTGCGAGAGTCGCCCCAGCGTTTCCGCCAACACCGCCGGTTCCAAAGCTTGGAGCTGGGGTAACCTCAGACGCGGGAACTGCGCGGTCCTTGCGGGCGGCGTTGCCCCAGCGGTGGCGGTGGACAACCAGCGAATTTGGTCGCTGGACAGAGTTTGGAAGTCCGTCAACGTGACGCTCAGCCGCGAGGTCAGCAAAGTCGTGAAGACGTCGGCGGAGACCAGTTCCCGACCGCCCAGGATCAGGTTGATCGACTTGGGGCTGGCGGCCAGCACAACCGCGATTTCGGGCGTGATGCTGGACAGCGGCAAATACACGCCACCAAAGAAGCTTTCCTGTCCGCGAACGCCAATGAACGCCTCCAATTGAGGCACGGTCAAGGATTCCACTTGGGGAAGCAACACGAGGGTGTTGCCCAGTTTTTTGGCCAAACGCAAAGAATCCAGTGTTTGTAAGCCGGGCAAGGCCAGGGCTCCAGCGGTTTCGGCCAGTTTGTCCTGCACTTCGAGCGAGGGCCGAGTCAGTGCGGCCAGGGTCAAACTGCGTGGGGCCCGCGCCAGGGCTTGAGCGACTTCTGGCCCAATCTCTTGCAGGTAGGGCAGCGACAGGGCGCGGGAATTGGCCGCCAGTTTTTCGGCCAGCGTCACCGAGTCCAAAGAGGCCAGCCCCGTCATCACCAACCGACCGGGGAATCGCGCTAGCTCCGCTGCCACTTCATCGGAAACGGCAGTCACTGTCGGCAGCCACAAGGTCTCGGCCTCGCTGCGTGCCAATGCTGCGGCCACTTCCACCGACATCCGGTGGACATCCAGTATCAAGGCCTCCCCGCGGAATCGGGCCAGTACCGACGCAACATCGGCCGACAACTCGGAGGCACGCTCAATCTGCAAGATTCCGAACCGCGATTCGGCCTCCACTTCACGCACCCGGCGTTCGGCCTCGTCCAGATCCAATCGCTCAGCGCGAGCCCGCGAGGGCGGAGTGTCCTCGGCAGATGCGGAATTCACGGAGTCGGCCGCGAGCGGTTGGCCACTGCCGAACCACTGCCCGAACGTAGGTGAGTCGGGCAACGTGGGGTCAACGGGCAAATCCAGCATCCGCCGTCCCAAGTCACGCTGGCGTATCGCATCCTGTCGATCACTGAGCGTGAGCAGGGTGTTTAAGGCCGTCCCCAGTTCGTTGCGCGGACCGCCAAACGAAGCCAAGTGACACGCCGAGCAAACTCCCTGGGCTCGAATTCCGAGCCGGACCTGCGAGGGCAGGCCGGAGAATGAGTAGTCCGCGTTCTGCGTTCGCAATGCTTCGCGACGCAATTGCCATAGGGCCGCCTCTAAACCGCAAACCGCGTGCAGAAATCCTGGTGTGGCGACTACAAACAGCAGAGAGACGCTCAGCACGAGCGTCCTGGAACGCGTGCAACGAGACCGATCACGACCGATCGTCGCTGCCGACAGCCAACCCAAATTAGGCACGCTTCGCTCCTGTGCTGCAAGCCAGGGACGCCCCGGTCGACCCGATCGCATCGCATGCCACAGACGCCGACCCAGTGACACGGCTCAGTGACACAGCCCAGTGACACAGCCCAGTGACACGGCTCAGTGACACGGCTCAGTGGCACGACCCAGTGGCACGACCCAGTGGCAAAGCACACGTTAACCGCTCGGTCGCGAAACGCCAGCCAGGCGCCGCCGCCAAGGCTCAGGCTTTAAGCGTAGTCAGCGGCCAGTTGTTCGCGGACGCGTTCGAGCAATTTTTTGGTGGCGTGGATACCGGCGTACTCGTCGATCTTGCCACCCTCGTATTCGATGCCGACAAAGCCACGGTAGCCAGCATCCAGAACGATCTTCATCATGCGAACGTAGTCGGTGTGAATCTCGTTGCCATTGTCGTCAAAGTCGTGCGACTTGGCACTGACACCCTTGGCAAAGGGCATCAATTCTTGGATGCCTTGGTAGCGATCGTAATGTTGACCGCCGCCCATGTTGAAGTTGCCGAAGTCGGGCAGGGTGCCGCAATTGTCCATCCCGACCTTCTCGATGACCGAGGCCAGCCATTGGCCGTTGGAGCTGAGTCCGCCGTGGTTCTCGACGATCACATTCAGGCCAGCTTCTTTGGCGTATTCGGACAGGCTGCGGAGTCCATCGGCGGCGCGGTGGACTTGATCTTCGTAGCTACCGCTGCTGGCGGCGTTGACGCGAATGCTGTGGCAGCCCAGCGTCTTGGCGGCTTCGATCCATTTATAGTGCCGCTTCACTGCCTCCATCCGCTTGGCCAAAGTGGCATCGCCCAAGTTGCCTTCGCCGTCGATCATGATCAGCAACTGTTTTACACCCAGATCCTCGGCTCGCTTGTTCATGTCACCCAAGTAGGCGGCGTCCTCGGCTTTGTCCTTGAAGAACTGATTCACGTATTCGACGGCGTGGATCCCGAACTCTTCTTTCGTGACTTTGGCAAAATCCAAATGGTCGATTTTTTTGGCGAATAGGGCCTTGTGCAGCGACCACTGGGCCAATGAGATGTCGAACGGCAGGGCGGCGGGGTTTACCGACCCGGCGGCGAACAGGCTGTGGGTCCCGAGGGCTACAGAAGCCCCGGCGGCACCAGCGACGGCGGACTGCAAGAAGATTCGACGATTGATAGGACTGGGCATTGCCTGGCTCCTGATTATGTTGTGTTTTGTGAAAGTTAAAGATAACGGTGCGACTCGGGCGACCTGTCGCGTGCGTGCTGTCGTGGGGCCCCTCTGACCCCCAGTCTGCTAGTATTACTGTGAAAATTTGTTCCGCAAGTGGGAATCGGTGGGGTTTCACTGGCCGATCCCACGGTCTGGCCGTGTCAGCGTGGGCCTAAAACAGCGGATTGATCCCGTGTTTGGACTCGACGACCCGTTTGGCCCAAGCGGCGGCGCCGGTGACGCCGCTCTCGTCGCCCAATTTGGCCAACGCGACCTTGAACGAGCCGGCGAAGGCGGGCATGACCCGTCCCTTGGCGTAGTCTTCGGCGTTCTTGACCAGCAGCTTGGGGAAGGCTTCGGCCAGGCCGCCACCGATCACCACCATCTCCGGGCTGAGGAGGTGGACCATGGTTACGATGCCCAAGCCCAAGTAGTTGGCGGCTTCGAGGATCAAGTTCTTGACGACCTCGTCACCGTTTTCCACGGCTTCTTTCAGCACCCCGGAGCGAATCTTGGACAGGTCCGTACCTACTTTTTTCTGCAACCAGGGGGCTTGCCCGCGGTAGGCGGCTTGGGCTGCGCCGGCGGCGATGGCCAAGCGACTGCAGATGGCCTCCAGAGTCCCCACATTGCCACAGCCGTCGGGCAGGCTGTCGCTGATCAAGGGAATGTGACCAATTTCCATGCAGCTGTGATTGGCTCCCTGCAGGATTTGCCCGTGGTAGACACAGCCGCCGCCCACCCCGGTGCCGGGGAAGATGCCGACCAAGCAGCGGGACCCGCGACCCGCCCCAAAACACCATTCGCCGTAAACACCGGCGTCCACGTCGTTCATGATAATCGTGGGGCAGCCGAAGGCCGTCTCGAGCGACTTGCGGATCGGCACGTTTTTCCAACCCAGATTCGGGGCCTCGAGCATCAGTCCCTTGTCGAAGTTCAGCGGTCCCGGGCAACCGATACCAATCCCCGCGATCTGACTGGGCACGACCCCCGCTTCGTCCAGGGCTTCTTGGATCACGCCGTGCACGCGTTTGAGTCCTTGCTCCATGCCCTCGAAGCCTTTGGTCTTTTTCCGAGCCTTGGCCAGGGGTTTGAGATTTTCATCGAAGACGACCGCGTACATTTTGGTGCCGCCCAGGTCGAAACCCACCCAGACGTCGCGGGAATGGCCGCCCGAGTCTCCTGGTCCGTCAATTCCGGTGGAATAGCCCGTTTCTGCGGCCGCGGTATCGCTCAGAGCGGCCTCCGGGCCCATCTCCAGTCCGTTGTGCTGCCCAGCATCCGAGGAGGACTCTGCCTGGCCATCCCGCGTGGCGGTGTTTGCTTTACTCACGTTCATCTCGCTTCTCAAAGTTCCCGGCACTGGAGCCCGAGCCTCGGCCCGCGATCGGACGCCGAGTGGTCGGGCCGCCCGCAGCCAGGCCAGTTCATAGTTTACCACAAGGCGTGAACGCAGAAGTAGGGGCAGTTGCCAGACGCGCCCCCTCCGCCCCCCGCTGGTTTACCGGTGAGGGGCGGAGACACCGTGCTTGTGGGCTGGGCGTTTCACATTTCGATTGAGTCGGAAACGCCTCGCTATCGCACGACTTTCTTGAGTTGGGCGGCCGTTTCGCGAGCATGTCTGGAAAAATCAACCAGCCCTTCACCGGTGGGGGCGCAAGTTTCACAGCGAGAACGCGTCACCCACACACACGGCCCGTCCGCCCCCGCCGGTTCACCGGTGGGGGCGCAAGTTTGACAGCGAGAACGCGTCACCCACGAACACGGCCCAATCCGCCCCCGCCGGTTCACCGGTGGGAGCGCAAGTTTGGCAGCGAGACACGCGTCACCCACGAACGCGGCCCCACCGCCCCCCGCCGGTTCACCGGTGGGAGCGCAAGTTTGGCAGCGAGCACGACGTGGCCGCACACAGCACGGCGTCCGCTCCGCCCCCGCCGGTTTACCGGTGGGAGCGCAAGTTTGGTAGTATTGGCGTCATCAAACCGAACCCGTTCGTCAATTTCGGAGTAACTCACATTGACTCCTACGCCTCTTTACCGACCGGACAACATCGACTCTCCGTCTTTCAAACTGCGGTACACTTGGACGGGCTGGCCGTCCACCGGTTCATTCCCTACCCAACCCGATACATGCTTCTTCGACACCTTGTCGAGTACCTGGGAAGCGGACGGCATACGACTGCTTGAGAAGCTTTGGCATCCCGATCAGCTCCAGTTCACGTGCAGTGTCCTTCCCACCGTGGCTCCGACCCTTTTCACTGCCCGAGTCAAAGCACGGCTCCAATACGCCTTGAGGATCGCTGGGACGCGGATCGAATTCAGCCGCAAAGTGGCCTTTCGCTCGTTGGGCGAAAACAAACGCGAAGAGGTGGAAGGTTACATCGCGAATCAAGTCGCGAAAGCGCAATTCATCGACCCTCGGTTTGCGGAACTGATCGCACGGTACACGCACGTGAACGACTACGTGAGTTTGAGGGAGCCGACGGCGACGAACCGAGGTCGCTATTGGTACGACTTGCATTTGGTGCTTGTCACCGAACACCGCGAACGTTTCGTAGACGAGGTGTCGTTGAATCGAATCAAACAGTTATGTGAGAAAAACGCTCTGAAGAAGGACTACTGGCTGGGCAGTATCTCGGTCATGCCCGACCACGTGCACATAACGCTACGGGGGAATGTGGAAGAATCTCCGGAGACGATTGCGTTGGGGTTTATGAATAACATCGCCTTTGCGTTTGGCCAGCAACCCGTGTTACGCCCCAGCTATTACGTGGGGACGTTTGGCGAGTACGACATGGGGGCGGTGCGGAGGTAGTGTGGCTACAGCTTGGACGCGGGACGAGCAAGGCCTCGCGCTGCCAAATCTTGCGGCATTCTACCGGTAAACCGGCGGGGGCGGGGACAGTCGACAGCTCGCGGGCTGTACTGTTTCTCGCTGTCCCAGACTTTCGCTCCCACCGGTATGAACCGGCGGGGGCGGAGGGACGGAGCCTGTGGGCTGGGCTGTGCTCGCTGTCCACTCGGGGCGAGACGGGGCCAAGCAACCGGTTTAGACCCAGAAACCCGTGGGCGACAGAAACTGACCTCGTGCCGGGTACATCGGTTGATTCTTGGCCGTTGTCTGGCCATGATAGACGGCATGAGCCTGAACAACATGTCGATCAACACGCTGACCTCGTACTTGCGGTTGGCGTTTTTGTTTTGGAAGCGACACAAATTGCCCGATCGGGATCGCCTGCTGCTGCTGTCAGCCGTGGGCGCGTGCCTGATGGGGCTGCATCGCATCGCAGGCTACTGCCGCTGGTTGATTCTCAAGAACAACCCCGGACACATGATCGGTAACTGGGAGACCTTGCACGTCGGCTTGCATCACGAAGAGCTGCATGCCTTGCTCAAGCAGGTCGAGCGTCGATTTTCACTGGAACGAGTCGAGAGCGAACTGCACGAGTTGGGCTTTGTCGATTCGCAGGAACAGGCCACTTACTTTTCGAACGAAGAGTTTATGGCCTCGATTCTCGGCGTTGGCCAAGCTTGGTTGCAGGAACAGTTCGATCGCGAGGGCCGCTTCATCGGGCAAGAATCGACAGGAGAGGACAACGAGCCATGAGTCGCAACGATCACCGCTCCGAAGGGCACCATGCCAAGATTTCCCCGCGGCGGAAGGCCAATCCGCCGGCTTGGCCGCCGGTACGCCTGCGCCTCAGGCTGGCTCTGCCGGCGGGCCTCTGGCTTGTCCTGCCGGCGGGCCTCTGGCTGGCCCTGCTGGCGGGTCTGGGGCTGGTGATGCTCGGAGCCGCGGCAACCGCGGCGGCGCAAGATCCCTTCGCGGAAAACGTCCGCAGCACCGAGCCGCTGGCGCCGCTGGACCAACTCCAAAGCTTCACTCCCCTACCCGGCCTGGCCGTGGACTTGATCGCGGCCGAACCAGTGATCCAGAAGCCGCTGAATATGGCGTTTGATGTGCGAGGTCGGCTGTGGGTGACCTGCACCATCGAGTACCCGTATCCTGCAGCCGAGGGCCAAGGCCGCGATCGGATTGTGATCTTGGAGGACACGAACCGCGACGGCTCCTTTGATAAGCACACCGTGTTTGCTGACAATCTGAACATTCCCATCGGCATTCTGCCATTGGGCGATGATTGTTTGGTGTTCGATATTCCTTATATTTCTCGTTTTTCCGACACGGACGGCGATGGCGTCTGCGACCAGCGACAGCGGATCTTGGGTCCCTTCGATTGTTCACGCGACACGCATGGGATGAACAATTCGTTCATTCAAGGATTTGACGGTTGGGTGTACGCCTGTCATGGCTTTGCCAATCGGTCGGTGGTGGCGGGTGCAGATGGCCATCGAGTCACGATGAACAGCGGCAATGTGTATCGCTTCCGCCCCGACGGCAGTCGCATCGAGCACGTGTCGTACGGCCAGGTGAACCCGTACGGCATGGCCTGCGATGATTGGTTCACACTGTTCACGGCCGATTGTCATAGCAAGCCTCTGACCCAAGTCATGCGTGGGGCGTATTACCCCAGTTTCGGCGCGCCGCACGATGGCCTGGGGTTCGCCCCCTCGATGATGGAACACTTCCACGGTTCGACGGCCATCGCCGGTGTCGAAGTCTTGGCGGCCCTGAACTTTCCCGCCGCTTACGCCGGTCAGTTGGTCTCCGGGAACGTGATGACCAGTCGGATCAATCGCAATCGCCTGGAGTGGCAAGGGGCCTACGCCCAGGCCATTGAGCAGCCCGATCTGTTGGCCACGTCCGATCCCTGGTTTCGTCCGGTGAGTTTGATTCAAGGGCCTGACGGCGGCTTGTATGTCGGGGACTTCTACAACCGGATCATCGGCCATTACGAGGTACCCTTGCAGCACCCGGGTCGCGATCGCGATCGCGGTCGGGTCTGGCGTTTGCGGGACGCGACAGTCGAGTCGACGGCGTTGGCAGCGGCTGCCCCAAGCGTGACCGCCAGCAGTCCGCTGGAGCAGTTGGTCGCGATGTTTGAACATCCGGTGGTGCGGACGCGGCTGGCCGCCGTCAACGAAGTTGTGGCTCGCGTGGAGGCTGGGACGATCGATCGAGCCGCGGTGGTCGAGTTCTGTCAGCAGAGGCTGGGAGCGGCAGCCGTTGAGAACGATTCGGTGGCGGCTCAGGTGGCGAGTTTGTGGTGTTTGCTCCGGGTGGATCCTGTGGCTTGGTCGGCCGCGGTCGAATCGTCCTCCATGGTGGCAGCTCCGCCGCTGGTGCGCGCCCATGTGCAGCGGGCCCTGAGCGAGGCTTGGCCCGGCGGGACTTCTGGGCCCGAACCGGCGGGACGTGGCCCGCGGTTGTCATTGTCCGCAGCCGACTTCCAGCAACGCTTGGCGGCGGGGCTGTCCGACTCGGAGCCGCGTGTCTTGCAGGCGGCGATCGACGCGGCCGGTCGGTGGGGCTCGGAGCAGAACTTGCCGAGTTTGCTCGAGTTGGCGGCGGCCGACAGCGGTCGTGACCCGGTGGTGATCCATGCCGCTCGGGTTGCCTTGAAGGAGACGCTGCTTGGACCAGCGGCCGCGAGCAGCGAAAGTGGTCGCGGAGTTCCCGCCGCTCCGTCGACCGGTGGTGTGGACGAGCTGGCCGAGCGGCGAGCCGCTTGTTGGCGGTGGATCAAACAGTCGGAGCTGAGCTCGGAGCGGCAGCGGACCTTGGCCGCCGTCATGTTGGCCGTGCCCAGTCGCGAGGCGGCCGATTTTCTGATCGATTATTTGGCGGAACCGGGACGGCGGGACGAATCGGCGGGGCTGATGATCCAGCACATTGCCAAGCACCTGCCGACGGACCGTGCCGGGGAGTTGGTCGGGCTGATTCAATCCCAGCACCCGGAGAACCTGCCGGCTCAGTGGGAATTGCTGATGGCGGTCGGTGAGGGCTTGAGTCGCAGTGGTCAAGCGACGCCGCCGCCGGTCTGGCAGTGGGCCAATGGGCTGGTGCAACAAGCGCTGCGCGAGCTGGCTGAAAAGCCCGTGCCCTGGCAGGCCGTCCGCCTGGATGGGCGGCAGGCTCCCGCCGCCAACGAGCAGGCCTGGCAGGTGCAGTGGCGGCCCGTGGCCGGCGACTCGGTTGGGCCGGGTTCGGCGGCTGGTCAAAATCGCAACGTCGCCATGCTCTCTTCGTTGCCGGCCGGCGAGACGCGGACGGGCATCCTGCGGAGTCAGGAGTTTCGCTTGCCCGCTAAGTTGCGCTTCGCTCTGGCGGGGCATCGGGGTTTCCCGGATCAAGGGGCGCATGAATTGAACCAGGTTCAGCTGCGTTTGGAGAGCGGCGAGGTGATCCAAACGGCCTTTCCGCCGCGGAACGATCTGGCCCAGTGGATCGAATGGGACTTGGAGGCGTGGGAAGGGCAACTGGCGACCGTCGAGATCCAGGACGGGGACACGGCCGGGGCGTACGCCTGGTTGGCGGTTGGCGAGTTCAGCGTGTCGGCGTTGGCGGTCCCGCAATGGTCTCCCGGGCAGTTGTCGGAGTACGTGCAATCGCTCTGTCGTGTCGTGGCTCGGTTCCGTTTGCAGGACGCGGATTCCAGCCTGCAGGCGTTGTTGTTGGGACCGGGTGGACTGAGCCCGGACGATCGGTTGTTGGTCGCTCGGACCTTGGCCGACCTGCGGGGACAGGGGTTTGGTCGAGCGTTCGCGGAGGACTTGATGCGGGAGGACTTGCACCCGGAAATCAAGCAAGTCTTGGCCAGCGTCATCGCACTTTCCGGGCAGCTCGACTTGCTGGACCCGCCCGACGATCCCAATTTGCGACATGGCAATTCGTACTCGTACCTCCGCGATTGGCTGCCGCAACTCAACGCTCGCCAGCAACGCCTGTTGGTGCGGGCGGCGACCAATGAAGCGGCCGTGTTCGAACGGGTGTTGGGATGGGCCGAGAGCGGGCATTTGGCGGTCGACTGCTTCAACGACCCCGGGATTCAGCAGCAAGTGAAAGTGGCTGAGAACGGTCGCTGGTGGACGCGAGTCGAGCGGTTGCTGGCCGACGTTCCGCCGACCGACGAGGCCTGGCGGGAGCGAGCAGCGGCAGCCAGTACCCGCTTCCAGCCCTGGTTGGAGCAGCTGAGAAATGGTCAAGCCTTGGCGGCGGCGGCGTTGCCGCGTGATACGGAATTGGCACAAGAGCAACTGAGCGGCGGCGAGTTGGTGGAGTGGAAGCGATTGGGGCAGCAAGTGTTCCAACGGGATTGCGCCGCCTGTCATCAGTTGGCGGGTCAGGGAGCTGTGGTCGGGCCCCAATTGGACGGCATCCATCGGCGGGGTCTGGAGCGGGTGTTGGAGGACGTTTTGCTGCCCAACCAGAACGTGGACCATGCGTTTCGTTCGCAGGTGCTGTTGTTGGACAACGGGCAGATCTTGGTCGGGCTGGTGCAGGCCGAGGACGAAGCGGCCGTCCAATTGACCGATCCGCAGGGGAAGGCTCGGACGGTCCCGGTGTCCCAGATCGAGGAGCGGCGGATGACGCCCCAGTCCTTGATGCCGAACGACATTGCTCACAGCTACAGCGACACGACCTTGTTGGGGTTGATGGTGTACTTGTTGGAGCAATGATGCCCGCTGACTGGCTGGGGTCGACTGGCTGGGGTCGACTGGCTGGGGTTGGCCGCTTGGGTCGGCTTCAGGGCCTGTGGGTAAAAACTCTCGGCGGTGTCTCTGGACGACGGCAGCGGGATTTGCTACATTCTACGGGAGCGGGAGCTCAATTTTGTTCGCCGCGGCGCAGCGAGTCACTGGCGTTGTTTTCGCCCGGTGGCTTGGTGTTGCGACATTTGCCAGCGTAGCTTCAATTGGCAGAGCACCGCATTCGTAATGCGGGGGTTATGGGTTCGACTCCCATCGCTGGCTTATTTTCTTCTTCGGTCAATTGTTTCTTCCGGGCAGACTTCAGGCGCTGCCGGCTCGACTTCTGGCACTTCAGGCTCTGCCGGCTCGACTTCAGGCTCTTCCGGCTCGACTTCAGGCTCTTCCGGGCTCTACCGGGCTCATTTCCAGTGATTGGGTCGATCTCCGATGCTTGGGCTGAGTTTCAACTTGTATGGCCGACGTTACGGCGGTGGGAGTAGCGGGTTGGACCTGGATGCTGTCAATGGAAAAAAAGTCTCAAATTGGCCTTTCGGGCTGAGGGGGAGCTGTGTTAAATTGCAGCTAGCGACGTTTGGCAAACTAGGTGGATGAAGCCGATTGGAGCGGCTTGGGCTGGAAAATATGTGAGCCCGTGCGAGAATTTTGTGAGACGGGCGTTGGGCGACGCGCAGAATACGCCGTCCTGCTTGCGAGTCGCTCGAGAATTTGGCCTGGGTCATTGTCGGCGGCGCGAGTTGGGCGTGTGGCTGGGAAGTCCCAATCGTGACAAACCGGAGCGGCAACGCAAGTGTCGACGGACCAAGTGTCCGGTACTTGTGGAGTGCAACTCAAACAACATGTTTCAACCAAACGCAGGGGATCGATCGTGAAATTGACATTGAAGCTCGGAGTGGTATTGGCGGTTGGCTGCCAATGGTTGTTGGTCCCGGGTGAGGCTTGTGGCCAACGCGGTGCGGTGCGGAATTACAGCTACAAGCCGGCGGCGGCGACGCAGAGTTGGGCTCAGTCGCTGTTTGCCGAGACCAGCCACAGTTTCGGCACGGTGGCTCGGGCGGCCAAGGCCGAGCACGTGTTCAGCTTTAAGAACGAGTCGGATCAACCGATCGAGATCATGAGCGTGACGGCCTCGTGCACTTGCACCAAGCCGGAGGTGCCGCAAAAGTTGATCCAACCCGGGGAAGAGGGCCAGGTCATCGCCAAGTACCAGACCAAGTTGTTTTCGGGACAACGCGGGGCGACGCTCAATGTCTCGCTGAAGAAGGGGAACAGCTACGGCACCGCCTTGCTGAAGGTGGATGGCTTTATTCGTCAGGACGTCGTCTTGCACCCGGAATCGGTGGAAATGCCGGGCGTGTTGGCAGCGGACGGCGCGACAGCCAAAGTCAAGATTCTGTATGCGGGACGGAGCGATTGGAAAGTCACGGACGTGAAGTGCGAGCAGCCTGGCATGGAGTTCAAGATCAACGAGTTGGTTCGCCAGAACGGCCGGGTTGAGTATGAATTGGAGGCGACGATTCCTCAGGGCCATGCCTTGGGTCAGATCCAGGACGTGATCACCGTCTACACCAATGACAAGAATTTGACGTCGTTTCCCGTGTCGTTATCGGCCAACATTGTCCAGCCGATTCGATTCAAAGACGTGATTGAATTGACGGTCTCGGAGGGTTCGACCGCCATTGAAAAACTGCTGATGGCCTCGGGCAGTGACTTCCAGATCATCGACTACCAATGTGAGAGCTGCCCGGTATCGATCAAGTTGGACGGTGAGAAGCGGAAGGTGCACCAATTGGAGATCAAGGCCGAGGGTTTGAACGAGGGTCGCACCGAGCATATTTTGAAACTGACGACCAACCACCCGCAGCAACCCACGGCCAATGTGCGGTTGGTGATCGAGGTGCAGACCGGCCGCTAACGCGTTCCGGCTGATTCGTGAATCCCCTGATAACGAAAGGTCGGGCCCGTCGGGGCTCGGCCTTTCGTTTTGTAACCGTTCATGCCTCGTAGGGTGTCATGCAGCAAGTCGGGCTAACCGTACGATCGTTTGCGAGTACAAGCAGCTGGAGAACGCTACCGGTTTGCCCCGAGGATTACCTCCCACCCGTGAACGGTTACTTCGTTTTTTGGTTGGCGATCGGTTAAACTGAGACTTGGAACGGAGCCAGGTCGGTTTCGATGGACGCGTCTCTCAGCGGCGATGGTGACACAGACATGACGGGATGGAAACTGTTCGGCCAGTGGCTCGGTCCGGTTGTATTTATTGTTTTGTATTATTTTCAACCGCTGGCTCGTTTTTTTGCGACGGCTGAAGAAGGCATGATGGCCAGCCAGGTGTTGGCGGTGGCGGCTTGGATGCTGATCTGGTGGATCTCGGAAGCCGTGCCGTTGGCGGTCACCGCACTTTTGCCGATGCTGCTCTTTCCGCCACTCCGCGTGATGACGCCGAACGAAACGGCCGTGCATTACGGGAATTCGATCGTTTACTTATTCTTTGGCGGCTTTATTCTGGCCTTGGGGCTGGAACGGTACCGTTTGCATTTGCGGATTGCATTGTTGATCATCCGTTGGACGGGGCTGTCACCGCGGCGTTTGGTGTTGGGGTTCATGCTGTCGACCGCGGTGTTGAGTATGTGGATCAGCAATACCGCCACGGCTGTGATGATGTTGCCGATGGCCCTGTCGGTGCTGGACTTGCTGCAAGAGCGGTTGGATCGGCGTGAGGGGCATCGTTTTGCGGTGGCCTTGCTTCTGGGCATCGCCTTTGCGGCGAATATTGGGGGGATGGCCACATTGATCGGGACGCCGCCCAACATTGTCTTTGCTGGCATGATGCAAGAGCGATTGAACTTCCCCATCTCGTTTGGGCGATGGATGTTAATTGGCACGCCGGTGGCGGTGATCCTGTTTGCCATCACTTACGTGGTGTTGGTCTTCTTGTTGTTTCCATTGACCGCTCGGCCGATGTTGCATGCGCAGAAAATGATTGACGAGCAGCGAGCGAGCTTGGGTGGCATGAAGTTTGGCGACGGCATGATGCTGGGGGTATTCGCCTTGACGGCGGGGCTGTGGATCGGCAAGGACACACTCTTGTGGATTTGGCCCAGCCTCGGGTTGACCGATACCTTGATCGCGTTGTTGGCGGTGGTGCTGCTGTTTGTGCTTCCGGCCGATCGCAACTACCGCCAGACGTTGTTGACATGGGATGTGACGACTCGTTTGCCGTGGGGCATCTTGTTGTTGTTTGGCGGAGGATTGTGTCTGGCGGAGGCCCTGAGTCGCTCGGGGGTGATTGATGCGTTGGCGGGGGCCATGCCCGTGACTTGGCCCTATTGGCTGGTGCTGTTGTTCCTGGTGGGTCTGGCGTTATTGTTGACTGAAGTGATGAGTAACGTGGCCTTGGTAGGCGTCTTGTTGCCGGTCCTGATTGGCATCGCGACGGCCTTGCAAGTTCATCCGTTGTACCTGACGATTCCGGCGACTTTGGTCAGCAGTTGTGCGTTTATGTTGCCGATGGCGACACCGCCCAACGCGATCGTGTTTGGTAGCGGCAAGATCACGGTGGGTGAGATGTTTGTGGCGGGCTTGGTCATGAACGTCCCGGCTCTGGCGGTAACTGTGGTGTTGACTCAGTGGCTGATCCCATGGGTGTTTGGCGTCTAGGCGGATCGTTCCAGTTGCTGGGCAGAGTGCGAATGTGGAGGTCGCGTTGCGGAAAGGGGATCTCGATTCGGTGGGCGTCCAAGGTGACGGTGTACTGGGTCAACAGCTCGTGGGTGACACGCAATCGGTCACCCAATTTGGCGACGTAGGCTCGGACGACCAAATTCAGGGCGCTGTCGCCGAAGGCTTCAAACGTGACTGATGGGGCGGGGTCGGCCATGACCTGCGGGTGGTTCTGAGTGGCTTCCAACAACAAGCGACTGGCCAGTACCACGTCACTGCCGTAGGCAATTCCGACCGGTAGCACCAAGCGAGTCACCTCGTCACTCAGGGTCCAATTCAAGACTCGGCCGGTGATGAACTCCTTGTTCGGCACCAACAGTTCTTTCAGGTCGAAGTCGCGAATCGTCGTGGCTCGTGCTCGAGTTTGAGTCACCACTCCCGTGACCCCATCGACAGTGACGACGTCTCCGACGCGAACGGGTCGTTCGAACAAGATGATCATGCCCGAGACAAAGTTGGCAAAGATCTCTTGGAGCCCGAACGCCAAGCCGAAAGTTAAGGCCGTGACCAGCCACTGGACCTGCGTCCAATAGACACCGACGCAGCGAGCGGACCAAATGGTCCCGATCACGATCACAAGGTAGCTGAGCACAGCGGCGATTGCATTGCGGGATGATGCATCGATAGGCAATTGGTTCAGGATCAGAATGTCGATCAAGCCGGGGAGATTCCGGAAGATGACAAATGTCATGAGTAGCACCAACAGAGCCTGCAACAGATCGGTCGGCGTGATCGCTCGGACCACCTCCTTGGTGATCGGGCCCTCGCCGGCGTTGGTTCCATTGGCCACCGACACGGTCTCGACGATGGTCCAGAGGTTCTGTTGATAGACCACCCGCAGGGCTGGGATGACATCCGCCCAGATCAGCCAACTGCCCACGATCGCGATCATCACCACCACGCTGGTGAGTAGGTTTTGCGATTGTTTGGTTTGCTGGGCTAGCTTTTCTTGCCAGTCTTTTTGGGAATCGACGGCCGCTGCGACGGCCACATCCGCATCGACGGGGTGGCTGATCGCTTCGGTGGTGGTCACCGCGGCGGCCGCTTGTGCTCGGCGTTGTTTGGCCTGTTCGATCAAGACGCGTCGCCGCTGCACTAGGATCCAGCGTGCGATCAATTCGCTGCCGACCATCAGGCCGATCACCAACCAAAACATTGCGTACAACCGCAACGATAACTGGTAGGCAGAGTAATAATAACCCACCATTGTCAGGAGCGCCAAAGTGATGGGAGTCAGGCAGCCCAAGGTAAACCACAGGTAGCGCAAACGCTCGGCCCAACCGCCCTGATGGCGACTGTAATAATTTCGCAACAAGCCTTGGGTGGGTTCAAAGGTGCGATAGGCAGCCAACAAAAACACCGCACATGCGACCAGAAAGCAGAGGCGTTCCAACAGGTCGTCACCGAGGACGGGGTCGACCCAGTGGAGGGCGGTGGTCAGGAACACCAACGGCAGGCCGACGAAGATCACTACTCGCAGCAGTCTGCCAACCGACCGCAGCGTCATGGCGCTCCAGCCGAAGTGGGCCATCCCCAAGCCCGAGTCGCGGCAGAGATTCCGTAGGCATTCCAGCGGCAGTAGGCCCAGGCCGGCGGCCGCCAAGCCCTTGCCCAAGCCCTGGATCTCCATGCTGGAACGCAGCGCATCCCCCGTCAGATTGACCACCGCATCGACTCGCCATCCCAGGAACCAGAGCAGCGCCGGCCAGGGTAGCGAGATCATGATCGTATAGAAGAGTGCTCGAAACGTCGGTCGGAAACTGGAGCAGGTCCCACTGCTGGTTTCCCGCGCCAGGCTGACGATTTCTCGCCGCCAATGGTAGCCCTGGACTTTGGTGGTAAACCAGAGTGTCCCAAACAACAGCCACCAAATCCACTCGCTCATGAAGTCGCCGATCAGTGCCGCACCGAACTGTTGCCACAACTCCGGTTCAAACAACCAGCGGTCGATCGCCCTGATATCAAAATAGCGAAATAGCGGACGGCTACTGGGGATCCAGAGGATACGTTCGTCGATGTAGTTGCGATAATTGCTGGACAGTTCGGTCAGTTGGACCACGGCTGTATCGGTCTCGACCAACATGTTGAAGTAGGCATCGAGATTGCGATGCAGATTGTCCAGCGACTCGCGTTTGGCCTTCAAGAGATCGGTCGCTTCTTGGATCAAAAATCGTTCACTGGAGGAGCGTTCGCGTTGCTCCGCAGTCAGGTTCAAGAGCTGCAAGGCTAGGTTGTCAAACAAGATGAGTTCATTGCGTTGATCATCCACTTGCAACAACTGCAACTGGACATCGCTGATGCGTCCCGGTACCAAACGCAGTTTGTTCAACTCGGTAGCGGTTGGAATGTCGCCCCGTTGCTTGCGGAGTAAAAATCCGATGGTGGAGGTCAAGCCGACGGAGCGAACTTTTTGCTGGGACGAATCGAATTGGTCGCGTAATTTTTTTAGCTGCTCCGAGACTTTGTCCTTCTGCGATTGCTGAGCCGACAGTCGCTCGGACAAGGCCTTTTGCTCCAGTGCCAATTCGGCGATCTCGTCGGCCAAGGTCTTCAAGGGCAGTGGTACGGAGGCTCGCTGCAATTCAGCCTCTGCCAGGGCCCGCTGCGCTTCTTGTTCGCGTTTCAAATTGACGGCCTCAGTCACCTGTTGGAGCCAGCGTGTCTCCATGTCGATTTTGGCCGTCAACGAGTCGCGTTCCAATCGCAGAATGTCACGCGAGATTTCGCCGTCGATGTAGTCGCGTTCTAAGTTCAGGACCGGCAGCTCGGCTTCCCACAAGGCGACCTCCGCTTGCATAGCCGTACGACGGGCCTGAGTCACGATTGGTGGTTCGCCCTCGGGGGCCGGTGCCTGTAGTTGATTTTTGGCCTCCGTCAACCGTTCTGGCAGCGAGGTAATCCGAGTCGTGATGTCGCGTCGTCGATCGACCAAGGCGACTCGCTCGGTATCCAGAGCGGCGATTCGCTCTTTCCACTGGCGAATCTGAGCCTCCGTGTCGGCGGCCTCCTTTTGCATGTCGGCCAGTGTTGAAGTGGTCAGGTCGAATCGGGCGGGTTCAACGCTCAACTGTCCAGCCGATCGCCATTGTTCGGCCCGCTGGTCCGCCGTCGCCAGGCGCTGTTGCAGGTCCGCCGCCAATTGCGGCAAGGCCTCCAAGCGACTCAAACGCTCCGCAGCCGATTTGTACCAGTCTTGGACCTTCTTCTTCGTCTCCTCATCCAAATTGGACGCCAAAGCAGCCTCGCTTTGGGCCTTCAAGTCGTCCTGCGTCAGCCGCGTGGCAGTGGTGGGCGGGGGCGTGCTCCCAGCGGGAACGACGGGGCCAACTGCCGCGCCGGCGGGTGGTGTGTCTTGTGTCGCAGCGGGTACGACATTTGGCAACTGGGGATCTTGCACCGTTGCCAACACAGGCAGGCTTGATCCACGCACGGCACCCCTCGACTCACCAGGCCAAACCAGGCTCGCTGTGGCGTGGGTCGCCGTTGGCGTGAGAAGTGGCAGGCTATACAATACGAACGCCAGCCAGAGCCAGCGAACGCGACCGCTCAGCTGGAATGGCGAGAGGGGCGGTGCCTGGATCGAGCCAATCGAGCGACTCCGGTACGTAGCGTTCGGTGAGCGTGTGGAGTTCTGTGGGAACATGCGAGCTTCGACGTACTTGTGTTCGGGCCAGTAATCGTACTTGTGATCGTACTTGTGATCGGGCCAGTGATCGGGATAAGAGAACAAGTCCGAGGACCACGCGAACCCACAGCTCGAGCAGCCTGCGGATTGGAACCACGTTGTCAACGTGTTCTCCCTGGGCGAGATTGGCCCCTGACCCTCTCCAGCATGCCCTGCCGGCCGAGATTCCACAAGCCCAAGAGCCAACCGCACCTCACGCCCCGAACGCATTGTTTCAGAATGGATGCTCCACTCTCATGGCCGACTTAATCGCTCAAGCCGACGATGGCCCCGGCCGCTGGCGTCGCCCGCTACAACGCGGCCAGGCGGTGCTGATGGGGCGACAACAGTGCCAGTGGTCGGTACCCTGGGATACACAGATTTCGCGGCGGCATGCCGAACTGTACTGGAACGGTGAATCGCTGCGTGTCACTCGTCTCCCCAGTGCTACGAATCCGATTTTCTTCCGTGGATCCGCGGTCGAACAGTGCGAACTGACGCCTGGGCAGCATTTTGTCATTGGTCGGACGACGTTCACGCTCACGCAGTCGCAGGTCGATGCCACGCTGCAGATGCCTGATCCGACGCGCGAGCAACTCTTCAGTCGGCAACGCTTGGGGGAGATTCGGTTCCGCGATGCCGAGCGACGGCTGGCGATTGTGACGGAGTTGCCCGCCATGATCCAAGACGCCGCCACGGATCAAGAGTTGTTCATCCGTGTGTTGAATGTGTTGTTCGGGGGAATCGTGCAAGCCGCCAGTGCCGCGGTGGTGACGGTCGCCGGACCGGCGGGCTCGACTAAAGCCACCGCCGAGGGGCTGGATATCAAGGTCTTGCACTGGGATCGTCGCTTGAACCAAGAGGGCGATTTTTTACCCAGCCAACGTCTGCTCCGTTCGGCCGCCAACAAACAGCAAACGGTGTTGCACATCTGGGAAGGCGATAGTCCGGCGACGGAGATGACGTTACTGCGAGCCGCGCAGGACTGGGCCTTTGCCTGCCCGCTGCCGCCCGTCGGCAATCAAACGCTGGTGTTGTACATCAGCGGGACGTTGCCGATGCAGCAACAGGCCGACGCGCCGGATACGATCGCCAGCAACTTGCAGGAGGACATCAAGTACGCCGAGTTGGTCGCGAATATTCTCGGCAGCTTGCTCAGCCTGCGGCACCTGCAGAATCGCCAAGCCAGCCTGCGTTCGTTTTTCTCGCCGGTGGTTTTGGATGCATTGCAGGATACCACACCAGAGGAATTGTTCCGGCCGCGAGAGTGTGAGGTCTCGATCCTGTTTTGTGACTTGCGCGGTTTTTCTGCCGCCAGCCAGCGGATGGCGCATGACTTGTTGCAACTGTTGCAACGGGTCAGCGAGGCCCTCGGAGTCACCACTCGTCACATCCTCAAACAACGCGGGGTCGTGGGCGATTTTCATGGCGATGCCACCATGGGCTTCTGGGGTTGGCCACTGCCCCAGGCCGATCGGGTGCGCCGCGCCTGTCAAACGGCGATCGACATCCACCGACAGTTTCGCGACATGTCCGCCGATCCGCTCAGTCCGCTCCACGGCTTTCAACTGGGGCTGGGCATTGCTTCCGGCATCGCCGTGGCGGGGCAAATTGGCACCCAAGATCAGGTCAAGGTCACTGCCTTCGGCCCGGTGGTCAACTTGGCCGCTCGCTTGGAGACCATGAACCGCCAACTCGGCACCAGCATCCTGATCGACGGAGCCACGGCCCGGTCCCTGGAGCTGGAACAACACGAACTCCAACAGGCGCCGGAGCAAATCGAACCGGATCAACCACAACTGGGGCAGGAACCACAGCCGGACCCACCGCCGCAGCCGTTTCGCATCCGTCATCTGGGGAAAGTACTGCCCGTCGGCTTGCTGGAGCCCGTCGAAGTTTGTGAGGTCCTGCCGCCCTACCCCGCCAGTCCCCTGACGGATCAGGACCTGGAGACCTTTGCTGCCGGTTTGTCCCACTTCCAAAATGGCCAGTGGGAAGCGGCCTACGAGAGTCTGCATCGAGTCCCGGCCGCCGATCGGGCCAAGGACATGCTGACCATGTTGATCACCCAGCACAACCGCCAGGCTCCGCCCCACTGGGACGGCATAATCCGACTGCCTCAGAAATAACCTCAATTCAATTCGCTTTTTAATTTTACCTTTGTATTGGCATTGACTACAATTGATCTAGGGCCCTAAGGTGTCGCCACGGGCCTGGGTCGACGACTTTTCCTGGTCTCTCCGGAGGGGAGTTTGGGGGTCGACGGGGTACGTTGGTAAGGCATGGTTCGATTTTTTGGAGGATTCGTCATGAATGACTTCACTCCCAAGGCTCGGATCGACCAGTACTTTGCTGGTTTGACCGAGAACACTTTTTTGACGGAACTGGGCGTGGTCGATCCGCCGATGGTCGACTACATCGCGGACCTCTTGGTGCGGTTTGTCCGCAATGATGTGGTCCATCGGGTGCGGAGCGTCACGGGTCGCCCGGTATTGACGCTGACGGAAATGGCGGCCGAAGCGGCCCACCGACTGGGGGATGCCAAGCGGGAAATCCACCGGCATATCGGGGATTTCACGCTGTTTTGGGCGGGGGTCTACCCGGAAGCCCTGCGGGGCGAGGACTCGGAGGATTTGCAGCAATTCGAGGTCTTCTGCAGCCAGGGTCGGCGATCGTATCACATTGCCGCCATGATCGAGACGGAGACCGAGACCCCCTCGCCCGAGGTCCTGCAGCGGCTGAGCGAGCGATTCGACCTGTGCACCTACGGTTTACGCGAGATCCGCCGGCAGTGGGAGACCAATGACGGCAGTGGTGGCGGCCTGCTGTTATTCAACTGAGGTGGCTTGACAGATCGGTCCGCAGTTGCCATATTTTGTCACCCCGGACACGGTCTTGGGCGTGTAGCTCAGTTGGTTAGAGCGCATCGCTGATAACGATGAGGTCCCAGATTCGAATTCTGGCACGCCCACTCGCTAAGTTGATTCTTTATTTCTCGCAAACCGCCCCCGGAGTTACTGGAGGGCGTCGGCCCGGTGTTCTTAAAGTGCCCGCCAGTCAAATTAGCCGGAACGCGTTGGCGTCCGGTTCCCGCCAGTCAACACAACCGGGTGCTATCGCACGTCGGCTGCGTGTAGAATAGGTCGGAGGTTGGGGCGTGGCAGATTTCGACACCGCCCCGCGGCGGAGTCCCTCAGACAGAGAAGGCCAAACCGTGAGTTACTTTCGCCCAAGCCAATTCTGGCCGCATGCATCCTGGCTGGGCTTGGCCCTGCTGTGCCTGCCGGGCTCCGTCTGTGGGGCGCCAGCCGATGACGTCGACTTCGCCCACCAGATTGTGCCGATTCTCAAGACCCATTGCATCAAATGCCACAGTGGTCCGCAGCAGGAAGGCGGCTTTAGTCTCAACGATCGGGAAACGTTGCTCAACGGTGGGGATTCGGGACCCGCTGTGGTGTTGCGGGATGTGGCGGCCAGCGAGCTGCACCGACGCGTGACATCCAGCGATCCGGGGGACCGCATGCCGCCCGAGGGGGCGGGGTTAACTGCCGAGCAGGTGGCTTTGGTCGAGCGTTGGATCGAGCAAGGGTTGCCGTGGGAGTCGGGGTTCAGTTTCGCGCCGTCGTCTTATGAGCCGCCGCTGCGACCCAGGCGACCAGAACTGCCGGCGGGAGATCCCCAGCGACCGCACCCGATCGATCGTTTGTTGGACCACGAGCTGGGGGAACGCCAGCAACCGTTGCCGGCCGGGATCTCGGACGAGGTCTTTCTCCGCCGCGTGACCTTGGATCTGGTCGGTCGATTGCCGACGCCAGAACAATGGGCGGAGTTCTCGAGCGATCCGAGTCACGACAAACGCGAGCGTTGGATCGAGCAACTGTTGGACGATGAGGTGGCCTATGCCGAACATTGGTTGACCTTTTGGAACGATCTGCTCCGCAACGACTACACCGGCACGGGCTTTATAACGGGTGGTCGCACGCAGATCACCGCCTGGCTGTACCAAGCCTTGCTGGACAACATGCCCTTCGACCAATTTGTCCGCGAACTGGTGGCTCCTCCCAACGCTGCCAGTGCTGGGTTCATCAACGGCATCCGTTGGCGTGGTGAAGTCAGCGCGGGGCAAACCGTCGAGATCCAATTCGCTCAAAGCATTGGGCAGACGTTTTTGGGCATCAATCTCAAGTGTGCCTCGTGCCACGACAGCTTTGTCGATCGTTGGAAATTGGACGAGGCCTTTTCGCTGGCGGCGGTTTACAGCGAGCGGCCGCTGGAGTTGCATCGTTGCGACAAGCCGCTGGGCAAGACGGCTCAGCCCGGGTGGTTGTTTCCGGAGTTGGGCCAGATCGATCCAACGGCTGACCGCGCGACTCGGTTGCAGCAGTTGGCGGGGCTGATGACGCATCCCGAGAATGGGCGTCTGACGCGTACCATTGTCAATCGTCTCTGGCATCGCTTGATGGGGCGAGGGATCGTGCATCCGGTCGATGCGATGCAATCGCCGCCGTGGAACGCGGACTTGTTGGATTATTTGGCCGTGGATTTAGCGGACCACGGCTACGACTTGAAGCGGACCATGCAGTTGATTGTGACCTCGCAAGCTTATCAGTCCCAAGTGGAGGCCGTGGCTGAGACCGCGACCGCTGGCGAGTATCGCTATGCTGGCCCCCGCGCCAAGCGAATGACCGCGGAGCAGTTCTTGGATGCGGTTTGGCAGGTCACGGGGGCTGGGCCAACCACCATCGATGCCCCGATCCAACGACGGCTACCGGGTGGGCCGAGCCAACCGTCGTCGCTGGCGGCCCACTGGATCTGGAACCAAAGCGACGCCACACAAAGTGCAGGCGGCGAGACCGTGGCCTTCCGCTACCGCTGGGAGTTGCCCAGTCTGCCGGTGACGTCGGTGGCCGCGATCAGTTGCGACAATAGCTATCAAGTGTATCTGAACGGACAAAAAATTGGCCAGGGCCAGCAGTGGGAGACGCCGGACTTGGTGTCACTGGATGGATTGGTGGTCGGCCAGAACGAACTGCTGATCGTCGGGCGCAATGGCGGCTCGGGGCCCAATCCAGCGGGTTTGTTCTGTGCCGTGCGAACGATTGACTCCGCCGGCGTGGTGGAGAACTGGGGCACGGGTTCAGGCTGGGAATGGGCAGCGGTTACCGAGGCGGAATCCAGCGGAGCGGCAACTCCGCCCGCGGTTGCAGGCCCTTGGCAGGCGGCCGCGCTGGTGGAGCACGCGGGTATCTGGGCACCACGGGTCGAACCGTTGGCTCAGGCGTTGCTCGATCGGGGGCAATTGGGCATCGCGGCCCACGCCCGTGCCTCTTTGGTGAAAAGCGACTTTTTGATGCGTTCTCTGGGACGGCCCAATCGTGATCAGATCGTGACCGAGCGACCGCAGGAACTGACTACTTTGGAAGCCATCGATCTGTCGATCGGCGAGACGTTGGACGGTTATTTGCAACACGGGGCCCGTCGCCTGCAGCAACAGTCCTGGGAGTCGTCCACTGACTTGGTGCGGTGGGTGTTTCGCTATGGGCTCTCGCGCGAGCCAACGGCCGAAGAACTCGCGGTGTTGACCGAGTCGGGCGACGCGGTCCCGTCGACTCAAGACATTGCCGATCTGTTGTGGGCCGTGATCATGTTGCCTGAGTTCCAGACCGTCCGCTGAGGATCAACGTTGGGTCACCCACTGACCTGCCTGCCATTTCCATCCCTGCCCAAGCGTTATGAGGAACTGTTGTCATGTTCGATCCAACTGCACCCGAATTTGAGCAACGTCGTCAATTTTTGCGTCAGCTGACGGCGGCGTCGGTGGCGACCTTGGGTTTGGGCGCACCGCGATTGTTGTCGGCCGCGGATGGGCAAGCCATCGAGCATCCGGTGGCTACGGCGGACTCATGTATCTTGCTGTGGATGGGGGGTGGGATGGCAGCGCCCGATACCTTTGATCCGAAGCGTTATGTCCCATTCCGTGTGGGAACGCCGGTGGCGGAGATCGAAAGCACCTTCCCGGCCATCGACTCGGTGGTCGACAACATCAAATTGACGGCGGGATTGGAGCACGTCGCGCAAGTCATGGACCGAGCGACCTTGATCCGTTCACATGTCTTGCCGGACTTGGGCAGTATTTTGCACTCGCGGCATCAATACCATTGGCACACCGGTTATGTCCCGCCGCAGACCGTGGCCTGTCCGCACATCGGTGCCTGGATGGCCAAGGTCCTGGGGCCGCTGAATCCCGTGATGCCCGCCTTTATCAACATCGGCCAGCGTTTGGAGGGGGTGGGTGAACAAGAAGAACTCAAGGCGTTTACCACGGCCGGTTTTTTTGGCAGCGAATATGGACCGCTGAATCTGCCCTTCCCCGAAGACGCCGCTCGGTCGGTGCGTCCGCCGGAGGGGATGGAAGCGGGACGATTCGCCAATCGCCAAAAGTTGTTTCGCCGCTTGGTGGATCAGTCGCCGCAGCGTGAGTACTTGAGTGACTTCCAGTATCAATCCCAGTTGCGATCGATCGAGAACGCCTACCGGTTGTTGAGTGCTCCCGAGCGCGCCGCGTTTGATATCTCGTTGGAGCCGGCCGAGAGTTTCGCCAAGTACGACACAGGTCGATTCGGACGCGGCTGTTTATTGGCTCGTCGGTTGGTGGAAAACGGCGCTCGCTTTGTGGAAGTCACCACCGAATACGTGCCCTTTTTGCATTGGGATACGCATGCCGACGGTCACACGACACTGCAGCGCATGAAGCAAGAGATCGATCAACCGATCGCTCAATTGATCTTGGATTTGGAGAGCCGTGGGCTACTGAATCGCACGCTGGTGATCTTGGCCAGCGAATTCAGTCGCGACATGATCATGGAGGGTAAGCCCGGCTCGAACGCCAACGATCAAACGACGGAACCGGTGGAGGCGTTGCAAACCATGAAGCATTACGGCCAGCATCGTCACTTCACGGGCGCTTCTTGTGTGGTGATGTGGGGCGGCGGTGTGCGAGGTGGGCAACTGTATGGTGCCTCGGCCGATCAACGACCGTTTGTGGCGATTGACAAGCCACTGAGTGTCACGGACTTGCATGCCACGATCTTCACGGCGCTGGGCATCAGTCCGCAGACTGCGTTTGAGGTGGAGCAACGCCCGTTCTACGCGACCGAAGATGGCAAAGGACAGGCGGCGCGGGAGATCTTTGTGCAGGGTAAATCGTAACCGTTCACGTCTCGTAGGGTGTCATGCAGCAAGTCGGGCTGACCAGTCGATTGTTTGCGAGCAAAAGCAACTGGAGAACGCAATCGGTTTACCCCGAGAACCAACCGACTTGCGGAATGCACCAGCCCCAAGGATTACCTCCCACCCGTGAACGGTTACGGAAAATCAGCTCATTTGCTCAATTGGCAATTTAGCTCTTGACTTATCCACAAGCATCGCGTATGCTGACACTGTCGGAAAGATGAGTTTGGAACTTGCCACGATCGACGACGCAAGATTTTTGGTTGCCTGAGTTGTTGGGTGCTGATGGATTGCTGAGATCGTTGGGCTTGTGAATAGTTTGATGAATGGGTTGAGACGCAAGATACTGAGTAGTTTGGTCCAAAGTTCTGTTTGGTTCAAAGTTTAAGTGGGTCCAAGGATTTGGACCATAGCGTGTTGTCCGGTTGGTTGTTCTGTTCGGTTTTTCAGTTTCGTCCGTGCCTTCTGGTGGACTGCCATGTCAGTCGCTTTCTAATTGGCTAAGAAAGTAAAATCGGGTAGCCAAAAATCCTCCCAATCCATTGGAGATTATTATGGGACGGAAATTGTATTGTGGAAACTTGAGTTTCCAAGTTGACAGTTCAGGTTTGGAAGAGTTGTTCTTGTCGTACGGTGACGTACGCAGCGCTCAAGTCGTGATGGATCGCGACACCGGTCGCAGCAAAGGTTTCGGCTTTGTCGAAATGGGCTCCGATCAGGACGCTCAAGCAGCCATCGATGGCTTGCACGACGCGCAGTTCAACGGCCGCGCTCTGACCGTCAATGAAGCTCGGCCACGCGAAGAGCGTGGTGGCGGTGGCAGCTATCGCAGCCCCAGTCACGCGGGCTACGGGGATCAAGGTCGCGGGGATCAAGGTCGCGGGGATCAAGGTCGCTCCAGCTACGGTGGCAACGCCTCCGGCGGCGGCTACCGCGATCGCTACTAGTCGACCACTTATCTGATGCGTTGACTCGGCCCCGTCGCAAGGCACGGTCAAGTCCACAACGCAACACGATCATTAACGGCCCACGTCGGGATAGACTCCGATGTGGGTCGTTTTTTTGTTTTCGTTCACGCCTCGTAGGGTGTCATGCAGCAAGTCGGGCTAACCGTACGATTGTTGGCGAGTGAAAGCAACTGGACAACGCTACCGGTTTGCCCCGAGAACCGTCTGACTTGCGGAATGCACCCGCCCCAAGGATGACCTCCCACTCGTGAACGGTTACAAGTAATCTACGAGGATGAACAGTCACCAGATCGAGTAAGCAATCGATGAAAACTCGGTCGATTCGCAGTAATCTCAATAAGTCCAAACCGACACAAGACCCTTGAAACCCACTTCGTATCACGATTGGCGACTGCGTCGCTTGGCATCCAGCAGTCGCTGCGTGTAACTGGGGCCGCTGCCTTCACTCACGCCTCCCGATTCGCTCAGGGGGGGGGAATTGACTCGAGGTGGGTCGGACGATTGCGGCCGCGGCCCGCTGAGCAGTTCCTCGACCGATCCCACAACATTGTCATCCAGCGGGAGATTGACCTGATCTTGGCGAACCTCCGCCACTTTGGCCTTCAACCGCGCAACGGTTTGGCCGGCTCCCTCGGGTTCGCGACGTTGCCCCCAAGTCTGGCGGAGCCAATCGCGGAGTCCGCTGACATCGACCGACAGACGACGGACGGCGACATCGAGAAACAACGTCAGTGCCGCCAGGACGACCAACAAGCTGCGGATATCGCTGACGGCGTAGACCTGCGGCAAGGTGCGGCGGAACGCGTCATCGAGTTCGCTGACCAAGGAAACGTCCAGTACGCCTGCGCGACGGAGCTGTCCCTCGGGGCCCCCTTCGGGCGGCGCCGCCACGAGCGTCTCGAGCAGGTTCCAATTGGTGTCCTCGGCTAAAATCTCCAAATTCTCTGGCGCACTGACTCCGATGGTAATCGTCCGATACTCAGCACTGGGGCGAACGGTCAAAAAGTGATTTCCCAGCAGTTCGATGGGGAGTTCCGCGGCATAGCGGCCTGGCGACGATTGCTGGAACTCCAGTCGTTGCAGCTGTTGGTCGGGGGTGACGACCATCCCCAGCGGCTCCAGGGAATTCAGCGGCTCCCCCGCGTCGCTGGTTCCGGTCAACGAGACTTCCAGCGTGCCGTCGACGATTTGTGCCGCCAGATTGAAGCCGCCGGTATCGCCACCCGGTCGCATCGACCATCGAATAATCTGTTCGTAAAAACGGCCGTAATCTTGCCACTCTGGCCACTCGGTGGCCCAGCGTTGGCCGGCGTCGGTTGTGACGACGACGCTGCGGCCGATGCCATAATTCCAAGAGGCAAAGATGGTGTTGACGTCGTCGTCCCCGGGCAGGGGTGAGGTCACGCCGACTTGGACTAAGGGGTTGTTTTTTCGTTCGGTAAGTACGAAGCCGCGAATGGGTGGCAACGGGTCTTTGAGTCCAGCCAACGCGTCATGACCGGGCACCAATTGGGGACGGAACGGTTGGTCCCGCTCGAACAGCAAGGGTCGCGTGACCCGCAGCGCCTCTTTCATAAAAATCCGCGGTACCAATTTGGAATTGGTGACGTTGTGGAACTTGCCACCGCCGAGTTGCGAGATCTTGAGCAGCAAGTTGCGGTCGGCATCATCGCCCACCGCGACGCCCGAGACCGTAATGCCTTCTTTTCGCATCTGTTGCACCAGCGCCTCGAATTCCGCGGTTGGAGTCAAACCGTCGGTCATGACAATCATGTGCTTGACGCCGACATCGATCGTTCGCAACGCTGCAAATCCCTTCTGCATGGCGGGGAACATGTCCGTTCCGCCGCCGACGCTGATCCGACGAGCCAGCCCGTTGAGTACGGCTCGGCGGCCACCGATCTGTTGGAAGGGGACAGCCCAGGTGGCCAGGGTATCGAAGGCGACCACGCCGACGTAGTCGTTTTCGCTCAAGGTTTGGATCGCGGCCATGGCCGCTTGTCGCGCGGCCACGATTTTGTCGCCCTCCATGGAGCCGGAGCGATCAACGACCAACATCAAGGCGCCGGCTGGCATTACCTTGGAATTCTTGACCGTAAAGTTGACCGGGCTAGCTTCCTCCAGCCGCGTGTTGCTCCAACCGCCGGCCCCAAAACTGTTGGGGCCACCCAGCAGCACCAGCCCGCCGCCCAATTCGGTATTCTGCAGCAGCAACTCCAACTGTTGGTCGGAGATCATCGGTGTGTCGTCCAAGGCGGTAACGCGTGGGATATCGCCCAAGACGATCGAGTCGTAGCTCTGCATGGCCGCGAATGACCCCAGCGTGGTGAAGTCGGCTTGGACGTCCACGGACAAGCCGGCTGTCCGTAGGCTCTTGGCCAACAGATCGAAGCGCCCCGGGCTACTGGGGTCCTCCAACAGCAGTACTCGACCTTGGCCTTCGACATTGGTAAACGCGGACACCCGCCGCTGTGCTGCCGATGTCTGCGCCCGCAGCACCGGGTCGGCGGGACTGAACGTGGCCTCGTAACTGTAGAAGCCAGAGCCAAAATCCAAGCGGTGCGGGAAGCTGAAGACCGACTTGCCGGCCGGCAACTCTACCTCCTGTGATACGACCACCACCTCTTGCTCGCCGATCTTCCGCGTGATCAGCAACGTGCCGTTGACGCTGCCGCCCGTGGTCGGATTGCCAGAATTTTCGCTGGCTCCGTCCACGGAATCTGGGGCCGTTGCCGCAGGGGTCCATTGATTGTTGAGCACGACCTTGGCCTCGATCATCGAGTCCTGCTTGGCGCGGTTGGGCATCACCAGCCGCTCGATCAGGACTCGTGGTTCGCGTTCCAAGGGGATCGCCACCACATCGACGCCGATCCCCTGGCGTCGGTACTCGGCCAGCATCTCGCGGGCAGAGCCCCGATTTTCGTTCCCATCGGTGACCAAGACGACTCGTCGCGGCACGTCGGGTGGGAAGGTCGTCTGAGCCAGTCGCATCGCCGCGGCTAAATCGGTGGCCTCCTCCAATTGGGGCACGATCACCTCGCGGCGACCCTGCCAACGCAAGGGCTCGGCCGAGGGCGGCAGTTCCATGGCCGCGGTCCGTCCAAAGACGATCACCCCTGCCAAATCGCCTTGATCTTCGCGGCGAAAACGCTCGATGTCCCGGACCACATAATCGAACATGCCGACCCGCTGTTTGGCCGGGATACTTTGGCTCTGGTCCAAAAGATACACCACACAGAGGCTGGGATTGATCTGCCGCATCTGGGCCTCGGCCAGGGCCATGACAATCAAAATGGCCAGTGCCAAGCGGAATCCAAGGGAGAGAAGATAACGGGCACCGGTCAGACCCGCGCGGGATCGCCAGGCCAAAGCGATGAACCCCAGCAAAATCACACACAACCAGAGATAGCCAGGCGACGCAAACCCAAGACTTGTCATGTTTCATCCGCTCGCAGCAGGGACGACCACAGCCGAGCCGACCCGCAGCGGCAACGACTCCACAGGTCGCCTGGTTCTCCACCAGCATACCAACCGCGATGTGTCGTGTCACGACTGGCCAAACAACCCGAGGGGCCGTACAACCAGCGTGAGCAAAACAACCAGTGGGCGCCGTACAACCGGCATGGGCCGTACAACCAGTTGGGCCGGCTCCCCGAGAGTCAGTGCCTGGCGTTTTTGCGAGCGTCTACTTGGGCGTTTTGGGCGGCGGTGTCGGCGGGCTACTGAGTTGGCCGAGGACCTGTAGGATGCTGTTCAGATGAGCCATTCGCGGGCCAAATCGATCGACAAACTCATTCAAGACAAATTCGCTGGCCAACATATCTTCCGAGTTGAATTCGACCTCTGTGGTCATCGTTCGCAGGTAATCGGCTTGGACTTGGCCCAGGGCCTGCGATGCCTCCCAGCAGCTCTTGGCCAATTGCGGGTTGGCTTGCTTCCATTGCTGCAGCTCGTTGGCACGCTGGCGCTGCGTCGCCTGCATCTGCTTGCTCATTTCCTCCAGCAACTCGACCTGGCGGCGCTGGGTTTCCAAGACTTGTTGCAGGACGCGAACTACCAAGGCGTTTTGCTCCGGGGATTGGGGCGACGCCGCAGGAGCCGCTTGATACGAATCGGCCGTCGCGGGATTGACGGTCACGCTGTAGCGATAAAGAGACGAGGGATCCTGCGAATCGTGACTCATTGATATTCTCCGACCGATGATCGTGGGCCGTCTCTGGGACGACTTTCGCACCGGTTGCATGGTTGTGGTTTTGCCCCCCGACATCCCTCAGTATAGTCAGGGTGCGGAACGGATGTCGAGCAAGTACAAAAATCAACACCCGGCCTGGGGCAGCTTTTTGGGTCGGTTTGAAACGCTTGTGTCGGTTACGGGCACTGGTGGGTGTCCCAAATGGTCGACAGCCGGCAGAAATCGGTTGGCACTTGAGAAAACTTGGTAAATTTCAGGCCGCGACTTTTCGATCGTATCGTCTGGATTTGCCAGCTAAAGTCACGTCGAACGGACTGCCGATGCTCTCCTACGCCCATCGCTCCAACTCGGGGACGAGGGTTTTTGACGGTTCGTGACCCCCTGAAGGAGCGACATGAGCGCAGGCCACCGCGTGGAACAACTCGGGTTTTTGACGTGCACTGAATTCGACGGCTGGGGGTTGTGCGGAGGGCTGCTCTTACTCAATACACTGGCTCGGCCGCTCGAGTTCCATTGCACGCTGCCGGTCAAGGTCTCGCGGACGCAGGCCATTTTGTACGGGGCCAGCCTGCGGGCCCATGTCTGCGGGCAAGTGATCGGCCGAGCCCTGCTGGACAAGGCCAAGACGGTCCCGCAACTTTTGCTGACCGATTGCTGGGATACCGCCCAGTTGCCAGACAATGTCGACACGCCCATGGTGTTTGTGCCGCCGACCGCCCCAGCGAGTGCCGCCGCCGAGGTCGATTCGGTGGACCTGCCACCGGTGGGAATGGCGCCCGCGGCGCCGCCGATGCCCTGGGACACTTTGACGATCCGCGACCAAACGGTGTGGCTGCTGGCCCCCGACACCAACTCGGCAGCCGATTCCCGCCGCTGGATCGAAGCGGCGTTGACTCAATTTACGGCGCGACATGACCTGGCCGAGCCATTCGACCGCGTGCGACAAGCCATGACCGAAGCCCGAGACGCTGCCCTGCGAGCGGCCTAAGCCAGATTGAGAAACCCGATGCTGAATTTCTTTCGTGGCGAGACCGACCCCTCGAGAACCGATCGCCCTTCCCCCGGGGATGCGGAGCAGGCTTGGGAGATCGAGACATGGTCGTGGCATGACCGCGAATTGAGGCTGAGCGGTGACGGTGCGGCAGCAGAAGATGAACGGTCGGCTGCGACTTCCATCGATGCCAAATCGCTGCGGTTCGACGCTCCCGCCGTCATCAGTCTGGCCGGACGCATGCCCACGGCTCGCGTGTTTTCACATGTATTCCCCGAGTCGCCGAACTGGTTGCCGGTCGTCGCTCGGTCGGTGCCCGCGAAACCTCGGGACGGTGAAGCACGCGATCCAGCGAAGGTGGCGGACGAATCGACCGCCCCCCGCTCGCGGACGCGGATCAAGCCGCCCAAGGACCTGATCAAGTGGACGGATCGGTTGTACTACCTACTGCAACCGCCGTTGGAGTCGTTGCTCTCCAGCCAGACGCTGGATTTTCCGTTTCAGCCGTTTCAGCATCAGATGGAGGGGGTGGCGTTTCTCTTCCCACGAGCGGCCGCGGTTTTGGCCGATGAAATGGGGCTCGGCAAGACCATGCAAGCGATCACGGCGGTGCGACTGTTGTTGCACGCGGGGCACATCAAGAACGTGCTCCTGATCTGCCCCAAGCCATTGGTGACGAACTGGCAACGCGAATTTGCCGCCTGGGCGCCTGAAATCCCGCTGGGCATCGTTGAGGGCGATACGCACAAGCGTTCGTTCCTGTGGCAACAGCAGGCCACGCCCGTCAAGATCGCCAACTACGAGTTGTTGATGCGTGACCAAGGCGAAGTCGTGGGCGAAGATAAGCAATACGACCTGGTGATCCTCGACGAGGCTCAGCGGATCAAGAACAGCAGTAACAGCACGGCCAAGACGATCCGCCAGATCAACCGCCAACGTTCGTGGGCTTTGACGGGTACCCCAATCGAGAACAGCGTCAACGACCTGCATGGCATTTTCGAATTCCTGCTGCCCGGCTACCTGCCGCCCGGTTTGCCCATCGAGGTCATGGCCCGCGAGGTGGGCGACTACGTCCTGCGGCGGACGAAGGACTTGGTCCTGAAGGACATGCCGCCACGCCTGTATCGCGACGCCTTGCTGGAACTGACTCCCCAGCAATGGGAAACCTATAGCGAGGCGGAAGAGAAAGGCATTCTCCGCCTCAGCGATATGGGCGAGGAGTTGACCATCCAACACGTGTTTCAGTTGGTGTTGCGGCTCAAGCAGATCTGCAATTTTGATCCGGTGACTGGGGCCAGCAGCAAGCTACAACGCTTGGAGGCCGATATGGAAGAGGTCGCCGCCAGCGGTCAGAAGGCCATCGTGTTCAGCCAATGGGTCAAGACGGTGGATCAGATGCGTCCGACTTTGGAACGCTTCGGGCCACTGGAGTACCATGGTCGGATTCCCTCCAAGCAACGTGATCCGATCCTCAAGCAGTTTAAAGAAGACCCGAGCAAGCACGTGCTGCTGATGAGCTACGGGGCCGGCAGCGTGGGCCTGAACCTGCAGTTCTGCCGCTACGTCTTTCTGTTCGACCGCTGGTGGAACCCAGCGATCGAGGATCAGGCCATCAATCGTGCCCATCGGATCGGGGCCGCCGGCAGTGTCACCATCACGCGGATGACCAGCGAGCGGACGATTGAAGAGCGGATTCACATGATCTTGGAAGAAAAACGCCAGCTGTTCGAGACACTGTTCTCGGCCACCAACGGCCCGCAGAACCTCAGCCTGACCAAGGACGAAATCATGGGACTGTTTCAATTGCGTGCTGGCGGGAAGCGTTTGGCGGCCTAGCCACGGGGTGGCCTAAACACAGGACGGCCTAGCCACAGGACGGCCTAAACATCGGGTGGCCTAAACACGGGGTGGCCTAACCACAGGACGGGCCTAAACATCGGGCGGGCGTCCTCCGTCGGCCCGGTCCACCGTCCTGTCGGCTCCCGGTCCCCCGGCGGCCCGGCGGGCCGTCTCCTAGGTTCTTGCCCAGTCCCCCGTCCCCCCGACTTGACGAAGTGGCGATCGGTCGCGAAACTTTGCTCATTCGAATCGGGGGGCCGATCCGATACACCAAACAAGCCCGGGAAGCTCTCGTTTTGAGGGCGTTTAGCTCAGTTGGCTAGAGCGCCACGTTGACATCGTGGAGGTCACTGGTTCGAGTCCAGTAACGCCCATTATGGCCCCCTTTAAACACTGGGGCCTCTTGTTTTTCCTCGGAGCCCCCCTGTTGGGCTAGTTGATTTTTCCGTAGCGGAATGCGTCAAGCATTTCGATTGAGGCGCGAACGCCGTGTTTTTGCCCGATTTCATTGAATCGGGCAGCAATTTCGTGAGCGAGTCTGGAAAAATCCACCAGCCCTTTGTCCCGGTGGGGGCATGACTGACCAGCTACCAGCAACCCCCAAGTAATCAAAAAGAAGGCACTCGCCCCTTGGTCACACCGCCAATGAACGTGCCCGGCTTTTATTTCACAACCCAATCCCTTGGTTCAAGCCGCTTGCACATACGACAAGCGATTCTCAGCTCCGACCAGCAGAGGACTGCTGGTCTACAACTGTCCTCATTCCTCTGTCTATCTCTGTCCTCATTCCTCTGTCCCTCATTCCTCTGTCACTATTCCCCTGTCTTCATTCCTCTGTCCCCATTCCCCTGTCCTCATCCCACCTCCAACCAGCAAAGGGCAGCTGGTCCACCCCCGCTTCCGTCGTGGCTCTGCCCGGCGGAGCGGCAACTGACGGCTGCCAGCTCCCCCCCCAATAATTAAAAAGAAGGAACTCTGCCCCTTGGCCACACCGGCCCCCACTGGCTTGCCAGTGGGACCGAAAGTTTGGCAGCGAGAACGCCCCTCAATATTCAAAAAGAAGGCTCGTTGCCTCTTGGCCACATCGCCACCTTCGGCCTCGTGCCGATGGGGCGATGACTGGCCGGCTACCAGCTACGCCCAACTACCAAAAAGAAGGCCCACCGCCCCTTGGCCACACCGCCCACCATTCCGGGCTTGTCCCGGTGGAGGCATGACTGACCAGCTACCGCCATCCCCCCAATATCAAAAAGAAGGCACTCCGCCTCTTGGTCACATCTGCGCCACGGAGACTTGATGCTCATGCCCCCAAAAAAACGCTCCCGAGCCCCAGATTTCTGTAGCTTTTCTCCCCGACGGTGGGTATAACTTAAGTCGTACCCCCGGTCAGACTTATCCCTAACCCACGAACGTTTACCTACGATCCTGCCGGGCGGATGATCCGCCGCGAGGACCAAAAGGGCGATACCGTGACTTTTAACCATACCATGTCCGGTTTTGGGTTCTCGACCGGTGCCACGGGTTACGATGACGAGGACAGACTCCAGACTTGGAATCGCACCAACGGAACAATGAACCAAGCTTGGACTTTGTCCGATGTCGGGAACTGGGACAGCTTCACCAGTGCCGGTTCGACTTGGAATCGCACCCACAGCAATGCTCACGAGTTCACAGGGTTCACAGGCGCCAGTACCGGGACACTGGCTTATGACGTGAAGGGCAACCAAACGTCGCGACCAGCCACCTTATCTGCTCCCGCGTTGAACTTGGATTGGAACTTCGACAATCAACTCCGCGGCGCTGACACCAACGGTTCAGCCGGTAGTTTGGAAGTGACGTTTGAATACGATGCACTTGGGCGCCGAGTTGCCCGCAGTCATTCCAGTGGCAATGTGGTTTACGTTCACGCGGGACAACAAGTGATCGCTGATTACGCTCGGGGGGCCGTCACCTCCTCACCGACCTACCGTTACGTCTACGCGGACTGCCTGGGCTACGACTACGTGGACGAACCGATCCTGCGTCATACAGGTACAACTACGACTTTGCCGACGACCGGCGACAACGCACTTTATTATCATCGCAACCAACAGTATTCCATCGTCGGGCTGACCAACGCGGCTGGGACGCTGGTCGAGCGATATACCTACAGCGCTTATGGCACCCTTAGCATCTACGCCGCCAACGGCACTGTTCGTACGAGCAGCACTTATGCCAATCGTTACACGTACACTGGTCGTGAATGGGATGCTGATTTGCGGCTCTACCACTTCCGGGCGCGGTGGTACGATCCCGCGACGGGTGGGTTTGTGACGAGAGATCCGCTGGGGTATGTGGATGGGATGAGTTTGTATCGGGGGTATTTCTCCACGAAGGAACTCGATCCGCTTGGTCGCGAAGTTTGGATTGTGGTTAGAGCTTTCGGCTCTGAAAGCTGCCTTAGCGCAGCGTGGAATAATTCAGCTCACCATGCGGGCATTCAATCTCATTTTTACTTGGTCGTCGAGCGGGATGACGGTCGCCGATACTCTTTTCGATTTCATCCATCGTGCTGGGCTAGTGGCATGTGGCGACGCGAATCGGCTAAATATAAGCCGGATTTGGTGCAATGATCCCATTGATTTGGAGAGTCTGAGGAGAAAAGAAATTGGCAGATGGATTGCTACAGTTGGTACCGAATCGAAGATGGAATTGGCAAGAAAGGAAGATCAGCTGATCGAATTGATTTTAAAATGGCGATAGAAAATGGAGTTGGGAGTTGAGATCGGCGATCACGAAGAGGTTGACGTGGAATCTGAGGGTGTCACGCAAACTAGAGGCTCCTTATACAGTCGACCAAATACAGACTGGAACGATGAGACTTGAACTGCCCTTATCAGGTTGGTGCTACAAACGTGCGTGGTGGTCACATGCAAATGTTACAAAAGTGGCGTGATATCGTCGACAAGTATACGTGCAGCTTTCGCAATTGGCGTGCCAACGCGGGTGTTGGGCCATTCCTCAATCCACCTGCCGTCGACCGACACTACCGTCTGAACGGCTACCGGATCCAGCCTGGAATTGGGGTGTTCAGATGTTTGACTGGCAAGACTTTGTAAGATCCCTCTGTCCTGGGGGAGGGTTCTATGTTGACCTTAATCGTCAACCATTGCTGTACACAATCGATGGCGTCATGTTTGTTGCCATTTTGATTCCAGCTTATGCCTGTCTATGGGTTGTCGAGGGGAAAACCCACTTTACGGCTGATCGGCCACCCGATTTTCGCCAAAGATGTGGACCAGTGCACGATACGGCGGTTGTGCAGCCATTCAACACGGGTTTACTCGAAAGTAGATGATAATGTCGCACTTGGTTTCGTATTACGCGATGTAACTGACACCAACGTGACTGACGTTAGCTTAGTACTGGACCGCCTAAAGATTGTCCGGGAGCGATTATGGTCTGAGTTTTAAAAAGGTACCATAACAAAAGATATGCGGTACCTACCCATATTGTCCTAAGTACCTAGTAGTTTTTGGTTCATGGTAGGGGCAGGCAGGTTCGAGTGGCCAAGATCATCGATTTTCAGATGCATTCGATCCATTGCTGAATGAGTCAAGGATTCACTTAGTCAGGAATAACATGGACTTCATGAGGCATCAACTACGCCAGCCCCGGTTGGCATACGAACGGTTCATCGAGTAAGTCACTCCGTTCAAGAATACCCCGTAAATAACCCCGATTCTGAGGATTAGGCCCGGAGCTGCCGCCGGACGACCGCGGTTTGGCATGGAGTTCGCAACCGAAGATAGGGCGATTTTAGCCCCAGCGGTCAGATTGGGAGGCGGAAGACGGGGCTGTTTCGCGTGACAGAGCAGATGAGCCGACGGGCGGCAGTGGTTTTTGGTCAGCGGGACGGGCTGAGGACAGACCGGTAGCGAGGCAGGCGGTTGGGCTCGCTGCTGAAAGGACGTTTTTATTGGCCGCGAGAGGTGCGACCTGAAGGAATGTTCTTGGTTATTGTGGTCTTCGTCAGGTTTAAGTCTTAGGGGGATTGAAGTAAGTCAATTTCCGGGACTCAGAATCGCGTCTATCAAGTCCTCCTCCTGGCATGCAAGCTCGACTCGCCACGAGTTGCCCGTCTGAACCAGTCGCCTGCTGCCGTGAGGCCCGGAGGGCCAAACCATGCCCTGCCGGTGGCGTCAGCCGCAGGCCGACGAGGCACTACGATCAGAAGGCCCGGAGGGCTGACACAAGAGGCCGACGGGATGGAAGGCAGAGTGTTTTTAGGAACGAAGATTGCAGGTTGAGCAACTCGTGATCAGTCCCACGGGTGAACCCATGGGACCGGTGCCAAGGGCAACGGGCCTTCTTTTGATTGTTGTGGGGGGCGTACTCGCTGCCCAAACTTTCGGTCCCAAGGTGAACCCGCGCCGTGTGCCAAGGGCGAAGCTCCATCTTTGCGACCGTGGGGCAGGTGTGGTAGCCGGTCAGTCATTTGGCGGAGTTTCTCCAAGGCGCCCTCCGCCAAAGGCAGGACTACAAGCGGCCGCCTGGGCGGGAGACGTGACCAATGGAAACGTTGAGGGCCGGCCTAACGAAGGCTCACCGAAGCGAGGTCCCGCCGCTTGTAGTTCCGCCTTTAGGCGGTCGCCCTCGATACCCGATTCGCCCTATGCCTGAGAGCGGGATGACGAGCGATGCCAGCGGCCCCAATGACCTTGTGTCGTTGGACCGAAAGTTTGACAGGCTAGAGGGCGACGGCGTGCGGTTTGGGCGGTCGAGTGCGACGTTGGTTTAGCTGCTCAACCTCCACCGAGACCGCAATTGGGGGAGGCGTGTTCTGCGTAGCTTGGAGTTGTACAAACGGTATGGCGGTAAGTAGCCGCGGGGCGATGTTTCACCGCAGAGTGTTTCTAGCGGTATGGCCAAGGGGCAAAACGCCTTCTTTTTGATCGTTGTGGGGATAGCTGGTAGCCGGTCAGTCATCGCCCCGCCGGCATGAAGCCGACGGTGGCGGTGTGGCCAAGGGGCAAAGATCCTTCTTTGATTTTATTATTGCTGGGGAGCGTTCTAGCTGCAAACTTTCATCCGGCGGGAGTAAAGCCACCGGGGGCGGTGTGACCAAGGGGCAAAACGCCTTCTTTTTGATTATTGTGGGCTGGGCTGGTAGCCGGTCAGTCATTTGGCGGAGTTTCGCCATGGCGCCCTCTGCTGGAGAGCGGGACTACGAGCGGGACCGTCCAGTCGCAAATCGTGACTAATGGAAACGTTGAGGGCCGGCTAACGAAGGCCCACCGAAGCGAGGACCCGCCGCTCGTGTTCCGCCTTAGGCGGTCGCCCTCGATACCCGATTCGCCCTATGCCTGAGAGCGGGATGACGAGCGATGCCAGCGGCCCCAATGACCTTGTGTCGTTGGACCGAAAGTTGACAGGCTGAGGGCGACGGCGTGCGGTTTGGGCGGTCGAGTGCCACGTTGGTTTAGCTGCTCAACCTCGACCGAGACCGCAATTGGGGGAGGCGTAGCCTGAGTAGCTTGGAGTTGTACACACGGTATGGCGGTGAGTGGCCGCGAGACGATGTTTCACCGCAGAGTGTTTCTGGCGATGTGACCAAGGGGCAACGGGCCTTCTTTTTGATTATTGGGGGGGAGCTGGTAGCCGGTCGTCATCGCCCCATCGGCACGAGGCCGAAGGTGGCATGTGGCCAAGGGGCAACGATCCTTCTTTTTGATTATTGGGGGCGGTCTAGCTACCCAAACTTTCGCTCCGGCGGGGTAAACCCACCGGGGGCGGTGTGACCAAGGGGCAAAACGCCTTCTTTTTGATTATTGTGGGCTGGGCTGGTAGCCGGTCAGTTATTTGGCGGAGTTTCGCCATGGCGCCCTCTGCTGGAGAGCGGGACTACGAGCGGGGCCTTCTAGCCGCGAGACGTGACCAATGGAGACGGTCAGAGTCGGCCTAACGAAGGCTCACCGAAGCGAGGTCTCGCCGCTTGTAGTTCCGCCTTCAGGCGGTCGCCCTCCGTACCCTATTCGCCCTCTGCCTGAGTGCGGGACGACGAGCGATGCCAGCGGCCCCAATGACCTTGTGTCGTTGGACCGAAAGTTTGACAGGCTAGAGGGCGACGGCGTGCGGTTTGGGCGGTCGAGTGCGACGCGGGTTTAGCTGCTCAACTTCCACCGAGACCGCAATTGGGGGAGGTGTGTTCTGCGATGCTTGAGTTGTTTGCACGGCTGGGCGGTGACCGCGAGGCAATGCTCTGCCGCAGAGTGTTTCTGGCGGTGTGACCAAGGGGCAACGATCCTTCTTTTTGATTATTGGGGGGCGTTGGTAGCCGGTCAGTCATCGCCCCATCGGCACGAGGCCGAAGGTGGCGGTGTGACCACGGGGCAACGATCCTTCTTTTTGATTATTGGGGAGCGGTCTAGCTACCCAAACTTTCGCTCCGGCGGGGTAAACCCACCGGGGGCGGTGTGACCAAGGGGCAAAACGCCTTCTTTTTGATTATTGTGGGCTGGGCCGGTAGCCGGTCAGTCATCGCCCCGCCGGCATGAAGCCGACGGTGGCGATGTGACCAAGGGGCAAAACGCCTTCTTTTTGATTATTTGGGGTGGGCTGGTAGCCGGTCAGTCATGCCTCTATCGGGACAAGCCCGGGATGGTGGGCGGGGATGTCGACCAGCAGCCCTCTGCTGGTTGGAGGTGAAATGGGGACAGGGGAATGAGGACAGAGGAATGGGGACAGGGGAATGGGGACAGAGGAATGGGGACAGAGGAATGGGGACAGGGGAATGGGGGCAGGGGAATGGGGAATGGGGAATGGGGAATGAGGAATGAGGAATGAGGATAGAGGAATGAGGATAGAGGATAGAGGATAGAGGAATGAGGATAGAGGAATGGGGGCAGAGGAGTGGGGACAGCTGTAGACCGGCAGTTCGACGCTTACTTTGGAGCGAGAGTCGGCGGGAGTGAGTGCTCGCGGCTGGAACGATGGAGACAGGAATTGACTGGCAATCGAGTGCCGGGTTTTTGGTTCGTGATACTGGTAAGTGTGAGGCCTTGCATTACTCAACGCCCAGGCAGAGGGTCGTCGTTTGCTATCGGGCCCAGTCGGTAGGTGAACCGTGAGAGGGGGGAAGCACGCAGAGAAATCCAACCGCCTCAAAATCTTTGTGAACTGGCATGGTTGGCGTTGTTTTTTCGGCCATTACCGGCTTGTGGGACCCCGGTTTTCTGGATTAGTGACGATTAGCGTCGATTAGTGTTCCACCCGACTAACGAGGTAACCAGCAACGGAAGTTTTCCTTGGGGTTGGTTAGCGACAAGGTTGCCTCGGGCCCGAGCCGTTCTTGCACTCTTTAAGTTGGCTTTTGCTCGCCACACGCTTGAATGGTCGTGGGCGTTGTCGACGGTTTGCCGGTATGACCAAGAGGCAGAGAGCCGCATTTTGGTTGGTTTGGGGGTTTGGTAGCCGTCAGTTGCCGCTCCGCCGGGCAGAGCCACGACGGAAGCGGCGGTACTCGACATTTGCCGGGAAACGCTCGGTAGGCGGCTCCAAGTACTGCTGTAACCGTTCACGCCTCGTAGGGTGCCATGCAGCAAGTCGGGTTAACGCTACGATCGTTTGCGAGTCAAAGCAACTGGAGAACGCTACCGGTTTGCCCCGAAAAACACCCGACTTGCGGAATGCGCCAGCCCCGAGGATTACCTCCCACCCGTGAAAGGTTAAGATCCGACTTGCGCACCGCACCGACACCAAAATCAGACCACGATCCGAGAGCCGTCAGGCGGGATTTTCTCGTAACGCATTTCGCCGGGAGGCACAAATACCAGCGAGGGCGAGCGGTTGCTAACGTGACCACCCCTGAGTAAACTGCCCCCGGAGTCTCAGGAAAACGCAACCACCACTGCTGGATGAAAGTTTTGGGGTGACCGTTCACCTCCAGCAGTTCATCCTTGATGCGTTCTACGAAGCGTCGGCGGTTACAACTTGGTCATGAATCACAACGATCCCAGTCAGCCAGCGAGCAGTGATGCAAACCCCGCTACTCTCGCAAGTGAGGCGACTCCAGCCGTGGGCAAGCCGGGGGCGGCGAGCAACGACGGCGGGGGTGTCGAGAGGGTTGCTGGTCGAGGGGCTCAGCGGAGTTCAGGCACACTGCCGCCGTCTCGGCCGTGGCATGCCCGGGCTTTTTATCGCGGCTCGCATATGATCGTGTCACTGTTGTTTGCCTTGTATTTCCGCTTGCGGATCACGGGCCGGCAAAACATTCCCCCGGGAAGCATGTTGGTTTGCTGCAACCATCAATCGCATCTGGATCCCGTCCTGGTGGGGCTGGCCTGCCGTGACCCCATGACCTATCTGGCGCGGGACACGCTGTTCAAAGGCTTGTTCGCCAAGCTGATCGTGTATCTGGGGGCGGTTCCCATCCAACGCGATGGATTGGGATTGGCGGGTGTGAAAAGGACGCTCGAGCGGCTGAAGATCGGCGAGAAGGTCCTCATATTCCCCGAGGGCACACGGACGGAGGACGGCCAGTTGCAACCGTTCAAGGGTGGCTTGGCGCTGTTGGCTCGGCGAGCCAAGGTGCCCCTCCTGCCGATGGCCATCGCGGGCGCTTTTGAGGCCTGGCCCAAGGGCAAGTCGTTTCCCGCACCCTGGACCCTGCAGGTGGTGGTCGGTCCACCCATCCCCATTGAAGTCGTCCAGACCCTGGACGACGATCAATTGACCGAACTCTTGACCCGCGAAGTCACCGCCTGTTGGAACGCCGCTCACGAGCAACTCGCTCATCGGCTCCGCTGACGCCGACGCAAGCCTGCGATCGCGCTGGCCACGAGCAACAGGACAGCCGCGGAGGGTTCCGGCACCGCGGTGCTGCTCCAAGCCAACCCATAGAATTCGCCGCTGGTGTTGTTGTCGAAGTTCCAGTGATTGCCGGCATGAATCACCTCGATCCCCAAAAACGCGGTTGCGTCAACCGTGAACGATAGGTGCTCGACCGCGTTGTAAAGGCTGATCGACTCCGCGATGGTGCCGATCACATTGCGGTCCACCAAGTTGTCGAACTGAAAGATTCGCAGATTCAAATTTGCGAAGCGGTTGTAGCCATTGCCATTGAAGTTGCCCAGGTTGCCGGGATCGTTATCGATGTACCAACTCAGCGTGACATTGAACTCCGTGTTGGCATCCACCATTTGGTCCAGGAAGTACTGGTTGGAACCATTGAGCGCGACTTCCCCGAAATCCCAGCCCACGTTGGCGGCTTGGCCGCCCAACAGGCCAGCGACATCGGTCGTGCCAGCCGCGCCACCGGCGGCCGTCAGGACGTACTGATCGAAGGCCTGGTCCAGGTTCATTCGCCCGGCACCGAAGGTATAGTCCAAGCTCTGTGTCGTGCGGATCACGCCCTCTTGCAGTGTCTGCCCGTTGTTCCAAGTCGGCAGTTTGTCGGCACTGTTGAGTAGGACCGCTTTAACCACTCGGCCATCGATAGCACGAGTGTTGCCGGCGTACAAGTCGCGACCGGCGTCGACGAGCAAGCCCGCTCCACCCGCCACCATCGGGGCAGAGAAACTGGTGCCGGCCTGATTGCTGCCGGTGGCATTCGTGTTGCCTGTCGCCAGCGTCAGATTTTGGCCCGGAGCGACGATGTCCACTGCAGCTCGTGCGTTAGTGATGGTCTGGTTGGTTTGAGCATCGAAGAAGCTGTTGGGACTTCGACTGGAAAACGTTGAAATGCGATTGTAGGGGATCGCGTCATTGTCGGCTCGCAGAGCGCCGACGCTGATGGCGTTGTAGCCAGCCGCAATGCCTCCCACGGTGTTCGTGCCAGAGCCGCTGTTGCCCGCCGATACGACTCCGACTGCTCCTGATTGATACAGCATCCCATCGACCCCGATCGTCACCGTGCGGTTGCCATCGGGTGCCGTGAATCCCCAGCTGCTGTTGAACACGTCCGCCGTTTGCCCGTTGATTCCCGTCAGCAACGCGGTGGAGTAGACACTGGCGGTCGAGCTGTTGGTAAGGCTAAAGCTGCCGTTGCTCCCAAAGTCCGTCGCGATTGCCCCCGACCAGGTTTCCGCTCCATGGGCAATCCCGAAGCCATAATAATTGTTCGGATAGGTACTGCCGGCCAATCGTCCGGACATGGCGTGGGTCGCGGAGGTAGCATGGCTGTCATTCGACCCCAATGCATCGGTACCCGTGATACGTTGCGTTTGGTGGGCTGTAATGTTGTGCGTGTTGCTGGCGTGCCCCGCTTCGATATTGGCCACAATGGATCGAGAGCCCGTGTAACCCGCGTTGTAGAAACGTTCGGCCCCCAGGTACCGGTTGATGTTCAGCCCCATGCGAGCGTTTGTGCCCGCGTTGCTAGAACCAGAAATGTGCAATGTTCCGGTGACGATCGTATCGGGCGCTGGCGAGAGCTTGTTGACCGTGTCTACGTTCCATGCGGAGAAGCTGAGTTGCGAGCTCGCCGGTGGGTCACCCTCGTTGGCCCACGTTGCATCGGTCGCCAAAATCGACGCCAACGCCGCCAGCATCGCCATTGCGGGGAGTCGGCCGGCCCATCGTTTGGGGGAACCGCCACGCGAGATCAATTCGCTAGGTGCGGGTACTTTTGTTTTGTTTTTTGTGTTATTATAATTAATATTGCGAAAAGCAGCCAAGTTCGGCCAGCATAGGTGCAACATGGAATCGAGAATCCTCAGGAAGAGTGGAATCGCCCCCAACCGCGCCCACTGGCCCGCTTGCAACCCCGTGTTCCCGTCACTGTCCCAGCAAAGCCACTGTGCCTTCAAAGCCACTGTGCCTTCAAAGCCACTGGCCCTTCAAAGCCACTGGCCCTTCGAAGCCACTGGCCCTTCGAACGTTAGCTCGCTGTTGGACTCACCCTGCGTTGGTACCCACCGCCGTCTCGGAGGCCCAGTGTAGCCTCGTGGTCAAACCAGATCAACAATCCTAAAAAATATTGGCCAAACGGTTGTTTTGGCGGGACAGGTGTTTTGGCGGGCACCGATTTTTTGGTGGGCACGGCTGTTTTGGTGGGCATGGGAGCCGAGCCGGGTGGGGAACTCAGGCCTGTGGGCCGGCGAACCGCTTGCCCTGCCAGGAATCTCGGCGGGTGAATTCTTGGTCGATGGCTTGCAGGATCCCGGGCTTGTCCAGGCACCAGGTGGGGGCCAAGAAGTAATCCCCCGGTGCGTCGCCGCTGACGCGTTCCACGACCATGTCGGGCGGCAGGCGTTCGATGAAATCCACCACGGTTTCGACGTATTCGTCACGGTCCATCAGCTTGATGTCGCCCTGCTCCCACATCAGGGCCAATGGTGTCTTTTTGACCACGTAGAGATTGTGGATCTTGACGGCATCGACGCCCAGCCGCGCGACTTCTTCCGCCGTTTGCAACATCTGCTCACGGTTCTCGGTGGGCAGGCTGAGCATGATATGGAGGCACACCTCCAGCGGCAAGTTGCGACTTCGCTGCACGGCATCAACGGTGGCCGCATGGTCGTGCCCTCGATTCATCCAGGCCAGCGAATGATCGTGCATGGTCTGCATGCCATATTCGACCGACAGTAGCGTGCGGCCTGCGAACTCGGCCAACACGTCCATGACTTCGCTGGGGACGCAGTCGGGGCGGGTTCCCACGGCCAAGCCAGACACACGGGGATGACTGAGGGCCATCTCGTACATCGTGCGCAAGTCCGCTGGCTCGGCGTAGGTGTTGGTGGCGGGCTGGAAATAGGCGATAAACTTATCCACCCGGTACCGCAGCTTCAGCAGGCGGATCCCGCTGTCCACCTGTTCAGCGATGTCCTGGCGCGGCAGCCGGCGCGAGGGGCTGAAGCTGCGGTTGTCGCAGAAATTGCAGCCACCAAAGGCCACGGTCCCGTCGACATTGGGACAAGTTAAACCCGCGTCGATACTGACCTTTTGCACCCGCTGTCCGAACAGGTTTCGCAGGAAATAACCCAGCGAAAAGTAACGCAGCCCGTCGGCCCGCCAGCGTCCGGCGATTTCGGCCCTTCGGCGACGATAATCCGACCAATCCCAGGCGAGGCGGGGGTCGAAGTTGCCGTCCGCCAGCACGTGCCCCGAGCCAAACTCTTCAACATTCGAGGACATGCCAGGCGAAACTCCGCTGGGGGGGGGCTGCCGGTTGGCCGCAGCCACACGCCACTGCCAATTGGGCTTTGGTCAAACACACCCGGGAATTAGAATCGATCCGCCCCTCCTGACAAGGAGCCCGACGGCAGGTTACGCCCCGAACCGCCGGTTTGCCCTCGACGCGTGCCAGCTTCACGGGACCGTCCATTTACAGGATTGCCTCCATGCCCAGTGCCTCCATGCCCAGTGCCTCCGATACGGCCCGCGACCAAACCAAGTCCCGAAGTGGTCACGATTGGAGTGCCGCCGGGGAAACCTGGGGGCCCACCGCGTACCGCAGCTTGGCGGTCCTCGCGTTCCTTCTGGCTGGTGTCAGCGCTCTGATCGGAGCGGACCTCCCCACCAGCGCCACTCAACTGTGGGATTCTGCCCGGGTTGCCCTTGCTGCTGCACTTGCCGTGTTTGTCTTGGTTCGCTAATCGCCCCATGCTTCCTGGGCACGCCAATTGCTCTGAATTAGGCCGGCAAAATTGGGTCTCCCCGAGTGTCCCCTTGGTGACTGCGAGTGTCCCCTTGGTGACTGCACTGAGAATTGGAGAAATTTGGCCGGTGGGCTCTTGTTTATTGAGATCGATTCTCAGTATACTTCGATAAGAGATGTGGGCGATGAGGGGGTGTTGGCGGATGGGTGGATCGATGTCGTTCCTGAATTTAGCGCAGTTGCCAGCCGGTGCGGCGGCCGAGATCGTGGAGGTTTCGGGTGTGGAGTCCAGTGTTGCGCGGCTGCGTGAGCTGGGGTTTCAGGCGGGGCGTACGGTTCAGATGGTCCGTCCTGGCTCTCCGTGTATTGTCAAATTGGATCAGTGCAAATTGTGCTTGCGGCCGTGCGGTGCCTGTGTGGTGGTGAAGACCCTCGGCTAGGCGAAGGGCCCGGTTTTCCCCAAGGACACGTCGAATGAACACACCAGCGGGCCTCCGGTTCGTATTGGTTGGCAATCCGAACACCGGCAAGTCGACTCTCTTTAATGCCTTGACGGGTCAACGTCAGTCGGTCGCCAATTATCCGGGCGTCACGGTCTCGAAAAAATTGGGCACTGCGATTTGGCAGGGGCGGTCCTGGGAGGTCGTCGACCTGCCGGGCTCCTACAGTTTGGTGCCTCGATCGCCGGATGAGCGTGTGACGCGAGATGCCCTGCTGGGTGAAGTCGCTGGGGTTGAGCCGGAGGTCGTCGTTTGCGTGGTCGACACCAGCAACTTGCGACGCAATTTGTATCTTTTGTCGCAGGTCTTGGAGCTGCAGTTGCCAACGGTCGTGGCTCTGACGAAGTCCGATCTGTTGGTTCAACGGGGCGAGCGTCTGGATGTGGCGGCCTTGGGACGCGCGTTGGGGGTGCCGGTGGTGGCTTTGAATGTGCCGCTGGGGCAGGGAATCGATGCGTTGCAGGCGGAATTGGATGCGGTGCGTCAGATGATGGCAGCGGGGGATTGGCGGGCTGCTGGGCACCGTCCGCTGCCACCGGAGGTCTACGCGGCATTGGCCCAAGTCGACTCGGCCGGCTCGGCGGTCGAAGGAGTTCCGGCGGAGTCGTGCGAGCGGTCGAGCGAGCGCCGCGCCCGAGCAGTAGGTCGTCTTTTGCGTCGCGCGTTGGACGCCAGCTTGCCGGATGATGGTCAAGCGGGTCGAGTTCGACAATCGTTGCTGCAGCAGGGCGTGGATTTGGGGGCGTTGGAAGCGGATTCCCGATACGGTTGGGTCGATGCGACGCTCCGGACGGTTGGGGCTGTGTCGCAGGCTGCGTCTGGTCCGTCTGCGTCTGGTCCGACGGCGACTGACGCTGGTTCGTCGGCGACTGGGGCTGGTTCGTCCGCGGCTGGCGCTGGTTCCGCGGCGACTGGTCCGGCGGGGCTGTCTTTGATGGATCGGGTGGACAGCTATCTGACTCATGGGGTGTTCGGTGGCCTGTTTTTTCTGGCGATCATGTTCGCTCTGTTTTTCGCGGTGTTTCAGGTCGCAGAGCCGGCTGGGACGTGGGTGGACGCTGGCTTGAGCGGGATGAATGGGGTTGTTGAAAGTGTCATGGACCCGGGAGTCTTTCGCGATTTGCTGAGCGAGGGCGTGATTGGTGGCGTGGGCAATTTTGTGGTGTTCTTGCCGCAGATTTTTGTGTTGTTCCTGTTCATCGGGTTATTGGAATCCACGGGCTACATGGCTCGCGCGGCGTTTTTGATGGATCGGGTGTTCAGTCCTTTGGGCCTGAGCGGCAAGAGCTTTGTGCCGTTGCTGAGTTCCTTCGCCTGCGCGATTCCCGGCATCATGGCGACGCGAATCATCGAGCGACCGCGGGATCGTCTGTTGACGATCATGATTGCGCCGTTGATGAGCTGTAGTGCTCGATTGCCGGTCTATTCCTTGATGATCAGCACCCTGTTCCCTGGCCAAGTCTGGTCCAAGGCCCTGATCCTGTTGGCCATGTACTTGCTGGGCGTCGTCGTTGCGTTGGTGATTGTGGCGATTTGGAAAAAGTTGATTTGGCGCGAGGGTTCGCCGGAGTTTGTGTTGGAGTTGCCTGAGTTTCAGTTTCCTCAAGTGTGGGATGTGCTGCGTCGAGCGGGAGAGCGATCGTGGGAGTTTGTGGTCCGAGCGGGAACCGTGATCATGGCCCTGACGCTCTTGATTTGGGCCGCCAACTATTTTCCACGCAATGACGCAATGTTCGTCGAGCAAGAACAGCAGCTCGAGACTTGGTTGTCCCAGTTAGTAGCGACACCACCGCCAGCAGACGCCCAGGTCGTTGCCCTGGAGGAACAAATCGCCCGCTTGGAGCTAGAAATCACGGCCCAACGACAGGAGCACAGCTACCTGGGTCAGGCCGGCAAGTGGATCGCACCGGTCGTACGCCCGTTGGGTTGGGATTGGCGGATCGGCTGCGCTGCCCTGGCGTCGTTCCCAGCCCGTGAGGTCATCGTCACAACCTTGGGTATTTTGTACGAGGTCCAGGATCCGGAGGAAAACGTCGCCGACTTGGAACTGGCGTTGAAGCAAGCGACCTGGCCCGATTCTGGGCTGCCCGTGTTCACGATCCCCGTGGCCCTGAGCATCATGGTCTTCTTCGCTCTGTGCTCGCAGTGCGCCTCGACTTTGGCCGTGATCTACCAGGAAACGCGGTCCATTTGGTGGCCGATTTTGTCCTTTGTTTACATGACGGTCCTAGCGTATGTGGGAGCTCTGCTGACGTACCAAATTGGCACGTGGTGGCTCTAATCTCAGGGCTACCCGTAACCGTTCACGGGTGGGAGGTCATCCTTGGGGCTGGTGCATTCCGCAAGTCGGATGGTTCTCGGGGCGAACCGGTAGCGTTGTCCAGTTGCTTTGACTCGCAAACGAGCGGACGGTTAGCTCGACTTGCTACATGACACCCAACGAGGCGTGAACGGTTACGGCTACCCCTAGCTCCGAAACTTATCTTGAATTCGGGCGATGGCTTCCACCGTGTTTTGACGGGAGTTGAACGCACTGAGGCGGAAGTAGCCCTCGCCGGCGGGTCCGAAGCCGCTGCCTGGGGTTCCGACGACGTGCGCTTGGCTGAGGAGTTGGTCGAAGAACTCCCAGCTGGTGGTTTGGCCAGGGGTTTTGAGCCAGAGGTAGGGAGCGTTGACGGCTCCGAAGCAGCGCCAGCCCAGCTGCGACAGGCCTTCGCGGAGCAGCCGTGCGTTTTCCAGATAGAAGGCGATGAGTTCGCGAACTTGAGCCTGTCCCTCCGGGCTGTAAACTGCTTCGGCCCCTTTTTGGATGATGTAGGGAACGCCGTTGAACTTGGTGCTGTGTCGGCGGCTCCAGAGTCGATGGAGCGAGACTGCGTCGCCGTTGCTGGCGCGGCCCTCCAGGGCTTGGGGGACGACGATCCAGGCGCAACGGGTCCCCGTGAAGCCAGCCGTCTTGCTGAAGCTGCGGAATTCGATTGCCACCTTGTCGGCGCCGGGGATCTCGTAGATCGAATGCGGGATCGAAGGATCCGTGATGTAGGCCTCGTAGGCGGCATCGAACAGGATGACCGCCCCGGTTTGCTGGGCGTATTCGACCCACGCGGTCAGGGTCTCTCTTGAGGCGACCATGCCGGTGGGGTTGTTGGGGAAGCACAGATAAATCAGATCGACGGGTTGGCGAGGCAGGGGGACCTCGAAGTTATTTTCTTCGCGGACCGGCAGGTACTCGACATCGGCGTAACGACCTGTGGCGTCGATCGGCCCGGTGTGCCCGGCCATGACATTGGTATCGATATAGACCGGATAGACGGGATCGGTGATCGCCACGCGGACCTTGTCCCCGAAGATATCCAGGATATTTGCGCAGTCGCACTTTGATCCATCGGACACAAAGATTTCGTCGGCCGAGATCGCGCAGCCCCGAGCGGCATAATCGTGTTGAGCGATGGCTTGGCGTAAGAATTCATAGCCTTGTTCCGGCCCGTAGCCACGGAAGGACTCGCGGCTCCCCATTTCATCCACTGCTGCGTGCATGGCTTGAATCACGGCTGGCGGCAGCGGCTCGGTCACGTCGCCAATGCCCATGCGGATGATCTTGTGCTGCGGGTGGGCCTGGGCATAGGCCGCTACGCGACGTCCGATTTCGGGGAACAGGTAGCCAGCTTGCAGTTTGAGGAAGTGGTCGTTGATCTGGGCCATCGCTGGATCGTCTGAATCGAGGGTGGGGCGGGCGTCGCGAGCCGGTGGAAATCGCCGTTCGCTGTGAAGTATCCCCGGCGGGGACGGGCTCTAAGATACGCGAACTTGCCGTCGCCGTTAAGAACCCCGCCCGAGTCATTTATGACGGCGAGCAGCAGATGTCGACGGTCACGACCTGGCAACGCGACCTATCTGAACACGGCCGTGTTTAACCAGCACCGTTTAACCAGCACCGTGTAACCAGCACCGTTTAACCAGCATCGTGTTTGGCCAGCGCCGTGTTTGGCCAGCGCCGTGTTTGGCCAGCGCGGGATCATTCAGGCAGCGCACGATCTTTTAGGCGGCGCGGCGTGTTTGAGCTGCGGCAGCGGATGGGGGGGGCAGCTGGGGCCGCGGCAGGGTGTGTACAGCATCAGCGTCTGTGGCTCGCAGGCTGGGCGTGGGCGATGTATCTGCTGCCGAGGCCCGACGACAAGCGGCCAAGGCCGGCAGGACCTCGGTACACACGGAGGCCACTTTTGCGGCATAGTCTTCGAATCGATATTCGGTCCGCACGCGCTGGGCTGCTACCTGACGCACGGCATCAAATGCCCGCGGATCGGCCACCACGCGTTCGATGATGCGTGTTACCTGGCCGTAGTCGCCGAAGGGCAGGACAAAGCCGGCATCGGTCCGAACGGCCTCTGCCGCGCCGCCGGCTTGATCGAAGGCAATGATCGGGATCTCCGCCGCCATGGCTTCGTGAATCACACACGGGAACGGGTCGACGCGTGAAGTCATCAGGAAGCCATCGCCTCCCACGAAGTACTTTTCAACGCTATCCCGTTCGCCGACAAAATGCACGAACGGCTGAGCTGGCGAGTACTTCAAGTCCAGTTCGATAAAGTGTTTGGTTGAATGTCGCCCGGCGAAGCCTCCCCCGATCCAAACAAAATGCACCGGCCGCGCGTCGGGCCGTGGCGTGGCGTACCACTGGCGAGCGATATTGGCAAAATGATCGATGCCTTTACGCATGTCCAAAGTGCCACAGCCCAAGAGCACGATCGCATCGGCCGGCAGGCCCAACTCCGCTCGGATTTCCCGCCGAGCGGTCGAGCGATCGAATCGAGTGCCAAAGGAGGCGTCCAGCAAACCTTGCGGCAGCAGTACGCCTTTGTCTGGTGGAACGGGCGCGAGCGATTCGGCAGCGCGTCGTACGATCTCGGCCGGGAAGATCACCTTCTGGCTGGCGTCGTAAACCCGTTGATAGTCCTCCGCCGAGTAACTGGAGGGCAGTTCATGTACCAAATAGACCGTTGGCAGTTGATAACGCTGCAGGGCCCAGGCAATGAACCGGGACTCCATCGAGTTGCACAGGACCACCGTCGGCTTGCGCCGATCCAAACGACTGACAAAGCGTTGCAGTTGGTAGTTCAGCTTCCACGAGGCTTGTCGCTTGAGGTTCAAGCAGGTCACATGCGACCTCGAGCCAAACTCGCGGTAGATTGGCCCAGGATTGTGCAGGATCGTGTATCGATTCAGATTATAGTTTTGTTTAAAGTATTCCAGGAGTTGGGCGATGATCTTCGGCGCGCCAGTCCGCGAGGCCTCGTGCGAGATCGTCACCAAATTGACCGCGTGGATCGGGCGCGGCGGACGATTCTGTGACTTCCAAAACTTGAGCGACTTCAGGAGCTTCATGATTTCTTTCCTCCCCGGTCGAAACGCGGTCCCTCAGGTTGGGCGGAGGACGCTCCAACACGCGATTCGGGGTCCAATTCACCGTCGGGCCGTGGCGGATTGGGTCTACATAGGCCTCGGCTGAGTCGCTCGCCGGAGTCGCTTGAGGGATGCGGCTGGGGAGGACACGCCCGTCGGCAGACGATAGCAATGGCCAGAAGACCGACCAAGATCAATCCGCTCCGACTGCTAGCAGAATGCCGCGAGTTCGCTGGAGGGGGGCGGACGAGCGTGGGTTGGCCCCGCCAATTTGCTTGACCGAGACCCGTCTGGCCGTTAAGCTGGGTCGGGTTGGAACCCGGCCCGTTGGTTGGGTTTTTTTCTGGTCAAGGCGGGCTATTCAGTCTTTTCTCTCGGAGTCGATCATGGCTACCTCGCAGGTTCACGGTTCGATGTTTGAACGCCGTCGGTTTCTCAGCGTGTTGAGTGGTGGGCTGACGTTGGCTCTGCCTGGTTGGGGGATGGCGGCGACCGGACTGTGGTTGCCGGACGACCTGTTGCCCGTGACGCCGACCCAAACGGAAGGGCCGTTTTATCCAGAAACGGCGATCGAGCAGCAATTGTTCAACGACAGCGATTTGGTGCAACGTGCGGCGGGTCACGAGTTCGCCAAGGGTCAGCCGATGGTTGTCCACGGAGTCGTCCGCGATCGCAAGGGTCAGCCGTTGGCGGGTTCGGTGGTCGAGATTTGGCAGGCCTGTGCCTCGGGCCGCTATTACCATTCGCGGGACAACAGCAATCCGTTGTTGTTGGACAATAACTTCCAATTTTGGGGGCGAAGCGTCACGGGCGAGGATGGCCGGTACAGCTTCAAGACGATCGTGCCGGGCAAATACCCTGGCCGTACGGGACGACACATCCATTACCGTATCGATAGTCCACAGCGTCCGCGGTTGGTCACGCAGTGTTACTTCTCCGATTTTGGCCCAGAGAACGCTCAGGATGGCGTCTATCGCCAACTGGACGCCAAGCAACGCGACCAGGTCACGATTCAGGTCGAAAAGCCGTCGGATGCTGCGGAGCCCTGGAACGGCGCTTTCCACATCACGATGCCCGACGCCTAGTGCTTTGTCAGCGTTTCGTTTTGGGATCGGTGTGGTAAAGGGGTCAGACGTGTGTGGTAAAGGGGGCAGGCGTCAATTGCCGGAACGGCCCTACGGGTGCTTCGCACGATTGACTCCTGGCCCGTTTACCACACGCCAAGTTTTGGCTGTGACAAAGCACTAGAGGATGAAGCGACTGAGGTCTTGATCGGCCAGTAGTTCTTTCAGTCGTGCGTTGATGTAATCGGCGTCAACCACGACCGACTGGCCGGTGAGATCTGGCGCGTCGAAGCTGACGTCCTCCAAGACCTTCTCCAGCAGCGTGTGCAGGCGGCGAGCGCCGATGTTCTGGGTTGTCTGGTTGAGTTGAAAGGCGTGACGAGCGATGGTCCGCATGCCGTCCTCTGTAAACTGCAAGTCGACGTTCTCGGTCTTGAGCAGGGCGGCGTACTGCGTGGTCAGGCTGCTGGAGGGCTCGGCTAGAATGCGGACAAAGTCGTCCTCGGTCAAGTTGGACAGCTCGACGCGGATGGGAAACCGGCCCTGCAATTCGGGCATGAGGTCGCTGGGTTGGTTCTTGTGAAATGCACCGGCGGCGATGAACAGGATGTGGTCGGTTTTGACTTGTCCGTAGCGAGTATTGACAATGGTCCCTTCGACCAGCGGTAAGAGATCGCGTTGCACGCCCTGCCGCGACACATCGGCTCCCTTGCTGTCGCTGGCCACCAGTTTATCGACTTCGTCCAGGAAGATGATCCCCAGGTTCTCGGCGCGGGCGATCGCCTCGCTGTGGACTTGATCTTCGTCCAGTAGCTTCTCGAATTCCTGTTCGAACAGGATTTGCCGAGCTTCTTTAATGGTGGTTTTTCTGGTTTTTGATGACTTAGGCATGAATTTCTCCAGCATGGACTGCATGTCGCGATCCATGTTGTCGCCGCCCAGCGGCCCGAACATGATGGGTGCGGATTTCTGTTCGACGCGGAACTCGACGGTGCGATCTTCCAGCTTGCCGGCTCGCAATTTGGTCCGCATCTTCTGCCGCAGCGTCGTCAGCGGATCGACCTCGGTAGTTGTCGTTCCCGCTTCGGTGGATTCACTTTCGGTGGTGGGGTCTGTCGTCGCTGATTCGGGGGTCAGTTCATCGGCATCGCGGGTGCAGGGGCCGCACAGCAGATCCAAGATCCGCTCTTCGCAGCGCGCTTGAGCCACGGCTTCGTTCTGGACTTGCAGTTCTTTTTTGACCAAGACAATGGCGTTTTCCACCAGTTCGCGGATCATGCTTTCCACGTCGCGGCCATAGTAGCCGACTTCGGTGAACTTAGTCGCTTCGACCTTGATGAAGGGAGCACTGGTGATCTTGGCCAAACGCCGAGCGATTTCGGTTTTGCCGACGCCGGTCGGGCCGATCATGAGGATGTTCTTGGGGTTGATTTCCTGTCGCAACAGTTCGGGCAGTTGTTGTCGACGCCATCGATTGCGTACGGCGACCGCGACACTGCGTTTGGCGTCTTGTTGGCCAATGATGTATTGGTCCAGCCACTGGACCAAGCGAGCCGGGGTCAAGTCGTCGGGAGTGGCGGTGGTTGTGGCGGCGACGGTGGTGGTGGCGGTTTCGGTCATGGGTCAGGCTTTTGAGGGTGGTACGCGTGTCGGGTGTGAAGGCCGGTCGGATGTGACGGCGGGTCGGATGTAACGGCGAGTTGGCGGCAGGTCGCGGCTCAGGAGCGGAGGGTTTCTACGGTCACGTTCTGATTGGTATAAATATCGATCGAACCGGCGATCTTCAAGCTCTGTTGGACGATCTCGGTGGGTGTCAGGCTGCTGTGAGCCACCAGGGCGCGGGCGGCGGCCAAGGCGTAGTTGCCGCCGGAACCGATGGCGGCGATGCCGTCGGTCGGCTGGATCACATCCCCGGTACCGCTGATCAAGAGCACGTGTTGGCCATCGCTGGTCAGCAGCATGGCCTGCAATTGCCGCAGGGCGCGATCCATCCGCCACTGTTTGGCCAACTCGATGGCTGCTCGCGGTAGATTTTGGGGGAAGTCACGCAAGCGTTCCTCGAACCGCTCCAGCAAGGCGAAGGCGTCGGCACTGCTGCCAGCGAATCCGCAGAGGACGCGTCCATCCAACAGCTTGCGGATTTTCATGGCGTCGGCCTTCATCACGGCCTCACCCAAGGTGACTTGGCCGTCGCCGCCGATGGCAACTTCTTGGGCGCCTTTGACACAGAGGATCGTGGTTGCGTGGATTTCTAGTTTTCTCATCGGTGTTCGCTTGGGTTCTGGAAATCGCGCCGCGGGTTCTACGAATGACTGGGGGTCAGCCCTTGCTTGACCCATTGACTGATTTGTTTGAAATGCGGATGACGGCTGTCCACGCACCACTCGAACAGCACGGATTCGGTCGTGGTCAACATCGCACCGCTGATCTCCATTCGCTGGAGGGCCATCTGTTGGTCCAATCGCAGTCGTGAACCGGTGGCGTCGACTACAACATAACAGTCGAAACCCAGTGACAACAGGTCGAGGACGGTCTGTAGGACGCAGACGTGTGTTTCGATCCCGACCACCACAACCTGCCGTCGGCGTTCGGCCTGCCAGGCCTGGAAAATCTCGCTGCACTCACGGCAGCTAAACATGCGTTTCTCCCGAGCCCCCGTTGGCAGGCGTTGGCTGAGTTCGGGGACGGTCGCCCCCAAGCCTTGCGGGTACTGCTCAGTGGCGATCGCCGGCACGGAGAATAACTTGGCCGCCTCGATCAACCAACCGACTCGAGCGGTGATGTCTGCGGCCGAGGGGATCAACGGCAACAGTCGCTGCTGCAGATCGACTACCAACAGGGCGCTGGTGGACGCGTCCAACAGCAAGGGGCTACGGCTCAGATCCGTCATGGGAGAGGTACTCCACACAAAAAAGGGAATGGTGCGTGCCAGCTGAATGCCGCGTGTGGAGTAGCAGGGTATTCCACCGAGCTAGCCGCCGCTGAACGGGGGCAGGATCGCCACCTCGTCCTGGGCTTGCAAGACCTGCTCGTCACCGGCAATCTCTTGGTTGACGGCCACTTGGCAGAACGGCAACAAGGCGGCCAGTCCAGCGTATTGCTGCAGGAGTTCAGCGCGGAGTTCCGCCACGGTTGGGCTGGCTTCCGACAGCGTCAGCGTGATTTCATCGTAGCCCGCCACTTCTCGCACCATGGCGAACAGCTTGACCGGGACTTTCATGTCAGGTTCCTTTCGTCAATGCCGTACGTCCCATTGTATCTGGCCCAGGTGTTTTTGGGCAGGGCTGGGCTGGGCCGAGTCGGGCAGTTAGAGACGAAAGTTATTCGGCAGCAAGTCAGATATCTTGTAAATTTGTCGCCGTTGGTGTTCGAGGGCATCAACACAGACGACTTCAAGTTCCAGCGAGAATTCTGACAGAAATTGACGGCAGGCTCCGCAAGGGGCCGCCAGCGGGTGGGCCATGACCACCATTTGCTGGGGAGGGTACTGTCGCAGGTCGTAGCGAGCCACCGCCGCTCCGACCGCCATCCGCTCGGCACAAATCGTCAGCCCAAATGAGGCGTTTTCGACGTTGCAGCCCACGAAGATATCGTCGCTGCCGGCTAGAACCATGGCGGCTCCAACCAAAAACTTGGAATAGGGAGCGTAGGCCCGCTGTCGCACCTCGGCTGCCGCTTGAATCAGATCGGGCAACGGCACGCTCTATTCCTTTGCCGACTGGAGCTTGGCCATTTTTTGCATGTGGCGGTAGCGACGTTCCAAGAAGACCACTAGCACCAAGCAAAAACCTACTCCGGCCAGTTTCAACCACCAAGCATCTTTGTCGACGTACTTGTTGATCTGTTCAGCCAGCAGGTACATCAGGCCGTTGCCAAAGAAGCTACCCGCCGCAATACAGCCGAACGTCAAGAGGCGACTTAATCCGATGAGGCGGCCAAAAATGGAACCGCCGACACTGCCGGTGGTCGAGGTCGGAAACATGACAAAAATGATCAAGGTCAGGACCGACGCTCGTTTGAACCAGGGCTGCTCTTTTAACAGCGTCTGCGTGTCGCCCATTAGATCCGCCACTTTGGGACCGACGTAGGGGACGCGAAAAATAAACCCTAGGTGAAAGGCCAGAAAGGCGGCGACGATCAAGTCCAAGTACGTCACTAATAGGAACAACTCAAACGAGCTGACCTGGGCCAGTTCTTGCAGCATGCGATGCCAAAACGAGCCCTGCTCGACGTCGGCTACCACCGCATCGGGGGTTTGACCAAACAGGATAATGAACCGTCCAAACACGGTGGCCGTCGCCACTGCCGCAATAATAAACTTGTAAGCGGCATTGGGGCCTTGGACTAGAAAGATCAAGGCAACCGCAATCGCTGTCACCGCCACCGGCAACAGCAGAGTAAACAACCAGAATAGTTTTGAAAATTCCCACAGCCCACGTTCAAAGTTTTCGAACGACTGGATGACGTCTTTTCCCGATTGGGTCAAGGGTTCGACAGTCGACTTGTCCTGATTTTCCATACAGGTGCGTTTCGCAAGAGGCGGGCAGGTGGGTCCGGGGTGCTCGGGCAGCGGTTGCGCAGGCAATTGAAGGTTATTTTGAGCAGAATGTCCAGTGGGATCTGCGCACGAATCGCATGAAACGCGCCGTTCGTGGCCACCGAGTGCGGCTGGCGCGAAGAATTCAGGTAGAATTCTCAACGATTCGACGCAAAACCTTGCCTTGCGGGGCAACCGAAGTCTAGAATTGTGAGAGACGTGGGGAAACGGCACGACTTTCCCACGGAAATTTGCTTGAAAGGTCGCCTCCCGTGATGTTTCGAAACGCGGTCACCCTAATGAGTTCTTTGGTTGCAGCGACGGTTTTCCTGGGAGGATTCGCCGTCGGGTTCTGCCAGGAGGATGCGGCCGGTGTCAATCCAGCGCGGCCGGGTACCACCGCCGCGGCACTCCAGCGGCGGGATGAAGTGGTACTCCGCTCCGGGCACGTGATTTACGGCAGCGTGGTCGAGCAGCGGACCGGGCCACAGAATTCGGCGGAGTTGGAGGTGACCTTGGCCGATGGCAGCAAGTTGATCCTGCAGCGAGATCAGTTTCGCACCTGGAAGGCCGAGGCGACGGATCTGCCCGAATACCGCGCTCGCTTGGAACAAGTCGGTCCGACCGTAGACAGCCAGTGGGCCTTGGCCGATTGGTGTCGCGAGAAAAAACTCAAGTGGGAAGCGGAGATGCACGCCCGCATCGTTCTGGAACTGGACTCGGAGCACGAGGGGGCCCGCCGCTTGCTGGGGCATCAGAACATTCGGGGCAACTGGCAGGATCCCGACGAATGGCAGCGGCGGCAGGGGAAAGTCAAGGTCAACAATGCCTGGGTCCTGCCTGAGATCGTGGAGATTTCGCAGGCGCTTGAAGAGTACAACGCCAAGCAAGTGGAATGGAAAAAGAGCCTACGACTGTGGTTGCGGGAAGCCAGTCGTCCGGGGCGTGGCCGCGAGCAGGCCATCGAGCGATTGCGGAACACTCGCGATCCGGAATCCGTAGATGCATTGGTGGAGTTCCTGACCGAAACCAAGCCATCGCCGCCGACGATCGAACAACGCGATTGGTTGTTGGAAGCGTTGTGTGGGATCCCGACGTTGGCTTCCAGCTACGCGTTGTTGGATTATTACATGACCGTGGGCGACCACGATGAAGGGCGGGACCGAGCGATTCGTACGTTGGGGCGTCGCCCGGAGCACAAGCCCCAGCTCGCGCGGCGACTCGTCGCCGAGTTGGATATCGACAAGTTGGGCGATCGCAGCAAGTTGACCGACCGCGGGGTGGCATTGAGCAACCAGCGGCGATTGGAACGGGCGGCGACGGGACTCCGGCTGATCGACGTCAAGATTGGGATCGAACCTTTGATCGTATCGCTGCGAGTTCCCTACACATTGAAGACGCGGATCCAAGACGGGGCCTCGAATGTAGGTGGCAACGTGTCGGGTTTTGGGGGCGGTGGCCGGGAGCTCAATGAGACGTTTGTGTTAGAGAACCTATCCGCAGTCGAAACGTTGCAGCTGTTCACCGGCCAGCGTTTTGGCAACAATCAAGATGCCTGGATGCGGTGGTGGATCGCTGCCAATACGCCTGCTAACTTGGATTTGAGCCGCGACCAATAGGTGGCTACGCTCATCTGCCTTCCGGCTACTCTTCAAGTGAGTCGATCCAAGGCCGACAGATCGGCTGGTGTGTTCAAGTTGATTAAACTGCGTAGGTCTGGGTCAATCTGTCTCATTTGCGTCTCTTCGAGCCACTGGACCGGTAGGCATTTCAGCAAACCGCGCATGCTGCGCCCGCCGCGTTGCACGTAGTCGGCCACCAACGGTTGGCTGCGACTGGAGTAGGCCGCGCAGAGGGGGAACACTGCCGCGGGATCTTCGGCCAAACGCGGAACGACCGCCAAAGCATGGGTGGACTGCCGCAGGCGATCGAGCAGGCAGTGGACCCATGCGGGGCGGAGGCAGGGCGAGTCGCTGCCGGACAAAAACACCAGGGTCTCGGAGGGCTTCGAGTCGTGTTCCGTCGGTAGTCTGTTGAGGCACAGCGACGATGCATTCAAATGATCGAGACCGGCAGCCAAGGCAGCGGCCGGGCCGGCCAAAGGCGATGTATCTACCACAACTTCGAGCGAATCGAGCCGCAAGTCTGGCGGGAGTGGTTGATCGCGAGCGGACTTCACCAGGATCACGCGGGAGCAAACCGTTTGAACCTGATGGACGACATGTAGGAGCAGGCTGCGGCCGCGCCAGGTGATGAAGTTTTTGTCCTGTTGCATGCGGGAACTGCGTCCGCCGCACAGAATCAATGCGGCCGTAGAGCGGTGAGTATCAACGGTCGCTTCGGCGGTTGGCGTCGGTTGAGGCTCCATGGATGTTGGTGTGCCTCACTGGCCCGCAGGGGACTCGTCCAACAGCAACGTGATGGCCGTCTCCAAGCGGCTGAGCGATTGAGCGCCCGCCATTATCAAACGCACGCGGCCGCCACGATCGATAAACAGCGTGGTCGGAAACCCCTCGAAGTCCGGGATGGTCTTCAGGAAGGGGTCATCGATCAAAGCGCATGGGTAATTGATCTTGAATTCCTCGATCGCATTCTGCACGCGTGCGGTCTGCAATTCGGCGGTTTCGTCATTTTCAATATTCAAGCCAACGATTTGTACGCCTCGTTCGCCGTACTTCTCTTGCAGAGCGATAAAATGCGGCAGCTCTTGTCGACAGGGTGGGCACCATGTCCCCCACACGTCGACAACCAAGATCTTGCCCTGGTAGTCGGCTTTGGCGATCGGTTGGCCGCCTACGGTCTCGAGCTTGAAGTCAAAATCAAACGACTCGAACACCGACAATTCGCGGCGAATTCGCACAGCGATCCGATCGACGACTTGCCCGCGTTGTTTCTCCAGGTAGCTCAGAAAGGTGCCGTCTGCCTGCCAGGCGGCAAACGGGGGAGCGGTCCGCAGGGCATCGATATCCTCGAAGCCCAGGCGGAAGGCTTGATCCAGGTTTTGATACATGGCGGCTGCTTCCGACGCGGCGGCATCCAATTGAGCGGCAGAGAAAAACACTTGCGCCAATATTTCGTCAGCGACGGCCAAGTGTTTTGGGTCCGCGGCTACCGCTGTCGCTAGGACTTGCGCGCGGCGTACAAACGGCTCGGCCTCCGCCGACTTTTCCTCAGCAGTCAGTCGCAGGCTGTGGTTCATGTTCAGGCTGATGGCGATCAGGTGCAACTCGCTGTCGGTGGGAAACTTGTCCAAGACGCTATCGACATATTCGATCGCTGCGACCAAGCCCAGTGCTTGGTCTTGCAATCGTCGGTTCACTTCCCGCCGCACCTCCAGTTCGGTCGGGGTCGCGACATCCTCTTGTTGGGCGTGGAGGTTGGGCACCAAGCCGATCAGCGTCCAGGCGCAGAGCAGGAGCGATATTCGAGCGAGTCGATCTTGAGCTGAATTCGTCATGGGAGGTTACCTTTGTCGCGAGGGGAGAAAACGAGACTGCCGCTGACGCTCGGTCCGGTTCATGCCAGCTTCGTGGTGGTACGGCCGAAACACACGAGGCACAAGTCATCTGCTTGCGGAACGCGTTCCGAATGGATGCGCAGGTCGGCAATCACGCCCTTACCGATGGCTTCGACACCTTTTTCTGCATAGCGAGTGATTTCGCGCAGGACGCGAGCACTGCCATAACAATCATCCGCCAAATTGACTTGTTCGGTCAATCCGTCGGTGTACATCACAATCGAGTCGCCGGGGGCCAATTGGAATACCATTTCTTGATAATGGGCTTCATCGACCATGCCAATTGGGAAACCGTTGCGGGTCACATCTTGGAGCTCGGGCGATTGACCACGACGCGTGATGGTGGCCGGGGGATGGCCGGCGTTGATCAAGCGGACCTCGCCGGTAGACGCATCGAGCACACAGAGGATCATGGTGATGTAGCGATCCAAGTGCCAGTTGAAGATCGCGTGGTTCAATTGGCGTCCGACATCGCTCAGTTGGGCGTGATCGGCCAAGGCGTAGCGGATCTCCGTGCTGAATTTGGCCATCAGCATTGCCGAGGCCACTCCGTGACCGGCCACATCCGCCACGGTGATCGCCCAGCGGCCATCGGCCAGCGGGATGTAATCGTAGTAGTCGCCGCCGACTTGATTGGCCGAGCGATAAAAATCGTAGAACAAATAGCCGGGCAGCTCCGGTCGCTTTTGCGGCAGGATGGCCTTCTGCACTTCGTTGGCCACCTTCAGGTCGTGCAGTAGCTGTTGCTGTGACAGTTCCATCTGCAACAGATGCACCTTTTCGATGGCGTTGGCGGCCTGCATTGCGACGATCAGCAGCAATTCCAGGTCCTCTTCGCGGAAGGCGATTGACTTGCGGATCGAGTCCAATTGCAGCATGCCGATGGCGTGTCCTTCGGCATTGAGCAGCGGGGCGCACATCATCGACCGGATCTCGATATCCACGATACTGGCCGAAGAATCAAAGCGTGAATCCGCGGCGGTATCTGCCGATAGGATCGCCTGCTTGGTCTGCATGACATGCTCAAACACCGTGCGACTGCATCGCATTTGCTGCTCGGACACGCCGGTCCGAGTCTTGGCGGCGATTACGCGGAAGTTTTTCTCTTCCCGCAGCACAATAAAGCCTCGATCGGCGTTGGCGAACAACCGCAGCAAGCAGTCCAAGACGCTGGGGCCGACCTTGTCCAGCGAAATGGCGCCGCTCAGGGAGCGGGTGATTTCCATCAAGGCGTTCAGCTTGAGCGTCGGGTCCACCTTGGTCGAGCGGTGCGAATCCAAGGCGTTGCCCAGCTCCATGTGAGACATGATGGTCGAGCCCTCGTCCTCCGCGGGGGCCTCGTCCCACACCACCAAGTTGTTGCCGATCATGGTGGCGTCAGCTACGCCGGCCACCGAGTCACGGCGGACACCGGTCAGGCCCCGCGGGGTCGTCAGGACCTCCGACCGCGGGTCACGGAATACAAACGAGAAGTCGCAGACGCGGACGCGATCCCCGTCCCGCAGGACCACCTGTTGGTGCAAACGCGAGTCGTTGAGGTAGGTGCCGTTACGGCTGTCCAGATCCTCTAAGAAGTAGTCGTTGCCATCGAAGGAAATCTGCGAGTGAAACCGACTGACGGAGGAATCTTCGATAACGATATGGCAATCGGGATGTCGTCCCACTGCCATCACCTCTTTGTCCAAGGGGAAACGCTTGGAGTTTCCACCGCTGCCTTCGCTCACCAAGTACGCCATGGGGATCATTTGTTCGTGGGTTAGGGGTTAGCCAGTGGGGCCGTCGCGGGCACGGACTTGTCTTGTGCCGACCGGGATGGTCGGTTGGCGATTTCGAGAACCGCAGCCGCCATACGAGACTCGTCGGTCAACTCCAGGGGTTGGTAGGCGGCATGTCGGGCTGGCTTGTAGGGGCTGTTGCTGCGGGCGTTGTAGCAACAAATCAAGGACCAGCGTGAACGCGGACTGCGGTTGGCGTCGCTGCGGTGCAACAAGTTGCAGTGGAAGAATAGCACGTCTCCCGGTTCGCACTCCACATAGGTGGGAGACTGCCGAGCCAGCAGCACGTCGACACGCTCCATGTCGGCTCCGGTTTGTCCAGCGACCTTGCCATGGTCGATCCGGCCCAAATCATGCGAGCCAGGCAGGACCTGCAGGCAACCGTTTTCCCGGTCGGCTCGATCCAAGGCGATGAGGCAGCTGATCATGGCCGGACGCAGGCAGGCGTAGTTGTACCAGTAGCCGTAATCCTGGTGCCACTCCCAGGCGCCGCCCGTGTGCGGTTCTTTGAGCATCAATTTGGAGTGGTAGTGATAGATTTCTTCGCCGACCAACTGCGTGGCCGGCTCCACCAGTCGCCGCGAACGAGCAAAAAAGCCGAAGAGGTTCTGCGGGGGATCGTCCCACAGGCTGAGTTTCGTCTGATTGCCCTCGCTGTCGAGTCGCCCCGTGACTCGGGCCAACATCTCCGGGTCGTCCTGGGCAAAGCGAATCAAGGCCGATACCTCGGCCGGCGAGAACCAGCCACGCTTGATCACGAACCCTTCACGGGTGTACTGTTCCAACTCGGCTGCGGATAACATGTTGCTCCTCCACCCTGGCCCCGGTTCATTGTAGCTCAGGCCGGCGGTTGCGTTAAGGGAACAACGCCAGAATGGCGGGTGCTTCAGGCGGCAAACATTGGGGACAAAAGCGGGCATAAGTCAGGAAACGGATCCATGAAAAAGACGACCATTTTGTTTGATATCGACGGCACGCTTTTGCTCTCACAACGCGCGGGCGGGCGAGCCATCGATACGGTGTACGAACGAGTGTTTGCCCGGCCCCGCTCGATCGAGTTGCGTCTGCATGGCCGCACGGATCGAGGGATCTTGACCGAGTTGTTCGCCGCGGAGGGGCGTGAGCTGACCGATGCCGACTTTGACGATTTTGTCGCCCAGTACCTGCGGGAACTGGAGCAAAACCTACAGCAGCAACCGGCGACCGTATTGCCGGGGGTTGGCGAGCTGCTGGGGTGGCTCCAGGCCCAGCCCCACGTCGAGCTGGGGCTGCTGACCGGTAACGTCCAGCGGGGGGCCAAAACGAAGCTGGTCCACACCCGACTGTGGGATTTTTTTCGCTTTGGCGGCTACGGGGACCGTCACGCCCATCGCGATGATGTGGCCCGCGAGGCTGCAGCGGCCGCCCAGCAGCACTTGCAGGATCGCTTTTGCCCCCAGTCCGTCATTGTGGTGGGCGACACGATCCACGACGTTACCTGCGGTCGGGCCATCGCAGCCAAGACCATCGCCGTGACCACAGGCGGGTCGACCGCGGAGGAACTGACGGCTGTCGGGGCCGATGTCGTGTGCGCCGATCTGAGCCAAGGAATCTCCTTGCTGCGGCCCTACCTGGATTGAGCCTCAGGCGATACAATGCGGGGGCTGCATGGCGGACCGTTTTTACCGTCATGGCTTTCGCCCCGATTGGCGGCCAGATTGCCGCCCCGATTGCCGCCCCGATTGCTGCTCCGCCCTCTGCGATTTGCTCGGGGAACGGCCGCTCGGGCTTCGGCATTGTTCCGCCCCAGACTTGTCCCTCTCAGAGCAGGATCCGATTCGATGGATGATAAATCGCTGCATGTCGACGACGAATGGAAGTCGCGCGCCCAAGCCGAAAAGGAAGCGGCCGCGGCGGGGACTGGCGAGCCGAGCGAAGAGGATATGGGCTTTCCGCCCGCGTCGATTCCATTGCTGATCAACACCCTGGCGATGCAGATTTTGTCGGCGTTGGGCCAGATCCCCGACCAGAACACCGGCAAGGCAATGATCTTCAAGCCCTTGGCGCAACATCTGATCGATATGTTGGGGGTCTTGGAGGAGAAGACGCAAGGCAACCTGACGGCCGACGAGCAGCAGATGTTGACGGAGGTCTTGGCCCAATTGCGAATTCTGTACGTGCAGACGCCGGATCCCCCGTCCACCACGGGCAGCGGTTTGCAGCTGCCGCCGGACGATGGCCCGGCCAAGTCCAGCATCGTCTTGCCGTAGAGTCCCCCTGCTTCTGACTTGTGTAACCGCCGGTAGGGCGACTTGAATTCCCATGGATGGCTTGAATCCTGCTCAACACGAAGCAGTCCAGACGCTGCGTGGTCCGCTGTTGGTGTTGGCGGGCGCGGGGACGGGCAAGACGCGTGTTGTGACCATGCGGATTGCCAAGTTGATCCAAACGGGGATCGCGGCCGATCGGATCCTGGCGGTGACTTTCACCAACAAAGCCGCCAACGAAATGCGCGAGCGGGTCGTGGCCCAGATCGGCAAGCGGAAAGCCAAGCCGCTGGTGTCCACCTTTCACTCGTTGTGCGTCCGGATACTCAGACGGCAGATTACCGCCTTGGGGTATCCCGCCAAGTTTGCGATCTACACCCGAGCGGATCAAGAGAGCATCATCACGGGAGTGATGAAAGAGATCCGTATGCGGGACGCGTCACTCAAGCCGGCCGACGTGCTGTTCAAAATCGGCAGTTGGAAGTCACGCAGTTTGACTCCCGATCAAGCTGCCCAAGCCGCCCAGTCGGACAAAGAGCACCTGTCGGCCTCGATTTATCGCCGTTATCAACGCGAGTTAAAGAATCGTGGTGTGGTCGATTTTGATGACTTGTTGCTTTTGACAGAAAAGTTGTTTCGCGAGCACCCCGCGATTTTGGAACAAGAGGCCTCGAAGTTCGATCATGTCTTGATCGACGAGTACCAAGACACCAATCAATCGCAGTACCGCATTGCTCAATCGATGGTGGCCAAGCATCGCAACCTGTGTGTCGTGGGTGACGATGACCAATCGATTTACGCGTGGCGGGGAGCGGAGGTGGAACACATCTTGCGGTTCCACAAGGATTGGCCCGACGCCAAGGTCGTGCGGTTGGAACTCAACTACCGTTCGACCGGTCCGATCATCGAGTGGTCCAATCGCTTGATCGACTTCAACGTGGTCCGTCACGGGAAGGTCTTGCAAGCCGCGCGTCCGACCGGTCCAACGCCCGAGATCCACCAGTACAAAAGCGAGACGGAAGAGGCGAAAGAGGTTGTCTTCCGTATCTCCCAGCGATTGCAAGTCCCGGGCATGGAGCCCAACCACATCGCCGTCTTGTTCCGGACTAACGAACAGCCGCGGGTGTTCGAACAGGAGTTCCGCAAACGCGGGATCCCGTACGTGTTGGTCGGTACACAGTCGTTCTTCGATCGCCGCGAAGTCAAGGATCTGTTGAGCTACCTGCAGGTTTTGGTGACGCCCAGCGACGAGGTCTCATTGCTGCGGATCATCAACAGTCCGAAGCGGGGCATCAGCCCGTCGGTGGTGGAGAAACTGCGGGATGTAGCCACCAAGTCGGGCCAGGATACCTGGGAAATAATCGACAACCCATTGAATTGGCCGGCCTTGAACGCGGCCCAAACGACGGCGGTGACCCAATTTCGTGGTCTGGTGCACAGCCTGCAGGAGATGGCGACCAAGAGCCCCGTCAAGGAGTTGTTGGAGCAAGTGGTGTCGCGGGTCGGTTTCCGCAGCTATCTGGAGAGTCTGTACACCGAGCCGGATGAGCTGGAGACCCGCTGGAACAATGTGTCAGGGGTGATCAACGCAGCGGCCGACTTCGATCGGGACAATGCCGGGCAAGGCACGCTGGTCGACTTCTTGAGCGAGCTGACCGTGGGGGATCGCGAAGCCCAGAACGACAAGGAAAAGCAGTTGCAGCGGCGGGGTGTGATCCTCATGACCTTACACAGCGCCAAGGGGCTGGAGTTTCACGAAGTCTACATGGTCGGTATGGAGGAGGGGATTCTGCCGCACAAACGCAGTTTGGAAACGGAGGAGGCTATCGCTGAGGAGCGACGTTTGTGCTACGTTGGCATGACGCGCGCCCAGTTGCGATTGACCTTGTCCTTGCCGCTTGGGCGAAAAAAGTGGGGCCGCGATGTCCCGACCATCCCCAGTCGGTTCTTATACGAAATGATTGGGAAAGCGGAAAATCCGAAAGCGTTGAACCGAAAAGCAAATCGTTAACAGGAGACCCTGCATGTCCGCGTCGATTCTGATGTTGGTGGGCGATTTTGTGGAAGACTATGAAGCGATGGTGCCCTACCAGATGCTGCAAATGGTGGGTTATGAAGTGAAGACCGTCTGCCCAGGAAAAAAGGCGGGGGATTACGTCAGTACCGCGATCCACGATTTTCAAGGCCATCAAACTTACATCGAGCTGCCTGGGCATCGCTTTGCCATCAATTTTGATTTTGACCAAGTGGACGTGGCAGACTTTGCTGCTTTGGTGTTGCCCGGCGGACGCGCCCCCGAGTACCTGCGGCTCAACGCTCGTGTGTTGGAGATCGTCCAGCAGTTCCATGCCGCGGCAAAACCGATCGCGGCCATTTGCCACGGGCCGCAGATCTTGGCGGCCGCGGGCGTTTTGACTGGTCAGGCATGCTCCGCTTACCCGGCCGTCGCCCCGGAAGTCCGGTTAGCTGGCGGACAGCCGATTGCTCCCAACGACACGTACACCGACGCCCATGTCACTGGGCATTTGGTCACCGCCCCGGCCTGGCCGGCCCATCCGGCCTGGATGCGACGATTCATTGAACTACTGGGCGGCACAGTCCACACTTAAGGTGCGATGAGTGTTTCCCCGACAGTTGGCCACAAGTCCGGAATGAGGCTGCGCCGATGACACCTGCCGCTAGTGCTAGTCCCTGGGTCGACAAAATCGTTCTGCAAAATCGTCTGTTTGCGCGACTCTCGGCGATGTTCGCCGAGGAAGTGCCGTTGTATGACAAGTCCTTGGGGATCAACCAGATCTGCAACCGCGCCATCTGCGACTTATTGTCGCTGATGTTCCCGGCGTTTTCGATCGATGATGATCAGATTGTCAGCACGAGCGGCGAGCGGCACGGGGCCATTCGGATTGGCCGCCGCGACGAGTACTACTGGGTTGGTCGGCTGTTCGCCTGCTTTGGCATGGAGCCCCATCAGTTTTACGACATGGCGAATGTGGGAGCCAAGAGCCAGCCGATCATCGCCACGGCATTTCGATCGCGTGTGAACCCCGAGCATCGGGTATTTTGTTCATTGTTGTTGACCGATTATTTCGACACACGGACTCGCGATCGCTTGGAGGCTTTGTTATCCCAGCGGCAAGTTATCTCCGCAGCAGCTCGGAACTTGATCGACCTGTCCCATCAGCAGGGGGGGCTGAGCGAGTCCCAGGCCGATGCCTTGATTGGGCACTGCACCACCGAGATCTTCAAGTGGCAGGGACAGGCGCGTGACTACGATTTGTATGAGGAATTGTGTCGGGCTGGCTTTAAGATTGCGGCCGACATCGCCTGTTTTCACTCCCATCACCTAAATCACCTGACCCCCAACACGTTCGCCATCGATATCTACACGGCCGCCATGAAATTCTGTTTGGGCGAGATCGATTCGGGCAACTTGCAGGAACGTTTGATGTGGGCCCTGGAGCAGTTGGAGCAGCGAACCGACCACCATTTACTCAGGCTGTTGTTTCGCCACCTGTCCGACGAACAGGTCGACCGCTGCCGACACAAGCAGACGCTGACAACGCAGCAACGAGTGGACTGGGTCGCACGCTTGATCCAACCATTGCAGCAACCCCAGTGGCGATTGAGCGACTTGAACCAAGCCGGCTTCAAGGACTCGACGGAAGGTCCCTGCCAGGACACGCCCGTGTTGCTGCGGCAAGATGCCTACAAGGCTCTGTCGGAACCCGTTACGTTCACGCAGGCGGATGGCACTCAGGTGCATGCCGCTCACACGGCGCGGTTTGGTGAAATCGAACAACGCTTTTATGCGACCACCCCTGCCGGCCGCCAATTGTACGACGCCTGTCTGGCGGAAGCCGAGCGGCAATTGGCGGCCGCCGGACTGCCGCCGCATCAATGGCGCGAACGTGAAGCGATTTTGGCAGCCGCCTTTCGCCCCTTCCCCAAGACGCTGCCCGAACTCTATCAACAAGGTCTGGTTTTTGTCCGCTTTCGCCCGACGGCGGCTGGAGCGGAGCGAGCAGGGACGCTGCCACCGATGAAGCTTGTGGACCTGATCGCGGAGGGCTTTGTGACTTACGATGGATTGCGTTACGAGGACTTTTTGCCGGTGTCCGCGGCGGGAATCTTTGCCTCCAATCTCAATCAGTACGGTACCCAGGCCACAGCGGCCTCGCGGCCCGTCTACGTGCAAACCGATCTGGAAGCGATCTTGCAGCAACCCATCGTGGATGCGATGGCCGAGGCTGCCGCACTGCAACGCCGCTCCCTCATGCAGACACTTGAAGCACTAGTGCTTTGTCACAATTTGATTTTGGGATCGGCGTAGGCGTCAATCGGAACGGCACCTTGCTTCGCACAATTGACGCCTGACCCCTTTGCCACACGCCAAGTTTTGGCTGTGACAAAGCACTAGGCCACCGCCTGAGGGATTCGATCACTAGCCGATTTTTTCTCAGCCATTGAATTTGGGATAAATGGTGATACGTATGCCATGTGCTCAGCGTTAGTGCTTGATCCAACGACACGTCCTGGGGTCGCTGGGGATGGTGCATGACCCGAGCAAAATCTTCTTCCGGCATGTACTGGCACAGCTCGTACCAACGAGCATTGATGCCGCGAATGATTTGCAGCGAGGGGCGGATATCCGCGGAGTGCGCATCGGCCAGCTCGGTCCAGACATCCTCCTCAAATGGCATGATCGTGGGACGCAGCATCGTCAACGCTTGCTTGAAACGCAGAAACCAATTCATTTGGGCGTCGCCCAAATGATGCACGATCTGAGTAATGGTCCAGCGGCGGTAACAGGTTGCCAATTGCGCCGGCGTCAAATCGCTCACGGCCGCCTCCAATTGGTCCGGCAGGTCGCGGAGCAACTGGAGCCATTCGCGGCGACGGGCCGTTGAGAGACTGTCCTCCGGTTGATACTCACCATAAGGGAAGTCCGGATTGTCGAACTTGCGTGATTCGGTCATGAACAAACTCCTGACCCCTTTTCCATACCGATCCCAAAATGAAACGGTGACAAAGCACTCACCTGTTGTCAACGTTCGATTTAGGGGCTGGCCCAATCCTGTGAATGGCCCAATCCTGTGAATGGCCCAATCGTGTGAATGGCCCAATCCTGCGAGTTGCGTTTACCCAGGCAAAAACCGCGGTTGACGTCGGGGGGCCCACCCCAAGCCTCTGTGTCGCCACTTCCCGAGTTTAACATCTGCTGTTGCGGACGGGAACTGGCACAGGCAGGCGCCAATCAAAAAGTAACCGGTCAGGGTTGGTGGTCCTGTTCGGCCGCTCGTGAGCCGGCGCAAGTCCGATTTTTCTGGGGGCAAACGGGTGGCATTCACCAGTTGCTTTAACACGCAAACGATCGTACTGTCCGCCCGACTTGCTCCATGGCATCCTACGGGGCGTGAGCGGTTACATAAAAAAAGCCCTTCGCCAATGGTTGGGCGAAGGGCTTTTGAGTGATTCGAGTTGCCAGGGCCGAGCCGTGCGGCTCCGCGTTCCAGAACTCGTGAGACTAGTCCCACCACCATTGGTTGTCGGACAGGTTCGACAACTTGATTTGGTCGCGGAGTTTGTCGGTCTTGCCAGTCGTGTCTACGGACACGGTTTCGCTTTGAACCTCATCCAGCGGACGAACGACCACACCGCCACTGACGGGGGTGATCAGTTGGTTGTTGCGGAAGACTGCCGTGACGACCGACTCCACGTGCTTGACCGCGTTGCGAGTGCGGATCGAGACCTTGTCTTCGTCACCCAGGACATCCAGCACCAAGCCGCTGACGCCGTAGTAGTCTTTGTTTTGCATGAAGGCTGCCAAGACCGCCAGGTCCATGCAGTTCTGCAGTTCGCCGAAGACAGGGTCAAAGCTAGCCACCTTGCTGTAGTTCTTGGTGAAAGATTCACAGAACGCCAAGCTGGCTTTGTTGGCGGCTTTGCGAGCTTCGCCACGGTTGCCAAACTGATCGACACTCTCTTCTTCGGTCATCAATTCGACGGTGCCACCGACCAAACTGACCGCCAGTTCATTTTCGGAGACCAGCAGTGAGTCGTACTGAGGAGCGAAGAACCAACGTACCAACGCGTTCTTTGATCCGCTCTTGATTTTGTCTACATAAGAAACCAAGCCGGGGACTCGGTTCAGCCCCAAACCGTACAGCTTCATGCGGTAATCGGCTTCGACCAAGACGTGGGCGAAGTGGGTGTTGGCTGGCATGCCCATAACGGTGACCGTCTGCATGCCCAAGGCTTGACGCACGCCTTCGGCGATCGCGGGCGCTTGGTTGGGCGAGGTCATGTTGACCGAAGAGGAAAACTGCTGCATGCGGGCCAAGCCTTCGGCGGTTGGATCGATGGTGCAACCGACTTCTTGCGGACCGCTGTTACCTTGAGGGTAGGCTCGCAGGGCCGCCAGCACATCTTGCAACTGAACGATTGGCATGCCCGATTGAACGCCGCGGATGTATCCGTTGGCGTCTTGGAAATAACCTTCGGCTGGACCTGCCAGGACAATGTCGCCAGATTCGGGATAGCAGAAGACATGGGTCACGCGCGTCAGGCCGGCCATCGACAGCATGTCTTCCGGGATTTCCTGACCATTCTCCAGTAGGCTGGCGATTTGGCTTTGCAGGCGAGCCAACGAGACTTTCCGCAGGGGACTGGGGGTGGCCAGGTCGCGATTGAGCGAGGCCATGGCCTGATTCGCTCGTTGGCGAGTCAATTGGCCTGTGGGATCCAGTACTTGTCGATTCCGCAGGATCCCGTCCGCATCGACGCGGATACCGCCGGGAGGTGGCCCGGCGCCGCCACCGCCATCATCTTGCGCGTGGATCGATGACAGGGTACCCATTCCAACCGACACGGCAAACGTGACCAAACCAACCAACGCAAACTTCACTAATGACCATTTCATCGTGAAAAATCTCCTCACACTGCGCGGTTTCGCTCGCGCTGGTTCTGTAGTTACTGAGTCTTTATTCAGCCGGATTTCGGGCCCGGATCACGCCCCGCCTCTAATATGTTAGTTGCTGGTCGGGCAAACGACAATAATTTAGTTTAAATACACCGTGTTTCTGGGGGAACCCGCGAAATCCGCCCCGCAACACGCCCTGCAATCGTCACAATCCCCCGGTTCAGCAGGTTTAAACAGTTGCTTGAACGCCGCTTTATGTGCCGATGGTCCGGCCGTCCGTTCGCCGGACAGCAATGGTTGCCGAACGGGGGCGGCCACCCGCAGGACCGTCTGGCCACTGGCTGTACTGGTTCGGTTGCAGCGGATCGCTCACCTCATCGGCTGGCTCGCCGGGGTGTTGGATATTGATGAACAGCGTTCGTCGGTCGGGCGTCATGGCACTGCCGGTGATCTCGCAGCCTTTTGGGCCGGTCAAAAATCGGCGGATCTGGCCACCCGATGGATCGGCGGCCAACATCATGTTGTTGCCCAATTCCGCGAAGTCGGCATTGCCCATGACGGACGAGGACATGTCCGTTTGGATCCAGAGAATCCCCGAAGTGTCGAATTTCAGGCCGTCCGGGCAGGCGAAGGCGTCGCCCGAGACGTTGCCGTGCCGCTGGGGTTCTGGATGGTCGGGGTTACCGGCCATGAGGAACACGCGCCAAGTGAACTCCAGGGCGGCGGCATCGTCTTCGTCTTCACGCCAACGGACGATGTGACCGAAGATGTTCTTGACTCGCGGGTTGGCGGCATCGGCCTCGGTTCGCTTGGAGTTATTGGTCAACGAAGCGAAAACCTCGCCGGTTTGCGGGTGCACCGCCAACCATTCCGGGCGATCCATCGGCGTGGCTCCCACCTGCGAGGCGGCCATCCGCGAGTACACCGCCACTTCGGCCGCTGGCAGCTGACTATCGGACAAGGGCAGCCAAGCGCCGCGACCGCTTTCATCAAAGCGAGCGGCGTAGAGCGTGCCGGCGTCCAACAGGCCGCCCACCGAGTTGACTCCATAATCTGCCGTCCGCTGTGGGTCGTATGGCCGGCGTGACACGTATTTATAGATAAACTCGTTGGCTTGATCGTCACCCATGTACACGACGACTCGGCCGTCTTTGGCCAGCGTGACTTCGGCATTTTCATGGCGAAACCGCCCCAGTGCCGTGCGTTTGACCGGTGCCGAATGGGGATCCGTGGGATCGATCTCCACCACATAGCCAAATCGCTCGGCGTCGCAATCCTGCTTGGCCAGATCAAACCGCGAGTCCGTTTCCCACCAGCGATACACCGGTACCGATTGTCCGGCGATCGTAAAGGTATAGCCACTGGCTTCCAGCCCGTATCGCTGGCGACGCTCGTCCGACCGATAGTCTGGGTCGGCCGTGCCGAACACGCCCTGGAAGTTTTCCTCGCAGGTCAGGTAGGTGCCCCAGGGTGTGCGACCCGCAGCGCAGTTATTCAGGGTGCCCGCGACCTTATCGCCGGTCAAAGGCACAGCCGGGCCGGTCATTCGCATGGGGGTGTTGGCCGTGATCCGCCGGCAGAGAGCGGAGTCCACCACCTGCCAAACGCCGTCTTCGGAGACCGCGACCTCGACCACAGAAACGCCGTGCGCGGCTTGGGACTTGCGGACCTTCTCCAGCGGCACGGGGTTTGGCGGCAGGGGCTCCAGTCCATCGGGGAACAGGAGAACTTGGTCCGTGTACTCGTGATTGACGCACAACAGCCCGCGGGTGTTTGGGTCCACTCCTGGCAGGGCAAAGAACTCCATCCCATCGTGTCCCATCCCGCCCTGCCGTGCTTGTTCGTCGGCAGAATTCGAGGCATCGGGCTTGAAGAGGGGGGCTTGGCCGTTGATGGGATCACCCCAGCGGAACAGGACCTCGGCCACATAGCCCTCTGGGACTACCACCTGGTCGATTTTCGAGGTGGGCACGGCAGTGAACTGAAACAGTTCCGACTCCATTCCCAATCGCTCCTCGACCGCTGCGGTTGCTGTCAACGGTGTCATGACGGCGGCGCAGGTGCTGCTGAGTGACACCTGGAGAAAGGCTCGACGATCCAACGCAGCCGCAATGATCTCATGCATGGGTTTGACCCGCGCGGGCGAGGCAGCCGGGGCGGGGATCGAGTCGCTGGGAGTTACAGATCGGATCGACATGGGGGAATTCACTCCGGGCAGCAGGAATGGGCAGGGGGCTCCAAGGACCCAAGTGTAACCGGCGCGACGAGGTTCGCTAACTCCCCGGATCGTGAGCATTCCTTAACGGCCGTGTCGGGCAAATGCCCCGTTCGTCAGATGAACTGGCCCGTCAGGCTGGCCGGCACCTGCTTGAGGGACAGCGGTGGACCGGTTGCCACGATATGTCCTCCATGCCTGCCACCGCCGGGCCCGACATCGACGACCCAGTCGGCGTTGCGAATCAGGTCCAGGTTGTGTTCGACGATCACCACGGTGTTGCCCTTCTCTACCAATTGATCCAGTACTTCCAGTAGTTTTTGTATATCACCAAAATGCAGGCCGGTGGTGGGTTCATCCAGCAGAAAGAGGGTGTGGGCTCCGGCGGGCCGCGCCAAATGGGTGGCCAACTTGATCCGCTGGGCCTCGCCGCCTGACAAGGTGGTTGAAGCCTGGCCCAACGGCAAGTACTCCAAGCCGACTTCACACAGTGCCTGCAACACACGATGGATTTTCTCGATCGGGGCAAATACCTCTCGAGCTTGCTGGCAACTCAAGTCCAAGACCTCGGCAATGGTCAAGTCGCGAAATTTGACCCGCAAGGTCTGCGATTGAAAGCGAGCCCCGCGGCAGAGTGGGCAAAGGACGAACAGATCGGGCAAGAATTTCATCTCGATGCGTTGTTGCCCCAACCCTTCGCACTGGGGACAGCGTCCCTGTTTCGAATTGAAACTGAAGCGACTGGTGGAAAAGCCCAGTTGTTTGGCCAATTTTGTCGCGGCAAAGACGCGGCGTATATCGTCGAAAATCCCGGTGTAGGTGGCGGCATTGCTGCGTGGCGAGCGTCCGATGGAGGCCTGATCCACGCGGACGATCTGTTGCACCCGCTCATGGCCGCGCAGCGACTTGTAGGGGCCGGGCTGGACCGAGGGACTGCCTAGGTGACGTTGCAAGGCCGCCCCGAGGGTATCATAAATCAAGGAGCTCTTGCCGCTACCGCTGACCCCCGTCACGCAGATCAGCCGTCCCAGCGGCAACTTGACGCTGACGTTTTGTAGATTATTCAACGTGGCGCCGGTCAGCTCCAGCCACTCGTCGGTGGGAGCGGGGCGGATTTCCGAGCGACGTTTCACCTGCAAACGACCGTTGAGAAACTGGGCGGTCGTCGATTCGGGATGCTGTTGTACCACCTGCGGCGGGCCGGCCACCACGACTTGCCCCCCGGCCGCTCCTGCCCCCGGGCCCATGTCGATAATCCAATCGGCCGCCCGCATCACTTCCTCGTCGTGTTCCACGACCAGGACCGAGTTCCCCTCACGTTGCAATCGCCGCAGCGCTTGGATCAGCAATTGGTTGTCCCGTTGGTGCAGGCCGATCGATGGTTCGTCCAAGACAAAACAGACGTGAGTCAAGCCGATGCCGATCGCCGTGGCCAAGCGAACCCGTTGGAACTCTCCGCCGCTGAGGGTCGCGGCGTTGCGTCCCAGGGTCAAATATTCCACGGCCACGTCTTGCAGGAATCGCAGTCGGCGGACGATTTCTCGCGTGGGCGGTTCGGCGACCTGTCGATCGACGCCCTGCAACGTGGGGTCGGCCAGCCACGCCTCAAAGAACTCGCGGGCCGTGGCGATGTCCCACGCCAGGATTTGATCGATGGTTCGACCGGCCAGGTGCACTTGCCGCGCGAGCAGATTGAGGCGGCTGCCGTGGCAATCCCCGCAGGTCTCGAGCAGCGTGGGGGACTCGCTGCTGCCGTCCGCCACGTCCTCCTCGGATGGCTTCCGCCCTTGGCCGCGACCGCGGCGGGACCGTAGTGCAGCGGTTGGCGAGGTCGCGACGCTCCCCAGCCCGTCGCAGGTGGGACAGGCTCCATAGGGGCTGTTGAAACTGAAGTTGCGCGGCGACAACTCGCCGTAACTGATGCCACAATCCGGGCAGGCCGAGTGCACCGAGAACAGACGCTCGTGCCAGGTGGGTTCCGACTTGGACGCCGACTCCTTGGCGGCGATCGCCTGCTCGGTGACCACTGTGCCGGCCCCCAGTTTGAGGGCCAATTGCAGGGACTCTTGCAAGCGGGCTTCGATCCCTTCGCGAATGACCAACCGATCCACAACCGCCGAAACGTCATGGTCTTGGCGGACGGCCAACTTCGGTACCGCATCGATATCGTACAGCTGGCCATCGACGCGGACACGGACCAAACCCGCCTTGCGGATCTTCTCGAACACCTCCAAGTGGCCCCCCTTGCGGCCGCGGACCATGGGGGCCAAGAGCATCAGCTTCGTTTGGGGCGGCAAAGCCAAGATCTGCTGAGCGATTTCTTGAGCCGTCTGCTGCTTGATCGGGCGACCGCAGCCCTGGCAATGCAAGGTCCCCGCGCGAGCCATCAGCAGTCGCAAGTAATCGTAGATTTCGGTCACCGTCCCGACCGTACTCCGCGGGCTAGCGCTGCCGGGTTTCTGATCAATACACAAGGTCGGCTGCAAGCCGTCGATCCATTCCGCATCCGGACGCTGCAGCTGTCCCAGGAATTGTCGGGCGTAGACGCTCATGGTCTCGATATACTGCCGTTGGCCCTCGGCGTAGATCGTATCGAAGGCCAAGGAGCTCTTCCCCGAGCCACTGGGGCCGGTGATCACCACCAGGCGATCCCGCGGAATATCGATGTCGATATTTTGCAGATTGTGCGTTCGTCCGCCGCGAATGCGGATGCAGTTTTTGATGGAGGAATTTCGGAGCGAGGGCTTTTTCTTCGCCATGCAACCCACTTGCTGAGTAAACTAGTTGTTTCCGGGCCCCCAATACCAGGCCCACGAATAACCTGGCCCCCCCCAGTACCTGGCCCCCCAGTACTTGGCCCCCCAGTACCTGGCCAGCAGGCGGGGCCGATTATGGACGGCACTGGATCTTCCTTCAACCGTACGCTTGGCTCGGAGACCACTCTCATGAAACTCGATTGCTCGATCAGCCAATGGCGTGTCGTCCCGGACCAGCCCCTGAAGCTGAAGAAGGTGCCGACGAAAATCGAGCCCCTGTTCCGCTCGACCGAAGACTACCGGGCCAAGCTGAGCGAGTTTCGCGCGGAGATCAGCCGGTGGCAGTCATTGCTCTATGCGGCTCGACAGCAGGCCTTGTTGCTGGTTTTCCAGGGCATGGATACGGCTGGCAAGGGCGGCGCGATCCGGCATGTCATGTCGGGCGTCAATCCGCAAGGCTGTCAGGTGCATAGCTTTGGTCCCCCCAGCGACGAGGAATTGGAACACGATTTTCTCTGGCGCGGTGTCAAGCGTCTGCCGCGACGCGGCATGATCGGCATCTTCGATCGGTCGTATTACGAAGAGGTCTTGGTGGTCCGCGTCAAGCCGGAAGTATTGGCCACGCAATTGCTCCCACCGGCCTTGGTGCAACGCAAAAACTTCTGGTCGGATCGTCTAGACGACATTCGTCAGTTCGAGACCTACTTGCATCGCAATGGCACCAAAGTCGTGAAGTTTTTCTTGCATGTGTCCCCCGAGGAGCAGCGACGACGGCTGCTCGATCGCATCGCCGACCCGACCAAAAATTGGAAATTTCGACTCGGGGATTTGGACTGTCGCGAACATTGGCAGGGCTTCCAGCGGGCTTACCAGGACTGTTTGCAACACACCACAACCAAGCCATCGCCTTGGTACATCGTCCCTGCTGACAACAAACGCAACGCGAGGCTGATCGTCTCGCAGGTTATCTTGCATACCTTAGAAAAGATGCGATTGGAGCTGCCCTCGTTGTCTGCCGCTCAGGAGCAAGACTTGATCACGGCCAAACATCTGTTGGAGGACAATCCGAGTTGACGACCCCAACAGCGAAGGGTGCAATCTCAAGTCGGATCGTTCGTGGGGCGTACTCGTGGCAATCACCATTGGTTTTACACGCAAGCCGTCGTACTGTTAGCCCGACTTGCTCCACGGCATCCGACAGCGCGTGAACGGCGATAGTTACTGGACGATCTGCGTCCAACTGTTCGGTTCAGGCATCATGTCCACTTTAGTGGTAACCCACGGTGCCGGGTCAAAGAACAGGTTGCGATCGTACATTACACGGGGGTGCCCATGCACATCGATGCCAACGTTGCCGGATGGCCCCTCGGAGATCAGTGCGCCACGCAGCAGGCCGTTCTCGCGCCAAATGGTGCGATGGCTCACGTAGATCAAACCTTGGATCTCGCTGGGGTACGTGTCGTTTTGTGTGCTGTTGCTCACTCCCAGGAACGGTGCGTCTGGAGGGTTGAAGTTGGTGCCCAGAAACGCTTCGGAGAGACGTTCGCCTTCCGAACGGTACCTGAGTTCTAGGTTGCCATGGACCACCAAAACGGGATAGCCCGGGCGAACGGGCTGAAAGAAGACGTTTTCTCCGATAGTCAACGTGCGCCCGGTCGAGTTGAAACGCACGACCAGCGTGCCGTGAATCCGCGTGTTTTGGATCGTCAGATTGCTGGAGGGACGAATCACGTACACGCCGTCGGCATTTAAGGGGCCGTAGGGATTTCGCGTCGGTGTTATCACTTGACGGTCGATCAAAGTGACTGGCGCGGTAAACGGCGTACCCAGTTCACTGTACTTGATGGCCACCTGTTCTGTTGGCAGTTGATGAATCGGAGCTGGCAAGATGATACTGCCCGTGATGGTGCCGGGGACGCCAAGACCTGTAGCCGAGACGTTCCCGTCGATCGTGCCGCGATTCTGCAGAGTGCCGCTGGTGGACACCGATCCCCCATAGCACGATAGGCTAGCGCCCGACCGGATCTCGATGTTGCCCCAGGTGTGCACGCCATATTGCAGTACGATCATGGGCACCGGGCGAGCCTGAAAGCGCAGGCGGAACTTTTGTTGGGCACGGCCTTGGTCCGCCGTGATGTCCACCTGAAGCGGGTCGTGAGGTTGATTGTCCAAGATTCCATCCACCGGGTCCGTCATGATCGCGGCGATGCGCCCGCTGCCTATACCGCGTGGGGTAATGAGATGGCCATGGTTTAAAGTCGTTCGCCACTGAGGGCTAGTCCGCAAGATACGAGCCGCTAATTCAGCGGCGGACTTGGCATGTTGCCGAGCTTGCACGGCGTGCAAAGAATCCAGGGCCGTCCGAGCCTCGATCCGCAACAGGGCCATCCCACCCATGGCCAGGGTGGTTACGATCAGCGAAGTTCCCAGAACGGCGATGTAGCTGTAGCCACGTCTCGACGGGGCATTTCGAGTCAGCCTGCGTCCGGAATCTGGGACCAGCGACGCATGTCGAATGGAAGCATCAGGGCGCATTGGATCGAATCCCTATTGCTGTCGCCAAGAGTTGCCCATTCCGGTGCACTTGGACGGTCACTCGCTTGACACCCGATTCGCCGCCCTGTGTCCGGTTCAGGTCGTTAGGATTGACCCACTGGACCACCACCGATCGTTCCCAACCGACGAAACCTGGTAGTGGTTCATTTTCCATTGATTTTGGCGGTGATTCTGTATAATCGTGGTAGTCGTCGACATCGTCAAACGTCGAGCGATCGTTAGCAGGTTCCCCCGCCTCCCGACGAATGGCGGAGTTGTTTAAGCCTGGCTCCATGTAGGGCAACAGCAGAATCTCGCTCAAGAGTCCCTCGGCTAAAAAAGCGGCAGTGCTCATGTGGGCACGATCCCGTTGCACCATCAAGGCTTGACCGGTCACTCGCATGCTGGCGACCAAAACGGCCCCCACCAATAGGCTGGACATGGCTACTTCGATCACCGAGAAGCCACGCACGCGTCTGTGTCGTTGGTAGCGTCTGCCCAAGATGGCACCCAACTGAGTCGCTCGTGGTGGCATCATTCTTCCTCCGGTTGATTGAGCAAGCCGATGCTGGCATCGATCCGCACGCCCTGATTGGTGGCCGAGTTGAGGATGACGCGAATGGAACGCACGTTTTCCGTGGTTTCTGTGACTTGACTGACAATCGTGCGTTCGTAGTGGCCATAGATTTCGAAGAACAGATCTCGCTGATGCCAGTTGCTGGAGTCGGGCTGCCAGCTGGTGCCTTGGTTGCTCGTCCAACGCAAGGTCGAGCGATCGTTACGGGGCGCGAATATGCTGGACTTGTACCTCAACTGTAGCGGTGTATTCGCCGCGGTGCTGGAGATTAAAAGCGCGAATCGTCGGCAGCCATCATCAACCCACGCGTCGCTCGAGAGAGGGATGGAACGCGATTGCCAAGTATTGGGTGGCAGCTGATTCGTGTTGAAAGAAACACGGCTGCCGACGGGGATGGGCAAGCGGGGAATCAAGCCGTCCGCCACTCGGTAGAGCCCGACACTGATCGTGCCCACGGAGTTGCGTCGACACGTGACGACCGCTCGAGTGAATCGTAGCCGGGAGCAATCAAGTGGGATCTGCGAGGCGAGCGTGAAAACCGGGGCTGCCCAAGAATTGCGATTGATATTCATTGTCTGCAAGGTGCTAAGCACGCCCCAAGCTTCATCTGAGCTCAGCAGAACCTCTTGGCTAGTGACCACCTCGCGTTGCACTTGCTGGCGTGAGACGTCCTCCGTTTGGTATTCCAATTCAAAATTGGCAGTCTGGCCCAGCAAGACTTCGGCCGCGTGCGCATTGACCTGGCGAAAGACTGGGGTGCCGGACACGCCCGACCACCAATAGCGGATCGTCTCGGGCTGGCCATCGCCGTTCCGATCGGGGACGCGAAACCGAATCTCTCGATCTTCTTGCCTCAATATCTCTACCGCGCAGCGCAAATCCCGCTCCAACCGTTCCAGGACTCGAGTCGCTTCGGTGTTGGCTGTGATCAAAGAGCCGGGCTGGGGGATCGAGCGGACGGAGACCAGCACTGCGGCGGACATGCCCAGTGTCAGTATGGCCACGGTCGGCAGGGTGATTGCCAACTCCACCAGGCTATAGCCACGGGATCGTCTTTCGCGCCCACCCGTTCGAGTGTATCGAGTTAACATTAAAGTGTCCCGATCCTTCCCGAACCGGCTTCGACCGTAACCGTCCTCAGCAGGTTGCCACAGCGTATTTGAATACTCCCGCCGCGATCGGGGAGTCCGTGACCATCAAAAATCACTGTTGTCGAGCCATTGAAGCTGACCGTGCCCAGTGTGCAGTTGTATGGGTATTCATTGAGCAACACGGTATAGTCCGCGTCTTGCGGGCGGTCAGGATCGGTCAGGCCATTGATGCGGTAGCCACTCTGGCTGGTCGAAAACGACACCGTCCGTGGGGCACCGGCATGGTAGGCCAAGGACCGAGCCGCCTCCAGATCGACCATCACGCGTTTGACGGCCATCTCCAGCCGATGGTGTTGCAGTTGTGTCGCGAAGCGTGGCGCCGCGACAGCGGCTAAAATTCCCATCAAGAGGATCGCGACGACCAGCTCGATCAAGTTAAAGCCTGCTCGTCGTCCCACCCCGGTTCGTTTTGAGTCAGGACCTCGCATTTCAACATCCAAATACATGCAACCCAAACCGTGTTGGAGCAGCGGCGAACTTCGCCTCCAACGGGACGTCCAGGGAACGACACCACACCCTTGTGAAGAAACGTAGCCCACCGTTTAAGTCGCGCCGATAGAATCCGCAGGGCCAACGGGGCTACGTGAACATGGAGAACGGAAATGATGTTGTAATCGCTACAATCGAAGCACCCGCAGGGCCGTTCCGGCAATTGACGCCTGACCCCTTTACCACACCGATCCCAAAATTGGATTGTGACAAAGCACTATTGCCGGGCGACGACCCGAGTCCGGATCGGCCAAAACGACAGTGCCACCACGGTCATTGAACTGATTGGCATCAAGATGGCGGCACCGAGTGGATTGATAAACCCCAGGCCCGCCAGTCCGACGGCGGTCAGATTGTAGGTTAGCGAGAAGGCAAAATTACGCCGAATATTCGCCATGGTACCCTGGCTGATCTGCAACAGTTGGATCACGCCCTCCAAACCGGGGCGCCCCAGATAGACCGGTGCCGCCTGCAGGCTGACCTCCGCACTGTGATGGGCCGCGATGCCGACAGAAGCCGCCGCCAGAGCCGCGCTGTCGTTCACGCCATCGCCCACCATCACGACCACTGCCGACTCCTCTTGGGATCGACGGATCGCCCGGACTTTGTCTTCGGGCAGCTGATCCCCCAGTGCCAATGGTTCTGGCACGTGAATGGCCGCGGCGACCTGACGCACAATCGCCTGGTGATCGCCCGAAAGAATGCCGACTCGCCAACCGGCTCGCTGGAGCTCCTGCACGTGATCTGCCACGTCGGGACGCAGGCCATCTCCGACCACGGCCACCGCTACGACGTCTTGATCCCGCGCGACAAAGATTGGCGAGTAGCCTTGCCGCAAGCTGTCGTTGGCCACGGCTTGCCAGTCCTGGGACAAACTCAATCCCTGCCGTTGCAAGAAGGCGGCGTTGCCAATCCAGTACCAGGCGCCCGCGACCTGGCCACCGATCCCGCCCTGTTGCGACTGCGCGACCTGTTGGACCACGGGCCACTCGTGATCGGCCTGTTGACGCTGGGCAAATTGCAACATGGCATGGGCGATGGGATGCGTCGAGTTCTGTTGGATGGCGGCCACCGCTGGCAAGACTGCTTCGCTGCCCTCCCAACGTTGCACCATCATCCGCCCCCAGGTCAACGTGCCGGTTTTGTCCAGCCACAACTGCTTGGGCAAGCCCGGCCGCGGCGACTCGGCCAAGCGTTGAAACACATCGCCACTCTTGATCAACAGGTGCTGCTGCGCCGCGCGTGCCAATCCGACCGACACGGCCAAGGGCGTGGCCAGAGCCAGAGCGCAGGGGCAGGCGATGACCAACAGGGCGATCATCCGTTCGACCGCCACCGAGGGTTCGACCCACAACCATCCTAACAAGGTTATGGCCGCCAGGATCAAAATCACGACAACAAAGTAGCCGCCGCGACGATCGGCCAATTCCACAATCCGCGGTCGCTGGGCCGCGCTCTCTTGGACCAATTCCAAGACCTGGCCGATCCGCGTCTGCAATCCGACCGCTGCGACTTGGACCTGCAGCATGGCCTGGCAGTTCAGCGTTCCAGCCGCAACGCTGTCGCCCACAGCCACGGAGACGGGGACCGACTCACCCGTCAGAATGGCTTGATCGACGGTTGAATGGCCCAGCAGCACTCGACCGTCCCCCGGGAATGTCTCGCCCGCGCGGACCTCGACCACGTCGCCCACTTCCAACAGGTCGCTGGGGATCGTGACTGGCACGCCTTGCTGCAACCGACGAGTGGTTTTGGGGGTCAAGCGATACAGCAATTCGATCGAATCGTTGGCCGTCTGTTGTTGACGGTATTGGATCCAGCGACCCAGCAAGAGGACAAAGACCAGAATCGACAGCGAGTCGAAGTAGATCTCACCGTGATTCATGACCGTGTTGACGATGCCGCTGATCAGGCCCGCTCCCAAGCCCAAGGCGATGGGCAAGTCCATGTGGGGTGTCCACGTCCGCCAGGCGTACCAACCGCCCCGGAAAAAGACGCTGCCCGGCCAGACCACCGAAATGGTGCCCAACAGACAGCTGGTCCAACGAAACAACAGTACCGTCGAGTCGCCGATGTGTGAGAACATGCCCAGGTAGAGGGCGATGGCGATCAGCATGTTGTTGCCTGCCGCCGCGCCCGCCACTCCCAAGCGGATCAAGTGTCGGCGATTTTCCTGTTGGCGAATGTCGTCATGTTTGGCGCGGCCGACGGGATGCGGCGGGTAGCCCAACTGGGCCAGCGTCTGCGCGACCCGCGACAATCGTACGGTCTCCAATTGCCAGGTCACGCGGACCGTGCGTCGGCCCCAATTGACGCGAGATTCGATCACGCCTGGTACCAGTTGCGGCAACTTCTCCAGCAACCAAATGCAGGCGGCGCAGTGAATGCCTTCGACCACAAACGTCATCTCGCCGACGCTGGGACCGATCTTGCCGAACAATGTCTGAAATTTTTCGCTATCGTACTCTTGGTACTGCGAATGGTCGACTTCGGTTGTAGCAACGGCGCCCGGCAGCGCACCAGGCACCGCACCTTGTCGCTCTTGGATGGCATAGTAGGCCTCCAATCCGCAGTCGTGAATCAAGCGGTAGGCGGTCTCGCAGCCATGGCAGCAAAACTGCTCCGCTTGGCCCGAGCGGATCAGACCGGCGGGGACGGGCAGATGACAGTGGGTACAAGAGATGGCTTGAATCACGGATGATTTCCGGTTTGGCAGCACGGCAGCTTCTCGTGCTCCAAGGTCTGCAGATGCTCCAACGCCTCGGCGGTCGAACGCGGCACGGCCAGTCCGGTGGGCTTGCCAGTCGGCGCGACCGTGCCGTCTCCCTCGGTCACAACCGCTGGGCTAGGCCCTTCGGCCACCATGGTACTCAGGTCGATCGGACTGCGATAAACCAACGTGAACCCGCCAATCAGGATCACCAAGACGGCCATGGTCAGCGGCACGCGAGCCTGAAAGGAGCCCGACAATCGGCCCCAACCCAGTCCCAGTGCCACCATAATCGGTACGGTTCCGGCCCAGAACACGGCCATGACCAAGCCACCCCAGAGCGGGCTGGCGGTACCCGCGGCGGCCAGGGCAAAAACGTACAGCCACCCGCACGGCATCAGGCTGGAGGCCAAGCCGATCAAGGCCGCCCGACGCAGCGGGGACCATTGCTTGCCCCAGCGGATCAAGCGGCCGAGGGTTCGTTCCAACGGCCCAGCCACGCGGGGCAGACGGATCTGCCACCCCAGTTGTCGCAGCAGGGCAATCCCGCCGACCACCACCATCAGCAGGCCCGCGACCGTTGTGGCGGTTTGTTGCCAGGCAGCAATCGGCACGCTGTGATTGAGTACCAGTCCGAGGCTGCCGAAGAGGATGCCCACCAGCATGTAGCTGATCAAACGACCAACGCTGTACGCCACCGTGGGGGCGACGCGGAAAGCGCGACCGTCGCCAGTCCCTGCCAACAGGGCAAACGGCCCGCACATGCCCACACAGTGGAGGCTGCCCAGGAGGCTGGCGATAAACACGGTCGTCAACAGCGCACTCACGGGGACCCTTTCTTACAACGTCAAGAACTCGGTGACCCGGAACTGGTACTGGTCACTCCCCAGACTGGCGTGACCTTCAAAACGCCACCAGCCGGCTCGTTTCAGATCGGCCGTGACTCGCCAAACGCCCGGCTCCACGACTTCCAGCGGCAGCGTTTGTCGCTCGGTGACGCGGGCTCGGTGAAAGCCCGTCACCTCCAACTGCTCGGCGACCACGGGATTGCCCGCTCGGTCCTGCAAGCGAATTTGCACTTGGGGTTGGCCGCTGGTCGAGGCCGGAGGCACCACTTGGACGACGGTCTGCCATCCCAACTGGTCGCTGGCGGCTTGCGCCTCGCGGCGGCGATCCCAGCTGCCGACACGTTCATCCAGGTCGGCGATGACGGCGTGCGACGGGTCGCTGTGCGTGATCGTGATGGCGACCGCCCAGATGATCGCTTGGATCACAAAGAAGCCGATGATGCCACCCGTCCAGATCATGGCGGCGAAGGCTTCCCGCGATTGCAGGTCCTCCGCCGGGGATAAAGTCGTGTCTTGATTTGACATGGGTTGTTTCCTAAAAGGGCCCGAGCAATTGTAAGCGAACTCGCGTTTGTTGCTGGCGATCGTTCTCGACAACCAGTCGCGCCTCCAGTCGTCCGCGATTGAATGCTTCGGCGGCGATATCCGCCTGCAGGTGAAACTCGCGACTCTGTCGCGGCTCCAAGCGGAAGTCGGGCTCGGCGATCTGTAGGGCCACGCCCGCGGGTTGTTCCGCTGTGACCGAAAACGACATCGGGTAATCTTGTCGGTTCGTCAGTTTGAGTCGCACGATGTTCCGGATCAAGCCCGTCTCCATCCGTGTGTAAGGGTTGCCCCGTTCGCGGAGAATGACGGCGTCGAAGTGACTCTTATTGACCAGGAGAAACAGGAAGGCCGAGGCCAGGCCGACCAGCAGCAGTGGATAGACGATGACACGTGGGCGGAACAAGCTCCATTTTTCGCCGGCGTCTGCTGCCTGGGAACTGTAGCGGATCAAGTCGGGCGGGCGGCCCACCTTGGCCATCACGGTGTTGCAGGCGTCGATGCATTGCGTGCAGTTGATGCACTCCATCTGCAGGCCATTGCGAATGTCGATTCCGGTCGGGCAGGTGACGACGCACAGGCCGCAATCGATGCAGTCCCCTTGGGTTGCCGCGGCCGGGGCCAACGCCGCCACCGTCGCGGTGCTGGAGGCCGAGCCCAAGTCCGAACGAATGGCGGTAGCGACCGGCGCGACCGATGCGACCGCCGTGGCGGATGACACGATCGGCAGATCGATTGCCTTCGACTTGTGGGCCTTGCCGCGTGGTTCGCCACGCGTCCGATCGTAGGCCACGATCAGCGAGTTCCTGTCCAGTAGTACGGATTGGAAGCGACCGTAGGGGCAGGCCAGAATGCACAGCTGTTCACGAAAAAAGCAGAAATCAAACAACATAGCGACCGTGACAAAGGCCACGACCAGGAAGGGTGTCGGGTGCGACAGCGGCGACTGCCACACCCACTGCCACAACGTGTCGACTCCGACAAAGTAGGCCAGGAACACGTTGGCCAGGTAAAAACAGATGACCGTGTAGACCGCGTAGCGAAACCCCCAACGCAACGCGGGCTGCGAGCGTCCCGTCTTGGGTTGGCCGCCGCGTCCCACGGTCCCGTCGAACAAGCGTTCGATGGGGCGAAACACAAATTCCATGTACACGGTTTGAGGGCAGGCCCAGCCGCACCAGACACGACCGAAAAACGCCGTCAGCAAAAAGATGCTGATCAGGGACCCGACCGCGAAAATGGCCAGCAACAGCGAGTCGGTTGGCAGGAAGGTATAGCCGAAAAGAGTGAACTCACGCCGCATGATGTCCAGCAGGATCGCCGGCTTGCCGTTGATCTTGAGGAAGGGCAGCAACGTGAAGATCGCGATCAGCACGTAGGCGACGATCCGCCGCAGAGTCAGCCAATGGCCGTGGCTCAACTTGGGTCGCAGCCAACGCCGGGAGCCATCCTTCTCCAAGGTGGATAGGACATGCTCTTCGGCTTCCAAAATTGTCGCGTTCATGGTTGTTCTGTGGGAAGGAGGTGCAACCGCGAGTCGCAGTCGCAGACTAAGGAGCGATCACTTTGTCTGAAGTCGCCGACGGAGCAGGCTCAGTCGATTCCGAATTGTCGGGTTGGGAGCCAGCCTCCGCGGCGGGCCAAGGCTCGGCTACCGCACCCTCGGGTGCCTTGGGGTTGGCCGGCTTTGTCCCGCGCAGCGACGCCACGTAGGCACTGGTCAAGACCACCACATTGGGATGATTGAAGCGACTGCCCCAGGCCGGCATGGCACCGTTGGCGGCGCCGTTCTTGATGATCTTGGCGATATCGTCCAAGTGGCGGACGCCCTTCCAGTTGTCGTCGGTCAGGTTCGGGCCAATGCCGCCGCCGCCATCGATCCCATGGCAGCTGACGCAGTTGGCGTTGTAGGTGGCTTTGCCCACTGCCAACCATTTGGGATCACGCATGTACTTGGCGATGGTGGCGGAATCCGCGGACAGTTCACCGATCTCGCCAAACTTGACCGTCATGATGTTGGCCTGGTACCGTCCATACTCGTCGAAAATACTGCGCCCCTCGACGCCGGTCTCGAAGTACAGCCAGTAAACGCCGGAGAAAATCACAGTGCCGACAAACAGCCACACCCACCAACCGGGCATTGGATTGTCGTATTCCTGGATCCCGTCGTAGCTGTGATCCGTCAGTGGCGGTTCGTTGGGGTTCAGGTTCGTGTTGCTTGCGTCACTCATTTTTCAGGGCTCTCCAGGTCATCCAATACCACGTTGGCTTGTTGTGCTGTCTCCTCGCGACCAGTGCGAAGCACATGGAAAGAGACCATCACAAAAATTGCGAAAAACATCAGTAGGGAGGCGTTCCCAAAGAACGAGTATCCCAGGGCATAGACCAAGTCTTTGATCATGAGGTTGCCTCCATGGCGGTTGCGTGGATGGTGCGATTCGCTGCGGCGGCGTCCGTCGTCGTGGGGGCCGCGTCGCCGGGGGGCGTCGTGGCCGGTTCTTCAGCAGCCGGTGTTTCAGTGGCCGGTTCTTCAGCAGCCGGTGTTTCAGCAGCCGGTGGGGCGTCGGTTGGGGCGTCGGTTGGGGCGTCGGTGGCGGCTTCGTCTTCCCAGACTTTGTTCTTGTCCGTGCCCAGACGTTGCAGGTAGGCGATCAAGGCGATGACATGGCTGTCGGAGAACTTGCGGAGAGCGGCTTCTTCTTGGGGATCGCCCTGGGCCACCAATTCATCCATGATCTTGGCCGCTTGCTCCTTTGCCATCTGAGCAGCCTCGGTCAGTTCTCGCTCGTAGGGGGCGCCCAAATAATAAGCCGCGTTGACTCGAGGTTGCACCGTGTTGTAGTTGATGGGGCGTTCCAACAGGTGGGCGTAGATCGGCATGACCGACGACTCACTGTATTGCCGTGGGTTCTGGAAGTGACGCAGGTGCCACAGGTGCGAGTTGCGTCCACCTTGGCGAGCCAGATCGGGACCGATGCGGCGAGAGCCCCATTGGAACGGATGGTCGTAGATGAACTCGCCGGGCTCCGAGTACTCCCCGTAACGCTCGGTTTCGGCATACAAACTGCGGATCATCTGCGAGTGACAGTTGTAGCAGCCCTCGGCCACGTAGATATCGCGACCGAACAATTCCAGCGGCGTGTAGGGTCGGACCGAAGCGATGGTCGGGACGTTCGAGCGGATCAGGAATACTGGAATCATCTCGAACAGCGAGGCGGCCACGACGGCCACGGTCACCCAGACGGTAAAGCGGATCGGCAGCCGTTCCCAGCGACGATGCCAGTGGGCTTGGCCCCAGACATCCATCTTCTTGGCGATGTCCAAGACGCCTTGTTGCAGCTTCGGCTGGGGAGCCGGTCCGTCGTCGTAGTAGCGAGACAAACGCGGGGCTTGATAGACTGGCACGACGTAGGTCTTGGGTCGGGTTGTCCAGGTCATGTAGTAGTTGATGCCCATCAGGACGATGCCACCCACGTAAAGCACACCGGCGAACAGACGCGCCCACCACATGGGGATGGAGACCTTGACCGACTCCATAAAGTCGCTGTACATCAAATTGCCGGCATCGTCGAAGGCTCGCCACATCAGGCCCTGAGTCAGACCTGCGATGTAGATCGGAACGATGTACAGTAGGATCGCAATGGTGCCCAACCAGAAATGCCACGTCGCCATCTGGACCGACCACAACTTGGTCTGAAAGATGCGCGGCAGCAGCCAATACAACATGCCAAAGGTCATGAAACCGTTCCAACCCAAAGCGCCGGCGTGCACGTGGGCGATGGTCCAGTCCGTGTAGTGGGACAGGGCATTGACGCTCTTGATCGACAACATGGGGCCTTCGAAGGTCGACATGCCATAAAACGTGATGCCGACGACAAAAAACTTCAACACCGGATCGACTGCCACGCGATGCCAGGCCCCGCGGAGTGTCAGCAGGCCGTTGATCATGCCACCCCAGGACGGCATCCACAGCATGAGCGAGAAGACCATGCCCAGCGACGATGCCCAAGTGGCGATTGACGTGTAATGCAAGTGATGCGGACCGGCCCAAATGTAGATGAAAACCAAAGACCAGAAGTGGATGATGGATAGCTTGTAGGAGAACACCGGCCGTTCAGCCGCCTTCGGCAGGAAGTAATACATCAGTCCCAAAAACGGCGTCGTCAAGAAAAAAGCGACCGCGTTGTGGCCGTACCACCACTGCATGAACGCGTCTTGGACGCCGGCATAAATCGGGTAGCTCTTGAACAGGCCGACCGGCACCACCAAGTTATTGAACACGTGCAGGATTGCCACCGTGATGATCGTGGCGATGTAAAACCACAGTGCCACATACATGTGCCGTTCGCGGCGATTGACCAAGGTCATGAGAAAGTTGCCGCCGAAGACAAACAGCCAAATCACGGCGATGGCAATGTCGATCGGCCACTCCAGCTCCGCGTATTCTTTGCTCTGGGTGATCCCCAGCGGCAAGGTCACGGCGGCCGAGACGATGATCGCCTGCCAGCCCCAAAAGTGGATGTTGCTCAGCGTGTCGCTCCACATCCGCGCCTTGCAGAGCCGCTGGGTGGAGTAGTAGATGGCTGCGAAAATCGCGTTGCCGGCAAACGCAAAAATCGCCGCGTTGGTGTGCAGCGGGCGCAAGCGAGCGAACGACAGGTACTCGATGCCAAAGGCCGCCTCCGGCATCACCAGCAGCAAAGCGACAATCACCCCGACCAACGTCGCCACAAAACCCCACACCAGGGTCGCCAGGGCAAACTTGCGGACAATGTCATCGTCGTAAGAAAAGGTGTCCATGATCAGGCCATTGGCCGGGGCTGCACCGGGTCGATCCTCGAGACCGGCACTTGGGTTATCGGACTGTTCCGCCATCCGAAACGACTCCTAACTAATCGATGAATTGCTCAAGTTTGGGAAAATACGCGAACCCAGACGCTGGGTTGGGTCGTCCTACTTAGCAAACTGAGTGCCAATGGCGCTGCCCAAGTGTCACACGGCCCAGATCGACGGCGGAGCGAGTGCCGAGTCGAGTCTGGTGCGGCCGGAATAAATCGGCTGAATCGGGACGAGAAGCGAGAAGCGGGGCCTACGGCTGCGTCGCGTCAATGGGGAAGGTTTGGCACCGCGACAGTCGCCGGGAGCCCCGCCGCGGTTCCCACTTCTGGTGCCGCGACGGCCCGTCGATCGTGCCCTGCACACCGCTCTCGTGTGCGAAGCGGGCGGAAACGCACATAAAACCCAGGTGTCGATTCGTCCCCGCTATCGCTCGACGGCCCGGAATGTGCGATACTTGCACCTTCGGGAGGCAGGTCCGATGCGGGATCTGAAGCGTTTGCCGGAATCTGGAATGCTGCGTGACATGAAAAGACAATCCATTAGCCAACTCGGTGAGGGCACGCAGATCGACGAGGTGTACCAGTTGATTGACAAGCAACTGCGGCCCAATCGACAAGGTAGTCTTTACTTGCAGGTCCGACTGAGCGATCGCACGGGGTGGGTGACCGGGATGCTGTGGAACGCCAACGAGCACCAGTACCAATCGCTGCCGGTGAGCGGTTACGTGCACGTGGTGGGCGCCAGTCAGATCTACAACGGGATGGTCCAGCTGATCATCAAGTCGATGGAGACCGTGGACCCGAAGCAGTTGGATCTGCGGGACTTTGCTATTGAAGCCAAGACCGACGTCGTCAAGCTGAAACAAGATCTGCACGCGTTGCTGGGCAGCATCCGCGACCCAGCGATCAAGGCACTGGCCGATGCGTTCTTGGCGGACGAGGCCCTGATCAAGCGATTGTTGTTGGCCCCGGCGGGGATCAAGAACCACCATGCCTACCACGGCGGCTTGATCGAGCACGTGGTCAATTTGATGAAGGTCTGCCAGGCCGTCGCGCCGTTTTATCCGACGGTCGATGCCGACTTGTTGCTGATGGGTGCGTTTCTGCACGACTTGGGCAAAGTCGACGAACTAACCTATGAAGGCGAACTCGGCTACTCCGACGCCGGACAGCTGCTGGGGCATGTCTTGATGATCCTGGAGACCCTGACGCACAAGATCCGCGAGGCGGAACGGCGACTGGGCCAACCGCTGCCGCAGGAAACCGTGCTGCGGATCAAGCACATGATCGCCAGTCACCACGGGGAGTACGAATTCGGCAGCCCGCGGTTGCCGATGACCCCGGAGGCCATGGCCCTGCACTTGCTGGACAATCTGGATGCCAAGCTGCACAATTTCAAACAATTGGTGGAAGAAGACTTGAACCGGCAAAGTACTTGGACCACGTACCAACCGTCGCTGAATCGCAAGATTTTTAAAGGCGGACTCACTAGTTAGATCGACGTGGTTTCTCCTTCTGTGGGAGTCACGCTCGAAACTCCGAAAGAAAACAAACGAGCATGAACGAACAGCCTTCTGAGGCCGAATTTTACAAGCAACTTATTTTAAATCATGTCAGTCACGGGCACTACAAGCCGGTCAAACCCAAAGTCATTTTTAAGAAGCTGGAATTGACCGAGGACGAGACCCGCGAGTTCAAGCGGGCCCTCAAGCGGCTGATTCGCGACAAACAGATCCGCTGGGGGGCGGCCCACCAGGTGATCTACAACGGGCCGGAAAGGTCATCTTCGCCTGCGTCGACTGGGAAGCGAGATCGCGTCCAGGGCGAGGGCCAGCGGAAAGAGGGTGAGAAGAAGCGGCGAGATAAAGGAGACAAGGGGAGCGGCCTGAAGCAGATGGTCGGTCGCTTCCGCCGTAGCCCCAGCGGCCACGGCAGTGTAACGGCCACGGTTCTGGAGGCCACGGTCCGCGAGAACGCGTCGGGAGAATCCGCCTCGCAGGCGTTCCAATCGGCTCCGGACGAGCGGGTGTTTATCCGCGCTCCCCAGTCGATGGATGCGGCCACGGGCGACATTGTCTTGGTCGAGTACTCGCGGAAGCGGCGGGGGGCGACGACCGAGTGGTCGGGGCGAGTGGTGGAGATTCTCCGTCGCCGCACCAATCGCTTTGTGGGAACCTATTGGGTGAATCAGGGGGCGGGTTGTGTGACGGTTGACGGTGGCCAGTTCCCGCAATCGGTGTTGGTCGGGGACGCGACCGCCAAGGGCGTGCAGCCGCAGGACAAGGTCGTGATCGAGATGGTGCGGTTTCCCAGTCAGCACGATTACGGACAAGCCGTGATCGTGGAAGTGCTGGGGCAATTCGGTCAGCCGCACATGGATACGTTGATGATCATGCGGCAGTTCGATCTGCCGGAGGAGTTCCCCGAGAACGTCGTGGAGGAATCGCGGGGGCAGGCGGCCGAGTTTGCAGCGAATATTACCGATGGTCGACGTGATTTGACGCAAGAGACGATCATCACCATCGACCCGATCGATGCTCGTGACTTTGACGACGCGATCTCGCTGCGGCGGATCGAGAATGGGCACTGGTTGCTGGGGGTGCACATTGCCGACGTTTCGCATTTTGTTCAACCGGGGACACGCTTGGACGAGGAGGCCTATCGCCGTGGCACCAGCGTGTACCTGCCCGACAAGGTGGTCCCGATGTTGCCGGAGATCATCTCGAATCACCTGGCCTCGTTGCAGCCCGATCAAGTGCGCTTTGCGATGACGGCCGAGATCGAGTTCACGGCCGAGGGGCAATTGGTGCAGACCGAGTTCTATCGCAGTGCGATCAAGAGTTGCCGGCGTTTCAGCTACGAAGAGGTCGACGAATACTTGGCGGATGCGGAGGCCTGGAGGAGCAAGCTGACACCCGCTGTCCACCAGCTCTTGGCCCAGATGCACGAATTGGCCATGCTCCTGCGGCGACGACGGTTCGACAATGGATCGTTGGAGATGATGTTGCCGGAAGTCAAGTTGGATTTGGATCGCAGCGGTCAGGTCCAGGGCGCGCGGGTCTTGGCCAATACGGAGAGTCATCAGATCATCGAAGAGTTCATGTTGATCGCCAACGTGGCGGTCGCCACACAGCTCTCGGACTTGGGCTACCATTTGCTCCGCCGCATCCATGCCCCGCCGCACGAGCGCCGCTTGTCGGAGCTCACCCAATTTGTACAAGCGTTGGGGATCGAAGTAGAAAACCTGCAGAATCGCTTTGAAATCAAGCGCGTCTTGGAAGCCACGGCCGATAGCCCATTGCGACATGCCGTGCACTATGCCGTGCTCCGAGCCATGCAGAAGGCGGTTTACGGGCCGAAAGAGGTCGCACACTTCGCGCTGAACTTCGACCACTACTGCCACTTCACCTCGCCGATTCGTCGTTATCCGGACCTGGTCATCCACCGTATGCTGGGCGACTTGATCGATGGACGGCGGCCCAACGATCAGCAGCGTTGGTTGACCATGGTCGGCGAGCACTGCAGCGACCGTGAACAGAACGCCGAACAGGCGGAGCGTGAGCTGAAAAAGCTGAAGCTGTTGGCCTATTTTCAGGACAAGGTCGGCCAAGAGATTGCGGGGGTCATCACCGGTGTCGAATCGTTCGGCCTGTTTGTGCAGGGGACCGATATCCCGGCCGAGGGGTTGGTGTCGATCGCGAACCTGCCGGACGATCAATATTATTACGATGATCGCGGCCGCCTGCTGATGGGCCGATCGTCGCGGCATCAGTACCGCTTGGGGGATCAAGTTCGCGTGCAAATCCAACGCGTGGATCTGGTGCGACGGCAACTGGATATGCTCATGTTAGGGCCAGCGGCGAGTCCGCAGCGGCGGAAGAAACGCCAGCGTTGAGAGAAACGCAGGCCTTGAACACGTGCCGTCTCAGCGGTCCAGCAACGCGACGGCGGCCCGCAGGTGTCGCTGCAATTCGGTGGCCCATTCCCGCCAACTCTCGAGCGAGAATGACGTATTGAGTGATTCGATGAAACAGATGTCGCCGTAGTCGTCGGGGGGCAGGTCCTGCATCCGCTGCTCCAAGTCTTGCAGTTCTTGCTCGACTTCTGCCAGGACTTCGGGGCGCGGAGCGTCCTGGAAACAGAGCAGGCCGCTGGCCAGATGGATGGGATGAAGGTCGAACGCCTCGAGGCCGCAGCAGCCAGCGACACAAAACGTTTCGCAGCGACCGGTCAATGATCTCAGGCGGGGGCCCAATTGCAGTTCTGTCATGAGCGATTCCTCGTCGAGTGGTGAGTCTCCGTTCAGCTTGTGGATCAGCGCGGCGCAAGTCAAGGGCCTGACCCCTTTACCACACCCCAAGTTTTGGCTGTGACGAAGCACTAGGCTCGCAGCAGATCCTGGCCGAGGCCCAATTTTGGGCTGTGGGCATAGATTCCTTGGGCCTCGTTCAACAGGGCGATGAGATCGCGTTGGCGTCGATCATCGGCCGGGTGGGTCGACAGGAATTCTAGGGTTGCCTCGCCCTCTTTGAGGGAGGCGAACCGCGACCAGAACTTGGGGGCTTCGGCGGGATCGTAGCCGGCGCGGCTCATCAGCATCAGGCCGATGTGGTCTGCTTCCGACTCCTGCTTGCGGCTGTAGGGCAGCAGGACCAGGTACTGGCTGCCGACACCGTAGGCCTGCAACAGCAAGTCGGCTTGGGTCGGGACCTGCTTGCGAGCGATACGTCCCACGACTTGTTGGACGCCCTGGGAGGCCATGTTTTGGCTCATGCGTTCACCGCCATGGCGAGCCAAGGCATGGGCCACCTCGTGACTCATGACCACGGCCAGGCCAGCCTCGTTCTGGCAGACTGGCAGGATTCCCTCGTGGATCGCGACTTTGCCACCCGGCAGGCAGAAGGCGTTTTTCTCGTTGGAGGCTAGCAGTTTGAATTCCCACTGGTAATCGGGCCGGTTCGACTGCTCTGCGATGCGCTGGCCGACCCGTCGCACTACCTCGGTCATGGGGCCATTGGTGGACTCCGGCGCATCGACGGTGACTTGGCTGAAGGCCTGGGCCCCGAGCGACAGTTCCTGCGATTCGGGCAGCAGCAGCAGCTGTTTGCGGTCGGTTTCGGGTACGCTGCGGCAGCCGCATAACCCGCACAACCCCCAGATTGCCCCGGCTCCGGCGATTTGCTCCAAGAATTTCCGGCGGGAGAAATCACTCGGAGCTGGCCGAAATGGGTCGGTTGTTTCTGCGTGGTATCGCATGGCAGTGATTTTCCGGAAAAGCTGAGGGATTTGCATGGACTGTCAGCCGGGGTGGGCTGGCTAGAACGGGGTACCAAATTGCGAGATAAAAATCCAGGTCGAGTTGCCGATTGACGATTCGGCGGGTGGCTGTTAGGCTTCCGGCTTGAAATTGGGTCGCGGGAGTTGTTTCTGCGTCCCGTGGTCGGCCTATTTTGGGTCGGCATTCCTTGTGTTCGCCTGGAGCCTTGCGGTTCTCGGCGGTCCGCGTTGCAGAGATTCTTGTGCCTGAGCCTTGGCCATTGTGTCGGGGGGATTGAATTGGGCGGTGGGATTTTTGTGACACTGAAGGCGGATCGCTTGTAAGGATCGCCGTGCGGCGTTGGTCGCTCGGGCTTGTCCCCACGGGACAAGAACCATGGTTAGCTGGGTTAGAGAAGAAAGATGGTTTGAAGATGGATGCCAAAGAGTTACTGAATCAATTGATCGAATGCGGCGTGCACTACGGTCACCGCGCGAGCCGCTGGAATCCGAAGATGGCGCCGTTTATTTACGGCCGCAAGAATCAGATCCACATTATCGACATTCGTGAGACCGTGCGGGGATTGTTGCGAGCCAAGAAGTACTTGGCCAAGATGGCGTCCGGCGGCAGCTTGGTCTTGTTTGTCGGCACGAAGCGTCAGGCTTCGGACGTGATCGATCAGGAAGCTTCTCGCTGTGGGATGCCGTTTGTCAACCAACGTTGGTTGGGTGGTACGTTGACAAACTTCCGCACGATTTTTTCGCGGATGGGTCGCCTGGAGGAGCTGGAGGAGATCCGCACCGGGGACAAGATCAAGGACTACTCGAAGAAGATGCAGTCCTCGTTGGGTCGTGAGTACCGCAAGATGTACCGCAACTTGAACGGTCTGCGGAAGCTGAACCGTCTGCCGGGTGCGATCGTGATCGTCGACCCCAAGAAGGAAAAGAACACGCTATTGGAAGCGCGGGCTCTGGGTATCACCACCGTGGCGTTGATCGATACTGATTGCGATCCCAAATTGGTGGACCTGCCGATCCCCGGCAACGACGACGGTATTCGCTCGATCGAGCTGATCCTGTCGCACTTGGCTGACGCCGTGATTGCTGGCGCGAAGGACTTGACCCAGCGGCAAGAGGGCAATGATCAGCCTGCCGGCAAGGGCAAGGCCGCTGCTGCTGCTGCTGCTGCCGCTGCTGCCGCTGCTGCAAGTGCCCCTGCCCCGGCCGCTGCTGCCACTGCGGAATGAACCAAACCTGCGGGTTGAGAGTCCAGAAGTTGGATTGATGAGTCGGCGGACTCGGTAACTGTGGGACCGATGTCCGCCTGCTTCATGTTTTGTTTGGAGAGAGAGAGAACCATGACGACCACGATTTCGGCAAAAGATGTCAGTGAACTGCGGAAGATTACTGGCGCGGGCATGATGGACTGCAAGGAAGCCCTGAAGGAATCGGGCGGCGACTTTGATGGCGCCATCGAGATCCTGCGTAAGAAGGGCCAGAAGGTCGCTGCCAAGCGAGCCGATCGCGAGACCAACGAAGGTGTGGTCGTCACGGTCGTCAACGACTCGGCCACCGAGGCCATCATCGTGGGAATCGGTTGTGAGACCGACTTTGTCGCCAAGAACGAACTGTTCATCGATTTCGTCAATCGTGTGGCGGCGGTGGCGATGGCTGCCAAGCCGGCAACCCGCGACGAGCTGTTGGCGTTGTCGATGGAAGACGGGACGGTCGCCGAGAAGTTGGTTGAACAGACCGGCAAGACGGGCGAGAAGGTCGAAGTCTCCGGTTACTTTTTGGTCCGTGGCGAAAAGTTGGCCTCGTACATTCACGCGGGTTCGAAGATTGGCGTGTTGGTCTCTTACAAGGATGGCGGCAAGGCCGACGCGGCCGACTTCTTCCGAAAGATGGCCATGCACATCGCGGCCATGAATCCTGTTGGCATGACGCCCGACGAGTTTGATCCCGCTTTTGTTGAGACGGAAGCCGAATCGCTGCGCAGCCGCATCATCACCGAGAACGAAGATCGTGCTCGTTTGGGCAAGCCGCTGAAGAACGTGCCGCAATTCGCCAGCCGACGCCAGATGACCCCCGAGGTCATGGCCAAGGTTGAGGCCGAGATCAAAGCCGAGTTGGCCGCTGAAGGCAAGCCGGAGAAGATCTGGGACAAGATCCTGCCGGGCAAGTTGGAGCGATTCATCGCCGACAATACGCTGTTGGATCAGGAGCGCTGCTTGCTGAGCCAGTTCTACGTGTTGGATGACACCAAGACCGTCGAGACCGCCATCAAGGAATTTGGTGGCGAGTTGGTCGAATTCAAGCGAGTGGCCGTCGGCTAAGCCAGCCCTCCCGGCAGGCGGCTTATGTCGCCTGATGGTCGAACAAAAGAAGCTCGGTTTCGCTGTAGGCGAAACCGAGCTTTTTTAATTTTGGCACCGGAATGGGTCGGTTCGATCAGAGCTGCCCCCGAAACTGATCGATACCCACCCGATTTGTTTTTGGCCCCGTTGTTTTAGCCCCGTTTGTTCTAGCCCAACTGCGAGCCGGCGATTTCCTTGATGGTCTTGAGGTAGCCCTGCAGTTTTTCGGGTTCAACGGCGCCACCCAGGTACTCGAGCAATTGGGTCAATTGCTCCTTCAGGGCGGTGATACCCGACTTGATGCCTTCGGGGACCGGCAGGCTGGCCAAATTGCCATCCAAGGTCGCGAGCAACTCGGTGACGGCGGTCTTCATCTCTTCGGGCTTGCTGACCAAGCTATCCAGGCCCATGATTTTGTCTTTGAGGGGCCCGAGCAACGCCATGGCTTGATCGCCCAATTGACCTGCGATCTCGCTGCTCTTTTCGGCTAACTCGCTGCCTTGTTCCTTGGCGGCGTCCAGGGCCTTGCCGGCCTCGGCCTTGGCCTTGTTGGCGATGTCATCAGCGGCACCTTCGCAGCCGGCCATCAGTAAACCTACCGGGGCCAACAACAACAACCATGTCGATTTCTTCAACATCTCGTTTACACCTTTCGCATGCTTTTCGACAGCAGTCCACTTCCCCCAAGCCCATCTCGGGGGCCAACTGCAATTCGTCCAATTGTACACAGTTGGCCGCGAAACAGAACACACGATCACTAAAAAATTTAGGCTTGATAATCAATCTGCTCCCGCATGCGTCTATCCCAACTTAATCGGTCAGAGCTTCACCGATTAGAGATTTCGCATAACTGAGAATACAGAAACAGAATTCGGGTAGCTTTCCATCGACCGGGGTACCCAATCGCTCAACCAAACACTCGACATCCTCCCGGGTCAGCTGCAAATCAACAGGAAAAAACGCTGCAATTGCGGCTCGCCGCCAACCCGTCAGTGTTTTGTGGTCGAGCTTTAGCAGTTGAATCGTCGTTCTCGCGGCATCGTCAACGCCGTTTATATCTCCGGTCCCTGTAAAAATGAACTTCTCTTCGCATTCGGGCTGTAGCGGTGTTATTGGCAATATTTCGTTTCCATGCGAAGCTGCACCAAAGATCTCCGCTGATGCGGCAGGCTTTCGTCGAACTTCCAATGCAGCAACGAGATTGTTATGATCCATATCCTCGCAAATTTCTCGTCCATACTCTCCGCCTCTCGCGATCAGTTCCTGCTCACAGATACTTCGAGGCTTGACATGCTCGATATGAGCTTGAAATGCAAAATTGCTATCACTGTGGCCACCGAGTCTGTTGTCTATTGGCGCACCTGTGTAGGCACATAAACCAAACTGTTCCTCGATGAGTTCCCACCGTAACTGAGGCTTGCGAGAAAAACGTAACCGTTCACAGTAGCAGGGAAATCCCAGGGGCAGGTGCGTTACGCAAGTCGGATCGTCCGTGGTGCAAACTCCTTCAATCACCATCGGTTTGACACGCCAACGATCTGACTGTTAGCTCGACTTGCTCCACGACACCCTACGGGGCGTGAACGGTTACAGAAAAACTGTTGTAATCCAGATTCACGCCGACAGGTTCTTGAACTGAACGCCATTCTCTTATCGACGCCGGTGGCTCGAGGGACTTAGGTATGTATCTCATTTTCCCAACAATCGAATCCTTTCAATCGTCGAAGCAGCCCGTTGCAGCATCTCGCTGTTTCCAATCCGCTCGCGGAGCAAGGTCACCTTTGCGTGAGCATCATCGAGCTGCCGGTCCCGGATCGCATCAAAAATCGATTCAATTTCGTTTTTGACCGACGGATCTTCTTTGTCCGCATCCATCAAGACTTCAAGGATCCAATTCGTATCCATCCCAAAGGATTGTGCCGGAATATCATGTGTGCCATCCGCGAATAGGCGGATGATCTCGCCAGGGCGTACGCCACCAATGATCTGTGGCGAATGGGTCGTGCAAATGAACTGTATCCTGGGGAAGACCTGTTGCAGCATAGCAACCACGCGACGCTGCCATTTTGGGTGCAAATGCACATCCAATTCATCGATTAGCACAACGCCGGGCGTCTGCGCCAAGACTCGCGGTAGTGGATCGTCCTCAGTCCCAAGTGAATCCGATAGAGTTGAAGCGAGAAAACCGGGCCAATTTACGGATCGGTCACAGTCAGCACGCCGTTCATGACCATCCAGTGTCCCGGGAAACTGCAGAGAAACGGATAACGGCCCGGTTCCTGGGGGGCTGTAAAGTGGATCGTGAAGCTGCCGCCCGCAGGCACCACGTCGGTATAACAAATCACGTCTTCCGACTCCGGCACGTATTGTTTTTGTCCGGCTGTCGGATCGGCCAACAGTTGGTTCGCCAACTGGCCCACCCGAGCCAGACGATCGGGTTGGACCAAAACCCAATTGTGCGGCACGCTGTCGACGTTCTTCAGGGTCAGCCGCACCGCCTGTCCCGCGCGGACTCGCAGTTGGGGATTCTGATACGAGAGATTTTCCCCGGTCAACACCTCGATATCAATCGCTTCCGGGAGTTCGGCCAGCCAGGGGTTGGGGACCTGAGCTTGCTGCCGTGCCAGGTCGGCGAAGATCGGGTGCGAGGTCGGACGCTTGGGGCCGTACTGCGGGACGGGCCACTTGTCGAAAGGCGTCCCCAATTGGTGAATGGTGACGAACAGGTCGGTTCTCAGCCCCGGCACTTCCTGGGCCTCAGCGGTGAGGGCCAAACTCAGGTGCAATTGATTGACGGGCTGCAGGTCGGGCATTTGCAAAAACAATTCGTCGCCGGCGGGAGATGACGTGACCCCGGTGATCGCAACCCAGTCGTGCCCCAGCATCTCGGGGTGACTGATAGAAAACTCGGGTGAACCGTAACTGCCGCTGTAACGATAGTTCCAGGCTTGGGCAAAGCTGGATGCGGGGTCGCTCAGCACGGTCGACTCGAGTGGCTGGGTGAACTTCAGCCAGATGCCATCGGCATGGATCCGGATGTCGATCGGCAATTGAACTGGGCTGCCCGTGTAGCGGACGCGATGGAAGCAACCGTCGTCGGGAGTGTAGGAGCCCCAGCCGTTCATGCCGGACACGTAGAGTTGGCCATCGGCGGGATTGAAGCGACCACGATGGGCTCCGGAGCGGAAATCGCCCACCAGCGGCACGGCCGCCCCTTGAATCCAGGCGGGCAGGGCCGGGTCGGGGTTCGGCAGACGGTCCTGCAGCAGCAGGAAATGTGAACCGGCTCCGAAGGAAAAGTGGAGCATTTGTTCCTGCAGTGGTCCCCAGCGATCGCTGTCGACCCAGAGCTGTCCGCCGGCAGAATTGTCGAGGCCGCGAGGCAGGTACAGCCAGGGCAGAGCGGGAATGGCGCCGGGGCGTGGACCGGGGTAGCCAAAGTGCGGCGGAACCGAGGCTCCTGCACCCGCGCCGCCCGTAGCCTCCAGAGCCTGGCGGGCGGCGGACCCGAGCGGGGGGAGTGCCGCGATCATACTGCCGGGGGTCCAATCTCCCTCCGAGCAGGGGATCGTCAAAGTGCCATCGGGCATCAGGCCCAAACCGTCCGGGTTGCGGAAGCCGGTCGCCAGGACCTCGGCGGACTGGCCGTCGGCCGACAATCGCAACAGTCCCTGGTTGCTGCTGGCGGTATAGAAATTGCCGTCAGCGTCGCGTTCCAGGCCACAGATGTAGTCATGACCACCGGCCGAGGTGATAAAGCGACGGTTGTGACATTGATAAAAATCGGCCTCGCCATCGCCATTGAGATCGTGCAGGGCGACCAATTGATCGCGGCAAATCACGTAGGCCACCTGGTCGGCCACGACCAGGCCCAGCGGTTGGTGTAGGCCGGAGGCGTAGCGTCGCCAGTGAGCCTGCGTTGGGGGACCGGCATCACCCGAGGCCGTCAAGCCACTCACGTGCCAGACATCCCCCTGCATGGTGCAGACCAGCGCGGAACCGTCCGGCAGGAAATCGTGGCCGCTGCAAAACAGCAAGGCCCTCCAGGGATTGTCGGTCGGCAGTTGAATCGTGTCGACGGCGTAGGGAGCCCCGTCGCCGAGCTCGATGTCCGTGGCAATAACCTGCGGATTGCGGCCAACGCCGCCGGTGACGATGTGCCGCAGGGGGTGTTCCTCCAGCGGAGCGACCGTCCGTACGAACCGGTCGCCTTCGGCCCATGGACTATCCAGATACACCACATCGCCCACACGGTACGCGAAGGCGACTCGTGGGCCATCGCGGTAGAGCCCCAGGTACTCGCCGGGTTGGGACGGTGCGACCCCGATGTTTTGCTCGACGACCGTGCCCGCCAATCGCAGTCCGTCCATGAAGCCATGCCGCACAGAAGAAAACGAAATAAAGCCGTCTTTCCACAACACCGGGTATGTCAGGCTATCCGGGTCGAAGCAGATCGAAAGTTGTTTGTCATCGCCCAATTGCAGGCAGATCCCGCGAGGGACCGTGACTCCGGCCCCACGAAATACGCCGCCTTGCATGCGGTCCAAAGTGGTGTGATTCCAGCGGCCGCTGGCCCAGTAGGCCTCATCTTGGTTCCCCCAATGTCCGGTGTTGGGGCCGTCCAGGCTGTGGAAGTAGCCCAGCATCAGCGGGGGGACCTCGGTCGATTGATATCGCAGAGCCTGCTTCTTGTAAAAGTCATAAATGCGATCCCGATTGACGGGATGTTGAGCCTGAGGCCATTGGGAAGCCAGCAGGGGCGGGCGAGCGACGTCCGTCGGTTCGGCTTGCAATTGGTGTGTTTGAGCCCGGCGGTGGGCCTCCTCGAGAAACGTGGCGTAAGTCGGCCCGCCGTTTTGGAGCTGCAGGAGGTAAGTCAACACGTCCAGTCGTTGCAGGCTGGACATGGACTGGGCCAGGCCCTCGGGCATGGGGGACCCGATCGATCGCAACTCCTCCAAGTCGTCGGCCGCCAGGATCGTCAACTCGCCGGTAGCGGTATTGGCCAGGCCCAATCGGCCGTCGGGCAAGTCGCGGCGGTAGCCACTCAGCACGCGACCGTCGACCGTGAGCGCTTGCCACACGGCGTAGTCGACGGCCACCTCGTGTTGCGGCCAGAGCAGGGACATGGCCAGGTCGAGCGGCGAGCGGTTTGGCGGAAGGTCGGCCAATGCGGGGCCGACCGCTCCGCCCGCAGCGCCGACTTTGTGACACGACAGGCAAGCGAACTTGGCGTCCGCAAACACCCGCGCCCCGCGTCGCGCGTCGCCGAGCGCGACTGCCCGCTGGGCCAGGGCCGCGGCGTAAACGGGATCGGGCTCGGCCGGAATCGCCGCATCGAGCAGATCGATCTCCGGCGACTCGGATGCCTCGGATGCCTCGGATGACTCAGGCGTTTTTGGCGCTGCCTTGCCCCCTGCCGACTCGGATTGGAACTCGCGGGTGATCTCAGCCAGGCCCGTCAGGTTGGCCTGTAGTGCGATTCGGCTATCCAGCTCTTCCAGATGGTCGAGGATCCCGATGGGGCCCTGGTAGTCGTGCTCCAGGACCACCCGCAGCATCGCGCGTTCGTGTTGGCCCTGGCCCAGGGCCAGGATCTTGGGCTGGGCCCCGTCGTTCATGCCGTTGATATTGAGGCAGTGCAGCCAGGGTTTGAGTTGGGGAAAGATCTGGGGCCAATCGGCGATGCGGTCGTGGGCATGGTGGAAGTTGTAGGCAATGCCGACGTGCTGGAAGCCGCGGGCGTGCAGTTCTTGGCAGACGGCGATCAGCGTTTCCGGCTGGCCAGCCCACCCGCCGTGGTTGTACAGACTCAAGGCCGCGTCCAGTTCTTGAGTGCGACGTGCCAGCTCCATCAAGCCATCGGCGGCCCGGGCGACCCGCTCGTCGGCCGGCAAATCGCCAGGATCTGGCAGCATGATCCAGAACTGCGGCCGCAATTCGTAGCGCCGGAACAGCTCGGCCGCTTGGTCGTGCCAGGCCCAGAAAGAAAAGAAGCGGATCCCGCCGGCTTGATAGGCCAGGATCTCTTGCTCGAAAGTCGCCACGTGCTCTTCCCGCCAATCGTAGGCGCAGGCCGAAAGACCCAGCTCTTGTAGCATCTGGACCCGTTGTTCTGGAGTTCGCTTGGCCGCGTCGAAAGGGACGATGCACCAGGCCACCAGGTTCTCGGGGGCAAATAGCCGTGCGGCACGATGGCCGAGGGACTGGGCGGTCGCGGGGGGCTCTTGAGCCATCGATCGAGTCACGTCGATCGAGCCCAGGTTCCCTAACAGGGTGGCAGTCACCAGGACAACTGCCGTCCAAAGCCTGAAATGCAGTCGGGGCAAGTGTTTTGTGTCGCTTGCCCCCTGGTTCCCGTTCGTCTCAGCACGCATGGTCTTTGGGCGTCCTTGTGGAGTGCGATGGTCCGCCGCTGGGCGGGGTTGGGCGGTTCGAGCCACCCAGGTGGCCGCCGCTGTCTGTTCAGCAGTTTACAGCAAGAGTCGACGCCCGGCCATAAACGGGCCAATTTACGAAATTTGGGCCCCCCCCTTGCCCTCCCAATGAATATTCACATAATTAGCTTCGTTAATTGCGAAATTGTTCTGCGGTAGGATGCCCGGGAGCAACAAGGCAGGAATTTCGAGCGGCAGGAATTTCGAGCGGGCAGTGCTCGAGGTTATCGTGCTCGAGGTTATATCGTTGGTTTTGTGGGAACGCTAGCACCGTATGGCCAAGACTCAGGTCAACAACTTGAAGCACGGACCAGCAGCCCAAAACGTGGGTCGAACTGCGGGTCTAACTGCGGGTCCAGCAGGCGTGCAAGCCGCCGGTCCCACGGCTGTGCAAACGGCGGCGTCCTGCGGGAGTTGCTCGGTTGATCTCGTGCGCGGTCCTAGTCCCGGTCCTAGTCCCGGTCCTAGTCCCGGTGCAAATCCCGGCCCGAGTCCCGGTGTTGAGAGCCGTGTGGGCTCCGCTGCAGTCAGCGGTGCGGAAGGGCTGGTTGGTCTGGAAGGGCTGGTGGGCCTGGGAGGTCTGGCGGGGACAGGAAGTATAGCGGGGGCGGAAGGTCTGCCGGTGCCGGTGTCGGGAGTGCAGCCCGAGTCGGCTGGGAAGTTGGACCGCGACGAGGTGCGTGCGGTTGGGGTTGGCTCATCCGAGGGGCTGGAGTTGGTCCAGGTATCGGATCAGGCGATCATGGCCCACATGCGAACGCAGTCGGGGACATCGATTTTGGAGTTGGCCGAGCGGTTGTCGGTGACGGACACCGCGGTGCGTCAGCGATTGACTCGGTTGATGGACCGGGGTTTGGTGGAACGGTTTGCCTTGCGAGAGGGGCGTGGTCGTCCGAAGCATGTTTACCGCTTGACGGAAGCGGGGCAGCGGGCCAGTGGAGCGAACTTGGACGACCTGGCCGTGGCCTTGTGGCAGGAGTTGGTCGAGTTGGAGGACGCTCCGTTGCGTGAGCGATTGTTGCGGCGGGTGGTTGGGCGGTTGATTGCTCGTTATTCGGCGGAGGTCTATGGGGCGACTGCCGAGGAGCGATTGCGGTCGGTGGTGGAGTTATTCAATCGTCGCGGCATCCCTTTCGCGTTTGAGCGGAGTGTCGTGCCGGCGGCGGGTGGCGGGAGCGATGAAGGCGAAGCGGGCGCGGGACCGTCGGGTGGGGATGGTTCGGCAGGCGGTGGGCAGTTGGTCGGTCGACTGGTGGTTTTGGGTTGCCCGTACCCTGGGTTAAAAGAGGACCAGCGGTTGGTGTGTCGCATGGAGCAGATGTTATTTCAGGGTCTGACTGGCGTCCCATTGGAGGATGTCACGCCGGACTTGGGTGACGTTGGCGGCACGTGTTGTTCGTTTGTCCCGTTGCGTGAGCGACCCGTGGTAACTCAATGTGGCAAATCGCGGTGCGATTGTCACTGAAGCTGAAGAATTTTGTCCATTAGGTGAAAGCACTTGCAATGACGGAAACGTTAGAAATCATTGACTTGTTTGTCGAAGTGGAAGGCAAGCAAATCCTGCGTGGGGTCAACTTGAAGATCCAGCGGGGGGAGACTCACGCGTTGATGGGTCCCAACGGATCGGGCAAGAGTACCTTGGGTTTGGTGTTGATGGGGCACCCGAAGTACTTGGTCACATCGGGCGACATTCTGCTCAACGGTGAGAGCATATTGGAGGCATCGCCGGACGAGCGAGCGCGGGCGGGTTTATTTTTGGCCTTCCAGCGACCGGTGGCGATTCCTGGGGTCAAGATGGCGGACTTCCTGCGGCACGCGGCAACGAACGTTCGCAATCCGGAGCGGAAAGAGGGCGAGGACTTGATGCCCATGAAGGAGTTCCGTCAGGAACTGCGGGACAAGATGTCTCAATTGAAGATGGACACCGAGTTTGCTCGTCGTTACGTCAACGACGGTTTCTCGGGTGGCGAGATGAAGCGAGCGGAAATTTTGCAGTTGGCGATGTTGCAACCCAAGTTCGCGATTCTGGATGAGACGGACAGTGGTTTGGATGCGGACGCGGTGCGTTTGGCCAGCCAGAGTATTGCGGAGATCGGTGGGGCTCGCATGGGCCTGTTGATCATCACGCACCACGACAAGTTGTTGGAGCACAATCCACCGCAGTTCACTCACGTGATTTTGGGTGGCCGGATTGTGGAGACGGGCGGCAAGGAATTGGCGGACGAGTTGCACCGCAACGGCTACCAACGGATTCGGACCGAACATCCGGAAGCGGCCGCCATGAACGACTCGAACATCACTCCTGAAGCGGTCACGGCTTAGTTTGCACCCCCGCGTGTGGCTCGGTGACGAAACACACACGCTTACTGATAGAAGGACTTCTCATGGCGACCACTGAAACGATTGGCACGGACGAAACCGGCGTCGGCGAAATCAATAAGTACGATTTCCGTACCGAGACGAACTCGATCTTCAAGGCCCGCAAGGGATTGGATGAAGAGATCGTACGGCAGATTTCCGAGTTGAAAAAAGAGCCGCAATGGATGCTGGATTTTCGCTTGCATGCCTTGCAGGTGTTCAACTCCAAGCCGATGCCCAAATGGGGTGGCGCCATCAACTTGGATTTTCAGGACATCTACTACTACATCAAGCCGACCGAGCAGCAAGGTCGGACGTGGGACGATGTGCCGGCTGAGATCAAGGACACGTTCGAGAAGTTGGGGATCCCCGAGGCCGAGCGGAAGTACTTGGCGGGTGTGAAGGCCCAGTTCGAAAGCGAAGTGATCTATGGTTCGTTGAAAGAGGACTTGGCGGACAAGGGGGTGATTTTCACGGATACGGACACGGCCGTCCGCGAGTACCCCGAGCTGTTGCGCGAGTACTTCGGCAAGATCATTCCGACCGAGGACAACAAGTTCGCCGCTTTGAACTCGGCGGTCTGGTCGGGCGGTTCGTTCATTTACGTGCCCAAGGGGGTGAAGATCGAGTTTCCGTTGCAGGCCTACTTCCGCATCAACGCGGAGAACATGGGCCAGTTCGAGCGGACGCTGATCATTGTCGACGAGGGGGCTCAGGTGCACTACGTCGAGGGCTGCACGGCTCCGATGTACTCCACGGAGAGCCTGCACTCGGCGGTGGTGGAGATCATGGTCAAGAAGCACGGCCGTTGCCGCTACACCACGATCCAGAACTGGGCCAACAATATCTACAACCTTGTCACCAAGCGTGCGCATGCCTATGCGGACGCGGTGATGGAGTGGGTGGATGGCAACTTGGGTAGCCAGTTGACGATGAAGTACCCAGCGGTCCATATGTTGGAGCCGGGTGCTCGTGGCGAGATCCTGTCGATCGCCTTTGCCAACAAGGGCCAGCATCAGGACGCGGGTGCCAAGTTGGTCCATCAGGCCCCGAACACAACGGGCCAGATCATCTCGAAGAGCATCTCGAAAAACGGTGGTCGCTCCAGTTATCGCGGATTGGCTCGCGTCGACAAGGGAGCGACGGGTTCGCGGTGCAACGTGGTCTGTGATGCCTTGATTTTGGATGACATCAGCCGCAGCGACACGTACCCATACATCGAGGTCTTGGAGCAGGACGTATCGATCGGGCACGAAGCCAGTGTTTCGCGGATTGGCGAGGAGCAGCTGTTCTACTTGACCAGTCGCGGTCTGAGCGAGGCGGAGGCCAGCACGATGATCGTCAACGGGTTTATCGAGCCGTTGGTCAAGGAGCTGCCGATGGAGTACGCCGTGGAATTGAATCGCTTGATTCAGTTGCAGATGGAAGGCTCGGTTGGCTAGGGATTGCGTCAACGCCGGGGGGGATCGACGAGGTCGAGTCCCCTCCGCTTCGGCGACGACTGGCCCTGGAGGCTGGGGCCGCGGCCTGTGAGGTGACCGAGAGGGATCGGTTGCTGCTTGGAATGCATTTATTTATTGGTTTACTGCTGAGAAAGATCGAGATGTCCGCGAACGAGACCGCGACTGCTTCCCAATCGTTCAATGCCGCTGGGTTTCAAGGCCTGCTTGAGCAATTGGCCCACGAGCCGACTTGGTGGCGCGAGCGCCGCCAGGCCGCATGGCAACAATTTGAGCAGATGGCTTGGCCCAACCGCCGCGACGAGGAGTGGATGCGGACGGACATTCGAATGTTCAATTTGAACAAGTACCACTGGACGGTGGGCGAGGGTTCGGCGGCGGGCAGCAGTCCGGCGCTGCCGGCGTCTCGGTTGGGCTTGGGCGTGGAATTAGGCGGCCGAGTGGCGACGTTGGACGGTGTGACCGTGATCAGCGAATTGGACGAGTCGCTGCGGCAGAAGGGCGTGTTTTTCGGTAGCCTGCACGAGGGGTTGGCGGCTCACGAGTCGATTCTGGAGCAGCATTTGTTTCGCACGGCGTTTGCGGCCGAGGCGGATCGGTTTGCGGCCTTGCATCAGGCCATGTGTTCGGGTGGCACGCTGTTGTACGTTCCCCGCGGCGTGGCGTTGCCGTTGCCCGTGCACATCCAGACCGTGCTCAGTCATGGCGGCAGCGATTTGTCACATTTGCTGATTGTGTTGGAGGAGGGCGCTGCCGCGACGGTGCTGTACGAAAGCTGTGGGACGGAAGCCAGCGGGGACGGGTTGCACAATGGTGCTATGGAGTTGGTGATCGGCGATCGCGGCAACTTGAGCTTTGTCAACTTGCAAGACTGGGGTAGCCAGACTTGGCACTTTGCCCAGCAGCAGGCGGTCTTGGGCCAGGACGCTCAGTTGCAGTGGACCTTGGGCGCTTTGGGCGGTCGTTTGGCGAAGGTCAATCAGCACGTGAAGTTGCGTGGCCGCGGGGCGCACTGTCAAGTCAACGGCACGATGTTTACGCAAGAGAAGCAGCACTTGTCTTACCACACGCTGCAACATCACATGGCGCCGAACACGACCAGCGACTTCCTGTACAAGACGGCCTTGCAGGATCAATCCCATACGGTGTGGCGTGGGATGATCCGCGTCGACAAAGCGGCTCAGCGGACCGATGGGTACCAACGCAACGACAATCTGCTGCTCTCCGATGCCTGCCGCGCCGATTCGATTCCAGGGTTGGAGATCGAGGCCGATGATGTTCGCTGCACGCACGGTTCGACGTCGGGCCGCGTGGATGAGGAGCAAGTCTTCTACTGCCTCAATCGCGGCTTCACGCGACAAGAGGCGATCCGGGCGATCGTGACGGGCTTTTTCCAACAGATCTTCGATCGTATCGAGATCGAGTCCGTCCGAGATGCGCTGGGCTTGGCCATTGCCACGCGTGTGAGAAAATACGAGTAAATCTCGAGAATTGTTGTCGTCCCTTTCCTTTGTACCCTGCGTAGAAATCATGACCGAACCGGAAACTGCCCCCGAGACGCCTGCGACCGCTGCCGCGGTGACTGAGGATCATATCCGCGAAGCGTTGAAGAACGTGATCGACCCGGAGCTGCATGTCAACATCGTTGATTTGGGCTTGATTTATTTGGTCGATATCCGCTCCGTGCCTGATCGGACGGATGTGGTTCAAGTCTACATTGAAATGACGATGACCAGCCCGATGTGTCCGGCTGGTCCGCAACTGGTGGGCGGCGCGAAAGAGAATGCGGGCGCTGTACCCGGTGTGATCGACGTGGATGTCAAAGTCGTGATGGATCCCCCGTGGACCCCGGACCGCATGACCGAAGAGGCCCGCGACGAATTGGGAATGTTCTAACACGGCTGAATTTTCTGGCCGGCCAACGCTCAGGCAACCCAGCGTCGTTGGCTGGCCGCGTCCAACAACTGCTGGACGGTGGCCACGGGATCATGTTGGGCGAACCAAGCGGGGGCCTGCTCCCGGGCCGATTGAAGGTAGTGGTCGTGATGTTGGCAGATTTGCAGCAGGCGAGCGGGGATCTGGTTGGGGTGATCGTAGGTCAGGCCCACGGTCGCGGTGGCGACCGGGTGTTCTAATTCGAGGACGTCGACCAGCAACCTTTGGATGGTCGCGTTTCGTTCGTGGTAGGCGTTGCTCAAGCCCAGGCGGAAGTGGTCGGCTGTCGAGGGGATCTCGAACATTACGGATTGTCCGCCGCCGCCAGATTCTTGCCCCACGTGTTGGGTCTCAACGCTGATGACTTGCCTGTTTCGGTCGTAGAACAGGACCTCTACGCGGCAATAAGTGCCGGTCTCCTTGGGCCAGACCCAGTGGAAACGGACGTTGAGCAAGCGGTGTCGGGGCGGCGCTATCGAGTCCCGCTGTGAGTCGGTGGGCCCGTGCGAGTCGGTGGCCCCGTGCGAGTCGGTGGACCCGTGCGAGTGGTTTGGAGGCGGAGGGAGGGGTGGCGACCAACCGTAGGCGGGCACATCTCCGCCGTCGAAGCTGATGCTGCCTTGTCCGGCCGGTACGTTCCAGGGCGTCCAGTCGAAGTTGGCATGGGTCCAACACACGCTCGGCGCTGCGGTGTCGCGGAGTTGGCGATGGTACGCGGATTGGTACTGGGCCAATTGTTGCGCCATCCAAGTTCCGGACGGGACCAAGGTCGGGATCCCAGCCGCCAGGTACTCGCCAAAAATCCCGGCGCGTCGGTTGGCGTAGCTGGTGGGATCGTAGGTCAGGAGGCCGATACCTGCCGAGCGGATCAGCTCTTGGTACTGGGATATGGCCAGCGGGTGCGGCAGGTATTGGACTTGTTGGTCGTTGCTAGGAATAGACGTCTGCTCCGCGACGCTGAATCGTTTTTTGTACCAGGGTGTTTTTTCGGGGCGTTGGCAGACGAGGAACCCCCAGCCGGGGTCCAGCACCGATTGTTTCAGTTCGCTCCAAATCTCTCGCAGACCCTTTTGGCCTTTTTCAGCTCGGACACCGCCGGCCACGACGATCGGGATCCCGAGGGCCTGGGGGCTCCACAAAGGGGGGGCGGGAAAGTTGACGGACGATGTCTTGGCAGTGGTGTCGGGCAGGGGCAACACGTGGGGCATGTCAGGTTGGTCGCCCAGCGATTGCCGGTTGCCCGTCCCACTCAGCGTCGTCCAATCGGCTTCCATGGACCGGTCACCCATGGTCGGAGCGGACTTGTCTCCTTGGGAGTAGCCCCCGGCTTGGGGTTGCCACAACTCGGTTCGACGGATGACGCTTGTTGTGGGGGAGTTCACTCGCTTGAAGCCGGAGTTGATGGGATAGGCCAATTCTTGGATCGGGCGTGACGCCAGCCGCTGGTACTGATCGGCGATGGCGGCGGTAGTGGCATAGTAGTGGATCTGATGGGCCGGCACTGCTCGGTCCACGTCCTCGAATAGGCAGCGTAGTGGATCGAGGGTCGCGTATTGTTGGCGGTAGTCCGGTACTCGCCCGTGAAACACATCAAAATGAAATTGCAAGTGCCAGCGGGGCAGGTAGCTCTCGGGCGAGCCCAGCCAATAGATCAGCAGTCCGGCCAGTTCCAGATCGCTCAGCGTGGTGCAGAAAACATGGTCCGAGGCCAGGAGGCCGAGCTGCGGGAAGAGCCGCTGGCAATCCTGCGCGAAGGTATTGACGGCGCGGTGTCGCCCGGCCGACTCGCGGACTTGTCCCAGCGTGCGGCGCAGCGATTGCCAACCTGACTGGAACGCGTTGCTCCAGGCGGGCCAACCCTGCTTTGTTAGCCCATTCCAAGCGGGCGCGGATACGGGACTCAAGGCAGCGTCGCCGGGGGAGCCGGAGTGATCGCGGCGTGCCGCTAGCTCTTCCTGACGGGCCAACCTGATGCGTGTGCGTCGTTCTGGGGTCTCAAGGTGCAGCAAAGGCCGCCGATACATGGCCCTCAGCCCGGCCAAGAGACTGTAGCGGCAGTAGGTTGTCTGGCGAAAGTGCGGCACAACCTTGGCATAATGTTCCAAGGGCGAGCGACGCGAGAAACTTTGGTGGGCGACGACCAGCACTTCGAGATTTTGTTTGGCCGCGGCCTGCGTGACTTGCTGTACGTAGTCAAAATGGTGGCCACCCAAACCTTTGAGCGATTGGTCAATGATAATTAAACGCGACAAGACCTCTCCCTCCCTCGGCGATCACCCTCTCCCGGCGGCTGATCGTAGACCAGGCAGCAAACGGGGGTCAAGAGCATTTGAGGCATGGTAGCGTCGCCGAGAAAATTCGGCTCGCTGAATTACGAAAATTTCGTTAGAACATTCAAGTCCGAGGAATCGCTGGCCGACGGATCGGCCGCTTGACTTGGGTGCTACCAAACCTGGTTCGCGGGTTCACATCGCACGACATCGGTCTTGAGACGGGTGTTTTGCTGGTTCGGAGCAGGTTTGGTAGGGATCGGTGTGTACGGTACTGAGCTGCACGGATGCGTCAAAATATCAAGCTCGATCAAAAACCTGCCACTGAGCGGGTTCGCCGATGGACTGGCCGTCCGGCTGGCGATCGATCTGTGGCGACGCGTGGCCCCAGTGTTGGGGGCCCCAGTGTTGATGGCCGCAGTGTTGATGGCCGCAGTGCTGGGCGAGACGCATGGGGACCATCGCTGGGTGTGGCTCTGGCATGGAGTCTCGTGTTGGGGGCGTGGGCATCCAGCCTGCTGGCTCAGAACACAGCTTCTTTAGTGCCGGCGGCGGTTTCTTCGGATCGTGGTTCCGCTCAACTGGAGTCTTTACTCGGAGCGACGCCCAGTTCGCCCAATCGCGTGGCGACCAGTGGTCACATCTTGCCCAGCCAGGGGCCTGCCGCGGTCAGCGAGCAAACGCGAGTCGCCGGTGGTTACCATGCTCCCGAATTGCGCGAATCAACCGCTGACACGAGGCTCTCGCAGGAGTGGGGGCGATCGGTCGCCAATCCTCCGGCTCAGCCGGTCTCCCATCAGCTCGACTTGCCGCCGTCGCGTACGGACGCGGGTTTGAGACGCGATCCTTTGCAGGAGCAATTGCCTGGCCCCAGCGTCTTGGCTGAAGAACGTTTGGGTCGGAGCGAGAGCAGTGCCAGTGGACTTGGTGTCAGTGGTCTGGGAGCGGGTGGCCAGTCGTTGATGCAGACGGGCGTTGCATTGGCGATTGTTCTGTTGTTGGTGTTTGCATGTGCTTGGCTGTTGCGTAAGGCGGGGCCGAAGTCGCTGCAGCCGTTGCCGCTGGAGGCCGTGCAACTGTTGGGCAATGCTCCTTTGTATGGCAAGCAACACCTGAGGTTGATTCGCATGGGGCAACGCGTGTTGTTGTTGGCGGTGTCGGAGACCAGCACGCAGACTTTGACCGAGGTGACGGACCCGGCGGAAGTCGGTCAGCTCTTGGAGTTGTGTCAGTCCAGCAATCCTCAGGGGCACGCCAAAACCTTCGAAGCCTTGTTGCGGGAAAGCGGTCGAGAGCGGGCCACCGGTTTCCTGGGGTCGCAGCAAGACCAGGTGCCAGCGGCGCTGCGTCGTTCGCGGCCCGTTGATGAAGCGGCGGCCGTGTCCCGTGGTAACGGTGACGGGCGAGCTGTCGTTCGTCCTGCCTCCAATCATTTTTTTGAAGCTTGAGTGGGGAGGAATCATGAGTTATTTCACGCTGCGAACAGGTTCTTTGGTCGTGCTATTGTTTCTGCTGGTAGCCGTGCCAACGTCGGCCTGGGGGCAATCGGATGGAACGAGCTATTTGCCGGGGTTGCTGCAGGAACCCACTAGTCCGATAGAATTGCCCACGGAGACGACGCCGCTGACGGGAGGTCTGAGCGAGGCGGAGGCGTTGGAGTTTTTTAACGCGGGGCCGGAGGAGTGGACCAGCCCGCGTGGGTTGTCGTCCAGCATCCAGGTCATGTTGCTTTTGACCGTGCTGACGTTGGCCCCGTCTATCCTTCTGATGACGACCTGTTTTGTGCGGATCATTGTGGTGTTAGGGTTATTGCGACAAGCGATTGGAGCCCAGCAGTTGCCGCCCAGTCAGGTGATCACGGCCTTGTCGATCTTTATGACGATTTTGGTGATGGCCCCGGTGTGGCAGGAGGTCAAGGACCAAGCCATTTTGCCGTACATCAATCAAGAGGGTACACCGATCGGGTTGGAAGAGGTGATCGACCGTGGCGTGCAACCGCTGAAACGCTTCATGAGTCGTCAGATTGCCTTGGCGGAGAACGTCGATGATATCTGGTTGTTCTTTCGCTACCTGCCACCGGAAGAGCAAACGCAGATCCCTGAAACGTGGAATGATGTGCCGCTGAAGGTCATGTTGCCCGCGTTTATGATCAGCGAGCTAAAGATTGCGTTCTTGATTGGCTTTCAGATCTACTTGCCCTTTTTAGTTATCGACTTGGTGATATCTAGTTTGACGATTTCGATGGGCATGATGATGTTGCCACCGGTGATCATCAGCCTGCCGTTCAAGTTGATTTTGTTTGTTCTCGTCGACGGCTGGCACTTGGTGGTCGGGATGTTGATGGAGAGCTTTGCCCCTTATTCGTGACCGGAGACTTGTGATGGAAACACCCTACGTGATTGACTTGACGCGGGATGCAATCGTGGCCTCGGTCTTGGTTTCGGGCCCGGTGTTGCTGGTTGGCGTGATCGTCGGTCTGTTGATTGGTTTGGTTCAGGCTTTGACGCAAGTTCAGGATCAAACGGTTTCGTTTGTGCCCAAACTATTGGCCATGGTGTTGGCATTGACTTTTTGTTTGCCCTGGGCGGTCGATTACATGAGCGATTATTGCCAGAAGTGTTTTGGGCAGGTGCCGAACGTTAGGTATCCGCTGCGATGACGTTGGAAACGGCCACCCATTGGATGCTGCTGTTCTCATTGGTGCTGACGCGAGTCGCGGGCCTGATGTTGTCCGGCCCGTTTTTTGGGGCCATCACGATCCCAGTAAAAATCCGCGCTCTGTTGGCGATTGCTACTGCCGCCTTGTTGACGCCGCTTCAGTCCCATGTGAGCCTGCCGTCGGCCTTGAACTTCACGGGCTTGGTGCCACTGTTGATCGACGAGTTGGCGATCGGCATCTGCCTGGGTTTAGGAGCTCAATTGATGTTCGCTTCGGCGCAGGTCGCGGGGCAATTGGCGGGGCAGTTGGGGGGGATGCAAATGGCCGATACGCTGAATCCGACCTCGGGTACGAACACTCCGCTATTTGCACAATTGTTGGATCTGACCACTTTGGGCGTATTTGTGGTCCTGGGCGGGCCTGCCCAATTGCTCGGGGCGCTGCTGATTACCTTCCAACGGGTCCCGCCGGGGCAAGCGGAAATTCCGTTGTACTTTGTGCACTATTACGTCGCCTTGTTGGCCTCCGGCTTTGAGTTGGGGATTCGGATGGGGGCCCCCATGATGTTGGCATTGCTATTGTCGATGTTGTTGTTGGGTTTGATCGGTCGTGTCTTGCCGCAGCTGAACGTGCTGCAGATCAGCTTCAACTTGAACGCGGCGGTGTTACTGATTTCTCTGTTGCTGAGTCTGCATGTCATGTTCTGGGCCGTAGCCGATCAGTTCGACGCTCAATTGGAGTTGTTGATTGAAGGTGCGATCCAAGGCTCGCGGCCGATTGAGCCCGACACCTTATCGCGACAGATGGGAGGCTAAGGTCCATGGCCGACCAATTTGGGGAAAAAATCCATGACGCGACAGAACATCGACTCAGTGAGGCTCGGAAGAAGGGCAATGTCGCCAAGAGCCAAGATCTGGGTTCCGCCTTGCTGCTGGTGATTGCCACCAGCATCCTCTTGTTCGCCGGCGAGTACGCCTTTAACGAACTGCCACCTTACTTCGTGGAACACCTGGGCGGGGACGCCTGGGTGGCGACGACTAAAGACGACGTCCTGAATCACTGGGCCCGGATGCAGTGGGTGCTGGCTTGGACAACGATCCCGTTATTCACGTTATTGGTCGTGGCTGCCATCATCTCGCAGGTCGCTCAAACCGGTCCGATGTTTGTACCTGACAAACTGAATCCGGATCTGGAGCGAATCAACCCACTCAAGGGACTGGGGCGATTGTTCTCGACCCAGAGTCTCGCGCGGGTGGGATTTGGCGTGTTTAAAATCTTGGTGGTGGTTGTCGTCGCGGGCGTTTCGCTCTGGTCGCAGGCGGAAGACTTCTTGGGCATGGTTTCATGGTCGGTGGGCCAGATCACGGCGTTCACGCTACAGACGGTGCTGTGGATTTCCTTTCAGGTGGCCATCGCCTTGTTGATCTTGGCGCTGTTGGATTATGCCTACCAAATCTGGAGTTGGAGTGAAGGTCTGAAGATGACCGAGCAGGAGTTTCGCGAAGAGATGAAGCAGTTGGTTGGTGATCCGCAGATCTTGCGACGTCGGAAACAGGTTCAGATGCAGATGGCTCGCAGCCGTGTGGCCTCGGCGGTGACCAACGCCGATGCGGTGATTACCAATCCCACCGAATTGGCGGTGGCGATCAAGTACGATCCCACCAAGATGCAGGCTCCCGTCGTGATTGCCAAGGGTGCGGGCACCATGGCCCAACGCATCCGCCGCATTGCATTGGAGCACCACATCCCGATCATCGAACGCAAAGAATTGGCGCAAGCCCTGTACCGGGACGTCGACATCAATCAGGAGGTGCCGATGGATCAATACAATGCCGTGGCCGAAGTATTGCGGTACGTCTATCAATTGCAGGGCAAAACACTGCCGTCGCTGCCACAGAAGGCCGCCTGATCGGGGCTCCGGCCGCCCATTCAATGGCATAACCGTGGCCAATCGCTGGAAACTTCGGAGGTTCCGGCCGAGTCAAAACGGGGGTGAGCATGACTGCCCAGCCCCGGGATCGCGGGCTCGGTGTGCTGTCAATGGCGAGAAAGTTGGCGTCCCAACAGCTGTTTAAGTCGGCCTCGTGGCACAACCGTTGTGCCCGGATTTAACGGATCTTTCACAAAAATCGGACCGCCCCAGCCTCTGGAACCTGACTTCTTTACCCAGATTCCCCAAATCGTTGACAAGTTTTTGATTGCCTAATTATACTACCGGAGTAAACTGACCTGTAATAACGCTGCGGAGACTGAGAGTCCTCGCGGCGTTGTTTCGCCTGCCACCCGACCCGCTCGGCGGTTGGACCGGGTGAAAAGGCTGGCCGGTTCCGCGCTCCTCGTGCATCCGCCGGACTGGCGTGCGTGCGGTCGTACCACGGCGATTTAACTACTGGGCTTGCTCCATCCGAGAGAAGGAAAGCTGACTATGAACCTACTGGGCAAGATTCTTACTTTTTTGATTCTGTTGACCAGTGTCGCGTTCTGCATGGTTGCCATTGTGGTGGTGGCATCGCACCAAAGTTGGAAAGAGACGGCGGAAGCGAATCGCAAGACGGCAGAGGATTTCCGCAAGCGGTTCCAGAATGCGGAGGAGCAGATTGCTGCTCTGCGTGGTCAGAACGAGAAGGCCAGTGTGGCGCGGGCGCAGGCGATTGCTTACTTGAACAGTCAATTGGCGATTGAGCGGGAACGTTATTCGGCTCAAATCCTGCAGGTGCAGAACTTGCGTTCGCAGTTGGACACCTCGATTGCCAACCTGCAGAATGCGGAGAGCCGCTTGAAGGACCAGGACCAACAGATCCAGACGCTCGGCCAGCAGAATCGCGGTTTGGCGGCTGATTTGGCATCGCAATCGCAGCGGGTGGCCGTGATCTTGTCGCAGGTGGAGGCGGCCGAGGTCAAGAAGGAACAGTTGGCCTCGCAGTTGCAGCAGATGATGGTCGAGTACAACGACTTGAAGAAAGTGGCCGACGTCGTGGGTATCGACAAGAATACCTTGTGGGCCCAGATTCCTCCGGACCTCACGGGTCGTGTGACGGGGATCAGCGCCAACCAACAGGACGTCTTCGCCGTCAGCTTGGGTCTGGACGATGGCTTGCGTGAGGGTCACACGGTTGATGTGGTTCGCAACGGGCGACACATCGGCACCGCCACAGTGGTCAGCAGCCAAGCCAACAATGCGACCGCCAAGTTCGTCACTGGCATGCGTAACGCCATGCCTCAGGTTGGCGACGAGGTGACCACGGTCCTGGCCAAGCGACTGAACACTTCCTTGCCGGTCAACAACTAGTTGTCCTTTTCGCCTTGGCTCTCACGGTCAGTGCCCCGTCGTATGGATGGGGTCGACCGTGGCCTGGTGGGCGTTCGTATCCGCAACCGCATTTTTTCTGAGTGGCTTGATCGATGAATATGAAGCAAGACATCAATGTTTACACCATGATGTTGTTCGCCGCTTTTGTGGCCCTGTTGATCGGTTGCATTGCGATGGCCATTGAAATGGGCCGTTACCCCTTCCCCACCCCGTGGAATTCGCGTTCGTCGCGGGCCGCTGTGACCGCTCAGTGGACGCCAGCGGAATTGCCGTCGGTTGGCTCGTTCTCTTCGTTCGACGCCACTTAGGCTCCTTATTGCCAGCGTGGCTGCCCGCCCGCGTGGCTGGTTGTGGCCTCCTGGATGAGGCCGCGCATCACTTGGCGGCGTTCGGATTCCCCAGGGCAAAAGTCGGGGTTTGCGTGGCTGGGGGGGCTCGATTCGGCCCGTTCGCCTGTCTTAATCTTTCACGAATCTCAGGCACTTGCGGCGTTGTTATCGCCGAGTCCCCGCTCGGTCGGTAGCCGATCTTCCGCTGCGGGTGGTCATAACCTGCTCTTGAGTTATCTTCGGTCTTGCGCCTACAATGGGGGGTTCCCTCAAGTCATGGCCGGTGGGTCGGGCGGGAACGAGTCGCCGTCTGCCTTCTTGGATTGATTCCCGCATGCCGGATTCGGATATTGTTGTTAAGGGTGCCCGCGAGCACAATTTGCGGGACGTTGACCTGGTATTGCCCCGAAATCAACTGATCTGTTTTACCGGGGTTAGCGGCAGCGGCAAAAGTTCGATGGCGTTCGACACGTTGTTTGCTGAGGGGCAGAGGCGTTATGTCGAGAGTCTGTCCAGTTACGCGCGGCAATTTGTCGGGCAATTGCCCAAGCCGGATGTGGATTTTATCGGCGGGTTGAGTCCTGCCATCTCGATCTCGCAGAAATCGGCTGGCAGCAACCCACGCAGCACCGTGGGTACGATGACCGAGATCTACGACTTTCTGCGAATCTTGTTCGCGCGGATCGGCAAAGGGACCTGTCCGAAGTGTGGCGAGGCGATTCAAGCCCAGTCGAACGAAGAGGTAATCGAGCGACTGATGTCGCTGGCGGCGGGAACGGAAATCTATTTGTTGGCTCCGGTGGCGCAGAACCGCAAGGGTGAGCAGCGAGAGTTGATTGAGGATTTGCTCAAACAAGGGTTTACCAAAGCGCGCGTCGATGGCCGGCTGGTTCGCTTGACGGCTGAGCTTAATTTGGATCGTCGCCGACGCCACAACATTGAAGTGTTGATCGATCGCGTGATCGTGCGGCCAGAGCAGCGGGCCCAGTTGAGTGAGGTTGTGGAGCGGGCTCTCAAGGTGGGCAGCGGCAATCTCCTGGCGTTGCTTGAGATGGAGGAAGTCGAGGCGAGTACTGTTCCGAACCCGGCGGCCGCCTTTCGCAACTCGGGGATCTTCCAAACCGAGCAAGAAGATTTTGACTTGGAATTGGACGAAGACGACGCGTTTGACGAGGACGACGAGAACGACGACGTTCCGCCCATTGCATCGGGTCGTTCCAGCGTCTCGGCTGCCGACTTGCCGGCGCGGACTGCGGGACGGACTGCTGCCAGCTCGCCGCTGGAGGGATCGGCTGATGCAACTCCGGCCAAAGCAACTGGGGCGGGCCCAGCCGCCGCTGGGCAGCGACTAGATTCGAGCTTTGGCGGCGACGGTGCGACTGCGGGTCTGTCGGACGAGGAGGCGGTGCAGCGGGCCGCTGCTCGAGCGAAGTCATGGCCCGACGGTTGGACGGATGGTCGAAGATTGTTTTCGGTGACCTATTCCTGTGTCGCTTGTGGATTGGGCTACCCACTTCCCTCGCCTCAATTGTTCTCCTTCAACAGCCCCCAGGGCATGTGCTTGACCTGCAAGGGCATGGGCGAGTTGTTTACGTTTGACGAACAGCTGCTGGTTTGGAATCGAGACTTGAGTTTTGCGGATGGGTGCGTCGAGATTCTGGGGCCATTGTCGGATTTGAGTCGGTGGCAACAGCACATCTTTCAAGGGTTCGCCGATACTTTGGAGGTGGAACGCGGCCTGCCGCCTGGTTATCTTTGCGACACGCCCTGGGGGGAGATCCCAGCCGATCTGCGGCGTTTGTGGCTGTTCGGAACGGGCGACAAGCCGATCACATTTACTTGGCAAGGCGGGGCCAAGGAGATGAAATACCAAGGCACTTTTGCCGGGATCGTGGCCGAACTCCATCTCCGCTACAACGCGGCAAAAACGGCGGCCTCCAAGGCGGCGTTTGAAAAGTGCATGTCGAACATCGTCTGCCCGGACTGCCACGGCCAGCGGCTCAACCCCCAGGCTCGTCATGTGATGTTGGCCGCGGACGTGCCCGAGCGACCGCAATGGCAAGGTGGCTTGACCTTGCCCGATCTGTGCTCGTTGGCAATCCAGGATGCGGCTCGATTTTTTGACCATCTGCAACTGACCGAGATTCAAGCCAAGATCGCCACTGACGCCCTCAAGGAAGTCCACAATCGTTTGCGATTTCTCACCGAGGTCGGCTTGGCTTACTTGTCGCTGGACCGGACCGCGCCCACGTTGTCGGGTGGTGAGTCCCAGCGGATTCGTTTGGCGGGCCAGATCGGTGCGTCGTTGGTGGGTGTGCTGTACATTTTGGACGAGCCTTCGATCGGCTTGCATCCACGCGATAATGATCGCTTGATCAAGGCGTTGTGCCGTTTGCGAGACTTGGGCAACACGGTGATCGTGGTTGAGCACGACGAAGACACGATGTTGGCGGCCGATCGGTTGGTCGACTTCGGCCCGGGTCCAGGCAATCGCGGTGGGTATCTGGTCGCCGAGGGTGAGCCGGAACAGGTCATGGCACACCCGGAGAGCAAGACCGGTGGCTTTCTCTCGGGGCGTTTGCAGATTGCCATTCCCGAGACGCGCAGTCCGATCGATTTTCAGCGTTCGATCCACATTGCGGGGGCTCGGCAAAACAATTTAAAAAACGTCGACGTCCAAATTCCGCTGGGCGCATTTGTCTGTGTGACGGGTGTCAGCGGCAGCGGCAAGAGCTCGTTGATTGGCGATATCTTGGTCGAAGCGTTGCATCGTGATCTGAATCGGGGCAACGGTAGTCCCGGCTTGCACGATTCGATCACTGGTTTGGAACAGTTGGATAAACTGATCGCCATCGATCAGTCGCCGATTGGTCGCACGCCACGGAGTAACCCGGGCACCTACATCAAGGTGTTTGATGAGATTCGCAAGTTGTTTGCCCAAATGCCCGAGGCCAAGGCGCGTGGCTTTGATGCCGGAAGGTTCAGTTTTAATGTGGCGGGTGGACGCTGCGAGGCCTGCCAGGGCAATGGGGCCAATAAACTGGAGATGGATTTCCTGGCCGACATCTGGGTGACCTGTTCGGTGTGTCAGGGGAAGCGGTTCAATCGCGAGACCTTGCAAGTTAAATTTCGTGGTTTTGATATCTCGCAGGTCCTTTCGATGGAGATCGAACAGGCCTTGGATCTGTTTGAGAATCAGCCCAAGATTTACAAACGACTGCAGACGCTCAAGGCCGTGGGGCTGGAGTATTTGCAGTTGGGGCAACCGTCGCCGACCTTGTCGGGCGGCGAAGCCCAACGCATCAAGTTGGCCAAAGAACTGTCGAAGATCGAGACCGGCAAGACCTTGTATCTGTTGGATGAACCCACGACCGGTTTGCACTTTGCCGATATCCAATTGCTGATCGATGTGCTGCGCAGTTTTGTGGCGCTGGGCAACACGGTGTTGGTGGTCGAGCACAACTTGGACATGATCAAGACGGCCGATTGGATCATCGACATGGGGCCCGAAGGTGGAGCGGGCGGTGGTCGGGTGATTGCTCAGGGCACGCCCGAGGACGTGGCCGAGGTCGAGGAGTCGTACACCGGGCAAGCTTTGGCGCGCTTGTTTGCGCGGGAAAAGCAGCGACGTCAAGACAAAGCATCGGGCGCTAAGCAGAGCATTGCACCGCAGCGGACCGCCACGCGTGTGCCGGAAATCGCGCAGACAATCGAAGTGGATGGTGCGCAGCAGAACAATCTCAAGAACGTCTCGCTGACGATTCCTCGCGACAAGATGACGGTGTTTTGCGGCCCGAGCGGCAGCGGCAAGAGCTCGATGGCGATGGATACGATCTATGCCGAGGGTCAGCGGCGGTATGTCGAGAGTCTCTCCAGTTACGCGCGACAGTTTGTGGGGCAATTGCCCAAGCCGAAGCTCAATCGTATCGAAGGTTTGTCGCCCGCGATCGCCATCCAGCAGCGCGCCTTGTCGGCGACTCCGCGTTCGACCGTGGGAACCGTGACAGAGATCTACGACTACTTCCGCGTCCTCTATGCTCGCTTGGGGCAGCCCTATTGCCCGGAATGTGAAGTTCCGATCGGGACCCAGACGATCGACCAAATCGTCGACAAAGTGATGCAACACGATCCGGGGACCAAGCTGTATTTGTTGGCTCCGTTGGAGATCGATCCCGGCAAGAGTTACGCGGAAACTTGGGAGCAGCTGCGGCGAGATGGCTACGTTCGGATCCGGATTGATGGGGTGACCACACCGTTGGACCAGGTCCCGGATTTGAGTTTGTCACGGTCTTACAAGATCGAGGTGGGTATCGATAGGATTGCCATCAAACCCGACAAGCGTTCGCGTGTGGCCGACAGTGTGGCGGCCGCCTTGAGCTTGGGCGGAGGCAATCTGGTAGTAGCTTATCCCCATGAGAATTGGCCTGAACCAAAATGGAAAACGGTCACGCACTCGCGACATTTGGCTTGCAGCCAGTGCGGATCGAGTTACGAGCCGTTGGCGCCGCACCACTTCTCGTTCAATGGTCCGCTGGGGTGGTGCCCAGAATGTGAGGGGTTGGGCACGCAAACGGGGGCCGATCCCACGCAGTTGATTCGCGACGACAAGTTGACGCTGCGGCAGGGCGCGATTCTGCTGTGGCCGGAGGCACCCCAACCGTTGGCGACGGCCCTGATCGAGGCCTTGGCACGCCAAACGGGCCTGCCACTCGATACGCCGTTGGAGGAACTCAGCGCTCGGCAGAAGCGGATTGTATTTTACGGAGCGGGCAACGATTGGATTCCGGTCACCGATCCGCAGACGCGGCGTCCGCTGTACGCGTTCAAGTACCAGGGCTTATTCAGTGCGTTAGAAGCCAGCGCTCGACGGATCCCGAACTTGCGACTGACGTTGCAGGCTTTGATCGATGAAGTCGAGTGTACGTTTTGCGGAGGCAGTCGCTTGCGGGCCGATGCGGCGGCGGTGCGTTTCCAGGGGCTGACGATGGATGCGGCCACGCGATTGCCTTTGGGTCGTTTGTGGGAGCGGATCACGGCTTGGCAGATTCAAGACCACCATCGACAAGTCGCGGGTGAGATCCTCCGCGAAGTGCGGGATCGCGTCCAGTTTCTCAATGACGTGGGCCTGTCTTATTTGTCTTTGAACCGGGCGGCCAATACCTTGTCCGGCGGCGAATCCCAGCGCATCCGACTGGCTAGCCAACTGGGGAGTGGCCTCTGCGGTGTATTGTATGTGCTGGACGAGCCGACCATCGGCTTGCATCCGCGCGATAACTTGCGGTTGCTCGGTGCGATGAAACGCCTGCGGGACCTGGGCAATACCTTGGTGGTCGTGGAACACGATCGCGATGTGATCGCTCAAGCGGATCATGTGTTCGATTTTGGACCAGGGGCGGGTGCGCTGGGCGGCGAAGTGGTGGCTTCGGGTACGCCGGCGGAAATTGCCTTGCAACCGCGGAGCGTCACGGGTCCGTACTTGAATGGCGGGAAATCCATACCGATCCCCTCCAACCGTCGGCCTGGCCTACCGCCGTTCGATGCCCCACCGGAAAAGCATCAAGGCCTGCTGGCGAATGCCATTCAAATCCAAGGTGCTCGGCATCACAACCTCAAGAACACCACGGTCTCTTTGCCGCTGGGGGCGCTGACCGTCGTCACCGGCGTCAGTGGTTGTGGCAAGAGTTCGTTGATCAACGGGATTCTGTATCCCGCCTTGGCGCGTCGGCTGTACCGAACCACGGTCACGCCGGGGCTACACACGCGGATTTCGGGGGCTGCGGCCATCGATAAGATCATTCGTGTCGACCAAAAACCGATTGGCAATACCCCCTCCAGTAACCCGGCCACGTACACGGGAGTGTTCGAGTCGATTCGAACGCTCTTTACGAATTTACCAGAAAGCAAAATGCGGGCGTATTCGGCCAGGCGATTTAGTTTTAATGTGCCGGGTGGCCGTTGTGAGACGTGCGAAGGCTCGGGCCAACGCCGGATCGAAATGCACTTCTTGCCGGATGTCTGGGTGCCCTGCGAATCCTGCGATGGCAAGCGTTACAACGAGGAGACGCTGCAGATCAAGTTTCAAGGGCACTCGATCAACGATGTCCTGAATCTAACCTGCGGCCAAGCGGCCCAGTTGTTCCGGCAGATCCCCAAAATTCGCCAAGTGATTCAGACGCTGGTCGACGTGGGTTTGGACTATTTGCAACTGGGGCAAAGTGCAACCACGCTCTCCGGTGGTGAGGCTCAGCGGGTGAAGTTGGCGACCGAGTTGTCGCGTCCCGATACCGGCAACACGCTGTATCTGTTGGACGAACCGACGACTGGTTTGCACTTCGACGACATCGCCAAACTGTTGGAGGTGCTGCAACGCTTGGTCGATTTGGGCAATACTGTGATTGTGATCGAACACAATGTGGATGTGATCAAGTGTGCCGACTGGGTGATCGACTTGGGGCCGGACGCCGGGGTCGACGGGGGGCAAGTGGTCGTGGCCGGCACACCCGAGGATGTGGTGCGTTACGCCCAGATGGCGGAAGCTCACGCTCGGGGCGAAGATCCCTTGGTGGCGGCGTCCCGTCCGAAGACGCGGGGCAAGAAGTCGCTGCAGACCGTTGCGGGTAGCGCGACAAAATCCACAAAAACCAGCCGCAGCAAGACGAAAGTGGCGGGCAATTCGGTAGGCGGTCCGAGTGCCGGTACGTCGCAAACGCGGGCCTTACCCAGCGATGGGGCATGGGACGACGATGATCCAATCGCAGCCGTAGACAAAGCCGCGGGCAACCTCATGCAGGGGTGGCCGCGCAGTCACACGGGGCTGGCGTTGGCCGAGGCGTTGGCCGAGGGTCCCTATCGGGAACGCCCGACTTATTTTCACACGCCGGACACATTGTTGGGGGATGGGGATTTGTCGCTGGAGGATGTCGGTGCCGCCACACCGATGCCCTGGGAAGTCGATGGACGCGTGTGGCATACCACCAACCGTCTGGATCGGGAGGGGCAGGTCTGTCGTTGGGATGGCTCGATGTTGACGACGCTGGTGGATGCGATCGAGACCAGCCGCAAGTATGGCGAGACCTTTTGGAATCACCAATTGGTGGTCGAGGTGCCATTCCTCAACAAGACGCGTGGTTGGTTCTTCCGAGCCTTCACCACCCACTCGAACTGTCTGGTGGTCCAGTTCCGCGTGCGACCCAAGACCTTCTTGCCGGCCGACCTGGTGGCGTCTTTGGCTCTGAGCGTGGCGCCTCTTGCTGCGGCGGGTGGCAAGGAGAAAACCGAGAGCCGCGTCAAGGTCAGTCGAGCTCGTGGCCCCAGCCAGGAGGTCGAGATTCGCTTGTACTCCTCGCAAGAACTGCAATCTCCGGGCTTTCAAAAGTTTCTCCGCACGGCCATCGAGAGCGGGTTTGCGCTGTTCCACAAAACGATCGAGTCGACCGGACCTGCGGTGGATACGACTTTGATGACGGCCGCCCAATTGGCTTCGTATCAGGCGGCCGAGCGGCGGCGCGACCAAATGGCCGCCGAGCAAGAGGCCTTTGAAGCGGCCAAAGATGCCGATGACGATCGCTACTACACGGAAACGGCCGTCGCCAAAGAGCTGAACATCCACGGCGGCGATCATCAAGTCTTCCTGGCAGAGGCCGTCCCGCGGGGGACGAAGCAGTGGCACGTGTCACGCTGCGGCTTCAAAGAGCCCGATCAAGTGCAATGGCCGGCGGATGTCCTGGAACAGTTCCTGCAGGTCTTGGAAGAGACGATGCCGGACGTACCCTTGGATTACCAGCGCGAACGCCAGGTCTGTCTCCGCCTGGGCAACGAAAAAATCCCATGGATGACGATCGAGACCAAGGAGCGACCCTCCGTCCGCATCACCTGGAATGTCCCCAACGATGTCATCTCCGCTGATCGGTTGGCGGAGCTAAACACGCCTGGACGCATGGTCACGGCCGGGGCGGTGGATCGCATCACCTTGCACTTGAGCAAGGTGGAGGATGTCCAACAACGCGAGTTCCTGAGCCTGTTGAGTCACGGTTACGAAAACAGCCGGAACGCGTGATGGCTGGTTGATGTACCCGGACGGGCTCACGAAAGCGCCGCCCGAGTCGAGAACGTCGGATTCCGCTAACGCCAAATCGATACGTTGGTCAGCGACTTGATAACGCGTGAGGCGTGGGCGGCAGCAAAGCAGCCGATGGTCAGAAACGGTGCGGCTTTGACGCCGAACAATTCGCAGCCCATCAGGGTGCAAGCCCAGGGCGTGCGGGTCACGCCGGCGAAGACTGCCACGAATCCCATGCCGGCCAAGAGTCCCAATGGCAAGGGCAGAAACGCGTGGGCTGCGTTGCCCAGTGTGGCGCCGATAAAAAACAGGGGAGTGACTTCGCCTCCTTTGAATCCGGCCCCCAACGTCAGCGAAGTTAGGACGGTTTTCCACAAAAACGCGGTCCCTTCGATCGGTTCGACAAACGCTTGCTCGATCACGGGCAATCCCAGCCCGTTGTAGCGTGTGGTCCCCAGCAACGCGACCAACACGATCACCACACAACCACCGCAGAGTGGACGCAGCGGGGGGTAAGAAATCCACGTGCGGAATAGCGATTTAAACGTTGCGTAGAGCCAGCGGTAGGCGATTGCGGCGATCCCACACAGCAGGCCAAACGCGGCCGCCCAGCCGAGATTGGCCAATCCTCCGTTGGTCGGCCCCCACGGCGTCACGGGGCCCAGTTCGTAGTGCGCGTGCGGTACCCCAGTGGCTCGGCAGACCGCGTCGGCGATCAATGCTGCAGCCAATCCGACGATAGCGCGAGGAATCGTCGAGCCGGCACGGCGGGCATTTCCCGGTTTGCCGGCGGCTGGGAATTCCAATGCAAAGATCGCGGCGGCCCAAGGGGTGCCGAACAGTCCGGCAAATCCAGCGCTGATCCCCATGGTCAGCACCGTGCTGCGGTCCCAACCCCGCAGCCCCAGCCACGCGGTCCAGCGATCCGACAAAGCCGCACTCATTTGGATCGCGGTCCCTTCTCGACCAACCGACCCGCCGCAGAGATGAGTTACCAGGGTCCCGAGCAGAACCAGAGGAGCCATTTGCCAGGGCAAGCGTGCTCGCGGGTGGCGCAATTCGGCGACAACGGCTTCCGTGCCCGCGTTGGCCGCTCCGCCGTAACGATGGTATACCCAGCCGACTGCAAAGCCGATCAGAGGAAGTCCCCATAAAAGCTGAGGCGTCTGGCCGTATTGCTGCGTGACTTGATCCAAGGCCCAGAGAAACCCGGCCGACAGCAGTCCCGCGACCGCGCCGATCGCCACCGCCAAGGCCGCCCACATCACGAACGAAACCGCGTGACGCGCGGCCGAGGGACGGCTGTGCCGCGGGGGTCGGCGTTGGTGCCGGAGCCAGAGCCGCCAAGCCGCACCACGCGAGAGCGATTGGCCCGACGGCTGCCGTGTGTCCGCTCGTCCATCGCTGCTTGGGGGGGGCGGCGGCGCCGGGTCTAGCATGACGAGTCCGACTGCGGCCCGGGGCGACGGGCCAAGGCGATGTGCTTGAGTCGTGCCACCACTTCGGTGATGGCCAACGTGTCCGTCTCGATAGTGATGGCATCAAGTGCCTTCAATAGTCGGCCGGTGGGCCGCGATTGGTCCCGTCGGTCTCGCTCCAATTGGGCCGCCAGGATCTCTTCAAAGACCGAATCGACGCCTTGCTGTTGCAGTTGGGCTTGCCGCCGACGAGCGCGGGTTTCCGGTGAGGCCGTCAAAAAGAACTTGCAGAACGCCTGCGGAAAAGCGATGGTGCCCTGATCGCGACCTTCGCTTACGAAATTTTGGTCGTCTACCCACCGCCGTTGTAAGTTCACCAAGTGTTGCCGAATGACTGGATTGTCGGCGACGAAGTGGATGTCGCGAGCCACGTCAGGCGTGCGAATTTCGGGTCCGACCAGACGTCCGGCCAGGTACAGGTGCCCGGCCCGCATTTCCATGGGCCTAACCAAACAGTGCGCCGTCAAGCGATCCGTGGCCGACAGGTCCAAGCCAGCGGTTTGCGCATCCCAGGTCAGCACGCGATACATGGCGCCGGTGTCGAGGAACTGAAAATCCAATTCCACCGCCAGCAGCTTGGCAATCGTACTTTTTCCGGCACCGGCCGGTCCATCGATGGTGACGATCATAGGGCGATCTAAAAGTCCACTTCCAGTTCAGCGTGCTCGCAGGGGCTCAAGCGGCACTCGATCTGTTCCCCCACGAGCTGGCAGTCGGGCCGCGATTGCTCCAAGGACGGCTCTGCCCCGGGCGGCAACGCGACACGAACCGCGGTCGGTCGGCCGGCAAACTCCAGCTTGAACTTGCGCGAACGTCCGCTGGTCTCCAGCAACCTCAGGCGGACGCCAATCCAGCGTTCGTCGGCGTACCGATTCTCCCAATGCGTGACCACAATATTCCGTGAGCTGCAGCGGAACAACCAGGCGCCCGTGGGCAGTCCCGTCCGCAATGGGCCGCTGGGCAAACAGATCGGTGGCAGCAGTTGGCTCTCCGCCGCTGCCGTCAGATTGGGGGGGCTGAGTCCAATGGCGACCGTTGACGTTGCGGGAGTGGTAGGGGACAGACCCACCAGCGTATCGACTCGGCCATCGGCCGGAAAGCGATGAAACGCCGAGCCGCCGGTCAGCCATGCCAGCGATTGATCCACGCCTCGGAACTCCAACCAGCGTGGGGCGATTGTGGTTGGCCGCGTGGCTTCTACCGCCATCGAGTTCATGTCGCGGTACACCTCCGCACTGGGGTGTGCTTGGGCGAAACGCCAGGCGAAGTAGCGACGAAAACCGCTGCCGGTCACGTCGTCGGTCGGCGGGAATTCGTAGCTCTGCTCCTCGGTCCAGGGAACCGTTTTCGGCTTGGAGGTGGGTGTCAATTGGCAGGTGATCTCCAGGAAGCGGCTGCCGAGGGTCAACTTGTAGTCGATCACAAACTTGGCGATCACCTTGCCGGCCAGGTGCAACTGCCCCTGCGTGCGAATGTGCCCGTGCAACGGATGGTTGGTGACCACTTCGACTTTCTGGGCCTGCATGGCTGAGTAGCCTTCGGCGTGTGGAGCCAATTGCCGTCGCAAGCCGTCGGGGTCACCGCCGCCCAGGAGCTGGGACAGACCCGCTTTCCAGTCCAATCCAGTCGGTTTCCGCCAGAGCTTCTCGATGGTCGACTTGATCGATTGATCGAACCAAGCCAACTGCAGCGAACACAGGTTGCCGCGACTCTGATAGTCGTGAATCGAACGCAGGGCCCCGGTCTGCGGGTCGATACTGGCCGACAAGAACTCATTGCGGAGCGTGGTGCCGCCGGCCACCAACTTAACGCGAGGTTGTCGGCCAATTTTCTGCTTGGGGCCGGCCGCGTTGTTGAAGTGCAGGTAGCCCAGCGGCGGGACATCGACCACGGCCCACCATCCCTGCCGATCCCGGTACGTGGCGTAGACTTGATCGGGTGGCAAGGCCCCGGGGTGACAGCGTCCCAAGTCGGCGGGCGACAGGAGGACACGCCGGCTGTGAGCTTCGGGGTTGACCAGCAACCGGCATTGGTCACCGGCTTCCGTGAGCGTCTGCACCACCGTGGTCGCTTCCAGCCGCTCGCGAGTCAATACTCGTTCCGCCGGGCCCAGTAGCTGTTGCCACATCGCTAGGCCGTGCTCGGCGGTCGCCAGTGCGGCTCGGTCGTCGTCGTTCGCCGTCCAGGGCTCGACCGGGTCGACCGTTTCGGTGGTTTTTGCCGGAGTTCGATCGGCCATCGCGAGCTGCGTGAGCCCAGACAGCAGGGAGACTCTCCGCAGTTGCGACTCGCGGTGAATCAGCTCCCTGACTTTGGCCAGAGGCTCCGCGACATCGGCGGATTGAGGCAGCTCGGCCAAAAACTGCTTGAGATAACTGGCCTGGTAATCGTAGCTGGACAGCGACGGGCTGTATCCAGGGTCGTTGATCTGGCCGATCAGGTCCTCGATATGGCACCAGCGACCCAAGGCATCGCCCTCTTGGGCTGCGAGCAACAAGTCGCGGTAACCGACGGAACTGGGGCCAGGCCAATGCACGAACTGGCTGGCCGCGACGTGGTCGACATCCAACGACTCCCCGATGCGGACGCCCAATTTCAAAAACGTGTTGGCCTCGGCGGAGTCGTAGATCGTCTTGGTTAATGCCGGCAGGGTTTCGCCGTCGAGTCCTTGCCAGCGGAGGTAGGTATGCGAGGTCTGCGGCAAGCGTTCGCCGTCCAGGGCCTGATGCAAGGCCGAGCGAAAGCCGTATCGCGGCAGCAAACCGGGCAAGGTCAGCTCGAGGCCAGGCAGGCGTCGACCGAACACGCGAGCCGGTTGGCCGACCAAGTGACTCAGAGCGGCCTGCCCCCAAGCCAGGTTGCGGCGGAGGGTTTCGTGCGAGAGTAGGCCCGTGGGCGCTTGATTGTAGCCGCAGCTGACCAGGTGGATGTCGCCGGCGGCCACGGCCGCTTGGAGCTCGGCCCAACGGCTGGGCTGCAGGGCTCGGAGACGGCAGAGCAGATCGGCCGAAATCAGCCAATTTACCGGCAGCCGCTGATCGACTTGGACGGGGACCGGTGGCGTTGCGGTCACGCTGCTCAAGGTGGAGGGGGCCAGCAGAGTCAGGTCGCAGAGCAGCGAGGGCATGGGGTAGTAGCGGTGGCGTTCCTCGGACAGCAGGTCGAAGCAACGCCCCAAGGTCTCGTCCAATGCCGCGGTATCGGAACGCAGGGCCGCGTTGGCGGCTTGCAAGACCAGTGTCTGGAAATGGGCCTGGTCCAGGTTGCTGGTGTAGCGGAGTTGCCGCGTCAGCAGCTCGACCTGCAGGTAGGTATAGCCCAGGGCAAAGAACCGTTGGGCGACGGCTGGCGAGCAGGTCCCCAGTGGGCCGGGAACGAGCGATCTCCTCGCGTCGGCTCCGATGGAAACGCCCGCCTCAGGGTCAACGGTGTTAGGGTCACCCGCGTCATGGTCGCTCGCTTCTGGGGTATTTGCCTGTGGGGTAGCTACCTGTGTCGAGTCCGATATTGGGGCGATTCGTTCTTGTGGCGGTTCCTGCTCGAGTAGGTTGACGCGGGCGAGGAGTTGCGTGAAGGCTTCTTCACGATCGGTGGGGACATCGAAGAGCAGGCCGCCTTGTTGTTGGCAGCGATCTCGAAATCCGCTGGGGAGTCTGGCTTGGGAGACGCGTGGGACCAGGAAACCGACGCCGGCGCAGGAGTCGGGAATATTCTCGACACGTGTCCATTCGGGCAGTTTTCCGGCGCGTTCCAACCAGGTGGGGTGCCAGGGCAGGGTCCAGGCCACCAGTAGATTTTCCGCGTCTTCGCCGGTGTGGTAGGTCGGGAAATCCTCCAGGCTATGGCAGGGCAGCAACAGGCGGAGCGAGTGGATCATTGTGGGCGGGTACTTTCCAGAACCGAGCGGATCGGGTCGCAAGGGGTGGCCGGAGGCGTCAATTCTACCCCGTGAGCGGGCGATTCCCTACCGGTCATGAGCGGCACAACCGGCAATCCTGGGAGAGCGAACATGATAATTAAATCGAGAAGTTGGGAAGTGCTAGAGCGAAATGAACGGGGTTTTGTATATACTGAATGGGACCGAGGCGGCTCGAGCAGGGGGACCCGTGTACCCGTTGGGAGTGGGGCCGGCGAATGATTAGGCCGGAATCCCAGAATTTTGGGAACTTTCCCACCGGGGCCCCGCGTCAAAGAGTATGCGACCACGCACAACTAGTAGAGGAACGACGGAGCAATGGCGAAACAACAGGCAGCATGGGGAGTCGACATTGGGCAGTGCGCCCTCAAGGCCCTGCGTTGTACGGTCGGAGCCGACGGGCAAGTCACGGCTTTGGGCTTTGACTACATCGAGTACCCGAAGCCGCTGAGTCAACCGGATGCTCGGCCCGAGGAGACGGTCCGCGAGGCATTGGAGCAGTTTCTCTCGCGAAACAAGGTCCGTGGTGACAAGGTGGCGATCTCGGTTTCGGGGCAATCGGGTTTGGCGCGATTCTTTCGGCCGCCGGCCACCGAACCCAAGTTGTTGCCCAGCATCGTCAAGTACGAAGCCAAGCAGCAGATCCCGTTCCAAATCGATGAAGTGGTGTGGGATTGGCAACAATTGGGCGGCTACTTGGATGATGGCCAACTGACCGATGCGGAAGTCGGTTTGTTGGCGATGAAGCGTGAGGCGGTGTATCGGGCCATGCAGCCGTTTTTGGACGCGGGTGTTGAAGTCGATATCATTCAGTTGTCTCCGATCGCGACCTACAACATGATCTGCCACGATGTCCTGGGTGAATTGCCTGCCCCGGAATCGGTCGATCCGGAAAACCCGCCACCGTACACGATGGTGATTTCGATCGGTACCGAGTCGACGGACGTCGTGATCTCGAACGGGTTGCGGCTGTGGCTGCGTAACATCGCTATTGGTGGCAATCACTTCACCAAGCAGTTGGCGCGGGAGATGAAGTTGACCCACGCCAAGGCGGAGCACCTGAAGTTGAATTCACGCCAGGCGGAGGATCCGAAAGCGGTTTTCTCGGCCATGCGTCCGGTCTTCGCCGATCTGAGCGATGAGTTGGTTCGTTCGCTGAACTACTTCCGGTCGATCGACCGCAATGCCACCTTTAGCAACACGATTTTGCTGGGCAATGCCAGCAAACTGCCGGGCTTGCGACAGTACCTGGAACAGCAGCTGGAGCAGCCGATCAGCCGCTTTGAGAAGTTCGAAAATTTGGCGGGTGCTGAGGTGGTTGGCCAGAAGACGTTTTCGGAGCACTTGCGTGCGTTCGCGCCGTGTTATGGCCTGTGTGTTCAGGCCTTGGACAAGTCGGCCATGACGACCAATCTGCTGCCTGAAGAGTTTGTGGTCGAGAAAATCGTGCGGGCCAAGAAGCCGTGGGTGTTGGGTGCGGTCGCCATGGTCATGGTCGGTTTGGCAGTGCAGCACGCGATGGGTAGTTGGTACAGTTACGCCACCAGCGACGGGTACACGGACGCCAACAACAAGACTTGGGGCGGTGTGAAGAGCAAGGCGACCGCGGTCAGCAGTCGTAGCGGCCAGTTCAAGTCGGAAGACGATAAGCTCAAGACGGAACTGGGGCACGTGAATGCCTTGGGTGGCGAATTGATCAGCGGCACGACTTCTCGCACCCAGTTGATGCGTGTGTTGTCGGCCATCAGTCAAGTGATTCCGAAAGACCCACGTTCGCAAGACATGCAGGTTGATCCGGAAACTCTGCCGTTTGTGGATCGGGAAGAGATCTTCATCGACGGTTTTACGCAGGATCAAGTCGAGGACTTGGCCGAGTGGTTTGGTGAAGAGGTGAAGCTACAGTTTGAGGAAGACCTACGCGAGTTGGAACTGGTGCTGGGTTTGCGGAAGCCTGGCGAAGAGGTTGAGGCAGCGGCCGCGTCTGCGGAAGATCCCAATGCGCCGCAGGGCAAAGGTTGGTCGATTCGCTTGAGCGGTCACCATTATGTGAACAGTACGGCTCGGGCGGAGGCTGGTTTGCCCACCGGCCGAGCCTTTATCCGCGAATCGCTGCTGAACAACCTGTTGAACCAAGAGGTGATTGTGGCGGGCGAGGCCTATCTGTTGGAGGATCTGGGGATCGTCAAGCCAACCATCATGATGGCCTCGCCGCCGACTCCAACCATGGTTCCCGGCGCCAAGCCCAAAGAGGACGAAGCAGCGGACCCCAACGCCATCTTGGAAGACGACGAGTTGTCGGAAGCCGACCAATTTCGCAAGATGCAGGACGCGATGGGGGCGGGAATGAAATCCGGCATGGGCAAAATGGGCGGCAGCGGCAGCGGCCAGTCCGCGGCGGCGGAAGTCACCGATGGCGTGGAGGCGATTCGCACGACCTTTATCCTGATGGCGGCTTGGATGCCAAAGACGGAAGAAGAAGTCAAAGCCCGGAAGTTGGCACGATTGGAGCGAGAGAAGCAAGCGGCGGAAGCTGCGGCGGCCGCCGCCGAAGATGGGACCACGCCGGCCGAGGGTGGCTGAGATCGGTGAAAAGCCGCTCGGTCGCCTGTCACGTTGGACTCGCCTGAAAGATTGAACAATATCGAACGCTACCTTGTGAGCGATTTGCGAAAAGGACTGGAACGATGGACAAACTGAAGCCCCTGCTTAAATACCACTTTTGGATTGCTTGCACCGCGGTGATGCTGGCCACGATCGGTGTCGGGATCTGGTCTTGGATGACGTTGGGAGACGTGATCAATCGCCAGAAAACCGATATTGTTGGGGCGGAATCCAAGGCCAAGAGCGTGACGTCTGTCAAAGCCGATGTCGATCCATCGGCCGGTGTGAGTGTCCATCCCAATGATGAGACGATCCAAGGGATGAAGCAGGAGATCGATGCGGGCAAAGACGAATTGCTGGCCGGCTGGGACAGGCTGTACACCGAACAAAAAGACCTGTTGGGCTGGCCGGGCAACGTGATCGATCCCGTGGTCTCGGCCCCTTTCGACGCGCTGCGAGCCGATCAATTCGTATTCGACCCGAACTCGACCAAAGGCGAAGTGTTGGAGCCACGCCGCAAACAGATCCGTACGTTTTTTCCACGTTTGATGCCTGAATTGGTCAATTCGGTTCGTGCCAAATGGAACGAGGAAGAGGTGACGGGCGAGCCCCCGAAGACTCCCAGTGTGGTGGCCAGCGCCGAGGCTAAAGATGACATGGAGCGGTTGATGTTCGATCAACCGATTGTCGATTGGTCGGTCGCGGACCAAATCGATTGGTATGGTCGGATGACCAACTTTAAGGGGCTGAACGGCAATCAAGCTCCCGATGGCACCCCGACCACCGTGCAGGTCCTGTACCTGAAGGAAAATTTGGTCTTGCTCAACGGCGTCTTGGAGATCATCAAAGAGGCGAACCGGGACGCGATGGTTCCTTCGCAAGCAGCCATTCGCGAAATTGGCAGCATCATGATCGGCAAAGAAGCCCATGAGGCCGAACCGCTGGATGCTGGCGGCATGGACGGCGGTGGAGCCGGTGGGTTTGCGGGGGAAATGGACAATCGCATGAGAATGATGCGGGATGCCATGCAGAATATTCTGGGTGGTGGCAAAACAGAAAAGACCGAGATCTCGGCTTCCGACATCGAGTTGTTGGATCCGGCCCACCTGCGTTATGTCGACAAAGACTTCAATCCGATTCCAGCAGCTCAGTACCGGACATCGACCTCCGCCAATCAACTGTCCGCCGATTCTTGGATGTCGGTGGTGAAAATCGTGCCGGTGCGTTTGCGTCTGCGGGTCGACGAGCGACGTATTGCCGAGATCCTCGAGAAGTGCGCCAACGCCAAGTTGCCATTGGAGGTGCGTCAGGTCACCATTATCGGCGGTGAACTGCCCGCGGCTCCGGCCGGTGCCGCGGCGGCAGGCAGGACCGGCGGACCGACAAATTCGCGGAATCCTTCGGTTGCCGGGTCGGGGGAGTCGGCGACTATCGACGAGGACGCGGATCGTGGCGGGCAGGGTGCGGCGATGGACGGCGGCCCCGTCGGGGGCAGCGATGGGGAGAAGAACTTCAAGAGCCCCGAGTTCAATTCGCACTTTTTGGTGCCGTTGGAGATTTACGGGGTGATCAAGTTCTACAGTCAGCCGTCTCCGGAAGCGATCGGCAAGACGCCGGCTGCTTCGCCGACACTGTAGGACAAGGGATTTCAGTTCGGCAACCCGCATGTAGCGGACTGTGGCAGACGCCGCCCGAACAAACGCCGCCTGGAAATTTGACCACCGAACAAGTCGCCACGGCCATGGCCGAGGTTGAACCACTTGAAGGAGTTGGAAGATGAATAAGTTTGAAATGGAATTGAACGAGAACAAGGCCAAGGCCTTTTTCGTTCGGCATGGGGAAAAAGTCGGCTTGGGCGTGGCGGCTGGGCTGTTGGGGACGTTCGCGTATCTGGGGATGGGACTCAGTCCTGACCTGCAGGGGCGAACCCCGACCTCGTTGGAGGCCACGGTCACCTCAGCCGAAAATCACATCAAGAATGGTCGCTGGGAGACGCTGCGTCCGCAACGCTTGGCCATCTCCGGAACGGTCGATAAGCTGGATTCCAGCAAAGTGCAGGTTGCTGCATCGGACTTTACCTTCGATTATCTCCTGGCACGCCGCTCGGCAGCGGCTGCGCTGCGGTCCGATCCGACATTGGCGCCCGTAACTTCTCCGGAAGTCAACGTCGATCGAGTCAGCTTGGCGGATACGGCGTCCGGTCGGCATCCCTTGGGCCTGTTGACCCCGCTGGAGATCGCGGAGGCTGCCGCCTCGGGCGGTCGCCAGGGCGGGCCGGCAATGGACGACGGCAGCGGACGTCGCACCAATACAGGTCCCACGGCTGATTTGGGTGCGGTTGTCGCTGCACCGGGGATCGACCCGGTCAAAGCGGGTCTGCCAGATCTGCAGAACCCGGCACCTGTCGATCGGTACGTAGCCACGGTCAAGTACCTGTTCCCGTTCAAAGAGAACTATCTCAACTTCCGCAACGCCTTCCGTAACGCAGTGGGATACAATCCCGCGAATGATCGATTCTTGGTGCGTCATCTGGAAATCCAGCGGCGAGTCAATGGCGGCGAATGGGAGGACTACACTGACGCGATCAAGGAACAGGAGAAGACCTATGTGGTCTCCGCGCCAGATCCGTTTGATGACAAGTACGCCAATCGAGCCTTGACCCGTCCGTTCCCGCCCTTTCTGTTAAACGATTATTACGATGCCGCCACGCACCTACAGCTGCCGGCCTTTGAATTGCCGGAGGACCCGGCTCTGGCGGCTACGACACCCACGGGCCGTGATGGTGGAGGCCGTGATGGTGGAGGCCGTGATGGTGGGGCACAATCGGGCCGTAGTGGTATGTCAGGTCGGTCAGGGATGTCAGGTATGTCCGGTCGATCCGGCATGTCAGGACAGTCGGGAATGTCAGGTCGATCCGGCATCATGTCAGGACAGTCGGGAATGTCAGGCCGGTCGGGAATGTCAGGTGGCATGTCAGGTCGCTCGGGTATGTCCGGTATGTCGGGCCGTTCTGGGCAATCGGGGATGGCCAGCATGGCGGTTGAGGAGCCCCTGGATTTGGTCGACTACAAGCTGGTGCGATTCAGCGACCCGACGGTGCTGCCGGGCAACGAGTACGAGTACCGGGTCCGTTACTGGGTCTACGATCCTAACAATCCGATCAAGATGGCTGGATTTGTTGACACTGCCCCCAAGCGCCAAGCCATGGCCATGTCGGCAACCGCCTCGGATGATGAGCGGGAGTCCGAAGTCCAGGACGAGGACGAATTGGAGAACGAGGTGATCCAATCCAACGTCAAGCTGGATCACTTGTCCCCCGAGGTCCGCGAACGATTGACTTTGGAGAGCAGCCTGAAGCGTCCGATGCCGGTCCTGACCAATTGTCGCCCCAGTGCTTGGAGTGAACCCACACCGCCGCTTCGCGTGAGCGAGATTCGCGGCGATGCGCTGGTCGGCACGGCGTCGATACCGTCGCCGGTCAAGTCGACCGTCGGCAACCAGGAAGTCAGGTTCAGCGTCCGTGAGGGTTCTGTCCGCATGCTGGCGGCGATCTGGGACAGCACATTCGGGATCAAGGTCCCGTTGGTCAACGAGACCGTCTACCCGGGCTCTTTGCTGGGCGGGACGGCCGTGACCAAGGTCCTGGATCCCATCACTCGCGAGTACCGCAAGTTGGAGAACAACGACGGCATGCCCGTCGCTGCCCGCACCACGGCCCCCGGCTATACAGGCAATAGCGGTATGGTGCTGGTCGACTTCCTCGGTGGACGTGAGATCACCGGTGGTTCCGACTCCAAGACCAAGTTCATGGTACCCACCGAGGCGCTTGTGTTGGATTCCGCTGGGCAATTGCAAGTTCGCTCGGCGAACGCCAATGCTCGGGATTTCACTTGGCTCAGCGGTGAAGTTCTCCGCGAAGATGGCTTGATTGATAAATTAGCCGAGGCAGATCAGAACCAAGGCGATGCGGGTGATGAACGCGAAGGTCGCGGTCGTGGTGCCGCGGGTGGTCGCTCCGGACGCAGCGGCTTCCCGGGCGGTGGTGGCCCTCCCGGCAACAACGGCCCTCCGGGAGACGCGGGCCGGTCTGGGCGTAGCGGTATGGGTGGCGGAGCCGGACGCTCGGGTCGACCAGGCGGTAATAACTAGTCGCGGAACTCCCTCCCCCTATGGGCCTGTTTTCCTGGCTGTTTTCGTGGCGGCCCAAGGTTCGCGAGTTCGCGGATACGTATCTGATGTCGCGCAGCCAGCTGAACCAGAACTTGGTTGGCTGGCTGCCCGATCGTCGACGTGCCGCGTTGACGCTGTTGTTGTGCCATCACCGCGACACGTTTCTGCAAGTTCAAGATGCGTGTAATCAAGCGAGTCTTGACTATCGAATTCATGACGGCAACATCGACAGGGTCTTCATCCAGCAGGCGATGGCCTTATCTGTCCCAGCGAATGAACCCATCATTGGTTCGAGCAGTTCTCTAGCAGCATCGTCCACGGTATCAGCCAACGCGACGATCGCTCGTTGCCCAGTTATTTTGGGCCTGGTCCAGCAACTTGAAATCGCGGCGCCGACGGCAGCGGATTCTCAGCCTCGACGCAGGGAATCGGTGGCCGTTGAACCTCAGCCAATGACCCGTCCGCAACGCGAGGCGGTCGGCGAAAAGGGGCCCTCTGCATCTCAGAAATTGGCGGTGTTGGTCGCCGAACGGCACCAACGACGCTCGGCGGACAACCGTGTCATGCAGTTTCTGCGGGGTCTGGACAATCCCAGTGAGCTGGCGTTCTTTCTGGCTTTTGACGACCCGCTGTTGGGGCCCAACATCGATACCACCGTCCTGCAGCTGTTGGAGCATTATGGCATGAAGCCCAATGAGCCGCTGCAAAGTCAGCTCCTCGAGCGGCTCGTGCGCCGCCTGCAGCTCCGTCACGAGCGTGAGCAGCCCGAATCGCCGTCCTAATCCGTTTCGTGAGCGGTCGGTGCCGTGTTGCTGACGCGGTGGATAGCGTTGCTAGGGGAGACCGGCGGTTGGCGTTTATGCCGCCCACTCCAGTGGAACGCGTTAGCTCAGTGGATAGCGTTAGCGCGGTGGATGGCGTTGCTAGGTAGACCGGCGCTGCACCTTGCCGCTCACTCCAGTGGATAGCGCAGAGCGGTGGTGGATGGCGCTGTTAGGGTAGACCGGCGGCTGTAGCCGCCTCTGCCGCTCACTCCAGTGGATACGAGCGCGAGCTGCGCGGTGGATGGCGTTGCTAGGGTAGACCGGCGGCTAGCGCCTTGCCGCTCACTCCAGTGGAACGGCGTTAGCGCGGTGGATAGCGTTGCTAGGGTAGACCGGCGGCTAGCGCCTTGCCGCTCACTCCAGTGGAACGCGCTAAAGCCGCGGTGGATGGCGTTGCTAGGTAGACCGGCGGCCGCCTGCCAGCTCACTCCAGTGGATAGCGTTAGCGCAGTGGATGGCGTTAGCGCGGTGGATGGCGTTGCTAGGGTAGACCGGCGGCTAGCGCCTTGCCGCTCACTCCAGTGGATAGCGTTAGCGCGGTGGATGGCGTTGCTAGGGTAGACCGGCGGTTGGCGCCTTGCCGCTCACTCCAATGGAACGCGCTAGCGCGGTGGATGGCGTTAGCGCGGTGGATGGCGTTGCTAGGGTAGACCGGCGGCTAGCGCCTTGCCGCTCACTCCAGTGGATAGCGTTAGCGCGGTGGATAGCGTTAGCGCGGTGGATAGCGTTGCTAGGGTAGACCGGCGGTTGGCGCCTTGCCGCTCACTCCAGTGGATGGCGTTAGCGCGGTGGATGGCGTTGCTAGGGGAGACCGGCGGCGCTTCTGCCGCTCACTCCAGTGGAACGCGCTGCGCGGTGGATGCGTTGCGAGTGAACGGCGGCTGCGCCCTACCACTCCGCAATGGATAGCGTCAGCTCAGTGGAGCGCGTTGCGCGCGTGGATAGCGTTGCTGAGTAGACCGGCGGCTAACGCCTTGCCGCTCACTCCAGTGGACGCGTTAGCTCAGTGGAACGCGTTAGCGCGGTGGATAGCGTTGCTAGGGTAGACCGGCGGCTAGCGCCTTGCCGCTCACTCCAGTGGAACGCGTTAGCTCAGTGGAACGCGTTAGCTCAGTAGATGGCGTTTATGCCAGCGACAGTTGCCGCATCTTGCTGGCGAAACCCGCTTGACCGAACGATACCATGCGGGCGACGCAAACTTGCTTCATCGCGTCACGAGCCGGCTTGAGGTAATCGCGTGGATCGAACTTCTCGGGCGAGGTCATCAGCACTTGGCGGATGGCAGCCGTGATCGCCAAGCGATTATCGGTGTCGACGTTGATCTTGCGGACGCCCGACTTGATACCTCGTTGGATTTCTTCGACCGGCACACCGTAGGTCTGGCGGATGTTACCACCGTACTTGTTGATCAGGTCCTGCAGTTCTTGCGGTACGCTGCTGCTGCCGTGCATCACCAAGTGGGTGTTGGGCAACAGCTTGTGGATGGCCTCGATGCGATCCATGGCCAAGACGTCGCCGTCGGGCTTACGAGTGAATTTGTAGGCGCCGTGGCTGGTGCCAATCGCGACGGCCAGGGCATCGACATTGGTGGCTGCGACGAACCGAGCCGCTTCTTCGGGGTCGGTCAACAGCTGATCGTGGGACAGCTTCCCTTCAGCACCATGACCGTCTTCGGCTTCGCCTTCGCCCGATTCCAGCGAACCCAGGCACCCCAGTTCACCTTCGACGCTCACGCCGCGGGCATGAGCCAGGTCCACGACTTGCTTGGTCACATTTACGTTGTATTCGTAATCGGCTGGCGTCTTGCCGTCTTCTTTTAAGGAGCCGTCCATCATGACCGAGGTGAAGCCATTTTCGATGGCGCTCAAGCAGGTCTCCGGGCTGTTGCCGTGATCCTGGTGCATCACGATCGGAATCTCTGGGTACAGTTCGGCGGCAGCCAGCATCAAGTGGCGTAGGTAATTGTCCTGCGAGTAGCTACGAGCACCACGGGAGGCCTGTACGATAACCGGCGAATCGGTCTCTTTCGCAGCTTCCATGATGGACTGGATCTGCTCCATGTTATTCACGTTGAAGGCGGCCACGCCAAAATCGTTTTCAGCCGCAAAATCCAACACAGCACGTAGAGGAACAAGAGGCATGGTACAGCAATCCTTCGGTTAGAAGTTCGGATCTGTCGGTCAGACCCTCTTAAGTCTTAGGGTGGGAGAGGGGACTCGAACCCCCGACATCCAGAACCACAATCTGGCGCTCTAACCAACTGAGCTACACCCACCACAATTTGAATTGATCTCTCGCGACCAATCCTGTTGGACCAATCTCGCAGCGGTTGCCGCTCGAGACCGATCGCATTTGGACGATCAAGTTTAGCGTTGATCTCCGCTCTTGGGAAGACCGCTAGAGGAGCGGTTTCTAGCGATTTCGGCAGCGCAAGTCGCGCTGAACCGAACCTTGAGCCATCCCGCCGGGGAGTCAAGATCTTGTCCCCGCCGCCGGGTCAGGTACCCCACCCAGGATTAAACTGCTGCAGCAGTGTTCTTCCCAGCCAAAAGTACCAGATGGAGGTCGCATCCAAGTTGGCCCAGCCCGCGTCGTCCGGCAGCCAGAGCGGCTCGGTCTCCGACGCGACGGCCCAGCCCACATCCGAGCCCCGGCGACCGCGGGCGACGAGGATCCACTGTTCCAGACACCGTCCCAACAGTTCGGGTTCGAGGGATTCGACCTGCTGGTCGTGCAACCGCCGCTGCAAGCGGGCCACCGTGCCGCTTTGCTGCGGCCCAAAATCGGCCGCAAGCAAGGGATAGATCTCTGGATGAGACACGTGCCAGCCGGCGAACACCGAGTACAAGTCGTCGCTGGCCAGTTCCGAAAGGTCGATGGAAAACGTCTGAGTCACCGGACCGACAAGGCCGATGTTGCGGTAGGGACGCTCGGAAAACGGGTACTCGAACTGGAACAGAAAGCAATCGACCGGCTGCTCGTAGCCCGGCCAGCTCAATCGGCGCTCGTCCAAGAGGGTCGTGTTCTTCGGGGCCAATCCCATGTTCTGTGGGTGGGCCAGGTACAATACGAGTTCGCTTTCCGCCATAGCTGCCGCAGTTTGGAAGTCGGCGTCGATCCGCTCGGTCAACCCCAGCGGTTGGGCATAGGCCAGCACCCGTCGTCGCACCAGGGGCTCGGCCGCCAAGGCAACCAGCCGATCGCGGCCCAGCTCTTGCCCCAAGGCCGCCAACGCGTAGGCCGCCTCGGTTTGCACCCGGCGATGCCGCATCTCCAAGCAGGGAAACAGTTTGGCCGCGACTGCCGGGTCGCCATGCAAGGCCAAAAAATCACAGAGTGCACTGATCAGCCCGACCGAATCGTTGATGACTTGGCTGATGCGATCCACCGGAATACCTGCGGACAGCGGGGCATCCTCGATGCGGAGCAATTGTTGTGTGACGTCCGCCAATAGTTGGGCCAGCGGCTGTAGGCGAGGGCTGGCGGGATGTGGCCGTACGCCTCGCTCGCGGTACAAGTAGTTGGCGAAATCCAAGATGGCAGTGGCCAGGCCCAACTCGGACATCGCCCCCAACAGCTCGGGGAACAGGACCTCCACCGGCAAGTCGGACCGACGCAGCAGCGGCGTCAGCACTTGTCGCAACCCCTCTTCGTAGCAGGGCGGGTCGGCCGCCAGCAATCGTACGAAACAACGCAGCGCGGCCTCGTCGCCCCAGGCCAACCGCGCCAACAGCAGGCAACGCTCGGGCGCGTCAGCCACCAGGTCCCGATAGGCGGCTTCGATTCGTGTGAGTGTCGCGTTCGACAACGCACGGACGTCCTCCGTGCCACGCGTCGCCTCGGCCACCGCGATCGCCGTTTCCCCTGCGTCCGTGTCCCCTGCGTCCGTGTCGCCTGCGTCCGTGTCCCCTGCGTCCGTGTCTGCCGCCATCGCTTGTCGCTCGGCGCTGCGGACCCAGGCCTCCAGCAGGGCGCGACGCTTCTTGAGCGCCGTGGCCAGGCCCGCCTGCTCCGGGGTTGCTGGTTCTTGGTCCGCGGATCCTGTGGTCGGTCGCTCAGTAGACATCCGGCCTGCGGTCTCCCACCAATCCAGCAGCACCTCGGCCACTGCGGGGCCCGGCAGTTGCTTCAGGGCCAACTCCAAGGTCCACCATTGGCTCGAGGAGACGTTGCCTGAACTGGCCAGTGGGACCTCGGCTGTCCACCACTGTTCGATGGTTTGTCGCAGCTGATCCAGGGTCATCGTTGGATGCATTCGAGCCTCTTGTTCACAGGTCAGATTTTTCGCTCGAGACATAGGGGCGGGGAGACGCACGCGAGGGGGCAGGTGGGGTCAGTTGTGGGGTGGTCGCACGCGTGCCAGACTCCGGTCTCGCGGGGCCGCCATTATGCGCCTGTGGGGTGCTGATCGTCCAGGACGCGGGGAAAGGGGCGGTGTGTTACACTGGGGCGGGGGCGACTAATGAGGAGCAAACGCCATGGCCCCACCGCCTCCCGACACTCGGGATGCCCCGCCTGCGATCAGCTGGCTGCATTTTATCTCGCGACCGCTGCCGCTGCAGGACGCCACCGTGTGGTTCATTCTGGTCAACTGCCTGGACGTCTTCATGACTTACATCTTGATCCGATTCGGGGCCATCGAATCCAATCCGGTCGCCAACTATTTCCTGCAGCATTACGGCTTTGCCGCCATGATCTACTTCAAGATGGCGATCGTGGCCTTCGTCTGCATTGTGATTCAAATGTTGGCCTGGCGGAATCTGGCGGCTGCGACGCGGCTGATCTGGGTCGGCATCTTGATCGTGACGGCGGTCGTGGTGTACAGTGCCGGGCTCTTCGCCCAGCATTTCCTTCTAGGAGCGGAAAATGGTCCCCCATCCTGACGCCGACCGGACATCAGCCACGAGTCCCGGAACCTCGGATTCCAGTGCGATCCCAACAGGGGGCGGCTCCGTTGCTCCTACGTCCGCATCGACCAGTCCTGGAGCTCGCTTGCGGATGGCGGTGCAACAGGAGCGCCCGCTGCAAGTCGTCGGCACGATCAACGCTTACTGCGCGATGCTGGCGACCCAGGCCGGCTACCGAGCGTTGTATCTTTCGGGAGCCGGTGTGGCCAACGCGAGTTTCGGCTTGCCGGACTTGGGGATGACTTCGGCCACGGAAGTTGTGGAGGAGATTCGGCGGATAACCGCGGTGACGGATCGTCCGCTGTTGGTCGATGCCGACACGGGCTGGGGGCACGCCTTCACGATTGCTCGCACGGTCCGGCAATTCACGGCCGCCGGTGCCGCTGGTCTGCATATGGAGGACCAGCAGGGGGCGAAACGTTGTGGCCATCGACCGAACAAAGCCCTGGCGACCACCGCCGAAATGGTCGACCGCATCAAGGCCGCCGTCGACGCTCGGACGGACCCGCAGTTCGTCATCATGGCGCGGACCGATGCGCTCGCCGAACTGGGGGTGGAGGAGGCGATCGAGCGATCCCAGCGGTACGTGGAGGCGGGCGCGGACATGGTCTTTGCTGAAGCCCTGCAGACGCTCGACGATGCCGCGAAATTCGCCCAACAGGTCCCCGCGCCCGTCCTGGCGAATATCACCGAATTTGGTAAAACGCCGCTTTGGACGGTGGAGCAGTTGCAGGCGGCCGGCATTGCACTGGCGCTGTACCCGTTGTCCGCTTTCCGAGCCATGAATCAAGCGGCCGTCGAAGTCTATGCGACGCTGCGTCAGACCGGTACGCAGCAATCGCTGCTCGGGCGGATGCAGACCCGCGAACAACTGTATCAGTACTTGAATTACCACGCTTTCGAACAAAAGCTGGACCAACTCTTCGAACAGGGAAACTCATGAGCGAAACCAAGAGGAAGACCGGCGGCTTGGCGGGTGTCACCGCGGGCGAAACCGCGATCGCGACCGTTGGTAAAGAGGGCGCCGGGCTCAACTACCGCGGCTACTCAATCTACGACCTGGCCGAAAAAGCCACCTTCGAGGAGGTCGCCTACCTGCTGCTCGAGGGAGAATTGCCCACCGCCGGGCAACTGGAGGCCTTCACCGATCGACTGATCTCGCTCCGCGAGCTCCCCGCGGAGCTCAAGCAAACCCTCAAGTCCATTCCTGCCACGACCCATCCGATGGATGTGCTTCGCACCGGCTGCTCGCTGTTGGGCTGCCTCGAGCCCGAACCGGCTCAGCCCACGGCGGAGCAAGGTCGCGCGGTCGCGATCCGGTTGCTGGCGTGTTTCCCCGGCATGCTGTTGTTCTGGCATCGCTACCATCATGCCGGAGTCGAGATTTCGTTGCAGGGCCAACAGCGGACTCTGGCGGGTTACTTTCTGGAGTTGCTGCACGGTCGCCAACCCAGTGCCACGCACGAGCGGGCGATGGACGTGTCGTTGACGCTCTACGCCGAGCACGAATTCAATGCCTCGACCTTTGCCGCTCGTGTCTGTACTGCGACGCTCTCGGACATGCATTCGGCGATCACGGCGGCCATTGGTACCCTCCGAGGCCCGCTGCACGGTGGAGCCAACGAGGCGGCCATGGAGTTGATCGAACGCTTCGCTAACCCCGACGCAGCCGAAGCCGGCATCATGCAGGCCCTGGCCACCAAAGCTTTGATCATGGGTTTCGGGCACCGCGTCTACCGCGAATCCGATCCCCGCAACGTCGTGATCAAGCAGTGGGCCAAACGCCTGGCGGAGGAAGTCGGCGATCAGGTACTTTATCCGGTATCGGAGCGGATCGAGGCCGTGATGTGGCGTGAAAAGAAGCTGTTCCCGAACTTGGACTTCTACAGCGCCTCGGCGTACCACTTCATGGGGATCCCCACGCCGCTGTTCACGCCGATCTTTGTTTGTTCGCGAATCACGGGCTGGGCGGCCCATGTCCTCGAACAACGAGCCAACAACCGCTTGATTCGACCGGCCGCCGACTACATCGGACCGGAATCCCGCGACTACCTGCCGCTGGAACAGCGGTCGTAGATTTTGAGAAACACAAAGATAGTGCAGTAAAGACAAACTAACCAGTTTTCCTCGCGAGTCCCCTGTCCTATGAGCGCACACGCCGACGTTGCCCCTACGCAGACCGATCCCTTGTTGACCGAGATCATCGACTACGTCTACGGCCCGCCGATTCAGAGCGAATTGGCCTGGGATACGGCGCGATGGTGCCTGATGGATTCGCTGGGTTGCGCCATGATGGCCCTCAAGTTTCCCGCCTGCACCAAGCTGCTGGGACCTGTCGTGCCAGGCGCGACCCTGCCGCAGGGGGCCCGAGTCCCTGGCACCGCCTTCAGTCTGGAGCCGGTCATGGCGGCGTTCAACTTGGGGGCGATGGTGCGGTGGCTGGATTACAACGACACGTGGTTGGCTGCGGAGTGGGGGCACCCCTCCGATAACCTGGGCGCCATTCTGGCGTGTGCCGATTACCGCGCCGGGCAGGGCCAAGCGGATCTGACGATGGAGGCTGTCTTGGAGGCCATGATCCGAGCCCACGAGATTCAAGGCATTTTGGCCATCAACAACGGCTTTAACCGCGTTGGCCTGGATCACGTGCTCTTGGTCCGCATCGCTTCGACCGCCGTCGCAGCCAAGCTGTTGGGCGCGTCGCGGCAACAGGCCCTCAACGCCCTCAGCCTGGCCTGGATCGACGGCGGTGCGTTGCGAACCTACCGACACGCCCCCAGTACCGGTTCCCGCAAGAGCTGGGCGGCCGGGGATGCCACCAGCCGCGCGGTGCGTTTGGCTCTCATCAGTCTGACCGGCGAAATGGGCTACCCCTTGGCGCTGTCCTCGCCCAAGTGGGGCTTCCAAGATGTCCTGTTCCGGCAGCAACCGGTCACTCTGGCGCGACCCCTCGAGTCCTACGTGATGGAACACGTCCTGTTCAAGATCTCGTTCCCCGCCGAGTTCCACGCCCAAACGGCGGTGGAAGCGGCCCTGACCCTGCACCCGCAGGTCGCCGATCGGTTGGACCAGATCGACAGGATCGAGATCGAAACTCAGGAGCCCGGCGTGCGGATCATCGACAAGCGGGGCCCCTTGAAGAACCCCGCCGACCGCGACCACTGCCTCCAATACATGATCGCCGTGCCGCTGGTCTTTGGTCGCTTGGTGGCTGAGGACTACGAGGATGATGTGGCGGGGGATCCTCGCATCGATGCCCTGCGTGACAAGATGAACGTCCGCGAAAACGAGAGCTTCTCGCGTGACTACTACGACTTGGAACTGCGGTCGATTCCCAATAGCATCCAGGTCTTCTTTAGCGACGGGTCGTCGACCGACAAAGTCGAAGTCCACTTCCCTGTCGGGCATCGTCGTCGCCGAGAGGAAGGCCTGCCGTTGATGCAACAGAAGTATCGGGCCGCCATCCAGCAGCACTTCTCGGCTGCTCAAGCCGAGTCGCTGGTCGGCACTTTTGACGACTTGGAGCAACTACGGCAAATGTCCGTTCGTCAGTTCGTCGATCAGTGGGTCGTGCGAGCGTAAGCGGCCGCGAGTGTGACTGCGGGTGTCGCTGCGAGGGAAATGGAGACTGAAGATGGATGTCCTGTTCGTCGCCTTGCCTGTGGCCTTGCTCCTGGGGGCCGCCGCGGTCACGGCCTTTATCCTGGCGGCCCGCAGCGGCCAGTTCGATGACTTGGAGACGCCGCCCCAACGGGTCCTCTACGATGACGTGGAGGTCAAGCCGCGGTCGGAGCTATCCGATTCGGAAACGCCCGCCAAACAGGCGTCCGTCACCGACGAAAAGACTGGCTAAACGGCTGAACCCGCTGTGGTAACTCCGGCTCGGCATCAGCCGCGACGGCGACGGACCAACATGACAACGGCCGCTCCCGCCACCAACAAACCACTCGACGGTTCCGGCACCGCCGACATCGCACCAAAGCTCGAGCCGACGCGAAGATCGTCAAACGTCCAGGTTTGGGTACCAATCCCCTGCGAACTGGGATCGGCAGTCAAACGCAGCCCACGGATTCCTGCCAGATCCAGCCCCGACAAATCGTGGAACCCACCGCTGTCCAACGCTGCTTCCGTCGTGGTATCGGTCGGATTGACCCAAAACCGAATCGCATCATTGCCGGCGAGATGCTGGATTCGCACCCACAAATCGGCTCCCACAGTCAGATCCACATTGGATTCAGCAATCGTTGTGCCCTTGCCGACACTCCAACGGTTTCCGTCAACAAACTTACCGACTCGAAACACTTCGTTTAAGTTGTCATCAATAAAACTGATACCGCCGGTCGCGTTGGCTGTAGTCGTTGTGGTCGTGTAAGCTCCCGACCAGCGTAGCCATGTGGTCGTTCCATTGCCACCCAGCGTTGGTGTCCAGAAACGACGAATCGAGCCAGTCGTGCCGCCGTTGAAGACCTGAAGCCTGGCTTGTCCACCATTCACCGTTGCTGCGGGACCAAGCGGGGTGTTCCAAGCCGAACTCCAGTCCCCGAAGCCACCATTGTTACCTGCTAAATTACCGTCCACGTAGGCGAAGCTCTCGTAGGCAACCAAACTGGCTCGCGCGCTGGACAGAGTCCCCCAGCCACCGCTGGCGGCCAGAAAGCTCAGAACGACGACTGCGGCCTGCAGGACGCAGCGGCCAGTCGTGGCGTAAGCAACCGACCCAGCGCGATTCAAACGAACGTTCATTTCGGCAGTTCGCGGCAAAAGGTCAGCGTCAGCGAGCTTATCTGGGGACGAAGTCAGACTGGTTGGAGTGGAAGCGGCCCGGTGGAACGAAGATGCATGAGCAGAAAAACGAGGGCGATCCGCGATCATGTGGCACTTTCTTGGTCGAGCTCTGTCGGGGAGGAAACAAGTTCCCGTGAAAATCTCTCAGCACCCTGACCCCGCGGCACTCGGCCTGCCAACGCTCGCTAGTTTATTTCCCGGCCGCACGCCAGTCGAGTGGCCTCGTTATTTCTTAACCAGTTGAGTGGTAGAGGGGTCAGGAGTGGTAAAGGGGTCAGGAGTCAATTGTGCGAAGCACCCGTAGGGCCGTTCCGGCAATTGACTCCTGCCCCCTTTACCACACCGATTTCCCCAACGAAACGGTGACAAAGCACTCGGCGCTCACTCCGTTATTTACCAGGGATCGGTCCAATCCTGCCACTGCGCCAGATACGATGCAAAAGCCGGCACGTCTGTGGCTCGCTGCTCCAGCCACTCGCGCGTTGCGGTCACCAGTTCTTTCTCGCGTTTCAGATCGATCCAACCCATCAACAGGGCCGTCCGCAGAAAGACAAAGTAAGTATCCAAGACGTCACAGCGGCAGTAATTGTTGATCTCCGCCAAACGATTTTCGATGTACAGGTCCTGCACCATGAAGCCCGAGACATCCATTTTGCCGGGCTTTCCCAACAATTGAGCCACCAGGTTCAGCCCGCCATTGAAGCGACAGGCGGAATAGTTGGTGAGCACGTCGTGCAGGTCCAAGTGCGATTCCAAGTTGTACCGATTGCGATTTTGTTGGTAGGACTTGTCCGCCAGATTGAACCAGGCCGGCAGGCTCAGGCCGTAGCGAAACGCTGCCAGTTCCATCACAGGCAGGTCGAACGACCGACCGTTGAAGCTCACCAATGTCGGCTTCTGATAGCCGACCCAACCACGCCAGAAGTGGTCCGTAATCACGTGCGGTCGGTACTGCGGTTCGTCCAAAGCCACCACGTCCAACAAGTTCAAGTGCTCGTCCAACTTGCCGACGACCACCGAGACGGGAATATGAAAGGTGTGGGGCACAAAATCGTTGCCGTGCTTGGCCATCAATTCCGCTCGGTACCGTTGCAACGCTTCGTCGCCTGTCAAACCCTCCTCGCCCCCGTAGATCACCTTTGCAATCAAGTCACCGTCCGCCACGCTTTCGATATCGAACACCAAGTACTTCACGGCTGCTTTGGCCATCGCGTCAACCTCTCGCAAACACCTGCTTTAAAAAATGCATGGGACCGACCGCTGCGGACCGACGCTTCACGATAACCGCCTCCGTCTGCCAAGCCAAGCACCGCGAGGGGAGGCCAGGTCACCGAGCCGGGGGAAGTTGGGGCCGCCGGTGTCAGCGGTTTTCCCAGACGTATTGATCGCGTTGCATGGAAGGCGTGATGGCGCCCTGCAAGACTTGGCTGCGAAGATTTTCGGCCCGATCGGTCAACTGTTGATCGTTGATCTGGCCCACCGGGTCCAGCTGGAAATTGAATCGATGCGGGTCGCGGACCTCGCGGGTGGAGAAGTGCTCGGTGAAGAAACTGAACGGTGGGTACAAATACCACGGGCCGCGAATGGGCTCCTTGACCCGCACGGTCTTGAACCCATCCTTCTCGACGACAATTTCGCGCGTCCCGTTGTAGTGAAAGGGGACGGCGACGGGCGTGTAGCCGATCGGTTGATGGTCGATCGAAACGGCGGCGCCCTCGGGGAAACTGTTGATCTGGATCTGCCGCCGGACGCAGCCGCCGGCGACCAAGCACAACCCAACGGCCAACACCCCGAGTCGGCTCGGTTGTCGTGATAGTCGAATGGTGTTGGCCCAGGCCCAAAAGCTCATGTATCGGTCCGCCATAGTCAGCCCCCTCGTCGTCCCGCTGGAATCCGCCCCCAACCGCAGGCGGACGGGCACGGGCCAGCGTGGTCGGGAGTGTAGGAAAATCCGGCACAATCCGCCAAGGCCGATTTCGGCCGGAATATTTCTCATAGACGGAAGCCCCCCGCTTGAGCTAGACTGTACGTTGGGGAACTTCGTTTGACTGACTTGCAATACGTTGCCGATACCCCACCTTACGGGAGAGACTCATCTCGGGATCGTGCGCTGAATCGAGACGGTCCACCAGCCTGTCGTCGGGGAACTCCGTTACTATTTTCGTGACGCCCCGAGACGAGTCCCCGAGACGAGTCCCCGAGACGAGTCATTGCGGCGGTAAGAGCGATTGGGAAGTTTAGGCGATTTACAGTAAGTTGGCGGCTAATGGACGACGAGATTGTCAATTGGGACGAATACCTGGTGGTCGCCTCCAAGAGCGACATCGGCATGCGCCGAAACAACAACCAGGACAATCTCTGTATCTCGTTGGCCGGCACCTGGGATCAGTGGGCCAAATACGGACACTTGTTGGTCGTTTGCGATGGCATGGGCGGGCACGCTGCTGGGGAGTTGGCCAGTCAATTGGCCGCCGACCACCTCTCGCACCTGCACAAACGCTCGACGGAAGATCCCTTTGATGAACGCCTGAAGAAGAACATCGAGCGAGCGAATGCGGAGATCCACCGCCGGGGGATCGCCAATCCTGAATTTCGCAACATGGGCACGACTTGCACCGGCTTTTTGCTGACAACTCAGGGGCTCTGGGCGGGGCATGTGGGCGACAGCCGGCTCTACCGGCTGCGAGGCAAACGCTTGGAGCAGCTGACGTTTGATCACAGCTACACTTGGGAGATGAAGGCGGCGGGCATCAATGATGCTTCGGCCGAAGTCTTTAAAAATCGCATCATGCGCTCTTTGGGGCCGAACCCCGATGTCAACGTGGACATCGAGGGCCCCTTTGCCCTGGAGCCCGGCGATACTTTCCTCCTCTGCAGCGACGGATTGACGGGCCCCGTCGAAGATCGCGAGATCGCTCAGATTCTGGCCGCCTTGCCACCGGCTGAAGTCTGCGAGTCGCTCGTTAATCTGGCCAATCTCCGCGGTGGCCCCGACAACATTACGGTGATTGTGGCCAAGTACGTCCAGCCTTTCCCCAACATCACGAGCGATGGCTTGGGGGCGGGTGCCGCCGGCGGGTCGCTCGGCTTGTTGGCTTCTTGGCTCACTTGCGGCGCCCTGGTGATCCTCGCCGTGGTCCTCGGGCTGCTGACCGATTGGATGAACGCCGTTGTACCGGGCGTTGCAGCCTTGGTCGCTTTCATTGTCGCAGTTTGGTTCACCGCTCGGCATTCGAGCGTCGGTACCGCCAAGCAACCGTCGCCGCGGGGCAAGGCACCCTACACGCATAGCTCGGGGGTCGCATCGATCGAAGTGACCGACAAACTCCGCGACGTCGCCATCGAACTGCTGGAACTGGCCAAACGCGAGGTCTGGGTGATGGACTGGCCCACGATCGATGCCGACGTCAATCAACTGCAAGTCTGGGACGGCAAGAAGCAGTTCTCGCAAGCCATCGCCGGCTACTGCCGGCTGATCAATTACATTTTGCAACGCGGTCGGGCCCGCTAGCAGATCAAGTTTTCCTCTGGCCTGATTCGATAACCCTGATAGCGGTGCATCGCAGGGAGCCGCGAACAGGACAGTTTCCAGAGGAAATATCATGCGCGGTTCTGGGCCATCCAACCGAGCCGACACGCGGCTGCCGTATCAGAAGTCCCAGCCAAAAGTGGCGGGCGTGCGGAAATTTAAAGAGCTGATCTATGAAGGTTGGCGGATCGCGATGCTCCGCCGCGACCAAGGCGTCGGCACCCGTCGCATCGCCTACAGTGCCCGAGTGACCGAAATCGGCTCACAAGCGTCGTTCTACGTTCCGGCCGCCGACAGCGAGAAGCTTGTCGTCAAGCTAGCCAAACGAGGGGTTGATCAACGCGTCAACCCAGGCCTGAAGGAACGTTCCAACTACTACACGGTCAATCGCGTTATGAACCTCTGGTTCCGAGATGACGACATCGATCAACCGTTGCCCGAGACGATGGATCCGACCGCCATGCCCGAATGATCAGGTGACGGCCGAACATGCCCACTCCAAACTGTCGCTTGTTCTTTATCTACGGCACGCTCTTGCCCGGCCAATGTCGGGCTCGATTTATCGCCGCTCTCTCCGCTCGTTCGCTCGGTGCGGCGACCACATTCGGTTGGCTCTTGCATCTGGGGGACTACCCCGGTCTGGTCACCCAGGGCTGGTGGGAGTGCCGGGGAATGTCGCCGCCATCGGCTGCAGAAATCTCTCCGCTGGTTCATGGGCAGCTCATCGAGGTCCCCGACTTGGCTGGGGCCAGCGCGATACTGGATGACGAGGAGGGCTGCCTGGCCGCCGACCTCGGTCTGGACGCGCAGGGACAGCCCGTGCCAGGCGATATTGCCTTTGGACATGGGCTGTACGTCCGTCAGCTGGTGCCCGTGTCGTTATCCAATGGGACCGATTTATGGGCTTGGACTTACGTGTACAATCAACCGGTCAGCGATCCCCGCTGCATTCCCTCCGGCGATTGGCTCAACGTCGACCTGGCCCCACTCCGCGAAACTCGCGAGTGATCGTCCAGCCGTTGGCCGCGCCCGAACCGTCCGTTGCAAGCCTCGAGAAATCGACTCGCCCATGATTGATGCCGCGACCTCCGACAGCTCGCCTGGCCGTCCGACTCTGTCCGGCTCGGTCGAGTCCTTATCCGACGCTTCTACGTTGGTTTGTGGCGGCTGCGGCTGCTGGTGTGACGACATTCGCACGCAACCCGGCCAACCCGCTATCTTCCTCAACGCCTGCTCGCGGGGCCAAGCTTATTTTCAGGCACAACGTCAGTCCTCGCCAGCGGCGAACGACGAGGCGAGCGTGGACGCCTTGGTGGCCGCCTTGCGACGAGCTCGCTGCCCATTGTTTACGGGCCTGCATCACAGCGACGTCGACACGCACCGCTGGGCCGTGGCCGTGGCCGATCTCTGTCGCGGCCGCATCGATCCATTCCTCTCGACCGCCGCCCGCGGCAAAACCTTGGCATTCCAGCAGGGGGGCGATGTTTCAGCGACCTGGGGCGAGGTCAAGAATCGGGCCGACTTGATCATCTATTGGCGCTGCCAGCCCCACGACGCCCCGCGCTTCCGGCAACGCTATGGCGACCTGGCCGAGGGGCATTTTGTGCGGCCCGACCGCCGACAAGTGTTCGTTTTGGATCGAGCGCCCGACCCCGCTGCTTGGGAGTCCCTCGCCGCCGAACAGTTTATCCGTCTGGAGGATCACGACCCGTTCACCTTCGAGGCCTTGGCCCGAGCCACGAGCGAGAGTCCCGCCGCGATCGACTCCCTGCCCGCGGCTTGGCAACCGCTCCTGGCAGCCATGCAGCAGGCCACGTACATCGCCGTGGTCGTCGGCCAACTGCGGGTCTCGTCGTTGACGGACGCACAAGACACGGCGTCCAGCGCACCAGAGGCCGGGTTGGTCGCTGGCGAGGATCCGGTGCTTCCGGCCGCAGACCCAGCAGCTGTGGCGGTGGCCTACCAATGCCTCCAGCAATGGGTGGCTTCCCAGAACACGGTCCGACGCTGTGTGGCCGTGCCCTTCCCCAGTTCCGCGGATCAGGGCCACGTCGCTCAAGCGGTGTTGACCTGGCGGACGGGTTACCCGATGGCTGTCGATTTCTCTACCGGCCAACCGCGTTACGATGCCTTGGCTTATCACTGGGAGACGTCCCTCAATCGCGACGAAGTCGATCTGGTCGTCTTGCTGGGCGACGGCCATCCACCCATTGATACAGAGGCCTCCGAAGATTCGGCCCGGCTCGACGCAGTTGCTCCCCCGAGAGACACCGCGTCAGCATGGTCGGCTGCCTACCAGCGACTGCGGGAGTGGAGCCAAACGCACCCCGTCTGGGAGCTGGGCCGGCAACCCGTTCTCGGCGCCCCGGCTCGCTTCATTGGCACCGCGGGTTCTTTGGCCGACGATGCTCCTTGTGCCATTGTCGGTCGACCCGACGGCGTGTGGTTGCCGCATCGCCTGCCACCCGGTGGGGCCGTCAATTGCCAAGCCCACTTGCTGCAGCAACTGTGGGAGCGACTGGTCACTCCGACCACTGCAAGTCGACCAACACGGGTAAATGATCCGAGCCCACCATCGGCCCCAAACGGCGGTCGATAACCCGCCAATTCGAACTGACAAAAATGTGGTCGATCGGCACTCGCAGAAACGACGGTGCCCAGGTGGGCCAAGAAGGTTGCCAACCGAATCCCCACCGCGTGTCATGCAACTCCGGCCGCGAGATAAAGTAGGGCGATCCCGACGAACAGTTGAAGTCGCCCGCGATGATCCAAGGGATACTTGTCATAACACCAATCTGCTCCAAATCGACCAGTCGTTGATTTCTTCGTTCGAACCGCTGGCGATTGGTCGGCGACGGCGGATGATCCGCGATGACGATCAACGAGCGTCCGCCCCAATCCAGAGTGACGGCCAGGCACGAATCGGCCAATGGCACGTCTCGGAACGACTCCAACTTGCGGGCCATCCGCAGAGGGAAACGCGAGAAGACTCGTGTACCGGTCCAAGTTGGGAAGACGTCCCCCGAGTGATAAGGGTGTGTTGCTCGCAAGCCGTCAACCAATGCCGGGAACCATCCATCGGTGCACTCGTGAACGACCAGAACGTCGGGCGACACTTCTTGAACCCAATCCAAAACCGCTTGGTGTTGCCTGTTCGAATACAATAAGTTCAAGTTCACCAAGCGAAATCGATCAGTGGCGGAGAGCCTTGGCAAAGCAGCGTCCGTGGGAGCACGATACTCCAACCCAGACGTCAGCCAGCGCGGCGGAAAGTAATAGGGCAACACGTGCATCGCGTGAGGGGTCAGCACGACGAGACTCAGCAAGAGCCACCGCGGTCGACGGACCAGGGTCGACACGATGAGCAAGCCAACACCCAACCAGAAAAACGGCCAGCGAAAATTGCTGACCAAGTCGGCCTGATAAGCAAACGGTGCCAAGCCGCAGATGACCGTGGCACCCAGCAACCCGAGCCAGGCCAACCAAAACAGGACGTGACCAGTCCTCCTCCAAGCGCTCAGACCTTTGCTCGCTTGTGCCGTCACGCGTCACCGCCGTCACGACGGTCGCCATGTTGATTGGCCGAAGTCTGACAATCGACGGCGTGAGCATCGGGCCCGTCGCAGGCATGACTCGATCCGTCCTCCATGGCCATCTCCTCCGCTTCGTCAGCGGCGTACTGACCCTCGCGTGGAAAGTAATGCTCGACCACTGCGAAAAACTCATTGGCGTCGTTGATCTTGGCCACGCGGCTGCGGAACTCTCTCGCCCCCGGCATGCCCTGGGCGTAACAACAGGCGTACTTTCGCATCAGGATCGACGCTTTCGGCTCACCGAACCGCTGTTGGATCAGATCGTAGTGGTGCAACAGACAGGCCCGCTGCTGCTCCAGATCCGGATCCGGCGGCACTGGCAAGCCGCGGATCGCGCAGGCCACTTGGTGAAACAACCACGGCCGACCCAACGACGCTCGGGCGATCATCACTCCATCGACTGGATAGTTTTGGAAAGCCGCCACGACTGCTGCCGGTGTCTTTAAGTCCCCATTGCCAATCAAGGGAATCCGCCGCAAATACGATTTGATCTCCGCGATGCGTTCCCAATTCGCTTGGCCGCGGTACATGTCTGCCGCCGTGCGACCATGTACGGTCAAAGCCGCGGCTCCCGCATTCTCGACCACCTGGGCAATCTGATTCGCGTTGATGTTGGCCGGTGAACACCCCAGGCGAATCTTGGCGGTCACGGGGGTCGGTGCACAAGCCTCCACCAAGCGTTCAATGATTCGCCCCATACGATCGGGGACCGATAACAGGTACGACCCACTCTTGGCGTTCTCCGTGACTCGCTTGACGGGGCAGCCGAAGTTGATGTCCACAATGCTCACGCCGTACTCGTGGACCAAGCGTCGGCCCACGGCGGCCATCACGTCGGGGTCGTTGTCCCAGATCTGGACCGCCAGCGGCCGAGCTTCCTCAGGGACACCCCACAATCGATCGGGGTGCTCCGCCCGCTGCTCATGCTTCCAGGCCATTCCGGTGGCATGCACCATCTCGGTGGCCAACAAACCCGCTCCGCCGTACTCGCGGACAATTTGCCGATACGCATAATTCGTGAAGCCCGCCATCGGGGCCTGCAGGATCGGCGGGTCGATCAGAATCGGCCCGATGTAAAATGGCTGAATCTCGCGGCGGGGCTGGCTGTCGACCGACGCCCCCGACACAGACGCACCCGCGACGTCATTTCCGCCGCGGCACCCCAATTCAGTTGTTGTCGTCGTCTCTGTCGCTGACATCTTCGCGGAACCACCACAGCCGTAACGGCAAGCTGACGCAGGCCAAGCCACTCGCGAATAGGGCAGCCACCGAACCACCCAGCGAGTCTGCTCCCCAGTTTACCAGACTGCCGATGTATTCCAAACCCAATAAAAACATCAAAACACCCGCAACTCCCGCCAGGGTCGCGGCGACCTGTGCCGCTGGGGCCGAACCGGTCGCCCAAGCCAAGATTCCGGCCACTAGCAAGAGAAAGCCCACCCCCAGCGGCATCACAATCGCCGCCACGCGTACTCGCGGAATCTGGTTGACCACACCGGTCCCCTCGCCCGCCGGCGGATCGATCTGTGGCTTCGACGACTCGTCCGCTGCCGGATCATCTTTTGACGCCGCACCTGCCGCCAAGCCTGCCGCTGTGCCTGCCGCTGTGCCTGCCGCCGTGCCGTTCTGGGCCGGCTCGGCGTTCGGGGCCGGGGCGTTGGCTGGGGCGTTGGCCGGCGCGTTTGCCGGCGCGTTGGCCGGGGGTTCAATCGACGATGGCAGGGAGGGTTGCCTCCCAGCATCACGGAGGGCGATCGCCTCCCGCACGTTGCTGGTCACCAACGCCCCGCCGATAACCAACAACAACACCGCGACTGAGAGACAATGACCAACCACGAGCAACCTTTCCAATTTCCCCGCCAATCAGCGGTCTTCACCTGCCGCGTATATGGTCCGCCCGCCGTCCACCGGCAAGCAGACTCCCGTGATAAAGTCGTCACTAACCAGGTACCGCACCGCTCGGACAATCGAGTCCGGTCGATCAACTTGCCGAACCAGCGTCGAGCGCAGCAGCACCGCTTGTTCTTCTGCGTCTGTCTGCGGCGGCAGGAGCACTGGGCCCGGCAACACGCAGTTGACCCGTACCCGCGGGTTCCGCTCGGCCAACTCCCGCGCCAATGTCCGCGTGAGACTGGGGATCGCTCCCTTGATGGCGAAATAAGCCGAGTGCTGCGGGTAGGGACGCTCGAGTGCCCAATCGCCAAAGTTGACGATTGCCCCACCTTCCGGTTGCCGCACCATTTGCAACCCGGCCAATTGACTACAAAAAAACGTCCCCTTCAAGTCCACGTCGAATTGGTCCTGCAGGTCCTGCTCGGTGATCGACTCCAAGGCGATGGGCTTCCAGACGCTGGCTGTATTGACCAAGACGTCCAACCGCCCCCACTTATCGACCACACTGGCGATCAACCGCTCGATGTTGGCCACCGAGCGAATGTCTGCTTGAAAGGCCTCGGCGGTTCCGCCCGCCGCCCGCAGTTCGGCCACCAATTCCATTGCTGCTTCCGACGAACGGTTATAATGGACGGCGACGCGATGGCCGTCCGCCGCCAAGCCTCGAGCGATATGGTTGCCCAATCGCTGTCGGCCGCTGCCGGTGACCAATGCCACGCGCCAGGGCCCGGTCCCAGTCGACGCGGGATCTGTTCCAGGATTCTGTGGCTCTGCCGCCGCCGCCATTGCTGCCGCCGCCGTTGCCTGCCGCTTGTGTCATTGCCGTTCCCGTTCTTGAGCTTAGGGTGTCAGGAATCTGAATCACGACGATTCCCACTACGTTAACCCCGCACCCCGGCAAGGAGCATAACCCCGTCAGCCCGGTCAGGCACAGGACCAGTACTGCGGCTTGCGATCTGGCGATACTGACAGGTATCATGTGAGACCTGCCGGACTTGTCGGACCGGCTTTTCCCCCGCAAACAACTCCCTGGTTGCTCCGTTTCTGGGCGCCCCATCCGAACGAACCTGACCTTGGACGATGCCCACCACCCCGATGATCCGGATTTTCCCGATCTGTCGCGTATCAACGAGCCCGATGGGTTGGATGTGGACGCGGTTCTGGGGGATGCTGGCCTGATCGCTCGTCGTCTCACCCAGTATGAGAGCCGCCCGCAGCAGCTCAAGATGGCCGCTGCGGTCCAAGCGGCCATCATGGAAGAGGAGCACTTGGTCGTCGAGGCCGGGACCGGGGTCGGCAAGAGCTTCGGCTATCTGGTCCCCGCCATCTTGGCCATCACGGACACTGAGTTTCGCCAAGCGGAGAGTCCCAAGCGGGAGGCCGAACGGCACGGTCGAGTCGTTATCTCGACGCATACGATCAGCCTGCAAGAGCAGCTGATGAGCAAGGACCTGCCGTTCCTCAACAGCATATTGCCGCGAGAGTTCTCGGCGGTATTGGTCAAGGGACGCGGCAATTACATCAGTCTCCGACGACTGGAGCAAGCGCTTGGTCGCTCGGTTGGTCTGTTCGAAACCCAGTCCGACTTGATGGAGTTGGGCAAGATTCGTACCTGGGCCCAGACCACGTCAGATGGCTCGTTGGCCGACCTCTCCTTCAAGCCCTCGGCGGCGGTGTGGGATGAAGTCGCCAGCGACGCGAGCAATTGTCTGGGGCGGAAATGTCCGACTCATGAAAAGTGTTTCTACTTCCAGGCCCGACGCCGAGCGGCCCAAGCTCAGGTGTTGGTCGTCAACCACGCCCTGTTTTTCACCGATTTGGCCCTCCGCGAAGACGGCGCGAATGTGCTGCCGGATTACGATGCCGTGATCCTGGACGAGGCCCATACCATGGAGGCGGTGGCCGCCGATCATCTGGGACTGGGGGTCACCAGCGGGCAGATCTCCTACCGGCTCAATCGCCTCTACAACTCACGCAGCCAGAAAGGGCTGTTGGTCGAGCATGACTTGGTGAACCTGCAGCAAGAGGTGCTCCGAATTCAATCCATGGCGGATAGCTTTTTCGAGACCTGTCTGGATTGGTACCGTGAACATCAGCCATCCAAGTCGGCGGGAGGTGGTCGCTCGCCGGCGGCCGCTCCCGCGCCGGCTGCCATGTCGGAGGACGCGAACCTGACTGCGTGGGACGATCTGCAAGCCGGCTGCCTCCGAGTGCGGTCGGCCAACATTGTCCCCAACCGACTCTCCAAGCCCTTGAAGCATCTCAGCCAGCAATTGCTGCAGATCGCCGAACAGAGTCAGGAGCCTGGCAATCAGAAGAACTTCCAATCGGCCGCGGAAGGGCTCGCCAACTTGGCGCTGCGTTTGGACAACTGGTGCGACCAGAGCGATGAAAGTTGGGTCTACTGGTTGGAGACTCGTCGGCGCCGCAGCGGGTGGTTGATCGCCTTGATGGCGGCTCCGATCGATGTCGGCCGCGTCCTACGACGGATCCTGTTCGCGCGGACGCCGTCCGTGGTCATGACCTCTGCCACGTTGGCAACGGGCGGTGAGCGGCTGCCCCAGGGCGACGAATTGCCCGAATACGACGGCGATTCCAATCGCGCGGGTTTTAATTTTTTTACGTCCCGCATCGGCGTGCAAATGTACCGGCCATTGAAGCTTGGTAGTCCCTTCAGTTATCCCGACCAGGCCGAACTGATTATTACCCCCGACCTGCCCCCGCCCGATGCGGGGGCCGCTTACGATCAGGCCTGCCTACAGGCCGCTCGCTATTGGATCGATCGCCACGCGGGACACACGTTCATTCTGTTTACCTCCTACGCCGCTCTGACTCGCATGCAGCGGCAACTGGAGCCGTGGCTGCGACAACGTGGCCTGCTGCTGTATTCGCAGGCCGACGGCATTCCGCGCAGTCGCTTGGTGGAAGACTTCCGCGCCAATCCCAAAGGCGTGCTGTTGGGGACCGACAGTTTCTGGCAGGGCGTCGACGTCCCCGGCTCCGCCTTGACCCATGTCATGATCCCCAAACTGCCGTTCAGTGTCCCCGACCATCCGTTACTGGAAGCCCGACTGGATGCCATTCGCCAGGCCGGCGGCAATCCCTTCACGGAGTACCAACTGCCTGAGGCCGTCATCAAGTTCAAGCAAGGTTTTGGCCGGCTGATTCGCTCGGCTCACGATCACGGCCAGGTCGTCGTACTCGATTCCCGCATCTTGACCAAGTTCTACGGCCGCATTTTCCTCGAATCCCTGCCCAACGTTCCCATCCGTCGCGCCAGCTACCGCCAATGGCACTAAGCCCTCGCGTATGACCCTCGTTGGTGGTGGGGCAAAATGTCACTCAGATTCTCTTGACCGAATTTTCGAGGCGGCGTACCGTAGGAGTCGCTCGGACCAAGGAGCCCGGCGGCGAACGGATTTGCCGCTTGGACGGAATAGCCGCTTGGTTCGGGTTGCGGTGCCCTCGCCACGGGCTCCGTCGGACCTACTCATGTTTTGCACGGAGGCAAGACGAACCCATGAACTCGATCAACCCCGCCTTCTCGTTCGATACCAACGCCACCAGCCCTGTCCCGCTATTGGACATCAATCGCAGCAACGTCGCCATTCGGGATGAAGTGTTGCAACTTTGGACCGAAATTTACGATCAAGGTGGCTTCATTGGCGGCCCGCATGTCAAGAATCTGGAAGCTCGCTTGGCGGAAGTCTGCCAAGTGAAGCACGTGATCGCCTGTGCCTCCGGTAGCGATGCGTTGGTTTTGGCACTGATGGCCGCGGAAGTCGAACCCGGCGACGAGGTGATTGTGCCGGCCTTCACGTTCTTCGCCACGGCCAGCGCCGTCTGGCGACTGGGCGCCACGCCGGTATTCGCGGACATCGATCCCGTGACCTTCAACATGGATCCGACCCATGTCCGCTCGCTGATCAACAACCACACCAAGGCCATTATCCCCGTGCACCTGTTCGGTCTGTCGTGCGACATGAGTGCCTACCGGGAGATCTGCGAGCAACAAGACTTGTGGCTGATCGAGGACTGTGCCCAATCGATTGGAGCTCGGTACCAAGATCAACTCGTCGGCGCCATCGGCGACATGGGCTGCTTCAGCTTTTACCCGTCGAAGAACTTGGGCGGTTTTGGCGACGGCGGTTTCATGACCACCAACGACGATGAATTGGCTCGCAAGCTGCGTGTGTTTGCCAATCATGGCATGACCGAAACGTACCGCCACGAATATGTCGGGATCAACAGTCGGCTGGACTCGTTGCAAGCCGCCGCACTGTGGGTCAAGTGCCGGCAGTTGGACGAGATCGCCCAGCAACGCCGCGAGAACGCCGAACGTTACCGCCAATTGTTCGCCGAAGCACAACTCGATCGCGATCTGATCCTGCCGACCGAACCTACGGACTGTTATCACGTTTGGAATCAGTTCACCATCCGCGTGCCCGACGGACGTCGCGATGAAGTCAAAGCCGCTTTGGCCGAACGCAAGATTGGCGCGGCGATCTACTACCCCACGCCACTCAGCCAGCAACGCTGTTTTGCCTCCTTGGGCTACTCGGAAGGGTCCCTGCCGCACACCGAACAGGCCTGTCGCGAAGTGCTGTCCTTGCCCGTGTTCCCGGGATTGACCATGAGCGAACAGCGACGGGTAGTTGCTGCACTGCAGAACGCTTGGCATCAGCCCGCCGCCCTGCGTGCCGCGGGTTAACGGTCCACGCTTAGCGGCTCGGACTTGGCCAAAATTGGGGATCCCGATCGGCGGCCCGGTGTGTAAACTGTGGAGCGAAGTTTGTCCGAGTCGCTGGAGGGTTTAACGCAGATGAACATTTTGGTTGTGGGTGGGGCCGGCTACATTGGCAGCCACACGGTCCGCTATTTGGCCACCCAGGGGCATCGGCCGATCATCTTCGATAACCTCAGCCTCGGGTTTGCCCGCGCAGTCGGTACCCACCCGTTGGTTGTTGGCGAACTGCAAGACCGGGCATTGGTCGAGCAGACGCTCCGCGATTTCCACATTGATGCGGTCATGCATTTTGCCGCCTTTGCACTTGTGGGAGAATCCGTCGCCGAACCAGCCAAGTACTACGATAACAACGTGGTCGGCACGTTCCAACTGCTCCAAGCGATGCGTGCCTGCCAGGTCGATCGATTGGTCTTCTCCAGCACCTGTGCCACTTACGGCATACCGGAATCGGTGCCGATCCACGAGCAACAGCCGCAGGCTCCGATCAATCCGTACGGATTCACGAAATGGGTCGTCGAACGCATGTTGCGCGACTTTCACCACGCCTACGGACTGCGGTACGCCGCCTTGCGGTACTTTAACGCCGCGGGTGCTTCAGCCGCTGGCGATATCGGCGAGGATCACACGCCAGAGAGTCACCTGATTCCGCTGGTGTTGCAAGTTGCCTTGGGCCAGCGACCGCACGTCACCGTCTTCGGTACCGATTACCCCACACCCGACGGTACCTGCATCCGCGACTACATCCACGTCGACGACCTGGCCTCCGCCCACGCCTTGGCATTGGACCACCTCACGCAGCAATCCACCCTGGAGGTCAATCTGGGGACCGGCCAGGGCTACAGCGTCCAGGAAGTCATTGCCGAATGTCAGCGGATCACCGGACGGTCCATCCCCGTGGTATTGGGCGAGCGACGCGCCGGCGACCCACCTCAATTGGTGGCCGACCCCAGCCTGGCGAATCGTCTGTTGGGCTGGCGACCCACTCACTCTAGCCTCGAAAACATCGTCCGCACCGCGTGGCACTGGCACCAGCACCATCCGCAAGGCTACGCCACGACTTAGCGCCAATTTGCTCCTCAGGCTTCCGTCGGGCTTTGCCCGGCGGAGCCACAACTGGCGGCTACCAGTTGTGGCCGCTACTGTTTGAAACAGCAATTGCTGGTACGATTTGAGCGGCAGTTGACTGGTGGGTGATGGCCTCGGGCGGGGATGTGGTTGATGACCGAGCGTATTGACTTTTCTGAACAGGCTGACGATTCGGGGGCGGGGCTGGAATCTGCCCGGAACCGACGTTTTGCCACAACTTCCTGGAGCCTGGTGTCGCAAGCCGTCGGATACGAGGACTCGGGGGTCGCCCGTTTGGCTATGCAAGAGTTGTGCCAGGCGTATTGGTACCCACTTTACGCGTTTGTCCGGCGTCAGGGCTACCCGGCCGATCAGGCCGAGGATCTGACCCAGGGCTTTTTTACCCGGATTCTGGCCGGTGGCATTTTGGAGGGGGCGAGTGCCGAACGCGGCCGTTTTCGCTCCTTCTTGCTGGCGTGCCTCAAAAACTACCTGGCGAATCAGCGGCGTGACCAAAACAGCGTTAAGCGGGGCGGAGCAGCGGCTATCTTGAGTCTGGACTTTGCAACGGCCGAGCGGCGTTATAGCTTAGAGCCCATCGTTTCCAGCGATCCTCTCCAATCGTTTCAGGCCCAATGGGCCGTGGAGTTGCTGCAAGTATCCCTGGAAGCCGTTCGCGCCCAATACGAGTCGCAGGGCAAGCGGGAGTTGTTCGAACAGCTCCGCCCTTTCCTGACCGCCGATCCTCAAGTCGGCACCCAGGCCACGTCTCTGGAGGAGGTTGCCGCGAAGCTGAACATGCAAGTGGGTGCGGTGCGAGTGGCCCTGCATCGAATGCGGGAGCGTTACGGGCAACAAATCCGCTTGCAAATCTCCAAGACGGTCGATTCGCCGGAACACGTGGACGAAGAGATCCGCGAGCTGTTCCAGGTCTTTTCCCAAAATCGACTGTAACTAGTGGCGCGGAACCGTGTAAATAAGGTCGTCGGAACTTCGCGCCACGCGATGAAACTCCAGTTTTGAACGGTTTTTGGGAAGCGCCCAGCATCATGGAAACTACCAACTCAGTAACGAATCCCCGCTGCCACGCCTGCGGAACGCCGCTGGCAGCGTTGTCCGCCAACCCCGGTGAAGCTCCGCTGTGCCCGGCTTGTTTGCTCGGATTGGGATTGCAGCCAGCCGCCGAGACGCTGGATTGGTCCCCTGGTGTACACGGGCACGGTTCTGCGGCAGACGTCGCTGCTGAGGTGCCCGACGTGGCGCAACTGATGCAGTATTTTCCGAACCTAGAGCTCCAGCATCTGATCGGTTACGGCGGGATGGGGGCTGTGTACCAGGCTCGACAACCTCATCTGGACCGGACCGTGGCGCTCAAGATTCTTTCGCCGCGTTTGAGTCGGAACGAGGCGTTCGCCCAGCGGTTCATGCGCGAGGCGCGGACGCTGGCGCGATTGGCCCATCCCAACATTGTCATGGTGTTTGAATTTGGCCAAGCCGGCCCCATGCACTATTTGTTGTTGGAATTTGTCGATGGAGTCAACCTGCGCGACGCGATGGTGGAGGGCAAACTGACAACCACCGAGGCCCTGGCGATTGTCCCTCAGCTCTGCGACGCGTTGCAATATGCACACGATGAGGGGGTTGTCCATCGAGATATCAAGCCCGAAAACATCCTGCTGGACAAACGCGGTCGTGTGAAAATCGCCGACTTTGGCTTGGCCAAATTGATGCAACCGCCCACCGATGAGCGACGGCTTACGGGCACTCGACAAGTCCTGGGCACGCTCAATTACATGGCCCCGGAACAGATCGAAGGTCGCAACCAGATCGACCACCGCGCCGACATCTATTCACTGGGGGTCGTCTTCTATGAACTGCTGACCGGTGAACTTCCGCTGGGGCGATTCGCCGTTCCTAGTGAAAAGTCGGCCGTGGACGCTCGCTTGGATCAAGTCGTGCTACGGACGCTCGAAAAGGAGCCACAGCGGCGGTACCAACAAGCCAGTCAAGTGAAGTCCGCCATGCAGGAACTGTCCGTGGTTGAGGCGACACCGGTGGCTCCCACCCCAGCCAACACGGCGTTCGAAAATGGTCCTGCAATCCAGTCCGCCTTGCCGCCGCTGGGGGCTCCTCCCGAACTCGATCCGCCCTCGCCACAGCCGAAGCCGGCAGCAGCGGCCTACGCTTCCCCCTGGCCCAGCAGTGACCCTCGACCGTTCAACCAGCCACCCGAGCAGATCGGAGTAAGCCATGTGGCGGTGCCGTTCACGATCGACCAAGTGAATTGGGGCTTTGCCTCCGCCAGTGGCTTGCTCAAGTCGATCGCGGCTGGCGTTAGCATCGAATACGAGGTACGCGACTGTGTGTTTCAGAAACGCATCAAGCCACCCACCATCGTTGTATTGCCGTGGGCCAATATCGCGACAGCCAAGTACCAAGAGGGCTTGCTGAACGACACGCTGACGGTCCAAGCGACATCGATCGCTGCGACTGCTGACATCCCCGAGGCCAGCGGCGGCAGCTTCTCGGTGACAATCAAGAAGGTGGATCGACGCGATGGGAAACGGTTAACCGCTGAAATTCAACGTCAGTTGCCCTCGGCCGCTGCGGGCGGTTCGTTCGATGCGGTACCTTCCTCATGGCAGGCGGCAGGTGCTGGCCCCGCTTGGTCAGCCGGTTTGCTGCGGAGCTACGATTACGCTGCGCAGTTCCTGCCTGCTTCATTGATAAATCGGCCAGTCAATCCGATACGCGTGACTGCTAGGTTCAGTTCCGCACAATTCTGGTTCGTGCTGTGCGGCGTTTTGAACTTGGTATTCTTGTCCAGCAAGATGCGCGGTATGGCTCGCGATCTCGTGCATCCGTTGATTGATGTGTCTTCGTCCAGCGGCGCGTATCCGTTGTCGCAATTTTTGCTTAATTCTAATACCGTGATAAACCCATTCTCAAGTCATTTTGGAAATGGTTACTTCACATGGTCCATCATTTTTTCGATCATGCTGTTTACCGTTAACGATAAGTTGCAGCAGTTGAAGAACTACAACTACGTGGTCTTGGTCTGTGCGATTGCATTGTGTCCGTTTTATCCGACTTACGTGTTGTGCGCCCCCTGGGCACTGCTGACCCTGGTCTTGCTGTTGATGCCCAGCTCCCTGGCTGCTTTCGATCAAGTCGATGAAGATGGCAAGATCCGTTGGGACGGACCAGCGGGGACCAAGAGCGAGCCCAGTGTGGGAGATGTACTATACAACGACCCCCTGCGATTGTTCACTCGTCTGTTTTTGGTCGGCGGCGTGCTCACGGCGGTTGCTGTCGGTGCCCTCTACTTTGTGACCGTCCCCAGAGCCACTTTCGGATCTTCCGGCAAGGTCGTTGTCGATTCCGGCATGCGGCCCATGGTCACCGGCAGTGCTGACGCTCCCCCACAGCCGTTGAATTCATCTTCCGGACCGGGAGCGACCAAACCAGGTTCTGTGGAACAAGAGTCCGACGACAACGTTGGCCCGCCAACGGGAGCCAAGTCGACACCCGAACCATCCAACCCTTCGCCCTCGTCGGAGGACTCCGCAGCCTCTGCTGAGTCGGAAGGTGTGGATAAAAACGAGTAACGGCCATCGCTGCTGGCTGTCCCGCAAAGGTGTCTGGTTCGGTCAATACACTCTGGTCACGACAAAGCCTAGGGCGCTGGTGTACAATGGGCGATGCGAAAGGATCTACCATGCCCAGTGTACTTGCGATTGCTGCTCACCCAGACGACATCGAATTCCTAATGGCGGGAACGCTCTTGCGACTGAAAGAGCGGGGCTGGCAGCTGCACTACTTCAATCTTTGTGATGGCTGCTTGGGCTCGACGACCCTGGACGAAGCCACCTGTCGGAAGGTTCGGTTGCACGAAGCTCGAGCGGCCGCGGATTTGCTCGGGGCGATCCACTATCCACCGATCGAACGCGATATGGAACTGACCTACACCACCGAACGACTGCGGCAGGTAGCCGCGGTTGTTCGCCTGGCTCAGCCGCAAATCGTGCTGACTCATTCTCCGGTGGACTACATGGAGGACCATCAAAACGCCAGTCGCTTGGCGGTGTCAGCGGCGTTCGCTCGTGGGATGCCAAACTTTCGCACCTTGCCGTCCGTGGACCCTTACGCGGGTCCAGTCGCGATCTATCATGCCCAGCCCCACGGGCATCAATTGCCCACGGGCGAGTGGGTCAAGGCGGATCTGTGGGTCGACGTGGAGTCCGTCTACGAGCAGAAAGCAGCGGCATTGGCTTGTCACGCCAGCCAGCGTCAATGGTTGGACGACAGTCAAGGCATGGACCACTACTTGGAGACCCTAAAGACCTTGACACGACGCGCCGGAGAACTGTCGCAACAGTACACCTACGCCGAGGGCTGGCGCCGCCGAGTCCATTGGGGCTTCAGCCCATTGGATTTTGATCCACTGAACGAGATCAAAGGGGTCAGGCCTCTTTGATTTGGTGTCGGGCTGTTGTAGGGATTGTGTAGGCTGTGGATTTCCTGGTTTGGAAGGGAGGTCCGATGGCACGACCCCCACGAGCTGATGTATCTGGCGGACTGTACCACGCTTTGAATTGCGGTAACCCGAGAGCGTCTGTTATTAGCAAATATGCGGAAGTCGAAGCATTTGAGCGAATCCTCTCTGAGGGTTTGTAGATCTATTAGGTGAAGCTCCTTCCGTTTCAATGGATGCCCAACCACTTTCAATTAGTGCTGAGTCGTGGGTTGGTCGACCGAGCGGAGCGAATCGATTGTCGGTCGGCTTAAGCCTGAGTCGACCATCCGTCCCCGTGGTCGCTAACCGATTCATGTCACCCAAGGGGTCAGGCCTCTTTGATTTGGTGTCGGGCTGTTGTAGGGATTGAACGAGATCAAAGGGGTCAGGCCTCTTTGATTTGGTGTCGGGCGGTTTCACGAGATCAAAGGGGTCAGGCCTCTTTGATTTGGTGTCGGGCTGTTGTAGGGATTGTGTAGGCTGTGGATTTCCTGGTTTGGAAGGGAGGTCCGATGGCACGACCCCCACGAGCTGATGTAGCTGGCGGACTGTACCACGCTTTGAATTGCGGTATCCTGCGAGCGTCTGTGTTTAGCAAAGATGCGGAATTCGAAGCATTTGAGCGAATCCTCTCTGAGGGTTTGTAGATCTATTAGGTGAAGCTCTTTCCGTTTCAATGGATGCCCAACCACTTTCAATTAGTGCTGAGTCGTGGGTTGGTCGACCGAGCGGAGCGAATCGATTGGACGAGATCAAAGGGGTCAGGCCTCTTTGATTTGGTGTCGGGCGGTTGTAGGGATTGTGTAGGCTGTGGGTTGCCTGATTTGGAGAGGAGGTCCGATGGCACAACCCCCACGAGCTGATGTGGCTGGCGGACTGTGCCACGCTTTGAATTGCGGTAACCTGCGAGCGTCTGTTTTAGCAAAGATGCGGAATTCGAAGCATCTGAAGGAATCCTCTCTGAGGGTTTGCAGATCTATTAGGTGAAGCTCTTTCCGTTTCAATGGATGCCCAACCACTTTCAATTAGTGCTGAGTCGTGGGTTGGTCGACCGAGCGGAGCGAATCGATTGTCGGTCGGCTTAAGCCTGAGTCGACCATCCGTCCCCGTGGTCGCTAACCGATTCATGTCACCCACCCCCCATCAAAGAGGCCTGACCCCTTTGATGTTCTCTACTTCAATATCCCCTGCACGACCTCGCCGTGCACGTCGGTCAAGCGAAATTGGCGTCCCTGATAGCGGTAGGTTAGACGCGTGTGATCGATGCCGCACAGATGCATCAGTGTGGCCTGCATGTCATGGACGTGTACTGGATTTTCCGTAATGTTCCAGGCAAAGTCATCGGTGGCCCCGTAGACGCTGCCCGGTTTGACGCCACCACCGGCCAACCACCAACTGAAGGCCCGTCCGAAGTGATCGCGTCCGTTCGGTTTGGCCGGGTCACCTTGACCGAACGGCGTGCGGCCGAACTCGGCTGCCCAGACCACCAGCGTATCGTCCAGTAGTCCGCGCTGCTTGAGGTCCTTGACCAAGGCGGCGGATGGGCCCTCGGTATCCTGGCACTGGATTTCCAATTGCGAGTACAGGTTGTTGTGCTGATCCCAACCGGAATGCATCAGTTGAACAAATCGCACGCCTCGTTCGAGAAGGCGCCGCGCGATCAAGCAATTGTTCGCATAGGTGCCTTTGACCAACGCATCAGGTCCGTAGCTAGCCAAGGTCTCGGCCGATTCGTCGGCGAAATCGACCAAGTCCGGCACGCTCGTCTGCATGCGAAACGCCATTTCGTATTGCGCGATCCGCGTTTCAATTTCCGGGTCGCCGAACTGTTGGAAGCTGAGTTCATTCAACGCCCCGATATCATCCAGCAAGTCGCGTCGGGCTGCGGGTGAGACTCCCTGCGGATTGGCCAAGTAGGGAACGAGGTCGCCGGTATTGCGAAACCGCACGCCTTGATGGCGACTCGGGAGAAAGCCGCTGCCCCAATAATAATCGAAGAACAGTTGACCGCAGGTCTTGCCGCGATCGCTCGAGGTCATGACCACAAAGGTCGGCAAGTCTTCCGTTTCGCTTCCCAATCCATAACTCAACCATGCGCCGAGACTGGGGCGTCCGGGAACTTGGGCTCCCGTCAAGAAGTAAGTCACACCGGGGGCGTGGTTGACCGCTTCGGTGTGTAGCGACCGCACCAAGCACAAGTCGTCTGCGATCGAGCCGACGTTGGGCAACATTTCGCTCAACTCCAGGCCCGCTTGTCCGTAGCGTCGGAATGGCTTGATCGCGGGAATCGCTGGCCACCTCTGGTACCCGCTGGACATGGTCGACAGCCGCGTTGTGCCACGCACCGATTCCGGAATATCCTGCCCGGCAAACTGGGCCAAGGCAGGTTTCGGATCGAACAGGTCGACGTGTGAAGGACCACCGCCCTGCCAGAGGACTACGACGCGTTTGGCGGTCGGTGGGAAGTGCGGCAAATCGGGCAAGCCGCCACGATCCGCTGACAACCCTGGCTGTGCGGCACCGGCGGGGGCGGCGACACCGCGGCCGGGCAGCAGGCTGGCCAAGGCCATCGTTCCCAGACCCGTGCTGGTGGCCTGCAGGAAGGCGCGGCGTCGCTGCCGAGCGAAAATCGAGGAGCTCGTGTCGTCTGCCATGTTGTTTTCCGATTGTGATGATTTCATGTTTTGCCTACGAGTCATCGGTCCGCTACTGCCGGGTCATGGCTTCGTCCAGGTTGTATATCGCCAGGCAAACGTTGCCCAAGGCGGCCCATGCAGTGGGGGCGTCGGTCGCTTCGACCGCAGAAGCTCCCACTGCCAACCATTGCTGAGCGGCCGTGGGTTCGGATTCATAATGTTGGCTTTGTTTTTCCAAGGCCCGCATGAGGAGCTGGACTTCGGCGTCCGTTGCCTCGCGGCAAACCACTTGGCGAAACGCCCAACGCAGCTGCTGCTCGGGATCCTGCGGATGCTCCCGCCGAGCCAAATGGGCCAGCTGCCGAGCGGCTTCAACCCAGGTTGCATCGTTGAGCATCGTCAAGGCATGCAGGGGCGTGCTGGTACGCGACACGCCGACGCGACAGGCTTGCCGATCTGCCGTATCGAACATGTTGGCCGGCCCCACGGTCCGCCGCCAGAAGGTGTACAGGCTCTGACGATACAAGTCCGCTCCACTGGACGCCGGGTAGGTGAAGTCGCGCTCTTTCGTGATGGCCAACGACTCCCAGACCGCATCCGGCTGATACGGATAAACGGGAGCCCCGCCCATTTTTCGCTCCAACAGCCCGGAGGTCGCCAGTGCCCAGTCCCGCAGGACCATCGACGGCATACGGAATCGTGACATACGAGTGAGGTACGCATTGCGCGGGTCGCGCTCCAGTGCTTCGGCCGATACCACACTCGACTGCCGATACGTTTCACTGGTGACTAACAGTCGGATCAAGTGCTTCAACCGCCAACCGCTCTCGCGGAACTCAACCGCCAACCAATCCAACAGCTCCTTGTGAACGGGGTACTCGCTTTGGACGCCAAAGTCCTCCGGCGTGATCACCAGACCCGTTCCGAAGAAGTGTTGCCACAAGCGATTGACCTGCACCCGCGCCGTCAACGGATGCTCGGGCAAAAACAACCACTGGGCAAACCCCAGTCGATCGCGGGGGAAGTCGTCGGGCAGCGGTGGCAAGAAACCTGGCGTGCGAAATGTCACTGGGTCTAACGGCACGAGATACTGACCACGATCCAGGATGTGGGTCGAGCGTGGCCGTGCGTCGCTCATAATCATCACGCGTGGAATTTGATCGTTGCGATAGTGATTCAACTCGTTCTGCCAGCGATCCAAATCGGCGAAGGCCGGCAGTTGCCCCTTGAGGCTACCGATCACCTGCTGATCGAACCATTGTCGCAACAGACCATCCAACTGTTGTTGCTGTTCCGACGACCGATCGGCTCGCGGAATCAGCAAGAGCAGTTCCATTTCCTCGGGCCATTGGTCGTTGCCGTCGCGGACAGGATGTGCCAAAAAGCCCTCACGCCAACCCGCAAAGGCTGCGGAGGTCGCCAGTTCGACTCGAGCCCGCGCCTCGTTGATCTTGGTCTCGTAATCGGCGATACGAAGCTGATTCTCCTCACTTGGCAGCTCCAAATACGGCGTATCGACGCGGATGCGACTGGAGAAGTACCGCGGCACACCTTGTTCGTCGACTCGGTTGAAGGCGTCCATTAACGAGTAATAATCTTGCATCGTGATCGGATCGTATTTGTGATCGTGGCACTGCGCGCAGGCCACGGTCAAACCCAACCAATTGGTCGACGTCGTATCGATGCGATCGAACAACACCACAAAACGTTGCTCTTCCGCAATCGCGCCTCCCTCTCCGTTGAGCAGATGATTGCGATTGAATGCACTGGCGATCTTTTGCTCGTCGGTGGCGCTGGGCAACAAATCACCGGCCAACTGCCAGATACTGAATTGATCGAACGGCATGTCGTCGTTCAAGGCGCGCACCACCCAGTCACGCCAGATCCACTGCCAGGTGTCTCCGTCCTGTTGGAAGCCGTTGCTGTCGGCATAGCGAGCCGCATCGAGCCAGGGCAACGCCAGTCGTTGGCCAAAGTGGGGGCTGGCCAACAAGCGATCCACCAATCGCTCGTAAGCCAGGGGCTCTTCGTCGCGCACAAACGCCTCCACCTCGGCGGGCGTTGGCGGCAGCCCGATCAAGTCTGCGTGCAACCGCTTGATCAGCGTCTCACGTGGTGCTGGGGGGGAAAGCGTAAGGCCCTCGGCAGCAGCTCGAGCGGCCACCCAGCGATCGATGGGGTGTTCGCCCCAACGATCCTGATCGACCGTCGGGAGTTCGCCGCGTTGGGGCGGGAGATAGGCCCAGTGCACGTCGTAGTTGGCTCCCTGGGCAATCCAACGACGGATCAGTTGCTTTTGCTCGTCGCTCAATCGTCGATTGGAGTCCGGCGGCGGCATTTGGGTGGCGGGGTCGTCCGAAAAGATTCGTGCGATCAATTCGCTCTGGTCGGCGTCACCCGGCACGATGGCGCCCGCCTCGAGTGCCTCTTCAGCAACATCCAAACGCAGATCGGCCGCGCGGTGATTGGCGTCCTGGCCGTGACAGTAGAAGCAGTTCTCAGACAACAGCGGACGAATCTGGCGGTTGAAATCGATTGGCCCATGTTCTTGTCCCCAGCCAACCGTTGCGATCGAGGCCCAACCGATCAAAACCAGTCCCGCGAGCACCGCGTGCCAGGCCCGCGCGTTCAGCGGCCAAGACTGTTTCACTCGAGTGTGACGCAAAACGGTGCGCCGCAGCAGGGTCAGCATGAGTAGCCCAGCGGGAAGGGGGGCGGGAGGTGGGAAGACGATCCTCGCCGTTATGGTGCGATCGTCACCTCTCCATTATGCTCAATGGAGCCCCCGTCGGCAACAACCGGCATTGCCTTTCAGGGCTGGGTCAGGCCGGCCCCCTTGGCCACACGCCACGTTTTGGCTGTGACAAAGCACTAGGTTTCGGTTGTGAGAAAATCTAGCCGCGGCCGGATTCGACGGTCAAGGCGAACAATTGGCGACTCAGATCGGCAGAGAGTTGCCCTTCGTGCAATCGCCAGGACCAATTGCCCTTGGCGAGTCCCGGGACGTTCATACGGGCCTCGTTGCCCAAGGCCAGAATATCCTGCACGGGGACAACTGCGGTATTGGCCGCCGATTGCATGACCGCGGCAATCAGTTGCCAATGCAGCGGTCGCTCCGACAAGCCAGGTCGCTGACCGCACAACTCGGAAATGTACGGCGAGAGCACGTCGACTTGATTCGGGTCAGTGCGGTAATGTTGATACCAGCCCAGCAGGGTGTCGTTGTCATGGGTGCCGGTGTAGGCGACGCTGTGGGCTGGATATTGAGTCGGACGGTGGTAATCATCGACCTCGGTGCCAAACCCAAATTGCAAGACGCGCATACCGGGCAGGTCAGTGGACTTCAGTAAGGCGTTGACTTCGGGAGTGATCAGGCCCAAGTCTTCGGCGATCAGAGGCAGATCGCCCAAGTGATGTTGGAGCGCATCGAACAACTCTTGACCGGGCCCGGGCATCCACTGTCCCTGGATGGCGGTCTCCTCGGTGGCGGGTATTTCCCAATACGCTTCGAAACCGCGAAAATGGTCAATTCGCAGGAGATCGAAGATCAAGAAAGAGTGTCGCAGTCGCTGCACCCACCAGCGATAGCCGTCGGCTCGCATGGCGGACCAACGGTACAGCGGATTGCCCCAGCGTTGGCCCGTTTCACTGAAGTAGTCTGGCGGAACGCCTGCCACAACGGTGGGTTGCCCGGCTTCATCCAGTTCAAACAGGCCGCGATTGGCCCAGACATCCGCGCTTTGATGTGCGACAAAGATGGGCATGTCGCCGTAGATCTGCACGCCGCGTTGGTTGGCGTACTGCTTCAGCGACGACCACTGTTGGTCGAAGACAAATTGTAGAAACTTGACGTACTGAATTTCCTCGGAGAGTTGTTGATCCCAATAGGCCACTGCCGAGGACTGACGCTGGGCCACGTCCGCCGGCCAGCGAGTCCAGTCGGAGAAACCAAAGGCTTTGGTCAAGGCCTCAAAGCGAGCGAAGTCGTCCAACCAGTGGGCATGCTGGCGGCAGAACTGCAGGAACGCCTCGCTGGGGAGACCACTCAACTGTTGACGGAACCCATCCCAAGCTTTCCGCAGCAACTGCGCTTTCAGCGGCATGACGGCGGGAAAGTCGACGGCGTGTGGATTGCGATGCGTCTCGCGGAGGGGTTGCAGGTCCTCGGGCGTGACCCAGGCCGAATGCAGCAAAAAATCCGGGCTAATCAAGAGCGGATTACCGGCGAAGGCCGAATACGCACTGTACGGCGAGTTCTCGCAGGCGGGTGGCCCCAACGGCAAGGTCTGCCACAGCCGTTGGCCGGACTTGACCAGAAAGTCAACGAAGTCGTAGGCCGCCGGCCCAAAGTCGCCAATGCCATAGCGACTGGGTAGGCTGGTGATATGACACAGGAGGCCGCTGCTGCGTGGTAGGTGCATTACTCGCCTTTCATGGGGCGAACTCCCCAGATCTCGTCGGCGTATTGTTGGATCGTGCGATCACTGGAAAACCAACCGCTGTTGGCCGAATTGAGGATACTCATTCGGTTCCATCGAGCGGGGTCGACATAGGTAGCAGCGGCGACTGCTTGGGCATCAATATAGCTGCGGAAATCCGCGATGGTAAGCCACTGGTCGTGGGGGCTGCGCAGGCCAGCGGTCAACAGGTCAAAAATGCCCGGCTCACTCGGGCTGAATCGACCACCCTCCAACAGCTCCATGACGCGGCGGATATCTTCGTCCGAGGCAATGATGAAGTTGGGGTCGTAGGTCTGTCGCGTCTCGACCACACCCTTGGCATCCAAGCCAAACAGGAAGAAGTTCTCGGCACCAGCCTTTTCGCGGATCTCGATATTGGCCCCATCCAGTGTGCCGATCGTGAGCGCTCCGTTCATCATGAACTTCATGTTGCCGGTGCCCGATGCCTCCTTGCCCGCCGTCGAAATCTGCTCGGACAATTCTGTTCCCGGGCAAAGGATCTCCATGGCTGACACACGATAGTTCGGCAAAAACACCAAACGCAGCCGATCCTTTGTGGTGGGATCATGATTGATCACTTCGGCCACATTGTTGATCAGCTTGACGATGAGCTTCGCCACATGGTAGCCGGGTGCCGCTTTGCCGCCGATCAACACGCAGCGATTGACCATGCCAGCCGTGTCGCCTCGACGGATCCGATCGTACAAGTGAATCACGTGCAGGACGTTCAGCAGTTGCCGCTTGTACTCGTGGATCCGCTTGACTTGTACATCGAACATCGCGTCCGTGGTGATCGCAATGCCGGTCTGTTGTTGAACGTAGTCTGCGAAGCGCTGCTTGTTTTGCCGCTTCACCTCTTGCCAACGTGCGCGGAACGCGGCGTCATCCGCCAGCGGTGCGAGACGTCGAAGTTGCAGCATGTCACGTTCCCACGTGTCGCCGATGGCTTCGGTGATCAATTCGCGGAGCCGCGGGTTGCAGTGTGACAACCAACGACGCGGGGTGACACCGTTGGTCTTGTTGTTGAACTTGTTGGGCCACAGTTGGTAGAAGTCCTTGAACAGACCCGACTTGAGCAACTCGGTGTGCAGGTGAGCCACGCCGTTGACGGAGAAGCTGCCGACAATGCTGAGGTAGGCCATACGGATCTGCGGTTGATCCCCGCCCTCGACCAAGGACAAACGCTGCAGCAACTCGGGCTGGCCAGGGAACTTCTTGGCCACTTCGCTCAAGAAGCGTTCGTTGATTTCGTAGATGATCTCCAGTAACCGCGGCAGCAGGCGGCTGAAGAGTGAAACCGACCAACGCTCCAAGGCCTCCGGCAATAATGTATGGTTGGTGTACGCCATGCAATTGGTCGTGATTCGCCACGCGGCTTCCCAGCCAAGATCGTAGCGATCCATCAAGAGTCGCATCAATTCGGGAACCGCGCAGGCCGGATGTGTGTCATTGAGCTGGAAGCAATTCAGGGCGCCGAACTCAGAAAAATCGGTCCCGTGTTGCTCCACCCAGTCCTCCAGGACGTCCTGCAGACTGGCGGACACCAAGAAGTACTGTTGCTTCAGACGCAAGACCTTGCCGTTCTCCGAGGCATCGTTGGGGTACAACACCATCGAGATCTGCTCGGCTTGGTTCTTCTGCACCACCGCTTCCGGATAATTCCCCTGGTTGAACTCGGTCAAGTTGAACGCGTCGGTCGCCGTCGCTTTCCAGAGACGCAGCGTATTAACCGTGTCGTTGCGGTAGCCCGGGATTGGCATGTCGTAGGGGACCGCCAAGACTTCCTGCGTGGCCACCCAGCGTGAATGGAAACGACCGCTCTCGTCCACGTATCGTTCGGTATGACCAAAGAAGTTGATCGTACGAGCGTCCTCGGCCCGTTCGATCTCCCACGGGTTGCCTTCACGCAGCCAGTGATCCGGGGCTTCGATTTGACGGCCGCCCTCGATCCGTTGGTGGAACATGCCGTATTCGTAACGAATGCCGTAGCCCGTCACCGGCAATCGCAGCGTCGCACAGCTGTCCAAGAAACAAGCCGCCAAACGCCCCAAGCCGCCGTTGCCTAAACCGGCGTCTAACTCCTGCTCCTGCAACTCCTCCCGCTGCAGGCCAAAGCGAGTCAGCGTCTCCTTGACGTCCGCGTCCAGATCCAAGTTGAGCACCGCATTGCCCAGGGACCGTCCGAGCAGAAACTCCAGAGAGAAATAATGCACGCGCCGTTCCGTTGAATTTTGCAGTCGCTGCCGAGTCATTCGCCAACGACTGGTCAAACGGTCGCGGACCGCGTGGGCCAAGGCAAAATACAGGTAGCCGTTCGCGGCATTATTCAGTTGGTGTCCCATCGTAAAGTACAAATGACGATGGAACTCGTCCGGAAGCTTTCCCAATAAATCGTAAGCTGACTCCGAAATGACGGAATGCGGATTGAGCATTTGCAGGGTCACCTAGGGGATAGTGGTACGTGAGTGCGGCCGTCTCCATTGTGTCGAATTCAGCTCCAGCTGTCGACCGGAAGTAACGCTCCGACAAAGTCTACCGGTGAGCTTAACTTACCCGCTTGCACCGAAATTCGGGTAGAAAAACCCCGTTTGCAGCAAAAATAGCCCAGCCAGGTCGCGTACAGGCCGCAAAGTTTAACAAAAAAGCCGAGCCAGCACTGAAGCTGACTCGGCTGAGCGAATTTCGAATTGTGGCCGGTCAACGCAGAAATAACGTTGCTCGCAAGTCTTTCGGTCGTGCGACGACCGTCACGATTGGCTAGCCCGATGATCTGGCGGCAGGGTGGATAACGTCCTCCGTTCCGATTATGGGAGCCTGGCTGCGCGGACGCTTGCTGGAGGCAAACCGTCGCTCAACGTGAACCGGCAGGTATTTTGTAGGGCGGTGATCCAGTCTCTCGCCACCTCCTCTTCCCGGGAAATCCATTCGATGGAGCAGTTTCCGAGGCGGTGGCGATTGACAGTGCGGTCGTCTTAGGCGGCTGCCTTGGCGGGTGGACTCTGGCCGGAGTCCAACTCCTCACGCAGGATCAACAGGTCACTGGGGGCCTCGATCCCTAACCGCACCTTGTCACCGGAGACTCGAACGATTGTCAAGACAATATCGTTTCCCAGCCTCACTCTCTGACTTTCCTTCCTGGAAAGCACCAACATCATTCCCTCCTTGATTATGTTAATGACCGCTACCCAGCCAGGGCAACGGTCTTGAGTTCTTCTGCCAATCGAGCAGCACGTTTCAACTGTACTCGGCCCAAGCGTTGTCCGGACGAACCATAGAACAAGATGGAATGCTGGTCGAACTCCCAAATTGCCATCAGCCGCACATTCCGCGGCCCATGCAGGCAAAATTGTAATCCCACCGGACGCTCCCGACGCACCAAGACTCGCTCGGTCGTCGGAAAGACATCCATCTCCAAATCGTTCTGTTGGCACAAGGTCCGCAACACGAAGTCCCGCAGTTGCTCAACACTGTTCAATTGAACGTTGGCATGCGTCATCGCGAAAATGGCTCCCTGGGTTGTTCGCCAATACTTGCCGCACTATCGCAAATTGCCCAATTTGCTCAGTTCGGTCTAAGCTACCTTATCGGCGTGAAGGTTCTGTTAGCTTGGTCAATTTAGAAAATTTAAGGTGCTTGCAAAGTCCTGGCAATTAGTGTGCTTTGGGTCAAGTCGGCTGGGTGCATTTGCCGACGCTGGCCGACCCATGGACGCTCGTTGTGTTTCGCCACCGCCCCTCGTTGGACCAAGCCTGGCGGTTTAAACTGGGCAAATGGATTCTCAAGTTGGGGTAGCTCAAGGTTCAAACGCCTGTTTAGGAGTGGATGCGGTTCGTGCCAAACATACAAGCTTTTCGCGGGTTTCGTTACGATTTGGGCGTGGTCGGCTCTTTGGCTGACGTCGTGGCTCCGCCGTACGACGTGATTGACGCGGCCCAGCAACAGGCCCTGTACCAACGGAACCCCAAGAACATCGTACGGTTGATTCTCAATCGTGACGAGCCAGGCGATGGCCCGGAAGCCAAGTACCATCGGGCCGGCCAACTGTTGCGGGCTTGGTTGTCCGACGGGACCCTAGCAGTTGAAAATCAGCCGATGCTGTACGTGTATCACCAGGTCTTCACCTGGGGCGGGCAGACATTTACCCGCCGCGGGTTTCTCTGCCGCGTTCGTTTGGAGCCGTTTGGTACCGGCAATATCTTTCCGCATGAAGAGACGCACTCGAAGGCCAAGCAAGACCGGCTGCTGCTGACCACGGCCACTCGGGCCAATTTGTCCCCGGTGTTTGGCATGTATCCAGATCCGGACAATACCGTCCAAATGACACTCGACATGGCGGTGGCAGCCATTCCACCGCTTGAGGCGACCGACGACTTGGGCGTGACCCACCGCCTGTTCCCGCTGCCGGGGACGGAAGTCCAGTCCAAAGTCGCGCAGCTGATCGCGGACCGCGCCGTCTATATTGCCGACGGGCACCACCGCTACGAGACGGCCTGCAACTACCGTGACGCGCGGATTCAGGCCGGTGATTATCATCCGGACTGCGATTACGTGATGATGATGTTGGTCGGCATGAACGATCCTGGGCTGATCGTGTTGCCGACCCATCGGTTGTTCCGAGGCGTCCCAGCGATGGACCAGGCCGACTTGATTCGCTCCGTCGGTGATCGGTTTCAAGTGTCTACCGCTGGCCAGGGGCCAGAAGCCGCGGCGAGGTTGTGGGAAGAGATCGAGGTCGATGGTTCGCAGGAGAACCTGGGGATCTACACGGCCAAGGACGATTGCTGGAGTCGTTTGGAGCTGACGGCCGAGGGCATGACGCGGTTGGGCGAGATTGCCGCAGACCGCTGCGACCAATGGCGTGGCCTGGGCGTTTCACTCCTCCACAGACTGTTGATCGAAGATTGCCTCCAGTTGCAGGAAGTCTCCACGCCCAAGTACGTCCATTCGATCGACGAAGTCATCGACGGGCTGCGACGCGGCGATGAGGTCGGTCGCGATGCGACTGGGCAAAGCGGCGACGGCCAACCTTTCCAATTGGCCGCATTGGTCATGCCGGCGACGGTCCAGCACATTGAAGAGGTCAGCCAGTTCGGCGAGCGGATGCCGGCCAAGAGCACCTACTTCTTCCCGAAGCTGCTGTCTGGGTTGGTGATCAATCCGCTGTCGTAAACGCCTCTCGACGGAAGCCCCCTCCCAGTCTGGGTGACCGGCGATGGGCTGTGGGAGTCGGGGCGCCGGCCGTGGTGTTGTGCCGCTAGGTTTTGCCTATTCGATGCTATCGTTTCCCGTGACACGGCTAGCACTTGCGCCCGCCCTCGATCGTGCACGGTCGACGGATGTCGCGGCTTCCCGTGATTGAAACGGTGTTTCGCCTCACGTAAGTGGCCACCCCTCCCTAGAGCCTGTGTTTACTCTGCCCGAGGGGTTGGCGATCGGAAACAGCTTGCACTCGTGGCACGTGGAACCTAGCTTGCGCGATCGGCCTAGATTGACTTTCGAGCGGTAGCAGTCGGGTAGCCGATTCGTATTACGCGTTTTTTATGCTTCGGTTAGAATCGCAGCTCGGCCCCATCGCCATGGATCGGCGCGGGGTGTTTTCACATTGACAAGGAGGTCGATCGGTGGGTCGCGTCTTTTGTATCGCGAACCAGAAAGGCGGCGTGGGCAAAACCACAGTCGCATTGAACTTGGCTGATGCGATGGCCAAGGCCGGCAAAGAAGTGCTCTTGGTGGATCTGGACCCGCAATGCAACGCGACCGGTGGTCTGGGCCATCGGCCACTCCCGCGACACCCCTTGGTATCCGACCATCCCCTGGCCGAAGGACTCTTGGACGGCGCCACCCCCGGTTTGCGCATTTTGCCCGGCAGTCGCTCCTTTTACGACATCGATCAATTGGCCACGGCCGGTACCACCGCCTCGCAGCAGCTTGTCCGACACCTCACCGATTGTGGCAACATCTACGACTACGTTGTCTTGGACTGCCCTCCGTCGCTCGGCCACCTGACTCGGGCGGCCCTGGCCGCCAGCCATGAAGTCATCATGCCCATCCAATGCGAGTACTTCGCCATGGAGGGATTGACGCAGATGATCGAGGTCATCCGCGATGTAATGCGGCAACCAGGCCGCAACCTGCAATTCGGTGGGATCGTGCTAACCATGTACGACCCCACGCTAGAGCTCACCCATGAAGTCGACGAAGACGTCCGTGAATTCTTCGGCGACATTGTTTTTGAAACCGTGATCCCTCGTGATGTCTCGGTGCCCGAAGCCGTTAGCCATGGACAGAGCGTCCTGGACTACGCGCCAAGGGCTCGAGCGACTCGTGCGATGATCGAACTTTGCCTGGAGGTAATGAACCATGAATAATCTGAAGAAGCGTCGGCTGGGTCGTGGTCTGGAAGCTCTGTTGGGTGCGACCAGTGAGTCGACCGTGGCGGCGGATCGTCCGGTTGGCAACTTGTCCGACCTGTTGGCCGATCCACCCCTGCCGTCCTCACATGTGCCGTCGCCGAACGTTGCCTCGCCGAGCGATGCCTCGCCGAGCGTCTCACCAGCCATCGTCGCCTCAGGGCCTGTCGCCGCTCCCGTCGTTGGTGCGACGCTGGCCTCGAACCATGCGACTGTCGCAGGGCATCCACTGGATCCCATCGATCCGCCCAGCAACTTATCGGATCCAGGGCTCGTCGCTCCCCGGGACTCGTCATCGCTGCCGGCCGCCGCGGCCGCTCGAGTCGCGATCAGTGCTAGCACTCCCAGTGTCACGTCGGTGGCCGCTGCGATTGAGTCGCCCGAAGGCGCGATGTTGCAGTTACCGGTGCTGGATATCCAAGAGAATCCTTTCCAGCCACGGCGAGTATTCAGCGAGTCGGAGATTGCCTCGCTGTCCGAGAGCCTCAAAGAGCACGACATGTTGCAGCCAATCTTGGTGCGCGTGGTGTCGGGCAAATACCAGTTGATCAGTGGCGAGCGACGTTTGCGAGCTGCGATCCAAGCCGGCTGGAAGACCATTCCAGCGCGGGTCCGCGAAGCAGACGATCGGTTGGTGGCCGAGTTGGCCATCGTGGAAAACTTGCAGCGTAAAGATCTGAATGCGATTGAAAAGGCCCTGTCGTTCCGCAGGTACCTGACTGAACATCAATCGACCCAAGAAGAGTTGGCCAGTCGATTGAAAATCGATCGCTCGACGATCGCCAATTTGATGCGAATACTGGAATTGCCCGAGGTGATCCAGGAGCATGTTAGCCACAACCGCATCAGTGCTGGGCATGCCCGCGCGATTCTGCCCCTGGGTGAAGAACGCGAACAGATGGAGTTCTGCAGCCGGATTATCGCCGAGGGATGGAGTGTCCGCGAAGCCGAACGCCGGGTGGCTGAGTTTATCAATCGACAGGATGGCCCGACAATCAAGCCCAAACGCAAGGTGGGTAATCCCCAAATCGAGATGCTGGAGACGCAAGCGAAACGTGCCTTGGGAACCGCTGTGCAAATCAAAGCCAATGGTCGCGGTGCTGGGCGTCTCATCATTCACTTCAAGAACGATGCCGAGTTCCAACGGATTTTCGAGCAGGTCTGCCAAGAACGCGGGGCGCTGGCCAAGGTCGCCTGACGCGTTCGTGACGGGACAGGGACTCGATAGACTCGATTGATGCCAGCTGATCTGATCGCTGTGCACCGACCCTTGCCCGGCACTGGCACGAGTTCTGGGCAGATCCTGTCGGTTGATCAGGCTCAGCCCGATCGTTGGGCTGAGTTGCAAGTGTGTTTCCCGTTGTCAGTCCGGGGGCGTGTGGGGGGGGCGTACTTGCCGGTCCTATTTCTCAGTTTCCCAGCAGAAGGCCTGGCCTGCCAACCTTGTTGGGTGGGGAGTCGACGGCCTAGACGGTCCGTTTCATCTGAATTGCACGTGTTGCCTGTTCCATAAGATCGTCAAATCGAGTGAATTCTCGCGCCCTTCTCCAAACAGTGATGTAGAGTAGCGGGCAATGGAGTAAATGGGAGCGCAAATTGCCTAATCGGTGCAATCGTTACAGGTGTTACTGCCGCAACGATTTAGCCTGTTCGGCTCATTCTTTGTGTACTTCCCGAAGTGCTTAATTAATCAAAGCCACTCAGATTGCCGAATTTACTACGCGAGGACACAACATGAAGTCCGTGGAAGTCAGGATAGCTTCTGCTGGGCTTGCGGCTGTTGGAAAGGTATCCCGAAAAGACAACCTTGATGGCAATTGTTGTGAAATAAGTAATCGGTGTGACGAACGGTTCGTCGTGCCAGATTGCCGCATCCACTGTTTAGTTTGTCAGTAGGAGACACAAAATGAAAATGGTACGTTGTATGCTGGCGGTAGTGGCGATTGCCGCTTTGTCGGCCAACGCTGCTTGGGCTGACTGCTGCGGAGCTGTGAACTACAACAGCTGCGGCCCGATCGCTTCCGATGCCGGTAGCGATTGCTGTGGCGGAAGTCACACGGTTATGCGCACTCGCCGTCGGATTGTCTGGGAAACCCAGCAAGTCGAAGGCGTGCGAAATGTCATGCGAACCGTGTACGAGAAGCAGATGGTGAACGTGAATCGCACCGTCCGCGAAGTTTCGTACACGACGCAAGAGTACACCGTTCGTCGCCCGGTCCGCGAGACCACTTACAAGACGGTGAACTACACCGTCCGCCGTCCAGTTTGTGAGACTGAGATGGTCAACTACACGGTTCGTCGCCCGGTTTGGGAAACGCACCAAAAGGAAGTGACCGTGAACGTTCGTCGTCGCGTCACTGAGAACCACACCAAGACCGTCATGGTCAACGTTCGCAAGCCGGTTCAAGAGACCGTGATGCGTACCGTTCGCAAGGTGGTTACCGAGCAAGTTCCGTTTACCCGTGAAGTCACCGTCCGCGGTGGTCAATGGGAAACGCAACAAGTGACGATCCCAGGTCGCAGCTACAGCAAGCGAGTTCGTGGCCAGATCGGCTTCGAGTTCGATCCTTGCACCGGTTGCTGCCGCATGGTTCGCTCGTGCCCGACGACCGTTTGCTGCACGACTCCTGACCGAGTGGTTTGCAAGCGAGTTTGGGTTCCGAGCTGCGAAACCAAGACCATCTCGGGCACCAAGTGCGTCCGCCGAGTGGTTTGCGAAGAAGTTCCCACCTGCGTGACTCGCTGGGTGTGCGAACAAGTCCCCAAGACTGTGAACTACTGCACGACCAAGTGGGTTTGCGAACCTCAAACTCGTACGGTTTGCCACAAGACCTGCACTTGGGTTTGCGAGACTCGTCAACGTGAAGTGAAGCGTGTCCGCTTCGTTTGCGAACAGATGAGCAAGCAAGTTCCGGTTTGCACGATCAACTGGGTGTGCGAGACTCGTACTCGCCAAGTTCCTCACGTCACCTGCCGAGTGGTTTCCGAGCAGAAAGAGATCTGCGTCCCTCGTCGAGTATGTGAGCAAGTTCCTTACACCCGCTGCATCCGCGTTCCCCGCGTCGTATGTGAGGAAGTTCCTGTAACGGTTAGCTGCCGACCCGCTTTGGGCCGAGCATTCGTAGCAGGTCTGGGTTCTCGACTACGCGGCCTGTTCAGTGGATGCGGTAACGGTTGCGGTGACGGTTGCGGTTCGGGTTGCGACAGTGGTTGTGGTGCAGCAGCTCCTGGCTGCGATGCCGCTCACTAAGCGACAAGATCTCGCAGAATCGTCCAGCAGTCGAATCTGGCTCTGAACGGATCGAAAAAGCTACTAGCCACCCCTCTTTGTAACAGGGGTGGCTTTTTTCGTTTATCCACTTACAGTGTTTCACCACAAACGGCCGCGGATACGAATACTGCTCATCCTACTTGTACTCAGCCTTGTGGCGGTACTTTCCTTGAAATCAAGCCGCTCACCCCAGCGATCCCGAATCAGCTCATTGACTGGAGGCCATCGATGAACTCCGAAAACGATCAAGAAGCCGCGGCTCAACGTTTACGACCGTACAATCGATTCATGGGCATGGTGGCGGGAGCCTTTTTGGGACTTGGTGTCGCGTTGCTGATATTGTCAATTTTTGCACCCACAGAGCCTGGGATCGGGATAGCGGTTTTCTTATTCGTGGGCACGGTCATCGGAGCCTGGCTGGGACGACGGTTCCCGATTGTCGCTGAGCCGCTCTTTTGGTTATTGTCTTTGCTGGGACTCTGATTTCTTGCCATTTCACGCTCCGTACCGACCTGACTGATCGTGACAGTGGGCCGTCTACTCCACTTGGACGAGATGTAGTGATTTCATCATCGCCGTTGTCTGGGCAATTGCCGAATCATGGCGAGAATGGGGCGATTGCGAAAAATGTACTGCCGATATTTCTGACTGATTGAAATCCCCCGGCTCCTTCGTTGGTTGAGTGGCATCGCAAAATGGAACAGAACCCAAAATTGCGCTTACATGTTGAAGAAGACTTGGCCCGCGAACATCGCTGGCAGCAGCGCCTGCACGTCTGCTTGCCGGAGGCCAAAGGGTTGGCCGACCAATTTGAAGCCACCACCGGTTGGTTGTTGAGCTATCGATCCGCGGCTCCAGTGACGGAGCCGACCGAGGACGAGACGCAGCGGAGTGTCTTTGGTCGTTTCGAAATCGCCGATCTATCCGAGAAATGGCCGCCGGGCAAGCCAGCCGTCAGTCGCGTTGAATGCGAGCGGCTTTTGGCACAGATCAATCGATTGGTTGGGAAAATCGAGAGCATGGAACTGGATCGACAGCGCGCGACGTCGGCGCCCGTCGATGCGACGGAGGATTCGCCTCTTCTGCCGACCAACAACGCTGACAAAGTAGCGAATCTGCTGCGGTTTGCCAAAAGCGAGATGTCGGCCATTGGAGCCGCGGTCTACTTGTTGGACGACGCGACCACCCATCTGCGTTTGCGGTCGATGATCGCGCCGGCGGCTTTTGCTCCGGATGTCGAGTCCGTGCGGCCCCTGGAAAATGCCCTGGCCGATTTGGAGTCGCTCATTGGCAACCATGTCAACATTCACACGCCGGAAATGGGTGAGACATGGCGGATTCCGCAACCCTTCAATTTCGGTTGGTGTTGTCTGCTGGGCACCAAGAACCTACCACTGGGTACGCTGTGGATCTTCTTTTCGCAGCCGCGTACGCTCGACGCTGCGAAGAGCGAATTTCTGTCAAGCTTGAGCAATCAGGTGTACAGCGAAATCAATTCACGGGAAAACCCAGAGTCAGTCGACGCGGACTCGGCGCTCTTGCGACAAGAGCTGCTGTTGGCCGCCCGCAGCAACGATGCTCGCCTGCCCAGTTTTGCTCCTGAGATCGATGGCTGGAAACTGGCCGGTTGGACCTATCGACAAGGCTATCTGGCCAGCACCTTTCATGATTGGGCAGTGACGCCATCGGGCAACCTATCCGTGGCCATCGGGCAAGTTGTCGGTCCAATGTTGACGGCCGCGATGAGCTTGAACAACCTGCGATCTTTGCTCTCGGCGCATCGCGACTATCGACATTCAGGCGTCTCGCTGATCGCCAAGCTAAACGAGCAAGTCTGGTGCAATTCGCCAGGCGATGAGATGGCCTCGTTGATCTACGCTTTGGTCGATCCTGAGACCGATCAAGTGCAAATGGTCAACGCCGGTGATGGGGGCGTGGTGCTGGGCGGACCATTCGGAATCCAGTCGATCGATCAGTTCCAAACGCCGCTGGGCGTTGATTTGGAGACTCCCTACGTCCAATGGGAACGCGCGCTGCAAGAGACTGAAACGCTTGTCATGTTCACTCAAGGGCTGAGACATGCGATCAGCGAGTCCGTGGCCTCCGCCTGCGATGCCGACTTGCTGCGTCCGATCTTGCTGCGAAACCACGGCCAGCCACAAGCGATTTTGGCGGAGATCGAAGAGCGATTCTTTCGCAGCGATTTTCAACATGTCGCGGGCGATCTATCCGTGTTGGTCCTCTCGCGAAATTCGGCGCCGCCGAATGTCCATCAGTTGGCCGCAGAAATGAGCCAAAGCATTTTGGCAGAATTGCGAGCCGACCATGAAAATACCCTCGAGGCCTTGGCCAAGCGATTGGAACACGGCGACGATTGGGACGACTCCACCGGCTACTCGCCGATCATCGAAGTGGGACGACAGGACTTCGACCCCGATTGGTCATCCGACGACGTTTCCGATCTGTCTGTCCTGGAACCGGACACGGACGATACGCCGGAGATCGATGAGGAACTTGCCGCCCCGACAGTGGAGCCAGCCGCGAAAGACAGCGATCCGCCAGTTCCACAATCGCCAGCGAAGGCCGACTCTGCCGTGAAACGCCAGGAAGCAAAACGCGGCCGAAGTCGTACGAAATCCACGGGATCGGCCAAGTCCAAGACGACTCGGCCCAGCAAGACGCCGCCGCAGGCCTCCACAAAATCGTCGAAGAAATCGCCGCAGAAATCGCCGCAGAAATCGTCGAGTGAACTCTCGGGTAAAGCGTCCGCCAAGTCCAGCAGGAAAACCGCTTCGCTCGGCAACTCGCAGACGAAATCGCAAACGAAGCTGGCTGAAAAGTCCGCGGCCAAGTCCAATCCAGCGCCCAAGTCCAAGTCCAATTCAACGCCCAAGTTCAAACCCAAGTCCAAACCCGAGTCCAAGTCCAAACCAAACGCCCAGGCGGAGGCAAAGATCAACGCCCAGACCGACGTGAAGATCAAAGGCGAGACCACGAGCAAGGTGAAGGATAAGGCCAGCGCAAAGACCCAGCCTGCGGTGAAGACCAGGGCGGCCGCCGTTGTCACACCGGCAGCCAAGTCGCCGAAAAACCCGCCAGCCAAGCCCGCCGGTCCAAAGAATTCGTCAGGTCGCGCGGCCAAGACCGCCCTGCTGACCCCGCCGAAGCCAACTGCAAATCCGACCCAGCGTCCGGCGAAGTCAAAGCCCCAGCCGGTCGCCAAGCCCCGCAACCCATCTGCGGCCAAGCCCGGAGCTAAGCCCGGAACTAAGCTCGCGGCCAAGCCTGCAGCCAAGCCCGCAGTCATTCCTGCGTCCGACGCTGTGCCACCCGCCGAGTCTGCACCCAAGGCTACCCGAAGTCGCACTCGCGGCCGCTAGTCGGCAAACTGGCAGCGGGGACCGCGGTCCGTGAGTCGCTCGGGGCATGACTCAACGAGTCGCTCGGGGTACGCCTCAAGCAGTCGCTCAAGGCATGACTCCGGGAGTCGCTTCGGGCATGACTCAGGGGTGAGCCGCGCCCAGCAAACTGACTGTCATGGCGTCAAACACGGCCACCGAGCGATCGTAGAGTCGACTTTCGGCCTGTTGCAGCACGACGAATACAAATGGCGGCTTGATGAATATCTGGATTTTTGCGGTGACTAAAAAATCCAGACAAAAGAAGTCAGCCTGAACGCAGATCACTGGTGCCGGTTCGATGGTGGATTCCACCGCGGAGTACTCAAAGTCCTGGTAGCTTTCGGACAACGATTTCACGACCTCGTCCAGCAGCGAATTGGGATCGCGGGTGGCCGAGAAAATACTGACCATCCACAAGCAGCCGTCGGGCGACTCGACCGATATCTCTTGCGGCAATTGCTCGGCCTCGGGCGGCTGCAGCTCCCAATTGTCCGGGTAGGCAAATTCGATCAAGTGTTGCTTGTAATGCTTCACCATGGCATTTGTGGCTTCTATTGCTCTGTCAAAGTAAGGATGCGGTCCGTCAGATAACCGATCGTGGCGGCGTAGGCCATGGATGTCGGTATGATAAACATACCGAAAAGGGTCGGTCCGATGGTCTCCATGAAGGCCGTGATCAATGCCATCAACGTGCCCACCAATAAAATCAAGCCGACCACGACTCCCGCGGCGGCCCAGTCCGCCAAACGCTCGGAAAACGAGCGGATCACAGTGGGGTGCCGGAGGGCGAACCAATCTTGAGCCACAATCGCGGACGTCACAAAGTATAGCCCAGCCGGTAACATCGTATAGGCCGCCAAACAGCCCACCAACAATGGCAAGCCGCTGGGAGTCCCCACCGCTGCTCCTGGTATGGCCAGCGCCAATATCACGGCAAATTGACCCGCCTGCAGGGCGATCGCGGGCCAGCTCAATCGCCCGTCCTGCCCCATTGCGGATTGTCGGTTGGCAATCACGCCCAACAGTCCCAACCACAAAGGCAAGCCCGCCGCCGACGATAAGAGCAAGTAGGCGTACCCAGTAATCTTCTCAATCGTTTCCCCATCACCCGCGGCGGCATTCCAGCTGGTCTGCATCCAGACAACCAGTGGGAAGAGCAGCACTGCCGTGCCCAACAACTGCCAGGAACCAAACGGTCGCAGTATGGCGCGACTTAAATGCCACAGGCTGACGACCGCTCGCTGCAAAAACTGTTCGACCCGTTCATCGGGATTGCCCGCACTCGCGCTCGACGTGGCTTGCTCCGCAGCGTCCGGCTCGACGTTGCTCGCCGATTTTAGGTAGGGCGGTTGCGTCGCAGCCGGCTTGCCGTACCCCGTGAAGGGCGGCGGTGTCGGCGTAACGGGTACCTCCCGCTGGCTCGAAACGATCTCGGCCGGCAACGCTGCATTGACACCCGAGTCGGTGTCGCCCGGCCTGGCGTAAAGCACGTCGTCGGGCGGTGGATCGTGGGGCAGACCCACGTCGGACGCCGCTGTGCCGCCGCGACTCTCGCCACTGATGATCCCCGCGTGTCTTGTCGCGGTCGCAGTCAACGCAGCCTGGTCGGCAGCCGCTCCCGCCGCATCGTCTTCAATCGGCACCAAGTCATCAATGTCGGTTTCAATCAAATCGTCCGCGGGAGCATGCAGCAGAGAACGAGTTTCGTCTTCCAGCAACAATAGGTCCAATCCTACGCCGGCGTTGCTTTCCAATGGTGCTAATTGCAGTTCGTTATTGTTTTCTGGAATAGACGGATTGATTTCAGTCGTGGAAGAATTTTCTGGTGGTGTGAGTGGTTCGGCTTGCGCAGTACGAATCAGCTCATCGATCTCATCGTGGTCGCTAGAGCTCGCTGGCTCAGCAGTCCCAACCCCCTCGGCCGAAACATTGCGAACCTGGGTCGCCGGAGCAGTCCAGGCCCCGCGGCCTGACCCTTTCGTATTGATCGGCGTCCCATCGGCCTGCACGGGAATGGGCGCATGGCAGACGTCACAAAGCGGTCGGTGACCCGCCCGACTCTCAATGTATTGCAACGTGTCACAAACCCGACAACGAACCGAGATGACTTGTCCCTGGGACGCGGACGCCATTCCGTCGATCCGCAAGGTCTGGTCGCTGGCGCCCGAGTCCAAATGCTCCAAGTCTTGGAACAGGTCGTCCTCCAGAACCTCCAGCGCGTGAGGCCCGGTGCCAACCACCGCGGCCTCCGAGGCGCTGGGCGGATTGTCGCCCCGACTTTCCACCGGTGGTTCGTCGCGATTCGTCGAAGACGGCGTGGTTGACTCGGGCCTTTCAGCCAACCACGCGACATCCAGGTCCTCGCCCGATTGCAGGTCCGGAAACACCATGCTGGGCTGGGCGTTAAATACGGGTGGCCGCGGACCCGCGGGAGGACCGCCCATGGTCTCGGCCGTTCTTCGACTTTCGTTTGCCGGTTCGCCAGCCGCTGCCGTCGTCCCGCCCCCCGCTGCCGGGGGAGGTGCGACGACTGATTTGTTCAAATCTCTGTCAACCGGTTTGCTCGCTGTGGCTGGCGCCGACATCGAGCTCGATGGGGGAGTGGCATCGCCCCGCGATCCGGCCGGAGGCGTTGCTTTAGGGCGCGACTGGCCCGGAGTCACAATCAGGTCCCCTTGCTCCAGCGACTCCAGATTCAAACTGTCGAACAAAGAGACGGGATCGGATGACGGAGACGCAGCTGGACGGGGCGGGCGATTGCCCGTCAGTGTTGTTCCCGCCAAGAGAGATCCCGTCGCCGTACCACCGAATCGCCGACCACATTGACGACAAGTGATCTCAGTCACGCCGACGTCCGGCGATGTTTGGACTAAGCCACAATGCGGGCAGGGAACCTCAGTCGGGGAATTCGGACGAGTCATAGGCATCACCAGCCGTCGTTCTGTCTTGTCGGATCAGTGAAATAGTGCGGTCACTGGGTTTCGCTCCTCGACGCCACTCAGCTTGAGATCCAAGCCTTGGAACGGGATCGTCAAGCGACGATGGTCCACGCCTAAAGCGTACAGGATCGTCGCGTGCAGGTCATTCACGTGGACCGGGTCCGACACGATATTGTAGCCGAAATCGTCCGTTTGACCGAACGAAAATCCGCCCTTCAGGCCAGCTCCCGCCATAAAAATCGAAAAACATTTGGGGTGATGGTCCCGGCCATAGTTCGTCTCGCTCAACGGACCCTGGCAGTAGACCGTCCGACCAAACTCGCCGCCCCAGACGACCAGCGTGTCGTCCAATAAGCCGCGTTGCTGCAGGTCGCGTAGCAAGGCCGCTGTGGGTTGATCCACGTCCTGACACTGCTTGGACATGTGGTCAGGCAAGTTGTCATGCTGGTCCCAGCCCATGTGGAACAGCTGCACAAACCGCACGTCTCGTTCGGCCAAACGACGCGCCAGCAGGCAGTTCCGAGCATAGGTGCCTGGCTTGTGAACTTCCGGACCATAAGCTTCCAAGACCGAGGCCGGTTCGTCGCTGAAGTCGGTCAATTCCGGCACTGCGGTCTGCATGCGAAAGGCCAACTCCGCCTGCTCAATGCGAGTCTCCACCTCCGGGTCCTGCGTGCGTGTTGCGGTCTGTGCATTGAGCAGCTGCAGGTCGTCCAGCATCCGGCGTCGCACATCTGGCGGACAACCGGCTGGATTGCTCAAGTAGAGGATCGGGTCATTGCCCGCCCCCAATTTGACACCTTGGAACTGGCCGGGCAATTGGGCACTGCCCCACAGACGATCGTACAATGGCTGACCAGCCGCACGGCCGGTCCCGCGTGAGATCATCACGATGTAACTGGGCAGGTTCTGGTTCATCGATCCCAAGCCATACGCCACCCACGCCCCCATGCTCGGGCGTCCCGCCAACTGCGAGCCCGTCTGGAAGTAGGTGATGGCCGGATCGTGATTGATGGCCTCGGTATGAATCGTCTTGACAACGCACAATTGGTCGGCCATACCCGAAATATGCGGGATTAACTCGCTCAACCACTGGCCACTTTCTCCCTGCGGCGCAAACTTGAAGATCGAAGGAGCGATCGGGAAGCTGGCTTGCCCCGACGTCATACCAGTCAATCGCTGGCCCATCCGCACCGAATCGGGCAACTCGGTCTTCGCCAGCTCCATCAACTGCGGCTTGTAATCGAACAGTTCGTACTGCGAGGGCGCTCCCGATTGGAACAGGTAAATCACGCGTTTCGCCCGCGCTCGCAGGGGTGATGCGTTGTTGGCCGTCAGCGGGTCTGCTAGTGCTGCGGGTGGGCTCGTTCCCGCCACACCCAACCCAGTAGCCGCGATCGTCCCCAAGGACAACCCGCTGGAGCGCAAAAAGGTTCGCCGATTACCCGCCAAGGCCGCTTGAGTCGCTCTGTCTAATTGTTCTTTATTCATTTAATCATTCCTTTGTGATGAATTCGTCTGTGTTCATCAGCGTGCTGGCGGTGATCGTCAGGGCTGCCCAAGTCGCTTGATCCCACGCCTCGTTCAATGGCGCTCGACCGATCCCCAATAGGGCTCGGGCCTCCTCGCTGTTTTGTTTGTAATAGTCCAAGTTCCGCTGGAAACTGGCGGTCAATTGCCGTTGCTCCGCGTCCGCTGGCAGGCGCAACAGCGTGCTGCGAAACAGCGTTGCCCAAGCCGCCTGCAGCTCCGACTCGCTGGGGCGGTCTCCAGCCTTCGCGCCGGCACCGCTCTCCGCTGTCGCACCTGATGGACTCAAGTTGGGGTGCTGTTCGAGCAGCCTGGCAGCCACTTGCCGAGCGGCCTCGACGTAGGTCGGACCATTTAGCAGTGCCAAGGACTGCAAAGGCGTGTTCGTGGTCGCTCGCTGGACGTAACACACCTCCCAGCTGGGCGCGTCAAACGTGGCCAATTGGGGATGTGAAACCGTCCGTTTGCGATACGCGTACAAGCCGCGGCGATAGAGATCCTCGCCCGCCGATTCGCGATATGGCCCATCGTTTGCCCCGCCGGCCAATTCTTCCCACAGACCTGCCGGCTGGTAAGGGAACACCGATGGGCCGCCAACCTTGGTCTGCAGCAAGCCGGCCACCGCCAAGGCTTGATCCCTCAACTGCTCACCCGACAAACGACCGCGAGGGCCGCGCCACAACCATTGGTTCTCGGGATCGATCGTCGCTCTCTGCGGATCGTGCTCGGAAGCTTGTTGATACGTTTGGCTGGAGACAATCAACCGCTGGATATGCTGCAAACTCCACCCCGAATCGATCAATTCGCTGGCCAACCAATCCAACAGCTCGGGATGCGAGGGCGGGGTTGCTTGGATGCCGAAGTTGTCGCGTGGTTCGACCAAGCCACGACCAAAGAAATGACCCCACAGGCGATTGACTGCCACGCGGGCCACCAGCGGGTTGCGGCGATCCACCATCCAACGCGCCATCCCCAATCGGTTCTTCGGCTGGTCCTCGCCCATGGCCGGTAGGACTTCCGGTGTATCTGGCCACAGCGCTTCATCCGTCTGCGGCAAATCGTACTGCCCCCGTTTGAGCAAGTAAGTCGGTCGATACTCCGGCCGATCGCGCATGATCATAACGGTTTGCTGCGCCGACAGGAGTTTGGCTCGTTCGTCCTGCGCGACTTTCAATTGGCGCTTGACACTATTCGGATCCGCCCCGGCCAAGTAATCGGCGATGACCATTGCCCAAGCATCGAGGGCAGCGGGAGCCAACTGCCCGTCCACTTTGGCCTGCTGCCAGGTGCGGGCAATCGTCGCTCGCCGCCATTGCTGCACTTGCTCGGGGGACAGCGGTTGATTGAACCAGCAAAAGTCGGCGACGAGGCCTTGCAGGAATACCGAGTTGCGACGCTGTCCCACCATCGCGGCAGCCTCGTTTTTCCAGGAGCCCGTCAACGTATCGACTTCGACGTCGACGCCCACCGGCTGTCCATCGATGTACAAACGCAAACCCTCCGCACGGCTGGTCCCATCGTAGGTCACGGTCACCTGCTGCCAAGTGTCGGTTACCAGCGGCACTTTTGAGACGATGGCGATGGCGTCACGATTCCAGTGATGAATCAAGTGAATCTTGAGTCGGCCATTCTCCAAGACAATCCCATCGATGCCGCGATGGTCCTGGGCCTCATCCATCTTGGCGAACAATGTGCCCCGAGCCGAGCCGTGGACCCAGATGGACCAACTGAATGCCGACTCGCGATCGATATCATCCCAATGGTCGCCCAGGCCCTCGGTCGTGGCCTGACCGGTGTATCGTTGGGCGGGTCCCACAGGGCTGAACTCCGCCGCCGACGACAGGGGCTGGCGGAATGCCGGCGCTGGCAACGTGTCCGTGCCGTCAGGTTGTTCGGCGTCCCAGGCCGCCAGAGCCTGGTCAAGACCTGTCGGTTGCAGTTCAGCCACTCGCTGTTGCTCCAAGGTCGCAATCCGGGTCTCCACGGCCGACAAAGCCGCGATCTGCTCGGCTGTTGGCACTTTCAATTGGGGGCCCGTGTTCCCACGGGTTTCGATGTAGACGCCTCGTTCATCGACGTTATTGAAGAAGGCATAGAACTGAAAGAATTCCCGCTGTTCGATCGGGTCGTATTTGTGATCGTGACAACGCGCGCAGCCCATCGTCAGACCCAAAAAGGTGGCGGCCGTCGTTTCGACGCGATCGACGCAATTCTCGACCTGCCATTCCTCTTCGATCGACCCGCCCTCGGTGACCGAGCGATTGTTGCGATTGAATCCGGTGGCAATCAACTGCTCGTCCGTTGGGTTGGGCAGTAAATCTCCAGCAATCTGTTCCACCAAAAACTCATCGTAGGGCTGATGTCGGTTGAACGAACGAATCACCCAATCTCGCCATGGCCATTGACTGCGATAAAAATCGTTTTGATAACCATTGGTGTCCGCATAGCGAGCCAGATCCAACCAACCGGCGGCCATGTTTTCTCCGTAATGCGGCGATTTCAGCAATTGCTCAACAATCTCCTGGTAGTTCTGCTGGCTGGGGTCTCGCAAGAAGTTGGCTGCGACATCCGCGTCGGGTGGCAAACCGATCAAGTCAAAATACACACGCCGCAGTCGTTGGTGCGGGGCGGCCGACGGAGAGGCCGCCAGGCCTTGGGCCAACAAGGCCGAACGAACGAAGCGATCGATCGGGTGAGTGGCCTCCGGCTCGGCTCCAGCTGCCGGCGGTGTCACCGGTTCCGGTATGGCCGGACGAGTGATGGGTTCGAACGCCCAGTGCTTCTCGTAGGGCGCCCCTTGAGCCACCCACGCCCGGATCACAGCCTTCTGTTCGGCAGTCAAGACCTGTCCCGTCTCGGGCGGTGGCATCACGATCGAGGGATCGTCCGATTCAATCCGTTCAATCAAGGAACTGCCGGAGGGGTCGCCAGCCACGATGGCATGGTCCTTGGCCGCGGCTTCCTGATCCAATCGCAAATCGGCTTGTCGATGTTGATTGTCTGGGCCATGGCAGGCGAAACACGCCTTCGCCAACAACGGCTGAATATCGCGGCGATAACTGACGGAATCGTCGACCACTCCCCAGGCGTTTGCTGGCTCGAGCGTCGGCCAAGCCCACCCCAGCAAACACAGCGTCACCCAACGAACAAGAAACTTCGGCGTTTGATTCTTCACTGGCGGCATCGTACTTCACTATCATAGGCGCTCGCCGTTTCTCCTCTCCTCTCGTTGGAGGGCAAACGGACAACAGTTGCGTTCCCATTATAGTGCCTGGCAGCCAAAATGGCAGCGGCGAGCGAAGGAATGGCGGTGGGGGAGCAATTAAGGCGGACTTGTGGCTGAGCCGCTGCCGTTCGGCTAGACTGGTGGGCGGGGCTCCAGGACAGTCGAGTGATCTGCCATGGTGTTTTTGCAACGGTTTGAACTCTGGGGACTCGAGACTCGGCGATGTTTCCGGTTCCGCGGACGGACCGGGGCAGTGGTCTGGTCGAAGGTCTGGGCTGCGGTCTGGTTTTGGGTTTGGGCCAGTTTATCGGCGGGGCACGGCAGCGCGGCGACCTGGGCTTCGCTGCGTTCTGATGATCCGATTGATTTCTCGACGGAAGTACTGCCCATTTTGCAGCGGCACTGCTACGCATGCCATTCGCATCAAGCGGGCAGCATGGAGGGTAACTTGGCCTTGGATTGGCGGAGCGGCTGGGAAACCGGTGGGGATCGCGGCCCGGCCATCCAGCCTGGACTGCCCAACGATAGCCTGCTTGTGCGCGCGATCCGCCATACCGACCCGGACCTGCAGATGCCGGCGGAGAAAATCCCCGCCGCTGAGATCGCTATCCTGGAACGCTGGATCCAGCAGGGCGCCAATGATCCACGCGTGACGGAACCACAAGCCATCGACCCTGACGCAGCCAAACAGTGGTGGTCGCTGCAGCCGTTGATTCGCCCCACCATCTCTAGGACCCTGTCGGATGTTGCGGAAGTCGGGGCGGCGACGACTTCCGAGACGGACGCTCTGCCGATCCCCCATCCCATCGATGTCTGGATCGATCGGCAACTCGCAGTGGAGGGCCTGCAACCGCAGCCGCGTGCCGAGCGACGCGAGTTGATCCGCCGGTTGTGGATCGATCTGTTGGGGCTGCAACCCACTTGCGAGGAAGTCGCGGCATTCGAGCGAGACGAGTCACCGGACGCCTGGCAACGTCTGGTCGACGACTGTCTCGCGCGGCCACAGTACGCCGAACGTTGGGCTCGGCATTGGCTCGACACGGTGCACTTCGCCGATTCACATGGCTTTGAGCACGATGTGTTTCGCCCGCACGCCTGGCCCTATCGCGATTACGTCATCGACGCATTCCACCGCGACTTGCCCTGGTCGGACTTCATCAAAGCACAGTTAGCGGCGGACCACTTCTTTCCCGATCAACCGCAGGCCATCGCCGCTTTGGGATTCTTGGGGGCAGGTCCCTACGACCAAAGCGCGGCTGCGACAGCGCCGATGTCGTTCGAGTACTTGGATCGAGACGATTTGGTGACTCAAGTGTGCGGATCGTTTCTCAGTCTGACTGCCAATTGCGCCCGCTGCCATGCGCATAAATTTGATCCAATCTCGCAAGAAGATTATTTCTCGCTCCAAGCGACGTTTGCTGGCATTCTGAAAGGCGAGATTCGCTACGACGCCGATCCCGACGTCGCTGCTGCTCGGCGACACTGGCAAGACGTTTTGCGATTGGCGGCAGCCGAGGATTCCGCGTGGCTCAGCTCGGCGGCTGCCGAGGAAATCTTTCAACAGTGGGCCGCCACCCCGGGACCCAGGTGGCAGCCTTTGGCGTACGAGACGTTTTACTCCAGTGGCGGGGCTCACTTGCAGCGACTCTCCGACGGGTCGCTCTTGTCCGCGGGGCCCACCCCGGAATCGGAAGAAGTGGTCGTCACCGCGACCTCGGAGCTGACGACCATCACCGCATTTCGCCTGGACTTGCTGACCCATGACTCGCTGCCCGAGCAGGGCCCGGGCCGAGCCCCCAATGGCAACTTGCACCTCAACGACATTCGCTTCCAATACTTCGCTCCAGACGAAGTCGCCCCTCGATCGTTGTCAGTCGCTCAAGCCACCGCGGACTTTAATCAAGCAGGTTGGACGATCCAGCAGGCCATCGACGATGATCCCCGCTCGGCCTGGGGCATCCACCCTCACGTCGGGCAACCCCATCACGCGGTGTTTGTCTTGTCCGAGCCCCTGCCGGTCTCGCCCCAAAGCCGGATCCTGGTCAGCCTCAAACAGACGCACGGCGGCGGCCATGTGATCGGTCGGTTTTTATTGTCAGCCTGTGAGGGCGATGCCAACCAAGCCCTGGCTTTATCGGCCCAGGCCAGCCGCATTGAACAGAAGTCCGCCGCCGCACGTACGGCCGCGGAAACACAAGCATTCCGCGCGGAAGTCCTGCGAAAGTACGCCGAACACCAGTTGAAGCAGTTGCCCGAACCCGATCGATTGTATGCGGCCGGGAAAGATGTCGAGAACGAACGTGGGCGACTGCAGTTGCCGCAACCGCGAACCATCCAACTCTTGTCCCGCGGCGATTTGGAAAAGCCACGCGGTGAGATCGCGCCCGGGGCGTTGTCCATCCTGACCCACCTCCCGGCTCGGTTTTCGTGTTCAACGACCGACGACGAGTCCCTCCGCCGAGCGGAATTGGCTCGCTGGATCGTGCACCCGGAGAATCCGCTGACGTGGCGCAGCATGGCCAATCGCGTCTGGTACTACCACTTTGGACGCGGGCTGTGCCACACGCTCAACGACTTTGGACGTCTGGGGGAACTCCCCAGCCACCCCGAACTCTTGGATTGGCTGGCATGCGAGTTGCGTGATACCGATTCGCTCAAACATCTGCATCGGTTGATTTGTACTAGCCAGGCGTATCAACGCTCCAGTCGCTCGAACGACGAATTGTTGGAACGCGATCCCGACAACCGCTGGTTGGCACGCAGCACCCGACGGCGTCTGGATGCCGAGTCCTTTCGCGATGCGGTACTGGGACTTAGTGGTTCGTTGGACTTGTCCCCGGGCGGCCCCGGAGTCAAGTACTTTCGCGAAAGCCCTGGCCCGCAAGTCACTCCCAAATTGCACTACGATGATTTTGATTGGGATAGCCCCGGTGCCAATCGCCGCTCCATTTACCGGGTGGTTTGGCGCGGGATTGCGGATCCCCTGTTCGAGGCCTTGGACTTTCCCGATCTGGGGCTGCTGGCGCCCCAGCGGCATCAATCATCCTCACCTCTGCAGTCCTTGGTTCTGCTGAATCACCCATTTGTACTCCATCAAGCGCAGCGCTGGGCGACCGCTCTCACAGCGTCGACGCCTCACTCAGCCGAAGAATCAGCGAATGCGTCCACCCACATGCCCAAATTAGAGCTTGCGATCCAACGTGCGGTGCGGCAAGCTTGGTTGCGACCCGCAACCGACGAGGAGTTGGCGGTTCTGTCCCAGCTGGCTCACGAGCATGGGCTGGCGGCGGTTTGTCGACTTTTGATCAATAGCAATGAGTTTTTGTATGTTGAGTAGAAGAACCTCACATGGAGTGGCCGCTGACACATTGGGCTTGCCGAGCGGTGGTCGCAGTCAACAGCCGACGCGGCGCCAGTGGCTGGCGGCGGCAGGTGGTGGGTTTGGCGGTGTGGCTTTGACCGCCTGGTTGGCCCGAGAGGCCTCGGCTGCAGGACAAGACGTTGTTCCGGGACTGCATCATCCCGCTCGCGTCAAACGGGTCATTCAGTTGTTTATGAATGGCGGCGCCAGTCCGATGGACACGTTTGACTACAAACCGGCCTTGGAGAAGTACCATGGCCAGATGTTGGGCCCCAAGGAAAAACCCGAAGGCTTCACGGGCGCAGCCGGGGCCGTGATGCAGAGCCCTTTCAGCTTTCAGCAATATGGCGAGACCGGCCGGTGGGTCAGCAGTGTCTTTCCGCACCAGGCCAAGATGGTCGATCAACTGACGTTCCTGATGGCCATGACAACCAAATCCAATGTGCATGGCCCGGCCAGTTACATGATGAACACCGGGTTTATCCTACCGGGATTCCCCTGCATGGGAGCCTGGATCAGCTACGCGTTGGGCAGTGTGCGGGACGAACTGCCGGCCTTTGTGGTGCTGCCCGATCCCGGTGGGCTGCCTTACAATCAAAAAGGTAATTTTAGTGCCGGGTTCTTGCCGGCTCAGTACCAAGGCACCCTGCTGGATGTGCATCGAGCCGAGGTCGTGCCCTACCTGCAAGCCCCGCAGGAGTCGGGCTTTGCGACGGGCGTCAGTGATCAGGCGACGCGGCGGTTGCTGGCCGATCTAAACGCGCGGCATGCCGCCGCTCACCCGACCGACTCGCAGCTGGAGTCCCAGATCGCGGCCGGTGAATTGGCTGCTCGCATGCAACTGGCCGCTCCCGGAGCTTTTGATCTGGCAGATGAAACCTCGGCGACCCTGCAGGCGTACGGGATGGAGCAACCGTCGACTGCCGACTTTGGCAAACGGTGCCTGATCGCCAGGCGATTGATAGAACGGGGCACTCGCTTCGTCCAAGTCTGGAGCGGACCCCAAGGGGCCGTCAACAATTGGGACAACCATGGCAGTATCCCCGCAGAATTGCCGCCGATGGCCCTCAGTGTGGATCAACCGATCGCCGCTTTGGTCAGCGATCTGCGGCAGCGAGGCCTGTTGGAGGATACGCTGGTGGTCTGGACCACCGAATTCGGCCGCACGCCTTTTGCTCAAGGCGGGGTCGGGCGGGATCACAATCGCGGCACATTCGTGACCTGGCTAGTCGGAGCGGGCGTGAAACCGGGAATGGCCTACGGTGAGAGCGATGAATTGGGCTACCAAGCGGCCGTGGACAAGACGGATTGTCACGACCTGCACGCCACGATCCTGCATTTGTTGGGCATCGATCACCAAAAACTGGTCGTGAGAACCGGCGGTATCGATCGACGCCTGACCGACGTGCATGGTCACGTGATTCGTCCGATTCTCCACGGATAGGCAATCGGCCAGGCCGAGCGATCGGCAGTGGATTTCACCCACCGCTGCGACTGTCCCATGCAATCATGGACGGGTGCCGGTTTCTCTTGTTGACGTAGGACACGCAGGACGCTATCAAATAACGGTGGGGACTGGCCGACCATCCAGGGAGATGGTGGCACCGCAACGATGCATATTCCTCGGGAAACCTGGATGATTACCGATTCCGTGGTGTTGGGAAAAGAAGCTGTCTTTCGCTTGACGGTATGCGGCAGCCAGCGACGCCAAGAGTATTTGCAGAAAGCCGAGAAATTTCTCGGTATCGATTTCCCCCCGAGCTACGTGGAGCGGGCGACTATCTTGACCTTGGTCGACCAGTTGGGGGAAATGCGTGGCGGAGCCTTGGTGGTGAACGAACCCGAATTCCGTTCCCTGCTCTCGATCCCACCCACTGCCATTCACGGGGAATCGCCGTTCGTGTGCGATACCGACGTCGCCGAGATCAACGGGGTCTGGTTGTCGCCCGAAGTTCGCACGCCCATCCTACCGGTGACCTTTTGGCGGCAGTTCATCAACCACTTGTTGACCCTGCCAAAGCATCGCTTTTTGTTCACTTACGATCACAGCAACAAGCAGATGCGAAAGATCACCGGTTGGCTCCGCTATGACGTCCTCTACAGCGGCCTGACCGAGCAGTTGCCTGGTATGCAGCGTCCCTCGCATGAAACGATCGCGGTCTTGCATCGGGACTCGTTCGCGCGCCTGATCGAGACCTTGAATCGATTCGAGGGCTCCGCCGTGCCCGCGTATGATACGCCTGTGGCAACTGGCCAAGGTTGAGTCGAAAACGGTTAATCCAAATGTCGACCGGTCGATTTCCCCTTCGTTTGGTGCCGTGGGAAGAGTTCTTTTACTACAAGCATCGCCCCAGTCACCCGGTGACTTTTTTTGCTTATCTGGAGTTTTCACAGCCCTTGGACCCGTCCGCCGCGGAAGAGGCCCTGCGCCAGGTCTGCAGCGAGCATCCCTTGTTGCGAGCAGTGGTTGAACCGCAGGGCCAGCGGCTGTACTGGGTCGAGTCGACCGCGGCCCAATTCGAGTGGTCGGATCGTCCTTTGACTGTGGATGGACTGGAACACGGGGAACTGGACATTCATACCACCCCCGGACTCCGCATCAAAGCGTTTGCTGGCGATCCCTTGACCGACCCTCGGCCGCGCCCCGCCTCGATACTGGCGGTTGTCCACCATGTGGCCTTTGATGGCTTGGGGGTCTTGCAGATCCTCTTGGACTGGTTGCAACGTTACCAAAAATGGCAGCAAACGGGCCACTGGGATACCGACCAAGTCGCTGACGTGGCCAACCCTCCGGAATCAACGCTGCGGCTGCGTTGCCAACCGGCGCTGGGCTGGAGAGATTCGCTGCGCTTATTGCCCGGGCAATGGAAGAGCCTGCGGGCCAGTGTCCATCTGCTGGGACGCCGAGCGATCCATTTGGTCGGCCAAACTCAAAATGATCCGTCCAAGCCGCGACCGCCTCGAGTCCAGCGGCTGCGGTTCGACGCGGAAACCACTTTGGCACTCAAGCAATCCGCCGCCGCCCAGTCTGCATCGCTCAATAGCCTACTTCTGCGCGACTTATTTGCCACCATTGATGACTGGCAAGCGGCTTGGTCGATTCCCTCGCCCGGGACCCATTTACGAGTGATGGTGCCGATCAATGAACGCCAACGAGAACATCGGCAGTTGCCGGCCTGCAACCACTGCACCATGATCCACTTGGACCGAACCCGCGCAGAGGTCCGCGCACCGGCGGAGCTGCTGGCTAGCATCGAGCAGGAACTGGGCGTGATCCAGCGGTGGAAGCTGAGTTGGAACTTTTGGCGGGGCCTGGCGGTCCTGCGTTGGTTACCCGGCGGGCTGCGGCGGTTCCGCACCGCCCCCACCGTGGCCACCGCTTCGCTGACCAACCTGGGCCGCCTGCGACTCACGTCAAACCTAGCCACCCAGTCGTTGGATCCACCTGGAACCAACGCCCCGCTGCGGCTGCTGGATTTTGAGATCGTCGCTCCGTTGGTGGAGGGGACGATGGCCGCGTTAGCGGTCTCGGTGGTGAACGGCACCCTACGTATCACGCTGCAATTTGATGCCGACAACCTCACCGACGCCCAAGCCACCGACCTACTCGAACGCTACGAACAACGCCTGCTGCAGAATCTTAAAGAACGCGCTGGCCAGCACTCCTGACAAGCAACACCACCCTATGTTTGCCGCCAAACGTCAGACCGCCATTCGCGAACTCCGATCAAATTGCCGCTCAGCAATCTCACTTGATCGGTGGCTCGTAGTCATCCGGATTGACCCACCCGGCCTTCCTCTCCCGACCTTCCAAATAATGCTTGTAGTAATCTCTGCCCTGGGTTGGAGGGTAGGAATCAAAGACTTGTCCCTTTCCCAACAGTCTTGGGTCGGCTTGCTCGACTAACTTGGCCTGCAAAAATTGGGTCATGGCCTCCAAGCGATCCTTTTGGGTCGACACGTTCGCCACATTGATCACGCAGTCGGGGTCGTTGGATAGGTCGAACAATTCAAGCCGAGGTCTCTTGCCAAAGTTCAATTGCCAAAATCGATCAGAGCGATCCTGGCGACCCAACTGGAGAATGGCTGTTTTGGTTGGACTCCCGTCGGTATCCAGATAACCTGTTTCGGGATTACCGGCTGGCCACCGATCCGCCTCGTAATTAATCAATAACAAAAAGTTGTCACGAATCAGCCCGCGGATGGGATAACCTTGGTCCTGCGGACGTCCAACATCCGTTCGCTCTTTGCCAACCAGCACATGGTCACGCTGGGGCACGATCCGACCCGAGCGTTCACTGTCAAAAATCGGCTTCCATGACTGACCCACGATTGGCTGCATACCCGCGGTCAATGGGTCCACGCCCGCCAACTCCAACAAGGTCGGCGCAACATCGGTAAAGTCCACAAAATCGTCGACAACGCGGCCGGGTTGTTTGATCCCTTGGGGCCAACGCACCGCCAAGGGAACGTGATTCGAGTCACGATACGCGTAGCCCTTGACTCGTGGGAACGGCATCCCGTGATCCGAGGTAAAAATGACGATGGTATTCTCGCTCAGTCCACGCGTTTTCAACTCGTCCAACATCCGCCCCAATTGCTGATCGGCGTACTCGACTTCCATGGCATAGTCCAACATGTCATGTCGCACGGTTTCAGTGTCAGGCCAGTACGAGGGCACTCGATCGATATCGCTGATCTGACCACCATTCAGCCCGGCGCCCGATTGAAATTCGTAGCCTCGATGGGGCTCCAGCGAAGAATACCAAAAACACCAAGGCTGGCCCGACGGAGCGGTATCCAGAAACTCGCGAAAATTGGCGGCGTAATCATGCTGACTGATACCGGACGTGGGTGGGGACAATTGATTCCGATTGATCGGTACGCCGCATAACTGTCGTCTCTGTCCCGTGTCATCCACCGCAATCCCTGGGCCCCAATCTTTCCCCGTGATCCCGGTGTGCCAACCTTGTTCACGCAGAACCTCGGGCCACGTTTTGAACTCCGGGGGAAAATAACAAAGATGGTTTCCCGCTGCCTTCAATTGCCACAGATGACGGCCCGTCAAAAGAATGGCTCGCGATGTGGCACACTTCGCCATCGGCGTGTAGGCGTTGCGGAACAAAATCCCTTCTGCTGCAATTTTGTCAAACGTTGGTGTCCGGATCCAAGGCGTTCCATAAGCTCCCGCATGAGCCCCCCAATCGTCAGCGATGGCGAACAGGATATTCGGCGGTTGCGGCTCATCCGCCAAGAGCCAATGATCGGCGTTTAAGCCAATCCAAACCAACAAGGATAGGCTGCGAAAGAATTGTATCAGGTTCACGAATGCTCCACGTCGATTGAAGTTGATGATCGACTTGCGTCGGGCAACTTGCAAGATCGCCGCTTCAGATCCTAATCCATCTGCCATCGCTCCACCAGATAAAACACGCTCCGATCAACGGTTGCGTTCGGCCGTCGCCCGTTCAATGGCTTTGATCGCCTCCTCGGCCGCTATTTTTGCCGTGCGCGTCTTGATGTCCTTGCCACCATGGTCGTCTCGGTCGCGCAGCTGTTTCAATAGCGGGAGCACCGTGGCAGCGTCCGCTCCCAATGTCCCTAAGGCCCGGGCAGCCGGCTCGGCGATCGACGCCTCCATACTCAAGGCACTGGACAGGACCGGGATGGCTCGCGTGTCCACACCAACGGCAGCCATCGCGCGGACAACCGCACGGGTCTTGTCGCGACTGTGCCGGAAGTGGTGACTGTTCTTGCCTTCTGCCTCCATTAGGACCCGCGGTCGACCGGCGATGGCGATCAAGTCAGGCAACAGTTCCCGAGCAACCTGTCCCTGCTGCTCCAATGACTGGCAGACCGCCAGTGCGGTCTGGATGTCGGCCGAATCCAGATGAGTCCGAAACAGTTCAATGGTCTCAGGTCCGATGGATTCGGCCTGCCCCAGCGTCGCAATGATTCGCCGCAGTTGCGATTGATTCACCGCTGCTGCCGCCTCCAACAGAGCCTCCTCCGACACCGAGGAATGTTGGGCCAAGAGCTGCTGCAGCCGAGCAACCGCCGTCGGATCTGGCTCTGACAACAGACGCTCCACTAGGGTCGGGACGACCGGCTGCAAGTCCGCCTCCAACCCGAGCAAGTATTGGAGTGCATCGCGACGGACAAACCGGTCTGTCGCTGAAGTGGCGATTTCCGACGCCCGCTGGAGACGCTCCTCAGTCGACAGACCCTGCAATTGTCGCAAAAGTTCGTTGCGCAGGTTGTCCCCCGCCTCGACCTCCTGGGACCCTTGCTGCTGGGCCCAGCCGGTGAACTCTACTTGTCGACCCAATCCGATCACGCCGCCCCCCAACAGACCGCCCACCACCAATGCGGCCACCAAACCCACCTGATATCGCTTCATTTTCGCCCTTGCTCCTGAAAAGACCTGGCAACCGCTGTTCGATGCCCGAGACGCCGCGAAAGTTCCCCGGGCTTCCCAAAATTGATTTTTTGCGTGTCAGCAGGGAATGAAATCAGCCGCAGTGCGTTAGCACCCGGTTATTTCTTACAGGAACCGGACGCTAACGCGTTCCGGCTGATTTGCCTGTGCGTCAGCACCCGGCTATTCACGCTCTGCGGCTTAAAAGTAAACGCAAGGCGTGAATCACAAACCTTCGTCGCGATTCGCTTAGTGACCAGCCGAATCGGACGCGTTGGAAACCAGTTCTAAATGAAACTTCAATTCGGTCTCGACCGCGTGAATCAGGAACGCAATAGAATTCTTCAACCGCTTCGACCCTGGACCAGTCAAACTGCCGAGTCCAGCCAAACCTGCCGACTCCATTAAAAATCTTTCCCGTTTGACCGTCGAATTCGATGACAAACTTTCCACACATTAAATGCAAAACAAATGCGACTAACACCAGTCCAAGAAGTATGAAGGGTATACTCACCAGTGTAGCCACTACGCTAAAGACTCCATGTATGATCTGCTGTCCAATGAATCCGTACCAAACCATCCCGTTCCATAAAATGGCAAACGGAATCAAGAATAATCCCTGGACAGATCGAGTCGTCGAAACGATCTTCCAGGCGTCGCCCATTCTTTGGAAAGTGACGCCATCCGGCGGATGCTGAAGATCAAAATCGATTGGATCGCTGCTATTCATTCACTGTCAGTTCCTCAAGTCGTTTCTTTCAAGTTCAAGTTATGCGATTTTCCAGCCTTTGTTGCTGTTCCTTCGAGCCATGTGTCCAGACGCTACCGCTCAAACAAGGCGGCTTCCACGACCAAGCCAGGGCCAAAACCCAACGAGACCACGGGACCGGAGAGTCGCTTTTCGAACTGTTTTTTCATAATGAAAAAGACAGTGGGCGAGGACATGTTGCCATAGTCCGCTAGGATCTGCCAAGAATCGGCCAAGGCGGCGTCGGGTAATCCCAAAGCGGCCTCTACCGCCGCCAGGATTTTCGGTCCGCCCGGGTGCACAGCCCAGTCCACGATGTCGTCCACGGCCAAACCACGCTGCTGAAGCCAAGCCACCAACCATCCCTGCAAATATTGCTCAATCACTCGCGGCGTCTGTTTGGTCATGACCATTTGAAAGCCATGGTCGCCAATGCTCCAACCCAACTCGCGTTCGGAATGGGGTAGCAGCTGCGAACCCGACGCTCGTACCGCCCAACCGGGCAGCCGCTGGCTGACCAACATGGCGGCCGCTCCATCGGCGAACAAGGCATTGGCGATTACCTTGCCGGGCTCCGCACCGTAATAATAATGCAAACTGCATAGCTCCACCGCCACCAACAACACCACGGCCTGGGGATCAGCTGCCCCAATCGCCCGAGCCACTCGCAGGCCGTTCAGCGCCCCGTGGCAGCCCATAAAGCCTACCTGGGTCCGCTCGATCCCCGGCGACAGTTCCAATTCGCGGATCAAGCGAACGTCGATCCCGGGCGCTTGAAAGCCCGTGCAAGAGACCGTCACCAGATGCGTGACTTCGCTGCCCAGTAAGCCCGCCGCTGCCAGTGTTTTCTGGGCGGCCTGCGACGCCAACGGCCCAGCCGCCTGAGTGTAGATCTCCATCCGCTGGGCAGTCGTCGGTCCCCCGATCTGCCCCGGCAAAAACGGCGACTGGGACAGACGAGTATCATTCAACAGGTCGTCCACAATCGCTCGGCCCAACACCTGGTATCGCTGCTTGACGCCACAGTTTTCATACACCGCCGGCAGCCAATCCGCGTCCGTCATGTACGGACCACACAAGGCATTGGCGATGTGCAACGACTCGCGCGCGTCGATGCAGGTATCGGGAACTGCCGTTTCGATAAAACTCAAATTCACCGTCATATCATCGCTCGTCCAGTAGTGGTTTGCGGCCGATTCATCACTTGCATGACCGGCCGCGCTAACCCAGGGAAAAACTGCAAACCGCCGACGAGTCCCAGGGACAACAGCCGCGATCGCAAGACCTGGGACATGATTCGGCAGGGCCATTGTCGCACAGCAATCACGCGTTGATGCAGCTGGCTCCAAGCCGCGATCGCTCCGCTGTCCCACGTCGCGACCGAGCTCTGCACCAACGGCGCCAAGGCCAACGCTCCGCTCATGGCCCACGCCATGCCCTCGCCCGTGAACGGTTCCACATACCCGGCCGCGTCACCGACGGCAAACCAACGCTGGCCCGCGATGGCTTGTCGCCGCCGAGTCAGCAGGGGCGTCCCACGCCAATCGGCAGCGGCAATTTCTGGCATGGCCTCGTAGCCCGCTTGCTGAAACAGATCGTTGACAGCCAACGCCAACGTGCCATGGGCCTTTAAGAACGCCACGTCCAAGGCCGCGGCCAAGTCGTACTGCCCGCCCTCCACGCGGACGCCCCCCACGTAGCCGCCTCGGCCGATCAGCATCAACAGACGATCCTCCGACAGGGGCTGGGGTACTTGGTTCAACAGCGTACCCGCACCCAATCGCGAGTTTTTGGCAATGGCTCCATCCCTCAGGCCATGGGCTAAGACCACGATCTTCGCCCCCTGCGGCGGAGTACGACCAGCGATGGATGGCTCCGGACGAGCCCCATAGTCCAACTGGCGGTAACCGCCACAAATTGCGCCCATCGATACGCGTGTCCCCGAGAAAAAAGCCACACCCGCGGCCTGGGCCTCTGCGATCAAGGCCGCATCAAAGGCGGTCCGCGAAACACTCTGTGTGGCTGGCAAGGGCAACGTCGCGCGCTGTCGACCCACGCACAATTGAACTTGAGTGACCGGGCGAGCCCCCAGTCGCTCGAGCAGATGTCCCAACCCACAAGATGCCAACGCCGCCATGGCCCGTCCATTCAAGCAACCTCCGCAGACCTTCCGCCGCGGGAACTGGGCTTGATCCAACAGAGCCACCGACAAGCCGCTGCGCGCCAAGACCAGCGCCAACAAACTGCCGCTCGGCCCAGCTCCGATGATCGCCACATCAGGGAGCCATGGATTGAGGCCCTCATTAATGATGTCGTCGGTCTTGTGGGGGTCAGTCATGTTGCTTCCTCCAAACCATCAACCACCGAGCCGGAAAGTGGGGGTGGATCGAAACCTGCTCCAAACCGGCTCGAGACGCCAAATCCAACAGTTCGGCTCGCGTAAAGGCGGCTTGCACCGAGGTCGGACCATCAAAATGCACCACCGCCGATCGACTCAACAAACGCGCGGCCACCCAGACCGTGGCGTAGTTCCAGTCACTGCGCGACAAGTCATTTACCAAGACCATTTGCCGCGTCGCATTCGCCGCCTTGGCCAACAACCCGACGACCTGGTCGTCCGTCAGATGGTGCAGGAACAGTGAGATCGTGATGATATCGTAATCCGTCGGGATGGCATCTGTGACCGCGTCCAAAGGGAAGAAGTCGATCGCCACGCCCGCCCGCTGTGCCGCTTGAGCCGCGACCTGCAGAGCGGTCGAGCTGCAATCGCAGGCGGAAAAGTGCAGCGGCAACCCAGCCTCGCGGGCTCGTCGCGCCAGCCGAATGGGCAGATCGCCTGAACCCGTGGCAATGTCCAACACGCGGAGAGGACGAGGTGAAACACGACGCGCTTCCGTCTGCAAATGGTGCCATAACCCGACATCGCCGCGGGACCAGCGATTCAAACGAGCCAGGCCCGCCAAGGCCTTTTGATGCTCCGCTTGGGGCAGCTGTGGGTCGTCCATCCGTTCCGGAACGATCCGCCGTTTGTCGGGTGTCAACCAAGCGATAGCGTCACCATTCCCAAATCAGTTCCAATCTCAGTGTCGCGCCTGGCCGCCCACATCGGCCTCCCGCAAGACTCGCGGAATGCCTCTTCATCGTAGACCATCCATCGGTTCACAACCAGCCGGAACGCGTTAGCGTCCGGTTTTCGTCAGGAACAACCGGGTGCCAACGAACTGCGGCTGATTTTTTTAGGCAGATTTTTGCAATAATCGCGACTGGATTCGGTACTTCTACCCCAGCGAGCGACTGGGAGCCTCGACCGATGGAACCACATGGCCGACAACACTGCCCGAAAACGACAATTCGAACAGTGCGTCGATCAGCATCATGCGGGGCTGTATCGAGTGGCCCTGCGTCTGACGGGTCGCGAGGCCACGGCGGTGGAGTTGGTCCAAGAGACCTACCTGCAAGCCTGGCGAGGCTTGGATTCGTTGCGGGACACCGAGCGAATGCGGGCTTGGCTGTTCGCGATCCTCCGCCGCCAGTTCCTGAAGTCGTTGGGTCGCTCCCCCGAGTGGCTGGCAACTGATGTTACACCGCACACCCTGGAGGAAGACGTCGCTCCGCGCGGTGGGGCATGGCCAGACGGCAGCGCTGCGACGGCGGACGCCACCCAGCGGACGGACGATCGAGACTTGATCCAATGGGCGGTCGAGCAACTGGAGGTCCGCTACCGGTTCCCCGTCCTGTTGCAGTTGATGGAGGGCCTGAGTGTCGCAGAGATCGGCCAGGCCTTGGAGTTGCCGCCAGGCACGGTGCTCTCGCATTTGCACCGCGGGAAACAACAATTGCGCGCTATCCTCGAACGAGAAATTCCCCATGGATAAAGAACGCCCAAATAAGTCCCCCGGACATCTGTCTGATGACGACCTGGCGCGGCAACTACGCGACATCCGCGTGCCGGATACCTTGCGTGCCGAGTTACTGAACCTACTTGATCGGGCGGAGGGAAGTCGGGCATTAACGACTCGCGCACATCAGGCTCACTGGCAACGCCCCATGCTGTGGAGTGTGGCCGTGTCGGCGGCGATCCTAGCGGCGGTGACGCTGTGGCAATTCTTCCCAACCACCCCACCCGCGCCTGACATCGCCCAGCATCCACGGGGTGAATCCAGTGCATCGTCTGTCCCGTCAGTGGGTAAAAGCGAAACGATCGCGGAAATGCAGCCGGCGTCAGACGACTACACCGAGCGAACCGATGCCCTGCGAGCTCAGATCGTTGAACTGGAATTGGCCCAGCTGCTGCGAACGCAACGGGAACTTCGCCGAGAGTCGTTGCCGGAACTGTCGCCGCGGGAACGCGTGGCCTTGGCTTATGCAATGTCCGGCGAAATGCTGCACCGCAGGGTTGGGCCCACGCCCGTGGTCCAAGAACAATTGCAACAAGTGGTGCGGGAGTTCCCCGAAACCCAGGGCAGCGAATTGGCGTTACGAGTGTTGTCCAAGTAACCTTTGAGGAGAAGAAGATGTTGAAGACTGAATTGTACTTTTGTTTGGTTCTGGGGCTCGTCTGTGGTTGGAGCAGCGGACTGGGGCAGGTGACGCTGGCTCAGGACGAACTTCCAGCCCAGCCGGCTCCGCAACGCAGCATATCCTTGCAGTGGATCGAACGCTACCGACTGCTGCAGGCCGAGAATTCGGAGCAATTGGAGGAAGCGAATCGAGCCACTGAGTTGATGCAGGCTCAAATACAAAAGATGGGTGAGTTTCTACAAGCCGAAGGCGTTTCTGAAGCGGCCTACCCAGAGATCCTCACACAGTTGCAAGTTCAGCGGATCAACCTGAGTATCGAGCTGGCCGGCCTGGACGCCAAATCGAAACATCTGCAAGCGATGTTGAGCAAGCCGCCGGGGGAGACACAGGACGCCACGCTGGTTAAGAGGCGGCAGATGTTGGAGGAGCTACTCAGTTTGGAGCAAAGAGAACTGAAGGGGCTGCAGGAGTTAGAAAAAGCGGGGGCCGTTTCCTCGAGGCAGGTCAGCGAACTGCGGAAACGAGTCATGGGGGTTGAAGTGCAACTGCTTGAGTTGGAGTCTCCTAGCTCGAACCGTACACCTGAGACGATTTGGGCTGGTGACGTCTTAGCTAAAGTTGCCATGGATCGGATCGAGGTGGCCGCGAAGTTAGCGAAAATCGACGAGTTGCTGGTGCCCCAACAGCGTGTGCGGTCGATGCTGTCGGAGATCGAGCAGTTGAGGAGCAAGCTGAGCGAAATGCGTGTGAAGCAATCGTATCTACAGAAGCGGCAGTTCGATCTCGAGGATCGTTCATCGCAGCTGCAACTGGAGCTCCAAACACCCCCATCTCCGTTGAAGTAATGTTCAGGCCCATGCAAGCGGAGCAGCGCAAGCTGCCCGGTCCCTGTTTAAGCGGAGCAGCGCAAGCTGCCCGGTACCCATTTAAGCGGAGCAGCGCAAGCTGCCCGATCCCACGGACACTGAGCCCAGCGCCCATGATCCGACGACACAACGGCTGGGTACCGTTCACGATCGGTGTTCTCAATCGAGAGCGATTATCGAGGGTCCGCAAAAACCGGGCAGCTCGCGCTGCTCCGCTTTCATGCGCTCAGATTTAAGCGGAGCAGCGCAAGCTGCCCGGTCCCCATTTAAGCGGAGCAGCGCAAGCTGCCCGGTCCCACGGACACTGAGCCCAGCGTCCATGATCCGACGACACAACGACTGGGTACCGTTCCCGATCGGTGTTCTCAATCGAGAGCGATTATCGAGGGTTCGAAACACCGGGCAGCTTGCGCTGCTCCGCTTTCATGCGCTCCGAAACACCGGGCAGCTTGCGCTGCTCCGCTTGCATGCGCTCCGAAACACCGGGCAGCTCGCGCTGCTCCGCTTGCATGCGCTCCGATGCAAGCGGAACAGCGCAAGCTGCCCGGTCCCCATTTAAGCGGAGCAGCGCAAGCTGCCCGGTCCCACGGACACTGAGCCAATCGCCCATGATCCGACGACACAACGGCTGGGTACCGTTCCCGATTTGTGTTCTCAATCGAGAACGATTATCGAGGGTTCGCAAGAACCGGGCAGCTTGCGCTGCTCCGCTTGCATGCGCTCCGAGACACCGGGCAGCTTGCGCTGCTCCGCTTGCATTCCAAAAAGCACTGGGGCCGGTGTTTCAATGCTTTACTCCGACCAACCGGGTGATACAATGCGACACGGTAGCTGAATCGTGCTTTTCATCCTGCATAATCGGAGTCGTGAGCGATGTGTCACTTGGTCGTCTTTTTTTTGCTGTCTGTTGGTATTGGTTTTGGCTCCCAATCGTTGCAAGAACCCGCGAAATCGAGTTTGGTCGAGCAGGTTTCGCCTGGGGTTCGACTGTTGGGCCGGACCAACCCCGACGCGCATTTGACTGGGGGGCAACTCAGTGTCTCGGCGGACGGCCGTTTGCTGGCTTATGTCGCTGAGCGCCAGTTACTTGTGGTGGATCGGCAGCGAGCGGAGATCCTCCATACGATTCCGTTTGCGGTTGGACAACGTTTGCCCGTGGTTCAAGGTTTGCAGTTTTCTCCCTCCGGCAAGGTTCTGGCCGTATTGTTGGGAATATATGACCAAGCGGACCTGGAGTTTGACCTTTACGATTTGCCGGCTGAAACTGACGAGGATTGGCAGATAAAACAGGGCAAGTACCTAGTCGTCTTCGAAAATGGGCGATTGAGTGGCAAACCGTTCCTGGTGGATGAATCACCCGCCTATCTGAATCCCACCCCACGCATCTGGTTTTCTCCGAACGACCGTTGGTTGATCATGCAAGAACAGGAACGGATGCATTTGTTCGATCTGCAAGGACCTCGAGCCTTGATGAGCGAAGATTTTGTTGGTACCTTCTTTGCGTCCGAAACCGATTTGGTCCACTGGGACGCCCGCCAGTCGCTCGACTTGCAGAGCGGTGAAATCAGCGAATGGGCACCGCCCGAATCGCTGGCTCACCTGAGCTTCCGATCAGCCAGCGACGATGGCGACTTTCTGGTCTGTGCCGCCAATGGGAATGGTGCGGTTATCTACGATCGAAAAACCAATACCGCGAGTCCGGTTCAGATTGACTCCCTGTCGGGCTCGTATTGCGGACGAGTGTCTCGGGCGCGCAGCGGGTGACTACTACGATGTTGTTTCCCGCTTGGATACAAGGGTTTTTCACTTTAGCTCTGGTGGTGGTGGTGATTACTCAGTGTTCGAACGCGATATGAAAACGGGAAATAGCAAAAAGCTCTACTCACACCATTCGACGTCGCATCTCCGCCATCTACTTGGAAGCCTACGCGGCGGACAACCGGAATTGACTGGCGTGATTGGCCTGCAATTGAAGTTGGATGACTCGGGAAAATACTTGTACGAGGTCCGCCAAGACAGCCACTTGGGGTTTATCTTCCGCCAGTGGGACTTGGAGCAGCGCAAGGTGGGTTGGGAGAAGATGTTTCGTGTCCGAACCCCCATGGTGGACGTCATGAAGTCGGCACACATTTCGGGCGATGCGACTCGGTATGCGGTCACGAACAACCAGCATGTTTGGGTGATTGAGGCGGAAACCGGAAACGTGATTCGCGAATTCGATCTGCCCAAGATTCCCATCGACCTGCAACTCAATCAAAGTGGAGATTTACTGGCGGTCGAGTACCGCGGTTTGGCTCAGGATATCGCCAAGATCGTTGTTTTGAATATCGAAACGGGTCAGGAGCTGCAAACGTGGACCGATGGCCCGCTACTGGCGCCGGTATTCTCTGCCACCGGAGATCGAATGGCCATCATGAGGCCCGGCAAGTCCAACCGTTTGAACGTTTACGAGACAAAAACCTGGGAGCCGATTTGGACGCATGAAACCTCCCATGCCCCGGCTACGGCAATAGACATTTCCAGCGACTTTCGCAAACTGGCCCTTTCGCTTGCCGATACCAGAATCGAATTGTGGGACCTCCGAGAATTGGGCATGCCAGCTGAGTGAAACAACAACCGGTCCGGCCACAGCGATAGCTGGTAGGCGGTTAGGGCGTTAGATTCGCCGCCAGAAGGCAGTGGAATTCGCGGGGAAAGTCGACCGAGACTCGAGCGTGTACCGCGCCTTGGCGATCAAAAAATCGTTGTGTTCCGCGTCGGGCGAAGACGCCGTCGTGCCAGATGTTGGGGTGAATGTACAGCCCCTGTTCGCCCGTAAATTGGAAACAGATAAAATCCTCTGGGCGAACATCATCACCGGGTAACGCCAAAGGCACGTAGAACGGTTCGGGTTGCAGTGGAAAGAACAGCTGCCCGCCATCGGGGTGATAGTTTGCGTGCCACATCAGCAAGTGGGTGGGATCCTGCGAGTGATCTTCCGTGGCCGATTCGGGTGCTTGGGAGTACCCCAAGATGTAATGGCCGCCCACGGCTTCATTTACGCCGTACAGGATGTCGCCTTTCCATTGGCTGGTAAAAATCCCAGCCGTTGTCCCGCCTTCGTCCCCCGAGTCCTCGTCGACGGGCCGCCAGCCACTGGCGGGCCACCGCACGATTTCAATCTGGAAGGCTTCGTATTGGTCGCGGGCAATCAATTGCCCGAACCCCTGCAAACTTTCCGCAGTGGCGGGTACCACGGGCATCGAGACCCATTTCAGTCCGGCTGGAATGCCAGGTTGCAGATAATTGGGGGTCGCCTGGCTCATGGTCGGGACTCGTTTTTGCACCACTGGGGAGAAGCGGATGGCAACCAGACAAGCCTGGTTCGGGTCGTCATTAAACAGGCCAGTTCCAGTAGCTGGCAAGGGCAGCCAGGCTGCGCCGGCGACAATTCGTGGAAACTTCATCAACCATTCATCAAGTCCCACCTGACCCCTTTACCGCACCGATCCCAAAATTTGATTGTGACAAGGCACTAGGACAAGATGTCGGTGGCGACTGATCCGGCGACATCGGTCAGACGCATTTGGCGGCCGGCATAGAGGTAGGTAAGTCGTTCGTGATCCAGACCCAGTAGATGCAAAATGGTGGCATGCCAGTCGTGGATGTGCATCTTGCCTTCAACAGCTTCGTAGCCATGCTGGTCGGTGCGGCCATACTGAAAACCGCCTTTCACGCCGCCGCCGGCCATCCACATGGTGTACCCTTTATGATTGTGGTCACGACCCGTTCCTGAGTCCGAGTAGGGCGTACGACCAAATTCGCCGCCCCAGAGGATCAACGTGTCTTTCAGAAGATCGCGACGTTTGAGATCGGCCAACAGTCCGGCGATTGGTTTGTCCGTCTCGGCGCAATTGTCCGCTAGGGCTGTCTGGATATTGCTGTGCTGATCCCAACTGCCATGCCCCAATTCGATGAATCGTACGCCGGCCTCCGCCAAGCGACGAGCGATTAGGCACTGACGACCAAAGCCATCCGTTGGATCCTCGTTGATTCCATACAGCTTTAAGGTCTCTTCCGTTTCCCCTGCGATATCCATCACACGGGGGACCGCATCCTGCATGCGAAAGGCAAGTTCCAGGTTCTCGATGGCTCCTTCCACCAGAGGATTGTGCTGATCGCGGCTCAGTTTCTCGCCATTGAGCGCCTGGATCAAGTTCAGTTGCTCCCGTTGCTGGGTTCGCGAAATGCGTTGGTTGACCGCGTTATTGATCCCATAGGGGTTGGCTTCACCGCGACGCAAACGATCGATGCGGCGGTTGCGTTGTGAGCTGTCTTGGATGTTGAACTTTGTGCCTTGAAAAGCGGCCGGTAGAAACGAGCTGCCGTAGTTCTGAGCACCCCCGGTGGCGGTTGGCGGATTGATCGAGATGAATCCAGGCAAATTCTGGCTTTCACTTCCCAGTCCATACAGCGTCCACGCACCCAGTGACGGTCTTACCGACTGGAAGTTACCGGTATGCATTTGAATGAAGGCTTGGGCGTGAGCCGGTTGGTCGCAGTGCATTCCATTGAGCAGGCAGAGATCATCTGCGTGGCGGGCCAGGTTGGGGAACAGTTCTGAAATCCACATTCCGCTGTCGCCATGTTGATGGAAATTCCATGGAGACGCGCACCAGGGGGCACCGTAATTGGACGGTCGACCATGGGCTTGCTTCAAATGCGGTTTGTAATCGAACGTATCCACATGCGACGGTCCCCCGCGCATGCACAGGAAGATCACTCGTTTGGCACGCGGCTCGAAGTGCAGCTGGGGAACGTCAGGGCCCAAACCATGCCCGCTCGCCTCGGCGGCCGCCAAGCCGGTAAAGGCCAGATAACCGAATCCAGCAGAAAGTGTCCGCAGCGCCTCGCGACGCGAGGTCGACGGTGTGGGTTGATCGCAAAAAGACTGTTTCATTGCTAACCTTTAGTCAATCAATTGGAATTCCATGGAGCTGATGACGGCTTGACAGTAGATGGCCAAGGGGCTCATCGGAGTCGTCTCGTTTGGTGGTTGGACCGATGGCTGTTCCGTCGAATCGGTGGTTCGTGAGCGGCGGCCGCGGCGCATGCCACTCGATTCCTCACCGTTGGTTGGGCGGGATGCCGCGTTTGAGGATCGGCGATTCGATTCGAATGGTCCCCTGTTGGGAGTCGCGTCCATGGCGATTTTCTGGATAAAATCGGTGCCCAATTGCAATTCGACTTGGCTGGGTGTTCGGGCCAACGCAAGTTCGTACAGCCGGCTCACTTGTTGCTCCGGAGGAAGACCCTCCAAGCGTTCGGCTAAAGCGATCGCTTGCTCCTGCACGAAGCGGTTATTCATCAGGTATAGCGACTGCAGCGGAGTTAAGGTTGTATCGCGACTGCCGGAGACAAGACTGGCATCCGGCGCGTCGAACGTCTCCAGCATTTCGGGCAGTAAGCTGCGTACCCGCGGGAGATACACCGAGCGAGTGTTGGCTTCAATGGCCCGGATCACGGGTTCGAACACATTCTGTCCCACGCCACCTTCCCCAGCCTCACGTAAATACGTGCCCTGCGGGCGTTGCAGATCCAGTCTGGCGGAAACGGCCAGCATCGCATCGCGAACGGCTTCCGCCTCCAGTCGCCGCTGATTCATCCGCCAATAAAATTGGTTGTCCGGATCGATGTTGTAGTTCTGAGCTTGGTAAGTCGAGGCGAGCTGCCAGGTACGGGATAGGGCAATTTCGCGTATCAGTGCTTTGATCGACCAATTTTCCTCGATCAGTCGACCTGCGAGGTAATCCAACAATTCCGGGTGACTGGGAGCCTCACCCGCGTGACCAAAATCGTCGACCGTCCGCACCAGTCCGCGACCGACCATCCAGTGCCAAACTCGATTGGCAATCACGCGAGCCGTGAGCGGGTTTTCGGGACTGGCGATCCACTCGGCCAATTCCAGTCGACCGCTCTGGCTTTGATGTTTGGGGCTCGGCAGGCCCGGTGTGCGGTTTCGACGAAAACGGGCGTCTTTCATCAAGGCGTTCATGGTCTGCTGGTTGGGCGGGCTGAGCACCTGGAGCACTCCCCGGTCCACCAACTGGGCCGGACTTTCAAGTTCACCGCGAACCAATACCCGAGTTGGCAGGGCGTCATTTCTATCTTGAGTTCCCATCGCGAACACGCGGGGCTGGCCGCGATCCGTATAAGCTTGCAGCGCGGCCTCGGTCTCATCACGATCGGATCGATACTTGCGAAGCAGACCGCGGAAGACATTTTCCCCGGAGCGAATTTTCTTCATCGCGTCTTCGATCGCTCGTGCTGCCTCGTCACGCTGTTCGACAAGAGTGGCATACGCTTCGGGTGTCAGCTCCGGCGTTCCCGCCGCTGGCCCCATGCCGGTCAGATCAATCAGAGTCGTCGCTTGTCTCGCCTGAGCTTTCAGCAGTCCGTAGTGCGTTTCTGTCGAGCGGAAGATCCCGGCCAGCGCATAGTAGTCGGTTTGTGGAATTGGATCGAATTTGTGATCGTGACAGCGGGCACAGGCGACGGTTGTGGCCAGAAACGCGCGGGTGGTGGTGTCGATTTGTTCGTCAACCAGGTCGGCGAAGAACCGCTGCTGATCTTCCTCCCCCACCGACTTGACACCGATGGCCAGGAACCCCGTCGCAATGACATTATTCGCCCATTCCTGATCACTGCCAATGGGCAATAGATCTCCCGCGATCTGTTCACGGATGAATTGATCAAATGGTTTGTCGTCATTGAACGCATCAATGACATAGTTTCGATAGCGCCAAGCATGTTGGTAGATGTTGTTGTGATCACCGCCAGTGGATTCAGCAAATCGAGCCACATCCAACCAGTGCCGTCCCCAACGTTCGCCGTAGCGATCCGAGGCCAGCAAGCGATCGACCAACTCCGCGACCACCGACTGGCGACGGCTGCCGGTTGCTGTATCAAGCCGTGCAGCCCAGTTCTTGAGGTCTTCAGGAGATGGGGGTAACCCTGTCAAAGTAAAGTACAGTCGTCGCACGAGGACTTCGGCCGCTGCATCATCGACCGGACTTAAGTTCTGCTGTTTGAGTTGGGCTGCCACGTATCGATCGATCGTGGTTGTAGGCCAATCCGATGTGCTGGCCGGTGGAGACACTTGCGTGAGCGGTCGATAGGCCCAAAACTGCCGTCCGGCTTCAATATCCATCTCGCTGGCGACGTCTGGCTCCAGATTCGCGACGCGTGGATCGGGTGCACCCAGCAGAATCCAATGTCGAAAGTCGTCGATAACTGACGGCGGCAGCTGGCCCTTAGGAGGCATCTGCCATCCATTGTCGTGGTACAACAGGGCCTGGTAGAGGACGCTGTCCTCCAGTGACTGGGGGACGACGGCGGGTCCAGAGTCTCCGCCGCGCTGCAGTGCGTCTCGAGAATCGACCTTCAGGCCACCACGTGCCTTGCCAGATTCGTTCGAATGGCACTCGTAGCAATGTTTGACCAAAATCGGTCGAATCTTCGACTCGAAAAAACGCATGTCTTCCTGGCCATGCAGAGGACGTGGACTTGTTGTAAACCAGCAGAGGCAGCCCAGCATCAGCCCGCTCAACAGAATTGTCCGAGTCGTTGTCATTTTAATTCTCCCCTAGTGGCTCGACTTTTTGTCGGCGGACGCTTGGGGCGAACCGCGATCACGGTTTCGCCGCGCGAGGTTGTGGCCGACTGGTTGATGTCCGACTCCGGAATGATCACATTGATTTCAGTGATCTGAGTCCCATTGCTCACAATGCGAGCAGACAGGGGAGCCTGCATTTCCTGGAATATCCGATGATTCAGTCCACCGGCCAGTTCCGTGCCGACGCGGAACTCAAACGTGCGCCGTTCGCGACTGGCCGATGTGATCTTTGTGCTGGGAGGGACAATCAGGATCGTTGGCTGAGTGGTCTGGCCTCTACCCCGTCGCCCTGGGCCCGCCCCCTGCGGCTCGGCCCCCGCGGCGGCCCGACCACCCCGACCGCCACCGCCCCGTGCGCCCCCACCCTGCATGCCACCACCGCGGCCATTGCGGGAATCAGCCAGGATGGCGATTTGGTTCCCACTGACGCGTTGGATCTGCACGAATGTTTCCACTGGGTCATCGACCTGCAGGGGCGTGGATACGACCAGTAGGAAAGTGGCGAAAGCCCAAAAAACCATCGTGGAGCTCCGAATTTCGGTTGGTTGATCCCGGGCCAAAGATTTTTGGCTCGGGAGTGTTCGTACGAGCCGGCAGAGATTGCCCGGCGGAAAGTCGGAACTTTCCAGAAATTGTCAGATCTTCCGTCCAATCCCCGACATTTCGTAAGATACTCTGGCGTGTAGACTTAAAACTTCGCTACCGACCAGGAGCCACGGCGGTTGACAACCCGAGACGATCGATTTGAAACGGACGACGGCACAGCCGCCTTCATGGCGATGCTGATGGAGCATCGTCATCGGTTGTATGCGTTTATCGCCAAGCAGTTAGTGAATCCGGCCGATGTGGAGGATGTGTTTCAGAAGACGAGTGTTGTGCTGTGGAAGAAGATGCATGATTTTGACACTGGGGGCAGCTTCTTCCATTGGGCGTGTGGTATTGCCTTCAATGAGGTCCGGAACTTCTTGACTGTCCAGCGGCGCAGTCGATTGCATTTCAACATCGAGCTGCTTGAGATGATGGCACGCGAGGCCGTCGAGGAGGATTCGCTGGCGGAGCTCCGCTTAGGCGCTTTGCGGCATTGCCTGAGAGACCTGTCGGAGCGACAACAGACGCTCCTCCAGCAATGTTACGCGGGAGCGGAGTCGATTACGGAAGTCGCGCAACAATTGGGCCGCGAACGCACATCGCTCTACAAGCAGTTGGCTCGCCTGCGCGAGAAACTGCTGGCTTGCATTCGCCTGCGACTCGCTCAGGAGGGAACACCCTCATGAGTCACGATCCCTTGAATCAACACATCGATGCGCTGATCCATGGCACGATCACGGAGGCGGAACATCAGTGGTTGCAGAGTCGGTTGCAGAACGACGCCGCGGCCCGGAAGTTGTTTCGCGAACGGATGGACCTGGAGGCTGGCTTACGGACTTGGGCCGCTGACAGCGACCTCGTTCCGCAGTTGACGGCTCGCGATGCTTTGGCTGGCAAACGCGGGTGGTTCGCTTCCGGTTGGCACATCGCGTGGATGGCGCTGGCGGCGTCAATTCTATCAATGGTGGTTTGGTGGACGTGGACTCCCGAGCGAGATCTGCCACAGCAGGCGGAGCAGCCAGCAGGGCAGCCGGCAGGGCAGCCGGCAGAGGCGTTGTCGCTCAGGCCTGAGACAACCGCGCCGGTGTTGGGGAAATGGGTTGCGCAAGCGAACGGTGTTTGGCAGCAACCGCCAGCGCTCGCGGATGGACGGTTCAAGGCTGGCCTGCTCAAGTTGGAGTCCGGGGCCGCTGAACTGCGGTTTGATTCCGGAACGATTGTCGTGCTGGAAGGTCCGTGTGAACTGATGGTCAACACAGCCGATTCGGCGCAGCTTCTGGCTGGGACCGTCTATGTCAATGTGACAGAGGTTTCGAATGGCTTTCTCCTGGCGACCCCCGAGTCCCAGATTATCGACGATGGAACGCAGTATGCGGTATCGGTGGACTCGGAGACCACGGAGGTTCACGTCTTTGACGGGAGCGTGATCTGGACCTCGATCGATGCCGACGCCGACTTTGAGGACAGGATTGCGACCGGCGAGTCGCGGCGTTACCTCCGCAGCCAGCCTGGACGCCCGCGACGGATCCCCTTCGGACAAAGGCAATTTGTCAAACGCATCGATGAGGAAGTCCGTCAGGCGGGCGGCGGCGAATTGCTCGCTTACGACGGATTCGAAAATCTCGCGGGACAGATTCGACGAGACCGCAGCGGCTTTGGCTGGTCGGGCGGCTGGGAATCTGCTCGGGCTGGACGCGGGCCGCTGGGCGAAGTCATCGCCGCACCGTCCGATGTCGTCTTCGGCAAAGATCGTTCGGGTCGGCGGCTGTTATCGTTGCAGGGAGGAGAAAGTCTCCGAAGGCGTTTTGAAGAGGCGATTGAATCGCAGTCGGACAAGACCCTCTTTGTGAGCCTATTGATGACTAGGCAGTCAACCAGTGAGCGAGAGGGCGAGGGGCAAGCCGGAGGGATCCAAGTTGTATTGGAACCCGAGTCCGCTTCACCAAGATTCACCCGCCGGCATTCGGTCTCTTTTGGCGTCACGTCCGACGGTCGACTGTTTCTGAATAACTCTGGCACGATTGACGAAACCGCAACGTCACTTCCGATCGGCGAACCGCATTTGTTTGTGTTGATGTACCAGGCGGATTCAAACACGACCACCGCTCATTTGCGTGTTTATCGGGTCGGAGAGCCGGTCGATGCAACGCAGCCGACGGTTTGGACGGTGTCCGGAACGCCGTCAAACGGACCTGCTAAATTCGTGGCACTCCGACTCTCATTGGGAACACGTGCGACTGCTCAGATCGACGAATTGCGAGTCTCGGATTCCTGGAAAGCCGCCGTTGACCTGGCCAATTGATCAACACAACTCTGTCGTGCAGGCCGTCTCCGAAGCGGGTATACTTGGGTCTTGAGGTCGGGGGCAGATCGGAAGTCGATACGAGGCTTCGCCCCAGAAAGGGACTGGCACGATGAAATGGAATCGATTGTGGTTGCTGTGGGTGATCGTGATTGTTGGCTGGGGCCAGGCCGGCGGTGGTCAAACCATTGCCCAATCGGTAGGGCGTGGGCAGACGCTGCCCGGCACCGAGCCACTGACCATCGAAGGCGACATTGCCTCCCAATTGGTCGCAGGTGTCGATCGATTCTTGCTGCGGGAGCTGGAGGCATCCATCGCCGCGCGACAGAAGTATTGGCGAACCGACAAATCTTCGGCCGCAGCCTATGTCGATTCGATTGAGGAAAATCGGCGGCAGTTCGCGGAGCGACTTGGCGTGCGGGACACGCGAGCCAGCGACTCCGAACCGCGGTACCTGGCCACCGTCCAGCGTTCGTCACTCCTTGGCCGGGGCGTCAACTACGAAATCCATGCGGTGACCTGGGCCGCGTTCGGCGACGTGCAGGCTCGCGGGCTGCTGTTGGAGCCAATTCTAGATTCTTCGCGTACGAAAGTCCGAGCCCAAGTCGTCGCCATTCCCGACTGTGGCGTGTTGCCGGAGCAATTGGTTGGATTGTTGCCCGGTGTGGAGCCCGAGTCACAGTACGCGCGAAAATTGGCTGAGAGTGGTTGCCGAGTCCTGGTCCCGTTGTTGGTCAGTCGGGCCGAGCGTCTGCCGCAACTCACGCAGCGCGAGTGGCTGTATCGATCGGCCTTTGAAATGGGCCGTGGCCTGATCGCTTACGAGGTCCAGCAAGTCTTGGCGGCAGTCGACTGGATGGAACGCGAGCGAATCGGACGTGACGCGGGGCCGATCGGGGTCTTTGGCTGGGGCGAAGGTGGACTGCTGAGTCTGTATGCGGGGGCCATCGATCAGCGGATTACCTCCACGGGCGTCAGTGGCTACTTCGATTCGCGGCAGGAGGTCTGGACCGAGCCTCTGGAGCGCAACGTCTTTGGGCTGCTGGAGCGGTTTGGCGATGCGGAGTTGGCGGCGTTGATAGCGCCGAGGGCCTTAGTGGTAGAAGCCAGTCGCGCGGCGGAGGTGGTCATCCCAGGTGGACGAGGGGCTCCGGCAGAGATCATCACGCCGCCCATCGAGCGGGTCCGCGCCGAAGTGGCTCGAGCCAAGCAATTGACCGCGAGCCTGGAGCCATCACTGCCACTGACCCTGATCGAAAGTCACTCGGGTGTTGGCCCCAGCGGTAGCCCAGAGGCCCTGGTCGCGTTTCTGGAGGCGTTGCAAGTTGACTCGCCGCGGTGGGATGCTGACGCCGCACCCGAGAATCTATTGGGTGAGTTCGATCCGCAGCCCCGACAACAGGCACTCGTGCATGAGCTGGATCGTCACACGCAGATGCTGTTGCGTGAGAGTCACTACCTGCGTGAGGCGAACACGATGAATCGCTTGGACTTCACGTCGCTGGAAAACTACGAGCAGTCCGCCGCGAAGTTGCGGGAATTCTTTTACGAGGAAGTGATTGGGCGGATTGATCACGAAGTGCTGCCGTTCCAGCCGCGAACACGCAGGGTTCAAGAGACGCCGGAGTGGACTGCTTATGAAGTCGTGTTGGATGTCTATCCGGATGTGATGGCTTACGGATTGTTGTTACTGCCGCGTGATCTGGCTCCGGGGGAACGACGTCCGGTTGTGGTCTGCCAACACGGCTTGGAGGGTCGACCTCAGGATACGATTGGTGAAGCGGGGTCCCAGTATTACGCGGCGTTTGCGGCGCGGTTGGCGGAGCGCGGGTTCATCACGTTTGCCCCGCAAAATTTGTACATCTTTGAGGACCGCTTTCGAACCTTGCAACGCAAGGCCAACCCGTTGAAGAAGACGCTGTTTTCGGTGATCACACCCCAGCATCAACAGATCGTGGACTGGTTGCAGACTTTGGACTTTGTGGATCCCCAGCGGATCGGCTTTTATGGCCTGTCTTACGGGGGCAAGACGGCCATGCGCGTGCCAGCGTTGGTGACCGACTATGCGCTGTCGATCTGTTCGGCGGATTTTAATGAGTGGGTCGACAAGAACGCTTCGACACGGAATCCTCGGTCGTATGTGAACACGGGCGAGTACGAAATCTTTGAGTTCGATTTGGGCAGCACGTTCAATTACGCCGAGATGGCGGCCTTGATTGCGCCGCGGCCGTTTATGGTCGAGCGAGGGCATTTCGACGGCGTGGCGGACGATTGGACCGTGGCGTACGAATACGCCAAGGTTCGGCACCTCTACGCCGCTCGGTTGAAACTGCCCGAGCGTACCGCGATCGAGTATTTCGATGGCCCTCATACCATCCACGGGCAGGGGACTTTCGACTTCCTCCACCACCATTTGAACTGGCCCAAAAGGTAGGGTGGTGTGGAGTAATTACGTAATAATCACCATTCTTTTCGTTCGGTAAATGCGAAAATAATCTATAACACGTCACTAAGATCGATCGGTTTGTGCACGTGATATTCTCTGCGACATTCCCGCCTCTGCGGTTTTTCTCCTTTGGGTTGGAAGAAAAACCCAAACCTCGCAATATGGGAAGGGCTGGACGCAGGCGTAGGGTGTCGTGGAGCAAGTCATAACAAAACAGATTTTGTTGCGAAATTAATGATAACGGAGGGATTTGCCATGTCGCCCCTCGAACGATTGACTTGCGCAACGCACCACCCCCCTCGCAAAACGATTCTGCCCACTTCCCACTCCCCCCCTCTGCGGTTCCTTTTCTTCGGGCCGGCAGAAAGTTTGAACTACGCGAGATGCATCGGTCGCAGAGGAAGACGGCGGCGGCCCCCTAACTAATTTGCCTCAATCACATACAACAGCACGCCGCGTTCGGCGGGTGGGTTGCCGCGAGAATGCAGGAACAAGGTCACGACCAGCAATCGTTGGCCAGCGGCGTTGCGGACCCACGTCGCGTGCGGGTTGGAGAAAGCCGTCGAGCCCTGCGGTGTTCGTATCGCCAGGGGTTGGAGGGGATAACCGCGGTGGTCGCACAGGCAAAGACGCCAAGAGCCCCAGTCCCCGCGGGTTTGCTGGGTTTCCTGCAAGTAATACGTCTGCTCTTGCCATGTGAACTTGTCGCGATCGCCCAGGTTCCCGCGCCAGCCCTGATCTGCCAAGGTCCTATTCAGCTCGGTGTCGGCCTCGGCTTGCCACTGGGAGAAGTTGACCAGGGTACCCGTGGCCAATTGATCCACATCTCCGTCTTTGTAGTAATGAAACCGCAGTTGGATCTGCGACTGCTCCAGGCCCTCGGGGCCGATTTCGACTGCCTCAAAACTCGGAGTCCCCTCGGCCGTCGGAGCCAGTGTCCGCTGGATGTCGAATTGGCGTTCAAACTTAGCCGCGAGCAAGTGGTCCAAGCTGTCGTAGTACCGCAGTCGGATCCACACCGAGTTGGGCTCGTCGTGTTCGTAGGCCAGCAGATAGCCGCCGTTGTCGCACACATGAATCGCCGGTTGCGACGCGTGGTCGTCCAAGGCCGTCAGATGCGTCCATTGGACAAGGTCGGTCGAACGAGCCACGTGGGTCACTAGGACGCCAGCTTGGAAGTTGTGATACACGCCGTAGTAGGTTCCAGCGGCCGTCGCCGGTTGGAAGACCTTCAAGCAGTCCATGCCCTGGCCGCGATCGTCGCGCAGTTTATAAACTTGCGCGGTCGCTCGGTCAGCATTTTCCAATTGCTGGACCAGGGCGTCCTTGTCAGGAAACCACGCTGCATTTGCCGCCCTTAACATGCAATTGAGCGACGGCTGCCAGAAGCCAAAAGACAGGCCCAACAACAGATAGATCGGTAGACCGCATAACTTTTGCATGGTGAAATCCAGTGTCCGGTTCCCATGATAAAACAACCGGGAGCTAACGCACGCCGGCTGGTTTGATTCGGCTGATTGCCTGCGGCTGATGGCCTAAACGGGCAGTTGCCGGGGGAACGGTGGCGACAGGGGTTCGGGCAATTCGCTACTGGGATTGAATTCCAACCAAACGTCGCGTTCTTCGTCCGAGGCATAATACTGCAGCCACAGGTCGGGCGAGGTGGTCTCGTCGAGGCATCGCCAGACGAACCGGTTGCCGGGCAGATGGACCTTCTTTTCGCGACTGGGGAGAATATCGCGAGCGATCAGGGTGTACAGTTCGCGATCGTTGAGATGGTCGGTAAACTGTAGCACGATCTGCTTGGTATGCAGTTGCTGGATGACCTCGTGCAAGCGCAGGTGCAGTTCCAGGTCGTCAAAACGGGAGGCCGGCGGTAGCGATAACTCGGGTTCGAACCATTGGGAAATGGGTAGAATCGGGGCCGACTCCCAGGCCAACAGCGACTCCAAGAACTCGTTCTCGGCCGGGGTCGGCATATGCTGCGTGTCGACCAATAGGAGCGACTCGTCGAGAAACGGCTCCAGCTCGGAACGCAAGCGTGCGTTCTGCAGCAGGTAGTCGACTTCGTTGGTTGTTCGATTGGCATCATCCATGGCAAATCTTACCGCTGGTGTCCGTCAAAGGGTTTGAAACGGTTGTAGGAATCGAACCGATTACGCAAGTTCTCTCGCTACGGGTGCTCCGCAATGCTTGGTTTCCCGCGTCGCAGCAACTCCCAGCCCCGATCTGAATGGTATCTGGGGACATTTTGGCCAGCAAGCGCGACTTGAGCGAATTGAGTCAAAAGCTTAAAGATTTTTTCGCCGACAACGTCTCAATCGACACGACCGAAAAAGTTTGTCACTGCAGCGGTCGCAGGCAGCGGGTTTCGGCGGGCGAAATGCCGTTTCCCAGCGAGCTGGGGTGTTTGACAGCTCGCCAGGTCTGCTCGATGGCCGCTTGTGCCAAGGCGACCACGTCTTGGGGTTCCGATCGAGCTTGTGTGACCGCCAGAGCGGCGGTGAGCAAGGCGGATAAGACGCAGCCGGCCCCATGGTTATTGGGCCGAGCCACCAGGGGGCGATCGATGGTCGTGAGTTGCCCCGCTACGCTCAGTAGGTGTCGAGAGACGCCGTCGACCGGCCCAAGCTTGATCAACACGTTGGCGGTGCCCAAGTTGTGGAGTTCGTCGATACCCGACCGCAGGCTCTGCGGGTCCGACAGGTCGCAGCCCGTCAGGCTCTGCAGTTCAAAGCGGTTCGGTGTCACGAACCAAGCCCGTGGCAACAGTTCCGTTCGATAGGCGGCAACCACGTCTTCGTTGGCCAAGCGATGCCCGTGTTTGCTGACCAGGACCGGGTCGACGACGACGGGCGTGGACACCGCTGTTTCTCGTAGGCCAGTCGCGACTTGGGCGATGATTTCGGCACTGCCCAAGGCCCCGGTCTTGATGGCGTGGGGAGGGATATCGGAGACGACCGCGGTCCATTGCCGCTGGATCAGATCAGGCGACAACAACTGCACGTCGGTCACCGCCTGCGTGTTCTGGACCGTCAACAGCGTGACAACCGACATGCCGTAAACACCGCATTGCTGGAACGTTTTTAGATCGGCCTGCAAGCCCGCCCCGCCACTGGGGTCGGAACCCGCGATGGTCAGGGCCACGGCGGCAGCGAGAACAGATGGCGGCGCGGTCGGCGGATTTGGTTCGGCGGGAGTCATGGGGAAATGGTCGGCAGCCAGAATGTTGGGGACAAACACCGGGGATACTACCCGATCGGAAAGCGGATGCAGCAGGGCAGCGTCCCAACCCGAGCGGCGGTCAGCGGGACCCGCGGGAATCGAGTCTAATAAAGAATGACCTAAGCGACAACGCGTCGCAACTTCGAGGTGGTTCTTGTTACCCGTCTGGTATCCGGCTAGGCTATGACGGACAAATAGGCGGTGGGCGAGGCCCCGGCGGGCGGGCGTTCCCTCGGACCTGCAATTTTTTAAAACGAAGAATAGAACTAAGGAACTCCCATGACATCAGCGAACCGTCGAAGCTTTTTGGCTTGGGGTGGCTTGGCAGCCGGTCTGGTTCCTTTAAGTCAAGCGGTGGCCAGGGCCCAAGGCGACGGTCCATCGACGGACACTGGGCCGCGGCAGACGCATCCGATCATTCTCTCGACCTATTCGCTCTGGCGGTTCCGCAACGATGAATTGCGGGATTTTGACAAGTGCTTGGATCTGGCCGATCACTTTGGTTTCGACGGGGTCGAGTTGTTGTTGTATCAGTTGGAGCAGAATGAGCTGTTGAGTCACAGCAAGTTGATGTCGTACAAGCGTCGCGCTTTGGCGTTGGGGCTGCCGTTGATTGGCATGTCGACGCATCAAGGATTTGTCACTCCGGATCGCGAGCTGCGACAACAGAACATCGATCGCACGATCGGCCAGATTGAATTGGCCTACAAGTTGGGGATTCCCACCATGCGAGTGAACACGGGGCGGTGGGGGACATCGGCCAGTTTCGACGCGTTGATGGCCAATCGCGGCATCGAGCCCCCGCTGCCGGGTTACACCGACGAAGACGGGTATCCCTGGGTGATCGATGCCTTGGCCCAGTGCACTCGAGTGGCTGAAAAGTGCGGTATCGTGTTGGGACTAGAGAATCATTGGGGACTGGGGCTGACTCCCGAAGGTGTGTTGCGGATCGTCGATGCGGTCGACTCGCCTTGGTTACAAGTCACAGCAGATACCGGCAATTTTTTGGAGGAGCCGTACGAGCGGTTGGAGCAGATCGCGCCGCGTACGATTCTGTTGCAGGCGAAAACGTATTACGGGGGCGGCCAATGGTACAGCTTGGATTTGGATTACCTGCGGATTGGTGAGATCATGCGGAAGCACCATTACCGCGGCTACATCTCCTTGGAGTTTGAGGGGATGGCCGACTACCGAACAGCGATACCCGAGAGTTTGGCATTGCTGCGTGCGGCCTTCCGGCGGGCGCCGCGTTCGGACATGGAATAAGGGTTGCGGACCTTTGACTCAACAGGAGTAAGCTGACTTGGACTCAATGAATCCGGCGGAACTTTGGACTTGGTCGCGCCGATTTGGCCAAGCGTTTTCTCGGCCATTGCTCGGAAGCGTTCGAGATCTATTGCCCATCATCGCGACCGTGGCCGTGTTCCAGCTATTCGTTTTTCAGCAGCCGTTGGACAACGTGGCAGCATTGTTGCTGGGTTTGGTTTTGGTGGTACTTGGCTTGACGTGCTTTGTGATTGGTTTGGATATGGCCTTGTTCCCGTTGGGGGAGCAATTGGCGCGAGACTTGGCAAAAAAGGGCAGCGTGTTCTGGCTGTTGATTTTCGCATTTTCACTCGGGTTTGGAACGACATTCGCCGAGCCTGCTCTGATTGCGGTGGCCGACGAAGCCGCGAAGTTGGCGGCTTTGGATCGGATCGATTCTCTGGCGGCGGAGGGCCAGGAAACGGTGTTTCGGGACCGTTATAGCCTGGTGCTGCGCACCGTCGTGGCGATATCGGTGGGGGCCGCGTTGGTGATTGGCGTATTGCGAATCTTGCGGGGCTGGCCCATTCAATACTTGATCCTGCTCGGGTACCTGTTGGTCATCGCCCTGACTCCTTTTGCGCCGAATTCCATCGTCGGCATCGCCTACGATTCGGGTGGCGTCACGACTTCAACCATCACGGTTCCCTTGACAACAGCCTTGGGAGTGGGGCTGGCAAATTGCATCAAAGGACGCAATCCATTGTTTGATGGTTTTGGCTTGATAGCCTTGGCCTCATTGTTGCCGATCGTTTTTGTCTTAATGATGGGTATCTTATGGGTTTGACCCTGGTTGCCCCCATGCACGGGCTGCTCGATACGCTTGCTGCCGTGAACGCCCCAGACGCCCTGTCTGTGACGGCCCTGTTGGGCTTGTTGCTGGGTGACTTGTTGGCCACGGTGCGTGATCTGTTGCCCATCGTGGTGGTGGTGTTGTTTTTCCAGTGGTTTGTCTTGCGGCGAACGCTGCATAATCTGCCGCAGTTTCTCTGGGGCATGGTGTTTGTCTTGCTGGGGCTGACACTGTTTTTGGTGGGTCTAAAGCTGTCGCTGTTCCCGGTGGGCAATTTGATGGCCGAACAGCTCACCAGCTTCTCGCTGTTGGGGGTGACGGAGACGGAAGCAACGTCGGCAACGGGGCTCAGTTTGCCGTGGTACCGATTCTATTGGACGTATGTTTTTGCTTTCTGCGTCGGCTTGAGCACGACGATTGCTGAGCCCTCGTTGATTGCGGTGGCCTTGAAGGCGGAGGAAGTTTCCGGTGGGGCAGTGAACGCCTGGGGCCTGCGAATTGCCGTGGCTCTCGGGGTTGGTATCGGCGTCGCGCTGGGGACCTGGCGAATTGTGACGGGCTTTTCATTGCCAGCGTTCATTATTGGCGGCTATGTGTTCGTGGTGGTGCAAACGTTCTTTGCCCCCCGGGAGATCGTGCCACTGGCGTACGACTCGGGTGGTGTCACTACCTCAACGGTGACCGTGCCGCTTGTGACCGCGTTGGGCCTGGGGCTCTCGGCGCGAATCGAGGGGCGCGATCCGTTGTTGGATGGCTTTGGCTTGATTGCCTTTGCCTCCGTGTTCCCGATGATGACGGTCATGGGGTATGCTCAACTGGCGGCCTGGTGGCAGAGCCGACGAAGTCGCATTCCATCCAATCGGGATGCTGCCGCAGAAGATAGAGGAGAATGAAAACATGCATTTCAAGTTGATCATTGCTTTTGTGGATGACCATCGCACCGACGATGTCATGCGAGCGGCGCGTGAGGCGGGTGCCACCGGAGCGACCGTCATCGGCAATGCTCGTGGGGAGGGGATCAAGCCCACGAAGACGTTCTTTGGCTTGTCACTGGACTCCCAGCGGGATGTGGTGATGTTCTTGGTGGAACGGCATCTTTGCCGCACCATTTTGGAAACCATCTCCAATACGGCAGAGTTCGATTGTACTTCCGGCACTGGCATCGCGATCCAAATCGACGTCGAGGACGCCGTTGGGGTCAGCCACCAAATTGAGAAACTCACCAAGATCGTCGAGGAGAAATTGTAATGGCGACTGACAACCTGCAAGTTAAGGATGTGATGAAAACCCAGTTCGATCTCCTGGATGGTAAGTTGACCGTCAAGGAGGCTCTGCTGGCCATGCGGTACCCCGAGACGCGGGCCTTGATCATCGACAAGCGGAATGACGAAGACGAGTATGGCTTGGTCCTGATCTCGGACATCGCCAAGCAGATCCTGGCAGCGGACCGCTCGCCGGAACGCGTCAATTTGTACGAGATCATGGCCAAACCTGTGCTGAGCGTCGCTCCCACCATGTCGATCAGCAATTGTGCTCGGTTGTTGGAACGATTCTCCATCATGCGGGCTCCGGTCATTGATCGCGAGGGACGGGTTGTGGGCGTGGTCAGTTTCCACGATTTGGTGCTGCGAGGACTGCTGGAGATGGTCAAGTCCTGAGTCCGGAGGGGCGGCGGTTGTCCAAGCGGGATGGCGGGTCCAGCGGTAAAGTGTTCCAGGGTTTTCCCTAGACAGGTGTTCGAACATGCTGCGTCGTTATTTGGTGCCTTTTCACCCCAAAACTACCCCCCATTTGATTACGGACGTCCTGATCATCGGCGGCGGATTGGCCGGTTTACGCGCGGCTTTGGAAATCGAGCCGTCCTTGCACGTGACGATTCTGACCAAAAGCGAGTTGGTGCAATCGAACAGTTCGTGGGCCCAGGGCGGCATCGCCGGGGTCCTGGATTCGGACGATGATTTCCAATCGCATGTGGAGGACACGTTGGTCGCCGGCGGCGCGCTCTGCAATGTCGATGTCGTACGAACTGTGGTGGAACAAGCCCCGGAACGCATTCGCGAGTTGATCGATTGGGGCACCCAGTTCGACCGTTCGGAGTCCGGCTTGACCCTCGGGCGTGAAGGCGGGCATTCTCATCATCGCATCGTCCATGCCTTGGGCGACAGCACCGGTCGCGAGGTCATGCGAGCGGTCATGGAACGGATTCGCACTCGACCGCAGACGCGTATCATCGAAAAATGCTTTACGATCGATTTGCTGACCGATGAAAGCGGCTGCCGCGGGGCATTGGCCGAGGTCAATGGCGAACTGCATATGATCTGGGCCAAAGAGACGATCCTCTGCACCGGCGGGGCAGGGCAAGTGTTCCGCGAAACGACCAACCCACCCATTGCCACCGGCGATGGCCTGGCTATGGCTTGGCGAGCTGGCGCCAAAGTCCGCGATATGGAGTTTATGCAGTTCCACCCCACGGTGCTGTACATCGCCGGTGGCGGTCGCTGTTTGATCACGGAAGCGGTGCGGGGCGAAGGCGGATACTTGACCGATCGCGAGGGCCGGCGGTTCATGCTGGAGTTCGATCCCCGCGCGGAATTGGCCCCCCGTGATATCGTCTCGCAAGCCATCGAAACGCAGATTGCTCGTTCGCGAGATACCTGCGTTTTTTTGAGCCTAAGTCACTTGGACCCAACCTTGGTCCGCGAGCGATTCCCCGGCATGACATCGCTCTGTGCTCAGTTCAACATCGATGTCACTCGCGATTTGATCCCGGTGCGACCGGGGGCCCACTACATGATCGGCGGTGTCCAGGTCGATGCGCAGGGACGAACCTCCATCCCCCATCTGTGGGGCGCCGGAGAAGTCACCAGCAGCGGGCTGCATGGGGCCAATCGCCTGGCGTCCAACAGTCTGCTGGAGGGCTTGGTCTACGGGGCGCTCACCGGACGAGGGGCGGCCGACGCGGCTCAGGCGGATGCCGGCCGATTCCAATTGTCCGACATCCAGCAAAGCGTGGGCGAAAACGGGCAATTCCATCTGGATTTGGCCGACGTCTGCAATTCGCTCCGCAGTCTGATGTGGCGAGCGGCCGGTGTGCGACGCGGGAACGAGGGCCTGGAAGAAGCCCACCAGCAAATCCAGCGCTGGCGACACTACACCGAACGGCATCAATTCACTGAAGCCAGTGGATGGGAACTGCAGAACCTGTTACAGGTGTCGTGGTGCTTGGTCCAAGCGGCCATCCGCCGCGAAGAAAGCCGCGGTGTCCATTTCCGCAGCGACTTCCCGCAGAGCGACGATGCCAATTGGTTGGGGCACTTGTGCTTCGAATCAGAACGACTATCGTTCGAGCCATTGGGCTAAGTTCAACTTGATGCGCCAGGGCCACTCGCGATCCGGCCGAGGACGACGGTAGGCGATCCCCACGGGCCGACGATCCTCCAACAGCACCAGCACCTCGGTCGAGTCCACCGCGGGTGGGTCGTCGGAATCCATGTCGGCGCCGTCCGATTCACTGGTTATTGGAGCATCCGCCTCAGGGTGCGGTCCAGCCGCAACGTGAGCCAGCGGATCGACGACCGTGGATAGTGGCGATAATTCTTGCCAGATGGCTTCCATCCGCCTGTCGAGTTGATGCGTCACCAAGCCGTTGCGGAACCGGCGAGCGGTCTCCCGGTCAACGGTCACGTGCGGCATAAAACAGACGGCATCCGCGATCGGTATCAGCGAGTCGCGCCACTGCGAGTTCTCTACCAGCGAGTTCAAGTCGCTGGCTTGCTCCAACTTGAAGCGACTGGAGGCGGTGCGTTGCAAGGCCGTCATCACCGCGCGTGTTCCGAGCTTCTGGGCCAAGTCATCGCCCAGCGTGCGGACGTAGGTGCCGCCGCTGCAGTCGACCTGCAACTGGACCATCGGCCAGTTCACCTGCTGCAGTTCCAAGCGATCGATCCGCACCGTGCGTGGGGGGACTTCGAAGGACTTGCCGCTGCGAGCCAATTGGTAGGCACGCTTGCCTTGCACATGCACGGCGGAAAACTTCGGCGGGATTTGGGTGATGGATCCGGTGAACGACCGACAGGCCGATTGCAAAGTCGCTTCCGCCGGACAGGGCGGTAAATCGACGGGAGTTTGCGGCGTTTCCACATCCAAGGAGGGGCTGGTGACCCCCATCTGAAACGTGCCGACGTACGATTTGTCGCCTCCCTGGAACCAAGGAGTTAGGCTGGTGGCCGGGCCAACTGCCAGCACCAGCAGTCCGGTGGCCAGGGGGTCCAAGGTGCCGCAATGGCCGATCTGGGCCTTGGAGCCGGTTCGGCGCAGGTGGCGCCGCACATGCACCACCACTTCGCGGGACGTCACGCCAGTGGGTTTGTCCACCAATAAAAATCCGGATTCCAACAGCTCGCCCTTTGTCACTCCCCAACGTCACGCCCCAACGTCACGCCCCAGAGCAAGGCAGCGTTCTCCCAGGCCTGGCCGTGCACTGTCGATTAGAGCATGTTCAATACGATCCCCGCCAAATCATGGCGAAAGGCGGGGGGATCCGTCAAGAACCGGCAGCCCGAGAGCCGCGGGGAAGCTCCGGCACCTTTGGAATCGACGGACGTTGATTCCGCCAGTGCCGGAGGCGTTTCCCGCATTGGACATTAGCCGCAGTGCGTTAGCTAACGATCGATTGCCAAGGCACGCGAGTGATGATTTCGTGGTCTGGATCGATGTCGGTGTCGTGATCGGAACCCCCGAGCGGTGCGGCGGTGGAGCCCCACGATTGCCAGACGATCTGGTAGGCGATCGCTTCTTCGTTCAACTCGTCGTGGTTTTCTCGTGTCATCGTTTCTAGGTGTTTCCAGGCAATTTCGGCCCATGTTGGTTGCCGTTGTCCCGTTGCTTGCCGGTGGCCCTGCGGTTCCCGGTGGCCCTGCGGTTGCCGGTGGCCCTGCGATCTTTGGTAACCCGAGGCCGATCCCGTCGGAGACCGATCGCCCGAGCCCACTCGAGCATTTCCCACTCGAGTATTGGCCACTCGAGTATTGGCCACTCGAGTATTGGCCCGTGGGTGGCTGGAGCTGCCGTCACGACGCGGTGCATTCGAACGCGACGAGCGACTGGAGGCCTGCCAAGCTTGCCGAGCGGCCTGGCAGGAAATCGCTCGCTCACGTCCGCTTGTGCCGTACCCCGGCTGACGTCCAGCGTCATAAACCTGCTGCCGTCCAGCGTCATAAACCTGCGGGCGCGAGGCGTTGTATCGCGGCGGGCGCGAGCTGGTGTAACCCGCGCTGTGCCCGGCTCGATAGCCGTCTGGTCCAATCGCTTCCGCATCCACTCGCCCGCCGGGTTGGCTCGACGTCGCCTCCCCCTCGATCTCCGCGGCCGCCACCCCCGTTCCCGTCGAGCCTGTTCCCGTCGAGCCCGTCCCCGTCGAGTCCATCCCGCTTGCCCCTATCCCGCTCAGAACAACGGCTTGGGAGCTTTGCATTCCAGCTAATGTCGCTCGCGAGTGGTGCCGCTGGCTGTTGAATTCGCTGATTTGGGCAGCTTCACCGGCCACTGCTCCGGCCCCCAACGGCAATTCGATTTCGATCGAATCCTGGCCCGAGCCCTGGTTCTGTCGGACGCGATCCAGATGCTCAGCCAGGGGCGGCTTGGGTAGCAGTTCCCCGCGGACAATCCGGACGTTGTCTGGGGCGGCAATCCCGAGTCGGATTTTGCTGGGACCGATCTCCAAGACCTCGATGACGATTCGATCACCAATCACGATGGACTCGTTAGGCTTACGCGAAATGACCAACATGGCAGTTTTCCTTCTCCAGGCTACGAACATTCAGTGCAGAACATTCAGGGACGCTTTCCGGCATTCGTTGCCGGCACGTGAGCATTGTTCCCGACCCTTGTGACACATCAGGTCACACCTCGGAAAAAATCCTCCAGCCAGCCTGTGTGTCCCCAGCGGCCTGTCCCCAGCCAGCCAGCCTGTGTGTCCCTAGCGACCTGTCCCCAGCGGCCTAACTGCCGTCCGCCGGCCTAACCTGGTTACTTGGTCCGGTTTTGTCGCGAGTTGGCTCCGCTCGTAGTCCCGCCTTCAGGCGGCCTGACCTGGTTATTTGGTCCCGTCTCATCGCGAGTTGGCCCCGCCCGTAGTCCCGCCTTCAGGCGGCCTAACCTGGTTACTTGGTCCGGTTTTGTCGCGAGTTGGCTCCGCTCGCAGTCCCGCCTTCAGGCGGCCTAACCTGGTTACTTGGTCCCGTCTCATCGCGAGTTGGCCCCGCCCGTAGTCCCGCCTTCAGCCGGCCTAACCTGGTTATTTGGTCCGGTTTTATCGCGAGTTGGCCCCGCTCGTAGTCCCGCCTTCAGGCGGCCTAACCTGGATACTTGGTCCCGTCTCATCGCGAGTTGGCTCCGCTCGTAGTCCCGCCTTCAGGCGGCCTAACCTGGTTACTTGGTCCGGTTTTGTCGCGAGTTGGCTCCGCTCGCAGTCCCGCCTTCAGGCGGCCTAACCTGGTTACTTGGTCCCGTCTCATCGCGAGTTGGCCCCGCCCGTAGTCCCGCCTTCAGGCGGCCTAACCTGGTTACTTGGTCCGGTTTTGTCGCGAGTTGGCTCCGCTCGCAGTCCCGCTCCGCCCCCCGCCGGTTTACCGGTGGGAGCGAAAGTTTGGTAGCGAGAAACGCCTCAGCCCACGTGCACGGCCCCTCTGCCCCCCGCCGGTTTACCGGTGGGAGCGAAAGTTTGGCAGCGAGAACGGACCAGCCAACGCGCGAGTTGTCCTCGCCCCCCGCCGGTGAAGGGCTGGTTGATTTTTCCAGACTTACACGCGAAATTGCCGTCCGATTCAAGGAAATCGTGCAAAAACACGGCATTTTCCCTTCAATCGAAATGCTTGACGCATTCCGCTACGGAAAAATCAACCAGCCCTGACCCGGCGGGGGGCGGAGGGACGGCTAGCTAATGGGCGGTGGCTTTAGGGCCGCCTGTAGGCGGAACCAGAAGCGGCGGGACCGCGCTTTGTTGTGCCTTCTGGTGGCTAGTGCTTTGTCACAACCAAAACTTGGGGTGTGGCAAAGGGGTCAGGCGTCAATTGTGCGCAGCACCCGCAGGGCCGTTCCGGCAATTGACGCCTGACCCCTTTGCCACACCGATCCCAAAATTAAATTGTGACAAAGCACTAGGTTGATTTGGCCAACGTTGGCCGTTGGAAGGGCCGACACAAACTTTTACGGGGCTCCTGCTGCCGTCTCACGTGTGTGCAAGTCTTAACTCGCTAAGCGGTTTAATTGCATCGTGTCAGACGTTAGAACTAGGGCTTCGGGGCGAAGCGAGAGCCAGTAGCTTGATCGGGAAGCAGTCTGATGTGCCATGCAATGATGTATCTAATCTCGGGCCCTTTTTTGGTGACGGAGCGGCCGACGGTTGTCGCTGATCGGTGTTTCGTTCCGCGAGGTGTAGGCCTGACACTTGGCTGTCTGATCGCAGCTGCGTTGGGCTGGGGCGGATCGATGAATCATTTAGCGATCGTCGCCGCTCAGACTCTGCCCGGAGCTGACAACTCAGTTGAGACTCGGGTCGGCGGTACGGAGCAAACTGCGTTGAAAGTGGATCGTTTTTTTACGACACGCGACGAGGCCAAACAGTTGCCTCTGCCGAAGGAGTCTGCCGTTTTTCAGTTTGCGATCTACGGTGATCGGACTGGGGGTGTACCGGAAGGTCTCAAGGTATTGGAGCAAGCCGTTGTCGATACCAATTTGATGGATCCTGACTTGGTTATGACCGTGGGAGATTTGGTTCAAGGCTACAACCAGACACCTCAATGGTTGATGCAAAAGGACGAATTTCAGGCGGTCATGAATCGGCTTCAGATGGACTGGTTTCCAGTTGCAGGAAATCATGATGTTTATTGGCAACGGCAAGATCCCAATAAGCCGCTGGGGCAGCATGAAAGGAACTACGAACAGCACTTTGGGCCGCTGTGGTACAGTTTTATGCATAAGAATGCCGGTTTTCTCGTGTTGTTTTCCGATGAAGGCAACCCTGAGACCAACGAGAAGGGCTTTAATGATCCACAATTGCAGATGATGAGTCAGCGTCAGTTGGATTTTGTGCGGCAGGCGCTTGAGCGGTTGAAACATCAGAAGCATGTGTTCGTCTTTTTGCATCATCCGAGGTGGATCGGTGGCAACTACGAGGGATCGAATTGGGATCAAGTGCATGAGATCTTGGTTGCCGCCGGCAATGTCTCGGCTGTATTTGCGGGCCATATTCATCGCATGCGATTTGATGGCAATCGGGACGGTATAGAATACTATGCTCTGGCGACGACCGGGGGAAATCTGTCTGCCGATTTTCCGGACGCTGGTTATCTCCATCATTTTAACGTGGTAACCGTCCATGAGGATCGCTTCCAGGTCGCGACGATCCCGGTGGGCAGTGTCGTCGATCCAAAAACGTTCACGCAAGAGTACCTGCGGGATCTTGAGACGCTCCGCAACCTCGTACCACGAACGGTGCGAGAATTGGAACTGACACCAGACGGCAAGGTCACTGGTGTCTTGGAGTTGGCGATCGATAATCCCTTGCCACACTCGATCGATGTTTCTCTGACGGCCAACCTCTTTGCTGGCTGGCAGGTGTTGCCCGATCACCAACACGAGATCGTGGAGGCGGGTGCAAGTCGAACGATGTCATTTCGGTTCTTGCGTGAGATCCCATCGGCGGCCGCCGACACCGGCATGGATCCTTTGGCAGATCTTAAAGTTCCGTTGCTGAGTATGGAGGCCGATCTGTTGAAGGATGGTGCTAGATTGCGCGTGCCGGGCAAGGACTTGCCGGCCGGCATGCGGTTGGGCGACGTTCCTGCGGATTTCTTTTCTGGAGCAACGAATCGTGCTTTTGCGTCCGGCGGTACCAGCGCTGCGGAGGTCAGTGGAATTCGAATTGACCATCGTTCCTACCAGCTTCCACAAGGGCCATTTACCCTCGAGGCCTGGGTTAAATCGACGTCAAACGAAGGTAGCCAAGGAATCGTCGCCAAGACGCAATCGTCGGAGTATGCCTTGTTTGCCCATCAGGGCCGTCCGTCGTTCGATGTTCACTTGGACGGCAAATACGTGATCGCTCGGGCCAGCAATGAGCTGCCACTGAATCAATGGGTCCATGTCGCCGGCGTGTACGACGGGCAGCAGGTCGTGTTGTATGTTGATGGCGAACAGGTGGCGGCGAACATGGGCAGTGGCGTGAGGACGGAGAATCAGCTTCCATTGATGATTGCTGCCGACCCGGACGGAAAGGGACAGGCGACTCGGCCGTTCGTGGGAATGGTCGATGAGGTACGACTGTCGCTCGGGGCGCGTTACTCCACGGATTTCCAACCTCGTGAGCGGTTTGAACCGGACGCGGACACCGTTCTCCTGTTTCACCTGGATCAAACTATCGGCCCCTATTGGATTGACCACAGCCCCCGAGGCGTGTTGGGCCGCAGTGTGAGTCCGTGGGGTGAATTGGTAGAGCGGAATTAAAGTGAATAGGAAAATTGGAACGCCCCTCGTCCCCCGCTTTTCGGTCCGAGGCTACAAGTCGCCCAGTTGTTGACGCAAACGCCGCAGGATGCGGCTTTTGGCTTGACGAATCGAGGCTGGAGTCAGGCCGAGTTCCGCCGCCACGACGGAAGTGGCTTGGCCATCGACGACCGTCCGCCAAAAAGCCGTCCAAGTCCGCTCTTGGAACTCGTCACGAATCTGTTCCAAGCCCCGAGAAACAACGCCGCTCCACACTCGGGACAATTCGCCATCGCCATGCGTCTGCGACTCGAACCCAGCCAGGTCCTCAGAGGACTCGGTTGCTGATTCCAGCGGATCGACTTGTGCGTGTAGTCGTCGGACGGCGGAGCTGCCGCCCTGAGCTTGATCCGGCCGAACCGCTCGTCGCCAATCGATCAATTTTCGCCGCGTCACGACGGACAGCCAATTCAGAAACAACCCCGAACGGCGACCCGTAGCCGCGGAACTGGCGTGAAGATCGGCGGGTACAGCAGTGGTCGTGGTGGTCGTTTTTTCGCCGTGACTCGATCCGGCTTGCCTAGCATAGGGCTTGCGAAAGTCGGGGAGTTGCCGAGCGACCGCCATAAACACCGCCTGGGTCACGTCGGCTACATCCGCCGCTTGTAATCCCGAGCGACGGCACCAATAGCCGATCAGCGGTCCGTACAGATCGACCAACTGACGCCAAGCACCCGGATCCTGGGCTCGGACCCGATCCAGCAAGCTCATCGAACTGGCCGCACTGCCTCCGCCATTTGAACCTGCGCCGTTTGAACCTCCGCCGCTGGATGACCCGCGGCCGACTACACCGTTCATGGCAACTCTCTAAATGGGGGTTGGGTGTCCGAGGCTCAGCGCGCGATGCCTCGTCCGGTGGACTTGATCAGGTCAAACGCGACGTCGAATCATCAGGCCGTTTCCAGTCGCCCTGGCAAACCGCCACGCAGGAAAATAGTTTCGCGAAAAAGCCGTGTCACACCCCAATCGTTTAGCTCATCGTACCATAATGGGTCTCGGAAGTCTCGCTCTTGGGAAACCACGCCATGATTAAAACTGCCTCCTGCCCGAACGACGCGGCTTTGCAACATTATTCCGAGGGCTGGGCCGATGCAATCGAGACGCGGGAGCTCGAGGAGCATTTGACCACCTGTGAAAAATGCGAACAACGGCTGAGCGAGCTGGAAACGGCTCGAGCTTCGGACGGGCTGATCGAGGCCCTCCGCCTGCGGGGACAAATTCCTACGCAGGCGATGACGACTGGGAATACCCCATCATCGTCGCCTGTTGCGGTGGATGATCTGGAGGCGGATGCGGAGTTGCAACAGGTGTTGGCAGAGATCCGCGAGTGGCCGTTGTCTGCCGTCGCCAGTCCGGATGCGGAGGTGCCGCTGCCCAAATCCGTGGGCCAATACGAACTGTTAGAGCGGATCGGGCAGGGCGGCATGGCGCACGTCTACCGAGCTCGCCACTCCAAGTTGCAACGAACCGTGGCCGTCAAACTGCTCAATGTTCCCAAGTGGCAGGTGGATCGGTCCCTGGCCAGATTGGAGCGCGAGATCGCAGTGGTGGGACAACTGCATCATCCAGCCATTGTCGCGGCTACCGATGCCGGGCAACATGACGGTACTCCGTACTTGGTGACCGAGTTCATCGATGGACTGAATCTCAGTCAATTGGCTCGGGCCGTGCCCGCAGACGCCCAGTTGAAAACGGCGGACGCCTGCGAGGCGATTCGTGTCGCGGCGCTCGGATTGGCGCATGCCCACAGTCAAGGGGTTACCCATCGCGACATCAAGCCGTCCAATTTGATGATCGACCGGCAGGGGAACGTCAAGATTCTGGACTTCGGACTTGTGCATTTAGAAGGCTGGCAGGACGAAAATTTGGAGTTGACCACGGTCGGCCAGTTGCTGGGAACCTTGGACTACATGGCCCCGGAACAAGCGGATAAAGCCACGGCGGTCGATCATCGGTCGGATGTTTACGCCTTGGGGGCCACGCTGTTTCGGCTCTTGTGTGGTCGAGCCCCGTATGCGGCATCGTTGTACCAATCGCCACTGGAGAAGCTGCGATTGTTGGCGTTGACCGAGCCACCGAAGGTGGAAACACTGAGGCCGGATGTGCCTCGGGAGCTGGCGGCACTGGTGGATCAAACCTTGGAGCGAGATCCGGCGCGTCGGCCGCCGAGTGCCGCGCATGTGGCGGAGGCTTTGGTGCCGTTCTGTGCGGGCGCGGAACTGGGGGCGTGGGTGCAGAGGGCGATTGCGAATCCACCGCTGCCGTTGCCCACCGCCGCCAGAGGGCTGGCGACACCGCTATCGTCGATGATCGATTCGGCGGACCAAACGAAGCAAGTACCGGCAACCCAACCCGCGGGTCGTGGACGGTCGACCTGGCCCTGGTGGATCGCAGCCGCCGCTGGGGCCGCGGCGATGTGGATGGGGATCCTGTTTATCTTGGACGAGCAAAAGGGCCAGTTGGTGATCGAGTCCGAATCGGCTGACGTGCGGGTGACGTTGAGGAGAGACGGCCAAGCGTCCGCGACGCTGCAGCTTCAGCCGGGATTGAATCAAACGCGAGTGTTTGCCGGCACCTATGAAATTGAAATCGATGGCCCGGCCGATGCGTTTCAAATGGATCGCGATACGATCGTGATCAAACGCGGCGAGGTTGTTCTGGCCAGAGTCAGTCGCAGGGCAGTCGCGGGCAGCGATATGGCAGCCCCGGCATCAACCGTGGCAAGTCCGGGGAATGGCCTTGGCGTGGGCGTCGTGTTAGACCCGCCGAGAGTCGATCAGGCCACCTACAAAGGTCTCCCCTTCAGTCACTGGGCAACGGTCTTTCGCAACGAACGTGATGCCGAACTTAGGTTTGAGGCGTTTACCAATCTATCTCGCTTTCATTCCTCAGAAACCTACATCCAGCAATCACGGGAACTCTTGGTTGAAGCGATATTGGAATCTCATCGAACCACGTCGCCGGGGATGGAAAAAATACTGGATGTCCAACGAGAAGTCTATCGGCTCAATCGAGCACAGATGCTGCGAATCGCCGATTCAATCGAACAGGTTGAGCCCGCTGAACAAGCGAACATGATTGCCAGTCTGCAAAAACTGACACGCAGCTATCCTCTGACGGACGATCTACAATCATTGCACGAGGGCCTACTTGCCTATTTCGAAATGATTTCAAGAATCGCTGCCAAGAGTCACGATCGCTGGACTCCCGAAGGAAAAATCGAAATCTGGAACGCCATCGTTTTGGCGGTGCAGAGCGTAGAAGGTTGGCTCAAATATCGGCCAACCGCGAACTCAAAACTGGTCGGGGAAGCCCGCTCTCTGGCCAAAGATTGTCTGGCAAAATGTAAGTTTGATTTATCGGAACTTTATCCATGGATCGAGCGAAACCATATCGAAGAACGGCCATTTGCGCGGGAGTTGGTCATCGAGGCTCTTTTGAGTGCGATTCCGAATCAGCCCAGTTTGGACTTGGAAACAGCCAAACTGTTGACGGTGATTCAGCGGCTGGCGCCTCACCTCACCGACATACAGCGTCGCTATTTGCGTTCTCGTTTGGAGGACTGGCTAAAAAAACTAACGATCGCCGAATTGAGTCATCCGATTGCAGAAACATCACGTCAATTCATGCAAATCTCGGTCCGGTCCGATGGAAGTTTCTCTTATCATGCGGGCGATGAAGAGGATGCGTTTAATCCGTCGAATCGCTTGCGGTCGTTGGTGCGTTTTGGCAGTGAACCTGAGCGAATCAACACGACCAATCAACTTGTGGCGCTGCAGAACTGGGTGCTACGCGGTTCTGTAACGCGGACGGCCGCCGCGGAGGACGAATTCCAGTTGTTGATTGGGACGCCCCCGATGCTGGGCGAACTGTTAATTTCGACGTGGGTGTTGCTCCATGAAGGGAAGTCGGATCATCACGGTCCACTAATCGAGAAGCTCGTTGCTGACACCCGATCCGCTTTCGATACCTTCTCGCAGTTCGTTCTGGAACATCAAAGGGTTTTTCCGTCGGTTAATCAGGCCATCATCGACTCGAATGGTGTACGAGCATTTGCTCCCCCGGCCAGACGTCGAGGGTCATTTCGCGATCTGAACGCACTCGAGATTGCCAATGTCGTCGACGAGGTCTGGGCGAAGCTGGGGTTGAATCCTGAACAGTCCATTGCGGCTGCAACGTTTCGCGGCGTGAAGGTCACCAACCCGAAGTGGATGGGAGAATACAACAAACCGTCAGAGCTGGACATTAACATCGTGGAGTCGAGTGACTTGGATAAAGATGGTCAAGTCACCAAAGACGAGTTGTTTAGCTATTTGAGTCAATGTGATCCGCTGCAAAAAATCGAAGGTGTCTCGGCTGTGACTGCTCGGACGATGCTCCTACACCACTTTCTCTTGCTCCTCTTAGGCAGGCCGGTACCGGACTTGAAGCTGGATGCATTACCGGATAATGGGTCATCGGATGGGCCGAGGTAAGCAGGCTCGACGGCCAGGCGGCCCGAACGTAGTCAATTGGCCCCGCCTCATCGCGAGTTGGTTCCGTTTGTAGGTTCCCTCTCCGCCCCCCGCCGGTTCACCGGTGGGAGCGAGAGTTTGGCGGCGAGAAACGCCTCGGCCCACAAGCTCGGTGTCCCCGCCCCCCGCCGGTTCACCGGTGGGAGCGCAAGTTTGGCGGCGAGAAGGTTACCCACACGCCGCCGCGTCCCCGCCCCCCGCCGGTTTACCGGTGGGAGCGAAAGTTTGGCAGCGAGAAACGTACAGCCCACAAGCACGGTGTCCCCGCCCCCCGCCGGTTTACCGGTGGGAGCGAGAGTTTGGCGGCGAGAAACGTACAGCCCACACGCTCGACTGTCCCCGCCCCCCCACCGGTGAACTGGCGGGGGGGCGGAGGGCCGAGCGGACCGATTGGGGACGCACAAGCATTCTCGCGACATGCACGGGTACGCCTGCTATGATAGGGCCGCGGGGTTGGCTAAGGAGTTGTGGCATGGTGATGGCTGGTTGGCGTAAGGCGATGACAAGAGCCGCTGTGGGGACTGCCGGCTGTGTTTTTCTCGTGGTCTACCTGGGGAGCAGCTTGTTCCATGTTGGCTCGGGTGCGGTGCATTCAACGGCCTTCGCCCCCCTGAAGAGCGTGGCCCACCAGACGGATGTTGACGGCGCGGAGCCGGCTCCATCCGAGCGGCTGGCTGAACAAACGCCGCAGGAGGGGGTTGGGCCAGCGGGTTTGTTGTTGCCGCAGGACTCGCTGCCCGCGACCGAGGCGTTGCTGCGGGCGACCCTGCCGCTGGGCTTGGCGACACTGCCCGCCGAGTCGGCTGACAATCCACCGAGCGCGGCCAAGGTCGAGTTGGGGCGTCGCTTGTTTTTTGATCCGCTGTTGTCGGCCGATCAGACGGTCTCCTGCGCGACTTGTCATCAGCCCGACCATGGACTGGCGAGCCCCGAGCCGCTGGCGGTTGGCATCGGCGGCCGCGTCGGTCGGCGGAACGCGCCCTCGTTGTTCAATCGAGTCTATGGCCAGCATTTTTTTTGGGACGGCCGAGCCGACTCGTTGGAGGCTCAGTCCCTGCTGCCGATCGCCAATCCGGACGAGATGGGAGAGGATCTGGACACGATCTTGGTGCGATTGACCGAGCATCCCGAGTACCCGCGGTTGTTTGAGGCGGCGTTTTCGCACGCAGCGGGTTCGGCTGCGGTGACTGCCGAACATTTGGGGGCGGCGTTGGCGGCCTTTCAACGCACGCTGCTGTTGGGGGATTCCCCGGTCGATCGTTTTCGGGCAGCGTCGGATGTGACCGGCCTGTCGCTAGAGGCCAGGCAGGGGCTGTGGATTTTCGAAAGCCGAGGTCGGTGTTGGCAGTGCCACAGTGGCGAGAATTTCTCAGATGAACAGTTCCACAATACGGGAGTTGCGTTTGGGGCGGATAACCGGGACGTGGGGCGGTTCGAGGTGACTGGGGTGGCCGAGGATCGGTTTCGCTTCAAGACCCCGTCGCTGCGGGGCGTGGCACAAACGGCGCCTTACATGCACGATGGCAGCGTCCGGACGCTAGAAGATGTGGTAGAGTTCTACAATCGGGGCGGGGCCCAGGAAGATCGGGAACTTTCCCCCTTGATGCGACCCCTAAACTTATCGGACGAGGAAAAGCGTTACCTTGTCGAATTCCTCAAGGCGTTGTCCTACCAGGCGGGACCGTCTGTAGCGAAGTGAGATTGGCTGGTGTTTTCGATTCAATGCCCAAGTTGCCGAGCGAAGCTGAAGGTGCCCAAGGCCGAATTGATCGGCCAGTCGCTGAGTTGCCCGCGGTGTTCCAGCATGGTGGTCGTGCAGGCTCCGGAGGGCTGGCAGCCGCCGCAAATGTCGACTGGCGAACCGGTGAAAGGGAAGTCCGAGCCGCCGGTGGGTGACCCAGCCGAGGCGTCTGCCAAGTCAGCCAAGCCGTCCAAATCCGTAAATTCAACGCAATCGACCGATTCGTCCAAATCGACAGAATCGTCCAAGTCAGCGGCGGCGACCGGGCGTCGGGCCAAGCCGCAGCCGGCCCATCCCCAGGACCTGCAGGAGACCTTGCCCACAACGGCTGGCGATTTAGGCTGGGGGGAGGACCTGAAGTTAGCGGACTTGGACCCCGATTTGCCGGCTCCTGAGCGGAACGCGGGCGACGTTCCCCAGTCCGAGCCAGCTAAAGCGACTCGGTCGCGAACTGTCGGCACGGCGACTCGTCCTGGCGACGCTGTGCTCCAAGCCAAGGAGTGGGACTCGGAGAAGACGCGTCGACGGAGAACGCTACTGTTGACCGTGATCGGGACCTTGGGGGCCTTGGTCGTGATCGGGGCGCTGGTGATGTACTGGTCCGAACAGAACGCCAGGTTGGCGGCAATGGCCAAGTCGCAACTGAAGGACAATGGGGCAGCGGCAGCCAAGGGCCCCGACGCGCCGGGAAAAGGTGCGGACGCCGGCGGTGCTGGCGCTGTTCCTGGGAGTGGTGACCCGACCGGTGAGGCTGGCGACGGGGCGGGTGCAAAATCTGACACGCCGAACGGGCCGCTGGCGGGCGACGGGGCTGGCAACGAGGCGGGGGCTGGTACTGAGCAGCCCCGTGAGCCGGGTCCTGGCGATGCCGCAGGTGATTTGGGTGGGGCCGGTGACGGCAGTGACCCGCCACAGCCGGGCGAGGCGAATCGAGTGACCGATCCGGTGGTGGATCCGGACGGTGTAGGTGATCCAGTGAACTTGGAGGGTCTGGGGCGTGACGAGGGCGGCGAGGCGTCGGAGTCCAGTTTCGAAGACGTGATGAGCCAGATTTTTGGCGGTGGGGAGCTGACCAGCGAGTGGGACGATCCGGGGTTGCGGTCGCTGCAGCAGGGGGCGGCGGATCCGCTGGATAAGGTTTTGCGTGTGTTTGCCGAGCGGGATCCGGTGCGCCGTCGATCGGCTCGGTTTGTCAAACCGACCCCGCGTCAATTGGCTGCGGCCGACATCGAGCGCGGGGTGACGGCCAAGTTGCCTGGCTATCGACATCCGGCCGCTCGGGTGCCGCAGCTCATGGCGGTGGCGGAGACCTTGAGTGGCTTGCCGGTGTGGTTGGACATCGCGCGATACCAGGGCCAGCCGGTGGATTTGAATCAGGTGCGTCTGGTGGAGTTGGTCCAGGTCTCGGTGCCCGAAATTTTGACCACGCACTTGGAACCGTATGGATTGACGGCGGAGGAGCACGCTTGGAATCCGAATTTCCCGGACGTGTTTGGCTTCCGCCTCTTCCCGCTGGGGGGTGACCAAATGGTGGCCAAGACCTACTCGACCGAGTGGCTGACGGCCGGCATGAGCGAGGAACTCGTCGAGCCGGCCCGCGAGAAACTGCAGGAGTTGATCGTCAACTTTATCGCACCGGGTGAGTGGGGCCCGATGGTGGAGCAGGCCAAGGAAGACCCTCAGGTGCAGTTAAACAGCGGCCTGAGCGGACTGGCGATGGAAGCGGGGGCGTTGACCGTGGTGAGTTACCCGCATGTGCAGGCCAAAGTCGAGCGACTGTTGCGGCAGTTGGAGACAGGCCGTGTGAATCAAGGCCAACCGCTGGACTGGCCGCGGGACCTGGAGCCGTTGGCGGTCCAGGAGAGCGGCCGCCTGCTGACGGTGATCAACTTGCGAAACTACCAGACCGTGCCATTGCGGGAGCTGTTTGAGCAGATCCACCAGCAGTCGAACGTCACGGTCTTGGCCGATTGGCCGTCGTTGATACCCGAGGGTTGGACGCCGGATACCGCGGTGCCGATGGTTGCAAAGAACCAGGTGGTGGAAACTGTGTTGCGAGAGTTGTGCCTGGACATGGGGGTGAATTTCCGTCTGTTGGCACCGGACGTGGTGGGGCTGCTGAGTGACTCGGCCGAGGAGCGTTTGGCCGATTTGGAGGTGTACCCGATCGCCGATTTGGTGTTGGGGCCGCGGCAATGGCCGGTGTTTCGCTCGCGGCTGAACAGCTTGTTGCGGGAGGAATTCAGTCGGTTTCCGTCCGCTTACCTGTATTACGATCCGGACTTCGGCTGTTTGATCGCTCGGTTGCCCCAATCCAGCCATCAGCGGCTGCATGTTTACTTGCAGACCGCTCGGCGGCAGTAGGGTCGGGCCAGTGGCGGCGGTCGGGGGCGGGGGCCGAGTCCGCTGGGCGGCGTCCGGCTTCCCAGTGCTGGGAAGCCTGATATAATTTGCATTCCGCGGTCGGTCTCACGTTCGATCGCGGTTCTGCGGGTGTAACTCAGTTGGTAGAGTGACAGCTTCCCAAGCTGTATGTCGAGGGTTCGAATCCCTTCACCCGCTTTTGATTTGGTGGCATAGGGCATAGGGCATAGGGCATAGGGCGTAGAGCGTAGAGCGTAAGGCTTTCTGAGGCACGGCAGCGGTTACGACCGTGCGAACGAACGAGGTTTGGCGGCGTGGGTAGCGGAACGCGTCAAGCGTTTCGATTGCGGCGGAAACGCCATGTTTTTGCCCAACATTCTTGAGTCGGTTGATTCTCTTGCGTGTGTGTCTGAAGGAATCAACCCTCAGGGCATAGGGCATAGGGCGTAGGGTGTAGTCCTTTCTGAGATACGGCAGCGGTTACGACCGTGCGAACGAACTGGGTTTGGCGGCGTGGGTAGCGGAACGCGTCAAGCGTTTCGATTGCGGTGGAAACGCCATGTTTTTGCCCAATATTCTTGAGTCGGTTGATTCACTTGCGTATGCGTCTGAAGGAATCAACCCTCAGGGCATAGGGCAAGCTACGCGCTCCACCTCCGCGCTCCACCCTCCGCGCTCCACCCTCCACCCTCCGCGTTCCACCCTTCGCCCTTCGCCCTTCGCCCTTCGCCTTCGCCCTTCGCCCTACGCCCTACGCCCTACGCCCTACGCCCTTCGCTTAACGATCTCTTGACATTTTCTGTCTAAGTTGCGAAGACCCCTGCGGTGAATTCGCAGAAAGCGGGGTAAGCGGTTGTGCGGGAGATTTGGGAATGGCATTGGCGAGAAAGGATCCGACCGTCTGGGGGGCGGTAACGGTGGAGCCGGGCCAGGAGATCGACGTTGAGGTTCCGATCAGCGAGAGCTACAGCGGGCGGCAGGTCTCGTTTCCGGTGCACATCAAGCGTGGCCTGTTGCCGGGTCCGGCGATATTTCTGACGGCGGCGGTGCACGGCGACGAGTTGAACGGGACGGCGGCGATCCGATCGCTGATCGTGGATCCCGAGATGCGTCTGCTGCGTGGGACGTTGATCATGGTGCCCGTGATCAATGTGTTGGGCTTTGAGACCCATTCGCGTTATTTGCCGGATCGGCGGGATTTGAATCGTTGTTTTCCGGGTTTGGCCAATGGGAGTCAAGCCAGCCGACTGGCTCGGGTGGTATTTGAGGAAATTGTCGGCCGCTGCGAGTACGGCATCGACTTGCACACGGCGGCGATTCGTCGGACCAATCATCCCAACATTCGCGGCGACTTTCGGCATCCGGGTGTGCGGGAATTGGGCGAGGCCTTTGGTTGTGAGGTGTTGGTCAACGAGCCAGGCCCGGAGGGATCGTTTCGGCGTTCGGCCACGGAGGCGGGGTGTCCGACGATCATTTTGGAGGCGGGCGAGATCTGGAAGATGGAACCCGCGGTGGTCGACTGTGCTCGGCGGGGGATCAAGAACGTGCTGCGTCGCTTCGAGATGTTGGCGGGGCCGTGTGCCTCGCCCCCGATCTATCATTGGGTGGAGAAGACGCAGTGGGTCAGGGCCAACCAGGCGGGGTTTCTGGATTTTCATTTGGGGCCAGGCAGCACGGTGCGGAAGGGCCAGCCGATCGCCACGGTCACGAGTCTGTTGGGACGCAATCCGGTGGCCATTACAGCGCCGACCGACGGCATTGTTCTGGGGATTACGACTCTGCCCGTAACGGCTCCTGGGGAGCCGGTTTGTCACGTGGCCCATCTGCCAGCCCAGGCGATTGCCCTGGACGCCGCCGTCGTACGCCTCACGGATGTTGCCTAAAGCAATCTATTTTTTAACCAGATCAACAACCGCCGCCCTTCGGCGTAGCGGCCCCTCCGCCCCCCGCCGGTTCACCGGTGGGGGGCGGAGGCACGGAGCTTGTAGGCTGGGCGTTTCTCGCTGTCAAACTTTCGCTCCCACCGGTAAACCGGCGGGGGGCGGGGGGCCGTGCTTGTAGGCTGGGCCGTTCTCGCTGTCAAACTTGTGGTCCCACTCACGCGGATTTGACGGCACAGAAACACCACGTCGTTTCCCGTTTTTCGGAGGCGATTTGTGGGGGACGCCCGGTTTTGGGCGATTGGTAACTGCCAGGATCGGCCAATTCGATTAGACTGGGGGTGCGGTGACTGACGGCCGTGTTGGATCGGGGCTGGAATCGATATGTGGGAGTTGGCGGATGAGACTGGCTTGTGCTCAGCGGGGCTGGCGATGGCGGCTGATGGTGGGTTTGGTGGCCTGGGGGGCCTTGGCCGGTGGTTTCTGGAGCGGGTCGGGCGACGTCCGTGCGGATGACCGCAAGCCTTTGGACCACGAGGCCTATGACCAGTGGAAGTCGGTTTCGGGACGGCAGTTATCAGTCGACGGCAAATGGCTCAGCTACCAGACCTCGCAGGGTTGGAGCGATAGCCAGGTCCGCAAGCTGTACGTGCGGAGCACGGATTCCGACGTGGAGTACCAGATCGACCGGGGCCGCAGCGCGACGTTTGATCGCTCCGGGGCTCACTTGCTGATGATTGTCGATCCGGATCCAGCGGCGGTGAAGAAGGCCGTGGCGGACAAGGTAGCGGAAGATCAGCGCCCCCAACCGGCCCTGTCGATCTTGAGTTTGGCCGACGGGCGGGTGCGAACGGTGCCGGGCGTGCGTTCCTTCACTTTGCCTGAAAAAGGGACGGATTGGGTGGCGTATGTGATCCCGATGCGGGGGGCCGCCAGTGTCACGGCCCAGCGCGGCCAGGTAGATAAAGAGCTGGTGCCACGACAAAACGCTGCCGGTGTCACGGCCTTGGTCAAGCTGCTGGGTCCCGCGGCCAAAGCCAGTCCTGCGGCGGGCCAAGGGAAAGGTGAAGCCGGGACCACGAGTCAGGAGTCGAATCCAGCGGCAGCCGCGGCGACGAGTCCGGCTGCGGGCCAGGCCTCGAGCCAGGCCTCGAGCCAGGCCTCGGCACCGTCCGCCGGAGGTGGACGCGGTGGCGCAGGTCGAGCGGGTCGTGGCGCGGGCGGCCGTGGCGGCGCGGGTGCCGGCGGTGCGGGCAATGAGTTGGTGATCGAGCAGTTGAGCACTGGTCGGCAGTGGCGATTCCCTGGCGTGACCGAGTTCCGCTTCGACAAGTTTGGTCGCAATCTGAGTTGGGTGGTCGAGGGCGCGGAGTCGCAACGGGGCGTGTGGCTGACGTCGGTGCAAGAGCCAATTCATCCCCAGCGGGTTCATGACCTGGACGGGAAATACGCGGGGTTGGCGTTTGATGAGGCGGGCCAGCAGTTGGCGTTTGCCCATCAAGGGGTGGCGGATGACAAGTCCAAAGAGCCGGCAGCCGTCAGCGTCTATTTGTATCAGCGGGACGCGACCGAGGGAGCTGTTGCGGTTGCCACGACGGGCACCGATGGCGTGCCGGCGGGTTGGTTGGTGCAGCCGGAAACGCCCCTGTCTTTCTCGAAATCTGGCAAGCGGTTGTTCTTCAACACCACGCCGAAGTTGGCTGACGAGCCGGTCGCTGAAGGGGCCGCGGCCAGTAGTGGTCCGCCGGCCGCGAAGTTGGATTTATGGCATTGGTCGGAACCGCTGCTGCAGACGGTGCAGCAAGTGCAAGTCAATCGCTTGCGGCGGTTGAGTTACCGAGCGGTGTATCACATCGAGTCAAAAAAGATCGTTCAATTGGCCAGTCCCGAGACGCCGACTGTGGTCATCGCGGACGAGGACGACAGTGCTTTTGGGGTGATGGTGACCAACGAGCCGTACCAGGTGGAACGCACGTGGGAAGCTCCGGGCTTTGCGGACGTGTGGTTGGTCGACGTACGCACGGGCAAGCGAGAAAAGGTCGTCGAGCGGACGCAGGCCAGTGTCCAGATCTCGCCCAATGGCCAGTATCTCTATTGGTGGGATGGGCAGCAGCGACATTGGTACGCGTTGTCGACGCGAAACAAACAAACCGTAAAGATCAGTGAATCCGTGCAGCAGACGTTGGTCGACGAAGAGCACGATACGCCGAATTTGCCCCCGGCTTATGGGCTGGCGGGTTGGAGCGAGAAAGATAAGTTCGTCTGGGTGTACGACCGGTACGACCTGTGGCAGTTGGACCCCACGGGCCAGCAGGCACCGAAGTGTTTGACAGATGGTGTGGGGCGGCAGCGACAGGTGCGACTGCGACGCGTGCGATTGGACCGCGAGGAACGCTTTGTGCCGTTGACGGGTGCCCATTATTTGAGTGCCTTCGCGGAGTCGAGCAAGAGTAGTGGTTTTTTTGAATTGCGGTTGGGGAAACAGGACGAGCTGAAAGAGTTGATCTTGTTGCCCGAGTCGGTGGGCGATTTGGTCAAGGCCGAGCAAGGCGAGACGGTGTTGGTGACGCGACAGGATTTTCGCAGCTTCCCGGATCATTGGAAGACCGATCTGACGTTCTCGCGCTTTCAGCGACTGACCAAAGTCAACCCGCAACAGAACGATTATCACTGGGGGACCGCCGAGCCGCTGGAGTGGACCAGTGCCACGGGGCGACGGTTGGAGGGGATTGTCTACAAGCCCGAGTTGTTCAATCCGAATCATAAGTACCCGTTGCTGGTTTACTACTACGAGCGGAACTCCGAGAACTTGCATCGCTATTACCCGCCGGCGGCTGGCCGCTCGACGATCAACATCAGCTTCTACGTCAGTCGCGGTTACGTGGTGTTTGTGCCGGATATTGTGTACGAGACAGGATCGCCGGGGCAGAGTGCCATGAACTGTGTGATGCCGGGCGTGGACAAACTGATTGCCCAAGGGTTCATTGATCCGCAGCGCATGGGTTTGCAAGGTCACAGTTGGGGCGGCTACCAGACCGCTTACATTGTCAGCCAGACGGATCGGTTTGCGGCGGCGGAGGCGGGGGCACCGGTATCGAACATGACCAGTGCCTACGGCGGGATTCGCTGGGAGAGTGGCCTGAGTCGGATGTTCCAGTACGAACGCACGCAGAGTCGCATTGGCCGCACGTTGTGGGAGGATCGGCAGGCCTACATCGATAACTCGCCGCTGTTTTTTGCCGATCGCATTCGGACCCCGCTGTTGATCTTGCACAATGACAACGACGGGGCGGTGCCCTGGTACCAAGGCATCGAGTTGTTCATGGCGTTGCGTCGCTTGGAACGGCCGGCTTGGTTGGTCAATTACAATGGCGAGCCGCACGGGATCTCGAAGGAAGAGAACCGCCGTGACTTTGCGGTGCGAATGCAGCAATTTTTTGATCACTATCTGCAAGGCGCTCCGGCGGCAGAGTGGATGGTGCGCGGGATACCGGCGACCGAAAAGGGCCAGAGCCTCGGGTTGGAGTTGGTGCCCGAGTCTGCCGGGTCGGATGATCGATAGGCCAAGCAGCCAGGAGTAAGAGGCGTATGGAGACCGGATTCAAACGAGTCGTGGTGCGGCGGGACGTGATGGCGGAAGCCAAAGCGGATGCGGTGGCACAGCGGGCCCAGTTCACGCGCGACGGCGTGTTTGTCGTGAACCTGGTGTCGTCGCCTGGTGCGGGCAAGACCGCCTTGTTGGAGGCCACGGCCAAACATTGGCAGGGGCGTTTTCGCATGGCGGTGTTGGTGGGCGACTTGGAGACGGAACGCGACGCCGAGCGTTTGGCGCCGTTTACTGCGGTGGCGCAGTTAACGACGGGTGGGGCGTGTCATTTGCAACTGTCGCTGGTGCAACGGGGACTGGCGGCATTGGACCAACCCGATATTGAATTTTTGTTTATTGAGAATGTCGGCAACTTGGTCTGCCCGGCGGGACATGACTTGGCCGAGCATTTGCGGGTCGCTTTGTTGAGTGTCACGGATGGCGACGATAAGCCGGGCAAGTACCCCAAGATCTTTCGTTCGTGTCAGGCTTTGGTGATCAGCAAGACGGACTTGTTGCCGTATGTGCCGTTTCGCGTGGACGCTGCCATTGCGGATGCTCGGATGGTGCAGCCTGATTTAGACGTGTTGACCTTGAGTTCGCTGCAGGGCGATGGCATTGCCGCCTGGTGCGAATTTCTGGAGCGGCGGCGCGACGCCTGTTTTGCCGACTCGAACGGGTTGAACGACCCAGTATCTGCGTGAGTGGTTGAAGTGGTCGATTCCGCAGCTCAAACGTCCGTCGAGTCGGTGAGCGCCAAGCGACTGAGACTGGGTGGTCGCGTGCAAGGGATTGGCTATCGACCGGCACTGGCGCGGTTGGCTCGAGCGAATGGCTTGGTGGGCTGGGTGGCGAACACCGCTGCCGGCATTGAGGTGCACGTGCAGGGCGTGACGGATCGAGTCGCGGCATTTGTTTTGGCAGTGGTCGCCGTTTGTCCGGATGAGGGACAGGTGGACGGCGTGCAGGTCGATGTCGTGCCGCCGCTGGCGTGCGAGGGCTTTGTTATCGTGGTTGGCGAGGGCGGCGGTGGGTTGGCCACGCCCGTGCCTCGAGATGTGGTGACCTGTGCGGACTGCCGGCGCGAGATGGACGATGCGAGCAATCGGCGGTATCGCGATTTGATGATCAGTTGCAGTCGGTGTGGGCCGCGGTACACCTTGTTGACGGCCATGCCATACGAGCGGCCGACGACCTCGATGCAGGACTTCGGCATGTGCCCCGACTGTCTATCGGAGTATCGCGACGTCGATTCTCGGCGCTTCCATGCTCAGACGACCAGTTGTCCGATCTGCGGGCCACGAGTCACCGGTTGGGCGACGGCCGTGGAGGCGCTAAAAAATGGTGAGGTGGTCGGGCTGAAGGGAGTGGGCGGCTTTCAGTGGTTGGTGGACGCTCGTTGTGCAGCGGCGATCCGCCGTTTGCGGCAGCTCAAGCGACGGCCGCAGAAGCCGCTGGCCATCATGGTGCAAGATCTGGAGATGGCGGGATGGTTTGGCCGAATCGAGCCAACGGCTGCTCGTGCATTGTCCTCGGCGGCGGGACCCATTGTGGTGGTGCCACAGCAGCTCTCGGGCGGACATGAGGAGCCGCTCTCGGGCGGACATGATGTGCGAGGTCTGTCCCCCAAGCTGAGGGAGCTGATTGCCCCGGGGTTGGATTCGATCGGCTTGTTCTTGCCCAGTACCGGTATGCATGCCGCATTGGTGACTGAAGTTGGGCCGTTGGTGGTCAGCAGCGCGAACTTGGAGGGTGAGCCGATCTGTCAGACGGAGGAGCAGCTCGCGAGTCACGACGACACGGCATTTGGCGGCGAGCTACCGACGGAGGTCTTGCGGGTCGACTGCCGGCACGTCGTGTCGCACAACCGTGTTATACAGCGCGCGTTGGATGACAGCGTCGTGCAAATTGTGGCGGGCCGAGCAGCGACGGTCCGTTTGGGACGTGGGTTCGGACCAAAGCCCTTGGAACTGGGGGCGGCCCTGTCAGGGTGTGCGGGGTTGGCGGTCGGGGGGCAACAGAAAGTGGCGATTGCCTTGAGTAACGGAAAGCAGGCGATACTGGGACCGCATCTGGGTGATATGGAGTCACTGGCTGCTCGACAACGATTCGTCGAGCATGTCGACGATCTGTTGGCACTGTACGACTGTCACCCGCAGTTTGTGGCGCACGATCGGCATCCCGATTACTTCACGAGTCGCTGGGCAGTCGAGTACGCCGAGCGACGAGGGATTCCGGCGATCGCTGTTCAGCATCATGCCGCGCATGTTGCGACGAGTCTGCTGGATGCCGGGTGGGTGGATCGCGACGTTTTGGCGCTCGCTTGGGATGGGACTGGCTATGGTGATGACGGTTCGGTTTGGGGTGGTGAAGCGTTTCAATTTACACCCAATTCGAAAACGCTGTTTCAGAGGGTAGCAAGATTGCGTCCTTTTTTTCTTGCGGGCGGAGCGATGGCGGTGCGGCAGCCGTGGCGAGTGGCCGCCAGTCTACTGCACGAGCTGGGGGAGCGATCGGCCGAGGCGTGGTTGGGCATCCCTCGGCAAGCCGAGATCGAGGGCGTGTTGAGCCGACGGTTGCATGGTGTCACGACCAGCAGTCTGGGGCGGTTGTTTGACGCGGTCGCTGTGTTGGTGTGGGCGCCGAATGAAGACTTGCCATGGGAGGTCGGCTACGAGGGCCAGTTCGCAGCGTGGTTGGAAGCGGCGGCCGACCCGCGCGCAGCGGGCGGCTACGAATTGCCGCTGGTGGAGGGTCCCGTGTCGGAGGGAACCGCGAGGGAGGGAACCGCGAGTGAGGGTCCGATGTCGGATGTCCTGTGGGAGTGGGATTGGCGACCGTTGGTCCGGCAGTTGTTGCGGGACCGCGGTGCGGGAGCGACACGGGGGCAGATGGCGATGCGGTTTCACCGCGGATTGGCTGGGGGCATTGCCGGGCTGTGCCGCCGAGTTGGTCGTGAGGCGGTGACTTTGGGCGGCGGCGTGTTTCAGAATCGGCTGCTGGTGGAGTTGGTCGCCGCCGAGTTGGCAGAGTGCGGTGTCGACGTGGGACTGCCCGGGGAGTTGCCGGTCAACGACGGTGGGCTGGCGGCGGGCCAGCTTTGGTGGGCGACGCGGATCTTTGCGGGGCGATTTCAGGACCAGCTGACTTCGAGTTGATTGTCGATGGCGATTTGGGCATCGAACTGTCGCAGGGCTTCTTGGGCCATCTGCTTTTCGTAGAAGCTGGAGACTTCACCGTCCAGTTGCAAACCGGTCTCGGTGCATTGGAGTCGGACGGGGTATTGCCGGAGATGGCATTGCCCGCGGAGTGCCTTTTCGGCTTGTCGCAGGTAGACTTCGGATTCTAGCGGAAGAATCGTGCGCATGGACGTGGCTTTCGAGTAGGGAACCGCGGGGTGACGAAGGAGTGTGACATGAAACTGGGGCGGTACCGGACAAAAACTGTGTTTTTTCGCCCGAATTCGTGCTGTTGTTGCGCACTTATCGGCACATTTTGCCAGCAGATTGAGTTTCTGGGTAGCCCGTGGGGGCTGTAGGTCGCCCGGCAGATGTTGTTGGTGCTTGTCGCCGCCCTTCGCCCTTAACCCTTCGCCCTTCGCGATGTTCCCAATTGTGGTAGTGTAGGTAATTTAGGTAGTTTATGTCGCCTTTTCTGGTTGCGTGGAATTTGACGATTTTGACGAAAGTCCGGGGTAGTTGGGTGGCGATAAAGAATAGGTGTCGAAGTGTCGGGCGGGGTACCTCCGATTGCTTTGGCTTGGTCGAGTCGCCTTGAGAGGTGCCTTGGTCGGTGGATCTTGCGGGGTCTATTGACTGGGGTGTTGCGAGTTCGCGGCGGTTTGACCCACCTTTCGCCCCCCCTGGAAGGAATCTTCAGCGATGACCCTCAAAACAGTATTTGCCGTCGCAGCGTCCGTGTGTCTGCTGGTAGTCCAGTGTCCGAAGTTGGTGGAAGCGCAGCAGGTTCGCCAACCGCAGCGTTTGGTGCAGCGACCTGTACAGCCCGCCAACTACGGCTTTCCGCAGGGTTCGGGGATGGGGAGATCGGCACCGGTACGAGGTGCGGTCCAGCCTGTCAACTATTTGTCTGGCGGCTATTATCCGCAAGATGCGGTGCAGGGTGAGATGGTCGGCGGGATGGAGGCGTTGCCACAGCCGTTGATGATGGATCCCGTGTATTCTGCCGAGCCGGCCTACTACGAGGGTATGGAAGGTGACGTGATGTGGGGCGATGAAGTGAGCTATGGCGAGGGGTTCGGTAGCTGCTTTGCTGGAAATTGCGGCGGCGGTGATTGTGATCCGTGCCCGGAGTGTTTCTGGCAAGGGTTCGGCGGCTTGATTTCGAACGCCGATTTTCGCTTGGGTGTACAGGGTTTCAAGAATGCGGCAAATCGCCAGCAGGACGGGAGTTTTGGTTTTCATGGTGGCGTGAACTTGGGCTTGCCACTGAAGCGATTGACTTGTGGTTTGTTTTCTGGGTCTTTGGGCGTCAACTCGGTGCAATCGAATTTCTCTGGTTCCTCTTTTACCGAGGAGAATCGCAACCAGTTGTTTGTAACGGCAGCGTTGTTTCGCCGTGTCGATCAAGGTTTGCAGGGTGGTGTGGCCTACGATTACTTGCGAGAGGATTGGTACTCGAATTTTGGCGTATCGCAGCTCCGCAGTGAATTGTCATGGGTGACAGTCCGTCAGAATACGATCGGCTTTCGCTACATGCAGGCCCAATTGAGCGATACGACCAACAGCGTCTTGACCGATGTCGCGGGCGGCCAGACCATTTTGTCGGAAAACTGGGTGGCGGCCCGTCAGTACCGCGTGTTCTTCCGCAAGTCGGTCTGTGATGGCGAGGGTTACGTCGAGTTCAATGCGGGCAATACGGATGAACAACACACGATCTTGGCGCTGGACTTCAATACTCCGCTACGCAACGAGGCGTTGCGATTTTACGGTGGTTTTACTTACTTGTTGCCCCAAGACACGATCCTGGCCTCGACTTCGGGCCAAGAGACATGGAACGTGGCGATGGGGATCCAGTTCTCGCCTTACAAGCGTCGTGGCTATTGCCGCTTCAACCAACCGATGTTTGATGTGGCCGACAACGGAACGTTCCAGGTCCGTCGCAATCCGTAAGCGAGGCGTTTGTCGACTGGGGCTAGTCGGTCAACCAACGCATCAGTTCCTCGACGGCCGGTCGTTTGGTCTTGTCTAGCCACTGGAAGACGAAGTAGCAGAGAACGAGAAAAGCGACAGCGAGTGAGACCGCCACGGGAACGGAGGTGGCTTGTCGCCAATAGTGTGTCGTCTCCAGGCCCTGATAGGTCGCCAATAACCAGAGCGGCCACAGGTGCACGGCGTGATGCAGCAGGTAGGCTGTCAGTGAGCGACGGCTGAAGGTCGAGGTCAGTTGACGAAATCGCAAGAACCGAGTGGGCGGGAGTTGCCTGTCCAGCCACTCGAAGGCGAACGAAAACGCAAAGATCGTCCAGCTGACTGTCCCCAACAAGTAGAGCGGTGAAGCGGGGAACATCGACCATCGCAGGAGCCGAGCTGCCGAAGTGTTGCTAGAAGTGTCAAGGGAAGCGACGAGGGGGACGAGCATCAGCAGACCAGTCAAAAGTAGGCCACCGAGTCCAATCCAGCCGATGGTTCGCAATGTCGTTTGGGAAAACTGATCCGCACGGGATCCGAACACGAGCGTGCTGAGGGCAAAGCCCAGCCAGGGAAAGGCTAACCACGGAAAAACGGGGAAGTAACCGACGACCAGGAATCCCAAGGTCACATCCGACAGCGTCAAGTCGGGATCAAAATAATCATCGTACCAATAGGCCCCCCAATCGACGACCTGTTGCAAGACGGGAGTCAGTGCCAACAAGAGGGCGCAAATCAATAACAGGATGGGAGCTGGGGCGTGTCTGATCACACCCAGTCCCATGAGGGCGACGCCGATCAGTGTGAGTACGTCCCAGTTGAAGACGTCTTCGGGCAGCCAGATCACGATATTGAAGAAGAACCCGAGGCCAAAAACAAACAGCCCACGCCGGACGGCAATCTTGGTGAGCGAGTCGTCGGGCAACTGTTGGGCAGCACGTCCATTGAGCCAGAGTCGGAAGCTGACACCGGAGAGGAACATGAACATGGGTGCCCCCAGTCCGGCGATGGCCGGAGTAACACCTGCTAGGTTCTCGGTGAAGTGCACCAGCACCATGATAAAAATCGATAGGGTGCGGAGGGCGTCGATCGAAGAAAAACGCATGGAGTCGGACCCGATCGTCTGGTGGAACTTGGTGTCTGTGGGTTGGGTCTCAGCGGTTAGGGCGTCGTCGGCGGCACTCCGTTGCTGGCGGACAACAGGTCGACGATCCAGAGGATCGTTTGGAAGGCCAGTAGAATGATGATGATCCATTCGAGGTGATGACCGGTACGAGCCACGACAAAGTCACTGCAGCGTTGACTGCAGCGTTCGTAGACACTTTCTTGGGCAGTGAGTCGCTCGTCGGTCAATTCCAGTCGATCCTCCAGTCGCAGTCGTTCTCTCAATCGTTCGCTGATTTGGCTGGCGATCGTCGGCGGATAGACATGTGGCACGACGACTTGGCTAATGAGCCGAGCGTAGCGGGTGCGCAGTGCGCAGACCGTTTGGAAGCGTTGTGCCAGTATGGAGCGACGCGGTAGGTCGGCCGTGCTGAACTCGAATCCCAAGGGCGCATCTTCGAGGGTGCTGTCCCAAGCGTTGTCGACGGTCGCTTCCAGGGATTGCAATTCAGCAGCGAAAAACATCACTTCGAGTGCCGCTTGGCAGACGCGCTCGCTCCGCTCCGGGGTGGCCGAAACGACCAGGCACCGCGGGTGCCAGACCAATTGAGTGCCGGGCAGTGAGACCCATTGCGCCGCGGTCGCATCGTTGGAGTCAGCCGCGTGGTCGAGCCAGTGTTGGATTTTTTGCAGCGTGGTCAGATCTGTCTCTGAGGTGCCCAGTTCCAGCACCAGGACATGGTCGGGTCCGAGGTCCGTCAATTCGACGTGCGAGGACTCGACCGAATTGCTGCGGACGATGTGTTGGCGTCGCTTCTCGCCGAATGGGCGACCAAACCGTTTATCCGCGGGGGTTGGATCCGCTGTGAATTTTGCTCGCCATACGGCAATGGGTTGAGCCAGTGTCAAGGTAGTGTTGAGTCCGTTGGCCGCGGGTGAATGGAGTCCGTGGGCGGGCCGGTTTGGCCAGGCGGAATCTGTGGCGGCGATGGGGGGAGCGTTGACCATGGGGATTGGGCTTGGTTGTGCTAGGTGGAATGGACGGAGGCGGCGATCGCGTCGGTGACATAGTCCGCCGAATCGAAGACGCCGTTGATGGTGGAGTCGTACAGGTAATCACCGACGATCCAGAGATTGTCGTGACAAGTGGGTTCGGGGCAGTGTCGTTGTTGGATGGGCAGCGGTGTGCGACCACCGGGCAGGGCGTTGACGGCATGCAGCCAACGATGGACTCGGCCTTCTAGAAAATGGCTTCGACCGTTTCCCATCACGGGCGGCAGCGAGTCCAAAGCCAACTCGATGAGTTCGTCATCGGTGCGATCGGCGAAATCGACCGCTGCTTGGCCACCCAAGAGCCAACCCAAGACACCCCAATCCGGTTCGGGTGTTCGCCATGATTCGTCGTAGAGGCAGCAGCCCGAGAAATGGTCCAGCATGCAGAAGGACTCCTGCCAGGCCGCACGCCAAAACGGGCTCCGGAAAAGCAGCGTCATGCGCAAGTAGTGCGCTGGGTGATGATGATGGTCGAAGTGCCGTTGCATCGCCGCCGCCAGTTGGGTGTCGGGAAAGGACAAGTTTGGCAAGGCGTCGTGGGGCAGGGCGACGATCACCGCGTCAAATGTCTGCGAGTGGGGAGCGCCGTCTGCGAGGAAATCGACTTGCACTTCGCCGCTGGCCAGTCGTCGAATCTGCTTGACGGGTTGCTGCAGGCGGAACTCGGCTGAACAACGCTGCACCAGCTCATCGATCAGGCGTTCGTTTCCCCCTTCGATGCCATAGAGTTGCATGTAGGCGGGGTCGTTCATCAGGTAGTTCTGTAGGCCGTATTCGACGTTGGTGTTGGCCGGTTCGGTAGCCAGATCGCTGTGGACTTGCCACTCGAGTAACGGTTGCAATTCGTTGATTTGCGATTCTCCCAGGAAATCGGCGAAGGATTTGGTGGGTGGATCGGGCCATGACCAAGCTTCGTCGCTGCCGGAGCGATAGAAGTCCGCGGGAGTCATCGTGCCGCGGGCTTGTTGATGAAACCGCTGCCAGGTCGCGCGCGTTTTCGCGCCGTAGTATTGCTCGACATCATCCAGGTTCGTGATCAGTCGATTGTCGACGCAGAGCGTGTTGCCTCCCAGTGGTACAAGTGGCAGGCCGAGTTCTTGGATGAGGGCCTTGAGTGGATCCTCGTCCACTGGCGAGTAATCATAAAATTCCGCGGCCCCGGCTTCGTAGGCCACCGACTCGATTGAGAATCGAGGGGAACGGATCTTGCCACCCAGTCGAGCGGAGGCCTCAAAGATCACGACCTCCAGTCGTCGATTGACTTTTTTCTGCAGGAGGTAGGCGGTCATCAATCCCCCGGGCCCACCGCCGACAATTGCGACACGACAGATGCCAGGCGAGGCGCTCGAACACCCGCGGGACTGGGCGGCGGCCAGCGGCAACCGTTGGCCGGGTAATGCTGCCGAGGTGTTCACAGTGGTTGGGTTGGGGCGTGTTGTGGGCATCAGGCGTTCGGTGTGGGACAAGTTAGGGACCAGCAAGGCCGTTGAGGCCTATCACGGAGCAGCAGTCGTTTCGAGACAGTCAAAATGCTCCGTTTCATGGGAATCCGGGCGGGCTGTCGACCAAGCAGCCCTTTGCCGGTTTGAATCGTGATGGAACAGAGGAATCTGGACAGACAGCAGACCAGCAGCCCTCTGCTGGTTTGAACAGGGAAATTGGCATCGGGACATAAGATAGGCGAGCGGAAGCGGGGCGTTGGCAGCGGCGTCGCCGGGGAGCGAAAGCCTGGTGTTGGCCTTCACAGCAACCCAAGCCAAGCGTCAAAGTTTCGAAAATTCGCGTTTGGATTTTGGTTGCCGTTCACGCCCCGTAGGGTGCCGTGGAGCAAGTCGGGCCCACAGTAGGAGCGTTTGCGAGCAAGGGCACCGGAGAATGCCACGAGTATCTCCGTTGAACCATCCGACTTGCGGAACGAGCCAGCCCCTAGGGTTATCCTACTACCGTGAACGGTTACGGATTTTCTCAGCGAGGCGAATGTGACCGCGCGATCGGTGCCCTGTCCGGCCACTCGAGTCGGATTGTTTGCCCGCTTGGCCTTGCGTGTCAAGGCTCGCGTAGAAAAACCTAAATCAGGGGCATCTTGCGGCAAATGGAAGCCGGTATGGTAAGCTGGAACGGACCGGGCAAGTCTTGGCGGTCGAAGGTTGCGGGGAATGGTTGGATTGGCAGGGAATTGAGGTGAGCTCATGTGTTTGGCGGTGCCGGGCCAAGTGATTCGTTGGGTGCGATCGGAGTTTCCGTTTGTGGAGGCAGAGGTTGATTTTTTGGGTGTGAGGCGGCTGTGTAATTTGGCGTGTGTGCCGGACGCTCAGCCAGGCGATTATGTGATCGTTCATGCTGGGGTGGCCATCGCTCGTGTGGATGAAGCGGCCGCGCAGCAGAGTCTTGTCGACCTGCGTTCTTTGGGTGCGGATGAGTCGGAGGACGAGTTCGCATGAAGTATTTGGACGAGTTTCGCGATCCGGGTTTGGCCAAGCGTTTGCTGGAGGAGATCCAGCGGACGGCGACGCGGGCCTGGACGATTATGGAAGTCTGTGGTGGTCAGACGCACGGCTTATTGCGGCATGGGATCGACGACGCCTTGCGGGGCGTGGTTGAACTGTTGCATGGGCCGGGTTGTCCGGTCTGCGTGACTGCGGCGGAGTCGATTGATCAGGCGATCGAATTGTCACTACGAGCGGAGGTGCGGTTGGCGACCTTCGGAGACATGCTGCGTGTGCCGGGGACGGGTGAGAGTTTGTTGATGGCCCGTCGACGTGGGGCGCGGGTGCAATTGGTTTATTCGCCGTTGGATGCGGTGGCTTTGGCGCGGGAGGACCCTGATCGCGAGGTTGTCTTTTTGGCGGTTGGCTTTGAAACCACTGCGCCAGCAACGGCATTGGCAGTCGAACAGGCGGCGTCGTTGGGTTTGAGTAATTTTTCCGTATTGATGGCCCATGTACGAGTCGAGCCGGCGATGGCGGCGATTGCTGCCGCGGCGGGTTGTCGGGTCGATGGTTTTTTGGCGGCTGGGCACGTGTGCACGATCACGGGTTACGAAGTTTATCGTGATTTTGTTGAACGATACGGGAGGCCGGTGGTGGTGACTGGGTTTGAGCCAGTCGACTTGTTGCAGGGGATTTTGCACAGTGTGCAGTTGTTGGAACGTGGCCAGGCGGAAGTCGTAAATGCTTATGGCCGCAGTGTGGCGGCGGCGGGTAATGCTGCGGCGCAAGGCATTTTGCAGCGGGTGTTTCGCGTGGCCGATCGGCCGTGGCGTGGGTTGGGGTGGATGCCGGCGGGTGGGTTGTTGTTGCGAGAGGAGTTTCGAGCCTGGGACGCGGTCGACAAGTTTGGTTTGTCGAGCTTGGACGGGGTGGAAGCGGCCGAGGCGACTGGATGCCGAAGTGGTGAAGTCATGAGTGGACGGTTGCGTCCCAGTGACTGTCCGCATTTTGGCACGGGCTGTACGCCGGAGTCACCATTGGGTGCACCGATGGTCTCGGGCGAGGGAGCCTGCAATGCCTATTATCGCTACGCGTCGGTAGAGTTGGAACGCAGTCAAAAGTCAGCGGGGGGGCGTTGATGAACGAAGGTTTGGATTGGCAGTGTCCGCGTTTGGTCGATGGACCCCCGGGACAGGTGACATTATTGCATGGGGAAGGCGGACGTGGGAGTCGCGAGTTCCTCCGTCGCTGGATTCATTCCAAATTCTCGGCGGCGGCAACGGCAGACGGCGTTGACGGATGGTCCGATGCCGCTCGTTTGGATTCTGGTGTTGCCAGTCTGGCGTTCACGACTGATTCGTTTGTCGTATCACCGTTGTTCTTCCCGGGGGGGGATATTGGTCGGTTGGCGGTGGTGGGCACGGCCAATGACTTGGCCATGGTGGGAGCTCGGCCGCGTTGGTTGAGCTTGTCCTTGTTGATCGAAGAGGGCCTGCCAATCGCGATCTTGGAACGCGTATTGGAGAGTGTGCGGGTGACGGCTGCGGAGCTATCGCTCACGGTGGTGACCGGCGACACCAAAGTGCTGCCGCGGGGAGGCGTGGATCAGTTGTATGTCAATACAAGTGGCATTGGCCAGTTGCTATCGCTGGAGCACGCGCCGTCGGGCGACTTATCGCCGGGAGACGAGTTGTTGGTCAGTGGTCCGATTGGACAACACGGCATGGCCGTGATGTCGGCCCGCGAGTCGTTGGGGTTATCGAGTGATCTTCAGTCGGATTGCGGCAGCTTGTGGCCGGTGGTGGCTGCTCTGCAAGCGGCCCAGATTCCTTACAAGTCATTGCGCGATGCCACACGGGGTGGTCTGGCGGCGGTCTTGCACGAATGGGCAGAGGCCAGTGGTTTGACGATGGCGATCGGGGAGCGAGAGATCCCAGTCACGGCATCGGTTCGTGGGATGGCGGAGTTGTTGGGAATTGACCCCTTGTTTGTCGCTAACGAGGGGACGATGGTGATCGCGGTGCCGACGGGTTGGTCCGAGCGTTGTTTGGCGGCATGTCGAACGGTTCCGATCAGTCGGGCGGCGGCATGTATCGGTCGGGTGACGGAGCGTCAGCAGGCGGCGGTGACAGTGGTTCGTTCCTTGGGACGCCCGTTGCCCTTGGATGAACCGACCACGGCCATGTTGCCGCGGATTTGTTGATATTAGGGTCGATTTGTTGAGGGAGGACGGTCACGTTCGCCACGGCACAAGTTGCGTGCGGCCTTTGAATTGGGAGGCGAGGACGCGGTAAGTTCGCGTCAGGACGGGATTGTGTCGGCGTGGCAGGAGTTGAGAGCAGGGAAACCGTGGTTGGCTGCGGGCCACAAACAGGCAGCGAATTGTTCGGCTTCGTATTTCGGCAATGGACGACAGAAAAGAAAGCCTTGATAGTAATCGCAGCCGACTTGTGACAGCAGCGACTTCTGGACGGGGGTTTCGACGCCCTCGGCGACCACGGTGAGACGCATGCCTCTGGCGAGGGCTGTGATGGCTTGCACGATGGCCATCAGGTTGGGGTCTTTGCCCAGTTCGATGATGAAGGCGCGATCAATTTTTAGGGTATTGATGGCGAAGTGTCGCAGGTAGCTCAGTGAAGAATAGCCGGTTCCAAAGTCGTCGACAGCGATGCTAAAGCCTGCATTGGCCAGTTGTTGGACTTTGGCGATGACGCTTTGCACGTCGTCGACCACGGCACTTTCGGTGATCTCCAGTTCGATCCAGTGGTTCGAAATCCCCGCTTCAGCAGCTTTTGCCAAGAGATTTGCGACAAAGTCTTGTTGATGCAATTGTTGGGTGGAGATGTTTACGGCGATGGGCAGGAGTTCTGGATGGCTGACTGCCCATTGTCGGCTGGTTTCGAACGCTCGATCGAGGACTAGGTTGCCGAGGTTGAGAATCAAGCCGGTTTGTTCGGCGATTGGAATGAATTCGCCGGGCGAGACCATTGATCCGTCGGGGCGAATCCAGCGAGCGAGAGCTTCGCAGCCGTGGAGCTTGCCGGTACGTGCATCGACCTTGGGTTGATAGAAGAGGGTGAGTTCGCCGCGTTGCAACATGCGTCGAAGTTCCACATGGAGTGCGTGGCGTCGATTGATACGCGCTTGCATTTCATCGCTGTAGTGCGTGGCACGATTCTTTCCAGCGGATTTGGCGGCCGACAGAGCCATGTCAGCATTCGAGAGCAGCCGGGCATAGCTTGTGCCATCGGTTGGAAACGATGCCGTACCGATGCTGGCGTGTACGATGACCTCCGAGTCGGGCAGTTCGATGGGGTCACCGAAGGCTGTGACGAAGCGATTGGCCCAGGTAACCGTATCGGCGGTACTTGAGCAATCGTGATCGATCAGCACTGCAAATTCGGCACCGCCGGAGCGGGCAACGAGATGGTGGTGGGGGGCGTGTTGGTCGTCAACAATCGATCTCAGACGCTGACTGACCTTTTGCAAGACAATGTCGCCGCCCTCGTAACCGAAGTTGTCATTGATGGATTTAAAATCGTCCAGGTCGATCAAGAAGACAGTGAAGGGGGTGGGGACGCTGCCATCGCTATCCATCCGAGTTTGGACTTGCTCGATAAAATGCTGTCGGTTGGGCAAGCCGGTCAATAGATCGTGCCGTGACTGGTAGTCCAGTTGGCGTTGGGATAACTCCAGTTGGGTGATATCGGTGAAGAGGGCAATGACTTGCCATGCCTGAGCGTGGTCGCGGGGGCCAACGTCGGGCGCTTGGCTACGGCTAAACGAGATTCTCAGCCAACGCTGCATGCCATCGGGTAGCGATACCGTGGCTTTCCCAGTCCAGGATTCCGTGTGTGCCAATACCTCAGCAACTAGCGGGCAGGCATGTTGTTCGAAGGACAGGATCTCACATAGGTGAGTGCCCGTGAGTTCGACTTCGTTGCGAGCCAGGAGTTCTTGGAGCTTGGGATTGGATTCACGCACATGCCCATAAGTGTCCAGTATCGCGACGCCTTCGCTGGCATTGGAAAACACGCTGGCCAGCAGGCTGGCGCGTTCTTGTCGTCGCCGTTCTTCCGAGATATCGCGTGAGACGGCGACCATAAACGGCGACTGATCCACGGGATCGTTATACAGGGAGCGGCGAATGGATAAGACCGATTCCATCTCGCCGCGCTTTTGGCGAAGTTCGATATCGAGCGCCGGTGGGTGAGGTGGGGCAGCGAGGTCCGTAGGGGAATCTGTGAGCGGCAACGCATCCCAACGAATCTCTTGCAGCAGTTCTCGGTTGGTGAGAAAGTCGCGGCAGAAGGCCTCGTTGGCAAGCACCAGTTCTTGCTGCTGGTTAGTCACAAAAATCGGGTCGGGCACGGCGTTGATGATGTTGTTGAGGAAATCGCTGTGGCGACGCATCTCGGCTTCAAGTTGCAAGCGGGCGGTTATCTCAGTGGCAGTGACGATAACATGAGTTTGCTGACGCCACATAAATCCCGACATGCGGAGTTCGCACCAAACGGGACCAACCGCGGTTTGACGCAGCAACAAGCGGATGGGCTCGCAGTCTCCCGACATGGCTTGTCGGTGCAGGGAGACCAAGCGATCCGCCATCGGTTGGCCCTCGGGCAAGTACTTACCGGACCACGGTTCTGGCCACCGCCCGACCAATTGGTCGATCGCGCAGCCGAAGAGTTCTGTCGCTTTGGCATTGCAGGAAACGCAGGCGACGTCGTCGAACAGCAAGACGGCCGCATCGATCTTGGCGAAGAGGGCGGTCAGGAGGCGTTGGCTCTCCGTTTCCTCTTGAGAAGGCGGACATTGTGAGATGTCGGAGGGTTCGCGAGTGGATTTGGCGGTGCTCAGCGGATCGGGAGCGATTTCGACCAGGCCGGTCGACGGACCAGCGGCGACTTCGGTTGTTTCCCGCCGGGGCCAGCAATCGACCAACAGATCGGCTTGGCGGCGAAGTTCAGCCAGATACGGTTGCAGATTGGGGGCAGCGGGGCTGTGATCGGCTGCTGCTTCGGGGCTCAGCAGTCCACAGAGCGCTTCGATTTGCGCTGTTAAGCTGGCGATCACACCATCCACGGGCGGAGTCGACTGAGGTGGCTTGATTGGTACGGGCGCAGAAGTCATGAGTGGATACCGCAGCTAACCAACGTGGGAGTAACGAAGGGAAAAGTGCAAGGAAAAAGGGAGTAATTGGAACGAGGCTGCCTGGGCAGGCCCAAACGGCGCGGCGACCAGCCGCGTTGGTAAGTCGGGCGGGGCATCCAACAGAATCTAGTACTGCCGTCCGCGTTCGTTTGGTTAAAACTTGAAACTTTAGTTTTTGGCGGGGTAAGCCCGGGTAAATTTTGTTGAAACATGTTGATCGTGCAGATTCTGCGAAGATTATCGGTTATGCTGGAAGATTGTTTTGAGGTGGCGGCAGACTGGTGGACTTGGCGTAGATGACGGGTCTGGTTTAGGAGACGGCGATGGTTTGGTTGGCGAAGCGGATCGTGAAAACTCCAATTCAAGGGAGGTGCTTGTGGGCTGCTGCGATCGGAATCCTGATAATCGATTGGGTCGGTGTTGCGACCCAGGTGCCGCAGTTTCTGGTTGGGGGGCGTCTCGGTGGGGAGTGTCTCGGTGGGGAGTGTCTGGTTGGGGAGTGTCTGGTTGGGGAGCCGCAGGCAGCTGGCGGCGTCCAACAGGTGGCAGCAGGTGGTATTCCGTTGGCATTGGGTGGGCCGAGGCCGGTCGGTGTTGAACAGGAGGCGGGTCGGCAGGAAAGTGACGATGGGAAATCGGCTCCCGGTTCGGTTGAGATCCCAGCGGACGTCGCAGAGTTTATGGAGACGTTGCGGATGGCGATTGCGTCTGGCAGTTCACGTCGAATCGGCCAGAACTTTTCGCTGGTGGGGGTCGTGGAGTCGCTGGGGCAACGCGCTTTGTTGCCGGAGGTCGAGGGGGTCGATGCAGCGGAATGGGTCAAGCGTTTGGAGGTCGGGTTACGCCCTCGTTTCTCCGCGTTTCGCTCGATGGCGTGGGAGTCTACTCGCTGGCTCAACTTTGAGAGGTCGGCGGAGGATCGGGTGGAGATCTTGGGCCGTCACTATGACGTCGAGGGCATGAGCCAACCGATTCGTTGGTATTTGCAGCGTGAGGGAGACCGATGGCGGATTTATGACTTTGAAATGTTGGGAATGGGTGTTCGGTTCTCTGCCTTACTGGCGTGGGGGATGAACATGGGGGCAGCTTCAAACCTGCGGGCGGGGGTATTGCAGGAGTTTGCGCAATCTGCCGAGTTGCTGCAGCAGGGGCTGTTGGACGAGGACGGTTTGGAGGCTTTGGTGGAGAATGCGGATGAGCTGATGGCGGCAGAGGTCCCGCAGGAGTTGCGACGCTTTGTATTGTTGATTAGAGCGGTTGCCTTCATGGCATTGGAGGAGCTGGCCGTGGCTCTACAGGATTTGGGGGCCTTGGAGCAGTTGCCTGTCGAGTCGCCGGTCCTGCACCAATTGCGGGGTGAGATTTACGTGGTTCAGGAGCGATACGAGTTGGCGATCGAGTCGTTCCGCAAATATGGGGAGCGGTTGGGTTTCGATGCGGCGTTGCACGAGTCCATTTCGGACGCGTATCAGGCGATGGACAAGTGGGAGTTGGCCGCCGAGCACGCTCGGTTGGGGCTGGCGGACCAGCCGTTGTCGATCGGGTGTTTGGCCAGTCTGGCGGCGGCCCTGCCGGCCGGTCGGGTCGAGCAACTTCTGCCGTACTTTGAGCGACACGGGTACAGTGAGGAGGCGTTGGCTTCGGTCATTTTGTGGTGTGTCCAGACCGACCGACTGGCGGGGGCTCGCTATACTTACAAGCTGCTGAAGGAGAAGCAGCCGTCGAGCGAGTTGATCGCAGAGCTGCGAGAAACGTTAGATTTTGCTGATTTTTAGTCCAATCGGGGGGCTGGGAGCACCGATTCGGGGGCTTTTTCGGGGGGATCGAGCTGGACGGGGCTGGGACGGGGGCCGGTTAAGTTGTCGTTACCTCTGCGGTACTCTACCAGTGGATTTTTTAGGGGTGCGGGCAGGACTTGGTGTGGCGGCAGCTTAAGGTTGTGGACTTCAATGGACAAGTCGAGGTGGATGTCGGCGACGCTGGTGGCGGCCGGTGCGTACAATTTGGTCTGGGGGGCTTGGGTAATTCTGTTCCCTCAAGCGGCATTCCGCTGGGCGGGCTTGCCTGACATCAACCACGCCCCGGTGTGGCAGGCGGTCGGCATGATCGTCGGTGTTTACGGCGTGGGCTATTGGTTGGCAGCATCGAACCCCCTGCGGCACTGGCCGATCGTCCTTGTGGGGCTGCTGGGCAAGATTCTTGGCCCGATCGGCATGGCTTACTACCTGTTCTCGGGCCAATTTCCGCTGGGGTTTGCTCTGATTTGTCTGTTCAACGATCTGATCTGGTGGGTGCCATTTTCAATGATTCTGTACCAGGCGTTTCGCTGGCATTCGGAGCGAGGGCGGTACGAGATGGTGCCTGGGTGGACACAATTGCTGCGTGAGAGTCGTTCGCAGCGGGGCCAGAGCTTGGCGGCGTTGTCGGCGGAGCGGCCGACGATGGTGGTGTTCCTGCGGCACAGTGGCTGCACGTTCTGTCGGCGGGTGATGGCAGATTTGGGTGAGGTTCGGCAGCAGCTAAATGCCATGCCATTGCATGTTGTGGTCGTTCACATGGGGAGCCCATTGGATGGCACGACGATTCTGGCCAAATACGAGGTCGAGTACTGGCATCACATCAGCGATCCTTTCTGCATTATCTATCGCGGGTTCGGGTTACAGCGTGGGCGATTTGGCCAGTTGTTCTCTTGGAAGGTGCTGGTGCGGGGTTTGACTCACGGGCTGATTGGCGGCCACGGCATCGGCAAGTTGGAGGGTGACAGCTTCTTTTTGCCGGGAGTGTTTGTGCTGCATCACGGCCAAGTCATACTGGGCCGTCCGGCGGAGGACGCGACGCAGCGGCCCGATTTTATTGCCCTGGCGAAACAGGCGTTGGAGTTGAGTGCCGGCGTTCCGCCGAACCCGGCTTACGTGGACTCCAAGCCAGGTGCCGGCTGTACATTGGAAACGGTTTGATAGGGCGTGTGAGGGGCGATCGCTGGGCGTGAACGGCCGTTAGATTGGCTGTTAGAAGCGCCTGTTTACTGGCGTCATAGCCGGCAGCTTTTTTATTGCTGCCGCCGTTTGATTCGTTGCGGCCCGACTTGGTGGTGCTGTGCCGATTGTGGGCCAGCCGGCAATTCTGCTGGTGGTTTGGTGCTTGGAGTTGTCTGGGTGGTACTTGGGTTGGCAGGGATCTTGTTATGTTTACACTGGAGCTGTTCTGCCAACGCGTCAGGGCGTTGGATTAAGGTCGCAGTGGAAGCTCTGTCGCATGCAAATTTCCAATTCGAAGGTGGCCTGGGTGGTGGGCGGGTCGAGTGGCTTGGGGTTAGCGGTGGCTCGAGCTTTGTTGGTGGAGGGTTATTCTGTCAGCCTGTTTGCTCGGGATGAAACGCGTCTGGAGGCGGCGGCCACGGATTTGCGACGCGAGGTGTCTGTGGGGGGCGTAGCGACCTACGCGATGGACGCGACGGACGTTGTGCGGGTGTCGGAGGTTTTCGAGCGGGCTTACGCTGCCAGTGGTCGGGTGGACTTGTTGGTCAATGCGCTTGGGCAAAGTTGCCGCAGTTCGGTTTGGCAGCCGGACATGGGAGCCTATCGTCGCATGATGGACGTCAACTATTTCTCTGTGGTTCACACATCGCTGAAGGCGTTGCCATGGTTGGCTGACAGTGGCGGCAGTTTGGTCAACATTGCGACGTTGGCGGCGAAGACGGCTTGGCCGTGGATTGCTCCTTATGGGGCATCGAAAGCAGCGTTGGCCAACTTCACGGACAACGTGCGTTTGGAGTCGGCGGGTAAGGTGCACGTGTTATTGGTCTGCCCGGGGCCATTGCAGCGGGACGACGCGGGTCAGCGTTATGCGGATCAGGCGGACGGATTGTCGGTGGCGGCCAATTTACCTGGGGCGGGGGCACCGGTCCGCGCGATCTGCCCACAGTGGTTGGCCCAGCGGATTGTGATGGGGGTCCAGCGGCGTCGTTTGCAGTTGATTTATCCGACCAAGTTCCGTTGGTTGATGTTGGCCAATGCGGTATCGTCGCGATTGGGATTTTGGCTGACGGGGCGTTTAACAAACCGCTGATTCAAAGTGGAGTGGGTTGTCGGCAGGATTTCGAGACTTCGGCTGTTGTCAGGGTGAGTGTTATCATGCAGGCATTGGATTATGGCGTCTTGGTCGTGTACTTTGCCAGCATGATGGTGCTGGGGTGGTTGGCGATGCGGCACACGCAGACGCAGAGCGACTACTTCTTGGGTGGTCGTTCGTTTGGCAAGCTCTTGCAGACATTCGCAGCCTTTGGGGCTGGGACGGGCGCCCATGAACCGGTGTTGGTGGGGCGAGCGGTTTGGTTCAGTGGCGCCAGTGGGGTGTGGGCGGCGATGCAATGGCTGTTCGTGACCCCAATCTATTGGATCACCGCGGTGTGGTATCGCCGGATGCGGCATTTGACGCTCGGGGATTGGTTTGTGGAGCGTTACGAGTCGCGGGCGTTGGGGGCGGCGTTCGCGCTTTACGCATTGTTTTTTTATATGGCATTTCTTTCGACGATGCTGACGGCGATCGCCAAATTTGCGGTCCCATTGTTGGGCGTGGAGACGTTGGCGGGATTTCAGATCCATCAAGTGATTGTGCCGGCCTTGGCGGTAACGGTCATTGTGTACGGCGTGCTGGGTGGTTTGACGGCGGCTTACTGGACAGATTTAGTTCAGGGAGTTTTGATTATCTTGCTGTCTCTATTGTTGATCCCGACGGGATTGGCGATCTTATCGCGTGGGGCAGCTGCGGGGGTTGGGGGCAATTGGGCTGATGGATTTACTGTTTTACACGAGAAGCTGCCAGCGGATTTTTTTAGTCTGTTTTCGGGGCCGGCCAGTGGCGAGTTTCCATTGGTTTATATCGTCTCGTTCACTCTGCTGTCGTTGGTGGGAATTGTGGTTCATCCGCACTTTATCGCTACGGGCGGGGGATCGGCCAAGAGTGAAATCGAAGCGCGCGTGGGCCTGGTGCTGGGCAACTTTCTCAAGCGATTATGCACGGTGGGTTGGGCTTTGACCGGCTTGATAGCCTTGGCCATGTTGGGAGGCAGCGTGGAGGTGGCGATGGATCCGGATCGGGCTTGGGGAGTTGCTGCTCGCGAGATTTTGGGGCCATTGAACTTGGGGCTGGTGGGGTTGATGTTTGCCTGTCTATTGGCAGCCATGATGAGTTCGGCCGATACTTATATGTTGGTTTCATCGGCGTTGGTAGTTCGGAATCTGTATGCAGCCTATTGGAATCCCAGTGCCACAGAGGCCCAGTATGTCGCGGTGGGGCGCTGGACGGGCGTGGTATTGGTTTTGGGAGCGGTTGGTGTGTCGTTGTTCTACACCAATGTGTTGGATCAATTCCGCTTGGCGATCGAATTGCCGATTCTGTTTGCGGCACCGTTTTGGTTGGGCTTGTATTGGCGGCGGGTGAATACAACGGCGGTATGGTCGACCATGGTTTGCTCGTTGTTGCTGTTTTTTGTCGTACCTGCGTTATTGCCGGTCCTGTTTCCAAGCTTGCGGACGCTGCCGTCATTGACACAGACAACGGACATGGAGCAGGTGACCATTACTCGGGTGGCGACGGCCGCGGATGTTGCCCGTTATCAATCGTGGACGGCGGCCCTGGAGCAGGTTGAGCGTCTCCCGGCGGGCGAGCAGCGCGAAGTGCAACAGAAGCGGTTGGGGGAGGCACCGCCGCAGGCCGAGGTGGGGGCCACGATTTCGGTCGTGAGTCGACGCGGGGGACGAGCCATTTTTTGGCAGGAGGGGATTCAGCCGGATGTTGCGGGTGGTGCGAGGCAGGTAAAAATTGGGGAGTGGGAGGAGGCGGGGCGTCGCGTGGAGACGTTTCGTTGGGAGGGGCCGTTGTCTGGGCGTGGTCAGTTTAATGCGGACTTTTTAATCTATGCGGCGGCGGGTTGGGATCTTTCGACGGCGGGTGTCGCCACGCTCGAGGCGCTGCGACTGCCGACTCGACTTTTGTTGCCCTTCGTCCTGTTGGTGGGCTTTAGTTACATCACACCGCGCAATCAAAAATCGTCACTGGATCGTTACTTCGCCAAGATGAAGACGCCGGTTCAGGCCGATCCGGCAGCGGACTTGGCGGAGCTCAACCGTTCGTATGCGGATCCGCAGCGATTTGAACGACTGCGGTTGTTTCCGGGCAGCGACTGGGAGATGTTGCGTCCGACGCGATTGGATGTTGTCGGTTTTCTTGCCTGCGTATTGGTTTGTTTGGCGATCATCGCTTTCATGGGCTGGGTATTGACCATCGGAGCGGACTAAGGACTTGTCCGTAATTAAAATACCGAATTGAAAATCAGCCGGAGTGCGTTAGCACCCGGTTTTCATAAAGGCGGACAAGTCCTCAGGTGCGATTGGCACTTTGAATCGGTACGACAGTTGGCAGCCGGGGAGGTGGCACCCTGTCGCTATCTCCAGTTCACGGGTGCCTGACGCTACTCGCGAATCTCTCGATCACGTTTTTTTCAGGACTTCATTGGGTCGTGCGTGAAGGGTCAAACGGGGTTCGTGGTCGAGCGTTGGGGGGTTATTCGATCAGCAGAACGGACAACTGGCGAGCGATTTCGCGAAAGGCTTCGACCAACTGGGCGTTGTTGTTGGCATGAATGTGGATACCGCCGCCGTCGCGGGCCAATTGCCGCATGGTGTTCTGATTGGCTCCGGGGCTGAAGGTGATTGTGTGCACGGTCACGTTCATTTGCCGAGCTTGCGGGATAACGTTGGATGGGTGAATGCCCCGGTTGTGGTGTCCGTCGGTCATCACGATCATGGTCCGGAGCGCGAACGGCCGAGCCTGCGGATCACTGAAACTGGTCAAGCCAGTTTGCATGCCGAGTCCGATGGCAGTCAAGCCGCGGGGGCCCAGCTGAGCCAAGCGACGATTGATGGATTGCAGATCGGTCGTCATGCGGATTTCTTTGCTGGCGTTGGTGTCATACACCGTCATCGAGCAGCGTTCGTCTTGGGGAGTTAGTTCTAGTTCTTGGATAAAGACGCGGACGGCATCGACCAAGCCTCGAAAGCGATTTTGAGCTGCCATGGATCCAGAGACATCCAGGACCAGGGCCACGTCGAGATCCAATCTCGCGGCGGTCGCAAAGTGGTCGGGCTGGAAGTTGTTCTGTCCGAACATGGGTCCGAAGAAGAGGGAGATCGGGCCGCTGGGGCTATTGTTGGTTCTTCGACCGTGGATGCGCATGGCGGTGGGAGGGTTGGCCCCGGGGCGAAAGCTGAATCGGTTGCCACCGCCCCCGATGGTGGAACCGATTTCGATATCGTTGCCGGACAGCAGGAGCGGAGCGCCGGCCACGGTGTTTCGAGCGGCGAACTCGATGGCGGCTTGTCGGGCGGCGGCGATGTTTTGTGTACGGCCCAGAGCTTCAACGCCGGCTCGGGCCGCGGCATCGGTGGCGGTCCGCAATTCGGCGCGGGTGACGTGCATGTAGGCTACATCGATACCGATGGCGGCAGCCACCAAAAGGATGGTGATGCCGGTGACGATCAGGATCAACATGCCGCCGGTGCGTGCGTTTGCTCGGTGGTGGCGACGGCGATTGGGGAACAGGGTTGTAGCGGCAGGCGAGGCAGTCATGGTCACGGTTCTCGTCAGGTGGGCGTGGTGCAGTTTGCCGGTGTTTCTGGGGGGGGCGTTGCGAGCTAGGGCTTACTGTCGTTCACGTGAAAGGCGACATTGGCCGGTGAAAACGAAGCCCGTCACAAAAGTGCTGATGGTAAAATTTTGGTCGAGTGGAACTGCGATGCGGACCTCCAAGTCGTTGGAGGGGGTTTGTACGTTGGCGGGTACGGTCGTGATTGTGAACTGGTCGACCCCGACACTGGCGAGTACCCGTTGGGCTGCGGCGCGGACGTCGGCATTATTGGCCCCCGGGACGATGGCGGCCCGAGCGGCCTCGTAGGCCGCCGACTCGGCCCCGTGTCTCATCAGATTGGCACGTCCAAACTCGTAAGCAGTGAATAGCAGCGTGAAGAAGAGGGGGAGTACCAACGCCAATTCGACGGTGGCAGCACCGCGACGATTGGGCAGCCGCTTACTGGTATTTGTGTATTTTCTAGTTTTTGATGACATCGATGCTTGATGGACGTTCATGTTGAGAAGGCTCCGAAGTGAATCGACCGCCTATGGCGGGCGATTCGGCTGCATGTTGGTAGTTGACTCGTTGGTCAGTCGGGGCAAAGGGTTATGCGGCGTGGATTACTCGCGCGCCATGGTGGCGCGGATCGTGATGGTCCGGCCCAAGAATGGACCGATCGGCAATTGGCTATTGGCATCGCCGGGGGCCGTGACGACTAAGGTCACGGGTGAACCGGGTGGTGCGTTTTCGGGACGGGTCGGAGTGTATTGGAAAGTCACACCCTGCACATTTCGTTGTTGAATGATGCGTTGGGCGGCGTCTAGGCCGGCGGCGCCATTGCTGTTTCTGCGAACGGCGACCTTGATGCCTTCGTAGGCGGACTGGGCCAGGGTTTGGCGCAAGAATGCAAAATTTGCGCCTTCGATGGCACCGGCGGTGATCAGCATGATGACCGGCAGACAAACGGCCAGTTCAACCGTGGCACTGGCGTTGCGTCGTTTCGCGGATGGCGAGACTGTGGCTGGGAATAGTCGGCGCAGCATGGTTGTTGGGAATCCTTGTATTTGTCAAACCACTTGTGTTTCAAACCACTTGTGTTTCAAATCACTTGTGTTTCAAATCACGTGTACGGGCATCTGCTGAGGAGTCGGGAGTGGTGCGGTTCAGGTCATTTGCGGCTGCGACTCACGCTGACGTTCCAGTTTTTCCTCCAAATCATCAATCTTGTCCTGCATCTGTTGATGTTGTTCGGCAACTGCGTTGTAGGCGTTCGCGGTGGAGACCCAGAAGTCGCCATCGCGAAACACCAGCGGTTGGGCTTGGTTGTGGTAGGCCAAGTCTTCCAGGGCGTTTCGCAAGCGCCTCACCGGGCCGGCGAAGCGATTGCTGAGGCGAACGGTGTCGACCAAAAAGTAGGGAAGCAAGGCCAGCAGTACCAAGAACGGCAGCATCTGAGTGGCGGCGACTTGCAGTAGTCGATTGGCGAAGGTGATGGTCGGGTCGGCGGTTAAGAACCCCAAACCCAGTGTCAAGGTCACGGAAATCAGGAGAAACAAGCTCCAGTGCCAACAGACCTGACGAAGCAGTTGGCCTTGCAGACGACCTTCAACGATCCGCAGGCGTCGCTGGCAACTCGAGGGATTGGTAGGCATGGCAGTACTCGGTATCCGGTGTGTGCGAATCGCCAGGCGAGGTCGCGGGTTGACCGAACAAGGTGGATGGTGTGCGACGCCGGTTGCGTCGTACAACAACCGAAACCTAGGTCAGAAAACGTAATTCGTCGGATTACAAATGCGGGAAAAGAGGTTATTCTGGAAGCAGAGGCTGGCGGTGGGCAGGATTAATCGTTGTAACCGCAACCACTCGGCGAGCCTTCCTGGTGGTTTGAACGATTTGGCTCCGACTTCCGCCAGTGCTGATTTGGCATAGAATAATCGGTTCGGTGGGTTGGGTACGAGTCCCGAATCGATTGGGCCCTATTAGTAAAAGGAACTGAAATATGCCGAATTTTTATCGTCTGTATGGTTTGGAGTCTGCCTCCGCGGCGGGTGCTTCCGCCGACGCCCAGCGTGCGTCGACGACGGCCCACAACGCCGAGTTGCGCGTCCGGGCGTTGGAGGAGAGTCTGGCGAAGACCTTGATGATCTGCGAGGCTCTCTGGGAGCTGGTGCGCGACAAGGGTGGTCTGACGGACGCCGACTTGTTCGCGAAAATCCAGGAGGTCGATTTACGGGACGGTGTCTTGGACGGGAAAAACCAAGTCAAGGCCTTTCCCTGCCCGCAGTGCCAGCGGACGGTTAGTACTCGGCATGCTCGCTGCCTATACTGCGGTCACACTTTCTCCAAATCCACATTCGATCTGTAGTTTTCTTGGTCCAGCCCCTGATTCACGGAAAAAGTCGTGTTGGGGGTTTAACGACCGCCGGGATATATTGTCTTCCAGTGGACGGTACGGCTTGAGATAGGCTGTTTCGCCGTTGTGGGGGTGATTGAACCGTCAAAGGGAAGACAGATGTTCGGATGGAACGCCAGAATTTCGCTCGCGTCGGTGGTCATGCTGACTCGATTGGCAGCCGCTTCTGGACTATTGGGGTGGATTATCTTGATGATGGCCGCTCACAATTCGCAGGACCAGGCAGCGGGTAAGGGGGCGGGTGACGGGGTCGGCCCGGAACGGGAGACGACCCCGACGCCGCTGGTGGCTGGGCCGCCGGAGGTCCTGTTTAGCTTCGCTACCGCGGGTGGGTGGGCGACACAAGCCATGCCGATGGAGGGGAGTCGCATTCTGGAGCAGGACGAATCGGGTCCAGGGCGTCTGCCGCAATTGCCTGGCAGTGGTTCGCAACGGGCGGAAGAGATGGGCGAGTTGCTGGCTTTGCGGGCTCGGGTGGGCACCGGCCTGGGGGATGAGGGCGAGTTTCGCGCGGCCTTGGCGGCGCTGTTTGAGCAGGAAGGTGAGAGTCCTCGTGCGCCAGCGGTCGTTCCCGCACCGGTCGAGTCAACGCCTGGATTGGCCGAGGTGTTAGCGCCAGCTGACGTTCCTCGTTCGGCTTGGCAGCCCAACTTTGTACAATCTGGGCCGCAGGCCCCGGCCTGGAACCAGCAGGGTCCGGCTTTTCCCGGGCAGTGGAACCAACCGGGTCCGGGCGCGGCTGTCAGTGGGTTTGCGGGTCCGACTTTTCAGGGACAGGGAATGCCGAGCGGGTCGTCGGCGGCTCGTATCCGTGTGGCCGCTCGGGCGATCGAGGAAGCGGCCTGGGAGTTGGAGCAAGTGGGTGAGTACGGGCTGGCGGACGATCTGCGTCGCCAGGCTCAAGGAATTTACATGCGAGCTCGACGGGCGCAGTCGGCCGAGGGTAATCGGGCGGTGTATGGAGGTTGATTTGTGGGGCTGGCGAGCCTTTGTTTCGCGAGGTTGTCAATGGCGGTGGGCGGTCAGTCGCGGTGGTAGGGGTGGTTGTTGAGAATGCTATAGCAGCGATAGATCTGTTCGGCGATGAGTGTGCGGACCAGGAGGTGTGGCCAGGTTAATTGGCCGAAGCTCAAGCAGAGATCGGCTTGTTGGCGGAGTGTGGGATCGAGTCCGGCGTGGCCCCCGATCAATATGACGATTTTGCGTACCGCTTGTTCATCGCGCCAGATACGGAAGCGATCGGCCAGGTTGCGGCTGCTTAAGTGTTGGCCGCGTTCATCCAGGACGATGCGTTTGGCGTTGGGCCATTGGGCGTAGGTTTCGCGCATGCGCTGGGCTTCTTCGGCCTTTTGGCGTTGCGGGTCGGCGAGCTCTTTGCTGGCGATCTCGATCAGTTCCAACGTCCAGGGCAAACGCTGGCGGTAGCTGTTGAAGAGCTCTTTCTCGGGCGAGGCTTTCCACTTGCCGATGCTGATGACGGTGACATCCATTGGGTCGCCATTTATCCCCAGTCCAGGCCCAAGTCGAGGGCGGTGACGGAGTGGGTCAAGCTACCGACGCTGATGCGGTCGACGCCGGTCGAGGCGACTTGAGCGACGTTGGCCAGGGAGATGCCGCCGGAGGCCTCCAAGGGCAGGTTACGGCCGGAGCTCACCCGCATGGTGACGGCTTGGCGCAGGTCGTGGAGGGTCATGTTATCCAGCAGGATCAGGTCGACGTCTTCCTTGAGGACAATGGCCAATTGGCTGAGCGAGTCGACTTCGACCTCGAAAATCAATTCCTGATTCAATGTGCCCTCCACGCGAGCGGCTTGTAGTTTGCGTCGGGCGTCGCCGATAATCTGTCGCAATCGGTCGGCCGGCGCGGTGGGTCCTCCGTCGCGGCTGGCCAGGTGATTGTCTTTCAGCATCACGGCGCTGGACAATGCCAAGCGATGGTTGCGTCCTCCGCCGCAGCGGACGGCGTATTTCTCCAGCAACCGCCAACCGGGGGTGGTCTTTCGCGTATCGTAGATGGCTGCGCCGGTACCGGTCACTGCGTCGACGAAGTGTCGCGTTTGGGTGGCGATGCCGGACAGTCGGCCGAGAAAGTTGAGAGCGATGCGTTCCATGGTCAGTAGGTCGGCGGCGGCGCCTTCCCAGCGAGCGACGACGGAGCCTGGGGCGACTCGATCGCCATCGGAGGCTGTCAGTCGCCAGCGTCCGCGGGTTGAGCCCTCTTCGCCCGCGGGGGTGGTCGATGGGTCGGAGGATTCGGCCATTTCGGCTTGGATCATGGGCAGCAACTTGAGACCGCAGATGACGCCCGCCTCACGACTGACGATCCGTGCCGTGGCATTCAGGTCGGACGGGACGGTGGACCAAGTCGACCAATCGGTTTGTCCCTGGAGGTCTTCTTGCCAGGCCAAGCGAATCAAGGTCCGGGCGGTATGCTCGACCGCCTCGTTCCAGGTCAGTTGAGTGTAATCTTGGGTCAGGTTAATCACGGAGGCCTCGCCGCTAGCGGATGATGGACGACCGGTCGGTCCGCCGGTAGACTTATGAGCGTATCCGAGAACGTAAAGATTTCCAGCCGGGCGGGGTTCGTCCCCCGCTTTTGATCGCTGGGGTGGCGGCGGTAGTGATTGGGCCGTGGGGCGGTTGTTGGTGCGAGTGGCTCGGGAGTGTCGGCGACTGCGTGGGGAGCAGCAGCGAGTAGGAGGCGAGGTTGGGCATGGATGCGGGAAGGCGGCGAAGGCAGCGAAAAAAAAGCCATTCGGACGGACTGACTCGGCCTGGAGTGCGGTTGGGCAGCCTCGTGCCGGGGGGGCGATCGATCACGGAATCGATGGTGATTTCAGGGGCGGGGGAGTCACCGCTGGTTGTTTGGCGGGAGTGGGTCGCGGTCATTGGGGTGTCGGGCTTGGTGTTGGGTCTGTGGTTGGTGCAAGGGTTATTTGTAATTGCGCCGGGGCCTGTGGATAACGTGTCCCTCGAGCGGGGGCGGGTGGGTCGTTTGGACGTGAACCGAGCGACGGAGGCGGAGTTGCTGCGTTTGCCGGGTGTCGGACAGGGGCTGGCGGCACGCATCGTCGAGCATCGGCGGCAGGTGGGCGGGTTTCAGGCCATCGAGCAGTTGACGGACGTGGCGGGTATTGGCCCGCAGCGGTTGGAGCAGCTGCGGGTTTTTTGTTTCGTTGCGGGAGAAGTCGAATCCAGTGATCGAGAAGTCGTTCCAGAAGACGGTCGGGCCGTTTCGGTTGCGGGCTCCCTATCAACCCGCCGGTGATCAGCCGCGGGCAATCGAGCAGTTGGTGCAGGGGGTACAGCAAGGCAAGAAGCATCAGGTACTGATGGGTGTCACGGGGTCTGGCAAGACCTTCACGATGGCCAACGTGGTCGAGCAGATTCAGAAGCCGACCTTGGTGATTTCGCACAATAAGACCTTGGCCGCCCAGTTGTACTCGGAGTTCAAGGAGTTCTTTCCCCACAATGCCGTGCATTATTTTGTCAGTTACTACGATTATTACCAGCCGGAAGCCTACATTCCGCAGCGCGATATTTACATTGAAAAAGATGCGTCAATCAACGATGAAATTGATCGTTTGCGGTTGGCGGCGACCAGTAGCTTGGTCAGTCGGGACGACGTGTTGATCGTCGCCAGTGTCTCGAGCATTTACGGCTTGGGCTCACCCGCCGACTATCGACGCATGATGGTGGCGATCCGTCGGGGCGAGATGATGGATCGGGACGAGATGTTGGCGCGGTTGGTCGACATCCAATACGAGCGCAGCGATTTTGAGTTTGCTCGGTCCAAGTTCCGGGTCCGTGGGGACTCGGTGGAGATTTGGCCGGGCTATGAAGAGTTTGCGGTGCGGATCGAATTTTGGGGGGATGAGGTCGAGCAGATCACGTACATCAATCCGGTATCGGGCGAGGCGTTGGCTCAGGATTCCGAGTTGTTCGTCTACCCGGCGAAACACTTTGTGACCAGCGAGGAGCGGATTCATGAAGCGGTTGTGCGGATCAAGGCCGAGTTGGAGGCGAGGTTGGAGGTCTTGCGTGAGCAGGGCAAGCTGTTGGAGGCGCAGCGATTGAATGCTCGGACGCGTTTTGACATCGAGATGTTGCAGGAGGTTGGGCACTGTCCGGGGATCGAGAATTACAGTCGGCACTTGGCCGGGCGAGCTGCGGGCGAGACCCCGGAGACGCTGTACGAGTTTTTTCCCAAGGATTTTTTGCTGCTCATTGATGAATCGCATGTGACGACGCCGCAGATCCGAGCAATGTATGCGGGGGACCAGAGTCGCAAGAAGACGCTGGTTGAGCACGGTTTCCGTCTGCCCAGTGCGATGGACAATCGGCCGTTGAAGTTCGAGGAATGGGAGCAGCGGATCTCGCAGGTGATTTATGTCTCGGCCACGCCCAGTGACTACGAGATGGAGAAGACCGGCGGGGAATTTGTCGAACAGGTCATTCGTCCGACGGGTCTGTTGGATCCCGAGTTGGAAGTCGTACCGGCGCGTGGGCAGGTGGCCCATTTGTTGGCTGAGATCCACCAGAGGATCGCGGTGGGCGAACGGGTCATCGTGACCACGCTGACCAAGCGTTTGGCTGAAGATTTGTCCGACTACTTTTGTAAACAATCGCTCAAGTGCCAATGGTTACACAGTGAATTGGATGCCTTTGAGCGTGTGGAATTGCTCAAGAACGTGCGCGAGGGCGCTTGTGACGTGTTGGTGGGAGTCAATCTTCTGCGTGAAGGTATCGATTTGCCCGAGGTCAGTTTGGTGGCGATCATGGACGCGGACAAGCAGGGCTTTCTGCGGAGTGAAACGTCGTTGATTCAAACCATTGGACGAGCGGCGCGGAATGTCAACGCCAAGGTGATTCTTTACGCCGACAAAATAACGGATGCGATGCGCGGCGCCATCGATGAGACGCTGCGGCGGCGGCAAGTTCAGATGGAGTACAACCAAGAACATGGGATCACGCCGGTCACGATCAAGAAAAACCTACAGAGTGGAATTGAAGCGGAGAAGGAAGCCCGGCGCGCGGCCAACGAAGCGGTGCGAGGCACGGACGAGACAGTATTGATCACACAAGAGTACATACAGGAATTGGAGAATGAGATGTTGGCCGCATCGGAGGAGTTGGACTTCGAGCGGGCGGCGGTGATTCGCGATCGGATCAGTCAGTTGCAAGATTCGGTTGGCAAGTCGATCAGCAAACAAGACTTTTCCGGTGCGGGGGGCGAACGCGAGCGTGGGAAGCGAGGCAAGAAGCCGGGCGGGCGAGTGCCGAAACCCAAGAGCCGCAGCTAGTGCTTTGTCACCGTTTAATTTTGGGATCGTGTGGTAAAGCACTAGTGCGTCGGCACCGCCGAGCCTGGCGGTGGAGTTGCCCAGCCGTTCGGCGTTATCCCCAGTTTGCTCTGGCAATCCCAGATCCGCAGAAGAATAGAAAGAAAAGGGATGCAGGAAACATACGATGTGATCGTGGTGGGTGTGGGCACCATGGGGGCCGCTGCTTGTCGAGTCTTGGCGCAGCGGGGCTGTCGCGTGTTGGGGTTGGAGCAGTTTCAGATTCCCCATCGTCTGGGCTCGCACCACGGCGGTTCGCGGATGATCCGTCAGGCTTATTTTGAGCACCCGGACTATGTGCGGTTGCTCCAGGCGGTGTACCCGTTGTGGCAGGAGTTAGAAGTCGAGGCGGCCGAGGAGCTGTTTGCTCGGGTGGGAGCGATCTATGTGGGGCGGCCGGATTGTGAGTTGGTGGCCGGTTCGCGACGGGCCGCCGAGGCGTATGGCATCGAGCACGAGGTGTTGGGTTCGAGCGATGTCGCGGCGAGGTTTCCTGCGCTGCGTTGTCCGACCGATTGGGTGGGGTTGTTCGAGCCGGGCGCGGGCTACTTGCGTGCTGAGGCTTGTGTCTCTGCGCTGTCGCGGGTGGCGCTGCGTCAAGGAGCGAAGCTCTGTGGTGAGACCAAGGTGGTCGATTGGCGTGCCACGGATGAAGAGGTCGTGGTGACGACCGAGCGGGAGACCTTTCGGGCGGGGCGGTTGATCTTCTGTGGCGGAGCCTGGTCGAGTCGGTTGTTGGGGGATTTGGGGCTGCCGCTTCGCGTGACTCGGCAGGTCGTGCATTGGGTGTGGCCGCAGGCGGAGGCGCCGTTTGAGGCGGAGCGTTTGCCATGTTGGGCCATTGATCCTCAGCCGCACGGCCAGTACGCCGGTATCTACTATGGATTTCCGCTATCGTGGGATCCGCCCGGCGTCAAATTGGGGTGGCATGCCCCTGGGATGGAGGTGTCGCCGGATCATGTCCCACGGGAGGTGTCCGCGGAGGAGCGGGAGTGGTTGCCGGAGTTTTCTCGGCAGTTCATGCCACAACTCGGGGGACAAGTTTTGGGGACGGGAACGTGTCTCTACACCTACAGTTCCGATGGGCATTTCATCATCGATCGACATCCGCAGCATCCCAACGTTTGTTTTGCGGCGGGCTTCAGCGGTCATGGTTTCAAGTTCTCGCCGGTTATGGGACAGGCGTTGGCCGACTTGAGCCTCGATGGGCAGAGTACGTTGCCGATCGACTTCCTCAGTCTGCGGCGTTGGCGGAGGCTGGTCGACGAACCACGCTTATCAGGCTGAGTCATTTTTGGTTTAATGAGTGACTTGGCCGCGTCGCGATCGACCGCTTGAATGGTCAGGTGCGGGCGGCGAGGCGACGGGACTTCTCACTTTCGAGTAATCACTGGGAACACGCATGACAGCTGAAACCAAGGCACAGGCAGAACGCATGCCCAAACGCAGTGAAGTGGCGATCAGCGATACTTGGGACTTGAGCTACTTGTTCCCGTCGGATGATGCGTGGGCAGCAGCCTTGGAGGCGGTCAAGCCGTTGGTCGAGCAGTTGGCTCAGTATCGCGGACGCCTGGGCGAGGGTAGTGAGACCCTGTTGGCTTGTCTGGAGTTGGATGCGGCGATCGATCGTGCCGGCGACCGCTTGGGAAACTATGCGTATTTGAAGACGGCTGAAGATCAGACAAACAGCCAGTACCAGGCGATGATGGGGCGATTTCGGTTTGAGGCGACGCGGGCGGCCGAGGCAGCTTCCTACATTCGCCCGGAGTTGTTGGCGCTGCCGACCGAGACATTGCAGGGGTATTTGACGGATCCCGTCTTGAGCTTGTATCGACTGCAGTTGGAGCGGCTGATTCGTTATCAGCCTCACACGTTGTCGGCCAAAGAGGAACAGTTGTTGGCCATGCAGGGCGAGATGGCACAGGCGGCCGGGAATGCCTTCCGCCAGCTGTTGGACGCGGACTTGAAGTTTGGCCTGGTGACAGACGAGCAAGGGCGGGAGCGAGAGTTGTCGAACGCCACGTTTGTCCAGATCCTGCATTCGCCCCAACGGAGCGTACGGCAGCGGGCCTTTGAGCAGTATTACGAGCAGTACGACGCGCACCGGCATACCTTGACTGCCACTTTGGCGGGGTCGATTCAACGGGATGTTTACTACTCGCGGGCCAGGGGCTACACCAGTTCGCTGGATGCTGCCCTGTTCCCCGACAATGTGCCGCGCGACGTCTACGAGAACTTGATCTCCACGGTCCGGGCTGGGTTGCCGGCGGTGCATCGGTTCTACGAAGTTCGGCGGCGAAAGATGGGCCTGCCGGACATTCATCACTACGACACCTATGTGCCGATTCTCAGCGAGTTGCCCGTGCAGCATAGTTGGGACCAAGCCGTGGAACAGGTGTTGGCCAGCCTGAAGCCGATGGGGGAAGAGTATACTCGTACCTTGGCTGAGGGGCTGAATGGGCGATGGTGCGATCGTTATCCGAATGTCGGCAAACAGAGTGGCGCCTTTAGCTACGGCACTTACGATGGACTGCCGTACATCATGATGAACTACAAACCAGACGTGCTGCACGATGTATTCACGCTGACCCATGAAGCCGGTCACAGCATGCATTCGTGGTACTCGTCGCGAAATCAGCCCTATCCGTATCACAGCTACACGATCTTTGTGGCTGAAGTGGCCAGCACCTTCAATGAGCAGTTGTTGGCTCGTTATTTGATGGGGCAGACCAGTGATCCGCAGATGAAGGCCTATTTGATCAATCAGCAGATCGACGATATTCGCATGACGATCGTGCGACAGACGATGTTTGCAGAATTCGAGAAGCGGACCCACGAGGCCTGCGAGGCCGGCGAGGCGTTGACTGTGGAATCGTTCACGCAGATGTACCAGGAGTTGTTGCAAGCCTACTTCGGGCCAGATTTTCAATTGGATGAATCGCTCCGGTTGGAGTGCTTTCGGATCCCGCACTTCTATAATGCGTTTTACGTCTACAAATACGCCACCGGTTTAAGTGCCGCGATCGCGTTGAGTGATCGTGTCTTGCAAGGTGGTAAGACGGAATTGGATGATTATGTGGGATTTTTAAAAGGGGGGTGCAGTCAGGATCCGTTGGACCTGCTGCGTGGCGCCGGTGTCGACATGACCTCGCCCGCGCCCATCGAGGCGGCCATGCGACGGTTGGCGGAGTTGGTTGATCAATTGGATGCATGTTTGCCGGATCGCAGCGTTTGACCCTCCTGTGCTCCTCCCTTGGGATGTGAGCCAGCGAACTGGGAGAGACTGATTGACGGTCGCTACGGTCGGATCTGCGAGTGCTTATTTGTGCTAGCATGGCAGCAAAAAAACAGTTTTGTATCCGATTTTGGCCCGATTCGGGTTGTCTGAGGTGGGATCGTTTTGTAGGGTCGCGGCGACGTCATCTTGACTACTCGAACTGCCACCGGAACGACCATGAGTTTTTCCACCCCAATCGCTCTGTGCATCTTCAATCGACCTGAGCCGTTGCGGCGGGTGTTTGGTCAGATCCGTCGCCTGCAGCCACGGTATTTGTACATTTTTGGCGATGGTCCACGACTTGGGCATCCACGGGATCAGGAGTTGATTCGAGCCGCTCAGGCGGTTGTGTCAAACATTGATTGGGATTGTGAGGTTCGCACGAACTACGCAACTCAAAATATGGGTTGCCGACGGCGTATTTCGAGTGGGATCAGTTGGGCGTTCAACTTCACCGATCGGTTGATTGTGTTGGAGGATGATTGTTTGCCCCATCCTTCGTTCTTTCGCTATTGTGAAACATTGTTGGAGCGTTACGAGCATCGTCCGGAGGTCATGGCGATCAGTGGAAACAATTTTCAACTGGGACCACGTACTCACTATAGTTACTACTTCTCCAAGTTTCCGCATTGTTGGGGTTGGGCGACCTGGAAACAGGCCTGGGAACGGATGGATTTGGGGCTAGCGGCTTGGCCGGAACTTCGTCAACAGGCTTGGCTGGAACAGATTTCGGATGTGCAGGACGAGGTTGACTATTGGCGTGACTTGTTCGACCTGCAGCACGCGGGAAAGTTGAACAGTTGGGCGTTTCCATGGATGTTCAGTTGTTGGCGGCATCAGGGATTAACGATTCTGCCCGAGCGTAATTTGGTGAGCAACATCGGTTTTGGCTCGGATGCGACGCATACGGAGGGGAGGTCTGAGTTGGAGAATCTGCCACGGTTCGCCTTGGGGCGCTGGCGTCATCCTCCCGAGATTTCTCGCCATCGAGTGGCTGATATTCATTCGTTTTATCGACTTTATTTTCAGCCTGCAGCCTCCACGAAGTGGCGTCATCGATTGCGGCAGTGGATGCAGGTACGTCGTCAGTGGGAGCGTTGGCAATACATGAGGAAATCGGCGTGAGTAAGCTAAGTGCATTGTTGCGGCGGACGTTTCGGCGTCCCAAACTGCATGTCCCGGAATGGAAGTTGGATCGCTCTCCTGAGAAGCGATCCTTCGCCTTGAATCAGCTGGACTGGAAACTGGAGCCTTGGATCGCGCGGTCCGGTGGGTTCTTCATCGAGGCTGGAGCAAATGATGGTGTCTCGCAGAGCAATTCGTTGTTCTTTGAGAAGTATTATGGTTGGCGAGGGTTGTTGGTCGAGCCTGTTCCGGTGCTGGCTGACCGGTGTCGGATCAATCGGCCCGATTGTTTGGTCGTCAACTCGGCACTGGTACCGTTCGGGCATACCGAGCCGACGGTGGAGATGCATGCTTGCAATTTGATGTCGTTGGTCAAGGGCGCGATGAAGTCCGAGTCGGCGGATTTGCAGCACGTCCAGCGGGGTTGCTTGGTGCAGCAGGTTGAAGCTGAGCAGATCCAAGTGCCAGCCATTTCATTGTCCGATTTGCTGGATCGGCACGGGATCGATCAGGTGGATCTATTGTCCTTGGATGTGGAAGGCTACGAGTTACCGGTGTTGCAGGGACTGGACCTGCAGCGGCACCGTCCTCGTTGGATGCTGATCGAGGCCTGGTTCCGGGAAGAGGTGGACCAGTACCTTCGCCCGTATTATCGAGTTGTCGCCGAGTTGTCGCATCATGATGTTTTGTATCAAGCCATCGACGGCTGAACGTTGGGTCATCCCAGTTCCGCCAAGGCCTCGTCAGCAGCTTCCAGCGTCAGGTCGATGAGCTGATCGTCATGTTGGGAGGAGACGAAGAGGGCTTCGAATTGGCTGCAGGGCCAGTACACCCCTCGATCCATCAGGCCCCAGAAGAACTGGGCGAATCGCTGAGTGTTGCACCGTTTGGCGGTCTCCCAGCCGGTCACGGGTTGATCGGTAAAGAACAATGTCATCATGCTACCAACACGATTCAGTTGGAAGGGTAAGCCATGTCGTTGGGCGCTGCTTGCCAGTCCTTCTGCGAGACGAGCGGATTGGCGTTCCAGGAGTTCGTAAGGCGGTTGGTCGCGGAGCGCTTCCAGGGTGGCGATACCGGCGGCGGTCGCCAGCGGGTTGCCGCTGAGGGTGCCGGCTTGAAAGACCTTTCCGGCGGGCAGGACATGCTCCATGATCCAGCGTTTTCCGCCGAAGGCCGCCAAGGGCAAGCCACCACCGACGATTTTGCCCATGACAGTCAAATCGGGATCCGCTTGGAATAGGCTTTGGGCTCCGCCGAACGCCACACGGAAACCGCACATCACCTCGTCAAACACCAGCAGCGCGCCGTACTGAGAGGTCAGACGGCGAAGCGATTGGAGGAACTCGGGGGTCGGCGTAACGCAGCCCATGTTGCCGCAGACGGGTTCCAGAATCACGGCCGCGATGGACGATGGATGCTGTGCGAATGTCGCTTCCAGCCCCGCGACGTCGTTGTACTCTCGGACCAGTGTATCTTGGCTGGTGCCCGTCGTTACGCCGGGTGAGTTGGGCACTGACAGGGTGGCGGCGGCACTGCCGGCTGACACCAACAGGCTGTCCACGTGCCCGTGGTAGTTGCCGGCAAACTTGACGATCTTATCGCGGCCGGTGACGCCGCGTGCCAGTCGAATGGTTGAGAGCGTGGCCTCGGTGCCGGAACTGACCAGGCGAACCATCTCGACACTGGGGACGGCCTCGATGATCAATTCTGCCAGTCGCGTTTCGGCCTCGGTGGGCGCGCCGTACGAAGTGCCGTGCTCCAATGCGGCTTGGATTGCCCGTTTGACGGAGGGCGGCTGGTGACCCAAGATCATGGGTCCCCAGGACCCGATGTAATCGATGTAGCGGTTCCCGTCGATATCCGTCAGCCACGGACCTTCGGCGTGGGCAATGACAATCGGGTGTCCACCCACCGCCCCAAACGCCCGAGCCGCGCTGTTTACTCCGCCCGGGGTCACCCGTTTGGCTCGCTCGTGGGCGACGCGGCTACGTTCGCGATTTGTCGTATGTTTCATCGAGTCTCCAACCGAGGTCCGCGACGGGGCTCAACCAAAATTCGGGCGATAGGGTGGGGTGACGTTTGTCGCAGGGGCGGCTGAATCCGACTGCATGCTGGCGGACTGCGGGAGGTTGCCAGGGCTGTTGGAGCTGCCGATCGAGATGGCAGAGCCGTAGCCCATTGCCGTAAGTGGTCGTTGGGCGGGGGGTGTGGTCGCCATGGGCGCGGCTGCCGAAACCGATTCGGGCCGACCCAGTGTGCGAGCTGCCGCACGGGCCCGCTGAGCCGCCTCGTCTTCCTCCAGAACTTGCAGCAGCTTGGAGATGCACAGCTTGTTCATGCTGGTGCCGTGGTCGTCTGCCTCCGCCTTGAGAGCTTCGTGCACGCTCTCGGGCAAGCGGACCGTAATGACGCGTGTCTGCTCCTCCTCCGAGTGGCTGGTCGACTTATTGTTTCTCAGGGCATTGACCATGCGCTTGATGGTGTGAAAGGCGTCCGAACGCTCGAAAGCGATAAAGTCTTCTTGGGTGGTGAATACCTTCCGAGCGGCTCCATCGACGCCCACCACCTCGCGGAAAAACTTGACCCAATCCGGCGATTGGCGGTACAGGTCCCGGGCAAATTGCAGGACGCGATGACAGCGAGTTTCAAACGGCAATGGTTGGGGGGCCTCGGGCGACATCGTGCGAATTCCTTTCAAACTGTGGACAAGGTGATCTCCTCGAACGCGGCCTGACAACTCGGACAAACCGCTGTTTCAATCATCAGGCCTGGTCAAACAGTAGCCGTAAGTGCCGTGATAGCAGTGCTTTGCAAGCACTTTGGGTCGCTGCCTATTTAGTGGGCAGTGGGGCGCAGAAAAATTGCATGAAGTTGCACTGCCCGTTTTTTGGGCGATAGCATTTCTTCCCGCTTCCCAAGTGTCCGGTTCGTTTTTGGGGGGATTTTCTCAAGAATTTGGTCAGGGGCGGTCGGACTGCTGCGGCGGTCGAGCGATGCTGGGTGGCAGTTGTCAGGCGCATCAAAAAAGCCGACCAAGTGCCGTTGGGGGGCGGCGCTTGGTCGGCTGGGCTGGTCGGCTGCTGTTTAAAGGCGTTGGGCGTGGGTGGACGGGTTCGAGCCGAACGCGGGTCTAGCGGGGCACGATTTCCAAGTCTTCGGGACGCTTGACCTCGACTTGCTTGCGGCCGTTGTAGAGAGTGATTTCGCCGGTAGCACGAACCGTTTGGTTCAGGAACCGATTGAGTTTGGCATCTTCGTGGACGCCGGTCAGGGCGGTGTTTTGCACAACCACCGTCAGGTTCGATTCGGCGGCGTAGTTCTGTTGTGAGTTGAGTAGGATCCGTCGGGGTGCCGCTAGGTCTCGGCCGGCACGGACGGGCATCTGCACCACAACGGCCTGGCCCACTTCGCCTGTCAAGACTTCGGCGGGGCTCAAGACTCCCGCCGGGCGTGGCAGGGGGCGAGGTTCGGCAACCAGCACGCTCAGGGGGACGATTGCCTGGACGCCGATCTGCCCATTCTCGAGTCGCAGTTGCAGCGACAGCAGGGGATCGTTTGCGTCCCAGTCGATTTCGATGCTGCCAAAGTGGTTGCCAAACGGCAGTGCGGCAAAGCGTTTGCTGTTGGGTTCTGGCAACCGCCAACCTTGGTAACCTTGATTCAGGCCGCTGGCGGTCAAATCGTACAGCGGGTAGCTGACGGCGTTTGGGTCCAGTGAAATCTCGCCCAGGTGCCGGTCGCCGCTGAGCAGCACCACGCCGCTGGCTTCGGTCTGGCGGAGCAGGTCGTAGAGTCGCTCACGTTCGGCGGGGAAGTTGGCCCACATTTCGAAGGGGTGCTCGTCGCTGAGGACTTGAATACTGCTGCCGATCAGTCGGACTTCGGCGGGTTGGCGGAGTTGTTGTTCGAGCCATTGCCACTGTGCGTCACCCAAGAGTTGGGCGTCGGGTCCTGTCTGTGGCAGGTAGGGGCGAGCGCGAAAGCCTGGCTTGGGGGTTTCGGCTTGAGGCAATTCGCTGCGGAAAAAGCGGGTGTCGAGCATGATGACTTGGACGCGTTTGCCGGGCGGGCCAAATACTCGGGCTTGGTAGACGCCGGCTTGTTGGCGGATGTCCGCATCGGGGGGTGTGCCGAGGAAGTCATGGAAGGCTTGAGCGGAGGCCTGTTTGTGGACCCAGTCTCCTCCGGCGTCGTTGGCCCCATAATCGTGGTCGTCCCACGTGGCCATCAACTGTGTCTGGCTTCGCAGTTGCGTGAATCCAGGATCGGCTTGCAGAACGGCGTAGGCCGCCACAATTCGTTCCGGCGTGGCCGGTTGCATGCGGCCGTTGAGTTGATCGGCGTAGACGTTGTCACCCAGCAGCAAGGTCAGTTGCGGGCGGTACTCGGCCATCACCTCCCAAATGGGGCAAGGCTTCGTTTGGTTCGCGCAGGAGCCAAACGCAATGCGTGTGATCACCGTTTGGTCCTGGGCCAACCCGACTTGAACACACAGGGTGGCGATTAGCAGGATGATCCAGGGGACGTTTTGATAGCGCACGATCGTTCTCCGTTGTGTCAAGCAATGGCCCTACATGTCTCGCCCCAGCGATTTTCTCCCCGATGGCGGTTTGTACGCACTGTTTGGGAAACGCCTGTTGGTAGTTTACAGAAAAAAAGCGAACCCTCCGACTGGGCGGAGGGATCGCTTCATCAAGCATTCATTTTTGGTGACTGCGACCGAAACGGATCGGCTTGGGCCGCGACTAAACGATCGGGGCAACCAATCGTCCCAGCACGCTGGATTGATCGGTCAAGGTCAAGGCGGTGCGTTGGTTGGGCAGGTCGGCCATGAAGGTGGTGATGTCGACGGTCAAGTCGCCACCTGCTAGACCTTGCAGTACCAACGACTCGACTCGGGAGAGTCCCTGTTGCAGTTGGATGGTGACCGAACCCAGGGGATCCCCGCCGCCGGGCATGAACTCAATTCGCAAGTCCATCTGGCCCATGCGAGTGAACCGTAGGTCTTCGGTAAAGTCTTCGATGCCGGTATGTCGGGTTTCGATTACCAGGCGATCGCGACCGCCACCGCCCAGTTCCTCGATGCGGTCATGTCCGTCGCCCAACGCCCAGATGTAAGTGTCATCGCCGGCACCAGCACGGAGGATGTCGTTGCCGCCCATGCCGCGGATGGTGTCGTTGCCGGAACCTCCGGTAATGGTATTGTGCAGTTCATTGCCCACGATCGAGTTGTTGCCATTGCCAGTGATCACATGATGCATTTCGGTGCCGAAAGCAATCATGTAGGCATCCGATCCCGTGGGCACGCCGGTCAGGGCATCGGGAATGCCGGTGTTGCGAACGATGTGGGTCAGGCCGCCCTGTCGCAAGTCAACCAGTTGCTGTCGGTTAGTCGCAGACAAGTCGAGAGTATTGACTCCGCCGGTGTCCCAGATGGTGTCCATGAAGGGGGCGGGGCCCAAGCTGCCAGTGAAGCGATAGACCGTGTCTTCCGCGTTGTGCGTGAGATTCGCTCCGTAGAGTTCCTGCAGCGCGACCACGTCTAGATAACCATAGTCACGCGTGTAGGCTCGAGCATCTCCGAAGAAGACCGGCACAAACGGCATGGAGGTATGCCACGGATTGGACACATTGCCTGGCATGACGTTGATGCCCTGCCCGCGATACTTTAGGCCCATTGCTTGACCGATTTGTCGAATTAACGAGCTGTACCCCTCGCTGCCCTGCACCCAGCTGTTGCCTTCGTAGGCCAGATTTAGCCAGACGTCGCCGCCCAGCGGTTCGGAGACTGGATTGGCCGGTAAGTAAGTGACGAAGGGGACGTCGGTATCTGGGTTGAACCAATTGCCGAACCGCAACTCTCCACCCAGGTTGCCGAATGGCGAGGGGCTGGTCGCTGCGACTTCCGTGAACTCGACGTCGATGTAGGTGCTAATTTCGGCCAAAATCGAGCGAACGGCTTGTCGCTGTGCCGTGTTGAACGGGACAAAGTTGTCCGGATTGACTTCATCCCCCTCATAGCCCGGCTCATACACGTTGAAGAAGCTGAAGGTCAGCCGCAGGGGTTCACCGGGAATAAACTGTTTCCAGCTCAGTTCGTTCGGCGTTCCACCGTTGAACGTCAGCGCGCCCATGTGCTCTGGCATGGTCCGCATATCGACGCGTTTCCATTCGCTGGCGAACGTGCCATTGTCGGCCTGAATCAGCAGGTAATCCTGCGAAGGCCGATCCCAGACACCACCACGGTACCGCACGGCATTCAGCTGATTCGGTGTGATCGTGTATTGAACTTCCGGTAGCAGCAACTGGTTGCCCAAGCGGAATTGACCGGTCGAACCCGATGCCGGGCGATGGATGATCCGATAACTGGTAATCGGCAATCCGTTGTCGATGCGTTCGATCAATGGTGCCACGTTGATGGTCCGCAATTCTTCAACCACGGCCAAGCCAGTCTCCAGTACCGGCGGTACCACCGACCGAATATTGATGGTTGCCAAGTTGCTGTTCCACTTGCCGTCATTGACGCGGACAAACAAGTTCTCGCTCCACGCTCCACTGGCACCGACAAAAAAGACCTGATCCAGCTGAGCTTCTGTGACCGTCAGCCACGTCTTGGCTGCGACCATCTGGCCTTGAAACAACAAGTGGCCACCCAGATCATGCGTGTCACGGAACGAGTAAGTCTTCAGGGTGTTGCCATCTTCATCGCCGGCGAAGAATAAGTCGCGAATTGGCGTCATGTCGTTGGATCGAATGACCTTATCGGCCAAGGCCACGAAGGGCCGATTGGAGTTTCGACGGGTAAAGATCGAACTATTGATGGGGGCTGTCCAGTTGACTCCGTCGAAGGCTCGAACACGGAAGCCCTCTTCGTACTGTCCCGGTGCCGCCACGTACTCGACTCGATCGCGGGACGTGAAGTAGAACCACTGATTCTGCGTCTGAGCGGCACCGTTCAGCATAAAGAAGCCACCGCCGGTCGTGTCGGCACGGTTATCGATGATGCGATATCGCACGACAGGGTCGTTGTCGGCGTCGAAGTAGGTCAGGATTGAAAAGACGTCCAGGCGTTCGTTTTCGACTACGATGCCACGCCGAGCCGTCAGCACCGGTGCATTGTTGTTGGCCGTGCCGCTGAACACTCCGATGTTGGCAATGTTGCTCCACGACAGCCCGTTGGAAATCTGGACCTGAATCGTTTCGGTAAACCGCCCCAAGGCCGCACGGAAGAATACATCGTTAATCGCTGAGGCTTCGACTTCGAACCAATCGCTGTTAAGCACCTGGTTGCCATTGACCACAAACGTTCCACCCATGACTCCGGAGAGGTCGCGAAAGCGGTAATGAGTGATCGGCGAGCCGCCGTTGTTGAAGGAGAAAAGGCTGTTGGCCAACACTTCCGAGCCAATTAAAACTTTGGCATCTCCCGGGCGAACAAAAGGAGCTGTACTCATGCTGAAAATTTCCTTCTCGTAACGCGAAGTGTACCGCTTGCGAGGCAAACACCGACCGGTCATTGCTCTCGGATTTCCGAGAGCCACGAACGATCCATTTGCCGCAAATTGCGGGTGCACCCAGCCAGTGGGCGAAAAAAGCCTGGTTGACAATCCGCTCGTGCCGCCGCGGACTCCCTGAGATTGTAATTAAGATGCCGGCTCTTACCAAGCTTTCAGTTAATAATTTTTTCGCCGGCCGGCCGAGCCCATTGTATCTTCGTGTTTCACGGGTGATCAGAGACGGCTAAATTCGCGGTTCCTCCGGGGACGGACCGCACCCGCGATGCCCCGGGGAAGCCCCCGGCTAGGGGCAAGGATCGGCATCTGCGGGGTGTGATTGCTCGCGATTCTGCGAGGAATTGCCGGCATTCAACGGCGGAAAGGCCCTAGAATTGGCCACAAATACGCGGGAGCAGCACTCGACCTCCGGAGCAGCATCCTACTCGAACAGCCACCACTTCGGCTTGGCCACCGGGCCTTTTCGCAGCCCAAAATGACGCATCGCCACTTCGCGGACTCGCCCGGCGATCTCCTCCGGTGAATCCGAGAGGATGAAGCGGTCGATGTCCGATTGGTCGATCGTCTTTTCCGGAATCATGCTGGCACTGAGGAAATCCAGCATCGGCCGCCAGAAATCCTGGCCGCACAGCACGATCGGAAACAGGTCCATTTTCCTCGTCTGAACCAAGGTCGCGATCTCGTACAACTCGTCCAGCGTCCCGAAGCCCCCGGGCAGGGCCACAAACGCATACGAATACTTCGCCAGCATGAGTTTTCGGACAAAGAAGTACTTGAAGTCGACAAAGGTGTCCAAGTAGGGATTCGGGGCCTGTTCGTGGGGCAGCACAATGTTGCAACCCACGCTCCGACCGCCAACTTCACGAGCTCCGCGGTTGGCCGCCTCCATGATGCCCGGTCCACCGCCGGTCATTACCGTAAACCCGGCCTTGGCCAATTCCGCCCCCACGCGCCGACCCAAGTCATAATAAGGGTGGTCCTCGCCAAACCGAGCCGATCCAAACACGGTCACGCACGGGCCGACGAAGTGCAGCTTACGAAACCCATGAATCACTTCGCCGAAAATTCTAAACGCTCGTTTTAATTCAGCCAGCCGCGATTGAGGACCGTCCAGGAACAGCCGCTCCTCCGCCAGGGCTCGGCCCATCGGCCCACCATCACCCATCTCGGTCACCGTCGTCGATTCAGGTTGTTTATTCATGATTCATCTCCTGTAGCCAAAGTTCGGATACCCCGGCAACCAGACCGGCGAAGAAAAGGCAGCAACCCGCAAATTCGAGCCCACCCGTCCGGTGAAGTTAGCGATCTTAACGAAAAGACCGCTGCTGCCGCCGCGCATTCACGGAACGACCAGCGCGGCCAATGTCCCGTAAGAGTACGATCAGCCGTGCCGTGCCGATCGGACGGATCGTCCTTAAAGCACAAACGCAACGATGTAAAACACGATTCCGGTAACGGCCGTCCCCATCATCGCCAGCATCCCGGCCCAGCCCAGGGCTCGGTGTCGCTCCCGGTAGCCGGGCGCCTGAAACTTGTCATCGAAGTGCCGCAGCGCTCCCCAGATGATCACAGCCCAAAGGATTGGGGTGGGAATCGCGAAGGCCAAATGCACGTACAGTAGGGTATGGCAGATCGAGAACCACGGCGAGGGTTCGGCCAGTTCCCGCCAATCCGTGAAAAAACGCATATCCACTTCAAAGGCGATCACCGCAACCAATAAGATCGCCGCCGTCACCAACTGGATCGTTCGATGGACGCGGTACTGGCCGCGTTTGACCAAGGCGATGCTCACTGCCAACGTGGGCACAATCGCGAACATGGCCAAGAAGACCACATCCAACATCCAGGAACCGCGAAACGGCAAAAAGCCAGCCGCTAAACCCGCGTTGATCCCATCAAATCCCATGCTACCCTCTAGTTCGTTGGGTTCCCAGACGCCGCCAATTCCGCACTCAGAGCCGCAATTTCGCGCAAGTTGAAGTTTCGGTCGTTACGTTCGAAGCAAGCGCGAATAACGGCGCGATGCAAGGTCATTTTGCCCGCACCCACGGCCAAGGCACCGTACACCAGTCGCTCTTCTTCGCGACGACCGCTGTCCTGGACGCCGACCCGCGCAATCCCAGCGGGAGGTACCGCGTTCAAGTCCACCAACACACCAGACGACTTCGATATCGCGTCGACCGTCCCCTCGTCCAAGTTCTGGATGCCAGCCGCACCCGCGTTAAAGATGAGCGTCTGTTGTGGCAGTTCGTGACCTAACTCGGCTTGCGTCGCAGCGCTGGTCAAGATCTCAGCACCCGCCACTTCCCCCTGGATGCGTTCGGCAACGATGCGGGCCTTTTCCAGCGACCGCGAATGCAGGGTTACTCGGCAGCCTCGATCGACCAGCAAGGTGGCGATCCGTTGACCGACGGGGCCCGTTCCCCCCAAAATCCAAGCGGAGGGCTCCGCCGTCGCTGCATTGGACGCGCCCAGCAGTTGTCGATAGCCAGCCATCGCACACTCAACCGCCGCAACACTGGTTGTGTTGCAACCATTGGCATCCATCGCCACCGAGACCCTGACCGGGCCGAAGAACGTCGCGAGGATCTGTTGATAGTTCTGCTCGGCCAAGGCGACATCACTGCCGCCGACGAAAATTGCGGTATGCTTCAATTTGGAGGGACTGCGTGTGAACATTGCACCGTGCACCACTCCCATTACTTGCTCGGGCCGCATGTTGGCATACGGCAAGAGCCAATCCGCGCCCGCATCCGCCGCAACCACCGCATCGAAACTACTGGCCCAGGCATCGGTGTCGAATTGCAACAATAAGTTCTTGATCACGCGACTATTCACCGTCCCCAAAAAAACAGGTGACCCCAAAAAAACAGGCGACCCCAAAAAAACAGGCGACTGGTACCCAAGGAACCGTCGCCTGCTGCTTTGTCAGACTCGCCCAAGGCCGCAGGAGCAATCACCCGCCTTGATCCGCTTCCGCTGCCGCGGCCACGGGAGTTATCCGAGTCGCCGCGGGCCAATCATCGCTGGGGCTTTAGAAGCCGCGGAAAGGATGGCTGTTGGCATCCTTCCCAGCAATCATCTCGTCGGCGGTCGGCTTGCCGGTCATGGCATGCACAATCGCCATCTTGGTGGCTTCGTAGTTGTAGTCGTAGATCTTCTTGTTGTCAGCCGCTTGCGGATGAATGAAGACGCCGCACACAATCACCAGATCCTCGGCTTGATCCTTGGGGATCACGCCGCTGGCGACGCTATCGGCCACGGCCTTGGCCACGGCTTCTTGAGCTGGGCCGAACATTTGAGCGGCTTGGTTCATGCCCTTGATGGTCACCTTGGTGATCATCACGGTGGCTGGCTTGACGGCCAAGTTGGGTGCCAAGACGGCCAAAAGGTTGCTATGACCAGCGGACTGTGTCGACAACGCGTTGGCAAATGCGGTACCCACCGGGCCAGCCTTGCTGCCGATCAACAGGTCGATGTGAGCCACTTCATTGCCATCGCCCACCAAGGCTTCGCCGATAAACATGGACATAAACGAATTCTCCTCTGGAATCTAAATACAACTCACGAGCAACGACGACTACAATGCCACGGTGCTCGCTCCTCTGCTTGCTCCTGTGCTCAACCACCGCCCGACCACCGACCGGCTCAAGCCCAAGCAATTCGAACCGGGCGGGGGACGCCCAACCAGTCGCCAGATGCTACCAAAACCGGTAAAACGCAACAACCACCCACCCACCTCGACAGCGGCTGCCCACCAACCCTTCGGCTTGGTGGGAGTCTCTGTGAGAGCCGCAGTCCAAGCCCTCGCGGGGCTACCTATTCCGGGGCTACCTATTCTGGGGCTTCCTGTTCCGGGGCTTCCTATTCCGGGGCTTCCTATTCATTGTGTTCTGGACTTGTTCTGCGACTACGACACCCACCAGGCTAGCCCAGCTGCCTGCCAATCCTGCCACGATTGGTCGCAACTGCTGGCCCACATCCAGGCGTCCGAACTCCAAAGGGTCCGCTGGTTGCCGATCGGCGGTCTGGATACTCAGCCTGCGATCTGGGCGGCCTTGGCCAAATCGCCGCAGCAACTTCTGGGCTGCTCGCTTGACACCGTGCGATTCTGCAAGACACCCGCGTCCTGGTCCGCGACGCTGGAGCAAGTCTACCCCCACGTGCTGCCTGTAAGCTACCAAGCGAGCAGCCCTCCAGGTCGTTGGTTCTTCAAGTCCGGTTGGCCGGCGGATCCCCAACCGTGGTTCTGGCAACAGGCCTGCGACGGGCAGCTCGGCAGCGCCCTATTCCTGGCCACGGCCGACCGTGTGCAGTGGGTCGGCGGATCCCGTTTGCATGTCACCGCCGATCACCGCTACTTGGGCAACGTCGCTGATTCTGCTTGGCCCCCGCCCGTCGATCGGGCGGCACTTGAATCCATCGCATACTGTCTGCACCAGGCCACGGACTTACGGGGGTTATTCGGCATCGACTACGTCCGCAATCCGCATGTTTGGCCGTTGGAGATCAACCCACGGCCGACCGCCAGCGTGGAGGTCTTGGCCGAGCACTTGGGGCGTAACCTCTATTGGGAACATCTGGGTGCTTGTGAGGCTTGGGAGTCGCAGTCTCCGCTCACAACCGCCGACGGCATGCGACCGCAGGGCCCCGGTTGCGCGGTCGTCGCCAAGCGAATCCTCTACAACGGCACTGCGCCCCTGCTCATCACGCCCGCCGGCTTTGAACGCTTGCGAGCCAGTCAAGCGTACCGGTCGGTCCCCGAGTGGCTCGAGACGTGGTCGAGCCCACCGGATGCCTCGCATCGGGCCGTGGTCGCTCCCGGCGATCTCGCTCTTCAAATACGCGTGGCCGATATCCCCTGGCCGCAGAGCATCATCCCACCACGGGAACCGATTTGTACGCTGTTGGCTCGAGTCACCGCCGACCAAGTCCTATCATCGAGCTGCGCTGATTCGGCCACAGCCACTTGGCGGCTCCTCGAACAACTCGAGATGTTGGTGCTGGCCACGCTCCGGTCGCCGAGGTCAGCGAGCGATGAATTGCCGTAAGTAGTTCTGGCTTTGCTTCAGTGCGAGGATCCGGTTTTCCAAGCTGCCCTCAAAGATCCGATCTTCGACCTCGACACAGACCGGGCCGCGATAGCCGGCATCGCCCAATTGCGAGAAAAATCTTCCCCAGTCGACATCGCCGGTCCCCGGTAGCTTCGGCGTGTGGTACAGCTTCGGATACGCCAAAATGCCCCATTGGTCCAACAAGTGCCGATCGACGCGCACGTCTTTGGCATGCACATGAAAGATCCGCGAGGCGAACTCGCGGAGCGGACTCAAATAATCCATCTGTAACCACACCAAGTGCGATGGATCGAAGTTCAAGCCAAAGCGTGGCGAGGGCAAGTCGGTGAACATGCGCCGCCAAATGCCTGGGCTGTGCGCCAGGTTCTTGCCGCCGGGCCATTCGTCCGTGCCGAAGATCATTGGGCAGTTTTCGATACCGATGTTGATCTGCAATTTGTCAGCCAGATCCACCAAGGGGCCCCAGGTATCGAGGAAACGCGGCCAATTCTCGTCGACGCTTTTGGACCAGTCCCGTCCTACAAACGTGTTGAAGCGACTCAAGCCCAGTGCCGCCGTGGCCTCCATCACCCGTCGGATCTGCGCCACTGATGCTTCGGCTTCTTCCGGATGAGGTGACAGCGCATTTGGGTAATAGCCCAGGCCACTGATCGCCACGCCCCGGTCCCGCGCCTCACGCTGAATCTCTGCAACTCGCGCGTCGCTCAAACGGGTCACATCAATATGTGTCACACCTGCATAACGACGTTCGGCCTTGCCGACTGGCCAGCACATGATCTCAACGCAATCGTACCCGGTTTGTTCGGCAATCTGCAAAACCTCCGAGAACGACTGTTCCGGCAAAATCGCACTGACAAATCCCAAAGAAAACATTGGTTTCTCCAAAATCAATTTTGGTTAACGCCCCACGCCTGTCGCTCAACCGAGGATTTCACGGATCACTTGCCCGTGGTCGATCTCCAATCGCTTGCGACCTGGAATCTCCAGTCGCCGCGAATCCAAGCCCAATTGATGCAGGATCGTGGCGTGTATGTCCGTGACGTAGTGCCGCTGCTCGACCGCGTGAAACCCGATCTCGTCCGTCGCACCATGAGCCACGCCGCCGCGTATGCCACCGCCCGCCAACCAGACACTGAAGCCAAAGATATGGTGATCCCGGCCATCGCCACCTTGTGACCCGGGCGTGCGACCGAACTCGGTGGCAAACACCACCAGAGTATCCTCCAACAAGCCACGTTGTTTCAAGTCCGTCAGCAAGCCACCGATCGGCTGGTCCACGGCCAGAGCATTATTCGTGTGATTTGCCTTGAGCCCCCCGTGCGCGTCCCAGGCCCCTGCCCCACCCGCTCCATGCTGGACCTGCACAAACCGTACCCCTCGTTCGATCAGTCGTCGCGTCGCCAATAACTGTTGCCCAAAGTCGCGGCAGTGCGGCAAATCCAGGCCATACATTTCCCGGGTCGCCGCAGTTTCGTCCTGGAAGTTCATCACCTCCGGCACCGACCGCTGCATGCGAAACGCCAATTCATAAGCGGCGATTCGAGCCGCGAGCCCTTCGTCACTCACTGTCGCGTCGGCCGCACGCTGTTGATGCAGGTCGTGTAACAAGTCGATGCCGATCTGCCGCGCTGCGACCGACGTTCCTGCCGCCGGCTGAGCAAAGTCCAAGGGATTCTGCGGGTCTACTCGCACCGGCACCGCATCGTGGGCTGGCCCCAAGTAGTGTCCATCTCGTCGATTCCAGTACTCGCGGTTCCCCAGGGAAATGTATTGCGGCAGTTCATCGTTTAGCGACGATAAGCCGTAGTGGACCCATGCCCCCAAATTGGGATAACTGCCGTCATTCATGTGACGACCGGAATGGAACTGGGTCTGAGCACCGTGATTACTATCGGTGGTCCACATCGAGCGGACAATCGCCAGATCATCGGCGTGGGCGGCGATGTGTGGGAACCAATCGCTGATTTCCAAGCCGCTCTCGCCATGCGGTCGATAGCCGACTTGCAGCGGGTACAGTTCGTTCCGCTGATTGCCATTGGCGTCGGGTACCGCCAGTCGCTCGAGGGCCAGTTTGGCGGGGTCTTGCGCCGCAGCGTAAGGGGTTTCTTTAATCGTCTTGCCGGCGTACTTGTTGAGCATCGGCTTGGGGTCAAAACTCTCCATGTGACTGACACCGCCGTTCATGAACAGCCAAATCACTCGCTTGGCTCGTGGCGCAAAATGCGGCTGACCATCGGGTGGCCGCCAGCCCCCTAAGTCGCCACCGTCGCTGCGTGAACTCGGTCCCGGTTGACTGCCGCGGATAATGCCGTCTCGCTGCAGCATGGCCGCGGCGGCCACCGCTGCAAATCCCGACAAGGCCTGTCGTCGACTTGGATATTGTTTGCTTGGGGACATGGTTTCAACTCAATAAATGGAAATAAAATCGTTATGATTCAACAAGACCCAAACCAGTTGAGCCACGATGGCTGGGTCCGGCCCAACGATCGCTGCCTGGGTGTTTGTGTCTGACGTTTCGCTGGCCGCGTCACTTATCTTGTCGCTCGCGACTGCGTCCGCGGTTTCATGGGTTTCCGCCTCCGTGGCAATCGTCCGCCAGGCTTGCAGTGCCGCCAGACATCGTTCCATCTCCGGCGGGGTACTGGGGCGTCCCAACAGCCCGACGTAGCTGAGTTCCACGATTTGGCGATCCCGCGCCTGTTCGCCCGCCGGCTCACTCGCTTCAGCCACTGGGGGATCGGCTGCGAGCTGTGTCGCGATCCGCGTGGCGATGCGTGCCAACTGTTCGTGCACCAACGGACTGTTGGCCAACGCCAGCGATTGTTGCGGCACCACGCTCTGTTCGCGACGGTAACACTCGGCCACAGCCGCTTCATCGAAGGTGGTCAAGAACGTGTTGCGCTCGTTGTTCGAGTGGAAAAAGTACAGGCTGCGCCGCAGGGACTTTGGCTGTTCGGACGGCAAGATCGCGGGTCCTCCCGGTGTGGTGTCCAGCTGCCCGGCCAACTCCAACAACGCGTCTCGGACGACTTGCGATTCCATGCGGCTGGTGGGACGTCGCCAATAATAGCGGTTGTCTGGATCGATTTCTCGATTTCTCGCAGCGACTTCGCTGGCGGGCAACTCCGTCGCCATTTGATAGGTCGCCGAGTTGACGATCAAGCGATGCAAGTGCTTCAGGCTCCAGCCGCTATCGATCAGTTCGCAGGCCAACCAATCCAGCAACTCGGGGTGTGTGGGCGGTTGACCGTTGCGACCGAAATCAAACACGGTCGGCACCAGCGGCTGGCCAAAGTGCCGCGTCCAGACATGGTTGGCGGCGACACGTGCCGTGAGCGGGTTCCGTCGGTCAACGACCCAATTGGCCAGGGCCGTGCGACGCCCCGTACTGGTGGCTGGGAACGGCACCTCGGGGTCGTCCTGACCGGAGAACTGGAAGCGAGTGGGCGTCCACCTCGCTCCCACCAAGCGGGTGTAGGCGGCGACGGGTTGGTTCAACTGCTCTTGGGCGGCCTGCCATTTGGCCTCGGCCTCACGCACGGCCTGTTCGAGCGACTCTGGGGCAGTCGCTTCCTCGTTGAGCCGGGCCAGTTCCCAAGGCAACTGGGCTTCGGCCACGGCGACCGCTGCCGCTGCGACGGCCGCCAGTCGCTCGTGTTGCACCGCGTCCTGCAGCAACTTGGCTCGCTGCTCCTCGGTTGCGGATGTCTCCTCGACCGCAGCGACACCGCGGGCGCGGACGCTCTCCAGCTCGGCTTGGGCCCAACGCCACTTGGCCGACGCGATGGCGACTTGTCCGACCGCTTGTTGATGTTGCCAGCGAGCTCCGGCCCAAGTCGCGGGATCGGGTTGATGGTTAGCCGCCTCGACCATCGGGGCGTCCGCCGCCAAGCCTGTGATCTCCACGCGATGGAACGAGGCCAAGGCATCGAATGTCGTCAGCTGCAGATGACCCGAACGACGGGCCAGTGGGGTCCGCCAGGCCAGCACGAGCCGATCGTCAAGATAGGCGTTGACCAGCGAACCGCGGACTTGCAGGCGGAGCACGTACGTTTGATCCAGGGTCACGGTCTGGGAGACCGCGGCTTCGCCCGGGTAGTGCCATTGGCTGCCCTGACGGTACGAGCCCTGCAACTTGGGACCGCCCGCAAAGGCACTGAGATACACGTGTTGTGCCGAGTCTTCGGCGGTGAGGGCCGCGGTCGGGTCCTGTTGCGTTTCATCGAAGGAAATCCCCACGCTCCGCCACTGGCTGCCGCCGTGGATCTGCAGTGTGACCGCGACGACAAAGTCCGTCGGCAGATCGCCCAGCCAACGCAAGCCAGCCTGTTGCGGACCGTCCTGTTGCTGTTGGACCCGTCCTGCCTGCGGTTCCCAGTTGCCACCGAACGCTTGCCAGCGAGCCGAGTCCAGCGACTGGAAGTCCTCGTGCCAAACCGGCTCCGCGGGCGCGTCTGCTGGAGTGTCCGCGTCGTCCGACGGCGGAGCGGCAGCAGGGAATTGCTCCCAGTGGGCCGCCGCGCTCGTCAACTGGGCCTCGGCCGCCTCCAAAGCCGCCGCGGCCTCGGCCAGACGTCGGCTGGCCACCTGCACGTGATTGTCCGCTACCCAGGGTTGCCGATCGGGCTGCCAGGCGGCTGGCGGCAGTTCCACCGACTCGATCGGAAAATCCGCAAATTTCAGAAAATCGGGCACTGCCGGCGCGATCACACGACTGGTGTCGGGCTGTTTCTCATCGCCGCGGACCAGTCGATAGGTGGGGGCGTCCAACCAGCCATCGTAGACTCGCGGCAAGCTATCTTTGGTCAAATCAGGCTCGCCGGGCAACATATCCTTCCGCACGTGGTACGGCTCGAAGAACGCACGCAGTGCGTAATACTCGGTATGATCGATCGGGTCGTACTTGTGATCGTGGCACTTCGCGCAATTGGTTGTTAGGCCTAGGAACGCTTTGCCGACATGCTCGACGGTCTCCTCCATCCAGGGATGGCGATTGAATAGATAATAATTCCGAGCCAGGAAGCCGGTTGCTCGCAAGTCGTTTGGATCCAGCGGCGTGAGTTCGTCGGCCGCCAACATCAACCGCAGCAGGTCGGCATACGAGCGATCGGCATTGAGGTTGTCGACGATCCAGTCTCGCCAGTGGTGAATGTGTTTCTGGCTATTTCGCATTTCATCGCCCAGGCCCCACCAGTCGCTGTACCGCCAGATGTCCATCCAATGCCGAGCCCAGCGTTGGCCGTGGCGTGGATCGTCCAGCATGGCGGCGACGGTGGCCGGATAGTCGAACTCGGCCGGCGCCTGCTGCATTCGCCAGGCCTGGTCCATGGTCGGCGGCAGGCCCAAGAGGTTGAGTGACAAACGGCGGTACAGCAGACCGGGTGACGCGGGCTCGGCTGCGACCAACCCCAAGCGTTCGTGGTCCGCGGCGATAAACGCATCGATTGGGTTTTGCACCCAAGCGGATTGATTTAGGGTGGGTACAGTGGGACGGTTCAAGGGCTGAAAGGACCAATGGCTCTGCGGGTCGGGTTCGGGTTGTTCGTCGTTGGGCCCTGCGGCTCCGGCCAAGATCCACTGCCGCAGTTGTTCGACTTGAGCTGGACTGAACGCCTCGCCTTCGTGTTCGGGCGGCATTCGCAGGTCCAAGTCGTGCGCGGCCACTCGCTGCACGATCAGGCTGGCGTCGGGATCACCCGCTACAACGGCGGGTCCCGAACCACCCCCGGCGTGGAGCGCGGCAACGGTGTCCAAACGCAAGTCCGCCTCCTGCTTGAGTCCGCCGTGGCAGGCGTAACAACGCACTGCCAGTAGCGGCTTGATCTGCTGCAAATACACGTCCACCCCAGGCCGATCGCTGGTGCCAATCGCCGCCGAATTCGTGTCCGCTGTCGACGGTGATGAATCGGTGGCGAGCCCGGTTGCGATCGGTTGGCTCAAACCTGTGGATGCCGCCGCCATGACTAACCAACCAACCAGGCTGGCCGACCGCCGGACTGCAGCCCCTGCCAACAGCCCAGCCGTGGATACGGAGCAACGCAAAATCATGTCGACACCAAAATCAGGGAAGGCAGGCAGGTGGGCGGGGGGGCTAGCAAACGTCTTGCACAATCGTCTTGCACAACCGTACTCGGACTCGTAACTCCAAAAACCTTCGAGTCCGAGTCCCGAGCGTTGCACAGGGCAAGATCCCAGTATAGCAAAGGAGCTACCGCGATGGGGTCGCTAGGGCGGATTCCGCCGCCTTGTCTTTTTGCCACTGGCGAAACATGGCCAGTTTGATCCAATGGTCCAACCAGATAGGAGAGGGTGCGTAGAGTCGAGTGAACTGCCAAGCCAGCCAATGGTGCCTGACGGCTTGAGCGAGTTGGTCGGCGTTGAACGCTGGGGCCGTTCCGCCGCGGCACTGGACGGCCGCCTGACCGGCGAAATAATCGCGGACATACTGTAACGTCAGCCGGTTGGATGGGATCAGGTGCTGCAATTTGGCTGACGGTACCCAGCGTCCACGGTGTTTGGCCTGGAGCAATCGCCAGAGAAAGTCGCGTTCGTCGTCGCCCATCAGGTTGGCGCCGCGGCGTCCCAGTTGGGTGTCGAAGGGAAATTGTCGGCAAGCCTCCGTGCGGACCGCGAAGTTGGCTCCGTATGGCAGATGGTCGGCGTCGAGTTCCCGCGGTGCGAGGCCCAGGTCGCGGGCGGCGTAACAGCCGGCCAATCGGGACCAGTTCTGTTGGACCCAACGTGGCGGGGGAGTGAGGAAGAGGGGCTCAATGGGGCCGCCCCAGAACGACGCGGCGGGATCGGACTCGATAGCTTGCCGGTAGGCATTGAGCCAATTCGGATCCAGTTGCACGTCATCGTCGGTCCAGAGAATCACATCGCCCTGGGCCTGGGCCACAGCGCAGTTCCGGGCGAAGCAGTGGCCCTGTTGCGGCTCGTGGCAGTAGCGGAGCGGCAACTTGGGTTTCCAAGCTTCGATCACTTGGGCGGTGGTGTCCGTCGAGTGATTATCGACCACGATCACCTCGATGCCGGTCGACTGGATACCGACCAGTTGGCTCAAGGAGGTCAGGGTTCGCTCCAGCAGAGCCGCGCGGTTGTAGGTGCAAATGGCGATCGTGTATCGCATCATCGCGTGGCTCGTTCGATCAATCGATCGGCCAAGTCCTTTTCAGGCGATTCCGGATAACGTTGGACGATGTGCTGTTTGGCCAATTCGCCCATCGCTTGCAAGCGGCCTTTGTTTTCGTACGCCAGCCCCAAGGCTTGGTCGACCAAGTCGACCGTGGCGGCTGGGGCGATAAACCCAGTCACGCCATGATCGATCAGTTCGCGATTGCGGCCCGTGTCCGTTGCGATCACCGCCCGACCGGCTCGCATGGCTTCGACCACGACCAGAGCCGCCCCCTCGTAGCGCGAGGCCAGGATCAAGGCCTGGTTCTGTTGCCAGATTTCGGTGACGTCGCTGTAGCCGACGATCTGGAAGCGATCGGGCGTGGGACTGCGGGCGATCAGGGCTTCCAACTGCCGCAGGTGACCTTGATTGCTGCCGTAGAAGCGGACAGCCCAGTCTCGGGATTGCCACTCCGGTCGCGACAGGGCCCGCACAATCAAGTCTTGGCCTTTGGACTGCAGGTGAATCCGTCCGACGCAGGCTAGGGTCATGGTCGCTGTCTGCGGCCAGCCCAAGTTGGAGTCGACTTGAATCTTCGAGGGGTTGTCGATCTGGGCGGCGTTGGTCAGACGGAGGCCGATGTTGGTTTCCAGTTTCTCCAAGTTCTCTTGCGACACGACCAGGACTTGATCCGCTCCGCGATACCAAGCTTGGAATTGGTCCATGGCTTTTTCGTTGATGAACACGTGATCGCTGGCGCACTGCACATTGACAGCGTAGGGGATCCCCAATTCTCGACAGGCATCGGCCACCGGCAGGCGATCGGGGTGGTAGCCGAGGGTCACCAGGACATAGTCCGGGCGTTCGCGTTGCAGCCACTGTCGCGCGTCGGCGACGGGGTCCAGCGGCACTTCGACGGTCCGCCCCCACCAGGCGCGTTTCTTCTGTGGCGCAAACGGCCGAAAGTGCAAGCTTGCGCCCCGCTCCTTCAACCGCTCCAGTTGCGAGATCTGTTGCGGCCATTGGCGGTAGTTGACCGTTGCACCGTGCTTGCGGTTCAACAGCAAATGGGCGGTGCGAAACCAGAGTTCCTCACTGCCACCCCAGGGCATGCCGCTCATGCACGAATAAAAGCCAAACTTCACTCCGGTCACTCCTTGATGGTCACGCTCTGCGGCAATCACGATTGGCGGTAGGTCTCGAGGGCCACTTGATAGACTTCGTGCAACAATGGATGGTTGTGGTAGAACCATTGTCGCAGACTCTCGGGCACTTCCTCATCATACTTCGACACGTTCCGCTGCGGCATATCCACGGGGGGCTTCCCCAGTTTCCGGCGTAGGCGATCGAGCGAGGTCGCCATATCTTCGAAAATACCGATATAAACGAACCTCCGTTCCAGTGTCTCTCGCAGGCGGAACAGTGTGAGATCTTGTGGCAGATGGTCGTACAACCAGACCGGATGGTCGTGGACGTAGGCCTCCAGTCGAGGGTACAGTCGGCAGAAGTCCACCGCCCGCCCCTCGTGGAAGAACTTGCCGGCCAGTGACTTGCCTTTGGCAAAAAAATACATCGATACCACGATATCGAATGGATCACGAAAAATCGTTACATACTGTTGCACTTCGGGGTAAAAATACGGCAGACCGTAGCCGCGGCGATGATCGAAGTGAGCGTGGATGCAATGCACGTTGGGGTCCCACGCCCCGCGGGCATCCTGTGTCGGGACACGCGACATCGGCAGGCCATGGCGATCATCCGTGAACGTATGGTAATAGTGTCCGCGAAACCAATGCCGCAGCACGCGCACGATGCTGGTGCCCGCACACTTGGGGATGTGCGTGAAGATCAACGGTTGTCGCGGGTCGTATTCCAACACGATCAGGCTTCTGTCAGGAGGGGAGGGGGGCGGGTGGGCTGGGCGGAAGCTTGTTGGTTCTTCAATGCCTCGTAAGCCACGCGAATCTCCTGATAGTGCGTCCGCAGTTCATTGACCCGATCCTGTTTGCGTTTGGCATCGGCGTAAGCTTCTTGTAGTTTCTCGTGAGTAGCTTTTTTTTCGGCCGCCAACTGCAGCACCCGTTGTTGGGTCTCAGCAAATTCTGTATTCCGTTGTTCCAGGCGTCGCTTGGTGTCTTCCCACCGCGACTGAAGTTCATTTGCGTTCTCTTGTAGGAACGTCATGTATTGTTGCGTTTGTGAAATGTTGTACTCGTAGGTTTGCACGGTCTGCCGATGCGTTTCCACCAAGCGATGTAACATGCCGCGTTCTTCGGAGTATTGCTGAGCGCGTTGATAGGCGGCGGCAACTTCGGTCAATTCCCAGACGTCAACTTTGGCCGCCCGAGCCTGTTGGCGCCAAGCCTCTCGGAGCGGCTGCAATCGCGGCCAATCGATCTCGCTGCCCGTCAGGCAGTCGTGGTCTAGGTCGCTCGACTCCGGTGGCAAAATATGCCGTGGAAACCGGATCGGTATGCCTTGTTGCCGTTGCCGTTTGGCGATCCGAGCCATGTTGGCGATCAGAGTCCACATCCGTTCGCTGGCGGAAGAATGGTACCACAGTTGATCCCTCAGCAGACTGTCCTGGTAGAACTGACGCAATGGACATGGTTCGAACAACTGCGGGATGATCGACCCGAAGTGCTCCGCGGCGGTGATCTGCCAGGCCGCGGGGACGTAGTTCGGCACTTGGAAAAAGTCCAGTGTCGCGACGGGCCGTCGATACAGCATGGCCTCCAACTGCACGGTGGAAGGCATGGTGATCACGGCCGAGGCCAGTTCCAGTGCTGCGGTGATTGGGCCATCACTGAGTGACTCGGCGGGCAAATTCAGCTCCGCCGCGATCCGCTCGGCCACACGCCAACGCACGCTCACGGGTTGTCCCTGGTGCTGTGGCGGATGGCTCTGCAAATAATCGGACAAAGCGCGAAATTGGGCCAGAGTTACTGCCCATTGGGCCTCGCTGAATGCTGGCGTGCGGGCGGAACAGATCAGCAAGCAAGCCGGTTGGGCCGTGTCATGAGTTGGCTGGTGGGGGGCGGTGAGCGTAAGGTGGGCGGATCCGGTAGACTCGCCAGCCGATCGTGACGCAGGGACCGCATGCCAACCGTTGGCCGCCGCCGCGGTGTCCAATCGTGGCAGGCCGACCGTTTCACAGCAGCCGTGATTGCCCCAGGACTCCAACCAGCGAGATTGGGCTGGACCTATCGTGGCGATCTTGTGAGCCAGGGCTGGCTGCAGCAGACTCCCAGCCGGAATGTTGTAATTTTGCCAGGAATTACGAAACTCTAAGATTCCGTCGGATAAAACCAAGACCCCGCGATCGCCTGCCGTCATCGCCTGGCGCAGGACGGCCAGTTCGTCCCAGCGATAGTGGTTGTGCGTGACCACCAGGTCGACGTCGGCGGGTAGTGATTGACGGACCTCAAAGTCCGGCACGATTCGTACGTCGATATCCGCTGGCGGGTGGTTGAGCCAGGGTTGATAGAGCGACGACTCGTTGGCATTGGCCGCCAAGATGGCGACGACAGACTTACGGGGCGTTGTCGGCTCGGTCTTCGGGCTTGTACCCACGGGATTCGCTTCCAGTTGCTTGATTCCTTCGTCCGGCAACTGCTGGCTCATACCAAACGCGCCTGGACCAAATCATGAAAATGGACAATACCGACCAATTGCTCCTCGCTGACAACTGGCAGCACGGTCACACGATGTTCTTCCATAATCGATAATGCCATGGCGGCGAAGTCGTGTTCCGCGCAGGTCCGTGGCGACCCAGTCATAAAGTCAGCCACGGATGCATTGAGCGGGTTGGGGTGGCGTTCGACACTCCGTCGCACGTCGCCGTCGGTCAACAATCCTACCAGATGTCCCGCGTCCGAGGCAATCATTGTCACGCCCAAGCGTTTCCGCGACATCTCGATCAAGGCGTCGCGAAAGGTCGCTGTTGGCGGGATTGTGGGCAGTTCGGTCCCGGTACGCATGACGTCGCGCACGCGGAGTCGCAAACGCCGGCCCAAGCTCCCGCCAGGGTGCAGCACGGCAAAGTCACTGGCAGAGAAGCCGCGCCGTTGCATCACCGCCATCGCCAAGGCGTCCGCCAAGGCCACGGTCGCGGTGGTGCTGCAAGTCGGGACCGGCCAGGCATCGATCGCCTCGCATGGCACCTGCACGTCCAGGATCCAATGGGACAATCGAGCGAGACTGTTCTCGCGACCGGCGGTGAACGCCAGGACGGGGACCCCCCAAGGCCGCACCGTCTCGACCACTCGCAAGACTTCGTCCGTTTCGCCCGAATAGGAGAACGCCAGCGCCACGTCCTGGCGGGTGATCATGCCCAAATCCCCGTGCAACGCTTCGCTGGGTTGCACGAACAGAGCCGGGCTGCCGGTACTGGCCAGGGTCGCGGCCACCTTCCGGGCGATCGCCCCCATCTTGCCCATCCCCAAACAGGCGATGCGGCCGGAGCAACCCACCAATCCGGTGACGATCTCGTCCAGGACAGCCTCGTCCCCCAGACGCTCGGCGACCCAGGCCACGGCGGCGGCCTGACGCTGCAAAACTTCCCGCATCGAGTCTCTGGTCGGATGGTTCATACCCAACAGTTTACTCGACGATTGCCTGGTAACCCCGCCCAGAACTGGCCGGGGGCACCAACGGTCGAGCATCGGTCGCCCGCAAGACCCCCGCAATCGCTACGTCCCGCCCAGCGTCCATCGCCCAGCGTCCATCACCCAGCGTCCATCGCCCAGCGTCCATCGATCAGTCCGGTTGTCATGATAACCGGGTGCTAACGCATTCCGGCTGACGCTGCTGCTAAATCGGCAGTTTCTTTAAAGGTAACCGTTCACGCCTCGTAGGGTGTCATGCCGCAAGTCGGGCTAATCAGTCGGATGTTTGCGAGCAAAAGCAACTGGAGAACGCTGTACGGTTTACCCCGAGAACCAACCGACTTGCGGAATGCACCAGCCCCAAGGATGACGTCCCACCCGTGGACGGTTACCTTTAAAGAAGGCGTCCTCACGTCCAGCCCTGCCCGCTGGCTCGGGTCCCGCAGATCGCCACGTCCATCCCCATGGCTTCGGCCATCGCGGCTTTGGCCAACAATGAAGAATCGGCATCGGCCGCCGAGTTGGCATAGACGACTTGGATGTGGTTGCTCTTGTGCCGCGCCATCATTTGGTTGCGATCGATGCCGTAGAACACCGTATGCATGATCGGCCACTGGATCGTGGTGGCTTCCCAGCGACGTTGGGTTTCAGCGGCGGGCAGCTCCAGCACTTTTGCGCGTCCCACGTCCATCTTCAAGCGATCGTTTTCGATGTAAATGCGCGACCACACGATCTCGCCTGGCTTGCTGATGCCCCGCAAAGTACCTCCGCCGCTGGGGAAGTACATGGCCGGCTGCCGCCAACTACTGGCCCCTTTCCACCCATCGATAAAGTGTGCCGGTGGGGCCGCGCCGCTGATCAACAGGACCCAGACATAGTCGGAGGTGGTTCCCGAGGCATCGGAATCGGCCCAGCGGAGATCGTGCAGCGTGTTCTCGACCGGCTGCTTCATCGCCGAGTGCAGGCGGAAGGTCATCAAGGCATCCAGTCCCGCGCACTCATCCACTTCATTGAAGTGCGGCAGCGGTTGGCCCTTGTACAACAGCTCTTGGCCCTGGCGATCCATCACCGGCGGTCGAGCCGTGTTGTTCAGCATGCCCTCGACCAAGTCACTGGCCGGCAGCAGATCCTTCAAGCCTTGTTGGTATTGGATCCCAATGCAATCGCAACCGTAGTCGTCCGCGATTCGCAAGGCAGCAATGTACATCTTGCATTGCAGGCGAATTTGTTTGTCGGTCAACTGGGTGGCGTGGGTTTTACCCGTTTGGAACTGCAGGCCCATATTCTCCAACCACTGCCGGACGGCGTCCGCCTCGCGATCTGGCGTCTGCATGGTTTCGTGGTACAAGGCCGATTGACTGAGCCGCTCCTTGAAGACGCCGGTCGGATTCAGCAGTTTGTCCGGGATGATCGCGTTGAACATGCCCATGCAGCCCTCGTCGAACACGCCCATGATCGCGCGTTGGGAGCGGAGCTGAGCCGCCAAGGCCTGCCCCAAGCGTTGCTCGCCCGGCGGGACCACGACTTTCTTCAACGGGGTCACATGCGATTGCGCATGTTTGACTTCGCCCTTGGTCAGCCAACTCTCCAATTTCCCCAAAAACCAATCGTCCTGAAAGTCTTCGCTCCAGAGGCTGCTGTACTTGACGCCGGCTTTGGTCAACGAGCCATTCAGGTTCAGTAAACCGACCAGGCCCGGCCATTGCCCCGACCAGTTGGCGACCGTCAGAATCGGGCCCCGATGTCGCATCAGACCAGCCAAGACATGGTGCGAGTACTGCCAGACGGCCTGGGCCACAACCAAGGGGGCGTCCGGATCGACTTTGCGGAAGACTTCTAGACCCATCTTCTGCGAATCGATGAAGCCATGTTCCTTTTTGGGGTCGAACGCATGGACTCGCTTGACTGCGTATCCCAGCTTCTTCAAGGCCGCGGTTAGGGTCTCTTCCATCGCTTTTTGAGCCGGCCAACAGACTTGATTGGCCGACAGTCGCAAGTCGCCGCTGGCCACCAGTTGAATGGTCTTGGGCTTGACTTTTGGATTCTCAGCAACGCGTGGCGCGGCGTAAGCGGGCATGGACGAGGTCCTTTCCAAGGGCAGATGGGTGATCGCACGGCAACGATCGATTGTAACAGATTTTGGCGTCTTAGGGGTCGCAGCGGATGCCGAACCGAGCCGCGGAGTTTTCTCCCGCCGCCGACTAGCCAACCGCCCCAGCCCCCGCCGATAATAAAAACGATTGTTTGACGCCCCAGCCTTCGGCGCGTGGGCCGGGTCGGTGCGTTCTGGAGGGGCGAGTGGCGGTGGCGATCGGTCCCGCAGCGAAGGCCCGTCCAGCGTTGCGAATGGCTTATCCGGTGCGAATGGGCAAGCGGTTTGTTTTTTTGTGGATAGATCACATGTGCGGAATCGTCGGTTACATCGGACCCAATCAGGCTCAACCTTTTCTCTTGGAGGGGCTCCGTCGTCTGGAGTACCGTGGCTACGACAGCGCGGGTGTGGCGGTCTTGACCGATGGAAAATTTCAAGTGGTCAAGATCCCAGGTCGGATCGCTGAACTGGCGAATTTGGTCGATCAAACGGGGCTGCTGGGCTCGGTCGGGATCGGCCATACCCGCTGGGCGACCCACGGTGTGGCCAACCTGCAGAACTCGCATCCGCATCATGGCGGCCAGGGCGAGGTGTTGGTCGTGCACAATGGCGTGATTGAGAACTATGACGAACTGCGACGGGCCCTCAAGGCTCGTGGCTATGATTTTGTCTCCGAGACCGATACCGAGGTCGTGGCTCATCTGTTGGCTGACACCCTGAAACGCAAGCGCGGCCAGAACCCGTTGACCGAGGACCTGTTGGTCGATGTCATTCGCGATTCGATCAATCAACTGCGTGGCACTTACGGCTTGGTGATCCTATTTGAGGAATTCCCACAGGCCATGTTCGGCGCCCGCTTGGGGAGTCCCTTGGTCGTCGGAGTCGGCAATCACGAGCACTACATTGCCAGCGACGCGTCGCCTTTGGTCGGATACACCCAGCGGATTGTGTACTTGGCCGATCACCAGATCGCGGTGGTCAAGGCCGAGGAACTGTCGGTGTCGTGCCGAGATCGCGGCGAGGTCTTCCCCGACGTCCAGGCTCTGGCTATCCAATCGGAAGAGGTCGATTTGGGCGGCTACCAGCACTACATGTTGAAGGAGATCTTCGAGCAGCCCCAATCGCTCCGCAACACGATGCGTGGTCGAATCGATTTGGACAACGCCACCTCGGTGTTCGGTGGCTTGAGCATGAGCAATGCGGAGCTGCGGAAGATCAAGCGAATTGTGTTTACCGCCTGCGGCACTAGTTGGCATTCTGCGTTGGTCGGCGAGTACCTGTTTGAAGAGTTGGCTGGCCTGCCGGTGGAGGTGGAGTACGCCAGCGAACTGCGGTACCGCAATCCGCCGATCGACGACGAGACCCTGGTGTTTGGCATCACGCAGAGCGGTGAAACGGCTGACACCTTGGCGGCCTTGCGTGAGATGAAACGCAAAGGCCACCCGACAATGGCCATTTGCAATGTGGTGGGCAGTTCGATTGCTCAAGAGGTCAATGGGGGCGTGTACCTGCATGCGGGCCCCGAGATCGGTGTGGCCTCCACAAAAGCCTACACCTCGCAGTGCTTGGCCTTGGCCCTGTTGGCCATCTACTTCGGGCGTTTGCGCAGTCTCAGTTACGAGGCCGGACGGCGGTTACTGGACCAGGTCGCGCAGGTCCCCGCCGCGGTCGAACGCGCCCTGGAGAGCAATCAACAGATTCAACGCATCGCGCAGAAGTATGTCGATTGCAACAACTTCTTGTACTTGGGGCGTCATTACAATTTCCCGACGGCGTTGGAGGGGGCCCTCAAGCTGAAAGAGATCAGCTACATTCACGCGGAAGGTTATCCAGCCGCCGAAATGAAGCACGGGCCGATCGCCTTGGTCGACGAAAACACCCCCAGCGTGTTTGTCATGCCCCAGGGCTTTATCTACTCCAAGGTGATGTCGAACTTGGAGGAAATCAAGGCCCGCCGCGGACCTGTGATCGCTATCGCTGCCGAGGGCGATCAACGGATCGGCAAAGTGGCCGACGAGGTGATCTACATCCCGGCCGTCGAAGATTTCCTCCAACCGATTGTCAGCGCCATCCCGCTCCAATTGCTGGCGTACCACATCGCCGTGGCCCGTGGCTGCGACGTCGATAAGCCTCGGAATCTGGCCAAGAGCGTCACCGTCGAGTAACTGCGAATTGATTGGACATCCGGATCGCGGTTTTGGTATAATGGAACTTCCAGACCCAGCGGCCGGCCATCTTGTTGACTCGCTGCCACGGTCGGTCCCGTCGAGAGGCCCGAGTTATGGATACTGCGGATCGCGATCCCAAAGACCCACACACGCTTCACGGTCAAGCCATTGGCGAACCGGCGGATTTATCTGCCCCGGCGGATTTGCCTGCCCCGGCGGATTTGCCTGCCCCGGCGGTTTTACCTGCCCCGGCCCCTGCCACGCATTTGGTGGCCCCGGGTCCCGATGAGCAGGCTGGCGGTAGTCAGGTGGAAGTACAGGCCGCTGAACCCGGCATGGTGACGGGCGGTCCAGCAGCGACGAGCGGCCCAGCTTCGACGGGTGGCCCAGCAATGACGGGTGGTCCAGCAATGACGGGCGGGCCTGAGCCGGACCACACGGGGTGGGTCAGTTACGATCTGCGTCCCAACTCGACGCGGGCGCTGTTGTCGCTCCGCGAGCGTGCGTCGGAGGCCAATCTGGCGGCGGCTCAGTTGTCGTTGGACGCCGTTCAGGCTGCACATGAGTCGGCGGCGGGACGGTCGGGGGATTTCGCTGGGGGGAATTTCACAGAGGCACTGGCAGCGGATTCTCAGTCCGACGTGGCCGCCGGAGTGGTGCGGTTGTCCGACCGATCTTTACGGTCCGGCTCTCCCCCCAATTCGACGGGAGAAGTCTGGAAGAGCCTCGGCTGGTTGGCCATGATGATCGTGGTTTTTTTGGCTGCCATCACCGCGGGACCGGTCCTAGTGGAGACCTACCAATACGCCGCCACGCGGGGCAAGATGCGGGCCCAGTACGAAGCCGCAACGGACATGCTTTCCAACGTGTCCTTGCGCGACAGTGCCTTGGCCAGCGAATTGGTGGTGCATCGGATCCGCCCCAGCGTCGTTAGCATTCAGGCTGGCACAAAATCGCGTAACCGCTACCGTCCTATCACTCGCGGGCAAGGGTCCGGAATCGTGATCTCGGAAGATGGTTTGGTGGTGACCAACAACCATGTGATTGAAAACGCCGACGAAATCGTGGTGACCTTGGCTGATCGTCGCGAGTACCCGGCGGAGATCGTGGGCCGCGACGTCGAGACGGACCTGGCAGTACTGAAGATCACCGCCAGTGAGTTGATTCCCGCCGAGTGGGGCGACAGCGACGCGTTGGAGCTCGGCGCGCCGGTCTGGGCCATGGGCAGCCCCTTCGGTTTGGATCAGACGGTCACCCGCGGCATCATCAGCGGCAAGCATCGCCGCACGGCCGACAACACGGGTGGAGCCAATCCGCACCAGGACCTGCTGCAAACCGATGCAGCAGTTAACCCCGGCAACAGTGGCGGTCCGCTGGTGAATTCCTCGGGGCAAGTGATTGGCATCAACACATCGATCTATGGCGACTTTTTCCAGGGCATCAGTTTTGCGGTCCCCAGTTCCCTGGCCAAACAGATCGTCGAGAAGCTGATCAAACACGGCCGCGTCCAGCGGGGGTTCTTGGGTGTGCTGCCGCTCGATGTGACCCACTCCGACGCCATTCGGCTGAAGTTACCCGAGATCCGCGGGGCTCGGTTGGAGACAGTCGACGAGTTCACTCCCGCCTACCAAGCGGGCCTCCGACCCGACGATGTCGTGGTTCGCATCGGCGGCCGACCGGTCGACAATCACATCCTGTTGTTTCGCTACATCGCGCTCACGTCGCCCGGGGATGAAACGATCGTCGAGTACTTTCGAGACGGCCAATTGCAAACGGCCGATGTCACCGTCGGTGGACGAAAACGCTCGCCGTTAAGCGAATAGCCCCGTGGTGAATAGCCCCGTGGTGAACGGGGCTAAGTCGCTGGTACGAATTGTTTGGCCACCGAGGTCGGTGGCCAAACGGAGTGGGTGGTGAGCACTTAGCTCAATTCGACCAACTTATCGTCTTTGGCCATGGCTCGGATTTCTTCCGTGATCTTCATGGAGCAGTACTTCGGACCGCACATCGAGCAGAAGTGGGCGCTCTTGAACGTGTCCTGCGGCAGGGTCTCATCGTGGTAGGCCTGAGCGGTCTCGGGGTCCAACGACAAGCGGAATTGCTCGTTCCAATCGAAGCCAAACCGAGCCCGGCTCAAGGCATCGTCTCGATCCTGGGCGCCAGGCCGCTTGCGAGCCACGTCGGCCGAATGGGCCGAGATCTTGTAGGCGATCACGCCTTGTTTGACGTCCTCGCGGTTGGGCAGGCCCAAGTGTTCTTTGGGCGTGACGTAACACAACATCGCCGCGCCATACATGCCAGCCATCGCGGCTCCGATCGCACTGGTGATGTGGTCGTAGCCGGGTGCGATGTCGGTGACTAACGGGCCCAACACATAAAACGGGGCGCCGTGACAAACCTCGATCTGTCGCTCGATGTTCATCTGGATCTGGTCCATGGGGATGTGGCCAGGGCCTTCGACCATGACCTGGGTGCCATGTTCCCAGCCCTTGAGGACCAATTCACCCAACGTATCCAACTCGGCGAACTGAGCCTTGTCGCTGGCGTCAGCGATCGAACCGGGGCGCAGCCCGTCTCCCAAGCTCCAGGTCACATCGTACTGCCGCATGATGTCGCACAAGTCAGTGAAGTGCTCGTAGAGCGGGTTCTGTTTGCGATGGGCCATCATCCACTTGGCGATCAGCGAGCCACCGCGCGAGACGATACCGGTGACTCGTTCGGTGGTTAGGTGGAGGTGCTCCAGCAACACGCCGCAGTGGATCGTCATGTAGTCGACGCCCTGCTTGGCCTGATGCTCGACCATGTCCAGGAAGTGTTGGGGGCGCATGTCCTCGATGTTGCCACCCAATTCTTCCAACATCTGGTAGATCGGCACCGTTCCAATCGGCACGGGGCTGGCGGCGATGATGGCTTGGCGGATGTTGTCGATGTCCTTGCCGGTGGACAAGTCCATGACGGTGTCGGCCCCGAAGTGGACGGAGGTGTGCAGCTTGTCCAACTCGTCCGCGATTTTGCTCGTCACGGCCGAATTGCCAATATTGGCGTTGATCTTGCACTTGGCGGCGATCCCGATGGCCATCGGTTCCAGGCGGCCCTCCAAGTGGACGCGGTTGGCCGGGATGACCATTCGCCCAGCCGCCACCTCGGCCCGAATCGTCTCGGTGCTGAGATTTTCACGCTTGGCGACGTACTCCATCTCTGGCGTGATGCGATTCTGCCGAGCGGCTTGGATTTGAGTTTCGAAAGACACGTTGTGGGTTCCTTATCTGAATCGTTGCTCCATGGTCAACGATCGGAGGCGAGTAGAATCACGGGTCCGCGGGCATGACGGTGCACTGCCAGTGCAACCACGCATGCCACGAGCGGTGACGCGTTGGGCTGTAGGCTGGACCGCCCTCGAGCCCAAACCATCACAGCGGAGTATACCCGAAACTCGGGGTCAATACCCAGGGTACTCGATCTTGAGAATTTTGAAGTTGATCGAGCCCTTCGGGACTTTGACCTCGACGGTGTCTCCGACCTTTTTGCCCACCAGGCCCTTGCCGATGGGGCTGCTGATCAGGTACTTGCCCTTGTCGTAGTCCTCATCGCCGGCCCCCACGAGCGTAATGACCTCTTCCTCTTCCAGGTCCTCGTCGTAGACTGTCACCACGGCACCGAATCCGACCTCGTCCGTTTTCACTTGCGACGGGTCGACAATCTTAGCCAGCGCCAATTGGCTTTTCATCAGGTTGATGCGCGCCATCAACATGCCCTGGGCTTCTTTTTGACCGTGGTACTCGGCGTTCTCTTTCAAGTCGCCCTCTTCCCGCGCCGCCGCCAAAGCGACAACAATCCGCGGCAACTCCACGTTCTCCAAGTAATCCACTTCCGCCTTCTTCTTGTCGTAGGCTTCCTGGGTCATCGGGGTGTATTCGGGCATGGCCAAGCTCCCTGGTCTGTGGGGTCAATTCGGTGCGGACAAGTCGATCGGGTCAAGAGTGACAAAAACAAAAAAGGCACGTCCTAGGCAATAAATTCGCCAAGGCCGCGCCGCGTTGCTTGCTTCTGCTGTAGCCGCTGATTATCGACTATGGCGGCCGCTTTGTAAAGCGAGTTTCGGCAGGGGGGCTATCGAAAGTCGGCGGTTTGTAACAAAATCGTTCGAGTCAGGCAGCGACCTGGGCCGGTTGGACCACTTTTGACGGTTCACTCCGTGCCGACCGTCCCTCATTTCTCCGTTGGATTCGACTCGGGCTTATGACGACCAACCCCTCCCCAGACGCGACGAACCCTGCGTCGGCCCCCCGTCCCTCCACCCCAAATGGCTCGGTTTCCGCCGCCCCCCAGGGCATCGGCGAGGGGTCCCAGGCGGGCAACGGAACAGCGCCGGCCATGGCCATCGTTTTGGCCGCCGGCAAGGGAACGCGGATGCAGACGGATCTGCCCAAGGTGCTGGTCCCGGCACTTGGGCGCCCCATCATCACCTATGTCCTTGATAGCCTGCGGGAAGCTGGTGTTGGCCGCATCACCGTGGTCGTCGGCTACCGCCAAGAGCTGGTCCGCGAGGCTTTGGCAGCTTATCCGGACTTGGACTTTGCCGAACAAACCCAGCAATTGGGGACCGGCCACGCGGTCATGTGCTGCCGCTCGACCTTGGAGCCCCATCAAGGACCGGTCGTTATTGTGGCCGGGGACTCGCCCATGCTGCAGGCCGCCTCGATCAACAAGTTGCTGGAGACCACCCGGCAGCAATCCATGGCCTGCCTGCTGGGGACCCTCCACAGTCCCGACCCGACGGGTTTGGGGCGGATCGTCCGCGACCCCGACGGCCGCTTCACGGGGATCGTCGAGGAGAAAGACGCCACCGAACAACAGCGGAAAATCACGGAGGTCAACATGAGCACCTACGTGTTCGATGCCCCCGCATTGTTGGGGGTGCTCGATTCCATCGACAATCGCAACCAGCAGGGCGAGTACTATTTGACGGATTATCCGGCCAAGCTGCTGGACCAGGGACTGCGGGTCGACGCACTTCCTGTCTTGCAGCCGATCGAAGCCCTCAGTATCAATACGATGGAACAATTGGCGGCTGTTGAAGTCGCCATGCAGAACGCCAACCGCTAGGTCCGAAGCCACATGGAAGAGTTGAAAATTTTCTCCGGCCGCGCCAACCCTCAGCTGGCTCATGACATCTGCCAGTCGCTGAATATCATGGTCGGAGATTGCACCCTGTCGACTTTCCCCGACGGCGAATTTCACTGCAAGATCGAGGACGTTCGCGGTCGCGATGTCTTCCTGATCCAGCCGACCTGTCCGCCCGTCAACGATACGTTGATGGAGCTGCTGATCATGATCGATACTTGCAAGCGGGCCAGTGCCAAGCAGATCACGGCAGTCATTCCGTATTTTGGGTACGCTAGACAAGATCGCAAAGACGAAGGTCGCGTCCCCATCACGGCCAAGTTGGTCGCCAACCTGGTGACTCGAGCTGGAGCTGATCGCGTCTTGGCCATGGATCTACACGCGGCCCAGATTCAAGGCTTTTTCGACGTGCCGGTCGACCACCTCTACGCGGCCAATGTTCTCAACGAGTACTTCCGCGACATGGCCATTCCAAACGAGGATCTGGTGATTGTCTCGCCCGACGAAGGTAGCATCAAACGAGCCGTCGGTCACGCCAAGCGTTTGGGTGGCTCGATTGCGATCATCGACAAGCGTCGTACCAGCGCTTTGGAAACCAAGCAAGAAAATTTGATCGGTGCCCCGGTCGAAGGCAAGACCTGTCTGATGTTCGATGACATGATCTCGACGGCCGGCTCCATTGCTGGTGCCGTCCGGTTGGTCAAGAGCCGAGGCGCGCGCGAGGTACATGTGGCGGCCACCCACGGCCTGTTTGCTGGGAACGCCGTCCAACGCCTCAACGACGCTGGCATCGATAGCGTGGTGATTACTGATACCGTCCCAGTCCGGGACCCCGACAAAATCAACGGGTTGGTCGTGCTCTCCGTGGCCGAGTTGCTGGGAGAGGCCATCCGCCGCATTCACCAACATCGTTCTATCAGCGCGATGTTCCAGGCCAAAGTTTAGGACCACCGGCTGTGATCGCTCCCGCCTTCGTCCTCAGCCGACTCCTTTACATCTTGGGCTTTGAGGCTCGGTCGGATCGTGAGTCGGATCGTGGCGGCGGGAGCAATCGCCGCGAAGCGCAACGGCCCGGCCGTAGTCCCCTACCCGGCCGTACCCCTCTACCGGGCTGGAGCGTGGCGGCAGTGGCTTCGGCGCTTTATGCCGCCGCCTTGCCACCGTTGGGACTGGGACCGCTCGCGTTTTTGGTGCCGTTCGGATTTCTGCTCGCCGCTGACTCGCAGTTCGGGCGGCCGAATTTGCGAGCGGTCTTTTGGTGGGGTTTGCTGCAATGGATGGTGACGTTCCACTTCATTCGGCTGCCGCATTGGGCGGGTTGGATCGGCTGGCCAATCATGGCGGGGTATTTCGCGATATTTAACGTCCTCTTGGTGGCGGTTTCTCGCCGGCTGATCCAGCGATTGGGTTGGCACCCCGTGTTGACAGTGCCGCTGGTTTGGACCAGCCTCGAGTGGCTGCGGAGTGTGCTGTTCACGGGTTTCCCCATTGGGCTGTTGGGCCATGCTTTGTACTTGCAGCCGTTCTGGATTCAAACGGCCGATATCGCCGGGGAGCTGACCGTCACCTTTCTGGTCGCCTTGACGGGTTGTGGGCTGGGCGCCGTACTCCTGCCGCGCGGGCGACGTGGCTGGGGCGCGCTCACGGAGCGGGAGTCAGCAAGTGCCGTTGCCGCAACGGCGGCGACTGGAGCGGAAGCACCGAGGCGGTCTCTGGCCGACCGCTGGGCGCCGCTCGCCTGCCTGGTGTTGGGCGGCGGTACGCTGGTCGGCTACGGTTTCTGGCGAATGGAGCAATTCGTTTCGCCGGCACCCACGGCCCAGGATCCGGTCGTGGCTTTGGTCCAGGGGGCTCAGGATGTCCAATTCGGCTTATCGGCCGAACAGGCAGGGGAACAGCAACGGGAAAATTACGCCACGCACCAAGCCTTGACCGCCCGTGCTCGCCAACAAGACGCTGCGGCGGTCGTGTGGGCCGAGTCGATGTTCCCGGCGGTCGACGTCTTGCCCTTTGAATCCACCGCTTATCAGGCTCGATTGGACCAGGAGGCCGCCGCCGATGCTGTGCGTGGTGGCGTGGACGAGGAGACACGCCGCCGCCGGTGGCCACTCGAGTCGTTGGTGCTGGCTCAACGGCAATTGCCGCTGGCCGTGCGGGAGACCACGGGCACGGGCCCGGCCCCGGTTTACCCGTACGCCGCGGGTGTGCCCTTGATTGCGGGGCTGTCCAGTTTCGACCCAGTGGCAGATCGCGACTACAACGCGGCGGTCCTGTTTGCAGCCGACGGCGCGGTGCAGACACGGTATTTCAAGCGGCACTTGGTGCCATTCGGCGAGTACTTGCCGTTGGGCGAATGGTTTCCGGCACTGTACGAATTGGCACCCATGCCGCGTGGCTTGACGCCGGGCGATCGTCCTCGGGTGTTGCAGGTTGCAGGACGTGGCTTGGTCCCCAGCATCTGTTACGAGAGTGTCATCGGGCGATTGATCCGCGGTGATTTGCGGCAGTTGAACGCCGCAAATGCTGTGGCAAGTGGTGTGGCAAATGACGCTGCGAATGCCGACGCGGCCGATTCGCGTGAACCGTTGGCCTGGGATGCTTTGTTGAACATCAGCAACGACGGGTGGTTCTGGGGTTCGAACGCCTTGGACTTGCACTTGGCCAGCAACGTGTTTCGCGCGGTCGAGAATCGATCGTTGCATTTGGTGGTCTGCAACACGGGGATCTCGGCCGAGATCGCTGCGGACGGCCGGATCCTGCAGCGAGCAGAAAAGCGGGTGCCTGCCTTGCTGTTGGCCCACGTTCCGCGACGCCCGATGGAGTGGCGTCCGCTGTGGTGGCAGATCGGCAACACGCCCTGGGGTGGCCTGACCGTGGTCCTGGTCTGTGCGTTATTGTTTTCTTTTAGACTTTCAATCCGGTTGAAGAAAGTTTGACAGTGCCTCCGGTTACGGGCCTGTCAACGAGCAACGGAAATTGACCCAATGACGAGCATCTGAAATTGACGCCTGACCCCTTTGCCACACCGATCCCAAAATTAAATTGTGACAAAGCACTAGGGGAGGAATACGGTTGGCCCGAGACCGGGCCGCTCGTAAACTCTTTATGTTGACTTTTGTTTGCCACACGTCCCCGGCGAGGCGAACTAGGGGGGGAGACGCTCGAGCCAGCGTTGCAGCTCGGCGCGGAACGCTGGCAGACTGTCTGCGTGCTCGGGTAATTCGGCCAAGTTGATGACTTCGTCTGGGTCGGAGCGGAGGTCAAACCACTGCTCGTACTGCCATTCTGGCCACCATACGTACTTCGAGTCGGGGCGAATGATGGCCTGAGAACTGGGGATGCGCTCCCGCGATGTAATGGTCGGGTGTTCGTAGACGAACGATTGACGCCACTCCGGAGCTTGACTGGCTAGGTACAACGGGCTCATATCGCGTCCCTCGACGTCGGCCGTTGGCTCCAGTCCCGCTGCACGTAGCACCGTCGGGGCAACGTCAATGTTCAGTACCCACTCTTCTCGTTTGGCTCCGCGTTTCCCATCGCCCAGACGTGGATCAAACACAATCAATGGAACTCGCAAGGCTTGGTCGTACGGGTACCATTTGTCGGCCAGCCCACGGTCGGCATGGAAATAGCCATTGTCCCCGATAAACAGCACCACGGTGTTCTCGGCCACGCCCTGACGCTCCAGTTCAGCGACCAAGTCACCCACCGCCGCATCCACTTCTGTGATCAGGCGATAATAGTTTTGCATCGAACGCTGGTAGTTTTCGGGTGAATCAAATCGCCAGCCAAACCGCACGCGACCTTCGTTTTGTGGGGCGCGTAAAAACTCCGGCAGAGCGGTCTGGAAGCGTTCCGCTCCCCAGGCAGAGGGGGGGATCTCTTTATCTTTGTACCAGGCCTCACTCCAGGCTTGCGGGCGATATTGGTCCGGATGACCATCTTCGGCATGGGGTGCAAAAAACGACACACTGAGCAGGAAGGGCCGATCGGTGGGGCGCTGCTGCAAAAACTCCAAGGCATCGCGACGATTCAATTCCGTCACATGAACGGTTTCCCCTTTGCGTTCCATCCAATGTCGCCCCTCGTAAGCGCGGAGGAAGTCAAAGTCGCTCGCTCGCGGGGCTCCGACGCCATACTTGCCGACGAAGCCCGTCCAGTAGCCTTCGGCTCGCAGACGTCCCGGATAGGTGTTGGCAAAGGCAGCCGGTTCAATTGGCCGTCCGAAGCGATCGATCCCATGTCGCGACATCGTTTGCCCGGTCAAGATCGACGCTCGGCTGGTCATGCAGATACTGGTGGTGACCCGAGCCTGAGTGAAATGGACGCCGGTCCGAGCCAAGCGATCCAAATGCGGGGTTTGGATGTGGGGATTGCCGGCGGCCCCCAAAGAATCCCAACGCTGGTCGTCGGACACCAAGACCACCACGTTCATCTGCCGCGGCAGGACCTCCAGCAAACGCTGCAAGTAGAATTCCTGCCGGGGTGGGCCCGTTCGATTCAGTTGCGATAACGCCGCCCAATGGGGGTGCAATTCGCCCGCCGTCGGTTGACAGTGGACCAAGGCATTGAGCGACTCGACCCGCTGCCAGAAACTGACGGATTCCCCAGTTGCGTCGACGACCAATTGCTGGACCGCCTGAGCACGTCGGGCCGCGGCCGATGCGTCTGGCTCTGGCCGCGAGTCATTTTCCAGACCCGCTTCGGGCTCGGTTGAATTTGGTGCCAGGGCCAGCCACCGGCAGGCGATACCGCGGACGGCGCTGGACGGGTCTTGGCAACTGAGGGCCGCGATCCGCGCTTGGTCGTCGGCCGAAAATTCATCCGCAGCAGATCGTTGGGCATCCCACAATAAACCGGCCAAGGACCAGTAGCGGATCGCTGCGTCGGGGTCACTCAGTCCTGCCAGGCAAGCTTGGGCGGAGTCGCGGTCGGGGGAGGTGGCCAGTTCCGCGGCCGCGAGGATCCGGTCCCAAGGGATTTCAGCGGAAGACTGCCCCAATTCAACGGGAGGGCGTTCCCCGGCCCGTTCCCACACGTCCGACTCGGGCAGGAACCCCAAGTCACGCGTCGCCAGCAGGTGTTGCTGCAGCGCGGCGCGCAGTCGTGTTAGGACTGTCTGCTGCTGCGGATCGGCTGCTAAGTTATGAACTTGGTGGGGGTCGGTTTCCAGATCGTAGAGTTCTTCGACCGGCTTGCTCTGCCAAAACGCGGCTTGAGCGGGTGTGCACTGTCCGGCTTGGAAAGCCGCTTGCCACACGCGTGTCGTGGGCGTCTGGAACATGTAGTCGAGGTACTGACCCTGCGGCAGTTGGGGCCAATAATTGCGAATGTAGGCATAGCGAGAATCGCGGACCGCGCGGCTCAGGTCATACCGCTCGTCCATGCGATCGCGGAAGCCGAAGAGGTACTGGGGCGGCGCCCCGGTTTGCGGGCCCAAAAACGCCGACCCAGGCAAGTCGGCTGGGATTTCGGCGCCGATCAGGCTCAACAGGGTAGGGAACAGGTCGACAAAGCTAACCAGTCGCGGGCTGGCAGTGCCCGGTTGGTATTCGGGACCGACCCGATCGCGGTAAGCGTCGGGAGTCCAGACGATGAGCGGCACGCGGAGCCCGGTTTCGTACAACCAGCGTTTGCCGCGCGGCATGCCCGTGCCGTGATCGCCGTAGTAGAAGACAATCGTATTCTCGCGGAGCCCGTCGCGTTCCAATTCAGCCAACCACTGACCAACTTGCCGGTCCATCTCGCTGACTTTGTCGTAGTACTGCGCCCAGTCCTTGCGGATTTCAGGCCGGTCGGGATGAAATGGCGGCAGCGGGACTTGTGCCGGATCGTGCTCGGCCTGGTGCGGGCGAGTGCGAATCTGGCTCTCGTGCGAGACGGTTAAGTTGACGACGGCCATGAAGGGTTGGCCGGGGGCGCGATTCCGCCAATGGGCTCGCGGGCTGGAGTCGTCCCACAAGTCGGACGGCGTCTGGATGTTGTAATCTTGTTTGGAACGATTGCAGCAGTAATAGCCGGCTTGCCGCAGTGTCGCTGGGTACAGTGCCAGATCGGCGGGCACGGGCACGTCGCTCCGCATGTGCTGGGCCCCGAGCGTGGTGGGGTAACGCCCGGTCAACAGGGTCGTGCGGGCCGGCGCGCAGACGGGGGCGTTGGACCAAACGTGTTGGTAACGCATCCCGCGGGCCGCCAAGGCGTCCAAGTTGGGAGTGGTGGCGAAGGCATCGCCATAACAGCCCAGTTCCTGCCCGTTGTCTTCGCTGGTGATCCAGAGAATATTCGGACGAGGTGTCGGCCTCTCGTCTCCGACCGCCATCCGTGGAGCAAACGGGGTGCCGAGCCCCACGAGGCAGAAATGAAGAACTAGCCAAGCGACGACGCGCTGCGCGAGGCCCGCGGGCCGTTGACGGTGTCCGACGGGTTCAAGCGGCGATTTGCACATGAGATCCTCCTCGAGCTTCGACAGCACCAAGACCGAGCGCAGTGCTTTGTCACCATTTCAGGAAGTGTTCGCAAATAAGTTACCGAGCAAACCGGGTGCTAACGCACTCCGGCTGATTTGCAAATCGGTAACCGAAAACCGGGTGCTAACGCACTCCGGCTGATTTGCCAATCGGTAAGTTAATTACTGCCAAGTCCTAAGGATTACTTCAGGCCGCGGCGGATCAGCAAGCCATCCACGGACGGTTCGCGACCGATGAAATCGATGTACTGTTGCATGGGTTCCACGCTGCCGCCGCGCGAGAGCACGGTTTGGCGGAACTTGTCGCCGGCCTCGCGCGAGAGTCCGGGGTTGGCTTGGACCCAGGCATAGCTGTCGGCGGCCAAGACTTCGCTCCACATGTACGCGTAGTAGCTGGCGGCGTATCCGCCTGGCCAGACGTGGGCAAAGAACGTGGTCTTGTAGCGGGGAGGAACCGCTGGCACCAGCACGCCGCGTTGATCCAGGACCCCGTTTTCAAACTGTTCCACATCCAGGGGGACGTCACCGGGGGACAGCGAGTGCCATTCCAGGTCCAGCAAAGCGGACGACAGGTACTCCAGTGTGTCGTAGCCCTGATTGAACGACTTGGCGGCGATCATTCGTTCCAGTAACGCGGGCGGCAGGACCTCACCTGTTTTGTAGTGCTTGGCGTAGTTCTGCAAGACTTCGGGATGGATGGCCCAATCTTCTTGAAACGTCGAGGGGAATTCGACGAAGTCACGCGGCACCGCGGTACCCGCCAGTGACGGGTACTTGACCTGCGAGAACAGTCCGTGGACCGCGTGTCCCATTTCGTGAAACATGGTGGAGGCGTGGTCGAAGCTGATGAGGGCTGGATCGCCGGGCGCCGGTTTGGGAATGTTCATCACATTCACGATAACAGGCTTTTGGTCCAGCAAATCGGATTGACCGACGAACGAGCTCATCCAGGCACCGCCACGTTTGGATTCGCGTTCGAAGTAATCCGCGTAGAATAAGCCGATGCGTGAGCCATCCGCATCGATGACGTCGAAGACTCGGACGTCTTCGTGATAGACTGGCAGGTCGAAGCGTTCTTTGAATTCGACGCCGAACAGTCGATTCATGGTGAAAAAGACGCCATTTTTTAGCACGTTATCCAACAAGAAGTATTGCCGGACATCGGCTTCGTCCAGGTCGTACTTTTTGGCGCGGACCTTTTCGGCGTAGTACTCCCAGTCCCATGGTTGGACGGCGTCATCGATGCCGTCCTGTTGCATGGCTGCGGCGATGTCAGCGGCCTCGACCTGCACCTTTTCTACCACGGCGGGAACCATGTCGGTCAACATCTTGATGGCGGCGGCTGGCTCCTTGGCCATGGCGTTCTCCAAGGCGTAGGCAGCATGATTCGCATAGCCGAGGATCTTCGACTTTTCAGCTCGCAGGTTGGCCAATTCCAACACAATGGCTCGATTGTCGATCCCGCCGTCTCGTCCCAAGGCTCGGTAGGCAGAGGCCTCCCAGATCCGCTGTCGCAGTTCCCGATTCTTGAGACTGGAGAGGATCGGTTGTCGCGTCGTATTGGTGATGTTCAACAGGTACTGGCCGCTCACGCCGCGTTGGCTCGCGGCCTGAGCCGACGCCGCGATCTGTTCGTCGCTCAAACCGTCCAATTGCTCCACGTTGTCGACCAGGACCGAGCGTTCTTTGGTCACGGCCAGCAGGTTGTTTTGGAATTCGGTGCTGAGTGTCGAGAGCCGCTCGTTGATGGCACGGATCTTGACCTGTTGTTCCTCCGTCAAGGCCGCCCCAGCTCGGACGAACCGTTCGTAAGTCTCCTTCAACAGACGCTGTTGCTCGTTATCCAGCTCCAGCGACTCGCGGCTTTCCCACAGTTGGGCGACCCGCGCGAACAGTTGGGGATTCAACAGGATATTATCCGAGTGGGCCGCCAGCAGGGGGGACAGTTCGACTTGGATGCGTTGGATGTCTGGGTTGGTGTGGGCGGAGGTCAGATTAAAGAAGACGCGTTGCACACGAGTCAGCACCTCGCCGGTTCGCTCCATGGCCTCGATGGTGTTGACGAACGTTGGTGGTTGATCGGAGTTGGCGATGGCGCTGATTTCGACCATCTGTTCGGCCATGCCTTTGTCGAAGGCCGGACGGAAGTGCGAAACCTGAATGCGACTGAAGTCGGGAGCACCAAACGGCAGTGGACTGGGGCTAAAAAACGGATTGTCCTCGACAATCGTCTGGGTGTTGCCTGAGGAAGCAGAAAGGGAACCGAGCTGAGAACCTGAGGACACCGACACCGGGTAACTCCTGGTAAGGGGTGAAACTTCCTGACAAAACGGGGTGGAGGCAGCCGAGACACTCAAGCTGAATCCGAGGGCACCGCCCAGCGTCGCGATGCGGGTACGCGGGCGAGCCCCCGCGCGAAGCGGCAGTCGTTGCTCGTTGGCGGTTGGGCGCTGGGCTTGGGCGCCCGGTTTTCCAACTGCGAGCGAGCGGGACAGGCGATCCAACAGGGAGTGAAACATGGCAGGGTCCTTTTCCGCGGGCTGGAGCGGCGAGTGCAGGCATGCACCGCGCAACGGGTGAGTGCCACGCAACGCGTTGATGCCGCGCGACGGGTTGGTTCAGGGTTAGGGCGCCGTACTGGGGACGGGCTTGAATCGTTTGAGCAAAAAGTCGGTCATCAGTTTTCGCAGATGCCGAGCCTGCTGCTGTTTGGTAACCGCGTGACGATTGTCCGGGTAGATCATCATTTCAAACGACTGGCCGGCATCTTGCAAGGCCTTGGCCAATTGCATGGTGTTGTTGATGTGCACGTTGTCGTCGATCCCGCCATGGATCAGCAGCAGATCACCGCTGAGATTGGCGGCGGCTTCAACGACGGAGGCACTGCGGTAGCCGGCCGGATTGTCGCTGGGTAGTCCCATGTAACGCTCGGTGTAGATCGAATCGTAGTTTCGCCAATCCGTTACGGGAGCGCCCGAGATACCTGCGCGGAAGATCTTGCTGTGGGTCATGGCATAGGCGGTCATGTAACCGCCGTAGCTCCAACCCCAGATGCCGAGCTGCTTGTCGTCCACCCAGGCCTGTTCTTTGAGCCAATTGTACCCTTCTAGGATATCTGATAATTCGTTTTGGCCCAGGTTGCGGTGGATTGGCCAGGCCAATCGGGAGGCCGTTCGGGTAGCGCTGCGATTGTCCAAGATCCATACGCAGATGCCTTGTTGGGCCAAGTATTGGTGCCAGAGATACGTCTTGCCAGCGAACTCGTTCTTGACCTTGGGGGCCTGGGGGCCGGAGTAGACATGGAACAGGACTGGGTACTTTTTCGTCGGATCAAAATCTGCGGGTCGGAACAAGTAAGCGTCCAGGCTGCCGCCATCACTGGTCGGAACCTTGATCAATTCGGGAGCATTGACCTTCAAGTAGTTCAAGCGATCGTCGATGCGAGTTTCCAGGATCCGCAGGCGTTGTCCATCGCTATTCCGCAGTTCGATGCGAGACGGCGTGGTCACGGAAGTGTAGCGATCGATAAAGTGAGTGAACGAACGATTGAAGGTGACGCGATGGGAGGTGCCCAAGGAAGTCAGGCGGTGCAACATGCCACCGGAGAGCGTGACACGGTGGACGTGCAGTTCCGTGGGTGAGGGATGGTAGGCCGTGAAGAAAACTTGGTCCTCGGCGGGTGACACGCCCAAGATCTCTTGGACCTCGACGCCGGGTTGGGTTACAGCAAAGATCTGGCCATCGGCCCGATAATGATAAATCTGTCGCCAGCCGCTGCGAGGGCTGAGCCAGAGGAAGCTGTTGTCGGCCAGCCAGTGTGGGGCGCCGGGGGACTCGATCCAGTAACCCGTTTGATCGCGAAACAGCACGGTCGTTTCGCCGCTGGGCTCCAAGCGACAGAGGTCAAGCCATGTTTGTTGTCTATTTTGCAATTGAAAATAAACGGCCGAGCCACTGCGGTCCCAGGCAACCTGGGAGACCAGGACTTCGGCGGGCGATTGATTTAACTGGGCCCATTGGGTTTCTCCCTCCAAGTCAACCAGGCCAACGGCGACCAGGGGGTTGGGATCGCCAGCCTTGGGATAGGCCAGCGGTTCGAGGCCGTTGTTGAGGGGCAGGTGGTCGACCACCATATAGCGGGGAACCGCCGTTTGGTCCAAACGCAGAAACGCCAATTGGGTGGACTGGGGGTTCCACCAATAGCCCTGGAAATTGCCGCGGCCGTAGAGTTCCTCCTGATAGACCCAGTCCAGCAGGCCGTTGAGGACCTGCGGCGAGCCATCCTTGGTCAGAACGCGGACGGGCCCATCCGTCACGGGGACCACACACAAGTTATGGTCGGCGTTGACAAACGAGACCCAGGCCTGGTCGGGCGAGAATTGCACCAAGTGCTTCTTCAGGCCATCGTCGGTGAGGCGTCGGACAGCCCCTGCGGGCTGCCAGTGATACAAGTCATCAGCGTAAGTCAGTAACACGGCCTGACGATTGGGGGCAAAGGTCAGCATCTTGTCGGTGATCACCGGTTCAGGTAACTCGCCGCGATCCGGTTGCGAGGCAGACGCTTGTTGTTCTTGCAGGAATTTCTGAAATGTTTCCAATACGCGGCGCTCGGGTAGTACATCCGTGATCGGGGACATGGCGCCGGTCGCCACCTCGACTCGGTAACGCCGTCCATTCCAGGTCAGCAAATAATGCTGGTCGTCCAACCACTCGGGGTCGGCCTTGATCGACGTGTCCAGTTGAATCTGGCCGACGGGGCCATCGATTTTGGCCAAGGTCAGCAGTTCGCTGGGTTCGACTCGTTTGACGGGAATCGCGTTCCACTCCACCGCTTCATCGATCCGCAGCACAGGCAGGTCCTGGCCCTCGCTCAGATGATCGGAAAAGAAGTTCCAGGTGTAGAGGCTGTCAACAGAGTTGGGCTCGAGCAGTGTGGCCAACAGTCGAGCGAGCGGTTGATTGGCGGGCACCAGGTAACTCTTGGCCGGGATATCGCGGACTTCGCTGCGGCGCGTCGATTCCAGGGCGGTCGTGCGATGACCTTGGAACGGGCGATCCGGTCGAGTGATCTTCACGCAGCGATCGATCAGGACTTCGGTGCGGAGCGGAGCGGTGAGCTGTTGAACTTGAATGCCTTGTAACACCAATCGATCCACCGCTTGGCTGAATTCTTGTGGGATCACGTAAGCCAAGGGCAGCACGGCCCGTTCGGCGGGGCGAAAGTTGGAGTACCAGGCGACTTCGATGTCGGCCGGCGCGTCGTTTTGATAGCCTTTGACGGTAACTTTTTCCGGGAAGGCCTCCAAGTTGGCGCTCATGGCCAATGCTTCGTTCTTTTCGAAGGAGTTGATGCCCCAGGCGGTCGCTTGCGAGCGAATTTGGCGAACTCGATCCGATTGTTCGGCGATGAAGGTCAGGCACTGCCGCACGAACTCCCGCGAAGCCACAATCCGTCGCTCGTAGCTGACGTAAGAATAGGCTTCGGACAGGATGCCGATGCGATTGCTCAGGCCTGCGTGTTCGGTCGAGTAGCGACCTTCGTAGCCAAACGTCCGCCATTCGGTTTGACGTCGGTCGAAGTTGCCGTAGTAGAAGGTCTCGATGCCTTCACCCGACAGCCGTTGCGTGACGGTCGGCAGCAGTTCGCTCATCAGGAACTGCTTGATCTCCGGAAAGACAGCGGGGTGATGCGGGAAATCGTAAGTCAGATCGTAGCGATGTTTGGAGCCATTGGTCGTGTGCAAGTCGATCATTACATCGACGTCGTATTGGTTCATCAGGCGCACCAGCGCGCGGGTCTCGGGTGCCTCCATCTTGATGAAATCGCGATTCAGGTCCAATTGCTGAGCGTTCTCACGCAGGCCCATGCCCGCTTCTGGTCCGATCTGCCCCGGCCGGTGGTACTGGCCTGGCCCCATCCGCTCGTTGCCATCGGCGTTGTAGTTGGGCACGATGATCAACACCAGTTTCTGCAGCAGGGGCGACTCGGGGTTCCGCGTCAATTCCCGCAACAGCATCAGCAACGCTTCTTTGCCGGCGCATTCGCCCGAGTGGATATTGCCCAACAGCAAGCAGACGATTCGTGGGTCGTTGCGGTCGGCCGGTGTCGTGGCGGGACCAGTCTTCTCGACGGTTGGAAACGGATTGCCCACCACGGCCGCTACGATCGGACGGCCCTCGACCGTCTCGCCAATATCGATGCGTTGGACATGGGAGGCCTCGCGGGCGCAGCGATCGACAAAGGCCACGACGTCTTCAAAGCGTCCGGTCGCGGTGTAGTTCGAAGATTCGGCCACCGTCAACAGTGGCGCCGCATTGTCTTGCGCTGCGGCATTGGGCAGTCCCCCAGCCAGCCACACGAGCCAAATGCTTGGCAAAATGCTGGTCCAAACGCTGGTCCAAATGCCGCTGCGACTACCAGGGCTGGGCGAACGGTCTCGGTGAGCGAGCGTGCAATGAGCGAGGATGGAGCAAGGACTGGCGTGAGTTTCGTTTCGCTGGGGCATCCGCATCCTGAGTTTCTTCGGGCTGATGGTTGGCGTTAGGTGGCCGAGGTCTGCGCCGTGGTTTCAGCTTGAACCGCACCCCTGGGCTCCTATCTTGACTGGGCTTCTATCTTAGCTGGGCGACGTCCCGTTGTGTCCCCGCCTGTCTTGGGGCTTGTTGATTTTTCCAGACTTGCTGCCGAATTCGCCGCCCGACTCAATAAAACCTGGCAGAATGTAATGAAAATGTAACGCAAAGGTAACGCTTGGAGGCGGGCTGGGGGGCCGCTAGAATGCGGCGGTTCGGTGTCAACGCGAGATTGGAGCCGGTGGGGCCGCGGCTCAGCGGGAGTGACCGCTTTGGGAAGGTGTTTGGAGTCGTGGAATGAAGTCAAAACGCCCGTCGGGCTCGAGAAATTTGATCACGATCGGCTGGCGGGAGTGGATCCAGTTGCCGGACTTGGGGATTGGGGCTTTGCAGGCCAAAATCGATAGCGGAGCGCGGACTTCGGCTCTGCATGCCAGTGGTCTGCATTACGCGGAGAGCGAGGGACGGTCGTTTGTGCATTTTTGCGTCCACTCCTCGCGGAAACCTGACTCGGTCGATTATCATTGCCGCGCCGAGGTACTGGAGTTTCGTCGCATACGCAGCTCCAACGGCAGCGTGGAGGAACGCCCGGTCATCGCCACCTCGCTGATTTTGCTGGGCCATCAATGGCCGATCGAATTGACGTTGACGAATCGCGAATTGATGGGGTTTCGGATGTTGTTGGGGCGGCAAGCCATCCGCAATCGTTTCCTGATCGATTCGGGCCGTTCTTTTTACTCGCCGCGTCTGACGTCTGGTCCGGGCAACCGTGGCCGCGACGCGGCGGGACCTTCTCTGACGCCCGCTGAGGGAGCGTTTCCTCCGGCGATTCAACCACGTTTGGATACTGAACTATGAAGTTGGGGATTCTCTCTTGTGCGCGGCGTTGTTACAGCACACGCCGCTTGGTGGAAGCGGCAGCTCAGCGGGGGCACGATGTCAAGGTCTTGAACACCTTGCGATTTGCGATCGACCTGCAGGCGGGTGCGCCGGACCTGTTTTACCGTTCCAAGTTGCTGACCCACTACGACGCGGTGTTGCCGCGGATCGGCGCGTCGATTACCTATTTTGGCACGGCGGTGGTCCGTCAGTTCGAACAGATGGACGTGTTCAGCGCGAATTCCTCGAATGGCATCAGCAATTCGCGCGACAAATTGCGGGCCCTGCAGATCCTGAGTCGACACAAAATTGGGATTCCGCCGACGGCCTTTGTACGCGACAAGTTGGACGTAACGGCTGCCATCGAACGAGTCGGTGGGACGCCGGTGATCATTAAACTGATTGAGGGCACTCAGGGGGTGGGCGTGATTTTGGCGGAGTCAGCGCGGATGGCCCAGGCCGTGGTGGAGACGCTGCACAGCACGCAGCAGAACGTGTTGATTCAAGCCTTTGTTTCCGAGAGCAGGGGACGGGATATACGCGCGTTCGTGGTGGGCGATCAGGTGGTGGCCGCCATGCGACGCACGGCTCAAGGCGATGAGTTCCGCAGCAACAAACATCGCGGGGGCAAGGTGGAGCCCGTGATCTTGAGTTACGAATATGCCGAGACGGCCGTGCGAGCGGCTCAGATCATGGGTCTGAAAGTGGCCGGCGTGGACCTGTTGGAAGGACGTGATGGACCGCTGGTGATGGAGGTCAACTCGTCGCCGGGCCTACAGGGCATTGAAGAAGCCACCCGGCTGGATGTCGCCGGGGCGATCATCGACTACATCGCCGCCCAAGTCGACTTCCCCGAACTCGATGTGCGGCAACGTCTGTCGGTCAGTCGCGGGTACGGCGTGGCGGAGATCTCGATTCCCGAAGGTTCGGATTTGGTGGGCAAAACCCTGCAAGATTCGCCGTTGACGGCTCGCGATCTCAACGTCCTGACTTTGCATCGCGGGACTTCCGTGGTGCCCAACCCCAAGAGCCATCGCTTGCTGGAGGGCGGTGACCGCCTGCTCTGTTTTGGTCCGTTGGACGCCATGCGAGATCTGGTACCCTCCCGGACCCAAAAGAGGCGGCGGCCAAAGATTTCGCAGTTGCCTACCAGTCCCGTGACCACCGAGTACAACGTCGCGCCCAGTGAGTTGGGGGCGGAAGGATAAAAGCGGTGTAACCGTTCACGCCTCGTAGGGTGTCAGGCAGCAAGTCGGGCTAACCAGTCGATTGTTTGCGAGCAAAAGTAACTGGAGAACGCTATCGGTTTACCCCGAGAACCAACCGACTTGCGGAATGCACCAGCCCCGAGGATTACCTCTCACCCGGGAACGGTTACAAAGCGGTTAGGTGTTAGGTGTTAGGTGTGAGGTGTGAGGTGTTAGGTGTTAGGTGTTAGGTGTGAGGTGTTAGGTGTGAGGTGTTAGGTGCGGATGGCGGGGTCAGAACAGCCAGCCGCCGAATTGGGCCAGCAGCATGCCGATGACCAGGAGCACGATCAGCAGGGTGCCCCAGGCGGTCGCGGCGAGGCCTTGCTGCTTGGAGCGTCCATCACCGAACTCGCGGCGGACAAAATCGTCGTAGTCAAAATCGTCGTCCGAGTCTTCACCCTGATCGGGGGCAGCCCAGCCGGACTCTTCGCTGGCTCCGCATGCTCGGCAAAAGTCGCGATGATACAGCCGTTCGCCACAGTTCCCGCAGTACAAGTTCAGCGGCCGCTGGGGGGCTCCCCACCCGAGGGCCCACCCGACCGCCTGGCGAATGGCAGACCAGATTTTTTCCAATGCGTCAAACTCCTTCGATCCCTCGCACGCTAACGTCCCGCCGCCGCCCAGCCTCAGCCCAGTGCCCAGCCTCAGCCCAGTGCCCAGGCTCAGCCCAGTCGTTGGCCTGCCGCTTAAGCGCGTGCCTTCAGCCTAATCGTTGGCCGGCGCGGCGGACAGGTGCTGTTGGAGCCAAGTAGCGCCGTGGTGCAATAGCCATTCGGAGTTACGTTTCTGTCGCGGATCGATTTCTCCTTCGTAGAAGACGGTCACTTGGACTTGGAAGTAGTCCGCTTGTTCGGCGCGGTCGCGACCTTGCACGATGTGGGCGATGAAGTCCTGCCACAGCCCGCGTCCGCGAGGGCGATTGAACCAATTGCCATTGGAGCGGAACGCTCCGTAGGTGATCAGGCCATCTTTGACGTCTGGCACGCGTTTGATCGTAAACTGTTCCACCACGGGCGGTGAGCTCAGCGAGCTCTCCACCACGACGGGTTCCTGGGGACCTTCCTTCAGTTTGGCGAAATCCAACACCTTTTCGTCGTTGATCGTCCAGCCGGTGCCGCGGTAGCAGACGCGGAGGTCGTGCCAGTGCGGGCCGAACATAAAGTCGCACGACAGCAGGTAGACAAAGCCATCGGCATCCTGCAATTCGAAGGTTCGCGAGTACTGGCCCCAGTTATCCCAGCGGAACAGTTCCTCGCGGCGATCGCTGCTGAACTTGAGCAACTTCCAACTGGAGTCGGGCACGATCGGCGTTTCGGCATTCATGTCCAGTGCCTGGCGCAGGGCGCGGCGTATGTTCGCCTCTTGGGAAACTTCTGAAGGTAGAAAAAACGCCAAGTAGGCCAAGCCCAAGGCGGCAAAGGCTCCGGTGGCGGGGTAGCCGAAGACCGACCGCGGGGCCAACATGCCGCGGATGCTGTGTTCGGGCTTCCAGCCGTCGGGGGCGATGGTCGCGCGGCGGGATTCGCTCATCGGTCCCTCGTCTCCGCTGTTGGCTGCCTGTCCGGAAGCGACCAGCGTATTCCAGCCGGCCACCAGGGCTCGACCGACGGACCAACGACGTTTGGTGTTCGATTCGGTCGGCACGTTGATGGGCGCAAGCAGTGCGAGGAGGAAGCGGTCGACCGCATAGATCACGCCCACGGAAATGGCGAACATGACCAAGCCCAGTACGGTATGGGGCCAGCCCTTGATCAAGTCTACCTCGTACCAGGCCCACGCCAGGGCGATGACGATCAGGCGAAGCGAATTCATCAGGACGGTCCAGGCGACCCCGACGCCGGCCAACAACCCAAAGTGCAGGAGACTGCGGTGCTGCCACAAGCTGTAGATGGCCACCCAGTAGACGATGGAAATCAGCGAGACGATGCCGCTGCAGGCCTCGTCGACGAACAACTCGCGATCGCTCAAGGTGATCGTGTTGCCCTGCGACACGTGCAGCACCCCGATCGAGTCCAACATCAGGCTGGTGACTTTGCTGCTGAACAGCTGCAGGCGTTCGATCAGCATCTTGTCGCGATCCAGCGGCGGGGGCACGAGCAACGCCAGCAGCAGCCAGATCCGCAGCACGCCGTCAAATCGCCAATACTGCCAGAGGACGGTGGAGATAGCCAAGCAATACAGAACAAAGGCCACCATCGCCAGCCAGGGGCTGTAGACGATGAACGAGGCGAGCAGGATGCCCCAGGCGGCGAGGGTCAGGACCCAACCCGCAATCTGCAGCCACAAGTTCGAGCGATCGACGGCCTGGCCATTCGACATGCGGAGGTGGAGGAAGATGCCGGCAGCGACCAACATGACCGGGAACGCTTGGTACTCCGGTTGAGCCAATTGTTGCCGAAAAAACGACAACAGGATCGGCAAGAAGCCCAATAGCATGGCGGCCAAGGGGACGACCCAGGGACGTTGCTTGATAAAATCCATCGGTGAGTTACCTCAAACCTTCGAGTACTCGGATGACTCGGTTCAATTGTTCGCTAGTCAGTGAACTGCCGCTGGGCAGGCAGAGGCCCTGGGCAAAGATCTGTTCGCTGACGGCCCCCCCGACGGCCTCGCAATCGGCGAACACCGGTTGGCAATGCATGGGTTTCCAGGCCGGACGCGACTCGATGTTGTGCTCCTCCAACCGCTTTCGAACCGCTTCGCGGTCGACACCAAATTTGCTCGGATCGATCAGTGCAATGGTCAACCATCGTGAGGAGCGTCCACCGGGGATTTCTGGCATCAGCGAAATCCCCGCCCAGCCTTCAAAGGCCTGTTCGTAGGCGGCAAAATGCCCGCGCCGGCGACGCACGTGTTCGTCCAGGGTCTCGAGTTGGCCGCGTCCGATCGCCGCCAACAGGTTGCTCATGCGGTAGTTGTAGCCGACTTGGGTGTGTTCGTAGTGCGGAGCCGGGTCGCGGGCTTGGGTCGCCAAATGCCGAGCCTGGGCGACCCAATCGGCCCGAGGGGTGACTAGCATGCCGCCGCCGGAGGTGGTGATGATCTTGTTGCCGTTGAAGGAGAAGCAGGCGATGTCGCCAAACGAGCCGGCGGGCCGCCCCTGGAAGGTCGCCCCCAGGGCCTCGGCCGCGTCCTCGATCAGCGGCACTTCGAACTCGCGACAGATCGCCCCGATCGATTGGTAATCGCAGCATTGGCCCACGATGTCCACCGCCAGCACCGCTTTGGGCATGCGACCTTCGCGGCGGGTCCGCTCCAGGTACTCCCGCAACAGGGCCGGGTCCATGTTCCAACTGCTCCAGTCGCTGTCGATGAAGACGGGACGAGCGGAGGCGTACTTGATGGCATTGGCCGTCGCGGCGAACGTGAAACTGGAGGTGACCACCGAGTCGCCGGGTTGCACACCGACCAGGAGCAGGGCCAGATGCAGGGCCGCCGTGCCACTGGAGAGGGCTGCGGCATGGGCCACCCCGACACGTTGAGCAAATTCTGCTTCGAAGGCGTTGACGTGGGGACCGAGGGGAGCGATCCAATTGGAGTCGAACGCATCGAGCAGCAACTGGCGCTCGCGGCCCAGCATGCACGGGGGGGAAAGGTAAATTCGTTCGCTCATAGAATCCCGACTTCGTCGCTCTCAGCCAGTACCGGTTCCGGCAGCACTTGTTCCGCTTCGCCAACCGCCCCACCTACCGCAAGACGCCGCTCTTTATCATACCTACCCGGGACGATTTGCCCCAAGGGATTCGCTCGATAAATTCCGCCAAATTCATCCGCGCCTCCGCCGCGATCGTCAGAACCGCTACAGGGCCTGTCGATTTTTCCGGAGCCGGGATGCCTTATCGCCTGACTCCAGGACGCTATGTTACCCTGCGGGGCGGAAATTCGCCGCAAGGGTAAACGGCTAAATTTTCTTCATCTAAGGTCGCGAGTCCAGGCGATCTGGGAGCGGGGCTACACAACGGGTCTCTGGGCGGTTGGCGAACCTCAGCGGGCTGGGAAAATCCCAATTTCGCCTTGAAACATTGGGGATTCTCGTCTAGAGTCCAAATCGTCCAATTTCTCGGACACAGCAATCAACCCCGTCGCCGCCGAATGACCTCACCCTCGCCCAGCCCGACCGACGTCCCGACTTTAGCAGCCGATTTTTCACCACTTGTCGATCAACAGCGGAAGCGGCGGCGGACCTTCGCGATCATTTCGCATCCGGACGCGGGCAAGACCACGCTGACGGAAAAGCTCTTGCTGTTCGGCGGATCGATCGAGATTGCTGGGGCGGTGCGTGGCAGGAAGTCGCAGCGTGCGGCCACTTCGGACTGGATGGAGCTGGAGAAGCAGCGCGGGATCTCGGTCAGTTCCACGGTGCTAACCTGCGAGTATGCCGGGACGCAGATCAATTTGCTGGATACGCCCGGTCACCATGACTTCAGCGAGGACACCTACCGCACGTTGATGGCCGCGGACGCCGCGGTGATGGTCATCGACTTGGCCAAAGGCGTTGAGACGCAGACGGAGAAACTGTTCAAGGTTTGTGCCCTGCGGAAGATCCCGGTGCTGACCTTCGTCAATAAAGTCGACCGTGAGGGCATGGCCCCGTTGGGGGTGCTGGATGAGATCGAACGCAAGTTTTCGATCGGGACGGTGCCGATCAATTGGCCGATCGGTACCGGTCAGGACTTCTGTGGCTTCGTCGACCTGAACGGCAAGCAGGCGCATTTGTTCCCCGAACGCAACAACGATCGTCGCATCCAGCCGGTGGTGATGGAATGGGACGAGTTCGCGGCGGCCAGTCCTGAGGACATTAACGGACGGTTGGCGAAGCGTGCCAGCCAGGAGCGTTTTGCGACCCAGTCCATGGCGGCCAACTTGCTGCAACCGGAAGTGCATCATGGCGTCTACGAAGACGTCGAGTTGTTGGGCGAAGCCAGTGCCAACTTCGATCGAGAGGCCTTTTTGGCTGGGCTGCAGACGCCCGTGTTTTTCGGCAGTGCCTTGACCAACATGGGCGTCGAGTACTTCTTGCAGAACTTCATCAACCTCTGCCCGCCGCCGGGGGATCGCTTGAGCCAAGTGGGCCTGGTCCCCGCGTCTCGTTCGGATTTTGCTGGTTTTGTTTTCAAAATTCAGGCCAATCTGGATCCGCGGCATCGCGATCGCGTGGCCTTTGCTCGAGTTTGCGCGGGGCAGTTTGTCCGCGACATGGAAGTCACGATTTCTCGTAATGGAAAAAAAGTACGTTTGCCGCGGGCCTTGAAGATCTTCGGCCAGGATCGGCAGACGATGGACGAGGCCTACCCGGGCGACGTGATCGGCTTGGTGTGTCCGGGTGCCTTTCAGTTGGGCGACACTCTGTACACCGGTCAGCCCTTGTTCTACGAGGCCCTGCCACAATTTACGCCGGAACACTTCGCCTCGCTGGAATGTACCGATACGTCGCGCCGCAAACAATTTGATCGCGGGCTGTCGCAATTGGTCGAGGAGGGGGCGGTGCAAGTGTTTCACGATACCTTCGCCGCCAGCAAAGAGTTGATTTTGGCGGCGGTCGGCGAACTGCAATTTGATGTGGTGCGGTTTCGCATGGAGAGCGAGTACGGCGTGGCGACGACCATCATTCGCAAACCCTACGGCACGGTCCGCTGGATTACCGCCAAGCCGGACGAGGTGCGACAGATCAAGTTGCCGTTCCAAGCCAAATTGGTCCGCGACCAGCTGGGCTACTCGGCCGTGCTGCTCAAGTCCGAATGGGAGGCGCAGATGGTCGTCCGCGACAATCCCAAGATCCGCTTCGACAGTATTCGTATTTCCAGTTTCGAGCAATTGGCCCTCGAGGGTCAGCGAGAGGAGCGGGAATGAGCATCGGGGTACCGACAGTGGTGGAAGATACGGCCGGCGCTGCTGCCAGGTCGGTCGAAGCGACTTGGGACCACGTCGATGCGTTGGTGGTGCAAGTCGGGCAGGTCGAACCCCTGGAACAGGTGACGCCAGTCGATGTTGGCGAACTGAACGCACAGGTTGAACTGAACGCACAGGTTGAACTGCTTGGCCTGGGGGCAACGACCACGTCTGCGGCCACATCCGCGCTGATGCCCGCGATGATGCCTGCGACCGCAGCGGCGGCGCTGCCTGCGACCTCATCCGCGACGCGGCCCCGGTCGTTCTACGGTTGGTGGATGTTGGGCCTGGCCATGTTGGCGGCAATTGCCACCTCGCCGGGTCAGACGTTTGGTGTGTCGATCTTCAACGAGCCGTTGCGGCTTGAGATGCAATTGACGCATGGACAATTGGCGTTGGCCTACATGATCGGGACCCTTTTGGGGGCGATCCCGATCACTTGGTTTGGGCGGATGATGGATCGGCACGGGATCCGGCGGATGACCTTGGTGATTTTGGTAGCCTTTTCGGCGGCGTGTTGGGTGGTGGCCACGGCGAGCAGTTGGTGGACGTTGGTCTTGGGCTTCACGCTTTTGCGGATGTTGGGGCCAGGGGCATTGTCGTTGATGAGTGCCAACATTCTGCCGTTTTGGTTCAACCGTCGGCTGGGGATGGTCGAGGGTATGCGGCAGACCGCGATGGCGGTGGCGATGGCGATCATTCCCGCGATCAACCTGTGGTTGGTGACGCAGTTCGGTTGGCGAGGCGGTTATGTGATACTGGGCCTGAGCGTCCTGGGGCTGTGGCCGCTGTATTGGTGTTTGCTGCGGAATCGTCCCAGCGACGTGCGTCAGCGGGTCGACGGCCTGCGACCGGTGGTGGGGGGAGCTGCAGTGTCGGCCGGCGACAGTGACGACCCGCTGGGGCCGGAATTTACCTTGCGGCAGGCATTGCGGACCGCGGTGTTCTGGGCGGCGCTGCTCAATGGTGCGTTGTATTCCTTGATCCACACCGGGGTGTTCTTCTGTTTGTTGCCGATCTTGGCCGAACAGGGGTTGGACGCCAAGTACGGCGCGTGGATGTTGATGGTGTTTGCCATCTCTTTGGCCGTGCATCAGATGGCTGGCGGGTGGCTGGCGGATCGCGTGGCGCCGGGCATCCAGATGATCGTCGGGCAGGGGCTATTCGCCGTCGGGTTGGGGTTGTTAGTGTTGGCCGGCGGCGGGACCGAGGTCCTGGTGGCGGGCGGCGTGATGGGGGCGGCTCAGGGTGTGTTTTTTGCCGCCAGTAACCCGATTTGGGCGCGGTACTTCGGACTGCCACATCTGGGGGCCATTCGCGGCTTTTTGATGTCGTTTCATGTGGCCCTCTCCAGTATCGGGCCCTTGGTGGTGGGTTGGAGCCACGACGTGACCGGCGACTTCGGGCTGGTTCTGTCCTGCTTCGCGGCCCTGCCCCTGCTGTTGGCGGCCGGCCTGCTGTGGGTGCGTCCACCGCAGGCGGCGATTGAGACGATCTCTGGGGGCAGAATCGGCTGAGATCGCCGCCCCTTCTTCTGAATTCTTCTGCCTGGCATGCTTTTTGCACCGCGAGGGGAGTGCCGGTTTGGGCGCCAATTTGTCAGCCGCTCGGGCCGTTTCGTGAACACACATTTTTCGAAGGAGTGCCATTAGAATGACCGCGACCAAGTCGAAGACGAAGTGTCGTTTGATCCCGTTGGGTGACCGGATCGTCGTTGAACGCGAAGAGGCCGATTCCAAGACTGCCGGTGGTATCTTGTTGCCGGATTCGGCTCGAGACAAGCCGTCTCGCGGTCGGGTGATCAGTGTTGGCGACGGCAAGTTGCTGGAGAGCGGCAAGCGAGCGTCTCTGCAGGTCAAGGTCGGTGACGTGGTGCTGTTCACGACCTATGGGCCGGAAGAATTCAAGGTCGACGATCAGGAATACCTGCTGATGCGGGAATCCGATGTCTTGGCAGTGATTGGTTAGGCATGCAACGGTTCCGAGCCGAGACCGGTTTCGGACGTTTCCTCAAATTTCAAGTTGTTTTCAGGAGTACAATCTCATGGCAAAGATGATCGCGTTCGATCAGGAAGCCCGTGAAGCCATTCGCCGCGGCATTGGCAAGTTGGCCAGGGCCGTCAAGGTGACCCTTGGACCCAAGGGCCGCAACGTGATCCTGCAGAAGAGCTTCGGCTCCCCGACGGTCACCAAAGACGGTGTGACGGTCGCCAAGGAGATCGATCTCGAGGACGTCTACGAGAACATGGGCGCTCGCATGGTCCGCGAAGTGGCCAGCAAGACGAGCGACGTGGCCGGCGACGGCACGACCACCGCGACCGTGCTCGCCGAGGCCGTCTTCAACGAAGGCCTGCGGGCAGTGACGGCGGGTGTCAATCCGATTCAAATGAAGCAGGGCATCGAGGCTGCAGTTGCTGACATCACCGACAAGTTGTCGAAGATGTCGATCAAGATCAAGAGCAAGGAAGAGATGGCCAATGTGGCCTCGATTGCTGCCAACAACGATCGTGAAATCGGCAATCTGTTGGCCGACGCGATGGAGAAGGTCGGCAAAGATGGCGTGATCACCGTCGACGAAGGCAAGAGCCTGACCACGGAAGTGGAATGGGTCGAAGGCATGCAGTTCGATCGCGGTTACTTGTCGCCTTATTTTGTAACGGATTCGGCCAGCATGCAGTGCGTGTTGGACGAACCGTACATTTTGGTCTTCGAGAAGAAGCTCACCAACATCAAGGAAATGGTCCCCGTGTTGGAAGCCGTTGTCCAGCAGAAGCGGCCGTTGTTGATCATTGCGGAAGACGTTGAAGGCGAAGCCTTGGCGACCTTGGTGATCAACCGTTTGCGTGGCACGTTCCAATGCTGTGCCGTCAAGGCTCCTGGCTATGGCGATCGCCGCAAGGCCATGATGGAAGACATCGCCATCCTGACCAATGGTCTGGCCGTGTTCGAAGCTCTGGGTCGCAAGCTGGATAGCTTGACCTTGGTTGATCTGGGTCGCGCCAAGAAGGTGATTGTCGACAAGGACAATTGCACGATTATCGAAGGTGCTGGCAAGAGCAGCAACATCAAGGCTCGGATCGATCAAATCCGTCGTGAGATCGAGAACACGACCAGCGATTACGACCGCGAGAAGTTGGAAGAGCGCTTGGCCAAGTTGGCTGGCGGTGTGGCCAAGTTGAACGTGGGTGCCGCGACCGAGAGCGAGATGAAAGAGAAGAAGGCCCGCGTGGAAGACGCACTGCATGCAACTCGTGCAGCGGTCGAAGACGGCATTCTGCCAGGCGGTGGTGTGGCTTTGCTGCGTGCCAGCAGCCAGGTGACTCCGGCCGACAGCTTGTCGGATGATGCCAAGACCGGCTACCAAATCGTCTTGCGTTCCTGCCGCGCTCCGTTGACCACCATCGCTTCGAACGCCGGCAAAGACGGCGGCATCATTTGCGAGAAGGTTTTGGAAGGCAAGGCCAACTTTGGTTACAACGCTCTGACCGACGTCTTCGAGGACCTGGTCAAGGCCGGCGTGATCGACCCGTCCAAGGTGACCAAGACCGCATTGGCGAACGCCGCCAGCGTCTCGACCTTGTTGCTGACCAGCGACGCGTTGATCGCCGAGATGCCGAAGAAGGACAAGAAGGGTGGCCACAGCCACGGTCCCGGCGGCGACTACGACATGTACTAGTCGACGCGACCGTTGCCCGCTGACCCACGCTAAGTGGTCGGCGAGTACCGGTTTCCATCGAACGATGCTACCAGAAACCAGCCGCGCGAGCGGCTGGTTTTTTTTCGTTTCCGCCCCGAATTGTTCCACGACACCCCACGGGGCGTGAACGGTTGATTTTTTTTGTCGCGGCGGTGGATTCTCTTCGGCGCTTGGCTTAGACTTGAACCGTGGTCCTGGCATGGGGCTTGTTGATTTTTCCAGACTTACACGCGAATTTGCCGTCCGATTCAATGACATCGGACAAAAACACGGCGTTTGCGGGTCAATCGAAACGCTTGAGGGCTTGTTGATTTTTCCAGACTTACACGCGAAATCGCCGCCTGATTCAATGAAATCGGGCAAAAACAAGGCGTTTTCCCGTCAATCGAAACGCTTGACGCGTTCCGCTACGGAAAAATCGACAAGCCCTTGACGCGTTCCGCTACGAAAAAATCAACAAGCCCCATGTCCCTGCGGGGACGGAGCCGACGGATCGAGACGCTGTTGTCCCTCGCGTGATTGGTTCGCTATGTTGTATCCTAACCCGACGCTGCTCCGTTTTGTCCTGCGGATGGCCTTCTCGATCGTCTGCTTATTGGGCCTGGCTGAACAGGGTCGATCGCTGGTTTGGGGCCAAACCCCGCTGGTGCTGGAACCAGGACAGCGGATCGCGATTATCGGGAACACGACGGCCGATCGGCTGCAACACGATGGCTGGTTGGAGACCTATGTGCATGCCCTGCATCCGCAGCACGACTTGGTCTTTCGCAACCTGGGCTTTCCCGGCGATGAGCTGAAAGTCCGACTCCGAGAAGAAAATTTTGGGTCGGCCGATCAGTGGTTGAGCAAAGTGCAGGCCGACGTGGTCTGGGCGTTCTTTGGCTACAACGAATCCCTGCGGGGGCTGGAGAATCTGCCGACGTTCCGCAATGACCTGGCCGAGACGATCGACCAGATGCGGGCGCAGAAGTACAACGGCCAATCGCCGCCGACCCTGGTGTTTTTCTCGCCGATCGCCCATGAGGATCTCGGGTTGCCGTACTTGCCCGACGGTCGCGCGAACAACGAGCGACTCGGGGCATTCACTGCTGCCATGGCGGAGGTTTGTCGTGAGAAAGAAGTGGCGTTTGTCGATCTGTTTACGCCTACAGTGGCCCATTACGCACAAGCTCAAGAGCCATTGACGATCAACGGTGTGCACGTCTCCGAGGCTGGCGGACGGGTGTTGGCGGGGATGATCTGCCAGGCCCTGTTTGGGCGTGGGGCGATTGAACAACCGGCTGCGGAAGTTGAGCGATTGCGGGCGGCGATTCTGGAACGCAACGATTATTGGTTCAATCGGTATCGCGTGGTGGATGGGTACAACGTCTTCGGCGGTCGTTCTACCTTGTCGTGGTTCGGTCAATCGAATGCCGATGTGATGATGCGCGAGATGGAAATCTTCGATGTGATGACCGCCAATCGCGACCGGCGTGTGTGGGCGGTGGCTCAGGGGGGGGACCTCGTCGTGGAAGACACTAACCTGCCGCCGCAGGTGGGCGTGCAGACGAACAAGCCTGGCGATTTGCCGGATGGAGCTTATACCTACCTGACGGCCGAACAGTCGGCCGAAAAAATGAAACTGGCCGACGGCATGGCCGTGAACGTCTTTGCGTCTGAGGCAATGTTTCCGGAGTTGATCAACCCGGTTCAGATGGCGGTGGATCCGGACGGTGATTTGTTTGTGGCGGTCTGGCCCAGTTACCCGCACTGGAACCCGACCCAGCCTCGCGAAGATCGGATTTTGCGGCTTCGCGACGAAGACGGCGACGGGGTGGCAGATTCCTGCGTGGTGTTTGCTGACCAATTGAACAGTGTCACGGGCTTTGAGTTCTGGGGGGGCGGCATGTTGGTAGCAGCCTTGCCGGAACTGTGGTTCTTGAAAGATACGACCGGTGACGGCCGAGCGGACGTGCGTGTCCGGTTGTTGCAGGGCCTGTCCAGTGCCGATTCGCACCACAGTGCCAACGCCATGTTGTTGGGACCAGACGGTTGGTTGTATTGGTCGCGTGGCATTTTTAACGTCGCTTGCATTGAAACGCCCACCAAAACGTTCCGCTCGGGACAGTCCGGCGTGCATCGCTTCAACCCGCGTTCGTTTGAAATGGAGTTCCATTTTCCGATTGGCCCCAATCCACACGGCAATGTGGTGGATCAATGGGGCTACATGTTCGCCAGCGACGGGACCACGGGAACCGGTTCCTACGTTAACATCGGACGCGGGATAGGCAACAAGCAGTGGTTTCAGATGCGAGTCCGACCGGTTTCGTCGACGGGGATTCTCTCCAGCAGTCATTTTCCGCCGGCCAATCAAGGGAACTTTTTGATCGCCAATACGATCGGTTTCTTGGGCGTGTTGCAGCACGAGATCAGTTACAACGGGGCCGACATTCGGGCCACGGAGATCGAGCCGATCTTGGTTTCGGACGATCCCAACTTTCGTCCGAGCGACTTGGAGATCGGCGCGGATGGTGCTCTGTATGTAGCGGATTGGTGCAACGCCTTGATCGGTCACATGCAGCACAACATGCGCGATCCCAACCGAGACAATCGGCATGGGCGGATTTATCGCGTGACGTACCCGGGACGACCGCTGCTGACCCCCAAGCGTCTGCGCGGACGGCCGATCGCCGAGGTCTGCGAGGCGTTCTTGGCACCGGAGAATTCGACCCGTTATCGTGCTCGCATCGAGCTGTCGGGGCGCGATCTCCCGTCCGTTCGACAAGACGTATTGGCCTGGGCGGCCACGCGTGACGTACAGCAACCGGCCGACGCCCAAGCTTTGTTGGAGTGCCTGTGGGTGTTTGCTGAGCAGCAGGATCCGCAACCGGAGTTGTTGCAGACGGTTCTGCAAGCTGCGGAGCCTCGCGTTCGTGCGGCGGCCGTGCGGACGCTCGGCCAGTGGGCTGGGAAGGTTCCGGCAGCGGCCGAGTGGTTGTGGGCGGCGGCCGATGATCCGGCTGCTTTGGTGCGCGCCGAAGCGGTCAAGGCCGCGGTTTTATTGGCGGAGACTCAGGACGGCGACGGGCCAGGTGCCGCGGAAGCGATCTATCGAGCCTGGCAGCAACCGACCGATCCGGAACTGGATGCCGTGTTGGCCTATGCGAACAATCGGTTGGGCATTCCTCAGCGACTGCGGCAGAGCATTGCCAAAGGGGATGTTTTGACCCCCGCTGCCTTGGCTTACGCCTTACAAACGGCTGCGCCGGAAGACTTGGCCAAGTTGCCACCGTCCGAAGCGGTCTACCAAGCGATGCTGAACCGTGGCGATCTGCCCGTCAAGTTGTTGGACCAGGCCCTGACGGGTTTGTCGAAGGTGAGTTCGGTCGATCCGCTAACGTTATCGTTTGATCTGTGGGAGCAACGTGATCAGCAAGGGCCGGGGGCCGCGGTCTTGGGCGTCGGTCAATGGCTCCTGAGTCGTCCGTCGCGATTGTTACTGGCGGAACAAACACGTTTGAGTCGCTTGGCCACTCACGGGACGCAAACGGAGACGCGCCGCTTGGCGTATGCCTTGCTGCTGAGGGCTGCGGACAGTCCCGATCGGACGTTTTCGTTGGCGTCGGCCAACCCCCAATCGTTGCCTGATTTTGTCGGCGCGTTGGATTATGTAGTGTCCCCCGAGCGGTTGGTGGCGATCTATCCGCTGCTGCGTGGTTTGGCGTTGTCTGGCGCCGCAGAGGCGGAATCCACGCTGCAACCGGGTGTCCGCGTCGATTATTTCACACCGGACCCGCCGAATGTCGCTGCTGAGACGTTGGCGGCGCTGCAACCGCAAGATTCGGGGATTGTCCCCGTGGTGACATTGGATGTACCCCAGCGGACGCGGACGGATCATTATGCCCTGCGTTTTGACACGTGGCTGTCGGTGCCGACGACGGGGCGTTATCGCTTCTGGTTGACCTCCGACGATGGCTCGCGTCTGTACCTGAACGAGCAACTGTTGATCGACAATGACGGTCCGCACGGCATGGTCGAAAAGGGGGCTCGTGTGGAGTTGACCGCCGGACGCCAGCGACTGACGCTGAACTACTTCAATGCAACGGGCGGTTATGGCTTGAAGTTGGAATGGGCGGGACCTGGTTTTGAGCGGCAGGCACTTCCCGTCGACCGATTGTCGGTCGGCGACCAAGAAGTGGGCCTGCGGCAGCAAGCCGTGTTGGCCTTCCAACGCGTGCCGGGCTTGGAAATCGAGAAGTGGAACGATCTGACAACGCTGCTCAAAGCGGGTGTGGCTCGGCGGGCCGTGATTCAGGTCTTGAGCCAGATCCCCGCTGGGCAGCGACCGACCGAACGTTTGGCGGACGTGGCCGATAACTTGATCGCCTACTTGAGCGAGTTGCCGACCGGCATGCGGACGGGTGACGATGCGCTGCGGGCCATCGATCTGGTCAAGTCCGTCGCCCAGCAGTTAGCGCCAGAGTTGGGTGCGCCGTTGTTGGAGCGTTTGGAGAATCTGGATGTCCGCGTGATTGCCATCGGCACCGTGCAGGAGCGGATGATTTTTGACAAGGAGCAGATTGTGGTGCAGGCGGGGCGTCCGGTCGAATTCCGCTTTACGAACTCGGACTTTATGCCACACAATTTTGTCATCGTGCAGCCGGGTTCGTTGGAGACGATCGGCGACTTGGCCGAGGCCACGGCGCGGGATGCGGATGCGAAGGAGCGGCATTATGTGCCACCATCGCCCGCGGTGATTTTGGCCAGTCGATTGTTGGAGTCGAATCAAAGTGAGTCGTTGATCTTTGAAGCGCCGACAGAGCCCGGGGTTTACCCGTTTGTGTGTACTTATCCCGGGCATTGGCGGCGGATGCATGGCGCGATCTATGTGGTGGCGGATTTGGAGGCCTATCAGGCCGATCCCGCCGCGTATTTGGCGGCTAATCCGTTGGAGTTCCAAGACGAGATCCTGCGGTTTATCGCGCGGAACAATGATTGGCAGTACGATGCATTGGTTGAAAAAGTGTCCGTGTTGTCGCCGGGCCGCTCGTTTGAGGTCGGCCGCCAATTGTTCCGTTCGGCCAACTGTGTGGCCTGTCATCAATTCGGCGGCGAGGGCTACGCGTTGGGACCGGATCTGGCCAACTTGCCCGCGGAGCACGTGACGGCGGAGGCGTTGCTGCGATCGTTATTGGAGCCATCGCAGCGAATCGACGAGAAGTATCGGTCGTATACCTTCTTGTTGGAGTCGGGCCAAATCGTGACGGGGACCATTGTCGAGGAGGATGCTCGGGTGGTGAAGGTCTTGACCGATCCTTTGAACGTCCGCGAACCGACCGAGATCTTGGTCGAGGAGATCGAGGCTCGCAAAGCGGCTGACACTTCGATCATGCCTGCCGGGTTATTGAACAAGTTGACTGAGGAAGAGATCGTCGACTTGTTGGCTTACTTGCAAGCCGGCGCCAAGCGTGATCATCCGGTGTATGCCGACGGTCACGAACACCACTCGCATGAGGGCCAGGAGCACGGCTCACATGACTCGCACGACTCGCATGAAGACGAGCATGATCATGAGGACCTGCCTGATGGGGCGTGATTGACAGGCAGTTGGATCACGGACGGCACTCTCCGAGTGCCGTCCGCGGTGTCGATCGTCTGGGCTGGCTTTCTCTCGTCCGAACGTTAGGCCAAGCTCTGTCGGCGGGTACTAAAACCAGCCAGCAAGTGGCTGCTACAGATTGACCGTCAAACTTCGCAACAATGGTGAGATTCGTCTCATTTTTGTCGCCGCATTTGAACAGTTGGCGTAGCAGAGTGATAATTACAGCAAAGCGCCGGCACCAAACTTTCGGTAGACGCTCCAGCCCAGTAACAGTGCCAATGCAACACCCAGCGTGACCCACACCCACGGGCCAGACGTTTGAGCCCGCATTTTGGCTTGATAGGCTTCTGATGCCAGTCGTTCACGGCGACGGTACTCGTCGCCAATCACTTTCTCGCCGGTGGCTTCATTGATGAACGAACTTCCCGCCGGATATTCGAATCGGTAGACTTGCCGGTCCAGCCCCGGGTTGATCTTCAGTGACCCCGGTTCGATTTCCAACAGATCCACATAATCAATTTGCTCGGCGTTCTTCTTTAGATTCACCGACCTTGTTCCACGGACTGGAAACCAGAGGCCGTCAATTTGCTCAAAATCTAGGACCTCATGGATGTATTTTAGGTTACCGTTTTCTGCAATGACTTCGATTTTCTTTGGCATGTACCCATGGTTAGGCGACAAGTGAAATCGTAGCGTGTCCTTGTTTTTGGGGGGCGGCTCACCAGGAACGGGAAAGAACCGCGCTGGAACCTTAGCAGTGTAAATTAGCTCCGATTCCCGTACAATTCCGCCGGCCCGATATACCGAGGATAAGTCATTATCAAAGTTCAAGTAATGGTTGGGGTTTTGATACAAGTGGAAATCCATCCGCTCTTCCGAACCAATAATACCACTATAGTTTATTTCCGAGAAAGTTCTGTGATCGGTGCCATCGGACGCGTAGAGAATCGGAAATTTTCTTCCGTGCTCTCCGATATGCTGAATGAAGCCATCCGCTCGATAAATCCGATCATGCGGCCGATACTTGAAATCAAATCCACTTAGAATGTAGTACCCCCGTTTGTCTTTCTGAGCACTGCTTTTCTTCAGCTCTGCGGTTTCCCTCGCGTCTCGCACTGTCGCATACGTAGAGAATCGGCACTCAAATTCTGAGATCGCCAAGTAGTTGGCCATCCAGCGTTTTAAGATATCGTCCACGTAAGATTCATTGGGTTCACCTAATGTACCGGGCTTGGCAGGCACCACGGCAACAAAAGACAGAAAGCTGAAAATCGCCAGCCCTATGAAATGCCACTTGTAAATCTGGACCATTCCCAGCTCCCAATACCATAGCCCCCAAGAAACAAGCTCAGTCGCGTGACTTCGCCGAGTGCCGAATCGACAATAGCCGGAAGACAGCCCAATCGATATCAAAACCCAATCGACGTGTGGAGCCATCGGCCATAACCGCATTCATGGACGCTGGATGAGGACTGCCAAATGCTTGTCGCGGTCCATAATCAATTTCAGTATCGATCTTATTGCCATTGATTACCGTAATCTCGGCACCTCCCACCGAATCGTGAATGATCGACATCGTTGCATAGCGACGAATGTCGCTGCATTCTCCGCTGTACATGCTTTGATCATTCCCACCGGTGTGGTCAAAACTGTAATTGAGATGTCCGACGAACTTCTCGCCGACCCACAATACATTGGATGACCCAGCCGTCACATTTGCCATCCGAATGCGGTTTTGATACAAGATCATCCCATCGCTTTCGGCCAGTTGTGGCCATCGATTGCTGTCGATTTGGCGTAGGCTGCGTCCAGCAGGACCCGGCAGTTCGATAGGCTTGGTCCCACCGTTGGCGGCGTAGTCCGTTAGGGCTACTCGGGCCGGTGTTTCCGCCAGATTACTGATCAAAGGAATGCGTGTCGAATTAAATGGAACGACTTTTGTGTTTCCGCGTGACGGACATTGAAACACCAAACATGGCGTCGCGAGTAATTCATGGATTTTGGCTTCAACAGTCTCTCGCCCCCCAGCAACTTGTGGCAATGCGTAGAGCTCTCCCGAATCGACAAAGGGCAATAATTGATAAATCCAACCTCCGGGTTGGCCGAACTTTGAGGGTGGATCGTGGTCTGGAACCCAACGCCAGCCCCAGCCGCCGGTCGGATAGTGACCCTTTGAGCCCTCAAATTGAAGTGTTCCCATCCCTATTTGTCGGAGGTTGTTCTCGCAGTGCAGCTGACGCGCCGATTCACGGGCCGTCATGATCGCCGGTACCAACAAGCCCGCCAAAACGCCAATAATGGCAATGGTGACCAAAAGTTCAACGAATGTGAAGCCTAACTTCTGCCTACCCATGCCGAAACTCCACTAAAATGCAGATCTCACCGTGGGGGAAACTACCGCATAACCGCTTCTCTTTCACAACGACCAAAGCTTCGGTCTTCAAACCTGGTCTTAAACGAGCCGTTACCTTTAGTATTGAGCATTCACCTGGCAAAAGCTTATTGTGGTCTAGCGTCGCTTCCAAACAAGCACAATTCGATGTTATACCGGTCAAGCTGATATTGTCTCTAGAGCTATTGCGGACACTAAACTCTTGCGTATAGTCACCGGCTTCATCGGCGGAAATCTTTGTTCGAACTTTCGATGGCGCGATCGTAATCAAAGACGACGACCTACTACCTTCCGCTGGAACGACCAAGTCATCCATGCCGGAACTTGAACATCCCGCACAGCAAACTGATAATAACAGCAAAGCGCCGGCACCAAACTTTCGGTAGACGCTCCAGCCCAGTAACAGTGCCAATGCAACACCCAGCGTGACCCACACCCACGGGCCAGACGTTTGAGCCCGCATTTTGGCTTGATAGGCTTCTGATGCCAGTCGTTCACGGCGACGGTACTCGTCGCCAATCACTTTCTCGCCGGTGGCGTTATTAATGAATGCACTTCCCGCCGGATATTCGAATCGGTAGACTTGCCGGTCCAGCCCCGGGTTGATCTTCAGTGACCCCGGTTCGATTTCCAACAGATCCACATAATCCATTTGCTCGGCGTTTTTCTTTAGATTCACCGACCTTGTTCCACGGACTGGAAACCAAATCCCATCGAGTTGCGCGAAGTCAAGGACCTCGTGGAGGTACTTGAGGTTTCCATTCTCTGCAATGACTTCGATTTTCTGAGGCATGTACCCATGGTTAGGCGACAAGTGAAATCGTAGGGTGTCCATGTACTGGGAGGGCGGCCGACCGGGAATCGGAAAAAAACGTGCAGGAACTTTCGCCGTGTAGATCAGTTCCGATTCGCGCACAATTCCACCCGCGCGATATACCGACGCTAAATCACTGTCAAAATTCAGATAATGGTTTGGATTTTGAAACAAGTGAAAGTCCATCCGTTCCTCTGGCTCGATAATGCCACTGTAGTTCTCTTCCGAGAACGTGCGATGATCAGAACCGTCGGATGAGTACATCCTTGTTTGCCGTTTACCGCCCTCACCTGGAGATTGAATGAAGCCATCCGCTCGATAAAAGCGATCATGCGGCCGGTACTTGAAATCGAATCTACTTAGAATGTAGTACCCCCGTTGATCCTTTTGAGCATGGCTCTTCCTTAGTTCAGCCATGTCCCGGGCATCGCGCACTGTGGCATACGTCGAGAATCGGCACTCAAATTCTGAGATCGCCAAGTAGTTGGCCATCCAGCGTTTTAAGATGTCGTCCACGTAAGATTCATTGGGTTCACCTAATGTACCGGGCTGGGCAGGCACCACGGCAACAAAAGACAGAAAGCTGAAAATCGCCAGCCCTATGAAATGCCACTTGTAAATCTGGACCATTTCCAGCTCCCATATCAAAACTACGGAACTTTTGTCGGAAATTAGGGAGAAGCATTGATGCAGCGCTTAATCAAACAATCGCCAACATGAACCGAAGGCACATTCGGATCTTCGTTGCACTGGCATCCGCCGATTGGATTCACATCACAAGGCAGAGGACTGCCAAACGCCTGGGGCAGCCCATAATTTGTTTCAATTTTGCTCCCATCGACAGTAATGACCGTAATTTTAGCTACGCTGACAAACTTTCTCACTGTGCATTATACACACACACACACACACACAAGTCAATAGCCAAAACAAAAAAGTGCTGCCCTGCGGGTGCTGCCCACAATTGACGCCTGCCCCCTGTGCCACACGCCACGTTTTTGGCTGTGGCAAAGCACTAGTGCGAGGCGCGGCGATCGAGTTCTGTTTGCACGGCGGCGGCGATCACGGACGCCTCGTCAGCGGGCAGACGAAAGATGGCGATGCGACTATCTCGGGTGTGCAATGTGGTCGCGGCTTGGTGGTTGGCGGTGTCGTCCAAGTCGAGTCCCCACCAAGCCAAGCGGCGGCAGACCCGTTGGCGGATCTCGGGGGAGTTCTCGCCAATCCCGCCGGTGAACACCAAGGCGTCGATGCCGCCCAACGCGGCGGCGATCGAACCGATCTCGCGGACGATGCGATAGACCAACAGTTCGACGGCTGCGGCCGCCTCATCCGAGTCACTGGCGAGGAGAATCCGCAGATCTCCGGACAATTGCGATACCCCAAGCAGGCCGGATTGGCGATAGAGCAGCGATTGCACGGTCGCCACATCGCCATGGTGTTCGTTGAGCAGGTGCAGCACCAGACCCGGATCAACCGAGCCGCAGCGGGTGGCCATCGGCAGTCCCTCGAGGGGCGTCAGGCCCATGGTGGTCGCTTGGCTGGTCTCTGCCACCATCCCGCAGAGACTGGAGCCGCTACCCAGGTGCGCCACGACGACTCGTCCGGCTGCAACCTGCGGGGCGTGGTGCCGCAGTTGCGCCACGATCGACTGGAACGACAGTCCGTGGAATCCATAACGACGCAGGCCGCGTGCGGTCAGGTCGCGGGGCAAGGCGTAACTAGCGGCCTCGTGGGGCAGCGTGGCGTGAAAGGCCGTGTCGAAGCAGGCGACCTGTAACAGTAGTGGTTGGGCCTTCCGCCAGGCCTGGATCGCGCGGAGGCAATCGGCTTGGTGGAGTGGAGCCCAAGGCACGAGCGTCTCCAGGTTGGCCAGGACCTCGTCGTCCACCACAACGGGCTGAATGTAGCGCGGGCCCCCGTGGACCACTCGGTGTCCCACCGCCGCCAAATGTTGGCCGGATTGAGCAAGCCAGCGTTGCAGGGCGTCGATCGCAGCCGCCAGTCGCTCGGGGGGGGCGGGAGTCCCGACGGCCATGTCACTGGCGGTGCTGGGCGTGGTCGACAGGTCCTCGATACGCAGCACCTGGGGCGTCCGCGAGTAATCGCAGAGGCCGCGGTAGCGGGGCGTGTTTCCTGGGGCGTCTCGATCGTACAGTGAAAACTTGAGCGATGAGGAGCCCGAGTTGATGATCAGGACCACTTCGCGGGAAGTCATTCGTTATCACCGCCGGTGCTGTTGAAGCCACCCATGGGCTGCGAACGCTGGGCCCAAGTCCATTCGCGAATCTCGGGCATGTCGTCGCCGTGTTGGCGGATGTAATGTTGGTGTTCGATCAACTTCTCATCCAGGGCCTGTTTGAAGTAGTCGGCTGCAGCGCCCAATTGCGGGAGTCGATCGATCACGTCTTCGCACAAGTGAAACCGATCCATTTGGTTGAGGACCGTCATGTCGAAGGGCGTGGTGGTCGTACCCTCTTCCTTGTAACCGCGGACATGCAGATTGCGGTGATTGGTCCGACGATAGGTCAAGCGATGGATCAGCCAAGGGTAGCCGTGGAACGCGAAGATGATCGGCTTGTCTTTGGTGAAGATGGCATCGAAGTCTCGATCTGGTAGACCGTGCGGGTGTTCGTTGGTTGGTTGCAGCTTCATCAGGTTGACCACGTTGACAACGCGGATCTTGATTTGCGGTAGGTTCTCGCGGAGCAACTTGACGGCCGCCAGGGTCTCCAGGGTGGGCACGTCACCACAGCAGGCCATCACCACGTCGGGTTCGCCGCCGCGGTCGTTACTGGCCCAGTCCCAAATGCCCGCGCCCAGGGTGCAATGTTTGACGGCTTGGTCCATCGTCAACCACTGCGGGCTGGGTTGTTTACCGGCCACAATCACGTTGATGTAATTGCGGCTGCGGAGGCAGTGATCGGTGACCGAGAGCAAGCAGTTGGCATCGGGCGGCAAGTAGACGCGAATGACTTCGGCCTTCTTATTGACCACGTGGTCGATGAAGCCGGGGTCCTGGTGACTGAAGCCGTTGTGGTCCTGGCGCCAGACGTGCGAACTGAGCAGATAGTTGAGCGACGCGATGGGGCGGCGCCAGGGGATATGGTTGCAGACCTTGAGCCACTTGGCGTGTTGGTTGAACATCGAGTCGATGATGTGGATGAAGGCTTCGTAGCAGGAGAAGAAGCCGTGGCGACCGGTGAGCAGGTAGCCTTCCAGCCAGCCTTGGCACTGGTGTTCGCTCAACACCTCCATCACACGACCGTCGGGCGACAGCCGATCGTCCTCCGGATAGATCTCGCCCATGAAGCAACGGTTGGTGACTTCGAGGACATCTTGCCAGCGATTCGAGTTGTTCTCGTCGGGGCTGAACAAGCGGAAGTTGGCCGTGGGCAGATTGAGCTTCATAACATCGCGGAGGAACGTGCCCATGACGCGCGTGGCTTCGGCGTTGGCGTCACCGGGCTGCTGGATGGCCACGGCATAGTCGCGGAAGTCGGGCATTTTGAGTGACTTGAGCAGTAGTCCGCCGTTGGCGTGGGGATTATCGCTCATGCGGCGGTGGCCGCGTGGGGCCAGTGCCGCGAGTTCTGGGCGGAGTGTGCCGTGATCGTCGAACAGCTCCTCCGGCCGATAGCTCTGCAGCCATTGCTCGAGGATCTCGATGTGGGCTTGGCTGTCCATATCGCCCATGGGGACTTGGTGGCTCCGCCAGTAGTCTTCGCACTTCTTGCCATCGATTTCGGCTGGGCAGGTCCAGCCCTTGGGTGTGCGGAGCACGATCATCGGCCACTGGGGGCGGAACTGTTCGCCCAAGTCGCGGGCCCGGTGGTGGATCTCGCGAATGTCCGCGGCCACATCGTCCAGGGTCGCGGCCAGGCATTCGTGCACCGCGACGGGATCGCTGCCTTCGACGAAATACGGTTTATAACCCATTCCCTCAAAATACTTTTGCAGTTCTTCGTGGGGGATGCGGGCCAAGAAGCAGGGGTTGGCGATCTTATAACCGTTGAGGTGCAGGATCGGCAGGACGCAGCCATCGCGTTTTGGGTTGAGAAACTTATTGCTGTGCCAACTGGTGGCCAGCGGCCCGGTCTCGGCTTCACCGTCGCCAACGATACAAGCGACCACCAGGTTGGGGTTGTCGAAGGCGGCCCCGTAGGCGTGGCTGAGGGCATAGCCCAGTTCACCGCCTTCGTGGATGCTGCCGGGCGTTTCGGGCGCCACGTGACTGGGGATGCCACCGGGGAAGCTGAACTGTTTGAACAGCCGTCGCAGGCCATCAGCGTCTTGGCTGATGTTTGGGTAGTATTCGCTGTAGGTGCCTTCCAGATACGCGTGGGCCACCAGTGATGGGCCGCCGTGGCCAGGGCCGATCACGTAGATCATCTCCAGGTCATGGCGATTGATCATGCGATTGAGATGGGTGTAGAGCAGGTTCAAGCCCGGTGAGGTGCCCCAGTGGCCCAACAAGCGCGGCTTGATGTGTTGTCGCTGTAGCGGTTGTTGCAACAGCGGGTTGTCCATCAGGTAGATTTGCCCGACGCTGAGGTAATTGGAGGCGCGCCAGTAGGCATCCAGGAGTTCGCGTTCGACCGTGGTCAACGGTTCTAACTGCAATCGCTGTGCTGCCCGAGTCGCTTGGTTGATCATCGTGGTGTCCATGGTTGCCTACTCCGTTATTGATCGTGGTGTTTAGTCCGGTTTGCTGCTGGGGCTGTTGTTGTTTGCTGCGTGACAGCCCCGGCGGTTCAAGGGTTGGTTGAATTTTCCAGGCTTGTTAGCGAATGGGCCGCCCGGCGCAATGAAATTGGTCGATAGCGGTATGGTTTCGCATTAGTCGAAACGCTTGACGCGTTCCGCTACTCATAACGCAACGTCTGTTCGAGGGGAACGAAACGCTTGACGCGTTCCGCTACTCATAACGCAACGTCCGTTCGAGGGGAACGAAACGCTTGACGCGTTTCGCTACTCATAACGCAACGTCCGTTCGAGGGGAACGAAATGCTTGACGCGTTCCGCTACTCATAACGCAACGTCCGTTCGAGGGGAACGAAACGCTTGACGCGTTTCGCTACTCATAACGCAACGTCCGTTCGAGGGGAACGAAATGCTTGACGCATTCCGCTACTCATAACGCAACGTCCGTTCGAGGGGAACGAAATGCTTGACGCATTCCGCTACTCATAACGCAACGTCCGTTCTAGGGGAACGAAATGCTTGACGCATTCCGCTACTCATAACGCAACGTCCGTTCTAGGGGAACGAAACGCTTGACGCGTACCGCTACTCATAACGCAACGTCCGTTCTAGGGGAACGAAATGCTTGACGCATTCCGCTACTCATAACGCAACGTCCGTTCTAGGGGAACGAAATGGTTGACGCATTCCGCTACTCACAACGCAACGTCCGTTCTAGGGGAACGAAACGCTTGACGCGTACCGCTACTCATAACGCAACGTCCGTTCTAGGGGAACGAAATGCTTGACGCATTCCGCTACTCATAACGCAACGTCCGTTCTAGGGGAACGAAATGGTTGACGCATTCCGCTACTCACAACGCAACGTCCGTTCTAGGGGAACGAAACGCTTGACGCGTTCCGCTACTCATAACGCAACGTCCGTTCTAGGGGAACGAAATGCTTGACGCATTCCGCTACTCACAACGCAACGTCCGTTCTAGGGGAACGAAATGCTTGACGCGTTCCGCTTCCCACAACGCAACGTCCGTTCTAGGGGAACGAAATGCTTGACGCATTCCGCTACTCATAACGCAACGTCCGTTCTAGGGGAACGAAATGCTTGACGCGTTCCGCTACCCACAACGCAACGTCCGTTCTAGGGGAACGAAATGCTTGACGCATTCCGCTACTCACAACGCAACGTCCGTTCTAGGGGAACGAAACGCTTGACGCGTTCCGCTACCCACAACGCAACGTCCGTTCGAGGGGAACGAAATGCTTGACGCATTCCGCTACCCACAACGCAACGTCCGTTCTAGGGGAACGAAATGCTTGACGCGTTCCGCTACCCACAACGCAACGTCCGTTCTAGGGGAACGAAATGCTTGACGCGTTCCGTTACTCACAACGCAACGTCCGTTCTAGGGGAACGAAATGCTTGACGCATTCCGCTACTCATAACGCAACGTCCGTTCTAGGGGAACGAAATGCTTGACGCGTTCCGCTACGGAAAAATCAACCAGCCCTTGCTGCAACTGGCCGTTGCAGGGGAAATCGGTCCGGGTAACGCGGCCAAGCCGCCCGTTACAGCTCGCCTTGGACCCCGAGTTGGTGGAAGTAGTGTTCTACCGAGTCTTGATTGGCCAGCAGCCAATCGATGTCGGGCTCGTTGGCCATGGCCTTTTGCAGGACCTTGAGCGTGGCTTGGCGGTGGACATCGAACAGGGCCGCGTGATCGATCTTCTCCAGCTTCGTGACGCTGGGGTCCAGCCACACGGAGTAGATGATCCCCAGTTCATTGGCTTTGGCTTTGGGGATCACGCCCTGGCGGACGGCATCCAAAACTCCGTTGGCGATGCCGGCTTGGACGGTGCCCATGAGAATGTTGGTGTAGCGGGTGCTATCGACGGTGACCTTGCTGACCATCAACGTGGCCGGTTTGACCTGGACATCGCTGTTGAGGATCGCAAAGACGCGGGTGTGTCCCTTGACCTGGTCGCCCAAGAGTGTGGCCAGGGCCGTACCGACGGGGCCGTCCAGTTCGCCGATCACGATCTCCGGTTCCGCGCACAGGTAGGCTTCGTCGCCTTCGACCAAGGCTTCCGCCGTTCGCAGTCCAATCCGCTCCATAACCATTCCTTCATTCGGCTGCCGGAGTGGCTGCCGCGGTGGACCACGCCCCGTCGGACAGCCTCTCCCTAAGCATGCGATGCGCAAGTGATACAGTTGGCTGTAAACGGCAACGCTTCGAGCCGTTGAACGGCGATGGGCGAATGGCAGCGCACGCAAGTGCCATAAGTCCCTTCATCAATGCGTTGTATCGCCAAACGAATCTCTTGTATATCGCCCTCGGCCTTTTCGCTCAACGCGGTCAACACCTCGTCGTCCTCGTGGAGCGTGGCATTCTCCTCCCAGTCGGGACTGCCCGGATCACTCAATCGCTGCTCGATCCGCTGGCCGCGGTCCTCCAGGATATTCAGTTGTGCTTCCAGTTGTTGGCGGAGGCTGGACAAATCACGACTCATGGTGCTACTTCCCATTGGTTGAACCGTTCACTTCCGACTGGGGCCGCCGCAGCCAGATCTCAGATCTGTCGCCTGCGCTGCTGGGGAGGCTCCACGGGGGAGCCGACCGAGTCCGACGCGAGCTCGGCGGCTGCCCCAGGCCAAGTCTGTTGCAATTGCCGTACCAATGCGCCGCTGGGCTCGGGTTTGCCCGCTGGGCTACGGAAAAAATTGACCAGCCCATGGGGCTTGTTGATTTTTCCGTAGCGGAATGCGTCAAGCATTTCGATTGACGGGAAAATGCCGTGTTTCTGCCGGATTTCATCGAATCGCGCGGCGAATTCGCACGCAAGTCTGGAAAAATCAACAAGCCCCATGATCCGCTGGGGCGACCTGTGGCGGAGCTGGGCGGTTAAAAATCCAGCTGTCGGCAGGCCGCTCCCTGGCACCGCGGGGGATAGTGGTGTGCGTTTTCGCTCGTTTTGGGTGAATTGCCAGGCCGGACCGCACGCTTTGTGGCCGGGGCCATTGAGCGAGGTGGGTTGTTAGAATTCCAGCGACTCGGGGGGGACGATGCGGCGTTCCAGGAAGAAGCTGCGTTCGGCGTCGCCGAAGGGGTTGTGGAATCCCTTGCGGACGTAGAGTCTCTGGGCGGCCTGGTTGTTTTCTCGCACTTCGAGTGTGACCTTGCAGGCGTTGATTTGGCGGGCGAAGTCATCGACGGCATTGAGGAGCACGGAGCCGATGCCGCGGTTGCGGAACTCGGGGAGTACGGCCAGGTCGTGAATATTGACGACTTCGCGGGCGTTGAAGGTGGAGAAGCCCAGGAAGCAGATGGCCGCCCCCACGATTTGCTCGTCGAGGGTAGCGAGGAAGACCTTGCAGTTGGGCAACCGAGCCAATTGGGCGGGGAGGGCCTGTTTGACTTCGGGGCTGAGTGGGCGGCCGACAGCGTTGGGGTCGGCGGAATAGGCATCCAGTACAAAGACGATCGATTGCAGGTCGGCTTCGTTGTACAGGTTGGCTTCTCTCACGTTTACCATCGCGATCCCTCCGTTGATTTTGGGCCGAATGTTCTCCGCAAATCATAAGATTTTTCGGATGCAAATGCCACGGGTCGTGCGGTCACTTCTCAGTGACTCGATTCGCGGTAGAATTCGGGTTCGAATTTGGCTTTCCCAGGATAAGTTAGGACGCAGTCGCCTCGGACGACTCCTGCGAGTCCTCCGGGGGGCGTCTCAAAGGAGTCTAGCAGTCGATGATCGCCAGCAAAACGAGTCAATTGGACGACGCTCAGAGGATCGTGATTACGGGCGTGGGCCTGGCGGCCCCGAATGGGGACGACTTGGGGCAGTTTCGTCAGGCCCTGTTGGAGGGGCGTAGTGGGGTAGTGCCGTACGAGATCCGGTACTTTGGCAAAACGATCGCTGGGGTGTGCAATTTTGACGCCTTGCGGCACCAGAAGCGGAAGGAGCTCCGTCGCGGGACGCGGGCGGGTTCGATTGGAATCTACTGTGCCAACGAGGCGATCCGGGACAGTGGTTGGGATTGGGCGAATGTGGACCGGTCGGCGGTGGGGGTTTACATCGGGATCACCGAACACGGGAACGTGGAGACGGAGACCGAGATCTTCTTGATCAGCGGCTACAACTACGACACGAGTGTGTGGTCGCATCATCACAATCCGCGGACGGTGGCCAACAATCCGGCCGGTGAGATTGCTCTGAATTTGGAGATCACGGGCCCGCATTACACGCTGGGTGCGGCCTGTGCGGCGGGGAACGTGGGGATCATTCAAGCGGCCCAGATGTTGCGGTTGGGGGAGTGCGACTTGGCCTTGGCGGGCGGGGTTTCGGAGAGCATTCACACGTTCGGGATTTTTGCGGGTTTTGCCAGCCAGGGGGCTTTGGCCACTCACGAGGACCCGACCAAGGCGTCGCGACCCTTCGATCAGAATCGCAACGGGATCGTGGTCGCGGAGGGCGGTTGCATCTACACGATGGAGCGGTTGTCCGACGCCAAGGCTCGAGGGGCCAAGATTTACGGGGAATTAGTGGGTTACGCGATCAATACCGATGCCACCGACTTTGTGCTGCCGAATCCGGAGCGGCAAGCCCAGTGCGTGGCGAAGGCCCTGAACCGAGCGGGCTTGAATCCAGAGGACATCGACATCGTCAGCACGCATGCGACGGGTACCTCGAACGGCGACTCGTTGGAGTGTGAAGCCCTGCGGAACGCCTTCCGCGGCTCGCAGCGGACGCACTTCAACAACACCAAGAGCTACATCGGGCACTGCATGGGGGCGGCCGGGGCCCTCGAGCTGGCGGGTAACTTGCCCGCCTTTCAGGACGGCTTCGCGCACCCCTCGATCAACTGCGACCAATTGGACCCCGAGTGCGAATTGCCCAATTTGGTGCTGGAACAGCCCCGGGAACTGGGAAAAGTCCGCCGAATCTTGAACAATTCCTTCGGGATGTTGGGTATTAACTCGGTGGTCATCATCGAAGACCTCGGTGGGCACTAGAGGAAACCGCTCAAATTTGCATAATGAGCGGCTCGCTGGGGGGGCGATTTGGGGGCTGGGTGATTGGGTTTGAGTTTAGAGCAGACTTGAGAAAAGGAATCGTCCGCAATTAGGTTGCCGAGTTAGCCGGAACGGGCCAGCGCCCAGTTCTCGCGAAAACCGGGTGCTAACGCACTTCGGCTGATTTCCAGTTCGGTGGGTTAATTGTTGTCGAGTCCGAAGTGCCATTATTTTTGCATCGACAGGAGAGTTTGGGACATGGCTCCAGAGGAAATTCGCGAAGTCATCATCGAGATTTTAGGCGATATCGCCCCGGATGAAGATCTAGGGTCGCTGGATGATGCCGTCGCCTTCCGCGAACAGTTGGAGCTGGACAGCATGGACTTCCTGGACATCGTCATGGAATTGCGGAAGCGTTACCGCGTGCAGATTCCCGAAGAGGAGTACGGCCAATTGGCCTCGATGGACAGCACGGTCAGTTATCTGACTCCGAAAATGGCGGAGATTGCCAAGTAGTTCGGTCGGATCGACCTGTTCCTGAGCAAACCCCCGTCATGACGCAAGCCTACGATACGCTGATCATCGGTGCCGGCATGAGTGGGCTGGCGGCCGGCATTCGCTTGGCGTATTACGACCAGAGCGTGGCGATCGTCGAGCGGCATAAGACGATCGGCGGACTCAACTCTTTCTATCGGACCGGTGGTCGCGATTACGACGTGGGCTTGCATGCGGTAACCAACTTCACGCCCAAGGGGGCCAAGAAGGGCCCCCTGTCGCGTTTGCTGCGGCAGTTGAGATTCCAGTGGGAAGATTTTGCCTTGGCCCCGCAGAATCAATCGCGGATTGCCTTCCCCGGCGTGAGTCTGGCGTTTTCCAACGACATCATGTTGCTCGAGGCCGAGATCGCTCGGTGTTTTCCCGACCAGGTCCAGGCGTTTGCCAACCTGCGCAGCCAGGTGCTGGAGTACGACGATCTGGACCAAGCCGCCTTTGAGATCTCCACCCGGAAAGTCCTGGGGCAGATCTTTTCCGATCCGCTGTTGATCGACATGATTTTGTGCCCGCTGATGTGGTACGGCAACGCGCGGCAACACGACATGGACTGGGGGCAGTTCTGCATCATGTTTCGCAGCATCTTCCTGGAAGGATTTGCTCGGCCGCTACGTGGTGTCCGGCTGATTCTCAAGCACTTGGTCAAGAAGTTCCGGTCCTTGGGCGGCCAGTTGCTGTTGCGGCATGGGGTGCAGGAGATTGTGCGGGACGGGGATCAGGCGGTTGGCGTGATTTTGGACGATGGTCGCGAGATCCAAGCCAAGCGGATCCTGTCGTCGGCCGGTTGGGTGGAGACGCAGCGGTTGATGGGGCAGAGTGAAGTGGCCGTGCAGCAGGAGGCGGGCCAGTTGACGTTCATCGAGACGATCACCACGCTGGACTGTATGCCGGCCAAATTGGGCATGGAGGACACGATCGTCTTCTATAACGACAGCGAGCGGTTTGATTGGCGACCACCGCAGGATGGTTTGTGCGATGTCCGCACTGGAGTTGTCTGTTCGCCGAACAACTACCTGTACGCTGACGATCAACAATTGTCCGATGGGGTGGTGCGCATCACTTCGATTGCGGATTTTGAGCGGTGGCGGTCGTTGGACGAAGCGGCCTATCGCCGCGAGAAACTCCGGTGGTACGATCTGTCCGCCGACAGTGCGGTGCGGTTCGTACCGGAGTTTCGGCACCACGCGATCGACACGGACATGTTCACACCGACCACCATCAAGCGGTTCACATGGCACGACAACGGCGCGGTCTACGGTGCTCCGCAGAAGCGGTTGGATGGTCGGACGCAGTTGGAGAACGTGTTTGTCTGCGGTACCGACCAGGGGTTTGTTGGGATCGTGGGCGCGATCATCAGCGGTATTTCCATCGCCAACCAACACTGTTTGAAGTAGCCGTGCCGATCGCCTGAACATCCCCCCTGGACGGACCAGCCACAGCGAGTTTATTCCATGCCCAAAGATTTTCTCAAAAATATCCAGGATCGCTACGATGTCGTTGTTATCGGCAGTGGCCTCGGTGGCCTGACAGCGGCCAACATCTTGGGCCGCAGCGGTCGACGCGTCTTGCTGTTGGAGCAACATTACAAGTTGGGGGGCTTGGCGACATGGTTCAAGCGACCGGGCGGGCACATCTTTGACATTTCGCTGCACGGCTTCCCTTACGGCATGGTCAAGAGTTGCAAGCGGTATTGGTCTTCCGAAATCGCTGACTCGATTGTCCCGTTGGAGGGCGTGCGGTTCGACAACCCGATGTTTTCGCTGACCACCAAGTACAATCGCGAAGACTTCACCGCTTTGTTGGAGCAACGCTTTGGCATCGAGCCGGCGGTGATCAAGGCCTTCTTCGATACGGCTCGCGGGATGAATTTCTACGACGAGCAGGAGACAACGACGGGCCAATTGTTCGAGAAGTTCTTTCCCGGTCGAGAAGATGTCGTACGCCTGTTGATGGAGCCGATCACGTATGCCAACGGCTCCACATTGGAGGATCCGGCGATCACCTACGGCATTGTGTTCTCGAACTTTATGTCCAAAGGTGTCTACGTGTTCCGCGGCGGCACCGACCACTTGATCAAGTTGATGCAGAAGGAGTTGGTCGCCAACGGCGTGGACATCGCGATCAATAGTCCCGCGGAGAAGATTCTGATCGAGAACGGCAAGGTCGTGGGCATTCAAGTCGGTGGTCGCACGATTCAAACGCCGGTCGTGGTCTCGAATGCCAACCTGCGCAACACGCTGTTCCAATTGGTGGGCGAGGAATACTTGGACCGCAACTTCTGCGATCAGGCCCAGGCAGTGCGGGTGAACAACTCCAGTACGCAGGTCTATATGGCCTTGGGTCCCGACGAGACCGTCGATCGCTCGACGGGCGATTTGTTGTTCAGTTCCACGGCGGCCCGGTTCCAAACGGACCTGTTGTTGAGTCGGGATATCACCAGCCGCACGTTTAGCTTTTATTATCCGGACATGCGGCCCGAGTCCAAGGCGAGGCACTTGATTGTCTCCAGCACCAACGCGCGGTGGGAAGATTGGGCGGACTTGGATGAGGAAGCGTACGAGGCCAGTAAGCAGGATTTGGTCGAGACCACGCTCGATGCACTGGAGAAGTACTTGCCTAACTGTCGCGAGAAGATCGTGCATGCCGAGGCCGCGACGCCGCGAACCTTTCATCACTACACGCAGCACTTCCATGGGTCCAGTTTCGGGACCAAGTTCGAGGGGTTGGAGGTCAGCCGGGCCCTGCCGCAGCAAATCCCCGGCCTGTATCACGCCGGCAGCGTCGGGATCATCATGTCCGGGTGGTTGGGTACGATCAATTATGGTGTGATTGTGTCCAACGACGTGGATAATTATTTGATGTCGGCTGGGAGATCGACCACGGCCGCCTCCAGCGCTTCGTGAGATGGGAAAATTTTAACCGCGAGAGATGGGAAGGTCGCAGAGGAAGACAGCGGTCGATCGGTATTCTCTGCGTACTTCCTCCCTCTGCGGTGTTTCTCCTTCGGGCCAGCAGAAAAATTGAACCGCGAGAGATGGGAAGGTCGCAGAGGAAGACAGCGGTCGATCGGTATTCTCTGCGTACTTCCTCCCTCTGCGGTGTTTCTCCTTTGGGCCAGCAGAAAATTTGAACCGCGAGAGATGGGAAGGTCGCAGAGGAAGACAGCGGTCGATCGGTATTCTCTGCGTACTTCCTCCCTCTGCGGTGTTTCTCCTTTGGGCCAGCAGAAAATTTGAACCGCGAGAGATGGGAAGGTCGCAGAGGAAGACAGCGGTCGATCGGTATTCTCTGCGTACTTCCTCCCTCTGCGGTGTTTCTCCTTTGGGCCAGCAGAAAATTTGAACCGCGAGAGATGGGAAGGTCGCAGAGGAAGACAGCGGTCGATCGGTATTCTCTGCGTACTTCCTCCCTCTGCGGTGTTTCTCCTTTGGGCCAGCAGAAAATTTGAACCGCGAGAGATGGGAAGGTCGCAGAGGAAGACAGCGGTCGATCGGTATTCTCTGCGTACTTCCTCCCTCTGCGGTGTTTCTCCTTTGGGCCAGCAGAAAATTTGAACCGCGAGAGATGGGAAGGTCGCAGAGGAAGACAGCGGTCGATCGGTATTCTCTGCGTACTTCCTCCCTCTGCGGTGTTTCTCCTTTGGGCCAGCAGAAAATTTGAACCGCGAGAGATGGGAAGGTCGCAGAGGAAGACAGCGGTCGATCGGTATTCTCTGCGTACTTCCTCCCTCTGCGGTGTTTCTCCTTTGGGCCAGCAGAAAATTTGAACCGCGAGAGATGGGAAGGTCGCAGAGGAAGACAGCGGTCGATTGGTATTCTCTGCGTACTTCCTCCCTCTGCGGTGTTTCTCCTTTGGGCCAGCAGAAAATTTGAACCGCGAGAGATGGGAAGGTCGCAGAGGAAGACAGCGGTCGCTCGGAATTCTCTGCGTACTTCCTCCCTCTGCGGTGTTTCTCCTTCGGGTCAGCAGAAAAGTTAAACCACGAGAGATGGGCAAGGCTGGAGGCATTCGTAGGGTGTCGTGGAGCAAGTGATAACAAAACAGATTTTCTCGCGCAATCAACGTCATCCGAAAAATTCAAAACGTCGGGCCACGAAGGATCGACTTGCGCAACGCACCATCCCCGAGTCAAGACTTCTCTGCGTACTTCCTCGCTCGTTATTGGAAGCGGCGGGCGAACCAGTACAGGCCGGGTCGGATCATGAATTCGGCCAGAGTGGCGGTGACCAGTCCGCCGACGATCACGGTGGCGACGGGATAGAGAATTTCTTTGCCGGGTTGGGTGCCGCCGATCACCAATGGCATCAGCCCAAGTCCCGTGGTCAGCGATGACATCAGGACGGGTGCCAAGCGTTCCAAGCTACCCTGCAACAGCAACGCGGGGGTACAGGTCCCTTCGGCTTCGTAAGCTTGGTAGGTGCCGATCAAGAGCAGGCCGTTCCGTGTAGCGACGCCCGCCAGTGAGATGAAGCCGACGAGGGCCGCGATCGAGAGCGATTGTTCGGTCCAGACCAACGCCGCGATGCCGCCGATAACTGCCGCGGGTACGGCCCCCAGGATTTGCAGCACGTGCGAGACGGAAGGGTAGACCGAATACAACACACCACAGACCATGACGGCGGCCACCAACGAGAAGATCAGCAGTCGGGCTTCGGCCGACTGGCGGGCCTCGAATTGACCACCGTAAGTCACAAAGTAACCCTCGGGCATCGTCACCGCTTCACTCACTCGTTGGCGAATGGCGGCGACGGCACTGCCCAAGTCTCGGCCCTGCGTGTTGACGCGAATGACGATTCGCCGCCGAGCTTTCTCGCGATTGATGGTATTCGGGCCGCCGCCCCGTTGGATGGTGGCGACCGACTCCAGCAGCACGCGAGCGCCGTCGGCTCGTTCCAGCGGCAACCGACCCAATTCTCGCAAGTCCAAGCGATACTCGTCCTCCATGCGCAGGAGGATATCAAAGAATCGTTGGCCATCGGTCAATTGCGATACGACTCGGCCTTGGATCGCCGTCTCGATCATGTGCGTCACTTCGCGAGCGGTTAGGCCATGGTCGGCCAAGGCATCGTAATTCAGTTCCATCCGCAACTGTGGGATCAGCTGTTGTTGCTCGACAAAGGGCTCGGCCAAACCCGGAATCGATTCGATGGCGGTACGAACTTCTTCGGCCTTGCTGCGTAGCACCTCCAGATCATCGCCTTGGATTTTGATGGCGATTTGCGCGGCGACTCCGGAAAGCATGTGGCTGATCAGGTGAGCGATGGGCTGTTCGATCTCATGCTCCAGGCCGGGCAGGTCATCGACCGCGTCGGTCAATTGTTCGATCATTTCCTCGCGCGACACGTTACTGGCTGGGTTCAAGGTCATGACATATTCCGCCACATGCACACCCATGACGTGTTCGTCTTGTTCAGCGCGTCCGATTTTACAGGTGAAATCGAGCAACGGTGCCTGGGGATTTTCGTCGGATTTCCGTAGTTTTTCAAAACGTTGGTCGGCCACTTGGCTCATCTGCCACATCTGCTCGAGAGAGGTGCCGGGCGCGGCGTACAGGTTGACTTGCGTGGCTCCTTCGTCGAAGGCCGGCAAGAAGTCACGCCCCAAGCGACTGGCGGCTGTCCCGGTCCAGATCAAGCCGCCGACCAACAGTGCCAAGCCAATCGCCAAACCGGAGGGACGCAAGCTGAATTGAATCAAGGGTGTGGCGAGAGCTTTTAAGCCGATCACCAACCACGAGTCGCGCGGTTCGGCTTCTCGCTTGAGGCTGGCAGGTAGCCACAGCAGGCAGAGGGCCGGTGTGACCGTGAGGGCCACCAAGGTCGAGGCGCAAATGGACACCAGGTACGCGATGGCCAATGGGGTGAACAGCCGTCCCTCCATGCCGGTCAACCACAACAGCGGTGAGAACACCACTATGACCAAGACGGTGCTGATGACAATCGCGCCCAAGACTTCTTTGGTGGCTTCATAGACGATTTCCGTCGCTGACAAGGTGGGCGTCGTTCCCAGCCGCTGTCTCAAGCGGCGGAACGAATTTTCGACGCCCACGATGGCATCGTCGACCAACATACCCAGACCGACCGCCATACCACCCAAGGTCATCACGTTGATGCTCAGGTTCCATTGGTAGAAGACCAACAGCGTCAGGGCCAGCGACAAAGGAATGACGATCAAGACGATCAACGTAGTCCGCACGTTGAGCAGAAACACAAACAGGATGGCGGCAACGAGCACTGAACCGTCGCGGAGTGCGGCGACCACATTGGCGATCCCCAGATCGATAAAGTCGCGTTGTTGGTAGGTGGGACGTAGGATCACGCCCGCTGGCAGGGAGGGTTGCAGTTCCGCCAATTGCTCGAGGATCTGCTGAGTCAGTTGCCGCGTGTCGGCAGTGGGTTGCTTCTGAATCGTCAGCACCACGGCGGGGCGGCTGTTGATGGAGCTATCGCCGCGTTTGGCTTGCGGACCTTCGATCACGCGAGCGACTTGCCCCAAGAGAATCGGTCGCGGGGCCATGGCTTTGACAACGATCTTCTCCAACTCGGCGGGCGAGGCGACGCGACCCAGTCCGCGGACCAACAATTCTTCCGCCCCGTCTTCGACAAAGCCACCGGTGACATTCAAGTTGGCGTTTTGCAACGCGGTTTCGATCTCCTCCAAGGAGACTTCGTACGTGTGCATGCGGTGCAGATCGACCAGGACCTGGATCTGTTTGCGACCGCCGCCCATCGTGATGACTTGGGCCACTCCCGGCAAAGATCTCAGACGCTGCGCCACCACCCATTCGGCTTGGGTGCGCAGCTCGAGCGGACTGAGCTCCTCGTTTTCACTCCACATGCCGATCAGCAGGATCTGTCCCAAGAGCGAGGCGATCGGAGCGAGTTGCGGTTGAACCTCAGCTGGCAAACGCTCGGAGACCGTCGCCAATCGTTCTTGGACGATTTGCCGAGCGCGGAAGACGTCTTGCCCCCAATCGAATTCGACTTGAACCATCGAGAGACCGATGTCCGAGCTGCTGCGGACATCCAGCACATCGGTGGCCCCGTTGAGCGCGGTTTCGAGCGGAATGGTGACCCGCGTCTCGACCTCTTCCGGGGCCATGCCCGGGCATTCCGTGATGACGACGACTCGAGGCCGAGTCAGATTGGGCAGAACGTCGACCGAGAGCTGCGACACGACCAACCAGCCACTGGCCAATAACGCCAGGGCAGCGGCCACGACAAAAACGCGTGATTGCAGCGAGAACTGAATGATGGCTGTTAACATGGAGCTCGTTAGGGGTGATCTGGATCAGTGCTCGTGAGTGTGCCCGCCACCACCGCCGGACGTTTGGATCTTCCAGGCCAACCAGATTTGGTAAGCGTTATCTAGCAGCACCAAGTCATCAGCCATCAGTTCGGAGTCTGCTGCTAGAACCACGTGTTGGCGGTCCTGGTGCAAGACTCGGACGGGCACCGGTTCGAGGGCCCAGTCTTTCCGTTGCGGCAATCGCTCCAACCGCTCGGCGGTCGACCGCTCAAACGCGATCTCTTCCAAGGTGGGTTCGAGACGGAAGACGTACGATTCGGCTCCCGAGCTCACGACAGCGGTTCTGGGCAGGACCCACTGCTGCTGCCAGGTCTCTTGCGGCACGTACAAGTGTACGCGTTGGCCGGGTTTGAATTGCCAGGAGCGAAACCAGCGACCCGCCGCGTCTTGTTGTTCGCTGACGACGCGATTGGGGACTGCCACGTAGAACGGATAGGTTTGCGTCCGCGTATCGACGTGATTGTCCATGTAGGTCACCGGCAGATCGGTCAATCGCTCGGTGGCTGCGTCCACGCCCCATTCGAGCGTCAGGCCCAATCCCTGTTGCATGGCCTGTCGCAACGCTGGCACATCCGTCTCGAAGGCCTCTCCTCGCACGTACAATTCGCGATGATTGGCGATATGACAGAGTTCCTCGCCTTTCCGCACGGACTTGCCAGGGTAAACATTGAGCTGCTCGACGGTGTAGATCAGATCCGCGGCTTCCGTTTTGGCCTCGGTCAAGGACACGGTCGCGGCCGCATCCAAGCCGACTTCAATCTCGCTGACCAATTCGCGTTGCTGGGTGATGGCATCGATCTGAGTGGGTGACAGTCCGCGGAGCCGGAGTTCCTGCAACCGCGCCGCTTGTTCGGATTGCAGGGTTTTCAGTTGATATTCCATTTCCAGTTTGCGTCGACCGACGACGGCTCCCGATTCCGCCAACGGATCCAAACGCTCGATTTCCCGTTCGGTCACGGTGATCCGGGTCAAGATATCCAGCAGCGAGAGCTGGGCTGCTTCCAAGGCCTCGTCGGTGACTTGGATCGTGAACAACGGCCCGTTGGGGTCCAGGGCTTGGCCAGGGAAGCAGGCGACTCGAGTGATAATGCCTTGAATCGGCGAGGTGACCGCCATCCCACTTTGCCCCGGTTTCTCCACGATCGCTGCGGGGATGTGGATGGACTTTGTGTAGTCGCTGGCGGTTAAGGGTCCCACCCGTAGGCCCAAGCTGGCCGCCGCCACAGCCGAAATATCGACGTGTTCGCCGTGGTCGTGATCATGATCATGTTCGTCGGCGTGAGCGGCCGCCCCGTGGTCATGACCCCCGGCGGAGGAGGCGCTGTTCGCAGGGATGAGTGCTTGCCAACGCTCGGCCAGCCAGCGTGAGTCGGGGAGCTTCCGGCCGGAGAAAATCCAGCCTGCCAGGATCGCCACCAGCAGAACAGCTGCCGGGATCCAAAATTTGAGCTGTCGTTTGTTCAGCACGATCCACAACTTTCAATCCATACAACCGGTACAAGCGGGCGGCTGAACTGCTACCGTCCATTCGATCCGGGCCAACGGCTCGACCGTCACCGGTCGGAGAACCGACACAATCCCATGGGCAAAGGGCTGGCCCATGGGCAAGGGGCTGGCCCATGGGCTGGTTGATGTTTCCAGACAAACAAGCGAATTCGCCGCCCGCGTTAAGGGATGTCGTGCAAAAACACGGCATTTTCCCGTCAATCGAAATGCTTGACGCATTCCGCTACGGCAAAAACCAGCAGCCCTTAAGGGCTGGTTGGATTTTCCAGACAAACAAGCGAATTCGCCGCCCGCGTTAAGGGATGTCGTGCAAAAACACGGCATTTTCCCGTCAATCGAAATGCTTGACGCATTCCGTTACGGCAAAAACCAGCAGCCCTTTGACGTGTTCCGCGAGGGCCAAGTCAATTGGCCACTGGCCGGCCGTGCCGTGCACGGAGCAGACCGGCTCAGGCACAGTATACCTCACCCACGTCCCATCGGACACACAATCGATGTTTGAATTGTTGGAAATATTGCCCCAGGGTCGGCATTCGCAGCGGGTTCTAGCGCGAGCTGGCCATCGCGGGACTCCCCGTTGGACTCGGCGTTGTTCCATCGTCGGTGGCTGCCTGATGGCGTGTCTAGCGCCGAGCTTCCTGCCAGCGGAAGCGGCTGCCCAGCGCCGCGCGGACCTGCCACGCTGGCCTGCCGCAGCGGCGACTCCGGCCGCGTTCACGCAAACGGCGCCGCTGGCCGAGGTGGCTCCGCTGGCCGAGGAGTCTCCGTCGCGGTTGACTCGAGGAACCAGCGAATCGGTGGTATCTGTTCCAAGCGTTGACGATCCGGTGGCCTCCCTGTTGGCTTTGGCGTTTGCCCAGCACCCCGAGTTGTTGGCCGCGGATGCGGGCGTGCAACGCGAAGCGGGGGAGCGGCATCAGGCCACTCGGTGGCCCAATCCTGTGATTGGCTACATGGCGACGGAGATCGGCCAGGAAGGACGAGCTGGCCAACAGGGCGTGTATTGGTCGCAGGAGTGGATCACCGCGGGCAAGTTGGGCTGGGCGGACCAGATCGGCCAATGGCGAGTGGTCGCAGCGACGGCGGATTTGGAAGTGCAACGCCTGCGTTTGGCTCGTCGGGTTCAATCCCAGTACTGGAGCTTGGTGGCCGCGCGGCAACGCGTCGCTCTGTTGACGCAGTTGGAGGAGGTTTTGTCCGAGGCCGTGCGGACGAACGAGGCCTTGATTCAAGCGGAGGAGATTGGCCGCGGCACCTTGCTGCAAGCCCGCTTGGAGTTGGCCCAAATCGTGGCGGCCAAGCGTCAGGCGAACATCGATTTGCAAGCCAAAACCGAGGTCCTGGCCAGTACCCTGAACGTCTCGCCCGATTACTTCGCACAAGTGGCCGATGCGGCCTGGCCCACGACTTTGCCGACGACATGGCCGACGACAGCGTCGAGCAGCGACGGTGCGCTGCGCGCGGTCTCGATGCAGGAGGACGCGCCGGCGGCCGTGGAGTTGGAAGGAGCGGTTGGATTCAGTGAGCCGACCGATTCACAGGGGATTCCCACTGCGGCGGGGGCACAGGTGGCGAGCCCCGAATTGGCGGCCGCACGAGCTCGTTGGGAGGCCGCGCGATGTGCGATCCGCTTGGCGGAGGTGCAGATTGTGCCGAACGTTTCCAGTCAGGCGGCGGTGCAACACGATGCCCTGAGCAACGACGTGATCGTCAGCTTGCAAATGGGAGTGGCCTTGCCGTTGACCGATCGCAAAGTCGGCTTGGTGCAGGCTGCTCGGGCGACTGCGACCGAGGCTCAGGCCCAGTACGAAGCGACCGAGCGACTGTTGCTGGCGCGATTGGCGTCGGCCAATGGCCAATATGCCGCAGCGCGGGCCTTGGTCGAATCGATCGAGGACGAGTTGCTGCCGTTGGCCGCCGATCGATTGGCGTTGGCTCGGCAGGCCCACCAACAGGGCGAAATCGATTATCTGGAGCTGTTGACCGCCCAGCGCTCGTTCCTGGACTTGCAGCAGACCGCTTTGGCGACTCGGGAACAAGCGGCCGAGGCCTACGTGCGGTTGGTAACGCTGGGTGTGGCCGACTGATGTTTCTTGTCGCGGGGGATCGCGGCAGCTAGACTGGTGGCTTGGTCGTTGACGCAGCCGGTACCGGAGCGTTGACGCTGGAACCTCGCCATCCATTTGGTAGAAGCTGGTCGCCCCCCATGAAGCTCTCGCCTGTGCGCTCGCTGTTTGCTTGTGTTTTTTTGTTAATTCGTATTTTAATCATTGCGGGGTTGGGGGTGCTCCCCAGTGGCTCGGTGGTAGCGGCATGGGCGCTCCAGGAGGATTCGGCCCCGCCGGTTGATGCGGCTCTGCTGGTCGATCCGGAGCGATGGGATCAGCCGCCGGCGCCGTTGGAACCGCAGTTGGCCGCCGCCAGTGACGCGGGGGAGTTGGCGATTGCCTCGTTCAAAGTCCCGGCGGGATGGCGAGTAGAATTGTTTGCGGCCGAACCGATGGTGGCCAATGGGGTGGCGTTGCATGTGGACTTTGATGGGACGGTCTTGGTTTGCGAGTCTTACCGACAGGAGCAGGGGATCGAAGACAATCGAGGGCACGGCCATTGGTTGTTGGACGATTTGGCGGCGCGTACCATCGAGGATCGGCGCGACTACATCTTGAAACATCTGGGTGCGGATGCGGTGAAGTACACGCAGCAAGACGACCGGATTCGCTTGTTGCGGGACACCGATGGCGATGGTCTAGCGGATGTGTCTTCCGTCTTTGCGTCCGGGTTCAATACACTCTTGTCGGGGACGGGGGCGGGTGTGCTGCGGTATCGCGGCCAGACGTATTACACTTGCATTCCGGACCTATGGCTGTTGACTCCGGGCGACAATCCAGATGTCGCGGCCGAGCGAAAAGTCTTGCATCGCGGGTACGGCGTGCGATTTGCGTTCCGTGGGCATGACTCGCATGCACCGGTGATTGGTCCCGATGGGCGGTTGTATTTTAGTATTGGCGATCGGGGGTACAACATTACCACGGAATCAGGCCACTGGGTGGATCCCGCTTCCGGGGCGGTATTTCGTTGCAACTTGGACGGCAGCGACTTGCAGGTGGTTGCCACGGGACTGCGCAACCCGCAGGGGTTGGCGTTTGATGATCACGGCAACTTGTTTACGGGCGACAACAACAGCGACAGCGGCGACCAAGCCAAATGGTTTTACATCGCCCCGGGTGGCGACTATGGATGGCGGATGCACTACCAGTACCTGCCGGATCGTGGTCCGTACAATCGCGAGCGGCTGTGGAACCTGTATGATCCAGCGACGACACCGGCGTACGTGATACCACCGATCGCCAATATCTCGGACGGCCCCAGCGGCTTGGTGCATTATCCGGGGACGGGCTTCTCCGATGAGTGGTTGGGATCGTTCTTGTTGTGTGATTTTCGGGGGCAATCCTCCAGCAGTGGGCTGCGGCGATTGCGGAATCAACCGGTCGGGGCGTTCTTTCAACTGAGTGAAGCGGCCGAGCCGATCTGGCGGATATTGGCCACGGATGCCAAGTTCGGCCCGGATGGTGCGCTGTACGTTTTGGACTGGGTCGAAGGTTGGGTGGGCGAGGGCAAAGGCCGCGTGTACCGCGTGTTTGATCCCGCGGGAAGCTCGTCTGAGGCGGCTCGGCAGACCAAGCGTTTGTTAGGAGGCGAACTGTGGCAGGCCGCCGATGCCGACCTGCAAGGTTGGTTGGCTCACCCGGATCAACGAGTGCGGCAGGAGGCTCAGTTCGAATTGGTGCGGCGTGGTGAGTTGGACTTGCTGCTATCGACAGCGGGTGCGGGCGCGAGGAACCAGAGCTCCTTGGCGGGCGACCAGCGATTGTCGGGGCTGTCGCGGTTGCATGGTATCTGGGGCAGCTTCCAATGGTATCGCGAAACGCCGGTCGAGCAGCGACAGGAGCAGTTGGAGACGTTCTTGGCACAGATCCCGCGTTGGCTGCAGGACGAGGACGACGAGGTGCGAGCCATCACGGCGCAGCAGATCATGGACTTGCAGCACCCGATCGAATGGCAACCGTTGGTCGACTTGGTGGCGGACCGCAATGCGCGCGTGGCCTATTCGGCGATGTTGGCGCTGGGGCGACAGCGAGTGGCCGCGGCCGGGGCGGCGGTGTTGGAGCGATTGAATGCCAACGCCGATGCGGACCCGATCCTGCGTCACGGGGCGATCATGGCGATCGCGGGGATCAACGACGAGGCGTTGTGGTTGGCGGTGCGGCGGCACTCCAGTCCGGCGGTGCGTTTGGCGGGCGTGGTGGCCGGGCGTAAAGCCCAGCGTCCGGGGATGGCCGATTGGCTGAAGGACGGCGACTTGCGGGTGGTGACCGAGGCCGCGCGGGCGATCTACGACACGCCGCTGTTGGCCGAGTTGCCCGCTTTGGCGGCTTACTTGCCCTTGGCGGGCGGCGACGATGGATTGGCTCGGCGGGCCATCCAGGCGAACGACTTCTTGGCCCAGGCGGAGAACGCGGAGCGATTGGCTGCCTTTGCCGCCGCGACTGGCGGGTCGATCGAGCGCCGCATGGAAGCCCTGCAGGTGCTGGCCCAGTGGGACCAACCGCGGCCGTTGGAGGCGGTGATGAATGACTATCGACCGCGTCCGGTCGGACGAGCGGAGGATGCGGTGACGGCTATTCGCCAGGCCCTGCCGACCTTGTTGACGGCCGAGGCGGAAGTGGCGAACAAGACCAGTGAGGTGGCTGCGGGTTTGGGCTTGGCCGAGGTTGCTCCGATCTTGCAGGCTTGTTTCGAGGATCCGCAGCAAAGTGGGGCACGTCGAGCGGCGGCCTTGCGGTCGTGGGTGGGATTGCAGGGCGCGGAAATCCTGGGCGTGATACGTGCTGCCGGTTTGGATCCTGCCGTGGAAGTCCGCGCCGCCGCGCTGGAGGCATTCGCGGAAGTCGCGCCGGAAGCGGCGGCAATTGCGTTTGACGTGGCATTGAGAGGTGAGTTACGCGAGCAGCAGGCGGCACTGCGCTCGTTGGGGCGTTTGCCAAATGACGCCCAGACTGCGTTGTTGGCCGTGGCCGTGTCTCAGCGTGCGGCGGGGGAATTTCCCATTGGGGCGGAGTTGGAGTTGTTGGAAGCGTTGGAACTACCGGCAGCGGCGGGTCTGCGTGAGCGGTGGCAGCGGGCGGGCGGAGAAGCTGAAGCCGAAGGAGAAGGGGCGACGGTGGGCCAGCGGTACCCGGAGTTGTTGCAGGGTGGCGATGTCGCTCGCGGTCGCCGCGTGTTCTTTGAGAAGACGGCGGTGTCCTGCGTGCGTTGTCATGCCGTGCAGGGCGTGGGGGGCGCCGTGGGGCCGGAGTTGTCGGGGATTGGTGCCCAGAAAGAGCGGGCCTATTTACTGGAAGCGATCCTGGAGCCCAACGCTGCCATTGCGACCGGATTTGAGACGCAGTTGATCCTGGATTTGGAGGGCGTCACTCATCTGGGGATCGTCAAAGCGGAGACCGACGAGTACGTCGAGTTGATGGACGCCGATGGTCGCTTGGTGCGGATCCCGCAAGACGACATCGAGGAGCGTCGCCGCGGGCAATCGTCGATGCCCGACGGCATGGAAGAGAAGTTGAGTCGGTACGAGATACGGGACTTGGTCGAATACTTGGCCTCGTTGTCCCCAGCGAAAACCGAATAATGAGCGGTCACAGTCAATTTTTTAAAAGCGAGCGTAACCGTTCACGCCCCGCAGGGTGTCGTGAAGCGATTCGAGCCAACAGATCCGCAGCGCCGGTGGCAATTCGTCCCGAATGACGGTGGGGCTCAGGTGGTCGTCGAAGCGACTTGTCACCGCATCAAGGCGTCTTGTTGTTGTGTTCGACTCCGCCGGACCCGAGCGGTTGCCGTTTTTTGATGGAATGGGGGTAGCATGCTTCAGTTGATTATTCAGCGATGCGGTGTTTTGTTCGACCGCCTCGATAGTGATGCAAACCATCACAAGGTGGAAAGGCTGGTCGTGGCATTATCGGCGGTGGGATTTCTGATCCATTTATTGCTGATATGTCTTGCCCGGTCGTCTTCGCGTATTTCACGCGAGCCTTGGTGGCTGACAGTCACATCCAGCAACCATATAGCTGAGGAGTCATAATGGATCTATTAATTTTCCCCAATCAGTTGTTTCTGGAGCATCCAGGGCTGAAGATGCGGCCCGAGCGTGTCATTTTGATGGAGGATAGCCTGTTTTTTGGCGATGCCCACAATCCGATGAAGTTTCATAAGCAAAAGCTGTGGCTGCACCGAGCCACAATGAAGCGTTACGAGTTGATGCTCCAGGAAAAAGGTTTTGCCACACTGTATTTTGATTACGAGCCAGAAGCGGAATCACTGCGACGGCAACTGGAGATCCTCAAACAATCGCAGAAATCGGCTGCGTGTAAATTTGTTGTGGCCGATCCGACTGACTTCCTGCTTGAGAAACGACTGGAGCGGTTTTGTCGTCAATTGGGGGTCCAGCTTGAGTACTTGCCCAGTCCTGGATTCATCAACCAGCCCCACGAGAATCTCGATTATCGAGCGAGCAAAAAACGCTGGTTCATGGGTGACTTCTACAAGTTTCAACGTAAGCGGCTGAACATTTTGATGGATGGTGACGAACCGGTTGGCGGTCAATGGAGTTTTGACGAAGACAACCGGAGCAAGGTCCCGAAGAAGCTGCTCGCTGAGATTCCGCAGATGCTCCGGCTGAAGCGGGACGAAATCGATGCGGCCGCTAAAGACTACGTGCAGGATCGCTTCTCGGATAACCCGGGCTCGCTCGAGCAACTCTATTACCCAACGTCTCACGTCGACGCCCGCAAATGGCTGAAACATTTCCTGCAGTTTCGACTGACCAACTTCGGCGTCTACGAGGACGCCATCGTGGAAGGCGAATCGTGGTTGTGGCATAGCGTGTTAAGCCCCTCGCTCAACACAGGTTTGTTATGCCCAAGCCAGGTCGTGAAAGAGACATTGTCGTTCGCCGAAAAAAATGACGTGCCGCTGAATTCTTTGGAGGGTTTTCTGCGGCAGGTTATTGGTTGGCGCGAATTTATACGCGCAACGTATCAGGACTTGGGTGTGGCAATGAGGACTACAAATCATTGGAATCATCATCGTCCGATCCCGGCCAGCTTTTACGCTGGAACAACGGGGCTTCTCCCAGTCGACGACACGATCAACCGGATTTTAAAGACTGGTTATTGCCATCATATCGAGCGGTTGATGGTTCTGGGTGGATTCATGTTCCTCTGCGAATTGGAGCCGGACGGTGTCTATCGTTGGTTTATGGAGATGTTTATCGACAGCGGCGATTGGGTAATGGTGCCCAACGCTTACGCGATGAGCCAGCATGCAGACGGGGGGTTGATTACAACCAAGCCCTACTTCTCGGGTTCCTCGTACATTTGCAAAATGAGTCATTACAAGAGCGGGCCATGGTGTGAAATCTGGGACGGTTTGTATTGGCGGTGGATTTGGAATCACAGCGACGAACTGGCGAAGAATCCTCGTTGGGCCATGATGTGCAGCCTGGTCAAAAAGATGGATACCGCGAAAAGAAATGCGCATTTGCAAAATGCTGAAGCTTTCTTGAAGTCGCTGTAGGTCCGCGTTCGACTGAACGAAACGGCCCTGCGGGTGCTTCGCACAATTGACTCCTGACCCCTTTACCGCACCCCATTCTTTGGGTGTGACAAAGTACTGGCTTGCGTTAGGACAGGTTGCGTGCGTTGGGGACCCATTGCTGCAGGAGGGGTTTGGGGTGACCAGCGGTGGTGACCAAGCCGGAGTCGCCGTAGCGTCCCGGTGTGTCGGACCACTGGCTGTAGACCACACCGTGGATCCAGGGTAAGGCAGACAGCAACCGCGTGAATTCCGTGATGCATTGCTGCTGATCGTGCTCCGAGGGCGTCGTGCCGCCGGCCGGAGCAAACGTCCGCCGCTTGCCATCCTCGCTCGAGCGGCTCGGGACACGCAACAGGACCACAACCGGTACGCCCCAGACCGACCAGCGTTGGAGTTCCATGACCCATTGCAACGGGTCGCGGGGCAGGGTGCCGGTGGGGAAGTAGCCCAAGTCCAGTTCCAAGCCGATGGCTTTGATCGGGGCCCGTTCTTTGGCCAACTTGGCCAGGAACTGGTCGGGGTGTTGGCCGCCGACGCTCCAGCCCAGACGCTCGCCGAGCGGTTGGGCAAACGAGATCATGGTGGGAGTCTGCGGCGAGAGACTGGCGACCACCTCCAGGGCGGAGCGGACCAAGTTGTATTGAATGGTCGGCGTCAGGCCAGCCACGCCCACGCCGTTGATGCCGCTGACCACATGCAGCAGGTCGCAGTGCGGAGTGACTTCCGGCAGGTGCTGGCGCAGGTGAGCGGCGAAGGCCTCGTTGAGCAGTTGGCCGTCGGGGCCGATCTTCATTCCCGTCGGCAGGCAGTTGTCCTGGATCGCCAGCAGCGGCCCCCAGATGATCTGGCGGCCGACGCCGCGGAGACGCTGCAGGGACGGGATCAAGGCAGTGGCCGAGTCGGTCGGGTGGCCCGCTGGGTGGGCGTCCGCGTTGGCCGGCGCGTTGCCAGCCGAGTTGGCCAACGCGTTGCCAGCCGAGTTGGCAGGCGTGAGCAACGTTTTCCAATCTTGGCCGATCTGGACCCAAGTGAGCTGTGCGGATTGCAGGAGCGTCCCCAGTCGCTGCGGAGCATCGGCATCGGTCGCGGCCGTCGCTGGATCTGTCGCGGCCGTCGCTGGATCGCTTGGGAGTGTCTCCGAGCCCGATGCGCCCGAGCCCGATGCGCCCGAGCCCGATGCTGAAGTGGCCGCAGCGGGGGTCCAGTGGCTGGGGGAATCCAGGGAGGCTCCGAGCAGGTCGTGGGGTTCCAGTCGCAGGCCGAGGCTGAACTTGCCTGCGGTCCCTCCTGCGGACTGAGGACCAGGGCTGGGGGGAGTTGCGGGAACGATCGGTTGGAACAGGTTCGCGCCTTGGGCATGAGCCAGGGTTTGCGGGAGTTGGCGGAGCAGTTGGTAGCCGCGTTCGAGGAGTGGCCAGAGGCGTTCGCTGCAATTTGGCTGGTGTTGCATCCGCCACTCGAGGAGAAACGCCCGGGTCAGCTGCTGCAGTTCGGTCGGAAAGGACTCGGGGACGGGCAGTCCGTTGCTGAGCCACAGCTCCAGGCCGCGGCGGAGCCGTGAGACCAGGCCGCGGAGCAGTTCGAGCTCCAGGCGGTAGGGACGCCATTGGGGGAACAGCCAGACGGTCGGCAGGAGCACCGCCGCTCCACTGGGGGTGGCCACCAAGGCATGCACGCGGCAGGCGTCTTGCTCGAGGAGCGACACGGTCAGTCGATCGGCCTCCCATTTGATTTGGGAAGGGATGGGGGACTCCATCACGTCGGTCGCCAGCAGGCAGGGGCGGTGGTGTTCGGGGAGCCATTGAGCCGAGGGGAGGAAAAAGTTGAACTGGCTCATGGCTGGGGCGGGGTCTCGACGGGGACGTCTCAGGGACAGGTAAATCGGTGCGGGCGAGTTCGTGCGGGCGAACCCGTGCGGGCGAACCCGTGCGGACAAGCCGGGGCAAAAAACCGGGGCAAAAAACCGAGGGAAGCGTGGTCGAAGCGGCACGGGTGTGGCAGTCCTCGGGGCTCGACTCTAGCAGATTCCCGGCCTAGGTGGCAGGGTCCCTTGGGAGAACCGCAGCTTTGCGTATAATCCCAACTTCAACTGGGAAAGGAATGGCCAAATTGCAACCGACTCGATCTGGTAAAGTCCGCGACATTTATGATCTGGGCGACAGCTTGCTGTTGGTCGCCAGCGATCGTATCAGTGCTTTCGATTGGATTTTGCGGCCGGAGATTCCGGACAAGGGGCGAGTGCTGACCCAGCTGTCCAACTTTTGGTTTGCCCGATTGGATTCGCCCAACCATTTGTTGGCGACCGACATCGACCAGATCGACGTGCCCGCGGGTTTGGATCGCGGGGCTTTGGCGGGCCGCGCCGTGCAGGTGAAGAAATGCCAAGTGATCCCGTTTGAATGTGTGGTGCGGGGTTATTTGGTGGGTTCGGGTTGGAAGGACTACCAGGCGACAGGCCAGGTGTGCGGGATCGATTTGCCGGCTGGCTTGCAATGTGCCCAGGCCTTGGAGCGACCGTTGTTTACTCCGGCGACCAAGGCCGATTCGGGGCATGATGAAAACGTGTCTGTCGCGACGATGGAGAACGCGTTGGGCCGCGAGGTCACGGCCGAGTTGCAGCGGCGGAGTTTGGAGATTTACCAGCAGGGCCGCGACTACGCGGCGACGCGCGGCATCATTATTGCCGACACCAAGTTGGAGTGGGGTTGGTGCGATGGCCAATTGATCTTGATCGACGAGGTGCTCACGCCGGACTCCTCGCGGTTTTGGCCGGCCGACTTGTACCGAGTTGGCTCGAACCCGCCCTCGTTTGACAAGCAGTTTGTCCGAGATTACTTGGAGACGACCACTTGGGACAAGAATTCGCCGCCACCGGAGTTGCCCGAGCAGGTCGTGCGGCAGACTCGACTGAAGTACTTTGACGCCGCCGAACGTTTGATGGGACAACCGTTGGTTTGGCGTTGACCACTGCCCTGCGGCGACCGCGGGGCCGAGATCGCCGTTGGGGTCTCGAGTTCACTTTCTGCAGAAAGAAAATCAATCACCATGGAAGCCGGAATCGTTGGACTGCCGAATGTGGGCAAGAGTACCTTGTTCAACGCGCTGACGCTGTCGAAAGCGGCCGAAAGTGCCAACTACCCGTTCTGCACCATCGAGCCGAACGAGGGTGTGGTGACGATCCCGGACGGACGCTTGCAGCAGATCTGCCAATACATTGTGCCGCAGCGTGTGATCCCGGCCGTCATGAAATTGGTCGACATCGCGGGGATTGTGAAAGGCGCCAGCGAAGGCCAGGGGTTGGGCAACAAGTTTCTCAGCCACATTCGCCAAGTCGATGCGATATTGCAGGTCGTGCGTTGTTTTGAGGACGACGACGTGGTGCACGTCGAGGGCAAGGTCGATCCGCTGTCGGATATTTTTGTGATCGAGACCGAGTTGATGTTTGCGGATGTGGAGTCGATCATCGGCGCGATTCCTCGGGCGCAGAAGGCCGCTCGGGCGGGCGACAAAGAGGCCAAAGAACGCTTGGCGGTCTTGGAGAAGTGCCAGCAGTGGATTGAGACCGAGGAGCGGCCGCTGCGGGAGTGCGACTTGACGGAAAACGAACGCTTCAGTGTGGCCAGCTTCGGGTTCCTGACACTCAAGCCGATCCTGTACGTGGCGAATGTCTCGGAGAACGACTTGGCGGGCCAGCATCCGTTGGTGGAGCGGGTCCGCGAGCATGCTCGGGCGGCCAATTCGGGCGTGGTCGCGGTCTGTGCCAAGTTGGAATCGGAGATCGCAGAGTTGGACCCGGCGGATCGCGACGAGATGTTGTCGGCGGTCGGTTTGGCAGAACCTGCCCTGGCCGTGTTGGCTCGCGAAGCCTACAAGACGCTGGGGTTGCAGAGTTACTTCACGGCCGGTGAAAAAGAGGTGCGTGCCTGGCCCATTCCGGCTGGTGCCACGGCTCCACAGGCGGCGGGCGTGATCCACAGCGACTTCGAGCGGGGCTTCATTCGCGCGGAAGTCTATTCCGTCAACGATCTGATGGAACTAAAATCGGAAAAGGCCATTAAGGAGGCGGGGCGGATGCGGGTGGAGGGCAAGGCCTACGTCATGCAGGACGGCGACGTCTGCCACTTTTTGGTCAACTCGTAAAGCTCTGGTTGAACTCCATTGGGCTGGTTGATTTTTCCAGACTTACACGCGAATGGGCCGTCCGACTCAAGGAAAGCGGGCAAAAACGGGGCGTTTTCCCGTCAAACGAAATGCTTGACGCATTCCGCTACGGAAAAATCGTCCAGCCCTTAACGCATTCCGCTACGGAAAAATCAACCAGCTCTTAACGCGACCCTGACTTCAACCACCTATGGTACGACTGCGATGAACATCATACTGGCATCTCCCCGCGGCTTCTGTGCGGGGGTCAACATGGCGATCGACAGCTTGGAGGTTGCCCTGCAGCACTTCGTCACGCCGATCTACGTCTATCACGAGATCGTGCACAACCGGTATGTTGTTGAGTCGTTTCGGGATCGGGGCGTGGTGTTTGTGGACCACTTGGAGGAAGTGCCACCGGGTTCGACCTTGATGTTCTCGGCCCATGGTGTGTCGCCGGAGATCCGGCGGTTGGCGAAGCAGCGGCAGCTGACGGCGTTGGATGCCACGTGCCCGTTGGTGACCAAGGTGCACTTGGAGGCGATCAAGTTTGCGCGCGAGGGCTACAATATCCTGTTGATCGGGCACGAGGGGCACGACGAGGTGATCGGCACGATGGGCGAGGCGCCCGAGTCGATCACATTGGTGGAGACGGAAGAGGAAGTGGCGGCGTTGCCCTTCACGGCCGACGATCGGCTGGCGTATTTGACCCAGACGACGCTGAGTGTGGACGACGCCAATCGCATCATCCGTTGCCTCCGCGAGCGATTCCCGCAGATCGTGTCGCCGCCCAAAGATGACATCTGTTATGCGACGCAGAACCGGCAGGAAGCGATTCGCATCTTGGCGCCGGAGGCCGACTTGTGCTTGGTGGTCGGCAGCCAGAACAGCAGCAATAGTCAACGGTTGGCCGAGATTGCTGCCGAATACCAGATCCCGGCTTATTTGTTGGATGGCCCGGACGATTTGCGAGACGAATGGTTTGCGGGGGTCAACACCGTGCTGATCTCGGCGGGGGCCAGTGCCCCGGAGCATTTGGTGGAGGCGATCATCGATCAGCTGCGGGATAAGTTCCAAGCGACGGTCGAGGTGCGGACGATCCGCAAAGAAGAAGTGACCTTCCCGCTGCCCAAGGCGTTGCGACAATTGAGTATCGCACCCACGGGGGACGGCCAGAACCGGCCGACCTGAGCGACTTCTTTCCCCGTTGGCCGGTGATCATGGAACGCATTGAGAGTCCCCAGAACGCGCGGATCAAAGCCGTGGCCAAGCTCCGCCAGTCTCGTGGTCGGAAGCAGGACCAACGGTTTGTGATCGATGGCGTGCGGGAAGCGCTGCGAGCGTTGGCGACCGGGCAAGCGGTAGAAACTCTGATTGTGTGCGGTGAGCAGTTGACGGAGTCCGCGTTGTCCGAGTTGTTATCGGCGGCGGAAGCACATGCCGTGGTGGCGGGTCGACCTGTGGAGGTGTGGGACACCAGTCGCGCGGCATTTGAGAAAGTCGCGTATGGCCAGCGGGATGAGGGCGTGGTGGCGGTGGCTCGGTCGCAGCCGCGGCGTTTGGCTAATTGGAAACGGCCGGCAGCCAGCGATACTTTTGTGGTGTTGGAGGGCTGCGAGAAGCCCGGGAATTTAGGGGCGATCTTCCGCACGGCGGATGCGGTGGGCGCGGCGGGGATCGTGTTGATCGACGCGGCGGTGTTGCCTGAAAATCCCAATGCGATTCGCGCCAGCTTAGGGACGGTGTTCTCAGTGCCGTGGGCGGTGGCGACTTTGGCTGAAGCGCAGGCGTGGCTGCAGCAGCACGGGGTTCGCGGCATGGCGGCTCGTGTGCAAGCGTCCGGCGAGTACTGGGATGTACCGTTTTTTGCGGCCGATCGAGCGGCTCAGCCGCTGGCGATTGTCTTGGGCAGCGAGGCGGACGGCCTGACGGCAGCCTGGTTGGGGGAACCGTACGTCGGCGTGCGGATTCCGCAGGCCGGGATTGCCGACAGCCTCAACTTGAGTGTCGCGGCGGGGGTCTTGTTGTACGAGGCGGCTCGGCAGCGACGGTTCGCACGGGTGCCCGAGTGAACTACTTGTCCCATGCCCAGCATTTTCTGGATCGACCAGCGTTTGCCTTGGGGACGCAGTTGCCGGATTTTTTGAACATGGTCAACCGTCGGGCTCGAGCCCGCAGCAAGGTGGCGCAGACGTTTGTTAGGGCCGAGGACACGTTCTTGGCCGACGTGGCGGCTGGGGTGGTGCAGCATCATCGCGACGATCACGTGTTTCATAACTCGTTGGAGTTTCTGGGGCTGCAAGAACGGTTGGCCCAGCACTTGCGGGTGCAGCATCCCGATCCGCGGGGGATGCGCTCGTGGTTCACGGCGCACATTGCCATCGAGCTGCTGTTGGATGCCGCGATTACTCGGCGGCACCCGGATCGTTTGGAGCGCTTGTACGAGATCTTTCAGGGGGTCGACGAGTGCCAGTTTCGGGCGGCGGCCGAGACCTTGACGGGGCGTGAGCTGCCGAATTTTACGGACATGCACCAGCTATTTCTGAGCGAACGCTTCTTGTCGGATTACGGCACGGATGAGGGGTTGTTCTACCGGGTGAATCGGATCTTGCAGCGGGTGGGCCTGGAGCCCTTTCAGACTGCTCAGATTGCCTGGGTTGCCGTCGCGCGGGATTGGGTGGAGGACCGGCAGGAGCGGTTGTTGGTTGTGCCAGCGACGTAGCGATGGGCCGAGGCCCCGCTTGGCTGGCGGTCATATTGATTTTTCCAGACACGATCGCCAGGGACCCGGTCGTTGGGTGCAGGAGGCACAGCGGTGGGCTTGTTTGCTCAAAATGTAGGCACCAATGCACGTGCCTTGCTTCTGAAGCGAGCGTTTTTTGGGCTCCACTTTGTTGGCGAAAAGTTAATGGTCGGGAAGTGTCCGCTAAACGGCATATGGTGACATTAAAGGGGATTTAATTTTCTTAAGTGCTGATTGGCACAGGGATTGCGAAGAAGGGAAGTAGCCAGGGCAGGAAAATATCGACCACTCCAGCTTCAGTCTCGGGATCGGGTTAACTGACGCGGCTATCCGTCCCGGGGCTGAAGCTTTTTTGATTCATTAGTTGGTTGTCTCGCCCTTTCAGGGCTTTCGCCGCAGGCCATCTGAACCCAGGGGGGCCATCTAAACCCAGGGGGGCCATCGAAACCCAGGGTGATGCCCTCGGCTATCTCATTTCGTTGCGGCGGTCGCCGATTCCAAGACGGTCCCTAATGGTGACCGTTACAGACCGTCCAGGGCGTTTCCAAGGTCGTTCCGCGTCACATTTTTCGCCGCCATTGCCATGGCCATATTGCGTTGGTGAAACGGCCCCAACGGGGCCCAAGGGAACGCAGGCGTGGGGCGGGAGTCCCAGAAGGCAGACGTTTACTTTCGCGTTTACCGTCGCTACACTGGTGTGAGTTCTCGGATCGTGACGGGACACCGCCCGAGTCGGGCGGGCCGTGATTGAACCAGCCCCGATCGGTGCCAAATTTCGGGCAAACATGGGTCTGAAAATACCCACTCGGTTGTCGTGCAGTTAACGTCACCCCAAAAATATCGTTTGCGCTCGTAGCTCAGTGGATAGAGCAACGGTTTCCTAAACCGTAGGTCGGAGGTTCGATTCCTCTCGGGCGTATTTTGTTTACCTTATCGACCGGGGCCACGTCTGGCGGCTCGGGGCCCTGCCTATCTGCGGTTCCGCCAGGCTATTTGCCACCAATTGCGATTTGTGAATTTTTTTGTACTGCTCTCTTTCCGGCTTGATTCTTGCTTCTTGTTCGCTTAGGCTACGGCGTAGCCACCACCCTTACTTCAGGCGTTAGGTAGCTTGAGGTGGTGTTAGTTGATTGGTTTGTTGTCAACAAGGAGAATTTCGCTATGGCACTTCCTGTTTTTGGCTGGCGAGCACTGTTGCTGTGTGGCGTCGTTATTGTGATTCATTTTTCCATTCTCTGTTTCTCTGCATTCGGCCAAGTTAGCCATTCCTGCAATGGGCACACAAGCGCGTGGCACAAGCACGCTGGCGACGGATATTGGCAGAGTTGGTGGAAAATCACGACCTGGGAGCCAGAGTACGTGATTGCCAGGATTCCCAAGAAAAGTGTGACGGAGTGGGAGCGGCTTGTTGACAGAATTCATTCGAACTTTGACTGCGATTCTTCCGAGGCGAGTGTCGCTGTCGAACACACTGTAACACATACTGTTTCGGTCGGTGGAGATTTCGAAATTGGCGGTCGGCTTGAGTGGGCTGCTGGTGCCCTTTTTGCGAAGTGCCAAGCCGAAGCTCACGCGAAAGTAAGTTTTAATCGTCAATACACTGCCACTCAGCAAGAAACCATTCGCATCAATAGCTCGAAATTGATTGGCGCATGTAAGCAGGTTCAATATGTGTATGACAAGCTTCGCCGCGAAAGGGGTTATGAAGTTGAGGCAGCGGATGCCAGATTTACATGCACTGATCACTTCACTGGCAATTCGGTCACGGACTATTGTAACCGAGGAAAATTGGTGGGAGATGGAGTTGGCTGGAATGAAGTACAAGACGGCTGGAAATTTCTGAAATACATTTGTAATTGCGACGAGACTGACCCGCAGTCGAGACCTGTACCTTCGCCAGGTGGCACTCAAAGCGGCGGCGCTTCATCCGGTCCTGGGCCCATTCCAGTTCCGGCAGTTAATTCGGTGAATTCTGGGGGGTGATGTCCAGATTACAACTCATTTTCGCCTTATTGTACTTGTAGTAAGCTAAGGCAACAAGTTTGCAATCCAACACGTTGGGATTTGATTGTCAACTACGGGAGGACCGAGATATGCGGTTTGATGTAAGTCATTTTTTAGCTAAGTTTTCTGCATTTGTCAGAGCAGGTATCCGGGGCGCACAGTTTTTACCGGTACTTAAGGTAGTCTGCATAGGCCTGGTTCTGGGTCATTGGGGTGCGTCCCAACTCAAGGCCCAATCCTTGTTTGCTCCTTCAAATTCTGCTGCTGGAGCACCAACTGCGGTGGGGGCAAGGGCGGTAGAGACGCCAGTGGTGAAGGAAACCTCCATCGGCTGGCCGGGTTCAGCCATTAGGCAATTGGGTGTCGGCAACTCCAGTCCGAATGGTCTCTTGAATTCGATGGCTGCGGAGGTCTTCTGGGCGTCCCAAGAAGTAGTTCGTCGCTATCTTTCCCATGAAAGGCAGCAACCGCAAGTGCCTGAGGCTCTGCCGACCTCGGACCAACGTAAGACTGCGGCTTACGCGGAGTTGCGGGAGTTGGAGGCCTTGGATCGGCCGTTGACCGCACGAGACACCGAAAAGTTCTGGCGAAGTACGGAGGCTTTATGGCAGACCGGTGTGGAGGCTCGACCGGATGTCCTCAATCTCTACGCTCGACTGGGGACGCTCGACGTGGATCTCCGCGATCGGCTGGAGGTGGCTCGGTTTGTAGGTCAGGACCATTATTTCTATGGTCGGTTCGCGGACGCTCACGCGGCGTTCGATCGTGCGCGAACCGCTTACGAGGCGGCTTCCGACCAGCAACGCCGGGCCCTGGCTGATAAAATGGCGAATATTCTGTATTTGCGCGGCAATCTGCTACGTGATCAGAGCGATTTGGAGCAGGGTTGGGCCAACGACATGGAGCTGGTCAGCAACCCCTCAATGCGGGCTGGGATGGAGATGATCACCCTGCTGACGACACTCGAGCGAATCGGCGACCAGTTGATGGGGTTGGAGCGAGCGAAAGAGGCTCAGCCCTACTTCCAAGAGGCCCTCGAGTTGCTCGGGAAACAAGACGACGAAAGCGAGCGGACGCGGCATACGATCCGTGTGTCACTCAAGGAATTGCGTGCGCGAGGGGCGGCTAGTCAGTTCGAGACCGAGGAGTTTCGCGCGGCCTTGCGATCACTCAAGGAGAAGTACCGTGTTGGCGACTACGCAGGTTTCGAGCAGATACTGCAGGCGTTGGTCGTGGCCGACGAGAAGCTGGAGGATGCCGATGCATTGATCGCGGACCTGAAGACGCTGAGGACGTGGTACTTCAAACGTCTGGAGTCAAACGATGACGAAGCCCGAGTCCAGAGCCAGTCGTGGAAACGCGAGTTGGCGGCTGCTTCCAAGTTATTGATTGTGACTTTGTTGGAGCAGAAGCAAGCCGCGGAGGCCAAGCGTGTGTTTGATGAAACGATCCGCCGCGTGGCACCGCCGGCGGTTTGGCGGGCCGGTCTACCGGCGGAATGGTCGCAGGACTCGGTTTTGGAGGACCCTCCATCGTCAGTCAAACACGAAGGCAGTGACCGATAAGCCGTTACTTAGTCCGGATCGTCATGAACAACAGGATCATGTGGCTGGCGATTCCAGACGCGGAGTAACGGGGTGACGGGGCAGCCTCGGGCCAGCAGCGTGGTTGAACCTCCGGCTGATTTCCAATTCAGTAGGTCAAAAACTGGCACGTCCTTAGCGGACGGTGGCGGGGGATTGGGCCAAGGGGGCGGATTTGAGGATGAAGGACTGGGCGATCAGCAGGTCGCTTTGTCCGACGGCGTCCTGCAGGTCGGCCTCGGTGGTGAAGACCAACTGGGCGCGGCGGCCGCTGTTGTCTTGGATGAAGTAGTAGGTCCAGGTCAGGTCGATCTCTTCTTCTTTGCCGATGGCGGCGACGCGGAACACTTCCGCCTGGTTAGCGCCCTTCAGCGTTTGCTGGTTGACGATGCGACCTTGCGATTCCTGTAGGGTTTGCTCAACTTCTCTTGCAAAGGTCGACAGGTCGATCTTCTCTCGGCTGGGGGTGACCGGCAGCAGCATGTTGCATTGGGTCATGGGTTCGCCGTCCACGATCAAACGCCAGACGGCAGCGCCCTTTTGGTCCAGCACCAGGTGCCATTGCGGCGAGTGTCGGAATTCGATTTGATTGGTGGTCGAGGTGTAGGTCAGGATCAGGTCGGTGCCCGTTAGGCCGATTTGTTGTCGGATGGTCTCGGCGCTGATCTCCTCTGTCGCTGGAGTTTGGTCCAGCTTCAGCTTGGTGGTGACGGCATAAGAAGGCGAAATCACGCCCTTTTCCCGCTGCTCGAAGATACTGGCGCGGAGTTGGGATAGGGACCGCGTTTCGAAGATGGCGCGGGCCGAGGCGTTGAAGCGGATCTTGGTGGTGACGTCCAAGCTACGGCCGGAGACATCGCCCGTCAGCTTCAACACGGCTTGGCTATCGTTGGCCTTTTCGACCTCGCAGACGACGGATTGCTCGGTGACTGCCTCCAAGCAGAACAGCTTGGCGAGTAGATCGGCGTTCAGGGTCAAGCGATCGCCGGTGGCCAATTTGGGCTTGTCTTGGAATAGCATGACGGCCAGCTCGTCCAGCCAGATGGGGCTGAGTGGCGTTTGCAACAGGCTGATGATCTGGGCCGACAGTGGTCGCTCGGCACTGTAAAACAGCATCCGTCCCGAATCCACGTTCTCGGGGAGCGTAATGACTCGCAGGGGTGCGGGCTCGATCGACACGGTCTCGGGGCTCATGGCACCGAAGCGTTTTTCTAGCTTGGCACTGCGATACAGGCGACTGGCCATCCGGTTGCCGTCGGTGATGATGGCTCGTTCGCTGAAGGACTGTTGAGCGTTGACATTGAAAGCGACTTTCTTGGGCTCTTCGTCGGGGCCCAAGAGTACAAAGCCTTCGGACTGCAGTTCCAGCTCGTACTGGTAGGTATTGTCGAGGAAGGGGCGGTTGGGGGTGCTGCTGGCGGGTTGACCCCAGGCGTTGGCGGTGGGGTTGAGGTGGCCACCCAGCCAGACGGCTCCTACGGTTGACAATCCAGCGAGCAGGTCTCGGCGATTCAGTGGTGCGGGCATGGGGTGGTCAATCCAACAGAGGCAGCGAACGGCGATGAGGCGGCCGATCCATCCGAGGGTCGGCTTTTCTAGCATCGACTTGTTGGGTTGGAGGGGTTGAATCAATTTTCAGGACGGCTGGAGCTATGGCGGCGATTTCGGTAAAGTGTGAGCGGTTTGGCAAGCTCGGCCGACGAGATCTGGAGGGTCTGGGGGGGCCGAGTGTTGCTGGGGCGGCCACTTCCCTCCACTCGACGAGAAAAGACACTCATGCGTTCGATTTCCGCCGCCCTCGCCCAGTTGTCCAGTCAGCGGCAAACGGCCATCATGCCCTTCATTACGGCTGGGGATCCGGACGTGGCCTTCACGGGCGAGCTGTTGCGGACGATTGACGAACTGCAGCCGGGGTTGATCGAGATTGGCTTCCCCTACAGCGATCCGATTGCCGACGGACCGGTGATTCAGGCCTCTTATACGCGAGCCTTGCAGAAGCGGCTCAAGGTCGACGACATCTTTGGCATGGTGCGTGAGACGTCGCCGCAGTTGACGCAGCCGTTGGTGGCCATGGTCAGCTACGCGATTGTGCTGCGCTACGGCACTGAGCGTTTCTTGCAAGCGGCGCGGGAGTCGGGCTTTTCTGGGCTGATTGTGCCGGACTTCTTGTGGGAGAGCGAGGATCCGCTGCGGACGATGTGTTTGGCCGCGGGACTGGATTTGATCCCGTTGGTGACACCGACCACGCCGGCGGACCGAGCGGAGCGGATCGCTCAACAGGCGAGTGGCTTTATCTACTACGTGAGTGTGGCGGGCGTGACGGGCGAAAGAACGGGTTTGCCCGAGGATTTGGCTCGGAATTTGACCACGCTGCGGCGAGCCAGTTCTGTGCCGGTTTGTGTGGGGTTTGGCATCAGCCAGGCGTCTCAGGTGGCCGACCTACGCGAGCACTGCGAGGGGGTGATTGTCGGGTCGGCGATTGTCAAGCGAATCGCGGCACTCTCGGAGTCTGGCGGGCCGACGCGGGATGAGGTCTTGGGTGAGATCCGGGCGTTTGTGGCCGAGTTAATCGCGGCTGCGCGGGGGTAATTCGTCGAGGGGCAAGTCGGAGGCCACGATCTCGAATGCCGTTTCGATTTCGGGTGGTACGCGGCGTGGCAGGCGGGTCTGGAACGAGATAAACACCCAGAGTGTTTCGGCGATGGCCAATCGCTGCCAATCGGCCGCCTCGTCTGCGTTGGGCGTTTCGGTTGGTGACGGCACGCGGTAGATCTCGTATTTTCGCAGGCTGCGGATGCCTTTCAGGTTGGCGACCCAGGTCCTTACGACGACTTGGTCGTCCAGGTAGGCGGGGGCCAGGTATTCGATTTGGTGCGAGCGAACTACCCAGCCGGCTCCGAGTTGATGGTAGCGGGCGGTGGGCCAACCTTGGGCGGCGGAGTGCGCGATGGCGGCGTCCTGCAGCCAGCGGACATATTCGACGTTGCCGACATGGCCCAGGCCATCGATTTCGTGGGCGGTCACATTTCTCTGGTACTCAAAGATGGCGGGCATCCCGGCGTCCTTCTGGCCAAATCTGCTGGCGGTTTGCCCCTGCTGCTTAGTTTACCAGAGCTCGGCGGGGGCTGCTCAGTGGGTGGTGTGGGGCCGGCTGCGGTCGGCTCCAGTGTCACAGCCGCTACAAACCGTTCGAGCTCGCGTCGATTTGCTCGAGCGACTTCCCTTTTGCCTCGTCCTGCGAGACCTTCTTGACACACCTTTAAGTTTGGAGCTTTTGCCCGCTCGGATGGTCTGCCACCGAGCCCTGAAGGCGACGCGCGGTGCAGGTGCGTGTGCCCATTTTCCCACCCTTGTCTGCGACCGCGAGTCTCTTCATGGAACGACCGCTGCACCCTACATTGATGTTGACGCCGGGAGGCCAGTCTGAACCTCAGACCGCTCGGGAGTGGTTGATTCAACTGCATCCACTGGATCTCGAGCAGAGCAAGATTCCGCTGACGGGGGACCGGGTCATCTTGGGCCGCGCGGAGCAGTGCGACGTGCGACTGGACGATCAATCCATCTCGCGTCAACACGCGCGGATTCAGCGGACCGCGGCGGGCTGTGAGATCGTGGATATGGGCAGCACCAATGGCCTGTTCGTCAACGATCGTCCCACGACTGCGGCGGTGCTGCAGAGTGGTGATCGCTTGCGTTTGGGTAAACGGATCTTTCGTTTTCTCAGTGATACGGACGTGGAGGCCAAGTATTACGAGACGGTCTACACGATGATGACTCGAGATGGACTGACGGGCGCGTTCAACAAGCGATACCTGTCCGAGTTTCTGGATCGGGAAGTCATGCGTAGTCGCAAATTCAATCGCCCGTTGTCGTTGCTGTTGTTCGATGTTGACCATTTCAAATCGGTCAACGACACCTTTGGCCACTTGGCGGGTGACGAGGTCTTGCGGGAACTGGTGCTGCGACTCCAGCGGTTGATTGGCCAGGAAGAAGTCTTGGGCCGCTTTGGGGGCGAGGAGTTTGCGATCGTCTCCGAACTGAAGTTGGACGCGGCCATGTTATTGGCGGAGGCCTGTCGTCACGCGGTTGCCGTCGAGCCGTTCAGTACATCCGCTGGGCCTCTGGAGGTGACGATCAGTGTCGGTGTGGCTTGTCCGAGTAACGCCGAGGCCTGGGACCGCGACGGCTTGATCGCCTTGGCGGACAGTCGCCTGTATCAAGCCAAGCACGGTGGACGGAATCGTGTGTGCGCCTGAGCCAGGCGAGGCGTTGGTGCAACGGGGTGAGAGCTGTTTGTCCGGTCGGGGTGTGGTGCCAATCTCCCAGTCGTCAGTGATTGCTCTTCTACTATGAGGGACGTCGATATGTTGTTTCCTGTCGAACAAACGACGCTTGCGCCGGGGGCTTGGTCAACCGGGGAGACCCATGGTTCGGGGGACAGGCAGACGCACGTGCTACGAACCGACGAGCTCGGTGAGCTCGATGGTCTCTGGGCCAGCGAATCGCTAGTGCAAGACCAGCTGGGGCAAGACAAGCTAGTGCAAGACCAGGTCGTGCAAGACCAGGTGGAGCATGACGAGATGGGCTGGGATGCCCATGCGCCGACGTCTTGGTTGGATAGTGTCAGCCCGCAGGTGCGTGAGCGGCTGCACAATCTGCCGCAGGGTTGGGCTCGCTTTTCCACCTGTTTTCAATTTGCCGCGGGCGGTTGTGGGCAGATCAACATTGCCAACGATGGGCAACTGGTGCGTCAGGTGGTGGTCAAGAAGCTGTGTCCGGAGTTGATGAGCGACACGGCGATTCGCCGCTTTGTCAACGAGGCCCAGATCACGGCCCAATTGGAGCATCCGGGGATTGTGCCGGTGTACGAATTGGGGGTCGACGATCAGGGGCTACCGTTTTACGCCATGAAGCAGGTCCGGGGCGAGACGCTGGCCGAGCGTCTGGCGAGTGTCCGTCGCGGTGCTGGTGGGCGATTGACTCAGCGGCAATTGACCGAGCTGCTGCCCGCCTTCTTGCAAGTCTGTCAGACGATGGCGTTTGCTCATCAGCAGGGCGTGATGCATCGGGACCTCAAGCCCGACAACATCATCTTGGGGCATTTTGGTGCGACCACGGTTGTCGATTGGGGTTTGGCTCGACGATTCCGTGTGCGTTTGGATCCAGCGGAGGTCAAGGTCTGTCCTGTTGACTTGCATGGGAGAGGCTCGAGTGAACCGAGAGCGGAGGTTCGTTCCAATCATGGAAGTCTCGGTTCCGGCAAGCAAGAGTTGACGGCGCAGGGGGCTGTTATGGGAACCGCGTCTTACATGTCACCGGAGCAGGCGACCGGGGAGAACGACTGCTTGGATCAACGGACAGATGTTTTTTCTTTGGGTGTCATCTTATGCGAAATCCTGTCGGGGCACTCGCCGTTTGGCGGCGAATCGACGGCGGCGACTTTGGCCAACGTGCGGCGTTGCGAACGGAGCCGGATCGAGCGACGATTGCAGGGGCAACCGCGGGCCTTGGCGGCGATCTGTCGGCGAGCCTTGGCCAGTGAGCCAGCGGGTCGGTATCCCTCGGCTGCGGAGTTGGGTGCCGATGTCCAGAATTATCTGCTGGGGCTGCCGGTGTCGGTCCATGCTGAATCTAGCTTTGAACGTTTCGATCGTTGGGCTGGGACTCATAGGGAGCTGTTCCGGTCGCTGTTCGGCGCGACGCTGGTTCTTTTAGCGGTGGTCTCGGTTGGTATGAGTGTCATTTGGGGTGCGAACATGGCGGAGCGTGAGGCGCGCCGGGACGCTTGGGAAACGGCCACTCAGGCGGAACAGGGACTGGAGGAGCTTCGCGCCGAGAACGCTCGGTTGCGTCAGGCTTTGGCCAGTCACCAAACGAGCACCGCCGATCGACCTGAGGGTCGACCGGCGGCGTTGTCGCGGTTCGTTGTGGCTAACCACTGAGTTGTCCTTAGCGGATCAGCTCGCGGATACCGTAGGTAAAGAAGGCACCGAGCGAGAAGTTGAGCAGTTCTTCGCGTGGCTTGTGCCTCAGGATCAGCGTGTCGCCCGCCTTGATCAAGATCCGCTCGCGAGGGTCATTGATCGCTCGGGTCAGATCGACCTCGATGGCGATCTGGCGATTGCCAGGCAAGGGCCGCATGATGATCAGTTGGGACGGTGGAACAGTCCCGATGCCGCCACCCAAGCCGCCGGCGAAGCCGCCATTACCACCGCCTTGTTGGAAGGCACCGATGCTGCCACCGGCCAGGGCCACGGCGCTGATTGCGTTCAAGTCCACGTCACGCGGGATCAGGAACTCGCCTGGTCGCAGCAAACCGCTGGTGTAGTAAACTTCCGTTTCCCGAGTTTCCACCAAGACCACGTCGCCCTCTTTCAGGATGATGTCCTGTTCGTTGAACTTGGGGAATTGGCCTGGTTTGAGACGCAGCGGGATCCGCACAACATTTTCGTCTTCCGGCAGGTCGGGCAAGGCTCCGCTGATGTTGCTGGTGCCGTACCGCAAGTAGAACTCCCGCAAAGCCTCGTCGCGACGCCGCGGATCGATCTTGTCGCTGCGGAGAATTTGCACTTCCGACTTGGCGTTGATGCCTGGCAAGCCGCCCGTTTCCGCCAAAGCGTTGAGCAAGTCATTGCGGTAGGCGGGGAGTTGTAGAACGAAACCGCGCGAGCTTAGGTCAGTGCGCTGTGAGATGGCCTGCCGGGCTTGTTGTAATGCTGCAAGTTGTGCCTGGCCATTGTCACCACCAATCACATTATCCTGCCGAATCACGAACACCTTATAAGTTCGCTTACGCATGAGCGAGACGATCGGGCGTTGTCCTTCTTGCAGGATGCCCTTTTCCACGTAGACGCGTCCGATGACTTCTTCGGCTTGGGGCAAGGTCAAGCCTTTGACCGCGATCGGCCCGACGAATGGCATGGAGATCGTGCCATCGTCGCGGATCGGGTAGGGCAAGCCGATGCCGGGGGACAGGTCGCTGCCTGGTTCGGGCATCGTGACAGGCGGGATCTGCGGGGCGTTGGGATCCAGGCCCGCGAATAGGCCTTCGATATGCACACCCAGCACATCGTCCTTGTCCAGGATGTAGTCCTCGGGTTCGGTCTGCCGCAGCCGCGGGTAATCTATGATGCGATCGTTGGCCACGGGAACCGCCAACAGTTCGGGTGGGACTCGTGAGGCCGGGATGGTTTGAATGGGAGAGACCAGGGCGGTGCAACCCGAGCCGCTGAGGCCCAATAGCCCGAGTGGCAGAAGGAGCAGCCAGCGGTGAACCGCGGTCGGGTTCAGAACCTGGTTGATAGAAGCTGTGCTAAGTTTCATGATCCGGACTCTCCGTGTCTGCAGCTGGTCTTTTGCGGGAAAACCAATTTGACTCGAGTGGGTTGGAGGAAGACGGCGGGATGGGACGCTGAATAGGGGTTGTGTGGTGTCGCTGGGCTGTCGGCGTCGGGGCAGCCCAGTTTAAACGGGTGCCTTCCGCTACTGCGGCACACCTGGGCGGATGACGGGTACGGGAACCGTCGGCACCAGCCGCGGAGCAGCCTGGTAGGTGGCGAAATCCACGTACCCGATGGGAGCCGGAAGTCCGTTGGCGGGGGCCGTGGCCGCAGCTTCTGGAGCTACAAAGCTGGCGGGTTGGTTGTAAGACGGGGGTAGTGGCGGAGCCGATTCGGAGGTCGACGCCGGCATCATGGGCAGCGGCAAGCGGTCCTCGACGGGCATCTGCTCCATGTGACGCCCGACCTCCGGATTCATGCCCGGCACTTGGCGTTCGATGTCTTCCAGCATTTGGCTGACGTAGATATCGCGGTAGGCATCGATGCCGTCTTCTTGGGCCGCACGGACGCCCTCGGGGTAGCCTTCAAACCAGGCCTTGGCCTTGGCTTGCCCTTCAGGGGACAGGTAGTGCGAGCCCCAGTACTTACGCGGAGGCATGGCGGGGATGGTCCCATCGCCGCCCTGGCTGACCGATTGGTACCCGGCGACAAAGCCGCTGCGGAAGTCGGACTGGAAGGCTCGATCTTGAGTCGAGTTCGCCAAGCGGGTCTCATAGGCTCGGTTTGACCAAACATGATCCCGCCAGCGGGAGGTCATCATCTCACGCGGGCCCGACGAGTAGGGGCTGGACAGTCCCAGTCCTGAGGAGCACCCTGACCCATTGACCGTGCCCAAGGCCGCCAATAGGAGGAACCAGTAATGACGTTTCATTGCGAATCACCACTTGAAAAGTAGATGGCAAATACCGAGATCCGCCCCAAAATGCCACGCCGACCCCTGCGATCGGTCGTCCGGCACGTCCTGGAACGATTCCTACCATTCAATCGCCCATCCGGTCGGAGCGAATTTAATGAAGTTGCCGGATTTGCTGAAAATGCCAATTATTAACATCGTAGGAAGGCCGGTTTCCGGAGCAGACCCTTCTGCCAAGAGGCATCTGACGGTACCATAGAGGGCCGGAGCCTCCACCTTGGCGGCCCCGTTTTTTCTCCATCTTGGCAGAATCCCGCTGATGAGCCCGATTTCGCTTCCGATCGTCGACCCCGGCCAAAAGCCCAGTACCTTGCCTGCCGAGCCGACCGGCCGAGCGACCAAGGGCAGTTTTGCGTTCGTATCCTTGGGCTGCCCCAAGAACACCGTCGACAGCGAACAGATGCTGGGGTTGTTGGCCCAGGACGGCTACGAGTTGGTGTCCGACGCATCCCGCAGCGACTTGGTCGTGATCAACACCTGCGGCTTCATTGATCGAGCTCGGGCCGAGAGTTTTGCGGTCATTGACGAGATGTTGGAGCGGAAACGCCGCGGCTTGATCAAAGGCGTGGTCGTCACGGGTTGTTTGGCCGAACGGCAAAGAGAGGCCGTTTTGGAGGCTAGGCCGGACATCGACGCCCTGATCGGGGTATTTGGCCGCGACGAAGTGACGCAAGTCGCCGATCGGATCATGGGCAACCTGCAAGAGCAACGCACGGTCTTCCGCCCCGCCCCGATCCGCGCTTTGCCGGACCACCAACGCCTGCGAATCACGCCACGGCATTTTGCCTACCTGAAGATTTCCGAGGGCTGTGATCGGCTCTGTACGTTCTGTGCCATCCCCAAGATGCGGGGTCGGCACGCCAGTAAGCCGATCGAAGGGATCCTCAGCGAGGCGCGGCAGTTGGCCGAAACCGGCGTCAAGGAACTGATCATCGTCGCTCAAGACACGACCTACTACGGCATCGATTTGTACGGTCGGCCGCGGTTGGCCGAGCTGCTGACGGAATTGAATCGGGTCGACGGCATCGAGTGGATCCGGCTGATGTACTTCTATCCGATGTATATCGATCAGGTTCTGTTGGATGTCATGGCCCAAAGTGACAAGATCTTGCCCTACGTCGACATCCCGCTCCAGCACGCCGAGGATCGGATGTTGCGGCGAATGGCCCGTCGAGTCAATCGGCAGCAGATCGAGTCGCTGTTGGGGTGGATGCGTGAGAGCGTGCCCGGCATTGCCATCCGCACGACCTTTATCACGGGCTTTCCGGGCGAGACCGACGAGCAGTTCGAGACCCTGGCCCAGTTCGTCGAGGAACAGCGTTTTCCAAGAGCAGGCGTGTTTACCTACTCGTTGGAATCTGACACACCGGCCGCTCGCTTGCCAGATCGCGTCCCCGAGGCGGTAGCGACGGACCGTCAAGAGCGATTGATGGCCATCCAGCAGGCGTCTTCGTTCGAGTTCGCCGAGTCGTTGGTCGGTACGCGTCAGCGAATTGTGTTGGATGCGCCGGCGCCCGATCAGCCGGGCGTGTGGTTGGGCCGCAGTTTCGCGGATGCCCCGGACGTTGATGCCATGGTCTACGTCACCGAGACGGACGGACCGCTGTCGGTGGGGCAGTTGGCGGAGTGCGAGATTGTCCAGGCCGTGGGATACGATTTGGTCGCGGCCGCGTTGTAACGTCCACCCCCCGGTCGTTCGGGCCGAAGATGCGGAGATGCTTCATGCCAGCCGATCCAAACTCGGTCGCGACCGACGTCGCGGGCGATCCTTCGTTGAAGATTTGGAATGTGCCCAATGTCCTGTCCAGCATTCGCTTGGCGATGGCCTGGGTCGTGTTTGCCCTAATTGAAATGGGGTACTTCTGGACGGCGTTCGTTTTGTTCTTGATCGCCGTCGGCACGGATTGGATCGATGGTTGGTACGCGCGGAAGTTCAACCAAGTCACGCAGTTGGGCCGGATCCTGGACCCGTTTTGTGACAAGGTGATCATCTGCGGCACGTTCATCCAAGTCGCCGCCATCATGTTCCTCACGACCTGGCCGTGGTACTTGCGGATCATGCCGTGGATGGCGGTTGTGGTCGTCTCTCGCGAGTTATTGGTCACGGCGCTGCGCAGTGCCATCGAGGCGGCAGGTGGTGATTTCTCCGCCTCGTTTGCCGGTAAGCTCAAGATGTTGCTGCAATGCTGTGCCGTCGGGGGGGCGTTGGTCGCCTTGGCAGTGGCCCGAGTCGAACCGAGCGAAATGGTCAACGCGACCGGGGCGCTGACCTCGGTTGCAGTCGATACTTCGGCCGACCAGGCTTGGCGGTTCGATCTGCAACGAGTCCCGGGCTGGATCCAGATCTTTCTCTGCGTGAGTATCTGGGCCGCCCTCGTCAGCACGATCAGTTCGGGGTGGGATTACGTGCGGGCCGCCATACGGTTCTCTCGTCGTCCCCAGGCGACGGCGTAGGTTCCTGACACCTCTACCACACGCCACGTTTTGGCTGTGACAAAGCCCTAGCAGCGCGTATTTGTGGCCCTGTCGGATGTATTCCCCGCCCCGTTACTCAGAAAGCTCAGTCCCTTGTCGTCTCCGCTCTTGATTGTCCTGTTGTTGCTGTCGGCGGTGGCTTGGGGTTGGACGTACTTTGCTTGGTCAAGGGTCCAACGACTGTGGTTTGGTGCCGCCAGTAAGAAGTACTTGAAGGAATCCACTTTCGACGTGGGAATTCTCTTTTTGTTGTTTTGCGCCAATTTGATGGCCGTGGCGGCGTTGGCTCATCGCTCGATCAGCGAACGCTGGGTGGCAGCGGTGTTGGCTGGCCAGGTTGACGAGGGAAAGGCCATCGCCCCCGTCGCAGAAGAACAGGTCGAATCGGGGGAGCCGACATCGGCTGACTTGGACCGTGTGAGGCAAGAGCCCGTGGACAGCGTTGCTCGGGCGGCTGCTCAGAGCTCTTGGGTGCTGGTGGGATTGACGGTGTTGTTGGGGAGCGTGGTAGCGGCAGTCGCTTTTGTTTCGGGGCGTTGGCTGTATGGAATGACGTGGCACCATTGGGGCTGTGGACCGCTGTTGGAGGGCAAGTCTGTCGCAACGATCTTGGGTGCGATTTTGGGCTTTTTTCTGCTTGTGCCGTTGGTTCTGGCGATCCACCAAGGCCTGAGTTGGTGGTTCGTGTATCAGCACGAAACGATGGACGTTGTGGGCGGGTTGAAGGCCGAGGGGCGGTGGTCGGCGTTGGCAGCGACCTGCTTTTATGTGGCGGTCTGGACGCCGTTGATCGAGGAGTTGATATTCCGCGTCATGATTCAGGGCTTTGCCGAGCAGTGCGTCCAGCATGGCCGCAATTTCCACCGCTGGGTGGTGGGGCCGCTGACCCCCGCGGCTGGCAAGTCCTTGGGCTTGGAACAGGTGGCAACTTGGTCTCAGGCGGAGTCCCCGGCCAAGTCGGTCGGTCGCGGTAGTTTCGGCTCCTGGACGTTTTGGGCCCCGATCGTGATCAGCAGCCTCTTGTTTGCGCTGGCCCATTCCGGGCAGGGGGCCGCTCCGATCCCGTTGTACCTGTTGGCCATTGGTCTGGGGTTCCTCTACAAGACTACGGGCAATCTGTTCCTCTGTGTGCTGATCCACTCGCTCTTGAATGGCCTGACCCTCGTGCAGCTGGTCCTATCCTGATCGACGGTCGCCCGAACGACCCGTGGCCAGTGTGTGATCGTTCCGAATGGGGATTTCGTCGCGGTTGCGCCACCGTTTTGCCGGAGAAATCGACAAAAAAACCGACTTGGGGATGGGCTTTGAACTAGACTAGGGAGGGACGTTTCGATCGCTTTTGGGAGTGGAAACTACCATGAGACTAGCAGTTCGTCGGCCAGGTGCACGGGTGCTCGGTGAGCAGAAGATTCACAGTATCCTGACCTGGGGAATCCGCTTTTGCGTTGGATTGGGCTGGGGAGTGATGCTTCTGGGCCCCATGTCGGCCCCCTGCGTTCATGCTCGGGCGCAGGTCCAGGAAGAGACTCGGACGCAAGAACAGAAACGCGCACAGGAAGCCACTCAGGCTCCCCCCAAGCGGTCCCCACTCGATGGATCGTCGCCTCTGGCCACGCCCCCTAATCCTTTGGGGCCGTCGCCGCTGTCTCCCTCCCCGCTGGCGGCCTCCGCTACCAGTCTGTACGGGGTCAAGGTCGGTGAGCCGCAAACGGTGAAGTACCAGATTGGTGCCAGGATCCAAACGGGGGCCGGCAGTTTCGCCGGGGTAAGTTTGCGATTTCCGGTGCCGAACGAATGGCCGGAGCAACAGGTCAGGATCCTGGAGGAGGAACTGTACGATCGGGCCGGCGACGTGAAGTACCGAGTCTTGGACGCGGGTGTCCGTCAGATGATGGTCGCCATCCCGCAAGTTCCCGCGAATACCTCTGCCAACGTGCTGATCACTTACGAGATCCGCGTGAGTCCGGTCATGCCCCCGGAGCAAACGGCGGGATTGGTCAAGCCGGCCAAGGTGACCAAAGAGACCAAGCTGTTCATCGGCGATTCCCCGCAAATCAGCGCGCGGGACCGGGACTTGAAGAAGTTGGTCGGTGAGTTGATCCCGCCGGAAACACCCGCTTGGGATGGGCTGGCTATTTTCCATCGGTGGATCATGGACAACATTACCGAAACCGTCAGCAAGCCGCAAAGCACTTCCGATACGCTGGAGAATAAACAAGGTTGCAATGAAGATCGAGCGGCCCTGTTCGTCGCCATGGCTCGAGCATGGGACATTCCGGCTCGAATGGTCATGGTCGAAGGCGGGCAGCACGCCGAATTCGGTTTGGCCGATCCCGAGGGCAACCTGCACTGGTATCCTTGTACGTTCCGTGGCAGCGGCGAGTTCGGAGCCTGGAGTCGCCCGGCGGTGGTGTTCCAAAAGGGGGACAACATCAAAGAGCCGGAAGCCAAGCAACGCGTGCGATTGATCCGAGAATACGTCAACGGCAAGGGCACGGTCCCGCCGTCGGTGCAAGTCATTCGCCGCGTCGTACAGTAGTCGACCGTTTTAGATTGGATCAATCAGTGAAGGCCCTGCGAATGACCCGACAGATGGTTAGGATCCTGGTGGTTGGCAGTAGTCTATGGTTTGCTCCGACGGTGCTGGATCAGCCCGCTGGCCGTGTGGCCGAGATGTTTAGCCTACCGAACGCTTACGGCGCTGAGGTTCTGGCGGTGGAAGCTTGGCAAGAAACCGATCCGCTGGGACGGCCTCGACGCCAAGATAAAGCGAATCAACCGCCGCAGGGGGCTGACAAGCCGCGGGAGACTCAGACGCCTCCGCCTGCGGGCCAGCAAGACCTGCCGCCGATACCAGGTGGAGTCGGCGAAGGATCAACGGCGGGCAGTCTGCGAGACTTTGTGCCGCCGACGTTGCCACCCTCCTCGTTGCCACGCACGCGGGACTTTGCCGCGGAGACGGGCGATCCCGGCCGGCGGACCATCAAGCAGTTCCAGGACCCGGGTTCCGCACCGCCGCAAGCGGAGGGCATTCAAACGCAGGCGGCCGAAGGCGCCGCGGTTCTGGCGGCCCACGGCGGCTATCAACTGGTCAAACGCAGCGCCAAAGTGTGGGAGTTTGGCTTGGAGATCTCCAGCGGCAATGGGCCGTTGCGCGGAGCGGTGGCGGCGGCCCCGTTGCCGATCGACTTCCCCGAGCAAAAAGTGACGGTGCTGTCCGAGTTCAGCTCACCGACCGTCGGAAGTGTCAAATTAAAGGACTGGGAGGGTCAGGGGCGGCAGATGATTGTGACCGTGCCTCAATTGGCCGCTGGCGAAACCGCCCGGGCCACCTTCACCGTCCGACTGGAACGCTACGACATTGTGGCCCCACCCGCACCGCTGGCCTGGCGTTTTCCTGACAAGGGACTGCGCGAAGGCAGGATCTACTTGGGCGATAGTCCCTACATCGAGACGTCGCATCGCCGGATCAAAGAATTGGCCGAGCAGATTGTGGGTGAGGGGGGAACACCGTGGGAGCAGGTGCAAGCCATCTACGATTGGTTGCAGAAGAATATCCAATACGAGTTCGATCCCACGATCCACAGTTGCTTGGTCGCCTTGGACAAGCAGCGCGGGGACTGCGAGGAGTTCGCCTCGTTGTTCATTGCCCTCTGTCGGGCTCGCGGCATACCCGCGCGAGCCGTTTGGTGCAACGACCACACCTACCCCGAGTTTCTCATGGTAACGCCGAGCGGCGAGGCGGTTTGGTTGCCCTGCCAGTTGACGACCCACGATCATATCTTTGGGCAAATGTTCGATGATCGTCCCATTCTGCAGAAAGGCGACAAGTTCACGGTCGTGGGTGACTCGCAACCGGGCCGGTACCTCAAGCCAGCGATGAAAGCCACGGCCGCGTTAGGTGCTCCCCAACTGAAATGGATCATTCGCGAATTGAATCCCGAGGACCTGCCCTTGCAGTCGTCGCCGTTGCAGTCGTCTCCGCTGCCGACCGGAAATCGCGGACGCTGATTTTTTCCTGTTTTGCTCTAACCGTTTGACGACCGCTGCTGGCCGTTTTTTTGCGGAACGTTTCGCCTGTTCACCGGCGGTTGACTGGCGTCTTAGGGCGCGGAGCCCCCGAGCTCGGCGGACTAGTGCTTTGTCACAATTTAATTTTGGGATCGGTGTGGCAAAGGGGTCAGGCGTCAATTGCCGGAACGGCCCTGCGGGTGCTGCGCACAATTGACGCCTGACCCCTTTGCCACACCCCAAGTTCTTGCTGTGACAAAGCACTAGGTGTTCTCATTGGCTGCGTCCGTCTCCGTGGATTGGGTGGAGTCTTTGGCATCCGTGGCATCCGTGGCATCGGCGGTTTCGGCGGGTGGCAGCCCCAACCAGTTGGCCCATTGGGCTGCTTGTTCCGGGGTTGGCTTGCGGAGTCGCACGACTCGCCAAGCTTCCGTGGGATTCGCGGCAACCACGGCGTCGATCTCGCGCAGTTGCCCCCGTCGAGCGACTAGGATCTGAGCGGTCTCGCCGGGCTTCAGGCCGCGGAGTTCCTCGGTGAAGGAACTGGCGTTGACGCGTCGCCCGTTGATGGCCAAGACCTCATCGTCCAAGTTCAGGCCCGCGGTCTCGCCGGCCGATCCAGATCGAATGGCCGAGACGATTGTCTTGCCATCGACATCGCGCAAGGTGATGCCCAAGGTGACGGGTTCGGACCGCGACTCACTGGCTGCTTCTCCTCGGGCTGCCGTGGTCAGTTGCAAGCCCCACAGGGCCAAGGCCGCGTCGTACTCAAAGGCGTTGGCGTTATGAATGTACCGATCGAACCAATCGCTCAGGTCACTGTTGGTCAACTCATTGCAGATCCGCAGCAGGTCGTCATTGCTGTAACCGGTCTCGCGATGTTGTTGGTACAGTTTCACCATGGCGTGGTCCAGGCTCGCGGCGCCGCCGCTCAGCCGTCGAATTTCGGCGTCCAGCAGCAGTCCTGCCACGGCTCCGCGTCCGTAGTAGCTGACCGACGTGTTGGGGCTATTTTCATGGGGACGATAGAAGTCGATCCAAGTGTCAAACGAAGATTCGGACAGGCTCTGCACGAGATTGCCCGGCCGAGTCTCCACGGCTCGAATCTCGCTGGAGAGGTTTTGTAGCCATTGTTCGGGCGTCCACAATCCGGCTCGCACCAACAATAGACTTTGGTAGTAAGAGGTCAACCCTTCGGCGACCCATAGCTCGCGAGTGTAGACTTCATTTTCATAATCGTAGGTCTGGAGGGCCTGCGGCCGCAGCCGTCGCACGTTCCAGGCGTGGAAAAACTCGTGGCTGCACAGCGACAGCCAACGTCGATAACTTTGCGGAGCGATCATGGTCCGGCGACCTGCCATGAGCAAGGTCGAGTTGTCATGTTCCAGTCCACCGCCGCCTCCGAGGATCACGTTGAGGAAATAATACTCGGGGTATGGCACGTCGCCCCAGAAAGCCTGCTGGGCCGCGACCACCTGAGCCAAATCTTGCGCGGCCTTTTGACCATCCCAGAGGGAATCGTCGCCCAGATTGACGAGGTAATGATTGATCCCCGCGACTTGGAACGGGAAAATTTGGCAGGGCCCGCAGAGGATCGGGCTGTCCACCAATTGATCGAAGTTGCTTGCCAGGAAAGTGTGGGGAGCTGTTGGATCGGCAGGCAGTGGGCAGACGCTCCGTGGCCAGGTCGGCGGCAGGGTGACGCCGATGCGGCACGGGTCCGCCAGTCGGTCGACGGGCACCAAGAAGGTGGCCGCTCCGTTGAGGATCGCCATGTCACCATCCACCCAATTGGTGCGAACGCTCAGCTCGTGACCGTAGACGCGGTATTGGAGCGCCACACGAGTCGAACCTTGAGTGTCGATTTGCCAGCGATTCTTCCGCGTCTTGACCAACGGCAGCGACTTGCCCTCCGCGTCGGTTGCCTTCAGGTCCTGGACAAACCGCGGGTATTCACGAATCAAGTAAGACCCAGGCGTCCAGACGGGCATCATGACTTCGACCGCGGCGTCCGCCGTGGTGAACTCCAGTCGCACGTCGACGTAGTGCTGGGCTGCGGCCGGGAAGCTGAGGGTATAGTCCAGACGTCGCTCATCGCCCCAGCCGACTCCTGCGGTCAAACCGGTTGTCAGGAACCAGGCGACCAGCCAGCCGAACAGGGCTCGGCGGTTCAGGTAACGCCGACACGGCAGGCGATGGGAGACGATAGACGGTCTTGTTCCATGGCTCATGGGAATTTCCTAGACGGGGCGGAAACGGTTACAAAAAAGCAACCGTTCACGGGTGGGAGGTAATCCTTGGGGCTGGTGCATTCCGCAAGTCGGATGGTTCTTGGGGCAAACCGGCAGCGTTGTCCAGTTGCATTGACTCGCAAACAATCGACTGGTTAGCCCGACTTGCTGCATGACACCCTACGAGTCGTGAACGGTTACAAAAAAACGCTCCTCAAGCGAGGAGCGTTGTCGATGTTGCCTGGGATCCCAGATTTGTGGTGTGGACTAGCGGCAACGGAAGCGTCGGAAGCTACCGGCTACAAAGTCTACCAGGGCTCGGCCGCACTCGCGATTGCCCGGGGCCGAACAAGGGTCGGCACAGGCAGCTGGCGTGCACGGTACTTCGACTGTCATCGGCACCATGACGCAACGTTGCCGCGGCACTTGAATGGTAACCGTTTCGGGGACACAAACCGTGTAGTGGCAAACCTGAACTTCGGGCACCTGGCGGCAGACCGTGCGGTAGCAGGTTTGGTTGTGAACCTCGGGGACGGTGACGCAGTAGGTGTAGTTTTGCACTTCGGGGACTTGGCGGCAGACTGTGCGATAGCAGGTCCGCGATTTCACCTGTGGCACCATCACCGTGCAAGGTTCGGTGACGACTCGCGGAACCATCTTCATCCGCGTGGCATGGCAAATCTCCGAGCGAATCTCCGGGACCATGACCGTCTCTTCTCGTTGGACAATCCGTGGGACCTGGCGGCAGACCGTTCGGTAGCGGGTTTCCACATGACGCTGCGGAACCTGGACCGAGTACTTCTGCATGATCGTTTCCGGTACGTATTCGCAATACGGCACATGGCAGATCCGCACGCGTCGTTCGGGCCGATGCACGATGCACTGGATGGTCCGCTTTTGCGGGACGCGATCGTAGACGACTTGGGTCACCACACGCGTTTGCGGTTCTGGCACAGTGACGCAATAGGTCTCGGTGCGCTCGCGAGTTTCGGTGCGGTAGGACATGACCGGCACCTCGCGGGTGTGGATCTCTTGCCGACTCCGGCAGACGACTTCCTGACGCTCTTGTTGCTCGTAGCGGTATTGGACTCGCGAGCATTGCCGTTGACGGGTCTCGGTCACGTACTGTGTAACGCACTCGGTGCGCATGCGTTGTTCCGGCTTGCAGCGAGTCACTTGGATGTGACGCAGGCGTTGTTCGGGTTGGCAAACGGTGACCTGATATTGGAAGGGGACCTGCTCCTGCACCATCCGATGGCAAGTGACTTCCACTTGTTGTTCGATCACGTTCGGGCACCAGACTCGCTTGCAGATCCGCCGAGTTCGGCAAGGATTGCAAGGGTCCGGCATCTCACAAACTTGCGTGGTCCACTGGCCGCAGTCGCGACTGACGGTCTTGACCACCGTGTAAGGTTCGGTGCGGCAAACCGTTTTGACGCCTTCGCGAGTTTCCAAACGAGGGACCATAACCGTGTAGGGCTGCTCGATCGTTTCGACGTATGGCACCATTACCGTGTAAGGCCGTTCCACCTGAGTGACTTGCGGCACCTGCACGTTGTAGTTTTCTGTGTAGTTCTCGGTGTAGGGGACGCAGACGGTGTAGGTGCGGTTGACCACCTCGGTGTACGGTACCGTCACCGAGTACTGTTGCGTGACCAGCTTGGTTTCAGGGACTTGAATTGTGTAAGGAACCTGTCGCGACTTCAGCTCGGTTCGGTAGGTCATGAACGTCTCTTGACGTTCGATGGTTCGCGGTTGCGTCGTGAAGTAAGTTTCTTCACGCTGTTGAACCTCGGGAACCATCACCATATAAGGTTGTTGAACTTCTCGGACGCGTTGTTCGGCGCGGTAGCGAGTCAGCGGCCGCTCGCGGAGTTCGGTGCGGTAGGTCACGTGAGCCTGTTCGTAAGGGACTTGCTCGGTGACGGTGTCCATAACCGTGTGTTGGCGTTGAACGGTGCGGGGTACCATGACTTGGTACTTGCGTTCGTATTGGTAGGGCTCGCTGACGGGGTCGAAATACGTGACCTCTCGAGTTCGCTGCTCGGGGACCATTACCGTGTATTGTTGGGTGTACGGCACCTGCTCGTACTCGGTTCGGTAGACGGTGCGTTGGCCTTGACGCTGCTCGGAACGATAAGTCGTGTACTGCGTGGTGTACGGGACTTGCTCGGTCACCGTGCGGTAGGTGGTGTAGGACCGCTCTCGCTGCTCCTGTCGGTAGCGAACTTGGGTCACGTTCTCGTAGACCGTTTCCCATTGCGGGACGTAGACCGTTTGGCACTGGGTGGGAGCGGGCGGGCAGCAACCGGCGGCGTCCATCACGGATGCTCGCAGGACCGCATGCCCGACGGCTTCCCGCGAGTCGGTAGCCGAGGCGGCTGCCTCGGGCGATACCGCTCCCGTCTCGTCTTGCCAAGCAAGGGCCGAATTCCAGCCAACCAGGGACAGAACAATCAACAAACCGAGCCAATGGCTACCTAAAATATTGACCAAACGCACGCGGACCACTCCCGAAGTAAAAAGGTTTACCGGCTTCACTTCCTAGTCTAGTTTACGGCTAGGGCCTGGCAAGCTGGGTAAAATGAAATGAATTTTCTGTCCCCGACTTGGTCCGGATCTAACGCCTTGGACGGTTGTGATTGCCAGCCCAAGCCCCTTGGCAGGGCTGGCAATAACGATTGTACCGACCATGGCAACTGTTTCCGCAGTCGGCTCTTTCGTGCCGCGGGACCGGTTGACCCGCTCGACTGAGCGGCTAAACCAAGTTGAAGGCCTTGTCCATGTTGGCGGAGATCTCACGCAGGCGGTTCAAGTCGCCCCCACCGACTTCGGCGGCGGCCCAGCCGAAATAGTTGATTTCCAGCAGGGCGCGGCGGACGTCCGCCCAGTCGATGTCCCCGGCAGTGATCTTCGTGAACTGGTCGTTGGCACGGGAAAAACCCTTGAGGTCCAGTTTCACGACGCGGCGGCCGAGTTGGCGGATCCAGTCGCCCATGCTGCCGTATTTCCAGTGGTTTCCGATGTCAAACTGCATGCCGACCCAGGGCGAATTCAGTTCGTCGACGTAGCGGACGTACTTGTCTGCCGTTTGGGTCACCAACGGGCCCGCGTGGTCGTAGAGGAAGTGGTTCCAGACGTTTTCGATGGCGATGTAGACTCCCAATTGGGCCGCCAGCGGCAGGGCTTGGGCGATGTTTTCGATGGAGCGAGGCCAAATTTCCTCTTCGGGGCCATCGTTGCCGTGGCCAACCACCAGGAGTACGGTGTGACCGCCGACCGCTTTGGTCGCCTCGAGGGCATGTTTCAGGTCATCCAGGGCTCGTTGCCGGGTGGAAGGGTTGGGGTCGGTGTGGCGGATGCTCCAATGCGACGAGCAGACCGTGCCGTCGACGGGCAGGCCGCTTTCCTGGATCGCCTTCAACGTCGCGGCGACATCCATCCCAGGCGAGTCCATCTCGATGCCGTCGAATCCCGCTTCTTTGACGGCAGAGAACTTTTCGGTCAGCGTGCCCTCGACGCCGACCATGCCGATCTTCAGCGTCTTGTAGATGCGGCCTTTGAGCGACACGTCGTCGGCAGCCGAGTCAATGGCGGTGCGGAGGCCATGCGCTTGGCCATGCTCACTAGCCATGGCGGCGGCGGTCGCAGTCGTACCGGCCAACCAAGCTCCACCCATCGCGGCCGACGAGGCCTGGAGAAATCGCCGACGATCCGATCGATCCAATCGTTGAGCGGGGCCGTCCGGGGTGGTCAGTCCGGCGGCATGGCTGGTGCGGGAGGCAGACGCAGGTGAATTTGAATCGGACATCGATAGCTCCAAAAATTGGCTCCGCCGCCCCGACTGTGGGCGAATGGGTCGGAGCTTCCAGGGGGGCAGGGGGGAGGATGCGGGAATTTGAGGACTGGCCGTCGCCAAATTGCCCCATCAAGTCTCCATTCTAATGACTGGGAGAGCGGCGTACAACAAACGCCCGCTCCCTAACACAGGCATGGTCACTTGAATTGGTCGACCTCGACCCGCCAGATTTTCTCGGCTTGGGGCAAGGCCTCTTGGGCTCGCAGGTTGGCTACCTGCAGGAATTTCTCGAATCGATCGCGTTCCAGGACCAATCGGTACAGTTCATCCCCGAGGGTGGCTCGCTGGGCTCCGCCGGCTTGGACGGGCTGTAGGGAGACGGTCAATCGCTGCAATCGCATGTCTTTGGCCCGCCGCAGGTACTCGGCGATCTGCGGATTCAGCAGCTTGAAGTGGAACTCCTTCAGTGCCTGACTGAGTTGTTCCTGTGGCTTGCCCTCCATCACTTGGCGGATGACCGAGTCGTTGTTGGCGCGGACCGCCAGACTTACCGCGTGCCCGTCCGCTTGGGTTTGGATGATTTCGACATTGACCAGGTCGAAAATCGCCAGAGCCAGTCGGGTCAGCTTTTCCTCTTCGCTGAGCGACCGGTTCTCCATAATCGACTGGAGATTTTCCCGCTGCGAGGGACTGGGGCCGCAGCCCACCCACAGGAGCAACGAAGCCAGGGCCAAACCGATCGCCCACCGAGCGAAGCCGAGAAACAGAGGATTTTGCATGAAAGGGGTCTCCGGGGGGCCCGGTGGAAGGTGCGAGGCATCCGGCCGATTTTAACCCCGCGGCAGGTCCTGGGAATACCGTGGTTGCCGGCGGAGCGGGCTCCAAACGCTGGCCGAGGCGACCATGTCATCTGGTCGTCGCATCGATCTACGATACACTTTTAACGTATGGAATGGATCCCCATCGACAACTTGCACAGCGCGGCCGACCAGGCCTTGATTCCTGGCCTGATTGGCACAAGTCCCCCCATGCAAGAGGTTTATCGCATCACCCGCAAGGCGGCGGTTTCGCAGGCATCGGTGCTGCTGATTGGAGAGACGGGCACCGGCAAGGAGCTGATCGCTCGGGCGCTGCATCTGATGAGTGCTCGGGCCAGTGGACCGTTGGTCAAGGTCAACTGCGGAGCCTTGAGCGAGAATCTGCTCGAGAGTGAACTGTTCGGGCATGTTCGCGGTTCGTTCACGGGAGCCGTGGCCAATCGAACGGGACGCTTCGAAGCCGCCCATACCGGCTCGATTTTTTTGGACGAAATCAACTCGACGAGCCTCCAGTTGCAAGTCAAACTGCTCCGTGTGCTGCAGGAGCGCGAGTTCGAACGGGTCGGGGACACGCAGACCGTCCAGGTCGATGTGCGGGTGATCGCCGCCAGCAACCGCGATTTGTGGGGCTTGGTCAAGCGGGGTGAGTTTCGCGAGGACTTGTATTGGCGTCTGAATGTGGTGCCGATCCGTATCCCACCGTTGCGGAGTCGGCCGGCCGATATTCCGGCGTTGGTCGGTTTTTTTGTGCGACTCTACAGCGACGCCAATCGGGTGTTGGTGCAGCGGATTTCAGGCGAGGCGATGGCGGCCCTGCAAAGTTATGCCTGGCCGGGAAATGTCCGTGAGTTGCAGAACTACATCGAGCGAGCCATCATCTTGTCGGAGGACGATAGCATCGCCCGGCAACACTTGCCGGACCATTTGTTCGACGCCGAAGCGGCCGCCCAGTTGACGACCCCGGTGGTCGACCAAGGACGTGATCTGGGGGATATCGAATTGGCCGAGCTGCTGCCCCATGTTGTGGCCAAAGGGCTGCAGCAGGCCGAACCGGCGGAACAAGAACTGTACAACCAGGTGATGGACCCGTTCGAAAAGGAACTGTTGGGGCAGATCCTGCAGCGGTGCAATGGCGTGCAGACCAAAGCCGCGACGCTGTTGGGTATCAATCGCAACACGCTCCACAAGAAGCTCAAACAATTTGGTTTGGAGCCGTCTGATCCGGCGGACGAGAAAGGCGAATGATCCGATGGAGACTGTTCTAGCCCTGTTGATTGTCGGAGCTTACTTGGCGGCCTGGATCTTGGGTTGGTGGCGTTGGCAGACCAATCGGGCCGGGCAGGGCTTGTACGCCGATGGGGACGAAGTGGTGTCGGGCAACTACTTGAACGTCGCCTTCAACATCGCTGTGCTCGTGGGTTTGGTCGGCCAATCGCTCTTCCTGTTGTTCAAGACCCAACAGGACCTGGCCCAGTCGCTGTTGCCGTCCGGATGGTTCGTGTGGGGAAACCTGAGTGCTTGGTTCCTGGTGGCGGGCCTAGTGTTGCAACTCAACCATCGGCGCATGCATGTGTTTGGACTCTTTGTCCTCCCGATCGCCTTGCTGTTTTTCGGTTTGGCTTATTTTGCCAATCGCCCCGCGGCGGACACTTTGGCCAATGCGCCGGTTTTCTGGCGGTGGTTGCATGCGGGTAGTCTGGTGGCAGGCACGGTGGCGGTGGTCGTCGCGTTTTCGTCAGGCGTGCTCTACATGATTCAGTCCGATCGGCTCAAACGGAAGCTACCTTCGTTGGGGCCGGCCGTGCCCAGTTTGGAGAAGCTGCAGATGTTTGGCGAGCGCGGCCTGTTGTTCTCGACACTGGCCGTGGGCTTGGGCTGGCTGTGCGGACTGCTGATGAATTTGGTCTCGCAAGCCGGCCAGCCGATTGTTGTCTGGTCGCACCCGGTCGTTTGGACGGCGTCCCTGTTGTTCGGGTGGCTGGTCGCTGCCACTTGTTTCAGCCTGTTCTACGAGCCGGCTCGCTACGGACGCAAAGTGGCCTACCTGACCATTGCTACAGGTTTGTTCCTGGCGATCGAACTGTGCATCGTGTGGTGGACGGGCCACGGTGGTGGAGGTCAGCCCCGATGAGGTTACTCGTGATCGGGGCCAGCCACCATCTGACACCGCTCGAAGTCCGCGAAAAACTGGCCATTGCCAAGTCGGAACTGCCGCGGGCGTTGGAGCAGTTGCAGCAAGAGATCCCAGCGGTCGAGAGCGTGCTGCTGAACACGTGCAACCGCATCGAGTGGTACTGTGCGGTGCCCTCCGAATTGTTGGATGCCGCCGAGGGCTGGGTGGTGGGTTACTTTGCCCAGCGGACTGGCTTGAGCGGCGAGCAGCTGACGCCGTTTCTCTTTCATCACGTCGACCAGGCGGCCGTCGAGCACTTGTTTCGGGTCGCCAGCAGCTTGGACAGCATGGTGGTGGGCGAGTCCCAGATCATCAGCCAAGTCCGTGAGGCCTACGATCAGGCCAGCGCCTTTCGGCCGCAGTTGCCGATCTTGCACAATGTGTTCCAGAAAGCCATCGCGGTCGCCAAGTCGATCACGACGGAGACCTCCCTGCATCGGCATCGCTTGAGTGTGGCCAGCGTTGCGATCAGCGGCTTTGCGGCGGACATCTTCGAGACCTTGGCCGACAAAAGGATCCTATTAATTGGTGCCGGGCAAATCGCCGAGGAGACGTTGCTGTACTTGCGCGAGCACGGCGTGAAGGCGGTTCACTTGGTCAATCGTACGACCACCCATGCCGAGGAGTTGGCTCAGGCCTTTGCGGGCACGGCCCATCCTTGGGAAGCGCTGCTGCCTCAGATCCAATTGGCCGACTTGGTGGTCTCCACGACCGGTGCCGCGGGGCAGATCGTCGATTTGGCGACTTTCGAGACCCTGTACCGCAAGCGGCACCAACGGCCGCTGCTCGTTTTGGACTTGGCGATTCCGCGTGACTTCGATCCGGCGATTGCCAACCTGCCCAACGTCTATCTGTACACGATTGACGACTTGAAGGCCCAGTGCCAACGCAACTTGCGTTTGCGGGAACAGGAACTGCCCAAGGCCGAAGGAGTGGTGCGGCAACACTTGGAGCGTTTCCAGCAGGAATGGAACTTGCGGTACTCGGTGCCGGCCATTCAGCAATTGCGGGATCGTACCGATCAAATCAAACAAGAAGAATTGCAGCGGTTGCTCAACAAGCTGAGCGACCTCACACCGGAAGCGCGTAAAGAATTGGAGATTGCGTTTGATCGCTTGGTCAACAAGATTCTCCATCGGCCTTTGACGTCGCTGCGGGATGAAGCCAAGTCGGGCCAGCCGCAACAGTTGGTCGATTCGCTCAAGCGGCTCTTTCAATTGAATGATTAGCGTGGAAGCGGGGCACGAGATTCCAGTCCTGTGGCGACGGGGGTCGGTGTGGGACTTGCAGGTACCGTTGGCGCAATCGGCGTCACGCCGGGTCCGCTGTTGCTCCCCGGTTGCGGCGCGAACTGGACCGTGACTTCGTCCACATGCACGGTCCCGTATCCGGTCAAGGCAAAGTTCAATCGCAGCGTGTGTCCCTCGGAGGTGGCTCGATAGACCGTGAACGGTTGCCACCCGTTGGTGGTCAGAAAGCGTTGGGCCAGATCACGTCCGCCCAGACTGTCTTGAATCACCAATCCATCATAAGTGCCGCGGAGGGGAGCTGGCACATGGACATAGCCGCTGATCCGGACCAAATGATTGGGCGGGATCTCGATGGGGCCAGAGACAATCCAAACAGGAGCTGACTCGAGGAACTGTGGCGCCAGTCCACCGTCCGGCTCGGCGGCCAAACGCAGGCCGCGACGGCCGTCGACCATGGCGTCCTGATGCAGTTGGACCAAGGTGCGGACGGCGAGGCCGGGGGCGATTTGATGCTGCCACCCATGACGACTGAGGTGTCCCAAGTCCTCAAAGTCGCCACCCGGCAAGGCATTGGGCGACCACTCAATGCCAGACAGTCGCGTGAGCGATTGCCAATGCAAGGGGATCAGCACGGGATTGACGGCCAAGGGACTACCGGCGGGCCAGGGCAGGGTCTGCTGCGCCTCGCGGACCAAGTCATCGTACACGCCTGCCAACTCGCGTTGCTGTTCGAGGCTTTCGTTCCAGACGGCCAACGCATCGCTGCTGGCGACTTGGGCCTGTGTGAGTTGGGCCATTTGATTGACCCTTAAAACGCGCTCCCGCAGACCACTGGGTTCACGTCCCGCTTGCAACATGGCTGAAAAGACCCGATTACCCCACTCGGCGGACAACTGGGAGAGCTCCACGTGCAACTGCTGCATGGTCCAGCCCTGCGAGGCCCGTGAGATCTGTTCGACGACTCGATTGACCAAGGGGTCTTGAGTCAGCACCAATGCCTCCCAATCCGCCGCGTTTTCGATTTGGATCGCCATTTGGCCCCCGAGACGTTGGTGGGTGGCTGGCAATAAACCGACGGGCGTGAGTCGATAGGGTTGGTCGGAAGAACCGGCGGCCGAGTCACGCACGGTCAGCAGCGATTGGCGGCTGACCCCGGCGGTGTAGGATTCCAGACCGGTCGATTGGTGCACCAGCAGCAACCGCGAGCGACTGGTTTTGAGCACCGCCACTCGCAGGCTGGGTTCGGTCTGCTGCAGACGCTCGGCGACCAGTGCGGCGGCGATCCACGGCGAGAGCTGTTGGATCTGGCGGTTGACCATCGTCAGTTGCATGCGTCGCAGGGGGCTGACCATGGAGGGCTCATCCAGGCGACTGCGACTGCGAAACAGGAATCCGCGGGCCCCTCCGGAAACGGCCTCCCAGACTTGACCGCGGAGTTGGGCCTCTTGCAATGTCAGAGGCGCGTTGACGCCCGAGAACAGGGCCGCTTGCTGTTCTAAGGTCTCCGGTAACTCGGTTTGGATTTCAGCCAAGAGCGGCGCATACGCCTGGGTCAATTCATGTTGGGCTCGGACCCACGCTCCATATTCGGTCAATGGAAAAGAAGTGCCAATCACGGCTCGGCCGACGCAGAGGATCTCGGCCACACGCGCGTAATCGGCTAGGCCGCTGCGGGCGTGGACCAGGACCGGGCGACCCTGTCGCGGATCCAATTGCCGGATCCGTTCGACTCGCTGTCGCACCGTGCCTTGATCCAACGACTGTACCTCTTGTCCAACCAACCAAGCCAGCACGGCATCGTATTGCCAGTCGATGGCGACTGGCCCATCGTCGGTCGGTGGTGGAGCGATCAACCACAGGTCCTGCTCCCGTGCTCGGCTCAACTGGTCCAACGACGGGGCTGAACTCAACCACAGCGTATTGAACCCCATCTCGCGGAGCGTGCCCATCGGTTCGCCTTGGTACTCGATGGCACGAATGACAAACGGGCGGCCGTCGACCAAGATCGTCGTGCCATCGACCTGCACGCGACTGGGGCGGACATCGACCTGTTGAGCCCGAGCCAGCGGAGTGCCCGCGGCAGCGCCCGCCAGTAACACGGCCAAACAGGCCAGAGCGCCCAGCAAGGGCGATAATCCACGGCAGCCAAGGCGACCCCAACCGACCCGGGGATGTGGCCCCTGGACCGCGTGGCAGGTGACGAGGAGTGGATTTCGCCCGAGTTGCATGGGGTTTCGCCTTTAATTTGCAGGGGTCTTAGCGAATCAACCGGCCAGACGGGGAAAAAACTTGTGAAAATGTTGAGCAAATGCCTCAAGTCGCACGTATTGGTTGCGATCGGGCAACATCGTGGTGTTTCGCGACAAAACTGCCGCAAACTGGGCTTTTAGCAGCATTTTTCGTGCAACTCCAGAGCACTCGTGTGGTGTTTTGGCAACAGGTTGCCAGATTGCCACACGCGACAGAAAAATACTTAAGTTACTGATAGTAGGTGACTTACGTCATCTGCGGCCGGCTAAATTTGCAATTGGCATCCCGGCTGCTCTAATGGATCGGCATCGGAAAGCCCAAACCCACAACCTAGAACAGGACCAGCGGCCATGAGCACCTCGCAACAAAACATCAACGAGACCACCACCGAGTTTTCGGCTGACTTGACTCAATTGATCGGCTTGGTGGCCGACCTGCCACCGCAGCATCGCGATCGGATCCAGACCGTTCTGGGCCGCGTGGTCGAAAGCACCCAGCGTCGCCGTCGCATCCTGACCTTGGTCCAAGAGGCCTTGAGTCAACTGCGTTTGGACATGAAGTACTTGGTATTCGACTTGGAAGCCACCCGCCGCGAACGTGACAAGTTCAAGAGCTTGGTTGAAGGTCGCGACGAATAGTTTGCTCGGCAGCAGCGACCGCGGCCGCAGGATGGGGCGGCGGTCGGCAAGGCTGACAGTTAGTAGGCCATCAGGTACCAGGCCATGAGTAATTCGGAACGATCTGCCGTGACGGACCCGTCCGCTCTTTCACCAGGAAACCTGCCCGCCCCGGCCGAGCGACCGGGGCGCCCGATTTGGGGTGCTTCGGCCGTCTTGCTGCCGTTCACTGCGGCGGGCGAGGTCCATTGGGCAGACTTTGAGCGGCACTTGGATCGCACGTGGTCGGCCGGTTTGGTACCCGCGGTCAACATGGACACCGGCTACGTGCACTTGATCGACGAAGCCGTGGAGGACGAAGTCCTGCGGCGGACGGCCGGGAGAGCGAGTGGCCCCGACGCATTTATCGCCGGCGCCGTGGTCCGTGATCGACCGACGGATGCCTTCGACTACGATCATTATGCTCGGAGGGTCGAGGCCATTGAGCAAGCGGGCGGGACACCGATCCTCTTTCCCTCGTTTGGGTTGCATCAAGGTAACGACGACGACGTGTTGGCTCGCTTCCAACGCTTGGCTGGATTGACGTCGCGATTCTACGCCTTTGAGTTGGGCCAGATGTTTGCTGCCTGTGGCCGCATTTATTCTTTGGAACTGTTCACCGCGTTGCTGGAGTTGCCGGCGTGTGTGGGCGCGAAGCATTCGTCTTTGCAACGCCAGGCGGAATGGCAACGATTAGCGATACGCGATCAGCGGCGTCCCGAGTTCCGCTTGCTGACCGGCAACGATTTGGCGATCGACATGGTCAAATATGGCAGCGACTATTTGCTGGGGTTGTCGACGATGGCCCCGGACTTGTTTGCGCTGCGCGATCGCTTGTGGCACGAGAGTGACGCGCGATTTTACGAACTGAACGATTGGCTGCAGTACTTGGGCTGTTTGACGTTTCGAGCTCCGGTGCCGGCGTATCGTCATTCGGCGGCCCAGTGGCTAAATCTGCGGGGTTGGATTGAGACGGACCAACCGCACCCGGCGTGTCCACGGCGGCCAGCTTCCGACCGCGAGATTTTAAGTACGCTGTGGTCGGACCTGTGTCGATGGCTGGAGTCACAAGGACTGACGATCTGAACGCCGACGCTGGCAGAAGCCCCAGACACCGGCGAGGGCACAGACCAGTGCGAGCCATTGGTAGGGAGTGACCGCGTCCGAAAAGTAGCGCGGCGTGTCTCGACAGGTCTTGTGCCAACCGCGAAAGAGACCATAGAGATTTGTTTATCTTGCGGGAGTCCGATGAATTTGGAAGGGGATTGCTGTACAGAGTGTGGTTGGACCTATCTTGAGAATTGAAAAAAGTACCGACGACGGTTGCCTGACGGCCAGGGATCGTCGCCTCTATAATATTTGCAGAGGACTCAGAGGACTCAGAGGACTCAGAGGACGCATGGGGCGCATAGGACTCATCGGTCGCATACGACCCATACCCCCCCACACGACCCATGTGTCACCCCAGATTTACCAACCTGCAATTGCCCCTTGACTCGGGCGACTAACCCGCCGGAACAGGAGGCTGGCGGTGGCGAGGCCGACGAGCCACAGTCCGTGGGGTTCAGGCACGGCGGTGAGTGTCAGTTGATCGAGTGCCGCGTAGGCTGGGGTGTTCAATCCCCAAGCCCCCATATCGCTACCGGCGAAGGTGAGTCGCACGGAGGCGGCGGCACCCAGACCGGTGAGATCGACGGCGGTCCATTGGTTGATCAAGTAGTCGAGGTTGGAATCGTCAAAGCGGAAATCCGCGAGATAAAAATCGACGCTGCCCAGCAGGTTGCCTTGGCCACCGACTTGGTCGTAGCCGGAGAAGGTGAGGCGGAACCAATCGGGATCTTGGCCACTGTCGCCGCCAAACTTTTTGCTGAAGCTGTCCCCATCACGCATCGTCAGGTACGCGTAGGTCGTGTTGGTGACCCAGATCGACGAGGGGCGCAAGCCAGCGGGCAAGTCAAAAAACGCGGCTGTGCCCGAATACGCAATGGCGTAGTTTCCCTGTCCGCCCCAGCCGGTGCCTGTAATGGCCGCGTACTGATTGCCATGGCCCGCTGTACTGGGGTCGTTGACATTCGAATACGCGAAGCCGCTCCAGAACCCACCCCAAGCCGAATCGTAGCGGTTGCCGAAGTGGACACCATCCGCCGTCCAGCCGTCGTTGTTGGTCGTCCCATTGGCGTTGCCGTTGTAATAACTGCCCGTCGGTCCGGTCTGGGTCCAGACGTCGAGGGCATCCAAATCCACGACCAGATCGGCGTGGGACGAGGGGCTGGCAAGCGTGCCGAGGCAGACGGCTGTCAGCCCAACGAGTTGGAGTAGCCGCACAAACTGGGGCGTCTTGTGTCGGGTGGCCTTGGTGCGGGGGCTGGGGCCAGACCGATCGGTCTTCGCGTTGTGGGGCCTACGTGTATTTTTTTCAAAATGGTAAATCATAAGTGATTCCTGGGGTAGTTAGGGTTCTTGATGGAGTCCGTCGCCTTGGTCGCGCGTGATCAGTTGTCCGAGGACTTGGGGGTCGATGGTGGCAGCGAGAAACCGTGGGGAGGCGTCGGCCATCAGGCCCAGAGCGCCACCGGGATGCGCGCCGCGGATCTCGTTGTCGAACTCCCAGGCTCGCGGATCGTTGACGCCGTGGGCCTGCACGAACACGTTCCGCCCATTGATCCACTGGTTGTCAGGACCGCCGATGTCTTCGGCCACGATGAGCGTGTGGCTGAGGCCATCGGTGATTTGCACAAAACGCACTGCCTGCTCATGCAGGAACACCCCATCGTCCTGGCGGCGGTCCACGATGATCTCACCGAACAAGCCGCCATAGTCCGTGCGACCGGGCACGTCGTTGCCACGGGGATTGGCCGGGCAGAGGTAGACGGGCACGGTGATTGCGGCCGGGGCAGCGTTGCGGATCGAGTCGTAGGGTTGCTGGAGATCGAGTGCATCGTAGAGCGGTTGCTGTTCCAGGTAGGGCAGCAAGAACGCGGACCAAGCCAATTGGCGGCGCGTTGCGGGGCCGGACATGGGACGCCACTCCAGGCAGCCGACGGGCAATTTGCCGCGTGCATCGTGGTGGGCGTGGAGTGCCAACCCAACTTGTCGCAGGTGATTGCTGCATTGAGTGCGACGCGCGGCTGCCCGCGCGGCCTGGATGGCCGGGAAGAGGATCCCCAGCAACGCGGCGACGATCGCCAATACAACCAGCAGTTCGACCAAGGACAGACCGCGGCGTGGACGCTGGACCGCGTCACTCATCAATCAACTCCCACACGACCGCCCGCTCCGCTCCACGACATCTCGATCGGTTGCTGCACATTGAGCGCTGCGGATCGATTTTCCCACGCTCCCGCGACTGCCCCGAGACCCGCGAATTCGCTGATCATTGTCATAACAATGGAATGCGCGAATTAGCGTTGCGGCCATCGCTTGGCCGGAGTTGGCCAGGGTGGATGGCGAGCGGTACTGGGGGTTGGCGAGGGTGGTTGAGGTGGCGCAAGTGCCAGGGCAACTGAAGCGACCAAAAAAACACTGGGACCGGCGCCCCAATCCAGGAGGGCGTGACGATCGTTTCACATCAGGTAGGTCTTCTGACTCGCAGCCAACCCAGGACTCGGAGCCTTCTCATTCGCAGCAACGCGAACAATGGCACTTCGTAAGAAGGAGTGTGGGAGTTGGCACAGACGGATCGACGGAAAGGTGGTTGGAGTGGAAAACACCAACGGCAGACCGTCAAGTCGTGCCAACGAGCTGCATACAGCGGCCGGACCGTCCCGGAATTTCACCGGAGTTCCCTGTTTCGTCGCCTGAAGAGCGTTCAGTGCGACGCACCCGATATGCACGGGCCAGTCTAATAGCGGTGGCTAGTCGGTCAAGGGCACGCCCGTCGAGCCGCATCGGATGCGGATTGGCCTTGGCCTAGCATGTTCGCTCTGAGGGCTTGTTGATTTTTCCGTAGCGGAACGCGTCAAGGGCTTGTTGATTTTTCCGTAGCGGAACGCGTCAAGCGTTTCGATTGATGGGAAAACGCCGTGTTTTTGCCCGATTTCATTGAATCAGGCGACCATTTCGCATGTAAGTCTGGAAAAATCAACAAGCCCTCAAGCGTTTCGATTGACTGGAAAACCTCGTGTTCACGCACCAATTCATTGATGCGGGCGACCATTTCGCATGTAAGTCTGGAAAAATCAACAAGCCCTCAAGCGTTTCGATCGGTGCGAAAACGCCGTGTTTTCGCTCGACTTTATTGAATTCCGCAATGAATTCGCGTGTAAGTCTGGAAAAATCAACCAGCCGTGGACGCGTTCCGCCCTGGGAAATCACCCAGTCCCTTAGAGTTTCAGATCCAGCGGGAAGGGCGATAGGTTCTCGACGCCGGATTCGGTGACCAAGTAGTCGTTTTCCAGCCGCATGCCGGCTTGCAGAGCGTCGGCATACAGTCCGGGTTCGGCGGTGAAGACATCGCCGACTTGGAAGGTATCGTCCCAATTGGGGTTGAGGTGGGGGCCCTCGTGGGGGAACAGTCCGATGCCATGTCCCAAGTGGTGATTGAAGACACCGACGGGGGCTTGATCGAGTATGGCTTGGGCGCGATCAAAGATGTCGCGGCAGCGCACACCGGGTTTAACCTGTGATTCGATCATGTGAAAGACTTCCATGATCTTCTGCCAGGCTTCCAACTGTTGTGAGGAGACGGAGCTCACGGCGATGGTTCGGGCGTTGTCGGCAAAGTAGCCACGGAAGGCGGGGCCGAGGTCCAGAATGTAGAGTTGCCCGGCTTGGGCCACAACGTTGGCTCGGGGTCCACCGCCGCGGGAATTGACTTGGTAATCGTTTCCGGTCGCCGTCATGGGCTCGCCGAAGACTTCGTTCGCGGTGGCCTGCAAATGATTGTAGACCTCGAGTTCCGAGATGCCTGGGCGGATGATCTGCCGCGCCACCTCGTACATGGCACCCGTGCCTTGAATCGCGACGCGAATCTTGGCCAATTCGTCCGGGGACTTGCTCCGCCGCATTTGCAGCAGGGTCGGTTCGACATCGACCAACTGGGCTGAGTGAAACGGGGCGAGGTGTTGCCAATAGGCAGAGAACTCGACCGCGACGCGCTGGCCCGCGATTTGTCCACCCAAGGCCTCCGCCAGGGCAGCGGCCGCCAGTTGGGCTTGGTCGTTACGCATCGTCGAAAGCATTTTCGGTCGGTAGACATCGACTCGGTCGGCCGCACAGACCGCGGGTTCGGCATGGGGCGCGATCACCAACGACTGGCCATCCGCGTCCAAGGCGGCGGTCGCGGCAAACGTCCAGGCGAAGCGGGGGCCGAACAGGTACTGGATGTGGGCGTTGGTGGTCAAGATGGTGCGGTCCACACCAGCCGCTCGCATCCAATCGCACAGTCGGGCCTGGCGTTGCCGGCATTCTGCTAGATTGACGCCCAATTCGATCGTCATGACCCATATCTCCTGAAATTCGCACACCATCGGTCTGGCCGGCGACGTTTTTTCGTGCAGCAAAGTGAACTCACGCACGCCTTGTTTGTCGTCCTGCATTCTAGAGGATCCGCGGCGACGCAGAAGCGGGGCGCCGAGGGCCAACCTGCGAACAACTTTGTAAAGCCCAAGATTCTGGCCCAATATTTGCACCTCTGCGGCAACACTCTGTCTCTGGCTGCGGGGGCACGGGCAGATGGGGCACGGGCAGATGGGGTACGGGCAGATGGGGTACGGGCAGATGGGTTCCGGGACGGGGGATCGGCAGCGGGGGGTATGGGCTGCTGGGGCGGGCTGGGGTGTGGGACAAGACAACAAAAAACAGAAGCACTGGTCGAGATGGCTCGGACGATTGTAGTTGGCGACATTCATGGCTGCGGGACGGCGTTGCGGTCATTGTTGGAGGCGGTCGCTCCCGGTCCCGAGGATACCTTGGTGACCCTGGGGGACTATATCGACCGCGGGATGGAGACCCCGCTGGTGATCGAAACGCTGTTGGATATGGCTGGGAAAACGCGATTTATCCCGCTGCTGGGCAACCACGAAGTGATGTTGCTGCAGGCCTTGAGCGACGTCCAGGCCTATCAATTTTGGCTGCAGCATGGCGGCCAGCAGACGTTGGTGAGCTACGGGGGGCGGTTGGACCTGTTGCCGCCCCATCATCGGCTCTTCCTGCAGCACTGCCGGCGGTATTGGGAGAACGATCGGCACCTGTTTGTCCATGCCAACTTCCGCAGTGACCTGCCGCTGAACCAGACGCCGGACGAAATCACGTTGTGGCAGCACATGAAGGTCGCGTTTCCTGTCCCCCACGCCAGCGGCAAGAAGGCCTGGGTCGGCCATACACCCCAGACTAATGGCGAGATTCTGGACCTTGGCCATGTCGCATTGGTGGACACGCACTGTTACGGGGGCGGGTACCTGTCAGCCGTGGACGTCGACAGCGGCGAATACTGGCAGGCGGACATCTCTGGAAAAATAAGAGAATTGCGTTGACTTGAGGTACCGGGTCTGGCGATTCGGTCGACTGAGGCGTTTTCGAAGCTAGGGAATCATTGTTTCATGGTCATTTTCCGCGAAACGTTCGCTGATCATGCGGTGTTTTATATATCGGTTACGCGGAAAATCCTTGCATCTGAGCGTGAGTTTCCGAGGTAATCTAAAAAGTGCTGAGTTAGAAGCCGTGGATTTCCAGTAGCTCTAACTAAGCTGATACGAGAGCATTGTCGCTGGTGGCCGAAGAACCGGCCGACCACTGCATCGTTTTGAGACAGTGACCCAAAATGAGTCAGCCAAGGCGTCGCGTGTACAGGAATTTCGTCACGATGAATCGTTCGACTATGAAGCGTACTTTGAATTTTATTGGCACGGGTAGTCTGGTGCTTTTGGGCTGGGGCCAATTGGGTCTCGCGCTGTCTGGCGAGAGTCCAGCCGGCGTTTTTTCCGTTGGACCTGTTCGAGCCAACCAGGGGACGGAGTCGGCTCAAGAGACTGCGTCCGCCCAGGAGACTGCGTCCGCCCAGGAGACTGCGTCCGTTCAGGAGACGCCTGTGGTGCAGGACCCGGCGGAGGGGTTGGATCGGGACGTGCCGTCCTCGATTCCGCCGCAGCAGCAGAATCGGACGATCCGGTTTGCTTTTGAGGATGCCAAGTGGAGTACGGTGATCGAGTGGTTTGCGGAGCAGATCGATTTGATTCCGTACACCAGTTACAGCGATTATCCGTCGGGGACATTCTCCAATGCGGACGGCCGTGATTATTCGGTCAAAGAAGCTTTGGACCAATTGAATTTTTACTTGGCCTTGGAGGGGTACACGCTGGTGCGGTTCGGGAATCGCTTGATTGTGATCGACCACCAGACGAAGGGTTTGCCGGAGGATTTGATTCCGTTGGTGAAGGAGGCCGAGTTGGACGACCGTGGGGACTACGAAGTGGTGACCTGCAAGTTCAACATTTCGGGTCTGGATTTTGACTTGATCGAGAACCAGGTTCGCCAGGTGGTCAAGGAACCGCGGGGCGCGGTGCGGTTGTTGACGGTTTCGGAAGAATTGTATGTCCGCGAGACGGCTCGGCAGTTGCGTTTGATTCGCGGCATGGTCGAGAAGGCCAAGTCGGACTCGGTGATTGTCTATCGGGCTCGGACTTTGGAGCACATTCCGTTCCCGCAGTTGATGCAGTTTTTGCGGCCGCAGTTTGGCATGCGGGACAATGAGAACCGGGTGAGCGATGGTTCGTTGGCGATCAGTTTGTTGAATTCTGAGACGCGACCGTGGATTTCGGGCACGCGGGACAAGGTCGAAAAGACCATGCAGTTGATCGACGAGTTGGACATCCCGGACAATCGGCCGACGGGGTTGGAGGTCGAGGGCTACGTCATCAAGTATTACTCGCCGAAGACGGATCCGGAGATCGTGGAGAAGGTGTTATTGGAGTTCTTTACAGGTCGCAGCGACATCCGCATGACTCGTTCCACGGATTCCGACACCATCTACGTCAAGGCTCGGCCGCGAGATCACATTGAAATCGAGGACTTGATTGGCAAGTTGGAGAGCAACGCGATTGTGTTTGAGCGGATCCCGACTTACAAGCTGATGCCCAGCGAGATGGTGTTGAAGTTGAAGCAAGCCTTGGGCATCTCGACATCCTTGCTTGACGAGGATACTTCGAGCGGCCCGAACAAGAACTTGATTTTCATGGAGGATTTTGATGCTGTGTTTGTCCGCGGGACGCAGCGGCTGATCACTGAGATCAAGATGATTGCGGAGAAGTTGGATCCGCCGCCGGTCGAGGGCGCAGGGGTGGTTCGGTCGCCGTACCGAATCCTGCCGGTGGAGGATGCTGACGTAGCCGATATCTTGGATATTTTTGAAGGGGTGTGGGATGTCTCGGGTCGGCCGGCCGAGTTGCAAATGCGGATGCCGTCCGATCGGCGGGGTGGTTTGGCAGGTGACTCGGGCCGTGGCAGCAGTGGCATACGATTCCCATCGTACGATCGTCGGTTCGGCCAAGGCGAATTCGACAAGTTGGATCCGTCCAATCTGAGTCCCGAGCAACTGGGGCAGTTGATGCAACTGTTGCAATTGATGGAAGAGCAAGCGAAGGCCAAGGCCGCCGCGGAAGCCAAGCAGCGTGGCGAGACAAGCGAAGGTGCGACGGAGCCAACTTTGGAGGGAGCAAGGCCGAGCAGCCCACCGCGTGCGACCAATCCGGTGCAGACTCGGCGATCGCTGTCGGGCCGCGAGTACCGGGTCGTGACGTTGGGAAACCGCCATAGTCAGACGGCGGAACAGGCAGCCACCGTCTATGCAACGATGATTGGCGAGGGTGCTTGGCAGGACGACGAGTTACCTTCGACGCGGCCAGCCCCGGCGGTGGAAGAGTCGGTGCCGGGTGACCCAATTGTCATTGAAATGACCCCCAACGGTCTGATGCTGCGATCGCGGGACTTGGACGCTTTGGACCTAGCTGAACGTCTTTTGCGAGATTTGAGTCGCGAGAGCTTGGCCCCCATTTCGACAGCACCGGCCAAGACCGTTTTTTTGTTGGGATTTCGCTCGGCCTCGGAAGTTGCCTCGGAGATTGAAGAGATCTTGGGCATTGGTGGCGGTGGCGGCGGTGGTGGTGGCGGCATGGGCGACATGTTGGGCAACATGGCCCAGAACGCCTTGGGCGGAGCAGCCGGCGGCATGGTGGGCGCGCTGATGGGAGGCGGTGGTGGGGGTAGCTCCAGCAGCTCGAAGACGACGGGTGATGTGTCGATCCACGTCGATAATTTCTTGAATGCGATGATCGTTTACGCCAACGAGGCGGACACCGAAGAGATTGACCAGTTGATTGAACTGAAGGATCGCCCGTCGACGCCGCACGATCCGCGGATTTACGGCACGACTCGGAGCATCAAGATCAAGCACCGCGACCCGCAGGTGATCAAAGAGCAGGTCGATCTGCACTTCGCCAGCGTATTGCGGAAGGCCGAGGGCCAAGCGGGCGGTGGTGGCGGTGGCGGGCAACAACCCAACCCAGAAGCCATCATCCGTGCGATGATGGGCGGTCGCGGGGGACGCGGTGGCGGTGGTGGTGGTTCATCGGAGGCGGCCAAGCCCCAAATCACGGTGTCGGTGGACACCGAGGCCAAGTTGTTGCTGGTCAAGGGACCGGAAAATTATTTGGACGAAGTTGAGCAGATGGTCAAGGAATTGGATTACGAGGGGGCTGTGCCAGTCAAACGGGTGGAGTTGATCCAGTTGCCGCCGGGAGTGACCGCGGATCAAGTCACCAAGGTAATGCAAGACTTGTTCTCGGCAGGGACACAACAGCAGCGACCGGGCCAGCAACCTGGGCAGCAACCCGGCCAAGGCGGTCAGCGTCCAGGTGGCCAACCGGGTGGCGGTAACCAAGACGCCATGCGAGCGATTCAAGACGCGATGCGGCAACGGATGGGCGGTCAAGGTGGCGGCGGCGGACGCGGCGGCCAAGGCGGCGGCTTCGGTGGTCAAGGCGGTGGACGTGGCGGCCAAGGCGGCGGTTTCGGCGGCCAGGGCGGTGGCGGACGCGGCGGCCGCGGTCGCTAAGGGACTTGCCAATGGTTGACGTACCGAATTGGAAATCAGCCGAAGTGCGTTAGCACCGGGTTTTCGCGAGAATGGGACGCTGACGGACCGCTGCGAGCGCAGCGGTCCGTTTTTTTGTAGGCGTTCACGCCCGGAGGGTGCCGTGGGGCCAGTCGGACCAACAATTCGCTCGTTCGCTGGCAAAAAAACAACTGGCGGGTGTTTTTTTATTTTCGAATTATTCTTCGCAGCTACCCTGGGCTTTGTGCCAATTGCCGTCGGGGCGAACGCCGGGTAGATCTTCGCGGTACCAATGATCGAGTGCCGCCAGCCATTGTTCGACATTGCGGGCGCGGGCCATGGCCTCGCGGACTTCGAGGCTCTGTGGGTGCAACATGCTGTACTTGATGCCGAACTTCCGCATGGTCGGTCCGACTCGGTCGGGTCCGTAGAGTTCGGTCGCCAAATCGAAGTGTCGGCGGATCACGTCTCGTTGTTGGTGCAACGAAGGCGGTGGCGGGAGTGATCGTCCGGCGGCCAGTTCGCGGGCCTCGTGAAAGATCCAGGGATTGCCGATGGCGCCTCGGGCGACCGTGACGCCGTCGACACCTGTTTGGGTGATCATGTTGAGACAATCTTCAGCGGTAAACAGGTCGCCGCTGCCCAGAATCGTGCGGGAGCCGACGTGCCGCTTGACCTCGGTTAGAAACTCCCAGCGACTGGGGCCGACGTACTTTTGTTTGACGGTGCGACCGTGGACCGTGATGCCGGCGACACCCGCATTGAAGGCACCGTCGAGGATCTGGAAGAAGTTGTCGCGACTTTCGGCCGAATCATCCATACCGCGGCGCATCTTGAGTGTCACGGGAATGTGAGCTGGCACGATTTCTCGCGTGCGATGCACGATCTCCAGAGCCACGTCCGGTTGTGACAGGTGGTAGCCGCCGCGACAGCGACCGAGCACTTTTTTCACGGGGCAGCCAAAATTGATGTCGATCACATCGAAGCCGGCCTCGGCCAATTTGAGTGCACCGGCGGCAAACTGTTCGGGTTCCGCCCCCATCAATTGCCCGGCGACAGGATGATCGTCGTCGGACAGGTGTAGGAAGTGGCTGGTGCGTCTGCGATCCTTCAGTTCCACCAGAAACTTATCCAGCATGACCTCGCAGAGCGCGTAAGTGGCGCCGAGTTGCCGGGCGACCATCCGCATGGGCCAGTCGCTGTAGCCGGACAGAGCGGCTTGCACGATTGGGAACCCGATGGGAACGCCGCCAATGGCCAGCGGCCGCAGTTCGACGGCGGGCGTCGTTGGATCGCTTGCTCCCGAGTGGTTCGGGGGAGGCGATTGAACCGCGGTGTCGGTGGGGATGGGCATTGGAATCGCTGGGTTGGCCGAATCGTGGTATAAAACGCGTGGCTGCACGAGCGGCGCGAGCCAGCGACACTCCTTACCCCAGCAGGATTATCGATTGATGGAATTCTGGCAAGACTACTGGCCGATCATTGTCGCGTTACTGGTGATTTTGGCGGTTTTGGCCCTATTGCAGCAGCTGCGAGTGGCTCCGCCGAAGCCCTACGAGCGGCGGGGCCGGCTGATTACGAAGGCGGAGCTGCGGTTCTTGCGGGCGTTGGAAATTTGCGTCCAGGAGCGTTGGCGGATATTTGCCATGGTGCGGATGGCGGATTTGCTGCAGGTTTCGGGGGACGTGAAAGCGCGTCAATCGTGGCAAAACAAGATCAATTGCAAGCACATCGACTTTGTGTTGTGCGACCCGGAGGACCTGAACGTCGTGATGGCGATCGAATTGGACGACGCCTCGCACAATCGGGCGGACCGGCAGGAGCGGGACAAATTTGTCAATGAAGCGTTTCTGTCTGCGGGTTTGCCGTTGTTGCGCGTGCCGCTGCAGAACGCGTTTGACCTCAAGGCCCTCCGCGAGATGATCGAGCAGGCGGTGTCCTGACGGTAATTCCGGGTCAGCGGCCCGACTTGCTTGAATTGAAACGGCGTTGCAGTAGAATAGGGGCGACGGTTCCGCCGTAATGCCACGCGACCGGGCACCGGGCACTGGGCACCGGGCACCGGGCACTGGGCACTGGGCACTGGGCACTGGGCACTGGGCGGTGGCCGCTGCGCTTGGTGTCTACCATTGCAATTGGCTGTTGCCAGTGCGATTGGTCGTTTCCTTGGCGATGGGCTTTTGCTGCTGAGACGGGTTGTTTCTGCTGCGATTGACCTGTTTCGCCCTGCCCCACCTCCCCTCCCGCCTGAGTCTTTTGCCGATGACATCGATCAATTTGTCCGGGTTGTGCTTGCTGGCTGGTAAATCCATGGGGAACGTGCCGGCGCGTGCCAGATTTTTGATTGGCGGGCGAGTTCTGACTGGCGGGCGACTTTACTCCCCTGTTGCGTTGGCGTATTTGGCCCTGTTTTTGTGTTACACGGCTACAGGGGAGGTGGTGCATGGCCAGGGGGACGAGCGGCCGCTCTTGTTCAACCGGGATGTTCGCAACTTGTTGACCGACCGCTGTCTGCCCTGTCATGGCCCGGACGAGGCGACCTTGGCGGCTGGTTTGCGATTGGATCTGCGTGAAAACGCGGTGGACGAGATGGGCGTGATTGTGCCGGGAGAGTCGGACGCCAGTGAGGTTTGGCGGCGGATTCTATCGGACGACCCGAGCGAGGTGATGCCTCCGCCGGAATTGCACAAGCCGTTGACCGAGGCCGAGAAGGCGATCTTCAAGCGTTGGATCGATGAGGGCGCGGTCTACGAGCCGCACTGGGCATATGTTCCCCCGCGTTGGCCCGTGGAGTTGGGCGTTAGTGAGCCAGCCGCCCGCGAGACTGGGGCCGCCCGTGAGACTGGGGTAGATCAAGGCGATCCCGCCGCGAGCAGTGGTGACGCAGCCGCGGCCCAGTCGCCACAACGATTGGCTGCCGTGATCGATGCGTTGATTGAGCGGCGGTTGCGGGAGGAGCAGGCGGATCCCGCTGCTTTGGCGGATCGCACGACTCTGATTCGGCGACTGACTCTGGACTTGACGGGCCTGCCGCCGACATTGACGGAGGTGGAGGCGTTTGTGGCCGACGAATCGCCGGATGCCTACGAGCGGTTGGTGGATCGGTTGTTGGCGTCGCCTCGGTATGGCGAGCGTATGGCGATCTATTGGTTGGACTTGGTGCGATATGCCGACACGGTCGGGTACCATGGTGACCAAAATGTGTCGCAGTCCCCGTATCGTGATTACGTGATTGGGGCCTTCAATCGCAACTTGTCCTACGATCAGTTTATCCGCGAGCAGTTGGCGGGCGACTTATTGGACGATCCGAGCCTCGAGCAATTGGTTGCTTCGGGTTACAACCGCTTGAATCAGTCGACGGAAGAAGGTGGTTCGCAAGCCAAGGAGTACTTGGCGATCTATTTTGCGGATCGTGTACGGAATGCGTCTCAGGTGTTTATGGGGTCGACGTTGGGTTGTGCCCAGTGTCACGATCACAAGTACGATCCATTGAGTGCGAAGGATTTTTACGCCTTTGGTGCCTTTTTTGCGGATATTGAAGAAGTAGGCGTGTATGGAAATCGTGGTCGGCCACCGATGATCCGTGTGCCGTCGGCCGCAATTCAATCCGAGTTGACTCGGTTGGATTCTCAGCGAGAGGAGCTCCATGCTCGGTTGGATCGCGTCCGCGAGTCGTTGCGTGATGGGCAGTCGGCGTGGGAGGCCGAAATGTTGGGTCGACTGGAGCAAGTCACCGAGCAGGAAGTGGACTGGTTGGATGAGGCCAATGGCATCGTCGGTTCCGACAAGCGGGACTCGGCTTGGCAGTATGCAGCGGCGGAGCAGGGTCCGGTGCGTGGCGGGGCTCGGTCCCGGCGTCAAGTCAGCGAGGGGTTGGTCCAACACTTGTTCCTGGGTGTGGAGACCGGCGCCGTTGTGACGGCGGATACGCGGTTTTATGCCTGGGTCTATCTGGATCCGGAGCAGCCACCGCAGGCCGTTATGCTGCAGTTCAACGACGGGAATTGGGAGCACCGCAAGGTTTGGGGCAACGATGCGATCCCTTACGGCCGTCGTCCCGAGAGTCACGCGGCCTATCAACGGTCGGGCGATTTGCCGCCGGCTGGTCAGTGGGTGCGGTTGGAGGTGACTGCGGCAGAAGTGGGGCTGGCGCCCGGTGCAAAAATAGTTGGCATGGCGTTTACACAATTTGGCGGCGTCGCGTATTGGTCGGGTGCGGGCCTGCTGAGCAGCGATGCGGTGCCGGCAACGATCGCCGCGGCGTTACAGAAGCCGGTGGCGGATCGAACGGCCGAGGAAGCGGCGGCGGTGACCGATTACTATCTCCGCCGAGCCCCGGCGGTGGTCGACCTGCAGGCGGAGTTATCGGCCCTGGCAGCGCGTCGCCAGTCGGTTTACGAATCGGCGCCGGAGACGGTGATCTCGAAGTCGGTCGCGCCTCGGACGATTCGTCTGTTGCCGCGTGGCGATTGGATGGACGATAGCGGTCCGGTGGTGGAGCCAGCGATCCCGGAGATGTTTGGAAGTTTGGAAGTGGAGGGTCGTCCCACGCGTTTGGACCTGGCCAATTGGCTCTGTCAGCCGGACCATCCGCTGACCTCGCGGACGATGGTCAATCGGCTGTGGAGTTTGCTGTTCGGTCGAGGGATTTGTTCGAGCTTGGATGATTTTGGCGGGCAGGGGACTTATCCCTCGCAGCCGGAGTTGTTGGATGCCTTGGCCATCGAGTTCGTTCGGTCGGGCTGGGATGTCAAGCACATGTTGCGGGGAATCGTGTTGAGTCAAGCGTATCGGCGTGCGGCTCGGGTTTCTTCCGACTTGCAGCGACGCGACCCTTACAACGATTGGTTTGCGCGGCAGCAGAGTTTTGGATTGCTGGCGGAGTCCGTGCGGGACTCGGCGTTGGCCATCAGCGGCTTGTTAGTCGAGGAAGTGGGTGGGCGAAGTGTGCATCCTTACCAGCCGGCTGGCTACTACGCACAGCTGAATTTTCCTCGTCGCGAGTATCAAGCCGACATGAATTCGAATCAGTATCGGCGGGGGGTGTATACGCATTGGCAGCGAACATTTTTGCATCCGATGTTGAAGGCGTTTGATGCCCCGAGTCGGGAGGAGTGCACGGCCCAGCGGGCGCGATCCAACACACCACTGCAGGCTCTGACGTTGCTCAACGATCCCTCGTTTGTCGAGGCCGCGCGTGGGTTTGCGGTGCGAATCGTGACCGAGGGTGGCGAGGGCACGGCGGCCCGGCTGCAATGGGCGTATCGGACCGCGGTCGCTCATCCGGCTTCGCCCGAGGTCCTGGCTGCGTTGGAGGAGATTTATCGAGCGCATCGGGCGGAGTACGAGGCGGATCCAGCGGCGGCTGGCAGCTTATTGGCCGTGGGCCTGGCGCCGGTGCCGGCCGACATTCCGGCTGCGGAATTGGCTGCTTGGACCAGTGTTGCGCGGGTGATTTTGAATTTGCACGAAGTGATCACAAGGTACTAGTCATGGACAGAACGCCAGAACAGATCGATTGGAGTCGGCGGACCTTCCTCCGCCGCACGGGGTTGGGCTCGATTGCCTTGGGCACTTTGTTGTCGCGCGATGTGTTGGGCAATGGGTCGCGCGATGTGGGCGGTGACGCAGTGACGGGCGGCGGCCGCCAGGAGACGCTGCGGGGCGGGGTTTTGCAGCAGCCGCATTTTCCTCCGCGCGTGAAGCGGGTGATCCACTTGTGCATGGCGGGTGGCCCGAGTCACTTGGAGACCTTCGACTACAAGCCGATGTTGGCGAAGATGGACGGACAGGCGATGCCGGAGTCGATTACGGCGGGGCAACCGATCGCTCAATTGCAGGGTCAAGCCTTGAAGATCATGGGGCCGCAGCACGGGTTTGCGCCGCGCGGCCAGAGCGGATTGATGATCTCGGACGTGTTTCCGAAGATGGCGGAGATCGCTGATCACATGTGCGTGATCAAGTCGATGCACACGGAGCAGATCAACCACGACCCGGCCCACACCTTCTTCAATACGGGCACGGCGATCAGTGGTCGGCCGTCGATGGGTTCTTGGGTGTTGTACGGGTTGGGCGCCGAGACGGAAGACCTGCCGGGCTACATTGTCTTGACCAGTGAAGGGGGCGGTCAGGCTCAGCCGATCAGTTCGCGGCAGTGGCATTCGGGTTTCCTGCCGAGTCGCTTTCAGGGGGTGCAGATGCATGCGACGGGGAGTCCGGTGCATTACGTCGACAATCCGCCGGGCGTGAGTCGTCAGCAGCAACGCGATGTGGTCGATGCGGTGGCCAGAATCAATCGGCTGCGTCAACCGGAGTTGGCGGACCCGGAGATCACGACCCGATTGGCTGGTTATGAGATGGCCTTCCGCATGCAAGCTTCCGTGCCGGAGCTGACGGACCTGTCGGATGAACCGGCTCATGTGGTGCAGAAGTATGGTTGCACGCCGGGGGATGGTTCGTTCGCCAGCAACTGTTTGTTGGCGCGGCGGTTGGCCGAGCGTGGGGTGCGGTTCATTCAGCTTTATCATCGCGGTTGGGATCATCACGGCGGCGTGAAGGCGGGGGTGGCCTACACCGCCAAATTGGTGGATCAAGCGACCACCGCCCTGGTCCAGGACCTGCAGGCTCGCGACATGTTGAAAGACACGCTGATCGTATGGGGAGGTGAGTTCGGGCGGACCCCCATGGCCCAGGGTGACGGGCGCGACCATCACATCAAGGGCTACAGTTTGTGGATGGCTGGCGGCGGCTTGCGTGGCGGAACCACGTACGGCGAGACGGACGAGTTTGGCTACAACGCGGTGGAGAACAAGGTGCACGTGCGGGACTTTCACGCCACCCTGCTGCGAATGCTGGGGATCGACCATCAGCGGCTGACCTACCGGTTCCAGGGTTTGGACTTCCGCTTGACGGGTGTCGAACCGGCGCGGGTCTTGAGCGACCTGCTGTAGCGGGGCGTTTACTGGCGGATCGCGGGTCCGCGGGGGACTTTGCCCTACTTGGTTGGGGCCAGCGGATTTGCGACAATGGAGCCGGCCGTGGGCTCGGGCGGCTGATCTGGGGCATGGTTTTGACTGAAGATAACACCCGTTCTGCCAGAGGAATTCATGTCCGCATTTCCGCAAGTATCTCGTATTCAGTACGAAGGCCCGCAATCCGACAATCCTCTGGCGTTTCGTTGGTACAACGCTGACGAGGTCATCGAGGGCAAGACGATGCGGGATCACTTGCGGTTTACGGTGTGTTATTGGCACACGTTCCGCGGCACGGGGAGTGATCCGTTTGGTGGCGGGACGATGATTCGTCCGTGGGACGATGGTAGCGATTCGGTGGCCAACGCCCAGAACCGGGCTCGGGTGGCCTTTGAGTTCTTTGAGAAGTTAGGTGCACCGTATTACGCGTTCCACGATCGGGATGTCGCGCCGGAAGGGGCGACGTTGGCCGAGTCCAACGCCAATCTGGATGCAGTCGCCGACGTCTTGGCAGCAGAGCAGCAACGGACGGGTATCAAGTTGTTGTGGGGGACGGCCAACATGTTCAGCCACCCGCGATTTTTGCATGGCGCCGCGACGACGTGCAACGTCGAGGTCTACGCTTACGCGGCCGCTCAGGTCAAAAAAGCGTTGGAAGTGACGCATCGCTTGGGCGGCGAGAACTACGTGTTCTGGGGTGGTCGCGAGGGTTATCAGAACCTGTACAACACGGACATGAAGCGCGAGTTGGATCACTTGGCCGCGTTCTTCCACATGGCGGTGGATTATGCCAAAGAGATCGGGTTCAAAGGTCAATTCTTGATCGAGCCCAAGCCGAAAGAGCCGACCAAGCATCAATACGATTCGGACGCAGCGGCCTGTTTGAACTTCCTGCGGGCCTACAACTTGCTGGATCACTTCAAGTTGAACATCGAGACCAACCACGCGACGTTGGCTGGGCATACGATGATGCATGAACTGGAGTATGCCGGCATGCAAGGAGCGTTGGGGTCGATCGATGCCAACACGGGCGATTTATTGTTGGGCTGGGACACGGATCAATTCCCGACCGACTATTACTTGACCGCGCAAATCATGTTGGTGTTGCTGAAGTATGGGGTGGCGCCGGGTGGCGTGAACTTTGACGCCAAGGTTCGGCGTGAGAGTTTCGAGCCGATCGATTTGTTTTATGCACACATTGGCGGGATGGACGCCTTTGCTCGGGGGTTGAAAATTGCGGCGGCAATGCGAGCGGATCGGGCCTTGGAAAAGTTCGTGGAGGCTCGTTATTCCAGTTGGAACGGCGACTTGGGCCAGCGGATTGAAGCGGGGCAGATGAACTTCCACGAGTTGGAAAAGTTTATCATGGCCAAGGGCGAAGCGGGGGCCAACACCAGCGGTCGGCAAGAGCTGATCGAAAACGTCGTCAACCGTTACTTGGACAAACTGTAGAGTGTCTCGGACTGATGCGCGGGGCGTAGTGCGTTTGGCGCTAGGCTTTGGGCTTTTGGCCCGTTAGCCCCGCGGCATGCGCAGAGTTGGTTAGTGAGTTAGATCGTCCGGCCTGTCGGCAACCCGAGCGCGTCACTTGGGAGGATTGGCCACGGGCCGGTTATTGATGAGATTGAGGAGAGCAGACATGGCAACGCAACGTAGTTCGGTGGATCGTCGACGTTTTCTGGGCGCGGCGTTGACCGCTTCGGCGGGCCTGGCCTGCGGCAGTCTGGGAAGCGGCGTCGCGGATGCGTCAGGTGTCGGTGTTGGACCGTTTCTGCGGACCTCCAAAAATCGACCGCGGAACATTGTGGGTCAAGGCGACTACCAATACGAGATGAACCACAATTGGGCCGAGTTGCCCGAGCGATTCACTTGGCAGACGACGCACAACGTGGCGGTCGATCCGGATGGTTTGGTGTACGTGATTCACGAGGGGCACGAGAACAAGCCTGATCATCCGTCCATTTTTGTGTTTGATCCGGACGGTCGGTTTGTGCGAAGTTTTGGCTCGCAGTTCCAGGGCGGTGGCCATGGCTTGGAGGTCCGCGTCGAAAACGGAACTCCGTTCTTGTACGTGGCCGCTTATCAGCAAGTCAAGTGTTTCGCCAAACTGGATCTGCAGGGCGAGACGGTCTGGGAGAAGTACGCGCCGATGGAGTCGGGCAAGTACGCGGAGAACGAGGACACGCAGCGGCAGCGGGTGTGGGGTCGCGATCGCTTTCTGCCGACGAACTTCGCCTTTTTACCGGACGGTGGCTTCTTGTTGGCCGATGGGTACGGTGCGTTTGTGATCCATCGCTACGACAAAGATGCCAATTGGATTTCTTGCTTCGGCGGCCCAGGCCCGGGCGAAGGAACGTTCGACACGCCGCACGGTCTGTGGTTGGACCAACGCGGCGAACAAACGGAGATCGTAGTGACAGACCGAGCCAAACATCGGCTGCAATTCTTCGACATGGAGGGCAAGTACCTGCGGACGATGGACGGTTTTGGCATGCCCGCCAATGTCGATGCGTATCAAGAGCTGCTGATGGTGCCCGAGCTGCACGCGCGGATTTCGTTGCTGGGGCCGGGCAACCAAGTCGTCGCTCACTTGGGGGCCGACGTCGAGCGAGTCACGACGGGCGACTCGATTCGCACCAAGCCCGACCAATGGTTGGACGGCAAGTTCGTGCACCCGCATGACGCCTGCTTCGATCACCAAGGCAACATCATGGTGGCCGAATGGGTGGGGACGGGCCGAGTCAGTAAGTTGACTCGGGTCTAGCCGCCGTAGAAGTCTCAGCCGCCGTAGAAGTCATTGTGCAGGAATAGGAGTTGGTCCGAGACATCAAAGATGTGGACCAACAGTGCGGCGCGGGCCCACATGCCATTGCGGGCTTGACGGAAGTACATGGCGCGGGGATCGGCATCGATGACGGTGGGGATCTCTTGGACCACGCTGTCGCGGGGAAAGGGATGGAGGATCGGGGCGTAATCTCGCAATTGGGCTAAGCGAGCGGGCGAGAGGTGGTAGGGGGAGAGGTCCATTTCTGCCAGGGCCGCGGTGTCTTCTTTGGTGTTGTGTTCGATTTGGATCCGCGTCATGTAGAGGCAGTCGGTCAGGGAGAGGATCGGTTGGCCATCGAGTGTAGCGTCGAGCGAGTCGAATTCGTGGAACTCGACACCGGCCGCCTCCAATCGCTTGCGGAGGGCGTTGTCCAGCCGCAGTTTTTCGTGTTGGGGCGAGACGAAAAACATTCGCACCGGTGGGTAGTTGATCAGAGTGGTTGCCAGGGAACGTACGGTACGACCACGGCCTAAGTCCCCGCAGAACAGGTAGGTCTTGTTGTTGAGTCCCGTGTTCAAGCCAGCGTAGCGACCGCGTAGTTCGGGCAGGCGACCGGCCGCCGCGCCGTTCGGGCTATCGAATTGAAAGGTTCGCTGGATCGTGTAGACATCGAGTAAGGCCTGAGTGGGGTGTTCCTCGGAACCGGAGCCGGCGTTGATAATGGGCACGGACCGCATTTCGTGCTGCTCGAGGTCGTTCATCAGATAGGCGCAGCACTCCGAGAACCCGGCTTCTGGGCTGCGCATGATGATCACATCGAAGTAGCTGCTGAACATGCGAATGGAATCCAGCGGCGACTCGCGTTTCATCTCGCTGCTGGTGGCGGGGTCGCGGACTTCGTTACAGGTGATCCCGAGAATCTGGCAGGCCGCCATGAAGGACAAAAACGTTCGGGTGGACGGCTGGGTGAAGTACAGCATCGCTCGTTTGTGGCTGAGCAGGCTGCGGAGGGCATCGCTGCCCTTTTTGGTCTTGGATAGTTGGCGAATGATGTCCGCCAAACGCTTCAACCGGTTCAGGTGTTCCAATTCCAACTGCGAGGCGAAGATCAGATGCTTGAGCCGGCCCTCCCGTTGGAACTCGTCCATCTTCACGCGGAGCGAGCGGTTCTGTCGAGCTGCAAAATCCGATAAGTCCAACAACATGGTCGCCGACTGCTTTCTAAACGCTGCTTGTGGAAGTGCCCCAGTTGCTGGGGCCGGTCGGATTATCTCATAGGATTTTTTGTTTTCAAGACAACGTGCGTTCTCGCTTTTCGCCGCCTGTCAGTTAGACTGGCTGCCGAACCTTGCTCCTCGGCAATTTCCTTACCAAACAGCACTGGATCGATCAGCGGACGCTGAGATTGCTTGGTCCGGGCCAGTTTCTCTCAATACGAAGGTGAATAATCGATGTCCCGCATGCTGTTCGGATGTGCCGTAGTCGGGCTGTTGGTGGCGGCCGGTGCCTGGTTGGCGGGGGCGGAGCGAGTTGCGAGCTCTTCCGCGTCCTGCGACCCGAGCTGCGATGCGGTGGTCGGGATTGTGGTCGCCGAGCCCGCCGCGGACTGTGGCCTCGGCCAGCCCTGTCCGTCATGGACAACGGAAGATGCGGTCATTGGTGATGACGCGGTAGACACGGGTTACGCGGAGGATTACGCGGGTGGGAGCAGCGAAGCATGGCAGAGCGAGGCCGGCGTCTCTAACTTGGTCGGGCACTCAGACTTTGTCGGGCATTCCGCGGTGGCGGAGTCGCTCGGCCCGGACGATCCGCTGGGGGTGCTGGCGGGTCAGATCCACAACAAGCGATTGTACGACACCTTTGTCCGCGTCGGATTGGAGCTATTGGCCACGCCGCGTGGTCTGGATTTGGCAGCGATTCAAAAGCCCCTACGGTCCAACTTTGCGGCGGATCGGCTGCGGCCGACCGTAGCCAGCACGGACGCCTCGTTTCCTTATCGCCGAGTGGCCCAAAGCAGCGTGATGCTGGGGACCTTGTATGACTGTGGCAAGTGCGACGACATGCACGGCAACGTGGCCGGCGGCGTGATCATCTCGGCCGACGGCTTGTGCCTAACCAACCACCATGTGCTGGAGCGGCGAGACGAGGACACCAAGCTGCTGTTCGCCATGGATTACGCCGGCAGGGGCTACGCCATCGAGGAGGTGTTGGCAGTCAACCGCCAGGCGGATGTCGCCCTGATTCGCTTGTCGGGAGACGGGCCGTTTGTTCCCTGTCCATTGGCCAGTGAGCCACCCCAGCCCAATGTCCCGGCCTACGTGCTGAGTCATCCCAGCAACGAGTTCTTTGTCTTGACGCAGGGGATCGTCAGTCGGCACGTGACGTTGACGCACCGACGCGGCTCCAGCCAATGGCTGGAGATCACCGCTCCGTTCGGAGCGGGCAGCAGCGGCTCGGGCATCTTCAACGACCGCGGTGAACTGATCGGCTTGGTGTCGCGAATTCAGCCGATTTTTCGTTCGCCCAGCCAGATCAACGCGCCGGACGACGGGGCGGAAACGCGGCCGGGACGGGCCCCTTACGCCGAACTGATCCTCCGCCGCTGCGTGACCCTGGAGGCGATCCAACGCTGTTTCGAACAGTGAGCGGCAAGGCGCTAGCCGCCGGTTTAGCCTGTCAACGCGTTCCACTGGAGTGAGCGGCAAGGCGCTAGCCGCCGGTTTAGCCTGTCAACGCGTTCCACTGGAGTGATCAGGCGTTAGCCGCCGGTTTAGTCTGTCAACGTTCCACTGGAGTGAGCGGCAAGCCAGCCGCCGGTTTAGCCTGTCAACGCGTTCGACTGAGTGAGCGAGCGCGCAGCTGCCGGTTTAGCCTTTCAACGCGTTCCACTGGAGTGATCGGCAAGGCGGTAGCCGCCGGTTTAGCTCCGTCAACGCGTGCCACTGGAGTCAGCGGCAAGGCGGTAGCCGCCGGTTTAGCCTGTCAACGCGTTCCACTGGAGTCAGCGGCAAGGCGCTAGCCGCCGGTTTAGTCTGTCAACGCGTTCCACTGGAGTCAGCGGCAAGGCGCTAGCCGCCGGTTTAGCCTTTCAACGCGTGCCACTGGAGTGAGCGGCAAGGCGGTAGCCGCCGGTTTAGCCTGTCAACGCGTTCCACTGGAGTGAGCGACAAGGCGCTAGCCGCCGGTCATTGGGGCGACAGTCCGCCGGCCCGCGTCTGGCAGCGTTGTAAAAAAATCGATCCCCCTCTGGAAACCCGTGACATCGGCCCTTAATCTATTGAGACTGGATCTCAAGAGCGTTCTTGATTGAGGTTCAGCCCAACGCAGCCAGCCAGTAGGTCTGTTGCCCTCGGAATGTGGGGTATCGTGATCTCCGCCAGCCACGCAGGAAGAGTTGCGGCAGCACGCCGTGACTTGGATAGTGATGTCTCAGTGACGAGTTTCTTTGACGAGGAGTAGGGTTTCATGAACCTGTTTCGCATCGATCGTGGGCTGCGGTTTGGCGTAGCTTTCTTGGCCGTTTTGTTGGGCACCTCCCAGGCATGGGCGCATTTTGTCTGGGTGTTGTTGCCGGAACCGGGCTCCCGCGAGTTTGGCGTGGTCTTGAGCGAGGGGGTGCATCCCGACGATCCGCAATATTTGGAGCGGATGGCGGACGCGACGGTCACGTTGCACGGGGTGGATGGGCAGCGGCGTGAAGTCAAGTTAACGCTGGGCGACGATCGCTTGGTGGGCACGATCCCAGACGACTTTGCAGCGGTGGCGATTGAAGTACCGGTGACGTGGGGCGTCATCGAGCGTGGGGGGCAGGCGTTTTTGCTGAAGTATCGAGCGTTGAGTCTGCTGGACTTGTCGTTGAGCGAGCGATTGAAGCTGGAGAGTTCTTCCTCCAGCGGTCCGTTGTTGCGTCTGCAGCCGCATGTCAAAGGTGTTCAGGTGCGTGGGGCGGTTGGCCAGGCCCCTTTGGGCGAGACAGCGATCAAGGTGGTCGGCGGTCAGGAGCCCGTGGAACTGACCACCACATCGCAGGGCATCGCCTTGTGGACGCCGACGAGCAGCGGCGAGTACGGTTTGTACGCGAAAGCGTCTGCCGCAGTGTCAGGCCAGTGGGGAGATCTGAAGTACGAGGAAGTGCGGACCTACGTGACGGTTTCCGTGCGAGTGGACCAACGCGATTGGGCGACTGATGCAGCGGGGACGGGGTCGAGCGAGGTGCAGGTCCGCTCCGTCGCTGGCAAAGAGCTCGGGATTACGATTCCCGAGTTGCCGTTTGGGATCACCAGTTTTGGTGCGGCTCGGGTGGGCGAATCGATCTACGTCTACGGTGGACATACCGGCTCGGCTCATTCGTATTGGAACACTTCTCAGTCGAACCAATTGTTGCGTTGGGATACGACTGCGGTGGAGGGCCTTTGGGAGGTTGTGGCGGAGGGTCAGCATCGCCTGCAGGGTTTGGCGATGGTGTCTCATGGAGAGCGTCTGATCCTGGTGGGCGGATTTTTTGCAACGAATGAAGAGGGAGAGGCCCACCAACTCTACAGTCAGTCGCAGGTGGTTGCGTTCGATACCAACAGCCGGCAATGGTCGCCTTTGCCGTCGTTGCCGCAGGGGCGATCCAGTCACGACGCGATTGTCCTGGACGATCGACTGTACGTGGTGGGCGGCTGGGCGATGGACGGTCCGGACTCCACCCAATGGCATGATTCGGCTTGGGTTCTGAACCTGCAAGACGCGGAGGCAGGTTGGCAGGAATTACCGGCACCGGGCTTCCAGCGTCGCGCGTTGGCGTTGGCCGCTTTTGATGGCAAGCTCTTCGCCCTGGGTGGCATGGAGCGGCAGGGCGGCCCAACGCGACGGACCTCGATCTTCGACCCGCAGTCTCAGTCCTGGACGGACGGACCCGAGTTGGTCGGCGATCAAGGCATGGTGGGCTTTGGTGCGGCCGCCTGGCCGTTGGACGGGCGTTTGGTCGTGACCGCTTACGACGGCAGCGTCCAAGTGTTGTCAGTTGACCAAGGGGCATGGGAAGTGGTCGGGCAAACCGAGGACGCTCGGTTCTTTCATCGACTGCTGCCTTACTCGTCGGGCCATTTGGTCTTGGTCGGCGGAGCGAGCATGGAGGTCGGCAAGTTCCAGCAACCGGAGATCCTGCGGATCGAATTTCCGGCAGAGATCAAGACCGAGTAAGCACATCGGGTCTGCTCAGCTTGTCTTATCGGCTGGCGGCTGGCGGCGATGCGTTGGCCGCTGGACTGCTGGACTGCTGGACTGCTGGACGCGGGAATGCGCTTGGACCGAATCTCTGGGGGAACTGGGGGTTCGGTTTTTTATTGGTGGCACCCCCCATGCGACTCGAGTATCTTGGGGGCAGCGACGGGAACCCGATCGCTGCTGCCGGCGAGCAGAGGCGAGGTCGATGCGTTTATGGGCGGGTCGCGGGGCGAAGTCTTTCAGGAGAGGATAGCGAATGATGTGGCGAGTGAGTCGCGAGGTGTGTGGCGGGGAATTAAACGATGGAGTCAGGGGGTGGCGGCGGCCGGCATGGTCATTGGGCTGCGCCAGTTGGCTTGTCGGGTTTGGGTTGGTGCTGGGATTGGGGCGCTGCGTAGCCGTCCAAGCTCAGGACGGCTACCGCTTGCCTCCTCCCGAGGTGGTTGAGTTGTTGGATGCCGAGCCCACTCCGCGGGTCTCGACGAGTCCCGACGGCCAATGGCTGGTGTTGATCCAGCGGCCGGCGATGCCTTCGATTGCGGACCTGTCGCGGCGGATGTTGCGGTTGGCGGGGATGCGGATCGACCCGGCCGCGCGGCGGCGCTTTTCGGCGGGTTACGACCGGGCCGTCTCGCTGCGGCCACTGCGAGGTGGGGAGGCAGTGGCCGTGCCATTGCCGGCCGATCATCAGATCGCCGATGTCGATTGGTCGCATCGATCCGATGTATTTGCGATCACGACGGTTTCGCCCGAGGGCTCGCAGCTGTGGGTGGCGAGCGTAGATAACCCGGGCCAACCGCGTCTGTTGGTCAAGAATCTGCACCAAGTCACACTTGGAATCGAGTGGTTGCCGGACGGTCGCTCGCTGTTGTGCGGCACCGTGCCTGAGAATTTGGGCGGGGAACCGGCCCAACCGCAGGCCCCGTCAGGGCCGAATATCCAGGAATCTGACGGCATGGAGGCACCCGTGCGGACGTTCCAGGACCTGTTGAGCAACCCGTACGACGAGGCGCTGTTCGAGTACCATGCCACGGCCCAATTGACCTGGGTGACCTTGGCCGGTGAGGCAAAGTCGGTGGGAGCTCCCGCCATTTTCGGTGGTGTGTCGCTTTCTCCCAACGGCAACTTCTTGTTGGTCACGCAGATCGCTCGACCGTTCTCCTACTTGCATACCATGGGAAGTTTCCCTCGGCAGGTGGAGGTGTGGGATCTGCACGGGAAAACAATTGCAAAAATCGCCGAAATGCCGCTGCAAGATAAAATTCCGATTGAAGGCGTGCCCACCGGACGCCGCAGTATTCGCTGGCGTGCCAACCAAGACGCCACACTGATTTGGGCCGAGGCATTGGACGACGGCGACCCGCGGAAACCCGTACCGCATCGCGATCAATTGTGGGCTATGGATGCCCCATTTGATGGTCCTCCACGCGAATTGGTCAAGGTCCAATATCGCTTTACCGGCATCACCGAATTCGCCAACAGCGAGTGGCTGGCCGTGAGCGAAAATGATCGCGACCGCCGCTGGACGCGGACCTTGCTGCACGACTTGTCACAACCGACTGCCGAGCCCCTCGTGTTGATCGACCGCAGTCAGCGGGACCGCTACGGGGATCCCGGGCAATTGGTAATGCAAACGCAACCTGACGGTCGCATGGTTGTGCGACAGGATGGCGATTGGGTGTACCGCAGTGGAGCCGGCGCGTCGCCTGTGGGCAATTTGCCGTTCCTGGATCGACAAAACCTGAAGACGCAAGTGACCGAGCGGCTGTGGCGTTGCGAGGAAGGCTGCTACGAATCTGTGGTCCGAGTCTTGGACAGCGGAGCGGAACGCTTGCCCGTGCTGCTGACTTCCCGCGAGACGAACGACCAGCCGCCAAATTTGTTGGCGCGTGACCTACAGAACCAAGCGACAGAGCCGGTCACTGACTTCGCCGATCCCACCCCGCAGATTCGCGGCATCAAGAAGGAATTGGTCAAGTATGAGCGAGCCGACGGCGTTCCCTTGTCCGCCACTTTGTACTTGCCAGCGGACTATCAACCGGGAACGCGGCTGCCGTTGTTCGTCTGGGCCTACCCGCTGGAGTTCAACGATGCCGCGACGGCTGGTCAGGTCTCGGGTTCGCCGTGGCAGTTTACTCGGATTGGCGGCTCCAGCCACTTGGCACTGCTGACGCAGGGCTATGCCGTTATGGACAACGCCACCATGCCGATCATCGGTGATCCCGAGACGATGAACGACACCTTCGTGGAGCAGGTCACGGCGGCGGCCCAGGCTGCCATCGACAAGGCCGTCTCCCTGGGAGTCGCCGACCCCAACCGCGTGGGGGTGGGCGGCCACAGTTACGGCGCCTTCATGACCGCCAATCTGTTGGCTCATACCGACCTGTTCAAGGCCGGCGTGGCCCGCAGCGGGGCGTTCAACCGAACGTTGACACCGTTTGGCTTTCAATCCGAACGTCGGACGTTCTGGGAGGCCCCTGAAGTCTACAACAAGGTTTCGCCATTCATGCACGCCCATCGGATCAATCAACCCTTGTTGCTGATCCACGGAGAAGCCGACAACAACTCCGGCACCTTCCCGATCCAATCGCAACGCCTGTTCCAGGCGATCAAAGGGACCGGAGGCACCGCCCGCCTAGTCATGTTGCCCAACGAAAGTCATGGCTATCAAGCCCGCGAATCGATCCTGCACACGCAGGCCGAGACCATTTCTTGGCTGGACAAGTACGTAAAGAACGCCAGCGGCTCGGCACCTTAAGGTGACTTCAAATTGATGACGCCAGAAAATTCAAATTGATGACATTTTTTTGGAGTTGGTTTGGTTTCTGTGGACGGGCTTGGACCGAGGAGGACGCTGGCGAGATTCGCGAGCGTCCTTTTTTTGTGGGGTGGATTCGGCCGGGCGAGGGCGCTCGATTGGCGGCTGGTTTTCTCCAGATATTGGCTTTTTATTGAGGTTTTGTCGGGTTGGGGCAGGGCCAGCGCGGCACAGGCTGCCCGGGCATGGGGTCGGATTGTGCGAGCTTTGTGGTCGACGATGGCCGATGGGTAGGGCTCTTCAGGGGGAGGACGTGGCGACTGGCATGGCGTCTGCTTCAGTCTGCAGAGGACAGGTCGAACGGAGAAGCTTGGCGGACAGGTGCTCGTCAAGCCTTGCGGTTCGATCGTCTGACCTAACATGGGTTGGGTCGGGTGAAAAACTCTGCGGAAGGGAGAACTCGTCATGAACGTGGAAACCGAATCTTGGGTCCGTCGCCTGTTGATTTTGGGTGGTGCGATGGCGTTGGGGTTGTTGTCGGCGTCGATCGCTTTGGCCAATCCGCTCGATTGGCGGTTGTCCGTTCGGGACCATGCGGACAACGTGAATTTCTTGGCGCGGGATGTGCGGCGGGAATTGGTGCATGTGGCCAGTCACAGTTGTTTGTTTGGCCAGATGATGGCGGAGGTGGGGCGTTTGGAGGGGCAGGCGGCTGTTTTGCGGGGTTGGTCGCGACACCAAGCACCTCTGCGGTTGGAGCGCAAGGTCCACGAACTGGCAGCGCACAGCGATCACCTGCAGCGTCTGATTGAGGAAGCGTGGCATCGCGGCCAACGGGGGATTCATCGACCGTTGTTGTGCACGCGTAGGCTTCAGGGGTGGATGGCCCAGATCGACGCTGAGATTTTTGCGGCTTACAACGCGATACCGGGGGTGCGTACGGTGTTCGCTCACCCGCAGCCCTGCGGACATTGGGTTGCTGTTCCACAGACCACGGTCCACCGGTTCGACCGGGGAGTGGATCCTCGCTGGGGGGCTCACGGGGCGGGTCATGGCCAGGCACACGGGCGGCTGGACGCCGGCTTGAGACGCGGTCTGGACGTCGGATTTGACACGGGGAGCGGTTTTGGGCCAGGATTCCGTGTGGAGCGTTCAGGCATTTCGCTCGAACAACCGGGGATTCGTTTTGAACAACCGGGGATTCGTTTTGAAACGGGTGGCGTTCGGGTCGATGCGGGGCGTGGCGATGTTCAGCGGCGGGTGGAGTCGTCGGGCGGATCGCGGCACGGGGTCGGGCGTCGACACGCGGAGCGATCGAGCGAGCGTCGCTGAGCCAGTTGGGGGGGGGCGAGCGGGTCGTTTTTTCGCTGCGATCGACTCGATCGCCCCTGTCGTCTCAATCTCTGAGTTGGCCTCCGACTTTTGGCTGGCTGGGTAATACCGGGCGAAAAACGGTTGGTTGATTCGGATTTGGTAAGATATACTAAGTGCTAGGTGGTTGCGTTGCGTTTCGCCGCCGTTCGCCCTGGAAACGTGTTGGGAAACTCGTGAAGGGGGCCCAGGGCAGTGCCAGTGCGGCCGATTGCCGCTCCATCCACGCCTGGGTGGTTTCACCCGCGTTTGACGGGGGTGGGTATCACTAGACTTAGTCGATAATGAATTATGAGCATTGACACCTGTGAAGAGTTGGCTCGGCGAATCATCGAGTGTGGACTGGCGGAACCCAGGCAATTGGATGAGGTGACCACCGACTTGGGAGCGAGGGGTGCGAGTCTTGATGTATTCCGCCAGGAGCTTCTGCGGCGTGAGATCCTGACCAATTGGCAACTCAAGCGAATCGACGAGGGGTCGAAGACGGGCTTCTTCTTTGGGGACTGGCAGGTCTTGTACTTGGTCGGGGCCGGTACCTTTGCGCGGGTTTATCGCGCGGTCAATCGGAAGACGGGTGAAGTCCGAGCGGTCAAGGTGTTGCGGCAACGGTACGTGACAGACAAGGTAACGACGGAGAATTTTGTCCGCGAGGGCAAGACCGTGATGCGGCTGCAGCAAGAGAACATCATTCGCATTTATGATGTGCAGTCGGACAGAGACCGCACCTTCATGGTCATGGACCTGATTGAGGGGCAGAACCTGCGCGATTATGTCAAAGCGCACGGCCGTTTGGACTTGGTGCGAGCCTTGACGATCCTGCGAGATCTGTCGGCCGGTTTATCGTATGCCTACAAGCGAGGCATTACTCATCGCGACTTGAAACTCTCGAACGTGTTGCTCTCCTCCAGTGGGAATGCGTTTTTGGTTGACTTTGGCTTGGCGGGTGGGGACAAAGAGGTCACGGGCGACTCGGAGGACATGGTCAATCCACGTTCGATTGATTACGCGGGTTTGGAGCGGATTACCAAGGTCCGGCGGAACGATAAACGCAGCGACATTTTTTTCCTGGGTTGCATGCTCTATCACATGTTGTCGGGTCGGCCGGCCATGGTGGAAACTCGGGATCGCATGCTGCGATTGAGTGCCCAACGATTTAAAGAAATCCCACCGATCACGGCATTTCTACCTGATCTGCCTGGCCGCGTGCAAGTCTTACTCAACAAAATGTTGGAGTTGGACGTCAAGCGACGGATGCAGACGCCGCAGGAGGTGTTGGACACCGCCGAGTCGATCTTGCAGGGAATTGCGTCGGGTGAAAAAGACGACCAGGGCGCGGAGATGGCAGAGCGGACCATTTCGCGACACTTGGCCGAAAAGGCCAAGGCGGAGGAGGGCAATGGCCGCACGCTGATGCTGATTGAGAGCAAGCAAAAACTGCAAGATCTGTTCCGAGAAAAACTCAAGGAGGTGGGCTACAAGCTGCTGATCTTTGCGGATCCGCGGCGAGCTCTCTCGCGTTTTGAGTACATGGACCCAACGGAACCGCCGGCGGCAGAGGTGGTCTTGTTCAGTTGTGCGGACATGGGGGTGGATGCCCTCAACGCGTTTAACTTCTTCGCCACCCACGATGACACCAAGAACATCCCCGCCATTTTGTTGGTCACAGAAAATCAGCAATCGCTGGAAAAACAAGCAAAACTGGGCCCCATGCGGACGGTCATGACCCTACCGGTCAAGATGCGGGAATTGCGACAAACGCTGGTGGAATTGATGGCCGCCGCGCGGCCGTCCGCGACGACTTGAGCCCGGGTCAGGCCACCTGCTGTTCGGATCGTTGACCTGTGGCCCGCTGCTGGTGTGGACGGTCGTCCAGCGGAATGCTGCGTCGGTAGGCCTCGGTCGGACGAAACGGCAGGGTGGCGGGAGCTTCGGCTGCGACTCCCTCGCGTTCCAAACGCCGCTGTTTGATCGCGGTCTCGCGCGCCAGTGTGGTCACGCGGGTCAGAGTAGCCCCCAACAAGACGACGTAGGTCCCGTAGTAGGCCCACATCATCAAGCCCATGAAAACACCGACCACGCCGAAGGTGTGGTACTTGTCGCTGATAATCAACCACGCCAACAGGTAGCGGCCGATCTCCCAAGTAATCGCCGCCAAGACACCACCCTGCAGGGCGGCCCACCAATAGATTCGTTGCCTGGGCAAGGTGCGGTAGATCACCGTGAACAGTAGGGCGTTGAGCGACAAAGACGATCCCAGGTGTGTCAACTGCCACCAGCGTTGGAGCGTCCCAAAGTTCTCCAACCACCGCGCTACCCACTCGATTGCAAAGTACGACGCGAAGTTGACAAAGATCAAAATCGCGATCATCAACAGCATCAAGAATCCACGGAGTCGATGGACGAGCAGGGAGCGGAAGTTCGAGATGAATCCTTCGCCGCGGTCCGTCCGTTCCCAGATAATCCCAAAACACCGCTCGAAGTTGACAAACAAGGTGAGGGCCGTCATGAGCAAAAATAGCCCACCGAGTGGTCCTCCGGCGATCGCCGATGTTTCGATCTGATGCAGCAGAGACTGAACCTGGACCGCCAGAGGCTCTGAAGTTTGATCGGCCACGTAGCGGAGTAACCCTTGTTCGTAGTTCTGCCCCCAACCGGTGTGTTGCAGGAAAAAGCCGAAACCGGCCAGCAGGATCAGAATCACTGGAAAGACGCAGAAACACGCATAGAACGACACGGAAGCGGCCAACAGGCTGCCGTGGATCCGATTCCAGTGGCTCAGCGTTTCTTGAGCGCTGCGGCCGATCATCGCCAAAAAGTGCAGCAACCCGCCTCCTCTATGTCAATTCCTCAGTGTCAATTCCTCAGTGTCAATTCCTGAGTGTCCGTGCCTGAGTGTCCGTGCCTGAGTGTCCGTGCCCAAGTGGAGACGGGGCGTCGAGGTGTCGAGGCTCTGTCTGTTGGGACTGGGGCCAATAGCACCGGGGGTACTGGTACCAGAAATTGCGGTTCGTGCTAAGTGCAAAAGTGACGGATCTGGCAACCCCAAATCTTGAAAACCGCTAGCATTGACTCGCTAGCAAACTCGGTGAAGGAACGATGAAAATTTTTTGGCCGTGGACGACGTTCTCGGCGGGTTCGAAAAACCTAAACCTCCCGATTTCAGTGGCTTAAGTCCTAGTGCTAGCATTACCATATGTTGTGTTGACTTTCGGGTTGGCCACGATATATTGGGCCTACGGTGATGGAAAACCGGCTGGCGACCGAAAACTGGGGACGGGGTTGCGAGTGGGTTTGGGACGGTTACTGGACGAGTACCGGTTGGGTACTGGTGGGTGGGTAGGCGAGGATTTTTGGCCTCGCGACTGCCACCGGGGTAGGGGTTAGGTCGGGTCATTGAACACTAGATATAGTGATAGGATACGGGCAAGTGATGGATCGTTCGCGAAGGGAAAGCGTGGGCCACGGGACGGCTCGCAGGCGTCAACTAGGGAGGGTTTGTCTGATGTTGTGCAACAAGAGAAATGGGTTGGGCGAACCCACTGCTGTGGACCACCAGGGATTGTCTGGGTGTGGCCGTGGCGGATTCTGGCGGCTTGAACGTTGAAGCCATTCTGTTCCGGTGACTCGCATCCAGTGACGCCGGGACTGGGCGCAAACAGTTTTGTTAAGCTTTTTTAATTTTAACTCCAGGGATGGGAGGGTGACGTAGCAAGTTGAAATTTTCCGATCGGTTGGACCTCATGTGTCACGGGGTGGGGCGATGCTGAGAGGGCCGAGCGAGAGTGTCGGCCGGCCGTCGATCGGGGTGTTCGGGGTGTGGGCGGTTGTGGTGCTGGTTGGTCGGGGGTGCGGCTGGTTGGTGCGGATGGATGGTTGGGAGTGGATTGGGGCCGAGTGGGTAGGGCGCGAGTGGATTCGGACGGATTTTCTAATCACGGTTGAGGAGAACGGTGGATGTTGAAAAGAACGCAACAGGAATTGTTGATTGGCAAGCGAGACGGTCGCCAGGTATCGTTTGACGAGAACCTGATCCGGATTGCCATCAGCAAGGCGTTTTGCGCGGAGCAGCAGGTGCAGGACAGCGGGTCGCTGGATCAGGCCCTGTTGGATCGGATCGATCAGATGACGCTCGATGTGTTGGCGACGGTCATGGAGGAGGCGACCGACAGCGTCTTGGACGTGGAGCGGATCCAGGATGCGGTGGAACGCACTTTGATGCGTTACGAGTTTTACTCGGTGGCTCGGCGGTACATCCTCTACCGTGAAGAGCATGCTCGGATGCGAAAGTTGCGGGCGGAGGAGCGGTTGGAGATCGACAGTCCGTTCCCGTCGATCTTGGTCAACCGTGACGGCCGGATGGAGAACGTGGACTTCGAGCGGCTGCGTGAGCAGATTGGCAATGCCTGTTTGGGCTTGGAGGAGTTGTGTTCGGTTGATTTGATTTTGGAAGAGGTCAAGCGTCAGTTCTTCAACGGGATTTCTCCCCCGGAGATTGCTCGGGCGATGGTCCTTTCGGCTCGTAGTCACATCGAGATCGAACCGGCATACGACAAGGTGGCGGGCCGGTTGGTGCGTCAGATCATTTACCGCGAGGCGTTGGGCAAGTCGGCACTGCCGGCGGAGTTGCCGACGCTGTACCGCCAGTGTTTCCAGAAGTACCTGCGGAGCGGTGTGGAAGCTGGGCGATTGAGTGCCGATTTGTTGGATTTTGACCTGGAGCGGTTGGCCGCGGCTCTGGTGAGCGACCGGGACGAGTTGCTGCCGTACATGGGTCTGCAGACGATTTACGATCGGTACTTGCTGCACATCAGTGATCGACGCATTGAGGCTCCGCAGTATTTCTGGATGCGGGTCGCCATGGGACTGGCATCGGCCGAGGGTGAGCAAAAGACGGACCGAGCCATTCAGTTCTACGAGGTCTTGTCGCAGTTGTTGTTCACGAGTGCCACGCCGACCTTGTTCAACTCGGGGACGTGTCACCCGCAGCTGAGTTCGTGTTACTTGAGCACGGTGATGGACGATTTGGAGCACATTTTCAAGTCGGTTTCCGACAACGCCAAGTTGTCCAAGTGGGCGGGCGGTTTGGGCAATGACTGGACGAACGTGCGTGCGACCAATGCCCACATCAAGGGCACCAATGGTCGCAGCCAGGGTGTGATCCCGTTCTTGAAGGTGGTCAGCGACACGGCGGTGGCGGTCAATCAGGGCGGCAAGCGGAAAGGTGCCGTTTGTTCGTACTTGGAGACGTGGCACTTGGACGTCGAAGAGTTCATGGACTTGCGAAAGAACACGGGCGATGACCGTCGTCGGACGCACGACATGCACACGGCCAACTGGATTCCCGACTTGTTCATGAAGCGAGTGTTGGCGGATGACGAGTGGACGCTGTTTAGCCCCAACGACGTGCCCGATCTGCACGACTTGGTGGGTCAAGCCTTCGAGGAGCGTTACACGCACTACGAGGAGTTGACTCGGTCGGGCAAGCTCAAACTGTTCCGGCGGATCAAGGCGGTTGAACTGTGGCGAAAGATGTTGACCCGGTTGTACGAAACCGGGCATCCTTGGATCACTTGGAAGGATCCGTCCAATTTGCGTTCCCCGCAGGACCACTGCGGCGTGGTCCACAGCAGCAACTTGTGCACGGAGATTTTGCTGAACACGTCCGAGACGGAGACGGCGGTCTGCAACTTGGGCTCGATCAATTTGGCCAATCACATTGTGAACGGCGAATTGGACGTGGAGCGTTTGGCCGTGACGGTCCGCACGGCGGTCCGCATGTTGGACAACGTGATCGATATCAACTTTTACCCGACGGTGGAGGCGAAGAACTCCAACGCCCGGCATCGCCCGGTGGGCCTGGGGTTGATGGGCTTCCAGGACGCGATGGCAGCGTGCGGGATTAGCTACGCCAGTCCGGCGGCGGCGGAGTTTGCCGATCGCAGTATGGAAGTGATTTCTTACTACGCCATTTTGGCATCCACGGAATTGGCCGAGGAACGCGGTAAGTATCAGACATTTGTTGGCTCCAAGTGGGACCGTGGTCTGTTGCCGATCGACACCTTGGATCTGTTGGAGCAAGAACGCGGTGTGGCGGTGGAAGTCGATCGCTCGGTCAGCCTGGACTGGCAGCCGGTCCGCGAGCGAATTGCTCGGTTTGGCATGCGAAACAGCAATGTGATGGCGATTGCTCCGACGGCCACCATCAGTACGATCATTGGCGTGACCCAATCGATCGAGCCGACCTACAAGCACTTGTTTGTCAAGAGCAGCTTGTCCGGCGAGTTCGTGCAGGTCAACATTCGCTTGGTCCAAGAGTTGAAGCAGCTTGGCTTGTGGGGCAAGGATATGCTCGAGGCCATCAAGTATTATGATGGGTCGCTGGGCGAGATCCCCGAGTTGCCGGACGACATCAAGCAGCGTTACGCGACGGCCTTCGAGATCGATCCCAAGTGGTTGATCGCTTGTGCGGCTCGGCGGCAGAAGTGGATCGACATGGGCCAATCGTTGAATCTGTACGTGCAAACGCGCAGTGGCAAGCAATTGGACGACATGTACAAGCAGGCCTGGCTGCAGGGTTTGAAGACCACTTACTACCTCCGTTCGTTGGGTGCGACGCAAGTGGAGAAATCCACGGTCGACATCAATAAGTTTGGCATCCAGCCACGCTGGATGAAGAACCGTAGCGAGTCGAGCAATGTGGCGGTGGATCGTCCCGCAGCGGAGAAGACTTGCAGTTTGGATAACCCGGACTGCGAATCCTGCCAATAGGACTGGGGATGGACCTGCGGCGATAAGCCGCAGAAATGGGGTGCAATAAACCAGCGGCGACGGTGAATGTGGGGCAGCTTTTGCAGTCGTTAGAGTTGGTGCCACGAGCAAAGAGGCGGCCCAGGTTGTGGTGTGATGGCAACGTCATGAGCGATGGTCTGGGCGAAGTATCAGGTTAGGGTGAACAGACGAATCGGTGAGATCACCGATTCGTCTGGGTACCTAGCGGATTTCAGAAAAGCAAAAGGGAGTGTCGGAACATGTCGACGGTAGTAGAGCCAACGATTGGATCGCAAAACAAGGAACTGCTGGGCCGCGAGGCGCGGGTGGTGGCTAATGAAAAACGATTGATCAACTGCCACCAAGTGGATGTTAATCAGTTGATGCCGCTGAAGTACAACTGGGCGTGGGAACACTACATCAACGGCTGCGCCAATCATTGGATGCCAACCGAAGTCCCGATGAACAAGGACATCGAAATTTGGCGGAGCGACAAGTTGTCGGCCGACGAGCGGGCAGTGATCATGCGGAACTTGGGGTTCTTCTCCACGGCCGAAAGCTTGGTTGGCAACAACTTGGTGTTGGCGATTTTTAAGCATGTCACCAATGCGGAGTGCCGCCAGTACTTGTTGCGTCAGTCGTTTGAAGAGGCGGTGCACACCCACACCTTCTTGTACATTGTGGAGTCGTTGGGCCTAAACGAAGGCGAAGTCTTCAATATGTACAACGAAGTTCCGGCGATTGCTCGCAAGGACGACTTCGAAATGGAGTTGACCAAAGAGGTCCTGGACCCGAACTTCTCCACCGATTCGTTGGAGGGCGTGCAGACCTTCCTCAAGAATTTGATCGGGTACTACCTGATCATGGAAGGGATTTTCTTCTACACCGGTTTTGTGATGATCCTGTCGTTCCATCGTCGCAACATCATGACCGGGATTGGCGAGCAATTCCAATACATCTTGCGTGACGAGTCGATCCACCTGAACTTTGGTCTGGATTTGATCAACGGGATCAAGGCCGAGAATCCGGACGCCTGGACTCCCGAATTCCAAGAGTACATCTTGGGTCTGGTGCGTGAAGCTGTTGAGTTGGAGATCGCTTACGCCCAGGACTGCTTGCCCAACGGTGTCATGGGACTCAACTCGGCTTTGTTCCGCGACTACGTCCAGTTCATTGCGGATCGTCGCCTGGAGCGAATTGGCTTCAACAAGATCTACGGCAGCTCCAATCCGTTCCCGTGGATGAGCGAGACGATGGACTTGTCGAAAGAGAAGAACTTCTTTGAGACTCGCGTGACCGAGTACCAAACGGGTGGACAGCTGGACTGGGACTAGTCAGCACCAGCCGCTTGGACCTGAACCGGTCCCAGCTTAACAACCCCGAGCCCCGGCCTGTGCCGGGGCTTTTTTTGTGCCGCCGAGCGACCAGGCGCCTGCCGTCGCCTGATTCCTGAGGTCGACTTGCTTCGGTCACAAATACGTAACGCCCATGTCCCCTGCGAACTGGCTGAGGGGGGCGGCTGAGGGGGGCAGTCGGGTGTTCTAATCGAGTGGTTTGGGGTCGCCGAGCCCGAGTGCTGAGGCGGTGGCGGTAAAAAAATGAGATCGACGGGGCGGGAGGGGGCCTGTGGACTAGTTCTGCCGAGTAGAAGTCGGTAAGCTATGCAGGCTTTTTGGGGATAGGTTCGATTTTGGCGGAACGACCGTTTAGGAGATCATCGCCAGTGAAATTAACAAAGGCAGAGCTGAAAGAGTACAAGAATATCTTATTAAACCTGCGGGCCCGGGTGAGCGGAGACGTCAGCAGTTTGAAGGATGCTGCGTTGAGTGACCAGGGGATGGGGGCGGCCAATTCGGCGATTCCCAGCCATATTGCGGATGCGGGTAGTGACGCATTTGATCAGGACAACACGCTGCGATTGATGGACAACGAGTTTGTTGCGTTGAACTTGATCAATGAGGCGATTGATCGAGTCAATGGCGGCACGTTTGGATTCTGCACTAACTGCGACGGCAAGATTAGCAAGATGCGCCTGCAGGTTTTGCCGTACACGCCGTACTGCATCAAGTGCGCCAACGAGCTGGAAGAATAGAGCCTTGGGATTTGAAACGGAATGATGACGACGGATTCCACCAGTCACTCGGAGTCGCCAGACGCAGGCGCTAACGCACGCACTAACGCTGGCGCAGACGCACGCACTAACGCAGGCGGTAACGCAGGCGGTAACGCAGGCGCTGACGCTGACGCTGGCGTTGGCGTTGGCGCGCCGGGGAACTCGGCCGAGCCAGCGAGCCTGGACGCGGGGATTGGCGTGAGTTCCCGTTGGACCTTTTCGTTGGCCTGGGGTGTTTTTCTGTTGCTGGGTGTGGGCGGTTTGGTCGCCGACCTGTGGACCAAGTCCTACATGTTCGCGCGTTACTGGCCGTACCATCAGAATCCCAATCAATGGCCGATCAGCTACGAGCCGCATTGGTGGATCGACGGTGTGTTGGGCATTCAAACGTCGACCAATGGTGGCGCCTTGTTTGGCATGATGCAGGGCTATCAAGTCGTGTTTGTGACATTGAGTGGTCTGGCGTTGGTGGGGCTCTTGGTTTGGCTCTTTGCTTATGGGGCCTGGCGCGACCGTCTGCTGTTGAGTTGCTTGGGTTTGATGACTGGCGGGATTTTGGGTAATCTCTACGATCGATTGGGATTGTGGCACGAGCCGAACACGCCGCAGGACTTTCATTATCATGTGCGGGACTGGATTCATTTTCGTTTGGCGGGTGTGCCGTACTTCGATCCGTGGCCCAACTTCAACATCGCCGACAGTCTGTTGGTGGTAGGTGTGATGCTGATGTTGATCCACAATTTTTTCTTTGCGGGCGATGCAACTAAAGAGTAGGAACGGGAAGCGGAATGGATGACGGGTTGCGAGAGCGTTGGCAACATGCCTGGGCAATTGCTTGGGAAGGGGGCCTGAACACGCTGCGTTATTTTCAGCGGGCAGATGTTGACTATCAACGCAAAGCGGACAAGTCACCGGTGACGATTGCCGATCGCGACACCGAGCAATTGTTGCGGCGGCGGATTTTGGAGCGATTCCCGCAGGATGGGATTTTGGGTGAAGAGTTCGGTACGGTGGAGGGCTCGAGCGGGTTTCGCTGGATTCTGGATCCGATCGATGGGACCAAGGCTTTTATTGGTGGCGTGCCGCTGTATGGCACCATGGTGGGTCTGGAGCGGGACACGGAGTGTGTGGTCGGAGCGGTGGTGATCCCGGCCTTGCAAGAGGGCATTCACGCCTGTGTCGGCCAAGGGGCATGGCACTATCAAGCTCCGGCACCTGCAGGTTTACCGGTGGATTGGTCGCCCGAGGGCCAGCCGCTGTTGGAGCCACCGCTGGCCGAGCGTCGTGCGAGGGTTTCGCAGGTCGCCTCACTGCGGGACGCCCTCTTGGCTGCTGCGGAACCCAGGACCTTTCAGAAGCGAGGGGCCTTGGACTCGTTGATGGAATTGGACTCCCGCGTTTATGTCTCGCGGAATTGGGGCGACTGTTTCGGCTATTTGCTGGTCGCCACCGGGCGAGTCGAAGTTATGATCGACCCGATCATGAGCGTCTGGGATGCGGCGGCTGTCCTGCCGATTCTTACAGAGGCGGGTGGTACGTTTACCGATTGGAACGGAGAGGCGACGATCCACCACCAGGAAGGCTTGGCCACCAACGGACTGGTACTGGACGAGGTCCTCGAGATCACGCGGAGAGCCGCTCGTGCCGTCGCCAACTGATGTCGCGGCCGCGCCGCTGTTGGGCTACTGCACCAACGTTCACCCGGGCAGCGACTTGGTCACGACCCGGGAGCAATTGGAGCAACATGCCACCGAAGTCCGACGTTTGTTGGGTTGGGAACAGATGGGCGTGGGGCTATGGTTGTCGCGGCGGACGGCTGACGAATTGTTGGCCGATAGTAAAGGTGTCCCGGGGCTCGCCGAGTGGTTGGCGGCGCGCGGCTTGCTGCCCTACACGCTCAATGGCTTTCCTTACGGCGACTTCCACCAACGCGTGGTGAAACATCAGGTCTACTTGCCGACATGGGCCGAGCCTGAGCGGTTGGAATATACTCGCGACCTGGCGCATCTGTTAAAGGATCTGCTGCGATACAGTGGTTCGGCCACACGCGGGACGATCTCGACACTGCCCTTGGGATGGGTGGACGCCCCTGGACGCGGGGAAGATGGACGGGGGGAAGATGGGCGCGGGGGAGAAGATCAGTGGTTGTCCCGGGTGGTGGATAACCTGCAACGGTTGGCTATCGAATTGGAGCAAATCGAGTCGGCGACAGGTTTGCACCTGGAGGTTTGCCTCGAGCCGGAGCCGGGCTGCCTGTTGGGGTCCATGCCGCCAATGCTGCGTTTTTTTCGTGATCATCTGTTGACCGGCTCTGCGGCCACTCGCCAACGACACTTGCGCTACCTGTCGATTTGTTATGACATCTGCCACGCGGGCGTGATGCATGAATCGGCGGCTGACAATATCCGCGAGATGCGACGCGATGGGATCCGCATTGGCAAAGTCCAAGTCTCGAGTGCTTTGGAAATTGATTTTGACATACTGAGTGAGTCGCAGCGAGCGACCGCGTGGCAACGCTTGCAGGAGTTTTCCGAGCCGCGTTATTTGCATCAAACGATGGTCTACGAGTCGGGGCAGCCGCCACGGTACTTCGAAGACTTGCCCTTGGCATTGGCCCATCCGGCAGTGACCCAACGTGGCTGTTGGACCGTCCATTTCCACGTGCCCATCAGTGAAAGTCACGCAGGGGAGTTGGGAACCACTCAAGCAGCGATCGGCGAATTCATTCAAGAGGTGCATGCCCAGCAATGGTGGCCGACGCATTGGGAAGTGGAGACGTATGCCTGGAATGTACTGCCACCCGAACTGCAAACGCCTTGTTTGGCGGATGGAATTGCCAAGGAGCTTCGGACCTTGGAGCAATGGTTGAGTCAACGAAACGAAACTTAATCTACCCTGACCCGCCGCTGGACCTTTTGAGATTGTGGGAACCCGAGGATGACCGAGCAGCCAACCGTCACGCCCTACACCAATGAACAGATCGCTCGCGCGATCGATCATGCCTTGCTGCATCCAACGATGACGGACGCGGAAATTTTGGCCGGTTGTCGTCTGGCCGCTGATCTCAACTTGGGTTCGGTTTGCGTCAAGCCTTACGCGATCCCCTTGGTTCAGGCAGCCTTGGCGGGGACCGCGGTTGCGGTGGGCACAGTGATTGGATTTCCCCATGGCAGTCAGCCGACGCCCATCAAGGTGGCCGAGGCGGATTGGGCCTGTCGGGCGGGAGCCGTGGAGTTGGATATGGTGGTCAATGTTGGCCGAGTCTTGCAGGGCGACTGGCAGTACGTGCATGACGACATCGCGTCGGTCTGGCAAGTCGCGCGGGACCATGGGGCTCTGCTGAAAGTGATTTTCGAAACGGATTACGTGCAGGCGAGGGAAGCCAAGCAGCGATTGTGCGAAATTTGTGTGACGGTGGGGGTCGACTTCACCAAGACATCGACGGGCTTTGGCTTCCACAAGATCGACGGGCGGATGGACTACGTGGGGGCGACGGAGGACGACGTGCGTTTGATGGTGGCCGCCTGCGGGGACAGGGTAGCGGTAAAAGCCAGTGGTGGGATCCGCAATCGCGCCGATGCGATCAAGTTCTTGGCTTTGGGCTGCACGCGTTTAGGCACCAGTGCATCGGCCACGATTCTGCAGGATGCGGGCGACGATGCTCGCAGCTATTAAGAGCCTGTCGGTCGGTTGGCGGGCGGGCGGGGGCGGTGATGTCGTTTGGGCAGCAGCACCTTTCCGCTGGCTGGGGTGACGCCACTGCGTGGCCGTGGTGATGAGAAAGTTACATGCAGGCGAATTGCAAAACTCTGGCAACTTACCCATGGGGCGGGTAGACTAGAGCAGACCTTGAATACGGGCGGCCGATGTCGCAGTGCCGCCCAGTTACCCTGGACCGAACGAAGAGCCCTCATGGATGCACCGTTGCCACCTGAAGAAACCACATCCCCGACCTTGTCGGCCGGTGTGGGTACGGGCAGTTCGCCCCTGGCAACCGCGCAAGAGTACTCTGCGGTGGCCGACGGGGCGCAGGCGTTGACGGATCTGGAAGTCTTGGATGGTTTGCGGCAGAGGCTCAACGCCGCGTTGGTGGGCAAAGAGAATGTGGTCGAATTGGTGCTCACATGTCTCTTGGCGCGGGGACATTTGCTGTTTGATGATTTGCCGGGATTGGGGAAAACGACCTTGGCCAAAGCCATTGCCGCGGCGATTGGAGCCAAGTTCTCTCGCGTCCAATGTACGCCCGATTTATTGCCGGCGGACATTACCGGATTTAACTTGTTCGACCCCAAGGACCGTGAGTTTCGCTTTCGGCCGGGGCCAGTTTTTGCGGACATTCTGTTGACTGATGAAATCAACCGCACCACCCCGCGAACCCAAAGCGCGTTGTTCGAGGCGATGGCGGAACGGCAGGTCACGATTGACAGCCAATCCGTGGCGTTGAGTCCGTCGTTCTTTGTGATAGCGACCCAGAACCCTGTCGAAAGTCATGGGGCCTACCCCTTGCCGGAGGCTCAACTGGATCGCTTCACGATGCGGTTGAGCATCGGGTATCCGGAGCGAGCCTTCGAGATCGAGATGTTGGCGCGGAATATCCTGGCGGCTGAACCCCAGTCAGGGGGGGCATCTGCGTCGTCGGCGTCTGGTCCCGTCATGACGCTGGATCGATTATCTGAGATGCAACATCGGGTTTCCGGTGTGGCGGTCCATGAGAAACTGCGGGGCTATGTGATCGACTTGTGTCGTGAGACTCGGCGGCATCACGACTTGCCGATGGGCATCAGTCCGCGAGGCGCAATCACTTGGATGCGATGTGCTCAAGCGTCCGCCTTTTTGGGCGGTAGATCGTTTGTGGTTCCGGATGACATCCAGGCGGTGGCGGGGGCGGTCTTGTCGCTGCGGCTCAGTCCATTCTCGGACAAGCCCGAGGACTTTGTCGCCAAGTTAATGACCATGGTCCAAGTACCGCTGTGATCCTGGAGCCAGCTAGTGCTTTGTCACAATTTAATTTTGGGATCGGTGTGGCAAAGGGGGCAGGCGCAATACTGTTCGGCATGGGAATTGCCGCAGTGCAATTTTTAGCTTTTTGGTGCGTTTTGCATAGACCGGGAGGCGTCGAGAAGTGACTTGCTGGGCCGTAGAAGTGGAAGCGACTCACGGGTTTGGTTGGAATCGGCGCAGCAGCAAGCCCAGGCAATGCAAGTTTGTCTTGCTTGCTTAATAGAGATCAGGATTTTTTCTGAACGGCGGCTCTTTGTTTCTCGATGATTGCCTCCAACTCTTCCAGTTCGGCCCAGCCCAGAAGATAAAAGCAGATCGCCTCGTACAGTCGCTTATTCGGACTAACGCCGGTGTAAATCAGGATCAACAGGCAAGCGATGATTGCCATGTACGCCTGGATCTCGACACCGTTCTGCTTGGTACTGAGTAAATGACGGCAGCCAAACAGGCCCTTGAACATGCGAAAGAACAATTCAATCAGCCACCTCAGACGGTAGATTTTACTGATCAATTCGGCGGGCACATCGAGCAGGTTGGTAGCGATTCTGAGTTTGCCATCGGAAGAAGGTCCCGTGCTGCCACCTCGATACTTGCCGCGACTGGTGTGAGGCGAGGACTCGACGATGACGATGCGAACTTTGTGGTTCGGTCGGTTCGCTTCCGTTCGGTCTTTTCCCAGTTCGACGATTTGATCGCTCAATACGCCCTCGGCAATGTCCTCAGCATTGAGTGGGAGCTCTTCGACAATTTCATAAGCTGAGTTGTCTCTCGCGCGGCAGACGTAGCTGCTGCCCTTATCGACGATGGCATTCCACAGAGCAAACTTTGCGTAGCCGCGATCAGTGACGTAGCAGCGATCCGACTCGATCGTCCGCAGAAGCACGGCCCGTTCGTCAGCGTCACCTTTGGGATTGGCGCTGGTAACGTCGATACGGGAGGGGACGCCACGTAAGACTTCAAAATGGGTATGCAACCGATAGGCGCGTTTTTGTTTGCCATTAGCTAGTGGCATCCAGGCCAACTCGGCGACGCGTGCAACGGTATCAAAAACTGAACCGTCAACCGCCGTGATCTGCTGGTTAATCGCGGAAAAATCCGTTCCATGTCCAACGGGAACCTGTGCGGCCAATTGGGAGGCGATTTCCTTCAGCGGTTCAGGGTCGAACACAGAGACCGATTCCGAAAGCGACCCAAGCGAAGCTCGCTTGATACCCAGTTTCTTTTGCACGTTGGCAAACCCGCTGGCCTGTTGAATGGCTCTTAGGGAAGTGACCAAAGGGTTGTACAAGAACAACAACACGCCAAGACAATATTCGTCCATGTGCAAGTCACGATTGCCCGGCTTGTCACGTGCGCACCCGTTATCATGCAGGCGACTCAGCAGTTCGCGGACCGAACGGAAATGCTTGAGGCCGCGAATATCAGACGGTTTGAGTTCTTTTGCCGATTCAGCCACCACCGCAGTCCATCCGTAAACAACGCTCCGGGAAGTTTCGCCACGCAACGATTACGGTTCAAAGACGGTGCTGGTTCGCGCTTCGCTGCCAAATTGTTGACAAATGTAAAACATGCTAGCATGCTAGCGTGCGTCCTGGGCGGTGCAATTTCCATGCCGAACAGTATTGGGTCAGGCGTCAATTGCCGGAACGGCCCTGCGGGTGCTTCGCACAATTGACGCCTGACCCCTTTGCCACACGCCAAGTTTTGGCTGTGACAAAGCACTAGGGACCACTCGCTATTTACGGCGACCCGTGGTGAACTGGGGCAGCAAGCGGCAGTTCTGCCTTCATTGGCCTAACCTGAAGAGGGGATCGACGTGCAAAATCAAGTCTGGGGCATGCTCTACCGCCTGTTGGAGGTCACTTCCCATGCCGCCCCGACCGTGCTGGTCGGCTTTTTTCTGGCGGGCGTGATCAAACGCTTGATCGGGTACGAGACGACCAAGGCGTGGTTTGGCGGCGATTCGCTCCGCAGCATCCCGCAGGCGTGGTTGATTGGCATGTTGTTGCCGGTCTGCAGCTTGGGTGCGTTACCCGTGATCCGGCAGTTGCATAAAGCGGGGGTCCCGGGTGGCGCGATCTTGGCGTTTGCGATATCCGCGCCGTTGTTTAATCCAATCAGTTTGCTGTACGGGCTGTCCTTGGCGAATCCTGTCGTCATTATCTCGTTTGCGGCTCTGTCCTTGTTTATTGTGACATTGGTTGGCCTGTTGGTGGAGAAAGTCTTGCCTTTTCCAGCTCACGCGGCCGAAGATGTGCCACCGGTGAGTTATGGCATCCGCCGTTTGATGGCCGTCGCTGTCACTGCGGCCCGGGAAGCTTGGAGCCGGCAGGTCGGATTTATTTTGTTGGGGCTGTTGGGCTCGGCGGGCTTGAGTCTGTTTTTGCCCTACGGCTTTTTGCAGAACAAGGCCGAGCGTGTCGACGTCTGGGCGCCGCTGTTCATGGCCAGCGTGGCGTTGCCGGTCTACGAGACGCCGATGACGATGATCATCAAACTGGGGGATATGTTCCAACACGGGAACTCGGTGGGGGCGGCCTTTGCGCTGATGATTTTGGGGGCGGGAATCAACTTGGGAGTCTTCCTGTGGCTGTGGCTACACTACGGCAAGCTGCGAACCTTTGGCTGTGTCGGCGTTTTATTCTTGGTCGTGGTTGGTTTGTCCTATTCCGTCGACGGGCCACTGACACCCCGGGGTGTGGAACCAGCCGGCCATACGCATGCGTTTGACGTGTACTGCTCGCCGTTCCATCCCGCGGAAAACGTGGGCATCCCCCTGGTGATGGAGAGATTCAGCAAGAACTTGCAATTATTCGAGATCGTGGGATTGATCGGCTGGGCGCTGCTGTTGGCGGTCGGCTGGATGGTGCGAACCAGCAAGTTTCCCGATTTGGACACTTGGTTGGAGCAGCCGGTCGATCGGACGGGTTCTTGGGACATTGTGCTGCCGCCGCAGGTGCTGGGCGGTGTCGGATTGCTGGGTTTGATTGTCGCCAGCGTCTTCGGGTGCTTCTTGTACTACCCACCACTGGACGAGATTTTTGAAGAACTGAAGCAGTCGCAAATCCCGCTGGTTTCTGCGGGCGTGACTCAGGACTGGGAGGGCGTCAACTACTGGTTGCCGATCGTCGACGACTGGACGAGACGCGTCCAAGTCAGCGCTTATTTGCGACGCATCCCCCAGTCGGACGACCATGCGGCCAGAGCGGAGTCGTATCGAGACCTGCTGGATGGGCTGCGACATGCGGCGGAGGATCGCGACATCGAGGAAGCCCGTCGCTACGGCTTGGCCATTCAGCGCGCCTATTCGGAATTGAAGGCGGTCTATCTGAACACGACCACACGCGGCAACGCTCCACTCGAGGCAGAAGAAACGGGGGCAGAAGAAGCGGGGCCAGAAGAGGCGGGGCCAGAAGAGGCGGGGCCAGAAGAGGCGGGGGTAGAGCCGCCAGAAGAGGCGGAAAATCCAGCAGAGATGAACAGGTAGAGTCGGCAGATGAGGCAGACTCGGCGGGCAACGCGGACGCCGAAAACGCGGCCCGACCGAGAGTCGGGCGGTAACCCGCGAGCGGCACGACCGCTTTTACGAGCGGAGGCCTGGCGGAACCACGCCTGGTAACCATTGCTCGATGAGTGGTGCTATGCCCAAGGGATCGACCCCGACCACCCACCAGAGACTGGCTTGGGTGAGTGCCACGGATAGACCAAAGGCCATCAGCAACCCGGAAAGTTCACGCAACGATGAACCGTCGACGTGGGCAGAATCCAAGTCGATGGCCGCCAATTCCGAGAATTGGGTGCCTTCCCGCTGGGTAACCCGGGTCGAATTGCGGCTGTTCGCACGACCGGCAGCCGAGCCCCGGCGGGACTGAGACCGATGGGAAGAACGGCTGCGACGTCGGCCCTCGGCACCGCTGGCCGCTGGAGCCACGGATTCTTCTCCGCCTTGCCCGACGGTCGCTGGGCTCGGTGCTGCGGGCGGCGCTGGACCCGACGGCGGCGTTGTAGTGGGCGATGCCGGAGCAGGGAGCGTGGTCCCGGCTGCAAACGGCGGCGAATTTGGCATGCCGGAAGCCGGAGCGACGGAACGGGGTTCGTCTGGGAGTGCCGTGGATTCCTCCTGCGAACTCCCCGGTTGAGGGGTGACTGGCGACGAATTCCGCTGGCGAAAGGCGGACGTCGGCTGCAGCCGACCCGTGGGAGTGCGCGGCGGCGCTGCGGCCGCGTCTGGCGGGACTGGAGAGGCTTGCTGCGAGGAATCGGCGGATTCGAGTGGCATGTGAAAACTGGGCAATGTGGGTTGAGTGTCGTTCTAGGCAAACCACCCCGACCGGGCGATCCCCGAGCGGTTGGTCGCCGAAATGCGGCGGGCAGGGACGGAGGCGGGGGGTTGACGAAATCGATCGCTACTTCATTTTGGTTGGTAAGTCGGCCAAAGGCAAGCACGACACGTCACCAGATGTAGATAACTTAGCTTTGCTAGGAAACCGAGGACCGTTGTAGGAATTTTAAGGAGGAAGCCCAATGGCAGCCGACCGAACGGTCTTGATCGCCTACAACCCCAAGGCGGGGGCCAGTGACCGGCAGGCATTGTTGGAGCGATTGTCGACCCGCCTGCGAGATTTGGGGCTGCTCCCGTGCCTGATCGCGGATCTGGCGGAGCTGCAGCAACAGGCAACCGAGCTCGAACGGCGGGGCGAACTGCGATTGGTCGTGGCGGCTGGGGGGGATGGAACGGTTGCGGCCGTTGCAGAGCGAGTTTCGCCCGATACGGTCATCGCCGTTTTTCCATTGGGCACCGAGAATTTGCTGGCGAAGTGGCTGGGCAGCACAAGTGACATCGAGCCGTTCTGTCGGGCGGTTGTTCGGCGCGAAACGATCGCCATCGACGCTTTGTTGGCCAACGGTCGCTTGGCGCTGATCACCATTGGGGTCGGCTTTGATGCCGAGGTGGTGCGGCAGGTTCACTGTAACCGTCGCGGGCACATCACCAAGTGGAGCTATGCTTGGCCTATTTGGCGGACGTTTTGGTATTACGCCTTTCCGACCCTGCAACTGACGATCACCGATGCAGCGGGAGGCCTCGCGACCATGTCTGGCCATGAGCCGTCCTTGGCGGAGGTCGGTGAGGCAGCGGTGACGGATGGCCTGCGGACCCAGAAGTGGCGAGTGCCGTGGGTATTTGTAGCCAACCTGCCATCTTACGCGGGCGGACTGTCAATTGTCCCGCAGGCCAACCCGCAGGACGGCCGCTTGGACATCGCGACTTTTTCTGGCTCAGGACGACTGCGGGGCCTGGGTTACGCGTTCTGGATCGCCTTGCGGCGCCATATCTACTGTCGCGACTTTCGCAGCACCACGGCCGACCGCCTCCGCATCGAAGCGGACCGGGAGGTGGGCTATCAGATCGACGGCGACTTCGGCGGAGTCCTGCCCTTGGAAATCCGCGTGTTGCCGGCGCGCGTTCGATTGCTGCGCTTTGATGGCAAAGCGGACGGCCGATCACCGGAAATGGCAGGCCGTTAGACAAGATCAGGCCGTTAGAGAGCAAAACTGCAACAGGTGTCATCGTTCTGACGACGCATTGTCGGAGGGACCATGATTCCATTTGACAGCAATCGTTGCCGGAAAAAGACAGGCGATCCGCGATTGGCGTCAAATCGTTGTGACGAGCTCGTTGGGCAGGACCCGATTGGCATAGATAAACCACCTGGGTGGCGTAAACTTCCTTAAAGTGGGCATTAGAGGCGTTTAGGGCTTCACTATTTCATAAAAAGGTGTAGAATTTAATTAGACACGTTTCCTGTTGGAGATTGGCCCAGAAAATGCATGCATGGAGTAAATGAACGGGCGGTCAGCGAAGTTGGCCGCCGGGATGCGGTTCAACTAAGTGGAGGTTCCAGCCATGAAGAAGCACGATTCTCAGAATAACCCGACGGGTGGTTCCGGCGATTTCGGAACGGCACCTTCGAGCGGCGTGTATGGATCGGCCGTTTGGGACCGCGACTGCGCCGATGACGGCTCGCCACCGGCTTGGCTGACGCGAGCCCAATGGCTGCTATTGAGCGACGAGATCGAGTTGAGCTTGGAGGAGCTGGAGGTGGATTTTGCCGGATTCGTGACGACGAACTCGCGTTTGGGGAAACAGCGTCGGCGCCAGGGTCAGTCCTAGTTGTCTCGGCGGTTCGTTCTCGATCGATTTGCGCGTGAAATCTGGTGAAACTGCTCCAATTCGGCTCTCCTCGTGGTCTGAAATTGAAATCACGCGGTTAAACTGAATAGTCGCGTGGGAAAATCGCCGTGGTGGAAACCCTCGGATGCGGCTATTTTGTTTCAGCCGCGGTGATTTCGCGGTTGTACGCCGGGCAGTGGGGTTCAGGTTTGTTTGGGAGTGGTCGTAATGAGTAAACGGTTCGGATTTTCCTTGATCACCTTGCTGATTGGGGTGGTGTTTTTGATCGCGATGGGTGCGGGTGGCGTCTATTGGGTCCGCAACCAGGGCAGCGGCACGGTCTTCAACCCGGTGCTGGCCACCGTCACTCAAGGTGATTTTGTCGCCAATGTGTTGGCTGACGGCGAGTTGCAGAGCAGCGAAAACGTCGAGATCAAGTGCGAAGTTCGGGCTCGGAACGGCATGGTTTCGGTGCTGCAGGTGGTCCCTGAGGGCACGCGGGTTGGCCCGGGCGAGTTCTTGGTGTCGCTGGACTCGACTTCGTTTGAGAAGGAGCTGGAGCAACAGCGGATTGCGGTGGCCAACGCCCAGACCCAGAAGATTCGCTCGGAGACGGACTTCAAGACCGCAGAAGTCTCTTTGGAGGAGTATGTCAAAGGCATATTTGAGGAGCGAAAGACCGAATTGAGCATGAACTTGATTGCGGCTCGGCAGGATCTGGAGATTGCCCAAGAGAACTTTGGTTACAGTCAAAAGATGCAGGCGAAAGGCTTCATCACTAAGCAGCAGTTGGACAGCGAGCGGTTGGCCGTCGAGCAGGGTAAGCGTCGCATTGAGTTGGTTGAGAAGCAACTGACGATTTTGGAAGAGTACAGCAAGAAGCGTGAAATGATCCGCTTGGAGAGTGACATTCGAGCTGCCGAAGTCAAAATGGAGAATGACGAAGAGGCGTTGCGGGTCGAGACGGAGAAGATGGATGAGATCATGAAATTGATCGAGAAGTGCACGATTCGCGTGCCCGAGGGTGTGTCGGGTCAAGTCGTGTATAACAAGGAGTCGTCTCGTCGTGGCGGTGGTACGGACTGGGTGTTGGAACCGGGTGCCGAGGTCCGCGAGGGCCAGGTCTTGGTGCGGTTGCCCAATCCGGACAAGATGGAGGTGAAGGCGTTGGTGCAGGAGCAGAGCATCACGGCGATTCGAGTTGGCATGCCAGCGGAGATTCGTGTCAATGCATTGAACAACCAAGTCATTCGAGGTGTGGTAACCAAGGTCAACCAGTATGCCGAGCAGGGCGGTTGGATGTCCAGCAGCGTGCGTAAATACGCGGTGTTTGTGCGGGTGTTGAACGCGCCGGCCTCGTTGATCACGGGCATGAAGGCTTCGGTATCGATTCAGACCCGCATGGAGGCCGATCAATTGCAGATTCCGGTGCAGGGGGTTTACGGTGTGCAAGACCGTTACTTTTGCCTGGTGAAGCGAGGCGAGAATCAGTTCGAATCGAAGGAAGTTCAGATCGACGGCGATAACTCCATGACGGTGGTCATCAAGCAGGGGCTTGAGGCTGGCGAAGAGATCGTGCTGAACCCCGGCGAGTACAAAGAGATGTTGGAACTCCCGGAGTTGATTTTGGACCGTGCCATTCAAATGACGGACGAAGAGAAGTCGTTGGCCGCGGAGCAGGTGGCGAAGGCCAACCAGCAGGGGCCGGGTCCCAGCAGTCGTGTCGATGAGATGTTCACGAAGTACGACAGTGACAAGGACGGCTCGATTAGTGAAACGGAGTTGCAAGCCGTGGAAGAGCCAATGCGGTCGATGTTGACACGAGCAGATCGCAACAAAGACGGGTCGATCACCAAGAAAGAGCTGGAGACGACCTTCGCTGAATTCCAACAGCGAATGGGGCAGGGTGGACCGGGCGGTGGTGGACCGGGCGGCGGCGGACCGGGTGGCGGTCGACCCGCTGGCGGCGGACCCGCTGGTGGCGGTGGACCCGCTGGCGGCGGTCGACCGAGTGCCGGTGGTGCGCCTCAAGCGAGCTAACACGCGGAATTGCGAGGTCCTAACCATGAGTTCGTTGGCTACCGAATCTGTCGATGTGTCGACCGCCAATGCGGTCGACATCCGTGAGTTGCAGAAGCATTACGTTTTGAAAAGTGAAACGGTCCGCGCCCTACGGGGTGTCTCGTTCACGGTGCCGCAAGGCGACTACGTGGCGATCATGGGACCGTCGGGGTCTGGCAAGAGTACTTTGCTGAATCTGCTGGGTTGTTTGGATCGACCAACGAGTGGCAGTTTTATGCTGGGTGACGACAACGTCGCTCTGATGACCGACGATGAGTTGTCGGTCATTCGCGCGACGCGAATCGGCTTCGTGTTTCAATCGTACAATCTGATTCAGCAGTTGACGGTGGTCGAGAACATCGGAGTTCCGCTCTACTATCAGGGCCGGAACGATCGGGAAAGCGTCAAACGCTGCATCGAGTTGGCAAAGTTGGTGGGTTTGGCCGAGCGGCTTGATCATCGTCCCAACCAACTCTCGGGTGGTCAACAACAGCGTGTCGCGATTGCTCGTTCGTTGGTCAACGACCCGTATTTTATCCTGGCGGATGAGGCGACAGGTAACTTGGATTCGGTAACGACCGAGGAGATCCTCCGCATGTTCCAGCGGCTCAACGACGAGGGCCGCACGATTATTATGGTGACGCACGAAGACGACGTGGCGGAGCATGCCAAACGAGTCATTCGTTTGAAGGATGGCTTGATCCAGAGCGACGTGCGGAACACCAACCGCATCATATACGATCTATCCAAGCCCGTGGTTCGTCCTGTGGACGACTGAGTGTGGCGTGATTTCCTGATCCTAGAACAAGTAAGTGCCCTATGGCTTGGCTGCGTACCTGGCAACTCGGTGTCAAGAGTTTGTTGTTGCACCCGATGCGGTCGATTTTGACCGTACTAGGTATCTTCATTGGCGTGGCCAGTGTGATTGCATTGTTGGCGATTGGCGAAGGTATCAGTCGCAAGGCTCAGGAGCAGATCGAGAGTCTCGGGGCGCAGAACATCATGATCCGCTCGATCAAGCCACCAGACGATGGTTCGGGGAACTTTGGCGAGATCACTCCCTACGGTTTGACGCGAGCCGAGAAGGACTTGATGGAGCGGACGATCCCCACGATTGATTCGACCGTCCCGATCCGCGAGTTGCCCATGCGGTTTACCTACACGGGTAACTCGAATCTTAAACCCATGGATGGGCGATTGGTGGGCTGCTCTCCGGCGTATCGCGAAGTGGTGGGGTTGACGATCGACCGCGGTCACTTTTTCACCGATGTCGAGAACGATAGCGCGACTTCCGTGTGCGTGTTGGCGGGCCAGTTGGCACGCCGTTTGTTCCCTTCCGAGGACCCGATTCAGAAGCTGATTTTTTTGCCGGAAGAGAACGCCTATTACCGCGTGATTGGCGTCTTGAAGCATAAGGAGGCCACGGCCGCCATCGGCGGTTCGTTGTCGGCTCAGGACTTTTCGATGGACGTCTACATTCCGATCAAGACCATGCAGGCCCAGTTCGGCGACATGATTCAAAAGCGGGCGGGCGGATCGTTCACCGCGCAAATTTTTGAACTGAGCCAAGTGACCGTCCGAGTGCGAAATGTCGCGGACGTGCCCAAGACTGCGAAGCTGATCGATAACACCCTGCGTCTCAACAATCCGCAACGTGAAGACATCGCCTTGGTGGTTCCCTACGAATTGTTGGAGCAAGCCAAAGCCACGAAGCTCATGTTCATGGTGTTTATGGGGATGATCGCGGCTATCAGCTTGGTAGTTGGCGGCATTGGCATCATGAACATCATGTTGGCCACGGTCACCGAGCGAACCCGTGAAATTGGTATTCGCCGAGCTCTGGGGGCAAAACGTCGGGACATCATTCACCAGTTCTTAGTCGAGACGATTGTATTGAGCGTGGTTGGTGGGTTGACCGGTATCCTGGTTGGTGTCTTCTGCCCCTTGGCGATTCAGGGACTTCGCTCGGCCCTGGAATACCTATCTCCGAGTTTGTATCAGGCGTTGCCCGAAGCCGCCAAAGACATGACCCCCGAGATCGTGCCTTCATCGATTCCATTGGCCTTCGGGATCAGTGTGTTGGTGGGTGTGGTGTTCGGGACCTACCCGGCCATTCGAGCCGCCAAAATGGACCCGATCGAAGCCTTGCGTCACGAATAACCCGTACATTACACTGGAGCGGTTGACCAGCGATTGGGAACCGTAGCTGCTGTTCGGTGGGAGTGCTGTCGTGAGTTTCTTTGTCGAGAATCCGATCTACATCATTGGCATGGGTATCATTACTTGCTTGACCCCTTTGCTGCTGTGGTCCCACACTGGAAGCGCAGCCTGGTTGAGGGTTCTGGTTGTCTGCCTGGCCTTTTTTGCCGGTTGGTTGACCTTTGAACGCTGGTACGAAACCGATCGAGAATCCCTGCATCGAACCGTGTATCATTACCGAGATTTGGTGCGAGACAACAAGATCGACGAGTTGCTTGAGCACGTGCATCCCGACCTGCGGGCTCGGGTGAGCGGTCGACTGAATAAGTACCACTTTTTGAACTGTAACGTTTCGCAAGTTTCTCACAAACCGACTTTTACCGTCGAGGCTGGGAAGACCATGGCCGAACTGCAGTTTCTCTCCAGTGCCACGGTGAGAGAACTTGGGTCTGGTGGCCCGATCCGCATAAGGTTGAAATTAGAGAAGTTAGGCCCGGGACGTTGGTTGGTGGTCGAGGTACAGTCGGCCATGATGGGCGCGAATCAACCCTTCGTCGACTTTCTCGATCATCTTTAACGGCCAATCCAGCCGTACCCAAGTCTAGTGCTTTGTCACAGCCAAAACTTGGGGTGTGGCAAAGGGGTCAGGCGTCAATTGTGCGAAGCACCCGCAGGGCCGTTCCGGCAATTGACGCCTGACCCCTTTACCACACCGTCAATTGTGCGAAGCACCCGCAGGGCCGTTCCGGCAATTGACGCCTGACCCCTTTGCCACACCGATCCCAAAATTAAATTGTGACAAAGCACTAGTAACGATTTTAGCGATTGCGTCGGGTCGTCTGTTACTGCGGATGGCCATATGGAGATTTTCTCGGCGGGCTCCGTCTGCGGGCAACCTATCTACAGTGCCGTTACGTTTCACCATCGGTAGACAACAAGCATTGATTTGGGAACCCGAGATGTCGAGCACTTTCAACAACGATCCAGAGCTGATCTCCAAAGACGATTTGTTGGACCAAATGTTGTCTCGGTTGTGCCAGGAAAAAAATGCTCCTGTGGGCATGGAACTGGAACGCCCCGATTCGGTATTCGATGCAATTGAAGAGGTGCCTGAAGGTTGGCTGGAGATCCAGCAGCGACAGAAGAACGCTTCAGACCAAGACGACGATTCAGCGCCGTTCCTGCCCAAAGCCCCGACGAATTTCACCGAATCCGGCTTGAATCCGTTCATGCTAGAGGCATTGGTTCTCAAGTTTTTCGCCGCCAATTCGGACGCCAAGATCCGCCACTGCGCGAAACAATTGAACTTGGCCTATGGCATCGTTGAAGGTTCTGTCAAGAAGCTGAAGGAGCAGCACAAACTAGAATTTGTCAGTACTGACTTGGTCAACGACTACGCCTGTCGTCTGACGGATTTTGGTCGTGACACCACCACCAAGCTCAAGGAGCACTGCACCTATTTTGGTTCTGCGCCCGTGACATTGGGCGATTATATTCATGCCGTCAATCGGCAGGCAATCAGCAAGTCGAAACCCGACCCAGAGCGTTTGCGAGCCGCTTTTCAAGACCTCTGCGTCAATGAAGAAACCCTGGAGCGACTGGGGCCAGCCGTCAATTCTGGTCGTGGCCTGTTCCTCTATGGTGCGGCGGGCAACGGAAAGACCAGTTTGGCGGAGCGTATCAGTCTGGCCTTCGGGGAACTGGTATGGATCCCGCGTGCGATCTTTGTCGATGAGGAAGTGATTCGCATCTTCGACCCACTGCTGCATGAAGTCGTGCCGGTCCGTCCTGAAGAGGGCTTGGACATGTCGGCAATCGACAACCGCTGGGTTCGCATCCAACGTCCCACTATCATTGTCGGTGGTGAACTCAAACTCGAGTCGCTCGACATTACTCTCAATAAGAATACTGGGGTCAGCGAGGCGCCGCTGCAGATGAAAGCCAACTGCGGTGTCCTGGTGATCGACGACTTTGGCCGTCAAAAGTGTTCGGTCGACGAACTGCTCAACCGTTGGATTGTGCCGTTGGAGAAACGCTGCGACTTCCTCAACAGCATCGCGGGCAAGAAACTCTGTATCCCATTCGAACAGCTGGTGGTCTTTTCCACCAACTTGGAGCCGCGAGATCTGGTTGACGAGGCGTTTCTCCGCCGTATTCCCTACAAGATTGAAATCGAAGATCCGACACGCGAGGAGTTCTTGTCGATCTGGAATCATCTTTTGGAAAAGAAAGGGATTCCAGAAAACTCGGCGATGTTCCAGCACCTGATGCAATACTATCAACAGGCAAAGCGACCCATGCGCATGTGTCACGCGCGGGACTTGATCGCACAAATTGAAAACTATGCGACCTATCACCGCGTTCCGCCAACGATTACCGAACGCAGTTTGAATCTGGCGATTCAGAACTACTTTTCGGTCATGTAATCGTGGTGCATGCCCCGCGCAGCTCGCAGGGTATTCTCCAACAACATGGCCACGGTCAGTGGTCCGATCCCGCCTGGAACGGGCGTGATCGCACTGGCTACCGCCGCACAAGAATCGTAATCCACGTCCCCCACCAGCCCCGCGGGAGTCCGATTGATCCCCACGTCGATGACGACCGCGCCTGGCTTGATTTGTTCCCCCCGGATGCGCTGCGGTTGTCCGATCGCCGCGACCACCACGTCGGCCTGCCGCAGTTGCGTTTCCAAATCGGTACTGCGGGAGTGGCACAACGTTACGGTGGCATTGGAATAGTCGGAGCCGCAAGGCCCCAGTTTCTGCGACAACAACGCCGCCATTGGTTTACCAACAATCTCACTGCGGCCCACGATAACGACATGTCGGCCGACGGTGTGCAGGCCATAAGCCTGCAAAATCTGCAAGACGCCGTGCGGTGTGCAGGGCAAAAACCGCGGCCGTTCCTGGACCATCAGTCCGACGTTCTCCGGATGGAAACAATCCACGTCCTTCCCGGGAGCAACTTGGTCCAACACTGCCTGGGTGTCCAGGTGTTTTGGTAAGGGCAATTGCACCAACACCCCATGCACGGCAGCATCCGCATTCAAACGCTGGATCTCAGCCACCAACTCTGGCTGGGTCACCGTGGCCGGCAACCGTATCAAACGACTGTCGATGCCAACCGAGCGGCAGGCAGTTTCCTTATTTTTAACGTACACGTGACTGGCGGGATCCTCGCCCACCAAGACGGCGGCCAAACACGGTTGCACTGCCGTTTGAGTCACAAATTCTTGCACCTCGACGGCGATTCGCTCCCTGATCTGATTTGCCGTTGCCTTGCCATCTAGTCTCTGGGCCATCATCTACTCCTTAGCTTTCTTGTAACCGTTCACGCCCTGTAGGAGGGCATGGCGCAAGTCGGGCCAACCGTACGATCCGTTGTCTGTAAAAACCAATGGTGCTTGCCCCATCTTTGCCCCGAGCACGGTCCGACTTGCGTTAACACACCAGCCCCTCGGATTACCCCGCTACTGCGAACGGTTAGACTTGTTTCGAATCGGGTGTGTTCGCTGAGTTATCTCCCGGGCAATGGTTTGATCCCGTCCCGCTCCGGACTGTTATGGCAACCCCAAACTCTTCTTCCACTCGTCAATCTGTTGCTGGACTTGCCCGGGCGCGGTCGAGCCATAGCTAAGAAAGGCGCGGACTGCATTTTCCGTGCCCAAGACCTCGTAGATGCCCGCATCGATTTGCGGATCCAACTGCTGAAACTCGGTCAACGGCAACTGGCGAAGTTGCAACTTGGCGGTCATCGCCGACCGAACCAAGCTCCCCACCGCATGGTGCGCTTGTCGCTGCGGCATACCACGCTTGATGAGATACTCCATCAGAGTGGTCGCGTCCAAGTAGCCATCCTCCAGGCGCGCGGCAATCGAATCCGTCTTTAGGCGACTGCCCGCCACGACAGGAATGGCCAATTCCAAGCAAGCCTCCACGGTTTCGAACGAATCGAACAGTGGTTGTTTGTCCTCTTGCAGATCGCGGTTGTACGCCAGCGGTAGGCCCTTGACCAACACGATGCCCTGTTGCAAATTCCCAATCACTCGCGCGGCCTTGCCCCGGATCAGCTCAATGGTATCCGGGTTGACCTTTTGCGGCATAATTGAGGAACCCGTACAAAAAGCATGTGGCAACTCGATAAAGTCAAACTCGGTTGTCGACCATAAAATCCACTCCTCTGCCCAAGTACTCAAGTGGAGCATGATGGTGGTCAGGCAAAACGCCGTTTCCAAGACAAAATCTCGATCACTGGACGTGTCCAAGCTGTTGGCCATTACCTCCTCAAACCCCAGCACACGAGCGGTGGCGTGCCGATCGATGTTCAACGAGGTGCCGGCGACGGCAGCGCCGCCCAAGGGCGAGCGATTGACGCGGCGACGGCAGTCGCGGAGTCGTTCTCGATCTCGCTCCAGTTTCTCGCAATAGGCCAACCAATAATGCGGAGCCAGAACTGGCTGAGCTCGCTGTGTGTGGGTGTAGGCCGGTAAAATAACCGGAAAGTCCGCAGTGCAACGCCCCACAAACGCCTGCTGGAGCTCCAGCAACAACAAATCGACACGATCGATCGACTCGCGAATCCACAGACGGAAGTCCGTCGAAATCTGGTCATTGCGACTCCGACCCGTGTGCAACTTTCTTCCCACATCCCCCAAGCGGTCGATCAACGTCTGCTCGACGTGCATGTGAATGTCTTCCAGCTCGATCCGCAAGGGAATTTCTCCACTCTGGATCTGACCGCCAATGATCTCCAATTCGCGACAGATCGCCGCCGCCTCCTCCTCGGTCAGCAACTCTTGAGCTGCCAACATGCGAGCGTGAGCGATCGATCCGTTGATGTCCTGCAAGACCAGGCGATGATCGAAACTAATGCTTTCCGAAAACTTCTCCAAGCGTCGATCCACTTGCTCGGAAAATGCACCGCTGCGACTGGGACTGGACATGACCGTTCACCTCATAGCACAACAAACCCCGACCGACACGCCCCAACCCACTTATCGCTCATTATGAGCGGGACAAGCCGTTTCGCCAATCACGGCCGAGCCTCCCGCCGCGGTCTGGGTCGAGCCCAGCAATCGACGATACAATTGGCGGTAGCCGTGGAGCATCGCCGTCACACTGAAGTGAGCCTCCAGTCGCTCGGCTGCTTGCCTCGCCCGCTCCTGGGCTGCGACGGGATCATCCAGCACCCGTCCGATCTGCCGCGCGATGGCCATGCGATCCCCCACCGGACAAATCAGCCCGTAGGTTTCATCAGGAATGAGGTCACGGTTGCCAGGGATGTCGCTGATCACCACCGGGACTCGCCAATGCAGGGCCTCCATCAAGGCATTCGACTGACCTTCGTACTGGCTGACCAGGCAAAACAAGTTGGCGGCTTGCAGCAGCGAGGCCGGCTCTCTCAAATGCCCAACAAAATGTACGCGATCCGGTACCCGAGCTTCGTGAGCAAACTGCTGCAAACGCTGCAGTTCTGGGCCCTCGCCGGCGATCGCCAGATGGACGTGATCGTACTTGCAGCCGATCAAGTCCATGGCCCAGATCAGATCCTTTAGGCGTTTTTGCGGCCACAACCGAGCCACGGCAACAACTAATTTGGCTGTCGGCGACAATTGCAGTCGCTCCCGCCAATGGGCTGCCGCACCCGGGTCAGGAGCACCTTGATGGGTGTCAAACCCATTGGGAATCACCTCAAACTTGCCCAGCCCGATCCGTTGTTGCTGGTAGAAGTCGACAACGCCTTGACTGTTGGTCGCAAACGCATCCGTGAAACGATCCAGTCGCCGATCCAACCAGAAGTGAAATTCGTTCTTCCACTGGTCCACGCATCGCTCGCCCGTCACGATGCGCGGGACGCCGGCCAACCGCGCGGCGAGTCGTCCGTAGGCGTTGGCAGCGAAGATCCATGTGTGGACAATATCTGGCCGCTCTTCACGCAAACGCAGCCACAATCTGCGAAAACTGAAGGGATCCAATTTGAATCGCTTGCCGATCACCGTGACCGGAATACCATGGGCCTGGAGGTAGTCTTGCCATGGACCGCCGGCCGTCAATGCCAACACCGACACCGCGAACTCGGTCTTAGGCAGCCCGGCGGCCAATAAGCACATCTGCTTTTCGGCCCCACCCTGAACCAAGGTCGGAATGATCATCGTTAGTTTTGCGATCGACATGTCGCCTCCCTCAGGTTGCGCAAAACCGCTTCAAAATCGGCCAACGACTGCGATAGCGGCATTCGATCGATAATAAACTGACTCTGCTCCCACGCTCGCTGCCGCGCTGCTCCGGGATGATCCAGGACCGAATCGACAGCGGACTGCCACGTGTCCATCTGCTGCGACAGCAGCATCCCCCCACGCGAGAGGTGATGGCCGTCTTTTGACCCCAGTTCCTCGAGCCACTGACTGGTCACGGCTGCCTCGGCCAGGAAACACGGGGTCCCGGACGTGATTGCCAGCATTTCGTCCCCTGCCTGGCACCATTGTGTTTGAGGAAGTGCCACCAAGTCTGCCGCCGCGAATACATCGGCCAGGTCCGGATAGCAGCCAGGGAACAGTACTCTTCGCTCGAGATCGGCCTCATGAGCCCGCCGCCAAAGCGACGAGTTAGCAGGGCCATCGCCAATCACCCAGGCAACAACATCGGGTCGACGTTCGCACAGCCGACGCAGAAACTCCCATAACCACTGAGAATCCGCCCCCAACGCTCCGTGGCTGGGGCAAATCATCCAGGGACGTTGGTCCAGATCAGGCACTTCATGGAACGCCTGGGCTAAAGCCGTTCGCCACACCCGCTTCTCAGTCAGTGGATCGGCGGACGGGTCCGCTGGTTCAGCCAAGGCCCCCAACCGCCACCGTGAAACCTGAGCTTGGGGTTGAAGTTGTTCAATCTGCCGAGCTTGCTGGGCGTCGACCACCAACCAGTGCCGCTGGTTCTGCCAGGCCAATGCACTTCGACGGCATAGACTGCCACCGCCCGCGAAAGAGTGCGACTCCCGCAGACGGAGCAATAGTTTCGATAACGGAGCGGCGGGCCCCGCATCAAAACAACCAACCAGCACGGGACGGTCGGCCGATTCGGCCACGCGGAAAATCCATTCTGCCCCCTCCAAGACATCGCATAGCACGGCGACATCCCACCGCTCAGGATTCTCCTCTAACCATGCTGCAATCCGTTGCCCGAGCGTCTTGCGGCCGAACAGGCTCCACGCGTCCAGCCCAAAGCGTTGGACTGGCACGCCGCGGACCATCAAGGCCTCAGGCCACAAATGGTCGGCCTGAGCGGTCAAAATGAGGACTTCGTGCCCCTGTTGGAGTAGATGCCGCGCCAACCGATCCAACACGCGCCCAGCCGCTGTCATCAAGGGCCAGTAACGTCGGACGATAAAGACGACTCGCATAGTACCAAGTCAATCCATGTGCCAGGACGGCGTGTGGGAGCGACCAACCCGTTCTAGCGCTGGGCCAGCGGTTTGTCAGCAGGCTTAGCACCGCCAGTCTCGGCATCCACTTCGTCTTCAAAGCCTTCGAACTCGGCTTCCAACACCTCGGTGTCCAGAGAAATCACGGGGGGCCGAGTGACCGCTTTGTCGATGCCGGCAATCGGCAGTACTTCGTTTAAATTCTCGCTCAACGTTTGCACAATGCGTTCCCGCGTCATGCCACCGAACTGACGAGAACTGGGGCAGGCCGCCAGAGGCCCCTCGTAATTGATCGAGTTCAACCAACGGAGCACTTGTACGGTGAACGTCCCGTCCTCCGGCTTCAGCAACAAGCGATCCTTCGACTTGGCCGTGTCCGACTTCAGCCCGGCGGGGAAGTCGGCAAATCGAACGGCAACCACTTGTTCCGCGGTCACGGCGTGCAAAGACTCCAGCGTTCCGCCGCCCAAATTCCAGTGCCACGTGTCCAGCATCAAGCCGACGTTCGGCTTGCCCACCATCTTGATCAGAGTCAACAATTCATCGGTCGTTGTGATGAACTTGTTTTCGAAACGCTTGGCTGCTTCTTCCGTCGCGTTGAACGCCAAGCCAATGCGAATGCCAGCCGCCGACAAGCGATCAGCCACTTCGCCAATCCGCAACCGATACCGCTCGAAATTCTCTTGAAAGGGCACCGTGCTGCTGGCGGGAATATTGATATACGCCCGCTGAGCCTTCAGTTGCTCACAGATTTGAATCATCACATCCAAACGCGGTAGACTGGCCTTGAACTTAGCGTCGTCCACTCGGAAATCGATCGGCAATTCAAACGCGCCAACTTGCAGCGACTTCTCGGCAGCCAACAGATACTGGCAAGCGAATTGCTGGCCGACTTCCACAGCGCGGCCAACCATATCGCTCATGTCGACATCCAAGCCCCGATAACCGAAGGTCAACGCCAGTTCGATCATCTCGTTCTGCCGCCCGGAAACGCCCAAACCCTCACCGACCAAATTTTTGAACACCGATCACTCCCAGTCCACAAAGAATCATCCCATCCGACAGCCGAAAATCGCGACCCCCTCGGCCACGCCAATTCGATCGCCGCTCCCACCCGAGTATTTTGGCAGGCCAGATTATTGGGCCTACCGCATAATTTTTCAAGGTCGGGAATGGCATTTCCCGGAAGAAAGTCGCTGGCCCGAACCCCCAACCAGGTCTACCAGCGGCCGGCAAGCACAACCAGCGGCCGGCAAGCACAACCAGCGGCCCGCAAGCACAACCAGCGGCCCGCAAGCACAAATAATTGACTAACAACGCGAATTTTTTTGGTTGAGTGGGCGGTGAGGGACTCGAACCCCCGACATTCTCGGTGTAAGCGAGACGCTCTAGCCAACTGAGCTAACCGCCCGATACCCAAACTGCGACCATCAGACCAGTAGCTTATGACTGCCGGCCGCGTGCTTGTGTGGTCAGCATACCGATTCCAGCCATGGTTCGTCAAGGAATCCACAGCAAGAAAATCTCTGGTCTGTCTCATTTTGCAGCTTGGGTGCAGAGCGACCCGCGGAGTATGGGTCGTTCCGCCTCCACGCGATTCGGCTTTCGTCCCGCTTCCGCTGGCCGCTTGAAGAATAAGCACTATTCCGCCTCAAACCAGCAGAGGGCTGCTGGTTTTCAGGCCGCCACCGCTCGGGCGTGGGGCTTGTTGATTTTTCCGTAGCGGAATGCGTCAAAGCATTTCGATTGATGCGAAAACGTCGTGTTTTCGCGCGACTTTACTGAATTGTGCGACGAATTCGCGTGCAAGTCGGGGAAAATCAACAAGCCCCTCGTCCCGGCGGGGCGCTGACTGACCGGCTACCAATCCTTCCCCATGATCCAAAAAGATGGACCGTTGCCCCTTGGCCACACCGCCCCCCGCGGGTTCACCCGTGGGAGCGGCAGTTTGGGTAGCGAGCAAGCCTCCCCCAAACGACCAAAAAGATGGACCGTTGCCCCTTGGTCACACCGCCCCCCGCGGGTTCACCCGTGGGAGCGCAAGTTTGGGTAGCTAGAAATCCCCCCCCTAATAATCAAAAAGATGGCTCTTCGCCCCTTGGTCACACCGCCACCGCTCGGGCTCGTCCCGGCGGAGCGCTGACTGACCGGCTACCATTCCTTCCCCTCGATCCAAAAAGATGGACCGTTGCCCCTTGGCCACATCGCCCCCCGCGGGTTCACCCGTGGGAGCGCAAGTTTGTCAGCGAGACCGCCTCCCCTAAACGACCAAAAAGATGGATCGTCGCCCCTTGGTCACACCGCCCCCGGCGGGTTTACCCCGCCGGAGCGCAAGTTTGGCAGCAAGACCGCCTCCCCTAAACGACCAAAAAGATGGACCGTTGCCCCTTGGTCACACCGCCACCGCTCGGGCTCGTCCCGGCGGAGCGCTGACTGACCGGCTACCATTCCTTCCCCATGATCCAAAAAGATGGACCGTTGCCCCATGGTCACACCGCCCCCCGCGGGTTCACCCGTGGGAGCGCAAGTTTGGCAGCGAGACCGCCTCCCCCAAACGACCAAAAAGATGGATCGTCGCCCCTTGGTCACACCTCCCGTGGCAAGTGGACGAGTGTATTGTCGTGCGGCGGCTGATTGCCGCCGAGCCATATCCACAAACACAAAGATTCGCAGATCACACGTCCCTCCGTTGCGGTCTTGGCGGAGGTCGAACGGCTAAACCTACGTAGCACTCGACCGCCCAAACGCCAGTCGTTTCCGTGTTACCAACCGAAATGTTCTCTCCGCTGCCAGACGGACTCATCCCGTTGGAACATGATCTCAGGTTCCAACGGGCGTGTCCCGACGCGTCGGGATTTCGCTTCGGCAGCATCCATTCGCTCGGCGGTGTATCCTGCGAAGGCTGCGACGTCTTCCTGCCACCGCCCGGGTCAACACTTGCCATACGTCATGTCGTTTGTCTCAGCTGTTTCAGCGAAGAAGTTGAACCGCCTTCTTTGAGTTCTCGGTAAGCGTTGGGTCGTTTGCCCAGCCTTCGAGAATTGGAAGAACCCTTTCTCTCGAAGCAGTCACGAGTCCGAGCGGAAGATACTCTCGTCCACGCCCATGACTGGCGTCATTTGCGAGTTCGATGACTTCATTTACGTTTTCTTCCGTCGATGCCTCCGCGATTGCGGCGCCGAGCAGCCACTTCAATTCGCAGTCAGCATCATCCGTTTTCTTGAACAACTGCACCAACGGCGTAAAGGCTACATCTTTAGCCTCCGGCGTCGTCAGAGCGCGAACAATGCCTTGAAGGGTTCGGGGATGATGTGCAACAGCCAGATGTTTCAATAGCGTTGGAATGGCAGAGCGATAACCAGCTTCAGTGTTGACCAAGTCCCAGATGGACTGAATCTCAACGCCATTCGCTCGAATTTCCGTAACCAGCTCGGCTTCATCAGCAGCCAACTCATTCTGCAGCTGTTCTCGCTGTAACTCCTTATCGCGTAGCATGCGTTGGTACTCAGAATCACTCGCAAGTTTTGCAAGAAAGTCTTCTGCCACCATCCTTTCGCCTCGCGTCTACAGTCCTGGAATGGTTTTAAGTATTATCTCGCCACGCTTGATCGAATCACGCAAGGTGCCAGACAGCCCGAATCTCGCTGTAATAAACATGTTCGTCTTGGACTTCGAGGTTGTAAACAGGGGTGGGGCCGGGGCGAGGGAGTTTTTGCTGGACCCTGACGGTGTCGCCGGAGAGGTTCTTCAGACGCTCTCCCAGGCGCAGGTCCATCGCGGCGACGTAGTCGTGACGGTCCTGGGACCAGATCGAATGGTTACCCGTGACGCTAATTCGCTTCCAAGATTGGACCACCACCGATGAACACGAAACCTGCGGATATAACAGGGCTTCTTCGGAAGCTTGGGCGTTAGTAGATCCAGTTCTCTGAACTGGATCAAACGCAGTGTCAGATTTGCGGGCTGGGATCGGCCGCAGAGCCAGTTCGGGAGAACTGGCTCTACTATCGTCCACCCACGAGCTTGGTTTTGATAGTCTGAGGACTCACGTGGTTCGACGGAAAGGGAAGCGAGTATGTCGGAGACCGCCGCAGGTTTAGGTGCCTGTGGACAAAACTGCACTGGAAAAGGGATGGTCGATATTCTCAAGTACCGATTTGGTACAGGCCGGTTATTTCTTCGTGCTGCGGGAAAAAGTCAGCTCCCGCCGGTTTTAAGGTACCCGTTTACGAGGTTGTTGGAGGACACGCTTTAGCGAGCCGTGCGCCGGAAAATCCAAAGCGGATGCGCGCGACGGCTAACGCATTGACTCCAACGGTCCGCCGCTTTCGAGCAAATTCCGTGAATGGCTACGGTTTAAGAAAGGGTTGGTGATTCAATCTATAAATCGAAGTTTTGTTTCGCCATCTACAACTATTGACAGGCTTGATTTTAGATGGTCACGATCAACAATCGCTTGACTGAAATCTATAACGATTTCAGAAACTCCAAGTGTCAGACTCGCTTCTGAGTTAAACTCAAATCTAATCTCGTTTGCCGACAATTGGACCAGTTCTAAACCTCCATACACCGATTGGCGTTGGTTATCCAACTCAATGTGAACCAGATCATGACCAAGCTCGATATCTTGTTCGTCTGGCTCTAACGTCCGCTGTAGCAAAAGATATTCACGGGGCGAAAAATCGTCGTCAGCGAAACCAACGACAATCACTCCATTATCTTCTTTACCATAAAATTTCTTTGCAAGTCGTCGTCTCAACATCTTAGCCCTTTGACCTTTTTGCCCGCCAACGTCGGGTAACTCAGTTCTCGCGCCACTGATAGATGATTTCCGCACCAGAAGCTTGCGATGCTCGATTCATAAAACCTTTGCACGAATTGCAGGGCGGCTTTTGCCCAGTTATTGTCATTGCTTGTCTAGGTGAAAGTGGGACTTGTGTTACAGCTCGAGCCTCAGTGTGACTTGCCAACATATTCTTAGGAAATCCTAGGGCTGCTTCCGACTCTGAAATGTTGCCGCTTACAAACCGTTCGTGCAGACTCAAGTCACCATTGCGATAGCGAACCGAAACATTTGCATTGTGATGTTTGGGATCTACTCCTTTTGGTCCCGACCGCGGAGTGTACTCTTTACCTGCATTATGCGCCAGCACCCCGCTGGCACCAACGTAAACATGTTCGTCTTGGACTTCGAGGTTGTAAACAGGGGTGGGGCCGGGGCGAGGGAGTTTTTGCTGGACCCAGACGGTGTCGCCGGAGAGGTTCTTGAGTCGTTCGCCAAGGCGCAGGTCCATTGCGGCGACGTAGCCGTGACGGTCCTGGGACCAGATCGGATGATGGGTGGGCAGCGAGAACACCTCAACCAACAAACCAAAATTCGGATCATCGCCCCTTGGTCACACCGCCACCGCTCGGGCTCGTCCCGGCGGAGCGATGATTGAGCGGCTACCACGCCTCACCCCTCGATCCAAAAAGATGGACCGTTGCCCCATGGTCACACCGCCCCCGTGCGGGTTTACCCCGCCGGAGCGGAAGTTTGGGTAGCTAGACCACCCCCCACCAAACAAAAAGATGGACCGTTGCCCCTTGGTCACACCGCCCAGTACAGGAACCAATGGACTCTTATGGAGCGTCGTCTCTTGGCCGGATCAAGGCCATCCATCACGACGCCCTGGAGTGGCAGCGGTTGGGACGAGTGTTGATCGAGCGAGGGTCGCATGTGGAGCCCAAATCGGCCGGCGAGTGGACAGCGGACTTATCCCCGGTTGGCGGACGGGTGCTGGGGCCGTTTGCCAAACGGGGTGCAGCACTGGCCGCCGAGGTGGCGTGGCTGGAGCAGCACTGGTTACCTGTGAACTGTACTTATAGCGAGCAAGGAGCCGAGCATTGCGGCGATGTGTGATTTTGACCGACAGGTGGTGGCAGAGGTGGTGGCAGAGCCGGACCCCGACTGGGACCGTCGGCCCCGCGTGTGTGACTGGGGCTGGATCGATCGCCGCGGCTTGATCAGTCCCTCAGACTTGCTGGCGATGGACTGGTTCTTAAAGCGGTAGCCACCGCGCGGGTTAAAATGAGTACAACAATCTAGTCCACATCACCTCTGGCCATTGTGGCCAATGCCGAATGGGTTGGTAGCGACATCTTCTACCGCAGCGTTGAACCTCCAACGCCACACGTTGTTGGTTGACTCACACGCGAGCGGCCGTTAGTTAGCAAACTCAAATGGAACTAAGGGGCGGGAATGGCATTTGAAAAGGATTACTGCTTTCAAGCGAAGCCAGTAACCATTCTCGGTAGTAAAGTCGGACGTAACGAAGCCCCATTGAGTTGAAGTCGGTCGACCAAAATCCGATGTCTTCGCAGTCAAATTCGCTCAACGGGACATTTAAGAGCCGGTGCTTACTAAAGAACATTGCAGCCGTTCGAATCAGTTGCCTGACAACAGCAGGGTCAAAACTCGAATGTTCGTCCCAGTATCCAGCTAGATCTATAAGGTACAAGCCCTCGTAAGGTAGCTCTACTCTGTCGATTTCGATGCTGGAATCGAAATCGCAAACTGCAAGGTGGCAGAGCCAATAATCGAATCCACCAGATAAAGGATCGACAATGGTGTAAGTGATCCTGTTCTCTGTTGCACCATGGAAGATGCCAAAATCTTGTCGACAGATACATCGCCCCCGGCAAGTCTCAGTATCACCCAGAAAGGCTATCTTTATAGCCTGCCCTTCATGCAACTTTTCCAACTGAATCACCTTTCGATCCTCAACGACGAAGCACTACCAAACATGTAGTTTATTCAATTCATCCCAAAACCCGCCTCTGAGTGTATTCGATAATTGATGAATGCCTTCCGCGCTGCCAGCTTTCAGCCGCGTCCATCACGTAGGTCACACACGAGTTTTCTCCGCACTTAAATCGCCGCCCGATGTATTTCCGTGAGTGCCTCGCTACGGACTCTGGATTCTTGACAGAGATTCGACAAAGTCGGAGTAACCGCCAAAATCGCCACCTAGTTGTAGGGCGGTATTTTTGGTGTTTCGATCTATCACCAAATGCCGAAGTACCCCGTTTACTTCAAGTCCAACATGCTTACCATTCTGACTCAAGTATACCGTGACTACGTTCTCTTTTCGATTACGATCACAGTCAGTGCTATTATGCGCCAGCACCCCGCTGGCACCAACGTAAACATGTTCGTCTTGGACTTCGAGGTTGTAAACAGGGGTGGGGCCGGGGCGAGGGAGTTTTTGTTGGACCCAGACGGTGTCGCCGGAGAGGTTCTTGAGTCGCTCGCCAACGCGCAGGTCCATCGCGGCGACGTAGTCGTGACGGTCCTGGGACCAGATCGGATGGTTGCCGGTGACCCCGATTCGCTCCCAAGACGGATCAATGCTCGTTGCCCGCGACGCCCGCGGGTACAGCAAGGCTTCCTCGGAGGTTTGGAGAGTGGTGAGTGGGTCAGTCGGTGAGCTAGACGTTGAAGTCAGGTGGGTGGAACTGGCCGAGTTCACTCCGGCCGGTGGTTGGGGACTGAGATACAGATCGATCAGGTCGCTGCTGGCGTGGTGGAAGGTGGTCAGGACGACTTTCCCTGGCCCCGGCAAGATCGCTGGGCAGGGGTCTAGCCCCGTCACCACCGCCTCGCCTCGCACGCCGATCTCGGGCAAGTCCAACGAGATCGTGACCAATACCGACTCGGCTTCCATCTCCGCCATCAACCACCGCACATCATGCAGTTCGGCAAACAGCGGCCGCAGGGGAACTTCCGGTACATCGGTTGGCAAGGACTTGAGGAACCGAGACGAATTGGCGGCGGTTGAGAGCGACGTGTTCTGGAGGTCTTCGTCGTCCAGGAACTGGTAATCGATTTGCTCCAGCACCCAATCTTCCTGGCGGAGCATCTCCATCTTGAGCAGCGAGCCATCGGACTTGGTCAGTTTCTAGCGACCATGTCAGCAGGGCACCCGCCTTCCATGCCCTTCGCCTTCGGACGCCATCCGGGCGCCGCGGCCGTCATTCCGGTCCCGGCACGCCGGGATTCATGCCCGCCGTGCCTTCGGCCTCCAGTTCTAACTTCGGTTGCCAACTGGAACATTCTGTTCACTGGCAGCCGCACTATATCTCGATGGAACATCAACTCAACTTTCACCGGGCGTGGAGACTTGCTCGCTGCGGCGAAATCCATTTAATCAGCGGTTTTAGGTGGAACATCCACTGCAAGAAGTTCCGCCGACTGGAAAGTGTTGACATCTACGCAACGTCATTAGTCGGCGGTGGATTTTTAAACCCCATTTTTTCGCTGAATGCAGTCAGCCCTTGCACGGGTAACTCGTATTCTATCGAGATTGCAAATAACGCTGGAATCAAAGCTTTGAGGAACTCGGCTTTAACGTTCTCCATTGGAGCACGTTTTAGCCGTGCCATTTCGACTTCAACGGCAAACGGTAGCTCTTCGTTTTTTCTGTCGATTGGCCCTACCTCGGCATAAGGATTGAACTCAGTACCAAAACGGATGATCCCGTGCAACATTTTGAATGGTGCGTTCGCGAGAAAGCCGTCTTCAACGAGAAACGGGTTGATTTCCTTCGTGATTGTGATCATTGCTTGCCCGGATTCGCGGATGTCTCCCTTGACTAGTCCGACACCACCAAGAACTAAATTCAAGTCTGGTCTCATACTAACCGTCTCCTCAGCCTCTCAAATGTTCTCGGTTGCCCGGCAGTTTGTCATCACCGAACAGACGGCGGAACGTCTCACGCCAACGTTTTTCGTAGTCCAAAGCGTCACCACTTGTTGGAAGTCCCGCTTTGCGAATCTGGCTTCGATAACCACCGAAACCGCCGTTAGCGATGTCTTCACGGTTCAACTTACGGACTTGAGATTCTGCGCGTTTCGATGCACCGTCACGGACTCGCGTGCCAGCCGAACTTTTACCAACTTTGTGAACGGTGCCGTCAGGGGCCTTGATGACGTACACATGCGATTCCCCTAGGAAATCACGAGAGTTTTTGTTGACTACCCTGATTGGGGCATCACAGCCAGTGCTGTTATGCGCCAGCACCCCACTGGCACCAACGTAATAAACATGTTCGTCTTGGACTTCGAGGTTGTAAACAGGGGTGGGGCCGGGGCGAGGGAGTTTTTGCTGGACCCAGACGGTGTCGCCGGAGAGGTTCTTGAGTCGCTCGCCAAGGCGTAGGTCCATCGCGGCGACGTAGTCGTGACGGTCCTGGGACCAGATCGGATGGTTGCCCGTGACCCCGATTCGCTCCCACGACGGATCAATGCTCGTTGCCCGCGACGCCCGCGGGTACAGCAGAGCTTCCTCGGAGGTTTGGAGAGTGGTGAGTGGGTCAGTCGGTGAGCTAGACGTTGAAGTCAGGTGAGTGGAACTGGGCGAGTTCACCCCGGATGGTGGTTGGGGACTGAGATACAGATCGATCAGGTCGCTGCTGGCGTGGTGGAAGGTGGTCAGGACGACTTTCCCTGGCCCCGGCAAGATCGCTGGGCAGGGTTCCAGCCCCGTCACTACCGCCTCGCCTCGCACGCCGATCTCGGGCAAGTCCAACGAGATCGTGACCAGCACCGACTCGGCTGCCATCTCCGCCATCAACCACCGCACGTCATGTAGTTCGGCAAACAGCGGCCGCAGGGGAACTTCCGGTGCTTCGGTTGGCAAGGACTTGAGGAACCGCGACGAACTGGCAGCGGTTGAGAGCGACGTGTTCTGGAGGTCTTCGTCGTCCAATATCCTATTGTCGTTCTAGAACTCGTAAATACCCATTGCTTATTAGATGGGTGGCAAGTTAGCTCGCAAGTTAGCTCGTTGGCTCGTTAGCTCGTTCCCATGAGTACTACTCTGGAATTTTCGCGATTGCGGAATCGAAGTACGCTGAAATATCTTCAATTTCCAAGAACTGTCCGCAGCAATCGATAAACGTGGTGTTTCCAATAAAACTTAGCCGAACAACGGAATCAATCATATCAAGCACCATATCCCCAATGTTATCCGAACTCCAGCCAGCGATCTGAATACTCGATACATTTATTAGCGACAAAGACATTTGCACGCGGTTGTACCCATTAAGTAACCACTTTTCTGGCGGATTAGATGGGTACTCGTTTAGATCAAGTCGGATAGTAATTCGGGGCCCATCCTGGTGACATCGCAGTTCGTGTACCCTTACCTGGGAAAGTGATGGCGGTAAGGCATAAATGGCCTCAATCGTCCGAGCGTTGCCCAGGCATTTTGTCCAATTCATTTACGTCGTCCTCTCGGCTTAAAATAGTAATGAGGATGAGTGCCAGGGACAGTTCCCGTTCTCGTATTGGCAAACGGACGTACATTGAATTGTGAGGGTTGATCACCCTTCCCACCCTCCCCAAAAGCATGACCAGCTGAATGGTCTTGGATAACAATTTTTGAACCATCCTGTCTCGTGAATACGTATTCGCGTGTCATAATTGGCCTACCATCTGGACCAAGAACGGTTTTGCCATTTTGAGTCATGGGAACCCTCCTCACGTCATCAGGATGTTGACTTAGAGGAATATTCGCGTCGCGTTTAGCGTTGCGGAAAGCTCCATTACGTCCAAAAGAATCGCAAGGGTCTTTTCCAGCATTATGCGCCAGCACCCCACTAGCACCAACGTAATAAACATGTTCGTCTTGGACTTCGAGGTTGTAAACAGGGGTGGGGCCGGGGCGAGGGAGTTTTTGCTGGACCCAAACCGTGTCGCCGGAGAGGTTCTTCAGTCGCTCGCCAACGCGTAGGTCCATGGCGGCGACGTAGTCGTGACGGTCCTGGGACCAGATCGGATGGTTGCCGGTGACCCCGATTCGCTCCCACGACGGATTAACCACCGATGACCGGGGGACAGTAGAGATTCCGCCACGGTTTCCGCTTTTAGCCACTCCTGAATAGGTTATACACTTGTATCCACCAGCTCAAGCTCCAGTCTAAAGTTCTGTGCCAGAACCACACCATACGCCTTGAAGCGTACGTAACCAAACGTGCCCTCCACCTTGTAGTCCCAGGCCAGTGGATGCGGTTTGGGTTTGCCATCAATATCCCATAACCAAACGTTCTTGAATCCGTATGATTTCAATTGTTGATCAATCAAACACATTGTTGACTTACCGCAAAGCCCTTCGATCTCCCAAATCGATTCACGTCTGTTCTCATAGCGAATAAGATTCTCAATATGGTGTACTCTACTGTCAAGTTGAAAGTGCAATCCTGATACTTCAACAAGGTTTATGTTTTCAATCGATAAAAAACCAATTATCGATAGACGATCGACATTTCGAACGACAAAAACTAGAGATTTGCCAAGCCTGCCAATTGTGATTTTAGATAACTCAGGTTCAAGCATGAAGCCTTTTTCAATCATTCTCGTTCTCACGACTGAGAACAGGTCCGTTACCAAAAAAGGAGACGTAAATGTCTGTAGACACCTTCCATGCAACTCTATCCGATCAACCAGTGAATCGGGAATCTCAAAGGACATTAAACTCGGTATGTTTGCTTTCATATCACATCAGATCATTGCTTACCGATAAATTGGATATTGAGGGGTACCGGCGAACATAGGAAATGTGACGCCACGATAGACATCCATTGGCAAGCCAGCATTGATTCCAAACGACCGATCCGGGCGAAAGTGGCCGGATGCATTTGACCATTCAACAATCGTTCCGTTCCGAAACTCAATGTCCCCAGCCCATACGACTGGCCTTCCTTCTGAAAGTGCAACATGTCCGCTACCATAGGCCATCGTGCCATCTTCTCGAATAACAAAATCGTGCCGTCCTTCCATTAAATTCCCATTATCGTCGACGTATCCTCGTCTTTTTCGTCTCGCCGTTCCTTTCACTTCTCCAGGATCTTTGTCTCCCAAATTCACGAACGTTGGCTTTCGGCGATTATCATTTACACATGCGTCGTCTTGGCCCGCATTATGCGCCAGCACCCCACTGGCACCAACGTAATAAACATGTTCGTCTTGGACTTCGAGGTTGTAAACAGGGGTGGGGTCGGGGCGAGGGAGTTTTTGTTGGACCCAGACGGTGTCGCCGGAGAGGGTCTTGAGTCGCTCGCCAAGGCGCAGGTCCATTGCGGCGACGTAGTCGTGACGGTCCTGGGACCAGATCGAATGGTTGGTAGGCAGCCAGAAGGTCTCCACCAAGAACCGAAAATTCGGACCGTCGCCCCTTGGCCACACCGCCCCCCGCGGGTTCACCCGTGGGAGCGCAAGTTTGGCAGCGAGCAAGCCTCCCCCAAGCGACCAAAAAGATGGACCGTTGCCCCTTGGTCACACTGCCCCCCGCGGGTTCACCCGTGGGAGCGCAAGTTTGGCAGCGAGACCGCCCCCCCATGATCCAAAAAGATGGATCGTCGCCCCTTGGTCACACCGCCAACATCAGGCGGCAGGTGGTGCATCGTCGTGTGGCCAGTAACCGTTGCGCCAAGTCCACACTCCCAGGCGTTGCAGAATCCGCATCCCGCAATTGCGGTCTCGGTGGAGGCTGAGCAGCTAAACCCGCGTGGCACTCGACCGCCCAAACCCCCGCGCCGTCGCCTTCTAGCCTGTCGAACTGCCGGCCCAACGGCTCGAGGCCGTTGGGGCCGGGAGTTGACCGCCGCGATAACAAAGCGTGGGTGCTGGTCAGGCTTGATCGGTTAGGCACTATTATTGCGATAGTGTCTTGCCCACACAGACCTTAGAAAATTCGGATTGTTGCCCCTGGGTCACACCGCCACCGCTCGGGCTTGTCCCGGCGGAGCGCTGACTGACCGGCTACCTAGCCTTCCCCCCATGACCCAAAATTCGGACCGTCGCCCCTTGGCCACACCGCCCCCCGCGGGTTCACCCATTGGTATCTACACAACTACCCGGAGTCAAATAGCGAAATCGGTAACGAGATTCCTTTTGCCATCTCCTTGAGGGAGTTGAGATCATAGTTTTCAAGAACGGACATCATCGAAAAGTATGACCAGAGCCCCGCCAACAGCCCTGGAGCTGTGAATGGCCGTGATCTTTTTGTTTGACGACCGCTGAGGCTCATGAGCAGTTTCTTGAATTCGTTCGTTTTCGGCTCATTGGTTGCCATCAAGTGCCAGACCGTAACCATGGCCATTGATGCTACCAGTAACCGCCGAAAATCGCCTCTGCAGTTTCTTGTTGCCAAGCCTCTATCTGAGTACCGCTAGACTTTAATAGCTTGAAGTAGGTCTCGATTTTCCACCGCCAGTAATAGCAGTTGGCCAGCATTTTAGCATCAGCCCACTCGGAAGGAACATTCGACAACAAGTACCAATGTGCCAAGACTTGCTTTTGATCGTCAATAAGTCGCGTCAACACCAGACGCACGGGTAGCGGAACCCCCGGGATATCGGTCCGGACCCCGTTCGAGTTCTTTCGAGCAGGACGATACAAGGTGACTTCGGCCTCAGCAATCTCCAAGTGAACTGGACGGTTTTCGTGTAACACAGTTCCAGCGGATTGATACCTCCCTTGGGCCTCAAGTTGACTACTGACGTCGCTCAGCTTGACTTGCGTGTCTTGATACAGGACTCGACGTTCATCGCCACGAACGAGAAACTTATGGCCGGCCGCCGACCAATCGCGGAAGTGCCCTACGGAATCTGCTTCACGATCGATTACATGGACAATCGGCTTGCCTAAATTCCAACTGGCGGACGCGTTCATCGTAGCCATGACCTGATCGGTGCGCCGCAACTTCCACCTTGCCACGCGTACTGAGCATCCCCTTGGCCGTCTTGAGGTGCATCTCCAGGGGAGCGATCGGCAAGCCATCGTCTGGATTAATCGCCAACGCACAGGCCAGTTCGTAGCCAACATCACTAGAGCTAGACAGTTGCGCTAGGTCCTGACGGCACTTCTGACCGGGATAGCTCAGCTTGCTCCAATCATGGGCCACCAAAACAAATGGCGCTGAGACCGAGGCACACGCGATGCGAGCGAAATCCTGGAGTGGAACGATCAGTTCTTCAAAGGTGACCCGGTCATTGTTCAAAAAACGCCAAGTCGCCTGTGTGACGGCGAAAGACTTCCCCAAATTACCGTCAGGAAGCCCAATGACGCCAGCTGCTTGCGGTGACGCTACCCGCATGTGATACCTCACCATGAGTTGCCAACGGTTGGACAGTCGCTTGTCTTTTAGCTTGATCTGGAGCATGACCAGCTTATAGCAAACGTCGCGATTTGTGTAGATACCAATGGGTTCACCCGTGGGAGCGCAAGTTTGGCAGCGAGACCGCCTCCCCCAAACGACCAAAATGCTGGATCCTCGCCCCTTGGTCACACCGCCCCCCGCGGGTTCACCCGTGGGAGCGGAAGTTTGGCAGCGAGACCGCCCCGCCCAAACGACCAAAAAGATGGATCGTCGCCCCTTGGCCACACCGCCACCGCTCGGGCTTGTCCCGGCGGAGCGCTGACTGACCGACTACCTATTGCCCTTGGTCACACCGCCAGCATCAGGCGGCGGGTGGGGCGTCGTCTCGTGGCCGGATCAGTGGAGCCACAATTGCCGCTCCTTGTTGTTCATACGGAGAGGGCCCTTCACCCACAGATTCCAATTCTAAATTCCAGATTTTAAACCAGCGGTATCGCTCACAAGAACTGCCTATGTATTTCATGGCATGCCTCGCACGACATATCTCGAATCGGAGCTCAGGACTACGATTAGGGCAGCCGGCAGCCGCGTGGGTTGCAGTTTGCAGAGCCTGCAAAAAAATGTGTGACTTTACGAGTATGCCAAGTCGTATGCGTGGCTGACCGACGTTTATAAGCAGTTGCCGTACTTTCGCAAGTCAGAGTCCTTCCAGCACTCCTGATAGGGAGCGGTGGTTGAATCGGCCGAGTTGGATCATTTTCCGGAGATGGCTAATCGGCCACCGCAAGTTGCTCCAATGGGTCGAGGGAAATGTCACGGACGGCCTGAGCGTCTACAGCCTACCTGACGGCCATCGCAAGCGAATGCGAAATACCAACATGCTGGAACGACAGGACCGGGAGCTGAAGCGACGAACTCAGATGGCAACCCTGTTCCCCAGCGAGGCAACGCTACACCGACTGGCCACCGCTGTACTCGCGGGGGAGTCGGCACCGAGTGGGAAACTACACCAATGAGCTACCTCACGTTCAAAAATTAACAGTAAAAAGATTGCCGAACCCAAGCGAATTTTCAGAAAAAGGTTGGTGTTTCTGTAAATGCATTCCAACTTTCTACCGCCTTGCTTCTAGCCTTTGAATATTCGATAGTAGTCGTCAAATCGAGTGTTCAAAAGATCCTTAACAATCGAATTTCGAGCAATATCAAAATCGACGACTAGGCAAAACACTTCCATAGAACCGTCTCCGATACTACCACCATCGCAAAACCCTAGCCCTAGCCAGCCTAACATTTCATTAATCCGTTCTTCTATTTCATGACGCTTTGCTAATACCTCCTCTGATAGTTCGTCTGGATGGTATTCGATTGTAAGCGGCAATAGTTCGCTCCCTGGGTATCTCTGAAAATCCACCATTTCTTGCGGGTAAAAGCACTGCTTCCAAGTTTGCTTCTAACGATAAGGACGGATTCAGGGAATGAATAACAGTTCTACCCGGTTTACCGACCTGGCCAACATGCTCGATAACTTGATCGTTTGAAATCCAAGCTTCATCATAGAAAGGCACTTTTTTTCTCATTGAATCGATATAGCCTCCGAATCATCGCTTTCTTCTTTGCGGCTTGGGGCGGTCCTGCAAATCCATGGGATGGCGAAACAAGCTTAACAAATTCGTCAACTCCTGCTCACGCTTTTTGGCAAATGCCTCGCATCTGGCTGGGATGGGTGTAAATCGGCAATTTCAAAAGTGTCACCTGGTCCCAGTTGACTCCTTAGTCGGTAATAGTTGTCGCCTTGAGCTCCAATACTAGTCTTCCTAGCCATCCCATCGGGGTTTCTTATGATGTAATTGTATTGTGCATCAGTATTTGCATCCGAGTTTCCATGTCGGCCACTGCGCGCCCTCATTGAACGACCACCGTCTGGCGCAAATGTACCATTTGCGTTACGAAGTCGCCCGTTGCTATCCCTAAAGCATTGGATATCGACATTATGCGCCAGCACCCCCCTCGCGCCAACGTAATAAACATGTTCGTCTTGGACGGCGAGGTTGTAAACAGGGGTGGGGCCGGGGCGAGGGAGTTTTTGTTGGACCCAGACGGTGTCGCCCGACAGGTTCTTGAGTCGCTCGCCGAGGCGCAGGTCCATTGCGGCGACGTAGCCGTGACGGTCCTGGGACCAGATCGGATGGTTGCCCGTGACCCCGATTCGCTCCCACGACGGATCAATGCTCGTTGCCCGCGACGCCCGCGGGTACAGCAGAGCTTCCTCGGAGGTTTGGAGAGTGGTGAGTTGGCCGGTTAGTGAGCTAGACGTTGAAGTCAGGTGAGTGGAACTGGGCGAGTTCACCCCGGTTGGTGGTTGGGGGCTGAGATACAGATCGATCAGGTCGCTGCTGGAGTGGTGGAAGGTGGTCAGGACGACTTTCCCTGGCCCCGGCAAGATCGCTATGATGCGAATGCCGCCCCAGACGCGGACTTGGTCTGTCGCTATGCTTGGCGACACAGAATAGTCTATTGTTTGGGGCAAAAGGATGAACGGGACTACGTTATAGACTCCTCCGTCATAGAATCGTCGCTGTCACGAATCGTAATCTTATTCGCAAACCCAAGATCAATCTGCGCTGCACCTGCCTTTATGGTATCGCGCACTTGAGTAACGAGTCGGTCGTAGTCGTATTCAAATTGCTGCGTTGCGGAGATCTCAAAATATTTCCTTTCGAGCTCCGGAATCGTGAGTTCAAGACGCGCGAACTCCCTCCGATCTTTTTGAACCCAAATAATTCTCCCTGTGTCAGGCCAAATCTCGCATAGTACGGAAATCGACTCTGACGAATTAGCGAGAGACCTGTTGACACTGGCAACTTTGTTCCAACATTCGACCGAAGAATCGATTGTGAACGTAGACGATTCGATACCGTCGATTACAACACCGCGTATGAGGTTCGGCTGTGATTTCCATTCAATCGTACTCACTTTAGGAAAATCCTCCCTCGACCGGCTTGGGCAGCGGCGAGTCTAGACGCCTCGATTCGTTGAAGGAATTTTCTCTCGGTGTCGAGAATGGATTGAAGGCCAGTTGCAATCTGAGTGTCAGTACCGGAAAGCGTAGATACCTTTCGAATCATGCGTTCAATAGCCATGGGATGGCCTCCGCGATGGAATAGTTGACTGAGCAATACACCATTGTTGCTTCCGTTCATACTGAATCCTCTTCGAGCCGCTGCCTCAACAATGCTTGCTGTTCTTGGGTCAGGTATAGCCTGAAGAGGCAACAAATGGTGGGCCGCCTTTTGGTTGCCTAAAACGCTTCCCAAAGCAGTATTTAGGTTTTGCCGAGCGGTTGCCTTTGAAAGTCCTAAATCTGCAACCGCTGCGTTACTCTGTGCGTCACAGCCAGTGCTGTTATGCGCCAGCACCCCACTAGCACCAACGTAATAAACATGTTCGTCTTGGACTTCGAGGTTGTAAACAGGGGTGGGGCCGGGGCGAGGGAGTTTTTGCTGGACCCAGACGGTGTCGCCGGAGAGGTTCTTGAGTCGTTCGCCAAGGCGCAGGTCCATTGCGGCGACGTAGCCGTGACGGTCCTGGGACCAGATCGGATGATGGGTGGGCAGCGAGAACACCTCAACCAACAAACCAAAATTCGGATCATCGCCCCTTGGTCACATCGCCACCGCTCGGGCTCGTCCCGGCGGAGCGATGATTGAGCGGCTACCACGCCTCACCCCTCGATCCAAAAAGATGGATCGTCGCCCCTTGGTCACATCGCCCCCCGCGGGTTCACCCATTGGTATCTACACAAATCGCGACTTTTGCTATACACTCGGCATGATCCAGATCAAGCTGAAAGACAAGCGACTTTCCAGTCGTTGGGAACTAATGGTGAGGTGTCACATGCGGGTAGCGTCACCGCTAGCAGCGGGCGTCAGTGGGCTACCTGACGGTAATTTAAAAACGTCTTTCGCTGCCACGCAGGCGACTTGGCGTTTTTTGAATAATGACCGCGTCACCTTTGGAGAACTTGTCGTTCCGCTACAGGATTTCGCTAGAACCGCGTGTACTTCGATCTCAGCCCCATTTGTGCTGCTGGCCCATGACTGGAGCAAGCTCAGCTACCCCGGGCACAAGAGTCGAGAGGACCTGGCAGAATTGTCTAGTTCTAGTGATGTTGGCTACGATCTGGCGTGTGCTTTGGCTATTAATCCAGACGATGGCTTGCCAATCGCTCCCCTGGAAATGCACCTCAAGACAGCCGCGGGGATGCTCAGTACGCGTGGCAAGGTGGAAGTTGCGGGGCACACCGATCAGGTCATGGCTACGATGAACGCGTCCGCCAGTTGGAATTTAGACAAGCCGATTGTGCATGTAATCGATCGTGAAGCAGATTCCGTAGGGCACTATCGCGATTGGACGGAAGCGGGGCATAAGTTTCTCGTTCGTGGCGATGATCGGCGAGTGCTGTATCAAGACAAGAAAGTCAAGCTAAGCGACGTCCGTCGTCAACTACAGGACCAGGGCGGATTTCAATCGGTAGGAACGGTGTTACACAATAACCGTCCGGTTGATATGGAGATTTCTGAGGCGGAGGTCACCTTGTATCGCCCTGCTCGAAAGAGCGTGAAAAAGGTCCGAACGGATGTCCCCGGAGTTCCGTTGCCCGTACGTCTGGTGTTGACACGACTTATTGACGATCAAAAGCAAGTCCTGGCACAGTGGTACTTATTGTCGAATGTTCCTACCGAGTGGGCGGACGCTAAAATGCTCGCCAACTGCTATTACTGGCGGTGGAAAATCGAGACCTATTTCAAACTGTTAAAGTCTAACGGCACTCAAATAGAGGATTGGCAACAAGAAACTGCGGAAGCGATTTTCCGGCGGATACTGGTTGCATCAATGGCCATGGTGACTGTCTGGCACTTGATGGCAACCAATGAGCCGAAGACGAACGAATTTAAGAAACTGCTCATGAGCCTCAGCGGTCGTCAAACAAAAAGATCACGTCCATTTACAGCGCCGCGCTGCTGGCAGGCCTCTGGTCATATCTTTCGATGATGTCCATTCTGGAGAAGATTGATATCGACTCCCTCAAGCAAATGGCCAAAGAAATTTCACTACCTATTGCGCTCTTTAATTCGGGGTAGTTGTGTAGATACCAATGGGTTCACCCGTGGGAGCGCAAGTTTGGCAGCGAGACCGCCTCCCCCAAACGACCAAAAAGATGGATCGTCGCCCCTTGGTCACACCGCCCAGTACAGGAACCAATAGAGTCTTATGGAGCGTCGTCTCTTGGCCGGATCAAGGCCATCCATCACGACGCCCTGGAGTGGCAGCGGTTGGGACGAGTGTTGATCGAGCGAGGGTCGCATGTGGAGCCCAAATCGGCCGGCGAGTGGACAGCGGACTTACCCCCGGTTGGCGGACGGGTGCTGGGGCCGTTTGCCAAACGGGGTGCAGCACTGGCCGCCGAGGTGGCGTGGCTGGAGCAGCACTGGTTACCTGTGAACAGTACTTATAGCGAGCAAGGAGCCGAGCATGGCAGCGATGTGTGATTTTGACCGGCAGGTGGTGGCAGAGGTGGTGGCAGAGCCGGACCCCGACTGGGACCGTCGGCCTCGCGTGTGTGACTGGGACTGGATCGATCGCCGCGGCTTGATCAGTCCCTCAGACTTGCTGGCGATGGACTGGTTCTTAAAGCGGTAGCCACCGCGCGGGTGATACTGTTATCTGACGAGGCCGCTGAAAATCAAGCCAAGGGTGCCGGGCAACCGGCACCCTGAGGCTTTTTTTTAGCTATTGGAGGACCGAGTCGCTGGATCAAGGTGCCTCAATTGCGGCTGATTGCTGCTCAACAGGGGCCGTTCGCTCGCAGACTCCAAATCTAAATTCCGGATTTTAAACCAGCGGTATCGCTCACTAGAAACGTCTATGATCTCATGGCATGCCTCGCACGAAGTGGTATCAATCGGAGTTCCGTACTGCAATAAGGAAGCCAGCAGCCGCGTGGGTTTCAGTTTGCAGAGCCTGCAAAAGAATTGTGTGACTTTACGGGTGTGCCAAGTCGTATGTGAGGCTGACCGATGCCTATCCGGTTGCGCTGCTTTCACAGTTCGGACTCCTTCCAGCAGTCCCGAAAGGAACGTTGGTTGAATTGGCCGAGTTGGATCATTTGTTGCCAGATTGCTGGCTAATCACCCCCCCTAGCTGGACAATCGATGAGAACCGTGGACAGAAGCACCGCCAGAAGGAACACGCCCTCTACAACCGTTGCTAGCCACTCCAGAAGCAAAAAAACACCCCGCAGTTCGTCAATCGCTCACCGTGATCCACACGAAGCGTTCTTTGCCCCGGGGACACTTGCGTGTTCCCTGTTTGTTGATGGCTTCCTTGTGCCTTAATCGAACGTGTTGGTTAGCGACAGTAGAACCTTTAGGCTAGAATCAGTGTAAATGTTCACACATGATTCGTTCTGGTTGATTTGATCGGCAAATCGCAAAGCCTTGATGTAACTAGTTTCGCAAAGGACAAATGGTAGCTTGTTTTCAATGCTCTTTAGTTCCGAAATACCAATCGCGACGTTTGTCAACGTTTTAATTCGCAACAATTCTTTCAAGCCGCCTCGGGGAAGCGAGCTCAAAACCAAACATACCCTCGTACTCGCCGAGATCTCAGGAAAACTCTGCAACTCAAGTTTACAATTGTTGTCGATCCATGTTCCCAAGCTCATCTCGGTATCTTCGAACGAATCGACTCGCATGGTTCCGGCATACGATAAAAGAACATTCCCGAAGTCAAGGTTCGTATCAAGTAGTGCAATTCGACTACCGAAGTCGTTTGCGACGATTAAATACCCTGGGCAGTATTTTATCGTTTCATATTCTAGATTCCGCTCGACGATGGTTGCAGTAGAATAAAACTCAAGGAAATCTGTCATGAATCCATTAGATTTGCCCCATTCTATTTTTAATTGCTCAGGTACACTTCCGACCTTAGAGAGGTCTTGTATCGCCTGAACGATCTCGCTTGGTAATGCAGGATTGCGATTTCGAATCTTGTCGTACATTATTGAAACGAGGCTCCCAAACTGTCGAAGTAAGCATAATTTTTTCGCATTACCTTCCTCGCAGCTCGACGGCTTACACCGGCGCTAATCATATGCGAATACCCTCGCTCAAATTCGTCTCGAAGGGAATTGCCAGCGGTATTTTTCGATCCTTTTTGAAGGGTAGATATCGCGGTATGAACACGGCCCCTGCCGGTCGGTAATAGAATTGTCGGAGCAGCATTAGGATTATAATTAGCGACGTTTTGTTTCGTCCATTCTTGTTGAATTGGATGATGCGACTGAACTCGACCGTCAGCGGAATCCGGAGAATGTCCAGGAGCTCGCTTAGCTCCGTTTCACAATTCTCGATGCGGTACAACATCGTTAGTGCGATAACCAAGGCCTCCTGTCCCCTTTTTTGGGCATTCTTCGCCTGCATTATGCGCCAGCACCCCACTGGCGCCAACGTAATAAACATGTTCGTCTTGGACTTCGAGGTTGTAAACAGGGGTGGGGTCGGGGCGAGGGAGTTTTTGTTGGACCCAGACGGTGTCGCCGGAGAGGGTCTTGAGTCGCTCGCCAAGGCGCAGGTCCATTGCGGCGACGTAGTCGTGACGGTCCTGGGACCAGATCGGATGGTTGGTAGGCAGCCAGAAGGTCTCCACCAAGAACCGAAAATTCGGATCGTTGCCCCTTGGTCACACCGCCCCCCGCGGGTTCACCCGTGGGAGCGCAAGTTTGGCAGCGAGCACGCCCCCCAACGACCCAAAATGAGGAGCGTTGCCCCTTGGTCACACTGCCAACATCAGGCGGCAGGTGGTACGTCGTCTCGCAAGCAGTCACTGCCACAACAAGTCCACAAGTCCGCAACTCCACGCGTCGCAGAGCACACCTCCCCCAATTGCGGTCTCGGCAGACCTTGAGCAGCTAAACCAACGAGGCACTCGACCGCCCAAAAGCCGCGGCGTCGCCCTCTAGCCTGTCGAACTGCCGGCCCAACGGCTCGAGGCCGTTGGGGCCGGTGGGATCGCTGAGCGATACCAATAAACAGTTGCCTTATCATCGCAAGTCCTACTCCTTTCGAAGTCCCACGTATCATTCTGGTTGCCTTAGCCAAAAATGGTCAATCTATTGCCGGCTCGCTCGCTACTTGATTAACCACACGATCAACGAGAGCCGCGGACCGTACCGCTTCCAGAAGGACGGATGCCCTGTATCGTCGCCGTTACAAGCCCCGACAACAAAAGAAATATCCCGTGGTTCGCCGAGAGCTCGCCCGAGGAGCAACGGTACAAGGCCGACACCACCGTATTAAAATCAGCCAATCGCGGAGTGCCGCAGGTACTTGAACCAATGCCTATAAAATCCTTTGCGGCTTAGTCAATACCGAACCCGTCGGTGCGTGCTTACATTTGTGAGGCACAGATTGAGCAATGTCGAGATCCTGCTCAGACGTTTCGTCGTTCGCATCGTTCGTAACTGTGTCTTGTTGGTCCGTAACTATAACTCATATAACCACAATACTGAACCACCTTCCTCTACGCCGTGTTCGACTAAAACTTGCCGCGTACTTGCAACAATCCGCAAACAGTACGTTGTCTTCGCCGTTATAATGTGATTTTGAGCCGAAGAAAAATCTAAGCGGAAGATTCCATCGGAAGTCGAATAGCACAAGCATTTTTTTGCAGCATCGCCTTCCCAACATCTGATTGTCTCTTTTTTCTCTGTCAATCTGGCTATCCAAGTTAGATCGTCCACCGAATGAACTTCCAATGAGTCCTGTCGTTCCAAAGCGAAATGTTGACTCGATGAGTCTAGCGTCATACTTTCCGGCTGGAAATTTAATTTTAGCGAGTAGACGACACCGGATTTAAGGTCGTACTTTCGAATTGTCGAGCCATGAAGGCAAAGATAGGCCGCGTGGTAGTCCGAGAAAATGCCGTTTGGGAATACACTCATTGTCTTGACCGTGGATAACTCGCCGGTTTCGCTTAGCTTTAGTATGCTAACCTCATCTCCGGTCCTGGCCGCAAGATACTCGCCACAAACGCCAAAGTCATCGCATTCCAGTCCAATTTCGAATTTCCGCATACCAAGCGATGACATAAAGTACAGCCACGGATTGGCCTTTAATGTGTAAACACCGACCAATAAGTCTTTGCCCCAAGCTCGAACGCTTGTTACCTCAGAACCAAAGTCAACCACGGAATTCGACCTAGCATTCAGTCCGGAAAGTACATGCACTGAAGTGCCTGTAGCAATCGCAACGTTCTGTTCTTTGAAAAGAATGAGATCGTTTACTCCGTTTCGGATCCTGTAGAAGCAGTGACTCATTTTAGCTTGTTGACCTCAAAACCCATGATATGCTTCTGCATTTCAGTCAATAGTACATTCGGCACCTCAAATGTATCTGGATGGCCAAATGTTGATGTCAGGTCATCGCCAAACCGTGCATTTGTGTTCAGCCAGTCTCGTAATGTGCCATCACCTTTTATTACGACTTTGTACAAATATCGTTTATCCGGCTTTAAGCCGCGATTCAAACTGTCAATATTTGTCGCAAACTCACCCTTATAGTCGAGGTCAATTATCCGTTTGGGGCCCGAGTGACCGACACGACCTGCCAACTTTTGCCCGCTCCGAATGAAATCGTCGTATTCAGCTTGGCTCATGTAGCGGACGAAATCATCCGAACAGCTATTATGCACCAACAGTTGTTGGTGGCCGACGTAGTAGGTGTGTTCTCCGTGGACTTCTAGATTGTAGACTCTTTCCGGTGGGCCGGGGCGAGGGAGAAGGGCGGTGAGGCGTTTTTTCTGGCCGTGCAGGGTGAGAAGCTCGTCGCCCTGGGACAACTTGCCGACCGGGACAAAGGCTTGATGGGTCTCGCTCCAGAAAGGATGGGTGTCCGTCACCCCGATCGTCTCGGCGTCGTCCCCTTCCCCAATCGTCACGTCCAAGACTTGAAACGGGGCCGGATGAGCAAAGGTGGCGGTGATGACTTGGCCCGGACCGGGTTTGATCTCTGGGCAGGGGTAAACGCCTAAGACTCGGGCGTTGCCCTGGGCACCAAGCTCGGGCATGTCCAACGCCACGCTGCCGCCAACAACGAGGTTATGCGCGTCGAGCCACTCCAACGGTCGCAGCATGGTGATGTCCAGCACGCCACCCGATGCTTTGGGACGCGATGGTTGGTTAGAGCAGACCTCACTAACCGAGCAGGCGAATGCTGCTTCGCGTTCACGAAGCAAAACTCAGACGATTCAACTCGAGTAGCCAATTAGTTAGGCGGATGGCACGTAGTTTCCACACTTCTCCCTAGTTGGCTAAGTAGGCGTTTCATGATTGGTGCTTCTCAGCCGATCGGGCAATTGCACTTTCGCGTTTCTTCCAAGACGTCAAAATTCTCAATAACTGTCGAGAGCAGTTTTTCGACTTCTGGAATTGTACGCAAAACTTTACGAATGAAGTTGGTTTCATATTCCGAGTGCAAATCGTATTTCCGATGATCAAAGTCGCTTGGTATGCCGAAGTGACGAACGCAATAATGCCAGTCCGACGCTACATTTCGTAGAGTCGATAATCCCGTTTCAGGATCTATTTTGAATGGAATAACAACTAACCAACAATTAAGATCGTCCCGTAGTTCCGTACGGCATGCCAGTGAATGGCCTTCGTTTAGGTCAGTCAGTTGTTTAGGCGATAGTCGGGTCACAAATTCCTCACATCTTTTCCGAAGAGAATTCGAATTTTGCGGCCATCGAATGTTTCGATCTGTAAATGCGGAACATAATTGTGAAGGTTACCGTCATTATAGTGTCGCTTCAAAACCTTTGAGCCGTCCTTCAGTACTTCCGCAACTTCGTCCCAGTGATAAATCCCGCGTTTACCAAATTCCTCAAGCATTTCGCCCGACCAGCCGGTCGTGTTTCGATATCCGTCGGCCTGAAACATCCGCAAGAACAGCTCCTCGGCTTGTGAGCGACTGCCAACAACAATTTCTACGTCGTCCACTGAGTTGGCGAGTCCTTCGCGGATCTGTCGCGAATATCTGCGAACATCAGGACTCGACCATGGGATATCATCTAGATAATTATTATGCACCAACAGTTGTTGGTGGCCGACGAAGTAGGTGTGTTCTCCGTGGACTTCTAGATTGTAGACTCTTTCCGGTGGGCCGGGGCGGGGGAGGAGGGCGATTAGGCGTTTTTTCTGGCCGTGGAGGGTGAGAAGCTCGTCGCCCAGGGACAACTTGCCGACCGGGACAAAGGCTTGATGGGTCTCGCTTCAGAAAGGATGGGTGTCCGTCACCCCGATCGTCTCGGCGTCGTCCCCTTCACCAATCGTGACGTCTAGAACTTGAAACGAGGCCGGATGGGCAAAAGTGGCCGTGATGACTCGGCCAGGCCCCGGTTTGATCTCTGGGCAGGGGTACACGCCTAAGACTCGGGCGTTGCCCTGGGCCCCAAGCTCCGGCATGTCCAACGCCACGCTGCCGCCAACAACGATGTTGTTAGTATCGAGCCACTCCAAGGGCCGCAGCATGGTGATGTCCAACACGCCGCCAGACGCTTTGGGCATTTCCAGTTCCAACATCCGCCAAGTCGCGGGGTCGGGGTCCTGGAACGTGGCCCGTTGGGTGGAAGTGACTTCCGGATTAAACGCGGCCACCCGCATGCCCACGCGCAGGTCGGCGACGAGTGGGAAACCACACCGATGAGCTACCTCACGTGCAAAAATCAACAGTAGAAAGGATTACCGATCTCAAGCGAATTTACAGAAACAGGGTTGCGTTATCAACGACCATTGGTAAGCATGTAGTTTTTCCATTTCAAGAAACGATAGCACACCAAACCGAAACCCAATAGGAAGTGCGCAATAGCAAAGGTGATGAAGCAATAGACAAAGACCATAGCGTCAGACTTTACCGTTTAAAACATTTCCACGTGAAACCAGATGTGTGCCATTTCGTGACGAGTGATTTCAGCGAATTTACACTTGACCAATTTTCAGCCATACCGTAATTCGCTTTGGTTTGGTTATTTACGCCCAACATTAAAAAAAACAACCAAACGGATTTTTGTAGAGCAGAGGGCCAGTGTGAGCGTCTCCTGTCAGCCCATTTCGGACATCCATTTGGCCGAATGAATCCTTCCCCGATTTCTCACGCGAAGTAAAAGTTTAACTAGTGGATTGAGCAACATCGACCGTTTCTGGAGAATATGCGGCGTTCCGCATATTCTGGGATTTGTTGATACCACCTTCTGCCGAAGCCGCATCGTCAACCAAGTTAATCGCATTTCGGCCAGCGGCTGAATTAGCAACGTGACTGCCTTTGATTAACGCCCTGCCGCCTAGGAGCAAGCCGTTCGTGCCCTCGTTAATACCAAATAGTTCGTCAACGCCGTCGCCAAACTTCGCTAGTTCTTTTTCTTCCTGCCCGTTGGTGCAAATTCAATAGATGGGTGGCAAATGGTGCACGTTGTTTCCTCGGGCCAGTCTTGGGCGTACGCATCCCCGCCAGTTGTTTGTTGTTTATGGTTGATGGATACCGCTTCAATCCAAGAGCAGTTCCTCCAGCCGGTGGTTTTCAGTGTGATACTACGAGAAATGCGTATCGAATGATTGGTACAATTTGGCGTTTGGAAATGCGATGCGAAATAGAAATTGGAATCGGTACCAATAAGGACAGAAAGTCGCGAAACCCGCTTCCCACGCCTCAACAATTGAAGGATCGTTTGAGGTTGGAATAGGTATCCACCACGACTTAGTATCCCCGCCCCCAAAATCGATAACAAGGACTCCTCTACCCAAACATAGTTCACTACGCACTTCTTTCCATGGTTTCCAGCGGCCCTGAGCAAGCATGGAGTTTCTCCACTTCACGTGACGATAATACATCATACCGAAGCAAAAAAGGAAGAACGCGATTGCAAAGATCACAAAGCAGTTGACAAAAATCATAGCGATAGACTCTATTGTTTTCGGTTAAACCAATTCCATGTGAAGTACCCGCCAACACCGGCACCCGCTAGGTAAGCGCCGTCGATGCCGATAAATTGCCATGGTGTGTCCTTGAACAATGCACCAGAAATTGCTTTTCCAATATGGCCGTTATGCTCAGCCATATTACCATGAAGTTCAATTGTAAAACGGGAAATTCCTTTGCCTGGAGTCCCAATGTGGCTACTAGCCCATAGGGTAATTCGTGGAAACGCATTAAAGAACCAGGTGTGTGCCTCTTCGTGGCGAGTAGTCGCCACGAAGTCTTCTGCGGACAGATTCTTAGCAATACCGTAATTCGCCTTTGGAAAGCTAATTTTCTTCACGCCCAATAGACGGAAAACCAACCAGTCGGAATCTTCGAAGAGCGGAGGGCCTGGGTGAGCCGTGCCACGGTCACCATTTTCAACTGCGGCTTTATCAAACCTGCCTTTCCACGGTTTCGACTTCGAGCCGAAAGTATATCCTGCCGTTTGCCCAATATCATCAGCTTTTGACGAAAATGCGGCGCTGCGTAGGTTTTGACTGGCAGGCGATTTCGACAAGGCCCCGGCCGCTGCACCGACGTCGTCGAACCCGCCCGCCGCATTAGCCACGCGGCCGCCTTGTTTGAGTTGTTTTGCTCCGTTGAAGGCTGCTTTGGCGCCGCCCATACCGCCGAGGCCGCCGACGATGCCGACCAACGAATCAATGCCCTCGCCGAACATCTCGAGTTGTTGCTTTTCCTGCTCGTTGGCGGGTTTGAAACTCGCTAGAAAGACGGAATTGGCTAGGCGTTTGGTCAGCGTCTCGCTCTCCGTGCCGCTGACCAAACCCGTTAGCCGATGCCGCTGCAAAAGTCGCCGTAGTCATGGTTTTTCCCACGTTATCGTGGACAGATTCGCGGTGGGGCAGGGGGCGGGGACATCTGTGGCGGAAAGTACCGCATTGAGCAGAACCGAACGGAAGCTAAAGGGCGGTTTTCCCGAGGAAAACGAAAAAGCCCCCGTTTTTAAGGGGGCCATGATGGGCGATGAGGGACTCGAACCCCCGACCTTCTCGATGTGAACGAGACGCTCTAGCCAGCTGAGCTAATCGCCCGGAATCTACGCCAATCATGTGGCGTACTAACGGGTATCTTACCGCCTTGCCTCGGCCGCTGTCAATTGTGGCACTTCGGTTCTCGGCTCCACAGCCGCACCAGCTGCAGCCCGATTTCGCGCGCCTGGGCCATTTCCTCCAAACAGGCGAACTCCAAGGGGCTGTGGATATTGTGCTGGCCAGCCGACAAATTGGGGGTTGGCAAGCCCTGGGAGGTGAACTGCGAGCCATCGGTGCCGCCGCGAATTTTTTCCAACTTGGGGGTAATCCCCAGGTTCGCATGGGCCTGCCAGGCCAGTTCCATGGCTCGGGGTTCATCCGCCAGTCCCTCCTCCATGTTGCGGTACTGTGGCACGACCGCTACCTCAACCTGAACTCCCGGGATCGCTGCCCGTGTCCGCTCGGCCGCGTTTTGCAGCAGGGTCTCCTGCTGCACCAGTTTCTCTGTGGCAAAGTCCCGCAGAATCAGTTGCAATCGCACCGAGGCCACTCCACCGGAAATCTGGTAAGGATGGACAAAGCCCTCGTCGCCCTCGGTTCGCTCCGGAGACATCTCGGGTGGCAGCTGAGCCAAAAAGTGCCCCGCGGCTCGCAACGCATTGACCATGCGGTCCTTGGCAATTGCCGGGTGAATATTGACTCCCGTGAATTCGACAACGGCCTGATTGGCCGAGAACGTGGCATGGTTGATCACACCGCTGCCGCCACCGTCAAACGTGTAGGCCACCGTTCCCCCCAAGGCCGGTACGTCGATCGACGCGACTCCCCGCCCGATCTCCTCGTCGCAGGTGAACAGGAACAGCACATTTGGCCGCGGAAAATCGGGATTCGCCGCCAGGTGGGCCGCGATTTCCATGATGATGGCGACTCCCGCTTTGTCGTCGCCCCCCAACAGCGTATTGCCGTCGGTCGTGATCAAGGTCTTCCCCACGAGCCCACTCAATTCGGGGGTTTCGTTGGCTCGAATCTTCAGGCCGTTGGTCAAGACGATGTCCCCACCCTGGTACTTTAGGATACTGGGTTTCACGTCGCGACCGCTACAATCGGGAGCCGTGTCCACGTGCGAGTTGAAAACCAAGGTCGCCGCCGACTCCGGCGCTCGAGCATTGCTGGGGAGATACCCACGGACCACGCCAGCCGCATCCTGCGAGACTCGCTCGATGCCCAGTTCCGTCAACTCGGTGACCAACCGACGCCCCAACTCCAGCTGCCCCGGGGTACTCGGTACCAACTGGCTTTCAGCGTCGGCCGTGGTTTCCACCTGCACGTATCGGATGAAACGCTCCAACAGGCTGGCCATCGAGTACGGAACCGCAGGGGAAGGCTGGAATTCGGACATCCGATTTCTCCGGACTAGGGGACTGGGTTTGGGCCTTCCCAGTCTAACCATTTTCTCGAGGGGTATTCAAGCGTTGCAACGACCGACCTATCGCAATGAATCCCGCGATGACCAGCATGTATCCCGCCATGAAGACATTTAAAGTGACGCCTTGCACTAATGTCATCATGTAGCAAAACAAAAAGGACTGCTGCTGCCCCCCTTGAACCCTGAGCCCGTCGCCACCAAAAACAGAACGTGCAACATTCCAAATAAACTCGGCTATCCCGTACGAGAGCATCCCGCACCACAAATCCAGGAACATGCCCACCGGAAGAACCATTGAACACACAATCCGAGTCCAATAACCAATTCGCACCACCGACGTCCACCGCGAGTTCTGACGCCATTCCCACTTCGCCGTGTGGACATCCAACCAAACGTAGCCGACGATAAAGGTTGCGACGCCAAAAAGCATCGCCAGCCATTGTTGGTAGGCAATCGTGGATAATCCCCAGAGAAAACTGGGAATTGCGCTAATCACACAGACCAGCGTCCAGCGACTGATGACCCAAGATAGACGGGGGGGCTCCACCGGTCGGAGTTGGGCGTCATCATCGGTCGATTTGTCTTTCGCGACCGGCGCGATGGCCACCGATGCTCCCACCGCAAACGGGTTATCGGCTGGGTTATCTGCAAACGGATTACCGTCGTCCGCTCGGGGCGAGGTCCCGTCGATTGGGGAAGGAGTCACAGAGCCACCTCTCGGCCAGCACCAACCATTGGCAACCACTTTCACTCGGAAGGCAGCCCTGCACAACAACACACCTGCCCCACAACACACCTGCCCCAGACCACACCTGCCCCAGAACACACCTGCCCCAGACCGCACCTGCCCCTCGGCCCACCCCCGACAATCTCGGTCCGCTGCCGGCTGAGTATGCCTGACAGGCCGATTCCGGTCAAGTTACAGCTTCGGTCGAGGCTAAACCTGCCGCTGCCCGTACAGCAGAAAAATTTGTCATCGGCGGAACGATTGTTATAATCTGCCTTAAACCCTCGTCCCCAGCAACACTTTTCCCGGTTATCCCCCGCCAAATGGCTGTCCATGCGGCATAAGTGAGGCGCTTGCCTAGGTTGCTCAGGATCCTTGAAACGGTTCACCCATCATGCCTCCAGTTGCAGAAGAGAATCCGACGGAACTGCCGCCGCACGATTCCTCCCATCCAACCGCTGAGGTTCCACGCGAGCAGCCGCCGGTTCATACGGCGCTCAAGTGCTTCGCGCTGATCGCCCGGCACCACGGTTCCGAGGTCAACTTCGAACGCATCGCTCAGGACCACTCGCTGGCCACCGAAGAGCCCAATCTGCGGAAACTGCTCCGCATCGCTCACGATCACAAGTTCAAGGCCAAATTCACCACGCTCCAGTGGAAACAGCTGAGCAAAGTCGGCAAGGCGTGGCCGATCATGGCCCGCTTGAGCAACGGCAACTGGGTCATTTTGGTTGGCTTGCGTGAGGAGATGGGCGAGGACGGCGAACCCCAGCAAAAGATTGCTGTCTACGATCCACTGGCGGCCGGCCAAGGCTTCCTGTTTATCACTCGCGAGCAATTGGAAGGGAAATGGGACGGCCAAGCGCTGCTGCTCAAACGAAAAATATCAATTCTGGACAAAGAGCAGCCCTTTGGCTTCGCCTGGTTCTTGCCGGAGTTTGTCAAACAGTGGCGCACGTTTCTTGACGTTGGTGTCGCGGCCTTGGTCCTGCACCTGATCGCCCTGGTGACGCCGCTGTACTTCCAGATCGTCATCGACAAGGTCTTGGTGAACTCGGCCGTCGAAACCCTGCGAGTGATCACGATCGGCATCTGTATCGCGTTGGTGTTCGACATGGTGCTGAACTACCTCCGCAGTTACCTCCTGCTCTACGCCACCAGCAAGGTCGACATCCGGGTCTCGACGCGTACCTTTCGTCACATGTTGAACCTGCCGATGACGTTCTTTGAGCACATCACGGCGGGGGTCCTGACCAAGCACATGCAACAGTCGTCGAAGATCCGCGAGTTCCTCTCGGGGAGTGTCTTTATGACGCTGCTGGATTCCACGGCCTTATTCATTTTTCTTCCGCTCCTGTTTTGGTACAGCTACGAACTGGCACTGATTGTTGTGTTCTTCGCTGTACTGTTGATGATCACCATCGGCTTGCTGCTGGGGCCCTACCGCCGTCGCTTGGAAGAGTTGTACGTGGCCGAGGGCGGACGCCAAGCGATGTTGGTCGAGACCATCCATGGCGTGCAAACCGTTAAAGCACTGTCGATGGAACCCGCTCAGCGAAAGAAATGGGACGATGTCTCGGCCCAATCCGTCAGCAGCCACTTTCGTGTCGGCCACATCAGCGCGATCGCCACGAGCCTATCGAAGTACTTCGAGAAAATGATGACCGTGGTCGTCATCTTCTGGGGAGCTTCTTTGGTGGCGGACAACCAATTGTCCATCGGTAGCCTGATCGCCTTCCAGATGATTGCTGGTCGCGTCACTGGACCGTTGGTCCAACTGGTATCTTTGGTGCACTCTTACCAAGAGACCAAGCTCAGCGTGCAGATGCTCGGGAACGTCATGAACCACCCGGCAGAACAAGGTTTGGGACGTGGTCTGAGAATCGACATGCGAGGGCAATTGGAGTTTGAGAAAGTCACATTTCAGTACAATGCCACCGCGGCACCAGCACTCGACCGGGTCTCCTTCCAGGTCCCCGCCGGCAGCATCCTTGGCGTCGTGGGCCGCAGCGGTTCGGGGAAAACCACGATCACACGCTTGATCCAAGGTATGTACCAGGCCCAATCTGGCGTGGTCCGCGTCGACGGCTTGGACATGCGTGAACTGGACATTAGCCACGTCCGCCAGAACCTCGGCGTGGTCCTGCAAGAGAATTTTCTGTTCCGTGGCACGGTCCGCGAGAACATTGCCATGGCCAGGACCAACGCCAGTTTCCAGGAAATCGTGTATGCCGCTCGATTGGCCGGCGCCGCCGAGTTCATCGAACGGATGACCCAGTCTTATGACACCATGCTGGAAGAGGGCGGCTCCAACCTGTCTGGCGGCCAGAAGCAACGGCTGGCCATCGCCCGCGCCTTGCTGACCGACCCCAAGTTATTGATCTTGGACGAAGCCACCAGCGCGTTGGACCCCGAGAGCGAAGCCATCCTGCAACGCAACCTCAATCGCATCGCTGCTGGTCGCACCTTGGTGATCGTCTCCCACCGACTGTCGACCCTGACCAACTGCGATCAGATCATCGTGCTCAAGGATGGCCAGATCGAGGGCAAAGGCAAGCACCCCCAGTTGCTGGAGTCGTGTCCCACATATCAAGACCTGTGGCGGCAACAGGCAGGTTTCGCCAAACGTTAGTTCACACGTTAGTTCACACGTTAGTTCACCTCGTGCTGCCCGACACCGGACAGCTTCGGGCTCCGACCCAGGACCGAGTCACCTATGAGCGATTCACAAAAACAAATCGAATCCGGCGAACCTGACCTGATCAGTCCCGAGCAGCGTGAGGCGTTGAAGCAGGGCATTGCCAAGGCCGTGTCCGAGCGTGTGCAGGCCGCCCGCGAAGGACGACTCGGCCCACCCGGTTCTCAGCCGCCGCATCCCGCTGCCTCCGGCCCAACCTCACCCAACACAAGCTCCGCCGCATCGACCGGTGGTAACCCCGGCAGTCCCACTCAATTGCCTGCCCCCCGCGGGGCAAAAGCCGCTGCCGACCCGGCCCCACAGCGCGTCAGCCCCGTCTTCGTCGACTTTCAACCCGATGCCATTGAATTGGAGGTCACCCCAGTCCCCGGCGGTTTGCGGTGGGTCCTGTACACCGTCACCCTGCTGCTTTTGACCACGATCGCTTGGGCCTATTGGACCAAGATTGAAACGTTCGTCGTCGCCCAAGGCAAGTTGGTGCCGATCTCCGACCCCGTCATGATCCAAGCCGCGGCCGGGTCGCCCATCCGTCAAATCCACGTCCGATTCGGCGACATCGTTCGCTCCGGCGATCTATTGGCCACCCTCGACGCCACCATGCCGACCGCTGATTTCGACAGCCTGACTGCCCGCATGCGCACCGCCGAAGCGCGCTTGGCGCGGCTCGTGGCCGAACAAGCCAATGCAACCGACTTCGACCTGGGCAGCCAAGCCGACTCGCCCACTTGGCAGGCGGAAGCGGCATTATTCCTCTCTCGACGCCTGGCCTACGAAAGTCAATTGGCCGAAATTGCCGCTGAAATCGCTGGCCTGCAATCCAAAGTTCAGGGCAACACCGAAGAAATGAGCGGCCTGGAAGAAGCCCTGGTCATTCATCGCGAAGTCGAAGAGCGCATGCGGAGCCTGGCCAAGACCGGCGCCCAATCTGAAAACGCCTACCTGAGCCAAAAGCTGAATCGCCAAGAGGTCGATCTGAAGGTGAATAATCTTAAAAATCAAAACAAGCAAATCCAGAACGACCTGGTCGCCGCTGAAAGGCGTCAAGAGCGTGTGACGGCCGATCGCCAGGCCGAAGTCAGTGGCAAGATCGTGGAGACGACCAACGAGATCAGCGTGTTGACCGCCGATCTGGACAAAGCCATCCGCCTGATGGAGTTGGCCGAGTTACGCGTCCCAACCGATTTGCCCTATGACGAATTCTTTGTCTTGGAGGCTTCCGAACGCACTTCCGGCAGCGTCGTGCGAGAGACCGACCCCTTGTTCAAGCTGATGCCTCTGAAGGACCCGCTGCGGATCGAGGCTGAAATTGCTGGCAAGGACATCGGCGATGTCCGCCTCGGTGATTCCGTCATCATCAAACTGGACGCGCTGCCCTACCAAAAACATGGGACGCTAAAAGGCCATCTGGCGACGATCAGCGAAGGGGCCTTCGAGAAAAAGGAAGGCGCCGCCGAAACCACGTTCTTTCGCGCCTACGTGACGCTCGATGATCGCACGATTCAAAACAAGCCGGTCAACTTCCGCGCTGTTCCCGGCATGACTTGCAAGATTGAGCTGCAAGTCGGCAAACGTCGCGTCATCGATTATTTCCTCTACCCGCTGTTCCGTCACCTGGACGAAAGCCTCCGCGAACCCTCGCCCCGCGGGTCCGACAACCCCGGCCAACCCGCCCGGATGTAAGACTCCCGCGCAAGGTGACAAACCGGCGACCGCGAAGCAACGGCGGTCGACTCCAGGAGTTTAACTGCGGGACTTCGCCCCCAGGTCTTCGCCTACAAGGCTGCGTTAGGTCCTATCCGGTCGTCTGCGCACCAGCCGTGACAGGGTTCGATCCAAGGCGTTGGCGAAGGTCTGCACGTCCTTGGCACTGAGTGGCTTCGGGCCGTGGGTCTGGACGCCGGCGGAACGCAGGTGTTCCATCACGTCGCGCGAGGCCAAACGAGCGTGGACCGAAGCGTCATCAAAGACCTCGCCGCGGGTACCCAAAGCGATGCCCCGCTTCTCCACCACCCGCGCGGCCAATGGAATGTCGCCAGTGATCACCAAATCCCCCGCTGACATCTCGGCCACGATCGTATGGTCCGCCACGTCGGCGCCGTCCCGCACGGTGATCACGCGGATACCGGCGGTTCGAGGCGCGCGTTGGGATTGGTTCGACACCAGCACCACTTCCACACCCAGTCGCCGGCCCGTGCGAAACAGGATTTCTTTGATGGCCACCGGGCAGGCATCTGCATCCACCCACAACCGCAGCGGCGGTACGACCGGTGGCGTTGGCTCGCTTTCCATGGCAACCCTTCAGACGAATTTAGCCCACAATCGTCCCGCGACACTCGCCCAAGTGAATCCGTCGGTGGGTCGAATTCTCGCACCAACCTTGAATAATCACTTCGTCCCCGTCCTGCAAGAACAGGCGTTCCTCGCCCGACGGGAGTCGCAGCGGTGTCCGCTGCGAGCCGGGGACCGGATGGCCGTACTCGCCATCCCAAGTCAACTCCAACAGGCAACCGCGCGACGAGCGCTCCGCACCACTCACCGTGCCACTGGCGATCAAGTCGCCCGGGTTGATATTGCAACCGTTGCTGGCGTGATGCGTGAGCATTTGAGCGAATGTCCAGTACATGTTGCCGAACGAACCGTGGCTCAGCCGCAGCGGTGGCAGGCGTTGTTCTCGCATCGTGGCACTGGACAGGTAGACCTCCAAGTGCAATTGCAGCCCGCCGCTGTCAGCGTTTTCGGTGGAATCTAGATAGGGCAACAAGGGTGGATCCGCGGGTCCACGCGTGAAACCGGGGCAACGAAACGGGGCCAACGCCTCCATGGTCGTGACCCAGGACGAAACCGTCGTGGCAAAGGACTTGGCCAAGAACGGCCCGAGCGGCTGGTATTCCCAACGTTGCATGTCCCGTGCCGACCAGTCGTTGACCAAGCTGATGCCGAACAGATGATCTTCCGCCGCCGACAGGGGGATCGGGTGACCCAGCGGATTCCCGCCGGTCAAATAGGCCCCCACCTCCAGTTCATAATCCAATTGCCGACACGGTCCGAAGGTGGGATGGGCTCCCTCCTGAGCGGGTGGCAGTTGTCCCTGTGGCCGCTGAACCGCCGTGCCACTGACCACCAAGCTGCTGGCGCGGCCATGGTAGCCGATGGGCAGATGCTTCCAATTCGGCAGCAGCGGATTGTCCGGTCGAAACATGCTACCCACGTTCGTCGCGTGATACAGACTGGCGTAAAAATCTGAGTAATCGCCCACATCGACTGGCTTGAGCAATTGGACCGACGCCAGCGGCCGGAGGGCGGTGCGTTGTAGTTGCGAATCGGTCGCCAGGCGAGACTTCGGATCGGTCAACAAGGCGAACAGTTGGTGACGCAGTGCCACGCGTTCAGCGACCGGCAAGCTCATCAGCCCCGTCAAGTCGACATAATCGCGAATCGCCACCGTGGCGGCCGCGCTCAACAGGCCGGCCTCCGCCAAAGCAGTCAGATCCACGACTTGGTCACCGATGGCCACTCCGGGGCGTGGCCACTCGTCCGCCAGAAAAACGCCATAAGGCAATGATTGCGGCGGAAAGACCGCGTGGGGATCGTTGGCCGTCTCGATCCAGGAAGTCGCGGTGGGATCATGCGTATGATCGAGTGTTCTCATGCGAGGAAGCTTTCAGAGTGCGGAGGGAGCCAGCCCAAGGCCTGCAGGTCGGTCACCGGTTCGGTGAATGAGCAGGAGCCAAAACTCAGGGCGAAGTCAACGCGAGTCGCAAGGACTTGGTCGATCGACCAAGTCTGGTCGCGCCAGCCGATCGCGTCGTCGTTCAGGGAGAAGTCCGCCGCCTGTTGGGTACTCAGGATCGGCAGCAAGCGTTCCGGATCCTGCCAGCCGTGCCGCGCGGCGATCGCGGCGACGAACAAGTTGATAAAGCCATGCATCAAGCCACACGGCGCAGCGGGTTGATAGGTCAATGGATGCGTGGAGCGGATGGGATGATGCAGCCCCGCCGTCGCCTTGAAGCCCACGTCGTGCCGGGCGCATTCGACCAAGAAGTTGGCCACCGGCTCCAAAGCCGGGATCGCCTCGGGGACCAAGCCACCCGTACGGATTTTGGCAAAGTGTCGCGCTGTCGACTCGGCGTGGTTCGCCAATCGCACGGCGGCCAACAAATCAGGAAGTATGGCAGTCGGCGGCAGCTCCCAAAAACACGCCCACGGCCCCGCGTCCAGCGTCCGGCGGGCAGACTCAAATTCTTCCACGCTATCGACGCGACATTCGATCGTGTCGACCACGGCGACGGTAGGAAAGCGATCGTTGAAAGCGAGCATGGCTGAGACCGCCACCGCAAAGTTGGCTGGATCGGCTTGAGGGCCCGGCAGAACCGCGCTGATCGCGACCGCCTTGGTGGGCGACGGGTCCGCTGCCACGCTCGCAGTCGCGCCAGCCGCGGGGGCGATCACTTCCTCCGCCAGCTCCGTCAACTTTCCGGCGGGTAACACCAATCGTCCCAGCATTGGACTCCAGGGCGATCGTTGGTAGTGACCATAATTCAGCCACGCCTGCGGCACGGGTAAGCCAGCCGGAGGAAAAAAGCCGGCATAATCGATCAAGCCCCGCAACAGCTCCAGGGCCGCCGCGGGCGTGTTCGCGAGTTCTGTCATGGGAAAGTCCTATCGCTGAAGAAAAGCGGCTACAGTTTAACAAAGATCCGGCGGCGATACATCCAGAACAGCAGCAGCCAAAATACCAGCAAGACGGCCAACCCGAGCAACAACGCCTCGTACTCTGGGCCCAGCACCTGAAACACGTCGGTCCCCAAATGTCGCTGCAGGGCGCTGATGATCGACAACTTGATGGTCCAGTTGAGCAGGTAGACAAAGATGCAGTTGCTGCCGATCACGACCAACGGAAAACTCCAAGCTCGCCAGCGTCCCACATCGCAAACCAAATGGAAGAACGCCAATGCCACAAAGCAGCATCCACCACTCCATAACGCGAAACTGGGAGTCCAGATCCGCTTGACCATGGGACAAATCCCCGCCACGTCCAAACTCCAACCCAGGGCCAAACCCAGGCCAGCGGCGGCGCTGAGGTACAGCAAACGCCGCTTGGCCGACGGCTCGTGCAACAACCAGCGACCCGCCAGCAGTCCCATCAACATCGTCCCCAGTGTCGGAATGAAACTCAGGGTGGCATAGCCGCCCGGATGATAGAGGAACGGTTCCGGCCGCGGGAACAGGTTGAGGAACCAAGTATCAAAAGCCCAGGCCAAGTTGCTGTTCTTGTTCCAGGCACTGGCCCAGCCCTCTTGATGCTGCGGCCAGTCGGCCGGAACACCGACCGCCGCATAATCAAAATCGGCCGGAGGTCGATAGGCTGCGAACGCCAATCCGTACCCCAGGAGCACCACGACCAAGGCCACGGGCGCCAAGGAACGCGGGCCGCGTGCGAGCAAAAAGAGCAGGAAATAGCCCAAGCCAATTTGCGCCAGCGTGTCCTCAAAGGTGAAGTTAGTGCTCGTTGAGTTCAAGCTGCGCACAAACAGGCCCAGCGCGATCAACAACAAACTCCGCCAAGCGGCATGCCAGTAAATCCATCCGTTCCACTGCCCCTGTTGCTGGCGTTTGGCCAGCGAAAAGGGCAGAGCCGCACCCACTAAAAACGAAAAACCCGGTTGGATCAAGTCGTGCAGGGAGCAGCCGACCCAGGCCACGTGGGTGGTATGGAACTTGACCCATTGCAGCCAACTCACCGCCGGGAAGTGGTCGGCCAACTTTGCCAACCGCAAGACCTCGGCCAACATCAAGAACATGACCAAGCCACGGAACACGTCCAGGCTGGTGACTCGGGCGTTGGCCACGTCCAGCACAGGAGTCCCGCCGCCGACTTCACGACCGTCCATCGGTGACGGCGGTTGGTGGGACCCCTGACTCATGGCAACGCCTCACGCTTGTAGATGGTAGGACAAGACTTGACCAACGGCGATCGATTGCTCGCCGCCGAGCTTACTCGCCGCCGAGACGACCGATTCGCAAGTTGCGAAAGCGGACCGGATCGCTATGCCCCGCCAGACCGAAGTGGCCGCTGGTGCGATCCTTGCCGGTGACATTGATCATGAAGTCCGTCACTTCTTTCAAGTCACCGTCCAAGATCACATTCCCGTTGAGTTCCACTCGGATGCGCGACCCTTGCACGGTCACCTCTTGGTAGTTCCACTCACCGGTCTCATACAAGTATCCACGTTCGGCGGCGATCATGCCGTAGGCCGACCCGTGGTACTGGCGCGGGTCCAATCCGTTGTACTTCGGGTGCTCGGAGTCCAGAATCTGCAGCTCGCACATGCCGACGTAGGCCGTATCTCCGCTGCCGGGATATCGGATCGCCAGACCATTGTTGCCGCCGGGCGGCAGCTGGAATTCCAATGCCACCATGAAGTCGCTGTACTCTGCTTCCGTGTAGATCGTGCCGCCCTTACCCGGTTTGCACACAATCGTGCCGTTCTCGATGTCGTATTGATCGGTCGGGCCGGCCCAACCCGCCCAGGTCTGTCCATCGAACAAGGACTCGGTGGCTGCTGACTTGCGTTGCTTGAGGAACTCGGTGGCCTCTTCGTTGCTCAGTTCCTTGATGAAAATATTCTTCCACTGGATCTCGCCGCCGTGCGTTTGCAACTGGATGGGGCCAGTGACCGGCATCGGTTTGGCTCGATTCCAAAAGTTCTCCATGATCGCTTGGTCGACAACCAACCGATCGTTCAACCACACGCTGGTTCGTTGGCCGACCTGCATGATCCGCACACGATTCCATTGGCCGAACGGCTTGTCCGCCAACACCAAGGGATCTTTGCCATCGGCACCGGGACTGTTGTTCCACAAGCCACCCGATCCCTTGTCGGCACCGATGTCCCACTTGCCGCCCTCCTTGGTGTAATCCCAGATCTGCACCTGTGGATTGGCCTTGAGGTAGATGCCGCTGTCGGCCTGAGCGACGGTCTTGTAGTCGATCCACAGATCAAAGTTGCGATAGTTCTTCTCAGTCGTCAGGTAAGGTCCATTGCCATCGTTGACGATCGCCCCATCGGCCACGGTCCAATGCCGAGCGACCTCGGCATTCCAGTCCGCCACTTTGGCAGACCGTTCGCTCTCTTCCATCGCCGCCCACTGGTAGGGATCCTGGTGCGGCATGCCGAACCAGCCGTCGAGCGTTTTGCCGTCGAACAGAGCGGTGTAACCTGCGGGTGCGACGTTGTCCTGCGAGCCATTGGCTAACAAGATCGACGAAGTCGTCGCCAAACCGGCTTGAACAGACAGCAGGGCCACAACCAGCCAACGCAGGGTGGGGAAAAACGCGGTCTTCATGTTTGCTATTCCACTAAAATACTGGGGAGGGGGGGGAGGGATCGACTACCCACCCTCATAGCGTAAACCGACGCCCGGGCCTTGACCACTATGGATTCGAACTTGAAGTCACCGCCAACCGCAACTGCCTGCCGTCGTCTGGCCGTGGTCCTGGGCGACCAAGTCCGCAACTTGGACCGAAGCCCCGCCGAGGAACTCGTGCAGATCCGCCAACAATCGGCCCAGATTCGCGGAATGACGACCGCTAAGACGAGCGGAGAAGCCTAAAGCACAAGACGCGGCAATGATCGCCGCGTCTTGTGTGAACTGTTTCAGAGAGACCCCCGCAGCCGTGTTCAAGCGGCAACGTCGCGATCGTCGACGGAGGGAGCGGCGGGGCTTTCCACCGCCGGAGCGGCGGGAGCTTCCGGAGCAACCGGCGTATCGATCACAGGTGCCGCGTCCAATGGCGATCCCTCGATCGCAGGCATCGCGTTCGGGGCTGGGGCAACGGGCAGCGTGTGCATGGCCCGTCGTTCAAAGAACGGATTCATCACGGTCCGCGGGCCCATCGATTGTTGGATGATCCGCTGCTCGACTGGCTCGATGCCTGGCGGCAGTGCGTAGGGGCTGTAGCCGTACGGGCGGCGAACCATGTCGCCGTAGTAGACCGGTGGGAATTTGGCAAAGTAGGGCAGATCCTCCCGCGGGGTGGTAAAACGCACTGGGGGTTGAGCAAACCCCCAGCCGATACCGAAGTCGTAGCCGTTGGCTTGAGCTTGGGCCGATGGGACCGACAGCAGGCTACCGAGCAGCAGAAGGGCTGAGGCAGAGAGGAACGAGCGAGAGACTCGGGGCTTGATTAGCGAGTGGACGTTCATGCGATTGCCTTCGGGGAAAAGTTCTGAAAAAATGTGGGCGTTCGGCCGTTGAAGACGGCCCAGCCCTGAAGTCCAGATTATTTGGCCCAGCCGGTATTTCAAGGCGCAGTCGGCACAAAATGCCCAGATCCCCAACGAATGGCGGCGAGATGCACAGCCCTCCAGCGGCAGAATTGACACAATCGTTAAAATCGTTAGCCAAGGAGGCCGGTTTCTTTCTCTGTGGTGCGGCTCCTGCCATTCGTCCGCCGCACTACGATTTCTTTTGCCAATGGCTGGATCGCGGCCTGGCCGGCGGCATGAGTTACTTGCCCGACCGCCGCGCGGCCTACGCCCATCCGCGATCGATTTTGGATCGGGCCCAGTCCGTCCTGATGCTGGGCGCTTCGTATTTCGTCGGGTACGGCAGTGACTTGCCGTTGCCAGCAGGGCACGGGCGGATCGCCAAGTACGCCTGGGGTGGGGAGGACTACCACGACTGGATCCATCCACGTTTAAAAAAGATGATCCAATCCGTACAGAAGGACTGGCCGAGCGTGCAGGCGCGAGGGGTGGTCGATACCGCTCCGTTGCTCGAGCGAGACTTCGCTCGCTTGGCCGGTCTGGGCTGGGTGGGCAAGAATACCCTGTCGATCAACAAGCGATTCGGCTCGTACTTTTTCCTCGCAGCCATCATCCTGGACGCGGAACTGGAGTACGACCAACCGCACGAAAGCGACCACTGCGGCACCTGCACGCGTTGCTTGGAGGCCTGCCCCACCCAGGCGTTCCCCGAGCCTGGCGTGCTGGATGCGCGGCGTTGCATCAGTTACCTCACCATCGAACACCGCGGTGCCGTCGATCCACAGTTGCGGGAAGGGATTGGCGATTGGTGGTTTGGCTGCGATGTCTGCCAAGACGTCTGCCCGTGGAATCGGCACGCGGATGTGGAGCCGTTGGCCACGCCAACTCCTGCGACGTTGGAGCCGACGGTCTCCCTGCGAGAAATTTTGTTGTTGGACGAGGCCAGCTTTCGCGAGCGTTTCCGCGGCACGCCCATGTGGCGGAGCAAACGAGAGGGGGCGGTCCGCAACGCCGCGTACGTTGTCGGCAATCGCCGAGACCCGAGTTTGGTGGAGGAACTCAGTCGGCTGTTGGCGACGGACACCAGTCCCACGGTTCGGGGCGCCTGTGCTTGGGCACTGGGGCGAATAGCGACGCCCACCGCAGACAAGGCGTTGCAGCAGCAACAGGCCTATGAGACAGACGCCGAGGTGCAGAACGAAATTCGGGCGGCACTTTCGCGCCGCCCGAATGTTCCCGTGTCAACGAATTTGGCCTAAGCCTCGGCGGTTTCCGCCTCGACCACTGGATCCAACTCGATAAACTTGTACTTCATCAAGTACAAGAGAATGGGCGAGGCCACAAAGATCGTACTGTAGGTACCTGCAATCACGCCGATCACCAACGAAAAGGCGAAGGCGTGAATCGAGTCGCCACCCCAGCCAAACAGGATGAAGACCACGATGAAGGTCGTCAACGACGTCAAGATCGTACGCCCCATGGTCTGTCCCACCGCCAAGTCGATCATGTCGCCAGTGAACTTTTGACTTCGTCCGCGAACCTCGCGGATTCGGTCAAAGATCACGATCGTATCGTTCAACGAATAGCCGACAACCGTCAGTAACGCGGCCACGACCGACAGACTGATCTTGAAGTTATCGATCATTAGGATGCCACCCAAGAAACCATAGACCCAATGGCTGATGGCGATGAAGCCCAGCACGACGATCACGTCGTGCACCAAGGCGGCCACGGCTGCTAGGCCGAACCAGATGTGTTGGAAGCGAAACCAAACATACAGCACAATGCCCACCAAGCTGGCCAACAACGCGCCCATGGCTTGCAATTGAGCCAATCCGGCCACCTGTGAACCGAAACTGGAAGCTGCCGGAAAAAACGGTTCCGTCGACAGTTTCAGGGTCATCTTATCGACAATCGATTGGATGTCCGCCAAGCTGGCTGCCCGCACCTGTACCTGGAATTTTTGGTCGCGAGCCAAGCCGGTTGTGGAAGTCACAACAAAACTTTCCTCGGCAATCCCCAAGTCCAATTCTTCCGCGACCAAGATCAATTGTCCCAAGACCGTGTCGGTCGCCACCGGAATCTCGAAGGACAAGTCAAATTCGCCCAGGACGCCTTGATCGGCCGGGGCCGCTGTCTCGGTCGTCGGCTCTTGGGTCGGGAGCTCTGGCAGGGCGGGCAGGCCGGTTGGCGGCAAAGCGGGAGCCGCTTGGTCCGTTACAGCCGTTTCCTGAGTCGCGGCCTCGGCCTCGACGGCCCCGGCTTGCTCCTCGACAGTCTCCTGGGTCGCCCCAGTTGCAGATTCCGCAGTTTGTTCTTGGGCTGGGGGCGCTTCGCCTGTCGCCTCGTCTTGGAACGAATCGGTTCTCAAGCTCGTGTAGACCGGAGCGCTGGCCGCCGGCCATGGCCGGTTCGAGCCCTGTGCGCCGGCTGGTACTGTGGTGGCTGGTACTGTGGTGGCGTCGCTGCCATCTGCTTTCGGTTCCGATACTTGTCGAACGGCCGAGGCCTCTACTTCCAACCGCAACAGTTTCTCCCCGAAGCGATCTCGCAGGATTTGCTTGAGATCCCGGAATTCGGTCACTTGATCGCCCTCGGGGACCGACAGCGTCGACTCGACCTTAAAATAGGTACCATTGGGATAGACGTCCGAAGTCAAGGCGGAGACTACGAACTGGATATCTTCACCGCGACTTCCCTTGACGGTTTCCTGCTTCAGTTCCGCTGAGATCACTTCTTGCGTGGTTGCCTCGGATTCTTGCATGACCATTCGCACCGTCGAACCACCGCGGAGGTCGTAATCGAAGATCTCCCCGCCGCGATAGAAGGCAGCAACCAACGAGATCACGAGGACTACGCCGCTAATGGGCAGCATGTACTGGCCGAGACGAATCGCGTTGAACCGCTCGATGCTCAAGATTTGCATCATGGCCAAGCCCTTGATCATGCGACGACGCTCCAGCCAATCGAAGGCCAAACGCGAGACAAAGATGGCGGTGAACATCGAGGCAAGAATGCCGAGGATCAAGATCACCGCAAAGCTCTTCAATTGCTCGGTGCCGATCACGTACAGCACGACCGCCGTCAACAGGGTCGTCACGTTGGCGTCAATGATCGTTGTGGACGCGCGATCGAAGCCGTTGCGAATGGCCATTCGCAGGGCGGTGCCCTTGCCGATTTCTTCGCGAATTCGCTCAAAAATCAACACATTGGCGTCGACGCTCATACCGACCGTCAGCACAAAGCCAGCCAGACCGGTCAGCGTCAGTGCTTGGCCCACCGCCATCACCGATGCGGCGACCAATAAGATGTTTAGCAGCATTGCAAAACACGCGATGACTCCGCACCATTGGTAGTAATAAACCACCATGAATACCAAGACCAACAGCAGCGAAAACACGATGGCGTAGATGCCGCGTTGCTTCATCTCCTCGCCCAAGTTGCTCTGCACCGAGTCCAAGCTGATGTAGTCCTTCTTCAATGCGACCGGAATCCGGCCGGCATTGAGGATCGACACAATGTCTTCCACCTCGGAACGGGTAAAGCTCCCCTCGATGATGCCGCGATCTTGAATCGGCGAATTGATCGCCGGGGCCGTCATCACATTGCCATCCAACACGACGGCCATGAAATGCTTGGCCTGACCTTGTGGACGGTAATAATCGGTAAAGCGGTACATATTGCTGGCTCCCGTCGCCGTCATCGAGAACTCGACGATCGGTTCGAAGCCCTTGGAGCCCACTCGCGTGGAGCGGACGTGCTCGCCGTCGACTCGCAAACGATCTTCCAGCGGATCGAGCAACAAGATTTGCAGCTGATTGATGCCTTGAGCTTCCGCCAGACGCTTGAGCTGCTCGCCATCGGCGGCCCGAGAGTAGAGAGCCGGAAGCACAATTCGCCCGGTTGCGCCATCCCGCACCAAGGCCGACGGCAGCGGCAACATCCGGTAGGCGGGGGTCTCCCCGGCCGCCGCACCGGCAGCGGTCATTTCGACGCGTCCCAAGTCGTACCAGGTGGCGATGGGCTTGGCTGGATCGTCGCCCGAAGCCGGTTCGATCACCACACGTGCCCGACGGACTGTCGCATCAGGCGAATCCGCTTGTTTCGTCGCCAATTCCTTGGCTCGCACGCCTTCACTGCCCAAATCCGTCGCCACCATCCGGAACTGCAGGAAACCGATCTTGGTCATCTTGTTCCAAATACGCTCGGCCTCTACCGACTCGACATCGGGAATCACAACTTCGATCTTGTCCGTCCCCTGGCTGCGAATCACGATCTCAGACAGACCCGTGGGATCGATACGATTCTTCAATTGTCGGATCAACTCCTCCATGCGGAAGCTGCCGCCCTCGACTTCGCCGCTGTCGATTTTGTCGGTGTCCACCTGGCCGACGATGACCGTTCCACCCTTGAGGTCCACGCCAAAACGAGGCGGCCCCTTGGAACCAACCACTAATAGCGCCACCAGAATGCTGCCGATCACAACGGCGAACCGCCAACCAGAGTCCTCCATGCGGGAGCCGCGAGCCAGCAAATTGCCCACCACGGTGGCGATTGCCACCGCGGCGACCAACAGCCCGCCGTAGATCCAGGGGTTTTGCAAAATCGGCAACCAATTAGCAGCTTCGGACGCAGCAACGGCGTTTGCTTGGGCTAACATAACTTCCAGTTTCCTATACTAGATCGCGAACAAGAGGTGTATCGATCTGTGGCACCACCCGAGCGTCGAACGGCAAACGACTCGAGACTCAAACCTAAAACTCAATACCCTGCCCCACTGAACCTGCCCCACTGAACCTGCCCCACTGCCCGAATTCCTGCCAACTATTTCGTGTCCTCGGCCAAATCACCTTTTTCCTCGCCCGTCAAGACTCGAGCGATCGAGGACATCGTCACCGTCATGCAACTGCCAGATTTCTCGTCAATCACCAGCTTCACGGTTTTGTTCTCGGGGCTGACAATACTGACCTTGCCGAGAATGCCGGCGGTTGTGACCACCCGATCATTCTTTTTCAACTCGCTCAGCATCTTTTCCCGCTGTTTCTGGTCCTTCTGCTGCGGCCGCATCACCAGCATCATAAAGATGACCAAGGCCATGGGCATCAGGAACAGAATCAACCAATCGCTAGTCCCTCCGCCGGCCGCCGGGGCTGGGTTGGCTCCACCATTTGCCGCACCGGCGGCATTTTTGGCCGTCTCCTGGGCTGACATAACAGCCGGGACGACCAACCACGCCAAGGCAGTGATCAGCATCACGTAAAAATTCATCGAGACATCTCGTGGAAAAAAAACATCCTGCGCCGGTCCCATACCGAGGCAGACTCGCACCCCAAACCGCCCCGACCGCTTGTGGTTCCCGCGCGTCGACCGCCCGGGCCAGCCCCCGCCACTCGCAGCGGGCCATGATACGATTCAAACACGCAATCAACAAGGCCAGCCGCTGGCTCCAAACCCCTGTTTAAGGCGGCTCGATCCAGGTCCCATGAAAAGTCCGTTCCCAAGATTTTGGATCAACGGTATGATCGGAGCTGCTCCAGACGGACAGTGAGGTCGCGGCAGGCTCAAGTCCGGCGGGTTCCGATACCCCAGCGGGCCCCAATAGCCCAGCGGGCCCGTGGAGCCTGAGTCGCCCAGTCAAACAAGGATCGTAATATGCCCAGCGGCACCCCACGGATGATAGAAGTTCTGGTAGCGGCCGGTCACTCCCGTCGACCGTCTCGCTCGATTGGCTGGCCTCAGCCCCGGGCCCTGACAATGCCCCGCGGGGCTGGGCTTGTCCAAGGAAGTAAACTTGTCCAAAGAGGCCATCTTGGGCGGTTCGCGACTTTTTGCTCGGCTTTCGTGTCGGGGATGTGCCTTTGGTTTGCGATGACCAGTCCTGCGGTCTGCCAGGAGGTGACGGACCAGGATGACGGGGCCGGCAGCGGGATCCGAGTCCGTGGCCGGTTGGTCGTGGAGCAGCCCCAATTTTCGCTCGATCTGGCCGGAATCGAGATGACCTTGGAGGAAATGGTCCCGGCTCCCGAGCTGCCGCTGCCCGAAAATTTCCAACAAATGACACTGGAGCAACGCCAGAAGTGGTACCAAGAGTTCCAGGCCTCGGACGCGGGTAAACGCTTCCAAGAGCAGTTGGCCAAGGTCGATGCCGGACGAAAAAAATTCTCGGCCAAGACTGACGCCGAAGGAAAATTTGTGTTTGAAACCGCGTTCCCCGCGACCTTTGGACTGTTCGGACAGTTGGAATTTGAGTCGGCCGGCAAGACGTATTTGGCGGATTTCTTCGCCGAAGTCCCGGTCGGAGCCGGCGTGAAGTTCCTGGATCTGGGGGACATGCCGCTGGAGATTCGCCGCATCCTCAAGTCGGGCGATGTCGCTCCGGACTTGGTCCTCGCTCCACCCCAGGGTGCGAAGGGTAGCGAGACCGTTGCGATCAAGGAATTCGCTGGCAAGCCCCTCCTGCTGTGCTTCTTTACCGCCGACGGCTTGACGCGGGTGCAAGCCGATTTGACGGCCCTGCACAAGGACCGTCCGAGCGACCTGCAGGTGTTGGGCATCAACCTCGATCCCCCGGACGATGAATTGCAGGCCCGCTTGGACGCGCTGAAACTGGGCTGGCCCGTGAAGAAAACCAGCGGCTTGCAGGACACCCCGATCGCGGTCGACTACGGCATCCTGGCATTACCCGGTTTTTGCTTGATCGATGCCCAAGGAAAAGTGCTGCTCAGTGACGACGGGTTCTTCGAGGCCCTCAACGAAGAGCAAGCCACGATCCGCAGCGTGATCGAAAAAAGTCTCAAGAAGTAGCCAACCGGCCGCGCACCCAAGCCGCGTACTCGGCAGAGGCCGAAACCGTCTGCCAGAGGATCTCTGGTAGTTGGTACGGGTGCGTCGCGCGGAGCGCTGCGACAACTCCGTCTACCCCCTCGGCACTGGTCTTCGCCACGAGCAACCACTCCGCCGAGACGGTCGACTGGCCCTCCCACTCGTAGTGACTGGTGATGGGGCCGGAGATCTGCACACAGGCCGCCAACTGCCTCTCGATTAACTCTCGAGCCATCGACTCCAAGCGATCGCGGTCATCGGCTGTGGTCTGCACCAGCGAGACATGGTCGTCACTCATGGCTGGGTCACCCGTTCAAAATTGCCGCAAAAACCGGGTGCTAACGCACTCCGGCTGATTTCCAATTCGGTAAGTTAATTACTGACAAGTCCTAGCCGGTTTGACATCATTAACTGGAGAGGCATTAACCGGAGCTGGGGAGAGAGGCGCCGCCCAGAATCGAACTGGGATAAACGGATTTGCAATCCGGTGCCTAGCCATTCGGCCACGACGCCTTTTATCTTGCCCCAAATATCTTGCCCCAATTATCCTACTTGTCGCTCGATAATCAAGCGGGGCAAACCAACTAACCGGAAGAATCGCTCCAACGGTCACTGCTGGTAGGGAGTATCGGCGAACTTTTGGGCCGACTTGACCCCAGTTCGCTAAAAACCTAGCCATCGTGCTACGCTCTCCCTGAGCGCAGGGCCGGCCGATCCGTCGGTCAATTTGCCCGAACCTGCGGTTAATCATGGCCTAAAAAACGCGACGAGTGTCCCTGCCGCCGCCCGACCTAAGCTGATTTTGAACCATTGTCTCCCAACTAGTCAGAAGCTCCATGTCCGCCGAGCGAGTCCCTGAAGCACTCAACGCCATTCACGACGCGGCCACGCGGATCGGCGACACCGTGGACCAATGGGTCCTGATGGCGGATACTGAACGACGATACCATCACCGGGCCGACGATCGAGAGATCGACGAAATGCTCGAGCTGATGCTGCAGCAGGCCTTGTTATTCGGCGAAGACGACTGAGAGCCAGCCGCGGGTCGGCCGTGCCCGCCCAATGCGGTAGCGGGGCCAAGCTGGGCAGCGTCCTCGGAGGCCGACTCCGTCAGACGGGCCCTCCGCACCCCCTCCCCAAACTCTGCGGCGAAATCCACGTGCCAAGCCGACGGGAAATGTCTATACTGTAGGTCTGGGGTCCGACCGAGCGATTGGCATGGGTTGTCAGTCGCGTTCCTGCCCGTGGGTCGTCTGGTCCGCGACCGTCCCGCCGAAATACCAATGGAAAGTCGTCATGCTTGCCTGGTCTTTGCATCGTATTGGTCGAGCCACTGCCCCCCACGCCACCCGACGCTGGGGAACCGCACCCCTGTTCGCTCTGGCACCCCTGCTTGCTCTGGCACCCCTGCTTGCTCTGGCAGTCTTACTCGCTCTGGCAGTTGTGTTCGGGCCGTCTCATGTCGCAGGCCAAGACGAACGGCTGGAGATTCCGACTTTGACGGAACAGGAGGCGACCGAGTTCTTTGAGACTCAGGTCAAGCCGATCCTGCAGGACAAATGCGTGCGGTGCCACAACGACATCGAGGCCAATGGGTCGTTGAATTTGACGACGCGAGACGGCATTCTGGAGGGTGGTGATTCGGGCCCGTCGTTCCTCCATGGCGAGGTGGATGACAGTCTGCTGTTGAGTGCCGTCCGCTACGACGCTTTCGAGATGCCGCCAACGGGCAAGTTAGCCGACGCTCAGATTCGCACCATTGAGATTTGGCTGCACCTGGGAATGCCCTGGTCCGCCGACGACGAGGCCTTGGATCCGGGGCATGTTCACAAGGCTCCCGAAGTCAACGAAGAGACCAAGGCTTGGTGGGCGTTCCAGCCTCCGGTCAAGCCAACTCCGCCGAGCGTTCAACAGAGTGAGTGGGTCCGCAACGACATCGATCGGTTTATCCTGGATGGCTTGGAGCAGGCTGGGCTGCGTCCCAGTCCCGCGGCGGACCGTGCGGCGTTGATTCGCCGAGTCCATTACAACTTGCTGGGGCTGCCCCCGACCTACGAACAAGTGCAGAGTTTTGTCCACGACCCTGATCCGTTGGCGTACGAGAAATTGGTCGACCGTTTGTTGGAGTCGCCGCATTACGGTGAAAAATGGGGTCGATTCTGGTTGGATCTGGTGCGTTACTCCGAGACCAATTCCTTCGAACGCGACGGGGACAAGCCGTTCGTCTGGAAGTATCGCGACTACGTGATCCGCTCGCTCAACGAGGACAAGCCCTACGACCAATTCATCCGCGAACAATTGGCTGGCGACGAACTGCCGGATCCCTCGATCGAAACCGTCACCGCCACGGGCTACTATCGTTTGGGGCAATGGGATGACGAACCCGCCGATCCCAAATTAGCGCGTTACGACGAATTGGACGATATCTTGCGAACTACCACCGAGGTGATGTTGGGTATGACTGTCGGTTGTGCTCGCTGTCACGATCACAAGATCGATCCGATCCCGCAAACCGATTACTATCGCATGTTGGCTTTTTTCGACAACATTCGGCCGTACGGCGTCCGCTCACATGAGTCGGTCGAGCGGGCCTCGATTCGTCGGTTTGAGTTCCCCGCCGACGAGGATTCGAAAGCCAAATATGCGGCGGACTTGGAACGAGTCGAACGGGCACTGGGGGCCATCTATGAAAAGGCCAAGCCCAGCTTCCAGGACGTGGAGCATGAGGAGTGGGCTTACGAGGAGAACCATGTTCGCTTGATCAAACAACGGGCGGGTGGGGTCCTGTCGGACGACGAGGTGCGTCGTTTCGAGCGACAGTTTGAACGACGGAATCAACTCCGCCGCAATCCGCCCAACAACGATGTGAAGGTTTTGGCGGTGTCTGAAAAAGGCGGAACCGCGGATCCCACGCATGTCATGCTTCGCGGCAATCCGCATGTTATCGGCGCCGCCGTGACACCGGGCTTCCCCTCGGTGTTGTCCCCACCCGAGCCGCTGATCGCGGAGGATCCGGCCCAGGCCTCGACCGGTCGTCGCACGGCTTTGGCCAACTGGATTGCCTCGGCTGAAAATCCCTTGACCGCGCGGGTCATGGCCAACCGCATCTGGCAAGGCCACTTCGACCGCGGATTGGTCCGCAGCGCCAGCGACTTTGGCTTCCAGGGCGATCGCCCGACGCATCCCGAACTGCTGGACTGGTTGGCCCAGCGTTTGATCGAACACGGCTGGCGACTCAAGCCCTTGCACCGCGAGATTTTGCTGTCGAATGCATTTCAAATGTCCTCGGCACTGGATGAACAGGCCTACGCGGTGGATCCCATCAACGATCGCTTTTGGCGGTTCAACATGCGGCGGCTGACCGCGGAAGAGGTCCGAGACTCGATTTTGGCGGCCACCGGGCATCTGAATCTGGCCAAAATGTACGGCCCGAGTATCTTCCCGATCATGCCGCAGGAAGTCCTGGCCGGGCAGTCCCAACCTGGGTCCGGCTGGGGACAATCCTCGCAGGAAGAACGCGATCGACGCAGTGTCTACATCAAGAGCAAGCGATCGCTGGTGCTGCCCATCCTGCAGAACTTTGACGTGGCCGAGGCCGACTTCAGCTGCCCGGTCCGCTTCAACACCACCCAGCCGACACAGGCGCTGGGGATGCTCAACAGCGAGTTCACCAACGTGGAAGCCCAGCGGATGGCGCAGAACATTTTGGCCTCGGTGGATGTCTCCGACGTTCCCGGCCAAGTCACTGCCGCCCTGCAACGCGTGACCCAGCGGGAAGTCGCCGCGGAGGAGGTCACGACCGGCGTGGACTTCATCCACCGCCTGCGTTCACGCGAGGGCGCCGACCCGCAACAAGCGTTGGCCAAGTTCTGCCTGCTGACGATCAACCTGAACGAGTTCGTCTTTGTGAACTAGTAGCTAGTGCTTTGTCACCGCCAAAACTTGGCGTGTGGTACAGGGGGCAGTCGTCAATTGTGCGCAGCACCCGCTGGGCTGTTCCGGCAATTGACGCCTGACCCAATTACAACACCGATCCCAAAATTAAACGGTGACAAAGCACTCGACGTAAATTCACGGTAACTGCCGCAGAACCAACCATGGGCGGGCTCTCGGTGTCCGCTCATGGTTCACTTCCGGACGTTAGGACTGTGGGCTGGCGTGTTCCCCGAGTTGAAGGATTCGTTAGGAAGCCAGCTCTCGATCAACCGATCGTTTCCTTGAAATGCATCGCTTTTTGCGGCGGATTTGCTCATTGAAACGCCGCCACAACGGAGTTCATTTCCAGCCGCAAAACGCAGTGTTCACATAATTTCACAAAGTAGTTAAACTGGGTAGACTTTCCGGTTTCTACAAATACAATGACCTTGGGTGCGGTCAAGTGGCCAGAGCGATCTTCTCCTTTTCCGGGCCCGAACGTTTCTAGTTATTTTCACAACATGAATGGTTTGGAGTGATTTATGCCTCGGCAAATGCAGTTGGTTGGCTTCGTGTGGACAGTTTTTGTGGCGACATTGTTTGGCTTCTTGACTACAGATCTAGCGGAAGCGCAGCTCCTCGGGCGTCGTTGTGGAGTGTTTGACCGCGGCCACGTACGCGGCTGCGAGGATACTTGCCGACCGCCGCGGTTCGGCGGTTTGTTTCGAGGACGCTTTCAACCCTGTCCGGATCCGTGCGGTGCGTCGCCAGTTGTGATGGCTGCCAACGGAACTCTGATTGCGTCGCCTTCGGTCGTCCACCCATCCCCGCTGTTGTTGCAACAGTCGCCGCCGGCCGCTTATCTGCAACCCGTGCCCCAGCCGATACCTTCGGATGGTGGGCCAAATGACCCAGTGACGCCGTGCGAAGGTTCCTGCGTATTCAGCTACAACACTGGCACCAACAAATGGGAGTTGGTTTCCAGTGGATGCCAGGACTCCTGCTATTGTGAATATCCAAACGAGCAAAATCAGAAGGCTCCGGCAACGTACCCGCCCCTGATGTCAGGTGAGGTCACCGTCATGTGTGAAAGTGAGTTGGGCGAAAATTACTTCCAGCTGCAGCTGACGCTCAACCATGGAGGAATCATCTCCAACCTTACATTGGCGTTTATTCTGGATCGGCCCATCAAGTTGCAGCATCCACACACCTATCGCATTCCTGCTGGAAAATCGCCTGTCGGAAATGAGCAATTCTGGGAGGTGACCGTGCAGTACGATCCTGACATGACGGTCGAGACGATGCCCATACCCATTGGATCAGGGCCAAAAAGTCGTGTGACCTATCCGCATGGCTCCCAGGAGTTCATCCATGATGCGACATCCAAAGAATTCGACTTTCAGTTTCGTGGCTACACGGTCACTGTTCGTCACGAGCCGTAAACTCACTGGTTCATGGCACGACGACCGCTATGCGAAAACCGGTGTGCAAATTCGAGATTTGCATAGCTGATAAGTAACTAGCGGTCTGACCATTCGCTTGGTTGTGGAGGGCCGTGTACTGGGCGCGGACCGTGTTCCCTAAATCGACGAACCGCGCAGACGTCACCGTCGGCGCGTGGCATACCTCGCTCACATTCCCGAACAGGTCGAACAGCCCTACGCTGTCGGGCAGCCGAGTGGCGACGGGTTGGACAACGACCCCCGAGTTTTCAATCGACCAGGCGTAGTCGTGGATGACGGGAACTTGATTCGCCAGCAGACCCGAGAGGATGTCGGCCGATTTTCCAACCTGGGTCCATTCCGGGGAGGTCAATAACCGAAAGCTGGGCCGCTGGCTTTGCACCATCGCCGAGCCAGCGGCCCTTTCGGTCAAATCCTCGGGGTAGGCCCAAAGGTCGGCGGCGATGCCGTTTTGTTGACTCAGCCAGTTGCAATAGCGATAAACCAAGCGGAGGTCGCGGATGCGGTTATCGCAGAGGAAGGGCAAATCGGGGCCTGCCGTTTTGGCCACCGCGGCTCGGTCTTGTTCCAATGTTGGCCCATAGATCGGATCCGACTCGTCCATCTCCGCCAAAAAATCCTGCAATTGACCGTAGGTCAGTTCTTGCGTGCACACGCCCACTCGGACGGTGGTCTCGCCCGCGGGTACCTCGATCAGCGAAAACGCGATCCCCGTCTGATCAATCAGCACGTCGCCTAAGACCCCTCGATCATCGGAGCGTGTCCGACGTTTCTGACGCAGTTCAACGGTGTCGAGATGGCCCATTCGCCGACGGATCAACTCGGCAGCCGAAAAGCAACACGCGTCGGGATCCTGGGTGATGTGTTGTGCCGACACACGGCTGAGCCAGTTTTTTGTGGCATCGTCCGCCACACCACTGGCGTGCTGGGCCAGGGCCAGAAGTAGTGACCGGCGTAAACACGTGGGAGCAACGATCGGCTCAGGCTGAGAATCGTACAGCTGTTGCAAGTCGTGCACTCGCAATCGGCCCGGTGTCGCGGCCGAGACGGCCAGGATGGTTTCTGGGGCCAGCGAGTCGTAGCTAAACCGCTGCGTGAGCGGCTCCCAACGGCCCAAGCGAGCCAACGCCACACTACAAACCGCCCGCCCCCAATCATCCGTCGCCCGAGCCAATCGCTGGGCAATGACCTCTGAGAACTCTGGCGTTTGCCCCCCTCGTTCTACCGCAGCCAGTACCGCGGCGAATTGTGCCGGTCGCCCCACGATCAATTGGTTGGCGAAGTGTTCCCAGACGACCGGCTGGTCGGCCCCCAGCTTCATCAGACCCCACGCCAAGGCATGTAAATCCGCATCCGCCGCGTCCGCTAAACGTTCCACCATCACCGGCTCCAATTCAGCGGCAGCCGGTTGTAGCAACGCCAACCAATCGTCCCACAGATCGGACGATGTATGGGCGTAGGTGTCGATGATAAATCGGCGGTTGGCCAGCCAACCGGCGGACGAGCCCACCAAAATCCGCTGGGCGATCATCGCGCGAAACCGAGATCTGGGATCGCAGCTGACGTCCTCCGCCATTTGCACCAGCGAGTCGCCCAGCAGGAGTGCTTCCGCGGGTTGGTTCGCCGCCGCCTTTGGTTGGAGTCGATCGATGATCACCTGCATGGCTGCTGGCGGTAGCTCGGGGTCCGTCAGCGCCCCGAGCAGCTCGGCCGTTACGGCAGCTGGATCGATCCGCCTGTCGGACTCGTCTGTGGCGGGACCAAAGAGCGAAAACATCGTGACATTTGTGTTGGCTGCCTGGTGTCCCCGCAGGCCGATGGCAGCGCGAACACGAGCCGGGGACGCGGGGGGCGATTCCAAAAATGGGCTGCGCAGCCGCGGCAGCGATAAATCGGGTCGAGCATCGATTTGGGCCAGGACGTCCGGCAGCGTGGCGATGTCGTGACGGAGCAATTGCTCGACGGCCGCATCCATCGCCCAGGCTTGTCGTTGTTGTTGCAGCGCGCGCCAACCCGCCCACAGGCCGATGCCCACCAGCGCTGACACACCCGCCCACAAGCTCAGATGGCGGAGGAAGCGTCGCTTGGCCGCCGTCCAGACCGCCCGTTCGCCCACCGTTAGGGACTCGTTGGCCGGCAAACGCCATTGCCAGGTCAACCACTCCCAATGGGACGGCAAGTAACGTGGGGCTTGTCCCGGCAGGACCTGGCCCCCCAACTCCCGTAACTGCAATCGCGCACGACCGGCCGGGGTGCGGCCCTGCTGGCGTTCCAACCAAGAGCGAATCGACGGAATCAGGCTATCGTGACTGAGTTGGTAACGGAGATTCACTTGATCCGAATCGCCGTGCACGACGTTTTCCAGCTCCACCGGGCTGATCAGCTTCAGCCGTTCGTCCAAGGACTTGAGTGTCCCCTGCAGCAAATCGGAGCCCTTGGACGTGGCTACCGCTTCACGCAGCTCCCGTAAACTTTTGCTGCCACCACGAATATCCGTGCCGGCTGGCGGCAGCAATGCCTCGAGAATTTTTTCAGCGATCGGCCTTTGATCGCGGAGTCGCTTGTCGCGTCCGTTGGGCCCAAAGGTGTACTCCAGAAATTTTTCGCCGGTGCCCGATACGCCGCCGACGGCTTCCAGTTCCTCCTGCGTCCAGGGCCGATCGCGAAACATTTCCGCAAAAAGCACCAATTGGACACACACAATGTAATCGGCCACGGCCAATTGGGTGAGCGCCGACTGCAGGAACGTTTCTTGAGGCGGCGAAAGTTCGGCTGGCGTGTCAGGCAATTGTCCAAACGCTTGACCGAAACGCAGCAAAACCTGTCGGGCGTGCTTGCGATTGAACAAATCGATGGCTTGGGCGTTTTCACCCTCGCGCAAGTCCATCCCCAAGCTATCGGAGAATCGCGATAAGCTCATGAGAAAGTCATCGCGACAAATCACCAGGGCTTGCAGGACGCGACCATCGCAATACCGCAAGGCCTTGCTCAAGGTCGATGTCAGATAATCGTCACCGCGGCAGAGGCGTTGCTCCAATTGATCCAGCACGATCAAGACCTTGCTCTTGTTTCGCGGCCGCCACAGACCTTGACTGATGCCTGCACACAGGTCCACCAATGGAATCTCAGCCGGAGCCGCGTCCAACGACTCAAGCAAGACTCGGAGCAGTTTCTGTTCCGTGTCCAGCAGCGTGCAATCGACGTGGACAACCAAAACCTCTGGGCCAAGCAAGGGCAGCAGCCCCGCTTTGATAAACGACGACTTGCCACTGCCGCTGGGGCCAAACAAAATCCCGATTGGCGTGAGCAGATCGGGCGAGGTCGGCGGCACGATGCGATTCAACCAGAAACGCAGGGAAGTGGGCAGGCCATTGCGATCGCGGCTCCCCGGTAACAGCTCGAGAAAAAAATCGGCATCTTCCGCCGTGAAGGCACGCAAGCCACGCGGCACAAATTTGCTTCCGGTGCTTCGGCCACTGCTGCCTGGGTTGGCTACCCAGTGCCGCAAATCTTCCGCCAAATCATCGGCGGTTGGGTAGCGATCGCGTTGTTGACGCTCCAGGCACTTCATGCAGATCCGCTGTAGCTCGCGGTCGATCGTCGGATCGATCTGTCGCGGAGGACGTGGGTCGTTATTTTCAATTTGCTCGTAGATATCCTGCTCGCTCACCCCGAGAAATGGCTTGCGTTTGGTCAGCAGTTCGTAGAGGATTACCCCCAGACTCCAGATGTCGCTGCGGCCGTCCAATCGCCGCGTCAAGCCAGCCACCAATTCCGGTGGCATGTAGTGGGGCGTGCCACAACGCTGTTTGGGCAAGAACAGCTGTTCGCGTTCGTGCATGGCCAAGCCAAAGTCGGTAATGTACGGATTGCCTTTACGGTCAATCAGAATATTTGCGGGTTTGAGATCGCGATGGTAGATCCCGCGACGATGCGCGTAGCTGAGTGCTTCGGCAATCTTGGCCACCAGCGTGGCAATCACTTGATGATTGGTAAAGTCTGGTTGGAGCGATCGCAGGTCGGAGCCCTCGATGAACTCTTGCACGATCGCCAACAAGCCCTCCGTCGCCTCGACCGAATAAGTCTTGACGATACCGGGGTGGTCCAGATCCATGGCCCGATTCGCCTCGTCCACGAACATCTGCACGTCGGATTGATCCCGCAACCGCTCCTGACGGGGAAATTTCAGTGCGACGTCCCGTCCAGCCTGACTGTCGCGGGCTCGACAGACGATCCCAAACCCGCCTGATTTGACCACTTCAATCTGATGAAATCGCCCCAATTCCTTGGGAATAGCACCGGCTTGCAGGCCGGTTGTCACCGAACCGGACTCGAGTGATGAAGGTCGCGCTGGCGGCACAAGTCGCGAGTCCAGCGAAAACAACTGCTCGGAAGTACCCGTGGCTTCTCCCGCCCCCGAGCCAGGCACAAAATCCCGTGTCGCTTGGGAGAATAGTCCGTTGGTCGAATCGGCCTCCCCGTCCTGGGCCTGCTCCGGGTTGACCCGTGCGTCCGGATTCAATTCGTGATTCGGTTCCCGATCCTGTCCATCGTTGTTCATTGCCCGACTTTCTCTGGAGGCGATGTGGCGGAAGCAAAAAACATATTAACAGATCGCCGACGGGTGCGGGGGCTTGTTTTTTTGTCGTTCGGGCGACAATCTGAGTCACACGGTCCAGCACCGAAAATCATACCAGGAGAACGACGCATGAACACAACGCTCGCCAGTTTGGCGTATACCCGCAGCGGCGATAAAGGGGACGGCAGTAACGTCGGGGTGATCGCCTACCACCGGGCCGGGTACGACTACCTGTGCCAGGCTTTGACGCCCGCACGAGTCAAGCAGCACTTTGCCGACATCTGCCTGGGTGAAGTCACTCGGTATGAGGCACCGAACCTGATGGCCCTCAACTTTATCCTCCACGATTCGCTCGGGGGCGGTGGCAGCGCCTCGCTCAAGTCGGACGCCCAGGGCAAAACCCATGGCTTGGGCATGCTCCTGCTACCCTTGGAGCTGCCCGACCATGTGGCTCAACAAGTTGGCTTGATCTAGGGGGCATGTCCGCTGGCGAAAGCAAAAAAACCGAACGATGCGTCACTCGCGTGAGTACATCGTTCGGTTCCAATCGCTCTCGCGCGGAAAACACGGTTAGGTGGCTCGGTGGCCGAGTCGGCTGTCCGGACCAAGTTGTCTCAGGAATCGGTCCGGAGACCGCGGCTCAAGGCACCAACAGGAACAGTCCGGTGGCCACGCCCGCTTGGTAGCCGATCGCTCGTCGCTCCCAAGGAAAAGGTGTCCGCAGGTAGGGGGCGCAGTTGCCCGGTCGGAACAACCCCAGCGGGTACTGGCACTCGTTCGGTGGATGCAATGCCATTTGGTAGGGCAACAGAGCTGCTTGGGCCAGGAACCTGACGGCCGATTTCACGGGTTGGCGGATCGGGCCGACGGTGTGGCCGTAGCGTTCCAATTGGATGTCCTCGAAGTACAGTGGCTTGTGGCACAGGTTCGAGGCATGCCAACTGACGTGCGACGGGGCAAAACTGCGGCAGTGGAGTGCCGTGCTGCCAAAGCCGCACTCGAAGGGCAGGTTCATCATGTCCCATGCGTACTTCTGATCCCGAGCGCTCAATTCCGCCAGGGACAACGACCGCGTCAGACCGGACTCCTCTTCAATCTGGACTTCCGTGGTACTGGCCGACAAAGCACGCCCTCGAGTGATCACCGCATTGCGGCTGTCCCGCCAATCACGCACGACCAGGGTGGCCTCCGTGTTGGTCAGCGTGCTGACCGGCGTGCTCAAGTCCAATGAGATGTCGCGGAGGGAGATGCCCAGCAGGTCTTGCTTGAGCTCGGCGCAGGATTTCAATAGCCCGGGAGCGTCGTCCCGATCAAAGTCCAGGTCCTGTCGGGGCGCGGGCATCGGCTCCGCTGCACCAGGTGACTGCGGGTCCAAGACGGCGTCTTGATAGGCTCGCGGCGAGTAGCTTCCCATGGCACGGCGCCCTCCGGAAGAAACCGGTGTCACGCGGATCCCCGCCGGCGGGGGTACTTGGGACGAAACGCCCATGTCTTCCTGCCACTGTCCATTGGGCCGACCCGCTGAGCGGGCGTTGCCAAAGCTGCTGTCGCTGTGGCCGCTGTCGCTCGATATCGGCTCGATCGCCAACCCGCCCACGGACGGTTGCTGGGCTGGGCTGTTCGGGAACTCCACCAGTTGCATGGGAGGGGAGACGGGTAGCGTTGCAGAGCCTTGTCCCAAACGCGGCGTGTAGGCTTGGTTGGCGTACGAGGGCGTTTCCAGCGGTTGTTGGTAGGCGACCGGGCGGTTCGGCTGCGATTGAGCCGGTTGCGCGGGCGGCACATTCAAGAGCTCGTCTGTGAACCCTTCCAGTTCGATTTCCAAGTCTCGCCTGGGAGTCGGCAAGGGCTGTGGATCCACCTGCGGCAGCTTGCGAGGCACGCGGGTCCCGGGCGACTCCGCGGCCGGGGCGGCGGCTGCAGCCGATGGGGTGGATGGATTGCCCCGAGTCGGCAGCAGGGCTGGGCCGTTCGCTGGGTTGCCACCCACCGCCGGCTGGGCAATGGCATTGGGTGCCGGGCCTGGTAACAAGGCGGGTTCGTTCGTCGCCCCGACGGGACCACTCAGTTCCAACTCCAAACCAGAGTCCAATACCGACCGTGGCGGCATCATGGGTTGAGGGGGCGCGGCGTCTCCAGCCAAACGGGCCGGGACCTGCGCAATTGTGGTGGGACGCGGTGGAGTGAGTGTCAGCGTCGACTCGTCGCCGGGTGCGATTTCGGCGGTCGGCTCGATGCGTTGCCCACGAGCCTGCACTCGAGCCAATTGGGCGGAGGCCGTCTTCACGCCGCGAGCCTCGGAGTCATCCAACCGCCTCGCTATGCTGGCATCGGTGGGACGGGAATTCGCCGACGGGCCGCTGGTGTTGCCCATCGGTTGACGGGACCTGCCCGCCAGCATGGGCGGCTGAGTTGGAGCGGCCTGAGTTGGAGCGGCCTGGGGCATTCGAGCACCTTGGGCCTGCATTTGACCGCGCTGTTGTTGGAGCGATTGCCACAGGCGAGCGTTCTGTTGAGCGGCCGCTGCCTGTTGTTGTTGGGCGATGCGGTAACGCTCCCAGGCTTGCGCTTGTTGGTCGGTGATATGCGGTTGCTGCCGAGCGACAACGGCGTCGGCATGGGCTCGGGCTTGGGCCGGCGAGTACCCTGCTTCGATGGCTTGATAATAGGACTGTCGATGCAGTTCCTGGATCGGGCTGAGGCGTGCGGCGGATGCCCCCGCCGCTGCGGCCCGAGTACCCGCGGGTGCTGCCACCGGTGATACGCGACCACCCGCCATGCGGGGAGCGGAGACGCCGCTGCCGACCGCCTGCCCCCAGGCATTGTCCATCACCCCGGCCTGTCCGATGGGCAAGAGAAAAGAGGCGACGGCCAGCGCCTGCCGCCAGCGGAATCGGCTGCAGAGACTAGTGAAAATCCCCGCCCGCGTTGTCGGGGCTGTAATTGGGTGCTTCCTGCGTGATGGCGATATCATGTGGATGATTCTCTCTAACACTAGCCGCCGATACCTGGATGAACCGCGCGTCCTTACGCAGTTCTTCGATCGACTTGGTCCCGCAGTAGCCCATACCTGCGCGAAGTCCGCCGACCAATTGGAAAGTGTAGTCGCTCAAAGCGCCGCGGAACGGCACTCGACCTTCCACACCCTCCGGTACAAATTTTCCATTCGGAGCCCCCGCCTGCCGGTACCGCTCGCTGGATCCTTTGACCATCGCCCCCATCGATCCCATCCCCCGGTAGGCCTTGAAGGTCCGACCCTGGTAGAGGATGGTCTGTCCCGGGCTTTCCGCCAAACCCGCGAACAAACTGCCGATCATGACGCTGTTGGCCCCCGCCGCAATCGCCTTGGTGATGTCGCCGGAAAACCGGACACCGCCATCCGAAATGATCGGAGTGTCCGTGTCCGCCGCCGCCTTGACCGCATTCATGACCGCTGAAATCTGAGGCACGCCGACACCGGAAACCACCCGTGTCGTACAGATGGAGCCCGGTCCAATGCCCACCTTGATCGCATCTGCCCCCGCCGCGATCAGGTCCCGCGCCCCCTCCTCCGTCGCGACATTGCCCGCCACGACATCGATGTCCCATTGCCGCTTGATCTCTCGCACGGTCTCCATCACGTTCTTCGAGTGCCCGTGAGCCGAATCGACCACCAGGACGTCCACGCCCTTGCGGATCAGGCTCTCCACCCGCTCGAAATCGTAGACACCGACCGCTGCTCCCGCCCGCAACCGCCCCTGCTTGTCTTTGCAAGCGTTGGGGAACCGGTTCATCATGTCGATGTCTTTGATCGTGATTAACCCCGTCAATCTCCCTATTTCGTCAATCAGTAATAGTTTCTCCACCTTTTTAGCCGTTAAAATCTGCTCAGCTTCTGCAAGCGTTAAATTCCCCGTAGCCGTCACCAGATGCTCGCTGGTCATCACGTCCCGAATCAGCTGGTCGTTTTCCTCCAAGAAACGGAGGTCCCGTCGCGTCAAAATGCCGACCAGCAGGCCGTTTTCCTGCACAATTGGGATGCCCGAGACATTGTGCTGCTGCATGACCTGCCGAGCCTCGGTGATCGAGTCGTCCGGCCGCAGCGTCACCGGATCCTCGATGATCCCATTCGCGCTCCGCTTGACCTTGTTCACTTCCTCGGTCTGCGCCTCGATACTGAGGTTTTTGTGTATTACTCCTAGACCGCCCATCTTGGCCAATGCGATCGCCATCTCGCTCTCGGTGACCGTGTCCATCGGAGAGCTGAGCAGGGGGATATTCAGTTGAATGCGATGCGTCAGACGCGTGCTGACGTCGACGTCCGAGGGCACGACCTCGCTGTAACGCGGCTCCAGCAAAACGTCGTCAAAAGTGATCGTCAGGCCGCGGATTTTATCGCTGGTTGTCACTGCTAGCAGTCCTAGAATCGTCCAAGGAGAGGAACGCCAGCCTGGGGGCGGTGCTCGCCGCTTCCCACGCTGGTAGAGTGACGCCCTATTATAGAGGAGGCGTGGCCGAGTTTACCAGCGGAGATGTTGGCGGGGCGTCTGCGGCGGCAGGCTGTTAGCTAGCTGTTGGACTAGCTCCAGAGACTCCGCGGTGAGCGACTCGGGCAGGACAATGCTGAGCTCCAGGAGCAGGTCGCCGGCCTGGTCCTTGTTCGGCACGCCCAGTCCTCGGAGTCGCAGCTTCTTGCCACTGGAGCTGCCCGGCGGCACGGTCACGGTCACCGTGCCCTTGGGGGTGGGCACATCGATCTTGGCCCCGGCGATCGCTTCGCCCAAACTGATGGGGACTGTCAGCAACAGTTGATCGCCCTGGCGTTTGAAGTGGGGGTGGTCGGCGATCTTGACCGTCAGCAGCAAGTCACCTGGCGGAACTCCGGGCGGACCTTCACCCTGGCCGCGCAGACGGATTTTTTTGCCGTCGGCGATGCCGGCGGGGATCTTGACGGTCAGGCTCTCGATCCGGCCGCCGCGATTGAGGGACACGGTCGTCTCGCCGCCGCTGATGGCGACCGAGAAGGGGATCGTGACAGCGGCCTGAATGTCTTGTGCGGGACCGCCGCGTGGTTGTCGGCCGCGAGCCCCAGCCCGACCGCCAGCCGGACCACCGGCCCCCCCCGTAAATTGGCGGAAAATGTCTTCAAACCCAAATCCGCCGCCAGCGGCTCCTGCCCCAGGTGGTTGTTGTCCGAACAGATCGCGAAAATCGAAACCGGCCCCGCCGCCGCCGTGCCCCTGAAAGGGCTGGCCGCCGCCACCGGACATGCGTTCGTAGTCCGGCCCCAGCTGGTCGTACAGCTGCCGCTTTTCGGGGTCCTTCAGTACATCGTAGGCCTGTTGGATTTTCTGGAACTGAGCTTTCGCCTTGTCCTTCTGGCCCTCTTCGGCCAAGTCCGGATGGTGCTTCTGGGCCATTTTGCGATAGGCCTTTTTCAGCTCCGCGGCCGATGCGCCTCGCGTGACTCCCAGCAACTTGTAATAGTCATCCATTTCGTTTTTCATGATTCTCGACGGTTTCCAGCCGACCAACGGGACTGTGAGCGACGTCTGACGACCCTGTGCCAGCCAGCCCTTTGCCAGCTAGCCTGTGCCAGCAGTCTGGGCGTCAGTTCGTCAGGCGTCCTGCTCAGTGCAAAAATAATACCAGATGGGGTTGGTTTTCGTCAGTGTTGTTGGCGTGTTATCATCAGCCGTTGGGTGAGCGGTGGCTGGTCCTGGCCACGCCGGTCGTCCGAGGGTGTCGTTTTTCAGCCTGCCGAGACTACGATTCATGTCCAAGTCCAAATCATCAGATACTCGCGGTTCCGGCCGCCCCGCTGCGGGCTCTTTAGGTGGGTTTACGGCGGGCGTGCAGCACCAGTCTTTCTTGGGGGCCGTCATCGATATCGGGGCGACGGGGGTTCGCTTGGCGATCGGCGAGGTCGACGGGTTCGGTCACTTGCGGCTGTTGGACAGTCTGGCCATGCCCGTCAGTCTGGGGGTCGACACGTTTGTCTTGGGGCGGATTGAGCGTAAGACCATGAACGCGGCCGTTCGAGCCTTGAAGGTCTACCGCCAGAAAATCGCCGAGTACAAGATCGATCTGGCGGCCCACGTCCGGGTGGTGGCGACCAGTGCCGTCCGAGAGGCTCGCAATCGCTTGGAGTTCATCGATCATGTCTATAACCTGACGGGCTTGGCGGTGGAGCCGTTTGACGAGGCGGACGTCCACCGCGTGACGTATCTGGAGGTCCTGCGAATCTTCGAGCAGCACGAGGGGCTGGGGCGAGGCATCACGTGTGTGGTCGAGATTGGCGGCGGCAGCACGGAAATCCTGTTGCTGGAGGAGCGGGACGTTATTTTTGCCAACACCTTTCGCCTGGGATCGCTGCGTATGCGGCGGACCTTGGACGCCTACCGCACTCCGGGCGATCGCGTGCGTGAGATCATGGAATCGGAGGTCGCGCGGGTCGGCGATCGGCTGAGCGGGCCCTGGCCGGCCGCCAGCCGGATCGGCTGCTGGTCATGGGTGGCGACATGCGTTTGGCAGCCAAGTTGGTGCAACCGCAGCAACAATCCGATGGGGTGGGGATGGTGGTCCTCGAGCCGCTGCGACAATTATTCGAATCGGTTTGGTCGACATCGGTGGATCAATTGGTGTCCAGTTATCGGCTGAGTATCGCGGACGCGGAATCGTTGGCACCGGCTCTGTTGGGATACACCTACTTGGCCAATCGGCTGGGGCAGACCGAGTTGTGGGTGGCGGACACGAACTTGCGTGAGGGCTTGCTGCTGGATATGGCATCGACTGGGCGTTCGGCGAAAATCCGCCCCCAGATCATGCGGTCAGTGGAGTCCGTGGCCGCCAAGTACGGCGTGGACTTGCAGCATGCTGAGCGAGTTAGCCTGTTGGCGGAGCAGTTGCTCAATGAATTGGCGGATGAGTTCGGCTTGACGGACAACTGCGGCTTGATTTTGCAGGTGGCGGCTTGGTTGCACGAGGTCGGCATGTATGTCAACCATCGCAGTTATCATAAACACTCCCTTTACCTGATCCGCAGCAGTGAATTCTTTGGTATTGGCGCCAGGATCTTGCAGTTGGCCGCCCTGGTGGCTCGATACCACCGACGAGCCTCTCCCCAACCCCAACACGAAATTTACTCGACATTGGAACGGCGTGACCGAGCGACCGTGTGCAAGTTGGCTGGCATCCTGCGAGTAGCGAAAGCCTTGGATGTGGCCCGGCAGGACCGCGTTCAAGGCTTCACGGCCTCGCGGGCGGGCCAACGCTTGGTGCTCACGGTCCCCGGGGTCACCGACTTGACGCTCGAGGACCTGGAACTGCGTCAGAGCGGAAACCTGTTTGAGGAAACCTTCGGTTTGCGGGTAGTCCTGGCGGTCGAGGATCGGTTGACCGCCTGACAAACAGGGCGTCGATCCAATTGACCAAATTTTCGGGAAGGTTTACGATGTGGCCTCGGAGCGAAAAGGCTCCTCTGCCGTAGCCCGCCATCTCAGCCCCATGGTGATTCGCGAACGATGATTCATAATGTAAAGCGTGGTTGTGATCTACCCATTTCGGGCCAGCCCGAGCAAAAGATCGACTCGAAAAAGGTCGTCAATTCGGTGGCGATTTTGGGTGCCGACTATGTTGGCATGAAGCCGACGATGTTGGTTTCCGAGGGCGATTTTGTCGCAGCTGGACAGCCGTTGTTCGTTTGCAAGAAGACCGAAGGCGTGCACTACACCGCGCCGCTGGCTGGTCGAGTCACGGCGGTTCGCCGCGGGGAGAAGCGGCGATTTGTTGCGGTCGAGATTCAAGCGGCCGCTGCCCCTGCTGGTCAAGCGGAATCGATCGAGTTTCCTGTCTTCGGCGATCTCTCGAAGGTTACCCGAAATCTGCTCTACGATGTGCTGTTGAAATCCGGAGCCTGGACGGCTCTGCGGACGCGGCCCTTCGGCAAGGTGGCCAACCCCCAGGCTCCGCCGCACTCGATCTTTGTCACGGCCATCGACACCAATCCTTTGGCGGCTGACCCCCAAGTTGTGATTGCCCAACGTCCCCAGGACTTCGAGAAGGGGTTGGAGGTGCTGAGCTACTTGGGTGACCATGCCGTTCACGTGTGTGTGGCGCCCCAGTCGAAAATTCCACAGCCGAAGCTGAGTGGCCTGAAGTATCACGAGTTTGTGGGCCCGCATCCGGCGGGTCTGCCGGGCACGCACATCCACATGATCGATCCGGTGGGGCCCAAGAAGTTGGTGTGGTACATCGGCTACCAGGATGTGATTGCGATCGGCGCGTTGTTTCGGACCGGGCGGATCGATTCGACGCGAGTGGTGGCGGTGGCGGGACCGCGAGTGCGGGCCCCACGCTTGATTCAAACGGTTGTCGGGGCGGAGTTGGATCAATTGTTGGCGGGTGAGTTGATCGGTGAAAATAACCGTGTGATTTCCGGTTCCATCCTCAACGGCAGGCAGCGGAGCGACGAGTCGCGTTTTCTGGGTCGGTACCACAACCAGATTTCGGTCTTGGAGGAGGGCGATGAACGCGAGTTCCTCGGGTGGCAGATGCCTGGAGCCAATAAGTTTTCGCTGGCGAAGATCTACCTAGGTTCGGTCTTGGCTGGGCGGCGATTTGACTTCACGACCTCGACGGGCGGCAGCAAGCGGGCGATGGTGCCCAACGGCAGCTACGAGAAGGTCATGCCGCTGGATGTTTTGGCCACCCAGTTGCTGCGTGCGTTGATCACCCAGGATACGGATTTGGCCCAAGCCCTCGGTGCGTTGGAACTGGAAGAAGAAGACTTGGCGCTCTGCACTTACGTCTGCCCTGGCAAGTACGACTATGGGTCGGCCTTGCGGCAAAGCTTAACTCTGATTGAGAAAGAGGGTTAAACACTGTGTTGAAGTTGATTGGGAAGTTCATTCGCGGACAACACGACTGGGCGGAAGGTTTCTTCCACAAGGGAGGGAAGCTGGAGCGGCTGTACCCCCTGTACGAAGCTCACGACACGTTTTTGTTCACTCCGGGCGAGACCACCAAGGGCTCGACCCACGTCCGTGATGCCATCGATCTGAAACGGATGATGAGCATTGTGGTGGTGGCGTTGATCCCCTGCATCTTTATGGCTCTGTACAACACGGGCTTTCAGGCCAACTTGATCTACGCGACGGCTTTGGAGAAGATGCAGGAGCAGCAGGGCGCCAGCTTCGATCTGGAGGCGGCCAAGCAAACGCTGAGGCTCACTCCGCCGGAGGACGCGACGACGTCAGATTATTTGGTGCGGTTGGTCACGGGCAACAAGAGTCTGCCGAACTGGCGGATGCTGGTATTGGACTACTTTGATTTTGATTGGACGGATGCGGGCACGTTCAGCGGGAATTTCTTGAGTCCTGGTCATCTACTGAAGTCATTGCTGCACGGGGCGTTGTTCTTCTTCCCCGTTTGGTTTGTCGGGTTGGCGGCCGGTGGTTTGTGCGAGGCGTTCTTTGCAATCGTTCGTCGCCATGAGATCAACGAAGGCTTCTTGGTTACCAGTACGCTGTTTCCCTTGACGTTGCCCGCCGACATTCCGTTGTGGCAGGTGGCGCTCGGTATCATATTTGGTGTCGTGGTCGGCAAGGAGATTTTTGGCGGCACGGGCAAGAACTTCCTCAACCCAGCGTTGACGGCTCGGGCCTTCCTCTACTTCAACAACGCGCCCTACATTTCAGGTGACAATGTCTGGACCGCGGTCGATGGGTACTCGGGTGCGACTGGCCTGGGGGCCTTGGCCGTCAAGGGCACCGGCGGCGACGTCGCCGCAACCTTGGGCAGTCTGCAGGGCAGTGTGGCTGGGCAAGTGATCGACAAACCGTTGTATTGGTGGGACGCCTTCGTCGGCAACATGCACGGTTCGATGGGCGAGACATCGACTTTGGCCTGCCTGATTGGCGCGGTAATCCTGATCGCCTCGGGCATTGGGTCTTGGCGGATCATGGCTGGTACGGTCATCGGGATGGCTGGGTTTAGCTTTTTGCTGAGCCAAGTGTCGACCGACACTGCCATCTACGCTGCGACGCCTCTGTGGCACTTGGTGCTGGGTGGGTTCGCTTTCGGCGCCGTCTTCATGGCGACCGATCCTGTGTCGGCTTCGATGACCGAGACTGGGAAGTGGATCTATGGCTTCCTGATCGGTTTCATGACCGTGGTCGTGCGGGCCCTCAATCCTGGATATGCGGAAGGCATCATGTTGGCGATCCTGTTCGCCAACTGCTGTGCACCCTTGATCGACTACTTTGTTGTACAGGCCAACATCAGCCGGAGGTTAGCCCGAAATGCAGCGTGATGGCATTGGATATATTTTTACTGTGGCAGGAACCGTCTGTGCGGTTTGTGCCCTGTTTGTGTCGGCCGCAGCGATCGGTTTGAAGTCCCAGCAGGAGTACTGGGTTCAGGTCGATACACAGCGAAACATTCTGTTGGCGGCCGCGGCCGACGACGCCGAGCGTGAGTCCTTTAAGAAGATGTCGGGAGCCGAAGTCAAAGATTTCTTCGGGACTAACTTCAGGAACATCATCATTGACCTGGAGACGGGCGAGGATGTGACCGGCGAGTACACTGACGAACAGAAAGTTGCCTTCCGCCAGATCGAAGTGGCTGAATTGCGTAAGGCCGGCCAGTACACCGACATCCCGCCTGCGGAGGACTTGGGGCAGATCAAACGCCGAGAGAATCGCTCGCATGTTTATATCCGGACGGATTCGACTGAGCGTTACGTGTTCCCGGTTCGCGGCAAGGGTTTGTGGTCGACGCTCAAGGGCTTCTTGGCCTTGCAACCGGATCTGACCACTGCGGCCTATCTCACGTATTATTCGCACGCGGAAACGCCGGGTCTGGGTGGCGAGGTAGACAACTTGGGTTGGCGTTCGCGTTGGAATGGCAAGGTGTTGTTCGATGAGTCGGGCGATGTCGCGTTGACTGTGGTCAAAGGCGAAGCGACCTCGGACACCCAAGTGGACGGTCTCTCGGGCGCGACGATCACCAGCAAGGGCGTGGAAAACATGCTGCGTTACTGGATGGGTGACCAAGGTTTTGGTCCTTACTTGAGCCGAGTGCGACAGGAGAAATTGTAGTCATGTCGAGTAGCAAAAAAGGTCTCGGTTCGATTCTGTTCGGACCAGTCTTCGACAACAACCCGATCGCCTTGCAGATGCTGGGTATCTGCAGTGCCTTGGCGGTCACGACCAAGATGGACAAGTCGCTGACGATGTGCCTGGCGGTGATTGCCGTGACGGCGGTATCCAGCGCAGCGATCTCCGCGATTCGATCGTTCATTCCTGGCAGCATCCGGATCATTGTCCAGATGACGATTATCGCCTCGATGGTGATCATTGTGGATCAGGTCTTGAAGGCCTTCGTGTACGATGTCAGCAAGGAATTGAGCGTGTTTGTGGGCTTGATCATCACCAACTGCATTGTGATGGGTCGGGCGGAAGGCTTTGCCATGTCCAACAACGTCCGCGACAGTTTTGTCGACGGCGTGGGCAATGGTTTGGGCTACAGCGTCGTGCTGATGGCAGTGGCTTTCTTTCGTGAACTCTTTGGCTCGTGGAGTTTGTTCGGCTACCAATTGGTGTCCGATGAATTCAAGCGGGAGTTCACGCAGGGCTTGATGTTGCAGTCGCCCAGCGCGTTTTTCTTGATTGGGGCGTTTATTTGGGTCTTGCGTACCGCCAAACCGGCTCAGATTGAAAAGGCGTAACGAGATGTCACTGGACTTGATTTCCTTCGATGATGCCATGCGACTGTTCTTGAAGGCAGCCTTCGTCGAGAACTTAGCGTTGGTCTTTTTCTTGGGTATGTGTACGTTCATTGCGATTAGCAAAGACGTCAAGACGGCCATCGGCTTGGGCTTTGCGGTGGTGGTGGTTCAGGCCATCACTATCCCAGCCAACAACTTGATCGACTATTACTTTCTGCGTCCGGGAGCGATCAGCGAGAGTGTCGACTTGAGTTTCCTGCGACTCATTTCGTTCATCGGGGTGATCGCGGCGATGGTCCAGATCTTGGAGATGGTCCTGGAGAAGTACGCCCCGGCGCTGTTCAACGCCTTGGGTATTTTCCTGCCGTTGATCACCGTGAACTGCGCCATTTTGGGTGGATCGCTGTTCATGATCGAGCGGAGCTACGGGTTCGTAGAGAGCACCATTTACGGTGTCGGGTCCGGCTTCGGTTGGGCAGTGGCGATTGTCGTCTTGGCGGCGATTCGTGAGAAGATGAAGTACTCGGATGTGCCGGCGGGTTTGCGTGGCTTGGGGATCACGTTTGTGACCATCGGCCTCATCGCTTTAGGCTTCTTGGCATTTTCGGGTATTTGAGACGCTGTAGGTTGGTCGGGCGGGCGAGCCGCTCGAAGGGCAGCGTGCGTGGTTGGACGTGTTTGTGTAAACGGTCAAATCGGTCAGGGGCAAAGGATCAGGTCAGATGGACTATATCTCAATTTTTCTAGGTGTTCTTTTCTTCTGTGGCATCGTTCTGGCACTGGTCGGTGTCATCATGGTGGCCCGTAAGAACCTGGTGAACACCGGCGACGTCAAGATCATGATCAATGGCCAAAAAGAACTGTGCGTGCCGGCCGGTGGCAAGCTGCTCGGTGCGTTGGCTGATGCCGGTATCTTCGTTTCCTCGGCTTGCGGCGGTGGTGGCACCTGCGCCCAGTGCAAAGTCAAGGTCTTGGAAGGTGGCGGTGAAATCTTGGCGACCGAGAAAGGTCACATCAACAAGCGGGAGGCTCGCGAGGGCGAGCGACTCAGCTGCCAGGTGGCCGTGCGACAGGACATGAAGGTCGAAGTCCCCGAAGAGGTATTCGAAACCAAGAAGTGGGAATGTGAGGTCATCTCCAACGACAATGTCGCCACGTTCATCAAAGAGCTGAAGCTGAAGTTGCCCGAGGGCGAAGATGTGCACTTCAAGGCGGGTGGCTACATCCAGATCGAAGCGCCACCGCATGTGGTCAACTACAAAGACTTCGACATCGATGCGGAGTACCGCGAGGATTGGGATAAGTACAATATTTGGCAGTACGTGTCGAAGGTCGACGAGCCCGTCATCCGCGCCTACTCGATGGCCAACTACCCGGGTGAGAAGGGCATCATTATGCTGAATGTCCGTGTGGCCTCGCCTCCCCCAAAGGTCCCGAACGCTCCTCCAGGCAAGATGTCGTCGTACATCTTCGGTTTGAAGCCCGGTGACAAGGTCACCATCAGCGGCCCCTACGGTGAATTCTTTATCAAGGACACCGAGGCAGAAATGGTCTACATCGGGGGTGGTGCCGGCATGGCTCCGCTCCGCAGCCACATCTTCGAATTGTTCAACAACCTCAAGACTGGCCGCAAAGTGACCTACTGGTACGGCGGCCGCAGTCTCCGCGAGCTGTTCTACGTGGACCACTTCCGGAAGATCGAGGCTGAATTCCCGAACTTCACATTCAATATCGCCTTGTCTGAACCGTTGCCCGAGGACAACTGGACAGGGTACAAAGGCTTTATCCATAACGTGCTGTACGAGAACTACCTGAAGGCGCACCCAGCTCCCGAAGATATCGAGTACTACATCTGTGGTCCTCCGATGATGAACCAAGCCGTGTTCAAGTTGTTGGATGACATGGGCGTCGAGCCCGAGAACATCGCCTTCGATGACTTCGGCGGCTAAGGACGGAGGGAACTCGAGTCACGCAAGTTTATCTCTGCCGGGTGACATAACCTCCGGGTGACTTGCCCTCTGGGTGACGTGCCCTCTGGGTGACGTGCCCTCTGGGTGACTTCTCCGAGAGGTGTTAACATCGGGGCGTGTTAGGGCCGTTGGGGTAGCCGTGGTTCCAGTCTCCGGAAAGTCTGGCTGATGAACGAGGTTCCGATGATCCCAGCACTGCAACTCGCCCCGGTGAAGGACGCCCAGGCAGAATTCGCCCCGGTGAAGGCCCAGCGAGACGGACTCACCCGGATTCCGGCGATTGCCTGTGAGGCTCTGCTTGCAGGAGCCCGTTTGTTGCTGTGGGTGTGCCTGGTATTGCTGACCGGGACGCTGGCAGTCGGATCAGATGGGACGACTACTCGGATTGAGGGCCAGTGTTTCGGTCCGATCCGTTATCAAGTGACGTTGTCTGGTAGCATCGACGATCCGGCGCTCGAAAGCGTGTCGTTGGCAGTGCAGCGGCGGTTGGACGAAATCAACCAACGAATGTCGACCTACCTTCCCGAGTCGGCTGTCTCAAGATTTAACCAGCATCAGGGAATGGACTGGTTTGCCGTCGACGAGGAGACCGCCCGCGTCGTTATTTTGGCCTTGCAAATCAGTCGTCAATCGGAAGGTGCCTTCGACATCACGGTTGGCCCGTTGGTCGCCGCTTGGAAGTTTGGCGCTGCGGCGTCGAGTGATTCGTCCGCGGGCGTGGGTGATTCCTCCGTGGGCGTGGGCGAGTCGAATGTGCCAACGGCCGAAGCGATTGAGTCGCTGTTACAGCGAGTTGGCTTCCAGAAACTGGAAGTACGCTTGGAGCCCCCAGCCTTGAAGAAGTCGGTGCCGGATCTGGAAATTGATTTATCTGCGGTGGCCAAGGGCTACGCGGTGGATGAAGTTGCCCGGGTGGTTCGTGAACTTGGGCATAAGAGTTTCTTTGTCGAGGTGGGTGAGGAGGTCCGTGCCGAGGGCCAGCATCCGGCGGGCCGACCGTGGGTCTGTGGCATCGAGAAGCCGCTGGAGGACCAACGGGTGATCGATTTGCGGGTGCCGGTCATCAACCGCTCCATTGCCACCAGCGGCGACTACCGCCAGTTTCGCATGATCAACGGCAAGCGTTACGCCCACACCATCGATCCTCGCACCGGTTACCCGACCGCTGGGGATGTGGCCTTGGCCTCGATCGTCGTCGAGGACTGCGCGGTGGCGGATGCCTGGGCGACCGCGGCCATGGTTTTGGGCTCCGAGCGGATGTTCGAGTTGGCTCGGGCGCATGGCCTGGGGCTGCACATGGTCACGCGTGACGCCGCGGGGACTTTCACAGCTGTACAGAACGACCGTTTTCCCCAACCGCTGCAACAGCCGACCGAAGTGGTTGGGCCGAATTGGTTGGTGATGGTCGGCGCCACGGTCCTGGTGTTTGGCTTGGCTTTGGCGGGCATGAGCGTCGGGGTGCTGTTTAAACGCAAGCCGATTGCCGGTTCTTGTGGTGGCTTGGCGAACATGCCCAACCGAGACAGCAAGTCTCCCTGCGAACTGTGTGCGAATCCCAGCCAAGAATGTCGCGATTTGGGCCGAGGCGCCCGAGCGGCTCGGGAAGCCCGTGAAGCGGCGGAGCGAGCCGAAACATAAACTTAAAGGTTGATAGAATGAGTGAGACTGAGCGGACGGATACCCCAGCGGCTCGGCCCGGTCTCTACCATACGTACCAAAAATACGATCCCCTCCGTATCCCGCCTCCCTCCGCTCCCGCCACCGACTTGGTCTCGCCCTTGATGGATTGGATGCTGATGACTGGCAGCCAATCGAGTGAGCTGACCGAGGAGCAGCTGCGTCGAGCCGTGCGGATTGATCCCTCGCAGTTGGGTGGGCTGGGCCCCAGTCTCGCCTCGCTGCGGCGGTTCCTGTTGGAACGAAAAGCCAAGATCCTCAGTACTTATGAGCCCGAATCTGCCGAGCGGCAGGCCGCCGAGGACTACGAAAACCTGAGGCGGCGAATCAAACCGCCCCAGCCGTTGGAACAGGACTTTCGCCGGGCTGCCTTGGGGCAGCAGCGATATCACTTGGAGCGACTGTGGTACCGGCTGTCCGACCAGAAGACCCAGTTCGGCCGCCAACTGGTGCGGTTGATCGGGGACTTGGAGACATTGACCGAAGTCCAACAACTCCGGGCGAAGTACGCCTTCACAGGGCGCCAAAGTCTGACACCGGATGAGGCTGTCGAGGTCAAAGCCGAGCTGGAGAAGATTGACGAGTTGCTCAAACAGTTGGAAGAGGCCGAGAAGACCGGGCAGATCGGCTTGATCGACTTGGACGAACTGCAGGACTTCGTCCAGGAAGGCGATCCCGGTGCACTCGATCAAATCCGCGACTACTTGGACCAGGTCATCGAGCAAATGGCCGAACGAGAAGGGTTGGAGCGTGGCAAGGGAGGCTGGCAGCTCAGTCCCAAGGCCATGCGGCTGTACCAGAGCCGTCTGCTGGCCAAGATCTTCAGCCAATTGCAGGCCTCGCGTAGCGGTCGGCATTCGGCCACGCCGCTGGGGGAAGGCGTGGCAGAGTTACCGACCACCCGAGCGTACCAGTTCGGCGACTCCGTGGCCACGATGGACTGGACGCAATCCTTGACCAACGCCCTGATCCGCCAGCGAGACCAGCGGCCGCTGCGTTTGTTGCCCGAAGACATGCAGCTGCATCGGACTCAGAATCGCCCGAAGTGCGCGACCGTTGTCGTCGGCGACATGAGCGGCTCGATGCGTTACGACGGCCAATACGTCAACGTCAAACGCATGGCTTTGGCATTGGATGGGCTGATTCGCAGCGAGTACCCTGGCGACAGCGTGTCGTTTATCGAAATGTACTCGTTTGCCAAACAACGCAGCGTGTCTGAGTTCATGGAGTCGATGCCCAAGCCAGTCACGATCCACGACCCCGTCGTGCAGTTGCGTTACGACATGAGTCGGGATGACATCACTGAATCCATGGTGCACCCGCACTTCACCAATATTCAACGCAGTTTGGAGCTGGCCCGACGACTGTTGGAAGTCCAGCCAACGCCGAATCGGCAAGTGATCCTGATCACCGATGGATTGCCGACGGCGCACTGCGAGGGCCCCCACCTGTTCCTGCTGTACCCGCCGCATCCGCTGACGGAACAGGCCACGTTGCGGGAAGCCAAGTTGTGCCAAATGGCCGGTATCACCATCAACATCTTCCTGCTACCCAGTTGGTCGCAGTCGCAGGAGGATATTCGCTTCGCGTACAAGATTGCCCAAGAAACGCGGGGCCGAGTCTTCTTCACGGCCGGCGATGACCTGGATCGGTTCGTCGTCTGGGATTACGTGTCCCAGCGACGCGAGATCATCAGCTAGGGCCTGTTGGCGCAGACGCGGCTTGCGCACGCTGCATGGCGTGCGGGGTCAAGGCTTAGTCCGCCAAGATCCGCCCGCTGTCGATGATCTGGGCCGCGACTTCAGCCGAGTCCAGCGGGCCGCTGACTTCGATCGGTCGGTTCTCGCTCATGTTGCGGAACCATGTCTCCTGGGCCCGAGCGAATCGGCGGGTCCGGATTTTTACCTGCTCGATCGTATCCGCCATTGAAAGCCCGCGCCGGAGGTGCTCGATCACCTCTTTGTAGCCAACCGCTTGGTTGGCCGTGTGACTCAGCTCGCCATACTTCGCCAACAACCCTGCCACTTCCTCGATCAAGCCGGCCTGGAACATCGACTCGACACGCTGCTCGATCCGCTGGTGCAGCTCGGGACGCGGTCGATGCAGCCAGAACACGCGGCACTGCTCCGGCCGAAAGCTGCGTTCGAACTCGCGTTGCTGGTGGCTGATCGGTTGCCCGGTCAGGTGCAGTACTTCGAGGGCGCGAACAATCCGCTTGGTATCGTTGGGATGCAGTTTGTCGGCCGACAGCGGATCAACCGACTTCAGTCGCTCGTGCAGGCACTCGATACCGACCGCTTGCACCTCTTCTTCGATCGCTTGTCGAAAGGCCCAATCGGCTGGCGGCCCAGCAAAAATGCCCTTGAGCAGGGCTTGGAGGTACAGGGCCGTCCCGCCCACAAACAGCACCTCACGCCCACGGCTGCGGATCTCAGCCATTTTATCGCACGCGGCCGCTCGATACTGAGTCACACTGTAGGAGTCGTTCGGCCATAAAATGTCGATCAAGTGGTGCGGAACTGCCTGGCGAGCTGCCGCATTGGGCTTGGCCGTCCCCAGGTCCATCTCGCGGTAAATGGCCATCGAGTCCAACGAGATGATCTCGGCATTCAGCTGCTCCGCCAAACGCAGACTCAGCTGCGACTTGCCACTGGCCGTGGCCCCCGTCAGAAACCAACACTGGCGGATCGACTCGAGTTCACTGGGAGTTGGAGACACAGAACGGAAACTTTCGGAGGGGATTTCGCGGCAAACTCGACGGCCCTACCCGCCCCACGGAGGCCTCGCAGACCCAGACGACCGAGCCTCGCCCGACGCTGCTCATTTTAACCGTCTGGTGACAAGTCCGGAACCGGCGGGCAGGAGCCGACCTAACCAGGTCTTGCTCATCCGCGTGGGACCGTTGCCAGGTCGGCGGGGTTGACCTACGATACCTCGCTGCCGAGCAATCGTTTGCGGTCGCCGGTCGATTGGGGCGGGTTGAGTTGGGGGCGGGTTGAGTTGGGGGCGGGGGGCGTGTTTTTGAACGGGAGTGAGTTTGCGTGCAATTTGATGAGGGGAACGCCCCAGACGCCTTTGATCGCTTGATGCAAACAATCGTCGCACGCAGGGACCAGCCGGCGGATCGCTCCTACACCCAGAAACTGCTTAGCGGCGGAATTGGTTTGGTCGGTGACAAGATCCGCGAAGAGGCGGCCGAGGTGGTCGACGCGGCGGAGCGAATTGCGGCGGCTCTGGCTGGAACGGCTAACCCGGCGGCGAATTCGGCCCCCGATCCATCCACCCGCGCGGGCAAGACGCCGGGAACCTGCGGGCACCTGATCTACGAGGCTGCGGACCTGGTCTACCACCTCTGGGTTATGTTGGCATTGCACCACGTCGATGTGGACGACGTGCGACGTGAACTGGATCGCCGCGCAGGCGTGTCGGGGCTGGACGAAAAGGCGAGTCGCCCAGCGACAATCAACCCCGCAGCAAACAAGGACCCCCAATGAATCCATTGCGATTAGGCATCCCCAGCAAGGGGCGATTGAGCGAACTGTCTGAAAAGTTGCTGAACGAAGCCGGCATCCGCTTTCGGCGTACCAATCGCAGTCTGTTTGCGAAGGTCAAGGACTTGCCGCTGGAGATTGCCTTTCTGCGGACCGATGACATCCCCGTCCTCTGCGCCGAGGGTGCCATCGATCTGGGGATCACCGGTGGTGACTTGGTCGAAGAGGCCGGAGTCGACGTCCACACCAAACTGCGGCTGGGCGAAGGCTCCTGTCGCTTGTCGATTTGCGTGCCTGACGACAGCCCCATCCAATCTCCAGCAGAGATGGCTGGTAGCCGGATTGCCACCAGCTTCCCCCAAGTCACGCAGCGTTTCTTCGACCAACTCAACTGCCCGATCAGTGTGGTCCGGTTGTCGGGCAGTGTCGAAGTGATGATCTCTCTCGGCGTGGCCGATGCAATCGTCGACCTAGTAGAGACCGGTAGCACGTTGGCTGCCAATCGACTCCGCGTCTTGGCTGATGTCGGCCAGTACGAGACCGTCTTGATTGCCAACCAACGAAACGGGGTCAACGAATTGTCCGAGCGGATCACGCGGCGACTCGAAGGGGTCGTGATTGCCCGCGGGTACTCCTTGGTCGAATTCAACGTGCAGCGAAGTAAGGTTGCCGCCGCTCACGAGATTGCACCCGGTTTCCACTCGCCGACCATCAACCCCTTGGAGGATCCCGAGTGGTGTGCGGTCCGCGTGATGGTCAAACGCTCGCGGGTCATCGACGTCATGGAACGACTCGAGGCAATCGGTGCGACCGCTATCTTAGAAACACAGATCGCGAACTGCCGCCTGTAGCTCCGCCAACAGAAACGGCTTCGGCAAAAACAGACGACGGGCGGTCGAGTCGTTGGCCCAGCGGCCCGTCAACTCGGCAAAGCCCAGCAGCACGATGCCGCTGCCACTGGGTGAGGCTGCCAACAGCTGATCAGGGCTTGTGTCGGTCGGATTCGGCGCTGGCTCCCAGATCCACAGTCGGCCAGCGCCCTTCTTCGGCTGGCCGCGTTTCCTCGTATCGCTCTCTCGCGCAGCGACCGCTGGAAACCGCTCGACCGACCAGCCCAATGTCTCACAGGCCATGCTCAAGGCTTCTTCCATGGCGGGGTCCGAGCAGATCAGATCGATGGCCTCTGGCCCCCATGCCGGTTTGGACTCCACAGCGTTTGTACCCCGCGCCAATCGCTCCGTGGGGCTGCTGGTGCGAGGCACATCCCACAGCGTCGCTTGATCGCTGAACCATTGCCTCAAGAAACACTGAACTTGCCAAGGCCACACCACAAGATTGACATAGCTTTCGCCGCTGACCGGAAAGCCGTTCCGGCCACCGCCCAGACACCAGGGCCCCCAGACCGTAACGACTCGTGCCAAAGGGAATCGGCGACGCCACCGCTCGTAGACATCCGATGACAATTCGGCCGGCGTCCGCTGCTCAAACACGATCAAGTCGATTGGTTCGTCCCGCCCAATATCATCCGCGTGAAACACCCGCAGGCGATCGACTAGTCCCAGAACCTCCGCCGCGCGCCTCAGCCCGACTTGCAACCACTCCGTCGTCTCAACCAACAACACACGCAGTTGCCGCGTCCGTTTCGGCAGGACAGAGCCAGGGTTGTCTTGGCTAATTGAGTTCATTCGTTCGGTCTGGTCGTTTCTAGGCAAAAATCGGCGAGGCTCGTCGGCCGGCCGTCGAGCGTTCGCAAGATCGGCACTGGGTGACGCCGGCGTTGCTTGGAAGGCGAGCCTTTGCCGTGACCAGTCGCGACCTCCGGACGACAACACGGTACGCATATGACCCATCTTATCCATTTTTAAATTACTGGCTACGCGAATCACAGGACTTGCCCGCACAAACGGAAAAATCGTCAAACTTTACCAAGCTTGAATCCGATAAGTCACGTTGGAGCCCCAGTCGGTCGGAGGCTGTCGTGCTGTTGCCCGTCATCCGAAACCGCTGTGGAACCTTGATTGACCGTTGACTATCCAACAACTTGAAGCAAGCCTTATGAACGGATTCGCTCAACTCGCTCGTTCCGTCTTTCCTCTGGCGATGGTGGTCGTGTGTTCATCGATCTACTTCATCTGCTTCCAAGGCCCGCGCCCGGAGCCGACCTCCGTCAGTTCTGACCGGATGGGCGATCCATCGAGCGAGGCGGCGGGCGATCCATCGAGCGAGGCGGCAATCCCGAGTCAGGACTTTGCCGTGGCGGGCACGGTTGAGCCGCCCTCGGTCATCGCCCATGGCCAGCGTATCGAGTCGCACTCGAATGTAGAACCCGGAGAGATTGTACGAGCCAGCGCCGCTGCAACGGCCGCCGACTCGCTGGCCGTCCAATTGGCGACGACCGATGCCGATCTGGAAACGATCGATTCGCAGCTGCCGTCCCGGGCAGCTCGGGAGCATGATGCATCGGGCGTCCAGATGTCTGGCGAGGGGTTGCATGACGAGATTGCGTCGACCGAGGCAACGTTGCGCGGAACTGCCGCGCCGGAGAACGTTGTTGACAATCGGCACTACCAGTCAACTCGGGTCAATGACTATTGGGTGGGTTTGGCGCGAGCTCGCGGTGAGACGCCTGTCGCTGACACACATGCCGCCCCGGGTGTCGTTGGCAATCCGTACTTTACCGCGTCAGCACCGACAACGTTTGACTCCCAACAACCCGCAGCCAATCGTGGCGGTGGCAACATCGAATCGCCTCAGCCGACGATTCCCCATCGATCCTCGGTTGTGGAGTCCCAACCGGTCGACCAAACCAGGGAAATGTTTGCCAGCCCGGTACGGAGTCCCAATCCGTTGCAAATGCAAGGCTGGGACAATGCACCACCCATGCCGATGGCAGCTAGTCCTGCCGCCCCGCCGACACAACGACGGCCCGCTGCTGCGGATGCCGCTCTGGCACAACAGTCAGCCGCGGCGCCGTTGCCACCGATCAGTGATCACGTGCGTCAAAAGCTTTTCGAGCATTGGGAATATGGTGGCAGCTTGGCTCGACGCAATGCGACCCGTTTGGCGAATCAAGAGTTCTTCAGCGGCCTGAGTCTGCTGGCGGAGCACGCCGACCAGAGCCAGGGTACGTCCGAGCATTTGGCGGCACTGCGCGAAGGATTTTTGGCTTTGGAGGAAGTGGTTGACTTTGACTCAGATGGGAAATTGCGACAGCTGAGTATACCCGTCATCACTCAGAAGCACACAACGCCCTTGATCCGCGAAGGCTACTTCACAACCGACAATCACTCGCAAGCGAGAACGGCATATCTACTTTATGCGCAGCGGCGCATCGAATTTGCGGTCGGGGCGCAACCCTTGGCAGGAGAATTGCTGTACTCGTTGGGCAAATTGGCGTTGGCTAACTACGAATTTCACTCAAAAACGGATAATCTAGAATTCATGCGAGCCGCAACGCTGTTTCAATGTGCGTTGGCGGTCAATCCGCAGCACGAAAAATCGGCCAACGAATTGGCCGTTATCAAGGCCAAAGAGGGGGACTGGCTGACAGCACGGCACTTCCTCCAGCAGGCGGTCGTGCAGCGACCGGACTTCTTGGAAGCTTGGCAGAACTTGACCAAAGTCCACCAGCGGATGGGTGAACCGGAATTGGCTCAACTGGCCGCCGCCCAGGTCGAATTCTTGAGCCAGTCGTTGGAAGAGCAGGGCCCGGTGCGAATGGTCAGCAATGCGGAGTTTGCTGCCACCGCCGCAGCCATGGATGGCAACGAGGAGATGGTAAGTCAACCGACTCGAGCAACCCCCAACGACAACAGTGGCAAGCGACCACGACTCTTCCCAGCCTTACAAGAGTAACGGCCCGCGCCTGCTGTACACCACGACCGCCAACCTGAAGCACTTCCACGGTGAACCCAACCATGCTTACTCTCACGACCACCAAGCCCTGGAGAATCGCGACGCGCACGGCGCGGCAGTTGATTGTCTGGGGCTCGGTCGCTATCGCTTCAGCCGGGCTGACCGACACAACCTGCGGGCAACAACCCGCCCTGCGTCCCTTCGGTGTCAGCAGTTCTAGCCCAGGGATTTTTGGTTCTGGGGGCTCAAACGCACAACGGGCGGAGTCACGGCAGGAAGCGATCGGCCGCGATGTGCGGCCCGTCGATTACTGGGGCGCCCAGGAGGGCGAATGGAGCGGAGAGACTTGGTCCACCGATTCTCGCTATGGTGGGTCGACCGTGGGACTGAACGATTATCAATTGCCCGAACGATGGATCACGGGAGTCGATGGCAATCGAGTGAATCCGAATCGGGAACCTCGCTGGCGAGACGCTCGGCCGGTGCCCTGGGAATCGCTGTCGTACGGTGAGTACATCGGTCCGCCGCGCACCCCCCATTTGCCCGAGTACCGCGTGCTGATCGGTGACCAGATTGACTTTGTCTTTCGTCGCAAACGCGTCTTGACGCCGTCGGCTTATCGCTTTGGGATTGGCGATGTCTTGGCCGTGTCCGCTCTGAGTGTCGATGAATTCCAGGAATTTGAGCAAACGATCCAATTGGACGGGACCATTCAAGTTCGCGGCATCGGGAGCGTGATGGCCGCCAACAAGACCATCGCGGAATTGCAGGCGGATATCAACCGCCTGGCCGTCGAAGTCGGTGGGATCCTGGAGAGCCCGGAAGTCATGGTCAAACCCGTCAATACGGAGACGAATCTGCAAGACCTGATTCGCACGGTCGATGCCACCGCGGGACTCGGTGGGCTGTCACGCTCCGTGTTTGTCTCACCTGACGGAACGATACAACTGCCCGGTATCGGTGTCTTGCCGGCTTTGGGCTTGTCGCTGACCGAGTTACAGAACGAAGCAAACGCTCGCTATCGCGAGGAGGTCGACGGTCTGGAAGTCACCGCGATCCTCACCGCTCGAGCTCCACGGTTCGTTTTTGTGATGGGGGAAGTGCGTCAGGCCGGTCGCATCGAGCTGACCGGGCCAACCACCTTGATGCAAGCCATCGCCCAAGCCAACGGCTGGGGCTCCGGTGCCAACCTGCGACACATCGTGGTGCTGCGACGCGACAAGAACTGGCAATTGGTCGCCACCAAAGTCGACCTGTCGGGCGCTTTGTGGGGACATCGGCCCAACCCGTCTGACGACATGTGGCTCCGACACTCCGACATCATTCTCGTACCCAAAAACCCCGGCCAACGGCTGGCGGATTTCATCGAGGTGTACTTCGGTCGCGGCCTTTACGGAATCTTCCCCACCCAAGGCTTTGCAGTCAACTTCGACGGCGTATCGCGACTGTAGGACGATGTGACATTTTCGGAGCCAAGTGTGGGTAGCAGCCGATGCCATCGGGAGTCATACTTTCGGTTTAACGTCGGGGCGTCACCGTGGGTTCGATTGTTCGTTTGATGGACTACTTTTACTTTTGTCTGACCTTGCTGCACGTGATCGCGGGCTTCTTGCTTGTCGGAATCCCCGTGGTCGCAGCCGTCGACCTGTGGCGGCGTCCAGCGGAATCCTGGCCGTTCTGGCGACCCGCGCTGCAACAGTCTGCGGCGGCCGGCGTCGCCGCCATGGCTCTGGGCGTTTTAATGGCGGGCTTTCGCTGGGACGATAGCTTCGATCGAGCCTGGGAGATTGTCGGTAGTCGCTGGATTTTTGCCTTTTTCGAATTAGGCTTTTCGCTGGCGATTTTGACTGCCCTGGCGGCGTACGTCACCATCTGGCCGACAACCCGCTGGAAATGCGGCCTGGCTTGGTTCGGTTTGGTTCTCGCCGCGACCAATTCACTCTATCATTTCCCCGCCCTGATGGTGGTCAGCCGCGAGATTCGGACGCGGCCAGAGTGGTTGGTGGGCCTGGAAGAACCCGTCGTCCGACAACTGCTGTTCTCAGGCGAAATCCTCTACCGCTGGCTGCACGTGGCCCTCGCCAGCCTCTTCTTCTCGCTCGTCTGGCTGCGGTTCCTGGTCGGTATTCAAGCCGAAGCTCACAGGACGGAAGCCCAAACGCCGGAGACAGAGACCACTACAGCGGAGACGACTCCAGCGGAGACCACAACCGGGCCGACTACAAAACGGGCACCCACCCCAGCAGCACCTCCAGAAGAGACGATCACCTCAACCGCGCTGGCGACCATCGATCGGTCCCTACAGCTCGGTGTGATCTGGGGTTTGGGCCTGATGCTAATCAGTGGCCTGGTGCTGCTCTTGCACCTGCCGCCGGCTTCCCTACACACACTTTTGGCCTTGGGCTCCGGTCGCTCCAATAACTTGATGATCGGGGTCGTCGCCGCCACCGTCGCCGGCATCCACGTCATGCTGGGAGATCCACGCCCCACTGGCCTCAGACGATTCCTCGACGTGGGACTGGTGATTGTAGCGGCCACCGCCATGCTGTCCGATCGCTGAGCCACTCGGTTGATCCGGCCCGCTGAGCCACTCGGCTACTGCCGCTCCAAACCAGGCTGAATATCCAGACTCAGTGGCGCGAACGCTCCGGCGCGAAACTTCTCCAGCGCAATCGCGCCCATGACCGCATTGTCGGTACACAGTTCGGGCGGTGCAATCCACAGCGTCACCTGCCGTTGGTCCATGGCGGTTTGCAACTGTTCCCGCAATAGTCGATTGGCAGCCACTCCCCCACCGACACACAACGTCATTAGTCCAGTCATCTCCACAGCTTGGCAACACTTGGCCACCAAACAATCGATGGCCGCCTGTTGGAAACTGGCCGCGACGTCGGCCACCAAGGTTGCGGGTAGGGACTGCGGGTCCATCTCCGGCCGGCCCTGCCCATACAGAGCGTAACGCACGGCGGTCTTGAGCCCTGAGAAGCTAAACTTGAGGGGATCGTCCCGTTGGGTGAAGGGCCGCGGAAAGGCGAAGGCCTGGGGGTCTCCCGCCAGAGCCGCTCGGCTGATGGCCGGCCCGCCCGGAAAGCCCAACCCCAGCATCGCGGCGACTTTATCGAACGCTTCCCCCGCCGCATCATCGATGGTGCCACCCAAATACTCAAAATGCAACGGATCGGAGCAGCGGTAAAAATTCGAATGCCCGCCACTGACGATAAAGCCCACGCAGGGAAAGACCTCCACGCCGGCCGCAATCCGACAGGCGTACACATGGGCATGCAAATGATTGAGAGAAATGAGCGGCAAGTCCCACGCCAGAGCCAAGGCCTTGGCCGCCGAAACGCCGACCAACAGGGAACCCGCCAATCCAGGCGTGTTGGCCACTGCCACGGCCGACAAGTCCGTGGGTCGACACTGGGCTTGCGCCAAGGCCAAATCAATCACCGGCAACATGGCCTGCACGTGCTGCCGCGCTGCGACTTCCGGCACCACACCACGAAATCGTTCGTGTAAAGATTCTTGCGACGCGACCACCGCTCCCAAGACCTGGCGATCTTCGCCGATCACCGCCGCGGCGGTTTCATCACAGGTGGATTCGATTGTCAAAATTCGGATCATGCCGCGGGGTCTTCTGGCCTACAAACGGGAGGGCCGGCGGCGGAATTAGCGACCGCGAGCCGGCTGCCAGTTTCCCGGATTCGCCGCCGCAGGGGCCTGCCCCACAAAGGCTCCACCACCGAGCGGCTGATCGTAACCCACCGGTGCGACGTCTCGCAAGCCGGAGCCAGCTGGCATTACCGTGTTTGTCCCGGGGGACTGGAACCAAGCATCCGTCCGAATGTCCGTCAAGCGGCCGTCCACCAACGGTTGTCGCAACAGCATCGCCAATTGCCGCTGCACGGGCACGCCCGGCCCAGCGACCGCGTAGGCGTAACGGGCAATCGCCTCGTTGTACCGCGTGACTCGGCCCAGCCACAGCAGATAGGCGGTTTGCCGCAACTGAATCATGCCCGCCATCCGACTCAGGTCCCCGCTGGCTCGGGCTCGCTCCCATTCGGTTTCGGCCCAGTCGATCACCAGGGCATCGTCGACAATTTCGCGTTTCATCGTGTCGACCGTTTGGCCCAAGACGGCCAAGTCGGTGTTCCATTGCCCTTGCTGTTGCAGCTGTGGCAACTTGGTGTCGTAGGGTCCCAAATAGGGTGCGTCCACCGGTCGGACCCGAGCCGGCAGGTTGTAGCGGCCCAACCACAACCCCAAATGCTCCTGCTCGGCCTCGACCAATGACTGCGCCTGTTCGATTTGCTGCCGCAACATCTCGCTGACCGTCTTGGCCAACGACTGCTGGGCTTGCGCCGCCGTGGCCGAGCGCCAAGTCTCCTGAGTCTCGCGGAGGATCTGCACCGCCAAAATCGCTTCACTCAACCGCCAGTACTCGCGAATCATCGCCACGCGATCCCGCCCTGCGGAAGTTTGCAGGATCCCTTTCAATTCCAACGGTTGACCCTCGACCGGGCTCTTGGCCAGTACCTCGCGCCACCAAGCGCTGTAACGCTGCTCCAGTGGACTCAGCCCCGCGGCCCCGTCGCCCCAATCCTCCGCCTCTGCCTCGTAGGCAGACGTCTGCTGGATACCGTAATCCGGCGATTGCCCCTGGGCGGCCAACGCTTCGGCCGGACTCTCGAATGTCACCACCCCACGGTCCAACGGCCGGTTGGAGGGCGGTGTTTCCAGCGGCTCCGCGGTCGAGTTTGGCAGCGGCCCGAGCAGCCCGCCGATCGAGGGAGCCGGAAGGGAACCCTGCGACGCGCCCAGCGTAGAACCCGGCGACGCGCCCAGCGCAGAACCCTGCGACGCGCCCAGCGTAGAACCCTGCGACGCGCCCAGCGCAGAACCCGGCGTCGCGCCCAGCGTAGAACCCGGCGACGAACCCAGAGCGGGGTTGGGCAAGCCAGACGGTCGCAGCGGCGACTCGGGCAATTGTCCTCGCAGGTCGCTGGCCCAGAACACCAAGCAACCGCAGATCAGAGATCGCCAATCCATACATTGCATCGCCACCGACTCGCTCCATCAAGTTGGGCTATTCACTCGGCCGGCCTCCTGCCGACTCGTGTCCGGCGTCCACAACCTTGCCTATTTAGAACCCGGAAAATACCAATGTGTCCCAAAGTTGTATGGCCGTCAATCTAAATCTGCCCCCACCCCAATTCCGCTAGCATGCCCCTCGTTGGAGAACCTCGCTCACAGCGAGCCAGAGCGTGTGGTAAAGGGGTCAGGAGTGTGGTAAAGGGGTCAGGAGTCAATTGTGCGAAGCACCCGTAGGGCCGTTCCGGCAATTGACTCCTGACCCCTCTACCACAATGATCCTAAAATGCAACCGTGACGAAGCACTAGGGTTTATCGCCTGTTTTCCCAAAGACATCCTCGCTCAATAATTCGTCCAGCTTGGTCCGATCGTGCAAGATCTGTTGATCGAATCGATCGTCTGGCAGAGGTTGGTTGAATGAGAACCAGTGGATCTCGACTGTGGTTTCGACGCTAATCTGAAACTCCCGATCCAAGTAGTGGCTGATATCGCGTTTGGACAGCCGTGCAGATGCAGGGACAACCTGTCCGTCGACAGCTGCCCAATCGACGTTCGCTGTAACGACTGGCGGGAATCGATCAGGTGGTGCGTGGTAAGAGACAAACTTGAGGGGTACGTTCCGTTTTACATCCCAATCGATAAATACCACTACTCCCCAGTGGCTGTACCAGCACTTGTGCTGCGGATTTGCCAATCGTCAACCCGATCTCCGGTGGCGATTCTGCCGTTTTTCTGTCATTATTCGCCAGATCACTACCAGCGCGATCGAGACCTCCGTCCGCCTTGGCCTCTGTGGGGGCCCGCACGCGCAGGATTGCAACCGCCTCATACGGCTGACTAAGATTATCTCGTGATAAGCGGAGCGACTCAGGACGAACCGAAAACTTTTCCGGATGCTTGAAGCTAATCAGCATCCCCGACACATGCTCCGTGCCAATCCGACGGAGTGCAATCTCACCGCTCAGCCCCTGACGAGGGACCGCTCTGCGCGGCACTTCAAACTTAACATACGGTCCGTCCACCGCCGGATCGTCAGCGATCAAAGCAACAGCAAAATCATTTAGAGGTTCGCCAACTTCCAATTTGAGTTGGTCCAGCGTCAGTGGCGGAACCACAACCAACGGCACTTTCACGACAACCAAGTTTTCCGCTTCTGGAAGCTCCACATTCCAACGCGGTTGCAGGAAGCCGAACATGCCCGTGAGCTGATAGAGTAGCGCCAGTCTTAATACAGGCCTGGCATCACTATTGACGTCAAAAAACGCCGCCTGAACGCGTCGGAAATGAACGGCCGCACCGCCGTTTGGGACATCCATCAGCACCTTGAACTGGGCGGTGCCCAACGCAGGAATCTCATCCGTCTGTGTTTCGAATTTAGCGCAGCCACAATCCGTACGGATCGTCGAAAACTTGATCGGGGTATCGTAAGGATTGACAACCGTCAAATTCAGCGAGTAACGCTGTGTCGCTTGCAAGTCCGGCAATTGCAAATTGCCGACAAAATAATCGTCCAATTCGGGATTCAGCTGTCGCTCGAGACGAACCAGGGCATCGATAGAGACCACTGCTCCCGCGTCTTGATTTTTTTCCGTCGTGGGCTGCTGCAAATCTTGTTTTGCCCATCCTGGAGACTGGCCCAACACCGCCTGCCCCACAGCCAGGACAAGCAATAACCTTGTTAATTGTGCACTACCGACTCCGCTCCAAATACCGACTCCGCTCCAAATTATGTGCCCCACATCACTCCACTGGCTCCGTCGCCGCTCTGCCTGACCCATAACAGGTTCCCCCCCGTCTATTCAGCCACTAGTACTTTGTCACAATTCAATATTGGGATTGGTGTGGTAAAGGGGTCAGGCGTCAATTGCCGGAACGGCCCTGCGGGTGCGTGCACAATGACGCCTGACCCCTTTACCACACGCCAAGTTTTGGCTGTGACAAAGCACTAGGTCACTTGCTAAAAATCCAACGAGCCCAGCTATAACTTCGTGGGCCAACGCCCTGAATTGTATCCCCCCCCCCCGAAAAAAAGCAACACTCAGGCACGAAGAAAAGGTGTTTTTTATTGCTTGCAATGGCCGTCGGCCTGAAACTCCCGGCACTCGTCGTCCCTTGCCAGGATTTTCAACATCCAATCGGTTAGAATGTCCCCAGGGGACGATGGTACGGCTGCGTCATCCGCCTGAGTCGGCGATGTACTGGTATGGACCCTGCTGCTTCTGGCAGCGTTTCCAATCTTGAGACGACGCGACGGCTTCATTATTGATTTTGGGGAACCTTTGTGGTAAGCGGGTGGCCGCGGATGGTTTTCCATTTGTAAACACGGGCAACGCTGCGTGCATCGCTCACTTATTCGGCCTCTTCCGTAGATGCAGGTCGAGCCGAATACCAACGGCAAACACGATCAATAACAGCGGCGAGCACGAGCAGGACAAAGGTGCCAGCCATTTGGTAAACGGTAACGAAAAGACGGTTGAGTGGGTCTTGTTCTTGAAGAGTAGCAATGCCAAGCAAAAAGCCGCCAGCAAGAGCGAGTGCGATTACGACGCGTGCTAAGGAGTGAAGTAAAACGCGGCATGCGAACCAGATCAGCAAGTATGGCGCAGCGACCAGACCGCCGACTATTATACCAGCCACCACGCGCTCAAACATCAAAAGGTCGCTTGAAATCAGCAACTGCGTCCAAGAGAAGAATCCGAGGCCAGCGATTAGCGACGCGATTCCGAGAATACCTCCGAAACGACGACGACGAGCAGGTTCAGCGACAGTTGGCCTCACGAGTGCAGGCGATGACGATGAACTGCCGGGCGAATTGTACGGATTGGCGTCGTGCACGGTTTAGGTTCCTTGCGAAGAAGAAGTGTTGTTCAGTCGGCAGAACGCTTGTGGATGCCAGCAAATACTGACAGCGAGCGTACGTCGCCTGAACGCAGTTGAGAAAATAGTCTCCCAGCCCCGCAGAGGCGAGTTCAAAGAAGTTGCAATCCTCTCGCAAATCCTCTCTCTCGCTTTCACGTAGCTGGATTGTCACGCAGTTGCCGCCTTAGGTCGGCAATGGCGGTATCCCAGTCGAGGAACTTCCGTTTTCCCTCTGCGACGTGTCGCCGCCTTTCATCCAAAACTCCTGTATGCCAATCTGGTGATGGCAGATCTGCGGGGCTCCGCGAGATATCAGCCCAGATGACTTCCATCGCCTCTAATTTTTCAGCAAGCGTCATGCTTTCCAGGGGTAATTGGATTGACATTCCAGCCACTCCGAATTTAGGGCAAAACTTTCGAGGCGAATCTTCGATCTTTCGTTGCGAACGTCTCCGCATCACCGAGTCGCCGCAGGTGAGGCAAAGGTGAGGCAAAGGTGAGGCAAAGAGTGCAGGAAACACGCCGACGGTAACGCTGGGTGCCTGCGGTGGTTATGCGTTTCGCCCCATGGACCACCTAAAAGTCCACTCCAGAGTCAAACCCAGCCCCTACGCCCGACCGCCACCAGCGTTGGTCATTGTGCCCCGCCCCCTCGGCCAAGTCAATCTTGCTCCCGACCGCAGAACAACAGGGACCGTTGGAGATTTGAGGGATCTAGGAGTAGAACGACAAAAATCAGCCGGTTGCAACGGAACGCTTTCTAATTTGAGCGGCGCAGTTCGGCAACTCGGCTGCATATTTTTATTTGGCGATTCAAGTTGCAAGCTGCTTTACCATGCTGACACTGACACTGTCGCGGTTTCGGAGTCGGGAAAGTAATGGTAGGAAGCGACGCTCGGTCCCCACTGCCGGCCTGTTGCAAAAGGCCCTTCGTCAAGTGTCAACTGGTTGGCAGGTGCGAGCTTCTCACGATCGATAAACGCTTCAAAATCAGCAATGGTACATGAATACTCGAAAGTGCATTTTCGCGTCACACTTGAATACTGACCACTGTTGACTGCATTTGGGGCAAAATGGGGATGAAATCGTGCGGGGATTTGATTCAAAGTCGTTGATTGGAACACTGATTGTTCTCTCGAGCAGAAGCGGGCCGATGAAGCCAATCACGGGTAGAACGATGGCAGCATGGCCGCTGAAACCAAGATGAGACATCACAACCCAGCACCACGGATCGCCTCCGGCTTGCCCGTTGCTGCTCCTTCGGGATGGTATTGAAAGACGATTCCATAGACCTTCCAACAATGAGTTTGCTAAATGACGTCACCGCATCACCGAGTCGCCGCAGGTGAGCCAAAGGGGCAAGGCGACACGCCGACCGCAACTCCAGGTGGCATGGGGTGATTATAGACCGATTCAGTCAAAGTACACCACCAAGCGAACATTTTCTTCACCAAATCGATCAGCCAATACAGCCATTAGTTTGTATACCGTTTGGTAGCCTTCGTTGCTTAAAGCTTCTGCCCGTTGCATGCGCTCGCTGGTTCTGGCGTCTACGCCCGGTGGTGCGTTACCCTTGATCCGAATGGGGCCGTTTTTGGATTGCAGAGTGTACCATTGGCGTTCGTCTGGTTTCGTCGAGTATTCTTCCAGATTGATGGATCTTAACTCCGAAAAGCTGCAAAACGTTGGAGAGTGAAAATCATCGCAGAACGATTGCTTAACGGATTCACAACAGTCCTCAGGCAGCCCTCTATTGGCGAACAACGGTTCAAAATTAGCGTAGTTTCGAACACCAAAGAGACAACCGTACAGATCGTAGTCACCAACAATAAGGCATCCCGCATTTATCACCGCAAACCATTCGCTACCGAAGGCTTTGTCCCGATACTCAACTTCACCGAAAAGCCATGTGCTCATGCTACGTCTGTTTTGGCGTATAAAGTCACCAATCACGTGGCGGCGGGAGATTGGTATGGATTCAGTTAGCGCATTATGCGCCGCTCACGTGCATTGGATTGGCCTGCCTACTCTGCGCGATCAGTTCATTGTGCCGCGGTTTGGTTTTCCAAGTATCGCCGTTAGCCTCTCGTACTCGGTCCTGTCCGATTCGTCGCATTCGCCGTAAACCTCCTCGTGACACAACTCCAGGACCCCTGTACCACACCGATCCCAAAATCAAACGGTGACAAAGCACTAGGAGTCTGGACCTAAAGACGGCAGACGACAACTCAAGTCCCCCGAGAAGGAGCGACACTCAACGACCGAGTGCATTCGTTAAACTCCCTAAAAGCGGATTTGATCGCACCGACGTTAAAGTCGCGTCGTTTCGTTCAAGAAGGTCTTGAACCCCGCTTCAAATTCGGACACCGCCGTGGCGGTACCCTCCAACTTGATGTACCACGCGTGGGTCTCGTGAACCAAGCGGACCACCATCACCCGCTTCCCATCCGCCGGCAAGGACTCGGCCGACGGCGGCCAGACCACCAACTCGCCAGGCAACTCCGCCACGGTGACCGCCGAGATCGCCGTCCCCAACGTCTCCTCGGTCGGCGCCGCCGCTCCAATCCGTTCAACCCAAATCGCCAACATACTCAAGAACGTGGCATCAGTAGGGAACTTGAACACCTCCAGTTTCAAGTCGCCGCGTTCGTCCTTTCGCTCCCAACGCGCCGAGGCAACCATCGACGGCGGCAGCGGTTGCCAGCCCTCCGCCAAGGCCGGGAAACGGAACGGTAGTTCGCCCCGTCCTTCTCCTGCTGACGCCCCGCCACCAGCGCCGGTCGTTCCCGCACCCGTGGCAGGCCCACTGGTAGTCACCCCCGGCCCAGACGCCCCCGCTCCACTGGTCGGGGCACCGCCCGCACTATTGGTCGCACCATTTGCCGGGGTGTTGGGCGACGCACTCGTCGCACCCGACGGAGCACTGGCCGCATCGTACAGGATCACTTCTTGCGGGCCGACCTGGATCCGCTCGATTGGCAACGTGTCACCGGCCGCGAACGTCGATAAGTTCAACTGGCCCTGCCAGCGGTTGACATTGGCCAAGACGTCCTGGCCGGCCGTCAGCGAGGTGACAAACACTTCCACGCCACTGGGGGCACGCAGCGTCGCCAAGCGAAACATCGCCCCTCCTTCACTCTCCGTCCAGCCTTCCGGCAGCTTCCAAGCGACTCGTCCGCCAGAAAAAGTCAAAGATTGCAGAATCTGATCAAAATCGGCTCGAACCGCATCAACTGCCGCTGGGGCCGCTTGAATTCGCAAAAAGTACGTATTCTCTGGTCGATCGATCATGGCGATCAACAGACGTTCGCCCGCCGATACTGGGCCCATCGCCCCACCTCCGCGCGGCGCCCCCCCAGCCGCTGGCGCAGCGTTGCCCGCCGCCGCACCCACGCCGGGCAACTGAAACTGCGGGCCATCCAATCCGGACCGTTCCCGCGGCACGACGGTCTCGCGGATCGTCGGCTCCTCGCAGCCCACCGCCAGGGACAACAGCCCCACGCACAGGGCCCGGCCAAACACCATGCGGCTCTCGCTCAACGACAAACCAAAAAACAATCGCATACCAGAAACTCGATCTGCCAATCCTAACATCCGTCATTCATCCTCGCCCGCAGGCAGTGAAAGGTTCGCGTGATCAAACGCGGGTTGTAGCTGCAGATGGCCGTCGACTCCCGTCTGGTTCCGACAGGGCCAGCCCCTCGGGGCCCCCGCTAAGCGGCGCCCCGCGGATAAACCAGGATTTCGGCCAAGCCACTCGGGCGCTGCAACACCGAGGCCAACAGATAGCTGAGCAACGAGTGCAATGCTGGCGACAGATGTTCGGCCAACTGCTCGGCCTCCCGCTCCAACCGCTCGACCTCGGCTGCGGCCCGACGAAACACATCCAGTTCGTGGTACAACCGACGGACCCACTCCAATCGCTGTTGGTCCAGGTGGGCGTCCGAGGCATCCGTGGCGTCCGTGGTTGCTGCCATGCAGTGCAGCAATTGTCGTCGTTGCTCGTCGTTGGCCCGCTCCAAAGCCAATGCCCACAACAAAGTCGGGCGGCCGCCCAACACATCGCCGCCGGATGTTCCCTTATTCGCCGACGTTTCGCACCAATCCTGCAGATCGTTGAGGATCTGAAAGGCCACGCCCAGACACGAGGAAAACCGACGGACGTACTCGACTTCGCCACCCACGGGGCCAGCCAATCGCAACCCGGAATAAAACGCGACCTCAAACGCTGGCGAGGTCTTCAAGCTATAGACCCGCAAGGCCTGGTCGACCGTCAGTCGCTTGTCGTCACTCTCTCGCCACAACAGCTCGGCGCCCTGCCCTTCACTCAATCGCTGATGGGCGTCGGCCAAACAATCCAACAGGTCCGCGACCGTCTCCCCGCCCAGTTCCGCGGCGCAACCGGAAACCAAGCGGTAGCCCATCCCGACCAAATAATCACCCACGTTGATCGCGATGGGAATGCCGTATCGCTTATGCAGCGAGGGCTCTCCGTAGCGGTAATCGTCATCGTCCTCGATGTCATCATGTACCAGGGACGCCTTGTGGAATACCTCGATCGACATCGCCGTCCGCTGGACACCCAAGGTCCAGGCGTCTGGGGCAACCGCGACATTCGCAGCAAAACCGCCGCCACTGGTCGTCGGCTGGCGCGGCCCCGCGAGCCGAACCCGCCGCCGAACCCGCCGAATCACTCGAGTCGCTCGGGGGGGCACCGGAATCTCGCCGCCGAGTCAACGCGTCGTAGACCGCCAAAGTGATGAACGGCCGAGCGTACTTGCCGCCGCGGGAGAGAAAGTCGTAGGCGATCCGAGCCGTACCGCTGATCGGGTCCAAGCGACTCAAGTCGATCGCCGATTCGCCCTTGCCCAGGTTCGCCGAGGCGGCCGCGTCGCGAGAAACGCCAGGAAGCGGCATGATCCGCTGCAAGTTTTCCTGCAGGAACAGTTCCCGAGCCGCCTGCATCAGGACCCGATAGGCGGCTGTCTCAGACGGCCGCTGCCCGCCATTGGGGCAGAACGGCACCGCGATCATCTGCTCGACCGCCACATCGTCCGAAGCTTCTGGGCTCTCCAGGGACGCCAAGAGCGGTTCGGCCATGCAGGGCACCCCCCAGCGAAGTACTTGGTGAATCGCCTTCTCCAGCACCGTCAAGTCGGCGACCCCAACCACCGCCTCGATCTGCCCCGCCCCGATCAATTGACCGACCTGGTCCAATTCGTCGGTGCTGAGAATGTGATACCCGAGCCCCTCGGCCAACGGCCGCCAAGCCGCCTCTCCGGCCGATCCGGCCCACCCCCCGAGCCGCTCGGTGCGAGTCCCGTTCTTGACCGCTGAACCGACCATCTCCCGAGCCGCCGTTCCGTTCCTCCTGGCGGTCGTCTCCGCCGGCAACAACAGCAACCGCCGCTCGTACGGGACCGAGCGGACCGCCCCCATCCAGTACTGACTGGCCAAGATCACCATCAGCCAGCCCCGGTAGGCCGGTCGCAAGGCCATCTCCCGCAGCAAGCGGTCGGCAGTTTCCGCCAGCACGTCTGGGTGCAACGGTTTGTGCCCATCCGGCCATTGGACTTCCCGAGCCCTGGCCCGCAAACGCTGGCGAAGGGCAGCGTCCGGCGGCACTTCGTGTAGAAATAGCGGTGGTTCGGTGGTGTCCAACGGGGCAACTCATGGGGAAGGCGTACGAATATCCACCCTCGAACCAGTGTCCACTGGCCAAAGGTGGGCCAATGATACCAAATCCTGCCACTTCATAAACCGATGGTTTCAGCGGAATCGCACCGGACATCCTGTCGCAGCAAAGGCGTAGGGCATAGGGCGTAGGGCGAGGCTGTAGACCAGCAGCCCTCTGCTGGTTTGGGGCTAGATCGCGGAGGGCGGAGGGAGCAGAGCGACGAGGGGCCGGCCGTTTTCCGGTGACGAGAGTGGGATCGAGTTACAGAAACGATCCGGTTGGTCTTGCTGCTCGGCCGTGGTTGCGGGGGGAAACGCGGATTCGACGATGGGCTGATGGCTGGGGGCTGGGGGCTGAGGACGTTGAATTGATTGGGTCGGCAATCAGTCGGGGACAATCAGCCGGAGCGTGTTAGCACCCGGTTTTTGCGGGACCAAGACGCGGGCTCGTTCCAGCAAATTCGATAACTTATGTGCGGACGATCACGATTATGACGAATGTCGATGTGGGCTTTTTCGGCCAGCGTCCAACCTGACGCTCGAAGATAACCCTTTCGGTCGGAAAACGAACCTGCGGGCCTGGGGCACCATAGACGGGCCAAAATCAACTTGTCCCAGCGGCCTGTCCGATGAACCCGCCCCGGTAACTGATCCTATAAACGGAAGTGGGCTGGTTGGCTAGAAACCACTGATCTCGCCCCGGCTTCACTCCAGTGCCAACGGATCAGCACCTTTGTTCGCCTCGGGATGTCAGCCCCCGCGGGTGGATCGAAACCCAGCCACACGGAAGTGAACCCAAAACCAATGTCTTCCAACCAACCAGCCCAAAATTGTTGCTCTCGCACGCAACGAAGGAGGTTCGTCTTGTTCGATACCTGTTCTACGCACGCCGAGGGTGGGTGGTTCGAAGAAAATCTCCGAAAAGTCCATTTTGCTGGCCGGATTGCGACGTAAGTCCCCTGGAGTCAGTACTTTAAGTCGTTTGGGAACTTTTTGGTCTCGGTGGCGTTTTTCCGCGAACAGCCCGCGGCCATCGGAGATTCACTGGTTTTGTTTTCCCCCAGTCACCCGAGCTGAAATATTTTTGGAAATAGTCGCGAACGTTTGCCGAATTGAGGGTTCTAAGCTAACATTGGAATCTCTCGCGAGCTCGCGGGGCCCAGTGGCGTGACCACGGACCCGATGTGTTTGTGTGATTGATTGGATTTCTCGAACTGTGCGCTTGACAACAGGGAGTTGTGCCGTGCGAAAGAACATTACCTCCGCCATGACTGGGATCGACCGTGTCGTTCGCCAAGCCGTCTTGGTGATGGGTAATGCGTGCGCCGGCCTGGGCTTCCTCCAGCGCCTCTCACTGAACTGCCATCAGCCCCGGCGCTATCGACTGATAGCCGACCCACGGCCGGCGGAACCCACCAGGGGCTGGTTTACCAGTCGCTTGGTGATCGAATCGAAAACAGGCCCCACAAGTTGGCTCCCCGCGAGTCATCCGTGTGGGAGCGTGGGATCGGTCGATCCGTTTCGCCTAGCGGTAGCCCCAAGCTTATAGCCTGGTGGCCGTAGCCAAATCGGCAGTTTCTCAAAACTTGAAATCCTGATTTTTTCCCGGGGACCCTTCGTGCTGGTGGCTCGTGGCCATGTGTGCCCAGCCCAGGCGGGGGTCCGAGTGCGCGTGGACGTCTGTGTGGGCGGTTCCGCGTCTGTCTGGGAGGAAATTGGCTAGAGCAAAGGTGCCTCAGCCATGTCCGTTGTTTCATTGCAGGTAGATTGTTTGTCCGCTCATGTTGCGCTGGTGGGCCGTGCCCAGGCCGGCGACCAGGAGGCGTTGGGACTGTTGTTCACGCGTTTCCGCCCCGTTGTGCTGTCGATCATTTTGCGTCGGGTCCGTGACTCCGACGACGCCGAGGAGTTGGCCCAGGACGTGTTCGTCAAGATGATCGAGAAGATCGATCAGCTGCGACAGCCCGAAGCCTTCCCCGGCTGGATCAAGCAGATCGCGATCCGCTTGACCCAAAACTTCCAACGACGCCGCGTCTTGTTGTTGGAGCAAGACGAGCTGTTGGGCCAGGCCGAGGGCCATGAGGACTCCCCTCTCCATTGCGCCCTGGCCGGCGAGCGCCAATCGTCCGTCCGCGACGGCTTAGGCCGACTCCGCGAGATGGACCGCGAGGCGCTGGAGGCGTTCTACCTGGATGGCAAGTCCATCCTGGAGATCGCCGACCAGTTGGAAGCCCCCGTCGGCACGATCAAGCGACGACTCCACGTCGCGCGACAACGACTGGCCGGGGAAGTCCAGGAACTGGCGGCCGTGTAAAAAGTCGAGCTCGGAGGCGGGAGCGGCTGGTGTTGGGTCCGGTGTAAAAATTGGCACGTTCCCAACCCAGCCCCTCCGACTCGGCTTTTTGCTCCGTCAACCCGCGAGATTCCTATCCACAGCGAATGCCAAACACGGGCGAACACCAAACACGGGCGAACGCCAAACACGGGCGAATGCCAAACACGGTTGACTTAAAAACGCAATCGCTCGCGCCTCGACAAGCGCTCGAACGACCAAGTACTGTGTCACCCCAGTACTGTGTCACCCCAGTACTGTGTCACCATTCGATATTGGAGTCCGTTTCGTCAAGCGTTAGCTGGGCTCTTTGGCGACCGGCGATACTCGCTCCAACTGAAATTCTTTGCGACTCATGGCGATGTAGTGGTGCCCCACATCCACTTGCTGGCCCTGCCACACGCGATTGCCCTGCGCATCCAACCGAGCGTTCATCGTGGCTTTCCGCCCCGACTGACACACCGTCTTGATCTCGCTGATCTCTTCCGCCCAAGACAGCAGGTACTTGCTGCCCTCAAACGGTTCGCCTTGAAAATCCGTCCGAATGCCGTAGCACAGCACGGGTATCCCAATCAGATCGCACACCTTGGTGGCTTGCAACACTTGCCGAGCGGTGAGGAACTGGGCTTCGTCGATCAGCACGCAGTGCACTGCCTTCTCCCGATGCCGCGTCCGCACGTCCTCGTACAGGTCCGCTTCTTTGGGCAGGACAATCGCTTCGCTGCTCAGGCCGATCCGCGACGTGATCTGGCCGACACCGTGTCGGTCGTCAATCGCCGGCGCGTACACCAACGTCCGCATCCCACGCTCGTGGTAATTGTGGGCCGCTTGCAACAGCGTGGTGCTCTTGCCCGCGTTCATCGCCGAATAATAAAAGTACAGTTTTGCCATGGTCCTCGTTTCGATCCTTTCGGCCCCAGATCCTAGCGAAGCGGACCGGCAGCGTGAATCGGGGGCCCGGCTTGCGGTCCCCTCACCTAGGGTCGATATTGACTCGGTCCAAACACCCCTTTCGAGGAACTCGGATGAGCGAATCGCAGCAACCGAACACGGCCCAGATCCACAATCTCCAGCAGCTGATCGATTCGGGCTGGACGTCGCGTTCGGTCAAGCAGGAGATCGCCGCCAACCTGACCGCGAAACTGGCGGCGGGCGCCGAACTTTACCCTGGCATTGTCGGTTACGAACACACGGTGCTGCCGGAGCTCAACATCGCCCTCTTGTCGGGCCACGACCTGTTGTTCCTGGGCGAGAAGGGTCAGGCCAAAACGCGGCTAATGCGCTCGCTGATCCAGTTCCTCGATCCAGTTGTACCTTACCTGGATTTGCCGGACGCGCCGTTCCACGAGGACCCGCTGCAGCCGCTCAGTCAAGCCGCGCGCCGGTTTCTCGCCGAACACTCGCCGGCAGAGACTCCCATCGCTTGGTGGCCGCGGGAGCAACGTTACGGGGAGCGGTTGGCGCCCGGGTCAAAGTTCGCGGACTTGATCGGTGAGATCGACCCGGCCAAGTTGGTCGGTGGTGTGAGCATGGGTGTCGAGGAGTCGTTGCACTTCGGCATGATACCGCGGATGCACCGCGGCCTGTTTGCGATCAATGAACTGCCGGAACTGGACGAGCTCATTCAAGTTGGTTTGTTCAATCTGTTGGAGGAACGCGACATCCAGATCCGCGGCCTACCGCTGCGCTACGACCTGGACGTGATGGTCCTCTTCTCGGCCAACCCGACCACCTACAATCGCAGCGGCAAGGTCATCCCACAACTCAAGGACCGGATCGGCAGCTTGATCAAGACCCATTATCCCAAGGAGCGGGACTTGGGCATTCAGATCATGCAGCAAGAAGCGGACCTCGATTTGGGCGGTGATTACCCACTGCTGGTTCCGCGGTTCATGCAGGAAATCTGCGAGGAGATCACCGTGCAAGCTCGCAAGAGCAAGTACGTGGACCATGCGTCTGGCGTCAGCGCCCGTCTGAGCATCTCGAACTATCGCACGTTGCTCTCGTCGGCTCGGCACCGCAGCATCCTGCTGCAAGAGCGGCCGGCCGTTCCGCGCATCAGCGATTTAGGACACCTGCCCACGTCCAGCTTGGGGAAGATCGAGCTGGACATGATGAGCGGGAACCAGATGACAGAGACTCAGGTGCTGGAGTCGATCATCGCGGCGGCCATCGAAGCCGTGTTCCGGCAGTACGTCACGAAACACGGCCTGGACGTCTTGGTGGAGGGCTTCGCCAAGGGCATCAAAATCGAAGTGGGCGACATGGTCCCCGCCGAACAGTACCGGACCCGGTTGGGCGACCTACCGGACATCTGGGAGAAGGCGTTCGAAGTTTCCGTCTCCCAGCACCCCGGGGTCCAAGCGGCCTGTGCCGAGTTCGTCTTGGCCGGGCTGTACGCCATGGAGAAGATCTCGCGAAGCACGCACCATGGCGGCTCAACGTACCAACTGTAAGGCGGCGACCAGCATTCGATCTTCCGTCGGAGCCACGGTCTTTAGGTCCAGCAGCAGGCGGTCGTCCTGAATCCGGCCCACGACTGGCGTATCGGCCGAGCGGCAGAGGGCACTGAGCTGCGAGGCCGACAGTGACTTGGCTGTGACGGCCACCGCCACTGATGGCAACGGCTGCGTCGGTAGACTGCCCCCGCCCATCGTCGCCTGTGTCTCCACCAACGCGACACTGGACAAGCTCTCCAAGCCCGACAGTTGCTCGACGATCCGACCACCGCGCAAACGCAAGTTGGCGACGTCCGTATTGAGCAACCTCAGCAACGGGATCGACTCGATCGCTTGCTCCGGATCCCGGTACAGCTCCAAGGTGGCCTGCAACGCAGCCATGGTCAACTTGTCGATCCGCACCGCCCGCATCATGGGATGTTGGGTCAGTTTCTTAATGGCCTGTTTTTGACCGACCACGATCCCGCACTGGGGGCCGCCCAACAGCTTGTCGCCGCTGAACAAAGTCACTGTGGCTCCCGCCGCGACGCTGTCTTTGACGACGGGTTCGCGTTGTAAGCCGAACCGAGAAAAATCGATCAGCGCTCCGGAGCCGATGTCATCGATCATGGCCACTTGTTTCTGTTGGGCCAACTGCACCATGTCCTTGAGCGACGCCTCCTCGGCAAACCCGTACACGACATAATTGCTGGGGTGGACCCGCAGCAGCGCCCCGGTCTCGGCCCCAATCGCTCGAGCATAATCGTCGATCCGGGTCTTGTTGGTGGTGCCGACTTCTCGCAGGTGGCAACCGGCCACCGTCATGACTTCCGGCAAGCGATAACTGCCGCCGATCTCGACCAACTGTCCACGCGAGACGATCACTTCGCGGCCGCCCGCCAAAGCCCCCAAGGCCAGCATCGTGGCGGCAGCGCAATTGTTGACCACGGTGGCTGCTTCCGCGCCGGTCAGCTCGCACAGTAGCGCCTCCAGAGCCGCGGTGCGGGACCCACGCGTCCCCTCGGCCAAGTCCAATTCGACACTGCCGTAACGCTGGGACAAGGCCGCGATCCGATCGCACGCCGCTTTCGGCAGCGGGGCTCGACCCAACCCCGTGTGCAGCAACACGCCCGTGGCGTTGACCACGACCTGCAATTTCTCCGCTTCGGCACGCTGCATCCAACCCGCCACGCGTTCGGCGATCTCCTGGGGAGTCGGCACGTGCACCTCGCCGGTAGCCGCCAAGACCCCCTCCCGGACTTGGTCCAACACCGTCCGCACCTTTTGAGTCACCGCCGAATGACTGACCTGATCGACCATTTTCTGCAGCAACGGATGGCCCAATAACTGGTCGACACTGGGCAAATTTCTTAAGGGATTATCCACCATCGTGCTACTCGCGGTTTGTGCTACTGGCGACCCGTGCTACATGCAGCCCATCCTACCTGCGACCTGGGCTACTGACGACCTGGGCCCTGCTAACGGCCTTGGGCCGCGCTGCCCGGTCTCCACCTTACCAGTGAATCGGCCACTTGCCCTGGCTCTCTAGCAAGGTAACACTTACCCCACCAGGGAGCAATCGGCGGAAAGGCCAATGCATGCGGACGTTAATTGATAAGTGGATCGTGGGACTGGGTTTGTTTCTGTTTTGCCTGCCGTGTCCGGCGATAGCCATGGCAACCATGGCAATGCCAGCGAGTGACGAGGTGCCGGGTTGGATCCCCCAGCGACTGTTGCCGGTGATCCACAGCGAGCAAGGGCAGGCGGCATTGAATCTGTCAGCGGCCGACTTGGAGTGGCTGGAGACCGAGTTGCGGGCGGTGGATGGTCTTTGGTGGCGGTCGCGTTTGCTGCCCGACGCGGAGCAACGGCGGGTGGTGGCTGAGCTGGAGCAACAACTGCGTCAGCGTCTGCAGAGTCGACTGAGCGCGGAACAAATGACGCGGCTGCAACAAATAGAGTGGCAGGCGCAGGGGACCCGGGCCCTGCTGCGCTCCGACCTGGCCGAGCAGTTGGCGTTGACCACTCCCCAGATCTCACAACTGAGGGCGTTGGTGGCGGCGACCCAGGAGAAGCACACCGCCTGGCAGGCAGCAATTCAGGCAGCAATGCCAGCGGGAACGCCACCGAAGGCCGATGCGGAGGCCTTGAAGAACGAGTGGTTGGAGCTGCAACAGCAGGAACCCGCGGCCGCTTTAAAGGTCCTGTCGGCAGAACAACAGAACTCGCTCCAGCGACTGGTGGGGCCGACGGTGGCGTTGGCCGAAGCCCAGCGAATCTTTCCGCTGGCGCCCGATTTTGCGGCCGATGCTCACTGGCTGAGCGACTCGCCCGGCCAACTGACGGATCTCCGTGGCAAGGTCGTGATCGTCCATTTTTACGCCTACCAGTGCATCAACTGCCAACGCAATTTTGCTCATTACAACGACTGGCGGGAGCGTTGGTCGAACGACCAGGTGGTCGTGGTCGGGATCCAAACCCCAGAGACGAGACTCGAGCGAGATGCGGCCCAGGTTCAAGCCGCCAGCAAGAAGGATGGGTTTCAATTCCCAGTGCTGATGGACTCTGACAACGCGCACTGGAATGCCTGGGGGACCACCATGTGGCCTACGGTTTATATCGTGGATCAACGCGGGTACATTAGGATGTGGTGGCAAGGTGAATTGAATTGGCAGGGAGCCACGGGCGACCAACAGATCGTGGAGTTGGTCGATCGGCTTTTGCAGAAATAAGGTTGCGGTATGGCGTTGGCTTTTTCGATCGTGGTCCCGGTCTTCAACGAGCAAGATAGTCTGGCGACCCTGATGGACGAAATTGCCACCGCCGCCAGGCCACTGACCGCCGATTGGGAAGTGGTGCTGGTGGATGATGGGTCGACCGACCAGTCCTGGTCGAAGATCGAGCAGCTGGCTGGGGAGTACCCGCAGGTCCGCGGCGTGCAGTTTCGACGGAACTTCGGCAAGGCGGCCGCGTTGACCGCCGGGGTTGCGATGACTCGCTTTCCGATCGTGATAACGATGGACGCCGACTTGCAGGATGACCCGCGGGAGATCCCTCGGTTTCTGGAGAAGTTGGACGAGGGCTTGGACGTGGTCAGCGGATGGAAGCAGGTCCGCAACGATCCGCTGGACAAGACGCTGCCGTCGAAGGTGTTCAATTACCTGGTAGGTCGAGTCACGGGGGTCAAGTTGCAGGACCACAACTGCGGCTTCAAGGCCTATCGCCGCGAGGTCTTCGATGAAGTTCGCATCTACGGGGAACTGCACCGCTTTGTGCCGGTTCTGGCCGCCAGCCACGGGTTTCGCATCGGCGAGATCAGCGTGCAGCATCGGGCTCGTCAACATGGCCGGAGCAAGTACGGATGGCGCCGCATCTACCGCGGCCTATTGGACCTGCTGACCGTGGCTTTCCTGACCAATTACCGGCAACGCCCCCAGCACCTGATCGGGGTACTGGGCGGCGTCTGCCTCTTGGTCGGCCTGTTCGGGCTGGGTGCAATGGCTGGCTATTGGGTGCTCCGCGAGTGGCAAGTGTTGGATCCTGAAGTCTGGAGCCCACTGCACCAACGCCCCGTCGTGCTCTACGCCCTCGGCGGATTGCTGCTGGGCAGCCAACTGCTGTCGATGGGCTTGTTGGCGGAACTGATCATCGCTCAATCCTCAAACAAAGCCCACACCTACTCCGTCCGGCAAACCACCAATCACTTGGGTGCGCCCAAACAATAGACGATGCCTTCTTGGGTGGTGACGATCAAGCGATCGCCCGCGAGTGCGGGAGCTGAGGCGATCCCGCCCGACAACTCCACGGCCTGCAGTAACTGGCCCGAGTCCAAATCCACCACCAATAACTGGCCGGTCGAATCACCGACATAGACACGTCGACCCACCACCAAAGCCGACCCTTCCACCGACCGTTTTGTGCCCAAATTCCACAGCGTTTCGCCGGACTCGCGGTTGAGACAAATCACTTGATTGCCCCGCGTGCCGAACACCACGCGGTCGTCGGTCACCGCTGCGCTGCCACGGATCGGCGCCTCGCGACTGTCGTCTTTCCACGTCCACACCAACTTCTCCTGTTGCATGTCCGCGCAGACAAACTCGCCACTCTCCATCCCAAAGTAGGCCCGCGTCCCCACCATGCTGGGTGCCACCGCCGTTTGCGATGTCAGTTCAACCTGGGTCAGCTTCTCGCCATTGCTGACATCGATCACGTGTAACATGGCATCACAGCCAGCCACGGCGGTCCGCCGGCCATCGATCACGATCGAGCAACGTATCTGGTCGTCCGTCGTGTGCTTCCATACCAAACTGCCATCCGTCCGCCGCAAACAGTACAAGCTGCTGTCGTAAGAACCAAAAATCACAAACTCATCGGAAAAATTCGCCGTCGAGTCGATCTGGGCGTTGGCCTGAAACTCCCACTCGATCGCCCCCGTCTCCAGGTTCAAGCAGCGAAAAACCCCATCGTTGTCACCGATAAAGATCCGGCCGTCACATATCGAGGGCGACGCCATAAACCCAAATTTAGTGGTCGTTTTCCATAACAGCTGTTTTTCGCGGAGTGCCAAACAGCGGATGGCTCCATCCAGATCGGCCACCACCACACGATCACCGACAACCACCGGCGAACTCTCGTATGAATTCTTGGGCTCCCAGTACTCCCACAGCACGTCCAAGGTTTCAGGCAACTGCGACTGGGGCACATAAGCTCGACCCGCCGCATCCCCGCGAAAAAAAGCCCAATCAGCAGCCGCCGAAGATTGCAGCGCCACATCGTCTGGAGCAGCACCCTCGGTTTGCGATTCGCCAGCCTTGTCCTGGACATCCGCGGCACTGGCCACATCAGTTGGCACCACTTTGGCGGCAGCCGCGGTCGAATCGTCTGCCGCATCCGTGCCAGCAACTTGCGGGGTCGTGGGGGCCGCTGTCGAGGGAACTGGCGGAGGGGGATCCTTCGAGCCCTTATCGCCGCACCCGCTGCAAACCAACAGCGCGGACATGCAACAACCCAGTACCCACTGGCCCGTTATCCACTGGCCCGTTATCCACTGGCCGGTTATCCAACCGTTCGTTACCCGACAGCCAGCCCCCGTCGAAACAAAACCCAAACGCGTCGACATCTACAGCGATCTCCACAGCGGCTTTCGTGACTGAATCCACACCGGTCCTGGATTCACACCCGTCCTGGATTCGAGACAAACAGCAGCCTAAAAAGGACTCGAGAGGACAGCCGGCCAGCGCGAGCCATTCGCCCAGCCACGGCCGCGAACTCGGCCATTCCCGAGCAACCGATCCCCGAGTGATCCTAGTCCTGAATCGTCACCGGTTCAAGTCCGTCGATGCTTCTCGCCCGACTTCGAGCATCACGGACGATGGGCCACACCGGCAGCAATTCCGCCAAGCGATCAAGATCCACCGTCCAAGTTAGCTTCGGCTTGACCATCAACCTACTCGACTGAAAACCCGGCAGACCCCATCCATCGCCTCAAGCATCATGAATATCGCGTCTTAAGGAATTCATGACCTGTCCAATACGAATCAAATTGCCATCCGGATCAACCATCGCAAACTCTCGCATGCCCCACGGCTTTTCCTCCAAGCGATCCAACCGAAGCATTCCATGTTGAGTCTACAATCTCTGCCAGCCAGTATCCAGCGACGCGGGGTCAAAATCATCCGGGCGTAAGTCCAGCACGATCGTGTACTCCGCGTCAGGTGCATATTGGGTCCGAATTTTTAAAATTTCGCCGGTTCGCATCGTTTTAACATTTTCTGCAATGATTGCAGTCAATCGCCGCAAGTCTCCTACAGAGCCATGAATGGAGTCCGCGTCGATCCCCGGGGTGGGCCAAGTCATGACCTTGAGATACCCGTACGGTCCAAAATGCTCGTGTTCACTCGGGAGTTCATTTCGTGGGTCGTCGGCATAGTTCGTCAACTGCCGAGTGAACGCCAACAAACCAGTCCGGCAGCCGATTAGCCACCATTCTTGAAGCACATCGTTGCGTTCGTAGTAGATGCCCAACTCGCGCCATTGATCACGGATCAGGGCGTTGATCTTGTCCTCTCGTGGCATGTGGAAATTCCAACAGGTCATCGCCCAAAAAATCCGTACCGCCACCCAACATCATTGCGGAGATTTTCAGACCGCCCAGCCAAAAGGCAATGCCCAATAACATTGGCACGACGGCAAATTGTACAAGGCGATCGGCGGTTGCTGGATTCACCCGGAGATACATAGCAGTCATCTCCTCGGTACAGCAAGGCCGTTCGCTTAGAGGGCACGCTGGTAGAGCATGGCCAAGATCGATGCGTCGACCCGCCGCGGGTTGAACGTGCCGGTCCACTGGGGGGCTGCCGCCTCTGCCAACTCCGGGATGGCGTCGGGGTCCACGCCCAGTTGGGGTAGGTCGACCGCCAGCCCCGCGGCACGCAGGACTTGCTGCAACCAAGCCGCGAGTTGCCGGGAAGCCGGTTCGGAGGCCAGACTAGCGGGCAATCGACCCGCAAAATGGTGCATCAACTCGCCGTAGAGCGACTCGTGGACTTCCCCGTTGTAACGCACCACGTGGGGCAACATCAGACCGACGGCTTGGCCGTGGGCCGTGCCGTACTTGGCCGTCAGGGGATTGGCTAAGGCATGGGCCGCACCCAACATGGAAGACTCGATGGCCATCCCAGCCAGACAGGCCCCCATCTGCATGGCCGCCCGAGCCTCTAGATCGTCGGGCCGCTCGAACACCGCTTCAATCGATCCACTCAGCAAGCGAAAGGACTCGCGACTGTACATCTGCGAGAACAAATTCCGTTTGGTGGACACAAACGTTTCGATGGCATGCGACAGAGCATCGATACCGGTCAAAGCCGTGACCAAAGCCGGTTGCGTCAGCGTCAGTTCGGGATCCAAGATGGCGACCCGGGCACAGGTCTTCTTATCGCCACAGGCCATCTTCACGTGCGTCTGGGCGTCGCTGATCAACGCAAACGACTGCATCTCGCTGCCCGTCCCCGCCGTGGTCGGGATAGCGATCAAGGGCAGCATCGGCTGAGTCGCTTTGTCGACGCCCCAATAGTCCTGCATCCGACCGCCATTGGTCAGCAAGAAGTTGATGCCTTTGGCGCAGTCCATCGAGCTGCCGCCACCCAATCCAACCAACAAGTCCGGTCCAAACGCCCGAGCGACCTCGACGCCTTTGGCCACGTCCTCGGTGGTCGGATTTTCGCGGGCCTCGGCGAACACGTCGACCTCCAAACCGGCGGCCCGCAAGCCATCCATGCCGCGGCCAGCATGCCCGGCTGCCAAAATCCCTGCGTCGGTCACCACCAGCGCTCGGCGGCACCCCAGCCCCACGGCCAAAGTGCCCAGAGCCGACAACTTACCGGGGCCGTGCACCACCCGGGTGCGCAGCTGGTAGTCGCCCGCCAGTTCGTTTGTCGGGTCGCTTGCGGTTGCCACGGTCATGCCAGCGCCAGTTTGGCTTCGGCCACTTGGTAGGCACGCGAACGGAACAGGAACTCGGTCAAGTTCCCTTCGTGCGGTTGCAGCCAGTTCAAACGATTGGTGGCAATCGGACCAATGTTCAAGCGATCGATGTTGGTCGCATCCGACAACGCACTGATCCATTGCGGATCGGCAGTGATCGCCGTGCCCACCAGCGTGTAGCCAATGCTATCGATCATCTTCTCCTGCGGGCACTTGACCACCGTGCCGAATGGGAACATGAACTCCTTGGTGGCAATCGCACACGAGGGACTGGCGGCATGGGCAATCATTGGCCGCAAGTAGCTGCACCGTTCGTGCTCGACCAACCGCGGGCCGTACTTGGCGGTGCAGTCGGTCACCCCTTCTTCTTTCAAATCGGTCTGCAGCATTTCGTAGACTGCCTTGCCCATCCCTTCCACCGTGAAGGCGGCCAAGCCCGCTTGCGGATCGGTCGGATCTTTGGCTTCGATCGGCCCGAGACGCTCGGCGAGCGCGGCGGCGATCTCTTCCGTGTGCCGCGAGGCCCACACGCTACTGGCGTTGATGCAGCTGCGTCCGCCGTTGATGTAGATGCTCTCGACCATCAAGTCCAGGTACTGTTCCCAATCGTCGACCACATCGTCTCCGAGTAGGATCTTCGAGTAGCCCGGTCCGTGGACCTGGACTCGTGGGTTGCCGGCATACTGCTGGATGGTCTTCTCGCCGCCAAAAATCATGGCGCGTTGGCAACTGCTCAAGATGGCTCCACCCACGTCATGGCCACCGGGGTACAACGAGAAGACCTCGGCGGGGATGCCCGCCTGTTGGAAAGCCGAGGCGACCCGATACGCGGTCCACGGCTCTTGACTACCCGGCTTCAAAACCAAGCCCAGTTGCAAGGCGATCACCGGGATCCAGAGGGTGTGCACACCGGGTGAATTCGAGGGCAGAACCGCGCCCAAGACAGGTGCTTGGCACTGGTAGCTGACGATCACGCCGCGGCTCTCTTGACCATAACCCTTGGCCAAGATGTTTAGATCCAAGCCGCGTGTCAGAGCGTCCAGAATCGTGTCGATGTTCTCCATCACGAAGCTGTTCTTCGTCATGTTGTTGCGGCACATCTGCTCGGGCAATCCAGTCGTCGCCGATTGCTGGTGGACAAAGTCCTCGGGCGATTGCATGCCACTGCCGAGGGGCAGCGTTGCGGACGAGAACAGTTTGCCGGCCTGTTTGATGCGACCGATCAGGTCCTCAACGGCAAACTCCCGCAGGATCCGCCGGGCTTCCCCCGCTTTCCGCAAGTCACGACTGACAATACCGCCATTGGCTTGATCCACCTCGGCGATCGGTTCGCCCGTCAAGAAATGGACGACCTTTTGCGTCTCCAGCGACTCGTAAGGCTTGCCCCAACGTACGACCGGAATCCTCAACATGTCTACTCTCTCGTCTGTGGTGAAAGCCCCAGGACACAGAAAACCATCGCCAGGCACTCGCCTGTCAATCCACCGCCAACTTCAGCGGACTATCGGCTGGCAACAACGTCTAGTACACACCCACCGTGGTGGATGAAGCCAGACGATGGAACGGTCGCACGCCGCTGACGCCATCCCAGGGATAGGCCTCGTACGGCTGCTCGCGTTCGCCCTCGTCGCGTTCCAGGAAACCGGGTACAAAGAACTCTTGAGTCAACGTCGTCAGCTTGACCCGGCCGGTCTCGCCGTAACCGACCAAACGGTCCGTGTCGTCAAAGTCCACGACCTCGACCACCGCTCGCGGTTGCGGGGCAAAGTAAGAAATCTTGTAACCCTCGGCCGCCGTCACCGGCTTGCTGCAAGCCAAGCCCATCAAGGTGTTGCCGTAAGTCGGCGTCATGTAAATCCCGCTGACCTCGGGTGGGCCGCCGAAAAACTCTTCGATGCAGAAGCGAGTCCATTGCGGCGTGAACTCGGTGCCACCCGAGAACACACCCGTGATGCCTGTGTCCGCAAAGGTTTGACCACGCTCTTCCAAGGCCGTGCACAGACCCTCGAGCAATTTCGGCGTCGCGAACAGGCACTTGATGTTGTGATTCGCACTCAGAACAGTCAGGGCCTGGTCGATACAGTGCTTCTTGTAGGCCTCCAGGTGCTCCATCCAGCCCTTCTTGATCAGCTTGATCACCCAACGTGGGTCCAAGTCGATGCAGAAACAGATGCCGCCGCGGAACTGGCAGAGATGCTCGACCGCCAAACGCAGGCGACGCGGGCCGCTGGGGCCCAACATCAACCAATTGGCCCCCTTGGGGAAGTACTTGTCCGGCAACGTCTCGCTGAACAATTCGTAGTCGATCCGGTGATCTTCGACCACCATACGACTCTTCGGGATGCCCGTCGTGCCACCCGTTTCGAACACGAACGTGGGCTTGCCATCCAATCCTTTCGGCCGCCAGCGTTCGATCGGACCGCCCCGCAACCATTCGTCTTCAAACGTGGGGAACTTCTTCAGATCGTCGTAACCCTTGATGGCTGTGAGCGGATCGAACCCAAGGCTCTTGGCCTTCTCCAGCCAAAAGGGGCTACCGGTCGAGGGATGGAAGTGCCACTGCACCATCTCGTACGCGTGCTGGTCCAACTTTTGCTTGGCCGTCGCAACTGCACCGGCCAAATCGGCGGAAACCATCGTCATGCTTGATCATGTCCTCAGTCAAAAAACTCTACAACTTCGTTAGAAGCGACACGCTCCTGCGCATCGGCCTCCAACACTCTGCTCAATCTCACGGCCATGGACCCGCGGAGCACGCCAGCGACAAAGTCACCCGTGCGGAGCACGCCAGCGACAAAGTCACTCGTGCTGAATTCACCCGGGCCGAGTGCCAAGCCAGTTCGGCTGCGTCCGGGTGCGGGGGTAACCGCAGGCTCCGTCGGATTGGCAACCGATCTCCGCGGTCTCGCGGCCGGGCCAGTCCCCGGGGGCCCTGCACCACTGCTAGACACCGCTGCCAGGCACCACTGCCAGACACCACTGCCAGACACCAGCGTTAGGCACCAGGGCCACTCGCTAGGGCAATGGCGCCCGCCGACCACCGCGTTCCCCATCCTTCGTTATATCAAACTGCTGCGGGGTAAACTATTGACAGGCAAGTTTTTTTCCGCGGCGATCCGAAATCAGATTGATTTCGGTGGATCTATCACCTACATTGAGGAACTGTCGGGCAGCAGTAGCGACATTTTTTTCTGGGCCTCGATTCCTGTCACAAAACGAAAATGGACCTGCCACCCTTTCGCTTTCATCCGGACCCCCTAAAGTCGGGGGCCCTTGTGCGGCAAAAAACTCACTGTGTCTGCTGCGACCAAGACGTTGATTTCGTCTACGTGGGCCCGGCCGCCTCCATTCATGATCTGGAGGAGAAATTATGCCCTTGGTGTATCGCCGACGGGCAAGCCAACGAGAAATTTGACGTGGAATTCTCGGATCGCCTACCGCTCGAGGAGGCTGGAGTCGAACCGGAAGTCATCGAGGAGGTCGTCTGCCGGACTCCCGGCTATGTTTGCTGGCAACAACCCGCCTGGGAGACACATCTGGGGCGACCATGCCAATTTATTGGCGACGCCACCGGGAAGGCCCTGGCTCAAATGACCCCGGAAGAGCGCGCCGCCTTCATGGAGTCCGCTCGATTGGATCGCGAGGAATTTGACGAGTTGATGGGCATCTACCGGCCGAACTCCAATCCAGGGATTTATCATTTTCGCTGCCCCGAAACCGGCTTCAACCGGTTTCGCATCGAGTACTCCTAGGGCTCCGGCGGCCAACCAGTCGACCGGCCCGCAGCAAACCTGCCCGCAGCAAACCTGCACTCAGTCATCCTGCCCCCCAATCATCCTGCCCGCAATCATCCTGCCCCCAATCGCGTAATACAGGCACTTGTCTTAGAATGCCCTCGGTTGGACGTGCCTCCGAGCTGTGCGGGCGGTGTGACAAACGATCGCAGCTCACTCGCCATCAGCGGGCAGGACTTGCGAGCGCGTTAGCCCGTAGGTTCCGCAGCCGACCGTGAACGGTTACTTGCGATGAGAAGGTGTCGGGACAAGGTTGAGACTGTGGCCAAAGAGCTTGGGAAACTGGACTATCAAGAGCTGAAGCAGCTGCTCAGCGAGTGCCGGAACGCGGTCGCTGAGATCTGCGACTCGGTCTCGACGACTCCGCCGACCCAACAAATGATTCAAGCGATGTTGGGGCAACCCGACTTGGTCGAAGCCTTCGGGCACCACCAGACCGTCGACCCCGATTCGGCCGCCCAGCTGTTCACCGCTGGTTTCTCAGCCCTAGTGAATTCGCAGACGGCCTTGGCCATCGAACGCGAACTCCTGCGTCGCTCGGCTGCCAACAATTAAATCCACTGCCGCGCGTCCCCGCTCGCGACTTAACGTGTCTTTCGAAAGACCTCTCATGAGTTTCGCCGACTTGGGGCTCGCCCCCGAGCTGCTCGCCAATCTTCAGCGATTGAAGTATTCCGTCGCCACCCCCATCCAAACAGCCACCATTCCATTGATCCTGGACGGGCATGATGTCCTGGGGTGTGCCCAGACGGGGACGGGAAAGACCGCGGCGTTTTCGCTGCCGATCCTGCAACAGCTCTTGCCGACAACTGCGGCTGGGTCCGAGTCGGGCGCTGCAGCGGACTCGGACGGCCGAACGGCGGGACGACGCGGCGGGGCCGATGGCAAACGCGGCCGCTCCGGTGGCTACCGCCCGATCGCAGCCTTGGTTCTAACGCCGACTCGCGAACTGGCCAACCAAATCGCCCAGAGCTTCACGACTTACGGCAAGAACCTGGGCTTGCGACAAGCCGTGATCTACGGCGGCGTCTCGGCCAACCCGCAGATGGCTCAACTGCGGAGCGGCGTCGACATTGTCGTGGCCACGCCCGGACGGTTGCTGGATCTGATGGGACAGAACGTGGTCGACTTGAGTCGACTCCGCGTGCTGGTTCTGGACGAAGCCGACCAAATGCTCGACATGGGCTTTATCCAACCCCTCAAGCGCATCGTCAGCCGGATTCCACGGGATCGCCAAACGTTGATGTTCTCCGCCACCATGCCTCCCGAAATCCAGCGTTTGGCCGAGCAATGGTTGCAGGACCCGCATATCGTTCAGGCCAACGTGGTCGCTCGACCGCCCGACAAGATTCGGCAATCCGTCGCCTTCGTCGACCAAAAACGCAAAATCGACGCCTTGATCGAATACGTTCAGCAGTCCGCGGGCATCCGCCAAATCGTCTTCTGCCGCACCAAACACGGCGCCGATCGACTGGCCAAACAATTGTCCCGCGTCAACATTCCGGCCGTGGCCATCCATGGCAACAAGAGCCAAAACGCTCGCGAACGGGCCCTGGCCAGCTTCTCGTCGGAGGAACCGCCGATCCTGGTGGCGACCGACGTGGCGGCTCGTGGTCTGCACATGCCCGGCGTGTCGCACGTGATCAACTACGATTTGCCCACGACGCCGGAAACCTACGTGCACCGGATCGGCCGGACCGCTCGCGCCGGCGCGACCGGCGAATCGATCTCCTTCTGCAGCCCAGACGAACGCCAAGCCCTGCGCGACATCGAACGCTTGATCGGTCACGCCATCGCGATCCACTCCCTCTCAGGCTCGGGCGCGTTCGACGACGACCCCCGCCCGACTGGCCGATCGACGGGCCGCCACACCACTCCCACGCGACAACCGTCGTCGACCAACCCGACCGCTCGACGTGGCCCGGCACCGCGCAAAAAAGCCAGCCAAAATCGGCCGGGTAAAAATCAGCGGCGCAGTAGCGGCGAAGCCCCAGCGGCCGGTCGATTGGAACTGGATAACCGCGCTCCCAATCGCCCGAAAACTCGCCGCCCGCCCGCCCAGTCGCCACGCCGAGCCGACGTCCCGCGGGCGAACGCCGAACGCAGCTCCGCCTCCACCGACCAACGTCAGCCGTCGGGCCAACGTCCTCAGGCAAGTCAACGTCCTATGTCGGACCAGCGTGTCCGATCCGAGCGGTCTCAGGCAGGCCAAGAGCGGCCCCAAGCGGGCCAAGAACGCGCTGCGGGCAGCCAGCGGCCATCGTCCGCTGGCTCTCGAGCGCGTCCGGGCGCTGCACCGGCTCGAACGCGCCCGGGTGCTGCACCGGCTCGAACGCGTCCGGGTGCCGCGCCGGCCTCGAACGCGTCCGGGCTGCCGCGCCGCCTCGGCCCCGCCGCCGGAGCGATTAGGGTCTGACCGTTGCTGGCTCGGGCCAGCTTGTCCCGGGCTGATCGTTATTTTCCTAGTGCTTTGTCACAGCCAGAACTTGGGGTGTGGCAAAGGGGTCAGGCGTCAATTGTGCAGCACCCGCAGGGCCGTTCCGGCAATTGACGCCTGACCCCTTTGCCACACCGATCCCAAAATTAAATTGTGACAAAGCACTAGAGCCAGCGTCTCAACGGGCTGCTGATGCCTCCCTAACGCCCACGCATCAGAGGTTGGTTGCTCCCGGATCGGCAATCGACCTGGCCTTAGGCGGGATGGGGTGGGGCCTGGAGGGGTTCCACCAGGACAAAGCGGTCCAACCAACCGCTGAACAACCGATCGGGCTGGCCCCACCGCAAGCCCGTCGCGGCGTCTCGCACCAACGCGTTGGGCCCCAATTCGTAGCGGCGGACGACGACATCGGCCAACCCATCGGCGGGTGCGGCGAGGGCGTTTTCCTGCCGTGTGACCAACGCCGCCAACCAGGGAGACAGACGTCCAGCGACCTCAGTTGCCGCGATTTGCGCCACGACGTTCAAGCCGACCTGCGTCGGCGTATGAAAGAGCGAGGCCTCGGTCATTTTTTTGCCCAATCGCCCGTTGAGGTTCTTCAGCTGCCGCGTCTTGACTTGGCAGTGGTCGGCAAAGTTGCCGATGGGCCCTTGCTCCAACGCCAATACTTCGACCTTGGCGGTTTCGCGTTGGGTTTGATCCTGTCGTGTCTGTCGCAAGACGTGCAGGCCGTGTTCTTGTTGTAACACCAGCCGGGCGCCGGACCCTGCAACCAACAAGCTGATTTGATCGACCCGTGGTTTCTCGGAGCACTGGTCGTCCACGACCTCGACCTCAAATCCCATCCGCCGGAGAAAAGCCAGGTACATTTTGGCCAACTTTTCGACGACCTGCAGTCGCTGGCCGCGGCTCTCCAGCAGCCGAATGGAGAGAACGACATCGGCCGTGCTCCCTTCGCTGGGCTCGGCCATCAGCAACTCTACCAATCGCCGCTGCAATCGGAGGCTGGCGATTTCCTCCGCGGTCGGTTGGGCCACCACGGTTTTCCGTCCACGGCTGGGATTGTTCAACCACGGCGCAAGCGATTGGCGGAATTTCTCGAACCGAGTGAATATTGCATCCAAGCGATAGATCTCGTCGAACTTGGCGCGATGTTGTGACAGGGCAGGGCCCTTGATGGCATTGACTTGTTTTAGTAACTGGGACTTGCGCCCATCCAGCGGCTCGAGCAATTCCGTGATGCGTTGGGCTTGCTCGCTCAATTCTGCGATCGTCTCGGCTGGGCTCTGCGGGACATTGGGGGCCGCGGTGGATGCCGCCACAGGTCTGGCTTCTTCGACTACCTCGCCCAACTTCAGGACTCGAGCGCGGATAGTGCCACCCTTCAAGCCCAACAACACGGTACTGTCACTGGGCAGCCGCCCCGTCGCGATCTGTCTCGCCAGTGGGACCAAGACCATCCGCTCGATCGTCCGCTTCAAGGGCCGGGCACCGAAGGCAGGGGAGTAGCCCTTCTGCAGCAACAGGGGCACGATCTCGTCATCGAACTGGACGTTCAACCGGCGTCGATGAATACCCGTCCGATCCAAGGCCCGCGTCAATTCGCGCCGCGTGATCGCCTCCAAGGTGTCACGCTCCAAGGGCGTGAAGTGGATGATCCGATCCAACCGATTGAGGAACTCTGGCCGAAAGGCTCGTTCGAGCGCTCGTTCCGAGTTCTGACGGGTCTTGGTATCGATTGCGGTCACGCCACTGGAGCCGCCGAACCCCATGGCCGGCGTGGTCGAGACTTGGGCTCCCAGGTTCGAGGTGAGAATGACCACGCACCGCCGAAAGTCCACCGTGCGATTGTCCAGATCTGTCAAACGCCCTGCATCAAACAGCTGCAAGCATAGGTCGAATACAGAATAATTCGCTTTTTCGAATTCATCCAAGAGCACAATCGAAAAAGGCCGCTCGCGGACGGGCGTTGTCAAGGCGCCCGGATGTTCCGTCGATCCCAACAACCGCAGGCCGGCATCAGGGGTGGCGAACTCGGACATGTCCAATCGCACCAAGCGGTTGGAGTCCCCCATGCAGTACTCGGCGATGGCACGAGCCAGTTCGGTTTTCCCCACGCCGGTTGGCCCAACGAACAGCAGACTGCTCATCGGCTTGTTAGGATCCGTCAGGCCGGACTTGATCATCATCGTCAAGTCAACGGCCGCCTCGACCGCCTCTTTCTGGCCCATCACTCGCGACTGAAAGAATTGGACCACCGCCTGCCGACTCAAGGGCATCCGGTCGTCCAACATCAGCGTCGGCACGCCCGAGATGGACGAGACCGCCTGGAGGATCTCCGCCTCGGTGATGGGATTTTTCCCCGAGCGACCGGAGATCGTCCGCCGCAAGAGGGACAACCCGCGACCGGGCCAGACGGCGTCGCTGCCACAGAACTCCGACAGTTCCAACAGCCGCTCCGCCATTTCCAACGACAGCTCGGCCTCCTCCGACGTGGCGACCTCTTGCGACAACTGCAAGGTCTCGGTCCGCGACAGCGGATTGATCGTGATTTGCTCCATTACACGCCGCAGCGCCGCCGGTGCCCGCGAAACGTCGTCGCCCATTTCCGCCAAAACCGTCAGTTCCCCGCGGGCGAGATGCGGGATCAAGATGTCCGCCAGATTGCTGTCGCCACGCGAGGATTTGCCCACTGAGCCCAACAGTTCGAAGTTGGGCAGATACAAGACAATTTTTTCTTTGGGACGACGGACCAATTCGAACAACTTCTTACAGCGTGTCTCCCACTCGCCCATGTACTGGGTGCCCGACATAAAGTCGGCCGCCGTCATCTCCAACATCTCCCAATCCAGTTGGTGCAAGCGGTGAGCCACCTCTTGAACGATGGCTGTTTTCCCTGCACCCGAGGGACCCGTCAGGAGCACGGCCGGTTTGTCGCTGTGCAGCAGTGCCTGCAAGATCCCAGCGACTTCCGTCTCCCGCCGGAAGGCCCGCGGCAACTGGCTCAAGCTGCGACGACCGGTCAATACGGTGCCGTATTTTTCAAAATCTTCAGGGGCGCAGTTCGTATCTGCCATCGTGGCGTCTCCTCGAGAGGAGATTATAGGCAAAATGCTGCCGCGTCAGTGGGAGCCACGCGAAGTTTTCCGAAGAACCCTCGGAGCCGCACCCGCAGAAAGGTTGTGAGGAGCCGTCAGCCGTCCGCCGTCCGCCGTCAACGGAGACTTCGTCGCGGGCCGCCGCTCTACGAACCGTAACTATGGGCCTCGTCCGGGAACGAGCCCTCGGATACCTGGCGACAGTACTCGGCGACGGCCGCTTGAATCGTGCCGCGCAAGTCGCAGAAGGCTTTGGCGAACTTGGGCACAGGACCAGGCGTCAAGCCCAGCATATCGTGGAGGACCAAGACCTGGCCATCACAATCCGGCCCCGCTCCGATTCCAATCGTGGGAATCGCCAACTGAGTGGTCACGCCCTTGGCCAATGGACTGGGGATCCCCTCCAACACGACCCCAAACGCCCCCGCATCCTGAGCCGCTTGGGCGTCCGCCATCAAGGTCTCGCCGTCCCGCTGGACGCGGTACCCTCCCATCATCAGCACATTCTGCGGTCGCAAGCCGACGTGGCCCATGACGGGAATCCCCGCCGCCACCAAACCCGCGATCACCGACGCTTGCTCGGCGCCACCCTCCAGCTTGACCGCCTGGCAGCCCGTCTCCTTCAAGATTCGGGCCGACAGTTCGATCGTCTTGTGCACGCCCAAGTGGTTGATCGGGAACGGCAAGTCAGCGATGACCAAGGCTCGCCGCACCCCGCGACAGACGCACTTCGTGTGGTAGATAATCTCGTCGACCGTCACGGGCAGCGTGTTCGCCTGGCCCTGCATCACCATACCCAACGAATCCCCGACCAAGATGCTGTCCACTCCGGCCTCGTCCAAGGCCACCGCCAAGGAGTAGTCGTAGGCCGTCAGCATCGTCAGCTTGCGGCCCTCGCGCTTGGCGGCCACAAACTTGGGAACGGTCATCGGTCGCACGGCAGGATTCATCAACGGGGGACTTTCTCAAACATTTTTACCAACATGCCAATCGCCCCGACAGCGCTTAGCCCGGCACGCAGCCTTGGTCGGCGCCCGTGACATGTCGAGCGAAGGTGGCCAGGTAACCTGACTTGGGGTAGTCCGGTTGCCACGACCAGCGGCTGCGACGCGATTGAATGACTTCCTCGGACACATCCCAGTGGATCGTGCCGGCGTCCAAATCGAACTCGATCCGATCGCCGTCTTCCACCAAGCCGATCGGACCGCCGACTGCCGCCTCGGGGCAACAGTGAACGCCGACCGCACCATGTGTCACCCCCGACACGCGGGTGTCGGACAGCAGCGCCACTTTGCCGTACAAGGCCTTCGAGTTCAAGGCGGCCGAAGCCACGAGGACCTCGGGCATGCCGGCCGCCACGGGGCCCAAGTAGGCCAGTACGACGACCTGGCCCGGTTGGATCCGTCCGGCCGCTGCGGCTTCCGCGACCGCCTGGGCCGAGCGGAAACAAATGGCCGTCCCGGAGAACTTCGCGTCCTTCAGACTGGAGACCTTGAACACCACGCCGTCGGGTGCGATGTTTCCGAAACAGATCTGCAGATCGGAACGCGGGTTGATCGGATCGGATTTTGGCCGCAATACCTGCTGGCCCGCGGGCGCCGACGGGTAGGCCAGGTAGGTCTCACGCAGGGTTTTGCCCGTGATCGTCATGTGTTCGCCCCGCAACACGCCGGCCTCGAGGAAGTGCTTGACCAAGGCGGGCGTTCCGCCGATCAAGTGCAAGTCCAGCATGGTCATCTTGCCCCGCGGTGCGAAGGTACACAGCACCGGAGTGCGCCGCAGAATCTCGCGGATGTCACGCAACGTGAACTCGACCTGAGCCTCTTGAGCCAGAGCCAACAGGTGGATGATCGCGTTGGTGCTGCCGCCCATCGCTGCCACCGCCGCGATGGCATCCTCCAGGGCCGGACGCGTGATGATCTGACTGGGTCTCAGGTCCCACTCCAGCAACCGTCGCAGGGCCGGGCCCACCTCGGCAATCTCCGCGTCCTTCTCCGGCGACTCGGCCGGATTCGAACTGGTCCCGGGCAAAGACCAACCCATGACCTCCAAGGCGATCCCCCACGTGTTGAAGCTGGCGGCGATCCCGCAGCCCCCCGGTCCCGGGCAGGCCGAACGCAAGATCCCTTCGGCCTCCTCCGCCGACATCTCGCCGTTGGCCACCGCCGCTTGACTGTCGTACACGTCCAAGATCGTGATCTTCTCGTTGCGATAACAGCCCGGCCCGATGCTGCCGCCGTTGACAATCAGCGAGGGGAAGTTCAGCCGCATCATCCCCAGGGCAAAGCCGGGGCCGTTCTTGTCGCAGTGGTGCATGCCGATGACCGCGTCGTAGCCATGCGAGCCGCAGACCGCTTCGCAGGCCGCCGCGATCATGTTGCGACTGGGCAGACTGGCGCTGCCGCCTGGGTAACCCTGCGTGATGTTGTCGCTGACCGCCGGCACACCGTAGAGAAAACCCAGCAATCCGGCGGCTCGGCAGGACTGCTCGATCTTCTTGCCCAGTGGATACGCGTGCACGTTACAGAGGTTGCCCTCGAGCAGCGGCACGCCAATCCCCACCTGCGCTTTGCTGAAGTCCTCCGGGGAGAACCCCAGGCCGTAGTAGAAGGCGGTGGCGCCTTTCTGCCAGCCCTGCGTGATGTTGCGGCTATTCCAGTTCAAAGGGTGGGTCGGTGGGGTCAAGGCTGTTATTCCTCCTGCTTCATCGGGAATCGTCCGTGCTGGGCCGCCGCGTGAACGGCCAGGTAGTACAAGAGTGCGCCCGATTGGATCTTCAAGTAGTTGATCTTCTCAGGCTTATCCGACGGTTGATGGTAATCCGGGTGGAAGCCGCCGAACATAAATGCGACCGGCACACCTTTGTTGTAGAAGTTGACTTGGTCGCTGCGGTTCCAGACACTCTCCATGTCCAGTTCGAACTCGAAGCCGATGTGTTTGTTGGCCTCCAAGATCAGGCCGTGCAGTGCGGTCTCGCCGCGTTGGCTGCCGACCAAGTGGATGTGGCCCTCGTTGTCCGCGTCCGCATCGCCTGGCCCTTGGTCCTCGTTGCGGCCGACCATATCGATATTGAACATGCAGGTCATGTTCTCGAGCGGCTTGAGTGGGTTGTCCGTGTAATAACGCGAGCCCAACAGGCCGACCTCTTCCGCGGTGAACCACATGAACAGGACGCTCCGCTTGGGCTTGATGGGGTTGGCGGCCATGGCCCGAGCGATGCTCAGCACCGCGACCGAACCGGAGCCGTTGTCATCCGCCCCGGGAAACAGCTGGTCACCACTGACACCCAAGTGATCCAAGTGGGCGCCGATCACGATGTACTCGTGCTTCAATTCCGGGTCCGAGCCCTCCAACCAGCCCAACACATTGGGGGTCCCGGCCGGCTGCTCGCGCAATTGCAGACGTAGCGTCACCTCGGCGTCGGTCGTGAAGACCTTCGTCTCCTGGTCCCAGCCCTCCGGCGCTCCGAGGGCCGTCGCCAACCGCTGGCCTTCCGTCCGCAAGATCGTGCCGCTGGCGCTCGTCGAGCGGCTGCGGCGTCCGGGAAATAGGGTCTGCGGCGAGGAGATCGGGGGCGAATCGATCAAGCGCATGGTGGCGGCGGGACGCAGCCGAGCCAGCAGACGCGGGACGCTGGGGGCGGCCGCGGCGTCTGCCGCGTAGAACACGATCGCTTCACGCAGGTCCAGGTCCTCGGGCAACTTGGGCTCGGGGCCGATGAAGCTGAGGAAAGCCGCCTTGCCGCGGATCTCGCCCTGGTCCGTGTACCGCTCGAAGCCCAAAACTCCGGGGCCCTCGATCACCAAGTCCTCGGGGCCCAGGATGCGGCAGGCATCGATCTCAGGCAGGCGGATCGTGATCGGCATCATCTGAAAGTACGTGTCGCCATCCCCGGCCGGCTCAAGGCCAAACTCGGCCAGCTTGCCCGCGACCCAGTGAGCCGCCTTCATGTAGCCGACTTGGCCCGTACCGCGACCCTCAAATTGCGGACCCGCCAACAACCCCAGCCACGCCTCGGCCTGCTGGGCCGTGATCGTCTCGAAGCCAACGGCCAGCTCGGCCGGAGGCGGCTCCACCTCACCGTACTGGGAGAGAGCCGGGCGAGTCGTCATCGCGAACGACCCGCACACCAGCAGCAGTAGGCCCAACAATCGAGGGCAGCGCCCACGGCGGTCGGCAGGGAATCGAGGGCAGCCCCCACGGCCGTCGACAGGGACACACGTGGGAGCCTGGGGGACAAACAAGTCAGTTTTCATGCGGGTTGCTTTCCATCGACGGAGGCCAGGGGCTGATTGATTTTTCGGATAAATTCGCCAACTCACCGCCCGGCTCAACGAGAACGTGCAAAAACACGGTCTGTTTCGCGTCAATCGAAACGCTTTGACGCGTTCCGCCACGGAGAAATCAACAACCCCAGGTCGGAAGGGGGGATGGCGCCGGTCCAGCGGACGAACCCCCAGCTTTGAGGGGCATTCCGCGGTTTCCGTCACCACGCCTTTATGCTAGCGACTGCCCGATGTCAGTGGTAGCCGTTCGCAGTTTAATCTTTTGGCCAAAAACGCTACAGTGCTCCCCAGGTGGCACCCGACCGCCACCGGATTCACAGAAGCCTGTCCTTGTTTGGAGCCCCATGAACGCGCTGACTCGAACGATTGTCGTCGACCTGCTACGCGTCTTTTTGGTGGCCCTGTTTGGTCTGACCAGTGTCATCATGATGGTGTTCATCGTGCAAGACATGCTGCGGGAGAGTTTGACTCCCCTGACGGCCTTGCAATTGATCCCCTATGCCATCCCGGGGGCGTTGATCTTCGCCATTCCCGGCACGGTGTTGTTTGCGGTTTGCACGGTTTACGGCCGGATGGCGGCCGACAACGAGATCGTGGCTGTCAAGGCCTTGGGCATTTCACCTTGGCTGGTCATTCGCCCCGCCGTGATCCTGGCGATGGCCCTCAGCTTCGTCACGGTTTATTTGACTGACGTGGCCGTGCCGTGGGGCCGAGCGGGCATGTACCGGATCGTCTTGCACTCGGTGCACCACACGATCTACGGAGCCCTGCGGACGCAGCGATCTTACACCAAGGGGCCCATCTCGATCCGGGTCGACGATGTGGCCGACCAGTCCTTGGTGCGACCGGTGATTGAGGTCGAGGGCCGATTGCGGTTGATTTCGGCGACGGCCCAGTTGGACTGCGACCCGACCGGCAATCGCCTGATTCTGGTCGCTCAAAACGGGGAGTTGGAGACGGAAGACGCCAAGTTTCGCTTCCCGACGGAGTTCCGCGAGACCATCGCCTTGGAGCAGTTGATCAAGAAGAGTGACGCGCAAAGCAGCGCGGCGGTCATCCCCAGTCGGGAGTTGCCGCGGGAAATCCAGGTGCAGGAACTGCGGATACGACAACTGCGGGAAGAGCTGGAAACCTCCCTGTCGTATCAAGGGCAACGGGGATATGATTGGGTCCGAACTCCAGAGCAGTTGACCGCGGAACTGGACCAGGCGATCTACCGACTCCGCAAGCTGCAGATCGAAGGGGTGCGGCGGTGGGTCGGTGGCTTCAGTTGTCTCTGTTTCGCGATCGTGGGGGCGGCGGTTGCCATTCGCTTCCGCTTTTCGGACTCCTGGAGCATCTTTCTGTTCTGCTTCATTCCGATTCTGATCGTCTATTACCCGATTTTGGCGGTCGTCTCGGACGCGGTTCGCGGGGGGCGTTTGCCGGCCATCAGCCTGTGGGCCAGCAACCTCGTGACGCTGGGGATCGGCCTGCTGCTGTTGCGGTCGGTCCTCAAAAATTGAGTCTCGTGTTGCTTTACACACCCATTCAAGTGGCTACAATCGGGGCAGGACAACGGGTCCTCTTTCCGATTGGCATGGTTTTGTAGGCGGTGGATGATGTTGGAATATTCTGAAGAAAACGGGGTGAGCGTTGTCTACTTTCAGCACGCGAGGATCTTGGACGAGGCTACGGTTCAGACCTTGGGTAACGAATTAGTCGAAGCTGGGGCGCGGGCCAAGACCGGCAAGTTGCTGCTGAATTTCCGCAACGTCCTGCTGATGTCTAGCTCCATGATCGGCAAATTGGTCGACCTGCGGAACCGCTGCAAGAAGAACGATATCAAGTTGGCATTCTGCGAAATCACCGAAAACGTGGCCGAAGTGTTTAAGATCATGAAGATCCACGATTTGGTGGATATCTATCCCGAAGAGACCGCCGCGCTGACGGCCATGGAAAGCCTCTGAGACGTCGGTCGGCGATGCTACAGGTTGCATAAACGTCAGCCCTCGGCGGCCGAGCCAGGCGGCCGATCGTTTCAGGCCGATTCGACTCAAGCGTGGGATGGTCAGGTGATGATGAAGCCATGGCCGGGTGGGACGAGGTGTCCGACCTTGGTCCGGGGAGATTCTGTGGAATTTTCCGGATTTGGGGCGGTGTCGCCTTTGCAAACCGATCAGAAAACTAAAGAATATCACAGGCGGATGGCTGAGGGCCGAAACGCCGACCTGGTGTACCAAAATTGACGGTAAGAAAAAACCCATGAGTGTGCTTAGCCGCGAAGAAGTTGAGCGTCTTTACTTGGACTTTCAACAGGACCCGACCCCCTTTTCGCCCGAATGGCGAGACTACTTCGCCAAATACGCCCTGTGGCGGTCGCAGCAAAAGCGGGAAGCAACGGACTCGGAAGACTGGCAGGCCTCAGGTAGCCTCAGTCGAGAGGGCAGCCTCAGTCGAGCGGGCAGTGCGGCGGGTGGGCAAGTCTCGGCGGGTGGGCAAGTCTCGGCGGGCGGGCATGTCTCGGCGGGGGCATGTCCGGCGGCATGCCGGCGGGTGGGCAAGTCTCGGTGGGCGGGGCGAACCATGGCGAACACGCTGGCGGTGAGTACGGCAACGGCTCGGTCGCCACGGTCAAGCGACCCTCCCGCTACTATTCCTTGTTTCGCTCGGCTACCGGTTCCGACGGGCCGGAGAGCTCCGACCGCGAAATGAGCATTGCTCAGTTGCAGGATCGCGTCGACCAATTGGTCCGCGGTTTTCGTGTCCGCGGGCACCTCGAAGCCAAGCTGGATCCGTTGGGTCGTCCGCGTCCGGCCAACCGCGACTTGCACCCGGACACGTACGGGTTGTTGCCCAGCGACATGGAGCGGTCGTTCTCGACTCGCACCATCTTCGGCGACAACACGCGGACCCTGGGGGAGATCGTCCAGCGACTGCGGAACACGTACTGCCGCTCGATCGGTGCCCAATTCATGCATATCGACGACCACGATATTCGCAACTGGTTGCAAAACCGCATGGAGGGCACGGAGAACCGCCTGCATTTGGATCGCCAGACCCAACTCCGCGTGTTGACTCGGTTGACCGATGCCGTGGTGTTCGAAGAGTTTGTCCGCCGTAAATTTGTCGGCGCCAAGACTTTCTCGTTGGAAGGGGCCGAGAGCCTGATTCCGCTGTTGGACATGGCCTTTGAAAAGGCCGGCGAACATGGCGTCCGCGAGGCGGTGCTGGGGATGGCCCACCGCGGCCGGCTCAACGTGTTGGCCAACATCATGGGCAAGCGGCACGAGAACATCTTCTGGTCGTTCGACGATCCCAACCCGGATGCCAATCGCGGCGCCGGTGACGTGTTGTATCACTTGGGTTACAGCACGGATTGGATCACCAGCCAGAATCAGAACATTCATATCTCGCTGTGCTTCAACCCCAGTCACCTGGAGTTCGTCAACCCAGTGGCCATGGGGCGCTGTCGCAGCAAGCAAGATCGGATCGAAGATCTCGATCACAAACAAATCATGACCGTGTTGATCCACGGTGACGCCGCGTTTGCTGGTGAAGGGATTGTGCAAGAGACGCTCAACATGAGCCAATTGGCCGGTTATCAAGTCGGCGGCACGCTGCACGTGATCCTCAACAATCAAGTTGGCTTCACGACCACGGAACAGGAGGGCCGGTCGACGACCTACGCCAGCGACGTGGCCAAGATGCTGCAGATTCCCATCTTCCATGTCAACGGCGAAGACCCGGAGGCTGTCGCTCAGGTGGTTCAATTGGCGATGGACTTCCGCCACCAATTCCAACGCGACGTCGTCATCGACATGTACTGCTACCGTCGCTTGGGCCACAACGAGAGCGATGAACCGCGTTTCACCCAGCCGTTGATGTACCAGGTCATCGACAGTCGTCCCACCGTCCGCGACAGCTACCTGGAGTACCTGTTGCAGATGAACGAGGTCACCCGGGAAGAGGCCGATCAGATCGCCGAGGCGCGGAAGAACAAGCTGCAAGCGGACTTCGATCGGGCCAGCAGCCAGCCGTACCAACCGGACACGCAGTCCATGGGGGGGTACTGGGAGACGTACTACGGCGGCGAATTACGAGAAGAGGAACGCCACCTGGACACGGGCGTGCCATTGGGCAAGCTCTCCTACGCCGTCAGCAAGTTGGCGGACGTGCCAGCCGACTTCAATCTGAACTCCAAGTTGGCGCGGACCTTGCAGTTGCGGGCCGAGATGGCCGGCGACAAACGCCCGATCGACTGGGCCACCGCGGAACTGGCGGCCTTCGCCACCCTGGCCTTGGAAGGCCATCCCATTCGCTTGAGTGGCCAGGACTGCGGACGCGGTACGTTCTCGCAACGGCACGCCATCCTGCACGACACCGTCACGGAGAAACGCTACTGCTCGCTCAAGCGCCTGTCCGACGATCAAGCCGTCGTGGACATCATCAACAGCCCGTTGTCCGAGGCCGGTGTGCTGGGGTTTGACTACGGCTACAGCCTCGACACCCCCGAAGGCTTGACCGTGTGGGAGGCCCAGTTCGGCGACTTCTCGAACGCAGCCCAGGTGATCATCGATCAATTTATCACCAGCGCCGAGGACAAGTGGCGGCGGTTGAGCAACTTGGTCATGATGCTGCCGCATGGCTTTGAAGGGGCTGGCCCCGAGCACTGCAGCGCCCGCATGGAGCGTTACTTGATGTTGAGCGCCGAGAACAACATCCAGGTGGTGTACCCGACAACCGCCGCCCAGCATTTTCATGTGCTGCGTCGCCAAGTCAAACGGAACTGGCGCAAGCCACTGGTGATCCTGACCCCGAAAGGCCTGTTGCGAGACCCCGACGTCGGCAGCCCGCTGCTGGAACTGACCAAGGGTTGCTTCCAGGACGTACTGCCGGACCCGTTTATCAAGCCGGGCCAGAGCGTCCGTCGCGTGTTGCTGGCCACGGGCAAAATCGCGGTCGAGTTGATCAAAGAACGCAACAAACGCGAACTCAGCGACATTGCCGTCGTGCGACTGGAGCAGTTGTATCCGCTGCCACTGGCCGATCTGCAGCAGACGTTCGCCAGCTACGGCCCCAACTTCCAACTGTTCTGGGTCCAAGAAGAACCTTGGAACATGGGCGCCTGGCAGTTCCTCCGCACTCGCTTGGGCGACCGCGTGTTCGGGCAGTACGAACTGAACTTGGTCTCGCGACCGGAATCCGCCAGTCCCTCGACCGGTAGCAAAAATGCACACAAGTTGGAGCAGCACGATATCATCGAAGCGGCCCTAGGTTAAAAACCGATAGAGGCTCGGAGTCGCTACCAAAACGTCCAGCGACTCGGGAACGTGGGTCGGCGGATACTCGGGTGCCCTGTCCAACCGATAAACGCAGCCGACCCAGAAATAAAGGATCAGAAACTATGTTAGATATCAAAATTCCTGAATTCGGCGAATCGATTCAAGAGGCCCAAATTGCGCAATGGCTGGTAGCCCCAGGCACCTGGGTCCAACGCGATCAGCCCTTGGTGGAACTGGAGACCGAAAAAGCCTCCCAGGAAGTCCTCGCGCCGGAAGCCGGCACACTCAGCGAGATCCTGGTGGCGGCTGGCGAGTTCGTGCAGGTCGGCACCGTGATCGCGCGGCTATCGGCGGGTGCAGCCCCCGCGGGTGGTTCCGCCGCACAGGGCGGACAGGCCGCACAGGCGGCTCAGGGCGCACAGGCCGTGGCGGGCGCGGGCCGAACGGCTACGCTGGACCCCCCAGCCTCGGCGACCGCACCGACGGTGAAGGTCGAAAGCGTCATGCCGGCTGCCGAGCGACTGTTGCAGCACTATCAGATTTCGGCCGATGTCGTCACACCGACTGGGCCGGGCGGCCGATTGCTCAAGGAGGACGTGGCTCGTTACGTCGAGCAGCGTCAGTTGCAACCGGGTGGAGAAACTGCCAAATCTGCCCCGGCAGCTTCTGGCAGTAGCGACGACTTTCCGCCGCCGCCGTCGACGCCGCCGTTCGCCGGTCGGGCCGACGACTCTCGCACCACCGAGAAGAAGCCGATGACCATGATGCGGCGGACCATCGCCCAACGCTTGGTGCAGGCGCAACAAACCGCCGCCCTGTTGACGACCTTCAACGAGATCGACATGCAGCCGGTGATGGAACTCCGCGGCCGCTACAAGGACGCCTTCCAACAGAAGCATGGCGTGAAATTGGGCTTCATGTCGTTCTTTGCCAAAGCCAGTGTCGAGGCACTGCGGCGGTACCCAGCCATCAATGCGTTTGTCTCCGGGACCGACGTGCACTACCACAACTACTACGATTTGGGAGTCGCCATCGGTGGCGGCAAGGGCTTGGTCGTACCGGTGTTGCGGAATGCCGAGAAGCTCAGCTTCGCCGAAATTGAGCGCAAGATTGCCGAGTTCGCGGTGTTGGCCAAAGACAACAAGCTCAAGACCGAGGACTTGGAAGGTGGCACGTTCACGATCAGCAATGGCGGCGTCTACGGCTCGTTGCTCAGCACCCCGATCGTCAATCCGCCCCAAAGCGGTATCCTGGGCCTGCACGCGATTCAAGAACGGCCAATCGCCGTCAAGGGCCAGGTCGTGATCCGACCCATGATGTACATCGCCCTGACCTACGATCATCGCATCGTCGATGGCCGTGAAGCCGTGCAGTTCCTCAAGACCATCAAAGAAGTCCTCGAAGAACCCGCTCGCTTGTTTCTAGAGGTGTAACCGTACACGCCTCGTAGGGTGTCATGCAGCAAGTCGGGCTAACCAGACGATTGTTTGCAGGTCAAATCAACTGCAAAACGCGACCGGTTTGCCCCGAGAACCAACCGACTTGCGGAATGCACCAGCCCCGAGGATTACCTCCCACCCGTGAACGGTTACCTAGAGGTATAGTTTGACGCCCGCGCGGCTGAGATCGATCGCCGCCGGGGGGCTAAACCTGTACCTGCCGGGGGGTTAAACGGAGTGATGTTCCAGCGGCTGCGGGGCGACCGCTGGAAAGGGGGCGTAGTCCAGCATCCGGACTTGTTGCCCGTCCGTGACTTCGTAGGCGATCTGTCGCCAGACGACCCGCCGAACTCGCCAGGCTCCGACACAGCCCAACGCGTACGCCAGCATGGTCCAGGGGATCGCCGCTGCCACCAACAGCGGGCGCCACGGCCAGGCCACTCCCTGGCTGGAGACGTGCGAACCGATCGATGACCCTTCCAGCTCACTGCGGCATCCCAAGCCATCCATCTCACTGCGGCACCGCACGGCCTGGCGGACCACTTCGTACCCGCACACCTGGCCGCTGATCAGCAACAGCAGCGGTACGCAGGCCAACAGCACGTCGGCCGCACCGAGCGTCCCAGCCACTCCGGCCAGCAACCCGGTAAGTGCCGCCAGGCTGGCCCAGACATGGACGCCGGCGACCAGGGCCGCGTGGCAGCAGGTCAGCCAAAACGTTCGCTCGTACAGGCGACTCCAGGTCAACATGCGGCGGATGTAACGGAGACTGAAGCCGATCCCACAGTCCTCGCGGTTGATCACAACATTCTGGGGAACAAATACGACTCGCTTGCCGATCCGTTGCAGGCTATCGCGAACCGGTCCATCGTCGATGATCGAAGTCTTCCAAGCCGACAAGAGACCGCTGTCCACCAGGTCGCGGTGTCGGATTGCAAAGCCGCCGGCCCACGGATTGGCCAAGATCGCCGTGGGTACGATCGCCCCGGCTTGCCAGACCGAACGGACCCAGGCTCCCCACGCCAACGAGGTCGGCTCGAACCACTGATTGCTGGTTGTGGCCCCGACGGAATTTTCAGCCAAGGGGCGAACCAGATTCGCCAACCAATGAGCCGCGGGGACCGCATCTGAGTCGATTGTGACGATCAGCCGCTCGGGGTCCGGACCGTCATCCTCCAAGCTGGCGATCGCCTGCAGCAAGGCGCTGCACTTCAATCCGCACTCGGAGCGTCGCTCCCGCAATTCCTGCACTTCGAGTTGGCTGTCATTCAGTCCCAACGCTCGCTTCACGCATTGGACCGCGTGCCACGCGGGGTCCTGCGAGTGGTCCACGACGACCACCAAGCGGTAATTCGAGTAATCCTGCCGAGCCAGGGCGTGCAGGGTCTCCGCCAAGAAAGGGTCGGGTCCACGGACGCAGAGAACGACGACCGCTTCGGGCACAAAATCGGCATGAACCAGCCCCGCGATCGAGGCCTCCGCGTCCGCTGCTGTATCCTCTGCTGCAGCCGCCGACGCAGTGTCTGCCGCAGTCTCCGCTGAAGTCGAGTTACCACCAGCAACGCCATGACGCGAGTCCCGCCGCAGAGACGCAGCTTGCCGAGCCATCCAAACACGAAATACCACAGCCGCTCCAAAATTCAGGGCGGCGACGCTGCAGGCGGCGCTAAACAGGGCGGTGGACAATGTCACGGCAATTCGATTTGTCCCGACCAAGGCAAGTTCGTTTGATACCACTCGACGCAGGCGGCCAACCCGTCATCCAAACTCACCTGCGGTCGCCAATCCAGCAGGCGTCCGGCCTTGGAGATATCTGCCCAAGTGGATTTGATATCGGCCTTGTGGAAGGCCTTGTTTTCAATGATCGCCCGCTTGCCCAACAATTTCTCCAGTTTCTCGATCACCAGGTTCAAACTGATGGGCTGGTTGCCGCCACCCAAGTTGAAGATCTCGTAGCCGACTTCTTTGGTCGCGGCGATCGTGCCTCGGGCGATATCATCGACAAACGTGAAGTCGCGCGACTGCGTGCCATCGCCGAACAACTCGATCGGTACGCCTTTGTCGATCCAGTGAATAAAGCGGAAGATGCACATGTCCGGTCGGCCTGCCGGGCCGTAGACCGTAAAATACCGGCAAATCGACACGTCGATGCCATAGAGATAATGATGCGAGTAGGCCATCAGTTCGGCCGCCTTTTTGGAAGCGGCGTAAGACGAGATCGGCGTGTTGACCGCCAAGTCCTCGGTAAACGGCATCTCCTGCCCAGCGTACAGCGACGAGGTACTGGCCAGGACATACTTCTTCAACCCACGCTGCTTCATCTCCTCCAGCAGATACAGGCTGCCCATGGCGTTGGTGGTCATGTACACCATCGGGTTGACCATGCTGTACCGCACACCCGCTCGGGCAGCCAGATTGATCACCGCATCAAAATGCTCGTGTTCGTCAAACAATCGCGTGATGCCGTCGCGATCCTCCAAGTCCAATTTGGCGAAAGTGAATCTTTCCGCCGCACCCGCCTGGGCCTGCAAGGCGTCCACGCGGTGCTGCTTCAACGTCACGTCGTAATAGTCATTGAGGTTGTCGATACCCACGACTTGATGGCCATCGGCCAACAACATACTGGCGACTCGCGAGGCAATAAATCCAGCCACACCGGTGACAAAATACTTTTTCATACTGTATCTAACGCGGGGTTAAGTGAGGAAGCCGAGAAACTCCAGCCAGACGCCGGAGGCACCGACGAGAAGCCCTGGGGACCCCAGGGACCGTCAGTGAACGAGCCCGTCGGTGAAGCCGCTGCAGGGCCCGACGTGGAAGCCGCTGCAGGGCCCGTCGGTGAAGCCGCGCCGGGGTAATTATGGTTCACGCCTGCCGAATTGCCAAACGGCATGTGGATTTTATAACGCGGATCTCCCTTTGTCAGGGACACCGCCGGGCCGAGCCAAACCGGGCAACCGGCGCAATCGCTGCCTCCGATCCAAACGTCCCTCAGGTGCACGCGTCAGTCCGATCGGCTATGATACAACGACCAGCGGGGCTCGCGGATCAACCCGCGGAAGCAGCGGGATTTGCTGCGAGCATTGTGCAGAGGATTCGATGTGAGTTTGCCTCCCAAGTCTGAAGAATCGGCCACACCGGCGGAGCGATCCGCTGGTGAAGCATGGTTGGACCAAGCCGATGGCTCGGTTCCCGACGGCGTGGCGTCAATTTCGATCGGCTCGGAGGCTCGGTCGGAAGCTCGGGCGGAAGCGGTGGCTGCGGGAGTCGCCGACTCGGCAACGTTGGACTGGGGACAGATTCTCCGCGAAAACCAGAGTTGGCTGCGTCGGGTGTTGTATGCTCGGTTGGGTGAGCTGGAGGCCGTTGACGAGTGTGTGCAGGAAATTGGACTGGCGGCGGTCCGCCAGGCTGCTCCCATCCGCGATCTCTCCAAGGTCGGCTCCTGGCTGTACCAGTTGGCGATTCGCCAGGCGCTCTTGTATCGGCGAAAAATGGGGCGGAAACGCAACCTCCTGCAGCGCTACGCGGATCGCTTCGAGCCGACCGAATCGGACGATGGCGTCTGGGATCCGCTGTTGTGGCTGTTGGACAGCGAACGAGCCCAAATGGTCCGCCAGGCCCTGGGCGAACTCAAGGACGACGATCGCCAAATCCTGTTGCTCAAGTATGCTGAGAACTGGAACTATGGTCAAATCGCCGAGCACTTAGGGGTCAGTCACAGCGCGGTCGAAGCCCGCTTGCACCGGTCACGGCAACGCTTGCGGAAGATCATCGAACGACGCGCCGATTGGGAGGACTCCGATGGCCGCTAAGGCTCGACTTTTCGCGAAAAGCGAGGCTTGAGGGGTGGATTCGTGCAAGTAAGCGGGGCAGGGAGCAACTATTGTTTAGGCCCGGGTGGCTGACGCCCGGCCGACGTTTCCCCAGCGATGAGGGTGGGGGGACGCAACTTATCCGCAGAAGGACGGTTTGGAACATGCAGCAAAACGACCGCGACGGGCAAGATGTGGATCGCGATTTTGCCATAAAGGGCGATGCTATGGAATTCGATGCCATGGAAGACGATTCCATGGAAGACGCTGCCTTTTCCGATCGCCTGGTATGGCAGCGATTGGTCGACAACCGATTGAGCGACAACGAATATCGCGCTTTGCTGCTGGACCTGGAGACAAAACCCGGGCTGTGGCGTGATTGTGCACTCGCGTTTCTCGAAGACCAGGCCCTGAAGCAGGCCCTGGCCCGGTGGCAGCCAGGCGATCGGGGGCAAGCGTCGCCCAGCCCGCCGTTCGAGGTGTTCTCTGGTCCTTCTCCGCTGGATGTTGAAACCGCTGCCGGCATAGGGCAAGGCAGACCCGACGGCAGGTTGCCCGCGGCACAGGTATCTGCGGCACAGGTATCTGCGGTATCTGCGGGGTCGGGATCGATGCGACCGTCGGTTTCTGGCGGGTCGGCTGGGGGATGGTCCCAACCGCTCTTGGTCACCGTGTCCCTGGCGGCTGGGTTTTTATTGGCCGTTTTTGCGTTTTCGCAGCGTTTTGCAGAAAACGGTGGCACTGCCGCAGGATCGCAATTCGGAGTGACGGGAGTGCCGGGAGTGACACCCGCGGTGCCCGTCGGCGAGCCGGTGGTGATGGATCGTGAGTCGTTCAAGGATTTCCTCGCGGATCTGCCACCCGAGCAGCGCCGCGAGCTGTTCCAACGCCCGACACAACAGCGCGTGAGTCCGACGGTGGCGGCGCGGCCGGCGTCTTTGGTGCCGGGGCAAGTGGAGGCTGAACGTCGCTTTCTGTTTTACCGCATGGCCGACGGCGGAACGATCGTCGTGCCGGTCGATGACTATCGCTTCGTGGCTCAGGAATTTCAATAATGATGGCTCGGTGGTTTCTCAACACTCGCGGTTTCACGCTGCTGCCGCTCGAGCTGCGTTGGCTGGCGTCGAATCAAGCGACCGGAAGTTGCAGCACCCGGGCGAGTGGGCAGGGGCATCGATCCGTCTGCTTGTTGGGCCTAGTCGCCGCCCTGTTCGCCACAGTCGGCTGCGGTGAAAATCCTCAGGCGGATGGTGACTCTGATCCGTCGGCCCCCGGACTAGTCGCCGACAGCGCCGCCGCCGGTCGGGCAACGGATTCAACCATGGCTGCCCCGGGCTCCCCAGCGAACAACTCCGCTTCCGTGCTCACCTCAGGGCAAAATAGCGAAGATTCCACCACGCGGATCGACGGTGAGATTTCGGCTCGCAAGTCTGGCCGCCAGCTGTGGCTGGGGATTCAGGCCGAACCCGCTCCGAAAGCCTTGTTGGATCAATTTGACCTCAGTTGTGGCTTGGTCGTGCGCCAAGTCGTAGCGGGAGGCCCGTCGGAGGGGTTGTTGCAAGACTCCGACTTGATCACACAATTCAACGGCCGCGATTTGGCATGTCAGAAACGGCTCTGCTCGATGATCGCGGAACTCGGGCCGCAATTCACGCGACTGACGGTCATCCGCAAAACCAAACAATTGCAGGTCGATGTTTTGCCACAACCCATCGAATTTCTCTGCGATGGCCAAATCGTACAGTACACCGTTTTAGCCGACCCGGACGCATCCGATGTGGTCGATGTGCCCGTCGACAGCAACACCGTGGTGGAAAAGTTTCGCTTGTTTGTGGTCCAGCCCATCTTGGCGATGGGCGAAGTCCAAGACCAACGGAAACTGGAGGCAGATCCCGGTGAACTGAAGTTGGAACGGGTCGTTAAGTTTGGTACCGACGAGCAAGGCAAAAAACGATTGACCGTGCAAGAGTCCGGTCGGACGCTTTATTATACCGTGGACGATATCGAACAGGCTTGCCCGGAAGTGCAGCAACTTTGGCAGCACCTCGAGAACGCGCCGTAGGCTTGTTTTCGGCACTCCAATCATCCAATAAGGAATTCCCCATGCGTTTGCCATTGCTTTTCGCTGCCTTGCTCTCGATCTGCGTTTTGGCATCGTCGACATTGGGGCATGACCCCGCCAGCGATGCGGAGATCGGCGATTGGAGCAATTGGCGTGGTGGCGACAGTACCCGCTCCCTTCCCGTGGGTTCGCAGGTCCTGAAGTTTGATGCCGAGCGTGTGCGGTGGAAGGTTGCCCTGCCCGGCAAAGGCAGTTCCACACCGATTGTGGTCGGCGGCCGCATCTATTTGACGGCCCCGGTCGAGGGAGTCGATGCCCTGTTGGCGTATGACTCGCAGGGCCAACAGGTCTTCCAGACGATTTTTGGAGCCGAAGTGGCCGGCAAGCACCGCCGGGGCTCCGGTTGCAACGCCTCGCCCATTTCGGATGGGTCGCAGGTCTATGTGTACTTCAAGAGCGGCACGCTGGCCGCCGTCGACCTGTCCGGCCAGATCCAATGGCAAGTGGATCTCGTCGAGAAGTACGGTCGCGAATCGTTGTACTGGGACCATGGCACCTCGCCCATCCTGACCGAGCGATACGTGGTGATGGCTCGGATGGATGAACGCGACTCCTGGTTGGCCGCCTTCGATAAACAGACCGGCGAACTGGCCTGGAAGGTCGAACGGAATTATCCCGCACCACGCGAGTGCGACCACGGGTACTCGACGCCGCTGGTGATGGACTTCCAAGGCCAGGAAGCGATCCTATCTTGGGGCGCCGAAAAGATCACCGTTCACGCCGCCGCCAGCGGGAAGTTGCTCTGGATTTGCGGCAATTTTAACCCCGAGCAGAACCAGCTGTGGCCGACGATTGCCTCCCCGATCGTGATTGGCGACATGGTTGTGGTGGCCTACGGTCGGGCCGACCGCGGCACGCCGCGTCTGTTCGGCGTCCGCTTGACCGGTTCTGGGGATGTCACGGCCACCAACCATGTCTGGCAACGCGACGACATCGGCAGCTTCGTCCCCACACCGGCCGTCGATGGCCAACAATTGATCGTATTGGGCGATCGCGGCGAAATCGAGGGACTGGATCCCACCACGGGCCAAACCGTCTGGCGCGAGCGATTCCCGCAGGCCCGCTCGAACTTTTACGCCTCGCCGCTGTTGATCGGGCGGCAATTGTATACCGTCCGCGAGGATGGGGTCGCCTTCGTCTCCCGGCTGGAGGGCCGCCGACTGGAGATCCTCCAAGAGAACGATTTTAAGCAGGCGATTATCGGCAGCCCCGTCCCACTGGGGGATGCCATCTTGTTCCGCGGCGAAACCGATCTGTTCTGCGTCGCGCCGGAGTAATCGGCACAATCGCTACAGTTTGACTCAACCTTTGCCGCCATTCGGCCGATCCCGAGAGGGAGGAGGGTGCCCCTCCGTCCAGCGCCCTCGCGTTTCCTCGTTTCGGTCCGGCGTGCAACATGAAACTTCGTACCCGCTACTTCAACTCCATCGCTGCGAGCTTGGTTTTTGCGACCTTGAGCTTCGCCCCCGGCGGCGACTGGCATGGCCTTGGGCGGAATCACGTCCAGGCCGCGCAAATCGCGAGTGGCACGGCGAGCGCCCCAAAATCGATCCGCTGGGCCGCGTCCGTCGACGAGGCCATGGCCCAAGCGACCGCCCAGAACAAGCTGGTGCTGCTGCACTTTGGAGCAGATTATTGCGGCCCTTGTCGCAGCGTCGAGCAGTTTGTCTTTACAGAACCTCAAGTCGCCGCCGCCATCCACGACCAGTATGTGCCGGTCAAGATCGATATCCAAAAGGCCCCGGAACTGGCAGAAAAATTCGAAGTCACACGCATTCCCCAGGATGTCATCATCACGACCGAGGGCCTGGTGGCGTATCGTCGCACCAGCCCCAGTCGCGCGGGCGAGTACCGCAATATGTTGGCCGCGGGCGCTCGGATGGCTGCCCAGACAACGACCCAATCGCAACGCGTGGTCGAGCAGATGTCCGGGATTAGCCGCCAGCAGCGGGATGACGCTCAGCGTTCGCCGTTCCTGGGCGCGGAAGCGGCCAAAGCCGGCTCGCTGGCACTTGGCACCCCCGCCCAACAAGGCCTGACCCAACGCGACAGTTTGGTCACTGCTGCCACTGTACAGAACACCGCAGCGATCGCGCCGGCCGCGTTCTCTGCCGCCGAGCAGGCTGCCGCCGCCTTCCCGGCCCACCAAATGTCGCCGCAACAGTTTCCAAATTCCAACTTTCAAGGCGCCCCAGGCCTACCGGAAATCAAGAATCCATTCGTGAACAACCCGGGTCCGGCAGCCACGGCTCACTACGTGGAGCCCGAGGGACGCGGGGCGGAGCGAGCGACGCAAAAAGTACCGACCGCCGTGGTCGAGGAACCCGCGGTGCGACAAGTCTCCAACACCGCCGCACCGGAGCAAGCTCCGCTGGGGCTGGAGGGCTACTGCCCGGTGACACTGCTCGCCTCGCAACGCTGGGCCAAGGGCGACGCCCAGTTCGGCTGTTACCATCGCGGCGTGCTCTACCTGTTTGTCGATCCAGCCGCTCGGGATCGCTTCCTACAATCCCCTGATGATCTGAGCCCGCTATTGGGCGGTTTTGACCCGGTGATCATGGAAACCGAGCAACGTTTGCAGCCGGGCAAACGCCGTTTCGGTGTCTTCTGCGAAACCGCGCCCGGGCAAAACGCGATCGTGCTGTTTGCCACCGAGGAGAATCGGGATCGCTTCAAACAGGCCAGCGATCGCTACTTGCAGTCGATCCGAGACATCACTGCCAAGGCGGATCGACCTTGATCGAAGTTCCCTGATGGGGGGGTGAACAACCGCCAACAATTGGACTAAATTGTGACCTCCGGGGCGCCAGGGTTCAGGGCCGCAGGTCGCAGTAGGAGTCTCCATTCTTGGTCGCGTTGGGAACGAAACCGCTCACGTACAAGTCTGCCCGTGAAATCGCCAAAATGCGGGAGGCGGGACTGGTCGTGTGGTTGGCACATCAGCGGGTGGCGGCCATGATCGGACCCGGTGTGACTACCGCCGAGATCAATCGGGTGGTGCGGCAGACCTTTCTCGATTACCAGGCGACCCCACTGTTTCTCAATTATCCGTCGGACTCGCCCCGCCCGTTTCCTGCCGAGACCTGCATTTCGGTCAACGAGCAGGTAGTCCACGGCATTCCCAACCAACGCAAGCTGAAGTCGGGAGACGTGGTCAAAGTGGACACGGGCTGCTCGATTGGTGGTTGGTGCGGTGATGCGGCCGTCACGCATGCCATCGGGGGCATTCCAGCCGATGTTCAAAAGCTTCTAACCGTCACCCGCGGGGCTCTCGATGCGGCGATTGCCGCGCTGCAGCACTGTGCGACGTGGTCCGAAGTCACACAGCAGATGGAAGCGATCGTCGAGCCCCATGGCTTCGGTATTATCGAATCGTTGGTCGGGCATGGCATCGGGCGGCAACTGCACGAACCCCCAGAAGTTCCCAACTACTTCGCCGACGATTGGCAGCAGGACTTTGAAATTCGACCGGGCCTGGTCCTGGCCATCGAGCCCATGATCAATCTGGGCAAAAAAGACGTGCAGGAGAGCCGCGACGGGTGGACGATCGTCACCCGCGACCGCAGCTTCAGTGCCCACTTCGAACACACGGTCGCGCTGACTGCCGACGGCCCCGTGCGATTGACCAGTGAACCGACCGAGGCGGAATGGAACGCGCGGCAGTGGCCCGACTGGTTGCCGCCCCGAGATCAATGGCTGCGTTGGTAACAGGAGTGGGCTCATGAAGTTCGAACACGTTTGCTTGGAGTCCATCGGCTACAGCCTGGCTCCCCAAAAGGTTTCAACCGCCGAAATCGAGCAACGATTGGCGCCGGTTTACGAGCGTCTGCGGCTGCCGGCGGGCCGCTTGGAATTGATGACCGGAATTCAACAACGTTGTTTCTGGCCGGCCGAGACCCTGCCCAGCGACATTAGCAGCCAGAGCGGGCGCCGCGCCATCGAGGCCGCAGGATTCGATCCCCAACGCATCGGCATGCTGGTGCACGGCTCGGTGTGCCGCGATCAGTTAGAACCCGCCACGGCTTGCCGGGTCCACTGGCAGCTGGGACTCCCCCCCGATTGCCTGGTCTACGATACCTCCAATGCCTGTTTGGGGCTGCTCAACGGCATGTTGCAGGCCGCGACGTTGATCGAAAGCCAACAAATCGAAGCGGCCTTGGTCGTGGGCACCGAGATCGGGACGCACTTGGTCAACGACACCATCGACATGCTGAATCACTCGGCCGAAGTCAATCGACGCAACATCAAGCTGGCCATCGCCTCCCTGACGATCGGGTCCGCCAGTGCCGCGGTGCTGCTGACCCAACGTCGCATAAGCTCCACCGGAACCCAATTGTCGGCTATGGTCACGCGAGCCGACACGCAGCACTATCAATTGTGCCACGGCGACCAACAAGCCGCCGACCAACATGCCGGCCGTCTACTGATGAACACCGACTCGGAGCAGTTGATGGCCGAGGGGATCGAGACAGGGCATCGCACGTTCCAAAAGCTCCTGGCCGAGACGGGCTGGTCGCGAGACGCCATCGATCGGACCCTCTGTCACCAAGTCGGCATGGCCCATCGCAAAGGCATGATGGACCGACTGGAACTGAGCCTGGAGCGAGACTTTGCCACCGTCCAATGGTTGGGCAACACCGGCGCGTGTGCCTTGCCCTCCGCGTTGGGCATCGCCGCTCATTTGGGAGCCTTGCCGCCCGACAGTCGCTTGGCCATGTTGGGCATTGGCTCGGGCATCAACTGCGCCATGGCCGCCGTGCATTGGCGCGGCATCGCCGTGGGCGGCGAACCCCAACTGCACGACTGGATCCCCGACTCGGCCAACGCTACCTGGCACTTGGTCCCCAGTACCGCGGGCCTGAACAACAAATGGTAACCGTTCACGCCTCGTAGGGTGTCATGCAGCAAGTCGGGCTAACCGTGCGAACGGTTGCGAGTAAAAGCAACTGGAGAACGCTACCCGTTTGCCCCGAGAACCATCCGACTTGCGGAATGCACCAGCCCCGTGGATTACCTCCCACCCGTGAACGGTTACAACAAATGAAGCCGTGCGACTGGGCCAGCCACTGCCGCAATCGTGGCAGCGCCATTCGGCCCAGTGACCTCGCTCCGCCATCTCTGGAGTGCCGCGACTCCCCCCCTCGATAACGCTAATTGGCTGGCAGAAACGGTTATTTCGTCGGGCGATTGAACCAAGATAACATGGCCGGCAAAATCAGAAGATCCGCAAACAGGGCAGCCGTGATGGTGATTGTCCCCATCGAAGCAAAAATGATGTGATCCCGCGAATCAGCCAGGAACACGCTGGAAAATCCCGCCACCAACACCAACGTCGTGATGATCAAGGCCGTTCCCACCCCGGTGAACGCGTCCCGAATGGCTCGGTCAGGATCGTGACTTCCCGTCAATTTTAACTGTTCGTGGTAACGGGTCAGGAAGTGAATCGAGTCGTCGACGGCGATCCCCAAACAAACCGTGAAAGCGCATACGGTGACGATTTCCAAGGCTTGACCGACCCAGACCAAATACACGCCGGCAACGGCCAGCGGGAACAGGTTGGGCACAATTGAAATAAGGCCAATGGTCAAGCTGCGATAGGCCAGGGCCAACACAAAGAATATGATCACGATGGCTGTCCCCAAACTGACCAACAGATCGACCACGATCCGATAGAGATTCTCCCAACGCCAAACGGCGCCTCCCCCTAGGGTCGCGGTGAAGCCGGGATATTTCGCGACCAATTCGTCCAGTCCCCGCTGCACGCGCTCGAAGACCTCGCTGTAGCGAGCAATCCCCAGGTCCTGAACCCGGAAGGTGACTGCGGCTGCCTGACTGTCGGGATTGTAATACGTCTGACGTAGGCCCACCGGCAATAGAGCCGCCAAGCTGAGTTGGTCCGGCGATGACTCGGCGCCTCCCAATGCGGCGGCAATGCCGCGAATCGATAGTGGATGGCCCAGCAACGGTTCCTGTCGCAAAAGTTGGTCCACCTCTCCGATAAACGTCGCCACCTCTTGATCGTCGAACGCCCTCGGATGCTCCCAGGCGATATCGACCTGAGCCAACTCCAACCCGCCCAGGGCCTCATCCATTTTGGCCATCCCCAACGCCGCTTCACTGGAGCGCGGCAGCGTCGTCGCCACCCGCTGATCCGGTCGCAGGGTACTGCAGATCCCACAGAGTACAATCATCAGGCCGATGCCCGCCAAACTCACCAATCGTTTGTATCGCAGCACCCAGTCGATCACGCTACTAATACGTCCCAGGTGCTGTTCGACCAGGCTCTTGTCGTAACCGAGATGCAGCGAACGCCCCAACGGGGAGGCGCAGGCCACGGGAATACACGTGATGACGGCTAGAAAGGTCAGCACCACGCCGACCACACTGCACTTGCCAAACTCCTGCACCAGACGATGCTCGGCCAACATCAACGACCCCAGACCAATGGCGGTCGTCAGACTGGTCAACGCGCAAGCCAAGCCAACTTCTCGCAGACCCTTTACCGCCGCCTCCCGCCCGCTGGCCCCGCGAGCCCGATAGCGACGAATCGTTGTCATCAAGTGAACGCCGTCCGTAAAGCCCACCAAACTGACCAACACCGGCAAAATCACATTGACCAAGGGATTAAAGTCAATATCAAAATACCGGGAATACCCCAGCGTCCAGCAAACGCCAAGCGCCGACGCCATGGTGACGATCAAGACGGCCGCCAAGCCGCGAAACAGGATGATGCTCATCAGGACGATGATCGAGTATCCGATCAATTGGTACTTGAGTCGATCGGTATCTTGCCCCTGAACCGATGACAATACGATGGGCACTCGGCCGGTGACGGTGAACGTAAACGCGGTCTGCGGATGCCGCGCTGCTGCCAACTCTGCCGCGGCCCGCAATCCGCGAATACAATCCTCATCCGATCGAACCATGAGAAAGTCGAACTCCACGGACAACAACGTCGTGCGTCCGTCCGCGGATAACATTTGGCCGGCAATGAAGGGATGAGCGAGTGCCCGTTCTTTAGCCCGCGCAAACCGCTCTGGACTACCTGGGCCACGAGGGAAAATCGGATCGGCCAGGCCGAACAGGTTCATCGAGGGAACCGAATTCAGCGAGCGAACGCCGGCGACGTAGTCCAAACTTTCGAGCTCTTGAATGATGTCTTGCAGGGCTGACCAACCCGCCTGCGAGAATAAATCCGGAGTCTCCACGACCAGGATCGCATCCCCGGGGGTTGTCACCCCAGACCGTCGTCCACCGCCCGCCGCCGGACGGCGATTGCCCTCGCTCGACTGCTCATCGTCGCCGACCGTCTCAGCCGGCTGCCCCACCCAGGACTGCCAGCTCCGTTTGGCCCAACTCGGGTCCAGGTAACCGCCCACGGCACCCGCGGTGACGAACAAGATGACCAACAGCGCGATCCCGGGCCGGTTGGCTATCCAGGCCGTTCCACGTTCAAACCAATCACTCACACGGATGCCTTCGGGGAGAGCAGAGCGGTGCCAGGAGACCTACACGGACGATGCTAACGGCGACTCGAGCGTCGCAAACGCAACTGTCGGGCTCGGAATGCTTCAAACAACTCCTCGCCACTGACGATACCGTCTCCGTTTTGATCCGGGTTGCCGAAACGACGAATCGCCTCGGGCAGCGCCGATCGGGGAACCTCCTGCCGACCAGCCCCCGCGAATCGCGTTAAGAAATCCTGCACCTGCTCCTCGACCAACGCCAACTCGCTCTGCGTCAAATCCGCCGCAGCAGCATCGACCGAGGCCGCTTGGCCCGCCGCCGCGGCGGCAATGGCCACCCCGTCGGGAGACGTCTCCGCTTCCGCTGGGATGCGCCAGGCGACGTCGAAATAGATGATGGCCATCTCCTCCCAACTCTGGTCGCCCCACATCACCGTGTCGTTGGGATTGGGATTGGCCGGGTTGTCGGCCGAATTGTCAAAAGCCGCCTCAAAGTCGATCCGAGCAATCCCCGCCAGTGGCAAGGGGTCGGCGAAGGCATAAACATGTTGCCAATTGAAGTCGTAACTCGGCACGTCCAATAGGATCCTCGACTCGGTCGTGGCGTCGAGGGGAATGGCGGTCAATTGAATGGCCTTGCCACGGTAATGCATGTGCGGCGACAGCCCTAAAATGGCCGCCTGTTGCGGCACCTGGTTCAACGACCCGCTGACCGGGAAATCTCCGGCGTGGGGTGGGATCTCAAAGTCCTGATTCAATGCGATCAATGTGTCGACCCGGTGCGTGATGGTGTCCGGGTCAGCAAACACCAGGCCCAGTCGGGTGGTGTCCGCTTGCGGGATACCGTTGGGGGTATAGTGCTGTTGGAAAATAAACTTCGAACCAGCCGAGATCTTCCTGGCGTAACCCGCGGGATAAGGCATGGGCCGCTGGCCGGGAACATAGGCGGCCAACCAACCTTGAGCTGGACCTTCCTCGCCGTCCGGAGCCTTGACAAACACGATCGTGTGGTGCACCACGCCGCGATTGCCCGGGATGACCTGCGTGGCTTGCACCCATACGTCTTCCTTCAGACCAGGATCCACCACAAAGTACTTGTAGTCCACGGTTCCCTGACCAGGCACTTGAAACGGCTGAGATCCCATCGCAACCACCAAGTCCGGGTCGCGCGGCAAGAGCCACTCACCAGCCGCCTCCGGCCGAGGCGGCAGTCGCTCGGGATCGCCCAACGGAGTACCAGCGGCCACCCAATCGCGAATCAACTGTTTGTCGGACTCGGGCATCTCACGGTGGTTACTGAACTGGCCGTAGGCCGGATTGGCGTGCCACGGTGGCATCAATCCCTGGTCGATTACCTCGACCATCATCTCGCCCCACCCCCGCACGTCCTCGTAGTCCAACAACGCAAACGGCGCGATATCGTTGGGCCGATGACACTCGGCACAATGGCGATAAACCACCGGCGCAATGTGCTCGGCGAAGTTCGGTGCATTCAAGTCCGCCTGCCCTGCTGCCGCGGTCCCTGCGGCCGCCGGGACCGTGGCCGCATCACGTACCCGCCCGATCAAGCACCCCACGGCGTTGGTGGTCGGTACGGCGACTGGCCGCCCCGCCAACAAATCCTCCAAGGCCAACTGGAGGTCCCGTCGCTGAGCCGCTTGACGGACCACACCCGGTTGATACTGATCGTCGATCCGACCCCGATACCGCACGCGCAGCTGTTGGTCCAGAACAAACACCTCCGGAGTACGCTGGGCAGCAAATAGATCCGCCAAACGATGGAAGGGATCGGCCACCAAAGGCAGCTTGAGCTCGTGTGAGCGGACAAACGCCTGTATCTGTTCGAGACTGTCTTGCCGGTTGCTGTTAATCGCCACCCACTGCACGTCCCGCCCAGCATACTCGGCCTCCAGTTGGTTCAGCTTGTGTGCATAGAGCTTGACCAACGGGCAATCGTTGCCCAGGAAGCAAACCACCGTCCAACGAGCCTCGGGACTGGCCGCGACACTGATCACGCGTCCATCGATCGCCACCGTCTCAAACGGAGCCACGCGTTGCTCCTCAGCACCGTCAACAGTATCTGGAGAGCCCGAATCCCGTGGGCCCGAATCCTGCGAGCCTGACTCCTGCGAGCCCGAATCCACCGTCGCCGCAGCGACCGGCCCACCGCAGGCGGACGACGACTGGCCGCCCGCGTCCAATAGAATCATCGCCCCCACCCCGCAGCCGACCAAGCAGTACCCGAAAATCTCCCGCGAACAGGAAGGCCGGGGCGTTCCAACAGCCATCCCGAGCAGCACACTTAGACGCCGCAGCACTCGACTCCAAAAAACACTCTGCCTCGGATTCATGTTCGACTCCAGTCGGGTTCGGAAGATGTCGGCAAGGGCAAACCGCCAGCGGCTTCACGCCTCGGTACAGCAGGGACGCTTACCGCACGGACGCCCAATCCACCACTGGCTCGCCAGCGGACTTCGCTATGGAAACAGCGGAAGGGCGTGGAGGATCTTCCCCAGTTCCCCCGCCGACCCCCGCGGCGCCGCCATTCTGAGGAAGCCGCTATGGATTGGCAACGGCACTCTGAGGCAAATTTTGCGGGGTGGACGCGGAATTGGCGGCTGGTCGATGTCGTTTTTCTGCAGAGGGCCGTTTTCAGCAGCCCTTGTTCCAATCCGCCCAGATCGATGCGGCCGGACTTGGACGGTCTCGATCCATTTTTCCGCCCCAACCTCCTAAGCCCCCAAGGGGCTTGTTGATTTTTCCGTAGCGGAACGCGTCAAGGGCTTGTTGAATTTTCCGTAGCGGAACGCGTCAAGCGTTTCGATTGACGGGAAAACGCCGTGTTTTTGTCAGATTTCCTTGAGTCGGACGGCCATTTCGCGTGTAAGTCTGGAAAAAAATCAACAAGCCCTCAAGCTTGGGGAAGTTATTCCTCGACCGCTCAACATTTCATCTTTTCTTGATATTTCCTTCATCGGATCTGCACGTTTCCCGCCTACTCTATGGCGGTCTTCCGCAATCGTGCGGGAGTTTCAAAGAGATTGTGCCAACAGGAGTCGGCGATTCATGTTAAATCCAAAATCAAGTGGTGGCGTAGCCGGGCGTCGGTCTGCGTTCACGCTAGTCGAGTTGCTCGTGGTGATTGCGATCATCGGAGTGTTGATGGGGCTATTGTTGCCCGCCGTGCAAATGGCTCGTGAGGCGGCTCGTCGCACCTCCTGTGCCAACAACATGCGGAACATGGGCTTGGCCGTCATGAACTATGAAAGTGGCAAGGGATACTTCCCCCCGAGCATCTCGGTGAACATGGGGCTGCCGCCAGGAGCTCCCGGCCAACCGGGTTCGCCGTTCCCGGCCATTGTGCACCACCTGCATGTGTTCTTGCTGCCGTACATGGAGCAAGGCAACGTGGCCGACCAATACAACATGATGCTGCCTTGGTTTGCACCGCAAAACCTGCCGGCATTGCAAGTCAACATCCCGACCTTCGTCTGCCCGTCGGCTCCCGGCGGTGGAGATCGCCGCGTCACCGGCACCTTCACCTTCGGTGCTCCTTTTGCCTACGAAGGCCTGGGCGTGACTGACTACGCCACCTGCAGCTCGATCAACAATGGGGCGATCACCTTTTTTGGCTACCCGTCGGGTGTCGACCAGTTCACGTTGCAAAGCGCCTTGTTCGCTGAACTCAAGGGCCCCGGCATCACCCCGATTTTAGGCGTGCCCACGACCGGCAAGAACACCATTTCTCGCGTGCAAGATGGCTTGTCGAACACCATCTTGATCTGTGAAGACGCTGGTCGTCCGGAATACTGGGTTGGCAACCGCTTGGACCCCTCGCGTCGTCTGAACGATGGCGGCTGGGGACATCACGAGGCCGACTACGGATTGGATGGCGCCATCTCCAAGACCGATCCTCGTGGCCCAGGCAACTGTGTGATCAACTGTCACAACAACAACGAGACCTATGCCTTTCATCCGGGCGGTGCCCAGCACGTGTTCGGTGATGCCAGCACGGGTTTCCTGAGTGACGAGATCACCCCACAGGTGTACGCGGCCTTGATCACCGCCAAGGGCGGCGGCATGACCCCGGCAGAGACCTCGCCTACCCGTGAATAATTACGAGCCCAATGGTTGCGTGCTGGCGCTGAGCCGCGCCGTGAGCACGCACTTGGGAAGCGTCGCGCGATAGGAACAACAACGATCCGCAAGGCTGAAGTCCGACCTCGGACCTCAGCCATTGCATTTACAAAACAATGGATGTTGCCATGTATAGACTGATGATGGGGGCTTGGGTATGCGGCTTGCTATTAGTAGCCGGCTGTGAGAAGGCGGCGCCGCTGACAGCCGAGATCCGCGGTGAACTGAAGACCACGGCCGGTACGCCGTGCGGCGGGGCAATGATTGTGTTTCATCCCCAGGAACCCAATCGCCTCAATGCCGCCAAGCCGCTGGCATTTGCCGAACCCGACGGCAGCTTTGTCGTGCGGACCTTCAGTGATGCCGATGGCGCCGAACCGGGCGACTACAAAGTCACCGTGGTCTGGCCGCAGGACAAAAAAGCCAAAGAGGCCAAAATGTCGCTTTCAAGCGAAGGAGGTGAAGGAGGCGGTGGCCCCGACCGTTTGAAGGGGGCCTACGGCGATCCCAACACCACCAAGTTACGAGTCACGATCAAGGCCGAAGGCAATGAGCCACTGAAATTGACCGTCGACGAGTAACCTCGTCGAGCGACTTGAGTATTGACTTTCCCGCCCTCGGTGTGGCACCTGCCCACCGAGGGCTTTTGTTTTGTCGCTCAGTTGAAGGCAACTGACGAAATTTCACCATTCCTTGACATTTCCTTCATTATATCTAAACGTCCCGACTCTACGGTAAGAGTGGGCGGGGCTCTGTTGCGCCGCAGAGTTTATCTTTCTCGGGAGTCGGCGTTTTATGTTGTGGAAGAAGATGGTCAAGCAGAGTTGGTTCGCGGAGCGTCTCGGCCTGCGGAAGGGTTTTACGCTGGTTGAACTGTTGGTGGTGATCGCCATCATCGGCGTCCTGATGGGCCTGCTGCTGCCCGCCGTGCAAATGGCTCGTGAAGCCGCTCGACGGACATCTTGTGCCAACAACATGCGCAACTTGGGCTTGGCCGCCATGAACTACGAGAGCGGCAAGGGATATCTCCCCCCCAGCATCTCCGTGAGTCTGGGGATGCCGCCGGGTGCACCCGGCCAACCCGGGGCGCCGTTTCCCGGGATCGTACATCACTACCCGGCGTACTTGTTGCCCTACATGGAGCAGGGCAACATCGCCGACCAATACAATATGATGCTGCCGTGGTTCGCGCCACAGAACTTGCCCGCTCTGCAGAACAATATCCCGACCTTTATCTGTCCGTCTGCCCCAGGCGGCGGTGAGCGTCGCGTCGCGGGGACCTTCCGCTTCGGCGCCACTTTTACCTACGCGAATTTGGCGGTGACCGACTACGCCACCTGCAGTTCGATCAACGACGCCGCCGTTACGTTCTTCGGCTACCCGTCCGGTATGACCCAGTTCAATCTGTTCAGCGCGATGGGCCCCGAACTCAAAGGCCCCGGCATCACCCCGCTACTGGGCGTGCCCACCCGAGGCCGAAACACCCTGGCCCGAGTGGTCGATGGATTGTCCAACACCATCCTGATCTGCGAAGACGCCGGGCGACCGGAGTTCTGGGTCGGCAATCGCCTGGATCCGACCAGACGCCTGAACGATGCCGGCTGGGGGCATCACGAAGCCGACTACGGCCTCGATGGGGCATTCTCCAAAACCGACCCCCGTTCCCCAGGCAATTGTGTTATTAATTGCAATAACGACAACGAAACCTACGCCTTTCACCCCGGCGGAGCTCAACATGTCTTCGGGGACGCCAGCACCGGATTTCTCAGCGAGGAGATCACCCCACAAGTCTACGCGGCACTGATCACGGCCGCCGGTGGTGGCATGACTCCCGCCGAAATCGCTCCAAGCCGCGAGTAACCCGGGCGTTAATCCCCCGCCGGCCCTCGGGCTTGTGGATTTTTCCAGACAGGCTCACGAATTCGTCGCCCAATTCAAGAAAATCGGGCGAAAACACGGCGTTTTCACCTCAATCGAAATGCTTGAGGACTTGTTGATTTTTCCAGACTTGCACGCGAATTTGCCGCCCGATTCAAGGAAATCGTAAAAAAACAGGAGGTCTTCCCGTCAATCGAAATGCTTGAGGGCTTGTTGATTTTTCCAGACATACACGCAAAATTGCCGCCCGAATCAATGAAATCGGGCAAAAACAGGGCGTTTTTCCGTCAATCGAAATGCTTGACGCATTCCGCTACGGAAAAATCAACAAGCCCCTCTCCCCCTGGGACAAACCCCTCCTCCGGGCAAATTGCCGCCGCAGGCGGATGCTGCCTTGACGGATTCTGACCTTTGGTCAATAATTGACACATGGTTAACATCGGCCGGAAAGAGCGGGAGTACCAAGAACGCGAGCAACGGATTCTGGAAATCGCCAGGCCGATGGTCGTGCGGGAAGGGTACCACGCCCTGAACATGAATCGCATCGCCGAGGAATTGGAGTATTCCAAAGGGACGGTCTACAACCACTTCCCCTGCAAGGAAGAGATCATCCTGGCCCTGGCCATCCAGACGCTGGAGGCGCGGACGTCGATGTTCCAACGCGGTGCCAAGTTTGTCGGGCGATCGCGCGAGCGGATGCAGGCGATTGGCGTGGCTTGCGAGTTGTTCGCTCGACTGCACCCCGAACACTTCGTGGTCGAGCAGTTGGTGCGGATCCCATCCATTTGGGACAAGACGTCGTCTCGGCGTCAACAATTGTTGTACCGCGCCGAAACCGACTGCTTGACCCTGGTGTCTAGCATCGTGCACGCAGGCGTCGGAGCGGGGGATCTGGTGCTACCAGAGGGACTCAACGCCGAGGAATTGGTGTTTGGGCTCTGGTCGATGACCTTCGGAGCCTACTCGATGTTGGCGACCAACTCCAACCTGCCGGCCCTGGGGGTGGTCAACGGTTACGACGCCGTGCGTTCCCACCTCCGACACATGTTGGACGGGTACCACTGGCGACCCCTGGACGCGGAACTGGACTACGACCTCGTGGTCCAACGCGTGCTCGAACTGCACTTCGCGGACGAGATGGCACAGATGGCACAGATGGCCATGGCCGCCAACCACACGACGGTCGACTGATCGGTCACCCCAAACGGTCGCCACGACCGCTGGGGGCAATCCGAACCGGTGACCGCTCCTCGCCCGCGATTTGACACCCGCTGAATCGGACCTGACTCTTCCTTTGACTCAGAAAATGGCGCAAGGTCAAAAAATGACAAAAAGTAATGCTTGGAAAGTGGCTCTGGCGTTGACCGTTTTGCTGACGGCCGCCGCCGCCTGGATGGGGCGACGGAGCGAGTGGCCACAGGCGCAGGCGAGCGAATCGACACCCGTTCGCCTGCCCGTCGAGACGGCTCTGTTGGAGTCGGCCGACGCCGTTCCGACGACCCGGACCTTCAGCGGCGTCATCAAGGCGGCACGCACCAGCGACCTGGGGTTCAAGCGAGCCGGCCGCGTGGAGCAGGTCCTGGTCAGGGCTGGCCAGTTGGTCCGCCAGGGCGAGGTGCTGGCTACTTTGGATTCTCGGCAAGTCCAAGCCGACTTGGAACAGGCCCGCGCCTCTTGCCAAGCGGCCGAGGCCCAGTTGGCTGAGGCCTTGGCAGGACCGCGGATCGAGACGATCCAGGCGGCGCGGGCCCAGGTGGCCGACAGCCAGGCGGAAGTCAAGCTCTGGGCCGCTCGCCTGGCTCGGCAGGAGGACCTGCATCGGTCGGGCGCCAGTTCCGTACAGGAGTTTGACGACAGTCGTTTCCAATGGGAATCGGCCACCAATCGCCTGGAACGATTCCAACGCCAATTGGAGGAACTAGAAGCCGGGACTCGCGCCGAACAGATCGCCGTGTTTCGCGCGGGAGTCGCCCAATGGCAAGCGACGGTCGAGCGGTTGGAGGTCGAGGTCGCTGACAGTGATCTCTTGGCTCCCTACGATGCGGTCGTGGGACGTCGGGACATCGACGAGGGGGTGGTGATTTCTCCTGGCGCGACGGTGGTCCGATTGGTGGAACAACGGGCCATTGAGGCCTGGATGGGTGTTCCGCCCGACTACCTGCAAAAATTGCCGGAATCCTCCCACCACAAAATTCTGGTCGGCCAACAGACTTACCTGGCCTCGATTCGCGACGTATTGCCGGAGGTTGACACGGCCACACGAACTCAGACGGTCGTCTTTTCCCTGGCGCCTTCCGTTCAAGATGAATTGCCCCTGCCCGGGCAGTTGGCACGCCTGGCGCTGTCGATCCCGGACACGACCGAAGGCTATTGGGTGCCCACCACCGCTCTGACACGCGGGCAGAGAGGCTTGTGGGCCATGATGGTCTTGGGCCCCGACGGGGAGACGCTGCAACGACGCGACGTCGAGTTGCTGCAAGTAGACACCGCTCAGGTGCGGGTACGGGGCCTGATCCAGGCGGGCGAGCGGTACGTGACCACGGGCCTGCATCGCGTGACTGCCGGACAACAGGTTCAATCGGCCCCTGTCCGCTCAGGGCCTGGTACCTAAGGCCTCGTCCTGTTCGCTCGGTCTGGCCCACTGCTCCTTTCATACCGCGAGTCGATTGATGTTGGATTTGTTTTTTCGCCAACCGCGTTTGCTGGTCTTGTCCATCGGTTTGATTCTGGTCTCTGGCATGGCTGCCTTTGTGGTCATGCCGCGGATGGAGGACCCCTTGCTGGCTCCCCGCGCGGCCAATGTGACCACACAGTTCTCCGGAGCCACGGCAGAACGGGTCGAGGCGTTGGTCACGGAGAAAATCGAAAAAGAGCTGGAAGAGATCGCCGAGATCAAGGAGATCCGCTCCACGTCTCGCACGGGCGTGTCGTTCATTCAAATCGAGCTCCGCGACGATGTGACGGCCTGGACCGCACCTGCCGTCTGGTCGCGGATTCGTGACAAGGTCGACGACGCGGCACTGTTGATGCCGGCCGGCGCCGCCAAACCCGTGTTCGATGAAGTGGACATCAAGGCGGATGCCTTGATTGTGGCCGTGCGTTGGGATCACCCCGACGCGCCGAGCTATGGCATCCTCCGCCGCATGGCCAAACAATTGGACGATCAACTGCGGAGCTTGCCGGGCACCGAAAAGACGCGTATCTACGGGGACCCAGGCGAAGAGATCGTCGTGACTTTGGATCAACAGCAGTTGGCCTCCGTCGGCTTGAGCGCGTCCGAAGTCGCGGCCCAAGTGCAAGCCAGCGATGCGAAGGTTTCGGCCGGGCAAGTGCGGCACAGCGGCGGCGACTTGCTGTTGGAAGTGACCGGGGAAAAGCGGACCCTTTCGGATGTGGCGGCCACCCCGATCCGCATCGGTGCGGGCCTCCGCACACTGCAACTCAGCGATGTCGCCCATCTGGATCGCGGGACGCCCAGTCCGCCCCACAGCTTGGCAGTGGTCCGGGATCAACCCGCCGTGGTCGTCGGGGTCCTGGTGCGCTCCGACACGCGAATCGACCTGTGGACCGCTCGAGCTCAAGAGGTTTTAGCGACCTTTGCTCAGCAGCTACCGCCGGGCTTGGTGTTGGAAACGCTGTTTGTGCAGAATCGCTATGTCGAGGACCGATTGGACTCCCTGTTGTGGAACTTGGTTATGGGAGCATTGGCCGTCAGCGTGGTGATCTTTTTTATGATGGGCTGGCGCAGCGCCTTGATTGTCGTAGCGGCTCTGCCGCTCTCCAGTCTCATGGTGTTGGCGGGGCTACGGTTTATGGATATCCCCATCCACCAGATGTCGGTCACCGGTCTGATCGTAGCTCTCGGGCTGCTGATCGATAACGCCATCGTGATGGTGGACGAGGTGAGCGGTCGGTTGCGGGAGGGCGAGTCGCCGGCACAAGCCGTGCGACATGCGGTTCGACATCTGGGTGTGCCCCTGTTCGGCTCCACACTCACCACGGCCCTGGCATTTGGTCCCATTGCCCTGATGCCAGGTCCAGCCGGAGAATTTGTCGGCACGATCGCCATCAGCGTGATCCTGGCGGTCAGCAGCTCGTTCTTGCTGGCCATGACCGTCGTCCCGGCCCTGGCCGCTTTCGGCGTAAGCGTCCGCGGTCCGGTGACAGCACCCCATGCGACGGCGCACGGGGATGTCGCAGAGCGAACCAAGCCGAGAACAAAGGCCGTCGTCGATTTTCTCGAACAGGGTTTCTCCTGGGCACCTTTGGCTCAAGGTTACAATCGCTTCCTGCAAACGATCTATCGTCGACCGATCTGGGGCCTGGCCCTCGGCATGCTGTTTCCCCTGGGTGGCTTCATTGCCGCCACGCAACTGGCCGAGCAGTTCTTTCCGCCCGCCGATCGCGATGTCCTGAACGTGGAACTGGAGTTACCCGTCAACGCCTCGATGGATGAGACCTTGGCCCTGACCCGAGCCGTCAGTACCGAGCTCCGCAGTGACCCGACCGTGAGCGATGTGCATTGGTTCATTGGCGAAAGTGCACCTGTTTTTTATTATAATGTGATCCCGTCACGCAAGAACCAACCGCGTTACGCGCAGGCGATCGTCCAGCGTACGACTGCTGAGGACAACGAGGTCGCTATCCATCGTCTGCAGGCTCGCTTGGATGAACGCTTCCCTCAATCGCTGCCCTTGGTCCGACAATTGGAGCAAGGACCGCCGTTCTATGCTCCAGTGGAGGTGCGCATGTTCGGACCCGACCTGCGCACGCTCCAAGACCTGGGTGATGAAGTGCGTTTGCTGCTGACACAAACCCCTCAGGTCATTCACACAAGAGCCGAGTTGTCCGAGTCCCTGCCAAAATTGCAATTGCAGGTGGACGAAGAGGAAGCTCGCACCGTGGGACTGAACCCCAGCGACGTGGCGCGGCAATTCGAAGTCGCCTTGGACGGGGTCCGCGGGGGCACGATCGTCGAAGCAACCGAAGAGCTGCCAATTCGCGTCCGTGTCGTTTCGAACCAACGCGACCGACTGGCAGAAGTTCTCAGCTTCAACTTGACGCCACCAAGTTCCATGGCCACCGGCGATGCCTTGACCACGAACGTGCCGTTGCTGTCCCTGGCCGAGGTCGGTCTGGTGCCGGAAATCTCCGGTATCCCACGATTCAACCACCGACGAATGAACGAGGTGCAAGCCTTTATCCCCGCCGGCGTTCTGCCCGCCAAGGTCTTGGCCGACTTCCAACAACGCCTGGCCGAGGCGGACTTCCAACTGCCGCCCGGCTACGAACTGAGTTATGGCGGGGAAGCCGCCAAACGCGATGACGCCATCGGCAACCTGATGGCCAACGTGGGTGTCTTGGTCGTCTTGATGGTGGCCACCTTGGTCCTGTCCTTCCAGTCGTTCCGCTTGGCGGGCATCATCGGACTGGTGGGACTCTTGTCGATGGGGCTGGGAACCGGCGCTCTCTGGCTGTACGGCTACCCGTTTGGCTTCATGGCGATCGTCGGCACCATGGGGCTGATCGGGGTGGCCATCAACGATTCGATTGTGGTCTTGGCGGGCATTCGCGAACATGCCGCAGCACGCGACGGCGACCCAGACGCGGTGCGACAAGTGGTACGCGGGGCGACTCGGCATATCCTGTCCACCTCGCTGACCACCATGGCCGGCTTCGCACCGCTGATCCTCGCCGGTGGCGGGTTCTGGCCACCCCTGGCCGTCGCCATCTCGGGCGGTGTCTTGGGAGCTACCGTCTTGGCACTGATCTTTGTGCCATCGCTCTACTTGCTGTGGTTTCGGCCACGAGCAGTCGTCGTCTCAGCCGTGCGCGTCTGAATCGCCCACAGCCCGCGAGTGGCGGATTAAATCGTCGGCATGGGAACCAGCCCTTGACGCGTTCCGCTACGGAAAAATCAACCAGCCCTTAACGCGTTCCGCTTCGAAAAATCAACCAGCCCTTGACGCATTGCGACTAACCAGGCAGCCGAGCGAACCAACGGCCCGCCAACATCACTGATTTGACATGCAGCCGCGGCGACCAGAGAACCAAGTCGGCTCGCTTGCCCGACTCGATACTACCTACCTGGTCGGCAATCCCCACCCGCTCTGCCGGCGTCAAACTGGCCATGCGAATCACCTCCGGCACGGCTGCCCCCGTCGCTCGCCACATATTGCGGACCATGCGATCCATCCCTGCTACTGAACTGGCCAGCCCCCGTCCGTCCAGCGTCCAGCCAACTTGGCCATCACTGCGAAAGACTGGACCGTCGATCGCCGAACCAAAGCGATACTCCCCCGCCGGCTGATCCAACGCACGACTGGCGTCGGTCACCAAGCACAAACGCTCCGGGCCCTTGAACCGCCAAGCAAACCGCAACAAGTCGTCCGACAAGTGACAACCATCGGCGATCACCTCCGTGCTCATCTCCGGTTCCATCATCACGAACTGCTCCATACTGGCTTGCATCGGCACCCCACACCGACTCCGCAAGGAACTGACAGAGCTCATCGCACACCAAAAGTGGTCGACGTGCCGCATCCCCGCTTGAAACGCCGCTTGCATCTCGGCATAAGTGCTATTGGAATGACCACACGTAATCAAACAGTTATGTTTTTTTGCATAACGATAAAACGCCGCCGCACCGGGCAACTCCGCGGCGCAGGTGGCGATGCGGACCATGCCCGTCGAGAAATAATCGCGGTATTCCCCCACGCGCGGCGTCCGCTGCTGCTCCGGCAAATGACAGCCAACCTTGTCCGGAGCAAAGTACGGACCATACAAATGCACGCCCGCAATCCTGGCTCGTGGTACCGTGTCTTCCCCCGCAGCCAATTCTTGCGCTTCTCGACAGGCCGCCAACATGGCACTCAACTGCGCTGGCGTTCCCGTGGTCGTCGTGGGAAACAGCGTGGTGGTACCATGCCGCAGATGCGTTCGACAGACCGTAAGTGCCGCCTCAGCGGTCCCATCCATAAAATCCGCGCCGCCGCCCCCGTGGACATGCAAGTCGATCAAACCAGGCGTCAGAAAGCCGCCCCCCAACGAAATGACTTGGTCCACTCCCGTTCGCCGTCGACGAGGGCGACGAACCTCCAAAATGGTGCTCCCTTGTACGACGACTTCACAATCGTCCATGACGACGTCGGGATAGACCACGCGTCCGTCGGTGAGCAACGTGACCGCCCGACTCATGAGCCTTTCCTAGCAGACGCGCGCGAGGCAGCTCTCGCTTTACCAGACGCTGTCCGGGCGGCCTTTTTCGGTTTATCCGTTTTCACGGGACTGTCCGTTTTTATGGGCCTGTCAGTTTTTACTGGCCTGCCAGACTTGACGTTTTTTTTGTATTTTTCGTTATTGGAACTGGCGTTTGCCGATTCGCACAACGGCACAATCCCCTTGGTCGACGCCAAGACCTCGGCCATGGTCACCCCGGCAAAGGCTTTTTCCGTGGCCGCGTAGGCTCGATCCAATTCCGCGTGCAAGGGACAGAGGGAAGTATGGGTGGCTAACCCCAACGGACACTGGCGGATGCGTTCCAACGGCGATACGGCGTTGACCACCTCCAGAATGGACACGTCGCTCGCCCCTTTCGTCAACTCGTACCCGCCCCCTCGGCCCGGCCGCGACCGCAACAATCCCGCCGCCACCAGATCCTGCAGGACCCGATTCAAATACCGCCGAGGAATCAAGGTCTTCTCGGCCAATTGGTCGGCCAAAGCCGGTCGCCCCGGTTGGTTTGCCAACAGGGCCACAGCCCGCAACGCGTACTCGGCAGTTTTCGACAGCATAAATATTCGTTTCCGCGCCCGTCGGCTTTTAACAGATAAGTAAGATTCAGGTGGAGGAGCAATGGCTAGCCTGGAGGTCCCCGATCCAGCTCAGAACAGTCTCAGGACAAATGCCATTCTTTGGCAACCAAAGGCGGGCTGCCCTCGCCCACCTGCGTTTTATTCCTGGATCAGTTTAAACCCCGCGGCTTCGTAAGCAATCCGCCCGCCCACGACCGTCGCTGCGGCCTTTGCCCCAGGGACCTGATCCAACGGCCCCTCCATGAAGTCCTGTGACCATACGGCCAAGTCCGCCAACTTCCCCACACTCAAGGAACCCTTCACATGCTCCTCGTGAGCGCCAACCGCCGCCCATAAAGTATAACTCAACAAAGCCTCCTCCCGCGTCATCGCCTGTTCCGGGAAAAACTCGGGACCACCCGGCAAACGCCGCGTCACCGAGGCGTAGAAACTGGCGATCGGATCGATCCGCTCGACCGGAGCATCCGTTCCATTGACGATCACTACCCCGCTATCGATCAAAGAACGCCACATGTACGCCCCCTCTGCGGCCCGTCGGTACCCCAAACGCTGCAGGACGTACACGGCATCCGATGGACAATGGATGCCCTGCATGGCGGGAATCACTCCCAATTCCGCAAATCGCGGAATATCCGCGGGTGACAAGTGCTGCGCGTGCTCGATCCGCCAACGCAACGTCCGTCCCCAAGCTTGCCAGTCCGCTTGCTCGCGGGGCCGATCCCCAAACGCCTCGGCCCAAACCCGCTGGTACAGGTCCAACACCTCGCGATTCGCTCGGTCGCCAATCGCATGCACACACAGTTGGTATTTCTCCCGCAACGCCAAGCGTGCCGTCTCCTCGATCGACGTCGGCGAGTCGGTGTTCAAGCCAATGCTGGTGCTCAAATCCTCATACGGACTCAACAGCCAGGCCCCATGCGGGCCCAACGCGCCGTCGATCGCTCGTTTGATGGCCCGGACGGTCAGGTAAGGCGACTGCTCTGGTTCGCGTCGCACCCGCGCCAAGTGCCGATCCAACTGTTCGTTCGAATCCCGCGCCATCACCCACAAACGCACCGGCAAGGCTCGCTCGTCAGCCAATTCGGCCAAGGCGTCGATCGTGGCGATCGAACTGCCCGCATCTTGAAAGGAGGTGATCCCGTTGGCCAAACAGGCCTCGTTGGCCCGCCTGATGGCATCCAACCATTGCTGGCGCTTGGACGCCTCCGTCCGCCGTCGCTGCGCCTGCTGGTAGACCCGCTGCACCAACGCCGACGCCGTCTCACGAAACACACCACTGGGCCGCACAGCGCCCGTAACCGAGTCCGTTACCAATAAGATCTCGCCACCGGGCGGCGGTGGGGTGTCCGCCGTCACCTGCGCCAATTGCATCGCATAATCGTTCGCGAAACTGGCGTGGCCACTGGCGTGAGTCAACAAGACCGGGTTCTGCGGCGAGATCGCACTCAGCGCGTCATGCCGCGGATAACCGTCCACATGCCCCTCCGGCGCCGCATCCCATTTCTCCTGATGCCAACCTCGCCCCACGATCCACTCGCCCGGCTCGGCTTGTTTTACCGCCTCATGGACTTGAGCCACCACATCGTCCCACGAACGAGCGTCCGCCAGATCCAACATCTGCAGCGATTCGCCCAAGCCCAAGAAATGCCCGTGCCCCTCGATAAAACCCGGGGTCACCAAACGTCCCTGAGCCGACCAAACTTGGGTCTGCGGCCCACGCCATTCCTGAGCCTCCGCCTCCGAGCCCACAAAAACAATCCGATCCCCCCGGATCGCCAAGGCCTCCGCCCGAGGTCGCTCCCGATCCGACGTGTGAATCCGAGCATCCACCAACACGATATCCGCCGACCGATCGTCGCTCGCCGACTCCCGCTCGACAGGCAAAGCCACGCCTTGAACCGCGGCTCTTGGTGCTGCCTCCGCCCGAACATCCCCCGAGTCTACAACCGCCACACCCAGGTAGACACTCAAAACAAGCTGCCAAACCGACAGCGGAGACAAAATCGGGACCATGGATCGTTTCTCCTCGATGCTGCGAACAGGATGCTGCGAACGGGATGCTGCGAATACGGCCCCGGAAGCGGCCAAATTCCGCGTCTGCATTCGTAACCGTTCACGCCCCGTCGGGTGTCGTGGAGCAAGTCGGGCTAACCAGTACGTAGGACCGTCAACCGTGAACAGTTACCTGCATTCAATCCCACTCCGCAGTCCAGTGCAAGCCCTCCAGCGTTTCGATCGAGGCGCAAATACCCTGTTTTTGCGGGATTGACTGGGCGCGGGCGGCGATTTGGCCTGCGTATCTGAGAAAATCAACCGGCCCCCGTCGCCGGACACGTCGCAAGCCACACCCGACGCCAGCCGCCGCTCGGCCACCATGGCCGGAACGGTCCGCTTGGCTAACCGCCATATCCTGGCCACAATGTGGCCGGCGTCGTGCCCACCCCCCTCAACTCCTTGTCCCTGCGTTAAAAAAAATCGGCCGATGAGTACCCACGAGGAGCAACCCGACAATCCATTGGCCGCCGACGATAACTCCCCCGCGGATCTAGAGCATGTCCGCTACAAGCCCCCCACCCGGCTGTTGCAGCCTCGGCCGTTGATCGTCGCCTGCCCCCAACTCAATAGCAACGTCAATCTCTCGCGGATCGTGCGACTGCTGGGCTGCTGCGGAGTCACGCGGCTGATCGTCCACGGCCGCAACAAAGTCGACGCCAAAATCGCACGGGACGCCGCCCAAACCGTTCAACTCGAGGTCCGTAACTCGCTGCCTCCCGTCCTGAAACGCTTGGCCGAAGACGGCTATCGGATCGTGGGCCTGGAGCAAACCAACCGCTCCATCGAACTGACCCAATACACCTTTCAACGCCCCACCGTCCTGGTCCTGGGCAGCGAACGCCAGGGAATCACCCCAGAGGTACTGGCGTGCTTGCATGAAACCGTTGAAATCCCGGTCTGGGGTTTGCCCTACAGTTACAATGTGGCGACAGCGACCACGATCGCCGTTTTTGAGTACTGTCGCCAGTTCCCGACGGGCTGAAAAGGCAAAACCGGCGGAATTCACTTCGCCCCAATGCTTCCGTCGCCCGGCTACAATGCAGTCGTCACCATTTTTGTGCAAGAATGGGGAGCGGACGGCGAGTAATCGAGGGACCCCGTCCCACGGCACGGAACGCCACTTCACCCGAGAACCCGGTATGGATCGCTTACCCAACACGCGAGCCAGCTTGATCATGCGATTGCCCACCGCCACCGACGCGGCGGCTTGGCGGGAGTTCACCGAAATTTACGAACCGTTCGTCTACCGTTTCGCTCGGCGCAAGGGCCTGCAACACGCCGACGCCTGCGAATTGACGCAAGAGGTCTTTCTGGCGGTGGCCCGAGCGATCGATCGTTACGAAATCGACCAAGCCCGTGCCCAGTTTCGCACTTGGCTCTTCCGTATCGCTCGGAACTGCGTCCTCAAACTGTGGGCCAAACAACGCCGCTCCGCCATGGTGCTCGACTCTCAGGTCTGGCAGCAACTCAGCGAATCGTTGGACGATCGCTCGGCGGAAACCGCGGAGGAAGACCTGTTGGAGTATCGCCGGGAAGTGCTCAGTTACGCGCTGCTGCGAGCCAAACGGAGTGTCAAACCCGCGACCTGGGAGGCCTTTCGCTTGACCGCCCTCCAACAACGCTCCGTGGATGAAGCCGCGGCCGAATTGCAAGTCCAACGCGGGATGATCTACGTCGCTAGATCCCGAGTGATCAACCGCCTCCGCGAAGAGGTAAGTCGCCTGGAACAGGAGCTGACCTAATGCACTTGAGCCCTGAAGCACTGCAGCGCTTGCTGCGCTCCGACGATGCGGATCTGCTGACCGTCGACGCCGCCGCATTGGCGCATTTAGAACAATGCCAAGAATGCCAACAACGCTTGGCCGAATGCTCAGGCGAACAGTCTTGGTTCGCCAACCTGTCCGACGAACTGCGCGCGGTCCACGAACAAACGGAACCCGAGGACTGGGACTTCGCAGGCGCCGAACAAACGGTCGCCTGGGACCCCACCGAACAACCCGAGATCAGTACAGACTTTTTACCACCCGCCCTCCACCCCGAACTGCTCGGGCGACTCGGTCGCTACGACGTCGAACAGACCATCGGCGCCGGTGGCTTCGGCATCGTGTTTAAAGCTTACGATACGGAACTTCGACGCGTCGTCGCCCTCAAGGTCCTAGCCCCGCATCTGATGTCCAGCGGCGCGGCACGCAAACGTTTCACTCGCGAAGCCCAAGCCGCCGCGGCCATCATGCATGAACACGTCGTACCGATCTACGATGTGGTCAATCAAAACGACAAATGTTATCTGGTCATGCAGTACATCGCCGGACCATCGTTGCAAGAACGAGTCGATCGGGAGGGGCCGTTGAGTGTGGCCGAGATCCTCCGCGTCGGTGTCCAGATCGCGGCTGGGTTGCATGCCGCCCATGAACAAGGCTTGGTTCATCGAGACGTTAAACCAGGCAATATCTTACTGGAAGAGTCGGTCGATCGGGTCCTGATCTCCGACTTCGGCTTGGCCCGTACCGCCGACGATGCCAACTTGACCCGCTCCGGAGCGATCACCGGCACCCCGCATTACATGTCGCCGGAACAAGCCAGCGGCGCGGCGATCGACCCGCGCAGTGACTTGTTCTCACTCGGCAGTGTCCTCTACTTTGCCTGCACCGGTCGACCCGCGTTTCGCGCGCCGCAGATCATGGCAGTCCTCAATCGCATCTGCCACTACCCCCATCGTCGCGTCACCGAAGTCAATGCCGAAATCCCCGGTCCGCTGGCCGATCTGATCGATCGCTTGTTGGCGAAAAAACCCGCAGATCGCTACCCGTCGGCTGCCGAAGTCGAACAGCAACTGCTCCAATTACTGGCCGATTGGCAATCCGGCAAACTGCTCGCCTCACCCGCCTCGGCCAACCACAGCGACGCCACCTCACGAACCGATGCGGAAAGCGGGCTACTGCCAGCCACTCCGACCGCGGCTACTTCCTCGACCGCTCACCGCCGCATCCGCCCGCTATTGAAACCACTGGCACTGGCGGCCGCCCTACTCGCGCTGCTGGGCATCGGCGTTTGGTGGGGCATCGCCCCACGAACCCTCCCAGAGCAACAGGCCAACGTGATTCCAACGCCCCTCGAGCCCATACCGCCGAATTCGAGTTCTACGACCGACTCGGAATCAACACAGGCAACCACCGCACGAATCGCCACCCAACATGCCACCCCACACGCCACCCCAACCGATGCGGCACCGCCGCGACTGGCCCATGTCCTGCGGTTGCACTGGAGCACCGAAACCGGTCCCTTGGAATGGGAAATGGAGCAGACTCGCCGAGCCTGGGCCCAGCAAGATCTTGAATTGGACATTTGGATCAAATTGCTGCAAGAGGCAGTCCAAGCCGACGAGTGAACAGAGTCGGACGCGATGGATACCGCCGAGCCAGCAAACGCCAGCGGAATAAGTCAAACACCGACAATAGAAACATTTTCAGGAAAACGAATTGCAAGGAGTTTCGCAACATGTTGAAGCCATTGGTCTCTTTTGTCACCGGCACACTGTGCACCCTCGGGCTTTGGTTCTGCCAGGAACCTGACGGAGAAAAACGCATCGTCGTCGGTGTCGTCTCCTCCGAGGATTTGGACGAATCCCGCGACCCCGCTCAACTGATTGCCGAAATGCAAGAACTCCGCGACCAGTTGGTCGCCGTGTTAGGGCCTTTGCATCCGACAACGCGGATGCTGGACGCACGCATCCTGCAAATGTCCCAACCCCGCTCCATCGCCGAATGGGTGGTCGAGGCTTCGTCAGGTCAGCAAGTCTACGGCTCTGATCATCTCTCGAATCGGTTGCATTCCTACGACACGCCCTTAACGGGTTTCGCGCTCGCGATGGAACCGGGTGTGTCATCCCCTACGTTCATTCAAGCCGGAGAACCACTCCCCCCGCAATTCGCGGCTCAAAATCCCTGGTCCTTTGGCGATAGCACACCATCGATCTACGCGGAACGCTTGGCCAGGGTCACGGCCGGTCCCGCCTCGGGACTCGGACAACGGATCGCCGACTTGCGTCAGCAGTGGAGCGACGCCGCGGACGAAGCAGGCAAACAATCGTTGCTGACGGAACTCCGAGCAGCCATCGCGGAACAGTTCGACAGTGATCTGGCACGACGCCGCGAACAGGTGACGGCCCTCGAAGCCAAGTTGAACGAACTGCGGCAACAAATCGAAAAACGCGAAAGCCGCCGAGATGAGTTTGTCGACGTCCTGACCAAACATACCGAGATGGAATGGGAAGGCATCAGTCTTCGCAAAAACAACGCCATGACCGTGCCATACGAGTCGATCTACCGTCCCGCCTCCGCCGCACCGTCGGCACCCGCCGCTCCTCCATCGCCCAATTCGCGTTGATCTCAACTCGCTCGATCAAGCCGACCATCCGATGCAAGAATCAGGCGTCAGCTCTTCCCGTGAGCTGACGCCCTTTTTTTGTATCGGCTATAAATCGAGCAAGTACTTGAACAACTCGATCGTTTCACGCTCCTCCAAGCTGTCCAACAAGCCCGCCGGCATGAACGATTGCTCCGAGATGCGAATTTCCTCAATCTCTTCTTTGGCGATCGTCTCGGCATCCGTCGCCGTGCGGATCGTGATGGCGGAAGGCGATTCATCGATCACCAGTCCCGTGACCACTCGACCCTCTGTCGTCAGGATCAACCTTGCCTGAAAGTCGCGACCGACTACCGCGTCGGGATCGACAATGTTCTCGACCAAGTAAGCGATGCCCTTGGATCCAGACCCCGCCAACAATGGCCCCAGGTTCGCGCCCGCCGCAGAGGCCTGATGACAATTCGCACACAGCCGTTCGAAGTGCTGTTTGCCGGCTCCCCCGTCGTAGGCCCACAACGGTGCTCCCTCGTACAACTGAACCAGTCGACGAATCTGCTCTGCACGCTCCGCCGATGTCTGTCCGGCCTGGCCCCAACTGGTCTCCAACCGCTGCGTCAAGCCGCTATCTCCCAAGCCTACCATCTGTCGCACGTGGTAGGCCGTCACGACACTCGCATCAACTCGCCCCTCGTCCACCGCGTCCAACAATGCCAACGCCCAGGTCGTACGGGACGTCAACAACTCCATTGCGGCCGTCGCGGAGCCCTCGTCCCACTGCGGCACCTTGGTCAACAGTGTCGCGGCCACCGCCAGAGATTCGTAGCGGCGTAGCAACGGCAATGTGGCACGTACCAACTCGGGCCGCTCCAACAACTTTAGCAGCAACTCCAGTTTGTCGGTCGCCGCGTCCTGCTGCAACACTTGCAGGGCCGCCACCACCGCCGGTCCCGAAGTCTCCAATTCCACCGTCCGCCAATGCTGGGCAAACAAAATCGGATCGCGAAACACCGCCCCAATCGCCCCCGCGGCCTGTCGTGTTTTGGCATCCGCCGATTGGTACAAATCGCTCGCCACCAATCGCCATGTCTCCGGCAACGAAACACCACGCAGCCCTTGGACCGCATGCTGCAACAGACGCAACAGCCGATAACGCTCTTCCCCTTGGGCCAAACCCAACCGAGTGATCAAACGCTCGCGACCCAACTCCGAACGTTTCGCAGCGTACCATTCGATCGAATCCCGCAACACCGGCAACACGGTCTCGTCACCCAACCGCAAGCCCGCCGCCACGTCCGACTGCATGCCGCCAGCCACCGCAAACCACAGCAAAGAGACCAGGGGAACATCTACGGCATTCTCGGCCTGCCCAGCCAACACGCGAATCAACTGCCACGACTGCTCGGGGACCAACCGATCCGACGCCGACGCCAACTCGCGTTTGACCAACAACGATTTTTCCACCTGAGCCATCTGCCACAAGGGCTGCCACAGGTCACTCGGCAAGGCAACTCTCCCTACCTCTCGCTCCGGCGACTCATCCACCGCCAATCGCACCGCCCAGCCCCTCACGTACTCGTCGGGATCCGACAAGGCTCCCACCAACCGCTGCGACGTCAATTCGCCCATCTGAGCCAAACACCACAAGTAACGCAAACGCTGCCGCGCCTCCGGTTCGCTGGACCACCGCGCCACGACGGCTTCCCGAGTCGCGGGGCTCAGGGTGTCCCGCCGCGCGCGGCGACCCAACTCCTGCATCGCCATCCGCACATGCCACTCGTTGGCATGCCGTAACGCGGCCAACAACGCATCCTCCGCCGCACCGGGAAAATCGACCGTCACCGGACGATAAGTGGCATCGTACTGCAGTCGATAGATCCGTCCGTTACCGCGATCCCACTGTTCGACGTTCGGATTGTGACAATGTCGTGGATCGTACCAATCGCTGATGTACACCGCCCCCTCCGGGCCGTACTTCAGGTCAACACCGATGTACTGCGGGTCAGCGCAGAAAAAGACATCATAACCCGCATGCACCGTGTCATAGCCACCGTGCTCCCGCAAGTTGATCTGTTGATTGATTTGATGACCATGCAAATTGTGCGTGAACAATCGGTTCTGGTATTCTGCCGGCCAGTTGTCACCCAGATACAACATCGTGCCCACATGCGAATGCCCCCCGTAGACTTGGCGACTGCCCGCTTTGCCCGCGCCTCCTTCGCCGTGACCGTACCGCGCCGACGCCATCAGGTAATGCTTCAATCCCGGCTGGATGTCCAAGCCCTGCGGCGAGACAAAATCGGCATAGCCACTGTTGACCTGGTTCCAATAATGACCGCCGGGCAACACGTGTGTGGTCGGCCCCCCGCCCCAATAGCTCCGACAATGCGTCATGAACAACTGGCCGTGTTGGTCAAAATCCAACCCCCACTGATTGCTGCCACCGTGTGCAAACACTTCGAACACGTGGCGTACCGGATGGTAGCGAAAGACTCCCGCAGCCAAATATCGCCGCTCTTCCGCGGGACAGCCCGGTGCCCCAATCCGCGATTGATTGAACACCCCTTGGTTGCCATACAACCAACCGTCTGGCCCCCAACAGAAATTGTTCAGCGTTTCATGCGTGTCCGCGTAACCAAAACCATCCAACAACACCTGCGGAGGGCCGTCCGGCACCAAGTCGCCATCGGCATCCGGAATGAACAGTAACTCAGGAGCTGCACCGACCCACACACCGCCATGGCCCACCTCCAAGGCACTGACCAAGTTCAGCCCCTCGTAAAACACCGTCCGCGACTCAAACGAACCATCGCCATCCTCATCCGCAAAAACCAAAATACGATCGATTCCTTGACCGTCCGGTCGCTTCTCGGGATAACAGTGCCCCTCCACCACCCACAATCGCCCACGTCCATCAAATGTAAACGCCATCGGTTGATGCACGCGAGGCTCCGCCACGACGGTTTGTACCGAAAAGCCGGGTGGCACAAACATACTTTGTAGGGTGGCGTCCGCCGCCGGATCCTGCATAGATGCTTTCACGGGATTGGGAACCAAATGCTGCAACAGCGGATTGGCTGTCGAACGCCACACCGCACTGGCCGACTCCACCACGGGTCGCTCCGCATGCAACCGAAAATCGTCGAAGTTCAAGTGCCCCCAGCCACCCCGGCTCTCATCGACCAATTGCACACGTAGCGTCTGGCCCTGTCGCGTTTGCAAATCCACCACCGCGCGATCCATCGCCTCCCGTTCCCGCCCACCCGCCGTAAAGAACGTCTCCCACTGCCCCTCGGCCTTCAACTGCTGTAACTCCACCCGAGTCGCCGGCGCTCGCCCGCCGCCCACCAGGAAACTGGCGAAGGGTTGCGTCGCCACAAACGGAGCGGACGTCAACGTGCCCACACCCTTATCGCCAACCACCTCGTACCCAGCCACAAAATACTCGCCCACCTTGCCGCTCTTTTGCTCCGGCCACCGCTGCGAGATCCCGTCACGCGCGACGGGTTGACCACGAAAGGCGTCACCGGTCGCGGTCCAATCGGCCAAGGTCCCCGCCTCAAACCCCAGATTCAACGGCCGCTCGTCCAACCCCCGTGGCACGTCACCGCCGACCGTCACCGCCTCCGCAGCCTCCGCGGCCGTGGATGTGGGGGCCAACCACGGTCCCAGTCGTGAGTCTTCCGGCGACAACTCTTGAACTTGTAACGCTCGCAGTTGCAACAAAGTCTCGGGCCCGCTGTGCAATTGCCATGCCAAGCGACCGCTCCGATCGGCCTCGCCCTCCTCCTCGTCCCACAACTCACAGAACAAAGTACCATTGATCCACACAGCCACTCGCGGACCAATTGCCACGATTCGATAATCGTTCCATTCCCGCTCGCGAAACAACACCGCGTACTCTTTGGCCGGTGCCAACGTTTGCACCCGCCTTTGTCCCGCCGCATCGATCGCCACCCGCGTCCCGCGCTCGACCAACAACGCCCGCCCATGTTCGTCGTAAATCCGCCCCAACCACGTCGCGCCCATGTCCAAGTCCGCCTGGTAGCCATTCACCTGGCGAATGCTCTCGACCTGCGAACGAAACTGCACCCCCGAATTGGCCGCCGGCAAACCGGACAACTTGAACTGGAACCGCAACTCAAAGTCGCCAAACGGTCGCTCTTGATAGACCAGCCAGGTGTTATGATCCAACGTTTGCCCGGCAGGTATCTCGCCGACGATCCGACCGTCCCGAACGGACCAATAACGCGGATCAAAGTCGAAGCCAGCCAGCGTTTTTCCATCAAATAACGACCGCCACTCCGTTGCCACTGCCGACGTCTCGTCCGTAGCCCGGCCTGGCAGTGGTCCATCAGCCGCCACGTCCGACAAACAGAACGCCCCGCAGACCGCCAAGAAACCGACCCAACCACCGCGGATCAGAGCTCGCATGACATACCCCCACCTCGACACACCAGACATGGTGGAACTCCCGTAGCCAGACAGAATCGACCCCCGCGCCGCCGACCATCGGCGTTCGCGGCAGCGACACTCGCCCCGACAGCCGTCTAGTTTAGCACGTTATCAGGCGGCCGTTGAGTGCCAACCGGCTGGGGTTGCCGCAAGCCGTAAGAAAAATAGACAAGCGCCACGATGGCCGCGACAACGCTTAAACCCGTCGCCGACCAACAATACCACCGAAAATTTTGATAAAACGCCACCTCGGGCGACTCGCCGGCCAACAGAACTTGCTTGGGCAACAGCAGCACGACCACATAAGCCAAGTACCCGATCGAATCCACCACGTACATCAAGAAACCAATGTTGCCACGGTCTCGCGTCAAGGCAATCAAACGCTCGAACACCGTGGTATGCACCGCTACGTAGGGCAGATACAACCCGGCTCCGATCATGACCATAAAACCCAAGGGTGACAACGACGACGTCCACACCAAGGCCGCGGCCGTCAATGCAAAACCAGCGATCGAGATCCCCAATGACAGCTGCAACGCCCAGCGATTGTCGCGGACCAACGAGGTCATACCCAAGACGACCATAATAAATGCCGCCACTTGAGTGTCCATCCAGGCGTAGTCCGATGGCTGGATCGTGGCACCCATCCCCAGCAAAATCTGCGGAGCAAAATCGTCTCGCAGGCTCCGCAAAATAGTGATCAGGAGATAAAACAACGAAATCGCGCCCAAACCCCAGCCGTAACGCAACAACATTTTCCGTCGCTCGACAGCCGTCATCGCCGAACGTTCGCTCCGATGCTCGGTGTCGGCTTGGTCCGGAGGCGGCACCTGGGACAACATCCAGGTTGACACCACAAAAGGCAACAGGAACAGCGCGCCCGCCACAAATGGCATCCAACGCTCCGCCGCCGATAAACTCAGCGACATCGACTCGGTCAGAAAATTCAGCGTCCATTGGCCGATCGACTTGGCCACCCCACCCGCCACAATAAAACTGGCGCACAACCCCGCCACCAACGCCTCGGTCAACCGCCGTCCCTCCAGGAATCCTAACACCAGACCAAAGACCATCCCCAGCGGCAAGCCGTTGAGGAAAATCGCCAGCACATGCCAGGGTGACGGCAGGACAGCAAACAACAATAAGGCCACTTGCGCAGCACCAATCAAGCCGACCAAGGCCCAAGCCCGCCGTTGCGGTGGCATCTGCGACACGACACGGATACCAATCAACTTGGACAAGAAGTACCCGATCACCTGGGCAGAGACAATCACGGCCTTATCGTCCCAATACGATTGCCCCTCCGCCGAGAAACTGGCGGCCGTAAACGGCTTGCGGAACATGTACATGAAGAAGTAGGCAGAAAAGGCCGCCGTCATCGCCCACAGATTCAACCACAATCGATGTCGGCTTAACGACTGCTGCAACCATGGGCTCATCGACTTACCTCGCTTCGCTACCGCTGAGACACTGCTGGTCCGTCGCCACTCCAGTGCCGCCACTGCGTTTCGGCCACTCCAAACGCCAACGTCATCCCCGCCCCGCCAACGCCGGTGGCAATGTAGACCCTCGATTCGGGCGAACAAACAATCGGCCCACCATCGGGCACTTTCGTGTAAATACCATGCCACTGGCTCTCCATACGCCAATCCGGCAGGCAAATAATCTTTTGCAACTCACGGAGTATCAACTCGTTGATCCGCTGAGAATCAAACGGCTCGATCCGCTCCTCGTACTCGTGCGAATCCCCCAAGACCACTCGCCCCAAATCATCTTGCGAGGCCATGACGTGAATCCCGAACTCGTCCAACTCCGGTGATTCCGCGGCAATCCGCTCGATTACATCTGTCAATGAGCTGCAAACTCTAAAACTGCTGTAATGTCGCAACGTCAGGCCACTGGCGATATGGGCTCCCAATTGCCAACCCGCCGCCTGCGGATACGTTCGCAGCATCTGCAACTTGCAGGCTCGCAGCGGCAACTGCGCATAAAGGCCCGGGAACAATGTCTCGCGATCGTGGCCCGAGCAGATAATAATGCGTTCAAAGTCATGCTTCTCGCCTTGGGCCGTCTTTAACCATCCGGACCCCACTTCGCTGATCGTCTGGCCGAATTTCAACTCGACGTCGTACCGCTCCTGCAACCAAATCGGTAGTCGCCGAGTCGCCGAGGTCGGGTTGACGCAGATCTCCATGTCCGAATACAGCGCGCCCCGGAATCCTTCGGGATTGATGACGCCATAACGAGCCAGCGCGGTTTCACGATCCAACCACTGCAAATGGGTGCCCCAAGCACTGCCCGCCTGCAGATCCAAGTACTCTTGCAGCACCGCTTGTTCGTCCGCATGATGGGCCAAGTGCAACGATCCATAGGGGTTCGCCCAGATCCCCGCCTCAGCGGCCACCTGCAGCCACCGCTCGCGACTCAGCAACGTCATATCGCGCAGGGCTTCCGGTTGGCCGATCGGCCAAACCATGCCAAAGTTGCGAATCGACGCGCCGCTGGCGACACGCGTCCGCTCGAAGATCGTTACCTGATGGCCACGCTCCGCCGCCGACCACGCCTGGGCCAAACCCATGATGCCGCCACCGACTATTCCGACTCGTTCCACCATACCGCCACTTCCCTCGCTCCTGTTTCTCAACCGTCGCTGATCATGCCCCAACGGCCTGGCCATTGTCAAAGGCATCGCGGTTAAGTTGTGATGAAGTTTTCGCGAACCCCGGGCATCTACCAGGGCAATGAGTAGGTCTTGACCGTGGACATGAATTTCATCGCTTCAATCACGCCCTCTTTGATCCCCAGCCCACTGTCCTTGACCCCGCCAAATGGACTCCACTCCAAGCGATAACCCGGAATCTCATTCACGTTGACCGTTCCCGCCTTGATCTCTTTGACCGCCCGCAAGGCCCAATCCAATTGATTGGTCACCACGCCACTGGACAAGCCATAATCAGTCGCGTTGGCCAATTGCAAGGCATCGTCCAAATCCCTCACCGGAATGATCGGGGCCAACGGCCCAAAACATTCGTGCGTGGCCATCCAGGCCTGTCGATCCACATCCGCCAAAATGGTCGGCGGAAACAACGCGCCCTGCCGCTCGCCACCCAACAATACCCGCGCTCCACGCGCTACGGCCTCCGCGACCGCTCGCTCCAACGACTCGGCCGCCGCCGCATCGATCACGGTCCCCACCACAGTCGACTCGTCACTCGGGTCTCCGCATCGATAAGTCGCCGCCAACGCCAAAAACCGCTCGGTAAACGCCGCCAACACCGGCTCTTCCACCAACAACCGCCTGACCGCTGTGCACCGCTGCCCACTGTTGCGAAAACAACCCTCACACGCCAACTTGGCCGCCAGGTCCAAGTCGGCATCACGCAGAACCAACAACGGGGAATGACCGCCCAACTCCAGGCAGGTGCGTTTGTAACCCGCCGTGGCCGCGATCTCTTTACCCACGGCCGCACTGCCCGTAAACGTCACCAAATCCACTCGTGGGTCGCGGATCAATGGCCGCGTGACTTCGTCCAAGTCCCCGTGCAGGCAGCTCAACAGCGACCCCGGCAAACCCGCTTCATACAACAGTTCAACCAACCGCACAGCCGACAGCGGCGTCTTCTCCGATGGCTTCAAGAGGACGGGCGCTCCGATCGCCACGGCCGGCGCCAATTTATGGGCGACTTGATTCAACGGATGATTGAAGGGTGTGATCGCCGCGACCAACCCCAACGGTTCGCGCAGCGTAAAAATCTTCCGCGCTTTGCCATTGGGCGAGATATCACACGAGAAGACTTGACCATCATCTCGCAAGGCCTCCATCGCCGCAAAGGCAAAGACGTCACTGGCCCGCCCAACCTCGTACCGCGTCTCGCGCAGACACAAGCCGGACTCCGCGGTGATCAAACGAGCCAACTCCTCCCGCCGTGACTCCAACAACGCCTGCGTGCGGTACAAGATCGAACTGCGTTCATAACGACTCAATCGACACGGCGAAGCGCGATGCCCGTCAATCGCCGCTGCCATCGTTTTGCCATCCACCCGCCCCACGCGGCCGACCAACGACCCATCCCAAGGGTTAAAGACCTCCAAAAAGTCCGTCGATTGCACCGCTTGTCCCAGCACGTAACTCGGTCGCTCTATCATTCGCTATTCCTCACATTGCCTTTACGGCACCATCGATCATGCTCAGGGCCGGACAGAAACTCGCTGCCAGCGACGCTGTCGTGTCAAGTCAAACGCCAAATCCAGTTCCGCCAACTTCAATGGCGGACTGACCAGGCCTGCCCAGGGAAACCGCTGCTGGTGCTGGGCCAAAAACTCCAACCCGGCCACCAAATGCCGCGGCGCGTAATTGTGGACACCGCGGACCGTCAAACAACCCTTGACCACCGTCTCCCCCATCAGGTCCAACGGCGTCTGGGGGTGTACCATCCCCGCCCAGACATAATGCCCGCCCGGCCTGAGGCAGCGAACGCCATCGTTGATCACTTGCGATGTCCCAGCCAACTCCAAGACCAAGTCGACCAGCGGCATGGCCTGACCCGCCACGATCGGCTGGCCACCAAACGCGGGCATCGCCGCCAATCGCTCCGCCGACAAGTCCACACAATAAATTTCTTCGATGCCGCGGCACTTCAACCAAGCCGCTGCATAGATTCCTAACAAACCACTGCCCTGAATCAAGACTCGCTCGCAAGGATCGGGCAAGACTTCCAAGGCGTTGATCACTGTGGCCAACGCACAATTGGCCGGCGCCACCAACCCGTCACTCAGTCCGTCGGGAACCGGTACCACCGTCGTGCCCGGCCGCAAGACCACATGCGAGGCATAACAGCCATTGAGGCCATGCCCGTCTCCCCAGGCCGCATGACCATATTTGAACAAATGTTCGCATTTTTGCGGCAAACGCCACCGCGAACACGGCGAGCAATGCCCGCACGAATCGGCCAAGGTCCAAGTGACCCGTTGACCAGGAGCAACGCCCAGTCGTTGACTGGCGACCACATGCCCCACGCCTTCATGTCCCAACACGCACGGGACGGGCGCCGAACGTCGCCCCTCCACCGTGTGCAGATCGGAACCACAGATCGTCGCCAAGTCGATCGCCACCAAGACTTCGCCCGCAGACAACCGCTCGGGCAACGGCACCTCGCGTCGCTCGAACGCGCGGCCCACTCCCGTAAATACCAGGACCTCCGCGACGCTCATGCCAACTCACTTCCCGTTGCCATCAAATTCGGCTCGTCCCTATTCGTTGTCCACCAGCAACCCACTGCAGGCAATTTCGAACACATCAAAGTTCCGCACATCGCCGGCGACCACGGCCGCGTATCGCCGATTCAACGGCCGGCTGAACACCAAGGGCACCATTTCCTCGTAGCGGCCACCGTGGCTACGCAGAGCCCCCGCCAGTGCCGACAGGTCGTGATAATCGGGCGTACGTCCCAAGACCACATCACGACCACTGCTAACCACCAAATCACCCGAGCGATCCGCCGGTAACTCCAACAATCGCGCCGCCGTCTCGCGGTCGTGACACTCCGTGATCCCCTCTCGTTGCAAGCACCACTGGCAGACCGCCTGCACCGACACCGACTCGGGCAAATGCACTTGAGCAAACGAACCCAACGCCCCATGATGCGCGACATAGGGATCAGTGATGGGCAGAATCACCCGAATGCCTGGGCCAAACGCCGCCGTCAATTCGCTCTCCAAATAGATCACATTCGGCGAACCGTCCGCCAACTGCTTGGCGTTCATGCCGTGATCGGCAGTGATCGCCACCACCACACCCAGATCCAACAGGCGGCCGATTTCGATGTCCAAGCGAGCATAAAAGTCCAAGATCTCGGGATGCTCCGGCGGGAACTTGTGTTGCATGTAGTCGGTGGTGCTCAGATAGAGAAAATCCGCCATCCCCTCGGACAACAACGCCACGCCCGCCTGCAACACATAAACGCTGGCTTGGCCACTGTAAATTTCCGGCGTCGCACCGACCAAGGCCTCTACTTGATCGATCCCATGCGTGGCCGCTGCAGCCGACGAGGCCTTCTCCGCCGAAAACGCGATCCCACCCACTTCGATCAAGCCCTGCGCAAAGATGTCGCGCAACTTCTCCTTGGCCGTTACCACCGCCACCCGCCGCCCAGCCTGTTGCATGTGGGGAAACAGAGTATCGACGCGGAGAAACCGCGCCGAATTCATCATGACTTCTTCACCAGTCGCCGTGTCCAAAAAGAAATTGCCACCGATGCCATGCCGAGCCGGCGGAACGCCAGTCACAATGCTGCTGTTGTTAACGTTCGTAAACGTCGGCATCGCCGCCCGCGCCATGCCTCGATATCCGTCGACACACATCCGCGCCAAATTCGGCATTCGCCCACGCACCAAGGCCGCGTCGAAGTACTCGTCCGCCGATCCATCCAAACAAATCACCACTACCGGATGAGGCGGCAAACCATACTGCCGGCCATTGACCGAGACCACTTCCACAGACATCCAAACTCAACCCAAAACGAGCATTCAATCGGGCCCCGCAACCACTCAGGGTACTGTAACCCTGAGTCCCGCCCCTGACAAGCACCGCCCACGCCTTGTTAACAAAGGTTCAACCCACGTTCAGCCCACGAGGGAAAATGCCGCGGACCCCTTTGCCACACCTTAGCCAACGCGGGTGGCCCACCAACCACGGATCGTCTAAACTTGTTGCCAGACGCATGCTTGTTACCCGAAAGACGCCGAAAATCGCCGCCGAAAGACGCTGTTGTGACCATCGAGCCCTTATCCACAGAATTTCTCCGCGAAGCCATTCGACTGGCTGTCGAAAACGTGGAAAGCGGCCGCGGTGGCCCCTTCGGTGCCGTCATTGTCCGTGAAGGACTCATCATCGCCCGCGGCACCAACCAAGTCACCGCCTTGCGGGACCCCACCGCTCACGCCGAAGTCGTCGCCATCCGAGCCGCCTGCCAAGTCCGACACGACTTTAGCCTGGCGGGCTGCGAGATCTACACCAGCTGCGAGCCCTGCCCGCTGTGCCTGGCCGCAATCTACTGGGCACACTTGGACAGAATCCACTACGCCGCCACCTGCGATCAAGCCGCCGAGGCTGGCTTTGACGACCGCGTCATCTATGAAGAATTGTCAAAGTCAAAACAAGAACGCAATTTGCCAATGCTTCAAGGGCTGATAGCCGAAGCCGCCGCCCCCTTCCAGGCCTGGCGCCAATCCCCGAACCGCATCCCCTACTAAAGACTTAGCGATCTGAAAATCAGCCGAAGTGCCGAAGCCCACGGTTCGGGATAGACCCACTCGTACTCGTAATCGCGCTCGTACTCAATGAAATGGTACTCGTACTGGACGTGTGGCAGTTGATTACGCGTCGAAGGCCATTACCGAGCACCGTTCATGCCGAGACCCCGTGAAAATTGGCCTTATGCGCCGACATGTCCATCGGCCGACCAAACGCCAATCAAGTATTCTAAAGTTGGCAGAGCAGTCACAAGATAACTTTCGATATGACCTTACTCACTTGCCGCGTGGATCAATATTTTGGTTCAGCAGGTTTCCCCGCTTCTGGATTAGCGAAGATTAGTGACGATTAGTGTTCCTTCATCCACAGATTCAACTCACTTGCGTACTCCTTCCCACATGGTACGTGCGGAGAGTGCGGAACACTAATCTTCGCTAATCTCCACTAATCTGCGACTGTCACAAGCCCGGGGAGATGCCCAGGTTCAGGGGACCGCAGAGGATCAATTAACCGGGTAAATCCAGACGGTGATCAGTGACTTGAAGATCGTACAAGCAGGCAGCGTGGAGGTTGAACCGCGAGAGGTGGGAAGGACGCAGAGAAGACGTGGCGTTGGTATTCTCTGCGTACTTCTGTTCTCTGCGGTTTTTTTCCTTCGGGCCAGCAGAAAGTCCGAGCCGTGCAAACTGGGAAAGGCTGGAAGAAGGCGTAGGGTGTCGTGAAGCAAGTCATAACAAAACCGATATTTTCGCGAAATAAACATCATCCGAAAGAATCACAACGCCGCCCCACGAACGATCGACTTGCGGAACGCACCATCCCCTATCCAAGACTTCGCTCTGTACTTCCCCCCCTCTGCGATGCTCCTCCTTCGGGCCAGCAGAAAGTCCGAACCGCGAGAGGTGGGAAGCACGTAGAGAACGACGGGGACGGCTTAGCGATAGCGAGCCAACCAATGGGCGTAGGGGGATGGAAGCGTCCGAGTCGCGGCGGCTTCGACGCCCAGTTCTTTGGCGGCAAAGTATGGCCAGTGGGGATTGGCCAGGAAGGGGCGACCTAGCGAGACAAAGTCTAGCTTGCCGCTTCGCACCAATTCATCGGCGCTCTGGGGGCTATCGATAAACCAACTGGTCGTGCCCGGCAGACCGGACTCGCGGAGCACGCGCGCGGCGATGTCGGCCAACAGACTCGGCCCCCAGGGGATCTGGGCGTTGGGCGTGTTGAAGCCAATCGAGACATCCACCGTGTCCAACCCCTCGGCTTTCATCTGCCGCAGCAACTCGATCGACTCGGACAACATCCGCTCATCTTGGCCATCAAATTCCACCACGCTCATGCGTACCGCCAGCGGCAAGTGCTCCGGCCAGACTCGGCGGGCAGCGATCAACGTCTCCAACAAGTAACGACCGCGGTTCTCGGGGCTGCCGCCGTATTGGTCGGTGCGTTGGTTCGAGTACGACGACCAAAAGTTTTGAGCCAAGTAGCCATGCGCAAAATGCAGCTGCAACCACTGGAAGCCGACCTCGCGAGCTCGCTCCACCGCCGCCACCATATCTGCTTGGACGCGAGCGATATCGGCCAGAGTCATTTCTTGTGGGACGCGTGTGAGGTTGGCTCCAAACGCGACTGGCGAGGGCGCGATGGGAGTCCACGAGTTCGGTTGGCCCGCGGGAATGTGGTCGTCGCCTTCCCAAGGTCGATTGGCGGAAGCTTTGCGTCCGGCATGCGCCAATTGGATGCCCGGCACGGCGCCCCAATGTTTGATCGAGCGGACGATCGGCACGAGGGCCTCGGCTTGGCGATCGTTCCACAGCCCCGCGTCACCCCAAGAAATGCGGCCTTCGGACGAGATCGCAGTGGCCTCGAGGGTCACCAAGCCCGCACCGCCACGAGCCAACGACGTGTAATGCCCTTGATGCCAATCGGTGGCCACGCCCTCCTCCGACATGTATTGGCACATCGGCGACACCGCGATGCGATTGCGGAGCGTGACATCTTTGAGCGAAAAGGGATCAAATAGCGTTGGCATCGGTTCTTCTCCAAATCTTCCATGGTTGATTGGCTCGTGAAACCTCTCCACGAGCCACTCGGTGGTCACACCCATCCGACTTTCGCCGGACGCGGTGTTTTAGCAAAAGGTCAGGCCCCTCGGCAGCGGACTGCTCCGGCTCCGCACCCGAGGGACTCGGTGCGTCAAGCCAAATCGAACCGCATCAATTCGGCTGCGGGTCGCGGTAATCGGCGAACGAAAACGTATGATAAGTTTTCAGCCAGCCGTGGTCCGCGTAGCCACGTTCAGCGGCTTTTCGAATCCGTTTCATGATTGGCTCTTCTTCGTCTTGGTGTCAGGAATTTCGCGAGCCGTCTCCAACAACTCGATCAGCGACTTCAGCTCGCGGCGGCTCATGTGCCCGAGCAACTCGTGGTGCAGTTGCTGCAGAGGATGATCGATCCGCTCCAGCAAGTGCCGCGCCTGACGGGTCAGCTCGACGTGAACGACCCGTCGATCTTCCTCGGATCGCTGGCGGACGACCAAGCCATTTCGCTCCAAGCGATCGATCAAACCAGTGATGGCGGGGACAACCTGGATCAGGCGGCTGGCGATCTCCAACGACGGCAGAGGCTCCCCCGCCCCGCGGAGGATACGGAGCACATTGTATTGGGAGGATGTCAGCCCGAAGTCGCGCAGCAACCGTCCGACGCGATTGGACAATTGGTCCGACGTCCGCCAGAGATTCAAGGTCGCTTCTTGCTCGAGCGACTCGAAGTCCCCGCGCTTCTTCAGTTCCGCTCGTAGTTTTCCCGCCATCCCTTCACCCTTGCGTTAAATCTCATTTCCCCCCATCCTGCGTTACTATACTGGTAAATAGTTTACATGTTAACTATTTGCCCGTCAAGTGGCCTGTTGTTTTTTCCGGTGCGGAACGCGTCAAGGACTTGGTGATTTTTTTGTGCCAGTTCACGCCCCACAGGAAATTTTTACCGCAAGAGATGGGAAGGTCTGGAAGAAGTCGTAGGGTGAGAAGCAGAGAGAAAGGGGAAGCGTTCGATGAAAATGAAAAAGGAAAAATGGAGAATGAAAAATGCAAGATGTTCGCCCTACGCCCTACGCCCTACGCTCCTACGCCCTACGCCCTACGCTCTACGCCCTACGCTAACCGCTAACCGCTAACTGCTAACTGTTCACGCCCCGCAGGAAATTTGAACCGCGAGAGATGGGAAGGTCGCAGAGGAAGACAGCGGTGGCCGGGTATTCTCTGCGTACTTTCTCCCTCTGCGGTGCTCCTCCTTTGGGCCGGCAGGAAATTTGAACCGCAAGAGATGGAAAGGGCTGGAAGAATTCGTAGGGTGAGAAGCAGAGAGAAAGGGAAAGCGTTCAATAAGAATGAAAAAGGAAAAATGGAGAATGGAAAATGCAAGATGTTCGCCCTACGCCCTACGCCCTACGCCCTACGCCCTACGCCCTACGCTAACCGCTAACCGCTAACCGCTAACCGCTAACTGTTCACGCCCCGCAGGAAATTTGCACCGCAAGAGATGGGAAGGGCGCAGAGGAAGGCAGCGGTGGCCGGGTATTCTCTGCGTACTTCCTCCCTCTGCGGTTCTCCTCATTTGGGCCGGCAGGAAATTTGAACCGCGAGAGATGGGAAGGGCTGGAAGAATTCGTAGGGTGAGAAGCAGAGAGAAAGGGAGCGTTCAACAATGAAAAAGGAAATGGAGAATGGAAAACAAGATGTTGCCCTCGCCCTACGCCCTACGCCCTACGCCCTACGCCCTACGCCCTACGCCCTACGCTAACCGCTAACCGCTAACCGCTAACTGTTCACGCCCCGCATAACCGCTAGAACGGCATTTCGTACTTTCCGCGACTCCCCACAGGAAATTTGCATCGCAAGAGATGGGAAGGTCGCAGAGGAAGGCAGCGGTGGCCGGGTATTCTCTGCGTACTTTCTCCCTCTGCGGTGCTCCCCCTTTGGGCCGGCAGGAAATTTGAACCGCAAGAGATTAAAAGGACGCAGCGGAAGGCAGCGGCTGAGGCACCCGGACCAATTTCAAACGTCCAACCGTTAACGGGTACGTTTTTCCTTAGCGGAGTCCGTCAAGTATTTCGTTTGATGGGAAAACGGAACGTGTTTGTATGATTTCTTAAACTAAGGCAGTGAATTCGCGAGTTAGTCTTAGAAAGATCGATAAGCCCAAAGTCTCCGGGGGGTGGGACTGGGTGCCAATCGCGATTAGGATTAAGGCCATTCTGCGGTGGCTGGCAAGGGACGGCGAACGAGTGGTATGCAAACGAGAGGGAGGGGAGCGATGGGACGTGAGACACGATTACAGGCGATGCCGGAACATTGGCCGTTGTTCGTGCAAGCACGCGCTGGGGAACTGGCCGATGATTGTCTGCAAACGGTCTTTTGCTATCTCGGCTGGCTGAGTGGCAAGCAGGCCTCGACCGATCGGGAAGCGTATTTTGCGTTGGAGACGGACCCCGCCTACTTGACTCTGTATCAGCAGGTCTTGCGGTTGTTGGACGAGGAACCCGCCTTGTTGTGGCGGACCGCTGATTTGGATCGTCGGTTTGAGGTCTTGTTGTACTTGCTGTGCGAGACCACCGCTGACGAGGCCAGCCGATCGACTTTCCGCTGGGCGATTTCCGGTCGGGAACGTGTCCATGAGTTGGCGCTGGCGGGCCAGGGTGCTCCGATCCAATGGAACGACTCGGCAACCACCCAACAAATCCATGTCGCGCTGCAGGATCTGGAGTTCGCCGAGTTGGCTCGGCAGTTTGGAACCGAAAAGTTTCTCGGCACGCCCTTGTACAAGAAGTCGGACGATCGACGTGAGGTCGGCAGCCTGCACTATTTCTACTGCCAGTTGAAAGAGTATTATCGAGCGGCTGCGGCCGCTGGCGATGCAACCATTATTGTACTGGATTGAATTTATGGCAAATTTTGAGCGTTATTTGGGTATCGATTATTCGGGCGCAGAGACGATCGACGCCAGTCTGAAGGGATTGCGGGTGTACAGCGCGACAAAGGCGACGGATCCGCAAGAGGTATTGCCGCCGCCCAGTCCGCGGAAGTATTGGACAAGACGGGGGCTGGCCGAGTGGTTGGTCGAGGAACTACGGACGGGGCCCGCGACGTTGGTGGCCATCGACCACGGCTTTTCCTTTCCGCTGCGTTACTTCGAGTCTTTCCACGTGTTGCCCAATTGGTCGACGTTCTTGGACGATTTTCAGCGGCATTGGCCAACGGATCTGCCGAATGTTTATGTGGATTTTGTCAGGGATGGTATCCGCGGCGACGCTGAGGCGCGTCAAGGCGTTGCGCGCTGGCGGCGATTGACCGAAGTGCGCTGTGGCGCGAAATCAGTGTTTCATTTTGATGTGCCGGGCAGCGTGGCCAAGTCCACTCATGCGGGTCTGCCTTGGTTGCGTTACCTCCGCCAGGAACTCGGGAGCGACCTGCATTTCTGGCCTTTTGACGGTTGGGCCCCACCGTCTGGTCGATCGGTGATCGCCGAGGGTTACCCGGCGTTGTTGACCGCCAGTATCCCTCGGGAGGGACGTGACGTGCATCAACACGACGCCTACTGTCTGGCACGCTGGTTGCGGGACATGGACACAACGGATCGGTTAAAAGATTACTTCTCACCCGAGTTGTCCCCCGCCCAACGCAACATTGCCGGCATCGAGGGTTGGATCTTGGGGCAGTTGTAGAATTAAAACAGAGTTGAAATGGAAAGGATGAACGAGGTGGTAACCGAATTTCGGCCTTTCCAGCGGGAAACTGGCGCTGTCGTGGGCCAATTGACTTAAATGGCGAGTAGCCCGAGGAGGAACCCTAAGTCCGTCGCTGGGCGAAGTTCGCGATAGTTTAAAAACGACCCGTATCCGCCAGTTGAGTTTGGGTGATTCGGAATCACCGGACCAGGCATTCGACGGCAAGAGTCTCGCGGAGCTGGAAATGATGATCGAAACCCTGCGATCTAAGATAGATGATCGCGATCACTGACGATCGTTAAATCCGATCGCCGGTGTTTCAATCAGAAATCGACTGGCGAAATTCTTTGATAGACTTTGTCTCGCCCAAGGTGTGGCGGCGCAGCAAGATGGCGTTGATCCGGGCGCTATCCAAACCGGGCAACTCCACGCTGGAATCGATTTCGCGATACTGGGAATCTACCAGTCGATACATGGTCAAGCACTCTCCGTCGTGATGCCAGACTTCCGGCACTTGCATGGCCGCAAATAACTTCATTTTGGCAATCGTGGAAGATGTCAATTCGACCTCGACCACATCTCCAGCACTCCCTCGTCGTAAGTCAGACGAGGGACACTGCCGCGGCGTTGATCCGCCAGAGCAGCGTAGGTTTCCCAGTCCACGTTTTCCAACACCATCCGCGTCTCGGGCGGGACAAGATAACTTATCGGCTTGGTGTCCATCGGATTTCCCTTCGAGGAGCAACGCGGTACCGCTCCATTATATCGTAACCGATCATGGTTGGGAGGTCATTCGCGGACCTGGTGCGTTCTACGGGGCGTGAACAATTAAATTATATCACCCCCGCCAGCTTCCGGCCAATCCAGAACACGCTCATCAGGGTCAGCAGCAGTCCAACCCAGAGGGGATGGGCCCAGAGACGGATGCGACGCGTTTCCGCTTCCGGTTCGGGCAGGTTCTGGAGCGCGGCCACTACCGTGGACATCTCGTCGGGTTTGACCCATTGGCCGCGCGTGATCGCGGCAATTTCTTGCAGCGACGCCACGTTCACGCCTTGCCCCAATCGCTCGCGTTGCATCCCTTGGACACTGATCGTGGTCTCCAATGTTCCGCCGGTCTCGCGACAGGTCAGCGTCGCGCGATGTTCGCCGGGCTCCAAGGGTACAAACACGCCCGTGAACAAGCCCCACTGGCCAGTCTCCGCTTGCGACGTCATCTGGATCGTTTGCACATTCCCGGATGGCGCGACCATCTGCACGGTCACTTGGCCCGTTTGCAAGGGTTCACCATCGGCCGCCATCACGTTGGCGTTGAGCGACAGCGTCTGTCCGACTCGCGGGCGATCCGGCGAATAGAACAGTCGCATCGAATCGCCGCCAGCCATGTTTCTCTGGTAGGCCATCCACCGAGCGACCTGGCCCCAGAACCGATAATGGTACTTGTCCTCGACGCCTTCGCGCCAGCGCCACGCCCCATCGGTACCCATGAACAGGATCTTGCCCGCGCCAAACGTCTTGGTCACCAACAAGGGGATCCGACCCTCGGCGTTTGATTCACTGGAGTGGACCGCCAAGACCTGCGAGCCGATCTTCGCTCGCAGCACCGGAGCATACCATTGGAACCCTGGCAAGCGATTCCAGAGCTGCAGGTTGTTTTCCGCCGAGTCCGCCAACTTGGTCAGGAGGCTCTGGCTGCCAGTATCCGTCAGTTGCAATTGAGCGGGGACGCGATTGCCCCAGCCGCGCGGTTGCGTGGCATCAAAGGTGATCGGGATCAGTTCGGCTAATTCCGAGTCGACCAACGAGAATTGGCGTCCGCGGAAACCTGGCATCAAGATCAAACCGGTCGCTTGGTTCTGCACCAAGCCTTTGATCCGCCGGCAATCCTCCAGGGTCAGTTGCCCATCGCCCACGCCGACATCCCCCAGAAAAATAACATCATAAGACGTCAAAGCGTCGATCGAATCGGGAAAGGCCGGCAGGTACTCTTTGCCGCCGCCCATGGCTTCAATATCTGGATGGAACAGCACACAGCGAACCTCCACGCCCGGATCGCGGGACAGAGCGTTCTTGAGATACCGGTACTCCCACCGCGGGTACGATTCAACGATCAACACCCGGAGCGACTCACGGCGAATTTCGATCGGAACCGCCAGTCGATTGTTGGCGGCGATCCGTTCACCCGCCGCGACCTCCACGTCGACCGTCAATTCGTAGTCGCCGACCTTTTGCGGATTCCAGACGAACGCTTGCTGCAGCGTCCCGTTGGCTGGGATGCGAACGCGTTCCGTGAGTCGATCGCCATCGTTGGAGGAGAAAGTCACTTCCACTTCGACGTCGCGCGGCAGCGTGCTGCTGATGGTGTAGGGCACGCGCGTGGGTTTATTGACCACGCCGAAGGTCGGCGCCTCCACACTGACCACTTCCAGATCCGGCAGAGGCGTCTCACTGCCCACAGCCACCGCAAAGACTGGCACATCCGCCGTCCGCAGCTGGGTCGCCGCCAGACTGGGGGAGTTCCCCATGTTCCAACTTCCGTCGGACAGCAGGACGATGCCTCGCAGGTTGGCGTGTTTCTCCAGCGTGCTCTGCAGGGCACCATCGAGATCGGTGGCCGAGGTGGGTGGCAGCAAGCCGGACGAGAAGGGTTCGATCAAGACTTGGACGGGCCGCTGGCGATCAGCGACGGCCGGCGCCCAGTACCCCGACTGGAGGAACGGCCCAATGGACGCCACCCGCGACTGGAACTCGTCCGTCGCCCCTGTCCCGCTCCCAGCTCCAGCCAAGGCCCCTGCCCCGGCCCCAGCCCCGACCCCAGCCCCAGGCATGTCCTCGGTCTGCATGCTGTCCGATTGGTCCCACAACACCACCAGCACCGGTTCGCTATCGGGTAAAAAGGACTGGACCCATTCCGGTTGGCAGAGCGTGACGGCCACCATGCCTAACAAGGCGATGCGCAGAACCTCCAGACTGACGATGGAGCGTTTGAAACCGCCGCGACGCATGGCGAGAATGGCCAAGGCCACGCCTGCCACGAGGAACAGGACCGCCAGTCCCACGATCAGCGGATGGGTGCCCGTGAAACCGAACGATTGCGATTCGATCATGCCGCTGCCCTCCGAGGTTCGTTGACCGCTTTGGCAGCCGGAGCGGCTTTGGGCGGCAGGCAGAGAGCGGCTTCCGCGATCAGGGCCAGGCCCATGGCCAGGATAAACAACCGCCAGACTTCACTGGCTAGGCTGCGGCCACTGCCCACTTGATCTTCCACAATCTGAAAGTCCAATCCCGCCAAGAGCGACTCGATTTCACCCCGCCCCATGTTTTGGCCACGGTCTTCGGCCGCCGGTCGATTGAGCGCCACCCACAGAGAGGCATCGCCGTACACACCGGCCCGTTGACTGCGACCACCCAACCAGGGATCGGCCGCGGCCGATAAAACTTGCGGCAGTTCTTGGACCACTTGAGCGGGGGCACTGCCGGCCGCCAACGACTTGGCGTTGCCGACCGTTTCAATACCCTGGGCAATGGCCCGTTGGATGGCCACAAACAGCGTGATCCCCTCCCTGTCCAGACTGGAGTGGGTACCAACCGGCCAAGTACTCAAGAAGTAGAGCGTGCCACCGGTCGTCTTGCAGCGCTGCAGCAAAGTGGCATTATTTTCTAATTGAGCCAAAGTAGTGGCCGGCCACTCCGAGTCCTGGGTTGAGGCGGCTCCCGTCTCGCCCGCTCCTGTCTCGGTCGCTCCCGCATCGACCGACTGCAGCTGGGCATATTGATAAAACCGCAAGTCGTTGACCGGCAGCGGTTGGCCGTTGCGGGTCCGCGCCAGCAGATCTTCGTCGCTGTTCCAATAGCGGACCGCTTGGCCTTGGCGATTGATCTCCGACCAGTCGCCCCAGCGCCAACCGGCAAATTGACTGGAACTCGGTTCGGTGGGCGGCAGAAACACGATCGACCGGCCGCTGGTCAAGAAGTTCTCCATGACCCGAGCCAGGTCTGACTCGGGCAGCGGCGCCTGCCAGACCAACAGCGCGGTGGACTGCCAATCGATCAGCCCGGTTTGTTCCGGTGATAGCACTTGCACTTCATGTTCGACACCGGGCGTGGGAGCCGTCTCGGCGGCTAATTGGATCGCGCGGGTGTGAGCGGGGCGTTCGGTGACAATCACCGTCCGCCGAACGGGTTCGGGAGCAAATGCAAAATAGGCGGTATTGTCGCTTTCGTTTTCATCGTAGGGCAATTGCACCGAGCCCCACCCGGCGGCCAGTTCTTGGTCGATCGGGATACGGTGGCCGACCAGCGAAGTGGTCTCGCCGCGGAGCTCCAAATTGAGGACGGAACGGAGGCCGTTGATGTTGAACGCCAACGGAACCGTGGTGTTGCTGGAGCGACCTTGCACGGTCAGATCCAATACCAATTCCGCCGCGTTGGCGTTGTCGGGTGCGACCTGCCGCCGGACTTGGTCCAGGGTAATCGTCAAATTCTGGGTCGGCGGTTCCGGGTATTGCAGGATCTGGAACCGCAGGCCTTCGCGTTGGGCGAAGCTGCTTTGCAGGCCGCGCCAGCGACTGCTGTCGGGGCTCCAATCGTTGATGGCCGCATCGGACAGCAACCAGACGTCGGTCCGCCCGGTTTGGTTCTGCACCACGTAGTCCAGGGCGGCTTGCAGCATGGCCGGGATATCGGCCGAGGACTCGGTGGGGCCGGTGCGGGGATGATCCAGTAGATCGGCGGGCCGTTCTAAAACCAGTGGCGTGGGTTGACCGCTTTCGATCAGCACCAGTGGTCTTTGATAGCCCATCGTTTGCAGCGCGGCGACGATTTTGGCCAGGCCCGACTTGAGCTTCGATTCGCCGGTCGTCGTTTGCTGTTGCTGCATGCTGGCGGAGCGATCCAAGAGCACAATGATCGATTCCGGTTGTCCGCCGGTGATCGAGCCGACCCAACCGGAGGACAGAGGGCGACTGACGGCGAAGATCAGGCCAGCGATGGCGGCCATCCGCGCGGCCATGATCAGGATCTGTTTGAGTCTGGCCATGCCGCGGTTCATGCGCTTGGCGGTTAGCAGGAACTGCATGGCTCCCCACGATATCGACCGATGCCGTCGTTGATTCAACAAGTGAATCACGATCGGCAACGCGATCAGCGGCAAAGCCAATAACCAGAGCGGATTCAGGAACGCCATCTTAGTTGTCTTTATCCCCTTGGAAGGTCTCGTCCTTCAAGACATCCGTTCCGGCACGCTGCATTTTGATCGTGACTTCCGTCACGACATCCGGTTTGAGATCGATGCGAATTTCACGGTCCGTTCCATTTAAGGGCATCTCGTAGCCCTCCAACCCAGCGATCAAACCCTCGGTTTGGTTCGGAGGCAAGGTGTGGATGATGGCGATCCCCTGTTCGTCGGTTTTGGCCCTGTAGCGATGTTCTCGCTCGAATGACCATTCCTGGTTTTGACGGGAGAGTTGCAGCATTTCGGAGAAGGAGTAGGCCGAGCCCAGGATCTGCGAGCCGCCGCCGAACCACAGTTGATTGGGCCAGGAGACGATCTCTGCACCGGCCAGGGGCTGGTCGTTTGGATCCAACACCGTCACCTTGACCGAGGTGGCTGGCAACATCTTCAGGACGGGTTCGACTTGGGGGCCCTCCAGGCGAATCAGTTGCGGTCGCGACATCGAGATGGCCAACTGGTCTGCTTCGTCGGGGAAAAACGGCAGTACGTCCTCTTTGCTGGGTGGTGCCGGTACCCAATCATCGCAGATGGGGATCATCTGCAAGACTTCGCCGGTCGGCAGTGATTCAAACACAAACGTTCCGTCGGCCGCGATCGGTGCCTTGTCTGTCCAACGCCAAGCCGCATCCCAACGGAATTGGTTTTCATCGCTGCCTTTTTTTAAGATGAAAGCCGAGACAAGGCCATTTCGAATGGGACGCGGGATGGCATCATCCAGCCGACCGTGGACCCGAGTGCCCGGGGCCAGCTTGACGTCACGCAGCAGCACGCGGCTGCGATCCGTGGGATCGATCTCGATCCGATCGCTATACCAGTTCGGCTCCCCTGGCACGCTGCGGATCAAACAGAACCACATCTTGTTTGGCTGGAACACGGGCGAGACCAGCATGCCGTTGTCGGCCAATTTCCACTCGCGGAGTCGCGAATCGCCGCTGACCAAGCCGTACAGGTCCTGCTTGATCGGTTGGCCGGTGACGGCATCCACCGCGGTGGCCGCGATGCGAAACCCCAGCCTCAATTGCACTTCGGCGGGCTTGTCAGCCACACTGCGATCTTCGCGGAAGGTGACAAAATCGGGATGCTCCACGGACACCGTCACCGTGCCGACCTCGATTTCTTCCATCACGTACTTCGGATAGGGCAGATCCGCCACCCCATCCAAGTTGGTCTGGACCTTGGGCGGCGGCCCCAGGCGTTTTTCGTCCCAACCCCAATGCGACCCGGGCTCGACCTTGGTCCGCAAACCTGTCTGGAACACCGTCGCATTTTCAATCGGGTGCCCGTCCGGATCGACCACGCGAACTTGCAAGGTCAACAGCTCCGGCGCCTGTTCGCGGGTGGGCGGCGTCTCCTGCCATGCCCACAAGGTACCGGGGGCGAGGCAGGTGACGATGACAACAATGACCAGCAACCGTAGGTTTATCATTTCAGATTCTCCTTGTTGTTCGTAAATGTGTGGCTCGTGTTGATCGACAAGTTGCAGTATTTCAAGATCATTGGCGCCCAGGCCTCGTTAATCCATCTTAAGTCGGCGTTGTCCTCTAAAATCAAGGCCCGCATTTCTGGAACGTTTGCCATTAATTTTTCCATCGTCGACCCTCCGTTACCGGCGTTTTGGCATGCGAGCGAGGAGAAACTTGGCCAGGACGTCGCCGTAGTGTTGCTCCAGATCGAGTCGTTGGTAGTCCACGTTGGCGTCGCGGACGATCGTCTGCAAGTCTCGCAAGTAGCCCTCGATCGCTTGGCGGTACTCCGTCGCCACCAGACTGGGGTCAGCCAACACCGCGGGGCCGCCCTCCAAGTCGACAAACCGCATGGGGCGATCGAAGTCGAATTGGATCTCGGCTTGCTCCAACAAATGGAACACCACCACGTCGTGCTTGCGAAACCGCAAGTGCTGGAAGGCGCTACTCAGTTCCTGCGGGTCGACGAACAGGTCGGAAAATACCACCACCAGGGCTCGTTGGCGTATCCGTTCGGCGGCTTCGTGCAGGGCGGCGACCAATCCCGTTTCGCCGGTGGCTGTCGCGGAGGCCAAAGAATCCAGGATCACGCGGAGGTGGGCGGCGCTGCGTTTGGGCGTGATTTGCCGCTGGAAGGTCTGGCCGGCACAGTACAGGCCAATGGCATCGCCCTGCCAGGCCGCCAAGTAGGCCAAGGTCCCAGCCAACTGGCGAGCGAACTGTAGCTTGGAGATGCCGCCGCGAGCGTAATTCATCGAGCCGCTGGTGTCGACGATCAAGCACAAACGCAAATTCGTGTCGGCTTCAAATTCTTTGATGTAGAAGCGATCGCTGCGGCCGTACGCGCGCCAATCCAGCCGCCGAGTGTCATCGCCTGGCACGTACTTGCGGTACTCGGCAAACTCCAGACTCGAGCCGCGATGGGGACTGCGATGCAGCCCGGTCACGCTGCCCAGCATGGGCAGGCGAGCGTGCAGGTTGAGGTTCTTCAACCGCGCGATCACGCGGGGTTCAATAAAGTCGTGGGTAGCAGCCATCTTATCTTCAGTTTTATCGTTCGCGGCTGAGTTCGTCGACCAAACGTTTGACGATGTCGCGGCTGCTCAGGCCTTCGGATTCGGCGGCGAAGGTGGTCAGCACGCGGTGGGTCAGCACGGGCTGGGCGACTTCCAGTACATCCTCCAGGCGGACCATATAGCTGCCGTGCAGGGCAGCGCGAGCCTTCGCGCCCAGGATTAGGTACTGGACGGCGCGCGGACCAGCGCCCCAGCCGACCAAGGGTTTCAGCCAGGCGGGGGCTTCGGCGGCTTGGGGACGCGTGCGACGAGCCAGATCGACGGCGAATTCGTATAGGTGCTCAGGTACGGGCACGCGGCGGACCAGGTCCTGAAAGCGAATGACCTGCTCGCCGGTTAACACGTGCTGCAGACTGGGCAGCGTCCCGCCGGTGGTACTCCGCGCGATGCGGATCTCTTCGGCTCGGTCCGGGTAGTCGACCTCGATCAGGAACATGAAGCGATCCAGTTGGGCTTCGGGCAACGGGTAAGTGCCTTCTTGTTCCACGGGGTTCTGGGTGGCCAAAACAAAAAAGGGCGGCGGCAGGTGGAAGGTCTTGCCGACGACCGTGATGCGTTGCTCCTGCATCGCCTCCAACATCGCGGCCTGCGTCTTGGCGGGGGCCCGATTGATTTCATCCGCCAGGACCACGTTGGCGAACAATGGCCCTTTGATGAACTCGAACACGCGGCGTCCGTCGGGCGTCTCTTGCAGGATGTCCGTCCCGGTGATGTCCATCGGCATCAGGTCCGGCGTGAATTGGATGCGGGAGAAGTCCAGCGACAGGGTCTCCGCCAGGCGACTGATCAGCAGGGTCTTGGCCAAGCCGGGTACCCCCATCAGCAACGCGTGACCGCGAGCGAACAGGCAGATCGCCAAGCGTTCGATGACCTCGTGTTGACCCACGATGATCTTCCCCAGTTCGGACTTGAGCTGCTGGAAGATCTGGCCCAGTTCATCGATGGCGGCGACGTCATCGGACTCCAGGGCTGCGGAAGGGGCGGTAACGGATGCTGGGTTGTCGGAATGTATGGGTGTCACGATCAAAGGGTTCCTAAAAGGAGCGAACAAAACGTGCGCTAATCATTAACATCAAAGGGTCGTCTTCTGGCCAGGTAGGTCGATGCTAGTCGAATCCTTCGTGGGCTTGTTGATTTTTCCGTAGCGGAACGCGTCAAGCGTTTCGATTGAGGCGGAAACGGCGTGTTTTTGCCAGATTCCCTTGAATCGAGCGACAAATTCGCGTGGAAGTCTGGAAAAATCAACAGGCCCTCGTGGAGTTCAGCTTGTGCGAGTTGTGCTAAGTTAGGCAGCATTTTTTGAATTTCCTTCCGCTACCGCAGGGGCATGGATCGTTTCGGCCGATACGTTCCCGAGCTTGAACGTAGGGTGTGGGCGTGAAATCGACGTCGTAATCGGCCGACTCAAGCTCATCAGCTCCTGTGATCCATAGGTCATCCTCCCCCAAAAGTTGGTCAGCCGAGAATCCAAAATCCAGGGAATTCCTAGGACGTTCTGGCATGGGGAGGCCCAGTCCCGGGATATCCAGTACCTGGCGGTGTTCTTCCCACGAACCCGCGTAGCCAACATCGATCAGGTCGGCGGCGAAGGTTCGTTCGATGAGTTCCGCGGCCTCGGTGGCCCGCATTTCAGCCAATTCCCAAGCCAGGACAGCGTTTATGTTGGCAGGGTTTCTCTCAGCCGCTTGCAATAACTCGATAAAAATGGCAGCGACCTGATCGCGAAGCGAGATTTCCTGATGGTATGCCTCGGCGATCCCTTCGAGTGCCGCTAAACGCGGCATTGCACCCTCCATCGTGTCCGCCGCCAATTGAGCTAAGGGGCCGATGGCCACTTCCCCGATACGCCCCCAGAGCTTCGGAATCTCTTCAGTTAACCAATCATCATCCTCTTCAGCATCAAGTATTCGAGCTAGGAGAATCTGGAAGTTCTCTTCACTGGGCCACTCCGCCAAGGCTCGGGCTGCGACAATCGGCAACAGCTCGTAGTGCTCCGCGACCTCGTCGGGACCATCGAGTTCTTCGGGCAAGAACCAATGGTTCCACTGTTCGACCAGATGCCTCAGTTCGGGCATGTCCGCCTCGGTAATCTGGCAGCCTGTCCGATAGAATTCTCGGTCTTCGTACCACTGCCGACACAACCACGGATGCGGTGCTGCCAGCAAGCGTTTCTGCAACTCAGTGAACTGGACCGACATTTCAAATCCTTTGTCTGATCGGTTAATTTGTCTGATCGGTTAATTTGTCTGACCGGTTAATTTGTCTGACCGGTTGAATCGCCACTTCTGTCCGTGAAAAGGGACAGGATCAGTTGTGACCGCTTGTACTCGGTAAATCCGGCCAACGCTCCCTCCCCTGACGCTCAATTTAGCACAACTTGGCTCGGCTGGAGGCGGCACCCGTGCAAAAAATCCTTGGGTTAGGCTGTATTGCAATTAGTGTGCATGTGCATTAAGGTGGTGTTGGCGATGGTCCGAATTGGTGGATCGGGGCCAGCAGTTGTTTGATCGTAAGGCAACCGAAAACGGTTAGGAGTGATGCAGGTGGTTTGGCAAGCGACGATTGAAGCTGACCTTCGAGGCGTAAAACGAGCGAGGACTCCGTGGATGGTCGTCTGTTTGACCGTGTGGCTGGGCGGCGGCTGTGGCCAGGGCGGGCTGCCGCGGCATCCGGTGGAGGGAGTGGTGCGGGTGGATGGCCAAGCGGCGGAGCGGGTGGTGATCCAGTTCCAGAATGGGGAGGAGACGCTGAAGAACGACGATCGGTTCCCGGTGGCGTTGTCGGATGCCGAGGGCCGCTTTGTGCTGGGGGAAAAGGCCAAAGTCGCCGGAGCGGTCGCGGGCCAGTACCGCGTGACGTTCAATTGGTTGACCACCGATGGACTGGATGCGACCGACCGATTCGAGGGCAAATACTCGGATGTGGAAAGCACCACGTTTCAAGTCACCGTGCCCCTGGCCGAGCCTCTGGTGTTTGAACTCACAACCGGCAAGTAAAGAATGACAATAGGGAAAGGCAAGCACATGTGTGCAAGATTGGGAACGAACTTTGGTGCGATTGGCGGCGTTGCGATGCGCGGTCGAGTTGGTTTTACGTTGGTGGAGTTGTTGGTGGTGATCGCCATCATCGGCGTACTGATGGGCCTGTTGTTGCCGGCCGTGCAGATGGCTCGTGAGGCAGCGCGGCGGGCCCAGTGTTCCAACAACATGCGACAGTTATCGCTATCGATGCTCAATTTTGAAAGTTCACGCAATCGTTTCCCCAACAATAACCCGTTGGTGGTGCGGCCGGGCGATGGGCGGCGAATTGTCGACACGCCTTGGACGATCGCGATCCTGCCGTTTATGGAGCAGGCCAATGTCTACGACAATTGGAATCGGCAATTGGGGTTCGCCGAGGGCACCAATCGGCCGCTGTTGACATCGCCGATAGCGGCCTTCAAGTGTCCGTCGTCGGTGGCGCCGCCGATCGCCAGTTTCGGGCCGGTGGCAGCGAGTTTCTCGGCGGATTTTGCCGCCACCAGTGGCGGGGTGTACGACGCGACAGTGGTCGAGTACGCGGCGCCATTGTCGGTCCGTCGGCCGCCCATGTTGGCGACCTCCCAGATCGTGCGTGGATTTTTGCCCCAAGTCAGCTCGGGGGATTCGCGGATCGCCTCCATCACCGACGGCATGTCCAACACGATCATGTTCTGCGAGTTGTCTGGGGGGAATCGCCGTTTCAATCGAGGCATCGACGTGGCTCAGAACTCGGGGGGCTTCGGTCACCTGGGTGGTTGGAATCGCTTGTTGCTACTCAAGATGAGCGAAGATGGTTCGACGCTCTACGGTGGCAATCGGCTGATCAACGGCACGAACTTTGCCGGCTTGAATATCTATTCGTTCCATGCGGGGGGGACGTCGCAAGTGGCGATGGGCGATGGATCGGTCCGAACGGTGTCCGAGGAAGTGTCGATGGAAGTGTTGTTCCGCGCCGTGGCCGCTCGGGATGGCGAAGTGTTGGGGGAGCTGGAATGAGCCGGATAAACGCGCGCCGAGCGGTGACTCGAGTGGCACGAGTTGCTGGGGTATGTGTTGGATTGCTGAGTATGTCGTGTTTTCTAATAAGTGAACCGGCGAATGCTCAGTCCACTGATACCTCCTTTTTGCAGCGACCGGACGCGGCGATCGAGCGTGTGCCGCAGCGATGGTCGCCCGACAGCATCGTCTGGCAGGTCGAACTGCCGGGGTATGGGCAATCCGAGCCGCAGTTGTTTGGCGAGCGGATGTATGTGACTAGCGTGGTGGGGCCCAATAAAGAAGAGGGCTGTGTGACGTGTTTGTCGGTAGGTGGCGAGTTGTTGTGGCAACAACGAGTGCCGCTGTCGTTCACGGCCGAGAGCACGCCGATGGTCAGTCGTGCGGCGCCGACGCCGGCCGTGGATGCGGCGGGGGTGTACGTCTTGTTCGAGAGCGGCGACTTCCTGGCCTGGCGACACGACGGGACGCCGCTGTGGCAGCGATCGTTGCAGACCGAGTACGGGGCGTTTGATAACAAGTTCGGTTTGGCCGCTTCGGTGGCTCAGACGACGAAACATTGCCTCGTGCTACTCGAGCACCACGGGCCCTCGGTTTTGATCGCGGTGGAAAAATCGACTGGCGAAAATGCGTGGATTCAATCGCGAGGCAACAAGGGGCATTCGTGGACCTCGCCAGCCATTGTCTTCTGTGAGGATCAGCCGTACGTGGTTGTCTCGTCGTTGGGATCGATCGATGTGTACGACGCGGGGACGGGTCAGAAAGTGGCGGAGACAACCGACATCGGCGGGAACTCGGTGGCAACGCCGATCGATTTTGGCCAAGGGCGATTTTTGATCAGTTCTTTGATCCGGCCGGCGGATGGTCCGGTGGCCGGGGCGACTCGGTCCAATCGGCTGATGCAATTGCAACGGACGGACGCGGGGGTCTCGCTCCAGGAACGCTGGATTGCCGAGAACGCTCGGGGTGGTTTTGGTTCACCGATCATTGCGGGAGCGTATGCCTACTGGATCACGCCGCAGGGGGTGCTGCATTGTTTGGATGCCGAGACGGGAGCGGAACACTATGCCGAGCGGTTGAAGTGCGGTGGGTGTTGGGCGACTCCTTTTGTTGTGGGCCAGCGTTTGTATTGTTTTGGGAAAGATGGGTTGGGGATGGTGGTCCAGACGGGCGATTTGTTCCGAGTGGTGTCGGAGGACAATCATCTGTGGCCGGACGAGAAACAGAACTTGTACGCCGTGGTGCCGCTGCCTGGAGCTTTGATCTTCCGCAGTGGCAACCGAGTCTACCGCGTGGAGTGAGGCTAGTGCTTTGTGTTGCCGTCACCATCAGCGTGACGATGACTGGCGTTACGGGGCGGCGAGAATCTGGGTCGCCCATTCGCTATCGGGACCTGCGAGCGGTGGTTCGGGCGGGGACTGGTAAATGTAGTCCTCGTAACCGGCAGCGTCATAGACGTGGTGGAGCAAGGCTTGCAGGTCCAAAGACGCCGCGGGAAAATCGCCCTTGAGTGGGATGGGAATGGTGGGCAGTCGTTCTCGTAGGCCGATCGGCCAGACTTCGACCGCTGGGAGTTGCTCTTTACGTAACACGGCCACGCTGTAGTCACTGGGTGGCGCATCTTGCAAGGGGAACCGCGGCCCGCCTCGCAACAAGTCGATCTCGACGATTGTGGCAGAACTCAATAGGACCGAGGTACGTTTGGCGATGTATTGCTCGCGATCGGGCCCATGCCGCTTGTTCGTGGGACTGAGTACCTCGATCATAGTGACCAGTTCACGGTTCAGGCGATCGCGGATTTCGATGAACGCGTGGCGTTCGATCTCGACATCGGCCAACGACGCGATGACCGATTTTACTTGATGCTCGGGTGTGGACTCGATCCGAGTCGACGATGAGCTGGTCGTTGTTGGACCGACGGGAGCTGGGCTGCCGAGAATCGCGATGTCTGGCTTGCCAAGCCATCTCGATCGTTCATCCCCAGACGGTTCGTGGATATAGACTCGTTCTTCTAGTTTCACAAAAAAGTTCGGTCGAACTTGGGGCGTTAACGACTCGCGCATGGCGGTCAGAAAGGCCGTGTGGAAGTCCTTCCAGACGGAAGCTTGTTCCAAGTACGGGTTCATTCCCAGGAATGGCGAAGGCATGATTCGTTCCTTTTGCCATGATGCAATCCAGCCGCCATCCGCTAGTCTCTCGGTGCACCTACTCCTGCTCAGCTTTTGGCGGTACTCGTACTCCGCCTTTTTGGTGGCCCTCGTACTCGTACTCAGCCTTTGGCGGTACTCGTACTCGAATGCCGCACGTAGACTACGAGTACCATCCCGATTCATCGGGATTGAGTAGGACTACCAACCGACGATTCTGAATCAGCCGACTTGCGTTCGGGCACCCGCCCCGAGTTTTACCTCGCGGCCGAGACCCATCACGATTTTATCCCCTAGGAATGCCCACGTCCACCAACGGATGACTCGGTTGTCCGATGCTCGCAGCGATCACTTGGACCTTGAGGCGTGATGCTGGGGCAGTGGATTTCGGCTCTTGTGAGAGCCATGGCGGGGATTTATGCTACGGGGAGGCGGTAGGGCCTTGTCACCGGGCGAGGATCTATTCTTCTCGTGGCAAAGTGTTTAGGCACAGCGTGATTGACAGCGTGGGAGAGTGAGAGCATGCCAGAGATTCAAGTGCGATGTCCGCAGTGTGCCCAGGGCGTGCGGGCGGCGGTCAGCGATCAACTGGAGGTGGCCCAGTTGACCTGCCGCAATTGTGGCAAGGTGCTCAAGGTCCGAGTTCCTCGGAGTCAGGTGACAACACCAGCCGAAGACCCGCTCGATTTTCTCAATTTGCCTTCTTCGTCGCCGCCCCCGTCGAGTCCGCCCAGTGGTTCGGGGCGTCGTCTGCCGGGGTACTCGGGGAAGGGTTTGCCCAACGCTTACCCTGGTGGCTACGGCATGCGACCGCAGACAAAATCGGCTGGCGGCCACGTCTGGATGTTGTTGGGCGGTGTCGCCGTGGTGGTACTGGCGATGGTCGGCGCGGGCCTGTGGTGGCTGAGTGGGCAGGACGGTGGGGCGGGCGGTGGGGAAGCCAGTGGCTGGACAGCCGAGGCGGGGGCCAGCCGCGGAGGAGCTGCAGGAGCAAGTGACATGGCCAAAGTTGGGGCGGCCGGAAAGCGCCGAGGCCTTGGGCAACGAATTGGTGACGTTGGTCAAACAAGCCGACCAGATCGCAGGTGCGTTGTCGGAGTCCGAACTGCACACGGTCGGAGCCGAGCGGTTGGCGGCGGCTAAGACGAAGTTTGAAGATCTGCTTTATCGAGCATGGCAAGCGGCGCCGCTGGACTTGACGATGGCCCAGACGGCTGAAAATCAACGCCAGCAAGCGGCCCAGATCGAGAATTTGCGCCGCAATTTGCCGGCCGAACCGCCCAAGAACTACATCTGGCGGTTGCAAGGGACCAACGACCCGGCTGACCATTGGGGCCGCGCGTGCTACGAGATCTCGCAGGTCAAGTTGGAGGTGGAGGCGGCGTTAAACGCGCGGGGACGGTTTCCAGATCCGCTGAAAGAGACCAGCGACGCGTATGACTGGTCGGCCGAGGATCGGCGGGTGTTGTCGGCGTATTGGTTGCAGGGGAACTTGGAGCGAGACGTGGTCACCGAGTTGACGGCCTGTCTGCGGGAGGGCGAGAACATCGGTCGCTTGACCGAGCGTTGCCTGGCGGTGCTGGAGCGGCATTACGAGCCCGCGCGGGAGTTGGCCGCGGTGCCCTCGGCGCAAGGCAGTATGATGATCAAGGAGCCGAAGGGTACGCCCTATGCTCGACAGGCTCGCTCGGCTCGTCGAGCCCTGGAAACGCTCCGCGAGCGGTTGGCGGAGGAAGAGACGATCGTGTGGATCCTCAGTATTACAAAACGCTTTTCGGACGGGATCGAGGATCTGCAGTTTGGCCGTGGAGCCATCGTGTCGCTGGTGACGGGATCGACGATGCGGGAGCATTACCAAGAGTATGTGGATACGATGGCGGCTCGAGAACAGGAGCGGTTGGCGGCGGCCGAGCGTGAACGGCAAGAGTTGGCTCGGCAGGAACAGGCGGCTCGCGAGCGAAAGCAGAAGGAGGAGGCTCGGGTGGCGGCGGCTGAGGCGGCGGCGAAAAGCCGAGCAACGACAGGCTAGCGGATGCCGAGCGGAGCGCGAGAACAAGCGGAAGCAGGACCAACCAGTTAGCCAGCAGGAGCTCCAGTCGGCGGATAGCGGAAACGCTGGGCGGGCGGCTGGCAGGGACCAGTCGGAGAGACCGCTGCACGGGGATTGGGCCAATCGGACCGACCGGACCACCGTCGGGGTTCGAGCCACCGGCAGCGCCCGGGCCCGCCGGCGGGCTTTGGCCAGCCTCGCGGCGGAGCGGGCATGGGGGGTGGTCGACCGGGCCAGCCGGGCCAATTTCCCAGTGGCCCGCCAGCGATGGGGCCGTCGGTGACCATTCGCATCAGTGGTCCAGTGAATATGAACGTGAACGGTTTTCTCGACAAGCTGAAAGCGGCGCTGAAAACGGGCAACTATCAGAGTTCGCACAGCGGCGGCGAGGCCACATTGACCTTGGGTTATGGCGGCGACTTGCAGGTGGTGATCGACGCGATTGATTTTGGTAAAGTTCAAGCGACCGATGTGGAAAAACGCGAGATCCGCGTCGCGGTGCCCGAAGGTTCTTAGTGCTTGGTGGATTTGTTTGACCGACGGGATTTGAACGGCGGAGCCGTGGCAGCATGTAGCCGACGGTGACAACCGTCGGATTGGTTGCTGGCCCGACTGAGTTTAGCCCCGAATGGGGCGGCAGACGCGGTGATCGCGGATGGTTGGCGCGATGACGCCATCACAAGGGATGGTAGGCGCGGTTAGGTTTTGTCGCCATACAACGATCTGGTCCCAACTGCGGAGATCCTGCCGTCGCTTTGCGACTTGAATGCGGTGGAGACGGACGATACTGCGGGGTTGACACCCGCAGCTACACGCTGTCGTCGCTTCGCGACTGACCACATCTCGCGGTGTCCCCTTCCTCGCATTGTGGGTTGACGGATGACGGACGAATGGAGCTAAGCGAATGATCCAACACAAACCTTGGACCCTTTGCAGCACCTCAGCCCACTTCCCACCGGGAAGCTAAGGCCAGTAAAGGATCCTGGCGGAATTCAGCCAGTGAGGAACCAAGCCTTACATCAGAAGACAATTAGGCTTACCGCAGTGTTATGACTCCAAATGCAAGCTGCTGCGGCTTAAGTCAGGATGGCATTGCAGAAGCTTCAAGCAGTCCACCATATGATGCGCAATGCGCGTAGGCCGATATTTGCGTTCACGAATGCCGCGGTGAATCCAGACTACTGGTACCCACTTGTCCAGCCAGCCGCCGTACCACCAATAACCGATTCTTTGATCGGTGCTCGGCGGACATTCCCCGATCATGATCATATTGGACAGCCATCGCGATTTCTGCCATTGAGTTTTGAGTCAGGTAAAACGCCGCTACCGTCTGATCGTGAAGTCTTGGCCATTGACACCCGGGTAGGTGGTAAACGCCACTGGCCGGATAGCCAGTCAAATCGGTAGCGGGTTCCGAAGACCAGCGGTGGAGCTGGAACAGATCGAACCCAACGACAGCCATATTGGCGGTGCGCGAAGCCACGATGGGCAGCAGGGGTTGTCAAACGGGTTGGGAGTGGTCGACGTAGTCGGCCAGCGATGTTTGATCGTAAACGGCGGTTTGTATTCAGGTACGGCCAGCAGAGGTGCTGATCCAAGTATTGAACCGCCGCGATGCCGTCGCCGCCTTATGCCGCCGGCAGAAGCGGCGCTTTGGCTCTTTCATGGTGGCGGCCGCCATAGGCACCCAACTTCTACCGCATCTGCGACCCGCAGCTCGTCCGCCTCGCCGCCTCCCGCGCCATCTGCACCGCAGGTAACAACAAGCCCAGCAGGACGGCGATTATCCCAATCACGACAAGAAGTTCGACGAGGGTGAAGCCATTCCTTTGTTTCGCAGATGCCAAACAGCATGTTTTCATGGTTTATGGTCTCCTATATCTCGTCTTGCGTAGAAAACATCCAGCATCGGTCTAGTAACGTCGGAGGATGATGCCTATGAAAAGTATGATTAAACCGATTCCAATGAGTACAAAAAAATAGAACCAAGTTCCGTCAGAGGATATCAAGTTTGGATCTTGAATGCCATAGTACGAAAGATCAAATCTCCCGGGGTCAACATCTCTGCTGATCACGATATTATCGTACTCAACTACCGATCCCGACAGATCGGTAACACGTCGCTTCGTCAACATTGGAACGCCATCGAATAGGGTATATTCATTCTCCTCAACCATCTTCTGATCCCAAACACCTTGCCAGTTCTTCGGACGAGCCCAGTGGAGAGTCGCGTGAACAATTGCCAGACCATAGTCTTTTGACAGTGTGACCTCAATTCGATCTGCTCCATCGATGTCCGTTGGGTTAGAAAAAGTCATGAGTAGGTGATTATCCGGCAGTTGCATGCTGCTATCGTAAACCCACGAATTACGACCTATCAACAATTCTCGCAATTCAAATCCACCGGCAAATCTTGCTGCATCCAGCAATGAATCCACGTGTTCATGGCGTCGAGCCTCGATATGCGGAACTTCGTCGTACTGAACGAGAGCATCGAGCAGATAGGGCTCTTCATTGTTCCTCCCAATTTCGAAATACCACGGTTGATTGTAGACCCTGACTTTAGTTCGGTTTACTTGTTGAACGGTCTGCTGAGCGTGCTCCAACGCCTTGGTTGGGCTTCGCACGATTTGAAGCTTTCGATGGGACTTCCTACCGTTCTGGCGAACCTCTTCGACGTCGGCGTTGAGGCTTAGCGATCGATCTGCCGTTGACAAGCGAGAAGCGGCCTTTAAATACTCACTTTTTGCTTGCTCCTTATTTGACCAGTCAACCTCCTGAGAAGCCATTCGTCTATTTATTTTGGGTTGAATGGATGTATCGAGTGAGGTTAAACAAAAAGCGAAAAGGGTTATGGTTACCATTTGCAAGCTCCTAAGTGGCGGAAACAGTAGTGAATGCGTATTTGCACCGAAGTTGGGTGCAAATACGCAAAATCGACTGGCTAAATTCCACCACCGCCAGGTCCGCCTCCGGGTCCGTCAGCAAGTGTCGAGCCAGCCATGGCGGCGAAGCCACAAAGGATTAGCGTCGCGCCAAATCCGCGTAGGAAGTTTCCAAAATGATTAACCATGATTATTCCTCTCTGTTTGCAAGCGATCCCCAACAACCGACTCACCATGAGCCAGATAGTTTGCCGCGAATCGTACCCCTTACCTGAAACTGCTGGCATCCCTCGAGGTAGTAGACCAGCGAGTTTCTGAATTCCTTCTGCCCACGGAGATGCTCGCCCACTTTGAAGCGAACGGCCAATTCGCGTCGACCATGGGCGGGGATCTCCAAAGGAATGCTCTCTAAGGTCACACAAGTACAGGTCGTACCGCCCCCGACCACGCGGATCGGTTTGGCAGAACGATTGCGCAAGGTGACGACTGTTTCGTAACTCTGACCGGGCATAAGTTCCGGGATTTCAGCCACTTGCAACACGACTTCCGTGGCCGACGCTCCCGAACGCCAGACTTGTTGGCCTTGAGCTGTCGACAATAAGAACAACACGAATAGCAAACCCAGGGCGACACCGATCTGGGCGCCGAACTCCGGCAAGCGACTCGTAGCTCCAACCTTGTTCAGGACGCGAGTCTTCACAACGATCACGGCAAATAAGGTAACCGCGACCAGATTGTAGATCGGTAAAACCCAAGCCGGGATTTCCGCTCCCGCCAGTTTCCAATCGCCGAAACATTTGCAGGTCTGCCCGGAAATCCATATTCCCAAGCCAGCGATCAACAAAACGAAATGCATCCCAGCCCCCACCCAGGCCGCGTTGATCCGCGGTGCGAGCAATAACGCGGACGCCGCCCAGAACTCCAAGACGATCCCCACCAAGGTCAACCAAACTCCGCCAACGGCCACGTCTTCCCACAACGGGTTACTGAAGATCCACTGCAACTTGGCAACCACCGCCAGTAGCAACACGCCAGCAGCCAAAACAAACCAAATCCGAATCAGCCGAGCCCAAGATGGGGAGAAAGAAAACGTATCCGCCGAAGAGCGGACTTGAAGAAAAGTCCCCGAAACACCGTCAACCGTCGGGCGGATCGCATTTACCAACACGCTTTCACCCGTGCTGGAGTCCCCGTGCTGGAGTCCCCGTGCTGGAGTCCCCGTGCTGGAGTGCCCGTGCTGGAGTATCCGTGCTGGAGTCCCCGTGCTGGAGTCCCCGTGCTGACTGTCTGCTGAAGTCATCTCGTTTCCCCTTCCACCCTGTCCGCGGATTTGCTCTCGCACGCTCGTCGTTCCCCAATTCTAGTGGCGGTGCTCTCGCAGTCAACAGGGAAAATTCTCAATAGCGCCAGATCGTGGTGTCTGGGTTTGCGTGCGTCTTGGGGCGGCGAAAATGTCATTATTAGTAATGACGTTTTGTGTGTCAAACTAGTGCATTGTCACAGCCAAAACTTGACGTGTGGCAAAGGGGGCAGGAGTGAATTGCGCCGATGACGACAAGGAGTTCGAGCAATGCAATTCCACAACATTTCCAAGCTCTACTATGCACGGGCATCTCATTGTCTCCATGAGAGGAAATCGATGGCGATCAATCGCAGTTTCTGCTTCGATGGGTCATCCTAATCAACACGGCATTCAGCGCAAAACCAAAAGTAAAAGGTGTTTGAACTCCAGATCAATCAAACCGACGCTTAAACGTATCAAATTAAGATCGTATTCGTCGACTTTTGAGATAATGTCCCGCGCAGGCGACACCAATTCCTGCAACTATAAATGAAAGCAACCACCACGTTGTACTTGTCTCAGATGGAAGACTTGGTTCCGGAAAGCCGTAACTCGATACGTAGAACTCCCGATCAGATAGATCTGGATCGAGATGTGGGATTTCGATCTTTGCATGCACGGCGCCGTGGTTCATCGTGGCTACAGTACAAGTCGGTAGTCCAGACGGTGAAATTTGCCATTCAAATTCATGAACCGAGGCCTCGCGGTTAGCCGCTCGTCTGATGTATCTAGTTGGCAGATAATGTCCATCTACAATAGTAAGCTCGATTTCTGCGTGCTCGAGCGATGCATCATCGCTAGAATCAAATTTAATGCAGATACGATTCGTTTTTGGGTCATTTTGAACTGTCGGCGCTATGGCATTCTCAATCGATTTACGCAACATGTTTATTTCGCCACTCATAAAATCCTGCTCCACCTCTGGAAATCGAATTGTACCTTCGTGATCTGTAACCTCGTTTAACTTAATACTTTCCAATTGCCACGGGCCATCGCTTGATTTTATTAACATAAACGAGTAGTCTGGGTTATATGCAATAACTGTGGATTCTTTCTCTGACTCGAACTTTCGACTTTTAAATCTGCCTTTAATTCGGTAAGTTATTGTGATCGGCTCCCCGGACATCGTTCCACTAGTCGTGAACGTATTTTTAATCGTTAATTCCGACTGATACTTTTCGAGAACACGGTTCCAGTCAGCAAGTATTTCTGATTTCAAGGTGTCCCAAGAGCCCACTTGCCCAGAGGAAAAGCTTGTAAATGGAGTGAATGTACTCAATAAAAAGAAGAGAATCGAATAGGAACGAAATTCGGACATTGTCACGCTTTCAGTAAATATTTGTTGAGAGACTTCAGACCGACGTTGCCGTACGGCCGAAGTCTTCAACAAAAAGGGTTCGATCTATCACCCGTTGACGCGGGATCGGTGCTGTTGCATTACCAAAATACAACTTAAGCATGCGAGGAATCGTGTTCTTCGATAACTCGGGGTGAACGGTAAACTCCCCAGAGAGTTTCGTCGTTGACACCAGTTACGGGTGGTACTCGCACTTGCACCCGCGAGCGATAGTACAACTATTACACGCTTCGCAGTTGCGTGGGTCAACGCCGTCTGCGCAGCCTTCTCCACCACACCACAAAGTTCCGGGCAAGCAACCTGTGCAATCGTTATGTATGCAGACGCCCCCGAACCCGGGGCCGTCTGCGAAAACGGAATGCGATAATGTGGCGAGCGAAACAAGTGCGAAGCACAGACCAAAACCCTGTAGAAACCCACCAAATTGACGGATCATTATTCACCTTTTCTTCCTTTTAGGGATGCCTGGCGACCTACTCACGCTAGTCGGAAACACTGCCTTTGATCACGCCCCTGACGTTGAACTGCTGGCCACCCGCAAGGTAATAGACCAGGCCGTTCTTAAATTCCTTCTGCCCACGGAGATGCTCGTCCACTTTGAAGCGAACGGCCAATTCGCGTCGACCATGGGCGGGGATCTCCAACGGAATGCTCTCTAAGGTCACGCAAGTACAGGTCGTCCCGCCCCCGACCACGCGGACTGTTTGGGCAGAACGATTGCGCAAGCTGACGACTGTTTCGTAATTCTGGCCCGGCACGAGTTCCGGAATTTCAGCCACTTGCAACACGAATTCCGTGGCCGACGCTCCCGAACGCCAGACTTGTTGGCCTTGAGCTGTCGACAATAAAAACAACACGAATAGCAAACCCAGGGCGACACCGATCTGGGTGCCGAACTCCGGTAAGCGACTATTGGACATTACTTTGTCCAGTACGCCCGTTTTCACAACGATCACGGCAAAGAAGGCAACCGCAACCAGATTGTCGATCGGTAAAACCCAAGCTGGGATTTCCGCTCCCGCCAGTTTCCAATCGCCAAAACATTGGCAATTCTGCCCGGAAATCCATATTCCAAAGCCAACGATCAAAAAAACGAAATGCATCCCCAGCCCCACCCAGGCCGCCTTGATCCGCGGGGCAAGCAATAACGCGGACGCCGCCCAGAACTCCAAGACAATCCCCGCCAAGGTGAGCCAGACTCCGCCGATGGCAATATCCTCCCACAACGGGTTACTGAAGATCCACTGCAACTTGGCAATCACCGCGAGCAGCAACACGCCAGCAGACAAAACAAACCAAATCCGAATCAGCCGAGCCCAAGATGGGTATAAAGAAAACAGATCCGCAGAAGAGCGGGATTGAAGAAAAGACCCACCCGCACCGTCAAACGTCGGTCGGCTCGCATTTACCAACACGCTTTCACCCGTGCGGGAGTCCCCGTGCGGGAGTTTCTGCTGACTGTTTGCCGAAGTCATCCCGTTTCCCTCCACTGCCCTGACCGCGAAATTGCTCTGACGCGACCGCCCGTACCAGATTGTACCGATCGGAAGCTCGCAGACAATAGGGAAAATTCTTAAATTCTATCGGTTGTCACAATCGACCTCCCCAGAGCGACAACCGCTTGCCAGGGGCCGATTTCCTGCGGACCGCGGCCGGTGGAATTGTGACTAAAAATGCGTACCACTTATCTGTCTGCGGAAATGTAAGTGTTGGTACCACGTTTCTCGTCCGCATCGAGCTCGCTCCGAAAGGGTATTCGTTCCGAGAGGAACCCCCGCAGCCAAACTCCTCCGCGACTGTTCCCTCCTGTCGCGTTGTGCTCTTCCTGGCATTCAGGTTTGTATGAGAACAAACGAATGGGGACAAGCGAATGGCACGTCACGATTGAAGATGTTCCAGTTGGCGAGCGGGAACTCCGTCTCGTGCGCAATGAAATGGTGCTCGTGCTCGTCATCGTAATCGGCGCCAGGGTGGTATCGCGCACTAACGTGAGCACGATTACGATTACGAGTACGAGTACCGCCCAAGGCTGAGTACGAGTAGGATTCAGACGATCAGCAACCGTTCAAAGTCGATGGTCGTGAACGGTTACAAACCACGAAAGTCAAAATTCGTACAACACCGCAGAGATGGGAAATATCGCAGAGAAACCGCCGCAGCCAAATTCCTCTGCGGTTCTTCCCCTCTCTCGCGGTCTCCCCTTCCTCGCATTGGGGGTTGACGGATGACGGACGAATGGAGCTAAGCGAAGGATCCGACACAAACCGTGGACCACTAAGGCACCTCGACCACTTCTCCACCCGCGCGAGAGGCTAAGGCGGGTAGGATGTCGGCGGATTCGAAGCTGAGGAACTTGACGCTGCCGTCAGCGAAGACAAATTGAGCGCCGCCGGGGTGTTGGCTCCAGAAATGCAAACTGCTGCATTGGAACTCGGGATGGCCATTGCGAAAGCTAAACGGACCACCGCCGCAGATGCTGTTGCCCCGCGAGCCGATATTAAGTTCGCGGGCGCCCAGGAGGGCTTGTTGATTTTTCCAGACTTGCTCGCGAAATTGCGGCCCGATTTAATGAAATCGGGTGATAACAGGGCATTTTCCCATCAATCGAAACGCTTGACGCGTTCCGCTACGGAAAAATCAACAAGCCCAACAGCGAATCCAAACTACTGGTGCCCAGTTGCCCGTACCCAGCATACCACCACCCGAACCAGCGATCGGTACTGGGTGGTCGTTCCCCGATCATGATCGTATTGGACAGTCCATCGCGAATTTCGGCCGTGCGAGTTTTTGAATCGAGGTAAAACACGCCGTCACGAGTCGTGAAGTCTTGGCCATTGACACCCAGGTAGGTGGTAAACGCCACGGCCGGATAGCCAGTCAAATCGGTAGCGGGTTCGAAGCCAGCGGTGGAGCTGGGGCAGATCAACAGCGACAGCGTGTGCCCGAAGCCACGATGGGCAGCGGGGTTGTCAAACGGGTTGGGAGTGGTCGCGTAGTCGGCCAGCATTTGATCGTAAACGGCGGTTTGTTCCAGGTACGGCAGCAGAGTTGTGATCCAAGTATTGAACCGCCGCGATGCCGTCGCACTTGTATACCCCGCCGGCAAGCGGCCTTTGGCACTTTCGTAGTTGGCGACCGCCAAGCCCAACTGCCGCATTTGCGACCCGCAGCTCGTTCGCCTTGCCGCCTCCCTCGCCATTTGAACAGCGGGCAATAACAGACCCATCAAAATGGCAATGATGCCAATGACTACGAGGATTTCAACGAGGGTGAAGCCACGACCGAGTCGACCGCGTTGCGTATTCATGGGTTCAATTTCACCTCGATTTCAAGTAGATTCCGAATGCCCCGAGCAATATTCCAAAGATGAGAATCACCGGAACAAACCAACTCGTGTCTCGCGTTTCAATTTTTGGCTCGGCGAAACCGTAAGTCGACACTAAGAACTTTGCTGGATCCACGGTTGGATGGTAGCGAAAATCAAGTCCTTGATACTCGTAGTTCGGCTGGTCCGGAATCGTTCCATCGGGTTTGCCGTAGTATTCTTGCAAGGAAAAGCGATTTAACCGAGTTGTCCCATCGGGTAAGTGCTGGTAATCCCATGAAAATCGTTCTTCCCAAACCAGATGATTCGGTTTGAATCGCTCGAGACGAAACCTACCTGAGATTGGCAAGTAATTGTTTTCACCGTCAAGAACAAGTTCACCGGACTTAATTTTTGACGCTGGAAACAAGATCCCTGTTTCCGTGCATTCAACGTCAGGAAGCTTCGGCTCGAATAAAATTTTGACACTCGGCTTGCCGAATTCGTTTCGTGAATTCACTTTGACTCCCCAACGTGCATCGTGAAGCGACAAAGCGTCCAGCGGAATACCCTGGGCAATAGAAATCAGGCCACTGTCAAATTTGCGACGCATAAGTTGTGACGAATAATAATCTTGAAGGTCATTCTTCAGGTTGACGTTTGATTGCGAGTTTCCTAATACCAATGCGGTCAAATTCCAATCGGACTTCGTTCGAGCCTCAAGCAGAAAAGCGTAGTCCGTCGAGAATCCATGAAAATATCTGCGACCATTTAAAGCTCCTTCGATATGTTCACTTTTGTAAAAGAAGTTATGTCGCCCTTCGCGTCCGATTTCGCGAAGTGCACGACCATTAGTAGCGACAGTGATGAATTCAACTCTGTGATGTTTGGATCGAAAGTTCGTGGCATACGAGGTCCAACCAGACTGGATATCGTTTAACAACTCATGGTGCATCGAATCCTGCATTGAGATGAGCAACCACAAGCCTGTCCATCGAACCATGGAACTTAACGATGCAACACTCAGCATGAGATCACTTTCTTATCTGTAGAATTTTTCTAGCGACGCAAAACGGCGTGTTAAAGTCGAGTGAATTGGTCCAGTGACAATTCGTACCACATCAAAAACAGTCGCACTGGTTAACGCCAGTGCGACTTAGGCAGGCTTAAGGCGAGTCGAACTTGACGCACTTGCAAGTTTCCAAGTCTCTTGTACAAACGTAATTTTGAATCGAACACTCCGCAAGCGCGGTGCATCCAGTGTCACAACTTGGTGCACTCGCTGCGCACCCATTGTCGCACTCTAAGGTTTGGCCTCCACTGCCCGGCCCGTCTGCATACACGGCTACGCCGTAAATAAGCATTCCGCTGGCGATCATTGTCGCCGACAAAGCACGAGAAAAACTAGTAACAAACTTCAGCATTTTTCGAATCTCCATAAAACTTCGACACCAACCTTCAAATCAACGTGATTTTTTAACGGTGCCACGCACAACACCTCGAACCAGAAACTGCTTTCCACCCTCGAGGTAGTAGATCAGCGAGGTTCCGAATTCCTTCTGCCCACGGAGATGCTCGCCAACTTTGAAGCGAATGGCCAATTCGCGACTGCCGTTAGCTGGTATCTCCAACGGAATGTTCTCTAAGGTCACGCACGTACAGCTAGTACCGCCCCCGAACACTCGGATTGGTTTCGACAAGCGATTGTACAACGTGACAATGGTTTCATAACTTTCGCCAGGCACAAGATCCGGGACTTCTCCAACCTGCAAAACGACTTCTGTCGCCGATACACACGGCCGCCAAAATTGTTGGCCCTGGGCGGTGGATAACGTGAATAGCCCGAAGAGGACACCCAGAGCCAAGCCGAATTGAGTGCCTGGATCCGGCAGTCGGAGCCGTGACTTTACAGTTGTCGATTGATTGGGCTTGTTGGCAATCATAGCAAAGAAAATGACTGCGACCAAGTTGTAGACTGGTAGCGACCAAGTTGGGATCTTGAAGTCTCCCAACTGCCAATCACCAAAACATTGGCAACTTTGCCCTGTCCACCAAAAGCCGACACTGGCAATCAGCAGAATACTATGAATTACTAACCCAATCCAAGCCGCGTTCCTCCGCGAAGGCAACAATAGCAATGCCGTCGCTGCCCACAATTCAAAGACTATCGAAACAAGCGTGACCCAAACACCACCAATCGCAGTGTCTTCCCATAACGGATTGTTGACGATCCATTGCAACTTCGCACACACGGCCAGTAGCAAGATCCCAGCGGAAAGCACAAACCAAGCCGAGATACCAAAGGTGGATAAAGCAGGGACCACTCCAGAAGAGCTGGAATAAAACAGAAATCCGTCAGCCGCCATTGCCGCCGGTTGCATATCACTTACCAACACACGTTCATGTGTGCTGGAGTCCCCGTGCTGGAGTCCCCGTGCAGGAGTCCCCGTGCAGGAGTCCCCGTGCTGGAGTCCCCGTGCTGGAGTTTCTGCTGACTGTCTGCTGACTGTCTGCTGAAGTCATCTCGTTTCCCTCCACTGCCCTGACCGCGAAATTGCTGTGACGCGACCGCTCGTACCAGATTGTACCGATCGGAAGCTCGCAGACAATAGGGAAAATTCTCAAATTCTATCGGTTGTCTCAATCGACCTCCCCAGAGCGACAACCGCTTGCCGGGGGCCGATTTCCCGCGGACCGTAGCCGGGAAAACTGTGGCTAAAAATGAGTGGTACTCCGCATTTATGCAGACATGTCATTGTTGGCAGCAAATTTTTCGTCCGCATCGCGCTTGCTCCGAAAGGGTATTCGTTCCGAGAGGAACCCCCGCCGCCGAACTCCTTCGCGACTGTTCCCTTCTGTCGCGTTGTGCTCTTCCTGGCATTCAGGTTTGTTCGCTCCAGTCCGCTGAATGTCCCGGCCACCGAACCCTCGAGTCTCCGTCGCTCGTCCAATCGCAGCATCGCTTCGTACTCATACTCAATGAAATGGTACTTGTACTCGAAGCCATCGCTATTGTGGTAGTGAGCACGAACGCGACTACGATTACGATTACGAGTGCCGTCAAAGGCTGAGCACGAGTAAGAAACAGTCGATCAGCAACCGTTCAAGGCCGCAGGCTGTAACCGGTTGTGGTTTATGTGCCAGGTCATCAATCTAGCTGGATATTGAACGTCTTCTGTACCACCGAAGTCCGAAAACAAACAGTATTCCGCATGCGAGGAAGCCCATTAAGTAGTGCCACCATTGGGAGTCCTGTGGTAGCCCTTCGGGTTCTGGCAATTGATATCCCGATAAATAACAAAGGTCCTTCAGATTCGCCTTTTCGGTTTCAGTTAGACTTCTGAATTGACGGACAATTTTGAACAAGCCTCGATCTGTATCCTCTTCGACTGTTACGCGATATGGCGGCAATGTGCTCCCTGGCTTGTAGTCGATTTTCGTCGACCATTTTCGAACAACAACGATTTTATCAACGGCATCCAAAAAGTCGAATCGCATCTGAAAGGTCAAGAGACGCCACTCATGCTCAGGCAAAAGTTCGAGCTGCACTGTCGATCGCCATGTTACGGCTCCCTGAGCAGCCGCCGATTTACCAACGTTATCCTGGATGTTGGTCCAGCTAACCGTCACAACGCGGCCCAGTTCGTTACTGTCTCGATGGGAGATTCGCTCCACTACACCACGCTCAATAAACCCTGCAAGAATTTCCTCTAGCGGGACGGTTGTGTCACGAACGCCTAAGCGAGGATCGAGTGCCAGGCCTCGCATTAACGTGCTATCAATTGGCGCTACGGTAGGTAGTGGGGTTTCCAACCACTGCCATTCCGGTTTCTTTTGCCAAACAACTTGGTCTTTGACCCGCCATAAATCGCGGTGTTCCGTCTTTTTGAGATCCCGCTCCACCAAGAAGCCATATTTCGCGTTCTGGGCAGTCGATTTCCTCATCAAGACTTGTTCATCATCCCAAGTCGTTTCGGACTTATCAACGGGCACCCCAGTATCCAGCGATACAGCGTTGATTAGCTTCAGATCCCCGGACGCAAATAAATCACGACTATTGCGAAACCATTTCGTTTCACTCGTACCTACCTCCTGATGCTCTCGCAGTTCCTCCACTCGAATGCCCAGGTCGTAGTACGTACTTTCGCGGGCAGCTGCCCATCGGGGAGTCGCGATTTCAAGCAGCTCCTCCACGGTGTCTTGCGCGTCAGCTGCTGACGGCCCACAGACAAGAACACAAATCGCAACACTCAAAAAGATCTTGTTCATCAATAGCTCGACTTCTGCTAACGATTCGATTTTTCCGCCATAGTTGAGCCCAACTACGATGAGAGTTCTACAATTCTAAGCAAGGGCAATACCTACTGCCATCCGTATCAGTTGCAAAATTCTCGTCACAGGCTGGTTCGCATCCGATGCACTCAGGTTCAAGCCACTTGCAACGCCCAGTGCACAAATAACCGTCAGGAAATTCGATCCCTTCGCGATAGATACAGCGGTTGCAACAATCGCGGTCACACTGCCCGGGAGCTACGGGGACACACAACGGACTTCCACCGGGGCCATCAGCATAGGCGTGTCTCGCAACCACGCCCAACATTAGAACCGCCGCACAAAATAGCATCGCGTCGACCGCGCCGGCAAAAACTTGCTTTGCAACCATCACAATTCCCTTTGAAAACACTGTGAATACCAACCCGTTATAACACACTTTCTATCGCTGTTCCATTCAACGTGACGAGCATTCGTGATTTGTTACCAGCGTCAAAATAGAACAGTATTTGTTGTCGGAAGGGCCCCGCCTGATTCAGCTTGATCCGGACTTTCACGATCTCTGTACTGCCAGGACTAACCTCACGAAACAATGCATCCGCGGCGATGCACTGACAAGAGGAGTGAAAGACGGGGGCACCAGCGAACCGAACCGGTCGCGTTTGATGGACTGGTCGCCTTGGTGCCACACGATAAATCTTGCGAGCGTTAGGAGCAAAAGGCACATTAGCGATATAGAAAAACTTAGCCAGACAGGCATTTCTACGACGCCAAAACATCCACAACTTATACGACCTTCGAGGAGCGAGAATATCCCATGGACGCTGAAGCCGAAGTAGACCGCTATCAAAAGAGTTGACGCCCAAGGCCGCGATAAAATAAAGTGGCAAGCCGCGAGCACGACTAACTCAAAGAAAATCACTGCCCATGCCATTCCACGACTCGAAAACCCCAACGATACTGGAACGAACGGATCAGAAAGCAACAGGCTAACTTTACCCACAACCGAAAAAGACAATATCAAACTTGATACGACATAGGCGAAGAAGCTAATGGACTTCACGTTGAACCGGAGTCCCCGTGCTGGAGTCCCCGTGCTGGAGTTTCTGCTGAAGTCATCTTGTTTCCCCTTCCACCCTGTCCGCGGACCTGCTCTCGCACGCTCGACCCCCAATTCTAGCGGCGGTGCTCTCGCAGTCAACAGGGAAAATTCTTAATAGCGCCAGATCGTGGTGTCAGGGTTTGCGTGCGTTTGTGGGCGGCGAAAATGTCATTAGTAGTAATGACGTTTTGTGTGTCAAACTAGTGCATTGTCACAGCCAAAACTTGACGTGTGGCAAACGGGGCAGGAGTCAATTGTGCGAAGCATCCGGAGGGCCGACCTTGCTATTTTCTCCTGCCCCCTTTACCACACCAATCGCCACATTAAATCGTGATAAAGCACTTGGGGCGTTGGTTGGGACTCGGGTATGGAATTTTGGAGAGGAGAGTGAGGCATGGATGACGGACGAATGGAGACGAACTGATGATCCAACACAAACCTTGGACCGCTACGGCACCTCGACCACTTCTCCACCCGCGCGGAGGCTAGGGCGGGTAGGATGTCGGCGGATTCGTAAGTGAGGAACTTGACGCTGCCGTCAGCGAAGACAAATTGAGCGCCGCCGGGATGGTGACTCCAATAGTGCAAACTGCTGCATTGGAACTCGGGGTGCCCATTGCGAAAGCTAAACGGACCACCGCCGCAGATGCTGTTGCCGCGTGAGCCGATGTTGCGTTCACGAATGCCCATCAGTGAATCCAGGTTACTGGTACCCACTTGTCCGTAGCCCGCGTACCACCAACCGAACCAACGATCGGTGCTCGGCGGACGTTCCCCGATCATGATCGTATTGGACAGTCCATCGCGAATTTCAGCCACGCGAGTTTTTGAATCGAGGTAAAACACGCCGTCACGAGTCGTGAAGTCTTGGCCATTGACACCCAGGTAGGTGGTAAACGCCACGGCCGGATAGCCAGTCAAATCGGTAGCGGGTTCAAAGCCAGCGGTGGAGCTGGGGCAGATCAACAGCGACAGCGTGTGCCCGAAGCCACGATGGGCAGCGGGGTTGTCAAACGGGTTGGGAGTGATCGCATAGTCAGCCACCATTTGATCGTAAACGGCGGTTTGTTCCAGGTACGGTAACAGGGTCGTGATCCAGGTATTGAACCGCCGAGGTGCGGTCGGACCGGTGTACCCCGCGGGAAAGCGGCCTTTGGCACTTTCGTAATTGGCGATTGCCAAACCCAGTTGCCGCATCTGCGACCCGCAACTCGTCCTTCGCGCCGCCTCCCGCGCCATTTGCACGGCGGGTAACAACAAGCCCAGCAGGACGGCGATTATCCCAATCGCGACAAGTAGTTCGACCAGAGTAAATCCGTCCCTCGGCGCTGTCAGTATTGCACGTCGAACCTTCATACCTTAACTCCTTCCGCTTCAAGTAGTTAAAAAAAGCAACGTTTACAAAATTCAAGCAAGCGTCATGCCCATTGGACATACACCTATCTACTTGAAGTCTTGCTCGTAATTTCGGCTTGGCCTCCAAAAGCCTCCCGCCACGATTCGGCTCCGAAAGCCAGTAAAAGGGTCGATCTTAATGTGGCCGCTTACCCAGTTTTACGTCTGCCTTGCACATAAAATCCAATTCCGATCAACAAGATACCAACCAAAATCAGACCAATCATCCAGTAACTTGATCGGTCACGACTGGTCGCCATGGGTGGTTCAGTCATTCCATAGCCAGAAAGGTAAAAATCGCTGTCCTTGATTGGCGGGACATCATAAGAAATGGTAGTTTCATCCTGAGTCTTTTCCGAACCCTCAACATAATCAGAAGTTTTTGAAATCAATCGCAATGATCCTTCACTTGGGGCATAGGCGAACCGAGATTCTATAGTTGTGTTTCCATCAAACTCAAGCCGATAGGAAACAGGTAGGTAAGGAGGGGTGTTGTAGATCGTCAGTTCGCCTTGTTTCAGTTTGGACAACGAAATTCGCTCAGACTTATCCCGCGCTTCAATATTTGCGGTAAAGCTAATTTTAAGTTCGTCTGGGCCGGATGCCATGACCGATACGGTCGACACGATAGCCGGGTCGAGCAACTCCAGTAGATTCGAATCCCAAACCAGATGTTCATACGGAACACGCCGCGAGCCGGAAGACATACCGCGTAACTTGTCGTCTCTACTTTGGACGGAAACGAGTTTCCAAGTACCTTCGTTCGTTTTGCGATGGAGTTCGAATCCGTAGTCGCTGTTAATGGCGTGTAATGCGATTCCAGTGTCTCGTTCGACAGTGAAAAGTCCATTGTCACCACGGAAATAATTTGTTTCGACGTATTTCTCTACGGAGGTAACGTCTTTTGTCTGGAAATCAATCCGATCCGCTAAATAATACCGGGACCACGCTTGGCGAATCTGATCAATATCCATATCCATGCTCGACTCGCCATAGGTGAAGCTGGCGGCAACAAATGTGATAATCCAACGAACCATTGTGATCTCCTTTACTTAGCGATTTTGTTTGGAGCTGCCAAGACGAATGTCTGAGGTGACCGCTTGGTTTGATAGCGGACACCTCAGAAGTCATCGAGATTGAATCAGGGCTTTAACTTACAGTCACATGGTTAATATCGTCGATCTTGAGTGCAATGGCAACCGTCGCAACTCGCAGGATCTTGGATTTGTGAACAAATGTCCGCAGTTTGGGGACAATAGCCTTGCCCATTCATACTACACCCATTCGCACAAGTTGGACCACACACGGCGATTCCACCCCCACCGGGCTCACCGGGTCCATCACCGTAGGCCGAGATTGTCGACAGCGCCACCCCCAACATCAGGAGCATGACCCCAAACGACTTACAGAAACTGCCGAAAAAGCGATTCACTTCGAATCTCCTTATCAAAATGTGATGGTACCCTGATTCAACTCACGGTGAGTTTTTGATGGTACCGGAAATTACGCCCCTGACATTGAATTGCTGGCCACCCTCGAGGTAGTAGACCAAGCCGTTCTTGAATTCCTTCTGCCCACGGAGATGCTCGCCCACTTTGAAACGAACGGCCAATTCGCGTCGACCATGGGCGGGGATCTCCAAAGGAATGCTCTCTAATGTCACACACGTACATGTCGTACCGCCACCGACCACGCGGATCGGTTTGGCGGAACGATTACGAACTGTGACTCGTGTTTCATAACTCTGTCCCGGCACAAGTTCCGGGATTTCAGCCACTTGCAACACAACATCCGTGGCCGCCGCTCCCGAACGCCAAAACTGTTGGCCTTGAGCTGTCGACAGCAGGTATAATACGAATAGCAAACCCAGGGCGACACCGATCTGGGTGCCAAACTCCGGCAAGCGACTCGTAGCTCCAACCTTGTTCAGGACGCGAGTCTTCACAATGATCGAGGCAAAGAAGGCAACCGCAACCAGATTGTAGATCGGTAATGACCCAAGCTGGAATTTCTGCTCCCGCCAGTTTCCAATCGCCGAAACATTGGCAATTCTGCCCGGAAATCCATATTCCCATGCCAGCGATCAACAAAACGCAATGCATCCCCAGCCCCACCCAGGCCGCCGTTGATCCGCGGTGCGAGCAATAACGCGGACGCCGCCCAGAACTCCAAGACGATCCCCGCCAAGGTCAGCCAGACTCCGCCGATGGCCACGTCTTCCCACAACGGGTTACTGAAGATCCACTGCAACTTGGCAACCACCGCCAGCAGCAACACGCCAGCAGCCAAAACAAACCAAATCCGAATCAGCCGAGACCAAGATGGGGAGAATGAAAACGTATCCGCCGAAGAGCGGACTTGAAGAAAAGTCCCCGAAACACCGTCAACCGTCGGTCGAATCGCATTTACCAACACGCTTTCACCCGTGCTGGAGTCCCCGTGCTGGAGTCCCCGTGCTGGAGTCCCCGTGCTGGAGTCCCCGTGCTGGAGTTTCTGCTGACTGTCTGCCGAAGTCATCCCGTTTCCCTCCACTGCCCTGACCGCGAAATTGCTCTGACGCGACCGCCCGTACCAGATTGTACCGGTCGGAAGCTCACAGACAATAGGGAAAAGTCTTAAATTCTATCGGTTGTCACAATCGACCTCCCCAGAGCGACAACCGCTTGCCAGGGGCCGATTTCCTGCGGACCGCGGCCGGTAGAATTGTGACTAAAAATGCGTACCACTTATCTGTCTGCGTAAATGTAAGTGTTGGCACCAAGTTTCTCGTCCACATCGCGCTTGCTCCGAAAGGGTATTCGTTCCCAGCTGAACCCCCGCAGCCAAACTCCTCTGCGACTGTTCCCTCCTCTCGCGGTGTGCCCTTCGTCCCCATTCGTTAGTTCGCCCCAGTCCGCTGACTTGGGGCGGAAGGTGGCATCCATCGGGTGAGGTGGCAACCGGTAGGGAATCACTGCGATTGGTGCGACTGACTCGGGGATTTGAATGGTCGCGATCGCTTGTCCGTTTACCACCCGCCTGGCGTGTTACTCGCGAGTCGTCGGCTCCCACCACCGCAGGGCTTCGATCCGTTCCACCTCCGCCTGCCAATCTTCACCCTCGAAGAACGACAGCCACCCGTGGGCTCGGGTGGTCGCTCCCGGTTCACAATCTGGCAGCTGTGGATCGGCGTGGAGGCAGGGCACGGGTGGATTTCCCCAGGCTCGCCCCAGTGGTTTCCAGGACGTGATCAGCCAACGCGTGCGGTGCGGGTCGTGCACCAAGGCGTAATCGCCATGAAAGATTTTGTTGTCGTTCGAACCCCGGTCAAATTCCGTTGCGCGGGCCAACATCAAGCAGTGTTGCACTCGGAGGTCCGTCAGGGTTTCGCTAGTGCCATTGAATACGGCCAGTTCCATGCGGACATGATCGGCCAGTGGCTCGATGCGAACATCAAATCGGATTCCATTGGGCAACTCGCGTTGGCTCTGCAAAACCCCGGCTTCCTGTCGCTGCCATTCTTGGGCGGGTAACGTCTTGCCTTGCAGATCCCACAGGGTGGGGATGTGGGTGTGCGCCAGATAAGTTAGCCCAAGGTTCGAGAAGATCGCTTCTGGGACATCGGCCACGATGTAGCTGCTGGGGGACCAGGGAGTAAACAGGCTGAATTTGGTGTCGCGTTGCGGAGCGATGGCCCCATCCAAGAAGCCTCGCCGCGGGTGGCGTCCCCCGGGGTATGGCATGATCGCCAATCGGTCTGTGGGGCGAAGGTCCTGGGGCGAGATTTCATGGAGTTGGAAATCCAGGATTTGTTGCCGGATCTGTGCGGGCGTTTGGCCCAGCACCTGACTCATTTCGATCAGCGAATACTGGTGCCAGATGGCCATATTCTCCAGCCAGAAACGCTGGTCGGTTGCCGAGCCGACGGGGCGACGCTGGGTCTCGGGATCGACATAGGCCAGGGCTTGGATTTGCCGATAGGTGTCCCGCGCACGTGCGAATTCTGCCAACGCAGCGGGCGGAAGAATCCCCTGTTGTTGCTGTATTGATTGCTCGATTTGCGCCACCAAATAATCGATCTGTGGGCGGGGCGGTCGGACGCCCTGGCCGTCGACTTCAAAGTGCCAAGCACCGGTATGGGCAAAACGCTTGCGGCCGTCCGGTTGATCCGACCACGTGCGAATGACGACCCAGTAGGAACCGCTGTGGCTGAACGCGGCGTCCCCAATCGTTTCGTTGCCACGCGCTTCGTCGCCAACCACTTCGTCGCCAACCGCTTCGCTTCTGTGCTGCGATGGAGCCTCTTGAACGACGGCGCGGTTCGCCACCCTGCCCTGCCCTACCCACTTCCAGGCGCCGCTTGCCGTTCGCTGGGCCGGCGGAGTGATCGTCTGGACGACGGATCCGTTGACCAACACCTCGATTCGCGAAATCGGATCGGGGCTCAGGACTTCGGCCTCCCAGGTAAAACCATCGGAGTGATCACGGTCCAATTCAAAGACCTGGCCGGGCAGTTGACCATTGATGTGGGCGATCAACATTGGCCCGGTGGTGACAAATGAGCGACCGCGACGCAGTCCATCCAGCCATGTGTCCAGATCGAACTTGTCGCCGGTATGGACGTAAACTCGACTGAATCCCAAGGGCACAGGGTGCACGCCCGAGGCGGTGCCGGCGGTGGGACTGAGGCGGAAGCCGCAATTCAGCAGCGTGTAGTACATTTCGAAACCGAACTCCAGCCAGCCCCATTCCGTGAGTACTCCCGGCGCTTCCTGTTCGAAGTTGTGCCAGGGCGGCAGGGGCTGTCCGGCTTGCTTGAAACCAAACGGGGTCCGCCAGACGCTGTTGTTCGAGAGCTCAAACAGATCGACGCCGGCAATGGGAATCAGCATCAGAGACCAGGGCCAGTTGTGTTTGTCCAGATCCAAGAGCGCGCCCTCGCGCCGAGCTTGCTCGACGACGGGACCGATCGGTGGAACGGTGTGCGTAAACGGAGTGCGATGGTTCAAGATGAATAAGGCGCCCAGGGTATGTCGCTGCGATCCGATCGAAAATATTTCGTACTCGGTGTTGCGTGGCAGGATCACTTGCGAATCGTTGATCCAGATGGGATCTGCGCCCATGTCCACGCGTGGTCCGAAGGGTGAGGGCCCCTGCGAGCGCAGTGCGGAGGGTTCCAGGTTGGGGGCTTGGTCCGAGGACGTGGTCCAGAAGGTCACTGGGAAAGCCACGTTCAATTCTTCGGCGGCCATCACGTTCGGCAACTCCGCGAGGCGGCGATGCACATGGGTTTCGCCCGAGTACCAACCCTGGGCGGCCATGTCGCTCCAGCGTTGTAAACGAAAGGTCTGCTCGACGGGCTGTTCCGCGATGTGCAAGACTTCTCGATGGGGCAGGTACTCCTTTCCACGTTCAACAACGATCGTGTAATGCCCTGGGGGTAGGTCAATCGTAAACGGATGGGCCGAGACGGTAGTGTGCTGTTCGACCGATTGCGGCATTGGCACCCATTGTTCGGCGTAGGGCCAGGCCGAGCCACCCTCGTTGGCCGACCGGACGAACAAGTGATTTCCCTCCGCATCGAGCAGGTAGACTCGGGCGGCGATGGGTTGTTGGGTGTCCGCATCCAAGATCGAACCGACAAACCGGACCGAGATGGGCGAGGGATTCGTGAGATCTTGAGCCGTTAAAAGCTTGCCAAAGAAAGGTGTGCCTAGGTAGAAAATCAGTAGCCAAATCAAAGAGCGATATCGCATATGAACTCCCTGTCATGGATCGTTTTGCAGATCCGGTTTGTTTTGAGCTGGCTCATTCTACTACAGACCGGATGCCGTGAGGTTGTTTGATCGAGGTTTGCCACACGCACGCTATGTCGGCCCAGGGCTGATCCAGTGTTGGGTGGGGTACTCGGGCGGCGTTAGGGTGGAGCTTCCCGGCTCTTGGCGGGGCGCGGGGGCCGTCGGAACGGCCGACGCCAAAAAAATTTCAAATTCCCCCCGCCCTTGTGACCTGATGTGTCACACCCCTCCCGGATAATGTCCATGTGCCCGCAGCGGGCGAGTGACGGGGTGTTTTTCTGGGTTGGTTCAGCAAAAATTCGGAGAGGTGCACAATGGACGGCGAGACGACAACGGTGGTTTTGGTGGTGGACGGTGGCTGCTTTTGGGCGGTGGACCTCGAGTCGGATTGGGCGGTGGCGCTGATGGCGATGGCCTCGGAGGACCCCAATACTTGGCGGGATCTGGTGTTGGTTTGGGAGCGACATGCTTACCCTGCGATGCCAGCCCAATTTGACGATTTGCCCTGGGAGGCGGTTGATCCGGTGGAGGCGCGCGAGGCCTTGGACGACCAGAACTCGTGGGTCTGGATTGACTTGGTGGACAAGCGGGTTCTGGCCAGTGGCTTGTTTGATGAGATTGAGCGGAACGATGTGTACTCGTTGAGCGAGGACAAGCGGGGGCGGGAGTGTTGGCAGGTGTCGATTGACTTGGCACCGTGGTGGGAGTTGGTCGTAGAAGCGGAACCGGAAGAGGTGGCGGCTCCGCGGGAGTTGCCGTTGGAGGTGCGGCGGACGGACCGAGATTTTCTGTATGGTCGGCCGTTGTTGGAGCATATTGTGGGGCGAGTGTTGGACTTTGTCGCATCGGACCGGGGGGCGAAGATGGACGCCTGGAGCGACCGGACGAATCTGCACGACTTGGTGCTGGAGGTGCATCGTGAATGGTTGATGACGCCGCATCCCCAGTTGCATGGGGTGATCCCGAGGTCGCTGGTGCATGGGGGAGCGGATTGGATCGACCGCTTGGGGCGGAGTCAGTCGCGGCGGGCGGTCGATCAGAAGGGGCTGGTTGCGTTATCGGCCGAGTTCTCCAACTATGAAGTGGCGCCGATGGGTCGTGAAGAGATGGTGGCCTATTCCGACTTGTGTCGCGAAGTGATCTTGGAGGCTTGGAGGTGGGCCGGCCGCACGTTTCCTCGGGGGCCACGGGTGGTGGAGGCACGCCACGGCGAGGAGTTGTTGGCGTATTTGCAATCTCGGGCGGAAGCTTGGTTGCAAACGGAGCAGGATGGAGAGGCACCGCCGGCGTTGGTCATCGAGTGCAGTCGTCGTCGGATCCCGTTGCTGACGAGTGTGCCGGTCCGCGGGATCACTTGGCCCGAGTTGCATGGCAGTGCCACGGATTGTGAGTGCCCGATTTGTCGGTGGCAGGCCGACCAGATGGCGGGTGGGACGTTTGCGGACCTGTCGTTGGGTTTTGGCGAGTCCCAGTGGATGGAGTTGGACGAAGAGTTTGCCTTTTCGATGTACGAGACGCGGGAGGAATGGGAAGAGCAGCGCATGGATCTGGGGTATGACGACGACGAGGAATTCGACGACGAGGACGAGGACTGGTCGGAGGATCCACCGGCGGAGGTTGTCGCGCAGCCGGTGGGGCGAGTGGCAGCGGAGAAGGGTAAGTCTTCTCAGGAACAGGACCCCTTTGCTCCGATTTGGTCTGGGGTATCGCGGGAGTTCGAGCTGCCAGACGATTTTGCTGGGCAATTGGGACTGACGTTTTTGATGGCCGAATTGGTGTCGGAGTTGAAGTCGCGGCGAGCGTCAGCGGAGGAGATTCGCGAGTTGAACGAGCGGTTTGCGGAGCGGCGTCGCGTGCGAGCGGGTGGTGGTGACAGTGGTCGTGGAAGTGGCCGTGGAGCTCGGAAGGAGTTTGGTGATTATTTGGAGGGGTTGGCGAGCCAATACCCCGACCTGATCCCACGCTTGGCCGATTTGCAGAGTCGGATCTAAGGGCGTGGCGCGGGGTAGGGAACCACGAAAGGCACGAAAAGACACGAAAAGGTCTGTGGCGGCAGTTGGCCAAGGTGTTGTTTCGTAGGGGGGGGGACGGATGGGTGACGGTGGGTGACGGTGGATCGTGGGGTTGGCCGGACGGGTGAACCGCGAGAGGGGGGAAGGACACAGAGGAAGGCAGCGGTTGCCCGGTATTCTCTGCGTACTTCCTCCCTCTGCGGTTCTCCTCCTTCGGGCCGGCAGGAAATTTGAACCGCGAGAGATGGGAAGGTCTGGAGGAATTCGTAGGAAGAGAGGCGGAGAGAATGGAAATGCGTTCGAGAAGAATGGAAAATGAAAAATGGAGAATGGAAAATGCAAGATGTACGCCCTGCACCCTACGCCCTACGCCCTACGCCCTACGCCCTACGCCCTACGCTCTACGCCCTACGCTAACTGCTAACTGCTAACCGCTAACTGCTAACTGCTAACCGCAATCGTTCACGCCTCGCAGGAAATTTGAACCGCAAGAGGGGGGAAGACGCAGAGTAAGACAGGCACAGCAAATACAGCGTGCTGGTTTACAGATTAGTGGCGATTAGTGGCGATTAGTGTTCCGTTCCACTTGGGTTGGAGGAATGGGAACACTAATTTCCGCTAATTTGCAAATGGCATGTTCACCCTGCGAGGCGTGAGCGGGTGCTTTGAAGGTTTGCTGCTACTTGCGGGGCGAGTAGTCGGTGGGTTTGAGGAAGCGGACTTCCATGCCTTGCCCGCGGGGCGCGTCGGCCGGCGGCGCTTTGCCGCTGGCGTTGTACTCCCGCATAAAATCCCGAAAACTGCCCATAAAGGTCTGCCAGGACTGCTTGGAGGTGTCGCGATCGGCGTGAGCCAGAAGGTAGATGAATGACTTGTCATCGGTGGTCCGCCAGAACTTGAGGGTTTGCATGCCGGCCTGTTGGAACAGTTCGACCTCGCCGGAGCCGAAGCGATCGACCGTGAAGGGCACTCGAGCGGGGCCGTCATTGTAGTGTCGCAATTCAAACAACCGCGGTGCGGCGTCGTTGTCGTGGTTGACGGTTTCATCGGCGGGTGAGAAGGCCACGTCCCGCATCAGGATTGCGATGGGGGCTTCGGCCAGGATCTTGCCCTGCTCTTCCGACTTTTTGGCCACCGCTTGCCACTCGGGGTCCTCGCGAAACGCTTTCCAAGACGCCTCCCGAGCGGCCTCGTCTTGGTGCGCGATAACATACACCAACATGTTTTCAGCTCGGGCGCCATCCGTTTTGTCGCCTTCGACGACATCCCAGTAGATCACGTTTTCCATGCCATGTTTTTCGAACAGTTGGCAGGTGTGATTACGGAACCGCTGGTGCAGGTCTGGCAACTTGCCCGGGTTGGTGACGTAGATTCTCAGTTCGTACAGTTTACCGGGCGCGGGGGCGGTGTCTTGGGTTGTTCCTGCCTCCGACTGGGTTGCCGCTCCCTCTGTTTCCTGCGCGAGCGCGCGGGGGAGTAGTTGGCTGCTGAGTAACCCCAGCGAGCAGACGAGAAGGAAGGCGAAGCGGACGTACACCGTGCGATAGTTTCGGCTCATGGGAGGGGACTTTAGGGTAAAAGGGAAGTGGATTTCCAGTGACCTGCCGATTTCCACTCGAGCGGTGAAGCGCCTGTGGTGCCTGTCATGTTAGTCGATAGAACCGGGCGTTGAAACGCCCGGCTACCGTCAATCGTCGCTCCGCGACGTCGAGTGCCGCATCGATCACGTGGTGGGCGTTGAAACGGCGGGTACGGTTGATTGGTGCAACGTGGTGGCAACGACGGGTTGTGTGGTCTTGTGTCAGGGTCGCGGAGCGACCGGGTGAAGGTAGCCGGGGCATTTATGCCCCGGTGGAAGCGGCCGTCGCGGTGATATGTCGCGGAGCGACAATTGAACCGGGGGTGCGATCGAACCGGGGCGTCAATCGAACCGGGCGTTGAAACGCCCGGCTACCATCGAACCGGGCGTTGAAACGCCCGGCTACCGTCAATCGTCGCTCCGCGACGTCGAGGGCCGCACCGATCACGTGGTGGGCGTTGAAACGGTGGGGTGCGGTTGATTGGTGCAACGTGGCGGCAACGACGGGTTGTGTGGTCTTGTGTCAGGGTCGCGGAGCGACCGCGTGACGGTAGCCGGGGCATTTATGCCCCGGTGGAAGCGGCCGTCGCGGTGATATGTCGCGGAGCGACAATTGAACCGGGGACGCGATCGAACCGGGGCGTCAATCGAACCGGGCGTTGAAACGCCCGGCTACCGTCAATCGTCGCTCCGCGACGTCGAGGGCCGCAACGATCACGTGGTGGGCGTTGAAACGACAGAATACGGTTGTTTGCGTCTCTGCGACGGCCAGGGCCGCAGCGAAAGTATTCTAATCGTGAGCGGGTAACCGCTTGTTTGTGTCGTTTAGCTCTAGTCGGTGGCTGGGGGATTGTGCCGCGTGTGGATGATGTGGCCGTCGGTTGTTATCAGGTGGGCAATGGGTCCGTGAGGACGCAGGGTAGTTATGGGTTCGTCTCGGTAGGCGGCGAAGTCGCTATCGTGTGGGGCCATCCACTGGACAGCGCGAGTGCTGTCGACCTCGAAGATCAGGACTTCGGCCGAGTCGTAGTCGGCCAGTCGGACTTTGGAGGCGATCTCCGGTCGGTTCCAGACGTTGGAGTGCTGGGCCAGGTCTGGGGGTTGGCCACGTACACGGTTTGTCCGTCGGTTAGATCCACCGAAGGGCAAGCGTACGTACGGACAGCGGTTTTTCGTACGGCGTCATGGATCGGGTCGTCCCACGGCTTGGTCAGATCGATTTGTTGATAAAGCTCTTTTTCTTGCAGATACGGCAGGAGTAACGTTCGCCAGCTATGCAGAGGGCGGCCGGCACTGTCGACAGTGTAGAGCGGCGGTGGCTGGCCGTTGTCGTACTGGTATTCGACTAACGCGTTGGCGATCTGTTGAAGATTGTTCTGGCATTGGGCTCGGCGAGCCGGTTCACGAGCTCGCCGAGTCACTGGGAGCAGCATGACGCCCAAGGTTAGAATGATCACGATCGATATGGCCCAGAAGGCGATCCGGGACCCCGTGAAGAGGGTCCGGCGGGCACCCGTTGGCGAGGTTTCGAGGGGCGGATCGAACGGGTTGTTGGTTGGCGGTGCCGAGTTCATTGAGGCCATTTTTTGGATTCCAGAAAAGTATGCCAATGGGTGGATCGACAAAAACAGGTCCTGGCAGAGCACGAAGTTTTTCCGTCAATTGACTGTTGGGATTCGATTACGTGTACCGCCACAGGCTACGTCGATTATGAGGGCCAAAATCGTGTACCGTGCTGGGCGAAACGCCGTGTACGGCTTCGGAAAAGTCGGTCCTTGTGTGAGGATAACCTAATGGGACGTTGCGAGCTACAATACCTGTTATGGGAAACCGATCTTTTCTGACGTTACCGCGAGTGGCTTGGTGGGCGGCGATCGCCCTGATCGGGAACGTGCTGTTGGTCACGCTGCTCAACTATCGCGATTACCTGCCGCCGAATTTCCGCGCGGACTTTCTCCTGGGGCGCGAGCCGTACTTCTGGCTCGGGTACCACTGGGCGTTCTACACGCACATCTTCGCGGGTCCATTGTCTTTGGCGTTGGGACCGTTGTTGGTCAGTGAACGATTCCGACGCTGGGCGCCGGCCGTGCACCGGCGGCTGGGGAAGCTCCAGTTGCTGAATGTGATCGGATTGGTCGTCCCGAGCGGCTTGGTGATGGCCTGTTGGTCGGCGGGCGGTTGGCCGGCGGGTGTGGCGTTGGGGGCCTTGGGCCTGAGCACGCTTGGGTGTGCTTGGTGGGGTTGGCGAGCGGCGGTGGGGCGACGGTTCGCGCAGCACCGCCGTTGGATGTGGCGTTTGTTTGTCTTGTTGGGTTCGGCGGTCGCGCTGCGAGCGCTCGGCGGGCTGACGGAGGTGTTGCAGATCGAGTCGGCGGCGGTTTCGGTTGCGAACATCTGGATCAGCTGGTTGCTGCCGTTGGGAATCTGCGAGATCGTGTTACGGCGAGTCCCTCGATCGCAGATCGCAGGATTGTCATCAAAATCAGCCCCCGTTCATTGAGTCGTCTGATCGAACCGGGGCGTTGAAACGGTGGGGTACGATCGAACCGGGCGTTAAAACGGCGGGGTACGGTCGAACCGGGCGTTGAAACGCCCGGCTACCGTCAATCGTCGCTCGCGACGGCGAGAGCCACACCGTTGCGGGGTGGGCGTTGAAACGGTGGGCTACAATCGAACTTCGCGACGTCGAGGGCCGCACCGATCATGTGGGGGGCGTTGAAACGGCGGGGTACGGTTGATTGGTGCAACGTGGCGGCAACGACGGGTTGTGTGGTCTTGTGTCAGGGTCGCGGAGCGACCGTGTGAAGGTAGCCGGGGCATTTATGCCCCGGTGAGCTGTCAACCTTATCGACTCGAAGCGGCTTTTGTTATTCTCGCGAGTACATGAAGATCTGGATCACGTACCACAGCAGCAAGGCGACCGAGGCGAACAGGGCCAGGGCAGCGGCGACGTGTTGATCCGTGTGGTAGTGATGTTGGATGTTCGAGGTGTCGTAAAGGATGTAGGCCGACGCCAGGATCACCATGAAGGCGGCGAACCAGATGCCGATACCGGCACCGGCGAACAGGCCGAATGCGGACAGCACGACGAACAGCAAGGCGGCGATACCGGCCAGCCACAGATAGCGACCCATCCAGCTAAAATCGGCGCGGGTCATGAAGGTCATGACGGTCAGCCCCGAGAAGACAAACAACGTGACCAATCCGGCGGCCAAGGGGATCGTGGGATCGAAGCGAATGGCCAAGCTCATCAGGGGCAGGAAAATGATGGCTTGGGCGGCGACGTACAGCCCTAGCCCTGCGTACTGCATGGCAGGCGAGGTGCTGCTTTCGGCCCAGCTCCGCGCGACCCAGCTCACGCCCATGAACAAGCCGAGAACAACCAGCCAAGACCAGGAGGTCCCAAGCATCAGATTGATGATGGTTTCCGTCGGGATGACCGCCAGCAAGAGGGCCTCGAGGGCCACGAAGGCAAACATCGCACCGCCCATGCAGGCGTAGGTGCGTCGGATAAAGGTCGTGCGAGCCGATTCGCTGGCGTTGGCCGCCAACACTCGGCCGTCGCCGTAGGAAGTTGCCATGGCATTGGAAGTTTGGTAGGGGTTGTAATTGACCATTATGCACCTGCAAAAAGAGGACGGGAGTCAAACAAGCTGCGGACAGACCGGGGGCAGCCCGACCCGTCCGTCCGGTAAGTGTACCGCTTGGATCGGGAAAAGGCAAGCTTTTTTGGCTGCGACAGGGTGCCTTGGGAGTCGTTTCGTCGCGGCTTAGAGGAACTTTGCCAGGGCGACGCGTTCGACCCATTTGGTGTCGATGGTGCCTTCCAAAAACTCAGGGGTCCGGAGGACGGCGGCTTGGAAGGCGGCGGTGGTGGACACGCCTTCCACCTTGAGTTCCTCGAGGGCCCGCAGCATGCAGGCGATCGCCTCTTCCCGGGTATTGCGGTGGACGATCAGCTTGCCCAGCATCGAGTCGTAGTAAGGCGGGACGGTATAACCGGCGTAGACGTGAGAATCGATCCGCACGCCCATGCCGCCGGGCACGATCCATTGGTGGATTTTCCCCGCCGAGGGCATAAAGCCGCGCTGCGGGTCCTCGGCGTTGATGCGGCATTCGATGGCCACGCCACGGGTTTGGACCTGGTCTTGGGTAAACGGCAGCGGCTCGCCGGCCGCCACGCGGATCTGCTGTTGGATCAAGTCGATGCCAGTCACCATTTCGGTGACGGGGTGTTCGACTTGGATGCGAGCGTTGACCTCGATGAAGTAGAAGTTCTCCTCGGGGTCCACGATGAACTCGACGGTGCCCGCATTGGTGTAGTCGGCGGCGCGGATCATGCGGACGGCGGCTTCGCAGATGGCGACCCGAGTGGCCTGGGACAGGTTCGGAGCGGGGCTTTGTTCGATCAATTTCTGGTGCCGTCGTTGCACCGAGCAGTCTCGCTCCCAGAGGTGGACAACATTGCCGTGGTGGTCGGCAATGATTTGCACCTCGACGTGACGGGGGTTCAGGACGTACTTCTCCAAGTACACGCCGCCGTTGCCAAAGGCGGCTTGGGCCTCGGTTTTGGCCTGTTGCAGGGCGGTCTTGAGTGCATCGCGGCTCTCGGCTACTCGCATGCCCTTGCCGCCGCCACCGGCTGTGGCTTTGATCAAGACGGGGTAGCCGATCGAGTCGGCGACCTGGATGGCCTGGTTTTCGTCTTCGATCAAGCCATCGCTGCCGGGCACCACGGGGACCTGAGCCTGCATGGCGAGTGAGCGAGCGGTATTTTTATCGCCCAGGGCCAGCATCGCTTTGGGCGACGGCCCGATAAACTCGATGTTGCAATCGCGGCAGACCTCGTTGAAGTGCGCATTTTCGGAGAGGAAGCCGAACCCAGGATGGACGGCTTCGCTGCCACTGACCTCTGCGGCGGCGATGATCTGGTTGATCTTCAGGTAGCTTTCGTAGCTCCGCGGTCCGCCGACGCAGAAGGCTTGGTCGGCCAGATCCAAGTACGCGGCACCGCGATCGCCCTCCGAGTAGATGGCGACGGTTTCGATGCCCATTTCTTTGCAGGCGCGAATGATCCGCAGAGCGATTTCGCCGCGGTTGGCAACTAGAATTCGTTTGAACATGTGGGATCCGGGACTAGACGACCTTGAACATCGGCTTGTTGACATCGACGGCTTCTTCGTTCTTGACCAGAACGGCCTTGATCGTGCCACTGACTCCAGCGGGAATTTCGCTGAACATCTTCATGGCTTCAATCTGGCAGACGATCGTGTCGGGCGTGACTTGGTCGCCGATTTGGACGTAGGGTTTGGCCTCCGGATTGGGCTTGCTGTAGAACGTGCCGACCATGGGGCTCTTGATGATGACCGCGTTGGCGTCATCATCGGCAGGCGCGGGGGCCGTTTCGACTGCTGAAGGGGCGGCCGCGTGGACCGGGCCGCCAAATGCGGGAGCCGGGGCGTAGGCGGGTGGCGGGTAGGCGGCAGGGGCATAGCCAGGGTTACTGACCACGACGGCCGGGGGAGACAAGTCGCCGCGGCGGAGACGGATGCGACGTTCGCCATGCTTCAGGTCGATTTCATTGAGATCGTTCTCCCGCATGAGCTTGATGAGGCTCTTGACCCGGTTGACTTCAAAAACTTCGCTTTCTGGACCAACTTCCGACACGTCGGGGACTCCTCAAGGTGAGACACGAACAAGGGGGCCGCGCCCCGAGGGGCGAGCGGGCGACTAGGATCGCACAAATTCTAACGGAAGTCGATACGGTTGTCCGCTAGGGAGCGGGGCAACTGGCTCAAGACTTCGCAGCCATTTTCCGTGACCAGTACATCGTCTTCAATCCGGACCCCGCAGTCGTGCGGCAAATAAATGCCCGGTTCGACCGTCACAATCATGCCGACCGCCAATTCTTCGGTGGCGGTGGGCGAGAGTCGGGGTGATTCGTGGATCTGTAGGCCGAAGCCATGCCCCAGTCCATGTCCGAAATAATCGCCATAGCCGGCTTGGGCGATGGTGTCCCGCGCAATGGCGTCCACTTCCTGCAGTCGAGCGCCGGGGCGGATGGCCGCGATGGCGCGGGTGTGTGCCTCGAGAGCCACGGCGTGGATTTCGGCCAATTTTGGGGGTGGGTCGCCCGCGACCAGGACACGGGTCAGGTCGCTGCAGTAACCTTGGAACTTGGCGCCCCAGTCCAACAGCAGCGTGTTGTGGGCACCGAGGGGTTGATCGGTCGCACCGGCGTGTGGCAGAGCGGCTCGGGGGCCACCCGCCACGATCGTGTCAAACGCCCTGCCCTGGCCGCCGTGCTGGCGGATCAGGTTCTCCAGATGGTAGGCGGCCTGGAGTTCCGTCCAGTCACCACGGAGGTCTTGTTTCCACTGCAGAAAGGCTGCTTCGGCGATGGCGATGCTGCGGCGGATCAACGCGATCTCGGCCGCGTCCTTGACGGCGCGGAGTGCCAGGACCAAGCCGCGGGTATCGGCAAATTCCACGGCGGGCATCTCGGCGGCAAAGCCATCGTAGGTGGCCTTCGACATCGCATCCGACTCGATGGCCACGCGTCGCCAACCCTGCCCCCCGAGTGTCTCGGCCAGTACCGCTTTCATTTCGCGAGCGGCGGTGCGGGTGACCAGCTCCAAGTCGGGGCATTCCTGGCCGATCTGCGTGTCGTAGCGACTATCGCTGAGGATGAACTGGCGATGCTCCCCGAGTACCAAGTAGGAGGAATCGCCGGAGAATCCTGACAGGTAACGGACGTTGGTTTCGTCAGTGACCAGAAACGCGTCGCAGTGCTCGCAGCCAGCACCGGGTCGAGTCAGGGCCTGCCAGAGGCGTTGGCGCCGCGCGGCGTAATCAAACATCGATGGACGCCTCCCAATTCGAAGCTGGCGGTGGGGAGTCGCTGAGTGGCAGGATGCGATCGCGAATGATTTTGGTCACGCGATTTTGTTCGTCGACCAAGACGGTCGCGACTTGATGGTCAGCGATTTCAGTGGCTGCCAACTCGACGTAGGAGACGATAATCACCAGATCATTTGGGCCGACCAGATGGGCCGCCGCGCCGTTGATGCCGATGACCCCACTTCCGGCTGGGCCGGTGATGACGTAAGTCGCTAAGCGGTTGCCGTTCGAGATGTTGTAGATCTCGACCTTTTCGTAGGGCAAGTACCCTGCGGCCTGCATCAGGTCGGCGTCGATCATGATGCTGCCGACGTAGTCCAGATCGGCCTGCGTCACGCGGGCGCGGTGGATTTTTCCCTTCATGAACGTGCGCAGCATGAAAACTTCCGTCAGCGGAATGGAGCTGGGGACCGGTCTCTGCGTTGGCAGGGCGTGGTCCTCCGGTTGAATTAGCAAACCTTAGTATAAACGCGCGGTGTTTTTTTCCGAAGGCCGGGTCCCCAGAGGCAAGAATCGGAGCCGCTCGACGAAACCCGGTAGATACTGGGCCCGCGCCCCAGTCCCGTTTCCCGTGTCGGCGGCGTTTGAATTCGGCGGCAGGGGAACGCTGGGTGGGCAGCAGCCTGCCTCTGTGGTGGCGGGCCTCTGTGTTAGGCCGGCGGCTGAGGCGGGTCGGCGACGGGTGCGGGCCGGCGACTGGTGCGGGCCGGGTGGTCGTGTTGTGGTTGACAACGGCGGAGCGTATCGAGGGTATGTGTGTTGCCAGACTTGGAGGGGGCGTCGGCAGCGGTCATAATGCTCGGGTCGCGGGGGGCTGTGATCGTGGTTTTAAGATGATGAAGGCGATGTGCTTTGAAATCAGGTGATTTACCGCCGAGTGGGTCCGGAGCGGACAGGCGGACGGAGGGCGCGGGAGGGCGGTCCGGGGCGTCGGCCGAGGCCGCTCGGGCGATGTTGGATCCCCAGCACTATTCTCGGGCGGGGGTCACCACCGAGTCGAATGGTAGGGGCTCGACCGCGGATGGTGTCAACTTGGTCGGCGGCAGTCGAGACGGAGATGCGACATCTGTCGGTGGCTCGGGTGGTTCAGCTGGCTTGGGCGTTGGTGCTGGTTCGGTGGCCATCGAGTTGCAGCAATTGAGCAAGCGGTTGGGCAAGAAGACCGTACTGAGCGACGTGACCTTGCAGATCAGCAACCGTGTGACGGGCTTGTTGGGTCCGAACGGGGCGGGCAAGAGCACGCTGATCAAGGTCCTGTTGGGGTTGCTGCGTCCGACGGCTGGCGAGGGCCGGTTGTTGGGACGTGACATTCGCCGCGACCAGTTGGAGATTCGCCAGTTGGTGGGTTACACACCGGAGGACGACTGTTATATCGACGGTTTGACGGGTGTGGAGATGGTCCAGATGTCGGGCCAATTCTACGGCATACCTGGCCGTGAGGCCTTGCGGCGGGCTCACGAGGTGTTGGACTTCTGCGGAATCAAGCAGGAACGCTACCGCGAGATTGCTGGTTATTCCACGGGTATGCGGCAGCAGGTCAAGTTCGCCTCGGCGATTGTCCACAACCCGCAGTTCTTGATCTTGGACGAGCCGACGACGGGCTTGGACCCGGAGGAGCGGGAGCGGTTGTTGCGGCGGATCAAGTTCTTGAATCGGCAGTTCGGGATTGGCGTCATGTTGTCGACGCACATTCTGCCGGACGTGCAATTGGTCTGTGATGATGTGATTGTGTTGGCTGAGGGGCAAGTCCGAACGCATCAATCGCTGCAGTCCTTGCAGGGCGTGAATCGTTGGCGAGTCCAATGGTTGGAGCCGGGCGAGGCGGTGGCTGGGGTGTGGGCGCCGCAGGTCACGCGTTGGGGTTGGCGGGTGGAGGAGGCGGTCGACGGCAGTTGGGAGTTGACGGTGCCCGAGGCAGAACGAGCGGAGGCGGCCGCTGTGGCGGAGCGGGTGTGGGAGGCCAGTACCGCGGCGGGGTTGACGGTGTTGCATCTCGGCCCGGCCCAGGAATCTTTGGAGGCCATTTTCTTGAAGGCAATTGAGGGGAGGGCTCATGCCCATTCATGATGTTGGCTACCGCCGCTGGCAGGGCGCCGCCAGTGGCTTTGGTTCGCGTTGGTCCACCATTACGAACAAGGGTTTTGAGATCGTGTTTCGCAGCCAATGGGTGCGGCGCATGATGTTCTTGGCCTGGTTGCCGGCCGTCTACTTCGGGGCTGGGTTGTTCTTCTTCGAGCGGACGTTTGAAAACCGCCAACTGCTCAATGCGGTGGCGGAGCTCAATAACGCGGTCGATGCGGCGGAGGAAACGGCGCGGACAGCTCAAGGCATTTACGATGACGACGGTCGCTTTATTCCCACGCAGAATCGTGGGCCGCAGGTCGAGGAGGGGTATCGGGGCTTCAGTACCGCGCAAAAGCGGCGAGAAGCCACGCTGCGCATGATTGGGCGCACGCCGATGTTAGGCGGTATTTTCGCGCTGTTGGGCACGTCGGGATCGGAAGAGGTGTTTGACGCGATCATCAGCCAAGATGAAATGCGGATTCGCCGCGTGATTTGGTCGTGGTTTATATTGAAGTTCTTGACGACGCCGCAGGGTTTTGCCCTGTTGTTGTTGGTCGGTTGGGTCGCGCCGCCGATGATCGCCAAAGATTTGCGGACCAAGGCCTTTTTGTTGTACTTTTCGCGGCCGTTGTCCAAGTTCAGCTATATCTTGGGCAAGTTGATGATCTTGGTCGTGTTGTGCAGCGTGATCACGACGCTGCCGGCCCTGATCCTTTACGGCTGTGGGATTGGGCTGTCGCCAGACTTGACGCCGCTGTTGGTCACGTGGGACTTGCCGCTGCGGATACTCTTTGTCGGACTGATTCACTCGGTGCCAGCCTGTCTGTTGGCGTTGATGTTGTCATCGATTACCACCGAGAGTCGCTACGCGATGTTCGGTTGGTACGCGATTTGGACCTTGGGTTTTGTGACGTGGCGGATCTTGTCGACGGCCTTCGCCAGTTCCAGTCTGGGGCCGGAGCGTGAGTTTGATCCGCTGATGCCCTTGGGTTTGGAAGACGGCGGCGGTTGGGTCTACGTCTCGCTTTACGACACGATTTCACTGGCCCAGTCCCTGGCGATGGGGGTCGGCGAGTTCAACTTGCAGTCGCAATTGGCGGTCTTGTGTTTGACGGTCATCAGCCTGTTTAGCTTTGCGGTCATTTGGCGGCAACTCAGTCGAGCGACGTTGGGATAGGTGAAAAACGATGAGCATGTTGATCGACTTGGAACACGTCACCAAACTCTACGGCAACGTGATTGGACTGAACGACGTCAGCCTGCAGTTGTCGTCGGGCGTGTACGGATTGTTGGGGCCGATCGGTTCGGGCAAAACGACCTTGATCAATTTGATCATGGGGCAGTTGCGGCCGTCGATTGGGCAAGTCAGGATCATGGGCAGCAATCCGAGTTGGAGTGGGGCGTATTTGCGGCGGATCGGCCTGTGTCCAGCAACCGATGTCTACTTGCCCAACATCAGCGGATTGGACTGGGTGACCAACCAGATCTGTCTGTACGGTATTCATCGACGCGAGGCCCAGCGCTTGGCCGAGCAGGCGTTGGCGTTGGTCAAGATGGAGACGGCCTGTCGCAACCCGATGGGGACGTATTCGTTGGGCATGCGCCAACGTTGCAAATTGGCGCAGGCCATCGCGCATGAACCCGACCTGTTGATTTTGGATGAACCGTTCAACGGTTTGGATCCGGTGGGTCGGATCGAGATGACGCAGTTTCTGCGGGGGTGGGTCAAGCAGGGGCGGAGCTTGATCATGGCCAGTCATATTCTGCACGAGATCGAGGCGGTGGAGTGCAGCTTCTTGCTGCTGACCGGCGGACGGTTGCTGGCGTCGGGCACCTTGAGTGAGGTCCGCAGTTTGTTGCGCGAGATTCCCAATCAAGTCCGCATTCGATCGCCCCAGTACCGATTGTTGGCCAGTCGCCTGATGGGTTTGGACGAGGTCGCGGACTTGCGGGTGGAGCGGGAACTGCAGCAGTTGTTGGTCTCGACCGACTCGCCGGCCCAGTTGGCTCGGACGGTGGCCAAGTGTGTCGCTGAGGAGAATATTCAAGTGACCGAGATGCGGTCGGAGGACGACACGCTGCAAAGTTTGTTTTCACTGTTGATGCAACTGCATCGAGGAGAGCGTTGATGTTGGGTGTTGTGCTGCAGGCGACCATCGCCACCACACTGTTCGAACTGCGCCGCTCGGTGTCGGGTCAGAAGATCGCCATCGCTTTGGTTCTGGCTTGCTTTCCACCTTTCATCATGTACATGGTCTTCCGCACGGTGGGCAGCGACATTGAGGTCGGGGCCGAGTTGGTGATGGCCGTGTTGATCTGGATGGTCGGGTTGCTGTCGTTGATCCTGTGGCTGCCGCCGGGCATCTATTCCGAGTTGGAGGGGCAGACGTGGATTCTCAGCACCAGCCGGCCGTATGGTCGCGTGTCTTTGATTCTCGGCAAGTACTTTTCCGCGATGGTCTGGACCCTGTTGGTCTTGAGTTTGTCGTATGCGTTGACGATGGCCGTTTGTTTGCCATTTTTTAGTTTAGGCGAGTTTGCTTTGGGGTTCATGCTGGTGTCGGCGTTTGCCTGTTTGGCTTACGGCGCGGTCTTCAGTCTGTTGGCTGTGTTGGCGCTCAAGCGAGCGATGGGGTTTGCGGTCGGGTATGTGCTGGTGTCCGAGATTCTATTGGCTTCGGTGCCGGCTTTGGTACAAAAGTTTACCGTGCGTTATCATTTGCAGTCCTTGGGTCTGGAGCATATCTCGGACTTTGGCCTGGATCGTCTTGGTGACCAAGGCTTTGTACGGAACTTGGTGTTGCATGAGCCCTTGCCGTTGTGGGGCAACTACCTCTGTTTGATCGGCGGCACGTTGCTGATTCTGTCCGTCTGTTTGGCGATCGTGAATTGGCGACAGCTGATTACGGTCCACGAGACTTGATGCGCGCGGCGGGTCAGGTTGGGTCGCTGGGGCGCTCACCTCGCAGGCGAGCGCGGAGGCGATCTTTGGCGGCGGCGGACATACTCACTTCTGTGGTTGTTGTCAGGCGCTCCGCCGTTTCCTGTGCTGTATCGTCCGTCTTGTGGGTGAAAGCCGAGTCGCGCGCGGGGGCTGGTTCTTCTAGTTCGGGCGGATCAGTTGATTTTTGGGCGGCTTGGGCTTCCTCCAATAGATGTTGATGGAGGTGGTGGATATCAAGTCGGAATCGTTGGCAGAGGCGGCACATCGCGGTGTGAAACCACATTTCCAGTTTTTCCGACCAAGACAAGCGTCGTTCCAGCGAGTCGGAGATGAGCTGGGTCATTTGACGGCAGTTTCGCATGGTCAGTGGTCTCCCATCTGCCAGCGGTTGCGGATGCATGCGGCCAATCGTAAACGGGCTCGGTGCATCAGCACCCAGAAGTTACTGGGGGTGATGGCCAGGGTGTCGCAGACCTCGTCGCTGCTCTTTTGTTCGACTTCTCGCATAACAAAAGCCGATGCTTGTGTGGCTGGTAAGTGCTCGACACACTTTTGGAATATCTCGCGAAATTCTTCCCTCTCCAGCGTGTCAAGTTTAAACAATTCGGACTGACTCGGTGTTTTGCGCCAATGACCTCGATCGTCGAACAGTTGATCCAACGTTGGGTCGTTGGCAGTCAAGTTGATCGCTTGTTTGGCGTGGCGTCGAAAGGTATCGATGACTTTTCGCTTGAGAATGCCCATCAGCCAAGCGCCTTCCTGGCCTTCGTTGCGGAATTGGGCGGCATTTTTCAACGCCGCGACAAATGTTTCCTGGACGGCCTCTTCGGCAGCTTCCGGGTCACGCAATTTTTTCAATGCGTAGGCGTAGAGCAGGTCCGAGTAAGCGTCGACCCAGGTTTGCGGCTCGACCGTACTTCTGGGGGGTGGGTCGTTGGTCATGATTCGGTCCTGTGGGGCACTGGAGTAGACAAGCAAGGCCGATCGGTCATGGGAGAAGGGAAGGCGGCGGAAGACTCTGTTGAGGGAACCTGAGCGGCAGCGTCTACGAATCCAGTCCTGCGTGGTCGCTGGAGCGAGTTCGCTGCCAGCAACAGTCCCGCGAGACTGAGTTGCAGCATCGGGTATTCGACCCATGTCAGGATGGTGTAGCCGATCCGTTGCCAGAGATACGGTTGGCCCCAGGAGCCGACTTCGGGCAGCCAGACGAATTGCTGCCAAGCGGCCGTGAAGGCGATACCCAGTAGGCCGGCCAAGAGGAGTCCGAGGGCGAAGTAGCGTTGTCGGGCCAAACCACCGAGCCAGGGGGTGAGGGCCCACAGGGGTGGCAGGAGGGCGACGGTCCAAGCCAATTGCACGGCCAACACGCTGCCGGTGCTGGGGCCACAGCCCCACGGACCGCACAGCGAGTAGTTGTCCTCCAAGAAATAATCGCCCAATTTTAACAGGGCCACAAGCGTCAGTAGCCACACGAGCAAAACCAGGCCGCGGGCCAACAGCAAAGGGTCCGAGATCTTCATGAGTGTTCCGTGGCTGGCGAAGTGATTGGGTCGATGAGGAGGGCGAGGCTGTCGGGTCGCACCGCAGGCTCACCGCCGCGGGGAAAGTTTCGCTGGGTGATCGGAGCCATAGTAACCGATTGTCGCTTGTGGCTTGCGAGAAAGTTCTGCGAATGATGGCAAAATGTCTCGGTAAAAAAAAACGGAGCCGAGCTGTAAGGTGGATGTTGGGGCTGCGACAAGGGGAAACCACTTTGGCTGGATCGCTTTGACCGAATCGCTTGCAAGTCGAGCAGACTCCGAGAGACCTCTCGGGGGTACTCCAAGCCGAAGAGTCGGGGACTTGGAGTTTGGGATGGATTGGTTTTGCTGAGGCATGCGACGGACTGGGGTGGATCGCAGAATCATGGGCGGAGATTGAAGCGTGGTTGGCGGCTGCGAATCAGTTCGGATTCGTAGGCTCGGCGGACCGCGAGTGTCGCGCCTGGCGAGTCGCTGGGGAAGACATGCAAGTCGACATAGATGGCGTCCGTGGAGGGGCGGTCGAGGTAATCGAGCAGTGCGGCGCGATCTGACCCCTCCAAGTGGGTGCGGAGTCGTGCGCGGAGGTTTTTCGCCTCGCCGATGTACAGGTAGCCGGTCTCATCGCGGAACAAGTAGATGCCTGGTTGTTCGGGAACAGTCGCCAGATCGGCGACCAAGTCTGGCCACAGAAAGCTGTGATGTTCGATTGGCCAATCGATCAGGCGGGCGCTGAGTTCGGGGCGGAGTTGTCGGGCTTTGCGGAGGGCCAAGGCGGCGCGGCGGATCGTGTCCAGGTCCTCGGTGGGGGACAGTTGCCGCACGGCCTCTCCGAATCGCTGGCGTCCGAGGTCGTCGACGAGGATCCGATCCAGTGACTCGCGGAACTCGTCCTCTGCTCGGCGGCTGGCGATCTCCGCGATCAATCGCTGTTGGTCCTGGAGGGGGGCTGGCGGGGTGCGACCGGTGGCCTGGGGAAGTTTGCCCGCTTTTCTTTGGCTCAACAGCCGCCAGACAAACACGGCGGCGTCGACGGTCGCTGGCTCTGCAGTCGGGGAGGATTCGGCCCAGGCTCGTCGGCACTCCGCCAAAAAGGCGTCACGAATCGACTGGCGGATAAGCACTTGATCGGAGGAGCCCTCCGCAGAGATCGCGTCGTAGCCCGACCGCACGGCGTCGTCGATGCGACGACGCGTGTCGGCATCCGAGTTGTTCCAGGTCGCGTCGACGGGGAAGAGCCGCTGGGGTGGCAACGCTTCCCGGCTGGCATGCGACGCAGTTTGATCCTCGGTTTGATTCGCGATTGGGTTCGCGATTGGGTTCGCGATTGGATCCGTTTTGGTTGGGGAGGTCGAAGGTGGTATGGCAGTGACGCCTTGGGCCAAGTTCGTGGCGTTGGAGTTGGCGATCGTCAGTCCCAACGAGAGACTGGCCAGGCCCAGTTGCCAGCCCGGGATCGGGGAGGTTCGATGCGAGTTCCGGTGGTTCTGTTTGGTCATAGTGTCGTGTCTGCCGAGGTAGGCCAGTTGAGAGGTGCCCGAACGAGTTAAGTCGCAACGAGTTAAGCCGCAACGATGGCAGTTGTGCTGGAGGGCCCCACTGCTACCTGGACCGGCTGCTTTAGTTTGTCAGACGGCGGGCCCGGTTTGAAGCCTGGTTGTCGGAATGCGATTGACCGCGCGGGGTGGACTTGCTATCGAACACCGCCCCGGAACGATCGCGTGGGGCGTGGACTGGCGGCGACCGCGGAATTCCGTTGGGTTGGAGCGATGCGCAGCGGGCGGGGGTGTGTGGTATGGATGGTAGGCGGAGACGATGATGGCAGCTAGGATCGCGGAGGGCCGCCAGGGCTGGGGAGTCGCTCCAGGCTTTGTGCTGTCGTTCTGTGTCTTGCTCGTGTTGGGGGTTGAGGCCTTGCAACCCGCGGCCATGGCTCGGCAGGATGCTGCGGTCTCAGGTACTTTGTCCGATGCGGAAGCGTCGACGGCGACGTGGGCCAGGTTTGAAAGTCGGCTCCGGGCGTTGGAAGAGCGGGAGCGAATCACGGCGACCGAGGGAAGTGAATCGGGCCAGCGAACCGAGTTGGGTGCTACTCGGGAGGTCGCGGTGACTGGTTCGCGGGATGCCGCCGCCGCCGCCGACGACCGTTGGACCGTGCGATTGGGCGGACACATCCAAGCGGACTACGTGTTGTGGCCGGAGATCGACCCCGCGGTCACAGGGGCGCAGAACTACTTCAATTTCCGTCGTCTGCGGTTGGTTGCAGACGGAAAGGGCTACGGCCAGTTCGATTTTCGCTTGCAGATGACGTTGGAGCCGGGTGTTGGCCTGAGCGAAAATCAGTTTGCCACGCCGGACGTCAAAGACGCTTATTTGTCGATGAATGATATTCCTGGTATCGGGCGTGTCAGGATTGGCAATTTTTTTGTGCCGTTTAGCTTGGAGCAGGTGACCAACGACACAAACAATATCTTCAATGAGCGCTCGATTCCGTCTCAGGGCGTGTTTGCGGTGGACCGCGAGATAGGCATCGCGGTGTACAACAAGACCGAAAGCGAAAACGTCTCGTGGACGACCGGTATTTTTCTGGAGGATATCAACGATACCGTCAAAACGCGGCTGGATGCGAACCAAGGGTATCGGTTGGCTGGGCGGTTGGTGTGGGTGCCGTATTACGACGAGGCGTCCCAGGGCCGGTATCTGGTCCATACCGGTTTGGGCGTCTTGCACACTCATACGCACAACGATATCGCTCGCTTCCGAGTTCGGCCGCAGATCCAACGTGGGCCGGTACTGATCGACAGTGGTCCTTTGGCGGCGGATAGTTACACCACCGGTGGGGCGGAGTTCGCAGTGGTGTGGGGGCCAGTGACCCTGCAAAGCGAGGCGTTTGTGTCGCAGGTCAACTTATTGGCCGGCCCGGCCGCGCATGTCGGCGGCGCGTACGCTCACATCAGTTATTTTTTGACCGGAGAAAATCGCCAATACGAACGTTTTGGCCAGCATGGTGCCCAGTTTGGGCGGAACGTGCCAGCGGTGAATTTCTACGCCAACCGCCAGGGCCGCGGGACGGGCGCTTGGGAGGTCAAGGCTCGGTGGTCCTATCTGGATCTGACCGATGTTCAGTCCGGTCAATACAATGACCTGTCCACCGGCTTCAACTGGTACTGGTCCGACCGCACGCGAATCATGTTCGATTGGATCCGGCCGATGACCGACAGTCAAACCCTGTTCGGCTCGACCGAATCCGATATCTTGGCACTGCGATTGGACGTCAATTGGTGAGGCGTCCAAGGCGTACTAGCGATCGAACTGCATCGCGTCGACCAACAGGTTGGCCACGGTGTTGATCGCACCGGAGTCGTTCGGAAGCCACATGTTCTGGGCCAGGTCCAAGCTGAGAATGGCCAGAGCGGCCGTGAACAGCAGCGCCGAACCGAGCGACAGGATTTGCAACACGCTGTAGGGGGGCTCGGCTGCGGCCATGACCATGCCACCGGCGGCGGCCGAACCGGGCAATGTTTCTCCGAAACTCTCCAGCGGCATCACATCGTCGGCGCCCAGTTGATCGCCGGAGAGCAGTTCGCCGCTCTGGCCGGTCATCATCGTCGGGTGCGAATCATCCATTAAATCGGAGTCTTCGAGTGCGATCACCTGCGAGCTGCTGGATTGGTCGTCGGAGGCTTCCGCGAACGGCTCGAGGTCGAAGTCGTCGGGGTTGCCGCTATCGTCCAAGCTGAGGATGCTGCTGTCGGACAATTCGAAGTCGTCGTCTTCCACGCCTTGGTTGCTGACGACCAAGTCCTCTTCGTCCAACATCAGGTCCTCGGAGCCGGAGCCGTCCGAATCGCTGTCGTCGACCACGACATCGCTGCTGTCGACAAAATCGCTGCTCAGTTCGCCGCTCTCCAGGCCGGCGCTGTCTTGCAGGCTCAGCTCGTCGGAGGGGAACAGGTCGTCGTCCATCAGGTCCAGATCGTCTTTGTCGCCCGAGATCGCCTTGGAGGCAGCGCTGGAGGAGTCCTCCAGGGAGAGATCGTCGGAGTCCTGCAGCAGGCTGCCACTGAGCGAGCCGGAGCCGCTATCGGCCAGGAGCAGGTCGTCGCTGCCGTCGAGCAAATCCATTGAGTCGGATGCGTTTTCGATCGGGGTGTCGAGGTCCGAAATTTGGCCCGAGCCCAACCCGAGGTCCTCGGCGACGCGGTCCAGTTCGCTCTGCTTGAACTTCCAGCTCGAGCCGTCGCGGACGCCAAAGATCTCCTTGTTGGACCTCATTTCCAACAGTTTTTCGGGGGAGATGCCAAGTTTTGCAGCAGCTTCAGCCAAGGGGATCAGTTCGGACGACATGAGTATCGGGCTCCAGGTGTGCAAAAAAACTGGCGGTTCGCAGCCCCTGTTCTCGGGGCCAGCTCGGCGGAATCTGCCTCCTCCTATTCTAAGAGCCCGATTCGGAACTGCAAGTTTCGCCTGCCAATTTTGCCAAAAACTATCCAAATTACCCAACCTGAAGGGGGTGGCTGGCGGGTTTCTAGCCTCAATATCGTCAAAATCCGTAGGAGATGCTGGAGGGCTGGTTGATTTTTCCAGACGTGCACGCGACGTAGCCGCCCGACGCAAGAAGATTCGGTCGAACGCATGGCGGTTCCGCCTCAATCGAAATGCTTGAGGGCTTGTTGATTTTTCTAGACTTGCACGCGAAATCGCCGCCTGATTCAATGAAATCGGGCAAAAACACGGCGTTTTCCCATCAATCGAGACGCTTGACGCGTTCCGCTACGGAAAAATCCACCAGCCCTTGATGCGTTCCGCTGCGGAAAAGTTGACCAGCCCGAGTGGCGGCGGGGGACGGGTGCGTTAAGGCAGGGAGTCCATGGCTTCTTGGCCGGAGGGGGTCGAGAGGGCTTGCCACTCGGCGGCGCGGATGGCGCCGCTGATGGGCCGAACACGAGCATCGAGGAACACGACGTTGGCCCAGGGGCCGTGGTGGCTGCGGGCGGTGATGGCTGCGAACATGCCGTTGATGCCAACGACATTGATATCGAACACGTTGTCGTCGACGGAGTAGGTAACGGCCGTGCCCGGTGGAAAGGTGGTCGTGAAACCGACTTGCTCGACGGCCTGGTCGCGCCAACGGGTATGACTGCGATTGACCCCGTCGCTGGAGAGAAAGTACCGAGTGCCGGCGGCATTCTGGAATGTGGCGGAATCGGTTGGAGGTCGGCGGGTTAGACCCGTGTATTGGGCCAACAGCGGGGTCGAGAGTTTGACCTCGGCCAACGCTAGGGTGTTGGTCAGGCCGTCTTTCACTTGGTCGGCACGATAACGCCCTGAAAACGGTGTTTCGTCGTGGGTGTCGACGACCCAGCGACCGCGGCTGAAGGCGTAGTTGCTCCCGAGCGTGTAAATCTGTGTGTTTGAGCCCTGGATCGGATCGCGGCGATTTTCGGCTGGGCAGAGCAGCACAGGCGGGGGCGTGTCGACTTGTTGACCGCGTCCCAGTCGCTGGGATTGCTCCAAGTACGGCAACAGATCCGCGTGTTGTCCCCCGCGTGGGTACTTCTCGTAAGCGGATTCGTAGTGTTGCAGGGCCAGCCCGATTTGACGCAGGTTATTCAGGCAGGCGGAGTTGTTCGCGGAGGCTCGGGCCGATTGTACGGCTGGCAAAAGGACGGCCATCAGCAGGCCGATGATGGCGATGACGACCAACAGTTCCACTAGGCTCAGGCCGCGACGGGTCAGGGAGACGCAAGCTCGGTAGTGCATGACGGTTTCCGAAAAGTTAGCCGCCGATTGACAAGTGCCGCTCGGATGGGCGACGTTTTTGTTCCGAGTAAGTGATTAGTCGCCGCCGTTGGCGTTGACCTGGAAACAATCTTGCGCTCAGCCGTGGTTTGTCCCTTCGAGGACTCGATCGAGGACCTCGGGGGGGGTGCCAATGTCGCCGACGACGACTTCACCCAGGCAAGCGGGGGCATGTTTGTGTTGGAAGGAGATCTTGGGGGCGACGAGGGTGTAGGTAATGTCAGCGCGGAACACGTTGGGATCCATCGGACCTTCGTCACAATCCCAGCCGGAGGGTAGGTCCATGGCGAAGCGTTTGACATTTCGCATTTGGTTCAAGCGTTGCATGAGGTATCCCAACGGCGGGCGCAACTCGCCGCGCACGCCGGTCCCGAGAACCGCGTCGACCACCCAGCCGATCGTGCCGCGTTGGGCCTGGACTTGCTCCATCGCCCGTTCCCAGGCCGGTAGGAAACTGGTGGGTTCCGGATGGGGCAGGACCGTCAGCGTTGGTACTGATGTGTGCAAGAGGATCTGCCAATTCATTTGACACTCTTGGGTCAAGCGACCACGATCGGCTACCAATACCACGGCCACGGGCAGCCCGGCATTGTAGAGGTGGCGAGCCATCGCCAGTCCATCGCCGCCGTTGTTGCCGCCGCCACAGACGATCAAAATCCCTTCGTCGGTCGGCTGGTAGCGAGCGGCCAAGCAGCGAGCCGCGCCGTTGGCGGCGTTCTCCATCAACATCAAACTCGAGAACCCGAATTCGCGAATCGCCACTTGATCGACGCGGCGAGTTTGAGCGCGATCCAAATGCAGGAGCGGTGGGTTGGGCAGGGAATTCAATCGAGCACCTTCAAGCGGATGTGGCGGTAGGAGGCGACGGACGGTGGGCCGCTGTGGATTTGCAGGGCCACGATCCCGCGGCGGGGGATCGTGTCGTCGGTTTCGGTGTAGTCCACAGTCGGTTGCCCGTTGATCCACAAGCGGATCCGTGGGCCCTCGCAGAGGATCCGGTAGTCGTTCCACTCGCCGGCCTTGACCAAGCCATCCCGCTGTTCGACGGGCGGTCCGGCCAGGACTCGGTTGCGTCGGCTCTCGTCGTACAAACAGCCCCACCAGCCATCGCCCATGTCGGCCTGGTAGCCAATGACTTCGTGGTGATCGGGAATCTCGCTGGTGCGGATTTGAACGCCCGCGTTGGCCTGTTCGCCGACCAATTTGAATTGCAGCCGCAGTTCAAAGTTCTCGTAGGTTTGTTCGCTGCGGAGGAACTCGTTGTTCGGCAAGGCATTGTCCAAGTTGCCGCCCACGATCGCGCCATCGACGACCTTAAATACTGCTAGGTTCCCGCGCCAGCCGGCCAAGGTCTGACCGTCAAATAGGAGTTTGAAGCCGGCAGTTGCCTCTTCTTCCGCCAGAGTGGCTCGTAGTGGGGGCGTCTCGTCTTGACTTCCCCGCGAGTCAGCCGCTTGAGTCGCCGCCAGCGTCGCAGACATGGCCAGCGTCGCAGACATGGCCAGCGTCGCAGAGATAGCCAGCGTCGCAGACAAAGCCAGCGTGGTTATTGCGACCCGCGCGAGGAACAAGCAGTTGTTAGAGCAAACTACCAGACCATATCGCGCGATGTCAGCTTGGCGTCCCGCGAGTCGCGGGGCGACGAAGAAAGCACGAGGCAATCGGGGGGACATCGTCGACTCCTGTCGGTTGGGGCACGTAGGGGGTGGGACCCAAGTTCTCGAGTGCCAATGGCAACGCGAATCCGGGCGTACGTGTCGAAGGACCTGCCTAGGTAATCATTGTGCGCCAGTTTAATAGGAGAAGCAACGGTGGCTCCAAGCTTCGCTCGACTGCGGGGCTTCTGACTGGCCGTGACAGGGGTTGGTTTGCTCTCATGCGGCTGGAGGGATCCCCAGCGGGGCTGGGCTGCGCGTGGCCAAAAGTGGTCGGTTGGCTATTTTCGCTGGTTTGGAGCGAAAATTAGTTGAGAACTGGGGGAACTCGACTTAAGATTGACCCGTGGGTTTTTTTTCGCTGGTCCGAAACCTTTAACGGATTGGCGGGTTGTAGCTCGGTCTTTGGGGCGTTGGACGAAGATCGGCTTCGGTGTGCCGCGACAGTGAATCCTTGTTAGGGAGACCGCCACTAAATGATCAGAGCTTGGTTGGGTTTGAGGCGGGTGGTGTGTTGGAGTCAGACGCTGCGACCGGGGATGGTCGGTTTGGCTTTGTTTTTGGTTGTCGCCATGGGTGCGGACTGGGCGGAGGCACGCGGGGCGTTGCGGCTGCAAGAGGCGGGGCTCGATTCGGCCGCGGCTACGACGGTCGATAAGGATGCCGCGAATGCCGCAAAGTCGGCAGCAGCGAGCGAGGAATCGTCCGTTGAGAATTCGCCCGCCGAGCCGTTGGTGTATTTGGCGATCACCAACGTGACCCTGCACACGATGGAGCGCGACGGGGTCATTGCCTCGGGTACGGTGCTGATGGCGGACGGCAAGATTGTGGCCGTCGGGAAAGCGGTGGAGATTCCCGCTGGGGCCGAGGTGATCGATGGCCAAGGCTTTCATCTGACACCGGGTTTGATCGATGTGCGGAGTCGCTTGTATTTAGGACCCAGTTCCGCGGACCAGGCGGGTGCCGATGGCAGTTTGGATGCGATCGACGGTGTGGATCGATTCACTTCTTATGGCCAGGAAGTCTTGGCCGCGGGTGTGACGGCGGTGTATTTGCAGCCGGGTGCATCGGGCAGTCTCGGCGGGTACGGCGCGACGGTGGCGACCGGTTCGGCTGAGGGCTCGGCGGGGGAGCTGTCGAGTGGCGTGTTGCAAGCGCCGGCCGCCGTCCAGATGGCGCTCGGCGGAGTCGCTCGGGCGGGCACCTCGCGAGCTCGGCGGCAACAATACGAAGCGTTGCAAAAGCGTTTGAAGGACGCCAAAGACTATCAGAAGGCCTGGGATGACTACCGCGCGGCGTTGAAGAAGCAGGCCGAGTCCAAGGCGGAGTCCAAGGCCGGGCCGCCGGCGGAGAAGCCAGCGGGAGAAGCGGCGGCGAACCCAGCAGCTGATGAGGCGGCACGTGGTTCCGGTGAAACGCCTGCCAATCGGCCGCGTCGGCGACCCGGTCCGCCGCCACAAGCGGCTGGTGATGGGGAAGAGACCACGATTGTCAGCGACTCGACCGAGGACGCGGGGGCCGAACGCCCAGCGTTTGGTGTCGTTCAAGAGCCCCGCCCGCAACGCGGTGGGCGATCGGGTGGGCGACCCATGTCGGGTGTGCCAGCGGGTCAGGATGGTGCGCAGGCGGCTGCTGGCGAAGCGGCGGGTGCGGCAGCCAGTGAGCCGAAGAAGCCGGCGTTTGACCCGCTCAAAGAGCGTCTGCTGCCGGTGCTCAAGCGGGAATTGCCCGTGCGATTTGAAGTTCGGCAAGCGGAAGAAATCGGTTGGGCGTTGAGTTTGGCTCAGGAGTTCAACTTGCGGCTGGTCTTGGAGGGATTAACGGAGATGAAGTCGGCGACCGCAGCGGTGCGTGAGTCGCAGGCGCCGGTTGTCTTGGGACCGTGGCTGAATGGGGCGGGCGGACGTGAGACAGCCGAGGCCACGCGGGCTTGGGCAGAGGTGTTTGGTCCGCAGGATGGTGCCGCGAACGCGTTGGTGAATCGCGTGGTCATCGCCACTTTCTCGGAGGCGCCGGCGGGGTCGAAGTGGCTGCGTCAGCACGCGGCGATGGCCGTGGCGGCGGGTTTGTCGGCGGATCAGGCCCTGCGGGGCATGACAATCGAAGCGGCCCAGGTGTCTGGGGTGGGCGAACGGTTGGGCTCGTTGCGGCCGGGCAAGCAAGCGGATCTGGTATTGTTCGCCGGTCAACCCCTGGACGTGACCGCTCCCGTGGCCTTGGTGATCCAAGCCGGGAAGGTGGTGTGGGACCAACGCAGTCAAATGGGTGCGGCGACCGTACAGGCCGCTGAGTCTCCGGTCGCTGAGTCCCCGGCTGCTGGGTCTCCGGCTGCTGAGTCTCTGGCTGCTGGGGCGTCATTCAGCGATCCGGTCAAAGCGTTGCCCGCGGTGCTGCCGGCTCGTTACGCGGTGGTCAGCCGTCGTCTGCTGACGGGGGGTGGCAGTTGGATGTCGTCAGCTATGTTGGTCGAGGATGGTCGGATCGCTGGTTGCTTCGATACGAGCGAACTGCCGGCGGACGTCCCGGTCTACGATTTGGGAGACTCGCCGGTGACGCCGGGCTTGCAGTCGGCGTGGTGGGTGAATCCGTCGGCGGGAACTCCAATCAGTAAGGACTCGAACGCGGCCCAGCAATTCGCGGCGGATGGCTTCGATCCCTCGGCGGCCAATGTCCAGCGGTTGCTCGAGAGTGGCGTCAACGCCGTGCATGTGGTCAACGGTCCAGACAATGTCGTCGCGGGTCAGACGGCTTGGCTGCGGTTGCCCCCGAGTAGCTCGGGGGGGAGTGGCGAGCGACGCGGGGCGGCCGAACAATGGGTGCTGACCGAGCGGGCTCGCAACATTGAGCGGTTCCCGTCAACGCTGGTCGGCCAGGTGTCCCTGTTGCGCGATCGGTTGGCGGGGCGCGGCGATGCCACGACCTTGTACTTGCCGGAAGCGGCGGTGGCGAAGTTGATGGCTCAGCGTTCGGCGCAGTTGCAAGCGGTTCAGAGCGGGAAACTGCCGGTAGTGGTGGCGGTAGAGTCGGACGGCGAAATCGATGCCGCACTGCGTTTGTTGGCTGGGACGGAGGTCCAGGCTTGGTTGTACGGAGCGGTGCAGGTCCGGCCGTTTGCCGAGCGTTTGGCGGAGTCGGGGGTGGGCTTGATCGTGAATCCGATTTCAGAGTCGACATTCGATTGGTACCTCGAGGACTTGGTGGACGCTCAGGCTCGCGGCGTGAGTTTGCTGTTGGCGGGCCGGCATGGCAACGAGTTGCGGGCCACGGCGGCGGCGTTGGTCGCGGCTGGAATGAGTCGTGACGAGGCGCGGGACCTCCTGATGCACCGCACGGAGTATGCATTTGATCCAAACGCCTTGGGTGCCCTGCAGGTGGGGGCTCCGGCGGAGTTCCTCGTTTGGAGCGGTGACCCGTTGGAATTGACCTCGCGCTTGATTTGGACTTCCTGGGGCAAATGAAAAAGGAATCAGGAAACGTGACATTGAGAATCGTGAATCAAACGATCCGGCGTGTGACGCGACCGGACCTGCTGGGGCCGATGTTGTTTCGGCGTCGGGAACAGGTCGGGCGGGCTCGGCGGCTAGTCCTCTTGGTTCTGAGCGGCCTGTTAGTTGTGAGCGCAGGGGCGACTGTGGGGAACCGCCTCATCGCCGCCCGGCCGGTCTCGGAGGACTTGGTGGCTGAAAGTGCTGCGAAGGGGGCAGGATCGACCGAGCTGGCCTCGGTCTTGATCCAAGCGGACGAGCTGCACGTGGGGGATGGCCAAGTGCTGCGGCCTGGCATGGTCTGGGTGGTGGATGGCAAGATCCAAGCCGTGGGCGCTGCGCTGGAAGTGCCCGAGGGAACTGAACTGCGACAGGTGGCGGCGTTGACGCCGGGGTTTGTGGATGCGGCCGCCAGTGTCGGGGTCGCGGGTGGTGCCGGGGAAGTGACCAGTGAGGTGACGCCGGAGTTTGTCGTGTCGGAAGCGATCGACCTATTGGATGCGGAGTTCGCTCGGCAGGTCGATCGGGGCATCACAACCGTGCATGTGACACCCTCGACGGAAAACGTGTTTGCCGGTTTTGGCAGTGTGTTGAAGACGGCTGGCCAGGGTGACGGTCGGTGGCTGCAGAAGCAGTCGGGCTTGTGTTTATCGATGTGCAATGACCCAACCAGTCGCAACGCGGCGCGTGGTCGACCGGAGACGGTGTACATGCGGCAGCCGACCAACCGTATGGGCGTGGTGTGGATTCTGCGGAGCCGCTTGCACTCGGCAGGCCAGGAGTCGCCGGCCAGTGTGCCGGGCGTCAATCTGGAGGTGATCAACCCTTTGTTGGCGGACATGGTCGCGGGTCGGACGCCCGCGTACGCAGTCAGCCGCACCTCTTACGACATCGAGACCTTGTACCGGATCGGCGATGAGTTTGGATTTGTGCCGGTTTTGGTGGGAGGTGATGAATCGTACAAAGTCGTGGACCTATTGAAACAAAAGCAGGCCAAGGTTGTGTTTACGGCTTTGTCGACGGGGGCGTTGGGTGCCGAGCGCTCGGAGCTGCGTTGGAGCACGCCGTTGGTATTGGCGGAAGCGGGCATCGAGTTCGCGTTGGCTGGCGATCGCTTGCTGGATCAGGCCCGATTTGCTCGACGGTATGGCCTGAGTGCCGCGGACGCGGTGGCTTCCATCACGGGGCGCCCGGCGAAAATTTTGGGGATTGAAGATCGGGTAGGCAAGCTTGCTCCCGGACTGGCGGCGGATCTGGTGGCTTTTTCTGGGGATCCCTTGCAAGTCACCAGCACAATTGAATGGGTCATGATCGATGGTCAACTACAAGCCAATGGCGAGGATCAATAATCCAATGCGTATTAATAAAATAACCAATGGCCTGGGAATCACGCCGGCTGTAGTCAAGGGTCGATGCTGGACCGGTCGCTGGACGCGGCTGGCGGCGGTTGTCTTGGGCAGTTGGCTCGTCCTGGAGGCCGGACCCGTCGCGGCTCAGGATCTGGCCATCAAGGCCGGTCGGATCATCACGGTCTCGGGGCCCGAGATTGAGAACGGCGTGATCTTGATTCGCGATGGGCGGATTGCCGAGGTCGGCGCGGGCTTGGCGATTCCGGTCGATCTGCGAGTGGTGGACGCTTCGCAACAGGTCGTGATGCCCGGGATGGTGGACCCACACAGCGCGGCGGGCTTGAGCCAGGCGAACGAGCGTAACGCGGTGGTGCCGTTCTTGTCGGTGGTGGATGGTATCGATCCGGTTCGCAGTTACTTCGAGGAGTCTCGCCGCAACGGCGTGACGACGGCGGCAGTGGTGCCGGGCAACAGTACGATGATTGGCGGTCAGGCGGCGATTTTGAAGACGGCGGGTAGTTACGTCGACGACATGCTGTTGGTGCGATCGGCCGGTTTGAAGATCTCGTTGCAACCGCCGTCGGGCAGTCGCATGAGTCATCTGGCCAAGTTGCGGCGGGAATTTGAAACCGCCAAGCGGCAATTAGCTGAAAAGGAAGAAAAGGCTAAAAAGGCTGAAGCAGGCGAAGGGAAGGCGGAGGCTGCCGAGGGCGATAAGCCGGTGGAAAAGCCGGCCGAACAGGCACTTGTCGAGGGGGATGTGGTCTCGCGTGAGGGCGAGGGGCTGCAGGATCCTCCGGCGGAGGGGGCAGCGGCCGGTGGCGGGGCGAGTGCGGAGGCCGCCAGTGTCGCGGCGGCGAACTCGGCGATGCAGGATTTGCTCAGTGGTAAGATTCGTGCTTTTGTTTATTGCCAGAACGCCGCGGACGTGGGCCAGGCGTTTCGCTTGATGGACGAATACCAGTTTGCGGCGATTTTGGTGTTGGGTCCGGAGTGTTATCCGGCCGCGGGTGAGATCGCCAAACGCGGGGCGACTGTGATTCTAGATCCGACGCTGGTGTTTTGGAAACGCGATCCGGTGACGCGGAAAGAGGAGAAAATTGTTCTGCCGACGATCTATCGCGAGGCGGGCGTGAAGTTCTTGTTCCAGTCGAACGACAGCGACAGTCGGCAGTCGTTGGGCAGCAGTTACTTCTGGTTTCAAGCGGCCACAGCGGTCAGTTACGGCTTGAGTCGCGAAGAGGCGTTGGCGGCCCTGACCTTGGAGCCCGCTCGGTTGCTGGGGATCGACTCATTTGTCGGCTCGATTGAGCCCGGTCGGGACGCGGATTTGGTGATTCTGACGGGCGATCCGTTGGACGTGAGCACGTGGGTCGAGACGACGCTGGTCAACGGCGAAGTGGTCTACCAACGGGCGGACGATTGGAAGTTGAAGCTGTTGTTGGAGGCGGCCCCGCAATGAGTACCGATCGACGAAAGATGGTAGCGGGGTGGATTGGTCCAGTCGGCTGGTCGGTGATGTTGCTCGCGATCGTGGCCGCAGTCTGCCCCTGCCCTGCCCTATCTGCGGCGGCGGATGATGCGGCGACGGGAGCGTCTTCGACCAACGCCGCGGAGCGAGCGGCGTTTCGGGTCGGTGAATTGTGGACGGGCGATGGACAGCGGATCGCAGATGCGGTGCTGTTGGTCGCGGACGGCAAGATCGTCGCCGTGGGCAGCGTGGACTCGACCCCTATTCCCACTGGCTATGTCCTGCACGATCGCCGCGGCATGACCATGATTCCTGGGTTGATCTTGGCCGAGTCCGGGTTGGCGGAGGGCGGTGAAGACGATGAACTGGCGGTCACTCCGGCTGTGCGAGCGGTGGATGGCTTTGACTTTTTTGCTCCGCGGCAAGAGCTGTTGGCGGCGGGAGTGACGACCGTGCAAATCTCGCCTGGTGCGGCCCGTTTGCTGCCCGGCCAGGGGTCGGTGGTCAAGTTGGCCGGCGAGTCGATCGAGACCCGCGTTTTGCGGTCGTCCGAGAGCCTGCGGGTGTTGTTGACTGCCGCGGCGTTCAGTCCACCGACCGTCTACGAGCCGCCGGTCGGTGCGGTATCGGAGGTGCGACCGCTGTTGCCGACGCAGCCACAGTTGGCCGGCAACTTGAGCGGCGCGGTGACTGGTTTGCAGGCGCTGTTTCAGGCGGCTGGCGAGTTGGACCCGGCCGCGAGCTTGGGCACGGCAGCGAACGACGTCGCCTTGGAGACCTTAGCGGATATTTTGCGGCAGGGTAAAACCGTGCGACTGACCGCTCGGTCGGCAGCCGAGTTGCAAGCGGCGGTGGACTTGGCGATCCGGTTCGAGTTACCTGCCTTGATCGTCCAGCCACGGGCGACCGCGGCCTTGGAGCAGCTTGATTGGCAAGCGGACGCTTGGCGTGGCGTGATCTTGAGCCCGGGGGTGCGACCGGGGCGTTTGGAGGGCGTGTGGGGGTTGGCGGCTGAGGACGAAGAGCCGCGGCGCCAGACGGCGTGGGAGATGGCGGCTGCCTTGGTGTCGGCCGGTGCCGGCGACAAGTTGGCCTTGCGACTGGAGTCCGACGAAGACATTCCACACGTCCGGTATTTGGCGGCGTTGCTGCAGCAAGGCGGGCTATCGGCGGAGCAAGTCCTGAGTATCTTGACCGCCAATCCGGCTCGATTGTTGGGTGTCGCGGACCGAGTCGGACGTTTGGCCGTGGGCCTGGATGCCGACTTCGTGCTGCTAAACGGTGGACCACTTCTGGCGGCGACTCGCGTGGAGGCCACTTATGTCGATGGGCAAGCGGTGTACGAGTCCCAGGCGAGCGCGGAGACACGAGTGGTATCGGCGGGAGCCGTTTTCGCCAATGGCCAGATGGTTCCCCAAGGTCGAGTGGCGGTGAGTGGTGGGAAGATTACCAGTGTGGGTGCTCAGGTGTCGGCACCTTTGTCGGCTGCCCACGACCATTTCCCGGGGGCCGTGATCGTGCCCGGCCTGATCGATCTGGGCACGGTGGTCGGTTGGGGAGCTCCTGTGTCGGAGCGGTTACCGCTGCAGACCAAAATGGGCGACTATTTGGCGATGGACGACGAAGCCATCGCGGCGGCGCGTCGTGGTGGCATTACCACGGGGTTGCTGAGCTCCAGCAGTTTGCCCAGCCCGGTGGTGGCGTTCAAGTTAGGGGATCGGCCGCGAGTCATCCAGGATCCCGTCGCGCTGCGGTTTGAAGTGCGGGGCAATCTGACTCAGGTCGAGAGTTCGCTGCGGCGGACCTTGCAAGCGGGAAAAGCCTATCACGAGTCGTGGGTCAAACATGACGCGGCCATGGCCGACTACCAGGTCCAGTTGAAAGCGTACGAGGCCGAGTTGGCCAAGTACGAAGCCGAGAAGAAAGCGAAAGAGGCCGCGGCCGCGGGTGGCGAGGCGAAGCCGCCAGGCGATGCCAGCGACAAGCCCGCTGGCGATAAGCCAGTTGCAGACAAACCTGTGGGCGATGCCAAGTCGGTCGAAAGCGGAACGCCGAACGGGAAACCGACGGACGCCAAGCCCGCCGATGCCAAGCCCGCTGACGGGAAGCCCGCTGACGGGACGCCGGCGGAAGCCAAGCCGGCAGACGGTGCGGCGACCGAGGACCCGGCTGCGCCGAAGAAGCCGGCGGCCCCACAGCCGCCGCGAGCGCAGGAGGCCTTGGAGCCCTATCGGGCGTTGTTCGGTGGCAAGATACCGGCGATCGTTGAGGCGGGTGATGCCTTGTCGATTCGCTTGGCGCTCAAGTTGTTTCGGCAAGAGTTTTCCCTCCAGACGATTTTGGCGGGTGGACCGGGCTTGGAGCAAGTGGCGTCGGAGGTGGCGACTTCGGGAGCCAAGTTTATTGTTGGGCCGGAGTTGTTCGGGCGGGTCGATGGCCAATCGATCAACTATCCGCAGGTCTTGGCCCAGCAACAAGTGCCGTTTGGCTTCCAGACGAAGTCGGGTGCGGCGTCTGGGTTGGCTTACGCCATTGGATTCGCGGTCCATCAGGGGCTGGCGGACCACGAGGCCTTGTCCGCGGCAACGGTGGGTGCGGCGGAGTTATTCGGTCTGGGGAGTACCGGCCGATTGGCTCCTGGACATGAGGCGGATCTGGTCGTGTTGAGTGGTCCGCCGTTTGATCCGTCCAGTCAAGTGTTGGCGGTCATGATCGACGGTCAATGGGTTTATCGACGAGGGGCCAAGCCATGAGCAACAAGGCGCTGAAGATGCGGAGCGGTGAAGGTGGGAGTGAGCCAGTGGCGCGGGGTTGGCGGCAGCGATGGTTTGCAGGTGGCGTTTGTTTGGTGTGGAGTTGTCTGTCGCTTGCGTACGTGACGGCTCAGGAAGCGGAAACGGCCCCGGCCGTAACGGCTGTGGCCGAGGCCGCGACGGATTCGCGTGGCCCAGCCCCGCGGTTGGCGATTTTGGTTGGCAAGCTGATCACCTGTGCGGGCGACCCGATCGAGGGTGGCACAATTTTGGTCGCGGATGGCAAGATTCAAGCGGTGGGACCGTCGGCTGAGATCGAGATTCCGGCGGGTTATGAAGTGATTGATCATCGGCAACACTTTGCGATGCCGGGTTTGGTCGAGGCCCACTGCCATACGGCGGGGTCGGGCGACTTGAACGAGATGGTGTATCAGACGAACCCGGAACTGCGGAACTGGGACCAGATCATTCCCCACAATCCGCGGTTGCAAGTGGCGATTGCGGGTGGTGTGACGACGGTCTGCCAGATTCCCGGCAGCGGTACCAACATGGGTGGCTGGGGGGTGTTGTTGAAGACGGGGCCAGGCAAGCCGGAAGAAGTCATCTTGAGGGCCCCGGGTGTCTTGAAGATCGCTCAGTCGGGTAACCCGGAACGGCAGGCGGGCGAGGTCGGCTCCGGTCGCATCGGCATGAATCATGTGATCCGCGAACAGCTGATTGAGGGTCGTTTGTACGTGCAACAGTGGGATGACTTCGAGGCTGGGCGTCGTGCGACCAAGCCTGAGGTCGACTTGCGGCTAGAGTATTTTAAGCCGCTGTTCCGCGGGGAGATTCCGATCTTGGTGCACACCCAGGCCTACCAGGTGGTCCAGTCCACGTTGCGAATCTTGCATGATGAGATGAACTTGAAAGTGGTTATTGGACACGGAACCTTTGACAGCTATTTGTTGGCGGACGAGATCAACAAGCGGGGGATTCCGGTGTTGGCCGGGCCGCGTGGCTTTCGCTACGATCCAGAGATTGGCCAGATTCGCGGTATTTTAGCGGAATTTGAAGATCGTGGTGTGGACGTGTTGGGTATCAACACCGACTCGCCGGTGATCCCTCAAGAAGAGTTGGCGTTTCAGGCCACGATGGCGGTGCGGTTTGGTTGGACGGAAGATCGAGCGATTCGCGGGGTGACGATCGAGCCGGCCAAGGCTCTGATGATCGACGATCGCGTCGGCTCGCTGGAGGTGGGCAAGGATGCGGACATCGTGATTTTGACGGGTTCGATCATCGATCCGCGACACCATGTCAAACAGGTCTTTATCGACGGCCGCAGCGTGTACGACACCGCCAAAGATCGGAGACGATTCTAACATGCGACAAGACAAGATCTCGGGCAACTCGGTCCATGCGGTCCATGCGGTCAATCGGCTTGCCGTGAAGACGGGACCGCGGCGACGCCTGCTCGTGGGTGGAATATGTGGCTTGGTCCTGTGGGCCAGCGGGCCGTGGTCCAGCGCCTCACTGGGTGCGTTGGTTCAAGACAAAGCCGCTGAGGCAGCGGTCGCCAGTGACAAGCAACTGCCGTCGGGTCCCGTCACGGCGTACGTGGGCGCCACGGTTCGCACGGGTGGACCGGCGGGGACTCTCCAGAATGCCACTTTATTGGTGGCCGATGGAAGGGTGTGGCAAGTCGGTGTGGATGTCGAGATCCCAGCCGATGCGCGGTTGGTCGACTGGAGTGGCAAAACCGTTCTGCCCGGAATTGTGGATCCGTATTATGTGGACAGCAGTCTGCGTCCCGGTTCAGGAAGCAGCGGGCGCCGTGTGATCAATGTGGGCGGTCGCACGATCGAGATCCCTGGGGATGGCAGTGCGGCGGAGTCGGGTGAATTGTTGCGCGTCCGCGACTTGTGGAACCCCAATCCGGATCAGACGCAGGTGGCAATGCGGAGCGGTGTCACCACCTTGCATTGGGTGACTTCCGGCTACGGATTGTCCCTGTTTTCCTCCTCTCATCTGGTGTCTGAAGGCGGCACAATCAAGGGGTTGGAGGAGGCGTGGGGAGAACGCGTGTTTACGGCCGCCAGTCCCAACGCGGCCTCTTTGGAAATTATTCGCCGAGGGATCTCGGGCCAAGCCAATCGTGCGGGATCTGCCACCGCCGCGGCACCTCCAGCTGGTGGGCCAGGTCGCGGTCGCCGTCCACCTCGTCTGGAGGATGACGAGTCGGGTGCGGACATGTCGACCGAGAACCGATCTGAGGAAGTGGTCGGCGAGTGGGCGAGTGACGATTTGACTGACGCTGAGTTTCAGCAGGAGGGTTCGGAAGGCGCCAGCGGCGGTGGAAGTGCTGGCGGTGCGGCAGCGACATCGCCCGCCGACGGGCTGTGGGAAAAAGTCCGAGCGGGGGAATTGCCGGTGTTGATCAATGCCAACAGTGCGGCGGCGATCTTGCATGTCTTGAAGATTGTCAAACCGGCGGAGAAGGCCAAGGTGCTGTTGGTGGCCAATGCGACCGATCTGTACCAAGTCCGCGATGCGTTGGTGGGGAGCCGGGTGCATGTGATTGTGCGACCACGCTTGGAAAAAGTGTCCAACAGTGCGATCCGCTTTAATGTGGGACGCGAGTTGAGTGCGCGGTCGATTCCGTTCAGTTTCTCGTTGTCGGCCAATCAAGCGGACTTCCAGCAGTCGCAGGACACGCCGTTGTTCCCGGTGGCGACTTTGGTCAAGACCGGCTTGGATGCGGACCGAGCGGTTCAGGCGTTGACGCTGCATCCGGCCCAGGCCTTGGGGATCGATAAGTGGGTGGGTTCGTTGGAAGCAAACAAACAAGCCAACTTGTTGGTCTTCGATCGGGATCCTTTGACCGATGTGGGACGCTTGGAGCAAGTGCATGTGGGAGGGAAGTTGGTCTATGAAAATCGATAATGCTAATGTCGAGCCGAGGTCCGCTGAGGTAACGCGTCGACGAGCCCTGGGGGTGGGCGTGGGCCTGGGGCTCAGCGGGTGGGTGGCCCTCCGTGCGCCGTTCTCCGTTGGCCAAGAGCCCGCGGTTGACGCCGCGAAAACGCCGGCGGCTCCCACTTCGCCGTTGGTTGCCATCGTCGGTGGCGATGTCCATACCGTGACTCAGGGCATCGTGCGCAATGCTACGGTCTTGCTCAAAGATGGCAAGATCATTGGCCTGGGACAGGGTCTGGAAGTACCTGCGGGCGCAGAGATCGTGGACGCCAAGGGCAAAGTGATCACACCGGGCTTTGTCAGTTTGAACCTCAGTGGCACCGGGATCAGTGGCAGTCCGGCGGCGGGTTCGCGTCTGGAGGATTCCCTCAATCCGTTTGACAACAACCTGCGATTTGCGCTGGGAGTGGGCATCACGACAGGCTGTGCTCAGTTGTCGGCAGGCGGTGGGCCTGGTGGTCGACGGCGGAGTGAGGATCGTTTTTTGGGTTTGGAGGCCGACGAGGTCTTGGCGGAGTTGACCGAGCGGCAGGACGACTTGGACTACGGCCGACCGGTGTCTTTATGTCCCTGTTGTGGTTTGCCCGCGCTGATTTTTGAGCCGATCGAAGAGACGCCACCCACACCGATCACGACACGAAACCATGCAGTGATCAAGCTCAGCTATGGACACCTGGATGGCATGTTGGTCAAGGCAGATGCGTTTTACGACGTGACGCCAGGGTCCTTGTCTGGTGCATTGAATCAGCACAATTGGCGGCGGCAGATCAAGGCGGCCCGCGAGTACTTGCAGAAGTTGGCGGAGTACGAAAAAACGGTCCAAGCCTTGAAAGAGGGACAAGAGCGTCCTCGTCCGCCGGCCAAAGGGACGGTGACCGATGGCTTGATTGCCTTGGTCAAGGGCGAGGTTCGCTTGCGGACACGGGCCGAGACGTTGAGCGAAATCCGCAGCCAGGTCGCCTTGGCCAAGGAACTGGATTACCGACTCTGTCTGGACGGCGTGACGGAAGGTTGGCTGGCGATTCCGGAATTGTCGGAGTCGGGGGCTGGGACGGTGCTGACGCCGCGCAGCCGCCGCGATGCTCGTCGCGGCGAGGAAGACCGGTCGGGAAGTTTCGTCGAAATGCCGCTATTGTTTGAAGGACGGGGGATACCGTTTGCGGTGGCTCCGTTGGCGGCTTCGGTTAGCTTGAATGGGTTGGCTGGTCGCGACTTGACCAGCCTGCCGTTGGAGGCCGCGTTTTTGGTGCGGGGTGGTGCCAGCCAATCCAAGGCATTGGAGGCCTTGACCATTGTGCCAGCCCGACTTTTGGGGTTGGCCGATCGAGTCGGGAGCTTGGAGGTCGGCAAAGACGCTGACCTGTTGATCTTGGACGGCCCTCCGCTGGATTACCGGACGTACGTCGAGACGGCGTTCGTCAATGGCCAACGGGTGTACGACCGCGAGGACAATCCGGTGTGGCCCGTCTTTCCTCGCCCGCACTGATGTTGGCTCCCGTGTGGGAGACTACCATTTTTTGCGGAGCTCGACGCGGACGCCCTGCAGGTCATTGCCCGATTCTTGGATACCGTACATCGCATCCGAGCGGAGGATGACCGAGTTGTTGAGTGGGATTTGGTAACGCAGGCCGAACCCGTATTGCGGGTCGCCAGCCTGCGAGACCTTGTCGGCCATGGGCAGCACGGCAGCGGTTTCCAAGACGAGTTGTTGGCTGAAGTCGTCGGCCAACAGATTGAGGCCGACGGCTCCACCCAGGGTGTTGTTAGCGGTGTCGTCCAAAAACGGATAGCCCGTCAGTCCGTCGGTTTCGAATAAGATGCCCGTGTTGCGGAGCACGCCGCCGGCCAAGGGGTCACGAGCGGCCGACTGGGGTCGATCGAAGCCCGCGAAGAAGTTGAAGTAGGGAATGCGGGTCGACGGGTAGTTGGTGATCAAAGAGTTTTCCCACAGGAGCAAGGTCCCGTCCGCGGTTTGTTCGATGCCGTTGGGATCTTGGCCAGCGTTATTGATCACGCGTGTGCTGTGGGAGAGCCAGGTGCCGAAACGACGTGTGTAAGCGACACTGCTGTTGTGGTAGCTGCGGTCGAGTTCGCGGCGATCTTGTAGGTAGGCGTAGTTCATCTCGACATAGCCACCCCACGCTTCAATGAAGGTGGCCACGCCATACATCCGCGCAGCGCTGTTCTCGTTGTTGAACGCCGGGCTGCTGATGTTGTCGAAGCCGACAAAAAACGTCGTGTCCATGTTGGAGATGTCGAGTTTCGGTGAGTTGCGAGCGGGGATGGTGGCGGCGACGCCCAAGAAGGCATCTTCCAGCCAGACGCCGTTTTGGAACAACAATGGCATGACGCCTAAGGCGACCGGCAAGTCGAATGGCAGCGTCTGATTGGTCAAGCCACCCCAGATGGCTCCCAGGTCGCCCTCGAAGAAGCCGAACAGCACGTCTGGGTTGAGCTCCGAGACAAACGTCGGGTCCCCATCGTCGATCAAGCGTGTGAAATTCGGCCCGCGGTTCAGCGGAGTCATGAACCAGTGGATCCGTTCCGTGGACGTGAGTCGCAGGTCGAAGTCCAGATTCAAGCGGTGAGCCCAGACGCTGAAGTTGTTGCCGTTGGCGGTATTGGAGGCCCAGCCGGTGCGGTAGTCACCGTACACGAGGAACTGGGGGATCAACGGATTATGAGTTCCTAACAAGGTGTTGCCCGGTCGCAGTTGGCCGCGTTGATACCAGGGCTTGAACCACTCGACGATTGGACGTTGGTTGCGATTTAGGGACTTGCCCTCGTAGACATTTTGTTGCGCGGCCGAATCGTAATGGTCCCAACAGATGGGGTCGGCGGAGAAGTCGTAATGCGAATAATCGACCTGGGCGGCGCCGGGCGACATCAGCGGCGGCGCGTATTGAAATCGACCGTCGGCCTTGGGTTGTTCCGCCAATAAGTACGTGGTACTGCCCAAGTTACCCGCCAGACCGTCGGCCGTGATGGCGGGGGCGAACCGCAGCGGCGCGGGGGCGCGTGGATTGGGCAGGGCGGCGATTCGCTCGCGGTTGCCCGCAGCAGGGTTGTCGGCCCAGGTTGCGGGATCGCTGGACGAGGGATCAGTCTCCGCTGTCCAGGCAGGCGGGTCGAGCGGCAGCGGGTCGACAGCGGGCAGAGAGGTGTCCGACGGGTTCTGGTAAGTCACAGGACGAAAGGCAGCACCGGCGCGGGGGCCTCTTGTCTCGGATGTCGGCGTCGGCTGGGGTCCGCGGGGGGCGGCGCCTGCTGGGGACAGGCTGCTCGCGGTGTTGGGTGGGGCCCAGGGCATGGTTTGCGCGGCGCGGAAGTAATCTTGGGCTGGGGGTGGGTTGGTCGGACGCATGGCGGACCGAGTCGCGGTGGTTGCCGAGCGATTGAAGAGGGATTGAGCGGCGACCCAGCGTGACTGGCCAGCCAGTGGTGCCCAGGATTGGAGGATCAGCAGCGCAAGGCACAGGCCCCAGTACCAGGGACGGCGCGGCGGTTGGTCGTTCATAGGGATCTGTTTCATCACATCAGGTCTTGTTGAATGGGCCAAACGTCATGGCGACTAAACGGAGTGCTGAAAAAAGGGGGCCAACATGTTCATTCACAAACTTCAAACACGATGGTGGAGGGATGAGCATCCACGATCCACTCGTTCATCGAACGGATCATCTCGGGGGTCGACTGTACGAACTTCATGAAGTAGATCGGTTCGGCGCGGCTGCGCAGTCGGGCGGACAAACGGTAGGTGCCGGGTTGCCGCAGCAGGTGTCCGGGGATCGAATACTTGGCCGAGCGTTGCCCCAAGGCGGGGATGGAGTGGGCCTCCATGCGAATAAACGGCGGGTGATTGATCACAGTGACTGGTTGGGAGGCTGGTCGAATGAACGGCAATTGGTCGATGTCCACGTTGATCGGTAGGTACATTTCGCGATCGGTGCCTTTGACATTGGTGGTCAAAAACTTGGTTTGCAGATTGAACAATTGCAGGTCCGGCGGGACGCGGCCGTTTTGCACATCCAGCGAGTGTAAGTCGGCCAAGTCGCCCTGGGTATCCAGGTAGCCGGACTCCCACAGTCGCGAACCATCCGGTCCGATCAAGACGACGTTGAACCACAGTTGTGGTTGGGCCCCCAACGAGCCGCTGGGCATGTTGTGGCCTTTACTGATATTTTGTATGCAGTAGTGCAGGTCCAGGTCTTGGCCGACCTGGGCCGGGCGAGCAAAATAGGGGCCATCGACTCGTGAGCCATTCTCCAGGACTTGGCGTCGTACCTGGCGTTTGTACTCGAGCTTTTTCAAGTTGCGATCGACGATCTCGCGGGCGTCGTAGCGATCATCGGCGTTGGTCCATGTCGGCGGGAAATAGTTGGGCGCGAGTTGTTGATCGACTCGGTTTTCAAACTCTTCCGTCCCCCATCCAGCTCGCCAATCAAACTCCAGCCACTGGTTGACCGTCCAGCGATCTTGGGCCGGATCGTGCGGGAAGATACCGGGATGGGCGATCGAGTAACCAGGGCCGTAGAACATGTGATTTGAGTGCCGGCGGAGCGGATCGACCACGCGACCTTCGACGACCGCCGCGGGCCCTAGTGAATAGCCTTCGGCCACTCCCGGGACCGCTCCCATATGACAGTCTTGGCAGCTGATGCCCTCGCGGTGGGCGGGCGATCCGCGGTATTGGTCCCAGACCACTTCCAGTTTGATGCCGGGTTGGACGGCCACTTGGTGGCAGGACATACAAAACGTGGACTCGGCGATCTCTTTGAACTGGAACACTCGGCGATGCATCAACTGGCCGTTGCGTGGATCTTGAGGGTCGGTCTTGACCTTAAAGTGGTCGGCGTACTTGTGCACGGCCTCGATGCCCTGCCCTGCTCCGGAACCCGTGACCGGGTCGACAATGGTGCCAGGTTCGATGCGGCGTTCGCCGTTTGTCTTGACATTGATCTCTTGGATGTGGTGACAGGCGATGCACGTCACGCCCTCGCGGAAGACGCGTGGCCCGTCCCAGATCGGTTGATCGCGGCGATGACCGACGGTGGTGGCGACGGGAGCGTGACAACGCATGCAAAAGTAGCCAATCGTGCCACTGGCCAATTTGTTGATCGTGTCTTCAAAGCGATGAAACATTGGAGACAAGGCAGAATACGCATGCGAGCTACTGGCCCATTCATCAAAAATCTGCTGGTGGCAAGCGGCGCATTCGGTGGCCGAGGGGAACAGCGTTTTGGCAAAGATCTCGGCGTGCGGATCCACCGTGTCGCATTCGTCCCACACCGTTCCTGGCTTGCCCAGCAACGAACGATTGGAGCGGTGGATGGCGGCCTTGTCCGCGGAGGCCTTCGCGTGTGGATTGTACAGCTGACGCATCAACTCTTGATCGGCTGGCGACAGGGTGGCTGCGGTTCCAGCCGCCGTCTGGAGGGGGGAGGCCGTGCCCGAATAGCCGGCAGCGATCGCTTGATAAGTTGCGACTTGGCTGGGGCCGGATGGATAGGACGGGGGGGACGCTGGCAGGCTCGGATCGCCTCCTGTGTAGCTGGCGGGCCGCACATTCCAATCCATGCGTCCATCGCTCTGCACCAAAGCTTGCAACGCATCGCGCCACTGCTGATCGTGGAGGGCCTTGGCATCAGCGTCTTGGCCCATGAGCTGCGGCTGCGGCGGGTTGTACGCGAATCCGGGTAATTCCGAGGTGCAAACCGGCGGCAAATCGATTGGTTGTCCGTCGCGATCCGTCAGGACACTGGGCAACAGCGGCTGAAACACCTGCTTCGAACGCTCCTCGGTGCGGGTGGTTTGCGCGGTTCCCATGCCACCCTGTGCTGGGGAGTAGCCGGAGTTCTGTGGGGTGTATGCGGAGTTGATCTGCCAGCAGGGAGCAGCGCCGGCCACGAGAGGTTGGCTCGCGCAAGCCGCCCAACTCAGGCCAAGGGCCAGAGCGAAAAACGACAGCGTCCGAGGTTGGCGACGAGGAGCCGAGTTTGAGGGAGTCGTGTTGCAGTCGCGCATGGTGTGGCCTTAAAGTGAACGCAGTTTATCCAGCCTGTGTAATGGGAATGATCGGGCGAGTCGGGAAACGATCTTCGAGTGAATTGGGAATATGTCTCAAGTTTCACCGCAGGCCGAGCTCCGCGTTTGCTAGCACTCGTGAGCAGCGGGGCGTGGTCCTCGGTTGGTGCAGGTCCTTTTCGCCTTGAGTTAAATTGGGCAAACGTTCTATACTGGCGTCGCGGGTACACAACGATTTTCCTGGCAGACGTCGCGAATGGATGCGGAACTATGCAACGATTGGAATGGATTCGAACGCTGGGTTTGCTGGGTTTGCTGGGTTGTCTGGGACCGGTTGGCCGTAGTCGCGCGGTGCCTGGTTGCTTGACCGGTTGGGCCGTTGGTGGGCTGATCGTTCGCGGGCTGATCGTCTGGGGTTGTTTATTAGCGTCTGAAATGGGTACGGTTGTCGGTCAAGACAGCGGCGCGGCGGGCGTCAACTCTGGGGCCGGGAACGTGGCGGGGAGTGCTGGGGCGGGGAACTCGCCGAGTGACTCGGCTGCTCGTGTGGCTCCGGGTGGTGTGGCTCCGGGTGGTGTGGCTCCGGGCGGTGTGGGAGTGGACACGACCTTGCCGCAGGTGGCCAAGTTATTGCCGCCGCCCAACAATTTGCCGAACGATGCTGGCCAGGTGTGGCGGACTTACGATCTTTCTCCATATACCCGTCGTATCACGTCGGTCCGCAATCCGGAGCAGGCGGTGGTGGATTGGATCTTGCGTGACACGGGGACCGACCTGTGGTTTCGACAGCCCATGGGACTGATGAGTGTGACGCCCGACAGTCTGCATGTGTATCACAGCTTGGAGGTGCACCGCGTGGTGGCGGGGATGGTGGATCGTTTGGTCGAGTCGAAAGGGCAGCGGGTGACGTTGGGGGTACGTTTGGTGACGGTGGGCCGAGCGGATTGGCGTTCGGCGGCGTTTCCTTATATGCAGCCGTTTGAGGTGCAGACACCGGGTGTGGAAGGTTGGTTGATCAGTAAAGAGAATGCTGCGATCTTGGCGAATCAATTGACGATGCGGAGCGATTTCCGTCCGATGGAGGTGGGCGACCTGATATTGCCGGAGGGTCAGAGTCATTCGTTCAAGCGATTGACGCCGCAATCTTACATTCGATCGTTGCAGTTCCGTCCGTTCAACCCAACGGTGCCGGCGGCGGGGGGGCAATACGAGCCGTTGACCAGTCGATTTGAGGAGGGGTACACGGTTGATCTCAGCGCGCTGGGGATGCTGGACCAGCGGATGATGGAAGTGGTGATCAAGTGCCAGATCGATCAATTGGAGAAGTTGCAGACGGTGTCGATTCCGGTACCAACGGTTAACGGCCAGATGCAGAACCTGTCGACGGCGGTGCCGCAAGTGGTCTCATGGCGTTTGCACGAGCGGTTTCGCTGGCCCAAGGATCAAGTGCTGTTATTGTCGTGTGGTGTGATTGCAACGCCGACGGGCCAGACGACCAATACGGGTTTGTTGAATTTGGGGACGCTGGTTGGCCAGCAGCGAGGGCGTGCGGACGCGTTGTTGTTTATCGAATTCAAAGGGGTTCAGGGCGCACAGCCGGTCAATAATCAAGCCGGTGTGTTCCAGGCGGCGCCACAGGTGCCCAATGTGGGGCCGATGGGGGCGTGGGGCACTGGAGGCGGGACGGCACCTGGCGTCGCTCCTTATGGTGGCAATCCGTTTCAGAACCCGGCCGGTTCCATGACACCGGCGGGAGGCGGCGTCTCCTTCGGTGGCCCTCAGCCGTTGAATCCCTCGGGTAACTCAGCTGGAATGGACGGCTTTCGCCCGACGATTGCTGGTCCGCAGTCCGACGGTTCCATCCGTATGGCAACGCCCGCTGGCAATGGGCTCTATCCGATCGTACCGCGCTGATGACCGAGAGCCTGTTTCGGTTTGCGGGTGGGATCGGCCTATTTTTGTTGGGCATGAGCCTGCTGACCGACGGCCTGAAGGATTTTGCTGGCGCGTGGCTTCGCGATCAATTGGCTCGGTTTACCGGCACGCCGCTGCGAGCGTTCTTTTCTGGCTTTTGGGCGACGTTGGTGGTGCAGTCCTCCAGTGCCACGACGGTGGCGGTCGTGGGGTTTGTCAGTGCCGGCTTGCTGACCTTTCCCCAGGCATTGGGCGTATTGTTCGGCGCCAGTCTGGGGACCTCAGCGACGGGTTGGATTGTGGCCACGATCGGTTTGAAGTTTAAGTTGGGGTTGTACTTGTTGCCCACGCTTTTGGTCGGTGTCTTTTTGCGGCTATTGGGAAGTGGTCGCCAGGTGTTCTTGGGCAACGCTTTATCGGGTTTTGCACTTATTTTTGTTGGCATTGACTTCATGCAGTGGGCCATGCAGTCGGTCACGGAGCAGGTGGACTTGGGGTGGTTGGACAACGCGGGTTGGTGGGGAGACGTGTTGGCGGTGTGCTTGGGCATCGTGCTGACGATCTTGATGCAGTCCTCCAGTGCTGCGGTGGCGACGGCTTTGACGGCGGTCAGCGCGGGGACGATCGGTTTTGAGCATGCGGCGGCGGTGGTGATCGGGTCAGCCATTGGCACAACCGTCACGGGCGTGTTAGCGGCCATGCGGGCCAACGTTCCGGCGCGACGGACAGCGATGGCTCACGTGGTGTTCAATTTGAGCACCGGTGTGTTGGCCTTGGTCTGCCTGCCATGGTTGCTCGTGTTGGTGGGGTACCTGCGTCGTGGATTGGGGTGGGACGAGGCCTTGGGGTTGGCCGCGTTTCACACCCTGTTCATCGGCTTGGGGGTGTTGCTGTTTTTGCCCTGGGTGCAGTCGTTTGCTCGATTGATCGAATGGATGGTCCCAGACAGGGGCCCGGTGTGGACGCGGCACTTGGATCAAGCGGTGCGACGCGTGCCGTCGGTGGCGATTGCAGCGACCGACCGAGCCCTGCGTGAGACGGCCAACTCCGTGTGCGGCGAGCTTTTGGTGGCGTTGACTTCCGGGCAATGGGGGAAAGACCCAGAAGCGTATCAGGTGACCATTCGCGAAATCCAAGAATACTTGGAAAAATTGCCTGTGGCGGCGGATGACTCGCTCATCATTCAGGAGCGATTGGTCCAGCTGCATGCGATCGATCATTTATCTCGTTTGACCGCTCGGTTGTTGCCGCCGTTTACTTTGCAACGAGTTTTGGCGGACCAGTCCCAACGCGGTTTGGTGACGCTCTGTACGCGCGCTCTGCAGCTGACGCAGCAGAGTCTGATGGTCGGCAGCTCGGAGGCGGAGTTGCACGAGCTGACCGAATTGGCGGAGCAGTTGCGGCGGCAGCGGGAGGAGAATCGGCTGTCGGCGATCCAGGATTCAGCGGCCGGCAAACGAAGCCCAGCTGCGACCCTGCAATTGTTGGATGCCTATCGTTGGCTGGATCGGGTGGCGGCTCATGCCGCCCGCGTGGGGCACTATTTGAATTCGTAAACGCCCCAGTCGCTCCGCGTGTCGGGGCTGGATTGGAGATTCCCCTCCAAGCCCGCTGATCGCAGCTTGCCACATCGGAGCGTGTGACGACCAGCGGAGCGTGTGACAGCCCGCTGAGGTTGGCCGTGGGGGTTGGGTGTCCCACGGCTCGTTCGGCAGATCCTACTTGGCGATCCCCAGATGCTCGCGCATGTGTTGGTGGCAGGCGGTGCAGCTGATGTTCATGCGTACGAGGTCCAATGTGGCGGCCTCGATGTTGCGTTCACGAGCATGACGTTCCAAGTCCCGTGCCTGTTCTTGGAAGTTCTTGCTCAGGCGTAGGTACTTGTCGGTTGGCTCAGCGATGTGCCACGAGGTGGCGCGGCTGATCATCGCCAGCGTCAAGCCACTCTCGGCCGCTTGGTCGAAGTTGTCCAGCGTCAGGCCATCGAGGATCAAGCTCATGTGTTTCAGCTTGTCTCGCATCAAGGCTTGGTTGCTGGTCAGGCCCGGCAACGGTTTTTCCTGGTCTTGATCTTGCAGTTCTGTGGCGATCGGCGCAGGGGTGGCGACCGAGTCCTCGCAGGAGTTGCCACGGAGGGCCAGGCACAGCGAGGGAACTACCACCAACAAACTCAACAAGTACTTCATCGTCATTCTTCCTGTTTGGAGTGCCCGCCGTCTCGATCGCCCTGCTTATTTTACCATATCGGCGGCCATTAGGGAGGCTTTTAAGTCGGGAGCGAAGTTATCGGCAAACGCCAGCCAATCGGGTGGGGTGGGCGCGGAGACGACGACGGGTTGATGCAGGCGCGGGTGCCAAAAATCCAGGGTCCGCGCATGCAGAGCGATGGGGCGTTGGCGTTGGTCGGCTTGTGGTGGGCCGAAAGGGGCGGTCGCGCCGTAATCCGCGTCGCCGACGATGGGCATGCCACGGGCCGAGGCTTGCAAGCGGATTTGGTGCGTGCGTCCGGTTTTTAAGAGTATTTCTACCCAGGCATACGTGGGGCTGGTCCCCAGCACGCGGTAATCGAGTTCGGCGGATTGGGCGGCTGGATCGTCGGCTGTCGTGATTTCGGAGAGCGGATGGTCGGGGCGTTTGCACATCCAGTCGCACCAGGTCCCGACCGGCTCGGGGGGGCAACCTTCGAGCAGTGCCCAGTAGACTTTGCGGATGGTGCGACGTTCGAACTGTGCGGCCAATTTTCTAGTGACGACTTTGGATTGCCCCAGCAGCAACGTGCCGGAGGTGGCGCGGTCCAAGCGATGGGGAACGCCCACGTAATCGGTGGTCGCCTGCCAGAAGCGTCGGGCTTGAGCCTCGAGGCTGGGGATCCCCGGTGGGGCCTGGGTCAGTAGCCCGGCTGGTTTATTGACGACTAGGCATTCTTCGTGAAAGTACAAGACGGAGGCCGGCGGGCCCCCGGCGAGGTCGTTGGGCCACGAGCTGGGGGACACCGGGTCGGGAGAAAGCCCGGAATTTGGGCTGTTTTTGCCGGTGAAATCGATCGGGCCGGATGGCGTGGACATGGGAGATGTACCCCTTGTGCGGGTTCTAACGCTAGCACCGATTGGGAGAACTGTAGGGATTTTCCGGCCAAATAGTGCTATCAAATCTTGACATAGGGGTTGCATTTCTTGTAAAGACACCCCGCCTGGTTTCGTGGGTCCATTGGACGTGGGCTCAGTGTAGGCGGGATTTCTCTGGTAGAGAAGCCGTCGGCACGTGCGAATCCCAGCAGGCAGCTCGTTTCGGCACTTGGGTGGAACTTAGGTCGTAACGGACAATACGAATTCTGTTTCTTGGATTTCGTGCATCTCAAAAAAAAAGGAGAGACACGTTGAAAGCCTCGGCTAAACAATGGACTGTGGTCATGGCTTTGAGCACGGCGCTCGGAGTAGTGACAACCTTGGCCAGCCCCACGGCTCACGGGCAGAACCTGCCCGCTGTGCCTGGTTCCACCCAGACGACCGCTTCGGCGGAAACTTCGGCCCGCCCCCCGGTGGCTCGACTGTTGACTGGAGGAGCGACCGCCCCTGCGGCGGACGCTCAGCAAAAATGGCGTGAGGCTCGACGAGCCTTGGCCGCCGGCAATGTAGCCGCTGCTCGACAGCACTTGGCTGCCGTGGGTGAAGTTCCCGCGGAGATGGGTGCTCGTGACAGTTCGGCAGCGGTGGAGGCCATGATTCAACGCCACGAGCGTTTGACGAAAATGGCGGAAGCGGGTGACCCAGCGGAGTACAACCGCGAGGCCAGCCAATTCCTGTTGGAGCAAGCCGACCAGTTGTTGGCTTACGGCGAATGGCAAGCCGCCGAAGGTTTGGCGGAAGCTGCCAAGGGATTTGGCACGTTTGCAGGCATGCCGATGACGGCTGACGCGATGTTGTCGCGAGTGGCGGCTGTGAAGCAAATGACTCCGGAGCTGTTGCAGCAGCGGACTCAGGACGCGCAGCGGCTGATGGGCGATGCCAAGTTGGCAATGGATCAAAATCGGTTGGCGGAAGCCACCGCGGCATTGGAGTCGATCAAGGGACTCCACTTGCCGGACACGGCCTTTGCTGGGATGGATCAGCAGCCGTGGCAGTTGGAGTTGCAGCTGCAGAGCAAGCGACAAGCGGCTCCCGTGCAGTTGGCTCAGGGAATGACCGAAGCGGCTGGGGGTGTACGCACCGCCGACTTCCAACCGGAGAGCGACACGAGTCGCGTGGTATTGGCATCCAGCGAGCAGGTGGCAGCACCGTCCGCGGACCAGGATGACGCCATTGAGCTGTATCTGCGTGGCGTGCAAGCGCTGAACGCGGGCAATCGCCAAGTGGCTCAGGACTTGCTGGACAAGGCTTGGGAGAAGCGAGCTTCGTTGGATCCGGTCGTACTGTCGGCCTTGGAGCAACGTCGCACGTTTTTGCGAAACACGATTCAGGCCACGACAGTGAGCGCTCCGATAGGTGCGGCTCCCATGATCGGTACGGGCACGGCTCGTCAGGATCAAGCGGGTGCTCCAATCGATTTGGATGCTCAGCAACAAGTCGTGTTGCAGAAGATCCGTCAACATGTTGCTCGGCAGCGTTCGGAAGCCGATCAGTTGAAGGAACGCCAACAACCGCGTCAAGCGTTGACCGTGATGCAGTCTTTGCGAGCGGACATTGAGAAAAGCGACCTGGAGTCGTCCTCCAAGACGCAGTTCTTGTCGATGATCGATCGCGAGATCCAGTCGTTGGATCAGTTCATTCGTCAGAACATCGTGGAGATTGAGACGGCCGAGACGAATGTGGCTCGGTTGAATGAGTTGTCCAATGAGCGTGAACAGAAGTATACCAACGAGGTCAAGATCCAAAGTTTGGTGGAGCAGTACAATCAGCTGCAACGCGAGCAGCGATTTGCTGAAGCCAACGTGATCGCTCGTCAGGCCATCGACTTGGATCCAACGAATCCCGCCGTCACGTTGATGATGGAAAAGGGTAAGATCGCTGAGCGAAACTATCATCAGCAGATGATTCGCGATATGAAGGAACAGAGCAACTACAACGTGTGGAGCAACGTTGAAGAGAGCTCGATTCACATCGATCCGAACCGTCCGATGGAGTTTCCCAATTCTCGTGATTGGGAACGATTGACTCAGGAACGCGGTCGTTGGTTGGAAGACCAATCGATCGGCGATCCGGCCGAGTACCGCATTCGCCAGATCCTGGCGAACATGAAGGTCAGCATGTCCTTCCAAGGCACCCCGTTGGTGCAGGCCGTCGATATGCTGGGTCGTGAAGCCGGTGTCAACATCGCCTTTGATGCTCGCGGTATGGCCGACGAGGGTGTGGATTCGGACACCCCGGTCAATCAGAACTTCCATGTTCCGATGAGCCTGCAAAGTGCCTTGCAGGTGATCCTGTCGGCTCACAACCTGACCTACGTGATCGAGAACGAAGTGATCAAGATCACCGGCAAGTCGTCGGCCGCTCCGAAACTGAACCGAGTTCAGTACTACGTGGGCGACTTGGTGACGCCGATCCCGAACTTCCAGGGTGTCAACCCCGTGACCGTGATGTCGGCCGGTGGTGTGGTCACGACTGCTGGGATGGGTTTGAGCGGTCAGATGGGCACCAGCGGCCAAGTGGTCGGTGCGATCGCCGCTACCCCGAACGCTCAGGCCTCTTCCATGGTCAGCCCCGTGGGTCTGGCTCAACAGTTGGATCCCAACGCGTATGGTAGCTACCGCGGGTCGCCTGCTCCGCCGATGGTCGATCCGTTGACCGGCCAAGGTGGTATGATGGCTGCTGACTTCACCCAGTTGATCGACTTGATCCGTAATACGATCGATCCGGAGAGCTGGGATGAGGGTGGCGGTGCCGGTACGATCACCGAGTTCCGTAACACGAACAGCTTGGTCATTCGCAACACGCAAGCCGTGCACGACCAGATCCAGGATCTGTTGAAGCGTCTGCGCGAGTTGCAAGATGTGCAGATCGTGATCGAGACTCGGTTTATCTCGCTGTCGGATTCGTTCTTCGAGCGAATCGGCGTCGACTTTGACTTCAAGATCAACGATTACTCGCGCTTGCCTCTGGGTAGCTTGGATGATGAGCGTAGCCGTTCGTCAATCGTCGGTCGATTGGGAACGCCGGACCTGACGATCCCCGCTGACTTCGATATTCCGTTCTCCAACAACTCGTTTGGTGAAACGGTGCCGCAGTTCGGTGGTTTCGGTAACCCAGCGTCCGCGGCCAACTTTGGCTTTGCGATCTTGAGTGACATCGAGGTGTTCTTCTTGATCCAAGCGGCCAAGGGCGATCAACGCTCGAACGTGATGACCGCTCCCAAGGTTACCTTGTTCAATGGTCAATTCGGTTCGGTGACCGACGTTGTAACGCGAAACTTTGTCACCAGCGTGACGCCAGTGGTGGGTTCGTTTGCCGCGGCTCATGCCCCGGTTATCTCGACCTTGGCCGATGGTACCATGATGAGTGTCCAAGCGGTCGTGTCGCTGGATCGTCGCTTCGTGCGATTGACTCTGGTGCCGACGTTCACCAAGCTGCGTGATGTGGAAGAGTTTACCTTCACCGGTAGCGAAACCACCAACACGGGATCGGGTGTCTTCGATCCGACCGATGGTAGCTTCTTGGCGACCAACCGCGAACAGACCCGTTCGGGTGTGACCGTGCAGCAACCGATCTTCTCCATCACCTCGGTCAGTGCGACGGTGGCGGTGCCAGACGGTGGTACGGTGCTGTTGGGTGGTGTCAAGCGACTGAGCGAAGCTCGCGTCGAACGCGGTGTGCCGTTCTTGTCGAACCTGCCTTGGATCAATCGCCTGTTCAAGAACGTGGGTATCGGTCGCGATACCTCCAGCGTGATGTTGATGGTGACCCCGCGGGTGATCATCAAGGAAGAAGAGGAGGCGCGTAACGTCGGCTTGACTCCATAGTCAATGCTCTCTGATCTGCGTCCGTAACGACTGAAGGCACTTCGAAGTCTGGGTTCGAAGTGCCTTCTCTTTTTTTTTATATCTCTAGATAGTCGGTTCTGAAACCGTTTGGCGAGTGCTGTGTCACCATTCCATGTTGGGGTTGATGTGGTAAAGGGGTCAGGCGTCAATTGCCGGAACGGCCCTGCGGGTGCTTCGCACAATTGACTCCTGTGTGGTAAAGGGGTCAGGCGTCAATTGCCGGAACGGCCCTTCGGGTGCTTCGCACAATTGACTCCTGACCCCTTTACCACACCCTGACCCCTTTACCACACGCTGACCCCTCTAGCGATAAGACGGCTGGCGAGGGCAGCTGGGGGGAGGGTCGCGTGAGGGGCGGCAGGAGGTTAAACTTGGGGGCGATTTTGGGGGATGTCGGGGTCGCGGCGGGCGGTGCAAGCTGGATGTGGCGTCGGCGGCGGTGTTTTGCGAGTTTTGGGAGAGAATGCATGAGTCGGTGGCCGATCGGGGTGTTCACGAGTATCGATGCGGGGTTGGGCGTTCCGTTGCATGTCGCCAAGGAGCTGGGGCTGGACACGATCCAAATCCATGCTCCAAAACCGGAGAGCCGCTCGGCGGAACATGTGGCCCGGCTCTTGCAGCAATTGCAGGAGACAGGCGTCGAGGTCACGGCGGTGTTTGGCGGTTTCGAGGGAGAAAGTTACGCGGATATTCCGACCACGGCAGCGACGGTGGGATTGGTCCCGCCAGGCCCTCGGGCGGCTCGCTTAGAGGAGATGAAGCGTATCTCCGATTACGCGCGGGACATCGGTTGTTCTGTGGTGGCCCTGCATCTGGGGTATGTCCCACACGACACCTCGTCGCTGGAGTATCGAGCTGTCGTCGAAGTGACGCAGGACTTGTGCGGCTACGTGGCGGCTCACGGCCAGAATCTGCACTTGGAGACGGGGCAAGAGACGGCCGATAATTTGGTGCAGTTTATCGCGGATGTCGGCACCAATAATCTATTCGTAAATTTCGATCCGGCGAACATGATCCTCTATGGCCAAGGGGACCCGATCGAAGCGCTGGTGAAATTGGGCTCGTTGGTGCGGAGCGTGCACTGCAAAGACGCCAAGTGGTCTGACCAGCCCGGTGTGACCTGGGGGCAAGAGGTGCCTTTGGGGGCGGGTGACGTGGGCATGGAACGTTACCTGCAGACGTTGCAGCAGATTGGCTATCAGGGTTCCTTGACGATCGAACGCGAGATTCCTCAGGAACCGGAGCGTCAAAAAGCCGAGATCGGCCACGCGGTGACGCTGTTGAAGCGACTCCAGGATTCCCTGGCGCCGTCGACCTAACAATTGGAGTTGGGATGGATCGGCGAAACCGATTGGCCTGGGGGGGCGGCGCTTGCTTGCTCGTGTTGCTGGGGATGCTGGCCACGACCCCCTGGGACCAGATCGGGACCCACCGGGTATTGGGCTTCGTCTTTAAACTGACGTTGACACTGGGTGCGTTGTGGTTGGCTTGGCCCGACTTGGTTCGTTGGGGTAAATACCTCCCCCCCAAATTTGTGCTCTTGGCGGCGGTCGCCCTACTGCTGATCCTGGTGCAGCCTCGTCTCGGGGCGCTGGCCGTCGCGTTGCTGTTGGCGTACTGGGGCGGCTGGCGGGTGTACCGTAAGGTCTTTCCGCCCCGGCGTCGTAGGCTGGAGGGGGACAGAGGAATGAGGGCAGAGGACAGAGGAATGGGGACAGAGGAATAGGGACAGTCTGTAGACCAGCAGCCCTCTGCTGGTTTGAGTCGAGACGGGGACAGAGGAATGGGGACAGAGGAATGGGGACAGAGGAATGGGGACAGAGGAATACGTACAGAGGAATGGGGACGTTTGTAGACCAGCAGCCCTCTGCTGGTTTGAGTCGAGACGGGGACAGGGGAATGGGGACAGAGGAATACGTACAGAGGAATAGGGACGTTTGTAGACCAGCAGCCCTCTGCTGGTTTGGGTCGTGACGGGGCCAGACGAATAGGGCCAAGCGAATAGCGGCCAAACGACACAGAAATGAGAAACGCTGGGGTGGGACGTGTTAGCCGTTGAGGGGTTGTTTTAGCTGAGGCCGACACGATTGGCCACTGATTGGAGCAGCGTCGTACGATTGCCGATTCCCATGAGCGCGATTCAGGGTGTCGGGGGTTGTGCGGCGGGGCCTGGGGTGATCGAGTCGGTGGCAATTTCGGCGATTGGGTCTTCGAACAGACCGCGGACCAAGCGTCGATGGGATGGCCAAGGGAGCGGCGATTTGTTGTCCCACTGGTCGATGCGGACGGCGCCTGCGGGGGCTCGGCCATTGATATCGGTGCTTAGTTTCAATAGTTGGGAATCGGCTGGGGCGGTCCAATCGTCGAGGGACAGCCAGAGGTAGCAGGCGGCGTTTTGATTCGCCATTTCCAAGCGAGCGGTGACGTGGTGATCGATGCGGTCGGCGCCATCCAGTTTCAAGGCGGGGGTACTGGAATCGGGCAGCAGTAGGCCGTGTGTCAGCCACCAGAGTTGCAGGCCCAGCGGCGAGCGGAGCAGTTGGGCGACGGGGACTTCTTCCCAAGTTTCGGTGTCAGCGGCAGCGGGGGCTTGCCGCCACCAGCGTTGCTCGCGATAGCGGAGGGGGACTCCCGCCAGGCCGGAGGGGTCGATCTCTTGCCAGTCCCAAGCCGCAGCCGTGGTGGCCACGTTCTCGAGGGGGGCTGGGTAACTGACCTCAATCGTCCGTGCGACGGTATCGCAGTGGATTGTCCATTGAGTCGATTGTCCCGCCGCGTTGGCCCAACGTTCGGTGATCTGCCAAGCGGTCGGAACGGATTCCACGAGCGGTTGCTGCGTGGTCAGGCCGATATTGGTGGCCCAACGCTGCCACAGGAGCGTCGCGGAGTTGGCGTTTTGTTGCGTGTTTTGTGCTTGGCCGGGCGGGGCGCTCATGAAATTGAACAGCGCCATGCGGCTGGCTTGAATCTGTTCCTGCAAGGAATTCGGGTCGGGTGCGGGGGCCGCGGGGACTTTATCCCCGGGCGGCTGTTGTGGGCGAGGTCGAGGGGGCGCGGCGGCGGGAGGGGGGCTGTCCATCTTGGGGTACGGTAGGCCGATGAGCCGCATGCGTATTTCCGAGGTTCGTCCATCCGCTTTGCGGATTTTCAGCTGGGCGGGCCATCCGGCAGGCAGCGTGCAAATCCAATTGGTAAACTGGTTGGCCGTCGTCACGGGTCGGCCTTCGAACTCCAGCAGTTCGTCGCCCAACTCCAGTCCCAAGGCGGCGATGTCGGCATCGTCATAGATCGCCGTACAGAGGACTCGGCCGTCGCGATCGCCGAAGAGAGCGTCGAGGGTGCCGTGTTGGATGAGTTTGGTCGCCATCAGTTCCGGCAAAAAATGGCGGCATTGGTTGACCGAGATGGCATAGCCCAGGCCCACGTTGACTCGCCCACGTTGGCGAAACTCGAAGCTGGCGCGGCCGTTGATCCCAATCAATTCGCCTTGCACGTTGAACAGCGGGCCGCCTGAATTGCCGGGGTTGATCGACGTATCGACTTGGATGCAATTCCCGTACACCAATAGCGTATCGCTCATGCCGGGTTGGTAGCGTTGCACGCCGCTGACAATGCCGTAGGTGACTGTGGGGGTATAGTCTTCAGCCAGGGTGAAGGGGTTGCCGAGAACCAAGGTCCAGTCGCCGACTTGCACTTGATCGGAGTCACCCAATTTCACGCAGGGAAATTCGCCGCCGGGTTGATCGTGTATCAGGCGGATCAGCGCCAAGTCCCCGCCGGGGTCATTGCCGATCAGTTCCCAGCGGTACAGCTTGCCGTCGGCCAAGCCGCCCCAGCCCGTAGCGCCGGCTGCCGCGATCACGTGATGGTTGGTCAGCGCCAAGCCGCTGGGGTGGATCACAACCCCGGAGCCACCCCCGGCGCGTTCGAGACCAAAGACGGCGACAACGGCGGGAGCGATGCGGCGGATCACTTCGATCCGCTGCTGTTCGAGGCGTCGGGCCGCAACCAAGGGGTCGTCGGCTCGGCTCGCTGGTTCGCTGTGCGATTGATTGGCGGCGGCGTCCAAGACCGGTGCGTCCTGCGTCGCTTGAGCTTCGGCGTCTGCGGCCTGCTGCCTCGTCGGATCGAGGGATACCGAAGGCAGCCAGGCGGTGCGCCGCAGGGGGAGGGTTGGCGGCGACACGGTTGTCGCTTTGCCTTGGGCGCGGGCGGTGGCCGGCAGGTTCGGCGTCCCCGTACTTTGGCCCGGCTCGCCCATGAAAAAGTCGGTTGTAAACAAGCCGGCCAGAAAAAAGGCGGCGAAGGCCAAGTGTTGCAGCACCTCACGTTTGACTTGTTGGGACATGCCGTCACTTGATCCTTGGTTAGTCATCCTACAACGCCCTGGTCTCGCGGGTCAGGCGAGGCGACTCGCGCCAGTTCCATGTCTCAGTCACCAGCCGATTGGTCGGTGCGGTCGTACTTTCATTTCAGCAAGCGGAGATCGGCCCAATTGACCCAATCGGCCAGATCCAGTTCCTCGCCGGTTTCGACGCGGAGTTCCAGGCGTCGTCCGCCTTGGACGGGGACGTCCAGCGGCACGGCGGTGGCATCGCCTGTTATCGTTTGCGAAAATACCTGGATATCGTCCAACAGCACGATCGCTTGGCAATTTCCACGTCCCTGCGTGCTGGTGTCGATCCCCACCCAGCCGTTCAACCGGTTGAAGCCAGGCGGCAGGTCGAAGACCAAGCGACTGCGGGACCGAGTGCCCCAACCTTTGGAGAAAGTCCGTACATCTCGATCCGCCGGGGTCGCATTCGGCGATGGGGGCAGACGCAGTGCCATCGGCAGCCCAGTTACGTTGGTGTCGACCCGATTCTTGGCGGACGGAGCCACGATGGTTTGGACTTCGTCCAGGACTGGGGGCAGGTCCGAGACGTACAGCACGCGATCGGAGCGAACGCGGACCGACACAATCGTCTCGTGCGGGAACGGTTGAACTTGTCCTTGCCAGCCGATCTGCCAATTCCCGTCGGCAACGGCCAACGAGTCGGCGATCAAAACGGACCGATCAACGACTTGGACCAGGAACTTCGGCGAGGCTGTTTCTGTCAACGCGGCGGGGACAATACCCAAGATCTTATCTCGAGCCACGCGGCGAGAGGCATCTTCGAAGTACAATTGCACGCCATCCGCGTCGATCGACTCAAGCAGTCCAGCAACAACACGTGGACCGCGGCTGGTGGTGACCAGCAACCGATCGACTTCACCGCTGGGTTCGCGGAGCAACGTGGCCCATTCCGTTTCACCTTCGGTCGCGGGGAAACGGATGGAGCGGACATCGACCAGCGGGTATTGGATGTCGGTCAGGTCCGTCGCCAGTGCCACGACGCCGTCTGACAGGGTGACCTGGCGAGCGTACAGGACGCCCTGTTCACGCAAGCGAACTGTGATCACATCGGGGTCATCGCCTAACAGTCGATTGCCCGTTTGAAGTTCGCGAACCTCGTCCCAACCGAGCGTCTCGCCATCCTCCAGGCTAACGCCGTTGTTGGCCAGTCGGTTGGCAGTGACCGTGACCTGCAGACCGTCGATTTTGGTTATGACGACACGCGTCTCGCTGCTTTTGTTCGGATTGACTGCCGAGACGATGTCCGGTTCCTGGGCCAGCAAACAAACGTCCGTCATTGCGAGTGCACAGACCAGCATGCAGGCCAGCAGGACAGCAGCGAACCTGTCCAGTGAACTTGAAACACGCCACGACCGCGACTCACGGCGGGTGGAGCAGCGGCAGCAACAGACCAGAAAAGTCATTGGCAAAATCCCAATCGTCTCGTGGCGAACCCCAGCCCTGCCGGACCAGAAACCGCTTCGCCCCGACACTCAGTTTAGCCCAAGTCACACGCGGGGTCGATCAGGCTCCTCCCAATTGACGATGGGGGAATTATCTCCTACCATTCGAGGGCCCACGGGCGGGGTCGAGCCCCTGGGTAGTACATCGGGCAGTACGTCTGGCTGGGGCATCGGGCCCGGTCACCGGGCTGGGCCATTGGGCTGGGCTCTTGTCTACCGACTGTACGTGTGTTTCCGCTGACCGTGTTCCCCCGTGGAGAAAGGCCTGACTCATGGCACTCGAATTTACCGACAGCAATTTTCAATCTGAGGTTTTGGACGCCGATCAATTGGTGATGGTCGACTTCTGGGCGACTTGGTGCGGTCCCTGCCGACAAATTGCCCCGGTCATCGATGAATTGGCCAAGGAGTATGACGGTCAGGTCAAGATCGGCAAGTTGGACGTGGATCAGAACCGCGATTCGGCCATCAAGTACCAGGTGTCCAGTATTCCAACAATCCTGCTGTTCAAGAACGGCGAAGTGGTTGACAAGGTGTTGGGTGGCCAGCCCAAGGCGGTCTTGCAGGGCATGATCGATCGAAACAAGTAGTTGAATCGACGGGGCGGATTTCCCACACGAGCGACTCCATCCGCCGACGCGGCGGATGGGGGCGTGCTGGGCCTACCCTACTTGCAGGCCCAGCGGTGTGATTGAGTGCGGGAGCGGCCTTGTCCAGAGGTGTGCGCCGCATGGTGCGACGGTCTATGTCCAGACTTGTGCCCCGGCTGGGTTTGAGCGCATGTCGATGTCGAGAATCGTGTAACTTTCTGCCCTAGAATCTGAGGGTGCCTGATGTTGGCGAATGATCTGTCCCTGGCACATCGACCGATTGGCGAACTCTTTTCGAGGGTCGCCGATGTGGAGCCGTTGCGACTGACTGACGACCAGTTGGAGCATTTCCGACGGTGGGGCTATGTCAGCGGGATTCAGGTCTTCACGCCCGAACAGTGCGATGCGATTTGTGACGAATTGAGCGAGTTGGTGCAGCCGGACCACGCGGGTCGTTCGCTGTGGTACGAGTACAACTCGAATGAGAGCGAAGATCCATCCCATGTCCTGTTTCACGCGTTGGGCGCGTGGCGATTGCGGACGGCCCTGCACGATTGTCTCTTTAATCCGCGGATGCTGGTGCCCGCCTCGCAGTTACTCGAAGGGGACGTGCGGTTCTGGCACGATCAGCTGTTTTGCAAGCCGGCTCATCACGGCGGGGTGGTCGCCTGGCATCAAGACTACTCCTATTGGACGCGGACTCGGCCAATGGCCCACCTGACCTGTTGGATTGGGTTGGATGAATCGACGGTCGACAACGGCTGCCTGCAATACATCCCGGGTAGTCATCAGTGGGATCTGCTGCCGATCACTGGTTTGGCGGGTGACATGGAAGCGATCCGTCAGGTGTTGACGGAAGAACAGTTGGCGATTTTTTCAGCTCCGGTCGCGATTCCGTTGCCGCGGGGGTACGCTTCGTTCCATCATCCGTTGCTGATTCACGGTTCGTACGCCAATCACACGGCGGGACCACGTCGCGCGGTCGTGATCAATACGGTTCGAGACGGCGTGTGTAGCGAGAGTGCCGACTCGCTACTGGCGGGTGTGCCGCCGATCCCGCCCGGACAGCCTCTGGGTGGGCAATTCTTCCCCCTGCTGTGGACCGCCTAACACCCGTGGACCGTCTCAGGCCTGTGGACCGTCTAACGCCTGTGGGCTGTCTAACACCTGTGTGGACCGCTCATCCCGCCGAATTCGTCGGCGTTTGACGATGTTAGGACGTCCTCTGATCAGCTGAGGAGTTGATCGATGATTTGTCCCTCGGAGATCTTGAGCGGCCTGCCGATGGGAGTCTGGATCACCTCTTGGTAGTCGATTCCCATCAGATGCAGGATCGTGGCGTGCAGGTTTTCTACCGGGTGCGGGTCGACCAACTTGAGTCGGCTGCCAGTCTTCTCAATGGGTGGCGCCGGATCGGTTTCACCGATGACTCGGCCGCCTTGGATGCCGCCGCCGGCCAGGACGACGCTGAAGCCATGCGGCCAATGATCTCGGCCGCCGGCCACATTCAGTTTTGGGGTCCGCCCGAATTCGCCGGCGATCAGTACCAGGGTCGAGTCCAAGAGTTCGCGAGCGGCCAGGTCATCCAGCATCGCGGCGACGGCTGGATCTAGGATGGCGCAGTTGTTGCGTTGGAAGGTGTGGTTGTTGGCATGCGAGTCCCAGCCCGGCAGGGTCACTTCCACGCAGCGCACCCCGGCCTGGATCAATTGAGTGGCGGCGATGCAACCGCGGCCGAAGGCCGTATCGCCGTAGCGTTTTTGTTCGGTCGGGGAGACACCGGTCACATCGAAGGCGGCCAATTGTTCCGACGACATCAGACGTGTCGCTTGCCGGATCGTGTCTGCGGTGGCGGCCAGTTGCGGATTGGACAGTCGGCCTCGTTGGAATTCCGGCTCGACGACTTGAGTCAACCATTGCAATCGTCGTTGGAAGCGCGGATCGTCCACTCGAGCTTCGACGTCTGGCACGCGGTTGGCCGGATCGTAGGTGCGGAAGGCATCGTATTGCGGCCCGAGGTATCCGCCCCGGCTGGATTGCCCCGTGGCCAAGATCGAGACATGCCGAGGTAGGTCTGTGGCATTGTCCCACGACTGGGTGGCGTGACAAATGACACTGCCCAGGGCCGGATGGATCAGGGTGGGTTCGGGGCGATAACCCGTCATCATGTTGTGTATCGCTCGTTCGTGGTCCCCCTCTTCGCTGGTGACCGACCGAATGATCGACAGGCGATCCGCTCGCTCGGCCAGCAGCGGCAGATTATCCGAGAACTGCAGGTTGGGCACTCGGGTGGGGATGGCCAGCGACCCTTCGGCACTGGGGGAGCCCGGATGGGGATCGAACGTCTCCAGTTGGCTGGGACCGCCCTGCAGCCAGATCACAATCAGGCTCTTGGCGGGCCGGAGCCGGCGGGCAATTTGCCGCGCGGCGAGGCTGTCCCGCTGCAAGTCCTCGTGATGGATCCGCCCGAGTGTCTCGGCCAGTGGCGTCAGCCAACAGGCGCTGCCCCAGGCCAACGAGTGCAACCAGCTGCGGCGACTCAAGTGCCAAGCCGACTGGCAATTGGGGTCCGAGTGGGAATGCGAGTGGATGGTCATGGTGCGATTCCTGGTTAGTGGTTCCACAAGGCCTCGGAGGAGTTGATCAGCACCGACAGCAAGTCTTCAATGCCGGCGCGGCGTTCCTCGGCGATCACGGGTGCAATGGCGGCGACTTCGTGAGGTGTGGGCCGTCGAGTGAGTACGATGAGATAGACTAACTCCACAATCTGTGCCGGAGATTGCCCGAGTCGCTCGAGTTGAATGACCGAGTTGAACGGCAGACCGTCCTGGACTCGCAACCGTTGCGTGGCCATCTCGCCGTTGAGCAGCAACAGACGCTGGGACACCGTCTCGCCATCCTGTTCGAATTCCTGGTCCCCCAAGTCGCCGTATCGTGTGAGAAAGTCCAGTTCTTCACCGAAGCGCACCAACTGCGTGACGATGTGCGTCGAGTCATCCAAGGCCACCAAGGAGGCGGCTTGCGAAATGGTGCCCGCCATTTGTTCGGGGCGCAACTTGGAGGTGGGGAAACAGGCCCAGTGTTGCTGGTGGGCCGGCGTCAATTCATGCGAGCCGCGACTGTCCGCTGCAAAGGGACGGCTGTAGGCGATGAGTGTGATCAAGCGACGCAAGTTGTAGTCGTGCGCGATAAAGTCGTCAGTCAGTTCTTCAAGGCCAGGTGGAAAGGGGCCGTGTAGCGGCAAATTATCGATCGGCTCGACCAGCGGTTTGCCGAACATCAACCCCCAGACACGATTGACCATGGCTCGAGCGAACGGTCGATTTTCGCGATGCGTCAACCACTGGGCGAAGGTCTGTCGCAATGGCGTGTCGTTGGTCGTCGAATCGACGGTTGCCGCCGAGTCGGGTGCGGTTGTGACCGAGTCGGCAGTCGTTGCCGCAACCGCCGCACTTGCACCATTGTCGCTGGGGGGACCGACCCAGTCTTGCCCGTAGGGGACGGCCGCCGTCAGGCGGGTTGGTTCAACATCACCCAACAGTTCGACCGCGTAGGTGGGCGCGTTCAAGCGGTCGTGCAGGCCGGTCGGCGCCAGTTGAATTTGTCCAAAAAATGATGCCAAACGATGAAAATCGGTTTGTAGCCCCTCACGCGGTTCACTTGGCGTACCGAACTCAGTGCCACCCGTAAAATCGTCGTGACACTGGAGGCAGTCGATCCGCATACCGAGAAAATTCCGACTGACTCGGCCCGTGACTCGGACCAAATCGATTCGATTATCCTGGTCGGGATCCGCTTGGGCGGAGAAAAAGTTGACGGGCCCGTGATCCGTCCACAAACCGCGAGCGGTCAGCATGTCGCGGACGATCTGGTCGTAGGGACGATTCTGCTGCAGCTGATCCGATAACCATGTGACGAAACGCTGACGGCGGAACACCACAAACGGGCCGGACTCGGCCCCAACCCAACTGCGAGCCAATCGTTCGGCCAAGTAATCGTGCGTGCGTGGGTCTTGCAGCAAGTGAGCCAAGTACTGCTCGAGCCGCTGACTGTCTGGCAAGCTTTCCGACCAACGGATCTGTTCGAGGGAGGGTGGCATGCCGGTCAGCGCCAGGGACAATCGCCGCATGATCGTGAGGTCGTCGGCGGGAGGTGTCGGCTCCAAATGCTGGGTCTGCCACGCATGGGCAAACGCCTCGTCCAGCGTCGCCAGCGTCCCGTGCAGGCCTGGACGCTGGACCTCGGTCAGGATCCGCGGGTCGATGCGGCGCAGCGCGGTCTTCGCCAGCGATTGTTGGAGCAAGTAAGCGATGCCGGTCAACAAAATCAGCACAAAAGCCAGCTGCCCAAGCCAATTGGCTGGCGTCGCGACCGAGGCGGCATGATTGGAGGATGAGCCGGGGGACGAGTTGGAGGATGAGTTGGTCATGCGCAGGCCGATTCCCAGTGTCCGTGGGTCCCCGATGCGGGCGGGACCCGCTCCCTAATAAAGCTTACCGCGTTGCGGCGACGTTTCGTTTCATGATTCGGCAAACTTTGGCAAAATTTTACGATCTTTGACAACCGCCCAGTGAATTGGCAGGTACGATCGAGGGTGGGGGCGGGCAGAACGCGACAACCATTGAGGGACATTAAAATGACCCAACCCGTCACTCCGCCAGCGGCTAGCGATTTACTCGGATTGAGACCGTCGGAGGGCGCGGCGGGCGTACCGCCGATTCTAACTGCCCCGGATGCGCAAGTTGCTGTGGCTGCGCAAGTTGTTGTGGCTCCGCCAGTCGCTGTGGCTCCGCAAGTTGCTGTGGCTCCGCAAGTTGCTGTGGCTCCGCAAGTTGCTGTGGCTCCGCAAGTTGCTGTGGGCTCCGCCAGTCGCTGTGGCTCCGCCAGTCGCTGTGGCTGCCGCTGGTATCGCGGATGCTGTGCCGAGTCGTGGCGGCAGTCGTTTTGAGGATGGGCTGCTGTGGGGAGTGCGGCAAGTGGGAGCGGCGTTCCGTTGGGTCGGCGGCCTGGTGGGCATGTGGTTCTTGCTGGCGTGGACAGCCACGATACCGGTCGTGCAATGGGTGGCGTTGGGGTTCTTGGTCGAGGTGACCGCACGAGTGGTGCGTGGGGGGCGTTGGCGTGACGCCTTGGTTGGCTCCGAGCAAGGGTGGGTGGTGTGCCGGTTGATGTTCGGAGTGGCGGTGACTTGGTTGCCGCTGTGGGTGGTGTCGCAGATGCGTTACGACGCGTGGCTGATCGATCCCCAGGCAGCGATCGTCGCGCGATGGCGGATATGGGAATACGTCGTTTTCGGTCTGACCGTGGTGCACTGGTTGGGGGTCGGTTTGACTGGGGGGCGACTGCGTCATTTCTTCTGGCCCCTGTTGGTGCCTTGGTATTTGGCGTCGGGACTGTTTAAGCGGGTGGTGTCGGCGAGTTGGGTGCGGGCGTTGATCGACCGGACCATGGGCGTGTGGTTTCCTCGTTCGGTGGCGGCCTATTATTGCGCTGCCCCTTTGTCGAATTGGTTCGTGCCGGCCGTGCTGTGGTTGCACTTGCGGCAGGGGACGTTGCTGTCAGCGGCCAGCGAGCGGTTTTGGGGCTGGGTGGCATCGCTGCATCTGCCTTATTTTTTCGGTTGGGGGTTGGGCGCGTTTGCTGGCATGATCCTCTGGTTCATCGGGCCGACCTTGTGGTTGTTGTTGGCAACGCGAGCCCAGAGCGAGGGGGGCGAGTTGGTATTTTTTGTCTTGGGCGTGGTGCATCTGTTTGCGGCACTGCAGTACTACCCATTGGTGCATTGCCGTTACTGCGAGACGGGGCGTTGGTCCAGTTATTGGCAATGGCGTCGTGCGGCCCAGCGATATTGGGCCAGTCCCCTGCGGTTGACGTTGGCGGCCGCCGCCACCTTGGTGCTGACCTTTCCGTTGTGGTTGACGCGGATTGCCATGATCCCTTACGACCTGTGGTGGTTGTTGTCGGCACTGTACGTACTCTGCCTTTGGCCCTTGTGGTCGATTTGGGGTTGGGCGTGGCATCATGCGTGCACGCGAGCGATTCCCGCGTCCTGGTCTTGGGGTTTGACGCTGATGCCGTTGTTTTGGGTCTTGATTGCGGCGCAGGTCTTGGTGACGGTCTTGTCGATTTATACTTCGTGGCAAGGTGTGTTCAATCTCTTGCTCCATCCGACCTTCAACGTTCCCACGCCCTTCAGTCCCAACGCGGCGATGTAGTGTGGGTAAGAAATGATTCGCTCCATCCCTCAACCAAGTACAAAAAACGTGTCGCGTATGCGAGCGAGGGGTTGGGTCTGAGTGCATAAAAAAACTCGACTTGGGGGCCACATTCCCAAGTCGAGTTCCGTGTGTTCTGTTGCGTTGCGAATCGATCGTCGCGGACGAAGTTCGTACGCTTCGCAGGCAGAATCTCTATCAATTAATCAAGCGTTGGCCAAGTTGTCAATCCCAAGTGTTTGTCGTGGCATGAGATTGAAGGATCAACGTCGCGCTGCGGCGTGCTTGAGTGGCAGCCATTGACCATCGCCTTGGCTACTGGCGACGCATTGTTGGATGAAGTACATACCTTCGACGCCATCGTAGACGTTGGGATAAATGGTATCGCGACTTTCGAAGCTTTGCCCAGCGGCGCGGGCGGCCATCGCGTCGAAGGCCGAGCGATAGACGTTGGCGAATGCTTCGAAGAATGCTTCGGGATGTCCGGACGGTAGCCGACACGAGGCGGCGGCCAGCGGCGTCATGTGGGGAGCGTTGGGATCGCGCGTGTAGATCTTGTGCGGTTGACCGTTCTGACGCACGATCAGTTGGTTGGGTTCTTCTTGTCTCCAACGTAAAGAACCCTTTGTGCCATCGATTTCGATTTCCAAGTCGTTTTCGCGACCATGGCTGATCTGGCTGGCGGTGACCGTACCCAGTCCACCGTTCTCGTAGGTGATCAGGGCGGTGCCATAATCATCCAACACGCGACCGGGTACAAAGCTGCGCAGGTGGCAGCTGACTTTGTCGGGGAAGAGGCCCGTCATGTAGCGACCCAAGTTATAGGCGTGCGTGGCGATGTCACCAAAGGCGCCCGCCGCACCGCTCTTGGTGGGGTCGGTCCGCCAGGCGGCTTGTTTTTGTTCTTCATCTTCCAGCTTGGTTCGCAGCCAGCCTTGAATGTACTGAGCGCGAATGGCTTGGATCTCACCCAGTTCCCCGGCCAGGATCATCTCGCGAGCTTGGCGGACCAAGGGATAGCCGGTGTAGTTGTGCGACACGGCGAAGACCACTCCCGCTCGTTCGACGGCAGCGGCTAGGGCTTCGGCTTGTGCCAAGTCGAAGGTCATGGGTTTGTCGCAGATCACATTGAAGCCCGCCTCCACACCGGCTTTGGCGATTTCAAAGTGCGTATGGTTGGGCGTGGCCACGGACAGGAAGTCTATCCGCTGGCCGTCAGGTAGAGCCGCTTCGGCTTGCAGCATTTCTTGATAGCTGCCGTACGCTCGTTCGCTGGAGATATCATAGTCCGCGGCGCTGGCTTTCGAGCGTTCCGGATTGCTGCTCAATGCACCAGCCACCAAGCGGGCTCGGTTGTCCAGCACGCCGGCGGTGGCGTGGACGCGACCGATGAAGGCGCCTTGGCCGCCGCCGACCAGGGCCATGTTCAGTTTCCGATTGAGGGGTTGGTTGACTCCCATGAGATCCGTGACTCCTAATTTTTGAGCGTTGTTGCATGAAAAAAACTGCCGGCGGCCCAACGCTCGCAAACGGTGCGAGCCGAGGACCTCCGGCAGTCACTAAGATACCATAAATCGCACGCGGGGTGAGTCCCGCCGCGGGACGCTTGCAGCACCCCAATCAGTCGTCAATCTCGGCCGATGTTGGATCGGTCGCCGCGGCTTGGTTGGTCGCCGCGGCTTGGTTGGTCGCCGCGGCACTGGCCAGATCCGACTCGCTCTCGACCAAGTAGCGTAGTCCTTCGAGAACGGCCAGCATTTGGGGACGGCTGACGTCTTGCCAGCCATCGGCTTTGTAGCGAATGATCGACAGCTTGAGTTCCTCGACCAAGTCCGCCAAGGCCTCGGGCAGATTGCCGACGTGTTCGAAGGGGCGAACGGTGGGGGCGCTATTTTCGTTGGTGATGGTGGCGCGATCGGGATCCGTCATCGGCGCTAGGTCATCGGATTGGCGGTCTTTGTCACCCGAGCCGGCCAGGTCGCCACTCTCTTCGCCAAAGTCGGGCCCTTCGCGTTTGGGGCTGGATTCAAAGTCTTCCAAGTTGTCCGCCTTGCCGCGGTCGCGGACGTCCAGATCCTCGTCCAGTTCGCCATGCACCACATCGCGAGGATCTGGTTTCTGTTCGGCGATTTTGCCCAAGGTCTCCCAGCGTTGGTGACGCATTTGGGACACGCTCCAACCATGCTCCAGCGCGCCTTGCAGCCAGAGTTCGGCATCTTCCCATTCGACTGCGGCGTGGAAGTGACTCCAGAACAAACCCGAGTAGGAGTTTTGGCTTTGGCTGAACCGAACGTAGACGCGTCGCAGGCGTCCGACGTGTTGGCTGGTGACGCCCCCGACCAGTCGGCTCCAAGCCTCGTCCGAGTATTCGATCACGGGGACGCTGTCTTGCTCCAAGGCCGTTCGCCACTCGACAATCAAGCGTCCTTTTTCCCAATTCGTCTGGCTGACCAATTGGTTCCATTGGCCGACGAAAGGCAGGCTCGATCGCTCGTGCAAGGCTTGGTCGGGCATCCAGGTGTCGGTCGCGATCGAGGAGGACAGGTCGCCCTCCAACAGGCCGGCCGCCAGGTCCATGCCGGCGCGTTCGTTATCGATGCGATCGTCGCGACGACTGGACTGCCAGGCGATGTTGTTTTCTTGTTTGGCTTCGTCCGCAGTACCTCCGTGAGCGGGCAGATGATGACTTCGAGTGATGGGCGCGCTGCTGTCGCCGTGTTGGGTAGATTTTGCCATGGAGCGTTTCCTTAGATTCCACGAGTCCGCTGGGACGGTCCACCGGGCGCGGGTGCCCAGTGGTGTCAGCGGGAAGACAAAACGAGGGTTGGCCCACGCTTGGGATGGGCCTTAAGTTAGCACCCATGGCCGTGCTGCAAAGTCCTAATCCCGATTTTGGCAGACCTTAGCGAATGTGCCGTCGGTAGGTGGTCGATCGACGGAGAAAAGGGCCGATGACCGTCGGTTGTGGCTCAATCGGAGCCGCTGGCGTGCCCTCGTCCGCCTGTGGAAAATCTGTCAACAGTTTTCGCTCAGCCCCGGGCCGCTGGTTGCCGGCCGGCTGCGGACGTAGTCCTCGAATACGTAGTCGTATTGGTTCGTCGCATCCTGGGCGTGCGGCTCGTTGTGGACCATCCGCCAGTCGGCAGGATCGATCGGTGGTAGTTGCACATCCCCGGGGACGTCGGCCAAGACGCGTGTGAGGAAGAGTCGATCGGCCAACGGCAGGGCGGCGGCAAAGATACTCCGGCCGCCGATGGCGAAGACTTGTGGGACTTGCATGGCCCGTGCGAATTCCCAGGCGTCCGTGAAGCTGCCGAACAACTGGCCCTGCTCCGGCGGCGTGTTAGCCGGCCACCAATCAGGCTGCTCCGTGTCGCGACTGATCACCAAGTGCTGCCGACCCGGCAGGAACCGCCCGAGCGACTGGAAGGTCAAGCGTCCCATGATCAGTGGAGCGCCCATGGTCAGTTGCTTGAAGCGTTGCAGGTCGCGCGGCAGTCGCCAGGGCAGTTGATTGTCACGCCCGATGACCTGATTGCGGGCGATGGCCAAGATCACGGCCAATTCGGTGGGCGAACTCACAGTGGCGATCCTATTTGAAGGCAGAGGTAAGGTGGGGCAGCACCGCTCCATTGGATCCGCGGTTTTGGTGCAGCAAAATGTTAGGGTGTTTCGGGGCAGATGCTCAGGGCGGTGCATCGAGCAACCGCCAGTCAACCTCAGGGTCAAACGGCGATGGGGGCTTTGATAGGCGGGTGATGTTGGTAGTTCAGCACTTGGATATCGTCATAGACGAATTGGTCGATGTCGGTTTTGTTTGGGTTGAGTTGCAGTTGAGGCAACGGGTACGGGGTCCGCGTCAGTTGCAATTCGGCCTGTTCGCGATGGTTGTCGTAGAGGTGGCAGTCACCCCCGGTCCAGATGAAATCGCCGACGCCTAGCCCAGTGACTTGGGCGACCATGTGGGTCAAGAGAGCGTAGGAGGCAATATTGAACGGCACGCCCAAGAACACGTCGGCGCTGCGTTGGTAGAGTTGGCAACTGAGTCGGTCCTGGGCCACGTAGAACTGGAACAAGGCGTGACAGGGAGGCAAGGCCATTTCGTCCAATTGGGCGACATTCCAGGCCGAGACAATGTGGCGACGACTGTCCGGGTTCTTTCGTAGTTGCTCGATCACATGGCGAATCTGATCGACATGTTCTCCGGCGGGTGTTGGCCAACTTCGCCATTGGTGACCATAGACAGGGCCCAATTCGCCATCGGGAGCCGCCCACTCGTCCCAGATACTGATTTTGTTCTGTCGCAAGTAGGCGACGTTCGTCGAGCCGCTGAGGAACCAGAGTAATTCGTGGATGATCGAAGGCAGGTGCAGTCGCTTGGTGGTGACCAAGGGGAATCCTTGGCTCAAATCAAATCGCATCTGATGGCCGAAGACGCTGCGTGTTCCAGTTCCGGTCCGGTCGGACTTGGCCACACCGGTTTCCAAGATATGTCGCATCAGATCCAAATACGGTTGCATGTTGGCGAAGGCTCCAGGGCGTTGATTCTTGAGGGGATGAACTCGAACCCGACGAATGCAGCGGCCGCATCAAGCGACCGGGGCGGCCGGCGGCTTGGATGGGCTCCGCACCAGTGCGACACACTGGGCGGCGATGGCCTCTTGTCGACCGATGTGTCCAACGTGTTCGCCGGTCTTGGCTTTGACACTGATCTGATCGACGCTGACCGGGGCCTCGGGGTGGCTGAGCACCGCGGCGATTTCCTGGCGGATCTCCGACCAATGGGGCGCCAGCTTCGGCTGTTGGGCGAACACCACGCAGTCCAAATTTTGCACGCGCCAACCGGCGTCTGCCAGTGGCCGCCAGGCGATTGCCAACAACTCGCGTGAATCGCGTTGCAGATTCGCGGGATCGTCATTGGGAAAAAGTTGGCCGATATCGCCGGCGTTGGCCGCTCCCAGGAGCGCGTCGGTGATCGCATGCAGCAACACATCGGCGTCGCTGTGGCCGATCGCATGCCGATCATGGGGGATCGAGACCCCACCCACACGGAGTGGGCCGCCGGGCCCCAGCCGATGCGTGTCGTGTCCCAAGCCGATTCGCAAATTTTCACACATAACCCACTCGTACAAGAGGGAAGCACACGTTCTACTGGGCAGGCACACACAAGTCCGGCCGACAAAAGTCGCTGGCCCACAAGCGTCCCGCAGGGACCGGCGAGTCGCTGGCACCGCGTACGGATCCCTGGCGGAATCTGGGGTGCTGTGTCCGGCCGACGGTGTCGGGCCGACGGTGTCCGGGCGTTATCGTAACCCGTGATCGCTGGTCTGCAAGCCTTGGCGTTGCGGACGGTTGGCCGCAGGGTGTGCGGGGAAACGAAACAACGACTGCTGGAATTGGCATGCCGCTGATCGAGATTGAAAAACTGAGCAAGCACTATCAGGTCTACCAGAAGCAGGAGGGCTTGTGGGCCTCGGTGCGAGGGCTGTTTCGTCGCGAGTACCGTCAGGTGACGGCGTTGGATGCGATCGATCTGCAAGTGGAAAAGGGCGAGTTCGTTGCATTTTTGGGGCCCAACGGGGCGGGCAAAACGACAACGTTAAAGCTGTTGTCGGGTGTCATTCATCCCACTTCGGGCTCTTGTCGCGTGATGGGCTATGTTCCGTGGGAGCGGTCGAACCACTATCGGCGGCGCTTTGCCTTGGTGATGGGCCAGAAAAACCAATTGTGGTGGGACCTACCAGCACAGGAGTCCTTTCGGCTGCATCAGCACATCTACCAGATTCCGACAGATGTGTTTCAGTCGACGCGGGATGAGCTGGTCGATCTGTTGGGCTTGGCCAAGTTGTTGCGGCAACCGGTGCGTGAGTTGTCCTTGGGCGAGCGGATGAAGATGGAGTTGACCGCTGCCCTGCTCCACCGGCCGGAGATTCTTTTTTTGGACGAACCGACCATTGGATTGGATGTGGTGGCCCAGCACAACATTCAGCAGTTTCTCAAGCATTACCAGCAGACGCGGGCGATCACGATCTTATTGACCAGCCACTACATGAAGGATATCGAGGCCTTGTGCCAACGAGTGGTGATTATCAACGAGGGACGCATTCAGTTTGACGGGTCGTTGGCGGGGATTGTCGACCGCTTTCATCAAGAGCGAATCGTCTCCTTGCGGTTGGCGGACAGTACTTCGATGGACGAGTTGGCGGCTTATGGGCGGATCACCAAGCTGCAAGCCCCGCAAGTTCAACTGAGAATTCCGCGGGCTGAAGTCCCCACCTCGCTGGCCGAGATCCTGAATCGGTTTCCGGTCGAGGATGTTTCGGTGAGTGATCCGCCGTTGGAGGAGATTTTCGCACACCTGTTTTCGTCAGGCCACTCGGGGGGTGGGGGGAACAGCCCGAGGGAGGCATTGGAGTTGGGAGCGACGGAGCTGCGATCGAGCGGTCCGCGAGACGCGGAAACCGAGTCGCGACGGGGCTTGCTCAGGGAGGTTCGCCGATGAATCCGGCGCTCTCTCGAATGCGTTTGTGGTGGGCCATCTTCCGCGTGTCCCTGGAGGAACGCTTGGTGTACCGCGGCGATTTTGCCTTCGGCACTTTGATGCGATTCCTGCCGATGTTGACGCAAATATTTTTGTGGTGGGCGATTTTTGATGCCATGGCTGGTCGACCGGCAGCCGAGTTGCCTGGTCAGGTGCCGGTCGCCACGGCGGACGGACCGGACCATGCTGGGAGCCCGGTCGCGGCCGACGACACCGTGTCAACCGAGACGGTGCCAACGGAGACGGTGCCGACGGAGCCTTTGTTGACCGAGACGTCTGCGGGGTCGCGGGATATCTCGGAGGTGCGGATCAAAGGCTACAATCTGAATGACATGATCGCCTACATGTTGTTGGTGATGTTAGCGCGAGCCTTCAGTAGTATGCCGGGCCTGACATCGGGGATTGCCGGTAGTATTCAGAAGGGCGAGGTGAAGAAGTTTCTGATTCAGCCGGTCGACATGTTGGGCAGTTTGTTGCTGCAGCGGATCGCCCATAAGCTGGTTTATTACGTGATTGCCTTCTTCCCCTTTGCCTTGGTGTTTTTTCTGTGCCGTTCTTACTTTGAGGCGGGCTTTCCGTCGCCGAGTCTGTTGGCGGCGGTGATCCTCTCGTTGGTTGGCGCCTTCCTACTGGGGTTTGCCATCGAGGCTTGCCTTGGATTGGTAGCGTTTTGGCTGTTGGAGGTGAGTAGTTTAGCGTTCATCTTTATGTTGCTGAGTTTTTTCTTGTCAGGGCATATGTTTCCCTTGGATTTGATGCCGGCTCCCTTGGATTGGATGATTGGTTTGTTGCCGTTTCAGTACTTGGCGTATTTTCCGTCGGCGGTGGCCTTGGGCAAGATCCAGGGGGATGCCCTGGTGACGGGCTTGATTGTCCAATTCGTTTGGGTGTTGGTGTTCGGCGTGTTGTGTCGGATTTTGTGGCATCGCGGACTGATTCGCTACGGAGGCTACGGTGGTTGAGTCGAGTGGTGGGGGACCGGCGGCTGGGAAGGTCAGTGAATCAGGGGCAGCGACAACGGACTGGGTTTGGCAGGCGGGTCCGCGACGATACGGGCGAGTGTTCTTGACTTTTGTCCGCAACTCGCTGGTGCGAGCCATGGGGTTCCGCACGAATTTTTGGTTGGAGTGTATTTCCTCCAGTTGTTGGACCTTGATGAACCTGTTTTTCTTCAAGATCGTGTTTTCGTACACGGATTCAATTGGACGGGACACGGGTTGGGGCGAGAACGAGTTCTTTGTTTTTCTGGGGACGACTTGGATCATCACCAGTTTGATTCAGACGTTCATCATGCCCAATGCTCAGGAGTTTAGTGAGTTGATACGTACGGGGCAGTTGGACTTTGCCCTGCTCAAGCCGATCGACACGCAGTTTTTGGTTTCTTTTCCGCAGATCGTGTGGTCGAACTTGGCCAACTTGGCATTGGGGGTTGTCTTGGTGGTCTACGCCGTCGTGCGACTGGTGACGACCTCCGAGGTCCCGTTGGTGGTCGGGCCGGTGCAGGTGGGGTTGTACCTGTTCTTTATTGGTTGCGGGTTGGCCATTTTGTATGGGGTGATGATAGCGATGGCCGCCACCAGTATCTGGTTGGGGCGGAATCAGACGTTGTACACGTTTTGGTTTTATCTGACGAATTTTTACCGTCAACCGATGGAGATTTACCAGCAGGGATGGGTGGGCTGGACGCTGTGGGGTTTGTTTACTTTTTTGGTTCCGATTTTATTGGTGGTCAATGTCCCGGCGCGGATTTTAGCCGAGCCGCTGCGTCCGGCGGTGGATAGTTGGACCTGGGTCTTGGCGGGGATGGCACTGACGGCGGCGATCGTCGTCCTATCGGGCTCTCGTTGGGTATTTCAAGCGGCGTTGGCCAGTTATCGCAGCGCCAGCAGCTAGTGCTTTGGCACAGCCAAAACTTGGTGTGTGGCAAAGGGGGCAGGCGTCAATTGCCGGAACGGCCCTGAGGGTACTTCGCACAATTGACGCCTGACCCCTTTGCCACGTCGATCCCAAAGTTAAGTTGTGACAAAACACTAGTGGTCGCGATGCTGTTTTCCAGATGCTGGCCCACCAATTTAACTTCTAGGCGTCGATTGAGTCGGGTGGTAACGCTCGTAGTGTTTGTATTGCCGGAACAGTTTGCCTGAGTGTGAAAGTTTAAGTTATCAGCATCTTTTCTCTGCCTGCCCAGGATTGTGACATACAGTTCGGCACCTGCTGACTCGTGCGGCGGGTCATTGACTCTGGAACTCGACCGCTGGGTGGAGGCCACTGGAGTCAGAACGATTGTCACCTCGCTGCCCGTTGGAGGACCACTGACGGGTTTCAATCGGCACCCCTTTGTGGTCTCAAATCAACTTCCCACCAGAGAAGGTAACTCAATATGAGTCGGATCAATACAAACATTTCGTCGATGGTTGCTCAGAAGAATCTGTCGAAGTCGAACTCCTCGTTGCAGACTTCGTTGAATCGCTTGAGCACGGGTTTACGTATCAATTCGGGTAAGGACGACCCGGCCGGTTTGATCTCCAGTGAGATGTTGCGACGCGACGTCACCGCTGTGGGTAAGGCCATCAAGAACAGCGAACGAGCTGGTCAATTCATCGCCACGGCCGACAGCGCTCTGTCGCAGGTCTCGAACCTGTTGAACGACGTCCGCGGGTTGGTCACCGAGGCAGCCAATACCGGTGCCTTGAGTGACGAGCAAGTGGCGGCCAACCAGCTGCAGGTCGATGCTTCGTTGGAAGCGATCGATCGTATCGCCAAGACCACGACCTTCCAAGGCAAGCGGATCCTGGACGGCAGCATGGACTTCCAGACGACGGCTGGCAACGGCTTCTCGACCGTGTCCTCGATGTCGATCAACCAAGCCAACTTGGGCTCGACCGGATCGATGGACGTTAGCGTCAGCATCACCAATGCGGCTGAAGTAGCCAGCGTCTCGGTGGCGGCCACTGGTTTCACCAACGGCGCTTTGAACGATGACCTGGTGTTGAAGGTGGGTGGCAAAGAGGGGTCGGAAGTATTCACGTTTGACTCGGGTGCCTCGGTTGACGATATGGCGGCAGCCATCAACTTGGTTTCGGATTCGACCGGCGTGGCGGCTACCAACAACAACGGTGTGTTGGAATTGGATTCGCAGGCTTACGGATCGAACGCCTATGTCGACGTTGAAGTGATCAGCGAAGGTGCCAGCGGCACGTTTGCTACCAACCTGTCCGCGACCCGCGACGAAGGTGCGGACATCGTTGCCAGTGTCAACGGTGTGAAGGCTGTGGGCGATGGCAACACCCTGTCGATCAACACCTCGGCTCTGAGTCTTTCGGTCACTGTGGAAGACGGTTCCAGCACAGCGGTGGAGTTCACGGTTGATGGCGGCGGTGCCAAGTTCCAACTGGGTGCCGATGTGGTCGGCAACCAGCAGGCTCGGATGGGCATGCAGAGCGTGTTCTCCGGCTCGTTGGGTGGCAGCGAAGGCCGCCTGCACGAACTGAAGTCTGGTGGAACAAAGTCGTTGACCAATGATCCGAACGGTGCTGCTCGGGTGGTCGACCAGGCCATCACGAAGGTGGCCGAGACCCGCGGTCGACTGGGTGCCTTCCAGAAGACGACCTTGGACAGCAACATGGCCGCTTTGAGTGACCTGTCGGTCAACCTGAGCGAAGCCGAGAGCTCGATCCGCGACGCCGACTTCGCCGTGGAAAGTGCCAACCTGACCCGATCGCAAGTGTTGGTCAGTGCCGGTACGCAGGTCTTGTCGATCGCGACGCAGAACCCGCAGAACGCGTTGGCTCTGCTGCGATAAGCGGCTCCCTAGATTTTCTCTCTTCGATTACCTGGCCAGGTCGCGCGACTTGGCCAGGTTTTTTTGTTGGCGCGCACGGGGATTTTTCCCAGTGCCGATTTGCAATTTGGCGCGCGACCGGTCAAGATGGGGGGCGACAACGCCGGGTGAGCTGGCGTATGGCCCCGCCCCCTCCTGCTTGTTGGTATGTCGCGATGAAGATTTCTCGGTCGCTTTGGTTGTCTGGTTGCCTGTTGGGCGTGTGGGTGGGGGCAAACTCATTGGGCGTGAGGCCGTGTTTGGCCAGTGTTGGTGTTGCGGGAGTCGGCGAGTTCGGCGTTTGGCAGGACGGCGTGGGCCAAGAGGCGGGGACCCAGTCGGAGAAGGGAGTGATTGCCGAGTCGGCGGCCGGAGTGGCCTCGGCGCATGCGGATGATGGGACGGAAGCGGGGCACGGGGGGGATACTACCCTGGCGGGCCACTCTTTGCACGGAGAGGTGTTCAACGAAGGGCCACGGCAGGCTGCTGAGCGGTTGTCGGGAACCGGCGAGGTCGACTTTCCCGTTTCCACTGCGGAGCCGCTGGCGCAACAGTACTTCAATCAAGGGGTCGGCCAGTTACACGGCTTCTGGTATTTTGAGGCCGAGCGATCGTTTCGGCAGGCGGCCGCGATCGACTCGCAATGCGCCATGTTTTATTGGGGCATGGCCATGGCCAACTTAAAGAACCCCAAGCGAGCCCTGAAGTTTGTGGCCGAGGCCAACGAGCGACTGGAGGGAGCCACACCACGCGAAAAGAAGTGGATTGAAGCGGTCGAGCGATTCTGCACGACCAAGGACGGCGAGGGCAAAGACATCTCGGGCGAGAAACGGGCTCAGCAGTACACGCGTGATTTGGAGGAAGTGATCTTCCTGCAGCCCGATGATTTGGAGGCCAAGGCGTTTTTGGTCGGGCATCTGTGGGAGAACCAGCGTCGGGAATTGGCGACGGTTTCGCACGTCGCGATCAATGCGTTGCTGCAACAGATCTTTGACGTCGCCCCCATGCATCCGGCTCATCATTATCGCATCCACTTGTGGGATCAGCGCGATGCCAAGCAGGCCTTGGCCAGTGCTGCGATGTGCGGCCCGAGTGCTCCCGGGGTGGCGCACATGTGGCATATGCCGGGGCATATCTATTCGGCATTGAATCGACACCAGGACGCGGTCTGGCAGATGGAGGCATCGGCTCGGGTCGACCATCGTCACATGATGCGCTACGCCGTCTTGCCTGATCAAATTCACAATTATGCCCACAACAACGAGTGGTTGAGTCGGAACTTAATGAAAGTCGGCCGCGTTGACGCCGCTTTGGAGTTGGCCGATAACATGCTGAGTTTGCCACGGCATCCTCAGTACAACACGGGGGACAAGGGCAGCGGACGCTACGGACGACAACGATCGCTGGGGGCATTGACCAGTTATCGGATGTGGGACGAGTTGTTGCAGCGAGCCGATCGGATTTTCTGGGATGCCTCGACCGTGCCAACTCGGCAGTGGGAGAAGTGGCAGCATGTGGGGATAGCCGCGGCGTATTTGCAACGTGAGGAAGATTTGCAGGCGGCCTTGACTGCCCTGCAGGTCGCCTTGGACGAACGGGTTCAGCGCCAGGCCGACGAAGAGCAAGAAGCCGAGCAGGCTGCGAAAGCGAAAGAAGCCGCAGCCGAAGCTGAAAAAGCAGCTGCAGAGGCAGCTGAGAAAGCAGCCGCAGAGGCAGTTCCCGTGCAGTCCGAGACCAAGGAGTCCGAATCCAAGGAGTCTGAGGCCAAGGAGTCTGAAACCAAGGAGTCCAAGGAGGGTGCTGCGGATGGGAACGCGGAGGGGGAGGCTGCCACCAGCTCGACGGGTGGGGCGCGGGCGCGGGCGGGACGTCGGCGGGGTCGTTCGGAGTTGGGGCAGGAAATTGAAAGTTTGCGGAAGGCTGTGGCATCGATTCACGCCGTGCAAGCCGCGGTCGGTGGTCGCTGGGACGAGGCATTGGAGTTGGCTGAAAAAGCCAGTGGTTTGGACGATTTGGTCAAAGCCGAGTGGCGTTTGGCGGCGGGCCGTGAGCGGGAGGCTTGGGAGGCGGTGAACCGTGAGGTCGACAAGCGGCCCAACGACGTGGTGCCTTTAGCGGTCAAGGTGTTCTTGGCACACGAATGGCTGAAACGCAATCCGTTGTCGAGTCCAGCGGCGGCAGAGACCGAGGCAGAGACCGAGGCAGAGAAAGTTACAGAGACAGTTGCAGACGCAGTTGCGGAAGCAGAGTTAGGGGCGGAGTCAGAAGTAGAGTCAGAAGCAGATAGCGTCATCGCGGCTGAGGCTGAAGTCGCAGCTGAAGCAGAAGTCGCGGCTGAAGTAGAAGTGGTGGCTGAGGCGGAAGTGGTGGCTGAGGCGGAAGGGGGTACTGAAGCGTCGGCGGAAGATCTGCCGGTGACATGGGAGAGTTTGCGAGCGGACTTCGAACGGTTGCGGCAGTTGGCTTGTCTGGGTGACTTGCAGGCCCCGTTGTTGGGGCGGTTGTCGGAAGTTGCGAGTGGTTTGGAGTTGCCTGCGGATTGGCGTTTGCCGTATGTCGAGGCCGCGGACGTGGGCGAGCGACCGGCTTTGGATACGTTGGGGCCGGCCCATTGGACGCCGGTTTCGGCCCCACCTTTGGTTGTTTGGAATGCCGCGGGTGATGAGTCGCGGCCGTTGGAGTCGACCGGCAAAGCCAAATTGGTCATGTTCTATTTGGGTTTTGGCTGTTTGCACTGCATGGAGCAGCTACAAAAAATATCACCGCAGGCCGAAGCCTTTGCGGCTCAGGGTGTGGAGTTGGTGGCCGTGAGCAGCGAGTCGCTGGAGTTGCTGCAACAGGGCTTGCAAAACTTCGATCAAACGTTGTCCTTTCCTTTGTATGCGGATCGAGAACTGGAGTCGTTTCGTGCATTTCGTTGTTATGATGACTTCGAGAGCCAGCCGCTGCATGGGACGTTTCTGTTGGGGCCGGACGGCCGCGTGCTGTGGCAGGACATTGGCCACGAGCCGTTCATGGATGTGGACTTTTTGCTGGGAGAAGTGCCTCGCTTGTTGCAAGTTTGGGTCCCGTAAGACGGATTCGGTGGGACGTGTGGTGAGTGGTAACGGGGCTTGGTTTGCCTGTCGTGGATGCCATGGCGGTCGGTGAGTTGGGTTTGCTTGGGAGATGAATATGAAGCTTGGGAGTGGTACTTGGCGGCATTGGGGACCAGCCTACTTGGTGGTTCTGTTGTTGATCTGCCAGGACGGTTGGGTGTTAGCGCAGACGCGTCTGCCGAAGTTTTTCTCGGCGGGGATGGTCTTGCAACGTGACACGGAGCAACGCGTGTGGGGTTGGGACACGCCGGGCCAGCGAGTGGACGTCCGCTGGGGTAGTCAGGCTGGGGCTGCGACGACGGACGAGCAAGGGCGTTGGTTGGTGACATTGCCAGCGACAGAGGCGGGTGGTCCGTGGCCGTTGGTGGTCCAGGGAACGGAGCGTGTGGAGTTGGGCGATGTGTGGGCCGGGGACGTTTGGTTGTGCTCGGGGCAATCGAACATGGAGTGGACCGTGGCATTGTCGGCGAACAAGGAGGCAGAGATCGCCGCGGCCAACCATCCGGCGATCCGACACTTGAAGATTCAGCATCGGCCGTCGGCAAAACCGGAAGAGGATTTGGAGACGGTGGGTTGGAAGGTGTGTTCCCCCGAGACGGTGGCGGATTTTTCGGCGGTGGCCTACTTTTTTGCTCGTGAGTTGCGGACCGAGGTGGACGTACCGATCGGTTTGATTGGCAGCAATTGGGGTGGGACCCGGATCGAGCCGTGGACGCCTCCGGTTGGGTTTAGTTCGGTGCCCGCCTTGGAATCGTTGGCAACGAATTTGGCCCAGTATCCCGAAGTGCGTGCCGACGGGTCGGTCAATCATCAAAGTCCGCTGGCTTTGTACAATGGCATGATTCATCCGCTGATTCAGATGCCGATTCGTGGGGCCATTTGGTATCAGGGCGAGTCGAACAATGGTGAAGGGATGCTGTATCGCGACAAGATGGAGGCCCTGATTTCTGGCTGGCGTCAGGTCTGGCAGCAACCCGAGCTGCCCTTCTACTTTGTGCAGTTGGCGCCATACAACTACGGCGGCGATGGTCAACGCTTGGCGAAGATCTGGGAGGCCCAGTCCGCGGCTTTGACGATGCCCCATACCGGCATGGCGGTGACGGTGGACATTGCCGACTTGAAAGATATCCATCCGACCAACAAACAAGACGTGGGCAAGCGACTGGCGCTGTGGGCCTTGGCCAAGAACTATGGACGCGACGTGGTCTATTCCGGACCGCTGTTCCGCCAAGCGGAGGTCAAGGACGGAGCGATGTGGATCGAGTTTGACTATGGGCAAGCGCTGAAGACGTTGGATGGCAAGCCGGTGAGTGAATTGATGATTGCGGGTGCCGATCGACGCTTCTTCCCTGCGGTGGGCGAATTGGTCGAGGCGAACGGGCAGAGTCGGTTGAAGGTCTCCAGTCCGAAGGTGGGGCGTCCGGTTGCGGTGCGATACGGTTTCCATCAGTTGGCCCAGCCGAACTTGGTGGGGGCGACAGGCTTGCCAGCCAGTCCGTTCCGAACGGACAAGTGGGAGGAGGTTACTCTACCGGTGTCGTTGGAAGCTTATGCGGGAAAATGGACTTTCAAGTTCAATTCGCCCGATGGAACCGCGGTCGAGCATCCCATGCAAGTGACCGTAGCAAACGGTACATTCACGGTCGAGATGGGCGATGGGAGCGGTGCGATGCGTGAAGTGAGCTGTCAGATCGAGCCACACGAACTGCAGTTGAAGTTTACGGTGGACTATCAAGGCGAGCCGGCGGACTTGACGTACTACGTGACACCGCGTGGCGATAAGTTGGTGGGTGAATGCGAGTACGATGTCGCCGGTCAAACGGGAACGTTCGCCATCGAGGCCACTCGGTAGTTGGTCCTTGGCAGGGCTGCAGGGTTGCTGGGCTGCTGGGCTGTTGGGCTTGTCGATTGTTTGTTGAAATACGCGTCGTGTTTTGCGGGGGGCAGCGATGCCTCACAAGGGCGCGTTAGCCTTGACGGACGTGGTTCCCGTTCGAGGAGGTCTCGAAGAATCGACAAGCCCTTGCCCGGTTTTCCGCCGTGCGCGGCGTTGGTTTTCTAGGGTACTGCACCGCGGTTGAACGCGAGTGGTTTGCGTGTTAGACCAGATCCGAGTCCCGGAAGCTGGGTGATCCGGTTCCCAGGTTGGGGAAGCTGATCGGGCGACCGTAGCTACGCTCTTCTTCTTCCAATTCTTCCAGCATTCGCTGACACTGGATGCAGTGGGCGGCGTACGGCAGGGCTTCCAGTCGTGGCCAAGCGATGTTTTGCGAGCACTCCTCGCATTGGCCGTAGCAATTTTTTTTCATTTTCAGGAGTGCCAGTTCGATGTTGCTCAGCTCGCGGCTGGCGGACTGCGCCAATTGCGTGCTGAGTACTTCGGCGGCGGAGTCTGCGGCGAAGTCGACGACATCGCCGGCGCCGCGCCGCATTTCTTGTAGCATGGTGAGATCCCCTGCCAGCGCCTGAGTCAGGGCTTCGCGACGACTCAGTAGATCTTGTTTCAGTTGTTCCAATTGTTGGGCACGGTTCATCGTCGTGAGTCCGATTCGCTGGAAGGAACGTTGGGAGGGTGCTGGGCGGCCCTAACGGGTCGCGGCGCCAAACTGCGATACGAGAGAAAGTTAGGATAGATTGTTAAGTTGGTGAACGTTTTTTGATTGAAACGCTGCAGATTGCTTGGAGTCGGTCACGGTATCGCTACAACCTGCACAATCGGCAGATAGATTTGTGCGATGGAGCATCTCGAAAGAGAAATTTTTCAGGGGTGAGGTTGGTCGTTTAATTGCGAGCTAGGTTCTGTTTGACACGAAGACGGGTTTCGTTCGGGGCGTGGCCGTTTTCCGAGCTAGTGCTTTGTCACAATTTAACTTTGGGTCAGAAGTGGCAAAGGGGTTAGGCGTCAATTGTGCGAAGCACCCGCAGGGCCGTTCCGGCAATTGACGCCTGACCCCTTTGCCACACGCCAAGTTTTGGCTGTGGCAAAGCACTAGGTGGGGCAATGCCCGACGCGGTCGAATTGCGGCAGGACAAGCCGTCGGGGCTGCGGTACGCATGGCCTGCGGCTTGTGGTGTGTGGAGTGATATCCTAGATAACTTTGGTTTGTGGGAGATAAGAAGAGATGGCGAGCAACAGTGGTGAAAGCGTGATGGACGTTCTGGCGCGGATGAAGACCGAGTTGTCGTTTGACGTCGACGAAATGGTGCAGGCAGGAGATTCTCCGACAACATCGACTGCGTCGTCCGCAGCGCCAGCCGCCGCGACGCCGCAGTTGATGGCCAGTGCACCTGTATTGAAGTCGTCGGCGTCGACGCCCGCCGCGACTCCGACGCCCGCAGCGGTTGCGGCTGCTCCGTCGGGAGCCAGTGACGCGCCGGATGCGGCGGAGGACTTGAACAGCTACATGGGCGATCTGCTCAATCGTTACGGCAAGGGGGGGGTAGCCGCCAGCGCGGCAGCGGCCGCGGCTGCCGCGACCGATGCCGCTGATGCGTTTCCCAAATCGGCATTGCCGCAGCGGAAACCGCGTGCGGCTTCGCCTGAGGTCGTCGACGTGGCGACTGTCTCAGCGGAATCTGGGGAGCAGGATGCCACAGCATCGGTTGGCGAAGGCGAGGAGCTCTTGCCGCAGGAACTGTGCTTGTTGGAGCACCAAGAATTCAAGCCGCGAAAGCGTGCCCCTGAGGAGAAGGCCTGTATCGACGCCATGCGGGAATTGGCTGTCCATTCGGCTCGGCGCGCTCTGCAAACGTTCGACAACAAGCGACGGGGACTGGATGCCAAGCATCGCTTGGGCCTGGCCTTTGCGGCATTCACGACGTCGGGTGTCGCCTTTATGTTCGCCGAAGAGATGTTCTCGCTGCTGGGGTTGGTGGCGATGTGTGGCCTGGCGACTGGCAGCATGTTCGTTGTCAACTGGCAACAGACGGTGGCGTTGCTCAAGCGGAGCACCGGCAACTAGGCTTCGTCACAATTTAATTTTGGGATCGGTGTGGCAAAGGGGTCAGGCGTCAATTGCCGGAACGGCCCTGCGGGTGCTGCGCACAGTTGACGCCTGACCCCTTTGCCACACCCCAAGTTCTGGCTGTGACAAAGCACTAGGCTTTGTCAACGCACTGCTGGGCGACGGGTTCCGAGTCAATCAAATTCTCGCGTCCAAGCTTGACGTTGGACGCGGTCTTTGATCTGGGTCGCCAACTGTTTAGCGAAGCTTTGCAGGCCGACGACGGTTGTTGCAGCTAGGCTCCAGTCGTCCGTGCAGTGGGCTTGGATGAGCTTCAGCCACTCTACCAACTGAGCATCACCGTTGGCTCGCTGGGCGAAACTCCGAGCGGAGTCGCGCCACAACGCGTGGTCGGGCTCCAGGTTGATGACTTGTTGTAGCGTCCGCAGGTTATCCAGGTAGAACGGCAACTCAGCCCGCTCGATTGCCACCCAATGCAAGGTCAATAGTTGGCCGGTCACAGTGGATTGCTTCGTCGACTCCAATGTCTGCCAAAGTTCCGCTTCGATTTCAAAGCGAGGCCGCGCCTGGTCGCGATAGGCTTGGAGTCGCGTTCTATCCCCCAGCAATTCGCGGCGGCTGCTGGCCAGTTGGGGTTCCCAGACGTCTGTCGCGAGCGGCGTCAAGGTTGGTGGATCGACAATGAATTTGGAAATTCGCTTGTTGGCTTCAAGGTAGCGGAACATCAACTCAAGTTTCGCAGCTGAGTATTCACCGGTTGAGTCCGTCGTGCTGGAGCCGATCGTAGTGATGGCCTGACGCCATTCCTCCAGTTGCTCGTTGGTGGCTTGATGGACTCGGAGACCATCGGTCACCACCTGACGCAGTCGATCGGTTCCCTCGTCGGGGCCGGACGTGACCTCGAGGATCCCGCGGACCAAGTTCCAGGGTAAGTCGGAGGGCGAGAATTCACGGCGCTGTCCCGCTGCGCGAACCACCAGTCCCTCGTTGGAGGCATTGATGACACTGACGAAGGTGTCGTCGACTGGAATCTCGCCAACGCGGTTCAACAGCGACAGTCGCTGGCCCGCCGTCTCATAAATCTCCTTCCGCCATGCGAACAACTGCTCCAACAAGTTGTCGGCCGGTTGGTAAATCGCCTGGCCCGCGGCTCGTTGTCTACCGGCCTCCCAGGCCGTTTGGGCCTCGGCGACTCGGCCGGCCGCCAGGAAGACGCGAGCGAGTTCGAACTGCCGAGCGACGACCAGGAAAGTCGCATCGTCGGTAGCCGCGGTGTCTTGATCGGCCTCGGGCGTTGGTTTGGATGGCAAAGCCTCGTCGACCGGTGGGTCCGTGCTCGCCTCGTCGAGCGAGCCGATTGGAGCGGGGGGCGTCATGATCGCGGTCGAACGATCGCTATCGGTTGGACTGTCGTTGGTCGCAGTCGGCGGCAGGTCGGCGATGTTGGGCGGTTTGATCGCTGTTTCGACCGCCGATTCGCTCGGAGTTGTCGGCTGGGCAGCTGGGTTATTTGGAGAGACGTCTTGTGTGGGCGGGATCGGGTTTGGTTCGAAGACCAACCAAGGGGTGTCACGCTGGACCCACCACAGGGTCCCGAGTACCGCCAGCCCCGCGAAACCGGCGGCGAGGGCCCAGCCCGTCCAGGAGGAACGGGAGCGGGACGAGCGAATTCGTTTGCCTGGGGTGACACCGAGGCTGATACCCACCGTTGTCGCCACGGGCTGAGCCACGGGCTGTGCAACTACCTGAGCAACCGGCTGTGCAACTACCTGAGCAACCGGCTGTGCCACGGGTTGAGCGACGGACTGTGCCACGGGCTGAGCGACGGACTGTGCCACGGGCTGAGCGACCGGCCGAGCCGCGGGCGTTGTGCGGGATTGAGCCATTGGCTGCGAGTTGACCGGCATGGCTGTGTGAGTGTTTGTGTCAGCGCCGGGTACCTCGAGCAGGGATTCACGCGCGGCGAGTTTGATTTGCCGAGCGGCCTCTTGGAGGAGTTCCAAGGGGTAGTTGCCCCGCGCCGCCTGGAGTTGCTCCAGCAGACGTTGCGCTTGCTGCCGGATCTCGGAGGACTGGTTAGGGGGCTGCGTCAGGCCCAATCGTCGCCAGGGTGCCGAGTTTGAATCAGTGGGCCAGTCGATAGCCAGTAGTTCTGTGAAGAGTTCGCGGACGTTATGATCGCTCATCTCAAGAGATTCCTCCTGCTTTTTATGATAGTCGGCTTTGCTTAAACCGTACACGCCGGATAAAATCGGGTTCAGGAATTCGCCCGCGTGGAGCTGGCTTGGGGGCGCGTGGCAGGTTTTGGGGCGTGTGGCAGGTTTCGGGGCGTGGTGCAGGTTTCGGGGCGTGTTGCAATGCATTTTGGGGCCGTTGGGCAGGTCTTAAACAAGAAGAGTAGCGATGACAGAGAAGAAGAAGCCGACTTTTGGTGCTTTGGGGAATCCCTACGGCATGTCGGTACCGGATGAGGTTGCAGATTTTTTTGGGACCGAGGCACCGGCGGCAGAGCCGGCTGTGGAGTGGACCGAGGACCGCGAAGCTGCTGCTAAAGAAGCTGCTGCTAAAGAAGCTGCTGCCAGAGAAGCTGCCGCCAAGGAAGCTGCCGCCAAGGAAGCTGCTGCCAGAGACGCGGCTGCGAAGGCTGCGGCTCGTGTTTCCGCTGAACGGTCGGCTGCGGTACGTCCTGTGGCCGAAGAGCCCAAGAGTTTCGCTCAGACGATCCGGTCGCATTGGGACACGTTGATCGACACATTGGGGATTGGCGGCCGAGTGAAATCGGAGCGACCGCAGATGGCTGAATCGCCGGTCGAATTGCCGGCCGAGGTTGTTCCACCGGTTCCCCGTTCTGGGCGGGTACAGAAGCCCACGAATGTTGAGGGGAAGGGGACCTCGGGTCGGACTGGTGGCAGGTTGGCCGAATCGGGGGCGGCGGATTCGGGGCCAGCCAGAGCGGAGCGTCGGCCGCGACCGGCAGCTCCTGCGGGCGAGGAAAGGTCGCAGCCGCCCGTGGAGATTCCGGCGGATGCGTTTGGGTTCGGTATTTTCTCGGCTCCGACCGCTGCTCGTCAGAACCCGTTGGACGACTTGTTTGTCGCAGGGGCAAATGATTCAGCTGACAGCGAGTCGGCGGGGCGTGAGCATGACCGCGGCGTGGCGGGTGGCCTGGGTGGGGCCGAGGACGAGGATGGATTCGAGGAGGCCGGTGAAGTTCGCCGCCGCCGTCGTCGGCGTGGCTCGCGAGGGACGGCACCGTCGGGCGAATCGTCGCGGGAGGCGGATGAGTTGCCGCCTGTTGTTGACTCGCGGCGGCGAGTGCCGGGAAGAACCGAGCCGGTTGTGGCTGAGGGCGACGAGGAGCTGTTGGAGAGCGACGACCACATTGAGTTTGAAGTGGTGGATTTGGCTGGCGGCGACTTGTCTGGATTTTGGGACGAGTCGGCAGAAGCGGTACCCAAGCTACGGCAGCGTCCCGTGCCCGCGGCACCCGAGTCAGCGGACCCCCCGCGCCGATCCCAGGCAGGCTCGGGGCGAACTGCCTCCGGTCGCTCGGGAGCACGTCAACCGGCACCTCTCGGTGACCTGGATGAGCCGATGGATGCTGGGCCGCCACGTCGGCCGCAGCGTTCGACTCCCAGTCGCCCTGCCCCGCCCCATCGAACCGCCGCTGAGTTGGATGAGCCACGCCCGACACGCCCAACCCGCGCTGCGCGGGATCTGCCTGCTCGCGATTTGCCGGCTCGCGATCTACCTGCGCGGGAACGGGTGGGGCGGGAGTCGATGGGTTCGCCGAGAGGCCTGGAGGATGACGCACCCGTCGGAAGCCGTGGTCGCTCGCGGCGTTCGAAGCCACTGCGTGAGGTGGAGCCGGACATCGATATGGATATGGACGTGGATATTGATCGTCCCGTCGATCGTCCCTCGGCGGGCGGTAGTCGTCGGGCAGCGGGAAGTCGACGGCCGGTGCCCCCGGCACCGCCCCGCGTGGAGGATGATGATGACGGCTATACGGTGGACAACAGTTGGTCGCCGGACGATCCGCGTGACGAGGGAGCTCCGAAACGCCGACCGGTGCCGGCTTGGCGGCGAGTGGTCGATCACATTGTGGATCGGAATTTGAGTAATCGCCGCGGCTCGGACTCGGGGCGTCGTCGCGGGTCGACCTCTGGGGGCGGCCGCGGCAGTCACGCCTCGGTGGCGGCTCAACCTCGGGTTCGTCGGGATCAGGTGCCAACCTATCTGGATGAACCCACCGATCGAATGGAAGCGGATCCCTTTGATATGCCAGACGCCCAAGGCCGCGGTCGAACGCCGCGGCGGGGACGGACGGCTGATGAGGGGCGTGGACCGGAGGGTCGAGGGCCGGAGTCGGGTTCCGCGAGCGGTCGTCGACCGGTGGACCGCGATGATCTGCCCGACGATCGTCCGCGGGGTCGGCGTCGTTACTAGCGACGATGCCTGCGCCAAGAGGCGTCGCTGAGGTCGTAAAAACAGGACAATCGTGCGAGCCAAGTCGGTCACTGCCGACTTGGCTCGTGTCTTTTCAGGCCAAGGTTGCGAATGCTAGCGTTGTCGGGCCAGGATGACTTGTTGGGAAGTTGCGATCGGGTGTAGTCTAGGGTTGGGGGGGCGAGATGAGACTGTCAAAGGAGTGACGTGGAATGCCGGATTTGAATTTTTTCCAGTGGATACGTGACGGCGTTCGCCGTTCGGTTTTGTTGGGTATCTCGGATGCGGTGGAGCAGATCGGCGAGCCTGAAGGTGCGGAATTGAAGCAGGAGGTCTTGGCGGCGTTGGAGTCGAAGACCGGACCACGCAGTCGCCCAGCGAAACGTCGCTTGGGGCGCTCGTTGAAGGAATTGTCGCCGCCCGAAAAGTAGTCAGGACCGAAAAGTAGTCAGGCCCGGCCGGTGGTCGGGCTGGGGAAATCGTCAGAATAAAAAAAATCAATAAATGAGAGAACGGTCCAGCGAGTGGTGCTCGCTAGACCGTTCTCTTTTCGGAACACGCACGGTAGGGAAGCGGAGTGGCGGGTCGCGAATTTCGCTCACTGCCGCTGGTCCGCGATGGTTGGCAGCCATGCCACCCCGCGGACTCAGGCGGGTGAGCGGGAGTTAGCGACGCAGTCCGGACTCCGCCGCGGCATTTCGTCGGCCAGGTTCTTGGCCGGCCGACAGGATCTCGTCGCCGTAGAAGCGAGTGGTGCCTTGGGCGATTTCTTCTGAGGCCGGGTCATCGCAGGTCAACACCGCGCGGAAGCGATGATTCCCGCTGGCGCTGGCCGTGGCCTGAACACGGATCGTCAATTCTTGGTCCACCTCCAAACTCTCGATGGCTTGGAAGGTGATTTGACCGGGTTCCGTGGTGAAAGTTAGGCCTGACGCTCCCACGGGTTCGATCCCTTCGGAGAACTGCATCGCCAACTGGATCTGCTTGCCGACATTTGTGCCGCGGTTCTTGACTCGCAGGATGTAAGTAACGGGTTCTTGGATCGGCAGTGGGCCCTTGGGGGATTCAACCGACAGCACCAGATCCGCCAGGGCGGCGATTTGGGTTTGCATCGAGTGAGTCGCAGCGAGGTCATCGGCGGCACGCACCCCAGCTTCGAAACGCAGGGCGCCAGCTTGATTGTAGACGCACTGGATTTCGTAGTTCAGCTCCTCGCCGATGGGCAGGTTGCCGATGTTCCACCGCAAGCCACCGTTGATGACTTCAGCCGATTCGATCCCACCGATGTACTGGGTGCCGATCGGCAGTACAGCAGCTGCGATGATGTCGCGTGCGATGGCATCGCCGCTGTTCTTGACCGAAATGCGATAGGTGCAGGTGGTGCCGGCGTAGGCGGCTGGCGGGCCTTCGACGGCGATCTCCAGATTCGCGCGGCGGACGATGATTTCTTTCATGGCCGAGTGTTCGAGGGTATCGGCTTTCGCGAAGGCTTCGAGCGCCAGATTGCCGGCGTCACCCGGGATCAGTTCGACTTCGAACGTTCGCTCCTCGCCCGGTTGAATGTTGCCGACCGAAGCCCGCTGTCCCCCCAGGTCCTCGCTCAACATGATCTCGACGTTTTCCGCGATGCCAGTGCCGGGGTTGCGGATGGTCACGGTGTAGATGGCCGTTTCACCGTACTGCACTTCGGCCGGACCGGCGATTCGCATGTCCAACTTGGGTTCGGTGACTTGAATCGCGGCTTGGCCACGCAATGGATCGGCGACCCATTGGACTTGGAAGTCGAACAGCATGGCGGAACGTGGGATAACCTGCAGCACGGCGGATTGTGATCCGCCCGGAGGCAGGTTCTCGATCCGCCACTTCATGCGAGGTTGTTCCGGATTGGTTTGTTGGTCGAAGGCCCCCGAGCTGGGGCGGGCCGACATCAAATCGACGAAGGCCGGAAAGTTGGCCTCGACCGTCAAACCACGCGCTTCTTGGGAACCAGAGTTCGTGACGCGGATTTCGAATTCGGCGGGCTTGTTGATCGCGATCGAACGCGGCCCGATTGTCTCAACTTGAATGGTTGGACCGACGGTCTTGAACGAGGTGCGATCCGCGGCGGTTGTGGCCGTTGTCGTGGGCCCGCTTGTGGCCGGGGTCGTCCGGATCGGGGTCTCGCGACGCGGGGCGGCGATCAGTTTGTTCTCGGCGGCGGTCGAGCCATTGGCACTGGACAAGTTGGCGATCACTCGGCCGTCTGCATCCAGTTCACCCACCATAGCACCCACGGGAATCTCGCTGCTGCCATCCGCACCCACGGCTGGAATCGCGGTGGCCCGCTCCGCCGGCAGTGTGTCGACCGAAACGGCTGTCTCGGATTGGCCGGCTTTGGTGCCCGCCAGGACGTTGGGAACAGCCACGGGAGCCGGCGGCACCGGTGTGGAAGCGGGCTCGGCCGCAGGGGAGTCGGGCAGAGTCGTGTCCGTACTGCCAGGAGCACCGGGCAGCATCGCAACACCGAACTGCGGCGGAGGGAGATTGCCATCCGGGACGGCCGGCATGGTCCGCGGCGGTAAGCTGGGTGGCAGTGATGGTAACTGCCCGTTGGCCATCCCGGTTGTCACCAATCCGATGACCAACCAAGCAGCAAAAAACTTACGTAACATGGTGCGTGTTCCAGTTTTAGTAAGACCTAAGAAACGGGTTCATCGTCAGGCATCGACCGGATTACCGGGGGAACTGGAATCGAAAGTGCCGGTTAGATAAGATTTTTCGACTGGAGAAAATGTGCCGTTGCTAGCATTGCAGCCCCGAAGAGGCATGGGGACACCTGTAGACCAGCAGCCCTCTGTAGACCAGCAGCCCTCTGCTGGTTTGAAGCGGAATAGGACAGAGGAATAGGACAGAGGAATAGGACAGAGGAATAGGACAGAGGAATGGGGACAGAGGAATGGGGACAGAGGAATGGGGACAGAGGAATGGGGACAGAGGAATGGGGGACAGAGGAATGGGGGCAGGCTGTAGACCAGCAGTCCTCTGCTGGTTTGAAGCGGAATAGGACAGAGGAATGGGGGACAGAGGAATGAGGACAGCGCAATAGGACAGAGGAATGGGGGATTTTTTAAGCGATGTCGAGCGTTGTGACGCTTAGCGGCTCGTTGTTCGCTGAGCGGAATTGAAGGTCGGGGCAACGTCCCGTCAGAAGTTGAGCGGCAGCGGCGTTTCGGATTCGCACCAACGCGGCGGTCCCGCACACGGAGGTCAGTTGTCCGACGGCTTGATCGTCCAGCCAAAGGGCGACGGCTGCACTGGGTTGGGCAGTGGCCGAACAGGATTGTTCGGTGGGCCAAGCCGACTGCAACTGCAAGCGGCGGAGGTTCCAATTGACATGCCCCATGGCGTCCAAGCGAGCCACGGTTTCTTGGCCCAGGTAGCAGCCTTTGGTGAAGCTGATGGCCCAGGCATCGCGGAGCAGTTCTTGGGCCAGTGATGTGGCGGCCGTATCCTGTCCGACCAATGGCACGCGTTGCTGGATCCGCCACCTATTGTACGTCTGGGCGGCCTGGAGCGGGTCCTGTTCGATCACCCGGGGCTCGTGGGGGAAGTGGGTCTGCCACCAAGTCTCCAGCTGCTCGGGAGACAGGCTCGTCGGGGCAAAGATCACGTTAGCGCCACCGGCCGCGGCCCAAACTGTTGGTTTGTCCGCAGCCAGCGGTTCCCCTGAGGGAGCCGCACATGCAGTTGGCGTTTGCTGCTGTTGGGACAGGAGCGGGGTCAATTGGCCCATGGTTTTTTGGCCCATGGTTTTTTGGCCCCTGTGTTCTTGGCCCATGTGTTCCTGCACAGCGGGAGGAGCCAACCAAGGGGTGACTTCCCAAGCCGTCATTCGCACGTCTTCGGAGAACAGGTAAGCGTCCAGATGCTGTATGGCTTGTTCGGCGGTCAAGCCGGACAGCAACAGATGGAGTCCGGGGTCGGCACCCAAGGCTGCGCCCCAGGCCAAAACTTGCCCTTTTGGGTTCAGCAGCATCAATTCTTGCGCCTGGCCGACGGGCAAGTTCTTCAGGTCGGAAGTGCAGAACTTGTTGAGGAAGCTGCGAGCATCGCAGCCCGAGAGGGTGACGGAACTCCAGGCGAGAAGCGGCACGAGCGGCGGGTGGGAGCTCATGACTCGATGCTCCAGCGATCGGCGTCACGGAGCCAGGCGACAGCGGGACTGCGTTCCAAGATGCGGTGGAGATCTTCCCAGTGGCTGATGGCACCCAGGCCGCAGTCCTCGACTTCGTTCCCCTCCAAGCCGCTGGCCAGGAACACGGGGCGAGTCCGCGTGACTTCTTCGACCAGTTCCAAGAAGTGCCGCCTGGGGGCGGAACGCTTTTTATTGGACCGCCCCAGTGAGAAGTTGGCCGTGGCGGCTGGGTCGGCGATCAGCAGCACGATCGGGGCTTGGGGGCTGGCCAGGGTCAGGGCGTTTTGTAACGCGTGGTGCAGGCGCTCCCACAAGCCGACCGACGTGGTCGCCTCGATGGTGGCCAATACCGCGGGGTGTTGGGCCGAGGTGGTCGTCCAGAGATCGCGTAGTCGTTGTCGAGCGTGGGATTGTACGGCGGCTCGTCTTCCCGCGACCACTTCGGCGCCTTGGCCGCTGGGGGCGGGAATGATGCCGATCATCAGGAAGGGGCAGACGAGGTTTTCGGCCTCGATCGACTCTTCCAGTTGCTCGGGCTCCTGTTGCTGCAATCGCTCTTGGGTGTCGGCCGAGGAGAGGGATGGATAGATGGAGCCGGCCAGTGTCAGGGCTTCTTCGCTGTTGATCAGGACCAAGGGCAGGACAACATCGGCCTCGGCCAGCCAGCGATTCACGTAGATCGGGTGATCGTGGCGGGAGACGCCCACCATGGCCAGGGACTGTGGGTCGTCAGCCTGGTGTTCCACCCAATGCAATTCCGCGAGGGGGTCGGTGTCGGGGCCCGGGGCCGGCGGGCGGCGGAGGCCAAAGACCGAGATGTCCGCGGGTCGGATCCCGAGATCAATCAGGTTCGCGGCCAGTGCGGCCAACCAATCGTGTGCTTGCGGGATCCCGGGCCCGACGCTGATGGCGACGGTGTCACCCGGATAGACGGATTCGCTGAGTGAAGCGGCATCGAGCGGTTCACGGACGGCGGACGAGAGTTGGCGACGTCGCGTGGCCGAGTCCAGCCGGTTGGCCGAGTCCACGTCCGTTCCCGAGTCAAACTCGCGGGGCGTGGTCAGCGAACGCCGCTCGATCGACTCGCTCGTGTGCCCTACCGCGCGGACCACGACCACGTGCGGATGGTGCTCCACCCGCTCAATCCAGGCCTTTCGCTCGACTTCCCCTAACTCGTTGGTCAAACCGACTACCTCCATGGAAACCTCTTCCGCCCTGCTCCGCTGACGATTGTGCCGAAAATCCGCTCGGCTGACAATCGGATGCGACCGGCCCCGCGGCTGTTGTTTGACGATTGTAGGGCCCCCATGGAACCTCTGTTGACGCGGTAAGTTGGCAGACGATAGATCATTTCGGTCGCAGTGTTTATCCGTATCGGCTTGATTTGAGAGACGCTGGATTATGGCGAGATGGCTACGGTCGATGCTCGGCAGCCGAGCCCTGGGCCTCCTGTTGGCTTGCCTGCTGCCGTTCTACGGGGGCTGTACGCCCGCGGTTGACTCGGCGAATTCTTCGACAGCCGCTGCCCAGTCCTCGTCGACTGTCTCGGGAGGTGCGGGTTTGCCGGCCGCTCAGCGTGATTGGGAGGCAGCTGACCCGGGGACGCGGACGGAGGGGCTCTGGCGAGCGGTGCGGCAGCACTATGCGACTTTGCCGCGGTATCGTGACCGTGCGATCGTGCAATTGCAATATGAGTTGACGGGCAATCGGATGTTCGAGTCGATGCCGTGCGCGGTGGTGTTCGACCGAGCGACTCAGCGGTGGCAGGGACAGTTATTCCGCACGCAGTTGGAGGGCGACCCGCGCGGTTGGATGCTGCGGATTCGCGAAGCGGCGACTCGCGATTTTGACCAACAGGTGAAACAGGTCGCCCCCGACATGGACTGGCGAGTTGTCGCCCGTGAAGACGCGGTGGCCAGCATCTATCTGAGTGGGGCCACGGATTTGCCGCTCAGCGAGCGGACGCGAGCGGGCATGGTCTTGGCGTTGCCGCAATTGGCGTGGCTGTGGTCGGCAGAGACAGAGGGAACGTTCGATCCGTCCGGGCCACCCTCGACCCGTGACGGCCGAAAAGAGTCCGAGATCCGCTACTTGGGCTGGACATGGTATCGCCAGCAGTTCTGTGTCAAGTTGTCGACGCAGTGGCGCGGTGCGACTGTCGAGTTGTGGGTCGATCCGCAGGCCTTGTTGGTCCGTCGCATGGAGTTGCCGATCGCGGTGCTGAATGCCGAATTGGCGGAAGCGGCGGAGGTGCGGAACGTGCAGTTTGCGATTGACTTTACTGATATCGATGTGGGTGAAGCGGTGTCCGTGCCCGCGGCCAGCCCCCTGGGCCCGGCGGAGCGTTTGGTTAAACAGTTTGTGAAGATTCCTGAGTCTTTTCCATCGCCGTGGGTGGGCCGAGTCACGCGGCCTTTGATGTTGCGAACCCACGAGCGGAAGGCCTATCGACTGCCTGCGCTGAAAGGCGGTTTGACCGTGGCTTTGTTTCTGCCGCAAGTGGAGGCCTCGTCGGCTTGGTGGGCGTGTCTGCAGGCGGCGGCTGCGCGACACGCCAACGATTCCTTCTGTCTGGTGTTGGACGCGATTGAGCCACCAGGGCCAGGCAATTCGGTCGTCGCGACGCCGGTGGTACAACCGTCTGCAGGTGGGGATCCGGAGGAAGACGCTTCGCCCACGCTTGATGATCGGATGGCGATCGTGCCGTATGGCGCGGAGGCCTGGCAGGCCTGGGGTCTGAACCAAGGCCGCTGGTTGGTCGTGTGGGATGCGGCCGGCAGCATGCAATACGCGGGTGCCATTGAACAGGAGACTCTGCCGGCGATCGTGGACACGGTCATCCATCGCGTGGCTCGTGGTGACGCCGTGGGACAGGAAATGATCGCGGAGTATCAGGCCTTTTTGACTGAGTATTGGGCGGAGTTGGAACGCCAGAGTCGTGGCAATCCGTAAGTCGACGATCATCGCGGCGGCGTTAAAGTCCGCCCAATCGCGTCACGCGGTCTCTGTGGATGATTTTGAGCAGTGGCCGGAGCAATCGGAATAACCGCCATGGGGCGAATAGAGTGAACAACTGGCACATCGCGAACAAAGCGGAAAATGCGGATAGGCGATAGCTTGAGCACGATCGGCCCGCTTCCATCGCCATCAGCGGTTTGATCGGCAAAATCGTGCGAGCGGGCTGGGGGGTAGCGTCCGAAAACCAGCAGGGCGGAGGGGGCGAGTGATCGTCGTGGTCAAATCACCATACGAGCGACTGGCATTGGCCACGGGGCTCCTGAGACGCACCATTTGCAGCAACAACGAGGAACTTTTCGATGAGCATTCTGAACAAACGCGGTTGGATTGTCGCCACCGCCTTCGCAGTCTTGGCTTGTATGGGCCTGGGGTCTGCGGCCCAGGGCCAAGTCGATTGCGATTGCAACACCGGCAATGGCAAGGGCTATTCTTTGAACAACTACGGCGCGTCCCCCTGCGGCACTGGCTGTGGGACCGGCGGGTCGTTCCTGGGTCGGTTGCGCGGGGCGTTCAATTGCGATCCGAAGTTCCGCCCAGGCTTGTGGGACGGGTACTGTGAAGAGCGAAATCAGTGCGGGCAAGGTGGGCATGGCGGATTTGGCCTGCACGGTGGGCTGGGGCGTCACGGTCTGTTTGCAGGTGGAGCCGGCTGTGATAGCGGGTGCGGTGAGGCTGCTCCGGTTAGCAGCTGCGACACGGGGTGCGATACCGCCTCCAGCTCGGGCTGCGCCACCGGTTTTGGCTGGTTCGGTCGCCATCGCGCTGGCGGCGGCTGCGGCTTGATGCAGCATATGGGCCGCCGTCAAGGCTTGCGATTTTTCAACTTCCCCCAGGCCGCTGGTTGTGGTTCGGGCGCGTACGGGCTGCCCTGTGAAACCGACTGCGGCCAGGCCGTGTCTGTCCCGGTGGCTGCTACAGCGGATTGTGGAGCGGCGGTTGGCTGCGGGAATGCAAACGGCTGTGGGACGGGCGGCTGTGGCTGCGCTAGCATCTTCGGCATCAAGTATGGCTGCTTCCGCAACGACGGTCATTTCTTCGGTTGCTTGAGCCGACACGGCCACCGGCATGCCGCCGCCCGTGACTCGGGCTGCGATGCGGGCTGCGATACGGGCTGCGATGCTCCAGCAGGCGGTTGTCGCCTGTTCAGCGGTCATGGCCATCGTCGCCATGGTGGATTCGGTTTATTCGGTCGCGGCCACTGCCAAAACGGTTGCGACACGCCAGTCCTGGCAGCGGATTGTGGCAGCGACGGCGTCTCGACCGTGGCACCGCAGCCCGTGCCCGCGATTGAATCGGCACCGGGGTTCGTCCAGTAAGGTCAAATCGGCTAGAGTCGCTCGAGTCGCTCGGGCGGCCCGCTGCTTGATCGGCGCGGTACTCGGGCGGCCCGCTGCTCGGACTTCGGTCACATCATGTCCATGGCATCGACATCGACGATCCATTGGACTTGATCGGGCAGGTTGAGCGACTCGGTTGCGGTGTGGATCTCTTGGCCCAGGGGGAACTCGGGCGGGGAGATCACCAACACGTGAAAGCGGAAGTAGCCACGCAGTTTGCTGACGGGGGCCGGGGCGGGCCCCAGCAGCAGGAAGCTCTCTGCGGTGGCGGGGTCGGTGGGAAAGCGAGCTTGGATGGCCAGGGCCAAGGTGTCAGTGGCCTCGCGTGCCAAGTTCTCACTGGGGCTGCGGACGACCACGCGAGCCAGACGGCGAAACGGTGGGTAGCCCACACGCTCTCGCAACCGGAGTTCCTCCTCGGCAAAGCGTAGGTAGTCGTGCGTGGCTGCCGCGACGATCGCTGGATCGTCCGGGTTCAAAGTTTGCACGATCACGCGTCCGCCTTTCGGGCCGCGGCCGGTGCGACCCGCGACTTGTGTCACCAGCCCAAATACGCGTTCTCGAGCGCGGAAGTCGGGCATGTGCAAGCCGGTATCGGCGTTGACCACGCCGACCAACGTGACGTTGGGGAAGTCCAACCCCTTCGCGATCATCTGGGTGCCGACCAGGATCTTGGCCTGGCCTTCTCGGAACGCCTGCAACGCGGCCTCGTGTGCCCCGGGCTTTCGCATCGTATCGGTATCCATCCGCAAGAGCGATTCTGTCGGGAACAAGCGACGGACTTCCGCCTCCAGTTTCTGCGTTCCCAGTCCCGAGAACTTGATGCCATCTTGGTGACAGGCCGGACAATGATTGGGAGCTGGAATTTGATAATCACAAAAATGGCAGATCGCCAAATCCAAATCGCGGTGGTGCGTCAAAGCGATGTCGCAGTCTCGACACTTGAGGACCTCGCCGCAACCGGGACACTGGATACAGGTCGAATAACCGCGGCGATTGAGTAGCAAAATAATTTGTCCATCATCGCGCAACGCCATTTGCATGGCCTGTTGGAGCTGGCGACTCAGTGTCCTGCCGCCGGGGCCGCGTGAATCGGCGACCCGCATATCGATCACCGTCACTGCGGGTAACGGTCGGGATTCGACGCGGTCCGGCAATTGCAGGTAAGTGTGTTGGCCGGTACGAGCCGCCTGGTACGTCTCGATGGCCGGTGTGGCCGAACCCAGTACCAAGGGCACGCCCGCCAATCGGCAACGCTGGGCTGCCACATCCCGCGCGTGGTATCGCGGTGCTTTGTCCTGCTTGAAGGAACCGTCGTGTTCTTCGTCGATGATCACCAGGCCCAGACGTGCGGTTGGGGCGAAGATCGCGCTGCGCGTGCCGATCACGACATCGACTTTGCCCTGGGCAATTTGTTGCCAGTACCAATGTCGCTGTGGATCGGTCAGTTGACTGTGCAACACGGCGATCCGCTGGAATCGCCGGCGGAAGCGTTGACGCGTCTGGGGCGTCAGGCTGATCTCAGGTACCAAGACGATGGCTTGGCGACCGCGTGCCACGACGTCTTGAATCGCTTGCAGATAGACTTCGGTCTTACCGCTGCCGGTCACTCCGTGCAGCAGAATCGGCTGGGGGTTGCCTGCCGCCACTGCGGCCAAAACTTGTGCGAGACAGTCGGCTTGTTGGGGGCTGAGCGCCAGGGGTTGCTCTCGCTCTTCCGCTGCGATGACAAACTCCTGCGCGTGCATCCGTCGCACGTCCACGGTGAGCAGGCCGCGCTTGTGGAGCGTCGCCAAGGAGCTGGCCCCGACCTCCGACTGGCGGAGGATCTGATGAGCCGGCACGGGGACGTCAAAGCGAGCCAAGTAGGTCAATACCTGACGCTGTTGCGCCGACAGACGCATCTCCGACCATTGCTCTTGGTAGGCCGGGGCGATGGCGTAGTAGCTGATCGGCCGGGTCCCCGCCCCCGCCCGGACGCCCGCCGGCACGATCGTCTCGATCACCGAACCCAGTGGCGTCAGGTAATACTGGCTGAGCCAACCGGCCAAGGGCAAGAGATCGGCGCTGAGCAGCGCGGTGGCGTCGATCACCGAAGCGATCGGACGCAGGCGTGCGACATCCACCGCGGAGACGTTCCAAGCCAGCGGGTCCGGCAGGCCGCTCGTTGCCGCCGAGTTCCCAACCGAGCGAATGGGCGGGTTGGAATCGGCGGCCGTCGGGGAAGCCTCGGCGTTCGCACCAGCGCTGTTCGCACCAGCGCTGTTAGAGCCAGAAGTGTTAGCACCGGCGGCCGGGGCTGGGGGCGCAGAGCCGCGATGGGCCAGCCCCACGCACCAGGCCATCATTTGTCGGCCGCCGCGCCCCAAGGGCACTGCCAGTCGACAGCCGAGTTTCACTTGCGGCAACAACTCGTCCGGGACCCGGTAATCGTAGGGCCCAAACGGCGGTTCGGCGAAGACCACGCGACAAACCCAACCGGCCTCTTCGGCGTCGATCACCCATGGATCCGGATCCATGGGAAAGAGGCTCGATTGTTCTGGCGGTTGGGAATCGGACATAAAAAGCTAAAATAGTAAGAAACAACCCAGTGCCCTCCCCCAGGCAGGCGCCTGGCGGTCTGCCCGGCGCCCATTCTAAACGATCGCCCGCGGACTCCCCACTGGGCAGTGGGTCTAGTGCTTTGTCACCGTTTGATTTTGGGATCGGTGTGGTAAAAGGGGCAGGCGGCAATTGCCGGAACGGCCCTGCGGGTGCTGCGCACAATTGACGCCTGACCCCTTTGCCACACGCCAAGTTTTGGCTGTGACAAAGCATTAGGCTGGGTGGACCATGTTTGGCGACTTGGACGGGAAAGACGCCTCGGACGGGAAAGACGCCTCGGACGGGAAAGACGCCTCGGACGGGAAAGACGCCTCGGACGGTTCGGACGTTGCCTGACAGGTCTTGCAGGTCTGACTTGTAGGGCACGATGCGATAGGGGGGAATCGTTCGGGGCGTGGGGCGGGAGATTCGGCGGTCCATGTTCTGTCGGCCGCGGCAAAAAATGTAAAGTCCTAAGTTGAGGGTGGTTTTGGCTGGAACGTGAGCTGAAGTGCCTCAGTTGTTGGTTACGGGTAGATGGTCCGCCTTTGTGCCCTGTCGATCTTCGCCCCTGGTCAGGACGCTGGCAGTTGCTGCGTTACCTTGACTTTCCCAATTCGGTCCACCTCCTTAAAATCCGGGAGACAATACCGAGAAAACGACCCGGTACTAACCAAAACCTAACTTGTGGAGCTTCGCGTCATGGCCAACACCTTATCTGCCCCTCCCACCCCCAAGCATTCTTTCCAACGTGTGGCCATTCTGTTTTCGGGTGGCCCAGCGCCCGCCGCCAATGCTGTGATTTCCACCGCGGCTGCCTGTTTTGGCAAAGCCAAGATCGAGGCGATCGGGATTCTCAACGGCTACAAACACCTGATGGATTACACCCCGGAGAAACCGCTGGTCGAGGGGGATCATTGGATTCGCCTGGACTCCAAGGTGTTGCATCGTACTCGGAATTCGCAGGGCATCATCATCGGCACCGCTCGGGCCAACCCTGGCAAGAAGATTTCCTCGCCGGCTGACTTGCAGGATGCCGAGAAGACAGCGGCCATGCAGCGAACTTATCAAGCGTTGGTCGATTTGGGCGTCGATGGTTTGATCTCGATCGGCGGCGACGACACCTTGAAGACGGCCAACAAGTTCAAGCTGTATCAAGAGCAGCTCCCGAGTGGCTCGAAGCAGATCCCCGTGGTGCACCTGCCCAAGACGATCGACAACGACTACAACGGCATCGACTTTACTTTTGGATTTTTCACCGCCGTCCAGTTCATCTCGACCGAGATCCGCAACCTGATCTACGACGCGCAGGCGAATCACGCTTACTTTGTGGCGGAAGCCATGGGCCGCAGCGCCGGTTGGTTGGCTTACGGTTCGGCGATTGCGGGTGAAGCCAGTTTGGTGGTCAGCGTGGAGGACATTGTCGGCGATTATCGCACCGAAGAGACCGTCACGGATCCGACAACCGGCACCACCAAGACTCGGCCGATCATGGAGTTGGACCGCGTGATCAATCGCATCGTCAAGACCATGGTGGCACGTGAATCCGAGGGCAAGGCGTTCGGTGTGATTGTCCTGGCCGAGGGACTGGCGGAGTACCTGCCGTACGAGCGATTGGAGGGCGTCCCCCGCGACGACCATGGTCACATCGCGATCAGCGAAATTCAATTGGGACGCTTCTTTGCCAAGTTGATCGCCGAGGCTTACACGGCCAAGACCGGCAAGTCGAGGAAGATCAATCCCGTGACGCTGGGATACGAAGCTCGCTGCGCCCAACCCTTGGCCTACGACGTGATCCTGGGTAGCCAACTGGGAGTCGGTTCCTACCGAGCCTTGGTCGAAGAGGGCCTCAACGGCGTGATGGTCAGCGTATCGGGCCAATTCGAGCTGCGCTACGAGCCGTTCGAGAAGTTGGTGAACCCCGAAAACTTGGTCACCTTGGTCCGCTTCATCAAGACCGGCAGCGACTTCCACCGCTTGGCTCGGTTCTTGGAAACCAACGTCAACGAGTAAGTAAGGGCCGCCAGACGCTGGGTTGCAGCAGCGGTACCTCCGCGGCCAATTCCGGGTAGCGTTCGGCCCAATGTCGCAATAGCCAGACGTGCAGTCGCCCAGAGTCCTGGGCACTGCGGTCCTCATGCGTCAACAGCACCAAGCCCTGCAGGTAGACCTCCCACACGAGCCGCTGGCGAGTCGCCCCGTCGCCGGTTGCCCCGTCGCCGGTTGCCCCGTCGCCGGATGGCCCGTCGCCGGTTGGCCCTTCGCCGGTTGGCCCTTCGCCGGTTGGCAGGTTGCCGAGCCACTCTTGTTCCAGGCTGCGGTAATCGCGGAGCCCGTCGGTCGTTTGCCAGTGGGCGGGATCTTGTTGGCAGCGGCGAACGCGCCGCGCGACTTCGGCGAGTCCTTGCACGAGTGTCGGTTGAGCCTGCGCGGCGGTTGGTTGTTCGCTCAATGCCGTTAGACACTTTTCTAGCGTCGCGGAATCAGCGTGTTGGGTGGCCGCGGCCAAGCCGTAGACCGCCACCAAAGTCTTGGCGTGTTGTTGAGCCGGGGCACCTGTCGCTGGCACGGCACCGACAGCTCCCGCAACGCCCGCGTCTGACGCTGCGACAGTGGCTGAAGGGGCGGGTAAGCTTGGCATGGCCGGAAAGCCTGGAGCAGTGTCGGCGGGGCGGCGTGACGCTGGTGGCGTTTGGATCTGCTCCCACAGCGCGTGCCACTGGGATTTTTCCGCATCCGTCCAACGTTCGAACGCGGGTGGCGCATGCAGCGGAATTCTCAGGATCGGGTCCAGCGGAAAGTCGCTCGGATTGACGTACTGTTGCAGCCGAGTCTCCCAGTCCGGTGATTGTGGCGGTGTTGTGGCGGGGGGCAATTGCGACCAGGCGATCTGCGCGCGGAGCCACTCCAGGGCCGCGGCGGTGGGATCGGCGGCCTGCGCGAGTTGTTGGCTGCGATAGTAGCTGACGGCCACCGCGCCGACGCTGGGGGTCCCTCGTGCGGAGTAGCTCTGGGCCAGCCCCTCCAGCAGTTCGTCGACTTGGAACGACTCGCCCCGTGCCAAACGACTGCGGATGAGGAACCACGGTTGGCCAAACACTTGCTGCCACTCCTGGATCTCGCGATCCGCCAACGGCTGCGGTTCGGTGGGTGACGCCAGCTGCCAATTCTGACCGACCAATATGTCGAACCAGGGGACGTGGGTGCCGTCATCCAACAGCACGCCGTCGGGGCCAATGGCTTGCGCGACGACGGGCGTGCGTACCGACAAGTCGCGGCGAACCAAGATCGACTCCGGCTGGTCGGAAACTGGCTGGTCGGAAACTGGCTGGTCGGAAATTGGCTGAGCGGAAACTGGCTTATTGGTTACTGTCTGGTCGGAACCCGCTTGGTTGGTCGAATGCGGGTTTGCCAGCGGGACCGTTCCCGCTCCGGGAGAGTCGGGATGGCCCGCGATCAGCGAGCAATGGGCGGGGAGTGTCGCGGTGACGATCAACGAGAACAGGATGGCGAAGCGGAGTGCACCGACGAGGCGCGGGCCGCGCGTTGTTGGACGACGGCAGCAGGCGACGTCGAGCATTTCGTCTAGGGCTCCAGATTCATAACATCATCACGCGCTGGAATGATCACGGGAGGCAGGCCCGCCTGTTGGCATTTTTCCGCCAGGACCTGGGCGGGTTCCAGTTCGCAGTGCGTCAGGGCCACTTGGCGGACCTGGCCAGCGGCGTTGACGGCCTGCAACCAGCGTAGCAGTTCGCTTTGATCGGCGTGTCCGCTGACGCTCTCCAAGCGAGCGGTGCGGCAGTGAACGGGGTACTCGACGCCGAACAAGCGGGCAAATTCCGCGCCCTCCAAAATGCGTCGTCCCAAGGTGTGTTGGGCTTGAAAACCCGTGAACAAGATGGTGGTTTTGGGGTCGTCGATGCGTTGCTTCAGGTGATGAAGGATGCGCCCACCCTCCAACATGCCGGAGGCACTGATGATGATAACCGGTTCGTCCAAGCGATTGATGGCCTTGGAGTGTTCCTGGCTGCGGACGTAGTGCAGATCGCGAAACCCCAGTGGATCGCGGTCGTCCTCTTGCAGGATCGATTGGATGAATTGCTCATTGAAGCATTCGACGTGCGTGCGATAGACTTCGGTCGCGTCCACTGCCATCGGGCTATCGACGAACACCTTGAAGGGGGGCAATCGTCCGCTTTCGGCCAATTGATTCAGCAAATACACGATGTGCTGTGTGCGGCCGATGGAGAACGCTGGGATCAGCAAGCTACCGCCGCGTTGCCACGTTTCCCGACAAAGCGTCTCCAACTGCTCGCCGGCGTCATGGTCGTCGCGATGTAGCCGATCGCCGTAGGTCGCCTCCATGATGACGTAGTTGGCGTCGGGCACTACTGCCGGCGAGCAGAGCATCGGGTCCTCGTAGCGACCGATATCGCCGCTGTAAACCAGCGTCACGTTGTCTTCCGCCCAATGCAAACGCGTCGCGGCGGACCCCAGCATATGTCCGGCATCGTAGAACGTCACCGTCAGGCCCGGCAAGATTTCAAACGGCTCTTCGTAGTCCTTGACCCGGAAGGCGCGGATGGTCTTGACGACGTCCTCTTGCGAATACAGCAAGTGCAGTTCGGGTTCGCCCTTGGCTCGGCGGTGTTTGTTGACGTACTTGAGATCCGACTCTTGGATCTTGGCAGCATCGAACAACAGGGTCCCCGCCAACTCCCGCGTGGCACTGGTGGCATAGATCTTGCCCCGGAACCCTTGTCGCACCAGCGACGGCAGATTGCCGCTGTGGTCGGTGTGGGCGTGCGACAGCACCACCGCATCGACCTGGGATGGATCGAACGGGAAACGGTGGTTGATGTCGTAAGCTTCCGAGCGTTTGCCTTGGTACAACCCGCAGTCCAACAGGACGCGAAACCGGCCGCACTGCACAAAATGCATCGAACCGGTCACCCGTTGGGCTGCCCCTAAGAATCGAACTTGCATGATTGGCTTCGGCCCGGTTGAATGCCTGGGTTACTTCTTCACGCGCTCGGTGTACTCGCCGGTTCGCGTGTCGATCTTGATGATGTCGCCCTGGTTGACGAAGGCCGGGGCGGAAATGTCAGCACCGGTTTCCACTTTGACGATCTTGGTGACGTTGGTCGCCGTATCGCCCTTGGCACTGGCGGCGCACTCGATCACTTCCAATTCCACGTGGTTGGGCGGAGACAGCGTGATCGGCCGGTTGTCGAACAACACCATCGAACAGGCCATGCCGTCCTTGAGGTACTTCCAGGCATCGTCGACCTGGGTCTCAGTCAGTTCGTACTGGTCGAAGGTCGAGCTGTCCATGAATACAAACGTCTCGCCCTGGCGGTACAGGTAAGTCACGTCGATTTCATTGACGTCGGCCGCTTCCAACTCATCGCCACCTTTGTAAGTCCGCGACAGAGAGGCGCCCGTGATCAGGTTCTTCATCTTGCACTTGTACAAAGCATTGCCTTTGCCTGGCTTGACGAAGTTCATCTCGGTCATCAAATACGGCTGGCCTTCGATCTGGATCTTCAAACCCTTGCGAAATTCACTTGTCTTGTACGCTACCACGATGCAATCATTCCTTCCCAAACAGCTTGTCTTGCCAACGAGTTCAGCCCGCCCATCTCGGTCGGGCCCGTCTTGCAACCACCCGTCCTGTAGCCAACCCGAGCCAATCGCATCGGCCTCGCCGCAGCCAAACAATCCCGTCGCGACCGACGTGCCCCCGAACAAATGCGAGGTTCATGCCGTCAATCGCGAGCGGTCGTGGCGGACGAGTGGCCATTACGAGCGGCTCGAAAGGCTGCTATGATACCCCCTCCCGACAGCTCCTGGTAGGGCTTGTCGAGTGGCTCGGTCCCGTACCCCATTTCGCGTCCCATGAATCGACCCTTTTTGCCCCACTCACAAACCGATTCGCTGGACCAGGCGCTGGACCACTCTCTGCCCCAGTCGTTGCCACGGGCCGCCCAACCGGCGGAACCGGGGACGCCCGAGGATGACTCGCGCGGATGGACGTGGCAGATGAAACACGCCATTCGCGACCACCGCCAACTGCTGGCCGCCGTGGGACTGGCGGGGCACGCCCAGCCGGCCGCGGGTCTGGGCCGACATGTCCCTGCGGTCGGCACCACGAGTGACTCGGTGGCGGCATTGCCAGCCGAAATCGAGTTCCCGTGTTTTGTTCCGCCGGCGCTGCTGCAACGGATCGTGCCGGGCAATCCAGCGGACCCGATCCTCCGCCAAGTGCTCCCGGTGGCCGAAGAGACGGCCGATGTCGCCACGCCGGGCTATTCCCGCGATCCTCTGGCCGAGTTCGCTTCCGGGGTGGCTGCGGCCGAGCGGTTGGAGCCAGGGGCAGCGTTGGATCTGCCGCTCGCGGTCGAGACCCCGGCGCCGCGACAGTGGATCCAAAAATACTCAGGCCGCGCTTTGTTGATTACCACGGGGGCCTGTGGCGTGCATTGCCGCTATTGTTTTCGGCGGCACTTCCCCTACCCTGCCGCGCCCCAGCAGCGGACGCGATGGCAACCGTGGCTCGAGCCGATCGCGGCCGACCCGACCATCCAAGAAGTCATCCTCAGTGGCGGCGACCCGCTGGTGCTGAGCGACGTGAGTCTGGAGCGTTTACTGAATGGGCTCCGAGCCATCCCGCATGTTCGCTGGTTGCGAATTCATAGCCGCATGCCAGTGGTCATCCCGCAACGAGTGACGCGGGACTTTGTCGAGCTGTTCCCCGACTTCGCGGCCAAGGTCATGGTGATCCATGCCAACCACGCTCAGGAGTTGGACGACGAGGTGGCCGCTGCCATCGAGCGGTTGCGAGCCGCGGGTTTTCAGGTCTTGAACCAAGCCGTCTTGCTCCGCGGTGTCAACGACTCGGTCGAGGCCCTCGAAGGGCTGTGCCGCCGCTTGGTCGACTGCGGTGTCGTGCCCTACTACCTGCATCAGTTGGATCGTGTCCAAGGCGCCGCCCACTTCGAGGTCACTCAGGCCGAGGGCCTGCAGCTGTTGGAAGGCCTGCGCCGCCGCTTGCCCGGTCATGCCGTGCCCCGTTACGTGCAAGAAATCCCCGGCCAACCCTACAAGACCGTATTGGCCTGAAGGGCCGCGCCTACTTCCAGTGCATCTCGGCGGTCACCGGCCGTTGGGGACGCTTGAGGAAGAAGTACAACAGCGAGCCGATCACGGGCAGGCAGATCATCAGGATGATCCAGACCAATTTGTCGTTGCCGACCGATGGTTCGTGCATGATGCAATCGGCAATCATCCAAATCCAGAACACTGTGGCCGCCAGGCTCAGCATCGCGGCGATAGTCCCTAAGAAGAACGCTCCGAGTCCAATAATCGTTAGTCCGCCAGTCATTCGCTGGTCCCTTCCTGTTTTGCTGCGGGAGGATTGTCACGTTGTACCGGTTGCACGCTGCCGGCGCCCGAAATCGACTGCGAAACTTGGGGGCTTCCCGAGTACTTCACACTGCCGGCTCCAGAAATATTGACTTTGAGCGACGACTCCACATGCAGGTCAGCCGAGCCGGCCCCCGAAATCTGAATCGTGGCTGCATCGGCCTTCAGTCGTTGGGCCAAGACCTTGCCGGATCCCGAAACGCTGAGCTTCAATTGCTGAGTCTGCCCGGCTAGGTTTGCATCGCCAGCCCCAGCGACCGAAAATTCAAACTGTTCGGCATCCACGTGTTCGGTGGTGAATTTCCCTGAACCAGCGAGCGAGAAGCGACGCAGCGGTGCACCAGCCAAGCGAATCTTGATCCCCTGCGTCGGCTGCATCGAACCTTCGAACTCGATTTTCAACACGCCGTCCACGACGGTCGTCGTGATCAACGGTACCAAATTATCGTCCGCTTCGATCTCGCAACTGGCCGCGTCCGCCATCACGTGCACCACCTCCGCCGAGCCCGACACGCGGACCTCCTGGAAGGGCTCCAGACCGCGTGTATCGGTGACGATGTTGCCCGAGCCCGACGTGACCGGCCCGAATAGGCCCGGTCCCACGCCCTCGCAGCCAGCGGCCGTCACCAGTAACAACAGCCCCAGGCAACCCGTTGCTCGGGCAGACCAACCCGTTGCTCGGGCATACCAACCCGTGGCTCGGGCAGACCAACCCGTGGCTGGGGAAAACGGCCGAGCGGAACACGAAAAACGGGCGGCAGCAGAGCCTGCCTTGGGCAGCACGCGGGACATGACTATTTCCTGTTGTGGGAATCGAGTTGGCTGGCGCTTCGCCGCACCCACCCGAATGACTGGGGCGCGAACCGTCAGCCCATTCTAAGCCATTCGCTCGCGTGAGGCGAATCTTGGCCGCGAAGCGGAGATTTCTACAGCACACCCTTGGTGCTGGGGATGCCCGTCTGTCGCGGATCGCGCGTCGTGGCTTGGCGGAAGCTGCGGGCCGCGGACTTGAACACGGCCTCGCTGATATGGTGGCCGTTCTGGCCATGATGCAACAGGGCGTGAAAATTACACTGGCAGCGATTGGCCACACTCTGCCAAAAATGCTCGATCAATTCACAGTCGAATTGCCCAATCTTTTCGTGTGGGAATAAGACATTAAAGACGAAGCCGTACCGCCCACTCAAATCCACGGCGGTGGTCACCAGTGTCTCGTCCATGGGCAGCGTGAAGTGGCCGTAGCGATTCAGCCCCTGCTTGTCGCCGACGGCTTCGGCCAGGGCCTGCCCCAAGCAGATACCGACGTCCTCGACCGTGTGATGTTGGTCCACGTGCAAATCCCCTGTGGCTTGCACCTGCAGATCGAACATGCCGTGTTTGGTGAACAGCTCCAACATGTGATCAAAGAAGCCAACTCCCGTTTCAATCTGGGCTTTGCCGCTGCCGTCCAAGTCCAATTCCAATTGGATCTGGGTTTCGGCGGTAGAACGGTGAACGGTAGCGCGGCGCAAGGATTGGCTCATGGGATCGACTTTACAATCTGGTGCAACTGTTCCAGCAAAACTTGGTTTTGGGTCGGCGTCCCAACCGTGATACGCAGGCCCTCCGCATCCGGCCCGTAGTTCATGTATCTTACTAGAATCTGTCGCGACTTAAGTGCCATGTAGATACTTTGGGCCTGGCCACCGGGGTGACGGCACCAGACGAAGTTGGCCTGTGACGGTTGTACCGAGAAGCCCAGTTCCGCCAAGCCTCGTTCCAACACTTGGCGTTGCTCGATCACCCGCCGCAGGTTGTCTCGCAGCCAGGCCTGGTCACTCATCGCCGCCGTGGCCACCGCGATCGACAGGGCATCGCAGTTGTAAGAATCTCGGATATTATGCAAATGGCGGATCAATTCCTCCTGGGCCACCAAGTATCCGAAACGCAATCCTGCCAAAGCGTACGATTTGCTCAGGGTGCGCGAGACCATCAGGTTGGGGTAGTCTCGCACCAAGCTGGCGGCGGATTGACCGGCGAAGTCCGCGTAGGCCTCGTCGATCAAAACCGGGCCCGGAATCCGTTCAATGATCCGCCGCAACTGCGGCAAGTCAAAGCAAGTCCCCGAGGGGCTGTTGGGGTTGGCGATCAAGGTCAGCTTGGCGTTTGCCCGGAACAGCTCCTCGGGCAGCGACCAATCGGGACGGTAGCGGAACGTCTGCCAGCGAGCACCCTGCAACCGAATCAGTGTTTCGTACAACAAGTAGGTGGGCGACGCCCAGGCGGCCAGGTCTTCTGGGCCCAAGCACAATCGGACCACCATCGCCAGGACTTCGTCGCTGCCGTTGCCGCACACGATCTGGTCGGGGGATACCCCCAGTACCTGTCCGGCCACTTGCCGAAAGGCCGTCGCGGTCGGGTCCGGGTACTTCCGCAGCCGCTCGCCGCTTTCCTTGATCGCGGCCAGGGCCAACGACGAAGGCGCGTAAGGGTTTTCGTTGGTGTTCAGCTTGATGAACTTGCCACCTTGGGGCTGTTCACCGGGCACGTAGCCTTGCAAACCGCGGAGATGGGGCCGCACGTAATCGGCCCATTGGAAGCTCTTGGTCATGGATCAACTCTCCGAGTTCAAACGAGCGGCGACACTTTCCCAGTGCCCGGTCAAGCCTTCCAGCTTGGCGATTTCGGCCAGTGCCGGGGCCTCGGCCCGCAAGGCTGCCCGATCGTAACGAATGATGGCCTGCGACCGCAGAAAGTGATTGCAGGACAAGCCCGAAGCCCAACGGGCCGTCGCGCCCGTCGGCAGCACATGCGAGGGACCGGCGACATAGTCACCGACCGCCACGGGTGTGTCGACGCCGACAAAGGTCGCACCCGCATGACGGATCCGCTGGGCCAACGCCTCCTGCCCCTCGGTCTGGATGTGCAGGTGCTCGGGGGCCAAAGTATCCGCCACCCGGACGGCCGCATCAGCGTCATCCACGAGTAAAAAGGCACCGAACTCCTCCAAACATTTGGCGGCCAGGGCGCCTCGCTCCAATCGCCCGCAGTGATGTTCCAGCTCTTGCCGCACGGCCTCCAACAAGGTCGGGCTCCAGGAGACCAAGATGGCGGCCCCGGGATAATGTTCGGCCTGAGCGATTAAGTCCAAAGCCAGCCAATCCGCGCGACTGGACTCGTCGGCGATCACCAACACCTCGCTGGGGCCAGCAATCGAGTCGATGTCGACATGGCCGTAGACGTGTTTCTTGGCCAACGCCACATACAAGCTGCCCGGGCCCACGATCTTGTCGACCGGCCGCAACCCCTCGACCCCAAAGGCCAGGGCCGCCACGGCCTGAGCCCCACCCGCCCGATAGACCTCGGTAATGCCCAACTCGTGGCAAGCCGCCAGCAGATGCGGGTTGTAGGACCCGAACGGCGTCGGCGGCGCCACCACGGCGATCTCCTCCACACCGGCCACCTGAGCCGGAACGGCCGCCATCAACAGGCTGGACGGGTAAGCCGCGGCGCCTCCCGGGACACAGACGCCCACGCGGGGCAGCGGCGTGTAGCGATGGGTCAGGTGCACGCCCGGACGCGGAAAGACCTCGACCGCCGAGTGGCGAATGGCCGTCTGGAACTCGACGATCTGCTGCCGCACCTGGCGGATGGCCGCCAGGAAACTGGGCGGCGCCCCGCGGTGGGCATCTGCCAGTTCAGCCAGTGGCACGCGGAAATTGGAGCCATCGATTTCTGCTCGATCCAGCTGCCGCGTCAAATCGCAGACCGCCGCCAGTCCCTCGCGTTGGACCCGATCGCAGATCTGCGACACGACCTGGTTGGGGGTCAGCGGAGCGCCGAACACTCGGACCGTGAGCTCTCGAGCCCCCTCGGAGATCGTATCGCCCTGGGGCGCCAATTTTCGCTGCAACGCCACGACCTGCCCCAAGGCCTCGTCGGCGCGCTGCCCACGTCCATCAAAAAGTTTGACTGGCAAAACTCAGGTCTCCTCTCTCCCGCGGGACAGTTTCCCCCCGCAAATGTTCCAAGCTCACAGCAAGTTACGGACTTGTCCGCAAATAAGTTACCGAATTAGCCGGAACCGGTCAGCGTCCAATTCCGGCGGAAACCGGGTGCTAACGCACTTCGGCGGATTGCCAATTCGGTAAGTTGATTACCGATTAGTTCTAACCGGACTTCGTCCTGGGGCAGTAACGGTTTGCGGACGACTGCTCGTTCGATTGATCCAGCCAGTTCATCCGGCCACGGTTCGGCTCGCACTCGCACGAATACCTGGTCAACACTCGATTTTGGGGTTGGTCGAATCGTTGGCAGCCCGTTTCTTCCCCGGCTGACGCCCCGTATTCGGCTGCCGCGGATGGTGGGGTGGCCCTAGTGCTTTGTCACAATTTAGTTTTGGGATTGGTGTGGCAAAGGGGTCAGGCGTCAATTGCCGGAACGGCCCAGCGGGTGCTGCGCACAATTGACGCCTGACCCCTTTGCCACACCCCAAGTTTTGGCTGTGACAAAGCACTAGCCGTCGTTGCGCCCGCCCGGTCGCATTCGCGGAGGGGGTATGCTAGGTCACAACTCGTGATTTTCCAATCGGTCGCGCTAATTTGGCGTGGCTTCATTGCTGAAAAACGGCAGCCAGTTATGATGATGACGCCGTTGGGAAAGGCCACGGCATGGTGCCGGTTTTTTTGTCACAAGGTACGACGATGTTGACTGCGACGACGATGCCCTCTTTACGCAAGCTGCACAATGCTCCCGGTTTGGTGATGGTGGACGAGACCCCCATCCCGGAAGTTCCGGAGGGACACGTGTTGATCCAGGTCCGGCGAGCGGGCATTTGTGGCACCGATCGGCACATCTACGAATGGGACGCCTGGAGCCAGAGCCGCGTCAAGTTGGGCATCGCCACCGGCCATGAACTGGCGGGGGTCATCGTGGAAACGGGCCCGGGCGTGCGGCACGCCAAGGTGGGGCAACGCGTCAGTGCCGAGGGCCATATTGCCTGCGGGATCTGCCAGGCCTGCCGCACCGGCAATGCGCACATCTGCCCGACGGTCGAGATCATCGGGATCGATCGAGACGGCGGTTTTGCTCACTTTGTCAGCGTCCCAGAAGAGAATCTCTGGCCGATCCACCCCGAAATCTCCTACGACATCGCCGCCACCTTCGATCCGCTGGGCAACGCCGTGCACACGGTCATGTCGGCTGGTGTCAGCGGTCAAACGGTGCTGATCACGGGCGTCGGCACGATCGGTCTGATGGCCGTCTCGGTGGCTCTGGCGGCGGGCGCCGCGCGGATTATCGCCGTCGACGTCGATCCGCGGCGGTTGGAGATCGCCAAGAAGTTGGGTGCCAATCTGACCTTGGACGCTCGCACCGATTGGAAGCCCATCGTCCGCGACTACTGCGGTGGGGCTGGGCCGGACGTCCTGTTAGAAATGAGCGGCTACGCCAAGACGATCAACGACGGCTTGGAAGCGATTCGCAACGGCGGCCGCGCGGCCCTGTTGGGTTTACCCGGTGGCAAGGTCGAATTGGACTTGTCGAAGAATGTGATCTTCAAAGGCATCACGATTATCGGTGTCAACGGCCGGCGGATGTTTGAGACCTGGTACCAGATGGAAAGCCTGGTGTTGTCCGGCCGCATGAACTTCTCGGATATCATCACGCATCGACTACCCTTTGACGAATGGGAGCAGGGCTTTAAGTTGATGCAATCGGGCGAAGCCATCAAAGTCATCCTGCGAATCTCCGAGGACTAACCATGCCGAATGCCGACTTCACGCAGCGCTGCGAACAATTGATTGACGACTTGACCCGCAGCGGGCAACTCAAGCCGTTCTATGAACTGACGTCGCCAATGCGGCCGGTCGTCCAGATCAAAGGCCGCGGTGAAGTGCTGGTCCTGTGCGCGAACAATTACTTGGGTTTGGCCGATCATCCCGAGGTGATCGAGGCCGGGATCCAGGGCCTGCGGGACTACGGCGGCGGCACTGCGTCGGTCCGCTTCATTTGTGGTACTTTGGATTGCCATCGGCAGTTGGAAACGCGGATCGCCAAGTTTGTCGGCACCGAGGCCTCGCTGTCGTACGTCAGTTGCTGGAACGCCAATGAAGCGGTGTTTCCAACCTTGGCCACCGAGGGCGATGTGTTGCTGTCGGACGAGTTGAACCATGCCAGCATCATTGACGGTTGCCGCTTGGTCAGCAAAAAGGTGGAAAAGCAGGTCTACAAACACAGCGATTTGGAGGATCTGGAGAGCAAACTCAAAGCTCACGCCGACAAGCGGTGCCGTTGGGTGATCACCGACGGCGTCTTCAGTATGGAAGGCGACGTCGCCAAGTTGCCGGAGTTGGTGGCGCTCTGCCAGAAATACGACGCACTGTTGGTGTTGGACGATTCCCACGGAATCGGCGTCCTGGGCGCGACCGGACGCGGGACGCCGGAACACTTCGGCTGCTTGGGCCAAATCGACATCATCACTGGAACGTTGGGCAAGGCACTGGGTGGAGCGGCGGGGGGATATGTCGCCCCCAGCCAACGCGCGATTCAAGTCCTGGAGCAGAAGGCTCGGCCCGGTCTCTTCTCCAACGCCCTGCCCGCCACGGTCGCCTACAGCGCGGGCAAGGCGATCGAAATCCTAGAACGTGACCCCAGCTTGGTGACGCGATTGCACGAGAATGTCCGCACGATTCGCAGTGGCTTGGCGGCGCTCGGTTATCAGTGTGCCGACAGCCCCACTGCAATCATCCCGATCATGATTGGGGATGAAGCCGAGACGATCCGCAAGTCCGCGCGGTTGTTTGAATTGGGTGTCATGGCGATCGGTTTCGGCTTCCCCGTCGTCCCCCGCGGCGAGGCTCGGATCCGCGTGCAGGTTTCGGCGGCACTGACCGACGAACACATTCAACGGGCTCTCGACGCTTTCGCAAAGTTGTAAACATGGCGATTGATCTGCGTAGCGATACGGTCACCCAACCCTGTGCCGAAATGCGGCGGGTGATGGCGGCGGCCCCGGTAGGCGATGATGTGATCGATGTCGACCCCACCGTGGCCGAACTGCAAGAGCGGATCGCCGACCGGTTGGGCAAAGAGGCGGCGATCTTCATGCCGTCGGGCACCATGACCAACCAAGTCGCCGTGCGACTGCATTGCCAACGTGGCGACGAGTTCCTCTGCGAGTACGGTTGCCATATCTTTACTTACGAACAGGCGGCCTTTGCCTCGATGTCGGGTGTCAGTCCGCATCCGTTGGTCGGGCGGGCTGGGAATTTGACTGTCGAGCAGCTCCAGGCAGCTCGGCGGCCCGATAACGAACACGCGGCTCGCACCCGCCTGGTCTGTTTGGAGCATACGCACAATCGAGCCGGCGGGAAGCTGTTGGATTGGGAGCACGTGCTGAAAATCGCGGCCTGGTGTCGTGAACAGGACCTGCGGCTGCATCTGGACGGGGCTCGGCTGTTCAATGCCGCTGTCGCCAGCGGACGCTCGCTGCGGGATCTGGCGGAACCCTTCGATACGGTCAGCGTCTGCTTCAGCAAAGGCTTGGGCGCCCCGGTCGGCTCGGCCTTGGCTGGCAGTCGGGCGGACATCGCCCAGGCCAGGCGGCATCGCAAGGCCTTCGGCGGCGGCATGCGTCAGGCTGGGATCTTGGCCGCCGCTGCCCTGTTCGCACTGGAACATCGCTACGATCGCTTGGCCGAGGATCACGCGAACGCCGCCTGGTTGGCGACGGAAATCCACCAGCTCCCCGGCCTGCGGATCGTCGACCCCCACCCCGAACGGTTGGTCGATACCAATATTGTCTTGTTCGAGATCGATCCCAGCCTCGGCACCGCGGCGGAGTTGGCCGCGAAGTTGGCCGACCACGGCGTGCGGTGCTTTCCCTTTAGTGCCACGTCGATTCGCTTTGTGACGCACCTGCACATTTCTCGGCCGGACGTGGAGCAGGTGGCGCAGGTCCTCCGCGGCCTCAGTTCGCCAATCGCTCGATGATGATCGGGCCGCTGACATCCAGCCACAACGCACCGAGGACGAACAGGCCGACGCCGATCAGGCACCAAAGGACGGCCTGCCACACCGGCCCAGCATGCGCGGGCATGGCGAGGCCATCGGTCGCCGACTCCAAGTCCTGGGCCGCGAGCGACTGAGCTGGCGGCGTGTTGACGCCAGCAGCCACCGCCGAGCGACTCGGAATCCCGGCTTGGCTGTCGAGAGCTGGCGGTGACAAGATCGTGTTCGTCCGCGCGACTTCAATGATCGCGGCCGGGGGATTGATCCAGGTCATCAACGAGCCGGTTGTGCCGGCGGGCAAGGCATAGATGACGGGTGTGAGCAACATCCACAGGGGGCTGACGAGGGCGATCGAGCGGCTGACGTCTTTGTACAGCAGGCCGAAGGGGGCCAACCACAGACCGATCCCGGTGCCTAAGAGAAGGAGTAAGGGACCCCAGACAAGGGCCAGCCCCAGCAAACCCCAGGGGTTGGCCAATCCAGCCGCGACCAGGAAGATGGCGGCGACGACCCAGCGAGCCAAGAAGTCGAACCCGGCCTCCGACAGACTCAGCGTGATGAAGACCTCGCGGGGGAACTGCAATTTAGTCAGCGCGGCTCGGTTGGCCAGCAACGTGTTCATCGGCCCCATCAGCCCGTCCATGAAGGCCTGCCACAACATCAGGCCCGTGAAGACAAAGGCCGCGTAGCCGACGATCCCCAGCGGACTCAGTGGCAATGTGCCGGAGGCGTTCAAAAAGACCCAGACGCCGGCCGTGGCCAGGGGTGTGAGGAAAATCCACAACCAACCCAGCAGGCTCTGCCGGTAGTTGGCCGCCAAATTTCGCTGGAACAGCCGCCAGGCCAACTCGCGCGACGTCCATAAGGCACCCAGCACCCCACCCAATCGCGCGGTGACGGGCAGCGCCGCCGCGTCGGCATCGTAGACCTGCGTCCAAGCGGTGGGGGACTCGGCCAGTTTCGCGTTTGACGCCATCGTGTATCGCAAGGTGAGGGGGTGTGTCTAGCGGGCAATTTTTGACCGTGCCGGTCATGTAGTCTAGGCAGTTTACGGAAACTCTACCAGTTGGACCGAGGCGGAATCGCCCAGCCACGACCCAGAATAGCGCAAGAAATTGTTAAGCTGGGACGATCGTGGGAACTTTTCCTGTGCGGCTTGTTGGGCCGGTTTTGTGTATCGTAACGTACAGTTCAATGGTCCGGGTTGCACCGGTTTTTTTTCTTGATTGGGTCCTAACGTTCCTTCCGATAAATCCGCCTAGCTTCCGGCTCTCCTCCCGCATGATAGCCGTCGGTACCCTTCACATCGGTTGGATAAATCCCATGAAACAGACCCCCGCTTCCGACTCGGTCCAAAACTCATCAGGTCGTCTACGCTCGGGCGTTCGCTCGTCGAGTCCCCGCGGACGCAAGCAGCTTTGTCAGGCCTTTCTGGCTTTTTTGGTGACTTGCGGGCCATGGGCTGCACAGGCCCAGGACGGTAACTCGACCGCCCGATTCGCTCCGTTGACCCCCTCGGTCTTTCGCACGTCGGCCGATGCACTCAGCACCAACGCGCAACAGCAGACTTCGGTGCATCGCTTGAATCGCGTCTCAGGTCCGGAGCTGACCCAGCACTTCATTCAGGGACTGGGGAAACACCTGCAGGGCCAGCAGAACGGTAACGTGGCCACGATTCAGCTGCCGACCACTCAGGCGGGGTCCTGCCAGTTGATAATCGACCAGGCCACACATACCGTGCAGTTGACGGGCACCGCGCCCGTGGTCAGCGGTTGGTTGAACGTGGTTCAAACGCTGGACGTGCCGCAGTCGGCGACTTCGCGTCGGCAATTTGCCTACGTTCCCAGCGGCCAGCAGTCGACGATCCTGCAACAACTGCAACAGTCGACCGGGCTGCGAGCGACCGCCCAGCCGAACGTCTATCAGGTACTGCAGGCATCCGACAACGGCAGCCGTCCTCTGCGAGCCCGCACGGCAGGCTTCCAGGACGAGGCTCCGCCGTCCGAGACGCCTACGGAATCGTTGACTCAAGACGAGGGTAGCGGTCAGGGCCAGCAGTTGCCGGGCAGCTCGTTGCAGGTCTCGGTCGACCCCACGACCAACGCCTTGATCGTGACCGGTACCGACGAGGACATCAAGAACTTCCAACGCTTGATTTCGCAGCTGGGTGACCAGGCCATGCAGACGCGTCCGAATGCGGATGTCGTACCGCTGACCAACTCCAACAGCCAGGCATTGGGTGCGGTGATTCAACAGCTGTACACCGACGTGTTTGCCTCGCGATTCGGGCCGGCCACGGTGACTGCCATCGCCGAACCGAACGCCTTGGTCGTCTCCGGCTCGCCCCAAGCGATCGAGGAACTCAAGTCGATCATCGCCAAGTTGGATGTCGAATCGGACGATGTTCGCGGTACCTTCCAAGTGTTTCGGCTGCAACACATTGCTGCTACCAACGCCGCCAATCGTTTGAGCGCCTTCTTCCGCACGACGGCCACACTGCCGGGCACCGCACAGGGCGGTGGATTCCAGGGAGCAGGCCAAGCCCAGCCCGTGTTGATCATTCCCGATCCGCGCAGCAACCTGATCATCATGAAGGGTGGCTCGACGGAACTGCGTCAGGCCAAAGAACTGCTGGCCGAGATCGACGTGGTGGACGGCGAGTACATCAAGACCCAAGAGGTCCGCGTTGTCCAATTGCGGAACTCGGTGGCTACCGACATGGCTCAAGTCATCTTCGCCGCGATCAACGGCGGGGTGTCCGGCGTCACGCCAGTCCTGGGGAGCCAAGGTCAATTCGGCGGCTTCGGTCAACAACAACAGAATCAAGCCCAACCGAACCAGGATCCCTCGGTCGCCAACTCTGCCCTCCGTTTGAAGCTGATGAGTCTGGACCAAAATAGCGGCGTGATCAGCAGCGGCATCCTGTTCGATGTCAAAGTGGTGGCCGACGCGTCGTCCAACTCCTTGGTCATCACGGGGCCGGCCGAGAGCCTGCCATTGGTCGAGGCCTTGATCCGCGAATTGGATCGGCTGCCCGACGCCGAAACGCAACTCAAGGTCTTCACCATCGTCAATGGCGACGCCCAACAGCTGTTCGACATGCTGAACCAGTTGTTTACGCAGCAACAACAGCAGGGCGGCTTCGGTGGCATCGGGGCCCAGAACGACGGGCTGACGCGACTCCCCTTGCGGTCCGGTTCCAGCGACCAGACCCTGGTCAATCTGCGTTTCGCGTTGGAGCTGCGAACCAATACGATCATCGCCGCCGGTTCAGCGGGCGACTTGCAGGTGGTTGAAGACTTGTTGACCACACTGGATCGCACCAACGGCGATCGCTTCATCAAGAAGGTCTTCCGTTTGTCGAATGCACCGGCAGCCGACACGGCCACGACTCTGACCAATACCTACAATGCCGAGCAACAGACGTTGCAGCAAGATCCGACCACACAAGCGGCGATCGTCAATGTCCGTCGCCGAGTCGTCGTCCAAGCGGATGAAATTCAGAATCACTTGATTGTGATCGCAACGCCAGAGACCATGGCGGAGATCGAAGGGTTGATCACGGCCCTGGATCGACGTCCGAACATGGTGGCCATTCAAGTCATGATCGCTGAGGTCTCGCTGAATTCGACTGAAGAGTTCGGTGTCGAATTTGGTGTACAGGACTCGATTGTCTTCGATCGTGGTCTGACGGGTGGAGCCGGTGCTATCGGCTTCCCATTCAATCAGAATGGCATCGGTAACGCATTGAACGCCACGGGTTTGGCCACACGTGAAAACTTGGCCGGCCAAGGTCTGATCAACTTGGGCGTCGGTCGCAGCAACGCGGCTCTGGGCTACGGCGGTTTGGTCCTCTCGGCGGGCAACGAGTCGATCAATATCTTGTTGCGAGCTCTGAAGGACCAAGGCCGACTGCAAGTGCTCAGCCGCCCGCACCTAATGACGATCGACAACTTGAACGCTCGTGTGCAGGTCGGCCAGCGCGTGCCTTACTTCAGCGGCTCGTTCATCAACCAATTGGGTGGCATCCAGAACCAAGTCACTTTGGAAGATGTCGGTATCATTTTGGAGGTTGTCCCGCGAGTCGGGCCCGACGGCTTGATCACGATGTTGGTCAATGTGACCAACAGCAGCATCGGCAGCGAAGCGGAAGGCACGGTAGTTGCCACCGATCCGCAAGGCCAGCCGATCCGACAGGCCCCGATCAACATCACCGAGTCGATCACGACCGCGATCGCTCGCTCCGAACAGACCGTGGTCCTCAGCGGCTTGCTGCGAACACAAAAGCAATTTAACAAGCGTGGTGTTCCCATCCTCAGCGACTTGCCGCGGTTGGGGCCCCTGTTCAGCTTCCAAAGTGAACGTGAAGTTCGCTCCGAGTTGCTGATCTTCCTCACGCCCACTGTCATCCACTCGCATGAAGACATGGCCATGTACAACCAAGTCGAAATGGACCGGATGAACTGGTGCTTCCAGGATGTGATGGACCTGCACGGCCCCATCGGCAATATCTTCCAAGGTACCTTCGCCGATGGCAGCGGTCCGGAAGAGGTCTATCCGGAGTTGCGTTCGCCTGGGGTTCCGCCCTACTTGCAACAGGGCCACGGGCAAGGCATCGATTGCGATCCGTACGAGATGCAGATCCCACCGATGATCGAGGTTGCACCGTCGATCGCCCCGGCTCCACTGGGATCGACCGGAGTTCCAGCGGGTCTGCCGATCGGCTCCTCAGCGGCCACGCCGACCGACGCTGCGGCGTCGGCTCCTAAGGAAAAGTCCGCCAGCGGCCTGCAACCGTTCTGGCGTAAGAACTAAGTCTTGTGGTAACCCTCCAACGAGTAACACCGATGAATCGCCACTCACAGAGCCTGATCCTCGTTCTCCTGCTGTTGACCACCGTCAATCACGTCGGTTGCCAGTCCTTGGGCAGCGGCCAATCCGCCTCCAAGTCCTGGTGGAAGAAGTCCGAGGAGCCTGTCCCGCCGGACGCGCCCGAAAACTTCGGCGAGGCGGTCAAGATGGACATCGCCTGGAAAGATGACGTGTTGCCCGGTCCCGACGGGCAATTGCAACGCGGCGTCGGCGGCCGAGTGCACTTCCTCGACAAGCATGGCAAGGCCATTCGCGTCAACGGCAGCCTGACGGTTTATGGCTTCGACGAACACAACGGTCAAGCCACCTCGCCGCGACCCGACAAACGCTTCCACTTCAAAGACGAAGAGTTGCAGACTGTCTACAGCGAGTCGACCATCGGCCACTCGTACAGCATCTGGCTGCCCTGGGACGGCCAAGGCTACCAACGCCACATCGCTGTGCTACCGATCTTCCGCGCGGAGGATGGACGCCTACTCAAAGGGGACCACGCTCAAGCCGTGCTGCACGGACCTGAAAACCCCAGCCCCATCTCAACCTCGCAACAGAAAAAACAGCGTCGTTTCGAAGAAAATCAACTGGTCGAACGCGTTGTCTACCAATCGCCCCAAGCACAACAGGACGTGGCGCTGGCCAGTGGCTCGGAGGCTGAATCCGCCGCGCAGCGAGTCCGTACGATCAACGTGCCCGATTCGGCCAACTCCATTCGCACCGCCGTGCAACAGCCCGTCACGCCACGCGAAGCGACAGCAACCCTTCAGCCAGCGAGTCCATCGCCGCTAGCGCCGCAGCCGACACTGCCCCGCTATGAAGTACAGCCCTACCAACCAGGACCTAACACTGGTCAAGCTCCCACCGGATCTCGGTCCAGTGCGAACTGGGATCGCGCCCGAGAACAGTTCATGCGGATGGGGCCACGCAAGAACACGGGCGTGCCCGGAGCTCACTAAGGACTTGTCAGTCATTAAATTACCGAATTGGAAATCAGCCGGAGTGCGTTAGCACCGGGTTTTTGCGGCAATTGGACGCTGACCGTTTCGGGCAATTCGGTAACTAATTTGCGGACAAGTCCTAACGCTCCGACTGGCGCTGGGGCACCAGCCCCGCGGGTTACCTCCCAACCGTGAACGGTAACTTCAGGAGGGATCGATCGCCGCCAACAGACTTTCGCGCAGTGAATCGGCCGAGGCCTTCATGCCCGCGGGTACCCCGTTTTTGGTTTTGATCAGCGGACGATATTGGTTGTTCTCCCACAACCACACCGCGTTGCGACTGGCCTCTTTGGCGGCATACAACGCTTGGTCCGCTCGTTCGACCACCGTTTCCGCGTGATCCCCGGCCGCAACCTGGGTCACGCCGAAACTGGCCGTCACCCGCAGCGATTGGCCCTCGTAGTCCACTCGACACTGTTCGATCGCCTGCCGCAATCGCTCGGCACCCCTGCCCGCTTCCAATAGGCCAACCGCCGGCATCAACACCGCGAACTCTTCGCCACCCAAGCGAAAGGGAATGTCCGAATCACGTACGGTGACCTGCATCACCTCGGCCACCTTCCGCAGTACCTCGTCGCCCAACAAATGACCATAAGTGTCATTGAATTTCTTGAAGTGGTCGACGTCCAAAATCACAAAGCTCAATTCGCCGCCGTAACGCCCAAGCTCCTTCGTCCGCTGCTCAATGTTTTCGTTGAAGCAACGTCGGTTCGGTAGGCCCGTCAACGCATCCGTCCGAGACTCGGACACCAAGGTCTGCACCTCCTGAGCCTTGCCGTCCAGTTCCGCTTGCATCCCGCTCAGTTTGATCTTCAGTTCCCGATTGCGGACGTTCAACTCGTCCAACATCTGCCGCAAAGCCGACGTGTCCGCCGTCTCCCCCATCCGCTCCACCTCGGCCGATACCGAACGCATCAACCGTTGGTAATTCGAATAATCGCCCTCCATCCCCGCCGCCAACTGCGACAAGTGCTGCAACACCTCCCGAGCCTGAACCGAGTCGTCGCCGCCCGCCACCGGACGCCGCCCCAACCACAACCCCAACGAGAAGCTGGTGCCCAACAGACCCAAGCCCACCACCAGCCACAACCAAGGGCTCACGTTGGCGACCAATAATTCCTGCCCGAGCAACAGTCCGGCGATCGGATTGGCACAAATCAATGACAACATTCAAGTCTCGCGGAAAAGGGGGCGCCAGGCCAAACGCCAGCGGGCCATATGCGATCGGGCCAAAAGTACTAGCCCATTGGAAGCAACCCATTGGAAGCAACCCAGTGGAAGCACCCAAGTCTAGTTCGCGCTTGGTTGGCTGTCCGGTAAATTTCCACTCGAGCGTCCGTCCACCACAGGGCGACAACGCCGCTACAATCGACATAACCCGACCACGCCCGGCCCCGCGGTTCCATCTTATTCCAAACAAGCCGAATCGCTAGGTCAAACGCCAGTTTGAATCGTGCTTTAGCCGAATCTTCTCACAAGCTGCCTCGCCCCTCCGCTGTCGCGAAAGTCCCGGGAATGAATCTGGTCCTATTTGAAGATTCGATCGCCGACCAACTTCACCCGATCAACACGGGCCGACCCACCTACGCCGTCTCGATCGCCAGCTTTCGCTTGATCGACTGGGTCCGCCAACTGGGTGGGCGTCCCGTCGGTTGGCTGCGGCCGTACTTGGACGCCATCCAAGCCGCGGACTTTCCCGACGTGGACAATCAATTGGATGCCCGCCGGGATTGGTCGCTGTTGATCAATGCTCGGATCGTCCCCAGCCCCTCGGCGTTTCGGGTCTTGCAGCAGATCAGCAAGCGGCAGGCGCCCTGCGTCATGCAGGCCGACGACGAGACGCTTGTGGCGCTATTGCCCACGACCGCGCTGCAGGCCCTGGCCCCCCCGACGAATTGGCAACCCACCTCGCCAGGAGTTTTTACAGAAGCCGCTTTCCGCAAAATTGTCGCCACGGTCGACCCGCCCGCCCAACGACTCGAAGTGCAGCTGCAGGCCTACCGGCATCCGCACGAATTGGTCCAGTACCAACAGCGGATCATTCACGAAAGTCTGCAACATCGCCTGGACCACGGCCAATATCAACAATTGCAAGACGGGCTGTTTATTGGTCACAATGTGCAATTGCCACGTGATTTTGTGGTCAACGCAAAACAGGGCCCAGTGCTGGTGGACGACCACGCCACCCTGGGGCCCTACACCTATTTTGCTGGACCGGTCTACATTGGTCCCAACTCCAAAGTTATCGAACACGCCTCGATCAAAGACGCCGTCTGTCTGGGGCACACGACCAAGGTTGGCGGCGAGGTGGAAGCGTCGATCGTCGAGCCGTATACCAACAAACAACACCACGGGTTTTTGGGGCACAGCTACGTCGGCAGTTGGGTCAATTTGGGCGCTGGCACTTGCAACAGCGATCTGAAAAACACTTACGGTGAAGTCAAGATGGAGTACGCCTACGGCAAGGTCAACACCGGCAGCCAATTCGTCGGCTGCATCGTGGGCGACTACGCCAAAAGTGCGATCAACACCAGCATCTTCACGGGGAAGATGATCGGCACCTGCAGCATGGTCTACGGCTTTGTGACCACCAACGTCCCCAGTTTCGTCAACTACGCGCGGCACTTTGGCCAAGTCACCGAGATGGCCCCCAGTGTCATGGTGGCCACGCAGGCGCGGATGTTCGCGCGGCGGCAAGTCACCCAACGCGAGTGCGACATTCGGCTGATCCAGGACATGCACGAAAGGACCCGCCGCGAACGACTGCTGTCCGAAGAGCCACTCAGTCTATAACTAAATGCGCGTCTGCCATATCCAGGCAACTCGCTAGTGCTTTGTCACAATTTAATTTTGGGATCGGTGTGGCAAAGGGGTCAGGCGTCAATTGCCGGAACGGCCCTGCGGGTGCTGCGCACAATTGACGCCTGACCCCTTTGCCACACCCCAAGTTTTGGCTGTGACAAAGCACTAGTGCTCCACGGGGCTTATTGATTTTTCCGTAACCGTTCACAGGTGGGAGGTAATCCTCGGATCGAGTGCATTCCGCAAGTCGGTCGGTTCTGGGGGCAAACCTCTAGCGTTCTCCAGTTGCTTTTACTTGCAAACGATCGCAAGGTTAGCCCATCGAACCATCCGACTTCCGCTGGCGCACCTGCCCCTCGGATTAACTCACTAACGTGAAGGGCTCACGGACGCTGCCCCTGCAAAGGCCCCTCAAGATGAAACAATCTATCACCCTGGTGGACACTGGGATCGTGCTCGCGACAAGCATTGCGGTTAGTGTTGTATTGTCCCTCGTGCTAGAATCACCCGCTGACCCGATTTCGATGTCAAAGCATTTTTTTAAATGCCTCTCATGCAGTCTTGTGACGGGTGTTGCGAATGTGATCTATTTTTGCTTTCTGCGATCCAAGTGATATTGGCGATCCGAATCCATTGCAGATTTGCGGTGGCCTGGAAACGTCACGCGGAGTGTTCTGGTGCGCAGGTTATCCAGTCCCATACGGCCACGACCGCCCATGCGGAATAGACCGGGGTCGTCCTCCTACTCGAAAAAAAGGGTAACCGTTCACGGTCGGGAGGTAAGGCTCGGAGCGGGTGCGCGTCCGCCAATCGGCTAATTCGCAGCGGAAGGGTCCTGCTCGTACTCCTACTCGTACTCCTACTCGTACTCGGCTTGTGGCATTCGGTTACGGGTGCGAGTACCGCCAACGGCTGTGTACGAGTAAGACGGCCATGATCGTGCAGCGTTCGTGTCGAGTCGCCGTGAACGGTTACAAACAGGGTACCCGGGCTTGAACCTACCTGCAGAGCGACTCGGTCGAGCGGCGGTTAGGCCATTTCACCTGGGGCGATAACGTTCTCGTCGACAAAACGAGCCAAGCGGATGGCTTCGAGAGCGGCTTGTTTGAGGGTGGCTTCGGGATCCGCTTTGGCTTGACCGGAGATCACGTAGGCAGCATAGATCTGAGCGGCAGCCATCGTAATTGCTTGCTCGCCGGGTTGCAGGTTGACGTACAGTGGTTCGGACATGGGAAGGCTCCTGGAAAGAAGGTTCAAGGTTGTTTGACGCGTTGAGTGAAGGCGGTCACGCCTTCGATGGCTTCTAGGGTCGTGCGGGCTGCCGCGGTGTTGGCGGCTCCCACCGCCAACTGCGAGAACAGGTCTTCGTCGATCGTTTCGTACAACAGTCGCTTGGTGAGTGAAATGGCATGGGGTCCGAATTCGGCCAACTCTTCGGCTTTGTGCTGCGACATGGCCCACAGCAAGTCCGCGTCGACCTGCTGATCGATCAGTCCCAGACGGAAGCCCATGGCGGCATCGACCCGCCGCCCGAAGCACAGCAAGGCCGCGGCTTGACCCACGTTCAGTCGTCGCCGCAGCAGCGGAGCGCTGAGTCCCGGGGCCAAGCCCCAGCGTGTTTCGGGCCAGCCCAATTCAGCTGCGGGACCAGCCAACACGTAGTCACTGGCCAGGACCAACGCGGCGCCAAACCCCAAAGCTGGGCCATTCAAGGCAGCCAACACTGGCTTGGGCGTCCGCAGGATCACCTCCAATAGGTTCTGCATCGCCTTGACGTCGGTATGGAAGGCCTGCATCACACCCAGTTCCAACAGCCCGTGTTGGTCCCGCCGGTCCATCGTGCCGGCCATCTCGACCAGATCCGTTCCGGCGGAGAAATAGTCGCCAGCCCCGGTCAGGGTGATGACGCGAATTCGCTTCTCTTGTTGCAAGTCATCAAAGATGGCTTCCAATTGGCCGACCATCGATCGATTGATCGCATTCCGCCGCTCGGGCCGATCCAAGATCACGGTCGCCCCGGGCCCATCCACTCGGACTCGAATTCCACCTGCGTCGCTCATCGTCTCTTTCCGCGGTTGGCGCTGGGACTGCCCGCGGTCGCAACCAGCAACCGCGGGGCTGTCACTGCCGGACTCAGTCTTCGAAGGCGGCGTCGAAGGCTCGGTCGCTGGGAGAGAAGTCCAATCGCCGCGTGAATTCGCAGGCCTCCTTGGCACCGAATTCACGCTTCATTCCCGAGTCTTCCCACTCGATCGACAACGGGCCCTGGTAGCCAATATCGTTGAGCGCGCGAATGATCTCTTCGAAGTTGACACCACCACGGCCCGGCGAGCGGAAGTCCCAGCCCCGGCGGTGATCGCCAAAGTTCAAGTGGCTGGCCAAAATCCCGCTGCGACCGTTGAGCTTGGTGATCGCGTCTTTGACATGCACGTGATAGATGCGGTCCGGGAACGCGCGAATGAATTCGACCGGGTCGATCCCCTGCCAGATCAAGTGGCTGGGGTCAAAGTTGAAGCCGAACTCGGGGCGGTGATCCAACGCCTCCAGGGCTCGTTGGGCCGTGTAAATGTCGAAGGCAATTTCGGTCGGGTGCACTTCCAAGGCGAACTTCACACCGCACTCGGCAAACACGTCCAAGATTGGATTCCAGCGATCCGCCAGCAACTGAAAGCCAGCGTCGATCATGGCCGGTGTGACCGGTGGGAACGAATACAGCAAGTGCCAAATGCTGGAGCCCGTGAAGCCGTTGACCACGCCGACGCCCATCCGCTGAGCGGCGCGGGCCGTGTTCTTCATCTCTTCGATCGCACGCTGATTGACACCCGCTGGATCGCCATCGCCCCACACATACGGGGGCAGGATCATCTTGTGCCGCTGGTCGATCAAGTCCAACACGGCTTGGCCCACCAAGTGATTGCTGATGGCGAAGCACTCGAGCCCGTGCTTGTTCAACAAGTCGTGCTTGGCTTGGCTGTAGTTGGAATCGGCCAACGCCTTGTCGACCTCGAAGTGATCCCCCCAACAGGCCAGTTCCATCCCGTCGTAGCCAAACTCTTTCGACAACCGAGCCATCTCTTCGCAAGGTAGATCGGCCCACTGCCCAGTAAACAAGGTGACGGGACGCGCCATTGATTTCTCCTTCTTTCCACTCGAGTCACTACACTCCGCGGGGCCCGCGACCATGGTCGACCGACCCACCTGACAACGGTCCGTATTCTCGCTCCCAACCGCTGGACTGGCAACCAGTGGTCAGGACCAAGCGACCAGGCAACTCGCCAGCCAGACGAGGTCGCGGGCAACCCTGCCGTCCTTTTATCCGTGCCGGGGAGTGGCTATGTTATGGCGGAGGACGACAGCCCATCACCGGCGCAGGGACCCATGACTGACCCAACCAAGCCTGAAGCGAAGCCCCAGCAGCCGCCAGTTCGGCCAAACACGGTGGGGGAACCCTGGGTGTTGCCCACGTTTGACGCTCCCCCAGTGAACACTGGCAGCTCCGAAGTGGGGGCCTCGTCTCTCGAGATCTCGAATGAAGCCGCGTGGTTGAGCTTGGGCGAGGGAGTCGCTGGGTCGGCTGGGTCCCCATCCGGACAGACTACTGGGTCCGTGTCCGGACAGGCTACTGGGTCCGCATCCGGACAGGCTGCTGGGTCCGCGGCAGGCTTGCCGCGGAGCGCGGAGGCACGTCGCATGACCTGGGAGAGCCACTCGTTAGAGACGCCGGAAGAGCGGTACGATTCGCAGGAATACCCGCGGCCGCGTTGGCGTTGGCCAGTCATCTTGTTCGGTCTGACGGTGGTGTCGACGATCTGGGTCGGGATCTGCGGTTGGTCGCCCCTGAGTGTGCTGGAGCAATGTCTGGCCGAGGGCTCGTTTATGCCGCTGCGGCAAGCCGTTCTGGCCAATTGGCTGTCCGGCCTGCTGTACTCGTTGTTCTTGTTGGGGATCTTGATGGCTCACGAACTGGGCCATTATCTGGTGGCGCGGTGGTATCGAGTGCCCGCCACGCCGCCGCTGTTCTTGCCCTTCCCGATCAACTCGATTGGAACCTTGGGGGCGGTGATTGCCATGCAGGGCCATGAAGCGGATCGTCGGCAAATTTTTGATATCGGAATTGCTGGCCCATTGGCCGGATTGGTCTTGGCCTTTCCCGTCGCTCTATTGGGCACCTGGCAGTTGGACCTGGCGGCGCCCCGCGGTGGTGGCTTGGGCTTCGAGATCCCGCTGGCGATGCGGTGGATGATTGTCTGGTTTCATCCGGAGTATGGCGGCCAGGTGGTGTGGCTGAGCCAGCTGAACCCCGCCTTCACCGCGGCCTGGGTGGCTCTGCTCGTGACGGGTTTGAACATGATGCCAGTCAGTCAATTGGACGGCGGCCACGTGACCTACGGTTTGTTTGTGCGGTGGGCCCACGGGATCAGTTACTTGGTGCTGATCGCGGCGATCGCTTACATGGTCTATCAACAAATCTTGATCATGGCCCTGATGGTCGCTCTGCTGTTGCTGATGGGCCCCACACACCCACCGACCAGCGACGATTCGGTCCCGTTGGGTTGGCCACGCATCGGCTTGGGCCTGGCCAGTCTCCTGATCCCCGTCCTCTGCTTTCCACCGAACGTGTTTCGCTTCAACTTTTGAGCACGGATTTTTGAGTACGGATTTTTGTGTACGGGGGAAGACGACCGCTGGGATCGCTCTGGGAACTGGCGCTATTCCTCATTCCTCACACGGCGGATGTGATCAGAACACGGTCGGCGACAGCTGGGCCACGGTGTCGGGTTCGGTCAAGGACCGAGGGCGGTAGGCCCGCTCGAGGACCTCGATGGTGTGCCAGACCGGCGGCGGACTGCTGCTGGATTCGTTCAAGTGCCGTTGGACTTGCACCATGCAACCGATGTTGCCGGTGGCCACGGCGTGCACGTCGCTCTTGAGGATCTCGCGCGCTTTGTCTCGGCCCAAGACTTCAGCCAGTTGCGGTTGCTCGATGTTGTAGCTGCCCGCCGAGCCACAGCAGCTGCCGGCCGATGGCAACTCGACCAATTGCAAGTTGTTGATCTTGCTCAGCAGCCGCCGCGGTGCCTGGGCAATCTTCTGCGCATGCAACAAGTGACAGGCGTCGTGGTAGGCCACACGCATCAAGCGAGGTAGACCGACGGGTGGCAATGGCCCGATCGCGTCCAAGTACTCGCAGATGTCGCGGACGTTGTCTTGCAGCCATTGGCCCTGCTCGGCCGCTGGTGAGCCATGCGTGACGTGGCCGTACTCCTTCAGGGTGGAGCCACACCCAGCAGCCGTGGTCACAACGGCGTCCACATCCTTGGGCATCTGTTGGGCCAGTTGAGCGGCGAATTGGGCCGCCACGTCCACGCGGCCAGCATGCCAGGCCAAAGCGCCGCAACAGCCCTGCGCCGGTGGAATCACCACTTCGATCCCGTTGCGGACCAACACCGAAATGGCGGCGCGAGTGATCCGCGGGGCCAGGACGTCTTGAGCGCAGCCCGTCAACAAGGCCACGCGGCCCCGCCGCTTGCCCTCCACCTGCGACAGCTCTGGCCAAGTCAATTTGGCGGGCAACCGGTCGGGCAACAGATCCATCATCGGTCGAATCGTGGCGGGGACCAACCGAGCGAAGGGCTTAAAGAGTCGCCCCAGGCGGATGGCCCAGCGAAACCGGGTGGGGTACGGCAGCGTGGAGTGGACCATGGCGTCGCGGAGTCGCTCCATCCAGCCCCGCGTCCGCTGGTGTTTCAAATGGCGGTAACCGGTCAGCAGTTGATCGTAGTTGACTCCCGATGGGCAGGCGGTCATGCAGGCCGAGCACCCGAGGCACTGGTCGATACTCGACGCAATCTCGCTGGGCTTCAGCTCCCCCTCCAAGACCTCTTTCATCAAGAAGATCCGGCCGCGCGGCGAGTTCTCCTCCTCGCCCAACAGTTGGTACGTCGGACAGGTGGGCAAGCAAAAGCCGCAATGCACGCACGACGAGATGGCCTGCGTGATGTTTTCGCCATGGCTGCCCAATTTGGCGGGATCCAGTTCGTGTAGCATCAAAAGTTTCCTAAGCGACCACGAGGATCAAAAACGTTCTTCAAGTGTTGATAGAAAGCCTGGCCCGGGAAGGCGCCCAACCACGAGCCCAGCCCCAAGCCTTGAATCACTTGGCCACAGCACTTGACCTCGCAGAGACATTTGTGCAGGCGTTTCAACCGAGTCCCTGGGTTCTCACTACTGGGCAGCCAACGCAGCCAGGCGACATTGCCGCCGCTGCCGTAGGCCCGCTCGATTTCCATCTCGTCCAACGACTCGTCCAAATCGAACAAGCCACGGAGCGAGACGGGGACGCGCGCGACCGCGTGGTCGGCCTCGCCCCACAGCCAGTCGGCGTAGGCGGTCCACGCCTGGTGTTGCTGGGGGCCAGTCAGAAAGCTGCTGTAATACTTGCTCAAGCGACTTTGGATGCGTTGGCCATGTTTGACCAAGGCGTCGCTATGACCCGCCAAGCGAATCAAGACCGAGCCGTCCGGTTGGACCTCGAGAGCGTCCAAGTCCCACGGGTGCGTGGTCAAGGTCGCGATGATCTCGATCGTCGAGTCGATGTTCTCCGACATGACTCGCATCGTGAGATAATCCAGCGGTCGCGGGAAGACTTTAAAGGTCACATCCAGGATCACGCCCAGTCGACCGCAACTGCCGACCAGCAGTTTGGGAATATCAAAACCCGCCGCGTTTTTCACGACGCGTCGCCCCCCGCGGCGAATGGCTCCCTCGCCATCCAAGTAACGCACTTCCAAAATAAAGTCCCGCAGGCCACCATGCCGCAAACGACCTGGGCCGTTGATCCCAGCGGCCACCAGTCCCCCGATGGTCGTTCGCGCCGCCAAATCCGCGCGCCGCCAACGACCCGCATCGTCGGACCTCTCCTCCGGCCCGGTCGCCACATGAAACGGCGACTCAAACGGTAGGTACTGGCCGTGCTGGGCCAACGCCTCCAAAACCACCGACACGGGCGTGCCCGCATAAGCCGTGATCGTAAACTCGGCGGGCCGGTACTCGATGATCCCGCTCAGACCCCGCGTATCCAATGTCTGCGGAGCGGCACCGTCGGACTCCGCCAATGCCCTGCTCTGCTCGGCCACCGTCCTGCCCGACCCCGAGCCACTGGGCAGCGAGCTGCCGATCCGCTTCTCCGCTGTGCCAGTGCCTGTGCCGGTGCCGGTACCTGTACCAGTCAGCAGACTGGGCTTGGTCCCACCGCCGCTGACCAAGAAGCGTTGTCCGGTGGGAGCGCTTCGCAGCGTCTGCGACCAATCTTCGATCTGTTGTTCCACATCTGGTGTCATGACCGTCTCGTTCCCAGCCTCACATGCGGGAGGCGATGCCTTGACTCTCGAGCGGATGTAGGCCGACGACCCGCAGCGCTGGGGCCTCTCCGTCGGGGAACATCTTGCCACGGTTCGACACTTCGCCCGGGTCCAGTTCACGGCGGAGTCGTCGCATGAAGTCGACATCTGCCGCACCAAACAGATCCGGCAAGAATTCGCGTTTCTCCATGCCGACGCCATGTTCGCCCGTGATCGATCCACCCTGCTCGATGCACAGCCGAATGATCCGCGCCGATAGCGCCTCGGCTCGCTCCAATTCGCCTTGCACCCGACCGTCGAACAGGATCAACGGATGCAAGTTGCCATCGCCCGCATGAAAGACGTTTGCGACCCGGATCCCCGTCTCGCGAGACAAGGCTTCGATCGCCTCCAATACCTCACCCAACCGCGTGCGGGGGACAACGGTGTCCTGTACCAAGAAGTCCGGCGAAATCAGGCCGACGGCGGAAAAGGCGCTCTTCCGACCCTTCCAAATCATCGCGCGTTGTTCGGCAGTGGCGGCCACCAAAGTCGCAGTCGCTGCCGACGCATCGATCAATTGCTGCAACGCTCGCTTTTCGATCTCGACCGTCTCCGTGGTGCCATCCAGTTCGACGATCAGGACCGCTTGAGCATCGGCGGGATAGGCCACGCCGACCGCTCGAGTCGCCGCGTCCATCGACAGGCGATCCATGATTTCAATCGCACCGGGCAGCAAGCCCGACGCCACGATCTGGGCCACGGCATCCCCCGCCGCTCGCAAGCTCGGGTAACCCGCCATCACAGTATGAAAGGCCTCGGGCTTCGGCAACAGCCGCACGGTGATCTCGACCGCGATCCCCATCAAGCCCTCACTGCCGACGAACATTCCCAAGAGATCGGGCCCGACTTGCTCCAAACCCCCGCTCCCCAATTCCACCATTTCACCGTCGGGTAGAACCACTTTGGCCCCCAACACATGGTTGCTGGTCATCCCATACTTGAGGCAATGGGCGCCACCCGCGTTGAATGCCAAGTTCCCGCCGATCGTGCACACCTGCTGACTGGACGGATCCGGCGCATAATACAAGCCATACGGAGCCGCCGCCTTGGAGATCTCCAGGTTGATCACACCGGGCTCGACCACCGCCGTGCACTGGACCGGATCCACTTGCAGGATCTGATTCAAGCGATTGAGCGCGATCACGATGCCCTCGGCATGCGGGACACACCCCCCCGAGAGACTCGTGCCACTCCCACGTGGCACGTAGGGCACCCCAAGTTCCTGACAGAGCTTGACGGTGGCCACGATGTCCTCGGCCGACGTCGGCACGACCACCGCCAGCGGCCGCGTTTGAAAGACCGTCAGCCCGTCGCTTTCATAGGCCGCCAATTGGCCACGTTTGGTCAACAGTCGTTCGGGCGGGTAGATACTCTGCAGTCGCCGATGCAGCTCCAAGGTCGCGTCCCCGAGCGTCGACGATTCATTCGCGGTCATGCGTTTTCCATGGAGCACCCGGCCGAGATCCACCCCCCAGCGGCCATAACCGCCAGCGCCGCGGGACGTCCCCGAGCGACTGGCAGTGTCAGTTTATCCCCCCCACCATCCGGTTCCCAGTCCCCCTGCCACCCTCCCGAGACCCATTTCGCCACGACTTTCGCTTGGGCGGAGTCTGACCTGCAGCACGACGTTTCAAACGCCGAGCCAACCAGGCCTAGCGACAGCGCTTTAGCCTGGTTCCCCTAACCCCCCAGGCAATGTCAAATATTTGCCGCTGGGCTGATGAGAGACGTTGACGACCGACGCCTCAGACCGCTCGTCGAATAGGTTAAATCTAAAAAAATAAGGCAATTCGATAGTAATGTTTTCCCTGCCACCGAACTGCTCCCAGGAACAGCTTGTCGACCATCTGACTCGCCACTACGGCCGGCAGGGGGTAACGTTGGAGGTGCTGCCCAGCGAGCGGGATGCGGTCTACTGCGTGCATGGAGCGGCTGGGCCCGAGGGCATCTTGAAGGTCGCCAACCCCGACGAGGACTTGGCCTTCCTCGAAGCTCAGAATGGCATGTTGAGTCGAGTCGCCCCGTTGCTCGATTCCAGCTGCCGCGTGCTGTCGGCCATCGACGGACGAGCAATCACTTCCGTCACCGATCGCTTGGGGCGGACCTGTTGGCTGCGGCTGCTGTCTTACGTCCCCGGCCGACTGCTGGCCGATGTCCCGTACCGCTCGCCGCAACTCCTGACCGCCCTGGGCGACTTTCTCGGCCGGCTGGACGCGGCTCTCTGGGATTATTCTCCCGCGGCCTTGCACCGCCAGTTGCCCTGGGACTTGCGGCAGGGTCGCCGCGTTGTGGCAGAACTTTTGCCGCACGTCACAGAGACGTCCACGGTCGCCGCTATCCAACGCTGCCTGCAATGCTACGACCGTTTTGTGGCTCCAGTCGTCGAAGCCTTGCCCCAAAGTGTCATTCACAACGATGCCCATCCGCACAACGTTTTGGTCGACGTGTCGCACGACTCGAGCCGCGATCGCGTCAGCGGGTTGATCGACTTCGGCGACGCGGTCCACAGTTGGACCATTGGCGAATTGGCGATCCCCTTGGCTTATATGATCGTGGACAGCGACGATCCGTGGTCGTTGTTGGCGACCGTCGTCGGAGCCTACCACCGGCAACGACCGTTGTCGCCCGAGGAGCTGCAGGCGCTGTACGGTTTGCTGCTGCTACGACTCTGCACCAGTGTGGTCATGGCCGCTGAGGGATTGCAGCGGCAGCCGGACAACGCTTACTTGCAAGTCAGTCAAGCGGCGATCGTGCGACACTTGCCTGCCCTCGCGCGGCATCCTTATGCTTGGGCCACCGCGGTGCTCCGCCAGGCGTGCGGCTATGTGCCGGTGCCCGCGTCCGCAGCGTTTCCGCAGATGGCGCTGGCCGCCCGCGACCAGTACGCCTTCCCGCTGGAATTGCCCGCGGCCGCGGCGGGCCATGAGTTGGATCTGGTGGGCCATGAGTTGGACCTGAGTGTGACCAGTCCCGCGTTGGCCGCCCTGCCCTGGCCATTGACCGAACCGACGCTGTCGGCATGGATCGAGGACGAACGGCAGCGACGGGGGGCGGACTACGCCATCGGACGGTACCTCGAGCCGCGCGTGTTGTATCAGTCGGCCCAGTTTGGCACGCAAGCCGCCCCGTACGAGCGGCGGACGGTGCATTTGGGCCTGGATCTGTTCGCCCCGGCGGGCACACCTGTACGAGCGGTGGCGGCCGGCACGGTGCACGCCGTGGCCAACATCGACTTGCCACTGGACTACGGCACCCTCGTGGTCTTGCGACACGAACCGATCGACGCTGCTCCGTTCTTCACGCTTTACGGGCACTTGGCGACGTTCGCCCCGGAGCACGTCGGTGTTATGGGTTCCTCGATGCCGCGGATGCCAGCCCCACCGCTTGGGGCGGCGGTGGCGGCTGGCCAGGTGATCGGGTACTTGGGTGAGCCCGCCGAAAACGGTGGCTGGCCACCCCACCTGCACCTGCAAATCCTGTTGGACGACCTGGACGATGCGGTCGCCTTTCCCGGCGTGGGACACGCGGCTTGGCAGGCTGTCTGGTCGGCGTTCTCGCCCGACCCCCGTTGGTTGGTGCCCCTACCCGGAGCGGATCCTGCGCAGGGCGACTTGTCACCGCCGGACGCGGCACTGGCGACCGCACAGCTACTCGCCGAGCGTCAGACGCATTTAGGACCCAGTCTGCGGTTGTCGTATCACCAACCGTTGCATTTGGTGTTGGGCCGCGGCGTACGCCTGTTCGATGCGGCCGGACGCGAGTACTTGGATGCCTACAACAATGTGCCACATCTAGGGCACGGACGCCCCGAGGTGATTGCCGCGGCAATGACCCAGATGCAACTGCTCAGCACAAATACGCGTTACCTGCACGACCGAGCAGTCACGTTCGCTCGGCGCCTGACCAGCACCCTGCCCGAGCCGTTGCGGGTCTGCTACTTTTTGAGCAGCGCCAGCGAAGCGAACGATTTGGCCCTGCGATTGGCTCGGCAGTACGCCGCGGGACAAAACGCGAGCGAGCGGGTTGGTGCAAGAAATGGCAAAATAGATGGTAATGTGCCGCGAGACGTGATTGTAATGGAGATGGCCTACCATGGTCATACCACGTCGCTGATCGACTGCAGCCCGTACAAACATGCTGGGCCAGGCGGTCACGGTCCACCGGAGTGGGTGCACTCGGTGGAGCTGCCAGACCTCTACCGCGGTCGATTCCGTGATCCGACGACCGCGGGGGAGTGTTACGCCGAGCAGGTCGCAGCAGTGATTGCCAAGTTGCAGGCAATCGATCGATTTCCCGTGGCCTGGTTGGCCGAGACCTGCCCCAGTGTCGGCGGGCAGATTTTATTGCCCGATGGGTACCTGAAACGCGTTTACGAACGGGTGCGCGCGGCCGGTGGGGTGTGCATCGCCGATGAAGTACAAACCGGTTACGGGCGGATGGGTACCGACTTTTACGCGTTCCAAACGCATGGCGTCGTGCCGGATATCGTGGTCTTGGGCAAGCCGATCGGCAACGGCTACCCCCTGGCCGCGGTCATCACCACGCCGCAGATTGCCGCTGCCTTCGACAACGGCATGGAGTTCTTCAGCACCTTCGGCGGCAGTACCGTCTCCTGTGCCGTGGGCGACTGCGTGTTGGAGATCACGCAGCGCGAACGCCTGCAGGAACACGCCCTGGCCGTGGGCGAGGTCCTCCGCCAGCAGTTTCTGCGTTTGCAGGCCAATTTTCCCTGGATCGGCGATGTCCGTGGCAGCGGTTTGTTCTGGGGGTTGGACATCGTCGCCGACCCGCAGACCCGACAACCCGACGGCGCCCGCGCCAAATTCATCAAACAACGTCTGTGTGATCTGGGGGTGCTGATCGGCACCGATGGCAGCCACGATCACGTGCTGAAGATCCGACCGCCGCTGCCCTTTACGGCGACCGACGCCGAGCGATTGGTGCAGGCCCTCGCCCGCGCGTGCCAGGAGTCTTGACAACAACTGTTCTCAACCGCCATCCGCTGATTTGTTTTCTTGTGTTTTCTCTTTTTCGTCGCTGTCGTCGTCTTTGGCTTCGGCGGCATCTCGCCGTGCCCGCTCTTCTTTCTCCAACCAAGCCGCGAGGTCCTGGTCGAGGGGCGGACGGCGTGCGACGACGTCGGGGGACTGCACGAGGGCCCCGAGGGTCGCGAGCAGGCCGTCGTCGTACCAACGTCCGGTCAGTACGCAGGGTTGGGGCAAGAACCGGTCGCTGCGTTCGGCGAAGCGATCCGTCAAGCTGAGCGACGGGTGGCCCGTCAAGTTTGTGATGACCAAGTCGTTGGCATTGACCAGGACATCGACTTGGTGGAACAGGGCCTCCATTTGTTCCATCAATTGGCCGCGGAGGCGTTGGGCCCGCAGATAATCGACGGCCGTTACAAATTGAGCACTGCGGAAGATGCCGGGCCAAGCGTTCCAACCTTCCGTCTGGCCGGCGTTCAACCAGGCCTCGAAGACGCTGGCTCCTTCGACTTCCAGGACCGCGGTCATCGAGCGGGCAGGCAGCGTTTCGGGCAATTCCACCTCGATCAATTGGCAACCCAGATCGGCAAAGGGCTTCAAGTCGCGGCGCTCTGCGGGACGCTCGGCTTCGCCCTCCGTTTCGCTCCGTCGCCGTCCGCGGACGTAGCCAATTCGCAGGCGACTGGGGTCCAGAGCCACGGGGAAATGGTAGGGGGCCGGAACCGTGCCGTTATCGCCCTCGTCCCAGCCCGCGATGGCCTGCAAGACCAAGCCCGCGTCGGCGGCGGTCCGCGTCATCGGTCCTAACTTATCCATGGTCCAAGACAATGGCATGCAGCCCGCGCGGCTGACCAAGCCAAAGGTCGGACGCAAGCCCGTGTTCCCACACACGCGACTCGGGCTGAGAATGCTGCCCAGGGTCTCGCTGCCGATGGCAAAACCGACCAATCCGGCGGCCACGGCCGAGGCACTGCCGGCCGACGAACCACTCGAGCCCAACTCCGGATTCCAGGGGTTCCGCGTCATGCCACCCTGCCAGCGATCGCCCATCGCCAACGCCCCCAATGACAACTTGGCCACCAGGACCGCGCCGGCGGCGGTCAGCTTGTCGTAAACCGTCGCCGATTGCTCCAGTTCCCGTTGGGCGAACATCGGGACGCCCCAAGTCGTCGGGTAGCCAGGCACGCTGATCAGGTCCTTGGCTCCCCAGGGGATCCCGTGCAGCGGACCGCGAAATCGTCCCTGCGACATCTCGCGATCGGCCGCTGCCGCTTGCTCCAACGCCAGTTCCTCGGTCAGTGTGACCACGCATTTGAGCAACGGGTCGTATTTCTTCAATCGAGCCAGATACAGTCGCGTCAGCTGGGTCGAGGTGATGCGGCGAGCCCGCAGGAGCGTGGCCAGTTGGGCGACGCTGCTGAAGGCCAGGGTTTCGTCATCCAGTGACTCGGGCAGGACGGCCGGCTCCGGAAAGTTGAAGGCCGCCTCAGCCGACATGGTCACCGCGTCTGGCCGCTCCAGAGCTTCGCGCTGTTCCAATCGAGCACGGCGGGGCAAACGCAGCGGCGTCACGGGCTCGCGAGACGGATCCAGCGGCACGGCGCGGAGGGCCTGCCAGGACGCCTGCTTGCGTTGCAGGGCTTGAGCCAACTCCGCCTGCTCGGCCTCCGACAACTCGATCCCAGCCACCCATTGGGCCTGGCGGATCATCTCGGCGGTGATATCTGACCCTTGAGCGGCCTGGCCAGCCAGGGCCCGCTGGAAGACGGAACTGCCGATCCCGACGGACGCGATCGCTTTCAGCCACTGACGACGTTGCATGATTCAATCCTTGTAATCGCCCCAGATTGCCCATGTTAGTCATCGCGGTCGCCGTTGGCTATCGCGCCAGTCTTGCTTTGACTGGAATCGTCAAAATCTGTAAAACCGGCAAAGTCGACCTAAAGTGTCGGCCGAAGTAAACACAGCCGGGGTCGGATTTTGCCCCTGGTTGCCCGCCTTGCTCGCCGAGAATCATGAACGAATTTTGGGAAGCCATCAAACTATCACTCCGCTACAAGTGGAGTATCCTCGGGGCAGCGCTCAGTTCGCTGATGATCGCCCTGTTGTTTGGCGCCAGCATCGCGACGGCCTTGCCCTTTGTGAAGATCATATTCACCGAGGACTCGAACACGATCGAGTTGTGGGTTGACCAACAATTGACGCAGGCTGCCACGCGAGTCGCGACGCTGCAAGCCGAGGGGCAGGCGACAGATCCGACGGTCCCATCCGATCCGACGGTCCCATCCGATCCGACGGTCCTATCCGATTCGACGGAACCACTTCAGCGATCGGAGTCGTCGACTGACGGGGGGTGGGTGGCCGACCCGCGGCTGTTGGAAGCCCAGCAGTCGGTGGCCTTCTACCAATGGCTCCGTGATCAGGTGGCGGGACGGGTCCCCACGACGGCGTTTGGCACGCTGCAGTGGGTGATTGCTTGGTTGATCATCGCCAGCCTACTCAAGGGTGTGTTCTTGGTGATCAGTGTGATGTTGGTCGCTCGAATCGCCAATCGCACGGTGATGGACATGCGGCGGATCTACTTCCGCCGAGCCCTGGAGATGGACGCGCGACGCGTCGAGCAGATGGGGACCAGCGTCCTGATGACGCATCTGTCGAACAGCATGCAAATGGTCAGTGCGGCGTTGATGGCCTTGTACGGCCGAGCCCTGCGTGAACCGATGAAGATGATCACCTGTTTACTGGCGGCCGCCTGGATCTCATGGCCGTTGCTGGTCCTGTCCTTGATCTTGCTGCCCTTCAGTGGCTTGGTCGTGTACGGTTTGTCGCAGCGGATGAAGCGAGCGGTAAATCGCGAGATCGGCGGGATGTCGGCGGTCTACCAAACTTTGATGGAGACGTTCAACGGACTGAAGACCGTGCGGATCTTCAATCGCGAGCAGACGGAACGGGTCCGTTTCAAACGCAACTCCAAGACCCTCTATCGCATTTCCCTGCGGATCTCGTTGTACGATTCGCTGATTCGACCCGCCACCGAGATGGCGGGGATCGTCAGTTTTGCGATCGCCGTATTGGCGGGCGGGTACCTGGTCCTGAATCAACAGACCCACTTGCTGTGGATTCCAATCAGCCGCGAGCCCTTGAGCGCCGAACAGGTCGTGTTGTTCTTCGTGCTGCTGGGTGGCGCCAGTGACCCGGCGCGGAAGATGAGCGAAATTGTCAACGTGTTGGTACGCGGCGGTCAGGCCTGCACCGTCTTGAAACGGACTTTTGAGCAGCCACCGACGGTGGCCGCACCTGCCGAGCCGCGCCGAGTGACACCGCACGAGCGATCGATTCGCTTTCGCAATGTACGCTTTGCCTATCAACCCAATACGCCGGTCCTCAAAGGCATTTCACTGGAGATTCCCTTCGGCCAGACCCTGGCGATCGTCGGCGGCAACGGCTGTGGCAAGAGCACGCTGATTTACCTGTTGGCTCGGTTCTACGATCCGCACCATGGCCAGATCTTGATCGATGACGTGGATGTCCGCGAGGTCGACCCGAGTCACTTGCGACGTCAATTCGCCTGGGTGACCCAAGATGCCTGCTTGTTTCAAGGCACCATCTACGAAAACATCGCCTACGGGCGGCGGGACGCCAGTGAATTCGAGGTCCATGCAGCCGCAAAACTGGCGGGCGTGACGGACTTCTTGCCGCGGGTAGCGCATGGGTTTGACACCCAGGTGGGAGACATGGGCCGCGAGTTGTCGGCCGGGCAACGCCAGCGTGTGGCATTGGCTCGAGCCGTCTTGGCCGATCCCAAGATTCTGATCCTGGATGAAGCCACCAGCCAGATGGACGGGCATAACGAACAGTTGATCCATCAACGATTGAAGCCGTTCTTCGCCAATCGCACGACCATCATCATCAGCCATCGTCGCTCGTCACTCGAGTTGGCCGACCGGATTGTTGTCATGGACGCCGGAGCCGTGGTCGCCGACGGAACGCTGACCGAGTTGCAACTGGCCTCGGACGACTTCCAAGAACTCTTCCGCAGCGAGACGCTTCGCGCGGCGTAGGGGCGAAGGGCTAAGGGCGTAGGGCTAAGGGCGTAGGGCTAAGGGCGTAGGGCGTAAGGGGCGTAGTGAATCGTGCCACAACGATGGCGTCAATGCTCATGCTCGTGCTCGTGCTCGTAATCGTAATCGATTACAGCACCGTAGAAGCGTCGTCGGTTTCTTCGTTCGTCGCAATCACAATCGATGTCAGTCGTTGAGAGGTCGTGACAATAGAGTCCGCGTCGCTCATCACGTCGAAAAAAATGCGTCAATCGAAATGCTTAAGGGCTGGTTGATTTTTCCGTAGCGGAATGCGTCAAGCATTTCGATTGACGAGAAAATGTCGTGTTTTTGCACAATTTCGTTGAGGTGGGCAGCCATTTCGCGAGCGAGTCTGGGAAAATCAACCAGCCCTTTGACACATTTCGCTACCTCCGCTGCCAAGCTCGCTCTAGGGTATCGAAATGCTTAAGGGCTTGTTGATTTTTCCGTAGCGGAATGCGTCAAGCATTTCGATTGACGAGAAAATGTCGTGTTTTTGCACAATTTCGTTGAGGTGGGCAGCCATTTCGCGAGCGAGTCTGGGAAAATCAACCAGTGCTTTGACGCATTTCGTTACCGCCGCTGCCAAGCTCGCTCTAGGGTATCGAAATGCTTGACGCATTCCGCTACGTGCGCTGCCAAGCTCGTTCTAGGGTATCGAAATGCTTGACGCATTCCGCTACCTCCGCTGCCAAGTTCGCTCTAGGGTATCGAAATGCTTGACGCATTCCGCTACCTCCGCTGCCAAGTTCGCTCTAGGGTATCGAAATGCTTGACGCATTCCGCTACCTCCGCTGCCAAGCTCGTTCTAGGGTATCGAAATGCTTGACGCATTCCGCTACCTCCGCTGCCAAGTTCGCTCTAGGGTATCGAAATGCTTCACGCATTCCGCTACCTCCGCTGCCAAGCTCGTTCTAGGGTATCGAAATGCTTGACGCATTCCGCTACCGCCGCTGCCAAGTTTATCCTAGGGTATCGAAATGCTTCACGCATTCCGCTACGTGCGCTGCCAAGCTCATCCTAGGGTATCGAAATGCTTGACGCATTCCGCTACCTCCGCTGCCAAGTTCGCTCTAGGGTGTCGAAATGCTTGACGCATTCCGCTACCTCCGCTGCCAAGCTCGTTCTAGGGTATCGAAATGCTTGACGCATTCCGTTACCTCCGCTGCCAAGCTCGCTCTAGGGTATCGAATAGCTTGACGCATTCCGCTGCGGTTATTGGGTTTTTTGCCCCGCCCAGCGAAGGCCCTCGATGATGGCGTCTTTGACCAAATGGCTTTCGACGGCGGTGGCGACTTCCACGTTGTTGGTCCATTCGGCGGGATAGCGGCGATCGAAGATGGTCATCCCACGAGTCAATCCGGATTGGGTTTCAATCTCGCACGCCATCTCTTCCCACTGGAAGTATTCGGGGTGCAGGCAGGCGATCAACGCGATCAAATCGCGGAGAAAGATTTCTTCCATGGCATGGTGTTGTCGGAAGGCGCGGAACAGGACCGGCAGGGCCGGGCGGAGAAACGCGCCCGCGCGGGTCTGGAGCGACGGCAGGTGCTCGAGGAAGCCAAGGTCGAATCGCACTTCGGTGCTGACGTCCAAGGGAACGAGCGACTTGGTGGTGGCCGATTTGAACACTTGCTGGGCAGACACCGGGTCGAAGTACACATTAAATTCAGCGCAGGGTGTGACGTTGCCAATGCCACTGACGGAACCACCCGCGATGACCAAACGATTGATGCTGCTGGCCAGGTGCGGATGATGCCGCAAGAGCGAGGCAACATTGGTTAGCGGCCCCAAGCAAACAATGGTCAGGTCGTTCGGATGGTTGCGAATGCACTCGGCCATCACCTTCTCGGCCGGCAGCGAACGCTGTAACTCAATCTGCAATGACAGGTTGGCCAAGCCATCAGAACCGTGCAGGTAGCGAACGTTTTCAGCCGGCGCGTTGGCGCAAGCCGTTGCCATCCCCAGACGCGGTCGCTTGGGCGGATCCAGCAGATTGATGATGCTTTCGAGGTTCTGGTTGACCTGCCGAGCGGCCACGGCGCCCTCGCAGGCGGTGACCCCGACCAATTCGATTTCGGTGTGGAACAACGCCAAGCAGACGGCGATCGCGTCGTCGATCCCGGGGTCGCAGTCGATTAGAATTTTCCGAGGCATCGTTCGTTCCTTGGTTTTGGTCGCATGTCGCGATCTCTCGCCCCTGCGGATTACTTGCGGCCGCCACGTGGTTTGTGCTCAGCGCCGCAGGCTGGGTGTGACCGTGACATCGACAGCCCGGTTTTTCCCGGATGCGTTGAGCATCTCCAGGGCCTCGATCGCCAATGATTGTACCTCAGGATCGGGGTCGTTGGCTAACCAACGCAGAAAAGGGTTCGGATCGACTCGTGTACTGGACAACAGATCGAACACCAATTGGTACCGCTCGTTGGCGTCGGGGCTCGTCAAGCGGCGGGCGACGGCCACATAATCGGCGTTGAATCCGCGTTGCCCCAGTTCTTGGATGGCGTCGTTGACTTGGTTGGGGTCGGGAGACCGCAACCGCTGCATGACTTCAATGTGCGATAGCCGAGACAAGGTCGTGGTCGGACGAGGGACCTGGCGACGCGACCCAGCGGGCAAACGCCCCGGCGAGACGCTCGGAGCTAAGTTTTCCAGTCCCGGGGTGGTGAACTCCAGGGTATTCGGCGCTCGTTGCCTGGGTCGTGCGCTCTCGGACAGCGGATTGTCCCGCTCCGTGGAGTCCGGCGGCGAGTCGGTGGTCTCGCTGCTCGCCCCGGGCTCGGAACTGCGATACGGGTTGCTGGGGAGTCGCGTTCGAGCGGCTTCGCCCCGCGGCGCCGCCACCGTGCGGCTGGGGATTGCATCGTTGGCCGGTCCCGGATTGGTGATGTCGCTGGGCGGTGGGTTTGTGGGAAATGCCGTGGACTCGCGATCCGTGGACGGAGGTGTCATCACGGGGCGACTGGTGATGATCTCCGTTTCCCGCGACCGTTCGGTGGCTGCCGGGCGAAAACGAGGTGATCCGCCTTCGCGCTGGCTGGCGATCAGGTCCTGCTCGCGTCGCTCCAAGGCCACGGCCAGTTCTCGTCGGAGCGTGTCCAGCGGCACGACGGGCGAATTGCTGGGACTTGGCACTGTTGTGGACAGGGGGCCATTGGCCATGCGAGCCGCTCCGATTCGGTCGGGCGAAAGGTCATCGCGAGTCGGTGCGGCTGGGCGACGGAAGGAGGATTCGGACACGCCTGGCCCTGGCGGCTGGCGGGTGGGAGCGAAGCCGCTCATTTCCACGGGGATCAGCCCGCCGGGGGCGGTCAGTTGAGCGGGGTCTAGGGTTCGGACCTCGATCAGGCGGCCGCGATCGTCGAACAGCGGCACTTGGGACTCGGAGGCACCTGTCGCCCCGGTTTCCCCGGTCGAAAACGACGACGAGCCGTCCCGCGGCGGTCGAGCGAAGCCCGCTGGCACAAACCGATTGGCCGGGTTGCTGGCCGGGCCGCTCGCGACTCGGCCGTCAAACCCCGTCTCGCGGGAGTCCCCGTCGCGGGGCAGTTCTGCGGAACGTGGCCCGAGGGGATCGCCGAGTGGGGTGGAGCTTGGGGCAGCCGGGTTGGGGGGCAGGCCCCAGTCCAACCGGTCGGCTGCGGTACGGGTTGGCAGCGGGGTGACCCGTTCGGCGGGATTCCCGCGAGTCTCATCAGGGAACAGTCCAGCGGAATGCGCCGAGTTGGCCCGCGACATGACGGCCAGGGCTTGGGCGCGGAGCGAATCGCGGAGCGTCGGGTCGGCGATGGCCGGCCGGATCATGGCTTGGCGGGCCAGGTCGACGGCCAGGGCCTGTTCGGGAGCGTGCAGCGATTGGACAAATTCGGCCAACAAACGCACGGTTCGCTCGTATTGGGCCGTCGCGGCGGGGGCTGGCCATTGATTCCATTGCTCCGCGGCGTCTCGCAGGGCGAGGCCCGCGGCTCGACGCTCGTTGGAGTCGGGCGATTTCAAGTACGCCAGCCCGAGGGCGACGGCGCCGTCATTGGGCAGTTGAAAGATGGCCTCGAGCAGCTCGGGGCGTTGGCGGGCCTCGGCGCTGCTCAGGCGTTGTTCCCACTCCCGCAGGTCGATGTCGGCTTGGCCAGTTTGTGCTTGGAGCACTCGCCAACCGGCGTAGGTCAGGAGCGTTGTCACCAGGACCAAGGCCAGGACGGACCAGATGCGATGCGAGCGGAGCGGTGCCTCGATCCAATCGGGTACCCAAGCCGGTACCCACGGTAGGCGGAATTGCCGAAACAGATTGTCGTCGCTCTGCGCCATGTCCTAACAACCGTCCAACGGCCGCGATCTCCCGCAAGAATTTTCGTGATCCCCGCGGGTGGCTCTACCGGATTTGGGCAGTTCTGGCAAGAGAAGTTCGGCTCACTGTCCCAGCTTCTGCAGCACGTCGCGTACGATCCGTTCGATTTGCGACGGCGACATGGGCTGGGCCTGTTGGCAGCCGCCGACCGGTTGATCCGTGAATCCCTCTTCGCTCAGCAAGCATTGGAGTTGCTGGGTCAGTTTCTCCAACTGGTCGTGTTGCAGTTGGGTCTTTGGCTGGCGACCGGTGCCGGTTTGGAAGCCGCGGAGTTGCAACGCGGCCCGGAAGCCGTCGGGGAACTCGGAGGAGTACAGCATCACGTCGAACAGTCGCAGCAAGCGGAGTTGCAGATCCAAGGCGGCGTGAAATTGCCCGGCGCTCAGGGTATCGTACAGCTTGCGAGTGATCTCAGGCACAATGCCGCTGGAGGCGTTGGTGCCGCCGTTGCAGCCGATCAGCAGCATGGGGACCAGGGCCGTGTCCCAGCCGGTCAGGAACGAAAAGTCGGGACGATGCGGCCGCACCGCGTCAATCATCCGCAGCATGTGCGAGACGTCCCCCGAGGAGTCTTTGATACCGGTGACTCGGGGGCACTCCAAAGCCAGGCGTTTGACGGTGGGGACGTCGATCGGCGAGGCGAACAGCGGAATGTTGTAGAGGGTGACGTCGATCGGCGAGTGGTCGGCGATCTCTTTAAAGTATGCGTAGACCGCTTCGGGGCCCAAGCGGTAGTAGAACGGCGAAACGATCGCCACGGCGCGGCATCCCAATTGGTGGTAGTGTTCGCAGGCTTCGATCGTCTCCCGCACGTTCGCCTCGGCGGCACCCGCCAGGATCGGGACACGCCCCGCCGTCTGGTCGGCCACGATCTCGATGATCCGCCGACGCTCCTGAGGGTTGAACCGAGTGAATTCCCCGGTCGAGCCGTTCGGGTACAGGCCGTGGACACCGCGTTCGATCAGCCAATCTACGTACCGCCGCATCTCGCGTTCGTTGATGTCGCCGTGGCGGTCCAGCAGCGTCAAGTTGGGAGTAAAGATGCCGCGGAGCACTCGTGAATCAGGCGTTACGGTCATAGTGGCGAGGGTCGGGGATCCAAGTTGGGACGGGGCGGAACCGAGTCGTGGTCGGGGCGGAGCCGAGTTGCGGACGGCAAACGGCGGCCGGCAGTTGGAACGAGGAATCGCCTCGAGTCGAAGCCGGTCGCATCCGGAGGCTGCGGACCCGGTGACGATGCCCTGGGGCCGTTTCCCGAATCCATGTGGTCAGAAACGGTCATTTCCGCTAGGCTATCGTAGTCGATCGGGTCGGCGACGTGACGGAGTGTAGGTCAGAATTTTGGCCGAGGCTCTGGCGATTGGGCCGTACCCACCCGTATTTCCCCAGAAAACTTGGTGACCGTGTCCGCAAAATCCTCCCCGACCGAGAATCGCTATCCGTTTTATTCGCCCCGGTTCTGGAATGGGATGCGCCTGGGTGACTTCTGGGGTCTGCTCCGCGACCATCAATTTGCGGTCGGCTGGCAACGTTGGCCGATGTTAGGGCTGGTCAGCGGGTGCACGGTGGGCAACAGCCTGCTGTCCGCCCTCCAGCAATGGCGGTTTGGGAAGCGGATCGCCAGTCAACCGATCGAGCCGGCCCCCGTGTTTGTCGTGGGGCACTGGCGGAGCGGCACGACTCTGCTGCACGAACTGATGGCACTGGACGATCGCTTCGGCTACCCAACGACCTTGGAGTGTTTCCTGCCGCACCATTTTCTGGTCTCCGAGCCGCTGTTCCGGCCCATGCTGCAGTTGTTGTTGCCGAGCAAACGGCCGATGGACAACATGCCAGCCGGTGTCGACTTGCCGCAGGAGGACGAGTTTGCCCTGGTGGCCATGGGGGCCCCATCGCCCTACCAACGGATCGCCTTTCCGAATCGCCCCGCGCGATTCACGGAACTGCTGAACATGGAACAGGTTGATCCGGCAGTCGAAGCCGCGTTTGCCGCTAATCTGACTCGGTTTTTGCAGTCCTTGATGTTGAAAAAGAACAAGCGGCTCATTCTCAAGTCGCCCACGCACACCGGCCGCATCGCTTGGTTGGCGCGGCAGTTCCCCGGCAGCCGCTTCGTCCATATCGCTCGTAATCCGGTCGAGGTCTTCTTGTCGACGAAACGCTTGTGGCGGCGTTTGGACGAGGTGCAAGGGTTTCAAGTACCGAGGTATTCCGATGATGAATTGGCGGAATGGGTGCACCGCGATTACCAGATCATGTACCAAGGCTATCTGAAGGCTCGACGTGAACTGGATGCGGAGCAATTGGTCGAGGTGCAGTTCGAACAGTTGACGGCCGATGCACCCGCGGTGATTCGCCGGATTTACCAGCAACTGCAGTTGGGTGACTCGCAGGCAATTGAACAAGCGGTGACCCAAAATATGGCTCAGCGAAAAACCTATCGAGCAGCGGATTACCAATACCCGCAGGAGACGATCCAGGAAGTCATGCGACGATGGAGCCAGTACGCGTTGACCTTTGGCTACGATCTGGGGAATAGCCAACCGGTGGCTCCCAGTTCGTCGATGCTGAGGTCGCCGGCCTGATATGCTCGAAACCCTCAAGAAGCCGCGGATTCTGTTGGTCGAGGATGAACAACATCTGGCGTTTGGCATCGAGTTCAACTTGAAGCGAGCCGGCTACGAAGTGGTCGTCGAGATGGACGGGCAGCGGGCGGACGATCGCTTGACCGAACAGGCGCCGCTGTTTGATTTGGTGATATTGGATTTAATGTTGCCCGGTCTCAACGGCTACGACATCTGCCGGCGCTTGCGACGGGCCGGCGGGCAAATGCCCGTGTTGATGCTCAGCGCGCGGTCGTTGCCCGAAGATCGCATGCGCGGGTTCGAGGTGGGGGCCGATCAGTACCTGACCAAACCCTTTGATCTGGACGAGTTGTTGACCAGGGTCAAGCACCTGTTGTTGCGGTTCAAGTCGTTGGCCGGGACCGCGGCCCCGGCCGCGGAGGTGGAACCCGCTGGGGTGGTGGCGTTGGGGGACTATGAGGTCGATTTTAATTCTTACGAAGTGCGACAGTCCGAGCGGGTCGTGCAGCAGCTCACCAGTTTGGAGGCGAAGTTGCTGCGGTATTTTCTCAAACACGCCGGAAGGATCATTTCTCGTGGCGAGTTGTTGGAGCAGGTGTGGGAGTTGGAGGCGGACGCCCAGAGCCGCGCGCCCGATCAGTTCATTCGGCGACTGCGGAAGATCCTGGAACGTGACCCCGCCCAGCCGACCCTGATCCAGACCGTCCGCGACGCGGGCTATCGCTTCGTCTTGCCTCCCCCAGACCGCGAACAGTAAGCGGCCGCGCCCCCCATGCGACGCTGAGGCCCAACGCGGCGACGCGCGTGTAAGAATGTCAGTATCTTATGCAAACGACTGTTTAACTAATCTTCAATCAGAATTCACGGCAAGCTAACGGTAAATTCACAATGCCTGCTTAAGCTCTGATCGTCGTAGGTTCCGGGTGCTCCCTCCGTGTTCGGGCAACGGAACCATCAGGGAATTGTTAAGGTGTGAGGTAGAAGGTTATGTTGCAGGTCAGTGCTTGGGTGCGACGACGGTTGCTCGTCGTTACTGGATTGATGGTGTCGGCTGTGGTTGCGTCCGCACCCGCGCAAGCGGACGTTTTTTGGGTCAATTTTGACGATCCAAGTTTTTCGATCAATGACGGAACCGCGGGAAGTACTTTCGGCTACTACAACAATTCAGCGGACGTCGTGTCATTCGATACGGTCTCGAATTTTGGCATCGCCTCCATGGCGGGTGGTGACCGAGTCGTCATGCAGTTCCCACTGTTCAGTGGAACGCAAGGTTTGGTATTCAATCCGAACGTGGCAGCCAATGGGGGCGGAAATTTTCTAAATCAATACACCATGATGTGGGATCTGTACTTCGACGAGGCGACCGTTGGACCTTGGATGTCGTTGTATCAGACCAACGCAACAAACAGCAACGACGGTGATTTGTTTATTCGAAACTCGGACCGAGGATTGGGAATCTCGGGGGAGTACGATGGCCGTGTCGAGCTCAATGAATGGAACCGAGTCGGTGTCACCGTGGATCTGTCGCTTGGCACTGCCCGGATGCGCAAGTTCATTAACGGTGTCTTCGTCGGTACGAGTACCTTGGGCGGGGTCGATGGACGTTGGTCCATGTATCGCCAGGACTTGGGAGGAGCGAATTACTTGTTGACTGACAATGACGGTGAAACCAGTGCAGGGTTTATCAGCGCGTTTTACTTTGAAGATCGCGCTTTGTCCGATAGCGAAATGTCGGCTTGGGGTGGCGCCAAGGCCATTGGTTTTTCGGCCGTACCCGAACCTAGCTCGGCGGGATTGCTAACAGCCGTTGCGGCGGCTGGCTTGGCATTCCGTCGCCGACGCTGTTAGTCGACACTCGTCTTCGACACAGTTATCCGGGTACAGCCCGCTATGGGACGAGCGACAAATCGGCTCCGCTAGGATGACGCCGGCAGCTTCTCTGGCCAATGCCAGAGGAGCTGTTGTTTGTTAACCACTGAAGCTTGAAACCACCTGACGTGCCTGTGGTCGATTCAATCGCACAACCCCAGGCATAGCCCAGACCCAGCCGGCCGACACCACGCCGCTGTTTTAGGCCGGCGGATGTTGCGCAATTGGGCCATGCTTGCACTCAAAAGAGCTGCGAGGAGCCGTCTTCACACCCGTACGCTGACGGTCGTCGGCGCTAAGTTGCCAAGCGATGAAAGCCTGAAAAGCTAAAAAAATAAGAATCCATTCACTCGTCAACGGTGCTGTCATCGATTAGGATTACGAGCACGAGCACGAGCACGAGCATTGAGAAGCTCGTTGCCTAAAGACGCTCTACGCTCTACGCTCTACGCTCTACGCGCTTCCCCATTCGCCGCCGCGCAAATCCCATCTGGGCAGCGCGGCGGCAGCGGTTCGTTGGGCGATGCGGCTTAGCCTTCGTATTCGCGGAGGAAGCCCATGAATTCGCGGCGGTGTTCTTCTTCATCGCCCAGGGCCGTGATGCAGAGATCCTGAGTGACGTAGTCCAAGCCGTCGCACAATTTGATGATCTTTTTGTACTGAGCAATGGCGGCGTCTTCGGCGGCGATCACGCCTTTGATCACGGCCACCACATCCGTCGAATTGGCGGGAGGTTGCATCATGGACTGCTTGGCTTGGAAGCTCATGCTGCCAGGAACTTTGCCGCCGATCGTCTTGATCCGCTTGGCCAAGGTCTGGGCGTGCCCCAATTCCGCCGCCACGTCCGCCGCCAAGCTGGCTTTGATCTCTTCGGCTCGCACGCCATCCAAGTTGGTGGAGTTGGCGATGAAGTTCATCACCGTCTCCATCTCCATCCAGTAGGCGACTGACAATTCGTGGATAATGGCTTGCATTTCTGCGGAAACTTGTTCACTCATGTTATCTCTCCTGTTGATGCCCCACTAACAAAGTTAAGCGAGTTGCCTGCGAGCCCACACGACTCGAGGCAGACCTGCCGTGTCCTTGACCACGCCGCTCTGCGACCATTGGGTCTGCTGTTCAAGATACCCCTTCAGGCTCGGGGCCAACATGGGGCTGGTCTCGAACAACAGCCAACCGCCCGGTTTCAGGGCGTCCGCCGCTTGGTCGATCAGTTGCCGAGTGGTTTGCCCGCCGTCCGCCCCCGCGCCCACCAAGGCCACCTGCGGTTCAAAGTCCTTGACGGATTTTGCGACCTGCTCCAGTTCCGTAGGACTGATGTACGGCGGATTGCTCACTATGGCGTCAAACCGCTGCCCCGCGACGGGCGACAACAGGTCACCCAGCGTGAAGTGGATCCTTTCTGTCACACCGTGCCGCTGAGCGTTCTCTTGGGCCACGGTCAACGCCTGCGAGCTGATGTCGATGGCGGTTACGGTCGCTTGCGGCAGGTACTTGGCGACACAAACCGCGATCGCTCCGCTGCCGGTGCCCACGTCGCAGACCTGCCAATCCACCTTGTCTCCCTTGGCGGGCAGGCGATCCAACAACTCACTGACCAAGGTCTCGGTCTCTGGTCGCGGGATTAAAACGTGCGGATTGACCTTAAAGTTCAGGGAATAGAATTCGCGGTGACCCACCAAGTAGGCCACGGGCTCGCCCACGGCATGCCGTTTGATCAGCCCGCGGAACTCCGTTCGCATGTCCTCGCTCACCACTTCCTCAAACCGCGTGTACAGTTCGATGCGTTGGCACTGGAGGACCTGAGCCAAAAGAACCTCGGCGGCCAACCGTGGCTGGTCGATCTTCCGCTCACCAAAAAAGTCGGCCGTCCATGACAACAGGCGACCAATCGTCCATGCTTCTTCGTTCATCAGATATTACTCGTCCAAGTTCCCCATCGTATCTCGCAACTGATTTCGTTCGTGATCCAGCAAAGCCTGGGTCAGGACCTCGACGTCGCCCGCCAGGACCGATTCCAGATTCGCGCGGAAGCCGATGCGATGGTCCGTGCAACGGTTCTCCGGAAAATTGTACGTGCGAATCCGCTGGCTGCGATCGCCGGAGCCCACTAACGACTTGCGTTCGGCCGATCGCTTATCGTGCTCCTCTTGCTGCTTGGCTTCGTACAACCGAGCCTTCAAAATGCGTTCGGCCTTGGCAAAGTTCTTGTGCTGGCTCTTCTCGTCCTGGATCGAGACCACAATGCCCGTCTCCAAGTGGGTCAAACGCACCGCCGAAGCCGTCTTGTTCACGTGCTGGCCGCCGGGCCCCGACGCGCAGAACAAGTCCTTGCGGTAGTCCTCGGGCCGCAAGTCGATCTCCACGTCCTCCGGTTCGGGCAGCACCGCCACGGTGGCCGCCGAGGTGTGGATGCGACCCTTGGCCTCGGTCTCCGGCACGCGTTGGACGCGGTGCCCACCGCTCTCGTATTGCAATTCGCGGTAGACGCCTTCGCCAGAAAACGCCAGCGTGATTTCCTTGAAACCGCCCAATTCCGTCGTGGAAGCCTCCAGGACCTCGCACTTCCAACCCTTGGTCTCGGCGTGTTTCTTGTACATGCGGAACAGGTCGCCCGCGAACAGCCCCGCCTCGTCGCCGCCCGCCCCAGCCCGAATCTCCATCACGCAGCGCGACCGATTCGCGTCCTCGCCACCAATGGTCAAATCCAACAGCTCGTCCCAGATCCTCTCGCGCTTTGCCAACAACTCGGGGAGTTCCGCCTCGGCCATCTCGCGCTCGTCCGCATCGTTGCTCTCCATCATCTGTCGGATCTGGGCGATCTCTTCCAACGTGTCCTTGAACCGCTGGTACTTGAGCGCCAAGCGACTGACAAGGCCATGCTCCCGAGCAATTCGCGACATCATGCCCGTCTGCGATTGGATCGCCGGGTCCTGCATCTGCTGCTCGAGCAAGCGGAACTGGCTCAGTTTCTCTTCCAACATCTCTTTCATGAATGTCCACTCCCAAATGCCGCCAGTTCGCGTCGAACCAACGGCTCTTGAATTATGATGAACGCCAGCCCATTTGGCTTTGGCGTTTTTTTGTTGTTTTTGTTATTTTGCCAGCCCGCTCTGGTTTTGGTTCCGCGGGAGCCATTATCGCTTGGGCCGAATCGCATTACACGCGGCCCAGCTTCCTACAGGTTGGTGGAATGAGAGGCTATGTTCCGCTACAGAAAAATCAACAAGCCCCGATTGCGTTCCGACACCGATCAACCCAACAAGAATGGTCAACGCCGCCCCGCTAAGGCTCGGCCCAGGCACACGCTGTCAATAAACCGCTGACTACTGCGACTCGCATCATCGTTCCAATATCATCGTTTCAATACCATCGTCCCGACTCTCGGCGCGTTCACGCGTCCACTCACTGCCCCTGGCGGCTCAGGGATAACGTTCCGCCCAGCCGTCTTCTCGCCCCGCCGTATGCCCGCTCAGTCTAGCGTCGGACGCCACTACTGGCAATCCGCAGCCACCTGATCCCGCCGTCGCAATCGGTCGGCCAAATACGTGTCGGCGAACAATTGGAACACGTGGTAGATCAGCAGCGGCAGGATACTCAGCCCCAGCGTCAAGCCGATCTCGGCACCGATCATGAATGTCTTCTGGCTGCCGCTGATCGCCACCGCTCGACAGTCGGCCTCGGCCATCCCCAGCCCGCGCGAAACCCCGAGTCCGATGAAAAACAGCCCCAGATGCAGTCCGGCAATCAGTGCTAGCGTGATGCCCCAACTGCTCCACGAGGCGGCTTGTCCCTCGCCCCAGGCCGATGCCGACTGCATCGCGCCCAAGTACACCACGTACAACACGCCGAACTGGGTTAACAGCCCCAGTCGCTGTTTCCGCCGCGTGGCCAGATCCGCCAGACGCGGCCAGACGCGGGCCAACTGAGCGCAGCCGATCGGAAGTAGCACCAGCAGGCTCAACTGTTGGACCTGGTCCCACACCGAGAAGTTCGTCACCATCTGCCGGGTCAGCCACCAGAGCCAGAGCGGGGTGACGATGACGCAGGCCAAGTTGGTCGTCACGGTGACCATCAAGGCCGTGACGTCGTTCCCACCCGCCCGACGGGTCCAGACGGCGGCCGTCGCCAAGGTGCAGGGGACGGACAGGGCGATGGCCAAACCACCGCCCAGCTGCGGACCCAGGAACCCGATAAATGGGGCTGCTAGCAAGGGTGCCAGGCCCAAGTTCAGCAGGCTGGCCAGGATCGCGGCTCCCGGATGACGCAAGGCCCGGACAAAGGCTCCCAACGGCAGTGACACGGCCATCAGGAACATGACGGTGGCCACGATTATCGAGCGCAGGCCGCGGTACTGGGTGAGGAACCCGAGTGACTCGGAAGTGGCAAACCCCGCCACCACGGCCACGGTCAAGGCGATCAAAAACCATTGTTCTTGCAGGCGTTTCAAGGCTTCTCTGCTTATTCTGGGCGGATTCGCCCCCCTGTTTTGGCGCCGCTTTGCCCTATGACAGTGGGGACCAAGCCGCCCCGCACTCGGCTGTGGGACTCGACAGGCCCCGTGACGATTGCCGGAGGGGGCCCCCGCGATGCTATCAGAATCCGCCTACCGAATAAACGCAAGTCATTCTAGAATCTGACAGCGGGCTTGCCGCTGGAACATCGCCACTCCATTTTGCTCAGAAACCTGCTCCCTATGTTACGTTACATGACCGCCGGAGAATCGCACGGCCGCATGCTGTTGGCGATCCTGGACGGATTCCCCGCTGGCTTGACCATCGATCTGGACGCGATCAACCAAGACTTGCGGTTGCGGCAGGGCGGCTACGGTCGCGGCGGCCGACAGAAACTGGAGCAGGACGAGGTGGAGGTTTTGGCGGGCACTTGGCAGGGCGTCACGCTCGGGTCGCCGCTGGGCTTGGCGGTCAAGAACTCGGATTACAAGATCGAGCGACTGAAGGAGCTGGAGCGGCCGCGGCCAGGCCACGCGGACTTGGCCGGTGCGATCAAGTATTTGGGTAGCGTTCGCGGGGTGTTGGAGCGAGCCAGTGCGCGGGAGACTGCCGTGCGGGTGGCGGTCGGTTCGTTGGCCAAGCAGCTGCTGCGAGTCTTCGGCATCGATTGTTTGGGGTACGTCGTGGGGCTGGGTGAGTTATCCGCGTCGGCCGAAGGCTTGTCGCTCCAACAGATCCGCCAGGCTCGGTCGGAAAGCATTGTCTACATGCCCACAACCGCACTGGACGCCCGCGCCCAGGCCTACATCGACGAGACGGCTCAGGCCTGCGATACCCTGGGCGGGGTGCTGGAAGTCCAGGTGACTGGTCTGCCGATCGGTTTGGGGACTCATGCCCAATGGGACAGGAAACTCGACGGCCGCCTGGCGCAAGCGGTGATGGCGGTCCAAGCGATCAAGGGTGTCGAGATCGGCTTGGGATTCGAGGCCGCTCGTCGCGTCGGTTCGCTGGTGCACGACCCGATCCATTTTGATCCGGCTCAAGCTGGCACGCCCGCTTTGGGGTATACTCGGCCGACCAATCATGCTGGCGGTTTGGAAGGCGGCATGACCAACGGCCAACCGCTGGTGGTCCGCGCCGCGAAGAAACCGATCAGCACGCTCCGCAAGGGACTGGATTCGATCAATCTGGACACCAAGCAGCCGCAGGCCGCCAATTACGAACGCAGCGACGTGTGTGCCGTGCCAGCGGCGGCGATTATCTTGGAGGCGGTGGTCGCCTTCGAGGTGGCCAACGCCCTGCTCGAGAAGCTGGGCGGGGACAGCCTCTTGGAGATGCAAGAACGCTGGACCGCGATGCTGCAACAGGGGGCTCGTCGCTGACGAGTAACACCCCGAGCACACACCCGACAGAATGCCCTTCCATGGATGAAGGTAACGGTTCAAGATGAGTGACCGCCGGCGGCGATGGATCTGCCAGTTGATCTTTGTGGTGGCGTGCGTGTTGCCCACCGCCTGGGTCGCTCTGCGCATCCTCTATCAGCCCGGTCCTGATCACTTCGCGCGGCAACTCCAATTGCAACTGGGGGTGCCCGTGCGATTGGAGCGAGTCACAACGCCCACGCCGGACCTGACGATTTTGCACGGCGTCAGCTTCCAGCACCCGGAGACGGGCACGTGGGCGACGGCCGATCGCTGGTCGCTCTGTTGGGTCGATTCCCCCCAACATGCTCGGTGGCAGATCGATCATTTGCAATTGGACGAAGCGACCCTCCCGGATCTGTTCGAGCACTTGCATCGCACGGTGCTCCGTCAACACTTGGCAGGGACCAGGCCGATGGCCGAGGCGGCTGGCCAGCAGTTGCCGACGTTACACGTTCAATCCCTGGAGGTGCTGAGCCGCGATACGCTGAGCCGCGATTCGCAGGCGGCCCCCACCGCTCCGACCCCGCCACTGGCGCTGCGTCTGCAGGACGTGACGGTGGCTTGGCAATGGCACGCCGCGACACAGCGACCGCGGTTGGAAGTGGCCGCCAAGCTCCTGCCGCCGCGACGCGACCGAGACGTGCTGTCAGCGGGAGTTCCCACGCCAGAGGTGCCGGTGCTGTGCTACTTGGAACGTCGCCCCGATTCGCCAGGCTCCCCGACAAGCCCCAACTTTTCAACCCATTGGGAAGTCGCAGTGTTGGAGCGACCGGTCCCCGTGGCCTGGATCAACCTGCAAGCATGGCCAGCGGCGCTTCGGTCTGCTTCGGCCGCGGCCCGTTTTCAAGGACTGCTGACCGGCAACGCCTCGGACCAAGGCTGGCGAGTCGATTGCCGCCAAGCCCAAGCCGACGGCTGGGATTTGTCCGATCTCGAGTACGCGATCTCGGGGCGTCGCAGCCGTACGCAGGCCCCGCTGCAATTGCAGATCCAGCACTTGGCCTGGGTGGGACGAGCGGGCGAGGGCACGGGGTGGGAGTCCGCCCAGTTGGAGTCCGCCCAGATCGAATGCTCGGCCGAAAACGGCGAACTGGCCGCCGATCTGGTGCTGGCCGCCACTCGCGCCCTCACGCTGCCTGCGGCCAATCCAGCGGTGCGGCAAGTGGCGCACGCGGCTTTGGAGTCCGAGACGAACGCAAACGAGATGGCATCCGCCCCCGATCCGCTGGCGAATCTCACCGTCCGATTTGCCCAACTGCATGTCGGCCTGCGGTGGGAGTCGGGGCAGCTGTGGCTGCGTCCACTGCCTGGCACCGACGGGCCGCTGCCGCTGATGCTTGGCTACCACGGCCAAGACTTGGTGGGGTGGGCCGATGCCGTAGAACGCCTGTGGCAACCGGAAATCGGCCATGCCCCGCGGCCCTTCCTGGCCGACGCCGCGTTCCTGGCCGACGCCGCGGCACCTGGGCCTGGTCAGGAAATCCGCCAGGATCGGGAGCACGAGGTCGACGGCCCGGAGGTTCCAGCCGCGCAGATCCCAGCCGCGCACGATCCAGCCGTTCATGTTCCAGCCACGGGGAGACTTGCCGTGGAGGGAGCTCGCCCGACGACTGCGAATGATGTTCCAACTGCCACGATGGTCCAACCCGCCCAATGGTTGGCGCCGCGCGAGCCCCTGCGGATCGCGCCGATCGAAGTGGCCTGGGAACCCCAGCAGTTTATCGTGGGTGAACGGGTCGCCGATCCGTTTCCATTTGACTCCCTGGGCATACCGATTCAGACGCTCCGAGAGCAGTTGGAAGAACCTGCCGTGGGGGCTGGCTCGGAACGCCTTTGATCTACCGATTCGACCGCTGTACACGCCGGTCAGAACGACCTGGAAAGCAACCTCTCGGCCGGTCGCTGGAACTTCATCGAAGCTTCATTTCAGTTTCGCAGAACTAACATCTTGATTCGTTAGATTCAGTGCATCAGCGGCCAGATTCCCCAGCGACCACGCGCGAGCGACGGGGCCTGCCGTTCCCACTGCTCCGTTCCCACTGCTCCGGTTCCCCTGCCCCGTTTCCCCTGCCCCCTGCGCGTTACTCGAGGTGCCCACATGGACGAATCTTCCAGCCGCCAGACTCCGAGCACCGCCGCTGCCACGGATCGACGACAGTTTCTCGGCCGCTTGAGCCGAGGCATGACGGCTGCCGCGATCGGTGCGGCGTTTGGTGAGTTAACCGGTCGAGTGGTCACGGCCGAGTCGCTTGTGCGGCCGTTGTACGGACTGCTCCGCGAGACGCTCGATGGGTCCACCGGCCTGCCGCTGCTCAAGCTGCCCGAGGGCTTTCGCTACTGGTCGTACGGCTGGACGGATCAACCGCTGGCCAACGGCGGCCGTACGCCAAGCAGTCACGATGGCATGGCGATCATTCAGGAAGAGGGGACGCGGATCACGCTGTGTCGCAATCACGAGTTGCCCCAACCCGCGGCGGCATTTTGGGATCACGCTTACGATCCTTTCGGCGGCGGCGGTTGCACGGAGCTGGTGTTCGATCGAGCCAAAGAGTCGTTCGTGGAGTCGCGCCCCAGTCTGGCGGGGACCGTCAATAACTGTGCCGGTGGAGCCACCCCGTGGAACACTTGGCTGAGTTGCGAGGAGGCAGTGGTCGGCCCGGAAACCGAATTGCCTGACAATCAGCCGAACCCCTGGACACAGCCCCACGGCTTTGTTTTCGAGGTGCCGGTCGGTGGTCAGACGCGGCCAGAGCCACTGTTGTCCTTGGGACGATTTGTACACGAGGCCGTCGCTGTTTGCCCCCAGTCGGGCATCGTTTACCTGACCGAGGACACAAACCGCGCGGGCTTCTATCGCATGATTCCCACCGCCCCGGGAGATCTGAAGTCCTTCGGCCAATTCCAGATGATGGTGGTCAAGCAACGGCCTGACCTGCGGAAGGGATTGAAGGTGGGGGAAGCCTTCGACGTCGATTGGGTCGAGATCCCCGATCGCTTGCGGCCGCACTCACCTGGCACGCAAGACGGCCAAGGAGTCTTCCACCAAGGGTTGGAGCTGGGCGGCGCCACCTTCGCGCGATTAGAGGGCGTCGCCTTGCACGATGGCAAGGTCTTTATCACCGCCACCAGCGGCGGGGACGCTCGAGCGGGACAAGTCTGGGAGTACGACCCCAGTCAGGAGTCCTTGCGTCTGCTGTTCGAATCGCCCGGCATCGAGGTGCTGCACATGCCCGATAATCTTTGCGTCAGTTGCCGCGGGGAAATATTGCTCTGCGAAGATGGCCAATACGTGCCGCAACGCCTGCAGGTGCTGACCACGCAGGGCTGGCTCAGTCCCTTCGCCGAGAACAACGTGCAGATCGATGGCATCCATGGGCATCGCGGCGACTTCCGCGGCAGCGAATGGGCCGGAGCCACGTTCAGTCAAGACGGCCAATGGCTCTTTGTCAACATCCAAACGCCCGGCGTGACATTCGCGATCACTGGCCCCTGGCAAAATCTCAAGACAGGATAGTTCGAACAGACTCGACCGTACCCCTCGAGCAATCCGACTTGTGGAACCGTAACCGTTCACGGGTGGGAGGTCATCCTTGGGGCTGGTGCATTCCGCAAGTCGGATGGTTCTCGGGGCAAACCGGTAGCATTGTCCAGTTGCTTTGACTCGCAAACGATCGTACGGTTAGCCCGACTTGCTGCATGACACCCTACGAGGCGTGAACGGTTACGTGGAACTTAACAGCCCCGCAATCGGACCACCAATCGTGAACGGTTACCACGAAAGGTGCAAAACAAGGTGCGCGGGATGTTTGTTGTATGGCTGAGCCCTGCCCTCGGCAGTCGCTGACGGGCTGTAATTGCGGTGTTTTCGTGGCGTTTTGTTTCAAATTTGCGTTTTGTTTTTCCTTAGTCTTCCCGTCGTTTGGGTTTCGGGAAGCGGATCTTGCAGCCGCGTGCACCTTCGTACGTGGTACTCGGTTCGCGGTTCGCTTGGAGGGCTGTGATGGCTTCGACGATGAACTGACGCGACACTTCATCGGCCTTGGTCTTGTCGTCCAAGGCGCCTTGGTAGCGAATTTTTCGCTCACGGTCCAATAGAAAAAATTCGGGGGTATAGACCGCTCGATAGGCTTTCGCCACGGCTTGATCGGCGTCGCGCAAGTAGGCAAACGGGAACCCTCGCTCCGTGGCTCGCGCTTGCATCTTATCCATTTGGTCCGCGGGTGTGTCGTTTGCGTTGATCGCCACCACTGCCACGCGCGGCTGGCCGTCCGTCCCCTCAGCGTAGCGCTGTTGGAGAGCGATCAGTCGCTCCTCGTAGTCGATCGCGTAGGGGCAGGTGTTGCAGGTAAAGCAGACGACGACAAAGTCGAACTCCTGCAGGTCCGCCAACGAGTGCGGCTGGCCGTCCGTGCCCAATAGATCGCTCCACGCTGGGGCCTCGGCGCCCACCGGCAAGCGGTCTTGAGCGGCCGCGACACCTGGCCACAGTCCCAGACAGAAGCAGACGCAGCAGCAGGCAAGCAGCGATCGATACCCGCGCTGAGCCGCGCTGCGCCACATGTTGATGGGTTTCGCTGCGATAATATTCATGGGGAAAAGGCACACCTTGCCGACAGAAGGGGCAATAACGCCCCGGGACGGAAGTGCATGGGAATCGAACCCACCGACCGTGCTTGTCGCACCGTCCACCGGTTTTGAAGACCGTGGCCCCCACCAGGGAAACTCGCACTTCCAAAATGTCTCAACCAACCCTCGCTTGATTATGCTGCACGCAACACACCGAGTCAAACGGCTGTGGCCGTTTGTGTTGGCTTCCACCGCAACCGGAGCTTATTCCACACGGGCTCCCGTGGGAACTCGGCTGCTAAGTCGTTCCCGCACCCGATCGATAATCTGCGGTGGTAGGAACTTGGCCAATTGTTCGTCGTCCGCCAAGTGGGCGATCTGCTTGATCAGGGAGCTGGAAACGTGCGAGAAGCCGGGGTCGGACATCAAGAATACGGTTTCCACCCCCGAGTCCAATTGGCGGTTGGCACTGGTCATGGTGAACTCCGCGTCGATGTCGGTCAGCGGTCGCACGCCGCGGATCATGACCCTGGCCCCGCAATCGCGGACAAATTTCACCGCCAAGCCCTGGAACACTTGGATCTCGACATTGTCCAACTCCGGGATGCTGTCGCGGATCAACTCGCAACGTTCCTCTGGGGTGAACAACCAGGTCTTTTGCGCGTTGATGCCCACGCCCACGATCAGCCGTCGCACCAGGCGACTCGAGCGTTGGATCACATTCAAATGCCCGACAGTGATGGGGTCGAACGAGCCCGTGTAGACGGCGGTGTCCATCAGGAACGACTCTCTTCTAAGGCTTGGTAGAGTTGCTGGAAATCGCTCTCATCATTGTAGGCATGCACCGCCACGCGGACGCGGCCACCGCGACAACTCGTGACGATCCCTCGCTCCAACAGGTGCTGGCGAATGGCCACCGGGTCGTGCCCCGGCAAATCGAACATCACAATGCCCGAGCGTAGGTCGGCCGGAGGCAGCGACACGACCGCACCACGCCGCTGGAGCTCGTCCGCCAAACGCTCGACCGAGGCTAGGACCGGCTCAGCGACCGCCCAACTCGACGGCGACAAACCCAGATCCAACAAGGTCTGGAGGCTGCCGCCGAAGCCCAGCTGCCCGATCATGTTCTGGGCCCCGATCTCATAGCGAGCCGCTTCAGGACGCAGGGTCGGATCCACCGTGTGAAAGTCATAACGAGCGACGACGCTGTTCCAGCCGACCATCGGTGGACGCAATCGCTCCAGGAGCTCGTCGCGGATATAAGCCAGGCCCGCGCCTTCGGGGGACAGTAGCCACTTGTGGCCGTCGGCCGACAAAAAATCGATCCCCGCCTGACGCACGTCCAACGGGAAGACACCGAGTCCTTGAATCGCATCCAATAAGAAAAACGCGCCCTTCTGCTTGGCGATCTGCCCCACCTGACTCGGGTCGCAGCGGTAGCCCGTCGCATAGCCCACCCACGAGCATGTGATCAGCCGCGTCCGCGCATCGCAAGCGTCGGCCAAACGCTGGTAATCCAAGGCCGGTGTCGGCATCGGGACTTGCCGCACCTCCACCCCCCGGGATTGTAGATGCAACCAGGGATAAACGTTGGCGGGGAATTCGCCCGCCGGCAGCACCACGTTGTCGCCGGACTGCCAATCCAGGCCCTCGGCCACCAACGAGATCCCCTCGGAGGTGCTATGCACCAAGGCCACTTCCGCCGGCAACGCGCCAATCAATTCGGCCGCGGCCGCCCGAGTCCGTTCCACACCGGCGGACCACTCCAGCCAGTTCACGTCGCCCGACTCCGATGCCTGGGCCACGTACCGACCCATCGCGTCCGCCGCCGCACGAGTCAGTGGCCCAACCGCGGCGTGGTCGAAGTACGCCCAACGCTGAGCGACGGGCATGCCGGCCCGCAATCTCGCTTGCACACCCGCACCGACCCCCAACTCCGTCATCGTACTCAAGCCACCACTCCCAACCAATAAACAACATTTATAAATCACACTCGGTCCCGCCGACCACGTGCAACCAAACGCCCGCTTGAAACAAGTCGCCTCGCCCGCCGCCCAGCTTCCGGCAGATGGCCCAGCGTCCGTCAGATGGCCCAGAGACCATGATAATCGCCCACCCAGGACAAAACGAGCGGAGCGATGGTATGTGCTGAGGAGCCAATTGACGCCGTCGCCGCACTCCAGTCGTCACGATCGGTAGGACCGACCCAGAAAAAGTACCCTGGCTACCCCAGAATCTCGGAACACCGCGCTGACAAGTCGGCTTTTGCAATTATACTAGTCCCGTCGGCTAACCCATTCGTCCTATGGCACTCGTCGAGGTTCGTTCATGCCTAAAGTTCTGTGCATCATCGCCTTGGTGATCTCGCTCCTGACGTTCGTGCTGTTCCTGGCGGATCTGCTGATGGGAATGTCCGGCAACGTGGCGCTGGCGCCATTCAAATACTCCAACATGATCGTCGATATCGTGTTTGTCGCCAGCAGCGGGATCTTGGCGGTGCTCAGTTGGTTCACCCTGCGAGAGCAAGTCTAGGCCCTTCGGCACACTGTACCTGGCCTTCGGCACACGGCACCTGGCCTTCGGCACACGGCACCTGGCCTTCGGCACACGGCACCTGGCCTTCGGCACACGGCACCTGGCCTTCGGCACACGGCACCTGGCCTTCGGCACACGGCACCTGGCCTTCGGCACACGGCACCTGGCCTTCGGCACACGGCACCTGGCCTTCGGCACACGGCACCTGGCCTTCGGCACACGGCACCTGGCCTTCGGCACGGCACCTGGCCTTCGGCACACGGCACCTGGCCTTCGGCACACGGCACCCGGCCCTTCGGCACACGGCACCCGGCCCTTCGGCACACTGTACATGGCGCACGGCACTCGGCGCACGGGACTCGGCACATTGCACCCGGCACCCTACCCCAGTCTCCCGCACCCTGCCCTGTCACGGATTTGACCCTCTCACGATTTGACCCTTGCTGCGCTCTGCCCCTCTGGCTGCCCCTCTGGCTGCCCTCATCCGCTGTCGGTCAACTGACAAGTTGGGCCCGCCACCGACTGACAGCTTGACACCTTCGCTCGTGTCGCTGGATCGAATGTACTCTCTGGTGCCTGAATCTACCGGTTTGTCGACGCCAGCCCGACCGAGGGGTGCCCCATGATGAGTTTCGAATCGGGCGATTCGTAGTCCGATGTTTTGCTGACCAGCGAGATTTTTTTGACATTGGCACGCTCGTTGCATTTCGTGATAGACGGCGATGATCATTGCTGGTGGAGCCACCGAGCCACTCGGGCGGATAGGAAGTTCGCACGATTCGGCGACGGGGCTGGCTTGTTGAGGAAATCACATGGGCCACTGCGCCCGAAATCGAGCGTTCGTTCCGGCGTGAGCGGATGCTCGAGACGTCCCTTACTTAACCAAGGAGTTTATCATGAACGCCAACCAAGTTTCCAATCGTCCCGGTTCTCGTTCGGTCCTGTCTCGCTACCCATTGGTGTGGGACTTCGATCAAGTGATGAACCATTTTTTTGGTGAAGGTACGCCGGGCTCGCGAATGGTCAGCGAGCGAAGCGCTTCCGACGGCTGGGTGCCGGCCTGGGAGGTGGTCGAGAGCGATCGAGAGTTCCGCGTGATCCTGGACTTGCCCGGTTTCTCGTCCGACGATGTGTCGGTCGAGCTCAAGCAAGACCTGCTGACGATCACCGGCCAACGCCATGAGACCAAGGTCGAGGAGAAGAATCACGTTCACGTCCGCGAACGCAAGTTCGGTAAGTTCCAACGGGTCCTGGCGTTTCGCGAACCCGTCGAGAACCAAAACGTTTCGGCTGAATTGTCCAACGGCGTGTTGACGGTGATTGTGCCCAAGGCCCAAGAAGCCCAGGCCAAGAAGATCGATATCCGCACCGCATAAGGTGGCAACGACCTCAAGTAAGCATGCGGCGCGGACCCAGCCGGTCTACCCCGTCCAGCACCGGACGCCCACGAACTCGACACGTGGGCGTCTTTTTTGGGTAACCGTTCACGCCTCGTAGGGTGTCATGCAGCAAGTCGGGCTAACCAGTCGGTTGTTTGCGAGCAAAAGCAACTGGAGAACGCCATCGGTTTACCCCGATAACCAACCGACTTGCGGAATGCACCAGCCCCGAGGATTACCTCCCACCCGTGAACGGTTACTTTTTTTGCATCCATCCACGGCTTTAGGCCAAGAACGGCTGCTTACGGTGAACTCGGTCTTCTTGTACTCGATCACGAAATCCTGGCGGTCGTTTTCCTCTGCGTACTTCCCCCCCTCTCGCGGTTTACCCATCCGATTGGCCTCTTGCTGGGCCGTCACCCGGTTGCTCCGCATGGGGCATCGTCAATCGTCTGAATCTACTAGCGCATGTTGATCCAAGAATTCGGCGGTGGATTGTCCCGTCACACCTGTATCTCGCCGGCAGCGACGGTCCTCCGTGCATTTTCGGAACACTAATTAACACTGATCGACACTAATCCTAAAATAGCAAAATAAAAAGGATTGGAAACTACGATAGTGTAAGCAAACCGCCGGTGCCTCACAGGCTCACTCGTCTCTGCAATCTCCTGGCAGTTACCTATCAGCGAAGATTAGCGAAGATTAGTGTTCCCCATCCCAACTGGCTTTTGCTAGATCATGTTCCTGTGAGTGACCGGCAAGGCTGCTCCCGCCGGTTTCTCTAAGAAATCCTGGCGGTCGATTTTTCTCTGCGTACTTCCCCCCCTCTCGCGGTTTACCCATCCGATTGGCCTCTTGCTGGGCCGTCACCCGGTTGCTCCGGGTTGGGGCATCGTCAACCGCCTGAATCTGTGTGCGAGTGTCGATCCCAAAGGGCGAGTTTTGATTGTCCAGTGCTACATCAGCCGAACTGGATGCCTTGCGCCAACGGCAGGTTTTTGGACCAATTGATGGTATTGGTCTGGCGCCGCATGTAGACTTTCCACGCATCCGAGCCAGACTCGCGACCGCCTCCGGTATCTTTCTCGCCGCCAAATGCCCCGCCGATCTCCGCGCCGCTGGTGCCGATATTCACATTCGCGATTCCGCAATCCGAGCCCGCCACCGACAAGAAGGTCTCGGCACTGATCAGATCTCGCGTGAACAAGGCGCTGGACAGTCCTTGGGACACGGCATTCTGCTCCGCGATCGCATCGGACAATTCTTCGTAAGTCAAAATATACAAAATTGGAGCGAAGGTCTCGCGGCGGACGACAGCGGATTGGGTGGGCATCTTGATCAGGGTCGGCTGAACGAAGTGGCCCGGTCCGGGGTACGGCTGGCCACCGGTGAGAACCTGTCCGCCCTCGGACACCGCTTGTGCCACGGCCCCCTCAAACGCCTCGACTGCCGCGGCACTGATCAGTGGCCCCAGTAGCGTTCCCGGCTGCGTTGGGTCGCCGGGACGGATCTGTTCGTAGGCCGCCACCAGACGTTGACAGAGTTCCTCGGCCAGGGACTGTTGCACAAACAGCCGGCGGGTCGTGGTGCAGCGTTGGCCGGCAGTGCCGATCGCCCCGAACACGATGGCTCGAACCGCCAGATCCAGGTCGGCGTCTGCCTGGACGATCAAGGCGTTGTTGCCACCCAACTCCAATAGACTGCGGCCGAGACGTTGGGCCACCACACCTGCCACCTGGCGGCCCACCTCGGTCGAACCCGTGAAGCTGATCAACGGCAGCCGCGGATCAGCGACCATCGCCTGCGTCACCGAGGCGTCTGGCCCCAGCAATAGATTAAACAGTCCCGTGACACCATGATCCCGCATCACTCGGTTGCAGATCTGCTGCACCGCGATGCTGACCAGGGGCGTTTGCAGGGATGGCTTCCAGATCATCGTGTCGCCGCAGACCGCGGCCAAGGCGGCGTTCCACGACCAAACCGCCACCGGGAAGTTGAACGCGCTGATGATGCCGACGGGACCCAAGGGGTGCCACTGTTCGTACATGCGATGGCCCGGCCGCTCGGAGTGCATCGTGCTGCCGCAGAGTTGCCGCGAAAGACCGACGGCAAAGTCGCAGATGTCGATCATCTCTTGGACCTCGCCGATGCCCTCCGGCAAGATCTTGCCCATCTCCAGGGACACGAGCGTGCCCAACGGTTCGATATCGGCTCGCAAGGCATTGCCCAAGTCGCGAATCAATTGGCCCCGCTGCGGAGCCGGGACCTCGCGCCAACTCAGAAACGCTTGCTCCGCTGCCGGCACCAAGTGTTGGTACGTGGCGACGTCCGCCAAGACGACTTCTCCCAGGACCTGGCCAGTCGTGGGGTTGTGCGATCGGAGTCGCTGGTGGTCGGAACCCGCCAGCCATTGGTCCGGACCCAGGCACGCGCCCGGGTGTTGCGGTTGGATCTGCAAATGGTCCAGCAAGCTGCGAATCGCTGCGTCGTTCATGGTGGTTCCTGCTATTTAGTGGTTAGTAACTAAATTAAAAATCGCTAGGTAACTCGTACTCAGTCCCCCGCGATCCTCGTCCTCGTCCTCGCGGCAGCGGTCCTCGTCCTCGTACTCGGCGCTTGTTTTCGATTACGATTACGAGCCGAGCCAATACGAGCTGCAAGGTCGAAACAGAGCGTCGTGCCTGTTCTCTCCGCTCGAAATGCTTGACGCATTCCGCTACCCATTTCGCATCGTCCGTTCTCTGTAGCCAACAGGTCCGTCGGACAGATAGCGAGCGTACTAAACGCAGCAGCGGTCCTCGTACTCGTACTCGGCGCTTGTTTTCGATTACGATTACGAGCACGAGCCAATACGAGCTGCAAGGTCGAAACAGAGCGTCGTGCCTGTTCTCTCCGCTCGAAATGCTTGACGCATTCCGCTACCCATTTCGCATCGTCCGTTCTCTGTAGCCAACAGGTCCGTCGGACAGATAGCGAGCGTACTAAACGCAGCAGCGGTCCTCGTACTCAGCGCAGCGGTCCTCGTACTCGTACTCAGCGCAGCGGTCCTCGTACTCGTACTCAGCGCAGCGGTACTCGTACTCGTACTCGCGGCTCGTTTTCGTTTTCGATTACGATTACGAGCACGAGCACGATTCTGATAGCGAGGTTTGCTGGCCTTCGCCCTTCGCCCTATCGCCCTTCGCCCTTCGCCCTACGCCCTTCGCCCTACGCTCTTCGCCCTACTTTTTCTCGCGGAGTTTGCGGCTGTAGGCTTCCAGGATCTTCTTCTCTTTGTTGGTCAATTGGTCGTAGCCCAGGCGACTGACTTTTTCCAACACCCGATCCGCGTCACTGGCCAAGCCTTCTTCACGCTGTTCCTGGGCTCGGACGACCCGCAGGTGTCGCGTTCGCCACCAGAACTTGAACGACTTCCAAGTGCTTAATCCTGGCGGACCGTAGCGAAACGCCCAGGCCCCGACGGCGGCACCGATCAAGTGCGCTTCGTAAGCGACACTGCGCTCGGCGCCCATCAGGCCCGAAACGGAGCCCAAGAAGTCGTAGAGTAGAATGCCGACCCCCAGGACCCAGGCGGGAATGGGAACGATGCCGAACAGCAGCAGCGTCATTCTAGGATTCAGGAAGATAAAGTAGACCATGACCGTCGAGACGGCACCGGAGGCACCGATCAAGGCCGTGGGCCGACCCAGTACCGTCCAAAACAACAAGTAAACCAAACTGCTCAACAGGGCCGAAACCAAATACAACCAGAGAAACTGGAAACTGCCTAAATGGCCCTCCACCGTGCGGCCAAATGTCCAGAGGATGAACATGTTGAAGACGATGTGCAGGATCCCCAGACGACTCTGGTCATCCAAAGGCGCGTGGACAAAGGCGTAAGAAACGAACGAGAACCACCGCCAGGGCTGCCACAGGTCGCTGCTGTAAGCGGCGAAAATCTTGTGGATCCGTAAACTCGGGTCCACCCCCAAGCTCAGGGTATCCAGGACATAAACCCCGATGCAGATCGCGATCAACCAATTCAACACCGACCAGGCGTTGGCTGGCCGCCAGGAAAACTCGTCCTGGTCGTCGCGATAGTACTGTCGATCGTAGATACCCATTCGCCGTCAAGTCTCGCTTGCCAAACCATCGACGCCCCGGAACTGACCGTCGAGTAGTTTAAGCCATCACAAAAGACTTGACGAGGCACCCGGCCGCAGGCTCCCAGCCCCGGGGCCACTGCGACGGCAGAGGTCCCCGAGCGTTTGTCCCCGCGAGCGTTTGTCCCCGCGAGGTTTAACCCCCGCGAGCGTTTATCGCCGGCAACTTTATCGCCGGCAACTTTATTGCCGCCAACTTTATTGCCGCCAACTTTATCGTTGTGCGGCGGCCCAGGAAGCGGCCTCTTGCAGGCTTTGTTGATGCAGGTGAGAAATCTGCAGATAGGTGTCACGGATCTCACGCCGCAATTCACCCAAGCGGAACTCGAGATCCGCCAGGTAATCGCCCACGATCCGCAGGTCACCCTTCAGGTTCTCTTGGTCCTGGGTCAGGTCCGTGATCTGCGTGGTTCGCAGGTCCTCTTGCGCCTGAGCGGCCGTCAACGATGCCTGGACGCTGGCGTTGAACCGCGTGTACTCGGCGATCCGTTGGTCCACCACGCCACGATCGAACCGCAGTTGCTGGATCTCGGTGGTGTGGTCCCGCAAACGTCGCGAGTACCGGTTGGTCACGGTCTCCGATCGACCGTCTTCTTCCCACGAGCGGACCTGAGTGCCGTCGGGCCGAGCATAACCGGAGGAGGCGGTGGCTTTGTCAATCAGGATAACATCGGAATCATCACCGGCCCGCGAAGCGGCAATCCGAGCGGGCTTGCCCAACTGCAGTTCGGGGTCGTTGGCCCGCCCCAGGGCGTCAAAATCGCCGCTGGTGACCACGTCCTGGCTTCCGTCGACGGCTTCCTCGAATTCACGGAGGATTCGCGATACCGCCACGATCTCTTCCACTCCGGGATTCCATGACGGACGGCCCTGGGCCGACAACCACACGTTGATTTCGCTTTCAATCGATCGTCCGTCGAAAGAAAACGCATCCAACAGATCCAAGTACGATTGGCTGGCGGGGGTCAAGCCGAATGTCTCGGCCGGGAAGACACTCTGGAATTTCTCGCGATAATCGTCGATCGTCGGCTTGTCAGCGGCGGAAAAGCCCAACGCAGCCAGCATCACGTCGTGCGTGTCCAACGGCGGCCGTTCGAACAAGGCAACGCCATCTCCTAGTCGCACTTCCGACTCCATCAGGAACTCGGGGGCGGTCGTGACTCGATTGCCCTCAACCGACGTGACGCGGAAGGAGCCCATGTAGCCGCCCGGGACGTCCAAGCGGTTCTCGCCGACCTGCAGGCCCGTCAATTGGAAGGCGTACACCAGCGCGCCGACCAAGGGGTACTCGCCTTCGGCTCCAGCAGCGGCGGCATCCGCCGCCGGGGCAGCCGCCGGGGCAGCAGCTGGATCCGCAGCGGCAGCGTTTTCGTCCACCGCGGCCGGGGCTGGCGCCGCGACCTCAAATACGTAGGCCGTCTCGTTCCGCGATTGCAAGGTGGACTGATCCCAGCTCCGGCCCTTGCCAGTGGTCAACAGCTTGTACCGAGTCAACTCGGCCTTCAGTGACCCGTCGCCGAACCCACCGCCGGTACCGGTCTCGGCCCCGTAGAGGACATTCAAATAGCGAGTTCTCTCGCTGTCGGCCGCCTTTTGGGCCTCAGCGTGCTCTTTGACAATCGCCTTTCGCGTCTTCAATACGTATGCCGCACAGTAGTAGGCGGGGACGGCCGTCAGGAAGACCAACGCCACCGCGGTGATGTGGGCCCAATGCCACAGCTTGGCTGAATAGACCAAGAAAACCACCAGAGCGATGAAGATGACGCCGGCGAAAATGTAAAACAGCATTGGCCTGGACCTGGTAAATTGCGACGACAGCCCCTCGGAACCCGCAAGTCCCGCTCTGTCTCGATGATAAATTGGGTAGTTTGGTCTGTCAATTAATTCTGCCCGACCCCACCCGTGAAGCTGGGAAATTTTTGACGATTGCACCGGCTCGTCATTCCCAAACTGTATCGACCGTCACGATCGGCTAAACCGCTACCATCGCTAGTCCGATTAAAGCCGATACGACCCGGAGGACCGGCGGCGGCCAGCCGACCACCGACCCTCCACTGTACTTCAAAAATTGGGGATTTCCCGCTCCCAACTGAGGTTCCGTCCCAAATTCCACGAAAATGTGCTGCCAAAATCGGCACATTTTCCTCGATCTTGGCCGCGGACGCCCCCAGTGCTATCCCCACACCAACCCGTTAGGAGGCCTTTTCCGTGCCAGCGAAAAGGAATTGGATCTCGCGTCGATGGCCCACCGTTTGCCTCAGTTTGCTGACGGCCGGCGTCTTGGTTCAAACAACTGCTTGCCATCGAGGCTACTACCGTCGCCAGGCGGACACGGAAGCGACCAAGCTGATCGGGGAAAAGGCCAGTGACCCGCACTGGGACTTGCCGGACCGCACGATCGAAATTGACCCCCGCTCCCGCATGGCGCATCCGTTCTCCTCCGACCACCCACCGATGCCGCCGGACGATCCGGCCGCGCAAGAATTCATGCGCCGCGTCGACAACAAGCCCGCCTATCCCCACTGGGGGGCCAACGGCGAGTTGGACCAGGTGGAAAACCCCGAGTGGCTGTCGTTTGTGCCGGTCAACGACAACGGCGACTTGGTGCTGGACATCAACCGAGCGGTCCAAGTCGCCTACCTGCACTCGCCGACCTACCAACAACAACGTGAGGCACTGTACCAGTCGGCCCTGGACGTGAGCCTGGAGCGGTTCGCTTTCGACGCCCAACTGTTCGCCTCCTACAACAGTTTCGCCACCGCCGATGGTCGGATTCGTGGCGGCGGCAGCAGTCGCACCACGGTTGAAGCCACGACGGGCAACCGAGGGGTCAGCCTGCGGAAACTGGGCATCACCGGCTCAACCCTGGTCGTCGGCTTTGCCAACACGATGCTGTGGCAATTCGCGGGACCCACGACAAACGCCACAAGCTCGCTGATGGATGTCTCGTTCATTCAACCCTTGCTCCGCGGGGGCGGACGCGAGCGGATCCTGGAGTCCTTGACCTTTGCCGAACGTACCCTGTTGGCCAACGTGCGTCAGATGGAACGCTTTCGCCGCGGCTTCTACCTCAGTATCGTCACAGGTAGGAACCCTGGGCAGGGGCCGAACCGAGGTGGCAACTTTCTGGGGGCGCCCGGCGGCCAAGGGGCGGGGGTGGGAGGCGTGCTCGGGCTGCTAGAAGACCGACAGAATATCTCGATTCAAGAGTACAACGTCACGCAGCTACGCAACGCTCTGGAACGCTTCCGCTTCTTGCAAGGCGCCCAGCGGATCAATGCGTTGCAGGTCACGCAAGTCGAAACCCAGTTGTACTCGGCCCAACAACAACTGTTCCGCGCGACGACCAACTACGAGGCGTCGTTGGACCAGTTTAAAATCAACTTGGGTTTGCCACCCGAGATGAAGATCGTGGTCGAAGATCCCTTGTTGGAACAGTTCGAATTGATCGACAACAACGCGATTCGCTTGCAAGATCGCATGACGCGGCTCCGCGAACAGATCAGTCTGCCAATCGGTCGGCTCAATGATATCATCGCCACCCGCGCGCTGAATGCCGAAGGCAATCCGGTCGGTGACCTGGACGAACCCGTGGCATTCGAATGGGGCGACGACGTGGCCCAAACGCTGCAGGAATTGCCTGCGGTCGTCGAGCAGATCGAGTCGATGCGTCGAGCCGTCCTCACGGGTCAATTGGAAGCTGTGCGGAAGGATGTCGCTCGCTTGCGAGGCGGGCGGGATAGCCGCATTCAAAACTTGGCCAAGCTCCAGGCCCTGAACCTCGGCTACGGCCTGTTGGACGATCCCGAAAACGCGGTCCTGGCTGACGATTTGATCGGCCCCGGAGCAGTCGAGGACCCGGATCAATTGCTGGCAGCCGTCCAATTGGTGGTCGATTCGCTCGAAAGCCGTCCATCTCAAGAGCTGCGACTGGCCAGTGAGAATATTCAGAAATTGCTGCAAAGTCACGACAATAATGCAGAAACCAGGACGCTGCTCAAAGAGGGTGTCTTGGAGAAGCTGCCGCAGGCCCTGGCCGATGTCGCCGGTTACTCGCTGGAGCTACTGCTGATTCAAGTCGTGTCCCGCACCGAATTGGTCGAACTGCCCGAAGTCCGCCTGGATCCCGAAGTCGCCATCCGCATCGCTCAGCATTTTCGCCGCGATTGGATGAACGCCCGCGCCAGCCTGGTGGATGCGTGGCGGCTGATCGAATTTCAAGCCGATCAACTGGAGAGCGTCTTCGACTTGGTCTTGGAGGGCGACGTGGGGACCGTCGGCGACAATCCAACCAATTTCCGCACCGCCACCGGTCGAGCACGAGCGGGCTTCCGCTTCGATAGCCCGATCACGCGACTGCAGGAACGCAATAACTATCGAGCCGCACTGATTCGCTACCAACAGGCGCGGCGGCAGTACTACCAGTTCCGCGACGAAATCGCGAGGAATCTCCGCCAGATCCTCCGGCTGATCGAACTCAATAAGGTGTTGTTCGAGTTGAACCGACTGCAGATTAAAGTCAATGCGACCAATGTCGAGCAGTCCAACTTCGAAGTGTCGCGGCCGACACCCCCAGGATCTCGAGGTGGCAACCCGACGATCGGTCGAGACTTGACGGACGCCATCAACCGACTGCAACAAGCCCAAAGTGCGTTCTTGAGCACCTGGGTTGACTACGAGGTACTCCGCCGCGGTTTGGACTTTGATCTGGGGACCATGCAGCTGGACGAAAACAGCCTGTGGGTCGATCCCGGTCCAATCAACTCGGAATACGTCGAGCGACTGATCCAAGAAGACCAACGGCTGCTGGAGGCCATGGGCGGTCTGGACTGGTTCGAGAACCCCGAAGAGTTCTCCAACGCCACCGGCCTGGACTTGAGCTCCATCAACACCAGCCCCCGCTTCGACTCGCAGGACCCCGCCGCCGGGAACGCGGAAGTGGACGCGGAGTTGTCCGAGATCCAACGGCTTCGCGAACAATTAGCAGCCGAATTACGCCGAGTCTCGCAAACTCGGACGCCAGCCAACCTGACGGGTACCCGGACCCCGGCGACCCCGGCGGGCACAGCGGCCACGGGACCAGCAGCTGGGACGGGCACGGCCTCGGAAACTGCCTCAGGCACTGCGACAGGCACCGCCGCGACGAATCTGGGCCCGGCTCAACCGAACCTGGGCCAGTACGGCAGCTTGCCCCCGGTGGGATCGCCCGCGACTAGCGGCACGGGGGCCGGCGCCTTCGGATCCGGTAGCGGTAGCACGACATCCGGTAGCGCGACATCTGGTAGCGCGACGCCGACCCAGCCGGCCGGGTACCGCCGTCCGCCCGTCGATGTCAAAGCGGCCTTCCCGGCCCTGCCCAAGATCGAGAGCCCGTTGCCGTCTCCGGTTGCGGCTGAGGTTCCGACCGCCGGAACCAGCGATCGTCGGGGCCAACGCTTCCTGCCAGTCACCCCTCAATAAGGCGACTCGGGCTGCTGCCACACGCTCATGCCACCGTCCACCAGGACCGTTTGGCCATGAACGTGTTCCGCCTCGTCGCTGAGAAGGAATAGGGCCGTGCCGGCGCAAGCCTCCGGGCCCGGGACTTGGCCGTTGGGCGTGTGCAGACGCATCCAATCCAGGGCCGCGGGTGTCAAGGCCGACTCGGTCAGCGGCGTCACGATCAGCCCCGGCGCCAGGGCGTTGACGCGAATCTGCAGCGGAGCCAAGGCCACACACAGGCTGCGGACCAGCATGCGGACGGCACCCTTGCTGGTGTCGTACGCCGTGTGGTCCGGCTCGGCCAATTCCCCGTTGATCGATCCCGTGAACAAGACGCGGCCGCGGATGGCGTGCTGTACCCAATGCCGCGCAAACGCCTGCGTGAGAAAGTAGCCCGCGTCGACGTTCAACGCCAGGGTCCGACGGTAGGTCTCCCAGTCCATGTCCAGGAACGGGCGATCGCAAAACGTCCCCGCGTTGTTGACCAACAACGAGATCCGCGGGTGCTGGGCCAACACCCGAGCCGCCAGGGCGGGAATGACTTCGGGGGCGGGTCGCGCCAGGTCCTCGGTTAGCAATTCGACCTGGACCCCTTCCGCCCGGCACCGCTCAACCGTCTCCCGCGCCGCCCCGTCGTCGCGCAGGCCCACCAAGACCAGATGACAGCCTGCCCGAGCGAGCCGTTGAGCGATGGCGGCGCCGATGCCCTGCGTTCCGCCCGTGATCAAGGCGACTCGATCGTCCAGTCGCATGTGGTCTTCCTCCCAAAGTGGCCGGTTGAATTTAAGCGCCGCCTCATCGCCTCCCCGCCCCGATCAGTGTAAACTTAGCCACAGCGCCGTGGCCATCCCCACCGTCTCCACCCCACTCAGGTGAACAGAAAAGTCGTGTTGTCGATCCAGTTCTGCATCGTTGTCCTGCCCTTCTCGGTTTATCTGCTGTTGCTGGGTGGGTTGCACCTGCGAAAAACTCCGTTTGTGACCACCGTCGGCCGCGACTGGGCGATTCTGGCGGTCGGCATCAGCGGGCTGATGATCGTCGGACCCATGGAACTGTTTTTCCCCGAAAACGCCGTCTCACGCTTCGGTCCGTTCGTGTGGTTGATGCTGCTGGCGTTTTACGGTTTACTCGTATCACTGGGCACGATGCTCGTGCGCCCCGGCTTGGTACTGTACAACCTCAGGGCCGATCAGGTCCGACCCCTGCTGTCCGATGTTCTCGGGGAACTCGACCAGCCCCACTGGTCGGGGGAAAACGTGCGGCTCCCGCGACTCGGGGTGCACTTCCAAGTCGAAGCGCATCCCTGGCTACGCACGGTCCAACTGGTGTCGACAGGCCGCCAACAGAACCTGGCCGGGTGGCGGCAACTCGAGGCCGCCTTGAATCGCGAGGTCGCCAAGATATCCGCCAACGGCAATGTCTGCGGTCCGCTGTTCATCGCCGTCGCGGTGCTCCTCAACATCGTTGGCTTGGCTTGGATGGCCCAACAACCCGCGGAAGTGGTCACCGCTCTCCAACAGATTTTGCGGCTGTAACCCCAGTCGCGATGATCACTGCGAACACGGATCACTGCGAACACGGATCACTACCAGAACGACTCCCAAGACCGCCAGGTCAACCCACTGGGTCAACCTTATGGGCCTGGGCAACAAGAAATACCTGACTGCCGCTATGGACACGCCTTTCCCACCCACCGTCGACGAGCTGAAAGACGCCTTCGAATTGTTCGATGACGGCGAGGAAAAATACGAATACTTGGTCGAATTGGGGCGACAGCTGCCCGAGATGTCTCCGGATTTGCTCCGCGAGTGCAACCGCGTGCATGGCTGCATGAGTTCCGTGTGGTTGACCGCCGAGTTGGATGCCGAACGGCCACCGAGTTTGCGTCTGCAAGCCGAGTCGGACTCGTTGATCGTCCGCGGATTGATCGTGATCGTGCTGGCCTTTTTCGATCGCAAGCCCTGCACGGAGGTGCTCCGGTTGGATGCCGACCAGATCCTTGCGGAGTTGGGATTCGGGGACTCCCTCAGCAGCAATCGCAAGAACGGCATGGCCGCCATGATCAAACGCATCAAACAGCACGCCCTCGAGGCACTTGGCCAGGCGGACGGTTGAACAACCGCCTCCAGACGAACATCAACAGCAGGGAACAGATTATGGAACGTCGCGTCTTGGTCGCTGGTCAGTGCGGTTTCGATTTCGGGAGCCTGTCTCAGCTGTTCCGCACCCAGTTCCACGCGCAGGTGGATGCGGCGGCCAGTGAATCCCAATTGCGAGCGTTGGCGGACAAGAACTCCTACGACTTGGTCCTTGTCAACCGTGTGTTCGACGCCGACGGCACTGCTGGTCTGGATGTGATCCGAGCCTGGGTCGCCGACGAGAAATTGTCGCCAATCCCGATCATGCTGGTCTCGAATTTTGACTGGGCCCAACAGGAGGCCATCGAGGCCGGCGCCCAGCCCGGCTTTGGCAAACAATCGCTGCATTCACCCGAAACCCTGGACCAACTGCGCCCGTTCTTCCCCCGCGAGTAACCGGCCCCT